>NZ_JAAOEN010000001.1:0-353641 GCF_011320225.1 Phytoactinopolyspora limicola
GCTACCAACCCAGCGCCCAACCCCGCTACGACCTACGCGGCCACCGCGAACCCCAACCCACATGACACACTCAAACCGTCAGCGATGTCCCGAGACACACCCGTCAGCGATGTCCCGAGACACCACAGCTACCGCACACGTTTGCGACGCATCTGATCGCTGAGGCGTCCGCGTCGTGGGATGCGATCAGATGCATGCCGCCGCTCATCGCCCTGCGATGTCACCGACGTTTGTGCGCCTGATCGTCGCCATAGAAACGATCAGGCGCACAAACGGAGATCAGGTGCACAACAGGTCAGTCGTGCCAGCCGCCGTTGTCGTCACTGTTGCGCTGGGGTGAGTGGTCAGGCGCGACGCACGCTGAGCTGATCAGCGCCCTCGTCAAGGTCGACGGTGACGGTGTCGCCGTCGCGGATATCGCCGGCCAGTATGGCGCGGGCTAGTTGATCTCCGATGGCGGTCTGCACCAGCCGCCGCAATGGCCGCGCACCATACACGGGGTCGTAGCCGGTCAGCGCCAGCCACTCTTTGGCGCCGTCGCTGACGTCGAGCACCAGACGACGGTCGGCCAGCCGCTCCGCGAGGCGTTCCACCTGAAGGTCGACGATACGTGAGAGTTCGTCCGTACCCAGCGGCTGGAACATGACGATGTCGTCCAGGCGGTTCAGGAACTCAGGTTTGAACGAACTCCGCACCACCTCCATCACGGCCTTCTCCTTCGCCGGCTCATCCAGAGCCGGGTCGGCGAGGAACATCGAGCCGAGGTTGGAGGTGAGGATCAGAATGGTGTTGCGGAAGTCGACCGTGCGGCCCTGACCGTCGGTCAACCGTCCGTCGTCGAACACCTGCAGCAGGATGTCGAAGACCTCCGGGTGGGCTTTCTCGACCTCGTCGAGCAGCACCACCGAGTACGGGCGGCGGCGCACCGACTCGGTCAGCTGGCCACCTTCCTCGTAGCCGACGTAGCCGGGTGGTGCCCCCACGAGCCGGGCTACGCTGTGTTTTTCGGAGTATTCGCTCATGTCGATGCGGACCATGGCCCGCTCGTCGTCGAACAGGAAGTCGGCCAACGCCTTGGCTAGTTCGGTCTTGCCGACGCCCGTCGGCCCCAGGAACAGGAAAGTACCGGTAGGGCGGTCGGGGTCGGACACGCCCGCGCGCGCCCGGCGGACGGCGTCGGATACGGCGGCGACCGGTTTGTGCTGACCGACCACCCGCGCGCCGAGTTCGTCCTCCATCCGCAGCAGCTTGCCGGTCTCTCCCTCCAGCAGCCGGCCGGCGGGAATACCCGTCCAGGCGGCGACGACGTCGGCGACGTCGTCCGGGCCGACCTCATCTTTGACCATCGTCTCAGCCGTAGGGCTCTCGACTACCTCGGACGCGGCCAGCTCTTTCTCGAGTTCCGGGATGCGGCCATACAGCAGTTCGCTGGCGCCGGCGAGGTCGCCGTCGCGCTGGGCCCGCTCGGCCTGGCCCCGTAGCTCGTCGATCTGCTCTTTTAGCGCACCGACCCGGTTGAGGCTGGTCTTCTCCTGCTCCCACCGGGCCTCAAGCCCACGCAGCTCTTCCTCGCGATCGGCCAGTTCGGCGCGGAGCACGGCCAGACGTTCCCGCGACGCTTCGTCCTGCTCCTTCTCGAGCGCCAGCTCTTCCATCTTGAGCCGGTCGACCTGCCGGCGCAGAGTATCGATCTCGACGGGCGAGGAGTCGATCTCCATACGCAGCCGCGACGCGGCTTCGTCGACGAGGTCGATGGCCTTGTCCGGCAGTTGGCGGCCGGTGATGTAGCGGTGTGACAACGATGCCGCCGCTACCAGCGCCGCGTCGGAGATCTGAACCTTGTGGTGCGCCTCGTAGCGCTCCTTGAGCCCACGGAGGATGGCGATGCTGTCCTCGACACTGGGCTCACCAACGTAGACCTGCTGGAATCGGCGTTCTAGGGCTGGGTCCTTCTCGATCCGCTCACGGTATTCGTCGAGTGTGGTGGCACCCACCATCCGCAGCTCGCCCCGGGCCAGCATCGGCTTGAGCATGTTGCCGGCATCCATCGCGGAATCTCCGCTGGCTCCGGCACCAACCACGGTGTGCAACTCGTCGATGAACGTGACGACCTGTCCGTCGCTGGCTTTGATCTCGTCGAGCACGGCCTTGAGCCGCTCCTCGAACTCGCCACGGTACTTGGCACCGGCGAGCATCGCGCCGATATCAAGGGCGACGAGGCGTTTGCCTCGCAACGACTCAGGGACGTCGCCGGCGACGATCCGCTGCGCCAGGCCCTCGACGACCGCGGTTTTGCCGACCCCCGGCTCGCCGATGAGAACGGGGTTGTTCTTGGTACGCCGCGACAGCACCTGCACAACCCGTCGGATCTCCGAATCACGCCCGATGACTGGATCGATCTTGCTCTCGCGGGCGCGTTCAGTGAGGTCGACGCCGTACTTGTTGAGTGCGTCGTAGGTGCCTTCGGGGTCCGGACTGGTGACGCGCCCTGAGCCGCGGACGTCGGTGAAAGCGGCGCGGATCTTCTCGGCGGTGACGCCGTGCTGAGCGAGAAGGTCTTTGACCGGGGACTCCACATGCGCGAGCCCCACCAGCAGATGCTCCGTGGAGATGTACTGGTCGTCGAGCTCACGCGCGACCTCACCCGCATGGGATAGGACCGAGTACGTGGGACGCGCGAGGTTGGGGGCGGCCACGGTGGAGCCGGCCGCCGATGGCAGTGCCGCGAAGGCCGCGTCGACATCGCGGCGGACAGCTGCGACGTCGGCGCCAGCGGCCTCCAGAAGCGGACTGGTGAGCCCATCTGCCTGGATGAGCAGCGACCGCAACAGGTGGATCGGCTCTACCGCAGGATTACCCGAGGTAGCGGCGGTCCGCACCGCTACCGACAGTGCCTCCTGCGCTTTGGTGGTCAGCTGGTCGTTCATCAGTCTCCAGTGTCTCCTCAATGCTTGCTCGGGGTTGCCGCTTCATACAACGACGCCAAAGTTGAGTCTATTCCACTCAACCTCAATGCGAAAGCGGCCGCCCGTGTCGGCGTACACCGATCAGCGACCTGACGGAGCACACCGTCAGAGCAGCCAGACGCCGTCGCGCATCAGCGTCCGGCCGGACAGTTCGTTCGACTCACGCCAGGCTTGAATCCGATCCGGCACGAGACGGAAGTAGGCGTAGTCCTTCGTCTCATCGCGTGGATCCCAGCCGAGTTGGGCGAATGCGTCTTTCGACGCGTCGTCGTCGATCGATTCCGCCGCCGCGTCGATGACGACGACGTCTCGCAACTCTCCGAGCCCCACCCGAACTCGGCCACCTTGATCAAAGTTGCGCGCGGTGACGCTGTTCGGAGGTATGGAAACGATCATCCCGACACCATCCCAGCGGAACGAGAGCGGCACCATGTGAGCATCACCCCTGGAATCCGCGGTGGCGACCCAGGCATCCACGTCGGATTCCAGCCGGCCCAACGTGTCTCGCTTCCGTTCCTGCGGGCTCCGTGCAGGTTCCACCATTGCTCTCCTTCATCTGTCGTCCGCCTCCACCGTGTGCTCGGCCGCAGAGCAGACCAGCCTTGTCGCGAGTCAGGCTAGCCGAGCCCGCCACCTCGTTACCTGACCGAACGGCTACCCCGAACCATCGGGCTTAGCGCTCCGCGTGGACGACCGGATCGATTTCGAGCACGAACCCCTTACGCTCGCATCGATCCGGGAATACGGTTAGTCGATCATGCTTCTTCCGTGATCTCCGTCACGGGGTGGGCGACACTATGCGACAAGGAGGTCGCCATGACTGTTCGCGCGACACGACGCACCCGTACCCGGGTTGCGGCACTCGCGGCCGTCACCGGATTAGGGCTCGCCATGGTAGCGCCGGTGTCAGCACCTGGCTCCGGCACGACCGCAACGGCAACGCCGTCGGACACTCGGTGCGAGGTCCGCAAGAATCTCACGTACCGCATGCTGCTCGAATGCGTCACACTCGACGGCGTCCGGTCCCATCTTCAACAGTTCCAGAAGATCGCCGACAACAACGACGATCCGTACTACCCGGGTTCCCGCGCCGCCGGCACCAAGGGATACGCGGACAGCGCCGCGTACGTCGCTGGATTGCTGGAAGATGCCGGCTACGACGTGACACTCGACGAGTTCGAGTTCCAGTTCGCATTCCCGGCCGTTCTCGAACAGCTCACTCCAGTACAGGGCGAGTACGACACTGGTCCGTTCACCAACAGTGGGGCCGGCGACGTCACCGGGCCGGTGATCCCGGTGAACCTCGCGCTCGACCCACCTCGCGACTCGACCAGCGGCTGTGAACCGTCCGATTTCGACGGACTCGACTTCAGCGGACCCAACGATGTCGCCCTCGTCCAACGTGGGACCTGCCCCTTCGCAGATAAGGCACGCAATGCCCAGGACGCCGGCGCCGAAGCCGTCGTCATCTTCAATCAGGGCGACGACCCCACCCGAGAGGGCCTGATCGTGGGCACACTCGGCGATGATTCCGGAGTCGTGATCCCCGTGGTCGGAGCCAGCTTCGCCGACGGTGTCGCGCTGGCCCAGGCCGGCTCGACCGCTCGGGTGCATGTGATCGAGCCCGAAACGCGCACCGACGTCAACGTCATCGCCGAACTGCCCGGCAGGAACAACAACAATGTCGTCATGGCCGGCGCCCACCTCGATAGCGTCGCCGCTGGGGCGGGCATCAACGACAACGGCTCCGGATCAGCGGCCATCCTCGAGACGGCGCTCATGATGGCCAACATCAAGCCCCAAAATACGCTGCGTTTCGCCTGGTGGGGCGCGGAGGAGCTCGGCCTCATCGGCTCGAACGCATATGTCGAAGGGCTACCAGCCGACGAGTTGGACCGGATCGCGCTCTACCTCAACTACGACATGGTCGCCTCACCCAACCACGTGTTCATGGTCTACGACGCCGACGAATCCACCTTCGACGCACCGGTTCCCGTGCCGCCCGGGTCCACCGCGATCGAGAATCTGTACGAGTCGTACTACACCTGGATCGGCGAGCCGTACGACGACGCCGAATTCTCCGGACGCAGTGACTACCAGGCGTTCATCAACAACGGCATCCCGTCCGGCGGCCTGTTCACCGGGGCCGAAGGGGTCAAAACTCCACAGCAGGAGGCGATCTGGGGCGGCACTGCCGGCGAGCAGTTCGATCAGTGCTACCACGAGGCCTGCGACACGATCGACAACCTTGACCTGCATGCGTTGGAGGTCAACAGCGACCTGATCGCGTTCGCGCAGCTGACATTCGCCTACTCGACCGAGTCGGTGAACGGCGTTCGCGGCATGCGGGTGCCAGGACGCCCGATCGACCTGCCCGAGCCGGCCGGTCCGGAGGGCACGTTCGGCAGCGGTGTCGCCGCTCTCCACGCCAACGCAGAGCTGAATCGCGGCGGTGCCGTGGAGTAGTCGCAACTGGGCACGAGTCCCAGTTCCGGTACGGATCGGGACTCGTGCCCAGGCCGAACCTCGGGAGAGAGCGTGAACCTGCTCCTACTGTCCAACTCAACCGCGCCCGGCCGGCGCTACCTCGAACACGCACACGACGTGCTGGCCGAGACACTCAACGGAGTTAGCACAGTAACGTTCGTACCATTCGCGCTAGCTGACCATGATGGCTACACAGAGATGTTCTCCAGCGCGTTGAAGCCGCTCGGTATGGACGTCGTCGGCGCCCATACCGCAGATCCGGCCGCGCTGGTGGCCGAAGCCGAAGCGGTGTTCGTCGGAGGTGGCAACACGTTCCGGCTGGTTTCAGCATTGCACCGGCACGGCTTGATAACGCGGATTCGCGACCGGGTAGACAGGGGCATGCCGTACGTCGGCTCCAGCGCGGGCACCAACATTGCGGCACCAACGTTGCGGACCACCAATGACATGCCCATTGTGCAGCCACCGAACTTTGACACTCTCGGCCTCGTCCCCTTCCAGATCAACCCGCACTACGTCGACCCCGTCCCGGGAGACACCCATATGGGTGAGACTCGCGAAGGGCGCCTTATCGAGTTCTTGGAGGAGAACGACGTGCCGGTGGTCGCCCTGCGCGAAGGTACCTGGCTTCGCCGTGGCGGCGGCACGCTGACCCTAGCCGGCGGCGAGAGTGGCGGGCGGCTGTTCGAACGTGGGGTCAACCCAGCCGAAATCGCCAGCGGCGCAGACCTGAGCCGGCTGCTAGCGATGACACCGCGCTTCGACGCGTGAAGCCCGGATTTCCCTGGCCAGATAGCCTGGCGGTGCCACAACAATCTGCCGTGGCGGTGCCGCACCGCTTGGTAGCCATAACCGGAGATGCTGTTGAACTCGCAGCCGTTGGACACCGTGAAGGTCGCTGTACGCGACACGTTCGCCGCCGGCACCGGCCGGGGATCGTCCCTCATCGTCGTGCCATCCAGCCCAGAATCGAGTGAACCTAGCGCCGCGGGCATCGCGACCATAACCGACCTCTTATTCGACCTCAACACGCGACGGCTGGCGATGTGGTCGACCTTCTCGGTGGGTGCTTCGGCCGAAGCACCCACCGACGAGAGCACTGTCAGCTCGGTGGTGCCGTCGGTCATCGCCGGCACCACCATCTACACCGATGGACCGGAGGAAGAAGACGGGTGGATCGCCGTGCCCGGAAGCGGCCTGGCTGCGAGCCCCTTGGCTCCGCTCTTCTGGCTGCTGGGAGCCGTGGATGCGGGGCCGGCCGACGGGCCGGCCGATGATCTGGACTCCGGTGATGAATCTGTGCAGTCTTCGACGACGTGGCTGCGGGTAGACGTCCTACCGGAGCTGGCTGTCGAAAACGCGCCCGCCCCTGATCGAGATCCCGTCGCCGCGTCGTTCACCGAAGCGGGGATCGACCTGTCTGACTCTCGGCTCGGGATGCGGCTCGCGCTTGGGGCAACTGGGCTTATCCGCACTGTCAGCACGCTCATCCCCACGCTGCCAGACCCATTCAGCCCGATCTCGTCCGACTCGGAACTGCCTACCTCGCTCACGACCATGCGGCTAGCTCTGTCGGAGCTTGGTTCTCCGGTGTCGATCGAGATGCCAGCAAACGCGATGCACTCGACGGTAGAAGAATTCGTCCGCAACGCGGTGGGTGACGTGGATGCCGAGCGCTTCCGTCGCTGGTTCTCGTGATGCGGCTCCACCTCGGAGCGTCCCGCCGAACGTGGCCCTAGGGGCACCGTTGCAGGACGCTGGGTGAACCCGCGCAGCGCGCAACTCACCTCGGCGCCGAGCGTTGCGAGTCTGCCGCACGGCCGGCCGCGCAGGCCCAACCCGCAACATTGGCCCGCACGGCGGACTCGAACACCTCGGCCGGCGGGCCAGCCTGCGGAGGCATGAATTGCCCGAGTTCCAACGTGACCAAACCATGGACGTTGGCCCACAGCGCCGTGGCGATCAACGGTGGCGCGGGGGATACGGGGAACCGGCCTTCCGACACGGCCCGCTGCACAGCGGCCAGCAACGGGTCGAAGGTGCGTGCACCTAGGCTCACTGTTTCCGGATCCAGATCGGCGGGCCGGACCTCGTCACCGAACATGATCCGATAACCGTGCGGGTCAGCCACCGCGACCTCTCGGTAGGCCAGACCGAGCCGGACGATGTCGTCGAGCGGATCGGCGCTGGGCGCGACATTGTCGAGAGCTTCACCGAGCTGGGCGAACACCTTCTTGTACAGGGCGGCCAGGAGCCCCGGCTTTCCGCCGAAGAGAGAGTAGACGGCGGTGGTCGACGTCTTGGCGGCCTTGGCCAGGGAGCGCAGGCTGAGCGCTCGCACCCCTTCTGACGAAACGGTCTCCGCCGCGCGTTCGAGTAGCCTGCCGGCGACCGCCTCGTCGTGAATGCGTGGTCGCCCCATCGCCGCCCCTTACGTTGTCGTCCGCATCGTGCTCCTTGACAAGATTAACCTAACGCTGTTTTATAACGGTGTTGGTAAACCACAATCGGGGAGTTGTCATGCTGGAACTCAGCTCGGAGGCCACCCGCCTGATCGGCATCCTCCTGCTGGCACTCGTCACGGTGGAGTCCGGCGGCTGGTATCTCACCCGGATCATCCGCGGAAAGACGCCCGCCACGGACTTTCAACGCGCCTTCGCCCGGGCTGGTCACGGGCACGCCGGGATGTTCGTCACCCTAGGGATCGTGGCCGCGATCCTCACCGACGCCACCGACCTGGATGGTGCCGCCGCGTGGCTAGCCCGCAGCGGTGTCGCCATCGCCGCCATCCTGATGCCCGCCGGGTTCTTCTTCTCGTCGATGGGAGCGGGGCGCACCAAGCCAAACGGGCTGATCGTTCTCGTGTGGACCGGCGCGATCGTGCTGGCCGCGGCTTTGATCACACTCGGCGTGGGCCTTCTCACGGCGTGACGTACCAGCCACGTCGTCGGAACGAGGACTAGGGACGAGAACGATAGATGGCGAGTGTGGTGCCGCCGAAGGCCGGCGCCGGAAGATACTCGGACTGCCGGGCACGCTCCAACAACGCTTCCAACTGCGCCCTGAGGTGCTCTACCTCAGCTTCGAGTTCGAGGATGCGTTTGATCCCGACGAGGTTGACACCCTCCTCCTGAGATAGGCGCTGGACCTCGCGGAGCTGCTCGACATCTCGCAGCGAATACCGCCGGCCTCCACCACCGGTGCGCCTTGGCGAGACCAAGCCGAGTCGGTCGTACTGGCGCAGCGTCTGCGGATGCATACCGGCCATCTCGGCCGCGACCGAAATGACGTAGAGGGGTTCGTCGTCACTGACTCTCCGGGCAGCGCCCGACATCGCCACGACGAATCGAGTTCGTGCGTCCATGTCAACCTCCTTCCGCCGCCTTACGCATCAGCTCAGCCCGGATGTCTTCACCCGAGGTCTCGCTCTGGTAGTCCTCCAGCGCCTTGCGGGCCGATTCGGTGACCTTGTCCGGCACTGTCACCTCGACCGTGACGAGGAGATCACCTTTCGTTCCGTCGCGACGGGTGGCACCCCGGCCGCGGACCCGGAACGTCTGCCCGTTGGGTGTACCCGGGGGCAGCTTGAGGGTGACCGGAGCGCCGTTCAACGTGGGCACCTTGACCTCTGCCCCCAGGGTAGCCTCCGGGAAGGTGACCGGAACAGCAACCGTGAGGTGCTCGCTTTTACGTCCGAACACGGGGTGTTGACCGACGTGCACTGTCACGTAGAGGTCGCCCGGCCGGCCCCCGCGTTCCCCGGGGGCTCCTTTGCCGCGCAGCCGGATCCGCTGGCCGTCGACAACGCCGGCGGGGATCCGCACGTGCATCACCTTGCTGGTAGTGCCGCGCCCGGACCCTTTGCAAACCGGACAGGGGTCGTCCACCAACAGGCCCCGACCCTTGCAGTCGCGGCACGGCTCGGCCATGCCGAACCCACCGGAGTCGGTACTGGTGAACCCGGTTCCGGTGCACGCCGGGCAGACTCTGGGCACGGTGCCGGCCCGGGCACCGGTACCCGCACACGACGTACACGCCGACGCGCTGGTCATCCGCAGCGGCACCGTTTTGCCGTGAACCGCCTCGGCGAAACCGATGGAGACGTCGGTCTCGACATCCGAGCCCCGCCGGGCGCCAGCCCCACGAGATCGGGAACGCTGACCGAACAGACCACCGAAGACGTCTCCCAGACCGCCCTCGCCGGATGATCCGCTACCGGAGAAGATGTCGCCGAGGTCGAAGTTGAAACCTCCACCGTCGCCCCCGCCGGGCATCCGGACACCGCCGCCAAAGAGCGTGCGTGCTTCGTCGTACTGCTTGCGCTTCTCCGGGTCGGACAGGACCGAGTACGCCTCCGAGACGTCTTTGAACCGGTTCTCGGCGTTCTTGTCGTCCTTGTTGCGGTCAGGGTGCAGCTCGCGGGCTAGGTTGCGATAGGCCTTCTTCACCTCCGCGGCGTCAGCGTCTTTCGACACGCCGAGGATCTTGTAGTAGTCCTTCTCGAGCCAGTCCTTGGTGCTCACGCGCTGCTCCCCTCCCTCCTACTGATTACGTCGACCTAATTGTCTCCGTTGTCCGGCCGATCGGCATCCTCACGCGCCTCCGCGTCAGTATCCAGTCCGACGTCGGCCTGGTCCGGACCAGGCATCGCATCGGCCGCCGAGGCGGTCCCCGCCGCCGGCAGCGCTTCGGTCGGATCGGCGACGGCCACCCGCGCCGGGCGGACGATCCGGTCGCCGACACGGTATCCGGGCTGCAGGACCTGGGTGCACGTGGTAACGGTGACCTCGTCGGAGTACCCGTGCATCAGCGCCTCGTGGATGGTGGGGTCGAACTCGTCGCCCACCTCGCCGAACCGCTCAAGTCCAGCCTTGGCGACCGCCGCCTCCAACGCCTCACCCACCGATCTGAACGCACCGTTCAGATCACCGTGCTCGCGGGCGCGGCCGATGTCGTCAAGGACACCGAGAAAGCCGGACAGCACGTCGACCTTGACTGCCTCACGAACCGCCTCGCGGTCTCGCTCAACACGGCGACGATAGTTCGTGTACTCCGCCTGCAGCCGTTTGAGATCGTCCAACCGTTCGGCGGCCTCGGCCAAGGCCTGTGTCAGCGCCTCGGCCGCACCATCGGCCGCGACACCATCGGCCGCGACACCTTCGGCCGCCACCGCGTCGGAATCGTCCGACGGTGGTGGACCGCCCGCGCCGGCTGTGGGCTCCGGCTGCTCCCGCCGCAGGCCCGTCTCCGGATCGATCCGCCGACGGTCACGAACCACCGGTGTCTCACCTTCCTCCGGAACGTGCTGCTCGTCGGTCACTTGTCGTCCTTGTCCTCGTCCACGATCTCAGCCTCGACGACGTCTTCTTCGCCGGCAGCCTCGGCCTGCGCGTCGTCTTCAGCGCCGGCCTGCGCACCGGCGTCACCCGTCGGCGGCTGCGCCGTGGCGTAAATGGCAGCGCCGAGTGCTTGGAAGGCCGTCTGCAGCCGTTCCGAGCTGGATTTGATGGCTGCCTCGTCGGTGCCTTCGAGCGCCTTCTTGGCTTCTTCCAGTGCGGAGTTGACGTCGTCGCGGACCTCGGTGGACAACGATTCGACCTTTTCCGTGTTGTCCGCGAGGAACTTCTCCGTCTGGTACACCAGCGATTCGGCCTGGTTGCGGTTCTCCGCGGCCTCCCGGCGCTGGCGATCCTCCTCGGCGTACTGCTCGGCGTCCTTGACCATCCGGTCGATGTCTTCCTTCCCCAACGCGGATCCGCCGGTGATGGTCATCGACTGCTCCTTGCCGGTGCCGAGGTCCTTCGCCGAGACGTGAACGATACCGTTCGCGTCGATGTCGAAGGTGACCTCGATCTGCGGCATTCCACGGGGGGCCGGCGGCAGACCGGTGAGGTCGAAGGTGCCCAGCTTCTTGTTGTAGGCCGCGATCTCTCGCTCACCTTGGTAGACCTGAATACCCACGGTGGGCTGGTTGTCTTCGGCCGTGGTGAAGATCTCCGACCGTTTGGTGGGGATCGTGGTGTTCCGCTCGATGAGCTTGGTCATGACGCCACCCTTGGTCTCGATGCCCAGGGACAGCGGTGTGACGTCGAGCAGGAGCACGTCCTTGACCTCGCCACGCAACACACCAGCCTGAAGGCTAGCGCCCACCGCGACGACTTCGTCCGGGTTGACACCCTTGTGTGGCTCCTTGCCACCGGCCAACTCCTTGACCAGGTTAGCCACGGCTGGCATCCGGGTAGAGCCACCGACGAGCACCACGTGGTCGATCTGGTCGACCGAGATGCCGGCATCGCGGATAACCGCCTCGAACGGCGCCTTGGTGCGATCCAACAGATCGCTGGTCATCTGCTCGAACTGGGCCCGGGTGATGCTCTCATCAACATGCACCGGGTTCTTCTCGGCATCCTGCGCGATGTACGGCAGCGAGATGGATGTCTGAGTGCTGGACGACAGCTCGATCTTCGCCCGCTCGGCCGCCTCGCGGACGCGCTGCATGGCGATCTTGTCCTTGGAGAGATCAAGCCCGTAGGACGACTTGATCTTCTCCACCAGCCAGTCGACGATCTTCTGATCCCAGTCGTCACCACCGAGGTGGTTGTCGCCACTCGTGGCCTTGACCTCGACCACACCCTCGCCGATCTCCAGCAGCGAGACGTCGAACGTGCCGCCCCCGAGGTCGAAGACGAGGATGGTGTGATCGTGCTCACCCCGCTCGAGTCCGTAGGCGAGCGCGGCAGCGGTCGGCTCGTTGACGATGCGCAACACGTTGAGGCCGGCGACCTCACCGGCTTCCTTGGTGGCCTGACGCTGGGCGTCACTGAAGTAGGCCGGGGTGGTGATGACAGCGTCGGTGATGGTTTCACCGAGGTAGGCCTCGGCGTCACGCTTCAACTTCTGCAGCACGAAGGCCGAGATCTGCTGCGGGTTGAACGTCTTGTCGTCGATCTCGGTCTTCCAGTCGGTGCCCATGTGCCGCTTGACCGACCGGATGGTGCGTTCGACGTTGGTCACCGCCTGGCGCTTGGCGACCTCGCCGACCAGGACCTCGCCGTTCTTCGCGAACGCGACCACCGACGGCGTGGTCCGCGCACCCTCGGCATTGGCGATGACCGTTGGTTCGCCGCCCTCCAGGACAGCGACGACGGAGTTAGTGGTACCGAGGTCAATGCCGACAGCTCGTGCCATGGCGTTTCCTCCAACATCTCGTATCGAGTGCACTCTACTGTTGAGTCAGTCAGACTCAAGTATGTATCCACTCAGGTGCTTGTCAAATCTTCCTTGAGCCTATACGACTCAACTTCTTCCAACCGGTCCAACGTACGATTCTGCTGGCATGTTCCCGAACCTCGATGAAGGTTGCCATCCGACCGGCACCACGTATGGTGGGGCCTATGCATGAGACCGACGACACCCCGCGCCGAACGGATCCCCGGAAGCGGCTCGTCGCCGTTGTTCTGGTGGCGTGCCTCGTGCTGACCATGGCACCGTTCCTGGCCTCGATGATCTTCTGACGGCAGCACCGCCGCCGATGCCTGCACACGCGAAGCGGGCCGGCCGTCGGCTCCAAGGTGTCGATGCCGCCCGTGGTGTGGCGCTGATCGGCATGATTGCGGTACACATCACGCCGTCCATCGGCGACGACGGTCAGTCCACCCTGGCGCACCTACTCGCCAGCGGACGAGCCTCAGCGCTGTTCGCGCTCCTCGCCGGTGTGGGGCTCGCGCTGGCCAGCGGGGGTACGATCCCGCCACGAGGAGCGCGGTTGCGCCAAGCGTTCGCCGGCACTGCCACTCGGGCCGCCCTGCTGATCACGGTCGGGATGATCCTGGGGCAGCTCGACTCCGGCGTGGCCGTGATCCTGGTCTACTACGGGCTCTTCTTCATCCTCGCACTACCGTTCCTGGGCCTGCGCGCACGGACGTTGCTGCCGCTGGCAGCCACCTGGGCCGTCCTCGCCCCGTTGATCAGCCACCTCCTGCGGATCGACGCACCACGGTCGGCTCCCGGCGACCCTACGGTGGAGTCGCTGGCCGAACCCGCGGACCTGCTCCGCCAGCTGATCTTGACCGGGTACTACCCGGCCCTGCCGTGGATGGCATATCTGCTGGCCGGGATCGGACTCGGCCGGCTGGCCCTGGCCTCGGCGACCGTCGCCTGGCGGCTGCTCGTCGGCGGCGCCGCACTCGCCACGATCTGCTCGTTGCTCTCGTGGCTACTGCTCCGGCAGGGTGTCCTGGAACGGCTCATCGATGCTGGAACCGGGGCACACCCCACCAGCCGCCCCTTCACCGACGGACCCCTCACGACATCCTTCTACGGCACCACCCCGACCACGAGCTGGTGGTGGCTGACCGTGGCGTCGCCACACTCGTCGACCCCGTTCGATCTGCTACACACGATCGGCACCGCGGCCGCCGTGCTTGGTCTCATGCTGCTCCTCGGTCACCGACTGCCGACGGCGCTGACGCCACTCGCCGACGTCGGAAGCATGACGTTCACTCTTTACACCCTGCACGTCGTGCTACTCGCGACGATCCTGCCCCGCGACCACGAGCACGCGCTGCTCTGGCACGTCGTGATCGTGGTGGGGGTGGCGGTGCCGTGGCGCCGCTTCATCGGCCGCGGACCGCTGGAAGCGGCGGCGGCAGCTGGTGCCAAAGCAGCTCAGGCGAGTCTCAAGGCCTAGCGGCCACGCCCGTTGCGACACCGCCCCATTCCGTGCGACGGGCTAGTCCTCCGACGGCGACCGCGAGCCCAGCTCGCCATCCAGGCGCAGCAGACCGGGGCCGTCGTCACCGATCATGTGCAACCGGCCGAGGATCTCCGAGACCGTAGCCTCTTCCTCGATCTGCTCCTCGATGAACCAGCTGAGCAGCGGCAGGCTGTCGATGTCGCCCTCGGCCTGCGCCAATCGGTACAGCGCGCGGATCGACTCCGAGACCTTCTGCTCATGGGCCAGCGCCGCCTCGAAGGCCGCCTTGACCTCATCTCCCGGGTCGGCTGGCGCGGAGATGTCGCCGATCTGTGGCCGGTTGCCCCGGTCGGTGACATGGGCGACGAACTTGGCCGCGTGATCGCGCTCCTCGTCGGATTGGATCCGCATCCACGAGGCCATACCGGGCAGGTCCGCGTCGTCGAGAGCGATAGCCAGCTGCAGGTACGCGATAGACGACTCGAGCTCCAGGGTGATCTGCTCCGAGAACGCCTTGGCAAGGGTGTCATTCAGCTTCATGTCAACGACGTTAACGCAGCTCAGAGGAGATTTCCACGAAGCGATGCCTGCCCTTGCCAAGGTGTGCCGTACCTATCTTCGGCCGCCTCAGCGCGACGTCTTCAGCTCCTTGGCAGCTTCGGCGACATCTTTGGCGGTATCGATCGCTCGCCAATACCCCTCGATCGGGAACCCGGCGAGCCGACGCTGCTTGGCCAGCAAGGGAAACGTCGATCGCTCGTGATCGCCTATGTCAGGTAGCAGACCCAGCATCTCCGGCGCGAACACGTACACGCCGCCGTTGACGGGATAGGGCGACGGGGGCGCCTCCACGAAGTCGATCACCCGGCCGAACTCGTCCAGGTCCACCACCCCCCACGGGATCCGCGGCCGAGCCAGTCCGATGGTGGCCACGGCGTCGCGCTCGACGTGATAAGCGACCATGGCGCGCAGGTCGAATCGGGTCCAGATGTCGCCGTTGAGCGCGAACCACGACGCCTCCCGGTCCGGCAACTGCTGACCGGCGAACTTCAGGCCGCCGCCGCGACCGAGCGGTTCCCCCTCGACCACCGTGTTCACTCGTACCGGCTGGTCGGTCGACTCGAGGTGAGCCGCCAGGGTGTCGCTCAGATGTCCGGCGGAGACCACGACCTCGGTGACTCCGGCCTCGGCCAGCCACGCGATCTGATGGTCGATGATGCATCTGCCGTCGATCTCCACCATCGCCTTGGGAACCGTGTCGGTCAGCGGCCGAAGCCGCGAACCCTTACCACCGGCGAGGATCACCGCCTGCCGGACCACCCCTTCACTGCCCATGGCTGCCGACCCTATCGTCCGCCGCCGACGATTGGACCGGGACGGTCGTCGGCGGCGCAGGACACTAGCTCCGGCAGGATGGTGCGTATGCGTCTATACCTCGGAGCGTCCACCACAGGAAACGGCACACCGGCGAAAGGCATCACGGTCCTCGATGTCGACGGCGCGTCGTTCACCGTCGTCGACACCGTAGAGGCCCCGAATCCGATGTACCTCGCGCTCTCCGACGACGGCCGGACCCTTTATTCGCTCGCCGAGACCGATACCGGTCAGGTCATGGCGTGGCGAGTCGACGGCGGCGGGCTCCAGCCGCTGGGCCACACCCAACCCGCCGGTGGATCGGGCCCGTGCCACCTCTCGGTCCATCCGAGCGGCCGTCATCTGCTGACCGCCTGCTACGGCTCCGGCACTCTCGCCGTCCACCCGATCCGCTCCGACGGCTCCCTCGGCGCCCCGTCGGACATCGTCCAGCACACCGGATCCGGTCCAGACACCAAGCGGCAACAGGTGCCGCACGCACACATGATCGTCACCGACCCGGCTGCCGGCCCGGCCCGCGGACACGTGCTCGCCGTCGACCTCGGTACCGACACCGTGTATCGCTACCACCTCGATCAAACCACCGGCACGCTGCGCCTGGCCGATGAGCTCCGCACGCCGCCCGGCGCCGGCCCCCGTCACCTCGTGGTCCAGGATCGGTTCGGCTACGTCGCCAACGAACTCGACTCGACGGTTACGGTTCTCGACCTCGACGCCGGGTCACCTCTCCACACGGTCTCGACCCGCCCGCCTGGAGCCACCGCGACGAGCCACCCCTCCGCCATCCGACTGTCCGCCGACGGCCGGCACCTCTATGTGGCCAACCGCTTCGTGGACGAGATCGCGGTCCTCGCCGTCGACGGATCCGAGCTGACCTTACGTACAACGGTTCCCTGCGACGGCGCTCACCCACGCGACATGGTGCTCACACCGGACGGCGGCTACCTCTACTCGGCCAATCAGTTCGACGACACCATCACCACGTTCCAGATCGATCAGGAGACCGGCATCCCGACCCGGATCGGCACCGCCTTTCAGGTACCGAGCCCGGCCTGCATGGTCTGGGCGCGCTGACGGCACGGACCGCATACCTAGTGTCAACGCCACCACCTCGGTCATCCCGAGTTGGCGAAATCGAACCTGGCGAGTTCCATCCGCTTGGTGACACCAAGCTTGGGATAAGCCTTGTAAAGGTGATAGCCGACCGTCCGCGGACTGATGGACATTCGCACCGCGATGTCCTGATTACTCAGCCCGGCGGCCGCTAGCTGGGCAACCTGGAGTTCCTGGGTGGTCAGTGCTCGCAATACGCTGCCCGACCCGTTTCCGCGCGGCCACGACTCACCTGCCGCCCGCAACTCCGAGCGCGCACGATCCGCCCACGGCGCGGCGCCGGCAGCCTCGAATCCCGCCAAGGCGGAACGGAGCTGCTCGCGCGCGTCGGTGCGCCGGCGGTGTCGCCGCAACCACTCGCCGTACAACAGTTCCGTCCGGGCACGCTCGAACGGCCGGCCAGGCCCACGTCCATGCCACCGCACCGCCTCCGCATACAGGTCACCCGCCGCGTCGTCGTTCATCAGCGCGCGACACCGCAGCGCTACGGCCGCCGCCCAGGCCGCACCACCGTGGTCGGTGTACGCGGTGAGCTTTGCCAGCGCGAGCCGTGCTTGATCGTGCCGGTCAGTTCTGACCCACACCTCGATCATGTCCGCTAGAAACTCCGGCCTGACGATGGTTGGCCCGAACGGACCTGCACCGTCCTCGCTGACGCGGCAGGCCGCTATCTCCGCCCGCCCCAGTCCGAGGTCCAGGAGCGTCCACGAGGCGGCAGCCCATTCGTAGGTTGCTCTGCTACCCGCCCCGGCGGGGTCGGTGGTCAGCATCTGGCATCGTGCTTCGTCGCCCTCCATCGCTGCGATCCTGGAAACCACCGCCTTGGCCTGGGCGGCCAACCGGACGGCGCCCGTGGCTGTGGACATCTCGATGGCCTGCTCTGCCGCCGCCAACGCCTCGGGGTGGGTACCAAGAAACAGGTGAGCCTGGGCGATCAGATGGAGGGCTTGTGGAAGGAGGTCGGCGCGGCCCTGAGTTCGACACGAGTCGACCAGCCGCAGCCCGAGATCGCGGGCGCTCACGTCGTCTCCCACCAGCAGGGCTGCCTCGATGGCCCGCAGCTGGACCATGGGAGCAATCCCCGTCCGGTCGGTCCGCGCCATGGACACC
This sequence comes from Phytoactinopolyspora limicola, assembly GCF_011320225.1. Lineage (GTDB taxonomy): Bacteria > Actinomycetota > Actinomycetes > Jiangellales > Jiangellaceae > Phytoactinopolyspora > Phytoactinopolyspora limicola. The sequence goes on from NZ_JAAOEN010000001.1 coordinate 17,746, forward strand.
ATCCGGCGGAACCATCGCCATCCTTCCGCGTCGTTCTCCGCCACACCGGCGAAGCCGCGTACACCAGCCGCGCAGATGTCGACGGCGGCGGATCTGTCCAACTTCTTCACATTGACCGCGGCCAGGGCTACCGCCTCGCGATAGTCGCTGGCCCAGGCCTGCCGCGCCGCGGTCAGCAGCAGCGTCGCCGACCTGGCCGGGTCTGCGTCCGCGACCGGCCCAGCGCCTTGCAAGAGGATCCAGGCAGCATCCCGGAGCGATCCGCGCTCCGCCTCGATGTCGGCCCGGACGGCCGCCAGCCGGGCTTGCGCACCAACGTCGTCGATCATCGGCAGTGCGTCGTCGGCCAACGCGGCCGCGCGGCACATGTCACCCGAGTAGGCGGCTGCCGTCGCGGCGGCGGTGAGCCGGCGACCACGGCTGGATCGACGGGGGCTAAGCTCGGCGGCCCGCTGATGGGCGGCCACCGCGCAACGCCATCCCCCGCGAGCGGCCGCTTGCTCCGCCAGCTGGTCGAGATCACCGGCCAGACCCTCATCCGCGCCGGCCGCGGCGGCCGTTCGGTGCCAGACCGACCCGGGGTTGTCCCCGAAGTCCTCCATGACCTCAGCTAATGCCACATGTGCCTGAATTCGGCGGCTGATCGTCGCCTCGTGATATACCGCCTGGCGGATCAACGGATGCGAGAAGGTGATCCGATCGCCGTCGACCCGGACCAGCCGGTCACGTTCGGCCGCGGCCACGTCGTCGACCCCGGCGGAGAGGCGGGTCGCCGCACCCACCACCTTCGTGAGTTCACCCCGCCCGTCGACGGCGACGACCTGCAGTAGCACTCTGGTCGATTCCGGCAATTGGTTGATCCGCGCTGTGAACAGGGCGTACGAACTGGCACGGACGTTCAACGAGCCCAGGCCCAACACCACCGGGGGAAGCTGTCCTGCCAGCTGCCGGCTCGTCAACGCTCCGGCTAGCTCGGTGAGAGCCAGCGGGTTACCCGCCGCCTCGTCCACGACCCGCCGACATGTGTAGGGGTTCACCTCACCCCACTGGTCAGCAAGAAGTTGGTAGGAGGCGTCCTGATCGAGTGCTCGAAGCAGCAGTTCCGGCAGCCCATGACCGCTGAGGACCTGATCATGACCGGCACCCAGCGGATCGGCAGCGAAGATCATCCCCACGTGCTCATCGTGGAGCCGGCGCGCGACGAACAACAAGGTGTCAGCCGACTGCCTGTCCAGGCTGTGTGCATCGTCGACCACACACAACAGCGGCTGATGAGCGCCGAGCTGAGCCAACAACATCAAGGTCGCGATGCCAACCACCCGACGGTCCGGCACCATGCTGCCGGTGAGTCCGAACGCACCGCGCAGCGCTGCGGCGTGCGGCGCGTCGAGTGACTCCACACCGCCGAGCACTGGGCGCAGCAGGCGGTGTAGCGCCGCATACGGCACGTGGGCTTCCGCGGGTACACCCCGGATGACCAGCACACGCAGGTCGCCCGCGGACCGCACCGCCTGCTCGAGCAACGCGCTCTTGCCCATACCTATGTCGCCCCGGACGACCATGGCGGTGCCAGAGGCCGACCTCGCGGCCGCGAGGAGGGTCCCTATCTCGGCCTGCTCGGCCGCCCGTCCATGAAGCACCACGATCCCAGTGTCGGCAGGCTGCTGACATGCCGGTAGACACGAATGTCGTGTGCTGGCCATGACGAACATCACGGCTCGAGCGTCGATAGGTGCGGGCTATGCTCTGGACCAGAGTTCTAAGAACCGCGCGGTTCTAAGGAAGGACCTCTTCCCTGAGCGGATACGTCAACCCACGTCTCGCCGTCGCGCTGCCGTTGGCATATCTGGGCTGCCTCTTCTGGTGCCGGGCCGGCTACCTGATCAGCGCACCCGGGAGCCATCCGGATCACCACACGTCGACGCCACCCATCCTTGGCCTCCCTCTGCTGGCCGCGCTGATCGCTGTCCAGGTGGCGGTGACGTTCGCGCCAGACCGACGCCGCTGGGCGTGGTGGCTGCTCCCGGCTCAGGCCCTGATCTGTGCGATTGGGTACAGCGTGATCGGCGTCAGCTGGGCGGTCGGCCTCGGACTACTCGCGGGCACGATCCTTCTTCTCGGACGAGGTATCTGGCCCTGGGTGGGCTACACGAGCGTCGCCGGCATCGCCGCGGCCGCCATGGCAATGTCCGGCGTGACGGACGCGCCGTTCATCCTCTATCAGGTTGGCGTCGTCCTGGCCAACGGCTTGATCATCTTCGTCATCACCCGGCTGGCCGACCTCGCTCGGCAGACCCATGCGGCCCGTTCCAAGGTGTCCCGGCTAGCCCGGGTCGCCGAGCGGCGGCGCACCGCGCAGGGCCTGCGTGCCAACCTCGGGACCACTCTCTCCACCATCATTTACGACGCCCGCCGCGCGGCAGCGCACCCGACCGGCAAGGCCGACCCGGCGCGCCCGGAACTCCTGCGCAAGATCGTGCTGACCGCCCGATCCGCAGCCCGTCAAGCACGTGTTCTCACCGCTGCCGACAACTCTGGCCGGGTGGGCGACGAGCCCACCCGCGTGGGGCCGTCCGAGGTGGTCGACACCCGATTGACTACTGGTCTCCTCCTGGTCTTGATGGTCAATCACGTGATCAGCACCGGGCAGAATCTGGAGATCACACACCCGGAGGAATGGCACGTGACGGTCGTCGCGGCCGCGATCGTCGCCTGCGTGCTCGTCTGTGTTCTCCACCTGTACCACGCACCACCGGCCGGTGGTCTGCGCCGCCGTCGGTGGTGGGCATGGTCTTTGGCCGCCCAAGGGGCGCTCGTCGCAGTACTCATCGTCGTGTTTCACTTCCCAGCGACGCACATGATCCCGTTCTTCGCGGGTTCGGCGCTGTTGCTGTTACCTCCGCGTCTTTCTTTTCCGCTCCTCGGCTGCGTAGTCGTCTGCATCATGACCATCCCAGCGCCGTCCGACCTGGCGATCGTCGAGCGCCTTGCGATGACGTCGTACATCCTGTCCATCAGCTTGGTCGTCTTCGCGGCCAGCCGGTTGACCGACCTCACCCGACAGCTCGAAGCCACGAACTCGGAGCTCGTCGCCAGGATCGCCGACGCGGAGCGGTTGCGGATCGCACGCGACGTCCATGACCTCATCTGTTCCAATCTCCACGCGATCGCCCTCAAAGGGGAGGTGGCGCTCAGGGTTCCGCCGGCGCAGACGGCCCACGGCACCAACCACCTCGACGAGCTACTGAGCATCGCCCGGCGCACCCTGGGCGATCTCCGGTCGGTGGCCGCTGGTCCGCTGAGCGCGACGCTGGCCCAAGAAGTCGACAGCGCTAAGTCTCTACTGGCCGCAGCAGGCATCGACACCAATATCGAACTGACTCTGGTGCGCCCGCGCCCTGAGATCGACCACCTTCTGGGCGTCACCCTCCGCGAGGCCGTCACCAACGTCATCCGCCATTCCGCCGCACGCACCTGCAGCATCTCCACGTCCATCGCCGCGGGGATGATCTCGCTGCGAGTGGTCAACGACGGCGCTATCGAGCACGCTCATGGCACCGACACCGGCACCGGCACCAACACCGGCAGCGGCCTCGCCAACCTGTCGGCCCGGGCGGCCTCCGCCGGCGGCCGCCTCACCAGCGGCATGGACGGCTACGGTCGGTTCGTCGTCTCCGTCACCGTCCCAATGGTCCATGGTCGCAAGCACACCGCCACCAGCGTCGTGCCCCATCCCCGCCACGTCATGCACGGCGTGCGCAGCAGCCCAGATCAAGACCCGAGCCCAGTCACGTGACGGATTCGGCCCGGGCGGCGCGACCCTACGGTCGACGCACTGGATCGGACCACGATGGGAGCGGACATGCGAGTTCTGGTTGCCGGAGCGACGGGCGTCATCGGCCGACAACTGGTTCCACTCCTCGAAGACGCCGGCCATGACGTGGTGGCTCTGTCCCGGACCTCACCCAACTCGGCCACCCGGCACGACGTGGTCGTCGCCGACGCGCTGGACCGTGACGCAACCTCGTCAGCGGTCGACAAAGCCGCTCCCGACGCGGTGATTCACCTGCTCACGGCCATACCGAAGAGGATCAACCCAAAACGGCTGGCGACGCAGTTCGCCGGCACGAACCAGCTACGCACCATCGGCACCAGGAACCTGTTCGACGCCGCCCGGGCCGCGCGAGCCAGCCGGATCATCGCGCAAGGCCTGGCCTACGGGTATCAGCCTGCCGGTGCGGGGCTTGCGGACGAGGACACCCCGTTCTGGACCGACGGCCCCAAGCAATTCCGGCCGGTCGCCGCGGCACTCGTCGAGCACGAGCGGCTCACCCAGGAGGCTGGCGGACTGGTGCTGCGCTTCGGGCATTTGTATGGGCCGGGCAGCATCTACGCACCGGACGGCGATTTCACCCACCAAGTCCGCTCCGGCAAGGTGCCACTCGTCGCAGGTGGAGAGTCGGTCTTCTCCTTCACGCACGCGTTCGACGCGGCCAGTGCCATCGTGGCCGCACTCGACAGTCCGACGACGGGTGCCCTCAACATCGTCGACAACAACCCGACCCCGATGCGAGCCTGGCTGCCGGAGATGGCGGAGCTGCTGCACGCACCCGCGCCCAAGAAGGTGCCCGCCTGGCTGGCCCGTGCCGCGGTCGGAAGTTGGGGTGTCGCGTTCATGTCGAGCCTGCGGGGCGCCAACAACTCTCGCGCCCTCTCGCGGCTGGACTGGACGCCGACCTATCCTTCGTGGCAGCAAGGGTTCAACCCGGGCTGAACCGGCCACGTGTGCGGTGGACGTTACACCATGAGTTCCACCTTTGGGTGATGACCACCACACGTCGTCGCGGTATCTTCACACCACGACTCATCCGTGTGGAGAAGGGGAACGTCATCACGGTCACGCCGAGCTTCCGTCGACCGTCGTCACCACGCGACCGGTCACGGAAAGCGCAGACAACAGTGCAAGAGACCACCATCAAGGTCCTGATCGCCGAGGACATGCACATGATCCGCGGCGCCCTGGTCGCCCTCCTCCGCACCGAAGCCGATTTCGAGGTCGTGGCGGAGGTCGACCGTGGCGACGAAGTGGAGCAAGCAGCACTGCGCGCCCAGCCCGACGTGGCGCTCCTCGACATCGACCTGCCCGTACAGGACGGCCTGTCCGCCGCGGAATCGTTAGCTCAGAGCTTGCCGTCCTGCCGGGTGGTGATCCTGACCGGCCTCAGCCAGCCGAGCCATTTGCTCCGGGCGCTTCAGGCCGGTATCCACGGCTTCCTGATGAAAGACGCACCGGCGGACACACTGGCGCGCACCATCCGGCGGGTGCGGAGTGGCGAGCGCGTCATCGATCCAGATCTGCTGTCCCTCGCCCTCCAGACTGGTGCCAGTCCGTTGACCAGTCGGGAGGCGGACGTGCTCAGGATGGCCACGTCGGGGTCCACCACCGAGGAGATAGCCGTCGATCTCTCGTTGTCGCCGGCGACAGTCCGCAACTACATGTCGAGCGCTATCAGCAAGCTCGGCGGACGCAACCGGATCGACGCGATCCGGATCGCCACCGACGCCGGCTGGTTGTGAGCCCGCAAGAATCGCGAGTTCGGCCACCACGAGGTGGGCTACGGCGCGGGGCACCACCTCGGGGTGATTCAGTTCCGGCCCTGAACGAGTGCTCGCGCCATGGCGGCGACCCTGGCTCCTTGGTAGCGGACCGTCCGGAGGTGAACCTCGGTCGGGGCTCCTTCGGCGCTGATATGGGCCGTGCCATAGGGGTTGCCAAGCTCGAACTGCACCGGATCGGTATAGCCGGGTGGAACGATCACGCCACCCCAGTGGTAGACCACGTTGTACAGCGAGAGCAGCGTACTCTCCTGGCCTCCATGCTGCGTGTACGTCGACGTGAACGCCGAGTAGACCTTGTCGGCCAACAGACCCTTCTCCCAGATCGGCCCCGTTGTGTCGATGAACTGCTTGAGCTGGCTGGCCATCGCCCCGTAGCGGGTAGGAGTTCCAAAGAGGACCGCGTCGGCCCAGATCAGATCGTTGACACCGGCTTCTTGGATGTGCCGCGTCGCGTCCGCGTGCCCAGCCCACTCAGGTTTGGCGGCGACGACCTCGGACGGTGCCAGTTCTGCCACCCGGCGCAGCCGGACCTCGGCACCTTCCTTTTCGGCGCCCTCGGCGGCACCGTTCGCGAGCGCATATACGTTCCCAGTAGAGCTGTAGTAGATAACCGCGACCTTCACTGCCTGCGTCATGGATGTTCCTTCTCTCGAAGAGACTCGACATACATGACGGTAGGGCTGGTGACCGGGCCGGCGAATCCGTCGGCTGACTGTATTCACGTCTCTCCACCGCTGCGGACAGACCGGCGGCGCCCTGTCCCGACGCGTCGGATAACGTATCAGCGCCCGGCGCTGACGGCCGGCACCTATTCGGATCATCGAAAGGCGACGAACGAGACATGACCACCTGGGCGTACATCTACGAGCACCCCGAAACCGACCCGATCGACGACCGTACGGTCATCGATCGGGCCGGTCAGCGGACGCTGCTGGTACCCGTGCCCGACCCTTCGGCTGCACCTGAGGTAGCCCTACGGCTCGTCGGCGAAGGCGTCGAACTGATCGAACTGTGCGGAGGTTTCAGCCTGCTCGATGCCGCCCGAGTAGTCGAAGCCGTCGGCGACCACGTGCCGGTCGGCCACGTCACGTTCGCCGTCGACGCGGTGCCGGGCGTGGCAGCGTACGCGGCGAAGTTCGAGGCCGAGCAGCACACCAACTGACGTCGCCGGTACGTCGCCCAGCCGGGGGGGGGGGGGGGCCCCACCCCCCCATTGCCCCCCGCCCACAAAAAACGCGGCCGCGGGGGAACCCCCAAGGTCCGGAGCTGATCAGGTTCATCACGGTCGGGTCGGCCAACGTGGTGACGTCGCCCATCTCCCGGTTCTCGGCGACGTCGCGGAGCAGCCTCCGCATGATCTTCCCCGAGCGGGTCTTCGGCAACTCGGCGACCACCAGGATCTGCCGTGGTTTCGCGATCGGGCCGATCTCCTTGGCCACGTGGTTACGCAGCTCAACAGCGATGTCCGCACCTCCATCACCCGCGTCGGCGCGCAGGATCACAAAGGCCACGATGCCCTGGCCGGTCGTCGGGTCGGATGCACCGACCACCGCCGCTTCGGCCACCTTCGGATGCGACACCAGCGCGGACTCCACCTCCGTCGTGGAGATGCGGTGCCCGGAGACGTTCATGACGTCGTCCACCCGGCCGAGCAGCCAGATGTCACCGTCGTCGTCCTTCTTTGCGCCGTCACCAGCGAAGTACCGACCCGCGAACCGGGACCAGTAGGTGTCGATGAAGCGTTGGTCGTCGCCCCAGATAGTGCGGAGCATCGACGGCCATGGCTCGGTGAGCACCAGGTATCCACCGTGCCCATCGGGCACGATCTCGCCCGCATCGTCGACCACGTCCGCCGCGATCCCCGGCAACGGCACCTGGGCCGATCCGGGCTTGGCCGCGGTGACACCCGGCAGCGGGCTGATCATGATGGACCCGGTCTCCGTCTGCCACCAAGTGTCGACCACCGGTGTGCGGTCGCCGCCGATGACCCGGCGATACCACACCCATGCCTCCGGGTTGATCGGCTCGCCGACGCTACCCAACAGCCGCAGCGAGGAGAGATTCCGCCGGGCCGGGATCTCCTCACCCTGTTTCATGAAGGTGCGGATAGCCGTCGGTGCGGTGTAAAGGATGGTCACGCCGTACTTCTCGACGATGTCCCACCACCGCCCGGGCTCGGGGAAGTCAGGGGTGCCCTCGTACATGACCTGGGTGGCACCGTTGGCCAGCGGACCGTAGACGATGTAGCTGTGCCCGGTCACCCAGCCGACGTCGGCGGTGCACCAATACACATCGGTCTCCGCCTTGAGATCGAAGACGTTGCGGTGGGTGTAAGCACACTGGAGCAGGTATCCGCCGGAGGTGTGTTTGATGCCCTTCGGTTTTCCAGTAGTTCCCGAGGTGTACAAGATGTACAGCGGATCTTCGGCGTCATGCGCCTCTGGGGTGTGATCGACCGGCTGCGAGGTGACGATGTCATGCCACCAGACGTCGCGGCTGCTATTCCAGTCGACGTCCTGCTCGGTGCGGCGAACGACGAGCACCTTCTCGACCGAAGGGGCCGCGGCCACCGCTTCGTCGACGGCCGGCTTCAACGACGCCGGCTTACCTCGGCGGTAGCCACCGTCGGCGGTGATAACGAGCTTGGCCTGGGCGTCCTCGATCCGACTGCGGAGTGCTTCAGCGGAGAAACCACCAAAGACCACGGAGTGGATCGCACCGATCCGAGCACACGCCAGCATCGCGACAGCGACCTCAGGGATCATCGGCATGTAGATAGCCACGCGGTCGCCATGCCCGACCCCGAGCGAGATGAGCGCGTTGGCAGCTTGACTGACCTCACGCTGCAAGTCCGCATACGTCAGACTCCGCGAGTCCCCCGGCTCACCCTCCCAGTGAATAGCGACGCGATCACCGTTGCCGGCCTCCACGTGCCGGTCGACGCAGTTATACGCAACGTTCAGGCGGCCACCGACGAACCACTTGGCGAAGGGTGGATTGCTCCAGTCCAGCACCTGGTCCCACTCGGTGTCCCACGTCAGCAGCTCTCGAGCCTGCCGGTCCCAGAATGCCAGCCGATCCGCCGCGGCTTCCTCGTAGAGGCCGGCGGTGGCGTTGGCCTGGGCCGCGAACTCCTCCGCTGGCGGGAAACGGCGATCTTCATGCAGCAGATTGGAGAGAGCGTCGCTGGTCACCTTTGTCTGCTCCTCACATCTCGTACCTGAGTGGCCCCGTGGCCTAGTGTCGCGGCCCGGATGTCCGCGCCACTAGCTCACCATGCACCTGTGCCCACGGCAAGACCCGTCCCTCACCTCGGACGCACGAGGAACGAGACGAGCCAGGGCAGCGGTGAAGCGGGACCATTTTGTCATCTGATCGTCTCAGTTCCACGTTGTGAGACGGCACCCACCCTCCACCAACCTGGGCGGGCGACAAGGGTCACCGGACCACCGGCGCCCGGAAGCAGTAGGTGACATAAGGCAACACAACACCGTCGGCCGTCGCCTGCCGGGCATAGACCGCCCGGACGGCATCCAGCAGCGGCGCGCGCTCCTCCGGAGACTGAATCGCCACATACGAGCGCGACGTCACCAGGTCGAGCAGGCCCTGTCCGCCGAGCTGCTGGGAGTGCTGGAAAGTAGCTGACTCGACCGGACCGAACCACTCGCTGGCACCCAACGCCGTCCCCTCCGTCACATCGGTGTAATCGATGCGCTGCGGCTCCTCCGGGTTGATCATGGTCCACAGCTCGTCAACCCAGGGCACCGAGGCGTCGCGGAAATTCCAGACCAGCGCCAGCCACCCGCCGGGTTTGAGGACCCGGGCGATTTCGGGCAACGCGACATCGTGGTCGAACCAATGGAACGCCTGCGCCACCACGACGACGTCGACATCGGCATCGGGCACCGGGATCGCCTCGGCCGTACCGACCTTCACATCAGCGCTCGGCGACGCAGCGGACAGATGCGCCAACATCGGCTCCGACGGGTCGACGGCAACGACGTCGTGCCCCGCGTCCAACAACGTCCGAGTCAGCTTGCCCGTACCGGCCCCTAGATCGAGAACACGTGCCGGACGTTCACCGACCAGCCATCGCACAGCCTCGAGCGGATATCCGGGGCGGGATCTCTCATAGACATCGGCCACCGAGCCGAACGAGGAAGCCAACTGCCGATGATGATCGTCTCTCACGCCACCAGACGATACCGTGCGCTCCACGTCGCTCGGGGTGTTCGGTGCCAACGACGTTGATCGCCACTGTCGAACCGGCACTCTAGAAGGCACACTGGGCCCTATGAGGCGTCCGGGGTACCGTCGCCGCGGCAGGTCGACAGCATCGTCGGCAGGCGCCGCTAGCGAGACCGGCGCTCGCGGAGACGACGACGCTCACCTCCCGCCGCTGCGGCTGAACATCGAGGATGCCCCGTCCGGCGACCTTCACCACACCGGCCACGTCGCCGGGTCACGGTCCTGGCAACGGTGGATCGGACTCGGCGTAGCGCTCGCCATCGGGGCCGCCATCGGCGTGGTCGGAACCAATGCCCGCCATGACGCCCTCCAGCAGTCCCGGATCGAGCTCGTGGGCGGGGCCCTAGACGTCCAGTTCCCCCCGCAGGATCCCGGCGACGGCGGGCCGTTGCGAGCGTTGTATCAGGTGTTCAACGCCAGCCAACGCGAGATCGAGATCGTCTCGGTGGACGTCGCCGGCTGGGAGCAAGTCAATGACCCAGCTCCCAGAACAGCTCAACCAGGCACTTGGATCACCATCAGCTCGCACATCATGCCGGACTGCACCGAGTTGTTGGACGACCAGGCAGCCAGCACCTTGAGCGCCAGCGCCCAGGTACGAAGCGGTTCAACGTCGACGACCACCCCCGTCGAGTTTCCCTACGCCTATGACTGGCGGCACTTTGTATGGGACTCGGTCTGCACACCCCGCGATTACGAACATCCAGACCTGTACATAGACGACGTCGTCGTACTTGAACTCGACGTAGAGAACGCGACGCTGTGGGTCGAGCTTCATATGGACGGTCACCACTTTTCCGAGTTCTCGGCGACCCACGCCACCGAGATCCACCGGATTGGAGCAGTCGTCCCAGGGTTCGAGGTGTCCGCACCGGACCTACCCGTCGCCGTACCCATAGGCGAGTCCACTCAAGGGCAACTCGTCACCGAATGGACACTCGTCGACTGCGCCGAGTTCGAGACGTTGACGGAAGCGCAGTTGGGTTTCCATGTCCGAGCCCAATCCGGCGGGTCCGCGACCCGCCTACAAAACCTCGGGGTCCCGGAGCGGATCCTCATCCAGATCGGTCGGCTGGGCGCTGAGGTCTGCGGGCCCTGAGGCCTGCGGGCCATCAGGCTCCGGATGCTGGGCTTCGGGTCCAACGGCCCGGCGGACGTCGGTCAGCCCCGGCGAGCTCTCGCCCGCTTGGCGCCGAGTGTAAAGATCTACGCGTTCTCCTTGGCCTAACCTGCGGGTATCGGATATCAAGGAGGTAGCGGACCGGATAGGTCCACAGCACGGCCGGCGGGTACCCACGCGGCGATCAGCCCATGTACGGGCAGTCGTTCCGGGCCAGCCGAGGCGACAGACGTGAATGCACGCTTGGTAGCCCGACCGGCACGTGTCAGCGGCGGCGCTCCTTACGGGGCGCCGCTCGCATGTGGCGACTGTGTGTCCGCTCCCTCCCACCCCGTGTGTGCACCTGATCTCCGTTTTGTCACCTGATCTTTTTCTGTGGGGCGATCAGGTGTGCCAACGGCGGACGACGGCGCGGTGTGGTGCATCTGATCGCGTCCCGTGATGTGGACGCGTGGCGATCAGATGCACGATCGGCGTTTTTGGGGCGGGTTGTGCATCTGATCGGCAGCAGGTGTCCGGTCAGCGGATCGGTGGCGGGTCTGGCGAGTCGGGTTCGGCGAGTGGGTCGGTCATTGGAGGTCCGGTGGGCGGGCCCAGTCACCCCGGGGGTCCGGCCGGGGATGTTGCGCTCGTGTTGTTGGTGGTGGGGAGACTCGTCGTTGTTCGCATCCCGCGCGGTCGTCATCGGGCGTGACGATCAGATGCATCAACTGACCGGCAGGCCGCGGTGACGCATCTGATCGCCGCGCGTCCGCATGGTGGAGGCGATCAGATGCACCACACCGCGCCGTCGTCCGCCGTTGGCACACCTGATCGCCCCACAGAAAAAGATCAGGTGACAAAACGGAGATCAGGTGCACACGGGGGGTTAGGCTCGCGTGTGTGCTGCCAGCTCGCCGGTGATCAGGCGTCGGTGATCTCTTCCGCCAGGGAGAGTCCCACGTCGGCACCCCGGGCATAAGCCTCGGCACAGTGCCGCACCCATGCCCCGACGCCGTCCGGCGTGCCCGACCGGTAGGCCTCAAGCAGCGGCAGGTAGGCCAACACCAACGCCTGGTGTCCAGCTTCGGGGACGCTGACCGCCTTCGTATCGACCCCTCTCGCCACCAGGATCACCCGTTCCGCTGCCCGCGCGACGATCCCATCAGCCACGCCGAACACGCCGACGGCCACCAACTCGGCGTGGACGATCGCCGCGACCACTACCCCGGGGGCGTCCGTCCGTGCGGTGGATAGGCGCAGGATCTGATCGAGCCGGGCGGTGTCGGCATCCGGGCGTGGCCGGCCGAGCCGATCGGCGTCGGCGACCAGGTCGCGCGCGGCCAACACGTGCAGCCGCGCCAGCGCCTGATGTGGCGAGTGTTCCCAGAGCCGGGCCAACTCGGGGACATCCGCTACAGCTCGCAGCGCACCTTGCACGCGGGCGTCGCTGACATCGTCGACGTCGGCACCATCGAGTCCGGCCGAGGCACGAGCGCCACGAACCGCCGATTCCGCTGCCAGGCGGGCTGCCTGGCGACGCATCACCCGGTGCCGGAGCAACGCGTCGATCGCGTCACGAGCATGGGCGGCAGCCGTCCCGACTCCGTCGAGGGCAGCGACGCGTGCGAGGGGATCGTCCACGGCCACCGAGCTTATGGGGTCACATCCGGCGCGACGCACCGGGCTCGGATGTCAGGCGTGATGATGGCCATGACGGTGGATGTGTCGGTGCCGGTGGCCGAATCCACCACAGGCGAGGAACCAGAACGCGATCAAGGCCAACCATGGCGCACCCTGCAAAGCCACGAAGGCCACCGCCAGGAAGCCGATGACCAGCACCGGGGCGGACCAGCGCGGCCGCGCTGAGCGAGGACGGGTGCGGGCCGGGGCCACCCGACCGGAGGCGGTGCGCTCGGTACGACCCGATGTACCGGCCGGCGCAACTGGATGAGTGCTCGGCAAGTCCGCGAAAGCGGGTTGCAGGTCGGTGCCGAAGCGCGCCTTCCAGATCGTTTCCAGTCGGTCGTCGTACTCGGCTTTGGTCAGCCGCCCCGCCGCATAGTGCTCGCCGAGGGCGGCAGCTGCTGTGTCGCGTTCGGCGTCACCGATGCGCAGCGAACCCTCGGATGCCATCACCGCCCACCTCCGTCGGCGTCCTCGTCGGTATCGTCGCCGTCGGCCAGAATGCCGTACAGACGGCGCCGCATGTCGGCGAGCACCTCGCGGGCGCGCGCCTGCTGATCGGTGCTCCCGGTGGCCATGATCTGCCACATGGCGGCAGCCGCTTGCGCGATGAGTGGCTGGAGATCATGCTCGTCTTGGTCGTCGGCCTGGCTGAAGACCTTCCAGGGCGCGGCGATCTCGTCTGGGTGAGACTCGACGTAAGCCCGGCCTTCGTCGGTGAGCTCGAATGCGCGTCGTCCGGCGTGTTCGGCCGCCCGCACCAAGCCCTCATCCTCCAGCTGTTGCAGCGTCGGATAGATGGAACCAGGGCTCGGTTTCCAGGCGCCTCGGCTGCGTTCAGCGATCTCTTGGATGATCTGGTAGCCGTTCATCGCCTGCTCGGCCAGCACGCTGAGGATGGCCGCCCGGATGTCGCCGCGCCGGGCTTTGGGGCCGCGGCCGTAGCCGCGGGGCCCTCGCCCATGGCCGGCCCAGGGCGGCGGGGACCCGAAGACGGCCCAGGGCCCGAAGCCGCCGAACCTGGCGTCACCCTTACCCGACATCATCGACATCCACTCTCCAACCGGGCCGCCGCACGACCCATGTTTGCCCCATGTCCGTGGCCCTCGGGCCGAGTACGTAGCACGAGTCATCATTCTCTCCCGCCTTACAACTCAAGCTGTCGCGATATTTAGACGATATATCGCGACAGCTCTTCCGACAAGCTTGGCCGGGACCAGAGCTCAGCCACCAGAGGGTCTGGCGTACCAGACAACGCCTACCTCGTGACCAGTCACAATGGGGCATGGTTCAGTTGATTCTGCTCGGCACCGGGACACCGATGCCGGACCCCACCCGATGCGGGTCAGGTACGGCAGTGACCAGGGGCGGCGCATGGGTTCTCGTCGACTGTGGTCGCGGGGTGACCCAGCGGGCCCTACAAGCCGGATTGGACCTTCCATCGCTCCACGCGGTCTTGATCACGCACCATCACAGCGATCACGTGAGCGATCTCGCCACCTTGGCCATCACACGTTGGGTGGCCGGCGCCCCCAATCCGCTCACGGTCGTCGCTGCGAACGGTCCGTCGGCACGCTACGCGACGAGTTGCCTCGATTCCTTCGAGGACCAGGCGTTCCATGCTCAAGTCGGACCATCGTCGCCGAAGCGGCCGGCGATAACGGTCAACACATTCCGCGCCGACAGCTCGCCGGAGGTGGTATGGCATGACGCCGGCTGGCTGGTGAGCGCGGCACTCGTCGACCACCATCCGATCGAAGCTGCCGTCGGCTATCGGATCGAGGCCGACGGACGTAGCGTCGTCGTCAGCGGCGACACCGCGGTCTGCGACGGCATCGCCGGGCTGGCGGCCGGTACCGACGTGCTGGTGCACGAAGCTTTGCGCAGCGACCTCGTCCCCGCGCGGTCGCTGGAGTGGAACGCAAGCGCGGGATCAGTTGGTGAACTCGCCCATGAACTCAGCTTGAACGATGTGATCTTGACTCATCTGTTGCCGGCGCCACACTCCGTCGCGGACGAGCAGGCTTTCGTCGACGAAGCGCGTGCCAGCGGCTATCGGGGCCGCCTCGTCATCGCCCACGACCTGATGGTGTACGGCATCACCCGAGGCTGACTCCCCAGGGCGCCGCCCACCCGGTCAACGACCACGGCGGCGCACGGCGTACCACGCCAGGCCAGCGGCGGCCGCTCCAGCACCGATAGCCGCGGCCGCGATGGCCGGTTTCGGCGCTTCACGAATCGAAGAACCACGTTGCCGCAGCGCAACCGGCTTGGAGAACATCAAGACCGGCCAACCGCGCTCCGCCGCGATCTTCCGCAAGGCTCGGTCCGGGTTAACCACGTACGGGTGGCCGACCGCCTCCAGCATGGGGAGATCGGTGACGGAATCGGAGTAGGCATAGCTGCGGGTGAGGTCGTAGCCGTCGTCTGCGGCCATCTTCCGGATCGCCTCAGCTTTGTTCTCCGCATATGCGTAGAAGTCGATCTCGCCGGTGAACTTGCCGTCCTCGACGGCCATCTGGGTGGCGACGATCCGGTCCGCGCCGAGCATCTCGCCGATCGGCTCGACGACCTCGGTTCCGCTGGACGACACCACGACGACGTCACGCCGGGCCAGGTGATGCTCCTCGACAAGCGTGATGGCTTCGTCATACACGATCGGGTCGACGATGGTGTGCAGCGTCTCGGCGACGATGTCTTTGACGGTCTGCACGTCCCAGCCGGTCACGAGACCGGATAGGTACTCGCGCATGCGCTCCATTTGGTCGTGATCGGCGCCGCCGACGAGGTAGACGAACTGAGCGTAAGCACTCCGCAACACCGCGCGGCGGTTGATCAGCCCGCCCTGGTAGAAACTTCTAGAGAAGGCCAGCGTGCTCGACTTGGCGATGACGGTCTTGTCAAGGTCGAAGAACGCAGCGGTTCGCCGGGCCGATTGGTCCGTACCGGTTTGGGTCATGTGAGGTGATCCACTTCGGGCTGAGTGGGCTTCGTTGTCCACAACATCGAGCATATGGGTTCACCCGGTTCGGCACGACGCGGCGTGACTCTTGCCACGAATTCAACACCAAGAATCTATGGGGTTCGGTGTTTCGGCGCCGTCGGTATGGGGCAGGATGGCCCCGGCGGCACCCCCTCGCCGCCGCGACTCGGTCCACCCCCCTGACCGAGTCCGCGCGGCCCCCGTCCTCCCACCCGGCGGGGGCCGCGCCCTTACGTGCGCGCCCACGGCAATGCCCGCACACGGGTCTATCCACAGTCCACGTCCCTCCGGACGTTGGTTATCCACAAGCCGCAATCTGGGTCTGGCGGGACGGTCATGCCGCTGGCCATCGTGGATACCGTTCCCATTCCCGATCCGGAGGTGTCCGTGATCCACCTACCAAGCCAGGGTCCGCGGCCGAAGCGTGCCGTGTCACCGGCGAGGCCCCGACCGCTGCTGATCACCGCGGACGACGACCTTCTCGATGATCTACTGAGGCTGGCCGCGGCGGCCGGCGCAGAGGTCGACGTCGCGTCGGACCCGAGTACGGCCAGATCGGCCTGGCCAACCGCTCCCGTCGTCATCATCGGCGACGACCAAGCGGAGGGCCTCACCCGCCTCACCCCCACCCGCCGGCACGACGTGTATCTCATCGGCCGGACCGCCGACGACCCCGCTGTCTGGCGGCGCGGGGTAGCACTCGGAGCGGAACGTGTCCTGCATTTCCCGGCCGACGAACCATGGCTGACCGACCGGCTGGCCGACGCCACCGAAGGCGAGACCGCCAACGCGTGCGTCGTCGGCGTCGTCGGTGGTCGTGGCGGCGCCGGCGCCTCGGTGCTGGCCACGGCCTTGTCCGTCACCGGCTGCCGGCGCGGTCTCGCGGTCATGCTGATCGACCTCGACCCTTTGGGAGGAGGGCTCGACCTCGTGCTCGGCGCCGAGGATGCCTCCGGTGTCCGGTGGCCGGACCTGGTGGGCAGCCGGGGCCGGCTCAGCGCCCGCGCCCTACAGACCGAACTGCCGGGCCGGCACGGGCTCACTGTGCTGTCGTGGGACCGTGGCGACCTCCTCGCTGTGCCCGCGGAGTCCGCACGGGTCGTGCTCGCCGCGGCCCGGCGCGGATGCGACCTCGTGGTCCTCGATCTCCCCCGCACCCTCGACCACACCACCGAAGAAGCACTATCCGTATGCTCCACCGTCGTGCTCGTCGTCCCTGCCGAGGTCCGAGCCGTCGCGGCCGCGTCCCGGGTAGCGGCCGCCCTGACTACGGTCGCCCATGACGTTCGGGTTGTCAGCCGAGGCCCCTCGCACGCCGGCCTGGACGGTTCAGACGTCGCTACCGCGCTTGGGTTGCCACTTGCGCTGCACATGGGGGCCGAACGACGGCTTACCGAACAACTCGACCGCGGGGAGACACCCGGTCTTCGCGAACGCAGCCCGCTCGGCATGGCATGCGGCCAACTCCTGGACATGCTCCTCAACGATCATCCGGCCAGCGCGGCATGACCGTTCACACATTGGTGCCCGAGCGACTTCTCGATCAGGTGCGGGCGCGCCTGGCGGCGTCCGCGGAAGAGGTCACTCCCGCACGGGTAGCGGCCGCCCTGCGCACCGCCGGGGCCACTCTCGGCGACGCCGCGGTGCTGGAGGTGACCGACTCGCTGCGGGCCGAGATTTCCGGTGCCGGGCCCCTGGAGCCGTTCCTACACGACAGCAGTGTCACCGACGTTCTGGTCAACGGCACGGAGGGAACGTGGGTCGACCGCGGACACGGCCCGGAGCGGGTGTCCGTACGCTTTCGTGATCCGCCCGCCGTCCGCCGCCTGGCCCAGCGGCTCGCCGCGGCTGCCGGGCGGCGCTTGGACGACGCGGTGCCGTTCGTCGACGCTCGCCTACCCAGCGGGGTGCGGCTCCACGCCGTGTTGCCGCCCATCGCTCCTCATGGTCCCCTGATCTCGCTGCGCGTTCCGGCGCGGATCACCTTCGGCCTGGACGAACTCGTCACCCGCGGCAGCGTTCCGGGCGAGCTCGCGCCCTGGCTGCGGGCGATCGTCCAGGCCCGGCTGGCGTTCCTCGTCACAGGCGGGACGGGCACCGGCAAGACAACCGTTCTGCAGAGCCTGTTGTCGCAGGCCGATCACCGCGAGCGCATCGTGCTGGTCGAAGACTCCGGCGAGTTGCGGCCCGACCATCCACACGTGGTCCGGTTGGAAGGCCGGTCGGCCAACGTCGAAGGCGCCGGACACGTCGGGCTGGACGACCTCGTCCGGCAGGCACTACGGATGCGTCCGGACCGCCTGGTGGTCGGTGAGGTCCGCGGCCAGGAGATGGTCTCCCCCAATGTCAAGATGGCACCTACACTACTGTGAGTGACGTCCGGTCCGACGACCCGAGGGAACCTGCGCCGATGCCGCCACGAGCCGCCGCGATCTACTGTCGCCTTTCCTACGCTCCCGACGGATCCCTCGAAAAGGTGGAGCGACAAGAGGCGGACTGCCGGGAACTCGCGGCGCGCCTCGGCTGGCCCGTCGCGGACATCTACCCCGACAATTCACGCTCCGCCTGGCAGCGGAACCGGAAGCGGCCGCAGTGGGAACGCATGCTAGCCGACATTGAAGCCGGGAGGATCGACGGCATCATCGTCTACCACGGCGACCGGCTCATCAGGCAACCATGGGACCTAGAGCTGCTGCTCAAGCTGGCCGATGATCGACGCCTGCCGCTGACATCGGTAACCGGCACCCGCGACCTGAACTCAGAGGACGACCGGTTCATTCTCCGCATCGAAGCCGCCCAGGCTTGCCGATCCTCAGCCGACACCTCCCGCCGAGTAAAGCGCGGTTGGGCTGCCCGAGCACAGCGCGGTGAGCCCATCGGCGGCGGCAAACGCCCGTTTGGGTGGGGCGTGCCGTCCGGCAAGACCGGCAAGACCGGCAAGCCGATCTATGACACGACGCAACAGGTCCCCGGCGAGGCCTCGGTACTCCGCGAGGCGGCGGATCGGCTCATGGCCGGGCAGTCCCAGGGCGGAATCGTGGCCTGGATGAACGAGGTTTCGCGGACCTCACAGGGCGCACTCTGGACGCCGAAGTCCTTGAAGAACCTCATGCAGTCGCCGCGGATCGCGGGGCTCATTGAACACGGCGGGCAGCTGCACGAGGCGGCCTGGGAACCCTTGCTCAGCGTCGAGGAGTGGGAGGACGTCAAGGCGATCCTCCGGCGTTCCGCGGCCGAGCACGGGTACGCCGGCCGCGAACGGAGGTACCTTTTATCGGGAGTCGCTGAATGCTCCCGTTGCGGCGGGAAGCTGCGAACCAAGCCGTCTGGCGGACGCAACCGTGTGACGTCCAGGCTTTACCACTGCACGAACCGGGACTGCCCAGGACGTGTGTCCCGCAATGTCGACAGGCTCGACGCCTACGTCTCCGGCCGGGTGCTCCGCCGGCTCAACGAACCCGGCTTCGTTGAGGCGTTGCATGCCGACGATGAGCAGCCCGGAGTCGGCGCCGAAATCGCTACGCTGGAGCGTCGCAAGAACGAAGCGCTCGCGACGCTGCGATCGCTCGCTGATCATCCAGACGTTAGCGCCGAGGTCGTCGCCGCGTCCCTTGAGTCATTCGATCGCAGGATTCGCGAGCTACGCGCGCGCCTCGTGTCCACGACGCGGCAACGATTGCTCGCACGGATGTCCGGGATTACCCGCGACCAGTGGGACGCTGAGCCGATCGATGTGCGTGCTGAGACTGTCCGTGCTCTGTTTCGAGTGATCGTGTTGCCTGCGACGTGGCGCGGGCCGGGGTTCGATCCGGCAAGCGTTCGGATGATCCGTTTGTCCAACGGCGCCTAGGTGAACCATCCGTCAGGGTTACGTAGGCACCGCAGGATGTGAATAGCGCGCTCCAGGTCGAGGCATTCGGTCCAGCGGCGATCCTGGTCAACCTCGATTGGCGGTGCGCACACGGTGCCGCTCACGCCGACCCGCTCGGGAAGTGGCGTACATGCCGGCTCTGGTGTTGACTCCGGTGTGCGTGTCGGGTTGAGCGTTCCTGGTGGGGCGGTTGTCGGTTCAGGTTTGTCGGTCGGTGTTGGGGTTATGGGTGGCGGGGTGAGCTGGTAGTCGCGTTCGGGAATGCGCCATGTCGGCGTTTCGGTCGGTTCCGGGGTGGCGTCGGCATCGGGGGGCGATGCCGACACCACCAGCTCGCTCTCGCGCGGTTCGGTGGGAACTGTCACGGTCGCCGTTGGCCGTGGTTGGTCGTCGCGGGTTGGCGCTTGCGTGGGTGCCAGCGTCACGGTCGTCGTGATCGCCGGGGTTGGTGCGGGTGGTGCAGGTGCGAGCCGCTGTTCGGTGGTGGGGGTCGGGGCTGCGATCATCACGACCGGCTGAGCGTGCGTCGGAGCGCCGACGCTGGGGTTGGTCGCTACTTGGGTAGTACCGGCTGCGACGAGGGTCAATGATGCGGCGACGGCCGTCCGTGCGGTGTGGTCGCGGATCTGGTCGACCATCCAGCCCAGTACGGCTAGAAGTATGGCCTTGCTGGTGAGGTTGACTCTGCGGATCCATTCCCGGCGTTCCCACCACGGCAAATCTTCCGCCGCTTTTTGCATCGCCAGGTCTAGTTCGTTTCGGTCTTCGGTGGTTTTCCTCGGTCTGGGTATTTTCTGGGGATCTCCGCCCTTTTGCATGGGCGGTACGTTTCACCTGACGAAGATCGAAATCAAGAGTTCAATTAGTGGCCGAAACATGATCGTTACCGAAGTCGTGACATGAGTGACCTATGTGCTAGGAGCTGACCGGGGGCGCGTGCTGTTCGTCGCCCGGTTCCGCGTCGATGCGAGCCTCCGCCGCAGCCGCCTGCGCTTGGCGAGCCTCCAAGAGCGCGTCTAGCCGCTCCCCTGGTCGTGCCGTTCGACCGCCCTCTTGGTCACTCGACTGGCCGTCGCTGTACCGCTGCCGACGGACCCGTAGGAAATCGATCAGGTCCCGGCGCAGATCTTCTGGCCAGCCGCGCCGCTCCCCCAGGCTCCAGATCGCTTGTTCGTCCGGGTCGTCGCTGATGCGCGACGTCGGCTCGGCCGGCAGGAGATCCAAGGCCCGGAGGATGTCCTCGGGCGCGGCATTCGTTGCGTCGATGAAGGCGCGGATTTGACCAATGCGTGGCTCGGCCCCGCGCTTCTCCCATCGCGAGATCGTGCGCTCGCCGATGCCGCTCGCGAGCGCCAAGTCTTCTTGCGTCCAGCCGCGGCGGGTGCGCGCATCTACTACCACACGAGCGAATGCCGGTCTGGGTTCATCGGCCATATCGGCACCATATGCCACTCGTGGCAGTCCGTCAGCCGCCATACGTGGCAGTGAATACCGCCTGTGGCGCCGAGGTTTGCCGGGTGGACGCCGGTCACGTGGACCCCTAGATACTGCCATGCATGGCAGGTTAGCCGTTGTCAGCCTGCAACGACAAGTGGCCGCGAAACGTTTGACACGCCATTAATGGCGGACTACCGTGACTGCCATGCATGGCACTCCGGCCAGTCCCGAAACTGCCACCGATGACAGGTTAGTCCTGCGGCGCGATGTCTTCGACCGGCTCACCGCCAAGGCAGAAGCGGTCACCGTCGCGCAACAGGCAGCCCTCACCGGGGTCCCAGAACGCACGCTCTACCGCATTCGCCGCGGCGACGCGCCAGGGCTGACCTCCGCGATGCGGATTTCCGACGCCCTCGGAGTGCCGCTCAACGTGCTCTTCAAGCGCATCCCCGCGGACGGGCGCACCCAATGAACAACCCACGACCCCACGAGCGGCCCCCAGACAACCGCCCACCAGACAACCGCCCACCAGACAACCGGCCCCCATCAAACCCACCCCAGAGGGCCACCGGAGGTGAACCCATGACGCTCTGCCGCACCCCCGAGGACGCATTTCGAGCCGGATGGGACGACGGAGCCTCCGACACGCCACTCACCGACCAAGAGATCAATCGACTCGTCGCATTACACGGTCGATTCCTCCGCGCCACACCCGCCACCCCACAGGCCATCGCGTCATGACGCCACCAATCACAAACAACAACCCCCACTACCAACACCGCGCCGGCCGACACATGGACACGCAAGGCCCCTACGCCGCTCCCCGAGCTGCCGTGTTCGCCGCAGTGCTGTTCGTCGTGTGTGTCGTGCTGCTCATCGGATGCCAGCTCGGAATGGGGGTGACACCAACCCCACCCCCACCCAGCCCATAAACAGCCGCGAGGCCCCCACCGCCTGGAGAGCAAGGGGAGCCTCACGAACCGAAAGGACAGTCTAATGCTCATTCACGACGTCACCCGCGTAGCCGCCAGCGTCCTCGACGCGATCCACCACGCCGGCCTCCCCGAACCAGAATTCGTCGGCATCACAACAGCGACGGTCGCCGAGGTCCCCATTCTCGACCGGCCCCCCAGGGTCACCCTCGACTACGGCAACGACCGTCGTGCCGTGGACCGCATCGCGAACGAGCTGTTCGACGGCGTGAGTGTTCACCAGTCAGCGGACTATGCCACCGCGAGCACCGAGTGGGCATCCGGAATCGTCGTCGCGGCGTCCGCCCGCCCCGACCACGCCCGTGTCTGGGGCGATCAGCAGGTCGTCGACAAGCCGGCAGTCCTGGACCCGGCGGGAACGGCGGCCTGACATGGGTGCGCTGGCGTTGATCGAGGTCACCGGGCCGTCGTGTGATCAGGACGAGCACGACGAGTGCCGCGGGTCGTGGGAGACCTGGTACGGCGAGGAAGTCGAGTGCGTGTGCGACTGCCACGACACCGATCCGTGTGACGAGTGCGAGGGCACTGGTCAGCTCGGCCGCAGTGTCCGCGGGCACGTGCTGTTCGACGTGTGCGGCACCTGCAACGGGCAAGGGAGGTGACCGGCGTGATCACCGACAAGATGCCTGAGCGCAAGAGGTTCCTGGCTATCTACTACTACCTGCACCAGGCCGAGATGTGGATCGACCGGAACCAGGTACGCCACGACATCAGCGAGATGTCGGTCCGGTACAAAGCGAACTGCATCGCCTGGGCCGAACGCCGCGCGAAGCGGTGGGCCGGCATGTACGAGTGGGGTGCATCCATCTGGCTTGGAACCCAAGAAGCCCACATGACCGAATCCACGGTGGACCACTTCGAGCGGCAGATGCACGAGGAAGACCAGCGCCGCGACGCTGACCCGGTCACGTGGCTTCGGTCCACTCCCCTGATCGCCCGGCTTATCGCTGACGTCGAGGCCGGACGCGGCGGCACCGACGGAGACGAGCCCCGAGACGAGACAGACCCGAGGTGCCCGGCCTCGTGCGTCTGCCGCCGGACCCCCTGCGCGGAATGCGACCACGAGGGATGCGGGTGGTGCCCAGAGTGCCACCCCGAGGTTCCGGAATGGACGACGTCATGAGCGCCCTCACCAGCCCCATGTGGATCAGCGGCCTGCCCGTGATGATCGGCGCCGCGGCGGCACTGGTCGCCCAGGCGCGACGCCCCAAACGCGGCCGCCACCGCACACGTCGAGGAGGCCACTAATGGGTGCTCCGAAGTTCGCCATCGCGACCGACAAGGGCCGCTACTACGACATCCCCACCCGCGGCGAACGGTACATCTCCGTCACCAACGCCCTCAACCAGTGGCACATCGAGGGCCTCGCGCCCGCCGCCGCGAAGGAAACCGCCGCGTTCTTCGCGCGCAACCTGCCCCGCGCAGTCGCGCTGTCCCGCGATCCGGCCCGGTTCGAGGAGTTCATCGCGGAGGCCAAGGCCCACTACAAGACCCTGTGGGAGCGCCGCGCCGATATCGGCACCCGCGTTCACGACCGCGCTGAGGCGCACGTCCTCGGCACACCGATGCCCGCGGACGACGAGGCCGAGCCGTTTGTCGAGCAGTACCTGACGTTTTTCGACGAGTTCAACGTCGACATCGACCGTGACATCGACGCCGTCGAGATCACGGTGGTCAACCACACCCACCGCTACGCCGGCACCGCCGACCTCTGGATCAACCTTGAGTTTCCCGAGGGCACCGGGCGTCCTCATCCCAAACACAAAGGGCGCCGGGCGGTAGCGCAGGAAACGCCGTCCGGGCTGTGGCTGGTCGACATCAAGACGTCGATGACCAAGCCCGCCTATCAGATCTACCGCGACATGATTCTCCAGCTCGCCGGGCTGCGGTTCGCGGAGTTCGCGCAGCTCCGCGACGGAACCGAGGTCGACGTCCCGCCCGCGTTCGTCGGCGCCGCCATCTTGAACCTTCGGCAGACCGAGTATGCGTTCGTGCCGCTGTCCCCGCTCGTGGAGCGGGACGCGTTCGAGGCGTTCTGCCGCATGGTCCGGCTCGCGTATTTCGCGCATGAGCTGGACCTGATCCCGTACAAGCCGATCGCCCCGCCCGTAACGCGGCGGGGCGCGTTGAGGAAGGCAAGCTGATGGGTAGCCGGATCATCGACCGCCAGCGGCAGATGGCCGAGCAGGGCCGGCTGCGGCTCGGCGAGACAGTCGCCGCGAAGAACGGCAAGAAGCGGCCCGCCGCGTCCCAGACGTGGATCGTTACGTCGCACTCGGAGGAACACGTCCGGGTCGCGGCCGAGCAGTGGGGCGGCACACCGGAACGCTGGAAGCCGCTAGGGCACGGCGCCGAGCAGTGGCGGGTCAAGACCGAAGCGTCCAAGATCGACGCGATCCTCCCGCCTGGTGACCCGCTCTCGCAGGCGTACGAGCTGTGGAAAGGCAGCGGATGCCAGCGCAGGTGCAATGGCGCCACCGAGCAGCTGTCCGGGTCGCCGTGCATCTGCCTGGCCGAGTTCGGTGACTACTGGTACGAGCAGCCCCAGGGCGACGTCTGCGAGAACAAGTCCCGGCTCAAGGTGCTACTGCCGGAGATGCCCGGCCTCGGTGTGTGGCGGATGGAGACCGGGTCGCACTACGCCATGGACGAGATCGCCGGGATCGTCGACTCGATCCGCGAGGCGGTCGGTGACCGGCAGCTCGTGCCGATCCAGCTGTCGATCGTGCCGCGGTCGCGGACGGTGGACGGGAAGACGAAGCACTGGTTGATGCCGTGGGTCGACCTGCGGGGTGTGACCACGGGTGAGCTGCTGGCGGGCTACATGGAGCGCACCGCGCTCGGCGCGGCCCCACATGCGCGGGCGGCGATCTCGGGTCCGGAGCGTGCCGCGATCGAACCCGCCGCCCCTGCGGCGGTGCCGGACTACCTCGCCGAGGCCAAAGCCGCAAAGACCCTCGCCGAGGTCCGCAAGATCTGGAACCGCGCAGCAGAGGCCGGGCACCTCACCGACGAACTCCAAGCCCAGCTCATCCCGATCGGCAACGCCCTGGACAACGCCCAACAGGCTCCCGGTGCGGGCACCGGGGAAGACACCACCACCAGCCCCCCTGGCGGTGGTGCGCCCGCACCGGTCGAGAACGGCGACGGGGCAGCACCTCCGCCCGCTGCCCCGTCGCCCACCCCCAACCCGCAGGCCGGGCAGGAGGACGCCATCTGGCTGCAAATCCTCACCGTCGCCGGCCAGATCGGCATGAGCACGGCCGACGTCGAGGACGGCTTCGCCGCCTGGAACGGCCAAGGCGTCATGGCTGTATCGGCCACGGCCGAGCAGCTCGCCGGCTACCTGGAACACCTGCGGGGCCACCAGTGACCGGCCGTGGCTGCTGCTGCCAGTGGGGCGCAGCAAGAGGCAACCGAGGTCAGGGACCCAGCAATGAGTGGCCCGAATTCGACTGCGTCGACTGCCCTCGCCACGGCGGAGCCCCGCACAACAACCGATGCAAACGACACCGACGCCAACTGGAGAGGGAAGCCGATGAACTGGACTAACGGGCCGATGCTCCCGTTCGATTCGGAGACAACCGGAGTAGACGTTGAGACCGACCGCATCGTCACCGCGAGCGTCATCAACATACCCGGCACAACCGGGAACTTCCGCGGCGTCCCGACCACGGAGTCGTACCTGATCAACCCCGGTGTCGAGATCCCCGAGGCGGCCTCCGAGGTCCACGGGATCAGCACGGAGTACGCCGCCACGCACGGCAAGCCGCCGCCCGAGGTCCTCGACCTGATCGCCGCCGACCTTGCCCTGGCGGTACGTCGCGGCATCCCCATCGTCGGCATGAACATGCCATTCGATCTCACCATCCTCGACCGTGATTGCCGCCGCCACGGCGTCCCCACCGTGACCGAACGCCTCGACGGGGCACCACTGGCACCAGTGATCGACGTCCGTGTGCTCGACAAGTTCGTCGACCCGTACCGGAAGGGCAGCCGCAAGCTGACCGACCTCTGCGAGCACTACAACGTCCGCATCGACGGAGCCCACGACGCGTCGTTTGATGCGATCGCCGCCGCGCGAGTGGCCTGGCGCATCGCCCAGCAGTACCCCGAGGTCGGGACGATGCCGCTCTCGGAGCTGCACGCCCATCAGATCGACTGGCACGCCGATCAGGCCGCCTCGTTGGAGCGGTACTTCCGCCGCATCGGCAAGGACGACCCCGAGGTCGATCGGGCATGGCCGATCCGCCCCGCCAACGAACAACGACAGATCGAGGTCTGAGCATGGCCGTCGGAGACATGACCACCACCATCGTCGGCAACGTCGGCGGAGACCCGGAACTCCGGTTCACCCCGACCGGTGCGGCGGTGTGCAACGCGTCGGTGGCGGTAACACCGCGGACGTTTAATCGCCTCACCCAGGCATGGGAGGACGGCGAAACCACCTGGGTCCGGCTCAACATCTGGCGCGAGTTGGCCGAGCATGTGGCCGAGTCCATCGAGAAGGGCATGCGGGTCATCGTCACCGGTCGGATCTCCAATCGCCGGTGGGAGAACAACGAGGGCGAGACCCGTTACTCGCTGGAGATGAACGTCGACGCGATCGGCCCCGACTTGCGGTACGCCACGGCGAAGGTCACGAAAGCCCAGCGGCGTGATCAGCCGCCGCCCCCGGCTGATCCGTGGACACCGCAGTCGGCCGCGGGGCGGGGCGCTGATCCATGGAGTCCGCCGGCTGGCCAGCCGGACGAGCCGCCCTACTAGTGCCTCCGGGTGGACCCGCGGCCGGCCTACTGAACCCCTCGAAACGCCCGGACCAATCCACGGGGATGCCCCGCGCATGACGGGGGCGGGACATCCCCGGAGACCGAAGCAAGGCCAGTGCCCCTTCGCGGGAGCCGCACCAACAGCAGGACCGCGAAAGGGGCACCGACACCGAAAGGAAACCACACCGATGAGTGAACGAACAGGCCCTACCCGAGACATGCTGGCGATGCTTCGCGCTCTACAGCCCGATGTCTCGTCGGGCAAGCATGTCTACGCCGGCACCGTCCCTGAGTCCACCGTTCGGCGCCGGCGCGCCGCGAACAAGGTTGCTCGACGGTCGCGTCAGGTCAACCGGAAGAGGCGGTGACCCAGATGGCGCAGTTGAACGGTCCACGCCACTACGAAGAGGCTGAGCGCCGGATCGATGCGAGCGACTACCAGTGGCAGGACTCCCACGATCTGCACTCCGCCCTCGGGGCGGTTCGGGAAGCGCTGGTCGCCCAGGCACACGCGACGTTGGCGTTGGTCTCGGCCACCCTCGATGCCGCCTACGAGAAATCGGGGCGAGGTGATTGGCGGTGAAGATCGTCAAGCTGACCAGCGAAAACTATAAAAGGCTGCGCGCCGTCGAGATCACACCCGACGGCAACGTCGTCACCATCTCCGGCCGCAACGCTCAAGGAAAATCCAGCGTGCTCGACAGCATCTGGGCAGCCCTCGGCGGGAAGCCCGGCAACAAGACCACCCGGCCCGTGCGGGACGGCGAGGACTCGGCCCGAGTGGTCGTGGAGCTCGACGACATCCGGGTCACTCGCGAGTGGGTCGCCGGGTCGAAAACCAGCACATTGCGGGTGGAGAACGCCGACGGCACCACCGCCCACAAGAGCCCACAGCAGCTCCTCGACTCCCTCGTTGGGCGCCTGTCGTTCGACCCCCTGGAGTTCGCGCACGCCAAGGAGAAGGACCAGCTTGCCACGCTGCTGTCGGTGGTTGAGCTGCCGTTCGATCCGGCTGACCTCGACGCGCAGCGTAAGGGCGAGTACGACGAGCGCACCATCGTCGGCCGCGAGGTCCGCCAGCTCGAAGGGCAGCTCGACGGCATGCCCACCCCGGCGAAAGACCTTCCCGACGAGGAGGTCTCGGCGTCCGAGCTGATCGCCCGCATCCAGGCGGCGCGCCAGGAAGCGGCCAAGGCTGACTCGGTCCGGGCCAGGGTCAAGGAATACAGGCATCTCGTCGCGGATCTCGAACAGCGGCTCCGTGATGCGCAGGTCGGCCTGCGTGAGGTTCAGAAGCTGGAGGCCGAGCTACCCGACCCGGTCGACGTGGAACCGCTGGAGGACCAGCTCGCCACAGTCGAGGAGACCAACGCGGCGGTACGCGCGGCGGCTGAGCGGCGAGCGGTGTCGCAGCGGCTCCAGGATGCCCGTGCGCGGTATGAGGGGCACTCGGACAACATCGCCGCGATCGACCGGGCGAAAGAGGACGGTCTCGCCGCGGCGAAGCTCCCGATCGATGGTCTCGGGTTCGACGCCGACGGGGTGACGTACCTGGGAGTGCCGTTCAAGCAGGCCTCGGCGGCGGAGCAGCTGCGCGTCAGCCTGGCGATGGCGATGGCACTCAACCCGCAGATCAGGGTTATTCGGATCACCGACGGGTCGCTGTTGGACTCGGACAACCTCCAGTTGATCGAGGCGATGGCGGCCGAGCGCGATTTCCAGGTGTGGGTTGAGCGGGTCGATGAGTCGGGCCGGGTCGGTGTGGTCATCGATGACGGACAGGTGGTCTCGGCATGACGGACACCATCCTGATCTACGGCGCGTCCGACGACCTTGTCGAGGTTCAGGGCTGCCGTGGCGCCGAGGAGTTCAGCCACTACGACCAGGGTCCGTGGCGGGCTGATCTGATCGCCCCGAACGGGGAGCAGATGCGGGTTCACGTGCTGTTCGACGGCTGCTGGCACGTCGCGGTCGGCCAGGTCGACGAAGACGTTCCGTTGCCGCAGTGGCCGCTGCGGTTCGAGCAAGGCCAGCGCGGCGACGGGTCGCCTGGGTACAGCGTCGTGTTGTGTGTGGACGCTCCGGACGGTACGCGCTTGACGAACGTGTCCGGGGGTGGTTCGTCGTGACCCGCGAGGAGTACGAAGAGCTGCTCACCACCGGCGAAGTCGCGCGCCTTTTTCGGGTGGACGTGAGGACGGTGACCAAGTGGGCGAAGACGGGCAAGCTGACGTCGATCCGGACGCCGGGCGGGCATCGTCGGTTCCGTAAAGCCGAGGTCATGCGGCTGCGCAACGGCGAGGGCGGTGAGTCCCAGTGACTGCCCCCGAGGGTTTCTACTCGCCGCGTCACGCCGGTCGCCGGATGGTCGACGTTGATCCCGGCCGGCACCGCCGCCGCCACCGCAACCACCAGTGCACAACGTGTGCGGCGTGCGTCGATGCGGAGTTCTACACGATGTTCGCGCGTCACGTTCGCACCGTTCCGGCCCTCACGAGGGGAGGTGCCCGCTGATGGATATGCGTTTTCGCCCCATCACCTGGACCGGGCCCAAGACACCGATCGAGGATCGTCGCTCCCGCCACACCTTTAAGGCCACGTGGGGCGACACCCTGAACCTGCTCAACCGGGAGCTGTACTACCTCGACGCCGAGCGGGCCGTCATCGAGGCCGACTTCACCAAGCGTGACATCCGTCTCGACGGTATGCCACGTTCCCATGCTCGCCAGCCGGTGTTTCCTGGCGTGCGGCTGTCGTTCGAGTCGCGTCACGGGCCCCTCAGCTACGCGACGGATTCTTGCGAGTACTGGCAGCACAACATCCGCAGCATTGCGCTTGGCCTGGAGGCGTTGCGCGCGGTCGACCGGTACGGGATCACACGCTCGGCCGAGCAGTACCGCGGTTGGCTCGCGATCGAGGCTGCCCCTGGGGGTGTGGCCTCGGTCCAGGACGCATTCCGAGTGCTTAGCGAGCTGGCTGGCTGGGAAACCCCGCCGGACTTGGCTGATCCGTCGGTGGTGCGGGTGGTCTACCGAATCGCTGTTCAACGACACCACCCCGACCGGGGCGGCGACGCCGCCAGTTTCCACCGTGTTCAGGCGGCGGCCGAGTTCCTGCGGGAAGCGGGGTGGCAGCTGTGACGCATCTGATCGCGATCTGGCTTGTCCTCGTCGTTGCGGCGGGGGTGCTGCTGATCAGCGGCGGGTGGCGTAACCGGCCGTTGCTTCGTCAGTTGGATCTCGCCGATACCGACCCGTTGACCGAGCGGCCGTTCGAGGAGCAGCCCCGTCGGGAGCTGGATCGGCCGTGGCGATTCGGCTACTTGGGCGGCTGGGTGCCGGTTCCGCCGTGGAAACGCGGCGAGCAGGACCGGTTGCGCCGCGCCTACGACTCTGCGAATGGAAGGAACCCCTTATGAGCGGCGAAAATATAGGCGACATCGCTCGTCTGATCGACGGAGCAACGGTGTCGGTCGATGTGTCGACCGACGATGCGACGGCTGGTGATCGGGTCTTCGGCCGTGTCTACTCGGCGCAACGCGAGGACGACGGGTCTCTGACGATTCTGGCTGAGGTCATCGAGGACAACCGTGAGCCGGGCGTGTCGGCCGAGCTTCGGGCCAGGGTTCTCGCGGATGCGCGTGCCGCGTTGGCGGCCGAGTTGTCCACCTTCGGTCGGAAGTGTGGCGGGACAAAGGCGTGGTGGGTGTATGACGTGTTCCTGCCGCGTTTGATCGGGGACGCGCGTCGTGGCGGTGTGTCCGATGGCGAGTGAGGAAACCATCCGCGAGGCAGCACGGGTGTTGGCCGATTCGGAGGCCGCCGAACGCGGGGCACTCCCCTATTCCGACATTTCGTGGGCTGGCGCGTGTCACAGGTGGCTGCCGAGGGCGCGTGCGCTTGACGCTGCTGGCCTGCTGCCCCAAGAGATGACCGAGGAGTGGGCCACGAAGGGTCGCTACACCCTCGTGCCGCAGCCCGACGAGGAGACGGCTCGCTACCTGGCCGCTGAGATCAACGCGGATCCGCACCCGGACGTGACCGGTGTCGTGGTCGTCCGCCGCTTGGTGACCGAGTGGGAAGAGGTACCCGATGCGTAGGTGTCAGATTGATCCCCACTGCGATCGGCCTGCCGAGTTCTCGGTGGACTTCTGGCCGTCGAGTTCCACGGCTAGCGATGTTCCCTGCTGTCGGCGGTGTGCCGAGAAGAACGGGATTGAGGTACCCGATGGCGAGTGAGGAGAAACGCCGCTGGTTCGTCCCACCTCTGGGGTGGCCGTTCGCTCCCCGCGTCGTGGTGTACCGACCTGCCGATCGGCAGCGTCGGCTCGTGGTGCTGAACCGCTACCCCAGGCAAGTGATCGGAATCGGCGTGCGGCTGCCAAGCATCAACGACCACATCGGGTTCGGTCCCAACGTGCGCATCCCCATTCATCTGTCGTTGTCGATCGTGTGGTCGAAGCCCGCGAGGTGGTGGAGATGAGCGACCGGCCAAACTGGCGTCTCCTCGATGACGGCTCGGCGCTCATCCCCGGCCGCTACGGACACCCCGGCGTTCGGCTGGAGTCGTCGCAGATCAACGAGATCAAGATCTCCGTCGTCGACATGACCCGCACGGCGGCGATCGTGTGGGTCAACCAAGACGACCTCTACGAAGCCGTCGTCGCTGTCCACCCAGATGAGCCCGACAAGGCCGAGCTGTGGGATGAGGGATTCGAGGCCGGCGCTACGTGGCGGCCCAGTGGCCCATCGGGCGTCCCGAATGACCCGCCGGCTAACCCGTACCGCCGGGCGGTGGAGCCGTCGTCTGCAACTCCAACTGATCTGCAAGTCGCTCCAGGTCTTGGAGATGAGCCTGTCGGCATGACCGACGATCACCTGGCGCACATCAAGTGGCGGATCGTCGCGCTTGAGCTCCTGAAAGAGGTCAACGGATTACGTGACGAGGTTGAGGCGCAGCGGAGGTCGTTACGCCGCGCCCTCAACGGGGGTGGTCAGTGATGGCCTCCGTGTCGATCTTCGACATCACCGAGGACATGCTCCCGCCGCCACCAACGCCTGCCCCTCGCACACCAGGGACCAACGGCGGCTTCGGCTACGGCCGGCCGAGGTTCACGCAGGAAGACATCCGCGCCATCCTCGCCGCATACAACGCCGGCCAGACCCTGGTGAGCATCGCCCGCCGGTACGGCTGCTCGACAGGAGCGATCCGCTACCAGCTCAAACGACACGGCGCGGAAGGCCACAGGGCCATCGACCAACACGGCCGAGCCACAGGTGCCGACGACCTGGTGCGCCGCTGCTCCCGCTGCGGGATCGTCACGACCGAACCAGAGATGTGCAGGGACTGCGTGGACGTCCTCGCCCTCGACGGGGGTGACACCGATGCCTGACCAGACGTGCGCCTCCTGCCGCCGCACCATGACACCCCGCCACCGCCACCAGGCCAACACCGGGATCATGCCGCACTACGCACGCGGACTCTGCGGCACCTGCTACCACCGCGAAAAACGCGCCGGACGCCTCGACCAGTGGCCAACCCGCAGCGTCCTATTCGAGGTTTACGTCGCCGACCTCGAATGGCTCGTCCAGACCGGCGAGTCACCCGAGCAATGGCCGACCCGGCTCGGCACGACCGCGGCCGCGCTAGCGAAAGCGCTCTACCGGCACGGCCGGCCCGACCTCGCCCGCAAGGTAGACCGGATCGCCAAACGCGAACGCGGAGCACGCCGATGAGCAACGACCCCTCCGACCACCAGCCCAACCCCGACGGCGTCGACCAGCTCCTCGGCCTCGACGAATACCGCACCAAAGCCACCGAACAACAACGCCGTCACCAGGCACGCATACGCCAACACTCCAGCGACCGCGGAGGCGACCCCAGGCCATGACCACCACCGAAGCCATCAGCCTCGCCGGACTTGCAGCGCTCGGCCTACTCCTCGCCGCGGCCCGCCGATGGCCACCCCGCCACACCGACGCCCCCGACCACGAGCCACCCGAGGAGGACACACCATGATCGCCGTGGGACTCGACCTATCCCTCGTATCCACCGGCGTCGGCTTCGTCTACAACAGCCAGGCCGAAACCACCCGCTTCCGCACCAAGTCACCCACCACGCCACGCCATCCGCGCACCGGGAAACCAACCCCGCCAACCCTCACTCAACGGCATCGACGGCTCGACGACCTCGTCGCCCAGCTAACTCTCACCGTCTCCAACGTCGGTGCAGACCTTGTCGTAGTCGAAGGACCTTCCTTCGGCCAAGGACGCCAGGCCGGCGAACACGACCGAACTGGTCTGTGGTGGCTCGTCATATCCCAACTCCTCCACTGGGATCACCCAGTGGCAGAGGTCCCGCCCGCCACTGTGAAGAAGTACGCCACTGGGAAAGGCAACACCAGCAAAGACGAGGTTCTCGCCGCCGTGATCCGCCGGTACCCGAACGTCGAAGTCAGAGGGAACGACGAGGCAGACGCGCTCGTGCTCGCCGCCATGGGAGCCCGCCGTCTTGGTGAGCCGATCGACGAGCTGCCGAAGGTGAACCTCACGGCCATGGACGCCGTCGTCTGGCCCGAGCCCGCGGCGGTGCCGGCATGAGCGAATTCGTCACCAACACCGCCGGACTCTACATCCCCGCCAACGCCATCCCGGACCCGAAACCCGTGGCCATCGACCTCTTCGCAGGAGCCGGCGGCTTCTCCCTCGGATTCCACCAAGCCGGATGGCACGTAGCCGCGGCCGTGGAGAACGACCTACATGCCACCGCCAGCTACCTGCTAAATCTCGGTGGACCCGACACCATGATCCACACCGGGCCCGGAATCCACCTCGGCCACGGCAAGAAGACCACCGAGTGGACCCACCAACGCGCCCGTGACACCTTCCCCTCGGCTGGCACCGGCTGGATCTTCACCCAGCCCGATCAACACCCCGTCGAACACTTCTGGCACTGCAACATCCAAGACGTCACCGGCGCCGAGATCCTCACCTGGCTCGGCATGAACCGCGGCGACGTCGGCTGCATCATGGGCGGCCCACCATGCCAAGGGTTCAGCAAGGCCAACCCCAACCGTTCCCCCCGTGACACCCGCAACACGCTGGTCTTCCAGTTCGCACGCCTCGTTCTTGAGGTCTCGCCCAAGACCATGGTCATGGAGAACGTCCCCGACATGCTCAACATGGTCACCGCCGAGGGCGTCCCGGTCGTCGACGCGCTCGCCCGCGTCCTCGCCGACGGAGGCTTCTCCACCTTCGACGCGCTGAGGCGAAGCATCACCGCCATGGGCGACGCCGGCGGGGCTGTCCGGAAGGCGACCAAGCCCCGGCCGAGTACGAGTGAGCAAGACCCGCATGAGCAGGCGGCACTCTTCGACACAGCGCTCGGGAGTGTCGCATGAGCACGACACACGCCTGCCCCGGCGGCTGCGGCCGCAACGTCCCACACCACCACCTCGCCTGCCGCTCCTGCTGGTACCGACTCCCGACCAAACTCCGAACGAGCATCAGCGTGACCTACCGCCGCGACCGCGGCGCACACGCCGCCGCCCTGGTCAACGCCATCAGGTGGTACGCCGAGCACCCCCGAGGGGGCACACGATGAGCGTTCACATCCGCCACGTCGTCACCGCCCACCAAGTCGCCGACGCCGTCGTCACCACCCCAGACGGCCGCAACCACCGCATCGGACACCACCCCGCCGACGGATGGCGCTGCTACACCTGCGACACCCGCAACTGCCGCCAGGTCGCCACCATTCGCGACCTCATCCCCGACATGACAACGACGCCAGCCGCGCGCAAAGGCAAAGCCCCATGAGCCGCACCCCACCTGAACTCCTTTGCCCCACCTGCGGCAAAGGCACCTACCAGTCGTTCACCCGCGCCAAGAAGGGCGCCCGTACACAACGCCGACTCCGCGACATGCGCCTGCGCCCCTACCGCTGCCCCGACCGACACGGATGGCACCTCACCAGCGAACCCACACCCAAACGACCCAAGAAGGAGATCAACGCGCAATGACCAACAGCGGTACCACCGACCCCGACACACTCGACGGCACCTTCGCCGAATGGCTCCTCACCCAATCCGCCGGACGCACCCACGAAGAACTCTCC
Organism: Phytoactinopolyspora limicola; assembly: GCF_011320225.1. Classification (GTDB taxonomy): domain Bacteria; phylum Actinomycetota; class Actinomycetes; order Jiangellales; family Jiangellaceae; genus Phytoactinopolyspora; species Phytoactinopolyspora limicola. The sequence continues at coordinate 52,565 of NZ_JAAOEN010000001.1, forward strand.
GACGGCCTCCGCGACCTCATCGCCCGCGTCAAAGACACCGGCAAGAAAGGCTCCATCGTCCTCACCGTCAAAGTCGGCCTACTCGACAAGAACCCCGACGGTCCCCTCGTCGTCAACGACGAAATCAAACTCAACCTCCCCGAACACGACCGCAAAGCGTCGCTGTACTACGCCGACGAGCACAACAACCTCAGCCGCAACGACCCCAACCAGCTCACCCTCGACGTCCGCGACACCCCCGAACACCACCGGGACATCCGGGACCCCCGATGAACCGACAAAGGAGCACACCCGCCGCCATGACGTACCAGACCACCGCGCTCACCGCCGGCGCCAACGAAACCCAAGCCGCCATCGACGCCGGAACCGCCATCGCCAAACCCGCACCCCTCGACGATGAAGGCCGCTTCTACAGCACCGTCGTCCCCGCCGGCGCCGCACAGAAAACCATCGACCTCGAGGACCTCTACGACAAGCGCCGCGACCGGCCCCGCCGCAAAACCGGCGTCGTCCGGCACGACACCGCCACCTCGTTCATCCACTACGTCGACAAGCACGGCCTCCCCGAAACCGAGACCTGGGCCGACCTCAACACCTCCACCATCACCGCCGTCATCAACGCCCACGACGGCATCAACGACCGCGGCGACACCGAAGGCCCAGCCGGCTGGGGAGACCACCGCGCCATCCTCCAACTCCAAAAGACCCCCGCCTGGACCACCTGGCTAGCCAACGACAAGAAACCCATGAACCAGGCCACCTTCGCCGAGTTCATCGAAGACAACCAGGTCCACATCCAAGAACCAGCAGCAGCCACCATGCTGGAAATCGCCCAAAGCATCCAGGCCGCCACCAGCGTCACCTTCGAGTCCGGAACCCGCCTCTCCACCGGCGAGGTTCACCTCGTCTACCGCGAAGACACCGACGCCAAAGCCGGCCGCAAAGGCGACCTCACCATCCCTCAGCAGTTCACCGTTCTCCTCCAGCCCTACCAAGGCACACCCCACTACCGCGTCCCCGCCCGGTTCCGCTACCGCCTCAACAACGGCGACCTCCTCATGTCCTACGCCCTCGACCGCCCCGAAGACGTCCTCGAACTCGCGTTCAACGAAACCGTCGCCCAGATCGCCGAAGAAACCGAACGGACGGTGATGCACGGCAAACCCGCCTAACCCGAACCCCGCAGCACACGACCCCGCCCGGCCACACGCGCCGGGCGGGGCACACTCACACCCCACCGAAGGAGGACGGCGCGTGGCCAACCCCCAAGCCACCACACCAGAAACGCCGCCACACGACGCCACCGCCGAAGCAGCCATTCTCGGCGCTATCCTCCGCACCGCTCAACACGACACCAACCACGCCGCCGAACTCACCAAAACCGCCCCCGACCCCAGCGACTACTACCGCCCAGCCCACGAAACCCTCGCCGGCCACCTCACCCACGCCGCAGCAAACGGCCGCGGCCTCGACCCCGCCGCCATCCTCGCCCGCCTCGCCGACGCCGGACACCTCAAACCCGGATGGCTCGACGGCGCCACCCTGCATACCCTTATCGAACACGCCCCACCCCCCACCGCCGTTCCCTGGCACACCGACCGCGTCCAACGCCTCGCCCGCCGACGCCGCACGATCAGCGCCACCCAACGCGCCGCCCAACGGCTTACCCACAACGCCGACGACGATGGCCTCGACGCCCTCGTCGACGCCATGGACGTGCTCGAAACCGCCATCCAAGACGAAGTCCACGGCACACGAGCGAACACCCTCACCGTCGAACACATCGACCAAGTCCTCGCCGGAGACGACGAAGAAGAACACTACGACTGGGTCATCCCCGGTCTCCTCGAACACCAAGACCGGCTCATCGTCACCGGTCCCGAAGGTGGCGGCAAAAGCACTCTCCTGCGCCAGCTCGCATTCCAGGCCGCCATGGGCCTGCACCCCTTCACCGGCGAGATCATCCCACCCCAGCGCATCCTGTACGTCGACTGCGAAAACACCCGCCGCCAATTCCGACGCAAAGCACGCCCACTCCGCGTCCAAGCCGGAAACACCCTCACCCCCGAACACCTCCACATGTCCTTCCGCACCGAAGGACTCGACCTCACCCAGCCCACAGACGTCGACTGGCTCGAACGCCACGTCGCCGCCACCCGCCCAGACATCCTCATCACCGGCCCCATCTACAAACTCGCCAACGGCGACCCCACCGAAGAAAAATCCGCCAAACCCGTCGCCATGGCACTCGACCGAATCCGCGCCCACCACAACACCGCCGTCATCCTCGAAGCCCACTCCGCGAAAGCCCTCGGCGGCTCCAAGAAACGTGCCCACGAACCCTACGGCTGGTCCGGCTGGCTCCGCTGGCCCGAATTCGGAATATGGCTCGACAAAGACGGAGACATAGAACACTGGCGCGGAATGCGAGACGAACGAGAATGGCCCACAATGCTACAACGCGGCGGAGAATGGCCATGGACAAAAGCGACATCAGAAAACGCCCACCGGTGGGCAAAAATACGCGAATGCATAAGGAACGCCGGAGAAATACTCAGCCAACGAGAAATAGCCAAACAAACCGGAATCCCACAACCCAGCGTCAGCCGCGCACTCGCCGAGTACGGCATGCAGTACGAAGCACTCAAGTACGAGATGGAGACCACCCCATGACGTCCCCAAGCCCAGCACCACCCGTGAATCAAACCCCCGAAATTCACGTGATTCACCCTGATTCACACCCCCCTGAATCACCCTCCGACCTGCGCAAACGTCAAAGTGATTCACTGATTCACGCCAAAACGCGATTCAAGATCCATGATCATGCCCCTGACCAGCGCAAACGCCAGTGATTCACGTGATTCCCCCTTACGGGGGTGACCGCGCCGTGAATCAGCGCGCGGCGCCCACCCACTCGGGGCCAACCCGAACAAGCCAACCGAACCCCGACTGGAGGCCGAGATGGGCGAGGACCACATGAAGCGAAGCCGCCCCTTGAAGTCGCCCGGCGGTGCACGCTGGTGTGAAAAGCACGGCCGGTATGAATGCACACGGAACTCGAAGCGGACGAAGACGACCTGCCATCAGGTGGCTATTCCAGGCACTGATGCGTGTAAACATCACGCTGGTGTTCCGTTGGAGGTTCAGCGCGCTAAGGGTGAAGCGATCACGGCGTGGTCTGCGCTCGGTGGGGAGCCGGAGATTTCTCACACTGAGGTTGTTTTGCGCATTCTGCAATTGACGTGGTTGCGGGTGAATCTTTATGGGGATCTTTTACGGCAGCAGTTCGAGAACGATAAACGTGAATCCAGTTCCGGTGGTGATGGTGAGAACAAGCCGCACGGCGCCGATGTCCATGGGAATCCGGAGACCGGTGGCCTGATCGGGTTTTCCTATTCCGGTGTGAAGGACATTGGGATCTTCGCGTCCGGTGAGGCAATGCGGGGGTTGACTCGGCTTGAAGCGGACGAGCGTGACCGGGCGGTGAGGTTCGCGAAGGTTGCGCACGAGATGGGTGTCGCCGATGCCGTTATCGACGTGATCCGGAAGCAGGCCGATCAGGTGCAGACGCTGTTGGTGGGTGTGGTGTCGCGGTTGGGGTTCGAGTGGGGGGATCCGACCGTGGTGGCGGCGGTCCAGGCTGCGCTCGGGGAACTCGACGCCGCCAACGGCGGCGACCCCGGCGGAGGCGCGTCGTGACGTCATCGACCCATGCCTATGTGCCCACCCGCGCGACCCATCGCCTTGCACCGCACTCACCGACCCATGGAGGTTCGTCGTGACCATGCTCGATGACATCACCCGCGCCATGGACCAGATCCGCGCGGCGCGGCGGACGATCTACTGCTCACCCGAGGTCGCGCCGCGGCTGCAAGCGGCCGTCGACGAACTCGCCGCCGGGCACCTGTTCACCGTCGAAGCTCATCCGTTCCTGCCCGACGGGCAGGCCTTTGTGGTCGACACTCAGGCACTCAGATTAGGAGAGACACCATGACATCGACCAACGCCGTAGTCCACATCGCCGGACCCGAAACGCAAGTCGGGCCGCGCCTGCGGCAACGGTGCGCCTGGTGCGGCGCGTTGCTGCTCGACTACGACCTCGCCCACATCGCGGTCCCGGACGGTCAAGATCCCCGTCCGAGCACGTGGCCGGTTGGCGCGATGGTCAGCGTGCGTGACGTCTGCGACGGGGTGCGGGAGTCCTGGCAGGTCACCGCTGATCCCGGCTGTGGCCGGCTGCCGGACAACGCGTGCGGTGCGATCGACCCCGAGGTGACCCGGTGACACGTAAACGTCAACGACGGCTGGCCACGCCGAACCTCACCGATGGACCAATCCAGCCCCTAGCACGCCAGATCGTCCACTCGGCACACCAACTAGCACCATCGCCACCGCCGTACGCCAACTCGATCCACACCGGCCTCGACCCCCACGCCCCAATCCTCATGGACCACGGCAACGGCAAATCCAGCCTCATCGACCCCCTCGACAGCCACGACCGCCTCGCCCTCGACATCGCCCGCCTCGAACACGACACCACCGGCGGATTCCCCGCCATCGCCCCACTCGGCGATGACCCCGACCACTGCGACGACTGCCACACCGCTGCCGAACGCCGCGCGCGGCGACACGGCCCGCAAGCCCTCGCCCGCTTTCTTCACCAGCTCCGCCAAGGACGCTGACGTCACGACGGCGACACCGTCGAGGAACGCGCCCTGTGCGACTGCTCGACACCATCACCATGCCCAGCGATCACGGAGACACGAACCCGATGACCGACATCCACGAGTACTTCGACCTCTCCTACGCCAACTACCTCGTCCTCCCCCGCACGCTGCTGCAATCCATGCCGGACACCTGGCAACACGCCTTCGTGACGCTCCTGGAGCAACACGACGCCGCTTTCGCACACACCGAGCGGGCCGAGGGCTACCACGTCCAAACCGGCGCCTGGCACTACCCCGGCGACCTCAGCGAGACAGCCCTCACCGTGCTCGGCTACACCAACGACGACGAGACCGCGGTGTGGTACGACCCGGACGGGAACGAGATCGACAGCGCCAGGGCCTCCGTCTTCGTACCCTGCGACGACCCGGTGCCGCACTACGAACGCGGCCGGGCCCGCGTCGCCTTCAACCCCGACGCCCTCGTGGTCCCCAACGATGCCGAGCCTGGAGTCTGGGTCGTCTGGTGTCACGGCGACTACGGCCCCGAACTCGACAGCATCCATGCCACCGAGCTCGCCGCGCTACGCCGCGCTAACGACGAGAGCTACCTCGCCGCCACGTTCATCACGTTCGGCTCCAACGTCCACGAGGTGCTGCGATGACGGCGACCATCCACGACCGGCCAGAGCCACCCCGCCGCAGGCTCCGCCTCCGACTCCGTCTCGAAGCAGACACCCTCGACGAGATCGAGCGTGCCCTGACCAACATCGGAATCGACCTCCTGAGTCAAGGCATCGAAACCCGCGAGGTCATCTCCGGCGGCTACGCATCCGGGTACGACCTGTCGCTTGGCTGCGACCCCGACATGGACGGCGACCGCTACCGAGCCGAACTCGATGCATGGAGGGACATCCACCGTGCCTAACACCATCCACCGCATCCACCTCACCCGCCACGGCACCCGACACATGCGCGACCTCCAAGTCGCCCACGCCACCATCTCCGCCGCCACCAACGGCACCACCCAACGCCCCCTGTGGGCCATGCCAACCCGAGACCTGCTCATCGTGCAGGCCGACACCTGCGACCTGCCTCCCAACCTCATCCGCGAACACCACACCGGCACACGGCCGGCCAACGTCGAAGGCCGGATCCGACTAGCCATGGTGATCAACCCAGTCGTCGACCGCGACGGAAAACGCACGGTCATCCCAATGAACGACATGGCCACCTGGCTGCACCAGCGGCTCTCGGACACCGCAGACCTACACGAGTTCGACGTCCAGGACCTCGGCCAGCGCGGCGGATGGCGCAACGGCCACCGAATCACCATCGCCTGGCGCGCCGTCGACGCCATCGTCACCGTCACGAACCCGCAGCGGATGCGACACATCCTCGACAACGGCCTCGGGCGAGCCCGCGCCTACGGATGCGGCCTCGTCCTGGCAGGTGCGACATGACCACACCGACGAGGATGGTGTGGGACCTGGCCGGCCGGCCCGAGCCGGTGGCCAACGTCGCCGCACTAATCACCGACACCGCCGGGACGTGCTGCGTGTGCGGACTGCCGTCCGACCACACGGCCGACACGAACCGGGCGCTCGGCGCGAACTTCACCGACAGGGCGATGTTCCGTGATCCGCGCTCCTCTCGGGTTTGCCCAGCCTGCTTGTGGTGCTGCTCCGGCAAGCCGCCGGCGACGCTGCGGATGTGGACCATCGTGGCCGTTCCCGGCTACGACCTGGCTCCCTCGCACGAGAAGTGTGCACTCCCGGCCGGCCGCGGACTGCACCTGACTAATCGGGCCAACACCGCCGCAGTCTCGACCGTGCTGCGCTGGCCGCCTCCCGGCGAATGGGTCGTCACCGTGGCTGTCAGCGGGCAGAAACACGTTCTGCCCTACGGCACGGTGAACCGCGGCTGCGACCAGTGGACCGTGCGGCTGGAGGCCACCAACGTCACCAGCACCCCCGACGATTTCGCCCACGTGCTGCGCACCGCAGCTCGGCTGCGGGCCGCTGGGCACCGCGACGACGACATCCGCCGCGGCGCACCCACCATGTCGGCACTCAAGGCGGACGCCGACGCCGACCATTGGCGCGGCTTGTTCCACGCCCTGGCCGACCACACCGGACACACACACTCGCCACTGCTCGACCTCGCGCTGTGGTGCATAACCAAGGAGACCATCCATGACCACGCAAACGCTGCCTGACCTGCGAGACGCCACCGTCGAGTGGCTGTCCGCCATCCTCGACAGCGCCTACGTCGATGTCATCGGCAAGGCCCACTGGTGGGACCGCGCCACCAGCGCTCTACTCACGGCCGCGACCGCCACCACCTACGGCGAGGCATGCTCCACCGCCGCGCGGAAGCTCCAGGTCGGCGTCCTGCGAGCCGACTCCTCGGCCACGCTCACCCGACTCGACGCCACCATAGGCCCGCGGCTCACCGAGTGGTGCGAAATCGTCACCACCGAGGCGCCCTACCTGGTCGCGCTCACCCGCATCCACCGCCAGAACCGCAAGAGCCAGGAGACAACCGCATGACGACCATCGACCTCACCCTCACCCTCACCTCGCCGCTGCACCACGGATCCGGTTCGGCCGGGAACACGTCCCTGCTGCGGACCCAGGACATCGTCCTGCCGGACGGCAGGCAAGCCGCGGTGCCGTTCGTTTCCGGTAACTCGCTGCGGCACCAGCTCCGCGACGCGCTTGCCTGGCACACCGTCGCCACCCTCGCCGTCGAGCCCGGCAGCCTGTCCAAAGCCGCCGTAGACCTCCTCTGGTCAGGCGGTGCCATCACCTCCACCGGTTCCCAGGTCGACCTGGCCATGGCACGCCGCGTCGAGGAGACCTACCCGGCGCTCGGGCTGCTCGGATACGCCGCACAATCCGACATGACCGCCGGCACGCTGCGCGTATCCAACCTGCACCTGGTGTGCGCCGAGAACGCGTGGCGACTCCCGGACCGCCTCGCCGGACACAACCACGTCAGCCGCCCGGCCGGGATGTTCCGCGGGGAAGAATTCGGCACCCGCCACGACGTCGCCTCCACCCCAGTGGACCGACTCGTGCAAACCGCCGGGGAGATCGTGCAGCCCGGCACTACGCAGATGATCTACGACCTACAGGTTCTCAAACCCGGCAGCGTGCTATGGGGCGAGATCTCCCTGACGCCTGCCGCCACCGAGCAGCACGGCCGGCTGCTGTATGCGGCGATGGAGCTGCTCGCCGGGGACTGCACCATCGCGCTGGCCGCGAAGACCGCCGTCGGATACGGCCGCGCCACAGTCGACGGGGTGCCCTACCTGGAGGGCGCACTTGACGAGTGGACGCAGCACCTCACCGACAACGCCGACGACGTGCTCCAGCTCATCAAAGACCTCACCAAATGATCACCGTCGCCAGCGGCGGTGAACCGGTCGTCGTCACCGCCCGGCTCACCGAACCCATCGTCGACGCCGAACGGCACCCCATCATGCTCGACGGCCCCCTCGCGTGGGCCGCCGCTCAGCTCGGGATGGCGCCCGGCCCACTGACGCCCGAGCACGCACCCGACATGCCGCTGCCGCTGGCCCGGTGGGAGGACGGCGACGGCGTGTGGGGGTGGTGCGTCTCCGCCGCCATCTACACGCCGACCCGGCACACCGCGGTGCAGCTACGACGCAAACCGGCGACCGCAGCCATGGCACGGTACGCACCCGACCGGCGGCACCACCTGGCCCTCGGCCCCCACAAGGCCCGCGACACCACCCTGCCCGCCGTGTGGGCCCGCTACCTCGTCTGGCACGCCCTCACCACCGACATCAACCAGCTCGCCGACCTGCTGAAGCCGGTCACCCACATCGGCAAAGCCCACGCCGCCGGATACGGACGGGTCACCACATGGACCGTCATGCCAGCCGACGCCCCCGACGCATGGATGGCGCGCCCCCTACCCGACCGCGCCGGGATCCTCCAGGGCGTCCGCGCCCCCTACTGGCACCCCACCCGTCGCCACCCATGCACCTGGAGGAACCCGTGACAAACCCTCCCGTCAACCTCGGCGAGCACGGCGCCGCGTTCGCGGCCAACCTGCGGGCCATCCGCAAGGCGAGACACGTCACGCTGGACGAACTCGCCGCACAGATCCAAGACCGCGGCCACCGGCTCAACCGCGACCAGCTCATCCGCATCGAGGCCGGGCAACGACGCGCCAGCATCGACGACGCGTGTGAGATCGCCCGCGCCCTGGGGGTCAAGCTGATTCGGCTGGTGTCGCCATCGCGGCTCCAACTTGTCCCGAACCGGCCACTTCATGGCGTCCTCGCCGATGCCCGCAATCCTCGAGATGAGGTGGTGTGACGTGCTCATCGACTCACCCCGCCTGACCGCCGCCGACCGGGCCGCGTGGGACCGGCTCGCCGCGTATGACGCGATACTCGCCCGCGATCCGGCACTGGCCCGGATGGCCGACCGTGCCCGTGGCGTCATCGCCGAGTTCGCCGCCGCTGGGCCGTGCTACGCGTCCACATCGTGGGGCAAAGACTCCACCGTCGCGGCGCACCTGCTCGCCACGTCAGGCGTTGACGTGCCGCTCGTGTGGGTGCGGGTCGACCAGTGGGAGAACCCCGACTGCCTCCTTGTCCGGGATGCGTTCCTGTCCCGGTACGACCACATCGACTACCACGAGATCACCACCCCCGCGACGTCGCGCCGCTGGTGGGACCCAGACGACGGCACCCACACCGACACGTCCCGGACCCTCAAAGGCGGCTTCGCCGAGGCCTCCAGACGATTCGGAGCCCGCCACATCTCCGGCATCCGCGGCGAGGAGTCCCGCATCCGCCGGATCGTCCAGGCCCGCTGGGGCGACGCCGGACCATCAGCATGCCGCCCCCTAGGCCGTTGGGACGCCACCCACGTGTTCGCCTGGCTGCACGCACACGACCTGCCCGTGCACCCCGCCTACGCCATGTCGATCGGCGGGGTGCTCGACAGGCGGTGGCTACGCGTCTCATCTATCGGCGGAGTCCGCGGCGCCGACAAGGGCCGCGCCGAGTGGGAGTGCCGCTACTACCCCGACATCGTTCCTGCCCACGCCGGGGGGCACGCATGAGAGGCCACCGCCAGGGCGAGCTCACCCACGGCGTCAACCCGGACGACTACCCCGACTACACCGTGCACGGCGTCTACCCGTGGTCTGTGCTGCGCTCGGATTCCCGCGAGTGGCAGGACCGCAAACGCTGGTGGAAGGGTCGCGGCGTCCACGAGGAGAACGGCCGCGCTGACCATCTTCTCCTGGGGTCCGGCTCATCTGAACGGCACCGCAAGATCTCCAGAGGCACGTCCCGGTTCGACCCGTTCCTCGCCGAGCTGTGCTGCGAGTGGTACTCCCCACCCGGCGGCATGGTGCTGGATCCGTTCGCCGGCGGGTCATGCCGGGGCATTGTCGCTGCCGAGCTTGGCCGTCACTACACGGGTATCGACCTGTCCACGGCTCAGGTCACAGCGAACCATGCGGCGAAAGAGGCCTGGGGGCCAACCGACGGGACCGTCACCTGGCAGACGGGTGACGGCGTCGCCGCGATCGGGGACATCGCAGACGGCTCCTACGACTACGTCCTGACCTGCCCGCCGTACCACTCAGCAGAGCGGTACTCGGGCGACCCACGCGACCTGTCGGCGATGTCGTGGGCCGACCATCTCGATGCAGTTGCCGAGACCGCACGGCAGCTGTTTCGAGTCCTCGCCGAGGACCGGTTCGCGACGTGGGTTACCGGCGACCTCAGAGACACTTCCGGACACCTGCGTTGTCTGCCGGAGCACACCATCATGGCGCTGCGTGACGCCGGTTTCGGGGTGGTCAACGACCAGGTCCTCGTCACGCCAGCTGGGTCGATGTATCGCATGTTGCGCCGCTGGTGGACCAACACACGCTCGGCTGGCCGTGTGCATCAGCGTGTCATCACGGTCGTCAAAGGCGACCGGCGGTTAGCAGTCACCGCACAGAGCAGAGGGCTCCACCACATCGCCCCCATCGCCGCCCCGGAGGCCGAATGACCAACCCCAACCCCGACGAACACGCCCCACCCGAGTGCCACCGCCACGGCAACGATCGCGCCATCACCGACCAACACACACCCGACTGCGACAACCCCCACACCTGCACCGGCTGCCTGCCCTGCCCACAACGACACTGCACCGTCGACCAACGCCGCCATCTCCACCCCAAACACGACGGCCCCCGCACCTGCACCACTTGCCTCAACAGCACCCGCACCCAGCTCGGCTCACTGCGAGCTCTCGCGATCACCGCACAGCACGAAATCACCGCCAGCCGCTACCGCTCCCCCCAAGCACCCCGCACCGGCGGACGCTCCCCCGATACACCCACACCCGGCGGCGACGCCCTCGCCATGCTCACCGCCGGCCACAACGGCACCGTCGTGTACTCCCGCACCGGCAACCGCGACCACGCCGCCGACCACCAACCCGACGACCCCGACCCCGTCCTCGCGGTCCTCGCCTCGTGGGAGGACGACTGGCGCAAGACCCGCGGCGAACCCGCAGCCGGACCGCCCAGCTTCCACACCGTCCTCGCCTACCTCACCCGCCACCTCGACTGGGCCGCCCAACATCACGACGCGTTCCCCGATTTCTCGGCCGACGTCGCCCGGATCCGCCGCCGGCTGTTGTCCGTGGTGGGCGATTCTCCCGCGCCTGAGCGTGCCGCGTCGGCGTCCTGTACCGAATGTGGCAGCCGGTTGGTCGCCGAGATCCGTGACCCGAAGCCGTGTCACCACAGCCGTCGCCCGCAGCGGCGCCGGGACCGCGACGGGGTGTGGGAGCCGTTGGACGAGTTCGAGCACCGGGTCACCGCGTGGGAGGTGGAGCATGCCCGCTGTGATCAGGGCGGCCGGGAGGACTTGTGGGTGTGCGACGATTGCGGCACGACCTACACGCCGGCGCAGTATTTCATCGCTCTGGCAGCGAGGCTGGAGGAAGCATCGTGATCGACGAAGTCATCGCGTTTCTGCGGGCACGGCTGGACGAGGTGGAAGCTGCGGCGTCAGCTGCGAGGACGTCAGGCCAGTGGTGGGTGGACGGGCCAGCCGAGCAATCCGGGCTTTGGTGGGTCTATGACACGGGAGCGAAATTCGAGAGCGAGGACGTGGCAAGGCACATCGCCCGCCACGATCCGACGTATGTTCTTGACAATGTGGCCACCATGCGGTTGATCGTGGACGAGCACAGTCCGACTTCGAGGGTGGTGGGCGCGTCCGAACCGGAAGCCCTGGGCTGTCGGACGTGTAGAACGCGTGAGTGGCCGTGCCGGACACTTCGCATCCTTGCGCGGCCATGGTGTGATCATCCCGAGTTTGATCACACGTGGCGCCTGTGAACACGGTTGGTGTCGATGCTTACGCGCTTGCTGAGTTCCTCGGCGTCCCGGTGGCGACGATCCGGTCGTGGGCGAATCGGGGCAAGATCCACCCGGTTGGTAAGGATCGTCGAGGGCGGACGCTCTACGACCCGGCCGAAGTGACGCGACACGCCCGGCACGCCAGGACGTTTGCGCAAGCCGCTGACCAGGTGCAACACTGACGGCTGTAGACGTGTGTCTAATTCGGATCCCGACCATTGACATTTCAACGTCAAAACGGGAGTTGAGGAAGGCAATCCAGGAGGTGCCACATTGGCCACCACCTGGATCGACGAACTCCGCCAACGCATCCAACCCCACCCCCACCTCAACGACCCCGCCGGCTGGATCCGGACCAGGCTCCGCGAACACCTCTGGTCCAAGCAACGTGAGATCGTCGACGCCATCCGCGACCACCCCAAAGTCGCCGTCCACTCCTGCCACGACGCCGGCAAGAGCTTCATCGCATCTCGGGTCGCCGACTGGTGGATCGACGTCCACCCCGAAGGGTCAGCGTTCGTCGCCTCAACCGCACCCACGTACAGGCAGGTCAACGCGATCCTGTGGGAAGAGATCCGCACCTCCCACCAGAAGGGCAACCTCAAAGGCCGCGTCACCCAGTCTGACGAGTGGAAGATCGGTGACCGCCTCGTCGGGTACGGCCGCAAACCCGCCGACCACGACGAACACGGCTTCCAAGGCATCCACCGCCGCTACGTCCTCGTCATCCTCGACGAAGCCTGCGGAATCCCACCGGCACTGTGGACCGGCGTCGACGCCATCACAACCAACGACGACGCCCGCATCCTCGCGATCGGCAACCCCGACGACGAGACCTCCGAGTTCGCCCGGCTCTGCCGGCCAGGCTCCGGCTGGCACGTCATCCGCATCGACGGCCTGACCACGCCGAACGTCGACAAGGCCACCATGGCCGCCGCGCTGGACGAGATCGGATTCGGCACCCGCAACGCCCAAGAAGCCGAGCAACGCCAACGGCTGCTCGCCGCGTGCCCCGACGAACGTGAACAGGTCCCGGCTGATCTTCGTCACCTGCTGCTATCGCCGTCGTGGATCGCGGACAAGGCCCGACGATGGGGCGTGGACTCCCCGCTGTTCACCGCCAAGGTCCGCGGCGAGTTCCCCGACACGTCCGCCGGTTCCGTGATCCCGCTCGCCTGGGTGCGAGCCGCCCAGAACCGGTGGGCCAACCGCGCCGACCCGTTGCCCCGGTTCACCCAGGCCGGCGTCGACGTCGCCGACGAAGGCGAAGACCGAACCACCATCGCCTACCGACACGCCTGGCGCATCGACCGCATCGAGATCGTGCCCCCCGGCGACCCGATGCACACCGCAGATCAGATCAACGCGATCGTGCCCGGCCTGTCCGTCGTCGACGGCATCGGCGTCGGTTCCGGCGTGGTCGCCCGGCTGCGGCAGCTCGGCCGCCCGGTCGTGTCGTTCATCGCGTCCCGCGGGACCGACCTGGTCGACCAAACCGGCGAACTCGGGTTCATCAACTGCCGCGCCGCGGCATGGTGGGCACTGCGGGAGATGCTCGACCCGATCAACGGTCTCCCGATCGAGCTGCCCGACGACGACGAGCTGACCGCCGAGTTGACCGCCCCGAAGTGGACACAGGCCGGCGGCCGCATCAAGATCGAATCGAAGGACGACATCAAGAAACGTCTCGGCCGGTCCACCGACCTCGCCGACTCGGTCATCCAGGCGTTCTGGACCGACCCGACACCCGTCCTCGAAGACGCCGACGACATGGCCAGCGACACCGACGACGACATCTTCAGCCTGATGTGATGCGAGAGGGTGGTGATCACCCGTGGGCCTGCGTGACCTGTTCCGCCGCGACACCACCAACACCGCCGTCGAACTCGCCGAGGTGCAGCAGTCACGCGACGCCGAAGTGCACGGGCTGACCCACACCGTTGAGATGCTCGAATCGAACATCACCCGGCTCGAACAAGCGTTGCTGGAGCCAGGTTGGCTGCGCCTCGAAGCTGGCCTTGAGCAGGAATTCACCCGCGAGGGGTTACGGCACATCGCGCGGTTGTGCCGCCTGCTGGCGATCAAGAACCCGCTGCTCCGGCGGGCCTCCGCGTTGAAGGTGTACTACGTGTTCGGCCAGGGCTTATCGATCGCGGCGAAAGACGAGCTGGTCAACGAAGTCGTCACCCAGTTCATCGAAGACCCCCACAACCAGGCCGCGCTGTTCGGACAGTCCGCGCAGGAGGAAAACGAGAAAGCGCTCCACACGGACGCGAACCTGTTCCTCACCGCGTTCACCCACCCCCTCACCGGGCGAGTGCAAGTCCGGTCGATCCCGTTCGACGAGGTCAACGACGTCATCTACTCCCCGGATGACGCGGCCGAGCCGTGGTTCTACGAGCGCCGCTGGACACAGGTCATCCGCACTGCGGAGGGCACCAGGACTGAGCTGAAACGGGCGTTGTACCCGGACATCGACTACCGGCCACGGCATCGGCCCGCCATGTGGGGCGGGTGGGAGGTCCGGTGGGACTCACCGGTGCTGCACGTGCATACCAACCGCCCCAAGAACTGGACGTTCGGGGTGCCCGAGTTCTACCCAGCGTTGGACTGGGCACGTGCGCACACGGAGTTCCTCGACGACTTCCGCCGCATGGTCAAGACGCTGTCGAAATTCCTCTGGCAGGTCAAGACCAAGGGGTCGCAGCTGGGCAAGGCTCAGTCGGCGATGGCGAAAGCGACCGCCGAGGACGCACCTGTTGGGCAGACGTTCGTCGCCGATCATGGCGCCGGGGAGTTGTCGACCGTCAAGGCCGGCGGGATCGCGTTGTCCCCGCAGGACGCGCGGCAGCTCGCACTGATGGTGTCCGCGGCCACCGACATCCCCGAGACGATGCTGATGGGCGACCCATCCACCGGGAACCTCGCCACCGCCGAGACCCTGGACCGGCCGACCGAGCTGGGGTTCGAGCATCGCCGCAACCTGTGGGCGACTGTTGTCGACCGGTTGAGTCAGCACGTCATCGACGCGTCCGTACTCGCACCCCGCGGCGCCCTGTCCGGGGTGGTTGAGCGTGACGAGTATGGCCGGCTGGTCATCACCCTGCGGGGTGACCGGTCGCGGGTCATCAATGTCGACTGGCCCCCGCTGAACGAGCGGAGCATGGACGAGGTCATCAAGGCCCTCGCCGGGTCGACGGGCGGCGCCAAGGACATCCCCGGCATGCCGGACGAGGTCCTGTTGCGCCTGGCGTTGGTCGCGCTCGACGTGAACGACCCCGACGAGATCGTCGCCACCGCCCGCGACGCGCTGGAGAGATCCGCCGACGAACGCGACGAGCACGAGGACGGCATCGTGGAGGCGGTCCGTGAACTGCGGGAATCCATCGACCGTGTCCTCGTCGCAGCATAAGACGCGCCCTGCGGCGGCACCCCTCCTGTCCCGGCTGGCGAGCCTGGCCCCGGCCCTGGACGCGTTCATCGAGTCGGCCAGCCCGGCATCGAAGGAACACGCCACTCGACCGTTGGAACGTCGCCTGCGGCGTGGGCTGACCACCATGTGGGCCGAGCAGTCCCGCCGGCTCCTGGAGCACCTGGGGGTGTTCTCCTGGCGGTTCGTCGCGGTCGAAGCGCAGCGTCCGCTCGTGGAAGCGGGACCGATCCCCGACGATGCGCTCGCCCGGATCTGGCAGTCCATCACCTCCGCCACCGGTGGGCCGCTGGCCAGCCTGCTCAACGGGCTCGCCGGCGACGGGATACGCCGTGGCCACAACGCCGGCACCCTCGACGTCGGCCTGAGCATCAGCTTCGACGTCGACCATCCCCTCGCGGTCGACTACCTGTCCGGGTACGGCGCGTCACGCGTGGCCGGGATCGACCGGACCACCATGCGGGAGCTCCGGTCGCTGCTCGCTCAGGCCGCCGGTAGCGGCTGGTCCTACGACTTCACGGCACGGGAGATCCGGCGCCGCTTCCAGGGTTTCTCCAACCCGTCGGTGCTCGGACACATCCGTGACCGTGCCGAACTCGTCGCCGTGACCGAGATCGGCGAGGCGTACGAGCACGGCCAGTGGATGGTCATCGAGCGGCTACGCGAGCAGGGCATCCAGACCGACAAGGCGTGGCTGTCCGCCGAAGACGCCCGCGTGTGTGACGTGTGCGAACCGGCCGCGGCGGCGGGGTGGATCCCCAGCGGGAACGAGTTCCCGAACGGCCGGCACCGCCCGCTCGGCCACCCAGGCTGCCGATGCGCACTCACGATCCGCGTGGCAGACCAGTCACGAGTCGTCCCGGTCGGCTAGTCCCGCACCCCGTCAACATTCCAGTTTCCGTGTTCCCGCTGGGAGGCACATTGTCATGCCCACTGCCACCATTCCCACGCCCCGCGAGGTGTTCAACCCGCCCCCGGAAAAGACGGCGTTCACCGAGACCGCCACGCTTGAGCTGGTCGAGGCCAGCGGCGCGACCGGGCGGCGGATGCGGGTGCAGCTCATCACGCCCGGCTGGGGTTCCAGCGGCTACTACTCCGAGGCCGTGCTCAAGGAGGCGGCTCGACAGCGGGTGTTCCCCGCCGGGACCACCATGTACATCGACCACCAAACCCTGTCCGAGTCTGTCGACCGTATCCACGGCGAGCGTTCCATGAAGGACCTCGCTGCCCGGTTCACCTCGGATGCCGTGTGGGACGACAACGCGAAAGCTCTCGTCGCACCACAGGTCGAAGCGTTCGGCCCGTGGCGCCCGGTCCTGGCCGAAATGAAGGACCACGTGGGCGTGTCGATCCGGTCGTTCGGCATGGCCGAGATGGGCGAAGCCGAGGGGCGCACCGGTCCGATCGTGAAGTCGATCGACTACGCCCAGTCGGTCGACTTCGTCGCCGAGGCAGGCCGCGGCGGGCGGATCCTGCAACTGCTGGAGTCGGCCCGCGCCGATCTCGGTGAGGCCCGCAACGTCGGCCAGTGGCTGGAAGCGCGCCTTCATCTGGCGTTCACCGAGATAGCTGATCACATGTACGGCGAGGGCCGG
The DNA here is from genome assembly GCF_011320225.1 of Phytoactinopolyspora limicola. Taxonomy (GTDB): domain Bacteria; phylum Actinomycetota; class Actinomycetes; order Jiangellales; family Jiangellaceae; genus Phytoactinopolyspora; species Phytoactinopolyspora limicola. Next base: position 69,667 of record NZ_JAAOEN010000001.1, read on the forward strand.
CTGTCCCGCGACGAACGGATCGCGTTGTCCTCGGCCATCAGCGACGCGCTCACCGGGTTCGCCACCCGCGTCGAGGCGGAAGCACCGCAACTGCTGGCGCGTGACCTGTGGCAAGGCCCCGAGGCGTCCGAGCAGGCCGAGACGTCACTTGGCGGCACCGACGGCGACGCCCCACCGCCGGGGGGCGACACGATCGACGCCGCCGAAGCCGCGGCAGCCGCCACACCACCTGTCCCAGCCGCACCCGCGGCTGGATCGACCGCGGATCCGTCCGCACCACCCGTCGATGTCGAGATTCAGGAGTCCAAGGAGGACACCATGACTGACACCCCCGGTGCGGGGACCGCACCTCCGTCGCTGCCGACCGTGCGGCAGGCCACCGAGGCCGAACTCGCCGAGACGCGGCGAGAGCTGGCCCAGACCCGTGCACGTGAGCGTGCCCGGATCATCTTGGGCGAATCGCTGCGGGATCAGTGGGTCCCACCGTCCACCGTCACCCGGATCACCGAGTCCCTTCTCGCCGCGCTGCCGCTCACCCAGGAGATGAAGCTCGACGAGGCCGAACTGAGCAAGCGGGTCGTGCGGGAACTGAGCCAGGCCGAGGCGGAGATCGCCGAAGCGCTCGGCGCTGCCGGATTGGGTCGCCCACGCGATCTCGGCCACATCTCCGACCCCACCCTCGGCGGACTCGGGCAGGACCAGATCGACGCACGGCTCGAAGAGTCGTTCCGCTCTCTTGGCCTGTCCGAGTCCGCCACCAAGACCGCCGTGAAGGGACGGTAACCGCTCATGGCCACCAACAGCGCGTTTCATCTCGCTGATCAACTGTCCCTGCCGGTTCCGGCAGGGACCGAGTCGAACGACCCGGTCAAGGTCGGCGACCTCGTCGGTGTCGCACTCACCGACCGCGGCACCGAGGGCAACGAACCCACGCACGCAACCGTCAAGCTGACCGGCGCGTTCCACCTCGTCGTCGACGGTGCCATCGCCGATGTCGGTGACCCGGTGTACATCGACGGCGACGGTGACCTCACCGCCACCGCATCCGGAAACGACCTGTTCGGTCACGCACTGGAGACCAAGGGCGTCGGCGAAGGGGAAATCCCCGTCAAGATCGCCGCGTTCTCGGTCCCCGGTGGGGCCTGATCTCGAAGGAGGCACTACCCCACATGTCTGAATTCCTTGACCTCCTTGAGTCCCTCCGGGCCGAGGACGCCACCCACAGCCGACTGTTCGACGACGCCGGCACGTCCGTGCGGCGCGGCATCCGCCGCGACACTCCCTCCTACAAGCGAGCCTTGGCTGAGGCGGGTGAGCTGATCGCCAACGTGTACAAGGGCAAGGTCCCCGTCTACCGCCTCCAGGAGGCGATGTCCGCTTCGGATTTCCCGCTGCTGTTTGGGGACATCCTCGACCGGCAGTTGCTGGGGAAGTACGAGGAATGGCCAGCGACCTGGCAGCGCCTCGCCCGCCGGGGCACTGTTCGGGACTTCCGCGCGGTGAAGCGGTTCGCCGTGGACGGCGCCGAGGCCGTCCTGGAGAAGGTCCCCGCCGGCGGCGAGTACAAAGAGGCGGCGCTGAAGGAAGCGCAGTACGAGTACCGCGTTGAGAAGCGCGGCCGTCGGATCCCGTTCCTGTGGGAGACCATCGTCAACGACGACCTCGACGCTCTACGGGACACCCCCGAGCGGTTGGCCAAGGCCGCTCGGCTGTCCGAGGAGCGGTTCGCTACGAGCCTGTGGGCGGCGAACACGACGTTCTTCTCCGGGGGCAACGGCAACGTCATCACCGGCAACCCGGCGCTCGACGTCGATGCGTTGGAGACCGGGCTGACGGTGCTGTGGTCGCAGGTCGACGAGGACAAAAACCCGATCTTCACCGGTCAGGTTCGCCTCGTCGTGCCGCCGCAGATGAAGGTCACGGCTATGAACATCGTCCGCGCCACCCAGATCCGTGTGGCGTCCGGGTCCGGCACGTCGGCCAACCAGTTGGTGGGGCAGAACTGGATGACTGACGAGATCGCTGAGGTCGTCGTCAACCCGTGGTTGCCGATCGTCGATCAAACGAACGGCGCCACGGGCTGGTACCTGTTCGCCGACCCGAGCGTAGGTCGGCCGGCGTTGGAGATTGGTTTCCTCCGCGGAAACGAGACCCCGGCGCTGTTCGTGAAGTCGCCGAACTCGATGCGCGTCGGTGGCGGCGCGGTCGCCGCCGAGGATGGCGACTTCGAGACTGACGGCGTCAACTACAAGGTTCGCCACGTGTTCGGCGGCACGATGATGGAGCCGAAGGCGGCCGTGTTCTCGAACGGCACTGGCTGATGCCGAAGCGTCTCCCGAAGCCGCGGATGGCCGCCGATCTGTACCTGGCGGCCATCCACGAGGAGGTCCAGGGCATCCGCTCTGACCTGCGCACACTTCTGCGCGGTACGGCCTCATCGGGCGGCACCGTGGACGTGGAGCCGCAGCCGGTCAAGCTTGAGGAGCCTGGCCCGGCCAAGCCGGAGGCGGTGCTCGATCCGGTACCCGGCGAGCGCACGCCCACAGGGTCGACCGCCGACGCCGCCTCGGCCGTGGAGTTGTCGGAGCCCAAGCCCGTGCCCACGGCAAGCGAGCCAGCGTCGGGCGCCGCCCCCCCGGCCGGTGAACCCGACCCTGCCGTTGATCCGCGCACGCCACCCAAGACCCAGGCCAAGACCCCGCCTGCGGCCAAGAAGACCCCCAGCAAGAAACCCACACCACGACCGCGACGCAAATAGCTACGGGGAGGAGATGAGCATGGCGTCCAGCTACGACCCACTCACCACCGTCGGACAAGTACGCCTGCTCATCTCCGACCTCCCCGACCCCGACACCAACAAGACCGTGTTCACCGACGAGGAAATCGACGCGTTCCTCACCCGCCGCGACGGCATCCCCGAACTGGCCGCCGCCACGGCGTTACGCACCATCGCCGGGAACGCGATCCAAGTCCGGGGCCGGCTCACCATGCTCGACGCCCGCACCGACGCCCCCGCCGAATCCCGCGCTCTGCTGGAGCTGGCCGAGTCGCTGGAAGCGCAGGTCGACGAGGCCGGCGGCATCGCCATAGCCGGCGGGTTCTGATGCCACGACCGGGCACACCGATCATCCCGCCCGGCGCGTTGGAGATGCACCGCGCCGTGTCGTCGAACCCGCGGACGATGCCGTACCTGGTGCGGGTCCGGCATCGCCCGGTCAAGGGCGAGCTGAACGAGGCGACGGGTGAGTATCCCGAAACGCCCGGCGCGGTGACCTACGACGGGCGCGCCCGCCTGCACCCGGTGTCCCTGAACGAGCAGCAATACGCCCAGATCGAGGTGGCACAGCAGAAGTCGCGCTGGTGGTTACGGCTCCCGCTTGGCGCCGAGGTCGCCGAGAACTTGATCGTCGAGGTGTACGGCATCGTCGAGGGTGCCGAGGACGTCGCCGACGAGGCACTCATCGGGCGGGTGTTCCGGATCCTGGATGACACGCCGCGGACGTTCGGTACCGAACTGCGGGTCACCGTCCGTGAGGAACCCGTCCCACGCGCCGACCCAGGAGGCTCACCGTGAACATCGACGCCTCCGACCTTCCCAAACTCGCTGTCACCCTTCGAGCCGCCCCGCACCGTGTCGGTGCGGAGGTCGCCAGGTTCACCCGGCAGACAGCCATCGACATCGAAACCGACGCTAGACGCAACGCGCCTGTAGTGTCCGGCACGCTCAGGCGGTCCATCACTCACAGGTTCTCCGGTGACGGCCGCGCAGCATCGATGTCGGCAATCATCGGTACCGACGTCGCCTATGCACGGCGGATCGAGTTCGGGTTCGTCGGTGCCGATTCGCTCGGCCGGGTGTACAACCAGGCGCCGCAGCCTTACCTGGGTCCGGCGTTCGACAAGCATGTGCGGACCTACCGCGACGGCATCGCGCGCCTGGCGGGACAGGCCACGCTCGGATGAGCGCGCAAACGAAGCTGGTGCAGCGGCAACATACCGCCGCTGTGGTTGCTGCGCTCAAAGCTGTCGGGCTGGCCGTCGGCCACGCTATCCGCAACACGAACCCAGATGGCACCGGCCCAGTGCTCAAGCCTCCGTGCGCCATCGTGTACCTGATTCCCGGCGGGGAACGGTCCGGCACCATGGACGATTGGAACAAGGACGCCACCCTGGTCTACCAGGTCACCTGCGTCGGGTTGACCTACGAACAGGCCGAGTGGGTCCGAGACCAGAGCGAAACGCTGCTTGACCTCAAGGGCACGGGCATCGTGCCCGGCCGCTACATCGACCGCGTCGAAGCCACCTTCGGCGCATCGTTCGGCGGTGGCGATGAACACCGCAATGACAGCACCGGATCACCGTTCTTCCAGATCACGCCTCGCTACGCGATCTACTCGGCAGCGGTGTCGTGATCACACCCGGTTCAGCCGCGGCTTGGCGTTCATCTGCCCGTGTAGCTGCCGCAACGCGGCCTCGGCTGCCGCGAGCTGCTCGTCGGACTCGTATGCGTGCACGACATAGCGGCGGTCGCTGTTTGTGTTCACCCGCGTGGTCCAGCCAGGGAACGCCGCGGCGAGCAGTTTCACCAGCTCGTTGGCTCGCCGGTGCGTGTCGACCACGAGTTGTACGACTTCGCCGCGGTTGACGAGACCGATTTCGCCTTCGACTAGTTCGAGGGCGGCCCGGAGCGCCAAGTTGCGCTCCCCACCCCACGGAAGCGCCACGGCGTCCCTGATGGCCGTGGCCACGTCAGTAGATCCCATGTGAGGAGCGTACCCACGATGGCCCACGAACGCGCCAAGCGGCGCAATCGGCGCATTGCGTTGACACACCCAGGTCTCAGTGAGAGCCGCGGCAAGCCGGTTGTCATCATGGCGCGTCGCCGGCAAGCGGAGATCTTGCAGGAGCACGCCGGGTGGCAGCCGGTCGATGCCCCGCCCGCCGACCGGTCCGAGTCGCCCGGCGACACGACCGAAGAGAAGACCAAGCCGGCCAACACGGGCACCCGAGCCCGCACCGGAGCCGGCCAGCCCACGACGAAGAAGGATGAGGCCTGACCATGTCGAGTCGATCCTCCGAAGGCAACGTCAAGGGCTGGCTGCTCCCAGTCCGCCCTGCTGACTGGGACGAACCAGAAGGCGAAAAGACCCTCAACGACGTCGAACTCGCCGCCGGGATCCGGATCCTGCGGCTGGTCTCCGACGGCGGCATCACCATCAACCCCACGGCCAACACCGCCAGCCAAGCACTGCTGGACAAGGGCAAGGTGTCCCACAACGCTGGCACGCGGGAACGTACCGGTGAGCTGCGCATCGAGGCCGATTTCGACGACGAGACCGCGCTCGCCGGCGACGACATGTACGACCTGGTCGTATATGGCGATAAGTATTGGCTCGTTCAGTCCCGCGGCGGGGTCCCTGAGGACGGGCACTTGTTGCAGGTCTACGAGCTTGAGATGGGTGACGGGCCTCAGTTGCAGCCGTCGGCGCGGGACACCAAGCAGAACTTCCACGTGCCCATCGCGATCCAGGAATGGGACGAGAAGGTCGTCTTCGTCGAGGAGCCGTAAACCCCGGCCCCGATACTCCCCTGGCCCGTGTCGACTCGGATGGTGCGACACGGGCCAGGGGCTTTCACCATCCACCCACCATCCGAAACCCATCCGCAGGAGAAACATCGTGTCGAAGAAGTCGTCCTTTGCTGCCCGGAAGAAGCGCGCCACCCCCACCGAAGCGTTCGTGAAGATCTGCCTCGACCAGGCGTTGTACCGCCGCTACTACGAAGCGAAGAGCCGCCTTGAGCAGGTCAAGCTGAACCGGGGCGAGTCCACCACCCTGGACGCGGCACCCACCGACGCCGAGCTGCACGCGTTGATCGCTGACGTTGTCCAGCTGTCCGATGCCGTCGTCGAGGCCGAGGAACTGTACGTGTTCCGTAAGCTCGGCCGGCCGGAGTGGAAGCAACTTTCCGACGATCACCCGGTGCTCGACGAGGTGCGCAAGGCCGAGGAAGACGCCGCGGTGCCGTTGCCGGAGCGGTCTAACATCGACCCGGAGACGTTCTGGCCGGCCGCGATCGCCGCCTGTGCCCATGATCCCGAGCTGAGCGTTGAGGACGCGCTGTGGCTGCGTGACGGTGACGACGAGTGGCCGGGCCTGCCGGAGCAGAAGTGGGACGAGATCTGCGCCACCGTGCAAGCGTTGCATCAGGCGGGGTTGGACATCCCAAAAGAATTTCGCGATATCGATCAGATCCTCAAACGCGAGCTGAGTGGGATTACGCATGCGCTCGGGGCATCCCGATCAGCGTCTTCCGGGGCCGGGTCCCAGCGAAAGGGGAGCCGTACTGGCTGACCTCCGACGCGGAGACGGCGCTCGCGTGGCAGTCTGAGCAGGACGCCGGTTGCCCTGGGTGTGGTGTGCATCGTGAGGACGCGTGGGTGTGGCATCGCGATGAGCAGGCCGCGAAGTATGAGCGGGCCCGGTCGATGCTGACCACCAGGTTGTGCGTGTACTGCCAGGTCAAGGGCGCGCAGCAGGAGGCGATTCGCAAGCAGCACCCGGATGCTCCGATGCATGGGCATCACTGGGTGTTTGAGCGTCCACAGCCGGCCCGTGAACCGGAGCGTGGTGGTTAGTCCTCGTCGTCGAGGATCGCGACGCACTCGCGGTGTAGGTCCCAGTCGTAGTCGTCGAGTATGCCCGACAGCACCATCACCATCACCGGGTCCACCTCACCTGGAGTTGACAGTAATTCGTCAACGATCGTGATGACCGAGGTCCCTTGATGTGACACGTAGGTGCACGACTCCGGCATCACCTCAACCACGACCTCGACCTCTTCGATGACGGTCTCGGTCTCGACGATCACCTCAGGATCCGGTGTACACCCCACCACCGCCACGGCCGCGGCCACCGCCGCTAACAGCGGCAGGACTCGTGTGCGCATAACCACCCCTCCTCGCACATCCGACAAGTCGCCGGGAGGTTAGCACGCCGTGAACGAGTTCCGCGCCCGCGTCGTCCTCGAAGCGATCGTCGACCGCTACAAGTCCGGCATGTCACAGGCCAGTTCGGCCACCGACCGGTTCCAGAACGGTGTCCTGGCCAACCAGAAATCCCTCATGAAGCTCGGCGCGACCATGGTCGCCACCGGCGGGCTCACACTACGGGCACTCGGATCAATGGGCAACGAGTCCGCCCAGTTCACCGGCACCCTCACCAAAATGGTCACCCAGGTCGGCCTGGCCCGCGACGAAGCCATGGGCCTCGGCGCCGCCGCCATGGGCCTCTCAGCCACCGGCCGCGGCCCACAAGAACTCGCCAAAGCGTTGTTCTTCGTCACCTCCGCTGGGCTCCGCGGCGGAGAAGCCCTCGACGTCCTCAAAGCCTCCGCGCAAGCATCCGCGATCGGGCTCGGCGACACCGCCGTCGTCGCCGACCTCGTCACCTCCGCAGTCAACGCCTACGGCTCGGAAACCCTGTCCGCGTCGGCGGCCACCGACGTCCTCATCGGCGCCGTCCGAGAAGGCAAGGCCGAAGCACCCGAACTCGCCGGCGCGCTCGGGCGGGTCCTACCCATCGCCTCGGAGATGGGCATCACCTTCGACCAGGTCGGCGGCGCGGTCGCCGCGATGACCAGGACCGGGTCAAACGCCGCCGAAGCCACCACCCAGCTCCGCGCGATCATGTCGTCGCTGCTGAAACCAGCCCAACAGTCCGAGGAGGCCCTCGCCGAGTTCGGCCTGTCCGCCGAACAGGTCCGCCAGACCGTGCGGGAACGCGGCCTGTTCGAGGGGCTCATGCAGATCCGCGACGCCGTCGGCGACAACGACGAAGCCCTCGCGCGGATCTTCCCGAACATCCGCGCCTACGCCGGCATGCTCGACCTCACCGGTGAGGCCGCGGACACCAACGCCGCCATCTTCGACCGGATGGGCGACTCCACGGGGAACCTCGCCGAGGGGTTCATCGAGTGGTCCCGCACCACCGAGGCCAGCCAGCAACGGTTCTCCGCGGCCATGGAGGCCGTGCGGATCAGCATCGGCTCCGACGTCGAAGGGCCCATGCGCAACGCCCTCGACGTTGGCACCGGGCTGGCGTTGATGTTCACCGACCTCGACCCGGAAATGCGGAAGATCGGGACCACCGCTGTCGGCGCCGGCGCCGGGCTGGCCACCGCGGCCGGCGCGATGATGCTTGGGCTGGTCGCCGCGGCGCATCTACGCCAGGCCATGCAGACCCTTGGCCTGTCCGTGGGCAGCGTGGTGCGGTTCGCGTTCAACCCCCTCACCCTGGCTATCGGCGCGGCGGTCACGGTGTTCGGGTTCTGGCTGGCGAACAAGGCCAAGGCCCGCCAGGAACTCGAAGAACTCGCGACCACGTTGGACTCCACCACCGGTGCCATCACCGATCAGACACGGGCGTGGGTGGCGTCGAAGCTTCAGTCTGAGGGCGCGTTGGACATCCTCGACCGGGTCGGTGTCAGCCTGGAGGACGCTACCGAGGCCGCCCTCGGGAACAGCGACGCGATGGAGCGCGTCGTGACCGGGCTGGAGGCCGCTCGGGATGCTGGTGAGCTGTCCGAGATGGAGTTCTTCAACTTGATGAAGACCATCTTCGGGGTGAACGACGCCGCGGTGCAGGCGGCGGAGAAGACCGAGCAGCACGCCCGCGCGATGGGTGACGGTGAGGACGCCGCGGGCGAGTATGGGGACGAGCTCGGTGACCTGCCGCCGGTGTTGGCTGAGGTGGAGGGCGCGCAGGACGGTGTGAACGAGGCCGTGGAGGCGGCGGGGGGCGCCTACGACGATGCCCGTGCCGCACTCCAGGACTACATTGACGCCCAGCGGGCCGCTGTCGATCCGGTGTTCGGGTTGATCTCGGCGTTGGACAAATACGAGGAGGCCCAGTCCGCCGCGACCGAGGCGGTTGAGAAGCACGGCGCCGGATCGGCGGAGGCCGAGGAAGCAACCCTCGACCTGGCCAAGGCAGCGTTTGACCTGGTCGGCGCCATGAATGACGCTGATCTGTCAACGGCAGACGCGATCGAACAGATCCGTGGCCTTGGGGAACGAGGCCTACTAACATCGGGCCAGGTCGAGGTTCTGATCGGGATGATCGAGTCCGCCACGGAGAAGGCGGAGGAGTTCGACGACGACTACGAGGCCCGGCTGAGGGCCGAGATCGATGACGCCAGCCTGAACGCCGCGGACACCGAGCTGGAGGAACTCCGCAAGGACCGCGTCGCCGAGGTCATGCCGAACCTCACCGGCGGGTTCGAGGTGGCCACCGAGATCGACAACGTGGCCAACCCGGACGGCAAACCCCGTCAAGCCGAGGTGAAGGCGCTGGCGCAGGACACGCGGCCGACGTCGATGGAGCTCGACCGCACCGCGATGCCGAAGGGCAATCCTCGTAACGCTCAGATGCGGGCCAACGGGATCAACGTCGACCCGACGAAGCGGGAACTGGACCGCACCGCGATGCCGGGCGGGAACCCCCGTAACGCTCAGATGCGGGCCAACGGGATCAACATCGACAGCACGCGGCGGCGGTTGAACAGCACCGCCCGCCCCGGCGGGAACGCTCGGACGGCGCCGATCCGGGCGGACGCGCGGCGTGAGAGTTTCGTGAAGGGCCGGCTGGACCGGTTGGCCAGGCCGCGGACCGGGGTGATCCGCGCCGGGCAGGACCGCTCGTCGGGGTCGTTGGTGGAGCGGTGGTTGAACCATTTGGCTCGGCGTCGCACGGCCACAGTCACGGTGAACACGAACCGCAGTGGCGGAGGTGGCGGGGGTGCGCCGTACATGGTGCACACGGGCGGGAAGATCACGTCGTCGGGTGTGCGCCGCTACCATGGCGGCGGGCAGGTCGGGGCTGGTTCTTCGTTCATGGGGAGCAGGTTGGCTTCCGATGAGGTCCCGGCGATTTTGCAGACCGAGGAGCGGGTGCTGTCGCGGACCCAGAATCGGGCGTTCGAGGCGATGATGTCGTCGGTTGGCCGCCCGACACCGGTCATGCCGATGGCGGGTGGGGGCGCGGGTGGCGGGGGTGGGCGGGTGGATGTGGAGTTCCGGATCACTGGCTCGGGGGCGCTGGCTGATCAGGTCCACGAGGCCGTGAGGAAGGGCCAGATCCAGCTTGTCGCGAACGGCAAAACGGTGCGGGTGGGCCGGTGAGCCGTCCCAAGGACCTTATGCGGGTGTTCATCGCGCCGGGCTGCCGGCTTGATGACCCGGACAACGTCGAGTGGGTCGACATCACCTCGTTCGTGCGGATCGACCAGCAACCGATCATGATCAGGGCTGGACGCGACAACGACGCCGCCCAGATCCAACCCCTGTCGTGTCACCTGGCGGTGGACAACAGCAACGGCGAGTTCTCCTATCTGAACCCACACGGTCCGTGGTATGGAGACCTGGACATCGGAACTCCGTTGCGGGTGCTCCCGATGGACATGGCCGTCGTCGACGCGTCCACCGCTGACAGCGACCACCTCGGGATCATCACCGAGTTCGTGGCGCCGTCGGTGCACACGCCTGCGGCTGGGATGTTGTTGTGCTGCTGGGCCACTACCGCGGTGTCGTCATCGGGCACGATGAGCGTCCCGTCGAGCATGACTGTCGGCCCCGCCATCGGAGGAAACAGCCCAGTACGCATCGCGTGGGAGCACATTACCCACGGCGACACGGGTACCCGCACCGCCACGTTCAGCGGAGACTCGTGGAACTACTCGGCCGCGTCGATCGCGCTGCCAGGCGCCACGACCGCCGTGGAGATCCTTTCCGGCACGGTCGCCTCAGGATCGCCGCTGACGCTGACCACCTCGCCTGCCACGGAGACCGGGCAGTGGATCATCGCGATCAACCGGTCCAACTATCGGACCACCATGGACGATCAACCCGGCGGCACGCCCGCGGCGTGGGCTGTCCTAGCTGACGGTGAGGTCAGCAGTGACCTGGTCGGCGGTGGACAGTGGAACCCGTGGATCAAGGTATGGGCGCGTCCGGTCACTGCCCCAGGCGCGCAGACGGTGACGTTCGGCCCGAAGGACTTCGGCGATACCAACCACGGTTTCATCTTCGTTGTCGACCACCTCGACTTCGAGTCGATGCCATGGATGGGCGTCACCGAGCGGTTCCTTGGGGAGATCACCGAGCTGCCCACGGACTGGGAGATCCCGACCCGCCGTTCCTTCGCCCGAATCGAGGCGGCCGGCCCGTTCCAACGGCTCCAGCAGAACGACGAACCACTGGAGTCGACGTTGCGTCGCCAGGTCTCGTCAGAGCGGTTCGCCGACACCGTCAAGGCCTATTGGCCGATGGAGGACCAGCCCGGCGCGAACAGCTTCGCAAGCCCGACACCGCGCACGCGGCCGATCGTGTTCGGCGGGGACATCGACCTAGCCTCCGTCGACGGGCCGGGCGGGTCCGACCGCTTGCCGATGCACCGGCACAAGTCAACGTTCTTCGGCACGGTGCCCGGCCCGCCGCTCCTCTCAGAGATCGGCACGTGGCGGGTCGACTGGCTCTGGCGGATGCCGGAGGAACCGCCAGCCGATCGGACAGCGTTGACGGTGTTCACCACGTCCAGCACCGCGCACCGGTGGCGCGTGCGCGTGGGCTCCACCGTGCGGGTCGAGGTCGTCGACGAGGACGGCGCCGTGCTGCACAACGGGTCCGTCGCGATTGACCCCGACCTGTTGTACGGGGATTGGGTACGTTTCATGCTCCGAGCCAGGTCAACTGGTGGCCTGAACACCGAGTACGCGTTGCAGGCGTTCCGGCCCGATGGTGAGAACCCCATCCTGCTCGCGTCGTTCGGAACGACGTTCAGCCCCGCGTGGCCCGGCACCGTGCACCAGGTTGGAGTATCCAACCTCGCCCCGCAGGAACGCTCGTGGGGGCACATCGTTGTCTCCGCTGCGTGGTCCAACGACCACGACCCGTTCGCTGGGAACGCCGACGACGGGCACGCCGGGGAACGCGCCGGGCGGCGCATCATCCGCCTGTGCGATGAGGAGGACGTCCCCGTCGAGATCCTCGGGGACCCCGACGCCACACCGAAGATGGGTCCGCAACGACCGGGTTCGTTCCCAGGGCTGCTCAGGGAGTGCGAGGAAGCCGACGGCGGCACCCTCGTCGAACGCGGAATCGGGTTCGTGTATCGCACTCGATCGGATCGGTACAACCAGCCGGTTCGCCTGGAGCTGAGCCCAGAGCCTGATCTCCCGATCCCACCGGAGGCGAAACGCGACGCTCAACGCTTCCGGAACAAATGGACCATCACTCGTGTCAACGGGTCATCCGCGGCGGTCGCCGATCCCGAGCATCGCCGCCGGTACGGCCACTACGACGGGCAAGCGTCGCTGAACCTGCGCCGCGACCGCGACCTCGAACCCATCGCGTGGTGGAAGCTGCACCTGGGGACGGTCGATGAGTACCACTGGCCGCGAGTCACGGTGCGACTGTCCCCGCAGGGCGCGGGGCGCCAACCCGCGTGGGCGGCGACACAGCTGGGTGATTTGATGCGGCTGGACCACGAGTGGACCCAGATCCTCGGTGTCCGTGTCGAGCAGCTCATCGAGGGGTGGACGGAGACGATCAGCACCGACGTGTGGGAAGTCGACCTGAACTGTTCGCCGGCGTCGCCGTGGCGTGTGCTCCAGTTCGATTCGGACGAGTTCGGCCGCCTCGACACGGACGGGTCGGTGCTCGCCGCCGCGTTCACCTCGGGCGTGGACACCTCGATGATGGTCGAGATCACCGACGGTCCCCTGTGGACCACCGACTCGGCTGACCTGCCGCTGCACGTGTGGGTGGGTGGTGTTGAGCTGCGTGTGACCGATGTGGCCGGCACGGCGAGTCCACAGACGTTCACCGTCGACGCTGACCCGGTCAACGGCGTAGAGAAGGCCCTAGCTGTGGGTGAGCCGGTGCGGCTGGCGCGCCCGTCGGTGTGGGCGCTATGAGAGGGGTGCGGCGTGCCGCCATTTAACCCTGGACAGATCGCCCGAGCAGGTCACCTCGGGTCGGGCCCGAACGCGTACGTTCCGCAACTGCTCGGCTCGATCACTGATCCTGACCTGGGCGACGGCGGTATCCAGGACGGCACCTGGTACCGGGTCGGGCCTGACCTGGTGCGAGTGTTCATCCGGCTCCGGTTCGGATCGTCCGGCGTCGACAACGGCTCCGGGACATACTCGATCACGCTGCCCACGGCGGCGTCCGGGGTGCTCAACGCGAGCAACCTCATCGCTGTGGGCCAGCCGCTCGGTTCCGCGCAGCTGCGTCGTACGTCGCCGGCGACGTTCATGGCGGGGATCGGGTTCCTGTTCAGCCACAACGAGGGGCCGGGTGGGGTCGCCTTGGCGCGTTTTCACCGCCCGGAGGCCGGGATCGTGTCGGCGACGGCGCCGTGGGCATGGGCGGAGAACGACGCGATCGCGATGTGCCTGGTCTACGTCGCGGACGTGGACCTGTGATGCAGACCTACCCGTACCGCGCTGGCCAGATACTCGCCTCGGATGACGTCGTGGACGGTGTCCACGAGTATCTACCCGTCTTGCAGGCCACGGGCACGAATCCGTTCCTGGGGTCGGGCAGCGTTCAGGAGGGCCGCTGGGTCCGCACGCTGGACGGGTGGATCACGGCGTGGGCGCGGATCCGGTTCGGCACGTCAGGGGTCAGCAGCGGGTCGGGAACGTATCTGATCACTCTGCCGACGCCTGTGTCGTCGGTGATGACGGCGGGCCTGGTCGGGTTGGGGAACGTGGTCGGTGAGGGGTCAATCCGGGATGAGCTGCCCGTGTCGGCGTTCCGTGGCGTGCGGGCCAGCATCCAGTCGCTTACGGCCGGGCCGGGTGGGGTGGGCCGGGTGCAGCTGGCCCAGCCGGCGTCAGGTGCGGTGACATCGGCGAGCCCGTGGACGTGGTCGACGCAGGACGCGTTGGCGATTGTTGTGGACTACATCGGCGTCGTCTGATCCGCCCTGGCCTGGCGGGTCTCGCCGGGTTCGGGGGCCCAGCGAGACCCAATGAGAGGCCCAGAGGCTTCGCGTTGCCCCTTGGTTGTTGATCACCCTACCGCGCGCCCCACTTTGACGTTTCAACGTCAAATGCGGGCAGTCCGTCTCTCTGCTGGAGGCCACCCGTGCGCTACGCCCACTACGACCACGACATCCCCGAGCTGGAGGCCGGACGAGACCCCGGCCATATCGATCACCCTGACGGAGAACAGCTCCCGCCAGAGCTGATCCCGCCCCCCACCGAAGGCGGCGAGCAGTGACCGGGTGGGACACCCGCGCACAGGTCGGGTTGCGCGCGCCCCTGGGGATCCGCACCGACGTCAACCCCACCGCGGGAGTCGGCGGACACCACGGCGGGACCGGCCCCTTCCGACGTGAGCGGCACGAGGATTGCCGCGCGATCGCGCGAGCGTGGCAGGCCTGGCACATGGACCCACGCAACCCCAACCGGTACAACGACGTGGCCTACAACCTGTTCGCCTGCCACCACGACATCGTCCTCGAAGGCCGCTCCACCCGCGACCGGCCCAAAGTGCGAGGCGGCGCGAACGGCAACGCCACCGTCAACGGCAACCGGCTATCCATCGTGTGCATCTGGGGGGCAAACGACGGTGACCCGCCCGACAGTCTCAAGCGGGCATTCCTCGCCGGGCGCCGGTTCCTCATCGACCGAGCAGGCATGGGCACCGGTATCACCCCGCACCGGGACATGTCACAGACCAGCTGCCCCGGCGATCCGCTGACCGCGTGGATCCGCGCCGGCGCCCCATCACCCGACGGGCCATCCCGCCCCGACGACCCCCCGGAGGACGAGGACATGTTCACCGACGAAGACCGCGCGGTGCTGCGCAACCTCTACAAGGTCCTCGCGAACAGCAACGCCGCGATGGCGCCATACCCCCACGACGACAGCCGCAACTCCGTGCGCCACGCGACGGCCATGGGCGCCCGAAACGCCCGTGCCGCAAACCGGCAAACCGTTGACATCGGCCGCCAGGTGCACACCCGCGAGAACCCGACCATCGGCGCGCAGTACGGCACGATGGACCGGTGGGCGTTCAACGCCATCCGCCCCGACCGGTCACAGACACCCGGCGCCCGTGTCGGGTTCCTCGTCGACCTGGACCAGATCAAGGAACAGAACCGGGCCATCCTCGCCGCCGTCACATCAGGCGGGAACATGCAGGCGATCAGCGAACAGATCGAGGCGCACCACGCCGAGGTCATGGCGGCCGCGGCAGCCGCAGAGGACCGGGTCGAGCACCTCGTCGCACAGAACGACGCGCTCGCCGACCAGGTGGGCGGGCTGTTGGACGGTCAGGGCCAAATCCGCGAACTCGTCGATGAGGCACTCACCGGTGAACTGGACGCCATGGACGCGCTGCGTGCGCTGCACGGCATCCTCGGTGACGTCATCGCCGCTGAACCGTTGCCCGGTGAGGACGGCGCCGCCGGCGACCTGGAGGACGCGGCGCAGTGACGGTCCTGGAGATCGTCGGGATTGCGGCAGCGGGGGTGGCATTCGTCACCGGTGTGCTCGCGCTGTCCAGGTCGGCGTGGCGTGGTATGCGCCGCATCATGCACGTTGTCGACGACCTCGCCGGGTCGCCAGCCCGTGACGGCGTCGAGGCGCGTCCGGGGATCATGGCGCGAATGACGACGCTGGAGACGCAGGTTGGGTCGATCCGGCCCCAAGTGGAAGTGATCCATCACGAGGTGCTGCCGAACGAGGGCACGTCGTTGCGGGACGAGGTCACCCGAAACACCGAGAGGCTCGCCGACCACGCGAATCGCCTTACCCGCATCGAGCAACGACTACCCGAGGAGAACTGAGCATGGTAAAGCGCGTCCTGAGGCGGCTGGGTGAGAAGCTCCACCCCGCCCGCATCTCCAAGGCGATCGGCGCGGCACTGGGCGGGGTGACCGGTTTGACGGTCACCGAGATCGCCGCCGAGTGGCTCGATCTCGACATCCCCGAGCCCTACGCCGGCGCCATCGCTGTCGGCCTCGTCGCGCTTGGTGCGTACCTCGCGCCAGCGAACCGCGAGCGCGACGAGTAGCCGGCCGTGCCCGTCGTCCGGATCGACCTGCGCCGCCCCGACGGGGCAGCCGCGTCGGGGCGGGTCACATTCACGCCGTCACGGCGAGTCCCGACGCCGGACCATGTGATCCTCCCGGACCCAGTCTCAGCCACTCTGGCCGGCGGCACGGTGGATGTGGACCTCGTCCCGACAGATTCCCCCGACCACGCACCGGGCACATGGGCGTGGCAGGTCACCGAGCTGACGCGGGGCGGCTCGGCGCGGCTGGTCCTTGTCCCCACATCCGACGATGTCCTCGAATACGTCGACCTCGTCGACGTCGACCCGGACACACTGGACCCGGTCGACCCAGTGGTCGTCGGTGTTCCCGGTCCCGAAGGGCCACCCGGCCCGCCGGGCGACGGGCTCGAACCGGTCGTGACCGTCGACGACCTGCTCGCCGCCACCCCGTTTGTCGTCGCCCACCGCGGCGGCCAGGACGACGGCCCCGAGCACACCATGAAAAGCTACGAGACCGGCGTCTCACACGGCGCGCTCGCTATCGAGGTGTCAGTGTGCCGCACCCGCGACAACGTCCTCATCTGCCACCACGACCTCAACACCGAACGTGTCACCGGCGCCGACCTGCACATCTCCCAGGTGCCTTGGGCGCGGCTGGTACCGATCGAGGTGGACGCGGCACAGTGGCTCGGCCCCGCCGTCCGGCCGCAGCCGATCACGCTGCTGCGGGACGTCCTCGACCGGTTCGCCGGCCGTGTCGTGATGTTCATCGAGGACAAACCAGGCACCGCCACCGAGCAGCTCCTCGACCTCATGGACTCCTACCCGCGGTCGACGGAGTACATGGTGTGGAAGTGTTACCGCGCCGGCGGAGCCACCGCAGCGCAGGCCCGCGGCTATCGCGTGTGGGGATACCTGGACGACGACGACCCGAACCTGGACGACGTCGCCGAAGTCGTCGACATGCTTGGTGTGTCCACGGGAGCGTCCGATGCGTTCGTCGGTGACGTTGTAGCCAAGGGCCTGCCGGTGATGATGTGGCCGATCCATCGCCGGTCCGAACGGGACCGCGCCGTCGCTCTCGGCGTCCAGGGGTTGATGACGGCCGGAGTGCCGTACGTGCGCACCGACACCCCGCAAGGCGTGTCCGAGGCTGGTGGGTTCCGGGACGCGTTCGCTGCGGGGTATCGCATGCCTGGTGATCTGCCGTGGAACACCGTGACGTGGGGTTGGCAGCCTGCCTGGATCGAGGTCGACGGCGAGTACGTGATCGAGCTAGACCACCAGTTCGGGCAGGCGTACATGGTCGGCTCGATCTGCCCCACCCCTGCGGCGGACTACGCTGTCGAGGCCGAGCTTCGGTTCCCCGACCTGGTGCCGTTCGCGTCGTCACATGTCGGTCTCGCGTTCGCGCGCGATGACGATGTGGCGTACCGGTTCAACACGCAGATGCCGACCGGTGGTTACCACGTGCTGCTGCGGGGCAACGGCGACTTCCAGCTGTACCGGCACGATCCCGGCGTCGCCGCCGGAACGCAGCTTGCGAGCATCTCCACGCCGGCGCCGGTTTCTGGGGAGTGGATCCCGATCCGGATCGAGGTCGGTCCTTCTCAGATCGTGGCCCGGCGGATGGACACCGACCATCAGATCAGTACCAACAGCACGACCTACCGTGGCCATTACGTGCACGTTAGCCGGAACTACGACGACGCCGCAGGTGAGCGGCACGTGCAGTGGCGCAACGTGCGCTGGGTCCCGCTCTGACGGGGGGGTTCACACGGTGCGCCGCTCGTCGTAGACTGACGGTCCCCTCAACGCGTGACGGTGCACCCCACCCGCGCCGCCACGCAGACCACCGCCCCGCCCCTGGTTTCCAGGGGCGGGGCGGTCTCTTTGCGTGCCGCGTTGTCAGTCAGGCGGTGGCCACCACGACTGGTCGTAGTCCGGGTGCTCTGACCATGCCTCCGCCACTGCACGGAGCAGGAGCAGCGCGACGGTTGCCTCGGTGCTGGCGGGGTTGGCGGTGAAGATCTGCACGAGGCGAAGCATGCGTCGTCGGCCCTCGATGTCGGCGGTGACGCGTGCGGGTGAGTGCATGGCGACGTGCCAGCCGGCACCGTTCATCTCGCCGACCAGGTCAGGGATGAGGATCGGGTCGCCCTCGTCGACGTCTACGGGGGTGCCGGGTGGTTCGAGGACGACGTCGCCGTTGCTGTCGACGCCCCAGGTGTCGCCGCCGACTGCTGTGGCGGCGTCGGTGGCGGCGCGTGCGGTTTCGTCGAGCCTGTCTGCGACGAACGCGATGAGTCTGTCGTGGTCAGTCACGGCGGAGTTCCTCGGGCACGGTGTCTTCGTGGGCCACGATGGTGGCGCGTTTGCATTGCCCGCATGGTGTGACGTCCATCGTGAATCCGCTCATGAACGTGACCCGCCGTTCTGGCTGCGGGTCGCATACCTGAACGAGTCTTGGTTTCATGCAGTGAAGTTCGATGCTTTGCTTCGTGAGTCCGCCCCTCATGCAGGGCCACGGTAACGGCGGAGTGTGAGATTAGCAATAGCCGAAAATAGTCTGATCGTTTTGGGCTAGACCATTTTCGGCTGGTCCACTCGACCGGTGGCCCGTGACCCCGCAGCCGATGAGCGTCTCCGCTCGACGCTGCGCGAGCGGCGCCTAGAACTCGGATTGTCCCAGTTTCACCTGGCCAGACGGCTCGGAGGTGACGTCCGCCAAGAACTGATCAGCAAGATCGAGATCGGCGAGCGCCGCATCGACGTGTTCGAGCTGATCGCCATTGCCCGCGCGCTCGACACGACACTGGTTGAGGTGCTCGACCGCGCCGGCATCGACCACAGGTGACATGCGTGCGCCCCCGGACCCCACCTTGCGGCAACCTTCATGACGCCGGCCGCGCCAGCGACTTGCCGCCATGTCGTGGACACCAGGCCTCCACGCGGGCATTGCGGCACGACGGGACACCGAGTTCTGCGGCGCTCACATCAATCGTCGTAGATACCAGGCCTCTACGCGGGCATTGCGACCTGGTGGCCAACTGGTTCCCCGGTCATATCGGGAGCAGTCGTAGATACCAAGCCTCTACGCGGGCATTGCGACTGCCGGCATCGCATCCTGGCCTGCTAGGAGAAGTCCGTCGTGGACACCAAGCCTCCACGCGGGCTTTGCGACACGATTCGCTGGTCCAGTTCGATCGACGCACTCTGGGTCGTAGATACCAAGCCTCCACGCGGGCATTGCGACGAGGTGTTCAAACGTGACGGCGAGTAGCACGGACTTGTCGTAGATACGAGGCCTCCACGCAGGCATTGCGACCGATGAGTGCGAGGCCGTCGTCGCCACACACGCCTAGTCGTAGATACCAAGCCTCTACGCGGGCATTGCGACCCCACGCTGCGCGCTCCGTGGTAACCACGAGGACGATGTCGTAGATACGAGGCCTCCACGCAGGCATTGCGACGCCGAGTCCCTCTTCGACACAACCAAACCCACCGACAGTGTCGTAGATACGAGGCCTCCACGCAGGCATTGCGACCGCTCCCAGAATAAGAGCCACCTGGCCTGCATGTTCGCCCGCTCACCGCGAGCGGTCCCATTCCGCTCGCGGCAAGCGAACCGCATCGCATGGTCACGCATCGCTCTCATGCTGGTCAGGCTCGGTCGAGTGGTCCCCAGGAGTGGGCTCGTCAACCCAGTGCTCGCAGATCTCAGTGATCCGCTCCTGCCAGTCCGGGATATCGTCCAGGCAGTCGACACCCTCGGTCTCAAGCAGCTTCTGCGCCGCCCGGTGACGCTCGGTGTCGCGAGCGAGTTCATCCCGGCGCGTCTCGTTCCACAGGATCCGAGCCTCATGCTCGGACCATGATGCCTTGCCCCACTCGACCTTTCGACCGTCGCCGGTGCGGAATGACACCGACGACAGGCGCTCCCGCTCCGCAGCCGTCAGCCCGCCGGCATGCCGCTGGAACAGCGTGCGCCGCTCGTTGCGGCGGTCACGCTGGTACTCGATCGCCCGCGCTGACGTCGCCAGAATCGGCAGCAACAGCTCCGCGATCGGAGCAGGGTTGTACTGCTCGGCCACGTCCCGAGCGGCCTCCTCTGGCGACATCCCCCGCTCCATCCGCAGCCGCAGTTGCGTGTGGATGCGCTCGTCGTCCACCTGGATGGTGATCTTGCTCATGCCGGTCCCTCCTCTGCGTACAGGACACTGATCCCGCGCCGCCGGGCGGCGTTCTCGATGGCCTGTCGTAGTTCACCTGGCGCGGCGAACGCAGCGAGCCGTCGTGCACCACGGGCACCATGTTTGTCCTCTGACGATACGTCAGGGACGCGTCGCGCTGCGGCGAGATCAGTCCCGTCGAGCGCGATCTCCGAGGCGACGTCACACAGCCACGCCGCCACTTTGCGGTAGGCGTCGCGCCGTTTGGCGACGAGCGCGTCGCGCTCATGAGCCTCAAACGTCCAGAGGTGACGATCTCGATGTCGCCACTGCTCCAGTTGCCCGGCGAGTTCGTGACCGGCCGGCCATTGCCGGGCGAGCCACACGAACTTTCGCGGGGCACGCCATTGAGCCACCACCGAGGCGCGCAGCGGCCCATCCTCGTCGCCCCTGGCCCACGGCGGCACCCCGACCTGCTGCCCGAGCGTCGGGTCCTCGGTCAGGGCGGCAATGACGGCCTCGCGCAGCGCCTCCATGCGGTCGTCACGGATCGACCGGATGTCGTCGTCGCGGCGCCACAGCGCCCGCCACGTGTCCGGAACGTGCACATCCGCGCTCCTGCCGGACACGCGGACCACATCGGCCAGGTCACGAGGCGCGGGTGGCAGCGCGACGCTCGCGGCGATCCGAGCGACGAGGATCCCGGCCGCACTCGACTGGTTGGCGAGCCGAACGGCCGCGGTTGCCCGCCGCGTCTGCGGGACGTCCGGGTGCGGGAGCCGCACTGACACCGACACGTGCAGCCGGTAGTGAGGTCCGACGCGCTCACGAGTGAGCTGCACGTCGGTGATGTCAGCGTCGGCGGGGATGAACCGGTGGACCCTAACGGGCAGGGTGAGGGTTCGTCCGCCGCCGAGAGCCATGGTGATGTCCCCGTCGCGGTCTTTCCCCCGCGGCCGGGGTGCGATCGCTGGATCGGCCCACGGTCGCAGCTGGAACACGCCGCGCCACTGGCCCTCGCCTGAGGCTATGAGCTCCGGGCTGCGTGCCGGATCGCCGGCCTGCCGTTGCAGCTGCACGGCGAGGGTGCCGGTGCCGTCCCACCGGTGGAACCGCAGCTCCGCCGCCTCGCCCCGTTTCCGTTTCGCCTCGACCTGCTGAACGGCAGTGTCGTGGCGAGCAACGACGTGGTTATGCGTGGCCCAGTACAGGCCCCGTGCCTCCGGGTTGGAGGTGGCGCAGTAGACCCGGTACAGGTCTTTGATGGCCGCGCGCCGCTCGGTCTGCAATGCGGCGAACCTCGCCTGCATCGCCGGCCAGTGTTCCTGCCTGGCCGCGGCCAGGTCCTCACGGGCGGCCTTACGTCGCGCCCGTAGGTCTCGCAGCTCGTCCCGCAGGGCGCCGCTGATCTTGGTGGAGCGTAGCCGCTGCCGTTCGCCCCTGGCGCGTTCCTCGGCCTCGTCGACCGCGGTTTTCGCCGTGTCGACCGCGGCCTGCGCTGCCGCGATCTGCGGGTGCTCCATCCACACGCGTGCTTTCGCGTCGGCGTGGTCACGCTCGATGCGGACCAGGTCGTTGCGGAGCTCGTGCGCGAGTCGCAGCTGTCCCATCGCCTCCGCGGGAAGATACCCGTTGTCGCGGGCACCGTCGACGCCGACTCCGACCGAGCGCACCCGGTACTGGTAGACGACGACCTGGCCGTCGAACGTCGATCGCTTCACGGGCTCATCACTCTCCGGTGTCGAGGATGGTGAGCCCGGCCGCGCGGAACGACTCGGGGCCGTTGTCGCTGCCGGAGTGGGTCGCCCACCAGCGTGACAGGGCGTCGCGCACGGCGAGGTCACCGGCCGGGCCGAGCGACGCGAGGCGCTTGAGGAGATGCTCCTCGTCGATGCCGAATTGCGCGGCGTACGACGACACAGCACCGCCGGTCGGGTCGGCCTCACGGGCCAGTCGGAACGCATCCGACACCTCGGCGTGCAGCAGCTGTCCGATGGCGTGGGTGGCCATCGTGCCCGAGCTGATCGCGGCCAGGCATTGCGCCTCGGCCGCGGTCAGCGGCAGACGCCGCGCCTCGACGGCCATCAGCCCCTGGAGGGTGGTGAGGTCGGCGCGGATCTGCTGCGGGGTCGACCCCGCAGCGTAGCGCGCCGCGCGGTCGTCCAACCACGCCTTGGTGGCCGCGTCGACGCGGATCTGGATCTGGATCTGGGTCTGTGTCATTGTTTCTGCCTCTCCCTGTTGATCAAGGGCTGTGGCGGTCAGTAGCTCGACCACTCGCCCACATCGAGCCGTTCACTCTGGATCCGACGCCACTCGTCGACCGCGGCGCGCTGCGCCGCGGTCAGCTCGATGTCGGCCAGTGTCGCCTCGGCCGGATCCGGGTCGGATCCGGCGGCGTCGTCGATGTACTGCGGGTAGTGGGTGGCCTCAATGGCGATGAGACCGCGAGCGTGGCCCCGCAGGGAGATGCCCCTACCGGTCTCCTCGTCGTAGTCCTGGACGTCCTCGGCCAGAACGCTCGGATCGACAAGGATCGCCTCGACCGCGCGCCGCAGCCGGCGCACGCACCATGCGCGGTCGTCGGCGGCGAGCAGAGCGGACGCCTGACGGTGGATCTGCTCGGCGACCTCCTCAGGGGTCTCGTCCTCCCCGACGGATCGGTCCAGGTCGCCGGCCATGTCGGGGAGAACGTCCCCACAGGCGCACTGGTGGTGATGCAGCGGTGCGGTGGAGATCGCGCCGTGCGTCTCGTGGCCGCGTCGGTTCGGCAGCTCGACGGCGACGTAGAGCTGGCCGCCTCGTTCATATGTGATCATGGCGAGTCCCGTCGCTCACGCCCCGGCCAGTTCTGGCCAGGGGTGTCGATCACCGATCTGTCGTTGCGTGTCAACGGCCGCGAGACTAAAGGCTTGCCCCCAGGGCTCTCCCCTGTCCTGCCATGTTTGCAGGTGGCAGAGAAAAATTTTCGCCCATCCATCAATTGCATCCGCCGGTAAATCGAGTCGGTTCCCTATTGCCTGGCCGTTGCGTCGCACGACGACATTTATGGGTATGCCATGTGCGACCAGGATGAGTCCCACCAGGCAGGATGGAGCTCCGCGATGAATATAAACGCATTCTATTCGACAATTCGGCGACCGATAAACGAAGTCTTCTTTACCTGCGATGACCTCTTCGGTCAGCGCAACTGCGCGCTCCAGAGAAAGCGTCGGGAGGGTGGTCGGGTGCATCGTTACTCCTCGTACGGCGTGACCGACACGATGTCGGTCGGTCGGATAAGAATGGGGGCGCCAATGGCGTTTGCATCGTGGTCAGGCGAGCCGGTCGGCTCACCCGCCAGCTCCACAAGGACGAGCGGGCCGTCGTCCATCTCCCGGTCTCGGAAGTACGCGGCCAGATCCGATACGGTCTCACAGGCGCTCACGCCTGGCCGGGGTCCGGCCACGTCGACGAGTCCGCAGGACGGGCAGTCGCCCATCCCGTCGACCCGATCGGTGTAAACGTCGGTACCGCACGACGGGCACGCGGCCATCATCGCGCCGTCGACCCATGGACTGGAGTGTCGCTCCGGGTCGAGCAGCTGGGACAGGTCGCGACTGGCGCTGTCTAGCCGGTAGAAGCTTCCCATGGTCCTCTCCCTATGATGTGGGGAGAGGACCGGCCAAATACGCCTTGGCCGGTCCTCACCTTCGTCAGGCCCGAACCACTCGGGCAGCGGTACGGGCGCCGCTGCCGGTCCAGTCGCCGACGACGGTCCACCCCTCGCCACTCAGTGCGTCGGCCGCGCCGCGTGCCCACTCGTCGGGGTCGTCGTTCGCGGGGATCCGGACCGCTCCGAGGCTCACCTCGGACGGGTCGGGCCACGCCGCTCCGAGGCTGCCGGGGATGACGTACGCGGCGGTGTGGCCGCTGTCGTCGATGTCCTCGACGTCGGTGACGACGACGAAGACGTCCTTGGCCTGCCGCTGCACGGCGGCCCAGAACCCGTCTTCGTCGACGGTTTGCACGAAGCCGCCGGCCTCCGCGTCGTACTCGTGGGTGGCGCGGAAGATCGCGTCGAGGTCGTATTCGTCGCGGTGGGCGGTGTCGGTGCCGCCGGCTTCGATGGCAGTGGCGATCGCCTCAATGGCGTCGAGGTTGGTGGTGTAGGTGGTCATGGCTCACTCCTCGCAGCATCCGTGGATGCACTCGATGGTGTCGCCGCCGACGGCCTCGGCGAAGGCGTTGCCCTCGGGGCTGCGGTGGGCGACGGGGGCGTGGTGGATGTCCATCGTGACGGTGGCGGTCTCGTAGAGTGCGCGGGCCAGGCCCTCGCCGCGGCGGTCTTCGCGGACCTCGATGTTCATGATCTCGTGGTTCTCGACGGAGACGTACAGCTCGGCGGCGATGCCGTCGGTGTCGGCGATTTCCCAGATGTGGTTCTCGGTGCCGTCGCCGTAGTAGTCGCCGGTCCGGGTGATGATGCTTTCCATGTCGCCCTCCCTTTGTCTTGATATCTCTATTCTACCACACTGGTAGCTAGAGTCAACAGAACGGTAGGTCCGTTATGAACCCGCAATGCAGTCCTCAGGCGAAGCTGCGCTCGTAGGCGGGGCCCGCTGCGCAGCGCGGGCAGCACAGCCCGAGGATGCCGGACGAGTCGCGGCACTCCTGGAGGTTGCGGCGCGGCTGGTCGCACTCGTCGCAGATCCCGCCCTTACCCTCGCGGCGGTTGTCCCGCTGGCGGGCCACGGGTGCGGCGGCACGGGGCGCCCGGCTCGGGCGCTCGATGTATCCGTAGACCATGTCAACGCCGTCAACCTTGAACGGGCGGCCGACGGTCTCGATGATCACCGTCTGCACCTGGCCGGATCGCTTGGTGACCCGCACCGAGGTGCGGGGCCTGACGATACTGGCCGGGCCGAAGGCGACCCATTCGCCGGACTTGGTCTTGCGGAATGTGGTCCGCGTTGTGGTGTTCATTTCGGCCCTCCCTTTGTCTTGATATCTCTATTCTACCAATGTGGTAGCTCAAGTCAACAGAACGGTAGGGTCGTTATCTTTCCGTTATTCATCTGCCGGGCCCAGTACCCGTCCGAACAAAAGTTCTATTCTGGCGCCATGGACCAGTACGCCCGGCCCGCCCAAGACATCCTCAACCGGACCCGGAAACCACCCCGCCACTGGGCTAGGCCAGAGCGCCCCCGCCGCCAGTGGATCCGCGTACGCTGCCGCATCAACTGGGCCCACGACGGCAACGAAATCCTGGACGGCGTCGCCAAGGACTGGACCGAGGCAGCCGTATGCGTCACCGTCGCCGACCTCCGAGCACACGGCGGCCGGGTCTGGCTAGAACCCCGCGACGTGGTCCGCCGCGACCAGGCCACCCCGCTATGGTGGCGCCGACGCGTCGACCTCGACCAGCAACGCCGAGGCCGACGGCCGGGCTGATCACTGCGCCTACAGCACCCGCGCAATCTGCTCGACCACGCGCCGCCACTCCGAGGCCGGCAGAGTCACCGACACACGATCAGCACCCCGACGCCGAGGCGACGGGCCATCACCGACCGGCAACAGATCCGGCCCGGTAACCGACAGGGCGAGCTGTGAGCGCACGGACAGCGAGCCCGCCGGCTCGTGCGCGAACCGAACCAAATGCAGCACCCGCAGCGGGTTCGGATGCTCGGGCTCCTCCCCACGCCACGTGTCCAACGTGGCCTGATGAAGCCGATGAGCGGGCACCTGCACGGTGCACCACTGGACGGGGCAGTCGGGGGGCCACGTGTTAGCCATCAGCCCTCACCACCTGATAAGAGCTGGGATACGGTCGTAGTCACGATTTCCTCCAGGTCGACTCTGGTTGGGGATCGAGGTCTCGGCCGGTGTTAGCCGCACCGACCGAGACCGCCTAAACGGGATCGGGGCGGGCACCCAGAAGTGCCCGCCCCTTTAGTGATTGACGTTTACGCGTCAACCGTGAAGTCGCCGCCGCACTCGCCGCACGTGATCGGCGCGACATTGAGCGTGGACCGGGCGACCCGGATGTTCCGCCCGCAGGAGCAGGTGGCCTTGATCAGGCCACCCGGCTTGCGGGTGGTGGGCCGCTTGACCCGGCCCGCATCGCCGCCGTCGACACCCCATCCGCCACCCGTCGGCGGGTTCGTGCCACCGAGACCGGTGATGCGCGCCCACTCGGGCAGGTCCATCGTCAACGCGATAGCCGCATCCAGGGCCTCGATGACGCCGGAGTAGGCTTCGCGGGTCTCGTCGGTGATGGTCACCGACGAGAACCCGAGGACCTTGTGCGGACGATCCGCGGCGTACTCCAGGCCGAGTTCTTCGGCCAGGCCACGGAACCGGTTGTTGTGGTACCGGTTCTGCCGGGATGTGTCCTTGATGCCGCGCACAGCAGCGAGTGCGTGCGTGGCCTCGTGGAGCAGGGTCTGGAGGGTCTTCTCCGCGCCCACACCGAGGGTCTCGCCGGACACGAACAGCTCCGGCTTGCGGTCACGCTCGACGGTGCCGTCCGGCGAGACGCGGAACCGCCCGTTCACCCAGAAGTCGTGGCCGTAGTGGCCCCAGACCAGCGACATGTTGCCGCGGCCGGATCCGGTGATGATGACGACGTCGGGGATTTCGGGGTGGTTAGCCTGAATGGCGTTCCAGACGTTTTCCAGCGCGGCGACGAGCTGGCTTCCCGTCTGGGTGTTGGTGGCCATTGGTAGCCTCCTTGTGCCTAGGAATGGGCGAGCCCGGAGCGGTTCGTGTAGGAGCGGTGCCGCTCCGGGCTCTTGTGTGGTCCTCCCCTCACGTGGAACAGTGGGGGAAGGACCCGGCCAAATACGCCTTGGCCGGGTCCTTTGATGCCCTAGAAGGGCACCGTCCCTCCGAGTTCGCGGATGCGCTGTGCCAGCCGCATTGCGATGTGGAGGTTGTTCAGCGCCTTGTCGCGCTGGCCACGGGTGTAGGCATCGAGTGCCGCCCACCGTGCGCGCTTGAAGCCGCTGATGAGTTCGTCGAGCGGGAGCTCGTCGAACCGGGTCTTGCCCATAGGAATCACCTCCCTTCTGGGGTCGACCAGTGGACCGGGCGGGTGCGACTCCGCTTGGCGATGGCTTCGCCGCCGGTCCTGGTGCTTCTCGCTATTCGGTAGGTACTGGGGGCGGCGGGAGGTGTCGTACCCTCTGGCTTTGCGTATCCCGTGTTCGGGGCGCTTGCCCTGTTCCCCTGTGTTGTTGTGCCTCTATTCTAACATCATTTGACGTTTGAATGTCAAGTGACTTTTGGAGGGTAGGGGGTGGCGTTACCGTCTTGTGACGTTCAAACGTCGTATGATGCCCGACATGGCAGTCAATGGCTTACTCACAAGCCAAGAAGTCGCCGATCAACTCGGCGTCAGCATGGTCACCGTTGCCCGCATGGCCCGCGACGGCACCCTCACTCCACGCGACAAAGTCCCCGGCGGCCGCGGCGCCTACCTGTTCGATCCCGCCGACGTACACAACGTGGCGCGCACCCGGCCATCAAGCCAACTCCGGGCACGCGCCAACGAACTCCGCGCCGCGGCCACCGCATGGGACGGCGACCCTGCATTCGCCGACTGGCTGCGCCAACGCGCCCACGCCATCGACGAGGGCACCGGCCGGTAGCTCAGGCGCTCTTCCTCGCCGGCCGGCCAACGCGCCGCTCCCACGTTTCAGCGAACCGTTCGATCGCCGAGCGCGCCCAGATCGAACCGGCCGCCAGCCGGTACACAGGAGCGGGGAAGTCGGGGTGCTCGTGGGCGAGCTGGTGCAGCCGCTGCCGCGAGACTTCGAGAATCTGTGCCGCCTCCGGCCCGGACACGAGGTCCGGCAGCAACGCCTGGTCCAGCTCGGCGTCGCGGACGTCCTCGCGGACGACCTCGATCCGCACGACAGGGTCAGTGGGCAGTCCGCGGTTGTTCGCGTGCCCGAGGACCGCCGCCACGGCGGCGTCGCGAGCAGCGGCCATGTCGTCGGCGTCGACGGTGACGATGGCCGACCAACCGCGCACGTCACCCTCCACGGAGGGGTAGAGTCCGGCGTCCTCAAGGTCGGTGATGAGTGCGTCGAGGCGGTCTGTGGTGTCGGGGTCGTCGATGGTGGGGTCGAGGGGGGAGTGACCGTCGAGGAGGACCTCGACGGTCACGCAGTAGGCGGTGCTCATTGGTGCCTCCGTCCGGGTGGCCATTCGCCGCCGGCGCGGCGGACTTGGGCTATGAAGTTGCGTAGGCCGCGCTGGTCGCCGGGGGTGCCCGCGATGGTGATGGGGGATTTGGTGATGTCGGCCGGGTACAGGCGGGGGTGCCCTTTTCCGCTTGCGTCGTATCGCCACCCGAAGGTGTCGACCTGGTGTTGCGCGACGATGCGGTATTCCTTGGGGATCTCCCTACCTGGCCGGCTTGTCATCATCTTGCCCCTTTCCCTTGACGTGTGTCAAGAATATAGTGAATCCGAGTCGCTGTCAAGAATTTAGTTGGCTGGTCAACGCGCCAAGGGGCGCCCCAACCGACCCGCGAGATACGACCCGCGACCAGTCAGAAGCGCCCCATGGAGGGTCTCCGGATTTCCTTGACGGTGGTGCGGCCGGGCCGCCGGAGACCCCCTCGCCTGAGAGAAGCGACCCGGCCGCGCTTGGGGCGGTACCCGCCGGCGTGAGTCCCGCGGGGGCATTCCGCGGGTCAGCGGGTACCGCCGTCCTAGGGGCCCGTTAGCGGGCGAGGGTGAACGTGCGCGGCGCGATCGTGACGGCGGGGCCGGTCTTGGCCTCGAAGGTCACGAACCGGCACTTCGAGCCTGCGGTGAGGCCACCGGGGGTGCCCCACACGGGTTCGCAGACGAGCTTGCGGGTGGGCTCGGGCGTGGTCGAGGCGGACGCCGTCGACGCGGCGCCGATGCCGGCGATCGCCAGCATAACGGCAGCGACCGAGGTGGTGATGAGGGTGCGCAGCTTGCGGGACATGGGGTCTCCTTAGGCGAGTCGCGCCGCTTTTTACCGACGCGATAATGATGGTGTTATTGAGACATAAAGCTCCTTGCTCGCGGCGCTGAACACCGGCCACGAAGGTGGCTGCGGTACGTTGCACGCCAACTCGGCCGACGACGTACCGATCCGCCTCGAGGCGCTCGGCATCGCCGCGGGGCTGCGCCGCGATGCCGTGCACGCCCAGGCCGCAGCCGCCCTCGACGCCGTCGTCCACCTCACCCGCGACACCACCGGGCTGCGGAGACTGGCCAGCATCGACGTGCTCACGCGGACAACGTCCGGGTGGCTCGGAGCCCATCCCGCCTTCACCGTGCAGTCGGATGGTTCGGTTGTCCCCGGTGCCGGGCGGTCCGCCATGGCCGAGATGCTGGCGGCCCGGGGGTGCCCGCCATGAGCGGCGTGACCGCTCTGCCGGGCACGACGGACATGTCCAGCGTTCTGGTCGTGGCTTTGGCGGGCTGCGCCGCGGCACTACTCGTCGGCCCCTGGCCATACCCCGCCCGATCCCGTCTCGGCGGGCTATGGCCATCGGCGCTGCGCAGCCGATCCAACGCCGCACGTCCGGCGGTGCTCCTCAGCCAGATCTTCTCGAGGTCTCGGACGTTCCAGCTGGTGGCCGGCGCAGGGCTTGGGGCCGCCGTGGGGGCGGTAACAGCCGCACCAGGTGGTGTTCTCCTCGGCGGTCTAGGGGTGCCCGCCGGTGTGCTGATCTGGGACCGCAGGCGACGACAACGCTTGATCCGGCAACGAACCGCGGCGGTCGCCGACTCCTGCCTGGCGTTGGCCGCCGAGCTCCGCGCCGGGCTACTGCCGGACCAGGCGATGGCGGTGGTCGCCCAGGAGTGGCCCAGCTTGTACGGCCCGGTGCTTGGCCGGGCCAGCGTCGGCGGCGATCCGGCCACTGCGCTCCGCGAGGTCGCGATCCAACCCGGCGCGGAGCCATTAGCCGCGGTGGCGGCCGCCTGGGAGGTGTCCCACACTACTGGCGCCTCGTTGTCCAGCACGCTGCTCGCGGTGACCGATGCCGTACGCGCCGACGAGACCATTCGCCTCGAAGCCAGCTCACACCTCGCCTCCGTCCGGACCACCGCCCGGTTGCTGGCGGTACTACCCGTCGGCACGTTGGTCCTCTTCTCCGGCGGCAGCGAGCCGAGTCCGGCCGGCTTTCTCCTCGGTCATCCCTACGGGCTGGTTTGTCTGGTGGCCGCGGTGGCGTTCATCACCGCCGGTCTGGGCTGGGTCGAATACACCGCACGACGCGCCGTCCGCACCGCGTGGTCTACCTGACGGTGGCTGCCACGTGCTGACGCTCGCCGTCGCCACCACCGTGGCCATCGCCGTCCTCATCGGTACTGGGCCGGGGCCAGCACCCAGCCGGCTGGCCCGGCTCGGTCCTCTCGGCGCGACGAGGCGCTCGACCCGCCACACAGCCCTGGCCACCCACCTGGTTGGCCAGGCTGGCGAGACGGACGAGAACAGCCGGGCTCACAACGGCGGTCTCGCATCACCGCGCGCCCGGGCGGCCGCGGCGGCACTCGCGGCCGCAGGGACGGCCGCGATCGTTGGCGGCACTACCGGTGTGATCATGGCCCTCGCCGCCGGTGCGGGTACCTGGGTGGTTCTCGGCCGTCTGGAGCCGGGCGCCGAAACCCACCGGCGGGAACGGTACGCGGCGGCTCTGCCGGCGACCATCGATCTGCTCGTCGCCGCCCTCGCCGCCGGCTGCCCCACCGTCGACGCCGTGATTCACGTGGGCCGCGCGATCGACGGCCCGCTCGGAAGCACATTGGTGCGCGCCGCCACGGCAGCGCAGCTCACGGTGGAACCGACGCGGGCATGGTCCGAACTCGTCGACGATCCTGTCCTCCACCCGCTCGGACGCGCGCTCACCTCCGCCACGGTTCGGGGGACTTCCCCCGCCACCGCCCTTCAGCGCGCCGCCGACGATGCCCGGTCGGGCGCCCGCTGGGCCGCGCAGAGTCATGCCCGGGCCGTCGGTGCCCGGGCCGCTGCCCCATTGGGCCTGTGCTTCCTGCCGGCCTTCGTCCTGCTCGGCATCGTTCCGGTGATCGCCACCTCGGGGCTGTCCCTCCCGTGAGTTGTCCACAGCCAGATCACCTCCGAACGGTGGTTGTCCACAATCCAGAAATGGGGTCTGTGCTGCACATTCACGAGCAACGACGCTGGACTCAGCACCGCGACGAGCGGGCTCCGCACCGGCCGGTCAGCCGGAGTCAGGAGGCATTCATGTCCACCGTCATCAGCCGGCTCTCCCGCCGCCGCGAGGCCGGTATGTCCACCGCCGAGTATGCCGTCGGCACCGTAGCGGCCTGCGGGTTCGGCGGCGTGCTCTACAAGCTGCTCACCAGCGAACCGATACAGAACACCCTCAAGGACGTCATCTCTCGGGCGTTCTCGTTGTTCGGCGGATGATCGTCGCCATGATGCGCCGGCGGCCTTCGGGCCGCCGGCGCGGCCGACCCGGTGGTCGGCGCCGCCCGGTAGATCGGGGCATGGTGACCGCCGAGTTGGCCGCCGCCCTGCCCACCTTGGTGGTGGTGCTGGTGCTGTCCGTGTGGGGTATCGCCTACGCGTCGGCGCAGCTGCGCTGTATCGATGCCGCTCGAGAGGCAGCCCGCGCGGGTGCCCGCGGTGAAGACCTCACCACCGTCGTCGAGATCGCCCAGGCTGTCGCACCCGACGGGGCGACGGTCGACATCACTGAGGAGAACGGCATGGTCATGATCGAGGTGTCCGTCACCGTCGGGGCTCCGCCTCCACTCGGCTCGGCGGTCGCACCCACCGCCCGCGGCCGGGCGGTCGCGCTGTCGGAACGCCCGTGAGCGGCGGCCGTGGCCAGCGGGGTGCCGGATCGGTGCTCGTGCTGCTGGTGGTCGGAGTGGTCATCGTCGTGCTGGCCGCGGTAGCGGTGATGGCGTCGGGTATCGCGGCCCGGCGCCAAGCCGCGCTCGCCGCGGATCTCGCCGCTCTCGCCGGCGCGCAGCGTGTACCGGACGAGGCTGCCGCGTGTGCCACGGCCGAAGCGGTGGCTCGCGCCAACGACGCGGTAGTCCAAGACTGCGTGATCGACGGTGCCGAGATCGAGGTCCTCGTCCGGGTCGTGGTCAGCGGGCCTGGCGCCGGCTGGATCCCGGCGCAGGAACGTCGGGCCCGGGCCGGACCCGGGTGATCGCAGGAAATGCGGCAACCCTCACCCGGGAGGGCTCACGCCTCGGGGGCCTCCGGCGGATTCCGGCTGGCCTTCGTGGCGCCGATGCACGCCAACACCACACAACCGATCGCCGCCCATTCCCGCACCGCCAAGATCTCGCTGAGCAGAACCAGTCCCACCAGTGCGGCAACCACCGGCTCCAGGCTCATGAGGATCCCGAAAACCTTGGCCGGCATCCGCCGCAGTGCCTCCAGTTCCAACGCATAGGGAACGGCGGATGACAACAGCCCGACCGCCACGGCCACTGCGACCAGACTCGGCTGCCACATCGAAGCGCCACCTTCACCGAGGCCAATCGGTGCTACCGCCAGCATGCCGACGGCGCTGGCCACGGCCAGCCCCGACGCCCCTTCGAACCGCCGGCCGGTCTCCACGCTGAGCAGGATGTACGCCGCCCAGCCGGCTCCCGCGACCAGCGCATACACCACCCCCACGGGATCGAGTGAGTCGGCGCTGCCGCGGGTAAGGAGCAGCACTCCGAGAGCCGCCATGACCACCCACACCAGATCCATCCGGCGTCGCGAGAAGGCCACCGCGACGCCCAATGGGCCCAAGAACTCGATGGTCACCGCGATTCCCAGTGGAATCCGGGAGAACGACTGGTAGATCGAGAAGTTCATGACCGCCAGCGACAACCCGAAAGCCACCAGCACCATGACCCCACTGCGGTCCAGCCGCGGACGCATCATCCGGATGACGCGGCGGGTCAGGAAGGCCAGGATCACCGCCGAGGTGAGGAGCCGCATGAACACCACCGCACTCGGCGGCATACTCTCGAACAGGCCCTTCGCGATACCCGCGCCGATCTGGACCGAAACGATCCCGCCCAGCACCAGTCCGGGCGCCGGAACCGAACGCCACAACACGTTCATGTCAGCAGGGCCTCCAGTAGCCGCAGCGCCCCTGGTTTGTCCAGCGGCTCATTGCCGTTGCCGCATTTAGGGGACTGCACACATGATGGGCAGCCATGCTCACACGGGCAGTCGGCGACCGTCTGCCGGGTCGCGCCCAGCCAGGACGACGCTGCGTGATATCCGCGCTCGGCGAAACCAGCGCCGCCCGGATGTCCGTCGTGAACGAACACGGTGAGCAGGCCGGTGTCGATGTGCCGCACGGTGGACAGTCCGCCGACATCCCAGCGGTCGCAGCTCGCCATCAGCGGAAGCATGCCGATCGAGGCATGTTCGGCGGCGTGTGCGGCACCGGCGGCATCGGCCTCGGGCACACCGGCCGCGGCCACGGCCTCGTCCGGCAAGGTCCACCACACCGATCTGGTCCGCAGTTCCCGGGCCGGCAAGTCCAGCGGCTCACTGCCGACGATCTCCCCGGTGCCCAACAAACGTTTGGTGTATCCGACAACCTGGCTGGCGACCTCGACGTCGCCGAGCACCAGGCGGGCCGGGCCCGATCTGCGCGCGGCGACCTCGCCGAGAATCCGCAGATCACTGACCTCCTGGGCGGACGTCGTGTAGTCGGGGGTGCCGCGTTCCACCAAAGCGACGCCGTCGACGAGATCCAACGACCGAACGACATAGGTCTCGCCCTGGTGGACGTACACGGCGCCAGGGTGCGCCGTGAAGTGTGCGCGCACGGAGTCGACGGTGCCGAGGACCCGGCCCGTCGCGGGCTCCACCAACGTGACCAGCCCGCCGGAGCCGCGCAGGTCGGCCAGGTCGGCGGCGCGATCCCGCTTGGTCCAGTGCCATCGAGGCTGGCGTTCGCCGCGCCGCCGGAGTTGGCCGCCAGCCTCCAACTGGGCCAGCACATCGGGTGCGGCCGGCCCGAAGATGTCGATGTCAGCGGCGACGAGAGACTTCTCCGCGGCGGCCGCGCACAGGTGCGGGGCCAGCACATACGGGTTGTTCGGATCGAGCACGGTGGCCTCGACGGGGCGATCGAAGACCACGTGTGGATGGTGCACCACGTACGAGTCCAACGGGTCGTCACTAGCGATCAACACCGCCAGTGAGTCCTGTCCGGCCCGGCCCGCCCGCCCGGCCTGCTGCCACAACGACGCCAGCGTCCCCGGCCAGCCCGCGATCAACACGGCGTCGAGTCCACTGATGTCGACACCGAGCTCAAGTGCGGTGGTCGCCGCGACGCCACGGAGTTCGCCGCTCTGCATACTCGCTTCGAGGGCCCGCCTCTCGTGGGCCAGGTAGCCGGCCCGGTACGACGCCACCCGGGTGGCCAGATCCGGATCGACGGACCGTAGCGCCGCCCGAGCAAGACCGGCCACCGTCTCCGCGGCCCGGCGCGACCGGACGAAGGCAACCGTCCGGGCGTCGGCGATGACGAGGTCCGCGAGCAGGTCTGCGGTCTCGGCCAGCACACTGCGCCGTTCCTGCTCTTCCCGGCCCAGCTGCCAGGGCGGTTCCCACAGCGCGAACGACGTGGCTCCACGCGGCGAGGCATCGTCGGTTATCGCCTCGGCCGGAACGCCGGTCAGCCGCTCCGCGGTACCAGCGGGGTCCGCGGAGGTGGCCGAAGCCAACACGAACGTCGGCGTGGCACCGTAGCCTGCACACACCCGGCGCAACCGGCGCAGAACGTGGGCCACGTGGGAGCCGAACACCCCTCGATACTCGTGGCACTCATCGACGACCACGAACCGCAGGGCCCGCAGAAATCCGGCCCAGCGATGATGGCTGGGTAGCAAAGACCGGTGCAGCATGTCCGGGTTGGTCAGGATGTACGTCGCGTGGGCCCTCGCCATGGTGCGCAGCTCAGTTGGTGTGTCGCCGTCGTAGGTGGTGGCGACGGCGTCCGGCACACCCAGCTCGTCCAATCCGCGTAGCTGGTCGGCGGCCAAAGCCTTGGTCGGCGAGATGTACAGCGTGGTGCCGCCCTGCCGGCGTCCGCCGCGGGCCGCCGTCAACGCCGGCAACAGGTAGGCGAGGGACTTTCCGGACGCCGTGCCGGTAGCGATGGCCACCGACCGGCCGGCCCAGGCGAGTTCCGCCGCGGCCACCTGGTGCGCCCACGGACGCTCGATGCCGGCCGCCTCATACCGTGCCTGAACTATCGGGTCGACCCAGCTGGGCCAAGCAACTGTGCGGGGCGGCCGGGCCGGGATGTCTTCTAGGTGCGTCATCCGGGAGCGCCGGCGCCCACCGGCGAGCAGGATATCGAGCAGGTCGTTCGGACGGGACACCCCGAAAGTCTGTCATCCGTGGTTCAATGCGTAAGAGCCTGTTCCTCAACTCTGGGCGGATCAGCGAGTGGGCCTGCCGCGCCTCGTTCCGGCCTGGCGGAGGAAGGAATCGCACCAGGGTTGGTACGACGCCTGACGCCGGAGCGTCCGCGCCGGGGCCGATCCGCCCGACCCGGCCGGGGTTCGGGAGCAGGCTCCACGAGGTCGCACGGAACGGGCCAGGTCCCAGCCCGGCGCGGGCCTTTGAATACGGCGGAACCAGCGGACCGCTGTGATCGTCCAAGCAGTCACGCTCATCCGTTTCGAAAGATGACGTCACCGGAGAACCGTCCGCGTCCCGCGGACCACTCCGCTGACCGATATGGAGGCTCTTCGTGGACCTGTCGCTGTCGGCTCGTGTCGAGCAAGGCCCCTGGGGTGATCGCAGTGTGGTGGAAGTCGCCGGCGAGATCGACGTCTACACCGCACCCAAGCTGCGTGAGCAACTGGTGGAAATCGTCGACGCCGGTCAGTACCACATCGTGGTCGACATGCATGGCGTCGAGTTCCTCGACTCCACGGGTTTGGGAGTCCTGGTCGGCGGGCTGAAACGCGTCCGCCAGCATGATGGCTCGCTTCGCCTCGCCCGAGTCCAGGAACGCATTCTCAAGATCTTCCGGATCACCGGGTTAACCAAGGTTTTCCCCATCCATGACACCGTCGAGGACGCCGTCGGCGCCCAATAACCCGACGAGCTGCCCACACACCGGCAGCCGCACCGGCACACGGCGGCACCACACTTCGTCACGGACTCTCCTGACGCCCTCCCGATCGCGCTGCCCAAACCCCGGTGTGGCCCGTCGGTCACACCCCGATGTGAAACTTCGCCGGTCGGGCATCTAGACTCCCGGACCAGTCGGGCCGGGAGTCTGAGAGGGGATCCGGCCCCGTCGAAGCAGTCCACGATCTCGGCGCGGCCGTCCCCGACCGGGCCGGGGTCTCCCGATCACCGCCTTCGCCCGAGGGCTACGTCAAGGAGGACGAATGACCGGGCCTTTACCCGCTGCGGACGGCCTCACCGTCTCGCTGTCCGGCGAAAACCTGTCTTACGTCATCATCGTCGCGCTCATCGCGCTAGCGGCGTTGGTGATGGCAGCGTTGTTCCGCCGAGAGGTGCTCGCCGCAGGCGAAGGCACCGAGAACATGCAAAAGATCGCTCAGGCCGTGCAGGAAGGCGCCTCAGCGTATCTGAACCGGCAGTTCAGGACTCTGGCCATCTTCGCCATCCTGGTCTTCGGGCTGCTGTTCCTACTGCCCGGCGACACTAGCGTCCGGATCGGGCGATCGCTCTTCTTCCTGGTCGGAGCGGGATTCTCAGCGGCGGTCGGATATCTGGGCATGTGGCTGGCTACCCGTGCCAACGTCCGGGTGGCCGCGGCGGCCCGGGAGAACAACCGCGAGCCAGCCATGCGGCTGGCATTCCGCACCGGCGGCGTGGTCGGTATGGCCACCGTCGGCCTGGGCCTGTTCGGTGCGGCCCTCGTCGTTCTCCTCTACCGGGGTGATGCGCCCTCAGTCCTCGAAGGCTTCGGGTTCGGCGCCGCCTTGCTCGCCATGTTCATGCGGGTCGGCGGCGGCATCTTCACCAAGGCCGCCGATGTCGGGGCGGACTTGGTGGGCAAGGTGGAGCAGGGCATCCCGGAGGACGATCCCCGCAACGCCGCGACCATCGCGGACAACGTCGGCGACAACGTCGGCGACTGCGCCGGCATGGCCGCCGACCTCTTCGAGTCTTACGCCGTGGTTCTCGTCGCGGCGCTGATCCTCGGCTCGGCCGCATTCGGTGCCGAAGGGCTCGTCTTCCCGCTGATCGTGCCGGCTATCGGCGCGCTCACCGCTGTGCTCGGTATCTTCCTCACCCGCGCTCGCCCCGGTGAGAGCGGCCTGAAGAGCATCAACCGCGCGTTCTATATATCCGCGTTGATCGGTGTGATCCTCTCGGCTATCGCTGCGTATGCGTATTTGCCCAGCACGTTCCAGCAGCTCGACGGTGGCATCGGCGACCACGACGGTGATCCGCGACTGCTGGCCAGCTTGGCAGTGCTGATCGGGATCGTGCTGGCCGGGCTCATCCTCTGGCTTACCGGGTACTTCACCGGCACCGACAAGAAGCCGACCCAGGACGTCGCCCGGACGTCGCTGACCGGCCCGGCCACGGTCATCCTCTCGGGCTTCGCGCTCGGTATCGAGTCGGCCGTGTACACCGCCCTCGTCGTCGCGGCCGCGGTCTACGGCACGTTCCTGCTGGGCGGCGGGTCGCTGCTGCTGTCGCTGTTCCTGATCGCGCTGGCCGGCTGCGGCCTGCTGACCACGGTCGGCGTCATCGTCGCCATGGACACGTTCGGCCCGGTCGCCGACAACGCCCAGGGCATCGCGGAGATGTCCGGCGACGTCGAAGGTGAGGGCGCGCAGCTGCTGACCGAACTCGACGCAGTGGGCAACACCACGAAGGCCGTCACCAAGGGGATCGCGATCGCCACGGCGGTCTTGGCCGCCACCGCGTTGTTCGGCTCCTACATGGACGTCATCAACCGGGAGCTGAGCAGCATCGGCGCGTCGTTGGCCGATCACGACTCGTTCATCCTGCAGATCATCTCGCCGAACGTCCTGGTTGGTGTCCTCATCGGCGCCTGCGTGGTGTTCCTGTTCGCCGGTCTGGCCATCAACGCCGTCGGTCGGGCAGCTGGTGCGGTGGTCTTCGAGGTCCGTCGCCAGTTCCGCGACGACCCCGGCATCATGGCTGGCACCACCCGGCCCGAGTACGGCCGCGTGGTCGACATCGTCACCAAGGACTCCCTGCGAGAACTGGCCACACCTGGGCTCCTAGCGGTGCTGGCACCCATCTCGGTGGGCTTCGGCCTCGGTATCGGTGCGCTGGCCGGCTACCTCGGCGGTGCGATCGCCACCGGCATGCTGATGGCCGTCATGCTCGCCAACTCCGGTGGCGCTTGGGACAACTCCAAGAAGCTGGTGGAGGACGGTTACCACGGCGGCAAGGGCTCCCCGGCCCACGACGCCACGGTGATCGGCGACACCGTCGGTGACCCGTTCAAGGACACCGCAGGACCGGCTATCAACCCGCTGCTCAAGGTGATGAACCTGGTGTCGGTTCTGATCGCGCCGGCGGTGGTCGGCATGACGGTTGGTGCCAACGCCAACGATGGCCTCCGGTACACCATCGCGATCGTGGCCGCACTGATCATCGTCGCCGCGGTGTGGATCTCGAAGCGCCGTTCGACCGTCATCTCCGACGAGCAGCCGGCACGGGAGAACGTCGCCGCCTAACCCGGCACCACCGCACCACCAGCACGTCGAGCACCATCCCGTTGACCGCCCGGGGCCAGCATCATCGGCCCGGGCGGTCAACGCGTATAAGAAGCCACCGACACCACCACGCCGGGAAACCGCTCGTCCACCACCTCGACGGCTGGCACCCCCACCCGGGTCATCTCGGCGATCAGCACCCGCGGCGCGTGGGTCCGGACGAAGGCGTGTACACCTCCGGGTGTCCCGCGAAGCTCTCCCAGGTCGCCTAGGTGTGCGGCAAGGCGGTCCCACCGCCGCTGGTAAATCCCTCGGGCCCGCCTGATGTGCCGATCGAGCGCACCCGATGAGATCAGCTCGGCGGCAGTGAGTTGGACGAAGACCGACACCCCCAAGTCGGTCCGCTCCCGCAGCTGTCGCAAGCGCACGGCGACGGCGTGTGGCGCGACGATCCATCCCAGACGGAGCCCAGGTGCCAGAACCTTGGACAGCGACCCCATGAGCACCACCGTCTCCGGAGCCAACGCCTGTATGGCCCCCGGGGTCGCGGGTGCGGCCAGATGGGAATCCCAGTCGTCTTCGACGAGCCAGCGACCGGCCTCGGTGCATGCATCCACGAGTGCACGGCGCCGCCCGGCGGGCATGAGCAGGCCGGTTGGGTACTGGCGCGTCGGGGTGACGAGTACAGCGCCCACCCCCGGGGGGATGTCCTCCGGGACGAGCCCACTCTCGTCGATGGGCACCCGCCGTACGTCGACGAGTTCCTCCATCATCTGTGTCGATCCGGGTGACCCCGGCTTCTCCACGGCCCACTGCGCCGCACCGAGCACCTGCGCCAACAGAGCCATCGCGTGGGCGACACCACCGGTGACGTGAACGCTGTCCGGTGCGACCGACACCCCCCGCGTACGCCGTAACCAGTCCGCAAGGACCAACCGCAGGCGTGGATGTCCCGCGGGATCGGGATAACCGAGGTCGGTCCCGGCCAGCTGCGACATCGCCATCCGGCTCGCGGCCGACCAAGCCCGATGGGGAAACAGTGCCGGGTCGGGCACACTCGGTGAGCGTGGTGGTGCTGCCGACGTCGGCCGCTCCGGCACCCTGGGCCCGGAACCGACAACACCGGTGACGATTGGGCGGCGACGCGGCGCCAACCGCACGAATCCTTCGGCAGCCAGCTGTGCGTAGACCGCGTCGGTGGTCCCCCGCGAGACCCCCAGG
The DNA here is from genome assembly GCF_011320225.1 of Phytoactinopolyspora limicola. Taxonomy (GTDB): domain Bacteria; phylum Actinomycetota; class Actinomycetes; order Jiangellales; family Jiangellaceae; genus Phytoactinopolyspora; species Phytoactinopolyspora limicola. Next base: position 109,806 of record NZ_JAAOEN010000001.1, read on the forward strand.
GCGCCGGCCAGATCGCGCGCGCCCGGGAGAGTGTCGCCGGCTCCGAGTTTGCCACCATGGATCGCTGCGATCAGCTGAGCTCGTAACCACTCGCCCTTACCCGCGGCGGGGGCGTCGCCGCAGATCGTCGCCAGCCGGATCGCGGAATCGGACTGCACTGGCCCAGTAAAACATGTATGGACTGGCTCTGTCGATAGGCCAGATTGCCGGCCACAGTCGATGCTGTGCCCGTCACTCACACCCACCACACGTCAACAGCGCTGACCGGCGCCGCCCGCTGCGCGACTGGTATGGCGATCGTCGGCACGTCGATCGCCATCGCCCCCGCACTGGCCGATTATCCGGTCCTGGCCGGGCAGGCCTGGCGTTATCTGCTGGCCGCCGCGATCCTCTGCCTTATCCTCGTGCACCGGACCACGGACCGGCCCGTCGCGGGGGCCGGGGGTGCGGCGCTCGTACAGCGCTGGCGGGCGGCGGCCCGGCCGATCCGGAGTATGTCGGCCGGCAACACACTTCGACTCATAGCCGTCGCCGCCACCGGCCTGGCCGGATTCAATTGGTTGCTCATCGAAGGCACCCGGCACGCCGACCCAGCGTTCATGGCGTCGGTGGTGGGAGCCACACCGCTGGTCTTGGCGGTTGCCGGCCCCGTTGCCAATGGCACCCGGATCCGGCCGATCACGGTCGCCGGCAGCACCTTCGTCGTCCTCGGCATCGTGCTGGTGCATGGAGCGACCCAGGCGCCGCTGATCGCGCTGCCGTATGCCCTGGGGTTTCTCGCCTGCGAAGCGATCTTTACCCTGCTCGCGGTGCCCGTGCTGAAAGAGCTGACCCCCCTTCAGCTATCGGCCACCGTATGCCTGATGGCGACCCCCATGCTGGCCGTGCTCAGCCTCCTCGAGCCAGGCCCCAGTCTCCAGATGCCAACCACGACGGAAGCGGCCGCATTGCTCTATATGGCCGTACTCACCACAGCGGTAGCGTTTCTCCTCTGGTACAGCGGCGTCCGCCGGCTCGGCGCCGACCGGGCCGGGTTGTTCGTCGGGATCATGCCGATCGCGGGCTACCTGGCCGGTCTAGCGATCGGCAGCTCTACCTGGGCTGTCTCCGCACTGGTGGGGGTGCTGCTCTGCGGCGCCGGCATCGCGGTCGGCATCTCTCCCGGCCGGCGGCGAAGCACCGCCGGAGCGGGATGATGCGACCAGGAACACGTACAACGTCGTCGTCGGCGGATCTCGTCAGCGACTGAGCCGCTGGAACCGGCGGATCGCCAGCGGCAGGAAGATCGCCGTAATGATCACTGGCCAGACCAGCGACATCAGCAGGGCGTTCTGTTCGATCCAGGTGTCTCCGAGGGCCGCCGGGTTGCCGAACAGCTCACGGGCGGCCGTCACCGTCGACGAGACCGGGTTCCACAACGCGATAGTGCCCAGCCACGACGGCATCAGCGCCGGCGCCACGAAGACACTGGAGATCATCGCGAACGGGAATGCCACCGCGAACAGGCTGCCTGCCGCCTCCTCGTTGGGCACCAGCATCCCCAGCCAGACCCCGACCCAGGTCAAGGCGAACCGCAGGAACAGGAACAGCGCGAACGCCGCCAGTGTGCCGAGGATCCCGGCTTGTGACCTCCAGCCCACCACCAAGGCGGTCATGGCGAGCACGAACAGGTCGACGACGGCACCAACCAGATCGCCCCCGCCGCGGCCCGTAACCACCGCCGACGGCGCCATAGGCATCGATCGGAAGCGGTCGGTGACACCCTTGGTGGTATCGAGCACCACGGCATAGGCGGTGTTCATGAACCCCATCGCCATGGTCATGCCGAAGAGGCCAGGCATGAGGAACTCGCGATAGTCGCCGCCTCCGGGCACCGACATGGCACTGCCGAAGACGTAGCCGAACAGGAGCACCGAGACGATCGGGAAGCCGAGCTGCCAGAGGATATTGGTCGGCTGCCGCACATAGTGCGTCAGGCCCCGGCGAACGATGGTCCAGCCATCGGCGAAAGCCCAGTAGAGCCGTTGGCCGGGGCCGTCGTCGACGAGTTCGGCCGGGGCCGGCCGACTCGGCATGGTGGACGTGCTCATCTGGTTGCTCCTCGTGATGTGTCTGGACTGGAGATCTCGCCGGCACCCCCGGCCTCGTCGGGTTGCTCCTCGACACGATGACCGGTCAGGCGCAGGAACACCTCGTCCAGCGTGGGGCGGCGCAGCCCGATGTCCTCGACGCCGATGCCGTCGTCCTGCAACGTCCGCGCGACATCGGTCAGTGCCGCGACCCGATCGGCTACCGGGGCGTGCACCCGACGGCTGGTGTCGTCGACCTCCGGCTCCGCCGTCGCCACTCTCGCCACTACCTTGACTGCCACCGGGACGTCAGCCGCATCCTTCATCACCACCTCGATGCGGTCCCCGCCGATGAGAGTCTTCAACGCATCGGGGGTGTCGTCGGCGATGACCCGGCCGTGATCGATGACGGCGATCCGCTCGGCCAGTTGGTCGGCCTCGTCCAAGTATTGCGTCGTCAACAACACCGTTGTCCCGCCGGCTACCAGCGATCGGACCGATTCCCAGACCTCATTTCGCCCGCGTGGGTCGAGGCCAGTGGTCGGTTCGTCGAGGAACAGGATCTGCGGCGAAAGAATCATGCTCGAGGCGAGGTCCAGCCGGCGGCGCATTCCACCGCTGTACTCGCGGACACCTTTCCCCGCGGCCTCGACGAGATCGAACCGCTCGAGCAGCTCGTCCGCCCGGCGTGCGGCCTGTTTGGGGGTGAGGTGGAACAACCGCCCGAACATCCGGAGGTTCTGGCGACCGGTCAGTACCTCGTCGAGTGCGGCGAACTGACCGGTGAACCCAATACTGCGCCGGACCTGCCGTGGCTGTTCGACCACGTCGTATCCGGCCACCAATGCCCGCCCGGCGTCCAACCGGACCAGCGTGGCCAAGATCCGCACCGCGGTTGTCTTGCCGGCACCGTTGGGCCCCAGCAAGCCATACACCATGCCCTGCGGGACGGTCAGGTCAAAGCCGTCGAGTGCCCGCTTCTCCTTGTAATGCTTGTGGAGCTGCTCGGCGACGATCGCCGTATGAGTCACGACGCCTCCTTTCTTCATGTGTGCTGTGGCTTATGCGCCAACCAACTGCGTACACTATACCCATGAACGCGTACACCGCACGCATTTATTTCTTCGAGCAATTGCTCGTTCTCGATCAGTCGGATCCGACTATACTACGTGGTGAAGGTGACCATCGCCGCCACCTGCGAGCGACAAGGCACTAAGCTGTGGACTCGATGACCACGGAATACAGCGGCAGCGGCGACGTCTCGCGCAGCCTTGAGCTGCTCTGGGGAGGCCGGGAACGCCCCACGCGGGGCCCCAAGCCGGGTTTGCGCCTCGACAAGATCGTCGAAGCGGCCGTCGAGATCGCCGACGCCGAGGGGCTTGAGGTCTTGTCCATGCGCCGCGTCGCCGCCAAACTCGGCGTCGGAACCATGTCGCTGTATCGCTACGTGCCGGGAAAGAGTGAACTACTCGACCTGATGCTGGACTACGTCTCCGATCCGGCCGACGACGTCCCGGACGAGGACGCGCCCCCACATTGGCGGCCACTGCTGGAGGAGATGGCCCGCGGGATCTGGAAGCTGTGCGAGCGACACCCGTGGTACCCATTCGTCGACCAAGCCCGCCCGCTCCTCGGCCCCAACGCCCTATCGGGTCTCGAGTACATCATCCGTCGGCTACGCACAATCGGAGTACCCGACCAGAAGTTGATCATGATCATCGGCCTGGTCTCTGACTTCGTTACCAGCATGGCCCGGACACATCTGAGTGCCATTCAGGCCGACCAACGTACTGGGGTCAGCGCCGACGAGTTCTGGGCCGCCCAGGAACCACTGCTGGCCAAAGCCATGCACAGCGGCCGGTACCCGACCCTGGCGGCGCTGGACAACGACACCTTCGCCTTCAGCCACGAAGACCACTTCGAGTTCGGCCTGGCTCGTATTCTCGACGGCATCGCCGTGTTCATCGACGGGCCCGCCGGGGCAGAATGATCGGTGCCGCCCCAGCCGGGTGCGCAATCACTTCGACGTCGTGGGTGTACACCTCGCTGAGTAGTTCGGGCGTGAACACCAGATCCGGAGGCCCGACGTCCACCACCCGCCCCCGGGCGAGTACGGCCACCCGGTCCGCGTGGGCCGCGGCCAGGTTCAGGTCGTGCAACACCACCACCACCGCGTCACCCGCGGCGGCGCGATCTCGCGCGACCGCCAGCACCAACTCTTGATGGTGCAGGTCGAGCGCGGCCGTCGGTTCATCCAGCAAGATCAGCTGGGTCGCCTGGGCCAGCACCCGGGCCAGAGCCACCCGGGCTCGCTCTCCACCGGACAGAGAGTTGAAACGTCGGGTCTCGAAGCCTTCGACATCGGTGGCGGTCATCGCCGCGGCGATGGCCTTCTCGTCGTCGTCCTCCATCGGAGTGTTCGCCCACGGCGCGCGGCCCATAGCCACCACCTCGGCCACGGTGAACGGAAAGGACAGCGTGACCTGCTGCAAGAGCACCGACCGGCGCATCCCGGCCTCGACGTGGGACCACTCGTGGACCGCCCGGCCACACATCTCGACCACACCCGACGCCGCGGATACGTCGCCCGTCAGTACCCCCAACAGGGTCGACTTGCCGGCGCCGTTCGGCCCCACCAACGCCAGCACCTCCCCGGTGCGCACCTCGAGCGACACGTGGTCGAGCACCGGTGTACCCCCCAGGTCGACGCTGACCTCGCGCACCGCCGCGATGGTCTGTTCCGGAGCGATCCGCGCCGGCGCTCGGCCACGCCGCCATCCCCGCCTCATCAGCCCCACCCCCCGGCTCTGCTGCGGGTCCGGCGCAACAACCAGAAGAAGAACGGACCACCTACGAGTGCGGTCAACATGCCGATCGGGAGGTCCGCATGCGTCATCGCGGTACGCGCGACGAGGTCGGCGGTGACCAGCAGAACGGCGCCGCCCAACGCACTGGCCGGCAGCAGCATCCGATGACCCGGGCCGATCACCATCCGGACGAGATGCGGGACGACCAACCCGACAAAACCGATCACCCCGGCGAAAGCCACGCCCGCGCCGACCAGCAACGCCACCGCCACGATGGCGACGATTCTGACTCTCTCAACGTGGACACCCAGGTGCCGGGCGGCCCGGTCACCCAGTGACAACAGGTCCAGCGGCCGGGCCAGCCAGCCGGCCGCCACCAGACCCACCACCACGAAGGGGACCACGGCCGCGACCGCCACCCAGCGTGCGCCGTTCAGACTGCCGAGTTGCCAGAAGACGATCTGCTCGCGTGCTTCCGGGGTGGCGACGAAGGTCGCGAACGCGACGATCGCGAACGCCACCGCGGTCACCGCCACCCCGGTGAGAATGAGCGTGACCACCTCGGTGCGGCCCCCGGACCGGGACAGGAAGTAGACCAGCAGCGTGGCGATCAACCCGGTACTGAACGCCGCCACCGGCACCGTCCACTCCCCCAAGGCACTCGTACCTGTGACGAAGACCAGGCTGGCCCCCACCGCGGCGCCGGGTGAGACGCCCACGATGGCCGGCTCGGCCAGCGGGTTGCCGAACGTGCCCTGCATCAACGCCCCGGCCGTGGCCAACGCTGCCCCCACAAGCATCGCCAGGACCACTCGAGGGAACCGCACGAGCCATAGGGTGTTCTCGCCTTGCACGTGGGCGGGCAACGGGCCGATGTCGAGTGGCAGATCGACGGTGACACCGACCCGGCCGAGCACCCATTCCAGTCCGGAGTCGAGGCGGTGCGCGATCGATCCCGCCACCTCGGCTGGTGGGATGGCCATCTGCCCGCGGCCAGCTGCCACCACCGTTACGGCGACCAACGCCACGCCAAGCCCCATCAGCAGGAACGCTCCGCGAGTGCGGCGTGAGCTCGGGGGCGGGGGGACCGGACGGGTCGCCGCCGGCGCGGCGGCGCGGGTGTCGTCCGACGTCAGCTCGCCGGTTCGGGGGCTGGATGTAACGTTCACGGCGAGTAGACGGCCTCGGCGAGGGCGGCGATGGTCTGGCCGGTCCGCGGGCCGAAGCTGAGTAGCTGGGTGTCGTCCATATCGACGACGCGCTGGTTCTCCCCGGCCGGGGTTTGTGCCACACCGGGGATCTTCGACAGGCCGTCGATACCTCCGATGGACTCCAGGCCTTTCGTCATCATGATGATGAGTTCGGGCCGAGCGTTGATCAGAGCTTCGGAGGTGATCTGCGTGAAGGGCCGGTCGAGGCCGATGTCGGTGCCGACGTCGACCGCTCCGATCGCCTGGATCATCGCGTCGGCCCCGGACCCGGGTCCGGCCAGAAGTTGCACGGCCCCTCCGCGGGTGTAGAGGAAAGCGATTCGGAGCGGTTCACCGTCGGTCGGGGACCAGGCCATCGCGTCGGCGATCTCGTCCTGTGTCCGTTGTACGAGTGCTTCTCCGGCCTCCGGGACGCCCAGCGCACCGGCCACCGCCCGGATCTGGCCGGGCACGCCGTCGATGGTGCGCGTGCCGTCGAAGAAGACAACCGGTATACCAGCGTCGCGTAGCTGTTGCTGGACCTCGGGAGGGCCGATGCTGGTGTCGGTCAGCACCACCGATGGGTTCAGATCCAAGACGGCCTCGGCGTTGAGGTCGTGCCCACCCGGTGTGACCACGGGGAGATGCTCGGCCGCGCGGAATCCGGTCGAGGTGTCTCTACCGACGACGTGCTCCCCGAGCCCGAGACTGAAGACGATCTCACCTAACGTGCCGTAGAGGTCGACCGCCAGGATCCGGCTGGTGTCGGTGATCTCAACTGTCTCGCCGTCGCACGACGCGACCTGGACGGGCAGCGCTGGTGTGAGGTCGTCGGTGGCCACCGGCTGGATCTCGGCGCTGATCTCGGCCGTGGATTGCCCGGACAGCGAGCGTGGATCCGGTCCAGCCGATCCGGCCTGGCCGGACGTCGGGCGGTGCAGCGGATTGCCGTCGGCGTCCGCGGACACCGCGAAGCCCTCGACAGGGTCCGGGCACGCGTCCACCAGACCGGGTTCGGCACCATCCGGACCTGAGTCGTCAGCCGCACACGCTCCTACCACCAGGGCGCCGATCGCCAGCACGGTCATCCACAGACCCAGGGCCCTACTCGTCGGGGCCCCTGTGCGCACGCCGCCCCTCACGGCTGGCCGGGGAGGCCGACGGCCTGCCCTAGTTCGACGAACACGTCGGTGTTGAGCTGGTAGGCGGTGAGGACCTCTTGGATCATGCGTTCCTGCTCGTCGGTGTCGAGGAAGAGTGTGTCGAGCCGTTCCCGATAGCCGTCTTTGAAGACTTTCGGCCGGGGAATCCGCTCGAACCGGTAGAAGCTCACCCCCGGGCCGGACAAGCCATACACCCGTGCCACCACCTGGCCGATCGCTAGGCCTCCGGAGAGATCTCCCAGGTAACGGGTGTAGTGATGGGCGACGAAACCGGGCGGCCAGGTGGCCATGTCCCGGAGACGTGCCACGTATCGGGTTGTCGCCGGCAGTGGGGTCACCCGCTCCGGCCACCCCGGCTCGAGCAGTTCATCCAGATCGGCACGGAGATGCGGCCCGCGGAGGAGTTCGTCGGCGATGAACGCCCCGGCGATCTGATTGTTACGAAGCTCACGCCCTACGGCCTCCAGCGCGTCGTAGATGAACAGGTGCTGGGTGACCATCAGGGCGTATCCCGACCGGTCGATCTCCCCATTCATCAGCGCCTTCATGAATCCCGCACCCTCGGCGCGTTGGTGAACATGCCGGCTGCGTTCCCGCAGCACCTGGGCGAACGGGGGTCGTCGATCCGTGGTCGTCGCGGTCACAGGCACTCCCTCTTCCGACAAATTAAGGCTAGCCTACCCGAAACGAGGTAAGCCTTACCTTTATCGCGAACCTACTGTGATCGACCAAACCGAGGTGGAGGATGCACATACCAACCGCACGGCCCACACGGCGGCCACCCGCTGTCCGACGCCGGTTGACCCGAGGGGGTGCCGCCGGCCTCGCCCTACTACTCGGCGTCGCGCTGCCCGCCACCGCAACCGCCGCGACCTCCCACACCGGCCCCGAAGGCCAGCAGGTCACCGTGTCGAAAGCCACCGGCCTCGACGCCGAGGGCGAAACGATCACCGTCACAGGCTCGGGTTTCGACCTGGCCAAGGGGATCTACGTCGCACTCTGCGTCGACCAAGGGCCGGGCCAGGCGCCGTCGCCGTGCCTCGGTGGGGTCGATATGGACGGCACCAGCGGCTCGTCGGCCTGGATATCGTCCAATCCACCCGCCTACGGCGAAGGGCTCGCCGAGCCGTTCGAGGACGTCGGCGGGAAGGGGTCCTTCAGCGTGCAGCTCAGCGTCGCCGCCAACGACGAGTTCACCGACTGCCTCGACACCTCGGCCGCACCGAACGGCTGTGTCGTCGGCACCCGCGCCGACCACACCCGCAGCGCCGACCGCAGCGCGGACGTCCGCATCCCGGTTAGCTTCACCGCGGCCGGCTCAGGCGGCGAGTCCGGCACTGGCGGCGAGTCCGGCTCGGGCGAGGACACCGGATCACGCACCACGCCCACCCCGTCCGCAACCACACCCCCGACGCCGGGGCCTGGCACGACCCCCACACCCGGCGCCACCACGACGGCAACCTCCGCCGACGACCTGGCCCGGACCGGAACCGAGCTGCTGCCCGTCACCGCGGTGGCGTTGCTCGCCGTTGTCGGCGGCACCGCGCTCCTCGCCCGTCGCCGGACCACCACATCGTGATCGTGCAATCACAAGGAGACGTGATCGTGACACCCCATCGAACCCGGCGCCCGCCGCTTCGGCGCCCGGCCGCGGCCGCGCTGACCGCGGTCCTCATCGCCGGCGGATTAGCCGGTGCCGGCGGAATCGGCGCGCATGCCGCCGACGAGCCATCCACGACGGCCGTCCGGGAGGCTACCGACGGCACTCTGCAGTGGGGGCTACGCACCTCGTACCGCAACTACATCGCCGGGCCGATCGCCCACGGCGAAATCGTCGCCAGCGACGGCGCCGAATGGCTCGACGGCACCGGCAACGCACGGGGACCGTTCACGTTCCCCGGTAGCACCGGCTGGCTGGACCCGGACACCGGCACCGGAGAGCTGGTGTTCGACGGTCAGGTGTACACCGGAGGACACGACTACGGCGACGGACCGATCCTCGAGCTGACACTGCGCAACGTCCGCCTGCAGGTGGACGGCGACGCCGGCACACTCGTGGTCGACGCGGAATACCGGCCGTTCGTCGGCGCGAACCCGAACATCGAACCACCGCCGGTCGAGGTCGCCGACGATCTTGCCTTCGGCCAGGTCGACCTCAGCGGTGCCGATCTCACCCCCGATACGGACGGAACGGTCACCGTCGAGTCTGCCCCGGTCACCGGCGTCCTGGAGGCGATGGAGGCGATCGGCTGGGACATCTTCTACTCCGGCGAGGTCCCGAACATCCAGCTGGACCCGTTGAGCTTCACCACCACTGTCGAGCCTGAGGCCGAAGAACCGGACTGGGAGCCCGCCGTCGACGTCTTCGCCGCCGACGGCCACACCCCGCTCGGAGACACCGAGGTCGAACCCGGCGACGAGATCGTCGTCCGTGGATCGGGCTTCGATCCGGAAGCCAACCCGTCGAGCCGACCCCCGGTGCCGACCGGGCTGCCGGCCGGCGTCTACGTCGTCTTCGGCCGGTTCGCCGATACCTGGAAACCGTCCGACGGCGCGCCGTCGAGTGCCCGGACCGTCATCGATCAGCGCTGGGCCATGACGATGGCGACACTCGACCAAGTGCCGGAGCAGTTCAAGGGCACCATCCTGGCCCAGCATGTCGAGCTCACGGCCGACGGCACGTTCGAGGCTCGGCTGACCGTCGATACGGCGGAGGCCGATGGAAACTATGGTGTCTATACCTATGCCGCCGGTGGAGCCGCACCGAACCCCGACCACGAGTTCGGCCTTCCCGTGGCCGTGACCGAGGAGACCGAGCCGGACCCCGACCCGGACCCGGATCCCGACCCGGACGAACCCGAACCTTCGGTGACCCTGTCGAAGAGCACCGATCTCGACCCCTACGCGGACGTGCTAACCGTCGGTGGCACCAACTTCCGCCCGGCCGACCTCACCACTGGCCTGCGCGTGGGTTTGGGCCCGGTGACCGACGACGGCTCGGTGCCGGACCTCGACCCGGAACTCACCGTGGAACCGGGTTCCGGTACCGGAGAGATCAACGACGACGGATCATTCGAGATCGACCTACACACCGGCCAGGTCGAGCCGGGGACCGTTCTCGCCGTCTACACGGCTCCGGTCGACGACGCAGCATCGGCCGCCTACACCACCAGCACAGAGGTCTCGTTCGCGGCGCCCCGTACCCCACAGCTCACCGTCGAGCCGGCTGACGACCTCGAGATCGGCCAGGTGATCGAGGTCGAGGGCAGCGGCTTCGCACCCAACCGTAGGATCTCCGTCGCTGTGACCGCGAATACGTCGACACATCCGACGTACGGATGGCCAACCGGTTGGCTGGCACATGGCGTGGTCCAGGCCGACGCCGACGGCAACCTGAGCCGCACTATCACGCTGACCGGCGCCATCACCGGATCTGGTGAGGACTGCACCGAGGTCGACTGCTACGTGGCCAGCTTCAGCTCGGCCCAGGCATCGGATGCGGTACCCGTCGACTACCGGGCGGACCGCAGCCAGGACGTGTTCATCCCGATCAGCTTCGCGGCGGACACCGACCCTGGGCCGGACCCGGACCCGGACCCAGACCCGGACCCAGACCCAGACCCGGACCCAGACCCGGACCCAGACCCGGACCCAGACCCGGATCCAGATCCGGACCCAGATCCAGAAGATCCGACGCTGACCATTTCTCCCTCCACGGTGCAGCGAGGTCATGCGGTCACGTTCCACGGCGAGCACCTGGCCCCGGGCGAGACCGCCACGGTGACGGTCCAGACGGCGCCCGATGCGGTGTCCGACGGCACGGTGGACTGGGGGGTACGACAGTCCTTCCGCACCTACATCGAAGGCAACATCGCCCACGGCTCCATCACCGTCGACGCACCGGCCGCCCGTAACGACGACGGCACCTTCCGGTTCGCCGGCGCCGCCGGAACGGCCCGCACCGGCGCAGCTGAGCTGTCCTTCGCCGGAGCGGTCCATTTCATCGGGCACGACTACGGCGATGGCCCGTTGTTGCAGCTGAGCATGTCCGACCTGCGGATCGTCGCCGATGGCGCCGCGGGTGTCCTCGTCGCCGACGTGGTGAGCAAGAGCCTGTCGGACGGAGAACTCGTCGACTATCCGGACGTGGAGTTCGCCGACCTCGACTTCAGCGACACACCGCTGACCGTCGTCGACGGGGTGGCCGAGGCGTCGGGGGTCACCGCGACTCTCACCGACGATGGCGTGCCGGCCTTCGCCGACTTCTACGAGGCGGGCACCGTGCTCGACCCGCTCAGTTTCCGCGTGACCCTGACGGACGGATCGGACGTCGAGGCCGGCAGCGGTGTCGTCGGCGAGGACGGCTCGGTGGAGGTCAGCTGGACCGTGCCGGACGACTTCCCGCTCGGACCGGCCACAGCCGTCATGACCACCGGCGACGTCGAGTTGACCGGAGAGTTCACCGTCGAACCAGCCAGCGGCGGGGGCGACGAGAACGGCGGCGACGACGACGGTGCGGACGAGAACGGCGACGACGGTGCGGACGAGAACGGCGACGGCGGCGCGGATGAGAACGGCGGCAGCGACGCGGACGGCACCGACGGCGGAGCGGCGGGCGGCGCCGACGGCGGTAATGCCGGGGGTGACGCGAAGGGCGGCGACAACGGTTCGGGAGCCGACGACGGCACCGGCGGGCAGCTCCCCGACACCGGCGCCGGAACGTCCTCTCTCCTGCTCGGTGCTACCGCATTGCTCGCTCTCGGCGCGGCCGTTGTGACGGCGTTGAATCGGCGCCGGGCCGTGACCAGCACCTGATCAGCGCACCTCGTGCTCCGGTGGCCGGGCGAAGCCACACCGCGATTCCATGCCCGGCCACCGGACTCCCGGCGGAGCCACAACCCGGGCCACATGGAGCCCTACGGCGACCGCGACTTCGTCATAAGGAGGCTCACTGTCACTCTGGCAACAACAAGGAGGCTTAGAGGCCGCGCGTTGTGCCACAACGAGGAAGCTTGCTGTGGCCTGGGGTGCGGCTTCGTTGGGGAGGCGGCGGTTCGACCAGCACTCGGGAAATGACCCGTCCGGCCGGGCTACCCTGGCCGCATGCCTCGGATCGGCTATGTCATCTGGTTCGTCCATTCGCTCGACCGGTCCGTCGCGTTCTATCGCGACGTGATAGGCCTCGAGGTCCGGCTCGAAGGCGACGGTTACGTCGAGTTCGCGATGGACAACGTGAAGTTCGCCCTCTTCGAGCGGGCCAAACTGCCCGAGCTGATCGGCCGTGCGGGTGGCCAGCCGCCCAGCGGCGAGATCGCCTTCGTCGTCGACGACGTCGATGCCGTGGCGGTGCGGCTACGCGAGGCCGGCGCGGAGGTGTTGACCGGCCCAACGGATCGGCCTTGGGGCCAACGGACACTCCACGTCGCCGACCCGGACGGCCACGTCGTCGAGTATGCCCAGAACATACCGCGGTCATGACGGCGTCGAACCCGCACGCCGGCGACGGCCGGATACCCGACCACCTTCAGCATCATCCCGACCGGTTGCGGTGGAACCAGCGTTACCAGGCGAACCCACCCACGTTCACCGCACACCGGCTGGTGACGGAGGCCCTCGCGGCGGGGTTTCCGGACGGCCCGGTGCTCGAACTGGCGGCCGGCCGATCCGGCAACGCCCTCGAGTTGGCCGCCACCGGGCGACACGTCGTAGCGGTCGACGTCTCCGATGTGGCCCTCGATGATCTCGCCGCACAAGCACGGCAGCGCGGGTTATCGGGACGGATCGATGGTGTCCTCGCCGACGTTCCCTCATACCGCCCACGGCCGGCGGGTTTCGCATTGGTTCTGGCCACGTTCTATTGGGACGCGGATGCCTTCGCGGCGGGGTGCCGCGCCGTGGCCTCCGGAGGACTGGTGGCTTGGCAGGCACTAACAGATGATCCCGCGGCGAAGCCCGGGACCGGGCGATGGCGGGTACCCCACGGCGAGCTCAGCCGCCGGCTGCCCACTGGATTCGCCGTGCTGATGGAGGAGCCGAGCACCGAGGGTGATCGTCGCTCCACAGTGTTGCTGGCCCGCCGGCAGATGTACCGCCGGGACCACTGATCCGGCCTGACACGTGGCCGACCGGTGGGCTGGTCTCACACATGATCGCTGCGATGCCGGGAACTACTAAGGTGGGCCGCGACGAGCAAGGACCAGGAGGTTGACGTCATGGCGCTGAACATCAAGGATCTCACGATCAGTAGCACCGACATCGGAGCGGACGGGCGGCTCGGCGACCACCACGCCAAGGACCGCGGCAACCAACCGCCGGCCCTCCAGGTCAGCGGCGTGCCGGATGGCACGGCTGAACTCGCCCTCATCTGCCACGATCCCGACGCGCCCCTCCCGCGGGGGTTCACCCACTGGACGCTGTTCGGGATTCCGACGGAGACGAGAGACCTCGGCACCGACGCCGACGAGCGGCATCGTCCCGGGCCCAACGACTTCGGCGGCACCGGATACGGCGGGCCTCGCCCACCGGCCGGACACGGTCCACATCACTACTACTTCTGGATCTACGCCCTGACCCGTCCGGTCAACGGCGCTCCGTCTCGACGCGAGTTCCTGGACCAGTACGCCGATGCCATCCTCGAGCAGAACCGCGTGGTCGGCATCTACGAACGGTAGGCGACTACCGCGGGGTCACGTCGACGCCAACCAGCGGTGCAGCACCGTGGCCAGGTGGACCGGGGAGTCGAGCTGAATGAGATGGCCCGCACCCTCAACCAACTCCAGGCGGGCCCCGGGGATCAGCTTGGCCAGCCGGTGTGCTCGGTCGACCGGGATCCAGGTGTCGTCGGTGCCCCACACCACCAGGACCGGCAGGTCCAGCGACGGGTACAGCGGTTCGACCTCGTCGGTGTAAGCCTGGTCCGCCTGGGCGATCTGTCGGTAGAACGCCGGCTGCCCAGCTGGGCCACGCCAGGGCCGCACGAGCATCTCCAGCTGCTCATCGGTCAGTCCGGGGTGGCTGGCCCCGGAGATGTACGCGCGCACCGCACCCTCATGGATGGCCGGCGGTACGGACGCGAAGACGTCGGCGTGTTCTCGCACCAGCCGGAAGTACTCCGACCCCCACGGCGCCAGCGCGACGACGTCGACCAACGCCAGTGACTCGTACGACGCTCCATGCAGGAGATGAGCCCGCAGCGAGACGGCTCCGCCGTAGTCGTGTGCGACGACCCGTGGCGAATCAAGGTCCCAGTGATCGAGTAGGTCGGCGAACAACTGCCCCTGCACATCCAGTGAGACGCGGTGTTCGGCCACCTTCGACGATTCGCCGTACCCGGGCATATCCCACAGGTACACCGTGAAGTCGGCGGCCAATGCCTCGGCGAACGGCTTCCACAACGCCGACGACCACGGAGTCCCGTGGCAGAACACCACCGCGGGACCGGAGCCACGCGCCGACCACCGCACGGTGCGCCCGTTCCAGGTGAGCTCTTGGGAGAGTTCCATCAGTGCTCCGTGTCGGCTGGTCGAGGCGTGATGCCGTGCGCCGTGCTGGCCTCACGGTACAGGCGGACGAACTCCTCGCGGATCTGTGGGCGTTCGGTCAGGCGACGGCTCCACGGCACCCGGACGGTGCGTTCGGTCCCGCCGACCATGGCGGTGAAGTCGACACCCTCACCGTCGAGGTACGCGACGGCGGCCTCGTCGGCGTCGGGGACGCCGCCCAGCGCCTGAACGATCAGCAGCGAATCTTCGTCGTGATCGTCGTTCATATGCTCCGCGACCGCGGAAATCACGTCCGGTGTGAATGGATTGTCACTCATCGGGTCAGAATAGCCCCGTGATTCATACGCAGCCGATGCTGGCCGAGCCCGATCTGGCCAGGCTTCGAGAAGCGCTCGACGCCGCCGACTACCGGTTCGAGGCGGTGGCCGCCCTGCTGGGCGAACGCGCGACTGCCGCACTTGATCGCAACCACACCGTTCCGGGCCAGCTCGCGGTCCGCGGCAGTGGTCCGTTGGAGATCATGACCAGGCTCTGGCGGTTGCAGCAGCCGGTCCCGCTGTCGGCGGCGCGGGCCGCGCTGCCCGTCGAGGCACTCGTCGGTGGTGGCCTACTCACCATCGACGGCGACGACGTCCACGCCACGGTCGACGTCCGTCCGTACGCCGACGACACCGGCGACTGGTGGGTGGTGGCCGACCTCACCCCCGACATGAACGGCAGACACACCCCGGTTCCGCACGACCACGTACTCGGCCTCAACGCCGCGTCGTCCACGCTGGCTCAGCTCACCGTCCGCGAACCGGCCTCTCGTGCGCTCGACCTCGGCACCGGCTGCGGTGTCCAGGCGCTGCACCTCAGCCGGCACTGCGACACCATCGTGGCCACCGACATCAACGCCCGGGCATTGGCCATGGCCGCCCTCACCACCCGATTGAACGGGCTGAACGTGGACATCCGGCACGGCAGCCTGTTTCAGCCGGTGGCCACCGAGCGGTTCAATCTGATCGCCACCAACCCTCCCTTCGTGGTGTCTCCGGGTGGGCGCCACGTGTACCGCGACAGTGGGCTCTCCGGCGACGACGTCACTCGGCGGGTGGTGGTCGACGGTGCGGCTCGGCTAGCCGACGGTGGCGTGTTGCAGTCGCTGGGCAACTGGATGCATGTGCGTGGCGAGGACTGGCGGCAACGTGTAGGCACATGGGTGACGGCTACCGGCTGCGACGCCTGGGTGGTCCAGCGCGAGGTGCAAGATCCCGCTGAGTACGTCGAGTTGTGGTTGCGTGATTCCGGGGAGATCGGCGGCGACAGCTACACATCCAGGTACCAGGAGTGGTTGGACTGGTTCGACGAGAACCGTGTCGAAGGTATCGGCTTCGGCTGGATCAACCTCCGGGCCGCCCGCGCCGCTCATCCCACCGTGCGGATCGAGGACTGGCCACATGCGGTCCAGCAGCCGCTCGGGCCAGCCATCCGAGGCTGGTTCGACCGAGCGGAGACGTTGCGCCTCGACGATACGAAGCTGCTGGAGTCTTACCTGACGATGGCCGACGACGTTGTCCTCGAACAGATCGGCCGGCCCGGCGCCGCGGATCCGGAGCATCTCGTCCTCCGCCGGCACGGCGAGCTGATGCGGGCGATCCGCACGGGCACGGCTGACGCCGGTTTCGTCGGCGCCTGCGACGGCACGCTCCCGGTGGGGGTGGTCATCGACGCGCTGGCTCAGGTGCTCGACGTCGATGCCGGCCTACTCCGCGACGAGTTGGTGCCACAGGCGCGTCAGCTGGTTCTCGACGGTTTCCTCGAACCGGCCCGGCACACCGGCTGATCATCCCTCCAGCACGACGGCCAGGCCCTGCCCAACCCCAATACAGATGGCGGCGAGTCCCCAGCCACCGCCGCGGCGATGAAGCTGCCAGGCCAGCGACGCTAAGATCCGGGAGCCGGAGCTGCCCAGCGGATGGCCGAGCGCGATGGCGCCGCCTTGCTGGTTGACGATCGCCGGGTCCAGCTCCGGCCATTCGGCCAGGCAGGCCAGCGACTGTGCCGCGTATGCCTCGTTCAGCTCGACGGCGGCGAGGTCGTCCCAGCCGATGCCGGCCCGGCGCAACGCTTCCCGAGCTGCCTGCACCGGCGCGATACCGAACAGGTGTGGCTCCACACCGTGTACGGCGCGGGCGGCGATCCGCGCCAGTGGCCGGCGTCCGGCCCGGGCGGCACCGGCCTCGTCACCGATCAGCAACGCGCTGGCACCATCGTTCAGCGACGACGCGTTGCCGGCGGTGACGGTACCGTCCTCGCGGAAAGCCGGCCGTAACCTGGCCAGCGCCGCCATCGAGGTGTCGGGGCGGATTCCCTCGTCCTGGTCGAGGTCGATGCCGTCGACCTCGACCACCTCGTCGGCGTACCGGCCGTCCTTCCACGCCGCCGCGGCCAGCTGGTGGCTGCGCAGCGCGAACTCGTCTTGGGCCGCCCGGGTGATCTCGTACCGATCGGCCAGGATCTCCGCGCATTCGCCGAGCGAGACCGTCCACTCCGCGGGCATCCGCGGGTTCACCATGCGCCAGCCGAGGGTGGTGGAGTGCAACGTCTCATGCGCACGCGGGTAGGCGCGGTCCGGCTTGGGCAGCACCCACGGCGCCCGGCTCATCGACTCCACACCGCCGGCCACGCAGAGCGACGCGTCACCCAGCGCGACGGCCCGCGACGCCTCGATGACCGCTTCAAGGCCAGACCCGCATAGCCGGTTGACGGTCACGCCCGGCACGGCCGGTGGTAGGCCGGCCAGCAAGGCAGCCATCCGAGCGACGTTGCGGTTCTCTTCGCCGGCACCGTTGGCATTGCCGAGGAACACGTCGTCGATAGCGGCCGGGTCTAGTTGTGCACTGCGGTGGACCACCGCACGCACCACCGTGGCCGCCAGGTCGTCCGGCCGGACCCCGGCCAGTGCCCCGCCGTACCGGCCCACCGGGGTCCGGACCGCGTCCAGCACGTACACGTCGTTCACATCTGCCACACCGCACCTCCCGAGGATGACGATGACACCGGGCAGTGTACGACATCCGCATTTGCGTTCGCATAGCGAACATCGGTTGGATCGGCGCCCAACGGG
Source organism: Phytoactinopolyspora limicola (assembly GCF_011320225.1). Lineage (GTDB taxonomy): Bacteria > Actinomycetota > Actinomycetes > Jiangellales > Jiangellaceae > Phytoactinopolyspora > Phytoactinopolyspora limicola. The sequence continues at coordinate 127,646 of NZ_JAAOEN010000001.1, forward strand.
GTAAGACGATGGACGGCGTGGCCGAAAGACCCGATCGATCATGGCGCTGGCAGCGCCGCGCCCGGCCTCGTAGAGTATGCGCGGATGCTGACTCGGCCCACCGGAGGTGCCTCACCTGTGGACATCCGAGCGTCGCCTGCTCCGTTGGTGTTCGCGCTCGCGGCCGGGATCGCCCTGATGTCGTGTGCGCCGCCGCCGAGCTACGGCGAGTTCGTCCGCCCGGCCACCTCCGATCGAGCCGAACCGTTGCCCTGGGATGCCCCCACCTTCGGGCTCGACCTCAAGGGCGACATCAACCGCCTCCGGCCAGACCCACCATCGCCATCGCCCACTCCCACGCCGACGTCCACTCCGCCACCGCCATCGTCAACTCCCTCGGAGAGCGGGCGGCCCAGCGAGCCGTCGCCGTCCGACACCCCCGAGCCAGAGCCCACCCGAAGCACCGAACCGCCCGACGACACCACCAACGAGCCGACCCCGCCGTCGGGTCCGGACGCCGCCGAACAGGAGATCCTGGAACTCACCAACGCCGAACGCAGCGAACACGGCTGTCAACCGTTACGCGCCGACGAACGCCTCGCCGCCGCGGCCCGGGCGCACAGTGTAGACATGGCGACCCACGGTTACCTCGACCACACGAGCCTGGATGGCCGCAGTCCAGCCGATCGCGCAGCCGCCGCGGGCTACCACCGCTGGGGTGGGGAAAACGTCGCCATGGGCTACCCGACGCCAGCCGCAGTCGTCGCTGCCTGGATGGACAGCGAAGGACACCGGCGCAACATCCTCAACTGCGACTTCCGCGCCATCGGGGTTGGTGCGGCCGAGGGATCGCGCGGCATGTACTGGACGCAGAAGTTCGGCTACGAGTGAGTGACAGAACGCCATGTCAGACCCGGCAGCGCCCCACCCCGTGTGTGCACCTGATCTCCGTTTTGTCACCTGATCTTTTTCTGTGAGGCGATCAGGTGTACCAACGGCGGGTGTCGGCGCGGTGTGGTGCACCTGATCGCCTCCACCATGCGGACGCGCGGCGATCAGATGCACGATCGGCGTTTTTGGGGCGGGTTGTGCATCTGATCGGTAGCAGGTGTCTGGTCAGCGGATCGGTGGCGGGTCTGGCGAGTGGTGTCCGGCGAGTGGGCCCGGTCACCCGGCTGGGGGTGTTGGTGGTGGTGGGGTGGCTCGTCGTTGTTCGCATCCCGCGTGGTCGTCATCGGGCGTGACGATCAGATGCATCAACTGACTGACAGGCCGCGGTGACGCATCTGATCGCCACGCGTCCACATCACGGGACGCGATCAGATGCACCACACCGCGCCGACACCCGCCGTTGGCACACCTGATCGCCCCACAGAAAAAGATCAGGTGACAAAACGGAGATCAGGTGCACACACGGGGTGGGGCGCCGCTACATGGTCTTCGCCAGCGCGACGAGGCGTTCGGCCAAGGCGTCGACGATCTGGTCGAGCCTGGCTTCGCCAGCCGCGCGATCAGCTCGATCGGGGCGGTCGGTGAAGCCGTCCATGGCGGCCCAGATGCCGGCATCGTGGACCTCCACACCATCAATAGCGGCGGCCTCAGGCACGTGATCGCGCGGTTCGGCGGACCCCATCAGCTCCGGGCGGACCGCGCCGACCAGAGAGGTCTCGAACTCGCCGGCATGACCGGGCGACGTGCCAGGGCCGGCCATCCGCCAATAGTCGACGTGTGCCACGGCTATCTCGTGGCGAGCAGCCGCCGCGGCCGAGGCCGCGTGACAGATACCCACGTTGCCGCCGTGCCCGTTGACCAGGACGACCCGCCGGCCACCATCGGCCGCGACCGAACGGAGGAGGTCGACCAGCACAGCTAGCAACGTCTCCGGGGTGAGCGAGAGAGTGCCACCAAAAGGCAGGTGATGGTCGGATGCTCCGAAGGGCAGAACCGGTGCGATCACCAATGGTCGAGAGGATTCCTTCTCCGCCCGCTCCGCGGCGCGTTGGGCGACGGTGGCCGCCATGAAGGTATCGGTGCCGGTGGCCAGGTGCGGCCCATGTTGTTCGACGGCCCCGACGGGCAACACCACCAATGCCTCCGGAAGCAGCTCGGTCAACACTTCACGGTTCACGTCCGCCCAGCTCACCACAGTCATGTCTCCACGCCTTCCGACTGGTCGAGGCATCGGACCGCCGCTGCGGCGCCCCCGAACACTGAGTTTCTAGCACACCTCTACCGAACCCTCCCGGCGACCCGAATAATCGTCACCATGAACATCCGGGCACCGTGGCGAGTACCTCGTTGTCGCACCACGGGAACGGCTTCGCCACAGGAGGAAGCATGATCATCTGTAAGACCTGCGCGGTCGAGTACGACGAACCGCCCCCCGACGTCTGTCCGATCTGCAGCGACGAACGCCAGTACGTCCCAGCCACCGGCCAGGTCTGGCTCAGTATTCGCGACCTGCACGAAGGAGGGGCTGTCATCCGGATCACGCAGCACTCTCCGATCTTGTGGGGGTTGAGCGCCCCAGGTGTCGGCATAGGGCAGCAGATGCTGCTCCTCCACACACCCCAAGGGAATCTGCTTTGGGATCCGCTGGGATTCATCGACGAACAGACGGTCGCATGGTTGCGGGCGCAGGGTCCGGTGTTGGGTATCGCTGCCAGCCACCCCCACATGTTCGGTGTGCAGGTGTCGTGGTCCGAGGCTTTGGACGATGCGCCGGTGCTGGTCAACGAGGCCGATGCCGAGTGGCTGGGCCGACGTTCTCCGGCCATCACATTCTGGAGCGGAAAACACCAGGTCACCGAGGGGCTGACGTTGTATCAGATCGGTGGCCACTTCCGCGGCAGCACGGTAGCTCATTGGACCGGCGACGACGGCATCCTGCTGGCCGGCGACACCGTTATGGTCAATCCGGACCGCGTCACCACGAGCTTCATGCGCAGCTACCCCAACCGGCTCCCGTTGTCGGCCGGAGTGGTGAACCGGATCGCCGCACAACTGGCACCGTTGAGCTTCGAGCAGGTCTGGAGCAACTTCGGCAACTCGATCACCACCGGCGCCGACATGGCGATCCAGCGCTCAGCTGAGCGGCATGCGAGTTGGGTCCGTGGCGACTTCGACCACTTGACGTGACGATATCCGTGTCCGTCCCGGCGAACACGTCACGCCGGGGCGCGCACTTCGGCCGGGGCGAATTTGATCCGGTGCCAGCCTAGTAGGCCACAGAGGGCGAAACCCACGGCGTTGATGACGCCGTGGGTGGCCGCCATCCAGGTCAACGACAGGTGCGGGAGGTCATCCCAGATGTGAGTTAATGCCCAGTTGAGGGCGAGCACCATGGTCACGGCCACGACGACGGCGCTGGTGCCGATGAGGACCCGGGTGACGGTGGTGGCGGCGGCCGGGCGGACCCGCCGCCACAGGATCCAACCGAGCATCCACATGCCCACGCTGAGCACCAGCGCGCCGAGGAGTTCGACTTCGCCCGTGGTGAAGTATCCGGCCAACACGATCGCTGTCCCGGCTGGCACGGTCAACGCCACGATCTCGGCCGGCACCGACCGCACGGTGCTAGCCACCAACGCAGCGATCAGGGCAGCGGCGAAACCAGCGAAATGGAAGTGGGCCACGGTCAGGGCCAGGATCGTCATGCCGAACCCGAACAGCTCATATCCAGCTCGTTCCGCCACCAGGCTGCTGCCAGCCACTAGGGGCGTGACCATGGCGGTCAACACGGCGATCTCCGCCGGTTGGAGCGAGCGGCGGCGCAGTAGCCGAAGCCCGGCCAGGACCGCCAGCCACAACGTGACCACACCGTATGCGGTGGCTAGGGCGGCTGCCAGGGCGCCGCGGTCAAGGACCAGGGACACGGCGCCGAGCACACCGGCCATCGGCCAGATCTGGATCAACGGATGCAGCCGGCGCTGCTCGTCGTCGATGAGCCGCAGGCCGAGCGGGACGATGACGATCATGCCCAGGGCAACGATGGTGCCCACGAGAACGGTCACGGTTTGAGAATACCGAGCAACTCGATCATGGTCGCTCGCTGGTAATGGCGGGTCAACCTTCGAGAACAGGGTGCAGCCGTGGCATCGTCCACGTCCGCTTCGCCGCGACGACCACGACGGTCCCCACCAGCGCCACGACGAGGAACCCGGCCAGCACAACCACGTCACGAAGGAGGTGGTCCACGTTGCCTCCCGTCACGGCCACCCGCAGGCCGTCCACCAGGTACGTCATTGGAAGCAGCGGGTGCAACACCTGGAACGGCGCCGGAAGGGTCTCGACCGGATACACCCCGGCGCTGGAGGTGAGTTGCAGCATCAGGAGAACCAATGCGATCGCCGTACCCACCACACCCAGCGCGAGCCGCAGCAGATGCGCGATCGCGGTGAACGCGGCGGCACCGAGCGCCACCAGCCCTACAGTCCAGCCTGGGTGGACCGGATCGAGCCCCAGCGCCATCCAACACACCACCAACAGGAACAGCCCTCCGAACAGCGCCAGCCCGTATACCGGCAACCAGCCGGCGAGAGCGACGACGGTTGGCCTGGCCGCGCTGGCCAACGCTCGTCCGGAGATCGGCCGCAACACGACGAACGCGGCGATGCCGAACACCCAGAGGGCGATCGCGAAGAAGAAGGGCGCCAACCCGCGCCCGTAAAGCTCAGCGTCGTTGTCGACGGTCATGGTGACCTCGGTGGGTGCACCGAGGATCTGAGCGGCGCTCTCCCGCTGCTCGCCGCTCATGGCCGGGATCCGGGCGACGATGTCGTCCAGACCGGCTTCCAGCTGGCCTGCGCCGTCGCTCAGCTGCCCCAGCCCGCTGTCCAGCTCATGTGCTCCGTCGCCGAGCTGCCCCATTGCGGCATCGAGGTCGCTGGCACCGCTGTGCGCGGCGTCGATGCCGTCCCGCAGCTCTGCCGCACCGGAGGCGACCTCCGCGGATCCGGACGCAAGATCCTGAACCGACCGCTCGGCCTCCTCGAGCCGGTCCTGGATCTCGGCGGAGCGGTCTTGCAAGGTATCGGCGTCGGCGGCCAACTCCTGCGCGGCGTCGTCGACAGTTGCCACCGCGTCCGCTACTTCACCGGCCCGATCGTCGGCGGCTTGGGCAGCATCCAGCACCTCCTGGAAACCTGGGTCGGCGGCCAACTCGGGGTCGTCAACAGCCAACTGCTCGAGTTGTTCCACCACGGATCCGGTGCGGTCGGCCACAGTATCGCTGCCGCCGGAGGCAAGCTCGGTCAGTCCGGCGACGGCGTCGGTGACAGCCGCCGCCCCGGCGGCGACGTCGGGAACAACCGGCACGATCTCATCGATGATGGGCACGACGACGTCCGCGATCTGCTCGTTGCCCGCTGCGACGGCGGCGGCGCCGTCCGCCAGCTCGGCCGAGCCCGTCGCCAGTTCGGCCAACCCACTGGTCAACTCCGCGCTACCGCTGGCCGCGGCGCCAACCCCGTCGACCAGGGCATCCACGCCGTCTCCCGCCTGGCTCAGGCCATCCACCAACTCGGCTGCGCCGTCGTGCGCGGAGACAAGACCGTCGCGTAGAGCGTCGAGATTGCCGTACACCGACTCGAAGTAGGCGGTGGTCGCAGCTCGATCAAGCTGTGCCTGCAGGGTGGTCCGGGCCGTGTCGGCCATGATGCCGAACACGTAACCGTTGCCGTCGTCGCGCCGGAGATCCACCGTCGCCCGCCGTGGGGTGTCTTCGGCACCACTCGCGAGATCCGCGCTGAAATCCTCGGGGATGGTGATGGTCATGTAGTACCGGCCAGCGCTGAGCCCGTCCGCGGCATCGGCGTCGTCGGTGAAGATCCAGTCGAAGATGGGCTCGCCGCGTAACTCGTCGATGAAACGTTCGCCGGCGTCGACCTCCTCACCATCCACCGTCACCGGTTGATCATGGTTGACGACGGCTACCGGGATCCGGTCGAGCCGCCCGTACGGGTCCCAGTTGGACCACAGATACAAGGCCCCGTAGAGCAGCGGTATCAAGAGCAGGAAACCCAGCGCCAACCGCTGGAGTGGGTGCCGGAAACGCCGCAGTTCGAGTCCGGCCAGGCGCAGTGCTCTCATGATCCCTCCGTCACTGTGGCACCCGTCATCGCGTCGACCTCAGATCAATCCGTTGGCCTGCGACATCAACCCGGGGGACGGTTGACGCGCCCACTACGACCGGTCCGGAACGAGCCAGCCGCGAGATCGCCACCCACACCCGGTCTTGCTCCACTGGGGTCAGACCGTTCTCGACGTCGTCGATGGCGATGACCTCCGGCGCGGCCACGGCCGCGAGGGCTAGCTGTAGCAAGGTCACCTCAACCGCCGGGAGATCACCGACCTGCTGGTGATGACGGCCACGAAACCCGACTATGTGAGCCGCGGCGTCGAACCTCGCGGCGGGCGCGGCTGGTCCCGGCGCCAGGAGTCGCCGCTCGCTCACGGCCTCCCCCACCAGCTGGGTGCGGTCGAGCCGCACATGCTCACCGAGCCGCGCCACACTGGTGCGGCGGCGGACGTGAGCCGCCTGAGCCGGCAGGTGAAGCCCACACACCACCAAGGTGCCAGCCGTGGGCCGCATCCGACCTGTCAAGGTCAGCAGCAAACTGGAGCGGCCGGTGCCGGCTGATCCGAAGATGGCCACCACGGTGCGTGCTTCGATTCTGGCCTCGACGTTCCGGTATACCCAGCCCGCCCTGGTCCGAAGTCCGAGCCCAGCCGCCTCGATCACGGGCGGAGGCGGCACCGGCTCGGCCGAGGTGATCGGTTCTGTCATGGCGACCCCCGTCGTCGATCCGCTCGTGGCCACAGCTCGGCCAGACCGAAGCTACGACCGTGCAGGGCGGCGGCACCACCGCCCCAACCCCGACGGTAACCCGCGCCACCCCGGCGTGCCGGGCAATCCGGCGGGTTACCCGTCGCGGCCATATCAGTCACGGCACAGTCGTGCCTGGGAGGCCCGGGCCGAGCGCACTCAGCCGCGCACTATGGTCGTGGAGTGCGGGACCGGCCCGGGGACGGCCGGCCATCACGGGAGGACGGCAGTGCAGATCGACGCGCGAATCCAGGCCAACGTCACCGCCCTACACGAACGGATCGCCCACAGTTGCCGGGCGGCGGGCCGTGATCCAGCCGACGTTGACATCCTGCTCGCTACCAAACAGGTTCCAGCCGATCGAATCGCCACCGCGGTCCGTACCGGGATCCGCCTGATCGGCGAGAACAAGGTGCAGGAGTTGGCCGAGAAAGATGCTGGCCTGGCCGGACTCGACTGCACGCGGCACTTCATCGGGCATTTGCAGTCCAACAAGGTCAACCAGGTCTTACGGCACGTCTCGTGTATTCAGTCGATCGACTCCGTCGACCTAGCCGATCGCCTCCAGCGGCGGCTCGACACCCTGGACCAGACCATCGACGTGCTCGTCCAGGTCAACACGTCGGCTGAGGACAGCAAGTTCGGAGTAACCGCGGATGGCGCGGCCGACCTGATCCGTGAGGTCGCCCGCCGCGACCGGCTACGGCTGCGCGGCTTGATGACCATCGGGCTCCCCTCCGACGATCCAGAACTAGCTCGCCCCAGTTACCGCTCACTGCGTGCGATCCGGGACGATGTACGTCACTCCACCGGCGGTGAACTACGCCTAGACGTCCTGTCGATGGGGATGAGCCACGATCTCGACATCGCCATCGCCGAAGGCGCCACGATGGTGCGGGTCGGCACCGCCGTCTTCGGGACGCGCCAGGCCTAAGAGCTTCCGCCAATAGATCGGTGGAGCTGAGCCAGTGGAGGAGCGAGCATGGCAAGGCGGAGGAGGAGGTCGATGCGGAGCCATCGATCGACGACGACAACGAAGCCAGGTGATGCTCATCCGCTGGCGCAGCCCGCCAGCATCTATTGGCGGAAGCTCTAAGCGGGCGTCCACCCACCGAGGCTGCCCGCAGCGTGCAACCGCACGGGCGTCAGCCGCTCCCCGCCCAGACGGACCGACCGGCAGACCGACCGACCGGCAGACCGACCGACCGGCAGACCGACCGCCCGGCAGACCGACCGCCCGGCAGACCGACCGCCCGGCAGACCGACCGCCCGGCAGACCGACGTGGCCACCACAAGGCGCCTTACTGCACCCTCCACCTCGGCACAAGGAGGCTTGTTGTCGCCCAAACCACCATAAGGAGGCTTGTGGCGGACCGGGATGCGCGACAAGGAGGCTTGTTGTCGCCCAGGTGGAGCTCCCGCACGGAGTGGAGGTGGTGCACGGAGTGGAGGTGGTGCGTAATCGGAGTGACGGCGGTGTCACCAGAGCAACACCTCCGCCGCTCCGTTGCCGCACCAACTTCACTCCGTCCTGCGCATGCGGTCAGACCCGGGGCCGATACGGGCGCGCCTGGCACACCGCTGCATACGTCGACGAGCAGGCTCAGATCACGTTGACCCCGGGCAATGAGAGCTGGATTACCCCTCGATGGCCCACGCCAGATCCGCCGACGGTGGCCCGCACGAAACACCACACCGACCATCCTGGGGGCGGAGCCGGGGCCAGGTGTCGTACTATCGCCTGGGAGTAGGGCACCGTTGATCATGAGCTACCACACCCGGTCCGCTTGCCGCGATGGCGGTGGGATCGGCTAGATATGTCCGTGTTCGGCGCATCGTCGAGGCACGTTCGGGAACAACGTCGTATACCGTGCGTTGTCGATAGAGGGACCCAGAACACCGGAAATCCGGACTCTTGGGAGTAATTGAGGGGTTTTGATGGCACAGAACACCAACGGGGCGGGACGCCGCCTCGTTGTCGTCGAGTCGCCGGCGAAGGCCAAGACCATCGCCGGTTACCTTGGCGACGGCTACGTCGTGGAGTCCTCCCTTGGACACATTCGCGACCTCCCGTCGAAGAAGACCGACGTCCCGGCGACCAAACGCGAACGCTACGGCGACCCCGTCGGCGTCGATGTCCAAGGTGACTTCGACCCCCTCTACGTCGTTCCCGCTGGTAGGGCGAAGGAACAGGTCAAGAAGCTCAAGTCGCTGTTGAAGGACGCCGACGAGCTGTTGCTCGCCACGGATGAGGACCGCGAGGGCGAGGCCATCGCCTGGCACCTACGGGAAGAGCTCAAGCCCAAAGTCCCGGTGCGCCGGATGGTCTTCCACGAGATCACCCGAGACGCCATCCGCAATGCTGTTCAGAATCCGCGGGAGATCGACGAGGACCTGGTCGACGCTCAAGAGACCCGTCGCATCGTCGACCGTCTGTACGGCTACCAGATCTCCCCGGTGCTGTGGCGCAAGGTGACACAAGGCCTCTCCGCCGGGCGGGTCCAGAGTGTGGCCACCCGGCTGGTGGTCGACCGCGAACGCGAACGTATGGCCTTCACACCTGCGTCGTACTGGGATCTCACCGCCACCCTCGACACTCGCGGCGCCGACGATCCCAGCACCTTCGACGCCAAGCTGGTGTCGGTCGACGGTGCCCGGGTAGCTAGTGGCCGGGACTTCGATGCCGCCGGTCAGGTCAAGGGCCGAGGTAATGTCGTCGTCCTGGACGAGACACGGGCGCGGGCGCTGGCCGACGCCCTGACCGAAGCTCGCTACGAGGTCACGTCGGTCGAGGCCAAGCCGTATACCCGCCGTCCATATGCCCCGTTCCGCACTACCACTCTGCAGCAAGAGGCCTCCCGCAAGCTCGGCTACGGTGCGGCGCGCACCATGCAGGTCGCCCAGCGGCTGTACGAGAATGGCTACATCACCTATATGCGGACCGACTCCACCACCCTGTCCGACTCCGCCATCAACGCGGCGCGAACACAGGTCCGGGAGTTGTACGGACCCGCCTACCTGCCGGACGCCCCCAGGGTGTACGCCAGCAAGGTCAAGAACGCACAGGAAGCGCACGAGGCGATCCGGCCGGCCGGAGACTCTTTCCGCACCCCAGCCGAGACCGGCCTGCGAGATGACGAATATCGTCTCTACGAGCTGATCTGGATGCGTACCGTCGCCTCCCAGATGAAAGACGCCAAGGGCGAGACCTTGACGGTGCGGGTCGGTGCCACCGCCACCACGGGCGAGGCGGTCGAGTTCGGAGCGTCCGGCCGCACCATTACCTTCCACGGATTCCTCAAGGCCTACGTCGAGGGCTCCGACGACCCCGAAGCCGAGCTAGACGACCGCGAGAAGCGGCTGCCGCACCTGACCGAAGGACAAGGGCTCACCGCCACCGGGGTCGAGTCCGCCGGGCACACCACCAAACCACCCGCCCGCTACACCGAAGCGTCTTTGGTCAAAGAGCTCGAAGAACGAGAGATCGGGCGACCATCCACGTATGCCTCGATCATCCGAACCATCCTCGACCGCGGCTATGTGTTCAAACGCGGAAACGCTCTGGTGCCCGCATGGCTGGCCTTCGCCGTCGTGCGGCTGCTCGAGGAGCACTTCACCCGGCTCATCGACTACACGTTCACCGCCAAAATGGAGGACGTTCTCGACGAGATCGCCGCCGGGCGGGCCAATCGGGCCGCCGAACTGGGCCAGTTCTGGCACGGGGACGAGAAGATCGTCGGGCTGAAGAACCTCGCCGACAACCTCGGCGAGATCGACGCCCGCGGCATCTCGTCGTTCCCGATCGGCGACGGGGTCACGGTGCGTGTAGGCCGGTATGGGCCATACGTCGAAGACGCCGACGGCAATCGCGGCAGCGTTCCCGAGGATCTACCTCCTGACGAGCTCACCGTCGAGAAGGCGCGGGAGCTGGTCGAAGCGGGCAACGGTGACCGCGAACTCGGGATCCACCCGGACACCGGACGCACCGTCGTGGCCAAGGCCGGCCGGTACGGGCCGTACGTCACCGAGGTGCTGCCGGAAGACACTCCCAAGGGCACGAAACCGGCGACCGCCTCGCTGTTCAAGTCCATGAGCCTGGACACGATCACCCTCGACGAGGCGCTTCGGTTACTGACGCTCCCTCGAACGGTAGGCAAAGACCCTGAGGGCAAAGAGATCATCGCGGCGAACGGCCGGTACGGACCGTACGTCAAGAAAGGCACCGACTCCCGCTCCTTGCCCGACGAAGAGTCGTTGTTCACCGTCACCGTTGAGGAGGCCGAGAAGCTGTTCGCGCAGCCCAAGGGCCGCCGAGGCGCTCGGGCGGCCACTCCTCCCCTGAAGGAGCTGGGCAACGACCCCGGTAGCGGCAAACCACTGGTGGTTAAGGACGGGCGATTCGGTCCGTACATCACCGATGGTGAGGTCAACGTCACCGTGCCACGCGGCATGTCGGTGGAGCAGCTCAGCCTGGATCGGGCAGCCGAGTTGGTCGCGGAGAAGCGGGCCAAGGGTCCGGCGCCGAAGAAGCGCGCTCAGCGTTCGGGGTCGAAATCCTGAGCTGTCAGTTCCGAACGCAACGGCAGCGCGCGGGTGTTCAGGCCAGTTCGGCTTCGTCGACCCAACCGGCGAACAACACCAGGCCGCTAGCTCTATGCACGGCTAGAAAGCCGAACGGACGGTCGTAGGTGACTTGCAGGCCGCGGGCTTTGAACACGGGCATCGAGACCAGGTGAAGGCCGACCGCCGTGGTGGCTGCCGCCTCGAACCCTTGGGCGCTGAAGTACGCCACCGCGGATTGGCGGGCTTGGCCCACCCGGAGTGGCACGGATGAGATCCGGGAGAAGTGTCCGCGGTCGCCACGGCTGACCGTCCGCAGTCCGAAGACGGCGGGCAGCCGCAGCAGATCATGTTCGGACCGGACGGTGAACCTCGTGGTGGTGAGGGCCAGGCTGGGCCGCTGAGCGGCGATCACCGACACCCCGGGCGCCGGTCCGACGTCGGCGTCGATCAGCTCCGAGCCGTGCTGCACGCGGTGTTCACCGGCGAGCAGGCCGAAGGCCGCCGGCAGCACCTCACCCGGCGGGCGACCTTCCTCACCCAGCACGAGGTGGACGTCTAGCCCGTTGCCACCTTCGATCCGCGTCATCGTGAGGACTCCCGCCGGAGTGAGTGCGGCGCGTAGATCGTCGAGGGCCCGGGTGGTGCGCTTCAACCCCGCCACCTGCTGGCCACGCCATGGGCCGTCTAGTGGCCGCATCGGCTCGTCGGTGAAAGGGCGAGTCCAGGTGGTTCGAAGCGCGACAGCCGTCGCGAGAGTGAGCATCAAGTCGGGGTCGAGATCGATCGGGAACCGCTGGATCAGCCCAGCGGTGTGCTCTTGGGCCCAGCTGTCGAGGCGGGCACGGTCCGCCGCCGGATCACCGCTGAGTTCACCGACGGCGGCGGGCGGCAACTCGGCAGCCCACTCCGGGTTCAGGTGAGCGCGGGCGTGCGCCCACACACCCAAGGCGGCGTCGACGCCGTCGGTCTCGGCCATCAGGGTCAACGTCTCGCGGGCAGCCGTCGTACAGTCTCCGGCGGGCAGTCCAACCGCTGCGGCCAGCTCATCCCGGCCCGGCTCGTCGGCAGCGGCCGCCAAGATGGCGAGCAGGGGCCACGCACCTGCGCCGGACAGCACCGTTCCTCCGTCGACGTGGCGGGCCCACGAAGCTGTCAGCGCGTTCACGATCTTGGCGTGTTGCATACGCACGACACTAGTGTGCCGCACCGCACCCGTCTGGAACGTCGCCGCCTACCTCGCCATCCCGTTTGCTGGTGACGAATATGGCGACTATTAGTCATGTCATGTGACAAGATGATGTTTCGGCAGGTCTCGACGGGGGAGGACATCGTGACAGGCCATGGTTGTAAGACCCGGTTGGCCTACATCGGCGTAGGGGTTGTCGTCGCGGCGTCGGCCGTGCTCGGCCCTACCACCACTGCAAGTGCTGTACCCAGCAGCGACGCGGTGCACTATCCGGAAGGTTCGTCGGCTACCCGAGCCACGGGGCCCGGTTTCGACACATGTGTGGCACCCGGTCTCGACACCCTGCGGGCGTGGACGGCGTCCGAATACACCACCGTCAACGTCTACATCGGCGGGGTGAATCGCTCGTGTCGACAGCCGCACCTGACCCGGTCGTGGGTGCAGCAGGCGACCGCCATCGGCTGGTACCTCCTGCCGACCTATGTGGGCCGGCAGCCACGGTGTGTCATCGGCACCACGATGGGCACGTTCCCGGTGTCGGGCGGTAACGACGCCGGCCGGAACGATGCCGCCGACGCGGTGCAGCGGGCCGGCTCGCTCGGTCTACTCCCCGGCAGCGCCATCTACGCCGACATCGAGCACTACGATCACTCGGACCTGGCTTGCCGCGGATCCGTCGCCGACTATGTCTCCGGATGGAGCAGCACTCTTCACCGCAACGGCTATCTCGCCGGGGTCTACGTGCATCACGCGTCCGGGCTCCGCGACGTCGTCGCCAACTACAACTCGCCGCACCACACCCGGCCGGACGCGGTATGGATGGCCCAGTGGGACGGGAAGGCGTCACTCGGCTCCTGGCCAGGTACCCCTGCCGACCATTGGGCCCGGCAGCAGCGAGTGAAGCAATATCGCGGCGAGCATGCGCAGACGTGGGGTGGAGCCACGTTGCATATCGACAGCAACGTTCTCGACGCGCCGGTGGCCACCGTCGCCCGCGAATACCGGGTCACCAGCACCGTTCCCCTCAACGCCCGCACCGGCCCGGCCACGTCGTATCCGGTCGCCCATCGTCATCCTCCCGGGACCACGCTGTCGGTGGTCTGCCAGGGACGCGGCCAAACCATCGGCGGCACCCAGGTGTGGAATCGGCTCTCCTCCGGAGCGTGGGTCAGCGACCACTACGTCTCCACGCCGTCCAGCGGTGGGTTCAGCGAGGATGTCCCTCGGTGCACGTACCCTGGGCAGGTCCACAGCGGGATCCCCCTCAATACCCGTTCTGGCCCCGGTACCTCACATGATCTCGCCGGAGACCCGCTCCCGCACGGCTCGCTGGCCTGGGTGACCTGTCAGGCGCGTGGCTCCGACGTGTTCGGCTCCTCGGTATGGAATCAACTGGCCGACGGGCGTTGGGTCAGCGACCACTACGTGTCCACCCGTTCATCCGACGGATGGAGCACTCCCATTCCACGCTGTCCAGGACAGTAGCCCACGCTGTCGCTCGGCCTCGCTACGCTGGCGGGGTGACGGTGAATGACGACGCCCCCACCCCGACCCCTAGCGGGCTGTTCATCGCGTTCGAGGGCGGCGATGGTGTCGGCAAGTCAACCCAGGTAGCCCTGCTGGCCGACCAATTACGCGAGCACGGCCGTGACGTCATCGTCACCCGCGAGCCCGGCGATTCGCGCATCGGGCCACAGGTCCGCCAGATGCTCTTGGACGGCGACGAACTCGACGCCCGGGCCGAGGCGCTGCTCTTCGCGGCGGACCGCGCCGATCACGTCGTGTCGGTGATCGGCCCCGCCTTGCGTCGGGGGGCCGTCGTCATCACCGACCGGTACGTCGACTCGTCCATCGCCTATCAGGGCGTGGGCCGTGGGCTTGGTACTACCGAGGTAGCGGCGCTGTCCGAGTTCGCCACTCGTGGACTGAATCCCGATCTCACCATCGTCCTCGACCTCAGCGCGGCCGAGCGGCGCCGCCGGATGGGCAACCTCGAGCGCTTCGACCGCATCGAACGTGCTCCAGAGCAGATGCACGATGACGTACGCCGCACGTTTCTCGACCTCGCGGCGGCCCATCCCGAGCGCTACCTCGTGGTCGACGCCGCCCGCCCACCGGACGTCGTCGCCGCTGAGATTGCCGCCGCCGTAGAGAAGGTGAACACGTGAGCGTCTGGGACACCGTCATCGGGCAGTCCATCGTCCCGCTTCTGCAACGCACCGCCGCGGACGCGGCGTCGATGCTGGACGGTGGCTCGGCCGGAGCGATGACACATGCGTGGCTGTTCACCGGGCCACCCGGCTCGGGTCGGTCGGTGGCGGCGTGGGCATTCGCCGCCGCGTTGCAGTGCCCGAATGCCGGCTGTGGGCAGTGCGCCGAGTGCACGGAGGTGCGTGCCGGCACCCATCCCGACGTCGCCGCGTTGACCACGCAGGGGCTGAACATCCGGATCAGCCAGGTGCGGGAGCTGGTCCCCCGGGCCGCGCTCAAACCGGCCAAGGGTCGGTGGCAGATCGTCATCGTCGAAGATGCCGACCGGCTGGGCGAGGACGCTGCCGACGCGCTCCTGTTGTCGGTGGAAGAACCCCCCGAGCGTACGGTGTGGATGCTCTGTGCTCCCACCGCCGAAGACATCGTGCCCACTATTCGCTCGCGTTGCCGAGTGGTGCAGCTGCGCACCCCGCCATATGCGGATATCGCCACCTACCTCACCACCTCGGAAGGTGTCGACGCCGAGGTCGCGGCCTTCGCCGCCCGGGCCGCTCAGGGCCACATCGGCCGGGCCCGCGCGCTGGCTACCGACGCCGACGCCAGGGCCCGGCGCGAGGAGGTGTTGCGGCTGCCGTTCGCGCTGGACGACCTGCGTCAGTGCCTCGACGCGGCCGCCAGCCTCGTCGACACCGCCAAAGCCGACGCGGAGCGGCACTGCGACACCCTCGACGCACGTGAGGTCGAGGAGCTGAAGAAGGCGTTGGGGGCCGGGACAACCGGGCGCAAGCCGCGGCATCTCGACGCCGCCGTCAAGGATCTCGAACGGGAGCAGAAGTTGCGCCGCACCCGGGTCCAGCGAGATTCCATCGACCGCGCTCTCGTGGACGTTCTGGCGCTCTACCGCGACGTGCTCGTCGTACAGATGGGGGTCGGCGCGGAACTCGTGAACGACGAGATGCGGCCATCCCTCGACCGGCTGGCACGCTCTAGCAGCCCAGAGACGACCCTGCGTCGGATGGAGGCTATCGTGGCCGCCCGCGAGGCGCTCCTGGCCAACGCGGCGCCTCTGCTGACGCTCGAGTCCATGGCGCTGACCCTGCGCGAGGGATGAGACGGCGAGGCTCAGCCTCGCACGGAGATGCCGGCAGCGGCTAAATGGTCCGGTGTCCGAGTGGTGAACAGCCAGTCGCGGAACGGCTCCTCCGCTACGAGATGGTCATGAGCGGTCAGTACGTCCTCCTCGAACCGGTAGTACCGATAGCCGTGCGGATCGAGGGCGGCTTGGATGCCGGCCGTGTTGGCCCGGTCCGGCAGGACCTCACAGACGATGTCGGGCCGGTTGGCCTCGAGAAACTGCCGGCCGTTCTGCAGGACGATGTCTTCGGTGCCCTCGACGTCGATCTTCACGAGCGTCGCCACCCCCCGCGTGGCCCCGGGAATCGACTCGGCCACCGAATCGAGTGACCGTAGCGGAACGTGCACACCGCGCTCGAAATGCAGGTCGGTCGAGTAGAAGTCCGGCAGCGCGGATCCGCCGGCGCCGGTGTCCAGTTGGGCAGAGTCGCCATCCTTGCCGATTCCCTCGGTGTGGATGGTGAT
The DNA here is from genome assembly GCF_011320225.1 of Phytoactinopolyspora limicola. GTDB lineage: Bacteria > Actinomycetota > Actinomycetes > Jiangellales > Jiangellaceae > Phytoactinopolyspora > Phytoactinopolyspora limicola. Next base: position 144,010 of record NZ_JAAOEN010000001.1, read on the forward strand.
CCTGGTCAGCAGGTCGTTGGCCACCACGTTGTCCAACGCCGCCTTGGCTACCTCGGGCAGTACCTCGAACGCGTGGACGTCGGAGTCGTTCGATACTCGCGCCGCCAGAAGGGAGAAGATACCTGTGTAGGCGCCCACGTCGAGCACCAGCCGAGCGTCGCGGGCCAACTGGGCGAATACGTCGAGGGCGAGCTGGTCGGCCGGTTTCGGTCGGCGACCACGACCCCAGTACAGCTCTTTGGCGATGATGCACCGGTCCGGCCGTTGCATCACGAACGTCACACCGGCCATCCGGGCCTGGACCGACTTCACGTGGGCGGGGGCCGGGAGCCGCTCCTGGCTGATGCGGTCGCCGGCTACGGCCGCCACCACTCTCATGGCGCCATGCGGCAATCGCCATGAGAGCACCCTTTTAACCAACGCCTTGGTGCCGTGCCAGCTATGTCGGCGCCCAGCACCGCTCTGGTGGTAGTCGGTCATGTCGTCCGCCATTTCGGCTCTCGCATCCTCTCCGCCTGCGCCTTCGGTTATGGATACCTACTGCGACGCATTGGCCACGTCATAGGTTCCCGTCGACGTCGGACCGTCGCGACGACCCGCTGCTGGCAGGGCGAACGTGGCCCACAACACAACAGGCCGTATGGTGGCAGTTGTGGGCATGGTGATGGCGGTGACCTTCACCCGGTACGGGAAGCTCTACTACCTCGACCCGGGTGGGCATACCCCTCGGGTCGGTGACAAAGTCCTGGTCCCGACGGAGGACGGCCCCGAGGTGGCCGAGTGTATCTGGGCACCGCAGTGGGTCAGCGACGACATCGATGGGCTGCCCGTCTGTGCGGGTGTCGCCACCGACGAAGATCTCGCCCGAGACGAGCGCAACCGCCGACGGCGCGCCGAGGCGCGAGTGGTCGCGCGCCGGCTGATCCGCGACCACAGGCTGCCGATGAAGGTGGTCGGCGTCGACTTCGTCGACACCCGGGAAGATGTCGATCAGCTCATCACCATCTACTTCAGCGCACCTCAACGGGTCGACTTCCGCGATCTCGTCCGAGATCTCGCCCGCACCCTCCGGGCCCGGATCGACCTGCGCCAGCTCGGCCCACGAGACGAGGCCAGGGTCCAGGGTGGAGTGGGCCCCTGTGGCCGCGAGACGTGCTGCTCCACCTTTTTGAAGGACTTCGAACCGGTCAGCATTCGGATGGCCAAGGATCAAGACCTGCCGCTCAATCCACTCAAGATCTCCGGTGCGTGCGGGCGGCTGATGTGCTGTCTCAAGTACGAACACCCGCTCTACCAGGACTTCAAGGTCAGTGCGCCGGCGCTGGGCTGTGGCGTGGAGACCGACGACGGCGTCCAGGGAACTGTTGTGGGCTACAACGTCCCCGCGGAGACGGTGTACGTCCGCGACCGCGAGACCGGCCGTCGAGTGGCGTGTCCCAAGGCCAGTGTGTGCGGTTCACGTCAGGCCTACGAGGGCGCCGTCGCGGAGGGTATGCGGCCGACGTCGGACCTTCCGGACCCTCAGTCACCCGTCGACGGGGATACGGATGCCCCCACCACCGAGGAGAACTCGTGAACCGCCGGATCCTCCTACCGGTCGCGCTCGCCGTGGTCGCGGCCGCGGCATGCTCGACGGCGACCCCTCCGGACGGTCCACCGCCGCCGGAGATGCCGCCGGAGTCGACGCCGGCCCCGGACGCCACCGAGGGGGTGGCTGACGAGCTTCTGGAGTACTACACGCAGACGTTGGAGTGGGACGACTGTGACGACAGCTACCAGTGCTCCACGCTGACCGTCCCGCTCGACTACGACGATCCGAACGGCGCCGACATCGAGATCGCACTGCTGCGGGTGCCAGCCACCGGTGCCGAGCCGATGGGTTCGCTTGTCATCAACCCGGGTGGCCCCGGGGCATCAGGTATCGAATATGCACGCAACGCCCGCAACGAGGATGTCGTCGTCTCCCCGCACGTCCGTGAACGGTTCGACGTCGTCGGGTTCGATCCCCGTGGGGTGGGGACGTCGACGTCGATCGACTGCCTCGACGACGACGCACTCGATGAGTTCGTCGCGGAGCACTCCACTGCCGAAACCGACGACGGACTCACCGAGCTGGAAGCAAGCATCGACCGGTTCGCCTCGGCCTGCCGGGCCCGGTCAGGTGAGCTGCTGCCACACATCGACACCGCCAACGTCGCCCGTGATCTCGACGTCCTCCGGGCCGCCCTTGGTGACGAGACGCTGTACTACCTCGGCAAGTCGTACGGCACGTTCATCGGCGCGGTTTATGCCGATCTGTTCCCGGAGCGCACCGGACGTCTGGTGCTCGACGGCGCTGTCGACCCCGACCTCCCGGCCGAGGAGATCGCACTCGGCCAGGCCGAGGGTTTCGAGCAGTCGTTGAGCGCGTTCATCACCTGGTGCCTCGACGAAGACTGCCCACTGGGTGACGACGAGCAGGAGGCCCGCGACACACTCGACCAGCTGATCGCCGACACCGAAGAAGAGCCGCTGCCTACCAACGACACAGCCCGCCCCCTCACCCCGGCGCTAGCCTTCTACGGCATCATCCTGCCGCTGTATCTTCCCGCCGACGAGGGATACCCGGTGCTGCGGATGGCTCTGCAGAGTGCCGTCGAGGACGGCGACGGAGCCAATCTCCTCCAGCTGGCCGACTTCTACCTGGCGCGCAACCCGGACGGCACCTACCGGGGGAACCAGAACGAGGCGATCATCGCGGTGAACTGTCTGGATCGGCCCAGTGACACCACGGTCGAGGAAGCCCGCGATAGCGCCTCGGACTTCGACGAGCTCTCCCCCACGTTCGGCCGCTTCATGGCGTGGGCTGGCCTCACGTGTGCCGACTGGCCCGCCGAGTCCGACTACGACCCAGCCACGCTGACCGCGGCCGGGGCGGAGCCGATCCTCGTCGTCGGCACCACCGGCGACCCCGCCACGCCTTACCGGTGGGCCGAGTCCCTCGCCGAGCAGCTGGAGTCGGCCGTGCTGCTGACCTACGACGCCTACGTACACACCGCGTACCTGTCCGGCAGCGACTGCATCGATGCCGCCGTTGATGGCTACCTCGTCGACGGTGAGGTTCCCGAAGACGGACTCGTCTGTTCGTAACGTCGGCGGAAATCTGCACAATGGGCCATATGCGGCCTGCTGTGCGGAACCTTCTGATCGCCCTCGCTGGTGTCGGGGCCGCCGTCGCCCTGAGCAGCTGCGGCGGGGGCGACGACGGCACCCGGCAGGTTTCGGCGTTGACCCAGCTGACCGGAGCCGATGGTTCGGCGAGCTTCGCCGAACCGGTGACGCTGCGGGTCCGGGCCGGCCAGGTCGAGACGGTCGACGTCGTCTCAGCTGACGGGGTACCGCTGGACGGCTCGGTCGACGACGACGGACGCAGCTGGACCAGCGACACCCGCCCCGAGCCGGGCGCGAGCTACGACGTCGACCTCACCGCGACGGATCCGTTCGGCGGCACCCACACGTTCCGGGAGACCTTCGAGGTCGAGGATGTACCCGACGGCGAACGGCTCACCCTCACCATGCAACCCAGCAACGAGTCCGTCGTCGGCGTGGGAGCGCCCATCGTCGTCCGTTTCGAGCAGCCGATCACCGACCGCGCGACGATCGAACGCGAAATGTACGTCTCGTCCGACCCGCAGGTGGTTGGCAGCTGGCACTGGGTGAACGACTCCGAGGTACGGTTCCGGCCCGAGGAGTACTGGCCGGCCGGCACACACGTGGCTCTCGACCTCGAGTTCAACGGCGTACAGGCTGGTGACGACCTCTGGGGTGGACGTTCCTACCATCTCGAGTTCGAGGTGGGATCCGAGCACGTGGCCGAGGTCGACGCGGACACGCACACCATGACCGTCGCCATCGACGGAGAAACCACCCATACGTGGGACACCAGCCTCGGGGCTCCGGACTTCGCCACCCGCAACGGCACCTACGTCGTGCTGGAGAAGTTCGAGGAACGCAACATGACCTCGTGCAACGCCAACATCACCTGCGACCCCAGCGACCCGCACTACTACGACGTCGACGCCGACTGGGCGGTCCGGCTGTCCTACAGCGGCACCTTCGTCCACTCCGCGCCGTGGTCCGAAGGTTCCCAGGGTGCGGACAACGTCTCTCACGGCTGCATCAACCTCAACGACGCCAACGGCGAAACCTTCTTCGACCTGGTCCGGTACGGCGACATCGTGACCGTCACCAACTCCACCCGCGACGCGGACGATCTCGTAGCCCGGGGCGACCCCGGCATGGTGGACTGGAACCAGCCCTGGGCCGAGTACGTCGCCGGCTCCGCTCTCGGCGAGGAGATCACCACCCGGGAGCTGTGAGCCGAGCCCGGGGAACCGGACTCGATTCGGCGGGAGCGGGGTTGACGTCCTATACTCGTGCCTCGTGCTGGTCACCCGGCACAAGCCGCCTTAGCTCAGTCGGCAGAGCGATTCACTCGTAATGAATAGGTCGTCGGTTCGATTCCGACAGGCGGCTCCACCATTCATGCATGTCAGAACCATGCATGCTTTGTTCGCCACCCGGCGTTCAAGCACTTGATGGCACTAGCGTGGCACATGCGAGCGGACGGGTAGCGTCACGGCGCCCGCTCCCGAACCGATCACCGAACGCCTCGAGCAGGAACGCGGAAGAGCCAGCAGTTCCTCCCGGGTCATCGTCTTAGATTTCGTGCTAACGGTAGCCTTACGTCCGTGCTAACGGCAGCGTTACCTCCGTGCTAGCGGTAGCGTAGGGCCTCATGGCCGAATATCAGCGACGGCTCCTGCACACAGAACTCGACGTCGGCAGGTTCACCCGCCATGATCCTCTGGGTTATTCGACGCAACCGGCGCGGCGCCAGCGGTCAGTTCGTCGTGTTTCGGGCGGCGGTTAGCCGTTCGGCGATTTCCTGTGCCGCATCGTCGAGCTCGACGGGTCCGATGATGCGGAACGGTGCATTGAAGCGCAGCACATACGTGACAAGTCCCGTCCACGACCAGGAGCCGGCGGTGACCAAGGCGGTGTGGCCGGAGGTTGGCTCGACCTGCCCATCCCGGATCCACGGTACGACCTCACGCGCGGGCAGAGATATCTCGAACTGCCCCACGCAGGGCCACTGATTCGCGTCGTCCGAGCCTTTCGCGCGCGCACCGACGAATCCTCCGGCATCGCCAGTAGGCACCGGCCGGGGAACGAAACGGGAACCTGCCGGGTAGCGGGGCGACATCCGGTCGAGCCGGTAGATGCGCCAGTCGTCGCAGTCGATGTCCCACGCCACGAGATACCAGCGGGCGTTCCGAGCGACGAGTCCGTGCGGCTCGGCGTGGCGGGGCGGGGCTTGTGGGTCGCCGTAGCCGAAGCGCAGGGTCATCCGGCCTCTGACCGCGTCGCTGACCGCTTCCAGCACCGCTGGGTCAACCAGTTCGGCGCTGTCCGAACCGGTGAACCGTACTCTGTCGATCCGTTGCCGCAGCCGTGACGGCATAACCTGTCTCACCGTCACCAACGCCCGCTGAGCCGCTTCCTCGATGTCGACCCCGCTGGCCGAGGCGCTCTGCAGGGCGACGGCGATCGCCACAGCCTGATCGTCGTCGAACAGAAGCGGCGGCAGCTCCGAGCCGGCCTCCAGCCGGTACCCACCATCGGGCCCCTTCACCGCCCCGATCCGGTAACCCAACTCGCGTAGCCGCTCGACATCGCGCCTGACCGTGCGCGTCGTCACCCCGAGCCGATCGGCGAGCACCTTGCTCGGCCAATCCCGTCGCGCCTGAAGTAGCGACAGCAGGGTGAGCATCCGCGAAGAAGGAGCACTCATGTCGCCATCCTCGCTGGAGTAGCGGACAAAATCTGTCCCATACGGCTGTCAGGCTGCTTGTGGGCATGGCGCCCGTTACCCGTAACGACGAACCACAAGGAGACATCGTGCCCCTCACCACCACCACACACCTGAACTTCCCCGGAACCGCCCGCGCCGCGCTCGACTTCTACCAGAGTGTCTTCGGCGGTCAGGTCATCGCCACCACCTACGGCGATCTCGGTATGCCACCGGAAGCCCCCGACGCCGACAAGATCGTCTTCGGGCAGCTCCACGCCGACAATGGCTTCCAGGTCATGGCGTACGACATCCCCGGATACACCGAGTCCTTTGCTGGCGCTACCCGCCGCGAGCATGGCGTCACGATCACGGACCGTCCGTTCTTTCTCTCCGTCCGAGGCGACACCCTCGCCGAGATTACGACTTACTGGAACGCACTCAACGAAAGCGGCACCGTCGTCGAACCCCTCGCCGCCTCAGCATGGGCCCCCGGCTTCGGCATGCTCACCGACCGCTTCGGGGTCACCTGGATCCTCGACGTCCAGCCCGCTCCCCAGGCTGACGGCCCGTGGCGGGTATCAGCGCGCTGATCGGTGCCGACGACGAGTCCATCGGCGACCGACAACGTCATCACGCTCCGTTACATTTGAGCGTGGCAGTGCGGGCCGAGTGTCATGTTCGACGCAACGCGGCCAATCTTCATTGACCTATCGACTCCGTCTTGCCAGCATGTGACGACCAGCTTAAGATCAAACTTACACACGGTCAGGTCACGAGGGGGCCGCGGCAAAGGGATTGCCAGCGCTGTTGCAGACCGTAACTCTCGGTGAGGGGAAGCTCAGAATGACGACAAACCAAAGCACGCGTCTAACCTCGCGCGTTGCGGCAGTCACAGGCGCCGTCGCGCTGGTGGTGGCGCTCAGCAGCGCACCGGCCCATGGTGCGAGTAGAAGCGGGGGGATCGATATTGCTCCAACGGAGCCATTGTCGGCACCGAAGCCCACGCATCAGGGAATACCCACTATATCCATCGACGTAATACAGCTACAAGGGGCGACATGTTCAACCAGGGTGGAGGCTCAGTCCGCACCTATTGGTCTGGCTGGACAAGCATCTACAATAGCTCCGGCTCAGCATGGTATGTCCAAAACGGGAGCATGAACTTCATCGGATACGCCCTCTCGAAGTGCAGTCCGCCAGCGTGAGGCTTACTATTGGCCCAATCGTGGCCGCGACCCTAGTCGCGGCCACAGTGGCCTGTTCAGGCCAGCATGACGATGCTGACGATACACAGGCACAGGGCGAAGCTTCGAGTGGTTGGAGCGGTGACTACGCTACCGACATGACGCGCTGTCTGTCCGACAAAGGTTGGGACGTGGCAGCCAATGAGCAAGGCGGAGTAAGTTACGAACTTCCTAGCGACCAGGAAGAAAGATTCTACGAAGATTCGGATCAGTGCCTCAAGGAGATCGGTTACGATGACGATGCATTCTTCACCACCGAGTACCTTGATCGAGACTATGACCTAAGAGTGGAAAACGCCGCGTGTATCGAAGCTTTAGGGTATGAATTACCCGATGCCCCGAGCCGACAGGCATTCATAGATCAGACCATCAATGACCGGTTCGCTTCATGGGAGCCAATACTCGATGTCATCGAGATTCATGGCCGGGAAGCATCTGAGCATGCACAGCGAGCCTGCGAACGACCCGAGCCATCAGACGTCCTGCGCGAGATCCGAGACTAGGGAGCAGATTGTGGATCTTGGCGGACACCGGCAATGAGGCTGAGTGTTGTTACGGGTGTGGCCATCGGCCTAGTCATCGGTGGTGTGGCTGGGGCATGGGCCGGCGATGTTCTGTTGCGCCCAGCTCCAAACGTTCTGGCGTCTCCCGGATACACGGTCGTTGAAGCTCGGACGGGTGAAATTGGGCAGTCTTTCCGGCTGAACGCGTCGGCACAATGGATGGCTCGGCCGGTGGCGGCGAACCAAGCCAAAGGAACACTCACAAGCATCGATCTCGACAATGGCACGTGGGCAGAGGCCGGGACGGTCCTGTATCGGGTCGACCTCCGCCCAGTTGTCGCCGCGGCCGGCCAGGTACCTGCGTTTCGTGATATGTCCCGCGGGGATCGAGGGGACGATGTTGCGCAGTTACAGGAGTTCCTCACCGACATCGGCCACTACGAGGACGCCACCGACGGCCGGTACGGGGAAGCGACATACTGGGCAGTGCGTTCGTGGCAGGAAGAGCTGGGGGTTCCCGTCGATGGTGTAGTCCGCCATGAAGACGTGGTATTTGTTGACAGCCTTCCGGCACGGCTGGCACTCGATCCGAGTTTGGAAGTCGGCATGACGCTTGCCGGAGGCGAACCCGCCGCCCAGCGCCTCGACAGCGAGCCGGCGTTCGTCATCAACCTGCCTGAAGGGCAGGCACAATGGGTTCACACTGGTCAAATAGTCGAAATTGATCAGTCGGGATCGCAGCCATGGTTGGCAGAGATCGCTAGCATCGGCTTCGACGACGAGACAGCCCAACGCTACGCCGAACTTGACGCAGCGTCTGGTGAGTCGATCTGTGGCGACGAGTGCGACGTGGTTCCGCTCGGCGACGCCAGCCTGTTTCCAAGCATGATTCAAGTCGTTCCCGATACCGAAGGCACCATCGTGCCAATTGCGGCTCTAGTGACCGATGCGGCAGGTTCGACAGGGGTCATACGCGAATCTGGCGACTTCCATCCAGTCGACATGGTGGAGTATGCGTCCGGGCTCGCGGTGGTCGAGGGGTTGGACGCTGGAAGTCGGGTACGGGTTCCCGGCGACGTGGGCCAGCAGGTGCCCGATGATCAAGCTCCGGATGCACCGGCTGACGCTGACTCCAAGACCGAGGATTCATCATGACGTCAGCACCGCCTCTGAGCGCGGTCGAACTCGGCTTCTCTTACCCCAATGGAGTTCAGGTCATCACCGGGTGGACCTCGACGTTTCCGGCCGGATCTATGACGGCGCTCACGGGCCCATCCGGCAGCGGCAAGTCGACCCTTCTCTACGTGCTTGGGCTCATGCAACGCCACCAGACTGGTGACCTGCTGCTACATGGACGGCCGGTGGCCGGACTCTCAGATGCCGAACGCGCTCGGCTACGCGCCCACCAGTTTGGGTTCGTCTTTCAAGACGCCGCCCTGGATCCAACGCGGTCAGTCCTCGACAACGTCGTCGAGACCGCGCTCTATCGCCGTCAATCACGCAAGGCTGCCGTCTCCAACGCACATACCCTGCTGGAGCGTTTTGGAGTGGCGCTACGGGCTTCACACCGACCGGGTGAGATCTCCGGAGGCCAGGCACAGCGGATAGCCCTATGTCGGGCGTTGCTGGCTCAGCCTAGGATCATCCTCGCCGACGAGCCGACCGGCAACTTAGATCCGGCTAGCCGGGACCTCGTCGTTGCAGCGCTAAGGAAACAGGCCGAGCAAGGCTCGTGCGTGATCATCGCCACCCATGATCCGCTTGTCGCCCAGGCTTGTCACCGGCATGTGGCCCTGGATGGTCAGCAGTGCGCATAGTTGCCCAGATACTGCGCGAGTCGGCACTCTCAGCCCGCAGCCAGCCGGTGACGAGCTTGTTAACCGTGGTTATGGTGGCGGGCATGTGTGTAGCAGTGCTGCTCACTACCGGACGAAACGTGGCGGCCGAGACGGCGGTCCTCGGCCAACTTGACGCCGCAGGTACTCGTAGCATCGTCGTACGCGCCGACACAACCGCCAACATCACCACAGCCATCCTTGGTCACCTTGACGCCGTCGATGCCATCGACGAGGCCATAGGTTTCGGACCAGTAACAGATGCTCGTAATGCCGCCATTTCTGAAGGCGACGCCGTACCGGTGCGCACCGCCTATGGCCGGTTTGGGGGCGCCGCGCTCGAAAGCGGAGCGCGCGACGACACAGCCCTCGCGTCGACAGCCGGCGCTGAAGCACTGGGGCTGGTCGACGGAACCGGCGGCATCATTACCGCTGGAGGCCGCAGTCTCACTGTGACGGGCGGCCTGGCCGTGCCCGACCATGCCGCCTTTCTTGAACCCCTTGTCATCGTCCCCGCTAGTCTTTCCATGCGCGGCGGACCCAACTCTGGCGAGCCTCTGACCGTGCTCGTGGTGCTGGTCGACCAACCACACAACGTATCGACGGTGGCCGATGTCATTATGGGTTTACTCGCCGACACCGATCCATCCCGAGTCACGGTGGAGACCTCGGGACAACTCGCGGATCTCCGGGCCGCGGTTGGAGGTGAGTTGGATACCTACGGCCGCACCACGGTGCTCGGCATACTCGCGATATCCGCGTTCCTCGTGGCCATCAACCTCTTTGGGCTCGTCGTCCTCCGTCGCAAAGACTTCGGTCGGCGCCGCGCACTCGGTGCCACCCAGGGTTTGATCGTCGTACTACTCCTTTCCCAAGTCTGGCTACTCAGTGTGGTGGGCGCCACGCTTGGAACCGCGCTAACCGTTGTCATGCTGGCCGCGAACGGCCAAGAGTCTCCCGGGCTCGACTTCACTCTTGCTGTGGGCATCGCAGCCGTCTTAACGGCTATCGTCGCGGCGCTCGCCCCGGCGGTCGCCGCCGCCTGCCGCGACCCGTTGCACGAGCTCCGGGTGCCGTAACGAGCCAGGGGTCGTCGTCAGTTCGCGGATAGGTCGGGTGCCGGTGCGGCCAGCAGCTCTTTGATGCCGGCGTCGATGAACGCGGTGTCATCGGGGTTGGCGCCGCCGCCGGCGAAATGGCCCCAGACCCCCGGAATGACACGTAGCTCGGCATCGGGAACATGCTCCGCGGCCCACCGCTCGTCTTCCGGCGGGAAGTACAGGTCTTTCTCCGCGGGCATGATCAGCGCCTTGGCCCGGATCGAAACCAGCGCGGCAGCAACATCCCCACCAAATCCGGGGCTGGCGCCGACGTCGCCGTTCTGCCAGGTGTCGAGCATGCAGAGCAAGTTGTTGACGTCGCGTTCGTCGAGGAAGAACCCCTCCCAGAACCCTACGAGGAAGTCCTCAAGCGACGTGAACCCAAGCTGCGTGTAGAGCTTGTCCCAGTAGAACGCCTGGGAGAAACCCCAGCCGGCGTAGACCCGCGCCGCGGCCCGCAGCCCGGTAGTGGGTTGCTCGGTGTACCAGCCACCTTGGTAGGCGCCATCAGCGGTCAGCGCTGCCTTGACGCCCTCCAGGAACACGATGTTGTGCAGGCTGGTTTTGCTTGACCCGCAGAACGGCACGATCCGCTCCACCATGTCCGGGTGGCTGACGGCCCATTGGTAGGTCTGCCCGGCGCCCATGGACCAGCCGGTGACCATCACCAGGCGCTCGATACCGAAGTGTTCGGTGACGAGCCGGTATTGCGATTCCACGTTGTCGCGGACGTTGATCCGGGGGAACCGGGCCCGATCGTAGGGCGGCGGCGTGTTGGACGGCGACGACGACAACCCGTTGCCCAGCATGTTGGGCACGATGATGAACCACCGTTCCGGGTCTAACCCCATACCGGGCCCGATGAGCCATTCGTTCTCCCAGTGCCGACCGGAGTACCAGGTGGGGTAGACGATGGCGTTGGATTTGTCCGCGTTGAGCGTGCCGTACGTCTTGTAGGCGACCCGCGCCGGTCGCAGCGTCAGGCCACATTCCAGGGTGAAGTCCGGGATCTCGAAGACCTCGTAGTCGGTTCGATCCGTCATCATCCGGTCCTCTCGCCGCTCCAAGAATTACCGCAATGAAAATATTGTGAGTTGAAACATAACTTACATCGGCCGCCGCCGGTAGGCTGACGTCCTCATTCCGGAATGGTCACAGGAGTGAGAGCTGCTGACCTCGAGAGCGACGACGGTCCTCCCCGTCGTCGACCCGCTCACACACCGCCGGGTCGAGCGCCTGGAGGAATGGCGACGGTCTCGGCTCCAACTCCTGGCCACGCCAGGTGCGTCGGTCGGCGCGGCTCAGGTAGAGCAGCCGCTGCGCACGGGTCATCCCGACGAACAACAGCCGGCGTTCCTCGGCGACATGTTCGTCGTCTATGTCCTGCCCCGGCCATCGCAGCGGCAACAACCCGTCCTCACATCCCACGAGGAACACCACCGGAAACTCGAGACCCTTGGCGGCGTGCAGGGTGAGCAACGAGATCCGATCGGCCCGCGGATCGAGCACGTCCACCTCGGCACCAACCAGAAGCTCGCGCCGGAACCGCTCCTGGTCGGATCCACACTCACTGGCCAGGGGAGTGAGCAGGTCCAACGCTGAGTACACCTCGGAAGTACGCTCCTGCCGCTCCGCTCGAGGAGCACGTTCCACGGTGATCTCCGCCGCCCGCCGCAACCCGGTGAGCAGGTCCGGCGCCGAACTTGCCGCCGACACGAGAGTTAGCTCGTTCAGCAACGCCCGCACCCCAGGACGTTCCACGATTCGGTCGTGGGAATGTTTCTGGAACGGATAACCCGCTCTCGTCAACGCCTCTACCAGGACCCCGGACTGGGCAGACGTCCGATAGAGCACCGCGATGTCACCGAACCCGATAGTCCCCGAACCGTCTCCGTCGACGCGGCCACTGTCGCGCGAATGGAACGACGACCCACCGAGGATCTGGTCGATGGTCCGGCTGACGAACGCCGCTTCGGCCTGGTCGGTGTCCGCCCGGTACACCCCGATCCGCGCCGGATCCGGCTCGTCAGCCATCGGATCGAGCACCCGGCCGGGCACCAGGGTGGATGGCCGCACCACCTGCATGGCACCGGTCAGGATGGGTGCACTCGACCGGTAGTTGCGGGATAGGTGGACCACCTCGGCGGACGGGAAGTCCTGCTCGAATCGGAGGAAGAACCCTACGTCGGAGCCGCGGAAGCGGTAGATGGCCTGATCCGGGTCACCAATCGCGGTGATGTTGCCGCCGGCCGGGGCCAGCATCCGCAACAGCCGGTACTGCACGGCATCCACGTCCTGATACTCGTCGACGCAGATCCACGGGTACCTGTCCCGGACCGTCGCCGCGAGCTGCGAATCCGACTCCAGAAGGTCGACCGGCGCGGCGACGAGGTCGTCGAAATCGACGAGGTCCAGCTCACGTAGCCGGCCCAGATATCCGTCGAGCGCCTTGGCCACCTCGGGATCCACCGGTTGCGGACTACGCCGGACCCGGGACAGCTCCGGCACCATGTCACGGGCCGCCCGGTCGTCGCCCAGCACTTCGGCCAGCACCGCGAGTCGGCGCTCGTCGTCGGCGATGCCGAAGTCAGCTGTCAGGCCCAGCCGGTGGTGCTCGGCGCGGAGGAGGTCCAGCCCGAACGCGTGGAACGTGGTCACCGTCACCGCGGCCGCCCGGTCGCCGAGCAGCCGGTGCAGCCGATCCTTCATCTCGGCCGCCGCCTTCCGGGTGAAGGTGATAGCCAGGCACTGTTCGGGCGCCACCGAGTGGTCGTCGATCACATGTGCGATCCGGTGGGTCAGCGTGCGGGTCTTTCCGGTTCCGGGCCCGGCGATGATCAACAGCGGCCCGCTCCGGACGGCCGCCGCAGCCCGCTGCTCCGGGTCGAGCGCGGCGAGCAACGCGGGCACCCGCGGATCCGCGGCTGGTGTCGGGTCAGTGGCGGATACGCCGTCGCCCGGCGTGTCCCACAGCCCCGGAGAGGTGTCTGGCTCGGCCGATCCCATCGGAATGGTCGCCTGCTCTGGTCGCGCTGGCGTCACGGACGAAGTGGCGTCTCGCGGACGACGACGTTCAGCCGGCGCGGCGGCCGGTACGTCGTCGAACAACGCCGGTGCCTGCCAGTGCCGGACCTCGTGCAGCTCACCCGGATCGAACAGGCGGATGGTGCCGTACTCACCGTCGTATCCGGCGTCGCGGATAACTTGACCGCGGCGCAGCCGGCGGATCGCCTCCGCCAGCTGTGGCGAGCCACGTTCCAGGTCCTCCACCGGTACGTCGTCGAGGATGCCCAGCTCCGGGCCGTGTGCGGCGGTCAGCGTCGCGATCTCCCGCTGCACTCGCTTGCTCTTCGGGCCGACTCCGAGCAACTCGCCCATAATCTCCGGCAGCGGGATCAGGCTGCGGAAGCCGGCCACGCCGTCGGGCCGGAACCCGACGGGCCGGTCAGCGAGGTCGTCGACCCGGCTCAGCACACCCACCGTGACGGGTTTGCCACATTCGGGACACGCCCCTCCGAGCTGGCGGGTCTCGTCCGGGCGCAGCCGCACCTGACACTTACGGTGGCCGTCATGGTGGTATTTGCCCTCTTCGGGGAAGAACTCCACCGAGCCGAGAAAACCTTTTCCGGTCTCCAGCGCCCGACGTACCGCGTAGTAGTCGAGGTCGGTGTCGAAACGGCTCGCCTCACGGCCGAGGATCGGTGGCGAATGCGCATCCGAGTTGCTCACCAGCCGGTACCGGTCCAGCGCGGAGACCCGCCAGATCATCTCCGGATCAGCTGATAGACCCGTCTCCAGCGCGAAGATGTGTCCGGCCAGATCGAGGTAACAATCCTCGACCGCGTCGAAGCCGGCTTTGGAACCAAGAACCGAGAACCACGGTGTCCAGATATGCGCCGGCACCAGGTACGCGTCGGTGCTGCACTCCAGGACGATCTCCAGGAGGTCGCGAGAGTCGAGCCCCAGGATCGGCCGCCCGTCGGAGCCGATGTTGCCAATGGCACCCAGCCGGCGATTGAACTCGGCGGCAGCGTCGAAATGGGGCAGGTAGACGAGATGGTGGACCTTCCGGGTCCGCTCGGCCCGTTTGTAGATGGTGGAGATCTCGACCGACAGCATGAACCGCACGTCGGCGACGCAGCTGGGCGGGAGGTCGCGATCGATCTGGCGCTCCAGGTCGGGCCGGAGCCGGAACACACCGGGCTCGGCCGGCACGAGGTTCTCTTGCAGATGGGCGAACCAGGCCGGGTGGGTGACGTCGCCGGTACCGACGAGGCTGATGCCCTTGCGCTTGGCCCACCAGGTCAGATGTTCGAGGTCGCAATCCTTGCTACAGGCCCGGGAGTACTTCGAGTGGATGTGCAGGTCGGCGTAGAAGCGCACCCTGGGAATCATGCCACGCCGGGCCTCCAGCGCCGGAGGGTGCCCGGGCGCGGCACAGACGTCGACCGGAGAGGTGAGCCCCCACCACCGAATGGCCGTATGATGAGGCCGCAAAGATAACATCATTCGCTGGGGTGAGGAGTTCCCACGGACTACTTAGCACCGGCCGGGCCACGCGGCGTCGGGCACCAGTGGAGCGTCGGGGCACTGCATGCCGGAGTCATGGATGTGATCGGCCAGCAGATAGTCGACGAGACGTTGCCGGCCGGTCACGTTCTCACGCTCGAATGGATCCAGGCCGAGTTCGGCGTATCGCGGACCGTTGCCCGTGAGACGATGCGGATCCTCGAATGGATGGGCCTGGTGACCTCCAGGCGCCGGGTCGGCATCACCGTCCAGCCGCGCGCATCGTGGAACGTCTTCGATCCGCGGGTGATCTGGTGGCGGCTCTCCGGCACCGGCCGCGATCAACAGCTGCGTTCCCTCACCGAACTGCGGGTGGCCATCGAACCGGTGGCAGCCAACTCGGCCGCCCGCAACGCCACCGCCGCGGAACGCAACCGTCTCATCGGGCTGGCGGCGGCCATGCGCGAACAGGGCGCCGCTGGCCGGCTCGACGACTTCCTCGAACTCGACATCGAGTTCCACACACTCTTACTCGAAGCCAGCGGCAACGAGATGTTCGACGCGCTTGGCGACGCCGTGTCGGTTGTCCTGCGTGGCCGGATCCAACTCGGCCTTATGCCCCACCACCCGGTCCCCGTCTCGATGCAGCTCCACGAGGACGTCGCACAGGCGGTGGCGCAGGGCGACGGCGCCGCTGCCGAGGAGGCCATGCGGGACATCCTCGCCGAGGTACGCACGGCGATGAACACATTGGACACCTCCTGACCCCTACCGACATCCGGACATCCGGCGATTTGGGGGTATCAGCCGCAGCGTGCGGCCGCACGGGGATGCATCGCTCGGCGCCCAGCCGGAGCGACCGTGGCCACCACAAGGCGCCTTACTGCACCCTCCATGTCGGCACAAGGAAGCATGTTGTTGCCCAGGCGACCATAAGGAGGCTTGTGGCGGGCCAGGGTGCACCATGCGGAGGCTTGTTGTCGCCCCGGTGGAGCTCACGCACGACGGGAAGCGCCCGCTACACAACGACGCCGACCCACGGAGTGGGTTTGGAGCCTGGAGCGGAGTTAATGCGCTATTGAAGTGACGGCGGTGTCGCCGGAGCAACACCTTCGCCGCTCCGTTGCCGCACCAACTCCCCTCCGTTGTGGACCCAAGGCTCAGGGCGCAGCGCCCTAACCCGGCCAAGGGGGTGGCCCATCCGGCGAAATGTCGGGTTGGAGCAGATAACTCCTCAACAGCTGTCGGATGACACCATCCGTGCTGGATCGGTACCGTTCCAGCACGCCCGGATCTGCTCGCCGTGGCAGGTGCTGCCATCCTGGCCACCCGTCACCGGACCCACCTTGGGGGACCCTCCATGGCACCACGCACCGCGCGCACCAGGGCCAGACAGGTAGCTGCCGCGACAGCCACCGGCACCCTCGTCCTCACGTTGTTCTCCACCACCGGCGCGGCCAACGAGCCCGCTGGTACCGGCCCCATCTTCGAGGACGGCCAGGCCCAGATCGTGCCCGAGTTCGCCGACCCGAACACGTGGATCCGCCAGCAACTCTGGGTGGAGACCGAATTCGACAGCGATGGCGACGGTCAACCGGACCGCGTCCACGTCGACGTCACCCGGCCGATGCAGACGGACACCGAGGGCCTCAAGGTACCCGTGGTCTACGAGACCAGCCCGTACTACGCCGGTACGGCGCCAGTGAACTCACAGCTCACCTGGTTCTGGAATGTCCATCAGGAAATCGGCGCGGAGCCTCCGCAGCGCCAGCCGGCACCGGTCATCCCGCACCAGCCGAACCGGACATCGGTCTCCAACAGCCACGTCAACGAATGGGTACGACGCGGCTTCGCCTTGGTGCATTCCGACTCGCCAGGCACCGGCCTCTCCCAGGGCTGCCCGACCATCGGGGGCACCAACGAGTCGCTAGCCCCCAAGGCGGTCGTCGACTGGCTGAACGGCCGCGCCGCCGGTTATACCTCCGTCGACGGCGACGATGAGGTCGACGCCTACTGGTCCACCGGCAAGGTCGGTATGACCGGCACGTCGTACAACGGCACGCTGCCCATCGCCGCCGCCACCACCGGCGTGGAGGGGCTGGAGGCCATCATCCCGGTCGCGGCGATCTCGGAGTGGTATGACTACTTCCGGTCCAACGGAACCGTCAAACACCCCGGCGGCGGTGTATCGCCCGAGGGAACGTGGCGTGGTGAAGACGCGGATGTTCTGTACGACTTCGTCAACAGCGGATTCCCGGAGACGCGGGACTACTGCAACGACACCGTCCGCGACGCCACGATGGTGGCCGAGATGGACCGGGCCAACGGCGACTACAACAGTTTCTGGGCCGAACGCAGCTACCTCGCTGACGCGGGGAACATCACCGCCGCCACACTGTTCGCGCACGGCTTCAACGACTGGAACGTCATGCCGCAGCAGGCCACTCAGCTGTACGACGTTCTGCGGCAGCAAGGCACCCCGGTTCAGGCGTACTTCCACCAGGGTGGGCACGGCGGCCCGCCGCCGCACGAGATGATGAACCGTTGGTTCACCCGGTACCTCTGGGAGCACGAGAACGACGTCGAGAACGACCCGCGGGTACAGATCGCCCATGGCTCCGACCGGTTCGACACCACACCGTTCGACGACTATCCGAACCCGGATTCCACGTCCGTCACCTTCTACCCCCTGGCCGGCGGGTCGACCACTGGTGAGTTCACCTCGCTGACCCTGCCGGACGCGGGCGGGGAAACGCTCGTGGACGACTACACCCACCTCGCCGGGAACCTGGCCCAGCAGGAAACCTCGGACCACCGACTGCTCTACGCCACACCGGAGCTCAGCGACGACCTTCACCTGTCGGGCACCCCGTCGATCACCGTGCGGCTCGCGTCGAGCAAACCCGCCGCCAACCTCTCGGTGATGCTGGTCCGCCTACCGTGGACGGGGAGCCCACTCGCGGCGACCAGCGTCGTCACCCGAGGCTGGGCGGACCCCCGCAACCACAGTTCGTTGACCAGCAGCGAGCCGCTGACGCCCGGCGAGTTCTACGACGTCACGTTCACCTTGCAGTCCACGGACAAGATCGTCTCCGCGGGACAACGCCTGGGGCTCATGGTCTTCTCCAGCGACCACCAGCACACACTGCGCCCTGAGCCGGGCACCGAATTGACCGTCGACTTGGCCGGTACCTCCATCGAGCTGCCCGTGGTTGGCGGCCCGCTCGCGGTGCCGATCTGCGCCGACGAAGATCCCCGTGAGACCGTGATGATAAGAGGCGAGGACAGCGGCGTCCCGAACCACGAACTCGCCGGGATCTGCACGATCAACCATCACATCCTGGACGACGCCGCGTGGGGCAACCACGGCGACTTCGTCCGGCATGTCGGTCGGGTGGCTGACCAGCTACGTGCGGCTGGCGTCATCACCCCCCGTGAGCGCGGACAGCTAGTCCGCGCCGCTGCCCGCTCGGCGCGGTAGCCGCCCGTTCACAAGGGGAACGGCGTCCGGGTCGCTGACCAGCGGCCCGGACGTCGCTTGTCACCCGCTCCCGATCTCCGGCGGGTCACCGGAGCGGGGTCGGCATGAACGGCTGGTTCAGGTGGGCAGTGGCCAGGAACGCGCGGTGCGCCTCCGCGTCCGCCAACAGATCACGCCGGCTCCTCCGCGCGAGGTCGGCATCGTCCTCGTAGGTATACCGGACGTCGGGATTGACCAGTTGAACCGCATGGACCAGCACGTCACCGGTGATCACCATCCGGTCGGCTCCGCTGTCGACGACAACCGACTGGTGGCCGGGGGTATGTCCGGGGGTGGCGGAGACGGCGATTCGCGCGCCATGCCGGCCGTGACCACCGAGCAGGTCCAGCGAGCCATCCACCGCGTCCAGCTGATCACGCTGCCGCAAGGGCCGCACGACGGCCTCGAGCAGCGGACTGCCGGCCTTCTCCAGGGCGGCCAGCTCAGCCCGCTGCACCACGTATCGCGCGTTGGAGAACACCGGATCACCCTCAAGGGAGACGGCCCAGCCCACGTGATCGGTGTGGAGATGGGTCTGCACGACGAGCGACACGTCACTTGCCGCGATGCCGGCCTCGGCGAGCGCTTCCGGTAGCCGACCGGGCACCGGAGCCCAGGTCGACGCCGGCCCGTCGGCTGGGCCGATCCCGGTGTCGACCAGGACGATCCGGCCACCGGGAACCCGGATCGCGAAGCAGTGGAACGAGAGGTGCCACCGGCCATCAGCACCGAAGGCCTTCGGGTCGAGCCGGCGGGCGGCGGACCAGTCGGCGGCGGTGGCGTTGGGAAACGTCGCCTCAAGTGTCGCCAAGGTGAAGGGGCCGGAGCCGTCCAGCAGGCAGGTCACCTCGACCTGACCTACCGTCCTGGATGCCGTGAACACGTGGCGTCGCCTCCAACTCTCGCTCGCGACGATCAACGCGGAGCCACCGTAACACCGATCACCGGCGCTAACCGCTGACGAGCTCCGTCCAGGCCGACTCCAGCCGGCGCACCAGGTCGGTGAGGGTGTTTGGGCTGAACGTGTACGGGATGCGGACGTAGTTGTCATGTTCACCGGTTGGGTCCATCGCCGCGCCCGGCACCACCTCCACTCCGTGCCGGAGCGCCACCTGAGCGAACACCCTCGCGTCCACTCCGGGTAGAGCTACCCACAGCGCCGAACCGCCGTCCGGCCACCGCCAGCGCCACTCGGGGAGCGCCTGCGCCAGGAGCCCGGCGAGGTGTTCCAACCGCTGCCTGGCCAGCGGCGCCTGGTCCGCCACCAACTCGTCGATGCGTGGTAGCAGCCGGGCCAGCTCGGCAACTCGACCACCACGGCCGCCCCGCGACGAACGTAAAGCTGAGCAATCAGGGCCAGAGCCTGAGAAGCTCCCGTGGTCACGACGATGTCGTCGGCGGCCGTCGGCACACCACATCGGGAGAACTCGGCGGCGACCGCGGCGCGCAGCATCGGCAACCCCCGAGGGTGGTAACCGGCGTGGGGCAGCAGATCCGGCAGATCGTCGGCGACGACGGACCGCAGCGTGCTCAGCAATCCGCTCGCGGGTGGTTCGGCGGCGTGCGCCAGCGAGATGATCCTGGGGTCGCTGTCGACGAGCCGCTGGAAGATCGACGTGGCGGTGCCGCCCGCTATCCGGCCATCGGATGGCGCGGCAACCACCGGGCCGGCGATCACGCTGCCGCTGCCCCGACGGCTGCGCACCATGCCGTCGCCGCACCGGCCGGGTTCACGGCGCTCAAACTCGCCGGCGCGGCGTACCTTGCCTACCTCGGGGTCCGCGCGATGCGCCGGCCGTCTCCCGTCGATGGGGCCGAACCCCCGCCGATCCCGATGTATCAGGTGTTCCGGGACGGTCTCCTCATCAACCTCCTCAACCCGAAGGTTGTGCTGTTCTTTCTGGCCTTCCTCCCACAGTTCGTGTCGGGGCCGGAGACGGCCCGTGGCGAGATGCTCGTGCTTGGCGCCGTCTTCTTCGGGATCGCGCTGGTGATGGACCTGGGGTATGCGCTGTCTGGAGATTTGTTGCGGAGGGTGCTGCGCCGCCGGGGCGCCGCCGCACGTTACCAGCACATCGCCGTCGGTACGGTGTACTTCGGGTTGGCCGGCTACGCAGCGCTGCTATGACCTCGTCCGCCCGTCCCCTGTCGAACAGTCAGCCGCCGGACACTTTCGTGGCGAGCACCTCGAGTAGCTCCACCTGCTTCTCCGTCGGCACACTGGCCAGGTTCATGTCCCAGTGCACCTCCGCGGCTCCAACGTCGGCCGCATTCTCGAGGTCGGCCAACGCGGTTGCGACGAAGTTCGCCGCGAAGGCCACCGGCTCCCGGTCAGGGTGGGCACATCTCAGCACGACCGGCCCGATTCCACCGGCGTCCCGGTACCAACCGATCTCGTTGCGGGTGTCCGCCCACGTCCGGACGGCCCCGATGAATCCATCTGCGAGCCGCGCCGCACGTTCGACCGCCGGCCGCGCAACCGCGCCGATGTAGATCGGCAGTTGGCCGGACGGCTTGGGGCCCACGATGGACAATGGCAACTGGTATCGGGCACCCTCGAATTGGACGGGATCGGGTGCCCAACATGCCCGCAAGGCGGCCACGTACTCCTCGAATCCTCGACCCCGCCGGCTCATGGCCACCCCCGTGGCGGTGAACTCCTCTGGTAGCCAGCCTTGGCCTAGCCCGACGTCGAGGCGGCCACCGGAAAGTGCGTCCAGCGTGGCCAGGCGGCGGGCCAGGATGATCGGCGGCTGGAACAGGGCGATCATGACGGCGGTCCCGACGCGGACCCGGGTGGTACTAGCAGCAGCCCAGGTCAGAGCTTCGATCGGATCCCATACGTGGGAAGCCGGGAGCCCCGCATCGTTGCTCCATTCCGGGCCGGCGGGCAGCAGTAGCCGCTCCGAGACGGACACGCTGTGATAGCCCAGCCGCTCGGCCGCCGCGGCTACCGTCGTGATGGCCTGCGGGCCCGCGTACGGCCCGAAGGTCGGCAGGCCGATCCCCATCCGTGGCAACGTCATCGTCGTCTCCGTTTCCTGTACTCCTCGTCGATGGTGGCGACCGGCGAGGCACCGGTCTCGAAACGGAGTCGGTTCCCAGCGCCGGATCTTGCGCCCAGCTCGCCACGTGATGTCAAGACCACGCCGCCCGCACCGACCTACCGTTGAGACGTGCCCATCCGTGCGGGCACCCCGAATGAAGGAGACACCGTGAAATTCCTGCTGATCATGCACATGAATCCACAGATCTTCGAGTCACTCACCGAGGAAGAACGCAACGCGGTGATGGACGGCCACGGAAAGTTCATCGAGACGATCCAGCAGTCTGGTGAGATGATCGGCACCCAGGCTCTGGCCGACCCTTCCACCAGCTGTGTGGTGCGGGTCCGGGATGGTCTACCCGCGGTCACCGACGGTCCGTACCTAGAATCCAAAGAACACCTGGCCGGGTTCTACCTTGTGGACTGCGAGAGCAAGGAACGGGCGATCGAGCTGGCCGCCATGATCCCCGACGCCGCTCTGGACGGCCTGGGGATCGAGGTGCGTCCGGTGATGTTCTCTGCCGGGATGGAGATGTGATCCGCTGACCGCCGACGTGGAGATCGAGGTCCTGCTGCGCCGGCTGGCGCCGCAGGTCCTCGGCACGCTCACCCGCCGGTATCAGCAGTTCGACGCCTGTGAGGACGCGGTGCAAGATGCCCTGCTGGCCGCGGCCGAACGCTGGCCGCAGAGCGGCGTTCCCGATAACCCACGCGGCTGGCTGACCACCGTGGCGGCCCGCCGGTTCGTCGACCACATCCGTAGTGAACAGGCGAGACGGAGACGCGAGGCGGCGGCCGCGGCACTAGAGCCGCCGGACGAGTTTCTCGATCCGGAGCTCGACGGAGAACAACCGGGTAGCCGGGACGACACCCTCAGCCTCTTGTTCCTGTGTTGCCATCCGGTGCTCACACCGGCCTCACAGGTGGCGCTGACCCTCCGCGCCGTCGGTGGGCTGACCACCGCCCAGATCGCCCAGGCGTTCCTGGTCCCGGAGGCCACCATGGCGCCCCGGATCAGCCGGGCCAAACAACGCATCAAGGCGGCGGGGGCCAGCTTCCGGATGCCATCGGAGCGGGAGTGGCCGGAGCGCCTCGCCGCGGTGTTGCAGGTGCTCTACTTGATGTTCAACGAAGGCTACGCCGCTACGTCGGGCCCGGAGCTGCAACGGCACGAACTCACCCGGGAGGCGATCCGGCTCACCCGAGCGGTCCACCACCTCCTGCCCGACGACGGCGAGGTCGCGGGTCTGCTGGCCCTCATGGTGCTCACCGATGCCAGGAGCGCGGCGCGCACCGATGAGCATGGAACGCTGATCCCGCTCGCCGAACAAGATCGCGCGCTGTGGGACACCAGGCTGATCGAGGAAGGGAGCCAGCTGATTACTACCGCGATGTCGACGTCCCAGCTCGGGCCCTACCAGCTCCAGGCCGCGATCGCCGCCGTCCACGTACAGGCACCAACAGCCGATGACACCAACTGGTACGAGATCAGCGTGCTCTATCAGATCCTCAGTCGGATCGCTCCCAACCCGATGGTCACACTCAACCACGCCATCGCGGTCGCCATGACCCGCGGGCCGACGGCCGGCCTCGACGTGCTCGACACCCTCCGGACCGACCACCGGATGACCCGGCATCATCGATACCACGCGGTCCGTGCCCACCTGCTCGAACAGGCCGGTGACCGGTTGGCCGCACGGGATGCCTACCGGACCGCAGCTCGGTTGGCGACCAGCATCCCGGAACAACGCTACCTCCGGTCGCGCGTCGCACGGATCCCGACGGACGCCGTCGAGAAGATCGGCGAGAACTCTTGACCTCAACCATAGTTGAGGTTGCAGAGTCGTCAACATGACCCAGATGACCACCGCTGCCACGTACGCCGACCTGGCACCGTTGATGTCTCGCCTGACCGGCGCGGAGAAACACACACCCAGCGCCACCTCCACCCTGGACGTGCTCTGGGTACTGTACGACAGGATCCTGCGCATCGATCCCCAAGCCCCCGACGATCCCGACCGCGACCGTTTCCTCCTGTCCAAGGGTCACGGGCCGATGGCCTACTACGCCGTGCTCGCCGCCCACGGCTTCTTTCCGGCCGAATGGCTATCCGGGTTCGCCGGCCCGGACTCCCGCCTCGGGCACCACCCCGACCGGCAGCTCCTGCCCGGCGTCGAGATCTCCAGCGGCTCCCTCGGACACGGGCTGGGGACGGCGACCGGACTGGCGCTCGGCCTGCGCGCACAGGGCAATCCGGCGAAGACGTTCGTCCTGGTCGGCGACGCAGAGTTGGATGAGGGGAGCAACCATGAGGCCATCGTGGTCGCCGCCGCATATGAACTCGACACGCTGACCACCATCGTCGTGGACAACAACTCGGCATCACTCGGCTGGCCCGGAGGAATCGCTCAGCGCTTCGAGCTCGAAGGATGGTCTACCTCGACGGTCGATGGCCGTGACCACGAGGCATTGGCCGCAGCACTGTCCACCCGTGCACCACGACAGCCCAGAGCCGTCGTCGCCGTCGTCGAACCCAAGGGCTGATCATGCGCCATCGATTCGCCGCTGTCACCACCGAGTTGCTCGACGACGTTCCTCAGCTCGCCGTCGTTCTGGCAGACATCTCCACCGAGCTGTTCGAGCAAGCCGCCAGCCGGCACCAGAGCCGCGTGATCAATGTGGGCATCCGGGAACAGGCTCTCATCGGCTCCACCGCCGGCCTGGCGCTGTCCGGGCTACGTCCCATCGCCCATACCTACGCGCCATTTCTCATCGAGCGCCCGTTCGAGCAGGTGAAGGTCGACCTCGGCCACCAAGACCTGGGGGCGATCCTGGTGAGCGTCGGCGCCACCTACGACGAACCACGATACGGCTACACCCACCACGCACCAGGCGACGTCGCCCTCATCGACACCCTCCCCCAATGGACCGTGCACGTACCCGGGCATCCCGACGAGGTCGACACTCTGCTGCGCCAGGCCGTCGCCGATGACAACCGCGTCTACATCCGGCTCTCGACCCAGACGAACCACAGGCCGCAATCGGTGGGCGACGGGCAGTTCAGCGTTATACGCAAAGGAACAGGCCCCACTGTGGTGGCCGTTGGTCCGATGCTGGACCGAGTTCTAGAGGCGACGTCGGATCTCGACGTCACCGTGCTGTATGCGGCGACGGTGCGACCATTCGACGCGGCGACGCTCCGGTTCGTCCTGGCCGAACCGGCGGTCGTCCTGGTCGAGCCGTACCTGCGCGGCACGTCGTCGGCGCGGGTATCCGAAGCCCTCGTAGACCTGCCACACCGGCTGCTCGCCCTCGGCGCACCACCACACACGGCCCGCCGATACGGCACCCCGGCCGACCACGACGCCGAGTATGGCCTCGACCCGGCCGGGCTGCGCGCCAGCATCAGCCGGTTCGTCGCACACGAATCGACGTTCTCGACGTCGTGAGGCGGATACTCGTCGTGCCGTCGCCCAAGGCAGGACATGACGTGCCACCCTTGAGAGGAATCCGACCGTCCGCTCCACCCGCTCGCCGTATGCCGGCACACCCTGGGAGCACGTCCTGGCCACCAGCCCGAATCCGCATACTCCCACCTTTGGTGCGGCCATCGAGCAGGCACTCGTACCAACCGAGGCGGCGCGGCTCGAGGCGCACCTCCGACCGCTGATCGAGCGATCGCGGCCAGGGCGGCTGCGCCGCGCCGGCGCCTACGTCTCCGCCATCCGGCCCTGAGCTGCCCGCGCACCGTCATCGCGGCCGCGGTTGGCTCGGCTGGCGCCTCGACGGGATTCTGCACCCATCACCATAGATGCACTATTCGCTCATGTTACTTACCAGTAATGCTTGAATCGCGCAGTTAGATCCGGCATGATGACGCGACGAAACACCCCACCATGTCCCGCTCATGCAGGAGGATCGACGTGGATCTGCAACTGCTGGCGGCACTCGTCCTCGGGATCGCCACCATCGTCGTACTGGTGTTGTGGACTCGGCTGGACGCGTTCGTCGCCCTGCTCCTCGCCGCATTGGTGATCGGATTCGTGGCCGGTTCACCTGCCACGGACACACTCGACTCGATCACCAGTGGCTTCGGCGCCACCATGGGCTCTATCGGCATCGTCATCGGCCTCGGGGTGGCCGTCGGCAAGATACTCGAAGTCTCCGGTGCCGCGGATGCTCTCGCCCGCAAGTTCGTCGCGGCACTCGGCCGTGGGCGAGAACCCTGGGCGATGGCCGGCACCGGCGGCCTGGTGTCCATCCCGGTCTTCTGCGACTCCGGCTACGTGATCATGAACCCACTGGCCCGCTCCATCGCCCGCCGCAAAGGGGCCGGCTACGTCACGCTGGCGCTCGCGCTCGGCTGCGGGATGACGCTCACCCACCACCTCGTGCCGCCCACACCTGGCCCGCTCGCCGTCGCCGGCATCATCGGCGCCGACCTCGGCGGACTGATCCTGGCTGGGCTCGTATTCACCGTCCTGCTCATGCCGATCGTCGTTATGTACGCCCGGTGGGTCGGGCCCCGGCTGGAGCCGCATGTGGTCCCGGAGGTGCGCGAGGCGGTCTACAGCTCGGTCAGCAGCCCGGTCAGCAGCTCGGTCAGCAGTGCCGCGGCGCCGTCCGGCAGCCCTGCCGCCGGCGGCGACGACGACCAGGTCGCCCATGCCCTCGGCGAACCTCCGACCGGCGGCAAACCACACCGGATGACCGCGGGTCTGGCGTCCCTGCCGCTGCTGGTCCCTCTGCTGCTCATCGTCGCCAACACGGTCACGACCGCCATCGACCGCAACCGCCAGGGAGTCTTGGCCGGCGCGGACGACTACGAGCCGGCGCGGGTAGCCGAGGTGATGTCGTTCATCGGCAGCCCGGTGGTCGCGCTGATCATCGGAATCCTGCTGGCCGTCTACGTCCTGCTGCCCAAATGGACCACCCGGACGCAGGTTGGTGGCTGGCTGGCCCAGGCCGCCGCAGCCGCCGGGCTCATCCTCCTCATCACCGGTGCCGGTGGCGCGCTAGGTCAGGTCCTGCGCGACTCCGGGGTTGGCGACGAGCTGGCCGACACGATCTCATCGTGGAACCTTCCCGGGGTGTTGGTGCCGTTCCTGGTCGCCTCGCTGGTCCGGCTGGCGCAGGGCTCCGGCACGGTCGCCATGATCACCGCAGCGTCGGTGTCGGCGCCGCTGGTGGTCGGCCTCGGCATCTCGCCGGTGGCGGCCGCGCTCGCCTGCTGCGCCGGGTCGATGGTGTTCAGCTACTTCAACGACTCCTACTTCTGGGTGGTCACCCGCTTCACCGGGTTGGACGGGCTCGCCGCCATCCGCGGCTGGTCCGGCATCACCACCGCGGTATGGCTCGGTTCGCTACCGCTGCTGTTGATCGCGAGTGCCATCCTGTGACGAACATCGGCGTGACGGACAATGGCGATGTGGCCGGCAACACGGTCCTCGTCGTCGCGGACGATCTCACGGGGGCGAACGCCACCGCCGCGGGGTTCGCCCGGGCCGGCTTGCGCGCGGTCACGGTTGGTGCCGACCAAGGGCCGGACGTGGTCGCCGAGTTCGCGTCCCGGTTCGATGCCGTGGTGGCCAGCACCGACAGCCGCCACGAGCCACCCGAACGGGCCGCCGCACTGGTCACGTCGGTCATCCGGGCCGGCTGGCCGGCCCGACTGGTGAGCAACCGGATCGACTCCACCCTCCGGGGCAACGTCGGCGCGAGCACCGCCGCGGCGCTACGAGCGGTGGCCGAGGAGTCGGGGCGCCGTGCGGTCGCACTCTGCGCCCCAGCACACCCGGACGCCGGCCGGCACACCGTCGAAGGCACTCAGCTCCTCGACGGCGTCCGCCTCGAACACACCGAACTCGCCCACGACCCCCGCACGCCGGTGCGGCACTCGGCCATCGAGGCGATCATCGCTGAGCAAGCCGACCTGCGGGTGGCCCACCTGCCGCTGTCGGTGGTCACCAACAACGATCACCAACTCGCCGAGGCGCTGACCGGTGCGGTGGCCGACGGCGCCGACGTGGTCGTCGCCGACGCGATCACGACGGCACACTTGCGGCGGATCGCGCACGCAGCCGCGGCCGTCGAAGCCGACGAGATGATCTGGGTCAGCGTCGACTCCGGACCCGCGTCGGTAGCGTTGGCCACGGCGTTCGGGGTCACCGGCGATTCCGCGGGCGCTCCCCTGCTGGCGGTCTCCGGCTCGGCTACCCGGCTCACCCGCACCCAACTGGCAACCCTCCGCGCCGACCGGGCGGTCACCGTGGTGAAGGCGGCACCAGCCGGCAACGCCGGATCCGTCGTACCCGACGTCGACGCCACCGCCCACGCCCTCGACGCCGCGCTGGCGGCAGCGGGCCCCGGCGACGTCGTCATCGTCGCCACCGTGCTGGAGGACGGCGACGTCGCCGACATCAGCGCCGACGACGCCACGCTGGTGCCGGTCGCGCTGGCCCGGGCGGTGCGCAGGGTGCTGGAGCAGCGCACCATCGACGGCCTGTTCTCCACCGGAGGCGATGTCACCGCCGCGCTGTTCACCGAGCTCGGCGCACACGGGCTCGACGTCGAGCTCGAAGTCGAACCGCTCGCCGTCGCGGGAACGTTCGTCGGCGGACCGTGGGCCGGTCTTCCCGTCGCCACCAAGGGCGGGCTGATCGGCTCCACCACCACTATCGCGGCCTGCCTCGATCACCTGCGGCAGGCCGCCACCACCACACGAAGGCATGTGCGAGCCGCACAATCGCGGCTGTCGTTCACTACGCCGCTCAGGAGGACACCATGAGCCGCCACGTTCTCGCCGTCACCGTCGGGGATCCGGTGGGTATCGGACCGGAGATCACCGCCCGCACCCTGGCCGAGGTGGCCGGGCAGGACGGACACCACGGTGTCGCGGTCGGCGACGCCGAAGCTCTGCGCCGCGGTGCTCGCGCCTGCGGCCTGGACGTCGAGGTGCGCGAGGTTTCCGGGTTCACCACCGCCCCAGCTGGTCCCGGCACCATCGACGTGGTCGACATCGGCGTCTTGGGCCGCGACATTCCTGCGTGGGGGGTGGTCGACGGTCGCGCCGGCCGCGCCGCGGTTGTTGCCATCGAGGTCGCCACCCGCGCCGCCATGGACGGCCAGGTCGCCGGGATCGTCACCGGCCCGATCCACAAGGAGGCGATCTGGGCGGCCGGCTCGCAACATCTCGGCCACACCGAGATGCTCGGGGAACTCACCGGCGTCACCCGACAGAACACGATGTTCGTCGTGCGCAATACGGCCGTCGACGGGCATCACCTGCGGATCTTCTTCACCACCCGGCACGTGTCGCTACGTCAGGCCCTCGATCAGATCACCGAAGACACCGTCGCCACGGCCATCGGCGAGGCGGCCACCGCTCTTCACGTGTTCGGCGTCGACCAACCGCGGCTGGCGGTGGCCGCGGTGAACCCCCACGGGGGTGAGAACGGCGCCTTTGGTGATGAGGAGATCGTGCACATCGGACCGGCCTGCGAGCAGGCCCGGGCCGCCGGGCTCGACGCTGCCGGGCCGATCCCGGCGGACTCCGTGTTCCACCAGGGACTCACCGGCCGCTACGACGGCGTGCTCTCCCATTTCCACGACCAGGGCCATATCGCCGCCAAGACCTATGATTTCGATGGGACGATCTCGGTGACCGTGGGCCTGCCGATCCTGCGCACGTCGGTGGACCACGGCACCGCGTTCGACATCGCCGGCACCGGGCGGGCCGATCACCACACGATGCTCTCCGCCTACCTGGCCGCCGTCGACTACAGCCCGTTCGTGCCCCGCATCCGCGCCACGTACGGGTCCTGACCGGCCACGACGACGCGGAGGTCCACACGTTCATGGAACCACCACGCAGCACCCGCCGCGGCACCCGAGAACGGCACAAGATCCTCCTCCAGCTCCTGCGCCAAGGCACCACCCATGTCGAGGAACTCGCCGCCGAGTTGGCGGTGTCACCGTCCACGGTCCGCCGCGACCTCGGGCGACTCACCGCGGACCGCCAGGTGGCCCGCACGTACGGCGGCGCCGTTGTCCCTGAGACGTTCCACGAACGACCCATCGAGGAAAGCGCCCGGGTCCAGTTGCAGGCCAAGGCCGCTATCGCCGCCGCCGCCCGGCCGATGGTCGGCGCCGGCGCGACGGTCTTCATCGATGCCGGCACCACCTGCGCGGCGCTGGCCAGGCTGCTCGCCGGCGAAGACTGGCACGACGACGGCCCAGTGGTAGTGACTCGAGGACTGGAGACGGCCACCACACTCGCCTCCTCGTCGGAGGTGGACGTCGTGATCCTGGGTGGGCGGGTGCGCCGGCTCAGCCATGGAGTGGTGGGGCCGCTGACCGATCTGGCGCTGGAGCGGCTGTCGTTCTCCGTGGCCTTTCTCGGCGCCGACGCCGTCGATCCGGCCCGCGGGATCGGTGAGCCGACGCTCGAAGAGACCGCGGTCAAGGAGCGAGTGGCCGCCCGCTCGCAGCAGGTGGTGGTACTCGCCGACGCCAGCAAACTCGACGTACCCGAAGACCTACCGGCGTGGACGTCGCTGTCTGCCGGTTGGACGTTGGTCACCGACGCCGCCGGCTCCACAGGCCTGCGGGAACGCTGCGCCGCCGCAGGTGTCACCCTGATCCATGCGGTTCGGCCGGGCTCCGCTCAGGTGTCCAACGGCCGGTAGCCAACCCCCAGCGCGTCCAGTCGAGTCACGTGCACCCGCAGGCTCCGCAGGAAGTCCGGGTACGCGCCGCCCGGCCGCCATACCGTGTCGGCGAATGCGCAGAGCCGCGGGAAGAGCATGTATTCGGCGAGCCCTGGACTGTTGATGTATTCGGTCCACAGCTGCGCCTGTGCGCCTAGAACATGGCCAGAGGCGGGCAGGTCGAAGGCGTGCACCGTCTCCAGCGGCACGTAGCCACCAATCGCCAGCGGCTCGGCGTGGACGTCCATCGACTGGTTGTAGTTCAGGTACAGATGCTCGGCCGGGGTGAGGACGACGTCCGATCCGGATCGCAGCGCCGCGTCTACCGCTTGGCCGCCGCGCCAGGGCATGACGACGGTCCCCTTCGGGACCGGTCCGGCGGCCAGGATCTCGTCCCAGCCAACCAGCCGGCGTCCGGACTCGGCCAGGAAGTCCGCGATCCGGCCGGTGAACCAGGTCTGCAGGGCGTCCTCGTCGGACAGGCCCAGGGTCCGCATCCGCTCCTGGACGGCGAAGCTGGCTCGCCATTCGTCTCGGGGCACCTCGTCACCACCGCAGTGGATGAACTCGCTGGGGAAGATCCGCAGCACCTCGTCCAGCACATCAAGGCAGAAGCGCACGGTGGGTTCGGTCAGGTTGAGCACTTGGGTGCTGACGTTCCACCGGCGCCTGACCTCGGGCTTGGCCAGGCCGTTGCCCAGCTCGGGGTAGGCCGCGATGGCGGCTTGCATGTGGCCGGGCATGTCGACCTCCGGAACCACGGTGATGAACCGGTCGGCGGCGTAGGCGACGATCTCCCGTAACTCCGCGGCCGTGTAGAAGCCCCCGTGCGGTTGCCCGTCGTAGCGGAGGTCCCACTCTTCGAGGGCGGTGTCGTGGCCGATGACCGTCTCCGGGCGCCAGGCGCCGATCTCGGTCAGCCGCGGGTATCCCGGAATCTCGATGCGCCAGCCTTGGTCGTCGGTGAGGTGCAGGTGAAGGACGTTCAGTTTGTGCAGAGCGAGCAGGTCGAGCAGCCGTAGGACGAACTCCTTGGGCATGAAGTGCCGGGCGACATCCAGCATCACACCGCGCCATGACACCCGCGGGTGATCGACGATCCGCACTCCCGGAACGTGCACCGGCCAGGATCGGCGCTCATCGGCGAGTAGTGAAGTTGGCATCAGCTGAGCCAACGTCTGAACGCCGTAGAAGGCGCCGGCGGAGTCCGCTCCGACCACCTGGATGTGGTCGCAGTCGACCGTGAGCCGGTAACCGTGGGCGGGTAACCCGGCCGGGTCAATGGTGATCCGGACATCGGCTCCGGCGGTGGTCGCGGTGTTGGGCGCATGTCCGACCAGACGCTGCCAGGCGGCGCCGGCCCGGCCCGCACCCGGGTCGACGGCGACCGTGGTGTCCGGCGTCAGGGTGAACGAGTCGGTCCGGGGTTGGATCCGGACCGGTTCGGGGATCAGTGCGTAACTGGCGGCCGTCATCACTACGCCACCTCTCGATGAGCGATCGCGCAGTCTTGCGCAACATTTCGTGGCGTTTCACGCACATCCGCCTCGTTGAACCTGACACATTGGTCCATCCACAGCACCATGGACTCCCATCTCTTCGCCGGTCACCGACTATTTACCCAGGTGACCTTACTCATTCATTGGTTGCCGCGAGGAAACCAGGCGAGAACACCTAGATGACTGATTCTGCAAGAAACCTACTCTAAACGCTTGACATCAATCGGACGACCTTGGAGCATGGCACCCAGACGGGTGCCCCGCGTGCGCTCCAGCGCCACGTCGCCAACCGCCACAAGCGCAACCAGCCACTCAAGCCGTAGCCACGGATCAATGGAGGAAGACGGGTGGAGAATGCCGCACGTACCCAACCCCCGGACGGCGCCCTTCAGCCTCGGGAACCGAGCGGCGAGCCACCCCCGCTGACGCCCGGGCGGCGCCGGCACTCGTTGTGGGAGCGGTTGACCCCCCTGCGGTGGTTGACCCCCAGCATCGCGGTGATCAGTCTGGTCGTCGCGTTCCCCGCCGCCTATATGGTCTGGATGTCGTTCCTGCGCATCGACCGGATCGGCCAGATCGACGGCTTCACCGGACTCGCCAACTACCGGCGGCTGTTCGCTGAACCCGCACTACCTCAGATCATCGGCAACACCGCACTCTGGCTCGTCGTCGTGGTCGGCCTAACGGTGCTGTTCTCGCTCGGGTTGGCCCAGTTCCTGTCGAAGTCGTTCTTCGGGCGACGGCTGGTACGGCTCGCCTTGATCGTTCCGTGGGCGGCGTCGCTGGTGATGACGGCGACGGTGTGGCGATTCATCTACGAAGGCGGCAACGGGCTGCTCAACCGGCTGCTGATGGACATCGGGCTGCTGAACGCGCCAGTCGACTGGTACAAAGACCCGTCGGTCGCGTTCTTCTCCATCATGGCCGTCGGGATCATCACGTCGATCCCCTTCACCACCTACGTCCTGCTCGCCGGGCTCCAGACCATCCCACACGAGGTCCTCGAAGCCGCCAAGATCGA
Source organism: Phytoactinopolyspora limicola (assembly GCF_011320225.1). Lineage (GTDB taxonomy): Bacteria > Actinomycetota > Actinomycetes > Jiangellales > Jiangellaceae > Phytoactinopolyspora > Phytoactinopolyspora limicola. Next base: position 176,828 of record NZ_JAAOEN010000001.1, read on the forward strand.
CGGGGCCGGTCCCTTCGCCACCTACCGGCACATCACTCTGCCGCTGCTGCGTCCGTCGATGCTGGTCGCGTTGGTCCTCAACATGCTGCACGTGTTCAACGCGTTCACCGTCATCTGGGTCATCGCCGGAAAAACCGCCGGCCACCACGCCGATACCACCGTCACCTGGATGTACAAGATCGCGTTCACCGTCCAGCTCGACCCCGGCGAAGCCGCCGCGCTGGCCGTCCTGAACGTCATCTTCCTGAGCTTGCTGGTCGCCGCCTACGTGCGGATCCTGCGCCCGGACCGCGACGTCACGACGGCCGCATCCGGGGCCGGCCCGACCCGTCGGGCGGCGGTCAGGGCGGCCGTCAGCGGCTGGTCGGAACGGGTGAACGCGGCGGTACGCCCAGCGTTCGCCCCGGCGCGCCGAGCCATGGTTCACGTCGGGCGCGGCTGGGCCCGGATCCGGCCGGTCGGACTGAGCGTGATCGGCCTGCTCATCTCGGCGTTCTTCCTCGCGCCGTACGCCGCGATGCTGCTCGGCTCACTCAAGAGCCACGCCGAACTCTTCGCTGTCCCCGCGCCGTACCTGCCACAGGAGTGGACGTGGTCGAACTATGTCGACGTGTGGGAACGGATCCCGCTGGCCAGCTACTTCCGGGTCAGCCTGACGGTGGCGCTGGTCGCCACCGCCGCGGTCCTGCTGATCGCCGCCCCGGCGGCCTACATCCTGGCCCGCTCCAAGTTCCGCGGCCGCGCGGCCTTCCTCGGCATCGTGCTGGTCACCCAGATGTTCCCGGCCGTCGCGCTGCTCATCGGCCTGTACCGGCAGGCGCTGTTCGTCGACGGGGTCCACACCTTCTGGTTCATCATCACCGTCAACACGGCGTTCAACCTGGCCTTCGCGATCTGGATCATGCACGCGAACATCAGCTCGATCCCGGCCGACATCGACGAGGCCGCCATGATCGACGGACTGGGCCGCTTCCGGATCATGCTCCGGATGATCCTTCCGCTCGCGGCACCAGCGCTCATCACGGTGACGATCTTCACGTTCATTCAAGTGTGGAACGAGTTCGTCATCGCACTCACGCTCTTCAACGACCCGGCCAACAGCCGAGTCCCCCTGACGGTCGGTGTCCAGCAGTTCATCGGCCTGTACGAAACGAACTATCAGTACCTGTTCGCCGCGGCGCTGATGGCGATCATCCCGGCCGTCATCCTCTTCGCCTTGATCGAACGGCGCCTGGTCAGCGGACTAACCGCGGGCAGCAGCCGTTGACCTACCTCCGATTCCACCCCACACCACCACGAGGAGAACGCACATGCAGACACGACGAACGCCATGGACGACGTTCGCGGTGCTCGCCACCGGCACCGCACTGCTGGCGGCCGGCTGTGGCGGCGACGACACCAGCAGCAGCACCGGCGACGGTCAGTCGATCCGGCTCGTGGTCGCCCAGTACACCGAAGGAACTCAGCCCTACTGGGAAAACCTGATCGACGCGTTCGAGGACGAACATCCCGGACATACGGTGGATCTACAGGTCATCGACTGGGGCAATCTACGCAGCCAGGTCAACACCATGGTCCAGACTCAGCAACTCCCCGACATCCTCAACATCAACCTGTTCGCCGACTACGCCGACGCCGGGCTGCTCTACCGGGCCGACGAGGTCATGTCGGAGGAACGACTGGCCGACTTCGTTCCGTCGTTCGCCGAGAACGCGTCGTACGACGGCACCCAATACGCCTTCCCCTTCGTCGCCACGGTCAACGGGATGTACTACAACACCACCATCCTCGACGAGGCCGGGCTGGACGGCCCACCACAAACCTGGGACGAGTTCCGCGACGCCGCCGAAGCGATCGTCGATCTCCCCGGCGACTACGTGCCCTACGCCCTAGCTCTCGGCAGTGAGGGCGGCACCGGGGAGTTCGGCACCTGGGCGCGGTCCAACGGCGGCGACTGGATGATCGACGGCGAATGGACGGTCAACGGCGAGCGCAACGTCGAAACCCTGGAGTTCCTCAAAGAGCTCACCGAGGACGGCTTCACTCAGCCGAACCCGGGCCAGACGAACCGGGCCGATGGAACCTGGCCGCTGTTCGCTCAAGGCCGGGTGGCGATGGTGTACGCGTCGTTCGGTACCCGCGCCTTCATGGAGCAGGTGGAAGAGGCCGGCATCGACTACGGCGTCGCCACCCACCCCACCAACCACGGCACCGAGCCGTCCACCCATGGCATCCAGGACTATCTGATGGCCTTCCGCAAGGACAACAACCAGCAGGCGGTGACGGACTTCCTCGACTACTTCTACCAGCCGGAGAACTACGCCGAATACCTGCGGGTGGAAGGGCTGCTGCCGACAACCGAGTCCGGTGCCGATGAGTTCCGGGACGACGACGAGTACGGCCAGTACGTCGAGCTGCTGGAGTTCGCCCGCTTCGACCCGGCCGCCCAGCCGGTGTGGGCCGAGTTGCGTGGAACACTCGACAGCGACCTCGGCACCGGGGTCTCCTCGAACACCGACCCGCGCGAGCTGCTCGACCGAATCCAGGCCATCGCCGAAGCTGGGGCGTGATCACGATCGTGGGCGCCAGGACGATCACCGCAGGCGCAGTGGCGCTGCTGACCGGCCTTGGCCTGGCCTCGCAGCATGGCACCGCCGGCGCGGAGGCATCCAGCGCTGGCGGGCCAGCCGACGGCCGGGACACCGTCACCTTCACCGTGCACGCACCACCCGACACCGCAATCAAGTCGGGGCGGGCCACGATCCGGCTGGACTGCGGTGGCCGGCCCGCGGCCCGAGCAGTCCTGGTCGCTCCGCACGCAACGCACAAGGTGACACCGCTGCGCGGCGGCGGAACCTGCACGGTCGCCGTAGAGTCGCCCGCCCGAGACGGTTTCACCGATGAGGTCGGCATCACCGTGCGGGCGAGCGACGAGGTGGTGGAGCGGCACCTCGCCTACACCGCCGACGGCACCACGAGGTCCAGGACGTTCCCGCTGCCTGACGGCGATCTCACCGTCGACGTCACGCTCGGCTCGTTGCCAGCCGACGAAGTAGGCACCCCGCTGAAGACCATGGCCTTCAACATCTGGCTCGGCGGCCGGCTGGAAGGCCGCCACGAACATGGGCTGGAGGAGCAGAATCTCGAGGAGTTGCTGGAGTTCATCCGGCACGAGAACCCGGACGTGCTCTTCAGTGTCGAGACCTACGGCGCCGGTGAGCTGATCGCTGAAGCACTCTCCGAGGGCCAACCCGCGGGCCGGGAGTACACCGGCATCCAGATCACCCAGGAACCGGGGCAGGCACCTGCCCGCGACAACCTCTGGCTGTTCACCTGGCTCGACGTCGAGGAGATCTACCCCCGGGTCGACGACGCCCGGCTCACCTCGTTCAACTTCGGCGGTGCCCGGCTGGGACTACCCGACGGCGGCGCCGTACACGCCTTCACGGCGTGGCTCTGGCACGAAGGCAACAGCTGGTCGCCGACGACGCAGTCGGCGATGGAGATCGCGATGGGGCTGGACCGTACCTATTCCAACGACGACCTCATAGCGACCGACGCACCGCGGCGGATGGAGATGGCGCGGACCCTGCTCGACGAACGGATCTCGGAGTATGTCGGCGACGACGACTCCCCCGTCATCATCGGCGGAGATCTCAACACCCAATCCCATCTGGACTGGTCGGAACGGTTCGCTGAAGCCACCGGGCGTGAGGGTATGGTGCTGAACTGGCCGGTGACCCGCGCCTTCGCCGAGGCCGGATTCACCGATACCTACCGGCATGCCAACCCGGATGCGGCCCGCTACCCCGGCCGGACCTGGGCTCCGGCACATTCCTTCATGTACTCGCCGACGCGGATCGACTACGTGCTGACCCGCGGCGCGGACGTCCGCGTCCTAGGCTCGTCGACGCGTAGTACCCGGCTGCCCGCACACCAGGGCAGTGTCCTCGACGAGTGGTACCCGTTCTACTCCGACCACTCCGCCGTCGTCACGGAGCTACTCATCCGTGGGGGCGGCACCGGACCTGACGGACCAGCAGATTCCGACCCGCAGGAGCCTGGTGTCCCCGTGGTCTGGCCAGCCGACCCACCAGGCACTCCAGTGCCAGCCGCGCACCTGACAGCGGTGGCCGACAGCGAGACGCCGGGTTCGGCCGGGCGCGCCGTCGATGGCGATCCTCGCACCATCTGGCATTCGCGGACCACACCCGACCCGCCGGATACCCATCCACATACGTTGACCGTCGACCTCGGTGGCGAGCGAACCCTGTCCGCCGTCCGGTACCAGCCGCGGCTCAACGGCTTCAACGGCATCGTCACGCGCTACCGCATCGAGGTCAGCGACGACGGGGACACCTTCCGTCGGGTGGCCTCGGGAACGTGGGCGCGTGACTCATTGCCGAAGGATGTCGAGCTGCCCGACGTCAGCGCGCGGTACCTCCGATTCGTCTCCGAGTTCGGGGTTGGTGGCTACACCGCGGTGGGCGAGCTCATCCCCTACGAACAGGAGTCCTGAATGCGGGTCACCGAACACACCAGCGACGTCACCGTCGTCGGTGGTGGCCTGGCGGGGGTGTGTGCGGCGATCGCCGCCGCCCGCGCCGGGGCGCGAGTGGCGTTGATCCAGAACCGGCCGGTCCTGGGTGGCAACTCCAGCAGCGAGGTCCGGGTCTGGGTCTGCGGCGCCACCGCCGCCGGCCGGCAGCGTTATGCCCGGGAGAACGGCATCGTGGGTGAGCTGTATCTGGAGAACCAGTACCGGAACCCGGAAGGCAACCCGATCTTCTGGGACATGGTGGTTCTCGACGCCGTCCGCGCCGAACCGAACATCTCGCTGTTCCTCAACACCGACGTGCGCATCGTCGAGGCGGACGGGCCCGCTGATGCACGGATGATCCGGTCGGTGACGGGCTGGACCATGGGTTCGGAGCGGCAGACCCGATTCGTATCTCCGATCTTCCTGGACTGTACGGGCGACGGCCTGGTCGGCCACCTGGCCGGCGCCCGGTACCGGATCGGGCGGGAGGCGCGGGCCGAATTCGGCGAGAGCTGGGCGCCCGAAGAGGCCGACGAGTTGCTGCTCGGGAGCACCATCCTCTTCTACACCAAAGATCTCGGCCGGCCGGTGGAGTACGTGCCGCCGGCGATCGCCAAAGACATCACCCAGACCCCGATTCCGGAGCGTCGGATCATCCGGGCCGGCGACAACGGGGCAGCCTACTGGTGGATCGAGTGGGGCGGCGAGGTCGACACCGTCCACGACAACGAACGTATCCGGGACGAACTCTGGTCGGTGATCTATGGCATCTGGGACTACATCAAGAACTCCGGAAAGTTCGACGCGGACACGATGACCCTCGAGTGGGTCGGGACGGTTCCCGGCAAACGCGAATACCGGCGGTTCATCGGGGATCACGTCCTCACCCAGAACGACATCATCGACCAGCGGCCGTTTCCCGACGCGGTCGGCTACGGCGGCTGGTCGATCGACCTGCACCCACCCGGTGGCATGTACTCCGCGGAGGGTGGGGCGGCCCAGTGGTATCCCGACGGCACCTACGACATCCCCTACCGCTCGTTGTACTCGGTGAACACGGACAACCTGCTCTTCGCCGGGCGCAACATCTCCGCATCCCACGTTGCTTTCGGCAGTACCCGCGTCATGGCCACCTGTGCGGTGCTGGGTGAAGCCGCGGGGACCGCCGCCGCCCTGTGCGCCGAGCGCGGGCTCACCCCTCGCGTGCTCGGCACCAGCGCCATCGACGACCTCCGCCGTCAGCTGGTCCGCCAGGATGCCGCCCTGGTCGGCGTGGTCTACGACGACCCCGCCGATCTGGCCGGATCGGCCACCGTCTCCGCGTCGAGCACCCTCACCGAGCTACGGGTCGATGTCTCGACCGGCACTCAGGATCTCTCCGTCGACGCTGGGCTTCTTTTACCGGCCGACCCTGGACTCGACGGACTCGACCTGCTCGCCGACGTGACGGAAGACGGAGCCGGCACCGGTCTGACCGTCGAGGTGTGGAGCACTGGCCGGGCCCAGAACTACGTGCCGGCCCGTCGTGAATCCGTCGTCGAAGTGCCGCTCACCGCCGGAACGGCCCAATGGATCCCGATCCCGGCGCGATGGGAGCCGGCCGACCCGCAGAACGCGTTCATCATCATCCGGGCCCACCCCCACGTCCGGCTCCACGTCGCCGATCGAGCACACAGCGGCAGTCTCAGCTTCGTCCGCGACGTCTCCAAACGGCTCGACGACGGCGGTGTCGACGTCGCCGAGCAGGAGCAGCCGGTAGTGGAGTGGGTGCGGCGGTCGCGCCAGCGCAGCAGCTACTGCTTCCGGCTGCGTTCGGCCACCAGGGCGTTCGACGCCAGCCACGTGGTCGGCGGATACGCCAGGCCGTTCGGTGGCCCGCGGATGTGGGCCTCACAGCCGCTAACCGACGGGCCCGAGCACCTTGACCTGGCCTGGCCCGAATCAGTCACTATCGGAAGAGTCGAGTTGATCTTCGATGATGACGTCAACGAGTACATGAACAACCTGCATTTCCACCGCAGCCCGTTCCGGGTGATGCCGGAGGTGGTCGGTGCCTACGAACTACAGGCCGCCGGGGAACGCGGCTGGGCGACGGTCGCCACGGTCGAGGACAACCGCCTGCGACGGCGGGTCCATGACGTCGGCCCGCTCGCCACCTCACGGCTTCGCCTTGTAGTCAACGCGACCAACGGTGCGCCATGTGCACACGTCGTCGCGGTGCGGGTCTACGCACCCCCTGCCGGCTCCGCCGAAGCGGCCCGGCCGCCGTCGTGATCCCACCCGGACCACCCGACGGCAACGAACACGCACTGGAGGTTTCCTTGACGAGCACCACCCACGTTCACACCGAGATCAACACCCAGCCCGACTGCTGGCGACGGGCAGCCGAGCTGGCGTTGACGTCGGCCACCCATCTACCCAGAGCAGGTGAGCGAGTCGCGGTGGTTGGCTGCGGCACGTCGTGGTTCATGGCTCAGGCCTACGCGACGCTGCGGGAACACCGGGGCCAGGGGGAAACCGACGCGTTTGCCGCCTCGGAGTTCCCGGCCGGGCGACGGTATGACCGGATCGTGGCCATCACCCGATCGGGAACCACCAGTGAGGTCCTCGATCTGCTGCGTGACACCTCACCGCATACCCCGGCCGTCGCGCTGACCGCCGACGCCGCGACACCTATCGCCGACCTCACCAGCGACCTCGTCGTTCTCGACTTCGCCGACGAGAAGTCGGTGGTCCAGACGCGCTTCGCCACCAGTGTGCTGGCCCTGCTCCGCAGCCATCTCGGCGACGAGATCGACACCGCTCGCCGGCAGGCCGAGGAGATCTTGGCCGGTCCCGCGGACGAAACCCTGACCCGCCACCGGAGGTTCGTCTATCTGGGTCAAGGATGGACGGTCGGCCTCGCCCACGAGGGAGCCCTGAAGATGCGTGAGGCCTCGCTCGCGTGGGCGGAGTCGTATCCGGCGATGGACTACCGGCACGGCCCGATCAGCCTGGCCGACTCCGACGGCGTCGTCTGGTTCGTCGGCGGCTCCGCACCGGTCGGCCTGATCGACGAGGTGCGCGCCACCGGGGCACATGTCGTCGCCGATCGGCTCGATCCGCTCGCCGATCTGGTCCGAGCCCAACGCCTCGCGGTTGCCGCCGGGCTGGCGAAGGGCCTGGACCCGGACCGGCCGCGCAACCTCAACCGGTCCGTCGTCCTCGAGGACACCGCTCCCGCACCGCGTCCGTGACGTGACCACCGCGCCCGTAGAGTAGCGGTGTGAGTGGTTCGAGCTGGCGCGACGAACGCCGTGCCGCGCTGGCAGCGCAGGCCGCCGCGCTGGACCAGCGGCGCGCCGCCGAGACCGCGCAGGCCCATGAGCTCATCGCGGGTTTCGTCCGCGCCATCACCGCCACTGGTGAGCCACCCACCCGGCTGCGGGCCACGGTGCCGGATACCGGCGCGTCCTACCGCACCAACCTCACCGGGTGGTACTTGCGCCGCAACCGGACCTTGGCCGTGGACGCCGACGCGTGCTTCTACATCCTCACGGTGCCGTCGAGCCTGACGTCCAGGATCTTCGGTGTCCGTCTGGTTCCCTCCGACCCGCCGCTGGTTGTGGGCCGGGGCGGGCGCGACGGCGAGTCGATACCGCTGGAGAAGCTCCTCAGGTTACGCCTGGAGGCGAACGAGTCGGCAGGCTAATGACGCGCGGGCGGGGAGCGGTCAGCTCGATGTCGGCCAGGAGATGCGGCCCGTGCGCTCCTCCGGTGTGCCGAGCGAGAATCCTTCGGCGGGCGCCACGTCCATCTCCGCTTCCCAGAAGGTGAGTGAGCCACTACCGAGCACCGTCGAATACGTCAGGCCCCGAGCGTCGAGGTCGTACACGCGATAACTCGACGCACCGGGGCCCAGCCCGCCGGCGGTCATCTGCACGCAGTGCGGGGCGATCCGGCGCACCGAGTTCACATGCACGTGGCCACCCGCGTAGACAGCGACGTTGCGGTGTGCACGAATCAGCTCCAGCAACGCCGGCGCGGTGGTGGGTAGATAGGCAGCCGAGCCGAACTCGCTGGATACGGGCACCTCGCGGGTATCGACCACGGGATAGTGACCGCAAAGAATCACCGGCCGGGTATCGGCGCGGAGCAACCGCTCCAGGCGGGGCAGGACGCCGTCCGGATCACCCTCGCGCAGCCCGATGCCGATCACCCGGACCGGGCCGGCGTCGCGGGTGATCACCGGGCTCGGATGGAAGATGGTGCCGAAGTTCGTCTCCGGGTAGGGGGCGTCTTGATAGGCCTCGTTCTCCGGGTTGTCCGCCGCCCGCGCCGGGCTGGGGCCGAGATCATGGTTTCCCGGCACGACGAGCGTCGGCGCGTCCAGCCCCTCGATCCAGTCCCTGGCCAGCACGAGGTGGTCCCGGTACCGGCCCCCATAGTTGGTCACGTCCCCCGTCACGACCACCAGGTCAGCAGCGTGACGGGAGATAGCCGTCCGATCACGTTCGAGCGAGGCCATCAACCCGGGGAAGCGCCGCTCTGGCGCCGGCTCGATGTGCAGGTCAGAGATGTGAACTATCCGCATGTGCGCCATTCTCCTCATTCCGCCCCGGGAACGCGACTGCTCGTTTCCTACCAGAACTAGCCCGTTTATGATTGAATTAGGATACAAACGATTATAAACATGCACTACTTCTGTTCCCGTCGCTCGAACCAGGAGGCTCCCCTGAGCACCCAGATCCTGACGTTCAACATCAGGCACGGCGAAGGCATCGACGACCGGCTCGACCTCGAACGGATCGCTCACGTCATCGAATCGACCGACGCCGACATCGTTGCCCTCCAAGAGGTCGACCGGCACTTCGGCGGCCGCAGCCGATTCCTCGACCAGACCTGGTGGCTGGGCCGGCGGCTAGACATGACCGCCATCTACGGTGCCGACCTGGCTCTGCCACCTCCGGACATCGGCCGACCACTGCGCGAGTACGGCAACGCGATACTCAGCCGCCACCCGATCGTGAGCTGGGACCACGTTCCACTGCCGGCCTGGCCAGGCCACGAGTCGCGAGGTGTGCTGCGCGCATCGATCATGGTCGACGGCGATGAACCCCTCTCGGTATGGACCGCGCACCTCTCCCACGAGAACCCCGACCAGCGGGTGGAACAGGCCCGCGCGATCACGCGCATACTTCCCGACCCCCTCACCCGGCTCGTGCTCACCGGTGACATGAACGACGTCCCCGGCAGCGGCACCATGGCCGAACTCACCCGGTCGTTGACCGACAGCTGGGCGACCCATCACGACGAACCGGGCGGCACCTACGACTCGGTGAGCCGCTCCATCCGCATCGACTACGTCCTGACCGCACCCGACCTCGACGTAAAAGCCGTGGAACTGGTGGACGTCGGAGACGCATCGGACCACCTTGCCGTCATCGCGGAGATCGCCATTCCCAGGGAGTGAACCATGCCACGCGCCACCCGCCGCCGTTCCGCCCGCATCTCGGCCATCGTCGACCGGCTGGCACGGGGGGCCAAGGTGAACGTGCGCGAACTGGCCGGCGAATTCGGGGTGTCCGCGGGGACCATAAGACGTGATCTGTTACTACTCGAACAACAGGGAATTCTGTCGCGCACGCACGGCGGCGCCGTGTCCTCCGGCCGATCCACCCGCCCACCAGTTCCCTTTCGGCGCGATCACACGGACGTGAAGCGAGAAATTGCCGAACGCGCCGTCCGGTCCATTCCACACGGAAATATAGCGGTGGGACTCAATGGCGGCAGCACCACACTCGAAGTAGCGCGGTTACTGGCCCGAAGAATTGGCCTCATGGTCGCCACCAATTCACTCAGCATCGCCACCGAGTTGGCCGGACATTCATCCATTCGATTGTGGCTGACCGGTGGCATCAACCGGTCGAGCTCGCACCAACTCGTCGGCCCGGACACCATCCGTTCCCTCCACCGGATCACCGTTGACGTCGCCATCGTCGGAGTCGACGGGGTCACCGCTCAGATGGGCTTGACCATCGACGACGACGCTGAAGCCGCTGGTGCTGCCGCCCTCGTGTCACGGGCCCGCCGCGTGGTGGTCGTCGCCGATGGCTCGAAAGTCGGGCGAGTCACGAGGACCCCGGTCAGTCCAATCACCGACATCGACGAGTTGATCACGGATGCCACCGCGAATGCAGCCGAAGTTGATCATATTCGGCACCACGGAATCACCGTCTCAACCGACGGCGAAACACAAGGGACTGACCATTACTTGAGAATGCGCACTTCACATTGCGCACTTTCGACTCACACATAGACGGCGCTATTAGCTAGTCCGCAGAATAGTTCTGTCCGGCGCCGGACGTAAGAGCGGGTCCTTCCGCAGCACTCAACGCTGTCCATAAACCGAGGGAGCGCAAACATGTGGAGATCGAACCGCCCATCGTCCGATCCGACTGATTCCCAGCACCTACACCGCTCGCGGCGTTCACTGATCGGTGGAGCGCTGATCGGGGGTGGCGGCCTCGCCGCCGGTGCGCTGCTTTCCGCACCACCAGCCGTGGCCGCACCACCGAGTTGGAAACGGTTCGGTGTCGAACACCCCGGCGGCGAACCAGACGAGACACAGATCCAGCGGGCGCTCGACGCCGCCCGCGACGCCGATGGCGGGCACGTCAACGTCGGCCCCGGCGTCTGGCGGATTCACAACCAGCACCTGCGCATCTATGCCAACACTCGACTCACCCTCGCGCCGGGAACGGTCTTGCTGCGCACCGGGGCGTTGACCGCCATGCTGAGCAACGGGCCTCGCGATGGTTCCGACACCACCACCGAGGGCTACGACGGCCCTGGCAACATCATCGTCGAAGGTGGCGTGTGGGATTTCAACGCCCGGGAGGTTCCCCGCCCCGGCTGGGGTTTGGTGTTCGGTCACGCTGCCAACATCGTCGTGCAGAACATGGAGATCCTCGACGTCTCCGAATGGCACGCCATCGAATACAACGCCATCTTCAACGGCGTCATCGACTCGTGCACCACGGTTGGTTCCATCGAACGGCCATCAGCGGCGTGGAACCAGGAGGCGGTGAGCATCGACCTCGCCTGGCCGGGACTACAACCGTTCGGCGCAGCCGACTACACCCAGAGCAAGATGATCCGGATCACCAACAACTACTGCTCAGGTTGGCCGACGTTCGCCGGCGATCACAGCGGTTACACCGGGTCCAGCCATGAACAGTTCATCATCGCCAACAACACGATGGAGGATCTGTCCTACTGGGGGGTCAGCATCCGCAACGTCAACGGGGCGGTGATCACCGGCAACACGATGCACAACGTCGGCGGCGGGATCTGGGTCCGGCCCCACGACGACCCGAACTACGACAACCACCGAGCCAACAACGGCATCGTCGTAGCGGACAACGTCGTCGACACCACCACCCGCGACGAAGGGATCCGAGTCCGGGGAATCGTCAGCGACGATCTCGGCGACGGGCGGATCTACGGCAGCTCCGTCACGGGCAACGTCGTGCGCAACGCCGAGCTGACCGGGATCGTCGTCCGCTGGGCGCCCGAGGCACAGGTGAGCAACAACACCGTGCTCGGCTCGAAGCGGCACGGCGTCGAGGTACTCGACTCTCCCGCGTCCGTCGTCTCCGCCAACTACGTCCGCGACCTTCACCAGCACGGCATCGCCGTCACCGGGGGCGACGGCCACCAGGTAAGCGGCAACTCCATCGCCAACGCGGGCCGGTCGGGCACCGGCGCCGGGATCCACTTCGCGCGCGCCACGACGGCCAACGTCCAAGGCAACAAAATCACCTCGGTGTCACCGAGGCCCGCCCACGCGATCTCGTCCGACGCCGACGCCGCCGACCTCTTCTACACCAACAACGACGTCCGCGGCGGCTACGCCGACACCCCGTTCGACCTCAACGGCGACGGCCACACCGACACCCCCGGCAACCTCACCTAACCCCGTTGTGCACCTGATCTCCGTTTTGTCACCTGATCTTTTCCACGGCAGCGATCAGGTGTGCTGAACGCGGGCAACGGCTCGCCGTGCTGCATCTGATCGTCTCCGCGATGTGGACACTCGATGATCAGGTGCACAAACGGGCCGATTTTGGCCTGACGTGCATCTGATCATCGGTGCGTCCACATCGCGGAGACGATCAGATGCACAAACGGAGATCAGGTGCACACAGATGACTGCCGTACCCACGAACCGACATTCAGAGCGTGACACGGTGAGCGCCTCCACAAAGGGCGCATAGCGGGCACGATGACCGGCGTTCAACGCACCACGGGTATGCCCCGGCAGCGGTTGATGACACCGTCGTGCGCCAACGCGGCGCCGACGGTGCAGTGGTGAGCCAAGCCCCTACGACTGTGGCGCGGCGTCCGATTCACTCGTAAAGGACGTATTCGGGCAACGGATCAAGCGCGAGCACCTGCTCCGGCGTCATCAGCGGGCCGTGCCGAGCATCTTCCTCGAAGAACAGCTTGAAACCCGCGTGGACGTGGTCCGGTGTCGACGGAACGATGCGGTCCCAGGTTGCCTCCTTGTCCGCCTGGGCCCCGATCCCGTCGACGCTTTTCACCAGCACCACACCGGGATGGTCACCGAGGTCGGCCTCGTCGCGAACAACCGACGGGTGCACCTGGTGGAACACGATCACCTTCTCCGGTAGGTCATGTTCGGCGACCAGATCCGAGACGTACGCGGCAACGTCGTCGAGTTCCTCACCGGTAGTGCTGCCATACGTCCGGCCGGGCACCTCGCCGTCACCGACGGCCCATTCGGGGTCGAGGGCCAGGCCGACATCCGGCTCCAGCAGCCACTCCTCCAACAGTTCGACGTCGTCAAGGAAACTCGACCGGCCCGGCTGGATGTTGAGCAACAGCAAGGCGCCGTGTTCCCGTGCGGCCCGCAAGTAGTCCTCGATCACCTCGTCCGGCTCGATGGTTCGGTACAGCCCGCTAGATGTCGCCGAGTTGTGCGCGATGACGGCGATCAACTCGTAGACCGGCAGCGCCGTGCGGCCGTCGACTTCGTAGTCGGCGAGCATCTCGTCCAACGCGTCGGCGGCACCGTCGAGGTCATCCGCGTCGAGCCGCCCGAACGCCGGGGACCGGCCGCCCGAGAAGCCGACCAATCGGTGCTCGGGAAAGATCGACTCGGCTCCGCCCGGCAGCGTCGACGGCTCCTCCGCCGCATCGGACTCAGCCTCGGCATCAGCACCACCATCCGGGTCCGGATTCGGTTCGCCTTCCGGGGCGGATTCGGTGGTGTTCGGCGACGGCTCATGGGGCTGATCGACGACCGGATCCGGATCGGAGCCACACGCGGCGGCGAGCACTGCACAGGTCACAACAAACGGTACGAGGTGGCGTGTATCCATCAGTAGCGAGTCTGCCTGGATCGGTGCGAACAATGCCACCTCGGCTTCAGAGCTCAGCGGGGTCGCTGGTGCGCTGAACGCTCGCTGGAAACCGCGACCCGGGCCGATCAAACGAGGATTCACCGCACTAGGCCGGTTGATCCCACCATGACGAAGGGCTCGTCGGATTTCAGTGGGTAGACCGCCCGAAGAACTATCGGCTGCCGAGACCGTGGCGGCCGCACACGTCGGCAGCGGCCGCCACGGCCGGACACGTCCGCGGAGGGCATGGGATTCGAACCCATGAGGACGGAGAGGGCCCCGCCCTAGAACTTTTCAAGAGTTCCCCGTTCGGCCACTCCGGCAGCCCTCCCGGCATAGGCAAGTGTGCCACGAACCTCCGGGTCGGATCGACTATGGCGGCTTGGCCGCCGTCGCTGGCGGGGACCGTCGGACATCGTCCACGGTGAGGCTGGATCCTTTACTATGTCCTCCTCCGACAACCCGTCCGACCAACGGGAGAACCGATGCGCTTCGTCCTTCTGATGTGTGACGACGACGCATCCTGGCCCACACCGGAGGAGATCGCGGCCGACCCCGAACACCAGAGCTGGTCGGCGCAGATGCGCAGCCGCCGGATACTCGTCGACGGCGGACAGCTACGGCCCAGCACCGAGGCCACAACCGTGCGGGTGCGCGGCGACGAGACGCTGGTCTCCGATGGCCCGTTCATCGAAACCAAAGACTTGATCGGCGGGTTCGCCGTGATCGAGTGTCCCGATCTCGACACCGCCATCGAGGTCGCCGCCAGCCACCCCGTCGCCCGGTCCGCCGTCGTCGAGATCCGGCCGTTCTGGGAGACGTGACGGACGAGATACAAGCCGCGGTAGCGGCGGCGTTCCAGGACGAGTGGGGCCAGGTCGTCGCCACCTTGATCAAGCTGACCGGAGACTGGGACCTCGCCGAGGAATGTACGCAGGACGCGTTCGCCGTGGCCGTCGACCGGTGGCGGCGAGACGGCGTCCCGCGTCGGCCCGGCGCGTGGCTGACCACCACCGCCCGACGGAGGGCCACCGACCGGCTGCGCCGCGACGCGGTGGGGGCGGCGAAGCTTCGGCTGCTGGCCGCGTCGGCCCGCGGTGACCCCAGCGCCGAACTCGCGAACGACGAGGTAGACAGCGACGAATACGGCGACCACCGCCTAGAGTTGATCTTCACCTGCTGTCACCCGACGATCCCGTTCGAGGGCCGGGTGGCGCTGACGTTACGCACCCTCACCGGCCTGAGCACCGCTGAGATCGCGCGGGCTTTCCTTGTCTCCGAGTCCACGATGGCGCAACGGCTCGTGCGGGCCAAGCGGAGGATCCGCGAGGCCGGGCTCCCCTACGTGGTGCCGCCGGCCGCGGACCTGCCGGAACGGACCGCGGCCGTGCTCGGGGTGCTCTACCTGGTCTTCAACGAGGGCTACGGTGCTACCAGTGGTGCCGACCTTGTCCGCCGAGAGTTGAGCGCCGAGGCGATCCGGCTCGCCCGCCTCGTGGTGCACCTGATGCCCGGTGAACCCGAGTGCCTCGGGCTGCTGGCGCTCATGCTCCTGCACGACGCCCGTCGGACGACGAGGGTGGATCGCACCGGCATGCTGGTGCCGCTCGACGAACAGCGCCGCGCGGACTGGGACGCAGCGAAGATCGACGAGGGGGTGCATCTACTCGACACCGCGCTCAAGCTCGGCCGACCCGGTCCTTACCAGGTACAAGCGGCCATCTCGGCGTGCCATGCCACGGCCGCGGACGTGACGGACACCGACTGGTCGCAGATCGCCGTGCTCTACGAACGGCTGGCCACGCTGGCCCCCTCCCCGGTAGTGGAGCTCAACCGTGCTGTCGCCGTGGCCATGGCCGACGGCATCCCGGCCGGCCTGGAGCTGGTCGAGGCGCTGGAGCGCGACGGTGCGCTCGCCGGCTACCACCTGCTGCCGGCCACCCACGCCGACCTACTCCGGCGGGCGAACCGCCCTGCGGAGGCGGCCACGTATTACCGGCGGGCGCTCGACCTCGTGGGTACTGAGGCCGAACGCCGCTACTTGCAGCGGCGCCTGGCCGAGGTGACCGCCCCCTCCCCATGATCATGAACACTTTGCCGTGTTATGGCACGGCAAAGTGTTCATGATCATGGGGAGGGGGGCCGCGGGGAGGGAGGGGCCGCGGGGAGGGTGTCGAACCTGGGCGGGCCCGTTCGTCGGTGAGGTAACCCCACGACGGGGACCAACACACCAACGGAGGCACAGGTGCTACTCGAGAACAAGAACGCCGTCGTGTACGGCGCGGCCGGTGCGGTCGGCGGAGCCATCGCCCGGGCATTCGCCCACGAAGGCGCCACCGTCTTCCTCGCCGGACGCACCCAAGGGCCGCTAGACGACGTGGCCCGGGAGATCCGGCAGGCCGGAGGGCGAGCCCACCCGGCCGTCGTCGACGCGTTGAACGAACCGGCCGTCGACAACCACCTCGCGTCGCTGATCGGCCAGGCGGGCCACCTCGACATCTCGGTGAACGCCATCGGCGTCGACCACGTCCAGGGTGTCCCGCTCGTCGAACTGGCGGTCGAGGACTACGCCCTCCCCATCCAGACCTATCCGATCACCCAGTTCCTCACCGCGCGGGCTGCCGCCCGGCACATGGTCGACCAGGGCTCGGGTGTCATTCTCACCATGTCGACCACCGCGGCGCGGGTCTCCCTCCCCTCCGATGGTTTCGGCATCGCTTGTGCGGGGGTGGAGGCGCTGTCTCGGCAGCTAGCCGGAGAACTCGGCCCGCACGGCATCAGGGTGGTGTGCCTGCGCCCTGATGCGATCCCCGAGTCAGCCCGGCGCGGCTCACACACCCGCAGCGTCTGGGGCCGGGCGGCCGAGCGCGCCGGAATGACTCTGGACGAGTTGCTCGACGGCTCCCCCGGGATGTCCGGAGCACTCCTGCAAAGATCCCCGACGTTGCGCGAGGTAGCTGACGTCGCCACCGTCATGGCCTCGGACCGCGTCACCGCCATGACGGGCACCGTCGCGAATGTCACCTGCGGGGCCATCCTCGACTGACGACGGCCCGCGGCCGGTCGGCTACGGCTGGGCGCCGGTCACGGGCGGTCGGCTACGGCTGGGCACCGGTGGCGGCCGGCCGGTCCGGGTCGGCCGACCACTGCGACCACGAACCCGGGTAGAGCGCGGCGTCGACGCCGGCGATGGCCAGCGCGGCCACCTCGTGTGCGGCGGTGACGCCGGAACCACAGTAGGCACCTACCGTCGCCGAGCCCGAGATCCCCACCGCGGCGAAACGCCGCCGCAGCTGGTCGGCTGGCCGGAACCGACCGTCGTCATCCACGTTGTCGGTGGTGGGTGCACTCAGCGCACCGGGAATGTGGCCGGCCCGTGGATCGATCGGCTCGGCGTCCCCTCGGTAGCGTTCCGCCGCCCGCGCGTCGAGCAACACCCCGTCGCGGGCCAGCTGCGCCGCCGCCTCGGCGTCGACGACCGGCATTCCGCCGGAGGTGAGGACCACGTCACCAGGGCTCGGCACGACATCGCCGTCGTCCAGTGGGTATCCGGCCCGCCGCCAGGCGGCTAGGCCGCCGTCCAGCAGCCGGACGTCACGCACCCCGGCCCACCGCAACAGCCACCACGCCCGGGCGGCGGTCATCCCGGCGTTGTCGTCGTAGGCGATCACCGCGACATCCTGGCGAACCCCCCAGCGCCGCGCCGCCCGTTGGAGCCGCGACACCTCTGGCAACGGGTGCCGGCCGAGCTCGGGTGTCGCCGGCGCGGCGAGTTCGGTCTCGAGGTCCACGTACACCGCACCGGGGAGGTGTTCGTCCTGGTACTGTTGCCGTCCGTCGGTTTGGCCGAGCTTCCACCGCACGTCCAGCACCACTGGCCGTGGGCCAACGGTCACCAGGCGATATAGTTCGTCGACATCGACGAGCACGTCCATGATCGTCCTTCCCGTGGGTCACCAAACGGGGGCCGCGGCCGCCCCCCGATTTCCGGCAAGCGAGGGTGTCAAGCTACCGTCTCATCCGTGATGACCTCCGCCGGCGAAGGCCCGCGCACTCTGGCCGTCGACTGCGGCGGAACGGGCCTCAAAGCCACCGTGCTCGGTCCCGACGGCACGGCGCTACACAAACGCAGCCGGTTACGCACACCCTATCCCTGCCCGCCCGACGTGCTGGTCGCGGCCGTCGTCTTGCTGGCCGAGACAACGGGGATGCAGTTCGACCGTGTTTCGGTCGGGTTTCCCGGCATGGTCCGGCTGGGTGTCGTACACGCCACCCCGCATTACGTCACCGAGGCTGGTCCGTTCACCCCGCCGCTGCCGGAACTGGTGGCGGCCTGGTCCGGCTTCGACATTCAGTCGGCGCTCGAGTCCGCCTTGGGGCGCCCCACCAGGGTCCTCAACGACGCCGAGATCGCCGGTCTTGCGGTGATCGACAGCAAGGGGTTCGAGGTGGTGCTCACTTTAGGTACCGGGCTCGGATGTGCTCTGTTCGACGACGGCGTCCTGCTCCCGAAGGTCGAGTTGTCGCAGGCGCCGTTCCGCAAGGGGCAGACCTACGACGAGCAGCTCGGCCACCACGCCCGGCGGCGCCTCGGCGACCGTCGCTGGTCCCGCCGGGTGATCCGCGCCGTCGACGGGTTACGCCCGGTCTTGCACTGGGATCACCTTTACGTCGGTGGCGGCGGCGCCCGCCATATCCAGGGCGAGTTGGGCGGCGACGTCACCGTCGTCGGCAACGAGAACGGCCTTCTGGGCGGCATCCGGCTGTGGAACGATCGTGTTTCTCGCGGCCGCCGGATCGAAGACATCTAAGGTCATCGGCTGACCGCCGACCATCCCGGCGGCGGGCGAGATTCGCCGGCACGCCCGGGCCATCGCGCAGGATGCCCACGACGTGATCCAGCCGCAACACCAACGGTGATCCGTTAACCAGCCGGTCACACCGGGCCCACCGCGACACGTGCTTGTAACGGTTCCGAGCCGATCGGCGAAACGTCCACCCTCCACGCTCGTGATGTCCGGTTGCCGCAACGTCGCGGCTCGATGAAGGCGGACCGGGCGTGGCCTCCGGTGAACAGGTCGCGCCCGTTCCCCGCCGCTCGCGTTGGAGGGACGGCAGATGGATACGGGAGATACCGCCTGGATTCTCGTGTGCACGGCGCTGGTCATGCTCATGACACCAGGCCTCGCACTCTTCTACGGCGGCATGGTGCGCGCCAAGAGCGTCATCAACATGATGATGATGTGTTTCGGCGCGCTCGGTGTCGTCAGCATCTTGTGGATCATGTACGGCTACTCGATCGCCTACGGTGACAGCGTCGGAGGATTACTCGGCAACCCGGCGGACTTCTTCGGCCTGTCCGGCCTGATGGACGACTTGAGTGGCAACATCCCCACCCTCGTGGACGTCGGTTTCCAGGGGATGTTCGCGGTGATCACGGTTGCGCTGATCGCCGGCGCGATCGCCGACCGGGCCAACTTCTGGACCTGGCTACTGTTCGCCGCGATCTGGATGACCGTCGTCTATTCGCCGGTAGCGCATTGGGTGTGGGGCGACGGCGGCTGGATCATCGACTCGCTGGAGGCGGTCGACTTCGCCGGCGGGACGGCGGTGCACATCAATGCTGGTGCGGCGGGCCTCGCCCTCGCGATAGTGCTGGGCCGCCGGCGTGGTTTCGGCAAGGGCTCCCACCGGCCGCACAACCTGCCGTTGGTGATGATCGGCGCCGGGCTGCTGTGGTTCGGCTGGTTCGGTTTCAACGCGGGCTCCGCCTACGCCGCGGATGAGGCCGCCGGCGTGGCACTCGTCAACACCATCGGAGCGACGGCCGCGGCGCTACTGGCCTGGATCATCGTCGAGAAGGTGCGCGACGGGCACGCCACCTCGCTGGGCGCGGCGTCCGGAGTGGTGGCCGGGCTGGTGGCCATCACACCGGCGGCCGGAGCGGTCAACCCGATGGGCGCGCTGTGCATCGGCGCACTCGCCGGCGTGATCTGCTCGCTGACGGTCAGCCTGAAGTTCCGGCTCCGCTACGACGACTCGCTGGACGTGGTGGGCGTGCACCTCGTGGGCGGCCTGGTCGGCACCGTGGCCATCGGTTTCTTCGCGACGGCGAACGCACCCGACGGAGTGGACGGGCTGCTCTTCGGTGGTGGCGTCGACCTGCTCGGTCGGCAGATCGTTGGTGCGGTCGCCGTCATGGCGTACTCGTTCGTCGTGACGTACATCATCGCGACCCTGCTGGAGAAGACCATCGGCTTCCGGGTACACGACGACCACGAGATCGTTGGTGTCGACCGGGTGCACCACGGCGAGTCGAGCTACGAGATCGCCACCGAGGATGACGTCCCGGAGGACGTGATGGCCCGGGTGAGCGCGGCGACGGCCGGGCCGCCCGAAGTGTCGACGACGCCCCGACGGGACAACGAGCGAGCAACACGCGGGCGACCGGTGAACGCTGGCGACGGCGAGGCCAACCCCGCCACCACCTGAACCATCCCGTGCCCAGGTTGAGGGAGGTACCCATCACGGGTGGCACCCCATGAAGATGAGCGAGCCGCGCCTACACGTCCCGGGCGCGGCTCGCTCACGCGATGGAACACACCTTAGAGCTTCCGCTCTTAGTGGGTGACCACCACCATGGTGAACCCGTCGTACCCCTTGCTGCCGACGGTCTGAACGGTGGTGGCGCTGACTCTAGGCTCGGCGGCCACCCTGTCGGCAAACCGCTGAATACCCTGCACACTGGGATCGTTGCTCTCCGGATCGGCAACCGCTCCGCCGCGTACCACGTTGTCGACGACGATGACGCTTCCCACCCGGGACAACCGCAGCGCCCAGTCGAAGTACTCCGCGGTGGCATCTTTGTTGGCGTCGATGAAGACGAGATCGAACGGTTCCGGGCCGTCATCGGCGAGGCTCGGCAACGTGTCGAGCGCCGGGCCGGTGCGTACGTCCACCAACGCCCCTAGTCCAGCACGGTCGAGGTTGGCGCGGGCTACCTCGGCATGTGTGGGATCGGCCTCCAGCGTTATCAGCCGCCCATCGGAGGGCAGCGCCCGGGCCAGCCAGATCGTGCTGTAGCCACCCAGGGTTCCGACCTCCAGAATGCGGCGTGCACCCTGCGCCAGCGCCACCAGCTGGAGTAGCTTGCCCTGGTTGGCAGCGACGCTGATGGCGGGCAGGCCGGCGGCATCACTGGCCTGGAGTGCCGCGTCGAGGGCCGGATCCGGCGGATTGAACCGCTCCTCGAAGTAGTGGTCGACGGCCGTCCACTCGTGCTGGCTCAACGTGTGTCCTCCATGAACGCTGGATGGTGATGTAAGAGCGTCAACCTCGGATCAGTGTTGATCTTGACATCTCCTTTACGCTCAATGTACGGGGTGTGCGATCCGACCAACCAGTACCTGCCCCGGGAGTGCGGATGGAGTTTCTGGTTCTCATCGGGCTCCTCGGGGCGGCAGTGGTCGCCTTCTTCATCTGGGACGCCATCTTCTGGAGCAAAGCAGGCCCAGGCACCAAGACACTTCGCTGCAAGATGTTCGGCTGCTCACCGCAATGGGGCTGGCGCAACGCCGGCATGAAGATCTGCACCCGGTGCCAGAACCGCATCCCCTAACGGCACGAGCGGGGGTCTGAGCGGCCGAAAACAACCGGGGATACTACTCCACCGCCCGGAGGCTGGACCGTTTGGCCCGACGATCACGTCGTTTCCACAACTGTCATGCTCCTCGAACATTTGCTGAATCGCTGAGGAACGTGACATGAACGATCAGGAACGCCGGGATGACCCAGCCGGCGGCACCGCCGTCGGGATCGACCCGGGTGCCCTCAACCAGCTGATCGCTGACGCTCGCGCCGCTATCGGCGAAATCGAACAGTTCACCGGCACCTACCGCAGCCGGTTCAATCAGGCCGGCGTGACCACCACCAACATCAGCCGGCAGGAAGTGGTGGCCGAGTGGGTGAATGACCAGCTACCCATGCTGGAACGCCGCCGGGACATGGCTGAGATCGCGGCAGAAGGCCCACCAGGAACGTTCGTCGCGGTCGGCGCCGGGGATCTCGGTTGGGACACCGCGGACGAAGCCGCCAAGGCCGGCCGGGAAGACGCGGAACGCCTCCTCGAGGGACTCCACCCCGGCGACGAGATCCCGGACGAGGTCTACGCGCTGCTCCGGGAGCATAGCTTCGACCCCGACTACCTCGAGGCGTTCTTCAACAGCACGGGCTCGGCGGTGTTGGCGATCTTCCTCCAGGACGCCTACCAGGGGTCCGGAGAATATGACAGCTCCAAGCTGGGCGCGGTGTCCTTCGCCCTGGCTGCCGCGAGCCACCGGATCGACATGGCCGGCGGCGAGTGGATGCGGGGAATGGACAACTGGGGAGACGTCGGGTGGCGCGAAGACGACGGCTGGACCACCATGGCCCAGTTCATGGGTTACGGACGTTGGAATGAAGACTTCCTGCACAGCGCCATGGACAACCTCCACCGTCTCGACGACACCGGCACCATCACCGTCATGGAAGCGCTGGCCCGCCATCCGGTGGCCGCCGCGACCTGGTTCCAGGGATCACCCTCCGGCAATCACCGTTTCGACACCAATGCCGAGTACGCCGCCGCCATCATGCAGGGCTGGGCCTACGGCGAATCCGTCCACGAAGCGTTCCTCAAAGTGCTCGACGCGGCTACCGAAGGTGTAGCCCGCTTCGATCAAGGTCTGGCCGACAAGAGTGTCTACCTGCTCCTGAAGACTGTTCACGACATGGACGACAAAGTCGCTCAGGAGATGTACCGGCTGTGGTTCACCCACCTGATCGAGCGGCATCTCGACGATCTTTACGACAGCGTGACCGCACCGGTCGAGGAGTACTACAAGGAACTCCGGGACGGCCGGGACGGCGTCGAGGCACCGGCGGAGTGGTGGGCGAGCATCGTCGAACAGGCCATGCGCGACGAGACGAACGCCGCCTACCTGTCCGTGCGGTTCCAAGAGAAGTTCGTAGAAACCCACGAATACTGGGGTGGTTCCACGGACTCCTCGAACCGAGATGCCAACAACTTTCCGCTCGCGCAGGCCAACCTCTTCGCCGACTGGTTCGTCTGCCGCAGCGCGAACGTCGCCGAGACGCTGAACAAGGAGGTCGACGAGTGGAACGAGATGCTCGGTGCCGCCATCGACCTCCTTACCGACCCGAAACACCCGAAGGAGCTTGCGCTCGACATCGGCAAAGACATCGCCAACGGTCTACTCAAGGACCTCCTGTCACGGCCCTACCCGGACTACGACCCGGACGTTGGCTGGACCGAGCTCGAACACCGGATGTGGCTCAACGCGAGCGTGAACTATCACAAGAAGCGGCTCGGCGACGGCAGCCTGCCCGAGGTCGAGATCGTGCACGAGCGGGACGACGGCACCACCTGGACCGAAACCTACGACGGCAACCCGGCCACCTACGAGGAACGGCACGGCGGCAAGTTCACCGACGACGACGGCCGGATCCTCCCCATCAGCGAGATGGACGAGGCCGGCATGCTCGCCTACATGGAGTGGGTGCAGGATCCGGCGGTGGTAGACGCCTATTGGAACGATCTCGGCGCCCATTTCCCGAACCCGGGCGTGTCCTGACGCCGCATCGGCCGCCCAAGGAGAAACGATGAACTACGACGGTACCGAGCTTTTCGACGGCCTCGACAACCGGATCGACCACCGCCCCCCGATCGGGATATCCACCAAGCCGGGTGAATCGAACACGCAGCCGAACCCGGAGTACGAGGCGCTGCTCCAACTCAAGGCGGATGTCGAACGAGACAAGCCGGACGTGCGCGGCCAACTGCACGACATCGCCGAGGCGATGGGCAACGGCACGGTCTGGTTCGGGCCGCAGGCGCGGGAGTTCTCCGAGGAACTGGAAGCGTACAAGAACCAGCTCCGCGACCGTAGCGACGACCTCCCTGACGATGTGCAAGAGAAGCTGAACAGGACGCCCTCGACCATTCCGGCGGGAGGCAACCAGCTCCCGGTCTGACCAGCCCTGATCGTCCGGCGACGGGCGACCCGTGGGAGCCCGGCGCGGTGGGCCAGAATGGACACATGCGTGTAGCACTCGTGCAGACGGCGGCCGGCCTCGATCCGGCCGCGAACCTCGACGCCATCCAACGGCTGGTCACCGGCGTCGACGCCGAGCTGGTCGTTCTGCCCGAGGCCGTGATGCATGACTTCGGCACACCCACCACACCCCTGGGCCCGGTCGCCCAGGCGGTCGACGGCCCATTCGTCGCCGGCCTGGCCGATCTCGCCAAACAACAGGGGGCGACGTTCGTCGGCGGCATGTTCGAGATCTCCGACGACCCCAACCGGCCGTTCAACACCCTCGTCGTCGTAGGTCCGTCCGGAGATCTACTGGCGACATACCGCAAGGCGCACCTGTACGACTCGTTCGGCTACCGGGAATCCGACCGGCTGCTGGCCGGCCCCGCCACCCCCACCGTGGTAGACGTAGGCGGCTTCACCTTGGGGTTGCTCACCTGTTACGACCTCCGCTTCCCCGAACACTCCCGGGCGTTGGTGACCGCCGGCGCGGATGTGCTCGTGTTGCCAGCGGCGTGGGTACGTGGCCCCCTCAAAGAGGACCACTGGTCGACGCTGGTGCGGGCCCGAGCTATCGAGAACACCACCTACGTCGCGGCCGCCGCACAGACCGGCAAGGCCTATTGCGGCCGCAGCATGCTGGTCGACCCGCTCGGGGTTGCGGTGGCGGCTACCGGCGACGCCGAAGGGGTCGTGTCCGGGCTGATCGACCGGGAACACCTTGCGGCCAGCCGCGAGCGCAACCCCGCGCTGCGACACCGTCGGCCCTGGCCGACGTCCGTCGTGACGGAGGAATAACCGGAGGTTGCCCATGGCTCGAGGTGCGGTGATTCTGGCCGGAGGGTCGGCCCGACGGCTCGGGGGCGCCGACAAACCCCAGCTGATCGTCGGTGGCCGCGCGCTGCTCGACACCGCCATCGCCGCCTGCACCAGCTGCCCGGACATCGTCGTCGTCGGCCCACTACGACCCACCTGCCGGCCGGTGCGGTGGACCGTCGAAGAACCGCCGGGCAGCGGCCCGCTGGCGGCACTCGACGCCGGGGTGGCCGTACTGCCGTCCGCAGCAACGACGGTGACCGTCCTCGCCGCCGACCTACCGGCGGTCACCGCCAGCACCGTCGAACGGCTACACGAAGAACTCGACGCCGGCACAGCGGACGCCGTGCTGCTCACCGACGGCACCGGCCGGCGCCAGCCACTCACCGCCGTCTACGCCCGGCCCGCTCTGGAAGCCGCACTGCGCGCGGCCGGGCACCTGCCCGACCGACCGCTCCGGCACCTCGTCGACCACCTCACCATCGCGACACTCCCCGACCCGATCGCCGCAGAAGACATCGACACCGAGGTCGACCTGGCACGCTGGACCGGGACCACACCGACCGCGCAACCGCCAGGCCGGCCGGACGACGACGCCGTACGGAAGGATCACCAGGCACCATGACCATGGACCCGTGGATCACCGCCCTCTGCGAAGAGCTGAACGTGCCAATCGACGACGTCGACGTCGGCGCCATCCTCGATCTGGCCCGGGATGCCGCCCACAACGTGGAGCGCCCTGCGGCACCGGTCTCCACGTTCATCGCGGGCTACGCCGCGGCGCTCCGGGGCGGCGGATCCGGCGCGGTCGCTACCACCCTCGACACCGCGGCCGAGCTCGCCACCAACTGGCCCGGCCATGGACCCCAAGCAGCGGCCACCTCCGACGCAACACCACCCCTCGACGGTGGTGGACAGCCGTCGGCAGACGCGGACGCCACGACCCCATCCGACCGGACCGAACCCTGATGCGGGCCGTCGTCATCACCGAGGCCGGTGGGCCCGACGTCCTCCGCTGGCAGGAAGTGCCCGACCCGGTATGCGGTCCCGGTGAGGTGGTCATCGACGTGGTCGCATCCGCGGTCAACCGCGCCGACATCATGCAACGCCTCGGACACTACCCGCCACCGCCCGACGCTCCGGAATGGCCCGGCCTCGAGTGCAGTGGGATCATTCGCGACGTCGGGCCGGACGTATCAGGGTGGGCGGTGGGTGACGAGGTCTGTGCCTTACTGTCCGGTGGTGGTTACGCCGAACGGGTCGTGGTTCCCGCCGGTCAGCTCCTCCCCGTCCCCGCAGGCATCGACCTCGTCACCGCCGCCGCCCTGCCGGAGGTCATGTGCACGGTCTGGTCCAATCTCGTCATGACGGCCGGGCTGCGCCAGGGCGAGGTCGTGCTGATCCATGGTGGCGGCAGCGGCATCGGGACCGCGGCGATCCAAATCGGTGTCGCGCTCGGCGCAACGGTCGCCGTCACCGCGGGTTCGGCCGCCAAACTCGAACGGTGTGCGCAGCTGGGCGCGTCGATCCTGGTCAATTACCGCGAGCAGGACTTCGTCGAGGCACTCCGCGCCGCTACCGGCGGGCGTGGGGCCGACGTCGTGCTCGACATCATCGGAGCCAAGTACCTGGCCGGCAACATCGATGTCCTGGCGGTCAACGGCCGCCTCGTCGTCATCGGCCTCCAAGGCGGACGGGCGGCGGAGATCGACCTGCGCGCATTGATGGGCAAACGCGCGTCGATCACCGGGACCACGCTGCGCGCCCGGCCACCCGCCGAGAAGGCCGGCATCGTCACCGAAGTCCGCGACCACGTCTGGCCAATGATCTCCAACGGTCAGGTGGTACCCGTCGTCGACCACCGGGTTCCCATGTCCGAGGCCGCCCGCGCTCACCGCACTGTCGAAGACAGCGACCATGTCGGCAAGGTCCTACTGACAACGGCAGATTGACGTGGGTCGGGAGTAGGCGCGACTGACGGGCGACAGGTCTGGCTGCCTTGATCATGTGCGAGTTCGCCACTTCCTGGGGGGTGTAGCCCGCACATGATCAAGTGGCAGCGTGAGTACGTCTCAGCCTGAACGCCTCGCGCTGCTTCGTCGCTGAACAGGACTCGTAGACGCCTCGGGTGCCGTGGTCCCTCGCCGTGCGTCAAGATGGGGGTATGACGGAGTCGAACGAGAACGCCGAGCAGCACGATGACGCACCGGGCCCAGAAAGCCCACGGGTCGTCGTTGTCGGGCCCGAGGGTATGGCCGTAGAGCCGGCGTCAAACGAGAACGAAGATGACAAAGAGCCGAGTTCGCTCACCGACCTGGTGGAGCAGCCGGCCAAAGTGATGCGCATCGGCAGCATGATCAAGCAGCTGTTGGACGAGGTCAAAGCGGCGCCCCTCGACGAGGCGAGCCGCCGCCGGTTGGGCGAGATCCACCGCACGTCCCTCGACGAACTCGAGGATGGCCTCGCTCCCGAACTGGTCGAGGAACTCGAACGTCTGGCGTTGCCGTTCGGCAATGACACTGTGCCGTCCGAGTCGGAGTTGCGAGTCGCTCAGGCGCAGCTCGTCGGCTGGCTGGAAGGATTGTTCCACGGCATTCAGACCACACTCTTCGCTCAGCAGATGGCCGCACGTGCACAGCTCGAGCAGATGCGCCGTGCACTGCCACCCGGCGTGCAGATGCCCCCTGGACAACCAGGCGCGCCTGGTCAGCAGCCCGGCGAGGGTGAACAACGTAGCGGCATGTATCTCTAGCGTCCTGCACCAGAATCCGTGCGCCTGACAATTGGCACCCAGGTGGCGTCTTTCCTGGTCAGCCTGCGCGATGTGAGATCGGTGAGATCAGGTAGATGCGTGATGCGCAGCGGACCGCCTTAGCGCAACCCCCTCCCGACCCCCGCGTGTGCACCTGATCTCCGTTTTGCCACCTGATCGTTTTCCCTGGGGCGATCAGGTGTACCAACCGCGGGTGTCGACACGGTGTGGTGCATCTGATCGCGTCTCAGAGTATGGACGCGCGGCGATCAGATGCACGGTCAGCGCTTTTGAGTCGAGTTGTGCATCTGATCGGCAGCAAGTGTTCGGTCAGCGGATCCGTGACGGGCCCGGCGAGCGATCGGTGACGGATCCTTCTGTTCGTGTCGTTGTTGGGGTGTGCGTGTCGTCGTCGCTTGCACCCGCGGGTGGGCGCCGGTCTGGTGATCAGATGCATCAACTCACCAGCGAGCCGCGTTTACACATCTGATCACCGCGCGTCCACATCACGGGACGCGATCAGATGCATCACACCGCGCCGTCGTCCGTCGTTGGTACACCTGATCGCCCCACAGAAAATGATCAGGTGACAAAACGGAGATCAGGTGCACACTCTGGCGGGGTGGGACGTCCGTGGCATACAAACGGGGTCAGGGTTCCTGACGTTGGAACCCTGACCCCGATACATCTAGGTGCGCGGGGGTGGCGGCCTACCGGTGCAGGACATTCGGTCCGGCACCGGAACACACTAACCGGCGTTGACGGCCGCCGCGTGCTTCTCCACGAGCTCACCCAGCCGCGGCAACGCCTCTTCGACGTGCTTCGTGGCCTGGGGGCGCAGCTTGGAGTAGACCTTCTTGACGCTTTCACGGTGCGATGCGGCGGCTCGGTCGTCGGTGACTCCGAGCAGGGCGTCGGCGGCTTCGGCCGAGTTGGCCGCCAGGTGGTCTTTGAACGAGGTGGTGCCGCTGGATCGGTAGCTGGCGTAGAACGGCTCCAACCTGGCGACGAAGTTCTCGAGCATGCTGTCGACCGCGTCCGTGACGAACGACGAATTGATCTTCTTGATCAGCGCGTACCCGCTCTTGACGGCCAGGCCGGATACCCCACTCTTGTCGCTGACCTCGGCGTCGACCAATGCGGCCACGTCGGTCACCACCAGGGACCGGCGGCTCGGTGCGAGCAGAATCTCTTCCAACGTGTCTGCCATGACGTTATGCGTCCTTTATCTCGTTTTATGACCATGTCGCCCCCGTGCGAATGCAACTGTAAATCACAGTCGCACGGATACCACAGCCGACCGGGTCACAGCCGCGCCAGGAACCTCACAGCTGTGCCAGGAACCTCACCGCCGCGTGGGAACCACGGGCTCGAGTACCTCGACGCCGCCGAGGTATGGCCGCAGCGCCGTCGGCACGGCCACGGAACCGTCCGGGCGCTGATGGTTCTCCAGGATCGCCACGATCCAGCGGGTGGTGCCCAAGGTGCCGTTCAGGGTGGCGACCGTCCTGGGGCCAGCCCCCGACCGTTCCCGGATCCCGAGCCGCCGCGCCTGGAACGTCGTGCAGTTCGACGTGGAGGTGACCTCCATCCAGCGCGACTGCGACGGCAACCACGCCTCGCAGTCGAACTTTCGCGCCGCACTGGACCCGAGGTCTCCGGCGGCGACGTCGATCACCCGGTAAGGCACCTCGACCGCCGCGAGCATCTGCTCCTCCCATCCGAGCAGCCGCTCGTGTTCGGCGATGGCGTCCTCCTCGCGGCAGTAGATGAACATCTCGACCTTGTGGAACTGATGCACCCGGATGATGCCGCGCGTGTCCTTGCCGTGTGAGCCGGCCTCGCGGCGGTAACAGGCCGACCACCCGGCATAACGCAGTGGTCCGGCGTCAAGATCGACGATCTCGTTGGCATGGAAACCGGCCAGCGCGACCTCGCTGGTACCTACCAGGTAGAGATCGTCGCGCTCCAGCCGGTAGATCTCGTCCGCGTGTGCACCGAGGAAGCCGGTTCCGGCCATTACCTCGGGCCGCACCAAGGTTGGTGTGATGACGGGGGTGAACCCGGCATCGACGGCGGTCTTCATGGCCAGGTTGAGGATCCCCAGCTCCAGTTGCGCGCCCACACCGGTGAGGAAGTAGAACCGCGAGCCCGACACCTTGGCGCCACGTTCGGTGTCGATGGCCCGCAACCCTTCGCCCAGCTCGAGATGGTCACGCACCTTGTCCAGCTCGGGTGCCGTGCCGACCTCGCGGAGAACCTTATAGTTCTGCTCCCCACCAGCGGGTACCCCGTCGAGCACGATGTTGGACGGCACCATGGCGAGTTCGTCGAGCCGTACCTGGGCGTCGTCCGCAGCCGCTTGGGCCGCCTTGACGGCCGCGGCGAGGTCTTTGGCCCGAGCCAACAGCGCCTGCTTCTCCTCACCAGACGCGTGCGGAATCTCCTTGCTCAAGACCTTCTGTTCGCCACGCAGCCGTTCGAACTCGGCTAGGGACGAGCGGCGGGCCTCGTCGGCGGCCAGCAACTCGTCGACCACGTCGATGCTCTCGCCGCGGGCACGCTGCGAGGCTCGGAGGCGGTCCGGATCATCACGGATCACTCGGAGATCAAGCACGTTGAGAGCGTACCGGCCCACCCCTACCGGCCGACAACCCGATTACCTCAGCGGAGTGCACCCCGTCGGCGTCAGCCGGACCGCAACGATTCCAGCCACTCGACGGCGTCGCGGAAGTCGGCATTGCTCATGCCGCGCCCAACTGGGGGGCGCACGCCGTCGGCCCGAGCGTACGAGCCGAGGAACCGCACGTCGGCGCAGACTCGACGCAGTCCCATGAGCGCCTCACCCACCCGGGCGTCGTTGAGGTGTCCTTCAGCGTCGATGACGAAACAGTACCGTCCCATCCCGTTGCCTGTTGGCCGCGACTCGATGCGGGTGAGATTCACTCCGCGAGTGGCGAACTGCTCCAGGATCTCCAACAAGGCACCCGGATGATCGTCACGGATGTACGCGACCAGGCTGGTCTTGTCCGATCCGGTGGACCGCGGCGGCCGCCCGGGCCGGGTAATGAGCACGAACCTCGTCAGCGCGTCTTTGTCTTCCCCGATGTCGTCGGCTAACACCGCCAGCCCGTAACGCTCGGCGGCGATCGGCGCGGCGATCGCGGCGTCGTATAGCTCGCCGTCGACCCCCGGCGACCCGCCTGACACACTTTCGGCCGCCGCCGCCGTGGACGAGCCCATCGCCGTCACCGCGTCCGGCAGTGTCTTGCTGAGCCAGGCTCGGCACTGCGCCTCAGCAACCGGGTGGGTGATCACCCTCCGGACGCCGGTCAGCGTGGTCCCGGTGCGCGCCATCAACGTAAAGGTGACCGGCAGCAGGTGTTCGGCGGCGATCATCACCGGTGCGCCGCGGATCAATTCGTCGAGGGTGGTGTTTACCGACCCCTCGACGGAGTTTTCCAGCGGTACGACGGCTCCAGCGACGTCGCCGGTACGGACGGCGTCAACCGCCGTGTGAACCGTGGAGTACGGTTCGAGTGCGGCGCCGGCGAGCGCCGGTATGCGGCGCGCGGCCGCCTCGGTGAAGGTCGCTTCGGGGCCGAGGTAGGCGTATCGGCTGGTACTGGCAGGCACGCCCAAAACTCTAGCCGGTGAACCCCGCCGCCACGTACCGCCGCCCAACCCCGGCAAAGATCCACCAGGGTTGGGCGGGGTACGGAACAGCTGCGACCCATCAACGCAGGATGGCGGGCGGCTCCCAGTCTTTGCCGAGTACGTGATGGCCCAGGAACGCCGCCACCGTCTGGTACCAGACCTTGGCGTGTTGCGGGGTCAGGACCCAGTGGTTCTCGTCCGGGAAGTACAAGAACTTGTGCGGCATCTCGCCGTCGTTGGAAACGCTATGGCTGGCGAGCTCGTACCACAGCCGCAGCGCCTCGCCGATGGGTACGCGGTAGTCCTTGTCGCCGTGGATCACCAGCATCGGCGTCTCTATCTTGTCGACGCTGTGATGCGGTGAATTGTCACGGGCCATCTGGGGCGTCATCTCACGCAACCAGTACCACGCGGCGTCGGTAGTGGCGCCGAACTGGTCCAGAGCCCATAGGCTGGCGTGAGTGACGATCGCGTCGAACCGGTCGGTGTGGCCGGCTACCCAGTTGGCCATGTAGCCACCGAACGAACCACCCATCGCCGCGGTGCGGTTGTGGTCGATGTCGTCGCGTGCCACCGTGACGTCGGTGATGGCCATCAGGTCGGTGAATGGCGCCTTTCCCCACGCTCCCCAACCGCGTTTGATGAACTCGCGACCGTATCCGGTGGACAACGCGGGGTCCGGGAGTAACACCGCATACCCCTGCGCCGCCATGATCCATGGGTTCCACCGCCACGACCACGCGTTCCACGAGTTCAGGGGACCACCGTGGATCCACAGCAGCAGCGGCGCCGGATTGGCCGGCGAAGTGTCGTCGGGGAGGGCCAGCCATGCCCGCACCCGCGTCCCATCCGTCGCGACGGTCTCGACCTCCTCCAGGCGCCCGGGCAGCCGCGGAGCCGGTACCGGGCCGAGGAGCCGGTGCGACGTCTGGTCCGCGACGTCGGCGGCCAGTCGGACGGGGGTCATCGGTTCGAGGTACGACGTGCGCATGGCATAGACGTAGCGGCCATCGGGCGAGACGGAGACGTCGAAGTATGCGTAGTCGTCCGCGGTGAGCCGGGTCACGGCGCCGGTGTCGATCTCGACGCGGAACACCGGCGCCCGGCCGTTCTCGTCGGCGACGACGATCAGCGCGGATCCGTCGGGTGTCCAGGACGGTGCGCCGGCCGGCCAACGGTCCCAGTCTGGCGCCAGCTCGCGGACCGTACCGTCGGCTACCGACACCACGACCAACACCTGGTCGCCTGGATCGTGTGGGGTCGTCATCCGCTCCCGCACCGCGGCGACCATGGTGCCATCGGGGCTCAACCGTGGAGCGCCGTACTCGTAGGCGGGCTCGTCGACGAGCATCCGCCGTTCGCCCGTGTTGGTATCGATGACCACAAGAGACCGCCGCAGCCCAGCGGCGTGTGGGACGTTCCATGTGCTGACGATCGTCCGTCCGTCAGCACTGATGTCGTGGTCGCCTCGCTCCAACGCCCGCCCGGCGTCGGGGGTGAGGTCGGTCAGCTCGACGGTCGGCTCGGCGAACTCGTCCTCGCCGTCGCTGAGCTGCCCGGCGAACAATCGGGGAAGGTCGGGGCCGAGGTCGCTGTCCCAGTACCGCACCGGGTAGCTCTCGTGCAGGATGGCCGAGACCTTCTTCTCCTTGCGCTCCTTACGTTTGGCCGCCTCCGCCTCGGCGTCCGACGACGACGGGTAGGTGGACGACGAGACGACCACCGTCCCGCTGTCGCGAGCCACGACGACGCCACCGACACCACCGGGACGACGGGCCACTACCCGCGCCTCACCGCCGTCGACGGGCAGCATCCAGAGGAGTGGCACCTCGTCGTCGTCACTCGCGGACGGGTCGGGACGGGCCGAGCAGAACAGCAACGAGCCGTCGGGGAGGAACGCCGCACCGCTTTCACCTTTGGCGCTTCGGGTCAAGCGTCGCGCCGGACGCGAGCCGTCGGGATCGACGTCCCATAGGGCGGTGACGTATCTGGTCTTGTCCGCGTTCATCGTGGCGACCGCTGTCACCAACCGGCGCCCGTCGGGCGAAAGTGTGAGGCCGGCGGCACGTGGAAGTGAGATGTACTCGTCCAGATCGTGAAACGGGGTGGGGGAGGGCGGGGTCTCCGCTGTGATGTCGTTCACCCTCCCTATACCTATCATGTCGTCGCCTCCTGATCATGATTGCTGTAGGACGGAAACAGACTCACCACCCTTGATCGGGACGGTTAGCACTCCTATGTCGCGAGTGCTAAAATGACGGTGGCAACCGGCGCTGTTGTCTGGACCGCTCAGGACACCACGCAGACACAGCACCCGCGGAAGCCATGTGCATTCACACGTGAAGCATGTCGTTGTCTGGAGGTGGTTGTTGTGACGACTCGCTTCGACCCATTCCGTGAGATCGACCGCCTAGCCGACCATGTTCTCGGCACCGCCCGGAACGCCGCGACCATGCCGCTCGATCTCTACCGATCCGGGCACCATTACGTCATCCATTTCGACCTACCGGGTGTCGATCCTGGCTCCATCGACGTCAGTGTGGAGAATCGCACGCTCACCGTGCGAGCCCAACGCACTGATCGCGCCGACGAGGGCACCCAGTGGCTAGCGCGCGAGCGCCCCACCGGCACCTATGCCCGCCAACTCACCCTCGGCGACGGCCTGTCCACGGAGGAGATCGACGCAACCTACGCCGACGGGGTGCTGACCCTCACCGTCCCGGTCGCAGAACAAGCCCGGCCGCGGCGCATCGACGTCGTCCGCGCCGACACCGCACACGCGGTCGGCACCACGAGCAGCAACGAACGGCAAGAGATCCAGAGCTGAGCCCATCGGCCCGAGTCTCTAGCAGGACCGAGGTGGCCCCGGCAGCGGCTCAGCGTGCTGCCGGGGCCGCGGTGGTGGTCCGCACGATCAGCCGGGTCGGCAGCGTCATGATCTCCGCGTGGTCGGCGTCCCGACCACGCAACCGGTCAAGCAGGTACGCCGCCGCGATCCGGCCCTCCTCACGCACCGGCTGGGCCACCGTGGTCAACCCGAACAGCCACGCCAGATCGTGATCGTCAACTCCCATCACGGAGACGTCATCGGGCACCCGGACACCGTCCTGCCGAGCCGCGTGGACGAATCCCATGGCGATCTCGTCCGACACCGCCATCACAGCGGTGGGCAGCGGCCCGCGCCGCTTGAACTCCGCGTACGCCTCGACGCCTGCCTCGGCGACGAACCTCCCCGCCACGGTCAGGGCGGGATCCGGCTCCACCCCAGCCGCCCGGAGCACCTCGGCGTACCCCCTCTGCCGGTCCGGGGCCACCGGGAACCCGAGGTGATCGTCCGGATCGCCTCCGATGAATCCGATGCGGCGGTGTCCCAGCCGTACCAGGTGTTCGGCCGCCATCCGACCGACCTCGACGTCGTCGATCCGCACCGTCGGGATGCCGGGCATCACCGGGCCGATCGCAACAACCGGGCGCTGCATCGCGACCAGTGCGGTCACCTCGTCCGGCATCAACGGCAGGCTGAGCACCACCAACGCGTCGACCCGTTTGCGGAGCAGATGAGTGTCGACGACGCGCCGCCGCTGCGTCTCGACGTCGGCGAGGCCGTAGCGCAGCACGTCGTATCCGGCCGCCGAGAACGCTTCCTGGGCGCCCTCGGCGACCGCGCTGAAGTACCACCCCCGAGCCACCGGCGACACCACACCGACGGCCCCTGTGCGGCCCGTGGGCAGTCCGGCCGCACTCGGTGACGGTACGTAGCCGAGCTCGGTAGCCACCGCCTGCACGGCAGCGCGGGTGGCAGGTGACACGCCTGGTAGACCCCGCAGTGCCCGCGACACCGTCGCCACCGAAACTCCGGCCCGTGCGGCCACGTCCACGATGCCCGTCATAGGAGTCAGCTTCCCAGGGACGGCCCGCTAGCCCTTGACGCCCCCGGACAACAAACCCCGCACGAAGTAGCGCTGCAACGCTAGGAACACCACGAGCGGGACGATCATCGCGACGAACGCACCGGCCGTGAGCAGGTGCCAGGCCTCACCGCGGCTCCCGGCCAGCTCGGCCAGGCGCGCGGTCAGCGGCGCGACGTTCGGGGTGCCGCCGGCGAAGGTCAGCGCCACGAGCAGGTCGTTCCACACCCAGAGGAACTGGAAGATGCCGAATGCGGCGATAGCCGGCACCAGGAGCGGAAGCAACACCCGGAAGAAGATCTTCACGTGGCCGGCACCGTCCACCCGGGCCGCCTCCACCAGCGACGGCGGGATGTCCTTCATGAAGTTGTGCAGCAAGAAGGTCGCCAGCGGCAACGCGAAGATCGAATGGGATAGCCACACCGTCCAGAACGATCCGGCGATCTCCCAGCGCACGTACTGCTGCATCAGCGGGATGAGGGCTACCTGAAGCGGCACGATCTGCAGCGCGAAGACCGCGACGAACAGAATGTCCCGTCCCTTGAAGTCGATCCAGGCGAACGCGTACGCCGCGAGCAACGCGAGGGTGATGGGGATAACGACGGCGGGCAAGGTGATGACGATCGAGTTGATGAAGTACGTCGAGAACGATTCCCGAGCGCCGAAGAGCACCTCGTCGTAGTTGGCGAACGTGAATTCCGGGTTGGTGAACCACGTCCACCAACCGGAGGTGTTGATGGACTGCTGCGGCCGAAACGAGCTGACCAGCAGGCCGATCGTCGGGATCGTCCATACGAGCGCGATGACGATCGCCACGGCCGACGCCCACGGCGACGACAGTTTCGCCCGGGCTGCCGCCGCCCGCCGCTCCGCCGCGGTGAGCTGACGGGGTATCGCAGCTGTGTCGGCGGGCACTACCGGAGGTGTGGGTGTCGTCGTCATCGGATCTCCTCGGCGAGACGCAGCTGGCGCACCTGATAGATCACCACGGGTATGACCAGGACGAACAGGAACACGGCGAGGGTCGCTCCAAGACCGAAGTTGCCCTGCCGGAAGCTCTGTGTGTAGAACTCGTTGGCCACCACGCTGGTCTCGAACTGGCCGCCGGTCATGGTGCGGACGATGTCGAACGCCTTCAGGGTGGTCATCGTCACGGTGACCATCACCACGATCAGCGCCGGCCGGATGCTGGGTACGGTGATGTAACGGAACATGCGGATCCCCGTCAGCCCGTCGAGCCGGGCCGCCTCCACGATGTCGTCGGGGATCGCCTTGATGGCTGCCGACAGAACGGTCATGGCGAACCCGGTCTGCACCCAGATCATCACGATCAACAGCCAGAACGTGTTCATCGGTGCGCCGAGGAGGAACTGTTGTGGCTCGAAGCCGATCCACACCAAGAGCTGGTTGATCAGTCCGATCTGCGCGACGCCGTCCTGGTCGGGCCGGTAGGCGTACACGAAGCGCCAGATGATCGACGCTCCGACGAGCGAGATGGCCATCGGCAGGAAGATCAATCCCTTGGCTAGGGCCTCGAAGCGGGTGCGGTCGACGAGCACCGCGTAGACCAGTCCGATGAACGTCGCGAGGATCGGCACCAGCAGGACCCAGATCAGGGTGTTGCGCAGTACGATCTGGAATTCGTTCTGGCTGAACATCGTGACGTAGTTGTCGAATCCGATGTAGTTCGCTCCGGTCCGGTCGAAGAAGCTCTCCCGGATCGTGCGGAACATCGGATACAGCAGGCCGAAGGCCAACATCAACAAGGCGGGGCCGAGGAAGGCGGCCACCAAAGCCCAGTTGGGGACAGCTCGGGCCCGGTCGACCGATAGCAGGATCAGTGCCATCACGACGACGAAGAGCACGATGGCGAAGACCATGACGCCGAGCTTCTCCGGCGTCGTCGTCGTGTCCAGCAACCAGTTGGGCCACGGGACGGAGAACTCGTCGAACGGCGACACTCCGAAGGCCGATAGGAGGAAGGCGGCGCCCGCCACCGTGGCGAACACCCCCAGCGCGATCAGCGCGAGGGTCCAGCGGACCGAGCCGCTGGGCCGCGGACCACCACCCAACAGGCGGGGGTCCGGCGTGTCGTGGCCGGAGACCGTGACGGTCGAGCCGGCGCTGTCGTCCGCCGGCGGCGGCGAGGGAGAACGAGGGTCGGACAAGACAACATCCTTTCCGCGTGCGGGTGGCGAACATCCGCCTGCCGGGTGCCCTCATCCGGCGAGGCCACACAGCACGGCCCTCAGCCCCGGTGCTGGCAGGAATCCGGCAACGATCACGCAGCCCGATGACACAACCACGCCGCGAGACGACCTTGGTCGGTCAGCAAGCTCAGAGCCTGCTTTCGGAACTGGCTCTCGGTGGCCGAAGCCACCGAGAGCACAACTCGTCCAGAGAGGTGGGCCGTGGAGCACGCCCCCCGAACAGGCCCGTAGGGTCTTGACCCCGCTATTGCGGCCAGGAACTCTCGATCGCGTCGAGAACCTCGTCGTCCGGCTTGTCGTTGGCTATCCAGTTAGTCATCTCGGTCCAGAACGAACCCGCCCCGACCTCGCCCGGCATCAGGTCGGACGCATCGAACCGGAAGATCGTCTCCGGATCCTGGAGGATTTCCACCGACAGCCGATTGATCTCGGTGTCGACGTTCTCCAGATCAAGGCCGGTGTTGGCCGAGATCCAGTTGCCTTCGATGGCCTTCAGGTTCGCCCATTCCGGCGACGCGAGGAACGCCTGGAACGCCTGCACCTCGGGGCGGTCGTCGAAGGCCGCGGCGAACTCGCCGCCGCCGAGCACGGGGTTGCCGAAGTCGTCACCCATCGGGGGCAGGTAGAACGCGTAGACATCACCGTCCGGCGCGACGGTCGCTCCCGCCTCAGTGAAGTTGACCTGGTAGAACGATGCCTGGCGGTGCATCCAGCAGTTGCCGTCCAGGATAGGCAGGCCACCGGCCTGGAACTCCGTGGCGGCGATGCTTCTCACATCACCCAGTCCACCGTTGACGTAGTCGTCGTTCTTCAGGATGTCGCCCACCGCGGCCAACACTTCGGCCACCTGGGGGTCGTTGAATGGGATGTCGTGGTTCATCCACTGGTCGTAGACGTCGGGGCCGTGCATGCGGAGCATGACGTCTTCCATCCAGTCGGTGGCCGGCCAGCCGGTGGCATCACCGGACCCGATCCCCGCGCACCACGGCTTGCCGTTGCCGTCGGCGACGATCTGATCGGACAACGTGAGCATCTCGTCCCACGTCTCCGGAATCTCATAGCCGGCGTCGGCGAACATACTCGGCGAATACCACACGAACGACTTGACGTTCGCACCGATCGGCGAGGCGTAGAAGGTGCCGTCGACCGTTCCGAGTTCCTTCCACTCCTCAGCGAAGTGCAGGTCGGTGTATTCCTCGGCGAGCGTGCCCGCCAAGGACTGGACCGACCCGGTGTCCTGCACCACGGTCTCCAGCAGGCCAGGCTGCGGGAAGTAGGCGATGTCTGGGGCGTTGCCACCCCGGACCCGGACCGTCAACTGCGCCTCGAACTCACCGGAACCCTCGTAGTTGATGGTGGCACCGGTGCACTCCTCGAACGGTTTGTACGACTCGATGTGGGCGAGGTCTTCCGGCGCGACGATCGACGTGTACACGTGCACGGTGGTGCCGCTCAGGTCGCCGTACTGCTCGTAGGCCGCGCAGTCACCCGGATCGTCGGCGCCGTCGGTGTCGTCTTCGTCTGGATCGGTGTCGGTGTCGTCGGCGTCATCGCCGTTTTCGGCGGCCGCGGTGCCGTTGGCGGAATCGTCGTCGTCCCCGCCACATGCGGCCAGCACGAGCGACAGCCCAGCGATACAGCCGATCGCGGCCACGCCCGCTCTCCTCTTGCTCAGGTTCATCTGGTGCCTCCCGTCCGTGGGATCCGGCTCGGATCCCTGGTCGGCCCGAACCGAAAGGCACGCACATTCGTGCCTGTGACGGACAACGAAAACGTTTACGCAACGAAAACTCAAGGGACCAATGGCACCGAACCGGTAACAATTACGTCACATGGCGCCACGCGGCGGACATCTCACCCACCGGGCAACGCCCCGCACCGTGCCGACGCTCCGGCGCCGCCACCACCCACGCCGCCCTTCACCACCCGCATCGCGACTGCTGGGACGCCCGAGCACTTGTGCGGTCACATCAGGCGGGAGCGGGTGAAGTTGTGCGGGTCGACGAGCCCAGAACCCGGCGCCGATGGGCAGGCTGGAGGGGGGAACTTCGAGACTGCCGATCAGGGGTCACCCGGCGAGGGACGGGAAGGCGAAAGGGTGGGAAGTATTCACACCGGTTCGGACATGGGTACCGTGTCAGTAGCACCGTCGTGGCACACGTCACGACACACACCGCCGGTCGACCCCCGAGGCACCCCACTCGACCGCACCGGCGGCCAGGACACGGCCAGGCGTACGCGGCGACCCCGCAGAGCCCACGACGTGAAGGAGAGACATGACTGTCGATTCGACGGTTGAGCCGGCCGGCGGCGCAGCCGCGAGCGAACCGGAGCTCGTGCAGCTGCTGACCCCCGAGGGGGAGCGCGTTCCCGACGACCACTACGACGCGCTGATCGACGACATCGGCCCTCCCGAGATCCGCGGCCTCTATCGCGACCTCGTCCTCGCCCGGCGTATCGACAGCGAAGCCGTGGCACTACAGCGCCAGGGCGAACTCGGGCTTTGGGCCAGCCTCCTGGGCCAGGAGGCCGCACAGGTCGGTTCCGGCCGCGCACTGCGCCCACACGACCACGTTTTCCCCACCTACCGGGAGCACGGCGTCGCCTGGTGCCGGGGGGTCGATCCAGCCCGGCTGCTCGGTCTGTTCCGGGGCGTCGACCAAGGCGGTTGGGACCCCCGAAGCACCAACTTCCACCTTTACACCATCGTCATCGGTGCACAGACCCTGCACGCCACCGGATACGCGATGGGGGTGCAGCGTGACGGCGCAGTGGGCACCGGCGACCCCAACCGCGACACCGCGGTGATCGCGTACTTCGGTGACGGCGCCACCAGCCAGGGCGACGTCAACGAGGCCTTCATCTGGGCGAGCGTCAACAACACCCCGGTGGTCTTCTTCTGCCAGAACAACCAGTGGGCCATCTCCGAGCCGCTGGAGCGGCAGACCCGGGTGCCGCTGTACCGAAGGGCACACGGCTTCGGCTTCCCCGGCCTACGGGTCGATGGCAACGACGTCCTCGCGTGCCTGGCGGTCACCCGCGAGGCTCTGCAACGCGCCCGAGACGGCGAAGGCCCCACCCTCATCGAAGCGTTCACGTACCGCATGG
The DNA here is from genome assembly GCF_011320225.1 of Phytoactinopolyspora limicola. Classification (GTDB taxonomy): domain Bacteria; phylum Actinomycetota; class Actinomycetes; order Jiangellales; family Jiangellaceae; genus Phytoactinopolyspora; species Phytoactinopolyspora limicola. The sequence goes on from NZ_JAAOEN010000001.1 coordinate 217,317, forward strand.
GGGCGCACACCACCACCGACGACCCCACCCGCTACCGGCTCGGCTCCGAGCTGGAGCACTGGCGGCTCAAGGACCCCATCGAGCGGGTCAAGGCTTATATCGTGCGCGGCGAACTCGCCGACCAGGAGTTCTTCGACGAGGTCGAAGCCGAGGCGGAACAGTTGGCCGAGCACCTCCGCACGGCGTGCCGCGAGCTACCCGATCCAGGCCCCGAGTCCATCTTCGACCACGTGTACGTCGACCCACCGGCCCCGCTCCTCGCCCAGCGCGACGAAATGACGGCCTACCTCGACTCCTTCGCCAACGAGGAGGCGCGCCGATGACCACCTTCAACATCGTCAAGGCCATCAACGCCGGGTTACGCCGCGCCATGGACGGCGACCCCAAAGTGCTCATCATGGGTGAAGACGTCGGCAAACTCGGCGGCGTGTTCCGAGTCACCGACGGCCTCCAGAAAGATTTCGGCGAGGACCGCGTCATCGACACCCCGCTGGCCGAGTCGGGCATCATCGGTACCGCTGTCGGCCTGGCACTACGTGGCTACCGGCCGGTCTGCGAGATCCAGTTCGACGGTTTCGTGTTCCCCGGCTACGACCAAATCGTCAGCCAGGTCGCCAAGATGCACTACCGGTCCGCCGGACGGCTGCGGCTGCCCATCGTCATCCGTATTCCCTACGGTGGCGGCATCGGCGCCGTCGAGCATCACAGCGAAAGCCCGGAAGGCTACTTCGTCCACACCCCCGGCCTGAAGGTTGTGACCTGCGCCGACCCGGTTGATGCCTACTGGATGATTCAACAGGCCATCGAGTCCGACGATCCAGTGATGTTCTTCGAGCCCAAGCGCCGCTATTACGAGAAGGCGGAGGTCGACACCGACGGCTCGCCCACACTCCCGCTGCACGCCGCCCGAGTGGTGCGGGAAGGCACGGACGCCACCGTCGCCGCCTATGGTCCGATGGTCAAGACCTGCCTGGAAGCCGCCACCGCCGCGGCCGACGAGGGCCGCTCACTCGAGGTCATCGACCTACGCACCCTCGCCCCGCTCGACCTCGGGCCGGTGATCGAGTCGGTACGGCGCACTGGGCGGCTCGTCGTCGTCCACGAGGCCCAGCGGACCCTCGGGGTTGGCGCGGAGGTGGCCGCCCGCGTCACCGAAGAGTGCTTCTACGAGCTCGAGGCACCGGTGATGCGGGTCACCGGCTACGACACCCCCTACCCGGCGTCCCGGGTGGAGGACGACTACCTCCCCGACCTCGACCGCGTGCTCGATGGCGTCGACCGGACCTTGGCCCACTGACCCTGGTGCTTCCCGCCCCGAAAGGAACACAGAGTGAGCGTTTCGCAGTTCAACCTCCCAGACGTCGGTGAAGGGCTGACCGAAGCCGAGATCGTGTCCTGGAAGGTCAAGCCGGGCGACGCCGTCAAGGTCAACGACATCATCGTCGAGATCGAGACCGCCAAGTCGCTCGTCGAGTTGCCGTGTCCGTATACCGGCGTGGTCGAAGGGCTCTTGGTCGACGAGGGTGCCACCGTGCCGGTCGGCACCCCCATCATCGCGGTACGCACCGCCGACGATCCCGCTCCCGCGGATACCTCGAGCCCGGGCGAAGACCTCGTCCCGGTTCCCGACGCGTCGCCCGAGCCCACGGCCACCTCATCCTCCGGCGACGAACGGCAGCCGGTCCTCGTCGGCTACGGGCCGCGCACGTCGGCCGCCAAACGCCGCGTCCGCAAGCCGACCGGCGCGACAGGCAGCCCGGCGACCACCCCGACCACCACCCCGGAGAGCAGCGGACCAGACCGCGAGGCTCCGACTCAGACACTCGTCCGGGCCAAACCGCCAGTGCGCAAACTGGCGAAAGATCTCGGTGTCGACCTTTCCACGGTCACCCCCACCGGGCCGAACGGCACCGTGACGCGCGACGACGTCCATGCCGCCGCCAGCACTCCCGCCGCGCAACCAGCGGCGGCCGGAGCAGTGGGAGAGGGGGGCTGGAAGGCCCAACCGCGCGAGGAGCGCACCCCGATCCGGTCGGTGCGGCGCAAGACCGCCGAAGCTATGGTGCGGTCGGCTTTTACCGCGCCGCACGTAACCGAGTTCATCACCGTCGATGTCACGCGCACCATGCGCCTAACCGACCGGCTCCGCACGTCACGGGAGTTCCGCGACGTCAAGCTGTCGCCGCTGGCGCTCGTCGCCCGGGCGGTCTGCCTGGCGATGCCGCGCACTCCCGCGGTCAACTCTCGGTGGGACGACGACGCCGGCGAGATCATCACACAGCGCTACGTGAACCTCGGCATCGCAGCGGCCACTCCGCGTGGACTGGTCGTCCCCAACATCAAGGACGCTCACACGCTGCCGCTGCGTGAGCTGGCCGGCGCCATCAACGAGTTGGCCGCGACCGCCCGGGACGGCAAGACACCCCCGGCGGACATGCTCGGCGGTACGTTCTCCATCACCAACGTGGGTGTCTTCGGCGTCGATACCGGAACCCCCATCATCAACCCCGGCGAGGCGGCCATCCTGGCCTTGGGCGCCATCCGCGAACAGCCCTGGGTGCACAAGGGCAAGATCAAGGCGCGCCAGGTCACCACATTGGGGCTGTCGTTCGACCACCGCTTGGTCGACGGCGAGCAAGGCTCGCGGTTCATCGCGGACGTCGCGGCTCTGCTGGAGGATCCGGGGAACGCCCTCGCCTGGGCCTGACTCACCGCGTCCATGATCATGAACACTTTGCCGTGCTATAGCACGGCAAAGTGTTCATGATCATTGGAGGGTTCGCTGTTTCTGTTGTCAGCTGCGACCGTTGCGGCCCGCAGCAGCGAATCCGGCAAGACCGAGCCCACCAGCCAAGGCCACCAGGCCGGCGGTCAGCAGGGCACCCGAGGCCAGACCGGTGTCGGGAAGCTGCTCGTCCTCGTCTTCCTCGTCCTCATCTTCGTCCTCGTCCTCAGGAGGTGTGGTCGGCTCCGGCGTCCCCGTCGGTGTCTCGGTCGGCTCCGGGGTCTCCGTGGGCTCCGGCGTCTCCGTCGGCGTGTCGGTCGGCTCCGGGGTCTCCGTGGGCTCCGGTGTCTCCGTCGGTGTCTCGGTCGGCTCCGGGGTCTCCGTGGGCTCCGGCGTCTCCGTCGGTGTTGTCCACGACACCTCACCCGAGACCTGGAGGTCGGTGTTCTCCGACGCCGCCAAGATCAATGACTGCGTCTCGTTGTTGTCGTAGTCCGACCCGACGAACAGCCGCCCCAGGCTGAGCGTGGCCGAGGCCTCGAGGTGCACGCTGCCCGAGCCATCGTCGGTCCCGTCCGGCACGTCGACGAAGAGCTGGGCGCCGTCGGTCACGTCGTCGCCCACCGGCGCGGCTTCGTCGTCGACCAGGCCGACACCGTCGGGCAGCACAGCGCTGAGCCGAGCCGACTCCGCCGTCGTCGACACCTCGAAGGGGCCGATCAGCGAGCCGGGCTCACCGGACAACTCAGCCGGAGTAAGCGCCAGTTCCGGCGCCGGCTGTTCGGTCAGGCCTTCGTTGTTCTCCCCGGTCAAATAGTTGTACAGGGCTCGCACGTCCGGGCCGGATTGAGGATTGCCTGGGGTGACGTCGCGGCGGGCCAGGTCGACGCCGTCGCTGAAGTGCCAGATGGCGGCCTGGGTCGCGGTGATCGCCTCCTGCTCGCTCAGGCCGTCGCGGAAGTTGTAGCCGACGGCGTCCTCGATGTCGTCGAGCGAAACCGCCGGGTACGAATGGTGCAGGATCCAGTTAACGTAGTCACGGTTCTCATGGAACGGCGATTCCGGGTCGGGATATTGGTCCCAGGGAACCTCTTCCATCTCTGGATGGTCTCGGTCGATCGCCACGTTGATCTCGACGCAGTACGTCTTCAGCGCCGCACCATCCGGCGTGGTCAACCCGATCAACATGGTGCGAGGCTGGCCGGCGCCGTCGATGTTGACGCGGAGACCACTAATGTCGTTCCCGTCGAGTTTTGCTCGTTTCTCAGCTTCAGCTGTGGTCAGCGCGGCGGCGGATACACCCGCGCCGACCAGAGACAGCGCCAGGCCCCCAGCTATGAGGGCGGCTCTGCGGACTGGCGATGGCATCTTTCTCCCTTGTTGTCATCCCCTGCCAGCCGCGTCGGCGGACAGGTACGCAAAATCAAGATCACTCCCCCGCCGGGGCGGATATTACCGAACAGTCACAGACCTGTCGCAAGTGCCCCCGACTTGAAGAAAGGCGACAATCAGGACCTAGAGGCCGTTCCATCAACGAGGGGCCGTGACCGGGTCCGCCGCGCCACATATCCGTCTCGGCGCCGCACGTCACGCACAGACGTCCGCCGCTCGGCACTGGTGTATCGCGCCGGAGATCCACCGCTCGCCACTAGGCAGCAACTGATCGTTGGCATAGGGTCGACTTCCGTGGCCGACTTCAACGAAGCGACAGCCGTCAAACTGGTGCGGCCGGGATCGTACGACGTCAAGATCGACGACACCTGGTCCGTCGGCGACGTCCCCAACGGTGGATACCTGCTCGCCTTGATCTTGAAGGCGGTGGCCGCGGAGTCACCCCACCCCCATCCCGTCAGCACCAGCGCGCATTACGTCGCCCCGCCAGCCGGCGGGGAAGCCCGGATCAACGTCGATCTCCTACGCGCCGGCCGCACCACCGCCACGCTGCGCGCCACCCTGGTTCAAGACGAGATTCCTCGGGTCGAGGCGCTGATCACCACCGGCACACTTGATCGTGACGCCGCCGTCGAGTGGGCCGGTCCCGCACCAGAGCCCGTCGCCCCCGTCGACGAGTGCATCCCCGCGGTCGTCGACCTACCCGACGGCTCCCACGTCGGCCTGCTGGAACACGTCGACCTGCGGCTCGATCCACAAACACTCGGGTGGTTCTCCGGCCGGCCGGCCGGTCAGCTCTCCATGCGCGGCCATGTCCGGCTCGTGGACGGCACTCAACCCGACCCCGTCGTACTCGCGTTGGCAGTCGACTCGTTGCCGCCCACGGTGTTCGGCCTCGGCCGACTGGGGTGGGCTCCCACCGTCGAGCTGACCGTCACCACCCGTAGTCTCCCGGCCCCGGGCTGGCTCACCGTCCACCTCCGGGGTCGTCTGGTCCGTGACGGCTGGTTCGACGAGGAGGCCGAGGTCTACGACGCCGACGGTGCCCTGGTCGCTCAGTCGCACCAACTCGCCCGGGTCCGAGTCACCTGACCAACCGATGTCGGCGGACACCACACCGACAGCTGGCGGGCACTACTCTGTCGGTGTGGCCGACGAGCATCGCCCGAGCAAGGTGTCAGTGGCAGCTGAAGACTGCGTGAAGGTTATCTACGCCGCGCAGGAATGGGACGACGTCCCCGTCACGACGTCCTACCTCAAAGCACGTCTTGGCGTCGGCGCTCCGGCCATCTCCGAGATGGTGCGCCGGCTGCATGACCAAGGGTTGGTCACCCATCAGCGGTACGGCCCGGTCGATCTCACCGCAGCCGGGCGGGCCCTGGCGCTTCAGACCTTACGCCGGCACCGCCTCGTCGAGACGTACCTCGTCGCCGAGCTCGGGTACGGCTGGGACGAGGTCCACGACGAAGCCGAACAGCTCGAACACGTCATCTCCGACCGCCTTCTGGAACGGATGTCGGAGCGGCTAGGACACCCCTTCCGCGATCCACACGGCGACCCGATCCCGGGCCCCGACGGCACCGTTCGGCGGCCCAACGCCGTCCGCTTGTCTGCCCTCGCACCGGGGGACGTGGGATACGTTGCCCGGATCTCCGACGACGAGCCGGAACTCCTCCGCTACTTCACCGCTCACGACATCAAGCTCGACCAACGGGTGGAGGTGCTGCGCAGGCGCACCTTCGCGGGATCGTCGACACTCCGGGTCGGTGCTGGCGACACCGTCGACGAGCTGGAGCTGACCGACGTGGCCGCGGCAGCCCTATGGGTTGTCCGCCCGTCCCCATGATCATGAACACTTTGCCGTGCTATCACCCGGCAAAGTGTTCATGATCATGGGGACGGTCTAGGCCGACGGCGCGGGTAGCGAGCAGCATCGAGGCGATCACCGAGGGATCGTCGACGCGATGCCCCAAGAGCTCCTCGGCCCGCCGCAGGCGCTGATGCAGCGACTGCCGCCGAACATGCAACTGCTCCGCCGCCCGGGTCGGGCTGCATCCGTGCCGTACGTACACATCCACCGTGCGGACCAGTTCGCTGCCGTGTGCCGCGTCCCAGCGTCGCAGCGGCCCCAGGAGGTCATCCACGAGCTGGCGGCGGGTGTTCTCGTCGAGCATCCCCAGAAGCCGGTCCGGGATGTTCTCCCGCCACACCCGGATGGCCGGGCCACCGGTGTCGGCCACATCGTGCGCCTCGCGCAGCGACCGCCCCACCTCGGCCGGCGGCACCGGGGGACCCACCACACATCGGAGGCCGGCGAGCCCGTCGACACTGCACCCACTCTGTTGCCGTAGCCGCTGCGCTACCGCACCCGAGGGGTCCGCTGTGTGTCCGTCGGCCACGACGATACTCAACACGTGATCGCGCACGCGGGCCACCAAAGTCCCCCCAGTGGCCGCGCCGGCCGCACGCATCATCGCGATCGTCGCCCTGGGGTCCGCGGTGGACGCGACGATGCCGATCAGCTCGGCGCCAGCGGGTGGATGTACACCGGCTAGTCCGGCGCGGATGGCGAACTCGTGCTCGCTGGCGACCTTGCCGGTCAGCAGGTCCTCCAAGAGGGCGGCAGCACCGCCAGCCTCGCCTGGAGAGTCGCGCAGTTGCGCGACGGCGACTCCCGCCGCGGCGGCCACCCGGCGAGCGGCGAGCGCGGCGGCGCCAGGACTCCATCCAGGGGCACACTCGGCGACCACGTCCCCCCATTGACGACCGTCGACGAGGATCGGCGCCCGGGTCGGGGCGTCACTGACCAACCGGCTCAGCGCGGGCTTCGCCGGGACACCACCGGCGGCTACCACCTGGCCGGCCGCGGTAGCAACCAGTACAGGACCTCCCAGCCGTTCCGCCGCCACCCGCGCGACGCCGTTCAGCCCGCCGCGGGTCAAGACGGCGAACAGAGCTTCACTGAGTTGGTCGACGGTACGCAACTCGGTGCCTTCACGATCCAGGATCACGGTATTCACGGCGCGACAGATACGCTCGAACGGCACGACGTCGTCCAGCCGGATCAGTGGAATCCCTCGTCGGCCGGCCTCGTCGACGAGTTCGTCGGGCAGCATCGGCAGTGAGCGGCCGATCTCGATCGCCACGGCGGCGACACCACGCTCGGCTAGGTCCCGGATCCAGAACCGGCGGGCGCCGGCGTCGGTGCCCGACAGCCCCAACCCGGTGGTCAAGAGCAACTCGCCGCCGGCGAGCAGTGGCCCGATCTCGAAGATTTCACTCGAGTGCGCCCACAAGACGCGCCGATTCAACTCACCGGCACCGGTGGTCAGCACCGGAGCCGCAGCCTGAACCACCGCCAGGTCGAGTATCTCGCGTACCGTCATCGACATGCCTTGACACTGCCGTGTACTACGAGCAAGGTCAATGACCCGGCGTAGCAAATCAGCTAGACGAATGTTGACGTTCTGTCCGTTGCCTGAACACCGGCAAACGATCAGGCTGTAAGGGCCTGCTCTTCGGCCCACGTTGGATCGGACCCACCCCTCACACTGGCTGTCCGCCCCCCAGATCCGCTGTCGGCCGGAGGGCAGGCCCCTTCACGTCACAACCCAACGGAGGTGCACCCGGTGCAGGGCTCTCCATCCGATCCCCGGCGGATGCGGGCTTGGCTGACCGTGGCTGTCGACGAAGCACGAATCAGTGTTGGCGAAGGTGGTATCCCGATCGGTGCGGCGCTGATAGGTCCCGACGGGGAGGTTCTCGGCCGTGGCCACAACCGGCGGGTCCAAGACGCAGACCCGTCGCTGCACGCCGAGACGGCCGCTTTCCGGGCCGCTGGCCGCCGCCGCACCTACCGGGACACCACTATGGTCACGACGCTGTCGCCGTGCTGGTACTGTAGCGGCCTCGTCCGCCAGTTCGGGATCTCCAGGGTGGTCATCGGCGAGGCCCGGACGTTCGTCGGCGGACACACGTGGCTTGCTGAGCATGGGACCGACATCGTGCTGCTCGACGATCCCCAATGTGTCGAACTGATGGAGCATTTCATCGCTGCCAACCCGGAGCTGTGGATGGAGGACATCGGCGATGACGGCGAGCACCGGCAGCGGTGACGTCGACCCCGACTATCCGATCGACCCGGTCCCCCGACATGCCCGTCAGTCTCTGTTCTCCCTCTCGGTAGTGCTGCTCGGCTTCACCTTCTTCACCCCGACCATGCTCGCGGGGGCCCAGGTGGGAGCCGCGTTCGAGTTCTGGCCACTCATCGGTGTCCTGCTCCTTGGCAGCGTGGTCCTCGGCAGCTACGTCGCCATCATCGGCGGCATCGGTGCCCGCACGGGTTTGACCACGGTGATGATGTGCCGGTACGCGTTCGGCGCGAAAGGGTCCAAACTCAGTTCGCTGCTGCTGGGCGGAACCCAGGTCGGCTGGTACGGAGTCACCGTCGCCACCCTGGCCCATCTCGTCGCCCAGGCCGCTGGTTGGGAAGGCGACGGCGCCCAACGGCTGCTGATGGTCGCCGGTGGTGCCGCCATGGGGGTCACGGCGTACTTCGGCTACCGAGGTATGTACGGCCTGTCCATCGTGTCGGTGCCGTTGCTCCTGGTTCTGGCCGGGTGGGTCACCTACCGGTCGTTCGACGAGGTTGGCGGTATGTCGGGGATGCTCGACCAACGTCCCACCGCGACCATGAGCATCGCCGTGGCCGTGACCATCATCGTCGGTACGTTCGCCTCCGGAGGCACTCAGGCGCCCAACTGGACCCGATTCGCCCGCACACCGCGGCAAGGGCTCGGCGCCGGCCTCATCGCATTCTTCGTTGGCCAGTTCCTCATGCTGTTTTTTGGTGCGATCGGTGCGATCGCCTTCGGCCAGCCGGACTTCGTGCTGGTCCTGTTCGACCTCGGCCTGGTCGCCTGGGGTCTGGTCTTCCTGGTCGGCAACCTGTGGACCACCAACGACAACACGGCCTACAACTTCGGCGTCGCCGGTGCCGAGATCGCCAACACGCGGTCGAAGAAGCCGTTCGTTATTGGTGGTGTGATCGTCGGGACCCTGCTGGCCGTCACCGGGATCTACGACAACCTGGTCACCTATCTCGTCTGGCTGGGCATCGTGATCCCACCGATCGGCGGGGTCATCATCGGCGACTGGTGGGCACGGTGGCGCGGCGGGATCCCGGATCCGTCGACGTTCCCCTTCCCGTCCGTACGTTGGGGGAACGTCGCGGCCTATGCCCTGGCAGCGTTGGTCGCCAAGGCCTCGGACCAGTGGAGTTGGGGGATCCCGCCGGTCAACGGCATCGTGGTGGCCGTCGTCGCCACCGTGCTGCTGAGCCGCCTGCGCTCAGTGAGACTCGTTTAGCGGGTCGAGGCCGAGGGCATCCGCGATCGCGTGGAACACCTCGGTGTTGTCCAGGAACGCGTTGAACCGCGCCGCCCCCGGGCCAGAAGCGAAGATCGAGACGTCTTCGACCGTATGGACGCAGTTGGTCGAGCCCAGCGGTAGGTTGCCAATCTGAAGTTCGGCGCCGGGATCCCGCTCCGGGTTGTCCACTGCCTCGCCGGTGCTGGGGTCGATCAACGCCGGCTGCTGAAACACCGCGTTGTGCTGGAAGTCGTCGGTGTGATCCGGGTGGTTCGACCAGCCGAAGAACAGACCCACCTCAGGGTTGGGGTCGTCCGGGAAGCCGTCGCCGTCCTCGTCGACGTATGTGGGGAACCCCGCGTCGCCGTAGACCCCGTTGGCCGCCCGGCCTTCGGCGCCGCGCCGATCGTGGGTGCCGACGATGCTCATCGAGTGATTGTGGTCGGCAGTGACGACGATCAACGTGTCGTCGCGGCCTTCGGCCCACTTCTTCGCTACCGCGATCGCCTGGTCGAACTCGATCGTGTCGTAGGTGGCTCGCGGTCCGTCCAGTGGGTGCTCCATCTTGTCGATGGATGCGGCCTCGACCATCAGGAAGAACCCGTTGTTGTTGCGCTCCACCACCTTGAGCGCGGCCTCAGTCATCTCCATCAGCGTGGGCTGATCGTCCCAGTCGCCGAGCACCTCAGGCTTCTTGATCAACTGGCGGTCGACGTAAACGTTCATGTTTCGCGGATGGAACAGGCCCAGCAATTTGTCCGGAGCCGGTCCGTTGAGCGCCGCCTCGAGGTCAGCACGGCTGCCGACGTGGGTGTATCCAGCCTGCTCGAACTCGTCGACGACGTTGCGGTCGTCGTTGCGGTTCGATCCGTTCACCGACTGAGGCCAGAAGAACGACGCTCCGCCGCCCATCCACACATCCAGCTCCTGCGCCAGGAACTGGTCCATGATCGCCGCGTACTCGGCGCGCCGACGGGTGTGCGCGAACACCGCGGCCGGAGTGGCGTCCTGGACGTCCGAGGTGGCGACGACCCCCACGGACATCCCCCGGGTGCGGGTCAGCAGTTCGGCGATGTTCTCGACCCGCGGGTGTTTGTCGGGGTCGGGTTCGTTCGATTCATACACACCCATAGCGTTGACGGAAGACTTGTGGCCGGTCATATAAGCCGACATCGAGTTCGCCGAGTCCGTGGCGATGGAGTCCACGCCCGACGTGCCGACCATGCCGCGATATTCCATCCGGTCCATCTCGAGCAGGCCGTGGTATTTGCCTTCGGTGATGCCCTTGGACAGGATCCGCGCGGCGGTGATCGCCGGGGTGCCCATCCCGTCGCCGAGGAAGAAGATGACATTCTTGGCTCGGCGATCGCCGACCTTCGCCACGACAACGTCGTGCCCGACCTCGGATCGGGTGGTCCGGCCGCGTGAGCGCACATTGGCCCACACCTTGTATTGCCCCGGCGCATCGTAGAAGACACCTTCGTAAGTGACCTCCAGACTGTCGTCACGGGTGCTTGTGCGTACGGGGTCACCGACGAGGATGGGCGCCGGGCCATTCGGTCCCTGGACCGAGATGTCGAGCCGTGCCGTCTTCGGGTCCACCCCGGTGGCTTCAACTCGCAGGTCGAATCGGGCTCCGGCCAGGAACTTCGCCCGGTCGATCGGCAAGATCCGCACCTGCGGGGTCTGCGGCCGGCGGTCGGCCGAGGCGTCCGTGCGCATCGTGTGGGCGTGCGGGTCGGTGTCGAGCAACCCGTCCGCCGAACCCCGCCGGCTCCGCGCCGCCTCGCCGCCCGGGGTGGCCAGCGCCGGCGCACCTCCTAGGCCGATGATCGCTGCCGCGGCTACACCACCGCCACCGCTGCGCAGCAGCGCCCGCCGGGATATCCCGGTGTTGCCTTCCGTCTCCTGACGCTGAGGATCGTTGGTCACGATATGCCCGCCTCTCCGTCGTCTCTTGGTCGAGCTGACGGCACCGAGCATCGGCGTTGTCCGTTCTGTCCGGGTAAAGATCGCCGCACCTGAACTGATACGGCGGATGAATAGTGGGCGGTGCGGCGCACCTACCCCTTACTCCCCTATCCCGGTCAGTCGCGGGTGGGCTGCGCGGTGCGGCCGGCGCGGGCAGTACGGATGCGCCGCCGCAACGGGGCCACCACCACACCTCGCCGGGGACCGAACAGGTACACCACGAAGAACAGCACACCTTGGGTGAGGACCACCGCCCCACCCGGCGATACGTCGGCGTAGTAAGCGGTGTAGAGGCCGACGAACGCACTCGTCACAGCCAATGCCGGAGCGATGACGAGCATCCGCTCCATCCGGTCGGTGAGCAAATACGCTGTGGCCCCGGGGGTAATGACCATCGCGACGACGAGAATCACGCCAACCGCTTGCAGTGCGACCACGACGGTCAACGCCAGCACCCCGAGCAGCAGAATCTGGATCCGACGCGGGCTGATGCCGATGGCATAGGCGTGGTCGGCATCGAAGGCGTACAGGGTCAGATCGCGGTGGCGCAACAGCAGTACAGCCACCGTGATCGTCCCGAGGACCACCACCTGGATGATGTCCGCATCGGACAAGCCCAGCACGTTGCCGAACAGGATGTGATGGAGGTCCACCTCGCTCGGGGTGACCGACACCAGCACCAGGCCAAGGGCGAACAGTGTCGTGAAGACGACGCCGATCGCCGCGTCGCCCTTCACCCGCGACGTCGCCCTGACGGTGCCGATCAGCCATACCGCGAGGCAGCCGAACAGGAAGGCACCCACGGCGAACGGGGCTCCCACAACATACGCCAGCACGACGCCGGGCACCACGGCGTGTGAGACCGCGTCGCCCATCAGCGACCACCCGATGAGCACCAGCCAGCACGACAGCAGAGCACACGCCACACCGGCGACGGACGTGACGAGAAATGCCCAGCGCATCACCTCCAGTTGCCATGGCTCGGCGAGAAACTCGATCATCCGCGAGCCGTGCTCTCGTCCGGGACAGCAGACGACGCCGAGAACGCGAGCGCCAGGTGCTCTGGCCGTAAAACCTCGGTTGGTGTGTCGTGAATGAGGACGCGCTGGTGGAGCAGCACGGCTTCGTCGGCGAGGCTGGGTAAGGCGGGTAGGTCATGGGTGGCGATCAACACGGTGGCACCGGCCTCGGCCCGGCGGCGGAGCAGCGCGGAGATCGTTGCCTCCGAGGCCCGATCGACACCGGAGAACGGCTCGTCCAACAGGAGCAGCCGAGCATCCTGGGCGATCCCTCGGGCCACGAACACACGTTTGCGTTGACCACCGGAGAGCTCACCGATCTGCCGCCCGCCGAGTTCGGTCAGCTCGACCTGGTCCAGGGCTGCGGCCACTGCTTCGCGGTCCGCCGGCCGGGCTCGACGTAGCCGGCCCATCCGCCCATAACGTCCCATCATGACGACGTCTCGCACCCGTAACGGGAAGGCCCAGTCGACGTTCTCAGCCTGCGGCACATAAGCGACCTCTCCGAACCGACGACTCCGCGCCGGATCCGCGCCGAACAGGCGGACGGTTCCCCCATCCGGGCGGACCAGCCCGGTGATGGTTCTGAACAGCGTGGACTTTCCGGAGCCGTTCATGCCGATGATCCCGCACACCCGGCCAGCTCCGACGGAGAGCGACATCCGGCGCAGCGCGACCACGTCTCCGTACCGAACGGTGACATCCACGACTTCGACCACCGGCTCCCCCACCACGGACGATCCCATCAGGATCGGCCCATCCGCTCATCGGCGCCCGTCAAGCCGTCGATGATGGTGTCGACGTCGTACTGGATGAGGTCGAGGTACGTTGGGACCGGCCCGTCCGGCTCGGACAGCGAGTCGACGTACAAGGCGCCGGCATAATGCGCATCCGCCTCGCGGGCTACCCGTCGTTGCAGGTCGTCGCTGACCGTCGTCTCGCAGAACACGGCCGGCACCTGGTTGTCCCGCACGAAGTCGATCACGTCGACCACCTGCTTCGGAGTGGGGTCGGCGTCGCTGTTCACCGGCCAGAGGTAGGCCTCACCCAGCCCGGCATCCCGGGCGAGGTAGGAGAACGCACCTTCGCAGGTCACCAAGGCCCGCTGATGCTCTGGCAGATCCACCAACGCGTCGACGAGTCCAGCATGAACGTCGCGCAACTCATCCGCATACGCCGCAGCGTTGGCCGCGAACTGGTCAGCTCGGTCAGGGTCGAGTTCGGCGAACGCGTCGGCGATGTTCTCCGCATAGGTGATCACGTTGAGCGGTGACATCCAGGCGTGCGGGTTAGCGTCTCCGGCATAGTGACCGGACTCGATCGGGATGGTCTCGATACCGTCGGTGACGACGACACGAGGCGCGTCGACTCGAGCCATGAAGTCGTCGAACCACAGCTCCAGACCGAATCCGTTCTCGAGGATCAGATCGGCGTCGGCGACGCGACGGATGTCGCTCGGTGTGGGCTCGTATCCGTGGATTTCCACACCAGGCTTTGTGATGGATTCGACCACGACGGCCTCACCACCGACGTTGCGGGCGATATCGGCCAGCACCGTAAACGACGTCATGACCACCGGACGTCCATCGTCGCCGGTCGCCGCTGCCCCACCGCCGCACGCAGCGAGCAGCAGAACCGAACTCACAAGTACAGAAAGCCGAACACTAGAGTTCGGGTGGCCGAACTTTGTACGTCGCACTTCTTCGCCTTCCGCGATCGCCCTGCTTCCCGCCCTTCCTTAGAGTACCCGTCGGTCCGGCCGCCCAAGCCACCCCTACCTGCCGCCCCTACCTGCCGCCCACGCCCATGAACTCGGCGCCCGGCCTCCCCACCCACTCCCGGTGATCGTTGCCGGCTTCGTGTCGCCCGGGCGACACGAAGCCGGCCACGATCCCGGGGGGGGGGGGCCCGTAAATTGGCGGGATCTCGCAGGTCAACGTCCGTTCACCGCTATCACCGGGCCGGCCAACTCCGGAAGAATGACGGATGTACATGCTCAAACTACGGAGACGGTCATGACAACGACAACGGCGCGGCCCGGACTGATCTGGATGGCGCTGATCACCGTCTACGTCATCTGGGGCTCGACCTACTTGGCGATCCGTGTTGTCGTCGAGGCGGACATTCCGCCGATCCTCGGTATGGGCATCAGGTTCGCGGTGGCCGGCACCCTGCTCTTCGTGGCCCTGCTGCTACACGGACAGCGCCACCTGGCCGACGGCCGCCCGCCGGTCCTGAGAATCTCGACTCGGGAGTTGCGCGGCGCCGCTATCATGGGTGCGCTGCTGCTGATGTTCGGCAACGGTGTCGTGGCGATCGCCGAGCAGACGGTGCCCAGCGGGCTGACCGCGCTGATCATCGGCGCCATACCGCTGTGGTTCGTGCTTCTGCGAGTGCTGGCGGGCGAGCGTCCGCGCACACTGACCTGGCTCGGCATCAGCGTCGGGCTGGGCGGGCTCACGATGATCAGCCTGTCTCGGGGCGGCATCGACGGCATCGAGACGTGGGGAGTGCTCCTCCTCTTCCTCGCCACCATCTCGTGGTCGTTCGGCTCGTTCATCTCGCCGCGGCTCGGCCTACCCCGCAACGGATTCGTCGCGTCCACCTACGAGATGATCATCGCCGGCTTCGCCATGATCACCATCTCGGTCATATCTGGCGAGGCCGCGCGGCTGGACGTCGCGACAGTGGACCCCTCCGGTTGGATCGCCCTCGTTTACCTGATCGTGTTCGGCTCCCTCCTTGGGTTCACCGCCTATGTGTACGCACTCGCACACGCACCGTTGTCGCTCGTGGGCACGTACGCCTACGTAAACCCGGTGGTCGCCGTCCTCCTGGGCTGGGCCATCTTGTCCGAGCCGGTCACCGGCATCGTCATCCTCGGTGGCGCGCTGCTGGTCGGCGGGGTTGCGCTGGTCGTCAGCGCCGAACGGCGACCACCTCGGGCGGCCGTAGCCAACTCCACAACATCCCGCCGTTCCCGCCGACGCCTGCCGGCCCGGACCCAGCAAGGCTGACCGCCCGGCACACGAGCGCGCCGACACCGAACACACTCAGGGTGGGCAGAGGGAAACCCTGCCCACCCTGAGTCACACGGAGTAAGCGCGAAAAGTGGAAACCTCCTCGCGCTCTGCGATCACGGAGTCAGCTCAATGCCAGCTCACGGTCGTCAGCCGGCGCGTCGAGCACTACACCGGCACCAACCGAGTGCATGATCCGCATGGACTGCAACGCTCGGTCGAATGCCTCGAGTGCCTCGTCGGTACGCCCCAGATCGCGATAGAGGTCACCTAGCTCACGCCACGCGGCCGCGGCGCGACGCGACGCACCCATCGCCTCGAGCATGGACGCGGCCAACGAACCCTCACGAGCACTCTGGTCTACGTCGCCCTCGGCACGGAGGACTCGAGCCAGCACAAGCCGTGCTCGTGCAGCCTCCATGCGTGGCTGGTCGTCCATGTCACGCAAGGCCGCTTGGGCAGCCTCGTGAGCCTCGTTCAACCGTCCGAGCGTGAGCAGAGCGTCGGCCCGGGTGCTGTCGAAGTGGCGAACGTCGTCCGTCCCACCGTGGGCGGAGATTTCACCTCGCACGCTCTCCAGCAGATCCAACGCTTCCGTGGCGCGCGGCTCGTCGCCCTGGAGCAACAACCACGCGTACGCCATGCGCAACCGCGCCAGGTTACGACGATCATCGCCCTCGCCGAACAGCGCCAGGGCGCGATCTACGAGACTCAGCGCCTGAGCGAGGTCGCCGCGGGCCTCGGCGATCACCGATGCGTTCCAGTACGCCGCCCCGCGGGTGTGCGGAGCGCCCATCTCGTCGGCGGCCCGGACGAGTTCCGCGGCCAACGTCCGCGAACGGACGATGTCGCCCCGGCCGTGATACGCGCTGAGCACCGTGCAACCCAGCCGCACGTACTCGTCGGTGTGTTCCAGGCCCATCTCGCCGGCCGAGCGCATGGCCTCTTCGCCGATCTGGATGGCCATGTCGAGGTCACCGGCGCTCTGGTAGCAACGGGACATCACGAGAGCGACATCCAGCCACGGCTGAACTTCTGGTGTCTGCCGGGCTTCGTCGGCCAGCTGGCCCAAGAGGTCGATGGCGCCCTCGATGTCTCCCTTGCGCTCCAGCGCCTGCGCTTGGCCGAGCCGAGCCCGGCGGCTCTGCTCGTCATTCAGACCGGGATCGCCGATCAACGTGGTGAACTCGTCGTAAGCGCCGTCGGCCTGACCGTCGTACAGCGCTTTCTCCGCACGCCCCAGCGCCAGCCGGGCCCGTGTGCGCACCGAGGCGTCGACACCGTCACGCAGATACTCCACGTCTATCCGCAACCGCTCAGCGATATGCGCCAAAGCCGCGGCAGCCGGTTGACGGCGACCACTCTCCACCAGCGAGACATAACTGGGCGACAACATCCCCTCAGCGATGTCCGCCTGCGAAAGACCAAGCTCAATCCGTCGCGATCGGATTCGCTGCCCGACGGGCGTCGGGGTTGGCGCCTCGTCAACTGTTGCTTGTGGCTGCTCTGTCATGACACTATTGCACTACAGGTAGTCATTTTTTGCTAGTCCTAGTGACCAGCCCAGTGATCCAGGAGGTAGATCGCGGTGGCCCGTATCAAGCGCGTACTCGCCGTCACTCTTGCTGCATTGACCCTGACGGCAACTGCCGCCATCGTTGCTGCCCCAGCTTCCGCAGGCACCATCGCGCCCGACTGGCCTGTGATGTGCTGCTAGGAGTAACATTGAACGCGCACGGACGACTAGCTGCGTCTCGCCCCCCGAACGCAGGTATGTCGTCCGTGCTTTAATTGTGCGCCCATGCACCTGTCGAGCATCACCCGACGAGTTCCGTCAGTGTCCGTTTTATAACTGACAGTTACCTGGTGCTCACTCCGAGTTATTGACCTTCACGCGCCGCGAGTTAACCACTCGGCACACACCCGGATGACAACATCGTTGGCTTCCGGCTCGCCGACAGTCACGCGGCATCCTTCATCACCGAATGGGCGGACAATTATCCCCGCTTCGGCACATTTCTGGGCAAATCTGTCTGTTTCCTCACCCAGTTCTAGCCATACGAAGTTCGCCTCGGTGCGCGGCACCGGCCAGCCCTGCTCTCGTAGGGCCGCGGCCACTCGGTCACGTTCACCAACCAGGTCATGCACCCGCTCCAGCAGGTCGGCCTCACGTTGGAGCGACGCCACCGCCGCCGCCTGCGCAAGGCTCGACACCCCGAAGGGCACCGCCGTCTTCCGAAGCGCGTCAGCCACCTCGTCATGCGCGACCGAGAAGCCCACCCGCATACCCGCCAGGCCGTAGGCCTTCGAGAAGGTACGCAACACGCAGAGGTTGTGGTGTCCGCGGTAGGCGTCGATACCGTCGGCTGCCTCGGGATCACGCACGAACTCGCGATATGCCTCGTCCAGCACCACCAGCACGTTCTTGGGTACCTGTCCCATGAGCCACTCCAACTCGTCCCGAGTGACCACGGGACCGGTCGGGTTGTTGGGACTACAGACCAACACCAGCTTCGTCCGGTCGGTCACTGCGGCAGCCATAGCCCGCACGTCATGCCGGGCATCGGCGTCCAGCGGGACGCGCACCGACGTCGCCCCCGAAACTCCCACCACGATCGGATAAGCCTCGAACGATCGCCACGCGTACAACACCTCGTCGCCCTCCGCGGCACAGGCCTGCACGATCTGCTGGAGAACTCCGACGCTGCCGGTGCCCGTGGCGATGTGTTCGGCCGGTACGTCAAACCGGCGTGCCAGCGCCTCCACGAGGGTCGTGGCGAACATGTCGGGGTAACGGTTGACCGATCGGGCCGCCTCGACGATGGCTTCCTCAACCCCGGGTAGAGGCGGGAACGGGTTCTCATTGGACGACAACTTGACCGGTACGGGTCCCCCGGCGCCCCCAGCGGCTCGGCCGGGGCGATACGACGGCAAGCCGTCCAGCGCCGCCCGCAGCCGCACTCGTGGGTGCATCACCTCGTCGACGCGGTTCTGCGTGTCATTCGATGGCGTCATGGTGACGCACGATATACGCTCAGCGTCCGTGACCTCCTTTCTGATCCGCATCGTCGTCAACGGGCTTGCGTTGTGGGTGGCGACAGCCATGGTCGGCGGCGTCAACGTCACCTCGGCAGATTCCACCACCGACAAGGTCCTCACCCTGCTGGTGATCGGCCTGATCTTCGCGCTGATCAACACCTTCATCAAACCGGTGGTGCAGATACTCACACTGCCGCTGTTCCTGGTGACCTTAGGACTGTTCACGTTCATCGTGAACGCCCTGATGCTCTGGCTGACCGGCTGGATCGCCGAGCAGCTCAACGTGCCGTTCGAGGTCACCGATTTCTTCTGGTCGGCCGTTTTGGGCGCCCTCGTCGTCTCCTTCGTGAGCTGGATGCTCAACCTTTTGCTCCCGAAATAACGTCCAAACGGCTGACGCGGGGTCTTTCGCTACCCCGGTACTGTGCCGTATCTTAGTGTCCGCGTTCGCACGACGAGGGTGGTCAACAGGCTGCTACGGGGGCCGTGGTGCCAAGTTCTCATCCCTTATGAGCATGGTGGACAACAACATGACGACTGGTCACGCCCCTGTCGCGTCCCTCTTAACCGAGCGACCCCCGGACGAGCACTTGATCTCCGAATTTCCACGGCAAGCCCTTCCACCCCGCGCCAACACGTCGCGGCCCAGCAGTGCGGCACATGCTTCGATCCACCAGCAATATGAGGTGGTGTACGACGACGCCCACGGCCGCCCGCTGCTGGCGTTCACCGATGGCCAGTGGTGGGACATGACATCACAGTCACCACGTCCGGTGACCGTCCGGTTCGCCCTGCGCCGTGACCCCTCGTGGGCCGGAGCGGTCGTACAGACGGTGTGCCTGTGGATGCGCAGCCACCCGCACGACGAGCGCTCGTTCGACCTCGCCACCGAGCTCGCGCTGGCCGTGGGCGAGCTAGCGCGCCAGCAGGACTGATCCGCCGCACCGTGCCGAGCTCCCTACCGGTCAAGATCTGCATCGTCTGTGCGGGCAATATCTGCCGGTCACCGATCGCCGAGGCCGTACTTGCGGCTCGGCTGGCCGAGAACGGGCTCGACGACCAAGTGGTCGTGGAGTCGGCTGGTACCGGCGGCTGGCACGCGGGCGAACCAGCTGATCCGCGCGCGGTACGGACGCTGCACGCCAACGGTTACGACGGCTCCCGACATAGGGCTCGACAGTTCCGCCCGTCATGGTTCGACGAGTTCGATCTCGTCCTTGCCCTCGACAATTCCAACCTCGCCGACCTCGAGCGGCTCGCGCCCGACGAACCTGCCCGATCCAAGCTCAGGTTGTTCCGCAGCTACGCTCCCGACGCCACGGGCGATCTCGATGTGCCCGATCCCTACTACGGCGGCGACTCCGGATTCGCGCTCGTCTTGAGTCTCGTCGAGGAGTCCGTCGCAGGCCTCATCACCCACCTGCGTACTGACCTCACCTCGGCCACGACACCTCCCGAGTCTCGTCGGCCACGGCCAGCATGACCGTCGACCCACCACAGGCACAGCCTGCGAGTTCAGATCCGGCCAACACCGACCAGCTGGGCGAACTCCTCGGAACAGCCGTCACCGAACTCACGCCTATCGGCGGTGGAGACATCTGCCGGGCGTACCGGGCACGGCTGGAGGACAGCCGCACCGTATTCGTCAAAACCCTCGTCGACGCACCGGACGGTTTCTTCGCAACCGAGGCCTATGGCCTCCGCCAACTCCACTCCGCCGCCGGTGGAGTACCCGTGCCGGAGGTGCTGGCCGCCGACTCGGCCCACCTTGCGCTCGAGTGGGTCACCCAGGGGCCACCCTCAGCATCGGCCGCGGAACGGTTAGGCCGGACACTCGCCGCAACTCACCAGGCCGGCCACGATGGTTTCGGCTCGCTGCGCGGTCCCGGGTGGATCGGGACCCTCCCCCTGCCCGGGGGTCCGTGGCCAGACTGGCCCCGGATGTGGGCCAACGGTCGCATCGAGCCATACCTGAGGTCGGCTCGGGATCGTGGGGCGATAACCAAGCGCGACGCCGCGGACGTGACCCGGGTGATGGACGTGCTGCCGGATCTCACCGGCCCGGCCGAGGCACCGTCTCTGGTCCATGGTGACCTCTGGGCGGGCAACGTGTTGTGGGGAGCCGACGGGCGTACCTGGTTGGTCGACCCCGCGGTGCACGGCGGTCACCGGGAGACCGACCTCGCCATGTTGATGCTGTTCGGCCTACCCCACCTCGACCGAGTCGTGGCTAGCTACCACGAGGCCACGCCACTCGCCGATGGCTGGCGAGACCGGCTGCCCCTCCACCAGCTCCATCCCGTACTTGTCCACGCTGTGTTGTTCGGTGGCTCCTACGGCTCGCAGGCCGGTCAACTCGCCCGGCTCGCGCTGCGGTCGCACTGAGGGGTCGGGAGCGCCCGCCAAGGGCGGCCATCCGGATGCGGACGACGCGGCCAAACAGCGGATAGTCCGGCCTGACCTTAATGTCCGGCACCACTCGACGACACGGCGCGCCGGTCAGGCCGGAACGGACACATCCAGCCGGCCGAACCGATATTTTCGGGCACGGGGGCCGCCCGCCGGCCCGCTCAGATTCAGGAGTCCACCGATGATCACTGTTCAAGGCCTGCGCAAGCGCTACGGCAACAAGCTCGCTGTCGACGACCTCACGTTCGACGTCCAGCCGGGTGTCGTCACCGGCTTCCTCGGCCCCAACGGGGCGGGTAAGTCCACCACCATGCGGCTGATGCTCGATCTCGACCACGGCGCCGGCGAGACCCGCTTCGACGGGCGGCGGTTCGACGAGATCCGGCATCCGATGCACGAGATCGGTGCGGTGCTGGAGGCCAAAGCGTTCCACCCGACGCGGACGGCCCGCAACCACCTGCGGATGCTGGCCGCCGGCAGCCGAATCCCGCGGAAGCGGGTCGACGAAGTTCTCGACTTCGTTGGCCTGACCGGGGTCAGGGGCAAGAAACCCAAAGGTTTCTCACTGGGTATGTCGCAGCGCCTCGGACTCGCCCAGGCGATGCTTGGCGACCCGGGCACGCTGATCCTCGACGAGCCGGCCAACGGACTCGATCCGCACGGCATCCACTGGCTACGCGACGTGCTGAAGACCCTCGCCGGACAGGGGCGCACCATCTTCGTCTCGTCCCACCTGTTGTCGGAGATGTCGCTGATGGCGGACGAACTCGTCGTCATCGGTCAAGGAAAGATGATCTTCAATGGCGAGGTCGACGTGTTCGTCCGGCAGTTCACCCAGTCCACTGTGCTGGTGAAAACGCCGTCGGCCACGGACTTCGCTGAGACTCTCAAGGGTATGGGCGCCACCGTCGACCCCGCGCCCGACGGTGGGCTACTCGTGTCGGGTGCGGACGCCTCGGTGATCGGTGAACTGGCGCACCGAGACGGGATCGTCCTACACGAGCTGGCCACTCGTAGCGCCTCGCTCGAGGAGGCGTTCATCACCGCCACGGGCGCTTCGGAGGAGTACGTCGCCCACGACGTCACGGCCGGCCCGCCGCCCGAAACCCCACCACCGACCGACTCGCAGCCCGTCCAGGAGACCGGCGACGACACCACGGACAAGCCGGCCGGAGGTGCGGCATGATCGACGCGCTGCGCTTTGAAACAACACGTATCCGCACTTTGCGGTCCACATATTGGCTGATCGGACTCGGCCTGCTGCTGACCGCCGGGGTGGCGTTGATCATCACGCTGGCCACCATTGATGAGCCGCTCGACGACAACCTGGTCCGGGACACCCTGACCGGCGGTGGTGAGTTCGCCACGTTCATCCCGATCTTCATGGCGATCATCGGGATCTTCGCGGCGGGACATGAATACCGGCACGGGACTATTCAGCCGACGCTACTGGCGATTCCTCAACGCACCACGATCCTGACCGCCAAGGTAACGATCGTCATGGTCACCGCATTGCTGGTCGCCGTCGCATCACTGGCGATCAACTTCGGTGTCGGCGCCCTCGTGTGGGGCGAAGCTCCCGACATCACCTCCAGCCCGCTGAACGACGCATTGCTCGGCTACATCGTGCTGGTCGTTATCTACGGTGCCCTGGGGGTCGCGCTTGCGCAGTTGTTCCGAGGGGTGCCGTCAGCCATTGTTGTCCTGCTCATCACGCCGATGCTCGTGGAACAGCTCATCGCCGGGCTCTCGATGCTGGACGCCCTGGACTGGTTGCAGCCAGCACTGAAGTTCTTGCCGTTCGCGGCGGGAACGCGGCTGTTGGCCACCGAAGACTACACCCACACCGACGGCCCCGACTTCGACTACCTGGACCGATGGGCATCCGGTGGTGTCTTCGCCGGCTTCACCTTGCTGGTGCTGCTCGTTGCGTGGCTGCTGTTCAAGAAGCGCGACGCCTGACCCGATGTCGGCTTCCCGCATTCAGGTCAGCCGGGGCCGGCTATGGCCCCGGCTACGGGCCCGGTGAGCGTTGCTGGCCGTAGCCGTTGGCGGCTCAGAGCGTGACGAGACCCTGCGGGGTCAGGAAGCTGACCGACTGTAGCCCGGGCTGGCCGTTGGGGTTGGCCCACACGACGTTCACGTCCTCGAGCGGATGAGACTCCGGCTCACCGAGCCAGCCGGCCACACGCTGTGGGTCCCCGGCGATCTCCAGGCCGACCAGTTGGATGTCGCGGCCCCCTTGCGACGGGTGTTCGGCCGGATCGGACTCCCAGCACACGAAGAACGGGAGTTGGGGGTCGTTGATCAACCCCTTGATGCCGATCTGTTTCCACCTCAACTCGAATCCGTCGGGCCGCTTCCGGTTGCCCTGCACCGCGGGGCGTTCCAGACGACGTTCCACCGGTCCGATCTCGGTGACGGCTACCACCCACCCGAGCCACCCGCCGCCGAGGTCAGAGCGTGCCTTCACGGCTTGGCCGAAGGGCACGGTATCCGCCGCGGGGTGGTCGAGCACCTCCACAACTTCAAGGTAATGCCCGCTGGTCAGCGGCAGCACTCGGTTGCGAGTGCCGAAACGTGGATGGATACCTCCCTCGCCGAACTCGACGCCCAGGGCGCCGGCCAACCGGGCTGCCGTGGCATCGAGGCCGTCCGGGCCTGCCGCGTACGAAACGTGATCGAGCCGCATGAAGGCATGGTCGCAGCCGCCCGCGGCTGGCACTTGGTCAGGCTGCCCTAAGTACCCTGGCCGGCGCGGTACGCAGGATTCGAGGCGTCCGGCGGCCATAATAGATACGTGCCCAAAATGACGGTCCACCACACGCGGATCCGGCAGTGACCATGCCGGAGCGAGCCATCCATCAGCCGAGCAACGGAACCCGCGAAGAGATCACCATCGGAGTGGTCGGCGCCGACGAGATCGTGCGCCGCATCATGTCGGTCGCCCGAGCCACCGGCAGTCCGTCGTGGCGGCTGATCGCAGCGGTGTACGGAGTCGAGCACGAGGCGCATGCACAGGCCATGAAGATCGCCTCGCGTGTCGACGTATGCCTGTTCGCCGGCCCCCTGCCCTACGACGTCGCGACCCGTCCCGGCGACCTTCCGGTACCGGCCACGTACATCCCCGTCGGCGGCTCAGCTCTGTACGGCACCTTGTTGCGCGGAGCCCTGGAGGGCACCTTCGACCCGCTGCGGGTGAGTGTGGACTCCGCGCCCGTGGCTGACGTGCGGGAAGCCTTTCAGGAGATCGGACTCGACCCGGCGGCGGTGCGGGTCATGCCATACGTCCACCCCGAATCGGCCGCCGAGTTCCTGGACTTCCACCGGGAGCTGTACGAGCGGGGCGCGACGACCGGCGCCATCACCACGGTGCCAACGGTGGCCGCGGCGCTGGCGGCGGCCGGGGTCCCGTCGTTGAAGATGACCCCGGCGGGCACCACCATCCGGCACACGCTGCACACGGCCGCCCTGATCGGCAGCGGCGCCAAACTCGAGGAATCACGGATCGTCACCATGATCGTCCGGGTGCCCAGCGGTGCGTTCCCGGCACACGCGAGCCCCAGCAACTACTGGTACCAGGAACTGAAGCTCTCCCTCCATCGTGAATTGTTGCGGGATGCTCGCCCGATGGATGCCGCCGTACTTACCCGCGACGAACATAGCTACCTCGTGGTCACCACCATGGGTTCGTTGAATCTCGCCACCGACGATCTAACGATGGCTCCGTTCCTCGGCCGGATCTCCGCCGAACTCGGATTGCGGCTGGAGGTCGGCATCGGTTTGGGCCGGTCCACTCGGGAGGCCGAGCTCAACGCCCAAGCCGCGGTCGACAAAGCCTCGGCGGCCGGCGCCGATACCGCGTTCCTGGTGGGGCCGGGAGAAACTGTCCTTCAACTGCCCGCTGCCCGGCAGGAGGACGACGGCACACCGGCGGCGGCCTCCCAGCCCGCTCAGCCCTCCCGCGACTCTCGGGCCGCCGAGATCCTGGCCCGCCTGGCAGAGAAGATCGACGCCGACAACGACAGCGAGCGAGTGATCGACGCCGAACGGGTCGCTGAGCTGCTCGGCGTGACACTGCGTACCGCACGGCGAATGCTGCACACGTTGGTCGATGAGGGCCTCGCGTGGCCGATGCCACCGGCACGCTCCAGCAAGGTGGGCCGGCCGCCGCGGCCGTACCAACTGCTCGTCGACAAAGTTGACCGCTGATCCCTACGGGTTACCGCCCCACCCGGAAGTCGAGTTCGGGGCCTTCCAGTACCTGGACTCATGCTGCCCGACGTGCCCCCGGGCCACTGGGCCTGAGTGGTCTACCTCTTGACGGGTCGTATCGCGCACGAGAGACTCGATCTAATTTCGGACACGACAGAATTCGCTTCTGTCTAAAGTCGAAAAGAGAGGTCCCTGTGACGAGACCGACCCGTACCCTCCTTTCCATCCTCACCGCCGTGACAGTGGCCACCGGCCTGTCGGTCGGCGGAGCGGGCGCCACGAGCCCGCCGGACATGTCATCCACCAGCACAGACGACCCCGTCAAGAGCGCTGACGCCATCACCGATCTCGGCGAACCGGTGCACAAAGTCCAGACGCTGAGTTCGGCGGTGGGCCCCGGCTCCAACGACGAACCCCTCGGCTACTACGTCGTGGAAGGCAACCCGACCACCCGCGCCGAGTTCACCGTGACCGACCTGCGCACCAACCAGACCGTGCGGCAACTCCGGGTGCCGTACGGCAATGCCAGCCAGCGCACCATGGGCCTGTCGCCGGTAGACGGCACGGTCTACTTCGCCACGTCCGACGTCAGCCATCTGTACAGCTACACACCTGGTGACGAGGACATCAGGCACTACGGCCCGGCGCCGGACGGTCAGCGAGTGTGGTCGATGGCCGTCGGAGCCGACCGTACCGTCTGGTTCGGCACCTACCCCGGTGGACGGCTCTACTCCCTCGACCCCGACACCGAGGAGATCACCAACCATGGCCGCGCCGTCGACGGCGAGCAGTACATCAAGTCGATCGAACCTGCCGGCGACACCGTCTACGTCGGTACCGAGTCCAACGCCCGCCTGGCCGCCTACGATCTCGGCTCCGGAACGTTCACCGAGATCGAGATGCCAGCCGGGCATGCGGCGAACAACATCGTCGCCCTCGACCTCCGCGACGACCTGCTCTTCGTCAGCACCGCCAATATGCACGTGCTCGACGTCGAGACGGGTGAGTGGGTCGACCGCTTCACCAACGCCAGCGCACGGGTCTCACCTGTCTCCCCGATCGACCCAGATGCGGTCTACCTGCGCCTCGGCGGCGAGATCAACCGCTACGACCTGCGCACGGGAGAACGCACGCCCACCGGCTGGCGGCCGAACGCGACACCAGAGTCGTGGGCATGGATCGACCGCGACGGCACGGGGCCGTGGCTGGCGATGACGTATTGGAACGAAGGCCGAACCTACGGGTACAACGTCGAGACGGGCCGCACGTCGTACCAGGTACCAGGCCTCATGGGGGCCGGCGCCCAGATCATCAGCCTGGGTTCGGGCCCGGACGGCAACATCTACACGGGTGCCTACCTCAGTCCGCCTGGCATGGGCCGTTTCGATCCGGACGGTGACGGGTTCGACCTGCTCGCCGGCTCCGGGCAGATCGAGGGGTACGGAACCTTCGGAGACGACCTCGTCTTCGGCCGCTACCCGCAGGGGTCGCTGTACCGCTACGACCCGTCGCGCCCGTGGCAGACCGGTACCAATCCGGAGAACCCGTTGCCGATCGGCGACGAGCAGAGTCGTCCGCAGGCCTTCGTCGAACTCACCTCCGTGCCTGGCACGGTTGCCGTGGCCTCGGTACCAACGGGTGGCCGACACGGCGGGGCGATCACGTTGTGGCGACCGGACGAGGGCACCCACGAGGTGTTCCGGCACGTCGTCGAGGACCAGACGCCGGTGTCGCTGGTCGAGCATGGCGACGTCCTGCTCGGCGGGACGTCGATCGAAGGCGGCTACGGCATCGACCCGGTCACCGACGAGGGCGTGCTCTTCGCGTGGGATCCGGTCACCGGTGAGACGTTGTGGAGCGCCGCCCCGGTACCGGGCGCGCCGACCATATCCGGGCTGGCTCTGGACGACGACGGCCGACTCTGGGGTATCGCCGGGAGCACCACGGTGTTCGAGTTCGACCTCGACGCCGGCGAGACCGTACGCACCATCGAGATCGATGCCGGTTTCCCGACTGACCGCTACGGCAACAGCAATCGGTTGCTGTTCGACCACGGCCGCCTGTTCGGATCGACCGCCAACCGGTTGTTCGTTCTCGACCACGTCACCGGTGAAGTGACGACGCTGTACGGCGGACCAGCTGGCAGCCCGGCGCAACGGGTCCAAGAGCTAGCCCAAGACCGGCACGGTGACCTCTACGTCGTCGGCGCCAGCACCCGGTTGCTGCGCTACCAGCTACCGGCCGACCGCACCCCACCCGAGGTCAACGCCGACGTGTTACCACCCAACCCCCGCCAAGGGAAGGGGGTGACGGTACGGCTGAACGCCACCGACGATGACGACTCCGCGCCCACCATTCACTACCGGGTGGACGGCGCGAATTGGGCGGTGTATTCACGCCCGGTGCGGTTAGCCAGTGGCCAGACCCTCGAGTACCGGGCGATCGACGCCGCCTGGAACTCGTCGCCGGTGGAATCCGTCGTCGCTCCCTGACCCGAGTCCACGCCGACACGTCACCTCGACCACAGCACCTCGTGGTCGAGGTGACGTGTTCCCACCATGGGCCCGAGGCGCGCGATCAGGGCGTCACCGGCAACAGCACATCGCGAAGGCGGCGGGCGGCGTCCTCCGGATCGTCGGCATCGGTGATGGCACGGACGACGACGATCCGCCGGGCGCCGGCCCGCACTACCTCCTCCACCGTGCGGTGATCGATCCCGCCGATGGCGAACCACGGTGTTCGCGGTGGGTTAGCCGCCACAGCGCGGACCGTCTCGACCCCCACCGCGGGACGACCCGCCTTGGTGGGCGTCGGCCACACCGGTCCAACACAGAAGTAGTCCACGTCCCGGTCCGCGTCGGCGGCCGTCGCCTGATCCACGCCGTGGGTCGAGCGGCCCAGCAGCACGTCGGGTCCGAGCAACTGACGAGCCGCCCGCACCGGGAGGTCACCCTGCCCAGTGTGGAACACCGGCGCACCGACCAGGCGGGCGACGTCGGCACGGTCGTTGACCGCCACCAGCGCCCCGTACTGTGCCGCGATGTCGGCCACCACGGGTTGCAGTTCCAGCTCCTCGCGCACATCGAGGGCCTTGTCTCGCAGCTGGACGATATCCACCCCGCCGCGCAGCGCGGCGTGCAGGAACTCCGGCAGATCACCTCGGTCTTGGCGGGCATCGGTGCAGAGGTACAGGCGGGCCCGCGCCAGCCGTTCGGCCGCCGGCTCGTAGGACGTCGAGTTCACGACGGCGAGTGTGCCATGCCCGCGGTGAGCGAGCACGCCGGGCGTCGTCGTACGGTGGAAGGGTGCACGGGAGCCCGGCAGCGGGCTGAGAGGGCCGGCGCACCCGCCTCAGCGGGCCCACGCCACCTGGCCGACCGTCGTACCTGACCTGGGTCATGCCAGCGGAGGGAGCGCGTGGAGATGGACACCGGCGACACCACCGACGTCATCGTCGTCGGATGCGGAATCATCGGCGCCTCTGTCGCGTGGCAGTTGGCCCGCCGCGGCGCGGTCGTCAGATGCCTCGACCCACACCCCGGTGACGGCTCGACCTACGCTGCGGCCGGCATGCTCGCCGCGGTCACCGAAACCACCTTCGGCGAACACGAGCTGATGCGGCTCAACCTCGAAGCAGCGGCGATGTGGCCGGATTTCGCCACCCAGCTCGAGGCCGAGACCGGCCAGCCGTGCGGGCTGCGCCGTACCGGCACGCTGACACTCGCCTTCGATGGCGACGACCGCCAGCAGCTACGCCGCCTCCATCAGCTGCACGTGGAATGGGGCCTCGACGCTCGGGAGATCACGACCGACGCCGCCCGACAGATGGAACCGACCCTCGGGCCGCGGCTGGCGGCGGCTATCTGGGCACCTGGCGATCATCAAGTCGATCCACGGTCGGCGCAGAAGGCACTGCTCACCGCGCTGATGGCAAGGAAGGTCGACATCATCGAACGAGCTGTCGAGCGTGTGCTGCCAGGTACGGCCGTAACGGGTCCGTCGAGGCCCGGTGTCGTGGACACCAATGGTCAGGTCCACCGAGCCGACCTGGTTGTCGTGGCGGCGGGCTGGAACAGCCGGCTGCTCGCCCCCGGCTGCCCCACCCGTCCGGTCAAGGGGCAGGTGGCGCGGCTGGACGCCCGTGCAGTGCCAACATTCCAGCTGACCAGGGTAGTTCGCGGACTCGTGCAGGACCGACCGGTGTACCTTGTGCCGCGGGCGGACGGGGAGATCGTGGTCGGGGGGACCAGCGAGGAGCAGCCGGACAACCGGCAGGTGACGGCCGGTGGTGCGTTCGCCCTACTCCGCGACGCCCGCGCACTGGTTCCCGGCATCGACGAGCTACCCGTCACCGAACTCACCGCTCGGGCCCGCCCCGGCAGCCCGGACAACCTGCCGCTGATCGGCGATGCCGGCCCACCCGGCATAGTGCTGGCTACCGGCCACTACCGCAACGGTGTCCTGCTAGCGCCGCTGACCGCCGCGGCGGTGGCGGCCCGCTGGGCGGACGGCAAACTACCCGACTCGGTGTCCGCCGCACACCCGGCCCGCTTCCACCCCACCCATGATCATGAACACTTTGCCGTGCCATAGCACGGCAAAGTGTTCATGATCATGGGGAGCAACGAGGGAGACTACACATGAGCACACACGTCGTCATCAACGGCGAGCGAGTGGCCGTCGACGGCACACCTTCCGTCGGCGACCTCGTCGCCCATCAACTCGGTGCCTCCGCACCCGACGGGCGGGGGGTCGCCGTCGCCGTGAACAGCGAGGTCGTCCCGCGCGGAGCGTGGGCCAGCACCCTAGTTGCCGACGGCGACCACGTCGAGATCCTCAACGCAACCCAAGGAGGGTGAGGTGACCAGCATGTCCAACGACGCCGGCCCGATGGACCCAGCCGCCAACGGTCCCCTGACGATTGCCGGCGAGTCGTTCAACTCCCGGCTGATCATGGGCACCGGTGGCGCTCCCAGCTTGCTCGGACTCGAGGCCGCACTCAAAGAGTCCGGTACCGAACTGACGACGGTTGCGCTACGCCGGGTTCAAGCCGGCACCGAGGGCTCGATCTGGGAGATGCTGCAAAGCAACGGCATCCGCGCCCTGCCCAACACCGCCGGTTGTTTCACCGCGAACGAGGCCGTGCTCACTGCCAAGCTTGGCCGCGAGGCGTGCGAGACGACCTGGGTGAAACTCGAGGTGATCGCCGACGACACCACACTCCTGCCGGACCCGATCGAACTCGTGGCGGCCGCACGGATACTCGTCGACGACGGCTTCACCGTGCTGCCCTACACCAACGACGACCCCATCCTGGCGCGCAAGCTAGCCGACGTCGGCTGCGCGGCCATCATGCCACTGGGTGCACCGATCGGCACTGGGCTCGGAGTACTCAATCCTCGCAACATCGCCGCCATCGTGGCCGACGCAACCGTGCCGGTGATCCTCGACGCCGGGATCGGCACCGCGTCCGATGCCGCCCTCGCTATGGAGCTGGGCTGCGATGCCGTGCTGCTCGCCACCGCCGTGACGAGGGCGGCCGAGCCCGTCCGGATGGCGCGGGCCATGCGGCATGCGGTCGAGGCCGGCCGTGATGCCTACCTCGCCGGTCGGATCCCCCGCCGCGAGCAGGCTCTGGCGTCGTCACCCACCACCGGTCGAGCCAACCTCGATCTCGCCCTGTGATCACCTCGACACCTGCCCCGTCGTCTGTCCGAATCATTCAAGACACCCCTCCACCGGCTGCCCTACGGTCGACAGCATGACACCACGCATCGCAGTGATCGAGTTGGTCGTGGAAGACATGGGCCGCTCCTTCGCGTTCTACCGCAGACTTGGTCTCGACATCCCAGCCGGCGCCGAGAACGCCCCCCACGTCGAGGTGGAGCTGCCGGGCGGCTTGAAACTCGCGTGGGACTCCGTCGCGACGATCCGCTCCTACGACCCCAACTACCAGCAGCCCGGCGTGAGCCAGATCGCCCTCGCCTTCGACTGCGGCGCTCCCCATGGGGTGGACAGCGTGTTCGAAGACTTGACGACTGCCGGATATCGCAGCGAACACACACCGTGGGATGCGGTGTGGGGCCAGCGGTACGCTGCCGTGCTCGATCCCGACGGCAACCAGGTGGACCTGTTCGCGGCGCTGCCATCCGGTGGGTAGGCGGCTACTGCTGTCCGGTGGGTCGGCGGCCCCCGGAGCGGATTGGGTACGACGCTGGTCAGGCTACGAGAGAGCGGAAGGTGGTGCCGCCCAATGCGCGCGTCTCGCGCGCGAGGTGGGCCTGGTCGGCATACCCACTGACCACTGCCGCCTCGGCCGCTGCCACACCGCGGCGGCCGAGGCGTAGGGCGTGGTTGAACCGCAGGATGCGGGCCAGCGTCTTTGGTCCGTATCCGAAAGCATCAAGGCTGCGCCGGTGCAACTGACGGCTGCTCAGGCCGGCCGCCGCGGCGACGTCGTCGACCCGCCACCCTGCTCGCAGCCGTTCTTCGGTGAATCGGGCCAGCGGATCCGGTGGCTCAGCCTGATCCAGCCGCCGCGCCACCACCCGCTCCAGGAGGTCACCCGGGGCCGGTGCTGCCCGTAGCTGTTCGGTGAGCCGCCGGGTATCGGCCGCGGGCCACACGTCGGCCAGCAGAACCAGACGGTTGCGCAGGTGATGGGCAGGTATACCGATCACTCGCGGCCCCACGCCGTGGCCGAACCGCAGGCCAGTGAACGAACGGCGCGTCCACGTCGTCTGGTGCGCCGTGGTGTCCGGGCCGGCCACGTACAGGGCATCACCAGCCAGAATGATGTCCATACAGCCATCCGGCAGGACACGGTGAACCTGAGTATCGTGCTCGGCCCGGCCCGTCCACAGAATGGTGGACGGTAACGACGACGGCCGTTCCGTGTACATAACACCGAGCATGACACACCGGTCCGACAGGGACGGCACCGTCGGCCACGAGCCTTCCACATCCGTCGGATGGGTCCAGTCGCCCCGGATTCCCGACGTGGATCGATGGCCGCGAAGGGATTGCCAAGATGATCGCTGTCGATAAGACTAATTTTCACAGGCGAGTCAAACGTTGACGAATGAGAAAATGAGGAGGCATATCGATGGCCTCGTTCCGCACCCTTCTCACCCTGACCGCAACCGCCGTACTGACCGCGGGCCTAGCGACCGCGCCCGCGTCGGCGAGCCCCACGACGCCCCGAGCGGCGGTCTCCGGCAGCGCACCAGCCGCCGCCGCGCTGGCCACCACCAACGCCGCGCCGGCCCAGTGCTCAACCAACCCAGCCACTCCGAAACACCAGTTCCGGGCCATGTGGATCGCGTCGGTGTACAACATCGACTGGCCCAGCGCCACCGGGCTCAGCGTCTCTCAACAGCAGGCGGAATTCCGTGCCTGGCTGGACCTCGCTGAGCAGCACAACATGAACGCCGTGGTGGTCCAGATCCGGCCCACCGCGGATGCGTTCTGGCCATCCTCCTACGAGCCCTGGTCACAGTGGCTCACCGGAACACCCGGCGCAGACCCCGGGTATGACCCCCTGGCCTTCATGGTCCAAGAAGCACACCGCCGTGACATCGAGTTCCACGCCTGGTTCAACCCGTACCGGGTGGCTACCCACACCACCGTCGGAAACCTGGCACCTGGCCACCCGGTCCGGCAGAACCCCCATTGGGCGTTCAGCTACAACAACCAGCTGTACTACAACCCCGGTATCCCGGCGGTGCGGAACTTCGTCATCGACGCGATGATGGACGCCGTCACACGCTACGACATCGACGGCGTCCACTTCGACGACTACTTCTACCCGTACCCGGCCAGCGGGCAGCAGATTCCCGACCAGGCCACCTATGAGCAGTACGGTGGTGGCTTCTCCACCATCCAGGACTGGCGGCGCAACAACATCGACCTTCTCGTCGAGGAGATGAGCGACCGCATCAAGGCGGCCAAGTCCCACGTGAAGTTCGGCATCAGCCCGTTCGGTATCTGGCGCAACAGCTCAACCGATCCGCTGGGTTCGGACACCAACGGTCTTCAGTCCTACGACGCCATCTACGCCGACACCCGCAAGTGGATCCTGGAAGGTTGGCTGGACTACGTCGTACCTCAGGTCTATTGGGAGATCGGGCACAACGCGGCTGACTATGCGGTTCTGGTGCCTTGGTGGTCCGACGTGGTGAGCGGTACCGACGTACAGCTGTTCATCGGCCAGGGTGCATACAAGCTCGGCACCGGCGGCCCCTGGAACACCGCCTCGGTGCTGAGCGACCACCTCATGCTCAACCGCAACCACCCGCAGGTACGCGGAGACGTGCACTTCAGCGCCAAGGACGTGCGCAGCGATCGGCACGGGGCCATCAGCAGGCTGGCCAGCGACCACTACCGCCGAGCGTCGATCGTGCCGCCCATGCCACACCTGGGTGGCAGCGCACCCAACCAGCCGACCATCACCAGTGCCACCCGCTCCGGCAGTGGAGTGGACGTCACCATCCAAGGGTCGGCAGCGTCCTACGCGGTATACCGCGTCGATGGGGACGGGCCGCTCGATCCGTGTGACCTCGCCGATGCGACCCACCTTCTCGGCACGGTCCGGGCTTCCGGCTCCGCGACGACGTTCACCGACACCACGGCCGGCAGCCAGACGTACTCCTACTACGTCACCGCCCTGAGCCGAAATCATCTGGAAAGCGGGCCGAGTACCGCGGCCGTGGTGCCACCAGGATCTGGCGGCGGCTGGTCGGCCGTCGTCGATACCACCACCCCAGGCGGGTTCACGGCCAGCGCCGCCTGGGGCACGTCGTCGTGGTCGCCGGAACGACATGGCGACAGTTACCGGTTCGCCGAGCCGGTCTCGGCGAGTGACGCAGCGTGGTTCCGTGCCGATCTCCCAGCGTCAGCCACCTACCGGGTTGAGGTCTGGTATCCGTCCCATCCCGATTACAACAGCTCTACGCCGTACGTCGTCGCCACGACCGGCGGCAACGAGGTGATCCGGGTCGATCAGCGGTCCAACGGCGGGCGGTGGGTAGATCTCGGCACGTTTCAGCTGGCCGCTGGCGACCGTAACGTCGTCGGCGTGAGCCGCTGGACGGCCACCAGCGGATACGTGATCGCCGACGCGGTCCGCATCACCCGCACCTGACCCCTTTCCCTCCTCCCGGTGATCATTGGCTTTTGACTACCGGATCCGGTAGTCAAAAGCCAATGATCACCGGGAGGAGGGGAAGGGGTCAGGGGGGGTGGGTCAGGGCAGGGCGATGGAGACATACTTCGTCTCCAGGAACTCCTCGATACCCTCGAAGCCGCCTTCCCGGCCGAACCCGCTGGCCTTCACCCCGCCGAACGGCGCCGCGACGTTGGATACGAGGCCCGCGTTCAGCCCGACCATTCCGGTCTCCAGCCGCTCACACACCCGCAGCGCCCGCTGCACGTCCCGGGTGAAGACGTAGGCGACGAGGCCGTACTCGGTGTTGTTGGCCAATGCCACGGCGTCGTCGTCGGAGGTGAATGTCGTCACCGGGGCCACCGGCCCGAAGACCTCCTCCGCGAGGATGCGTGCGTCCCGCGGCACGTCGGCGAGGACCGTCGGCTCGAAGAAGTATCCGGCATCGCCGGTCCGGGAGCCACCGGTCAAGGCGCTCGCTCCGCGGCCGACCGCGTCGTCGACGAGGCTCTCCACGGTGTCACGCTGCTTGGCGTTGATGAGCGGTCCGACGTCGACCCCGTCGTCCGTGCCACGGCCGACGCGCAACGCCGCAAGCCGGGCCGCCAGCCGGTCGGCGAACTCGCCGGCGACCGACTCGTGGACGTGGAAGCGGTTGGCCGCCGTACAGGCCTCACCGACGTTGCGCATCTTCGCCTGCACCGCACCGTCGACGGCGGCGTCGAGGTCGGCGTCGTCGAAGACGAGGAACGGCGCGTTGCCGCCCAGCTCCATCGACACCCGCAACACCTGCTCCGCCGATTGCTCGATGAGCTTGCGGCCCACCTGCGTGGAACCGGTGAACGAGAGCTTTCGTAGCCGCGGGTCGCGAATGAGCGGCTCGGAGAGGGCCCCGGCGGAGCTGGTGGGTACGACGTTGAGCACCCCGGCTGGCAGACCTGCCTCGGCGAAGATCGACGCCAGCGCGAGCATCGACAACGGAGTCTCCGTCGCCGGTTTCACCACCATGGTGCACCCGGCCGCCACCGCGGGGCCGATCTTGCGGGTGCCCATGGCCATCGGGAAGTTCCACGGGGTAATAAACAGGCACGGCCCGACCGGCTGCTTCATGGTGAGTAGTCGACTGCCGCCCGCCGGAGCCATCGAATACCGGCCCGCGACTCGGACCGCCTCCTCCGAGAACCACCGGAGAAACTCCGCCGCGTAGGTGATTTCAGCCTTCGACTCCGGGACCGCCTTACCCATCTCGAGTGTCATCAGCAGGGCGAGATCGTCGATACGGTCCATGATCGCCTCATAGGCACCGCGCAGAATGTCACCACGGGATCGCGGCGCGGTCTCGGCCCAGGCCTGCTGCGCGTCGACCGCGGCGGCCAGCGCATCCATGCCGTCCTCTGGTGTGGCGTTCGCGACACTGGTCAGGACCTCACCCGTGGCTGGATCCTCGACGTCGAGGCGGGCTCCGGAGCGGGACTCACGCCACTCGCCAGCGATGAATAGCCCAGTGGGGACGGCGCTGAGCACTGCCTGTTCTCGGTCCGACACGGTCTCAATCCCTTCGGTCGCGTCGACTCTTCCTTCATGTTCTGCGTGCGGGTTGTGGTCACCGCCCTGCAGAACCCACGTGTTGCCGCACTGACACGCTACCCACCGATGGTCGATCCGAACGTGTCGCACCCGGCACATCCATCGTCTACCCGCGCTCAGGCCGGGTACCCGCGTCGTAGCCCGGCGTATCCGCGGAGCGCCTCTGGCCGGGCCACCGTGGAGGGATTTTCCGAAGCGTCCGGCACGTGACAACCATATTTCAGCCGAAGCCCCCAACTCGCCGGACAAATCACAACCTCATCACGAGGACAATTAGCCGGCCGTTAGGTGGTGACGTGATCGTTCTGGACGCCTAACCTGTGGACATTCCGCGCTGAGCGTCCACCTCCGGTGCCACCATCAGCCATCCGGTCAGGTGGACGGGCGCGCCCTCGAGGCCAACAGGTCTCCAGACCACTGGGAGGGCCACGTGCGACGCCGGACATTACTGCTGCCAGTACTCATACCTCCGATCCTGATGCTTGCCGCGTGCACGGGTGGGGACGACGGAGGCGCCGACGATCCAGGACTACCCGACGACGACCTCGTCGAGGACATCGACGCGGGACCAGCCGACGACGATGAGAACGCAACCGACGAAACCCCCACCGACGGCACCCTGGCCCAGGTCCGCAGCCGCGGCGTCCTCAACTGCGGCATCAACGGACAGGTCCCGGGGTTCGGCTTCGTCACGCCCGAAGGTACGTACGAAGGGTTCGACGTCGAGTTCTGTCAGGTGGTCGCCGCCGCCGTCCTTGGCGACGCGGACGCCGTCGAATACATCGAGCTGACCGCTGAGGCGCGCCTGACCGCGCTGCAAGCCCGCGAGATCGACGTGCTGATCCGGAACACGACGTGGACCGCGCTGCGCGACGGAGCCGAGAACGTCAGCTTCGCGACCACGACGTTCTACGACGGCCAGGGCATGATGGTGCGCACCGACGACGGCTTCAGCTCCATCGCCGACATGCAAGACACCGTGGTCTGCACTCTATCCGGCACCACAACCGAACTCAATCTCGAATCAGCCTTCTCCGCACACGGCGTCGACTACGAGCCACTTACCTTCGAGGACAACGACACCCTCCGTGAGGCGTTCCTCACCGACCGATGCGACGGATGGACGTCGGACAAGTCTCAGCTCGCCGCTTTCAAGGCCGAGTGGCCCACGGACGAGGGCGGACCGGACGCGCTCGTCGTCCTCGACGAGACTATGTCGAAGGAACCCCTGAGCCCGGCCACGCTCGACGGCGACGTCGAATGGTTCGACACGGTGAACTGGGCGGTCATCGCCACCATCCAGGCGTGGGAGTTCGGTATCGACTCCACCAACGTGGATGAGTTCCTCGCCGTCGATCCGGAAGAGAACCCGGACGTCGCTCGATTCCTAGGGATCGACGACTTCAACCCGGGCCTCGGTCTCGATGCCGACTTCGCGGTGGACATTCTCCAACAGGTTGGCAACTACCAGGAGATCTACGAGCGGACCGTCGGCCCGGACACCGCCCTGGGTCTGGAACCCGAGCTCAACAACCTATGGACCGAGGGCGGGCTCCTCTATGCGCCTCCGTACCGCTAGCGCAGCTAGGGGTTCCACGAACCCTGGCGGATACCGGCGGTGAACACGGGACAACGCACCAACGGCACTGACACCAGGCCGCCACCATGGCGGGACGTCCGGGTCTTGCGCATCACGGTGCAGGTGGCCTTTCTCGCCGGTGTCGCCGCGTTGCTCTGGCTGCTGGCGAACAACCTGGTCCAGAACATGCAAGCCCAGGGAATGCGCACCGACTTCGGTTTTCTCGGGCAGGCGGCGGGATTCCCCCTGGCCGGGGCCGACTTCTCGTCCCGCGATTCGATCTGGGCCGCGTTGGTCGTGGGGTTGCGGAACACGCTGGTGGTGTCGGCCTGGGGTATCGTCCTGGCGACGGTGCTCGGTGTGTTCGTCGGAATCGCCAGACTGAGCAGCAATTGGCTGGTGCGCAAGTGCGCGGCGGCCTATGTCGAAGCGCTGCGCAACATCCCGCTCATCGTGTTCCTCCTGTTCCTCTACCTGGCGATCCTGCAACAGTTGCCCAGGATCAACGACGCCATCGACGGCGGCGGGTTCGTCTTCTCCAACCGGGGTCTCTACGCACCGTGGTTCGACGTCGACGACGACAGTGGCCTGTTCTTGGGTTTCTGCGCCGTCGCCATCGTGCTGTCCATCGTCGTCGTCCGGTGGCGAACCCGCAGATTCAACGCCACCGGACAACCGCATCACCGGATCGTGTGGGGTGCCGTCACGTTCGGCGTCGTCGTCGGTGTGGCGTGGCTGGCACTCGGCCAGCCGGTGTCCGTGACGCTACCCGTTCTCGACGGGCGCACGGTCAGCGGTGGTTACGAGCTCACCGTTGAACACGGGGCGCTGCTCCTGGGGCTGGTGCTCTACATGGCGGCGTTCGTCGCGGAGATCGTCCGCGGTAGCATCCTGGCCGTTCCCAAAGGACAGGCTGAGGCCGCGAACGCGCTCGGCCTCAGCGGGGCGCAGCGCTATCGGCACGTAGTGCTGCCGCAGGCATTGCGGATCGCCATTCCTCCCGCCGGGAACGAGTTCATCAACCTGGCGAAGAACTCAGCGCTCGGCATCGCCATCGCTTTTCCGGAGTTGCTCCGCGTGACCCGGATCGCCATCGGGCAGGGCCAACCAGCACCGCAGCTGATCGGGATCATGATGCTTATGTACCTGGCGATCAGTTTGACCCTGTCGTTGATCGTCAACGTGCTGAACCGCCGGCTCGGGTTGCGGGGGGTGTAGATGTCCGAGATCAAGGTGCACTCCTCCGAGTACCGGCCACCTCCGCCGGACCGCCCGCCGTCGGGCACTCGTTCGCCGGGTGTTTGGGTCCGCCAGAACCTCTTCAACACCTGGTACAACTCGTTGTTCACCCTGATTCTGGTGCCGGCCATCGGCTACGTCGTCTATCGGGCGATCCGGTTCGTTCTCGTCACCGCGCGCTGGGAGATCGTCGAGGTCAACCTCACCAATCTGATGGTCGGCACGTTCCCCCGGAGTGAACTGTGGCGACCGTGGGCCGCCGTCGCGATCCTTGCTCTCGTGATCGGCCTGGGTTTGGGTGTGACGGCACGTGCCAACGTCGAAGCCGCACGGATCCGAGGTATCGAGCTCACCACGTCCTGGCAACAGAACGCCCGGCGCGCGGCACCGGCCCTGCTGCTCGTGGCTGCCCTGGTCACGTTCGTGCGGACGGCCACACCGCTGATCCTGCTGGCGGCAACGGTGGTGCTCGCCGTCGCTGGTTACCTGGTCGGCCGCCGGATCCCACCTCACCGGCGACGCTGGATGCACCTCGCCGTCATCACCGGCTTGCTCGGCTCATACGTGGTCGTGACCCAGTTCGACGGTGTCAGCCTGGACCGTTGGGGCGGGCTGATGCTCACCGTCTTTCTCGCCATCGGCGGTATCGCTATGGCGTTTCCGGTGGGGGTGCTCATCGCGCTAGGCCGGCGATCGACACTTCCCGCCATCCGCCTGGTATCGGTCGTCTACATCGAGTTGATCCGCGGCATGCCGCTGATCGCCTTGCTCTTCATGGGCTGGCTCATCCTGCCGTTCATGCTGCCCGTCGGGTTTCCGACCCCCGGCCGGACGTGGCGCGTCGTCATCATTCTGCTTCTGTTCACGGCTGCGTACGTCGCCGAGATCGTCCGCGGCGGGTTGCAGAGCATCCCGCGGGGACAGTACGAGGCCGCGCAGGCGCTGGGGCTGCCCCCGTGGAAAACTATGCGGTTGATCATCTTGCCCCAGGCGCTGCGGAACGTGATCCCCGCGATGGTCGGCCAGTTCATCAGTCTGTTCAAGGACACGTCGCTCGTCCTGATTGTTGGGCTGACCGACCTGCTCGCGGTCGCGCGCCGGGTCACCCAGCAGCCGGAGTTCCTCGGCCAGGGGTTACACGCGGAGACACTGCTGTTCGTGTCCTTCATCTATTGGGTCGGGTCGTATTGGATGTCCCGCGAGAGTCAACGGTTGGAAACGCGGCTTGGGCTCGGGGAGCGTTGAGATGAATGAGGACGACGCCATGACGGAACCGGACACCAGCACCTCCCTCACCCAGGACGCACGGAGAGCGGGCGGCACCGGAGAGGAGATGATCCGCTGCGAGCGAGTCCAGAAATGGTTCGGCGACTTCCAAGCACTCCGAGACATCGATCTCGTCGTTGGCCGTCAAGAGGTCGTGGTGGTGTGCGGGCCGTCCGGATCCGGCAAGTCGACGCTGATCCGGTGCGTCAACCGGCTGGAGAAACACGACGGCGGGCGGATCGTCGTCGACGGCATCGAACTCAGCGACGACATCCGCAACATCCAGGAGGTCCGTCGGGAGGTGGGTATGGTCTTCCAGCAGTTCAACCTCTTCCCACACCTGACGATCCTGGAGAACGTGACGCTGGCGCCCCGCCAAGTGCGCCGTGTCCCCAAAGCCGAGGCGGAGCAGCACGGGATGGAACTGCTCGAACGGGTGAAGATCCCGGAGCAGGCCCACAAATACCCGGCTCAGCTCTCCGGCGGCCAGCAGCAGCGGGTCGCCATCGCCCGCGCGTTGGCCATGAAACCCAAGGTGATGCTGTTCGACGAGCCAACCTCGGCACTGGATCCAGAGATGATCAAGGAGGTGCTCGACGCGATGGTCCAGCTGGCCGAATCTGGGATGACGATGATCGTCGTCACCCACGAAATGGGTTTCGCACGGGCCGTCGCGGACCGGATCGTCTTCATGGCGGACGGCCAGATCGTCGAGGTGGGGACACCCACCCACTTCTTCACGAATCCCCAGGAGGAACGGACGAAACTGTTCCTCTCCCAGATCCTCTGACGCTGACGTCACCTGTCTGGCTGGCGGGCCACCCGCGGGTATACCGACGGGCTACCCATCTGGCAGGGTTGGCCCATGACCGACAACCCCCGTAGAACCGTCTCCATCACCCGCGTCGCCGACAAGCAGTACATCGCCACGAACAAACGTGGTGGTGTCATCACCTTCGGCGAGGGCCGCGACAGCGAGTTCACCCCCGTGGAGCTGCTGCTCACCGCCATTGGTGGCTGCTCGGCGATCGACGTCGACACACTCACCACCCGACGCTCGGAGCCTGAGTCGTTCTCCGTCGAGGTCAGCGGCGACAAAATCCGCGACGCGGAATCCGGCAACCGGATGGAGCGGCTGGAGGTCGTGTTCAAGGTGACCTTCCCCGAGGGCGAACGGGGCGACGAAGCCCGCAAGATCCTGCCGGATGCCCTCGCGAAGTCACATGACCGCCTGTGCACGGTGAGCCGGACCGTCGAACTCGAGTCGCCAGTCGCCATCCGCAACGAGGAGTAACGTCGGCCGGCTCAGCCTTCGGTCGCCACCAGCCACCGCAGCATGTCCGGTGTGGCGAGGAAATGACCCGCGTGTGCCGCCGTGGGCTCACGAACCAGCAACGCGTCCGGTATCCGCTCGGCCAGCCACACGCTGTGGCTGACCGGGACGAGTGTGTCGAGTTCGCCGTGCCAGAGCCGCACCGGAACTCGGATGGTCGACGGGTCGAACCCCCACGGCAGCGCATACAGCGCCCGCTCGTCGTCGATCCAGCCATCCAGACCGGGACGTAATGCCTCGGCGAACGCCGTCGACAACATCCGCTGGATATCCGGCCGTTGGAGTACGGCCTGCTCGGCCGGCGGGACCAACGACATCAGGTCGGACGACTCGGCCTTGGCTAAGTGGTCCGCGAGTGCCTCCCGGCCGTTGGCGGCGGCCACCGACGAGGCCTGGTTGTCCTCCATCATGCCGGCGGTCCAGTCCAGTCCGGCAGCGTCCCGCGGCGCCGTGCACGCCATGACACCCACCGCGGTGACCCGATCAGGGAGCCCTGCCGCCGCGGCGAGGGCATGACCCCCACCCCCGGAGACGCCGAAGACCGGAAAGCGGTTCAGCGAGAGGGCCGAGGCGATGGCCTCGATATCCGCTGCGGCATCGGCCACCCGCCGCCCGCGTTGCGGGGTGGACTTGCCGTACCCCGGACGGTCGTAGGTGATAAGCCGGATACCGAGGGTGCCGAACAGCTCGTCGTCCGGATATCGAGCCAGCCGGCTCATCGGCGTGCCGTGGCAGTACACAACCGCCGTGCCGTCCGGCACTCCCCATTCTTCTACGGCGAGGGTCCGGCCGTCGTTGGTGATCACTTCGTACATGCGACGAGCCTAGGTCCCCGGCACCCCGCCGTGCTCCATCCAGCCTTCAGCGCTGAGCGAACCGCCCGGCCGCTCCTGGGCGAGCGACAGTCAGGAGCATGCCCAGCGGAGGCGCTCGAAGGCTCAGCGAGCTTCAGCCGCAGCGAAGACTCCCTCGATGACCGCCATGTTGGCGACCGCGTCGGCCGGGGGTGTCGGTGCTGGCGCACCGTCGCGAACGGCCTGGGCGAATCGCGAGCCCTGGATGCTGTACTGGTCAGCGGCTGGGACCTCGATCACTGTGATGCCAGGCTCGACTGGCGGCTTGCCGCCGGCGATGTGCGTGATGAAGGTGGGTCGGTCAGCCGGGATGTTGAACGGGATCTCGA
The DNA here is from genome assembly GCF_011320225.1 of Phytoactinopolyspora limicola. Lineage (GTDB taxonomy): Bacteria > Actinomycetota > Actinomycetes > Jiangellales > Jiangellaceae > Phytoactinopolyspora > Phytoactinopolyspora limicola. The sequence goes on from NZ_JAAOEN010000001.1 coordinate 259,827, forward strand.
CCACGAGCCTCCCCTCAGACCCGAACAGCTCCACCCGCTGGGCGGGCTCCAGCTGTGTCGAGCAGACGAACGACGCCTGGCGGCCGTCGAAATCCAGCACCGCTGATGTGAGGACGTCGGTGCCGAACGTGGGATCACGGCGGATGCTGGCTTGGATGGCGGTTGGCTCGGCGCCGAACATCATCCGGGCGGCATTGATCGGGTAGCAGCCGATGTCCATCAACCCACCACCGCCCAGCTCGACGATGTTGCGGATGTTCGCCGGGTCGGTGTTGTTATAGGCGAAGATCGCTTGGATGGCGCGCAGTTCGCCGATACGACCCTCCGCCACCAGGTCCCGGGTCCGGGCCCACAACGGGTGCAGGCGGTACATAAACGCCTCCATCAGCACGACCCCGGCCTCGTCACACGCGGCGACCATGGTCCGCGCCTCGGCAGCACTCATCGCCAGCGGCTTCTCGCACAGGATGTGTTTCCCGGCGGCCGCGGCCCGCAGCGTCCATTCGGCATGCAGGTTGTTCGGCAGCGGAATGTAGACAGCATCGATATCGGGGTCGTCTAGGAGTGCTTGATAGGAGCCGTAGTGACGCGGAATTCCCAGCTCAGCAGCCGCTTTAGCGGCGCGATCGGCATCCCTCGACGCGATCCCGAGGATCTCGCAGTCCGCTGCGCGTTGCATCGAAGGGATCACCTTCTTCGTGGCGATCGCCGCGACACCCAGCACACCCCAACGGACCGGACCCGCCATTCCCGCCTCCCACGTGATGTCGACACCTATCACCGTATCGGTGCCGTCCCGCTACGAGTCTGACCCACTCTTAAACACCGAAGCTAGGTGCCCTGCGGAAATGTCCGCCCGCGCCCCGCCCGGTTTCGTGTCTGGAGTTGTCCGGAGAAGTTGTCCCTGCGTCGCGTTGAACTTCACGCTGGCTGCGGCGTATCTCCGCGACGACGTGCGTCGTCAGTGGTCTACACGCGCCTATCCGACGAATAAGAGGGAGAGCTTCACTTGCTGAAGACAGAGAAGAAACGCGCCCCTTCGCGGCTGAGACGGGCTCGCCTGCTCGGCGCGCTGGGTGGCACCGCCGCGCTGATCGTGAGCGCTACCATTCCAGCCGCGGCCAACGTAGCCAGCTCGGATGCGCCGGAGTTCTCCGCCGAGTTCATAGTCGTCGACGGCGACGAGGCGCAGGTGGACGCGCAGGCTGACAACCCGCAGATTAGCCTCGACAAATCGACGATCTCCGCCTGGTCGATGCAGCGCGAGGGAATCATCACCAACTCCTGGGGTTGGGCGCCCGACTCCAGTGTGACGATCTCGGTTAATGGCGACGAAATGCACCAAGCCACAACGGACGAGCAGGGGACGCTGAACTTCAGATTCACCGTGGAACTGCCCGCCGGTGTGCACACGCTGGCGCTCGAGTCCGCTGAAGGCAGCGTCTCGCAAGACTTCACCGTGGTGGCCGACGACGAATACTACGACGATGAGTACGTCTCGAACTTCGACCCGCAGATCTCCGCTGACCGGTGGGTTGTCACCGAATCCGAACTCGCGGAGAAGCCAGTCGGGATTCGCGGGACCGGTTTCCCCGCCTCATCGAACCCCACCGGGCCGATCACCGTCGACCTGATCCTCAACGGAGAGTTTGTCGAGACGCTGAACACCGACATTCTCGGCGCCGCAGAAGGAGAGATCTCGGCTCCGTTGGCCTTGGGCGAGCAAGATGTCACGCTGCTGAGCCCGGTTGGTGAAGCCTCGATCACCTTCACCGTCGTCTCGGACGACCAGGGCGAGGCCCCGGCCGCCGGCAGCTACGACGGCGCCACCGTGCAGACCCATGCGGGTGACGTCGAGATGGATGACCAAGACGAGCGTCCATTCAGCTTCGAGATCGACTCCGAAGGCAGGCTCTCGAACCTCAGCGGTCAATATTGGTGGTTCTGCAGAGGCGGAAACGGATCCGGTTTCGGCGACTTCGATTCAAGCCAGTTCCCGGCTACGCCGATCACCGCTGACCGCCCGTTCGAGATCCACTGGACTGATAGCGTGACCGACTACGTCATCCGAGGGACAGTGAACGCCGACGGCTCCGCCTCGGGCATGCTCTTCGCTAGCCTTGGCATATGCGGGAGTTCGATCCTGACCTGGAGCACAGAGTTCGACGGTGACGCTGGCGGCGATGGCGACGCTGACGGCGACGCCAACGGTGACGGCGACGCCAACGGTGACGGCGACGCTGACGGCGACGCCAACGGCGATGGCGACGCTGGCGACGCCAACGGCGATGGTGACGCCAACGGCGATGGTGACGCCAACGGTGACGGCGACGCTGGCGGTGACGGCGACGCCAACGGGTCCGGTGGTGACGATGATTCAGGCCGCGAGCTGCCCGACACCGGCGTCCCAGGCTTGGTGCCGTCCATCATGCTGACGTTCGTGTTGTTGGCACTTGGCGCCGGTCTGATGCTGCGCGCAGGCCGTCGCGCGATGGTGTAGGCCCAAGACCATGGAGGTCACTCTCCTAACGGGAGTGGCCTCCATGTGGTTTGGCGGCCCCGCAAATAGGGGCCTCTTAGCCGGCAAGTTTCACGCGGATCCGGGTGACTCCACTCCGGCCATGACGTCGCGCACCGACTTGCGCATCCGGGATAACTCGGACTCGGACAACGCGGCCTCCGGTGTGAATTCCGCGGCGACATGTCCCGGCGCTCGGAACACCGCCACCCGGTCGCCGACGGTCAGCGCCTCCTCGATGGAGTGTGTGATGAACACGCCGGTCTTGCCTTCGTTCTTCACCAGGCGCAGGAACTCGCCGCGCAGCCGCTCCGCGGTCAACTCGTCGAGTGCACTGAACGACTCGTCGCACAGGATGATGTCCGGGTTCAGCGCGAAGCACCGCGCGATTCCCACCCGCTGGCGCATGCCGCCGGAGAGCTCGAATGGGTAGGCCTTCTCTCGGCCCTCCAGGCCCAGGCGGGCCAGCCATTCACGGGCGATCCGGGTCCGCTCTGCCTTGCGCACGCCCTGGTATTCGAGGCCGAGTGCGGCGTTGTCTTCGGCGGTGCGCCACGGCAGCAGGCGTCCGTCTTGGAACACCACCGCGATCCGGCCCTTCAGTGCCTCGAAGTCGCGATGTGGGTCCATGCCGTGGACGGTGACCGTGCCCGACGTCGCCCCGAACAGTCCTAGTAGCAAGTTGAACGCGGTTGATTTGCCGCATCCGGTCTGGCCGACGATCGCCAGCATCTCGCCTCGGGCCACCGACAGATTCAGGCCTTCGAGGGCGCGCACCCGAGTTCCGTCGCCGGTGACGAAGACCTTGTGGACGTCCTCGAACCGGACCGCCGCGTCGTCCGACCTCCCCGCGTCGTGGCTCACTGGCGCCACCTCCCGTCCCTGCATGAGATCGGTCATCGTCCTACCCCACCTGCCTGGCGTCGGGTTGCGCCGTCAACGGTTCTTGAGTCGCTTCGCTCACCTGGGGCATGTGTGCTCCGGGGCGGTAGCGGAGCATGCGCCGCTCGATCATCGCGATGACCTGTTGAATGATCAGAACGAAGATCACCAGCGACGCGGTCCACGCGATAACCCCGTCCATGCGGAAGAACTGCTGCTCAAGACGGAGTTGGTAACCAACACCGATGGTGGCACCGGCGAACTCGGCGATCAGCACCACCCGCGTGCCGAGGCCGAGGTTGACCTTCCAGGCGGTCAGCATGCCGGGCAGGATGGCCGGCAGGGTGATGGTACGGAACATGTCTAGCCGGTCTCGTCGCGGCCGCAGTGACTTCGCCATGTCCTTGAGCTCGGCCGGGATCGCCCGGTACGAGTCCTGCGCCTGGAAGGCGAACCCGGCCAGGGTGACCATCACCATGAGGAACCAGATACGAACCTCGACGGTCTGGAACCAGATGATCGCGATCATCACCCATGACAACGACGGAATCCCCTGGGTGATCTGCAGATAGGGCATGAAGATGTTCGTGAGACGACGTGATCTGCCCATGGCTAGACCCAACGCGGTGCCCACGACGAACGACGTGATCAGGCCGAGCATGATGCGGAACATGGTCATCAACCAGTCCCACCGCTGGTCAGCGTCGGTGAACAGCTCCACGATGCGCGAGCCGACATCGGTGATCGGCGGGAGGATGTAATCCTCGGTGCGGGCCGCGACGATCGTCCAGACGATCAGCCCGACGCAGATCGCCACCACCATCTCGACGGGTGGCAGCCGCCGCGCCGAGCGTTGCACGCGTTGCCGCCAGACCTCGTCGCCCCGTCGAGCCAGGCCGGTTGCCAGTTTGCTCACGTCGAGGTCCTTCCTGGGGGTCAGTTGCCCTCGTAGACGATGTCGAGTGAGGGCGACTCGTCGAAGTAGCCGATGGTGACGCCGGCGTCGAACACCGCTGCGATCCCGTCCGCGACGTCCGACGACCACCGGACGTTGAGACCCAGCCGGTCGTTGTCGGCCAGGAGGCCGGCGAGGGCCTCGGCGTCACCGCCCCCTTCGATCGAGTCGGCGATGATCTGCGCCGCTTCGTCTGGGTTGGCCAGGCTCCACTCGGCTGCCTGCTCGTAGGTGGCGTGCAGAGGTGCCACCAGTTCTTCGTTCTCATCGAGCCACGAGCGGTGGACGGCGATGCCCAGGAACGGGATGTCCGTCGTACCGAATTCCTGCTCCCACAGCTCAAGCGGTAGGGGGACGTCGTGGACGTGGTCGAGTTCTTGGGCCATGAGCAGGCTGTAGCCGGGCTCCCAGATCTGGATGGCGTCGCTGCGCGAGGTCTGGGCCTGCGTACCGAGAGCACCCGTGTCATGGCTCTCGACGGTGACCGCGCCGAAGTCGACACCGGCAGTCTCGGCGAACCACCGGAACATCGCGTAGTTCGTGGAACCCGTCACGCCGGCCAGGCTGTGCCCTTCCAGGTCGGTGACACTGGCGACGTCAGGGGTGGTGGAGACGAGGCCGCCCCAGAAGTCGTGCACGTTGAAGAGATAGACGACGTCTATTCCCTCGGTCAGCCGTACCGCCTCACTCATGAGTGAGCCGCTGCCACCAACCTGGAATTGGCCGGTGCCGAACTCCGTGTTGTAGGCGTCCGGGGGGCGTTCCACGAAGGAGATGTCGAGTCCGTTGTCGAGATCGAAGCGTTGGTCCGCGATCACGGCGGGCAGGAACGCGCCGAGTGATGGCGGGCTGAAGGCGACGATCTCCAGGGGCGTGGCATCGGAGGAATCCGCGGCGTCGCCGTCGTCTCCACCACATGCCGCGACGGCCAGCGACGCGGCCGCCAGAACACTGAGAGTGAGCCGTCCACGTTGCATCATTGCACTTCCTGGGACCTGGGATGATGCGCTTGGTAAGCGCTTGCCTGAACGTGAAAGCTACCCGCCGCCCAGGGCACCGTCAAGGGTGCCGTGACGGCACATCAGGCCGTCCCGTCGCATCGACCGTGGCTAGCGGACATCCCACCTATTGACAGGCGGTCGCGATCGAAATACTTTCGTGACCTAAAGGAGAAAGCGCTTTCCGTTCCTTGGAAAGCGCTTACTCACGGTGAGGAGGAACAATGAAGCCACTCCCACGTCATCCCGCCGCCGTCGCCTCAGGGGCCACCGCGGCCGCACTGGCGCTCGCCCTTCTGGCGGCACCGGCCAAGGCCGACGACGACGGGCCCATCCTCGATCCCCTGCCCGATCCGACCATGTCCAATCTGGCACTAACCCTCGAAGAGTTCGTCCAGATCCCGGCCTCGCAGCCCGACCCGCCACCCACCGACCAACGGCTCAACCGCACCAACCGGATCAACTACCTCGGTGAGGTACCCGACGGCTCCGGCCGGCTCTACGTACCAGATCTCAACGGCAAGCTATACCTCATCGACGACGGCGAGCCGATCGAGTTCCTCGACGTTGGAGCCGAGTTCTCGCCCGAGTTCTGGAACCACCAGGGCCTCGGTAGCGGGTCCGGGTTCATGGCGTTCCACCCCGAGTTCGCCGACAACGGGATTTTCTACACAGTGCACACCGAGGGCCGCGACGCACTCCGGAACGAAACTCCAGACCTGCCCGGCCCGGACAACCCCAACCACCACGGCGTGCTCACCGAGTGGACCGCCGACGATCCCACGGCCAACAGCTTCAGTGGTACCCGCCGCGAGGTACTCCGCCTCGGCTTCCAGACGTTCATCCACGGTTTCCAGCAGATCGGCTTCAACCCCACGGCCACCCCGGGCGACGACGACTACGGCCTGCTCTACACGGCCATCGGCGACGGCGGCGGCGCCACGTTCACCGACGTCACGCAGGACCTCGGCCGACCCGAGGGCGCGATCTTCCGCATCGATCCGTCCGGCACCAACAGCTCCAACGGTCAGTACGGCATCCCGTCGAACAACCCCTTCGTCGACGATCCGGATGCACTTGGCGAGACCTACGCCTACGGTCTGCGCAATCCGCATCGCTTCAGTTGGGATCCGGTCGGCGACCACCGCATGTACGTGGCCAACATCGGCGAATGGCACATCGAGTCGATCTATGAGGTCCGGGCCGGCGACAACTTCGGTTGGAGCGACCGGGAAGGCCCGTTCATGGTCGGAGACGACCGCTGGCCACGGCCCCTGCCAGAGGACGACCACACGTATGGTTACACGTATCCAGTGGCCGCCTATGACCACAACCGCCAGCCGGGCCAGACCGGCGATCTCGGGGTCGCTATCGTCGGTGGGTTCGTGTACCGCGGCGACATCCCCCAGCTGAAAGGACTCTATGTCTTCGGCGACATCGTCAGCGGTCAGATGTACTTCGCCCGGGCCAGCCAGATGTACCAGGAACGCGACGAGATGGCCCGCATCCAGGAGCTACGGCTGCGCAACGCTGACGGCGAGCTCGTCACCATGCAAGACCTTACCGGCCTGGACCGCATCGATCTGCGTTTCGGCCACGACGCCGACGGCGAGTTGTACGTGCTCTCGAAGGGCAGCGGTTCCATCTGGAAGGTCACCGATGCACAACGCATCCCTCACCGAGACGTGGAGCAGACCGTGACGAACACCACCGCCGCACACCACTGGGCACCGGTGACGCCGGAGAAGTGGGAATTCCCCGGCACGGAGGTGATCCTGGCCGAGGCCGGAGACCCGCGTCCAGGCCCACGCCGGCCCTTCGAGTACGCGATCCTCACCGCCGGCCCGACCTGGCGGTCGGTGGACCTCACCGCTCAGGTGCGGATCGACGTCCCCCAACCTGTCGGCCGTGACGTGATCATCGTCTTTGGCTACCAGTCGGACACCGAGTTCTACTACGCCCACCTGTCGGAAGACGACTCGATCTATCCCCACAACGGCCTCTTCAAGGTGAACAATGCCGACCGGGAGCGCATCGACGACCAATGGGACGGGTCCTCCGCCGCACCTCCGGCTATCACACCGGGCATGAACTGGCACGACGTCCGCCTCACCCACAACGGGCACACCGGCCGGATCGCCCTCTACATCGACGGCTCGGAGTCCCCGCTGATGACGGCTACCGACACCACCTTCGGCACCGGCCGGGTGGGTTTCGGTTCGTTCGACGACATCGGGCGCATCCGCAACCTCGCGGTGACCGGCCACCCGGCACCGGAGTGACGATCGCCGCCGTATCCGGCGCCGAAACCTAGGGCACTGAGGTCCACGAGCTGAGGCACCTGTCAGCTCACCGCGTCCACGGTGGTGGCGGACGGCTACCGCCACCACCGGACCATCCAGAGCTCTCGCCATCTCGGAGTCTGAAACAGACTCTCAGGAGGAGCTATGCACAAGCTTTTCTGGCGGGCCGCGGTTATCCCGGTCGGCCTTCTGCTCTGCCTACCGTCCGCGATCGCGCTCGGTGTCACCGGAGTCGACCATGCACAGGCGGCACCGGACCGCCACATCACCCTGCCGACGGCTCCGGAGCCCGTCGTGATCGACAGCCTCAGGCCCGACGTCGTCGCCCATTTCGACTTCGAGCATCCCGTGCTCGGTGATCCTGGGCGCGAACATGACCTCGGGTGGTCCGCGACCGATCTCGACCTCGTCAACGGCGCGGGCCACATGCGGGTGCCTGACGGTGCGTACCCCGGCAGCCGGCAATCCTTACAGACCCGGCAAGTGAATCCGACAGTGATGGGCAACGACGATTGGAAGGCGGGCGTCTACAACCCGGATGGCGTCGCCAGTCTCAACGCGTTCAGCGGGACGGCCGGCATCACCATCATGGGCTGGTTCAAGATGACCGGCGAGAACCCCGGCCCGAACTCGAACACACCCGATCCGGACGACCACTACAACGCTGTCGGCATGGCCGGCATCCTCAGTGGCGACTCGGACGGCCATCCGGTGAGGGCGTTGCTGGAGGTCATCAACGTCGACGGCGAGCTACGGCTAGTGGCCCTCGGTCGCCGCATCGATGGCGGTGCATCGCAGACGTTCGCCGCCAGCGATGACTGGCAAACGTTACTTCCCCGGGACGAGTGGGTGTTCCTCGCGGCGACATTCAACTACGACGACGGCACCATGCGGCTGTTCCACAACGGTGTGCAGCTCGACGGTTTCTACACGAACCCGGGTGACCCGTGGGAGGTCGACGGGCCGGGCTCCCACGTCACATCGCCCACCGACCCAACCGGGATCAAGATCGGCGGCAGCTACCCACAGAACAATCGCGAGGCCAACCCCTGCAACTGCCGGATGGACAGCCTGATGTTCCTGGACCGGGTGGTATCGGACGAGGAGGTGGCTGAACAGTACACCGCATTTCTGGCATCCCCGCCTGCGCTGACCAGCGTCGACCCCGGTAGCGCCGTCGTGCTCGACGTCGCCGTCGGCGGATACCGGGGACGTGCCCCGTTCGAGGTGACCACCGCCGAGATGTCGTGTGCGACGGGCCAGCCGACCGGCCCCGACGAGGCCGCCCAGACGCCGCACCGGGACCAGATCCCGTACCGTCCGCGAACGAAAAGTTATCGCTACATCTGGCACTCCGATGCGACATGGTCTGGCTCGTGCCGGCTACTGACCGTTCTGACACCAGACGGGCCCCTGCACACCGTGGGAGTCCAGTTCCGCTGACTCATGGTCGCGGCGCCGGACGACGCACAAACACGCTAGAACGTCATCAAGCGACAAGTGATCGACTCAAACAACACCATACAGAGGCATCCCTGCCTGACCCGCCGTTCGGTCAGCCATCCCGACCCTGTCGGACCCAACTGACATTATTCGAACATACGATCCAAGAGCGGCGCCGCACTTGGGTGGGGCTGCGCGAACTCGCACTTCGCGCAGCCCCGCGACCCCTACCTGAAAAGGGAAGGCAGGGACCAGATGCACAACCTACCCCACCATCGCTATACCAGCACCGCCATTCGGGACGGCCTGTACTGGGTGGTCCACTGCAACCAACATCCGGCCGCGCGGTCGAGAGTCCGGCTGCTCGTCCAGGCCGTCCGGCATCAACGGCACGCCATCGCCTCCATCCTCGGCGTGCCCGAGGCACACGTCAGCGTCGACGTTCAGCCGGTCCTACCGCCCATCGTCGAACAGCATTTGGGCCGCGCCCGGCAGCTGCGCAGAGACGCCGCGGACGCTAATCGGGCCGCGGCGGCGGAGTCCCGTGCCGCCGCTCGGGCGCTGGCCGCTCAGCAACTTTCGCTGCGCGACATCGGCACCATCCTCGGTGTCTCCCACCAACGCGTCCACCAGCTCATCAAGTCCTGAGCACCACACCATCCCCGGCCAGCCCCGGCAGGCCGGGGATGGCGCGGGGCAGCCGCTCAGATGATCTCGCGTGTCTATACTCGGCGCATGGAGTTCGCGCGATCGCTGAGCGGCGGTCTCGGTGTTCTCCTCAGCGGCGGACCAACACCTGACCATCACCGGCCAGCCGGACGCCTGGTCACACGCGTCCGGCCGGTAGGCGGAAGGACCGCCGCCACGTCGTTCGTCACCACTCTCTTGCGCGCTTGGTAGGAACACGGAATGCGAAGCTTCTGCTACGGCTGCCCATCCGAAAACGTGCAGTGGCGCGGGCCCAGGTACGGCTGGTTGTGTCTACGCTGCTTCTCCGAAACCATCCACCCGACCGTTCGCCTCGCCGAGCACATCGACCTCTCCGGCAGCTCCACCACTCAACCGGACGACACACCGCTGATCACCCAGACCGAAGACCCGAACGGGGTCCGCACCTGGCTGCTACTCGTTCCTCAACCCCAGGCCAACGGCGGCACGGAGCAGCACCAACTCGGCACCGACCTCGACCCCGAACAAGCCGTGGACGAAGCCAAGTGGCTGCTCAACAAACGAGCCTGGACGGCTGGACGACCCGCCTAACACATCGTGCCGTGCACTGAAGGCCGTCCAGCTCAGTCCACCAGGACGGTCCGCGCGCTGCGCACCGTGAACGACTCACTAGCCTCGTACACAAGGGGATCAACGTCGGTGATCGGTGGAATACCCTCCACCGTCAGCGTGATCTCCCACGTCGCCTCCAGACCCACCCGCTGCTCGCCGGGGCTGCCGAACACCGCCTGCACCGGATAATGCGCGGGTCGCGCCAACGGATCAGTTCCGTCGTAACGTCGCCCAGGACCACTCGCGCGGTCGCCGTTACTCCACTGCCAGCTATACCGCGGATCCGCTCGCACGTGCCCCGGCAACGGGTTCTCGATCTCGAAACCCACCGATCCCGCATCCTCGGTCGACGCGAGCACGGGAAGATTCACCACCGCATTCCCAGTCGGAACAACGTCGATCTCCGGACGGGAAATCGCCTCATAGTGCCGCTCGACCACCGCCAAGATCTCCGCCTCCACATCCGCCAACGGGATCGGCTCGCCCGTGGTGCGGATCCGGCAGATACGCTCCCGACCCGGCCACGGCTCCCAAGGGTCGGAGACATGCTCCCGGCGAAACACCAACGTGGTGTACCCAATTGCACCGCCGGCATCGCAGAGCGCCTCGGAACACGCCACGTCATGGCCTGGACGATCGGGATGGTTGCGCTCGCACGTGATCACGTACCGGACCATCCACACCACACCACCGTGTTCCTCGCGGGCCTCACCACCCTCTGGCTTCGGGTAGAACGTCCGCGTCGCACTGTCGTATGAATACCCCACACCCCCACCATCTGTGTCCGGCGGTGGCGGACAATTCTCTCCATCTATATTGCACGCGTGAGCAAAAACAGGCCAGAGCAATAAGCTACAAGCGATGATTAGAGCGGGCCATACACGTCGCATAAGAATCACAAGGCCTCACTGAAAACAATCACGAAGCCACCTTCAGCCTTACGATTCACCTGGTAGAGCGTCTGCCTGCCCCTGGCTGGATCGAAACTAACAGCCACATCACCGTCAGCCGATACCAGGCTGCCTTCCGGGTAATCAGCACTTGTTAAAAAGATCGCCGATCCTGCATCGAATTCAACCAACAACACATCGATGAGGTCCGCTTCCTCGCCGTCATAACTCAGACTCTCGTCATGCACACGTTGCGCAAACTCATATCCCACAAGACATGCCTGACAGCTGTCTGAGAACATTTCGCGGCGGCGATCCAAGGCTTCGCGTGATGTCCAGCTGCGGTTTACGACGTCGATGTACTCCTCGAAGAATTCGGTGATCTCTGCCTCAAGGGCGGCTGTGGGGTCTGGAGTTGGCGTCGGTTCTGTGGTTGGGGTTGGGTCCGGCGTGTGGTCGTCACGAGGAGTGGTGTCGGGGGTGGGTGCGTCGGTGATCGTGGAGGGTGCATCCGCAGCTGGCGCCGACCCGTCGTCGCCAGCACATCCGGCCAGAACCAGGCCGACACACACCGGAATCGCAAGGACCCGACACGAGGCCATGGTCATGACACGAGGTTTAACTATCCATTGACCAAAGTCTGCGATTCGTTCTCCAAGATCACGCATGCACCGGAGAGTAGACGCTCGGGCCCGCGTTCGCCATTCGGTTGTCCACAGGCTGCATGAATCGGCTACCACACCGTCCTTTTAGGGGCTTTTGTGGCTATTCCTAGTTGCGGGTGTAGGGACGCTGATGAGCGAAGTCTCAGAGGTCCCGAGTATCCGCGCGAGAAGGGGGTCGCCGCGCCCGCGATGTCGATCGGTGGAGGGTTTTCGGCCTGACGGTGGAGGGTTCTCCCTGCTATAGCGCGAAGAACCCTCCACCGTTACGCCGAAAACCCTCCACCGTTACCCCGCACCCCGCCCACCAGACCTATGCCCACTCGGATACGGCAGCCCACGAAGTCGCGAGCTCCCAGTGACCACAATGTCCCAAGACATCACAGTCCCAAACATCACATTGCCAGACCCCAACGAAACCGCCCAATTGTGAAAGGCCGCTCTTGCCCTCAGGTAACCATTGGAGGACGAGACGACCGTCCACTATCTGGCGTGGAAGCAGCGCATCGATCGGTCCGGGATGTCTGCGCTGAGCACTAGGGTGTGGCCATGGTCAAGTTCAGCACGGCGCAGCGCCGTACTCGCCTGATGCGCCGGCATCGGCTCGCGGCGGAGCATGCGGCGTCGTCGCCGGTCGAGGCCACCTCCAGCGTCGTCGTGCTCCACGCTACCGACCCGGCCACCGTGTACCTGTCTGTCCTCGCCCGCTGTCCGGACGCAACCCTGAACGACCTATCCGTTGCGCTGTACGAGCAGCATTCGCTGGTGAAGATGATCGGTATGCGGCGCACCATGTTCGTCGCCCCAACCGAACTGGTGCCGGTGATCCACAGCGCGGCCGGCATGGAGATCGCCGCGAGGTTACGCCGGCGCCTGGTGAAAGAACTCTCTTCCGCTCCCACCGAACCCCCGGTCGGGCCCGACATCGACAGCTGGCTGACCGAGGTCGAGACGGAAGTCGAACGCGCGCTCCTCGAGCGGGGCGAGGCATTGGCGACCGAACTGTCCAGGGCGGAACCGCGGCTACGTACCGCCGTATTACCCACGTCCGATAAAGCGTGGGATGTCAAGCAGAACATCACCAGCCGAGTGCTCACCTTGATGGGTGCCGACGGGCGGATCGTGCGCGGCCGCCCGGCGGGCACCTGGTTGTCCCGGATGCACCGGTGGGCGGCGGTGCGGGAGTTGTGGCCCGAAGGGCTGCCTACCGTCGGCGAACTCGACGCCCGCGTGACGCTGGCCCGAGCATGGCTGCGGTCTTTCGGGCCGGCCACTGTTGCGGATTTGCAGTGGTGGACGGGGTGGACGTTGGGCACTACCCGCAAGGTCCTGGCCGCGCTCGCGGTGGCAGACGTCGAGCTCGACGATGGCCCGGGCATCGCGCTGAGCGACGACCTCGAACCCGAACCACCCGTCCCACCGTCGGCAGCGCTCCTGCCCGCCCTCGACCCGACTCCCATGGGCTGGCAGCAACGCGAGTTCTTCCTCGGGCCACATCGAGCGCCGCTGTTCGACCGGAACGGCAACATCGGGCCTACGGTGTGGTGGGACGGTCGGATCGTCGGCGGCTGGGGTATGAATGGTCCAGACATCGTCTGGCGGCTCCTGGAGGATGTCGGCGCCGAGGCCACCACCGCCATCGCCGAGGCCGCGGCTCACCTGCAGCCCCGGCTCGAGTCGGCGTCCGTCGTTCCGACCTTCCGGACCCCGTTGGAGCGCGAGCTGAGCGCTGCGTCCGCTTAAGCTGCCGACCCGAGCCAACGCAGTGCTTACGGGTAGGCGGCGCTTGGTTGTTCGCATACGCTCGTGTTATGTGCCGCAACATCAAGCCGCTGAACAACCTCGCACCACCGGCCACCAGCGACGAGGTCGCCGACGCTGCCTTGCAGTACGTCCGCAAGATCGCCGGGACACGTAAACCGTCGCAGGCCAATCAAGAGGCCTTCGACCGCGCGGTCGCCGAGATCACCGCGTCCACCGAGAAGCTGCTGGACACCCTGATCACCAAGGCTCCGCCGCGTGATCGTGAGACCGAAGCCGCCAAGGCTCGGGCGCGCTACCAGGCCCGCATGGCCGCCGCTAGTTGACCCTGGCGGTGTCAGGCCGGACAACGCTGTAGCCGGCGGTGCCATGCCTACCTAGACTGACAAGTCGCGGCGTCCACCGCACTGTCAGGCTGGCCAGAACCATCGCCGAAGCTGGGCGAGTTGTCCGGCCTGACAGCGTGGGCGGCAGGGAGTGCCGTGGCCGTCGAATCGAAAGGTCGCCCGGATGACCCGTCAGGTATGGATCGGGGTCGTCTCGGCCGTCGTCATCGTGGCTGTCGGCATCGGTGGGTTCGCGGGTTGGCAAGCATGGCAGGGACGCTGCGTCGCCGACTTCCGGGACATACCCGCCGACGACCTCCCCGACGTCAGCCTTCCGGCTGATTACGTCGCCAACGCTGACCAACCGGCCGAGCCGGCGCTGTCCGCCCAGGCGCCGTTCGGCGAGCCGCGTGCGGCGATCCCCAACCCTCGCCGGCCGCAGCTCACCGGCGCCGGGATGGTCGTCCAGTATCGTCCGGTCTCCGTCATCGACGGCTGGTCAGCCGAGGCAGTGTGGGGACGCACTCAGGATGGCTACTCCTATGCCGCGGAACCTATCGGCGACCACCTCGTTCTCGCGCATGTCTCCGACGACGAGCTGACCGTCGCGGTGACCAAGCGCGTCAGCGGAGACCTCCTCGAGTGCCACCGCATCGCGAATGGGGCCGACGCGCCTGACCTCGACGTGCGCACCGCCGGTGGCGCCCAGGTCGATGAACGCTCGATAGCGCTGATCCACCGGGTGCCGGACCGCGGGCTGAGTCTCCTGCGCACCGATGTGTACTCCGGTGAAGTCGTCTGGCAGCGTTCCGAGGACCGCGAGCACCTGTCCGATTTCGTCCACCGTGCCGGCGACGTTCTCGTCACCACCTTCATGGATGACGGGCTGCAGGCCGGATGGGACACGATATTCAATCTAGGCCGAACCGTCCGCCCCGAGTGGTTGCGGCTCTCCGCATTCTCGGTGGTTGATGGAGCGCCGGTGTGGGACTACGGGTTCGAGGACGACCACGGCGGTGCACCCTTCGCGCATCAGGTGGTCGGCACCACCGATGAGCTCGTTGTCGTCCGCGCATCCCGGCTCGACGACGGCTCGGACACGATCGAGAACTTCCTGCTCGCCCTGGACGCCAGCACGGGTATCCCGGCGTGGACCGAGGTTCTTCCATCCGTCAGCTCCAGCTACTACAGCGTCGCCGGCCTCTTCGACGACGTCGTCGTGACGGTTGAGTCAGATAAGGAATCGCAGCACCGCGCCGCGTGGCTCGCCGGATACGACGTCAACAGCGGCGACGAGCTGTGGCGAGTCGAGAACCAGACCACGGACCTGCTCGAAGGCTCCGCCGTCATCGATGGAGCGCTGGCCGTTCCGGGTCTCAGCCGGCACGGGCTGGAGTTGATCGACCTGCACACCGGGAACAGCGAGACCCATTTTGACGGTCTGTCCGTTCTTGAAGTCACCACCGACGACCTCACGGCCGGCGTCACCTTCTTGATCGACAGCGACCCGGTCTTCATGGTCTACGCCCTGCGCTGACGCCCCCATCGCGCGCGTTCTCCACCGGGCCCACCGGCCAGCGCCCACGCTTCGACGAGGCCGAAGTCACACCCAACTATCAGCACTTTCTCCGGCTCCTCTCAGGTTCGACTGCGGAGAATTGGTCGATAGCAAAAGGGAGCAATCCTCCCTGTGAAGGAGTGACTATGTACGCGATTCCCACCGCGGCCGAGATTCTCGGCGTGACGCCGGCCGCCCTAGAAGCAGCGCTGGACCGAGGCGAAACCATTGCCACCGTGACCCGGGCATGCGGCCTGGACGTCGACCATATGACGGAATCGCTGGTCAACGCCGAGGTTCCGGATATCGAGGCACTGGCGATGATCGCCGGGTTCACCACCGCGGAGATCTCCCAGTTCGCCGCCGAGGTCCGCACCTACCTCACGTCGTTCGTGGAACACGGCCAGCAGGCCGCCGACGCGTGGTTCGACTCTCCAGCCCTGGTCGCCGCGTAGCGGGGCTGGCCCGGGAGGTGGTAACCGGGCCTTGCCTGGCTCCGGCGGCCACCTCTCGGCATCACAACAGCTCAGCCTCGGTCGATCATTCGACGAAGCTGTCGGCGTACTCCTCCCCCGGCGGAATCTCGGTGATGACGTCGATCAACACTCCAGCCGGATCGGCGACGATGAAGTGGCGCTGCCCGAACGTCTCAGTTCGCAGCTCGAGTTTCGGGGCCAGGCCGGCTCCCTCTACCAGGCGCTTGTACTCGGCGTCGACGTCGGCGACCTCGAAGTTCAGCAGCAGTCCGGTCACGGGCCTCCGGTATCCCTCCGGAATGGTCGGGTGGCTGTGGTCCAGGATGGCCAGCTCGTACGACGGCTCGCCGTCGACACCTGGCCGCTTGAGGCTGACGTACCAGTCGGCCTCGAATGTCACGGTGAAACCAAAGTGCTCGACGTAGAAGGCCAGGGTTTCCTGCACCTTGTCCGTCATGATCACCGGGTAGTAGCTGGACAGTTGCATGTGAGCCTCCCAAGAGATGAAAGATACCGACCGTTGGTATGTATCTTTGATTGATTGCCACCTTAAGATACCGACCGCCGGTATGTCAAGTGTAGGATGGCGCCATGCCCTCGACTGGTCGTGCCTCCCGGACCAAGGCGCAACAACGCCTCGAGACCACCCACGCCCTCGTCACCACAGCCCGCCACCTCTTCGCCACCCACGGCTACTCACACGTGAGCCTGGCTCAGATCGTCGAAGCCACCGGCGTGAGCAAAGGCGCGCTCTACCACCACTTCAACGGGAAGGACGAACTCTTCCGAGCGGTGCTCGCACAGATCCACGAGGAAGTGGCGAACCGGGTAGCCGACGCCGCCCCCGACGCCGACCCCTGGACCCAGCTGATCGCCGGCTGCCAAGCGTTCCTCGCGGCCAGCACCGAACCGGGCATCCACCAGATCATGCTGGTCGACGCGCCCGCTGTACTCGGCTGGGGAATGTGGAGGGAGATGGACGCACAGACCTCCATGCAGCAACTCGAGGCCGGACTCACCCAGCTGATGTCCGACGGCGTCATTTCACGCCAACCGATCCGTCCCCTAGTCCATCTGTTGTCCGGCGCCATGAACGAAGCGGCCCTATGGCTGGCCCAGTCCGAGGATCGCGACACAGACCTGCTGGACACGATGGCTGCCCTGACGTGCCTACTCGAGTCATTACGCACCGGCCCCTGACACCACAGGTGGATTCGGCGACCGATGCACGACAGTATTAGCCGGACTGTCCGTAGCGGCCCCCGCGCGGATCCACGACACCGCTCACGAAGGACACGCCGTGCCGCGATCGCGCATCACCGCGCTGGGTCACTATCAGCCCGACCACGTGCTCACCAACGACGACCTCGCCACCACCGTCGATACCAACGACGAGTGGATCCGGCAACGTACCGGCATCGCCACCCGGCACATTGCCAGCGACGAGACGATGACCGACCTCGCCACCACCGCCGCGGGCAAAGCCCTCGCCAAAGCTGGGCTGCAACCATCCGATATCGACCTCGTGGTGGTAGCCACCTGCACGGCAATCGACCGGGTTCCCAACGTCGCACTCCTCGTCGCTCGGCGGCTCGGAATCCCCCACGCTGCCGGCTACGACGTCAGCAACGGCTGCGCTGGTTTCTGCACGGCGCTGGCCACGGCCGATCACGCCATCCAGGCCGGCGCGGCACGGCACGCGCTCGTCATCGGCGCCGAAAAGATGAGCGACATCACCGACTGGACTGACCGCACCACGTGCATCCTTCTCGGTGACGCCGCCGCGGCCGCAGTGTTGTCGGCCACCGACGGTGCTGCTGGCGTCGGCCCCGTGGTGTGGGGATCGGATCCATCACGTGGCGACATGGTCCGCATCAACGACGACTGGCGCCCCACGTTCAGCCAGGAAGGACCATCCGTGTTCCGGTGGGCCACCACCGAGCTGGCCCCCATCGCGCGGGAAGCATGCACCCGAGCTGGTGTCGACCTCAGCGAGCTCGGCGCCGTAGTGACCCACCAGGCCAACCTGCGGATCATCGATGCGATCGCCCGCAAGCTGGGCGCCGAGCAGGCCGCCATCGCCCGCGACGTGGTCGAGTCGGGCAACACGTCGGCAGCGTCCGTGCCGCTGGCGCTGTCGAAGATGGTGGAGCGCGGTGACATCGAACCGGGCCGCCCGGTTCTGCTGTTCGGTTTCGGCGGGGGTTTAGCCTGGGCCGGCCAGGTGGTCACCGCCCCGTGAAGGTCGCCGAGACGTACCCACGAAACCGGCGGCGCCGGAACGACGTCACCGGTGCGGTGGAATGGTGAAGCTCTGAACCAGGCCGTCCTCGACGACGACGATCGCGTCCGACTCCCCGTTGAATTTCTGGCTCTGCCAGCCGAAACGCAGGGTCGTTGTGTCTCCCTGTGTGTCAGCTGACAACACCGTCATCCGTGCGCCCATACCAATCGCGTCGGACTCGGCCCAGCTACGAACACCTTCAGGGCCGTTGAGCACCCGGCCCCAATCATCGACGAACCCATCAGGCGTGAACGCGGCGACGAACGCGTCCGTGTCCGCATCGTTGATGGCGTCCACGACGGCGGCGACCGGGGCCGGAAGAGAAATTCCAGACATAGGCTCTCCAACCTTCTCGGGTCATCGGGGACGACGTCGTCCCTCAGCGACCTTCGCGCACCACCCTAACCTCCGACACCACCTCCGCGGGCTGACTCCCAAGTATCGGCAGGAGCTTCGAGCACGATCTCGCGATCACCCGGGCACACTGGCCCCCCCGCGGCGGAGCAGCCGGGCACGATCATCCGGCTCACCTCGGACGTTACCCGCCGCCGGGGCCGCAGACGTATTCGACGGCGGCAGCCGGCCGGAGGAACAGCAGCACACACCGGTCGACCCGTTCGCCCGTGGCGTCCGCGACCGCCCGGGCATAGACGTCCAGTTGCGTCTCGTAGGCCGCGACGGCCTCGGCGGACGTCACGGCGTCGGTCTTGAAGTCCACCACTACCAGGCCACCGCTATCACGGAAGAGCAGGTCGACGTATCCCTCCACCAGCACATCGTCGACCACCGTGCCCACGTATGTCTCGCGCCAATGCGGCGCGGTCGCCGCGGCCCGGATGACGGGCGCGTCCAGGCCTGCTCGCACCGCCGCGGCGACGTCAGCCGCCGCGTCGGGCACCCCTTCGGCCAGTGCCTGAGCCGCCGCCAACTCGTCGGTGCCGATGCCGCTGGCGAGGTCGACGGTCTGGAGAACGGCATGGACCGCCCGGCCGATCGCGGTTCCGTAGCGTCCCTTGGCCCAGGCCGGCAGCTCGAGATCTCGTGGCTGCTTGGCCAGCCCTGCACGGGCGAAGGTAGGGAGTTCGGCGCTGGCCCGGCCGTGGGCGATATCCGTGGCGGATTCCGCCTCGCGGAGCCGGGAGCGGGCGGAGGCGGCGGCGTGCTGACTCACCCAGTCCTGCCATGCCGGCAACGGCGGCGCCGCGGTCTCTGTCGCCGCCGGCAGCGGCCCGGGGAGCCGGTCTGGATGCCAGTCTTCGTGGACAGCATCGAGACAGGCGGTGCTGAGCACGGCGGCTGGACAGTCGGCGCCTTCTCTGCGGTGCAACGACACAGCGAGGTGATGCTGGGCTCTCGTGCACGCCACGTACAACAGCCGCAGACGTTCGCAGTACTCGATGGCCTGCTCCCGCTGATCCGCTTGGGCATAACCGGCCGTCTCAACCATTTTCTCTTTGTTCAGGCGTACCTCGAATCCGCCCGTCTCCGGCCACAACACGGTGGGCCGCTGGTTGGATCCCTTCGACGACAGCCCGGCGACGATGACGAATGGGAACTGCAACCCCTTGGCGGCATGGATGGTGGTGATGCGCACCGCCTCGGTGTCCGTCTCCGGCAGGACCGTCTCACTGACCCGGGCGGAATCCTCCGCCTGCCGCTCGGCCCACAGCAGGTATTCGCGCAGCGAGCCCCGCTCGGCTTCGGACCACGCCCGGGCTTGGTCGACGACGAAACGCAGCCGCCGCCACGTCTCCCGATATCGGGGTGAGTCGACCGCGGTCTCCAGTACCCGCCGCTGGTCGATGATCTCGTCCAGCAACTCGGATGGGCTCAAATGGGATCGGCGGCGGGCCCACGAACGCAACTGGGCGAGGCCATCGGCGACGCGGCCCTGGGCGACAGCCGGTGCGAATGGATTCCATGATCCGCCAGCGGCGCGCCACCGCCACAGCTCCGCGTCGGAACAACCGAACATGGGTGCGCGCAGGGTTGTGACGGCCGCCAGCTCGTCGGTGGGGTCGTCGATGGCCCGGGCGCAGCGCATGAGTTCACGCACCTCGGGTGCGGAGTACACGAAGGTGGCGGCCTCGGTCCGGTAAGGGATGCCGGCCGTGTCCAGCGCCGCCTCCAAACCGGAGATGGACGTGCGGGTGGGTGCCAGGATGGTGATGTCGGCCAGGCCCATACGCCGATCACCGGCCCGCCAGCCGTCCTCCACGGCGCGGTGGATGAGGGCGACGATGTCCGTCGCCTCCCGCTCCCGCAGTTGAGCCGCCGATGGTTTGTCGGCATGTGCCTGTCCACCCAGCACAACCACCGGCGCACCGTCGGCCGGCACGGCTTGTGGACGGCCCGGCGGCGGCTCCAGCGCCTGATACGCCGGCTGAGCTCCCGGGGACTCGGTGATCAGCACGCTGAAGACGGAGTTCACCCACCCCAGGATCTCCGGTGTAGATCGGAAGTTGGTGGTCAACGAGACCGTTTCGCCCAGCCGGTCTCGAGCGTCGAGATAGGTGCGGATGTCGGCCCGCCGGAACCGGTAGATGGACTGTTTCGCGTCTCCGACGAAGAACAACGCGCCGTCGGGAACCTCGATGTCCTGCCAGTCCTCGTGGCGCGCATCCGCACCCCCGGCGATGCGGACGGCCAGCTCGATCTGGATCGGGTCGGTATCTTGCGACTCGTCCAACAGCAGCCGGCGGTACCGCAGGGCGAGCTGTTCCCGAGCCGCGGAGACCTGACGGACGAGCCTCCGGGCGAGGACCAGCAGGTCGTGAAAATGCAACGCGCCGTCAGCGACTCGCTGCTCGGCCGCCGCCACGGTGGACAGCGCTAGCCGGCGCAGCAACCACTGCATGACATCGTCGACGGCCTGGGCGCGGGTGTGTTCGGCGGCATCCTTCAGCCTCCCGAAGGCGGCCCGGATCTCGTCGATCGGACCCGACCACGAACCCTTCCGCCCGATCTTGCCACCCTTGGGTATCCCTCTGAGCAGCTCGATGAGCTGGGCGTCATCCGCCTCATGGGTTTTGTCCAACCAGTCGGCCAACTGATTCAGCCGGGCGAGGAGGCGGTCGTCGACATCGGTGCACTCGTGCCGGCGCGCGAGCAACGCCACCGCCTGTTCTCGCACGTCGGCGATGACAACCGGCCGCAGCCGCGGGTCAGCCGGCGCCGAGCCGGTGGCACGCTCCACCTCGGGGTAGTGCTGCTCGACGAGATCCCAGTTGCGGTCCAGCTCGATCACCAGGGTTCGCAGGTGGTCCAGCGTCACGCCCGCGGCGAACGCCCGCCGCAGGACCGGCGCGGTGGCGGCGTCCTGCAACAGCTCGGTCTGCAACTCGTCCCAGCGTCGATCCAGGGCAACCTGTGATCCCAGCTCGTCCAGCACATCGAACAGCGGCGGCACACCTGCCTCGATGGGGTGTTCGGTGAGCACCCGGCGGGCGAATGAGTGCAATGTCCCGATGGCGGCACCGTCCAGCTCGTCGACGGCCTCCTCGGCGCCGGCCCGTTCCAGCTCCACCCGGATCCGGTCGCGCAGTTCGGTAGCGGCCTTCTCGGTAAATGTCACGGCGGCGATGTGACGCAGGGGTAATCCGCTGCCCACCAGTGCGACGATCCGGTCGACGAGAACGGTGGTCTTGCCCGACCCTGCTCCGGCCTCGACGAACAGGCTGGTTGACAGGTCGGTACGGATCCGCTCACGTACGTGCTGATCGGTGAGTGTCATGCCAGCGCCTCCCCGTCGAGCATGGCCCGCAGTGCTGCCAGTTCCGGAGCCTGGGACTTGGCTGTCCACGCTGCCTCGACGCCCTGCTCACCGAGTTCGTCCGGGTTGCAGTACCGGCACGTCCACATCGGGTTCGAGGTGTCGTTGGGACGGGCCAGGAAGGTACCCCCGGTGATGCCGTCGACGATGGTGCGTAGCGCCCGCTGGGCCTGCGCCACGACGGTGTCGTCGACGCGGTACCCGATCCGCTCGAAGCCGCCTCGGCGACTGGTGAACCAATACTCCGAACGGATCGGGCCGATCTGCCGATCAGAGGTGGTCAACCCGGCCCGTTCGGCCTGAGCCGCCATGGCGTAGAGGGGTAGCTGGAGGCGCTGACCCCGATGGCATGGATCGCTGTTCAGATCCCGGTAGGAGTCCGGTTTTCCAGTTTTGTAATCGATGACGACGAGGGTGCCGTCGGCCGCCAGGTCGATCCGGTCGATCTTGCCCCGGACGCGGAGCGACCGCCCGTCACCCAGCGGGATCTCAACTCCGTCGAATGCCCACTCCGCGGCGATCGGGGCCAACGCGGCCGCGGCTCGCCGTTTGTTGTCTTCACCGATCCACGTGTGCAGATCGGCGCGGATGGCCGCGCTGTCTTCGGTCCACAGCAACGAGAAACCCGTCACCCCTTCCGCCTCGGCCTGGGCGAACCGGGCGGAAGCCGCCTCGTCGAGTACTTCTCGCGTCCGCTCCGGCCACGGCTCACCGGGACCGGGTGTCCAGCCTTCGGCGGCGGCGCGCCGTACCACCTGCTCGAGGATGTCGTGCATCACCGTCCCGCGGTCCAGCGCGGAGATCTGGACGACCTCCTCCGGTTGCTCGACGGGGATCACCCTGAGCAGGTGCCGCATGAAATACCCGTGCGGGCACTGGGCCCAGTTCTCCAGCGAGGTAGCCGACACCGTGCCACTCACCGTCGGGTCCGGTAGTTGTTCACCGGCAAGATTGCCGTCGAACGCGGTGAACTCGGCGGACTGGCGGGCCGCCCGCCCGCTCCGGGCCCGCGTCATGATCGGATCATCCGGTGCGCTGGGGTGGTGGTCGATGACCGCGCGCTGCCTCCACTCCTGCGCGGTGGCCGGGTGTGGGGTGCGGGCGACGGAACCCGCGTACGACGGCGACTCGTCCAGTCCGGGCACCGCCGCCCATGCCGTGGCCACCACGTCGCCGCCGTCGGCGAGAGCCCGCAAACTGGGCAACAGCCACCGCGACGGCACCCGAGCGCCGCCCCGGCGGAGGTCGCCCCGGGGGAAGCTGACGGTCCGCCGGCGCGGCGGTGCGGCCGACAGCGCGGCCAGCACATGCCGGTGCTGCCGTGCCGTCCGATCGGCCTGTGTGGGTAACGCGCCGCCGGTCAAGGCCCGGACCCGGTCCGGAAGGAGGGGGTCGTCGGTGGAGCGCGCCGGCAGTAGCCCCTCGGCCGCACCCACCACGAAGATCGCGTCGACGGCTTCGCCGACACCCTCGGATACCGGACCAACGTGAACCCCTTCACCGATGCGGCCCACCCGGTCGAGATCGTCGGTGAGTTCGAGCTCGACCAACTGACGCAGCAACGCCAGATCCGGGGGGCCGGCGAGGCCATCCAGACCGGCGATCGATGTCCAGATACCGGCGATCCGGTCGACGGTGCGGCGTTCCTCCGGTGGCAGCGGCTCGGGGTCTTCCACGGGCAGCACCGCGGACCACAACTCGGCGATCGCCGTCGCTAGTTCCCGCCAGCTCGTGGCCTCCGACATCCGGGCTAGCCCCGCCTGGACGGCCGAGACGAAATCGGCCAGCGCCTCAGCCTGCTCGGCCCCGCGTTCGGCCCGGCTGCGCTGGTTGGACTCGGCGTCCGGCTGATCGGCGAGCCACGTACGACGACGCTCGGCATACTCGCGGACTCGTTGCCAGTCGGTGCCGCGGACCACGCCGGCGACTCGGGAGATCCGCTCCCATGCCGATGCCGGCACGGGAGCGCCGCGGTGCCGGACCGGCGCGTCCGCCACGAACGCGAGGACCTCGTCCCGGCGGAACTGATGATCGGCCAACGCCAGCAATCGCAGCGCCGCCCGGCCGAATCTCGTCTCCGCGGTGGACCGCATACCCCGGCCGAAGACCGCCACTCCGGCCCGGCCCAAGTGCTCATGTACCAGGCGAGCGTAAGGGTTGGCCGTGCCGTACAACACCCCGATCCGAAACCCGGGTGAGTGCCGAAGCATCACCAGCACCCGCCGGGCTACCTCGCGAACTTCGTCATCCGGGTCCGACGCGTGTACGACGGTGTGGGCGAGCGGCGGCGTACCAGCGGACTCGGCGCTGCCACCCACCGCGCGACAAACCTCCACCGGCCCGCGATCAGCCGCGGGATCGCCGGTCAGCCCGAGGATCAGGCGTAGTTCGCCTACCTCGGCGATCGCGCTCAGCAGCGCCGCCTCCGGGCGGTCCACGTCTTGCGGGAGGAAGACGACGACGCTGCCCTGCACACCCTGCCGGGCCACCAGCGGATACGCAGCCTCCAGGAGGTCGACCTCATCGAACGTCGACTCGGCGAGCCGGTGCCGAAGCTGCCGGCACAACCGCACGGTGGCGGCGGGTACATCGCCAGCAGCGCCAAGCGTGTCCACCATGGCCGACGACAACGGCCGCAGCTCTCGATACGCCCTGGCCAGAGCTCGGGCGGTACCGATGTGCTGGGCCACCGGCGCGAACACACCCGGCGCGTCGGCCAGCGCCGCGCGTAAGGCCGCGACGAGCAACGGACCGGTCAACGGGCGCCGGCCCAACCGCGCCAACCGCTCACCGCACACGGACTCGGCCAACCGCCGGATGGTGAGCACCTGCAGCGCCGCGATCCCGGCCGACCCGCCGACCGGCCCACGAGCCAGCGCCCGGCGGGCGGCTACACCGATGCGCTCGTTAGGGACGAGGACGGTGACCGGCGCCAGCCGGTCCGCGGCTTTGCACTCGTGTACGGCTGCCACCAGCGCTTGATACGCGGCTGGCCCGAACTCCGTCTGCTGCATCGTGACGGGCATGGCCCTCCCTCGACGCTCGGCCGGCCCGGACCGGTCGAACTACCCGGCACCCTACAGAACCGCACCGACACTCCCCTTCCCATGATCATGAACACTTTGCCGTGCCGTGGCACGGCAAAGTGTTCATGATCATGGGGAGGGGGGCCCAGATCGCGAGACAACCACCCGTGCTGGCCGCAGCAGCCGGTCGCCATGCACGTAGCCGGGACGTTCCACGGCCATCACCACACCGGGCGGCTGTCCGTCGGCCAGCTCCACCGTGCCGGTCGCCTCGTGCTGCGCAGGATCGAACGGCTCGCCGTGTGGTTCGATGGCCACCACACCACGCCGTTCCAACACGTCGACCAACTCATCGCGGATCGACCGGACGAAATCGTCCGCTGGGTCTGAACCGAGCCGGTCCACAACCAGAAGAAGTTCCTGCAGCAGGGGGGTGACAACCTGGCGAGCGAGTCCGTCGCGCGCCCACTGCAGTTGGTCGTACAACTCGTCGTAAAGACGGCGGCGATCGCGGTCATCGAACAACCGGCGCTGAAAGAGGTCTCGCAACGAAGCGACCTCCCGCGCGAGTTCGTCTAGCCGCTCCTCCGCGCCCGGCGTCAGATCCCCCATCGGAGTCCTCCTCGATACCGCATCGCATCACGGTTCACTTTCCACCGCGGTCGCCATCGACGGGCCACCCATACCCCGAGCACACAGATTGCTATGAGGAAGAACAGGGTCGCGCCGCCACCCACGCCGGCCGCTCCGGCGCTGATCGCGACGAACATCAGCACCGCGAACGCCCCGATGCCGGCCACACCTCCGCCGCGCACCCATACTCGCTGCTCAGCCTCACTGGCAAGAACCAACCAACGGTTGATATCACCGCGTAGCTCGTCGTCGTCGAATCGGAGCGCGAGGGCCCGCTGAAGGTGCTCTCTCGCAAAGTCGATTTGACGACGGCTCGTGTACACGAAGTAGTCCGGTTGCGGCACCGACAGTCGCGCCAGAGTCATGTCCCGCAGTGCGTGCGCGGCGACCCCATGGACGACGGCGTCGTCGGGACGGATCTGCGCCAAGCCGTAGACCACGGCGTACGCGTCGTCGGGACGGTCGACCGCCAGGCAGAAGTGCGCTTTGGCCAGCCGAACGTCCAGATCGTCCGGGTCTTCCTGTTCGGCCCTCGCCAACGTATCGCGTGCGGCGTCCATCCAGCCGAGCCGGAGCTGGGCGTACATCAATTGGGTCAGGTACCGGACGCTCCGCGGGCTTAGCCGGACCGCCTCACGAAACTCCGATTCGGCTTGCTCGTAGTCTCCGAGCCGCGCCGAGGCCGCCCCCCGATAGGCCCAACCACGCTCGTCACGCCGATCAGCCCGAGTAGCCTCGGTGGCAACCTCGTGCGCAAGCCGCGGGAGGTCCGCGTCGAGGTACTCCTCGGCAGTGGCGAGCAGTTGCTCGACGTCGACGACGGGTTCAGGCGGCGGCGGTGGACCGTCATCGTTCCCCTGGCGTCGTCGGCGCTGCCCGTCCAGTCGCCGGTCATAGTCGCGTCGCCGTTCGACGTCAAGCAAGGTCTGTTCGGCGTCGTCGAGCTCGGCCACCCGCAGCTCCGCTTCGGCTCGGCGCTGGGCGTCGGGGGCGTTCTGGCGCCGGATCCAGATCTTGCGCTCACGCCGGATGGCGACGCTGATGGCTTCCGGGTCCGCCTCCGGATCGAGGTCCAGGAGTTCGTAGAAGTTGGTGTCGGGCGCTGTCATGCGACCTCGATGTCACTCATCCGGGAGACGGCGGCGCCAACCGCCGAGCGGTCGAGGTTGGCGCTGTTGTCCACCTCGAAGTCCGCGACGATCTTCTTCGTCGTTTCGTCGATCACCTGAACATGGATCATCTGATCGATGTCGTAGGAGTAGGTGACGGTGAAGGGCGCATTCTTCGGATAGCTCGGTATCGGTGCCGACTGCTCTCCGATCTTGGTGACGTACTCGGGGTCGCTGTCCTCCCCCTCAGTCACCTCGATCAACAACTCCCGCTGGTTGTCATACAACGTGCCGATAGCACGAGACTCCTTCACCGGGATCTTCGTGTTGCGATGGATAACGGGGAAATTTCGCCGTGGGTCGCGGGGACCATCACCATCGACGAGGATCACACCGAGCGTCTGTGATGTGACGTCCTGAACGACGATCCGCTCCTTGGTAGCCAGCTCGGGCAGGTTGGCTCCGGCCGTGCCGCTCTCGGCCACACTCAGCTGAGCCCGGATAGCGGCGCCCAGTGCCACGACCTCGTCCGGGTTGATCGAGCGATCGACGGGTTTGCCGGCCAGGCCCTCGACCATTTCGCGCACCATGGGCATTCTGGTCGACCCGCCCACGAGAAGGATCTGATCGATGTCGCGCCACGTGACACCGGCTTCGACAAGTGCCTCCTGCAGGATGTGCTTGGTTCGGCTCAGCAGACCGGCGGTCAGCTTCTCGAAGCCTTCACGGGTTACTGGCAGGGCCTGGCTCACACCACCGTAGGTAACCGCGATCTGGGTCTTCGGAATACTGGTGAGGCTCCGCTTGGCCAGTTCAGCCTTGTCGCGCAGATCGGCCAGCGCGGTGTCGTCAGCCAGCAGGTCGGCACCGCCGGCCGCCGTGAACTGCTGGTTGACGTGTTCGATCAGCTTGTTGTCCCAGTCGAAGCCGCCGAGGTTGCGGTCGCCGTCGGTGGCCAGGATGTCGAACGTGCCACCGGTGACCCGCATGACCGTCACGTCGAAGGTGCCACCGCCGAGATCGAAGACGAGGACGGTGCCGTCCGCGCCGGACTCGATGCCGTAGGCCAAAGCCGCAGCGGTGGGCTCGTTGATCACATGTAACACGTTCAGTCCGGCGATCCTGCCCGCGTCGATCGTGGCGCGCCGGCGGGCGTCATCGAAATATGCCGGCACGGTGATCACCGCGTCCTGCACACTGCCCTCCCCGAGGAGCAGCTCGGCGTCGTCCTTCAGCCGCCTCAGGATCAGGGCCGAGACTTCCTCAGCAGCGTAGGTGGAGCCGTCGCTAGCCTCGAAGCTCCAACTGCGGTTGCCCATCTGCCGTTTGAGGAACTGGACGACGTCATCCGGCGCCGTCGCCGCTGATCGTCGGGCCATGGAACCCACCAACGGGATACCGCCTTGAAACAGCACGACCGAAGGCGTGATCGACTCGCCTTCGCGATTCGGGATGATCTCCGGCTTACCAAGATCATTTACGTAGGCGATCGCGGAGAAAGTGGTACCGAGATCCATACCAATTGGACGTCCGGCCACGGTCTCGCCGCCCTTCGACGCGGTCGGTAGTGATCGCCGATCATAAACCAGAGATCGTTTTCGCCGATAGTGGTCGCCCTATACAGCACCACTAGACTCAGAGTGAATCGCCGTCAACACTCTGGCAGCTGGCCGAGGGGGCCCGGTGTTCTGTTCGCGGTGTGGGAGTCGTTTAGGTGCGGACGTCAACTACTGTCCCGCCTGCGGTCATCCTGCGGCGAACGTCACCGTTCCACCGTCCGCGGGCCGCCGCTTCCGCCTCGCGATCATCGCCGGGGTCACCGTGCTCGGACTCGGCGGCGCCGCTGCGGTTACATACGCGCTGCTACGCGACGACGCTTCGGATCCGCCGACGGTAGCGGCTGAGCCGACCGTGCCGGACGGATCGCCGATTCCTAGCCCCATGGAGGCAACCGAACCCGCGACGACGGACACCACCGGGCCCACGCCACCACCACCGGCCGCCGACTTCGCCGACCTCTACCGGACGGTCAGCTCCGGCGTGCTGATGGTCCAGGCCACGACGTGTGAGGGCAGCGGCGTCGGATCGGCCTTCCTGATCTCCGGACACCAGATCGTCACCGCGGCGCACGTCGTCGATCAAGCGGCGTCGGTGGCCGTGATAGCCGGCGGCCACACACACCAGGCCACGGTGGTCGGCCTCGATGGCGCCAACGACATCGCCATCCTCGAAACACCGTCCGAGCTGGACGGGCACCGCTTCACCCTCACCGAGGCCGACGTCGCCGCCGGTGAGTCGCTCGCGGTCATCGGCCACCCACTCGGTGATCCGCTCAC
Organism: Phytoactinopolyspora limicola; assembly: GCF_011320225.1. GTDB lineage: Bacteria > Actinomycetota > Actinomycetes > Jiangellales > Jiangellaceae > Phytoactinopolyspora > Phytoactinopolyspora limicola. The sequence goes on from NZ_JAAOEN010000001.1 coordinate 289,040, forward strand.
CATGACGACGGGTACCGTCTCGCGCGTCGACGACGCCCTGTGGCCGAACATTCAGCTCGACATCAGCGTCAGCCCCGGCAACTCGGGCGGCCCTGTCCTGCGGCCCACCGGTGAGGTGGTGGGGGTGCTCATCGCGAAAGACGTCGAGGCCGAAGGGTTGAGCTACGCGGTCCGCAGCGATCTCGTCGTCGACCGGTTGACCCGCCCGGACCTCCTCTCACCACCGGAGATAGCCGACTGTGAACTCCCGCTCGGACCTGATGACGCCGAGCTGCCGGAGATCGAGGACGTGAGCGAGCTGCACCTCGCGGTGGCCCAGACGTTGGACCGATACTTCGGTGGCATCAACTCCGGTGACTACCAACTGGCCTTCGATCAGCTCTCGCCGCGGCTGCAAGGTTCGATGACGGCGGCGGACTTCGCGGCCGGGGTCGAGACGAGTTACGACTTCGGCTTCGAGGTCCACTGGATCGAAGAAACCCCCCAGGGCGCCGAGATCTGGCTAGAGTTCACCAGCATCCAAGCACCGGGTTACGGACCCGAAGGCGAGTCGTGTACGCACTGGTCACTGGACTATGAACTCGCCTGGTACGGCGAGTGGCTGCTCATCGACCGAGTGACGGGACACGGCGGCACATCGGGTCACCTCCCGTGTGACTGACGGATCGCCCGCCGCGCACCCGGCCGGACTCCGGCGTCGTCTACTGTCGGCGGCATGACGTACTCCATCATCGCGCGTGACCCCGAAACGGGCTATATGGGCGTGGCCACCCAGTCCCAGGCCTTCGCCGTGGGGGCCAGCGTGCCTTGGGCGGCACCTGGGTACGGACTAGTGGCTACCCAATCGATGGGTGAACCCATGTACGGCGACCTGGGGCTCGACGCGCTCCGCGCCGGACTCACCGCCACGGAGGCACTACGCGCGCTGCGCAGCGTCGATCCGCACCCGGAACGGCGGCAGGTCGGCATGGTGGATACCTACGGCGGCATCGACATCTACACCGGCGACGCGTGTGTGAGTGCCGCCGGTCATCTCGTCGGCGACTCGTGCGCCGCGCTGGCGAACATCGTGCGAGGTCCTCGGGTGTGGGAGAGCATGGTGGAGGCCTACGAAAAGTCGACGGGCTGGCTACCCCGCCGGCTGGTCGCCGCACTCGAAGCGGCGGAAGCGGCCGGTGGCGACGAACGCGGCCAGCGCTCCGCGGCCATCCTGGTGGTCCGGGCCGAGCGCAGCGGGCGGCCGTGGCGGGACACCGTCGCCGACCTTCGGATCGACGACCACCCGGAGCCGTTGGTCGAGATCAGCCGGATGGTCGAGCACAACTGGCGTTACCACCGCACCGTGATGGCGTTCGAGCTCGCCTTGGACGGACGCCCCGACGAAGCTGTCGGCCAGTTGCCGGACGACGTGAACGTGGCGGAACAGGATTCCGACCTCATCCTGTGGCGGGCCATCATCCTCGCCCTGGCCGGCCGTCTCGACGAAGCACGTCAGCTGGCTGCCGCGCTGGCCGAGCAGGCACCGGACTTCGCGGCGGTGGCCCGGCGCTTCGGCGAGGCGGGGCTGGTCGAGCCGGAGATCCTGCGCACGATCCTGCCGGAGTAGCAGTTCGTCGGCGGGTGAGAGCACGGAGGCCGCTCTCAGGTTTGCCCGTTCCGCACTCCGACACCATTGACATGCAGCCAAACGGCTGCCTATTGTTGAAATGCAGCCATTCGGTTGCATGAATGGAGTGGATCGCGATGGGCGACGTCTTCAAGGCACTGGCAGATCCGCACCGGCGCCGGCTATTGGACAGCTTGAACGAGCACAACGGGCAGAACCTGCGCGATCTGTGCTCAGGGCTCAACATGGCGCGGCAGTCGGTCAGCAAGCACCTGGCAGTGCTCGAGGCCGCGAACCTGGTGACCACGTTGCGGCAGGGCCGGGAGAAGCTGCACTTTCTCAACGCCGAACCCATCAACGCCATCGCCGAGCGCTGGATCCAGCAATACCACCGCCACCGCGTGCGCACCCTCGCCGACCTCAAAACCGCATTGGAGGCCACCATGGGCGACACCGAGTTCGTCTACACCACCTACATCAAGACCACCCCCGAACGGCTCTGGCAAGCGCTCACCGACCCCACCTTCACCCGCCGCTACTGGGGTCTGGAGTTCGTCACCGACTGGACCCCCGGGGCGCCGATGAGCTGGAAGGATGGCGACGTCACCCTCTCCGACGCGGAGCAGGTAGTCCTGGCGGCGGAACCGCCGCACCGGCTCTCGTATACGTGGCACGCCGTCACGCCGGAGTGGGCCGCCGCACACAACATCAGCGACGAACTGCGCGATACCCTCGCCAGCGAACGCCGGTCGAAAGTGACCTTCGAGATCGAACCTCTTGGTGCGACGGTGAAGTTGACCGTGATACACGACGACTTCGAGCCCGGCAGCACCATGCGCGAGATGGTGAGCACCGGCTGGCCAGAACTGATCAGCGGCCTCAAGACCCTCCTGGAGACTGGCCAGCCACTTCCCGCCGCTGACGCCACCTGAGAATTCCGGCCGGCCGGGTAGAGCACCCGTCTTACCCGGCCGGCTCCACCACCCAGGTGCCACCAGCCTTGGCCATCTCAATCGCGGCGAATCCCCGCTCGGTCATCAACCCTTGTTCGGTCATCGTCGCCGCACGTTGCCGATTGAGCTGGCTCCACCGGCTGCGCCGACGCCGGGGGCTGAACCGCAAGCGGGAACTCTCGGCGTCGTTCTTGCGATGCACGCTGTCGATCCACCCGAAACACAGCGCCTGCTCGACCGCCTCGTGATAGCGGATGCTCGGAGTGCTGCTGTCCTTGTGGTAGATGACCAGCCATACCTCCGTCTCGACACACGAGTTCCGCGCCAACCAGGAACGCCATTCGTCAGGGGTACGGGCGATGACGGTGTCCATGTCAGGCCCCCGTCCGAGCCGTCAGCATGTCCAGGTAGTGCTGGTTGTACATCACACCGAGCACGTTGCCGAACGGGTCGACCACCGAGGCGGTAGTAAAACCTGGACCGCGTTCGATCGGCCCCTGGTGGACCGTGGCCCCCATGTCGAGCAGCCGATCGAAGCTCGCCTGAACATCGTCGACCGCCCAGTACGCCACCACACCCCCGGGTTTGTCCGTGCTGCCGTGCGGGGAGAAGCTGCTGTTGAGCAGACCGAACTCGTGCAGGTAGTCGCCGATGCGGAACTCGATGTACGCCGGGTCGCCCTCAACGGGGCGCACGAAGTACGGCTCGACGCCGAACAGTTCGGTGTACCAAGCCTGCGCGGCCCGGAGGTCGTCGGCGAAAAAGGTGGTCGTGGTCAGTCCCCGCAACATGGCGTGTCCTTTCATCGTGGCGGATGATCCGCTGTCTTCTGAACAATCTCCATCCTGCGCCCTAAAATGCTCATCTATTGAGCAGGTTTATGAGAGAATTTTTCTATGCGAGCGGATCGCCTCGTCGCCGCACTTCTTTTGATGCAAACTCGCGGCCGGGTCACCGCAGCGGAGCTGGCCGACGAGCTCGAAGTATCGGTGGCCACTGCCCGCCGCGACCTCGAAGCCCTGTCCACAGCGGGTATTCCGGTGTATCCACAACCCGGCCGGGGCGGCGGCTGGTCACTGGTTGGTGGCGCCCGAACCGACCTGAGCGGCTTAACGGCCACCGAGGCACAAGCACTGTTCCTCCTGGTCGGGCCGGCCGCGGCGATATCCGATGAGGCGAAAGCGGCGTTGCGCAAGCTGGTCGGGGCACTACCACAGACGTTTCGAGCCGACGCCCAGGCCGCGGCCGAAGCCACCATGATCGACCCCGCGCGATGGGGCGAGCGTGATCGCGACCGCCCAGAGCTGGTCAACACGCTCCAGGCCGCCGTCGTCCAACGGCGGAAAGTCCGCCTCACCTACGTCGGCAGCTCACGCGAACAGACTGAACGCCTGGTCGACCCGTGGGGCCTGGTCGACAAAGACGACACCTGGTATTTGCTCGCCGGCACCGAACGCGGCCAGCGGACATTCCGCGTCGACCGCATCGTTCTGGCGGAGCCGACCGACTTGCGCGCCGAGCGTCCCGACGAATTCACGCTCGCCGCCGCGTGGCAGGACGTCGTCGACACGGTCGAGCAGCGCCGATCACGCACCTGGGCCACCGTCATCATCGCTACTCGGTTCGTTCCGATCCTGCAAGATCAGTTCGGGCGGCACTGCCATACCGTCGGCGAACTCGACGATGGGCGCACCAAGGTCAGGCTCGCCGCGCCGACACCGTTGGACATCGCCCGCAATCTCGCCGGCTGGGGTGCCATGATCGACGTCGTCGACCCGCCTGAAGTCCAGGCGATACTCGCCCGGATCGGCGCCGAACTCGCCGACAAATACGCCCGCCCGCACTAGTGCGACACACTAGTGTGTGGCGCCGGCCAGCCAAGGATGGTCGCGCAGCAGCGCAGGCCGGGCCAGCCCGTGATCATCACGGATCAACTGCGCCTGCCGCTGTTGCCGGACCACCTCCGCGTCGTCGGTGCCAACCAATGCCGCAACTTCACACCCGGTGGCTCGCACTCGTGGATCGGCGCTACCCGCGGCAACCGCAGCGGCGTCGGCAGCAGCGGCGGTCGCCGCGGGATCGTCTCTGCCGGTGAGCAGTATGACTCTGGCCAGCGACTCGATAGCCTCGGCCGACAGACCGGCGTCAAGCAAGCGGCGTGCTGCCCCCAGATGCAACTCCACTGCGTCACCGGCCGCGCCGTCATGTTCGGCGAGTACCGCCCGGCATTGCAACACCCGCCCGTCCACCTCGCTGAACCGACCGATGATCCCGCCCCGCTCCAAGGTCTCAACCATGCCGCGAGCTGTTTCCACGTCGCCGGCGAACAACGTGGCCCGGGCAAGCGCCACTCGGGCGGATATCGCGGCCTCCGGTAGTTCCAGTTCGTCGAGAAAGGCCAGCGCTTCCCGCAGAAGCAACGCCGCGCCCGCATGGTCGCCCTGCGCCCCGCCCACGATCGCCCTGCGCAGCGCAGCTCGCTGCTGGCCCCAGCGGTCGGGGCATGCTCGGTACCAATTCGCGGCTTCGATGAAGTTCTCGTCGGCCTCGGCCAGCCGGCCTCTGACCAGGGCGCCCAGGCCACGCACCATGGCGCAGCCGGCGATCGTCCATGGGTCGCCGGTCGCCGCCGAGACTTCCCGAGCCTCACCCAAGATCGCGTCGCCTTCCTCCCATCGTCCTAGCCGGTGCAACGCATGGGCCCTGGCCAGCAAGGCGAAACCGACCTCTGGCAGGCGGCAGTCCGGGTGCACCGACGCCAGCCGCGCCGCCTGCTCGCCATAACGCACCGCCTCGTCGGCATGTCCGAAAACCGATCCCAGGTGGGTTGCCCAGGCGAGTGCTCGCACCCGGATCTCCACGTCCCGGGCGGGAAGGTCCAACGAACGGACCACTATGCCCCAATCGGGCGCTCGACCTTCACGCATCCATGCGACATACCCGAGAACTCCGACGAATTCCTGAGCCAACGCCCCGAGACGCCGCTGAACAGCGTTGTTGTGCGCCGCGCGGATGTTCGAGTCGTCCCTCATCAGCGCGGCGACGGCCCTGGCCTGCCGTTCGGTCGTCAGCGCCGGCATCTGCTCGCGGGCTAGCTCGACATATACCTGTGCGTGGGCGACGACGGCCCGCTGCTCTAGTCCCGATGCCCGGAGACGCTCGGCGGCATAGGCGCGCATGGTCTCAAGCAGCCGGAGCCGAGCACTGCCGTCCGGGCCGGTCTCGGCCTGCACCATCGAGCGGGACACGAGCCGTTCGATACTGTCCATGGCCTGGGTTTCGCTGCCGCCCAGCCGGACGCAGACCTGCCGGGCATGTCGCACTGCGAACGAGCCACGGAACACCGACAGCGCCTCGAACACCCGCCGGTCTCCCTCGTCGAGCAGGTCGTAACTCCAGTCGATGACGGCCTCAAGAGTGCGATGCCGGGCCGCTGCCATCCGCGCGCCGTGACTGAGCAGGCTAAACCGGTCGTCCAGCAAGCGAGCCACCTCATCGATGCCGAGCACTCGGATCCGCACCGCGGCCAGCTCCATGGCGAGGGGCAGCCCGTCCAGCTGGCGGCAGATGGAGGTCACGGTCCGCCTCCGGTCGTCGTCGACCTGCAGGTCCGGCTGGGTGGCACGCACCCGGTCGAGAAAGAGCCGCACGGCGGGATCGTCGTGCAGCGGGTCGACGACGTACACGCTCTCGCCGGGCACGTTGAGCGCTTCTCTACTGGTGGCAAGGATGTGGGTGGCCGTGGTCCGGTTGAGCAGCGCCGACGTCAGGACCGCGACATCTTCGGTCAGATGCTCGCAGTTGTCCAGAATCAGCAGGAGCCGCCGGTCGGCCAGGACGTCACACAGCATGTCCAGAGCCCGGCGGGCGCGGCTGCTCGTCGTCACCGATCTCGACGACGGCACTACCGGGCCGAGCGCTTCGAGCACGGCTCCGGCGAGGTCGTCGCCGCGGCGGTATTCGATCAGGTCGACAACGGTGACACCGTGCGCCGCCACCGGGGCACAGGAGTCCACCAGCACCTGGGTGGCCTCCATGGCCAGGCGGGTTTTGCCCACGCCGCCCGGACCCGTCAGCGTGAGCAGCCGGGCGCTCGCCACGAGCGCGGCTACCTCATCGAGATCATCCTGACGGCCCACGAACGACGTCGCCGGCCGAGCGATCCGGACCGGCCCAGGGAACCGCATGCCGCCGCGACGAGGATCTTTCTGGTGCAGGATGATCAATTCCAGTTCTCGCAGCCGCGGGCTAGGATCCAGGCCGAACCGCTCTCTCAGCTGACGCCTAGCCTCCACATAGACCTCGCTGGCTTCGGCTTGCCGGCCTTGGCCATAGAGACCCAGCATCCGCAACGCCCACAGCTCTTCGATGCCGGGATGCCGGCCTGTGGCGTCGACCAAGATCTCGGCGACCTCGTCGTATCGGCCACGCTCGATCTCCAGTGCCAGCCACTCCTGCAGCACCTGGAGCCGCAACTCCGCCAGCCGGTCGGCCTCCTTCACCAGCGCTGGCACGTGCTGCAGATCGGAGTAGGCCCGGTCCCCCCGCCACTGACCCAACGCGTGGGCGTACATCTCGCTGGCCGGCTCAACCTCCATCGCCGCACGTAGTTCACGCGCCCGGCGCACGGCACGTTCGAAGCGGGTCACGTCGACGGCGTCGGGCGGCAGATCCAGCACGTACCCACGTTCAACGGCGCGCAGCAGGTCCGGTCCAACGGCACGGCGTAGAGCGGACACGCGGGCCTGCACCGTATTCCGCGCCGACTCACCGGGCGGATCCGCGGTCGCCTCACCCCACACCTGATGCAGCACCTCGGACGTGGTGACCGGCTGGCCGGGCCGCGAGGCCAGTAGCGCGAGCAGGCCACGGCTGCGACGCCCGGTCAGCCGGACGACGTTGCCTCCAAGAGAAACACTGAATCCGCCGAGGACCCGGATGTCCACGGCACCATGGTGTCCCCTGGCAGCGTCCGCTGGCACTGGGTGGGACACCAGCTACCTCCTTCAGGGCTCGACGACGTCACCCCAGGGCACCTGATCGCGAATGGCCCGGCTGTACTGGGCCAGTCGTCGAGCGGCATTCACACACAGAGCCCCGCGGAGGACGCCGTCCCTGCCGAACAGGGCCACCATCGAGGTATCGTCCATCCGCTCGACGTGGACCTGCTCGGCCGCGTTCGCCCGACCCACAAAACGCATCTTCGCGTTGAACTGGTCGGACCAGAAGTATGGAACTGGAGTGTATGCCTCGTCCGCCCCCAACAGCGACGCCGCGGCGTGTCGTCCCTGTTCAACCGCGTTGGTCCACTGTTCTACCCGCATCTCCTCGTCGAACAGAGCGTTGTACCAGCGGGTGACGTCTCCGGCGGCGACGACGCCGGGCACCGATGTGCGCAGGCTTTTGTCACACACCACGCCGTCGGCCAGCCGCACGCCACTACCTTCCAGCCACCCGGTCGCTGGTGTGACGCCCACCCCGGCCACCACCAGATCGGCGGAGAGCACGGTGCCGTTGTGGAGCCGGATCTTGCTGCCACCGGCGCCAGGGTCAATGCCGTCCAGAACACTTCCGCAGTGCAGTTGCACGCCGTGTGCCTCCTGGTGCGTCCGGAACCACTGCCCTACTTCGTCGCCCAGCACCCGCGTCAGTGGCACCGGAGCAAGCTCGACGACGGAAACATCCAGGCCCATTTCGCTGGCCGTCGCAGCCACTTCGAGCCCAATGAACCCGGCACCCAGCACCACCAGGTGCCGCCCCGGTATCAGCTGCCCATGCAGGGCGACGGCATCGTCGACGGTCCGCAGGATGTTGACGGGCCCGACATCGCCCAGCGTGCTCAGCGTCTTCGGGGTGGATCCGGTGGCGAGCACCATCCCGTCGTACTCCTCCGGTGTTCCGTCATCGAGAACGACGATACGCCGAGCCGGATCCAGGGCCGTCGCACGGCGACCAAGGCGTAACTCGACGCCGGCGTCGGCATACCATTCGGGCGCCCGCAGGTGGACCTTGTCGACTTCAGGGCCCTGGTGCAGCGCCTCCTTGGATAGCGGCGGGCGGTCGTACGGCAGGTGCGGCTCGGCTCCGATCAGCACGATCTCGCCGGCGTACCCGTGGTCACGGAGTCCTTCGATCGCGTGCACGGCCGCCAGCGACGCCCCCACCACGACGACGCGGCGCACGGATCAGCCGTTCTCGACCGTGATGGCGCGCGCCGGGCAGACCCGGGCCGCGGAGTCCACTTGTGCACGCAGATCGTCCGTGGGGGTCTCCTGCAGCAGGATCGCTTTGCCGGCGGATTCGTCCAGGTCGAACACGGCCGGAGCTTCCATCATGCAGCAGGCGTATCCCTGACATGCCTGCAGGTCGACGATCACCTTCATGGACATGTCGTGTCCTCCTCCATCCGGTTGGCCAGTACGTTCAGCCTCGGTATCGTCAGCGATCATGTGAGCGGACGGCGGTGTCAATGCGCCGGCTCCAGGTGCGGCAAAGCCGGCGCTACCGTGGCCAGGCGGGCCGCCCGCGGCGTGTTGCGGCTCAGCAGCGCGCGTACCTGCCCAGAGGTCACCACGGCGCTGATGCCCGGCAGGTCGCCGATGCGCAACGCTCCGAGGGCGTCGTCGGCCGTCGACCCCCATGGGGCGTCCATCACCACCAGGTCCGCGGCCGCCCCGGTCCGGAGGTAGCCGGCCGGCAGATCCCAGGTGGCGGCGTTGTTACCGGTGGCCGCGGCCCACACCAGGGCGGGGTCGACGCCGCCCAGCGAGCTCAGCTCGGCCACCGTTTTGAGCACGCCCAACGGCATCACACCGGTGCCGGTCGGGGTGTCCGAACCGATGACCACCCGGTGGAACTGGCCGTCGTCGAGGGCTTTGCGCAGGATCCGTACCGCTGAGCGCACGTTGCCGGCCTGGACCAGCTGCAGCGCCATCTGGGTCTGCTCGATGACGACGTCCACACCGGCCTCGTCCAGCGAGGTCGGCCCGCCGTTGATATGACCGCACACGTCCGGGGCCAACTCCAGCAGGTGCTCCGGCGTGATCGGCTTGCTCCCCGGGATGCTGGCCCCACCGGAGTGGCACATCACCGTGATGCCGTGCTCCTGTGCCCATCTGACCTGGTCGACGCCGTCGGACGGGTCCTCGTAGCGGCCGAAACCGAACTTGGCCAGGTGCACACCCGCGCGCTGCAGCTCCGCGAAGTCTTCACGCTGCAACGTCGGTTCGAGCACCACTGCCCCGGCATGCACCCGCATGCCGCCGGGACGCAGATTGTTGAAACACGCCCGGGCGGCGATGGCCAGCGCCTTGACGCCGGTGGCGTCGTGCGGGCGGCCGGGAGCGTGGATCTCACCCGGCGACACCACGCTGGTGATGCCGCCGTGGACGTAGCTGGCCAGGAAGTCGACGGTTTTCTGCCGCGGGGTGTAGTCACCCAGCACCACGTGGCAGTGCGAGTCGATAAGACCCGGCGCAACGGTGCTGCCACGCGCGTCGATCACGGTATCGGCGGCGTCGATCTCCGCACCGAGCTCGCCCTCCGGGCCGACAGCCGTGATGAGCCCGTCCTCGCACAGCACGGTATCCGCGGCGTCGAGCACCGGGTTGTTCAGGTCGCCCGAGAGCACCGTCCCGGCGCCGACGACGGCCAGCCGGGTCGCCGTCACGACGCACCGCCGGCTCTGACCTCGTCGACGCTCATTCCGCCCACCCGGGCGTTGATCCGGCCCCGGTTGGACACGGCAGCGATGATGACTAGCTCGTCCGGCAGCGGAGCGTCGGGTATCCGCATTTCGAGTGCGTCGTAGTGGCTTCTTACCCAGATCTCGTCCTTGAACGCGAGCGGCACGTCGATGATGGCGCCGGGTGCGGAGACCTTTGTCGCCGAGGTGATCCACGCCTTCCCGCCACCGATCGCCTCGCGGAACGCGTTGCCGAACACCGACGTCAACGCGGCGTTGACGTGCTCCTGCTCGCCGGAGGTACCTACCAGACCGGCTTTGCCGTAGCTCTCGACCGGTGCGCCCAGCAGCTTGGCGGCCTCGGTACCGAGGAAGGTCCCGATCTCGCCTGAAGCGTCGACCAAGAGAGTAAGGTCGGCTACGTAGCCTTGTCCCGCGAACGGATTGGGGCATACCGCGCAGACCGCGACCTTCCGCAGCGGGCCGGCGTCGTCGGACTGCCCGGCTGCCAGCCGGATCTCCTCTACCTGGGCGAACGTCTTGCGCACGGTGAGTGCGGTGCTGCTCATCGCGATCCTCCGCTGGACGGGTGGGGGGTGGCCTGGTCGACCATCTGGTTGACCAGTTCGGCGACGCCGAGCCGGACGGCGGTCCTCGGGGGCACCGTCGACGCGACGCCGATGAACGACTTGATGGTCCGCACGATCTCCGGTTGCAGCCGCGCGAGCTCCTCGGCTAGCGCGTCGACCGAGCCGTCGAGACCCTCGTCGTCGACGATCCGGGACACGAGGCCGAGCCGCTGCGCCTCTTCCGCGTCCACTTCCCGGCCGGTCAGCAGCAGGTCGAGCAGCGCCGTCCGGTTCAGCCGGTGCACGAAGTACGACGCCACGACGGTGGGTGCGATGCCGTGCGGCACCTCCGGGAACGCCAGCCGCGCCGAGCGGGCGGCCACCACCACGTCACACCGTCCGGCCAGGCTGGCACCGGCGCCTAGTCCCCGGCCGTGGACCACCGAAACGGTGAGCCCGGGAAAGTCTTCGACCAGCTCGTTGACACCTTGGACGCGGGCGAACTCGGCGTTGAGGATGGCGGGGGTGGGCGGGCCGTCGAGCCTCGGGCCTTGGCGGCCGAGGCAGAAGTCCGCTCCAGCGCCACGGAGGACCAACACGCGGGTATCGGCTTCGCGGGCAGCACGGATGCACCCGGCCAGCGCATCGAGCAACGTGGCGTCGAGTTTGTTGCCGGTGTCTGGGCGGTTCAGTGTGCACGTCGTAACTGTCCCCGTGCGCGTGACCAGCACGTCGTCGTCGCTCATGGCTTTCATTCCGTCCACCTCATTCCGGCCCGCGCCGCCGCACGGTGAAGGGCGCGGCGCGTAGCAATTTCGAGCAGGTGCGACCGGTATTCGGCCGGTGCGTGCAGGTCGTTCAGCGGTTCGACGCCGTGTGGTGCCAGCGCCGCGATCTCATCCAGCGACGACGGGTCCGCCGCCGCTCCGAGCAGCGCGTCCTCGACCGTGGTGAGCCGGCGCGGGGTAGCCGACACGCCCGTCATGGCCACCCGGGCGTGCTGGATGGTGCCGCCCTCGATGGCCAGCGCCGCTGCCACGCCGCACAGCGCGAGATGGCTGGCCGGTTGCTCGAACTTCTCGTAGGCCGCGCCCGTGCTGGGTGGCGGCAACGGTACGTCCACGGCGGTCAGCACGTCGTCGTCGGCCAGATCCGTCGAGAAGATGCCGGTGATGAAGTCACCCAGGGCGACGACACGTTCGCCGCCGCGCGAACGGATGCGCACCTCGGCGTCGAGTGCGAGCATGAGGGCGGGCAGATCGGCGGTCGGGTCGCCGTGGGCCAGGGCGCCCCCGACGGTGCCACGAGCACGGACCTGCTGGTCGGCGATCACCTCCAGCGTGTCCGCCAGGCCGGGCAGCAGGCTCAGCGTGCGCGGACTGCGCTGCAGCTCCCGGTAACTGGTGAGAGCCCCGATGCGGACGCCGGAATCGGTGCGCCACTGGCCGCGTAGTTCGGCGGCACCGGCCAGGTCGACCAGCATGGCCGGGGTGGCGAGGCGCAGCTTCATCATCGGCAGGAGACTCTGGCCGCCCGCGAGGAGTTTGGCGTCGCCTGGGTTCTGCTGGAGTGCGGTGAATACCCCGTCGAGGCTGGATGGGCGCTCATAGGCGAACTCTGCTGGGTACATCGTCAGTCCGCCTTCGCCATCGTCGGGCCCGCCTCAGCTGCTTTGCGGGCGGCGGCGACGATGTTCTGGTAACCGGTGCAGCGGCAGAGGTTGCCGTCGATACCGTGGCGGATCTCGTCGTCCGTCGGCCGCGGATTGTCGCGGAGCAGCTGCCGGACCGCCAGCACCATCCCCGGGGTGCAGAAGCCGCACTGCAACCCGTGTTCGTCCCAGAAGGCCCGCTGGACCCGGTCGAGGCCGCCGTCGGTGCTGGCCGACGCGTCTTCGATGGTCCGGACGGTGCTGCCAGCGGCCTGAGCGGCCAGGACCGTGCACGATTTCACCGCCACCCCGTCCAGCTCCACCGTGCAGGCGCCGCACTGTGTGGTATCGCAGCCAACGTGTGTCCCGGTCAGGCCAAGGTTCTCGCGCAGGAAGTGGACCAGCAGGGTACGCGCCGGCACGGTACGCACCTCGCTCCGTCCGTTGACCTCGAGATCAACGACGACGTCCGTGTTCCTCGCGGGATCCATCGCGGCTCCGATGCTCGTCGTTCTTGGTGGTTCGGTTGGTCCGGGGAGTTCATTACCCGGTGGTTCGTCACGCTACGGAAGCGGCCAGGTCAGGCACGTCCCCCTGACGGGTCAATTCCGGGTCTCCGGCAGGGCGTCCGGGCTGGGATCGATTCCCTCGGCCCCGACCACCTCTCGCCACACGTCGAAACCGTGCTGGAACGCCACCACCCCGGCCTGGGGTAACGCGATCTCGATCGCCTCGAGGATTTCCTGCGGGGTAGCACCGTGTTTGAGGGCGACCCGGATGTGGCTGGCGATGTGGTGCCGCTCGGCTCGCACGACGGTCAGGCTGAGGACGAAGAGCAGTTCCTTGGTCCGCCGGTCCAGCGACCGTTCAGCGAGGTAGGCCGCGGAGACCAGGCCGTCGGCGGCCTTCAGCACCGGCAGGTCCTGCGCCGCCATCACCTTGTGGTAGTCAAGGACGTATCCGCGGCGGCGGATCATGTCGTCGACATACTCCTGCCGCGCGTCGGCGTCATCCGCCGGCACCCGTTCCGTCATCCCATCAGCCTCCTTCTCGTCGTCCTTCTTGGTGATCGTCAGCATGTTGTAGTTGTTGCTCGGCAACGAAAACCCGCTGTTGATCACCAAATCGCAACCACAATGCGCTGACGATCACCGAGGGGTCGTGCCACATCAGGTGATGACCAGACCGGGCACAGCGATGAACAGGGCGATCGCCAGGGCATAGGGGATGAAGAAGACGACCGTGCCCTTGGACACCGACACCACGTCGAGGTCTTTGTCGAGCGCACTCACGATGTAGAGGTTCACTCCCACGGGTGGTGTCACGGCGCCGATAGTGGTAACCAGCGTGACGATGATGGTGAACCAGACCGGGTCGAACCCGAGCGATACCGCCAGCGGGAAGAAGATCGGAATGCTGATCACCAGGAACCCTAGGGCGTCCATGAACGCCCCACCCACCAGGTAGATCAACACCAGGATCAACAACACCACTGTCGACGGCACCGCGAGCCCCCCGACCCAGTCGGCCAGCTCGAACGGCAACCGAGTCAGGCTCAGGAAGCGGCCGAACACGACGGCCCCCGTGACCAGCAACACCACCATCGCCGAGATCCGCAGGCTGTCGACGACCGCGGACCACAACGCCTGCGGGGTGAGGCTACGACGCAACACCGCGATGACGATCGCCCCGAACGCCCCGACGGCGCCCGCCTCAGTGGGCGTGAACCAGCCGAGATACAACCCCCCAATGACGAGCGCGAACAGCGCCAACGCCTCAACCACCCCGGTGAGCGCCTTGAACCGCTCCCGCCAGCTCACCTTGGGACCCGGCGGCCCGAGTTCGGGACGACGCCAGCACACCACCAGCACTGTGGCGACGAGCAGCACACCCACCAGCAATCCAGGCACCAGGGCGGCGACGAACAGCCTGGCGATCGACTGCTCGGACTGGATCGCGATGATGATCAGCGCGGTGGATGGTGGGATGAGCACACCCAGCGTGCCGCCGATGGCTACACTGCCACCGCTGAGAGCCGGCTGATACCGGTACTTCTTCATCTCCGGCAGGGACACCGCACCCATCGTGGCCGTGGTCGCCGAATTGGACCCGGAGAAAGTCGAGAAACCAATGCTGGCCAGGATTGTCGTCGCCGCGACGCCACCCGGCAGGGAGCCGATCCATTTGTAGGCCGTGGCATACAAACGTTCGCTGATCCCGGACCTGAAGGCGATCTGGCCCATGAGGACGAACAACGGGATTACCGACAGACCATAGGAGGCGAACTGCCGGTAGGTGTCGGCAGCCAACAGCTGGATGGCGGCTGGCGCGCCGATCATGTAGGCGGCACCAACGACGCCGGCCAACATCAAGGCGAAGGCCACCGGCATCCGCAGCATCATGATGACGAGCATCAAGACGATGCCGATGACCGCGACGAGTGTGAAACTCACCAGGGACTCCTCGGGGACGGCGCGGTCACCAGATCGTCTCCGGCGAGTCCGACCGCAGGTTGCGGCGGATGACAAGTAGGTCGTTGACGAGGGCCAGCATGAGGCCCGCCACTCCGGCCGCCAGGACCAGCGCCACGGGCCAGAACGGCAGCCGCAGCGAGTCAGTCACGGCACCCTGGTCACGGAGGTTCAACCCATACGAGGTGAGCTGTTGCGCCAGCAAGCCGAACAGCACCACAGCCACGAGGGTGATGACACCGCCCACGTAGAGCTGGATACGCACCGGAGCACGCCGCATCACCAGATCGACGGCGATATGCGATCTCGAACGCTGCGCTTCGGCCAAGGCAAGGCCGTTCACCAGAACGGCGAGGAGCCCGACTACCTCGAACGTGCCGTGGTAGGGAGTGGCGAACATCCGCAAGCCGATGTTGCCGACCGTGATAGTCAGCATCACGAGCAGGACCACCCCGGCGACACTCGCCAGTGCCTTCGTCACCATGTCGATACCGCCCGTCAGGCGACCGCTGGTCACGCCGGGGTTGACCACCTCCGCGCCGGTCACGGTCCCTCCTTTGCCGCGGGTGCCGGTCACGTTGTCAGCGGTCCTCGCCGAACTCGGCCGTGTACTGCTCCTGTAGCTCGGTCATCCGGTCGAAGACCTCTTGCGGGTCGAAGCCGTTGCCCTCGACGTCGTCGGCCCAGGTGGTGATGAGCTCGCTGAGGATCTCGTCCCAGGCGTCCTGCTCACCTTCGTCGAGCTCGACGATCTCCACGCCGTGTTCCTCTTCCGCCCACTCCAGGGCGCCGCCGACGTTCTCGTCGTCGTGATATCCGGAGGCGAACTCCATCATCTCCTCGCGCAGACCCATGATCTCCGTCTGTACGTCTTCCGGCAGGGCGGCGAACTCGCCCTCATCCATCACGGCGACGAACGTGTTCGAGACGCCGAAGGCGTAGTCGGTGACGTAACCGACCTGCTCGGCCAGGCCGAAGTCCTGCAGCACCTCGCGGGAGGATACGTAGCCGTTGATGACACCGGTCTGCAGCCCTTCGGCGACCTCCGGCATCGGCATACCCACGGGCGACGCGCCCAGTGCCCGCAAGGCCGGCACCCCAGCTCCAGAACCGCGCACTTCCAAGCCCGCAAGGTCGTCGCGGCTGGAAACCGGACGATCCGACTGCAGACGGGCCGGTTCGGTAGTGAAGGCGGTGATGATCTCGTACCCGGCGAATTCCTGGGGCTCGAACTCGTCGAGTAGGTCGAGCAGGGTGCGGCTGGCGACCTTGGCGTTGGCGAAGCCGACTGGCAATGACACAACCGAACTCAGCGGGAAGCGGCCGACATCGTAGGCGGGTGAATCAAGCCCGACATCGGCGATACCGCCCCTGACGCCGTCGTAGATGTCGCCGGCACCCAGCAGCGTGCCGCCGGGGAAAAGCTCGACCGAGACGTGGCCGTTGGTGCGTTCATTGAGCCGCTCGGCCCACTCCTCCATCTGGACGGCGGGGAAGGAGGCAGCAGGTGCGAAGAACGCGTACCGAAGGGTGATCTCCGCGTCACCGTCGCCGACCTGTTCGGACCCACCGTCGTCGCCGTTAGTGCCGCTGATGGCTCCCTCTCCACATGCGGCCAGCAAAGCCACCGCGGCCACGCCCGCTACTAGTCGACTGCCGACCGATGTCGAACATCTCATGACTCTGACCTCCATGGCTCTTCGGTTCAGATGATGAGGAGGCTTCGACGCCTCCTACATTGGCTCACGTTGTTCGGGGAGCTCGTCGTGCAAACCGCTGCCAGATCCGAGAGACGCTACCGGCTGGGTGGGATGAGAGGTTCACCCAATCGGGTACATCCAGGAAGCCCATCTCTTGGCCGCCGGGTGGCACGACGCGGCCGCTGACGTCTCGCTGACGTTCAGCCCGATCCCGGCGCAGAGGCATTGACCAGGCCTGGCAGGGCTGTGCATGCTGCCTGGAACCTCTGCACCCGATGCCAGACCGGGCCAAAGGGGCGAGTCTTTCCTGCTCACCCAGGGGGCTCCGTCATTCCTTCGCCCGCACAGCACCACTGATCGAAGCCAGGGTGGTCGTGGATGAAGTCTCGGGCAACACAAGAGCAAGACGCACGGAATCGGTTCGCCGGCGCACTCCAATCGGCGCTGACTCTCGGCGAAGTCGAGAACGCGTTCTTCGACGTCGTGCAGGATGTGATCCCGGCCGGCGGATTCGGCCTGTACCGGCTGGACACCGAGTCGGGGAACGTCGTCAGCGTGCGCGCCGAAGTGGGCTCGGACTTTCTCGACGACTACGAGGAGTACGGGCGAGATGACGACCCGGTTCTCGACTTCGTGCTGGAACAGCGCCGCCCGATCGATTCGTCGCGCGCGGTGCCGGCCGATCGGTGGACATCATGCGGGGCGCGGTCCGCGCTCGGCGTCGGCGGCTACGCCCATTCACTCGAGGCTCCCGTCGTGGTGTCCGGCACGTTCTTCGGCACCATCAACTTCGCCCGCACCGAGGAACAACCCAGTTTCGACGACGACGATCTCATCGCCGCGCGTTTCGCCAGCGAACAGCTCAGCCTCGCCACCGAGCGTGCCCTGCGGTTCGAAAGCACTGGTCATCGCGCCAGCATGCTTGAACACGTGCTAGACCGGATGCCGCAGGCCGTCGTCGTCACCGACCTCAGCGCACAGGTGCTGTACCGCAACCGCATCGCCCGCGACGAGCCCTGGCTGACGGTGTCGCCGGACGCGTTGGGGCGGCTCGGTCCGGTGGACGAGAGCATCGCCGAGGCGATGGAGGAATTCCGTCGGGACGGGAAACGCGTGCACACCCGCAGCCTGCGCGACCAGCGATCCGGCCGTCAGGTGATCGTCAAGTCCTACCGGTTGGCTGACAACGACGACGCCGCGGTGACCCTGATTTTCAACTGTGGCCAGGAGAAGGTCGAGCGGCTGCCGCTGTGGGACGTGTTGTCGCGGCGTGAGCAGGAGATCGCCGAACTGGTGAGCCAAGGGTTGACCACCAAGCAGATCGCCGAACGGGCCTTCGTCACCGAGAATACGGTCAAGCAGCACCTCAAGCGGGTGTTCGCCAAGACCGATGTCCGCAACCGCGCCGAGCTGATCCAGCTCATCTGGTCGTCCGGCAACCGAGGCGCCGACGGCAGCCGGGCAGGCACCGCCGCAGGTTGAACCCACGGATCGACCGCTTCACCTCCACTCCCCATCCCCGGATGGAGGGTGGTCAGTGGCCTTGGAAGTCTTGCTCAGCCCAGTACCCGACCACGTCGGGATCGATCTTCGCGTCGACGATCATCGGCCCGTCCGGCTTCTCCAACCAGGCCGCCACCGGCGCCAGGTCAGCCACATCCCGCACTGTGACACCACCAGCGCCGGCTCCCCGCGCCAGCGCGGCGATGTCCGTCGACGGGAACCGCACCAGTTCCAGCCCGGCACCGCTGCCGCTGAAATGGTGCACCTCGGCACCGTAGGCGGCGTCGTTGTACACGACGACGAGCACCGGAAGCCGCAGCCGGACCAGGGTCTCAAGCTCGGAGACACTCATGAGGAATCCGCCGTCGCCCGCCGCCAGGACGGTCAGCCGATCCGGCCGAGCGATCCGCGCACCGACCGCCGCGGCCAGGCCGAGGCCGATCGATTGGAAGCCGGCGCTGGTGAACACGAACCCTTCCGGATCGGGCACCGACCAGCACGTGACCGGCCAGCCGAGAAAATGCCCACCGTCGACGACGATGGTCCGCTCCGCGGGCAGCATCGTCTCCAACTCCAGGGACAGCACCCGTGGGTGGATCACGTCGGTGTGCACACTCCCCGGGTCAACCGTCTGTGCTCGGCCGTAACGGTGAATGCGGGCGCCGACGGTTTCGGTCCGCCAGCCGGGGTACGCCGGGCCGTCATCGTCGCGGGCCGCCAGCTCGTCGAGGATCGCCCGGGCGGTCTCGTCGGAATCGCCGAGCACACCGACGTCGACCCGTTCAGTCAGCCCGAGCGCACCTGGGTCGACGTCGACCTGTACGACGACAGCATCCGGGTTCACCAGCCGCCCGTGCCGCAGGGTCCACGTGGTGAACGAGCATCCGAATCCGATGACGACGTCGGCCTCCCGCATCAGTTCCGCTGCCTCGTCGGAGGCGAACCCGCCCGCGATCCCGAGCGTCCACGGGTCCTCACCGAAGAATCCATTCGCCACGGCCGTGGTGGCCAGCAACGCACCAACACGTTGCCCGAGTTTTAGCAGCGATCCGCGGGCGCCCGACACCACGGCGCCGCGCCCGGCGATGATCAGCGGCCGCTGTGCCGTCGCCAGCAGATTTGCCACACCCTCAACCGATACCCGGGTGGGCGCAGGCACACGTGACATGCCGGTCCCGTCCGTCGCCAACCCAGCTGGCGCGGCGACGTCGACCGCCTGGATGTCCAGCGGCAGGTTAAGAACCACGGGGCGACGCTCCACCCACGCGCGACGGTAAGCCCGGATCGTGTCCTCGACCACCGTCTCCGGCCGGTGCACCTGCTCCACGGCGGCACCAGTGCGCTCGATCAGCCCAGCCTGGTCGACGTAGAAGTTGGATCTGATGGACCCGGCAGACGTCTGACCAGTGATGACGAGCAATGGCGTCCGGCTCTTCACCGCGTCCACCAGGCCGGTGATCGTGTTGGTCAGCCCCGGGCCTTGATGCACGCTGCACACGGCCAGCTCACCGGACACCCGGGTATAACTATCCGCCATGGTGACCGCCGCGCCCTCGTGCCGCGCTCCGACGTAGCGGGCACCGGCCGCGATCAAGGCCGCTGTCGGCACGAAGTTCCCACTCCCGACGACGCCGAACACCTGTCGCACGCCGAGGCGCCACAACGTCTCACCAACCAACTGCCCGGCCGGCGTCCTACCGCTCAGGGGTGGCCCGCCAGCTTTCGGACGGGTCCGCTCGACGACTTCTCCACTGGTACGGGCTTTCATCGATCCGTCCTTCGCTGATCGTGGATCATGATCGTGCACCTGGAGCCGCCTGGTGCCTCTCAAGCGGTCGCATCCGCTGCGCGCAGGGCCCCCCAGACGCGCTCCGGGGTGAACGGCATGTCGAGGTCACGCACACCCGCCGGGCGGAGCGCGTCCAGCACAGCGTTGGCGATCGCCGGCGTCGACCCAATCGCGCCGCTCTCCCCGATGCCCTTCACGCCCATCGGGTTGACCGGTGTGGGGGACGTCGCGCGGGCCGTACGGATCACCGGTGTTTGGCGCGCCGTCGGCACGGCGTAGTCCATCAACGACGACGTCAGCGGCTGCCCGTCGGCGTCGTAAACCACCCGCTCGAACAGCGCCTGCGCGATGCCCTGCGCGACGCCGCCATGCACCTGCCCGTCGGCCACGAGTGGGTTGATGACGGTGCCGCAGTCGTCTACGGCAACGAAGTCGGTGACGTCGACGTGGCCGGTCAACCGGTCCACCTCCACGACGCACGCGTGTGTCCCCGAGGAGAACGTGTAGTTGGGCGGGTCGAAGTAGCCGGTCGCGTCCAACCCGGGCTCCTCGCCCTCGGCCAGCGGTTTCATCAACATCAGCGCCTTGGTCGCGATGGCGGCGAAGCCGATGCGCGTCGCCGGCACGCCCCTGACCTGGTAGCCGCCGGACACCTGCTCGACGTCCTTCTCGTCAGCCTCCAGCAGTTCCGCCGCCCATCGCTTCGCCTTGGCCACCACTTTCCGGCAGGCCAGCAGAACAGCGGTGCCGCCGACCGCCGCGCTACGCGAACCGAACGTGCCGAACCCGAACGGGGACGTCTCGGTGTTGCCGTAAATGATCGAGATGTCGTCATACGGTATCTGCAGCGCGTCCGCCGCCACCTGTGCGAACGTCGTCTCGTGTCCCTGCCCGTGCCCGCACGTGCCCATCGAGATGGCGACCTTGCCGGACGGGTGGACCCGCACCGACGCACTCTCCCACAGGCCCGGCGAGCCTTCCATCGCGGCTACTGCTGACGGGGTCACCCCACCGATCTCGACGTACGATGCCACCCCCACCCCGATCAGCCGTCCGTCGTCATTACCGCTGCGCTGCAGGGCACGCACGTCGTTGTACCCGATCTCGTCCAGCGCCGTCCGCAGGGCGGCCGCGTAGTCGCCGCTGTCGTAGTCCAGCCCGGTCGGCGTGTGCCACGGGAACGCGTCGGCCGGGACGTAATTACGACGACGCACCTCAGCCGGGTCCAGGCCGAGCTCCGCGGCCACCTCGTCGATCAGCCGCTCGGTGTAGTACGTCGCCTCCGGCCGCCCGGCGCCCCGATACGGACCGGTGGGTGTGGTGTTGGTGAACACCCCGACGATCTCCACGTCGATCGAATCGAAGGCGTAACTCTGCGGCAGCAGCGGCCCGGTGCGCCCAATGATGGTTCCCGACGAGTTGGGGTACAGGTACGCGCCCATGTTCCCGAGCACGCGCCCCCGCATGGCGGTGATCACGCCGTCGTCGTCGAAGGCCACCTCCAGGTCGGCGACGTGATCGCGGCCGTGTGTCGTCGCGAGGAAACTCTCGGTGCGCTCCTCGACCCACTTGACCGGCCGGCCCAGATGCTTGGCAGCGTAGGCGATCGCGGCCTCGTCGGGATACATCGGCTCCTTGGCGCCGAACGCACCGCCGACATCACCCGCGTCGACTCTGATCAGGTGTTCCGGCATCCCCAGCACCTGGCCGATGAACCACCTGGTGTGGTGCGGACGCTGAGTGGTGATCCAGACGTCCATGACCTGCTCGTGCTGGTCGTACGCTGCGATCATGCCGCGCGGCTCCATCACGAACGGCGCTACCCGGTGGTTCACCAGGCGGCGACGTAGGCGGTATGGCGCGGCGTCGAAGGCCGCAGCGGTGTCGCCACCGGTGTAGGCGGTGCGGAAGCAGCAGTTGTCGTCGAACCCTTCATGCAGGACGGGCGCGCCGTCAGCAACGGCGTCTTCAACCAGACACACCGCCGGGAGGGTCTCGTAGGACACGTCGACCGCTTCGGCACCGTCGGCGGCGGCCGCGGGTGATTCGGCGACGACGACGGCCACCGGGTCACCCACCCAGCGGACCGTCCCCGACGAGAGCACCGGCAGCTCCGGCAACGGCACACCAAGGCTGGGCGGCTGCCGGATCAGCGGGATCGGGTGTACGTCGTGGAGGTCGTCGGCGGTGATGACGGCAACCACCCCGCTCATCGCCAGTGCGGTGCTGGTGTCGATGCCGAGCAGCCGCGCGTGCGCCACCGTGCTGCGCACGAAATGCGCGTACAGCTGCCCCTGCAGGGTCCGGTCTTCGAGGAAACGTCCGCGTCCGGTCAGGAACCGCGGATCCTCGCGTCGCCGGACCGCCTGCCCGACGTACGGCTGCGGGTGCTCGGTGGTCGTCATATGCGGCCTCCGTCGGTGTTGATGACCACTCCGGTGACGATGCGAGCGGCGGCCGGGTCAGCCAAGTACACGTACGCTCCAGCGTGATCGACGGGTTCAGCCAGCGTCTGAAGAGCGTTACCAGCTGTGATCCGCTGGTCGCGGCCGTCGACCCGATCAGCGGTCAGGTCCTGATCCAACGTGCCGAGGCCGCCGAGCTTCGTTCCCGACGTTCCGCCCGGTGCTACCCCGTTCACGCGCACCTGCGGGGCCAGATCCTTGGCCAAGTGAGTGACCACACCACGCAGCGCCCATTTCGAGCTGCCATACAGCACTCCGCCGCCCTCGGGATAGAACGCGGACGCGGAGAGGGTGAGCGTCACCGACCCGTTGGCCGCACGCAACGATGGGTAGGCGATGTTGATGGCCAGCAGACTGCTGAGCACGTTGGTCCGCCAGATCTCCTCGGCCGCCGCACAGACGTCGGCCGAGGTGAGCTCCCGGAGGGAAGCGTAGTAGTCGAACACGCCAACCCCGCAGGTCAGGTGGTCGATTCCGCCGCCGGATGTCGCCGCGGCCCGGACCACCTCGGCGACGTCGTCGGGACACGTAGCGTCGCCATGAATAACGTGGACGGCGTCGGGATGGTCGGCGGAGAGCTGTCTCGCGTGCTCCGCTGATCGTTCGAGGACGGTTACCTGTGCCGCCTCGGCGACGTACGCGTCGACCACTCCGCGGCCGATTCCTGAGCCACCGCCGGTGACCACGATGCGTCGCCCCGCCAACCGGCCACCCGCCGCCGCGTTTTGACTGGTCATCCGCCGGGCTTCCGGGCCAGCATTTCGGTAAACGTCTCCGGTTCCTGGTAGCTCAGACAGTCCAACTCGACAGCGTCCAGTTGGACGCGGGTCCCGCGGCGCGGTGACCAGATGTCGAGCCGCATCCCGTTGCGGGTGAGGACGCGGCTGACCACAACGTCGGCGAACTCGTTGGCGATCAGGATGGGCCCGTCGACGCCACCGTCGAGCGGAATCTCGTTCGGCAATGCCGATGCCTCTAACTGTGCCCCCGCGGCTGCGGTGTTCTCGTCGTCCATACTCAGCTCCGCTCCACTTCCCGGTGATCGTTAACCGATCTCCGCCCTCCGACCCGGTGATCGTTGCCGGATCCCTGTCGCTATGACGACGCAATTTCGGCAACGATCACCAGGGAGTGGGGCGGGAATCCGGCAATGATCACCGGCCTGGGTGTCCTAGATGAAGATCGACATGTTGTGGGCGTTCACTACCGCCTGGTCCAGCGCCGCCCAGCGATGCACGATCAACCAGCCGCAGCCGTCCCCCTCGTCGGCACGGCGCAGCAGGTCGCGGCGCTGTGCGGAGAACAGGCTCGGCGTCGTCTCCTCGCCACGGCTGCGATAGACCAGGCAGTTGGATAGGGCCAGGAACTCGTCGGCTTCATCGGTCGGCCGCACCACGATGTTGGTGATGAAATGCCGGGTGCGCGACGGGGGTTGCTCCGACCAGGCGAAGTCCGTCTCGAGCCGCTTGACCCGCACCTCAAGGGTCTCCTTGGTGTCGTCGAAGATCCGCGATGTCGGTGAAAGCTCCCACTCGGAGAACTTCTCCCGGGTCACCCGGACCGGGATCTCATACCGGGCATCCTCAGCGAACGCTTCGAGCCAATCCCGGAACCGCCGCTCGTCCAGCGCCAACGACTCCAGGTACAAGAACTCCCGGATCGACTCCCGCACCTCACGGTCCACCCCACGTGTCGTCGCCAGGCCCATCACACCTCCCTGGTCAGGTAGTCCAGCCAGGTCGACCAGAGATTGCGGAAGTTGGTGTCGGTCACATACGGCGAGACCGCGTATCCCGGCCCTGGGAAGTCGTCCAACCGCGGCCGGTCCAACCCCATGACGTACGGGAACTCGACGCCGCGCACCGCCGTCGACCCCGCGGCGCGCGTCACCCGGGTCCAGTTCTCGAAGTCGTCCTGCTCGAAGGTCCCCGCTTGGCCGAAGGCCAGCGTGTACGCCTTGTACGCCTCTTCCTTGTATTCGTCGGAGGCGTCTTTGGGCACTAGGCACCAGGACCACATCTCCATCCGGCCCGGGCCGATCGGGTGCCACAACCGCATGGTGCAGAACCGCACCCCCGGCTCACCCGGAACCAGGCTGAACGGCTGGATGAGGAAGGACAGGTTCGGGAACACCGAACCCACGGCGGTGCGGGTCTTGGAGAACACCTCCATCTGCTCAGGCGAGAGGCTGGCCCGCATCTGCTCCACCAACTGGTCGGGGTACCCGAAGAACGGCGGCATCCCGGGCGTGTGCCCCAGTCCGATGGAATGCCCTTTGTCCGGAATATGCACCGCCCACCCTTCACTGTGGGTGGCGCCGGACGACGGGAAATACCCCAGGTGGAAACCGAACTGGTGGGCCACCGGCGTGTGGTAGCCGTCGCCGGAGAAGTTCTCCGCGCAGATCTTCCAGTCCGTCTCGGCCACCCAGTGGTCTGGCGGGCCGTGCACCTCGCTGCCACCGGCGCCCTGCTTGAGGTAGATGTCCAGGTAGAACTGGAACCCGCCCAGGTACTCGTCCAGGCTCGGCGCGTCCGGGTCCAGCGTGCCGAAGATCAGCCCTGCGTAGGTGTCGATCCGGACCTTAACCAGGCCCCACTGCTTGCGGTCCAGCTTTCCCTCGTACCCCTCCTTGAAGTACGGGACGCCGATCAGCTCGCCGGAGTTCTTGTACACCCAGCCGTGGTACGAACACCGGAAGTGCGAGGCGTTACCCATCTCCGACTTACACATCATGTTGCCGCGATGCCGACACATGTTCAGGCTGGCCGTGAGGTTGCCGTGCTCGTCGCGCACCACGATGATGCTGTTGTTCGCGATGTAGCGAACGACGTAGTCGCCGTTCTTCGGGATCTCCGACTCGTGGGCCAGGAAACACCAGGCGGTGGAGAAGAGTTTGTCGCGCTCCAGATCGAAGATCTCTTGGTCGTTGAAGATCCGCGCGGGAACCCGTCCCTGCAGGACACCTTCCCGCATATCAGCCAGCATCCGCTGGACGCCCTCGCTGGTTCCGATCGCGGCCATGTGTCACACCTTCTCTGTGTGCGTCCTACCCAGGCGTTCCGCGACCTCTTTCACGACCTGCTTATAGCGGGCGATGTGGTCCTTGGTGTCCTGGACGTGTTTCTCGGGGACGAAGTCGTCGGTGTAGGGCGGGCGGGACTTGCCGACGTGGATGTAGCCGGCCTCGTTCACCCGGATCTTCTCCAATGGCACGTTGTACTTGGCGAACTCCATGAAGTCCTGCCCGACGAGGAACGGCTCGTGCGCCCACCGCAGCCGCTCGGTGAGCCAGCGCGCGTCGTCGTACCGGTTCTCGCGGAGTGCGTCCCGCAGCGCCAGCACCGGCGCCGGACCACACGCCGTCGTCGACGACCACGCCATTCCAACCAGCTCTTCGCCGTACATCTCCCAGGCGGGGAACCAGTCGGTCTCGATCGGCATCAGCGGGAACGACGTCTGGGTGTGCGCCATGTCGTTGTGGTAGCGGAACCCGACGGACGCACCGCCGGCGTACTTAACCGCCACCACCTGCGGCAACTCGATGAGTGTCCGGTACACGCTGCGGGGGATGATGCCGCGGAAGGCCGCGGTGTTGTCATACACCGTGATCGCCAGCTCCGGGACGGCCTCGGCCACATCGCGGTAGAAGCGCTCCATCACCGGCGCGACCATCTCGCCCCACATCGGACGCCCGAGCAGGGTTCCGGTGACGCCGAGGTCGGCGAGGAACCGCATCCGGGCGACGGTGTCGCGGGTGTTGAGTGTCGTCGTCCCGATGAACAGCGGAAACCCGGAGCGAGTCGCTTCGGCGGTCTCCTGCGCACAGGCGGCGAACTCTTTCCATTCGTCCAGGGTCAGCGTCGCGCATTCACCGAGGGTGCCGTTGAGCGCGATCGCGTCGACACCGTCGTTGATCAGCGTGCGGATCATCCGCTCGGTCTCCGCGAGGTCAACGGTGTTGGTGGCGTCCACTCGCTCGGCACCGGGCAGCGCCGGGGTGGGCGGGTAGGCCATCACACCGCGCATGTCCTGGCCGGTAACGCTAGGCAGCTTGCTCATACGTGCTCCTCCAAGATGGGTCAGATCCGGGCAGCGGCCACCGCGGTACCGGTGAGCCAGGCGGGGACAGGTTCGTAGGCGAGGGTGTCGAACGGCGCTCCTGCCGCACCCGCGGTGACTAGCCAGGTACGGATCTCGTGTGCACCGTTGCCTGCGGCATCGATCTGGTCCTGCGTGTAGTCGGTCAGGCGGGCCGCGTCGCCGCTCTCCAGCCGATCCAGGAAGTCGCGGTCGAAGTCTTCGTTGACCTGGCCCGACTCCGGCATGCCCACCCAGTGGGAGAGGCCGCCGGTGCCCAGAACGACGACGCGCCGCGCGGCGTCCTGAGCCTCGACGGCGGCCCGGATCATGCGTCCGAAGTCGTAGCAGCGACGTGCCGTCGGCCACGGCGGGTTCACCCCGTTGACGATCACCGGAACTAGCGGCAACGTCGAGTCCGGGTCCAGGTGTTTAAGCGGAACGCAGAAGTTCTCGTCGAACGCCAGCCCACCTTCCACCAGCGCTGGATCGAAGTCCGATTCGAGGGCGAACCGGTACAGGTGAGCTCCTAGCGACGCGTGCCCCGGGTACTGGTGCTGGGGGACCCCAAGGAATTCCCCCATCTCCTTGGTGACTGGACCCAGATACGAACCCGCTGTGCCGACCGCGAACGCCGGCAGGTTGCCCAGGAAGAAGTTGGTGAAGTGCTCCACCGAGACCGCGACCACCGCGTCCGGGCGCAGTTCCTCGATCCGCCGCCGGACCTCACCGAACGCACCTTCCACGGCTTCCCGCTGGGCCGGCTCGGCGCGCTCCGGAAAGCCGGTGATGCCTGGCGAGTGCGACGCGGTGAACGCTCCAACTACCTGTCCCATCAGCTGACCTCCCCTCGTAGTCGCGCGTAGTACTCGGCTCGGTCGACGCCGATCTGCAGCGCACAGAAATAGAGCAGGTACGGGTTGGCACCGCGCTCATAGAGCGTCTTGAAGTCCAGCGATCTCATCGCGGCACGTTCCTCTCCTTCGATGCCGTACTCGTCGAGCACCGCGTCCGGTTCGGCGCGGAAGCGACGGGCGAGGTCGAGGTCCTTTCGGACGTCCCACAGCAGCTTTTGCAGGTCATACACCGGTTTCACGCCTTCCCGCATCGATCACGTAGGTGGGTGGACGGCCATACGTTCGGTCGTCGACGACGTGGAACGGCGACGGGCGACGACGACGGCCGAACAGAAAGGCGATCACCAGACCCGCTACCGCGCCGGCTACCAGCAGGCCGCGTGCACCGACCGTCGTCCGCAGTAGCGACAACACGTCCAGCGAGTTCTCCTCCATCAGCCCGTTCGACGCATGCGTCGACGACGTGCCCGACGGTGCGGCAGCAGCCGACACCGAGGGTCCGTCGCTCAGCCCGCGAGGCCGTCCATCGCCAGCCGCCACGGCAGCGGCGTCGGGCAACCGTTGCTGGTCAGGGCCGTCGCTGGTGATCGCGTATGACAGCCGGTCGGCGAACTGACCGATGAGCTTTCCGGCGACCTCCTCCACCAGGCCCCGCCCGAACTGAGCCGGACGGCCGGTCAGAGCAAGGTCGGTCCGCAGGGCCACCCGGGTGCCGTCCGGTGCGGGCGAGAGCGCGGCCGTCACAGTCGCGGCCGCCGTGCCGGATCCGCGGGCCTCCCGGCCCTGGGCAGCGAGGACGAGCCGGTGCGCAGCTTCGTCTCGTTGCTCTATCCGGGCGTCGCCATGGTAGGTCAGCCGCAGCGGGCCAACCTTCAGCGTCACGCGCCCCGAGACATCGTCGCCGTCGACCCGGTCCAGCGTCGCACCCGGCATACATGGCGCAACGCGCTCGATGTCGAGCAACACCGCCCACGCCTGTTGGGGCGGGACTGGGAGCGTGAAGTCGTGCTGGAGTTGCATGACACCGCCTTCGCCGGTGGGCATCAGGTGTCTCGACGCTAGGCGTGACGGGGTCGCTGCCGCGTTACCCCACTGGGTCAATTCGCCGCTGCCCCGCGATGCCCCTTTCCCCGTGGTGGAAAAAGTCCCCAGAAGAAATCATTGACATTTGATCAAATATCAGAAATGCTGCTCGGCATCGATCGTAGTGGTACAGGTCACAGATCCGGCCGCTGCGAGCAACTCCCCGCGGCGCAGGCGGCGGGGCCAGGTCGTTCGACGACCGGCCCGGGCCGGCTCGCTGCCCAACCGGCGAGAGGTGCGACATGATGAACCGACGGACTGCGATGTGGTCCTCGCTCGCGGTTGCGGGCGCCGTCCTCCTCACGGCTTGTGGGGGTGACACCAGCGACGACGCGGCAGCCGATCCGACGACGGGCTCCGGTGACGACCCGGATGCCACCGAATACGAACCCGCCTCCGTCACGTATCTGACCTCGTTCGGGACGTTCGGTCGCGACGCGTATGCCTACGTGGCGGAAGAGAAGGGTTTCTTCGACGAGGTCAACCTGGACGTCACGATCGAACCCGGCACGGGGTCCGTCGACGTCATGAAGCTGATCGCTGGCGGCACAGCGGACTTCGGCGCCGCCGATTTCTCCACCGTCGTCGTCACCGTGGCCAACGAACAACTGCCCGTGACCACCATCGGGGTCACCCACCAGCGGTCCCTCGCGGCCATCGTCAGCCTCGATGGATACGGCATCACCGAGCCGAAAGACCTGGAAGGCAAGACGATCGGCGACCAGCCGGGCTCCACCAACCAGGTCATCTTTCCCACGTACGCCGAGGCCGCCGGCGTCGACGCGGACGCGGTGGAGTTCGTCCCATCGGCGCCACCGTCGTTGCCCCAATTGCTCGTCAGCAACCAGGTCGACGCGATCGGCCAATTCGTCGTCGGCGAACCACTCATCGCCGCCGCAGCCGACGGTAAAGACGTCGTGGTCTTGCCTTACGGCGATGTCCTACCGGATCTTTACGGCAACGTCATCCTCACCTCGGACGCCCTCGCGGAGTCCGACCCCGAGGTGGTCGAGCGTTTCATCGGGGCACTGATGAAAGGCCTGGAGTACTCGGTGGAGAACCCCGAGGAAACCGGAGAGATCCTCCAAGGCGTCGAGCCGACCCAGAACGTGGATGTAGCCGCCGCCGAGGTGACCATCATGGCGGAGTACGTTCGCGGCGATGTCGACGTCGTCGGCAGCATCGATCCCGATCGAGTGGACCGCGTCATCGACATCATGGGTTCGGCGCTCACCAATGAGGTCACACCGGAAGACCTGGTGTCGTTCGACCTCGCGCCACAGGGCTGAACCGCGATGATCGAAGTCATCGGCGTCTCCCAGCGCTTCGACACCCAGCGGGGCGAGATCCACGCCCTCGACCGGATCGATCTCGAGGTCCATGAGAACGAGTTCGTCACCCTCGTCGGGCGGTCCGGTTGTGGCAAGTCGACGTTGCTACGGATCATCTCCGGGCTGATCCGGCCGACGGTCGGGGCGGTGCGGGTGGCCGGTGAGCAGGTCGCCCGGCCCCGGCGGGACGTCAGCGTGATGTTCCAGCGGCCGGCGTTGCTGCCCTGGCGCAACGTACGCAAGAACGTTCTGCTCCCGGTAGAGATGCTCGGCCTGGACAAACGGCAGTACACCGACCGGGCCCAGGCTCTGATCGAACTCGCGGGCCTGGCGGGATTCGAGGAGAAGCTGCCGCACGAACTGTCCGGCGGTATGCAACAGCGTGTCTCCTTGGTCCGTTCGCTCATCCAACGCCCCAAGGTGCTCCTCATGGACGAACCCTTCTCGGCCCTCGACGCGCTCACCCGCGAGGAGATGTCGGTGGAGCTCCAACGGGTCGTCGCCGAAGAGAGCACCACGATCGTGTTCGTCACCCACTCCATCGACGAGGCGGTGCTGCTGGCCGACCGGGTCGTGGTGCTCAGCCCGCGCCCGGGCCGGCTGGAGCGAATCGTCGACGTACCGATCCCTCGGCCCCGCACGCTGGGCCACAACGCCCACGCGGATCAGGTGTCAGCGATCAGCGCCGAACTCCACGACCTCTTGCAGCCCGCGCCGCAGGTCGCCACATGAGTTCGGTCCACATGACCCCGAGCCGGGACACCGAACCGCCTCCGAAGGAGCACACCATGGTCACGCCCGTGGCGGCCGAGTCGGCGCCGACCAGCGCGCGACGCCGAAGAACGCGCGAGCGTATCCGGGCATTCGGTCTTCCGATCCTGGCGCTCGCCATGATCGTCGCGCTGTGGTGGCTGGCGACAGTACTCTTCAACATCCCGACCTACCTGGTGCCCGGACCAGACCTCGTGGTCAGCAAGATGATCGACCTCAACAGCTATCTCGCTGAACAGACCTTCGTCACTACAAAAGAGACAGTCCTCGGGTTCGGGCTGGCGATCCTGCTCGGCATACCGGTGGCCATGAGCATCGCCCGGTTCCGGCTGCTCGAGCAGATGCTCTATCCGCTGCTGCTGGCGGTTAATGCCGTGCCGAAGGTGGCCATCGCCCCGATCCTCGTCGTCTGGATGGGTTTCGGTTTGGCGCCGAAGATCGTGATGGTGGTCCTGCTGTGCTTCTTCCCCATCGTGCTGGCGACGGTGGCCGGCTTGCGGTCGACCCCCTCCGAGCTGGTGGAGTTGTCCCAGTCGCTGGACGCGGGCGAGATCAAGGAGTTCGTCAAGGTGCGGTTCCCCTGGGCCTTGCCACAGATCTTCGTCGGACTCAAAACCGCGATCTCCCTTGCCGTCATCGGTGCGGTCATCGCCGAGTTCGTGGGCTCGTCCGAGGGGCTGGGTTACGTCATCGTCCAGTCGGGCGCCAGCGCTGACACCGCCCTGGCGTTCGCGGCGATCACCCTGTTGGCGATCATCAGCATCGTGCTCTTCTACGCGATCCAACTCGTCGAAAGGAGCCTGCTGCCGTGGGCGGAGGAGAACCGGTGAACATCACCAGCGATTCGGTCAGGTTTCAGCTGTCCACGGAGGGTTCCACGGGCGGACAACCCGAACGGACATTGGCCGGCAGAGTCGCCGCCGAGTTGCACCGGCTCATCCTCCGCGGGGTCTTCCCGGCCGGCTCCCATCTGCGGATCCAGGAACTCGCCGAGCGGTTCGACACCAGCGCGATGCCGGTCCGCGAGGCGTTGCGCAAACTCGCCGCCCTCGGGCTGGTCGACCTCGTGCCACATCGCGGTGCCCGGGTATGTGAACTTTCCCTGGCGGACCTGGAGGACACGTACCGGGTGCGGCTCGTTCTCGAACCGCTGGTGGTCGCGGCAGCGGCCGCGGAGTTCACCGAGGAACAGGGCCGGGCAGCGCACGAAGCCCTCCAACGGCACGAGGCCTTCCTGGCCGCGAACGACGCGGACGCCGCCCGCCAGGCACACACGGAGTTCCACTTCCTGCTCTACCAGGCGGCCGGCTCGCGGTGGCTGCTGCGTTCCATCGAGCCTGCCTGGCAGAACAGCGAGCGCTACCGGTTCTCCTCCGCACACGAGAACGCGTACAACGACCGCAGTCACGAGGAACATGTTGAGCTGCTCAACGCGTGCCTGACCCGCGATCCGCAGCGGGCGGAGGCGGCCATGCGGGTCCACCTCGAAGGAGCGATGAGCCGGATGCGGGCGGCGATGACCAACGATGAGGGGACGCAGTGACGACGGTAGACCGAGCGACTGAGGGCCGCACCGTCGATCATGCCTGGCTCCACGGAGCGATCACGAGGATCTTCAGGTCCGAGGGGTTCAGCGCCAAAGCCGCCGGCCTCGTGGCCACCAGCCTGGTCCAGGCCGAACTCACCGGTGTCGCGTCCCACGGGGCGATGCTCGTCCCGATGTACGTCGACCGGCTACGCGCCGGCTCGGTGTCGCGCCATGAGAACGCCGAGGTCGTCCACCGGCACGGCGCGGTGACGGTGCTCGACGGCCGGCACGCCCTGGGGCAGCTCACCGGCCATCAGGCGATGCGACTCGCCGTCGACGCGGCCAAGGAACACGGCGTCGGGGTGTCGGTGGTCCGGCATGCGTTCCATTTCGGCCGGGCCGCCACCTACGGTGAACTCGCCGCCGAGCACGGATGCCTCGGTATCGCGATGTCCAACACCCGGCCGCTGATGCCGGCCGTGGGCGGCGCCGAGCCCGTGGTCGGCAACAACCCGCTCGCCGTCGTGGCCCCGACACCCGACGGGCCGATATCGCTGGACATGGCCCTCTCGGAAGCGGCGCTCGGCAAAATCCGGCTCGCTGAGGCCGCCGGCACGTCGATCCCGGACACCTGGGCCACCGACAAAGACGGCAACCCCACCACCACAGCGGCCGCGGCAGTGGGCGGCATGCTCCTGCCGACCGGTGGGCCCAAGGGTTTCGGGCTCGCCCTCATGATCGACGTGCTGACCGGTGTGTTGTCCGGCGGAGCGTTCGGCGATGGCGTCAAGGGCCTGTACGCCGACGTGTCGGTGCCCAACGATTGCGCACACTTCTTCCTCGCCCTGGACGTCGCCGCCTTCGGTGATCCGGACAGCTTCGCGGCGCGGATCGAGGCGTTGGCCGCCTTCGTGCTCGGATCGCGTACTCGGCCGGGCGTCGACGCGGTGATGCTGCCGGGCCAGCGCGAGCGTGAGGAGGCGCAGCGGAGACTGGCCGACGGGATCTGGCTCCCGGGTTCAGTGGTGAGCGGGCTTCGATCGGCGGCGGAGAACGTCGGGACGACACTTCCCGAGGAGCCCGCGCGATGAGGGCATCGTTCGACGCCCGTGGTGACGTCGTCGTGGTGACCGGCGGCGGTGCCGGAATCGGTGCGGCCCTCGCCGGGGCGGTTGCCGACGCGGGCGGCACGGCCGTTGTCCTCGACATCGAACCACGTGGGCCGGACCAAGCGGCACAGGCACGCGCGGGTGTCGACCTCGTCCGGGTCGACGTCTCGGACCGGCCTGCCGTACACGCGGCCATCGACGACGTGGTGCGCCGCCACGGCACCGTGACCGGCCTCGTCGCCGGGGCCGCGGTCCAGCCTCGGACCCGGGTGATCGACATGGCGGAAGAGGAGTGGCACCGGGTACGCGCGGTCAACCTCGACGGCGTCGTGTGGGCCTGCCAGGCGGTCTTGCCCACGATGGTGGCCGCCCGGCACGGTTCGATCGTCCTGTTCAGCTCGGGCCTGGCGCATGCTGGCCGGGCTGAGGCGGCCGCCTACGCGGCGTCGAAGGGTGCGATGGTGCCGTTCGCCAAGTCGCTGGCCGCGGAGGTCGCCGACCACCGGGTACGAGTCAACGTGCTGTTTCCGGGCGTCATCGACACCGACCAGTTCCGGCGGGCCAATTCCGGCCCCGAACGGGAGCATTGGGCGGGCTCGACGGGGATCGGCGCACCGGAGGACGTCGTCGGGTCATTGCTGTTCCTGCTGTCCGACGCGGCGACGATGACGGGGTCGACGCTGTCCCGGGATCGCGCCTTCGCCGCGTCGCCTCACCCGTCCGAAGGAGCGCCGTGACTACTCCTCCGCACGCCCTGCCTTCCACCGATGACGACGTGTTGCCGGTGGTCATCGTTGGTGCCGGTCCGATCGGGCTGATCACCGCGCTCGGACTGGTTCATCACGGGATACCCGTCGTCGTGCTCGAAGAAGACGGTGCGCTCTCCCTGGACACCAAGGCCGGCACCGTCCTGACCCGAACGCTTGAGGTGTTGGGCCGTTTCGGGGCCGCCGCACCGGTCCTGGCCGCGTCGTTACGCATCGACGAGATCGGCGAGATCGACCGGCCGACCGGCACGGCGGGGATGAGCGTCCGCACGGGTGTCCTGGCCGAGGACACCCGGTATCCGTTCGTGATCAACATCCCACAGAACGCCCTGGAAGGTGTCCTCGAACAGCTTCTGCGAGATCGGGTGCCAGGCGTGCTCCGGATGCGGCACCGGGTCACCGGATTCACCCAGCATCCGGATCGCGTCGTCCTCACCGTCGAGACCCCCGACGGTGAACACACCATGGACGCACGTTACGTCCTGGGGTGCGACGGCGGGCGGTCGCCGCTGCGCACGGCGCTCGGCATCCGGGTGGAGGGCACAACACTCGAGGAGCGGTACATGCTCGTCGACCTCGAGGTGGATCTCGACGTCGAGAACCCCCGCGACTACCCCTATCTGGCCTACTTCGCCGATCCGGACGAGTGGATGATCCTGGTCCGTCAGCCACACTGCTGGCGGTTTCTGTACCCACTCAAACAGGGGGCGCCAGAACCGGGCATCGACGAGCTGCGCGCCAAAGCCACCCACTTCATCGGCGACGTCAGCGACGTCCGGACGCTCGGCTCCAACGTGTACACCGTGCACCAGAGGGTGGCCGATCAGTGGATCGGCGGCCGCATCCTCCTCATGGGCGACGCCGCCCACCTCATCACCCCGATGTGGGCACTCGGGCTGAACACCGGTGTTTTGGATGCGTCGAACCTGTCCTGGCGCCTGGCCTGGGTGCTCCGCGGCTGGGCGTCGCCCGCCCTGCTCAACGGGTACGAAAAGGAACAGTCGAGTGTCGCGATCAAAGGGTCCGGTCAGATGGCCGAGGCAGCCCGCAAGGCCATGGGCTCCCACAACTCCGGCGCTCACCAGCAGCGTCACCAGGCCGACTGGGGCTGGGCCATGACGCGGACACTCCTCGGAGTCCGGCTCGACGTGGACGACACCGGCGACTGGACCATCGTGCAGACCGGCGGTGAACCCGGCCCGGTCCAGGCCGGAGAACGGGTGCCGGATCTGCCTCTGCACGAACCCGGCGGTGGTGTCGTCTACCTGCATGATCTCGTCGGCGACAGCTTCGTCGCTCTCTACTTCACCGACACCCGCCGCCGGCCGGCGCTTCCGCCCGACGACATCCCCGGGCTGCGGCATCTGGTGGTTAGCCGGTGGGACGCACCACACGACTCCGGGTTACGTGACCGGGCGCTGTTCGACCCTGGTGACCGGATGCGAAAGCGCTTCGGTGTGGACGCCGACGCGGTGGTGCTCGTCCGCCCCGACGCCCATGCCGCAGCGGTTCTACCGTGGCCGTCCGCCGGAACCACGGTGCTCGACGTGTACCACCACATCACCCATCCCGACGTCGCTACCGCGGAGGCTGAACTATGAAAGGTCAGGTCGTCGTCGCCCCTGACGGCACCGAGGTCGAGCTGGTCGACGTGGGGACGTCACTGGTCCTCGACACCCCCCGGGTCCGGGTGTGGGACGTCCACCTACCTCCTGGCGGGCGACACCCGTGGCACCTGCATCACAACCCCTACGTCGTGCTGTCGATCGACGGATCGTCGGGACGGATGGACTGGCTCGATGGCAGCGACCCCCGACACATCCATGAGTACACCGGTGGGGCGGTGTTCCGGCCGGTGTCCCCCGTGCACCGGCTGACCGAGACGGGCGGCAAGCGGTATCGCAACCGGCTCGTGGAGCTCAAGGAGCTTGGCGAGAACCGCGACGAGGTAGTCGACGTCGGCCCAGGTGCCCGCAGCGAGCGAGGGTCCCTACCGGCCGGGCCGCAACGGCTCGGTGACGGCCGCGAACCCGTGCTGTCCACCGGGTACGTGACGGTCTGGACGGTCACCGTCGCACCGGGTGACACAGCCTCACTCGACCTCACCCGCGTTCCGCACGTGACGGCACTGATCGACGCGGACCTCGACGGCGACGCGTTAAGCGACTCGGTGACCGAACACCCAGGCGGGCCGCTGGCCGTGCCGAACCCGACCGGCGACCATCAGACCTGGTTCGTCGTCTCCCTCGACCATCTGGAGGACCGATGAGCGCTGACGTGACCTACCCCGCCGACCTGCCACTGGCGCCCCGCCCACCCCGCCCGGACGCGGTCAGCGCCGACGAGTGGGCCGCCAACCTCTCCGAGCCGGCCAGGTACGGCGGGGAAGGGCCGGACCGATCCCGCGAGGAGGCCGCATCCACACCGGACGGGCAGGCCGCGCACCGATTCCGGGAAATCCTCGTACAGACGCAGGACCTGGAGTGGGTGGACAAAACACTCGCCGGCCTGAGCCACAAAACCCTATGGCGCAACGAGGACACCGGCGCGTCGATCACCCTGGTCCGATTCCGCCGGGGCAGCGGCATCCCGGACCGGCACTCTCATGCGTCCAACCAGTTCATGTACTGCCTGTCCGGCCGGTACACGTACACACCGACCAACGTCACGCTCACGGCTGGATCGTTCTACTGGAATCCGCGCGGCTCGCTCCACGGGCCCACCATCGCCGAGGAGGAGACCGTTCTGCTCGAGATCTACGACGGACCGCACTATCCGACCCAGCCCAGCTGGTACACCGACCCTGCGGATGCCCGTTAGGTCCGGTTCAGGAACAGAACACGAGAGACGTGAGGACACCATGACGGTCAACGAGATCCGCAGCCCCGAACTGGCCACACCCAACGGTCATTTCTCACAGGCCACCTGGGTGCCGGCGCGTGGGAAGCTGGTATTCATCTCCGGCATGACCGCCCGCAACCGCGACGGCGGTGTGACCGGGGTGGGCGACATTACCGCGCAGACCCACCAGGTATGTCAGAACCTCACGGCGGCCGTCGAGGAGGCCGGCGGCACCCTCGCCGACATCGCCCGCCTGGACGTCTACATCCGCAACATGGAGGACTTCGCGGCGATCCATGCGGTGCGTGAGCAGTACTTCACCGGGGTGGCACCGGCGTCGACGATGGTCGAGGTGTCGAAGTTCGTCAACAAGGACTACCTCATCGAGATCAACGCGATCGCCGTCCTGCCCGAGGAGGATGCATGAGGATCGGGCGGGCACTCGTCGATGGCGCACCGCACAGCATCGTGGTGCTGGGCGACGGGGGCGACGGCGCGGAGGTGGCGATTCTCCCGCAGGATTCTCCGACACCCGACGACGTGGTCCGGGATCCGACGGCACGGCAGGCGGCCCGCCGCGACGCGGATCGTGCACCGCGGACCACGGTCGATGAACTTACCCTCCTCAGACCGCTGACCCGGTTCAACCGCGACATCCTCTGCACGGGGTGGAACTACTGGGACCACTTCGAGGAGTCCCACGGCAAACGAGAGGGGCAGGACCCGAAGGAACGCCCGATCCACCCGACGTTCTTCACGAAGGGTCCGCTGACCGTGATCGGGCCCCGGGACGCCATCGCGTTCGATCCGGCGTTGTCCAGCACGTGGGACTACGAAGCCGAGCTCGCGCTGGTGATCGGCCGCCCGGGCCGGTCCATTCCGGAAGAACGGGCCCTCGACCACGTCGTCGGTTATCTCGTCGCCAACGACGTGTCTCAGCGAGACCTGCAGCGGGCACACGGCGGACAGTGGCTCAAAGGGAAGAGCATCGACGCGACGATGCCGCTAGGCCCGTGGGTAACCACGGCTGATGACGTCGACGACGTCCAAGACCTACAGATCTCGTTCGAGCTCAACGGACACGAACTCCAGCGCGCCCGAACCGGACAGATGGCGTTCACCGTCGCGCAGATCATCGCCGAGCTCAGCGCCGGCATGACGTTGCTGCCGGGAGACGTGGTCCTGACCGGGACCCCGAGCGGTATCGGCAACGCCCGCGACCCCCAGGTCTTCCTGGCCGCCGGCGACGAACTCGTCACCAGGGTCGACGGACTCGGTGAGCTGCGGAACCACGTTCAATACACCGAGCTCACGGCGTACTCAACCGGAGCCATCACCCCATGACCAGCGTCGTCCTGCCCCGGACCGACGTCCACACGCACCTGGTTCCCGAACTGCCGGACGCCGCGGTTGGCGCCGTCGGCCTGGCGTTCGAAGGTGAGCGGCTGCTGGTGGACGGGCATCTCCTTGGTCCCGCGGACCTCTACCGGCCCGACCGGCTCGCCGCGTGGTTGCCGACCGCCGGCCTCGACCGGGCCCTCGTCGCCATTCCTCCGCCGCTCTACCGACAGGGCGACGATGACGCAGGTGCCGCCGCATGGGCGCAGGCGCTGAACGACGGGCTCGCGGCGACCACCCGGGCCTATGAATCCCTGGTCCCACTCGGTTACCTCCCACTCGAACAGCCCACGGCCGCGCTCGCCGAGGCCGAGCGCCTGGTGTCCTCCGGGTGGGCCGGGTTCACCGCCAGCGCCGGAGCGCGGTCCGTTTCCCTGGCGTCGCCGTCGCTGCGCCCGCTGTGGCGGTTGCTGGCCCAGGCGAACCGTCCTTTGTTACTGCACCCGGGACCGGCACCGGATTCCCGACTAGACGAGTTCTACCTGGGCAACCTGCTCGGCAACCCATACGAGAGTGGGCTCGCCGCGGCCCAGCTGCTGCTCGGTGGTGTTCTCGACGACCACCCTGGTTTGCGGGTGGCGCTGGTCCATTGCGGCGGTGTGCTGCCGGTGCTGCTGGGCCGGTGGCAGCGTGGCGTCGACACCACCCGCCCCGGCATCGACCGGACCGACGCCGACCTGCGTACGCAGGCCCGACAGCTGTGGGTGGACTGCCTGGCCCACGACCCCGCGGTGCTCGACCTGGCGGTCGGTGTGGTCGGCGAGGAGCACGTCGTGATCGGTAGCGACTGGCCGTTTCCCATGGGCACCGACGATCCGGTGGCGCTCGTATCGCACCGAGGTGAGGTGTCCACCGATCAGATAACCCGGGCCAACGCCGCGGCCTTTCTTGGCGAACAGTCCTACCCAAGCTGATCCGGTAGGAGGCCGCGGGTGCTGATCACGAACGTGACGAAGCGTGGATACCTTGGGTGACCGCTTGTGTTGCTACTTGTCGTAGCGGTAGAATCGAACGTATGAACTAACAGGTGGGTGGCGGTCTCGCGGAAGGGGGTGCGCCGGTGGTGGGTGGTATGGGTGCGGTGGCTGATGAGGTCGCGGTGATGGTGTCCCGGTTGGCCGAGCTGTCCGCCATCGTTGAAGACGACGCGGCCCGGATCGATGTGTTGGCTGGGTTGGAGCGGTTGAAGGCAGCCGCGGCGGCGGCGCAGTACGAGGTGATGGTCCAGTTCGCCGAGTCTCAGCGTGCGGCCCGGCGTGGGATGGGGTTTGCTGAACGGCACGCCCTGCGGGGGGTGCCGGAACAGATCGGCCTGGCCACGAAGACCTCACCCTCGGCCGCGGCCCGCCAGCTCGGTCAGGCGCGGGCGTTGGCCTGTCACCTCCCGGGCACCTTCGCCCTGCTACGCACGGGGGAGATCTCTGAGTTCGCTGCGACGTTCGTGGTGAATGAGACCTCCCATCTCGACCCTGAGCAGCGGCGTCAGGTTGATGCCCGCCTGGCTGGTGAGATCACCGGGATCGGGCCGCGGCGGGTTCAAGGCCTGGCCCGGCGCTACGCCATCGAAGCCGATCCGGCCGCCGCGGTCGCCCGCGCATCCCGGGCGCGCAAAGACCGCCGGGTCGGGGTGCGCCCGGCGCCGGACACCATGGCCGTGATCTCCGCACTGCTGCCCTGCGAACAAGGCGTCGCGGCGTATGCGGCGCTGCGCCGCCACGCCGACGGAGTGATCGCCACCGGTGGTGACGGGCGTAGCCGGGACCAGATCATGGCCGACACCCTCGTCGAACGCCTCACCGGGCAGGCGACCGCCGACGCGGTCTCCGCCGAGATCGGCCTGGTCATGACCGACACCTCGCTGCTCGGCGACGACAACGAAGCCGCGGAGCTACCCGGGTACGGACCGATCCCCGCCGACACCGCCCGCGACATCACCCGCCGCGCCGGGGACCGCCACAGCGATGACGTGGGGCGGGCCCGGGTCTTCCTACGACGGTTGTTCACCGACCCGGCCACCGGGATCATCGCCGACTGCGACCCCAAACGGCGCCGGTTCGACGGCACCCTAGCCCGGCTGCTCACCTACCGCGACGGCGGCACCTGCCGCGACCCCTACTGCGACGCCCCCATCCGGCACTTCGACCACATCCATCCCTACTCCCATGATGGGGTGACCAGGCCGGGTAATGGGCGTGGGACCTGCGCCCGTGGTAATTACGTCAAACAGCAGCCGGGATGGACTATCCGCCTCGTCGACCCGTTCCGGCACATCGTGGAAACCACCACCCCCACCGGACACCGCTACCAATCACGCCCCCCGCCTGCTCCAGGGCACCGGGTCGGCGCCCAACCCCGCGCCGCCTAGAAGCGTGAGTGGGGCCGGTGTTTTCAGGAGGTCAGTTCGAGGCATCGATCAGGGTGCGCAGGCTCCTTTCGAAAACCTCCCGATCGGCGGTCTCAAGTCTGGCGACCAATGAGTTCATCTCCGCCGCCACGTCAGCCAGGGCGGCGTCGGCCAGAACCCGGCCCTGATCAGTGAGGCTGACCCGGAAACTTCGGCGATCCGCGGCATCCAGGGCCCGCTCGATGTAACCGGCTTTCTCGAGGCGATCCAGCCGGCTCGTCATACCGGCACGGGACATCATCAACGACTCCGCCAGCTCCGACGGCATCAAGGTATACGGACTACCAGCCCGGCGAAGCGTCGTCAGTACGTCGAACTCCCCCTGTGTGATGCCGTGGCGGCCGAAGACCTCGTCGGAGCGTCGGGCCAACTGGCGGGTCAGCACGGCGATGCGACCCATGGTCTGCATGTAGGACACGTCCAGGTCCGGACGCTCGCGGCGCCACTGGGCCACGATGTGGTTCACCGCGTCGGCGGGCTCGGCGGCGCCATCAGAGGGTCCACTCAGTTCACCCACACGCACCATCCTATGGCCGTACCGAATAGCAGCGGAGACGTCACGTCCGCGCCTCCACTGGCACGTGGTGGAGGTCGGACTCGGCGTCGGTCGCTAGATGAGCTTCCGGGCTTCCCTCGACGTGCAGCCGGGGCAACCGACGTTCCCACGTATCGGGCAGCCACCAGTTGGCCCGGCCCAACCAGTGCATCACCGCGGGCACCAGCAGCAACCGCACGAGCGTGGCGTCGATGAGGATCGCCGCCGCCATTCCCACCCCGATGACCTTGACCAGTACGTCGTCGCTCAAGATGAACGCACCGAACACCACCACCATGATCGATGCTGCGGCGGTGATGACCCGCGCGGTGCCGGCCAACCCTTCGACGATGGCTCGGGTGGTGTCCTGGCTGCGCACCCATGCTTCGCGCATCCGGCTGATCAGGAATACCTCGTAGTCCATCGACAAGCCGAAGAGGACGGCGAACACGATCACTGGCAACCAGGCCGGCATCGGAGTGGCGGTGTCCACTCCGACGAGATTCCCGAACCAGCCGCCGTCGAGCACCAGCGCGACCACACCGTACACGGCTGCCACCGACAAG
Organism: Phytoactinopolyspora limicola; assembly: GCF_011320225.1. Lineage (GTDB taxonomy): Bacteria > Actinomycetota > Actinomycetes > Jiangellales > Jiangellaceae > Phytoactinopolyspora > Phytoactinopolyspora limicola. The sequence continues at coordinate 330,701 of NZ_JAAOEN010000001.1, forward strand.
AGGTTCATCACGGCCGCAGTGATCGGGATGACGATGCTGCGGAAAGACAACATCAGCAGCACCATCGATACCAGCACGACGCCGCCGATGAGGAACGGCAGGCGCTGCGCGGTGTCTTCGTTGGCGTCGATTCCGGCGGCCACCACTCCACCCACGTGGACCTCTACGCCGGTGTCTGCTGTTGCCCGGGGAAGCACTTCGTCTCGCAGCCGGTCGACCAGTTGGTCGGTGGCCTCGTGCTGCGGCCCGGTCTCCGGGATGACGGTCAGGAGTGCGGTGTCGCCAGCCGGCCCCAACCGGGGTGGGTGGATCAGTGCCACCCCTTCGGTGGCCGTCACGTCGGCGGTGATGCGCTCGAGCACCCCTTCCGACCCCGGCTGAAGATCGGCCACGAGTAGCAACGGGCCGTTCGCACCGGCACCAAAGCCGTCGGTCACCATGTCATACGCCTGCCGGGTGGAGGTGTCGTGTGCGTGGTTACCGGCGTCGGGGAATCCGAACCGCGCCCCGAGGAACGGCGCCGCGAGGGCAAGCAAGGCGGCGACGGCCAGCACGACGGCCGGGATCCGGCGGCGGGCGACGAACCGGCTCCACCGGGCCCACCCAGGTGATGGCGCGACGTGCCCACCAGGTGCCACATAGACCGGGCGGCGGTCGCCCAGCGGGAGCCGCAGCCTATCCACATGTGCACCCAGGTAGCCGAGGAGCGCCGGAAACAGGGTCACGGCTGCCACCATCACCACTAGCACCGCCGCGATGGCGACCATGGCGGCGCCCTGCAAGAACGACAGTCCCATCACAAACAGCCCGAACATGCTGATGACCACGGTGGTTCCCGCGACAACCACGGCTCGGCCGGCGGTGTCGAGGGTGGCGACGGTGGCCGCTTCCGGATTCAGGCCGGCCGCGCGCCATTCCCGGTACCGCGTGACCATCAGCAACGTGTAGTCGATGCCAACCGCGATACCCAGCATGGTCGCCAAGGCACTCGACCAGTCCGGCACGTCCACCATGGCGGCGATCAGCCCGGTGAGCATGGCGCTGACCCCGAGCCCGGCCACCGCGACCGCCAGCGGCAAACCGGCGGCTACCACGGAGCCGAAGGTGACCACCAAGATCAGGGCCGCGGCGATGAACCCGATCACCTCTGAGCCCGCCTCGGTGGCCTGCGCGAGTTCGACCGCGGTACCGCCGAGTGCGATGTCGAGGCCCGGGTGTTCCACCGCGGCCGCCAAGTTCATGATCTGCTCGGTTTCGGCCACTGGCATATCGTCCGGATTGACGACATCGAGCTTGAGGTCGGCGAGCAGCGTATGCCCGTCGGGAGCCAGACCTCCGGGCGTTGTATAAGGATCGGCGACCTCGACGATGTGCGGCAGCTCAGCAAGGTTGGCCAGCAGAGCGGAGACCTCTGCCCGTACCTCGGCGTCGCTGGCCGGCTCCTCAGCCCGGATCACCACGTTGATGGATGCACCTGCCTGCTCGGGAAAACGTTCGTCGAGCAGGTGCTGTGCGCGTTGCGAGTCCGAGCCCGGCGTTCCGTAGTCGACGGCGAAGTCTCCACCGAACGCCGAGGCCAACCCCACAGTTACCGCGATGGCCACTAGCCACCCGACCAAGACCTTTCCGCGATGCCGGAACGTGGCCCGGGCCAGCCGGCCAAGCATGCTGACGGGTTCCGCATGGGTAGTCGGATCCGGATCTTCGCCGGACGACGAATGAAAAGACATAGATCTTCCTCCCGATAGTTCGTAGCAAGATAGTACGCCATCAAACTATCAGCGGTAAAACTTCCTCAGCGCATCTCCTCGTGACGGGGCGTTACAGTCCGCGGGGATCCGCGGCACGGAGCATGGGGCGCTGAGCGCCTCCACAGAACGCCCATACCGGACACGATGACCGGCGCTCAACGCACCAAGCGCGCCGGCGCTCAGGAAACCGGCAACGATCACTTCACTCGAACGACGATTTGGCGGACTATGACCGCCACCCGCCGGCGCCTCAGCTGCCCTGGGCTTCGGCCACCCGCCGCATCCAGTAACGGAACCAGCTCTGCCCGTAACACGCGTAGATCCGGACCGCGTGCCCTCGTTGGAGCAGCTCAAGGGCGTCATCGGGACGGACGCCGAGCAACATCTCGAGGGTGACGCCGTCCAGCGTCGCCAGCAGGGCTTCCCGGATCACCGGATCATGGGTGGCCAGAACCAGTCCGGCGCCACCGGAGTGGATCTGGTGGGCCAACCGGACGTAGGCGATGTCGGTTTCGTCGCCCCACGGGTGTGCGTCGTCGGATGATTCCAGGTAAGCACCCTTGACCAAGCGGACGGGGATACCGGCCTGACTCAGCCGGTCGACATCGCCCGGGCTGCGGCGCAGGTTGGCTTGAACCGTAGCCAGCACGGGGACGCCTGCCTCGGCCAGCGTGATCGAGAGGTCCATGATGTGCGGCGTGCGCCAGCTCTCTTCGGCGCTGACCTCCAGCCGTGTACCCTCCGGAAGGAGCTCGACTAGCTGCTCGACGTGCCGGCGACACACATCCGGGCCAAAATCGAGACCAAGGTTCGACGGGACGATCTCCAGGCACACGTCGCCGTCGACATCACCCAAGGCCGCGGCGGCCGCCCGATAACCTTCCACCACTCGCGTGACGCCTGCTTCGTCGTCGGCGCCCTCACCGAACAGATCCAGGGTGACACCGAAGCCATCGCGGACGAGGTGACGCACCGTCTCGAGTGCTTCATCCAGGGTGCGTCCGGCAACGTACCGACGGGCGGCGCGGTAGGCGAGGTCTTCGGTGACATTGGTGGCCCGGACGAGCGCCTCGAACTGCTCGTTGGTGGCCAACTCGAACAGCACCCTGCGCGACAATCCCGAGAGCATAACCACAGCGTAGCGGTAGGCGGCGCGGCCGGTTCGCAGGGTTGGCTCAGGGCTGAGTCGGGGTCGAACCGGGGCCGAGCCAGGGTGGATCCGGATGGGCTGACCCAGGCCACATCGGCAGGGTGGAACTCGCCATTGGTTCACCACTCATCAACCCCCGGCGTAGCCAGTCCATCGACCGGCCCCGGGTGATGACCTCAAGGGAGCACCATCCACATGAACACCCGAGCCGCACGCCGGCTACCCGTACTTCTCCTGTCATCTCTCGTACCCGCCGCGCTGATCGCCACCACCCTGCCGGCACTAGCCAACCCGCCCCCAACCGGCCTGCTCGCCGCCGATGCGGAAACTAGTGCGGTCGTCGCGGAACTCGACCAGCACGCCCAACCGGTGGCGTCCACCAACCCGACCGATCCCCTCGACGATCTCGAACCCTTCGGCGACATGATCGGCGAGGCAACCATCATCGGCGTCGGCGAAGCCACCCACGGATCCCACGAGTTCCGCACCCTCGGCCACCGACTCTTCCGCTACCTCGTCGACCACCACGGATTCAGCACCGTGTCCGCCGAACTCAGCTGGAGCACCGGGCTACGCCTCAACCACTACGTCCTCACCGGTCAGGGCGATGTGCGCCGCATCCTCACCGAAGAGCTCCAACGCGAATACAGCTTCTTCCGCACCGCGGAGATCGTCGACCTCCTCGAATGGATGCGTGCCTACAACGAGCGGGACCCCGATCACCCCATCCAGATCATGGGCAACGACATCGGCTACGCCGGCCCCGAAGTCTTCGACGAAGTACTCACCTACATCGACGAACACCACCCCGCACTACGACCCCGATTCGAGCGGCTCTACACCAACATCCGCCCCCAGCCAGACCAAAGTGTCGAGAACTGGATGGACGCGTACATGGAGCAGCCCCGGGCACAGCGCCAGCGGCTGGCCATCGAAGCGAGGTTGGCACTGTGGCTACTCCAACGCCACCCCGGACCCGACCCCGAACAGTTCAGCTGGGCCGTGCAGAACGCCATGATCATCCACCAGATCACCGCCATGTACATGACCGACTTCTGGGATGACACAAGCCTGGCCGAGGCGATGCTCTTCCGCGATCGGGTGATGGCCGAGAACACCGTGTGGTGGCACGAACACACCGGCGACAAGATCATGGTCTTCGCCCACAACGGGCACATCGCCTACGAGTCCTACGACCCACCGGCGTACCCCAAGGTGCAGGGTGCGTTCTTCAGAGACCTCGTCGGGGACGGTTATGTCAACGTCGGCACGTCGTTTGGCAGCGGCTCATTCAACGCCTGGAACGCGGAGGACGAGGACGAACCCCTTGAAGTGTTCACCCTGGGCCCGGCCGACGAGGGCAGCAACGAACACCTCCTCGACCAGGTACAACACCCGACCTTCCTCGTTGACCTGCGCCAACTCCCAGAGACGTCCACCACCTGGCTACGCCAACCCCGACCCACTCGGGTGATCGGCACCGGCTACCCGCTACCCGACTACCCGGTCGCGCTCGAACCGTTCGTCGACATCGTTCTCCACCTCGACCACGTCGACGCCGCCGACATCATGCCCACCGTCGACTAACCCACTGAACCACCACCACACCAACCCCAACCCATCCCGCCAACCCCCATCCCCTACACCCAACACCCATCCACCCACACCCATCCACCCACACCCATCCCCGGTGATCGTCGCCGCTTTCGTGTCGCCCTGGCGACCCGATCTTGACTTCGATCACCGGGGCTGAGGGCGGAAAATCCGGCAACGATCACTGGGCATGAACCGGGATTGGACGGCAGGCTTAGACTGCATGTCCAGGCTGGCGAGAAGGAGCGGGCCATGATCATGCGAGTCTGGCGGACCCGGATCGACGACAGTCGCACCACCGACTACGAACAGTTTGCAGCCCAGGAGTCCCTGCCGATGTTCCGCGCCCATGCGGGCTTCGCTGGCCTGTTGTTCGGCCGCAGCGGCGACGAGTGCGTCGTTGTCACGTTGTGGGCCGACGCAGAGTCTGTCGCGGCCTTCGAGGCGTCGCAGCTCTATCAGGAGACGGTGGACCGGATCACCGCGGCAGGCTTCATCGTCGGCCCGTCGTTCGTCGAACGATTCGAGGTCCACGGAAGCCACCTACCCGGCTTCGACCCCCTCTTCCCGTGATCATTGGCTGTTGACTACCGGATTCGGTAGTCAACAGCCAATGATCACCGGCGTAAGAGGGCCACGAACCGTACGTGTGACCGATAACCGCTCTTCGATCTGATCGAGGAGTTCCACAGCCTCGTCCTCAAGGTCGCCCCAGAGCTGCTCGGCAAGCTCCCGGAGGTGCCTGATCATTGCCGCGCCATGTACCGCGTCACCAAGTCGGACCTCCGGCTTCAGGCGGGCACCCCACAACAGCTCTGAGCCGTGCTCGACGTCCAACTCGCGGAGCGTAGCCACCTGAGCGCCACGCAAGTCGCCCGCCGCCATTGCCCGCTCAGCCAATACATGACAGACATCGACAACAGAGGAGATCATTTCTTGCGCATGAATGTCAGACCAGGTGTTTGCCACTTCTGATTCTGGAGAAACTTCCGCTATCGCGATCCCAGCAGATTGCGAGGCCTGCATGGGCTTGCCAAGATAAGGGGCCAACGGCCAAGAAACTCATCAAAACTAAGGGCGCAATAACCTGGACGAGCCAGCGGCAGCGGTTCAGGGGCATGGCTCAGGCTCCGGCGGATCATCATCGGTGAACACCGGTTCGTCGACGACGACTCGCCAGTGGTAATCCTCACTGCCCGACGTATCGTGCAAAAGGTACTGGAAATACACCTCATCACCATTGTGAGTAACGAGACAGCCACGAACCACGATTCGTCGAGGCGCAACCCCTTCCTCAGGCTGATCAGGATCAAGGTCGTGATCAATAACCTCAAAGCCGTGGACTGTTGATTCGCCCGTACGTATACGGCCAGCCGCCCGCGCATCCTGCACACTCTCGTGAACGCTGATCCATGCCTGCCCCATGGCAACCTCGTCCAACTCTTCGAGCTCTAGTTCTGGATCGGAAAAGAGCCGGTCCATCACCGTATGAAAATCGAGAATCGCCAGCTCAGCCGCCCCAGATGCGAGATCCTCTTCGCTTTCAAGCTCCGCCTCCGGCGTTGTTTCATCCGGCGTCGCCGTCTCCTGAGTCGGCGCCGTGAGGGGCGGCCCCACAGGTTCGTCCGGGTCGGCAAACGTCGGGGTGGCAGTTGGCGGCGTTTGAGTGGAGATCGGAGTCGTGCTATCTGGCTCGCTGTTGTTCGTGCATCCGGTGAGCAGACTTGCTGCTAACCCGGTTATGACAATGGTCCTATACCCGATCCCGCTCATATTCGCCTTCCGTTCCTTGGCGTCACAGATCTTCGGCGATTCTTACTGTGGCCTCGCCGTGGCTGGTAAGGGTGGTTATTCCGATGATGGACAGGAAGACGGTCTTCTCGGTGGTGATTGTCGTGACGGTGATCAAGTCGCCACTGATCGACACGTCGCCCTGGACACCTGCTTCGGCGAGGTAACTTCGCGCAGCGGCCATTGCGGCTCCGGTGTCTAGCCCGAAACCACCGCCTAGATCCGTACCGTCGATGTGTTGGCCCGCTGCACGCGCAGCTTCAGCGGCAGCATTATCCGCCCGCTGCATGTTTCGGACCTTCACGCCGCCGTCGAACACGAGCCCAATGATCGCGATCAACGCCACCGCCAGGATGCTCGCGACCAGGCCGATTGCTCCACGCTCGCAATCGCTCCGTCGCGGCGCACTCACTGTGTCTGACACGTCTTAGACCCTTCGCGTTCTGGGAATCTCGGCATGAAACGGGCCCCTAGGCCGGATCGCACTGTGGGGTGCCTTACGACGTCGTTGATGTTCTTCGGCGCGAGCGAGACTTCCGAACTGGCGCACGCTGCCCCCTCCCTACTGCTCGATGAGTTGGCGTTCACCGATACGCACCGACGCCGAAGACGTCAACGGATCCACATCCAGCGTCCCGGACTCCCCCGTCGAAGCCTCCCAACTCGCAGCCCACATCGTCGTAGCCGTCACTGTGTAGGCCTGATCGCTTTCATCGCGGCTGGTGCGCGTGTACAGATACCCACAGTCCGGCGAATCTCGCACACCCATCGCCTCGTGGTAGGGCTGACCAGGCGTGCTGCACGTCGTCGAGCCACCGTCGCCCATGTCCCACTCGGCATGCTCAACCTCAGCCACCACAGTGACGGTCACACCCTGCTCACTACCGGACTCCTCGAGCGGCCCCCACGTTTGCGGTGAGGGGTCGACCGCCCACATCCACACCGGCGCGCCCACCAGACCCATCGACCCTGGGTTCTGGGACAACGTGGCCGGCGCCATCCCGATCTCGATCGGCTGCAGATCCATATCATCGAGAATCTCCCGCGCAAGCACGGCCGGATCCACCGGCGGCCCGCCCGGGCCGTCCGGCAACCAGACGGGCGTTCGTGACGCCCACGCAGGTGGATACCCAAACCCGGCGAGTCGCGCGAGCTCGTACATCCACCCCTCCGGATAGTTCTCCCAGACACCCGGGTAGAGACAGGTATCGCAACCGTGCGTGCCATCCGGGGCGAACATCTCAGCCTCGGACTCACTCATGCGGCGGAGGTAACCGTCATACTCAGTGACGAAGACATAGTCGCCGTACCGGCACGGGATGTTGATCGCCACAGGATCGTTCTGCGAACATCCAGTGCGCTCCGGGTCAGAGTCGTCGTCCGGATCATCTTGTCGACATTCACCAAACTGAAAGGTATAACCTGGCGGGCAGTCGTCCTCGGGGGGCGAACCAGCAGACACTGACGACGTGATGCCCACGACCATGATGGCAGCAAGCCCGGCGGAGACGAACGGCCGCGCGCGGACCATTGGTCAGCAGTCCTCGTCCGGCTCGACCACAGCTTCTTCGAGTAGCCACGCACCGTCGTCGTCCTGTTCGATGTAATGCCAGGTCATTTCCCACCGGCTGGAGCGGGTCGTAGGCTGGGGAATGTCGACTGGTTCGCCATCGAAGTCGACGTACTCCAGGCCGTCCCGGTCGACGCACGCCGTCGAGGTGGCTGTATCGAGAAGCCCGATGGTCTCGAACTCGTCGACCTGATGGCCAAGGACATTGGTTTCGCCGATCTGATCTGCCTCGTGGCGTGCCCAGCCGTGGACGAACCCTTCGAGCTCCGTCTCGGCTGCCCCGAGATAGGTAAGGGGCCAGTCGGCCATGACCTCGCGTGCCCATGCTTCATCTTGCGCGCCCGCCAGCTCACTCACGTTCGCGTAGTAATGGTCCATCTTCGCTATGAGATCGTCGAACGCAGCCTGGATCTCTTCTTCGGCAATCTCTTCCTCAGTCGGTTCCGTCGGCTGCGGCGGCGCCGTCAATTCCGGCGTGGTGTCCTCAGTGGGCTCGACGACCGGCGTGTCGTCCGTGTCGTCGTCAGTGTCGTCGCCTCCACAAGCAGCCACCACGAGCATCATGACGGCTGTTATCAAGGGGATGAGGTACCGCTTCTGTCGCTTCATCTATCCGATCCTTACGGTTGGTCCGTATCTGTCGTGATCCACGCGTTCGCTCCACCGGTTCCCGTCATCGTCACGATGCCCATGATTGGGGCAGCATTGCCTACGGTGATGGTCTTGGCGACGATGATCATCTTCGCCCTCGCTCACGCCCAGGCCGATCGCTCGACCCTCCCAACCAAGCCTCCGTAACGCGCTCACCGCTGCCTGTAGGTGTCGATTGGACTAACCCCGGTCTTAACAGCGGTGCGCGAGCCTAGACCAGGGATGGGAAGGTCACTCACCTTGATCGGACACGTGATGGTGACAGAGACCGTTGCGTGTTGTCCCGCTGGAACCACGCACTCAAGCGCCACCGACCCTTCTCCCCGTACGGCACACGCGTCGCCGGAACACACACCGTCTTTGCCTGCGTTTGACGATCTTCGTGACGAAAGAGTAAGGCTTCTCACCAGCTGACGGAACCCCGAGAGTCAAGTCACAGCCACCACGGCTAAGGGAGCGACTGTGGTCTGGAACAGTGCCTTGCGTTGAGGAGGGACATCTACCGACTCGAACCCCTGCCCATCCCGCCCTCCTCCCGTGATCATTGGCTGTTGACTACCGAATTCGGTAGTCAACAGCCAATGATCACGGGAGGAGGGCGGTGGAGATTGCGGCGAGGTGCCGCTGCCACTCGTCCGACTCCTGCGGCAACGTTTCGGGCGCAGCATGAGCAAGCTGAACGTGACCGAGGTACACACTCACGGCCAGCAGGGCCCGACGACGCGCTTCATCAGCGGGTACCCCCAACTCCTCGAACAACGAGGCGACATAGGCGACCCGCCGCTCCGTCACCCTACGCATCACCGGCGCTACTAGCGGATGATCAGCAGTGGCGAGCAGCGCGACTTCGATGTGGTCGTGCCTGCTGTAGCCGACAACCAACGCGAGCAGATGGCGAAGCCGGATCGCAGGATCGGGGTCCACGGAGATCTGCGTGATGACCCGCTCGGTGTGACCTTCCTCCCAGAGTTTCAGCGCGGCCTCGATCAGCGCCTCCCGGTTGCGGAAGTGCCAATAGAAACTGCCTTTGGTGGCCCCCAGCCGGGTGGCCAGCGGTTCGACGGCAACTCCGGCCAATCCGCTCTCGCCGATCGCGGTCAACGCCGCGCTCGCCCAGTCCGCAGCCGAAAGCCGTTTCTGGCCTTCCTTGGCCGCCGCCCGCCCACCGCTTCTTTTCGAGGCCACGCCCATACGGTACCGTACGGAATGACCATACGCTTCCGTATGGAAGGAGCTGTCATGCTGAACGTCCACGAACGCACCATCGCCGCACCCGCCCACCGGGTTGGGGCGCTACTCGACCAGATGGCCAGCGACGACGACCGTCTGTGGCCTTCCCCAGCGTGGTTGCCCATGCGGTTCGACCGCCCTCTCCAGGTGGGCGCCGACGGCGGACACGGCGATGTCCGGTACACAGTCAGCGACTACGAACCCGGCCGGCGAATCGAGTTCACCTTTCAACCCGGCGCCGGCCTCGATGGCCGCCACGAACTCGTGGTCGAATCCCTCGACGAGGATCGATGCGTGCTGCGGCACATCTTGACCGCGCAGCCGCGCGGTCTGATGCGGATCTTGACCCCCATCATGCTCCTGCCGCTACACAACGCGCTGCTCGAAGACCTGCTCGACAATGCCGAAATCGCCGCCACCGGGCGGCTCACTCGGCCGGCTCGCTGGTCACCGTGGGTGCGGCTCTGGCGAGGCATCACGGAGTTCCCCAAGCCCACGGCAGTCTCGGTGCCCGCCGCGGCCGCCCTCGCCCGCGAGGTGTTCGATCGGATCGACTTCGCCGACGCTTGGCAGGTGCCGCTGCGCCCGGGACTGCCCGTGGATCCGCAGGTCTGGGTCGACGCCACGTTCGCCGACCCGCCGCGGGCGGTAGCCGGGCTGATGTGGCTGCGCAACCACCTGGTTCGGCTGGTCGGGATCCGGCGCGAAACTCGTCGGGCCTTCGACGTGATCAACCGCACCGAAGGCGAGGTGCTACTCGGCACTGACTCCGGCCACCTCGACTTCCGGGCGTCGATGCTCGTGGACTCCGGCACCGTGACCCTCACTACGGTGACCCGGATCAACAATCGCCGCGGCCGGTTCTACATGGCCTTCGTGTCCCGGATACACCCGATGGTGGTCCGCCGCATGCTCCGCCGGGGCCTGCGCAAACTCTCCGAACAGCCTAAGCGCGCCGCCGTTCGAACCTGAGATCCACGCTGTCGACCGCGGCGGACGCCGCCGCCCCTCAAGATCGGGGGTAGCCACAAGTTGGCGGCCCGAGCATGTCGAGATTCTGGCTCTGGCTCCGTCCCAGCAGCGAAGCGACCAGATCACCAGCGGAGGATGGATCACATGACACACGTACAACGTTTCGACCACATCGGCATCACCGTCGCGGACCTGGAGTCAGCCATCGCGTTCTTCGTCGGGCTGGGCCTCGAGGTCGAGGGCACCGGATCCGTGGACGGCGAGTTCGTGGAGACCGTCTGCGGCATCCCTGGCGCGCACTGCGAGATCGCGATGCTGAAGTCGCCTGGCGGTGGAACCCGGCTGGAGCTCTCGAGCTTCATCACACCCGACCACGTCCCTGGTTCGCCCGCGCCGATGGCCAACGAGCTGGGTCTGCGCAACGTGTCCTTCGAGGTCGGCGACCTCCAAGCGGCCATCGACGCTGTGGCTGCCAACGGGTACGGGCTCGTGGGCGGGGTCGGCGAGTACCAGGGCAGTGTCCGTATGGCCTACGTCCGCGGACCCGAGGGGATCATTGTGTCCCTGTTCGAGCAGATCGGCTGACCCGCGCTATTCCGGCTCCCCGCGCACCTGTCGATGGCACGGAACGGGTGAGGACACCCGACGTCGACGTGTCGAGGAGAAGTTGGCGGATCGGTGTGGGAGTGCATGCTAGAGCTGTGTTGTCCGATGTGAGCAGGGCGGAGTGGGCGCTTCACCGCCGGGCAAGGTTGGTCACGCGACACGCGATCGATGCGGGCGTTCCAGGTCGCTTCCGGATATGGGACCAGGTAGGCCTGATGGCCGTGGTGGCCACGGATCCCGCTTTGGGTTTCCTCTCGACGGTGTCCGGGGTGACACCGGAGACGGTGCCGGCGGCGATCAACTTCGTGAATGCGCCCTTCTGGAGCGGTGTCATGCCGGCCCTGCTGGCCTCCGTCGAGATTGGCGATGCGGCAGAGAAGCTGTTGTCGGCGGCCGGGTTCACCCGAACAGGAGATCGCGCCCTGGCTGTCAAGCAACTCGATGCCCGGCCGCCGACCGAGGCGCGGCCGCGTCTGGACGTGGTCGAGGCCGACGATGGCGAAACCTTCCCGCAGGTGCTACTGGCCGGCTATCAGGTCGGCGGGGTGGTTGCCGCGTTCATCCGGGCGGAGCATCGGCTCCCGGTCATGCGGCGGGTCGTGGCTATGGAGGGAAAACGCCAATCGCTGCCGCAGCGATGACGGTTCACGGGGATATCGCCGTGCTCGGGGGTGCCTCGACTCTGCCGGCGCACCGCGGCCAGGGCGCCCAGACGCAGCTCTTGCAGCACCGCCTCCGGCTAGCTCGCGAAGCAGGCTGCGCATTGGCTGTGGCGACGGCCCGACCCGATTCGGTGAGCGCGGCCAATCTCAGCAAGGCAGGGTTCGGCATCTATCGACGCTCGGCGTGGACGAAGAGCTGATCAATTTCCGGTACCGCGTGATCCCGACACCTAAGAACTCTCCGTGGACCTCGTAGTACATCCGCAGGTCACCAGCTCGGCGTCACCCGTTCTGGGTTCAGTGGTTCCGCTCATAGGCGGCGAAGAGACCCGCGTCGTGCCCTCGGCGCACGCACGCTTCACTACGTGCGTCAGAGGCTCTGCCTCGATTTCCAGTCGGCAAGACGGTCCAGCCCGGTGTGGCACCACGATGAGTTTCGCGCGCGCGGGCAGTCTGACGACCATGGGCAAGCTCACCTATGGCATGAACGTGTCGGTGGACGGCTACATCGCCGACGTGAACGGCGGCATCGACTGGACCGGACCACCGGACGACGAACTACACCAGTACTGGAACGACAGAGAGCGCGAAATCGCTGTGGCGCTGTACGGGCGGCGGCTCTACGACCTGATGTCGGCGTACTGGCCGACGGCAGACCAGGACCCGGCCGCCAGCCCGATCACCGTCGACTTCGCCCGGATCTGGCGCGACATGCCGAAGGTGGTGTTCTCGCGGACCCTGGAGTCTGTCGACTGGAACTCCCGCCTCGAACGCGGGGACATCGTCGAGGTCGCGACCCGGCTGAAGGCCGAGACCGACGGCCTACTGGAGGTGGCCGGCGCGACGCTGGCGGCCCCGCTGGTACGGGCGGGGCTGGTGGACGAGTTCCAGATCGTAGTCCTCCCCACCGCGGTAGGCGGCGGCACGCCGTTCTTCCCTCAGCTGCCGTCACACATCCCGCTGCGGCTGATCGAGACCCGCACCTTCCAGGGCGGGACCGTCCTGCTGAGGTACGAGGCAGTACGCGACTGAACAGACATACCGCCGCGGGGGCGGACCCTTTGTTATGGAACCCACATACATCGGACCCGACCTCGACGACAGCACGCTAAACGCCAACCGTGGTCTCGCATGGCGGTGCGTCATTTCGTAGCCGCGAATGACGCGGGGCGGTGTGGGCGCCCACGTGCCGATTCAGGCCTGGCCGGCTTCACGTGGAACTCGACGAGTATGCCCAGCCCACCCAGCGGTCGATGACGATGGAGATAACCGGCCCCAGCGGCGGGTCATCGACATACGGTGGGTACTTCGCCGCGAGCACCGACCCGGCCCACTCGTATGTCGGCCCGCCGTTGACGATAGACGCGACCCCGTCCACGCGTACCCACCACAGCTGGGTCCAGTCGTCGTCGTACCGGTCGCACACGAAGCTGACCGAAGGATTCGCCTCAATGTTGCGGAGCCGCTGAAGGCTCGTGGTGGACTTCGGCTTCTGGTCCACCGCGGTGACCGCGACGTCATCTTGAACAGCGAAGGTGACTGGCACCACGTGCGGGCGGCCATCGGGCGAGACCGTCGCCAGCCGGGCCACCCGCGCCTGGGCTACTCGTCGCCGGCACTCCGGCTCGCTGAGTCTCACCTTCACCACCCGCCTCGCCACGGCCACCGGCCACCGGAGCGACCGGATCCGGAGCACTCCCGCTGTGCCGGCCCGTGGTTCACCGGGCCGGCATGGCGAGGAACCTACCAAACCCGGTCACGTATCGCGGCGGGTCTACGGCTCGACGATGACGAACGGATCCGGCGGGTCGCCGCCACCGAACAGCAGCGGCAGGTACGGCACCGGCTCGGTGACGACGGGAATCGGCCGATCGCTGCTCACCAGCCGATCAGCGACGATCTCCCCGGTGCTGTCGAACGTGCCGAAGCAGTAGCCCAACTCTCGGGCATCGTCGATGATCAGCGGCAGCGCCTCCATGAGGGCGGCACCAGCCACCGTGTCGATGGGGCCGTCGTGCAGAAAGATGTTGCCTCCCGGACGTAGCTGACTCACTACGTCGTCCCTCAATCGCTGTGCGGGCCGATCCGGCAACCAGTCCTCGGCGTGGATGTCACCGCTGATGACGGTGAACCCGAGCGCCGATAGCTCGGCTTGAACGGCTGCGTTGGCGGCCAGGAACGGCGGCCGCATGCCGAGGAACGGCCGATCCACGCCAGCTCGGTCGAACGCCTCCTCGGTGTCGAGCATCTGCGCCCGTACCGCCTCCGGGCCGGCGGTCTGGAGCAGGGTGTTCAGGTTGGGATGGGTGTAGGTGTGGTTCAGCACGAGGTGCCCCTCGTCGACCTGGAACGGCCCGAACCGCGGGTTGGCGTCGATCCTCATGCCCACGTCGAAGAACGTGGCCGGAACCTGCCGGTCGCGCAGGATCCGCAGCGTCTCGGTCCGGTAGAACGACGGGCCGTCGTCGAACGTCAGCGCTACCCGGTCGGGGCAGGTGTTCGGCACCGAATCATCAGCCGGCCCGCCTACTCGCGTGCGGGCCGCTGCCGCGACGATCTCCGCCCGTTCGGCGTGGGTCAGCAGTCCGTCGCGGACGAACTCCCGGCTGGTGCGGGCCACGGTGGCCATGAAGGCGCCGTGGCTGGCGAACGGCTCTTCGGCCCAGACGAGGTCGAGCAGCGTGCAGCCGTCGCCACGGTCGAGGTTGACGACGTCCGTGTCGACGCGTGGCGGCCCGAACCACACGTTCACCTCGGTCGACCATCCATAGGGGCAGCCGGCGTCGATCAGCTCCGCACTCGCCACCTCAGGGGCGACCGGCGCCACATCACCGGCCGCGGCGGCCGCACCACCGGACCATGCCAGCGCCCCGGCTGCCAACGTCGCCAGGATCGCCTTCATACCGCTGGACATCCTCATCGCTCCCTCAAGCTCCCTTCCCACGACGCATTCTCATCTCCGTCACCGGAGCCGGCGCTCGGCCTGCATTCTGCGCACGCTGCGCGCTGCCCGGGCGAATCCGAGTTCGATGTCGACCCGGCCGTCGTCGTGATATTCAGCGTTCCCCTGTTCCCAGATCGCGTGGTAGTTCTTGCCGCGCAGGGCGCTGAAGAACTCCCGCATCGGCACATCACCTTCTCCGTAGGGCGTTTGCGGACCCCACAACCCGGTGTCCGGGTCGCGTTGGCCGTCCTTGACGTGGAACGTCGGATAACGGCGCGGATCGGCGAGCACGTAGTCCACGAGGTCGGCTGGGTTACCGTCCAGGCCTAATCCTTCGTAGGCATGGAAGAGGTCCAGTTGCAGGTACACCAGACGCGGGTCGGTGTGCGCCAGGAAGACGTCGAAGAGCACCGTATCCGGCTGATCGGCGGCGTAGCGGAACTCGCGTTCGTGGTTGTGCTGGAAGAACCGCAGCCCTCTGGTCGCCACTCGGCGGCCGACTTCGTTGAACTCGTCGGCGGCGCGCCGGTAGATGTCGACCGTACTGGGGGTGGCGCCGCCCCATCCTTCCGGCGGATCGGCCGTTCCGACGTATCGCACCCCGAGAATCTCGGCGGCGTCCAGCTCCTCCTCCAGATGGTCCCGCCAGCGCCCCATCCCGCGGTGCACGCCGACCGCGCGCAGCCCGTTGTCGTCCAACGCCTGCTTGATCTCCGCCACCGTGACCGGGGGTAGGCCCTGCTGAGTCTGGTCATAGGTGAAAGGCTCCACCTCCGTGAAACCGAGCTTCGCCAGGCGCTCGAACACCCGCCGGAAACCGATCTGCTGCACGGCGTTGCGCACCGTCCATAGCTGGATACCGATCCGTCCCGGTGGGAACAGCCGGGCATTCGCCTGCGCCGGGACAGCCAACGCCGTCATACCCGCCGCACTGGTGCCAACCACGGCGGCTCCACCAGCCACCGCACGAAGGAAACCGCGCCGGTCGAGGGGGTTTGTGCCCATGTCTCGCTCCTTTTCGGTCAAGGTGTCTCGCGGGTCAGGACCGGCCACCGATGCCGGACCCGGCCGCGGCTCGGATCAAAGACGCTCGCTCGCCGCGCGTGATGACTCCCTCGTCGACGAGTTGCTGGGTGACATCGGTGACGTGGGCGACGAACTCACCCCGGTGACGCCATTCCCGCCCGTCGTCCAGCAGCTCGCTCACACACCCGCCGTGACCGGAGTCCCGATCGGCCACACCGGAGTCGGCGACACCCAGCACGATCGAGCCATCACATCTCGGCGGAGGCGGAGGCCCGGCCACCCCTTCGCCGACGGCCTGGAAGAAGTTCACGGTGAACAGCTCCGCACCGGCCGGCGCGGCGGGATTGGTAAAGACCAGGTAGGCGGTCAACGTCGCGCCGGGATCGTCCACCTCGGCGGCGACGAACGTCCATGCCTCCGCGGTGTCGGGTACGTCGGCCGCGCCCAGCAGCGGGCCGTCCGGAGCGTCCTGGCGGATCTCTATGGTGCCGCCGGCGCCGCTGGAGCGGACGCGGAACTGGATCTCGTCGACGTTGAGGAGGTTGATCGGTTCGTACGCGGCCCAGTCGCCATGGTTCACCTGGGCCAAGCGCTGGTTGCCGCCCTCGGCCGGATCACCCGCCGACGCGGTCGTCACGCCGTGTGCATCGACGAAGTACTCGGCCTGCTTACGCTTCGGTTGCAGCGTTACCTGGTCCAGTCCGGTCAGAGGTGGCAGGCCGCCAGCTCCCTGATCGGTGTATCGGGCGGTGAGCACCCAGTAGATGTCCTCGTTCGCGCCATGACCGGCCTGGGCGGTGACGAAGGTACCGGAGCAGCCAGTGTGCTCGGAGATGGGATGGGCGTGGCCCGCATGGCCGAGCGCGGAGTTGAGCACGACGTCGTCGCAACTGATCTGCTCGTCTTCGACGTCGGTTACATCGATCCGGTAGGCGACCTCGTCGCCCCAGTCGAAGAAGCCACCGTCGACCGGTAGCTCCAGCTCGACCTCGGGTGCGGTGTTGCCGACGACGATGGTCACGCTGGCCTGCCCGGTCCGGCCGTCGGCGTCGGTGACGGTCAGCATGGCCGGGTAGATGCCCTCGTCGGTGTAGGTGTGCACCGGGTCGGTCGCATCCGACGTTGCACCGTCGCCGAAGGTCCAGAGGTAGTCGACGATCTCGCCGCCGTCCTCCGGATGATGGGTGCCGGCGCTGGAGAACGCTACCTCCAGCGGCGCCTGCCCGGAGCGTGGGTTGGCGGCGACCCGGGCTGCCGGGGATCGACCGTCGAGCACGTAGTCCACCCGCGACAGCTGCGCCAGGGGATGTTCGACGAAGAAGCCGCCTCCGTACTCCAGCACGTACAGGGAGCCGTCGGGCCCCCACTCCATGTCCATCGGCCGGTTCCACTCCATCGTCGGGAGCATGTCGGTGATCGAGTCCAGCCCGGCGCGGTCGTCGGTCAGGTGGAACTGTTTGATGTAGTCGCGCATCCATTCGTAGAAGAGCGGAACGCCGTCGAACTCCTCCGGGAACGCCGTGGGATGCTCGGCCGCGACGGACTCGTCGTACTGATAGACCGGTCCGCCCATAGGCCCGCCGCCCCCGCCGCTGCCCAGCTCGGGGAATTCCGGCACCGGGATGTAGTTGTGATACCAGACCTCGGCGGGTGTCACCGGGGGCAGTTGTTCTAGTCCAGTGTTGAGCGGGGCCGTGTTCACCGGGCCATTGGCGCAGTCGAACGGATCACCCGACTCTCCCGTGGCGAAGTCGTATTCGACGTAGGCGAAGTTGTTCCCGATGCAGTAGGGCCAGCCGACGTTGCGCGGCGAGTCGATGATGTGCCAGGTGACCGTGCCTCGCGGCCCTCGAGCCGGATCGGGTTCACGTGCGTCCGGACCGTAATCGGCTAGGTAGACGGTGTCCGTGACGGGGTCGACGGAGAACCGGAACGGGTTGCGGAACCCCATCGCGTAGATCTCTGGACGAGCCAGCTCTGGGTCGTATACGCCATCAGGGAAGAGGTGATCCCACTCTCCCTCCGTGAACATGTTGCCCGCCGGGACGTCGTAGGAGCCATCCTCGTTGACCGTGATCCTCAGCAGTTTTCCGCGTAGATCGGCGGTGTTCGCCGAGCTGCGCTGAGCGTCGAACCCCGGGTTGCGGCCGGGCCGCACGTCGATGGGTGAGTATTCCTGAGACTGGAACGGGTTGGCGTCGTCACCCGTGGAAAGGTAGAGATTGCCCGCCGAGTCGAACCCGATGTCGCCGCCGTTGTGACAGCACAACCCACGGTTGATGGGGACGTCCAGGATCTGCTGCTCGGAGTCGAGGTCGATGTAAGGGTTGACCGGATCGTCGACGAACGTGAAACGGGACAGTGTGTTGTGTCCTTGCCATTGGTCGAAGATGTGTTCGTCTCCCGGCTCAACCTCATCGGGCGCCGGACCGTCCGGGATCCCGGGGATCACCGGGGAGTAGTACACGTAGACCCAGTGGTTGTTCTCGAAGTCCGGATCCAGCGCGATACCTTGCATCCCGTCTTCGGAGAATTGATAGACGGGTAACGACGTGATGATGCGGGTGCTCGAGGTGTGCGGGTCGTAGAGCCGGAACTGTCCCTGCCGGTTGGTGTGCAGCACTCGCCGGTCCGGGAGTACCGCCATGGACATCGGCTCCCCCACCTCACGGGTCAGGGTCACTTTCTCGAAGACATCCCAGTCCGGCTCTGGATGATGGTGAGCTGTGGCGGGCGGGGCAGGGTCCGCGCTGTCGGCGGCGCCCGCGGGGACCGGCCCCAGCAGGACGGCCAAAGGCAGAGATGCCGCCGTCACCAGCGCGAACAAGCTGCGACGAGTTCGGTATTTGTCAGAGTGAACGCTCATGCCACCGACTCCCTGGATCGGGCAATGATGAGCGTCAACGTACTGGCAGCTTGATCCTTTGGGAACCCTTAGAAGCTAGATTTCCGGCATCTTTTTTACCACCCTAAGCAAAAGCGCTGGTCAGCTCGCCTATACAGACGTACCCACACCCCACGGCCGAGCCGACCAGCGTGCCACCAACCCCGGCCGAAGCCGGCTCACGCCGCATCAGCGCAGGCCACGGCTAGAGCGCCGGCCACTGTGGCATACGGCCCGAGGACACTCGACCGGACCCGCCACGCCGGACCGGCCAGCCCGGTCAGCCAGCGCCGAGTCGCTGCCAGCGTCTCCGGACGAGAGCCGATCCCTCCACCCAGCACGTACACATCGGGGTCGACGATGGCCCGGATAGCCCGCAACGCCATCGCCAACAACCGGCCCACGTCGTCAATCACCGTTGCCGCCGCCGGATCACCGGCACCAGCGGCGTCGAAGATCCCGCGCACGCCCAAACCGGGCGTGCCACCCGCGCGGAGGTAAGCATCCAGGACCCCTTGTCCGCTGACCACGGTCTCCAGCGGCCCCCGGACCAGGCTCTCCGGTGCATACGGGTCGGCACCGAACGGCAGGTCACCGATCTCCCCCGCCAGCCCATGGCCACCGCGATGCAGCTGGTCACCGAGGACCAAACCCAACCCGATGCCGGTACCCACGGCCACGAACGCGAGGTCACCGGCTGCCGGGCCCAGGTCCCAGAACCGCTCACCCCACGCCGCCAGATTGACGTCGTTGTACAACGACGGGCGCACCCCCAGCCGCTCCGCCAAGTCACCGAACACGTCGAGCCGGTCCCACCCCGGCACATTCGGAGCGTGTGCGACGGTGCCCCGATCCAGATCCGGTGCCCCCGGGATGCCAATCCCGATCCGACGTGGCACGGCATCCAGGCCGGCCAGCTCGGACAGCTTCACGACCAGGCCCGCTACCTGCGCGGTGACATGCCGGCCCCCTCGGCGATCGGTGTCCACGGTCTCGTCGACCAGGCCAGCCCCAGGGCCAACCAGCGCCACGTGGATCTTCGTCCCCCCGACGTCGACCCCGACCACCGGTTCGAGCCCGGCCGGCGCGGCATCCACCGAGGCTGGCTCCGCGACCGACGGTCGGCCGCTCAGCAACCAACCACGGTCGGTCAACGCGCGGCGGACCCAGGCCGTCGAATCCACCTCTACCGGCGTCATAGATTGCATCGCTCTCCTCGGTCTACGGCGACGAGTAGATTATCACTCTGATATAAAGCAACCAGTGCCTCAGGCAGTGCCCGACGGGGGAGGATGTCGTCCATGCCCAAGCGCAGGCCCGCCACCGCGAACGTGAGCACGGTGTCCCGGGTGAACCAGACCGCCATCCTCGAAGCGCTGCGGGAACACGGTCCGTTGTCCAGGCCCCAGATCGGCACCCACACCGGCCTCAGTCCAGCCACCGTCAACCGGCTGACCGCACAACTCCTGCGGGAAGGCCTGGTCGTCACCCATGGCCACGAGCCATCCACCGGTGGCCGCCCATCGATCCTGCTGCGCTACAGCGGTCAATCCAGACTCGTCGCCGTACTCCGCGTCGGTGCCACCAGGACGGTTGGCGCGCTGATCGACTTCGACGGAACCATCGTGCACCGGTCGGAATACCGCCCGGCCAGCAGCGTCGTCACCTCGCCGGATCGCGCGTCGGTGCGACTGGACGAGACCCTCTCGATGGTCGACGAGCTCCGCGCGGCCGCCGAAGAACGCGGCCAACCCAGCCGCGCCATCGGTATCTCGGTCCCCGGCGTCGTGACCGACGCCGAAGGGGAAGGCAGAGTGACCTGGGCCCCCGCCCTCGACTGGCGGGAACTCCCGGTCGGCACGCTCCTTCAGGAACGCACCGGCCTTCCGGTCATCGTCGAGAACGACGCCAACGTCCTGGCCGTTGGCGAGCTCTACCGCGGTGCGGCACAAGGGATCCGCGACCTCGTGGCACTCCTCTTGGGCACCGGGCTGGGTGTCGGCATCATCGCCGACGGCCGCCTGTACCGCGGATCCCGCGCGGCAGCTGGTGAGGTCGGGTACATGCTGCTCGAGAGGTCGTCACTCAGCCGGCTGTTCCCCGGGTTCGGCGACCTGGAGAGCCGGGTCGGATCGGCCGCCGTGGCCCGCATGGCCGCCGAACGTGGCGTGCGTGGACCGCAGGGTGAACCGGCCACCGCGGCTGCGCTGTTCGAACTGGTCCGGGCGGGTGATCCCGAGGCGACAACGCTGCTCGACGAGATGCTCGACTACCTCGCGCTCGCCGTCGCCAACCTGTGCACCGTCCTCGACCCCGAGCTGGTGGTCGTCGGGGGCGGCATGGGCCGATCCGCGGAGCAGATCATTCCCGGCCTCCGCGACCGGCTGGTCGGCCGGATCCCGCACGTGCCCAGGCTGGTTCCGTCCGCACTGGGCGACGACGCCGCCCTGATCGGGGCAGCCGAGCTGGCCGCTCGCAAGGTCAGCGATTTCACCTACGTGCAGGGCTAGGGCGCCCGTCAACCTTTCCGTTGCGCGCTGTGACAGCGGGTGGTCCGATTTCGTTCGCCCCCCGTTGTGCACCTGATCTCCGTTTTGGCGCCTGATCGTTTTCACCGGGGTGATCAAATGCGGGCGACGACGTGTTGACCGCGGGTGATGGCGACGTTGGTGCATCTGATCACCCCGGTGAAAACGATCAGGCGCCAAAACGGAGATCAGGTGCACAACGGGGGTGGGTTGAGCAAGATCAAAGTGCCGCGGTCATCCGCTACAGCGGAGGTTGACCGGCGACCTGAGGTAACAATCCGTCGTTCACCTCTAGACGGCAGCCGGGGGGCCAGCATTACAGTGAGACTTCTTATTGCTTAGATCGGAAAGAAGTGTCGACCGGCGCTCCGCCCATTTCCTAGGACGTCGCCCGGCCGGCGAACATTCGACGGCATGAAGGGAGTTGTTTCGTCATGATCGGCAGTGCCAATCGCAGGTGGCGCGCCGCTGTGCTCCTCACGGCCACCGGCCTCCTGTTGGCCGCTTGTGGTGGTGACGACGGGAGCAACGGCGGCAACGGCGGTTCCGGGGGCGACGGCCCATTCACTATCGGGCTGAGCAACGGCTTCGTCGGCAGCGAGTGGCGCACCCAAATGGTCGACGGAGTCACCGAGGCGTTCGAGGAGTACCAAGACGAGGGGGTCCTCGACCAGTTGGTCGTCGAGAGCGCGGACACCGACGTCAACGGCCAGATCCAGCAGATCCGCAACCTGATCAACCGCGACGTGGACGCGATCATCGTCAACCCCAACTCCGAGACCGCACTCGACGCGGTGTTCCAGGAAGCCACCGACCGCGGAATCGTGGTGGTGGCCGTCGACCAGGCAGTGACGTCGCCCGGTGTCACCAATGTCGTCATCGATCAGGCCGAGTGGGCCCGGATCTCGGCGGAATGGCTGGCCGACCAGGTCGGCTCGGACGGCCGCATCGTCGTCGTCAACGGCATCTCCGGACACCCCGCCAACGAGATGCGGTGGGGCGCCGCGGAAGAGGTATTCGAGCAGGCCGGCGTGGAGGTGCTCACCGTCGCCGACGGCGGCTGGGACCAAGCCACCGGCCAGCAGGTGATGTCGAATCTGCTCGCCACCTATCCCGATCTCGACGGTGTATGGACCCAGGACGGTATGGCCGAGGGTATCTTCCGAGCTGTGCAGGCCGCGGACAAACTGGACGAGATCGTGATCTCCGGTGAGGCCCGGGTCGGCTACATGCGGCTCTGGAACGATGCCCGCGACAACGGGTTCAGCAGCATCGGTGTGGTGAACCCGCCCGGCGGCGCCGTGTCCGCCGTCCACATGGTGGTGAATCTCCTCCAAGGAAACGAGTTCGCCGCCGACCGCGTCGACGGGAACACCGTCCACGTGCCGATCCCCTTCACCGTCGACACCAACAATTTCGACGAGTACTGGCCCGATGTGGAGAACGAGACCGACGCATACGTCCTCGACGGCTCGCTGACGAAGGACGAAGCTGCCGAGTACTTCGACTAACCCCCCCCCCCCCCCCCCCCCCCCCCGCCGGGGGGGGGGCGGGGGCGGGGGCGCCACACCCGCGGCGGGCGG
>NZ_JAAOEN010000001.1:353651-1158724 GCF_011320225.1 Phytoactinopolyspora limicola
CCCCCCCCCCCAGCGGTGATCGTCGCCCGATTCGTGCCCTTCCGCTCGGTGATCGTCGCCGGGATTCGGTCGCTATAGCGTCCCAGTCCCGGCGACGATCACCCACGGCTAGGGCAGAAAAACGGCGACGATCACCGGGGGTGGTGGCAGTGACCAGTTGAGAGGAGCTCCGGATTGGCGTTGCTGGAGATGAACGGCGTGCGCAAACGGTTCGGCGGGGTGCTCGCCCTGGACGACGCGTCGTTGTCCGCCGCGGGTGGAGAGGTGCATGCCCTGCTGGGCCCCAACGGCTCCGGCAAGAGCACCCTGAACAAAACACTCACCGGCGTGGTGGTTCCGGACCGGGCCAGCATCACCATCGACGGCTCACCGGTCGCGATCCACGGCCCGCGGGATGCGCACGCCCACGGAGTCGCCGCTGTGTACCAGCAGTTGAGCGTGGTCGATGACCTGACCGTCACCCAGAACGTCGTCCTAGGTCTGGAACCCACCCGACGGCTCGGTCTTCTCGATCGCCGTGCTGCCCGCACGGTGGCCGCCGAGGTCCTGACCCGGTTTTCTCCGGCCTTCGCCGGCTCGGTGCCCTACGACGCTGCGGTGGGGGCGCTCTCACCGGGTGAGCAGCAGATCGTGGAGATCTGCAAGGCGCTGGCCCGCCGCCCACGCATCCTCGTACTGGACGAGGCCACCGCCTCGTTGCACAAGGAACAGGTCCACGTCCTCTTCGAGGTGGTCCGGGAGTTGCGGGACAGCGGCGTGCTCGTGGTCTTCACCTCGCATCGGATGGACGAGGTCTTCGCGCTGTGTGACCAGGCGACGGTGCTACGCAACGGCCGCACCGTCGGCACTATCGCCCTGGCCGATGCCACGGAAGACCAGCTGGTCCACATGATGGTGGGCGACGTCGAACGCCGCGAGGAAGCCCGCCGCAGCCACGCATCCGATCGGACCGTGCTACAGGTCCGTGGCCTCACCACGCAGCGGCTGCGCGACGTCTCGTTCTCCGTCGCCCAGGGGGAGGTGCTCGGCCTCGGCGGACTCCAGGGCCAAGGCCAGTCCGACCTGTTGTTGGCCATGTTCGGCGCCGCGAAGATCCATGCCGGTGAGGTTCTGTACGACGGCGTACCGCTGCCGCTCACCTCACCGGTCAAAGCCGCCCGCGCCGGTGTGGCTTTGGTACCTGGCGACCGTGGCCGCCAGGGCATGTTCGCCGTGCGGCCCATCCAGGAGAACCTGTCGATCGCGAGTATGCACCGACGCGCCACAGCTCGGCTCGCGCTGAGCCAGCGGGCCGAACGGCGCGCGGCCCGCGGCATCGTCGAGCGGCTCAACATCGTCATCGGTGGCCTCGCCGACCGGATCTCCACCCTGTCCGGTGGCAACCAGCAGAAGGTCGTCATCGGCAAGTGGCTGCTCAATGAACCTCGGGTGGTCCTCCTCGACGACCCCACCAAAGGTATCGACATCACCGCCAAAGAGGAGGTATACGCCATCATCCGGGAACTGGCCGACTCCGGTGCCGCGGTGGTGTTCAACTCCAGCGACAACCGCGAATTGTTGGAGATGAGCGACCGCGTACTCGTCCTGTTCGAGGGTGGCGTCGTCGACGAGTTGACCGACGCGCAGGTGACTGAGGAGGACCTCGTCGCCAGCGCGTTGCGGCTCGAAGCTGGGGAGACGTTATGAACCCCGCGCCGCCCGGCACCCGCGAACCTGCCCCGGCTACCCTCGCCCACTGGTGGGGCCGGCTACGGGACATCCAGGTCTCGGGGACCGCCACGGTGGCGATGCTGGTGGTGGTGATCGCCGTCAACGTCGCCCTACAACCCAACTTCTTCGACCAGTACGCCCTCACGTCGAACTTCGCCACCTTCGTGCCACTGGTGGCGATCGCGGTGGGCCAGACCATCGTCGTCCTCAGCGGCGGCATCGACCTGTCGCTCGGTGCCCAGGTGACGCTAGCCAGCGTGGTCACCGTGCAGCTCACCGACGGCGAACTGGGCAATCTGCCGCTGGCGCTGACCGCGGGCCTCGGCGTCGGCGTCGCGTGTGGCCTGTTCAACGGGCTGGTCGTCGTGGTGGCCCGGCTCCAGCCGATCGTGGCGACCTTTGCCACCAGCTTCGTCTTCTCCGGACTAGCACTGGTAGTGCTGCCCCGGCCGGGCGGGACCATGCCGTCGGAGTTCACCTCCGGCTACCGCGACTCCGTTCTCGGCGTTCCCGTGGCATTACTCGCCATTCTGGCGATCGCCGCCGGATGGTTGCTGCTGCGCCGGCACCGCGTCACCCGCCACATCTATGCGGTGGGTGGCAACGCCGAGGCGGCTTTCGCCTCTCTCGTGCCCGTGGCCCGGACCCGGATCACCGCGTACGTCATCGCCGGGATGTTCGCCAGCGTCTCCGCCTTCGCCATCCTCGCCAACACCGGCGCCGGCGACCCGTTCATCGGCAACGAACTCACACTCACGTCGGTGGCCGCGGTGGTCATCGGCGGAACGGCGTTGCGCGGTGGTCGTGGGGGCGCGATCGGCTCGATCCTGGGCGCCATCATCCTCGCCCTCGTGTCGAACATCGTGTTCTTCGCCGACGTCCCGTCCACCTACCGGCAGCTGGCCAACGGGTTGGTCGTGATCCTGGCTCTGGCGCTGGCCGGAATCCCGGCGCTGCAGAAGCGGAGGTCAGCATGAACACCCCCGTCATCAGCTCGCTGCGCCCCCCGAAGGTGCTGAGCCCGGTGGTGCTGGCCGCAGGGTTGGCGATCGCACTTCTCATCGTCGGGGAGATCGTCTCCCCCGGCTTCGCCGGTCACGGCCAGATCGTGAACATGCTGCGGGTCTCGGCCTTCCTGGGGATCATCGCCATCGGGCAGACCATCGTCATCATCTCCGGTGGTGAAGGGATCGATCTGTCCGTCGGCAAGGTCGCCACGTTCGCCGCGATCATCGGCTCCCGGGTGATGGACGGCGACAACACCAAACTGCTGCCCGCGTTGACCTTGGCGCTCACCGTCGCCGCCGCGATCGGGTTGTGCAACGGGCTTGGGATCACGTACCTGCGGATCCCACCGTTCGTCATGACTCTCGGCATGATCGGCGTGGTCCAAGGGCTCATTCTGGCGTACACGAGCGGTCAGGCACACGGCCGGGCGGCGCCGTTCCTCACGTCGCTCGTCAACGGCAAGGTGATCTTCGATCTGCCCGGGCTGCTGTTTCTGTGGCTGCTCCTGGCGGTCGCCGTCACGTGGATGCTCCGCCGCACCACGTACGGCTGGCAGCTGTTCGCCGTCGGCGCCAACCGGGTATCCGCCCGGTTGTCCGGCATTCCCGTGCGCCGCACGGTGATCCTCGCCTATGTGCTGTCCAGCGTGTTCGCCGGGCTAGCCGGCATCCTCCTGCTCGGCTACACGGAGTCGGTGTTCCTCGACCTCGCCGACCAGTACATGCTCCCGTCGATCGCGGCTGCCGTCATTGGCGGCACCCTGTTGGCGGGTGGCATCGGTGGCTACGCCGGAACCGCCATCGGCGCCGTCGTGCTGACCGTCCTCCAGAGCCTGCTCATCACCCTGGAGATCAGCGCCGCCGGGCGTACGGTGATCAACGGACTGGTGCTCATCGTCCTGCTCTCGCTGTACGGGCGGCAGCGGCGGCTACGAACGTGACGGCGCGCCCACGGCTCCGTCCAGACGTCGTCCCGCCTCGCCACAACTCCACTCACGACGTCCACCACGACACACAAGGAAAGAGAGATCAGCAGTGGTAGAGAACAGCCAGCGGCTCGGTGTCGGCCTGGTCGGCGCCGGATTCATCGGGAACTTCCATGCGACGTCGTGGACCGGAGTCCGAGACGCCGACATCGTCGCGGTGAGCAGCCGGACCCTCGAAGCCGCCCAACAGCTCGCCGGCCGCTGCCGTGACCTTCGGGTCGGGGACGCCCGGGCCTACGCCGACGTCCGCGAGCTGGTCCGCGACCCACGCGTGGACGCGGTGTGGGTACTCGTGCCCAACCACGTCCGGATCGACGTCATCGAGGCGATCACCGACGAGGTGACGTCCGGGCGCGCCGACCTTGTCGGCATCGCCGTGGAGAAGCCGCTGGGACGCAACCTCGCCGAGGCCCGCCGGGTCCTCCAGCTTGTCGAGGATGCAGGTCTGCTGCACGCGTATCTGGAGAACCAGGTCTACGCCCCCTCCGTGACCCGCTCGCACGATCTATTGTGGACCCGAGGAGCGGCCCTGGCCGGCAGTCCTTACCTGGCTCGATGCGCCGAGGAACACAGCGGTCCGCACGCCGCGTGGTTCTGGGACGGGACACAACAGGGCGGCGGAGTGCTCAGCGACATGTTGTGCCATTCGGTGGAGGCCGGGCGGTACCTGCTGACCCCACCCGATCGGGATCATTCGTCCTGGCTGACGCCGAAAGCGGTATCCGCTCAGATCGCTTCATTGAAGTGGTCGCGCCGCCGGTACGCTGCCGAGCTCGCCTACCGGTACGCGGGTGCGGTCGACTACACCCGAACGCCGTCCGAGGACTACGCCCACGCCACCATCAGCTTCGAGAACGGCGACGGCGACGAGGTCATCGTCGAGGCGACCACGTCGTGGAGCTTCGTTGGTGCCGGACTACGGCTGACATTCGAGCTGCTTGGGCCCGAGTACTCGATGAGTGCGAACACGCTGAACACCGAGGCCCAGCTGTTCCTCGGCCGGAGGCTGATTACCCCGGAAGGGGAAGATCTGGTCGAGAAACAGAGTGCCGAGCAGGGGCTCATGCCGCTGGTGTCGGACGAATCGATGACCTACGGCTACACAGCGGAGAACCGCGAGGTCAGCGCCGATTTCCTCGCTGGTCGTCAGCCACGGGAGAACCTCCGGCACGGCGTTGAGGTCACAGAGCTATTGATGGCCGCTTACCTGTCCGCACAATCGGGTGAGACGGTGCGGTGGCCGGTAGACGACCTCGAGTCGTTCATACCCGACGTGGCGAAGGGAACCTGGAAGCCGCGTTGATCAGGCTGACCTCGGGGCTGTAGGCGATCGACGGGCCCGGGCGTTGCCACCGTCACGACGTCGTCAGCTCCGATGCGCGACCACCCGGCTCAGCTCCATCTCACTGGCGTTGGCGCCAGTACACATCACCGCCACCCGGCGGCCGGCGAACCGCTGAGGAAATGCCAGCAGCGCAGCAACGGCCGCAGCTCCGGCGCCTTCGGCCAACGTGTGCGCATCACGCAGCAGCAGCCACTGAGCGTGTCTGATGGTGTCGTCGTCGACCAGCAGGAAGTCGGCCAGCTGGCTCCGCATGATCTGCTGGGTGAGCTCGAATCCAGAGCCGGTGGCAAGACCTTCCGCGCTGGTCTGGTTGGGGCGGTTGACGATCTCACCGGATCTCCAGGAGTCGTGGGCGCCCGGTGATCCGGCCGCCTGCACGGCGACAATCTCACAACCAGGGGCGACGGCCGCTGCCACCAGGCATGCCGCGGCGGCGCCGCTGCCGCCACCCACCGGCACGACGACGACGTCGAGATCTGGGTTTTGCTCGAAGACTTCCAGGTACGCGGTGCCAACGCCCGCGATCAGCTCCGGTTCATTAGCCGCGCTGACCAGGCGGGCACCACGCTCGGCAGCGATCTTATCGGCGGCTTCCCAGGCACCCTCGAAGGTGGCACCAGCTTCCACGACTTCGGCCCCCAGCGCCCGGACGGCCGCCGCCTTGGCGGGGTTGGGGTTCTCCGGCATCACGATGAGGCAGGTGGCACCGGCCCAGGCCGCGGCGTAGGCCAGCGATTGTGCGTGGTTGCCGGTGGAGTACCCGACAATGCCGCGGGCACGCTCGTCGGGCCCCATCCCGGCCAGCAGGGTCAGCCCTCCGCGGACTTTGAACGCCCCGGTGGGCTGCACGTTCTCGTGTTTGACGAATACTTCCGCGGCGGTCACCGTCGCGGATAGGGCGGCATACGACCACATAGGTGTTGGAGGTAGCAGTCCATTGAGCACCCGCCGGGCCCGGAACACGTCACTGATGGTGGGTACGTACATGCCCTCTACCATGACAAGCTTCCATCAATAGGTCTATGCGCCGGTACCGCTCTACTCCTCGCTGAAATAGTCCGGGAAACGCTCCTCGAGCGGCTTGAGGGCGTCGAGGGCGAGCTGAAGATGGTGCCGTAAGACCTGCTCCGCGGCCGGAAGGTCTTTGGCCACGACGTGGTCGACGATGGCGCTGTGCTGGGCCCGCAACTCCTGCAGGTGGCCGGGATCGGGCATGGGCAGCATCCGGACCCGGTCCAGGTGTGCCTTGGCCGATGACACGATGGGCCAGATCTTCGGGTGCCCGCCGATCTCCAGCAACGTGCGATGCAGGTCTTCATCTGTGGTGAACCACTGCTGCAGGTCACCCTGCTGTTCGGCATCTTCCTGCTCGGCCAGGATGCGGCGCAACTTCCGCTCCCCCTCCGGCCCAATACGTTCCACGGCGTGCGGCAACGACGCCAGCTCCAGGGTTTCCCGGATGAAGCGAACTTCGATCACGTCCTGCACGCTGATGCGCGACACGAAAGTGCCGAATTGGGGAACCACCTCAACCAGCCCCTCATCGGCGAGCCGGATCAGCGCCTCCCGCACCGGTGTGCGGCTGACCGCATATTGTGCGGCCAGCTCGTTCTCCGAGAGTGCCTGACCGGGAAGCAACTCCAGCGAGACGATAGCGCGTCTGATCAGCTGGTACACCTGCGCACGGGTGCTGGCTCCGCGTAATGCGCCGACCTGAGCTCGTCGCGAGGCTCCTAGAGCGCGTACCGCCATAGGTGGATCCTAACCGTTCATGCCGATGAATGCTTGTATGCTAGGATACCATGACGTGGTGGGCAGCATGAACGATCAATGTGACGCGCTAGGGACGCCGCCGCCGATCCCCACTCCCTGGGTTGAGGAGGTGTCGTGAGCATCCGGTTGGCATTGGGCCATATCGAGCAGCTCGACGATGACGTGGTGACCTTCGGCCAGCAACTCGGGCTCACCAGCGTTCACCTGCACACACCTGGCGATCTCAGCGGCACGGACGGATTCTGGACCGCGGATGAACTGCTTGGGCTCCGGCACCGGTGTGAGGACGCGGGATTGGTGCTGGAGGCTATTGAGAACGTCCCCTACGCCCACTGGGACAAGGTGCTGCTCGGCCTGCCTGGCCGGGACGCACAGCTGGAGAATTACTGTCGCACCATCCGCAATATGGCCGCGGCCGGGATCACCACACTTGGCCACCACTTCCTTCCCGGATACGTGTGGCGCACAGATCTGCGTGCCTCGGGCCGCGGCGGCGCGCTCGTCACGGCCTATGACGAAAGCCGAGTGGCCGAAGGCAACGCCCTGACCGGTTACAAGCTGACTCCACCGGCACCGGTGGAACACCCGCTGACTGCCGAGCAGATGTGGGAGAACTATCACGTCTTCCTGACCACCGTCCTCCCAGTGGCCGAGGAGGTAGGAGTGCGACTCTCGCTGCATCCGGACGATCCCCCCACCACACTCGCCCTGGGCGGCATCGCCCGTATCTTGTCCAGCCCTGAGGGGCTGGAGCGGGCGTACGAGCTCTCGGGCGGCAGCCCGGCCTGGGGTCTGACCCTCTGCCTTGGCTCGGTCTCGGAGATGGCCGGCGCCCAGAGCGTCGAGCGAGTCATCGACTTCTTCGGCCCCCGCAACCGGATCAGCTACGTGCACTTCCGCGACGTGCAGGGCACCGTGCCCAAGTTCGAGGAATGTTTCCTCGGCGAAGGAAACCTCGACCCGGCGGCGGTCCTGCGTCGGCTGGCCGCCACCGGTTTCGACGGCTTCCTCATCGATGATCATGTTCCGGCGATGCTCGGTGACCCCGACACCTGGGCAGACACCTCGTCGGCGGCCTACTGCAGCCGTGGCCGCGCCCACGCGATGGGTTATCTGCAGGGGCTGTTGGCCGCGCTCTGACCACCAGGTGCTCACGTGGTGTCGCGCAACTGCCCCAACGACAGACCCTGACGGAACAGCCGCTGGGCGACCAGGAACAACACGATGGTCGGCAGGGACATAATCAGACCCCCCGCCAGCACCGCCGTGGGCGCCGCCCCGCTGTACATCCCTTGCAGCCCTACCAGCGCGGTCATCGCTGGCCGCACACCGCTGGACTGGGTGAGCGTCAGCCCCATGAGCAGGTCGTTCCACACTCCGACAAACTGCAAGATGAAGATCGCACCCAGGGCGGCCTTGGCCAGTGGCAGGTAGATCCGGAAGAAGATAGTTAATGCGTGGGCGCCGTCCATCGTGGCGGCCTCGAACATCTCGTACGCGACGCCGGTGAAGAAGTTCCGCATCACAAAGGTCGCGAACGGCACGTTGAGCGCCAGATGGATGAGGATCATCCCGGCCCTGGTATCGAACATCCCGGTCCACGCGTATCCGAGAAACAGCGGGGCCAACAGCATCTGCAACGGCACAATGGTCCCGGCGAAGATGACCATGAACCAGACGAAGCCGTACTTCAGCCGGAGCGCGATGATGGCGAAACCCGCGGCGGCCCCCACCAGGATCGCCAGCGCTGGCGCCACGGTGGCATAAAGCAGCGTGCTTGCCGCGCCGGACGCCAGGTCCACCCGGCCCCAGGCGTCGGCGATGTTGTCGAACAGGCCGATCCGCAGGCTGGGGACCCACGCGTTCGCGGTGCTGTACTCGTCCAGCGGCTTGGCCGCATTGATGATCAGCAAGTAGGTGGGAATCAGCCAGAGCACGGACAGCACACCGAGTACGGTGTACTTGGCGATACTCCCGGGACGCACCACAAGTCCAGCTGCTCTGGTCATCGCACCTTCTCCGGCCGCTCGGACAGCTGCCGCCGCAGATAGGTCATCGCGGCGATGAAGGTCAACGCGGTGAGGAAGACCGCGATCGCGGCCCCCATGCCGAAACGCTGCATGGAGAACGTCTCCCGGTACATCGTCACCGCCAGCGTCTCCGAACGCCGACCCGGACCACCTTCGGTCATGGTCCAGACGATGTCGAAGGTCTTGAGGCTGGCCACAATCGACAACCCGACGACGACGGTGGTCAAGGGCCGTAGTAGGGGCCAGGTGATGTGCCGGAACAGCTGCCACGGCCCGGCCCCGTCCATCCGGGCCGCTTCCAGGGCCGACTTGGGAATCGACTGCAGCCCCACCACGAACAACAACGCGTTGACCCCGACGGCCTGCCAGGACGCCGCCGCGATCATCGTGAATGTGTTGATCGGCGCATCGATCATGAACCGGGTAGCCGCACCGGGAAGGCCGAGGAAGTCCAGCATCTGGTTGATGGCGCCGTGAGTCTGGAGCAGGAAACCGAAGACAACACCGATCCCAACCCCGGACAGTGCGTACGGCAGCAGGAACGGCAGCCGCAGCCAGGTGCCGAACCGGTGGTTGTAGGTCAGCACCGCGATCAGCAGACCCAGCGCAACCGGCACCAAGATGGTGCCGAGCACCCAGATGACGGTATTGCGCAGGGAGATGGTGAAGTTCGGATCGTCGAACATGGCGGCGTAGTTGTCCAGCCCGACGAACTCCGGCGCGCCGAGGCCGCGATACTCGGTAAAACTCAGCAACGCCGCCCACAGAAACGGCAGGTAGAGCAGGACGGCCGCCACGATCACCGCGGGCGCGACAAACATCCGCGCCGTGGCCTGACTGGTGATGGTGGTCGGGCGGCCGCCACGCACTGAGGTAGCGGGTGCCCTCATCTACTCGGACCAGTGCTGTTCGTGTACTCGCTGAATCTGTTCGAGGTAGTCCATCGGGTCGCCGAGATCGGCCATGAACGCGTCGAACTGCTCCATCGCTACGGTTGATACCTGCGGCGGCGACGCCTCGAAGTACCGATTGTGGATGCGGTGACCAGTAGCGATCTGGTCGGACACCTCAACCAGCCGTGGATCGGCGGCCTCGGCGTTCGGGTTGTAGGACATGCCGTTTCGCGCGACGGTGAACTCGGTCTGCGCTTCGGGCTGCATCCACCAGCGCAGCACCTCCTGTGCCGCGTCGGCGTTGCGAGCAGCTTCCGCCTGGCACAGTGGGCCGAGTTCCACGACGACGGAGGTCTCGGACAAATCCGGGTTGATGCTGGGCATCACGAAGACGTCGTAATCCTCGCCGGAGGTCAGCTCCAGTCCATTCAGCGGCCCGTGGAACCAGGTGCCGAACGGCTGCATCGCCACCACTCCGTCCCGCATCATCTCCGCCGGGCCGATCTCCACACCGGGTTCGATGGTGTAGCCGCCGGCCGCCAGTTCCCGCCACAGCTCCATCACCTCGACCACCTCGGGGTCGGTGTAGTTGGCGGTGCCGTCGGCCAGCCCCTCGTAGACGTCGGGATACATGCCGAGCATCAGCTGCTGGAACCAGACGAACGAGAAGATCCCGCCGGGCAGGCTGAAGGGGATCTGGCCGTCGGCGAGCAGGGTATCGGCTATCCGCATCAGCTCGTCCCACGTCTGTGGTGGCTCGAAACCGTACTCGTCGAAGATGGGGACGCTGTAATACATAACCCAGTAGTCAGAGAGCAGAGGCACACAGTACGTCGCGCCGTCGATCTCGAAGAACGATCTAATGTCGGCTGGCACGTCACCGTCGGCTATCGCAGCGTCCCAAAGGTGGCCGGATTCAGCGACCAGCCCCTCCTCGACCAACTCGGCCAACGGACCGCCGGTGTGCCAGGTGAACAGGTCGGGCCGTTGGTCGGTGAGGAACGACGAGCGGATGAACGAGTCATAAGCCGCGTCGTCGGCGTATCCAACGACGTTGAGCTCGGTGCCCAGGGTTTCCTGGGACACGGCGGAGACCGCGGCGAACTCAGCCTCCCACTGCGCTTTGTCGTGGTAAAAACCGACGACACCGTCTGTCTCGCCACCGCCTCCGCAGGCAACCAGGAGCATTGCGGCTGCCACAAGCGGTGGGATGGTGCGGCGTGTTCGCTTCATGGGCGTGAACCACCTTCACCTTCAGATGACCTCTAGTTGGTCGGGATCCGGATAATCGGGAAACTGCGGCGCTGGCAAGGTCTGGTACCAGAACGCGACCGACGCGATGTCGTCGGTCAGCGGCAGGTACCGGCTCCCCCGGCGCCAGCCCAGCGCCTGGGTGGTGACCCGGAGGTCGGAAGAGAACCGCACTGGGTCGGTGACGTGCCACCGGTACAGACCGAATCGGCTTTGGGTCCGGTTGGGGTCGCTGCCGTCTGGCAGGAGAACGGTGGGCATCCCGGCGTAGGGCGTGGTGTAGGCCTGGTACCGGCCGTTGACATGGAAGCACCACGCACCACCGAAGTAGTCCTCGGTCCCGGTTCCACAGATGGTGGGGTGCTCGGCATCACCGTCGAGATAGAACTTGACCTCCCCCTCACCCCACCAGCCGTCGTTGCGGACGCCCCACGCCATCGCGGTACCGACGTAGTGGCCCTGTCCGGTGACGCCGTCGAGGATGGTGTGTACCTCGCGGTACGGCAACGGGTTGCTCCGCCGGAACTGGGCGTGGAAGTAGCCGGCGTCGGCTGGGACCTCGGTCAGCTGGTAGTTGATCTGATAGAAGAAGATCGCGTCGTCACTGGTGAGGTTCTCGACGGTGATCCGGCACCGGGCTTGGAACGGCATCTCCCAGTAGGCGTTGAATCCGTTGGCTGGATTGACGCACACCGCCAGCGACGAGATCTGCGCGAACGTTCCCCACCCGGAGGCGAAGAAGTCGCCCAACGGCACTTCTACCGACGGCCGATCCGACCCGTCCCAGTAGATCCGTAACGTAAGTAGACGGGTGGGGGCCGTTGTGGTCATCCAGATCTGCTGGATGGAACCGGGCCCGGCAATATCGGCTACCTCGAAGGTGGCTCCAGGGCTGATCGACACACAGGGGCTGATCTTCCAGCCCGGTCCGAGGTCACGAGCGGCGTCGGCACCCATACCGGTGGTGGCGCGGGCCCCACCACCCTTTTCCCCCGTGGGATTCTCCGCCGAGATGGACCGTGAGCGCGCATCCGACAGCCGATAGAGGTTGCCGAGGTGAGTTCCGAGCCCGCTGCTGTGCCCATCTGTCATGACCACTCCCGCTCGCGCTATTAGTGTTCTACCATACCAGTATGTAACAGCTCCCTCACATAGCCGCAACCCTCGGTTCACCTACCGACTCCGACCACAGGAGGCGCTCGACATGGCTCACCCGGGACGACGACGGACCCGCGGCAGGCTGGCCAGCCTGGCCGCTCTCACCCTCACCGCATCCCTCATCACGGCCACGGCCTCGGGAAACACCGCTTCGCCGGCAAAAGAGCTCAGCTGCGGGTTCGGCCCCCGCCCGCTGCCGGCCCAGCCGGCGCAGCCGGACGAGGAGTTCTGGGAACTGTTCGAGCAGTACGGTCCCGGCTGGACCGGCGCGGACAGTACCTACTCGGTGCTACTTCCGGACGGCCGCACCGCATGGCTGTTCTCCGACACCTTCCTGGGGGCGGTCAATCCGGATCGGTCCCGCCCGGACGACGGCGTACATCTCGTCAACAACTCGATCGTCGTCCAGGACGGCGACGAACTGACCACTCTGGTCGGTGGCACCCTCGACGAACCCGAGTCGCTGTTCATCCCAACCGACGGGTCATCGTGGTACTGGGTGTACGACGGCGTGGTCGAGGACGACGAGTTGCAGATCTTCCTCATCAAGTTCACCCGGTTCGGCGACGGTATGTGGGACTGGGAATGGTCCGGAACGGACGTCGCGACGCTCTCGCTGCCCGACCTCGAGATTCAGGAGTTCGTGCCACTCGAGGTGGACAACGGCATCCAGTACGGCGCCTACGTGCTGCCGCACCGTGACTACACCTACATCTACGGCATCGAGGATCGTGGCGTGCCCAAACTCGGCCACGTTGCCCGGGCTCCCCGCGGCGAGGTACTCGCCCAGGACGAGTGGGAGTACTTCACCGGGAGCGGATGGTCGGCCGACCCCGCGGCGACCGCTCCGTTCCTGGGCGACTCGATCGCCAACGAGTACAGCGTCACCCCGATGCGCGGAGGGTACGTCCTCATCACGCTGGACACCTCGGTGCCGCTCGACGAGTGGCGCGACGTCGTCGCCTACTACTCGTGCAGCCCGGAAGGTCCGTGGACCAAACGCACCGTCATCTACGAGGCCCCCGAAGCCGACGACCCAGAACTGTGGCCGTACAACGCACACGCCCACCCGCAGTTCACCAAGAACGGCCAGTTGCTGATCTCTTACAACGTCAACACCACGGACTTCTTCTCGTTGTGGGACGACGCCGACCGGTATCGGGCTCGGTTCATCCGGGCCGACCTACCCGGCGTCTGGCGACACTAGGCGCCGGTGATGGTGCGTAGAGGAACGGCGGCCACCGCAGTCGCCCTCGGGACGGTGCTCGTGGCGGCGCTCACGGCGGTACCAGGCACCAGCGTCACGAGTGCTCCGCCCGACGTGCCGGGTTCACCGACACCAGCGTCGAAGGGTCCGGTCGGGTGGGACGTCTACCGACAGCTCGACCGGCTCCCGGAACTGACCACCGGCGTCGACACCCGGCAGTTCTCGAGCTTCGACCGGACCGGCGGGAACGACGACGGCTTCTTCGGGACCTACTCCTGCCTGGACATCGATAACGAAGGCCGGTGTGTCATCGCCGACCACTCCGGGCCGGGCGAAGTGCAATCGATCTGGTCCACGCGCGGCTTCTTCGGCGACTCCGGCGACGTCAGCGAGACCGGGACCATCCGTGTCGAACTGGACGGGGAGGTGGTCCTGGACGCGCCGTTCCAGGACGTCGTCGACGGTGTCCTCGGGCCACCGTTCGTCCACCCACTGGTGGCCAACACCGACCAGACCTCCGGTGGAGTGTACGTGCGGGTGCCGATGCCGTACCGGACCTCAATGCGCATCAGCACCGAGCACAATTCCAGCTTCTACCACGTGAGTTACCGTGTGTTCGGGGACCCGGCGGGTGTCGAAACGTTCGATCCGACCGACGAGGCCACCGACGTCCTCGACGTCCTACAGAACTGGGGCACCGCGGATCCCAAGCCGGACCGACGCCGGTCACGGTCGGCGGAATCGGCCCCTACCACACTCGCACCGGGTGAGTCCGTTGTGCTCGCCGACCTGCGCGGCCCAGGAACGGTGGACGAACTGGAGCTGCGGCTACCCCACCTCATCAGTCCGGAACTCGGACAACAGGTCACCGACGACGGCCGGGCGTTCCTCGACGGCAGCCGCTTCACCATGGCCATTGATCCCGCCAACGACGGCGTGCTGCTGACTCGGCGCCTGGACGCGAACGTCGGTGAACAGCGGGCAACGATCTCCGTCGACGGTGAACCGGTGGCCGAATGGGAGCCACTGCCATCGAGCGGCGGGGGCCAGTGGGCCGACCAGACCGTCGAACTGCCGGCAACCGCCACGGCCGGCAAGTCCGAGATCACCATCGAGAACACCTTCGTGTCGTCGAACGGCGACGTCAACGAGTTCAGCTACTGGGCAGACTCACTGGTGGGCGGTTCCCCGGTCCGCACCGACGAGCTGTCCGTGGGTATCCGCTCGCTCGCCGACGAAGCCGCACACGGCTACGAGATCGACGGGCAGTCGTGGCAAGGGGTGCGGACCTTCCGATATCCGGCGCCCGAGCAGGACCTCGAGCCGGTACTGGCCACCGACGAGATCCTGGCCGATGTCCGGGTCCGGATCAGCTTCGACGGTCAGCAGACCGTCGACGCACCGCTGGGCGAGTTCTTTGGCACCGGCCTAGGGCTCTATCCCGTTCGGTCGCTGTTCTTCGCCGTTGACCCTGTCGAGCGGACATTCACCTCGTGGTGGCCGATGCCGTTCCGCTCGCGCGCGGTGGTCGAGTTGGTCAACGACTCCGAACACATCGTCGAAGATCTCGACGCCGCACTCCGGTGGCGGCTCGCGCCGGCCAACACCCGCGGGCTGGGCCCCCGGGGCGAGCTCGGACATTTCCACGCCACGTCCCGGCACGGTGAGACGGTGCCGGGCGAGGACTGGGTGTTCCTCGACACCACCGGCCGCGGCACCTTCGTCGGCGCCACCCACACCATGGAAGGGCTGGCCACCGAGGTTCCGCTGCGCAACTATCTCGAGGGTGACGAACGGGTCTACGTCGACGGCACCCGGACCCCACAGCTGCATGGGACCGGCACCGAGGACTTCTACCAGGGCGGCTGGTACTTCCTGCACGGCCCGGTCTCCCTGCCGTTCAACGGTGCGCCCGCCCACGAGCTACGCGACTTCGGCTGCGTCAACGAGTGCGACAGCGCATATCGCCTCATGATCGGCGACGCGGTCCCGTTCGGTTCGTCCTTGCGCTTCGGGATCGAGGTCGGCCCCGGCAACGACGTCCCGGCCGTCTACAGCTCCACCGCGTTCTGGTACGGCCGCCCCGAACCGGCGCTGACCGTCACCGACGTGCTCGACGTGGGTGTTCCCGCCAGCGAGGACGACCACGCCTACACCTCAGCCGATCCGGGTGAACCGGTGGAGTTGACCAGCGTCTTCGAGGGCGACGCCGACCACATCGAGGTCACTGACGTCGGGCGGGCTACCACGGCGCCGGTAGCGTTCCGGCTCGCGGTGTCACGCGACAACGACGGTGTCGTCCTGCGCCGACGGTCGGACCAAGAGCACGCGTACCAGGCCGCCCGGGTGTTCGTCGACGAGTCCTTCGTCGGCATCTGGCGGC
Organism: Phytoactinopolyspora limicola; assembly: GCF_011320225.1. Classification (GTDB taxonomy): domain Bacteria; phylum Actinomycetota; class Actinomycetes; order Jiangellales; family Jiangellaceae; genus Phytoactinopolyspora; species Phytoactinopolyspora limicola. Next base: position 369,395 of record NZ_JAAOEN010000001.1, read on the forward strand.
AACCGCTCGGCAACGGAACTCAGCGGTGGCTGGAGGACCGGTTTATGGTGCCGGCCGATTTCACCGCGGGCCAACACGAGATCGAGGTGCACCTGGAGCCGCTAGGCGACGCACCATCCTGGCACGCCGCACGTTACGAAGCACTGTCTTAGGCACGGAGGGTAGATGGACATCGATACCGCACTCGACCGCCTTCGCACGGCGGCCGATCAGATCCGCTCGGGCTGGACGCCACCACGATGGCACTGGCGCCGGCCGGACGGCACCGAGAGTGAGATCGCCGGCTTCGCCGATCTCGATCTCGCACCCGGCACCTGGCAGGAAGTGCGGGCGCCGATGAACCTTCCATCGCGGCTGCATGGGGTCGATCTGAGCGGCGACACCCTCCAGGTGCGCGCCGAGAGTATCTTCCCGATCCGAATCAGCCTCGACGGTGAGCAGCTGGTCAACGAGGGCCGCCCGGCGCTGGCCACCGGGCCGGTGCTCATTGATGCCGGAAAGGTGCACGCCGACGGCAACGGCACCCTCCAGGTCGAGATCCTGCGCCCGGCCAGCCACGGTGCGGGTCCGGCGTGGGCCAACTGGTTCAGTGTCCACATCACAACGCCCCGGCTGCAGGAGCGGTTCGAACTGCTCGACGTGGCCTGGTCCCGTCTCCTGCTGGCCCGAGAGGTGGCCGCCGACGCCGCCGAACTGGCTCATTGCGAACGGGCCGCCGCGCTGGTGCCCGAGCAGCTAGCCGAGCTCGCCGACCACGAGCTTCACGCCGTGCTCTCCGGGCTAGCGGAGACGCTCGCACCGCTGGCGGCGGCTGCGTCCCGGGTGCCGGTGCACGTCGTCGGGCATTGTCACATCGATCTGGCTTGGCTGTGGACGTGGGAAGAGACCAGGGAGGTGATCAAACGGGACCTGCGCAGCGTGGTCGGGATCATGCGGGACTATCCGGAAGCCACCTTCACCCACAGCCAACCAGCCGGATACGAAGTAGTCCGCCACGACGAACCCGAGCTGTTCGCCGAGATCCAGCGGCTGGTCCAGGACGGCCGCTGGGAGCCGGCAACAATCCAATGGGTCGAGGGTGATACCCACCTCGCCGGTGGTGAAGCCATGGCCAGCCAGCTTCTGGAGGGAGTGGCCTACACCAAGGAACACCTGGGGGTATCGCCGCGCGTATTCCTCGCACCGGACACCTTCGGGCACAGCGCGAACCTTCCACAGCTCGCCGCATCCGCCGGCGCCCAGGTGTACTACCACCATCGCGGCAATCCCGGCGGACGGCACGGTCGATGGCCCGCCTACTGGTGGGAGGGCATCGACGGTACCCGCCTGCTGTCCGTGTCGACGGTTACCTACAACGGCGAGTTCACCGCCCAGGGTGTCGCCGAGGCCGCGGTGGAGGCGATCCGGGCGGGGGTATCGGCGGCATTGTTGTTCGTTGGTGTCGGCGACCACGGCGGTGGCCCAACCCGCGAGGGACTCGACCGGCTGCGACGCATCGGACGGGCAGGCGGGCTCCCTCCGGCGTTCTGCTCAACCATCTCCGCCTACGCCGAAGCGGTCCGCACCGACCAGCTGCCCGTGCACCGCGGCGAATCACCGCCAATTTTCGAGGGCTGCTACACCACCCACGCCGATGCCAAACGGACCAACCGGGACGGTGAGAACCTCCTGACGACCGCGGAGACCGTGGCGGCGCTGGCTCGGCTGGATCGACCTTCTGGTCTGACCTCGGCCTGGCGCGACCTGTGCTTCCACCAATTCCACGACATCCTCCCGGGCTCGGCGATCCACGAGGTCTACGAACACACCGCACGCGACCACGCCCGGCTGGCCGAGACCGCAGGTGCCGTCGTCGAGGACGCCTTGGCCGTCCTACACGCCGGACATCCGGCCGGGGCCATCGCCGTGACCAACCCGCTGGGACACGATCGCACCGACGTGGTGACGGTGGCCGGGCTCAACACCGGTGATGCCCGCGCGGTGACCGTCGTCGGCGCGGATGGCACCACCACCCCTGGTCAGGTCACCGGGGAAGGGGTCACGTTCGTCGCCCGAGTGCCGGCCTTCGGCACCACGTCGTACACGCTGAGTTCAGTGGATACCGCGGATTCCGGCGCTGCCGAATCAGCGGCCGGACCGCAGGTCCGACCGGAGGGTGGAGCAGCCGGATCGCCCCGTTACTGGCGGGTGGAGACCCCGCACTTCACCGCCGCGATCCGCGCCGACTCCGGGATCATCACATCGTTCGTCGACCGCCGGGCCGACCGGGAGCTGGTGGCTTTCGGTATGCAGCGCATGAGCGACTACATCGACGCGGCCCGGCCGGACCTCGGATTGAACGTGCTGCAGGTGGTGGAAGAGCGGCCACACGCGCTGTCGGCGTGGCAGTACGCCGAAGTGGGTGCCGAACACACGCTGGTGGACGGAGCGCGCACCGAACTGATTGAGGCTGGACCGGTGCGGGTTGTGCTCCGAGTACGGCACACCTTCCGCGCGTCGACCGTCGTCGAAGACATCACCTTCTACCGCGACTTGCCCCGGGTGGACCTCGCCCTCCAGGTCGACTGGCAGGAACCAGGTGGACCGGAGCACGGAGTGCCCAACCTCAAACTCGCGTTCGCACCCGATCTCGACGAGGTGGAAGCCTGGTATGAGGTCCCGCACGGCGCCGTGCGGCGCCGGTCCAACGGCCAGCAGGTGCCGGCGCAACGGTGGGCCGACTTGGATGATGAAGGCTACGGAGTGGCCGTACTCAACGACGCCATATACGGTCACGACGCGCTCGGCGCCCGGCTGCGGCTCACCCTGCTGCGGACCGCCTACGAGCCCGACCCCCGCAGCGACCAGGGTGAGTATGTGTTCCGCTGCTCGCTGGTCCCCCACCTTGGCGACTGGCGCCAGGCCGGCATTCCGGCCGCGGCCGCCGGGTTCAACCAGCCCTTGCTGGTGCGGCTGGTGTCCCGTGCCGACGCCCCTGCTGGAGGTGGCTGGCGGCCCCGCGTCGAAACCACGGGTGTGGTGACGACGGCCCTGCGCGTGGCTAGAGACGGCAGCGGTACGGTGATCCGACTCGTCGAAGCCGCCGGCCAGAGGACCCCGGTTCAGCTCCGTGGCTTGCCGGCTGGCGCATCGGTCTGGCGGGCGGACGTGACCGAACACCGGCGGGTGCTCGCTGGCACCGGGCCGGAGGTATCGCTGATGTTGCGGCCATGGCAAGTCGACACCATCGTCGTTGACCCACCCCGCTTGTGCACCTGATCTCCGTTTTGTCACCTGATCTTTCGCACCGGGGTGATCAGATGCGCGGCGGTGCCGACCGCCAGTATCGGATGTGGTGATACCGCATCTGATCTTTCCCCTGTGTGGACCTGCTGGCTCAGAATTGCGGATGGACGGCTCAGACGCCGCCTATCCGCAATTCTGAGCCAGCAGGTTCAAGGCGCGTAACCACGCACCGTGGGCGACGACCAACCCGTTCCCAAGAGGTCGTCCTGCACGGGACGCTGGCACACGATCAACCGTCGTTGTGCGCCAGCCTCGCACCAAGATGCACGCACCCACGCCCCCCATCCGCGGTCACCACCGCGGCTCATAACACCGACGGGCACCGCGCCGGACGATCAGGTGCACAACACGCCCCGAATCGGCCATTCATGCATCTGATCGCCAACCGTCCACATCCCGAGATGCGATCAGATGCACCAACCGTGCCGTCGTCCGCGGTCAACACGTCGCCACCCGCATCTGATCACCCCGGCGCAAAAGATCAGGTGACAAAACGGAGATCAGGTGCACAACTGGCTTCGATCTCCAGCAGCCGGTTCCACTTCGCCGTCCGCTCCGAACGGGTGGTGGAGCCGACCTTGATCTGGTCGGCCCGCCACCCCACGGCGAGGTCGGCCAGCCAGTGATCCTCGGTGTCGCCGGACCGTGCCGACACAACCACCTGGTATCCGAGCCGGCGCGCGGTGGCGACGGTTTCCGCGGCCCGGCTGAGGATGCCCCGCTGATTCGGCTTGATCAGCACGGACGTACCTACCCCGCGCCGCGCCGCCTCGGCCACGCGGTCGGCGGCGGTAGAGAACAGGTCGTCGCCGACGAGCTGCGTGCCGCGCAGCCGCCGGGTGGCCTCCGCCCATCCGTCCCAGTCTTGGTCGTGGAGTGGGTCTTCGATACTGACCACTGGATACTTGGCGACCCAGCCGGCCAACTCGTCGATCAAGCCGGCCGCGTCCAGACGGCGGCTCTCGGCGGCCAGCCGATACGACGAGCCATCCCACAACTGGTTCGCGGCGACGTCGACAGCTAGCGCCGCATCGTGCCCAGGTTCCAATCCCGCGGCCTCGATCGCCTCGGTCACCAGGCCGAGGGCCGCGGCATTGGAAGGCAACTGAAGTCCCAAACCACCCTCGTCGGCGACGAGCGTAGTCACCAGACCACGCCGCTCCGCCAGAGCTGCCGCCTGCCGACGAACCCGCCAGGCCCATTCGATGGCGGTACGGAACGAACCTGCCCTCAAAGGCATCACCAGGACGTCCTGGATGTCGACGGCGCCGCCCGCGTGTGCCCCGCCCGAGACGACGTTGACCATCGGGGTGGGCAGGCGGTGCGGCAGACCGCCAGCGAGCAGCTCGTACAACGGGACGCCGGCTGCCCGCGCGCGGGCCCGGTGTGCGGCCACCGACACTCCCAAGGCGGCGTGCACCCCCAGCTCCGCCAGATCGGTGCTCGGGTCCCAGGATTCCAGCACGGCGTCCACCTCCCTAGCCGGTACACCGGCCAGGGCGGGCCCGATCTCCTCGATCACAACACGGACCGCACCCGCCACGCCCAGCCCATCCCAGCTCTGGCCACCGTCACGACGCTCCCGAGCGTCGTGGCTGCCGGTCGATGCGCCGGACGGAACGATCGCCCGGCCAGCGGCTCCTCCGGCGAGGACGACGGAGCAACCCAAGGTCGGCGTGCCCCGAGAGTCGAGCGCCTCCCACGCCCGGACGGTCGCGACCGCATCGTCGGCGCCTATCGATGTCTCACTCATCGTTCGTCCACCACCTCGTCCCACGTCTCGTCGAGATCAGTCACGCCGCCGACCAGCCGGCGGCCGAGCTGGCGCACCCATTCGACCGCCGGAGGGTCCAGATAGTCGACGCACGACGTGCCGTCGACCCGCGCCAGCAGGAGGCAGCCGACGTTCCGGGCCAGCTCGACGGCGGGTCCGGCCGCCCGCTCAGCCACCGGCTCGGCGGCCGCTGCCCCCGTGGCCGCGGACGCGGCCGACGCCAGCCCGGCGGCTCGGCGGTGCGCATCGGTAAAAACACCGGCGCTCACCCGCAGCGGATGCGCCATGCGCCGCATCGCCACGGCCTTCAACAGCAGGTGTGTCTGGAGGAACGCGACGTCGAAGACCGGATGGCCGTGATGAGCCACCTCGAAGTCGATCACCCACAGTCCGGACGCCCCGACCAGCACGTTCTTCGGGGAAAAGTCACCGTGGACCAAGCCATGCCGAGCGGACCGTAGAGTGGTCGCCACATCTGCGATCGTCTCGGCCAGGTCGGGATGCCGTTGCGCGACCACCGCGTGGAATGGCCGCAACCGCAGCGCCTCCATGCGGTCCATACCATCGAGCCGGCGCAACACGCCGACGGTGTCGGCGGCGCTGCCGGCGCCGGCCGGCGCAATGGAGGAGGCGCGCCGCCAGGTGCCCAACACCGTGCCGAGGGTCTCGGCGACGACCGGGTGGACGGTGCCGGCCAGGAGGTCCGTCTTCCAGTCCCGCCAATCGGCGGGCGCGGCGGCGATCGCCATCGTGGCGGTGTCCGGGTCGGTGGCCAGCACAGGCGGGACGTACTCCGGCGTGATGCCCGCGACCAGCCGCAATACCTCGGCCTCAGCGAGCGCCCGATCGGCCGAGGCATGCCATTCCACCGGGGTCCGGAGCCGAGCGAGCGCCCGTTTGACGACGATTCTGGTGGAGCCGTCGTCCACGACGACCGTGTCATTGGAGACACCCCCGCCGAGCGGGGCGGCCCTCACTTGCGGCCCGGAAACGAGGCCGAAGGTCCGAACGAAGTCGATGGCCTGCGCCGGCGTGAGCGTCACCCGAGCACCTCCCCAGCCTGGGTCGACGTCGCGAAATCGGGTACTAGCACGCTACCATGTAAGCACGAAGCGCTGAGAGGGTGATGCGACTCATGACCGAGTTCGACGGCAAGGTGGCGTTGGTCACCGGTGGCAGCTCCGGCATCGGGCGGGCGGTCGTGGAGCGGCTGGTCGACGGCGGGGCGACGGTCGCCTATTGCACCAATGACGCAGCTCAGGCCACGAGTTCACAGGCCGAACTGGACGCGGCGGGCCGATCCGCCCACGCCGTCGTCGCCGACGTCGCGAACGCCGCGGATGTGCAGCGCTTCGTCGACGACACGGGCGCCGCGTATGGCGGCATCGACATCGTCGTCAACGCCGCCGGCATCCAACGCTACGGAACCGCGGAGGAGACGTCGGAGGAGACATGGGACGCCGTCCTCGACGTCAACCTGAAGTCTGTGTATCTCGTCGCCCGGTTCGCCGTTCCCCACCTACGAGCCCGGGGTGGCGGAGCGATCGTCAACATCGCGTCGGTCCAAGCCCACGTGGCCCAGCGCGGGGTCGTCGCCTATGTGGCATCCAAGGGCGGCATCGTGTCGATGACCAGAGCGCTGGCCATCGACCACGCCGCCGACAACATTCGGGTCAACGCCGTCTGCCCCGGTTCGGTGGACACACCGATGCTGCGGTGGTCGGCCGGCTTGCATGCCGGTGCGGCCGGCGCGGACGAGTTGGTCGCCGCCTGGGGCCGCAGCCATCCCATCGGCCGGGTGGCGCGGCCGGCCGAGGTCGCCGAGGTCGTTGCCTTCCTGGCCAGCGACCGTGCGTCGTTCATCACCGGAGCCGAGCACCGCGTCGATGGTGGGCTGCTGTCGGCCGTACCCGTGGCGCTACCAGATCCGTGACTCCGGCGCGGCCCCTCGTCCCCATGATCATTGGCTTTTGACTACCGGATCCGGTAGCTAAGAGCCAATGATCATGGGGACGAGGGCGGTGAGACTGGCCGCCAGGGACACTTCGACGACAGCGCCCAGAACGTCGCCGGTCACCCCGCCGAAGCGGCGCACACAGCGCCGGAGCACCACTCCAGTGGCCACGATCGCAGCCACCACGGCCACCGGCACCGCCCACCACGGGACCACATGGGCCCGGTCGGCCACACTCAACACCGCGGCGAGAGCCCCAGTTACGACGATGCACATACCGATCGCGGACAGCCGGCCGACTGATCCGGCCACCGCCGCACCCAGCCCATCGGGCCGCGCCGATGGCACACCACGGACACAGCACACGGCCAGCATCGCCCGCGACACGGTGATCGCAACCCCGAATCCCACCGCCGCCAGTGCCGGACCCGCCTGCGCGAGCTGGGCGGCTGCCGCCACCTGGACCAGCAGGACCAGCACCAACGCCACGGCCCCGGCCGGGCCGGTATCGCCGGTGCGCATCACCGCCAGCGCCCGCTCGCGGTCGTAGGAGGCAGCCAGGCCGTCCGCGGTATCGGCCAGCCCGTCCAGGTGAAAGGCGCGGTCGCCGAGCCGCAACGCCATCACCGCCAGGGCAGCCGCCAGCCACCCACCGGTGCCCACCGTCGCCGACAACCACAGCACTGCCCCGCCGAGCAACCCGAGCAGGCAGCCGGCTACCGGTGCGAGCAGCATCGCCCGACCGGCCACCACCCGGGTCACCTTCCCCGGCGGCGGCACCCGAACCGTGGTGAGGGTGCCGAGGGCCAACCTCCAGGCATCACCCACGGGTGGTGGTCACAGCTCCAGGTCGGCCAGCGCGGCCATCCGGGTGCTGACGGCCACCGCCGATCGGATGGTGGGAAGCGCCGCGAGTGCTCCGGTCCCTTCACCGAGGCGCATCCGCAGATCGACGATGGGCTCCAGGCCGAGGTGATCGAGGGCGAGGGAATGTGCCGGCTCGACCGATCGGTGCCCGGCCAGCCACCAGGCGGCTGCGCCCGGTGTCAGCAACTCCGCCACCAGAGCAGCCGAGGTGACGACGGCGCCGTCGAGAAGCACGGGGGTTCCCTGCTCGGCGGCCCCCGCGAGGAAACCGGCCATCGCGGCGAGATCGGCTCCGCCGATCCGGGCGAGCAAAGCCCCTGGGTCGTCCCGGACGGTCCGAGCCCGTTCGATCGCCGCGGCGACGATCTCCGTCTTGCGGCGCAGGGTGGTGTCGTCGATGCCGGTGCCGCGGCCGGTGACCTTCTGCGCGTCCTGCCCCAGGACGGCCCCGGTCAGCGCCGCGGCCACGGTGGTGTTGCCGATCCCGAGGTCACCAGCGATCAGCAGATCCGCCTGCTGGTCCGCGGCAAGCGCTCGCCCCGCCGCGATGGCCTGCCGGACGTGGTCGGAGCTCAGCGCGTCCTCGGAATCGATCCGACCGGTCCCCCGGCGCACTTTGTGTTCGACGATCTCGGCCGGGAGGTCGGCGAGCTCCGCGTCCACTCCGAGGTCGCGCACCCGCACCGCGGCGCCGTGTTCGGCGGCCAGGGCATTGATGCCGGCCTGTCCAGCGGCCACGGTGCGAACCATAGCCCCGGTGACCGCGGGTGGGTAGGCCGAAACGTCCGCGGCGACACCGTGATCGCCGGCGAACACGGTCACTGCGACCCGCGAGGGCCCGGCCGGGGGAACACGACCCTGCCGTCCGGCGAGCCAGACAGCGATCTCCTCCAGCCGGCCGAGGGAACCCACGGGTTTGGCGAGCCCGTCGATCAGGCTCCGGGCGCGGGTCTCGGCGTCATGGTCGATGGGAGCAGGGACACCGGACCGGACGGTGGCGACGCCGCCCACCGGCGCCGGGTACGCGGCGCCGGCGCCTGGCCAGCGCGGCACCGATGGTGGCGGGAGCTCCAATACCCGGCCCGCCACACACAGGACAACCCGGTCCGTCACGGCGGCCAGCCGCTGGTTGAGCAGACCGAGTTGGTCCCGGAAGAGCCGGCCGGAGCGGGTGGCGGGCACAACCCCGGAGCCGATCTCGTTGCTGACGGCCACGACGTTGGCAGTGGTGGTGCGCCAGGCATGCTCCAGCTCATCGACCGCCGCCTCCACCGCCAGGAAGGGAGGTTGACCGTCATCGTCCCAGGCCCCGGCCTCGTCGAGCACCACCGATAGCCACAACGCCAGGCAGTCGACCACGACCGTACCGGTGGCCGCCCGCAGCACGGATGCGACGTCGGTGGTCTCGACCGTCGTCCAGCCGGCCGGCCGGCGCTGCTGGTGCCGCGCGACCCGATCGGCCCATTCCGCGTCACCCGGCCGGTGTCCCGCGGTGGCGACATACGTGACGGAGGCCGCGCCGGCCCGTTCCCGGGCCCACTCCTCAGCCAGCGCCGACTTACCCGAACGCGCTCCTCCGAGCACAAGCAGCTTGTCCATGACCGTTCCCTTCGGCCACCAGCGGAGGGAGACAGCGCCTCGACCCTGGGCGCGATCTCGGCTCCACTCGCAGTCCTCGACGAGTCTCGAAAGCCGTCCACACGTCCGGGCAATCCGGCTCACCACATGGCCCCACCGCGAAGGCGGGGGTGGTCTACGGTTGCGGGTCAGCGCCGGGATCCGACCGGCTTCCCCCGCACGCGGGACACCTGGTGCACGATGCCGGCCGGCACTCGACCGTCCGGTGCCGCACACCCACATGGAAGAATGCCACATCTCACGAATCCCACGAGGAGGCGGCCCGTCGACGTGAGCTGGACTACCACAACCGGCCTGGTAGCCGGTGTCACCGTCGACGCTGCCTGCGGAGATCCGCGGCGTGGCCATCCGGTCGCCGGCTTCGGCCGGGCGGCCCACACCCTCGAGCGACGGTGGTGGGCCGACTCGAAGCCGCGGGGTGCGCTCTTCACCACCGTCTGCGTCGCGGTGCCGGTCGCCGTCGGCGCCCTGATTGAGCGGACGCTTTCACAGCCCACCACCTCAACCGGATCAGACCGGCCGGCCACTGCACTCCCGGTGGCGGTTCGGATCGCCACCACGGCCGCCGCCACGTGGGTGGTGCTCGGTGGGCGCAGTCTGACCCGCGAGGCCACCTTGCTGGCCCGGTCGCTGGAATCCGGTGATCTCGACGCCGCGCGAGCCCGCCTTCCACACCTGTGTGGTCGCGACCCACACCCGCTCGACACCGCCGGGCTGGCTCGGGCGACGGTCGAGTCGGTCGCCGAGAACACCTCCGACGCCGTTGTCGCTCCTTTGGTCTGGGGCGGGGTAGCCGGGTTGCCCGGCCTGGTCGGCTACCGCGCGGTGAACACGCTGGACGCCATGGTCGGTCACCGTAGCGAGCGGTATCGCAACTTCGGGTGGGCCGCGGCCCGCCTGGACGATGCTGCCAACCTCGTCCCGGCGCGGCTCGCCGGCGTCCTGACCGCGGCGGCCGCTCCGCTCGTCGGCGGTCGCCCCCGCGACGCTCTACGGGCGTGGCGGCACGGTGCCCACCGGCATCCGAGCCCCAACGCGGGGGTGGTCGAGGCCGCGTTCGCCGGTGCGCTACACCGCACCCTCGGCGGACGCACCGTGTATCCATACGGCGTGGACGAGCGGCCGACCCTCGGCACCGGCCCGGAGGTGACCACGGCCGACATCCGGCGGGCGACCCGGCTTTCCCAAGCCGTGTCGGTCGGCGCGCTGGTCACCGTCGTGGCGGCCCGGGCGGCCGCTACGACCCTCCTCCGGCGGCGCCGGCGGAAGCAGCCATGACCGGCCGCGGACTGTTGGTTGCCGGCACCACGTCGGATGCGGGTAAAAGCCTGGTGGCGGCCGGATTGTGCCGCTGGCTGGCCCGGCAGGGCGTGCGGGTAGCACCGTTCAAGGCGCAGAACATGTCGAACAACTCCATGGTGTGCGCGGACGGCGCGGAAATCGGCCGCGCCCAGTGGGTCCAGGCGATGGCGGCCGGAGTTGTTCCCGAAGCGGCGATGAACCCGGTGCTGCTGAAGCCGGGCAGCGACCGCACGTCGCACATCGTGCTCATGGGCCGGGCCGACGGAACACTACGCAGCGGCGAGTACGCGACCGGCCGCGGACGGCTGGCCGAAGCCGCCTTCGCCGCTCTGGATGATCTACGCCGCCGGTTCGACGTCGTCGTCTGCGAGGGGGCCGGGAGCCCAGCCGAGATCAACCTGCGCGCCGGGGACTACGTGAACATGGGCCTGGCCCGCCGGGCCAACCTTCCGGTGGTGGTGGTGGCCGACGTCGACCGGGGCGGATCGCTGGCTGCCATGTACGGGACGCTGGCGCTGCTGGAGCCGGCCGACCAGCAGCACCTGGCCGGGTTCGTGGTGAACAAGTTCCGCGGCGACGTCGAGGTGCTCCGGCCTGGGCTGGAGCGCATCACCGAGCTGACCGGTCGCCCGGTGTACGGGGTGTTGCCGTGGCTCGACGGGGTGTGGATCGACTCCGAGGATGCGCTCGCCGTTGGCGGCTGGCAGCACAGCGTCCTACACCGCGAGCGCCCCGACGCTCGCCCGGCAGGACGCAACACGCGCATCCTGAACGTGGCGGTCGTCCGCTTCCCCCGCATCTCGAACGCCACCGACGTGGACGCGCTCGCCTCCGAACCCGGCATCAACGTCACCTTGACCGCGGACCCCGACGTTGTGGCCAGCGCCGACCTCGTGGTCCTGCCGGGCAGCAGGGCCACCGTGTCCGACCTGGCCTGGCTGCGCCAGCGCGGCCTGGACGCGGCGGTGGCCGCGCGGGCGGCTGCCGAACGGCCGGTCCTGGGCATTTGTGGCGGGTATCAGATGCTGGCCCGACGGATCGTCGACCCAGTGGAGTCCGGTTCGACGGTCGACGGCCTCGGGTTGCTGCCGACGGAGGTGGTGTTCTCGACGGAGAAGCAACTGGGCCGTCCCGTCGGGTCGTGGCGCGGGCACGAGGTGAACGCGTATGAGATCCACCACGGCGTCGCCACCATTGACCACAACGTCCTGCACGGTGAGGCCCCCGACGCTCGCGGTGCAGGACGCAACGGAGGCGAAACGTTCCTCGACGGCTGCCACGTCGGCAGCGTCTGGGGCACCACCTGGCACGGCACGTTCGAGAACGACGGGTTCCGGCGGGCCTGGCTCGCGGCGATCGCCGGCCAGATCGGCCACGCGTGGCGGCCGACGGACGCACCGGGGTTCGCCGTGCAACGCGAGATGATGCTGGACCGGCTCGCCGACGCGGTGGACCAGCATCTCGACACCGCCGCCCTGCGCCACCTGATCGAGCACGGCGCCGCGCCGGACTTGCCGACTCTGACGTCGTCACACCTCAGTACCGATGTGTCGCCTTCCAGGTGATCATCAGCAGATTGCAGTCGCAGAACCGCGGCACCAACCCGCCAACGATCACCTCACAGCAACACCAAGCTGCTGATGATCACCGCCGACGTGGGACGTCACCGCCCAACACCGGCACCTCCCACACCTGACGGACGGCGCACTCGGCGAGCGCGGCCGGTCGTACGAGTCGTCGTGGAGCACCAGCATCGATTATGGTGTCGAAACGTGAGGGGGAAGGAGCGAAGCGCTGAGCAACTGTGGCACGAGTTTCGCACCAACGCCACCGCGGACGGCACCCTCTCCCTGCTCCGCTCCAAGGACGCGTTCCTGCATCTCGCCTTGATGGCCGCTCATCTCGGACACGGCCAGGTCGTCGACGCCGAAACCCTCACCGCCCGCATCGACGCCGACCTGTCCGGCCCGATGCGCGGCTACCTACCTACCGACGACGAACCCGGATTCAGCCCCGCACCCGACGCCGACACGCTGCTGACCAGGTGGACCAAGAAGGGCTGGGTGCGGCGCAGCATCGATCCCGACACCGGTTCGGAGCGGTACCAGCTGACCTCCGGTGCCAGCCAGGCGGTACGGCAGATGGCCAGCCTCCGGCGGCACACGTCGCTGGCCACGGAGTCGGCGTTGTCGATGGTGATGGCTGAGATCCATCAGATCGCCACCGAAGCTAGTCCGGATCCCGCGGCGCGCCGGCAGGCGATCGACGAGCAGATCGCCATGCTCACCGCCCAGCGCGACGCACTCGACGAGGATCCCGAGCCGGCCGTCGACCAGCGCGACCTGATCGACAAGGTCACCGCGCTCACCCAGTTGATCGAGCGGATCCCGGCCGACATCGCTCGGTACGGCGAACAGATGCAGGCCAACACCACGGCTCTGATCCAGCAGAGCCTCGGCGACGACCCCTCCGCGTTCGCCGATTCGCTGGACCGGATGTTCGAGGGCCACGATGTGATCTCGGAGGCGGCGGAAGGGCAGGCATTCCGGGCCTTCGCCACCCTCATCGCTACGCCGTCCCAGCGCACGCAGCTGGAGTCGGACATCGCCGACATCATCGAACATGTCGACGAGTTGTCTCCGGACATCACCCACGCGCTGGAGAGCTTCATCGACGCGATGTGGGATCGGGTACGTGAAGTCGAAGAGGCTCGCGCGGTGGCGTTCCGCCGGATCAACAACTTCGTCCGCGGGGGCGACGCCCTGCACTACCGCAGCATGCGGGTCCTGGTCAACGAAGCCCAGGCGGCCGCCGCGGAAGCGTTCCAGCACACCCACGGCAGCCGGGATGTGAGCTTCGCCGTCCCGTTCAGTAGCGCCGACACCTCGTCGATCGGGCGGCTCCGGCTGCATGAGGGCGTCGGGGACCCGCCTGACCCGCTGGCGGCGGAGAACGGCGAGTTCACCGTCGACCCGGCCCGGCTTGCCGGCCAGGAATCCATCGACTGGGCGAAACTGCGCACCGCGGTGAACTCCGCGGTCAGCGCGGCGGAGGGCCCGGCTCACCTGTCCGACGTCTTGGGCACGTTCGATCGGCCCCGCACCGGCGACGTAGTCGGCTTGTGGTCGCTGGCGACGCGCTGGGGCACGGTCGACCCACTGGTACACGTCACGACCACCGTGTACACCCGCCACGGAGTCCGCGACATCCGGGTGCCCGCTGCCGTGTTCACCGAACAGGTCACCGATCCCGCGGCACCACACGCCCCACACCGAACCCTGCGTATGCAGGCTCTTCTCCTGGAAGAGGCGATTGATGACTGAGACCGCATCCGATGTCACCCAGGTCGGCGGAGACGGCTTGTTTACCGAGGAGAGCGCGGTCCCGCCGTCGACCCTCGACCCGACGGACGTGTTCGACGAAGCCGCGCGGGTGCGTGGGACTCGGGTGGCTCGCACCGCACCCGAACCGAGGTTCGACGGCGACACCAGCCAGCTGCCGCCGGACGTGTGCTGGGCGTTGCAAGAGCTGGTCGCCGCACCACACGTCGGCGGAAAAGACAGCCGGCACTGGGCGGTCATCCTCCAGCACGAGGAGGTGCTACGCAGCCGCCTGTCCGAGCTCGGTCTCATCTTGGAGATCAACCACGAGCAGCGCTTCGCATTCACTCGGCAGGCCGACGACCCCAGCCCGCACAGCCGCAGTGTTCTGCGCACCAAAACGCTGAGCCTGGCGGCGAGCACCCTCGCGCTCTACCTCTACCAGCAGTATTTGGCCGCGCCCCACAGCCCTGTCGTGGAGACGGCGGACATGATCGATTACATGATGGCGTACCAGCGGGCCGACGACACCGACGAGGCGTCGTTCCAGAAGAAGGTGGTCGCCGCGATCAACTCGCTGGACGACGCGGCCATCATCAAGCCGGTGAAAGGCACCAGCCGCTACCTCATCCACGGCGCCATCACGGCCATCCTCACCGCGGACCGGGTGGAAGCCCTGACGCAGCGGTACCAGGCGATCGCCCGCGGTGAGGCAGTCCCCGAGGAATCCGAGAACGGTAGGGCCAACACCGATGGGCGATGACGGCCGCGAGCGCATTCTGTTTGGCTCGAACACCGCGGTGAGCGAGCGCACCGTCTTCCTTGGGCAGTTCCGGCTGATCCGGCTGCAAGTGATCAACTGGGGGACCTTCCAGGGTTACAAGGACCTCCCTATCGACGAACGTGGGGTGCTGTTCACCGGACCGTCGGGCTCCGGGAAGTCCTCACTCATGGACGCTCATTCCGCTGTGCTGCTGCCCACCCACGATCAGCGGTTCAACGCCTCGGCCGACCTCACCGTCCGCGGGGCCAAACAGGGCACTCGCAGTGTCGCCGACTACGTGCGCGGCGCCTGGTCGGAGACGAACGACGAACACCACCGGTCGAAGATGCGGTACCTGCGGGGCGGCAAACCCACCTGGTCGGCGGTCGCGGCCACGTACGCCGACGGTGTCGACGCCATGACCACCGCCGTCGTCGTCAAATGGTTCACCGGCGCGGAGACCGACGGCGGGTCGTTGAAGACGATGTATCAGCTGCACCACGGTCAGTTCGACCTCACCGCACTCGACGAGTGGGCACAACGCAACTTCGACACCCGATGGTTCAAGGCGGCACACCGGGGCGCGCACTATCCCGAAACCCAGGCCGCCTACCTTCGTGAGCTGCGCAAACGTATCGGCCTCGGTTCGTCGAAAACGGCGTTGTCCCTGCTGGGCAAGGCCAAGGCGATGAAGAACGTCGGGGACCTGAACTTCTTCATCCGCGAGAACATGCTCGACGAACCCGGCACCTTCGCCGCGGCGCAGAAGATGCTCGACGCGTTCACACCACTCAACGAAGCGTACGAGACCGCCCGCCGGGCACATGCCCAGGAGAAGGTGCTGCGCGAGGTGCCGGATAGTTGGGCCGCCTACCGCGACTCGAGCCGAACGCAGTCACTCGCCGAGGTTCTGCTGGGCGCCGCGTCCGAGCGCTACATCCGGGGGGTCCACGTCCGGGCGATCCGGGACGCCCTGGACGAACTAGACCAGGACGTCAAGGCGATCGACGCTGACCTCGGCGAGCAGGAACGCCGTTATGAGGAGGCCAAAGCCGCCTACGTGTCGCTCGACGAACAGCTCCGACGCGAAGGACAAGTGCTGGAGGACGTGAAGGTGCGCCTCGCCGCGGCCGAACAGGAGGTCGAGTCGCGGGTGCGGACCTACCAGGGGTACGCCAAGCTCACTGAGCGGGTGGGGGAAACCTGCCCGGAGGACGAGCCGGCGTTCACCGCCTTGCGCGAGCGGCTGCCGCAGATCGTCGAGCAGGCCCGCCACGACCGCGCGGAGATCGAACCACGCCGGCATGCTCTCTTCGCCGCGTCGGGCCAGGCCCGCAAACAGCACGAGGCCAAGGTCAACGAGCTCTCCGCGTTGCAGTCCTCGCGTTCGCTGGTCCCCCGCCGGGAGGCCGACCGGCGCGAGCGCATCGCCGACGGCGCCGGTGTACCCGTGAGCGAGCTCCCTTACGCGGCTGAGCTGATCGACGTGGCCGGCGACGAAGAACGCTGGCGGCCCGCCGCCGAGAAGGTGCTGCGTAGCTTCGCGTTACGCCTGCTGGTTCCGCAGCAGCACCGGCAGGCCGTTCAGCAGTTCGTCGATAACCACGACATGCGGGGCGTCGTCGAGTACAGCGTCGTGCCTAGCGCCCGGGAGACCGTTGCCCAGCCGGAACCGGGAACGCTGGCCAGCAAACTCACCGTCAACGACACCCATCCGTGCGGGCCGTGGCTCGCTGGCGAGCTGGCCCGGCGGTTCGAGCATGTGTGCGTCGAGACCTCCGCCGACCTCGAGCAGCATCGCGTCGCCGTCACCGTCCGTGGAACCGTCAAGCTACCGGGTGGACATTTCCGCAAAGACGACCGAACGGCACTGACCGATCCGGCGTCGTATGTGCTGGGCGGCAGCATCGGGGTGAAACGAGCGGCGCTGGAGACCGAGGTCACTCGCCTGGCCGAAGCCGAAGTGCGGGCCCGAGCCGAAGCCGACGAGCTGGATCAGCGCTACCGTCAGCTCGAGGCGACCATCGACGCCGCCACCCAGCTCCAGGGTTACTCGAGCTGGACACAACTCGACCACTGGTCGGCCACCTCCAACGCGCAGGCCTACGCCCGGCGTATCGAGGAACTCAAGGCGGACAACGTCGACTTGCAGCGGCTCGAAGACGACCGGGGCGCGGCCGAGCAGCGCTGGCAGTCCGTCGCCGACACCCGGTCGGATCTGCGCAACCGGCTCAGCACGCTGCGGACGCGCCGGGACGGGTGGCAGGAAACACTGGAGCAGGAGACCGGTCAGCCGCGGACGGTCGACGACGAGACGCATCGCGGTTACCTCGATGACGTGCTCGCCGACCTGGAAGTGCCGGTCACTCCGGACACCATCGGTCAGGTACGCATCGCCTTCCGCAAAGAGTTGGAGCGACGCCGCGACGCAGCCGATGCCGATCGTCGGTACGCGCTGGCCGGTCTGACGTCGGCCATCGGGCGTTTCGTGGAACAGTGGCCGGAGTCCGCACCGGATTCCAGCGGCGACGTCGACCGCTCCGGCGCGGACTTCGCGGCCCTGCACGCGGACATCGTCCGCCGCCGGCTGCCCAACGCCATGGGCCGGTTCCAGCAGATGATCAGCGAGGACATGGTCCCGTCGATCAGCGTTCTGCAACGCGCGATCGAGAACGCCGGCGACGAGATCAACAGCCGGGTCGCCATGGTCAACGCCGGTCTCTCCCGGGTGGAGTTCAACCCGGGCACACACTTGCAGATCGCCTACACAGCCAGCGTGCCCAGCGAGGTCAAGGAGTTCCGCGGCATCGTTGAGGCGCTGCTACGCGACGCGCCCACCGCACGGCGGGACCCGGAGAAGCTGCTCGCCCAGTTCCGCCGGGTGCAGGCGTTGATGACCCGTTTCACCGACGACGACGCCGAGGCCCGACGATGGCGGGACGCCGTACTGGACGTGCGGTCCAGCTACTTCTTCTACGGCACGGAGGTGGACGACACGGACGCCGTCGTCGCCACGTACCGCAATACCGCGTCGAGTTCCGGCGGCGAGCAGGAAAAACTCGTCGCGTTCTGCCTGGCCGCGGCGCTGAGCTACAACCTTGCCGATCCGGACTCCGACGGCCGGCCGCATTTCGCGCCGTTGATGCTCGACGAAGCCTTCAGCAAGTCCGACGAAGCGTTCTCCCACCAGGCGCTGGCCGCATTCGACGAGTTCGGCTTCCAGATGATCATCGCGGCACCGATCCGGATGTCGGGGATTCTGGAGCCGTTCATCGGACAGGTTGTCCTGGTCGACAAACGGGTCACGCCCGATGGAGCCCGGTCGAACGCGAGTTCGGCGACGTTCGGGGAGCTCGCAGCTGCCGGCGCCGGGAATTGAGTTGAACGCGCACGGCGGCCTGGGCATGCTTGTGCAGCGATGATGATTCGCCAGGAAGCACCCGCCGACGTCGACGCCATCCGCGCTGTCCATGGTGCCGCGTTCGCCCGAACCGCAGAGCCGGGTACCACCCCGGTTGAGGCCGGCCTGGTGGACGCGTTGAGGTCGGACCCAGGGTGGATCCCCGCGTTGTCGCTGGTGGCTGTCGACGACACGGGCGCGATCGCGGGCCACGTCGTGTGTACCCGGGGATGGGTCGCGTCGGTTCCCGTCCTGGGTTTGGGGCCGCTTGGTGTGTTGCCGCGGTATCAGGGCCGCGGGATTGGCAGCGCGCTCATGCACGCCGTGCTTGGTGCGGCCGACGCGCTCGAGGAGCCACTGGTAGCGCTGCTTGGGGAGCCAGCCTATTACCGTCGATTCGGATTCCGGCCGGCGAGCGGCTACGGCATCGGGGCGCCGGTACCCGCGTGGGGCGAGTACTTCCAGGTGCGTGCGCTCTCCGCCTACCAGGCCGCTCTTCGCGGGGACTTCACCTATGCCACACCGTTCAACGAAGTCTGAGTCACGACGCTGAGGGTGCCGGACCGACCTCCTGGAAGCGTGTGCATGAACGTGCACATTATTCCATTGCGCACGTTCATGCACACGCCTAGAATGGGCAGGTACGTGCACATCGATCAGGGAAGGCGCCGTGCGGATCGCAAGTGCTCGGGACCTCGGCCTCTACATCCGCGATCGTCGGCTAGCGTCGGGACTCACCCAGTCCGAACTGGCTCATTTAGCGGGAGTCAGCAGGCGGTGGCTCGTGGCGTTCGAAGCAGGGAAGAGCTCGGCTCAGTTAGATCTAGCCCTCCAAACCCTGAACGCGCTTGGATTGATCCTTGATGCTCGCGCGGCGCCGCCACCACCAGCCGGGATCGACCTAGACCACCTGCTCGAACGACATCGATACACCGATCGCGAGGAATGATCGTGAATGACGCGCGGGCCAAGACGCGGTACCGATCTTCAGAGTAGTGTCATGACCTTCTTGGCCACCTCGGATGGAGTCAGTGGCGTCGTATCGACGACCTCAGCCTCGGAGCGCAACCAGTTCTGCGCACCGCGGTAGGCGCCTAGGTGGTCCAGCCGCCACTGCCGCGCCCCGGCCTCCACCTCGTCGGCTTCGATCCGCCGGATCAACTCCGGCTCGTCTACGTGCAGGAGGACGTGCTGTACGGCAACACCGTGGCCACGCAGGCGGGTGAACACCTCGTCGGCGTACTCCCTGCGGAGCAACGTCATCGGGACGATCAGCGGGCCGCCGTAGTGGCGCAACAGTTCGTGTGCGGTCTCGGCCGCGAGGACCCGCCACGACGGCCAGTCCTGAAAGTCCTGAACCGGCTCGGTGATGAAGTGCCGGAGCATGAAGCCGACGTATTCGGGGTCGAACAGCCTCGCCCCGGCTACCTCTGCCACCAGCTCCCGGGCGGTGGTGGTCTTGCCGGCACCGAACGTTCCGTTGAGCCATACCAGGTCTTTCGCCATGAGGCACCAGCCTAGGTGGGGTCCTACGTCCTGCGGGTGTGGCCGGGGCCCACACTCTGCAGGACGCAAATCGCCGCTACGACGGGTGGCCGCTCCCCACCCCCATGGGTGCAGCGTTCGTTGGGGACCGCCGTTCCGGGCGCAGCAGGTCACGCCAGTCGGCTGGCCAGTTGGCCAGGGCGATCGCCGCGGAGACCAGCAGCAACGTGGGGGCGAACACCCGGTCGGACACCTCCGAACCGGCGATGATGTGGGTGGTATTGGCGCCGACCAGCAGCAGCACCAGGGCAACGGCACCAAGGAACCGCGAGCGTCGGCGCGGGATGACGAGCAGCACCGCGCAGACACCCTCGATGCCGCCAACCACGAACCGGAACCACATTGGATATCCCCACTCAGCGAACTTCTCCGAATACGCCGGACCGAAGAACGTCGGGCCAGGCCAGAACTTGGTCACGAATCCCAAGAAGAAGCTCGTGGCCAGCAGCCAGTAGCCGGCCGTGGCCAGCCGATGGCGCCACTCGTGTGCAGACATAGCTGTCCTCGTCTCGTTCTCAGAAGCCGACTACGCCGAGGACGCGACCTTCCACAGGTACCCGTCCGGGTCGCTGAAGTAGCCGAAACATCCCCAGTCCGTCGCGGTGGCTTCCTTGATGACGGTGGCACCGGCCGCCACCGCGTCGCGCATGGCCTGCTCGACGGCCTCGGGCGAGTCGACGATGTAGTGGAGCGAGAAACCCCGGAATCCGGATCCCTCAGCGGGCACGCCAGCATCGTCGGCTACCTCACCCCACGGGTACAGGGCCAGCGAAGACGAGTCCTTGCCGAGATCAAGGTTGACGAAGCCGGGGTAGTCCTGGCTGACGGTGGCGCCCAGATTGACATAGAACTGCTTGGCACGGGCCAGATCCGAAACACCGATCATGATGGTGGTCGCCTGCAGGGGCATTGTTCTCTCCTCTTCCGATGGATTCAGGTGATGTGCCTGTCTACGGAAATCACGCTAGGCGTGCATCCGTGATGGGCGCTTCTTGATTCCTGACCGTTCCGAACACATCCCTAGTGCCCTGCGGCGACAACGTGCGGACTCCGCGTTGACGCCCTCGGCCACCGACGTGGAAGGCCCCGAATCCAAACTTTCGCCGCATTGAGGACACATTCGGCGGACACTGGAGAGAGGTTCTATTCGTTCGTTCCGAAAGGAACGGCCATCATGGACACTTCCACCCGCCACGGTCGCCGCCCGTTCGTCGTCGCGATACTCACCTGCCTCGCGGGATTACTCGTGGGGTTTGCCATCGGTGTCCCGGTTGGTCGGGGCGGCGCCGACACCAGCCTCCCAGACCCCTGTACTCGAGCGCTGACCGCAGCCGACGCGGTGGCCACGGCCGTCGAGGAAGAGTGGGCCACCGCGTCAGCCGCGGTGGACGCCGCCCAACAGGAACTAGCGGCGTCCAACTTCCGCGCCCACCTCACTACCTGCTTCGACCTCCAGTGACACATCGCGTCGGCCTCCGATTGCCAGGCCGGGGACACCGCCGTGCGGAGCTGTGGGCAACGTCGGCGATGCATCCCGCACGGCAGGAACCGGCTGGCGGACCATACACTCATTCGGTGGAAACACCCGGTGCTGACCTCGTCGATGCTCACCCCGCCGCGTATTACCAGCACGCCGCCCGCCTGTTCGAGGACGGGCACAAGGACGATGCGGTCTTCTGGTTCTACGCAGGGCAGCTGCGATTCCGGTTTCATCTCATGGCCAACCCGGACCTACCGCGGGATGAGGATCCAGCACTCTTCGCGGCGCTGTCGCAGAGTGTCGGCGCGCCCCTGAACCTCTACGCCGTCGGAGACGTCGACGCCTTGGTCGCGCAGATAGACGCGGTGCTCGAATGGGACACCACCACACCCAACAATTTCACCTCTCGCGAGGATCATCGGACGGAATGGGAGAACGTCCGTGGCGGGCTGACTGCGCTACGCGACACGTTCCTCCGCGACGCCGACGCGATCCGGGCCGAACGCACCCGACGTGGGTTGGAGAACCGTTAGCTAGTGTCGCGCACCGGAGTGGCTGCGCCAGCGCAGGGCGAACCACAGCTCCATCCGCACATCCGGGTCGTTCAGGTCACGGTCGAGTAGCCGGGCCGCGTGGTTGATGCGATTCCGCACCGTATTGCGGTGGACGCCTAGGTCAGCAGCGGTGCGGTCCCAGTTGCCGTGGTGGGTGAGCCAGCTCATCAGGGTGGTCAGCAGTGGGCCTGGGGCACCACCGGGCCGGCCGTCCAGGACGGCGAGGACGTCGTCGGTATAACGATCGGCCCGTCCGCCGTCCACCAGCCCCAGCACCCCGGCCGGTCGTGCCCCGGCGACAGCGCTCGCGCCGCTCAGCAGTGCACCGTTCAGGGCCACGCCGGCATCCGCCCACGCTCCTTCGATGTCCGGGGCGGAATGTGGTCGGCTGATCCCGGCGATCAACCCTGCCTCGTCGATGATGTCGCACACCTCGTCGACGGGCCGGTCGGCCGGGATAAGAGCAACGAACCCGTCGTCGCTACGCTGCACCAACGGGGTGCCAAGAAGCGCGGCGAACCGCTCATCCGGGCCCTCCCGCCCCACCTTCGCTCGCCCCCTGACGACCCGCAACAGCACGTCGTCGGAACGATCAACCACAACCGCCAGGTCACGGCTCAGCGTCGGCAGCCGCAACAGCCCACTGACCACGGCCGCACCCAACACGTCCTGGCTGGCATCCGCCTCGGCATCGGTGAACAGCAACGACAGCGCACTCGCCGCTACACCGGTCAGCCCACGGTCGGCGATCGAGAACGGACGCGGCCGCACCACCGCCATGCCGTACCCGGCTGGGGCAGGGCCGATCAAACGCTGCACCTCCGCGTGTCCGCCCGCCGAGGCGACCGCGGCACTCATCGGAGTCCGACTGGTACACACCCGGCGCAGCGCCGTCGCCACCTCGCGGTCGTGGCTCATCGTCCCGGCTGTCCAGCGGCGCCCCCGGTGGTGATCGACCACCACCACACCCGCCTCCAGCAGTTCCGCCAGCCGATCCACCACCGTCTGCACCGGCGCCGGTCCACTCGCGGCCCGAATCAGGACGGACTGCCCGTCCGCCAGCCGTCGCAGGTCGCGTGTCTCCGCGCGGGTCAGCTCCATGTGGTGCATCTCCACCACGGCCGAGAACGGCACCTCCGGTGGCACTTCCAGCAGCACGAGATCCTGCCGGTCACAGGCGGCCACCAGTTCGGCGGGAACGGTGTCGAACACCGGCGTGACACCGAAACCAACCGCCGTCACACCAGCGCGGACCAGCCGCTCCACATAGTCGACGCTCTCCTCGGGCCGGTAGCTGGTGCCGGCCAGCAGCAGGAACTCGCCGCCGCGCAGGTACGGCGATGGATCGGGTAGCTCGCTGATGTGCACCCACCGCACCCGGTGGTTATGCGGCTTGGCCGAGCCGCGCACGGTGAGGCCGAGCCGCTCGACGAAGAGCTGGAGCGACACCACCATGTCACTCTAGGCCGCGCAGGCACCCCACCGGCCGGGGGTGCCGTGACGGTGGTCAGGCACCTCGGTTGGCGGCCAGCACTCCGAGGAGCTCGAAGCCGACGTGCGCCGCGGCGATCCCGGTGATCTCGGCATGGTCATAGGCCGGAGCGACCTCGACGATGTCAGCTCCGACCACGTCGATCCCGACCAGCCCGCGCAGGGTCGTCAGAAGCTCCCGGCTGGTGAGACCACCGGCCTCCGGTGTCCCCGTGCCCGGTGCGTGAGCTGGATCGAGGACGTCGATGTCGACCGACACGTAGACGGGACGGTTGCCCAGCCGCGCCCGCATCCGCTCGATCACCGCGGCCGTCCCGGCGGTTTCGTAGTCGTCGGCGTGGATGGTCTGGAAGCCGAGGACGGCGTCGTCGGTGAGGTCCTGCCGTGAGTAGAGCGGGCCACGGATCCCGATGTGCAGGCAGTGTTCAAGGTCCAGCAAGCCCTCCTCGCTCGCCCGGCGGAACGGAGTGCCGTGGGTGTACGGGGCGCCGAAATAGGTGTCCCAGGTATCCAGGTGCGCGTCGAAATGCACCACCGCGATCGGCCCGTGGTCGCGGAACATCGACCGCAACAGCGGCAGGGCGATGGTGTGGTCGCCGCCGATCGTCAGCAGCTGAGC
Source organism: Phytoactinopolyspora limicola (assembly GCF_011320225.1). Classification (GTDB taxonomy): domain Bacteria; phylum Actinomycetota; class Actinomycetes; order Jiangellales; family Jiangellaceae; genus Phytoactinopolyspora; species Phytoactinopolyspora limicola. Next base: position 393,387 of record NZ_JAAOEN010000001.1, read on the forward strand.
GCCGTCGGCCCGGAGCGCGTCGGCGCTGCGTTCGATGGTGGTGATGGCGTCGTGCAGGTCGAACGGGTTGACCGCGATGTCACCGGCGTCGGCGACCTGCTGGCGGTGGAACGGCTCGATGTCCAGACCAGGGTGATAAGGCCGCAGCAGCTTCGACGACGTGCGGACGTGCCCAGGACCGAACCGGGCGCCCGGCCGGTAGGACACCCCGCTGTCGAAAGGCACCCCCACCACGGCGACGTCCACCCGTTCGACCTGGTCTACGCGGGGCAACCGGGCGAACGTGCCTGGTTCGGTGTACCGGGGGGTGCGGGTCGCGTCCACGGGTCCGACCGGCGAACTGTGTTCCGGCGGCGGGGTGTCGGTCATGGTGCGACTCCTGCGGGATCATGCGGGCGGCGGAGGCTACACCACGACCCTAAGAGACACAGTCGCCTCCGCGCAGCTAGACGAATACGCCACTGAACCGCGTGCCGTTGTACGCTCCGCACACTCTGCAGGACGCAAGTCGCCGCTACGACGGGTGGCCGCTCCCCACCCCACGGGTGCAGCGTTCGTTGGCGACTGCCGTTCCGGGCGCAGCAGGTAACGCCAGTCGGCTACCTGCGGCACGCAGAAGGCCAGCGCGGCTCCCGCTCGACAACTCACCTGATCCGCGGTCCACCAAATGGCAGTTGCACACCCCGCCCGGTGCCCGCCCCACGGCGTCCACCTCGCAGCAGCACGTCGGCGGCGACTAGCGGGACGCACGGGCGGCGTCGTTGGATTCCAGCACCCGCCGCAGCAGCGACACCAGCATCGCCTGTTCATCCGGGGTGAGGACGTCGAGTAGCCCTTCCTGGGATCGAGCGCCGACGGGATGCAGCTCCGCGACGAGTACCTGGCCGGCATTAGTGATGTGGAGCTGATTACGACGCCGGTCACCCGGGTCCCTCACCCGCTTGACCAGCCCCCGCTCCTCAAGTAGGTCGATGTGCGCAACAAGGTGGCTCTTGTCAAAGTCCAGCGCCGCAGCTAGCTCCTGCTGCGACAGCGGACCGAGCTCGTCTAGCGCGGTCAGCGCCGCGTAGTGAACGAGCGCCAGGTTGCGCTCCGCCAGCGCATTCTCGATGAGCCGTCGACCGTACTTCGAAACCTGCGAGGCCAGGTATGACGGTTGCGTCAGCAGCGTGGGCGGACGTCGGCTTGGACTCATGCGAATATCGTAGCCTAGGCAATTCGTTGCAGTTTGCTACTATCAGCGTCGTCAACTGATGGACGTCTTAAGGAGAGCGATCGACATGTCCGCACATGATGTGACCCGGCGCTCCGTGCTTGGTGGTGCCCTTGGGCTTGGGGTCGCCGCTGGGCTGGGAGCTGTCCCCATCACCCAGGCCGCAGCCAGCGAACGCGCGGCGGGCCGGCCACATCCAGACCGCAAGGTGGTCCTCATCACGGGTAGCAGCAGCGGGTTCGGTTACCTGACCGCACTCACGCTCGCCCGCGCCGGCCATTGGGTGTTCGCCTCAATGCGGAACACGCGCACCAGCAACGCCGCGGCCCGGCGAGAACTCCTGACCGTCGCCGGCAAAGAAGATCTCGACCTGGAAGTCATCGATCTCGACGTCCGCCGCGAGCAGTCGGTCAACCAGGCCGTGAGCAGGGTGTTACGCCGGGCACGGCGGATCGACGTCCTGTACAACAACGCGGGCACGTTCTCCCCAGCGGTGTTGGAGACACTCACCATCGACGACATCAAGGAGTCGTTCGAGACCAACCTCTTCGGTCACCTCCGGCTCAACCGCGCGGTCTTACCGGCGATGCGGGAACAGCGGGAAGGGCTCGTCGTGCAGATGACCACCGCGCTCGGCCGGTTCGTGCTGCCGTTTATGGGGCCCTACGTCGGGGCCAAATGGGCGCTGGAAGCGATGACCGAAAGCAGCCGGTACGAGTTATCGCGCTTCGGCGTGGAATTCGTCATCGTTGAACCAGGTGCCTATCGCACGAACTTCCTGGAACCTAACGGGCAGAGGTACTACGACGAATATCTGCGTAGCCTGTCCCGAGACAACGCGCGCCGGCGCAGTGAATACGGCGAGCTAGCCGAGCGGGCCGAAGCCCACCTGGCCCTGGGCCGCGATTCATTGGACTCGCACGAGATCGCCGACGCCATCGCCTCCGTCGTCCGAGCGCCACGCGGAGAGCGCCCACTACGCCTCGTCGGCCCTGGCATGGAGCCGTTCCTCGACGAGCTGAACGAGCTGACCGAAGGCGTCGCCCGGGGCGCCATGACCGGGCGCGGGTGGGACGACCTGCTGGAGCTGGACACCGGATCGTGACCGCTAACCGCCCTTGCCCATCCGCCAGCGTCCTGCACCGCGAGCGCTCCCGCCCTCACCTTGCAGGACGCAGTGTGCGGGGCGCAGCGTAGCGTCCTGCACCGCGAGCGCTTCCGGCCACGCGGTGCAGGACGCTGGCGGTTAGCTCCCTCCGAGAGCCTGCCTAAACGCCCGCTCAGACTGGCTGCCAACAAGCGGCACCGCGCCGTCGAAGGCAAAGACTGGTACTCCCCGGATACCGCTGCGTCGCACCTTGTCCAGTTCGGCTCGGACGGCGTTCGCACCAGCATCGCTCCACCGCACCCCTACCTCGGCTGCCAGCCTGGTCAGAACCGAACGATCAGCGATGTTGACCTCGTCAGTGTTCTGGGCACGAAACAACCGCTCAACCATCTGCTCCCCGAGGCCCTGGTCACTAGCCACCGAGATCAGACGGTGCGCCTCGAACGTGTTCGTCCAGATCGTGTGCCGCCCGAAACTGACACCTACGTCAGCTCCTAGGACATTCAGCTCGGCCACCGCAGCCTCCGCGTCGAAGTCGGCGCCAAAGTACCGGCGTTCAACCTCGTGTTTGGGTACTCCTTCGCTGGTGGCAGTGGGGTCCAGTTGGAAGGGCCGGAAGACGACATCGAGCTCACCTCCGCCGTCACGATATTCGCCAGCCACCCGCTGAAACCGGGCGTAGGACAGGTAAGACCACACGCAAACCAGATCGATCGTCACTTCAACTCTCATTATTTCTCCTCGTTCACCTGTGTCGTCGCCGCCACCAATTCGTGTTCATCGCCACCGTCGTGCCCGCCATGCTCGTCACCGCTCAGCGGAGGCACGTGCCGGAGGAAGAAGCCAACGGCGACCGCGAGCACGGCGACGATGCCAGCCGAGGTGAACGCCACCGCATGCAAACCTTCAATGAACGCTTCCTGAGCGGCGGACACCATGGGGCCCGCTTGTGTCACGGGTAGCTGATCGGCGGCGGCTACCGCCGCGCCCAGTGTTTCCCGCGCCTGGTCAGCTTGTTCCGCCGGAATACCGCCCGGCAACAGTTCGTCGATGCGATTGCGGTAGACCGCCATTCCGACACTGCCCAGCCCAGCCAGGCCAAGCGCCATACCGAGCTCGCCTCCGGTTTCCTGAATGGCGGACGCGGCGCCGGCGCGTTCCACCGGCGCGCTGCCCACCACCAGACCCGCGCCCAACGCCATAGTCGGGCCAAACCCGGCACTGACGATAGCGAAGGCGACAACTGCCAGACCGACCCCCGAGTCCGCGTCGACCTGAGTCAGCATGCCGATACCAACCGTCGTTATCGCTAGGCCCACGCTGATGACCCAGGCCGGACGGACGCGACTGGCAATCGCCGGAGCCATCATCGTGGCCACGATGTTCACGGCGGTGGTCGGCAACACCCACAGGCCCGCCCGCAGCGGCGACAAATCCAACACGAGCTGCAGGTATTGCACGAAGAACAGTTGGACGCCACCAATAGCGAACAGGACGAACGTCTGGGCGCCGAGGGCCGCATTGAACGATTTACGCGAGAACAGCGCCAGGTACAGCAGCGGGTTCTCCAACCGGTTTTGGCGGCGAACGAACAACACACCTATGGCCAGGCCAAGCAACAACGCACCCGCCGCCGACGCGCTGAGGCCGTCTTTGGCGACCTCCTTGAGCCCGTAGACCATCAGCAGCATCGCCGTGAGCGATTGTGCGACGCTGAGCAGATCGATCCGTCCAGCATCCGGGTTACGGGATTCTGGGAGCAGGACCGGCCCTGCCAGCAGCAACAGTGCCATCACGGGCACCGCGAGCAGAAAGACCGATCCCCACCAGAACCACTCGAGCAGTACACCGCCGACGACGGGCCCCAGAGCACCGCCGACGATAAACGACATCATCCACACCGCCAGCGCGAATCCACGCTGCTTCTCATCGGCGAACATGCTGCGGATCAACGACAACGTCGACGGCATCAACGTGGCCCCAGCGATCCCGAGCAGCGCGCGGGACACAATCAGCATCTCGGCACTCGTAGAGAACGCCGCCAACAGCGACATCGCACCAAAAACAACCGCTCCAATGAGCAGCAGCCGGCGGCGGCCGATTCGGTCACCGAGCGCTCCCATGGTGATGAGGAACCCGGCGATAAGGAAGCCGTAGACGTCGATGATCCACAAGAGCTGGGACGCCCCCGGCTGTAGGTCAGCACTGAGGTGCGGCACGGCGAAGTGCAGCACGGTCAGATCCATAGTGAGCAGCATCGCGGGAAGCGCCAGCACGGCTAACCCGATCCACTCCCTAGGCCCGGCTTTCGCCGGCGCGGCAATGGACATGTGATTTCTCCCAGTCACGTCGATGGAATGAAGTGCCACCGACGCTATGGGCGCTCAAGGTCGCATAGCCTCAGTCATCTGACTGGTTGAGCAGCTGGTGAAACCGACCTAACTCGGCACGAGTGGCCACGCCCAGCTTGGGATACGCCTTGTAGAGGTGATAACCCACCGTGCGGGGACTGAGGAATAGTTGCTCACCGATCTGCCGATTAGTCAGACCCTGAGAGGCCAACTTGACCACCTGCAGCTCCTGCGGAGTCAGTTCCCGGCCCAGCATGGTCATCACAATACGGCCGAGGGTCTGAACCACCGGAGACGATGTCGCGTTGCGTCCTGCAGAGCGTGCGCCCCAGCCCTCAGGTGGCAGGACGTAGTGCAACATCGTGGAGCTCTCGGCTGCGAAGATCGTCACGTGACGGTCACACGCACACTTGCTGGCTACGAGTTCGACGACGACGCCTCCCGGATCGATCGCGATGTGATCTGGAACTTCATGTCCGAACACGCCTACTGGGGGCGGTGGCGCAGCCGGGAGATCGTAGAAGTACAGATCGACGGTGCATGGCGCGTCGTCGGTGCCTATCACTCGGCTAGCGGAGACATGGTCGGTTTCGCGCGAGCACTATCCGATGGCGTTTCCCTCGCCTACTTGGCCGACGTGTTCGTCGACTTCCCCCATCGCGGCAAAGGTGTTGGTGTTTCGCTTGTCGCGGCGATGATCGAGGACGGGGGCGGCGCTGACTTCCGATGGATGTTGCACACCGTCGATGGGCACGAGCTCTACGCCAAGTTCGGGTTCACCACGCCCGAGCACAACAAATACATGGAGCGGGCCGAGCGTAGAGCGGACTCGACCTGACGGCGGGGTGCGGGACGCTGCGTAGCGTCCTGCAACCCGAGGTCCGGAGCACACGCGCTGCAGGACGTTGCGAAGTGTCCTGCACGGCGTGCACCCCGCCCCTGCCCCTGCCCCTGCCGACGGGACGTCACGCAACGCCCCCGGTCATGCGGCCGCGCGGCGGCAGCGAGCCAACAGGTGCGCAACCTGATTCATGAACGCGTCTGGCTCGAGTCGAAGCCCGACAACCGGGATGCGCAGCACCCCGTCGCCGTGGACAAACAGGTGATTCTGGCGCAGCGCGTCGCTGATCGCCATACCAGGATCCAGGTGCTGCGCCCCCTCGATCTCCACGACAACACCCCACTGATCCCAGTAGACGTCGAGGTAAATGCGCCCATCCGGACCCCGTCGCACGACCTGCCGGGTGGGTTCGGGCAAGCCACGGACCCGACACATGCGGGCGAAGTCCAACTCACCCATTGACTGGACGCCATTCACCAGATCAGCCAGAACAGTTCGGAGGAACGAGCGCCGACGGTGCCGTTTGACCGACGAGAACGCCTCATTCAACGCGTCTGGGCGAAGAATCCGCTGCTGGATCGGCATCAGCCACAACAGGGCCGCCTGCCGGTTCGACACCGCCCACAGGGCAGCTCGCACGGCGGCGATCTCCGGGCGGACCCGCGGCAGGCCACCGTCGAGCACGTCGTCCGGTTTCCTGCGTCGTGTCTCGTAAACGCGCACGCCGGCCAGGCGTCGGTAACGAGTACCTCGGGAGACCGAAACTTGGATCAACGATGTCTCGAAGCCCGTCAACCCCGCGGCCTGCAGAGCGGATGCTCCGTCCAACGCCGCGTCCGCACCAACCTCCCAAACGGCCCGCCACCATTGCGCCGCGCCGTCCAGGGGGCCGGTATGGACACCAATGGTCTGCCGACCGTGCGAGCGCCACCGGCCGGCTTGCAGCTGGGCCTTAACTTGCCAGCGGGTCAGCCTGAGGGCATATAGCTGCCGACGGCTGACAACGCCCGACTGGCTAGCTGCGAGTTCCTCAACGGCTGGGTAGCGCATGTTCGCGACCCTTCCCGTCGGCCAACCCCAGATCAAGATGCCGTTGTGCATCTGTGGAAAACCTCGGCGTTGCGTCCTGCACGGCGAGCGCTCACGGCCGCAGCGGGCAGGTCGCAACGGGGCGCCGCCCCGCCGCTGTCGCGTTGCGTCCTGCGAGGTGTGCGTCCCCACCCGCAGCCTGCAGGACGCTACGTAGAGTCCGGCAGCTAGGATCGACACCGACCACCGACGTCACGGCAGGAACACCGGTGAGGGCGCATGCGCCCAACTCCGGGGCGGTCCCGCCACTGTGACCGGGGAGCAGGTCCTCACCGCATGGCCACTGGAGTGGGTCACCACCTCGACCCGCCTCTGGGAAGGCTTGAGGACCCGTGCCGATCCGGGAGCCAGGACACTGCCCAGCGTCGTCCACCGATCCGGGTGCGGGAAACACCCGAGAGAGGACGCCATGAGCCAGCCCCGCCTTCTGCTGCTGTCTACCGCCGACACCGACTTGCTCACCGCTATCCGCGCCGACGGTCGTTGGGTGGTGGCCAACCCGGCCCGTACAGCCGCGGAGGACGTTCCCGCCCTGCTGGAAGGGGTGGGCGCCGTGGTCGTGCGGCTGCTCGGCGGCCGCGAGGCCTGGCCGGACGGGCTCGACGCGGTCCGCGCCTCCGGAGTCCCCACCGTGGTGGTCAGCGGCGAGTCCAGCCCGGATGCTCAACTCCACGCACTGTCCACGGTGCCGTCCGGGGTCGCCACGGAAACCCAGCGCTACCTCGTCGCCGGCGGGCCGGCCAACCTCCGTCAGCTGGCCGCTTTCCTCAGCGACACCGTCCTGCTCACCGGTGAGGGCTTCGAGCCCCCGGCCGAGCAGCCCCGCTACGGCGTCCACAGCTGGCCCGGTGAGGGTGCACGGGACGCTGAAGAGCGGCCAGTGGTGGGAATCGTGTACTACCGTTCCCACGAGCTGTCCGGCAACACCGCGTTCGTCGACGTTCTCTGCGAGCAGATCCACGCCGCGGGCGGCACACCGCTGCCGGTCTTCACCGACACCCTTCGCGGCGCGGATCATGAGAACTACGCCGAGCTACGCCAGTTGCTGGCTCGGGCCGATGTGCTGATCACCACGGTGTTGGCCAGCGGCGGACTGGTGGCCAGCACGGCCACCGCGGGTGCGGAAGACGATGCCTGGAGCACCGCGATCTTCGAAGAGCTCGGCGTCACCGTCATCCAGGGGCTCACCTTGACGAGTTCGCGAGACGCCTGGCACGAAAGCGACGGCGCGATGAACCCGCTCGACGCCGCCACCCAGATCGCGCTGCCGGAGTTCGACGGCCGGATCATCGGCGTCCCGTTCTCGTTCAAAGAGGTCGGCTCCGACGGCGTGCCGCGTTACGTCGCCGACCCGGAACGTGCCCGGCGGCTGGCCGGCATCGCGGTCCGGACGGCCCGGCTGCGGCACACGCCGAACGCGGACAAGCGGCTGGCGCTGGTGCTGTCGAACTACCCAACCAAACATGCCCGGGTCGGCAATGCCGTCGGGCTCGACACCCCAGCCAGCGCGGTCGAACTGCTGCGCAGCCTGAGCGATGCCGGTTACGACATCGGTGACCTCGACCTCGACGCCCTCGGGCGCGGGACGGGTAGCGACGGCGCGGACCAGCCGCCCGGAGATGCGCTGGTGCATCAACTGATCGCCGCGGGCGGCCACGACGTCGAATGGCTCACCGAGGAACAGCTGACCCGCGCCGTCGCCAGTGTCCCCACGTCGCGGTACAGCCGGTGGTTCGCCACCCTTCCGGAGTCGCTGCGCGAGGGGATCACCGAGGCATGGGGTGAGCCGCCGGGTGAGCTGTACGTGGATACCACGGGCGGCGAGCCGGCGATCGCGATCGCCGGTCTGGTGTTCGGCAACGTCGTGCTCATGATCCAGCCACCGCGGGGATTCGGCGAGAACCCCGTGGCCATCTACCACGATCCGAACCTCGCACCGTCGCACCACTACGTAGCCGCCTACCGGTGGCTGCAGGAGCCGGTCGAGCAGGGCGGTTTCGGCGCCCATGCCGTGGTTCACCTCGGCAAACATGGCACGCTGGAGTGGCTCCCGGGTAAGGGGCTGGGGCTGTCCGACGGATGCGCGCCGGACGCTGTGCTCGGCGACCTGCCGCTGGTCTACCCGTTCATCGTCAACGACCCCGGTGAGGCGACGCAGGCCAAGCGCCGGGCACATTCGGTGTTGATCGACCACATGATCCCACCCATGGCCCGCGCCGACACCTACGGCGATCTCGCCAAGCTGGAGCAACTCCTCGACGAGTACGCCACGGTGGCCGAACTCGACCCGGCCAAAGCACCCACGGTCCAGACCCAGATCTGGGAGCTGGTGACCCAGGCGCAGCTCCACCACGACCTCCACGCCGAGCACATGCCCGGTGAGGACGACTTCGACGACTTCGTTCTGCACATCGACGGCTACCTGTGCGAGATCAAAGACGTGCAGATCCGGGACGGGCTGCACGTACTCGGCCGGGCGCCGGAGGGCCCGGAGCTGGTCAACGACGTGCTGGCGGTGCTGCGGGCGAGGCAGGTATTCGGTGGCGAGACGGCGCACCGTGGCTTACGCGGGGCATTGGCCGCGTGGGCCGGGCTGGACGAGCAGGTGCTGCTGGCCGAACCGGGCGCCGCTGTAGACGCCGGCCCCGGGGTGGACGCACTCGCCGCTGCTGCCGCTAGCGTCCTGCGCGACGAGGGCTCCGACGCTCCCGTTGCAGGACGCAAGGCCCACCGCACGGCGTCCGACATCGTCGACCTCCTCGAGGACGTTGCGCGCGGGCTGGTCACCGAACTGGCCCGACGAGAGTGGCGGCCGGAGGAGAGCAAGGCCGTAGTCGCCGACGTCCTGGGGGCAGACGTGGCCGAGGTCGCCGACGTGTTGCGCTTCGGTGCCGAGCAGTTGATCCCCCGGTTGGCCCGGACCACCGACGAGATCACGAACACGATCAATGCCCTCGACAACCGGTATGTCGCCCCCGGACCGTCCGGATCGCCCACCCGTGGCCTGGTCAACGTGCTTCCCACCGGGCGCAATATGTACGCCGTCGACCCCAAGGCAATCCCGTCGCGCAACGCCTGGGATGTCGGGGTCGCTCTGGGCGACTCTCTGCTGCGTCGGCACAAGGCGGACACCGGTGCGGTGCCCACGTCGGTGGGTCTCACCATCTGGGGTACCGCGGCGATGCGCACCCAGGGTGACGACCTCGCCGAAGCACTGTGGCTGATCGGGGTACGCCCGGTGTGGGACGACGCGTCGCGCCGCGTCACCGGGTTCGAGGTCGTCCCGGCCGATGAGCTATCGCTGGACGGTGAACCCCGGCCACGGGTGGATGTCACCATCCGCATCTCGGGTTTCTTCCGCGACGCGTTCCCCCACGTCATCGGCTTACTCGACGACGCCATCCGGACGGTCGCGGAACTCGACGAGCCGGCTGCCGTCAACCACCTACGTCAGCATGTCGTCGACGACGTCGCCGCCGGCACCGACACCCGTCGGGCGACCACCCGCATCTTCGGGTCGAAGCCGGGCGCCTACGGTGCCGGGATGCTGCCGCTCGTCGACGCACGGAACTGGCGCACCGACGCCGACCTCGCCGAGGTCTACGCGGTGTGGGGCGGTTACGCCTACGGCCGCGGTCTGGACGGCGTGGAGGCCCGTGCCGACATGGAGAAGGCGTACTCGCGTATCCAGGTGGCCGTGAAGAACCAGGACACCCGCGAACACGACATCGTCGACTCCGACGACTACTACCAGTACCACGGCGGAATGGTGGCCATGGTGCGCAACCTCACCGGAACCGCTCCCGCGGCCTACGTGGGCGACTCCGCGGTACCCGAACACGTGCGCACCCGCTCACTGTCCGAGGAGACCGCCCGCGTGTTCCGGGCCCGCGTGGTCAACCCGAAGTGGATCGCGGCCATGCAGCGGCACGGCTACAAGGGTGCGTTCGAGATGGCTGCGACGGTGGACTATCTCTTCGGGTACGACGCCACGGCCGGAGTCGTCGAAGACTGGATGTACGAGACTCTGACCAAGGAGTACATCAACGACCCTGAGGTGGCCGAGTTCTTCCGGCAGTCCAACCCCTGGGCTCGCAAGGGAATGGCCGAACGTTTGTTGGAGGCCGCCCAGCGGGGGTTGTGGGCAGAACCGTCGGCCGACGCCCTCGAAGCGCTCCAGCAGGCTGTCCTCGAGACCGAAGGTGACCTCGAAGAGTAGAAACCCGCGCGTTCTAAGCCAGGGTGCGGGTAGCGGGGACGGTCATGATCTTTTATGACATCTCAGCGTCACCGGCTGTTCATACCGAATAGCTAACTTTCCTCTCAATAGACACAGTGCCTAGTGCGGTGCAACGCTCCGGGCCGTTCCTCAACGGAGAGGACTCAGCAGTGCCAACAACCCAACCACCATCCCGGCGATCTCCAAACTGGCGGACTGTGCTGGCCACCGCGGCCGGCACGGCGATGCTGGCCACGCTGCTGCTGCCTTCCGGGGCCCAGGCGGACCCGGACCCCTCGTCCGCTCCGCTGGTTCCGCCCGACGGCACGTCGGCCGAACACCTGACCGCGACCACCCTGGTCACGACACTAGGCGATGACCGAACCGGCGGGATCTACGAGAACAGCGACGGGGAGATCGTTGTCACCGTGACGGACAAGGCCACGTCGGCGGCCGTCAGCGCAGCGGGAGCCATCCCAGAAGTGGTCGCCTATAGCACGGCCGAACTGAACGCCATCCACGCCGGACTCGACGAGCTACCGGTGATCGGTGGCACCGCGTGGGGTACCAACGTTCCCGACAATCAGCTGGTTGTGTCCGTCGACGGCACCGTCTCCGACACCGACCTGGCCAAGATCAAGGCGGCCACCGCTCCCCACGGGGACGCGGTCCGCATCGAGCGCATCGCGGGCGAGATTCAGATCATGACCTCGATCGTCGGCGGAATGGGCATCAGCGATCGAGACGCTCCCGGTGCGTACTGCTCCCTCGGCTTCAACGTCCAGGACAACAACGGGCGCAAATGGGGCCTGACGGCGGGACACTGCACGAGGTACACACACCTGTGGAACCGCCGTGCGAACGGGGTTTACATCGGCTGGAGTTCTGGATCTCAGTACCCTGGTCGCGACTTCGGCCGGATCCGCTACACCGACAGCACCCGACCGCTCGGCACCGTCTGGGTCAACGGCGCCGAACAACAGATCACCAACTCACGCAACCCCAGGGTGAACGAGAAGGTGAAGCGGGTGGGAACCGTCAGCTCGGATCTGATCGGCAAGGTGATCGCCACTGGCGTGACGACCAACGCCTATGACCCGAATCTCGGCGAGAACGTGCGCCTGACCAATATGACCTACACCACCCTGTGTTCCAAGTCCGGTGACAGCGGTGGTCCCCTGTTCACCGGCACGACCGCACTGGGTCTGCTCTCGGCCGGCAACACACCGAGAGCCGCCAAATGCAACTCTGCGGTCAGTGATTACCGCACGTGGTTCCAGCCAGTGCAGCCCGCACTCAACTACTACGGCCTGAAGGTGTACTAGCACGGACCGGACTACGGTCTGTCCTACGGACCTAGAACCCGCGCGTTCCTAGTGTGCCGCCGGCTGCGTCGTCGGGCCGGCGGCACACTCGTACGTGTCGCTTGATCAGGATGCGACGCGGGTCTCGGCCTGGTGGCCGACCGGGAAGTTCACGGACCGGGCGATGAAACACTTCTCGGCGGCCCGCTCGTGCAGGCGCTCGATCTTGGTGATCATGGACTCGTCGGTCACGGTGATCGACGGCCGTAACACCACCTCGGTGAACTGACCGGAGCCGTCGCTCTTGTCCAGCGTGAGGGTGCCCACCGGGGTATCGACGTACTCGGTGACGACGACGTCCGCGACCGCCGCCAGGTGCAGGAACCACAACATGTGGCACTGCGATAGCGATGCCACGAGCAACTCCTCCGGGTTCCACCGCTCGGGGTCACCCCGGAACGTGGGATCGGCGGTTCCCGCGATGGTCGTCGGCTTGCCGTCTCGCCGTACGTCGTGATCACGGCCGTAGGCGCGGTAGTTGGCGGTGCCCGCCCCGCGGTTACCGGTCCACTCGACGGTGAGTTCATAGTGATGCTCGGTCGACATCAGCCGTTTCTCCTTACGTGTGGGGGTAACCCGCCCGGCACATCGCGCCGGCGTGAGTGCGGTCCATCCAGCCCGGCTCGTCACTCTACGTCGGTGGGTGCGGGACACGGGTGTCTCACACCCGCTACGGCACTGCCCGACCGGCGGCCATGAACTGCAATCGATTGTCCTTTCTTCTTGGTCAATCGGATGATTGCTGCTAAGTGCCGCCCGACGATGCTACGTCTTTACAGGTGAAAGGTGTCAAATATCGCCACTCCGCACCATCTTGGCAAATACAATCGATTGCAGTACGGTGAGACACATGAGTGAGTCGAACATGGACAGCCCGCCCCCGTCGGTGGGCTGGATCGGCACCGGCCGGATGGGCGCGGCGATGGCGGCCCGGCTAGCCAAGGCCGGGGTGCCACTGACGGTCTGGAACCGCACCCAGGCCAAGACCCGCCCGCTGGCCGAGTTGGGCTGCGCCGTCGCCGCCGGCATCCCCGAACTCCGCCGACTCGACGTGGTCTTCACCATGGTCGCTACACCTGACGACCTCGAACAGGTCCTCCTTGGTCCCAGCGGACTGCTCAGCGATACGGACCACACACCCGGCATCGTCGTGGACTCATCCACGGTCTCCGTCGAGTCGTCGGCGGCGATCCGGCAAGAGTGCGAGCGGCGCGGCGTCGCATTCCTCGCCGCCCCCGTGAGCGGCAATCCGCGGGTGGTCGAGGCCGGAGATCTCAGCATGGTCGTATCCGGCCCGGCCGACACCTACTCCCGCGTCGAACCCTTACTCACCCACATCGCCCGATCCAGCACCTACGTCGGCGACGGCGACGTAGCGCGGTTGGTAAAGATCTGCCACAACCTCATGCTCGGTGTCGTCACCCAGGCCATGGCCGAGATCACCGTGCTGGCGGAGCGGGGCGGCGTCTCCCGGGCGGCGTTCCTCGACTTCCTGAACAACAGCGTGATGGGCTCGGTGTTCACCCGCTACAAGACGCCGGCGTTCGTCAATCTCGACTACACACCCACATTCACCCCGGTCCTGCTGCGCAAAGACTTCGACCTCGGCTTGGCGGCCGGCCGCACCCACGACGTTCCGATGCCGGTCACCGCGGTCACCGCGGAACTCGTGCAGTCCAGCGTCAGCAGCGGTCGCGTCGACGAGGACTTCGCGATCCTGCTCGACCTACAGGCGGCCAGCTCAGGGCTCCACCTGGAGCCGGAAGGTGTCGTGGTCGACGACGGACTAAGCGCCGCTGACGAGGTGGTGCCGTCATGAGTGACGCCGCTCCCCTGGCCGCCCCCGGACACATGGGTGTCGATTTCGAGCAACGGGTCGACTTCGATCGACTCCGCCGCTATCGGCTGGGCCGGGCACGCGCATCGCTGGACACCAGCGGATGTGGAGCGTTCCTTCTCTTCGACTTCTACAACATCCGGTACACCACCCAGACCTGGATCGGTGGTGCACTCGGGGACAAGATGACGCGATATGCGCTGCTCACCCGGGGTGAAGAGCCGCGGCTGTGGGACTTCGGCTCGGCCGCGCGGCATCACCGGCTGTACTCCCCCTGGCTCCAGCCGGAACGCTGCCACGCCGGCATGCTGGGATTACGTGGTGCCATCGCTCCGTCCGCGGGGCTCATGGAGTCGGCCGTACGCGAGATCAAGGCCCTGCTCGACGATGCCGGAGTCGCCGACGAGCCGGTCGGGGTAGACATCGTCGAACCCGCGTTCCTGTTCGAGATGCAACGCCAAGGGCTACACGTCGTCGACGCCCAGCAGTTCATGCTCGACGCCCGCCAGATCAAATCAGCCGACGAGATCATGCTGCTGACCCAGGCCGCCGCCATGGTCGACGGTGTGTACCAGGACATCGTCGACGTGCTCAAACCCGGCATCCGGGAGAACGAGATCGTCGCACTGGCGAACAAGCGGCTCTACGAGATGGGCTCGGACCAGGTGGAGGCGATCAACGCGGTCTCCGGAGAGCGCTGTAACCCCCACCCGCACAACTTCTCCGACCGGTTGATCCGGCCGGGCGATCAGGCGTTCTTCGACATCATCCACTCGTTCAACGGCTACCGCACCTGCTACTACCGCACGTTCAGCGTCGGCAGCGCGACCCCCAGCCAGCGTGCTGCCTACACCAAGGCGAGGGAGTGGATGGATGCCTCGATCGCGATGGTCCGGCCTGGCGTCGGTACCGACGAGATCGCACAGGTGTGGCCGGCCGCGCCGGAGTTCGGCTTCGAGAACGAGATGGCCGCGTTCGGCCTGCAGTTCGGCCACGGTCTCGGTCTGGGGCTTCACGAACGGCCGATCATCTCCCGCTTGAACAGCATGACCGAGCCGGTCGAGTTGCAGGCCGGCATGGTGTTCGCACTGGAGACGTACTGCCCGGCCGACGACGGCTTCTCCGCGGCCCGGATCGAGGAGGAGGTCGTCGTGACCCCCGACGGGCCTCGCCTGCTCACGCTCTTCCCCGCGCAAGAACTGTTCATCACCAACCCGTACTGAGCAGTGCCGCGTCTCAGACCCTCGACGAATCCGCGATGACCACCGGAGCCGCCATGACCACCCGCGATCTACCTACCGATCTCTATCTCGACGGTCGCTGGGTGCCGGCCAGCGACACCGGCAGATTCGACGTCACCGACCCGTCGACCGGTGAGATCATCACCTCTGTTGCTGACGGCACCGTCGACGACGCCCGGACCGCGGTCGACGCAGCGGACCGGGCCGCCGCGGGATGGGCACAGACACCCCCACGCCAACGGGCCGAAGTACTGCGGCGCACCTTCGAGCTGATGACCGACCGCGCCGAGCAGTTAGCCCGCCTGATCACCGCGGAGAACGGCAAGGCGCTGGCGGATGCCCGCGGCGAGGTTGCCTACGCCGCGGAGTTCTTCCGCTGGTACTCCGAAGAGGCGGTCCGCGCGTCCGGCACTGTTCAGACGGCACCGTCGGGGGCCAACCGGATCCTGGTCGTCCCCCAGCCGGTCGGGATCTGTGTGCTGGTGACGCCGTGGAACTTCCCGGCGGCGATGGCCACCCGGAAAATCGGGCCGGCGCTCGCGGCCGGTTGCACCATGGTGCTCAAGCCGGCCAGCGACACCCCGCTGACCGCGCTGGCGATCGCCGCCATTCTCGACGAGGCAGGGGTTCCTCCCGGCACGGTGAACGTCCTACCGGCGCGTCGCTCCGGCGCCGTGGTGTCCGCGATGCTGCACGACCCGCGGGTCCGCAAACTCTCCTTCACTGGCAGCACCGAGGTGGGCCGGGTGTTGCTCAAGGAGGCCGCCGACCACGTCGTCAACACGTCGATGGAGCTTGGCGGCAACGCCCCGTTCCTCGTCTTCGCCGACACCGACCTCGACGCCGCGGTCGACGCAGCGATGGTGGCCAAGATGCGTAACGGCGGGGAGGCATGCACCGCGGCCAACCGCTTCTACGTGGAATCGCCGATCGCCGCGGAGTTCGCCGCCCGGCTCGGCTCCCGGATGGCCGCCCTGCACGTCGGCCCCGGCCTGGACGAACGGAGCCAACTAGGTCCATTGATCAACGAACCAGCGGTGGACAAGGTCGCCACGCTGGTCGACGACGCCGTCGCAGCTGGCGCACAGCTGGTCACCGGCGGAGCGCGGATCGACCGGCCCGGCTCCTACTTCCAACCAACCGTGCTGGCCGACGTTCCACCGGACGCGGCCATCCTCGGCACCGAGATCTTCGGACCGGTGGCTCCCGTCGTCGCCTTCGACGCCGAAGACGAGGCCATCCGCCTGGCCAACGCCACCGAGTACGGCCTGGTCTCCTACGTCCACACCGGTGACCTCGCCCGGGGACTGCGCGTCGGCGAGGCGTTGGAGTCGGGCATGGTCGGCATCAACCGTGGTGTGGTCAGCGACCCGGCAGCACCGTTCGGTGGGGTCAAGGAGAGTGGAATTGGCCGAGAAGGTGGCCACGACGGCATGCTCGACTACCTGGAGCCCAAGTACCTCGCCGTCGACTGGTGATTCCCGGCGCCGGGTGCGTTCCTGGGGGCGCTGCGTACGCCACCGGCGCTACCCTCCCGGTGCCACCACGGCCAGAGCGTTGGTGCGGCAGGCCGCTCCGAGCCGGTTGTCATACGTGATCACCGTATCGGCGTCGAGCAGAATAGCCGTGGCCAGATGAACGGCATCGAGAGTGCGCAACACCTTGGGCGCTAATCGTCGGGCCAGGCTGACGACATCGGTGGTGATCTGGCGCTCTGCGACTCCGGACAACGCGACGTCGAATGCTTCGTTCACCTCGTCGGCGGTGATCGCAAGCTCTTCCAGCCGCGACTGTAGGGCTCTGCTGACCTCGATCCAGGCCAGCGACGACGTCACCACGACATCACCATGGTCGAAATGCTCGGCCAGGGTGGCGTCCAGCGCATCCGACTCCGGTTCTTCCACCGACCGTTTGATCAGGGCGCTGCTGTCGACGTAGACCCGCATGTCACACGCGGTCATCGCGGTCGAGGAGGTCCGCGCTGGTGATTCCCCTGGGCAGTCGCAGCCGGCGAAGGGCCCGCCGGTAAGGCGACCGCGGCGGACCTACCGCGCCGGTGGCGACCAGGCGGTCCAACTCGCTCATCTGTTCCTTCCCGTCCGGCAGGCCGAGATACCGGTCGATCGCCGCACGGATCACCTCCTGCTGGGAGCGCCCCGACCGGGCGGCCTCACCACGGACGGCTTCCTCCGCGTCGGCGCGGAGACGGAGATTCGTCGCCATAAGAAAATGGTACCAGCGCGGTACCAGGTGCGGTACCGATCATCGTTCGGTGCGGCAGCGATGTCAGTCCTCGCGAGAGGGGGTTCGCACCCTACTGTCCTGCGCTCATCTCAGCTGTCGCGAGTGGCGTGCCTACGGAGATCATGGACGGCTTCTTCGAGTTCGGGGAGGTCGTACTCGACGGTTGCCTGAAGGATGGCATGTGAGGTGTCGAAGTAGTGGTGGGCGAGACGATCACGCATCCCGGCAACTTCTTTCCACGGGATACCGGGTTGATGGTCGAGTAGCGTGCTCGGCAGCGCCTTGACGGCTTCCCCGATCTCGATGAGCCGCACCCGGACCGCGTCGAAGACCAGTCCATCGTCGAGTCCGCCCCGGGTCAGGTGCTGGCGGATGGTGTGGATGGCCGTGCTGATGTCGTTCAGGCGTTGCTGGTCACGACGGGTCATAGCGGCACGAGGTCTTGCTCGATCTCGGCCCGCACCATGGGCTTCAGCTCACTGGCGGGGATCACGTCGACCGGAACGCCGAGGATGGCTTCGAGCTCTCGCTGGAGTCGGGCCAAGGTGAACAGGCTAGGACCAGCCGAGAAGTCAGCTAGTAGGTCGACATCGCTGCTGTGGGTGTCCTCACCACGGGCCGCGCTGCCGAACATACGCAGGTTGGATGCACCGTAGGCCGCTGCGGCCCGGCGGAGCTCGGCGCGGTGGCGCAGCACCTTGCTCCCCAGTCCACGTTGCTGCTCCGGCGCAGCTCGGCGCGGCCGCAGAACCATGTCGACATCTTGGCCAGTCGCCTCGATCAGCCGCGTCAGCGTCGCCAACGCCGGCTGGCGCCGACCGGATTCATACGCGCTGACGACACTTTGAGTGACACCGGCGAGCCGGGCCAGCTCCACCTGCGTGAGGCCAGCCTGCCGTCGGGCCTCGCGCAGGATAGTCCCCGCCGAGCGCAGCGTGTCCATAACCCAAACTATAGCGGATTGTCGATAGTGCACCTTCGCCCTTGTCGGCTTGCGGAATGGCCCGACGCTCCACCGTCTCGCAAGAAATTCAGATGGGCGGGAATCGAAGCTAGTGCCTAATGGTTGAAGACCCTTGAATCCATTAGTCAGGCGTCGATTCCGCCGGTCAGATGGCGCCTCTGGTTGCCGGCCTGTCGTCGTCTCACCACCGAAAGGAAGGGCTATGTCCCGTCTCCCCCTGATCCAGCCCGAGGCCGCCACCGGCACCACCGCCGAGCTGCTCGCCGCCGTGAACAAGGCGCTAGGGGTCACTCCGAACATGACCAAGGTGCTAGCGAACAGCCCCGCCGCGCTCAAGGCGTACCTGGACTTCTCCGCCGCGCTGAACGGTGGGAGCCTGCCCGCCGCCCTGCGGGAGCGGATCGCGATCCTGGTCGCACAGGAGAACGGCTGCGACTACTGCTTGTCGGCGCACACCTACATCGCTACGAAACTGGCCGGACTCGACGAGGCCGAGGCGACCCGGGCGCGTACCGGCCAGGCCGGCGACGCGAAGGCTCAGGCGGTACTGAGCTTTGCCGCTGCGACTCTACGCAGCCGAGGTGGAGTCGACGACGCCGAGCTGAAGGCCGCCCAGGAGGCCGGGTTGTCCGACGGTGAGATCACCGAGGTGATCGCGCACGTCGCGCTGAACGTCTTCACCAACTACATCAACAAGGCCGCCGACACCGACATCGACTGGCCGGTCGTCCACCACCACCACTGATGAATCCCCGGGGCGGCCCGCAACCGATAAGGTCGCGGCCGCCCCGGACACCCCTCACAGGAGCAGACATGACCCGCCCGCCGCTTCCCCCGTTCACCGCCGAAACCGCACAACAGAAGGTGCAGCTCGCCGAGGACGCGTGGAACAGCCGCGACCCCGAACGGGTCGCGCTGGCCTATTCCCCCGACTCGGTGTGGCGCAACAGATCCGAGTTCCTCACCGGCCGCGCGGAGATTGCCGCCTTCTTGACCCGAAAGTGGGCCAAAGAACGCGACTACGCCCTACGTAAAGAGCTGTGGGCGTACACCGACAACCGCATCGCCGTCCGGTTCACCTATGAGTGGCACGATGCCGACGGACAGTGGTGGCGCAGCCACGGCAATGAGCTGTGGGAATTCGACGCCGACGGGCTCATGGTGCGACGCGAGGCCAGTATCAACGACCTCGAGATCGACGCGACTGACCGCAGCATCTTCGGGCCACGCTCATGAGCCGTTTCGCCCAACTTGCCTTCACCGACGGTGTCCGGGCCCAGCAGAAGGCACACGGCAGCGACCGCGCCTATCGCCGGGCGTTGGACGACACCGGCGGACCCGATCGGCTCGGCCCCCATGAACGAGCCTTCATCGCCGAACGGGACAGCTTCTACCTGGCCACCGTTGGCGAAACCGGCTGGCCGTACATCCAGCATCGGGGCGGCCCGCGCGGATTCCTGCGGGTCATGGACGATCACACCCTCGGCTTCGCCGACTTCCGTGGGAACCGGCAGTACATCACCCTGGGGAACCTGGATCACGACGACCGGGTCTCGTTGTTCCTGATGGACTACGCCCGGCAGACCCGGCTGAAGATTCTCGGCCGGGCTCGAGTGGCCGACGGCGAGCGGGGGTTGGCGGTTCCGGATTACCGGGCGAAGGTGGAGCGGGAGGTGCTCATTAGCGTCGAAGGGTTCGACTGGAACTGCCAGCAGCACATTCCGCAGCTGTTCCCGCGCGACGCCGTCGAATCCACGCTCGGGCAGCTCCAGGATCGCGTCGACGCGTTGGTCCGGGAGAACACACAGCTACGAGCCGCCGCCACTAGCGCTCGTGTCAGGCCGGTGGACTAGGTGGCACGGTCGAACGCCTTGCCACCGGGGTATGAGACCAGCTCGAACTGCATCCCCCACGGTGCCAAGAAGTAGACCCACCGCTGCCCCTCGCTCGGCCCCTTGCTGGCGGTAGGCGCTCCCATGAGGGTGACACCGTGCCGCTCCAGATGTGCGACGGCGACGTCGAGGTCGTCGACATAGAGGGCGACGTGGTGACCACCGATATCGCTGTTCTTCGGCTGGGTGCGGTTCTGGTCCGGCGATTCGTACTCGAAGACCTCGAAGATCGCCTGATCTCCACAACGGAAGAAGTGCAGCTGACGCATGACCGCCCGCGGATGGACACCAAGGTGGTCCCGCATCCAGGTGTCGTCGTCGCGATACGGACCCAGGGTGTACATGTACTCGCAGCCGAGCACTTCGGTGAGGAACCGACGGGCCTGTTCGAGGTCGGGCACGGTGAACCCGATGTGATCGACACCGCGCAGCCCTGGCAAAGCCATCGCCGCCTCCAAATCGTCGTTATGGATCCTAAGATCCAACCACAAACGATTGCACTACGTCTATAGGTACGGTTAGATGAGTATATGGATCCAATTTATGCCGCTGGAGGTTGTTGGTGACCAAGCACCAGCGTTTAGAACCGGCCTCGCCCTGGGTGCGGCTGACCGTCGACACCACAGACTGGGACAACGCCGAACCCGCACTGCTGACGGGGATGCTCAGCCAGCTGATCATCATCAGGACGTTCGAGGAGTACGTCCTCGACCTGGCCGGCGCCGGGCTAGTCCACGGACCGGCCCACTCCAGCATCGGCCAGGAAGGCGGTGCGGTGGGCTCGGTTCTGGCGCTCGCCCCCGGGGACGTCGTCAACGGCTCCCACCGGGGGCACCATCAGTTCTTGGCCAAAGCGCTGCACCACCTCGCACCCAAAGGCCTCGACCCCAACGCCGAGCTGCCCGCCGACGTCCGCGAACTCCTGTTGCGCACAGTGGCCGAGATCTGCGGCCTCGACCGAGGGTTCAGCCATGGCCGGGGCGGATCCATGCATCTGCGCTGGACCGCCGCCGGTGCGATCGGCACCAACGCGATCGTGGGCGGCGGAGTCCCCCAAGCGGCGGGCTTCGCGTGGGCACACCGCCAGGCCGGGACCGACGCGGTCGCGGTCACCTATTTCGGCGATGGCGCGGTGAACATCGGATCCACCCTGGAGACGTTCAACCTCGCCGCCGCCTGGCGACTGCCACTCTGCTTCTTCATCGAGAACAACCAGTACGCCGTCGCCACCACCGTCGCCGAAGCCACCGGCGAGCCCCGGCTGTCCGCTAGGGGCCTGGGTTTCAACATTCCCAGCTGGAAGGTGGACGGCATGGACCCGCTCGCAGTCCATGCCGCCATGACCGAGGCGGTGGCGCATATGCGTTCCGGCGCCGGACCCACCATCGTCGAGGCCGACACCTACCGGTACTTCCACCAGAACGGGCCGTTCCCGGGCAGCGCCTTCGGATACCGGCCGAAGGACGAGGAGAAGCAGTGGCGGCAGCGCGATCCGATCGCTCAGCTGGCCGGTCACCTGGACCGCCGCGGCCTCATGACCACCGACGAGATCGAGGCCACCCAGGCCCGGACCAAAGAGTCGCTGGCCGCTATCGGTGCCGAGCTGTTCGAGCCACTCCCCGGCGGCAAGTCCGGACAACGACGGATCAAGGAAGCCGAGTGGCCCGATCCCGCATTCGTGGACGTCGGGATCCGCAGCGACCTGCACGAGCTCGACGGAGTCCGGGTGGCCGACGCCGAGACGTTCACCGGGGCGCTGACCGAGCAGAAGCTAGTGGAAAGCATCGCCCGAGTGCTCGGCCGCCGCATGGAGACCGACGAGTCCGTACTCGTCCTCGGCGAGGACGTCCACCGGCTCGGCGGCGGCACGAACGGCGCCACCAAGGGTCTGGCCGAACGTTTCCCCGACCGCGTGCTCGGCACCCCGATCAGCGAGAACGCCTTTGCCGGCCTCGGCGGCGGGATCGCCATGGACGGCCGGTTCACGCCGGTGGTGGAGTTCATGTACGCCGACTTCATGTGGGTCGCCGCCGACCAGCTGTTCAACCAGATCGGCAAGGTCCGCCACATGTACGGCGGTACTAGTGACGTCCCCTTTGTCTTGCGCTCCAAGGTCGCGATGGGCACCGGCTACGGATCACAGCACTCCATGGATCCCGCCGGCGTCTTCGCCACCGCCCCCGGCTGGCGTATCGCCGCACCCACGACGCCGTTCGACTACATCGGGGTGCTGAACACCGCCCTTCGATGCAAGGACCCGGTGGTGATCCTGGAACACGTCGACCTCTACACCACGACCGGACCGGCGCCGGTGGACGATCTCGACTACTACCTTCCGGTTGGCCGTGCCGCCGTCCGCCGCCGAGGTTCGGCCGTCACCGTCATCTCATATCTGGCCATGGTCGCCGAAGTCCTCCACGCCGTCGATTCGCTGGACGACGTCGACGCCGAGGTGATCGACCTGCGCTGGCTCGACCGGGCGAGCCTCGACTGGGAGACGCTCTCGACCAGCGTGCGCAAGACCAACCGGGTGTTGATCGCCGAGCAGGGCCCTCCCGGCACGTCGTACGGCGGGTGGCTGGCCGACGAGATCAACCGGCGGCTGTTCGACTGGCTCGATCATCCGGTCCAACGGGTCACCGGTGGTGAGGCGTCACCAAGCATCAGCAAAATTCTGGAACGAGCCGCCGTCGCCGGCCGCGACGAGGTCGCCACCGCCCTCACGGAAATGACGAGGTTCTAACCGATGGCCACGTTGCTGCGCCTACCGGCTGTCGCCGCCGGATCGACCGAGGCGGTCCTCCAGGACTGGTCGGTGAACGAGCACCAGGCGTTCACCGCCCTCGACGTGATCGCGACGGTTGAGACCGACAAGGCCCTGGTGGAGGTCGAGGCCGAGGCGGACGGTGTTGTCCTCAAGACGCTGGTGCCGGCCGGTTCCGTCGTCGAGGTCGGAGCACCGATCGCGGTCCTCGGCGAGCCCGGCGAGCAGGTCGACGACCTCAATACTCTGCTCGCCGACCTCGGTGTCGACATCGATCGACCAGCCCGGGCCGCCGAACGTCGCGACCTCACCGAGCCGGCTCCAGAACCAGCCGCCGCCCCGGATGGAGCCACATCGACCGCGGCACCACCGGCCACCAACGGGTCGGATCCGGAACCAGAGGACCCCGGCAACCGACGTATCTTCAGCAGCCCCTTGGCTAGACGGTTGGCCAGGGAGGCCGGCCTGTCCCTCGACGACATCACCGGAACCGGGCCACGCGGACGGATCGTCCGGCGCGACGTCGAATCCGCCATCACCCAGCGCCAGGTACTGGACGCCCCGCAAGCACCCCCGGATCCAGCGGCGGGCACCAGTTCGTCGACGACCAGCGACGCACCTGGCCCGGAGGTGGAGGCCAGCACGTCGGCTCCCCGGGATCAGCCGGCCAGCACCCGTGTCCCGCACAGTCGGATCCGGCGGGCGACCGCCACCCGTCTCGCGGAAAGCAAACGCGAAGCGCCACATTTCTATGTACGCGCCTCAGCTCGGGTCGATGAGCTGATCACGTTGCGGACCCGGCTCAACGAGGTCAGCTCCGTCCGGATCTCGCTGAACGACCTGGTGATCAAGGCGGTCGCCGTGGCGCATTCCAGGGTTCCCGAGATGAACGTCATCTGGACCCCCGACGCCGTCGAGACGTTCTCGGCCACCGACGTCGCTGTCGCCGTCGCCACCGACCGTGGTCTCGTGACCCCCGTGCTGCGCGGCGTCGACACGATGTCAGTGGGTGCGATCGCCGCCGCGAGCCGGGATGTGACCGAACGCGCCCGCGCCGGGACGCTCCGGCAGGACGAACTCACCGGCGGCACCATCACCGTGACCAACCTCGGTATGTACGGTGTGGAAGAGTTCTCGGCGATCATCAACCCGCCACAGTCAGCCATCCTGGCCGTCGGCGCCGCACGGTCGGAGCCCGTCGTCGACGATGGCAAACTGAGCGTCGGGACGGTCATGCGGGTCACGGCGTCGGTCGACCATCGCCCGCTGGACGGCGTCGTAGCCGCCCGCTGGCTCCAGGTCCTCGTCGCCACCCTGGAGAATCCCCTCACCCTCGTCGCCCACTAGCCGTTGTGCACCTGATCTCCGTTTGTGCGCCTGATCGTTTGTCCGGCGACGATCAGGCGCACAAGCGATGGCGACGTTGCTGATAGACGTGTGGTGGCGTCGTCCGGTCATGGCTTGCGATGTGAACGACAAACGATCAGATGCGCAAACCGACACGACGGGGCGGAAGGTGCATCTGATCACCCGCCATCCACATATTGAGATAACGCTCTGTGGGTGTGGACTCGGTGGTGCTGGCTGGGATTGCCGCCAGGCGAAACATAGGCGTCGGGCTGCGCGATATATACCGCGAACGGCCGCACTGTGGCGACGTCGGGCCGGATGGGTGCCAGGTCCCGACGCGCTATCGCGCACTGCGCTACCGCCAGATGGCGTTAAGAGCCGGATTCGGGCCTTAACGCCATCTGGCGGTAGCGGAGTACGGGGCCAGGGCAACACGGCCCCACGTCGCAAGGAAAGCGTGGTGAGTGTCCGGGCAACAACAAGGAGGCTCACCGCGGCATCCACCCCGGGCACAAGGACGCTTACTGTCACCAGGGCAACAACAAGCAGACTTACTGCAACCAACCGAGGGGTGGGAGTCGTCGCAATGTACGCCGACACCGACACCCGCGACGGGCGCGGCGAGCGCGATGGGCGCGCGGTCGATCAGATGTATGCACAGCTACCGCACACGTTTGCGACGCATCTGATCGCCACGCGTCCACACTCAAAGACGCGATCAGATGCACCACACCGCGCCGCCCACCGCCGTTGGCACACCTGATCGCCCCACAGAAAACGATCAGGTGACCAAACGGAGATCAGGTGCAGCCCCAGCCCGGGTTGGAAAGCTGCGGCGGATCACCGGAGCGTCTGATCGTCGTGCGGCGCGACGTAACCGCGGCCCTAACGCCGGCGCCGCCATCCACGGGGTTGATCGAGGTCAGACGAGGTCGGACGGGTCCGTGTTGGCGCCGGACAGCACGACGACGACACGCTCCCCTTCCGCCGGGCGATACGCGCCGCTGAACAGGGCAGCGGCGGCGGTCGCCGGACCGTGCTCGACGGCCAGGCGGTATCGCTCCCACAGCCGACGGCGGGTGTCGACGATCACCGCGTCGTCCACCAGAACCGAGCCAACACCGGTGCGTACCGCAACGTTGTAGGCGATGTCACCTAGGCGGGTGGCGCCGAGTGAGTCGGCGGCGACCCCCGAGACGTCGACATCCACCGGGCCACCAGCAGCGAGGGCAGTGTGCAGGGTCGGGATCGCGGCCGGCTCGACGCCGACCACCCGGGCTCGACCCTCGACCGCCGCGGCCACCCCGGCCAGCAGTCCACCACCGCCGACGGCCACCACGATGGTGTCCACCGGCTGACCGGCCTGCTCCAGGACCTCCAGGCCCAGCGTGCCCTGGCCGGCGCAAATCTCCGGCTGGTCATACGCGTGGCAGAACAACGCGCCGGTTTCGTCGGCGCGGATGAGGGCGGCGGCGTAGGCATCGGCATACTTACGCCCCACCTGCCGGACGTCGGCCCCCAACGAACGCAGCTTCCTCACCTTGACCGGCGGTGCCGTCTCCGGCACGTACACCTCAGCGGGCAGCGAGTGGGAGGCCGCTGCATAAGCAACGGCCAAGCCGGCGTTTCCGCCCGAAGCTGCCACGACGCGGCCCTCGCCGGTTGCCAGCTCGCCGCGCTCGAGGGCGGCGCGGACGCGGTTGAAGGCACCGCGTACTTTGAACGATCCAGTGTGCTGGGCCTGCTCCAGTTTGAACCACAGGGGGGCCGACGGAGCCCACGGTCCGGCTTCGACCTCGAACAACGGGGTGCGCCGGATGAACTGGCCGATGCGGCTCCGCGCCGCCTGCACGTCGTTTGCGTCGATCACCACACCATGGTCCCCCAGGCGGACGTCAGCACCGTGCGCCCCCCGAGGAGCTGGCCTCACCCACTTCGCGATCCTGGAGAACTACCGCGGGTTGCGCGAGCCGGACCAGCTGCGCTGGCTCGAACCGGACCTGGAGCTCAACGCCGCTGGCAAACAGGTGCTCGTCGTGACCCCCGTGCCGTGGAACGTGCCGCGGACACCAGCCGGATCACGTACCGCCCGCCCCTCGAGCTGACGTGGTCACGGCACACCGGCGATCATGGCAGGAACCCGAAATCAGCGCCGGACGGCACGCCTCAGGTGGTCTACCTCCAGGAACGTCTGGACGGCTGGTTGGGAGCCGACCGATCCCACGTGGTGTGACCGAACTTCGCCGTGCACTAGCGCACGTCAGTAGTCGGAACGGCCCCCGCCGTTGTCATCGTCATCGTCGGACATGTCGTCCGGTACCGCGTCCTCGATGGCGTTGCCGCCGGCGTCGAGCACGTACCAGACGTCGTTCAAGCCCTGACCGTGCAGGTCGCCAGCACTGCTATCCCCCGCGTAGTAGTACAGCGGCCAATCGCCGTAGGTGGCCTGGACGGTGCCGTCGTCGCGTTCGATACTGCCAAGTAGCGACGCGTCGACACCGGAACCGGCCTCCGGCTCACCCGCCAACGGCGGCCACGCCTCCAGGCATTCGTCATGGCAGTTGCTCGTCCCCGGCTCGTCGACCGTGAACAGATACAGAACCATGCCGTCCCCGTCGACGAGAATCTCACCGAGGGGCGACCCAGTTAGATCGACCCGATCGCCGTTGCCGGGGGGCGCTGCGACGTCGCCATCACCGTCGTCGTCCGAGCCGCAGGCAGCGACCACGAGCGCAAGGGCGCCGACCACCACCAACGGCATGGCCCGAGTTCGTCGGTTCATGAGACCTCCACATGTCACGACGGGCGCGGCGCTCACCCCGCGCCCGCCCGGAATCGGTCCGGTCTCCTTATCTACGGTCGAGGTACCACTATCGGATTGCCCCCGCGCGGATTTGCTACCGCGTCATGCGGTCGGGGGCCCGCGGCGCCGGCGGCGCGGGACGCAACCGAGATTCGGAGACGGCTTGAGAACCGGCATTCACGCCGCAGTTCGGGGATAATGAAGCCGAACCGGAGGGAGAGGTGCCGTGGCCGGCTACGACGCAGCAAGGGCTGCCGCTGATGCCCAGCAGCTGATGCGTCGCGATGAGCCTCTCACCGTCGTGTGGCGGCATGCCATTCTGCAACTGCTGGACGTGTACGAGTCGCGGAAACGCCATCAGGGAGTCGAAGCGGCGGCCGCGCTGTTCTCGAAGGAACCGAAGCCCACCGGCGATGGCCGGGTCGACGCCGCCTTTGCCGCGCTCGCCGAACATCTCGCCCGACGGGACGACTGGCAGGTGCCTCGATGGGCACTGAATGAGCGGCGTTTCACCGACGACTGGTGGTTCGTCACCGAGCTCCGCGGTATGCATCCGTGGTCCTTGCGTGAATCCCCGCTGTCATTTCGCCGCCGTGGGATCTTCATCGCGGCAAACGGCCTGGAGCGGGTGTGAACACCCCAACCGCACTAGACCGGGCTGGCATCGTCTCCCTCCTCGAGTCTCTGTCAGACGAACTTGCCCAGCGCGCGACGCAGGCGGACATCTTCCTCGTCGGCGGCGCCGCGATGGCGCTTGCCTACGACGCCAGGCGCGCTACCCGCGATCTCGACGGAGTCTTCGCCCCCACGGCGGCGGTGCGGCAGGCAGCGGCAGCGGTTGCGGAGGACCACGGGCTCGAAGAAGACTGGCTCAACGATGCGGTGAAAGGCTTTCTCCCGGGCCCCGATCCAGATCCCCGTCTCTTCTTCGAAACGCGGTATCTGCGGGTCTCCGTCGCCTCTCCGCGATACCTGCTCGCGATGAAGCTGCGGGCCTCCCGCGTAGACACCGACGTAGACGACATTCGGTTCCTCATGCGCGAGTGCGGGTTCAACACGGTCGAGGACGGCCTCGAACTTCTGCAACGCTCCTATCCGGCCGCCGTCATCGAACCCAAGACGCAGTATCTGCTCGCCGAGATCGTCGAGACGCTGACCGCTGACGAAGGCGACCCGTCGTAAACATCAGGACCCAGCGTCGTGCAGTCGGAGTGCCTGCGGCGCCGGCGGTGCGGGACGCAACCGGGGCGGTCGGCGGGCAGGCCGGTACAGTGGACGGCGAGCCGTGGTGAACGGGAAGCCGGTGTAGTACCGGCGCGGCCCTCGCCACTGTGATCGGGAAGCCCCCGGCTGTTCCCCGCGTGCGGGGAGCCACTGGCCAGCAACATCGGCTGGGAAGGTCGGCCGGACGGCGCCATACCCGTCAGCCAGGAGACCGGCCACGGCGTCAGGAAGCCAGATTCCACGAGGTGATGGAAGGCGGTCGGCGATGGCTCCGACGGTGCGGGACCGAGTCGATGCCTGCCCAGGCGCCCTCACCACTCATCAAGCGGCTGACGGACCGTTGGCCCGGATCCGCACCCCTGGCGGACGCCTCGATGCCTCGCAGCTCGTCACGCTGGCCGACTGCGCCGAACATCTCGGGGACGGCGAAGTACACCTGACCTCGCGTGCCAATGTCCAACTACGCGCCGTCGCCGACGTTAGTGCGCTGGCCGAACGGCTCACCAGAGCTGGGCTGTTGCCGTCGGCCAGCCATGAGCGGGTCCGCAACATCGTGGCGTCACCACTGAGCGGCATCACCGGCGGCCTGGTCGACGTACGCACACTCGTCATCGAACTGGACCATGCGCTACGCGCCGAACCGGCTCTCGCCCGGCTGCCGGGCAGGTTCCAGTTCGGGCTCGACGACGGCCGGGGCGACCTGCCGCCGGCCATGCTCGACGCCGGATGGCGGGCCACCGACAGCCAGCAGGGTGCGCTCCTGCTCGGCGGCGCGGACACCGGCCTGCGAATCCCGGCCCGGCGGGCATCCGCGGCTCTCGTCGCAGCCGCCCACGCGTTCCTCGACGTCCGTGCCAGGACCAGCGGCACGGCGTGGCATATCCGTGAGCTGAACAGCCAGGAGCAGCTCACAGCAGTGGTGGCCGACACGCTCGGCCCAGACGTCCGGACGGCACCAACGGCCGCTCTCACCACGTCGCCACCGCCGGCCGTCGGGCCGCACCAGCACCGATCCGGCCCGGACTACGCCGTTGTGGCCGCGATTCCCCTTGGCACGTTCACGGCTGCCCAGCTGCGGACACTGGCCGGGCTGAGCCCGCGCGGGGCGGTGCTGACGCCGTGGCGTTCAGTAGTGCTGCCCGGTCTGCCGCCGGGTGCCGCGGGGCGCGCCGTCGACACGCTGGTCGCCGCCGGATACGTTCTCGACCCCGAGTCGCCCTCGGCCGGGGTGACCGCGTGTATCGGACATCCCGGCTGTGCATCGTCTCGGGCCGATGTCCGTGCCGACACTCTCCCGCTCCTCACGACGCTCCCCCCTGGGATCACGCTGCATGTCTCGGGGTGTGAGCGACGCTGTGGCCGCCCACGCGGCCCACACGTGGACGCCGTAGCCGCCATGGACGGCTACGTCGTCGACGGCATCCGCGTGGCACGAGACGAACTGGCCATCGCCGTGCCGAAAGCCGCGTCACAGGTGACTTCCGAAGCGGTCGGGACCGCGACCACACTGGCCGGGAAGGACTGACATGGACCACTACATCCGCGACGGCGCCGAGATCTATCGCCGCTCGTTCGCCACCATCCGGGCGGAGGCCGACCTGGACCACCTGCCGTCCGACGTCGCGACGGTGGTGGTCCGCATGATTCACGCCTGCGGCATGGTCGACCTCCCCACGGACGTGGACTACTCCGACGACGTCGTGGCCGCCGCGCGATCCGCCTTACGAGCCGGCGCCCCCATCCTGACCGACGCGAAGATGATCGCCAGCGGCGTCACCCGGTCTCGTCTGCCCGCCGACAACGACGTCGTCTGCACCCTCGCCGACCCTCGGGTGCCCGCGCTGGCCGCCGAACTCGGCACCACCCGCAGCGCCGCGGCCTTGGAGTTGTGGCGCGACCGCCTGCCCGGCTCCGTCGTCGCCATCGGCAACGCACCCACCGCGCTGTTCCGGCTGTTCGAGCTACTCGACGAGGGTGTCCCGGCCCCCGCGGCCATCGTCGGCGTGCCGGTCGGTTTCGTCGGGGCGGTGGAGTCCAAGGAGGAGCTGGTGAAACGGGCCCCGGCACCCTATCTGACCGTCCACGGTCGCCGCGGGGGCAGTGCGATCGCCACCGCCGCCGTGAACGCGCTGGCCACGGAGGTCGAATGACGAACGCGCAGACGAACACCACGTCGAAACCGGGAGTCTTGTGGGGTGTCGGGCTCGGTCCAGGCGATCCCGAGCTCATCACGGTCAAGGCGGCCCGGATCATCGAACGTGCCGACGTTATCGCCTACCACAGTGCCCGGCACGGACGCAGCATCGCCCGCTCGATCGCCGAACCCTACCTGCGGGGTGACCAGATCGAGGAGGCACTCGTCTATCCGGTGACCACCGAAGGCACCCAACATCCGGGCGGTTACGACGGCGCCATGGCCGAGTTCTACGAACACGCCGCCAAACGGCTCGCCGAACATCTCGACGCCGGACGCCACGTAGCGGTGCTGTGCGCGGGTGATCCGTTCTTCTACGGCTCCTACATGTACATGCACGAACGCCTGTGTGAGCGGTACGAAGCACACGCGGTGCCCGGTGTGACGTCGATGACGGCGGCGGCCGCGGCGCTCGGCCAGCCGTTGGTCCAACATGAGGAGACGTTGACCGTCCTGCCGGGGACCCTGCCGGCACCTCAGCTGGCGATGCGGCTAGCCGAAGCCGACGCGGTCGCCATCCTCAAACTGGGCCGCACGTTCACCGCGGTGCGCGACGCCCTCGCCGAGGCCGGCCGGTTGGCCGACGCCTACTACGTCGAGCGCGCCACGTGGGGTGAACAGCGCGTTCAACCTTTGGCGGGGGTAGACCCGGCCAGCGTTCCCTACTTCTCGTTGGCGATCGTGCCGAGCCCCGGATACACGGCTCGTGTCGACGGCACCACCGCGGCGGTCCGTAGCACCGACGATGCGGCCGACCCCACTGCCCAGCGTCCGACACAACCAGGCGGCGAGGTCGTGATCGTCGGCCTCGGACCGGCCGGGCCGGACTGGCGCACCCCGGAGGCCACCGCGGAGTTGACCGCCGCCGACCACGTCGTCGGCTACGGTCCCTACGTCGCACGTGTTCCGGTCCGTCCTGGCCAGCAGCGACACAGTTCCGGCAACCGGGTCGAGGCGGACCGCGCCGTCCAGGCGTTGGAGCTGGCCTCCGCGGGCGCCCGGGTGGCGGTGGTGTCCTCCGGGGATCCAGGTGTGTTCGCGATGGCGTCGGCGGTGCTGGAGCAGGCCGGTGATCCACGCTGGGCCGGTATCGACATCCGGGTGGTGCCCGGCCTGACGGCGGCACAAGCGGCCGCGTCTCGAGTGGGTGCCCCGCTGGGCCACGACTATTGTGTGTTGTCCCTGTCCGACCGGCTCAAACCATGGGATGTCGTCGAACGTCGGCTGGACGCGGCCGGAGCGGCCGATCTGGCCCTGGCGTTGTACAACCCGGCTTCCCGCAGCCGCCGCGACCACCTTGAGCGGGTGCGGGCAACCCTGTTGCGGCATCGCGCGGCAGAGACACCGGTGGTGATCGCCCGAGACGTCGGCGGCGCGGAGGAATCGGTGACCGTGACCACGCTCGGGAGTTTCGACGCCGACGACGTCGACATGCGCTGCCTGCTGATCATCGGCTCGTCGCGGACCCAGGTGAGCGAGCGCCCGGACGGATCCGCCACCGTGTGGACGCCTCGCACCTACTAGGCGGTCTCGGCCTCAAACTCAGCCGGCGATGCGGCGAAAATAGTCGGCCGAGAACTCGTCCTCCGGGTAGAACGTCTCGATCGCCAGCTCCGACACGGTGACGTCGGTGGGTGTGCCAAAAACCGTCGTCATGCTGAACAACGAGACGATCCCGTCGTCGGTGCGCAGCCGCAACGGGATCACGATGGCCGGATGCCTGCCGCCGGCGGCGGAACGCCGGATCGGGTAGTCGCGCAGTTCGGCGAGCAGCTGCTCAAGCTGCGCGTCGGCGGTGCGGTCGCACTCCTGCTGGAGCCGCGCCAGGATGTGTGCGGCCCATTCGGACAGGTTGACGATCCGGGGAGCCATACCCTCCGGGTGGAAGGTCAGCCGCAATACGTTGGCGGGCGGTTCGACCAAGAAGTCGGCGGAACCCTCGATCAACGCGACGACGGCGTCGTTGGCGGCGACGAGATTCCATTGCCGGTCGACTACCAGGGCGGGAAACGGCGCGTGTGCGTCCAAGACGCGGTTGATCGCGTCGTTGACCATCGACAGCGGCGGCTCCGCCAGATCGCGCTGCGTGAATGAAGGAGCGAACCCGGCTCTCAGCAGCAACGTGTTCTGTTCTCGCAGCGGGATGTCGAGGCACTCGGCTAGCCGGACGATCATCGCCGCGGTCGGTGCCGAGCGGCCGGTCTCCAGAAAGCTGATGTGCCTCGTCGATACTCCGGCCTGGGCGGATAGGTCCAGCTGGGTGAGGCGTCGCCGCTCCCGCCACCAGCGCAAGGATTCACCCACGGAAGGAGTGGTACTAGTCACGGTCACGGCGCCAATCTACGCGGCCACCGACGCCAGCCCATTACCTCGGACGTAATCGACCGACCGGAAAAGGCGGCCGAAGATTGAACACGTCCACACCGGACGGAACGAAAGGACAAGACATGACTGACTTCGCAGCCGTAGTGGCCCGATACATCGACGTCTGGAACGAGGCCGACGCCGACGCCCGGCAGAAGCTCGCCGACGAGGTGTTCGCGCCCGCGGTGACCTACATCGACCCCATGGCGACGGCGGCCAGCGCTCAGGAGCTGACCGCCCTAATCGGGGCGGTGCGCGGGCAGTTCCAAGGTATGCGATTCGGCCTGCATGGCTCGGTCGACGGCCACCACAACCAAGCCCGGTTCCAGTGGACTCTGGGGCCGGCTGGAGCGGAACCGCTCGTCATCGGCTTCGACGTCATCCAGCTCGACAGCGACGGGCGCGTCGCGACTGTCCTCGGCTTCCTCGACCAGGTGCCGAGCGCATGAGCACCGGCGCCGACAATGTCCCGGCCTACGCCGTCGCCCATCTACACGATGTTCATCTCGGCGAAGGGATCGTCGAGTACCTACGCGGCATCGATGCCACGCTGGAGCCCTTCGGCGGGCGCTTCGTGATCCACGGTGGTGTCCCGACCGTGCTGGAAGGGACGTGGACCGGCGATCTCATCGTCATCGAGTTCCCCGACCGCGCCAGCGCACTGGCCTGGTATCAGTCCGACGACTATCAGCGCATCCTGCCCCTACGGCTGGCGAACTCCACGGGCTACGGCATGATCATCGACGGGGTGGGCGCGGACCATGTCGCCACCGACGTCCTCGGCTGATCTCCAGGCTGCCGAAACGTCAGTTCCGCGGGTCGCGCACGGTATGTGGTGGACGCTCGGCGACGTCGAGATCCACCGCATACCCCACGAACCTGCCGGCGGACGACTCGTCGGGCCAGCCGTTGGCGTGGTGGATCCGGGTGATCGTGGCTGAGCCGGGCACCGGCACCAGCGTCGTCCCGTCGCCGTCTGGATGGGACGTCCGCTCAGTGTGTCAGTTGGTCTCGGCAGGTTTCACCACATATTTCTCTCGGTGGATGGCCTCCGCCAGTGGGCGCCGCCGACGCCAGCCGTGCCGCTCCAGGTCCGGGACCGTCGCCAGCTGCGTCACCGGCCCGACGCACAGCCAGGCCACCGGGCGGATCCCGTCCGGCAGACCGACCAGCTCGGCCAGGAACGGTTCCCGGTAGAAGCTGACCCAGCCCACCCCGAGTCCTTCGGAGGTGGCGGCCAGCCAGAGGTTCTGGATGGCCAGACACACCGAGTACAACCCGGCGTCGGCGATCGCGTGCCGACCCAACACCGCGGGTGAACCACGGGAGGGATCGTAGGTGACGACGATGCCGAGGCTGGCCTCCAGAATGCCTTCGATCTTGAGCTTGCTGAAGGTTCCGCCCCGTTCCCCGTTCAACGTCTCGGCGAACACCTCACGTTCGGCCAGCACGTGGTCGCGGAACGCAGCGCGGGTGCCGCCGTCCTCCACCAGGACGAAATCCCAGGGTTGGCTCAGCCCGACGCTGGGAGCGGCGTGCGCGGCACCGAGTATCCGGTCCAGCACGTCGGGCGGGATTGGCTCACCCGTGAACTCACCACGAACGTCTCGCCGTCGCTGCACCACGTCGTAGAACGCTTCCATCACTACCCCTTGTCGCGTGCCATCGTGCCATTCATGATCATCTACCGGTTGCTTCCAGCACCCACCGGACCGCCGCGGCCGGCGTTTCCACTACCCGATCCGCGGCCGGATGGGGCGGTCGGCGGACAACGACGACCGGCCGGCCCAACCGCCGGGCCGCGGTGAGTTTGGCCGTCGTCATCGTCCCGCCGCTGTCTTTGGTCACCAGCAGGTCGATCCGGTGCCGACGCATCAGGGTCAGCTCTTTGTCCACCGTGTACGGGCCGCGGTCGAGCACCACCAACGACTCGAGCGGCATCGGTGGCTCCGGCATGTCGACACAGCGGATCAGGAACCATTGCTTGTCAAGGCGGGCGAACGCGGCAAGCCCCTGCCGACCGGTGGTGAGGAACACTCGGCGGCCCAGCCGGGCGATCAGCTCGGCGGCGTGGGTCAGCGAATCGGCCCAGTGCCACTCGTCACCCGGTCCGGCCTGCCAGCCTGGCCGCTCCAGCCGCAGGTGCGGGACGCCGGCCTGCTCTGCCGCGGTGACCGCCGACGCGCTGATCCGCTCCGCGAACGGGTGAGTGGCGTCGACGACGGCGGCGGCTCGCTGCTCCCGGAGCCACTCCGCCAACCCGTCGACACCCCCGAACCCACCCACCCGGACCTCACCCACCGGTAGCCTCGGCTTCGATACCCGCCCGGCCAGTGACGACACCACCCGCATGCCGAGCACGTTCAGCTCGGCCGCGACCTCGCGGCCCTCCGCCGTGCCGCCCAGCACCAGAACCGGACCACCCGGATCACCGTCCGGTGCACTCACGTCATACTCCTTGGAGACTGCACACGAGATGCCCACCGGTGACACCGCACTGACATCCGCCACCTGATGGGCCGGCATACGGGGTCGAATCGGTGACGACGGA
Source organism: Phytoactinopolyspora limicola (assembly GCF_011320225.1). Lineage (GTDB taxonomy): Bacteria > Actinomycetota > Actinomycetes > Jiangellales > Jiangellaceae > Phytoactinopolyspora > Phytoactinopolyspora limicola. The sequence continues at coordinate 429,000 of NZ_JAAOEN010000001.1, forward strand.
ACGGACTAGCGACGGGTTGCGCTACGGCTGGACCACCGGCGCCTGCGCCACCGCAGCCACCACCGCCGCCTACACCGCGCTGCTGACCGGCGAGTTCCCGGACCCGGTGGAAGTGCCGCTGCCGAAAGGCAAGCGGCCAAGTTTCGCGCTGGCGACCGAACGGCTCGACGCCGCTAGCGCGAGCGCCGGAGTGGTCAAGGACGCCGGCGACGACCCGGACGTCACCCACGGCGCACTCATCGTCTCCACCGTCAGCACCGGAGAACCCGGCAGCGGAGTGACCTTCCGCGCGGGACATGGTGTCGGCACCGTCACCCGCCCGGGCCTGCCGTTGGACGTCGGGGAGCCGGCGATCAACCCGGTCCCCCGGCAGATGATGCGCGACGCCATCAACCGCGTGGCCGCTCAGTACGACGGCGCCGGTGACGTCGTCGTGGAGATCTCGATTCCGCACGGCGAGGAGATGGCCCGGCACACGTGGAACCCGCGGCTGGGAATCGTCGGCGGGCTGTCGGTGCTCGGCACCACCGGTGTTGTCGTCCCCTACTCCTGCTCGGCGTGGATCGACAGCATCCGGCGCGGCGTGGACGTCGCCCGCGCCATGGGCCATCAGCATGTCGCGGCCGCCGTGGGCAGCACCTCGGAGCGGGTCGCTCAAGAGCTGTACCAGCTGCCGGACAGCGCATTGCTGGACATGGGTGACTTCGCCGGAGCCGTGCTCAAGTACCTGCGCCGACACCCGATACCGCGGTTGACCGTGGCCGGTGGGTTCGCCAAGATGTCCAAGCTGGCCGCCGGCTTCCTCGACCTGCATTCCAAACGTTCGCAAGTGGACTTCGGCTTGCTGTCGCGGATGGCCGCCGAGGCGGGCCACCCTGAGCTGGCCGGCCCGATCGAAACGGCCAACACGGCGATCCACGCCCTGGAGATCTCTCAGGCGGCCGGACTGGATCTCGGCGCCTTGGTAGCGGTCAAGGCCCGCGAGACCGCCGACGACGTGCTCCGGGGCGCGCCGGTGACCACGGACGTCGTCGTCGTGAACCGCTCCGGGACCATCGTCGGGAGAAGCTGACCGGAGGCGCCCGGGCGTCACAGCGATGCCGGCTGCTTGGAGCGGTCCCGGGTGGCCGAGTAGAGGAAGCTGTCGGGGAAGTTCTCCGCGGCGAGCACCGCGCCGACGAAGATCATCGCGGCCCTCGTGATACCCGCCGCGCGGACCTGGCCAACGATGTCGCCCAGCGTGCCACGGACCACCTGCTCCCCGGGCTGGCTGGCCCGGGCCACCACGGCCACCGGGCAGTCCGCGCCGTAATGCGGCACCAGCTCGTCGACCACCTGCTCGATCCGGTTGATGGCCAGATGTAGGGCCAAGGTGGCACCGCTGGCGCCGAACGTGGCCAAGTTCTCACCGTCCGGCATGGAAGTCGAGCGGGCCTGGGTGCGGGTGAGGATGACACTCTGCCCCACCGTCGGAACCGTCAGCTCCCGCCCCAGAACGGCGGCCGCGGCCGCGAACGCGGGCACTCCGGGGACAACGTCATACGGCACGCCGGCCGCATCCAAGCGGCGCATCTGTTCGGCCACCGCGCTGTAGATGGACGGGTCGCCGGAGCACAGGCGGGCCACGTCGTCGCCCCGCTCATGTGCGGCGATCAGCTCGTCGACGATCTGGTCGAGGGTGAGGTCGGCGGTGTCGACCAACCGCGCGTCGTCCGGGCAGTGTGCGAGCAGTTCCGTCGGGGTCAGACTGCCGGGGTACAGGCACACCTGACAGTGCCCGAGCAGCGTCTGGCCGCGCACCGTGATCAGGTCGGCCGCGCCGGGTCCGGCGCCGATGAAATGAACAGTCAACGGTTCTCCTTGGTGATGCTCCACTGAGTGAGCGTCCGGGCGGGCTGCCAGCTGGTATACCCACCAAGCGGGGCGGCACGCTCAATGGCGTGCCGGATCAACTCGCCGCCATGTTTGGTGTACGCATCGGTCAGCACGGCCTCCGCCTCCAGCGTGACGCCGTGCGCGACGAGCCGGCCGCCTCGACGCAGCGCACGCAGGCACGTCTCGACCACACCCGGGGTACTGACGCCGCCACCAATAAACACGGCGTCGGGCGGAACGAGCTCAGCCAAGCTTCGTGGTGCCCGTCCGTGGACGACGAAGAGTTCCGGTACACCGAGGTAGTTCGCGTTCCGGCCGATCCGCGCGGCCCGCTCCGGATCGGCCTCGACCGCCACCGCCTGGTTGGCGGGGTGCACGCGCATCCATTCGATGGCGATGCTGCCGGACCCGGCCCCCACGTCCCACAGGTAGTGTCCGGGCAGCGGCATCAGCCGTGCCAGGCAGCTAGCCCGCAGGTCACGTTTGGTGAGTTGGCCGTCGTGCTCGAAGGCGTCGTCGGGTAGGCCGGGCACGATCGGCCGTGGCACCGTGCCGGGATCGGGTTCACATTCGACGGCGACGATGTTCAGCGGTGCGCCGGGCGGGTGACTCCAGTCCCGCGCCACCCCGTCGATCAGCTGTTCGTCCGGGCCACCGAGGTTCTCCAAGACCCTCATGCGGCTGGATCCGTAGCCGCGGGAGGTTAGCACCTCCGCGACGGCCGGCGGCGTCGACGCATACGCGCTGAGCACCAGGATGCGTTGTTCCGGAACCAGCACCCGGGCCACCTCGTGGGCGTGGTCACTAGTCAATCTGACCACCTCGGTGCTCTCGCTGGACCAGCCGAGCCGTGCCCGGGCCAGGGCTACCGACGAGACACCAGGCAGGATCCGGACCCCATCCGTTCCGAAGAGGCCCACCAGCAGCGTGGCGACCCCCCTGAGCAGGGGGTCCCCGCTGGCCAACACCACCAGGCGGCGCGCGCCATGTTCGCGGACGATCCGTTCGACGCCTGGTTTGAACGGCGATGGCCAGGAGAGCTTCATCACAGCGTCGCCCGGGACCATGTCCAGATGACGTTGGCCGCCCACCAGCACCTCAGCGTTGGCGATCACGTCTCTCGCCTGCTCGCCTAGGCCGCTCAAGCCATCGGCGCCAATACCCACCACGGTGATCATGGCAGGTGAGGCGGCTGCGGCGGCAGGCGGACGAGTCACGCTTTTCACCGTAACCCAGGTGTCCGTGCGATGATGCCGGCGGCCACACCACACCCATGATCATGAACACTTTGCCGTGCTATGGCACGGCAAAGTGTTCATGATCATGGGGCGAGAAGAGGAGGGCATCCGTGCCGGGAACCCCTGCCACACGGCTGGTCCTGCCCCGGCTGATCATCGCCGCACCAGCCTCGGGGCACGGCAAGACCACGGTCGCCAGCGGTCTGATGGCGGCGCTTGCCGGGCGCGGGCTCACGGTGTCCGGGCACAAGGTCGGACCCGACTACATCGACCCGAGCTATCACGCCCTCGCCACCGGTCGACCCGGCCGCAACCTCGATCCCCACCTGCAAGGTGAACACCACATCGCCGCGCTGTTACGGCACGGCGCCACCGTCCCGACCCAGGCTGACATCGCCGTGATCGAAGGTGTCATGGGCCTGTTCGACGGCGCCCTCGGCACCGGCGGGTTCGCGTCGACGGCGCACGTGGCCCGGCTCACCAACACCCCCGTCGTCCTCGTGGTCGACGGAAGCGCCGCCGGCCGTAGCGTCGCCGCGATGGTGCACGGGTTCGCGACGTTCGACCCCGGCATCACGCTGGCCGGCGTGATCCTCAACAAGCTCGGTTCACCACGGCACGAGACCGAGCTCCGCGGCGCCCTCGACGGCATCGGCGTACCCGTCCTGGGGGCACTACACCGCAGCGACCACGTCGAAGTGCCGAGCCGGCATCTCGGCCTGATCCCAGCCGCGGAGCGCCGCGCCGAGTCCGCGACCGTCCTCGACGCGTTGCGGTCGTGGATCACCACCGGGGTCGACCTGGACGCCGTACTACGGGTAGCCCGGACCGCGCCCGACCTCGACCGGCCCGCGTGGGATCCCGTCGCCGCGCTGGGCGCGCATGGCGCTCCCTCTCCGGTGCGCCGGCCACTGCCAGTGATCGCCGCGGCCGGCGGACCGGCGTTCACCTTCCGCTACACCGAGAACGTCGAACTGCTGGCCGCGGCTGGGGTCGAGGTGGTCGACGTCGACCCGCTCGCCGACGAGTCTCTCCCGGACGGCTGCGCTGGACTCTATTTCGGTGGCGGGTTCCCCGAGGTGCACGCCGACGCGCTCAGCGCGAACGCACCGCTCCGCGCGGCGGTGGCCGGGCTAGCCGGATCGGTGCCCATGGTCGCCGAGTGCGCCGGGCTCACCTACCTGTGCCGCGAGTTGGATGATCAGCCGATGGTGGGGGTTCTGGACGCCACCGCCCGGATGACATCCCGACGTACCCTCGGCTATCGGACCGCGACCGCCCCCGCCACCAACGTGCTCAGCGGCGAAGGTGAGCAGGTCACCGCGCACGAGTTCCACCGCACTCAGGTCACCCCGGCGCACGGTGCACAGCCGGCATGGACCTGGGGCGAGAGCACCGAGGGCTTCGCCGGTCGGCTGCTACACGCGTCGTATCTACACGTGCACTGGGCTGGGCATCCGCGGTTGGCCGCCCGCTTCGCCACCGCAACCCACGCCGCCTATGCCGCTCTGTCAGGCCGGACAGATCTGTGACCTGTGGGGTAACGCCCACCGCCCCGGACAACTCGCAGATACTCCAGCGGACCAGCGGAACCGGAGACCGAATCGCACGGTAGGGTGGACTCGCCGTGGTGCACGGGAATCCGGTGTAGAACCGGAGCGGCCCTCGCCACTGTGATCGGGAAGTTTCCCGGCCGTACCCCACAACGGGGAGCCACTGGGCAGCATGCTGCCTGGGAAGGTAGGCCGGGCGGCGTCGCCCGTCAGCCAGGAGACCGGCCACGGCATTGGAAGCCAGATTCCACGAGGTGATGGAAGGCGGTCCCAATGACCGTATCAACGCACGTGCCCCACCGATCCCGACTACACCGGCGCCGATTCGTGCCAGTGCTCGCGTGTCTCACGCTCGGCGGCGTCCTACTCGCCGCCTGCGGGAGCGACGACGACACCACCACCGAGCAACGAGAATCGGACGATTCGACCACGACGCCACTCGCCGATACCGCCAACGAATCAACATCCAGCACCAACTGCGGGATCGAGGTGAGCATCGAGGCACCCCCGGAGCGGACGGTCACCATGAACCAGGCCGCCACCGAGGTGATGCTGGCCCTGGGCTTGCAGGACCGGATGGTCGGCACGGCGTACCTGGACGACGAGATCCTGCCCGAGTTGGCGGAGGTATACGCCGAGGTCCCCGTGTTGTCGGACAGGTACCCGTCGTCGGAGACGGTGCTCGACACCGAGCCGGACCTCATCTACGCGTCGTATCCGAGTGCGTTCCAGCCGGAGAACGCGGGTGAGCGCGCTGACCTCGCCGAGTTGGGTATCGCCACGTACCTCTCGCCAGCTGCATGCCCGGGGCGGTCGGATGACGAACCGCTCGACATCGAGGCGGTGTGGCAGGAGATCGAGGAGATCGGCGCCCGGTTCGGGGTTGCCGACGCCGCCGACGACCTCGTCGCCGCCCAACGCGCCGAGCTCCAGGAAGCACTCGACGTGACCGCCGACCATTCCAGCACCACGGTGATGTGGTGGGACAACAGCACGGATGCACCAAGCGTTGGGGTGTGCTGCGGCGCACCCGGCATGATCATGGACGCGGCCGGGGTTCGGAACGCGTTCGCCGACGAAGCCGGCTCCTGGGCAGCGGTGAGCTGGGAACAAGTCGTCGAGCGTGACCCGGATGTGATTGTGCTGGTCGACTCGGACTGGAGCACGGCAGAGGACAAACGTTCGGCGATCGAGTCGACGCCCGCGGTCGACGGCCTGCGGGCCGTCCGCAACGAGCAGTACGTGGTGATCCCGTTCTCCGCCACCACGCCTGGCATCCGCAACGTGAGCGCCGTGGTCGCCCTCGCCGAGGGCTTGGAGGTGCTGCGATGACGACGCCGACTCGCCTCGTGGCCGCCACCGGCCTGGTGCTCTCCACGCTGGCGCTGGCCGCCTGCGGCAACGACGACGCGGCCCCGGTCGCGGCGCCGCCGGCCGGCCAGGCCGATCCGACCGACCCGGCCGAACGGGCCGACACCCATGGCCATCCGATCACCATCGAGAACTGCGGCGTCGAGGTCACCGTCGAGGCACCACCGGAGCGGGCCGTCACGCTGAACAAGCCGGTGACCGAGATCATGCTGGCGCTGGGTTTGAAAGACCAGCTCCTGGCGGTGGCCGGCGAACCGGACGAGTACGTGGCACCGCTGGTCGCGGACGACTTCGCCGACGTCGAGGTGCTCGTCGACCGCGACTATCCGAGCCTCGAGGCGTTGCTCGACGTCGAGCCGGACTTCGTCTACGCCTCCTATCCGAGTGCGTACCGGGACGAGAACCTGGGCAGCCGGGACAACTTCGCCGACCTCGGCATCCCCACGTTCCTGTCGGTGGGCCGGTGTGAGAACGAACCCGACGACGAACCGATGAGCATCGAGGACATCTGGTTCGAGATCGAACTGATCGCCAGCATCTTCAACGTCGAAGATCGCGCCGCCGAGCTCATCGCGGAACAGAAACAGCAGCTAGAGGCGACGCTGGAGTCTATCGGCGACCTCCCCCAGCAGTCGGTGTTCTGGTGGGACATGAACACCGATGCCCCCTTCGTCGGCGCGTGTTGCGGCGCGCCAGCCATGATCATCGAGGCGCTCGGCTTCGAGAACGTCTTCAGCGACATCGGTGGGCACTGGGCGGATACCAGCTGGGAACAGGTCATCGAGCGCGACCCCGACCTGATCGTGGTGGCCGACTTCGGCAACGGCGACATCGACACCAAACTCGATTTCCTGAACTCCGATCCCACCCTCAGCAAATTGCGTGCCGTTCAGGACGGCGCGGTCTTGACCCTGCCGTTCGCCGCCACGACGCCGGGGATCCAGACCGTCACGACGGTGGGTGCCCTGGCTGACGCGGCTAGGGACGCCGCGGAGGCACGATGAACTCCGCGCCGGCACCCGGGGTGGCGGCGGACCGCACCACGACACCGCCGGCCGGCAGCACGCCGTCCCCCCTTCCCCGGTCGCGGCGGCGGATGCTCGGCAGCGGCGCGATCGTCGCCGCCGCGGTTCTGATCCTGACCGGCTCGATCCTCGTCGCGGTCACCCTGGGCCAGGCCGGCATCTCGGTGCGCGAGGTGTGGACCGTCATGACCGACCGGCTGGGACTGTCCTTCCTCCAGGTCGACACGCTGGGGTTGGGCGCTCAGCATCCGAGCGATATCCGCGCCGACGTAATTTGGAACATGCGCCTGCCCCGGACGCTGAGTGCCGCCCTGATCGGCGCCGGCCTGGCGGTGGTCGGCGCGATCATGCAGACCCTGACCCGCAACCCGATGGCGGATCCGTACCTGCTCGGTATCTCCTCCGGTGCCTCGTTCGGTGCGGTGATGGTGATCGTGGCCGGGATTGGTGGCGGTCTGTTCGGGGTGTCGCTCGGTGCGTTCGGCGGCGCGTTGGGTGCGTTCATGCTGGTCCTGATCATCGGCCAGTCCTCGGGCACCCTCACCCCGGTCCGGATGATCCTCGCCGGGGTGGCTATCGGTGCGCTGTGTAGCGCGCTGACGTCGTTCGTCATCCTGTGGGTGGCCGATCCACACGCCACTCAGGACGTGCAGTTCTGGTTGTCCGGGTCGTTGGCGGCGTCGCGCTGGTCGTCACTGCAGATCGCCTCGGTGGTCTTCGTCGCCGCGTTGCTGCTGTTCCTCTGGAACGCCCGGACCCTCAACGCGTTCACCTTCGGTGATGATGCCGCGGCCTCGCTGGGCGTGGACGTCAACCGGATCCGATGGCTTCTCCTGGTCGCGTGTGCGCTCCTGACCGGCGTGCTGGTAGCGGTCAGCGGCTCCATCGGGTTCGTCGGGTTGCTGTTGCCACACGCGGTGCGGTTCCTCGTCGGGCCGGACCACCGGCTGGTGCTGCCGCTGTCGGCTCTACTGGGCGGGGTGTTCCTGCTGTGGGTGGATACCGTCGCCCGGACCGTGTTCGACCCCCGCGAGCTGCCCGTCGGCGTCGTGACAGCCATCGTCGGCGTCCCCGCGTTCATCTGGGTGCTCCGTAAGAAGCAGGTGCGCGGATGACAACCACAGCCGAACCACCCACCGCCACCTCGGGTGGACTACGGGTCGACGACGTGAGCTGGTCGGTCAAAGGCACCGTCATCGTCGACGGGATCGAGCTGCAAGGACGCCCCGGCGAGATCACCGGGCTGCTCGGGCCGAACGGCTCAGGCAAAACGACACTCCTGCGCGCCATCGCCCGCCTGACCCGGCCCGATCGCGGCGTCGTCCTGCTCGGCGGTACCGACCTGTCCTCGCTGCGTCGGCGCGACCTTGCCCGCAAGCTCGCCGTCGTCGAGCAGCACTCCGGTACCGACCTCGACGTCACCGTGCTCGACGTCGTGTTGCTGGGCCGCACGCCGTACCGGTCGGCGTTGCAGGGTGACTCCGAACACGACCGCGTCCTCGCCCTCGACGCCCTCGACCAGGTCGACATGCTCGACCTGGCCGGGCGGAAATGGACCACCCTGTCCGGCGGCGAGAAGCAGCGGGTGCAGTTGGCCCGGGCGCTCACTCAGCAACCCGCCCTGTTGGTGTTGGACGAGCCGACCAACCATCTGGACATCGCGCACGCGCTGTCGTTGCTGGCGTTGGTCCGCCATGCCGGCCTGACCACCATCGCAGCGCTGCACGATCTCAACCTCGCGGCGATGTTCTGCGACCACCTGGTCGTCCTGAACCGGGGCCGGCTCGTGGCTGCCGGCGCACCCGCGGAGGTGCTCACCCCGGACCTGTTACGCGAGGTCTACGAGGTCGACGCGGACGTCAGCCGGCATCCACAGACTGGCCGGCCGCTCCTCACCTTCCACCCGCCGTCCCCACGCTCCAACGGCACCGGGCACACCACGCCGGGGGTGGCCACGTGAGCCGGCAGATCGTCCTCGTCGGCCGGGCGCTTGGTGCGCCGACGGCGGAGCAGACCCTGGCGTCGCTGGCCGGCCGGCTGGCCGAACGGCTGGGACACCCGGTGCGGCCGGCGCTGCTCGACCACGGCGAACGGTCCGTGCATGGAGCGCTCGATCAGTGCCTCGCCGACGGCGCCACCGACATCCTGCTCGTACCTGCACAGGTGCCACGAGACCGGTACCTGGAGACGTGGTCCCGCAAGGCCACCGCACACTGGATCCAGAAGGCGGGTATGGACACTGGGGTCCGGGTCGCCGCGGGGGTCAGCGAGACGAACGAAGTGGTCGACGCGCTGGTCGCGGCGGTCAGCGGACCGACCCGCCCGATCAACGAATCACCCGACGCGTTCCGCAGTCCGAGCTGGTCCGAGATCACCGCACACCGCCGGCACGTCTTCGTCTGCCGAGGCCCGCGCTGCTCCGCCTACGGGGCGGCGGGCATCGCCAAGACCCTGTCCGCACATCTGCGGGAGCGCGGTCAGGACGACGACGCCGTCCTCGTCACCAACACCGGATGCCTGGTGCCGTGCAACCTCGGGCCCATGGTCGTCGTCCATCCCGACGACGTCTGGTACACCCATCTCGACGACGAAGCAGTCAGACGCGTCGTCGACGAGCACCTATGCGATGGCATGGTGGTCGACGAGCTACGCACGCCCCGCCCAGCACCGGCGGGTGCACCTGAACCTCAGGCCCCGCCCCCGCAACCCCCGGAGGACACATGAGTCCCGGCTACCCGTTCACCGCGATCGTCGGCATGGATGATCTCCGTCTCGCCCTGGTGCTGTCGGCAGTGTCACCGGCCACCGGTGGAGTGCTGGTCCGCGGCGAGAAGGGCACCGCCAAGTCGACGATGGTCCGGGCGCTGGCCGGGCTGCTTCCTCCGGTCAGTGTGGTGGCGGGCTGCCGGTTCTCGTGTGCCCCGAAAGACCCGGATCCGGACTGCCCGGATGGGCCCCACACCGACGCCGAAGACACCCTGAACCGACCCGCGCGGCTGATAGAACTGCCGGTGGGTGCCTCCGAAGATCGCGTGCTGGGCTCGATCCACCTGGAGCGTGCTCTCACCGAGGGCGTCACCGCGTACGAACCCGGTCTACTCGCCGGCGCCAACCGCGGCATCCTGTACGTCGACGAGGTCAACCTCCTCCACGACCACCTGGTGGATGTCCTGCTGGACGCCGCCGCCATGGGCCGGGCCAAGGTGGAGCGGGAGAACGTGTCGGTGTCACACGCCGCGCGTTTCGTCATGGTCGGCACCATGAACCCGGAGGAGGGTGAGCTCAGGCCGCAGCTCCTCGATCGCTTCGGCCTGACAGTTGAGGTCGCCGCCAGCCGCGATCCGGAACTTCGGGCCGACGTGGTCCGTGCTCGCCTGGCCTACGAAGCCGACCCGGCCGGGTTCGCCGCACGTTACGCCGCCACGGAGCGCGAGTTGTCGGAGCGGATCGTCGCCGCCCGCGAACGGCTGGCCGACGTAATCCTCACCGACGCCGCGTTGCGCCAGATCACCGAGGTATGTGCGGCGTTCGAGGTAGACGGGTTGCGCGCCGACCTGGTCACCGCGCAGGCCGCCATCGCCCACGCGGCGTGGTCCGGCCGGACCGTCGTCGAGACCGAGGATGTGCGGGCGGCGGCCCGCCTGGCGTTGCCGCACCGGCGACGTCGCAACCCGTTCGACGCCCCCGGTATCGACGACGACCAGCTCGAACAGGCGCTACAGGACGCCACCCCCGACGACCCCGGACCCGACGACCCCGACGACTCCGGCCCTGGCAACGACCCCGGAACCGGCCCCGGTTCGCCGCCCGACGACACACCGCAGCAGCCGGACGCCGCATCTGACGCCGACACCCCCCTCGACCAGTCGCCGGAGTCTACGGATAGTCCATCGGACCCACCGCCGACCACCCAGCAGCACCCGGCCCGGCCCGCACCGGACAGCGACGTCCAGCAGGCCAGCATTCCGTTCCGGGCCCGGTTGCTGACCGTGCCCGGATATGGCTCCGGTGCCGACGGGCGTCGTTCCCGCGCCATCACGAGCAACGGGCGAACCATCGGTGCCCGCCGGGCGGCCGAGGACACGAGCGGCGGTATCCATCTCGTCGCGACTCTGCGGGCCGCCGCCGTTCACCAGGCGGCCGGGGCGGCTGGCCGGGGGCCCGGGGCACTGACCACCGACGGCGTCCGGTCCGGCACCACCGGCCGGCCCATCGTGCGGCCGGGCAGGGACGACCTCCGGGTCGCCGTCCGTGAAGGCCGAGAAGGCAACCTGGTGCTGTTCTGCGTCGACGCCTCGGGATCGATGGGGGCCCGGCAGCGGATGCGCGAGGTCAAAACCGCCGTGCTCTCGTTGCTTATCGACGCCTACCAACGGCGCGACAAGGTCGGCCTGGTGCTCTTCCGGGCGAACGAGGCGACCCTGGCGCTACCCCCTACATCCAGTGTCGACGCCGCCGCCGCCCGCCTCGAGACCCTCCCGACGGGTGGCCGGACACCGCTGGCCGAAGGGCTGGCGGAGACCGCCCGCGTCGTCGCGCTGGAAGGAGTCCGCGATCCGCGCCGCCGGCCGCTCGTGGTGGTCGTGACCGATGGCCGAGCCACCTTTGGTTCCGACGCGGTGCCGCGATCCCGCGCCGCGGCGGGGCTGCTCGCCCGCGAAGTGCACCGGGCCCGCGGCGGCGCCGTTGTGGTCGACTGCGAGACCGGCCCGATCCGGCTCGGGCTGGCCGCGACCATGGCGGGTCATCTCGGCGCGGAACACGTGGTGCTCGACGGCCTCGCCGCCGGCTCCACCGCTGGTGCCCTGACCTCGGCGGTACGCACCCATGTCACTTCTAGCCAACGAAGGGCGGCCTGACATGCCTAAAGGACAACCCACGGCGGTCCCCTCCGACGGTATGACCACTCGGCAGCGACGCAACCGGCCGCTGGTCGTTGTCCACACCGGCGAGATGAAAGGGAAGTCGACGGCGGCGTTCGGGATGGCCCTGCGGGGGTGGAATCAGGGTTGGGACATCGGCGTGTTCCAGTTCGTGAAGTCGGCGAAGTGGCGGGTCGGCGAAGAGGAAGCGTTCCGGGCGCTCGGCCGGCTGCACGAGCAGACCGGTGACGGTGGACCGGTGGAGTGGCACAAGATGGGTGAAGGGTGGTCGTGGTCGCGGAAGAAGGGGTCCGAGGAGGACCACGCGGCCGCGGCGGCCGATGGCTGGCGCGAGATCGCCAGCCGCATCGCCGCGGAGCGACACACACTCTACGTACTCGACGAGTTCACCTATCCGATCCACTGGGGATGGGTGGACGTCGACGAGGTGGTCGACGTCCTCACCCAGCGACCCGGCCACCAGCATGTGATCATCACCGGCCGCAACGCCCATCCCCGACTGATCGAGGCCGCTGACCTGGTCATGGAGACAACTAAGATCAAACATCCGATGGATGCGGGCCAGAAAGGCCAACGTGGCATCGAATGGTGATCGGCGTGGTGGCTCGGGCCGGCGCCCTGCCCCGGTGACACCGGCGCACGAAGTCGATCTGCACCATCACGGCGACGCAGAGCTCCGCTCACCCGACGGCGACCAGCAGCCCTGGCTCGTCGACCTCGCTGTCAACGTCCGAGCTGGTATGCCGCCGGCGTGGCTGCGTGAACGTTTGGTCGACGCCATCGACGACGTCGCCACCTACCCCGACCCGCAGCCGGCCGCCGCGGCGATCGCCACCCGGCACGACCGTCCCGTGGCCGAGGTGCTCCCGACCGCGGGCGGTGCCGAGGCGTTCACGCTGGTGGCCCGCGCGTTCCGGCCGGGGCTCGAGGTTCGCCACGCGGTTGTCGTCCACCCCCAGTTCACCGAACCGGAGGTGGCCCTGACGGCCGCCGGACACTCGGTTCACCGGGTGCTGCTCTCCGCCGACGACGGGTTCCGGTTGGAGCCGTCCGCCGTCCCCGCCGCCGCCGATCTCGTCGTCGTCGGGAATCCCACGAACCCGACGTCGGTCCTCCACCCGGCCGCGGTCCTCGAGCAGCTAGCCCGCCCAGGCCGGCTGCTCGTCGTCGACGAGGCGTTCATGGACGCCATCCCCGGTGAGCCGGAATCCCTCGCGGCCCGCCGGGACTTCCCCGGTCTGCTCGTCCTGCGCAGTTTGACGAAGACGTGGGGCCTGGCCGGGGTCCGGGCGGGTTATGCCGTCGGAGCCGCGGAGGTGATCGCCCGGCTACGGGCGGTACAACCTCCCTGGTCGGTGTCCAGCCTCGCCATCGCCGCCACCGAAGCCTGCCTCCGACCAGCCGCTCAGCAGGAGTCCGACCGGCTGGCCCGGGCCGACGAGCCCGTGCGTCAACTGGTGGCGACCGAGTTGCAGGGTATGGGCGCCCACGTCGTGACTCCACCGCGTGCTCCGTTCGTGCTACTGAGGTTGGCCGGGGCCGACAAGATCCGGATCCGCCTGCGGGAACTCGGCTGGGCCGTCCGGCGGGGAGACACCTTTCCTGGCCTCGGCCCGGATTGGCTGCGGATCGCGATCCGGGACGAGGCCACCATGCGCCGGTTCCTCGACACAACCGCCGGGATCGTGTCTCAAGGTGTTCTTGGTCACGGCAGGAACGTCGTCCACTAGTGTCTGGCCGACTCGGCGAGCCGGTCGTGCGAGAACCGCCCCCATCCCATGATCATGAACACTTTGCCGTGCCATGGCACGGCAAAGTGTTCATGATCATGGGATGGGGGCTGCCATACCTGATGCGCTCAAGGTCTACCAGCTCGACGTCATGTCGCTGGCGGACACCGACCGCAGAGCGGAGTCGAACCCCGACCGGCCGAACAACAAGAGCTTCATGGAACCGTCGACGCCGCGGCCGGTCAGCAAGCTTCGAACGCGGTCAAGCCGAACCAGGTCCGCAATACCTCGAACCCGGTCGGAGTCTTTGGCCTCACCGATTGCCCGGACGACCGGCCCGCGGTCCTGCCGTCGCCGACCCGCAGCCAGTGCAACGACGTCGACTTCGTACTGCGTCTTCCCTGAGCTGTCATTGACCACCGTGACCCCAACCTCTCCTACCGGGCCACCCAGGGTCGACTCGCTCGCGCCAGGCGTCGTAACAGGAAAGAAACCCTCCTGACCGAAGGTGTTCGTCCTGCGGGAGGCGTTCGGCTACCGCTACGGCGAGATCGCTGCCGTGCTCGACCGGACACCAGAGGCCGTACGTCAGCTCGCCCACCGGGCACGTGAACACGTGCAGGCGCGCCGGCCACGGGTCGACGTGGACCAGAAAGACCGTCAAGCCGTCACCGAGCGATTCATGGCGGCCGCGGTTGGTGGAAACATCAGTGCACTGATGGAGGTCCTCGCGCCTGACGTCACGTTCTGTACCGACGGCGGCGGGCAGGCGAAGGCGGCGCTGCGGGTCATCGTCGGCCGGGAGAAGATCGCCCGGCTATTCACGGCGAAGCCCTTCATCGACGACCTATCCACGGTCACCGTGCGTTACGTCACCATCAACGGCGACGCCGCCGCCATCCTCTGTGCAGGGGATCAGCTGCGCGCGGTGGGACTACTCGACCTCGACGAGAACGGCGAGCGGGTACGCGCCATCTACGGCATCGTGAACCCCGACAAGCTGCGCCGCGTCGCCGCCGTGTTCGATCTGACCGTCGAAACTCGTCCCTCCCGGCCGCGCAACGCCCGGCCCGGCCACCGCCGGAACCATGATCTGCAGGATGCCTCGGCGCGCGAACCCGACCAGACACCGGTTCCAGACCCGGCCCTACGAGACGAGTGATTCCAGATGTGGTCGTATCTGGTCGGCAGCGCCGTGACCGGCTTGCCAGGTACAGCCGACGCTGACCGCCACCACCCGTCCGGTCGCCATCACCCGGCCGGCCGCACGGGCGACCGCATCCACCGACGGGCCGCCCGGCACGGGGAACAGCAGGCCCCGGAGGTGGTCCGGGCTGATGACGTCGACGTCGATGTGCATGACCAACGGGCCTGATGGCACCGTTGCGTCCCCGACCTCGTCGACGAGGCAGTGGCGGACCTCTGATCGGGACAGATACTCAGCTTCCGCGGGGTCGAGGTCGCGGGCGTCCACCAGCGTCACGTGATCCTCCCGCACCGGGCGCAGACCGAGCGGCTCAGCGAGGAGTTCGGGACGGTAGCCAGTGAGGATGCTGAGCGGCATACCACCGAGGTAACCCGAGGTGGTGGTCTCGAGAGTCTGCACATCACCGTGCGCGTCGAACCACACGACACCTATCGTCGGACCCGACGAACCCCCGGCCTTGGCGTCGACGGCTCGTTGCGCACCTGCCACGACCCCGATGGCCACCATGCAGTCCCCGGACTGGACAACCGGTAGACCGCCGCTGCCGATGTCCTCAGCCACCGCCGCCGCCACCTCGCGGTGCAGGTGGGCCATCCGTTGCCATGGGCCGGCCTGGGAAAGGTCCGCGCTGATGGTCAGGTCTGGCGCCAACGGTACCTCGATGTCAGGCAGGTGCTCGTCGAGGTGGTAGGGAACGACATATCGGGTCATCAGCTCAGGCTACTGCGCACACCGTTGGCCGACTGTCCGGGCCGCGCTGGGGGGGGTCAGGCGAGGTGACTGGCCAGCACCTGGCGATGGGTGGCGCTCGCCTCGGCGTGCAGTTCCCGCCCCGTCGGGGTGGGTTTGACGAAGACACCGCGGCGATCTTCCGGGCACATAACCCGCTGAACCAGCCCGGCCCGTTCGAGCCGGTCGACCGTTCGCGACAGTGCGCTCTGGCTCAGGTACATGTCAGCGGCGAGGTCGAGCATGCGGGATTTCTCGGCGCCGGAGTCGACCAGCCGGTCGAGGGTCTCGAACTCGCTGCGGCCGATGCCGTGCCGCTCTTGGAGGTGGCGGTCGAGAGCACTTGCGATCTCGTTGTACGACGAGAGCAGGTCACGCCACTGGGCAACCAGCTGGCGTTCCTTCGTCGGCACCACGCTGCGAATTCTAACATCACATGAACGATAGATGCACTCGCATTATGTGCTTGTGCATTGAATGCATGTGCATGTACCGTCGTTCCTCGTGACTTCTACAGCAACATCCCCTTCTCCCGTCTCCGCCCCGGAGCAGCAGCGGTGGACCCCGCGGCTGTGGGGCATCCTCGCCGTGGTGTGCCTCGCCTTGTTCCTCGACGGACTCGACGTGTCGATGGTCGGGGTCGCCCTTCCGTCCATCGGCGCGGAACTCGGGCTGTCCACGACGTCCCTCCAGTGGATCGTCAGCGGATACGTCCTCGGTTTCGGCGGCCTGCTGCTCCTCGGCGGGCGCACGGCGGACCTGCTCGGCCGGCGGGTGGTCTTCCTCGTCGCCCTCGCCGTGTTCGCGGTTGCGTCCTTACTCGGCGGGATGGTCGACGACGGCGCGCTCCTCATCGCCACCCGCCTGATCAAAGGCGTCGCGGCGGCCTTCACCGCACCAACCGGGCTGTCCATCATCACCACCACGTTCGCCGAAGGCCGGGCCCGCAACCGCGCGCTGGCCATCTACACAGTCTTCGGCGCCAGCGGCTTCTCATCCGGCTTGATCTTCGGTGGACTGCTGACCGGCTTCGGATGGCGGTGGACCTTCCTCTTCCCCGTGCCGATCGCACTCGCCGCGCTCGTAGCCGGGATCCTCCTGATCCCCCGCGACCGGCCGGCGAGCTCCGGCGGTTACGACATCGGCGGCGCGGTCACCCTCACCGGCGGCATGGTCCTGCTCGTGTACACGGTGGTCTCCGCACCCGAAACCGGCTTCACCCACCCCACCACGATCGCCTCGCTCGTCCTCGCGCTGGTCCTGCTGGCCGTGTTCGTGGTCGTCGAGCAACGGGTGCGCCAACCGTTGGTACGGCTGAGCATCCTGCGCATCGGGCACATCGTCCGGGCCAGCCTCGCGATCGTCGCACTGTTCGGCTCCTACCTGAGCTTCCAGTTCATGATGACCATCTATCTGCAAGACGTCCTCGGCTGGAGCCCCCTGCGGATGGCATTGGCCTTGCTGCCCACCGGCATCCTGGTCGTCCTGACCGCACCGCACGCCGGCCGGATGATCGACCGGCTGGGTACCCCGCGGCTGATCATCATCGCGCTGGGTGCACTCAGCGTCGGCTACGTGTGGTTCCTTCTCCGCGCCGAACCCGAGCTCGGATATGTCGGTGTGATCCTCCCGACTGTGCTGCTCCTCGGTGCGGGCTTCGCCCTGGGATTTCCCGCCATCAACGTCCAAGCCACGTCCGGGGTGTCCGACGACGAGCAGGGTCTGGCCGCCGGTCTGGTACAGACGTCCATGCAGGTCGGAGCCGCGCTGGTGCTGGCGGTCACCACGGCCCTGGTCACGGCGGGCAGCCACCACGCCGGTGCTCACGCCGACGCATCCGCTGCGGAGGTACTCGACCAGTTCCGTCCCGGACTGGTGCTCGTCACCGTCGTGGCCCTCGCCGGCCTCGCGGTGATGGTGATCCCGCTGGTTCGCGGCGGCTCCGGAAAGATCTCCGCCACCGAGGACGACGACGTCCGAGCGGAGCCTCGAATGGCTCGCACCGGACGTCCGCACGGCTGACTGCGGCGACCACATGTTTCCTTACTGTCGGCCCGGCGACAGTAAGGAAACATGTGGCTGCGCGGGCCGGCCCCGACGCAGGCATCGTCGGTGATCACCAGCCGGCCCGCCCGCGAGTACCGTGGAGAAGGTGACCCGCGATTTCACCTACGCCGAGGTCGGCGCAACCGGCGAGCTGCCGCTGCCGCCCGGCTACCACCACGTGCAGCTCAGGGAACACGTCGGGCGGGGCGCCGCCACCTTCGCCGCCGTGGCCCGAAGTGTCATGTCGTGGGAGGTCCATCGAGGGTCCGGCCTGATCGTCCGGGCCTCCGCCGAACGGGCCGCCCCCGGTGTCGAGGTCACCTGCGGGGCCGGGGCCGGACCGGTCCGACTGTGGTTTCCGTGCCGGGTGGTGTGGACGGTGGAGGAAGACCACCGGGCCGGCTTCGCCTATGGCACCCTGCCTGGGCATCCTGAAGCTGGCGAGGAAGCATTCGTCACCGAAATCGACGACGCCGGCGACGTCTGGTTCGCGGTCACCGCCTTCAGCCGGCCGGGCCGGTGGTACACCCGCCTGGCCGGTCCACTCAACCGGACCGTCCAGCACGGCGCTATTCGGCGATACGTCCGCTCAGCGCGTCGGCTCGGCGCTGCCCGCTGAGCCGCGCCCGATCGCATAGTCTCGGTTGTACCCGTCGGTACCACCCGTGCCGCGGGTACACGGGGAGGAGGACATCACATGCGCCGCGGACGCGCCACCACCGTCCGGCTCAGGTTGGCTGACCGGCTCGACCACGCCCATCTCCCTGACCCACAACGTCCCACCGCTCAGCACATCAGTGCGCTAAGAAACTAAGGGCCGGGAGCACTGACCGTGCAAGAAATGTCCCCCCGCATCGGCACCGCCGTGCTCGGGTTGTTCATGTTCGCCGCCGGGGTGGTCGGCACCGCCCTGACCTGGCAGTACTTCGTCAAAACCACCACTGGTCAACGCATCGACGACGTCGCGTTCCGGGGCTCTGAGATTGGGCAGAGCGCCCTGTGGAACGCCGCCGAACCTGTGCTGGACATCGTGTCCATCCCCTTCATCGTTGTTGTCCTCGGCGCGGCCGCCCTCATCGCCATCATCCGGCGACGCCCGCTGCTGGCCCTGGAGGTGGCCGTACTCGTGGGTGGCGCCAACGTCACCACCCAATTGTTGAAGTACGTCGTCTTCGATCGGCCCGATCTGGCCGAGACGTCGGGCGCAGCGGCCAACTCGCTGCCTAGCGGCCACACCACGGTCGCCGCCAGTGTCGCGGCCGCGCTGGTC
This sequence comes from Phytoactinopolyspora limicola, assembly GCF_011320225.1. Lineage (GTDB taxonomy): Bacteria > Actinomycetota > Actinomycetes > Jiangellales > Jiangellaceae > Phytoactinopolyspora > Phytoactinopolyspora limicola. Next base: position 447,927 of record NZ_JAAOEN010000001.1, read on the forward strand.
CTCGTCGTCCCCCGTCACACTCGCCCAATGGTCGCCGTGCTGGCAGCCACGTATGCCGCGGCCACTGGCGTGGCGACCATGATCGGGGGATGGCACCGGCCTTCTGACGTGGTCGCCGCGATGACCGTGGTGATGGCGTGGGCCGGACTGGCCATGATCGTGACCGCGATCGGTAGTTCGGAGCGGGTACGGCCGCCAGACTCCGCGATCGTCCCGACCGCCTTCGTGAGCGGACTGATGGCGGTCGTCGCGTTCATCACCGGCTTGCTGGCCTTCTCAGCCCTGTCCAGCACCGGCGACCTGCTGACCTCCGGCGGGAGCATCGATCGGGGAGATCTCATCCGGGCCTACACCGGCGGTGCCTTCGGAGTCGTGGCCGTCACGGCTGCGCTGTTCGCCCTGATCCTCGTCATGCACCAGTTCGCCACTCGCCCTGGTCCGGACAAGTTGAGCGGCAAACGCACAGCTCAGCAAAGTTCTTACAACTGAGGACTACACATCGGGGTGTGTCGTAGCGCACACTGTGGGAATGACCTCTAGCACGGCCAATCGACGAGTCTTGCCTTCGAGTCCCTTCCAACCCGTCGCTCCAGAACCGGTGGAGCAGTTCGCCGTCAACGACCTCCTGACCCATGACCGCCATGGTGTCGGGCGGGTGATCGGGCTCGGAACCGGCAACAAAGTTCATGTCGACTTCGGCGGGGGTGTGCAGACCATCACGCTGCCCAACGCCAAGGTCACTCGTCTCTGAACGTTCTCGTCACCGAGACACACAGAGCACATCCGTCGGCGCCACGTTTCCGACCGCACGTCAAATCCTCACATACTTCCCCAATGGTCCGGCCGGAATCTGGCGACAGGTGAGTGTGGCCCCATACCTTGGGTGCCGTACCCATGCGGATCAAGACCCGAGCCACCGATCAGGCATGCTCGTGGGATGCCGACGAGACATATCGTGGTGTCGCCCGAGCGCATGGAGCGGTGGCTGGTGGGGTTCACCGAACGGCACGGCCCCGTCACCCATGGGGCCACACCGGACGCCGTCACCATTCACGCGGCCGACGGTGCCCAGGCACAGTGCCAGGTGCCATTCGGTCCGTTGGACATCGACGCCGACGCACCGTACTCGGGCCTGCTTGCGCACGTCCGGCGGACCCGCCGCGTGGGTGTGTTGCTGGTCCGGCGCGGTGGGCACGCCGCCGGGATCTTCGACGGCTCGACACTCGTGGAGTCGAAGGTCGGGTCGCGGCATGTTCAGGGACGTACCGCCGCGGGCGGACAATCTCAGCAGCGTTTTGCCCGACGTCGGGAGAAGCAGGCCCGCGAAGCGTTCGCCGCCGCCGCCGACATCGCTGCCCGCATCATCCTGCCGCACGTGCGCGATCTGGACGCTATGGTCTGCGGCGGTGACCGCACCGCCACCCGTCAGGTTCTCTCCGACCCACGGCTGACACCTCTCAACGAGCTGGTGGTTTCACCACATATCGACGTACCTGACCCGAAGCTTGCCGTCCTCCGGCGCACCCCCGACATGTTCCGGGCGGTCCGGATCTCCCTCACCGAGCCGGACTGACCACAACGACCGGTGGCGCCCGATCGGGCACAAACAGCGTCCGGGCCCTCGGTTCACCGTGATCCGCTACACAAACTGCCACCACCTGCGTGACGCGGGAATATTCAGGCGTAGGTTTGAGCATGAGCATGGTGTACGCGCGCTCATCGATGAGAGGACTCTGCGCATGGCTACTTACTCCCTCCCCGATCTTCCGTACGATTACGGCGCACTGGAGCCACACATCTCCGGGCAGATCATGGAGTTGCATCACTCCAAACACCACCAGACCTACGTCAACGGCACCAACAGTGCGTTGGAGCAGATGGCCGAGGCGCGGGCGGCCGAAAAGCTCGAGACCGTCAACCTTTTGCAGAAGAACCTCGCCTTCAACCTTGCCGGGCACGTCAACCACACCGTCTTCTGGAACAACATGTCTCCGGAGGGTGGCGACAAGCCGGATGGCGAACTCGGTGCGGCCATCGACGAGTTCTTCGGATCGTTCGACGGCTTCCGCGCCCACTTCACGGCCGCGGCGCTCGGCATCCAGGGTTCTGGCTGGTCCATCCTCGCCTGGGAAAGTCTGGGTGAGCGTCTGGTGATCGAGCAGTTGTACGATCACCAGGGCAATCTCGCGGTCGGTACCGTTCCGTTGCTCATGCTGGACATGTGGGAGCACGCCTTCTACCTTCAGTACAAGAACGTGAAGCCGGAGTACGTGAAGGCCTTCTGGAACATCATCAACTGGGCCGACGTCACCGAACGTTTCACCAACGCCCGCGCGAAGACCAACGGGCTGATCACACCGAGCTGATCACGGCGCTTGTCGCCACCGTCATGACGGGGCGTGCCCGAGGGGGCACGCCCCGTCATTGTGTCTGCCCGCGGCTGTGGCACTATTATGGGAGGCGAAGAAGAAAGTTCGGGCTACCGAACTTCTAGTCCATCGGCGGTGACTATGTTTCGGCATCCACCCCAGCGGCGCGACACCGCGTACGTCGTCGCCATGGCCGCTCTCGCCGTCGGTTTCCTCGCCGTCGTGACCGGCTGGCTCCTCATGCTCTGAGCGCGCCTCGAGCCGGCGCCACTGGAGTCTCCGCGCCGCAGTGCTCTGGTGAAGTGGATCAGAAGTTCGTACCACCAGTGCCCTACGTGGGAACTAGCCAAGGCCTGCCCGGACCGCCCGGCTAGTGCGTCGCACCATCCCAGCGGTGATCGTCGCCCGATTCGCGCCCCTTCGCTCGGTGATCGTCGCTGGGATTTGGTCGCTATAGCGACCAAGTTACGGCGACGATCACCGAGCGAAAGGGCAGAAAAACGGCGACGATCACCGGCGTGATCTCCGGTGCGGCACACTAGGTACGTGTCCATGCCGAATGAGCCTTCCGGTGAACCCGACGGGCGATCACTTCCGCCGCCTCCCACCACGTCACCGCCTCCCACCACGTCACCGCCTCCCACCACACCGCCTCCCTACACGCACTCGCCATTCAACGCCCCTGAGCAACAGCACACGTACCACCACACGGTCCCGGCTGCCGCGCCCTATGCCGGTTCCAGCCCGGCACCCGGCGCCGCGAATCTGCTGGGTGCGATCGTCGGCTTGGCCGGCACCGTACTCGGCCTAGCCCTGCTGGCCAACGGCGCCGAACGGATCGCCGAGGAGCAGGTCTGGAGCGGGGCCGCGGACGGCGTCGGCCTCATCCTGGCCCTCCTGGGTGTGGTGGTGGTCGTCGCCGTCGCCGTGGCAGCCCACTGGGCTCCGGCGACCCCCCTCGTGCCCGGTCTCCTGTTGATGGTGATCGCGCTGGCCGGCATGCTCTCGCGGGACATGCTCGAAGAGATCTACGAGATGTTGGCCGATGGACCCATATCCGACTTCTTCGCGGCGTGGATCATGCTCGGTGCGGCGCTGGGTGTAGGCGCGCTGCTCACCGCGGCCGGGTTACTGGGCTGGCTCGGCCAACGCCGCCGGCTCGGCGCACCCTAACCGCGGTGCTCGTTTCCGGTCTGCCGCCGCCTGGCCCCGGGCGGTGAGGGTAGGCGGTAGGCCCGCGAACAGGCGGCGACAAACGACGGTCAGTGCCCTGCGCCGGACGCTAAGGCCGGCCCGGCAACACCTCAGACGGCCCAGTACCAGGACTGAGCGCCATATGCGTACTCCACCCTGCTGTCGACATGAGTGTGGGTGTTGTACCGGATGATCCCGCTGAAGCCGCTGGTCTGGCTGTAGGAGATCACCTGCGACACCGAGCGGTTGTTGATCCTGATGTCCGCCGCGATCCCGTACATGTGCTGGCTGTTCGATGAGCCGCCAACATTGCTGTTGTGTCGGATGCTCCGGAAGCCGGAGTTGATGATGCAGGCGTTGTTGCCACCCTTGCGGCGTACGGCCTCCAGCTTGTACATGAGCCGCCGCACGTTCTCCCGCACCGTTGCGGTGCCGACCCGGCCGCCGCCGAACCCACTGCCGTCACGCGAGTGGAACTCGCTCCACGCGAAGTGGCGGGTGGAACCGTCGGAAGACTCGAGCCAGTTGAGCTGGGTGTGGGTCTGGGGCCCGGCGATGCCGTCGACTCCCAGGCCATAGGCGGACTGGAAACGTCGGACCGCTCCTTCGGTGGCCGGGCCGAACGACCCATCGATGGCGATGAACGTCCGCGATGGACTCGCGGCCGCCCATCCGGCCACCCTGATCTGTAGTTCGCGGACATCGGCACCGCTGTCGCCCCTCCGCATAGTGCGCGTCCAGTTGTAGGCGTGTGCGGGTGCGGCTGTGACGACGCTGCTCACGGCGACGGCCCCAACGGTGGCGGCAAGTCCACCGATGGCGCCACGCCGGCTGATGGGTCGGGGGGCTGGTGTTTCGGACATCACGACACCTCCAGGTGGCTGTGATCTTCCGGGGGTAGAAGACCACGCGATCTGGCGACAGCATGACAGGAAGTTGCCATCTTGTCTCGACTCGTTGCAGAAAATTTTCTCGCAGTTAGTCACACGTGAAGCAAGAACACCGTTGGCATCAGTTGTTTGCAGGACTTTCCGTTTAGTCATCTGATGAGCGGACGAGCTGATTCGAGTTGTCGCCCCGCCATTCAGCGAGAACCCTGGTGGCTGGTGTCATGCGGGATCACGAGTGTGCGCGACCTCTTCGCCGGATCGATCCGCCGAATGGGCCCGCCCTCACATCCGAACAATCCACCTAGCTAGCCGGATCCGTAGCACATGAGAGTGCCCGCACACGACACTGGTGTCCTACCGATACCTACGGCCGCACCATCACCCACGTCCCGGACCAAGGAGCGCACCCATGACCAAGCCGTCGAGACTCAAACGCAGGCTGCTCATCGCGGCCGGCGCGGTGGTCGGCGCCGTCGCCCTCGTGCTCGGCGGCACGTGGATCTACATCAACGTCTTCAGTGGCGACGCCCCCGACCCGTTCTCGCTCGACCCGGATGGCCCCACCGCCGAGTCGGACGGCGAACTCGCCACCCTCGATGGCACCTGGAGCGTCGGTCCCGATTCCGAGGCCGGCTACCGCGTCGACGAGGTCCTCAACGGGCTGGACAACACCGTGGTGGGCCGCACCACCGACGTGTCGGGCGAGATCGTCGTCGAGTCAGGAGTCGCGACCAGCGGTGAAGTCGTGCTGGACATGACCACCGTGACCACGGACAGCAATAGCCGCGATGGCCAATTCCGCGGTCCGATCATGAACACCGACGAGTACCCCACCGCCACGTTCACCCTGGCCGAACCCGTCTCGGTGGCGGAGGTGCACGACGCACCTGCCCCGGTGACCCTCACCGCGGACGGTCAGCTGACACTGCGCGACGTCACCCGCGACGTCCGCGCCGAACTCCAAATGCAACGCTCCGGTGACACCGTCCAGGTAGCCGGGTCGATCCCCATCACCTTCACCGACTTCGACGTGGAGCCGCCGAACCTCGCATTCGTCCGGGTCGAGGGAGACGGGCTCGTCGAGTTCCTCATCACCTTCATCCAGGAATGACGCCCACATGCGGCGGTCCCGGCACCATCACGGTGCCGGGACCACACATCCGCCATTCGCGGAACACCCGGCGCGACAGCCAGCGGCTGGATGTCAGCGCCGGTGAGGTGCGCAACTTCTAAGCGCGCCCCCCAGTGGGCTCGTCGGGATCCGGGCCTTCGCCTGGGTCCGTGCCCGGCGCCACATCGGGCTCCGGCGCCACATCGGGCTCCGGCGCCACGTCCGGCTCCGGCGCCACGACGGGCTCCGGCGCCACGTCCTCGGCCGGGGTGTCTACCGGCGCGGTGGCAGCAGCGGATGCGGTACCGGCCGGGGGTTCGCCGGGGGCCGGCGTGCCGACGGGCCCGGGCGGCGGAACGGGCTGGTCGCCGGCGACGGCTGGCTCGCCACCGCTGCGGTTTCGGGAGAACATAAACAGCAGGCCAATCAATGCACCCAGGACCACCACGGCGATCAGAATCCACAGCCAAACGGGCAGACCGTCGCCGCCACCGCCGCTCTCGCTGGCCCGCGCGAACATGTCGTTGCTCTCGCCAATCTGCGGCTCCCAGGTCACCGTGGTGCCACTGAGGTCGCCGTTGTGCTCGAGAACCTCACCCGGGAACGTGATACTGACCTTAAAATCGAAATCCATCGCGCCGAGCATGCCCGGCGGGATCTCCCCCATGTCCCCGTCATCGGACATGTCCATCTCACCCGAGAAGACGAACTCGTCGCCATCCCGGCTCAGATCGAACTCGCCCGACCCACCGTCGTCCGAGAACTCCTCAATAGGCATGTTCTCGAAGGTCATCTCCTGGCCGACATACTGGCCGTCCTCGTAGGCCTGCACATCGACGTTGTCGGGGGCGTCGGCCCCCAGGTCCCCGCCGAAGAACTCGTCCATCATTCCGTCGAGCTCGCCGAACTCGCCGCCCATCCCGTCGGCGAACTCTTTGTCTATGGCGAAGATTATGGTGCCGTCGACCGTGTCATCCGCATGGACGGTCAAGTTCATGTCCATCTTCATGCAGCCGGTCAGTGCCAGGGCAAGGCCCGCCGCACCGATCGCTCGCAATGTCCGTGTTCGCTTCATGGGCGCACAGCCTGTCATACCTGAGTGGCTTCCACTAAGTCCGGGACAAGACCGGATTCGAGCTGTAACCAAACATTTGGGCAGGAAGGCACAAACCGGACCACAACTTCTGCGATGACAGGCTCGAAGGTCCTGACTGAAAGGGACTATCGAGGGTAGACGATCAGTACCGGCCACGCGACTCTCGTAGGTGAGTACTGGCAACCCGTGAAGGAGCTACATCCATGTCCAGTCCGAGCAGCCACCCCTCCCGGCCCATCGACGACGACACTCTCAACGGCATCGACGCGTGGTGGCGAGCGGCCAACTACCTGTCCATCGGACAGATCTACTTGCTCGACAATCCGCTCCTGCGGGTGCCGCTGGAAGCAGAACACATCAAGCCACGGCTGCTCGGCCACTGGGGAACCTGCCCGGGATTGAGTTTCCTGTACGCACATCTCAACCGGACGATCATCGACCGCGACGCCGACATGATCTACATCTGCGGGCCCGGTCACGGCGGGCCAGCGCTCGTCGCCGCCGCCTGGCTCGAGGGAACCTACAGCGAGGTCTACTCTCACATCGGAACCGACGAAGACGGCCTGCGCGAGCTGTTCCACCAGTTCTCTTACCCAGGGGGCGTGCCCAGCCACGTAGCCCCGGAAACACCAGGTTCCATCCACGAAGGCGGCGAACTCGGCTACGCGTTGTCCCACGCCTACGGTGCCGCGTTCGACAATCCGGGGCTCGTCGTGGCAGCCGTCATCGGCGACGGCGAGGCGGAGACCGGACCACTGGCGACGTCATGGCACAGCAACAAGTTCATCAACCCTGCCCAGGACGGCGCGGTCCTGCCGATTTTGCACCTCAACGGCTACAAGATCGCCAACCCGTCGTTCCTCGCCCGAATCCCGCGTGCCGAGTTGGAGTCCTTGCTCGTCGGCTACGGTCACCGGCCGTACTGGTTCGAGGCCGGATTCGATCACGAGGCACCGGTCGACATCCATCGGCGTTTCGCGACCATGCTCGACACCGTGCTGGACGAGATCGCCGACATCCAGGATCGGGCGCGGCGGGGCGTGGACGATGAACGCCCGGCGTGGCCGATGATCGTGTTCAAGACACCTAAGGGGTGGACCGGCCCTACGGAGGTGGACGGGCAGCCGGTCGCGGACACGTGGCGTTCACACCAGGTACCGATGGCCGGGGTTCGGGAGAACGAGCAGCACCGCAAACTGTTGGAGGAGTGGATGCTGTCCTATCGGCCCGAGGAGCTGTTCGACGAGGCCGGTGCGCTCCGCGCCGAGGTGGCCCTCCTCAATCCCGCCGGCCGGCGGCGTATGAGCGCCAACCCCCATGCCAATGGTGGACTCCTCAGCCGTGATCTCGCTCTGCCAGATCACCGCCCCCACGCCGTCCAGGTTCCATCGCCGGGTGCGGTGACCGCCGAGGCGACCCGCGTGCTCGGCAACTGGCTCGGTGGCATCGTCGAGGACAACCCGACCAACTTCCGGGTGTTCGGCCCCGACGAGACGTTGTCCAATCGGCTGCACGGGGCGGTGGAGGCCGGCGGCAAGACGTGGAACGCGGAGATCCTCCCCACTGACCAGCATCTGTCTCGCACTGGGCGGGTGACCGAGATGCTGTCGGAGCATCAGTGTCAGGGCTGGCTCGAGGGTTATGTGCTCACCGGCCGGCACGGCGTGTTCAACAGCTACGAGGCGTTTATCCACATCGTCGACGCGATGTTCAACCAGCATGCCAAGTGGCTGAAGGTCACCCGGCAGATCCCATGGCGGGCACCGATTCCCTCGCTGAACTATCTGCTCTCGTCGCATGTCTGGCGGCAGGACCACAACGGGTTCACCCACCAGGATCCCGGCTTCATCGATCACGTCGTCAACAAGAAGGCCGATGTCATCCGGGTGTATCTGCCGCCGGACGCGAATACGCTGCTGGTCACGTATGACCAGTGTCTACGCAGCCATGACCTCGTCAACGTCGTCGTCGCAGGCAAACAAGAGCAGGCGCAGTGGCTGACTATGGACCAGGCGATCGCACACTGTGCTCGCGGCATCGGCATCTGGGACTGGGCGAGCACCAACGGCGGCGACGTCGACCCCGACGTGGTCCTCGCCTGCGCTGGCGACGTTCCCACGGTCGAGACGCTGGCTGCCGCTGATCTGCTCCACCAGTATTTCCCCGATCTCAAGATCAGGGTCGTCAACGTCGTCGACCTGATGCGTTTGCAGGATGCTCGCGAGCATCCACACGGCCTCCCGGACACGGAGTTCGACGCCCTGTTCACTACCGACCGCCCGATCATCTTCGCCTACCACGGCTACCCCTGGCTGATCCACCGGCTGACTTATCGTCGGGCCAACCACCACAATCTCCACGTCCGGGGGTACAAGGAGGAGGGCACGACGACGACGCCGTTCGACATGGTCATGCTCAATGACCTCGACCGCTATCACCTGGTCATCGACGCTATCGATCGGGTACCGGGGTTGGGCCGGCATGCGGCCGGAGTTCGACAGCGGATGGTGGACAGCCGGTTGCGGGCGCGCCAGTACACGCGCACACACGGCACCGATATCCCGGACGTCCGCGATTGGACCTGGCCGGGTCCGTCTAGCGCCGGATAACCATCCATCTGGGTCGATCAGGATCCTCCCGTCCACGGCGATATGGTGAGACGTCGACGGGAGGATCCGGTTTGCAGGGCGTCTTCGAGGGTTTCGGCGTCATCGCCGTGGTCATCGCCCTTGGCTACGTTCTTGGGCGCATTCACATCGTGGACCGCGACGCACAGGTGGTGTTGTCGCGGATCGTCTTCAATGTGGGTGTTCCGGCACTGTTGTTCGTCACCTTGGCGAGCGCCGACCTCGCCACCATCTTCTCCGCGGCACTCCTCGCCCTCGTCTCCGGTGTCCTCGTGGTGGTAGGAAGCTACGTACTCGTCGCCCGGCTGCGCTGGCGACGACGGGTCGGTGCCCTCACCATCGGGGCGCTGAGCAGCAGCTACGTCAACGGCGGGAACCTCGGCATCCCGATCGCGGTGTACGTGCTGGGCGACGGATCCTACGTGGCGCCAGTGATGCTGTTGCAGTTGGTCGTGATGGCACCGATCGCGTTCGCCATCCTGGACACCGCCACATCGGGTCGACCTCCCACGTGGCGGTCGGTGCTTGCGCTGCCGCTGCGGAACCCCGTCACCATCGCCTCGGTTCTGGGTGTGACGGTGGCCGCGGTCGGCTGGGACCTACCGAACGTCATCGAACGTCCGGCCGAGCTGGTCGCCGGACTGGCGATTCCAGCCGCACTGATCGTCTACGGCGCGTCGCTGCACGGAGCGCCGCGGCCCGGCTCCGGTGGGTCGGCCCGGGAAGTGACGTTGATCGGCGTCCTCAAGCTCGTCGTTCAGCCCCTCGTGGTCTACATGGTGGGCCGGTTCTTGTTCGGACTCTCCGACGACTGGCTTCTCGCCGTGACCATCGCGGCGGCACTCCCCACGGCGCAGAACGTGTACGTCTACGCACTGCGCTACCAGACCGGCGTGGCGCTCGCCCGCGACTCGATCTTCGTCACCACCATGCTGTCCGGGATCTCCGTGCTCACCATCGCGGCCCTGCTTGCCTAACACCACGGTGACCTCAATCGTGGTTGAGCCACCACCACGACACCCTGCTCTGTGGTCAGTGCCCGCGGAGCACCTCCAGCGCACGGTCGGCATGTGCCGTCATGTTCAGCTCGCTACGGATCACCGCACGCACTCGTGCATCGGTGCCGATGACGAACGTGTGCCGCTTGACTGGGACGGGGAGGAGCCGGCGGCTCACCCCGAACTGCTTCGCCACTCGTCGCTCGGTATCACTGAGCAGGGGGAACGGAACGTCGTTGCCGTCGGCGAACTGGTGTTGGCGATCAACCGGGTCGGCGCTGATGCCCACCGGCTGACCACCGACGGCCTGAAACTCGGCGGCGAGATCCCGGAAATGGCATACCTCAGCGGTGCATCCCTTACTCATCGCGGCCGGATAGAAGAAGAGCACCACGGGACCGTCCTGCAGCATGACGCTGAGCCGGCGCGGGTTTCCCTGGTGGTCGAGCAGCTCGAAGTCGTCGACTAGATCACCCTTGTCCATCGTTCCATCATGCCGGGAGGTGGGTGCTGGCCACCCAGCAGGACAGTGGTGGATCGACGAGGTGCCCAATGAGGAGGCGTAATCGATTATCATTCTTATCGGCGTAGATGATGTCCATATCCGAGGTGACGACGTGCCCCAACCCGACACCAAAACCACCGTGGCCGCGGCGTTCCACACCGCGTCGACAAACTATGAACGCATCGGCCCGCGATTCTTCGACCTGTTCGGCCACCAGCTGGTCGAGTATGCCGACGTCCGGCCCGGCATGCGGGTCCTGGACGTGGGCAGCGGCGCCGGTGCGGCGCTGATCCCGGCCGCGACGGCCACCGGTCCATCCGGCCGGGTGCTCGGCATCGACCTAGCACCGGGTATGGTGCGTCGGCTCACGGAGGTGATCGACGGCCGCGGTTGGTCACACGTGTCGGCACAGCTGGGCGACGCCGAGGATCCACCAGCTGATCCGGCCGGATGGGATCGCATCCTGGCGGCTCAAGTGCTGTTCTTCCTGCCTGCTCCGGAGCAGGCCGTGGTCAGGTTCCACGAACTCCTACGGCCCGGCGGCGTGCTGGCCTTCTCTACCTGGGGGCCGGACGATCCAGACTGGGCGCCGGTCTACCGGGCGTTGTTCGGTTATATCCCTGAGGGTGCGGCGCCCCGGCTGACCCCGTCGGGCGACACCTTCAAGTCCGACCAGCACATCGCCGAGTTGCTCCAGGGCGCCGGTTTCGATGACATCCACCACGAGACAACCACCTACGACGTCGTGTACCAGGATGCCGAGCAATGGTTGCAATGGACGCGTACCCACGGCGCCGTCGCGTTCTGGGAGGCCATCCCGCCGGACCGAGTCGCATCCGCGCGCGCCGATGCCATCACCGCACTGGATCAACTCCGCGCGCCGGACGGCCAGCTCCACATGCCCACAGCCGTGCGCTACACCGTCACGACTCGACGCTAACACCCACCATCGGTGATCGTTGCCGGATCTCCGCCCTCCACTCCGGTGATCGTTGCTGCATTCGTGTCGCTATAGCGACCTCATCGCGGGTTTGATCACCGCGGCGGAGCGACACGATGCCGGCAACGATCACCGGAGTGGAGCACGACACCCCCTGTATTCCGCGCCGTCGCAGCGCACAGTGTTGCGCTAGGGAACCGTTCGGCCAAACACGGCGTCGAAGTGGCATGCGGAAGCGACTGGCGTTTGTACTCGGGTGTGGAATCGCAGTGGGCACGCTGGGCGTCATCAACGTCCTTCCGGCCAACGAGGCGGCGGCTACTGGCCTGATCTCGTTCGGCACCTGTTCAGAGGCTCTAGACCACCTTCGCGGCGAGGCTCGAGAGCGAGTCGGTCCGTGGGGTCTCCACCACTGGAACGATGCCGCGATCGCCATGGAGTCCGACGGCACCGAGGCCGCAAGCGACGACGCCCTCTCCGGCGCCGCGCCGGGCGGCTCACCCTCCCACTCCACCACCAACGTGCAGGAAGTGGGGGTAGATGAACCCGACGTCGTCAAAACCGACGGGCGGTTGATCGTGACGACGTCGGGATCGACCCTTCGTGTCATTGATGTCACCGGCTCCGAACCAGAGCAACTCGGCGAACTCAGCATCAGCGACGACTGGGCCGAAACACGTGTGCTCCTCTCCGGCGACCGCGCCCTTGTTTTCGCCTGGGAACACGCCATGATCATGGACGACGATGCGTCCTACCCGGCATGGGACCCGATGCGTACCGCCATTCACCTAGTCGACCTGTCCGAGCCCACCGCACCAGTCATCGAGTCGTCCCTTCGGGTGGACGGCAACTACCTCGACGCGCGCCTGATCGACGACACCGTTCGAGTGGTGATCAGCTCTCCGCCGACGCTCCGGTTCCCCGTCATGGACTACGCCCGTGACGAGGATCAGATGCGCGACACCATGCGCGACACGATCGATGAGTCGACGGTCGAGGACTGGCTGCCGTCGTACAGCCTGACCGCCGCCGATGGCACGGAGACCGGCGGCCTGCTCGTCGAATGCGACCAGCTCAACCATCCCGGCGACTTCGCTGGATACTCGACGGTGAGTGTCTTGACGCTCGGCTTCGACGAGCTGAGCGACGGATCGGCGGTGGGTGTCCTGACCGACGGCGACACCGTCTACGCCAGCGCCGACCTGCTCTACGTGGCGACGGCCAAGTGGGGCGATCCGATAGAGCCGACGACATCATGGGGTACCGGCGACGACGCGGTGACCGACGACGAGACCATGATCGACATCGACCCGATGATCATGCCGTGGCCGCAGGTCGAGAGCACCGGAATCCACGCCTTCGACATCCGTGGCGACGACCCAGCCGAATACCTGGCCTCGGGTGAGGTGGACGGTGCGATCATTGGCCGCTACGCGATGTCCGAACACGAGGGTGTGCTCCGGGTGGCCACCACCACGGACGCCAACGATGCCAAGACCAGCGAGAGCCACCTCTACACCCTGGGGCGCCAAGGCCGCGACCTGGTGCGTCTCGGTCACGTGGGTGGCCTCGGTGCGGGAGAACGTATCTACGCGGTGCGCTACTTCGGCGATACCGGCTACGTGGTGACGTTCCGACAGATCGACCCGCTCTACGTGCTCGACCTCTCCGATCCGGCGACACCGACGGTCGACGGTGAGCTCAAGATCACCGGGTACTCGTCGTACCTACACCGGGTCGGTGACGATCGGCTTGTTGGCATTGGCCAGGAGGCTACCGACACCGGCCGCACCGTCGGCTCCCAAGTCTCGCTGTTCGACGTCGGCAACCCCGTGGATCCGCGGAAGCTCGACGGCCATGTCATGGAGAACGCGTGGAGCGACGCGGAACACAACCCACACGCGTTCCTCTTCTGGCAACCAACCGGCCAGCTCGTCATTCCGGTGTCCGGGATGGACCTCGGTGGACGAGACCTGATAGCGGCCGAAGACTCCGGCGCCCTCGTGTTGAAACTCACCGGTGATGCGCTTCAGGAGCAAGGAGTCGTCACCCGGCGCGGTCCCACCGAGGACCACTACTGGACGACGATCACCCGCTCGTTGGTGATCGGCGACTCGTTGTACACGCTGTGGGATGACGGGCTTCAGGTCAACAACCTCGACGACCTCGAGTTCCAGAGCTGGCTACCCATCGATACCGATTGGTGAGGGGTAGCCGGACATCCGGCGCGGGGGGCTGGTGGCCCCGTGCCGGATGTCCGGCGTTGAGCCTCTTGCCGATCCCGAACCCCAGTTCAGAGCACATCTGGCGAGTTGACGACGGCCTTCCTGTTCAGGAACGCCGCGTGCCGATCAGCCGCGGCCTGCAACGCTGCGTGCGCCCCGTCGTCGAACGGGCGGTATAACTGAAGATCGACAACAACGTCCTTGCTTTTGATGGTGCGCTTCCAGTTGCCGGCCACCTGGGTGTCGAGCAGGACCACACCGTTGTAGGCACCACGCTCCGGCCGCTTCGCGGCGTCCAGGCCGGCGATGTCATAGACCGCGCGGCTCTCGGTGTAGGCGACGACATACTCGTCATACGGCTGCAGCAGGTGGACCGTGGCGGGCGGGTCCGCCGGAGCGCCAGCTCCTCCGCCGGACCAGTAATAGGTGACGTCGTCGACGACGGCCCGCTCGAGGGTGTCTGCCACGAGGTCCAGCCCGGACCGGATCTCGGCCATGGTGAGACTGGACCACCAGTGGAAGTCTCGAGCCGTGGCCGGACCGTGGCTGGTGAAGTAGCGCCGGGTCAACTCGGCCAGCTGTTCGTCACGCGATAGACGGCGAGCCGTGGGCACCCGCTCATCGAGGAGCGTATAGGTCTGCTGTTTACCTCGCCGGACCCCGCTGCAGATGGCCTGTTCCAGCTCCGCATACATGAGGATGAGGCCGAGCCGGAGACTGTTGGCCGCCACTCCGCCGCGCTCCAGAACCGTGGCTAGCTCGCCGCGGGTGAGCTCGGCGCCCCCGTGCAGGGCCTCGACGATCAGCGTGGTGCACGCCTCGAGCGTCCGGGCATCGAGTTCGTGTGTTCGGTAGTAATAGGCGTTGAACGCGTGCACCCTTGGCGCAGTGAGCTCGAGCATCCAACGGACGTCGTCCGGACGGACGAAATGCCAGGTGGGCCTGAGCACGTGGGTGCGGATCAAGACACCGGCATCAACCGCGGCCAGCACCTGTCCTTCGGTCACAGCGTCGAGACGTTGACCGAGGGACCAGATGGCCGGCCCGAAGTCTTGCGCCTGAACGGCACCCAACCGTCGTACGACGTCATCGACATCCGACCAAGGCTGCCCGGCCAGGCCCGTAGCGTGCATCCGAGCAGACGCGACATCGATGACGTCCCCTGGGGCACCCACATGGCTCACGCCTGAGACTTTATCGGTCACGACCGACACCCACCGACTGTCCTCGGTTCCACGTGGAACCGAAGACACTCGTATTGCGTATCTTGTACGCACAGCTGCGTACGTTGTACGCTCTCGCCATGAAGATCTTAGTGACCGGAGCAACCGGCAGCGTGGGCCGGATGGTCGTCGACCACCTCCTCGCCGCCGGCGCCGACGACGTCCGGGCCCTCACCGCCAACCCTGCCAAAGCCGCACTGCCCACCGGCGTGGAGATCACCGTCGGCTCCGTCCTCAAGCCGGACACCCTGAAGGACGCCCTGCAGGGGGTAGACCGGATGTACCTCCCCTCGGCGCCAGAGACCACCCACGAGGTGGCACGGATGGCCGCCGAGCACGGCGTCGAACGTATCGTCGACCTCTCCGGGCCCGAAGGAAGCTGGTGGTACTCCATCGTCCAAGACGTCGAATCCGCCGGTACCGCGTGGACTCATCTATGGCCGGGCGAGTTCATGGAGAACGCCGAGATCTGGGCCAGCCAGATCCGGACCACTGGCACCGTACGTGACGCGTTCCCGGAAGCCGCCAACGCGATGATCGCTATGGACGACGTCGCGGCCATCGCCGCCGAAGCCCTGCTCGGGGAGCACCACGATGGCCAGGCCTACCTCCTGACCGGCCCGGAGACCCTCACCACCCGGGAGAAGATCCAGCGCATCGGCGCCGCACTCGACCAGGACATTCCCGTGATCGAGGTCAGCAAAGCGGAGTCAGTGCGGCTACTGGAGCCGGACATGGGTGAATACGCGGAGTGGTATGTCAACGGCCAGGAGGAGAACAGCCATAGCACCCAACCGGTCTCGCCGACGTTTGAGCAGGTCATGGGCCGGCCCGGCTGTACCTTCGCCCAATGGGCCCACGACCATGTCCACCTGTTCCGCTGACCGACCAAGTCACCTCGGTGCATGGTTCACGTGCTGACAACAGCCCCGAAGTCCCTACGGACGGACATCACGGCTTGCGCACCACTCCGCCGTACTCATAGATACCTTTGCCGCGGTTGGTGGCGCCGACATAGGGAACCAGTGCGGGGTCGGTCGGCTGCAGCGACGGCTGATCGGGATCCGGACGCCAGCGCTGGATATCCAGCAGTCCGGGCTCAACCACCTCGAGTCCGTCGAGCAGTGCGTCGATGTCGGCCGGTTGACGGGTGCGCCAGGGGATGCCGCTCGCGTTGATCCGTGCGGTCATCTCCGCACCCCGCTGTGGATCGTCGGTGACGACCTGCGACAGCGCTAGGTAGCTCCCCGGAACCGCTCTATCGATGATCGTCCGTAGCACCCGCCGCGGATCGTCGTCATCGGCCAGATGATGCACCACGGACAGGAAGAGCACCGCCACCGGCTCGGAGAAATCGATCAGCTGATCCACCTCCGGCCGCTTGAGAATGTCCTGCTGATCCCGCATGTCAGCGGTGATGACCGTGGTGTTGTGGTTCGACGCCAGTAAAGCCCGGCCGTGCGCAAGCACGATGGGGTCGATGTCGACGTACACCACCCGACAGTCAGGCGAGAACGCCTGCGCAACCTGGTGGACGTTGTTGTCCGTGGGCAACCCGCAGCCCATGTCGATGAACTGGCGGATCCCGGCCTCCTCGGCGAGGAAACGCACCGCCCGGTAGAGGAACAGGCGGTTCTGCCGGGCGATATCCACACATTCCGGAAAAGCCGGCAACAGGTCGAGCAGGAAGCGTCGATCGATGTCGAAGTTGTCTTTGCCCCCCAACATCCAGCCATAGGCCCGGGCCGAGGTAGGGACGTCAGTGGGTATCGAGGGCGGCTCGTAATTGTTGGTCACGGTGGATTCTCCACATCGAGGTATGCAGCAGGAGCTCGCGACGATAGACGGCGACATTATCACCTGGACACCCCCAGTGTGGATCTTGCAAGCGGTACCTGTCGAGGTCTATCCGCGGCGCCTTCTCGATCGTCGTCCACAGCACCACCACCCACCGCGTCAGCGCCATGTCAGCGCCGGCTCAACACCGGATCAGGGCTTCAGGGAATCGTCGAATCCGACCTACTCGAAAGGAGCCCGCCAATGACAAACGCGATAGAGACGACCGGCATACACAAGTCGTTCGGAGATCACACGGTCCTTCGCGGCATCGACATCGCCGTCGCCAGCGGCACGATCTACTCGTTGCTCGGCCCCAACGGCGCCGGCAAGACCACCATGGTCAACATCCTCTCGACCCTGGCCGTGGCCGACAGCGGCACGGCCCGAGTGGCCGGCTATGACGTGGTCGGCCAGGCGGACGCCGTCCGCGCCGCCATCGGCGTCACCGGTCAGTTCGCTGCCGTGGACGGCCGGCTCACCGGCGCCGAGAACCTTCGGCTGATGGCGGACCTGCACCATTACGGCCGCAAGGACGGCCGGCGCCGGACGGCTCAACTGCTCGAACAGTTCGACCTGGAGGCCGCGGCCAAGAAGCCGGCATCGACGTACTCCGGCGGGATGCGTCGCCGGCTGGACATCGCCATGACGCTCGTGGGTGAACCGCGAGTCATCTTCCTCGACGAGCCCACCACCGGACTGGACCCGCGCAGCCGACGAGCCATGTGGCAGGTCATCCGGGACCTCGTCGCCGACGGAGTCACCATCTTCCTCACCACCCAGTATCTGGAGGAGGCCGACCAACTGGCCGACCGCATCGCGGTGCTCGACACCGGCGTCATCGTCGCCGAAGGAACCCCTGACGAGCTCAAACGGCTCGTTCCGGGCGGTCATATCAGCCTGCAATTCGGCGAACACGACCAACTTGTCGCCGCAGCCAAGACATTCGGCGAGGTAGCCCGCGA
Source organism: Phytoactinopolyspora limicola (assembly GCF_011320225.1). Taxonomy (GTDB): domain Bacteria; phylum Actinomycetota; class Actinomycetes; order Jiangellales; family Jiangellaceae; genus Phytoactinopolyspora; species Phytoactinopolyspora limicola. The sequence goes on from NZ_JAAOEN010000001.1 coordinate 465,906, forward strand.
CGACGACGCGATGACCCTGCAACTCCCCAGCGACGGAGGCGTCCGATCCCTCCGAGCCGTCCTCGACGGCCTTGACCGGGAATCGATCACGGTGGAAGGCCTCTCCATCCACACACCCGACCTCGACGACGTCTTCCTCGCCCTCACCGGCCGGCCGCGAGCTGAGAAGGAGAACCAGAAATGAGCGCCGCCACCCACACCATGCGCGACTCGTCCACCATGTTGCGCCGCAAGTTCAAGCACATGCTGCGGTACCCGTCGATGACCTTGCAGCTCGCCGCCATTCCGATCATCTTCCTGCTCCTGTTCGTCTACGTCTTCGGCGGGACCCTCGGCGACGGACTAGGTGGCTTCTCCGGTGGCCGGTCCGAATACGTCAACTACGTGACGCCGGGCGTCATCCTGCTGGCGGTGGCAGCGACGGCCACCGCCACCGCGGTGTCGGTGGCGACGGACATGACCGAGGGCATCATCGCCCGGTTCCGCACCATGGCCATCTTCCGCCCTTCCATCCTGACCGGCCACGTCATCGGCTCCGTGCTGCAGGCCCTCATCAGCCTCGCCATCGTGATCGGGGCGGCGCTGCTGATCGGCTTCCGGCCCACCGCAGGTGTGGTGGAATGGTTCGCCGCTGCCGGCCTGCTCACCCTGCTCGCCCTGGCGATCACCTGGCTGGCCGTGGGCCTCGGCATGGTCGCTGACAGCGCCGAGACCGCCAGCAACCTCCCCACACCGCTGATCCTCCTGCCGTTCCTCGGCAGCGGCTTCGTGCCCACGGAGTCGATGCCCGGTTGGCTGAAGTCGTTCGCCGACCACCAGCCGTTCACCCCGGTCATCGAAACGCTGCGGGGCCTGTTGTTCGACGCGCCGATCGGCAACAACGCGTGGATCGCGGTCGCCTGGTGTGTCGGCATCACGCTCGTCTGCTTCGTCTGGGCGACGCGTACCTTCAACCGCAAAACTCTGTAGTCACGAGCACGGCCACGACCTCAGGCGCCCAACCAACACGATCACTGGTCGAGGGCGGTGGCCACCAGCTCGGGCACTGTCGACAGAGTGACCGCTCGACCGCGCTGGGTCGCCTCGGCGAATTGTTCCTCGCCGAGCGCGGCCCGCGCGGCGTTCTCGACCTGGCCCGCATCCGGCCGGGACAGGTTCGGCGCACCCTGGATAGCGGTGCTCGCGGCCAGCAGCTGCGCCGCCTGGTAGGGCTGCCCGTCGCGCAGCGCGACGCCGGCTGCTCCGACCAGTACTTGGCCGATGCTGAGTGCGTTCGTCGACATCAAAGCCGAGCTGAATGCCTGTGCTAGATGATCGCGGGCCACACTGACGTCACCGTCAAGGGCGGCCACCGTGGCCCGGGCGTTGAGCACCATCGCGGCGATCTCCGGCGCCATGTCGATACGCAGCGAGATCGTCGAGAAGCGCGCCAGCTGATGTTTGGCCTCCGCGACGTCACCCGCCCAACAGGCCAGCTCGGCCTTGCCGAAGGCGACCATCGCCAGCGCGTCGGGCGCGCTGACCTCCTCGGCCTCCTGCTGAGCCTCAGCCATCAAGGCGGTGCTGCCGGCGTGATCGCCGACCATCCACAGCAGCTGGGCCTGTTTGGAGCGGAGGTAGGGCACGTCCTCCACAGCACCCATGGCCCGGAGGGCGGCCACCGCCTCGCCGTAGTGAGCCTGGGCGGCGACCAGGTCTCCGCGGCGGGCCACCATGTCGGCCAGGGCGGTAAGTGAGAACGAGATCCCCCAGCGTTCGCCGAGGTCGCGGAACGTGGACACGGCTGCCCGAATAGCCGCCTCGGCGTCATCATGCTGCCGGCCGGCATACACCATGGCCTCGGCCCAGTTGATCAGAACCAGGCCGCGTACCCACGGATCCTCGTTGGCGAGCAACTCCGGGGCGACACCCCTCTGTACACGCATCACCTGAATCAAGCGCACTAGTGGATGGCGTCGACCCAACTCCCCGGTGGCCTCCTCGACCTTGGTGGCCCAGACGGCCGCCAGCGAGGTGTCTCCCAAACCAGCTGCGGCGTACAGACCCGCTACCGCATAGGCGGTGGTTTGTGCCTCACGATCGGTCGCGCCCGGCATGGCCAACGCCTCGGCGGCCAGCCTGGTCGCCTCGGCCCGGTAGCCACGCAACCACCAGTACCACCCGGCTGAAGCCACCATGCGGACGGCGGTGTCGGTATCACGGGCGACCATCGCATCCCGTATCGCGGCGACGATGTTGGCGTGATCGGCGTCCAGCCGGCGGAGCCATTCGAGCTGGTCGGCGCCGCGAAGGTATGGGTCAGCGGTTTCGACTAGCTCGACGAAATGCGCTGCGTGCGCCAGCCGGATCCGGTCCTGTTCACCGGCGCCTTCCAGGCGTTCCAGGCCATAAGCCTTGATCGTGTCCAGCATGTGGTAGCGCGATTCGGCGTCGCCACCCGGCTGCAGCAGCGACTTGTCGACGAGTGCGGCCAGGAGATCGGGAATCTGATCCCGTGACAGCTGGTCGTCGGCACATACCCGCGCGGCAGCTGTCGCCGTAGAACCTCCAGAGAACACCGCGAGCCGGCGTAGCAGTGTCCGCTCGTCGTCAGTCAGCAACTCCCAACTCCAGTCGATCACCGCCCGGAGCGTCTTGTGCCGCGCCAACGCCGTACGGCTACCACTCGTCAGCAGCCGGAACCGGTCGTCGATCCGATCGGCGAGTTGCTGCATGGTCATGGTGCGCAGCCGGGCTGCCGCCAGCTCGATGGCCAGCGGCATTCCGTCCAAGGCTCGGCAGACCCGGATGACCGCCGGCGCGATCTCGTCGGTCACCGCGAACGCCGCGCTGGCCGCCCGCGCACGATCGGCGAGCAGCCGCACGGCCGGATAGGACAACGCCCTGGCCGTGGCGACGTCGGGTGGAGGCAACTCCAGTGGTTCTACCTGCCGCACCGCCTCACCCGTGATACCCAATGGTTCCCGGCTGGTGGCGAGGATCCGCAGCTGCGGGCACTCGCCCAGCAGCCGTTCGGCGGATGCGGCCACAGCGTCGATCAGATGTTCGCAGTTGTCCAGCACCAGGACCGCTTTTCGGCTGCGCAGTGCGCTGACGAGACGGTCGATCGGCTCGCTCTCCGCGGCCCGGCCCAGCAATGCCTGATCGCGGACGTTCAGAGCGGTCAGGATCGCCTGCGGCACCCCGGTTTCATCGTTCAGCGAAGCAAGCTCCACCAGCCAGACCCCATCAGGCGCCCGGTCCGCGAGGGTGTGGCCGACCTCGACCGATAGCCGAGTTTTGCCCGCACCACCAGGCCCGATGAGCGTGACCAGTCGGTACTCGTCGACCAACTTCTGGACCTCGTCGACATCCTGATCTCGACCGACGAAGCTGGTCAGGCCAGCCCGCAGATTGGTGCGTGGAGACCGGTCCGGATCAGGTGGGGCGGCCGGCAGGTCTCGCGTCGTCGAACTCAGCTCACCGCGCAGCACCGCGGTGTGTACGGCGGCCAACTCCGGCGAAGGGTCGGCGCCCAGTGTCTCGGCAAGATCTACTCGTGTCCGCTCGTACACTTCCAAAGCTTCCGCCGGTCGGCCCGCCGCCGCCAACGCCTGAATGAGAGCGGCGACAAGCCGCTCCCGCCGCGGATGCTCGGCCACGAGGGCCGTCAACTCCCCAAGCAACTCGCCACCGAGCCCCAGCCGAAGGTCGGCCGAGATCCGATCCTCGAGCACCGCGAGTCGCGATTCCGTCAGATGCGCCGCCGCCGCGTGGAAATAAGCCAGCTCCGCGACATCCAGCAGCGCGCTGCCGCGCCACAACGCGAGTGCCTCCCGCAGCAGTTGTGCCCCTTCCGCAGGGTTCGTGGCCAGCCTCGATCGGCCGGCGGCGGCCAACTTCTCGAACCGCGCGACGTCGACCGCGTCGGGATCTATCAACAAGCGGTAACCAGCTGGATGGGCGTCGATCTGGACATCCGGCAAGGCTCGGCGCAGCCTAGACACGAGTGCCTGGAGCGCGTTGACCGCCCCAGTTGGTGGTTCTTCGTCCCAGATCGCCTCGATCAGCCGCGGTGTGGACACCACCCGCCCCGGCTCCAGCGCTAGCCCGATGAGCAGTGTGCGTAGCCGGGCGCCGGACAACACCACCTCGCTGTTGGTGTGGGCGCGGACCTCCAAGGGTCCCAGCACGGCAATCTGCACATCTCAATTCTGCCTGGTCTGGGTTGGTCATGGCCGACCGGAACCCACAGCCCACCCATGTTCTTCCAGCGGGACCAGAGCCGATGGGCCTCGATGATCGGGACTTCCCGCCGGGCCACATGCTCCTACAGGCAACGCTTCAGGACATCTAGTGTGCGACACACCAGTGTCGTTATCGGAGGTCGATGATGCGTGTAGCCGTATTCAGCACGAAGCCGTACGACGAAGAGTTCCTACTGGAGGCCAATGCTTCGGACCAGCATGACCTCGTGTTCCTGGAGCCCCGTCTGTCCCGCGCGACGGCGTCTCTCGCGGCCGGCTGCGACGCTGTGTGCGCATTCGTCAACGACGATCTTGGCAGTGAGGTACTGCGTATCCTCGCGACCAATGGAGTGCGGATGCTGGCTCTGCGCTCGGCCGGATTCAACCACGTCGACCTGGCCGCCGCGGCCGACCTCAGGTTGACCATCGCTCGTGTTCCGGGGTACTCGCCACACGCCGTGGCCGAACACTGCGCAGGCCTCATCCTTGCTCTCAACCGCAAAATCCACCGCGCTCACAACCGCGTACGCGAAAACAACTTCGCCCTGGCCGGGCTCCTCGGATTCGACCTCCACGGCAAGACCGTTGGCGTCATCGGCACCGGACAGATCGGCAGCCGCTTCGTTCGGATCATGGCGGGGTTCGGCTGCCGGGTTCTCGCAGCCGATCCCTATCCCAACGACGACACCAGGCTGGCGGGTGCGGAATACGTCGATCTGACCGAGCTACTCGCCGAATCCCACATCGTTACCCTGCATTGCCCACTTACACCAGAGACATACCACTTGATCGACCTTTCCAGGATCGAACTGATGCGAGATGGCGTCATGCTGATCAACACCAGCCGCGGCGCGCTGGTGGACACCACCGCGGTTATCTCCGGACTCAAAAGCGGCAAGATCGGCTATCTAGGCCTCGACGTCTACGAGGAGGAAGCCGACCTCTTCTTCGAGGATCTGTCCGATCAGCTCCTAAATGACGATGTCTTCTCCCGGCTCCTGACCTTTCCCAACGTGCTCATCACCGGTCATCAGGCGTTCTTCACCCGCGAAGCACTGTCGAACATCGCCCGAACCACTATCACGAACCTCAGTGCGTTCGAGCGGGGTGAGGGCGCCATCCATCAGGTCACCGTCGACTCGCTCGCCTAGCGCGTCCGACGCACGAAGAGAGCCTCCCGTGCTGACGCTCGTGGCTGCGCTGCCCATCCTGGTGGTGCTCGTCCTCATGCTGGCGGTTCGATGGTCCGCGGCCCGGGCAGGAGTCGTCGCGGCCCTCGGCACCATCCTCTTTGCGGGATCGGTCTTCGAGTTCGGCGGCCAGACGCAGCCCTACAGCTTCGGCCAGGGTGTGGGCGGCATCGTGGCGGAGGCAGGATTCGTCGCGTTGACCGTGATCGCCATCATCGGACCGGCACTGGGAATTCACCATCTGCAGCAGTACACCGGCGCAACCGACCGGCTCCGTGCGGGGCTAGCTCAGATCACTCCGGATCCACGGCTAGCGGCCCTACTGATCGCCTGGTTCTTCACTCTTTTCCTCGAGGGTGCGGCGGGCTTCGGGACACCAGTCGCGCTTGCAGCTCCGTTCCTCGTCGCGGCCGGCTTCCGGCCATTGTCTGCCGTCTGCGCAGCGATGATCGGGCACGCCGCTGGTGTGTCGTTCGGCGCCGTCGGCACCCCGGTCCTGGCGCAGGTCGCCATCGTGGATGTCACGGGCATCGAGCTGTCCCGGGCGACCGCCCCGTATCACGTCGCGCTCGGTGCGCTCCTGGTCGGTGCCGTCGTCGTCATCGTCGGCCGAGCCGGCAACGGTTCACCGCCATGGCCGTGGGGCGCATTGGCCGCAGTACTGTTTTTCGTGCCTTACGGCCTCATCGCATGGTTCGTGGGGCCGGAGCTGCCGACCTTGGCCGGCGCGCTGGTCGGTGCCGTTGGGTTCGTCGCTGTCGTGTCAGTGGTCCGTCGCCGCGACGACGGCGGCACCGGTGCCGGGACGGCGCCGCTGGACATCGGCTCCATGAGCCTCGTGCGGGCTGGCGCTCCCTACCTCGCGCTGGTCGGCACCGTACTCGTCACCAGAATGGTTCCGCCGATACGCGACGCCCTCGTCGGTGTCGAGGTCCGCTGGCAGATCTTCGACACCTTCGCCGGCGACGTGCGCCCCTTGTACCACCCCGCTCTCCTCCTGACCATGGCATTCGTCGTCGGATGGTGGGCACAGCGAGCGCCCGGACCAGACGTGCGCCGCGCGTTCGGCACCGCGACTCACCAGTTGCGGTGGGTTTTCGTGGCACTCGTCGCCATGGTGACCATCGCGTTCACCATGTCGCACTCCGGCATGACCACTGAACTCGCCGACAGCGCCGCTGCTACCGGCCGGTGGTGGCCTCTGCTCGCCCCCGCCGTTGGGGTCCTGGGTACGTTCGTGACCGGCTCCGCCACCGCGTCGAACGTGCTTTTCACCGAGTTCCAGCAGACGACGGCACAGGCGACCGGCCTGCCGACGATACCGATGCTCGGTGCCCAGGGATTCGGGGCTGCGGTGGGCAACATCATCTGCCCGCACAACATCGTCGCCGCTGCTGCGACGGTTGGCCTATCTGGACAAGAGGGCCGTGTCCTTCGCGTCACCATGCCGGTCGCCCTCACCTATGCCGCCCTGGGTGGCGTGTTCGCGTCGTTGTTCGTCACCTGGTGGTGACGTCGGAGTGTCAGCCGGGCCTTACTGGGCCATATCGACGAACCGGCTGTAGTGGCCCTGGAAGGCGACCGTGATGGACGCGGTGGGGCCGTTGCGGTGTTTGGCCACGATGAAGTCTGCCTCGCCGGCCCGGGGGGATTCCTTCTCATAGGCGTCCTCCCGGTGCAACAGGACGACCATGTCGGCGTCTTGCTCCAAGCTTCCCGATTCGCGGAGGTCGGACAACATGGGTTTCTTGTCCGTCCGCTGTTCAGGTCCGCGGTTGAGCTGACAGATGGCGACGACGGGAACTTCGAGTTCTTTCGCCAACAGCTTGAGCGAACGGGAGAACTCCGACACCTCCTGCTGGCGGCTCTCCACCTTTTTTCCGCTGGTCATCAGCTGCAAGTAGTCCACGATGACGAGCCGAAGATTGTGCCGCTGCTTTAGCCGCCGGCATTTGGCCCGGATCTCCATCATGGTCATGTTCGGCGAGTCGTCGATGAACAGCGGTGCGCTCGTGACCTCACCAGTACAGCGGGCGATCCGGTTCCAGTCGTCATCGGTCATCTGGCCGGCGCGCATATGGTGCAACGCGACCTTGGCCTCGGCCGACAACAACCGCATCGTGATCTCGTTGCGCCCCATCTCCAGTGAGAAGATCACCGAGGTCAACTGGTTCTTGATCGACGCCGCGCGGGCGATATCCAATCCCAGCGTCGACTTACCGACGGCCGGCCGGGCCGCCAGGATCACCATCTGCCCTGGGTGTAACCCATTGGTCAGCGTGTCGAGGTCAGCGAATCCCGTCGGCACCCCGACCATCTCACCGCCCCGCGAGCCGATCGCCTCGATCTCGTCGAGTGCGCCTTCCATGATCTCCGATAGCGGCGCGTAGTCCTCCGAGGCACGGCGATCCGTGACCGCGTAGACCTCGGCCTGGGCTCGGTCGACGACGTCATCCGCGTCGCCGTCGCCGCCGTAACCCATCTGCGTGATCCGGGTGCCGGCCTCGACCAGCCGACGCAGAATGGCCCGCTCCCGCACGATGTTGGCGTAGTACCCGGCATTAGCCGCCGACGGGACGGATGACACCAGGGTGTGCAGGTAAGGGGCGCCTCCGACCCGGCCGATCTCGCCGGCTTTCTGCAGGACAGCCGCCACCGTTACGGCGTCGGCCGGCTCGCCCCGTCCGTAGAGGTCGAGCACCGCCTCATAGATCAGCTCGTGGGCAGGGCGGTAGAAGTCGACACCGCGTAATACCTCCACCACGTCCGCGACGGCATCCTTGGACAGCAGCATGGCACCGAGCACCGACTGCTCCGCGGCGATGTCTTGCGGTGGGGTGAGTCCACGTGCACCCACCGGTACATCGTCACGGTTCGGCAGCTCGGTGACGCTCACCCCGTACCCCCTTGTCTCGCCGGCTTGTTGATGCCCGCGACGTTCATACACACGTTCTACCACCCGGCACCGACAGCCCACGCTCGATCGGATGCCGCCGACCGACGGTTACCGGCCCACTGACCGTAAGCCGCAATGTCAGCCCAACCAAGCCCGACACCCACACCCCCTGTGCATGAAGTGTGGACAACTCAGGCTCGCATCCCGTCTACCCCGGCCAAACGATCATCCCCAGGTGTGGACAAACCTGGGGACAACTGTTGGTCCCCCTTAGACACTGGCTGACTCGCGGGTGCCTCAACTGCACATTCAGTCATCCACCGGCTGTGGATGAGAAAACAACGGGTGACATCTCATGATTCGAGACAGCGACGGTACGTGTCAGGTGCAAGTCATACGGTCACTACTGCCATGACACGACGACCTGCCGCGCTCCGCCGACACCCTGCCGACCGGGAGATCTTCCGGCTTGCACTACCCGCACTCGGTGCGCTGGTCGCGGAGCCGCTGTTCCTGATCGCCGACTCCGCCATCGTCGGCCAACTGGGTACACCCGAACTCGCCGGCCTCGGCATCGCCGCCGCCGTCCTGTCGACGTTGGTCAACGTTTCGATCTTCCTCGCCTACGGCACGACAGCCGCCGTAGCCAGAATGCTCGGCGCCGGCGACCTCGCCGGCGCACTCCGCGCCGGCATCGACGGATGCTGGCTGGCCATCCTGCTCGGCACCGGAACCCTCGCCGCGGGCTGGCCACTCACACCTTGGATCGTCGAACGTTTCGGCCCGCGACCCGATGTCGCCGAACATGCGGAAACCTACCTGCGGATCAGCCTGCTGGGGATCCCCGCCATGCTGCTGGTCCTCGCGGCCATCGGGGTGCTCCGCGGTCTACAGGACACCCGCACCCCGCTCTACGTCGCCGCCGGCGGGGCCGCCGGCAACGTCGGCCTCAACATCGCTCTAGTCCACGGGGCCGGTCTCGGCATCGCCGGGTCAGCCATCGGCACCGTTATCGCGCAGGTCGCCATGGCGGCGGTCTTCGTGACCGTCGTCGCCCGCGCGGCCCGCCGGCACGCGGTGTCGCTTCGCCCGTCGTGGCCGGGCGTCGGGCGGTCGTTCGGGGCCGGCGTGCCGCTGATCGTACGCACCGTGGCCATGCGGGTCGCATTAATCGTGACCACCGTCGTCGCCGCCGATCTCGGGACCGCCGAACTCGCCGCGCACCAAGTCGCTTTCACCACGTGGACATTGCTCGCCCTCATCCTCGACGCCGTAGCGATCGCTGCCCAGGCACTCGTCGGCCGGGCTCTGGGGGCCGACGACGCGACGGCGGCCAGAGCCATCACCCAGCGGATGATCCAGTGGGGAGTACTCTGCGGGCTGGTGCTGACCGTCGTCGTCCTGGCGGTGGCGTCGATCTACGCACCGCTGTTCACGTCAGACCCAGAGGTGCGTGCCCTGCTTGTCGCCGCCCTCGTCGTGGCCGCCTTGCTACAGCCGCTAGCCGGATGGGTCTTCGTCCTCGACGGTGTGCTCATCGGCGCGGGCGACGGCCGGTACTTGGCGTGGGCGTCAGTGGTGTCCGTCGCCGCCTTCCTGCCCGCCGCCTTCGCCGTTCTGCTGCTCGATCTGTCCGGAACGGTCGGTATCGTCGCGCTCTGGGCGGCCATTGGGCTCTGGACCCTCGTCCGGCTGATCACCCTCCACCTCCGGGAACGCCGGGGTGCGTGGGCCGTCACCGGCGCGGTGCGATGACCCGACCCGTGTCTTGCGTCGGAACCGGCGGACGGTATAGGACACTTGTGTCCTGAGTCGGACGTTGGTGCGCTTTCGTATCGGCGACCCCACCGAACACCATCGACGGTCCCGTGCCGGGACCGCCCCCGAGAGACCTGAACGGAGCGGGTGTGACGGATATCGTGACCCTTCCGTTCGTCGTCGTGTTCTCGATGATCGGCGCCCTGATCGCCGGGCTCGCCGCCCAACGGCTCCTCGGCATCCGGCTCGGCCCGGTGCGGCTGCTCGTCACCGGCGCGTTCGCCTTGGCCGTCGGTCCACTCATCATGCTCGGCATCATGCGGCCGCTCGGCCTACCAACGGACGACCACGATGCCATCCCCGAGGCCGCCGCCTTCTGGTTCCTGCTGCTGGCGGTCGTCTGCACGATCCTCGCCGCCATGGCGTTCATCGTCGTCATCGAGGCCTTCGCGCCGCTCGGGTCCATTCCACCTGCGCTCGTCTGGGGGCGCGGCCTACGTGGACGGATCAAGCGCGCCCGCAGATACTGGCAGATCATCGGCCTGGCGATCCGGCACGGGCTTGGTCCGTATATCCGGGGCGGACGCGACCGCGCACTCGCCGTGCCCAGCGGCCGCGCAGAGTTCGGCCGAGCCCTGGCCGCCACTCTCAACCGCGGCGGCGTCACGTTCGTGAAGATGGGCCAACTGCTGGCCACCCGCCGCGACGTGCTCTCCCCCGAGATCGTCTCCGAACTCAGCCGCCTCCAGGACGACGCCACGCCGGTGCCCTGGGCCGACATCGAGGCCGTCCTGCTTCAGGAGCTGGGGGGACCCATCGATGAAGTGTTCGCCAGTATCGACCCCGAACCCCTCGGAGCCGCCTCGGTCGGTCAGGTCCACGTAGCCCAGCTGCGCTCCGGCGACGAGGTGGTGGTGAAGATACAACGGCCCGGCATCCGGCCCGTCGTCGAACGCGACCTCGACATCGCCGGCCGACTGGCCGTCCGGCTGGAGGCTGGCACCCGCTGGGCGCGGGGAATGGGCCTGACGACCCTCGCCGACGGAATGGCGGCGGCCATCCGCGAAGAACTCGACTACCGGATCGAGGCGGAGAACATCCTGGCGGTGACCCACGCCCATCCCGCCGACAGCGACGTCCGGGTGCCCCACGTGTATCAGGAATTGTGCACGCCACGCGTGCTCGTCATGGAACGCCTGCGCGGTAGGTCGCTGCGCGAGGCCGGCCCCACCATCGAAGCCCTCGGCTTAGATCCGGCCACCATCGCCAGATCGCTGCTCGACGTGTTGTTCCGGCAGATCGTGGACTCCGGCGTTTTCCACGCCGACCCGCATGGCGGCAACGTGTTGATCCTCGACGACGGCCGGATCGGGTTGCTCGACTTCGGCTCGGTGGGGCGGCTCGACGGTTCGCTGCGCGAGGCGCTCCAACGTCTCCTGATGGGGGTCGACCACGGCGACCCGCTGGCCGTCACCGATGCCCTACTCGAGCTCGTCCCCCGTCCGGACGAGGTCGACGAACAACGGCTGGAGCGCGACCTCGGACGTTTCATGGCCCGCCACGTCAACGGCGCCGCATCGTCCGGGGTGCGGATGTTCGGCGACCTCTTCCGGATCGTGGCCAACCATGGCCTCGCCATTCCCCCCGAAGTCGCGGCGGTGTTCCGTACGCTTGGGACGGCCGAGGGCACACTCGTCGATCTCGCTCCCGGCTTCGATCTCGTCACCGAGACACGTGCCCTGGCCGGACAGTACATGAACGAACAGTTCGGGCCGGACCGGCTCAGGCAATCCGCCACCGAGGAGCTGACTGCTCTGCTGCCGGTGCTGCGTCGGCTCCCCCGCCGGATCGAACGCATCGCCAATGCCGCCGAACACGGCCGGCTCGGACTCAACGTTCGGCTGCTGGCCGACGAACGTGATCGCGCGGTGGTCACCGACCTCTTGCACGAGGTCCTCGTGGCCTTCCTCGCCGCTACCACCGGCGTCATGGCCGTTCTCCTACTCGGCACCAACGGTGGTCCGTCCGTGACTGATGCGGTCAGTCTCTTCGAGCTGATCGGATACAACCTGCTGGCCGTCAGCGCCATCCTGGCGTTGCGGGTGCTCGTGCGGGTGTTCCGCCGCTCCTGACCCCTCGGTGAACGCCGCCGGCGGGTGTTCGCCGTCCGACCGGCCACAGGTGTCGCACCCGCCCCGACGACGGAGGTAGTAGGCATACGTAGCCGCGGCCAGCGCCACGCCCCACAGAGGCCAGAGCAGGGCCGGACCGATAGCTGCCCAGTCGTCCGCGGACAGCGCCAGGGAGTCGTCCTCGAATCCGATCTTGATCAAGCTCATACCCGCGGAAACAACAACCACCGACACGAACGACGCCGGGATGACCGCCGCTTTGATCGGCACCGGCCGGCCGCGGAGCCCGATGACCCAACGCGGGAACACCTCACCCCAAGGCCGCACTAGTCCAATCGTCAGCGCCGCTCCGACCAGAGCGAACGTCCCGAGCCAGGCGCCGCCCCACAGCGACCCGTCCGCCGAGCCGTCGGCGAATACCTCGCTGTCGATCCCGAGCGGATATCCCGCCACCCAGACCCACCTGGTCACGGCGTAGATGGCGGGAATGGCGACCGCGATGCCGACGGCCCACCCGCCCCACCGCGCCGCGGCCGCCGGATGTGTCCACCTACGCCGCCTCATACCCCGGCCACAACTCACGCAGGCCCCCGATGTACGCCTGGCGAAGACCACCGTTGCCACTGCCCACAGGAATCCGCCCACGAGAACGGCCAGGTGGTTCAGATAGATCGGCCCGAGCGCCTCCATAAACGACTCACGCAGTTCGGCGTCGAACGGTGCGGCCACGAGCACCATAGGTAAATATCCGACTATCGCCAACACCCGACCGTCGGGCACCACAAGCAGCCAGCCGAGTGCCGTGAGTGTACCGATGACGATCAACGTCACTCGCCACCAGGCGCGCAACTGACTCCTGGCCAGATCGGCGCGGTTGTGCCGCCGGGCGGCCCGACCGACCGACGCCGCCTGGGCGGGAGACGGCCATCGGGCCATCAAGAAGGCCATGCCGGCACCAGCCAGGGCGGTCGCCGCGAACAGCGGAGCACCGACGTCGGCGGGCACGTTGTCCAGCATCGACAACGCACCGTCCGGATCGTTCTCGCCAAGCGGATAACCCCGTCCGGTGATCGTCCAGCCAAGCGCCAGCAGGCCGTACGCGAAAGACCAGGCCGCGACCGCGTACGTCACCCAGTGCAGGCGATGCGAGGAGCGTGGTGCGGAGTCGGCCGCCGGGGTGGTAGTCGTGTGCGCCATGTCGTTTAGCCTGCGCTTGGTGGCGGTTCGCGGAGATCCCCCGAGACCGTGAACCAACTCCCTCCTTCGGGGGACCCCCGGCCATCTCCCACCCCGTTGTGCACCTGATCTCCGTTTGTACACCTGATCGTCGCCACGAAACGATCTGTGAGTGTGGCGATGTCGGACCGGATGAGGGCAGATTCCCGGTGCTTCATCGTGCACTTCGCTACCGCCAGATGGTGTTAACGCCCGAATCTGGCCTTTAACCCCATCTGGCGGTAGCGAAGTCCGGGGCTGGGCCGCACCGTCATCGCAGTGAGGGACGCGTGATGCTTTGCCCGGGCCACAACAAGGACGCTTACTGCCCACATCCACCCCGGCACAAGGACGCTTACTGTCGCCAGGGCAACAACAAGGAGGCTTATTGCACACGGCAACGCGCCGTAAGGAACCTTGTTGCGGCCGTCCGAGGGGTGGGGGTCGCCACAACGTACGCGACGCCGACATCCGCGACACCGACACCGACGTCCGGCGACGGGTGTGGCGAACGCGACGGTGCGACGGATGCGCGGGCGATCAGATGCATGAACGGGTGTGGCGAACGCGACGGTGCGACGGATGCGCGGGCGATCAGATGTATGAACGGCCCCGCCGGGCCCGTTGGTGCATCTGATCGTCGAGCTGTCCGTATCTTGGTCGGCGCCGGACGCTGCTACCGCGGGTTGACCAGGAGCGTCGCCATAGCCCGTGCATCTGATCGTCGCCCCAGAAACGTCAGGCGTCCGAGCACAACGTGTGACGCCAACGGACGCGCGCTCCAGCACCTGATCGTCTCCAGTATGTGGAGACGATCAGGTGCAGAAAACGCCGCCGATGGCGCGGTCGTGCATCTGATCAGCTTCCGTCCACATAGTGGAGACGATCAGGTGCGCGACACGAGATGCGCGGGGGCCGCGGAGGCCACGGGGCCCGCTTCCTTCGCCTACCTGCTATCCCAGATCCGACCGAGGTGAGGACATTCACCGAGGATCAAGGACCGGGTGGCGTTACGGCATTGTGGGACGGACGAAGCCGGATTCATAGGCGGCGATAACCGCCTGCGTCCGGTCCCGGACTCCGAGTTTGGCGAGCACGTTGCCCACATGTGTCTTGACGGTCTCGACGCCGAGGTAGAGGTCGGCGGCGATCTCGAGGTTGGACTTGCCTGCGGCCATCAAACGCAATACCTCACCCTCACGCTCGGTGAGCCCGGACTCGGCCAAAGCGCCGGCGGTGTCGGCTGGACTCCGGCTGGCATGCCGCGCGGCCAGTTGCCGGATGGCATCCGGAAACAGCAGCGAGTCCCCCTTGACCACCAGCCGGATCGCCTGCACGATCTGATCCGGTGGAGTGCGTTTGAGCACGAATCCATGGGCACCGGCCTGAAGGGCGTCGTACACGTAATCATCGTTCTCGAATGTCGTAATCACGACGATTCGCGGCGGATTGGGGCGCGCCATCAACAGCCGAGTGGCTTGAATCCCGTCGACGGCCGGCATCCGGACGTCCATCAGCACAACATCCGGGCGTAGCCGCGCCGCCAGCGGCCCCACCTCCGCGCCGTCGCCCGCTTCGCCAACGACGGTGAGGTCGGGCCGCGCGTCGATGATCACCCGCAGACCCGCACGGACGAGTTCCTCGTCGTCTACGAGCAACACCGAGATGGGAGCACCATTCATGTCAGGTCCGTTCATCGTTGGCTCCCGGCAGGTGGGCCCGCACCACCCACACGTCGGCATCAGGTCCAGCGACGAAAGAACCGCCCAGGACGTTCACCCGTTCGCGCATACCCAGGAGCCCTCGGCCACCACCTGCCGGATTCTCCCACTGACCCGTGCTCTTCGTGCCGCCAGGCTGGCCATGATGTGCGACGTCGAGGGGGTTGATCATCTCGATGTCCACGCCATCGGCATCGCCCACGACGCGCAGCGTGACAGCCACCCCACCGGCATGCCGTAGCGCATTGGTGAGACCTTCCTGGGCGATGCGATACGCCTCCCGTGACGTCACCGCCGGCACTCGTGTGGCATCCACCTCGATCATGGCGTCGACCTCTAGTCCGGCCACCCGCATCTCGTCCACTAGGCGGCCGATGTCGTCCAACCTGCGCTGCGGTGTGATCTGCCGACGCTGACGGGCTGCGGTGGACACCGTCACCTCGGAGCGTCCGTCACCCTTGGTACGTCTGTCACCCTGGGCGGGCCCGTCGTGCACCGGGTCGTGCTCGCGCAGCAAGCCGAGGACATGATCAAGATCGTCCATAGCGGACCGCCCGGCGTCTTCGATGGCCTGTAGAGCACGCCGGACGAGTTCGGTATCGGAATCGAGGACCTGCCGGGCTGCCGCTGCCTGGAGAGTCGTGACCGTGAGGGCATGCCCGACGGAGTCGTGCAGTTCTCGGGCGAGCCGGTTGCGTTCGGTCAATCGCTGGGCTTCGGCTTCCAACGCCCGGATCTGCTCCAACGACGAGGGCTCGAGCAGCACTGGCGCCACCGTCGCCAGGACCCGCCCGGTGATGGAGACGACGTAGATCAGAGCGACGGTAAGACCGATCCCGACGATCACCGCTGGCACCCCGTCGAACAGGTGGAACGGCGCGAGGTCAACGTCGGCGAGCCAGCCGTCTTCGGCGCCGATACCCTTGGTGACCAGCATGGCGACCACTGGCGCCACGAAGAGCATCGCCAGCATTATTCCGCCACCGCAGATCAGGTGGAGTCCGTACCAGCTGGCACCGCGCCATCTGGTCTCCCAGGGCGGATTCCGTTCCGGCTCCGGAAGCGGCACATCCAGCAAGCTGCGGGCTGCGGCGATCTCCAGAGCACGTGTCACCGGTAGAAACGCGGGAATCGTGCCGATGGCGACCGTGACAGCAGCGAGCACAGCCACCGGAATCAACGGTGTCTCGGGGTCCGCGAACATCTGCACGAATCCGAACGCCAGCAGAACGTACGGCAGCAGGATCACGCCACCCAGCAGCAGGTGCACACCTCGGCGAAAGGTGGACCGGCTGACCAGCGGGGTCAGGATCCAGCGCAGGCTCACGTAGGTGATTGTTCCCTACATCGGCTCGTCGGCCGGTCAGGGCCGACGAACCGACATGGCTAAGAGGCCCGCGCCTCTAAGGTCCCGTGGACCAGACTGCATCGGATCCAGCCCGGTGGGCCAGGGCCGAGTCTGGTCGACAGGACCTCAGCGGTACCTTCAGGAGGCGACGATATTCAGCCGGACATCGGCCGACACCTCAGGGTGCAACCGGACGGTCACGGTGTGTTCGCCGATGGTCTTGATCGGCGAACCGACCTCGATTCGACGTTTGTCGACGTCCGGTCCGCCGGCCGAGACCACGGCCGAGACGATGTCGGCAGGTGTGATGGCGCCGAACAGTCGCCCGGTGTCGCCAGCCTTCGCGGCCAGCCGGATGGGGCTCTGCTCAAGCCGGGCTTTCACCGACCGGGCAGTGTCGAGGTCAGCGATCTCCCGAGTGGAGCGAGCCCGCTGGATTGTGTCGATCTGCTTCTGGCCACCCTTGGTCCACGGGATGGCATAGCCGCGCGGCACAAGGTAGTTACGGCCGTAGCCGTCCTTGACCTCCACGACGTCGCCAGCGGCACCGAGGCCGGAGACCTCCTGGGTGAGGATGAGCTTCATGTCTACAGCCTTCCTCAGCGAGCCGTCGAGGTGTACGGCAAGAGCGCAACCTCGCGGGCGTTCTTGATCGCGGTGGCGACGTCACGCTGGTGCCGCGTGCAGTTCCCGGTGACCCGGCGAGCCCGGATCTTGCCGCGATCGGAGATGTACTTGCGGAGCAGCGCCGTGTCTTTGTAGTCGACGTAGCCCGATTCGTCCTTACAGAACGCGCAGACTTTCTTCTTTGGCTTGCGCACTGCGGGATTGGCCATCGTGGTGCTCTCCCTTCGAAGAGCCCGGTCACCTCAGGTGGCGGACCGGGATGGGGTTGGTTCGGTCGGATAAGCGAGGCGGGTGCCTCGGGTCAGAACGGCGGCTCCTCAGCGGCGGCCGGAGCGTTGCTGGCCCAGGGGTCGTTGGCGGCCGGCTGGCCACCCTGACCCTGTGGTTGTCCTTGGCTGGCCCAGGGGTCAGCGCCGCCTTGCGGAGCTCCACCACCGAACCCGCCGCCCTGCCGCTGGGTCTTGGTGACCTTGGCGGTGGCGTACCGCAGGCTGGGACCGACCTCGTCGACGTCCATCTCGACAACCGTTCGTTTCTCGCCCTCGCGGGTTTCGAACGAGCGCTGCTTGAGCCGACCAGTGACGATCACCCGCATGCCTCGTTGTAGCGACTCGGCGGCGTTCTCCGCCACCTGCCGCCACACCGAGCAACGCATGAAGAGGGTCTCGCCGTCTTCCCAAGCGCCGGTCTGCCGGTTGAACGTGCGCGGTGTCGATGCGACCGTGAAGCTGGCCACTGCTGCACCGCTAGGCGTGAAGCGGAGCTCGGGGTCGTCGGTCAAGTTGCCGACAATGGTGATGACGGTCTCGCCTGCCATGTCTTGCTCCCTAGGTCGGGTAGGTCAGTTGCTTCGTCGAGGACACCGACCCGTGAGCCCGTTCAGTGCGCTTCTGGCCGGACGACCTTGGTGCGCAGGATGGTTTCCGACAGCCCGAGCTGGCGGTCTAGCTCAGCGACGGTGTCGGCTTCACAGGTGACGTCGAGCACCGCGTAGATGCCCTCGCTTTTCTTGTTGATCTCGTACGCGAGCTTGCGGCGGCCCCAGATGTCGACTTTCTCGACCGAGCCGCCAGCGTCGCGCACTACCCCGAGATACTGCTCGAGGGTCGGGCCGACGGTACGTTCCTCGGCCTCCGGGTCGAGGATCACCATGACCTCGTAGTGACGCATGCCGGTTCACCTCCTGTGGTCTTCGCGGCCGCGGTCTCTCCGCGGCAGGAGGGCGATGTCGTCCAGCCCGGGTATTGCCACCGTCGACGACAGTGATTCACCAGGCCGCGAGCAAGCGTACCAGCGAACCCCGTCATTGTTCGATTCGTTCGTCCACAGGCCGCGAATGATCACGTTCGGCGGGTTTGTCGGTGCCATACCATACCTTTTGGAGCTTCAGCCACCCGTCGACGTTCGAGGAACCCACCATCATGATCATCACCGTGATCATCCGGCCCCGCCGGTGACCGCGACGGACACTGTCGCGGCTATCCAACGCCGCACTCTCATCCTGCTCGTCACCGCTCAGATATTGGGCGGCCTCGGCATTGGCTCGGCCATCTCGGTCGGGGCCATCCTCGCGCTCCGCCTCTCCGGATCGGAACAGTGGTCCGGGCTGGCCGGCACCATGATCACCCTTGGCGCTGGCGCCATCGCCCTCCCGCTCTCCCGTCTGGCCGCCGCCCGCGGCCGCCGGGTGGGCCTCAGTCTGGGGTGGATCGTGGCTGGGTCCGGTGCGTTCGTCACCCTCATCGCGGCCACGGTGTCGTCATTCCCGCTGCTTCTTCTGGGCCTTCTGCTGATCGGATCAGGGACAGCCACCAACCTTCAGTCTCGCTACGCCGCCACCGACCTCGCCGAGCCCAGCAACCGGGCCCGCGACCTTTCGATCGTCGTCTGGTCGACCACCGTCGGTTCGGTGCTCGGCCCCAATCTCACCGGCCCCGGCGAGGTTGTCGCCGACTGGCTCTCCATCCCGCCCGTCGCTGGGCCATTCGTCTTCTCCGTCGTCGGGTTCGTGTTGGCCGCCGTAGTGATCGCCGGCTGGATGCGGCCCGACCCGTTGCGCCTGGCACACTCCCGACGACAGGCCGCCGTCGTCACCGCCGCCGCCACACCTCCCGCGCCTGGATCGGCACTCGCGATCATCCGGCGCCGCCCAGCCGCGCTGGTCGGGCTCAGTGCCATGGTGCTCAGCCAGGGAATCATGGTCGCGGTCATGACCATGACACCCGTGCACATGGACCATCACGGCGCCGAGCTCCGCATCGTTGGCCTGACCATCAGCCTCCACATCGCCGGCATGTACGCACTATCGCCGGTGGTCGGCTGGCTCGCGGACCGGCTCGGCCGCCGTCCCGTCATCGTGGCCGGACACATCATTCTGGTGGTCTCCGCCGTTCTCGCTGGAACCGCCGGCCACTCCACACCACAACTGATGGCCGGTCTGATCCTCCTCGGTCTCGGCTGGTCAGCCGGTCTCGTCGCCGGATCGACGCTGCTCACCGAGTCGGTGCCGGACGAAGCCCGGACCCGGGTACAGGGAACCTCGGACGTGTGTATGAGCCTCGTCGGTGCAGCTGGTGGTGGGATGTCCGGCGTGGTGCTGGGCGCGACGAGCTTCGGGGTGCTCAACGCCGTCGCGGCCATTCTGGTCGTGCCCACCCTCGTACTCATCGTCATCGAGGTCATGCGTCGACGGCGGCACCGCGACGACGTTCCTGTCGGTCCGGCGCGATAACGTTCGGCGCATGGTCGAGCTACGTATCGGTCCCCACGTCAAGCAGGACGATCCGATCGCCGCCGCGGTGGCCGTCGGCGCCAACGCCGTCCAGCTCTTCCTTGGCGACCCTCAGGGCTGGAAGGCACCCACCGTCTCGTATCCCGGCGGTGCTAGCGCATTGCGCCAGGCCGCTGCCGACGCCGACGTCGCGCTGTACGTCCACGCGCCGTATGTCCTCAACGTCGCCACCACCAACAACCGTATCCGCATCCCGAGCCGCAAGATCCTCCAACAACAGGTGGATCTCGCCGCCGAGATCGGGGCCCAAGGGCTGGTCATTCAC
This sequence comes from Phytoactinopolyspora limicola, assembly GCF_011320225.1. Classification (GTDB taxonomy): domain Bacteria; phylum Actinomycetota; class Actinomycetes; order Jiangellales; family Jiangellaceae; genus Phytoactinopolyspora; species Phytoactinopolyspora limicola. Next base: position 486,075 of record NZ_JAAOEN010000001.1, read on the forward strand.
GGCGGCCACGTCCTGAAGGACGACGCACCCGAGGTTGGCATCGACAACTGGCGCAAGTGTGCCGAGAGGCTCGACGCGAAAGTGCCGGTGCTCATCGAGAACACCGCTGGCGGAGACCACGCTATGGCGCGCACCCTCGAGCGCATGACCCAGCTGTGGGACGCGGTGGGTGAGCACGGCATGGGCTTCTGTTTCGACACCTGCCACGCCTTCTCGGCCGGCCTCGACCTAGCGGAAGCGGTCGACAAGATCATGGCGATCACTGGCCGTATCGACCTGGTCCATGCCAACGACAGCCGGGACGAGTTCAACTCCGGCGCAGATCGGCACGCCAACCTCGGCGAGGGCACCATCGGACTAGAGCCCATCGGGGAGGTCGTCCGTGCCGCGGGGGCACCCGTCATCCTCGAGACCCCGGGCGCGAAGAACGGCAACGCCGACGAGATCGGTGCGCTGCGGCGATACCTGGCGACTTAGCGGCGGCACCTCTGAGCGTCCGTGGCGCTGCATGGTGGCCGATCGTGCAACTCGGCTCCCGCCCTGCCCAACAGGTACGCTCGGGCCGTGACGAAAGCGCCAGCCCTCACCGTTCGGAAGATCACCCGCGAGGCCCATCTCGCCGCCATCGCCGACCGCCCGTCCGTCAGCTTCCTGCAAACGCCGGCCTGGGCGCAGGTCAAACGCGACTGGAAGGCCGAGTCGATCGGCTGGTTCGACGGCGACACCATCGTCGGTTGTGCTCTCGTCCTCTACCGGCAAGCCCCCAAGGTGCGCCGGTACCTGGCATACGTGCCGGAAGGTCCAGCCATCGACTGGGAGTCTGCCGCCAAGGACGGTGATCTCTCGCGCTGGCTGGAGCCACTCATCGCTCATGTCAAGGAGTACGGGGCGTTTGGGCTCCGAATGGGCCCGGGGGTCGTCGCTCGGATCTGGCAGAACACCACTCTCAAAGCGGCACTGGCCGACGGCACCGTCAAACGGTTGCGCGACGTTCCGGCGGACGAAACCACCGAGATCGGCGACGCCGTTGCCCGGCAGCTCCGAGACGCCGGGTGGCGACCACCGCCGGACGGCGACGGATTCGCGGCCGGACAACCCCGGTACGTCTTTCAGCTACCGCTGGACACCGACGCCGAGGACGACGTGCTGCGCGGCTTCAACCAGTTGTGGCGGCGCAACATCAAGAAGGCCGACAAGTCCGGGGTCGTCGTGTCGTACGGCGATGTCGACGACCTACCCGCATTTCACGAGCTCTACACCGAGACGGCCGGGCGCGATGGCTTCACGCCGCGCCCCCTGAGCTACTTCCGGGGTATGTGGGAGGCGATGCGCACCGAGTCACCGGACCGGCTGCGGCTATATCTGGCGCACCACGAAGGCGACCTCGTTGCCGCGACCACCATGGTCCGCGTTGGCACCCACGCGTGGTATTCGTACGGCGCGTCGTCGACGGCCAAGCGCGACGTCCGCGGGTCCAACGCGGTGCAGTGGCGGATGATCCGCGACGCTCTGGCCGACGGCTGCGACGTGTACGACCTGCGTGGCATCACCGACACACTGGACGAGGCCGACCCGCACGCCGGCCTGATCCGCTTCAAGCTGGGCACTGGTGGCCGGGCAGTGGAGTACGTGGGTGAGTGGGATCTCCCCATCTCGAAGCTTCTCTACAGTGCGTTCGATCTCTACATGAAGCGCCGGAGCTAACCTATGCCGCTGACCTTGCATGTCGACACCGCTCGTTGGCGCGATCATCTCCGCGCTTTCACCGAGTCCGCGACTCCCGACATCGTGCCGGTCGCGAAGGGCAATGGCTACGGATTCGGCAACGCCGTACTCGCCGCCGAGGCGGCTAAGCTAGGCACCTCCACGCTGGCGGTGGGGACGTACGAGGAGCTGCCCGACGTCGGCCCCGGGTTCGCCGGCGATCTGCTCGTCCTCACGCCGTGGCGGCCCTGGTCGGAAGCTCCGGCCGACGAGCACGTGATCCACACCGTCTCCCGGATCGCTGATCTCCAGGCACTGGTGGAACGGGGTGGCCGGCCGCGGGTGGTAGTGGAGATCATCACAAGCATGCGCCGCCACGGCATCGAGGCCGCACAGCTCGACTCCCTCGTCGAATTGTTGGCCGGTGTCCGGTTCGAGGGATTCGCTCTGCATCTGCCGCTCGCCGGCGATCACGCCGACGAGGCCCGCGTATTGGCGACCGCGGCGTTTGCTGCGGTGCCCGACGTACCCCGGCAGCTCTGGGTCAGTCATCTGGCCCCACCCACCGCGGCGACCCTGGCCAGCCAGGTAGGCGGCGAGGTCCGGCTCCGGGTCGGCTCGGCGTTGTGGCTTGGTGAACGTGGTGCGTTGCACGCCCGGGGCACCGTGCTCGACGTCCATGTGGTGCGCCGCGGGGAGCGTTATGGCTACCGGCAACGCCGGGCCCGGCGCGACGGCACACTGGTCGTCGTCGCGGGCGGCACGGCCCATGGCGTCGCGCTTGAGGCGCCGTCGCCGGCGGTGAGTGCACGCCAGCGCATGGTGTCGGTGGCCAAGGGTGGTCTGCAGGCGACTGGCCGGGTGCTGTCGCCGTTTCACGTGGCCGGCCAGCAGCGTTGGTTCGCTGAACCTCCACACATGCAGTGTTCGATGATCTGGCTACCGAGTGGGGTCACGCCGCCGGCACCGGGTGATGAACTCGACGTCGACGTCCGGTTCACGACGACCACATTCGATCGGATCGCCTGGTCTTAACCACCGAATGATCGTTGCCGGATCTCAGCTCTCAACCCCATGATCGTTATGGGAGTAGCCCGGCCTGCCCCAGCTCGATACGGGCCCGGTCCGTGTATCCACCGCGGGCGACGAGGTCGTAGCGCTGTGCCACGAGATTCTTGGTCGAGGAGAATTCCTGCCGTCCCGCCACGGAGACGGACGACGCGAACCCGAACGCCGCCCCCCACGTCGCACCCACCGCCGCCCCTGCCATCACGAGACCGAGCCAGGCAAAGCCAGGTGAGAACAGACCCAACAGCAATCCGAAGAAGAGACCGATCCCCGCCCCGGTGAATGCGCCGTTCAGTACCGCCCGGGTACGAGTCATCCGCCCCGTCACCCGCTCGACCAACCGAAGGTCGGAGCCGATGATGTCGAGGTTCTCCACGGGGAACCCAGTCTTGGACAGGTGGCCAACCGCGGCCCGGGCGTCGTCGTACACGGGGAACGATGCCACGGTGTTCCACGCGGCCTTGATGGGGTCGTACTGGGACGTCTCCGCATGTGTCATGGTGACCTCCTCGGGTGAAGACTCCCCAGAATCATCGCCTACTGACCTGAAACACCCCTGTGCACCACCTGTGAATTACCCAAGAAGGTCGACGCTCAATCACCGTCAGGTGCGGCGCGGCGTTGGTCCTGTGCCCCGGCATCCGGACCAAGCGGTTTTGCGAGATGGACGAGACGGCCTCCCACGATCATCTCGACCCCGGTCACGTCGTATCCCAGCTCCGCGTAGAAGCGCAGGTTGCGCACCATCTTCTCGTGGGTGAACAGCCGGACCTGGTTCAGGCCGAGCTCACGGGCCCGCGCCTCGGCGAAGGCGAGGAGCTGCCGCCCGATGCCACGTCCCTGCGACGACGGTCGGACGGCGACGTTCTCAACCAGAAGGGTTGTGGCCTCGGCGGTCAACACCAACACGCCGACCGGCTCGGGCTCGCCCGTGACGTAGACCCGACCTGCGGCGATTAGGGCACCATAGTCCGCGTCCAGCGGCGCCGGCCGGCCACCCACGATAGCCACCCACGGTTGGTACGCATCCTGCACGATCGCTTCGACGACGCGCTGCCGCCCGGGCTCGGCGAGCCGTACCCGATTCGGCATCATCAACCCTCCGGACGAGGCGGTCATAGCGGCCCCCGGTCTGCTGGCGCGGCCGGTATTCCGGCGCCACGATAGCCGCTCGGTGTCCGGCTCGCCACCAAGGAGATCACGGGGCTACAACAGGGCGGAGGGTGGGAGGGACCGTGGAGCTTGGGGTCCTGAGCAGGACATTGGTGGTGGACTGAGCTGAACCACCCGATCCGGGTCAGCCGGCCCATCGACCGGTGAGGAAAACCACCACCCAGACACACATGAGGGGTGCGCTCACCGCCAAATAGACCCACAGCACCCATCGCCGGCGGGCCGCCGCCACCCCCACCGCGATCCACAGCGGCCACCACAGCAGGGTGGCTCTCGGAACCGAGAAGAACCAGTACGACGTCGCGAACGCGATCACCTGAAGTCCAACCCACGTCGCCTCGCCCCAGCGCCGCCACCACACCAAACCCACCGTTAATGCGGCGCCGACCAGGATGGCGACGATCTCGGCGGCGAACATCCAGGCGAATCCCGGTGACTGACCTCCACCGAACGCCGCCCGCCAGGTGTTGGCCCACGCGTCCCAGGGCCAGGTGAACTCGCGGTTCCACTCCTGGGCTTGCGCGTCCAGCCAGGCCAGCCAGTTTCCGGTGAGGTTCTTCAGATAGATCATCCAGGCGCCAAGCGGAACCAGCGGCAGGAACAGCCATCCGAAGCCGGACCAGTCACGGGTGGTCCGGCGGGTGGCCAGCCAATGCACACCAACCGCAACCACCAGAAAGATGCCACTGACCCGGACCGTGCAGGCCAACCCGGCCAGTACCCCGGCAGCCAACCAGTGCCCACGGCGGGCGGCCAACCATGCCGGTAAGGCGCACGCGACGAACAAAGCCTCGGTGTAGGGCGCGGCGAGAAAGACAGCGGGTGGGGCGCACACCCACGCCAGCACGGCCAGCCGCCCGGCCCGCGGACCACCGTCGAGTGTGGCCAGCCGGCTGAGCGCGACGGCCGCGACGCCACCTGTGACCAGTGAGACGAGCAGGCCGGTCACCACGTGGGAGATGCCTAGCTGGGCTCCGAACCACAGCAGTCCCGGCAGCCCGGGGAAGAACGCCTCGTTGGGCACGCCCGTCGGTTCGCCCCCGTAGCCGTGTGTTGCGATGCCACGGTAGTGATGGAAGTCCCACTGGACCCACCGGTCCAGCCATCCGACGACGTCCTGCCCGTTGACGGCGAACAACAGGCCGGTCGCTGACGCGATCACGACAATCGAGACCCGGCTGAGTAGCCAGATGGCCAGAGCGTCACGATCCTCGGGGCGGTTACTCAGCCAACCACCGAGCGTCGCGCGGCCCCCTGCCGCTGGTGAACTGGCTGTCGCGGCCACCACTTCGGCCCCGTCGCGGCTCACCGGCGTGCCCGCCGCTGGCTGGCACCGGCACCGGCACCGGCACGACCATGGGACAACGGCGGCGCCGGCCCAGTCACGTATGCCCGCACGGGATCGTGGCCAGGCGCCTGGATATCGCGGACGACGAGGATCATCAGCCAAATCAACGCCGTCGTACGGATGAGGATCGACAACGCGTACACCTCCGCGGAGATCACCTGGTCTCCGTAGAAGCCAGCCAGGTACAGCCAGACCGCGATGAAGTAGAGCACCTCCGTGGCCTGCCAGATCAGCAGCTCGCGCCAACGCGGCCGGGCCAACGCGGCCAGCGGCAGCAGCCACAGCGTGTACTGCGGCGACCACACCTTGTTGATCAGTAGGAAAGCGGCCACCGCCAAAAACGCCAGCTGGGCCAGTCGCGGCGGCTCGGGTGCGGTCATGGTGAGGACGATGATCAGGCCCAGCAAGATGAGGCCGGCACCAATCGCCAGCCGATTGATGTCGTCACCGGCCGGCATCGAGATGCCGAGGCTGCCGTCCAGAATGCCAAGCGCATACCAGACCGAGCCGAACTCGGCCGCACGCTCGACGTTGAACTCGAAGAAGGTCGACCATCCTTGGGGAGAGTGCATGGCCACCGGCAGATTGACGGTCGACCACGACACAACGGCCGCCACCACCGTGCCACCCAGGCGGCGCAACGCCCGCGCCCGGTCCGGGTCACGCATAGCCACGAGCAATAACGCGCCCAGGATCAGCACCGGATAAAGTTTGGCCGCCGCACCAAGCCCGAGCAGGATGCCCGCCCACCCTGGTCTTTCCCTCGTCCACGCCAGTATGGCCAGGCTCGTACAGGCGACGGCCAGCAGATCCCAGTTGATCGCGAAACTGAGCAACAGTACCGGCGAGGCCGCCACCACCATCGCGTCCCATGGCCGGCGCGGCACCGTCCGCGCGGTAGCGACGACGATGACAATCGCCGACAGTCCCATCAGGATGACAGTGATCTCGTAGAAGCGGACACTCTCGGCCAGCGGCCGGTCTGGTGAATCCGGTCCGGTCACCGACTGGATGGCCCGGGCAAGCACCGCGGACCCTTGCATCACCGCCCCAGTGAGCACCGGATACTCAAGCTCGCGGTCGACGTACACGACCTCGCCGTCGGCCAGGCCACGCTCCCGGTACAAGAAGGGCACGTCGCTGTAACACAGCGACGTCCAGACGCTAGGGTCCTCGCGGCTCTCCCACGACTTCTCGTGGCACGGCTGGTTGGTGACGAATCCAACCGCCAGAACGAGACACGCCACCGCCACGGCTACCCGAACCGGGCTCCACCATCCCCCACCGACCAGTGCGTACCGCCCGACCGGCCCGCCGACCCACTCGCTGGCCGTGGCCACGACCGGGTCTTCGCGGCTCGGCTGGGCGATGCGCGGGCTCACGGGGCTGTGCGGGCAGGTCCGGGAGCGTGGGCGCCGGTGGGTCTCCATGGTGACTGGGTCTGCCGCTGGCCGCCCGTCGACCGCTCAGGACCGACGTTAGTCCCAGCCGTCGCCACCATCGTCCTCGTCGCCACCATCGTCCGTGCCGTCGTCACCCTCTCCACTATCCGTGCCGTCATCGCCGCCAGGGCCACCACCGGTGTCGCCGCCGGGACCGCCACCAGGGCCGCCACCGGGACCGCCACCAGGGCCGCCACCGGGGCCGCCGCCGTCATCGGTGCCGTCATCGCCACCTTCACCCCAGATGTCTCCGCCGCCGTCGTTACCGCCACCGTCGTTGCCGCCACCGGGGCCCCCACCAGGGCCGCCGCCGTCGTTACCGCCACCGTCGTTCCCGCCACCGGGGCCCCCACCGTCGTTGCCGCCGTCCTGATCGCCTCCGCCTTCGTCACCGTCGTCGTCGTCGCGTGGCGGGTCGGGGTCTCGTGGCGGATCAGGTGTGGGCTCCTCGGTGGGTTCCGGGTTGATCGGCTCGCCGACGTCCGCCCGTTCGGCGAACTCCATCACCTCTTCACCCTCGAGCGCGGCGGCCATAAACGCAGTCCAGATCCGGGCCGGATACGCCCCGCCGGGGAAGGTGCTCTGGCCACCAACACCTTGCAGCGACTCCGTACCACCGGCTTCGCCTTCACCGCGAATGAAAGAGACCGCTGCCGCCAACTGCGGGGTGTACCCCGCGTACCAGGCGGTCAATCGCTCATGGGTCCCGGTCTTGCCCGCCGAAGGACGGCCCAATTCCCGGGCGGCGTGCCCGGTGCCGTTCTCACCCTCGACGACCTGGGTCAGCGAGTAGGTGGTGTCGGCGACGACGTCGGCGTCGAACACCGTCTTCGGCTCTGGCTGGGCAGCGTGCAGAACATTTCCACCGCGGTCGGTGACCCGGCGCACCGTGTACCAGTCAGCCTGTCGGCCGCCGGCGGCCAGCGTGGCGTAGATCTCGGCCATCTCGACGGTAGAAACCTTGCCGATTCCCAACGTGACCCGAGCGTTGTTCTCCAAGTCCTCGGCACCTTCTGGCACTCCGGCCCGGACCAACGCGTCGACCACCCGGCTGGGACCCATCTGCATCGTCAAGTCGACGAACGCGGTGTTGACCGACCTTTCCATCGACTCGACAAGGTCGACAGCTTCGCCGTAGTCGGCATCGTTCTGGTTGTTGACCGGCGGGCCGAGCTCCGGTGGGTCGAACGGTGAGTTCCCCCAGTACCGGCTCTCCAGCGAGATACCTTCTTCGAGGGCTGCTATCAGCGTGAACGGCTTGAACGCGGACCCGGCTTGCTGTTTTCCATCGACGGCGTCGTTGAACGGTTGCTCAACGGCGTCGGGTCCGCCGTACATCGCGATGACCGCGCCGTCGTTAGGTATTACCGCGGCGAGTCCGATCCGAACGCCGTCGGCGTCCTCCGTGGGGCGCTCCTCTTCCACCGCCTTGACGGCCGCGTCCTGAGCGTCTTTGTCGAACGTGGTGACGACGCGCAGTCCACCGGTGTCGATCTCGGCCTCGTCCAGCCCGAGCGCTAGCAGCTCTCGGCGAACCTGCTGGAGTAGATAACCCTTGGCGCCGGCATACCGGTTGGTTCGCTGCTCGGGTTGGATCTCTGGCGGCTCGATGCTGGCCGCCTCGCCCGGGTCGAGCGCGCCCGTCGCCACCATGCCATTAACCACGTACTCGAAGCGACGCTCGAACCGCTCGGTGCTCTCCGGTCCGAGTGTGGGGTCGTACCGGCTCGGCGATGGCAGCAACACGGCCAGAGCAATACCCTCCTCCACGGAGACATCGCTGATCGGCTTGTGGAAGTACGATCTCGCCGCGGTCTGGACCCCATGCAGACCGTTCCGGCCGAACCATGACGTGTTGAGGTAGGCCGCCAGAATGTCGTCCTTCTCCAACTGCCGGTCGATCTTGATGGAGACGAAGAGCTCGTTGAGTTTACGGCTCCAGTTTTGGTCCTGGGTCAGGTAGTAGTTCTTGACGTACTGCTGGGTGATGGTGGAGCCTCCACCATCGATCTCGCCGCCGGACCGGACGAAGTTCAGCCCGGCACGGGCGATGCCGGCCATGTCGAACCCAGGGTTGCTGTAGAAGCCGCGGTCTTCGGCCGCGATCACCGCGTCGCGGACGTGGACGGGGATCTGGGAGAGATCGACGCTTTCTCGGTTCTCCGAACTGAACCGGCCGAGTTCGGTCTCACCGTCGCTGTAATACACGATCGTGGTCTCGGACAGCGCGAAGTCGTTGGGCTCCGGGATCTCTGTTCTGGCGTAGACGATGCCGATCCCGATGATTCCGAGGAAACAGAACCCTAGGAAGTAGAGGAACAGCGCCTTGATGCCGAGGAACTTCCGCCAGCCCCGTTTACGCGCCTTGCCATTACGGCCACCGCCGCTACGGCCAGAACCGCCATTGCGGCCAGCACCACCGTTGCGCCCGGGACCACCCGTCCCGCTACCGCCGCGTTCCAGGGCACCACGCCCGGCGCCGCCTTGACCAGCACCACCGGCACTTCCAGCACCTCGGCTCGGGCCGCTCCGACTACCTCCAGAGCGGCTGCCACCTTGGGGGCCGCTGCCACGACCACCGTCATTGGTGGCACCACTACGGCCTTTTTTGGAATGCGCCGCGTAGCGCCGGCGGGTGCCTCCGCGTGCGGCGTCTGTGGTGCGTTCTGCGTCCGTCACGTTCGCGTCTCGTCTGGTCTCCGGGCCGGTCCGTCGCTGACAGCGTGATCACTTACAGATCTATGTCAATGGGCCACGGTACATGGTCACCTCCGGACCCGGTGACACTCAAGGGTCATGGATGTACTATCTCGATGTATCATTTCGATACATCGAGACGTCAGTACCGAGACGGGAGTGTAGTCGTGGGTAAGCGTGCCGAAGCCTTGGAGCTCGCCGTCCTCGGCCTGCTTCACGACGGCCCGCTGCACGGCTACGAACTCCGAAAGCAGGTGAACTCCCTGCTCGGCTGGGGTAGAGCGTTCTCCTACGGCACGCTGTACCCCACGTTGAAAGACATGGTTCGGCGCGGACATCTGGCCGAGGACGAGACTGTGGATAGTCCGGGAGCGGCCCGCAGCGGCCGACGCAGCCGGATCGTCTACAAGCTCACTCCAGAAGGTAAAGAACACTTCGTCGAGCTACTCAGCGAGGCGGGTCCATCGTCGTGGGACGACGAACGCTTCGGCGTCCACTTCGCCTTCTTCGGCCGGGCCGATGCCGACACCAGGATGCGAATCCTCGTCGGCCGCCGGTCTAGGCTCCAGGAGCGCCTGGAGCAGTTTCGCTCTGCTCTGAATCGCACCCGCGAACGGCTTGACACTTACACGCTCGAGCTGCAACGACACGGCTTGGAGTCGGTCGAGCGCGAGGTCAAGTGGCTCGACGGCCTCATCAGCGCGGAGCAGCGCACCACCACACCAGAAGTTGATCATGCGCGGGGACAGGATCCCCGCTCGAACACCGGTTCGGGGCCGGATAACCCCAGTCACCAAGAAAAGGAGAAGAGCTGATGAGCTCGCTTCGGGTAGCCATCATCGGCGTCGGGAACTGCGCCGCCTCGCTCGTTCAGGGCGTTCATTACTACCGCGACGCCGACCCGGCCGCCAAGGTTCCGGGCCTGATGCATGTGCAGTTCGGCGACTACCACGTCCGCGACATCGAGTTCGTCGCGGCGTTCGATGTCGACGCCAAGAAGGTCGGACAAGATCTCGCCGACGCCATCGGCGCCAGCGAGAACAACACCATCAAGATCTGCGACGTTCCCCCCACCGGCATTACCGTTCAGCGCGGGCCCACCCTCGACGGGCTCGGCAAGTACTACCGCGAAACCATCACCGAAGCCGACGGTGATGCGGTCGACATCGTCGAGACGTTGAAGGCCACCCGCGCCGACGTGCTGGTGTGCTACCTGCCGGTCGGCTCCGAGCAGGCCGCGAAGTTCTACGCCCAGTGCGCCCTCGATGCCGGTGTCGCCTTCGTCAACGCCCTCCCGGTGTTCATCGCCGGCACGAAAGAGTGGGCCGACAAGTTCACCGAGGCCGGAGTGCCAATCGTCGGCGACGACATCAAGTCGCAGATCGGTGCCACCATCACCCACCGTGTGCTGGCTCGCCTGTTCGAGGACCGCGGCGTAACCGTCGACCGCACTTACCAGCTGAACGTCGGCGGCAACATGGACTTCAAGAACATGCTCGAGCGCGATCGCCTGGAGTCCAAGAAGGTCTCCAAGACGCAGTCGGTCACCTCCCAGCTGGCCAACGGCCTGGAAGACCGAAACGTCCACATCGGCCCGTCTGACTACGTCGCCTGGCTGGACGACCGCAAGTGGGCATTCATCAGGCTCGAAGGCCGCAATTTCGGTGATGCGCCACTCAGCCTGGAGTACAAGCTGGAGGTCTGGGACTCCCCCAACTCCGCTGGCATCATCATCGACGCGATCCGCGCGGCCAAGATCGCCAAGGACCGCGGAATCGGCGGGCCGATCCTGTCGGCGTCCTCGTACTTCATGAAGTCGCCGCCCGAACAGTACGCCGACAGTGTCGCGCGGGATCTCGTCGAGAGCTTCATCGCTGGCGAGATCGAGCGCTAGCCCGGCCGTTCAACCCTCCGGCCCAGTGATCGTTGCCGGATTTCTGCCCCCAGCCCCGGTGATCGTCGCCCAGATGGGGTCGCTATAGCGACCTGAAGCTGGCGACGATCACCGGGAGGTTGGGCAGAAATCCGGCAACGATCACTGGGGCTGGGGTAGGTTGAGCCGTGGTCGGCCCACCACGTACGCCGTCATCAGCAAATGCGTAGTTCGCCCCAGTTACTGGCACGTGGCATCGAGCGTTTGGCCCACTCGACTACCATTCGATTGTCCGGCTTATCGGTCGTCTATTGACAGAGCGGGTACGAGACAGCCAGCGTCGACTATTGTCCCGTGTCCTGTCGCCATGTTGGTCGGCGGCCGTGAGGGATCTCGCGCGATCCACGCGTGAGGTCCGGGGACGCCAGACCAAGGGAGGATAAGTTCGATGACGCGGACCGCGCGAGGCCGCCGGGGGACAAGCGCCGACCCGAAAAGAGCGCGTACCACCCAGGACTCCTCCGAGCGTGCCCAACCGCCACAGGCGGGTGGCCGCGAAGACTCCCGTCCGACGTTCTGGCACACCCTGCTCCATGACCGCAGCGTCCGTTCTCGTGTCGCTGCCCTCGTGATCGTGCCGCTGCTGGGCACACTCATCCTGGGCACCTTGTTCTTCAAGAACGCGTTGGACGACGCCGGATCCGCCGCCGAGGTCGAGCGGCTCGCCTCGGTCGGCATAGCCGCCACCGATCTCCTCCACCGGATCCAGGACGAGCGCGACATCAGTGGTATGGCCGAGGCCGACGCGACCGGGGTCAGCGCGGTGGCGGAGGCGCGGGACAACACTGACAGCGCGGTCCAGCGGTTCCGGGAGCAGCTCGGAGACGTCCGGTCCGCCGGCGGTGGGGCAGCCGTACTGGCCGACGCGTTCGAACAAGACATCGCCCAGCTCCAGGACTACCGCTCGGAGCGTGACGCGGCAGAACCGGCCTTCGACGCCGGTGGAGCCGCGGCCTACCACGAAGTAGCCGAGTCGGTCCGGGCTATCGTCACCGCCTCCGGCCTGGTGGTCGACGACGGCGAGACCACGAGGCTCATCAGCGGTCTGGACAACATCTCCCAAGCCGTCGAAGCCGCGTCCATGGAACGCGCGCTCGTCGCGTACCACCTGGACCCCGGAGAGTCGGCGTCGTCCGCACTCACCACCAGCGCCGTCGTCTATCGCGGCCAGCAGGATCTCCTGCTCGGACGTTACCTGACCAGCATCGACGACCCCGCCGTGGCCGACTCCGTCGCCAGCCGGCTGGCCGGGGCCGACGACCTCACCACCGACACCTTGGACGCGATCCGCGCCGGCGATGACGTCGGGCAGTCTCACGACGAATGGTTCGCCGCCGCCACCGACCGCCTCGATACGCTCCGCTCCGTCGAGAACGAGGCCGCCGAGAACGTCGTCAGCGAGGCTTCCAGCGCCGCCAACGGTGCTCGGATGACGGCCATCCTGAGCGCCGTCGCGGTGCTTCTAGTCCTAGGTCTCACCGTCTTCCTCACCGTCGTGGTCGCCCGCTCCATCGTCGGCCCGCTACGCCGCCTGCGAGGAGCCGCCGAGCAGACGGCCACCCACGACCTCCCGACCGTCGTCGAGCGGATCCAACGAGATGGCCCCGCCGCCGCGACCGATCTGGACTCGTCGAGTGAGGTCATCACCGCGGAGGGCGACGACGAGATCGGCGCGGTCGCGAAGGCATTCAACGACGTCCACGCGATGGCCGTGCGGATCGCCGGCGACCAAGCGCTGCTGCGCCAGAACCTCGACACCATCGTGGTCAACCTGTCTCGCCGGACCCAGTCGCTCGTCGACCGGCAGTTGGGCGAGCTCGAAGGACTCGAGCAGCGTGAGCGTGATCCTGATCAGCTCAGCGCCCTGTTCCGGATCGACCACATGGCCACCCGCGTCCGCCGGCACGCCGAGAGCCTGCTGGTGCTGGCCGGCGTACAGGAAATGCGCAAGCAGACGTCGTCGGCACCGGTATTGGACGTCGTCCGGACCGCCGTGGGAGAGGTCGAGCAGTATCCCAGGGTGAAGTTCGGTGTTATGCCCACCGATCTGGTGTCGGCCAACGCCGTCGACGACATCGCCCACTTGCTGGCCGAGCTCATCGACAACGCCACCGAGTTCTCCGCACCGTCTACGCCGGTACGCGTCACCAGCCAGCCCCTGCTGGGCGGAGGTCTACGCATCCAGGTCACGGACAGTGGCCTAGGAGTCCCCGCGGACCAGCTGGAGATGCTCAACCAGCGGCTGGCGGACGTCAGCGACATCGACGTCGCCACGTCCCGCACCCTCGGCCTGTACGTCGTCGCGCGGTTGTCGGCCAAACACGGCATCCGAGTGCGTCTCGAACCAGGTGCTTCCGGAGGCATGGTCGCCCAGGTCGACCTCCCGGCCAACCTCATCCACTCACCGCTCGACTCCGAGGTCGACCTCCCGGGCGCGCCGGCCACCAATCAGTACGACCCACTCACCGCTCCGGCCCATGACCACCTGTCCACGCCGTCACGTCCGGCCTACCCACCGCCGGAGCCCACCACGGACCCATTGGGCCGGCCAGCCGCGGCACCCACCCCTGAGCCCACACGTTTCTCGCCCGCGGCGCCATCGGCCCGGCCGGCACCCGAGCCACTCCACAGCGCACAGGCGTTCACCCCGGAGAGCACGCAGGCCTTGACCCCGGAGAGCACGCAGGCCTTCAGTCCGGCCACCAGCCCGGCCGAAAGCACCGGGCCCATGTTCCCCTCGGCGAGCTCCGACCAAGCACAGGGAGATTCGCCGATCTTCGAGTCGGTCCGCTCGGCCTGGTTCGGCGGCGACAAGAGTTCCGACTGGTCGAGCCCGGCCGACGCGGGCTGGAAGCGCGCCGCCGAGGTCCTCCGCAGTGCCGAAGAGGCAGCCGCGGCGCGCTGGAGCCAGCCACCGGCCCAGCAGCCCACCCAGCAGCCGGGGCAGCTTCCCGCGCAACCATCCACCCGTCCACCGAGCCACCGCCGGGCCCGCCCGCCCGCCGCGGGCACCGAGTGGCCGGCCAGCCCCAGCCCGTCCAGTCCGGCCGAACCCACGCGGGTCGACGCCAGCGCCCCCGCCGGCACTCCCGTCGGCACCGCCGGTGTCGCCGGCACGGCCGAGAATCCGGCGGTCAACGCAGCCGGATTGCCGGTTCGCCGACGCGGAGCGTCGCTCGTACCCGGGTCGATTTCCGAGCAACCAGAATCTCAGGCAAAAACTCGGCGGCCCACGCCTCCCACAAAGAGCGCGGACTCCGTATCATCCACACTGGCAAGCTTGCAGCGCGGTGTTGGTCGCGGGCGTCAGGAAACCGGTGGCTGGGTCCCAAAGCGGCCCAGTGACCCCGAGAGGAGCAGGCAGTGACGAACGGTACGAACGATGAGCTCAGTTGGCTCCTCGATCGCTTCGTCGAACGCACGACCGGTGCCGCGCACGCTGTGGTGGTCTCAGCCGACGGCCTTCAACTGGCCGGCTCGTCCGGTCTTCCCCAAGATCGGGGCGAGCAGCTAGCGGCAGTGGTCTCTGGGCTGGCCAGCCTGACGGTCGGCGCGTCGCTGATTCTCAACGCCGGCGAGGTCCAGCAGACCCTTGTCGAGATGGCCGACGGCTTTCTGCTGGTGATGGCGGTCGCCTCAGGTGCACACCTGGCCGTCCTCGCCGCTGCCGGCTGCGACCTCGGCCAAGTCGGGTACGAGATGGCGTTGCTGGTCGAGCGGGTTGGCGCCACGTTGAACCCGGCCGTCCGCGTGGGGTGACGGCTAAGGTGCCGAGGGATCCGGGGGGTCAGCCGACGTGATCGGAAGAGAACACGGGGACGACCATGCCGATACCTGACTCCGGCCGAATTCGGCCGTATCTTGCCACGCGCGGGCGCACCAGACCGGTGCAGGACATCGCTATCGAAGCCCTCGTCTCAACGACTCACGCCGGCCGGAATCATGGGATCGACCCGGAGCCGGAGCGAGACCGGATCCTGCGGTTGTGCCATTCACCGCGATCGGTGGCTGAGATAGCCTCGCTTGTCTCCACGCCTTTGGGCGTTGCTAGGGTGCTTGTCGCCGATCTTGAGGCCGAAGGCCTCACCCGCGTCGCAGATCCGCACGCGGCGTTCCACGGGTCGGCTGAGCCGGCTCGCGATCTGAGTGTGCTGGAAAGGGTGAGGGATGGCCTCCGTCGACTCTGAAATGTCTCGCGGGACACACGCCTCGCAGGACGCGCTGTCGGTGAAGATCGTGGTCGCCGGCGGATTCGGCGTCGGCAAGACGACGTTCGTCGGTTCGGTGAGCGAGATCGAACCGCTGCGAACCGAAGCGCTGATGACCGACGCCTCGTCGAGTGTCGACGATCTCACGATGTTGCCGGAGAAACGCACCACCACGGTGGCGATGGACTTCGGCCGGATCACACTGGCCGAGGACCTAGTGCTGTATCTGTTCGGCACCCCCGGGCAGAACCGCTTCTGGTTCATGTGGGATGACATCACCCGCGGAGCCATTGGTGCGGTGGTGCTGGTCGACACCCGGCGGCTGGCCGACTGCTTCGGCGCGATCGACTACGTCGAGCAACGCGGCATCCCGTTCCTGGTTGCGTTGAACGCCTTCGACGGTGTTCAACAGCACTCGGTGGAAGAGGTCCGCGACGCCCTGCAGATCGGGCCCGAGGTTCCGTTCGTTATCACCGATGCCCGAGACCGCGAGTCGGTGAAGACCGTTCTGGTGACCCTCGTCGAACACGCCATGGCGCTCGTTCAGCGCACCTGACCACCCGGTGCCCGGCTCCATGGCCGGGCACCTACCGCTCGGCCGCACCGGAACGGATGATCGTCGGGGCGCGTCCAAGCGGTATGCGTACTTCCCTGTGGTTGGTTCTCCCCCTCGCACTGGTGCTGGCCGCCTGTGGTGGAGGGGACGACGAGGCGCCCGTCGCGAGCAGCGATCCTGACCCCGACGGCGAGAAGAAGATCTACACCGGTGTCGGGACCGTGCTGGAGAGCCCTCAGCATGGTCCACAGTTGTGTCTCGGTGGGATCGCGACGTCCTACCCGCCTCAGTGTGGCGGCCCGGACATCGAGGGCTGGTCCTGGGAGGATGTCGACGGCCACGAGACGGCCAATGGCACCACCTGGGGGACGTACGTGGTGACCGGCCACTACGACGGCGCCCGGTTCACCCTAACCGAGCAGGCGGCGGCCGCGGCTGACACCACCCCCGTGCCGGGCGATCAGCCACCCGAGCCGGATTTCAGCACCCCGTGCCCTGAGCCAGCCGGGGGGTGGACCGTCGTCGACGAGTCGAAGGCTACTCAAGCTGCCCTGGACGAGACGCTCGAACGGGCCAGCGCCGAGGCCGACTACGCCGGAGCCTGGGTTGACCAGTCGATCAACCCGGCTATGGACGACGGTCTCGACGATGACGACGAACTGGCCATGAACGACCCGACGATGATGATCCTCAACGTGCGGTTCACCGGCGATCTCGACCGGCATGAGACCGAGCTTCGCGAGCTATGGGGCGGTTCTCTCTGCGTCAGCCAGGCGGAGAACACGGAGGCCGAGCTGCGAGAGATCCAGGAGAGCCTCGATGTCCCGGGGATGCTCAGCTCCGGGGTTGACGTGAAGTCCGGTGCACTCGAGGTCAGCGTCATCCTCGACGACGGCCTACAGCAGCAGTTGGACGAGCAGTACGGCACCGGCAAGGTCAAGGTCTACTCGGCGTTGACCGAGGTGACGTCATAGGTCCAGCACGTCGGCTCCAACCACCACCACACCCTATGACCACCGGCCCTCGGCCGGGCCTCGCTGGTCGGGCCCGGCCGGGTCAGGTGGAGTTTTCCGGTTGGCTCTTCCACCATTCGAGCAGTTCAGCCGCGGCTGCGTCAGGGCCGAGGGGCCCCCGGTCCATTCGCAGCTCGAGCAGATACCGATAGGCCCGGCCGACCACCGGCCCGGGTCCGAGTCCGAGGATCTGCATGATCTCGTTGCCGTCGAGGTCCGGCCGGATGGCGGCCAGCTCTTCCTCACCGGCCAACCGCTCGATACGGGCCTCGAGGTCGTCATAGGCGCGCCGAAGTGTCTCCGCTTTCCGTGGATTCCGGGTGGTGCAGTCGGAACGGGTCAAAACGTGCAGCCGGTCGAGCAAGTCACCGGCGTCACGTACATACCGACGCACCGCGGAGTCGGTCCACTGGCCGCCGCCGTAGCCGTGGAAGCGTAGGTGCAGCTCGGTGAGGTTGGCGACGCCGTCCACCACGGCCGATGGGAATCGCAGCGCGGTGAGGCGCTTGCGCACGAGTTTGGCACCAACCACGTCGTGATGGTGGAAGCTCACACCACCACCCGGCTCGAACCGGCGGGTCTTGGGTTTGCCGATGTCGTGCAGCAGAGCGGCCAGTCGGATCACCAGATCCGGGCCACCCTCGGGAAGCCGGTCCTCCAGCTCGATGGCTTGGTCCAGGACGGTCAGCGAATGCTCGTACACGTCCTTGTGCCGGTGATGCTCGTCGATCTCCAACTTGAGCGCGGGCAGCTCGGGCAGCATCCGGTCGGCCAGGCCGGTGTCTACCAGCAGCCGCAGCCCGGCCCGCGGCCGCCGGGTAAGCAGCAATTTGGTGAGTTCGTCCCGGATCCGCTCGGCGGACACGATGTCGAGACGTTCGGCCATATCCCGCATCGCCGAGACGACCTCCGGTGCGACGTCGAAGCCGAGCTGGGCGGAGAACCGGGCGGCGCGCATCATGCGCAGCGGGTCGTCGGAGAACGACGCCTCGGGGGTCCCCGGCGTGCGGATGATCTTGCGCCCGAGGTCCGGCAGACCACCGTGCGGATCGATGAACTCCCGCCCCGGGAGTTTCACCGCCATCGCGTTGATGGTGAAGTCGCGGCGGACGAGGTCGTCGTCGATGGTCTCGCCGTAGGCAACCGCCGGCTTCCGGCTGGTGCGGTCGTAGTTCTCCGACCTGTACGTGGTGATCTCGATCTGGAACCCCGACTTGATGGCGCCGATGGTGCCGAAAGCTTGGCCGACGTCCCACATGTTGTCAGCCCAATCGGCGAGCAGCCGTTTGGTCTCCGCGGGCCGCGCCGACGTGGTGAAGTCCAGGTCCTGGCCGAGCCGGTCCAACAGTGCGTCGCGGACCGAGCCGCCGACCAAGGCCAGTTCGTGCCCGGCGGCGCTGAAGCGCGCGGCGAGGTCGTCGGCCACCGGTGCGATGCGGAGCAACTGGCGTACGGCACGGCGCTGGGCCGCATTGAGCGCCTGCTGCTGGTCGGTCAACTCAGAGCCTGTCACGACCCACCAGCGTACGACGTTCGCTTCGGCGGCTCGGGATGGGTCGCGGTCCATACCGCGGTGTCGCACGGCAGCAGACTCCACTCGGCCACGCCGGTGCGATCGCCGGTCCGTCGATCCATGATCGTGTCGGCGGCCTATGCCGCCCCGATACCCCGCCGGCACCCATCCTGTTGTTCGAGGCGAAGGCACGGATCCGGGCTCGATGACCACCGCCTTGACGCACCCTCATGCCGCCTTTCGAGGCTGGCCGCGGACGGTTCCCAGGGGTCATTCCCGCCAATACCTCGGCCCGCCCTCTACCCTGGACGTATGCCCGGCCGGACAGTCCTGACCCTCGCCGCGGTGGCCGCAGTCACAGTGATCTTCACAGCTACGGCCCCGGCGGCTGACCGGCCCGACGCTCGCGACAGTGGCGCAGCGGGTTCAAGCTACCTGCACACGGTCGAGCCGTCCGTGCTCCGCCCGGGTGACACCCTGACCCTCGCCGGCGTCATCGAGAACACCGGTGACGAGCCGTTATACAACGTTCAGGCGCTCCCACGCTGGAACACCGTACAGCTTGAGACCCGCGACGAGATCCCACTCATAGCCGACGACCCCAGCGTGCGCTGGGGCTTCCGGTACGACGATCCGTTCCAGGTGGTAGCCGAGCGGTTAGGCCCGGGCCAGAGTGCGGAGTACCGACTCGACATCGATGCCGAGCAGCTCTCGTTCGGCAGCCCCGGCGTCTACGCGGTGGGCGTGGACATCCGCGGGTCGGCCTCCGACGGCGAGCGGCTCACCCTTGATACCAGTCGCACGGTGCTGCCCTGGATCCCTGAGGAGCCGTCCAGCACCGTCCAGGTAGCGCTGTTCTGGCCGGTCGAGGCACCACCGTCCTTGCTTCCCGACGGCGGGCTCGGCAACGATGCGCTGGCCGCCAGGATTTCCCCGGGGGGCTCGCTCGATGCGATGGTCGATGGTGCGGGCTCGAGTCCGGTCACCTGGCTGGTGGACCCGGACGTACTCGACACCGTCGATGCCATGAGCACCAACTCGGACGGCGACGCCGCAGCCGCGGCACAGAGTTGGCGGTCGACGTTCGACGCGGCCACTGGTGGTCACCTCTACGTCCTGCCGTATGCCCGGCCGGACCTGGCGGCGCTGCGAGCAGTGGACCCCCCATTGGCGGCACGTCTCGCCACCGAGTCGGTGGACGCAGCGCGGCAAGCGGTCGCCTCGCAGTCCGGCGCCCGGACCGGCGTGGCTCGGCCTGATGCCAGCGCCGACCCGGGCATCCTGGCGATCCTCGCCGAGGCTGGGGTTCGGACCATCGTGATGTCGGCGACTGCCGCCACACCAGCCAACCATCCGCTCGCTCAGCTGGACACCCCGGAAGGTGAGCTCGACGTCGTGCTCACCGATCCGGGCCTGGACGGCACCATCACCGACGCCTATAACTCCACCAACACCGAGGCTGGGTTGCTGGAACTTCGCCAGCGCTGGGCGGCGGAGACGGCTATGGCGACGCTTCAGGCCGATGTACGCGGCGGGTCGGTGGTGCCGATGGTGGCCGCCCCGCCGGCCAGGTGGACACCCGACGAGGAACTCACCTCTGCCATCGTGGACGTCTGGACGTCGCTCCCATGGGTGGATCCGGTCACCGTCGATGAACTCGACGCCCCGGCACAGCGCGCCATGGTTGCGCCGAACCCCGGGGATCCGGTGAATACGCTCCCAGCGGAGAACATCACCGCCGCCGGCGAGCTCGACGAGGCCGTCCGCAGGTATACCGATCTGCTCGCCGAGCCTGACCCGGCACAGAGCCGCGCCCTCGGCCTAGCCGCGCTGCGTGCCGCCTCCACGGGCTGGCGGGACGATCCGGCCGCTGGACTCGATTACGCCTCGGAGATCTCCGACGAACTCACCGAGCGGCTCGACGGCGTGCACGTCACGGTGCCCGAGTCGGTCACCCTGTCCAGCCGGACCGGTATCTTCCCGCTCACCGTCACCAACGACCTCGACGAGCCGGTGACCGTCAAGCTCGCCATACAGGCGGCCAACCCCGACCGCCTGCGTATCGACGACGTGCCCGAGCAGTGGGTCGACGCGGGTTCACGTGAAACCATCGAGATCAAGGCCGAAGCCGCGACGAACGGCCGAGTACCCATCACGGTGCAGCTCGTCACCCCCAGTGGCGCCGCCCTCGGACCGGCGACGCAAGCTGTGGTTCACGCCACCGACTACGGCGCCATCGGCTGGATCATCATCGCGGGTGCCGGAGCTCTGTTCGGCGCGGCCATGATCCGGGCTATGCTGCGCCGGCGCAATGCTTCCGACGACGAACCCGACCAAGGCCATGAGGACGTTCCCGAGCCGGCCCAGCCCAACGAACCGACGAGCTACGCACCCGCCGACCGGCCGATGACCGCCCATACGCCGGAGGTCAGCCGGTGACGACCACGTCCAGCACGGAGTCGCCGGAACCACGGCGGCCCAGTCTTCTAGGGTCGAGCGCGGTGATGGCCGCGGGCACGGTGGTGTCCCGGCTGACCGGGTTCGGGCGGGCCGCCATCATCGCGGCTGCCCTCGGCCTCACGGTCACCACAGCCGACGTCTTCAACGTACCCAACGTCATCCCCAACATGATCTACATCTTGGTGGGTGGTGGTGTTCTCAACTCGGTTCTCGTGCCGGTCCTCGTCCGCGCCATCAAGAACGACGCCGATGGCGGAGCGGCGTATTCGCAGCGGCTCTTCAGCCTCACCGTGACCGTGCTGGCGGTCGCGACCGTTGTAGCGGTGCTGGCCGCGCCATGGATCATCAGGGCGATCGCCGACTCCCGGTTCCTTGAACCGGATATGCGACCGTACTACGACAACATGGTCATGTTCGCCCGGTTCTGCCTGCCGCAGATCTTCTTCTACGGGCTCTACGTGCTGATCGGCCAGATCCTGAACGCCAAGGGCAGGTTCGGGCCGATGATGTGGGCGCCGATCCTGAACAACGTCGTCGCGATCGCTGTCTTCGCGCTGTACCTGGTGATGTTCGGCACCAAGTCGCCGGGCGCCTTCGAGATGTCCGAGATGTTGTTGCTTGGGCTCGGTTCTACCGCCGGGGTGGTGGCGCAAGCCCTGATCCTCATTCCGGTGCTCCGCAAGACCGGCTTCTCATTACGCTTCCGGACCGACTGGCGTGGTTCCGGGTTGCGTGAGCCAATCCGCATGGGGTTGTGGAGCGTCGGGTTCGTCATCGTCAACCAGATCGCCTACATGTTCTTCGTCAACGTGGCGACGGGCGCCAGCGCCACCGCGGGAGCCGACGGGGCCGGTTACACGGTCTACCAGAACGCGACGTTGATCATGATGGTGCCGCACGCGATCATCACGGTGTCGCTGGCCACCGCGATGCTTCCGCGCCTGGCCGACCTCGCCGCCGATGGCTACCTCGACGAGGTCCGGGAGAAGCTCGTCTCGGTTGTCCGGATCTGCCTGGCGATCATCTTGCCGCTTGCCGCGCTGATGGCGGTGCTGGCCTTCCCGCTCACCGCGATGATCTTCGACTACGGCGAGGCACGAGGCCAAACGGGCATGCTCGCCCGCACCCTCATCGCGTTGCTACCCGGTCTGCTCGCGTTCACGGTGCACTACCTGTGTCTGCGCGGCTTCTACGCCCTGAAAGACACCCGGACACCGTTCTTCACCCAGTTGTGGATCGCGGGTGTCATGATCGTGTGGGCGGTCGGGCTCAGCGTGATCTCTCCAAGCCCGCATATCGTGACGATGACGCTGGCCACCGGATACAGCGCGGCCTATCTGGTCGGCGCGACGGTTAGTGTGATCCGGCTGCAGCGAGAGATCGGCTCAGTGCAGTTCGCCCCACTGGTGCAGCATCTCGTCCGCCTGGTGATCCCCACCGGTATCGCGGCCGTCGTCGCATGGCTCATCTGGCGGGGCTGGTCCGAGCTTGGCCTGCTCAGCTTCCTCCCATCACTCATCGAGCGTCTCGTCGAACTCGCTGTCAGCGCGTCGGTCGGCGCCGCGACCTTCGTCGCCCTTGCCTATGCCTTCCGCATCACCGAGGTTCGACGGGCCATGGAAATGGTCCTAGCCCGGCTACGGGGCCGGACTACCGGCGTCGACACTCCCGCGGGCGCGGAGGCGACGAGCGTCCCGGACGACATGCTGGAGGAAACCGCCGACTACATCCCGCCTGTGGTCGAGACCGGAACCCTCAGCCTCTTCCGGCCCACGTTCGACCCAGACGTCACGATGGAGTTCTTCCTCGACGAGACCATGCACGGCGCCACGATGCACGGCATGCCCAGCGTGGCCGGCGCGGCGGACCGCCCGCGGACTCCAAGCATCCTGGAGGAGGGCCGGATCGGGCGTCGACACCACCACCTCGACGTCGACACCCAACCAGAACTGCCGGTCACGCCGGGGGGCACGTCCGCCCCACCGCCGGCCGGCCAGACACGCACCCTCGCCGGCCGGTATCGCGTCGACAATCTCCTCGACGACACCGCCGGGGTGCGTTCGTGGTACGGGTTCGACAACGTCTTGCAGCGGCCGGTGTTCGTCCAGACCATCCCCGCCGACGACACCCGCGCCGACGAGTTCGTCCGGGCCGCCCGTAAAGCGTCCACGGCAGAGGACCCCCGGTTCCTGCGGATCCTCGACATCGGTACCGAAGAGTGGTCGTATCTCGTCCGGGAGTGGACACCTGGTCGCAGCCTGGCCGGACTGCTCTCCGACGGCCCGCTGCATCCCGAGCACGCCTCGGCGATCGGCCGTGAGGTAGCAGATGCTCTTGCCCTGGCCCACGGCCAAAGACTGTCACATCGACGGCTCGTGCCCACGTTGGTGTTCCTCACCGCGGAGGGCTCCATCAAGATCGCCGGGCTGGAGACCGAGGCCGTACTCTATGGTCCAGCCAGCCTGGCCCCGGACAGCACACAGCCACCGGTTACCGATCCAGCCATGCTGGACGCCGCGGGGGTGGGCGGGATCCTGTATGCCTGCCTCACCGCGCGGTGGCCCAACGGCAGCAGCGGCGGGCTCGATGCTGCCCCGCTGATCGACGGCCGGCTGGCCTCCGCCCGTCAGGTCCGCCCGGGTGTCCCGACGGCGCTGGACACCATCACCGACCGCGCCATCGGCAACGCCGGACGTCATCACGCCGTCCCACTCCGGTCCCCGTTCGAGGTGGCCTCCGAACTTGGCGCCGGCCCAGGAACCGACCAGTTCGAGATCGTCCGGCCGGTCGCCCACGCCGCTGGTGGAGGCGCGTTGTTGGACGCCGTCGGCGGCAGTCACGGCAATGGAGGCTCCGGTGCGGCGTCCGGTGCGGTTCGATCCCGGCGCGAGCGACGGAAGCCGAGCCGGCTCAACCGGTTCCTCGGTGTGTTCGGTGCCGCCCTGCTCCTGGTTGGCGCCACCCTCGTCGGCCTCCAGCTGATGCTCAGCGCCTTCGACGATCCCGACCGTCCGCCCCCTGAACAGCCCAGCGCCACCGAGCCGGGCACCGACACCACGTCGCCGTCGCCGGACGACGACATCGAACTCGTTCCCCTGAGTCGGACCAGTTCCGACTACTTCGACCCCTTCGGCTCCACACCGGAGAGCCCGGAAGTCGTCGGCAACGCCATCGACGGCGACGCCGAGACGATCTGGCCCACCCTGCGGTATTACAGCCCACTCGAAGACCAGAAACCCGGTGTGGGGTTGTGGATCGACCTCGGCGAAAGCCGTGAGGTGTGGGGTTTCGAGCTGACTCTGATGAACGAGGACACCGACATCGAACTGCTCGTCGCTCCACCCGACGCCGACACCCCACCAGGCGCGCTCGAGGGCTGGACCCAGGTTCACACCGAAGAAGAAGCCGACGTCAGCTTCGCTCATACACTTGAGGAATCGGTCACAACACGCTATGTCTTGGTGTGGTTCACGCGGCTACCGCTGTACCAGGGGGAATATCGCAGTGGTATTGCTGACGTCACCGTGTTGGGCACCGAGGGAGGTTCGGATTGACCAGCGGGTCCTCGGGCTACCTCGAGTTCGACGACGAAGAGCTGCTCCGGCGGCACGTCGATGGTGAGCACGACGCGTTCGGCGAGCTGGTCCGGCGCCATCAGGATCGGCTCTGGGCGGTAGCGCTACGTACCCTCGGCGATCCCGACGACGCCGCCGACGCTCTGCAAGACGCCCTGGTCAACGCGTTCCGTCGGGCATCATCGTTCCGGTCGGAGTCTGCGGTGACCACCTGGCTGCATCGGGTGGTGGTCAACGCCTGCCTCGACCGGGTCAGGCACACCGCGGCCCGCCCGTCCGATCCGGTTGCCTTCGATGGCACCGAGTCGCCGGCCGTCACCGCCGCGGCCGCGCCGGGCGCGGATCCGGCGGACATGACGCCGCTCCGGCTCGACCTCGAGGCGGCCCTCGCCACTCTCCCGCCCGAGCAACGGGTCCCGCTGGTGCTCGTGGACGTCGAGGGATACCGCGTGGCGGAGGTAGCCGAGATGCTGGGCCTTCCCTCGGGAACCGTCAAGAGCCGGTGCGCTCGCGGGCGGGCCCGGTTGCTGCCTCTGTTGACATCGGACGATCCGCGGTCATCCGGGCGGAACCATCCGGACCACGGCCGCGTCCCACCAGCAGCAACCAGTGAAACGGGAGGAGGTGAGCGTCGGTGAGCTACACCGGGGCACATCCTCCTGACCATGTTCTCGCTGAGCTGGCCGAGGGAGTTCTCGATGCTCACGATGCGGCCGGGGTGCGCGAGCACACGAGTACCTGCCAGGCCTGTTCGGTAACGCTGGACCGGCTCGCACACGTCACCCGTGCGCTGCGGGAGGCACCAGCCGAGATCAGCATGCCAGCCCACGTCTCGGCCCGCATCGGGGCCGCCCTGACGGCCGAGGCAGCAGCGTCGACGGCCGAGGCGGCCGGCGGAGCCGCCACGGCTGGGGCGACATCATCGGCGGCAACCACCGACGAGCACGACGCCGTGATCGTCCCCTTTGACGACCGCCCGGTCGCCTGGTTCCGCAAACGACTACCCCAACTGGTCGCGGCCGCCGCGGCCGCCGCCGTCGTTGGGTTCGCCGGGTACGCCGTCTTCTCCGACAACGATCCTTCGGTGCCGGCCGCTGGCCAGAACCCGGACGATGCCGCTGAGTCCGCGGAGATGACGGCCGCCGATGAAGACGAGGACTACGCGGGCGACGCCGCCGACGAAGATCTTGACGACGACGCTCCGCGGCTGGCCGACGCGCCGGAACGCGACGGAGACGACAACATCTCGGCCGAGGACGAGGATCTACTCGCCGACATCGCCCTTGACATCTGGGCGACGGGATCCGAGGTCTCTCCGGGCTGTGGCGACATCCTGGCCGACGACCTCCAGTACCCCCTGGTCGGCAGTGCGGAGGTGGCCGATGAGGTGCTGGTGGTCTTCGCCGATGGTGGTGAGCTGTTCGGATGGATGCTCCCGGACTGTGAGTCCGGGCCCACCACCGGTGAGCCGGTCGTAGCGGTGCCCGAGCCGCAGGACTGACGGCCACCGCTCGCCGCTGGCCGTGGCGACCCTCAATCTGGCTCCCACCGGCCGGTTAGTCGCCCGGGACGCGGCGCTCCTGAGCGGCCCCGGCGTGGCGGTTCGGCGCCGGGAATTCTCGGCGCCTAGGATCCGTTGGGCCAGATGGATTCATCACTCGTCCCGCGGAAGGCTCCAACGTGACCGACATTCGACAGGTGATCATCATCGGTTCTGGCCCAGCCGGTTATACAGCTGCGGTCTACGCTGCGCGGGCCCGCCTCGATCCGATCGTCCTCGAGGGTGAGATCGACTGGGGCGGCGCCTTGATGAACACCACGGAGGTAGAGAACTACCCCGGCTACCGCGATGGCATCATGGGGCCGGCCCTGATGGAGGAGATGCGGGCCCAGGCCGAGCGGTTCGGGGCGCAGCTCGTCACCCGGGACGCCGTGGAGGTCGACTTGAGCGGCCCGGTCAAGTTCGTCAAGGACAGCGACGGCAACGAGTACCGGGCGCACGCGGTCATCCTTGCCATGGGTTCCGGTTATCGCAAGCTCGGGCTGGTCAATGAGTCTCGCCTATCCGGACACGGCGTATCGTGGTGCGCCACCTGTGACGGGTTCTTCTTCCGCGAACAGCAGATCGCCGTCGTCGGCGGGGGCGACTCCGCGGTCGAAGAGGCGACCTTCCTCACCCGGTTCGCCAGCAAGGTGTATCTCGTCCACCGCCGTGACGAGCTGCGCGCCTCGAAGGTGATGCAGGAGCGCGCGTTCGCCGACGAGAAGATCGAGTTCGTCTGGAACACCGAGGTCCTTGACGTCCTGGGCGAAGAAAAGGTGTCTGGCCTGCAACTACGCAATACCTCTACCGGTCAGGAGAGCACTCTGGACGTCACTGGACTGTTCGTGGCCATCGGTCACGATCCCCGGTCCGAGCTCGTCCAGGATCAGGTCGATCTCGACCCGAATGGTTATGTTGTGGTCGACGCTCCGTCCACGCGCACCAACCTGGCGGGGGTGTTCGCTGCTGGAGACCTGGTGGACCACATCTACCGACAGGCTGTCACCGCGGCCGGAACCGGTTGCGCGGCGGCGCTTGACGCCGAACGTTATCTGAGCGAGCTCAGGTTGACGCCCACGGCCCAGATCGGCGAATCCGAACTCGTGCCGTCCTGATGTCGATGGCCTCAAGGGCTCCTAAGGGGTCCTTGGCCAGCCGCGACGTACCGCACCATTTATAGATGAGGAGTACCCATGGGAACCATCCAGCACGTCACCGATGCCGACTTCGAGGAGAAGGTGCTGAAGAGCGACAAGCCGGTCCTCGTCGACTTCTGGGCGGAGTGGTGCCGGCCTTGCTTGATGATCGCTCCGGTGCTCGAGGAAATCGCGCAGTCGCAGGACAAGCTACAGATCGTCAAGCTCAACATCGACGAGAATCCGGCCACGGCCGCGGCCAACCGCATCACCTCGATCCCGGCCCTGAACGTCTACTCCGGTGGTGAGGTCGTCAAGCAGATCATCGGCGCCAAGCCGAAGTCCCTCCTGTTGAACGAGCTCTCCGACTACGTCGGCTAGTCTCGTTCGATGACCACGGTTCGTTACCGGCTGGGCGACACCGGACCCGCCATCTCCGAGATTCGCACCAAGCTGACCCTGCTGGGGCTGCTGGACGACACGGCGCCCGGGCCACACACCTTCGACGAGGATGTGGACCGCGCTGTCCGGCAGTTTCAGCAGGAGCGGGGGCTGACGGTCACCGGCGTGGTCGACGCCACCACGTACCGGGTCCTTGACGAGGCTCGTTGGCGGCTGGGTGACCGGCTGCTGTCGTACGTGGTCGCCAACCCTCAAACCGGTGACGACGTCCTGGCGTTGCAGCGCCGGCTGTCCGAGCTCGGCTTCGATGTCGGCCAGGTGGACGGGGTGTTCGGTCCGCGCACCGGCGAGGGTGTCCGTGAGTTGCAGCGTAATGTCGGACTGTCGCCGGACGGTACCTGCGGCCCGAGTACGTTCAAAGCCCTGGATCGGCTCGCGCCGATCGTCACCGGGGGCCGGCCGGACAGCCTGCGCGCATCGGAGAAGCTCCGGCAGGCCGGCAAACGGCTGCCCGGCAAGGTCGTCGTGATAGATCCCGGACATGGTGGAAGCGACCGCGGCAATACCGGACAAGGTTTGGAAGAGGCCGCGATCGTCGAGGATCTCGCGGTCCGGATCGAGGGCCGGCTGGCGGCCACCGGCGTCCAGGCATACCTGACCCGCGGCCCAGGCTCCGACACCGAGCTCGATGAAGCCGCGCGAGCGTCATTCGCCAATGAAACGGGCGCCAACCTCATGGTGTCCTTACACGTCGATGCCCATCCGAATCCGGCGGCCTCAGGTGTCTCCACCTACTACTACGGCGGAGACCGCCCTGGCACCACCAGCGCCATCGGAGAGCAGTTCGCCGGGCTCATCCAGCGTGAGATCGTTGCCCGGACCGACCTGGTCAGCTGCCGCAGCCACGCCAAGACGTGGGATCTGCTCCGCCACACCAAGATGGCCACCGTCCGGGTGGAGCTGGGTTACATCACGAACGAACGTGACGCGGCGCGGTTGGCCGATCCAGACTTCCGTGACGTGGTCGCCGAGGCGATCGTCGTCGCCGTCCAGCGGGTATACCTCCCCACCGGGGAAGACGCACCCACGGGTGTGCTCAATCTGCGTGACCTCGCCCAGGCTTAGTGTCGTGCGACAGGGCCCGCCCGCGCAGATCACATCACGTTTCCACGCCCTCCAGGACGGGCCAGCTCCTGCTCATTGGCCCTGTGTGGTCCAGCTGCACACCTGAGACAATGGGCGATATGTCCACAGCATCGAACCCGTCTACCGAGTCGGTACCAACCACCACCACATCGGCTTCGGCAGAGACACCCACCGCCGGTACCCCACCAGTATCGATCTCCGAGGTGATCGCGTCGCTGCCCGGTCCGTGGCAGCAACGTGAGCTGGCCCTCGTCAACGACGCGGTGGTCCGCCTGGCCCGGTTCGAAGGTGAGTTCCCTTGGCATCATCATGACGAGGACGAGCTGTTCTTGTGCTGGGACGGACATTTCCGGATCGAACTCGAGGGTCGCGAGCCCGCGGAGCTGAACCCGGGTGACATCTTCGTCGTCCCACGTAGAGTCAGGCATCGGCCGGTGGCCGATGAGCCTGCGCACGTCTTGATGGTTGAGAAGCCTGAGACGACACAATACGGAAGCTAAGCAGCCCGCACGGATGGGAGCACGCGTGCCCGGCGACGCCTTATTCACGCGGGTTCAAACATCCGGCCAGGGTCTCCCGGCTCGACTGGGCCCTGGTGATGTGCGCAGGCGGCCAATTTGAGGCATTGTTAGAGGTTGGCACCGCAGCGAGCGGTGCCCGCGTATGCGATGAGCGAAGGTGGAGGTGTGAGATGGGCCAGGATCCCGACGCGACGCAGAGGATAACCGCCGCAGCACCCGCCACCGGCTCCCGCCTCGACGCTTACGTCGATCGGTACGCCACCCGAACCCACGGCATGACCGCCTCCGAGGTGCGTTCGCTGTTCGCGGTCGCGTCCAGGCCTGAGGTCGTGTCCCTCGCGGGGGGAATGCCGAACATCTCCGGTCTCCCGCTGGACATCGTCGGCTCCCTGCTCAGTGACCTCGTCAGCACCCGGGGCCAAACCGCCCTGCAGTATGGCTCCGGTCAGGGTGATCCTGGCCTGCGTGAGCAGATCTGCGAGGTCATGCAGGCCACCGGGGTCCGCGGTCATCCCGACGACGTCACCGTCACCGTCGGCTCACAACAGGCGCTCGACCTCGTCACCCGCATCTTCATCGATCCCGGCGACGTGATCCTGGCCGAGGCGCCGTCCTACGTAGGCGCATTGAGCACCTTCCGGTCCTATCAAGCTGACGTCGTCCACGTCGAGATGGACGACGACGGATTGGTGCCGGAGCGGCTGCGGGAGGCCATCACCACCGTGACGGCCAGTGAGCGTCGGATCAAGTTCTTGTACACCATCCCGAGCTTCCACAACCCCGCCGGGGTGACACTCACACCGGAGCGCCGGGCCGAGGTCCTCCAGATCTGCCGCGACGCCGATGTGCTGATCATCGAGGACGACCCTTATGGTCTCCTGGGTTTCGATGGCGCGGTGCCCCGTGCTATCCGGGCCGACGGCGACGACGGCGTGGTCTACCTGGGCTCCTTCTCCAAAACGTTCGCACCGGGATTCCGGGTGGGCTGGACGCTGGCGCCACACGCGGTGCGCGAGAAGCTGGTCCTGGCCGCCGAGAGCAGCGTGCTGTGCCCGCCCGCCTTCAGCCAGCTGGCGGTGTCACAGTACCTGTCGGCATTCGACTGGCGGGGCCAGGTCAAGGCCTTCCGTGAGCTCTACCGCGAACGTCGCGACGCGATGCTCGACGCCCTCGACGACCTCATGCCCGATGGCACGTATTGGACCCGACCCAACGGTGGCTTCTACGTCTGGCTGACGTTGCCCGACGGCTTGGACGCCAAGGCCATGCTGCCCAGGGCGGTCACCAATCGAGTGGCGTATGTCCCGGGCACCGCGTTCTACTCCGACGGCTTTGGCAGCCGCTCCATGCGGCTTTCCTACTGTTACCCCACCCCTGAACGTATCCGGGAGGGGGTCCGCCGCCTGGCTCAAGTGGTGGAGCAGGAGATGGAGCTACGGGCCGCCTTTGGTGCTTCCTCGTCGTCGCGTCGGCCCGGACTCGATGCTCCGGCACCTGACCAGCACTGACGCCTGCGGCACTCGACCGGCTGGTATCTCATGACGAAAGAAGGCGATCAGATGAGCGACCTCGGGCATGTGCTCGTGTTAGCCGGTGGCCTGTCGCATGAACGAGACGTCTCCTTGCGCTCCGGCCGGCGGGTGGCCGAGGCACTTCGGGAGATCGGTGTCGACGTCACCCAGCGCGACGCCGATGCCGATCTCCTAGCCACTCTTGCCGCGGATCCACCAGACGTGGTCTTCCCACTGCTCCACGGAACGCAGGGTGAGGATGGCGCCATCCAAGAGGTTCTCACTCTGGCGGGTATCCCGTACGTCGGCTCACCCCCGGGTGCCTGCCGGCAGACGTTCGACAAGCCGGTAGCCAAGGCGTTGGTGGAGAAGGCCGGGCTGGCCACGCCGCCGAGCGCGGTGCTGTCCCAGTCAACGTTCCGCGAGTTGGGCGCCGCGGCACTCTTGGATGCCATCGTCACTAAACTCGGGCTCCCTCTGGTCGTCAAACCGGCTCGGGGAGGATCCTCACTCGGTACGTCGGTGGTGACTGACGTGGCGGTCCTGCCATCCGCGATGGTCGAGTGTTTCGCCTATGGTGAGGCCGCACTGATCGAGCACATGATCGAAGGCGTCGAGATCGCCGTATCGGTTGTGGATACCGGCGATGGCCCGGTTGCGCTGCCACCCGTCGAAATCGTCGCCGAGTCCGGTACATATGATTACCACGCCCGCTACACCGCCGGCGCCACCGAGTACTTCGTCCCCGCTCGGCTCAGCACTGACGTCGCGGCGATGGTCGCGCAGGCCGCCGTCACTTCACATCGCGTGCTGGGGCTTCGAGATCTCTCCCGGACTGACATGATCGTCGACGGTACCGGCCGGCCGTGGCTGCTCGACGTCAACGTCGCACCGGGCATGACGGAGACCTCGTTGCTGCCACAGGCAGTCCAGGCGGCGGGTATCGGACTTGGTGAGTTGGCACGCGACCTATTGGTCGCGGCTACCCGACGCCCCGGTCCGTGATCCGGTCTTCGCCGGTCCTCAAGCTCTCGGTCCTCGAGCTATAGAGATTCGCACGCAGCACACCCGGCGGCCACACAGGGATGACCGCCGGGCAGCGTCGTGAAGGAACGTGTCAGCCGCTAGGGCCCGGACACGCCGAGGGTGTACTCCCCACCCTCGCTCCACGCTTGGACGTGCACCCGGTACGTACCCGGGGCACCGTTATAGGTGATGCGTTTCTCCGTCTCCGAGCCTGCGGCATAGTAGACGAAGTGCCACTGGTTACCGAACTGGCGTTCGAGGAACACGATGAATCCGGCTGGAGCGGCCAGGCAGATCTCGTGCACCCCTGCGGGGGCGGTGTAGCCGCCGGCCGGGTGGTAGGCGCTGCCCTGCAGCGATAGCGATCCGGTGTAGGTGTTGTTGTAGTCCTCGCACCCCTCGGGCGGCTCGGGTTCGGGCCCACCACCATTGTCGGTGGTGACGAGGTTGAGGTTCAGGGCGCTGAGCACCGGGTTGAGCGGCTGGAAGTACATAATGCCGCCGCCACCACCAGAGGTCATTCCCTGGGCTTGCCCGGCCCGGGTGATGATCGACCCGCCCGAGTCGCCGGGTGCGGCTGGCACGTTGGTGCGGGTCAATCCACAGATGGTGCCCTGCGGATACGTGACGCAGGTGTTGAACTGCAACACCTGCCCCTGGCACGTGAACCGGCTGGTCGAACCCGATCGGCACAGCTGCGAGCCCACCGGGGCTACCGTGCTCCCGCGCACGTCCATGGTGCCTGGGTAGGTGTTGACCCAAGGACGAACTGTCCAGTTCTGGTTGATCTGCACAGCGTTGTAGTCGTTGCCCGGGAAGCTGCGTCGGACGATGGTTCCTTGGGGTTGCTGGTTGTGTCCACGCACGGCCTGGTTGAGCGAACCACAGTGGCCAGCGGACACGTATCCGTGGACGGCGCCGGTCACTGAGAAGCCGACCGAACACCTCCCCTGGCCAAAGTAGTACGCGTCGCCGCCGCGGATGTCCTGTAGTAGTTGAGGCTCCTCATTGGAGTATTCGTATCGCACCACATCGGCATCGACGCCGCTGGACTCGACCCACTCGGCCGCGGCATCGGTGTCAGAGGTGAACACCACTACGCTGTTGGTTGGGGCGTCTGGCCCCCACGAGGCCACCGCATCCGGCGGGTCGGCGGCATCGGCGAGATCGGCTGTGATGTCTTCCAGGTCGGATAGCGGACGGTCCGCGTGGACGATCTCCACGTCTGATGGGACGGCGCTGAGGACCGCGTGGCCGGTGGTGGTCGCGGCAACCTTGAGCACATCTCCGTCGATCCATGCACCGGCATAGTCGTCGCCGAGCGCCACTTCTAGCGCTTCTGCGGTCAGACTTGCCTCGTACTCTGCGTCAGCCTTGGCGTCGGCCACGGGCGCGGCCCGTTCTTCGGCCGGCGCCGTCGTGTCGCCGGCAGCGCCGGCAGCCGAGAGCGGCACCAGCGCCAGAGCGGAACACGCGAGCACCGCTCCGATCGGTTTGAGGCGAAAAGTCATGGGATGGGTCTCCTTGACGGCTACGGAGCTGAGGGCGCGCACCTCAACGGGACAGTTACTGAAAACATAACTGCCAATTCCCGGTCCGAAGGAGCTGTCAGATTCCCCCTAACACTGAGTTATGTCCCACTTTCCCCATGATCATTGGCTTCTAACTACCGGATCCGGTAGTTAAAAGCCAATGATCATGGGGCCTAAGGGGCGCTCGTGTCCTTGGGAGGCGTCAAAGAGGGGTCGATGGCACCGACGATACGATCGAGATCGTCAATGCTGGCGAACTCGATGGTGACCTTCCCCTTGTTTCTGCCTAGGTCCACCTTCACACGTGTCTCTAGCCGTTCAGAAAGGGCATCTGCGATGTCCGTCAGCCGTGGAGCCACCGGTTTGGGACCGCGGCGCGGCTTGGTTGACGGTGTGGCATCGTCGCCGATGGCCACGATCTCTTCGACGGAACGTACACTCAGCCCCTCGGCGACGATCCGCTGCGCAAGCCGCTCCTGCGCACCTCCGTCACTAAGGCCAAGTAGAGCACGCGCATGTCCGGCCGAGAGAATACCCGCGGCGACACGACGCTGAACCAGAGGCGGGAGCCGGAGGAGTCGCAGTGTGTTCGATATCTGTGGTCGGCTGCGGCCGATCCGCCCAGCTAACTCGTCATGGGTACACGAGAAGTCGTCCAGTAGCTGCTGATATGCGGCGGCTTCCTCTAGTGGGTTGAGCTGACTGCGGTGCAGGTTCTCCAGCAGCGCGTCCCGCAGCATGTCGTCGTCGGACGTTGAACGGACGATCGCTGGGATGGCCGTCAGACCGGCGCGCTGTGACGCTCGCCAGCGGCGTTCTCCCATGACGAGCTCGTATCGGTCACCGTCGAGGCGCCGTACCACGATTGGTTGGAGTAGGCCGATCTCCCGGATGGAGAAGGCCAGCTCCTCCATCGCTTCCTCGTCGAAGTCTTGACGTGGCTGTTTGGAGTTCGGGGCGATCGCTGCGACCGGGATCTCGGCGAATGTCGCGCCGTCGACGGGCACGAGATCGTCGACGCTGTCCGTTGTTTCACGTGAAACAGTGCTCGACGGGTACACACTCGGCACAGCCGGAGCCGACGATCTGTCCCCGTCAACATCGACACCGGGCGGAGCTCCATTACCGTCCACTGGCGCCGTAGGGATCAGCGCTCCCAGTCCGCGACCGAGCCCCCTGCGCCGCTCCGTCATTGGTGGTCCCCCGTCCTCGACTCGAAGTTTCCGACGCCGCGTTCCGCAATCTCCCGCGCTGCCTCCAGATACGACAACGCACCGCTGGAGCCAGCATCGTAGGTCATGACTGTCTGCCCATAGCTGGGAGCCTCACTGATCCGGACCGAACGGGGGATCGCGCTCTTCAGTACGGTGTCTCCGAAGTAGCGACGTACCTCTTCCGCCACCTGAGACGCGAGCCGGGTACGTCCGTCGTACATCGTGAGCAGAATGGTCGACACCGCGAGATCCTGGTTCAAATGGGCGCGCACCATATCGATGTTCTTGAGGAGCTGGCTCAAACCCTCCAGGGCGTAATACTCGCACTGGATCGGGATCAACACCTCGTCGCCACCGACCAGCGCGTTCACCGTCAGCAGGCCGAGTGATGGAGGGCAGTCGATGAAGACGTAGTCATAACGTTCCGGGTCGGCCTTCACATGCTCGGCAATCGCGTTGCGTAGGCGCGCTTCACGAGCCACGGTGGACACAAGCTCGATCTCCGAGCCTGCGAGGTCGATAGTGGCGGGCACACACCACAACGTCTCGAAACCTTCCACCGCCTGCACGACCTCGCCCATCGGACGCTGATCGATCACGACATCGTAGATACTCGGTATCTCCGCGTGGTGATCGATGCCCAGGGCCGTAGACGCGTTTCCCTGCGGATCGAGATCGACGACAAGCACCCGTAGTCCACTGACCGCCATGGCCGCAGCCACGTTGACCGCTGTGGTGGTCTTGCCCACGCCGCCCTTCTGGTTAGCCACCACCATCACCCGCGGCGCACTTGGCCGAGGCATTGGCATACGAGTGCGCCCGGCCGCGATCAACGCGGCCGCCGCCTCGCGGGCGATCGGGGTGTCGACGTCCATCAACGATCCAGGGCCTCCGATGTCGGCGAACTCAGCCGCCGTACGCACCGTAGGAACGTCGCTGTTCTCCACGTTTGGTTCTTCACCGCTCACCGGGTCATCCTCCGGAGGTCGTTCCGCCACGACAGACGCTGGCGACCGGGTGATCGCCATCCATCCCACTGGTCCGTCCCCCGGACCCCTGCTGCCACCGTCCATCTGTGGCCAGCCAAGTCCACGCACCACCGTCGTCATACTCTCAAGGTCGTCCTTCCAGGCCACCTTTGCCCCCGTCGCGCCTGCCACGGTTCATACCATTAGTCACCGGCGCCCCCGTTCAGCGTCCGAGTGTTACCACTGCCACCAAGGTAGCCGGATCGACGACATTCCTCCCGACGCTTTCCACGCTCCAAGACGATGCGCCGGCCTTACGTAGATCATCAGCCGCCGTCCGTAGCTCGTCACGCACCGACTCACCCTTCAGCGCCAGCAGGCGCCCACCTGGCCTCAGGAGCGGAACACTCCAGCGGAACAGTTGGCCTATCTTGGCCACGGCACGTGCGGTCACCACGTCGAAAGGCTCCGGCGCCCGGTATTCCTCAGCCCGCGATCGGACAACGTCAACCGATTGGAGGCCGAGTAGCGCCACTGTCTCTCGGAGAAAGTCAGCCCGCCTCAACATCGGCTCGATCAGCACTAGCCGCAGGTCAGGGCGGGCGATGGCGAGCGCGATGCCCGGCAAGCCTGCTCCCGCTCCGACGTCCGCGACGAGTTTGCTCCGGCCTATCAGCTCGCTGATGACCACACAGTTCAGGAGATGGCGATCCCACAGCCGCGAGACTTCTCGTGGGCCGAGAAGCCCCCGCTCAATGCCGGCAACCGCCAGCCACTCCGCATACCGTTGAGCGATCGGCAGCCGCTCACCGTAGATCTCAGCCGCAGCAGCGGGCGGCCTCACGTCAGTTTCACGTGAAACCGGCTGCCCGCTTTCCTCGGTCACGCCGGAAGTACCACCACGTACCGTCGCGGCTCAACGCCCTCGGACTCGCTTCTGAGTCCCGCCGCTCCAACGGCGTCATGGATCACCTTGCGTTCAAACGGGGTCATCGCGCCAAGCGACTCTGGCTCGCCGGTCGAACGGACGGTCTCGACGGCCTGTTTGGCAAGGTCGATCAGCTCACTCTTACGTTGTGCCCGGAACTGACCCACATCCAGCATCAACCGACTGCGTTCTCCCGTTTCACGGAGCACCGCAAGGCGGGTCAACTCTTGAAGCGCCTCAAGCACTTCACCGTTAGAGCCGGTCAGCGTCTCCAGGCCATCACCAACTACCGAGACCACAGCCCGGTCGTTCTCGACGTCCAAGTCGATGTCACCGTCGAGATCGGCGATGTCGAGCAGTCCTTCCAGGTAATCGGCCGCGACATCACCCTCGTGCTCCAACTGGCTCACGTCTCGTCCCGCCGCACCCTCGGTGTCTGGTGTGGCTGTACCCGATTCCGCTTCACTCACCAATGACTCCTCAACAACTGACCTCGTACCGACCTGGCCGTCCCTTGGCCCGGAACTCACCTACGCTTCTTCTTACGCTGCGACCTACTCGTGCGCTTCGGTTGCTGGCGTCGGGCTTCACCGTTCTCCTGGCCCGGCTCTACCTCTGGCTTCTCCTCCGGATCGGCCACCGTCAACCCCTTACGGCGCGCTTTCTCCGCCTGCCGGCGCTGTTGTGCCTTCTCGGCATCACTCCCTGGAGCCGGCATCCGCCGGATCACATAGAGCTGTTGTCCCATCGTCCAGAAATTGGAAGTCAGCCAGTAAAGCACGGTGCCGAGCGGGAAGTAGACACCCGAGAACAGGAACACCAGCGGTAGAACGTACAGAAGGATCTTCTGCTGTTGCGCGAACGGGCCTTCCAGCGCTTCCTTGGGCATGTTCTTGCGCATGATCTGCCGCTGCGTCACGTACTGCGACACCACCATACCCACGACCATGATCATCGCGAGCACTCTGGTCTGCATGACGTCGGTGGTCAGGAACGAGTCGGCTAGCTTCGCACCGAATACCTCGGCTCGTCCGGCCGACTCGAACAGGTCCTCGTGGTTCGGGAAGGCACCACGGGGCCTGTCTCGGGCGATGCCATCCAGCACCCGGAACAGCGAGAACAAGAACGGCGCTTGAAGCAGGATCGGCAAGCACGAAGCAAACGGGTTCGTCCCCGTCTTCTTGTAGAGCTTCATCATCTCCTGTTGGAGACGCTCACGGTCGCCTTTGTACTTCTTCTGCAACTCCCGCAGCTGCGGCTGCAGAAGCTGCATCTTTCGCTGCGACCGAATCTGGCGCACGAACAGCGGGATGAGCAGCGTACGGATGACGATCACCAGGCCGATGATCGACAACGCCCAGTTGACGCCGTCGTGATTAATACCGAGCAGCTCCGCAAAGACCCAATGCCAACCCATCATGATGTAGCTGACCAGCCACAAAAGCGGCGCGAGAACGGTATCCACGGGTGCTCAGGCTCCTCGACAAGCAGGGATGGCGGAGATGGACTCGGGCTGCCGGTGACCAGCGGACGGCTCGTCTTCGCCGTCCGTCCCGGCGGCCCGTCCCCACCACAGGTAATTGTCCGTCGTCGGCACGAGGTCGACGCCCCCCGCACACCACGGATGGCATCGCGCGAGCCGTCGAAGCGCCAGCCATGAGCCTCGAACCGCTCTATGCGTCTCGACCGCACCAAGTGCGTAGGCCGAACAAGATGGGTAATAACGGCACGTCTGGCCGTACAGCTGGCTGACCACCAACCGATAGAGCTTCAGGACGGCGACGATGAGCTTGGTCATCTAGCGGCTCCGAACTCGACGAAGCGCACCGGAAAGTGCTCTGTCCAGCTCGCCGGCTAGCTGGGACGACGAGGCACCGGCCGCCCGCGGCAACGCGCGCACCACCAGGGTGGAGCCGGCCGGCAGGTGATCGACCTTGTCGGCCATCAGATGACGCAACCGGCGGCGCACGGTGTTTCGGACCACTGCGCCTCCTACTGCACGTCCCACAACAAAGCCAACCTTTGCCGGGATCGGTTCTTCCGTTACCGCCACATGCACGACCACCGAAGCCGCTCGCGCCGCGGAGCCCTGCCGGACCGCCGTCGTGAATTCACGCGACCGTCGCAGCCGATGCTCAGGCTTCAGCACTCTCGTGCCGTCGTGTCATGCCGACAGCCGCGCTCGACCCTTACGCCGCCGGGTGGAGACGATGGCACGGCCGGCGCGGGTGCGCATGCGCAGCCGGAAGCCGTGGGTTCGGGCACGACGGCGGTTGTTCGGCTGAAAGGTGCGCTTCACGTCCGGGCTCCTGGTGATCGAGAGACTGGCTGTCTTTACGTACACGATAGATCAGGCGACCGACGCCACACTCAGCCAGCACACCGTGCACTTGTGTCTTAGGCACACTGAACAGAGCCCCCGTCGGACCGATCAACGGTACGTGTTGAGGGTTGCTCAGGTCAAACTGCCCTCGTACCAGCACCTGGAGCCACGCAAACCTGCTAGCGTCTCATCTGCTCGCGCGTCGACACGATTACGACACGCCCACCTAACTGGACCGAACCTGTGGACATCGGTTGAACGCACGGCCGCATGTTGTTACCGTCACGTGTTCTATAGCCCGACCCCGCAGGACGTGACGTGATCTTCGGACGACAACATCGTTGCAGGTCAAGGATGATTGCATCGGTCGACTGAAGCGTCTCAGATGTCCTTCCACACCCTGTGGAGGACGATGTGGACAACATATTACGGGGGGCAGTGCCACAAGCGCTGCCAGTTTGGAGTACGGAGTGACGGATCAGCCGCTCGGCGATTTCGCCGTCGCCTGGGCCAAGGCTCTAGATGCGCTTGACCACGAGCACATCGGGCCCCAGCAGCGCGCTTTTCTCGCGCAAGCCCGCCCGGTCACGCTGGTCGAAGGCACCGCGGTCATCGCCGTGCCAAGCGAGTTCGCCCGATCACAAGTGGAACAGAGGCTACGGGCGCCGATCATCGAGGCGCTCACCGTCGTCCTCGGTCAACCGATCGCCCTCGCCATCAGCGTCACCTCACCATCGGAGCCACACGGCAACGGCCCCGCACCCGCTGAAGCCGCCGACCTCTCGCCACCGAGCGATACGGGCGCGGCTTACCGACGCGAAGCACCTCCCGACGGTGAACTCGCGCCGGCCACACCCACCCGCACCTTCGACGGCCAGTCTGGTCCGGCCCGTGGCGCCTCGACCTCTGGCGCCGCCCAGAATCGCGCCGACGCCGAGGCACCACATCTCAACTCGCGGTACAGCTTCGACTCGTTCGTCATCGGATCCAGCAACCGGTTCGCACACGCTGCCGCGGTGGCGGTCGCCGAAGCACCGGGCAAGGCCTACAACCCGCTGCTGGTGTACGGCGAGTCCGGATTGGGCAAGACCCACCTGCTCCACGCCATCGGCCACTACGCCCATGACATGTATCCCGGAACCCGGGTCCGCTACGTCAGCTCGGAAGAGTTCACCAACGACTTCATCAACTCCATCCGGGATGACAAAGCGTCCGCGTTCCAGCGCCGCTACCGCGACGTTGACGTCCTGCTCATCGACGACATCCAGTTCCTCGAGGGCAAGATCCAGACCCAGGAAGAGTTCTTCCACACGTTCAACACGCTGCACAACGCCAGCAAACAGATCGTCATCACCTCAGACCGGCCACCTAAACAGCTGTCGGCACTCGAAGACCGCCTGCGCAACCGGTTCGAGTGGGGCCTGATCTGTGATGTGCAGCCCCCGGACCTAGAGACGCGGATCGCGATCCTGTCGAAGAAGGCCGCCCAGGACAACCTCAATGCCCCGCCCGATGTTCTCGAGTACATCGCCAGCCGGATCGCGACCAACATTCGCGAGCTTGAGGGTGCCCTGATCCGGGTCACCGCGTTCGCCAGCCTCAACCGACAACCGGTCGACGTCAATCTCGCCGAGGTCGTGTTGCGCGACCTCGTGCCGACCGACACCGGGCCGGAGATCACCGCCGCCACCATCATGGCTCAGACGGCGGGATACTTCGGTCTGACTATCGAGGACATCCAGGGCACCAGCCGCAGCCGGGTGCTCGTCACCGCTCGCCAGATCGCCATGTACCTCTGCCGAGAGCTCACCGAGCTGTCGCTTCCGAAGATCGGACAGCACTTCGGCGGACGCGATCACACGACGGTCATGCACGCCGAACGCAAGATCCGAACACTCATGGCCGAGCGCCGCAGCGTGTTCAACCAGGTGACGGAGCTCACCAACCGGATCAAGCAGCAGGCTCGGCAGGCGTGACCACCATGGCTCCGGAACTACACAGTGAGCAACTGATCCATTGCTCACAGGATGTGGACAACCCTGTGGATCACGTCGGTCGAGCGGTGGATCGCCGGGGGACATCCACACCGCGCTCGTGGACAACCGTGCGCCGTCCACGTCGTGCACGTTCGCTGCCCACAAGTGGAGTGGACAGAAATCCCCGTACCGACGAGGGCCGATACCGCTTTTCCACAGTATCCACCGACGCTATTACCCAGACGAGACTCTCTATGAGGCATGAAGACCCACAACTCCCGTCCCGTCCCGATTCTGTGGAAACCGGGTTCGCGTCATCTCATGTCACCGGGTACGACGCCCACGTGTCAGCTCCGCGTGTAAGGATGAACGCCAGCAACTCTCACGACCCACACATC
This sequence comes from Phytoactinopolyspora limicola, assembly GCF_011320225.1. GTDB lineage: Bacteria > Actinomycetota > Actinomycetes > Jiangellales > Jiangellaceae > Phytoactinopolyspora > Phytoactinopolyspora limicola. The sequence goes on from NZ_JAAOEN010000001.1 coordinate 527,389, forward strand.
ACACACGACACATCCGGCGGGCTAGTCCTGCGGGGAGGACGGTGAAACCGGTGAAGTTCCGGCTCGATCGCGACACGCTTGCCGATGCCGTCGCCTGGACGGCCCGGTCGTTGCCCAACCGGCCCACGGTGCCCGTCCTGGCCGGCCTACGCCTCGATGCCTCAGAGGGCGAGGTGTCGTTCTCTTCGTTCGACTACGAGGTTTCCGGGAAGGTGACGGTCGACGCCGAGGTCGCTGATCCCGGTACCGTCCTCGTCTCGGGCAAGCTGCTCGCCGACATCGCCCGATCCCTCCCCGGCAAGCCGGTGGAATTCTCCGCGGATAGTTCCAAGGTGGTTATCACCTGCGGGAACGCCAGGTTTACCCTGGTCACCCTGCCCGTCGAGGAGTATCCGAACCTCCCGGCCCTTCCGGCGGCGTCCGGCACGGTCGACGGAACAGTCTTCGCTGAAGCCGTCACACAGGTGGCCGTCGCTGCTGGGCGAGACGACATGCTGCCGACCCTGACCGGTATCCGGATCGAGATCGAGGGCGAGATGGTCACCCTCGGCGCCACTGACCGCTACCGCCTAGCCGTGCGTGAACTCACCTGGAACCCTGGGCGGCCGGACATCTCGGCGCTCGCGCTGGTTCCCGCCCGGACACTCGTCGACGCGGCCAAGACACTCGCGCCAGCAGGTGAGATCACGCTGGCCCTCGGTGGCGAGGCCGACGACAGTCTCATCGGCCTGGCCGCGGGTGGCCGGCACACCACCAGCCGGCTGATCGACGGTGAGTGGGTGCCCAACTATCGCCGCCTCTTCCCAGCCGAGACGGCCACCGTCGCCAAGATCGAGATCGATGCGTTGATCGACTCCGTCAAACGAGTCGCGCTGGTCGCCGAGAGGAATACCCCAGTCCGGCTCGCCTTCGACGACAATCAGGTCGTGCTGGAGGCCGGTAGCGGCGAAGACGCACAGGCTTCGGAAGCACTACAGGCACATGTCGACGGCCCGGCTATCGCCACCGGCTTCAACCCGACCTACCTGCTCGACGGTCTCCAGGCGCTTGGCACCCCCTTCGTGCACATGTCGTTCACCGACACCCCGCTCAAACCGGTGGTTGTCGAGGGCATCGACAGTCTCGAGGCCCAGCCGACATCTGGCTACCGTTACCTCGCCATGCCGATCCGTCTATCCAGCTGAGAGGACTCATACGTGGAACTTGGGCTTGTCGGACTCGGCCGCATGGGCGGCAACATGCGAGACCGCCTGCGTGCCGCTGGCCATACGGTCGTCGGGTACGCGCTCGATCCGGCCACCACCGATGTCACCAGCCTGGCCGAGATGGTCAAGCAACTGGCCGCGCCGCGCGCGATCTGGGTGATGGTGCCGGCCGGCGAGCCCACCCGTTCCACCATTGCCGAGCTAGCTGGATTGTTGAGTGAGGGGGACATCGTCGTCGAGGGCGGAAACTCCCGATTCACCGACGACATCACCCATGCCCAGACCTTGCGAGAGCATGGCATCGGATATGTCGATTGTGGTGTCTCGGGAGGTGTCTGGGGCGGCGAGAACGGCTACGGGCTGATGGTCGGGGGCGATGCCGACCACGTCGAACGGCTTATGCCGGTCTTCGATGCGCTGCGTCCAGAGGGTCCACGTGCCGAGGGTTTCGTCCATGCTGGAGGGGTGGGCGCCGGGCACTACGCCAAGATGGTCCACAACGGCATCGAATACGGCTTGATGCAGGCCTATGCCGAGGGATACGAGCTGCTCGCCGCCTCCGACGTGGTCGATGACGTGTCGGGGGTGCTCAAAGCTTGGTCCCGAGGTACTGTCGTCCGGTCCTGGCTGCTCGACCTCCTGGTAGAAGCGCTCGACGCCGATCCCGGCCTGGCTGCTCTGAGTGGCTACGTCGAAGACTCCGGCGAGGGACGGTGGACGGTCGAGGAAGCCATCAACAACTCCGTTCCAGCGCCGGTGATCACCGCGGCCCTGTTCGCTCGGTTCTCGTCGCGGCAGGAGAACTCCCCCGCCATGCGGGCAGTGGCCGCGCTGCGCCAGCAGTTCGGTGGGCACGCGGTCAGGGCGGCCGAGGCAACCGGATCCCCGGAGAATCCCGGCACGACCGGTTGACCGATGCATGTCAGCCACCTCTCGCTCGTCGACTTCCGCTCGTATGCCGAGGTCGAGCTCCCTCTCGACCGTGGGGTGACGGCCTTCATCGGTCCGAACGGCCAAGGGAAGACCAATCTGATCGAAGCCGTCGGGTATCTCGCCACACTGGGTAGCCACCGGGTGGCCCAAGACGCACCGTTGGTCCGGCTCGGCGCGGAGCGTGCCGTCGTCCGCGCCAATGTCGTAGCCGGGTCGGAACCGGACGCGCGGGCGGCCTTGCTCGAGATCGAGATCACGCCGGGCAAAACCAACCGAGCGCGGATCAACCGGGCCCCCGCGAGCCGCCCCCGGGACATCCTGGGGGTACTCCGGACCGTCTTGTTCGCGCCGGAGGATCTGGCCCTCGTCAAGGGGGATCCCAGCGACCGGCGCCGTTATCTCGACGAGTTGTTGGTCGCTCGAGCACCGCGGTTCGCCGGGGTTCGGTCGGACTACGAGCGGGTCCTCAAGCAGCGTAATGCGTTGCTGAAGTCCGCGTCCGCCGCGATGCGCGCCAGGCGCGGCGGAGCCGGTACTCCGGATCTGAGCACGCTGGACGTGTGGGACACCCACCTGGCCCGGGCCGGGTCCGAGTTGCTGGCCGCTCGGCTGGAGCTGATCGAGGCACTACGCCCGCTGGTGGCGAAGGCCTATGAGTCGGTGGCGGCCACGGAGTCAGGCACCAGCAACGTCGACATCCGGCTGGATTACAAGTCTTCTCTCGGCCCGGATGTCCATCTCGCCGCGGATCGGGAACATCTGGCCGCCGCGTTGACCGACGCCGCCGCGCGGATGCGGAAGGACGAACTCGAACGTGGTGTGTCGCTTATCGGTCCACACCGCGACGATATGGTGCTCAGCCTTGGCCCCATGCCGGCGAAGGGGTATGCCAGCCATGGTGAGTCCTGGTCGTTCGCGTTGGCGTTGCGTCTGGCGTCGTACGAGTTGCTCCGTACCATGGGTGGTGACCCTGTACTCATCCTCGACGACGTCTTCGCCGAACTCGACGCGGGCCGTCGACACCGGCTGGCAGAGTTGGTCAGCCAAGCGGACCAGGTGCTGGTCACCGCGGCGGTGCCAGCCGACGTCCCGGCAGCGCTCAGCGGTGTACGGGTGGACGTGTCCGACGGGGTGGTTCGGAGGGCAGCATGACCGATCAGTGGGATCCCGATGGCGTCGACCTCGCCAAGGCGATGCTCGCGCGGGCCAAGGCCAATGGCAGGAACACACCGAACCAGGCCGGCCGCCGGGGCACTCGTCGTCGGCCCGGTGCACGGGGCCGCTCGTCGCCAGGTGCCGGATGGAGTGGTCCGGCGCACGACGATCGCGATCCACAACTGCTGGGGGCGGCTGTGGAGAAGCTGGCCAGTGAGCACGGTTGGGAGGAAGATCTGGCCGTACACGGGGTCATGGCCCGATGGGACTCGTTGGTTGGCTCGGACGTGGCCGCACACGTCACACCGGAGCGGTATGAAGACACAGTTCTGACGGTGCGTGCCGACTCCACCGCGTGGGCGACACAGGTTCGCTTGCTTGCTGGTGAGTTGGTGCGGAAGATCAATGTGGTCGTCGGTCACGGCACGCTCACCCGAGTCGAGGTGCTCGGCCCTCAGGGCCGCAGTTGGAGCAAGGGGCCGCGCACTGTTCCGGGCCGGGGGCCTCGAGACACCTATGGCTGAACCGTTGGGCCTGCGAGCTGCCCATACCCTGCATGGGACGTCGTCGTGTCGCCCGGATCCGCCGCCCAGGTGGTGCGTCGCCGCAGTCTCGTCGCGGGTCGATGCGGTGAAATCGACCTCATCCTCGGCACCTGTTGCTAGTCTGCCGCGGCATTCGGAGGCGCTTCCAGAGAGCCAAGGGCCGGCCCTGACGTGTACGAAAGTCCGTCTTGCGTATGGGGAGTAACAGATGGTGATCTATGGCGCGCAAACAGCAATTCTGGGCTGCTGAGGCAGCATTCAGAGGCCTCTACAGGGTAGACTGGGCGGGTCCAAACAGGCCGCTTGGTCTCCTGGGGCTCTCAGCGGCCTACAGGTGAGTAGGGCGCGCTGTGCAATCTCGGCAGGAGGTCTCCGTTCGTGACGGACGATATCGCGTCCTACGATGCCAGTGACATCACCGTTCTCGAGGGTCTCGAGGCAGTCCGCAAACGCCCCGGCATGTACATCGGCTCAACCGGTGAGCGCGGATTACACCATCTCGTCTATGAGGTCGTCGACAACTCCGTCGACGAAGCGCTCGCCGGGGTGTGCGACACCATCGAGGTGGTCTTGCTGGCTGACGGCGGTGTTCGCGTCTTCGACAATGGCCGCGGCATTCCCGTCGCGGAACATCCGATCGAGAAGAAGCCGGCCGTCGAACTCGTCCTCACACAGCTACACGCGGGTGGCAAGTTCGGTGGCGGTGGGTACAAGGTCTCAGGTGGATTGCACGGTGTGGGTGTCTCGGTTGTCAACGCCCTCTCCGCCCGCCTCGAGGTGGAGATCTTTCGAGACGGCTACCGCTGGACGCAGGCGTTCGTGGTTGGAGTGCCCGAGGCGCCCCTGCAGCGGCACGAACCCACTGATCACCATGGCACCACCGTTACCTTCTGGGCCAGTTCCGAGATCTTCGAGACGACGGTCTATGACTTCGAGACGTTGTCCAATCGGTTCCGGGAGATGGCGTTCCTCAACAAGGGCCTGGCCCTCGTGTTGCGGGACGAGCGCCCGCAGGGCCGTGACGAAGGTGCTGAGGAAGACGTCGAAACCGACGACGCCGGTGGCCCGCGCGAGGCCCGTTACAGGTACACCGACGGCCTGGTCGACTACGTCCAGCACCTGAACTCCGCCAAGAGTCCGGTCCACCGCAGCATCATCTCGTTCGAGGCCGAGTCGGAGGACGGCGACGGCCAGCCGATGAGCCTCGAGATGGCGATGCAGTGGAACGACCAATTCACCGAGTCGGTGCACACCTTCGCCAACACCATCAACACCCACGAGGGCGGCACCCATGAAGAGGGTTTCCGAGCGGCGTTGACCACCCTGGTCAACCGGTTCGCCCGGGACTGGGCGGTGCTCAAGGAGAAAGACCCGAACCTCACCGGTGACGACGTCCGTGAGGGTTTGACCGCCATCGTGAGCATCAAACTTGCCGAACCACAGTTCGAGGGGCAGACGAAGACCAAGCTCGGCAACACCGAGGCGAAGGGCTTCGTCCAGCGCATCGTCAACGAGCAATTGGGCGCATGGTTCGAGCAGAACCCGGCGGAGGGCAAACTCATCGCCCGCAAGGCGCAAAGCGCAGCGGTGGCGCGGGTCGCGGCGCGCAAGGCGCGGGACGCGGCGCGTAGCCGTAAAGGACTCATGGGTGGGGCTGGACTGCCGGGCAAGTTGGCCGACTGCCAGTCGACCAACCCGGAAGAGTGCGAGCTCTTCATCGTCGAAGGAGACTCGGCGGGTGGTCCGGCCAAGCAGGGCCGCGATCCGCGGATCCAGGCGATCCTGCCGATTCGCGGGAAGATCCTGAACGTCGAGAAAGCCCGCATCGACAAGATCCTTCAGAACCAAGAGGTCCAGGCCATCATCAACGGCCTCGGTACCGGTATTCACGAAGACTTCGACATCAACCGGCTGCGCTACCACAAGATCGTGTTGATGGCGGACGCCGATGTCGACGGCCAGCACATCCGCACGCTGCTGCTGACACTGCTGTTCCGGTTCATGCGGCCGGTGGTTGAGCATGGCCACGTATTCCTGGCCCAGCCCCCGCTGTACAAGCTGAAGTGGTCCGGGCGGGATGCACCGTCCGAGTACGCCTACTCCGACCGTGAGCGCGACGCGTTGATTACGGCAGGTAGAGAAGCCGGAAAACGGCTGCCGAAGGACGACGGCATCCAGCGGTACAAGGGTCTCGGCGAGATGAACGACGACGAGCTGTGGGACACGACGATGGACCCAGACCAGCGGCTCTTGCTGCAGGTGACGCTCGACGACGCCGCACAGGCCGACGACGTGTTCAGCACACTCATGGGCGAGGACGTCGAGAGCCGTCGCAAGTTCATCCAGCGTAATGCCCGGGACGTTCGTTTCCTGGACATCTAAGCAGCGATCTTAAGAGGACCATTCTGTGACTGACGACATCACCACCGCCGAAGAGCCTGGCGGTAGCCGGATCGAGCCCGTCGACCTTCAGGTCGAGATGCAACGCAGCTATCTCGACTACGCGATGACGGTCATCGTGGGGCGAGCCCTGCCAGACGTCCGCGACGGCCTCAAGCCGGTCCACCGCCGGGTTCTCTACGCGATGTTCGACGGCGGTTACCGGCCCGAGCGTGGATTCTCGAAGTGTTCGCGCGTCGTGGGCGACGTCATGGGCAACTACCACCCGCATGGCGACTCCGCGATCTACGACACCCTGGTCCGGTTGGGCCAATGGTGGTCGATGCGATACCTGCTGGTGCAGGGCCAGGGCAACTTCGGTTCGCGTGGCGACGACAAACAGGCCGCCATGCGTTACACCGAGTGCCGGATGGCGCCGTTGGCCATGGAGATGGTCCGCGACATCGAGGAAGACACCGTCGACTTCTCCCCCAACTACGACGGGAGGGGTGCTGAACCGAACGTCCTGCCGAGCCGGTTCCCCAACCTGTTGGTTAATGGGTCCGGCGGGATCGCTGTCGGGATGGCCACCAACATTCCGCCGCACAACTTGCGTGAAGTGGCCGCTGGCGTCGATTGGTATCTCGAGCACCCGGATGCTTCTAGTGAAGAGCTGTTGGAGGCTCTGCTCGAGCGGATCAAGGGCCCGGACTTCCCTACCAGCGGGCTCATCGTCGGCACCAGCGGGATCGAGCAGGCGTATCGGACCGGGCGCGGATCGGTCACCATGCGCGCCGTCGTCGAAGTCGAAGAGGACAGCCGGGGACGCACCTGTCTGATCATCAGCGAACTGCCGTACCAGGTGAACCCGGACGCACTAGCGCGCAAGATCGCCGATCTGGCTGACTCTGGCAGGGTTCCTGGGATCGCCGACCTGCGGGACGACTCCTCGTCGCGGACCGGTATGCGGCTCGTCGTCGTGTTGAAGCGCGACGCCGTGGCCACGGTTGTCCGGAACAACCTGTACAAACACACTCAGCTGCAGGACAACTTCGGCTGCAACATGGTGGCGTTGGTGGACGGTGTGCCGCGGACGCTGTCGTTGGACGCCTTCGTCCGGCACTGGGTCACCCATCAGGTCGAGGTGATCCGCCGGCGTACGGAGTTCCGGCTCCGCAAGCGCCGGGACCGGCTGCACATCGTCCGTGGCCTGCTCAAGGCGATCGACGCGATCGACGAGGTCATCGCCCTCATCCGGCGTTCGGTCGACGTCGAGGAAGCCCGCACCGGATTGATGCAGCTGCTGGACATCGATGAGGTGCAGGCTACGGCCATCCTCGACATGCAGCTGCGCCGATTGACCGCGTTGTCGCGCGACGAGCTGCAAACCGAACATGACACGCTTCTCGAAGAGATCGCCGACCTCGAAGGCATTCTGGCGTCGGACGCCCGGAAATATCAGATCATCCGCGACGAACTGGCCGAGATCGTCGACAAATACGGTGATGAACGACGCACCCACATCATCCCGGCTGAGGGTGACCTGACGGCCGAAGATCTCATCACCGAGGAGCCGGTGGTCGTCACGATCACCCGCGGCGGGTACGCCAAACGGACCAAGGCCGACCTTTACCGGGTGCAGAAGCGCGGTGGCAAAGGGGTCCGTGGGGCACAACTACGCGAGGACGACGTCGTCGACCAGTTCTTCGTGACCACTACTCACCACTGGGTGTTGTTCTTCACCAACCGGGGTCGGGTGTATCGGGCCAAGGCGTATGAGCTGCCCGAGTCGGCTCGCGACTCCAAGGGCCAGCACGTCGCCAACCTGCTTGCTTTCCAACCGGACGAGAAGATCGCCCGGGTGATGACGCTGCGCGACTACGAGCAAGCGCCGTACTTGGTGCTGGCCACGAAGTCCGGCATGATCAAGAAGACTCGGCTCACCGAATACGACTCCAACCGATCTGGAGGTGTCATCGCGCTCATGTTCCGGCATGATGATGACGAGCTGATCGGCGCCGAGCTGGTGAGCTCCGAGGATGACATCCTTCTGGTGTCGCGTAAGGCGCAGTCCATCCGCTTCACCGCCACCGACGAGCAGTTGCGTCCGATGGGGCGCCCAACCAGCGGTGTGGTGGGGATGAAATTCCGGGACGGTGACGAGTTGTTGTCGATGTCGGTCGTCCAGGACGGAACCGAATCGTACGTCTTCACCGTCACAGATGGTGGGTTCGCAAAACGCAGCGCTGTCGAGGAGTATCGGGTGCAGGGCCGTGGCGGACTCGGCATCAAGGCAATGAAGATCAACGAGGATCGAGGTTCCCTGGTGGGTGCTCTGGTGGTCGGCGAGGACGACCAAGTACTTGCTATCCGCGCGAGCGGAGGGGTCACCCGTAGCGCCGTGAGTGACGTTCCGGCCAAGGGACGTGACACTATGGGCGTTAAATACGTTTCGTTGGGTAGCGACGACACCATCGTCGCTATCGCGCGAGGAATAGGCGAGGAAGACGAAGCGGCCGAGGTCGCCGAAGCGCTGGAGACCGAGACCAATTCGGAAGGTGATGGCTTGTGACGAGCACCGGCGGGACCGGACGTCCCGCGGCTGAAGAGGCGACAGAAGCGCCCTCCGGGACTTCCGCCAACCCGTCGGGCGGCGCCACTACCGGTGCCGGCCCGGACCCTGCGGTGCAGGCTCGGCGGCCGTCGTCGAACGGTCCGGTGGCGGGTCCTCGAGGGGCTGCGGCGGCTCGGACGGCCACGCCCAACCGGCGCAAGACGCGACCCAAGTCGGCCCAGGCGTCGCCACCGTCGCCTCCGGAGGTCTCTCCCCCACCTCCGCAGCAACAGCAGCCGGCCCAGCCTGTCAACAACGAAGGACCGGCGTACTCGCCGCCGGCCGTCGTGCAGGCGGCCGAGGCCACGCAGAACCGGTCTCGGCATCCGGCGCCGAAGCCGCCGGGTCCGGCGCGCGGTCCACGCCCGGAGCCGGTTCCTCCGCCGTCGGCGGTCCCCACGTACGCCGCACCCGCGCCGGCCGCTCCGGTGGCGCCCGCGGCGCCGCGGCCGCTGCCCGACGACACCCAGTCGAGCTTGGATGCCCGCCCGCAGGTTCACGAAGACCCTCGGGTGGTCGCCGAGCGCTCCGCGCCGGCACCGCGTGGTCAGACCGGCCGCCGCCCGCCGCGGGTGCGTAAGGCCCGTTTGCGGCTGGTCCGGGTGGATCCGTGGTCGGTCATGAAGACGGCTTTCCTGTTGTCGGTGGCGTTGGGTATCGCGCTGTTCGTGGCCGTGGCGGTGCTGTGGTCCGTCATGGACGCCGCGGGTGTCTTCGCCTCGATCAGCGACCTGGTGACGGACTTCACCGCGTCGAGCACGAGCGAAGGCGTCGACGTCAACCAGTATGTCGAGCTGTCTCGGGTGCTCGGGTTCACCACTCTGATAGCGGTCGTGAACGTGGTCCTGATCACCGCGCTGGCAACACTGGGTGCGTTCTTGTACAACTTGTCGGCCAGCCTGCTCGGTGGTTTGGAACTGACACTGGCCGAAGACGACTGACCGGCGGTGGTCCGCGGGCGTAGGGCCGGTTTGGGTCGGCCGGCCACTCTGCGGTAATCTGCTGAACGCACATGGTGCACGCGGGCCTATAGCTCAGTTGGTTAGAGCGCATCCCTGATAAGGATGAGGTCACTGGTTCAAATCCAGTTAGGCCCACTTCTGGTTTCTGTTCGACGCCGGTCGGGATCCGCCCGGCACCTGGTCATGACGCAGGTGGTTCCCATTCGCCCGTGGCGAGGAACTTCTCGATGGTTGCCAGATATGGCGTGAGATCCCATTCTCTGTCGGCGACCCACTCGTCGGAGTAGTAGCTGTGCCGATAGCGTTCTCCACCGTCACAGATCAACGTCACGACGCTTCCTCGTTTCCCGGCCGCGAGCATCTGGGCGATCAACTGCCACACACCCCACAGGTTGGTGCCGGTGGAGCCACCCGCGGTCAGTCCACTGACCTGATGGAGGTGGCGCATGGCGGCGACGCTGGCGGCGTCGGGAACCGGAATCATCAAGTCGATGACCGATGGGATGAAGCTGGGTTCCATCCGAGGGCGCCCGATACCTTCGATTCGCGACGGCATGCCGGTGGCGAAGTCGGAGGTGTTGGTGACCCAGCCGGGCAAGAACGCTGAGTTCTCCGGGTCGACCACAGCCAGGCGGGTGTGGTGGCGCCGGTATCGAATGTAACGACCGATGGTGGCGGACGTCCCGCCGGTTCCAGCGCCCATGACGATCCAGTCCGGCACGGGATAGCGCTCAGCCGACAGCTGATCGAAGATCGATTCGGCGATGTTGTTGTTCCCTCGCCAGTCTGTAGCCCGTTCGGCGAAGGTGAACTGGTCCATGTAGTGGCCTTGGGTTTCGGCCGCGATGCGCTCTGCCTCGGGGTAGATGTCCGGCGGGCGGTCGACGAAATGGCAGGTGGCGCCGTAGCGCTCGATCAGGGCGATCTTCTCCGGGCTGGTTTTGCGGGGCATCACCGCGACGAAGTCGACGCCGATGAGCCGCGCGAAGTACGCCTCGGATACGGCAGTTGAGCCGGAACTCGCCTCAACGACGGTGGTTCCTTCGGTGATCCACCCGTTGGCCAGGGCGTAGAGGAATAATGATCGCGCTAGGCGGTGTTTGAGGCTGCCGGTCGGATGAACTGATTCGTCTTTGAGGTAGAGGTCGATGCCCCAGTCGGCCGGTAGTGGAAACACGTGCAGGTGGGTGTCGGCGGAGCGGTTGGCGTCGGCCTCGACCCGTCGCACCGCCTCGTCGACCCATGCTCGTGTCTTCGTGCATGAGCGGTCCACCCATGGTTCCGGCGTCGGCATGCAAGTCAGCGTACCTGGACCAAGGTAGCCATCGAGTTTGGATTGCCACCCCAGATGATCTAGAGAATGGCGGACGTACTGTGTTGCACTGGCCTCATGAACGGCGACGAGATCGAGGACGTCGAGAACAGATACAAGGTCGAGCTCCAGGACGCGCTTCCCAAGGTGCGGGAGCAAGCAGCGGCGTGTCGTACGGCCTTTGAACGCGTGACCAGGGCTTTGGAGAACGGGGCTTGGCAGAGCACGGCCCAGCAGGCCTTCGAGGAGGAACTCCGAGCCCGGAAGGACGGGGCCGAGGCGGCTGGCGACGATTGCCAGGCCGCTTTTGAGAACGCGGAGGCAGCCGAACCCGACAAGGTCCCCGACGACGACTGGCGGGCTCGGTTCGATCCGTATCCGCGCTACGGATACCAGTGATCGAACCGGATAGACGAGGCAAGAACGACAATGGGAAACCTGGCACAGATCGTTATACCCGAGATGCACAAGCTAGTGACGAGCCTAGAAGAAGGGCGCTGGGAACTATGGGGTGCCCAGATCCTGCTCAAAAGCACCTACATTCCCAACTACCGGATCGACCACTCGTTCGGCGACCAGGTTCAGCGCGCCATCGACTGGGCAGACGACGAGCTGCCGGGCGTGCGCCGTCGGCTCGCACTGGCCGAGGCCATCGAGCAGCATGAGCCAGAGTTGGCGGGCGCGACAGTAACGATCAACGAGGACCACATCAGTGACCTCTCCCCCGACGAAGCCAAGCAACTTGGCAAGGATGTAGCAGAACAGCTGCGGGACAGCGACAACGAGATAGACGAGGAGCTGGCCACCCTACTCCAAGAGCACCAGAACGACCCCTACTTCGCCGAAGGCTTTGCCACAACGATCAGTCCGGATGAACTCGCCGACGTCATCTGGGGACTTAACAACAACTATCACGGTCAGACCAGCGATTACGAACAACTGTTGGCGTCCCTGTCCGGGACCTTGGGCACGGGCACCCGCAGCACCGGCCGATTGGCGCTGCCGGATGGTTACGCCCAAGGATGGGTCGATGTCATCACCGGTCCCGAGCCTGGAGAAGCCGAGCCGGGCGGACGCTCGCAGGCATTGGCGATCCTGCTGGCGCAAGGTGTGTACTCGACGGACTTCCTGGACCACGTCGCCGCCGAGCTTTACGACTTCGAGCGGTCGTTCGGCGGCGATCCGGTCTGGCGGCCCCGTGCCGACAACGGTTCGAGTAGTCGGGACACGATGCATGTCTGGGACAGTGCCGGCAACATCGCGGTCGACGTCATGCCGTATCTGATGCAAGCGCTCGGCAACAATCCCGAGGCGGCGCAGAACTTCTTCAACCAGGGTGGCAACATCAAGGTCGAGATCGGCGATCAGGAGCAGTACGTCAACGCACGTCTCCAGTACATGATCCAGGAACGTACATGGCGCCCCGGCGCTGGGTCCGACGGCGGCGCCGGGCTGGGCATCGCATTGGAGACGGCGACGACCACGTTCCGGGACCGGTCGTCACAGGGCCGGATCTCGGCCCGGATCGCCTCGCAGACGTTCGCTTTAATCGGTTCGCAGACGGGTGAGGGAGCGAGCAATCGCTTGGGCCCCATCCCGGACAGCCCCGGCTGGCACATGTGGGAAGGCATGCGTGAGAACGTCGCGAACATGCTCGCCGACTACGCACCCGATCTGATTCAAACAGCAGGTCAAAACGGTCGGTTGAATTCCATCGCGGAACGAGGATGGACGGGCACAACCGACCGGTTCGGCGAAGATGCCCCGTACGGCGCGACGATGAACCGGGAGCTGATGGAACAGTTGCTGGGTACCCTCGGCCACGATGCCGAGCACATCGAGATCGTAATGGCCGGTGTTGTAGGTGCGTCCCAGCTACGTATGTCCGTCGCTCTGGAGAACGGCCTGACCGACGGGCACGAGTTGTCGGCCCCGGCGGCCATCTTGACCAATACAGCGGTTCCACCTGCCCTTGAGAATGCTCAGCATCAAGGTGCAGAGGCGCTGGGATGGTTGCTTAACAGTGCGTTCTACGGCGCCGAACAAGCGGACCGGATTGCTCAGCAGCATGCTGACCTGCTTGCTCAGGGTCTGGACGTCCTCACCGTCGTCCCCGGTGTGGCCCCTGGAGGACGATGGTCGAAGTTCGTCTTCGACCAGATCAAGCGCGAGACGCTGAACAGCATCAGGAATAGCGGCGCCACGGGTAACGCTGAAAACATCGCCAACCTAACGCCTGATCAAGTGCAGCAACTTGAGCGTAACTTGTTCAACCTGCTGCTTGCACACGGCTATTTCGATCAACAGTATGTCGACGAGGCGAACGGTGGTCCTGAGAGCACGCGCTTCTCAGCGCCGCCGGAAGATGCAATCGATCGCACGGTGGATCCGCCAGAGATCCTATTCGGCAGCGAAGCCTGGGACGAGTGGCGGCTGGACGACAGACCGCTCCAGAAGTGGGTGAACTCGTTGATCACCATTTCGTTCAAGCAGGCCCTCGAGCATGGATTTGAGCTGAGTCCGTGATGAAGGTGACGAGCCGATACGTTGTTATCGCGGCGCTGGCGGTGACAGTAGCGGGGTGTACATCGGGGGATGACGCCTCGGCGGACGACGATGCTAACGGTGACGGAGTGACCAGCGCAGATGGACTGTGTGAGTTCGTTCCCTGGGAACATGTGCAAAATGCCCTGGGACTTGATGACTTAGAAGGTGACGGAACACTGATCGAATTCCGCCCACTGGCTCGCACCGCCGATCAGGCTACCTCGGTGGTGCGGCGTGGCACCTGCTGGGTTCGTCGTTCAGGTGAAACCGATCGCGGAGGTGCGGTGCGCGTCCGGGTGGATTGGAACCTGGACGAGCGGCGGGACGATTTCGAGTTGGGGCTGAAGAATGAGGCCGCCGGCCGGTTCCCGGATGAGGTGGGGTTGGGTTATGCGTGGACGCGGGATGATCGTCCGCGTCCTGACGGGTCTGAGGGCCTGATTGGCGGCGCCCAGCTGGCGTATGGAGATGTCATCGTGTCAGCGGTGATTAATCTTCCTGCTGAGGGGACTGATCCGAAAGAGAGCGGTACGGCGATTGTGTTGGAGATGGTCGAGTCGTTGAATCTTCCTGATCAGTGGACGCTGGATGACGACCCGCCCAGTCGACTCGGCAGTAGTTCTGTTGACTAGTGTCCCCGACCACGGGCTCCGTGCTCGTCAGTCACTTGAGCGGATGACGACCGTGCCCTCACCACTGGCCGTCATCCAGACACGTTCGCGGCCGGGTTTGATGTTCACCCGAGGAATGAACTGGAGGAGCCACTTGACTCCCCGCAACGTCGCGCGGCGGTTGTAGTCGGCGGGTGCGGCGAACTCGACTCCGGCGGTGAAGGCAAGTACCGCTTCTGCTTCGACCCTTAATGGAGCATCTTCGGTGACCTTGAGAACTACCGTCTGACCGGGCGTTGCGGTCGCGATCAGACCAGTGCCACGCACGACCCATGCGAACGTGGTGTCACGTACGGCTGCTAGCTGGAGTGGGATGGTTTCCTCAAGGGTGACCGATAGGTCGTCGTCGAATGCCAGTACTTCCTGCTGAGATAGGACCACGACCGAGTCGTCGACAATCTCCAATATCGACACGTCGCCACCCTGATAGCCGAGCCAGACCTCCCCGTCTCCGGAGCCGCGGTGCGCCTTGAGATTCCCGGTCAGCACAATGCCGCCGGCAACATCAACGTCCACGCGTTTCGCGGCCATGTCTCGGAACTTCTTGTCACGGGCCGCCCGGCGCAGCCCTTTGCGCTCGACCAGCTGGCGAAGCTCGTCGTCGAGGTCGTCACCTTCGTGGCGGTAGGTGATGGTTCCGCGTTCCGCAAGTATCCGGTTGCGCCGGATGCGCATCGGCCGTTCAGGGGCAACGCGGACACCAAGAACGTGTGATGCCGCGTGGAACATGCGGTCGCAGCCGCCCTCCAGCCTCTGAAGCGACATGCCGCTACGTTAACAAGCATGACCATGTTGTGTAGCCCCTTGAACCGCTGAACCAGGTCGGCATGAGGTCCGGTGCGCGGGGCCTAATAAGAGTGCGGGCCGTTGGTGCGCTGTCGTAAGCTCGTCTGCCGTGACTGAAGCGGCAACCGAAGGCATCGGGGCTCACCCCAACGTCCAGCGCGTGCGCAGCGCTCTTCAGGCCGCTGGGGTCGAACGCGACATTGTCGTTCTCCCAGAGTCAGCACCTACGGCTGCGGCGGCTGCGCAGCAGCTTGGGTGTGACGTCGGCGCGATCGCGAACTCGCTGATCTTCACGTGCGACGGGGCGCCGTTGCTTGTCCTCACCAGCGGGGCGCACCGGGCCGACACCAAGTTGCTCAGTGCGGCTGCGGGTTCGCGGGTGGGACGTGCGGACGCGGAGTTCGTGCGCGAGCACACCGGTCAGCCGATCGGCGGTGTCGCACCCGTCGGGCATGGTCAACCGGTTCGCACCTTCGTGGACAGATGGCTGGCCAGGTACGACGAAGTCTGGGCAGCCGCTGGGCACCCGTACACCGTGTTCCCGACGACGTTCGACGAGTTGCTGGCGATCACCGGCGGGACGGTTGTCGACGTTCAGCCCTGATTGCGCTGCTGTAGCCGCGCTTCCAGCCGGTCTACCTTGCCCGTCAGCTCTCCAACGTGTCCCGGGCGGATGTCGGCCTTCAGGACGAGGCTGACGCGCCCGCCATGCCGGCCAGCTGCTTCGCAGGCTCGGCGGACGACGTCAAAACACTCGTCCCACTCCCCTTCGATGGTGGTGAACATTGCGTCGGTGCTGTTCGGCAGGCCGGATTCGCGGACCACTTCAACGGCGTCGGCGACCGCCTCGGATACCGACTCACCGGCGCCGGTGGGAGCAACGGAGAACGCAACAAGCATGTCGCCATGGTGCCACGGGTTGCGACTTAGGAGCTCTCCGTGGCGACCTTGCTGTAGATGTCGAAGAGCAGGCCATAGTCGGGCTCCAGGTCTGATGGGTTCCCGCCGTCGAGGTGGACATCGAGGCTGTCGAGCATGGCATGCCACCCAGTGCAGAAGCTGACGGCCGGCTCCGGCCGCAACGGGCGCTGCAGCAGCGTGAGCACGGTTCCGTCGCCGTCGGAGAAGATCTCCCACCTGACGGTGGAGACGGGTTCGCCCGGCCAGATCCAGGTGTGCACGAGGTGACGACGCGGCTCTACCTCCGTCACTTCTCCCGCGGCTCGTCCTTCGTCACCGAAGTCGAAGACTGCCGATCCGCCCACCTCCGGTTCAATGGTCACTCCGGGCAACCAGCGGGCTTGCTGGCCAGGTTCGGTGAGTGCTGCCCACACCCGCTCGGGCGAGTGGGCGAGGCGTCGCTCGAAGCGGATCTGCCATTCACCGTCGGGTCCCAGCCCGAGCGTGCCCCGACGGTCGTCGAGGGCCGGTGCCTGGTCGGCCTGGCTGTCAGAGTTCTTCGTCATCGGAGTCCTTCCATACGTCGTCGAGGTGTCGTTCGAGTGCGTCGAGGCGGTTGGCCCAGTTGTTACGGGTGCGTTCAATCCATGCGCCAGCCTCGTCCAGAGGTCCTGGTTCGAGGCGATAGATCCGTTGTTGGGCGCGGCTGCGCCAGCTCACGAGTCCCGCTTCGTGCAGTACTCGTAGATGACGTGAGATGGCCGGGCGACTGACTCCGAACTGTGCCGCCAGTTCGCCGGCCGGGCGTTCTCGTTCTGCGACGAGTTCTAACAGGCGGCGCCGGACCGGATCAGCAAGCGCCTCGAAGACGGTGACTTCCATGCCTGGTTTGTAACATGCGAGTTACGTAGAAGACAAGTTACATAATGGCGTCGTGTCCATCTGCTTCATGGTGCGATTGGGACGCTTGGGCACTCGTGCCGGTCGAGGGCGTCACACCTATGAGCCGTCCGGGCATGTAGCGCCTAAGCTAACGTCATGGAGCAGAAACTGCTGACACTCGCCGACGTAGCCGAGCTGCTGAACACGTCCTCCGCTCAGGTCTACGCCTTGGTGCGCAGTGGCGAACTGCCCGCGATGAAAATGGGTGGTCGAGGTCAGTGGCGCGTCCACCCTGATCGCCTGGCGCAGTACATCGAGACGGCGCACCAGAGCACGGCCGAATGGGTTAAGCAGAATCCGCTGCGTGAAGACGTGAGTGAGGGCAGCAGCACCTGACCGAGTGGCTCATGGCGGCAACGGGAGGTTACGAACCGGTGGGCGGGATGATCTCGGGTGAGTTAGCCTCGCTTCAGGACTAACCAACTACCCTTGGAGGGGCGGAACACCCGTGTCCAAGAAGAAGATTCTTTTTACCGCATTTGTCGCTATCGCCGGGTACCTCGGCTACCGCAAGTATCAGTCCGGGCAGGATGAACGCGACCTCTGGGCTGAGGCCACAGACCCCGTTCCTCCACCGCAGGAGCGCTGAGTTCACAGCCGGGCTCGGTTGGGGCAAAAAGCGACTTGAAGTTGACGTAGCGTCATCTCCTACCGTTCAGGGTGGGTCGGAGATACCGGCCCGGTGAACAACACGGAGAAAATGGCGTGAGCTGGTCGATCAACGAAGTAGCCCAGCTGTCTGGAGTTACCTCCCGGACGCTGCGGCACTACGACGCGATCGGCTTGCTTCCGCCGGCTTGGACCGCACCTGGCGGCCGTCGTCATTACGAACAGGAGCAACTGTTCCGGTTGCAGCGAATCCTGTTGCTGCGCGACCTGGGCCTGGGCCTCGACGCCATCGGGGATGTTCTGGCCGCGCAAGATCACCACAGTGCAGTGGAGGTCTTGCGCCAGCACCGCACCTGGTTGCTGCGGGAACGACGACGACTCGGTCAGCTGGTCAAAACCGTGGAGGACACCATCGCCACCTTCGAGGAAGGAGGGACGATGAACCCGAGCGAGATCTACCAAGGCTTCAGCCACAATGAGTACGAAGCCGAGGCGCGGCAACGGTGGGGTGACGAGGCCGTCGACCGCGGCAACGCCGTCGTTGCGGAGTGGACTCCCCAGCAGTGGCAGGACGCCAAAGCCGAGTTCAACTCGCAGAACCAAGAGTTGGCTCAGCTGATGGACGACGGCGTCGCTGTCACTGACCAGCGGGTTCAGGACATCATCGACCGCCACTACAACGGCATGACCCTGTTCTGGACCCCAGACCGCGAGTCGTACACCGGTTTAGGACAGATGTACGTCGACGATGAGCGATTCGCTCAGAACTACGAGTCCGTGCGTACCGGTTTGGCGGCGTACCTGCGTGACGCGATGAAGGTGTACGCCGAGACCCGCCTGAGCTAGTACTTGGCTTGTGGCGGACTCGGATCCTGGTGAGAGCTGCAGATCTCACCAGGTCCACGCGGGCATCGGCGGGCGGGAGTGAGTGCAAAACGCGGCCAGAAGTGTCACGATTCGGCGTTGAGCCGCAGGACGCGCTACTCTTGGTCGCGGTTCGCCTGCTTATGCTCGAGCTGAACCACCCCAGGGGGCGTAGCTCAACTGGCAGAGCACTGCCTTTGCAAGGCAGGGGTTAGGGGTTCGAGTCCCCTCGTCTCCACCAGCACGTGTAGAGAGAATCTCGGCCGCGATGTCGGCCCGCGTGCCATTCACGTGCCAGAGGCGCGTCGGGTGGTGCGTCATGACTGTTCTCCGTCCGGTGTGATCGTTGTGGCGATGTGGGTGTTCATGGCGTCGGCGATCACGCGGTCACGGTCGTTGGCCGCGTGCAGGTAGATCACGGCGGCGCGAGTGCTGGAGTGGCCCATGCGCTCCATCAACTCCCGCAGGTTCGCCCCGCTGGCAGCGGCCAATGTGTTTCCGGTGTGCCGGAGGTCGTGGAAGTGAACGCCGCTGATCCCGGCCGCCTTGCACGCCTTGATCCAGATGCGGCGGAAGTTCTGCCGCCTGATGTAGCCGCCTTGAGGTCCGGCGAACACGCGCCCATCGGGTCCGGGCTGAGCGAAAGCCGACACGTGCGACCGCAGCGCCGGAAGCAGGTCAGACGGCACCGCGACGCGGCGCTTTCCCGCGTCCGACTTCGGCCCCTTGACCACCAGTTCGCCGGTCTTCAGTTCGACCTGGCCACGCCGAACGGTGATCCATCCGTGATCGAGGTCTAGATCCCGGCGCCGGAGCGCGGCCAACTCTCCCAGCCGGAGCGTGGTAAACGCCGCCAGCAGGACCAGGACCCGGTGTCGGCGGTCAATCTTGGCGAGCACGGCCGCGATCTCGGCGACTGTGAGGGTAGGGCGCTCAGGGCTTCGGTCGTCACCGGCACCCTTGATTCGGCACGGATTGCGACGGATCAACCCGTCTTCGACGGCGGTGTTCATCATCGCCCGCAACAGCCGGTACGCCTATGCACGGCCAAGGCCGACCAGGCAAGCCGGAAGATTCAGCCGTCCGGATCTCCGAGCCACCAGACAAGCGGGTGTTCGCCCAGACCTTCTGGCGGATTGCCTGCCAACGCGACGAGAGCTTTGCGCAGCCTGTTCAAGCCCGGACGGGTACGCGGGAAACGGACATGGTGGCAATACACGACTCCGACGTGTCCCGGTATCACGGCTATCGCGGCGCTGAATGTGTTGACGTCCTCAGTCACAACAATCCGGCCCTCAGCCACGGCTGCTTCCAGGACCTGCCGATCGTCTAAGCCGCGGAGTTGCGGCCGATGTGCGATCAGCGCGACGGCGTCGATGCCGTCAGCATGCAGGTCGTCGGCCAACCAAGGCGGATAGTGCTCGTCAAGCAGGAATCGCAGGCTCATCTCTCCGGATCTTTCTTGTCTTGGTCCGGCCCAAGCGCCAGCGACCTCCCGTTTGCTCTAATTCGTGATGTCATGCCGAGTCGAGCGCACGTCGACGCTCCCAGGCCGATAATGCTTCGTCCTGACTTGCGTGTTCCCGCTCGATCAACTCATCGATCTCGCCGCGGAAATCCGCCCAGTACGCCAACGCAGCCTCGACATCGGGTATCGACAACCCGAGTGCATCCGCCACCACCGCGGGCGAACGCTCGTCTTTGTCGTGCTGTAGCCACGACTCGGCCACCGTCCACACCTGAGGCCCCACAGCCAGCGCGGCGCGTCGCTCACCAGTGACGGTGGTCACGAACACGATCCCCGGATGTGCCTCCATTCGCAGCCATTCACGCACCGCACCGACTACCACGCTCGACTTCTTAGTGCCAGACCGGCGCGCATAGTCGGCCAGGTTGCGATCGACCTGGTCAGGAAACCGCACATTCGTTGGCGACGTCATACACTACAATGTAGCAACCAGCGCCCGAACATTGCTAGGTGTGCGTGGATGACACGAGGTTCACGACTCCACTGTTCACTGTGTCCGAGGCGGCCATGCACCTAGGGATTCCTCGGGAGACAATCCGTAGCTGGACGCTGAAGACTGCCCTTGAAGCTCCCCTGGTGCACCGTGTCGAGCCGGAGGTGCGTCACGGCGCGGCGATCCCATTCGTTGCACTGGGCGAGGCCCTGTTGTTGCGCGCATTGCGCGCTTAGGGCGTTAGGCTGCCTGCCATCGTCGAGGCGGTGACCTCGCTTCGCCGAGACCTCGGTGATGAGTACATCCTCGCCAGCGAGGCGATTGCGACTGATGGCGTCGATGTCCTGGTCAAGGTGGCGGAGGGGGACGAATGGAGGCGCGCGCGGGTCAGGCAGGGCGGCATTCGGGGCGTCATCGAATTGGGTATCGAGCCGATCAAGTTCGCCGCCGACGGCTACCCGGAGCGCATCAAACTGACGGGCTATCAGCGGGCCGATGTGATCATCGATCCGCGGTTCGGTTTCGGTCAACCCATCGAGGACAGTTCGGGCGTACGGGTCGAGGACATTGTCGACTTGTTCGAGGCTGGCGAACCGATCTCTGTCGTCTCGGAGGAGTTCGGGGTCGATGAGCGGATCGTCGATGAGCTCGTCCGAGTCCACCTCAGACGCGCCGCTTAGGTTTTACATCGACTCCAGCCTTGGAGCTGTTGCCATCCCGGCGAACATGGCTGCCGGGCAGGGGGTGACGCTGGTTCCCGCCCACGCCGAGCTGACCACACAGCAGGCGGCGTCGCTTTTGAACGTCTCGCGACCGTTCCTGATCGGACTACTTGACCAGGATGAAATCGAGTACCGCACCGTCGGCACCCACCGTCGCATCAAAGCCTCGTCTCTGTTGGACTACATGCGCCGCGACGACGCGAAACGCCGGAACGCCGCCGACGAGCTAGCCGCCCTCACGCAGGAGATGGGTTTGACCTGATGGCTTTCGTAGTCGTCTACGACGCCAACGTCCCTAGCCGCGCTCACCTTTGTCTGCCCCGCGACGGTCGTAGGCTGTCATCGCTGCCCAACGGTGAACATGCAGGTCAGAACCGAATTGGCGACTCCCGGTAGCCACTAAGATCGAATTGCCAAGGCGAAGGCCGTCGACTCGGGCGCCCAGGGAAGTTGTGGCTGCATCTGATGGGGAAAATCAACCCCTCGTCATGCAAGGGCTCGGCGGGCCGTCGTTAATCCTCTACACTAGAGGCATTGCTGTTGAGGTTTTCCGACGGAGGTGGTGGCGTGAGTATGAATGCTGCCGCGTTGCTGTCTGAGCTGCCGGAGACGTTCCGTTATTCGGAGGGCAAGCGGCGGATTGGTGAGCGTCAGCTCCGGAATCTCATCGGTGCTGGACATGTCATTGGGCTCGCACGTGGCTTGTATCGCAAGCGTGACTGGCATGGTGACGAGGATCTGATCGAGATCGCGGCCAGGTCGTCCCGTGCGACGATCTGCCTGCGCTCGGCGCTGGCTCGGCATGACCTGATCGACGACATCCCCGCCGCCGTCGACATTGCCATTCCCCGTGGGGCATGGACACCGGAGATCACTATCGCCGTCCGGTGGCACCATTTCGACTCGGCGACGTTCGAGATCGGCCGAGAGGCTCTCACGATCGACGCTGACCGCAGTATCGGCCTCTACTCGGCTGAGCGCAGCATCATCGACGCCTTCCGGATGCGCCATCTTGAAGGCGCAGATCTGGCGAATGAAGCCCTGAAGCGGTGGCTACGCAAGGGCGGGCAGCCCTCCACGCTGCTGCGCACAGCCAACGCCTTCCCACGAGCAAAGACGCCGCTACGTCAGACATTGGAGATCCTGCTGTGAGCCCTGTCTCGCGAGATAGCCCTGGCGGGGCTGCGTACCTGGATCTACAGCGGCAAGCGCGGGCATCGGGGCGCCCAACCGACGAGCTGATCCAGCTGTACGTCCTGGAAGGTTTCCTCGCTCGACTCGCCGTGAGCCCGGTCCGGGACAAGTTCGTCCTCAAAGGTGGTGTGCTGCTCGCAGCGTTCGGTAATCGCCGCCCCACCCGCGATGTCGACCTTGCCGGGCAGGATCTCCGTAACGACGCCGACACCATCCTCGTCTTGGTGCGCGACGTGCTTGCCGTGGCCACAGCAGAGGACGACGGCATCGAATTCGTCCCTGACACGGCTACGGCGGAAATCATCCGTGAAGAGGATGCCTACCCCGGCGTCCGCATTAGCATTGAAGCCCGATTGGCACGGGCCAAGCCGCGGTTCCATGTGGACGTGAATGTGGGAGACCCGATCTGGCCGGAACCCACGGTGGTCTCCGTCCCGAGACTTCGAGGTGGCGATCCCATTGAAGTGACTGGCTACCCGCTGCACATGGTCCACGCGGAGAAGATCGTGACTGCCGTTCAGCGAGGAACGGTGAACACCCGCTGGCGCGACTTCGCTGACCTGTGGACGTTGTCGAACCACCACCCAGTCAACGGGGCGGATTTGCAGAATGCGCTCAACGAGGTCGCGCAGTACCGGCGCGCAGAGTTGGGACTCCTGCGGGACGCGCTCGACGGATACGCCGACATCGCCCAGAACAAGTGGGCGGCATGGCGGCGACGTCACGGTCATGACCACCTGCCGGCCACGTTCGACACCGTCCTCGACGCCGTCATCACCTTCGCCGATCCTGCGCTCGCTCGCGAGGCCGGCGAGCGCACCTGGGAACCAGGCAGCAGACAGTGGAAGTAGCTCACCATCCGAGCCAAAGAGATGAAGATCATTTAGTCCGCAGATAGTCCGCAAGGGGCTCAAAACCAGCCACCGTTGGCTATCTGCGAAGGTAGTTGAATAACCTGACCAGAGTGATGTTGATCTACATCAGGGCAGGTCAGAAGTCCTCTTGATCGCATTTGCAAGGCAGGGGTTAGGGGTTCGAGTCCCCTCGTCTCCACCCATAAGAGTGCAGGTCAGATCGATATCTGATCTCGTTGGCCTGGCCGACATAGCAAGATCAGTCCGCAAATGGTCCGCAAGGTGATTACCTTTCCCCAACTTGGGGGTCGGCTGCGAAGTCGTGGTCAAGGATGCCCATGATTACCTCGTCCTGCCATTTGCCGTCGATGAAGGTGGCCTGGTGCTCTCGTCCTTCCTCGAAGAGTCCACGTCCGAGGTAGCAGCGAATCGTTGGAGCGAGGTCGTGGCGGGCGTTGAGCGTCCCTCATGGTCTGTCAGCACGACTATGGATTTGTTGTGTCCTCCAGAGAGGGACGATTGTCCTTAGTTGAAGGACATCCGTCGCTTGAACGTGCCCAGAGCAGGCACAACGATCGCCCTGTCAAGGCGGAGGCCGCGGGGTTCAAGTCCCGTCAGGACCGCCAGCATCATCGCAATTCATGGCCGATTTGGCCGTGACCGTTTGCATGCCCGGGCCTCGTTTGCCCATACGGGCCGGACTCGCCTCGCTGCCTCGTCCAAGGCATGCGGCATGGCAGCCATCAAGATGGCCCGATCGTCGGTGACTACGCCTTGGGGCCGAACGTCCTCTCGTGCGTGATCAAAACGGCCGACGGGCGGTGTTACTACTCCCAGCCTTGGGCGTGCGGGTCCCAAGAGCCTGTGGCGGTGTCGGCGAGTAGTGGGTCAAGGAAGGGCTGGACTGCGATCAGCGCTGTCTCAAGATCGACTGCGTCGAAACCGATTGTTCGGCGAGCCTCGGCGCTATAGCCGCGTTTCCAGAGCGCATCGTCGGGAACGTGGAACGTAGCTGGCAGCGGGAGGTCTCGCCGGGCAGCTTCGTTCACCAGAGCCCGTCGCTGGAGATCAGCTTCCACGGTCGCGCGGCGAGTGATTGCGACGAGGTCAACGAGATCCTTGTATCGGGTCGACGGCCTGCCATTGTGTCGCTCAAGGATCGCGCACACCTTGTCAGCAATGTGATCCACCAGAGGGTAGGCCATCCACATTGCTTTCTTACGGTCGACGATATGGGCATCGGTCAAGGGCGGCACCGGTTCCGGTGCGCCGGTCATCACAACGCCGTCGGCAACGATGTCGATCTGGAACGCAGCCCATAGCTTCGCGCCGATGAACGACTGGACCTTGACCCGGGCCCCCTGAGCCCCATTGGCCGTGATCTTCAAGCCGGCGCCAACCTCAAAGCGCATCCAATCGCCGATGTCGGCCGCAGCGGCCTCACGGACCTGACGCTCGACGTCGGTGATCGCTCCCGCACGGTAGACGTCGATGTCGACAGTGTGGCGAACGGAGAGCCTCCGAGCGAGCAAGGCAGTTGCGCCTTTGATCACCCAAGCATCGTCGACACGATAAAGCCGCTCAACGAGTTGATCATAGGCATACTGACGCAGAAGGTCACCCAGTCGCCACGAGCTTGCGGCCGCCTCGACCTTGAGCTTGTCAGTAACCGCGCGCCGGGCCGCTTCAGGAGTTTTGTAGCGCTGCTCATCGCTGGTCACGTGGTGACACCACCTACGCTGCCGTTAGTGGCATCGGAAACGGCTTGTTCCAGCCACGTCTCGCGTTCTGGGTCTGCGGTGAGGTCAAGGAGCCAACGAAATAGACCAACGCCGTCACCGCGGCGCAGACCATGCGCAGCCGCATGCGGAGCAACCGTGCGGGCGATAACGCCGGGATAGTCGTAACCCGCACGGAGAGCATCGGCGACAAGCTCGCCGACAGCTCCGGGATCCTCTTTCTCCGAGAGAAGGTCAGCCGCGATCCGATGTGGCCGCGTGACCGGAAGTCCGCCTACATTCTGCCAATCGCTGTCAGAGAGCACCCGGCGATGAAGCCGTACGTCGTCGCGACGAGTCTGTCTACGGACAGGGAGCGTGAACTCATGGACATCGGCCGGGAGAAGGCCGAGACCGTAGAGTGCAGCCGCAGAACGATGAGATACGACGCCTTGCTCCCGAGTACGTTCCCATGCTGGGGTTGAAGGGCTGAGCTGCAGCCATGCGGCCCGAAGCTCAGAGTGCTCAGGTTCACCAGCACCACGTATTCGGTACACGCTGTGAGCCACGCGCTCAACAGAGCCCGAGCGGACCTGCCGAACAAGCGTTGACCACGCAACGCCGGCGTTCTCGACTTGCCGCTTGGTCACCAGACCCCACTGCTCTTCCGCAATGGACAACACCGTAGGCCACGAAGCCGAGCTAGACATGTCCTTCACTCTATAGCGAATCCGCTACATTTCGCAGTCGAAATCCTCTGCATCCATGCGTTCTCGCGCGATTCCGCTATATATTGCAGTAGTGCAACGTGGTTAGTTGTCGACCCTCTTCAGCCACACCCCGGCACAGCTTTCGGTGGGGGCGCTGACCGAAAGAGAGCCACACGAGCAGCTCAGGTGTGCAGCCGCAACGAGATCGAGCCGCCGAACGCCTGGACCGAGTCTGGCCTGACACCGGCCCGACGCGAAGTCTCTAGTAGCCGCAATAGCGCCTGGACTTTCGGCTTGGGATCTGCTGCACGGATAGGTGACAGTTCCTAGTCATGCTGCCGGGTCAGC
The DNA here is from genome assembly GCF_011320225.1 of Phytoactinopolyspora limicola. Classification (GTDB taxonomy): domain Bacteria; phylum Actinomycetota; class Actinomycetes; order Jiangellales; family Jiangellaceae; genus Phytoactinopolyspora; species Phytoactinopolyspora limicola. The sequence goes on from NZ_JAAOEN010000001.1 coordinate 553,320, forward strand.
TGGCGGGTAAATGATGGTGTCGAACTCGATGGGGTCAAACGGCCGGGCGGGGTTGGCGTCGGCGGTGGTGGTAGGTCCGCTCGATCCAGGTCACGATCGCGATGAGCAGCTGCTTTGCCTCCCTCGGCTCATTCTACGCAACATTAGGCCATGCAGCCTACTGTTAGGCCGCCTGGTCGAAAAGTGAATCCGATCATTCAGGCAGCCCGTCGCGAACAGATCATCGAGGCCGCCATCGACACCGTGGCGGAGGTCGGTTACCCGGGCACCACGTTGGCGCGAATCGCTGAGCGGGCCCAGACCAGCAAGAGCGTGATCTCGTACCATTTCCCTGGTAAGGACGACCTGTTGGAACAGGTCGTTCTGCAGATCTACGCCGACACCTGGGCCTTCATGGAACCCCGGGTAGAAGCCGAGACCACAGCGGCCGGCCAGCTTGGCGCCTACATCACCGCTGAACTCGACTACATGCGAGAGCATCGCGCTCGTCTGCTCGCGGTGGCAGACATCGTCGCCAACCACCGAACGGCGGATGGTTCGCTGCGCTTCACCCCTGACGCCGAAGGATCCCAGGGAGCCGAGGGTTTAGGCCTCGGGGTACTGACAGACATCCTCAGGCGCGGTCAGCGCGCCGGGGAGTTCCGAAATTTCGATCCACAGGTCCTCGCCGTGACCGTCAACCGAGCCCTCGACGGGGCCCTGGGTCGGTGGGTGACAGAACCATCGCTCGACCTGGGCGCCTACGCCACCGAGCTGACGACCCTGTTCGACCTGGCCACCCGAAAGCCGCAGAAAGAGTCATGATGAACCTGAACTATCGAGGTGTCGCCTACGACACTGGCACCAATAACGATCACGGCGACACGCTGTCACGGGAGGTGTGGGAACCCGACCTGGTCAGCCAGGAACTGCGTGCCATCCGCGAAGACCTGCACTGCAATGCTGTCGGCCTCTACGGGACCGATCTCGACCGCCTCGCCGAAGCGGCCACCATGGCGTTGGAAGACGGGCTCAATGTGTGGCTGCAGCCGAGGCTCGTCGACGCAAACGCGCAGCAGACCCTTGATCACATCGCGAAAGCAACCCGGGTAGCCGAAGAACTACGGTGCCGGTACCACAACGTGACGCTCAACGTCGGATGTGAGCTGAGTATCTTCGCCGAAGGCATCATTCCAGGTGCCGACTACGAGCAGCGCAGCGCCAAGCTTGCCTCTCCGCGGCACTGGCCACTGATGCCCTGGTACAACCGCAAACTCAACACACTGCTCGCCTCCGCAGCCAAGGTCGCACGAGCTGGTTTCGACGGAGCAATCACTTACAGCGCCGGGATGTGGGAGAGAGTGAATTGGGAGCGGTTCGACATGGTCGGGCTCGACTACTACCGCCTCCCATACAACCACGCCACCTACGCCACGAACCTCCGCAAACATCACCGGCACGGCAAGCCGATCGTCATAACTGAGTTCGGCTGCGGCAGCTACCGCGGAGCCGAGGAAAAGGGGCCCTCCGGCCACGAGATCATCGATCACGATTCCCCAGTCCCACATATCACCGGCGGACACGTCCGAGACGAACAGGTCCAGGCGGACCAGCTCGCCGAGTTGCTCGATATCTATGAGGCCGAGGGCGTGCATGGTGCCTTTGTCTTCGAGTTCATCGAGCCCAGCTATCCGCATTCAGCTGACGCTCGCTATGACCTGGATATGGCTGGGTATGGACTGGTCAAAGTACTACCCCGCACGGCAGCGCAACCTTATCGGTGGCAGCCGAAGAAGGCGTTCGACACCGTCGCCACACGCTACGCCCAAGCCGCGGAGGCCAGCGACACTCCACCTTCGGAATGAAACGGGTGGTACAACGGCGCCTGCTGTGGCTTATCGGCCTGCACTACGTGTATCTGGAACTGCTTTCACCATCTGGCCTAACGGGAGCACTTGCAGACGGCGAGAACTCGGACCGATCGTATGCGCAGGCAGTCGTGCGCACGCTCTTCAACAGGTAGACGGAAGCCCCTACGAAGCATGTAACGCCGCTCGTCGACCAGTCCAGGTCTCGTCATGTCCAACCTCGGAGCTGCCACGCCTCGTGCAGGTCGAGGGCACGGGTCCCGGTGAGGGAGAATGGAGGTGCCGATTGGGCAGCCTACGAGAGAAGAACCTGATACGGGCATAGATCTAATGCTCCGCATGGGGAACCAATAAGAGGCACCTATCTGCGTTCTCGAAATTCGAGGGATTCGATCCCAGTCAATCAAGATGCGTTCATAGTTCAGAAGGAGCGCTTGAGTCATACCCGCCACCAGAGATGCCACGTCACGGTCATGTCGGTGCTCGATCTCCGGCTGGGCCTGAAAGAGCGCTGACGCAGACATCTACGTGACGGACCGGCGCCATACGGGAGCGCGGCAGCTCTGCGCAGGCGGCGCGGATGAGATCGGCCGTGGGGCGAGTGCTCACGAGGTGGGTTCGCCCGCTAGTGTGTGGCGTCAAGATCACCGATGTTGATGCATACATATCGGGCAGCACGTAACAGTCGGAGCATCGAATGACCGAAAGATTCAAGGCCCATTTCGAGAGCCTGGATGACCGTTTCGCTTCCTACGGAGGAGATGAATACGTCGAGATCCTTCATTCCGGCAGTCGAAAGACCGAAGGCCCCGTATATTTCCCAGCGGGCCGCTACCTCGTGTGGAGCGACATTCCGAATGATCGGCTGTTGCGCTGGGATGAGACGACGGGAAACATCGGTGTTTTCCGGGAGCCGTCGGGAAACGCGAACGGCAATACCATCGATCGGCAGGGCCGGCTGCTGACGTGTGAGCAGGGCGCCCGACGGGTAACCCGTACCGAACACGACGGCTCGGTCACCGTACTGGCAGACCGATACGACGGAAAGCGGCTGAACAGCCCGAACGACATCGTAGTCCGCTCCGACGGGTCGATCTGGTTCACCGATCCCCGGTATGGCATCACCGGGTACTACGAAGGAACCGAGGCCGAGAGCGAGATCGGCGCCGACCATGTCTACCGGATCGATCCGGCTACCGGTCAGGTCGAGATCGTCGCTGACGACTTCGTTCGCCCCAACGGCTTGGCCTTCTCAGCCGACGAGAGCCAGCTGTACATCGTCGACACCCGTCGGCGGCATATGCGGGTCTTCGAGGTGAGCGACGACGGCGAACTATCCGGTGGTGACGTGTTCGCCGAGGCCTGGTTCGATGGGATCCGGCTGGACCACCTCGGGCGCATTTGGGCGGCGGCGCTGGACGGTCTGCACTGCTACGACCCGGACGGCACCCTCATCGGAAAGCTGAGACTGCCGGAAGCGGCTTCGAATCTCACCTTCGGCGCCGCCAAGCGCAACAACCTGTTCATCACCAACTCCGCCGGGGATCTCTACTCGATCCGGGTCACTTTTGCTGGCGCGCGGCCGGGGGCAACCAGATGATCCGCAGGGAGGCAATCCGCAGGTGGACGCTGATGATCGCCTTCGGCTCGCCGATGGTGCACCGTGTCGAGCCGGAGGTGTGTCATCGCGCGGCGACATCACCGGTCCGGAAACTTGGGTGCGGTCTGTCAACACCGGTGACACGATCGCCACCATGAGATTGAGCCACGACAGCTACGTCGAGCACGTCCGTTCAGAGGCCGCCCGGATCGCCGCGGTGGCACAGCGGGGTCTGGAGGTCGACGTCCCCTCGTGCCCCGGCTGGACGGTGCGCGACCTCGTCGAACACACGGCTGAGGTCTACCGGCACAAGATCGCCTGTATGCAGGAGAAGGCATTCCCGGAGCCGTGGCCCCCGGAGCGCGACGACGAGCCGGCCCTCGACTACTTCGCACGCGCTACCGAGGATCTGCTCACTGAACTCACCAGCCGCGATCCTCTCGAATTCGCCGAGACATGGTGGTGGGACGAACGCACCGTCGGCTTCTGGGGCCGTCGGATGGCGCATGAGAGCGCCATCCATCGAATCGATGCTGAACTCGCCCACGATGACGTCACCCCGGTCGACGCCGCACTCGCCCTCGACGGTGCCGACGAAGTCCTGCGCCTGATGCTGGCCGAGGACTGGAGCGACGAACCGTACCGCGATCTGCCGCCGGCCATTGTCCGCGTTCGGTGCGGTGACGTGGCCTGGCGCGCGGTGATGGAACCGATGGCCGTCGTTGTCCACGTCGACCGATCATCCGACGAGCCGGTCGACGCGACCGTGACCGGTGACGCCGAAGCCCTCTACCTCTGGCTGTGGGGCCGCGGCCCAGACCGGACACTTGCCTCCGATGGAGACCCTACTGCCGTGGCACATCTGGACGCGCGGATGCGCCTGGCAACCCTGTGAGCAATCACCAGGCCGGCTTCGACGGGCATTGGTGGTAGGACGGGCGTTGGTGGTAGCTGGAGTCGGGTCTTTGGGTCTGTCGCGATGTGGTGAAGATGATCGTGTCCCGGGGGAGACCCAGGGGTGCCCCTGAGACTTTGCAGGCTGTTCCCCGATATGGGGCGTGCGTGCTGTCTGGAACTCTCGAAGTGCCAGTGCATTTCACGATCCGGAAGCCGGGGGCGACGATGTCCGCACCGACCGCTATCGAGCTCGACCGCGAAAGGTTGTCGAGCCCGCCTGTACGGCGAGGACCCATTGTGGCTGTTGCCACGTGGAGCGCCCGTCATCGCTGGACCGCGCTGCTGCTGTGGATCGCCTTCGTGGTCGCCGCTGTGGTCGGCGGTGCTGCGGTCAGCGGCAATGACCTGGACGAGAGCACGATGACCGTCGGTGCGTCCGGTGCGGCCGACACCGCGATGGCCGACGCGGATTTCGGCGACGTACCGAACGAGTCGATCTTGATCCAGGCCGCGGACGGTGGGACCCTCGACTCCGCATCGGCCTCTGAGGCGGCGCAGGCACTCTCGGCCGCAGCCGCCGCTGTGCCGGGAGTGGCATCGGTTGTTGAGCCTGCCCCGTCCGCCGACGGAAGCTCGCTACTAGTGCAGGTGTCGCTGGTCGAACCCGACGGCAACGGTGACGCGGAACACCGGGTTCTTGCCCAGGTCGCCGCCGACCTCCAGGAGGCCGTCGAGCCGGTCGCGTCCGAGTACCCGGAGCTGTGGATCGGTCAGGTCGGCAACGCCTCGTTGAGCTCCGCCATCGACCAGGTGGTCGCGGACGACTTCCGGTTGGCCGAGATGTTGTCGCTTCCGGTGACGCTAGCCATCCTGGCGGTCGTGTTCGGCGCGCTCATCGCGGCCGGCGTTCCCGTCCTGCTGGCGTTCTCGTCGGTCGGTGCTGCCCTTGGTCTGTCGACGTTTGCCTCGTACCTCGTTCCGACCTCGGAGCTCCTGGCGTCGGTTGTCCTGCTGATCGGGATGGCCGTCGGTGTCGACTACTCGCTGTTCTACATCCGCCGCGCGCGTGAGCAGCGCAACAACGGAGATGCCGTGGGCCGAGCCATCGAGGTCGCCGCGGCGACGTCCGGGCGTGCGGTCGTGATCTCCGGGTTGACGACGGTGGTGGCGATGGCCGGCATGTTCTTGGCGGGGCTCGCCGTCTTCGACTCGTTCGCCATCGGAACCATTCTGGTGATCGGGGTCGCGGTCGTCGGGTCGCTGACGGTGCTGCCTGCTCTGCTGTCATTGCTCGGCCGGTGGGTGGATCGTCCGCGGATCCCGGTGTTGTGGAGACTGACGCGGCGCGAGGGTGGCGCCAGGTTCTGGCCCGCCGTCTTGCGGCCGGTGCTTCGTCGCCCGGCGGCCGCGTTCACCATCGGCGTCGTCGGGCTTGGCGCGCTGGCCGCCCCTGCGGTGTCGATGACGCTTGGGGAGCCCGATTTGGAGGACTTGCCGGGATCGATCGTCGAGGTGGACACGTTGAACCGGCTCTCGGAGGCCTACCCGCGGGAAGGTACGGTTCACACCGTCGCGATATGGACAGAGGATGGCTCGGCGCTCGACGTCGCCTCGGTCGAATCGGCTGTCTCCGAGCTAACCCGATCCACGTCGGCGGACTCGTTGTTCGCCGACGCCGAGGCGTCTGTCCTCGAGGTGGCCACGGAGGGAAACGTGGCGCAACTCCCGGTCCCGGTGGCCGGCGGGTTGGACGATGCCCAGGAAGCGGAGTCGCTGGAGACGCTGCGTGCCCTGGTCGACGAGACTGTCGCCTCGTTCGCCGGCATCGCCGCTGGCGTCACTGGGCCGATCGCCTGGGATGCCGACTTCCGTGGCCAACTCGGCGAACGACTGCCCTACGTCATCGGCTTCGTCCTTCTGCTCAGCGTGGTGGTGCTCATCCTGGCCTTCCGGTCGCTAACCATCGCACTAACCGCCGCTGGGCTGAACCTGCTGTCGGTCGGAGCCGCCTACGGACTGCTGGTGCTGGTGTTCCAGAACACCTGGGCCGAAGGGCTGCTCGGCTTCACTTCGACGGGAGCGATCGTCACCTGGGTGCCGTTGTTCCTGTTCGTGATCCTGTTCGGGCTGTCGATGGACTACCACATCTTCGTGGTGAGCCGGATCCGTGAGGGACGCGCGCTGGGGATGCCGACCCGACAGGCGATCGAGCACGGTATCACCGCCTCTGCCGGAGTGGTGTCGAGCGCCGCGTTCGTTATGGTCGCCGTATTCTCGATCTTCACGACGCTGTCGATGATCGAGTTCAAGCAGATGGGCGTTGGTATGGCTGCGGCCATTCTGATCGACGCGACGATCGTCCGTGCCATCGTCCTGCCCGCGGCGATGCGGCTGCTGGGCGAGCGCAACTGGTGGCTGCCGCGTCCACTCAACCGGCTGAACCGGCTGCGGGTCGTCGGAGGCTAGGGCGTCGGGCTACTTGAAGAGGCCGCAACCTCGTCCCGGATCGCGCCGGTGAACTGCTCGATGGTGGTGACCTGGCCCCAGCGCTCACCGCTGAGGTCGTCTGCCTGCACGTACACGCCGGACATATGGTGGTCGCCACTGCCCTCCAGCCAGAAGCCGTCGATGGCCACCGTGAACACACGATGCCCGGCGGGACTCTCCGTTCCGGCCGCGACCTCGGTGACATCTTCCGCGACTGCTACGACATCCAGCCCGATGCCGGATTCGGCCAGATCCTTGACCGTGACCTTGGTTGTTCCGCCGGTGCCCGCCACCCAGCCCTCGAATCCGTGGGTGACGTAGAGGACGCCGCCGTCCGGCTGGCTGCCATAGAGAACGTCGTCGACGGCTATTTCGATCTGAACCCGGTCGCTGCCGTCCGGTATCACGTCGGTGATCGTCCCGGTGACAATCACGTCAGCGAACTCGAGCGCTTCGGCGGGGGACGCCAGCGGCTCGTAGTCGACCTGTGCCCCGCCGCTCAGCAAATAGGTGAACTCCTCGGCCGATTCGGGCTGCGACGCTTGTGCGGCTTGAGGGTCCATCGATGCTGCTTCACTCTGCTCGGCTAGCTCTGCACTACTCTGTTCGGCTGGGATGGCTTCATCCTGTCCGGCTGGGGCGGCGTCGTTCGCACAAGCTCCCATGGTGATCATGCCGATGAGGGCAATGGCGAGTACACCGGTCCGTACGTTCACGTCGGCCTCCCTTGTTCCTGTTCCTTTGTGACGCACCGACCGGTCGTTCGGTTCCAGTACGGCATGGTGAGTTCGGGGCAGCAAGACCAAGATCCACCGTCTTCCTGACAGTCACCCTGGCTCCGCGCAAACGGGCATCGTCTCTCAGGAGTTGAGTGCGGCGGCCGGATCGGACGGCGGGCCGCGATAGGTGTTGAGGCGCAGGTCCAGATCGCTACGGCCGAACCGCCATCGGAACGCTGAGAGCCCGTTGCACGGGTTCGGCGCGCGGCGGGTGAGAGCTGTTCCTCCACCGCGTCCAATCAGGCGGTAGCCGACTGCGGGAGCGCGCTCAGCCTTGACGCGATCCGTGGCGAGAATTGGTCGAAACCCGGCCAGCTGGCAACTGTTGGAGTTGTCTGGGCCTGACGAGGATCTTCTGTATGACTGTCCTGGTCCAGCTTGTTGTCTACCCGGTGGCACTCGTCGCGCTCATCGGTGCTGGCTGGCTTTTCGACAAAGTGCTGCATCCGCCCGGCAAGCGGCTACCGGATCAAGAGTTCGCGAAGCGTTGGGGGCGTGATTGAGCCACGGTTCTACGGCCGCTGGGCGCCGGGAGGCAGCGCCATTTTCGGCGCAGCACCGGCGAGCGAGCGTGAGCAGCAATCCGCGTAGCCTGGCGAGAACAATGCGATTGGGTAGATTCACGCCATGCGCACCGTTGCGGTCCTAGCGCTCGACGACGTCGTCGGGTTCGAGCTGTCGGTCCCGCCACAGATTCTCGGATCGGCCCAGACTGCCTCCGGCGAGCGGCTCTACGACGTCAGAGTCTGCGGTGACCGGCCGGTTATGGCGGGCGCGCGAGGTGAACCGATGTTCGCCGTCCACCCGCCGTACCCGATGGAAGAAGCAAGCCGTGCCGACACGATCATCGTTCCCGCCGTCACCGGTGACGGTACCGAACAGCCCGAGGTGCACGAGCTATTGCGTACTGCACACGCCCGTGGCGCGCGGATCGCCTCGATCTGCGGCGGAGCTTTCGTGCTCGCGGCTGCCGGACTGCTCGACGGTCGGCCGGCCACCACACACTGGGCGTTCGCCGACGAACTCGCCGCACGTTACCCGCAGCTGCGAGTCGACCCCGCAGTGCTCTACGTCGACGACGGCCAAATCCTGACCGCCGCTGGCCTCGCGGCGGGAATCGACCTGTGCTTCCACCTGATCCGGTGCGATTACGGGGCAGACGTCGCCGCCCGCACAGCGCGCTGGGTTGTCACGGCACCCCACCGGGCAGGCGGTCAAGCCCAGTTCATCGCTTACGACGCGTCTGATCCCGGTTCCGACCCCACGATGGCATCGGTCATGGAGTGGATGATCGAGAACCTGCATCAACCGATCACATTGAGCGACATCGCCCAACAGGCATATACCAGCTCCCGCACACTCAGCCGCCGCTTCCGCGAGCAGACTGGACTCTCGCCGCTGCAGTGGCTGCTCAGGCAGCGGATCGCGCAGGCGCAGCGATTGCTCGAAACGACCAACCTGCCGATCGAGCAGATCGCCATCCGGGCTGGATTCGGCAGCGCCCCCGGGATGCGGCGACACTTCATTCGGCTCGCGGGCACCACCCCAGCCGCCTACCGGAGCACCTTCAACATCAGATCCATTGCCGAATAGTCCCCAGGCCGATCGTCATTTCTCCGCCGACACAACCTGATCGAGCGCCAGGGCGTGTAAGGGGAACGAGAGCGCATCGAATGAGGGCAGGCGGAACGGATGGATCGTTTTCGGCGTGAACTTGAGAGTTTTCTGGATCAGCCGCTAGGAGATGTTGATGCCAGTCTGGCTGTCGCGGCTGCTCGGCGGCGCCGCACCCGTCGAGTGGCAGCCGTTGTTGGTGCCGCCGCGGTGTTGGTGGTCGGTGGGGTGGCGGTGACCGCCGCTGTGGCCGGTTTTGGTGGAGACGCGCCTTCGGATGATCCCAGGCCTGCCGGCTCCGAAGAGCCGTTGCCGGTGCCGACGCAGACCGAACGGGGCGCGCCCCTCAGCGTGACGGACTGGCTGCCTGAGGAGCCCATGCGGGGTACACCGCCGGAGGTGGGCACGTTGATCTACCGGACGTGTGTCGATGATGCCTGCGTCGTCACTCTGCTCACTCCGGACGGGGCGGAGTATCCGCTGGCCGAGATCAACCCGGACCTGGTGGCGAAGATTGAGAAGTACGGGCTTGACGGGGCGGCCCTCTCCCACGACGGCAAGCAGATGGGTATTCGGCTGGACGAGGGGTTCGAGGTGTTCAGGATCGGGTACGACGACTTCCTTAGTACATGGCCGCGTGGTCCAGCCGGATCCCGGTGGGAGGTTATCGGCTGGGGTGTTGGATCAGCGCAGTTGTGTCTCGCCCAGACCGTTGACGGGCAGGCGACGGCGTTAAGTCTCAATCTAGTCATCCATGAGCTTGAGGATGACGCCGGCCTGCCACCGATTCCTGTGGGGTCGGAATCCGCCGGGTGCGGGGCGCTCGCTGAGCCGATCGATACGGCTGTTGCACCAGAGAAGCGGCAGCGCATCACTGAGCCGCTCGACGCTACTCGGGTGGCTGTCAACGAATGGATCGACGACGTGCCGGCGGGGACGGTAGTCGACTGGGGGGATTACGATTGGGAAACCACCGGGGCTCTGCGTGATGGTGAGACGCTCGCCGGTCCGCGCGGGGTGCACGAGGGCATCTGGTATCCGGGTTCCCAGGTCGGCGGCGATTACCACGGGCAGCGGGGTTTCAAGGTGTTTACCCCGAATGGCGACGAGCTGAGAATGACCGGGGTCATCGTGCGTGGCTACCACGTAGGGCCGGAGTACACGCGGTTTGATCTTCCGGAGCCGACGCCAGAGGAGACGTGGGAGTACCTGGCCCTGATTCACGACGGGGTTGCCGTGTCTAGAAAGTCCACCGTCGACGACGCGACAGACGTGTTCGTCCTGCCCGCTGACGGCGGCGATCCTCGGCTGCTGCACACGCTGCCCTTTGACGCGGAGGTCATCATGCCCGGCGCCGTGGTGGCGGTGGGCGCACATGGACACTGACGGATTCACCGAGTTCGTGGCCAACCGCGGGCCAGCCTTGTTGCGGATGGCGCTGGCCCTGACCGCGGATCGCGCGTTGGCCGAAGATCTGGTTCAGGAAGCACTGACCCGCGCCGTGGGCCGTTGGGGAAAGCTGGTCCGCGACGGCGATCCGGAGAGATACATCCGGGCGATCATGCTCAACGAGACCCGATCGCAGTGGCGCCGCCGCGTTCGGCGGCAAGAGGTAGTCACCGACGACGTACCGGAATTAGCCGCGACCGACACCACCGACTACGACGTCGTCCATCGAATCGACATGGCGAACGTCCTTAAACACCTATCACCGCGCCAGCGCGCAATCATCTACCTGCGCTACTACGAAGACATCTCCGTGGCCGAAACGGCGACCCTGATGAATTGCTCACCCGGGACGGTTAAGCGGCAATCGTTCGACGCACTGAAGCGGATCCGCCGTCTGGCGCCCGAGCTGATACCCGACAACGAAGTGACCGAGCGAGAAGCCACATAGCCACCCTGCGTTCTGGGGCGAGTGGCCGACGAGGATCGAGCCCCTGATCCGGCCGCCGAGTGGAATTGAGGTTCGTCCACCTCCGGCGGCTTCAGCCGCCTAGGCCGGACCGTGCGATGACGTTGGTGATGGTGATGTGAACTGCGGTGAAGCCTTCCTGCACGAATGCTTCGGCGAGATCCTGTGCGGGCTGCGCGGGGTAGTAACGGGCCGCGATGCCTGCCGCGACATGGGTGACCTGGGCCGGATCGGTAGAGGTTCGTGCGTGTCCTTCGATGGTGACGAAACTGTACGGTTGCTGTTCATCGCTGACGCAGACCGCGATGCGCCGGTTGTCGGCTAGTAGTTTGCCTTTGACGCTCCCGGGCGATAGGGCAAAGGCCAGTTCATCGTCGTCGAGGATGAAGCAGACCGGGGTGACGTGGGGACTCCCGTCGGCGCGGGTGAGGGCAACGTGGGCAAGTCTTGTGTCCGCCGTAAGGAAGGACCGCCACTCCTTGTCGGTCATTGCTGTCATTGGGGTATTCCTTTCATTCGTTTCTCGCCCGATAACTAGAACTCGTGCCCGCGGACGTCCGGCCGGTGACACTAGAAGCGCCAGCGGGTGGCGCTGAACCCGGCTTCCTTGCCGAACGCGAATACCCGCGCCGGCTCGACCCCGTAGACGTGCCGAGGATCGTTGAGGCCGGTGTCGCCCGGATCGTAGAACTCGCCGCCTCGGACGAACGGAGACCACCACGGATACTTGGCCGGAAACAGGTCCGCGACTTCTCGCAATCGGGCCGCGTTCCGTACGAGCTCGGCGGTGCCTTCGAGAACCAGGTCGACATCATGGCCGGGCACCGTGACCACGCAACCGTTGTTCCGCGCGACGTTGCGGGCTTTGCGGGAATGCCGGAACGTGGCGAAATAGACTGCTCCCTCGAGCCACACAGCCAGCACCGGGACGACATGAGGCCGTCCATCCGGGCCGGTTGTGGCCAGCAGGAAGTCGCCCGCCTCGGCGACCCGAGTCTGGACGTCCGTCCAGCTCAGGGAGGTCAGGGGGGCGCCGCGCGGGCTCGACAGCTGCTCGGGAGTGGGCTCCGGTGCGCCTGCCGCGGTGTCCGCTTCGACTGTGCCGTCCGTCGTCATGTCGACCACGCTATGTTCGTCTCCCAATAAGTAAAAGCGATTGTTTTCGATGATTGTGATCGCTTCAGTCAATATTCAGGGTGGTGGATGCAGGAGTGGGCCTCGATCGCGTCGTCGTCTCCTGGTTTTGAATGGGCCTCATTGACCGGAGGCCCGATGGGCGGTGACGAGCCAGGCGCACGAGTCGAACCACACCCCGTCACTGGTCTGGTGGTCCCGTAGTTGCGCCTCAAGCCGTTGAAGGGTGCGATCTCGCGCGGCCGGAGCGTCGGGGAGCATCGCTGTGACCGCGGGCAGTGCGAGCAGGTTGTCGCGCGCGGCGACGACGTCCGGGCCGTAGTAGATCGCCTCGTGGAGAGCGATCAGGTTGACGTTGGTGAAACCCGCCGCGGTCAGAACGGCCTGGATGGTGTCGGGATGGCCGAGAGAGAAGGCGTCCGGTCCGCCGATCGGCGCCGACCCGCCGGGGGTCAGCGCGGCCCGGATCGCGGTAGCCCATTCCTGGCGTTCGGCGGGCTGCCAGACCAGTTGAACGAGCGGCGCACCGGGACGTAGTGAGCGGGCGATGTTCGTGAACGCGGCCGTCGGGTCGGTGAAGAACATCGTCCCGAACCGGCTGATCGCCAGGGTGAACCGTCCAGGCGGCAGCCAATGCGATTCGGCATCGCCACACTCGAAGGCCACGTTGGTGAGACCTTCGTCCGTGCTGAGCCGCCGTGCGCGCGCCACCATGGCGGTGGAGACGTCGACGCCGATGACGTCCCCGGCGTAGGCGGCCCGGGCCGCCGCGCGGGTGGTCTGCCCGGTGCCGCAGCCGACGTCGAGAACCCGCGCATCGGGTTTGATGTCGACAGCGCCCATCAGGCGGGCGTGGTAGCGCACCAGCTCGGCGTCGTAGTCGAACACGTCACACACCTCCGGGGTCGGCCGGGCCGTCGCGAAGCAGACCACGCACGGCGTCGAGACTGGCTTCGGGGTCAACTTCCGGGAGCCACCAGGTGGCTCCCGCTTTCTGGTACGGCTCGGGATCCGTGCCGGGGCTCAGGCCGACGACGAGGTCGTATCCGTCGAGCCCGCCGCGCAGGTCGGTGAGCATGGCGGTGATCTCGGCTACCTGATCCGGGTGCTCGAGGTTGGCGGGGAAGAACCCGTCGAGCCTGGCGGCCCGGAGGATCGGCTTGGTATGTCCGGGCATTCCGGCGGCCCAGATGGGGACGCCGGGTCGTTGCACCGGTCGGGGCAGGAACCGGATGTTGTCGATGGTGTAGTGCTCGCCGTGGTGGCGGACCGGCTCCCCGGACCAGGCGCCGGCCAGGACGGTCAACGCTTCGTCGAGCATCCGGCCTCGGCGGCGGCCGTTGAGTTCCTCGGCGGTCTTCGACATCTCGGCTGCGAACCGGTCGCTGCCGATGCCGACCCCGAGGGTGAGACGCCCGCCGCTGAGCCGGTCCAGGGTCGCGGTCTCGCGGGCGACCTTCGCCGGTCGGCGCCGAGGAAGTGGCGTGACCATCGGACCCAACCGAAGCCGCTGCGTGGCGGTCGCCACCGCGGCCAGCCCGATCCATGGGTCGGCGATCTGCCGGATCGGCTCCCGCCAGCACATCTGGTCCCAGACGAACAGTCCGTCCCAGCCGGCCGCCTCGGCATCCGCGGCCAGCCGCGCAAGCACGAGCGGATCGGCGAGGTCGCCGAACAGCGGCAGCCACAACGCTGAGCGCAGGCGGGATGTCGTCATGTGGTCACGCCTGGCTCGAGGGTGTATCTGTCCAGCCAGTCCGCCAGCTCACCGGGCCGGCTGAGCACGACGCAGTGACCGCCGGCGATCTCGTCGGGCACGATCCCCAACCGCGCCGGCACCAGGCGGCGGAAGAACTCGGGCGGGAAGAAGCGGTCTTCACGGCAGAGCAGGAACCGCGTTGGTACGTCCGGCCATGCCTCCAGCGGCCAGGCAGCGGCCATCGCGGCAGCGGAAGGATGCGCACGCTCGCGACGCAGCGCCTCGTCGGCCAGCTCTCGGGGTACGTCGTTGTAGAAGCTGACGTATGGGTCGGCGTTCCCGGTCAACCCTCCATCGCGTTCGGCCTGCTCTGTCACCGCGCTGCTGTAGCTCGTGTTCTCCCACCACGCATCCGGCGGCTCACCGGGCGACGGCACCATACCTGCCAGCAGCACCAGCATGTCGACAGGTAGCCGGTCGGCGACGAGCGGGGCGGTGAACGCGCCGAAGGAGTGCCCTACGACGACCAGGTCTCGTTTTCCCCGGACCGCCTCGACGACGACGTCGACATAGTCATCGAGCGTCGCGGAGTCGTCATCGGCGGGAAGGTCGGGGGCGACCACGTCGTGTCCGCGCGCGCGAAGCTCCGGTTCCACGAGGTGCCAGGCCCAGGCGCTGTCTCCGGCGCCGTGGATCAACACAAAGGTGCTCATGGTGGATCGTTCCTTTCAGCGGCTCATCGGCGGTCTTCGGAGCGCGTGGCGGCCGCGATGGCTGGCTCCGCGGTGGGGCGATCGACGACGGTGGTGGTCGTGTTCGCGGTTATGGCACTGACTCTAGGAGCGATCGAATATCGTGAAAAGCGATAATTTCCAATCGAGTTGATCGCTGATAGAAATCGTCTGGTGTACACTCGGACATATGGTCGACGTCGAGCTGCGGCACTTGGCCGCGATGGCCGCCGTGGTCGACGAGGGCTCGTTCGGCCGGGCGGCGATCCGGCTCGGCTACACCCAGTCGACCGTGAGCCAACAGATCGCCACGTTGGAGAAGGCCGTCGGTGGCCCGGTGTTCGATCGGCCCGGTGGGCCGAAGGCGGTGCGGATCACTCCGCTCGGTTTGGTCGTGCTTGACCAGGGACGCGAGCTGCTGTCACGGGCGGCGACCCTCGCCGACGCGGTGGACCGCTTCCATGCCGGTGACGGCCGGATCGACATCGGCATCTTTCAGAGTATGTCCAACGTAATCTTGCCGACCCTCGTGCGCCGTCTGCGCGACGAGCGTCCACGATGCGACATCAGACTGACCGAGGAGGTGCCTGGCCAGTTACCCGCGATCCGCGACCTCGACCTGCTGTTCTACGACGGCGTCCTCGAGGGCGAGGTCGAGCACCTCAAGCTGTTCGACGACCCCTACGTGCTGGTGGCCCGCCCGGGTGGTTTCCCCGACGGTCCGGTCCGGATAGAACAGCTCGACGACGAACCGTTGGTCGCCTACCCGCTCGCCTGCGACCAGCCCCGTATGGAGCAGGCGCTGGCGGATGGCGGCGCGCACCCGCGGGTTGTGTTCCGAAGCGGCGGCGACGACACCCTCTTGTCGATGGTGCGGGCCGGGATGGGATCGGCGGTGCTGCCCTCACTCGTCGTCCACGCCGCAGACGTCAAACACGACGAACGGCTCCGTGTCCACGACCTGCTGCCAAAGCTCCCGCCCCGCGAGATCTACCTGCACTGGCGCGCCGGACGTACCCATTCCCCGATCACGGCGCGCACGATCGAGATCGCCATCGACGCGGTGACGGAGCTGTCCGAGCAACTCTGAGTTCGGCCGGCGTCGTCCGACGCCCCATTCCGCGCGGCCACTAAACGTCGGTGAGTTCGACGGTGACGGTCACGATGTCGCCCACGTCGATGGACTCGGCCGCGCGGACCGAACGTTTGATGGGTAGTACGTAGCAGTTGTTCTTGCTGTCGGGAAAGATCGACGTCGACCACGTGGTGCCACCCACCGTGACCTGCACTCGCCGGGAGCCGAAACCACGGTGCAGGCCGGCCGTCATCTGCCGGACGTCTTCGGACTCATCGATCGGCAGGCTGACGAACGTCCAGCTTTCGTCGCGGCGAGCATCCCACTCCCATAACTCCGCATCGAACACGATGACCACAACCTGAGCATCGCATAGGCGACGGACAGAGTCGCTCAGCCGTGGTCACCAGGTTCCGCCCCGGCCAGCCGTTCAGCCGTTGTCGCGCGACCGGCGAGCTGTCCGCAGCAGGGTGGCCAGCTCGCCGACCTCACCGAGGTGTTGGAGCTTGTCGGGGTTGGCGATGGAATGAATCGCCTGGATCCGACCGTCGGCGATATCGAGCACCATCACCCCGAACAGCTTGCCGTGCTCGTCGACCGCGAATCCTCCGGATTGGCCGTTGATCTCGGTCAACTGGATGTGTACACCCATGCCGACCAGCGTGGGGATCCCTCCGGACAACGCTCGCGCCACCCGGGTGCGACCGTTGACCGGCCGCCGTTGTGCTGGGACCTTGCCGCCGCCGTCGGCATGGAGCGCCACGTCCTGCGCCAGCAGCTCTTCCAGGGCCGGCAGGTCGCCCTGCTGGGCGGCGGCGAAGAAGCGTTGCGCCAGCTCGTCGCGCTGTCGACGCGTGGCGTACTGGCGGGGCCGGCGCTCCCGCACGTGGGTACGCGCCCGGGCCACCAGGTGTCGGGTGCTGTCCACCGTGGTGCCGATGAACTCGGCGACCTCGGCGTACGAATACTCGAAGACCTCGCGGAGGAGAAAAGCGGCCCGCTGCTGGGGCGTCAAGCTCTCCAGCAACACCAGGAACGCCAGCGAGAGGGAGTCGCTGGCCTCGGCTCGCTCGGCTGGTGTTGAGGCAGTGGCCAGCGGTTCCGGGAGCCATTCTCCGACGTATCGCTCTCGTCGCGCCCGCGCCGAGCGTAGATGGTCGATGGCCAGCCGAGTGACCAGCGTTGCGACATACGCCCGCGGCGAGTTGATCTGCTCCCCCCGTTGCGCGATCTGGTGCATCCGAAGGAACGCTTCCTGCACGACGTCTTCGGCTTCGCCGACGCTACCGAGCATCTGGTAGGCGATGGCGAACGCTCGTGGCCGTAGCTCGCTGTAAAGCTCCGAGGTAGACATATCGGCCTAACTCAATCCGTCGGTGAAACCGGTGCGCCAACTCGGGTAGAGCGGCGTCCATGCCAGTTCGCGTTTGGCTTTCTCGGAGGAGATTCCGCGGGCCCGCGTCATCATGTCTACTGCGCCCTTGCCGGCCAGCAATCGGGCGAGCCAGGCTGGCACTCGGCGCGGTGGTTTGGCACCCAGGGCGCGCGCCAGGACCGGCATGAACTCGTGCACCGGTGCCGGTTCGTCGTCGGCGACGTTATAGATCCCGGGCCTGCCCTTCTCGATGGCGGCCACCGTGGCCGACGCGGCGTCAGCGATGTGCACCAGCGACCACACGCCACCACCCCCACCGACGATGGGAATCTTGCGCTTGCGGACTTGCTCGGCCATGACGGCGTCCGGGGCTGCGCTGATGCCGGTGCCAGGGCCATAGAAGCCACCGTAGCGAAGCACGATGCCGTCGGCCCAGGTAATGGCGGTCACCGAATCTTCCACGTGACGTAACGCGGCGACCACCTCGCTGGCATCCGTGGGTGGATTCGGCTCGAGGTGTCCGTTCTCGTCGGCGACCGGCCCGCCGGCCCGTTCCATCCACAGCGCGTTGCTCTGGGCCACGAAGGTGCGCACGCCGACGGCGCGGGCGGCCGCCAGCAGATGGTCGGTGCCTTCGACGCGTAGCCGGTTCGTGGCGACTGCCATCCGCTTCGCGGGCCCCGTCTTCATCGGCCCAGTCAGCGCGGTGAGTTGATGGACGATCACCTCGGGCTCGGCCTTGGCCACCGCGTCGGCCACCGAGTCGGGATCGAGCGCGTCGATGACGGCCGGTTCCGCGCCCAGCGCACGCAGCAGACCAGTCTTCGCTGGTGATCGGGTGGTGCCCACGACGTCGTGGCCGCGCTGCACCAAAAGTGGAACGAGATGACCGCCGATGGCGCCGGAGGCTCCGGCGATAAAGATCTTCATGACGTCTCCACGCTTCACTTGGTCTCCAGGTCGCGGCGGCGGAAGGCGGTGAGGCCGCCCGCAACCAGCCCACCAGCGACCACCAGAAGAATGATCATCGCTGGCCAGGCGACGTCATCCAGTGGCGGTTGCCCGGCATGTTCCATTGGTAGGACGTTGCGCAGCCATGAAGGAATGTCCATGAGTGTTCCGAAGACACCGGTGAACAGACCCAGACCGAGCACTACCCAGGTCGCGGCGATCGCTCGCGGGAAGACACCGAACAGCAGCGCACCGATGCCGAGGATGACCAGCAGGCCCGGAACGTGGGCCAGGTGTGCGGCAGTCACGTCCCAGACGTAGGAGCCATCGCCCACCGAGATGGCCGCGCCGACCCCGCTGCTGAAACCAGCCACGAGCAGCGCCGCTACCAGACCGATCGCCAGCACCGCCAGGTAGCTGCCGAACCAGGTCCAGCGGCTGGTCGCCGTCGCCAACACGGGCTCCGCGCGGCCCTTGGTCTCCTCGCTCCGCACCGCCTGGATGCCATGGATCAGCATGACGCCCGCGAGCGAAGCAGTGAACAGCGTGATCACCCCGAGGAAGCCCTCGGTGAGGGTGTCCACGGAGCCACCGAACATCTCGATTCGGTCCTCGCTGATGCCATCGGTGTCGGTGATCTGATCGGCGAAGCCACCGAACATAAAACCGAACATCGACAGCGCCACCGTCCACCAGATCAACGCGGTCCGTTGCAGCCTGAACGCCACGGCGAACGGAGACCTGAGCCATCCCGCCGCCGCTGGTGTTCCGGCGCGGGCGGCGACCAACCCCGCCCCCACGTCCCGGCGGTCAGACAGCGCGTATCCGGCCGCGGCGGCGACAGCCGCGAGGCCAACCGACAACACCAGCGGCCACCACCGGCCGTCCACGTACGGTCGGGTCTGATTCGACCAAGCCAGCGGCGAGAACCACGACAACGAGCTGCCGTAGTCGTTCATCATGTCGCCCGCCACCCGCACCACCCACGCCCCGCCGAGCACCGCGCCGGCGATGCTGGTGGCGGTCCGGGCGTACTCGGTGATCTGTACGGTGAGCGACGTGACACCCGCGAACACCAGCCCCACAGCCCCGACGCTCGCGCCGAACAGCAGTCCGTCACCGCCGAAGTCGCGGGCCGCCATGGTGCCGCTGATCATCAGCGCCAACGCGGCGTTCGCGCCCACGGCGACCGTCAGCACCGCGGTGAGCTGAGCGTATCTCCCCACGACGGTGGAGCGGAGAAGCTCTGCCCGGCCGTTCTGCTCCTCGACACGGGTGTGCCGGGAAACGAGCTGAATGCTCATCAGCGCGGCAAGGACGAAGAACACCAGCCCGTAGACGCCAGCGACGTACAGGTCCGCGGAAATGTCATCGCGGCCATAACCGGGGCCGAAGATCGCCCCGACCGCGCCTTCCATGAACCGGCGGACATCTGCTTGCTGTTCTTCTGTCTCGGTGAGGTTGCTCGCCGCCGTGGTGAGTTGGAGGAGCAGCACACAGATGCCCAGGAGCCAGGCGGGTAGCTTGATCCGATCCCGGCGCAGGATGAACCGGATCAGCGTGCCGGTGCCGGCGAGCACGTCGCCCGGCGAGGTGTTGGCTGGCGCCCGGGTCGATTCCCGGACGGCGGTCGCTGTCATCGACCCTCCCCGTCATCGTCTCCGGACTTCTGGCCGCCGCCGACCGCAGCGAGTTCGTCGCCGTAGTGCCGCAGCATGAGTTCCTCCAGCGTCGGCGGGTGGCTGATCAGCGTGCGGATCTCGAACTGGCTCAGCGCCCGGACGGCGTCATTGAGGTGGGCACCATCGACCGCGAACCGCACCCGGCCGTCCGTGGCGTCCAGGTCGTGGATCCCGGGTATCTGATCCAGGCCGGTCACCGGCTTGTTGGTGTCGGCTTCGATGGAGGTCCGGGTCAGATGCCGCATCTCGGTGAGGGTGCCGGACTGCACGATCTCGCCGTGCCGAATGATGCTGACCTTGTCGGCGAGTTCCTCCACCTGAGCCAGGATGTGGCTGGAGAGCAGCACGGTGCGCCCCTCAGCCTTGACCTGGTTGATCACATCCTGGAATACCACTTCCATCAGCGGATCCAGCCCGGCGGTGGGCTCGTCGAGCAGCAGCAGTTCCGCGTCGGAGGCAAGCGCCGCGACGATCGCCACCTTCTGCCGGTTTCCTTTGGAGTAGGTGCGGCCCTTCTTCGTGGGGTCGAGGTCGAACCGGTCGATCAGGTCGGCCCGGCGGGCCTGGTTGAGGCCACCCCGGAGGCGGCCGAGGAGGTCGATCGCCTCACCGCCGGTGAGATTCGGCCAAAGCTCGACGTCCCCAGGCACGTACGCCATCCGGCGGTGCAGGGCGACCGCACTGTGCCATGGGTCGCTGCCGAGCACTTCCGCCCGGCCGGAGTCGGCCCGCAGCAGTCCGAGCAGCACCCGGATGGTGGTCGATTTGCCCGCGCCGTTCGGGCCGAGGAATCCATGCACCTCGCCGGTCTCCACGGTCAAGTCGAGGTGGTTCAGAGCCCGGGTCTGGCCGAAGGTCTTCACCAGCCCGGAGGTTGCGATCGCGGCAGTCATGGCGTCTCCGTTCGTTTGCTCACGACCTACAGACGAGACACCTCAGCAGCTCATGACCGGCGGTGACTCAGGTCACGCAACGGCGTACGACACCACCCGAACCTCGGCGACGCCTGGAATGGCCGGCCGGCCTGTCCGCCTTGTACCGGACATGACCACTACATCTTTCGACCCGCGCGTTCTGCTCGCCGAGAGCCGGCTCGGTGTCCTCGCCACCATCAAGTCGGACGGGCGCCCACAGCTGTCGCCGGTGACACCCTTCTACGATCAGGAGACCGAGGTCATCTATGTGTCGATGAGAGAGGGCCTCGCCAAGACGGCGAATCTCCGCCGGGATCCGCGGGCGGCGCTGGAGGTCACTAGTCCGGACGGCTGGGCATGGGCGACAGCCGAGGGAACCGTTGAACTCACCGGCCCCGGAACCGACCCGCAGGGCCCCGAAGTCGAGGCGTTGGTCGACTACTACCGCAGAGCCGCTGGCGATCACCCCGATTGGGACGAGTATCGGTCGGTCATGGTGTCCGACCGGCGTGTACTCATGGTGATGGCGGTCGAGCACGTGTACGGCGCGAAGATTCGCTGACGGCTCCGGACCGCGTCGTCGAGTGACCCCTGCACACTTACCGGGTTAAACGACAAGCTAAGGCCGGTGAGCGTGCGATGTCGAGAAAGTGTCTCCGGCTCCGTTGTAGGGGTACCGACGGCCACAATGGTCGTCGGCGGACCTGAGGAGGACACGATGGCGAAGTACCTGTTGCTCAAGCACTACCGCGGCGGTCCGGAGCCGGTACCCGGTACCGATGTTCCGATGGATCAGTGGACACCCGACGAGGTCAAGGCGCACATCGCCTTCATGCAACACGTCGCGGACGTGTTCCGGGAGCGAGGCGAATACGTCGACGGCCAGGCGCTGTCGCCGGAGGGTACCTTCGTGCGGTACGACGGCGAGGGCAAACCACCGGTCACCGACGGCCCGTTCGCGGAGACCAAGGACCTCATCGCCGGCTGGATGGTCATCGACGTCGACTCTCAGGAGCGGGCTTACGAGGCCGCATCGTTCCTGTCGTCGGCGCCGGGGCCGGGCGGCCGGTCGATACACGAGTGGATCGAGGTGCGGCCGTTCCTGAGCGAGCCGCCTGTGGTTTCCGAATGAACGACCTGCTGAAGGACCTGACCCCGCAGGTTCTCGGTATTCTCGTCCGCCGCGGAGCCGACTTCGCGGCGGCCGAGGATGCCGTGCAGGAGGCGCTGATCGAAGCGGTACGCCGATGGACCGGCACGGTGCCGGAGGACCCCAAAGGCTGGCTGGTGCGGGTCGCCAGCCGCAAGCTGGTCGACGCGCACCGCTCGGAGATCGCCCGTCGTCGGCGGGAAGAGCGGGTGCATCGGGAACCACAACCCGGACCAACGGAGCAGGCCGACGACACACTTCTGCTGCTCAGCCGATGCTGCCACCCGTCGCTGAGCTCTGCTTCGGCCATAGCCCTCACCCTGCGTGCGGTAGGTGGGCTGACGACGGCGCAGATCGCCCGGGCCTTCTTCGTGCCGGAGTCGACGATGGCGCAGCGGATCTCCCGGGCCAAACGGACGGTGACCGGTGCCCGGTTCGACCAGCCCGGTGACATCCACGCAGTGCTGAGGGTCCTCTATCTGATCTTCAACGAGGGATTCAGTGGCGAGGTCGACCTGGCCGTCGAGGCGATCCGGCTGACTCGCCAGCTCGCCGCCTCGACGGGCGACCCCGAGGTAGCGGGCCTCCTGGCACTCATGCTTCTTCACCACGCCCGGCGGGAAGCGCGCCAGACGGAGTCCGGCGCCCTCGTGCCGCTCGACGAACAGGACCGGTCCACGTGGGATACCGCGCTGATCGCCGAGGGCGTCGAGATCCTGCAGCGTGCGCTCGCCCAGGACCGGCTCGGTGAGTATCAGGCACAGGCCGCGATCGCCGCGCTGCACGACGACGCCGCCACGTCCGACGAGACCGACTGGCCGCAGATCCTGGAGTGGTACGACGAACTGATGCGGCTCTCCGACAGCCCAGTGGTCGCGCTCAACCGCGCGGTCGCCGTCGGGCACGTCGATGGTTCGCTGGCTGGACTCCGAGCTCTCGCCGACGTCGACGTTGCGGTACCCCGTCGTGACGCCGTCGCGGCCTACCTTCACGAACGTGCGGGGAACCCGGCGGAGGCGGCCCGACTCTATGCCGTCGCTGCGCAGAAGGCACCCACCGCGGCCGAACGTGACCACCTCATCACCCGTGCGGCGCACCTGAACACACGGAGCGGTCGGAGCACCGGCTCGGACGAGCCTCGGGCGGACTGACGGGCCGCTGCCATGTCATCCGGACCGAGGGGCGGGACAGGCCGAGGGCACAGCGATCGGTGTCCAAACCACCCGGTGCCACGTACGATTCTGCATGTGACCAGCACACCTGTTTCGGTCCAGCGGCTGAATGACCTCGCACGGCTGCGTCGGGTCCGCGACCGGATGGATCGGGAGTACGCACAACCGCTGGACGTCGAGGCGCTCGCCCGCGGCGCGAACATGTCTGCTGGACACCTGAGCCGCCAATTCCGGCTCGCCTATGGCGAATCCCCCTATTCCTACCTGATGACGCGGCGGATCGAGCGGGCCATGGCGCTGCTGCGGCAGGGTGACCTCAGCGTGACCGAGGTGTGTTTCGCGGTGGGCTGTTCGTCGCTGGGAACCTTCAGCACCCGCTTCACCGAGCTGGTGGGTATGTCGCCCAGCGAATACCGACGCCGGGAAGCGGGCGCGATGATGGGGATGCCACCGTGCGTGGCGAAAAAGATCAGCAGACCGATCAGGAATCGAGAAGCGCGGGTTGTCGAGCCGCACCTAACCTAGTCGCCATGGACATCAGCATTTACCAGGCCTTCCTCCCACACAACGACCCCGCCGCGTCGTTGGCGTTCTATCGCGACACGTTGGGTTTCGAGGTCCGCAATGACGTGGAGTACGGCGGCATGCACTGGATCACCGTCGGCCCCGCTGATCAACCGGGAACGTCCATCGTCCTGCATCCGCCGTTCGCCGACCCAGGTATCACCGACGAGGAACAACGCGTCGTCGCCGAGATGATGGCCAAAGGTACCTTCGCCAGCATCAATCTGGCGACGCCCGACGTCGACCGCACGTTCGAGCAGCTACAGTCCGGCGATGCCGACGTCGTCCAAGAGCCGACCGACCAGCCGTGGGGCGTTCGCGACTGCGCCCTACGCGACCCCGCGGGCAACATGATCCGTATTTTCGAGGTCCGCTGAGCGAGCAAGAATCCCGACGGAAGCGTCGCGCACCACAGGAGGGAACCCGATGAGCATCGACGCGAGGTCAGAGCGGACGTCGACCGCGGCACACCCGGCCGACAGCCACGATCTGATCCGTGTGCACGGTGCGCGGGAGAACAATCTCAAAGATGTCAGCGTCGAGATCCCGAAGCGCCGGCTGACCGTGTTTACCGGAGTGTCTGGCTCAGGCAAGAGCTCACTGGTGTTCAGCACTATCGCCGCCGAATCACAGCGGATGGTCAACGAGACATATAGCACCTTCGTGCAGGGTTTTATGCCGACGCTGCCGCGGCCAGAGGTCGACGTGCTCGACGGACTGACCACGGTCATGATCGTCGATCAGGAACGGGTCGGCGCGGATCCACGCTCCACCGTCGCAACCATCACCGACACCGGGGCGATGCTACGTATTCTCTTCAGCCGGCTCGGCCAGCCACATATCGGTTCACCGCAGGCGTTCTCCTTCAACGTCGCTTCGATCAGCGGAGCCGGCGCGGTGAAGTTCGAGCGCGGCGGCCGGACCATCAAAGAACGTCGCGACTTCAACATCGTTGGTGGTATGTGCCCGCGTTGTGAGGGGATGGGGCGGGTCTCCGACGTCGATCTCACCCAGTTGTATGACGACACCAAGTCGCTCAACGAGGGTGCGTTGCTCATCCCCAACTACGCCGGCGACAGCTGGTACGGCACCATCTTCCGGAAGTCCGGCTTCCACGACCCGGACAAGCCGATCCGCAAATACACCAAACGCGAGCTGAATGACCTCCTCTACAAGGAGCAGACTCGAATCAAGGTCGAGGGGGTCAACGTCTGGTACGAGGGTTTGATCCCGCGGATCCAGAAGTCGATGTTGTCCAAGGACAGAGAGTCGCTGCAACCACACGTGCGGGCTTTCGTGGACCGAGCGGTGACTTTCGCCGAATGCCCTGAATGTGAAGGCACCCGGCTCAGCGAGACGGCGCGATCGTCGAAGATCTCAGATCTCAGCATCGCCGACGTCTGCGCGATGCAGATCAGCGATCTCGCCGAGTGGGTGCGAGCGCTGGATGAGCCGTCGGTAGAACCGCTGCTGATATCGCTGGGCAACACCCTCGACTCGTTCGTGGAGATCGGACTCGGCTACCTCTCGCTGGATCGGCCGTCCGGCACCCTGTCCGGCGGTGAGGCGCAGCGCACCAAAATGATCCGCCATCTCGGCTCGTCGCTCACCGACGTCACGTACGTGTTCGACGAGCCCACGACGGGTCTGCATCCCCATGACATCCAACGGATGAACAACCTGTTGCTGCGGCTGCGCGACAAAGGCAACACGGTGCTCGTCGTCGAACACGAGCCGGAGACGATCGCGATAGCCGACCACGTCGTCGATCTTGGTCCTGGCGCAGGCACGGACGGCGGCAGCATCTGCTTCGAGGGCAGCCTCCAGGATCTGCGCTCCAGCGGCACCGTCACCGGCAACCATCTCGACGACCGCGCGGCGCTTAAGGAGACCGTGCGGAAACCGACCGGCACCCTGGAGATCCGCGGCGCCACGGCGCACAACCTGCGCGACGTGAACGTCGACATCCCCCTCGGAGTGTTGGTTGTTGTCACCGGTGTGGCCGGTTCCGGCAAGAGTTCGCTCGTGCACGGTTCCATCCCGGCCGGCGCCGGCGTGGTCTCGGTCGACCAGACACCTATCCGCGGTTCGCGGCGCAGCAACCCGGCCACCTACACCGGACTGCTCGACCCGATCCGCAAGGCGTTCGCCAAGGCGAACGGGGTTAAACCGGCGCTGTTCAGCGCCAACTCCGAGGGTGCGTGCCTGAACTGCAAGGGCGCCGGCGTCATCTACACCGACCTGGCGATGATGGCCGGGGCCGCCATCACCTGCGAGGTGTGCGAGGGTAAGCGCTTCGAGGCGTCGGTCCTCGAGTACACCTTCGGGGGACGTGACATCAGCCAGGTGCTGGCGATGCCGGTCACCGAGGCACAGGCATTCTTCGCTGAGGGCGACACCAAGACACCGGCGGCCTACAAGATCCTCAGTCGGCTGGCCGAGGTCGGGTTGGGGTATCTCAGCCTGGGGCAGCCCCTTACGACGTTGTCCGGTGGTGAGCGGCAGCGGCTCAAACTGGCCGCCAACATGGGCAGCAATGGTTCTGTCTACGTCCTGGACGAGCCGACCACCGGGCTGCATCTCGCTGACGTCGAGCAACTACTCGGACTCCTCGACCGCTTGGTCGACGCCGGCACGTCGGTCATCGTCGTGGAGCACCATCAGGCGGTTATGGCCCATGCCGACTGGATCATCGACCTCGGGCCGGGCGCCGGCCATGATGGCGGCACCGTTGTCTTCGAGGGCACCCCCGCCGATCTCGTCGCCGCCCGCTCCACGCTCACCGGCGAGCATCTCGCGGCCTACATCGGTTCGTAGAGCGACGGCCGCCAGGTGTTGGTGGAGGCGGGACACCACAATCGATGGCCATCCGCCCTGCATACCGTCGTGTGCTCTGCGCTGCACGGGATGGTCGAGATCGAAGCCTCGGTGTTCGATCAACAGCCGGGTTCCACGACCTTCGGGGACAAGCCGCCAGGTGACCTCGGTGTCTAGTGGTCCATTCCGCCACGAGTAGCGCAGTAGCCGCAGTGGCTCGACGTCGAGTACGACGCAGGACGTGACGCCCCACTGCCCGGTGTCGAGCGTGAACTCGTGGCCCGGTTCGGGCTGGAAGTTGGTGGCCATGAACCACTCGGCGAGCTGGTCGGGTTCGATGAGCGCGGCCCAGACGGCTTCCGGGGGGTGCGGGAGGAATTCGTCGACCTCGATCGAGGCGCGCGCAGTCATTGTTCGATGTCCTCCTGCGCATCTAGGTGGTGCCGCAGGTCAGTGAGCCGGCCCCGCCAGAACCGCTCGTAGGGGTGCAACCAGTCGGCGATCTCCCGCAATCGTTGGGGCGCGACGTGGTAGATCCGCTGCCGGCCCAGCTGCTCGGTGGTGACGAGGCCCGCGTCGCGGAGAACCTTGAGGTGCTCGGACACGCTGGGGCGGGTCATGGCGAAGCGGTCGGCCAACTCGTTGACCGGCTGTGCTCGGTCACGGAGCAGATCGAGCAGCGCGCGCCGAGTTGGGTTGGCCAGCGCGGTGAAGACATCAGTGTCGCCCATGTTGCCCAGCTTATCGGTAGGCGTTACCCTACTTATTGAAATGAGTAGGAAATTTCCTACCTATTAGGTGGAGGAGCACAGAATGATCAGTGACATCCAGGTGGTAAACGTCCCGGTATCGGATCAGGACGTCGCGTATCGGTTCTACGTCGACACCCTGGGTCTACGAGTGGTGGCCGACCAGGAGGGTGGGCCACACGGGCGCTGGTTGCAGGTAGCAGCCAAGTCCGGAACAACAACACTGGCCTTAACAGGTGCCGGTGATCAGGCTGGCAGCGTCTCCGGTCTGGTCTTTACCAGCGACGACATCGACGCCGACGTTGCCGCTCTCCGTCAACGCGGAGTCGAGTTCCCGAGCGGAATCCAGGACATGCCCTGGGCGCGCGCCGCACAGTTCGCCGATCCGGACGGCAACCAGCTCGTCTTGCAGACCGCTACCTGAGCGTCCGGACGACGTCGTCGAGTACACCGACGCCGTCGTGATCGTTGCCGGTTTCGGGTCGCAACCCACCGGTGATCGTTGCCGGTTTCGGGTCGCCAGGGCGCCCTGATCTTGATTTTGATCACGGGTGGGGAGGGCTCGAAACCGGCAACGATCACCGGGGTTAGGCGGGCCAGCCGGCTCGCGCGCTGATCTCAGCCGCGGATTGCTGGGCGTCCCGGACGACCTTCTCGGTGTCGACGTCGACGAGTTCGCCGCGCCACAGGAGAATCCGTCCGTCCACCAGCACGGTGTCGACGTTGGCGGGCTGGGCGAGCGACACCAACTGGGTAGCGGGATCCCCGGGCGGAGCCATGTTGGGGTCGAGCTGGTTGACCAGAATGATGTCCGCCCGCTTCCCGGGAGTCAGCGAGCCTACTTCGTCGCCGAGCCCCAGGCTGCGGGCGCTGTCGATCGTGGCCAGCTCGAGCAGATGGCGATGGGTGATGCCGGTGTCCGGACCGAGGCGGTTGGTGGTCATCTTGTACAGGATCCGCATCGCGCTGAACATGTCGGCGCTGTCGATCGAACTGCTGTCGACGGACAACCCGAGGAGCGCGCCGGCCTGAAGCAGCTCGTAGTACTGGATCTGCTCGGCCGGTCCACGCCCAGCCTCACCGATCGACGACATGCTCCATACCGTGCCGCGCTCGGCGACGATGTCGTTCTCGGCAGCGGTTGTCAGAGTCGGGTGCACCAGTTGCACGTCCGGGCCGAGGAGTTGCTCTTCCTCCAAGAGTGTCACGAGACCGGCCGGCGACGCGTGCAACGTGATGGGTAGCCCCATCTCGCGCGCCGAACCCCAATCTTCATGGGCGAGTTCGATGGAGATGGCACCCCTAGGACTCTGACCTGGGACGACGTTGCGTGATGCCACTCCCAGATGGAGGAGGCCGTTGGTGGTGTCAGCGTCGGCGAACCATCGTTGTTTGGTGCGGGCGATCCCCTCGACGTCCATCGGTACGTCCAGCGGTCCACGTTGTGCCCATCCGTAGGAGAAACGGCCCCTGATCCCAGTTTCGACGAGTGCCCGGAGTGACGCGTCGGCGAACTCCGGTGAGCGGACGTTGTGTGACCAGTCATGCACCGTGGTGATGCCGGCCGAGATGCCCTCGGCGAGGGCGAGCCGGGTGGCCCGATAGGTGTCGGTCGGCGTGAAGTGGGGGCCGAGCACATTGGTGACGTTGAAATAGCCCCGGTCGGGATCGCCGTTGAGCATGAACGGGCGCATCGCGCTGTTCCACAGGTGCCAGTGGGTGTCGACGAAACCCGGCATGACGATCTTGCCGCGCGCGTCGATCTCGGCCGCTCCTCGAACGGACAGCTTCTCGCCGACCGCGACGATCCGGCCGTTCTTGACGTGGACGTCGGCGCGTGGAATGTCACCGATCTCTTGGTCGACGGACACGACGTGCCCGCCTCGGATGACGTACTCTCCGCGACGTGGTGGCTTCTTGGGATACCCTTGGCGGGCAGATGCTGGCTGGGCCGCGACGATGCCGGTTGCCGCGGCGATCGCACCGCCGATCGCTGTTCGGCGATTGATGTGCTTGTTCATCCCCATGCGACACTCCTTACGGTAGAGCCGACACTTTTGGGATACCATATCCTCGAATTGGTCAACGTCAACCTTGCATAGCCGGATAACCCGGGCCACGGCGACGGCCGGCCCGGCGAGGAGTGACGGTTGTGGCGGACTAAGAACCCGCGCGGGTTCTAATACGGCGTCGACGACGCGAGATGGGCTGCCATAGCGGCGGCGGCCCCCTGTGGATCGTTATCGGCCAGCGCTTCGATGATCGCCTCGTGTTCGGCGGCGATCCGGTCTAAGGTCTCGTCTTCCCACGAGATCTCCCGGGTGGCCAGGCGGGTCAGGCCGCGGAGGCGGCGCAGAGCATCCTCGGCGAGGTGATGTCCCACGGCATGGGGAATGTGTAGATGGAAATCGTCGTCGCAGTCGAGGTAGGCGTTGACGTCGCGCGCCCGGATCGCTCGTCGAGCGCGGATCATGATCAGTCGCAACTGGTCGACGTCGGAGACGTCCATGCTGAGTGCGGCTTGGGAGGCGAACACCGGCTCCAGTGCGTCACGCATCATGACCACTTCGGCAAGCAGCCCGTCCGTGGGGTTGGCGATGACCACCTGGCGCCGCGCCCCCTCCTCGAGGATTCCCTGGTTGAGCAGCTCGGCGAAGGCCTCCCGGACCGGAGTGCGGGAGACGCCCAGCATCGTGCCGATCTGGGTCTCCCCGAGACTCGTTCCTGGCTGAAACTCTCCGTGCAGGATGGCGCGGCGCAACTGCTCGTATACCCGTTTGCTGGTGGGGGTCTTGTCTGGGGCGGCCGATCTGGCCGGCTCGGGACGGAATCCTTTCATGCGGCTGTCCCACCACCGGGCGCGACGAAGCATCGCAGGCGCGCGGCTCGCTGGCCGCCGAGGATCACGTGCTGCTCGGTGGGCCGGACGTCCCATTGGTACCACGGGTCGGCATCGGTGCCCGGATGGATCGGGTACCGCGGAAACTCCGACGAGCTGAGCTCAAGTCGTAGCTGGTGGCCCGGCCGCAGGCGGTAGCCCGTGCTGCCGAGATCGACGGTGACCGCGGCCGGCCAGGGGGGCGCCGCCGACGCCGCGCCGTCGAGGATCCTCATGCCCGTTCCGTCTGGTGCCACATCGATCAGCCTCGCCATGATGTAGGTGGACGATCCGGTAGCGCCGAGCCACAATGTGACGTCGGCGGGACCGGCGAGGTCCATGGGCTCACGCAGGGGTTCAGTCTGGAACACCAGCACGTCGTCTCGTTGAGCCGTGGCGCTTTCGTCCGAGGGTTTGATCAACGGATGATACGCGTGTGCGAGTCCGGGTACCGGGTTGTGTGGGTCGTGTAACCACCGTGCGGGGCGCTCGGCGTCGTCGGCCACCGTGTGGAGGGCGCCGCCGCGGGAGTCACCAACCAGGAACCACTCGGCCGGCCGGCTCCGCGGGGGCGGCCAATCCGCGCTCTGCTCCCAGGGGCCGTGCGCGATGCGCCACCGCACGGGTGCGGCATCGGGCCAGCTCCGTTCGCGCAGGGTGGCGTCGAAGAAGGGTGCCATAGGGGCGAGGTAGGTGTCGAGGAAGCTCACCATGGTGGCCTCGTCGGCCATGGGATCGACGAACGGCTCACCCTGGTCGCGCACGGGAGTCCAGCCGTGGTCGGTGGCGTCCATCACGAGGTGTTGCGGGGCTCGACGAGCCGCGGCGCTCTGCCGCCAGGTGTTGATCTGGCCCCGGCGGGTCATGTCCCACCACCCGCCGAGATGGAGAGCGGGAAGGTCGCCACGGACCGGAATCTGGGCGATGGTCCCCAGCCGGTCCTTGGCCGCGTCATCGAGGAAGGCCGGCCGTGGGCGGCCACCCAACGCGGTCGGCACGACGTCGCACAGGGGTCGAATGCTCCAGTCGAGTTGGCCGTCGTAGTCGTAGAGCGCTTCGTCGATCCACGTCTCGAAGGCCCACAACGAGCAGACCTCCATGGCGAAGATGCCCTGCCGGTGGGTGAGGTCACGGAAGTCGGCCGAGATGACGCGCGGAGCGAGAGCGGCCAGCGCCGGATGTCCGGAGGATGCCGCCGCCCATTGGGTCCAGCCGAAGTACGAGTCGCCGAACATGCCGACGGGCCCGGCGCACCACGGCTGGCGGCTGATCCAGTCCACGGTGTCGTAGCCGTCGGTGATCTCGTGCCGGAACGGTTCGGTGTCGCCGTCGGACCTGATCTTGCCGCGCACGTCTTGAACCACGACGGCATAACCACGTTCGGTGAACCATCGGGCGATCAGCGGCATGAAGCACTCGTCGCCGGCTTTGTCGTACGGCAGCCGCGAAAGCAGAACCGGCCAGCGTTGACCCTGCTTGGGCACGTAGACATCGGTGGCCAACCGGATGCCGTCGCGCATGCGGACGGCGTAGGGCCGCGCGTCGTGGGGCACGTCACCGAAGGGCCGCCGCGTGGCTGGGTGCGGAAGCACGATCACAGCGGAAGAATACCAGAGAGACTTTCGTATACATCTGAACCTGTGGTGTACTTACGACCCGAGGAGGCCTGATGCACACCGATATCCAGACCCCGGCACTGTTGTTCGCTCCGCCGGTGCCTCGGCAGCCACCGGTATGGCTGACCAACGCCCGGCTCTTCGACGGCACACCCCACCCCATTCGGCAACGTGTCGGCGTGCTGATCGAGGACGGCCGCATCTCACGGGTGGGTGACGTAGGGGACGGGACACCCGAAGGCACCATCGTGATCGACCTAGCTGGCAAGTTGATCATGCCGGGGATGATCAACGGACACCTTCATGGTGTCGGAGCCGTGCCGGAACTCGGCTTCGGGGCTCAGCCCACGTTGCCCGGCACCCTCAGCCACGCCCTAGGCGCGAAGCTCCGGGAGTTCTTGCGCTACGGCGTCACCACGGTCCGTGACATGGGCACCTACGGTGATCAAGTCATGGAGAACCGGCAGGCGATGCGGGCCGGCGTGTTCCGTGGCGCGCGGATCCTCACCTGCGGGCTGATCATCTCGGGCACCGCGCCCGGAGGTGTCATCTTCGAGGGAATGTACCGCGAGGCCGATGGGCCCGACGAGATCCGCAAAGGAGTACGAGAGCAGATCCGCCGCGGCGCCGACTTCATCAAGATCATGACCAATGGCGCCCGGTCGGTCGAACTCGAAGCCGGCCTGTGCCGAGACGCGGGTGACAGCGCGGCCGCCATGCCGAACCAGCTCACCATGGAGGAGATGGCAGCCGCCGTCGACGAGTCGCACCGCATGGGCTACGACGTGGCCGCACACGCCGAAGGGATAGGTGGCTGCGAAGCGGCCATCGACCTGAACATGCGCACCATCGAACATGGCTTCTACCTGCACCGCCGGCCAGACCTGCTGGACCGGATGGCCGAAGCCGACATCGCATTGGTCCCGACCTTCTCCAGCTCGTACGTGTTCGCCGGGCTCGACCTCCAGGTGGGGCTCGGCGGCGATACCGAGGCGTACTGCACACCAGAGCTCGACGCGGTGGCGGTCGCCAACATCCGAGAACTGGAGAAGACCATTCATGCGGCGGTGGCGGCAGGCACCCCGATGGTCATCGGCGGAGATGATCTCGAGCTGCGCCGCGGCGGCATCTGGATCGAGGTCCAGCGCCTGGTGCATCACGGACTCCCGGCACACGACGCGCTCGTGATGGCCACCTCCGGCGCCGCTGCCGCCCTGGGCCTGTCCGACCTCGGATCGATCGAGGCGGGCAAGGTGGCCGACATCGCCGTGCTGAACGGTGACCCCATCGCCAACCCGGACATCCTCGGAGATCCCCGGCAGTTCTGGTTGGTCCTCCAGGACGGGGCTCCCGTCGCAGGCACCGCCATCGAAACTGACCTCGCCGACCTCGGCACACCCCAATCGGACAGCCCTTCGACATGAGCTTCGCCGAATATCTCGGTCAGCGTTGGTCCGACATCCTGGTGTTGGGGATCCAGCACGCTCAGGTCGTCCTGATCGCCGTCGGCATCGCCACAGTCATCGGCATCACGATGGCTGTTGTGGTGGAACATCACCCGTTGGCTCGGCGGACCGCGCTGACCCTGACCGGAACGATGCTGACCATCCCGTCGTTCGCGCTGTTCGGCCTCCTGATCCCGGTGTTCAGCCTAGGAGCCCCGCCCGCGATCGCCGCGCTCGTGCTGTACGCCATCTTCCCCATCCTGCGCAATGCCGTGACCGGCCTGGAGTCGGTTCCCGCCGACGTCGTCGATGCGGCGCGCGGCATGGGTCTGTCGCGGCGCGGCCTGCTTCTCACCGTCCGGGTGCCCCTGGCCTGGCCCGTGGTACTCAACGGGATCCGGATCGCGACCATCATGAGCGTCGGCATCGCCGCGATCGGCGCCGCCGTCGCCGGCCCGGGGCTCGGCCGGCTGATTTTCGACGGACTGGCCCGGATGGGCGGCGCCAATGCGCTCAACGACACCCTCGCCGGGCTGCTCGGCGTCGCCGTGCTGGCGCTGATCCTCGACCTCGGCTTCGTCCTGATATCCCGACTCACCACTCCGCGAGGAATCCGTGTCTGACACCGTGACCGGCGAACCACCACGCACCATGATCCGGCTCGATCGGGTCAGCAAGGCGTACCCCGGCCTCGATGCCGCAGCGGTCGCCGACCTCTCGCTGGAGGTCTACGCCGGGGAGATCGTCGTCCTGCTAGGTCCGTCCGGGTGTGGCAAGACGACGACGATGCGTATGATCAACCGGCTGATCGAGCCGACGAGCGGACGGGTCTATGTCGACGGTGAGGACGTCACCGACGTCGACGCCGACCACCTGCGCCGCCGGATCGGCTACGTCATCCAACAGGTCGGATTGCTGCCGCACCTGACCGTCGGGGCGAACATCGGCCTGGTGCCGCGCACCCTGGGATGGCCGCGCTCACGAATCGACCAGCGCGTCACCGAGCTGCTGGAACTGCTCGGCCTCGACCCCGACGCCTATCGGCAGCGCTATCCCAAGCAGCTGTCCGGCGGTGAGCAACAGCGGGTCGGAGTTGCCCGGGCTCTGGCGGCCGATCCCCCGGTGATGCTGATGGACGAGCCGTTCGGCGCGCTCGATCCGATCATCCGGGACCGCCTGCAAGACGAGTTCCTCCAGCTCCAGGAGAAGATCCGCAAGACGGTGGTGTTCGTGACCCACGACATCGAGGAAGCCATCAAACTCGGCGACCGGATCGCCGTGTTCCGGAAGGGAGGGCAGATCGCTCAGTTCGACACACCCGCCCGGCTGCTGGCTCAGCCGGCGGACGACTTCGTCGCCTCGTTCATCGGCTCCGGTGGATCGGTCCGGTTGTTGGGGTTGCAGCGTGTGTCGGAACTCCCGCTCGAACCCGTCGCAACGGTGGATGCCGCCACCGCACGATCCACCGGACTCGACGCGGAGCCCGCGGAGCACAGTGTGGTGGTGGACGCGGGCCGCCCGCTGTATTGGCAACGCGGAGGCGCAGACCGCCCAATGGCGGTGGTCCGAAGCACGCAGACCGTCTTCGAAGCGTTGGACACGATGCTCGCCGCACACGACGAAACCGCGCTCGTCCTGGACGAGGACGGCCGTATCCGGGGCTGCCTGCGGGCCGGCACGGTTATGCGGCACGCCCATCCGGACGAGGTAGGCCGCACCGCGAGCGCCGTCGGCCCAGGTGGTCCTGGAGAGTGGCGATGACGGTGTCGTCAATCGAACCCAGCCCCAACCCCACCGTGCCGGCATCGACCACCGTCCGGCCGCCGCGGCGCCTGCGTCACCTGTCGCTGGCCGACGTGATCGTCACCCCGGCTGTGCTCCTGGCGGTCCTGGCCGCGCTGATGGTGTATCTGAATAGTCGGGAACTCGACGACATCGAACAACGATCGATCAACTGGCCCACCATCAGCCGGCTTCTCGTCGAGCACATACAGCTGGTCGCCGTCTCCAGCCTCCTCGTGATCGCCATCGCGGTTCCGACCGGGGTGTTGCTCACCCGCCCAGCGCTGCGCCACGCATCCGGTCCGATCCTGGCGTTGGCCAATCTTGGCCAGGCGGTGCCGTCCATCGGCGTGTTGGTGCTCCTCGCGGTCACCGTCGGTACCGGCTTCCGGATGGCGATCATCGCACTCGTCTTGGTGGCCTTCCTGTCGGTGCTGCGCAACACCATCGTGGGCCTGATGGGTGTCGACCGTGCTCTGATCGACGCCGCGCGTGGTATGGGTCTGACCAAGACGCGGGTGCTGTTCCTGGTCGAACTCCCACTCTCGGTGCCGGTGATGCTGGCGGGCATCCGGGTCGCCTTGATCCTGAACGTGGGTAATGCCGCCCTTGCTTCGTACACCAACGCCGGCGGGCTCGGCACCCTGATCCAGGCCGGTATCGCACTCAACCGGATGCCTGTGTTGATCACCGGGTGTGTCCTCGCCGCGGTGCTCGCCCTCACCCTGGACTGGCTGGCCGGGGTGGTGGAACGGGTGGTCCGGCCACGGGGCCTCTGAGGCGCGAACGTGCCCACAACCTGACCGATGACCTGAAAGGAACGGATAGATGCGCACCACGAATGTTCGACGAGTCCGCGGTGGAGCCCTTACGGCGATCGCCGTGACCGCGCTGTTGACGAGTGCATGTTTGAGCGACTCGGGCGGTTCGGGGGATACCGCGCCGGGGAGTCTGGCCGAACTCGGTGACCTCGACGACGCACAGTTCACCGTCGGCTCGAAAGAGTTCACCGAACAGCTGATCCTGTGTGAAATCACCGCGATCGCTTTGCAGTCCACCGGGGCGAGCGTCGACCGGCAGTGTGGACTGGCCGGCAGCGACACCACACGTACTGCTCTGACGTCCGGCAACATCGACATGTACTGGGAGTACACCGGTACCGCCTGGATCAGCTACCTCCAGAACACCGATCCGATCAACGACCCAGACGAGCAGCTCCAGGCGGTGGCGGCGGAAGACGAAGCCTCCAACGACGTCATATGGCTCGACCGGGCGCCGTTCAACAACACCTACGCCATCGCCGCCGCTGACGACGTCGTCGGCGAATACGGAGTTACGAGCCTGTCCGAGTATGCCGATCTCGCCAACTCCGACCAGAGTGCGGCGTCGCTCTGCGTCAACAGCGAGTTCAGCGTGCGAAACGATGGTCTGCCCGGAGTTGAACGTACCTACGGCTTCGAGCTGGCAGCCAACCACGTGGCGACGCTGGAAGAGGGGACGATCTACAACGCCATCGGGCAGAGCGATCCCTGCAACTTCGGGATGGTGGCCACCACCGATGGCCGGATTCAGGCGTTCGGGCTCACCGTGCTCGACGACGATCAGGGCTTCTTCCCCGTATACAACCCGGCGGTGACCGTGCGCAAGGACGTCTTCGACGAGCATCCTGGCCTGGCCGAGGTGCTCAACCCGGTGGCGGCGGCGCTGAACACGGAGTCGATGCAGCAGATGAACACCAGCGTCGACATCGACGGCGAGCGGCCAGCCGACGTCGCTCGAGACTGGTTGGTCGAGCAGGGATTCATCGGCGAGTAGTCCCGTGACGCTGTTGGTGCACCGCGCACCGCCGGCCGGTGTTCTCCGCGCCGACCGCGCCCGGCGTCCAGCCCGATGATGGTGGCGGCGGCCAGCTCTCAGGGGGCTGACCCCGCCGCGCGCCAGAACTGGCGCTTCGCATCGTCGTCGCGTACGACGATGTCGAGCCGGGCCAGCTCCTCGCGCAGCTGCTGAGCGTCGTCGCGGTCACCACGGTCGAGTGCGCGTTGCCGCGCCTTGAGGATCGCGTTGGTGGCGACGGGCAGGAGTGGGGTGCCCTCCACCCAGCGCCGGTACTGGTCGTGATGCGGGTCGCCGTCGTGCCACGGCCAGCCGTGGGTGTCGAAGGCGATTGCCAGGCGATCGCGTTCGCTCCGACCCATGTCGGCCTTGTGCCGGAGGACTTCCTCGGTCCCAGGGCCCAGCACCACCACTTCTTTGAGTTCTTTGTGATCGATGAACACCGCCGTGGTGCTGGCGCGCCGGATCGGGGTTGCCGATGGGCCGGTGCCGAACGTGGCGTCGTCGTCGGTGACGATGACTTTCAGCGACTCGTTCTCGGCGAGGTAACCGACGATCGCTCCGGCGAGAACCCCGAGGACGATCGCGGCGATGGTGGTGTGTGGCTCGGGCCAGGAGTCGATCAGCTCCAATGGACCCTGGTACGGCATCCATCGCACAGATTCCGCCCAGCCGGCGGCCTGCCGGAGCAGCCATCCGGCCCCGCCCCCGAGAAGCGGGAAGACGAGATGGAACAGGAGGCGCGCACCTGA
This sequence comes from Phytoactinopolyspora limicola, assembly GCF_011320225.1. Lineage (GTDB taxonomy): Bacteria > Actinomycetota > Actinomycetes > Jiangellales > Jiangellaceae > Phytoactinopolyspora > Phytoactinopolyspora limicola. The sequence goes on from NZ_JAAOEN010000001.1 coordinate 590,781, forward strand.
GTCCGGTTGGATCACCGTGGCGGCGCGGTCGGGCGTGGCAGCGGTCATGGTCGCTGGTCCTTCTATCGTCGCGGCGCGGAGCACATGTGGTCGAGCACAACTGCGAGTGTCCGGCCCACCCACCCGCCCCCACATCGGCCGAGTGGCCAGCCGGCATGGCCAGGTGGCCAGCGACGGGTTGGCCATCGGATGGGCGCCCGGACCGGTGGGGCGAACGTAGGCTGCCGGTTATGAGGCTCGCAGGACGTGCTGGCCGGGCCGAGACCACACCGGCGCGCTGGGTACTGCCCGGCGAGATCGCGTTGCCCGACGACGACCGGCCCACCGGGTACCGCCGCACGCTCCGGGATTGGGCGGTCGATTTCGCTCTTTTCGGTGCCGCGGCGCTCATCGGTGTCCGGCTGTGGATGGACGGGACCCCGGCGGCTGACCAGGTTGGGTGGGCGGAGGCGGTGAACCCCTGGGTCGGCGCTGCCGCGTGCGCTGCGTTGTGGCTACGCCGGCGGTGTCCAGTGGCACTGGTGGTGGCGATGATGCCGGCCATGTGGCTGGCTGAAACCGCACTCGGAGCTGTCGTGGTGGCCATCTTCACCGTCGCGGTCCACCGCCGGTGGCAGGTCGCGGGCCTGATGACCGTGCCGTTCGTCCTGATGGGTTTGATGGCGGGGTACGTCGATCCGGAACCGGAGCTGGCAAGGGTCGGCACGATGGTGATGATCACGTCGTTCTTCGTGGTGCCGTTCGTGGTCGGCGTGGCGGTGCGTAGCCGCCGGCAGCTCGTCATCAGCCTCCATCGAGACGCCGAGCGGCAACGGCGTGAGCATGAAAGGCGGCTGGAGCATACCCGGCGGGACGAACGGGAGCGGATCGCCCATGAGATGCACGATGTGCTCGCCCACCGGATCTCATTGCTGACCGTCCACGCGGGAGCTCTCGCCTATCGGACTGAGCGGTCGGAGACCGGGACCGCACCTGCACTCAACTCGGCCGAGGTAGCCTCAGCGGTCGCGGTGATCAAGGACAACGCCGACCACGCCCTGAGTGAGCTCGGTGAAGTGCTGCGGGTGCTGCGGTGGGGACCGGAGCCGGTCACCTCGAGTTCCACCGAGCCGGCCTGGCAGAACCAAAGGCTCGATCGCGTCGCTGAGCTGGTAGAGGAAGCCAGGGCGGTCGGCCAGCACGTCGACTTCGATCCGGGCTGCGTCGTGGACGAACGCGCGTCGATCCGCGGGCAAGTGCAACGGACCGCGTACCGGGTGGTCCAGGAGGGTCTGACCAATGCCCGCAAACACGCTCCGGCCCGACCGGTTCACGTCCGGCTGGCTGGGCAACCCGGGGCCGACCTCGAGATTTCGGTCACGAACCCGATGCCGCCGGCGGCGCAGCGCGGCGCCATCGCGGGTGTCGGCTTGACCGGCCTGGCCGAACGGGTCGCCATCGACGGCGGTGTCCTCGACTTCGATGCCGGTCCGCACACCTTCCGGCTGTGGGCACGGCTACCATGGCCGCATGACCGAGCCACCGACCGCGCCGGTCAAGGTCCTCCTCGTCGATGACGACCCGCTCGTCTGCGCAGGACTACGGCTGATGTTCCGGGGATCGGGCGACATCGAGATCGTCGGCGAGGTCGGCGACGGAGGCGAGGTCACCGCCGCCGTGCAGCGACTGTCGCCGGACGTGGTGTTGATGGACGTGCGGATGCCCGGCCTGGACGGCATCGAGGCCACCCGGATGGTGACCACCCGCAGCGTCGGGCGCCGGACGCCAGTGGTGATCATGCTGACGACGTTCCAGGCCGATACGACGGTGATAGATGCGTTGCGGGCGGGGGCAGCCGGCTTTCTGACGAAGAACACTCCGCCGGAGCAGATCGTCCAAGCGGTCCGCCGGGCTGCCGCCGGCGAACCGGTGCTCTCTCCCACGGCTGCCCGTACCGTCATCGACCAGGCCATCTCGACCGGCAATGCGGAGCGCACTCAGGCCGCCCGGGAGCGGCTGGAGCGGTTGGCGCCGCGGGAGCGTGAGGTGGCGGCGGCGGTGGCCGAGGGCCTTTCCAACACCGAGATCGCCGAGCGACTGTACATGTCGGTCGGGACAGTCAAGGCCCACGTGTCGAGCATGCTCACCAAGGTGGACGTGGCGAATCGGATTCAGCTGGCGATCCTGGTCCGCGACGCGGGTTCTTAGGGCTGCGTGGCGTCGTCGGCGAAGCCGGGTGCTCAGCGACTCGATGCTCGGACCGAGGCCCGAAACGCACCGGGGGTGGCGCCGGTGCGATGGTGGAAGTATTTGGAGAAGTTGGTGGCATCATCGAATCCCAGCTGGGCCGCGATCCGGGCGGCTGGCAGATCGGCGTGGGCGAGCAACCGCCTGGCCTCCAGGATCACCCGCCGGTCGATGAACTCCTTTGCGCTGACTCCAGCGGCAGCCTGGGTGGATCGGGTGAGGGTCCGCGTCGAATATCCGAGCGCGCGGGCGTAGTACGCGACCTGCCGGAACCGGAAGAAGTTCTGCTCGACGGCGGCCCGGAAGCGACGGAACGTGGCGTCCGGCTCGACCGCGGCGCCGCCGGTGGGGCCGGCGAGGTGGGATAGCCGTAGGACCAAAGCGGAGAGTAGATGCCGGAGGATCGCGGTGTGGACGGGCTGTGGGGGCGCTGGGCGGGAGTCGAACGTATGGCGTAGCTGGGCGATGATGCCGCGGGTCACGACAGCATCGGAGCCGGCCGGGCGGTGGTAGGCCGGGCCAAATGCTTCGTCGAGGCGGGCCGCGGCGGCGGTGGCCGGATCCAGGAAGCTGGACTGGAAGAGGACGAGCTGGCCGTCGGCGGTGGCGAGGTCGCCGAACTGTTGGACTTGGCCGGGCCGGACCCAAAGCCACGACCCTGGCCGCAGCACGTGGCCGGTGAAGTCGACACTGTGCCACAGAGCGCCGTGCTCGATGGCGAACAGGAGGTGGAAACCGGGCCGCTGCGGCCCGGGCAAGCCGTCTTCGCTGGCCCGCTGGCGCAGTTGAGCCAGCGTCAATACCTCGACACCAGTGGTGACCCCCGAGGGTGGTGCGTAAGGAACTTCTGGGATCGCCGAATGTCGCATTTTAACCATTAGTAGTCATCATATGACCTGGTAGCTGTCTTCCAACAACCATAACGTGGCGGTGAAAGCCTATACATCAAGGAGGAGAGATGGCGAAGATCGCCGTCATCGGTGCCAACGGAACCATCGGCAGCCGTATTGTCCGGGAGGCACTCAGCCGCGGCCACAGCGTCACGGCTGTGGTGCGCGACCCCGCGAAGGTCACTGAAACTCACCCACAAATGAACGTGACCACGGCCGACGTCCTCGACGTCGCGGCGCTCACCGCGGTCGGCAACGGACACGACGTGGTGATCAGCGCCGTGGGCGGCGGCGACGGGCCCGGACACATCGCCACCATCAAGCCGGCCGCGGAGGCCCTCGTGGCGGCACTGCGTGCCCTGGGTGACACTGCTCCGCGGTTGATCGCCGTCGGTGGTGCGGGCTCGCTGCGTAAACCGGACGGCAGCCGAGTGTGGGACGCCGACGGGTTACCGGAGTTCGTCCTGCAGATCATGCACGCACATGGCGACGCCCTGGAGTACTACCGGACCGTGACCGATGTGCGGTGGACCAACATCAGTCCGGCGGCGGACATCCAGCCAGGCGAACGGACCGGTACGTACCGCACCGCGCTCGACGAGCTGATTATGGACGCGGAAGGCAACAGCAGAATCTCGACGGAGGACTACGCTGTGGCCGTCGTCGACGAGGTGGAACAGGCCAGGCACATCGGCGAGCGGTTCACCGTCGCCTACTGAGACACCTTCGGTAGCCAGTGACCTCCAGACCCGCCGTGATCGTTGCCGGATTTCCGCCCTCTGCCCCGGTGATCGTCGCGGTGATCGGGTCGCTATAGCGACCCAATCACCGCGACGATCACCTGAGGTCAGGGACCGGAACCCGGCAACGATCACCGGGGCCTACAGGCAGCCTCTAGGTCTGGCTGTCCAGCGTGGCCTGGCTGTTGTTGGTAGCCGGATCGGGCTTGGTGTCCGCGGCCTTCTTAGCCGTGGTCTTCTTGGCCGGCGTGCTCTTCTTGGCGGCGGCCTTCTTTGCCGTGGTCTTCTTGGCTGGTGCCGCCTTCTTCGCTGGTCCGTCCGGGTCGGCCGCCGACTCTTCGTTGGCCTCCTCGTCCGTTGCCCCAGCCCCGACCGTGCCCGCCTCGCCTGGTGTCGACGAAGTGGCGTCGGCCTGCGGCTCTGGAGCCGGCGCCCACGGGCCCGCTGACGGGTCGTATGTGGTCCACTGCTCGTCGGCGCTCCGCCGTTTCAGCACACCCGCGACCACCGCGCCCGCGGCGGCAAACCCGCCCAACACCATGACCACGACCCGCCGGCGCCGCTTGCGACGTTGGCGGTGCGGCTCCTCCGCAATCTCCGTGGCTCGGTCGGAGAGGTCCTGTGCCTTTTCCGACACGATGTCGGCCGCACCGGCCAGCGAGCCGGCCACGCGCGGAACAACGTCGTTCATCAACGTCTCCTTGGCGTGGGCAGCCTTCGGTGCCATCTTGGACCGGGCCGCCTCGACCCGGGGTGCCACCCGCTCGGCCGCCGATTCGACGACCGGGACGACGCGTTCGCGGGCAGACTGGACCACTGGTCCAGCAGCATCGCGAGCCCGCTTGCTGGCATCCCGGGCGGCATTACGTGCATGGACGGCTGCTTCACGGACCTCAGTGGCCGCTTCCTCCGCCTGTTTCTTCCGTCTCTTGCCGAACAACCTACTCAAGACGGGCCTCCTTGTTGATCGTCTTCACTCGGCCCCTTCCCCGTCTGACCTAAGGGTGGTTCTTCTAGATCATGCCTTGCCCTCCGACCCTATGCCTACTCGGGAGGCTCCGTGGGAGGATGAGGTCAAATCCATCGACGGACAGCGAAAGGCAGACCGTGGCCGACAAGCTCCAAGCCTGCTTACACACCAACCATGGCGACATCACACTCTCTCTCTTACCCAATCACGCGCCGAAGACCGTTCAGAACTTCGTCGAGTTGGCCGAGGGTGCCCGAGAGTGGACAAATCCGGACACCGGAGAGCGAACCTCGGACAAGCTGTATGACGGCACGGTGTTCCACCGGGTCATCAGCGGCTTCATGATCCAAGGCGGCGACCCGCTGGGCAACGGAACCGGTGGCCCCGGTTATGACTTCGCGGACGAGTTCCACCCCGAATTGGTCTTCGACCGGCCCTACCTCCTCGCCATGGCCAACGCCGGCCCCAACACCAACGGCTCGCAGTTCTTCATCACCGTTGGTCCGCAGCCGCACCTGAACCGCCGACACACCATCTTCGGTGAGGTCGCCGACGACTCGAGCCGCCAGGTGGTCGACACCATCGCCCAGGTGCCCACGGGCCGGGCGGACCGGCCGGTGAACGAGGTCGTCATCGAGTCGGTCAGCATCATCCGCGGCTGAGGTCGCCACCAGTATGAGCGGATCCGCCGACCAACACCCCGGGGGAGCTGGAGGTCCGGACGTCCCGGCCTGCTACCGGCACCCGCAGCGGGAGACGTATATTCGCTGCTCGCGGTGTAACCGGTTCATTTGTCCGGAGTGTATGACGGCCGCCCCGGTCGGGTTCCAATGCCCGGAGTGCATCGCCGAGGGCAAGAAATCCGTGCGGGAGCCGCGCACGGCGCTCGGCGGACAGATCCGCGAGCACGGCGATGTCATCACCAAAACCCTCATCGGTATCAATCTGGCTATCTGGCTGTTAGTGATGCTCATCCAGAATGGCCAGGTTTCCGACTCGATGCGGGCCTACGGTGCCAACTGGAACGAGTTGCCCGCGCGGTTCGCGTTGGTCATGGGGGTCGAGAACGACCCAGCCGGGGTGGGTATCGGTGTTGTCGAAGGCGAGTGGTATCGGCTGCTGACGGCGGCCTTCCTGCATCAGGACTTCTGGCACATCGGTTTGAACATGTTCGCCCTGTGGATCCTGGGTAGTTCGCTCGAGCCGGTCCTCGGCCGGTGGCGGTTCATCAGCTTGTACCTGCTATCGGCGCTGGGCGGCTCGGCGGTCTCGCTGCTGGGCGTGGGACACCCCTACTCGATGTCGTTGGGCGCCTCTGGCGCCGTCTTCGGGCTGTTGGGTGCGCTGCTCATCGTGATGCGCCGGTTCGAGCGGGACGTGAGCGCCGTGCTGGCGATTCTGGCGATCAACGTGGTGATCGGGTTCACCATGCCCCGGATCGACTGGCGGGCCCATTTGGGCGGGCTGATCGTTGGGGCGATCCTGGCCTTCGTCTTCGCCCACGCTCCGCGGCGGTATCGCACTCCACTGAGCGTCGTGGCGTGTGTGGTGGTGGCCGTAGGCATCGGTATCACGGTTGTGATGGCGTTGCCGTGAACGGCTTCACGGAGCGCGAGTTATCCACAGGACTTGTCCCCAGTGGGGAAAACTACACACGTGTAATCACAGCTGTGTAGGAGTCCTGTGGACAACTCGTCCGTGCAGGCCACAACGGTCTTTTCGCTTAACGAGAGGCCGTCTGAGGGCAACCGAGCCCACCGTGAAGAGTTATCCACAGCCCGCGAATTTGGGCCGTTGTGTGTGGATATCTCTACTTCCATTGGGTCGCGCAGATGAAGCCACCGGTGATCAGACCCATGCCGATCACCAGGTTCCATCCGCCGAGAGCCTCCATGAACCCGATGTGCTCTCGCAGCAGGTAATACACGACGATCCAGACCAGACCCAGCAACAACAGGGTGAGCATGGTGGGCACCACCCAGCGGCCGGAGCTACCCGGGTCGCGTACCTCGCGTGATTCTTGCGCCATGGGGTCATCCTTCTTGCGGCGACGCGACTTCGGCACGGTCGTTTCCTCTCGTGGTCGGTAATGGGCAGGCACTTCATGTTGGGAGACGTGCTCGGATAGCGTAGTAGTCACCAGGTTCGCCAGCTAAATCGTCCCGTGGGGGGTCCCCATCATGTCCGAGCGTACGGCCGTCGGCCGCGGTTGGAAGACCGCGGCGCCGCTGGTGCTCGCACTGTGCGGGGCCTTGCTGGTCATCAGTGCGAAAACCTCCGGTGGTACCGACCTGCGGGGTGGCGACCTCCTGGAAATGACCGATCTCGTCCGGGCGGAGGAACGCCGGGTCCAGCAGTTGACCGTGCAGGCCGAGGAGATCCAGGTCGAAGTCGAGCGTTTGACGCAGAGCCGCGGAGACGACGAGACGAGGCGCCTCCAGGACGAGCTCGACGCTCTCCGCCCGCAGGCGAGTATGAGTCCGGTGCTGGGCCCGGGGCTGCAGGTCACGCTGCACGATGCCCCACGGACGGGGAACCGGCAGGACCTCCTCGCCGGTGTCCACATCGAAGAGTTCATCATCCACCAGGAAGACCTCGAAGCCGTCATGAACGCGCTCTGGGCCGGTGGCGCCGAGGCCATGATGGTCATGGATCAACGTATCGGCGCGACGAGCACGGTCCGATGCGTCGGGCCGGTGCTTCAGCTGGAGGGACGGCAGTATGCGCCGCCGTACACCATCTCGGCGATCGGTGACCCAGACATGCTCCAGGCGGCGCTGGACGATTCGCAGGAGATCGCCTGGATCAAATCCTCGGCCGAGACGATCGGCCTGGGATACAACGTCGAGCCACTACAAGAGATCACCATGCCGGCCTACGAGGGGCCACGAGTGACGGGAACCAGATCATGACCACCGGCCGGCTGCGCATCCTGGTTGTCGACAACTACGACAGCTTCGTCTTCAATCTCGTCCAATACTTGGAGCAGCTAGGCGCCTCGTGTGAGGTCCGGCGCAATGATGATGTCCCCGCGGTCGACGGGTTCGACGGCGTGTTGCTCTCCCCCGGCCCGGGAACCCCGGAACGAGCCGGTGTCTGTATGGACCTGGTCCGCGAGGAAGCCGGCACGCTGCCCATCTTCGGCGTGTGCCTTGGGCTACAGGCCATCGGCGCCGTATACGGAGGTGTGGTGGGCCAGGCGCCCGAGCTGCTGCATGGCAAGACAAGTCAGGTCCGTCATCACGGCGTCGGTGTCCTCGAGGGTCTGGCTGACCCGTTTACCGCCACCCGCTACCATTCGCTGGCCATCGACCCGGCCACCATGCCGGCCGTGCTCGAGACCACGGCGTGGACCGACGGCGGTGTGGTGATGGCGGCCCGGCACCGCGAGCTGCCGGTCGAAGGTGTGCAGTTCCACCCCGAGTCGGTGCTCACTGAAGGTGGGCACCGGATGCTCGCCAATTGGCTCGCTGTCTGCGGCGATCAGGACGCCATCCGCCGTTCGGCCGGCATGGCACCCGTCGTGTCCCGCTGACCGCACGGGCACCCGACAAGCCGCACCCGTCCCCGGTGATCGTTGCCGGGTTCACGTCGCTATAGCGACGTGAACCCGGCAACGATCACCTGTGGGTGCTACCGGTGGACGTGCCACCGGTTAGTCGTCGCCCCAGTCGCCGCCTTCGCCGCCGTCCTGGTTGCCGCCGTCACCGGCATCACCGCCGCCGTTGTCACCGGCTTCGCCACCGCCGTCCTGATCGCCATCGTCGGTGCCGTTCTGGTCACCGTTCTCGTCGGCGTTGCCGTTCTGATCGCCGTTCTGGTCACCGTTCTGATCGCCGTTGCCCGGATCTTCGTCGGGCTCCTGGGCAACCCAGATGATGACCGTTTCGCCCGGCTCTCGCTCGGCGCCTTCTTCGGGACTCTGGTTGTACACCTGGTCGTTGGGGAAATCGCCGGTGATCTCGTACTCCACCTGAACCTCCAGGTCCAGGCGCTCCAACTCGTTGATGGCCGCGAGCCGCTGCGTGCCGATGACGTTGGGGACCTCCACGACCTCCCGCCCCTCCGACACCACCAGGTTGACCGCGGTGTTCGGAGCCACCGGTTGACCGGCCTCCGGATCGGTGCTCAGGACCTCACCCTCCGGGCGGTCGCTAGCCTCATTGGTGATGCTGCCCACCTGGAGACCGGCGCCCTCGATGATCTCGCGGGCCTCCTCGAGCGAGCGTCCGACGACGGCCGGCACCGGCTCGGCGTCGGGTTCGATACCCACCACCAGGACGACCTCGGAACCTTCGTCGACCTGGGTGTTGGGTCCAGGGTTCTGGCTCATGACATTGCCGACTTGATCGGCATCGTCGGTGGGTTCGTTGTTCACGACCGGCTCGAGGTTGCGATCTCGCAGCGTGTCGACCGCAACCTGCTCGCTCTCTCCCACCAGCGTGGGGACCGTCACCTGCTGTGCCCCGTCGGAGCGGAAGAGCAGAAAGCCGATCAGTCCGGCGATACCCAGGACCGCTAGCGCACCGAGCACCACGGCCCACCAACTGACCCCCTTGGGTTCGTCCTCGTCTTCGAGGTCCTCGTCGCCGTGGAGTGTGCCGTCGTCGAGCATGTGGGTGTCGTCGTAGGCCGGGGCTGACGCACCCATCAGCTGAGTCGCCGCGGACGTGTCGGCGTAGGCGGCCACGGGCAGACCCGCCGCGGCACGCTGGAGGTCAGCACGCATCTCGTACGCGCTTTGGTACCTCTCCTCGCGGGACTTGGCCAGGGCCTTCATCACGATGGCATCGAGATCGGCAGGGATCGACGGGTCGAGCACCGACGGCGGGGTGGCCATCTCCCGCACGTGCGAGACCGCGACCGAAACAAGCGACTCACCGACGAATGGCGGACGGCCGGTCAGCAGCTCATACATAACACAGCCGCTGGCGTACAGGTCGCTACGGGCATCAGCCTGTTCACCGCGCGCCTGCTCGGGTGAGATGTACTGGGCCGTGCCCACCACTGCCGCGGTCTGAGTCAACGCCATCCCGGTGTCGGCCAGGGACCGGGCGATGCCAAAGTCCATGACCTTGACCTCACCAGTGGTGGTGATCATGATGTTGCCCGGCTTGATGTCGCGATGGACGATGCCGCCCCGGTGGCTGTACTCGAGTGCGTCGAGCATCGCGCTGATGACCTCGATCGAGCGCTCCGGCGTGAACCGGACCTGATCGCGCACCATCTCGCGTAGGGTCTGCCCCTCCACGTACTCCATGACGATGTAGGGCACCCGGTGCCCGTTGACCATGTCTTCACCGGTGTCGTACACCGCGACGATGTTCCGGTGGTTCAGGGAGGCCGCAGACTGTGCTTCGCGGCGGAACCGTGCCTGGAACGTGGCGTCGGCGGAATGGTCGACACGCAGCATCTTGAGCGCCACGATGCGGCCCAGCCGGCTGTCCCGGCCGCGCCTGACTTCCGCCATGCCGCCCCGGCCGATTACCTCGCCGAGCTCGTAGCGATCTCCGAGGAGTTGCGGCTCGCTCATCCTTGGCCCCTTCTCATATGTTCGTCGCGCACGCGAACGGTACCGGCAAACGAGCCCTCAGCGCTCCCCGGTCCATGACTAACGTCCAATAAGTGAGACATGACGGTCACGAGCTCAACACCGCCTCCATAACCGCCTTAGCGATCGGCGCGGCCAGCCGGCCGCCACCGATGTCGCTGCGAGCGGTATCCGGCGCGTCCTCGATCACGACCGCCACCGCGACGCGAGGATCGTCGGCGGGGGCGAACGAGGTGAACCAGGCGTACGGCGGCCGCTCCGGCGCGCTCTGCGCCGTACCGGTCTTGCCGGCCACCTGGATGTTGGGTATTTGTGCGTTCGCCCCGGTGCCGTTCTCGACGACGTCCACCATCATCTCGGTCAGACGGCGGGCGGTGTCCGGCGAGATCGCCCGCGACAACTCTTCCGGCTCGGTCTGTTGGATCGTGGACACGAGGTCGGGGGCGCGTAACTCCTGGACGACGTACGGATCCATCAGCACACCGCCGTTGGCGATCGCTGCGGAGACCATGGCGATCTGTAGCGGAGTGGCCGTGACGTCGAACTGGCCGATCGCCGACAGGACCGTTTGCGGTGCATCCGGATCATCGGGGAACCGACTGGTGGCAGCGTTCATGTCGTCTTTGGTCAGCGGGCGTGAGTTGAACCCGAACCGCTCGGCTTGGTCACGAAGTGCGTCGTCGCCCAACTCCGCACCTATGTCGGCGAACGCGGTGTTGCACGACATCCGCAGCGCGTTGGTGATGGTGGTCTCGTCATTGCTTCCGCAAGCCTGACCACTCTGATTCGGTAGCGTCCGGTTGGTCAACGGCAACGGATACTCCGCCCCGCCGAACACCACCGAATCCGGCTCGTACTCTCCGGACTCCAAGGCCGCCGCCGCGGTGACCAGCTTGAAGACCGAACCCGGGGGCAATGTTTCGGCGATGGCGCGGTTGTCAGCCGGCTTGTCGGGATCCGCTGGGATGTCGTTCTCCGGATCGCCATGGATCTCGATCCACGCCTCGCGCTGCTCTCTGATGGAGTGACTGGCCAGCGGGTTGGGGTCGTACGAAGGTTTGGTGACCATCGCCAGGATCGCCCCGGTCCGTACGTCAAGCGCAACCACCGCACCCTTGTTGTTGCCGAGCGTGTCCCACGCTGCCTGCTGTGCGGCCGGGTTGATGGTCAGTTTGACCGCACCACCCTTAGGCTCCTCCCCTGTCACCAGGTCGATCAGCCGCCGCACGAACAGGCGATCATCCTCGCCGGACAAGATGTCGTTTTGTGCGCGTTCGATCGCCGATCGGTGATACAGGTAGGAGTAGTGCCCGGTCAGCGGCGCATACAGCGCCCCTTCCGGATACTCGCGCCGGAACTTGAAGTCGCCATCCACCTCGCGAGACACCGCTACCGGGGTGTCGTCGGCCAGCAGGATAGGGCCACGCTCACGCGCGTACTCGGCGATGGTGACCCGGCGGTTGTCGCCGCGGGCGTTCAACTCGTCTGCCCAGAAGGCCTGTATATAGGTGATGTTCACCAGGAGTGCGAGCACCAGAAGCAGGCAACCCGCCGACACCCGCCGGATCGGGGAGTTCATCGGAGCCTCACCACCTGGGTGACGGCATCGTCCGAATATGACGGCGCCTCCGTCGGCGCTGGGCGCCGGGCCGCATCGGACAGCCGGATCAATAACGCAACCAAGACCCAGTTCATTATCAACGAGGATCCACCAAGCGCGAGGAATGGGGTGGTGAGCCCAGACATCGGGATCAGCTTGGTGACTCCGCCGAGGACGACGAACACCTGCAACATCAACGACGAGGCCAGACCGGCCGCCAGCAGCTTGCCGAAGGGGTCGCGCAAAACCAGAGCCGACCGCAAACCACGCGAGACGAGTAGCGCGTACAACAAGATGATGGCCGTCAGGCCAGCCAGTCCGAGCTCCTCACCCAGCGCGGCGCCAATGAAGTCGCTTTCGGCGATGGGGATCATGTCTGGATAACCCTGCCCAAGACCGGTACCGATGGTCCCGCCGTAGGCCAACCCAAACAGCGCCTGGGCAATCTGATTGGTGGGGTCGTCGAAGGGGTTGAGCCAGAGATCGAACCGCGGCCGCACCTGCGACACCAGCTGGTACGCCGCCCACGCACCACCGAGCATCATCAGCAAGCCGAGAATGATCCACGAGATCCGCTCGGTCGCGATGTAGATCAACAGAACGAAACTGCCGAACAGCAGAACCGACGGTCCCATATCGTTCTGCACGGTCAAGATGCCGAGCGCGGTCAACCAAACAATCAAGATCGGCCCGAGATCACGTGCCCGCGGCAGGTCGACTCCGATGAACCGCCGTCCGGCCAGCGCTAACGCATCGCGGCTCTGTACCAGGAAACCGGCGAAAGCAATGATCAACACGATCTTGGCGGCCTCGTTCGGCTGGAAGCTCATCCCGCCGATACGGATCCAAATCTGCGCACCCCGGATGTCGTGCCCGATCACCGGCATCAGCGGCAGGACCAACAGGACCAGCCCGGTCAGCCCGGCCAAATACGGGTAGCGGGCAAGGATACGGTGGTCACGAACGAAGAAGAGCACAACGATGAACAACGCCGCACCCAACAGCATCCAGGTCAGCTGAACATTGGCGCGCGCCGCCTCGTCGGCGATGTCCAACCGGTGGAGCATCGCCAAACCCAGCCCACACAACGTCACCACGATCGGCAATATCACCGGGTCCGCGTAGGGCGCCCGGATCCGGATCACGATGTGCGCCAACCCCGCCACCGCCGCGAACGTACCCATGTACGCCAAGGCATCGGGGGGTACCTCACCGAGCGCGCCCAGGTCGACATTGATGTAAGCGAACGTGGAAATACCCACGGCGAAGACGAGCAGGATCAGCTCGGTTCCACGGCCCCGGCGAGGCACCACAGGGTCGTCATTGGACGGCTGATCGAGGCGCAGCCGGTTCTGATCGAGACTCACCGGCCCTCCGATCGGGCTTCGTCGCGCCGACCACTACGCTCACTCGTCGCTGCGCCCTTCACCAGTTGTGTTGTTCGGGCTTCGGTCCTCGTTTGCTGCGTGGGCGGTGCTCCTTCGTCGCGCCGACCACTACGCTCACTCGTCGCTGCGCCCTTCACCAGTTGTGTTGTTCGGGCTTCGGTCCTCGTTTGCTGCGTGGGCGGTGCTCCTTCGTCGCGCCGACCACTACGCTCACTCGTCGCTGCGCCCTTCACCAGTTGTGTTGTTCGGGCTTCGGTCCTCGTTTGCTGCGTGGGCGGTGCTCCTTCGTCGCGCCGACCACTACGCTCACTCGTCGCTGCGCCCTTCACCAGACCCCCGTGCAATCGAGATCCGTGTCCGCCGGGAGCCAGCCCCCAGGATCGGCCTGCCCAGCTTGGGGTTCGTCGTCGCTGGCGTCGTCGTCCGGTTCGTCGCCCTCGTCGCTTGGCCCGCCGTCGTCGCCTGCGCCACCGGGTGCAACCGTAACCTCCGGCGACGGGTCGGGCGAGGCGTCCGGAGTGGCGGTGGCGTCGGTGTCGTCAGGTGCATCGGTGCCGGTCTCGTCGTCTTCGCCGTCGTCCTCGTCCTCGTCGGTATCAGTGTCGGCGTCGGCGTCGGCGTCACGCGAGCGTCGGGTCTCGTAGGCGTTGCACGCATCCCGCCGCAGCGAGTTGACGATGTACGCGGCGTCGTCGACGTTGCTGGCGGGGATGGTGCTCTCCACCCGGTCCCGCTGGAGAACCGGAAGTGCGTCCACCGGCAGCCCGCCGGGCACCTCGTGCAACTCGGACAGGCGGATCGGGCCGATCTCCTGACTGACGCCCTGGAAGATGGCCACCTCGCCGTCGCTCTGCCCGACGTAGTACTGCGAGCGCACCCATTGGTCGGCGATGTTCAACCCCACCCAGCCGAGGAGGACGACCGCCACCAGCAACACCACTGGGCGTACCCACCGATACCTTCGGGGCGAGCGCAACGCGTAGCGCATCGCCTCCAGGTCTTCCGGGTCGTGCGAATCGTCGTCACCACCGAGCAGCGCCCGTAGCGCCGCCGGGCGTCGTCGAGTGGGTCGCTCGGGGGCAGTCGGGGGGTCGCCGGCCGCCGCGCCGACCAGGAAAGCCTCGGCGGTGTCGTCAGGGCTTCGGACGTGATCGGTCTCCCGCACGTCGGCGACGATCAAGGTGACGTTGTCAGGTGCCCCACCCGCGAGTGCGAGGCGGACGAGCTCGTCGGCGACGTCGTCGAGGCCTTCGATGGACCCGAGTGTTTCGGCCAGAGTGGAATCCGAGACCACGCCGGACAGCCCGTCACTGCACACCAGCAGCCGGTCACCGGGCCTGACCTCGACGATGAGGAGATCTGGGTCGACCTGTGTCTGGCCCTGCAGAGCTTTGAGGATCAGCGACCGTGCGGGATGGACGCTGGCTTCGTCGAGGGTGATGCGGCCTTCGTCCACCAACGACTGGACGAACGTGTGATCGTGTGACAGTTGATCGATGGCACCGTCGCGCAGCAGGTAGGCACGCGAGTCTCCGATATGTGCCATGCCCAGGGCGGTGCCGGTCCAGAACAGCGCGGTCACCGTGGTTCCCATACCTTCACGGGATGGGTCGTCCGAGATGAGCTGGCGGATCCGGCTGTTCGCCGCCGTGATGGCAGCCGACATGGCATCGAGTGGTTCTTCTTGTGTCGGCCCGAGCTCGACCGCCACGAGTTCTTCGATAGCCGCCCGGCTGGCGACCTCACCGGCTGCGTGTCCTCCCATGCCGTCGGCGACGGCAAGCAGGTGCGGACCGGCATAACCGGAGTCTTCGTTGCCCTCACGGATCAAGCCCACGTGCGACCGGGCAACGTAGTGCAACGTCAACGGCATCTGTGCCTACTTCCGCAGCTCGACGACGGTCTTACCGAGCCGGAACCTGCTCTTGACGCTGACCGGCGTGCTGCGGGTGAGCCGGTCGTTGCCGACGTAGGTGCCGTTGGTGGACCCAAGGTCCTCCACGTACCACTGCCCCTCGTGAAAGCGCAGGCGCGCATGCTGGGTCGAGATGTACTCGTCCGCCAGCGGCATCGTGCAGTCATCACCTCTGCCGAACGTGACCGGGGCACCCTCCAAGGGGACGGTGCGGCCGGTGTCGGGTCCTTCGATGATCACGGCTCGAGCTGGGAACCCCTTGCCATTACGTGGCTGCTTGGCCTGACGTGCGGCTTCCCGGGACGGCTTCGGAGGCTTCGGTGGGCGGACCCCGAAGAGGTCAGCGCGCATGGCCGAGGTGACCGACAGCACAAGAAGCCAGAGCACGGCGAGGAAGCCGAGCTTGATCACCGTCAGGGTCAGCTCAGACACCCCTCACCTCCGCCGGTAGACATGGACGACCGTGGAACCCAGCGTGATCTGCGAGCCGTCGGTGACCGGGGCTTGCGGAACGCGTGCGCCATCGATCACCGTACCGTTCGTGGAGCCGAGATCCACGGCCACCAACTGCGTTTCCGCCCCGGATTGGCGCACACGTATCTCGACATGCCGCCGTGATATGCCGGGATCGTCGATGCGGATGTCGGACTCGCTGCCCCGGCCGAGCACTACACCGGGCGCGACGATCGGGTGCTGAGTGCCGTTGATCACCAGGTATCCGGCCGATTGGGTCTCGGTGGTGGGTGAAGGAGAGTATGCCGGCGCGCGGTCGACACCGGCCCGTACCTGACTGCGGACCCGGAAGTCTCCGGTTCGGAGATCCTCGTGTCGCTCGAACGCGACGCTGACTGGCCCGGTGAAGGCGTAGTGCTGCAGTTCGGCGTGTTCGCTCGCGAGTTGGACGAGTACGGTACTGAGTGTGGCGGTGTAAGGGCCTAGGCGATCATGGTCGCTTGGGCCCAACTCGACCACGAAGGAGTTCGGCACGAGCGAACGCTGCCGGGAGACGATCTGCGCGTTGTTGTCGATCTCGCGCTGAATAGCAGCGGCGATCTCGACAGGCTGGACCTCCGACCTGAATGCCCTGGTGAACGCACCCTGGACGAGACTCTCGAGCCGTCGCTCGAATCGCTGCAGGACGCCCATGGCCACCTCCTTCCCCTCATGAATTCCGAGCCACCGGTGCCCGGCCGATCCCAGGGTGCCGGTTGACTCAGTCTCCGATCGTAGCTGTGTTCGGCACGTCGATGCGGCCATGGCATCGTGTTGCGGTGGGCGGGCGTGGAGAACCGGCGTCGGCACCGCGGATGGCCCGGCTGTTTATTGTGCTCCTCGCAGTATGGGGCCAGCGCACCGGGGGAGTCGATGACGACGGCACTCGGCCCAGGGAAGCCGAGTTGAGCGGCCGTCCGTCCGGACGTTCATGCAGGCCCCGCATGCGTGTTAGACTTCTTTGCCGCAGGCCATCCAGCTAGTTGAGGTGGCATTTGCAGCGCGCGGGTGGCGGAATAGGCAGACGCGCACGGTTCAGGTCCGTGTGTCCGAAAGGACGTGGGGGTTCAACTCCCCCCTCGCGCACCACGAGGTGAACGAAGAACTCCCGGTCAGACAGGTCTGACCGGGAGTTTCGTTTTGCGCCGCCCCCGGTTGTGCACCTGATCTCCGTTTTGTCACCTGATCTTCTTTGTGGCGACGATCAGATGCACGGAGGCGACGACGCTGCTGGTCAGCGCGGTGGGTGCTGCATCTGATCTCGTCTCATGACGTGGACGGTGGGCGATCAGATGCACGACAACCGCTTTCAGGAGCGCATCATGCATCTGATCGTCCAGCACGCCGGGCGATTCTTGCCCCGCGCGGTCCGACGTGCGCTTGGGGCCACACGCAGTGCATCCGGACAGGACATACATCCAGGTAGGACGAACACCCAGGCCGGGCGTACGCCGCGGTGGCTCCGCACCCCGTCGGGGCCTACAACCACACCGGGCCGCACCCCGGATGGGTCTACCGCGGCACGTGGCCGCACCTCGGTTGGGGTGTGTCCCGCAACGACGCGGTCGACGCCAAACGGGGCCGACGATCAGATGCACTACCCACCGATACACCCCGGTTCGTGCATCTGATCGCCCACCGTCCACGTCATGAGACGAGATCAGATGCAGCACCCACCGCGCTGACCAGCAGCGTCGTCGCCTCCGTGCATCTGATCGTCGCCACAAAGAAGATCAGGTGACAAAACGGAGATCAGGTGCACAATCGGGGTGGTTTCCGCGGCCTCTTAGGCTGCCCGCCGCTCGTTCAGGACCTGTCCTTTGGCTTGGCTGCCCGCGCGACTTATGGTTTGGCCTCCAAAATCAGGTTGAGAGGCGTCTCGGCAACCCTGCGGAAGCGTGAGTAACCGGCCTCGTCGAACACCGCGCGAAGCCGCGCCTCCCCCGCCTGAGGGCCGAGCCCGAGGCCGACCTCTTGCGACAGCGAGTTAGGTGTACACACCGTTGCCCCCGCGGTGTAGCCGAGTGCCGCCAACGGGTTCTCCGTCATGTTCGCCGCGCGGTCGTCGAGGGCGAAGGGTTCAACCAGCAGAACACTGCCCTCAGGGCTCAGCCTCTGTCGTGCGTATCTGGCGATGCCAACGGGATCACCCATGTCGTGGAGGCAGTCGAAGAAGCAGATCAGATCGAACGTCCCGCCATAGCTCTTGGCGTCCGCGACGGCGAAACTCGTCCGATCTGCCACGCCCGCCTCGGCGCAACGCTGGGCGGCGATCTCGATCGACGCGGCGTGAAAGTCGAAGCCATAGACGTGTGCACCTGGATAGGCCTCTGCCATCACCACACACGACGCACCATGCCCACAGCCGACGTCGGCGATCCGGCCGCCGTTGGACAGCGTGGTATGGGTCCCGTCCAGCATGGCCAACCAGGCTGGCAACTCGGCCCGGTAGCCGCCTCGGAAGAACCATTCGGTGCCTTCGAATAGGGCCGCATCGTGGTCGCTCCACGACAATCCGCCGTCGCCGCGATATGCGTCGGCCAGTTTGTCGAGGTCGCGGTAGAGAGATCCGAACGCCTGGATCGCCCGGGCCATGAAGGCGGGTGACGTGTCGTCGGCCAGCGTCAGCGCCGCTTCTGGACTCAGCTCGTAGGTGTCGGTGGTTCCGTCGTAGGTGACCAGGCCGCCGGCGGCCTGGCCGTCGATCCATTGCCGGACCAGCGTCGGGTGGCAGCCAGACCGTTTGGCTACCCCGTCGGCGGTCATCGGGCCTTGGCCCGCCATCGCCCGATACAGACCCAACTCGTCACCCAGCCAGATGGCGAAGCTGAGTACGGCGCCGGTGAGATACCCGGCCACGTGACCGCCGAACTCCTGCAACCGTTCCTCGTTCACGTCCACAGACATGATGCTCCTCTCGATGTGGACGGCAATTGCCACGGGAGATGCACCACGACGGTGGGCCTCGCTGATCCGCATGCCGGCTCAGCCGACCCCTCTTCGGCTATGACCGCACCCGGCGACATCCCCTTGCGGCAATGTCTCGATCACCAGTCAAGGGCAAGTCATGGTCTGGTAAAGGCGGCGTCCGACACACATCCGCCTATCGGCTGGGGCAGCTCCGGCGGGCCAACGGCCGGTAGCCCCGCGACTCGGTGTGGTGGCCGCGGGGCTATCTGGGGCTCTACTGCTTCTTGCGGAACAGCCGCATGGTGAGCGGGCCGAACACCGCGATGAGCACGGCGCAGGCGATCAACACCCACAGAACCTGCGATCCATCCACCGATCCGTGCATCAGGCCACGTGACGCGGTCGAGAGATGGGTGATCGGGTTGATGTCGACGAACGACTCGAGCCAGCCGGGCATAGTGGCCGGGTCGACGAAGACGTTGCTGATGAACGTCAGCGGGAACAGGATCATCATGCTCACCGCCATCAGGGACTCTTCGGTGCGCATCAGCATTCCGAGGGCGGTCCAGATCCACGACAGGCTGAAGGCGAACACCAGCAACAGCGCCACCGCCGCGATGACACCGATGGCGCCGCCGTTGGGCCGGAACCCGAGCAGCAGGCCCAGCCCGATGACGATCGCCGAGGCGAGGGTGTACCGGAGAATGTCACCGAACAGGGCCCCGACCAGTACGGCGGGCCGCCAGATAGGCAACGAGCGGAACCGGTCGAAGACACCTTTTCTGATGTCTTTGTTGATGCCTAGGCCGGTGTACATGGTGATCATCGCTACGGTCAGCACCAGGATGCCCGGCAGCAACTCCTGGATGTACTCCCGCGGGGAGCCGGCCAGTGCGCCACCGAACAGGAACGTGAACATCAGGGTGAACATGATGGGGAACATGGTCACGTCGAACAGCTGCTCTGGTACGTGCTTGATCTTGAGCAGCGCGCGCCAGCCGAACGTCAAGGACGCCCGCACCGGGCTCGGCCGCGGCGGGCGCGGCCGGGTGGCCAGCGCCGCGAGCAGCGCTTCATCTACGGCTGGTTGACTGCGACTGCCCCGCTGGGAGGTATTGGTGCTCATGCTGCGTCCTCGGTAGTCTCGTCGTCCGCTTCGGCGGGATGACCCGTCAAGGCCAGGAAAACCTCGTCCAGGCTGGGCTGACCGAGGGAGAACTCCGTCACCGCGATGCCCGAGGTGGTCAGTTCAGTGATGGTGCGTGAGACAAGGGCGGCGTCGCCGGACTGGGCGGTGAGCGCCACGGGGTCGTGTTCGAGGTAGATCTGGACTCCCAGGCGCTGGCTGAGCAGCTGTTCGGCGTCTGGGCGCTGCCCGGCGTCGGCCAGGCGAATGTGGACGGTGCCCGACCCGACCGATGCTTTCAGCTCGCCACTGGTGCCTTCGGCGATGACTTTTCCATGGTCGATCACCGCGATCCGGTCGGCCAGCTCGTCCGCCTCGTCCAGATACTGGGTGGTCAACAGGACCGTCGTGCCGCCGGCGACGAGAACCCGGACGATGTCCCACACCTGGTTGCGGCTGCGGGGATCGAGGCCCGTGGTTGGTTCGTCGAGGAACAGCACGTCAGGTGTGGCGACGATACTCGCGGCGATGTCCATGCGGCGGCGCATACCGCCGGAGTACTTCTTGACCTGCCGCCCGGCGGCATCGGTCAACCCGAACGCCTCCAGCAGCTCCGTCGCCCTAGCGCGGGAGCTCTCTCGTGAGTACCCGAGCAACCGGGTGAGCAGGATCAAGTTCTCCAAGCCGGTGAGATCCTCGTCGACCGAGGCGAACTGGCCGGTGAGGCTGACGCGACTGCGGACCGCGTCGGCTTCACGCACGACGTCGTGCCCGAGCACCCGGGCCTCTCCGGCATCTGGTTGGAGCAGCGTGGCCAACATGCGCACCGTGGTCGTCTTGCCGGCTCCGTTGGGTCCGAGAACACCGAAGACCGTCCCGGTGCGAACGGCGAGGTCAACCCCGTCGACCGCGCGCGTCTCCCCGAAGTGTTTGACCAACCCAGACGTCTCGACGGCGAGGTTGGGGCCGGGATCGTTCACGACTTCCTCCTTGTACGGGCCCGCTCGATGGGTGGGCCAGAGTTCGTGTCTTTGATGAAGACCGCCGGTGAGGCTGGAACGCATCGGCATCGGCTGATGTTCCAGGAAATCAATGTATCCCTGGGCGGTGACAAGGTCGGATGGCGACGGCCGCGGTTTCGGCGCCATCGCCCCTCTGCCCTGTTCATATGGAATCCGCGTCGGCAGCGGGAAGGATGTTGTGCCCGCCCCGGAAGAGGTTGTTGGGGTCCCAGACCCGTTTGACCTCGGCGAGCCGGCGATAGTTGTCCGGTGTATACGCGGCGGCGGTGCGGCCGGTGTCGGCGAGGAAGTTGAGGAACGAGCCGCCGGTCGCCCACGGCCGGACCTGTTCGATCAAACGGTCGAGTGCGGGTGTGGCGTGGGCCAGCTCGTCGCGGGTACCGGCCATAGCGGCGGCCAGCACTGACAGCGGCACGTCTCGGTGCCCGGCGGCACCGGCGTTCGGGCCGGGTCGGGCTATCGCGCCGCCCCAATGCCGCACCTCGACGACGATCGGTCCGGCCGCGGCGGCCGCGAGCGGCTCGATGACGTCGTCGGGCAGGGTGTGGAGCAGCTCGAACCGTTGAGCGACGGCTGTCGGTGGCTGTGGGTGGCCACTGAGTTGGGCGCTCGCCGCCGCGTAGGTCTGCTCGGCGAAGCCACCGGCGAGGGCCGGACCCGCGGCGTCGAGGAGTGGGGCTAGATGCTGCTCCGCATTGGCGGCTGTGGTGGCACACACGGCTCGGATGCCCAGCACTGCCCGGCCCCGGATCGGCTCCGGAACCTGTGCTGCCTCAGGCATCGTGGCCAGGATGACCGCGGTGTTGACCTCATCGGGGATGGCGGTGGTGACCCAGTCCCGGTAGCGACGGAGGACATCCTGCGTCCGGCTGGCGTCGTGGAAAGAGATCCCCGCGTACACCTTCTCCACCGGAAAGAGGACGAACTCGATGGAGGTGGCGACGGCGAAGTTGCCGCCTCCGCCGCGTAGCGCCCAGAACAGGTCCGGATGTTCGTCGCCGCTGACGGTGAGCCGCTGGCCGCTGCTGGTGACCACGTCGGCCCGGACGAGGCTGTCGGCGGCCAACCCGAAGGTGCGGGAGAGATATCCTGCCCCTCCGCCGAGCAGATAACCGGTCGCCCCGATGGAGCTGGTGCCGGACAGCGGCGCCAGCCCATAGGGGGCTGCCGCGTCGACGACGGCGGACCACCGGGTGCCCGGCCCTACCCGTGCGGTGCGACTGGCCGGGTCCACCATCACCGAGTCCAGCCGCGACGTCTTGAGCAGTATCCCGTTGTCGTCGCCCGGATAGGTGCCATGCCCGGTGGCCTGCACCGTCAGCGGCATCCCGTGGGTGGCCGCCGCTCGCACCGCCGCCTGGACGTCGCGTTCGTTGGTGGCCACGGCGATGATGGCGGGCCAGGGGTCGGCTGTGCGGTGCCACGAAGCCCGCTCGGCGTCGTAGCCGGGCTGACCGGGCAGGTGGACGTCACCGGCGAAGGAGCCGTGCAGCTGGCGTACGACGTCGCCGATGGCGGGCGGGGTCACGGAACGTATGGTCATGGTCGCCTCCGATGGGGTGGTGGTGCCCCGGGTGTGTTCTGGCCGCATGGGTGAGCCTGCTGAGACGATGCTGGCTGGTCCGACCCGGTGGTGTCGTCGCACGTGGGGAGGCAGTTGTGAGTACCGCGGAGGCATCGTGCAGGGGGCTGACTACTCCCGCGGGAGCAGTGGCGGAGCACTCCGCGCGGAGGACGCCGTGGTGAGCGGCGGGCGTCTACGATGCCAGCATGGCTGCCGATCGCCGACTGAAGACGTTCCTCATCGCTGGCTGGGTGGCAACGGCGGTGGGGATGACAGCGAGCTACCTGCAGTGGCGAGCCTACGTACGAGAGGTCGAGGAACGTGCCGCCGAAGCGGAGCGAACCCGCGAGGAGGCCGCCCGCCGGCGGGCCATCGAGGAGCGGCTGCGTATCGCCCGCGACCTGCACGACTCCCTGACCCACAACATCTCGATCATCAAGGTGCAGGCCGGCGTAGCTGTGCACCTGGCGCGCAAGAACGGTGAGCAGGCGCCGGAGGCACTGGTGGCGATCCAGGACGCGAGCGGAGAGGCTATCCGGGAGCTGCGATCGACCCTCGACACGCTGCGCAGTGACGACTCCAACGGCAGTGGCCTGGATCGGCTGGACGAGCTGGCCGAGCGGGCTAGTTCGGCCGGTGTACCAGTCGACGTCAGCGTCACCGGGCAGCGTCACCGGCTGCCGGCCGGGATCGACGAGGCGGCCTACCGGATCGTCCAGGAGGCGGTGACGAACGTCGCTCGGCATGCCGGTCCGGCGACCGCCGTGGTGCGGCTCGATTACGGCCCGGACCGGTTCGTCGTCCACATCGATGATGACGGCGCGGCCCGGCCGGACGTGGAGCAGCCGGCCGGTACCGGGTTGACGGGTATGCGGGAGCGGGTTGCGGCGCTGGGCGGGCGGTTGCACGCCGCGCCGCGCCCTGAGGGCGGATTCAGCGTCCGGGCTGAGTTCCCGACGGTGCGCACGTGAGCGACCGGATCGCGGTGTTGCTGGTGGACGACCAACCACTGATCCGCGGTGGTTTCCGGGCGCTGCTGGACGCCGAAGACGACATCCATGTCGTGGGTGAGGCCGCCGACGGCGCGGAAGGGGTCGCGCTGGCCCGAACGCACCGTCCCGACGTGGCGCTTGTCGATATCCAGATGCCTGGGCTGGACGGTGTGGAGACCACCCGCCAGATCGCGGCCGACCCTAACCTCGCCGGTGTACACGTGGTCATCCTGACCAACTACGGTATCGACGAGTACGTGTTCGACGCCCTACGCGCTGGAGCTGCGGGCTTCCTGGTCAAAGACATCGAGCCGGCCGATCTACTCAGCTCGGTACGGGTGGCCGCACGGGGAGATGCGTTGCTGGCTCCGGTGATCACCCGTCGGCTGATCCAGGAGTTCGTGTCGCGCCCGCGCACCGTCCACGTGCCGGCTGAGCTGACGGAGCTGACCAACCGGGAGCGAGAGGTCGTGGCGCTCGTGGCACGCGGCCTGAGCAACGACGAGATCGCCGAAACGATGGTGATCAGCCCGTTGACGGCGAAGACACACGTAAGCCGGGCGATGACCAAACTGCGGGTGCGCGACCGCGCCCAGCTGGTGGTGTTCGCCTACGAATGTGGGCTGGTCAGTCCTCGACGAGACGGCCGCACCGGCGGGTGAGCCACGCTCAGAGCCGCTCGACGCCGCGCCGCCACGCGGAAGCTTGTTGTCGCTATAGGCGCAGTACGGAAGCTTGTGGCGGTTGTGGCCGGGGCCGCGGATCGGCGGGCCGGGGATGGGCGGTTGGTGTTAGACCCACTCGATCCGTTCGAGGAGAAATCGCGGGTCTCGGGTGGCGGCGGCGCGGATGCCGGCCGACATCTCGGCCTGGTCACCCAGTGTGGGTGGCGCCGCGGCGATCTCGATACGCGCGGCCAGCCGTTGTCCGGGTTCTAGTACGTCGGCGGCGTGGTCGAGTACGGCCAGGGTGTGCTCGATGATCTCGTCGGCGCGTCGGTGGCCGGTGGTATCTACCCGCACCCTTTCCCAGCGCACCGCCGCCAGTTCGTGGTGGGTGGTCCGGGTGACCCTGGTTCCGTCGACGTCGATCACGGTGGCGCCCTTGGGCCCCGGCTCACCGATCCCGCGGCCCTGGATATTGCCGGGGTAGACGATCAGTGGATCTCGTGAGACCACCTCCCTTGTGTGGACGTGCCCGAGCGCCCAGTACTGGTAGCCGGCGTCGTTCAGGGCGGACACGGTGGTGGGTGCACACGGTTTGCCAGGGCGGGTGCCGTCGAGGCTGGTATGCAGGATGCCGACGTTGAGCAGGTCAGGAACCGGGGACGGGAAGCCGGGCACCAGGTCGGCGGCGATGGCACCGGCGGGCAGGCTGCGGCCGTGGGCGGCGACGCCGATGTCGTCGAGAACGTGGGTGTGGGCGTGGTCGGTGTCGAACCAGATCGTGGCAGGTGGGAGTGGCCCGGCGACGTCGATCATGCGTTCTCGTGCCCGGCAGGTGGCGTCGTGGTTGCCGCTGGTGATGAGCACGGGGATCGCCGCCTCGTGTAGGGCGGCGAGCGAGTCGTGCAGGCGGCGCGCGACGGCGCCGTCGTACCAGTCCCGATCGGTGAGATCCCCCGCCAGGATCAACACGTCCGCCTGCTCCCGCATGACGAGGTCGATCAGGGCATCGAAGGCGGTCCAGGTGGGGGCGGGTAGGAGATCGGCGGCCAGTCCGGGCAGACCTCGGAGTGGGCTGTTCAGATGCAGGTCGGCGGCGTGGACGATGGTCGGCACCTGCGTGACCCTACGTGCCGCGGGTGAACACCCGGTGGGCGTGTGATGCGACGGCACCTATGCCGGCGGGTTTCGGTTTGGTCACGACGCTCGACCTGGAAGACATAAAGTGATTAGATCACTTTATGTCTTCCAGTGGACCGCCTGCCGACGTCGGCACTCCGGAGCGTCGCAGCCTGTCCAGCGATCTCGCCATGGCCGTCGCATCGATGATCCACAACGAGTCGTTGCAACCGGGCGATCAGCTGGAATCGGTCAAGACACTCGCGACGCGATTCCAAGTAGCGGTGCCCACGATGCGGGAGGCTCTACGCAGACTCGAGGCTATGGGCGGGGTGAGCTTGCGGCACGGGTCCGGGGTGTACGTCGGGGAGAACGTCCGCCGGATGGTGCTGCCCAATCCGCTCTCCCCTAGTCCCACCGGCGAACAGCTCATCGAACTGCTGGGGGCGCGCCTACAGATCGAACCACCGATCGCCGCGCTCGCCGCCACGGTGCGAGAGCGCCAAGGCATCGATCTGATGGTGGAGACACTCGACGAGGCTCGCCAGTGCATCTCGGCCGGTGACGACCGGCTGTGGCTGGTCAACCTCAACTTCCACCGCACCATCGCCGCTGCTGGCGGGAACACGATCCTGGCCGAGGTCATCGACTCGATCGTGTTCATCCACGCCGAAGAGCAGCGCGAAATCCTGCGATTACACGGTGACGAGGACCGGGACTTCGAGGAGCACCGGCGGATCACCGAGCTCATCGTGGACGGCAACGTGGACGCGGCCCGCCAGGCCATGCATGAGCATCTCGACAACGTCATCCGCATCGTGCGGGAGCGGTTGTCACAAGGCTCGTAGCTCATCCGTAGTCCGAGCGCCGGTCCGGCGCGCGCACCTTTCTGACCAAACACAACGAGGTGGTGTCATGAAGCACACGAGAATGCTCGCGATAGCCGGTCTGGCCGGAGCGCTCGCCCTCAGCGCCTGCGGCGGTGGCGACGACGGCAACGGCAGCAGCGATGACGGCGGTCCCGGCACCAACGGCACGGTGGCGGACAGCGGTACGCTCAAGTTCTACACCGACAAAGCCGCTTGGGAGCCACAGTTCGACCAGGTCAGCGCTGCTTCTGAGGATCAGATCGGATTCGATCTCGACTTCACCGGGTACTCCGACGCGGACACCTACTCCGCGTTCATCAAGCAGTCTTTCCGCACCGCGGAGAAGCCGACTCTGTTCACCTGGCACACCGGCGACGCACTGGCTGAACTCGTCGACGAGGGAATGGTCGCGTCGACGGGAGATCTCTGGGCCGAGGCCATCGCCAACGGCGACGTGCCCGAAGACCTGCAGCAGTACTACACCTACAACGGTGATCAGTACTGTGTCCCGCTCAATGTCGCGTACTGGGTGCTCTACTACAACAAACACGTCTTCGCCGACCATGGCTTGGAGCCGCCGCAGACGTGGGACGACCTCATGCACATCGCCGAGACGCTGGCGGACGAGGGAATTCCCGCGTTCTACCAGACCAACATCCTGTTCTCCTTCGTTTGGTTCCAGACCTTGTTGGCCGGCAGTGATCCCGACCTGTACGAGGCACTGGGGACCGGCGAGGCCAGCTACACCGACCCCGGTGTGGTGGCGGTCATGGAGCAGTGGGGCGACATGATCGAGGCGGGCTATTTCAGCGACCCGGGCCTGGCCGACGACCCGCAGGTGCTGTTGAACAACGGCGACCTCGCCATGCTCAACTTCGGCACGTTCTTCACCGGATCACTCAACGCGCTGGATATGACCTCGGGCGAGGACTACGACTTCTTCGTCATCCCCAACGTGAACCCGGACCTCCCCCAGACCTCCCTGATCGTGGAGACCGGTCCCCTGTGTGCGGCCGAGGAGGCCGACGACCGGGCCGAGGCTGTCGCCTACATGGACTGGTGGCTGGGCGCCGACGCACAGACCGAGTGGGCCAACGCCCGGGGCGACGTCTCCTTCAACCCCAACGCCGAGATCCGCGACGAGCGGCTGGCCGATCTGGGTGAAGAGGCCAACGCCGGCGACATCCGCCTCATCGAGCGCTACTTCGAGGCGACCCCGCAGCCGGTACTCACCGCTGCACTCGACGGATTCGGGGCTTTCGTGACCAACCCCGGTGACCCGATGCCGATCCTGGAGAACATCCAGGCCGAAGCGGACGCGTACTGGGCCAACCAGTGAGTTCCACGTCCGTCCAGGTCGACCCGGACAGTGGGGTGGTGCGCCGGACCCGTTCCGGCGGCCGCCCCTCCTACCGGTGGTCGGCCAAGGGGTTCGTCGCGCCCGGCGTGTTCATCGTCGCCGGTCTGCTCTATCTGCCGTTCCTCTGGACCACGTTCCTGAGCTTCACCCGGTACCGGGGTCTGGGGTCGCCGGAGTGGATCGGCCTCGACAACTACGTGGCGATGTTCTCCGACCCGGCGTTGCTGACGTCGCTTCGGAACACCGCCTTCTGGGTGGTCGGGACCATCGCGGTGCCGGTCGGTATCGGTCTGTTGATCGCCGTGCTCACGTACAACATGCGCTTCGGTGCCTGGTTCCGGCTGCCGTTCCTCATCCCGTACGCGATCTCCGGGGTGGCCGTCGGGGTGATCTGGAGTTTCATCCTGCAAAGCGGCGGCGCACTGAGCCAGGCGATGGACACGTTTGGCCTCCCGGGCGCGGACTCTCGCTGGTTGCTCGACGCGCCACTCAACACCTTCGTCATGATCGGTGCGGCGGCGTGGCAAGCGTCGGGGGTCAACGCCCTGCTGTTCGTCATCGGCCTGCAATCCATCCCCAAGGAGCCGGTCGAGGCGGCCCGGGTGGACGGTGCGTCGGGCTGGACGATGTTCCGGCACATCCTCTGGCCGATGCTGCGTCCGCTCACGACCGTCGTCGTCGGCCTGTCCATCGTCGCCAGCTTGAAGACGTTCGACGTGGTGTGGGTGATGACCCAGGGCGGACCGGGCCGCTCGTCCGAGACCCTCGCCATCACGATGTACCGGGAGACCTTCGTGCAGAGCGAGTACGGCTTGGGCGGCGCGGTCTCGGTTTTCCTCACCGTCGTCACGTTGACCGCCTCCATCGCCTACCTGCGCCGGCAGTTGTCCGAGCGCAAGGCTCTGTAGGGGGGCGGCCATGGTCAATAAAGTGATCCGTCCGGTCTTCCTCAGCGTTCTCGGGCTGCTGTGGCTGGTGCCGGTCTACCTACTCATCGCCAACGCGTCGAAGCTGCCTGGCGACTACTCGTCGGCGGAGGTCTGGAAGCCGGCGTTCGGCGGGGCATTGCTGGACAACATGCGTGACGTGTGGGAACGCGCCGACCTCGGCTCCACCGTCATGAGCACCCTTATTTACAGCGTCACCGGTCCGCTCGTGGGGGTGCTGATCGGGGCCAGCGTGGGTTTCGCGATCGTCGCGTTGCGGCTGCGGCACGGCTTCTGGTGGTTCGTCTTCATCTTCGGTGGCACCGTGTTCCCGCTGCAGATGCTCCTGATGCCGCTGTTCGTTGGCTACGCCGAGACCGGTCTGTACGACACCAGGATCGGACTGATCCTCGTCTACACGGTGATCAGCGTGCCGTTCTCCGCGTTCGTCATGCGCAACTTCTTCACCGGCATCGCCCACCACGTGTTCGAGGCGGCAGTGGTGGACGGCGCCTCCACGTGGCGGATCTTCTGGCGGATCTACCTGCCGATGTCCAAGAGCGCGATGGTGGCGGTGTTCATCCTGCAGGCCACGTTCATCTGGAACGACCTGTTGCTGGGGCTCACCCTGAGCCAGTCCAACGACGTGCGGCCGGTGATGACGGCGCTGACCGCGTTGCAGAGCACCTACGGAGGTTCGGCCATGCCGGTAGTGCTGGCGGGCGGCCTCCTGGTGTCCATCCCCACCGTCGTCCTCTTCCTCGCCACCCAGCGGATCTTCTCGCGCGGCCTCGCGCTGGGACAGTTCTGAGCCCTGCTCCACCTTGACGACGAGACCAACCTGAACGACGAGCCGACGAAGGAGACACGATGGCGACGACGAAGACCCGGCCCAGGGTGGTAGCCGTCACCGGCGGGGCAGCCGGCATCGGCGAGGCGGCCACGTTGCACCTGGCCCGCGGCGGTGACACCGTCATCGCGCTGGATCGCGACCCGGCCGCGCTGGCCCGGCTCGGTGCCGCCGCCGCGACGGAAGCGCTCGCGGTGGAGACCGAACAGGTGGATGTCAGCGACGACGAACAACTCGCCGTGGCGGCCCGGACGGCCGGCGATCGGTACGGCGGAGTCGATGTGCTGGTGTGCGCCGCCGGGGTGCAACGATACGGAACCGTCGATGAGATGAGTGTCGCCGAATATGACGAGCTCATGGCGGTGAACCTGCGCGGCGTATTCGCTTCGTGTCACCACTTCATCCCGCAGATCCGGTCCCGCGGTGGCGGGAGTGTCGTCGTCGTGGCGTCGGTCCAGGCCTACGCCGCCCAGGCTGGCGTGGTTGCCTACGCGGCCAGCAAGGGCGCCCTGGTCGCCATGGTCAAAGCGATGGCCGTCGACCACGCCGCCGAAGGCATCCGGGTCAACGCGGTCTGCCCGGGATCGGTCGACACGCCCATGCTCCGCTGGGCAGCCGGCCGGTTCGCCTGCGACCGCGACCCGGACGACCTGGTCGCCGACTGGGGACGGGCCCACCCCATCGGCAGGGTGGCCACTCCGGCAGAGGTGGCTCAGGCCATCGCCTACCTTGCCGGCCCCGAGGCGAGTTTCATCACCGGCGCCGACCTGCGCGTCGACGGTGGATTAACCGCGGCGCTCAACGTAGCGCTGCCTGAATAGGACGAGGAGTACTGAGCACCATGCGGATCACCGATGTCCGTGCCACCACCGTGACAGTGCCGCTGGAAGCACCGCTGCGGCACAGCAACGGGGCACACTGGGGCCGGTTCGTCCGGACGCTCGTAGAAGTCGAGGCCGACAACGGACTCATCGGCCTGGGCGAGATGGGCGGCGGCGGGCAGAGCGCCGAGGCGGCCGTCCAGGGGCTGCGCGACTACCTCGTCGGTCACGACCCGGCGCGGACCGAGGCACTACGTTTTATGCTGGCCAACCCCACCGCGAGCCTGTACAACAACCGCACCCAGCTGCTCGCGGCCATTGAATTCGCCTGCCTGGACCTCCAGGGCCAGCATCTCGGTGTCCCGGTGCACGAGCTGCTGGGCGGGCGGGTCCGCGATCGGATCGAGTTCGCCAGCTATCTGTTCTTCCGTTATCCGAACTCGACCGGTGCCGGTGAGGTCCGTACTGTCGAGCAGCTGGTGGACCACGCCCGGGAGTTACGGGAGGAGTACGGATTCCGGACTCACAAACTCAAGGGTGGCGTGTTTCCCCCGGAGTACGAATTGCGGTGCTACCGGGCGCTAGCCGAGGAGTTCCCCGGTGACCGGTTCCGGTACGACCCCAACGGGGCGTTGAGCGTCGAAGAAGGCATCCGGTTCGCCCGGGCCATCGAAGACCTGCCCAACGACTTCATCGAAGACCCCACGTTCGGCATGAACGGGTTGCGCCGGATCCGGGAGAAGACGTCCCTGCCGATCGCCACCAACACCGTCGTTGTGAACTTCGAGCAGCTCGCGGCGAACGTCCGCGACCCCGCCGTCGACGTCATCCTGCTGGACACCACGTTCTGGGGTGGCATCCGGCCATGTATCCGGGCCGCCGGAGTCTGCGAGACGTTCCAGCTGGGCGTGGCGGTGCACTCGTCCGGCGAGCTGGGTATTCAGCTAGCGTCGATGCTGCACATGGGCGCGGTGGTGCCGAACCTGACGTTCGCGGCCGACGCTCACTACCACCATCTCACGGGCGACGTCATCGCCGGCGGCAAGTTCGAGTACCGGGACGGTGCGATCGACGTGCCGTCGGCTCCGGGACTCGGTGTCACGCTGGACCGGGACAAGGTGGCCGAATACGCCGAGCTCTACCGCGAGCTGGGCAGCTACCCCTACGACCGTGACCCTGGCCGGCCCGAATGGTATCCGCTGCTGCCCAACTTCGACTACGCCGACCCGGCTGTCGCCGGTACCCCCCTGCCCGGCACCGCCGTCGCCGGCCGCACAAGGAACGAGGCATCCCCCGCATGACGACCCCCGGCACACCCGATATCCCCACCGTCGCCGACCTGACGAGCGACGTCCTCACTCACCGGTTCGACGACATGTTCAACCCGCCCGGGTTGACCAACTTTCTCGGCGCCGTCCAGGTCGACCACGACGTAGTGGCGGTGCGCAGCGTGAACTTCCCGCCGTTCTCCCATGGTGACGCCGTGACCGGAACGCTGTATCTCGATGGGCGGCTGCTGCGCTCCTACGGCCCGACGGTAGAAGTGATCTGGCGTCCGGACCAGGTTGTCCGCCGCTGCACCGTGGACGGCCTGGCCATCGAGACGGTCACGGCGTGCCCGCCCGGGGCCACCGGCGTCGTCGTCGATATCACCGTCACCAATCAGGGTGCCGAAACCAGGATCGTCCCCTTGGCCTTCTCGCTGGACTCCACCGTGACCGCGGCCGGAAAGCCGTGGCTGGAGCCGTCGCCGCCGAGTGAAGCGAACACCTTCGAGGCGATCACCGGCCGTCCCGCGGTGGTGGCCCGCGCGGAGTCGGGTAGCGCGGTCAGCATGCAGGGCCTGGACGGCGCGGGCGGAGTCCGGGATGCGCGGACGGTCTTCACCGAGTTGCGGCTGGAACCGGGCGGCAGCGGACGGGTCGGCTACGTCCACGTCGTCGCTGGCGATGAGGACGCCGCCGCCGTCGCCTACCGGGAGCTGGTCGACGACGTTCCCGGTGCGGTGCGGCGGGCCGAGGAGGAGTGGAACCGACAACTGGCCGCGGCGTTCACGCCGGGCTCCGGCGAGTTCTCCGGCAGCATGCCGATCTTGCGGACCAGTTCGGATGCGTTGCGGCGCCTGTACTGGTGGGGAGTGCTCGGTGTCATCTGGTTCCGCCGGGACAGCGCGGCCAGCGTGCTCGGCCGGGCCTACGACACCCTCATGCCGCGTTATTGGCAGACCACGACGTTCATCTGGGACTACAGCCTCAGCTCGTTCGTGCACGGCTTGCTGGACCCGGAGCCGATGCGTCGCTACATCGAACACTGGGTCAGCACCGACATCCACACCCACTTCGGTATCGAGTGGCAGACCGGCGGATCCGTCGGACCGTGGTACTCGGTGAACGACTACGCCATGACCCGCCTGGTCCGCGACTACGTCCGGCTCAGCGGCGACCGCTCGTTCCTGGACCAGCGGGTATCCGCCGCCGACGGCCCGGCCCGTCGGGTGGCCGAACATGTCGTCGAATGGTCGCAGGCATGGAAGGGCCTGCGGGCCGGCAGTGCGCTGGCCGACTACGGCGGGATCGACAACCTCCTGGAGTGCGTCAGCACCTACGTACACGAGGTGGCCAGCCTGAACGCGGCCAACGTCTGGTGCCTTCGGGCCGCCGCCGAGGTGGCCGAGCTGACCGGCGACGCCGCGACGGCAGGACGGCTGCGCGCCGACGCGGACGACCTGGCCGGCGAGGTGAAGAAGCTGTACGTCGACGGTGGAGGGTTCTTCCACGCGCGTCACCCCGATGGCCGGCTGGTGCCGGTGCGGCACTGCTACGACTTCTCGACGGTGGGCACGACCATCGCAGCCGACCTGGCCGACCATCAGCGGGCTGAGATGGTGGACTTCTTCCGTCGGGAGTTGCAGACACCGTCGTGGATGCGGGCGTTGTCTCCGTACGACGACGACGCCGTCTTCAGCGTCCGGCCGGATCACCAGTGGAACGGTGCCTACCCGGCGTGGCCCGCTGATGCCGCGCGGGCGCTGGTAGAGCTGGGTGCGCCCGACGTGGCTTTGGACTGGATCCCCGGTTTGGCCCGGACTGCCAACCAGGGCCCGCCCGGTCAGGCGCACTTCGTCGAGGAGGCGGAGGCCGCGGTCAACGGCGGTGCGGTGAAGTCGCCGCCGCAGTTCCCGTATCTGATCGACTGGGCGTGTTCGTCGGCGGGTTCATGGGCGTCGCTGGTGATCGAGTCGGTGTTCGGGGTGCGGGTTGGCCTGGATGGCGCGGTGACCGCTGATCCGATCGTGTCTCGACTGGATCCGGATGCCGTGCTGACCGGACTGGTGGTGGGTGGTGTCAGCTACGACGTCGCCGCCGATGGCACCGTCACCCCGGCGTGACAACAGGAAATGGGGTCAGGCGGAGGCGGCCTCGAGAAGGCGGCGGGGACCATCGCCGTGGCTGGCCAACTCGTCGTGGGTGTTCGCGAGCGAGCAGCGATTCAATGACAGGCAGCCACAGCCGATGCAGTCGGTGAAGTCGTCCCTGATCTGTTGCAGTTGGCGGATGCGCTCGTCCAGCTCGGTCCGCCACGTGCGGGACAGCTTCTCCCAGTCCCTTTTCGTGGGGGTGCGGCCGTCAGGCAGGCGGTCAAGAGCATTCTTGATCTCGGCCAACGGGACCCCCACCCGCTGAGCGATACGGATGAGTGCGACACGACGCAGCGTTGCTCGCGGATAACGTCGCTGGTTACCGGTGGTCCGACGGGAGTTGATCAAGCCCTTGCGCTCGTAGAAATGCAGAGCGGACACGGCGGCGCCGCTGCGTGCGGACAACTCCCCGACGGTCAGTTCCTTCTTGTCCCACGCTGGTGTGTCTCTACCGTCGTCCACTCGCCGATGCTCCCCGACTTGACCTCAACTGCGGTTGAGGTCCTATTCTATCCCGCTCCCGGCTGTCCGCGCACAACGCCCGGGCGGCCGGGCAGAGGTGCGTCGTCCGGACCGAGGGCCTGGGGTACGCCGGCAGATCGGCAGCGTGAGAGTGACGGTGAGCGATGTTAAGGATCTCGTAAGGGCCAGCCCTCCGGCTCGGGTGGCATGCTGGGCGCAGCCGGGTATGCCGGGACTAGTCGATCAGACGTGTGACCATGAGGAGTAGCAGTGCGCAACCGCCGTATCGTGTCGGCCTTGGTGATGGTCTCGGTGATGGGTGTCGCGGCGTGTGGGTCGGGTGACGACTCCGAGTCGACCGGGATGTCCGAGCCGACCACCGAATCCGTCGGCGAGCCGGAGGACCCATCCGACCCCGATGCCGATGCGGACGAGCCCACGGACGACGACACGACGGATGATCCGGCCATCGACGACGACACACCCGACGACGACACCGGAGACGACACGTCGACGGGCCAGCCGGAGGTGTCCGGGCCGGACTTCACCGGGACCACCGTCGACGGTGAGCCGTTCGACGGTGCCAGCTTGGCCGGCCAGCCAGTGGTGCTCTGGTTCTGGGCCCCGTGGTGCCCGAAGTGTGTGGCGCAGGCGCCGACGGTGCTGTCGGTGGCGGCGGAGCATGCCGACGAGGTGGTTGTGGTCGGCGTCGCCGGTCTGGCCGCGGCCGACGACATGCCAGCGTTTATCGACGACACCGGAACCGGCGAGTTGACCCACCTGTCCGACCCCGACGGGCACATCTGGCGGGAGTACGGTGTGGCCGAACAGAGCACCTACGTCTTGCTCGACTCCAGCGGCGAGCCGGTAGCCAGTGGGAACTTCAGCGCGGATGATCTTGCTCAGCGGGTCGCCGATCTGGACTGAACGGCGGCGCGGCGGTTCACGATGCCGCACCTGGCAGAGCCCGCCGAGATGGGTTCAGCACGGCCTGGTCGGCGGCGGCGCGACCGGCACCGTAGCCGGCGGCGTTGCCGACCGAGAACGAACGTTTCGCTACCCGGCCGCCGAACAGGGCGGCGAACAGATCGTCGACCGCCAGTTCCCGGCGGGCGAGTGCCGGGAGCAACGCCGCGCCAGCTGCGGCCACGGTGTCGGTGGTGACCTCGTGCAAACGCTCGCCGATGCGGGTGGCATAGGCGATGAGGAAAGACCGCCGGTACGAGCGAGTGCGCGACTGGCCGCCCCGCGTGACCTGCCGGCCAGCGTCGAGCATCGCCCGAGTGGCCTGCACCATGAGAGACGTGGCGAGCAGTTCGACGGCTTCGAGATCGGTGATGTCGCCCAGTACGGTGACGAAGCCGAGCCTCTCGTAGCTGACCGTGCGACACCGGTTCGCGGCGGCGACCTCCGCGACGAGTAGTGACTTGGCACCGATGTAGGGGGCGTCGAGCCAGATCCGGCACGCCGTGACGGAGGTGCTGGCAGCACCGGTCGACTCGGCGGCGGCACGCTCGACGGAGTGGCGAGCCATGAGGTCTTGCGCCTTGGCCGATAGCGCCTCCGCTTCCTCCGGGAACGTGGTCGATTCCGCCTTGGCCAGCAGGGCGCGGACCTTACTCAGGATCTTCTCGTCGACCGGGGTGGTGTCGGTTGGTGCGCCCGCCGCGCCGTCCTGCCCCGGGGGCGGGACGATGACCGGCAGAGTGCCCAGGCTCATCAGGAGGCCGAGCAGTTCGACAACCACCAAGACCATGGCCTCGCGGTGGAGATGATGCCGCACCGCCCACTGGACGGCCAGCGGCTGGTCGGCCCGCCACCACGCCTGGGCGCCAAGATGGTCTAGCTGGGCGCGCCATCGTGGGTGGAGCCCAGCCGCTGAGTGCTGTGCGGCGTGTTCGGCGATCACATCGATGGCAAACCCCGCCGCCAGCGCGGAGCAGTGTCGCCGAGCCATCTGGTGGACGTCGGTCGGCATCCAGCCGCGGCTCCACACCTGGGTGAGCCAGGTGCGCAGCACGCCGGAGATCGCGGCGTCGACGTGGCGCTCGGCGTCGACGTCGGCGGGATCGAAATGATGGGCCAACGGGCCGGCGAGTTCGACGGCAGCGTCGAGGTTGTTGCGGGAGTGCAGGGCGGCGGCTCGTTCCAGAGTCTCGACGATGTCGTGGACCCGGGCGTGGTGGTGTTCGCTCATCGATGGCTTTCTGACGTTGCGGGTGGGTCGTGACCCATCATGTCCGGAGGTGAGCGCCGGCAAAAGACCATCTCGTCGAGCTGTGGATAACTCAGCGATGGGTAGGCGTTCGTGATCCTGATCGGCTCGAGATCCCCGCTTATCACCGGGTTGGGCGGCACGCTTTGGTGGGCCTGTGGACGACGGAGTTCGAGGCGACGTGGCCGCTGGGTTGGTCAATCCAGGCGAATGCCAGCGGCCAGGCGGGCGAACGTGCGGTCGATCACCTCGTCGAGCGGTTCTCGGTACTGAGTCTCGTGCCAGTACGTCAGGGTGGCCATGAGTGCTGCCGTCTGCACCGCGGCGACGATCCGGAGCTCTAGATCGTCGGCGCTCCACCGGGAGTAACGGGCGAAGAGTTCGCGGAGCGCGATTTCGGTCTCCTCGACCTGTTGCAGCATCCCCGCGTGAACCGTGGGTTCGCCTATCGCGTAGCGCATGCGCCTGCGGATGAAGCCCTCCTCGGCCCGCAACAGCTCCCGGAAGCTGGAGGACAGGGCGTTCTGCATGGCCGTCAGGATGTCGTGGTCGACTAGCTCGCGTTCCAGGGCGTCGAACAATATGGGGTCGTATTCGTCGAATAAGACGAGCTGTTCCTTAGTGCCAAAGTACCGATAGATGGAGCTCGGTGAGACCTCGGCGACCGCTGCGATGCGCTCGATCGTGACGTTGATGTAGCCGTTTTCGTCGAAGAGGTCGAGTGCCGTCCGCTGGATGTGACGCATCGCATCCAGCTTCTTGCGTTCACGTCGGCTCGGCTCGGCTCTCATCGCGAGTGATGGTACCGCCGAGCACGACGTGTTGTGGCACGCCACCGCCGCAGCTGGCTGGGCCGCGCGGTGGATACCACTGCGTGGACCGATTCACTTGGTGCCGAGCACCTGTGTCCACCAGGTGTTGAGCAGGCCACGTTCGGCTCCGACCCCAATCGCGGTGAACTCGCAGTTCGTGAGCCTCGCCCGCGATTCGGGGTCTTTCATCCAGCCGTTCACGGCGGCCCGTGCGCTGAGCAATCCACGTGCGATGTTCTCTTCGACCGATGCCTGATATCCGGCCGCCTGGGCCCGGTCGTCAGGCCCGTGGCCGGCTGGATTGACGTGTGAGTAGAACCTGCGCTCACGCATGTCGGTGCTGTGCATGCGGGCGGCGTCGGTCAGGTACGGGTCAGCGCGCAGGTCGGTGCAACCGACGTCTCGGCGGACCTGGTTCGTCGTGTCGAGCAGGAGCTGTTCGGCACTGGTGAGAATAGGCGGGTCCGGTGGTGGTGATGGCGTTGTGGTGGGTGTGGGGGTCGGCGTGTGCGTCGGGGTTGGGGTCGGTGTGTAGGCGTCAGTAGTGGTGGGTGTCGGCGACGGCGTGTCGGTCGGTGACGGTGTAGGACTAGGCGACGAGGTCGCGGTGGCCGTGGGGGTCGGGCTGGCCGACGGCACTGGATCCGTCGGCTCCGAACTGGGTGGCTGCGGCCCGTGACCGCCTGGACCGCCGGACCCGCCGGACCCGCCAGATCCGCCGGATGTGTCCTGGCCGGCACCGCCGGTGTGCGAACCTGGCCCACTCCCGTTGTCACCGGGTTGGGTGAAGTCACCTAGCCCTAAGCCGAGCAGCGAGCCGAGCGAGCCATCGCGTTCGGCTGAGCGGGACGGCTGGTTCCCCGGTGTGCGGTAGTCATCGACCAGCCCGCCGTCGAGCCGCGGGGTGGTCGGCTCATCTGGTCCCAGCGCTCCGACGGCCGCCTCGGCACCGCCATGCCCTCGTCCGGCCGTCGCGTCACCCGCCCCGGGCTCGTACTCACGTAGCGCGACGTATGCACCCACCACGATGGTGAGCGGGAGTACTACGGAGGCTGTGAAGCGCAGCCGGGCTAGAAAGCCCGAACCCATGGTGGGCTTCGTCTGCACAGGCTCGTATGGCACACCCTCGGAGCTTTTACGATGGCGTGGATGCCGATGTTGCACGTGTCCCCTACCCTTCCGCGGTTACCCGTGGACCCAAGAATGGGAAGATACCGGAGAATCAAGGCCGGCGCATATGGGCCGACTGTCCCATTCTCGTCAGCTAGACGCCCTATGGCAGGACCTTATTCGACATGTCCGATCAAGACCTGACTTGTGTGGTTGCCGCCGCGATCGTGGACGATCTGACGGTGCCGCGCCGGTTGCTGGCTGCCCGCCGGACCGCGCCGCCGCGGCTGGCCGGTCAATGGGAGTTCCCGGGCGGCAAAGTGGAGCGAGGCGAGCGTCCTCGGGCGGCATTACGCCGGGAGCTGCGGGAAGAGCTGGGTATCGAGGTCCGCCTGGGCACTGAAGTGCCAGGGCCGAAGGCGGGGTACTGGGCGCTCGCCCCCGGACTCGTGATGCGATTGTGGTGGGCTGTCGTCTCCGGCGGGCAGCCCACTCCACGGCAGGATCATGACGAACTGCGCTGGCTCGATACCGGCCAATGGCTCGACGTGCCGTGGCTGGCGGCCGACGTTGGTATCGTGCGGCATCTAGTGTCGTGCACCAGCACCAGCACCAGCACCAGCATCGGTCACGTCCACGGCAGGTGAACGGTGGCCGGCGATATTCGTCGAGGATCACCGATCGATATGTCCATCTACCGGTGGATGCGCGTGTTCGGCATGCGGAACTAAGCTAGCGCTGTGGCTACAGCACAACACCCGCAGATCGGAGACGACGGTGGCATCCGTGCCTCGGACGCCGAGCGGGACAACGTCGTCGAGTTGCTTTCCGAGCACACCACGAGCGGCCGGCTGACCCTGGCCGAGCTGGAGGAGCGGGTCGCGCGGGCCTTTGAGGCCAAGACCCGCAGCGAGCTGGCCGCGTTGACCACCGACCTCCCAGCCCCCGTCGCCACCCCGGCCGATCGGTCACCGAGCAACCGCAAGGTCACCAGGTGGATCGTGGCGATGATGGGTGGGGCCAGCAAACGCGGCCGGTGGCGGGTGGCCGAACGGCTCCGAGTGGTGGCGATCATGGGTGGGCACGACGTCGACCTGCGCGACGCCGAGTTGGAAAGCGACGACACCACCATCGTGGCGGTGAGCATCATGGGTGGGTCGGACATCTACGTGCCGGACACCGTAGAGGTCGACGTCAGCGGCTTCAGCCTCATGGGTGGCACCGACGAGCGGGGTAGTTCCCGGGCGCCCCGGCCGGGGGCGCCGCGTATCCGAATCCAGGTGTTCGATCTTATGGGTGGCAGCACTGTATGGCGGCTGCCGGAGGAAGCCAGGGGTAAGTCGCTGAAAGAAGCCCGCAAGCTCGCCAAGCAAGTCGGCTGAACCGATCACCCGCAGGTGGCGACGGGGGTCAGGTATCCGTGCCGCGGTCGTCGTCTGAAGGCACCAGACAGGCGTGCTCCAGCGCCATCGCGGTCACCGTGGCGGCCAGCGCGGCACCGACCATCAGGGCCGCCCGCACCAAGGCGTCGCGGCCCATCGGGCTGCCAAGGTGATCCACCGACAAAACCGCCAGCCCCACGTAGCCGCCGGCCAGCGCCGCGCCGAAGAACTCCGACGCCTTCGCCAGCGCCAGAATCCGGGCGACCCGCAACGGGTGGAAGTACCGATCGTACCGGCGCTCCTCTATCCAGCCACGTACCAGCCGCGCGCCGATGAACATCATCACGGCGAGAATCGCGATGAAGATCAGCAGCACCGCGGGCACCAACGGCAGCGCACCGGTGCTGTTGTGCACCAAGCGGCTGATGGACCAGCCAATGGGAACCGCGATCAACGCTGTCCATGCCAGGGCCGAGAGCTTGGTCTTCTGCATAGAGCTCAGCGATGCCTGGAGCGGGCGGGCAGGCGCGGGCCGGGAGCGCCGATCATGATCAGGCGGGTAGCTCGAGGATGTCGTCGGTCCTGCGCACCCCGGTGGCATCCACGGCGGAGTTGAGGTCGACGACCCGGCCGAGACCGGGAACGTTGAAGTCCGGATCCACGTCCGACCACGGCATTAGCACGAAAGCGCGGCCAGCGAGGCGCGGATGTGGCACCTGGAGATCTTCGTCGTTGGCGGTGACATCGCCGACGGCCAGGACGTCGACGTCCAGGGTGCGTGAGCCGTCGGGTTCGTCCCGGGTGCGGCCGTACGCCGCCTCGGTGGCCATGGCCCGCTCCAGCATGGACCGTGGCGAGAGGGTGGTGTCGACGACGAGGACGGCATTGAGGAACGTGGGCTGCCCGGGAGGGCCACCGACCGGGTCGGTCTCGTAGACCGGGGACACCGCCACCGGGACGATCTCGGGTGAGTCGGTGAGGGCGTCGACCGCACCCTGGAGGAAGTCCAGCCGTTCGCCGAGGTTGCTGCCGAGGGCGAAGGCGGCCCGCCGTAAGGGACGGAGGTCGCCAGTCAGCGTGTCGGCATCGACGACGTTGGGATTGGGAACGTTGGTCACGTGCGGGCCCTTCGTATAGTCACGGTCACGTCACCGACCGGCACCGTGGTAGGCGCCTCCGGTTTGTGCACGGTCACTTCGACATCCTCCACCCGGATGTCGTTCAAGCAGATGTCGGCGATCCGCTGGGCAAGGGTCTCGACCAGCTTGACCGGCTCGCCTTCGATGACGCCGACGACGCGCTCGGCAAGGATGCCGTAGTCGACGGTATCGGACAATTCATCACTAGCTGCCGCCGGGCGTGTGTCGACACCGAGGGTGACGTCGACAACGAACGGCTGGCCCTGCTCGCGTTCGTGCGGGAACCAGCCATGGCGTCCATACGCGGCGATGGCACGCAGTTCAATCCGGTCAGGCACGAGACGACCCTAGCTGGAGTGCGGGTGTCCGCGCTGCCCCCGGGGTCAGTGGATTAGGACACGCCCGCCATTGGCGCCTTGTCGTGATCCCACAGCGGCGCGGCGTGCCAGTGGTGATTCACTGCTCGTTCGGGGGCCGTTCATGTCCATGAGCTAGCTCGGTGCCGAGGCGAGCGGCGACGACCACCGCGTCGGCGTTGGCCGGTACTTCGTGCACCCTGACGCACCAGACCCGATCGAGCGCGATCGTCGTGGTGAGAGCGGTGCTGGCGGCGTCGCGCTGGGCTGGTGGCCGGCGTGCGCCGGTGTGCGGGTCGGCGAGGAGCTCACCGAGGAACGTCTTGCGGGACGCGGCCACCAGCACCGGGTAGCCGGCGGCCACGATTTCCGGCATCCGGCTAAGAATGGTCCAGTTGTGCTCCCAGGTCTTGGCGAAGCCCAAGCCAGGGTCGATGATGATCTGATCGGTGTCTACCCCGGCGCGCTGAGCGGCGTCGATGCGGGGCCGCAGCTCGGCCATCAACTCGGTGACGACGTCGGTGTAGCTGGTGTGTTCCTGCATATGGTCGGCGTGTCCACGCCAGTGCATGAGCACCACGGGCACGTGGGCGTCGGCGACGACGCGCAGAAGTTCGGGATCGGCCAGTCCGCCGGAGACGTCGTTGACGAGGCTTGCACCTACCTCGAGCGCTCGCCGGGCCACCTCGGCTCGCATGGTGTCGACCGACACGGTGACACCTGCCGCGGCGAGTTCGCGGATGACTGGGACAACGCGGCGCAGTTCCTCGTCGACGGGTGGCCGCTGCGCACCGGGCCGGGTCGATTCGCCGCCCACGTCGACGATGTCCGCGCCCTGGGCGGCCAGCCGTAGGCCGTGGTCGACCGCTGCCTGCGCGTCGAACCACAGCCCACCGTCGGAGAACGAGTCGGGCGTGACATTAACCACGCCCATGACCAGGCACCGCGGGGGTTGCGGCAATCCCACCGCGTAGGCTGCCGGCCGGCCGCGCATCTGCCCTGTATTCACCGTTCTAGTGTGCCGCAGTAGCCGGGCTCACCGAGCCCATGGGGCCTTCGTCAGCTGGGATCAGGCGGCGCGGGGACGGTGACCTCACCCCGGGCGGCGGCCAATGCGATGTCAGTGCGGTGGTGGCCGCCATCGAGGGAGATCCTGGTGAGCCCGGCGTAAGCGGCGTCACGGGCGGCGTCGAGGTCGGCTCCGAGCGCCGTGACGGACAACACGCGTCCTCCGCTGGAGACGATGCTGCCGCCGGAGTCGAGCCGGGTTCCCGCGTGCAGGACATCCACGCCGGGGAGTTCGGCGGCGGCGTCCAGCCCGGTGAGGGGGTCGCCGGTACGCGGTGCCTCCGGGTATCCGGGCGCGGCGAGCACGACGCTCACGGCGGCCGCGGGATCCCAGTGCGGGCCCGGGTGCTCGGCGAGCCGGCCGGTGGCGGCAGCCAACAGCAGCCCACCCAGGCCGGAACGGAGGCGGGCGAAGACCGGCTGGATGTCCGGGTCGCCGAACCGGGCGTTGAACTCGACGACGCGGACTCCACGAGCGGTGACGGCCAGTCCGGTGTAGAGGGCACCGACGAAGGGTGTGCCGCGGCTGCGCATCTCGTCGATGGTGGGGACGACCACCCGGGCGAGGACATCGTCGACGAAGTCGTCCGGAAGCCACGGCAGCGGCGAATACGCCCCCATACCGCCGGTGTTGGGGCCGGCGTCGCCGTCGTGGGCGCGTTTGAAGTCTTGGGCGGGCGGGAACGGCACGACGGACTCTCCGTCGGTGACGCAGAACAGCGACACCTCCGGGCCGTCGAGGTATTCCTCGATGACGACCGTTCCACACGATTTCGCGTGGGCGAGCGCGATGGTCCGATCACGGGTGACGACGACGCCCTTGCCTGCCGCCAGTCCGTCGTCCTTCACCACGTACGGTGCTCCGAAGCGGTCGAGGGCGGCCTCGACCTGGTCGACGGTGTCGCACACGACGGCCATGGCGGTGGGGACGCCGGCGGCGGCCATGACTTCTTTGGCGAACGCCTTGGACCCTTCTAGCCGGGCGGCCTGGGCCGACGGCCCGAAGCAGGGGATCTCACGAGCCCGCACGGCATCGGCGACGCCGTGTACCAGGGGTGCCTCAGGGCCGATGACAACGAGGTCGGCGGCGATCCTGGCAGCGAGGTCGGCGACCGCGCTGCCGCGGTTGATGTCGACCTGGTGGATGGTGGCGTCGGCGGCCATGCCGGCGTTGCCGGGTGCGGCATGAACCTCGGTGACGTCGGGATCGTGGAGTAGGCGGCGGACGATGGCGTGCTCGCGCCCGCCGGAGCCGATGACAAGGGTCCTCACGCGCGCCGAGCCTACTGTATCCGCTGATCATGAACACTTTCCCGGGCTATATGCCGGGAAAGTGTTCATGATCATTGGAGGCGGTACGCTCGATGTGGTGACGGGTATAGACCAATGGAGTGTGACGCAGTGATCAGCAGCGAAGGATCGGTGAGTGTGACGGGCAACGGACGATGGATCGACCTGGCCGGAGCGGTGAATGTCCGCGACCTCGGCGGGCTGCCCACGCACGATGGCAACGTTACTCAGTTCGGGCGGGTGCTACGTGCGGACAATCTTCAGGATCTGACCCAGGCGGACATCTCACACCTCGTCGGCACACTCGGATTGTCCGACGTCATCGACCTCCGTAGCGGCGCCGAACTCCAGATCGAAGGTCCTGGCCCCTTGGTCCGGATGCCAGATGTCACCATCCACCACTACTCCATGCTGGCCGAGGCGGATCGCGACACCGGCGTGGACGGCGAGGCCGTCCTGCCCTGGGCCCGCACGGAGGAGGAGGTCGAAGAACGGCCATGGTTGCCGCCGGGCGAGTTCTACCTGCTCACGCTCAAGCAGCGGCCCGACGCCGTGCTCTCGGCCCTACGGGTGATCTCCGCCAGCTCCGGTGCCGCGCTGGCGCACTGTGCGGCCGGCAAGGATCGCACGGGCATCCTGGTGGCACTGGCTCTCACGGCCGTGGGTGTACCGGAGGACGCGATCGTCGAGGACTACGCGCTCTCGAACACCCGCATCGAGCGGATCATCGAGCGGCTCAAGACCCGGCCCGCGTATGCCGAAGACCTCGACAGCCGGCCGATGAGCAGTCATTTCGCCCTGCCGGAAACCATGCGGGAGTTCCTGGCATTGGCCGACGACGAGTTCGGTGGGCTGATGGCGTGGCTGACCGGTCACGGCTGGACGGACGTGGACACCGACGCGATGCGGGCCCGCCTGCTCGCCTGACCAGCTGAAATGAACGGTTCGACGGTACCGGGCGCGGGCCACTACCCGGCAGTGGTGGTGCCGCTGGCGCTGTTCCACTGGCCGTGGTGCACGACGTCGGCCAGGCCGCGGCGGCCGCGCTTCAACGACGGCGAGCGACGGTCCGCCGCGCGGTGACCGATGCTGATGGCGCCGATCGGTTTAAACGTGTCGGGAATACCAAACTCGGTCCGGAAGGTATCGATCCGTTCGGGTGGGATCCCGAAGAAACACGCCCCTAGGCCTTCGTCGACGACCGCCAGCAGCATCAGCATGCTGGCCATGCCCGTGTCGATGTCCCAGTAAGGTGCCGGCCACCGGGCCTCGTCCCGATCGGTCCACCCCTTGTCTGGTGCGGCGTACCGCTCGATGTATGCCTCTTTGCTCGACAACGGCACGATGATCACCGGGGCGCGACGTAAACCCGCCGACCACGCGTCGGAGCCGGCGCCGGCCGGGGTGGTGGCCGCCCAGAAGCGCTGGACGTCGTTGGCGGAGTC
This sequence comes from Phytoactinopolyspora limicola, assembly GCF_011320225.1. GTDB lineage: Bacteria > Actinomycetota > Actinomycetes > Jiangellales > Jiangellaceae > Phytoactinopolyspora > Phytoactinopolyspora limicola. Next base: position 635,474 of record NZ_JAAOEN010000001.1, read on the forward strand.
GAGCCGCAGAAACGCCCAGCCCTGGCTGAAGCCGGCACTGGGAGCATGGAGGGCCTGCGAAAGGATGCGCTCGACGACGGCCGGGTCGACGGGCTCGTCGGTGTAGTTGCGCACCATCCGGCGCCGGCGTATCGCGTCGGTCAACTCCATGAGTACACCCTGCTCCGATGGTGCACGGCGGCGCGAGCTACCGGTTCACCCATGGTTGGTGCCCCGCGATGTCACTCGGCGTCGAGGTCGCGTTCGAGCAGCGCTACCAGCGTGTCCAACGCTTGGTCGGCGTGGTCGCCTTCGGCGGAGAGGATGACTTGGTCGCCCTGTTCCACGCCGAGCGTCATGATGGACAGGATGCTGGAGGCGTCGACCGGATCACCGTCCGGCTTGCGGATGGTGACCTTGGTGGGCTGCTCCGCGGCAGCCTTCACGAACACGGCGGCCGGGCGGGCGTGCAGGCCGGATTGGCTGGCGACAACGGTAGTGCGCTCGGGCACGATACTCCCTCGACGTCGTGACGCTGACAGGTCGAGGGTATCTCGTCTCGGACAGATGGCAGCCGACACCGGGGCGTCGAGCGCCCGCTTCGCCTTCACCGGTCCGACGGTGGATACTGGCACTCAGACTTCTCACTTCTCGATGCTGCGGGGTGAGAGCGGGCCGCCGTCCGTCGCAGTCGTTCGTAGTGAATGGAGCACGTATGCCGATCGCCACCCCTGACATCTATGCGGAGATGATCACTCGAGCCAAGGACGGCTCGTTCGCCTACCCCGCCATCAACGTCTCGTCGTCGCAGACGCTCAACGCCGCGCTGCGCGGGTTCGCCGAGGCCGAGAGCGACGGAATCATCCAGGTTTCCACCGGCGGTGCCGAGTACCTGTCCGGCCCCACCATCAAAGACCGGGTGCGGGGCGCCATCGCCTTCGCCGCCTTCGCCCGGGAGGTCGCCAAGAGCTACGACGTGCAGATCGCCCTGCACACCGACCACGCTCCCGTCGACGCGGTGGAGAACTGGGTGAAGCCGCTGTTGGCCGCCTCGTCCGAGCGGGTGAAGAACGGTGGTGAGCCACTGTTCGGCTCGCACATGTGGGACGGCTCGGCCGTGCCGCTGGAGGAGAACCTCAAGCTGGCTGAGGAGTTGCTGGCGCTCTCGGCTGAAGCCAAGACGTTGTTGGAGATCGAGGTCGGCGTCGTCGGTGGCGAGGAAGACGGTGTCGCCCACGAGATCAACGACAAGCTCTACACCACGGTCGAGGACGGCCTGGCGACGGCCGCGGCCTTGGGCACCGGCGAGAAGGGCACCTACCTGACCGCGCTGACGTTCGGCAACGTCCACGGCGTATACAAGCCGGGTAACGTCAAGCTGCGGCCGGACATCCTGCGCGACATCCAGCAGACCGTCGGCCAGAAGTATGGCAAGGAGAAGCCGTTCAACCTGGTTTTCCACGGCGGCTCTGGATCCACCGCCGAGGAGATCTCGGCCGCGGTGGACTACGGCGTGATCAAGATGAACATCGACACCGACACTCAATACGCGTTCACCCGGCCGGTCGTCGACCACATGTTCACCAACTACGACGGCGTTCTGAAGATCGACGGCGAGGTTGGCAACAAGAAGACCTACGACCCCCGGGCGTGGGGTAAGTCGGCCGAAGCCGGCATGTCCGCGCGTATCGTCGAGGCGTGCCAGCAGCTCCGTTCAGCGGGCCAGAGGATGCGCTGATGACCGGGGAGAACCTGTTCGGCGGTCCGGCCGAGACCAAACTCCCGGACGAACCCGCCGCGCGCGAAGCGCTGGCCGCCGGAGTCGACCCGGCCACCGTCGCGGCGTCGAACCCGTCATCGTCACTGGCGTGGGCGGTGCTCGCCGACCGTGCGTTCGAGGCCGGCGACGTAGTGTCGTCCTACGCCTTCGCCCGGACCGGATACCACCGCGGCCTGGACCAACTCCGTCGGGCAGGGTGGAAGGGCCATGGACCGGTTCCGTGGGAGCACGAGCCGAACCGGGGATTCCTGCGTGCGCTGCATGCCCTGGGCCGGGCCGCGGAATCGATCGGTGAATCCGACGAGGCCGAGCGGTGCGCCCAGTTCCTCCGCGACTCCAGTCCTTCGGCCGCGGCCGAGTTGTCGTGACCGGTTCAGGATGCCCGACGGGCCAACGAATGTGTGCCCCGGACATCAGCGCGGTGGCGCGTTGGGGTCTGCCGAAGCGGCCGGCCCCGGGGCGGACGTACGGGGTGGGGGGCTCCATGGTCACGATGGACGACATGAGCCCCCCACCGCTACGAGAAGTAGGCGGAATCGCCCCCTGCCGCGATTCCGACACCTTCTACGCCACATCATGCCCAATACCGGGGACACCCGCAGCAGATCTTCGGGTTCGCCCGGGCGCGGCTCATCGCCGTCCGCCGCTCCGGTAACCTCCTGTCGGCGGTATTCCACGTGAGAAGGGGGAGCGCCCCGTCATGCCCGCGATCGTTCTTATCGGCGCCCAGTGGGGTGACGAAGGCAAAGGAAAGGCGACCGACCTGTTATCCGGTTCGGTCGACTACGTCGTCAAGTTCAACGGCGGCAACAACGCCGGCCATACCGTTGTCATCGACGGCGAGACGTATGCGCTGCACCTCTTGCCGTCAGGCATCCTCTCGTCCGGCGTGGTGCCGGTCATCGGCAACGGCGTGGTCATCGATCTGGGTGTGCTGTTCGAGGAGATCGACGCTCTCGAAGCGCGCGGGGTCGACACCTCGGCGCTGATCGTCAGCGCCAACGCGCACATCCTGCCGCCGTACAACCGCACGCTGGACAAAGTGGTGGAGCGTTTCCTCGGCAGCCGCCGCATCGGCACCACGGGCCGCGGTGTTGGGCCCACCTATGCCGACAAGATGTCCCGGGTCGGCCTGCGGATCCAGGACCTGTTCGACGAGAAGATCCTTCGGCAGAAAGTCGAGGGTGCCCTCGTCCAGAAGAATCAACTACTGGTCAAGGTGTTCAACCGCCGCGCGGTCACCGTCGACGAGATCGTCGACGAGCTCCTGAGTTATGCCGAACGGTTGCGCCCGATGGTCCGCGACACGAGCCTGCTGCTGTGCCAGGCCCTCGACGACGGTCGCAACGTCGTCCTCGAGGGCGGGCAGGCCACGTTGCTCGACGTCGATCACGGGACGTATCCGTTCGTCACGTCGTCCAACCCGACGGCCGGCGGTGCGTGTACTGGCGCGGGAATCCCGCCGGCCCGGATCGACGGCGTCATCACCGTGATGAAGGCCTACACCACCCGTGTCGGCGAGGGGCCGTTCCCCACCGAGCTGACCGGTGCGGATGGGGTCCGGTTGCGTAAGGACGGCGGCGAGTTCGGAGTCACCACCGGCCGGCCGCGGCGGTGCGGCTGGTTGGATGCCGTGATCGGGCGGTACGCGGTACGGATCAACGGCACCACCGATTTCGTCCTGACCAAACTCGATGTGCTGAGCGGGTGGGACTCGATCCCGGTCTGTGTGGCGTATGACGTCGACGGTGTCCGCCATGACGAGATGCCGATGACGCAGACCGAGTTCCACCACGCCAAGCCGATCTACGAGTACTTCGAGGGCTGGGACGGCGACATCTCCGGCGCGCGCAGGTTGGCCGACCTGCCGGCCGCGGCTCGTCGGTATGTGGACGCGGTAGAGGAGATGTGCGGTGCACCGATCTCCGCTGTCGGGGTTGGTCCCGGCCGGGAGTCGATCATCCCGGTGCGCGACCTGATCCGCTGACCTCCCCCGTGATCGTTGCCGGGATCGGGTCGCTGTTACCCGGTGATAGTTGCCGAATGACGTCCCTCTGGCGACACGATCCCGGCAACGATCACCGGGTGGCAGGTGGCGTGATTGCTCGGTGGCGGACCGGATCAGTGATGGTGTGGTCCGGCGCTGGCTGGTACTATCCGTCATCACGAATCGTATACGAAGTGTGATTCAGCGACCGGACGACGGAGTTCATCGTGAGCATGAACAGCGCAAACCTGCGAACCGGCCCCATTACCACCACGGTGGTGCGTGATTTTCGAGATTTCCGGAATCTCGTCTCGGCGTCGTTCGTGCCGTTGAACGTGACGAGCCGGGCGCCGGACACCTTCTGGGGGCGGGTCCGCTCCGGCGGTATCGGTGCGATGCAGGTGTTCGAGATCAACGCCGCCGAGCACGTCGTCGAGCGCACCCCAGAACTCATCGAGCGGGCCGACCGCCGACAGTACAAGGTCAGCCTCATCTTGTCCGGGTCGGGCCTGCTGGTGCAGGACAACCGGCAGGCCGTGCTGCGACCAGGGCAGTTGGCGATCTACGACACCAGCCGTCCGTACACGCTGGTGTTCGAGGAAGACTTCCGGTCGATGGTGCTCATGTTCCCGCAGAACCAGATCGCGCTGCCGGTCGAGATGGTCGGGCAGTTGACCGCGACCCCCATCCCCGGTGACCGGGGCGTCGCGAAAGTTGTCGTCCCATTCCTGACCCAGCTCAACGCCGGACTCGACCAGCTTCACGGCGCCATGGGAACCCGGCTCGCCCACAGTGCGCTCGATCTGGTCACCACCATGTTTGCCAGCGAGTTGGACTTGGAGCGCACCGCCACCGATCCGCACCACGCGCTCATGCAGCAGATACGTAGCTACATCGACGACAACCTCGCCGCCACCGACCTAGGCCCCAGCCGGATCGCCGCGGAGCATTTCATCTCCACCCGACACCTGCATGGGCTGTTCCGCGAGCAGGGCACCACCGTCTCCAGTTGGATCCGGGAGCGGAGGCTGGAGCGCTGCCGGCGCGACCTTCTCGACCCCGTTCACGCACAACGGCCGGTCGCCGCCGTGGCAGCCAAGTGGGGGTTCGTCGACGCCGCGCATTTCAGCCGGGTCTTCAAGGCGACATTCGGCCAGTCGCCGAGCGAGTTGCGCAACAGCGCCGGCCACTAAGACGCGGCCACTAACGCGATAACACCGCACCCCCGCGCTTTCCCGGTTGTCAGGCCGGACGACTCGCTGCGCCGCACGGGTGCGGCGGCGTGCCCTGACCGGCGGTGTGCCGTTCTGACCTGTCAGGGCGCACGCCGGTGTCGTCCCAGGCCCAGCGGTTGTCCGGCCTGACACGTCGACAAAGCCGGGCGACAACCCAGTTGACCGGGAGAGACCACGTGTTGACGGCGAGCGCGCGGACCCACGCGATCTCTTGAGGCGGATCCGGCGACGCGCGAACGTAGGCCGAAACATCTGCTCGTGGAGAGGGATGATGACGACCTCGCGTACCACCAGCCGCCACGTGCTTTTCGCCGCGCCGGACCGCATCGAGATCGACGAGACACCTGTACCCGACCCGGCCGATGGCGACATGCTCGTCCGGGTGCGCCGGGTCGGGATCTGCGCCACCGACCTCCACCTGCTCGCCGGCCACATCGGCGAGCCGTTCCCGCTCGTGCCAGGGCACGAGTTCGTGGGAGAAGTGGCCGCCATGGGTGTGGCCGCCGGCGCCGACAGGGGGGTGGGCGTCGGCGACCACGTCGCCGTGGAGATGTCATTGCCATGCCGTTCCTGCCCGCGGTGTCGTGAGGGCCGGTACAACCTCTGCGACCGCGACGATCCGGCCGCCGGCCTCGACCGGGGCCGCCAGTACGGGGTCAACATCCCGCGCACCGTCGCCCCCGGCCTCTGGGGTGGTTATGCGCAATACCTGACAGTGCCGGCCGAGGCGATCGTGCACCACATCCCGCACCACGTTCCCTGGGACGTCGCCGCCCTGGCCGAGCCGCTCGCGGTGGCCTACCGCGCGATCGCCCGCGCCGGCGTACGCCCCGGTGAGTCGGTCGCCGTCATCGGTCCCGGACCGGTCGGGTTGCTGACCGCGGCAGCCGCTCGTAGCGCCGGTGCTGGACGGGTCGTCGCGGTCGGAACCAGGCAGAACCGGTTGGATCTGGCCCGCCGGTTCGGTGCCGACCACACGATCAACGGCCGCGAACGCGACGTCCGGGAGGCCCTCGTCGACGATGCCGGCGGGCTGTGCGACGTGGTGATCGAAGCCGCCGGAAGGGTAGAGGCACAACAACAGGCCGTGGGCCTCGTCCGGCGAGGGGGGCGGGTGGTGCTGGCAGGTGCATGTGGTGCCGGGGCGTCCGTCACGTTCCGGGCCGATGAAGACCTGCTGACCAGGGAAATCGACGTGTTGCCGTCGTTCCTGTCCGCAGGCGGATTCGAGCCGGCGATCACGCTGCTCGCCCGTGCCGAACTGCCGTTCGCCGCTCTGGTCACTCACCGATTCGGCCTCGACGATGTGGCCGCTGCCTACGACGTGATCGAACGCCGGGATCAGGACGTCATCAAGGTCGTGCTGGATCCCTGGTCAACCGACGGATTTACCCGCTCCTGAACCGCCCGTCATATGGAGGAAGGACCACACGCCCATGCCTGAAGTCAGCTCCCAAGCCCTCAACGAGGCACCTGAGGACGAATGGCGCGCCTATGACGACTTCGCCGCCGGCATCGACACCTATCGGCTGCCCAACGCCGACCTGTCCGGCACGTCGGTGCGTCTCACGTTCACCGGAAACCTCAGCGTGGCGTTGGACTTCCAGAACGCCACTGAGGTCAGCTGGCAGGCCAGTGGCCAGATCGAGGTGCCGTCCGGCACGGTGGATCCATACGACGCGGTGGCCGTCCGTGATGACGTCTTCTTCGTGCATCTGCCGCGGCGTAGCTCCGATCGGGACGCGCTCACCGTCGTCTATTCCACGACCACCCACCGCGCCCTGGCGGTACACACCGTTATCCAGCCGGAGCCCATCGACGGTATGCCGCAGGTGACACAGGACTTCTGGGCTGGTGTCACCGACGGGGGCGAACCAACCGGCGAGGAGCCGGGACCATCGCGTTACCTGATCGGCAAACGCAACGTCTACCGGTACTCACCGGAGCACCTGTACGAGCACGTGTACGTCTCGTCGCAACGGTACGCCTGGCAGTGCCTCCAAGGTGCACAACGCGGCCACGGCGATATGGACCTGTCGACGGTGTGGAAGTTCCAGGACGAGCTGTACCTGTTCTGCTTCCGCGAGTTCCGGATTCCGGTGGCCAGCATCTGGCTGCACGACCTCGGCTACGCGCTGCGTACCACCGGTAGCTTCCTCGGGCTCAACGGCGCTGGCCAACCCGAGCACTCCCGCGGTGGCGGGTACATCTATCCGCTGGGCTCGGTTGAGTATCCCGACGTCCAGCCGGTTTGAAGGGGAGAGGAACATGGCGAACATCGACGTCATCGCGGCGCATTACGCGGCCAGCGACCGCGGCGACCTGGAGGGGATGCTGGCGCCGCTGACACCGCGAACCCGGTGGACCGAGGCCGCGGGATTCCCGTACGCGGGTACCTACGTAGGGCCGGAGGCGGTCCGCAAGAACGTATTCGAGGCAATCGGTGCCGACTGGGACGGTTATACGTTCACCCTTGAGACGTTGCACGATGCCGGCGACGCGGTGATCGGCGTTGGCACCTACAGCGGCACCCACCGGGCCACCGGGCGCTCGTTCAGCGCCCGGGTGGCACACGTGTGGAGCTTCGCCGACGGCACACTCGACAGCTTCGAGCAGTTCGTCGACTCCGCGACCGTCGTGGCAGCGATGGACCAATCAACGGAGCGGTCATGAAGACCGCGGTCCGCGCGACGGTGGTCGCGGCGGCCGGCGTGCTCACGCTGGCGGCGTGTGGTGGCGACGACGGTGGCGGCGGTGGTGGCGGCGGGGAGATCGTCGTCGGCTCGGTCAACACCCTCAGTGGTCCGGCCACCTTTCCGGAGGCGTCGGAGGCGGCCAAGGCGGTGTTCGACGACATCAACGAGAACGGTGGCATCAACGGGCACCGGATCAACTACCGGGTCGTCGACGACAAAGGTGACCCAGCCGCCGCGGCGGCGGCCGCCCGCGAGGTGGTGGCCAGTGATGGCGCCGTCGCGCTGGTTGGCTCGGCCAGCCTGATCGAGTGCCAGATCAACGCCGATTACTACGTGCAGGAGGAGATCCTCTCCATGCCGGGTATCGGCGTGGACCCGGACTGCTTCCAGACACCCAACATCGCGCCGGCCAACACGGGGCCGTTCCACGACATGACGATGACCCTTCTCTATGGGTCGGAGGAGTTGGGGCTGGACGACATTTGCGTGCTGCTGGAGATCGCCGGCAATACGTTGCCGGCCTACCAGGACGCGATTCAGCGGTGGACCGACATTACCGGCAAGGAGCCGCTGTACGTCGACGACAGCGTGCCGTACGGAGCGTCGGACTACACGTCGTACATCGTGCGGGCCAGGGAAGCAGGCTGCGCGGCGTTGGCCATCAACCCGATCGAACCGGACTCGATCGGTCAGCTCAAAGCGGCCGAGGCCCAAGGGTGGACGGACGTGACGTGGCTGCTACTGACCAGCGTGTACAGCGAGAACTACGCGAACGCTGTGTCGGAGACCGGCGAAGGTGTCTACGTTCCGGCTGAGTTCTACCCGTTCACCGACGCCGACAGCCCCGAGGTCCAGGAGTGGCGAGACCTGATGCTCGCCAACGACATCGAGCTGACGTCGTTCAGCCAGGGCGGTTTTCTCGCCGCGAAGTACTTCATCGAGGTCGTCGAAGGTATCGACGGTGAGATCACTCGCGAGTCGGTCCGGGAAGCGCTGCACACCATGGATCCGATCGAGGATCCGATGGTAGGCACGCCGTACTACTTCGGGCCGGGCGACACCCACCACGACAACACCGCGGGATTCCCGGTCAAGCTGCTGAGCGGCACGAACGAGTGGGAGCTGGCGGCCGACGACTGGCTGCACATTCCTGAGGACTAGTGCAGCGGTGTATGCCCTAGTGCTCTGCGTGTGACAAGGACGTCACACGCAGAGCACTAGCTCCCGCGGGCCCCGGTTGGTGCGTCGCGGGACGTCGAGAATCAGGTGGGAGGGAGGGGCGATGCTTCAGGGGGCCTTAGCCGGCCTGGCCGCGGGTGGCCTGTACGCCGTGTTGGGCGTCTGTTTGACGCTGATGTCGCGGTTGGTCCGAGTAGTCAATTTCGCGCAGGCCGCTACCGGGATGTTCGGCACGTACGTCGCGGTCTGGCTGGTCAGCGACGCCGGCCTGCCGATCTGGCCGGCGGTGGCGGTGGGAGTAGTGATCGGCGGCTCGATCAGCGCGCTCATCGGCATCATCATCGGAACGTGGCTCCCCGAGGCGGATACCGGGAGCCGGTCGGCGGTCACCGTCGCGGTGCTGCTGTTCCTGATCTCGTTGTCCTTCATCCTGTTCGGTAACCGGCCGCAGCCGTTCCGCCCCGTGTTGTCGGGCCCAGCGTTCCAGGTCAGCGGGGTAGTAATCAGCCAGGTGGCGATCTTCACGGTGGTGGTCGCGGTGCTCGTCGCGTTGTCCGCGCACGTCGTGTTGACCAAGACGTCGGTGGGGATCCGGCTGCGGGCGTTGTCCGAGCGGCCCACCACAGCAGAACTGGTCGGGATCCCGGCGCGCACCTTGAGTGTCGCGGTGTGGGCGACAACCGGGGCCGTGGGCACACTCGTCGTGGCGATCGTCGCGCCGACCCAGTCCAACGATGCGACGGCCCTGTCGATGCTCGTGGTCCCGGCCGCCGCCGCCGCGCTGCTCGGGGGCTTCCGCCGGCTTGACCTCGCGGTGGTCGGAGGTCTGGTGCTGGGTGTCTTGCAGGGCGCGGCCGCACAACTGAGCCAGTTGTCCGTTGCCCGCCACTTCCTGCCGTTCCTGTTCATCGTCGGCCTGCTGGTGTGGTCCCAGCGCAAGGAGGTGTGGGATGCGGCTCGTTGACCGGCCATGGACAGCACACCAGGTACGGCTCACCCGGCTCGCCCGGCCGTTCATGGTGGCCGCGGTGGCGATCGCGGCGGGCCTCGGCCTGAGCGCGGCACTCCCGGGGTATTACGTCTACCTCGCGATCAGTGTCATCGTGGCAGCCGTAGCGCTGCTCGGTCTGGGGATCGTCAGCGGCAGTGCCGGGATGATCGCCTTGTGCCAGCTGACCTTCGCCGCGGTAGGCGCTTGGGTGGTCACCGGGCTGAACGTCGCCGGTGCTCCAGGTGGTTTCGTCCTATGGTTAGCGGCCGGGGGCCTGGTAGCCGGGGTGGTAGGGCTGCTCGTCGGACTACCCGCATTACGCCTGCGCGGAGTGAACCTGGCAGTGGTGACGTTGGGTCTGGCGGCGGCGGTGGACGTCGCACTCGTCCAGGTGCAGTTCCCAGGCACGACCGAGGGCCGATTCGTCGACCGCCCCGGACCGTTCGGCGACGACCGCTCTTACTTCATTCTGTGTGTGTTGGTGTTGGCGGCGTGCTGCCTGGCGGTGCACTTCGTGCAGCAAGGCCGGTGGGGCAGCGGATGGAAGTCGGTCGCCTTCTCCGAACGAGGCACGGCCGCCGCGGGAGGAAGCGTCAGCAGCTCGAAACTGACCGCCTTCGCCACGAGCGCCACTCTCGGCGGGATCAGCGGCGGCCTCGTCGTGGGCCAGGTCGGGCTGGCTTTGCCAGCCAGCTTCACCCCGATCCAATCGCTGGCGCTCTACGTCCTGGCGATCATGGCCGGTGCCTACCTGATCGACATGGCGATCTTCGGAGCGGTGTTGTGGGTGGCCGTGCCGGAGCTGCTCAAACGCTGGGGGGTGCCGCAAGACTGGGGATTCGTCGTCTTCGGTGTCCTCGGTGTTCAGGCGCTGACCAGCGGAACCAACCTCGGCATGATCATCCGGACGGCCTTGTGGCGGCGATCCGCCTCGAAGCCCGTCGCGCCGACGGTGTCGGACGCAGCGCCGTCGGTGTCGGACGCAGCGCCGTCGGTGTCGGACGCGGCGCCGACGTCGGACCCGGCCCCACATCCGTCTCCGGCGCCAGCTCGCGGGTCGATGGTGCTGGAGGTCGACGACCTGTCGATGAGTTTCGGCCATGTGCAGGCACTACGTGGGGTCCAGCTGGCCGTCCCCGAGGGTGCCGTCGTCGGCCTCATCGGTCCCAACGGGGCCGGCAAGTCGACGCTGGTGGACGTGATCAGTGGATTCCTGCCCCGAGCCACCGGCACGGTCCGGCTGGACGGTGTGTCGATGGCGGGCCGGTCCCCCACTCGGCGGGCGCGGCTTGGCCTGCGCCGGACCTTCCAACAGGACCGGGTGCCGCCCGGCCTGACGGTAGGTGCGTACGTACGTTACGTCGCCCGGCGTCGGTTGGCCGCGGAGGACATCGCCGAGGTGCTCGACTTCTTCGGATGTCCGCCGGAGCGGACCCGGCTGGCGGACGTGGACGCCGGCCGGCGGCGGCTCGTCGAGGTGGCCGGGCATGTGCTCGCCCAGCCGCGGATCTTGCTGCTGGACGAACCGGCCGCCGGTCTCTCCCATGACGAGCACCTCGCGCTCGCCCAGCGGCTGCGCCAGGCTCCGGCCCGTTTCGGACTGTCGATGCTGCTCATCGAGCACGACCTCGACCTCGTTCGGTCCGTGTGCGACACCATCACCGTGCTCGATTTCGGTGAGGTGCTGGCCAGCGGCCCGCAGGCGGACGTGCTGGCCGACCCGGCCGTCCTCAAGGCCTACATGGGCGAGACGGAGATGCTGTGAACGGTGCGGTGAACACCCTGGAGTTGACCGGCGTGACGGTGGCACGTGGCGCTGGACCCGTCATCCGCGACGTCAGCCTGACGGTCCCGGCGGGTACCGTCACCGCCCTCGTGGGACCGAACGGCGCCGGCAAGACCAGTCTTCTGGAGGCGCTATCCGGGGTGATCCCCGTGACCAGCGGCTCGGTGACGGTCGGCGGCACACCCATCACGAAGCTGTCCCGGGTGGCCAGGGCGCGGCTCGGGTTGGTCCACATCGAGCAGGGCCGAGCGATCTTTCCCGGGCTGACCGTCGTCGAGAACCTGCGCCTGACCGCCCGCGAACCGGCGGACATCGAGGGTGCGTTGGAGATGTTCCCGGAGCTGGACAAGCGCCGGGACTCCCCGGCGGAACTCCTCAGCGGCGGTGAGCAACAGATGGTCGTCTTGGCGCGGGCGTTTGTGTCCCGGCCGGCATTTCTGCTCATCGACGAGATGTCATTGGGTCTCGCACCAGTGGTGTTCATGCGGCTGCTGCCGATGGTTCGCCGCTTCGCCGAACAGGGGGTCGGCATCCTGCTGGTGGAGCAATTCACCCACCTCGCGCTCGGCTTGGCCCGCGAGGCGCTCGTCGTCTCCTCCGGCCGGGTGACGTACCAAGGCCAGGCGAAGGAACTGCTGAACGCGCCCGAGCTGTTGCACGCCGCGTATCTCGGAGGCGCCGACGCACCCCGGCAGTAAGTGGTCGCGGCACCACCGCCAGGTGGAGGTCAGGCGGCGCCGATCTGCGGGCTGGTGGCGGTACCGACGACGGTGGACCGGCGGCCAGCATGTGGGTGCGGGCCAGCCGCGGTGACACGGCAGAGAAGAGGGCGCAGTCGATGACATCGGTCACCCCCGTTCCATACGATCCCGAGCTGCTGCCCGCCATCGACGCTGTGATCGAACGCGTCCGGCAGGACGGGCGGATGACCCCGGCGAACCTGCACCGGGCCAGAGGCGACGGCTACCAGAAAACATTGGCAGAGTGGGTCGGCGCCCGGCCGGTGGAATTCGAGGACCGGAGCATCCCGGGCCCGGCCGGTGCCCCCGACCTGACGGTGTCCATCCTTCGGCCAGCTGACCGACCGATCAGTGGCGGGCTGTATCACGTCCATGGCGGTGGAATGGTGGTCGGCACCCGATTCGAGGCCATCGATCGGGTGCTGAGCTGGGTCGTCGACTTCGGCCTGGTGGCGGCACTGCCGGACTACCGGCTGGCACCGGAGCACCCCCACCCGGCCCCGGTGGAAGACTGCTATGCCGGACTGTGCTGGATGTCGGAGCATGCCCGTGAATGGGGATTCGACCCCGCGCGGCTGGTGATCATGGGAGGCAGCGCGGGTGGTGGGCTGAGCGCCGCGGTCAGCCTGCTCGCCCGTGATCGCGGTGGCCCGGGCCTGGCCGGGCAGATCCTGCTGTGCCCGATGATCGACGACCGCGACGAGACGGTGTCGAGCCGGCAGTACGACGACGACGGCCCGTGGAATCGAACCAGCAACCACACCGGTTGGGACAGTCTGCTCGGAACCGCCCGTGGCGGGCCGGACGTGTCGCCCTACGCCGCGCCGGCGCGAGCGACAGATCTCTCCGGCCTGCCGCCGGCCTACATCGAGGTGGGTGCCGCCGAGCTGTTCAGAGACGAGGACGTCGCCTATGCCTCGAAGATCTGGGCCGCTGGCGGGCAGGCCGAATTGCACGTCTGGGCCGGAGGCTGCCATGGCTTCGAGATGGTGGTGCCCGACGCCGCGGTGTCCCGAGCCGCACTCGCCGCCCGCACGTCGTGGTTGCGGCGCGTCCTAGATCTCTAGTTCCCACGCAGGGAACTAGGAACGACGGAAGGAGCCGGCCGGTGACACTGCTCGAGATCGACGGGTTGTCCATCGAGGTTTCGACGGCGGGCGGGGGCATCGAACTGGTCCACGAGCTGTCACTGACCCTGCAGTCGGGCCAGACGTTGTGTATCGTCGGCGAGTCCGGCAGCGGCAAAACCGTCACCGCCTTGTCGATCATTCGGCTGTTGGAGTTCGTCGCCCCCGTGCACACCACCGGACAGATCCGGCTCGAGGGCATCGACCTCACCGAACTCACCCCGGAGCAGATGCGTTCGTTCCGCGGCGGTCGAATCGGGATGGTCTTCCAGGAGGCGCTCGACTCGTTGAACCCGTCGCAGCGCATCGGCAGCCAACTGGTCGAAGCGCGCCGGTCGGACCGTGGGGCCGAGCGGCGCGCCCGGGAGTTGCTGGCCGAGGTCGGCCTGCCGGACGTCGACCGCGTCATGAGTTCCTACCCACATCAGCTCTCCGGGGGAATGCAACAGCGGGTCATGATCGCGATGGCTCTGATGTCCGACCCCGACGTGCTCCTGGCCGACGAGCCGACCACCGCGCTCGACGTCACCACCCAAGCGGAGATCCTGACGTTGTTCCGCAAAGTACAGCGACAGCATCAGATGGGTTGTGTCTTCATCACCCACGACATGGCGGTTGCGGCGGAGATCGCCGACCGGATCGCCGTCCTCTACGCCGGCCGGCTGGTGGAGGTGGGCGCCGCCCAACACATACTGTCCGCCCCGCGACATCGTTATACCCGGGCGTTGCTGGAGTGTGTGCCGCATGCCGGTGTCCGCCGCACGGCGGGGCTGCCGTCGATCACTGGCGCCGTCCCGAGTCCAGGAGCGGACCTGCCCGGATGTAGGTTCGCGCCGCGGTGTGAGCACGTCGTGACCGCGTGTACCTCCACCGAACCGGACCTGACCCCCGGACCTGACCCGCTCGACCAGGCAGCGTGCTGGAACCCAGGTGACGGCCCTGTCCTCTCGCCCGCCGCGGCCGCCCCGGTTGCCGAACCTAACCGCGACGAGGATCCGCCCCTCCTCGTCGTCGATCGGCTGAAGAAAACGTTCCTGGTGCGGGGGCGTCGGGGCGGGATGTTGGGGCTGCGCCGAAGTGAACGGCTGGACGCTGTCGACGACGTCTCCCTCACCATCCGGCCTGGCGAGTTCTTCGGCTTGGTCGGTGAGTCCGGTAGTGGAAAGACGACACTCGGGCAGGTCGTCGCCGCGCTGGAGGATCCGACGTCGGGTTCGTCGCGGCTAATGCCGAGTGCGGGCGACGAAGACCTCCCACGCGGGGCACCGGCGTCGTCGTTCGAACATACGGCGAAGGGACTCAGCGGCGACGTCCGGGCCTTCCGCCGCCAGGTACAACTGATCTTCCAGGATCCGCAGAGCTCACTCGACCCGCGGCACACCGTCGAACGGATCGTCGCCGAGCCGCTCGTGGAACTGACGTCGTTACGACGCACAGAGCGCACCGAGCGGGTACGGATGCTCCTGGACGAGGTTGGTTTACCCGAGCACGTGCTGAACCTGGTGCCCTCGCAACTGTCCGGTGGGCAGCGGCAGCGGGTGGCCATCGCTCGGGCGATCGCCCCGCAACCTCAGCTCATCGTGGCCGACGAGCCGACGTCAGCGCTCGACGTATCCGTCCAAGGACAGGTCATGAATCTGCTGCTGGAACTACGCCGGGAACGCGGCCTCAGTTACCTGTTCATCACCCACAATCTCAGCCTGATCTTGTCCATCGCCGACCGGATCGGCGTGATGAAGGACGGCCGGTTGGTCGAGGTCGCCGATCCCGAGACGTTGATCGCGGCGCCGCGACACGAGTACACGCGCACGCTCATCGCCGCCAACCCGGCTCTCTCGCTGGTTCCGCGGTGACCCTGCCGGGCCGGACGAAAGGAACCGTCACCATGGAGTACACCAGTCTCGGCCGGTCGGCCGTGCGGGTCAGCCGATTGTGTCTCGGCACGATGAACTTCGGCCCGGTGGTGTCCGAGAAGGAGTCCTACGCCATTCTCGATCAGGCCGTCGAGGCTGGTGTCAACTTCATCGACACCGCCGACGTCTATGGCAGCGGCCCATTCGGCGACCACTATGGGCAGTCGGAAGAAATCCTCGGACGATGGCTGGCCGCCCGCGGACCAGCACACCGCGAACAGGTGGTGCTGGCTACCAAGGTGCACGGCCCGATGGGAACCGGACCAAACGACGCCGGGTTGTCGGCGGTCCACATCCGGCACGCCATCGAGGGTTCGCTACGCCGGTTGAACACCGACTACATCGACCTCTACCAGATGCACCACATCGTGCGCGACGCTCCAGTGGAGGAGATCTACGAAGCGTTCGGTGTGCTCCGCCAGCAAGGCAAGATCGTCTACGTTGGCTCGTCGAACTTCGCAGGTTGGCATCTCGCGCAGGACCAGGAGTTGGCGCGGACGGCGGGGCACGTCGGGCTCGTGTCGGAACAGTCGTTGTACAACCTCGCCGCGCGGACCGTCGAACTAGAGGTCCTGCCGGCCGCACAACACTATGGGATCGGCATCCTGCCATGGTCTCCACTCGCCGGCGGGCTCCTCGGCGGCATTCTGGGCAAACCGGACCGGTCGCGGTCAGCGCGGGCCGCGGAGGCAATGACACCCGACCGGCGGCGTCAGGTCGAGCGATACGAAGAACTAGCCGCGCGGCTCGGCGTCGGCGCCGCTGAGCTGGCCGTCGCCTGGTTGCTCCATCAACCGGCCGTGACTGCGCCGATCATCGGGCCACGCACGGGTGAGCAGCTCGACGGGGCGTTGCGGGCGCTCGACATCTCACTCGACGCCGAGACCCTGACCGAGCTGGACGAGATCTGGCCCGGGCCCGGTGGGGAAGCCCCGGAGGCTTACGCGTGGTAACCAGCAACCCGTCCGGGGCCGCGCCCCGCTCGACGTGGACAGGGAAGAACGACCGGGCTCCGGCGCGGGCGAGCGACGGTGCCGGATCTTCGGATCGGGCGCCGCGACCGGTGCCGTTCGATCCAGAGCTACGCGCGGCCCTCGCCCTGTTCAAGGCCGAGATCGAGTTCGAGCCGTTGGGGCCCCGCACGATCCCGTCGTACCGGGAGCGACTAGCCGAGTCGGCCGAATCGCTCGACGAAGTCATCGCCGGGCGGCCGGTCGAATATGAGGACCGGGTCATCCCCGGCCCGCCCGGCGCTCCTGACCTGACCGTTCTCGTGCTCCGGCCGCGGGGAGGTACCCGCAGGGCGCCCGGAATGTATGCGATCCACGGCGGCGGAATGGTGCTGGGGACCCGCTTCGGCGACTCACACAATCTGGTCAACGCCGTCGTCGATTTCGGCGCCGTCGTCGTGTCCGTGGAGTACCGGCTGGCACCGGAGCATCCCCATCCCGCTCCTGTCGACGACTGCTACGCCGGCTTGTTATGGACCGTCGACCACGCTGCCGAACTCGGCATCGATCCGGCGCGTCTGGTGATCCGAGGCGGCAGCGCCGGAGGAGGCCTCGGCGCGGCGATAGCCCTCATGGCGCGCGACCGAGGCGGGCCCGCGGTGGCCGGTCAGATGCTGATCTGCCCCATGATCGACGATCGCAACAACACCATCTCCACCCGTCAGTTCTACGCGCTGGGCCTCTGGGACGGCGGCTTCAACGAAACCGGGTGGACCGCACTGCTCGGCGACGCCCGGGGTGGGCCAGACGTGCCAGCCTACGCCGCGCCCGCTCGGGCCACCGATCTTGAGGGCCTGCCACCGGCCTTCATCGAGGTTGGCGCGGCTGAGGTGTTCCGCGACGAAAGCGTCGATTTCGCCAGCCGGATCTGGGCCGCCGGTGGGCAGGCAGAGCTGCACGTATGGGCTGGGGCGTTCCACGGATTCAGCAGCGTGATGCCGTACGCCCATGTGTCCAAGGCCGCCCTGGCCGTGCGTCGATCCTGGCTGGCTCGGATGTTCGCGACGTGACAGCACCCGTCGCGTCGCCAACCAACGCGAAGGAGATCCGCATGACCAGCCCAGAAGCCGACGTCGAGCAACTCGTCACCATCGCCACCGGCTACATGGCCGCCAAGCAGCTTGTCGCTGCCCAGAAAAGCGGGTTGTTCCAGGCACTGGCAGCAGGACCACGAACCGCGGCGCAGTTAGCCGAGGAACTTGGTCTCCAAGAACGAGTGGTGCGCATCCTCGCCGATTCGATGAACGCGGTGGGACTGCTAGAACGAAACGACGGCAGCTACAGCAACGGGCGGGCCGCGAACACGCACCTCAGTGGGGGCGCCGCGCTTGACCTCGGGGAGTTCCTCACCTTCCTCGACGCGGTCAGCTACCCGCAGTGGCTCCAGTTCGAGACCACCGTCGCATCCGGCCGGCCAGGCGTACTCGACCTGGACGGGATCGAGCCGGAGCTGATCGGAGCCGGCATCGGCGCCTTCCAGAAGCTCCACGCGGCGATGCTCGCCCGCGAGTTCGACTTCACCCCGTTCCGGACGATGTTGGACCTCGGCGGGCAGAGCCCGTGGTTCGCCATCGAAGCCATGTCGGCCAACCCGGACCTGCGAACGACGTTCGTCTACACCGAGGACGAGACACCGTCCATCCGCGCCGCCGTCGACGCCGCCGGGCTCGGCCGCCGATCCCGGTTCGAGCCCGCGGATACCGTGACCGCCACCCCGGCGGGGTGGTACGACGTTGTACTCCTCAACCACTGCGTGCACCGTTTCACCGCTGACCAGAACACCGCGATCCTGGCCCGTGCACGTGCCGCGGCGGCGCCCGAAGCGACGCTGGTGATCGTCGACTTCTTTCTCGACGCGGACCCCAGGCAGCGCATCCTGGATGCCATGCACGCTGCCGAATATCTCGTGATCGACGGGACGATTGCCTACCCACTGGGCGACGTCGAGGCGTGGCTGTCCGGAACCGGCTGGCGGCCGACGCACACCGCGGTACTGCCCGGCGGCCCACGCGCCATCGTCGCCAGCGCCACCTCCCCCCGTTGTGCACCTGATCTCCGTTTTGTCACCTGATCTTTTTCGTGGGAGCGATCAGGTGTGCTGAACGGCGGGGATCGGCGCGGTCTGGGCATCTGATCGCGTCTCAGGGTGCGGACGCGCGGCGATCAGATGCGTTGCCTGACACATGAACGCGGGTTAGCGCATCTGATCGTTGTCGCCTCCGGGGTGTCGAGTGGCAGACCAGGCGGGCATCGTCGTCGCACACCGAAGCGACCCATAGGCAGGCGGTCGGCGCTACGGCCCGACCGAGCATCCGGCATGGCACGCTGAGGTGTTCCACAAACTCGGACATACCGCCCACGTGAGCAACGTTTCACCGTGCCACGCACAACACCTCAACGAGCCACGCGCCGCCGTGCCACGGCACCGTCGGCACACCCCGCCTGTGGCCCACCCTCCCGGCGACGATCAGATGCACCAACCCAGCCAAAAACCATGATCGATGCATCTGATCGCCGCGCGTCCGCACTCTGAGACGCGATCAGATGCCCAGACCGCGCCGATCCCCGCCGTTCAGCACACCTGATCGCTCCCACGAGAAAGATCAGGTGACAAAACGGAGATCAGGTGCACAACGGGGGTGGAGGATGCGCTCCAGCCAGGAGCGGCGCGCGGCCAACGCGGCCTGTGCCACCCTGGCCTCGGGCACGGACGTGAAGCCGTGGAATCCACCAGCCCAGACATGCAGTTCAGCCTGGCCGCCGGTGGCCCAGATCCGGGTCGCATACGCCACGTTCTCGTCCCGGAACACCTCCGCCGAACCTACCTCGATGTACGCCGGCGGCAGGCCGGATAGGTCGGTCGCGCGGGCCGGGGCGGCGTACGGCGAAACATCTGGTCCACCGCGCGCGGAGCCCAGCAGCGCTGTCCATCCGGCATGGTTGTAGCTCCGATCCCAGAGCCCGACGTCGGCGTATTGGTGGCTTGAGACGGTGTTGTTTCGGTCGTCGATCATCGGGCAGATGAGGCCTTGTCCGGCCAACGCCGGGCCACCGCGGTCCCGGGCCAGCAGGCTCACTCCGGCAGCTAGGCCGCCTCCGGCGCTCGCACCGATCACCACCTGGCGGGCGGGATCGAAACCGAGCTCTGCCGCGTGGCCGGCCATCCACACGAGTCCTGCGTAGCAGTCCTCTACTGGTGCTGGATGTGGCGCTTCCGGTGCGAGGCGGTACTCGACCGACCCGACGACGACGCCGTGGTCGACCACCATGTCGAGCAGGTTGACCAGCCCGCCCGTCCGGCTGCCGAGGATCATGCCGCCACCGTGGATGTTGTAGATCCCTGCTCCCCCGGTCGGCCCCTGCGGGCGCAGCACGGTGACCACGACGTCTGGTGCGCCGGGTGGTCCGGGAACGGTGTGATCGGTCCATTGGATCGGGCGGTCACCGATCAGCTCAGGCAGCGGGATCTCGAAGCCGCGGAACCGGCGGCGGGTGTCCAGGATGGTGTGGGGGGTCAGTGGCCCCGGCTCCATGCGCTGCTTGCTGGCGTGAAGGGCAGGGATCAGCTCGGGGTCGTACGGTACGCGCTGCGCCGGCATCGATACCTCGGCTCTCGTGAGCGGTTGCGATGTCATTCATGGTGGCCAGGACGCTGACCGGGGGTAACCGCCAGTTGGCTCTCAATCGGGCGGAGGCTGCGAAGCGGTGGCGGTACAGGGTGCGGCGGTGGCTGGCTAGCCTGACGACTTCTTTCGAGACATGCCGACGACGTCTGTGAGACGTGCCGACGACGTCTGTGAGACGTGCCGATCTCTTTCGAGGACGTACAAGAGGTTCTCATCACGTACACCGCTACACAGGTTCGAGAGCGGAGGAGACCCACATGAGTCGATGGTCGAGGCGTAGCCGGGCGTCCGGGTGGCTGGCGGTGACCGCCGTAGCGGTGGTGCTGGTCGCTGCGTGTGGCGGGAACGGCTCCGATGGTTCCGACGGCGGCGGAGATGGTTCCGGCGGCAGCTCCGACGACGGTGCGGCGGGGCCACCCGCACCCGACGGTGAGCCGGTTCGAGGAGGCAATCTCACCGTTCAGATCCCCCAGGATCCGGGCTCGTTGGATTCGGTGGTCAGCGGCAATGTGAGCACGACGGTGGTCACGTATCACGTGTTCGAGAGTCTGTTTCAGACGGATGTGAACAACAAGCCGACTCCGGTGCTGGCCGAATCGTATGACCTCAGCGACGACGGCCTCACCTGGACGTTCACCGTGCGCGACGGGATCTCCTTCTCGGATGGCACACCCATGACCGCCGACGACGTCGCGGCGAGTCTCGAGTACTGGTTGGAGTACAGCTCCTACGCCGACTCGCTCGGCACGATCGTCACCGAGCTCAGCGCCCCCGACGAGCGCACCGTCGTCATGGAACTGGAGTCGCCGTTCCACGTCGTCAACCTCATCGCGAGCAGCCCCGGATCGCGTGTTGTCAAGGCGGACACCGCCCGGTCTTCCGACGCGTCGGGGTTCGGCAAGGACGACGTGATTGGCACCGGGCCGTACAAGCTGGAGTCGTGGACGCCGGATGAGATCGTGCTGGTGCGTAACGACGAGTATCAGCCGCCGACGGGTGAGGTCAGCGGATATGCGGGGGCGCACGAGGTGTATCTGGATTCGCTCACGTTCAAGGTGGTGCCGGATGCCGACGCCGTCGTCAACGGGTTGAAGACGGGCCTGTGGGATGTGGCGCAGCCAACCGAAGACAACTACGACATGCTCAAGGCCGAGTCCGGCATCGAGGTGTTGACGAGGGCTAACGCCAACATCAACGCGATGTACCTGAACCACAACCCGGAGTCGGTCATGTCGGATCCGCGGGCGCGGGACGCGCTGAACCTGCTGCTCGACAAACAGGCGATCATGGAGGCGATCGGAGGCAGCCCGGACCTCACGATCGCATCGGGTGCCCTGGCGATGGAAGGCAGCGACCTCTACTCGGACGCGGGCGAGGCCGAGTACCGTGCGCACGACCCGGAACGGGCCAAGGAGCTGTTCGCCGAGGCCGGTGTCCAGGAGGGCGACACCATCAAGTTCGTCACCACCGGGGAGTTCCCGCAGTTCCGTGAGTGGGCGGTGTTGGCGCAGGATCAGTTACGCCAGATCGGCATCGAGTCGACTATCGAGGCCTACGACTTCGGCACGATGCTCGACAAGCTACAGGACCCGACCAGCTGGGACGTATGTCCGTTGTTCGACCTCGGGCTGCCGCCGGTGCCACAGTTCAGCGATCAGGTGGACGGGCTGAACGCGGCAAACTACCAGTCGGATGAGATGGACGCGCTGCTGCTGGAGTACAACGCTGCCGCTACCGACGAGGACGTCCGTTCGGCGTTGGACAAGATCCAGGCGCTGGCGTGGCAGGACAAGGCGAGCATCGTGCTGTACCAGTCGAAGCCGTTCGTGGCCTTCTCCGACAAGGTCCGGGGCTACGACGGCTACGCGTTGTACTTCGCCGACGTCTGGCTGAGTGAGTAGCTCGATCCTGGCGTCGAACCGTAAGTGGCTCACTATGCCGTCTCGGCCCTGAGGAGGATCCGTTGTCCACCACCTACCCACCGTTCGATCCTGAGCAGCTCGACCGAGACCTGCGGCCGCTCTACCTGGAGCGACGGGCTGGCGGCTCCGAGCCGTTGGGGCCGGACACGTACCTAGCCAAGCGTGCCTGGGACCTCGACGTGACACCACCGTTGGACCAGGTGATCGCCGGGCGGGCGGTGGTGTGGGAGGACCGGGTGGTGCCCGGACCTCCGGGGGAGCCCGGTGTGCCGATCGCCGTGATCCGGCCGGCCGCCGGGCTCACCACACCCGCCGCGGTGTATTACATCCACGGTGGCGGCATGTACATGGGCACCAGGTTCCTCTTCTTGGACGCGCTCGTCGATCTCGTGGATGCCCACGGGATCACGGTGGTGTCCGTGGAGTACCGTCTGGCACCGGAGCATCCGCATCCGGCGCCGGTCGAGGACAGCTACGCGGGGCTGGTCTGGACCGCGCAGAACGCTGCTGACCTCGGTATCGACCCTCGACGGGTGCTTGTGCTCGGGGCCAGCGCGGGCGGTGGGATCGCGGCTGGGGTGGCGTTGCTGGCGCGGGATCGCGGTGGGCCGGCCATCGCTGGCCAGGCGCTGTATTGCCCGATGCTGGACGACCGCAACAACACCGTGTCGGCCCGGCAGCACTATCACATGGCGGGGTGGGACGGAGCGGCCAACCACTGGGGTTGGCGCTTCTTGCTCGGCGACGATGCTGGTGGATCCGACGTGTCTCCGTATGCCGCGCCAGCCCGTGCCCGCGACCTGTCGGCACTGCCACCAGCGTTTATCGACGTCGGTGAGTGTGAGGTGTTCCGCGACGAGGCGGTGGACTATGCGTCGCGGATCTGGGCCGAGGGAGGCCAGGCGGAGTTGCACGTCTGGGCGGGGGCGTACCACGGCTTCACGACGGATCTCCCGGAGTCCACGATCTGCCGGGCCGCGCAGGCGGCGCGTACCTCGTGGATCATGCGGGTGCTCGACCTGTAGACGGTGATCCGGACCCGGTTCGGGAGGTGGAGCCATGGCGATGGTGGTCCTGCGCCGCTTGCGTGACCTGCTCGTCATCATGGTTGTTGTCGGGACGTTCCTGTTCTTCCTGCTCCGGTCCATTCCGGGCGATCCCGCGGAGGTGTTGCTGGGGACGCGGGCGACGCCGGAGCAGTTGGAGCGGTTGCGTGAGGACCTCGGGCTCGGTGGGCCGGTGTTGTCGCAGTACGGTCATTGGATCACCAGCGCATTGGTCGGTGATCTGGGTACCTCGATCAGGTTTCAGGCGCCGGTCATGGACCTGATCCTGAGTCACGTGGTTCCGACGTTGACCCTGGCGGTGGCCAGCACCGTGGTCAGCATGCTCCTCACGGTATCGATCATCACGTGGGTCACGGTCCGGCCGCGCAGCTTCCTGGCCCGGACGGTCAACCGGGGGGTGCAGTTCGGTTTGGCGCTGCCGGACTTCTGGATGGCGCTGATCGCGATCTTCCTGTTCGCCTTGACCTTGGGGTGGTTTCCGACCAGCGGCTACACCCCGGTGCTGGACGACCCGGGGATGGCCCTGACCGAACTCGTCCTGCCGGTGGCGGTGCTGGTCATCGGGCAGACGGCGTTCTTCACCATCACCATGGAGGAGAGTGTGCTGGGTGAGCTGACCCAGCTGTACCTGAGGACCGCGCGGGCTAAGGGGATCAAGGAGACGAGGATTGCGATCCGGCACGTGCTGCCGAACTCGTTACTGCCGGTCCTCACCACGGTGGGGCTCAGTTTCGCCTCGCTCATCGGCGGGGTGGTCGTCATCGAGAGCATCTTCGTCATTCCTGGACTCGGCACGTTGTTGCTGGGTGCGGTGTACGCCCGCGACTTCCCGCTGATCCAAGGCGGGGTGTTGTTCATCGCGTTCCTCTTCGTCGCGGTCAACTTGCTGGTGGACCTCACGTACTCGCTGGCCGATCCGAAGGTGAGGGTGGCATGAGAGTGGTGGGGTTCGCGCGCCGGAACCGGACGCTCACCGTCGCCGGGGGCGCGATCGCGGCGATCGTGCTGATGGTCGTTGTCCTGCCGTTTTTCCTGCCCGACCCGAACACCACCGATCCGGGCAGCGGCCTACTGGGGATGTCCGCGGAGCACCCGATGGGCACGGACAAGTACGGTCGCGACGTGTTGAGCCGGATGATGTCGGCCGGCCGGGTGTCGATCGGAATGACCTTCTTGATCACCGTGTGCGCCGCCACCCTTGGAACGTTCATCGGTCTCGTGGCCGGCTACTTCGTCCGAACGGGCACCGTCGTCATGCGGATCGTGGACGCCTGGATGGCGTTCCCGTCGATCATCCTCGCCATCGTGTTCGCCGTGGTGATCGGGCCGGGGCCGCTCAGCGCACTGCTGGCGGTGACCATCATCTTTACCCCGTACACGGCGCGGATCATCCGGAGCCGGGTCCTGGGACTAGCGAACCGGACGTACGTACGGGCGGCCCGAGTGTCGGGGATGGGCGCCTGGAAGACCTTGCGGGTACATATCCTGCCGCATACGTTGCCGCTGGCCGTGGTGCAGTGTGTGCTCTTGTCGGCGGGGGCGATGCTCATCGACGGATCGTTGAGTTTCCTCGGACTGGGCATCTCACCTCCGACGGCCACCTGGGGCAACATGGTGGCCGAGGGGCGCGCGTACCTGCTGCAGCGGCCCACCCTGGTGGTTCTTCCAGGGTTGGCCATCGCGCTGTTCGTTTTTCTGCTCAACCTGGCTGGCAGCAGCCTGCGGGCGTTCGTCGATCCCCGGGCGCGGTTCCTGTTGGAGCAGCGGAGGCTACGGAGTCTCGGTCGGATCCGGGCCTGATGCCCGGCCCGGGCCGGGCCGGGCGACTGCGGCCACGGACGTCCGGTCCGTCGTTCCAAGGTCTGGTATCTCAGACCGAACCTGTCGTTATGGTCTCGACGGCCGGGACACCCCAGCGTACGGTGATGCCACACCTCCCCATCGCGAGATACCTGGAGATCTTCATGGAGGAGCTTGTCGGCCGGCTGACCACGCTCGACCCAGATGCGAGCGCGAGCCTGAAGGTCATCGTCTACTTCGACTCGTTGGTCGACGGCCATGCCGGCATCGAAGCGTTTCTCCGTGGAGCCGCCATCTTGACCGGCAGCGCGGCCGGGGTGGTCTATCCGGGGCGACGGATCAAGATGCGGGTCGACGAGACCGGCAACCGCACGGCGACGTCCGGGTTGGCTGCGGATCACCCCTGGCCGGCCCAGTCCTTGGGGTACGCCGACGACGCCTGGGTCTGGATCGAACGTATGGGAACACCACACGCCAACGACGCGATGGTCCTCGAACGTCTCGCCTGGGGCCTGAGAATGACCATCGAACGGTCCGAGAGCGCCATTCCGGTCGACCGCGGTGCCGGAGTCGAGATCCTGTTGGACGCGTCGGCGCTGCCGGGTGAGCGGCACCGCGCCGGTGTGCGGCTGCACCTGGCCGACACCGACACCGCTCGAGTGGTGGCGGTGCCGCCGGACGACGCACCGTCGTCGGCACGATCGTTGTCGACGGTGATGCCCACCCCGGTGGGGCCGGTGAAGGCCATCGTCGAGGTGGCCTCGGCCCGCCGCCCCGCGGTTCCACCCCCGCCGCGGGCCGGTGTCGGGCCGTGGGTCCAGGTGCGTGAACTGCCGGAGTCGTGGCGGGCGGCTGTCGTCGCGTTGCGGCTCACCGGCGCCAGCACCCCGGTTCTCATGGCCGATGAGTTGGGGCCGCTGCTGGTGTTGGCCGCAGGAGTGGATGCGCAGCCGGGGCCGATACCGGAGGTGGAGTTGCTCGACTCCGTGACGTCCACCTGGCCGTGGGCGGCGTCGACGTTGGAGGCGCTCAGCGCCCACGACAGCGTCCGGGCCGCCGCACAGGAGCTGAACGTCCATCATTCGACCGTGCAAGCGCGCTGCGAACAGTTGGAGGATGTCGTGGGTTTCAGCCTGCGCAACCAGGCCGGCCGTACTCGGATAGCGCTCGGCCTGCGCCTACAACGCCTGGTTCACAACCGGTTCGGATGACGAGCAGCCGCCGCTCACCCCACGCCTGGTTCCCCCCGCAGGAAGGCGAGGGTCGGAACGTCGACGATGTGTGCCCCGCCGTCGGCGACCAGCACGGCTCCCGTCATGTAGGACGAGTCGGATGAACCGAGGAAGCGGATGATGGACGCGATCTCCTCCGGCTCGGCCGCGCGGGCCAGGGGCAGCTCGGCGGTGGCGGCGCGGTAGCCGTCGTCGGGTTCGGCGTATCCCGCGCGGGTCATCTCGCCGTCGGCCATCGCTGTACGGACCCACCCGGGACAGACCGCGTTGGCCCGCACGCCGCGTGGCCCGTAGTCGCGGGCGATCGTGCGGGTCAGCCCGATCAGGGCGTGTTTGCCGACCGTGTAGCCGGCGACGCCGGGCCCGGCGAACAACCCGGCCAGCGACGAGACGACCACTACCTGCCCACCGGTCTCCACCAGCGCCGGCAGGGCCGCTCGGCAGAAGATGAATGCGCTGGTCAGATTCGACTTGAGCGATAGGGTCCACTCGTCGTCGTCGGTCTCGGTGACCGACGAAAGCCCGTGCCCGCCAGCGTTGGCCACGGCGACATCGAGCCGGCCGAACCGTTCCAGGGTGGCCGCCACGGCGGCGCGAGCCTGGTCGGGTTCGCTGGCGTCGGCGACCACCGCCACCGCTCCCGTGGCCGCTGCCACTTCGTCGAGGGGCTCCTTGCGGCGGCCGACGACAACGACGTGGGCGCCGGCCTCGGCGTAGAGGCGGGCTGTGGCCGCACCGATACCCGTACCGCCGCCAGTGATCATGATGACCTTGTCCTGCACCGTATTCACCGACCCGATGATGCCGGTCGGGGCGCTGCTCGGGCAGCGGGTAGATGGTGGCCTGCGGCATTCGACAACAGATGTTCGCTGCGAGTCAACGACCTGCGCGGAAGTCCCGGAGACACTAATGCGATGCCGCATACTTCAGGTCCCGGCCGCGTGAGCGAACCTCGCGAGGTCCGGCATCCGCTCGATCCGCTCACCGCGGAGGAGATCCGCGTCGGCTACGCGGTCTTGGCCGCCGCCGGCAAGCTGACCGAGTCGGTCCGGTTCCCGCAGGTGCTCCCGGTCGAGCCGGACAAGGCTACCGTGGCCGCGTTCGGTGACGGTGACCCGATCGAGCGGCGGATCATGTTCACCTTGCTGGATACCGCGACCGGCAAGTCCACCGAGGCGGTGGTGTCGGTCACCCGGAACGAGATCGTGTCGTGGACGCCGTTGCGGACCGACGAATATCCCTACGGCCAGCCGCAGTACCTGTTCGAGGAGTACGAGCGGGCTGAGGCGATCGCCAAGGCGTCGCCGGAATGGCGTGCCGCTATGACCCGCCGTGGCCTGTCCGACCGGATAGAGCACGCCTTCTGCAGTCCGCTGGCCCCCGGGTTCCATGGCCGCGACGACGAAGCCGGCCGGCGGATCATCCGGTCGTTGACGTTCCTGCGTGACGACGAGAACGACAGTCCCTGGGCGCACCCCGTCGAAGGTCTGATCGTCCATATCGACCTGACCGAGCGGCGCGTCATCCGGATCGAGGACGAGGGCGACGTACCGGTGCCTAAGGCGCCTGGCCGGTACGACGCCGCGTCGGTCGGTCCGGCGCGGACCAGCCTCAAGCAGGTGGAGATCACCCAGCCCGACGGGCCGAGCTTCCACGTCGACGGGGCCGCCGTGACCTGGGAGAACTGGAAGTTCAGGGTCGGTTTCAACGCTCGTGAGGGCCTCGTCTTGCATCAGCTGAGCTTCCGCGACGGCGACGAGGACCGGCCAGTTCTATACCGGGCGTCGGTGCCGGAGATGGTGGTGCCCTACGGCGACACGTCGCCCACCCGGTTCTGGATCAGCTACTTCGACGCGGGTGAATACCTCCTGGGCAAGAACGCCAACCCGCTGGAGCTCGGCTGCGACTGTCTCGGCGTCATCCACTATTTCGACGCGTTCGTCGCCGACGACCGCGGCAACCCGGTCAAGATCCCTCAAGTGGTGTGTATGCACGAGGAGGACTACGGGATCCTCTGGAAACACACCGACCTGGATGGCAACGCCGAGGTGCGCCGCTCGCGCAGGCTCGTCATCTCCTACTTCTCCACCGTCGGCAACTACGACTACGGCTTCTTCTGGTACCTCTACCTGGACGGATCGATCGAGCTGGAGGCGAAGGCCACCGGGATCGTGTTCGCCGGCGCCGGTCACCCAGGGTCGGCCAACCCGCACGCTCCGGAGATCGCACCCGGTGTGTTCGCGCCGGTCCATCAACACCTGTTCTGCGCCCGGCTGGACGCGGACGTCGACGGTACCCGGAACGACCTGTACGAGGTGGACGTCGTCGGGATTCCCACCGGCCCGGACAACCCACACGGCAACGCGTTCACCTGGCGCCCGCGGCAGTTGCACCGTGAACAGGAGGCGCAACGCCTCGCCGATCCGAGTACGGCCCGGGTGTGGGAGGTACGCAGCGCCGAGCGGACCAACCGGGTCGGCCAGCCGACGGCGTACCAGCTGGTGCCCAGGGCGTCGGCGACGTTACTGGCGCAGCCGGACTCGACGGTCCACGCACGGGCGACGTTTGCGTCGAAACACCTATGGGCGACCCGGTATCACCCAGGTGAGCGGTACCCGGCCGGGGATTATCCGAACGCCCACGCCGGAGGTGCGGGGCTGCCGGCGTGGACCGCAGCCGACCGCGACCTGGACGGGGCCGACGTCGTGTTGTGGCATGTCTTCGGGCCCACTCACGTGCCGAGGCCGGAGGACTGGCCCATCATGCCGGTCGACTACTCGGGTTTCCTGTTCCGCCCGTACGGCTTCCTCGACCAGAACCCGGCGCTCGATCTGCCGGCGGGCAACGGTGCTACGGCGGGCAACGACGACCACTGCCACCACCATGACCACTGAGAGAGCGGGCCGATGAGCGAGACGATCAACACTGCGACGACGGCCTCGAGTCTGTCGGACACGTCGACATGGCTGCCCCTGGACGGATTGGCCCCCGGCTTCGACGCGAACAAGGGTCCCTCGGTCGCGGACCTCGCCGGGCGGACCGTCGTCGTCGAGAATCCGGGCGGCACCGTGATCACCCACCGGTTCGGTCCGGACCGTGTGGACTGGGACTATGCCGCCGCGCCCGACGACCCGCACGGCGACGAGCAGGGGGCGGACGACTACGAGGCGTTCGCCGTCGACGACGAGCTCTACTACGTGCAGTTCCACAGCCAGGTACGGCCCGGTGACGCGGTGTCGCTGCTCCTCGACATGCGCTCCGGGCACGCACTCAGCGTGGTGACCACCATCGGCTCCGACCCGACGGCGGTGCCGCGGGTCACGCAGTCTTTTGTGGCCGGCCGGATCCGGGGTGTCGACGAGAACGGCCCGGCGCCGGCACCCACGACGTCGCTGGTGGGGCGGCGGGCGGTCTGGGTGTACAGCTCGGAACATGCCTACGAACACGTCTACCTGAGTCCGCACTGGTACACGTGGCAGTGCCTGTCCGGTCCCGAGCTGGGGCTGGCCGACACCGACGAGAACTCCACGTACCAGCTGCGGCCCGGCATCTACGTGTTCGCCTGGCGGGAGAAGGTGATCCCGTGTGCCTCGGTGACCGTCGCGGACCACCGTGATGCCCACCGGCTGCGCTCGCATGGAGTGCTGTTCGGCCTCGACAGCACGGGCCAGGCGCCGACGCACTTCACCTTCGGCGCATGGGGCCGGTTGTTGAGCACCACCGTGCATCCGCCCGGCCTCGACCCGGCCGGCCCGGCTGCGGCCCAGGAGTCCTGATCACCGGTCACCGACTCGTCGTTCCACATTCGAGATCCGAGATCGTCGACCATACGACCCGGAGGTTCACATGGTGCGTTCGGCAGACCTGATCCTCACCGGCGCGACCATCCATACGGTGGACACCGTTCGGCCACGAGGGTCGACGCTGGCGGTCGCCGACGGCAAGGTGCTCGCCGTCGGAGGTCCCGAGCTGGCCGACGAACTGCGGGGGCCCGATACCGAGGTGCGTGACGTCGGCGGCCGGTTCGTGATGCCGGGATTCGTCGACGTCCACAACCATCACGCGGTGGCCGGGCGAGCTGACCTGTTCGAGCTCACGTTCTCGGCGGACGCGTCGTTCGACGAGGTGATCGCGGCGGTTCGGGAGCACGCATCGCGGCTCGGTCCGGACGAGTGGGTGCTCGGTGGGGCTTGGGGATCGACGCTGGTGGACGCCGTCTCGCGGGAATCGGCGCGGCGCGTGCTCGACGAAGCAGCCGGTGGGCGCCCGGTGATGCTCAACGACGACAGCCGGCACAACCGGTGGGTGAACACCAAGGCCCTGGAGTTGGCCGGCCTCAACGACGCAACCGCCGACCCCGACGGTGGGCTCGTGCGCGACTCGGACACCGGTGAGCTCACCGGGGTGCTCCTCGAGGCGGCCGGCAAACCTGTCGAGGCGGCGGTGCGGACCACCCAGTCGTTCAGCGAAGAACAGCATCTGCGGTGCTCGGAGCGGGCCATCGAGATGCTGCACCCATACGGCATCACCGCGTTCCAGGACGCGGGGGTGTCCGTCGACATCATGCGGTCGTTGAAGTCACTCGACGACGCCGGCCGGTTGGCTGCGTGGGTGGTCACGTCGATGCTGATCAACGATCCGCTCTTCGGGGTGCAGCCGATCGGAGATGCCCTCATCGCCTTGGGTGACGAGTACCGGAGCACCCATCACCGGCCGGACTTCGTGAAGATCTTCCTGGACGGGGTGCCACCGACCCGCACCGCTGCGTTCCTGGAGCCGTATCTACCCGACGACGTTCATGGCGCCCACTACCACGGTGAGACGTCCATGACCCCGGATGAGCTGCTCGGATGGCTGCGCAAAGTAGCCCGGAACGGCCTGTCGGTCAAGATCCATTGCACGGGCGACGGCGCGGTCCGGGCGGCGCTCGATGCTATCGAGGTGGTGCGGGCCGAAGGCCACCGCGACGTCGGGTTCCAGATCGCTCACGGGCAGTTCGTCCACCCCGACGACATCGCCCGCTTCGGGTCGCTTGGTGTGGCCGCGGATATTTCGCCCTACATCTGGTTCCCGGGGGTCATCCCGGAGGCCATCGCCACCGTATTGCCGACGGAGCGGGCCGGCCGGATGCAGCCGAACCGGGCGTTGCTCGACTCGGGTGCGGTCGTGGCCGGTGGATCGGACTGGCCGGTGAGCGAGTCGCCGAACGCGTGGGAGGGGATTCAGGGCTTAGTGACCAGGGCCGACCCGGCTGGCCGGCACCCGGGGCGGTTGTGGCCCGAACAGGCCGTCACCCTGGAGGAGGCGATCGCCGTCTTCACGATCAACAGCGCCAAGGCGATGGGTCTGGGGCGGGTGACGGGTTCATTGGCCGCAGGGAAATCCGCGGACTTCATCGTCGTCGATCAGAATCCGTTCGAGGTGGAGGTGACGTCGCTCGCGCGTACCCGTGTGCTGGAGACATGGTTCGCCGGTCAATTGGTCTTCTCCCACCGGGGGTGATGAGTGCCAGGTGGCCGGATTGGTGACTAGCACGCAGCTTCCGCATCCTCACGGTTGAGCATCCGGGCGCTGCGCAGGGCGCAACACACGCTATAATCCTACGTCGGTAGACGTAACCTCGCTATACGATCACGTAGGATCACGCGTACCAGGGAGCCCAGGTGCCTAAGATCATCGACCATGACCAGCGCCGGAGTGACATCGTCGACGTCACCTGGGAGCTGATCACCAAGGGCGGCATCGAAGCGGCCACCATGCGCGAGATCGCCAGTGCGGCCGGCTTCGCCAACGGCGCGCTGAAGCACTACTTCCCCAGCAAGGACGACATCATCCAGGCTACGTACGAGCGGGCGCTGGAGTTGATGAAGAGCTACGTGCAGCTGGGTGAGTTGCGCGGGCTGGCGGCGCTGCGTGCGATGTGCTTGGCGGCGATGCCGATCGACGAGGAACGGATCACCGCCGGCCGGGTTTTGCTCACGTTCTGGCACGCGTCGCTGTCCAACCCGAAACTGTACGAGAAGTATTTGGAGCACGTTCGAGAGTGGCGTGCCCAGCTACACCAGCTGATCGCCGAGGGGCGCGAAGACGGCGACATCGTCACGGCGATCCCCGACGAGCAACTCGTCGACGAGATGGTCTTGCTCAACGCCGGGGCCAACGTCATGAGTTTGGTTGGACCCCAGTTCTCCACCGTCGAGTTGCAGCGGCGGCACATCGAGTCGTTTATGGACCGCCTCACCACCCCATGATCATGAACACTTTGCCGTGCCATGGCACGGCAAAGTGTTCATGATCATGGGGGTAGGGGGTGGGTTAGGCGAGCTGGCGGCGGAGGAAGGCGGCCGCCTGGGAATGTGAGCGGGCCGACGCCGGCAGTTGTGTGTACAGCCCGTAATAGCCGTGGATCTGGCCGTCATACCGGCTCAGCTCCACTGGTACCCCCGCGCGCTCCAGCCTGCGGGCGAACTCCTCACCCTCGTCCCGTAGAACGTCGTACTCGGCCGTCATCACCAGCGCCGGAGGCAGGGCGTCGAGATTGGCGGCACGCAGCGGGAGAAGGTAAGGGTGGTCGAGGTCGGCCGGATCGGCGGCATACTGCTCGAAGAAGAAGCGCATCGCGTCGGCGCCCATGCCGTAGCCGGAGGCGCACGACGTGTATGACGGGTACCCGTCGTCGGGATGGCCGTAGACCGGGCACACCGATACCTGGGCCCGGATCCGCGGGCCTCCACGGTCCCGCGCCATGAGGCACACGACCGTCGCGAGATTTCCTCCGGCGCTCTCTCCGCCCACCGCGATCCGGCTAGAGTCCAGGCCCAGGCCGGATCCCTCG
This sequence comes from Phytoactinopolyspora limicola, assembly GCF_011320225.1. Taxonomy (GTDB): domain Bacteria; phylum Actinomycetota; class Actinomycetes; order Jiangellales; family Jiangellaceae; genus Phytoactinopolyspora; species Phytoactinopolyspora limicola. Next base: position 668,379 of record NZ_JAAOEN010000001.1, read on the forward strand.
CGGGCGATCCAGGAGACGGCGGCGTAGCAGTCGTCGGGTGCGGCCGGAAACGGGTTCTCGGGGGCGAGGCGGTAATCGACGGCCACGACAGCCACCCCGGCGGCGTTGCACACCGCACGGGAGGCCACCTCGTTCTCGTCCGCCGAACCAATCGTCCAGCCGCCGCCATGGAACCAGACGAACACCGGCACCGGACCGGTGGACTCGGGCAGATACACCCGGACCTTGATGTCGCCGGCCGGTCCGGGGAGCTGATGCTCGGTGACCGATGCCACCGGTTCGAGCGGGTCCGGCAGGGTGATGTTCGCGGCGAACGCGGCCCGCATCTCGGGGGCTGACACCGGCCCCGGCTGCGGTGCCGCGGCGCCGGCGGTAGCCATGCCGTCGAGTAAGGTCTGCACGGCTGGATCGAGGGTCACGGTCGAGCTCCTTCTCAGACGGCGTCGGCGACGAGGATCCGTGGGCTGCCGGGCAGGGCCGTTGTGCCCACCGGGCGCCAGCCGGTCTGCTCCAGCCAGGTGTGCACCTCCGACTCCGGGTACACGACGGTGCCGTCGATCACCAGGTACTCGCCGGCATGGAGGGCGTCGAGTGCGCGTTGGTTCTTGTTGTCGTCGAGGTAGAAGTCGAGCAGGATCAGGCGGGCGTTCGGCGTGGCGGCGGCGCGGGCGTGCCGGAGGATTTCCACGTTCTGGGCCGCGTCGAACCGGTGGATGACGTGGTTCACCATGACGATGTCGAACTCGCCGACTGGTTCCGCGGATTCGGTGGGTGCGCCGATGACGACGCTGCGGTCGTCCAGTCCCGCCGCGGTGACGTCGCTGGTCACACTGTCGGCGAACTTGGGATCGAAAACGAATGTGGTGTGCAATGCGTCGTTGGTGCGCATAGCTTCGATGCTGAAGGCGCTGGAGAGCCCACCCAGGTCGAGCATGGCGCGGTACGGGCTGAAGTCGAAGTGCTGCGCGAGCATCGCGGCGTGCAGCCGGTTGTACGTCATGACCCCACCCAGGAAGGTGCCCCAGCGGGCCTCGTCCATCCCGAGGTCTCCGGGCTGGCCGGTGTCCACGGTGGTGTCGAACTGCTGCCAATGCCCGTAGCTGATCTCGTTGAGGAAGGTGAGGTAGGGGGCGAGGTCGAGCTGGGCATGTTGGCCGGTGAGATAGGCGGCTGCTTCCGGGGTCAGTTCGTAGCGGCCGTCGGAGCGGGTCAAGAGGTTGAGCGCGGCCATGCTGTCGGCGAGGATGCGCGCGACGGTCGGGGGAACTCCGGTCTGGCTGGCGAGTTCAGCCGCGGTGAGCGGGCCGTCGGCGAGCGCGGCGAATAGCCCCGTGCGGCTGGCGGCGAACAGTTGCTTGGCGCCCATGTAGCTGACGGCGATGTCGATGATGCCGGATGGTGTGGGGGTGGCTGGCGATGTCACGGTCACGCTCCTCTGTAGTGCTGTTGGGCGGTTGCTGTTGGTGGTGATGGTGGTGGTGATGTGGCGGTGATGGTGGTGGTGATGTGGCGGTGATGGTGGCGAGGCGGAACCTGCGCGACGAAAGTCTACAGACGTTGACAATAACTGCACAAGTGCGCGTATGCTCGGAGAACGCAGGTCAAACGGGGTCTATATCGATTTCCTACAGATGTGGAATAAACCATTGACAGTGCTGGGGTGCCCTGTCAACATGTGTAGGAATATCGACCCCCTGGTCGACTCTACGACTGGCGCCAGGAAGGGAATTCTCGCTATGCCGCTGCTCGACGTCAGAGATCTGACGATCAGTGTCGTCACCGATGAAACCGAGACAGAACTCGTCCACGAGCTCTCGGTGGACCTGGAACATGGGCACACCCTGTGTATCGTCGGTGAGTCCGGCAGTGGCAAGACGGTCACCGCGCTCTCCATCATCCGCCTGTTCGAGTTCATCGCACCCGTCTATACCGACGGCGAGATCAGGGTCGACGGCGTCGACGTCACCACACTGACCGCCGACGAGATGCGCGCCTACCGCGGCACCCGGATCGGGATGATCTTCCAAGAGGCACTGGACTCGCTGAACCCGAGCCAGCGCATCGGCCCGCAACTGATCGAGGCGTACCGACGTCCGGGTACCGCCCCGCGGCAAGCCAGTCGTAAAGGCACCAAGCTGCACCGCGAGGCCGATGCCAAGGCCCGCAGCCTGCTCACCGAAGTAGGCCTGCCGGACACCGACCACATCATGGCGCAGTATCCCCACCAGCTTTCCGGCGGTATGCAGCAGCGGGTGATGATCGCGATGTCGCTGATGTCGGACCCGGACCTGCTCATCGCCGACGAGCCCACCACCGCCCTCGACGTCACGACTCAGGCCGAGATCCTGACGCTGTTCCGTAGGGTGCAGAAGGAGCACCAGACCGCGTGTGTCTTCATCACCCACGACATGGGTGTAGCCGCCGAGATCGCCGATCGCATCGCGGTGATGTACCAGGGCCGGTTGGTGGAGCTCGGTACCGCACGGGAGGTCTTGACCGCCCCCCAACACCCCTACACCCGGGCGTTGCTGGAGTGTGTGCCGCAGCTCGGCGTACGCCGCCGGGATGGATTCCCCACCATCTCCAGCGCCATGCTGAAAGCGGCCGTGGAAGGTGGCGACGTCTCCGGGGTGTCAGCCACCGAGACGGTCCGGATCACCGAACCCGCGGCACCCATCGACGCCGATGCGGACACCCCGTCGGTGGTGATCGACCGGGTGTCCAAGGTGTTCGGTGGCCGCAGCGGCCCCCTAGCGCGAGTGCTGCCGCCCAAACAGGAGGTGCACGCGGTCAAGGAGGTCTCGCTCGAAATCCCGCCCGGGGAGTTCTTCGGCCTGGTCGGTGAATCGGGCTCGGGCAAAACGACTCTCGGGCGCATCGTCAGTGCCCTTCAGCCGCCGACCAGTGGCGCCGTCCGGTTCGGCGAGCACCGGTTCGACCAGGACGGCCTGCACGGCAGCGAGCGGAGTTTCCGCCAGCGAGTGCAGATGATCTTCCAAGACCCGCAGAGCTCCCTCGATCCGCGCCACACGACGGCCCGCATCATCGCCGAGCCACTACGTGAGCTGGGCCTGGCCCGGGGCGCCGCGCTGCGCCGCCGGGTGACCGAACTCATCGACGAGGTTGGCCTACCGGCCGACTGCGCCGACCGGCTGCCGTCCCAGCTCTCGGGCGGGCAGCGCCAGCGGGTGGCGATCGCCCGGGCGATCGCGGCCGCTCCCCAGCTGATCGTCGCCGACGAACCGACGTCGGCGCTCGATGTCTCGGTGCAGGGGCAGGTCATGAACCTGCTACTGCAACTCCAGCGCAGCCACAACATCAGTTTTCTGTTCATCACGCACAACCTCAGCCTGGTGTTGTCCGTCGCCGACCGCGTCGGCGTGATGTACAAGGGCGACCTCATCGAGGTCGACTCACCCGAGGCCATCCGCACCTCGTCCACACACCAGTACACCCAGCGGCTGCTAGCCGCCAACCCCGACCTGTCGAACTACCAGCGCCGGAACAGCTGAGTGGCGCTCCGATTCGTGCTCTCCTACCACTAAAAGGAAGCCAGCCATGAACCAACGACCCAGCAGACGGCGTCTATTCGCCCCCGCGCTCGTCGCGGTGACCGCCGCCTCCCTCGCGCTCACCGCGTGTGGCGGTGACGACGCGTCGTCGGCCGACCCGGGCGGGGACAGCGGTGATGGAGCCGCGGCCGGTGAACCCGTCGTCGGCGGGGACCTCATCGTCGCGATTCCCTCTGACCCGCAGTCGCTCGATGGTGCGGTCAACCCCACCCAGGTAGCAGTTCACCTGAGCACGATGCTCTACGAGAAGCTCTTCGACGTCGACCGCGACAACGCCGCGCATCCCATGCTCGTCGACGAGTACGAGGTCAGCGAGGATGGCCTGACCTACACCTTCACCCTGCGCGACGGCATCACGTTCCACGACGGTGCCGCGCTCACCTCGGCTGACGTCGTCGCCAGCCTCGAACGATGGCTGGAGTTCAACGGCACCGGCCAGGTCGTCGCACCTGATGTCGCCTCCGTCGAGGCCACGGACGATCTCACCGTGGTGTTGACGCTGAACAATCCCCGATACCCGCTCATCAACGAGCTGGCCAGCCCGGGTGCACACATCTTCCGGGCGGAGCTGATCGAGGGTCTGGACGCGGAGGGCTTCGACGTCGATGGCGCCATCGGTACCGGGCCCTACCAGCTGCGGAACTGGGACACCGGCCAAGAGGTCGTCCTCGAGCGGTTCGACGGCTACCAGTCCCGCACCGAGGAAGGGCTCGGCGGACACGTCGGCGCCAAACACGCCTATCTCGACACTGTGACGTTCAAGGTGGTTGGTGATCAGGATGCGCTGATCAACGGGTTGCTGACAGACCAGTGGCACCACATCATGCCGACGCCAGATCACTATGACCGGCTCCAGGCCGAACCAGGGGTGGAGGTGTCGATTCTTAGTGGTGGCGACTTGAACGTCGTTATTCCCAACCACGACGAGAGTTCCATCTTCTCCGACCCGGAGGCCCGGCAGGCGCTGAACCTAGCCCTCGACAAGTCGGCTATCAACGCCACTACCGGTGGGAACCCGGAGATCCTCGTCGAGGATGGAGCGTTCGTCTCGCCGGACAACACCGACTTCTACTCCACCGAAGGCGCCGAGATCTACGAGGCATACGACCCCGAACGTGCCAAAGAGATGTTCACCGAGGCGGGTTTGAACGAGGGCGACACCCTGCGCATCGTCACGTCGTCAACCTTCCCGCAATTCAACCAGTGGGCGGTGCTCATCCAGGATCAGCTTGGTGAGCTGGGCTACAACGTGCAGATCGACCCGTACGACTTCACCACGATGCTGAGCATCCTCGGTGAAGAAGACTGGGATCTCACGATGCTCTTCTTCAACGGCTTCCTCAACTCGCCACAGCAGATGCCGCCGTTGAATCTCGGTGGGCTGAACGGCTCGGGCTCGGACGAGATGGTCGGCTTGCTCGCCGCATACAACGCCGTGGAGAACGAGGAACAGGCCAAGGAGATCGTGGACCAGCTCCAGGCCCTGGTGTGGGAGGAACTGCCGGTCATCGTGCTGAGCTCCGGTCGGCCATACGCGGCCTACTCGCCTGACCTCAGGGGTTACGACAACTACTGGCGCGTCTTCTGGAACTCCTGGCTCGAGGAGTGACGACCTTGTGGCAGGGGTCGACTCGGCCCCTGCCACACCGTACGACTCGACGGGAAAGAAAGGGCTGGTAGTGACAGGGCTACTCTTTCGGCGGCTACGCGATCTGATCATCATTCTGCTGGTGGTCGGCACCATGATGTTCTTCATCATCCGGCTGATACCGGGTGACCCAGCCGTCGCCATTCTCGGTGCCAACCCCCAACCGCAGGAGCTAGCGAATCTGCGGGATGCACTTGGGCTTGACGGTTCCCTTCTCCAGCAGTACTTCGCCTGGCTGGGCCAGGTGGTGACGGGTAACCTCGGTCAGTCGATCACCCATCATGACTCGGTGCTTTCGGTGATCGGCCGGCATATCGCACCGACGCTGACACTGGCGGTGCTGAGCACCAGCATCAGCTTCTGCATCGCGGTAGCGATCACCACCTGGAACACGGTGCGGCCGCGCGGCATCCTCTCCCGGATGGTCAACCAGATGGCGCCGCTCGGGATGGCGATCCCGGACTTCTGGAGCTCGTTGATGTTCATCCTCATCTTCGCGCTCACCCTGAGATGGCTGCCGTCCAGCGGTTATACCAACCTGTTCAGTGATCCGATCGGTGCTATCCCCGGACTCGTCCTCCCGGTGACGGCACTGGTGATCGGTCAGTCGGCGTTGTACACGTTGGTGTTGCGGGAAAGTGTGCTCAGCGAGTTGTCGCACGCCTATCTGCGCACCGCCCGGAACAAGGGTTTGTCGGAGTCGCAGGTGGCGATCCGGCATGTCCTGCCGAACGCGTTGATGCCGATCCTGACCATCGTGGGTACCAACTTCGCGGTGCTGGTGGGGGGCATCGTGATCATCGAGAGTATCTTCGTGATCCCCGGGCTCGGCTCCCTGTTGCTGGGTGCCATCCACACCCGCGACTTCCCACTCATCCAAGGCATCACCTTGTTCGTGGCCCTGCTGTTCGTGCTGGTGAATCTGATCGTCGACCTCTCCTACACCTTGATCGACCCGAAGGTGCGTGTCTCATGACGTCTCCCGTTCTTGAACCGGTGGCTGAGCTGGCGGCCCCGTCCCGCGGCAGCCTCTCCCACCGGCTCCGGCGCGCGGTACGTCGCAACCGGGTGCTGACCGTTGGCACGCTGCTGCTCGGACTCATCGTCGTCATGGTGATCGTGTTGCCGTTCTTCCTGCCCAGCAGCACCGCCACCGACCCCGCCAACCGTCTGTTGGCACCGTCCGGCGAGCACCTTCTTGGCACCGACCTCTATGGCCGAGACGTGCTCAGCCGCCTCGTGGAGGGCGGGCGGGCCTCACTGGGCATGGCGGTGTTGATCACCCTCTGTGCGGGCACCGCGGGCATGATGATCGGGATGATCAGCGGGTATTTCCGGGCCGCGGATGCGATCCTCATGCGGGTGATGGACGCCTGGATGGCTTTCCCCGGCATCATCCTCGCCACCGCCCTGGCCGTCGCCTTCGGCGCGAGCATGTGGACCGTGCTGACCGCGTTGTCGGTGATCTTCACCCCGTTTGTTGCCAGGGTGATCCGGAGCCGGGTGCTCGGTGTCGCCACGAAGTCGTTCATCGAAGCCGCCCGGGTGTCCGGCATGGGCCGGTGGAAGATCCTGTTCGTGCATATCTTCCCGAACGTGTTGCCGTTGGCGGTGGTCCAGGTCATCATCCTGGCCGCGGCGGCGATGCTGATCGACGGGGCGCTGAGCTTCCTGGGCCTGGGTATCGCTCCGCCCACGCCCACCTGGGGCAACATGATCGCCGAGGGCCGTGCGTACATGCATGACGCACCGTGGCTGGTGATCGTGCCTGGGCTGGCCATCATCATGTGTGTCTATCTGTTCAACCTGGTAGGGGCCAGCCTGCGTCTCGTCGTCGATCCGCGCAGCCGCACGTTGAGTGAGCTCCAGCGGCTACGTGCCCGCGGGCAAGGGCCGCGCCGCCGCCAGGCCAATGATGCCGATGGCGCCGAGCCGCGTACCGGTGAGCTGAAGCAACCGGCCGAACCCATTGACGAGAGGATCTGAGCGATCATGACGCAGTCCACCCTGGAGCTAGCGGTACGCCGCTTCACCCCGGACGGACCCGTGAGCGGCCCACCAGTGCTGCTCGTCCACGGTTTCACCTCCGACGGCGAAAGCGACTGGCTGGGTAGCGGCTGGCCGGCAGCGTTGACGGCGGCCGGCCGGGTGGTTCTCGTTCCTGACCTGCCGGGACACGGGACGAGTCCGGTCCCGCGTGGCGTGGCCGATGCCCTGCCGAGTGCCATGGTGGCTGCACTACTGGACGTGGTGGCGAGCGAATCTTCCGGGCCGGTAAACGTGGTCGCCTACTCGCTGGGTGCTCGGCTGGCGTGGGAACTTCCGAAGGCGTCGGTGACGGTATCGCATCTCGTCCTCGGCGGGATCAGCCCGCGTGAGCCGTTCGGTGCGCTGGACACGGAGGTCCTGCTGGCCGTCGCTGAGCAGGGGGCCGACCCGGGTGATCCGTTGACGGGGATGGTGGCGTCGATGATCACTGCACCTGGCCGGAACACCCGAGCGCTGGTGACGTGTGTGGAGGGCCTGAAGGCCGAGCCGTTCTCACCGTCCCCCTCGGATATCGACGTGCCGGCGCTGTTCGTGGCCGGTGACGCCGATCCGGTCGCGGCCGGGATCGAGGAGCTGGTGGAGCTGGTGGACGGCGCCCAGTTGTGGAAGGTTCCCGGCGATCACCTCAGCACACTGCACGGCCCGGACTTCCAGCGCGTCGCGGTCGATTTCCTCACCACCCCTCGGTGATCGTCAGCGGTTCCGTGTCGCTATAGCGACACGGAACCGCTGACGATCACGCGGAGTGGAGCGTGGGCTAACTACCAGGTGCCGTCGGCGTTGACGTCGCGGTCGAGCCACAGGTCTTCGAGGGCCTGCCGGACCGCTGGTCCGTGTTCCCGCCACAACCGCAGCGCGCCGAGGTTGTCGTCGAACTGGCTGCGCCGGCTGACACCGAACAGCACATTGGCGACGGCGTCGTATTGGAGGCAGAACGCGATGGCGACCTGGGCGGGAGTCGCGTCGAAGGTGGTGGCGACCGCCGCTACTGTGTCGGCAGCGTCGCGGATGGCGTCGCGGATTCCCCCGGGGTCGGCGCCGATCTTGCGCTCCGGGTGTTTCTTGCCGACCAGGATGCCGCCCTCGAAGATGTCGGAGGCCTGCATGGCGAGCCGGCCAGCGGCGAAGTGTTGGCCGTAGAAGTCGCCCTCGGCCATCGATCGGCGCACCACGCTGTACTTGAGCTGGGTGAATGCGGGCGGAGTGAGTCCCTCCGCGGTGGCGAAGTCGATGGCTAGGTCGAGGTCGGCGGCGGGCCAATTGTTCACCCCCCACGACGAGAACCAGCCGGCCTGGATCTGTTCGTGTACGTCGGTCACGATCTGCCGGATGTCGGGACGCTCCATGTAGTCACCGACGACGACGGTCTCGGCCGCATCGACCCCGACCCGCTCGAACGACGTGGCGAGCTGTTCGGCGAACCCGACCTTCGGGTACTCCCACAACCAGAGTTTCCCGCAGAGCTGGTACTGCTCCCGTCGGAGTCCGGCGGCGCGGACGGCCTCGCCGAAGATGATGTCGGTTCGCGCCTGCTCGGTGTGTGGGCCCATGTTGTAGTGGGCGACATCGAACAGGGTGACACCGGCGTCGACGCTGGTCCGCACTAAATCGACGACGTCGTCGAACACCATCCGATCCCACGTGTTCCACGATCCGAGGCCGAAGATCGACGTCTCTGGGCCCGCTGGGCCGAGCCGCTTGGTGGGTATCGCGCCATGGTCGTTCACGTCGGCCTCCACTCATATTCCTGTATTTCTACAAGCGTATAATAAAAGCCGTCGGTACATTCCGCTCACGCCGGCGCGACCGTCGTCGAGTTGTTCACTACCCCGGACACGGTGGCCGGGATATTCCTGCCCGCTGTGTCACCTGCTCGAGGGCGGGTCGCTCATGGTGCGCCCGGCAAGCCACCCCGATTGATCACCGCCTGGTACCACCTGGCGCTGTCTTTGGGAACCCGGTTCTGGGTCGGGTAGTGGACGAACACGATGCCGAACCGTTTGCGGTAGCCCTCGGCCCACTCGAAGTTGTCCAGCAGCGACCACACGAGATACCCACGCACGTCCACTCCGGCAGAGAGCGCGGCATGGACGGCGCGCAGGTGGCCGTCCAGGTAGTGGATCCGGTCCGGGTCTGCCACTCGGTCGGTTGCTGGGTCGTGATGGTCGTCGAACGCGGCACCGTTCTCCGTGATCCAGATCGGCACCCCGCTGTAATCCGCGGCCAGCCTGGTCAGCAGCGTCGTGAAGCTAGCCGGCTCGATCGGCCAGCCCATCGCCGTCACCGGTCCGGGAACGGCCTGGAACTCGATGCCGTCGCTGCCGGGATAGACCGCCGACGGAGGTGTGCCGGCCCGGGCCGCGACGACGGTGGGGGTGTAGTAGTTCACGCCCAGCAGGTCCAATGGTGCGGCGATGATGTCGTCGTCGCCGGGCTGCATCCAGGCTGGATCGGTGAATCGGCGAACCACATCCACCACGTCGGCCGGATAGCCACGGCCGAACAGCGGGTCCAGGAAGATCCGGTTGTGCAGCCCGTCGATCGTCCGGGCCGCTGCCGCGTCGTCCTCCGCGCTCGGATCGGCCGGGCGGACCGCCGCCGGGTTCAGCGTGATGCCGATCTCGCCGGCTCCGGCGTCGCGCAACGAGCGCACCGCGAGCCCGTGGCCGAGGAGCAGATGATGGGCAGCAGCGAAGGCGGCCGCCGGGTCGGTGCGGCCCGGGGCATGGATCCCGGAGGCGTAGCCGAGGAACGCCGCACACCAGGGCTCATTGAGCGTGATCCAGCGGTGCACCCGGTCGCCCAGCCGTTCGTGGACGAGGGCCGCGTACTCGGCGAACCGGTAGGCGGTGTCGCGGGTCGCCCAGCCGCCGTCGTCCTCCAGCGCCTGGGGCAGATCCCAGTGATACAGCGTCACGATCGGTTCGATGCCGTGACCGAACAGGGAGTCGACCAGGCGATCGTAGAAGTCGAGGCCGGCAGGGTTGGCCGGGCCGCTGCCACGTGGCTGGATCCGCGGCCACGCGATCGAGAACCGGTAGGCGCCGAGACCGAGACGCGCCATCAAGGCCACGTCGTCCGGATAACGGTGGTAATGATCGCAGGCGGTGTCGCCGGTGTCGCCATCGTGGACCGCACCCGGGGTGTGGCTGAAGGTGTCCCAGATGGACGCGCCGCGGCCGTCTACGGTGGCCGCACCCTCGATCTGGTACGCCGCGGTAGCCGCGCCCCATACGAATCCGGGCGGAAACGTGACTGGCGCCGCCATGTCCGGCGAGGTATGGCTGGTGGCTTGGGTGCTCATTCTCTGACCGCTCCTCGCATGATGCCGCCGATGATCCGCGTGCCGAGTACGACGAAGGCCACCAGCTGTGGCAGTGCGGCCAGCAGTGTGTCCCCGTCAATAGTAGAGAGAAGTTCCGTGACATGGCCGCTGCTGAGATCCGACAGTGCCACCTGGGCGGTGTCGTCGGCGGGCTAGGAGCGCACTACCAGCGGCCAAGGCGTCGTCGTGCCGAACGGCCGAGAGGACACCTCCAGATGATCGTCACGGCGATGAAGGGGTTGTCGACTGTGCTGTTTTTCTACGGCCGTATAAGATAAGCGCCCAGCGGCGGCCACCCAGCCGCATAAACGAAGGGAGTGGTAATGCCGGCATCGAACAGCACGGAACGCCCCGAACCCCGGACGGTAGTGGTCACGGGGGGTGCCAGCGGGATCGGGCGAGGGGTTGCCGAGGCATTCACCGCGGCCGGCGATCACGTCGTCATCGCCGACGTCTCCGCCGACCAGGCCAATGCCGTGGCGGACGAGATCGGGGCGGCGCACCAACAGGTGGACATCAGTGACGAGGACTCGGTACTCGCCCTCATAGCCGGGCTGGAGGATGCCGGCCGGACCGTCGACGTCCTCGTGAACAACGCCGGCTTAGCCGGGGGCGGCGGACCAATCGTCGAGCTTCCCGTCGAGATCTTCGACACCTGCACGAGGATCAACTTCCGGGGCACGTTCCTCATGACCCGCGCGGTTGGTGCGCATATGATCCGGCACGAGAATCGGGGCGCCATCGTCAACATCTCCTCGATCGGCGCCCGCCAACCCACCCCTGGCCTCGGGCACTACGAAGCCACCAAAGCCGCGGTCGACGCGCTGACCAGGTCGGCCGCGGTGGAGCTGGCCGGGCACGGGATCCGGGTCAACGCGGTCGCGCCGGGTCCGGTCCTCACCCCGATGACCGCCGGATTCGCGTCCAACGTCGAGGCTCGCGCGGCGTGGGAGGCACGTATTCCGCTGGGCACGATCGCTCAAGTGTCCGACGTCGTACCCGCGGTGGTCTTCCTGGCGTCGGCCGAGGCGCGGCACATCACCGGCGCCTGCCTACAGGTCGACGGCGGCCAGTTGCTCACCTGATCTCCGTTTGGTCACCTGATCGTTTCCTCAGGGGCGATCAGGTGTGCCAACGGCGGTGGGCGGCGCGGTGTGGTGCATCTGATCGCGTCTTTGAGTGTGGACGCGTGGCGATCAGATGCGTCGCAAACGTGTGCGGTAGCTGTGCATACATCTGATCGACCGCGCGCCCATCGCGCTCGCCGCGCCCGTCGCGGGTGTCGGTGTCGGCGTGCGTTGTGGCGACTCCCACCCCTCGGTTGGTTGCAGTAAGTCTGCTTGTTGTTGCCCTGGTGACAGTAAGCGTCCTTGTGCCCGGGGTGGATGCCGCGGTGAGCCTCCTTGTTGTTGCCGGGACACTCACCACGCTTTCCTTGCGACGTGGGGCGGTGTTGCCCTGGCCCCGTACTGCGCTACCGCCAGATGGCGTTAAGGCCCGAATCCGGCTCTTAACGCCATCTGGCGGTAGCGCAGTGCGCGATAGCGCGTTGGGACCTGGCACCCATCCGGCCCGACGTCGCCACAGTGCGCCTTTCACCATCGTCGGCACCCCTGAACCTGTGATGAGGCAACTCGCCTGCTCCAGAGGAGTGAAGACGGGCCGACGCGGTATATGTCGCGCAGCCCGACGCCTACCTTCGACTGACGGCAGCCCCAGCCAGCGTCACACTCACAGATCGTTTGTGGAAGGGCGATCAGGTGTGCCAACGGCGGGCGGCGGCGCGGTGTGGTGCATCTGATCGTCAGGGCCGGCGTTGACTGCGCAGGGTGCACACGACGACCCTTTGAGGCATGCTCCGTCACCGATCGCGCGAACGGAGTCGCCGACCCCGTTGCCGATCAGATGCACAACCGGCCCTCAGGGCGCTGGCCGTGCATCTGATCGCGCGCGTGTCCACATGGTGGAGATGATCAGGCGACGACGTCGTTGCATCGGTCGGCGTGAACCGTCGTGTCCGGGCGCCTGATCGTTTCTGCGGTAGCGATCAGGCGCACAAACGGAGATCAGGTGCGGACGTGGGGGGCGGTGAAGACGACGCGGCCGTCGATAACGGTCATCTCGATGCCCACACCGGGCAGTTCGGACGGCGGCACCGTGCGCGGGTCGGTCTCGAGTACACACAGGTCCGCCACCTTTCCCGGCTCCAGCGACCCCTTCCATGCTTCGGCGCCATCCTGAAACGCGGGGACGGTGGTGTAGCAGCGCAGTAGCCGCGTCATCAGATCGGGGTTGGGGTCGGTGTCGGCAGCGCCCAGCAGTGTCGCCGCCGCGGCGATCTGCACTCGCCAGTCGGGCGGTAGCACTGGCCCGTCGCTGCTGAGCGTCACCGGCAGACCGCTGCCGAGAATCTCGCTTAGCGGCCAGGCCGTCGCGGCCACATCGTCACCGAGCACGGCGGCGACCATCGGGGCGGTGGCGACGGCGATCCCCGGCTGGGTGGTGATCCCGATTCCGAGTTCGGCCATCCGAGCGACCTGCGCGGAGGTGACGAGGTCGGCGTGGACGGCATAGTGGCGTGCGCCGGGGCCGTATCGGTCTTGGCAGTCGGCTACGGCGTCGGCGAACACCTCCATGCTGCGGTCGCCGGTGGCGTGCACGCCGATTTGCAGTCCACGGGCATGAGCCAGCGCCACCATCCGGCGGAATCGGTGCTCCCGCTCGTTGTCGTCAGCACCCTCGACGAGCAGCCGTCCAGTTGTGTCGTCGTCGTATCGATGACGGGTCCACGCCGAGCGCATCGGTGGGATGCCGTCGGCGAAGATCTTTACCCCGGTGACGTTGAGCCAACGCGGGTCGGATGCGGGTACCTCGGTGTCGAGCCCTTCCTCGAAGTCCTCGATCCGGCTTGGTCCGTCGAGTAGACCGAACAGTCGCAGCACTGTGACGCGTGCCAGGAGGTCGCCGTCGGCGGCTAGGGCGGCATAGGTGTTGAGCACGGCCTGGGAGAAGCAGCCGGTGTCGCCGTGGTCTTCCCCTGGCCCTAGGCCGGCTTCGGTGTAGCTGGTGATGCCGAGCTGCGCGCAGACTTTTCCGGCCCGCATGATCGCCGTGCGTCGCCCGGCTTCGTCGTCGATCCGGGCCGGGGCCGCCGTGGGCGGGGCGAAGCCGCCGGAGCCGATGAGGGTGTGTGGCCAGAGCGCACCGAGCCAGGTGCCGTGGAGGTGGGAGTCGTTGATTCCGGGTATGACGGTGCGTCCGCTCAGGTCGATGTGGCGGGTGGCGGCTCCCGCGTGCTGGGCCACCTCGGCGTCGGTGCCAACGGCGACGATCTGGCCGGCACGCACAGCGAGGGCGGTTCCGGTCCGGTCCGCGTCGTCAAAGGTCAGGACGGTTCCACCGGCCATGATCAGGTCGGCCGTGGGGTGGATTCGGTCGATGCGGGCGACGGTCACCGCGGCTCCTTGCAGGGATGGACGCTTTTGTTCAACATATGTAGACTAACCGAAAAATTTACCGCCTCCGGACGGAAGTGGGGCACATGCCGTTACCGACCAAAACCGCGGCCGCGGTGTTATCCGAGCACGGCCGACCACTCAGCCAGCAAGACGTGCCGCTGCCGGAAGACGTCGAGCCGGGCGCCGCGCTGGTGCGGGTCACCTGCGTGACACTCTGCGGAACCGACGTACACCTGTGGAGCGGCGGCATGACCTTCCCCGGCATGCTGCCGATGATCCTCGGTCACGAGATGGTCGGGGAGGTCGTGGCTGCCGGACCCGGCACCGTGGACACACTGGGACGTGCCATCGCCGCGGGCAACCGCATCGGTTGGTCGGAATCCACGTGTGGCAGGTGCTACGGGTGCACCATCCTGCGTGAGCCGGTGGCCTGCTCTGACCGCGGCTACGGGTTCCGCCAGCGCAGTGACCAGCCGCCGTATGCCACCGGTGGCCTGGTGGAGTACTGCTACGTCACCCCGGGTGCGGCCAAGCTGCTCCTGCCCAACGACGTCAAGGACACCTGGGCGGCCATGTCGGGGTGTGCGGCCAAGACGGTCCTCCGTGCGGTCGACCGGTGCGGGGGGATCCGGGCCGGGGCGAGCGTCGTGGTCCAGGGGGCCGGCGCCCTGGGAATCTTCGCCACCGCCGTCGCGCGGATCTCGGGGGCCGGAACGGTGATCACCGTAGGGGGCCCCGACGACCGGCTGGCCGCCGCCACGAGGTTCGGCGCAACCGCGACGGTGTCGGTGGACCTGACCGCCGAACAGCGCATCGCTCGGGTGCACGAACTGACCAACGGTGCGGGCGCCGACTACGTCTTCGACTTCGCCGGGGCGCCAAGCGTCGGCGCTGAGGCGATCGCGTTCGCCGCGCAGCGCGGCACCATCGCGATCGTCGGTTCTACGGGTCCGCAACCCACCGAGGTCTCGCTCGGGACCATCATGGGCAAGGAGTTGACGGTGGTCGGCTCGCTCAACGGTGACATCGCCGATTACTACCGAGCCGTGGAGTTCTTCCGCACCTTCGCCGACCGGCTCCCGTGGGACGAGTTGTTCAGCCCGCCGGTCGGGCTCGCGAAAGCCAGCGCCGCGCTCGAGTCCATGGAACGTCTCGGGCAGATCAAAGCCGTGATCGATCCGAGGTTGTCCGCCGCTGACGGCGCCGGGGCCCGCTGACCGGAACCCCGGACAAGATCGTCGCCGCGACATGCCGCGGCCTCGACGTGATGGAGGAGAGAACTGTGGACGCAACGAGTTCCACGCCGATCCCGCAGCGCCGCATCGGGGCCGACGGCCCCCTGACCGGCGTGTTGTCGCTCGGCTCTTGGCACACCTATGACCGGATGGATTTCCGCGACGCCGTCACCATGCTCCGGACAGCCGTCGATAGCGGCATCAACCTGTTCGACGTGGGTGTTTACGGGTTTCCGGGTGGGCCTCAGTCCTACACCGACATCATCTTCTCGGCGATGGTCCGAGGCGCCGGGCTGCGCCGCGACGAGTATCTTCTGTCGTCGAAACTCTGGCTGGAGGGATACCCCGAGCACAGTCTGCGGGCCCAGCTGGAGAACGCCCTCTTCCGCGTCGGTGCCGACCACGCCGATCTGGTCATCCTCGGCGACCTACGACGCGACGGCATCGACCTGCGTCAGCTGGTGGTGGATCTGGCCGACCTGGCCGACGCCGGCTTGATCCGTTCGTGGGGCGTGAACAACTGGTCGGCAACGAACATCCAGACGTTGATCGATCATGCGGCTAGCGCAGGCTTGCCCGGGCCCGCCATCGCGCAGCTCAAGTACAGCGTGTCCCGCCGCGCCATCCCCGACGGGGAACCGTTCGAGCGGATCTTCGCCCAGGGCGTCACCTTGCAATCGTCGGATGTGATGGAGGGCGGGGTTGTCCTGGGCAAGGATTCGCGGCAGGTAGGACGCGATCCCGGTGACATCCGCCAGCGCATCGCCGACTCGGCCGCCCAGCTCAAGGGCATCGCGGATCAACTCGGGGCAAGCCCAGCTCAGGTGTGCGTCGCGTTCACGCTGACCCACCCGGCCAACACCACCACCCTGTTCGGCGCCACCAGCGTCGAGCAACTGAACGACAACCTCGCGGCGGTCGACCTGGTGCGCCGCGTGGGCGGCGCGGAGCTGCGAGCGCTGGTCGATCCACTGTGGGTGGACAAAGGTGTGGTCGACCCGGAGGGGCCGTGAACGCGCTACCGATGGATGGTCGGCGCCGGCCAGCCGTACGTGCGCCGTTCGACCCTGAGCTGGCCGCCGCGGCGGATCGGATGCGCGCCGGAGCCGAGCCGCCCGCCCTCACCATCGATACGCTCGCCGAGGCGCGGGTGTCCATGGCGACGATGAACCTGGGGTGCGACGAGGCCGTTCGTGGGCGTGACATCGAGTGGGAAGACCACACGGTGCCCGGGCCGCCGGGACAGCCGGACATCACGGTGACCGTCCTGCGCCCGCGCTCGGCCACCGCCGCCGCGCCGGGCCTTTACAACATCCACGGCGGCGGCATGGTCATGGACAACCGGTTCAGCGATCTGCCCCGCATGGTGGAGTTGATCGACGAGTTCGGCTTCGTCGCGGTGACGGTCGAATATCGGCTGGCCCCGGAACATCCGCATCCGGCGCCTGTGGAGGACTGCTACGCCGGGCTCGTGTGGATGGCCGAGCGTGCCAGCGAGCTGGGCATCGATCCGTCGATGCTGGTGGTCATGGGGGGTAGCGCGGGTGGCGGCCTCAGCGCCGGCGTGTGTCTACTGGCCCGTGATCGAGGTGGTCCGGCGGTGGCGGGGCAGATGCTCCTCTGTCCGATGATCGACGATCGCAATGATTCGGCCTCCACGCTCCAGTACGGGGAGCACGGTGTGTGGAGTCGAGCTAGCAATGAGCTCGGATGGACGTCGTTGCTGGGCGATGAGGCCGGCGCCGAGCAGGTATCGCCATACGCGGCGCCGGCCCGGGCGACCGACCTGTCGGACCTGCCACCGGCGTTCGTGGAAGTGGGCGCCGTCGAGATCTTCCGAGATGAGGACGTCGAGTACTACAGCCGGCTTTGCGCCGCCGGTGTCCCGGCCGAGCTGCACGTGTGGGCCGGTGCGTATCACGGCTTCGACCGACTCGCCCCGGCCAGCGAGGTGACTAGGGCGGCCCTCGCAACCCGTTCGTCGTGGTTGCGCAGACTGTTGGGGCAGGTGCGCCCGGCCTGACCTGGATTTCGCGAGCCGGCCGGGGATTCGGATGGCCCTGCCGTGCGGCAACAGGCCCCTGGCCGCCGTGATCGTGTCGGCGATCCGGTCGCGAGGCGACGCGAATCCCGACACGATCACGGCGGTAGCAGCTAGCAGCCGGCACGAGCGTTCATGTCGTGCCCGTTGACGTCCAGCCTGGTGCGTGCCGTGACCTGTCAGCTGCTACCAAAGGCCATGGTCGTGAATGCGGGCGCGGCTGGTTCGTCGCAGTCGCCGACTGGCTGCCAGACCCCCCATTCACCTCCGGTGCCGGGCTCCTCACCCTGGGTCCACCAGCGCGCGCGGTACTCCACGCCTTGGTGGCTCACGGTGTCTCCGCCCAGGTAGACGGTGCCCGAACTCCAGGCGGGAGCCTCACAGGCCGGGGGCTCGGGCTCGGGGCCGCCTCCGCCGTTGTCGTCACCGAAGATCACGTCGTGGCAGGCGTAGAACGCATTGGGTGTGTCCGCTACGGTCCACACGGCGAGGATCAGGTGGCGTCCCTGTTTGTTCGTGGGTAGCTGGGAGGTGTGTGTGTACCTGAACGGTGGCTGGCCTTGGAACGGGACCACCGCGAACGGCTGCGGTTCGAGCATGGCTCTGGTCAGGGGTTCGAGTGGGTTGTAGTTGTTGTTGGTGATGAAGTACTCGAACTTCGACGTGCTGTGCGGTGCGGTGAAGACCCAGCTGAACTGGTGGTTTGCGCCCGCGACCAGATTTTGTGCGGGCCAGTTGCCGCCCCTGGGGTTGTCCAGTGGCGCGAAGGCCTGGTTGCCGCCGGCGCAGATCTGGCCGTCGGCCGGTCCGCCGGCCGGGAAGCCGTCCGGCCCTTCCACGCTCTGCGGTTCCCATTGGATGGGGCCGCAGTTGGTGACGGTGCCGTTGGCACAAAGTAGCTGTCGGCTGGTGGGGCTATCGGTATAACCGTGGGCCGACGCGGACTGGGCGCCGATGATTCCGAGAGCAGCCACCGTAGCGGTGCCGGTCAGTGCAGCGAGTGCGGTCCGGATCAAGGTACGTTTCATGTTCCGGTCTCTCCTTGAGTGGTGTGGTCCCCCTTGTTCGTGCTCCCCCTCGGCTCATTCGAGGCGCTCCGGCTGAGCCGGCCGGGCTCGGGCGGTCAACTAGAAATAAAACTTCCATTTCGTGACGGTCTACCACCTCCTGGTGGGTTCTCCTGGGACTTTCCGCGCGCGGCATTTACATAGGAAGGTTTCTTAATAGAGTCATCGTGGGGACAGTTGCGGATCTTGTCAAGACCCGTCTTTACACCTGGCGATGTTGGCGGTCGGCTTTGGCGACGCTCGTTGCCGGGGTCGCGACGACGCCACGTCGGCCATAAGGAGGCTTGTTGCGGTGCGGGGCTGGCCATGAGGAGGCTTGTGGTTGTGGGGGCAGCAGTGTGGAAGCTTGTTGCAGCCTGCGGTGTGCCATCAGGAGGCTTGGTGCGGTGCGGGGATGGCTATGACACTGGTTAGGTGCTCGGCACGGGCGGTGCAAGCGCCGACCAGCTCGACTCGTCAGTCCATTCCGACGACGTATCGACGTACGGCCGTAGCAGCGTGCATAGGTGGGTGTCGACCTGGCCGCTCAACGCGTCGGACGCGATCTTCCGGGCCACACCAGCGAGGAAGTCCGCCACCTGCACCCGGGGATCCGACCGCGAGTCGACGAGTGTGACATCGACGAGTGTGCTGGTCGTCCGGCCGACGCCACGGCGGTCCGTATTGAGAATCGCGCGAAGCGTGTTGACCCGGGCCGGGGTGAGGGCGGCGTGCTCATCGTGCACCACCGCCACCGAATGGCCGTCGCGGCTCCAGTACCGGATCGCCGACGCCAACGCCGGAAACAGGGGATCGAGAGCGATGATCATCCGGGGTTCGTCGAGGAGCTTGGCCCGGGCCGTGCCCGGACGGGGGCGGGCGTCTCGGAGACGTTCGACGACGCGTCGCGCCGGCGCCCCAGCGCCGTCGCCCACACGCGGCGGTACATCGTCGCCCATGTGGTGCAAGAGCTGGAAGAACGGTTCCACCGCGGTCAGGTGTGTCTGGCCATGGTGATCTTTGCCCCGGACGAGATGGTTCGCGGCTTGTAGGAAGGCCTGCCAGGTCGACAGGCCGAACTCATCCGGGCCGGCTCTGAGGAGGGTGATGGCGGCGGCCCGGGCAGCAGGCTCGGCAGACATGCCTATGTGGCTGGGTCCGTCGGCGCCGCCGAGCACCATCTCCACGACCCTGCTGACGAGGAAGGACGTCTTGTCTGTGAGGTGGACATGGGCATATCCGTGGACCGGGCCGGATGGATTGAGGAACCACTCCAGCACGGCCCGGTGCCGTTCACGCAACAGGTGATTGGCTTTGTACTCCCGCGCCGGGGAGCGTATTCGGCGGCGGGTTTCGCGGACACACTCGGCGGCGGTCTCGACGTCGAGTACCACGCTGGCATGGGCGAACACGTCGGTGTTTGCTTCGACGAAGTTCGTGCCCTCAGCGCCGGATTCGTCACAGCCGATTTCTAACGGCTCGCTTCGGTCGGGATAGTTGGTGGTCATCCCGTCACCCGCCGCCGTCATCTAGCCTGGATCAGCATCGTGCCAGATCCGGATACCGACGTCGACCGCCTTTCGATGGGACCACCTGTCCGCCGTGACCTACCTTCGGCGATGGTTGCCGCTGACCGTCGTCGCTGGCCGTTGGTCAGTCCAGCACCTTTTGTGTCAGTTCATCGACCGCGACGATGATCTCCGGGTTCTCGTCGGCCTTCGGCCCAGGTGTGTAGGTGACTCGGCGCAGGCCGCGCCGGTAGCGGAACACTCCACGGCGCGCGTGCAGATCCCAATCCACCGGCCCGCCATGATCGAAGCCCACACTGATGCCGGTGAACGGAGCCATCCCCAGCAGCTGGGGGATATTGTCCAGCTGGATCAGGCGGTCGGACCCGATGTCCACCTCGACCGCACATCGCATGGCGGCAAGCGCGGTGAACCGGACGGTCACCACCAGAGGGGTGGCGCTCGCGGCGGCCGGAAGTGGACCACTTCCACGCACCGGCCGACCGTAGGCGTTGTATGTGAGCCGAAGCTCACCGTCCTCGACGTACAGGACGTATCCACCACCCTGATCGCCGTGCGCGACGATGACCCCCTCATCGCCCATCTGATAGTCGAGGTCCGCCTCGATGACGAAGGAGCGCAGCAACGTCAGCCGGCTCGAACGGAACCGCTCCAGCACTGGGGTTCCCGGGTAGATGGTGACCGGTTCGGCCAGCGGCAGCTCGGTGGATGGGCGGGTGAAGAACATCCGGCCGGTGTCATCCAATGGAAAGACGGTGTTTGCCCACGCCGCCTCCCGCCACTGTGCGGCCAGTCCGGCCACCTTGTCCGGGTGGACGGCGGCAAGATCGTTGGTTTCAGCCGGGTCGGTGGTGATGTCGTAGAGCTGCCAGCCGTCCTCGGTGAACGGGGTCCCGGGCAAATGTGGCGCGATGATCTTGAAGCCGTCGGCGAAGTATCCGCGTTGGCCACCACACTCGACGTATTGGGTGTGATGCCGGGTCGGAAGCTCGGCGTCGCGCAAGAGGTGGTCGAAGCCGACACCATCCACGTCTTGAGTAGGTGTTCCGTGCCGCTCGGTGAGCCGCGGCACACCGGCCAGACCGAGCAGCGTGGGGGCGACGTCGGTGATGTAGGCGTATTGATGCCGCACCCCGGAGTCATCGTCGGACCTAGGTAGCCCGTCCGGCCAGGACAGCATGAACGGCACGTGGATGCCGCCGGCGTATGCGTGGCCCTTGTAGTAGCGGAAAGGTGTGTTGGACACATGAGCCCAACCCCGCGGGTAGTGCCCGTGGACCTGGGGTCCACCCAGGAGTTCCAGCTCACGTGGCACGTCGGTGACCCAGTCGCCGGGTAGCCCTGCGAGGTGTACGAACTGGCTGAAGTAGCTGCGGGTTCCGGCTAGGCCGCCCTCGCCGGTAGCACCGTTGTCGCTGGCGAAGACGATGATGGTGTTTTCGTACTCACCGAGTTCGCGGAGCGTCGTCACCAGGCGTCCAACACTCTGGTCTACCGCGTCCACGGCCGCGGCATAGACCTCCATGTGCCGGGCGAACAACTCCTGGCGGTCCGGGGGGAGTTCGTCCCATGCCGGCACACCCATCGTTTCGTCAGGGCCAGACGGCGACATCCGGGTCGACTCGGGAAACAGGCCGGCCTGGATCTGCTGGCGGAACCGTTGGCTGCGGATGTGGTCCCAGCCGGCGTTGTACACCCCTCGGTATTTCTCGATGTCGTCCGGCTTGGCCTGGACCGGGCCGTGAACAGCTTGGTGAGCGAAGTAGAGGAAGAACGGCCGGCTGGCATCGCTGGCGCGTAGGCCGTGAATCATACCGATCGCCTCATCGGTGAGGGCGTCGGTCAGGTAGAAGTCGTCCGGGTACTCCTGCACCGGGTCGGGGCTGTTGTCGCGGATCAGGCGGTGCGGGTGGAACAACGACGTAAAGCCGTCCAGCGAACCGTAGTAGCGGTCGAAACCGCGCTGCAGCGGCCAGGATCGTTTGTCAGCGCCGTCGTGCATCTGCGATTCCTTCGTCAGATGCCACTTGCCGACCATGAACGTGGCGTAGCCGCCGGCTTGGAACGACTCGGCCAACGTTGGTACGTCGTCGGCGAGCTCGAACCGGTAGCCAGGGTATCCAGGGTCCATGTGCACGACGGAGGCGTATCCGGCGCGGTGCGGGTTGAGCCCGGTGAGCAGGGCGGCACGAGACGGAGTGCACAGCGGTGTCGCGTGGAAGTTCGTGAGCCGGTAGCCGTCGTCGGCCAGGCCAGCGAGGTGAGGTGTCGCTATTTCCGAACCGAATGGGCCGATGTCGCTGAAGCCAAGATCGTCGACGAGTATCACCACGACGTTGGGCGCCCCGTCACGCGCCCGCTTCGGTCCGGGCCACCACGGCGTCGACTCGGAGACACACTCGGCGACGCTGCCCCCGAATCCGTCGTAGCCCCGGGTGGGGTACGACGTACGGGCCGGGTTCTGGGCCATCTCAGGCTCCTCTCGTGGTGCCGTGCCGCATCGGGCATGACGCTGCGTCCGCGTCGCGGGACGGCGTCGTCCCTGCATCATCCCGTGATGAACGATGCCGCCTGTTCACCGATCAGCACTGCGGGGGCGTTGGTGTTGCCGGTGGTCACCCGTGGCATCACCGACGCGTCGGCGACTCGGAGGCCGGTCATGCCGTGCACCGCCAAGGCCGGATCCACGACTGCGAACTCGTCCACGCCCATCTTGCAGGTACCAACCTGGTGGTGGTAGGTGATGGCGGTTCGGCGGACGTAGTCGCGCACCGCGTGGTCGTCGTCGACGACGTCTGGTCCGGGGTATAACTCGTAAGCGCCCCACTCGCCAGCCAGAGCCGACGTACGGCCCAGCGCCCGGCACTGCCGCACGGACGCGACGAGGCTGGTGACGTCGTCCTCCTCGGCCAGGGCGTTCAGGTCGATCAGCGGTGGGGCGGCCGGATCGGGCCCGGCCAGCCGGACGCTGCCTCGGCTGCGTGGGGTGACCATCCCGGCCATCAGCGAGAACCCGTGGTCGGGCCCGCTCATCCACGACTCGTACATCGGCACGCTGAAGTGGATGGGCTGGGTGTCGGGTACGGGTAGGTCGGGGCGGCTGCGCCAGAACAGGTGGGTCTGGGTGACGGAACGTCCCGGCCGGGGTGGTTCGACCTCCCGGGCCCTGGTGCTGAAGATCACTGGCGACAGGAGGTGGTCATGCAGGTTCTTGCCGACGCCAGGGAGGTCGGCGACGACGTCGACGCCGACGGTCCGCAAGTCGTCAGCCGGACCGATGCCGCTGCGGAGCAGGATGGCCGGCGAGCCGATGGCGCCGGCGGCGAGGACCACCTGGTCGGCATGAAGGTGCGCGAGCTGTCCGCCCGATTCGTACTCGACACCAGTGATACGGGTGCCTTGGCGTAGCAACCGGAGTACCCGGGCCCGCGTGCGCACGGCCAGCCGCGGGGAGCCGAGCACCGGCGCGGTGTAAGCGAGCCACGTGCTCAGGCGTTTGCCGTCGCGCATGGTGACCTGCTGCTCCGAAACGCCGTCGAGGTGCCCGCCGTTGTAGTCGGGGTTCTGCTCCAGGCCGAGCTCGAGCGCGGCGTCGATGATGGATTGCTGGATGGGGTGTAGCGGGGTGTTCGGCGTGACGTCGAGGAGTCCATCGGTGCCCCGCAGGTCGGATCCGGCGCCGTGGCAGCGTTCGATCTTTTTGAACACCGGCAGCACGTCGTTCCAGGACCAGCCGGTGTTGCCTAGGTCGGCCCATGTGTCGAAGTCGTGGCGGGCGCCTCGAACCCAGATCATCGCGTTGAGTGAGTGCGAGCCGCCCAGGACTCTGCCCCGTGGCAGGTGGAGTAGTCGGCCGCCGGCAAACTCCTGCGGCACGGTGTAGTAGTCCCAGTCGTCCGCGCTGTGCCAGAGCTCGCCCATGCGCGACGGTTCGTGGATGGCGGGGTTGGTGTCGGGGCCGCCGGCCTCCAGCAGAGCGACGTTCGCTCCGGCGTCCACCAGGCGTCGGGTTATCACCGAGCCGGACGAGCCCGCACCGACGACGATCACATCGGCTTGACCAGCCATGACAGGTACCTCCCCGGGAGCGAATGGTCCGACCCTGCCACGTGGGGTCGCCGCGCGGGAATCGCCGGCCGGTGAGGTTTTCGCTGGTCGACAACGGCCATGCCCACGTCGACAAGACGGGCCTGCGGCGGCGCCTCGATACTGAACCGAACGCTGGGCCTTAGAGCTGCCGCCAGCATCAATTGGCGGACGCTCTAGCCGTCCGGGCTACCCATTCGGACTGGCTGCGCCCGCCCGCTCAGGACGCGAAGGAGCCGACCACATGCCCACCCGCCTGTTCATCGACGGAGAATGGACCGAGGCGTCCGGCGGCGCCCTGCCAACCTACGACCCAGCTAGTGCCACGGTCATCGAGGAGGTCGGCGCGGCCGGGCAGGCCGATGTGGACGCGGCCGTGGCCGCCGCTCGGCGAGCGCTCGACTCGGCCGAGTGGGCCGGGCTGCTGCCTCCGCAGCGCGCCGCCTTGCTGTTCCGCCTGGCTGACCTGATCGACCAGCATCACGAGGAGCTGGCCCAGCTGGAGACGAGGGATCAGGGCCAGCCGATCGGCATTTCCCGGCAGGTGAGTGTCAGTGGTGCGGCCGAACATTTCCGGTACTACGCGGGTTGGGTCACCAAGATTCAGGGGACGACGAACCCGGTGTCGTTCCCGGACACGTTCCACTACACCAGGCGTGAGCCGGTCGGCGTGAACGCGTTGGTGACGCCGTGGAACTTCCCGTTGATGATCCTGGCGTGGAAGCTCGCGCCGGCACTGGCGACCGCTAACACGGTGGTGATCAAGCCGAGCGAGGTGACGCCGCTGACCACCATTCGGCTCGTGGAGCTCACCCAGGAGGCGGGGTTCCCGCGGGGTGTGGTCAACCTGGTGACCGGCGACGGCTCCGTGGGCGCGATGCTGAGCTCCCACATGGACGTCGATCATCTCTCCTACACCGGGTCTACGGCGGTCGGCAAACTCATCACCAAGGCCAGTGCCGACTCCAACCTCAAGCGGGTGACGCTTGAGTTGGGCGGCAAGGCACCCAGCGTGATCGCGGCGGACGCGGATATCGACGCCGCGGTGGGCGGCAACATCGCCGGGTCGACGCTCAACTCCGGCCAGGTGTGCGCGGCCTGTACCCGCTTCTATATCGACAAGAAGCGAGAGCAGGAGTTCGTGGAGAAGCTGGCCGCCGGGGTGGGGTCGCTGCGGATCGGACCCGGCTTGGACGAGTCGACGCAGCTGGGCCCGCTGGTGTCGGAGCGGCATCGGGATCATGTGGAGCGGCTGGTGGGGGTCGGCCGGGACGAGGGCGCGGAGCTGGTGGTTGGTGGGCAACGGTCCGATGGCGACGGGTACTTCTACAACCCGACGATCTTCACCGGTGTGCGGGACGAGATGACCATCATGCGGGAGGAGGTGTTCGGACCGGTCCTCGCGGTCACCAGCTATGAGGATGACGACGAGCTCACCGATCTGATCACCCGGGCCAACGACACGCAGTACGGGCTGGCGGCGATGGTGTGGACCCGCGACATCAAAACCGCGCAACGGCTCAGTGCGGGTATCAAGGCCGGTGGTGTGTTCGTCAACATGCCGGCTATCCCTGATATGGCCGCTCCATGGGGTGGGTACAAAGCATCCGGATGGGGGCGGGAGATGGGCCCGTGGGCGATCGACGCCTACACCGAGTTGAAGTCGGTGTGGGTGAATTACGGTTACTGATCGCACCGCCCTCATCCCCGTGATCGTCGCCAGTTTTCTGCCCTCATCCCCAGTGATCGTCGCCAGGATTCGGTCGCTATAGCGACCGAATCCTGGCGACGATCACCGATGGGTGGCGACACGATCTCGGCGACGATCACCGGTGGGTGGTGATGGGGTGGTGGGTGGAGAGGGGAAAGCGTCGGTGATCGATGATGCGGCGGAGTGTGCCGGCGGTGTGCCGGCGGTGTGCCGGCGGTGTGCCGGCGGAGTTCTGGCGGAGCGGGCTGCCAGATTGTATATGTTTTAAGATATGATGAGTTCGTGGATGTGTTCAGGCTTGTGAAACGGGGTAATCGATGACGTCTGCGTCGCACCTACCGCAGCCAGGCAAGATCATTGCGGTGCACGTCAACTACCCGTCGCGTGCCGCCCAGCGTGGCCGCACGCCCGTGGCGCCGTCGTACTTCCTCAAACCAGCGACGTCGGTGGCGGAGTCGGGTGTGGCTATCGAACGCCCGGCCGGTTGTGAGCTGCTGGCGTTCGAGGGGGAGATCGGCCTCGTGATCGGCCGCACTGCCCGCCGGGTGGAGCCCGCTGAGGGCTGGTCCTACGTTTCGGCCGTCACCGCGGCCAACGACTTCGGAGTGTACGACCTGCGCTACGCGGACCGCGGTTCCAACCTTCGGTCTAAGGGGGGCGACGGATTCACCCCGCTCGGGCCAACGACCATCCCGGCCGACGCCGTCGATCCGGCCCGCCTCCGCGTGCGCACCTGGCTCAATGGAGAACTCGTACAAGAGGACACCACTAAGGATCTCCTCTTCCCGTTTGGGCAGCTGATCGCCGATCTGTCGCAGCTCAGCACACTCGAACCCGGTGACGTGATCCTCACCGGCACGCCGGCTGGTGCGTCGGTTGCCCGGCCCGGCGACGTCGTCGAGGTCGAGGTCGACGCCCTGGACAAACCCGGCGGAGGCCTGACCACCGGCCGGCTCACCACACCGGTGGTAGAGGGCACGGTCACGTTGCGGGAGTTCGGGGCACTACCCAAGGTCGACGACGTCCAGCGGGCCGAGGCGTGGGGTAGCGCCGCTGCCGCCGGGCTGCCACCGGAGTTCACCCTGACCGATGAGCTGGCCGCCAAACTCGGCCGGGTGGCCACCGCTACCCTCAGCGCCCAGCTCCGCAAACGCGGCTACAACAACGTCTCCATCGACGGACTCACCTCCACCCGTCCGGACACCCGCCTGCTCGGCCGGGCCCGCACCCTCCGGTACATCCCCAACCGGGAAGACCTCTTCCGCAGCCACGGCGGCGGGCACAACGCCCAGAAACGCGCGTTCGACTCGCTGCGCTCCGGCGACGTCCTCGTCATCGAGGCCCGCGGTGAGCGCGGCACCGGGACGGTCGGCGACATCCTGGCCTTGCGGGCGCAGGTTCTCGGCGCCGCCGGCATCGTCACCGACGGAGGGGTACGCGATCTCGCCGCGGTGGCCGCGCTGGACATCCCGACGTACCACGCCGGTGGCCATCCGGCCGTGCTCGGCCGCCGGCACGTTCCATGGGACGTGGACGTGACGGTCGCGTGCGGCGGCGCCTCCGTCCAGCCTGGCGACGTCATCGTCGGTGATGGCGACGGTGTCCTCGTCATCCCACCGCACCTGGTCGAGGAAGTGGTCGACGCGGCCATCGAGCAGGAGCGCGAGGAAGAGTTCATCGCCGAGCAGGTGGCCACGGGTGCCGGCGTTGATGGTTTGTATCCGATGAACGCCGAGTGGAAGGCGAGGTACGCCGCATGGCTGACGACGCGGTGAAGGCCGGCGGGCGGCCCGCGGCCGAAGGCGCTTCGAAGTCCGAACGTGCCTACCAGTGGATCGCGGAGCGGATCGGTACTGGTGCCTACAGTCCGGGCTTCCGGCTGGTGTTGGGCCAGATCGCCAAGGAACTCGACGTCAGCGTGGTGCCGGTGCGGGAGGCCATCCGCCGGCTCGAGGCGGAGGGTTTGGTGACCTTCGAGCGCAATGTCGGGGCGCAGGTCGCGATGGTCGACGAGACCGAGTATCAGCACACCATGCAGACTCTGGCGCTGGTAGAAGGGTTCGCTACAGCGCTTTCCGCGCCGGCGTTGCCGGCAGAGGCGCTGGCCCGGGCGCGCGAGGTCAATCAGCACATGGTCGAGTGTCTCGACCATTTCGACCCGCACCGCTTCACCGAACTCAACCGCGAGTTCCACGCCGTGCTCTTCGAGCCGTGCCCCAACCCGCACCTGCTCGATCTGGTCCACCGCGGTTGGGGCCGGCTCAAGACTCTGCGCGACTCCACTTTCAGCTTCGTGCCGGGCCGAGCGCACGAGTCGGTGAAGGAGCACGAGGCGATCCTCGACCTGATCGAGCGTGGGGCGCCCTCGGTCGACGTCGAGCTGGCGGCCCGCCAGCACCGCTTGGCCACGCTGACGGCATTCCTGGAGAACCGCGGCGCTCATTGAGACGGATAACCGCGCCACGACTGAGCATGCACAGAAGGGACGATAATGAGGTTCCGCTCTAATCCCCATGCGATCGTTGGATCGATCGCCCCGGTGATGACCCCGTTCACCGACGCCGGTGAGGTCGACCACGAGAGCCTGTCCAACCTGGTCCGCTGGCAGCTCGCCGCGGGCTCCCACGGCATCTCCATCGGTGGTTCGACGGGGGAGCCTAGTGCGCAGACGGTGGCCGAACGGGCAGCGGCGATCCGTACCGTGGCGGCGGCCGTGAACGGCGACGTCCCGTTCGTGCCCGGAACAGGCTCGGCCAAACTCGACGAGACGATCGAGCTGACCGCGGCCGCCCACGAGGCCGGGGCCGACGCGGCGCTGATCATCACCCCGTATTACGCGCGGCCCACCCAAGAGGCGCTCTACCAGTGGTATGTCGCGGTCGCCAAAGAATTCCCGGACCTCCCCATCGTGGCGTACAACGTGCCCAGCCGCACCGCGGTCGACATCGCGCCGGAGACGGTGGCCCGGCTCTACCGCGACCTCGACAACTTCGTCGGCATCAAGGAGACGACGAAAGACTTCGAGCACTTCTCCCGTGTGCTGCATCTGTGTGGCAAGGAACTGCTGGTCTGGTCTGGCATCGAACTGTTGTGCCTGCCGCTGCTGTCGCTCGGTGGTGCCGGCTTCATCAGCGCCACGGCCAACATCGCTCCCGCGGCGACCGTGCAGATGTACAACGCGTGGCAGGCCGGCGACTTCGAGCAGGCTCGCGAGATCCACTACGGGCTACATCCCCTCGTCGACCTGCTCTTCGTCGAGACCAACCCGGCGCCTGGCAAGTGGGTCCTAGAGCAGCGTGGGCTCATCCGGTCCAGTCACGTGCGCCCGCCACTACAGCCGCCCACCGCGGCCGGTGTCGCGCGGATGCGAGAACTGCTGGCCCAGGGCGAGCAGTACCTCACCCCGGCCGACGGACACCAGGTGGGCAGCTGACGAACACGAGGTCACCAGACCTCACGAGAAGGGTTGAACATGACCGAGCACTACATACCGGATGACCTGCCGGCGAAGATCCAGCACTACATCGGTGGCGAACTGGTCGACAGCCTCTCCGGCAAGACCTTCGACGTCCTCGACCCCGTCACCAACCAGGTGTACGTGACGGCGGCGGCTGGACAGCGGGAGGACGTCGACCGCGCTGTCGAGGCCGCACGGCATGCCTTCGAGACCGGACCATGGCCGGGTATGGTGCCGCGGGAACGGGCCCGGGTGCTGAACCGGATCGCCGACGCCGTGGAGGCGCAAGACGCCCGGCTGGCCGAGATGGAGACCTTCGACACCGGGCTACCGATCACGCAGGCACTGGGCCAGGCCCGCCGGGCGGCCGAGAATTTCCGGTTCTTCGCCGACCTGATCGTGGCGCAGGCCGATGACCTCTATAAGGTTCCGGGGCGCCAGGTCAACTACGTCAACCGCAAACCGGTCGGCGTAGCCGGGCTGATCACCCCGTGGAATACGCCATTCATGCTGGAGAGCTGGAAGCTCGCGCCGGCGTTGGCCTCGGGGTGCACCGTGGTGCTCAAACCCGCGGAGTTCACCCCGCTGTCGGCCAGCTTGTGGGCTGGTATCTTCCGCGAGGCGGGACTACCCGACGGGGTGTTCAACCTGGTCAACGGCTATGGCGAGGAGGCCGGCGACGCTCTGGTGCGGCATCCGGACGTCCCGTTGATCTCCTTCACCGGCGAGACCACAACGGGCCAGGTGATCTACCGCAATTGCGCCACGCACCTCAAAGGGATGTCGATGGAGCTGGGCGGGAAATCGCCGGCGGTGGTGTTCGCCGACGCCGATCTCGACGCGGCCATCGACTCCACTCTTTTCGGAGTGTTCTCGCTCAACGGGGAACGGTGCACCGCCGGTAGCCGGATCCTGGTGGAACGCGCGGTCTACGACGAGTTCTGCCAGCGGTACGCCGCCCGGGCCCGGAACATCGTCGTCGGCGATCCACATGATCCGAAAACCGAGGTCGGCGCCCTCGTGCATCCTGAGCATTACGAGAAGGTGATGCGGTACGTCGAACTCGGGAAACAGGAGGGTCGCTTGCTGGCCGGCGGTGGCCGCCCGGAGGGCTTGGAGCATGGCAACTACGTCGCGCCCACCGTCTTCGCCGACGTTCCGGCCGACGCGCGGATCTTCCAGGAGGAGATCTTCGGCCCGGTTGTGGCGATCACCCCGTTCGACACCGACGAGCAGGCGCTGACGCTGGCCAACGGGGTCAAGTACGGCCTGGCGGCCTACATCTGGACGACCGACCTGGCCCGGGCGCACACCTTCGCGCAGCGAGTGGAGGCCGGCATGGTGTGGCTGAACTCGCACAACGTGCGTGACCTGCGGACCCCGTTCGGTGGGGTCAAGGCGTCCGGGCTCGGGCATGAGGGCGGCTACCGCTCGATCGACTTCTACACCGATCAGCAGGCGGTGCACATCACGCTTGGTGACGTGCACACCGCCCGCTTCGGTGCCGGGCCGGGCGACGGCGAGCGTCCTTCCACCTGATTACGGCACGAGCACATCGCCAGAGAGGTTCTCATGACAGACGCGACATCCATTAGGCCCACGGTCCCGCCGCCGGACGTCATCCGGTGTGCCTACGTGGAGTTCATCGTCAGCGACCTGGCCGCCAGCCGCGAGTTCTATGTGGACGTGCTCGGCCTCGTCGTGACCCACGAAGACGCCGACGCGTTGTACCTGCGGGCGTTCGAGGAGTATCTGCACCATTCGATCGTCCTGCGCAAGGGACCGGTGCCGGCGCTGAGTGTGCTGGCCTACCGGGTACGTAGTGCCGCTGAGCTCGACGTCGCCGAGGAGTACTACCGCCAGTTGGGCGTCAGGGTGGAACGTCGCGCGGCAGGGGCCATCCGGGGCATCGGCGAGGCGGTGCGGATCGAGGATCCGCTGGGGTTCCCGATCGAGTTCTTCTACGACGCCGAACACCGGGAGCGTTTCACCCAGCGTTACGACGCACACGGCGCCGGTGCTATCGCGCGGCTGGACCACTTCAACGTCAACACACCGGATGTCCCGGCGGCTAGGGCGTATTACGAGGGTCTCGGGTTCCGGGTGTCGGAGGACATCAAGGACGACGAGGGGACGGTTTATGCCGCGTGGCTGTTCCGTAAGCCGACCGTGCACGACATCGCGCTGACCGGCGGTGATGGGCCGCGGCTGCACCATGTCGCGTTCGCGACCCACGAGCGTCACCAGATTCTGCACATCTGCGATCACCTCGGTGCGCTGCGGCGATCGGACATGATCGAGCGGGGTCCGGGCCGGCACGGGGTGTCCAACGCCTTCTATCTGTATCTGCGCGACCCGGACGGGCACCGAATCGAGATCTACAGCCATGACTATTACACCGGGGATCCGGACAACCCGGTGATCTCCTGGGACGTCCATGACAACCAGCGTCGAGATTGGTGGGGCAACCCCGTCGTGCCGAGCTGGTACACCGACGCGTCGCTGGTGCTCGACTTGGATGGCAACGTCAAGGAGACCGTGGAGCGGACCGACTCGAAGGAGATGGACGTCACTATCGGCGCCGACGGGTTCTCCTACACCCGCAAGAACGACACCGAGCAGGGGTTCAAGCTCGGCACCCAGGTCTGACCCGCCCCTCCCTGTCTCCCTCCCTCCCGTGATCATTGGCTTTTAGCTACCGGATCCGGTAGCTAAAAGCCAATGATCACGGGAGGGAGGGAGACAGGGAGGCGATCATGGGAGGAAGGTTGGGCGGGCCATGGTGAGGCCCGACGGATTCTCGTGCAGCACGGTGAAGCCGAGGTGGCGGTAGAAGCCGATCGCGTTGGTGTTGGTCGCGCCCACACCGAGGTGCACCCCGGTGGCCCCGACGTCGTGCAGCGCGGCCAGCAGACGGCGCATGAGGATGCGGCCGAAGCCGCGGCCCTGGGTCCGTGGGAGCAGGTCGATGTGCAAGTGTGCCGGGTACTCGGCGACGACGTCGTCCCGCGCCACGGGTGGCCGGTGGATGAGCCGGGCGAACCGCGCATCGATGGTGTCGTCCGGGAACGAACCCACGGGATACCGCTCGCGTAGCCGCGGCCACCAGCGTGCCTCGCAGAGCTTCTCGAAACCGCGGGTGTCTCGCGCCCCCAGCACATAGCCGGCGACACCGTCGTCGTCCTCGACCACAAAGGCCAGGTCGGGCTCGAACGCCAGATATGGCCCGACGTAGATCTCCCCGAGGATGCGCGGATCGGTGAAGGCTGCGCCACCACCCGGGCCGGTCTTCAGGCAGATCTCGTACAGCGTGTCGTCGTCCCCGCTGCGATAGGGCCGTACCTCCATGGCGTCGAACCTATCCAGTTCACTGCGGATCCGAGAAACTCCGTGCTGTCCGCGGTGGTGTTGCGGCCCGGATGAGAGTCATTCATCGCGACGTCGCTCGATGAGGGCGTTCACCAGGCCCGCCGCTGTAGCGGCATCGTCGACGACGATAACGGTTCGCTGCCCGCTCGTCCGGTCGAGGACGATGGCTGGTCCGCCCCGAAGAACGTAGGCGGAGGCGCCGCGGTACGGGCCGAACGCCGCGATCCGATAGCCGTACCCGCCGAAGTGCCGCAGCGGATGGATCTCGGCGACCTGAGCGCTGGTGATCTCCTCCAGTGGGGTGCGGAACCGTGGCCACCCCCACCGTCCGGCGACGGTGACCCCGTGCCGATCGACTGTGACGCGGATCGAGAACATGAACGACGTCAGGAGCGCCAGCACGATGGTAATGATCAGCAGCCACCACTGCCGCGACACGAAGGCCGCCATTGCCGTCACCGCCACCGCGATCACGAGACCGGCCAGCGTTGCGCTGCCGGCAGCCACCGAGCGGTTCCAGCTCACTAGCTCGGAGCCGTCGATGGTGAGGTGGGGAGCCGATCCGGCCGGTGCCGGTGCCGGCCGCCTCCAGCGTGGTATCACGACGACGGCGACGACGGCCGCCAGGGCCGCGACGGCGATCCCACCCACGATGGCCCATGGGGTGATGGTGGCGTCGGCTGCATCCGCGAGTCCTCGCTGGTGCCCGACGAGGCCAACCATGAGTGCGGTGACGAAGCCCGCCGTGCCGCTGGCGGTGCCGGCCGCCGTGCGCACGATCGTCGGCTCGGTCCGCCCTGCCGCGCAGAGAGCGAGACCCAGGATCGCGAACACCACGCAGAAGCCGATGAGTGTCAGTGCGACGCCAGTGACACTGGAGAATCCGTCCGCGCCGCCGGTGCCCCAATGGGTGGCCACCCGGTTGGGGAGGTCGTCGCGCCAGCTCAGCACGGTTAGTGCGCCCACGACGCCGATGACGGCCGGCAGGACTCCCGTGGCCAGGACGATGCGTCCGGTGGGGCGGGGCCGGCCGGCGGTTGCCGTGTCTGTCATGGTCGTCCTCCGTGTGAAGCGATGTGCGGTGTTGGTCCGGATGATGGGTGGGCAGAAACCCGATGTGATGGCTGGTTGACGTGGCTGGCGGGTCAGTCGGGTTGACCTGAGGGGGCCGCCTGGGGCGTCGGTCAGGTGGGGGCGTCACCGAGCTGCGCGTGGTACTCGTGGTCGATCATGGTGGTGAGGCTGTCCATCCCGATGCCGAGCCGGCGGGCTCGGTCGACGGCATGTCGGATCGCCTCCTGGAGCTCGGCCAGCCCGCTGCCGGCGTGTTGGGTGACGACGGCTCCACGCCCGCGCCGTAGCTCGATGAGTCCTTCGTCCCGCAGCACTTGGTAGCTGCGGAGCGCGGTGTGCATGTTGACGCCGAGCGACTGTGCCAGCTCCCGTGCTCCGGGTAGGCGCTGACCAGGGCTGATCTCCCCGCGTGCGGCGGCGCCGCGGATCGCCGCGGCGAGCTGGGCGAACAGCGGTTCCGTCGACGTAGGGTCCAGCCGGATCAACATAGGGCGAGTCTATTGTTCTAGTTCTAATAGAACAAATTCCGCCGGAAAGAATCGTATCGGCCCGGTGGGTAGACGGCGCCGCGCGTTGCGGTACCGTCTCGTCATGGTTGATCTCGACCGCCCGTCGCCGCCGGTCGCTAAACGCGTGCCCCATACCCGTGACGTTCACGACGATCCCGTCGCCGACGAATACGCCTGGTTGTTGAACCGGGACGATCCGGACACCATCGCGTACCTTGAGGCGGAGAACGCCTACACCGAGGTCATGACCGCGCACACGAAGGCGCTACAGGGTGAGATCTTCGACGAGATCAAGGCCAGGACCCTCGAGACCGACCTGTCCGTCCCGTCCAGGCGCGGCGACTGGTGGTACTACACCCGCACCGTCGAGGGCCAGCAGTACCCACTCCATTGCCGGGCTCGAACCGAACCACCACTACCAGCCGATCCGGCCGACCCCCTTGATCCGCCGGCCGACGAGCAGGTGCTGCTCGATCAGAACGAGCTGGCTGGAGACTCCTCGTACTTCGCCCTAGGCGCACTCGACGTCAGCCCCGACGGACGCCTCCTGATCTTCTCCACCGATTACGACGGCGGCGAGAAGTACACCCTCCGGGTCAAAGACCTGGTCAGCGGGGCCGTCTTGGCAGACGAGATCCCCGGCACCTATTACAGCACCGCATGGTCGGCCGACGGCTCCACCGTGTTCTACACCACCGTCGACGACGCCATGCGCCCGTACCGGGTGTGGCGACACCGCCTCGGCACGGCACCTGCGGACGACGAGATCGTGCACCAGGAGGACGACGAGCGTTTCTTCGCTGGGGTGGGGCTCACCCGCAGCGACACCTACCTCGTCATCTCCGTCGACAGCCAGGTCACCAGCGAGGTACGGGTCCTCGAGGCGGATACGCCGGGTGGTGAGTTCCGCATCGTGGAGCCCCGCCGGCAGGGTGTCGAGTATTCGGTCGACCACTCCGGTGACTATTTCTACATCGTGCACAACGACGGTGCCGCGGACTTCGAGCTGGCCCGGGTGCCCGTAGCATCGCCGGGACGGGCCCATTGGCAACCGGTCCTTCCGCACCGGCCCGGTACCCGAATCGTCGACGCCGATTGTTTCGCCGATCACGTTGTTGTCTCACTACGCCGGGACGGCAGCACCGGCCTACACGTCATCCCCCTGGAGAACGGCACCCCCGGGGTGGGCGCCGACATCACCTTCCCGGAGGAAGTGCGCACCGTCCGGGCTGGGCGTAACCCAGAGTTCCGCACGTCGACGTTTCGGCTGGGCTATACGTCGCTGGCCACTCCAGGGTCGGTGTTCGACTACAACGTCGACACCCGTGAGCTGACGTTGCGCAAACGTGAGCCGGTGCTGGGCGACTTCGACCCGGATCGCTACGAGACGGTCCGCGACTGGGCGACGGCGGACGACGGCACCCGGATCCCACTCTCCATCGTGCGCCGGCGGGACACCCCAGCCAACGGCACCGCGCCATGTGTGCTGTACGGCTACGGCTCCTACGAGAGTTCGATGGACCCGTGGTTCTCCATCCCCCGGCTCTCCCTGCTGGACCGCGGTTTCGTTTTCGCCATCGCCCACGTACGCGGTGGCGGCGAGATGGGTCGCGCCTGGTATGACAACGGCAAGATGTTGACGAAAAAGAACACGTTCACCGACTTCGTCGCCTGCGCTGAGCACCTCGTCAAGGCCGGCTGGACGGCCCGGGACCGACTGGTCGGCCGGGGTGGAAGTGCGGGTGGTCTGCTCATCGGGGCGGTGGCGAATCTTGCCCCGGACACGTTCGCCGGGCTGGTCGGTGAGGTGCCCTTCGTCGATCCCCTGAACACCATCCTCGACCCCTCGCTCCCGCTTACCGTCATCGAGTGGGAGGAATGGGGCAACCCGGTGGAGTCCGCCGAGGTCTACCGGTACATGAAGTCCTACTCGCCGTACGAGAACGTCGCCGCTCACCCGTACCCGGCGATCCTCGCTACGGCCGGGCTGAACGACCCCCGTGTCGGGTATCACGAGCCGGCCAAATGGGTGGCCCGACTACGTACTACCGCCACTAGTACCCGTCCGATCCTGTTGAAGACGGAGTTGGGTGCGGGGCATCGCGGACCGTCCGGTCGCTACGATGCGTGGCGGGATGAAGCGTTCACGCTTGCTTTCATCATTGACACGGTCGCTTGATCCCCCTTGCTTATATGTGGATTTTCGGAATGATGTACTACGCCCGCTGACGAGGCGGGCTAACTACGTCATGGGGAGCCCACGTGTCCAATTCGTTCGATATCAAGTCGCTGCCGCTGGCGCGGCAGATCGCGCTGCTCGGCGGTTTGCTGCTGTTCATCTCGCTGTTCTTCCCTTGGGTACGCGCGAGCGCCGACATGGGCGGCTTCGGTTCGGTCAGTGGCAGCGCCAGCGGTTGGGACGGGATCGGGACGCTAGTCGGGATCCTGGTCATCCTGCTGGTCGCCTGGGAGGCAGCGCGCCTGCTCGGGGTGACGAGCCAGGTCAAGATCAACGCGGATCTCGTGACGGCCGGTCTCGCGGCGCTGACCGCGCTGTTCGGTCTGATCCAGTTCATCCGCTCGCTGACGCAGAGCCCGGGAATCCCCGGGGTGAGTGTTGGCCCGCACATCGGCGCGTTCCTCATCCTGATCCTCAGTGCGGCCCTCGGCTACGCCGCGTTCCTGTCGTACCAGTCGGCCGGCGGATCGGCCGCGCTGCAGAACCTCAAGACGCAGACGGCTGAGGCTGGCCCGGCTGCCCCGCCCGCGCCGCCCGCTGGTGGCCAGGCCCCGCCGCCTCCTGCGGCTCCGGAGGCGCCGCACGGCGAGGACGACCGTCCGGCAGGTCCGACCCCCAGCTGATCCCTGACGCCGCCTATGCGGCAACGAATCTTTACCACTCACCTGGGTAACCCTTGCTGCGGGAGATACGTCACGCAGCTGGCAGGTGAGCGCGAATGTCTGGATCGGTTGATGAACCCAACATCCGTCATGTGCAGTCGACCTCGCAGCTCGTCGCGGACGCGGCCGAGCAGTCGTCCCGCCTCGTACGCGATGAGATCCGCCTAGCGCTGGCGGAGATGCGCGAGAAGCCCAAGTCCGTGGGTATCGGGCTTGGGCTTTTCGGCACTGCGGGTCTTTTCGCGCTTTACGGTGTCGGAGTACTGATCGCCGCGGGTATCTTGGCGCTCGCACTGGTGTTGCCCGCGTGGGCCGCCGCGTTGATCGTCGCCGTTGTTCTTTTCGTGGCGGCGGGGATCGCCGGTCTCGTCGGCAGGCGGGCGGCACAGCGGGCGAGACCAGTGCCTGAGCAGGCGGTGGAGAACGTCCAGCGGGATATCGAAGAGCTGCGAGAACGGGGGACACGGTGACCGAGCGACAGACCATGCCACCGGAACCGCCGAAGGGCGCGGGTCCTGACGAGATCATCGCCGACATAGAGCGCACCCGGGCGCACCTCGGTGACACCGTTGAAGAGCTGGCCGACCGGGCCACCGCCCGAGGGCGGGAGGCCGCATACCTGGCCGGTGGGCTCGTGGCCGCTGCGGCGGTGTTGGTCGCGGCCGCCCTGTGGTGGCGCCGCCGACGGGCGACGTGATGGCACAACAGCCAGGCAGCGAATCCGAACCCGGTGCGTCGGACCCGCCTGAACCTGATGGGCGAGCCGCCACCGGCATGCCGGTCAAGGACGTCTTGAGGCGCGTTCTCCGCAAGTTCTCCGCCGACCAGTGCACCGACCTGGCTGCGGCCTTGACCTACTACTCGGTGTTGGCCCTGTTCCCGGCCATCGTCGCCGTGGCGTCGATTCCCGCGCTCATCGGTCAAGAAGCGGACGCCACCGACGCGATCCTGGACGTGGTTGACGACGTAGCACCCGCACTCGTCGACGATCTTCGTGGCCCCATCGAGCAACTGGCCCAGGTGCCGGCGGCTGGGGTGGCGCTCGTGATCGGCCTGCTCGGAGCCTTGTGGGCCGCATCGGGTTATGTCGGCGCGTTCGGCCGGTCGATGAACCGGATCTATGGCGTGGCCGAGGGGCGACCGTTCTGGAAGCTGCGTCCGGTTGTGTTGCTGGTGACGGCGGCGACAGTGCTGCTCGTGGCACTGGCGATGCTCATGCTGGTAGTCACGGGTCCGATGGCACGGGCTATGGGCGACGCGATTGGTGTGGGCGACGCCGCCGTGACCGTCTGGGAGATCGCGACCTGGCCGGTGCTGGTTCTCGTCGTCATGACCATCTTCGCCATCCTGTACCAGGCCACTCCCAATGTCCGGCTGTCTCGCTGGCGATGGATCAGCGCGGGCGCCGTGCTGGCATTCGTGGTGTGGGCCGTGGCATCGGCCGGATTCGGGTTCTACGTGGCCAACTTCGCCGACTACGACCGCACCTACGGCTCACTGGCCGGTGTGATCATTTTCCTGCTGTGGTTGTGGATTACCAACCTGGCGCTGCTGTTGGGTGCGCAGCTGGACGTGGAGTTGGAGCGGGTCCGAGAGCTCCGGGCCGGACTGGCCGCCGAGGAGACCCTGCGGTTGCCGCCGAAGGATACGAGAGCCAGCGACAAGACAGCAGCCAAGTATGCCGACGACGTGCGCCAGGCCCGCGAGTTCCGTCAGCGTGCGGGCTCAGCACGGCAGACGGCCGACCCGTCGAGCAAGCTCGGGCCCGACGGCTGATCATGGCGAGTAGGCTCGGGCCCGACGGCTGATCGCGCGATCGTGAAGGTGATTGGCCAGTCCCCCGCTCCAGCCGGCGACCCGGGCCAGCAGCAGCGCCGTGCGATCCAGCCAATGCGCCCGGCGCAGAGCAGCCCGTTCGGTGGTGCGGGCCCGCTTGAGAGCGCGGGCAGCGCTCATCTGTGCCGCATGCCGGTGCCGCTCGTGGCCTTCGTGGCGGTGGAGGAAGTGGTAATGGTCGGTGGAGTACATGGCGAACGCTCCTAGCGCAGCGGCGAGTGGCTGCGGATGATGGCGATCGAACCGCTGACGGCTCGCGCGGAAATGGTCGCCGTCGGCTCGGAGCTATCCGGCGCGGAGGTCTCGTCGAGCTCGGACCGGACCCGTCCGGACACGGTGGAGCAGTCGAGTTTGGCGACTGTGCCCACGGCTACCCCGGCGGTGATATCGCCGGAGGCGGTCTTGGCCCCCAAGGAGCCTTGGGTCATGTGGCGGACTCGGACGTCGCCGGAGGCAGTTTGGATCTCGACGGCGGACATGGTGGTACTGATCTCGACGTCGCCCGACGCCGTCCGGAGCCCGCCATCCGCGACGATGTCGTCGATCTTGAGATCGCCCGAGGCAGTGTTGGCATCGATCCGGCCCGAGCAGCCTTGGATGTGGACGTCGCCGGACCCCGAGTTGACCTCCGCGGACGTGACCTGGGCGATGCGGATGTCTCCGCTGCCGGTTTTGACGCTGGTGGCCTGCGCGTCGCTGACCGCGACATCCCCGGACCCGGTGTTCAGGGAACAGTTCCCCAGGCCACCGCCGGCTTGGATGCTGGCCGAGCCGGTCCGGACGGAAACGAGGCTGTCGTGTGGAACAACAACAACGATGTCGAGCTGGAGATCGGGCAAGAGCGACGGCCCCGCGTCTTTCTGGGAGAGGTCGATGAGGAGTTCGTCGTCCTGGTGGTGGACGATGGCGTGCTCGATCACCACCCAGGCGTCTTCGTCACCGGGCACGCTGGGCTGGATGTCGACCTTGGCCTCGGTCACGTCCGCGGCGTTGACCTCGACCCGACCGGCACGTGAGTTGATGGACAGGGCGAGTGGGTTGGGCGCGGGGAAGGTACGGGGAAACGTGGATGCCATGGGATGCTCCTGATCTGGCCTGATATCTGGTCTAGCGGGCCCAGCCGGAGAGGCGCCGGCCGACGTTGATGTGGACACCGGTCTGCGGGTTGATGTGGATCCCGGCCGATGGACCGTCCAGTGCCTGGCCGATGGCGCGGACCAGCCACGCGTTGACCGAAAGCCCTTCCGTGGCCGCGGCCTCTTCGACGCGGGCTTTGAGGCTCTCCGGCAGTCGAAGCGACACCCGGGAGGTGCCCTCGTCCGGTTCCGGGGCGGGCGGCGGCGTTGGTGGTTCCGGCGGAGGTGGCGGAGCGAATCCGGCGCCGTGATCGTCGGTCACGACGAAGTCAGGGTTGCCGCCGCGCATGCGGACATCCACTGACACGCCGTCGAGTTGTGTGGTGATGTCCGCGGCGGCATCACCGAACGCCTCGATGAGGGTCAGCCGCAGCGATGGTTCCACGGCGTAGGACAGCCGATCCGCGGCTTCCCGGACATCGTCGGCAGCGGCCTGAGCCGCGGCGGCTAGTGCTTGCCGGAGTGACGATACATACGGCGAAAGCTCCATGACGTCACTATGACACCATGGAGACGTCATGTCAACGCCATCATGGCGTCACGACTTGCTAGTGAGGCGTCAAAGTGGAGTCACGGCGGCGTCGTCGACGTCGCGCTCACCCGCCGCCCCGGTTTTGTTGTCAGGCCGGATGGCAGGTCGGTGGTGCGCGGGTAACATGTGCCGGTGTGACGATGGGCGTCGGGCTGGAGATGACGGCCGTCGCGGCGGGGCAGGTGACGTTGTCCGACCGCCGGACGCAGCGTCGCTGGTTGGTCGAGCTGGCGCCGTATCTGATGGCGACCGTACCTGTCACCCAGCACCAGTACGCGGCCGTCGCCGGCGAACATCCGAGCGCCGCCCGTGGCGACCAACTCCCGGTCGAGAGTGTCTCCTGGTTCGACGCGGTCCACTTCTGCAACACCCTGTCCCGGATGGAGGCACGGACGCCCGCCTACCACCTCGACCCGGCGGCTGGAAACGTCGAATGGGATCACGACGCCGACGGTTACCGGCTGCCGACCGAAGCCGAGTGGGAACACGCCTGCCGGGCCGGCACGTCAGGTCCCCGATACGGGAATTTGGACGAGATCGCGTGGTACCGCGAGAACTCGGCCGGGCGGATCCACGATGTCGCTGGCAAGCAGCCCAACCCGTGGGGGTTGTACGACACCCTGGGGAACACCTGGGATTGGTGCTGGGATGTCTACGACGCCGAGGTGTACGGCACCTACCGGGTGCTCCGTGGTGGCGGGTGGTTCGACGAGCATTGGAGCTGCCGTGCCTCGGTTCGCCGGCGGAGCCATCCGTCGTTGCGGATCGACGACGTCGGGTTCCGGGTCGCTCGCTCGATCTGACTGGGGAGTCAGGGGGAAGGTGTCTGCTGGGTGCCTCGGCGCACGCCCGCGAGGAGCAGCTGGGCAACGTCCACCACGTCGACGTTCTCGCCTTGGCCGTTGGCCTGCGCTTCGGTGAGACCGTCGGACAACATGACCCGGCAGAACGGGCAGCCGACTGCGATGGACCCCGACACTTCGCCGTTCTGTGCCGCCGGACCAGCCAGCGTGTTCAACGCTTCCTCCGTGCGTTCGGCATTGATCCGTTTGCCGATCCGCTCTTCCATCCACATCCGGGCGCCACCAGCCCCACAGCAGAACGACGTCGATCCGCTACGAGGCATCTCCCGGTACTCCACCCCCGGCAAGGCACCGACCAGCTCACGTGGCGGCTCGTAGACCTTGTTGTGCCGGCCGAGGTAACACGGGTCGTGGTAGGTGACCGAGCGCCCGGCCACGGCACCTTCGGGTGGTGCCACCGGGGTGAGTTTGCCCTCTCGGACCAGCCGGTTGAGTAGTTGTGTGTGGTGCACGACCTCAAGCTCCAAGCCGAGCTGCTGGTACTCGTTCTTCAAGGTGTTGAAGCAGTGCGCACACGTCGACACGACCCGGACCGTCTTGGTCTCCCGCAGCACCTCGACGTTTTGCAAC
Source organism: Phytoactinopolyspora limicola (assembly GCF_011320225.1). Classification (GTDB taxonomy): domain Bacteria; phylum Actinomycetota; class Actinomycetes; order Jiangellales; family Jiangellaceae; genus Phytoactinopolyspora; species Phytoactinopolyspora limicola. The sequence goes on from NZ_JAAOEN010000001.1 coordinate 710,326, forward strand.
GCGAGCTGCTGGTACAGGAATTCGTTGCCGGAGCGTCGGGCCGGGTCTCCGGTGCAGGTCTCGCCGTCGCCGAGGACCGCGAACGTCACCCCGGCGGTGTGGAGAAGCTCCGCCACGGCCTGGGTGGTCTTCTTGGCGCGGTCCTCGAACGCACCCGCGCAGCCGACCCAGAACAACCACTCGACCTCGTCCAGCGACTCGACGTCGACGCCGACCTGCTTGACCTCGAAGGGCAGCGCGGCGGCCCACTCCATCCGCTTGGACGCGTTCATACCCCAGGGGTTGCCGGACTTCTCGAGATTCTTGAACAGGCCGTTGAGCTCGCTGGGGAACTCCGTCTCGATCAGCGCCTGGTAACGACGGAGGTCGAGGATGTGATCGACGTGTTCGATGTCGACCGGGCATTGTTCGACGCACGCACCGCAGGTGGTGCACGACCACAGGACGTCGGGGTCGATGACCGCGCCGCCGCTGGGCAGCGACGGGTCGCCTTCGGTGGGGCCGACGAGCGGCCGTTCGGCTTCGGCCAGCGCCTCGGCCGGGACCTCGGCGAGCTGCTCGGGGGTACCCCGCTCGTCGCCCATCATGTCTTTGCCGCCGCCGGCGAGCAGGTACGGAGCCTTGGTGTAGGCGTGGTCGCGTAACTGCATGATGAGCAGCTTGGGCGAGAGGGGTTTGTCGGTGTGCCATGCCGGGCACTGCGACTGGCACCGGCCGCACTCGGTGCAGGTGGTGAAGTCGAGTAGGCCTTTCCAGGAGAAGTCTTCGACTCGCCCGACACCGAGGGCGGCGTCTTCGTCGAGATCGTCGATGTTCTCGAAGTCGACCGGCTCGCCCTTGACCGCGAGTGGCTTGGCTGCGCCGAGCGCTGCGGCGCCGTCGGCGTTGCGCTTGAAGAAGATGTTGAAGAAGGCCAGGAAGCGGTGCCACGCCACGCCCATGGTCAGGTGCCAGGAGAGGACGGCGAAGAACAACCAGGAGACGGTGATCTTGATAGCAGCTACGACGTGGACGATCATTTCCACGTCCGTCGTTGCCACGCCCGAGAAAGCCTCACCGATGAAGAACGTCAACGGGAAGTGGGAGGCGTCGCCCATCAGGCGGTATTCCAGCCCGCGCAGCAGCAGGATGGACGCGGCGATGGCGCTAATGGTGATCTCGGCGTAGTACGCCTGCCAGAACGTCGAGCCGAAGAACCGCGAGCGCCGGCCGGTCTCGCGCGGGTGGCTGACCTGGCGGATGACGGTCAAGGTCAGGATGCCGAGGAGGGTCAGCCAGGCGAACGCTTCCAGCAGCCATTCCAACGGGTGCCAGTGGCCGATCAGCGGCAACGCGAACTCGGCGTCGAACAGCTGCCCATAGGCGGTCACCAGCGTGACGACCAAGAGGTAGAAGCCGAGCGCGACCCCCCAGTGGGCCACACCCACCAGCGGCTTCTTGAGCATCTTCGTGTGCCCGAAGTACTCCTTGGCGACGGTGGCGATCCGACGGCCCGGCTGGTTGGTCCGGCCCGGTTCAGGCTGCCCCAGGCGGATGACCCGGAACATCCGGATCACTGCGTCGGTCAGCACCACCAGTGCGAGCGCGGTGACACCCAGCGATACAGCGATGGCGACGAACTGCATGGCGGCCAGGCTCCCTTCTCGTGCCCACATCGCCGGACCGGGATGTTCGATCCAGCAGAAACCAGACTACCCGCCAGTAACTTAGGTGTCCGCCCGGTGGAAGTTGAGGAACGAGCGGCTGGGAGTTGGACCCCGCTGGCCTTGGTAGCGTGAACCGTACCGATCCGAACCATACGGCGTCTCGGCCGGACTGGTCAGTGAGAAGAAGCACAACTGACCGATCTTCATGCCGGGCCAGAGTTTGATCGGCAACGTCGCGACGTTGGAGAGTTCCAATGTGACGTGGCCGTTGAAACCAGGATCGATGAACCCCGCGGTGGAGTGGGTGAGCAGGCCCAGCCGGCCCAGCGACGACTTTCCTTCGAGGCGGGCCGCTACGTCGTCGGCGAGTGTGACGACCTCCCAGGTGGACGCCAGGACGAACTCCCCGGGGTGCAGGATGAACGGCTCACCATCGATTGGCTCGACGAGGCGGGTCAGGTCCGGCTGCTCCTCGGCCGGGTCGATGTGCGGATACCGGTGGTTCTCGAAGACCCGGAAGTAGCGATCGAGCCGGACGTCGATGCTTGAGGGCTGGACCATCTCAGCGTCGAACGGTTCGAGGACGACCCGCTTCTTCTCGACGGCGGCTTTGATGTCCCGGTCGGAAAGCAGCATGCTCGGACGATACCGGATCGACCCAGTCCAGGAAGGGCAAGGGCAGCGGCTAGGGGAGACCTATGCTCCGGTCAGCACGGTTCGTCGTTCTCGATGACATCCTCGGACACCATCCACTGCCCGAGTTGTGGGTCGACCATGGCACTGATGACGGCGGTGGCGTTGCCCTGTTCGCCCCTCACGGGGTGTTCACCTGCGTCGTCGACGAAGGTGAGATCAGTGCCGTCGAGACAGCCACCCAGGAGCACCTGGAACTCGTCGCTATGTTCGAGTTCGAGGTGGACGATGAGCTCGCCGCTGTACCGCAGTCCGTTCTCTGCTTGGTAGTCGATAGAGCTCTCGAGGCTGTCCACCAACGACGGGTAGGCGAGCTCTTCGATACGCTCGTCGAACTCGACTTCACGCAGAGCTGTGCGCCGTTCGCGGAGATAATCGATATACACCGCCACGGCCGGTCCAGCGTCCTCCGGAATGTCGCTAGGCTCAACGATGGTCAGCCCAGCCTCGGGAAACTGGTGTGTCTGTCCTCCCGCACCCACCGAGATGTCGGTGTTGGGCAACCCGGAATCGCTAGCGTCGGCACCCTGTGTCGACTCTTGGTCGGACGGCTCGTCCACATGGTCATCCGCCTCGTCGTCGGGTTCGGATTCTGGCGTGGCGGCACGAGGTTCGTTCCCAGCCGGGGCGGGTGAGTCGGTCTGGTCCAACCCCGCCGGTTCGGTGGTGTCGCCACTACAGCCGACGAGGGCCAGGCCGGCCAGCACCGTTGCGCTCAAGGCGGTGCGGAGTCGGCCAGCAGCTTCCATGCGCATGTCACAACCTCGTCAATCAAACAAACCGAACACCCACGGAAGCCGTCCCGTGCCCGCTCTAGCCGATGACGCGAGCCTGGACCTCCGCGACCGGAACAGCGAACTGCGCTTCTGTGGTTTGCGGGTCCAGGGGTCCTTGCGGCTCACCGTTGTAGGACCAGTCGACGGACCAGAAGCTACGGGCGCTCACCTGGGTCACCTGGCCGGGTTGGTTCGCACTGGACCGCTGGAAGGTCAAGTTGCAGTCCGAAGACGCGCCGGGAGCCCAGGCGATACCGAAGCCATCACAGGTGACGGATTCGGCGGTGGCCGCTGAGAAGCCCATCTCACTCAACGTTGCCTCGACTGTGGCACGGTGTCCGGCGGCTTCGGCATGCACGTCGAGTTCGACCGGGCCGTCATCGAGCCAGAACCAGGTAGGTATGTTCACCAGCGTGGCGCCGTCACCCTGCCGTTGTGGGTTCCAAGAGACGTCCGGGTCCGGCAATCGCATCGCGTCGTGCGCGATCTCCAGCAGAAACTCCGGCGGAATGTCTGGAACCGGCTCCGGGTCACCCGCTTCTACGTAGACCGTCGGTGTGTTCTCCCACCACTCGTCTAGGTACTCGGCGTACTCGTCGATTGTGCCGTTGAAGTTCTGCTGGCTACAGCGCTTGTGCCACCAGCGGCCGTCTTCGTCATCCTTGTGCTCTTCGAGGTCTTCGAGCGTCAGTTCATTGGTTCCAAAGGGATTCTGGTGCCAGTCGCGCTTCTCCCACGCTTCCTTTCCGCTCCACAACTCGAACCGATAACACGGTGGTCGGACCCACGTGTTGTTGCCAGGGATCTCGTAGCCGTCTTCACCCGCTGTGATGCCGGTACCCCACACGCTCACCCGGAGGTACCCGTCCTTGGACGATCCTTCGGCGTTGTTGTCACAGGTCTCAAAGGTGCACCGAGGCTTCAGCTCTTCCTGCGCATGTGCCGCCGGTGTGATGGCCAAGAGCGAGCTGGAGGTCAGGACGATCGATAGCGCGCCAGCAACCAGAACCTTAGGCGGGCTCACTCGGCTGAACGCTGGCCCATGTGCGAGTTTGGGCATAACTCAACCCTCTCGATGACAGCGACGATCTCCGCCGACGCCGATCACGTTCCTCCGCAGTCGAGGACGAACGTAACAGAGATCGTGACCAGAAGACAGAGGTTCCCCGTCCCGTTGTCGAACGAGACGGGGAACCGTCAGCACAGCAGTGAGAAAGACCTCAGCCGCTGTTGTGTTACAGGGTGCCGGCCTTCAGGTTGTCGACGAACTCCTGGTTGTCGGCGATCCATTCGGCCACCGCGGCCTCGTGGTCGTCGCCGTCGTAGTGGTCCTCGCTGAACATGATGTTCTCCAGCTCGGCGAGTTCGTCAGGGGTCATCGAGAGGTTACGAACCAACTGCGCGACGTTCGGGAAGTCAGCCTCGAAACCCGACCGGGCGAAGTTGTAGATGAACTCCGTCTCGCCCAGTGCACCCTCGGGGTCTTCGAGGTCCCGGATCGGGAAGGCGTCGTAGGCCCAGTGCGGGTGCCACAGGGTGACCACGACGTTCTCGCCGTCGTCGAGGGATGCCTGCAGCTGCGCGAGCATGGCCGGCGTGGACGAGTCGAGGAAGCTCCAACCCCCGGCTTCGAGCTCATAGGTGGGGAAGACCACGTTGTCGGTGATGTCGGTCAACCCGGCGCCGGCGTCGATGCCATAGACGGCCGAACCGGTGAACTCGTCAGCGTAGTCGGCCAGCTCAGCCAGCGACTGCACGGGAGCATCTTCGTTGACGGCGATGGTGAGCTTGGCGTTGTCGTACCAGCAGCCCAGGCTTTCCAGGTCGTCGCCGTACTGTTCGAGGTACTGCGGGTGAGTTACGGGAAGCCAGCCGTCGGTCATGAAGTCGATGTCGCCAGCGGCTACACCCGCGTAGGTGACACCAGCCTCGAGCTCCTCGAAGTCCACGGAGTAACCCATGTCCTGGAGGACCGCCTGGAACAGGTAGGCCGACGCGTAGGACTCGTCCCAACCGTCGAAGATGCCGATGGTCAGGTCGGTTTGGTCGTCCCCGGTCCCTTCCGGATCGGGAATAGCCGCGGCGCCCTCGGTGGTCGTGCAGGGCGCCCAGGCGGCGGCGTCGAAGTCGCCGTTGTCAGCCGGCTCGTCGACCGGATCGTCATCCGGATCCTCGTCCGGGTCCTCATCTGGGTCGTCGTCGCCAGGCGCCGTGACGTCGGCGTCATCTGTGGCGTCGTCATCCGAGCCACAGGCGGCGAGTACGAGCCCGCCCGCGACGAGGCCAGCGGCCAGTGCGGTGAGCTTGGACTTTCGCATTGTTCCTCTCCCCTAACTTGTTATGTGGGACTTAGAGCTTCCGCCAATAGATGCTGGCGGGCTGAGTCAGCGGATAAGCATCGCCTGGCTTCGTTGTCGTCGTCGATCGATGGCTCCGCATCGACCTCCTCCTCCGCCTTGCCATGCTCGCTCCTCCACTAGCTCAGCTCCACCGATCTATTGGCGGAAGCTCTTACACGGTCCGGGTGTTCAGTCCCGGACCCGGCTGGCCCGGACCACAGGTGCCCGATCCGCGAGCGCAGCAACGACTCGGTCGAGATAGATCGCCAGGATCACGATCGCCAGCCCTCCTTCCACTCCGAGGGCCAGGTCGACCCGGGTCAGCGAGGACCTCACCTCGCGGCCGAGCCCGTGGGCGCCGATGAACGCCGTCAGGACGACCATCGACAGGGCAAGCATGATGACCTGGTTGATGCCGGCCATGATGGTGGGCATGGCCAGCGGGAGCTGGATCTGCCGGAGAATCCGCCGTGGGGTGGAGCCGAAGGCCTGTCCGGCCTCGACCACCTCGGAGTCCACCTGGCGGATCGCGAGTTCGGTGAACCGGACGCCGGGCGGCATGGCGAAGACGATGGTCGCGACGATGCCGCCGGTGACGCCAACGCCGAAGGCGACGATAGCCGGAACCAGGTAGACCAAGGGCGGCATGGTCTGCATGAAATCCAGAATCGGCCGGACGGCGTTGCTCACCGAGGTGGACTTCGCTGCCCAGATGCCGACCGGTACTGATATCAGTACCGCAATACCGGCCGCGACGAGCACCATCGCCAGCGTGTACATCGCCTCGCTCCATTGATCCACCGAGGCGATGACGTAGAAGCCTATGACGGTGAAGACGGCGAGCTTCCATGACCGTACCGTCCACGCGAGTGCGGCGAACAGCGTGATCATGATCAGGAAGTGTGGTGCCTCCAGAACGGTGTCTACGGCGTCGAACGCGCCTTCGAGCACGGCCTGGAGGCCATCGAAGATGATCGAAAACGTCCGGACGAACCATCTAATCGCATCTTCGATCCAGTCACCGAGATCGATCCGCGGGTCGAGCGGGTCGAACGAATCAGTTCTGATCACGTTCCACCTCCGCGGCATCCTGCACGGCTAGCTGTTCGGCGACGGTACGGGCCCCCATGGGATCCACGGTGTCGTGTGTTCCGGGCCCGTCCGCCGGCTGGCCAGGTGGAGGACTCTCACTCGCGACGCTGGCGGCCTCCGCACTGTGAACCACGTCGGCGATGCTCGCCATCGCATTGAGCAGAGTGACCCGGGGTACGACGCCAACGAGCCGTTTCTCGTCGTCGATGACGGCAAGTGGGAGCTGTGACTCCGCCGCGGGTGCGAACAGGTCGACCAGGTAGGCGTCTTGGTGGACGGACGCCACATTCGCGTCGATGATCGACTCCAAGGTGGTGTCGCCACGTTTCACCGCGCTCACGACCTCTTTGTCATACACGACGCCGTGCAGTTTGTTGTCGCGCCGCCCGACGGCGAACGCGGCGGTCATCTGCTTCTCGCGCATGGCGTGCTGAGCTTCGCGGGGCCCGGCGTTGGCGTTGACGGTGTACTGCGCAGGCTCCATGACGCTGGACGCGGTGAGTACCCGGGTGCGGTCGACGTCGGCGACGAACTGCGCGACGTAGTCGTTGGCGGGGTCGTTGAGAACTTCTTCGGCGGTGCCGATCTGCACGATACGGCCGTCGCGCATGACCGCGATGCGATCACCGAGCCGCATGGCCTCGTTGAGGTCGTGGGTGATGAAGACGATGGTCTTGTTCAACGAACTCTGCAGCTGGACCAGTTGGTCCTGCATCTCCCGCTTGATCAGCGGATCGAGCGCGGAGAACGCCTCGTCCATCAGCATGATGTCGCTGCCGGCCGCTAGCGCCCGGGCGAGCCCGACCCGCTGCTTCATGCCGCCGGACAGCTGGACCGGGAACTTGTCTTCCCAGCCGGCCAGTCCGACCATCTCCAGCGCCTCGCCGGCCTTCGCCCGCCGCTCTGTTTTGTCGACGCCCTGGATGTCGAGGGCATACGCGGCGTTTTCCAGCACCGTGCGGTGCGGTAGCAGAGCAAAATGCTGAAAGACCATGCTGATCTTCTGCTTGCGTACCCGGCGCAACTCGGAGTCGCTGATGTTGGCGATGTCGATGCCGTCGACGAATACATGCCCGTCGGTGGCCGGCCACAACCCATTCAGCATGCGGATCAGCGTGGACTTACCCGACCCGGACAGGCCCATGACGACGAAGATCTCGCCGGGTTGCACCTCGAAGCTCGCGTCGATGACGGCCGCCGTGGCTCCGAGCTTGGCGACCTCCTCGCGGCTCGCTCCTTCTTTGAGTCGACGCACTGCTTGTTCGGCTCGTCGACCGAACACTTTGTACAGTCCTTCCGCGCGAACCGCGGCCAAAACCTCACCTCTCGTTCGTCGGCCACGCGACACACCGGGGATACCGGCCGGGCGTTCGGGGCGCCGGTCAGGCAGCCCGTGAGCCACGCGACTAGTCGACCGAGTCGGGTCTGACCTGTGCTTCGACAGTGAAGCCGGACACCGCCACACGGCGCTGGCCAAATGATGCGGGTAGGCACCACTCGACCAGTCCGGGAAACCCCCGCCTCGGTCCTGGTCCAGTGCACCACGCTATACGAACGGTTTACTCGTCCGCACCTGGCGGGGCATGAGGACGCCACAATGTGTGGTGATCGAGACGAGATCGCAACCAGTCATCTCACCGTCCGGAACACCGGGGATGACGTGCTCAGCCGCTGCGCAACGCGGTGATCGGCTCGATCGTCGACGCCCGCCATGCGGGATATGTGCCGGCCACCAGGCCGATAAGCGCACCGAGCAAGGGGGCGGCCGCGGCCAGCCGTTCGTCCAGCAGTGGGGTCCAGTCTTGGACTACCGCCACACCGATGGTGACGAACACACCGATCGCGGCTCCAATGAGTCCGCCGAGGAAGCCGATCATGACGCTCTCGGCGACGAACTGGCCGGCGATGTGGCGCCTCGTCGCTCCCACCGACCGGCGCAGGCCGATCTCGGCGACCCGCTCCATCACCGATAGCAGGGTGATATTGGCGATCCCCAGTCCACCCACCAGTAACGCCAGGCCGCCCAACGCCAGGAACACCGCGTTCACGTCGGTCGACACATCGGCCCGGAGCGAACTCGGCGCCGGCGGCGCTGTCACGCTGAGCAGACTGGGGTTGTTGGGCGCGATAGCCAGCGCAGCCTGTTGGCCGATCAGCTGTGCGGCACCGAGGACGGTACGGACCTCCAGCGCATCGGGTGCCTCGAGCCCGTATCTGGTGATCGCCGTTCCCATCGGGAGGATCACCGCGTCGAGGAGGTCGGTGCGGGCCGACGTCCGATCGAGGATACCGATCACCGTGTACGGTCGGTCGCCGATGAACACCGTCGGCATGGCTTCGATGCGGGTGATACCCAAACGTTCGGCCGCGTACCGGCCGAGCACTACGACGTCGTCGCCGCGTTCATCGTGCCCGCGGTCGAAGAATCGGCCCGTTCCGATCACGCCATTAACGGCGTCGACCAGCCCAGCGGAGGCGGCGACCACCGGAATATCGTGGTCGATCGTGCCGCGGGGATCGTGGATCGGGAGCCCACGTACTCGAGCCCTCTCGATGTCGACCTGGGCGTATATGCCGGCAGAGGCGACACCGGCCAGCCGGCCCACTCGGTCGGGAGCATCCCACGGCAACCGGGTGGCCTGTATCGAACCGTCTCGCCCTTCCATCTCGTCGGGTTCGACGACCACCCTGGTGGCGGCCATTTGGTCGAAACGCTCCGAAATCTGCCCGGACGCGGTCTGGCCCAGTCCCACGGTCGACACCAGGGCGGCCACTCCGACCACTGTGCCAAGGGTGGTCAGGAGGAGCCTGGACGGGCGCGCCGCGATTCCCGCGAGGGCCTCGGTCATGAGGTCGCGGAGGCCGAACCTGAACTTCACGTGGCCGCCTCCGGGGTCGGGACGTCGTCCCACTGCTCCGTGAGCGTGCCGTCGGCGATCCGGACCCTACGGTCCGCACGGTAGCTGACGTCGACGTCGTGGGTGATGACGGCCAGAGTGAGGCCCTCGGCATGGAGTTTGTCGAAGACGTCGAGCACGGTATCGGCGTTCCCGGAGTCGAGGTTTCCAGTGGGTTCGTCGGCGAGGAGGAGCGTCGGTTGGGCGGCGAGGGCCCGTGCGATGGCGACCCGCTGCCGTTCCCCACCGGACAACGTCGTTGGCTCGAAGTTGAGCCGGTGACTCAGTCCGACCCGCTCCAGGGTCGCCCGGGCCCGGTCGATCCGGTCCCGTCGGGAGATCGGCCGGTAGAGCATCGACAGGGCGACGTTCTCCAGCACCGTCCGGTACGGCAGCAGGTGGAACGCCTGGAACACGAAACCGATCCGTTCACCGCGGAGCATCGACCGGCGCCGCTCGGACAGGCTGCGCACGTCGACCCCGTCCAGCCGATAGGTGCCCGCCGTCGGGCGATCCAGCAGGCCCAACAGGTGCAGGAGGGTCGACTTACCCGAGCCGGACGGCCCGACGATCGACAGGTACTCGCCGTCCATGATCCTGAGGTTCACGTCGCGGACCGCTTCCACCTCAGGGGGCCCGGGGAATGAGCGCTGAATCCCGATCATCTCCACTACCGGTTGGCTGGCACCGTGGTCGGGATCAGTCGTCGTCACCCGGATCCTCCCCCTCGTCCTCGTCCTCGCCCTCGGACTCGTCGACCGAGTCGGGCTGGTCGTCTAGTCCGTCGTCGTCATTGCTGAGACTGGGGGCATCCGAACCGACGATGACGAGGTCCCCCTCGTCGAGGGTGCCGTCGACGGCGGTGACCTCCGCGTAACCGGCCGCCGTGAGACCCACCTCTACCTCGACCAGGTCCGTGACCGGCTCCTCACCGTCAGTGGCGGGACGCTGCACCTCCACCCGGGCGGCGCCATCCGGCCCCGCACTAAGCGCGGCTAGCGGCACCGCCAGGACGTCGCCGTCGGTGCTCTCCACCGGGATCGTGACCTTGACGTTGGACGAGCGCAGCGCCTCGACCTCATCGTTGGACAGGTCCTGCGGAGTGATGGTGATCCGATAACCGGCGCCGTCACCGGACAACTCGCGGATTCGGGTGATGGGCGCCGTCAGCTCGTCGCCACCAGGCAGCTCGATGATCGCTTCCATGTCTTCGTCGAGGAGCGACCGCGCGGCGGTGTCCACCGTGGCGGTCACCGCCAGCCGGGTACCGCTGACCGACATCACCGCACCGTCGACGATGTCGCCCCGGTCCACCTGCACCTCGTCGACGCGGCGGGGCAACGACGACACGAAAACCACCTCCGACAACGGCAACGGGGTGCCGGCGTTCGCGGCCGCGGTGTCGCGTTGGGTCTGCGCTTCGCCGAGCCGCGTCCGGGCACCGTCCAGCATCTTCTGCTCAGCGGAGGTGTCCGGTGCCTTCTTGAGGTCGTTCAGCGTGGCTTCTGCCAGCCGTAGCTGCGCCTCGGCGGCGGATATCGCGTCGGCTTCGCCATCACTGCGGGCCTGCCGAAGCTCGCGCCGGGCGTTGTTCACCTCGTTCTCCGCGGCCACCTTCTCCGCCTCGGAAGGGCCGGTCCCAGCGGCTTGCAGCGCAGCCTCGGCGTCCGCGACCTCGGCCTCCGCGGCGGATACGGCGTCTCTCGCCGCATCGAGTTCGGCGACCACGTCCTCCGCGGGTGTGGGCGGGCTGTATCCAGCCTTCTCGAACAGTTCGGCGACCGCACGGCCCGTTGCGCTGGTGTAGGTGTCGTCGACCGTTCCGGGGTCGAATCCGAGTTTGTCCAGCGCTTTCTCCAACTGCTCGACGTCCGGCCCGGACATGCCGGGACGCAACGATCTGTACATCGGTAGATCGCCGGGTAGCGCCAGAACCGGCCGCCCGACGATCTCCAGAAGTACGCCGCCTGCCTTGATCGTGTCGCCTACATCTGGAACATGGCCGGTGACCACCGCCGCGCTGTCCAACCCGGTGATCTCCGGCACGATGGTGGTAGCACCGGTGTACGCTGCGTCACCGCGGATGACGACGTTGCTCTCCAACGTCCTTCGCTCTACCGGCACCGTCACGTCCGACGCGGTAGGTGGTGCCGTCCGCGCCGCCGCGTCCGCTGGTGACGTAATACGCGTACCAGCGAAGACGCCGGCACCCAGCGCCAAGACCGCGGCGACCACGACGATGCCGAGAACTCGGCTGCGCGAACGCATCACCCGTTGCCACCGGACTCTGCCAGCCAGTCGCGGTAACGCTCCAGCTCAGCCTGGTTCGCGTTGACGAACTCCTGCTCCATCTGGTGCGAGACCTCGGTAAGCACGTCGTTGTAATGCTCGTTGGAGCAGGCGAATTCGGCTGTTGCGAGCTCTACTTCATAGTCCTGCAGTTCGCTGAGCGCCTCGGGGTCGATGTCGGCGTTCCCGTCCGGCGTTCCTACGACGACGGCCGAGTCGGTCGCCTCGTCGTCGTCATCGCCTGTTCCGCCACCACCGGTGAGTGCCATGAACCGGTCCCACACGTCGTTCTCCGCCTCGTCGGGGGCAGTGAAATCCGGGTATCCAGCCTCAGCCATGCAGGTCCGCCACGCGTCGAGCGCGTCCTCGACCCGAGGATCACCCATGACTCGGTTGAACAAGGCGGAAAGGTCGTCCCACAACCCGTTGAAGCCGGCGTCGTCGTCCTCGACCATGTCGATGGAACCGAAGCTCTCGCCGTGCACCTCGTGTGCGGCCTGCCCAGAGCATCCTTGTCGCTCCGGGTCGGACATCACGTCGTTGAGCTCGTCGAAGTCCTCGTCGGAGATGGTCTCTCGATCGGAGGGACTGAACAGCGTCACCATCTCGCCCCACAACGCTTCGTCGTAGGCCTGCTGCGCGGCCTCGGACAGGTCGGACCGGATGGCGTCGTTGGGGTCGTCAGACTCGTCCCCGCCGTCAACGTTCATGAGAGTGGATACGCCGTAGCCATACTTCTCGGCAAACTCCGCGGGCTCCAGCGCATACGCCTCGTCGAAGATCGACGACCCAGATTCCATGTCGAACGTCACGGGGACGTACTCGAAGCCCTCGTCACGCATACATTGCGCGGTAAGCTCCTGGACCCTGCGTTCGTTCTGGAGTTCCTCGTCGGAGGGTTCCCAGGACGTCGCCGACACGAATCCCCCTTGGATTCCGTTGCCAAACGGCGTATGACCGAGATATTGGGCTAGTGGACTGTCGGAACTCTCATCTTGTGCGCCAGTGCTCGGGCCGCTGTCGTCTCCGGAGCAGCCGGCCAGCATCACGCCGGTGACCCCGAGCACTGCCCAGGCAGAGCGTCGTATACGTCGGTCCATCATGGCGGATAGCGTGCCTGAAACCCTGTGAAGATCTTGTGAAGAAGCGGTCAGTAGTGAACTCTTCACCGCTTCGTTATGTCGATGCCGAGGAGCGCGCCCACGTAGATGGCGAGCGTGCCGACGATGGCCCGGCCCGGCGACTGCTCTACCACGGTGGTCCATCAGGAATCGCCGCTCCCGTGGAGAAAGTCGCGGTAGCGCTCGAGCTCGTCTCGATGAGCGTCGACGAACTCTTCCTCCAGCTCAAGAGCCACTGTCCGGTAGTCGTCCTCATGTTGCTCGCGGCAGCCGAAGTCGGCAGTCGCGAGCTCGATCTCGTGCTTCCGGAGTTCTTTCAGCTTCTCTGGGGCGATGATGGAGCGGGAGTCCCCCTCGACGATGACCCCGCCGTCGTCACCCATCGTCGCGGGTGCTTCGTCCTCCGGGACGCTCGCCTCGAACGTTTTGTCCTCGATCAACATGTACGGATCGTCCAGTTCTTCAAGTCCGGCGAAGCCCTGGTCGGCCATACACTCTTGCCATTCGCCGACCAGCGCGGTAACCCGCGGGTCGTTGCGGACACGCTCGAAGAGCGCTTCGACGTCGTCGAACAGTGGATCGAACTCTTGGCTGACATCGTCGAGGTTCGGCTCATCGGTGTCGACCGTCTCGGCGTGAGCCTGGTCGTAGCAGCCGGAATTGTCACGGTCACCGGACTCTTCGTCCCGCCGGCCCCATAGCGCGTCGTCGTAGGCGTCGCGCGCTGCTTCGCTGAGGGCGTCCCTGATGTCCGCGTTGGGGTCGTCACCTTCGGGCAGGTTGTTAGCCTGGTTGTAGAAGATGGTGGTGATGCCGTAGCCGTACTGCTCGGCGAAGTCGGCGGGCTCCAGTGCGTACGCCTCGTCGAACTGCGCCGGGCCGGAGTCTTCGTCGTCCTTCACGGGGCGGGGGACGTATTCGAAGCCCGCATCGCGCATACAGTCGGCGACCAACTCCTCCATATGGTGCTGCTGGCGGATCTCTTCCGCGGAGGGCTCCGGATGATTATCGGTGATACCGGAGCCGCGTCCGCTGAGACCGGCCGTCGCCGGCGTACGATTCATGAACTCCGCGAGTGGACCTGAGGCGGCGCGCTCGCCGTCGTCGTCGGTCTCGTTGTTCGAGCAACCCGCCACGGCGAGGGCGGCGGCGGCGAGTGATAGTGCTGTGCGCTGGTAGGTGCTTCTCATGCTGCCTACGGTGTCGTGAAGCTGTGAAGGACCTATGAAAGCGCGGTCATATCCTTACTCTTCACAGGTTCTTGACCGGATCCTGGGACACTGGCGGGCATGGGAGCCCGAATTCTCGTGGCCGAGGACGACCACAAACAGGCCGATCTCGTGCGCCGCTACCTCGAGCGGGAGGGCCATGCGGTGATCGTCGCGCCCGACGGCAGAGTGGCCCTCGACGAGGCGCGTCGTCGCTCACCGGACCTCGTGGTGCTCGACGTGATGATGCCGCGCGTCGACGGGTTGGATGTGTGCCGGATCTTGCGTGCTGAGGCAGACGTCCCAATCATCATGCTGACCGCCCGCACCACCGAGGACGATCTGTTGCTCGGATTGGATCTGGGCGCGGATGACTACATCACCAAGCCCTACAGCCCACGCGAGCTGGTGGCTCGGGTCCGCACCGTGCTGCGGCGTTCCGCGGCCTGGTCCCATCGTGACGAGCAAGTGGCCCGCATCGGTGAGCTGGTGGTCGACAGCGGCCGGCACGAGGTGCTGATGGCTGGCCGACCGGTCGACGTGACACCGGCCGAGTTCAAGATCCTGGAATGCCTGATCACCGCACCGGGCCGGGCCTTCAGCCGCCAGCATCTCCTGGAACAAGCCTTCGGTTTTGACCACTACGTTCTGGACCGGACTGTTGACGTCCACGTGATGAACCTGCGCCGGAAGATCGAACCCGATCCGTCGGCTCCGCTGTATCTGCTGACCGTGTACGGAGTGGGGTACAAGATGGCCGAACGGGCGCCGGGTGACCGATTGGTTGGCGATAGCTCGTCGGAGGTTGTGTGATGCGCATTAGCCTCCCCGTCCGTCTGCTGGGCCTGTCGTTGGCGGTAGCGGCCTGCGCGATCACCGCCACGGCCTGGCTGACCACCCGCGACACTGGAGAGAGGTTCCGAGGAGAGTTCGAGCGCACACTCGAGGCCGACACCTTCATCTACCAGGATTTAGTCAAATACGCCGCTTCCAACGACTCGTGGGACGACGTCGGCTATCTGCTGCGTGATCTTGCCGGCCTTACGGGGCGGAGGGTCGCGTTAACCGATCTCGATGGTCAGATCCTGGCCGATTCGGCGGGCGATGGTGGTGGGGTGCCGCCTCTGCCATCGAATCCGACCGCCGAGATCGATGTGCTCCGCAACAACGTCGACGTGGCGTTCTCCGGCGGGATGCCCTACCTATCGGATATATCGGTCTTCGACATGGCTGACGCTGAAGATGTCGAGGTAAATTACGACAGGGTTGACCCCGTCGATCCAGCCGAGGCCGCGGCATTGGACGAGAGGATTAGCTTCTCCGTCGAGACAGCCTCGGGCACAGGGTTCGGGGGTATCTCGCCCTTGTGGCGGATGACCGACGCCGAACACGAAGCCCGAGAGGCGGTCCTGGTCGAGGTGCAGAGCTGTTTGCAGGACTCGCTGGGGGTGACCGGTCAGCTCGTCGTCGACCAGTTCGGTGAGATTTTGCTGCTCGATGGCTCGTTCGAAGTGGCCGCGGGCACGGCCATCGGCTCAACCGACAGCTTCGCGTTTGACGAAACCGGTGTCGAATTGTCCGGGAGCGCCGCCGGCGACGAGTGTTTCGGGGACGCACTCTCCACCCCTAGTCAGGCCGCTCGGGATCTCGCCGAACGGCAAGCCGCCCTCATGAGCTGGTGCCTCGACGACGTCGACGTCCCGCACCGCGTGGTGGAAGGAAGCTGGGGGCTGTCGCAGGTGGTCCCGGCCGCCTCACCGCCGGAGAGCCCACGGCCCGACGACGAGTTCGGCACGTGGATTTCGTGCGACAGCACGGCTTGGGAGAACGCGCTCGAAGGCTACGTAGCTGGCCCGGCCCTGCTCTACACCGGCAGCACCGAACGGTTCGATCCGTTCTTCGGCGATGGCTGGTGGCGCACGATGTTGGCGGGATTGGCGGTGCTCGCCGCCGCCACCGGCGTGACCGTACTGGCCGGCCGCCGGCTCACCCGGCCCATCCACGCCCTGACCGGGGCCGCGCGTCGTATGGGATCCGGCGACCACGGCGCACGGGTCCGGGTGTCCGGCCGAGGCGAGCTGGCCGAACTGGGGACGGCGTTCAACTCGATGGCCGAGTCCGTCCAGACGAACGAGGAACGACGTAAGGCGATGGTGAGCGACGTCGCTCACGAACTACGCACCCCGTTGTCCAACGTCCGTGGATACCTGGAAGCCGCCGAGGACGGCGTCGTACCACTGGATCCGGCGTTGGTGTCGTCTCTGTTGGAGGAGTCCCACCTTCTGCAACGCTTGATCGACGACCTTCAGGATCTAGCGCTGGCGGATGCCGGGAAACTGCGGGTTCACCCCGAGGACGTCGACATCGAGCAACTCGCCCGTCAGGTGGTTGCTGCCCACGGTAAAGCCGCCGCCGACGCGGAGGTCGACGTCCGGGTGGACGCGGTACCCGTCGTCGCCACCGCCGACCCCCAACGGTTGCGGCAGGCAATGGGCAATCTCGTGGCCAACGCAGTGCGCTTCACTCCTGCCGGGGGGCACGTCGTGGTCAAAGTCCACCCCGGCGTCGCCGCGGACGCCGTGGTCATCGAGGTGACCGACGATGGGCCCGGCATTCCGCCCGGACACCTGCCTCGCCTGTTCGACCGCTTCTACCGGGTCGAGCAGTCGCGTAGCCGCCAGACGGGCGGCAGCGGGCTCGGCCTGGCCATCACTAAACACCTGGTGGAGGCACACGAGGGGACGATCGAGGTGGCTAGCACGGCCGGGGAGGGCTCCACCTTCACCATCCGCCTCCCCGCCCACACGACGCCCCCCTCCCCATGATCATTGGCTTTTGACTACCGGATCCGGTAGTCAAAAGCCAATGATCATGGGGAGGGTCCTTGGGGCGCGACGCGAGGTGTCACTGCGCGAGGAAACCGGGTATCATCGCCACGACGCCGTCCGCCTCGGGCGGCGCTCGCGGGTGTAGTTCAATGGTAGAACTTCAGCTTCCCAAGCTGACAGTGCGGGTTCGATTCCCGTCACCCGCTCCACCACATCACCGCAGGTCACGGCGCTTGCGAAGGTCTCCCGCCGGGCGTCGTGGGTCATTCTGTTCACCTCCTTGGGCCATTAACCGATCGTCGCTGGGACACCGGCCGCTCCGTCGTCGTCCTCGTCCTGGCCGGTTTCGGCGAATTGGGCGTTCAAGGCGGACCGCCATGATGACCGAAATGCCGGGCTCGTGGAGGACTAGTGGCACATAGGTCCCCTCGTCGCTCGATTCTTCGGCCTGCGCTGTGCGCGTCAAGGGCGCTCGCGGGCTCGCGTCACTCCGTGATCGGCAGTCGCCGACCCTTGACCCGCTTCGCTTCGGCCTATAGATGGCGGCTATGAGGGGAACGGCGAAGAATGGGCACGGCACGACACCAGTACGTCGCGGTACGCTCTAAGCATGGCGCTTGACCGAATCGCAATCGATCACCGGATCATGGGCGGGGTTCCCTGCATCCGAGGAACGCGCATACCCGTGTCCATGATCGTCGGTCGCCTGGCGGAGGGTTCGTCCCGGAACGAGATCCTGACTGATTACCCACAACTAGCGGCAGCCGACGTTGACGCCGCGCTCCAGTTCGCGGCCGCTGCTGTCGACCAACGCGAGATGCCGCTGCTGGCCACCGCGTGAAACTCCTGATCGACGAGTGCCTGAGCGCACGTCTATGCGGGCTGCTCGAAGAGATTGGCCACGACGCGGTACACGTTAGCGACCTTGGCCTCCTGGGCAAGCCCGATACAGATGTCATGGCCGCTGCTAAGGAAGATCAACGCGTGGTGATATCGGCGGATACTGACTTCGGCGAGTTGCTGGCGAAGAGTGGGGCGGCGCTGCCCAGCGTCGTGTTGCTGCGCCGCCCCGGCAAGACTCCGGAAGAACAAGCCGCCGTTCTCAAGGCCAATCTCCCGGCGGTGGAATCCGACTTGGAGTCAGGCGCGGTCGTCGTCTTCCTTCAGGACCGCATCAGAGTCCGCAGCCTTCCCATAGGCGGCTCCGCATAGCCGCCCGCCGGGGTTAGTCCGGCATCTCGGGACCTAGTGGGTTGAGTCGGCACCGGCTTTGCCCTGCACGTAAGTTCCCTTCGCGG
Source organism: Phytoactinopolyspora limicola (assembly GCF_011320225.1). Classification (GTDB taxonomy): domain Bacteria; phylum Actinomycetota; class Actinomycetes; order Jiangellales; family Jiangellaceae; genus Phytoactinopolyspora; species Phytoactinopolyspora limicola. The sequence continues at coordinate 728,513 of NZ_JAAOEN010000001.1, forward strand.
GCAACGTGACTAGCAGTCCCTGTTCCCTCAGTACATCGGTGGCACGTCGCACCGTCCCGATGGACACGCCGTAATCGGTGGCGAGATCCCGCTCACCGGGTAGGCGCGAAGCTGGTCTTCGGTCATCATCGGGCGCCACCGGCCGGGCCTGTGATGAGCTGGTGCACGCGCTGATGCGAGATCCCGAGGATGGTGATGCCAGCGCGTGGCGGGCTAGGCGTGCGGCTTGGGCGAGCAGCCTGGCATGAACGTCGACGCGAGGTCCCCGGTGCGACGAACGAGCCAGCGGCTACCGTCGCGGATCGCTGTGCAGGTGTAGACAAGATCACCGTCACCGGAGATCGTGACGGTGTGTAGGTTGGGTTCCACGGCTGAACCTCCTAGTCAGGTTCGGTCGAGGCCCCGGCCGGCGGTGCAGTCGCCGCGTCGGGGCCGCCTTCAGGTCATGCAGAGTTCGTTGACCGGCGTGGGCCATCCATGGGCCATTAAGCCGGGTCAGATGGGGCCACGGGAGTCCGTTCGTGACCCCGGGTTTGCCAGGTCAGCGAGGCCGTACCGCCGACTGGCTACGATCCCCAAGCTGACAGTGCGGGTTCGATTCCCGTCACCCACTCCACCGCATCAACGCAGGTCACGGCGCTTGCGAAGGTCTCCCGCCGGGCGGCCGAGTTCAGACTTCAAGATCTCCTCATGCCGCTCCGACAGGTCACCCCGGCCGGAACGCATGCCACCGAACCACGATGGCTCCTTGCGCTTGGACGTCTTCTGACCTGCGAGTTTGGAGGCGTACTGGATCAGCTCGTCGACCTCCTCGTCGCCAAGCTCATCGACCAGCTCAAGAAGTTGCTCCTTCTTGGTCACATTGACAGTGTGCGTCAATCTGCACTTCCTAGTGCCACGGGTTCCGCGCGGGCAGCCGGGCGCGAATCCGCCTACCCGACTGCCCACGCCACGCTCAGTCGCGCCGATCTCTCCCTGGGCGGGATGCAACGTGGGAGACCATGTCTGCGTGTCTCGAGACATGAGCGGACAGGCGGCCATCCCGCGGGACAACGTGGCGGGTTCGGTAGACGACGACTTCGAGAGTTGGGTGCGGGCTAGTCACCCGCGTCTCAGGCGACTCGCCTACCTCCTCACAGGGGATCTCGACCAGGCTGAGGACCTTCTGCAGTCCGCCTATGCCAAGGTGCTACCGCGGTGGAAGAAGGTTTCGACGTACAACTCGCCCGAGGCCTACATGCATCGGGTGATGGTGAACCTGCGGACGTCGTGGTGGCGGCGCTCTCGCAACCGGGAGTGGTCGACTGGCGAGATCCCGGAGGCAGCCAGGCGCGCAACCATTCCCGACGAGGGAGACGCCGTTGTGCAGTCGCAGGTGTTGCTGGCGGCGTTGCGGGAACTGCCGGAGCGGCAGCGCGCCGCCGTCGTCCTTCGGCACTGGTGCGACCTGTCCGAGGAGGAGACGGCGGACGTGATGAATTGTTCGGTTGGCACCGTCAAGAGCAATGCATCCCGAGGCCGGGCGCACCTGCGGGCCGCCTTGACCCAGAGTCCAGACGTCTCCGGCGCACAGAAGGGTGACCCGCGATGAACGACACTGACCCCATCGGCGACGCACTCGACCGCCTCGCGAGGGTTGCCGACACCAAACCCACAGGTGACCCGATGCCTGGAATCAGGCGCAAGGCTCGCGCCAACCGCCGTAGAGCCAATGCTCTTGTCGTCGCCGGCGTCGCTGCGGTTGCCGCTGGCATCGGCACGTGGGCCGTCGTCGACTTCTCCGGCGACACCAATGCGCCTGGTTACGCCAACGACGCCCCGACCACGGGACCCACTCCGGCGCCGAGCACACCGACCCCTCCGCCGACGAGCCCACCGCCAACCGAACCGCCCCTGGTGGAGTTCGATCGTGCCAGCGGAGACGTCGACGGTGACGGTGTTGAGGACGTGATTCGGGTCATGGTTCCCCCGGCCGATGCCGACCAAGCCCGTGAATCGATCGTGACCAGCGAAGACGTGCGCCTGCGGGTCGATCTGGCCAGCGGCTCCACGGCAGAGTTCGAGTTCGGTGAGGCACTCGTCCCGGTTATCGTCGGTGCTCCAGACCTGAACGGTAACGGCAATGCCGACATGGTTCTGAGCTTCCGCGGTGGTGCGGTCGCGTGGGAGAAAGTGTTCATCTGGGTCGATGACACCTTGGTCCAAGCCATTCCCCTCGCCGATTCCGTGGAGCACCTCGTTGACGACGACGGGCTCTACACGGCCCAGGAAGAAGTCAGTTCTGGGTTGGTCGACGAACGTCTGATCAGCTGGGTCCCCACGGGTGACGCGGACGCCCCGTACGAGGTACGCGTTTGGACGTGGGAGCTCGTCGGACTAGTTCTCCTCGCAACCGAGGCTGCGGAGCCACAGTGCTTCAGGCCAGGTCAGCAGTTCCCCGGACCTTGTTGATCGCTGGGGGTGCTCGCATTGGCGTTCGATCATCTAGGGGCCGAAGCCGCCCGGACCGAGGTCTTCCAGGACAATCACGCATCCCAAGGGGTGTCGCGCAAGCTGGGATACGAACGCGATGGCATCTCCCGCGACGCGCGAGGCTCTGAGGCCCTGGTTTCAGACCGGCTTCGGCTAAGCCGAGCGCGCTGGGCAAACGTGCCTCATGCTGATGTTGTGGTCGACGGTGTCGATGAATGCAGGCACATGTTCGAGGGCTGACTCCGGTCACGGTTGTTGACCGTGGCAGGCCCGAGCCCGCCTGGTCTTTACGCCAAGCATGCGCTGTGGTGCAGGTGGTCGAAGATGAGCTGATCCACCGGTGCCACCCGGTCCCGGTCCGAGTACGAAAGCCAGGCGACCTCGGCGATCTCGTTGCTGGGTGCGGGGGTGCCAGCATAATCGGCTGTGTAGCAGGTCATACGGACCCTTACGCCGGCGCGATGGCCGTGCGCCTGCGCCTCGAAGGTTCCGAAATGGCGCGCCGTGGCGGCGTTGAGAGTCACGCCGAGCTCCTCGTCGATCTCTCGGACAAGGGTCTGAACGTCGGTCTCGCCGGGTTCCCGTTTCCCACCTGGTAGGTAGTACGTGTCCTTGTCGTGCGATCGGGTGCTCAGTATTCGGCCTGCGGCCAGGTGAATCCACGCGATCTTGTCGATGACGTCGGGCTGCACTGGTCGCACCAACTCGTAGGGCGGACGTATGGCGGGCCGTTGTTCCTCGTGTGTGTCGTCGAGCTGTCCGACCAGGTCGGGAGGCGGATCCCAACGGTGCCGTGTGGTGCCTGCCTGGGCCCGGAAGGGACTGGTGTCAAAGTCCGGCACGTAATCGTCGACGAGCGTCAAGACCTCATCGGTCAGCTCCCGCACGGCGGATGCCGCCGCCGTAGGTTCAACCTGAAACAGGTTGGCGAGGCGGACGGCGAGATGACGTGGCTGGTGGCGTAGACCGGCGATGATCTCGTCGGCCCGCTTGATGTGATCCGGTGTCGGCACATATGTGCGGTTGACGGCGAGGAGGAGGCCCAGGATCTGCCGCGCCGCGTCGGTGAGGATGCGGTTGAGGTACAGCAGGTCGCCGCGGGCTGCCGCCGCTTCGATGTCCGCCAGCCCAGGTATGGGCAGGTACTCGTGCAGCATCGCCTGGGCCAGCGCGTCTGGGTAGCTGCGGGCGCGTGCTCGCCATGCCTCGATCTGATCGTGGCCTTTGACGGGCTGGGCGTTCAGAAGTGACGAGAGCCGCACCTGCGCGAGCGGGGCCGGCTCGGCACGCTCCACCACCTCGTGCAGGTAGCGTTCCATGGTCGCGGTCAGGAAGGTGCTGCTGCTGGCTCGGAAGTGGCCGAACAGCATCTGCTCCTCCCACTCGTCGGCGTCCTGGTCCAGCGCGGCGAGGGTTGCGCCGCTGCGCTCCACGCTGGCGGCGCGCTCCTCGGGTGTCGGCGGCCGCGCGTAGTAGACGTCCACCTCGATGTCCGAGAATTGGTCGTCGGTGCCGCGGCCCACCGACCCGGCGATCATCACAACTTCCGCGTTCGGGTCGGCCGAGTAGGCACGTGCGATGGTCTGCGCAAGGTTGCGTCGCCACTGGCCGTGCATGTGGGTCCTTCCTACCGGGAACGTGCGTCCTCAGGGGTGAGGTTAGCTATACCCCAAGTGTGTATCTACGCTGATCGTCGCGGAGTTCCGCTGTCCGTAGCGTCGAAATGACGGCGCAACCAGGCGCCGCAAGTATGTGGTGCGATCGGCACGGAGAGCGGGTTCGTATGGAACGACGGATTGATCAATCGGCATTGCGGCTCGATGAAGTGACCAAGGACTACGGTGTGGGGGAACGAGCGGTCCGGGCGCTCGACGGGGTCTCGTTCTCCCTCGGCAGCGGCAGCTTCACCGCAATCATGGGCCCGTCGGGCTCGGGGAAGAGCACGTTGCTGAACTGCGCGGCGGGATTGGAACACCCGACGTCGGGCACCGTACACGTCGGCGGAACGCCATTGCAGGGGCGCGACGAGGACGAGCTGGCCGTCTTCCGCCGCACCCGGATCGGCTTCGTGTTCCAGGGGTTCAACCTGCTGCCGTATCTGACCGCCGAGCAGAACGTCGCCTTGCCCGGCCGGCTCGCGCGGCGGCGGGTCAAGGCCGCCCGGAGCCGCGAGCTGCTCGACAACGTCGGCCTGAAGGACAGGTACGGGCATCTGCCGGCGGAGATGTCCGGCGGCGAGCAGCAGCGGGTGTCGATCGCCCGAGCGCAGGTCTTGGAGCCGGCGGTCCTATTCGCCGACGAGCCCACCGGCGCGTTGGACAGCCGCAGCGCACGCCAGGTGTTGGGCCTGCTACGCGGGTCGGTCGACCGGCAGGGGCAGACCATCGTGATGGTGACCCACGACCCGGTGGCCGCGGCGTACGCGGATGTGGTGATGTTCCTCTTGGACGGCAGAATCGTCGGGCGCCTGCCGAATCCGACGGCCGATGTCGTCGCCACCCAGATGGCCCACCTGGACGAGCTGGCCCAGGGCGGGCGCACCAGCGTCGCCGCCGGTGCCGGAACGGAGGCCGGGCGATGATCCGGCTGGCCTACGCATCCTTGAAGTCTCGGTGGTCGGCGTTCGTGGCGGCGTTCCTGTCGGTCTTCCTCGGTACAACCGTCATCGGGGCTTTCGCGACACTGGCCGAGACCGCCGGCGGCGACGTGAGCGCCACCGATCGGGAAGCCCTGCTCGTCATGGGCGGCGTGGTCGGCGGGTGGGGCCTGGCGATCGTGCTGTTCTCCGTCGCCTCCACGTTGAACCTGACCGTCCGGCAGCGCGCCACCGAGATCGCGTTGCTCCGCACGGTCGGCGCCACGCCACGCCAGGCGCGCCGGATGCTCGTCGCCGAGACGGCAGGTGTCTCCGCCGTGGCCGCGGCGTTGGCCGCCGTACCCGCGTGGCTGGCCGGCGCGGGTCTCTTCGCGGTGATCGAGAGGGCTGACATCGTCGCGCCCACCGTCGAGCATCAGGCCGGAGTCGCGTCGATCGGCGGCGCCTCGGTCGCCATGGTGATCGTCTCGGCGCTGGCCGCGGGGCTCGCGTCACGACGGGCGACGAAGGCCGCGGCGCGGACCGCGTTGACGGAGAGCACAACCGACCGTGATCGGATGAGCCGGCGGCGCATCGTGGCCGGCGTCGTGTTCCTCCTGGTCGGACTCAACTACTCGGTGCTGACCGTGACCGTGATGGCCGACAGCGACGACCCGTACGCGGCTATGGCCACGGCTGGTCCGGCGGCGATCGCCTGGGCCATCGGACTGGCGATCCTCGCGCCGGCCTTGCTGCGGGTGGCGGCGGTGCTGGTCGGGGTATTCCTCCGGCATGCCGGAGCCGCCGGTTACCTGGCGGCCCACAACGCCACCAGGCGGGCACACCGCCTCGCCGGCGTGTTGATGCCAGTGATCATCTTCGTGGGCGTCGGGACCGGCACCACGTACCTGATGGCCATCGAGAACGAGGTCACGGCTGGGGTCGCGACATCGGCAGATGACGATCTCATCGCGATGCTCAACTACGTGGTGGTCGGCATGATCTCGTTGTTCGCGGCCATCATGGTAGTGAACACGACGGTCGCTGTCATCAGCGCGCGGCGCAGGGAGTTCGGCCAGCAGCGTCTCACCGGCGCCACCAGTAGGCAGGTCACCGCCACCACCCTGTTCGAGGGCGGCCTGGTCGCGTTGACCGGAATCATCCTCGGCGGCGTGGCGTCGCTCGGTACCATCGTGCCGTACAGCCAGGTCAAGCTCGACCGCCTGCTGCCTGACCTTGGTATCGGCTATTTCCTCGGTGTGGTCGCGCTCACGTTGCTGCTTACCCTCGGCAGCGGCTATGTGGCCACTCGCCGCAGCCTGGACATGCCGCCACTACAAGCGGCGGCCAGCCCGGCATGACACCGAAGTGTTTGACTGGCTGGTAGGGCCAGGGCTTTGAGAGACTGGCCGGTGGGATCGACAAAGGGTGAGACGGTGGATCGGTTGCCTGTGTGGCCGGTGGGCCGCGCGGGTCTGGAAGCCCGGTTGCGGCTGACCGCATACTTGGGTGTTCACGTACTCCTCTTCGTCCCGGCCCTGGTTCTGCTGGCGGTCACGCTGGTCGGATGGGCCACGGCTCCGGCGCTGATCGGAGCGGTGCTGCTGTTCGCCGCCGTGCCGCTCACCCAGCGGGTGGCCAACGTGCACCGCGTGTTGGGCGGCCGGATTCTCGGCGCGGAGATCGCCGCCGTCTACCGCTCACACTCTGGCCGCGGACCGCTCGGCGCCGCCTGGGTCTGGCTGCGGGACCGAACCCGCTGGCGCGACGTCGGTTTCCTCGCCTTCTCGATCACCGGCGGGGTGTTCATCTCGACGCTGGCCGTGCTGCCGCTGCCCGCAGCGGTGAGTTATGCCGTCCTCGCGGTGGTGATCAACGGCGTCTGGTGGGCGCTCATCCCGGTGGTGCTCACCGTGTGGTGGGTGTGCACACCCCTGCTGGCCCAGGCCCGGGCATCCGCCGACCGCGCTCTGCTATCCCCGTCCCGAACCGAGGAGCTCGAACGACGGGTCGCGGATGTGACGGCCTCCCGGGCGGAGACCCTCGACCACTCGGCCGCGGATCTGCGCCGGATCGAGCGAGATCTGCACGACGGCGCGCAGGCGCGGATGGTCTCCCTCGGCATCCAGATCGGTCTGGCCAAAGAGCTCATGAGCAGCGATCCCGAGGCGGCGAAGAAACTGCTGGAGGAAGCCGGCGACGTCAACAGGTCCGCCATCGACGACCTACAGTCCCTGGTGCGCGGAATCCACCCACCTGTACTGGCCGACCGGGGCCTGGCCGGAGCGGTCGAGGCGCTGGCCTTGCAGCTGTCGCTGCCGGTCACCGTCAGTGTTGACCTTACCGGCCAGCCTCCGGCGCCGGTCGAGTCAGCGGCGTACTTCGCCGTCGCGGAGTGCCTGGCCAACGCGGTCAAACACAGCGGTGCACACCGTGCCTGGGTGACCCTGGCGCATCAGGACGGAGTACTCGGCATCACCGTCGGCGACGACGGCCGCGGCGGCGCGACCATGAACGGCGGTAGCGGCCTGGCCGGTGTGGCCCGCCGGCTCGCGGCGTTCGACGGCACTATCATCATCGCGAGCCCGTCCGGGGGGCCCACGATCGTGTCGATGGAGGTGCCGTGCGCGTTGTCATCACCGAAGACCACGCCCTCCTCCGAGACGGCCTGACCCGGCTGCTCACCGCACACGACATCGACGTGGTCGCTGCCGTCGACAACACGTACTCGCTAGAGAAGGTGCTGCAGGAAGAGCAGGTCGACGTTGCGGTGGTGGACGTGCGCCTGCCGCCGACCTTCACCAATGAAGGGCTCGTGGCCGCCATCGGGATCCGCGAACAGCGGCCCGGGCTGGCAGTGCTGGTCTTGAGCCAGTACGTCGAGCCGCTCTATGCACGAGAGTTACTCGCGTCCGGGAAAGGCTCAGTCGGCTACCTGCTGAAGAATCGGGTGACCAACGTCGGTGCATTCGTCGATGCGGTCCGTCAGGTCGCAGCCGGCGGCACCGTTCTCGATCCCGAGGTGGTCGCGACGATGCTTGCCCGTGCCGACAGGGACGATCCGATGGCGCGGCTCACCCAGCGTGAACGTGAGGTGCTCGCATTGATGGCCGAGGGGCGGTCGAACGCCGCGATCGCGGCTCAGCTGTATATAAGCGAGGCCGCCGTCGGTAAACACACCAACAGAATCTTCGCCAAACTCGGCCTACCCGTCGCCATCGACGACAACCGTCGCGTGCTGGCCGTGCTCGCCTACCTGCACGAACACACATGATCGCGGCGTGCATCGCGGTGTGCCCGCGAAGAGTCCGACATCGTGGTGGCTATCACCACCGCAATGTCGGTTCCTAGCCGGAACAGACCGCTGGGTGGTCACCCGTGTCGCCGAGGTCGCGCAGCCGTTGGGTGAGGTAGCGCTGCTCCGGCAGGCTGGTGGTTAGCTGCGCGGCTCGGCGGTACTGTTCGGCCGCGGCTGTTGCGTCGTCGTTCATCTCCAGCAGATGGGCTCGCACCGCGTACAGCCGGTGGTGTCGTTGCATGGTGGAGTCGGTGAGCAGCGGTTCGAGCATGGCCAGGCCGGACTCTGGACCGTGCACCATCGCGACGGCGACGGCATGGTTGAGCGTGACCGTTGGTCCTGGCGCCACTCGGCTGAGCATGGCGTAGAGGAGGCTGATCTGTTGCCAGTCGGTTGCTTCATACGTCCGCGCTTCGGAGTGGACGGCGGCGATCGCCGCTTGGAGCTGATAGCGGCCGACGTGCCCGCGGGGCAGTGTCCGTTCCAGGAGTGCGACGCCCTCGGCGATTAGATCGTGCCGCCATCGTGAGCGGTCCTGCTCGGCCAGTGGGATGAGATCGCCGGAGGCGTCGGCGCGGGCTGCTGACCTGGCGTGGGTGAGCAGCATCAAAGCCAGCGCGCCGGTCACCTCGTCGTGGTCGGGCAGGGCGACGTGGAGTTTCCGAACTAGTCGGATGGCCTCCTCGGCGAGGTCGACGTCGACGAGGGCCTCACCCGAGGTGCGGGTGTAGCCCTCGCTGAACACCAGGTGGCAGACGTCGAGCACGGCGGCGACACGAGCCGGTAGTTCCTCCCCCGAGGGCATAGCGAACCGTGCGCCGGCCTCGCGTAACGTCGCGCGAGCGCGGGTGAGGCGCTGGGTCATGGTGCGGGCTGGGACGAGGTAGGCGGCGGCGATCTGCTCGACGCCGAGCCCGCTGACCGCACGCAGGCTGAGCGCCACCTGCGACGACCTGCTCAGGGCCGGGTGGCAGCAGAGGACGAGTAGCCGCAGTGTGTCGTCGGCGTCGTCCCGGACGACCTCGTCCGGTCCTGGTGTGACGCTGGCGTCGGCTGGTTGGCGTGCCACCTCCAGGATCTCGCGGCCGATCCGTGCGGAGTCGGCGCGGACCCGGTCGATCAGGCGGCGCGACGCGACCCGGATCAGCCATGCTCTTGGGTTGTCGGGGATCCCGCGGATCGGCCACTGGGCGGCAGCCGCGGCGGCGGCCTCCTGGATCGCGTCCTCGCAGTCGCCCAGGTCACCGTGTCTGCGCAGAAGTGCCCCGAGGACGTGTGGCGCTTCTCGCCGCCACACGTCCTCGAGGGTGTGTTGCACCATGCGGTCCACCCGCGATCGTTACTGCTCTTCCCCGCCCGGCCACATCATGGGTCGTAGCTCCACCGTCTCCGCCGGGCCGGCGAAGCGGGCGACTACCTGTTCGGCCCGGGCCTGGTCTTCCACGTCGATGATGAAGAACCCGGCCAGGTGCTCTTTGGTTTCCGAGTACGGGCCATCGCTCACCAGCGGCGACCCGTCGTGCCACCGGTACAGCCGGGCCGTGGCGGGGTCGCCGAGCGCCTCTCCGCCGACGAATTCACCATTGGCCTGTATCTCGGACAGCACCTGCTCGAAGTCGTCGTCCAGGCGTTTGCGCACGTCGTCCGGTAGCGCTTGATACTCGGGCAGGTAGTTGCCTGTGGGGTGTCCCCACGGCTGCGGGTTCGAGTGGATCAGGATCACGTATTTCATCGGAGATCACCTCGTCTCGACGACGGCCTTTCCGTCGCTCGACCGGAACGTCGGTGCCGACGCGCTGATGTCGACATTACCCATGGCGACGAATTCGGCTGCACGTCGCATGATGCTGTGGTTGTTGACCGCCGCGTGCCACCATAGGCCGCGGTGGGCACGAGAGGACGTCATGACCGAGGTATCGAGGGAAACGCCGCCAGCGAGTCCAGCCCCTACCACCGGCTACGTACCGGTGAACGGCCTGGAGCTGTATTACGAGATTCACGGCTCGGGGGGTATTCCCCTGCTCCTGCTGCACGGCGGGTTGTTCAATATCGACCTCCAGTTCGGTGCGGTGTTGCCTGGCCTGGCCGAGAATCGGCAGGTCATCGCCGTGGACTTTCAGGGTCACGGCCGCACGGGCGACATCGACCGGCCGCTGACCAGCGCCTACCTTGCCTCCGATGTCGTCGGTCTGCTGGGGCATCTCGGAGTTCCGCGGGTCGACGTGTTCGGGTTCAGCGTCGGTGGCGCGGTCGGACTGTACCTTGCCATCAAACACCCGGATCTCGTGCGTAAGCTGGTCGTTTCCTCCGCGTCGTTCCATCCGGACGGGGGCCGGCCGGAGAACAGGGAGGCCGTCGGCGAGCTGACGGTCGACATGATCGCCGGCACGCCGATGCAGGATGACTATCTGGCCAAGTCACCGACGCCGGACAGGCTGCAGGCCTTGTTGGACAAGTTGGGGACGTTCGACGACGGCTTCGGCGGCTGGTCCGACGCCGACGTGGCGGGTATCGCCGCGCCGACGTTGATCACCGTAGGTGACTGCGACGCGGTGACACTCGAGCATGCCGTGCGTTTCCTGCGGCTGCGCGGGGGCGACGTCAACGGTGACTTCGTCGGTGTCCCCACCTCGCAGTTGGCGGTATTCCCTGGTACGACGCACTTCTTCGGCTTGAGCCGGACCGCCTTGGTGCTCGACGTGGTGACTACATTCCTCGATACACCGGACCCGCCTGACGCCGGCACACCATAGCCACCATCATCAGGTGCGGGCGGATCATGATCAATCGGACTCGCTGGGACATTCGTGACCATGATCGCTACGAGTGTGCATGAGGATAGTCACAACTCTATTGCGCTGGCTCGAGCACCCCGCTAGACCTGCTATGTGCCTGATCTAGACCCGGTGATCCGGGACCATTACACCGCCGCCAACGAGCGCGACCGCCTCACGGCCGGCACCGGGCTCGTGGAGTTCCTGCGAACCCAGGAACTGCTCGCCCGAATCCTCCCGCCCCCACCAGCCAGGGTGCTCGACGTGGGTGGCGGGGCCGGCATTCATGCTGGACCGTTGACCGCCCAAGGCTACGAGGTCCATCTCATCGACCCTGTCCCGCTGCATGTCGAGCAGGCCGGTGACGTGCCCGGATTGGCGAGCGTGACCACCGGTGACGCGCGTTCGCTGGACTGGTCGGCAGATAGTGTCGACGCGGTTCTCCTGCTGGGCCCGCTATATCACCTGACCGCACGGGCCGACCGGCTGCAAGCGTTGGCCGAAGCCAGGCGGGTCCTGCGCCCGGCCGGTGTGATGGCCGCCGCGGCCATCAGCCGCTATGCGTCCACCATCGGCGGTTTGCTCCGCGGTCAGCTGCGCGACCCGCGCTTCGAGTCGATCGTGGAACGGGACGTCGCCGATGGGCAGCACCGCAACCCGGACGACGTCCCGGAGTGGTTCACCACGGCCTACTTTCACGAGCCTGGTGAGTTGGCCGTGGAGGCGAGCGGCGCTGGCTTCGTCGATGTCGAGGTGGTCGCGGTAGAGGGCCCTGCGGCGTTGTTGCCTGACCTGCCACTCTGGCTGGAGAAGGACTGCGAGGTGCTGATGCGAGCGATTCGGCGGGTCGAGAGGGCCCCAGCGTTGCTGGGGGTGAGCCCACATCTGTTGCTGACCGCCCGGTCTCCAGCGGACGGGTGACGCCGGTGGCCCACCCCGGGTGTCAGGCTAACTGGCGCCGGCGGGGCCAACGGTGTGCCGTCGGCCACGGTGCGGGTTCCATCGCGCCGAGGCCCGGGGGCAGAATGCGGCGTATGAACGACGGCGACCCGTTGGAGCGGCTACGACGACTGTGCCTGGCGCTCCCGGAGACGACGGAACGGCCCAGCCATGGCGAGCCAACGTGGTTCGTGCGTGACAAGAAGGTCTTCGTCACCTATGCCGACCACCATCACGACGACCGCCTGGGTTTCTGGTGTGCCGCCCCGCCCGGCGTCCAAGAGGAGCTGGTCGCGGAGGACCCGGAGCGGTTCTTCCGACCGCCCTATGTTGGCCACCGCGGCTGGTTGGGGGTCCGGCTGGACGTCCCGGTCGATTGGGACGAGATCGCTGAGATCGTCCGCGACGCCTATCGGCTCGTGGCGCCGAAGACGTTGGTGGCGCAGCTCGACGCGGACAGCTGATCGACGGCACCGGCTCGATGGTTCATCCGGCAGCCAGGTCGAAGTTCTGCGGCCCTCGCCGTAGGGGTGAGCCCCACGCCGCGACCGCCGTGGCCCCGATGACCACCAGCATCACCAATAAGGCCGCGCGGACGGACGCGGCGTCGGCGAGCATCCCCCCGATCAACGCCCCGATGGGCTGGCCCCCCGCCGCCACCAGCCGGGCGGATGCGTTGACCCGGCCCTGCATGTGATCAGGTGTTACGCGCTGGCGGATGGTGATGCCGTTGATGGTGACGATGATGTACCCGAGCTGCCAGCAGGCGACGAGGACCAGGGCCGCGGGCAGCGACGTCGCCACGCAGAGTCCGGCTACCGACGCGGTGGCCAGCCACAGCCCGGCGACCGTCACCCGGCCGGCACCGAAGCGGGCTGAAGCGGCGGGGAGGGCGAGCGTGGCGATCAGCGCTCCGCAGGCGCCCGCTGAGAACAACAGGCCGATGGCGGGGTCGTCGTCGGCCAAACCGAGCTGGTTGACGCCGTAGACGACGAGCAACCCGAAGACCGCTCCGGCGGTGATGCCATTGCCGATGCCCAGCAGCGTGAGCAGACGCACGGTCCGTTGTCTCCAGACGAACGCCACGCCGACTCGGATGTCGGTGGCCAACGATCGCATCAGGCCGTCGCCGTCACTACGGTGTGGGCCGGTGGCGGCGGTGAGAGCACGCGGAATCAAGGCGATGGCCCCGGCCGCCACGAGGTAACTCGTGCCGTCGACGATCAGAGCGTTGGCTCCGCCGATGGACGCCATCAAGCCGGCCGCCATCAACGGAGCGACAGCGCCGGCAACGGTCCGGGCACTCCAGAGTGCGCTGTTGGCCGCGGGGAGGCGTTCTCGCCCGGCGACCGACACGAGCACACTGAAATGTGCGGCGTCGGACCAGACGAACATAGTGGCGCAGACGGCCGCCGCCGCGTAGAGGTGACCGACGGTCAGCTCCCCGGTGTGGGCCACCAGCGGCACGGAGAGCATGGTCACCGCACTGGCGATATCACAGAGAATGATCACCGCCCGTCGGTTGACCCGGTCGGCCACCGCGCCGGCCGGCAGGCCGAACAGGATGTACGGTACCACGCTGATGGCGCTGAACACCGAGGTGTGCAGTGCGGAGCCGGTCATCTGGTAGGCCAGGATCGGCATGACGACGCCGCTGATCGCCGTGCCGGTGGTGGAGACCGTCTGGCCGATCCACAACAGCCGGAAGGGGCTGTCGCGGCGCAGTGGCTCCGGCGCCGTGGTGGTCACCGTGTCACAGGGCGGCGTCGAGTTCGCCGAGCCGTTCGATCAGGCGGAGGTTCTCCCGGTAGTCGACCGGGCAGTTGATGATGGAGACTCCGTCGTCGTCGAGGGCGGCGCGCAAGGTCGGCAGCAGCTGGTCGGCCGAGGTTATCTCGTAACCCTTCGCACCGAAGCTCTGGGCGTAGGTGACGACGTCAGGGTTGGTGAACCCGGTGTTGCTGTGTTCTCCGAGCTCCATGTCCATCTTCCACTCGATGAGACCGTATCCGTTGTCCTCCCAGATCAGCACGGTCAGCGGGATACCCTCGCGGACGGCTGTCTCGATTTCCTGCGAGTGCATCAGCCAGGCGCCGTCGCCGACGACGGCCAGGACCTTCCGGTCCGGCTGGGCCAACGCGACGGCCAACGCCCCTGGCAGCGCGAAACCCATCGTGGACAAGCCGTTGGAGATCAGGCAGGTGTTCGGGGCGTAGGTGGGGTAGAGCCGGGCCATCCACATCTTCACCGCGCCGGTGTCGACGAGTGTGACGTCCGCACGGCCGAGGGCGGCCCGGGTGTCGGCGACGACGCGTTGCGGCGCCAGCGGGAACCGGTCGTCGGCTCGACCGTGGTCGAGTTCTTCGGCGAGCAGCGTGCTCGACCGGGTAGGACCGGTGCTCGGGCAGTGATGGTCGCCGAGAGCGTCGCGTAGCGCATCGAGCGACGCGGAGATGTCGGCGATGATGCCTACGTCCACCGAGTAGTGGGTGTCTACCTCGGCAGGGAATCGGTGCAGGTGAATGACCTTCTTGTCGCCGTCCGGGTTGATCCGGGCCGGGTCGAACTCCTGCAGCTCGTAGCCCACCGAGATGATCAGGTCGGCCTCGTCGAAGCCGAAGTTGGCGTAGTCGCGGCCCATGAAGCCGAACGTGCCGACCGAATGGGGGTGGTCGTCGGCGAACACCCCTTTGCCATGGAAGGTGGTGGCGACCGGCACCCCTACAGCCTCGGCGAACTTGACGAGAGCATCGGCCGCGCCGCCCCGCGCCGCTCCGTGCCCGGCCAGCACGATCGGATGCTCAGCGGCCTTGATCAGCTGTACGGCGCGTTGCACCTGGTTCGGTGATGGCGCCTCGGGGCGCACCACGTTGCGCCGCAGTGGGCGTAGACCGGTGTCGGCCGGAGCGTCGTCGACATCCTCCGGGACGGCCAGGTAGACCGCACCGGGCCGCTCGGTCTCGGCGGTCTTGAACGCCTTACGGACCATCTCCGGGATGGCCTCCGGCGTGGGTACTCCGGCCGACCACTTGGTGATCGGCTGGAACAGGCTCACCAGGTCGACGAACTGGTGAGATTCCTTGTAGTTGCGGTCGCGACCCACCTGGGCCGAGATGGCCACCAGAGGTGTGCTGTTCGTCATCGCGTCGGCGACACCGAGCTGGAGGTTGATCGCCCCGGGGCCGAGCGTCGCCGAGACCACACCGGCGGAGCCGGTGACCCGGCCGTACATCTCCGCCATAAACGATGCGGCCTGTTCGTGGCGGGTAAGCACGTAGCGGATGTCAGAGCGTTCCAGCGCCTGAGTGAAGTGGATGTTCTCTTCGCCGGGTAGTCCGAACACGACGGTCACGCCCTCGTTCTCCAGGCAGCGGACCATGAGTTCGGCGGCCGTTGGCCCACCGTCGGTCTGGTGGCTCGGTGTGGGGTGGGTCATGGCGGGCCCTCCTCGATGTGGCGCGTGGTGGGTGGTGGTGCGGCGAGGCCGGCACGGGCGGTGTGTCGCCCGTGCCGGCTCGGAAGGCGGCTGCCTACCCCGGGTTGCCCGGTGCCGATCAGGTGGTTGTTCTGACCGCCACGCTATCGGGCTGTGCCGCCGCTGCCGGGATCACCTCCACGTCGGCGTCGGCGCCGCCCATGGGTACAGTGCTGATGGCCTGCGGCTGCATCTCTTCCTCCGGCTGCCCGGGGGTGGGGCTGCCCGGACTGGCCTCCTCGCCGTGTCCTTGGGCGGGGCGGACGTTGCGCAGGAAGACCGCGGCCGTGATGCCGGCCAGCGCGGCCATGATCGCTCCGACGGTGGCGGTGATGTGTAGGCCCGAGGTGAAGGCGTGTTGTGCCGAGTCGATCAGCGCGGCAGCGCTGGCGGCAGGTAGTTCTTGTGCCGCGATGGCAGCTCCGGCGATGGTGTCCCTGGCGGCCTCCGCCGCCGCGGCCGGGGTGTCGGCCGGAATGGCGTCGCTCACCTGATTGCGGTAGACGGCGAGGCCAAGGCTCCCAAGGACGGCCAGCCCGAGCGCGCCGCCGAACTCCTGGCTGGTTTCCGAGACCGCGGAGGCCGCCCCGGCTCGGTCCGGTGGTGTCGCCCCGATGACGAGGTCGATGCCGAGGGCAGCGGCAGGGGCGAATCCGGCCGCCATGATGGCGGAACCGACGATGATCGGTGCGATGCCCGCGCCCGCCTCGACCTGGGTGATCACTGCGAGGCCGACGGCGCCGACACCGAACCCGGCGCCGATCAGGTAGGCGGGCCGGACGATGCGCACCAGAGCCGGGGCGAGCATCATGCCGAGCATTCCGGCGCCGGTCATCGGCAGCACCCACAGCCCGGCCCGCCACGGCGAGAGCCCGTGGACGAGTTGCAAGTACTGCATGACGAACAGGTTGAGCCCCATCATCACGAACGTCGCCGTGGTCATGACGGTGAGCGATGCGCTGAAGGCGGGGTTGCGGAACAGCTTGACGTCGATCATGGGGTCGTCCAAGACCTTCTGACGACGGAAGAAGGCGATGCCGATGGCGACGCCGACGATGATGGCGGCGACGGGCACCACGGCGAAGCCGTGTTTGGCTAGCTCCTTGATTCCGTAGATGGCCGGGAGGGCGGTGGCGAGCAGGAGTATGGCGCTAACCAGGTCGAGCCGGCCGGAACTGGCGCTGCGGTACTCCGGCAGGAGGAACGGTCCGACGACGAGCAGCAGAACCATGACGGGTACCCCGACGAGGAAGACCGAACCCCACCAGTAGTTATCGAGCAGGGCGCCGCCGACCAGCGGGCCGATCGAGGCTCCCACCATGAAGCTCATGGCCCAGAGCGAGATCGCGGTGGTGCGCTGGCGGTCGTCGAGGAACATGTTCCGGATCAGCGACAGTGTCGAAGGCATCAGGGTCGCACCCGCGATGCCGAGCAGGGCCCGGGTGGCGATCAGCATTTCCGGTGTCGTCGAGTAGGCGGCCAGAACGGATGCGACACCGAAGGCCACGGCTCCGATGAACAGGAGCCGTCGGCGGCCGATCCGGTCGCCGAGGCTGCCCATGGTGATGAGGAAGCCGGCGATGAGGAAGCCGTAGATGTCAGTGATCCACAGCAGTTGTGTGCTGGTGGGCTGGAGGTCGGCGCTCAAGTGCGGCACCGCGAGGTGCAACACCGTCAGGTCCATGATCACGAGCATGGCGGGTAGGGCTAGCACGGCCAGCCCGATCCATTCCTTGAGGCCGGCGCGGGGAGGTGCGGCGGTAGTCACGTCGGTCGTCCTTTCGAGGTGGTCGGCGGATGGCCGCCCTTGCCTTCGACGACCCGATAATGACGTTAGGACCTGAACTAATGTTTAGGTCAACGCGGTGAGATCGAGGTCACAACACCCATACGACGTCACCGGCCGGCCGTGTCGACACGTCGGCCGAGGGAGGGCGGGGCGTCAGCCCTGGGAACGCGGGCGTCAACCCAGAGAATGACGCATTGGGCCGGCCGGCGAGCGTATCGTCAGGCTGTGCGACGTCGGGACCGGGTGTACATCTGGCTACGTGACCACCCCTTGGTGGTCGACTCGGCCATAGCCGGCTTCCTGTTCCTGTTCGTCAGCTTCTTCGGCTGGCCAGTCTTGTTCGACCCGTACAACCTGCCGATGGCCTACGAAACCGTGCTGCCCACCATCACCTTCGGGCTGAACCAGTCTCTGTACACCGTAGGCACCCCGTTGATATCGGCCGGGCTGATCCTGCCGCTGGCGCTGCGCCGAGTGCGGCCGGAATGGACGGGCATACTCGTCTTCAGCACCGCGTTCGTGCAATGGGTTTTCGCGATACCGATCCAGGCGGCACAGATCGGCGTGCTGGTGGCGCTGCACGCCCTCGCGGCCTACGGGCGGCGCGGGGCCGCCCGCACCGGCCTGGTGGTGTGCCTCATCGCAGCCCCGCTGGCCGCCGTCCGATACGTCATCACGTTCGAGACGGCCGTCCCGTTGACCATCGGAATGGCGGCGCTGGTCCTGGCCGCCTGGGCGGTGGGCGACCTCCAGCGGGTCCGGCGCCAGCAACTCGACGCGCTGCGCGACCGGGCCCACCGGCTGGAGGTGGAGCGCGAGCAGGAAGCCCGGCTGGCCGCCGCCGACGAACGGGCCCGGATCGCTCGCGAGATGCACGACGTCGTCGCCCACTCGTTGTCGGTGGTGATCGCGCAGGCCGACGGCGGCCGGTATGCGGCGGCGGACGATCCCCAAGCCGCGGTCCGTGCGTGTGACACCATCTCGCAGACCGGTCGTAGCGCGCTGACGGAGATGCGCCGGCTGCTCGGAGTGCTGCGCACCGGCGACGGGCCCAACCGAGCGCCCACACCAGGCCTGGACGACATCGACGATCTCATCGGCGGCGTCCGCGATAGCGGCCTCGAGGTTCGCCACACGTCGACGGGTACCCAGCGTCCCGTCTCGACGGGGGTGGCTCTCGCCGTATACAGGATCGTCCAGGAAGCCCTGACCAACGTGCTCAAACATGCCGGTCCCGACGTCGTCGCCGAGGTCCGGCTGGACTGGACCCCCGGCGGTCTGATGCTGGCGATCGCCGACAACGGGCGCGGTGCGGCCGCCGACAGCTCGCTGCGCCAGGACGCCGGCGGCCCGGGCCACGGGGTGCCCGGCATGACGGAACGGGCCGCCCTCTACGGGGGACGGTTGCAGGCTGGACCGGTTCCGGGTGGCGGATATCTGGTCCGGGCCCACTTTCCCGACCTCACCATGGAGACAATGCAGCGGTGACAACACCTCTCACCGGCCCGGCCGGCACCGAACCCCACTCCGAGCCCAGCCTCGCTCCGGACGGTCGGGGCGGCGGCCCGATCCGGGTCATCCTGGTCGACGACCAGCAACTCGTCCGCGCCGGGCTGGCCATGGTCATCAACTCCCAGCCCGACCTGGAGGTCGTGGCGGAGGCCGGCAACGGCTCCGATGCTTTACAACTGATCGGCGTGACCGGTTGCGACGTCGTGCTCATGGATGTCCGGATGCCCCGGATCGACGGCATCGAGGCCACCCAGCATCTACTGACCGACCCGCGTTACGCCCCGGCACCGAAGGTCGTGGTGCTGACCACCTTCGATCTCGACGAGTACGCGCTGGCCGCGATCAAGGCAGGGGCCAGTGGTTTCCTCCTGAAGGACGCACCCCCGGAGGAATTGCTGGCCGCGATCCGTACCGTATACCGCGGCGACGCGGTCATAGCACCGAGCACCACCAGGCGGCTGCTCGACCACGTCGCGCCGCTCCTCCGAGAAGAGGAGCCGGACGCCGGGCCGGATGTCTTGAGCACGTTGACCGAGCGCGAGCGTGAGGTGCTGGTCCAGATGGCGTATGGGCTGTCCAACAGTGAGCTCGCCACCCATTTCGTAGTGTCTGAGGCGACGGTGAAGACACACGTGGGCCGGATCCTGGCCAAGCTCGGCTCCCGGGATCGGGTCCAGGCCGTGGTCGTCGCCTACCAGACTGGGTTGGTCAAACCGTAGCCGGTGCCTCAGGCAGACGTGGGATCGAAGTATCCTCGGCCACCTCAATGGCCGGGACTGGCTTGCATCGCCGGACAGGAGCCACCGGGCGAGGTAGTGGGCTCGAAATGCCAGGGTTCGTTCTCGTACCTGCGGCAGAGCCCGAAACGCCAGCCGTTCTCGTCCAGCCAGGCGGCACCCTCAGGTGGTCCGACGTCGACGGCGAGGCCCCGAACGTGCATCGACTGGTCCGGGGGCAACACCCACTGCCGGGCGGCGGCCTCGGAGCCGTGGTCCCGTACGGCCTTGGCGTATAACTCTTCCTGGTGAGCGTAGCTCCGCCAACCAGAGGTGACGGTGAGTTCCACGCCTTCGTTGGCCGCGGCAAAGCTGGCTTCATCGATCCGAGCCGCCATCTCCGGGGTCAGTCCGCCCGGATCGATCCCGTGGTCGAGGGACGGGTCGACGACGTGCGGGTCTCCGGGATGGGCGTCGGGCCCAGCGTCGGAGCCGGAGTGGTCGAGTTCAGGGTCCAGCTCAGCTCCGCCCGGCGGGTTCTCCGGTGAATCGCCACCGGTGGAGCCGGCGGTCGGATCGCGTCTGGTGACCGCGAAACCCGCGCCGCCGAGCAGTGCGAGCCCGCCGAGGACGACACTGCGGCGGCGGACCCTCTGTTGTGTGCTTGCCATGCCTTCAGCGTCGGATGTGGACCACCGTGCCGGCGTCCCCCCGCAGGTTGATCCACCGGCCCGGGTAGTACAGCCGGAGGTGGACGAGAGTCCAGCCGCCATGGTGACGCCACTGCTGCCGCCTGGTCCCTAACGTCGTTCCTGGGGTTACGACGATGAACCAGGAGGACGTTATGTCAGTGTCGGTCGCTACCGAGAAGAGACGGGCCGGGGTACTGGCGGCCGGTGGCCACGCGGTGACCGCCTCCGGTCTGGGCAAGGTCTACGGAACCGGCGCTACCGCGGTTCGGGCCCTCTACGAGATCGACATCGCGTTCGAGGTAGGGCAGTTCAGCGCGATCATGGGCCCGTCGGGGTCGGGCAAGTCCACGTTGATGCACTGTCTGGCCGGGCTGGACACGGCGACGGTGGGTCGAGTGTGGCTGGGCGACACCGAACTCACCCACCTGGACGACACCGAACTCACCCTGCTGCGTCGAAACCGGGTCGGGTTCATCTTCCAGTCGTTCAACCTGATCCCGACTCTTACCGCACGCCAGAACATCGAATTGCCGATGGACCTGGCCGGCCGGCGGCCGGACCCGGACCGGTTGGCCGAACTCACGACCACCCTCGGGGTAGCGGACCGCTTGGACCATCGCCCGGCCGAGATGTCCGGGGGCCAGCAGCAGCGGGTGGCCATCGCCCGGGCGCTCATGGCCGACCCCGACGTGGTGTTCGCCGACGAACCCACCGGAAATCTCGACTCCCGGACCGGTGCGCAGGTTCTCGACCTCCTGCGGCGCAGCGTCCGCGAGTTCGGGCAGACGGTGGTGATGGTCACCCACGACCCGGTCGCGGCGTCGTACGCCGATCGGGTGGCGATGTTGAGCGATGGCCGGCTGGCCGGCGACCTGACCGACCCGACACCGGACCGGATTCGAGCCGCGCTGGACCGGCTCTGGGAGTGCGGCCAGTGACCACCCGCCGCGGGATGGCCGGCAAGAATGAGGACGTCTGATGCTTCGTACCAGGTTGACCCAGATGCGTGCGCATGCCGGCCGGCTCGTTGCCGCCGCCGTCGCCATCATGATTGCCACGACACTGGTGGCGGCCTTCATGGTGGCGGCCGGGGTCTTGGAGAAGACGGCGTTTAATGCGGTGTCGGTTTCGCACGCCAACGCGGACGTCATTCTGGAAGAGCCGTACCAAGGGTTCTCCACCGAGATGGTCGAGCAGATCCGGCGCCAACCGGAAGCCGCTGGTGCCGACGGCCGGTTCGTCGTCCACACGGTGATTCGTGCTGGTGGGCGCAGCGACTCGCCGACGGTGGCGCCGCTGCCGGAGACTCCTGAACTACGCATCGAGTTGGACGAAGGGAGATACCCTGAGGCTCGCGGGGAGATCCTGGTGTCCCACGAGATAGCCGAACGCCTCGACCTGGATCTCGGGTCGTCGGTGGAACTACTGGATACCAGCGCCGACGTCGGCCTTGCGGGCCGGTCCGGTGGACCCGGCGGGCAACCGGCCGACGGGCTGACGGTGACCGGTACGTTCATTCATCCGGGGGCCGCGTTCGACCACAACGTACCTGGCATGTTCGGGCGGGCCGCCGAGGTGGAGCTCTGGTCGGGGCACACGACGGTGCGATATGAGCGGGTGATAGCGCTGGCGTCGCCGGGGACGTCGGCCGAGGAATTGCGCACCGCCTTGGAACCACTGGCCGACCAGGTCGGCACGGTTGTGTATACCGCCGATGAGTACGCGCGGATCATGACGGCCCGGTTCACCGCCGACAGCTACATCTTGGCCGCCGTGCTAGCGGCCCTGGTGGGAGTAGCGCTGGTGGTGGCCGGTCTCGTGATCGCGAACACCTTTGCCGTGATCGTCGCCCAACGGACCAGGGAGCTCGCGCTGTTGCGCTGCGTGGGTGCCACCCGGCGGCAGGTCCGCAACGGTGTTCTGGTGGAAGCCGGCGGGCTTGGTGTGGCGGCGTCGCTGGCGGGTATCGCGGCCGGAATCGGCCTCGCCCAGATCACGATCATGGTGCTCCGGGCCGTTCTGGACTTCCCATGGTTCCCTGAGCGCCCTGAGGTATCTGTGCTGGCGCTCCTGATTCCTCTGGTGGTGGGGGTGACGGTCACCATCCTCGCGGCGCTGGCGCCGGCCCGGGCGGCGACGAGAGTGTCTCCGCTCGCCGCGTTGCGTCCTCCGGAGCCGGGAGGCATCGGCCGCGGCACCTCGGTGCGGAGACTCGCGGCAGCTGCCGGCGTGGTTGTTGTGGGTGCGCTGCTGATGGTGGCCGGGATAGGTGCGACGGCGCGAGGGCAGACGGAACTCGGGTTGGCCATCGGGGTGTTGGGTGGCGCGCTGTCCTTCTCCGGAGTCGTCATCGGGTCCGTCGTGCTCGTCACGGTGATCGTTGCCGCACTTTCGCGGCCGCTTCGTGTGGCGGGAGTGCCCGGCCGGATGGCCGCCCTGAACGCGCTACGACACCCCCGGCGTACGGCAGCCACCGCGGTTGCACTGCTGATCGGGGTGACGCTGGTGGCAATGATGTCGGTGGGTGCGGCGTCGGCGCGGGCGACGTTCGCGGGTGAGCTGGATGCTCGTTATCCAGTCGACATCGCTGTTGGGCCGGTGATCGATGACACCGGCCGGCACCGCCTACCCGACGAGGTGCTGAATGTCACCGAGGGGGTCGCCGGAGTGGGCGACCTGATGCCGCTGCGCTCGTCGCGGGCGTTGGTGCGGAACGCGGCCCTGGAGGGTGACGCCGCGCTCCAGCCGATCGAGGCGGAGGTCCATGGCGTCGACGTCGGTCGGGCGCGTGACGTGATGCACGCCGGCATCGACGACCTCGAGCCGGGCGCGGCCATGGTGTCGCGGCAAATCACCGCGATGACAGGTATCGACGAAGGCGACCTGATCCAGCTTCAGATGGGCTCGCAGACGATCGAGTTGCGCGCCGTGTTCGCACCAGTGGAACGGCACACCATCCTGGTCACGGCGGCCGACCTGGCCGCGCTGGACCCGGACGCGAGTATCGGCATGCTGTGGGTCAAACTCGCCGACGGTTCATCCGCCGAGACTGTCGCCAGAACGCTGCGGGACCAGCTCAGCCTTCTGACCACTGACATGGGGATACCGGTGACAACGGCCGGAGCTACCCGGGCGGAGGTTTCTCGGGTGCTGGACACCATGCTGATGGTGGTGGTTGGACTACTCGCGGTGTCGGTGGTCATCGCCTTGATCGGCATCGGCAACACATTGTCGCTGTCGGTTATCGAACGGCGTCGTGAGTCGGCGACCATGCGGACACTCGGTCTCACCCGGCGTCAGCTGCGGGTGATGCTCGCGTTCGAAGGGGTTATCGTCGCGGCGGTGGCCGTGTTCCCGGGTATCACCCTGGGGTTGATCTATGGCTGGGCCGGGACGTTGACGGCGTTCGGCGGCGTGTGGGATGTCGCGTTAGGGGTTCCGTGGCGGTGGTTGGCCGGAATAGCCGGGTTAGCCATCCTGGCCGGGCTCGCTGCCAGCGTGCTGCCAGGGCGCCGGGCCGCGCGCGACGATCCGATCACCGCCGTCAGCGCCGGATAACCCCCGTTGTGCACCTGATCTCCGTTTTGACGCCTGATCGTTTCTACCGGGGCGATCAGATGCGGGTGACGACGTGTTGACGGCGGTCGATGGCGAGTCGGTGCATCTGATCGGGTCTCAGAGTGTGGACGTGTAGCGATCAGATGCACGAACGGCCGGTTCAGGGCGTGTAGTGCATCTGATCGTCGAGCAGGTTTGGCGATCCGGGTCCCGCAAAGTGTGATGCGTAGCCGGGTGTGTCGGGCGCTGGCGGTGGAAACGTCCGGTTGGAACGGCGTGCATCGACGCCGTCGACGCCGATGGGCCTGACGATCAGATGCGCCAACTCCCCAAATCAAGTCCGTCGTGCATCTGATCGTCGCCCGTCCGCATCGTGGGACGCGATCAGATGCGCCGCACCCCGCGTTGACCAGCAACGTCGTCATCAAACGTGCATCTGATCGTCGCCACACTAACGATCAGGCGTCAAAACGGAGATCAGGTGCACACAGGGGTGGGCGGCGTGGTCCAGGGCCGGCTCCGGCGGGCGGCGCGCAGAGGCTGGACAAGAACAGCCGCAACCGATCCTCTAGGTGTTGCGGCGAGCGCGTGTCGGTCGCCCATGAGCGCCGGGCGATACGATAAACATGGCGAAGGCCCCTCGGAGTAAGGGTCCGAGGGGCCTTCAGGTCGATCGCGTTACCTTGAGCCTGATGGCCTCGTCGCCGATCCGACCTTGCCGAGCACGCCCGGCGGGCCGGATGCGGACCCGGAGGCCCACTCCAGATACTGCCTCCCGATGTGGCAGCTGCGGCGGATCGCATGGTGACCCACACGTCGCGCATCGCGATCTTGGCCTTCCGGACCGTACAGGACCTCCACGCATCGGGCGTGTCAGCCAGGTGGAGCCTGGCTCGTGACCTGCCGTTCTCCGGTCGACCCACCCGTCCGGTTTGGCCCGCCGGTCAAGTTTCCCTGGCCGATTGTGAGCCGCCCCGTCGAGGCGATGGAGCATGTCTAGTCTGGTTGTGCCGGCTACGCAAGGGGTTCGGGCCAAGAAATTTTGGGTGGCTACATACCCACAGCTTCATCCACAACGTGGCCAGCGGGATCAGGCATCGCCCACAACCCTGTGCACAAAATCTGTGGACGAGATGGTCGCCGGTCAGTCGTCCTCGTGATCATGCCCATCGTCGTCATGCCCATCGTGGCCGTCATGGTCATGATCGTCGTCGTCGAGCCCATCGTCGTCGTCCACGTTCGGGTCGTCGCCCAGGTCCGGGTCGTCGTCGGCGTGGAACTCTAGGGTGTCGCCGGCCGTGTTGGTCAGGGTCAGCCGCTCGCCGGCGATATCAACGCTGACCTCGTCGTGCAGCACTTGGAGCATCGCCATGTCGATGTCGCCGAGCTCGCCCGTGCAGGCCCGCTTGGTGGCGATCACCGGACCAAGGGTCAGCGAACCGTCCTCGCTGGACTCGATGTCCCCGCCGAAGCTGTTGCAGCCGGTGTTGCCACCGATCTCGTTCTCGTCGAAGACCACGTAGGCGGCGACGTCGTCCGAAGTTTCGGTCGATTCGTCGTTGACGGCCACCCGGTCGAGCTGCCAATGCGTGCCGAACAGCGGCGCGTCCGCGTCGGCCTCGGAGCCAGAACCGTTGTCCGGAACGGCAGTGGTGTCGTCGTTGTTGTCATCGCCGTTGTTTCCACACGCAGCCACTGCGACGACGCCGGCCACGGCAATCAGTACTCGAAGTCGTCTCATGAGGGTGGGACGTACTCGCCTGGCGGCTAGTTCCATCGAGATCATCGTGCTGCCTCCGAGTCGGATCGAACCGTCGGGCCGGGTGCGAGCGAGCACGCGGGCCGGGTCCGATCATGGCAGACGTGGTCGACCGTCCAGACGGCACCCACCGTGGTCCGCCGGGCCACTCCGCCCGGCGTCCGGGTGGAGAACACCAATGTCCATGTGGACCACGAACCGCGAGGGCGGGAGCCTCCCGTCAGCGGCGGCCCAGTACCCGGGTGACCGCCGCCCCGATCGACGTGGCCAGCACTGCCCCCATGAAGACCAGTCCGTAGGCCACCGCGAGGTCGAACCCCCGTGGATCCCACGCTGACATCTGGCCGAGGCGGAACACGGGAATCAGGAGGTCCAACGTGTAGCCGAAGGAGTTGAACGTGGGGTGCGCCCACACCTCGACCGGGTCGAGATCGCGGGTGGCGAAGAACGCCGTGCCGAACGCCAGCAGGCCGGCGAACCAGGCCGCTGCCAGCCCTGGCCGGTAGCCGTAGCCCACCATGACGTCCTGGACGTACCCCCACCATTTCATCAGCAGGTGGCCGAAGGAGCGTTGGAGGAGGTCTCGTCGATGCCGATGCCGCGCCAGTAGAACGGTGCGCGCGGCGGCATCGTCGCCGATCCGCCGGTAGTGCGCGGCGAGTTGCTGGTATGCCTGGTGCTGGTAGCCGGATGGGTCGCGCCGTAGCCAGGCCAACGCGGTCTCGACGTCGGCGCCCCCGGGGTCGTCGAAGCTGAGCCCGGACAGCAAGACGGTGGTGGTGTCCGACGGGTCGAGCACCAGGGTGCGGACCTCGGCGTCGCGCAAGTCGACGGCGCATTCGCCGGCCGGGAGGTCAACCATGCCGGCTCGCACCGCCGATAGGTCGATGTCCATTGGCCCCGACGCGGTGCCTCCCGGCGGCACCGACACACCGTCGAGAGACAGTTGTCGCGCGATGTCCGCTTGCCGAATGGTGATGAGGGGCCGCGAGGCTGCGGTGACGGTGAGGCCGTGACATTCGAGATCGCCGGCGATGTGACAGCGGGCCAACACGATGACCCCTTCGACGTGGAGGTCGGTCAGCCGCAGGACACCGCAGGTGATCTCGGCGGCGATGAGCGCTGAGCCATCGAAGGCGTACATCCGTGCGCCGCGGATGCTGGCGCCGGAGGCGAACGTCGAGCCGGTGAGCCGGACCGTGCCGTGAAACTCGCCGCCGTCCACCAGGAGGTCGTCGGAGGACGTCTTCAGCGCGCTCAACGCGACGGGACCGTCGGCGGAATCGACTCCCTCTCCGGTGAACTTGGCGTCGCGGATGATGATCTGGCGGCGGACCCGTGCTTGGTCCAGCCCGGCGGTGCCTTGTACCTCCGCGCGGTTGAGGGAGATCTTGCCGCCGACGTCGATTCCCGTGCAGTCCAGAGCGTGGTGGCCGGGTGTGCGCAGGACACTCCCGTCCAGGATGAGATCGCCACCGACGACGGCGTCTCGGAAGATCGCCCGGCCCGAGGCCCAGAACGAACCCGCGTTCGACGAGTATGGATCGTCGCCGACGACGAGGTCGCCGCTGACCCGGATCCGGGACGCTATCAGGGCGTTGCCTTCGGGGTTGACCAGGCGGGCACCCGTCATGACGAGGCTGTCCATGATGGCGGCGGTGAGCCGGACGGCCCCTTTGGACACGAGGTTTCGGGTGGTCATCCGGCCGTCCACTTGCAGCCCGATCGCATCGAGGACGACGCCGGGTCCTTCGATGTGAGCGTGGCGCAGAAGGACGTCGCTGCGGACCCGGGTGCGGAACAGGCGGAGCTTTCCCTCGATGTGCGCACCGTCCAGGACGAGGCTTTTGCCGATGTCGGCGTGGGCAAGGTCGACGTCGCCGATGGCGCGGAAGTCTGGCCGCAGCGTCATCCGGCCACCGATGGTCACTCGGGATCCGCTCAAGGCTCGGCGGCCGGCGCCGTCCAGCACAGCTCCGCCGAGTTGCAGCGCATTACCCACCTTGGCGCCGTAGATGTTCAGCGTGCCCTGGTTGCGAAGCCCTTCGAAGTTCAGTTCGCGGCGGATGGTGGCCGCCTGCAAACTAATCGACCAGGAGTCGTGGGGCCAGGCCACTGTGGTGTCGACCAGCCGTAGGTAGGTTGCCTCCATCTCGTCGAACACCACTTGGCCGGCGAATCTGGCACGGTCGGCCACCAGATTGGTGATTCTGGCTCCGCTGGCCACGATCGCGCGGCCGTCGGTGTCTCCGACGGTGAGGTCGCGCATGGCGACGGTGTCGCGGATGACGCTGCGGGGTAGGGAGATACCGCCGAGCACGCGGGTGCCCTGCTCGAGTTCGATCCGGTCGGCCTCGACGTCCCCGGCTTGCAGGGCATAGCTGTTCGGGCAGGTCAGCACGGCGTCGTTGATGGCGATGGTGCCGGTGATCGTGGCGTGCCGCAGGTCTAACCGGCCGGTGCAGCGTATCCCGTCGGCGAGGATGCCCGCGGCGGTCAGGCGGGTGGCGCTGACGGCCGCGCCGCCCCGGTTGCGGATGACCGCGTGGTTCATGTCGACCCGTCCGTCGACGGTGGTGTTTCCGGTGAGGTCGAGTGAGCCGCGGGCGCGAATGCCGGCGAGGCCCAACCGCCCGCCGACGACGAGCCGTTCGGTGTAGACGGCTTGGCCGCGTTCGGCGAAGATCCGGGCGCGGTCCATGACCAGATCGC
The DNA here is from genome assembly GCF_011320225.1 of Phytoactinopolyspora limicola. Taxonomy (GTDB): domain Bacteria; phylum Actinomycetota; class Actinomycetes; order Jiangellales; family Jiangellaceae; genus Phytoactinopolyspora; species Phytoactinopolyspora limicola. The sequence continues at coordinate 756,784 of NZ_JAAOEN010000001.1, forward strand.
CCCAGACGGTGAGGTTGCGCATGTGCACCGGGGGTTCGGCACCGATGATCCGGCTGTCCTCGAGGGACATGGAACGGTTGACTCGGGTGTCGGCGATCACGGCGGCACCCAGGTGGCAGTCGCGGACCGTGAAGGCACCCTCGACGTCGATGGACTCGGTGCGCAGGCTGGGCATGCGGCATCGGACCAGCTCGATGCCGACCGCCATGAGCTGCGCGAATCCGACGACCTCGTCGATCCAGCACAGGTCGAGGCGGAGCGGGCGGCCGAGCCGGCCGTAGCGGAAGAGCATGTTCCCGGTGATGCGTACTCCGGTGAGGCGGACCGCGGCGCCGTGTGAGGCAGTCCCGTCGCGCAGAAACTCGGCGAGTACGTCGGCTCGGACGATGCGGTCGTCCGGCCAGACGTCCGGGCCGGACACGGCTCGGGGGTCGATGTCGAGGCCGAGGACGGCTTCTTCGCCGCGGTCGAGTGCGTCACGTAGTGCTCGCTCGGCGGGTCGAAGCTTGTCTCGTGCCACATGGCCCCCTCGGTTCGAGCCGGCGGCGCTGGTGTGGTGGGCGCCGTCGATCACTTGAGGATCTCTGTCTGGACCCCCGACGATCAAGTCCGTGGTGGTTTGGGTGCCGGACTTGCGCAAAGTTACCGACGAGTAGCATCATGGTGTTACTCGCCAGTAACAAAGCTCGGACGGGCTGACGGAGGGAACATGGGCCACTACAAGTCCAATCTGCGCGACATCGAGTTCAACCTCTTCGAGGTGCTCGGCCGGGACGAACTTCTTGAGCAGGGCCAGTACCAGGATTTCGACCTGGATACCGTGCGCAGCATCCTGGCCGAGGTCGACCGGCTCAGCCGAGACGAACTCGCGGAGTCTTACGCGGACGCCGACCGCAACCCACCGGTGTACGACGCCACCAGCCGCACGGTCACCGTGCCGGAGTCGCTGAAGAAGAGCTACCGTGCCTTCGTCGACTCCGAGGTATGGCGCTTCGCGCTCCCGGCCGGGCTTGGCGGCACCCCATTGCCGCGCTCGATCTACTGGGCCGCGGCCGAGATGATCACCGGGTCCAACGCCGCCGTGTGGATGTATGCCTCGGGCCCGGCCTTCGCCAGCGTCGTCTGGAGCAACGGCACCGACGACCAGAAGCGCATCGCCGAGCTCATGGTCGAGCGCGAATGGGGCGCGACGATGGTGCTCACGGAGCCGGATGCCGGTTCAGACGTCGGCGCCGGCCGGACTCGGGCACACCCGCAGGAGGACGGCACCTGGCACATCGAGGGCGTCAAACGTTTCATCACCTCCGGTGAACACGACCTCGCGGAGAACATCATCCATCTCGTGCTGGCCCGGCCCGCAGGAGTGGAAGGTGTCGGCGGCCCGGGCACCAAGGGCCTGTCATTGTTCATTGTCCCGAAATACCGCTTCGACCCGCAGACCGGCGAGCTGGGCGACCGCAACGGGGTCTACGCCACCAACGTCGAACACAAGATGGGCCTGAAGGTCTCGTCGACGTGTGAGCTGACCTTCGGCGACGGTGAACCGGCCGTCGGTTATCTGCTCGGCGAGGTGCACGACGGTATCGCGCAGATGTTCCAGATCATCGAGTATGCCCGCATGATGGTGGGGACGAAGGCCATCGCCACCCTCTCCTCCGGTTATCTCAACGCGCTGGAATTCGCCAAGGAACGTGTACAAGGCCCAGATTTGGCCAGCGCCGCGGACAAGACGGCGCCCCGGGTCACCATCACCCACCACCCCGACGTCCGCCGCTCGCTGATGACCCAGAAGGCCTACGCCGAAGGTATGCGTGCCTTGGTCCTTTACACGGCCACGATGCAGGACGCCGTGCTGGATGCGGAGGCGCGGGGAGAAACCGACGAGACCGCTGAGCGGGTCAACGACCTCCTGCTGCCGATCGTCAAGGGGTACGGCTCGGAGCGTTCGTGGACCCTGCTCGGCTCGGAATCGCTGCAGACGCTGGGAGGGTCCGGATACCTCCAGGACTACCCTCTCGAGCAGTACGTCCGCGACGCCAAGATCGACACCCTGTACGAGGGCACCACGGCCATTCAGGGGCAAGACTTCTTCTTCCGCAAGATCGTGAAGGACAACGGCCAGGCCATCGGATGGCTGGCCCAGCAGATCCAGGCCCTACTCACCACCGAGGCCGGCGGTGACGCGCTCAAGGTCGAACGGGAGCTGCTTGCCACCGGTCTCGACGACATGCAGGGAATGCTCGGCACCATGCTCGGCTTCCTGATGTCGGCGGATCCACGCGGCGACGGCGGCGACCCGCGCAACGTGTACAAGGTCGGCCAGAACACCACCCGACTGCTTCTGGCCGCCGGTGACGTCGTGGTGGCGTGGCTGTTGCTGCGGCAGGCTGCCGTGGCGCTGGAACGGCTGGGTGGCGACCTCAAACCGGCCGATCGTTCCTTCTACGAAGGCAAGGTGGCCGCGGCGCGTTTCTTCTGCGGGCAGGTGTTGCCCCGACTGAGCGCGGAGCGCGCCATCCTGGACAGCACCAACAATGCCCTCATGGATCTGCCCGAAGCGGTCTTCTGAGTTCAGCCGGGGCCCCTACGGCTTGGCCCCGGGCCGGCGCGACGAGGTTCGGCTCCCTGGGCGCGGCTACGAGACCCCCTGGTGTCTGGTGGCCGCGCTCAGGGACAGCGAGCGGTAGTGGCTGCGCTGCTCGGCGTCCAGGTGTTCCATGGCGTAGCGCAGGAACACCCGTGGCAGCCGGGCAGCGTTGGCGTCGAGGAACGCCAGGAGCCGGGCTCGATCCTGGATGCCGGCCGCGCGTACCCAGCCCCCGGCTGCCTTGTGGATCAGATCGTGCTCGTCGTCGATCAGCAACTCGGCGATGCGGAATGTGTCGTCCACCTCACCCTGGCGGATGAAGTAGGCGGTGCTGACGATGGCGGTGCGGCGTTCCCACATAACCGCGGATCCGGCCAGTTCGTCGAGGACGTCCCGGGGCCGGTCGGCGAGGAAGCGACCCACCACGAAGGGCGCCCCGAGATCGACCAAGTCCCAGTTGTTGATGCGATCATGGCGGCGTAGATAGAGGTCGTATAGTTCCTCGCGCCGGGTATCGGTGGTCCGGGCCCGGCGACCCTGTTTGTCCATGATGCTCAGGGCGCCGGCCCGCACCTCGTGGAGTTGGTGGTCCAGCAACCTTTCCAGCTCCGGCGGCGGCATGTCGATGAACTCTTTCGCCAGGGCGAAGACGAGGCCCATACGTACACCAAGAAAGGTGTCCCCTTCGGCGTACTCACCGGGGCCTGTCTTGAAGTAGCGCTGGATCTTGCGGAGCTCGTCATCGGATTGGTGCTGTTTCAGCCGCCGGACGAACTCGGTGGCGGTACGGTTTGGTGCTGCCGGAGCCATCGAGGCGACCTATGCGCCACGGGCGGAGATTTGCTGAACGGCCCAGCTGTTGCCGTCCGGGTCGTCGAAGAAGACGAAACCGACGTTGTCCAATGGGTGTCCGCCGGGAGCTGGGTTCTCGCCCAGCACCTGTACCTCGCTGACCTTCACTCCGCGGTTGATCAGTGTGTTTCGGGCCGCGTGAATGTCGGCGACGACGAGTTGGAGTCCTTTGAACGACCCTGGCGGCATGTCTGGGACGGCGCCTTTGCCGATGACGATCGAGCAGCCGGATCCTGGGGGTGTGAGCTGCACGATTCGGGTTTTGTCGTCGATGACGGTGTCGTGGTCGACGGTGAACCCGACCTGGTCGGCGTAGAACGCCTTGGCCCGGTCGATATCGGCGACAGGGACGACGACGACCTCGAGTGTCCACTTCATCATGAGTCCTCTCGTTGGTTGTTCTGTCAGGCGCGGCACATTAGTGCCCTGAATCGGCCAGTACGGCATCGAGTCGGAGGTAAGAGTCGCTGACGCCCCGGGCCATGGGGTACCGGAGGACACGCTCGCGTGCTTCCGGCGACGGATATCGAATAGTGCTGCTTAGCGTGGTGGTGCCGGTCTGCTCTGTCAGCACATGGGTGACGAGTGCATGGCCGGGGTAGGACTGGTGATCGAAGACCTCGGTGTATGAGAGAACGCTGGGCTCGTCGATGTGGCGGTAAACGCCGCTTTGCGCCATGTGCTCTCCGTCCGGGCCGCGGGAGACGAACCGCCAGGCGCCCCCGAGCCGAAGGTCGACCGTGCACTCGACGAGGTTCCAGCCGCGCGCGCCGAACCAGCGCACGAGCAGTTCTGGTGTCGTGAGTGCGGCGAAGACGAGTTCTCGCCGAGCACGGAACTGGCGGGTCAGCACGATGTCGGTAGGAGAGGGTGTGCTGACGCTCAACTCGGGATGAGCCGTCATGGTGGCCCTCCAAAGCTGGGCTTGTCCCGGCTCGTCAGTTCGTCGAGTAGGGCGTCTAGGCGCTGGTAGCTCTCCTCCCAGTAGGCGCGGTAGTTCTCCAGCCACCGCGTCGCCTCCTGTAGGGGGCGTGCGTTCAGCCGGCAAGGACGACGCTGTGCGCTGCGGCCGCGAGTGACCAGCCCGGCCCGCTCCAGGACCTTGAGGTGTTTGGACACGGCCGGCTGGCTCATAGCGAACGGCTGGGCGAGTTCGGTGACGGTCGCTTCGCCCGCGGCCAGTCGGTGCAGGATGGCCCGCCTGGTGGGGTCGGCTAGCGCCGCAAACGTGGCGTCAAGGACGTCTGTTCCGGTCACGTGCGACTCCCGATGGTTATAGCCAGCGTTGATAACTAGATGGTTTTATAACTCTTTAGTTTTTATCGGGTGGGTTGTGTGTCTGTCAACCCGGCTCGTGGCGACCTCGGGAACCCACGTCGGTCCGCGCACGTTATCGGCCAGAGATCATGAATCTGGGCTGGGACGGATCAGACGATCCCGTGGAAACCGGATCGAGCCGCCTCGTCCGGGCGATCGCGGCTCGGTCTCGGATGTATGGGTTGTGCGCGCTGTGTGACCAGGGTGTGGGAACATCTGACAGCGTGATGCCGGCGTGTTTACGATGTCAGCCGCCGGTGTGGATCGGGGAAGTGAGTCCTGGGCGATGACGCGGATACGGTCCGTCGGCGGAAGCTGCCGTCCGGCGGCGGAACCCCACCGACGCCGGGTGCGGCGAATAGGGTTGGCGGCGCTGATCGCCATCCTGGGCGTCAGCGTGCCCGGAGGTGTGGCCGTGGCCGACACCGTCGGGTCGCCTCCGACCGAGAGCCCGACCGAACGACCGACCGGCAGCGCCGGGCCGGCCACCAGCTCCGCGTCTGAGGAAACCCAACGCCCCAACGTCGTTCTCGCCGGCGTCGCGGGCCTGGCCTGGGAAGACGTCACCCCGGAGGACATGCCCACCCTTCACGAGATGGCCGGGCAGGACGCCGTCGCCTCGCTGACCGCCCGGACCATCCGTTCTCGCACGTGTGCGGTGGACGGCTGGCTGACCGTGAGCTCCGGACGGCGCTCCACCGATCTCATCGACTCCGACGGCGACGGCCGCCCGGATCGCTACTGTCGCCCGGCACCATCACCAGCGTTGGACGACAACGGCGGGGCGACCATCCCAGGGTGGGTCGCTTACGTGGAGGAGCAGGAGAACCACGCCTATAACCCCACCCTCGGCCTGGTTGGTGAGCGGTTGGCCGAGCGCGGGGTGTGCGCCACGGCCGTCGGCCCAGGGGCGGCCCTGGCGTTGGCTGACACCTCCGGCCACGTTGGCTCGTACCGGTCCAACCCGGCCGAGGTCGACGCGTCGGTGCTCGCCGAATGCCCTGTGACGGTCATCGACCTCGGAGCCATGCCGCCCCCGGCCAGGGCCGGCAGCGATGAGGAAGAGCGCACTACCGCGCTCGAGCACCGACGGCAAGTTGCCACCGGCATCGACGATCTCCTCGCGCAGGTGCGGGATGATCTTCCGGACGGCACAACACTGCTGGTGGTCGGGGTCTCGGACAGCGGCCCGACGGCCATTCCGCTGCACAACGACCCGTCTCGGATCGGCAGCTCGGCGCTGCGTGTCGCGGCCGCGAGTGGCTTGACGACAGCCGGCGACGAGTTCGGGCCGCGCTGGCTAACGTCGGCCTCGACGCGCTGGTCCGGCATCGTCCAGTTGACCGACCTCGCCTCGACGCTGCTCGATTACGCCGGCCTGGACGAACCGACGCAGGGCACGGTGGGCCGCCCTTGGCAGGCGGCTGGTACCCATCCAGCTCAGGCCGGAGAGACCGTAGCGGAGCTGTTAAGCACCAATCAGGCGGCTCAGATCTATCGGACCCAGTCCGGGCCGTTCTTTCAACTGCTCGGCATCGTGCAGCTGATCGTGTTCGGATTAGCGATGCTGGCGATGTGGCTGCGCCCCGGCACACGTCCGGTGGTGCTGCGAGCCGTGCATGTCGTCGCAATCGCCATCGCATCGTTCCCGGTGGCCTCCTACTTGGCCAACATCGCCCCCTGGGCTCGGTCGGACCGCCCCGCGCTCTATCTGTGGTCCATCATCGTGGCCATCTCGGTGGTGCTCACCACGATGGCGATGACGGGGCCGTGGCGGCGCCGGATCTACGGGCCCGCGGGCTTCCTCGGCGGGGTCACGGCAGTGGTTATGGCCGTCGACGTGTCCACCGGCTCCAACCTGCAGCAGTTGAGCCTGCTGGGCCTGTCGCCGGTTGTCGCTGGCCGGTTCTATGGCCTCGGCAATATCCCGTTCGCGATCTTCATCGCGGCTTGCCTGGTAGCGGCGGCGGCGCTCGCGCAATGGATGATCGACCGCGGGGTGTCCCGCCGTTCGACCGGGATGGTGACCGCGGCCATAGGGCTCGTGGCGACCCTCGTCACCGGCGCCCCCCAAGCGGGGGCCGACGTCGGCGGTATCCTCGCCGCGATCCCCGGCTTCGCCGTGCTGGTCATCGGGGTGTTTGGCACGCGCCTAACGATCATCAAACTGATCGGTGCAGGGCTGGCGGCGTTGGCTGTGTTCCTGCTGATCGCCTGGCTGGACTGGTTGCGTCCGGCTGGCGCCCGGACACATTTTGGTGGTTTCTTCGACGACCTCGTCTCCGGAGAGGCGCTGACGGTGATCTGGCGCAAGATTGGGGCATCTTTCGGCACTCTGAGCCGGTTGCCGTATTACGCCTGGTCGGTGCCGATCGCTTATGCCGCCATCTTGTGGCTGACCTCCCGGTCAGGGGTGGGGGGCGTACGCGAAGCATTACATCGCTGGCCGACGATGATCTACCTCGTCTGGGCCGGTCTCATGGCAGGAGCGGCCGGCTTCGCGGCCAACGACTCCGGCATCATCATTCCCGGACTGTTGTTGACCACGGGGATACCGCTGGTGGTGTCGGCGATCGCCGCGGCCAGTCGTCAGGCCGAAGCCGGCATGCCCGCCACGGGCGCCTCAGGTCCACAGTTGGCGAGCGCGAACCGCCCGGGTTGACCGGTTTTGTCGCGGGCCGGCCGGGGCAGGTTCAGCCGCGACGTCTCAACTGAGCCGGCGGGCTGGGGCGGACCCCGCGCGTCACGAGGGCGCGCAAAACGCCGGAGTACTGCCGCCCTCGGTGGACCTGGGCCTTCCAGTCGGATCCCGTGACGCGGTGATGGAGGTCGACGTCCACCTCGAGCACCCGGTACCCCTGCCGCAGGAGGTCGATGGTCAGGCCGGTCTCGACACCCCAGCCTGGCGCCAGTGGCACGGCGGCGTCGAAGGCGGCCCGGGTGAGACACCGTTGACCGGACAGCGGCTGGCGAGGTGTCCAACCGGTGGCTCGTTCGATGCCTTGCCGGGAGAGGTCGACGACGAACCCTCGGCCACCACCGGCGCTGCTTTGGGCGGGGAGGACCGCGATGGTCATGTCCGCTGTCCCGGTCAGCACTGGATCGACCAGGGCCGCGGTTTTGGCCGCGCTGTCTTCGAGGTCGGCGTCGACGAACAGCAGGGCTCGTGGCGCCGAGCGGTCCGGCTCTCGCGATTCGATGGCCGTGACCGCGGCCGCTCCGGTCTCCATAGCTGATGCCTTGCCTCGGTTGCGAGCATGCCGGATCACCGTCGCGCCGGCGTCGGATGCGGCCGCCGCCGTGCGGTCGGTGGAGCCGTCGTCGACGACGATGACGAGGTCGGCGGCGTCGATCTGGCGCGCCGCGGCGACGGTGGCGCCGATCCGGACGTGTTCGTCCTTGGCGGGAATGATGATCGCGACATCGACCGGGGTCTGACTCATGCCCCTACTCTATTGACGTCGCATCCGAGCTCCATGACGGGCGGTCACGTAGTCTCGTCGTCGATGGATACCACCAGCACAGGCGTTGATTCCGAGGTCGGCCGGCTACGGACCGTACTCCTGCACCGGCCAGGGCCGGAGCTGGCGCGGCTTACGCCGCGCAACAACGACGCGCTGCTCTTCGACGGCATCCCTTGGGTCGGGCGAGCCCAGGAGGAGCACGACGTCTTCGCCCAGGTTCTGCGTGATCACGGCGTGGAGGTGCTCTATCTCCGTGACCTGCTGGTGCGGACACTTGAGATCGATGCGGCACGTTCGTGGTGCATCGACGCAGTGCTGACCGACCCGCGCCTCGGGGATGCCCTGCGGGATGCGCTGCGGTCACACCTCGACGGGCTCCATCCGGAGGATCTTGCCTACACGTTGATCGCGGGATTGGCCCATGAGGAATTCGGTGCCGGCCGCGGGCTCGGTTTCGCGCTCATGAACCGTAATGACTTCGTCATCGACCCGTTACCAAACCTTTTGTTTACCCGTGACTCGAGTGTGTGGGTCGGGAGCCGGGTAGCGGTCTGTAGTCTCGCAATGCCGGCCCGGCGTCGGGAAACCAGCGTGATGGCCGCGATCTATGATCATCATCCCCGGTTCGCGGGGGTGGAATCGATCTATTCGTCGCGGTTGGAAACACTTGAGGGCGGCGACGTCCTGCTTCTTGCGCCGGGTGTGGTGGCCGTCGGCACCGGGGAACGCACCACCCCGGCCGGCGTGGAGCGCCTGGCGCGCAACGTCGTGGGTCGTGGGCTTGCGCATACGGTGCTGGCGGTACCGGTCGCGCAAGACCGAGCAACCATGCACCTCGACACCGTGTGCACCATGGTGGACACCGACGCCGTGGTGATGTATCCGAACGTTGCGGACGAGCTGCGGGCTTTTGCCCTGCGGATGGTGGACGGCGAGCTGGTGGTGCGTGCACCGGCGCCGTTCGTCGAGGTCGCAGCCGAGGCGATGGGGATCGACGAGCTGCGGATCATCGACACCGGACTCGATCCCGTGACGGCCGAACGTGAGCAGTGGGACGACGGGAACAACACCCTCGCGATTGCTCCGAGACTCGCGGTGGCCTACGAGCGCAACGTCGAGACGAACGTGCGGCTAGAGGCGGCCGGAATCGAAGTATTGCGCATCCCGGGCAGCGAATTGGGGACGGGTCGCGGTGGGCCGCGGTGTATGTCCTGCCCGATTGTGCGGGAGTCACTACATAAGGTAGCCCCCGGTCACGGCTGAGAACGCCGTGACGAAAAAACTTGTCACGGCAAATGACGCATCACGCCCAGAGAATGTAATCTTGAGCAAGCCCCGGTCGCACGTGTTCCCCCGTCATGTGTGACCGGGGTTTCTTCGTATCCGGTGCCATCGCGCCGGAAGTAACTTCGGCCCGAAGCGCCGCGGTGCCAGTGCCGGTGATGGGGCTCCTTGGCACTGGCACCGCCGTGTTGGTCGGGACTCAGCGGATGGTGATTTGACGGTTGGCCAATCCGGCCCGTGCTCTCCGCTCCGCTCCGGTCAGCGGTGCGTTGTCGGCCACGGCCTCGGCGATCCGCGCCTGCAAGGCGCCGACCGGTTCCTCCACCTCATCGGCGGTGGTTCCCTCGACGAGATCCCACACCGGCACGAGTAGGCCGTGGGCGCGGAACGTGCCGAGCAGCCGGGTGTCGGGGCCGAGCGTGTCGGTACCACGGACGTGAAGCCGGGCCAGCCCGTCCAACAGGGGCTCCTCGTCGTACGGCTGTACCCACCTGACTTGGTCGCGGTCGCCGAGTTTGCACCAGTAGGCCGCCTCGGCAGACTCCAGGCGGGCGGCCGGCACAGCGGCCTCGTTGGCGTTCTCCAGCATCGAGCGTTGTTGTGCGGTGGGCTCGGAATCCGGGTCTAGCCAGAAGTCGAAGCCGTTGTGCACGGTGACGTCGAACGGTGCGTCCGCGGCCAGCAGGTCTTGGAGCCGGGGGGCGTCGGGCGAGCGCACACCCGGCGTGACCGCCTCGCCTGGTGTGGTGTCGAGGGCGGTGTGGAGGGCATGGCCGAGGTCGGCGCTGGGGTCGCCGGTGGAGCCGACGGTCTGCAGGCCGATCAGGATCTGTCCGTTCTCGCGGACGAGGGCAGGCGTCGCACCCGGCAGGATGGTGGCGACGAGGACATCGCGCTCCGAGTGATCGCCCGTCAGCTGGACGGGGACGGTGGCCGCCGAGATGATCTCGCGCAACGCCACCCAGTCGCACTCGCCGGGCAGGCCACGGAACGGCCGGGTCACGTACTGCCGGTCCACGGTGCGTGCCTTCTTGCCGTGACAGATCTTGTAGCGCTTTCCGGACCCACAGGGACAGGGCTCGCGGGGCCCGACGACGGGAATCTCTACGCTGGTGCTCACCCGTCGAGCGTAGCGGCTGTGTGGGATCGCCCGCAGGTGCGGCACCCAGCTGATCCCCGGCGCGGGCCTCGGGTCGGCTACGGCCCTACAACGGCTTGGACGGTGACTCGACCGTTGTCGGTCCGGACCGACCAGTGACTGGCCAACGCCTCGACCATGGCCAGGCCGCGACCCTGCGGTGCGGCTGGCGTGGCGTGTTGAAGCTGTGGTTGGCCGGTTCCGCCGCCGTCGGTGACATCGATGAGCACATGCCGGTTCACCACGGTCCAGCGCAGCAGTACACCTTCGTGGCTCTCGGTGAGCCGGACCGGCCGCGCGTGCTGGAGGGCGTTGGACACTAGTTCCGTGACCACCACGAGGACGCTGTCGACCAGGGTGGCCGCCAAGCCGGCCGAATGGAGATCATGAGCGACTGCATGGCGCGCGGTAGGGACACTGCTGATGGCGTTGGGTAGCTCCAGGGCGCGAGTGTCGCCCGCCGTTGCCGACCGCTGTACGGCCGCGGCTTGTGCCATCGTGTCCTCCCTCCGGCGTAACCACGGTACGTGACGCCCGACAGCATTGGTGCCCGCAATTCGGGTCAGCCAAACATCGAGGGCTGTCTGTGTCGTCCGCGCGGGCGCATCTTCATGCCTGTCCGTGGAGATATTCGAGAAGTGTGACTTAAAAGGTGATTAAGGCCACTTTGCGCGAAGTGTCGGAGTTATGTTGTCCGAATGGTGAGATGTCACCGATTGAATTGCGACGGCTCGGCGACGCCCCCGACGCGCCTATGCAACGCTCTCGAACTACCCATTCCCCTGGTAATCCAGGCACTTTAGCGGCCCGTGGAGGACGCCGATCGTCTACCCACGATGCCCTCCTCGCCTACATATGTCCCGCGGGCACTGTTGCATCCTTACGTAACTAGGGGTTGGGACGCTAGGTTTAGCACGGGGCGGAGAGGATGACGATGTGGACTCACTCCCGGGCAGCGAAGCGGCGGGGCACCGCAGGACGCCAGGTGGGCGACACCGCGGAGGAGGGGATGGCCGGAGAGGCCGTGCCTGATGTCAACCAGCCTGCCGCCGCTCCGGAGCCGCGCACTGAGCCGACAACCAACGGCAACGTCCCCGCGCCAGCGCGCGGTGGTGGCGTCGCCCCGGGGCATACCGGGCACAACGGCGTCGATCATGTGCGGTGGATGGAATCGAACACCAACGGCGCAAGCCATGAACCGGCGGGATCAGCACTGATGAGTGCCGACGTTGCGGGAGCTGGAGCGGCATCGGACGAAGCCGAGCCACCGGCTGACCCGGAGTCAGGAACGTCAGGAGAGGCCCCGGGATCCTCCGTTGTGGTCGCTCAGGCCGCTCCTCAGCAGGTCCGGACTGGGCCGTTCGGGTTCGATACCGTTGCCCTGCGCGAGACCATCGACATGGCCGATGGCCGCCACGATCAGCTGGCGCAACGCTTCTACTCCAACCTCTTCGCCAGTCAGCCGGAGCTGCGCGAGCTTTTTCCCGCCGGGATGGAGGCGCAGCGTAGCCGGCTGGTCACAGCGTTGATCCGGGTCGTGGGCAGCGCCGACAGCCAGGAAGACCTCGAGGCATTCCTCGCGGGGCTCGGCCGTGACCACCGGAAGTTCGGTGTGATCACCGAGCACTACGCACCCTTGGGCTCGGCCCTGGTGCTCGCGTTCCGGCAGGAGCTGGGTGAGCAATGGACCAGGCGACACGAGAAGGCGTGGATCCAGGCGTACGACACCATGGCCATGATCATGACGGGGAGCGCTGAACGCGACGCCGTGATGTGGCCGGCCTGGTGGGACGCCGAGGTCGTCTTCCACCGCAGGCTGCTGGACGATCTCGCCATCATCCAGGCCCGCCCGCACACCGATTTTCCGTACCGACCGGGTCAGTACTGCTACGTCATGTCACCGCGCCGGCCGAAGATGTGGCGAGCGCTGTCGTTGGCGTCAGCACCACGTGATGACGGCCTGGTGGAGTTCCACGTCCGTGCGGTTGGTGCGGGATGGGTGAGCAGCGCGCTGGTATGGCGCACCGAGGCCGGTGATGTCCTGCGCCTCGGGGCACCCCAGGGCTACGACCTCGCCAATCCGCGGTCGGAACGCGACCTGTTGTGCATCGCCGGAGGGGTCGGGATCGCCCCCATCCTGGCGGGGCTCCAGGAGTTGGAGCAACGCTTGGATGGCCGCCGTGTGCACGTCTTTTACGCCGGGCGAGATCGCGACAGTCTCTACGCGCTGCCACACCTGGAATCGATCGGGGTGCGTTATCGGCGGCTGACCGTCGTCCCCGTCGTCTCACCCGAAGGGCCCGAGGATCGTAGCCCGGATCTTATGGGCAATATCGTGTCGGCGTACGGAGATTGGCGTCAGCACGACGTCTATCTCGCCGGACCTACCCCCATGGTGCAGGCGGCGCTGACTCGGCTGCGCGAGCAGCAGATCCCGGAGGGGCAGATCGTCTGCGACGACTACGGAACCTGGTGAGATAAACCGGTTGTTGCTCCCGTTCATGGGCCCGTGGGTCTGGGCGCCTGGGCCCCTTGTGCCACCGAAGTAGGGCGGCATAACAACATCTAGGGGAATCTACTAACGGCACTAGAAAGCCCTAGACGCTGGTAGAACGGTCACCTCCCCCAGTGATCATGAACACTTACCCGTGCCATGACACGGGAAAGTGTTCATGATCACTGGATGAGGCATTGGCGCCGCCTCTCAGGTGGCGTGTTTGCGGAGGTAAATGCCGAAGTGAGGCACGGTGAACGCGATGCTGCCTCGCTCGGCTGAGTAGAGCAGCCCTTTCTTGATCAGCGAGTCCCTGGCCGGTGATAACGACGACGGCCTGCGGCCAAGGTGGGTGGCGACGTCGGCGGTGGCGACCGTGCCGTCGGTCAGCTCCGACAGGGATGCCATCGCCTGCAAGTACTCGCGTTCGGCGGGAGTAGCGCGTTCGTAGCGGGAACCGAAGAACCCGACCGCCAGCTCTGCTTCCGCATCGGGCGCGGCGACCATGACGTCGGCTTCGGTGATCGGTGTTGCGGGTGCGTGATCCCACGTGACCTTGCCATACGCCTGGACGAAGTACGGGTACCCCTCGGTGGCGGTGTAGAGCGCGTCGAGGGCCTCCGCGTCGTAGGCCACGCCCTCGTCGGCAGCCGGGGCGGCCAGCGCGAAGTCTGCCGCCTGGCGGTCGAGCCGGTCGATGCGGATGTAGCGGAACAGCCGCTCGGAGTAGGACTTGGAGGCGGACAGTACCGCGGGGAGGTGGGGGAGGCCGGCGCCGACGACTACCAGCGGTAGAGCCTGTTGGGACAACTCGTGGCAGGCGGCGCAGAGCGCGGACACGTCCGCCGGCGGAATGTCCTGCATCTCGTCGATGAAGATCGCGACACCGACCCCGACGTCGCGGGCCACGGCTGCGGCGTCTACCAGCAACTCGACGAGGTCGACCTCGATGTCGCCCGTGTCGGCGCGGCCCGCGGCGGCCGGCACGTCGATCCCTGGATGCCAGCGATCGCGCAGCTTGGCACCGTCGCCGGCGGATCGTAGCGCGAACGCCTTGAGCACGCCCAGGAACTGATCGATCTGGTCCGGATCGCGATGGCGGGGGGTGAGTTCACGCACAGCCATGTGTAGCGCGCTGGCGAGCGGGCGGCGGATGGACTGCTCGGGCCGGGCCTCGATCTTGCCCGTACCCCAGAGTCGCCGGATGGCTTGTGATCGCAGCGCGTTCAGCAATACGGTCTTGCCGACACCGCGCAGGCCGGTCAGGACCAGCGAACGTTCTGGGCGTCCTCGGGCGATGCGCTCCAGCACGACATCGAACTGCTCGAGCTCGCGGTCGCGGCCGGCGAGTTCTGGGGGCCGCTGGCCGGCGCCAGGAGCATAGGGATTCCGTACCGGATCCATGATCGGACTCTATCGGCTCGTCTAGCTTGAGCCGTAGATTTCGGTAGAGGGTTCTAGTGTGTCCCGCTGCTCCCATGATCATGAACACTTTGCCGTGGCATGACACGGCAAAGTGTTCATGATCATGGGAGCAGCGGGGCGGGGACCGGCCCGTCGCCGTCACCTCTCGGCTTGTCTAGCCCTTTCTAGGAAAATGACAAGAGAGCGCTAGAAGGGGTGATATGCCGTTGCCCAGGGTCCACGAGGACGCTGGGCGACGACGAGAAGTGGCACTGGCCAGCAGCCGCTCAGCGGCTCAACGCGGAGAACCTGCGGATGGCCAGCGGCACGAAGATCACCAGCAGGGCGAGCGGCCATAGCGCGGCTACGCCTACCGCGTTGTCGGTGACCCATGAACTCGCTGCCCAACTAGGGTTCTCGAACAACTCGCGGACGGCACCGGCGGTCGCCGACATCGGATTCCATTCGGCGATGGTGCCCATCCACGCGGGCATCGTCGTCGGTGAGACGAAGACGCTGGACAGGAAGGCGACTGGCCAGACCAGGATCTGGACCGCCTGGACCATCTCGGGTTTGCCGACGACGAGCCCGAGGTAGATGCCGACCCACAACATGGCGAAGCGCAGGAGGAGAAGAAGGCCTACCGCGGCCAGCGCCGCAGCCAGCGGGCCGTGCCATCGCCAACCGATCAACAGTCCGGCGCCGATCATGATCAGTAGTCCGACGACGGAGTGGAGCATGTCGATGACACTGCGGCCGACCAGTATGGCCGACGGTGCGATCGGCATCGAGCGAAACCGATCCAGGACACCTCGGTTGACGTCCTGGGTCACCGCGATCATCGTGTTCTCCAGGCCGAACGCCATGGTCAAGGCCAACATGCCGGGAACCAGGAACTCGATGTAGTCGCCGCCTCCGGCAACGGCCATGCCGCCACCCAGGAAGTAGGCGAACATCACCAGCATCATGACCGGGAACAGCAGCGCGACCACCAGTGGCCCAGGGTTGCGGCTCCAATAGAGCAGCCCGCGACGGGTCATGGTTACCGAATCGGTGACGAGGCGGGTGGTCCGGGAGCGGGCGGTGTGCGGAGCTGGATGAGGGACTGCCGGGCTGGTGAGAACCGTGGTGTTACTCATGCGGTGACCTCCCGCTCGTTGTTCTCGTGGTGCTCGGAACCGGTGAGATGCAGGAAGACCTCGTCGAGGGTAGGTCGCCGCAGGGCGATGTCTTCCGCCTGTATGCCGGCATCGTTCAGCTCGCGGATGATCTTTGACAATGCGGCCATCCGGTCCTGGACGGGTGCGCTGGCCATCCTCCGGTCGGGATCGGTGGTCACTGGACCGGCCGCCGCTCGGGCGACGACGTCGGCGGTGGTATCGAGCTGCCCGGCCTCGTGCACCGTGACGTCCACCCGGTCTCCGCCCAGCGAGGACTTGAGTTCGTCCACCGTGCCATCGGCGATGATCCGACCATGGTCGACGACCGATACGCGGTCGGCGAGTTGATCCGCTTCTTCTAGGTACTGCGTGGTGAGTAGGACCGTCGTGCCTCCTCCGATAAGCGATCGAACCGAGTCCCACACGTCGGTTCGGCCGCGCGGGTCGAGCCCGGTCGTGGGTTCGTCGAGGAAGAGGATTTCTGGTGCCATGATGAGGCTGGCGGCAAGGTCGAGCCGTCGACGCATCCCACCGCTGTACTTCTTGATGGCCTTCGTCCCGGTGTCGGCGAGCCCGAACTGTTCTAGAAGCTCATTGGCGCGCTGAGCGGCACCGCGTGCCCCCAGGTGGTAAAGGCGGCCGAACAGGTCAAGATTCTGCCGCCCGCTCAGCTCTTCGTCCACGGCCGCGTGTTGTCCCAGTAGTCCAATCCGGTAACGGACGTCGTCGGCCTGCCGGACCACGTCGAACCCGGCCACTCGGGCCTGACCCCGGGTGGGGCGCAGCAACGTGGACAGGATTCTGACCAAAGTTGTCTTGCCTGCGCCGTTGGGGCCGAGGACGGCATGGACGGTGCCGCGGGGGATGGCGAGATCGACTACGGCCAGTGCCTCCTTCTTTCCGTAGGTTTTGCCGAGTCCTTCGATGGTGATCGCGTCAGCGTCGTCGGAGCTGCGCACTCGAACCTCCCAGTAGTCAAATTTGACCAGCCGGCCAAACGTACTCCGATCGGTGTAACTAGTCAAATTTGATTAATATTCCCGCGAGAAGCCCCGCCCGGGCCGATACGCTGGACTCCGAAAGGGGTGTTCCATGGAAACTCGGGTGCCGGTCGTCCGGTTGCTGGTGCTGGGCGCGGTACGCCAGCATGGTCGGGCGCACGGTTATCAGGTCCGCAACGACCTTGAGTTCTGGGGTGCGCAGCAATGGTCTACGGCCAAGCCGGGCTCGATCTATCACGCGCTCAAACAGCTGGCGAAGGAGGGCTTGCTTGTCGAACACGACACCGCCCCCAGCACGGCTGGTGGACCACCGAGAACGGAGTACGAGCTCACAGCGGCAGGCCATCAGACCTACCTCGACCTGCTCCGGGCCGCGCTGCGCACATATGACCAGAAGATCGACGTCTTGACCTCCGGCGTCGGATTCATCGTGGATCTGCGGCGAGACGAAGCCATCGCGTTGCTCAACGAGCGCATCGCGGCGTTGGAGAGCTGGCGCGACGAGGTGGTCAAAGAGTGGACACCGGATCCGGCGCCAGAGGAATGGACCCACATCGGCGAGATCATGCAACTGTGGATCCACAACGCCGAGAGTGGTATCGAATGGACCCGCGGCCTCATCCGGCGTCTTGAGGATGGCCGGTACGTGATGGCTGGTGAGGGCGTCCGCAGCGTCGAGGTGTTGACCGAGTGGGTGGCCGAACACTCAGCGGTGGGGACGACAGAAGTCCGTGATGCCGGGATGGAGACAGGGCACGGCACAATTGAACGGTGATCTCCGTCGAGTTGGCGCGCCGCCTCCGGGACAGCGGTCTGCGCTGGGATCCCCGGCCGGGTGACCACTTCGTCCTCCCCGATCGGGGTATGGACGACGAGGTGTTCGTGGTGAGCACCATGGTGGTGGATGTCCACGAATTCCCATCAGGGCGGGTGATCGGATTCAACGGCACCGTCGAGTGGGCGCTCGACAGCATCGAGAAGGACGCCGCACTCTGGTTGCCGACGGAAGCTCAGCTGCGGGAACGGCTCGGCGCCACGTTCGTACGTCTCAGCCGCGTCGACGGCCGGTTCGTCGTCGTTCTCGACGTCGACGGCCGCGAGGTGTCACATACGGCTGAGCGTGCCGAAGAGGCGTACGGGCGAGCGCTGTTACACCTAGTGTCCCCCGCCGGAGATCCGTGCGTCTGAATTTGGCGCGCAGGCGGCGCCTCGCTGCGTTGCCGTCGTCGATCGATGCACCACATCGACCTCCTCCGGCGCCTTGCGATGCATCCACCTTCACACCAACTTCAGACGCGGATCTCCGGCGGGGGACACCAGCTTCAGGTGAGTGAACAGATCGTCCAGCCGGCGGGTTCATGCGGGCGCGCGGCCTCGCGGTGCCCGCCCCGGTGAACCCAACTATTTGAGCAACCGCGACAGCCGGCGGTCCGCCAACACCTTCCCGCCGGTCTGGCAGGTGGGGCAGTACTGGAAGCTCGAGTCCGAGAACGACACCTCTCGAACGGTGTCTTGGCACACCGGGCAGGGCTGGCCAGTCCGCCCATGTACCCGCATGGATGACCGCTTCGAGTCTTTGAGGTCGCGGGCCGCCAGCCCGGCTGCTCGCGTGAGAGCGCTGGTCAACTCGTCGACGATGACCCGATGAAGGTCCGCGACCTCGTCGTCGGACAGTGTCGATGCCGGATGGAACGGAGAGAGCCGAGCGGCGTGGAGGACCTCGTCGGAATAGGCGTTGCCGATGCCGGCGATCACCGATTGGTTGCGCAGGACTCCCTTGATCTGTGCTCGCCCGGCCGCCCGCAGAAGTCCGTGCAGGTGCTCGACGGTGAACTCCGGCCCCAACGGATCTATCCCGAGCCGGGCGACTCCAGGAACGTCAGAGGCGTCTCGTACGACATAAACCGCCAGCTTCTTACGGGTGCCGGCCTCGGTGAGGTCGAAGCCCGAGCCGTCGACGAGGTGTACCCGTAGCGCGAGCGGTCCTTTACCCGGCTTCGGTGGGCGTGGGGACAGCGAGTCGCTCCAGCGCAGCCAGCCGGCGCGAGCAAGATGGATGACGAGGTGCACGCCGTCGCAGTTGATGTCGAGGAACTTGCCATGCCGGCTGACCCCGGTGACGGTCAGCCCGCCCAGTGCCGTCAGAGGCGGGTCGAACGTCTTGAGGACGTTGATGGTGGCGACGTCGATCCGTTTCACGGCCTTGCCGACGGCGTGTTCGCGCAGGAAGGCACCGAGCGCTTCGACCTCCGGTAACTCGGGCATACCGCTATCTTGCCGCACCCACCAACCCGAGTCCCATGATCATGAACACTTTGCCGTGCCATAGCACGGCAAAGTGTTCATGATCATGGGACGGGACGGGTGCTGAGAGCGGGCGGGAGTTCTAGCCGCAGTGCAGTGCGCAACCGGCTGAGGTACTCCTGCCGCGAAATCTCAACGACACCCAGGCTGGTCAGATGGGGTGTGCCCCACTGCACGTCAAGCAGCCGTCCACTCGCGCCGTCGGCGCGCAACATCTCCACCAGAGCGACCAACGCCACCTTGGATGCGTCCCGGCCCCACCGCTGTCGGGCATGGAACATCGACTCGCCTGCGAACAACCCGCCGATAGCCACGCCGTAGAGTCCACCGGCGAGATCACCTTCCGGTGTCCAAGCCTCCACCGAATGCGCCCAGCCGAGCCGGTGCAGGCGGCGGTACGCGGCCTGCACCTGGCCGGTGATCCAGGCGCCGGGCCGGTCCGGATCCGCACAGGCGGTGATGACCTCGTCGAACGCGGTATCGATCCGGATCTCGAACCGCCGGCACGCTTGCCTCAGGGATCGCGGTATCCGAATTCCGCCCAGAGGCAGCACACCACGCGGGTCAGGCGACCACCAGGCCAGCTCCGACGCCCGGCCGAAGAGGCGGTCGACCGGCATCGGGAACAGGCCGGAGCGATATGCGGCCAGGAGGGTGCCGGGCTCGAGGTCCGCACCGATGGCGATCAGGTCGTCGTTGCCAGGCTGCGCGATGGGAAGGTCCCATCGGGTCGGTGGCGGATCGACGGGCACTGTGTCCTCCGCTGTGCTCGTACCGTGCGCTGGCCACCACCCAGAGTATTTCCTCGTCCACCGTAGGTGTTGAGACGGGGAGGGCGGTCCGGCGCTGTGCTGATCGCCCGCCGTGACGGTGCGGGTTCACGCGTTATGGTGGAGGCATGGGTCTTCGGGCGAGCATGGCCATGTGGGCCGGCAACCAAGCGGCGCGGCGCACCGCACCAGCCGTGGCGGCCCGTGGTGCGCAGCACTTTGTTGACAAGGCTATCGATGGCTTCACCGGTTTCCCCGGTGCTCGCGAGGTAGCACGCAAGTATCTCGAACGCCGGCGCGACGTCGACCGAGCTATCCGCGACGTCATCGAGCAGCATGTGCGGCTGGCGGGTGTGCAGGGATTCGTGACCAACGTCGGCGGCGTCGTCACCATGCCGGTGGCGATCCCGGCCAACATCGCCGGTGTCGCCGTCCTCCACCTGCGGATGGCGGCAGCCATCGCCCATCTGCGCGGATACGACATCGCCGACCCCAGGGTGCGCACCGCGGCGCTGATGACGTTGCTCGGCAAAGACGGCGCCGAGCCCATCATCCGAGAGAAACACCTGCCGTCGTCGCCCCACGAGGTAGCGGTCGGGCGGGCCGACATCGAACCCGCCACGGTAGAACGGGTCGCGGCCCGCGTTGCGCAGGAGCTCGCCGCCCGGATCGGCGGCAAACACGCCACTCTTATGCTCGCCAAGCGGGTGCCGCTGCTGGGTGGGGCGGTCAGCGCGGGGGTCGACGCGGTGTCGACATGGTCCGTGGCGCGTTATGCCCGCAGCCAGTTTCCTACCCACGTCATGGTCGAGCGCGCCTGAGGTCAGGTGGCCGTTGCCGGTACGCTCGCGCAGCGCCGCTCGCGGGGTGGTTAATCGGTTGGCGTGGGCGAGGCGGGTCCCTATCGTGGTTTTGTGAACGAGTCTTCGTTGCTGCCGATGGCGGTCCGTGCCGGAGCGCCGAGCGAACTACCTGAGCTTCCCACCGACGCCGGCCTCACCTGGCGTCCGCTGGCACCCGACGATGTGCCGGCCTGGCACGCGTTGGCGGTCATTGTCGAAGATCACGACGACGCCATCGAGCGATCGTCGGCGGAAGAATTCGCTGAGTTGTTCAAGGGTGATTGGCGAGACGCCACCCGGGACACCGTCGGCGGCTTCGCCGCGAACGGGGAGCTGCGCGCCTACGCCCGGGCAGAGTTGAACCCGGTCACCGAGGGCACGCTGACTCCCACCCTCTTCGGCGCCGTCCACCCCGATATCCGCCGACGCGGTATTGGGCGGGCGCTGGCCACGTGGGCCATCGCCCGCGCCCGGCAACAACTGGCCGCGACCGACTCCACTTTGCCGGCCCGAATCCGTATCTTCGCCGACGAACACCAGGCGGGCGCACGTGTGGTGGCTGAGCAGGCCGGGTTCACCGCTGTCCGCTGGTACGTCTGTATGCGTCGTTCGCTGTCGACGGAACTCCCGGACGTCCAGCTGGCACCGGAGATCCGCATCGAGCCTTACAGCGCGGAGCGTGACGACGAGGTCCGGATCACGCACAACGAGTCGTTCGCCGTTGACCACTGGGGCTCCAACCCCATCGACGCCCAGGCCTGGGCGCTGACGGTGATCGAGAGCGCCGGCTTCCGCGCCGACTGGAGCTTCATAGCCGTCGACACCACCACCAACCACGTGGTCGGCTACACCATCGCTGGCGCCTATGAACAAGACTGGAAGCCGCAGGGTTTTACCGAAGGTTGGACCGACCTACTGGGTGTGCGGCGTGAGTACCGCGGCCGCGGTATAGCCGCCGCCCTGCTGCGTGCGTCGATGCGGGCCTATGCCGCTTCGGGTATCGAGTACGCCGGTCTCGACGTCGATACGGAGAACCCCACCGGGGCCTTGGGGTTGTATACCCGGCTCGGCTACGTGCCGGACCGCGGCAGTGTGTTGTACGCCAAAGACGTGTGACGGGCCGATGTCGGCCTGATTTCCGGGTGGACTGACCCCTGCCACGAGTGGTCTGCGTTGACTATTCTGGTGGGTGGGGAGTTGCCGATGAGGACGATCTCGGACCTGATGCGGGCGCTGCGGGTGTGGTGGCCCGCAGGTCAACCTGAGCCCGGTCCGGACCCCTTCGAGACGCTGGCGGTTCAGTATCGGCTGGCCATCGTCGCCGCCGAGATCCGCACGCTGGAACACGACATGCGGGGCTGGGCCCGGGGCCATCACTTGATCGCCGCGACGGCCGCCTACGACCACCTGTTGTGTGACGCCGCCGAGATGTCCGGGCTTGCGGTCCCGGACACCGAGGGCCCGGTACGCCGGCTGATCCTGGAAGCCGAGTTGCGGGAACGTGGCTGGTCCTGGTGAGTGTGTGTTGCGCCCTCAACATCAGTGACCAGGGCGTCGCGCTTACTCGTCATCAGCTGACCGGCACGGCCGGTGTCTCCAGCTCCAGCAGCATCCGCTTGCGCTCGATACCGCCGCCGTAGCCGGTCAGCGCCCCTGACGCGCCGATCACCCGGTGGCACGGGACCACGATGGAGATCGGGTTGCGTCCGTTGGCCAGACCCACTGCCCGGTACGCGGTGGGATGGCCGATCTGTTCGGCGATCTCGCGGTAGCTTCGGACTTCGCCGTAAGGGATGCTCGTCAGGGCCGCCCACACCCGTTGCTGGAACGGGGTCCCCGTCGGGTTGAGGGGGAGGTCGAACTCCCTGAGCTGGCCGGCGAAGTAGTGCTCGAGTTGTTCCTCAGCGGCGCCGAACGGCTCGTCGGACCGGATCCAGCCTGGCCCGATGTCGTGCGGGCCGTGCCGGCGCTCCTCCATGTACAGGCCGGTGAGGCCGGCGTCGTCGGCGGTGAGAAGCAGTGGGCCGACGGGGCTGTCGAGTTCGGTCCAGAAGGTGCGGGACATCATCGTTCTCCTGAGTTGTCAGAATCGGGTAGATGGGCCGCGGCGGCCCAAATGTGCATGAGGGCGTAGGAACGCCAGGGGCGCCAACGCTCGGCAAGCCGGGCGGCGGCGCGTTCGTCGGCGGGCAGACCGAGGCGGCGCAGGCCATGTTGCACGCCGAGGTCGGAGGGAAGGAAGACGTCAGGGTCACTGAGCGCCCGCAGGCGCACGTAGCTGGCGGTCCACGGGCCGATGCCAGGGATGGCGAGGAGCTGTTCTTCGGCTTCGGTGCGGTCGACGCCGGGGTCGAGCCGGACACGGCCGTCGGCCAGTCGGCTGCTCAGCTCGTGCAGGGTGTGCTGGCGGCGGCGGGGCATCGGGAAGGTCGACGGATCGGCGGCGGCCAGCTCGGACGGGGCGGGGAAGGTGTGCGTGACCTGGCCCACCGGCGCGTCGAGGGGTTTGCCGTAGGCCGTGACCAGCCGCCCGGCGACGGTCCGTGCGGCAGCTACCGAGACCTGCTGGCCGATGATGGCGCGGGCGGCGAGTTCAGCACCGTCAGCGGCGCCCGGGGTGCGCCGGCCTGGTACCTGCTCGACGAGGGGCCGTAGGGCGGCGTCGGCCGAGAGGGTCTCGTCGACGGTGCGCGGGTCGGCGTCGAGATCGAAGATCCGCCGGCAGCGTGCGACGGCGGCGGTGAGGTCTCGGGGATCGGCGAGGTGCAACACCGCGTGCACCCACCGTGGCTGAGGAGTCAGCTCGACGATTCCGGCGCCGTGTGGAAGCACCAGGCTACGCCGGTAGGTGCGGCCGGATACCTCCTCGACGCCGGGAACGGCACGCATAGCCAGGAAGTCGAGGACACCGTTGGTGTCGGCTGGTTCGCGGAACGCGAGCCGGAGTTCGATGGTTCCGGTGGCTCCGCTGCCACCTTCACGGGTTCGGGTCGCGCGCTCACGCCGTCGGGAAGCCCGCTCGCGCAGCTGGGTGGGGGTGAGTGCGTAGATCTCGCGTATGGTGTCGTTGAACTGGCGGATACTGGCGAATCCGGCCGCGAAGGCGATCTCGGTGACCGCCAGGTCAGTCGTCTCCAGCAGTGTCCGTGCGCTGTGTGCCCGTTGTGAGCGGGCCAGCCTCAAAGGCCCGGCGCCGACCTCTTCGGTGAGGGTGCGGTGGAGTTGGCGTTGGCTGTACCCCAGTACGGTGGCGAGTCCGGCAACGCCATCACGGTCCACGACACCATCGGCGATCATCCGCATGGCGCGTGCAGTGACGTCGGCGCGGACGTTCCACTCCGGAGAGCCTGGGGTGGTGTCGGGCCGGCAGCGCCGGCAGGCGCGGAACCCGGCCGATTGGGCTTCGGCCGCCGAGCGATAGAAACGTACGTTTGCCCGCTTGGGTGTCATGGCGGGGCAGCTGGGCCGGCAGTAGATGCCGGTGGAGGTGACCCCAAGGTAGAAGATGCCGTCGAACCTGGCATCACGTCCTTGCACCGCGCGGTAGTAAACGTCGTCGTCGAGCATGTGTCCAGTGTGCGCGCGGTGAGGCGTCGGATACTAGCGGATATCAGACACGGTCGTGTGGTGGCTCCATCCGGTGGATCGTGTCGGGGATCCGGTCACCAAGGCGACCGGATCCCCGACTTGATCACGGGGGTCGTGGGGGGACGGCGTCAGAGATCGCGGAAGGTCTCGATGGTGGCGCCCAACAAGGACAGGCGGGCTGCGAGGTCCTCGTAGCCGCGGTTGATCACGTAGACGTTGCGCAGCACGGACGTGCCCTTCGCCGCCAGCATGGCCAGCAGTACCACCACGGCCGGGCGCAGCGCTGGCGGGCAGATGATCTCCGTCCCCGACCAGTGGGTGGGGCCCTCGACCAGTACGCGGTGTGGATCGAGCAGGGTGACGTTTCCGCCGAGTCTGGTGAGTTCGGTCAGGTAGATGGCTCGATTCTCGTACACCCAGTCGTGGATCAACGTGGAGCCGGACGCACTCGCCGCGATCAGGGCGAAGAACGGGAGGTTGTCGATGTTCAACCCCGGGAACGGCATCGGATGGATCTTGTCCAATGGTGCTTTGAGCACCGACGGGCGGACGGTGATGTCCACGAGCCGGGTCTCGCCGTTGCCGGCCCGGTACTCCGAACTCAGATCGAGATCAAGGCCCATCTCTTCCAGCAGCGCAAGCTCGATCTCGAGAAACTCGACCGGAGCCCTCGCCACGGTGATCTCAGACGACGTCACGATCGCCGCCGACAGGAGGCTCATCGCCTCGATGGGGTCTTCGGACGGCGCGTAATCGACATCGCAGTCGATGTCCTCGACGCCGCGGACGGTCAGCGTGGTGGTGCCAATGCCGTCGATCTCGACGCCAAGCCTGGTCAGGAAGTAGCAGAGATCTTGGACCATGTAGTTGGAGCTGGCGTTGCGGATGACCGTCTCACCCTTGTTGCGGGCCGCTGCCATGAGCGCGTTCTCGGTGACGGTATCGCCGCGCTCGATTAGGACGATGGGTCGGTCCGGCCGGACCGAACGGTCGACGTGGGCGTGGTAGAAGCCGCCGGTGGCTTTGAGTTCGAGCCCGAACCGGCGCAGCGCCGCCATGTGTGGGTGCACCGTCCGGGTGCCCAGGCTGCATCCACCGGCGTACGGAAGCCGAAACTCGGCTTCGCGGTGCAGTAGTGGCCCGAGGAACATGATGATGCTGCGAGTACGGCGGGCCGCAGCGACATCCATGCTGTCCAGGTCGAGCCGATCCGGAGGGATGATCTCCAGGTCGCGTCGATCGTCGAGCCACCGGGTCTTGATCCCGATGCTCTCCATGACTTCGATGATCCGGTTGACCTCTTCGATGCGAGCGATGCCGCGCAGCACCGTGCGGCCTTTGTTGAGGAGGCTGGCGCAGAGCAGCGCCACGCTGGCGTTCTTGCTGGTTTTGACCTCGATATTGCCGGTGAGCTGGCGCCCACCGGTGACTCTGAGATGGGTGGGCCCGGGCTGGCCGAGCGAGACCAGCTCGCTGTCCAGCGCCTCGCCGATGCGGGCGATCATCTCAAGGCTGAGGTTCTGGTGTCCACGTTCTATACGGTTGACGGCGCTCTGGCTCGTTCCGAGTTGCTCCGCCAGCTGGTGCTGGGTCCAGCCCCGATGGAGCCGGGAGTCGCGGATCAACGAGCCGATGCGACCGCGGTAGTCGTCTGCCACGAGCCGAGACCCTATCTCATATATGAGTTACCACTACACATTGATCACTGGCGAGTCGTGGTACGCAGGCTCTGAGTCCACGGCGAAGGCCGTGTTCCGACGGCACAGTGGGGAGTTGTGTGCAAGAATCTCCATGCTGATGATCTTGATGAGAGTCGATCTCGGCTGATTTGTCGGCGTGTGGCGCCCGGTTCGGGTGGGATATGCGGGTACCGTGTGCCGCATGGCCTCCGTCCGTCACCGCCGTCGCCTGACCGCCGTCCGTGCCCTGGCTGTGCTTACGCCAGTGCTGACCGTCGTGGGCGCGCTGGTGGCGTTCCTACTCGGCGGAGACTGGCCGCTGCTCGCGGCTTCCATCGGTGTGGCGGCGTCGATCATTTTGGGGACGTTGGCGTTCCGCCTCGATCGGCGACTACGCGTCGAGATCGCGACGGTCCGCGCGGACCAGGCGGCGGAGTATGCCGACGAGCACGGGCGTTACGCCGACGAGCACCGCGAGTTCACCAACCACATGGTAGGACTCCTCGATGTCGCAGGTGAGCGCATCGATTCGATGCGTGGCCAGCTCAACCGGCTGGAGGTGGAGATCGCCTACTCGCGCAGCACGCGGCCTGGGGCCTCGACGCCCAGTACCGAGCTCGCCCAGCTAGCCGAGGGTGCGGAGTGGAACGACCTCTGGCCAGACCTGTCTGACGCGCCGACCGTCGTCGATCTCGTGGCGTGGGACGAGAAGAACCGTACGTTGCTGCCGGAGGCCACGGCCGAATCGACCGCGGCACTCGACGAACCCGAGGAGCGCACTGCTTAGGCAGCCGCTCAGAGCGACGGCTTAGGTCCGGCGCGGAGGTTTCACGCGCTGCAGTAAGGCTCCTTGTTGCTGCCCTGGCGACAGCAAGCTTCCTCGTGGCGACGCCGGTGCTGCAGTAAGCTTCCTTGTTGCTGCCCTGGCAACAGCAAGCTTCCTTATGCCGAGGCCGGTGCTGCAGTAAGCCTCCTTGTGGCCGCGGGTACTCGACCACCTCTGCGGGCGGCGGGGCGCGCGGTCAGGCGTCGCTGACCGTGACCAGGTCTACCTCGCTCGGTGGGATGGACCGGCTCTCGGCCTCCACCGATCGGCGCAGCGCCGCGTGGAGCGTGGACGGCGTGAGCACGCCGAGATAGCGATCGTCATGATCGAGCACGGCGATCCATCCTGCGTTCCACTGCAACATCTCCGCGAAAGCCACCTTGAGGCTGTCGTCGAGGGCCACCCAGGCTTCCATACGCCGCGCCTGATCACCCACCACGCCGTCGGCATCACACATCTCTCGTCCGATCCAGCCGGCCAGGCCCCCGGACTCGTCTTGCACCACGGCCCACCTGGAGGTGTTCATCGCTGTGGCTGCGGACCGCAACGAATCGCTGACCTTGACAAGCGGCGGATATTCAAGATCGGCTCTGGTCACGGGCGTCACCGACAGCCGTTTCAGGCCGCGGTCGAATCCGACGAAGTCGGAGACGAACGGCGTCGCCGGCGAGCCCAGGACAGCCGCCGGGGTATCGAACTGCTCGAGCCGCCCGCCCTGGGCGAAGACCGCGATGCGGTCGCCGAGCCGGACCGCCTCCTCGATGTCGTGTGTGACGAACAGAATCGTTTTGCGGACGTCTTCCTGTAGCCGGAGGAACTCATCCTGGAGCTGGGACCGCACCACCGGATCCACCGCGCTGAACGGCTCGTCCATGAGTAGTACGGGCGGGTCGGCAGCCAGCGCCCGGGCCACCCCCACGCGTTGCCGTTGGCCGCCGGACAGCTCATGTGGATACCTGCGAGCGTAGGTGTCGGGGTCTAGCCCGACCAGTGCTAGAAGTTCACGAGCCCGTTCCCTGCGACGGGCCTTCGGCCAGCCGCTCAGCTCCGGTACGACGGCGACGTTCTCGGCGATGGAGCGGTGGGGGAAGAGTCCGACGTTCTGGATGACGTAGCCGATGCCGCGCCGTAGCCGCACGTGGTCGGCGTGGGTGACGTCGGTGCCGTCGACGAAGATCCGTCCGCCGCTGGGTTCGACGAGCCGGTTGACCATCTTCATGGTGGTGGTCTTCCCGCATCCGGACGGTCCGACGAGGACAACGAGTTCGCCGCGCTGCACGTCAAGGGTCAGCTCGTGAACCGCGACGGTGCCGTCGGGGTAGCGTTTAGAGACGCCGTCGAGACGGATCATCGGTTGTTCGGTACCGTCGTCAGCGTGGTGTCGTCCAGGGCCGTTCATACGGTAACCATCCCCGACAACTGCATGGTGCGCAACGACTGGGTCTGTCCCGAGTATGTCCAGACCCGGTCGGGAGAGATCACTGACGCCTTGCAGCAGCATGTGTGGATCACCGTCGTGGCGGTGGTTGTTGGTCTCGCCCTCTCGTTCGTGCTGGCCCTGTTGGCCAGGCGATACCGGCGGTTCGCAGCGCTGATCCTCGGTACGTCGACGGTGCTGTACACCGTGCCATCGCTGGCCATGTTCGGGCTGCTGCTGTCGGTGACCGGTCTCACGGCTACCACGGTGATCGTGGGATTGGTGTTGTATTCGCTGGTCATCCTGGTGCGTGGCATCATGACCGGGCTCGACGGAGTACCACCGGACGTCCGGGAAGCCGCTGTCGGGATGGGGTACGGGCCGGTCAGGATGTTGCTCCGCGTTGAGTTGCCGCTGGCGTTGCCTACCATCGTCGCCGCGCTCCGGGTGGCGACGGTGTCGACCATCGCGATGACCACCCTTGGGGTCATCGTCGGGCATGGCGGCCTCGGTGATCTGATCTTGCGCGGCCTGCGCAGCAACTTCCGCCCGGAGGTGTTGACCGCGTCGGTCCTGGTAGTAGTGCTCGCACTGCTGGCCGACTTGATTCTGGTGGCCGCGCTGCGGTTGGCCACTCCTTGGCGGCGGGGGGTGGCACGAGCGTGAACGATTTTCTCGACGCACTGCGGTGGTTGGGTGATTCCGCGCACTGGAGCGGGCCGGACGGCGTACCCACCCGGTTCGTTGAGCACATGTGGCTGACCAGCATTTCCCTGCTGATCGTCTGTGTGATCGCCATCCCCGTCGGGCTTTGGCTGGGCCATATCGGCCGCGGTGGAACGTTGGCGATCAACATCAGCAACGTCGGCCGGGCCGTGCCGACCTTCGCGGTGCTGGTGTTGCTCTTCATGACACCTTTGGGGTTGTCGGACTGGACGGTGATCATCGCTCTGGTCGTGTTCGGGCTGCCGCCGGTGCTGACGAATACGTATGTCGGCGTGCGTGAGGTCGACCGCGACGCCGTGGACGCGGCCCGAGGTATGGGCATGGACGCGATGCAGGTGATGCGTAAGGTCGAGCTGCCCCTTGCGGTGCCGTTGATCGTCAACGGCGTGCGGCTGGCGGCTGTGCAGATCGTGGCCACCGCCACAGTGGCCGCCCTGGTGGCCGGCGGCGGCCTGGGCCGGATCATCACCGCAGGTTTCGGCCGGGGCGATCGGCCGCAGATGATCGCCGGAGCCATCCTGGTCGCGGCACTCGCCCTGCTGGTGGAGGCGTTGATGGAGTGGTTGCAGCGGCGAGTCGACCCGCTGCGCCGGATTCGTCGTCGCCCATTAACGGCACGCTCCGCGGCGGTTTGAGCCTGACCTGCTGGTCGTCGTTGTGGTAGGCGAGAGCGGAAATCCCGCAAGAGCCGGCCGGAAACGGGATGACCCTGTCGGTGCCGAGTAGTTGACTGTACGTGTGCGGGCGCTGTGCCGCAGTGGCCGCCGGACACGCGTGACGGTTGAGGTCGTCACGGGACACAGAAGGCGAACACTAGACGAGAGGTTGGTACAACCACCATGAAACTGCGACGCACTACCACCGTGCTTGCCGCTGGCGCGATGGCCGCGTTGTTGCTCACCGCCTGTGGCGGTGACGATGGCGACACCGACGAGACGCCGGGGGCAGACCCAACTGCCGCGCCCGGTGATGACGACACCGGGGACACCGGCGGCTCGCCAGGTTCCTTAACCGTTGGCGGAGCCACCTTCACCGAGATGGCCATCATGCAGGAGATCTACCGGGCGCTGCTGGAGGACGCGGGCTACGACGTCAACATTCAGCAGGCGGACAACCGGGAGATCTACGCCGAGGCGCTGATCGGCGGCGAGATCGACATCGTCCCCGAGTATGCCGCCACCTTCGCCGAGTACCTCAATGTGCAGGAGAACGGTGCGCAGGCCGCCGAAGACGAGCCGATCGCCACCACCGATGCGGCCGAGACGGTGGAGGCGATGCGTCCGCTGGCCGAGTCCCGCGGCTTGGCGGTCCTCGAGGCCGCCGAGGCCGCCAGCCAGAACGGCTTCGCGGTGTCGGCCGAGTTCGCGTCCGAGCACGGGGTGCAGAGTCTGTCCGACCTCGCCGACGTGGGCCAGCCACTATCCTTCGCTACCACCGAGGAATGCCCCGACCGGCCGTTCTGCCAGCCGGGACTGGAAAATGTCTACGGGTTGGAGTTCAGTGAGCTGCTGCCCCTTGGCTTCGGCAGTCCGCAGACCAAACAGGCGGTCGCCGATGGCACGGCCGAGCTTGGCCTCGTCGGAACCACCGACGGCACTCTCGAAGGTCTAGGTCTCGTGCTGCTCGATGACGATCAGAACCTCCAGTTGGCGGACAACCTCGTAC
The DNA here is from genome assembly GCF_011320225.1 of Phytoactinopolyspora limicola. Lineage (GTDB taxonomy): Bacteria > Actinomycetota > Actinomycetes > Jiangellales > Jiangellaceae > Phytoactinopolyspora > Phytoactinopolyspora limicola. The sequence continues at coordinate 787,302 of NZ_JAAOEN010000001.1, forward strand.
CGGTGGTGAACGAGGCAACGGCGGCCGACCAGACCGTCGTCGACACCCTCAATCAGCTTGCCGGGGTGCTCACGACGGAAGATCTGGCCCTGCTCAATGCCCGAGTGGATGCTGAGCGGCTGCTGGCCGAAGACGTCGCGAGGGACTACCTCGAGGAGAAGGGTCTACTCTGAACCCCCTCGACGTACTCGACTGGCGGCGCCAGGTAGCGGCGCTGTATGCCGAGGTCCGGGCTGCCGCAGAGCCGGCTGTGGGGCATGACACGTGGCGACGCCGGCGGGACGAGCTGTTCCGCCGGCACCCCGCCTCCCCGGTCCCCGCGGAACAGCGGGCCTCCTTCGGTGGCCTCCATTACGAGCCATACCGCCCGGACATGAGATTCGAGGCTCCGGTCGACACCGATGTGGAACCACAACGGTTCGAGGTGCCCACTGGTACTGATGGCTTGGTTCCGTTCTCCCTGGTCGGGCGGGTTCACCTGCCGGTGGGCCGGTTGGACGTGTGGTGGCTGGAGTCCTATGGCGGAGGTGTGTTCGTCCCGATCAAAGACGCCTCAGCGGGCTCCTCCACGTATGGCGGTGGCCGATACCTCCTCGACACCGTGAAGGGTGCTGATCTGGGTGGCCATCCGGACGATGGGCTGGTTATCGATCTCAACTTCGCGTACAACCCGTCGTGTGCCTATGACGCCGCGTGGGCGTGTCCACTGGCGCCGCCAGGCAACACCGTGCAGGTCGCCATCGGTGCGGGCGAGCTCGCGCCAGGCTGGTCATCCTCCGGGGTAACCAATCTGGCAGCGGGGAACGCCGGCCCGGGTTGAGCAATCGGCGGCGCGGACGCGGTAGCCTCGCGCTCGTGGAGCAGCTGTTCGTGCCACCGGGAGAGAGTTGGCAGCCGGTGTCACGCAAACTCGTCACCGTCCGGTTCATCGTGCTGGCCAGCACACTGGTGCTCGTCGTGCCCGCCCTCGCCATCGGCTTGTGGTTCGTCATGGGTGGCTGGGCGCTGGTTATCGCGTTGGGTGTCCTTGTGACGTCGGTGGCGTGGGCCGGTTGGCTCATCCCGCGTATCTGGCGATCATGGGGGTACTCGGAGCGGCAGGACGATCTTCTCGTCACCCACGGGGTGATGTTTCGCAAGCTGACCGTGGTCCCCTATGGGCGGATGCAGTTCGTCGACGTCAACTCCGGGCCGTTGGATCGCAAGTTCGGACTGGCCACCGTCCAACTGCACACAGCCTCGCCGGCCACGGACGCTCGGATACCCGGACTCCCCGCGGACGAGGCGGCCCGGCTGCGGGACCGGCTCTCGGCGCTGGGGGAGGCCAAGGCGGCAGGTCTGTGAGTCAGACGGTGAACGACGAGACGGCGGAGCGGCGAACCTCCACACCCGAGCATTTCAAGCGGTTACATCCGCTGACGCCGCTGCTTCGCGGCTGGGCGTATCTGGCCGGTGTGATCGTCATCATGGGCCAGAACGCGCTGCGTGATCCTGGTCCGGTCGGGCTGTACCTGGGGTTGGGGCTAGGCTTCGCGGTTCTAGCCACCATCGCCGGTGCGGTGTCGTGGTGGTTCACCCGGTATGGGTTCGATGGTGACGCCCTCCGGATCGACTCCGGGGTGTTGATGCGCCGCTCTCGTCGGGTCCGCATGGACCGGCTGCAGGCGGTGGACGTCAATCGTCCGCTCGTCGGGCGGCTGCTCGGCGTGTCGGAGCTTCGGATGGAAGTGGCCGGCGGTGGGAAGTCCGAGGCGCCGCTGCGATACCTGTCCGGTGACGACGCCGTGCGATTGCGCGCCGAGTTGCTGGCTCGGGCAGCCGGCATCGACGCGGACACGCCGGAGGCGCCCGAGCGAGTTGTCCATCAGGTCAACCTTGACCGGCTGGCGTGGTCCACGGTGCTGTCCGGCGGGTTCGTCTTCGGGGTGCTACTCCTGCTGCTCGTGGCGGGGGCGATGGTGGTGGTGCCCGGTCCCGCCCGCATCGGCATCCTGACCTCCATGTTGCCGGGGCTCCTGGCGGCCGGCTACGTGGTGTGGACTCAGCTGGGCCGCAACTTCGGTTTCGTCCTGGCGGAGTCACCCGACGGTTTCCGCATCCGCAAGGGACTACTCGACACCCAGCATCAAACGGTGCCACCCGGCCGGGTGCAGGGGGTGCTGATCCGCGAGCCGCTGCTTTGGCGGCTCCGCGGCTGGGCTGAGGTGCACGTCGATGTCGCCGGCTACGCGAGCAACACCTCGAGTGATGCCACCAACCGGACGTCCACGCTACTTCCGGTGGCGCCGCGTGAGGATGCCATGACCATCACCCGCCAGGTGGTCCAGGCCGACCCCGTGGCGGTGGTGCTGCACTCGGCGCCGAAGACGGCTCGGTGGTTTCGGCCGATCCAGTGGCGCCGGCTCGCCTACGGAACCGACGACCGTGTCGTCGTTGTTCGCGACGGCCGATTCACCCGTCGGCTGACGGTTGTTCCACATGCGAAGACGCAGAGTGTGCGGGTGACGCAGGGGCCCCTCCAGCGGGCGCTGAACCTGGCCACCATCCATGTGGACACCACTCCTGGGCCGGTCAACGCGATCATCCGGCACCGGCGCCCGGACGATGCCCGCCGGTTCGCGGAGGAGCAGGCGGAGCGGGCCCGGCTGGCCCGCAAGACCGATGTGCCGGAACAATGGATGGCTGCGCATCTGCAGGACGTTGTTGAAGGTGACCACGACGGTGACGCTCCACCGAGCGCATCGAACGAGTGAGGGGCTGGGCCTCGTCGGTTCAGCCACTCAGGCCGAAAGGAAACGACGTGTTCCGCACCATGATGAAAGGCAAGATCCACCGGGCTACCGTGACCCAGGCGGACCTGCACTATGTCGGATCGGTGACGGTGGACGAGGAATTGCTCGACGCCGCGGATCTGATCTCCGGTGAGCAGGTCGATATCGTCGATATCACCAACGGTGCGAGGCTGACCACGTATGTGATCCCCGGTGAACGTGGCTCCGGTGTCATCGGGATCAACGGTGCTGCTGCACGTCTGGTGCAACCCGGGGACCTCGTCATCCTCATCGGGTATGGGCTGTTCGACGACGCCGAGGCGCGGACGATGAACCCGCGCGTTGTACACGTCGATGAGTTCAACCAGATCGCCGCGCTCGGCTCCGACGCCGCTGAGCCGGTTCCGGGGGCCGCGGGGCAGTTGAGCGGCGCCGTGACGCGATCGTGAGGTGAGGTGGGCCGGTCCCGGAGTGACTGGCGCGGTCGGCACCCGCGATCGGCCTAACACCGGTCGTCGGGGAGGATGGCATGGTGCATATCAACGTCTCCGTGCCGTGGCAGGCCCACGGCGCGGACTTCGAGCTCAAAGCCTGGCACATGGCGGCGTTGTCCATGGGAGCGGTGGGTCTCGACGACTTAACCGCCGAACTCGCGAGGTTGCCGTAGATGGTCGACATCCTCTTGTATCCGGTGGTGGCGACCGCCCTGGCGCTTGCTGCGTGGGGTCTTGTCGCCATCGTGCGCAACAAGAACCCGCGGGAGTGGTTCGTCATCGGCGCGGGCGTGGTGGAGCTGCTGTTGCTGATCCAGGCGGTGGTGGCGATCGTCATGATGGCCGCTGGCGACGGCCCGGCCGAGACGGCGCTGTTCATCAGCTACCTGGTCTTCAACCTGCTGCTGTTGCCGATCGGCCTGTTCTGGGCGTTGGCGGAGAATTCGCGTTGGGGGACGGCGGTGCTGGTCTTCGTGGCCCTCGTCGTGGCCGCGCTGATGGTGCGGTTGCGCGACATCTGGGAGGCGGCGCCACTTGGGTGAGTCGGTGTGGGCCACTGGCGGCGCCGCCGATCCGGTGCGCCGGCCGGTGACGGGTGCCGGGCGGTTGCTCGTCGCCGTGTATGCACTGTTCGCGGTGGCTGCGACGTCGCGTGCGGTGTATCAGATCGCGACGAAGTTCGACGTCGCCCCAGTGGCGTACGTTCTGTCCGCTTTCGCGGCTGTGGTGTACGTGATCGCGACGGTGGCGTTGGCTCGCGCCGGGGCCACCCCCCACCTCGTGGCGTTCGTGGCGGTCACGGTGGAACTTGTGGGCGTGCTGGTGGTGGGTACCATCACCGTGTCCGGGGTGGTTGATTTTCCGGCCGACACGGTGTGGTCGAACTATGGGCAGGGATACCTCTTCATCCCGTTGGTCCTGCCGTTCCTCGGGCTGTTCTGGTTGAGAAGTCGGCGTCGCTGAGCCACGCCGTGAAGTCTCGGTGTTGTGCCGCGGGCGGTCGGGGACGAGCACCGTCCGGCTCAGCGTGCCCCTACTGACTCGTCGGCTTTCTGTTCGCGAGCGGCGGCGGCCACTACCGCACCGAGCGCGCCAGCGACGGCCGCCACGAGTAGCGCCCGGACCACACCCTGGTGGTCGCCGATCCAGCCGAGTAGGGGTGGTCCGGCGAGGAAGGCCGTGTAGCCGACGGATGATACGACGCTGACCCGGGCGGCGGCGCGACGAGGATCGTCGGCGGCCGCGCTCATGCCGATGGGGAAGCCGAGGGCAGCTCCGATGCCCCAGATGAGGATGCCGACCGCGGCGAACGGCAGCGACGGGCCCAGCGCGACCATACTCGCACCAAGAACCGCGAGAGCGCCGCTGACCCGTACTACCCGCAGCCGCCCGTAGAGGCGCAGCAGCACTGGTCCGGCGAGTCGCCCGCAGGTCATGGCGGTGACGAAGAGGGCGAAGCCGGCCGATCCCACGGCGTTGGGGACGTCGTAGCCGTCCACCAGGCCAACGGCCAGCCAGTCGTTGGCGATGCCTTCGATCAAGGCGAAAGACAGCACCATGACGCCGACGAGCAGGGTGCGGGGTTCTCGCCAGGCGCGCAGAACGGCCGCCCGTGAGGTACGAGCGTCGCCGGTCTCCACCCGATGGGGGAGGAAGTGTCGGACGCTGACCATGACGGCGGTGATCACCAGACATCCGACGACGGTGAGGTGTGCCGGGACGGGCACCCGCAGCCAGGTCATGCCGGCTCCGATGCCGGCGCCGATCACGGTGCCGAGGCTGAACGCGGCATGGAACCGGGGCATGATGTTGCGATCGACCAGCCGCTCGACCGACGCACCCTCCACGTTCATCGCCACATCCCACGACCCGCTGCCGTAGCCGAGGGCGGCCAGCCCGATGGCGACGGCAACGATGCTGGTGAGCGGGTCGGTGCCGAGGCCGGCGATGATCAGGCCGCCGCCGGCGAGCACCGAGCCGATGGCCACCGTACGGGCCGCGCCGATCCGGCCGACCACGAAGCCGGCCGTGGGTAATGCGACGACGGCGCCAACCGCGATAGCGAGCAGGAGCCGGCCGAGATCGCTGGGGCTGAGGTCGAGTGTGTCCCGTACCCCGGGGATCCGAGCCATCCACGAGGCGTAGCCGAATCCGTTGGCCGCGAAGACGACGTAGACGGCATTGCGGGCATTGAGTACGCGGCGCTCGGCCGGCGGCTGGGCGACAGGATGAGACATCGGGGCGCTTCCTGGGACCGGTGCCAGATTCCTGGCTGTTGCGGGCGGATTGCGAGGTGGATTGCGGGGTGGGTTGCTGGGCGGGTGGCGGGAGGAACTGTCGATCGAATCGATTCGATCGAATCGATTCGATATGCTGCCATGCCATAGCGGGATGCCGCAAGTGGCACCATGGCGGGATGGCGACGCCGGGAGGAGGTCGACGGTGAGCGCGCAGCGAGCCACTCTAGCCGCCGTAGCCGCCCGGGCTGGGGTTTCTCCGTCGACCGCGTCGCTGGCCTTCAGCGGCGCCGGACCGGTCGCGGAGGCGACGCGGGAGCGGGTCTTCCAGGCGGCCCGTGAGCTCGCCTACGCCGGGCCGGATCCTATGGCGCGGTCGTTGCGGCGCGGTCAGTGTGGCATCGTCGGTGCCATCATCGGTGAGCGGCTCCTGTACGCGTTCCGTGACCCGGTGGCCGTCGCTCTGCTCGACGGCGTGGCCGAGGAGCTGACCGCGCTGGGTACTGGTCTGCTGCTGATCTCGGGTGATGCCGACCGCGCTGGGCCGACGCCGGAACAGGTATCCCGGATGCCGATGGACGCGGTCATCTTCGCCACGTGTGGTGGAGACGACGACCCCCTGCTCGACCACTTCATCGGCCGCGAGGTGCCCGTCGTAGCCGTCGACGGCCCGCACCGTGACGATGTCGCGGTGCTCGCCATCGATGACTACGGTGGGACCCTCGGAATGGCTCGTCATCTCGCCGACCTGGGCCACCGGCGGGTCGCCACCGTCACCTTGCCGCTGCGCCTCGACGGACGCCGCGGTCCGGTGGACGAGGCCCGGCGCCGCACCGTCGCCTACTCGGACGCGCGCCTACGATTGCAGGCGGTCCGTGATGTGTTCGCCGACGCGCCGGCGGTGGAAGCCGCGGCGAACATCATGGAAGAGGGCGAGAAGGCGGCGGCCACCTTGCTCGATGCCGGGCAACGCCGCCCAACTGGCATCGTCGCACAGAGTGATCTCCTGGCGGCCGGGGTGATCCGCGCGGCGGAGAGCCGAGGCTTGCGGGTTCCGGACGATCTCAGCGTCACCGGCTTCGACGGAATCGACACCGGATGGCTAGACAACCGCGTGCTCACCACCGTCGAGCAGCCGGTCGTCGACAAGGGACGTGCCGCTGGCCGGATGGTGGCCGAGTTCTTGGCCGGCCACCGACCCGCCAACCTCCAGCTGCCGATTCAGATGCGGATCGGTACGACGTCGGCGCCGCCACCGGCGCATTGACCCTCCACCGTCCGCCGGTCAGGCGGGCGAGTGCAGGAGGTAGCTGGCATCGCGGCCAGGTCCGCTGCCGCCGGATCCCGGTGAGGGGCAATGGGTACGCTAGGCGCCGTGAGTGAGGTGGACGAGGCGCCTCCGGCGCGGCTCAACGTCGGAGTGGTCGGAACCGGACGGGTTGGCGCGGTTCTCGGCGCCGCGCTCAAACGCGCTGGGCACCATGTCGTCGCGGCGTACGGTGTGTCGGTCACCAGTCGCAGCCGGGCCAGCGAGCTGCTGCCCGGAGTTTCGATGATGGATGTTGACGGTGTATTGGACCGGGCCGATCTCGTCCTGCTCACCGTCCCGGACGATGTACTTCCCGGCCTGGTCGAGGGACTGGCTACCACGGATGCGGTCCGTCCCGGGCAGTTCGTCGTGCACACGAGCGGCCGGTTCGGCGTCGCGGTACTCGACCCGGCGACGCGATCCGGCGCGTTGCCGTTGGCGCTGCACCCGGCCATGACGTTCACCGGCACGTCGGTTGATCTCCAGCGCCTCGAAGGTGCCACGTTCGGTGTCACCGCGCCGGAGCAGCTGTGGCCGGTCGCCGAGGCTCTGGTCATCGAGATGGGTTCGGAACCGGTGCGGGTGGCCGAAGATCAGCGCACGCTTTATCACGCGGCGTTGACGCACGGCGCCAACCATCTGATCACCCTGGTCAACGACGCGATGGATCTGTTGCGGGCGGCCGGCGTCGAGCAGCCGGACCGATCGCTCGCGCCGCTGCTGTCCGCAGCGCTCGACAACACGCTGCGACAGGGAGACGAGGCTCTGACCGGCCCGGTGTCCAGGGGTGATGCCGGTACGGTCGCCGGCCATCTACAGGAGCTGGAGCGCGCGCTGCCGGAAGCGGCGGGCGCCTACACGGCCTTGGCCCGGCGAACCGCGGCGCGTGCGCTCGCGGCGGGCCGGCTGCAAGCAACCGATGCCGAGTCGCTCCTGGAGATCCTGGCGTCACGCCCTCCGGCCTGACCGCTGCGACGATCACCGAGCGGGTGGGTGGGGCTGGCGCCAACCCAGCCCGGTGACGAGCGACGGGCCGGATCGCCCGAGCATTGCAAGCGCTTGCAATCAACACTTCGCCACGACTATCGTCCTGTGATGTAGCCGGGTCGGAGCCCTAGGAGGATGTCTGTGAGTGCGGGACCCATAGGTGTGGGAGTTGTCGGCATAGGTTCGATCGGCGCTCGCCATGTCGAGGTCATAGGCCACCTGGGCGGCGCGGTCCGGCTAGTGGCGGCCAGTGGTGGTCGGCCTGAACGGCTGGCCGAGCTCGGGCAACCGGATACGCGGCATGTGTCCGCCGAAGACGTCATCCGCCACCCGGACGTCGATCTGGTTGTCCTATGTTCGCCGAGCGGCGCACACGGGGAACAGGCGTTGGCCGCGCTTCGGGCCGGCAAACACGTCGTCGTCGAGAAACCGCTGAGCGTCGACGTGGCGACGGCCGAGGAGATCGTCCAGCTCGCCGAGCAGAAGCAGCGGCTCGTCAGCGTCATCTCGCAACGCCGCCTAGAGCCGCAGAACCAGTATCTGAAACGCCAGATCGACTCTGGAGTGCTCGGCCGGCCAGTGCTCGGAGAGGCGTTGGTGCACTGGCATCGTGACGACGCCTACTATGCCCACGCGGCCTGGCGCGGCCGCCAAGGGCAGGGCGGTGGTTCGCTCATGAACCAGGGCCTGCACACCGTCGATCTGCTGGCTTGGCTGATGGGACCGGTCACGCGGGTGACCGCCGACTACGCGACGCTTGGCCGGGACATGGACGCCGAAGACACTACCGTGGCCACTCTACGATTCGCCTCCGGAGCGCTCGGCGTGGTGGTGACGTCCACAGCCACCCCGCCGGGCCAACCGGCCCGGCTGTCGGTGTTCACCAGCCGTGGTTCGGTCGAGATGGACGACGCCGCCGTGCGCCGCTGGGATTTCGGGGAGGTGCCGGCCCCGGCCTCGCCGGGTGACGCGGCCGGCAGTGGGGCGGCCGACCCGCAGGCGATCGGCTTGGCCGGCCATCTCGCGCAGTGGCGGGACATCGTCGACGCCTATCACCATGGCCGGGGACCGGCGGTCGACGCCCATGCCGGCCTCGCCACCGTGCGGCTCCTCTGCGCGATTTACGACGCGGCCGATACCGGCCGCGCGGTGCACCTGGGAGGGCACGCATGATCCGCCTCGGCATCGCCGGCCTGGCCCATCAACACGTGACGTATATCTTCGACGAACTGACGCATCAGCCGTCGGTGCGGTTGGTGGCGGTGTCCGATCCGGACCAGGCGAACATCGCCCGCTACGCATCGTCGATCGCCGACTGCCCGGTCTACCCCGATCACCAGGCGATGCTGGCCGCACACGAGTTGGACGTGGTGGTGGTCAACGGGATCTACGCACACCGAGCCGATGCCGTGGTCGACGCACTCCGGGCCGGCGCCGACGTGCTGGCCGACAAGCCGCTCTGCACCTCTCTGGACCAACTGGACACGATCGAGCGGGTTGCGGCGGAGACCGGCCGGCTGGTGTCGGTGATGTTCGAGAAGCGCGGCTATCCGGTCACCCTGGCCGCACGGGAACTCGTCGAGTCCGGAACCCTCGGTGATCTCGCATTGATCGCGAGCACCGGTCCACACGTGCTGCGTGCGGCCACCCGCCCCGCGTGGTTCTTCACCTCGGACTACGGCGGCATACTCGGCGATCTGGCGGTGCACGACGTCGACATGGTTCTTGCGCTCACCGGGGCGACGGATGGGCTGGTGGTCGGCTCGTCAGGTCAACGTGCCTATCCGGAGTATCCGCGATTCTCTGACCACGGCGCGATGATGTTCGTCGCCGGTGGGGTTCGGGCCACCATCGACGCACATTGGCTGGCGCCTGAGGCGGAGAAGGGCAATGGCCGCTACGAGATGCGGCTGGTCGGTACCCGCGGCACGGCGGAGCTGCGGTGGACCGAAGGGCGGCTCGACGTCGCGACCCATGATCGTGACCTCTGGAACCCGGCGTTGCCCACTCGCCGCCGGCCGGCTGAGGACTTCCTCACGGCCCTATTGACCGGTTCGCAGCCCGACGTTGGTACCAGGGAGTCGGTGGACGCCACCCGGATCGCGCTGTTGGCCCAGCTCAGTGCCGATCGAGGCGGCACGGTCGAGCGGTGGAGCGCCGCGGCCGAGTAAGAACTCGCCGCGGCGCCGGATCTTCAGCGCAGCTGTTCGGTGATGGCGGCGAGGATGCGCACCGGCGGGAGCAGATGCTCGTACGGCATAGGTGGGGTGCCGGTCCGGGCGGCCTCGATGAAGCGGCTCAGACCGCGGGCGTTGTAGTCGGCGTCGAGTTGGATCTCGCGGCTCATCACCCCGTTCCGGCTGGCGACGGTGATGTGCCAGGGAACCCGCTTCGCGTCGGCCGGGCGGATGAAGGTGAGGGCGACGAAGGCGTCGCCGGCGCGTACCGTCGCGGTGACGACGTCGTCACCCTGCTCGACGTGGACCTCACCCGGATCGGAATTTCCGAGGATCTCCAGGGCGGGTTCCACGACGTGGGGGCCGTAGAAGAACAGGCCGGCATGCGGATCGTCTGGATTGGCCGGGCCGACCACACTGATCAGCTGCGGGGCGCCGAGTTTTGCGGCTTCGGTGCGTACCTCCTCGACGTCGGCGGTCAGCCGCAGCGGCGACCACGAGGCAAGGACGCCGCCACCTTTGCGGGCGGCGGCGATGATGGCCTCGGTGTCGGCCACGCTCACGGCGATGGGTTTGTCGACGAAGACGTGTGCACCTGCCTCGAGCAGGGGGACCGCGTTCTCGCGGTGCTGGCGGCCGTCCCGGTTCGAGACGATGAGGGCATCGACTCGACCGACGAGTTCGGCGGCGGAGTCGACGACGTCGCTGATCTCTCCGGTGGCGGCGAGAGTGCGGTTGCGTTCGGTGTCGCCGCCGGCGAGTGCGACGACGCGGCAGCCGTCGTGCCGTTGTTCGACGTTCAAGTGCCGGATGAAGTGGTCGACGTGGGAGTTCTCGGTACCGGTGATGCCGATGCGCAGCATGTGGAAGACCTTTCTGCAAGCGGTTGCAATCATGGTACACGGTGATGATCCGATGCTGGCCAGCCAGTGCCCGATGCGGCGCCTGTTGTTTCGCCGCTAACCTCCACCGGTGAGAACAAGAAATGTTTGATCTCGTCCGGCCGTCCCCAGCTCGGGCTCGTCTTGATCATGTGCGACCTACACCCCCCATCAGGGGGCAAACTCGCACATGATCAGCGCGTACGCCGATGCCGATCCGGAGGACGCGTACTGGCATGCTGTCACTCGGAGCCGGTGCCGGTGCCGGTGCCGGTGCCGGTGCCGGTGGCGGATAGGTAGAGGCGGCGCACGACCTCTTCGATATCTGGCTCCTCGATGGTGAGGTCTCTGACCTCGACGTGCCGGCCTATGGCTTCGAGGACCGCGGTGGCCGTCGTATCGTCGCCGAAGGCAAGCCGCTGCCGGAGGCCGTCAGCCTCGACGGACACTAGATCGGTACCGGGGATCCCGGCCAACGGCGGTGCCGGCGTGGTGAGGTCGAGGCTCAACACACGTTCCGCGCCGACCCTCCGGACCAGGCCGGCCAGGTCGCCGTCGTAGGCCATCCGGCCGTGGTCCACGACGATGATCCGTTCGGTGAGCCGCTGGACGTCGTCCATGTCGTGCGTCGTGAGGAGCAGGCTGGTGCCGTGGTGAGCACGTTGTTCGGTGAGGAAGACGCGCAACCGTTCTTTGCTTAGCACGTCCAGCCCGATGGTGGGTTCGTCGAGGATCAAGAGTGGTGGCGAGTGGAGCAACGCCGCGGCGATCTCGCCGCGGATCCGCTGGCCCAGCGAGAGCTGCCGGACCGGGATGTCGATGAACGACGCCAGGTCGAGCCGGTCCACGAGTTCGTCGCGGCGGGCGGTCCACACCGACTGGGGCAACCGGTGGATGGCCGCCAGGGTTCGGTAGGACTCGCGCAGGGGTAGGTCCCACCACAACTGCGTGCGCTGGCCAAAGACGACGCCGATCTGCCGGGCCAGCTGCTTGCGCTGACGGATCGGATGCAGACCGCAGGTGCGCACCGTGCCCGACGACGGCACCAGGATTCCGGTGATCATCTTGATGGTGGTGGATTTGCCGGCACCATTGGCACCGATATAACCCAGCGCGGATCCCTCGGGTAGCTGGAAGGTCAACCCGTCGACCGCCTCGACGACGGTTCGAGTGCGGCGGAACCGGCCACGCGGCGACCGGACCGTGAACCGCCGGTGGAGCTCTCGAACGTCGATGATCGGATCGGTCATGAACCTGCTCCCGTGTAGTGGCGGAGACCGGCCCGCCAGCCGGTCAGGGCGACGGCCCACATCACTACCGCCATGACCGGCGAGCACCATCCAAGCCAGCTCGGCAGTCCGGGTGGCCCGGGAAGATCGAGCAGGGCCAGGGTCGGCAGGTAGGCGATGAACGCCGCGGGTACGACGAACGTGAACAACACGCGGACCGGCAGTGCGAAGATGCTGGCCGGGTACTGCGCCGCGTAGGACCCTCCGTAGGTGAAGGCGTTGGCGAACTCCGCCCCCTCCACCAGCCAGAACTGGATCGCCGCGGCACACACGAACAGCGCCGCGAAGATGGCGGTCCCGGCGACGATCGTCAGCACCAGCAACACCACCGTGGTCACCGACCAGGTGATGCCCGTGTGGGGCAGCGTGACGCCGAGCACGGCCACCCCGGCCGCGGTCCGGCCGAGCCGACGCAACGACAGATCGCTGGTGATCAGTTGGGCGAGCACCGGCAGCGGGCGGAGGAGAAAGGCGTCCAGGGTGCCCTGTCGCAGGTAGGTGGGCAGTCGGTCGGCGTGCCCGACGACCATGTCGGCCAGGCTGAAGCAGATGGTGGCCAGTGCGAACAGGAGAGCGGCTGCCGCGAAGTCCAGCTCGCCGAGGACGTCGACGTTGGTGAAGATGACGTAGATCTCGCCGAACTCGAGTGCGCCGACGGAGAGGCTGCCGAGCAGGTCCATCGCGAACGACCGCCGGTACGTGGTCTGGGACCGCAACCGGGATCCGAGCAACACCCGATAGGGCCGCCAGGTCCCATCAGCCACCTTGCACCACCAGTCTGCGGGCGCCGGTCCGAAAGACCACCCGACCCACCAGCACGAGAGCAGTGAACCAGGCCAGTTGGGTCGCCAAGACCCCGAGTGCCGCGGCACCCTCGACCCGCGCCGTCACGATGTCGACGGGTGCCTGAACCAGGGACGGGAAGGGCGTGACCTGGGCGATGCGCGCCATCCAGTCGGGGAACCAATGGACCGGCACGATCATCCCGCTGAGGATGTTCGAGGCGACCATGTAGAGGGTGATGACGCCGCGCATGTCCAACAGCCAGAAGGCGGCGGTGTTGAGCAGCCATAGGCCAGCGAACGAGACCAACACCGCCAGCACCACGCTGAGAGCTCCCAGCAGATACGGCAGCACTGCGCCGGGCAGCGCCAACCCGGTGACTGCCGCGCCCACAAGCAATGGTGGTGCCCCGCGTGGGATCAGCGAGTAGGCCGCTCGCCCCAGGTCCGCGGCCAGGAACGCCACCTGAGGGTCGATCGGGCGGGCGAGGTCGATGGCGACGTCGCCGGTGCGGATCCGCAGCGCTAGCTCCTGCCAGCCGAAGATGTTCACCGGTGCGATGAGTGCCTGTACCAGCCAGGCGTACGTCGCCGCGGTGGCGGCGTCATATCCCATCAGCGTGCCACCGGCGGCGCCGACGGCACCGATGGTGATGTAGGCCTTGATCAACCCGAACACGGTGTTGGTGAACGCGCCAGCAGCGGTAGCCAGGCGATACGTCGACCACCGGCGAAACCCCATGACGACGTGGGCGGTGAAGGCGGCGATCGGACTTCGGGTTCGGCCGCTCGCAGGCGCAGCCTGGCTCGGAAACGTGGGCACGGGACGGGCGCTCCTCGGGCTCGGCGGAAGAATGCTGCGTTTCCGACGGCCCGGTGCCCGGTCCGGTCGTGAAGAGCAAATGAGACTAGTGAGTGTCGTGATATCCGTCAAGTTGGGTTCGGCGAGTCCACGGCGCAGCGGACCGCCGAGTACCGTTGGGCCGGCGGTTGGGGTCTCCCCGCCCATCGTGTTGTCGTGGCCGATCCACCAGGAGGGCAGCTGTGGACACACCCGTCGTGGCTCACGACCGGTCCGAACTGGCCGGTGTGCTTCCCGAGGCTGGGGTTCGCAGTGCCGTGGTGATGACCATGGGTGCGTTGCACGAGGGCCATCGGGCGTTGATGCGGGCCGCTCGGGCCGCGGTGTCGCCGGACGGTGTGGTGATCGTCACCATCTTCGTCAACCCGTTGCAGTTCGGCCCGGGTGAGGACTTCGAGCGGTACCCCCGCACTCCCGATGCCGACGTGGCCACATGTGCGGACGAGGGTGTAGATGTCATCTTCGCACCTCGTCGTGATGACCTCTATCCACAGGGAGAGCCCCAGGTCACCGTCGACCCAGGCCCGCTGGGCAGGGAACTCGAGGGTGCGGTACGGCCAGGTCACTTCGGCGGTGTGCTGACCGTGGTGGCCAAGTTGCTCAACCTCACCAGGCCCGCGTATGCGTTCTTCGGTGAGAAGGACTACCAGCAGTTGACGCTGATCCGGCGGATGGCCGCCGACCTCGAGATGCCCGCCGAGATCATCGGAGTTCCTACCGTGCGTGAGCCGGACGGGCTGGCACTGTCTAGCCGGAACCGATACCTCAGCGCGGACGAACGGCGAGTGGGCGTTTCGTTGTCGCGGGCGTTGCTGGCCGGCGCGGACGCGGGACCGTCGGGCGGCGCTGCGGTATTGGCGGCAGCACGCTCCGTCCTCGATCGACATCCTGAGCTCGACGTCGACTATCTCGAACTGCGGGCACCCAACCTCGAGGCCGTGGCTGGCCCGGGGGCGGCACGGTTGCTGGTAGCCGCCCGGATCGGCGCCACCCGCTTGATCGACAACCTCGAGGTGCAGCTGAGCCGCTAACCAGCGGCGGTTCGCGCTTCGCGCTGGTCACACATCGGTACGGCGTAACACCAGCCATCCGCCCACGACGGCGATGCAGGTCCACGCGGTCAGAATCGCCATCCCGGCCCATGGTCCATAGGCGCGGGCGAAGGCTGGGTCGTCCGGCGACCCGACGATGTGCATGATCAGCAGGCCGGCTTGGTCGGGCAAGAACTGGGTCACCGGACGCAGGCCGGGCATATTGCCGAGGCCCTGTGAGCCGAGGAAGAGCATCGGTAGCAGGATCGCCAGCGCCCGGACGGTGCTGCGCAGCATCATGGCCACACCGAACGCGAACATCGAGATCAACACCAGGTAGAGGGTGGCGCCGACGATGGCGCGGCCGCTGCCCGGTGTGGTGATAGACACACCACGGGAACCGAGGGCGGCCTGTGCGGCCGCGAACCCACCGAGCGCCGCGACGAGCGACGTCGCCACGAGGATTGGGACGGTAGCGGCGATCTTGGCGGCGTAGAAGTGCCCACGCCGGGGCAGGGCGGCCAGGCTGGGCCGGATGGTGCCAGTGGAATACTCGCCAGCCACCACCATGATGGTGAACACCACCAGGGCGAGTTGGGCGAGGGTGAGTCCGTAGAAGCTGTAGAAAAGGGGGTCGAAGCGGCCGTCCACCGAGGTGTGGTCCCGCGAGCTGGCGGCCAGCAGCAGAGCGAGCCCGACGGCGGCCGCGACGGTGGCGCCGAGTGTCCACGCGCTCGACCGTAGTGACCACATTTTGACCCACTCGGCGCGGACCAGGCCTGGCCTGGGGAGGGTCGGCCACTCGGTGCGACCCGGCGCCCACCGGTTGCCGCCCATCCGGGTGTCCTGGTCCGCCATCACCAGAAACCTCCGGATCCGGCCTGGTAGTCGACCATACCGGCGGTCATGTGAACATACGCGGCCTCGAGGCTGCCGTGTTCCGCGGTGAGTTCTGTCAGGGTCGTGTCGGTGATCAGGCGGCCACGGCCGATGACGATCAGACGGTCGGCGGTCAACTCCATCTCGGTCATCAGATGGCTGGAGACCAGCACGGTGCGGCCCTCAGCGGCCAGCCCACGCATCAACATGCGCACCCAGCGCACGCCGTCTGGGTCGAGGCCGTTGACCGGTTCG
The DNA here is from genome assembly GCF_011320225.1 of Phytoactinopolyspora limicola. Classification (GTDB taxonomy): domain Bacteria; phylum Actinomycetota; class Actinomycetes; order Jiangellales; family Jiangellaceae; genus Phytoactinopolyspora; species Phytoactinopolyspora limicola. The sequence continues at coordinate 803,256 of NZ_JAAOEN010000001.1, forward strand.
TCGAGCAGCACTGTGCGCGGATCGCCGAGAAGTGCGGCGGCGATGCCCAGCCGCTGGCGCATACCCAACGAGAAGCCGGCGATCCGCCGGTCGGCCGCTGCGGCCAGCCCGACGGATTCCAACAGTTCGTCGACCCGGCGGCGGGGTATTCCATGTGTGGCGGCCAGCCACCGCAGGTGATCGCGCGCGGTCCGGCCGGGATGGGCATCACCTGCGTCGAGTAGGGCACCCACCTCGCGGAGCGGGTGCCGGAGATTCCGATAGGCCTGCCCGCTGATCAACACCTCACCCCGGGTAGGGGCGCTGAGCGCCAGCGCCACCCGCATCGTGGTGGACTTGCCGGAACCGTTGGGTCCGAGGAAGCCGGTGACGTGTCCGGGGTGGACGTCGAACGTCAGGGCGTCGACGGCCACCGTAGCCCGATATCGCTTGTGGAGGTTTCTGACCTCGATCATGCCGTCGAGAATGGCCCGACGCGGGTGGCCGGCACATCGGAGTATGGCCCGGTTTCCGCCCCCAGACCACGGTCTGAGCCGTCGTGGCGCACACCATCGGCCTCCGACCACGGGATGACATCCCCCAGTCGGATGTGGCCGGCGTCGATCCGGGGTTACCGTCGTCAGGTGAACGATCCGACCCGGCCGGAACCACGGGAAGGTGTCCGGTTCGTACCGCCGCGGTTATCCCCCACCGGGCTGATCACGGTGGACGCCGCCGTGGCTGGTGGTTATGTGGCCGTGTCCCTCATCGGGCTGATCGCGGCTGATGCTGCCCCGGACGTGCCCGCCTGGATGGCGACGGTCGTGATCGCCGTCATGGGAGCGGCCGCCGCGGTGCGTCGTTGGCAGCCGCGGGCCGCCCTCGTGGTGGTGGCGCCACTGTCGGTGGTGGGCGTGTGGTTCGAGATCGTATCCGACCCGCTCGTGGCGGCGGCGGCCGTCTTGTACGTCGTCGCACTCGTCGAGCCGGTGCGATCACCCCGCGTGCCGACAGTGGTCGGGGTGCTCAGCGGGCTGGGTTTGGTGCTCGCGGCGATCAGTGGGCCGGTCGGATCCAGCCCGGGGCCCGTATACACGCTCCTGATCGGGCTGGCGCTGTGTGGTGGTGCCTGGGCCCTCGGTCGGGCCATGCGAGACCGGCGGGAGCAGGCCGCCCAGGCGGCCGGGCGGCAGGCTCGTCAGGCGGTGATAGAAGAGCGGCTGCGTATCGCCCGGGAGTTGCACGACGTGGTCGCTCACAGCATGAGCGTGATCACGGTGAGCGCTGGCATCGCCAACCATGTCGTGCGAGAACGGCCCGAACAGGCGGCCCATGCCCTCCAGGTCATCGAGTCGACCGGCCGCGGCGCACTCGACGAGATGCGCCAACTGCTTGGTGTGCTGCGGTCGGACGTGGCCACCGCTGAGCCGGAGGCGGGTGCCGACGTCACCGGAGCCGCGCCAGGGAACGCGGGTCAGTGGCTGCTCGATCCGCGCGACCCGAGCTTATCCCCGGCTCCGGGATTGGCACAGCTACCCGAGCTTGCCGAGCGTGCCCGGTTGGCCGGGGTCGACGTCGAACTAGAGGTCGACGGGGTGCCGCCGCTGCCGCCTGGGCTGGAGCTGACCGTGTATCGGATCGTGCAGGAGGCGTTGACCAACGTCGTGCGGCACGCGGCTCCAGCGGCCTGCTGGGTCCGGGTGCTCGTAGAGGATGATCACCTGGTGGTGGAGGTGCGCGATGACGGGCCCGGGCCGCTGGCGGCTGGTGGATCACATGGGCACGGGTTATTGGGGCTGCGGGAGCGGGTGGCTGTCTACGGCGGTGTGCTGTCCGCCGGCCCAGGTGTCGACGTCGGCTTCGTCGTCACCGCCACATTGCCGTGTACGGCGGTCACCGCGTCCAACGCTGAGCCGTTGACGGCGCCATGAGCCCACCACCACCCGCAGGGCACACCGAGCCTACCCGCGTACTCATCGTCGACGACCAAGCGCTGCTCCGCGGGAGCTTTCGCGTCTTGGTCGACACCGCACCAGACTTGACGGCGGTCGGTGAGGCCAGCACCGGTCGGGCCGCGATCGAACAGTGCCATGGCTGCGCGCCGGATGTGGTGCTGATGGACGTACGTATGCCCGAGATGGACGGGATCGAAGCCACCCGACGTATCTGCGCCGCACCGGAACTGTCGGCCGTACGGGTGCTCATCCTGACGACGTTCGACCTCGATGCCTACGTATACGGCGCACTGCGGGCAGGAGCCAGCGGGTTTGTGCTGAAGGACATGCCACCGGCCGACCTACTGGCCGCGATCCGCGTGGTGGCCGCTGGTGACGCATTGCTGGCCCCCGGCGTGACCCGCCGGCTGATCGCGGAGTTCGCCCGGCGTCCGGAGCCGGCCCGGCCGGTTTCAGCTCGGCTCGATCAGCTCACCGGACGTGAGGTGGAGGTGTTGGAGCTGATCGCGCGGGGCCGCTCCAATGGTGAGATCGCTGAGTATCTCTCCATCAGCCCGGCCACCATCAAATCTCACGTCGGGCACCTGTTGGCGAAGCTGGTGGCACGCGACCGCGCCCAACTGGTGATTGCCGCGTACGAGAGCGGTCTGGTCCGTGCCGCCGCCGTGGAGCGCTGAGCGCCTGGTCCCGGCCGGCTGGCCGGGGTGTCGGGTGATACGTTTCACAGCGGCCGCCATCAGGTGGTTGATCCGAACAACACCCGCCGGGCGCGCCGAGGCCGGCGTTTCGCGGGTGAACACGCCCCTGACCGGGGAGGCCGGACGGACGTGCCGTGCGGCGGAGGAAAGGGTCGAGATGGCGCCAAGCGGACGAATGGTCACGTGGTGGAGACGCTCCGGCGGAGGCCACCGGGCATCAACGAGGCCATCTGGTCGAGGACACTGGCAGCCACAGGCACCGAAGTCGACGTTGAGGCCGTAGGCTTTTCCGGCGTGACGGTCATCCACATACCGCGCCGGCTGCTCACCGAGGAGCCGGGCTGGGCGCAGCACGCTGACGTCGTCGTGGTCGGAAGCGGTATCGCAGGTCTCACCACCGCGCTGGAAGCGCGCAAGGCGGGCCGGGTCCTCTTGGTCACCAAAACCAGCCTGTCGGCCGGTGCGACGGCGTGGGCGCAGGGGGGCATCGCCGCCGCGCTGGGGCCGGAGGACAGTCCGGAGCAACACCTGCACGACACCCTGGTCGCGGGTGTCGGTCTCTGTGCCGACGACGCGGTCCGCACCCTGGTCACCGAAGGGCCCCGGCGGGTTCGTGAACTTGCCGCGCTGGGCACGGAGTTCGAGTTGGCCGACGACGGCAGCATCGCGCTCACCAGGGAGGGCGGACACCGACGGGACCGTATTGCCCATGCCGGCGGCGACGCCACTGGCCGGGAGATTTCCCGAGCACTGATCGAGGCGCTGCGGGCGGTACAGGAAGATCCAGGCATCGAGGTCATCGAGAACGCCCTGGTCACCGACATTCTCACCGACGCGACGGGGCGCGCCTGCGGTGTGGCGCTACACGTCATCGGCGCCGGCCGGATCGACGGCCTCGGCGCGGCGCTCGGCCGCGCGGTTGTGTTGGCGACGGGCGGCATCGGCCAGGTGTACGCCTCCACCACCAACCCACCGGTCTCCACCGGTGATGGCGTCGCCGCGGCGCTACGGGCCGGTGCGGAGATCGTCGATCTCGAATTCGTCCAGTTCCATCCGACCGTTCTGTGGCTCGGCCGAACGGCCAAAGGACAACAGCCGCTCATCTCCGAGGCCGTGCGTGGTGAGGGGGCGCACCTGCGCGATGTCGAAGGTCGGCGTTTCATGCGGGACCAGCATGAGCTCGCCGAGCTGGCACCGCGGCACGTCGTCGCCAAGGCGGTGGTGACGGCGATGGCCGACACCGGTGCCGAGCACGTCTGGCTGGACACCCGGCACCTCGGGGCGGCCTTCCTGGAGGAGCGGTTCCCCACCATCGTGGCCAAGTGCCGGTCCTACGGCATCGATCCGGCCACCGACCTCGTGCCGGTGGCTCCGGCCCAGCATTACGCCAGCGGCGGCGTGCGCACCGACGGCCTGGGGCGCACCACGGTGCCCGGGCTGTACGCCTGCGGCGAGGTGGCGTGGACCGGCGTTCACGGCGCCAACCGGCTGGCGTCCAATTCGCTCCTCGAGGGGCTGGTGTGGGGGCATCGGATCGCCGTCGACCTCACCGAGAATCTGGCCGAGGTCGCCGTCGGTGATCCCCAGCCGCGCCCTGGTCCAGCGGCGCTGCTCGACCCCGAGGCCGGACGGTACGTCCAGGCCGCCATGACCGCCGGGGCCGGCGTACTCCGGTCGGCATCATCGCTACAGACGTTGCAGGCCCGGCTGGCCACGCTCAGCCAGGAACGCCGCAGCACGGTCCCAACGCCCGCCGCGTGGGAGACAACCAACCTGCATGCCGTCGCCGTTACGCTCGGACGGCATGCGGCTATTCGCGAAGAGACCCGCGGGGGCCATTGGCGGGAGGACTTTCCGGATCGGGACGACACGAGGTGGCTGGGACATCTGGTCAGCAGCCTCGATCCGGACGGAATCCTGGAGACAACATTTCAGCCGATGAGGGAGAAGTCATGAGTCTGGCCGAGCCGGTGACGAGCGCCCTGCGCGACGCAGGCCTCGACCCGCTCTATGTGGAGGATCTGGTCCGAGCGACGCTCGAGGAAGACCTGGACGGGGGCATCGACGTCACGACCGAGGCGACGGTTCCGGCTCAGCAACGGGTGCGGGCGACGCTTTCGGCCCGTACCACTGGGGTCATCGCTGGGCTGCCGGTCATCGAGGCCGTGTTCGCCGCGGCCGGCGACGCCATCCGGACCGAGCGTTTGGTTCCCGACGGCAGCTGGGTGGAGCCGGGAACACCCGTGCTGGCCGTTGCCGGACCCACCCGTCAGATTCTGCTCGCCGAGCGTACCGCGCTGAACCTCGGGTCGCGGCTGTCCGGCATCGCTACGGCTACCAGCCAATGGGTGTACGCACTCGAGGGCACTGAAACGCTGATCCGCGACACCAGGAAGACCACGCCGCTGCTCCGGCCGCTGGAGAAGTACGCCGTCCGGGTCGGCGGTGGGCACAACCACCGGTCGTCGCTGTCGGAGGCGGCCCTGATCAAGGACAACCACGTGGTAGCCGCCGGAGGTATCGCCGCCGCGTTCCGCGCGGTGCGCCAGGCCGCACCGGAGGTGGCGGTCGAAGTCGAGGTGGACGATGTCGCGGGCGCCGTCGAGGCCGTGGAGGCCGGAGCTGAGCTGGTACTGCTCGACAACTTCTCGGTCGAGCAGGTGCACGAGGCGGTGGCCGCTGTCAACGGGCGAGCCCGGCTGGAAGTCAGTGGCGGTCTGACGCTGCAGGCTGCCCGCGCCTACGCGGAGACCGGCGTGGACTACCTGTCGGTGGGCGCACTCACTCATTCGGTGACCGCCATGGATCTCGGGCTCGACGTCGATCAGGTAGAAGGCGTCGACGCGGAGTGGGCCGCAGACGCTGGTCAGGCCGATGCTCGGCGTGGTCAGGGCGCCGGCGAGCCAGCCGAAACGTCGGTGTTCAGCTAGTGTGTCGCACCGGACATCCACGACACGGCGCCCGGATGTCCGGTCCGTGACACTAGCGTCACGGCGCTAGAGCACCTGACGGTGAGGGAGACCGAACGAGATGTTGCTCGCTATCGACGTCGGCAACACCGAGACGGTGATCGGCCTGCTCGACGGCCTGGAGGTCGAACACCACTGGCGGGTGTCCACGGTGTCGAACCGCACCGCGGATGAGTTGATGGCCGTTCTTCGGGGTCTCTTCGCTGGCGGGTACGACGACGGCATCGACGGGGTCGCGGTGTGTTCAACAGTGCCGTCGATCCTCCGGTCGATCCGCACCCTCGTCCAGCGGTACTACGCCGACGTTCCCACAGTGCTGGTCGAACCGGGAGTGCGCACCGGAGTGTCGGTGCTCACCGAGAATCCGCGAGAAGTCGGCTCAGACCGGGTGGTCAACGCGCTGGCGGCCATCAAGCTCTACGGCGGACCCTGCATCGTCGTCGACTTCGGCACCGCCACCACGTTCGACGTCGTATCACCGAAGGGTGAGTACATCGGTGGTGCCATCGCACCTGGTATCGGCGTCTCCATCGACGCACTCGGCGACGCGGGGGCACAGCTACGCCGGGTAGAGCTCGTCCGACCACGGTCGGTCATCGCGCGGAACACGGTCGAAGCGCTGCAGTCGGGTGCGCTGTATGGGTTCAGCGGGCAGGTGGACGGAATCGTCACCCGGATGGCGGACGAACTCGGTGTGCCGCTCGAAGAACTCCCGGTGATCGCCACCGGTGGGCTTGCCCCCGTTGTGCTCGATGAGGCGGCCACCGTCAAATATCACGAGCCGTGGCTGACGCTGGTGGGCTTGCGGCTGATCTTCGACCGCAACCTGGACCCGCGTACTCCATGATCATGGGGTCGTTCCCTGGGTCAGTGCCACCAGATCGCCCACCGGGCCGATGTGGCGCAGCTTGTCCGGGTTGATGACGTTGTAGAACGCGCCGATCCGGTCGCCTGTGGTGGCAAGGGTCAACACACCCAACACCCCGCCGTCGGGTGCGAATGCCTGCCAGGCGGCCAGCCCATTGGCCTCGGCCAGCTCGATTCGCATATCCGTCCGTCGGGCCTGCCGCAGCAAACCCAGCACAAACCGGCCGACCTGCGTCGGTCCAGTGATCGGCCGGCCGAGCGCGGGTACTCGGCCTCCGCCGTCGCCGACGAACTCGACGTCGTCGGTGAGCAACTGGTGCAGCGCTGTCATGTCGCCGCCAGACGCCGCCGCCAGGAACCGTTGCGAGAGCTCCACCTGGTGGGTGCGGTCCGCCTCGAACCGGGGTTGACGCTCGGTCACCGCGCGCCGGGCCCGGGCCATGATCTGCCGGCAGTTCGCGACACTCTTCTCGACCACCTCGGCGATGTCTTCGTAGGTGTATCCGAACACTTCACGCAGCAGGAAGACCGCTCGCTCGACCGGCGACAGCGATTCGAGCAGGATCAGGAACGCCGTGGTCACCGTCTCGTCGGTTTCTAACCGGTGGGCGGGATCGTCGTCGGAGGTGAGCAGCGGCTCCGGCAGCCATGGGCCTACGTACAGTTCCCGCCGCACGCGGGCCGAACGCAGGGCGTCGATGGCGAGCCGGGTGGTGATCGTCGTGGCGAACGCCTCGGCCGACTCGATCCGTTTGCCGTCGACAGTGCTCTTGTGCATCCGTAGAAACGCCTCCTGGACGACGTCCTCTGCCTCGGCGACGCTGCCGAGCATCCGGTACGCGATGGAGAACATCAGCGGCCGCAGCTTGTCGTGTTGCAGGGCGATCACCTCTCGATACAACCACGTCGCGGGTGTTGCCCACCACGGTCGGCGCGGATGTCGTCCGGCACTTGTCATAAATCGGAGGGCTACCTCGTCGAAGGGGGTGACCATAAGGAGGAACAGCCATGAAGATCTTCGTAGCCGGTGCCACCGGCGCCATGGGCCGTCAACTCGTGCCCGCCCTCGTCTCCGCCGGACACCACGTGGTGGGCACCACACGCACGGCCGACAAAGCCGGACAGGTGCGCGACGCTGGCGCCGAGCCGGTGATCATGGATGGGTTGGATCGGGACAGCGTCATGGCAGCGGTCGTTAGCGCAGAGCCAGACGTCGTCATCCACCAGCTCACCGCCATCGGCGGCACCGACTTCAAACGTTTCGACGAGACCTACGCGGCGACGAACAAGCTACGGACCACAGGGGTGGACTATGTGCTGGCCGCCGCCCGGGCCGCCGGGGCCAAGAGGTTGATCGTTCAAGGGTTCACCGGCTGGCCGAATACCCGCGACGGCAGTCAGGTGAAGACCGAAGAGGACCCGCTCGACCCGCACCCAGCCCCGGCCGCGGCCGAATCACACGCTGCCATCAGCTACCTGGAGTCGGTGGTGAGCGACGCGGTCGGCATCGAGGGTGTGGTGCTGCGGTATGGGGTGTTCTACGGTCCCGGCACCGCGTTTGGTAGCGGGGGCGAGATGCTGGACGTTGTCGCGGCCCGGAAGATGCCGGTGGTCGGTGGTGGAACAGGGGTGTTCTCCTTCGTCCACATCGCCGACGCCGCGGCCGCCACGGTGGCGGCGGTAGACAATGGCAGCCCTGGGATCTACAACATCGTCGACGACGAACCGGCCGCCGTGAGTACCTGGCTGCCATACCTGGCCGACGTGTTGGGGGCGAAGAAGCCGCGGCGAATGCCGGCCTGGCTGGTGAAGCCGATGCTCGGTGAGTTCGGTGTCGCGGTGATGACGACGATCCGGGGCTCGTCGAATACCAAAGCGAAGCGCGAACTCGGCTGGACACCGGCGTATCCGACCTGGCGGCAGGGTTTCCGCACGCTCAACCGATGATCCGTGACGTCGCCCGCCCTCACCGAAGATGCGGGCTGGCCTCCACGAAGTGCCAGCCCGCGGCCTCCACCGCCCGGTGGGCCGGGCCGGTCATGGCCGAGAACGAGACCTCGAAACCGTTCGTGTGGCCGCTCGTGGTCAACTCCCGGAGGAACTCGACACCGGTGCCGGACATGGCGCTGACCCGGTGCATGTCGACCACGACATGGTTGAGCCCCCCGATCCGTTCCAGGGTGGCGACCTCGGCGACGGCCTCGTGGAGCTGTTCGGCCAGGGTGTCGTCGATGCTGCCGGAGAGAAAGACGACGATTTCGCGTCCGCCCCGGTCGACGACCTCGATAGTGCCCATCGACCTCACCTCCTTCTTTGAAGCGTGGCACCTCGGCCCGCCGGATGCAATGGAAAGCGGGGTGAAGCGCGGTTTCGCCGGGCACTAGGCTGGTGAGCCATGACTGAGCAGACATCGATGCCTATCGACGACGATCTTCCGGAGCAGATGCGGGTTCGTCGGCAGAAGCGGGCTGAGCTGCTCGACGCGGGGGCTGCGCCGTACGCGCGGGGGTTCGGTCGCTCACACACACTCGCCGAGCTCAGGGCCGCGTATCCGGACTTGGCACCTGGCACCGAGACGGGCGATCGGGTGGCGGTGGCCGGCCGCGTGATCTTCCTACGCAACACCGGCAAGCTCTGCTTCGCGCGGGTGCGCGCGGGCGACGGCACCGAACTCCAGGCCATGCTCGCGTTGGACCGGGTCGGGGAGCAGCGGCTGGCGGACTGGAAACACCTCGTCGATATCGGTGACCATATCGGTGTCGAAGGTGAGGTGATCACGAGCAAGCGAGGTGAGCTGTCCGTCCTCGCCGACTCGTGGACGATCGTGTCGAAGGCGCTGCGGCCGCTCCCGATCGCGCACAAGGCGTTGAACGAGGAGACCCGTATCCGTCAGCGCTACGTCGACCTGATCGTCAACCCCGATGCTCGGGACATGGTGCGTACTCGTGCGGCGGTGGTGCGCTCGGTGCGCGAGACGCTACACCGCCACGAATACATCGAGGTCGAGACGCCGACGCTGCATGTCTTACATGGGGGTGCGGCGGCCCGGCCGTTCGAGACCCACCTCAATGCCTTCGAGCTGCCGGTGACCCTCCGCATCGCCCTTGAGCTGCACCTGAAGCGCGCCATCGTCGGAGGTGTCGACCGGGTTTACGAGATCGGCCGGGTGTTCCGCAACGAAGGGGTGGACTCCACTCATAGTCCGGAGTTCACCATGCTGGAGGCATACGAAGCCTACGGCGACTACGACACCATGGCCGAGCTCACCCGGTCGATGGTCATCGAGGCCGGGCGGGCGGTCGGGCGGACGGTGGTCCCCGACGGCCGGGGCGGAGAGATCGACCTCGAAGCTCCGTGGAACCGGATCACTCTGCACGACGCGGTCTCCGCGGCGGTGGGCGAGCACGTCACATCCGACACGCCTGAGCAGCGTCTACGGGAACTGGCCGCCAAACACGATGTTGTCCTTCAACCCGGCTGGGGCGCAGGTGAAATCGTCCTGGAGCTGTTCGAGAAACTTGCCGAACACACGTTGGTCGAACCCACCTTCGTCTGCGACTATCCGGAAACCGTTCGGCCGCTGGCCAGCCCCCGTGCCGACGATCCCCGGCTAACGGAGTCGTGGGACCTGATCGTGGCCGGTGTCGAGTTGGGTGTCGCGTACACCGAGTTGGTCGACCCAGTCATCCAGCGGGCGCGGCTCGAAGAACAGGCCGAGTTGGCTGCCGCTGGTGATCCAGAGGCGATGCAGGTCGACGAGGATTTCCTCCGGGCCCTCGAGTACGGCATGCCACCCACCGGCGGTATGGGTTTGGGCATCGACCGGCTGGTGATGCTGCTGACCGGCCGCGGTATTCGGGAGACCATCCTGTTCCCCACGGTGAAGCCGGAGTGAACCAGACCGAGAAGCGGTTCGTTGTGCGCCGGGCCCGTACTGCGGACGTGAAGGCGATCCGGCAGTTGCTCGATGATTACGCGCGCAAGCGGATATTGCTGTCCAAAGAGACGGTGACGCTCTACGAGGATGTACAAGAGTTCTGGGTCGCCGAGACTTCCAGTGATGGTCGGGTGATCGGGTGCGGCGCATTACATGTCATGTGGGAGGATCTGGCCGAAGTTCGCACTTTGGCGACGCTCCCTGAGTGGCGTGGCCACGGGGTGGGCCATGCGGTGCTGGGCAAGCTGCTGGATGTAGCGGCAGAACTGGGTGTGTCTCGTGTCTTCTGCTTGACGTTCGAGGTCGACTTCTTTGCACGACATGGCTTCGAAATAGCGGAGGGCACTCCAGTCTCGCCGGAAGTGTATGCGCAGTTACTCCGCTCCTACGATGAAGGTGTCGCGGAGTTCCTAGATCTGGATCGGGTCAAACCAAACACTCTGGGCAACGTTCGGATGTTCCGGCGATTTGAGTGAAGATCAGCGAACCTGATCGGGTACTGTGAACTCGTAGATTGCAGTTCCACGATTAGTGGCGTATTAATGGATACTCAAGGAACGCGAACACAACATACATACGAGGGGATCTACAGATGGCCCAGAAGGTTCAAGTCATTCTTCTCGACGACCTTGATGGCGGCGAGGCAGATGAAACCATCAACTTCGGCCTGGACGGATCGACCTACGAGATCGACCTGTCTAAGAAGAACGCCGCAAAGCTGCGTGACGTTCTAGCGCCTTATGTGGCGTCAGCACGTAGAGCCGGCACCAAGCGGGCCCGCGGTAAAGCGCGGGCTGGGGGCGCGCGTGGCGGTGCTACCGACACCGCGGCTGTGCGCGATTGGGCCCGGTCGCAAGGCCTGAAGGTCTCGGACCGGGGGCGTATTCCCGCCGAGATCCTCGAGAAGTACGAGGCGAGTCGATAAGCGTCGACCAGCGGCGGTAACGCCGACGCCCGAGGGCTCCCATGCACTTGCATGGGAGCCCTCGTCGTATGTCGTGGGCCCGGCGGTGTGGTTGTTTGTGCCGCCCGGCCAAGAACGGAAGAATAACGTGCGGTGTGCTCAGGCCTGAGCCATGACCTGCCGCTGTCGGCCCAGCCCGTTGATTTCCAGTTCGACGACGTCGCCGGCCCGGAGGTACGGCTGGCCGGCGATTCCCAGCGCCACCCCCGCCGGCGTGCCCGTGTTCACGAGGTCGCCGGGCTCCAAGACCATGAACTGGCTGAGATACCAGATGATGTGCCCGATGCCGAATATCAGGTTCGACGTGTTGCCGTCCTGGCGCAGTTCGCCGTTGACCCAGAGCCGGAGTTCGAGTTTCTCTGCCTGCGGAACGTCCGGCGCCGGTACGAGCCACGGGCCTAGCGGGTTGAATGTCTCACAGGACTTGCCCTTGTCCCACTGTCCGCCACGTTCGAGTTGGAACTCGCGTTCAGACACGTCGTGTGAGACCGCGTAGCCCGCGATCACCTCGAGCGCGGATTCCGGAGAGTCGAGATAACGGGCCGGCTTGCCGACGACGATACCGAGCTCGATTTCCCAGTCGGTCTTCGTGCTGCCACGTGGGATGAGTACGTCGTCGTATGGCCCGACCACAGTATTCGGGGCCTTCATGAAGATGACCGGTTCGTCCGGTATCTTCATACCGCTCTCGGCGGCATGATCACTGTAGTTGAGGCCAATGCAGACGACCTTTCCGGGGCGGGCGATCGGTGCTCCGACACGTTGTCCCTCAGGGTCAATGGCGACGAGTTCCCCCGCCTCGGCTGCCGCCCGGGCTCGTGCGATTCCGTCCGCGGCGAGGAAAGCACCGTCAATGTCCGGTGTGATATTTCCGAGATCGAACGTTGTGTCGTCGACACGGATTGCAGGACGTTCGGCACCTGGTTGCCCGAGGCGTAACAGCTGCATGCTTATCTCTCCTGTAATAGGGATCTCGTGGGACGATTCTGTCAGTTTGGTCGACGAAACCGAAGTAGTGGTCAATAGGCGAGATGGGTGATCTATCAATGAATGTCGGCAGGTGAACGCAAAGCCGGAGATCGATCGGCGGTCAAAGAATGTGAACGTGCTCCGGAGTGAGCTCATCGACCGACCCGACACCGAGCAACTGCATAGTTCGACGCACCTCCGTGGTCAGTATCTCGGCGGCTCTGGCGACCCCACGCTCGCCGCCGGCCATCAAGCCATAGAGGTAGGCCCGGCCGACCAAACACGCGTCGGCTCCGAGCGCCACGGCTGCCACGATGTCGGCACCACTCAGGATTCCGGTATCGAGGTAGATCTCGGCACGTCCGTTCACCGCCGCGACGACGTCGGGCAGGATCCGCAGCGGAGTGGGTGCTCGGTCGAGCTGGCGGCCGCCGTGGTTCGACAGGACGATCGCATCGGCGCCCGCGTCGACTACGCGGAGCGCGTCGTCGACCGTCTGGATGCCTTTGACGATCAACGGACCAGTCCAGATCGAGCGCAGCCAGGCGAGATCGTCGATGGTCATGGTTGGGTCGAAGAGTGTGTTGAGTAGTTCCGCGACGGTTCCGTGCCACTCGGACAGGGAAGCGAACCTGAGGGGTTCGGTTGTAAGCAGGTTGATCCACCAGCTCGGGTGCATCGCCGCGTTGGCGACCGTTTTCGCGGTGAGTGAGGGTGGAAGGGTGAACCCGTTGCGAACGTCGCGCAACCGGGCTCCGGCCACCGGAACGTCGACGGTCAGCATCAGCGCCTCGTAGCCGGCCGCGGAGGCCCGGCGGACGAGATCTTCGCCGGCGGCCCGGTCTTTCCACACGTAGAGCTGAAACCAACGGCGGGCTTCCGGTGCCGCGGCAGCGACGTCCTCGATCGACGTGGTTCCCATGGTTGAGAGGGCGTACGGAATGCCGACCTGTTGCGCGACCCGCACCACCGCACGCTCGCCCTCGTGGTTCATCATCCGGGTGAAGCCGGTGGGAGCGAAGGTAAACGGCTGGGCGCTGGGCTGACCGAGCAGCGTCGTCGATGTGTCGACCGTGGAGACGTCGCGCAGGACTGAGGGTCGAAACTCCACTCGGCGGAACAACTCTCGGGCGCGGCGGAGGCTGACCTCCGCTTCAGCGGCTCCGTCGGTGTAGTCGAAAACCGAACGTGGTGTCCGGCGGCGGGCGATCCGGCGTAGGTCGGCAATCGTCAGCGCCTTCTCGAGCCGGCGGTCGGTGGCGTTCATGGTTACGGGTTGGGGGCGCAGGAGCGGCTTGAGGTCGGCCCATCGGGGCAGCTGTCGTCGTGTCATCGATACTCCGCGGGGACGGTGCTAGTGTGTCGCGCCGGAAATCCGTGCGTCTGAATTTAGTGCCCAGGCGGCGCCTCGCTGCGTTGCCGTCGTCGATCGATGCACCACATCGACCTCCTCCGGCGCCTTGCGATGCATCCACCTGACCACCAACTTCAGACGCGGATCTCCGGCGCGACACACTAGCTGGGGTTGTGATCTGGCTGGCGTGGCGCTGTGGTCCTACCACAGTAGGTGGTGTGGTTGGACCACACCAAGCCGACCGTCGTACGCTGCGATGGTGAAGGCGTACGAACTCGTCCTGGAATGGATCGAAGGCGAGATCGCGGAGGGTCGGCTGGCCATCGGCGATCGGCTGCCCGGCGAGCGCGTGGTGGCGGATCGGCTGAGGGTGAGCCGAACCTCGGTCCGGGAGGCTATCCGGGTACTCGAGGTGATGGGGGTCATTCGTACATCGGCCGGGTCCGGGCCCGACGCTGGAGCGGTCGTCGTCGCCGAACCACACTCCCCACTGACATCCACCCTCCGTCTCCACCTGGCGACGAGTCATCTGCCGATCTCCGACATCGTGCAGACCCGGATCCTGCTGGAGTCCTGGGCGGTGGCGGAGGCCGCGACGGTGATGGACGACGCCGCCTTGGATGCCGCCGCCCGGTTGCTGGACGCCATGGACGACCCCGCATTAGGTCCGGAACGGTTTCACATCCTCGATGCGGAGTTCCATGTGGCGCTGTGCAGGGGGGCCGGAAACCTGTTGGTCTCCACCATCATGGCCGCCCTGCGGGAGGCGATCCATGGTTATGTGATGGCGGCCGTGCCGATGGTCGACAACTGGCCGGACATCGCGGCCCAGTTGCGGCGCGAACACCGCGCCGTCCTGGACGCGGTGCGTGGCGGGCAGGGTGAGGTCGCGGCAAAGCTGGTCACCGACCACATCGACGGCTTCTATCGGGCCACCCGGCTGGCCTGAGGGCGGGGTTTGAAGCTCCCTTGACGAGGCAACGCCGGCCGACTGCTCAGCCTTCGAGATCGGAGATGGGGATGTCGACCTGGAACGGTTCGGTCAGGTGCGCCACCTCACCCACCATCCAGGTGCCGACCTCGGTGTAGACAGTAGCGTCGTCAGTAAGCGTGAAGGCGGTGAGGCTGGCTCGTGGTTCGGTCTCTACCAGCCAGAACGCCGGAATTCCCGCGGCAGCGTACTTGGCGGGCTTCAGCAACCGGTCGAGTGCCATCGATCCGGCCGAGACCACCTCGACGACGAGGCTCAACTCGGAGGCGGGCACGCGGTCAGGATCGGCCCGGGCAGCACGGGCAGAGGCTACCGACAGATCGGGCACCAGGTATGTCGGGTGGATATCGACCGCCACCGGTCCCAGGACGTGACTGGTGGGGCCGATAGCCGCGGCGATGACACGTTCGAGGCTGGAGCAGACGGTCTGGTGCCACAACCCCGGTGGCGGCGTCATGTACAAGCCGCCCTCGATGATCTCGAAGCGCCAGCTGGAGTCGGGGATTTTCCGGAGATCGTCGAAGGTCCAAGGCTCGTTCCGGTCAACGGGAATCTCTGGAGCTGTCATCTCGACCACCACGTCCCTCCAGCCTGATGTCAGTTTCGCATCACGCCGATCGTGCCGCCAGCCTCCTGCCCAACCCCCTGCCCAACCCCCTGCCCGACCGGTTGTCAGGCCGGACAACTCGGCGAGCAGGGGGGCAGGCGGGGCGAGTGGGCTGGTGTGTCCGCGCTTCGGGTTGGCTGCGCTGCTTCTTGGTCAGCGGCCCTGGTTCTTGACCGCTTCGATGGCTGCCGCCGCGGCGTCCGGATCCAGGTACTCGCCACCACGTGCGACGGGGCGCATCGCCTCGTCGAGGTGGTACAGAAGCGGCACACCGGTAGGGATATTCAGGCCGGCGATGTCGTCGTCGGAGATCCCGTCGAGGTGTTTCACGAGTGCCCGCAGCGAATTGCCGTGGGCCACGACAGCAACCGTCTGTCCGCCGCGCAGATCCGGCACGATGGCGTCGTACCAGTACGGCAGGAACCGGCCCAGGACGTCCTTCAAGCACTCGGTGCGCGGCAACAACTCTGGCGGCAGATCCGCGTACCGGGGGTCGCCACTTTGCGAGAATTCGTCGTCGTCGGCGATGGGTGGTGGCGGGGTGTCGTAGGAGCGTCGCCACAGCATGAATTGTTCTTCGCCGAACTCGTCGAGCGTCTGCTTCTTGTCTTTACCCTGCAGTGCGCCGTAGTGACGTTCGTTGAGCCGCCACGACCGGCGGACCGGGATCCAGTGCCGGTCGGCGACGTCGAGGGTGATGTTCGCGGTGCGGGTGGCGCGGCGCAGCACGCTGGTGTGGACGACGTCGGGTAGGACGCCGCGCTCGGACAGCAGCTCACCGCCCCGGCGGGCTTCGGCCTCACCGGTATTGGTCAGGTCGACGTCCACCCAACCGGTGAAGAGATTCTTCGCGTTCCACTCGCTCTCGCCATGCCGGAGCAACACCAGACGGTAGGTCATGCTTGGAGCCTAACGCGGCCGCAGATGCTCGAACGCGGCGAGGTTGCGAGTGGACTCGCCCCGGGCTAGTCGCCACTCCCATTCGCGCCGGATGGACGTGGCGAAACCCAACTCCAAGATGGTGTTGAAGGCTGAGTCGGCGGTGGTCAGGATGGCGCCCAGTAGTTGGTCGACGTGTTCGTGGCTGACCGCCGCTAGGGGTATGCGCCCGACCAGATAGATGTCGCCGGCACGGTCGACGGCGAACGCCACCCCCGGCAGGCGTGCGTTGCGTTCCAGCAGCCAACGGTGGACATCGCCGTGGTTCTCGTCCGGGCAGCGGGCGACGAACGCGTTGATCACCACGCTGTGGTCGCGGACCGCGAGGCTACAGGCGGTGGTGAGCTTGCGTTCACCAGGTAGTTCTACGGAGAAGGATCCGGGGGTGGGTTCGTCCCAGGTCAACTCCGACGTGGTGAGGTAATCGCGGATGATGTCGGTTGGTTTCACGAGCAGCGCACCGCCTCGAGGAGTTCGGCCCGGTGCCGGTCCCGGGTGTCGGTGTAGATCTCGAGGGTACGGGCCGCCGTCGCCGCCCAACCGAACTGGGCGGCGTGCCGTAAGGCACCGGTGCGCAGTTGATCCAGGCGGGGTTGGTCGTCGAGGAGCGCGCCGATGGCATGCGCCCACCTCGCGGGGTCATGGCCGGTGACGAGGACCCCGGAGTGTCCGTCGTGGACCGCCGTTCTGAGCCCGCCGATCGCCGAGGCGACGACGGGTGTGCCGCAGGCCTGCGATTCTAAGGCCACCAGGCCGAACGATTCGTTGTACGACGGCACCACCGTGAGATCGCTGGCCCGATACCAATCCGCGAGGGTGGCCTGCGGGACCGGTGGGTGTAGCCGGACGATGTCGGCGACGTCGAGCGACTCGGCCAGCCGAATGACGCTGTCAGGGTGTTCGGTGCCGGTTCCCGACAACCCGCCGACGATAGGTACTACCAGGCGGCGGCGCAGGGTCGGTTCGGCCGCCACCAGCCGGGCGGCGGTGCGAACCAGGATGTCCGGGGCCTTGAGGGGTTGGATCCGGCCGGCGAAGAGCAAGACGGCGGCAGCCGGGTCCAATCCGAGCCGCCGCCGCGCCGCAGCCCGAAGGCCCGGCGTGAAAAGAGTCAGGTCGACGCCGGGCCACACCGTTTCGACCCGCTCCGGAGTGGCGCCGTACAGCCGAACCAGCTGCACTGCCTCGTCGTCGGTGTTGGCGATCAGCCGGTGCGCCGCGCGGACGATCTGTTCTTCGCCGCGCTCGCGGGGTGGTGGCTCGGGCCGGTCGCCAGCGGCGAGCGCCCGGTTCTTGATCTTGGCCATGGTGTGCATGGAGTGCACTAAAGGGACTCCCCAGCGATCGGCCACCACCCTCCCGACCTGCCCGGACAGCCAGTAGTGGGAGTGCACGACGTCGTACCAGCCGGGCTGGCGGGCAGCTTCGGCGCGGAGCACTCCGGTGGTGAGTGCGCACATCTGGGCCGGGAGGTGACTCTTCGGCAACGGCTCGTATGGGCCGGCGGGGACGTGGTGGACCGTGACCCCCGGCGCTGCCGGGGCCACCGGCGGGAGCTCGGACGATGTGGCCCGAGTGAAGATCTCGACTTCGACGCCCGCTGCGGCGATCTCTCTGGCCAGTTGGACGATGTACACGTTCATGCCGCCGGCGTCGCCGGAGCCTGGTTGGTCAAGGGGGGACGTGTGAACGCTGAGCATGGCAACCCGTCGGAGCGGGGTAGCGCGGCGGCGGTCGGTCACGTCGGTGCTACTCCTGTCCGTTGGCCGTCTCGTACGTCACACCCCAGCTACAACACCGCGCGGCCCCTGTCTCTTCCGCCCACCCGGCCGGTATCGTCAGCGTTCGTTATGAGGGGTGTAGCGGTGCGAGCCACAGTTCTGTGACCGATTCGTAATCAACGTCACAGTGCGAGATGTGCAACCGGCCCGGCACGATGTGCGTCATGTCGGGTGGGGGCGGCGTCGACAGTAGCCGCATCGAGCCGGAGAGGAACGTGTCGTGCGCAACAGAAGAATCGCGAAGATCGTGGGGGCTGCCGTGCTGGTGGTGGCCGTGGGCACGGGGGGAGCCTACGGAATCGGCCAGCTGCTCTCCGACGATTCCGCTGCTGCCACGACATCCGCCGACCCGGCGAGCGCATCGCCGACACAGCGTTCCGAGGAACTCGCCGAGGCTCCGACCCTGGCGCCCTCGTCGACGCCTACCGTCACGCCCGCCCCCACCACGACCCCCGAGCCGGAGGAGACCGAGCCGCCCGAGCCTGAGCCGTTGTTCGACGCTGGTGACACCGGTGACGACATCCGCGAACTCCAGGCCCGCCTGAAGCAACTGCGATGGTACGAGCCGGACATTTCAGGTGAGTACGACGACATTACGACGGCCTCGGTCGCTGGCTTCCAGGTGAAGCGGGAGCTGCCGGAGACCGGCGTGGTCGACGAGGACACGTGGGACCGGCTGGTGGCGATGACCCGCAAACCCACCGACGACGAATTGCACAACCGGATCGTCGCCGGCCCACCGATCCTGAGCCCCGGCGACTCCGGTGACCGCGTTCGTGAGCTCCAGGCCCGTCTGAAGCAGATCGGATGGTTCACCGGTGAGGTCACGCCCAACTACGGCGACGTCACGCGGGTCGCGGTGGCCGGCTTCCAGGTGAAGCGGGAGCTGCCGGAGACCGGCGCGGTGGACCAAGACACGTGGGACCGGCTGGCCGCGATGACCCGCAAACCCACCGAGGACGAGCTGCACAATCGCGAGCCGGACGAGGATGAGCCCGACGACACCACCACCACACCGGTGGCCGGGCTCGACCCGCGCTGCACCACCGGTCGTGCGCTGTGTATCGACAAGACGTCCCGGAGCCTGCGCTGGGTGGTGGACGGACAGGTGAAGACCACACTCGACGTACGGTTCGGGTCGGAGCTGACACCGACCCGTGAGGGCGCCTTCAAGGTCGGCTGGAAGTCACGTGATCACGTGTCATCCCTCTACGACACCCCGATGCCCTACGCGATGTTCTTCAGCGGTGGTCAGGCGGTCCACTACTCACCCGACTTCGCCCAGAACGGGTACAACGGCGCGTCGCACGGCTGCGTCAACGTCCGGGACAAGGGCGCGATCGCGTCGCTGTTCGACCAGGTGAAGGTCGGCGACAAGGTGATCGTCTACCACTCCTAGCCGGTGATCGTTGCCGGATTTCTGCCCTCACCCCCGGTGATCAAACCCCAGATCGCGTCGCTATTGCGACACGAAGCCGGCAACGATCACCGGGGGTGAGGGCAGAAATCCGGCAACGATCACCGGGGGTGAGGGTGAACGAAAGGGGCCGAGGGTCAGCGGATCTCGCCGGTGACCAGGTAGCGCACGTTGGCCGCGATCTCGACGGTGTGGTCGGCGAACCGTTCGTAATAGCGCCCCAGCAGTGCGATGTCGACAGCCGCCTCCACGCCGCGACTCCAGTCATCGTCCAACAGCACGAGGAAGAGAGAACGGTGCAGCTGGTCCATCTCATTGTCGTCGCGGGCAAGTTCGGCGGCGACCTTGAGATCGTGGGTCCGAAGGACCTGCCCGGCTTTGTCGACCATCCGGACCGCGGTCTCACCCATGGCGGCGAACGTGCTGCGTAGTTCCGCGGGGATGGCGTGGTCGGGGTAACGCATACGGGCGATCTTCGCGATGTGGACCGTCAGGTCGCCCATCCGTTCGACGTCGGCGGTGATCCGGAGCGCTGAGGTGGCGAATCTGAGATCGCTGGCCACGGGATTCTGGGTCGCCATCAGCTCGATCACGTGCTCGTCGATCTCCAGCTGGTCGCGGTTGATCGCCGGATCGGCGGCGACGACCTTCTCGGCCAAGGCCAGCTCGGCTTCCAGCAGTGCCGTGGACGCCCAGCGCATCTGTTCGTTCGCCTTGCGCGTCATGCCGATCAACCGGCCGGTTACGGCGTCGAGCTGTTCGCGGTAGGCCTCGCGCATGTGTCGTCGTTCCCGTCGTTGTCGGTGGTCGTAACTTCGAGCACAGAGTAGGTCGCACGGGTAGACGGCGAGCGGCACAAGGTGAATCAGCTGCGAAATACCGGTGAACATCGTCGGCCAAACCGCGTCGTAGTGGCGTTTTGTGCTGCGTGAGCCGCAGATCCCCGTACTATCGATGAATGTGGACGCCATCATCGTTGGAGTCCTGGCTGCCGTCGTCGGCTTCGCTGTAGGCCTCGCGGTCGGCTGGCGGGTCTTGTCCCGCGGCCGCAGGCCCACTCCCACACCACCGTCGGGTGCCTCACCGATCCCCGAGGGCGCAGCTGAGGTGGTCGCTGTGCTGCGTTCGAGCGCCATCGTGCTCGACGAACATGCCAGCGTCGTCAAAGCCAGCCCCTCCGCCTATGCGTTCGGCTTGGTGCGCCAGGACCGAATCGCGGTGCCCGAATTGTCGAAGCTGGCCGAGAAGGTCCGCCGCGAC
Source organism: Phytoactinopolyspora limicola (assembly GCF_011320225.1). Lineage (GTDB taxonomy): Bacteria > Actinomycetota > Actinomycetes > Jiangellales > Jiangellaceae > Phytoactinopolyspora > Phytoactinopolyspora limicola. The sequence continues at coordinate 823,943 of NZ_JAAOEN010000001.1, forward strand.
GGGCAGATCCGGGAGCTACAGCTTGAAGTACCGAGGTCACGGGACAGCACTCAAACGTTGCATGTGTCCGCTCGGGTCGCGCCGCTGGGTGACCGCCTGTTGCTGGCACTGGTGGAAGACCGTACGCACCAGATCCGGGTCGACGAGGTACGACGAGACTTCGTGGCGAACGTGTCCCATGAACTCAAGACGCCCGTCGGTGCCATGATGCTGCTGGCGGAGGCGGTCCAGGACGCGAGCGACGACCCCGAAGCGGTGCAGCGTTTCGCCACCCGGATGCAGCGCGAGGGCGCCCGGCTCGCGCGGCTGGTGGAGGAGATCATCGACCTGTCCCGGCTCCAGTACGACGACCCCGTGGATTCGCCGGACCCCGTCGAGGTCGACAACGTCGTGGCCGCGGCGGTCGATCGCAGCCGGGTCGACGCCGAGAACCGCAAGGTTCAACTAGTCTCCGGCGGCGCGAACGGGCTACAGGTGCTGGGCAACGAGAAACAGCTGATCATCGCGGTGGGCAACTTGGTGGAGAACGCCGTCAGCTACAGCCCGGAAGGAACCCGCGTCACCGTGGCCGTCACCTGTCGGGACGATGTGGTCGAGATCGGGGTCACCGACCAGGGCCACGGCATTGCCGAAACCGAACTCGACCGCATCTTCGAGCGTTTCTACCGCGTCGATCCGGCCCGGTCCCGCAAGACTGGCGGTACTGGGCTGGGGCTGTCGATCGTTAAACATATCGCCGCCAGCCATGGCGGCGACGTCAACGTGTGGAGCGTACAAGGCGCCGGATCCACCTTCACCCTGCGGCTTCCGCTCCACCCGTATCGGCCTGGGCAACCGTCCGAGGTCGTCGCGCACGTTGCTAGGGAGGCACCGTGACCCGAGTGCTGGTCGTCGAGGACGAAGAGTCCTTCAGCGATGCACTGTCGTACATGCTGAAGAAGGAAGGGTTCGAGGTGGCCGTCGCGGCCACCGGCGATGCCGCGCTCGAGGAGTTCGACCGGGCTGGGGCCGACCTCGTCCTGCTCGACCTCATGCTGCCGGGATTGTCTGGGACGGAGGTATGCCGGCAGTTGAGGCAGCGTTCCGGTGTGCCGGTGATCATGTTGACCGCCAAGGACTCCGAGGTGGACAAGGTGGTCGGCCTTGAACTCGGCGCCGACGACTACGTGACCAAGCCCTTCTCGTCGCGCGAGCTGGTGGCGCGGATCCGGGCTGTCCTGCGTAGGGGGGCCGAGCCGACCGAGGTCAGTCCGGCCATCCTCGAGGCGGGTCCGGTGCGGATGGACGTCGAGCGGCACGTCGTATCCGTCGGCGGAGAATCGGTCCGGCTGCCGCTTAAGGAGTTCGAGCTACTGGAGCTCCTCCTGCGCAATGCCGGCCGGGTGCTGACTCGGGCCCAGCTGATCGACCGCATCTGGGGCGCCGACTATGTGGGCGACACGAAGACGCTCGACGTCCATGTGAAGCGGCTGCGGGCGAAGATAGAGCCGGATCCCACCACGCCGACATATTTGCTGACCGTGCGCGGGCTCGGCTACAAGCTGGAGGCCTGACCCGCGGACGTCGCCGGCCTAGGCGACGTCCGCGGTCGGGGCCAGCCGGCTCGGCCGTCGTCCGGGTGGGTCAGTCCTCGTCCGCGGAATCGTCGTCGCCGGGGTCGTCGTCGCCGGGGTCGTCGGCACCGTTTAGCGGTGCTCCGTCGGCTTCGACGTTCTCGGAGAATTCGACGTGGGCGTAGCGGCCGTCCGCTCCTTTGACGACTGCGTCGAGGGTGACCCTGGGTGCGTTGGCGAACTGAAACTCGACCTCGGTGATCCGCCCCGGCCCGACGTCGACGCCGTCGAACTCGATCTGCGTGGGGCCTGGTTCGAGGGCGGCATAGCCGGTGTCGGGAATCTCCAGGGAGCCGCTCGGCGGGACGGCCGTGACCTCGCCGACTCGGACCTCGAGAAGCTCATCGGCCGCACCGCGGTTGGCGAACGACGAGAGTACGGTGGCGCGGGAGTCGTCGGACACCACCACCACGACGTTGCGCAAGCCGATGTCGCCGGCCTCGCCGGTGACGCCGTCGTAGCGTGGGTGCCAGCCCTGGGTCTGCTCGTGGACGCTGCATCCTCCGATGAGGAACGCCAGGGCCGGGATACTGACCAGGACGCCGCGGCGGACAGCAGGTTTCACCGGATGACTCCTCGAGGGTGGGCGGTAAGGTCGGTCTGCCGTTGTTAAGGGTACCGAGGCATCGATTCGAGCAGGTCGGCGGGACGGATTCGGCCGTCCGCGAGCATCGGAAGGCGGCATTTCCCCAGCCGGGAGCACGTAGCTTGACGATTGTCAAGCCCCAGCTTTGCCCCTGACCAGCACAAACGCTCTAGAAGTGCTGAAGAGTCGTGGTATCCTTGTCATGGGAAAGGGGACAGGAACATATGACTTTCAAGGTCGGCGAGACGGTTGTCTACCCGCACCACGGGGCTGCGCTCATCGAAGCTATCGAGTCCCGGGTCATCAAAGGAGAAGAGCGCCAGTACCTCGTCTTGAGGGTCACCCAAGGTGACCTGACCGTCAAGGTCCCGGCGGACAATGTTGACCTGGTCGGTGTACGTGACGTGGTCAACCAGGAGGGCCTAGACCGGGTCTTCTCGGTCCTACGGGCTCCACACACCGAAGAACCTACCAACTGGTCACGCCGGTACAAGGCCAATCTTGAGAAGTTGGCCTCCGGTGACGTCATCAAGGTTGCCGAGGTCGTCCGTGACCTGTGGCGTCGTGAGCGTGACCGCGGTCTCTCCGCTGGAGAGAAGCGCATGCTGGCCAAAGCTCGACAGATTCTCGTGTCGGAGCTCGCGCTGGCCGAGCACACTAACGAAGACAAGGCCGAGACTTTGCTCGACGAGGTTCTCGCCGGCTGATTGCCCGCTCCCGGCGGACGTCGCCTCAGCCGAGGCTGTGGGCGGCGCTCGCCAGGTTCGTGGCGTCGGAGGTGCCTGTCCGCCGTGGTGGCCCGGCGGCCCACTAGGGTGGGCAGCGTGCGGAGATGCGGAACGCCATGGTCGGGTTGATCGTGCCGGCCGCTGGCATGGGCGTGCGCCTGGGTGTTGGTATGCCGAAGGCGCTGTACACCGTCGGTGGCCAGACGTTGCTCAGCCACGCGGTGCGTGCGGCCGTCGAGTCGGGCGTGGTGTCGGCCATCGTGGTGGCTGCACCGCCTGGCCTTGCCACACGTGTCCTTGAGTTCGTCCAGCCTGAAATCCCGGCCGACGTGTTGGTGCGCGTCGTCGATGGCGGGGTGTCTCGCCAAAGTTCGGTGCGCGCCGCGCTGACCGCCATGTCGAGTGACATCGACGTCGTGTTGGTGCACGACGCCGCTCGTTGCCTCGCACCACCGCGATTGTTCGCGGAGGTGGCCGCAGCCGTGCAGGCCGGGCGGGCCGCGGTTGTTCCCGGCCTTGAGGTGGTCGACACCCTCAAACAGGTAGATCGACGCGGGTCAGTCGTCGACACCCCGGATCGCACCGTTCTCCGCGCGGTGCAGACTCCGCAGGGATTCCGTCGTGGCCTATTGCAGCGGGCCCATGATGCCGCGACCGGTGACGAAGCCACCGACGACGCCGGCCTGGTAGAACGGCTCGGACAGCCCGTGTACGTCGTTCCCGGCGACGAATCCGCCTTCAAGGTCACCCGGCCGCTCGACCTGCTCTTGGCCGAAGCGTTGCTGGCCGCCCGGGCTGCCGATGAGGGGCATCGATGACGACCAGGGTAGGGATCGGTACCGACGTCCACCCGCTGGAGCGGGGCCGCCCATGCTGGGTAGCCGGGCTTCACTGGCCGGACGAACCCGCCGGTTGTGCGGGCCACTCCGACGGTGACGTCGCCGCGCACGCTGCTTGCGACGCCGTATTGGCCGCAGCGGGTCTCGGCGATGTGGGATCCGTGTTCGGCACCGCCCGGCCGGAGTGGGCGGGAGCGTCGGGCACTGCGTTGCTTGCGGAGGTCGCCCGGCTGGTGGGGGAGGCGTCGGGCCACATCGGCAACGTGTCGGTCCAGGTGATCGGCAACCGCCCGAAGATCGGTTCACGGCGGGCCGAGGCGGAGGAGGTGCTGAGCCAGGCGTTGGGTGCTCCGGTCAGCGTCAGCGCAACTACCACGGATGGACTCGGTCTGACCGGGCGTGGCGAGGGGTTAGCCGCGGTCGCCGTCGCCCTGGTGACCTGGTGAGCTGCGCTCCGGCCACCGCAGCACCGGCCAGCGAACTGGAAGCCGCAACACCGCCAGCGACACCGCCAGTGCCAACCCGCCCAACAGCCAGCCACCGGGGATGTCACTGAACCAGTGGTAATCGAGCAGGGTCATCAACATGCCGGATACGAACACGACGGTGAGGGCCACTGTGCCCCAGAACCTCAACCGCCGCTGGTCGGGCTTCCAGCCCTGAGCGCCGAACAACACGACGACGATCAGGATCCACGTCAACGTGGCGTTCGCGGTGTGGCCGGACGGGAACGCCTGGCCCTCGCCGTGCAGGATGTCGACACCAGTGTGCGGGGCGGTCCGGGCCAGACTGAATTTGATCCAGTAGCCGATGAAAAAGACGGTGGCCAGTCCGGCACCGATGGCGATCAGCGGGCGGATGTTGCGTTGCTTCCATGCCACCCACGCGCCGACGGAAACCACGATGGGCAGGGTGTAGAGGCGTTGGCCACCGAGGCTGGCGATGCCGTTGAGCACCTCGCGGGGGAAACCGGACGGCTGTCGGGCATCGACGTAGACGTGCAACGGCCAATCCCACGCGATCAGTGGCCCACGCACCACGACCTGCCAGGTGAGGAAGGCGAGGAGCGCAGCGGTGGCAAGACCGGAGATCAGCGGGAGCAGCCACCAGCGCCCGGCGCCGCTGATCCACCATCCGACCGGGGCGGCGTTCCTGGAACCGGTGGTGTCCTGGCCCGGCCCATCCGCGGCAGACGGAAGGGGGTCGCGGTGCTCGGGAGGCGACCGGTCGACGTCGGACACTGATGCTGCTCCACAGGCTTAGGGGTTGGGGACGGTGCCGATACGGCCCAGACTAGCTACCCTTGTGCGGTGAGTTTCCGCCTGTACGACACAGCCACCCGAGAGATCCGTGACTTCGTCCCGGTTCGTGCCGGACACGTGGGCATTTACCATTGTGGCCTGACGGTACAGGGTCCGCCGCATATCGGGCATATCCGCAAGGAGGTCGTGTTCGACGTGTTGCGGCGTTGGTTCGAGCACGGCGGACTCGACGTCACCATCGTCGCCAACGTCACCGACATCGACGACAAGATCCTGAACAAGTCGGCCGACGCCGGCCGGACGTGGTGGGCATGGGCCTACGAGAACGAACGTGCGCTCGATGCCGCCTATGAGATCCTCGGGTGCATTCCGGCCACCTACCAGCCACGCGCCACCGGGCACATCCCGGAGATGGTCGAGCTGATGCACGAACTCGTCAAGCGCGATCACGCGTACCAAGCCACGGACGGCTCCGGCGACGTCTATTTCGATGTCCGTTCGTGGCCGGCCTACGGGCAGCTGTCCGGGCAGAAGATCGACGAGATGGAGCATGCGGCCGACGCCGACCCGCGGTGCAAGCGCGACCCCCGCGACTTCGCGCTGTGGAAGGGGCACAAACCCGGTGAGCCGGAGTCGGCGTCCTGGCCGACTCCATTCGGCCGCGGCCGGCCGGGGTGGCATCTGGAGTGCTCGGCTATGGCCGGAAAGTACCTGGGTGACGAGTTCGACATCCATGGCGGTGGCATCGACCTGCGCTTCCCCCATCACGAGAACGAACTGGCCCAGTCTCGGGCCGCCGGGCAGCGGTTCGCCCGGTTCTGGATGCACAATGCCTGGGTCACCCTGTCCGGCGAGAAAATGAGCAAGTCGTTGGGCAATTCGTTGCTGGTGTCCGATGTCGTGCGCCGGGTGCGGCCGGTCGAACTGCGGTACTACCTGCTAGCCGCGCACTACCGGAGCCACATCGACTTCTCGGAGGAGTCGATGGCCGCGGATGCCGCGGCGTACCGCCGGCTCGAGGGATACGTTACTCGGGCCGCCGAGGTAGTACCGGGGGTAGCGCCGGCACCGGATGTTCCCCGGGCCTTCGCCGCGGCTATGGACGACGACCTCTCCGTGCCGCAGGCCCTAGCCGTGCTCTTCGACGCCGTCCGGGAGGGCAACCAGTTCCTGGCTTCCCGCGAACACTCCGAGCTGCGCACGAACCTCGCGGATGTCCGTGCCATGCTTGGTGTGCTCGGAATCGACCCACTGGCCGAACCGTGGGTGGGTCTCGACTCCGTCGGCAGCGCCGGGCAGCGATTGCGGCAGGTCGTCGACGGGCTTGTTGGCACGCTGCTCGATCAGCGGAAGGAAGCGCGGGCCCGCCGTGACTTCGCCACAGCCGACGCGATTCGCGACCGGCTCAACGAGATCGGTATCGTCGTGGAAGACGGACCGTCCGGCACCAGGTGGGAGCTCACCGACGACAGCCACACCACGTAGTGCCCGGCGAGCACCGGTACCGGCGTCAATATCGGCTCGAACCAGCCGTTCCATAACCACCACAGCGTTAGGACCCCTCGTATGCCTGGTAACTCGCGTCGCCGTGGCGCCATGCGCAAACCCGGCAGCAAGAAGGGGATGCAGGTGGGCTCCGGCGGCCAGCGCCGCCGCAGCCTCGAAGGTAAGGGGCCAACACCGCGAGCGCAGGACCGTACCGGCCATCCGGCCGCTCGGCAGGCCGCCAGAAAGCAGCGGGCCGCCGACTCCTCCGGGGCTCGCCGCTCGGGTACCGAACGTGGCCGGCCTGGCGCTCCGGAGACGGTGGCGGGTCGCAACTCCGTTGTTGAGGCACTGCGCGCCGACGTGCCGGTGCGGGCGCTTTACGTCGCCGAACGGATCGACAGCGACGCCCGGGTCCGGGAAATCCTGCGCATCGCCACCGAGCGGCGGCTGCCGTTGCTGGAGGCGCCACGCACCGAGATCGATCGGCTCACCGCTGGTGCGGTGCACCAGGGCGTCGCGTTGACTATGCCGCCTTATCAGTACGCCGATCCCGCCGACTTGCCGGAAGCGGCATACGAGGCCGGGGAGACCCCTCTGGTGGTCGCCTTGGACGGGGTGACCGACCCCCGTAATCTCGGCGCAGTGGTTCGGTCCGCGGCCGCGTTCGGCGCACACGGCGTTGTTGTCCCCGAACGGCGTAGCGCGGGTATGACGGCAGGTGCGTGGAAGACGTCGGCCGGTGCCGCCGCCCGGTTGCCGGTCGCGCGGGCCACCAACCTGGCCCGGCAGTTGCGGGCGTATCGAGACTCCGGGCTGTTCGTTGTTGGTCTCGACGGCGACGGTGAGGTTGAGCTCACCGACGCGGCCACCTTGAGCGAGCCTCTGTGCCTGGTAGTCGGCTCGGAGGCGGCTGGGATGTCGCGAGTGGTGGCTCAGGCATGTGACCTCGTCGTGCGGATCCCCATCGCGCGAGCGGTGGAGTCGCTGAATGCCGGCGTCGCCGCTGGCGTGGCTCTGTACGAGGTCGCCCGCGCGCGGTCGTGACGCCAGCTGACCTCCCGCCGGTCTCCGAACCGGGCCGTGGCCGCACGGTAGTTGGGCAGCAGGTCACGGCGGTGTCGGCCAGCGGCAATGCTGACGTCTGTCGATCACGGGGTATGCTGTCGCTGCCCTGGCATGCCGGTGACTCGGGTCACCGCCTGCTGCCGACCTGCCAGGCGCAACGACGACCAACGCCGGCGGGGTGATCTCTGGCCGGCGCGAGCCGTGGAGGTACAACGACGTGCCGGTAGAACGCCTGCTGCCAACACCTGAGTCGCGTGACCTGATCGCCTTGGTCCGCGACATCGCCGATGCCGAACTCGCTCCGCGTGCCGATGCCGCGGAGTCCAGCGGTGAGTATCCACGTGAGTTGCTGCGCCTGCTGGGCCGCTCTGGCGTGTTGGGTTTGCCGTACGACGAAGACTTCGGCGGTGGGGGGCAGCCGTTCCAGGTCTACCTCCAGGTGATCGAGGAGCTCGCGGCCCGATGGGCGACGGTGGGGCTCAGCGTCAGCGTGCACACGTTGTCGTGTTGGCCGCTTGTTGCCGTTGGCACCGATGAACAGCGCAAGCGTTGGTTGCCGGACATGATCGGCGGCGAACTCCTGGGGGCGTACTGCCTATCCGAGCCGCATGCCGGATCCGACGCGGCGGCGCTGTCCACCCGGGCGGTACGAGTAGGCGACGACTACGTGCTCAAGGGCACCAAAGCCTGGATCACCCATGGGGGGCTCGCCGACTTCTACACCGTCTTCGCTCGTACGTCCGATGACGGCCCACGCGGCATCTCGTGTTTCCTGGTGCCCGCCGACGCCGCCGGATTGTCGTTCGGGACACCAGAGAAGAAGATGGGCTTCACCGGCTCACCTACCACGCTGGTCCATTTCGACGACGTGCGGCTGCCGGCCGAACGCAGGATCGGTGACGAGGGCGCCGGATTCGGATTGGCGCTGCAGGCGCTCGACTCCGGCCGGTTGGGTGTGGCCGCTGGTGCGACCGGGCTGGCTCAGTCGGCGCTCGACGTCGCCGTGGCGTATGCCAAGCAGCGTGAGCAGTTCGGCCAGCCGATCATCACACACCAAGGGCTCGGTTTCTTGCTGGCCGATATGGCCGCGGCGGTGGAGGCGTCCCGCGCGACGTACCTCGTCGCCGCTCAGCGGCGTGACCTGGGTATGAGTTACCGCCACCAGGCCAGCGTCGCCAAACTCATCGCCACCGATGCGGCCATGAAGGTCACCACTGACGCGGTGCAGGTGCTCGGTGGTTCCGGCTATACCCGCGACTACCCGGTGGAGCGTTATTTCCGGGAGGCCAAGGTGATGCAGATCTTCGAGGGCACCAACCAGATCCAGCGCCTGGTCATCGCCCGCAGTCTCGAACGTTCCGAATGATCGGGTTCCCTGCTCATCCCCGCATTTCGCGAGTTGTCAGGCCGGACAGGTCGGTGGCCACGGCCGACGCCGCCACAGGGCCGGACACCTCGCCGCGGCTCACCGCCGGCGTGGGGTCAGCGCAGTTCGTCCCAGGGAACCCGGAACGGCTGGGTCGCCTCTGGGTCCTCCGGATTCTCGGTGGTTCCGCCTAGAATCGCCAGCTCGTCCGGCTTGTGCCGCAACACCGTGTCGACGTAGTCCTGTGCCGCCTCCGGCAGGCCGACGTCGTAGCCGGACCGCTCGGACAGGTACCACCGGTGTTCGAGCACCTCGTGGTAGATCTCCGGGGACTCGAGCTTGCCGCGGAACTCGGGCGGGATGGTGCGCAGCACCGGTTCGAAGCAGTCGAGGACCCAGGCGTTGGCTACGATCTCCTCGTCTTCGCCCTGCTGGTCGGTCTCGGCCGCGTACGCGTCGAGGTCGTTCAGCAGCCGACGGGCCTGGTTCTCCTGTGCGTCGATTCCAGTCAGCCGGAGCAGCCGGCGCGAATGGTGTCCGGCGTCGACCACCTTCGGCTGGACCCGAACCGTGCGCCCGCCGATGTCGGTGACGATGTCGAGCTCGGCTACGTCGAAACCCAGTTCGTTGAGGCGCTCCACCCGGCGGGCGATCCGCCACCGGTCGTTGACGTCGAACGCCTCCCATTCGGTGAGCTCGGCCCACAACGTCCGATAACGTTCGACGACCTGATCGCTCGTGGCGATGGGGTCGACCGTCTCGTCGAGATATCCCGCAGCGGCCAGATCCATCATCTCGCCGGCGATGTTGACCCTGGCGACTTCGAGGTCGTGAAGGCGCTGCCCGTCGCTGAGCCGGTCGTGCAACTCGCCGGTCTCCGCGTCGACGAGGTAGGCGGCGAAGGCTCCGGCATCGCGTCGGAACAGGGTATTGGAGAGCGAACAGTCCCCCCAGTAGAACCCCAGCAGGTGTAGCCGGGCGATCAGTACCACCAGTGCGTCGATGAGCCGATCCACCGTGTCCCGGCGCATCATGCGGGCGAAGAGTGCCCGGTACGGGAGAGAGAACTGGAGGTGGCGAGTGACCAGGATCGGATCCAGCGATTCGCCGTCAGGTGCTTGTCGCCCGCTGACCACCCCTACCGCCTTCACCGCCGGCACGTTCAGGCGTTCCAGATCACGCAGCAGGCGGTATTCGCGGTCCGCGTAGGACTGCACGACTTCTTTGAGCGCATAGATCCGGCCGCCCAATCGGGTAAACCGCACGACATGCCGGGAGATGCCGCGGGGAAGGGCGACGAGATACCACTCGGGCCATTCCTCCAGCGGCATGTCCCAGGGCAGGTCGAGCAGCGCCTGCTGTTCCCTCGGCGTGGCCAGGATGCGCAGTTCCATAGCGGACATTCTCGCTGAGTCCTGGTTCATAGGCGGCGCGAACGGGGGCGCCGAGCCCGAATGCTCGGCGCCCCCCGTTCGCGCGTGACGTCTTACTGAGGGATACGCTCGCCGGTCTTGACCGAGAAGAAGTGCGACTCTCCCTCACGGACCTTGAGCACGATCTTCTCACCCTTGGCCGGTGCCATCCGCGGCTCGACCCGTGCGATGACGGTGTCGCTGCGCATCCGGTCGGTCTGCTCCGCCGCCTTGGGGCCGGCGGGGTGGCCGTACACGAAGGCGTCGGAGCCCAACTCCTCGACGACGTCGACAGTGACCGGGATGCCGCCGACATCCTCGGAGGAGACCGGCACCAGCGACTCCGGACGGAAGCCGATGGTGACGAGGTCGGAGCCTTCGTCGGAGACCTTGGTGAGCACCGACCTGGGCACCGAGACGTCGGCCTCGCCCAGCTTGGCCCGGCCGCCCTCGATGATGTCGAAGGTGGCGATGTTCATCGCGGGGGAGCCGATGAACCCGGCGACGAACACGTTGGCGGGTGTGTCGTACAGGTTGAGCGGGGTGTCCACCTGCTGCAGGAGGCCGTCCTTCAGGACACAGACGCGGTCGCCCATGGTCATGGCCTCGATCTGGTCGTGGGTGACGTAGACCGTGGTGATGCCAAGGCGCCGCTGTAGCGACGCGATCTGGGTGCGAGTAGAGACGCGGAGTTTGGCGTCGAGGTTGGACAGCGGCTCGTCCATGAGGAACACCTGCGGCTCACGCACGATGGCGCGGCCCATGGCAACTCGTTGCCGCTGACCACCGGAGAGCGCCTTCGGCTTGCGGTCGAGGTATTCGACGAGGTCGAGAAGCTTGGCGGCCTCCAGAACACGACGCTGGATCTCGGCCTTCGGGGTGCCGGAGATCTTCAAGGCGAAGCCCATGTTGGCCGCGACCGTCATGTGCGGGTAGAGAGCGTAGTTCTGGAACACCATGGCGATGTCCCGGTCCTTGGGCGGCATGTGGGTGACGTCTCGCTCGCCGATCCGGATGGATCCAGCGTCGACCTCTTCCAGCCCGGCGAGCATCCGGAGGCTGGTGGACTTCCCACAACCGGAGGGGCCGACGAGGACGAGGAACTCGCCATCCTCGATGGCCAGATCGAGGCTGTCGACGGCCGGGGTGTCCTGGCCCGGGTAAACCCGGGTCGCTTTGTCGTAGGTGACAGTGGCCATGGTGATGTGTCCCTTCACCGGCAGGTACGTGCCGGACGATCCGTAGTGAAGTGGATGGGTATGAAGTTGTCCCACCGCGTGGGTGTCTTGTGACGATACATGGTGGATGCTGTGAGCGTCACGCGGGCGGGTTCACCCGAAAGGCTTCCACCGGCGGCGAATACGCCGTACCGTGCAATGGCACGAGGAGTACTCCGAGACCATCAGGAGGCCCCCATGCACGTATCCGACCTGATCCGCACCAAGGGTGCCGACGTCGTGACCGTCTCCCCCGAGGACGACGTCCGGACGTTGCTGGCCGTCCTGGCCGAGCACCACATCGGTGCGACGGTTGTCGTCGACGCCGACGGCGCGCTCGCCGGTATCGTCTCGGAACGAGATATCGTCCGGGCCATCGCCCGCCGAGGTGCCGCTATTCTGTCCGACGCCGTTTCGACCATCATGACGGCCGACGTCAAGACCTGCACGCCGCAGACTCATCTCGAGGAGTTGTCGCGGGTGATGACGGACGGCCGATTCCGGCACGTGCCGGTGATGGTGGACGACCGCCTGGCCGGGCTCGTCAGCATCGGTGACGTCGTCAAGAGCCGGATCACCGAACTTGAGGTCGAGCGAGATTCGTTGTCGTCGTACATCAGGACTGCCTCCACCTAGTGTCCTCCGGCGCGGGACACTAGCGACGAAGGCCTCCACGTCGCGACGCAAGTGCGAAGCGTGGGAAGTCTGTCGCTCACCCAACGAACATCACACCCCGAACTCCCCGCGCGGACGGCAGCGGCGGAGGACAATACGAGGTGATGTCCACCGCGCGCCGTGCTCAGATCGTGTGGGGAGTCGGCCTCGTGTCCTACATCGTGGCCGTCTTGCACCGCACGTCGTTTGGTGTATCCGGGCTGGAGGCGGCGGACCGGTTCGGCACCTCGGCCAGTGTCCTGGCATCGTTCGTGGTCCTCCAATTGGTGGTCTACGCCGGTTTGCAGGTGCCGGTCGGCGTGTTGCTGGATCAGATCGGTCCTCGCCGGCTGCTGATCATCGGGGCGCTGATCATGGCCGGTGGCCAGGGGGTGCTGGCTTTCGCCGAGTCGGTACCGGCGGCCGCCGCCGGCCGGATCCTGGTCGGGTGTGGCGACGCGATGACGTTCGTCAGTGTCCTGCGTCTGGTCGCTGCTTGGTTCCCGCCCGGCCGGGTTCCATTGCTCACCCAGCTGACCGGTCTGACCGGCCAGCTGGGCCAGGTGCTGTCCGCCGTGCCCTTCGTCGCGGTCCTCGGTCAGCTCGGATGGACGTCTGCGTATGGGTCGGTCGCCGTACTGGGTGTGGTGGTCGCTGTGGTGGCGATCGTTACGCTGCGCGATTCGCCGGAGGCGCGGGCGCGCCCTATCCAAGGCAACACCTGGGGTGGGGTCGGCAGCGACCTGATGACGGCGTGGCGGCACCCCGGAACTCGGCTCGGGTTGTGGACTCACACCACCACCGGCTTCGCGGGCATCGTGTTCGCGATGATGTGGGGCTACCCGTTCCTGGTGGCCGGGCAGGGTATGTCGCAGGCGGCGGCCGGCGCGTTGATGACCGTTATGGTCCTGGCCGGAGCGGTCGCCGGCCCGGTGGTCGGGGTGCTCGTGCAACGGCATCCGTTGCGGCGCTCCTGGCTGGTGGTGTCGGTCGTGCTGGCCAATGCGTCGGCCTGGACGGCGGTCTTGCTCTGGCCCGGTGCCGCGCCGGTGTGGTTGCTGGTGTTGCTCGTGTTGTCGCTGGCGTTGAGCGGTCCTGGCTCGATGATCGGCTTCGACTTCGCCCGTACCTTCAACCCACCTAACCGCCTCGGCACCGCTACCGGCATCGTGAACGTCGGTGGATTCACCGCCGCGCTGCTGATCATCCTGGCCATCGGCGCTTTGATCGACCTGCGCAGTGGCGACGGGACGACGTACGAACTGGACGACTTCCGGCTCGGTTTCGCCGTGCAGTACGTCGTGTGGCTCGGCGGGCTGGCGGGGATCCTCATCACCCGTCGCAAGGTGCGGCGCCGGATGGCCGCCCATGGCGTGGTGGTGCCACCGATCCGCGAGGTGATGGCGCGCCGGCGCCGGCATCGCCGCCGGCGCGGAGCGGATGAGTGATGCTCGCTCATGCGCCCGGGTCGGCCTAGGCGACGAAACGTGTCAGCCCCGGCAGCGCGGCGGCCAGCAGCTCGCGCAGCCGGTGCAGGTTCTGCTCGAAGACCGCGAACACCGCCTCTTGGGTGACCGGTTCGGACCCGGCCCGTTCCAGACCGGTGTCGTCGTCGGTGACCAGCGCGATGCCGCCGAACGGGATGCCGGCCTCGCCAGCGAGCGCGGCTTCCGGGTACTGAGTCATGTTCACCACATCCCAGCCTGCGGCACGATGCCACCTGGACTCCGCCCGGGTGGAGAACCTGGGCCCGTTGATGACCACAACCGTGCCGCCATCGTGGATGGTGATTCCCGCGGTTCGGGCCGCGTCGAGCAGGATGCGGCGGACACCGGGGTGGTAGGGGTCGGCGAACGGCAGATGCCGCGGCCCTTCCTTGAAGTCGTCGTAGAACGTGTCGGCACGACCATGGGAGCGGTCGACGAGCTGGTCGACAACGACGAACTCACCGGGTTTGACCTCGGGGCGCAGCGAACCCGCCGCGAACGGTGACACCAGCACTCGAACACCCAACTGGCGCATCGCGTCGACGTTGGCCCGATAGTTGATCCGATGCGGGGGAAACTCGTGGTGCGTGCCGTGCCGTGGCAGGAACGCCACCCGGACCGACGTATCCCCCGTGGTGAAGGTGGCGATGGTCACCGGTGCCGACGGTGCGCCCCATGTGGTCGTCACCTCCACGGTGTGGACGTCGCCCGGGTCAGCACCGGTCAAGGCGTAGAAGCCGGACCCGCCGAAGACACCGATGTCGGCGGTGGGCGGGCCGGCGGACGGCGGGTGGCCATGGAGCGTGTCGGTCACGGTTCCTCCTGCCTGCTGGCGGCTCGCGCCGCGGCCCGAGCCCGGCCAAGTTGTGCCTGCATATCGATGATGGCGCGTACCGTGCCCGGCACGGTACCGGTCACCTTGCTACGGCCCATCCGCCGACGGTAGGGCACCGGCACCTCGGAGACGCGCCAACCAGCCCGCCCGGCCCGCAGAACCATCTCCAGGGGCCAGCCGCTGCGCCGGTCGGTGATACCCAGCTCGAGTAGCGGAACCCGGGAGGCGGCCCGCATCGGCCCGAGGTCGCTGATCCGCGCCCCGACGTAGCGGTTGACGCGCCAGGCCAGATACCGGTTGGCCACCCGGCTGTGCACCGCGAGTGCGCCGTCGGTGGGCTGTCGAGCTCCTAACACCAGATCGGCCGCGCCGTGGACAACAGGGTGGGCGACGGTTGGCAGATCTATCGGGTCGAGCGACGCGTCGCAGTCCATGAAACACACAACGGGGGCGCTGGCGGCGGAGAGGCCGGCATAACAGGCCGCGCCGAAGCCGCGCCGCGGTTCGCTGACCACCCACGCGCCGAGGGCTTCGGCCGCGTGCGGCGAACCGTCGGTGGACCCGTTGTCGACCACGATGGGTCGGTATCCGGGTGGCATCCGTGGGAGCACCCAGGCGATCGCGGCCCGCTCGTTCAAGACGGGAAGGATGACGTCGATCATGCCGGGGCCTCGCCGGCCACTCCGGCCCCCGCTGTGCCCCCGGCGGGGCCCGACTCCCGGGCGGCCGACCGGGGGCGGGCAATAGTCCTCACGTGGTCCTGAACAGCCCCAGCTGTGCGAGACGTCGGGGCCGCACCGGCGATCGCCAGGGCATCCACGACGTCGTCGAGATCACGCAACACGGGAAGGCTCCGTACTCGCAGCCCCAGCGCGCGGAGGCGATCGTATTGCTGGCGGCCGGTATCGGGCCGGCTCATAGGCACGCCACGGAACACACCGGGGCGCGGCTGATCCAAGGCGATCGCCCACCAGCCGCCGTCCTCGGCGAGGCCGAGCGCCGCGTCGGCGGCCGAACCCATCACGATGCTGAGTGCATGGGTGAGTAGACCCGGGGTGACCT
Organism: Phytoactinopolyspora limicola; assembly: GCF_011320225.1. Lineage (GTDB taxonomy): Bacteria > Actinomycetota > Actinomycetes > Jiangellales > Jiangellaceae > Phytoactinopolyspora > Phytoactinopolyspora limicola. Next base: position 839,557 of record NZ_JAAOEN010000001.1, read on the forward strand.
GCGGGGTGTCCATGCCGATCTGAACGCCTGGGCCCCCGGCGTACTCCCATGCCGCGGCCAACCGCTGGTTAAGGGAGCCAGACACCTGCGGGATCACCTCGAAGCCCGGCGGCAGCCATGGGCCGCGGGGACCATCCAAGGCCAGGATGCGCCGGTCCACGTCGCAGCCGGCCACCACCTCCAGTGTGTCGGCTAGCGCCGCCTCGGCGACCGCCGCCGCGGCGGCGGGGGACAGCGGTGGACTGAGCCGGGTCTTGACTCGCCCCGGGGCGGGCGCCTTGGCCAGCACCAGCACGTGAGGGCTGCGCATGCAGGCGACATTAGAGGCGGAAAGCGCGTCGAATCATTACGAAGCGCGAAAGTCTGCCCCGCGGAGGCGACGCGGGGGTAGTGGATCGGTCATGGTAGTTGCATGGATTCCGCTGCCGCCTCGCGCGTGCTTGTGGTTGATGACGATCCGGCCCTGGCCGATGTCGTCGCCCGGTATCTGCGCCGTGACGGCTTTGAGGTGGACTACGCCACCGATGGCGCCACAGGCCTGAAACAGGCGTTGGCCACGTTGCCGGACCTCGTCGTGCTGGACGTCATGATGCCCGGTATGGACGGCTTGGAGGTGTGTCGCCGCCTGCGGCAGGTCGCGCCGATCCCGGTGGTGATGCTGACCGCGCTCGGTGAGGAAAACGATCGGATCGCCGGTCTGGAAATTGGCGCGGACGATTACGTCACCAAGCCGTTTTCTCCCCGGGAGCTAGCCGCTCGGGTGCGGGCAGTGCTGCGCCGGGCCGCAAGCGGGGGTGTTTCGCTGACATCCGCGGACGTGCTGGTGGCCGGCGATATCGAGGTCGACGTCGTCGGTCACCAGGTCACCCGGGGCGGCGCAGCTGTGGCGTTGACCGCCAAGGAGTTCGATCTTCTCGTCTATCTACTCGCCCATCCGGGCCGGGCGTTCCGCCGCGAAGAGCTGCTGGAAGCGGTGTGGGGCTGGCGATTCGGCGACACGTCGACGGTCACCGTGCACATGCGCCGACTGCGCGAGAAAGTGGAAAGCGACGCTTCGGCGCCGACCCATCTGGTCACGGTTCGTGGTGTCGGCTACCGGTTTGAGCCATGATCCGCAGACCCTTCCCGACCCTGGTGATCCTCACCGCCGCCATGGTGGTCGCGGCGGTGATCGCTGCTCTTTGCGGTGTCCCGGCAGACGAGGCGGCAATCCTGCTCGGGGTGGCGTTCGTGGCGTCGGCGATAGCCAGTGTCGCCGGAGCGATGGTGCTGCGGTTCTTCCGGGGCCGACCGGTGCGCGCACAGGTGCTCGTTGTGGCTATGTCCGCGGTGCTGGTGGCGGTCACGGGTGTGATCGTCGCGGCGCTGGCCATGTTCATCTCCAAACATGACCTGATCGTGCTGATCGTCGTGCTGGTGGTGGCCATGGGTGTCGCCGTTGGCGCTGCTCTACAACTCGGTGACGATATCGGCGCCGGAACCCGGCAAGTGGGTGACTACGCGCGGACGATGGTCGATGAGGATGGCAGCATCGCGCCATCGAGCGCACCCCACGTGACCGGACCAGGTGAGCTGGCCGGGCTGGTGGCGGAGTTGGCTGACGTCTCCCGCCGGTTGGACGAGTCGCAGAAACGAGAACACGCACTCGAGACGTCCCGCCGAGAACTGATCGCCTGGGTCTCACACGATCTACGCGCACCGCTGGCCACGATCCGGGCGATGGCCGAGGCGCTCGACGACGACGTCGCCGATGACCCCGACACCGTCGCCCGCTATCACGCACAGATTCGCACGGATGCCGAGCGCCTGACCGCCCTGGTGGAGGACCTGTTCGAGCTGTCCCGGATCAACAGCGGCGCGTTGCGGCTGGGCGGCGAGAAAGTGTGGCTCGGCGAGGTCGTGGCCGACTCGTTGGCCGGTGCCGGTGCCGCCGCCGACGTCAAGGGGGTGGAGATCGTCGAGCGGCTACGGCAACTCCCGGCGATGGAGGTGTCCGCCCGGGAATTCTGCCGGGCCCTCGACAACCTGCTGGACAACGCCATCCGGCACACACCGCCGGGCGGCCGGGTGATCGTGGAGGCCGGCGACGTCGGCGGTGCCGCGGTGTTGTGCGTCACCGACCAGTGTGGTGGTATCCCCGAGGCCGACCTCCCCCGGGTGTTCGACGTCGCCTTTCGGGGGGACGATTCGCGGATGCGGGATGAACGAGGCGGCGGTCTCGGCCTGGCCATCACCCGCGGGCTGGTCGAAGCTCATCAGGGGTCCGTCTCAGTGGCTAACGACGGCGATGGGTGTCGTTTCACCATCCGGCTGCCAGCTGCCGCACCGCGGTAGCGAGGGGCGGTCGGATGCCGTCGGGAGGAGCGAACCAACCACCAGTGGTTGTGCGTCCTGACGGCGGCTTCCACCCGGCTCCTCACCGGCCGAGGTGGCGCGACTGGCGGCCGGGCCGGATGACATTGGTAGTCCTCGGTGGGTGGGTGCTGGCGCTGGTGGCCGTGCGACTGCTCGGGTTACACGTCGTCGCCACCCGCGACGCAGACCTGAAGCTGCGGGCGATCCCCCTGTACGGCGACTGGCAATGGGAGATGACCTGGTGGCTGCTGGCGCCGGTGATGGTGGGTGTTCTGGTGGTCGCGGTGCTGCCGCGGATGTCGCGGACGTGGTCGTGGCCGGTGCTGGCGACAGCGACCGCCGGAGCTGGCGTGTTGTTGAGCCTGGCGCTGGCGGCCGCCGAGACCCATCCCGCGGTGTGGCGCGACATCGAGGTCACCTACGCCGGTCACGTCGGTCTCGTGGACGACGCAGGCGGGCCTGGTGCGTTCCTCGGCGGATACACCGAAAGCCAGCGGATCCCGTCGTACCCGGTGCACCTGCGCTCTCACCCGCCCGGCCTCATCCTGTTCTTCTGGTGGTCGGGCCAGGCCGGCCTATCCGGAGTGGTGTTCGAGAACGCGCTAGCCATGCTGGGTGCGGCCGCGGCGATCGTCGCCGTGCTGGTTATCGTGCGCGACGTGGCCGGCGAGTGCCGGGCCCGTGCCGCGGCGCCGTTCCTGGTGGTGGCGCCGGCCGCCGTATGGCACACCAACGCGGACATCGTCTTCGGTGGTGTGGCGCTGGCCGCGGTAGCCCTCCTCGTGGTGGCGACGGGAGCACGGGGCACCCGCACGGTGGTGTACACGGTGGCAGGTGGCCTGCTCGGTGGAGCGGCACTGATGGTGGCCTTCGGGCTTGTTTTGCTGGCTATTCCGATCGTAGTGCTCGCGGTGTGGCGCCGGCGGTGGTTGCCCGTGGCGGGTGGGGCCCTGATCGCCCTGCTCGTCGTCCTGCTGCCGCTGTTGTGGGGCTATTGGTGGCTGGACGGGCTGGCGGCGACGCGGGAGCGCTACTACGACGGCGTGGCCAGTGTCCGCGGGTACTGGTACTTCCTGCTCGCCAACCCGATGGTGTTCGGTCTCGCGATCGGTCCCGCGGTGGTGGTGGCGCTGACGCGGCTACGAGACCGGCGGGTGTGGCTCGTTGTTGGCAGTGGGCTAGCGGTCGTGGCGGTGGCCAACCTGTCGGGCCTGTCGTCCGGTGAGACGGAGCGGATCTGGCAGCCGTTTATGCCGCTGGTGCTCGCCGCCGGTTGTGCGCTCGACCGCGGTGGCGGAACGGTCCGGGAGTCCGGAACGGTGCGGGAGTCCGGAACGGTGCGGGAGGTGCGGGCCTGGTTGGTGCTGCAACTGGCGGTGACGGTTGTGCTCGTGGCGGCGCTGCGAGTCCCATGGTGACCTCCCATGATCATGAACACTTTGCCGTGCCATAGCACGGCAAAGTGTTCATGATCATGGGAGGGAGGTGGATAGGAGGACGGTGGAGCGATGCGCGTGTTGGTGACCGGTGGGGCGGGGTTCATCGGTGGTCACGTGGTGGAACAGTTGGTTGCGAATGGCGCCGACGTGGTCGTCGTTGATTCGCTGACCGCGCACAACGGACCGCCGGATTACCTACCGCCCGCGGCTGAGCTTCGAGTGGCCGATCTCACCGACGAGCGGGCCGTCCAACAAGCCGTGGATGGCGTCGACGCGGTGTGCCATCAGGCCGCGCGGGTGGGTTTGGGTGTGGACTTCGACGACGTCACCGGGTACGTCCGCGACAACGACGCCGGGACCGCGACGCTGCTGCGGGCGTTGTGGCGGCGCTCGTTCACCGGGCGGATCGTCGTCGCTTCGTCGATGGTGGTGTACGGGGAGGGGCGATACCGGTGTGCCAGCCACGGGATGGCCCAAGCCCAGCCGCGAACAGTCGAAGATCTGGGCGCTGGTCGCTTCGAGCCGCGATGTCGACGATGTCATTCTGTGCTCGCCTGGACCCAGGTGGACGAAGACGTCCCACTCGACCCGCGCAACGTGTACGCGGCGACCAAGGTGCATACCGAACACCTCGCGTTTCTCTACGGCCGGGAGACCGGTGCACCAGTGTGTGCCCTGCGGTACCACAACGTGTACGGCCCGCGGATGCCCCGCGACACCCCCTATGCCGGGGTGGCGAGCATCTTCCGTAGCGCCTACGAGGCCGGCCTGGCACCGCGTGTGTTCGAGGACGGCGGCCAGATGCGTGACTTCGTCCATGTCCACGATGTGGCCCGGGCCAACCTGGCTGCTCTTGAATCGTCGTGGGTGGGAGCATGCAACGTCGCCAGTGGCGAACCGCACAGTGTGCTCGAGATGGCCGCCGCCCTAGGCGCCGGGTTCCGTGGGCCCGTTCCCGCCCCCGTCGTCACTGGCGAGTTCCGGCTCGGCGACGTCCGGCACGTCGTCGCGGCGCCCGACCGTGCCGCCCAGGCACTCGGATTCCGCGCCGAAGTGTCGTTCGGCGAGGGAATGGCGGCGTTCGCCCATGCTCCCCTTCGTGCCTAGCACCCCGTTCTCGTGTGCTCAGCACCCCGCCGTTGTCACCTGATCTCCGTTTTGACGCCTGATCGCTCTTGTGACGACGATCAGGTGCGTGTGCGCGGCGCACGTCGCTGGTCGACTCGCTGTAGCGTCGTCCGATCGCGTCTCACGATGTGAGCGAAAAACGATCAGGTGCACAAACCGGCACGGCAGGCGCGTTTATGCATCTGATCGGGCGTACACCTCGATCGGGCGTACACCTCGATCGGGCGGCCACTGTGTCGGGCGGCCACTGTGTCGGGCGGCCACTGTGTCGGGCGGCCACTCTGTCCGGCGACCACTTGCAGTGTCCACATGGCGGAGACGATCAGGTGCTCCAGATGCCGGGGTAGGGTGCCGCCGGGGGTAGGGTCGGGGGCCCAGCGGCGCATCTGATCGCCCGGCGCATGTATCCGACTACGCCGCGTACCACCGTCACCGGATACTTTCGCAGTTCGTAAGCATCAGCGTCGCGCCGCCGTGTTTCGATCGGAACATGACGGCGGACAGCCCTCCCCAGGCAACCGGCCCCGGCCGGGTCCATTCCGCCTGGCTACTAGCGCTGGCCCGGGTGGGCGTCGCTCTGATGTGGATCGACAACACGTCGTGGAAGCAGCCGCCGGACTTCGGCGAAGGCGACCCGCCTCGGATGCTCTATCGCTGGACTCTGATGGGCGTCGAGCACGAGGTTCTCCGGCCGTACGCATGGTTCGTCGAGACCGTGGTCCTGCCGAACTTCACGGTGTTCGGCTGGTTGGTGTTGATCGTGGAGGCGTCGCTGGGCGCATTCCTGCTCGTCGGACTGTTCACCCGGGCCTTTGCGCTGGTCGGTTTGGGGCAGAGTGTCGCGATCGCGTTGTCGACCCTCAACGCTCCGCACGAGTGGTATTGGGCGTATCTGCTGATGTTCCTCGTGCACCTGATGCTCTTCGCCACCGCGGCGGGACGGTACGGCGGACTGGACGGCGTACTGCGGCCGTACTGGCGGCGTTGTGACGGACGGCTCGCCCGTGTGCTGATGAGGGTGTCATGAGCGCCGCCGGACGTATCGACCGGGCCGTTCTCGGCATCGGCGTGGCGTCGCTGGCCAGCGTCGTGTTCGTCGTCGAAGACCTGGGTGACTTCCGGTTCATGCGGGTGGGCGGTGGATCGCTGTTGGTCGCGATCGGCCTTGGGTTGCTCGTCATCGTGGCCGGATGGCTGGGGAACGTGGTGCTCGCGGGTGTGGCCGGCGCCGGGTTCCTGCTGGCCGCGCTGATCCAGCTGATCTCGACGGCCACGGGCAACGACTGGCTGGGTGCGAATTTGAGCACGATGTCGTTCTGGCTCGGGCTAGGCGCCGGCCTTCTCGTATGCACAACGACGGCTCTTCTTGCACCGCACATGACGACGGAAGGACATCGATGACATTCAGCGACACTGAACTCGACCAGCGTCTGACGCCCGTACTGGACGCCGCCCGGACCGCCGCGTCCGAAGTGGATTCCGCAGCCCGATTTCCGGACGAGGCAGTGAGCGCCCTACGTGAGTCCGGGCTGTTCGGCCTGACGTTGACCACCGACCACGGTGGTCTGGGCGGTGGGCCGGATGAGCTCGTCTACGTGCTGGACCGGCTGGCGGGAGTCTGTGGTTCGACGGCCATGGTCTACCTGATGCATGTCAGCGCCGCCATGACGGTGGCCGCTGCCCCACCGCCGGGCCAGGCAAAGCTCGTTCAGCAGTTGGCCGACGGCACCCAACTCGGCACTCTGGCTTTCTCCGAACCGGGGTCACGTTCACATTTCTGGGCGCCGACGTCGAGAGCGGCCCTGGCAGACGGGCAGGTCCGGCTGTCGGCCCGCAAGAGTTTCGTCACCTCGGCCGGGTATGCCGACCTGTACGTGGTCTCCACGCTGGGCACCGGAGATGACGCCGCCGCGGTCGATCTCTACGCGGTGCCCGCGGAGCGGCCCGGCGTCTCCGTCGCGGCGCCGTGGCAGGGTATGGGGTTGCGCGGCAACGCGTCGTCACCCATGACCTTCGAGTTGGACGTGGCGGAGCCGGACCGGATCGGGCCAGCCGGCGGTGGCTTCCAACTGATGCTGGAGGCGGTGCTGCCGTGGTTCAATCTCGGCAACGCGGCGGTGTCGGTGGGGTTGTCGCAGGCGGCCGTCGACGCCGCGGTGAGTCACGCGTCGGGCGCGCGGCTGGAACATCTCGGCGAATCGCTGGCGCAGCTGCCAACCATCCGGGCGCAGCTGTCGAGAATCTCGCTCGAGCTGGCCGCCACACGCTCCTATCTCGGCACCGCCGCTCGGAGCGTTGCCACCCCGGACGACACCACCACCCTCCATGTTCTGGGGGTGAAGGCGCTGGCCAACGACGCCGCTCTGCGGATCACCGATGCGGCCATGCGGGTCTGCGGTGGCGCGGCGTTCTCCAGCCGGCTGCAGCTGGACAGGTTCTTCCGGGACGCCCGGGCCGGGCATGTCATGGCCCCAACTGCCGACGTCTTGTACGACCTGCACGGCAAGGCCATCACCGGGCTGCCGTTGTTCGCTGGTTAGAGAGGTGGATCGACGATGACCAAACCGCTACTTGTCGGAGCCGTCGCCTACACACCCAACGTCGTACCGATCTGGGAAGGTATCCGTGACTACTTCGCCGACGGCCCGGTGGAGATGGATTTCGTGTTGTTCTCCAACTATGGCCGGCAGGTCGACGCGCTGCTCGACGGTACTGTCGACGTGGCGTGGAACACGAACCTTGCCTGGGTCCGCACCGTGCTGCGTACGCAGGGACGATGTCAGGCGTTGGCGATGCGCGACGTCGACCTGACGTTCCAGACGGTGTTCGCCGCGCGGGCCGGGAGTGGCTTCACCGACCTCGGTGACCTGCGCGGCCGAACGGTCGCCCTGGGCTCGCGGGACTCCGCTCAGGCCGCCATCCTCCCGGTCAAGTACCTGCGGGCGGCCGGACTACGAGACGGCGACGTCACGCTGGTGCGCGTCGACTCCGACTTGGGTAAACACGGAGACACCGGACGTAGCGAACTGGACGCGATCCGACTCGTGTTGGACGAGCAGGCGGATGCCGTGGCGCTGGGCGTCAATACCTGGGAGGTGATCGGTAGAGACGAGCTTATGCCGGACGCGCTGAGCGAGTTCTGGCGGTCTCCGGAGTATTGCCACTGCAACTTCACCGCGCTCGACACACTGCCCGACGCCATCCGTCAGCCGTGGGTCGAACATCTGCTGGCGATGTCGTGGGACGACCCGGAACAGCGGCGGATCATGGAGCTGGAAGGGCTGCGGCGACGCTGGGTGCTCCCGGAACTCACCGGCTACGAATCACTGTTCGCGGCGGTCGAAGAGCAGCAGATCCCAGCGTATTGGTAGCGGGTGGGTCTATGAGTCGTCACATCGTCTTGGACTTGGTAGAGCGGATCGGCACATTAGCCGCGGGTGATCAAGTCGAGGTACCGATCTCGGCGGGAGACGCCGACGTGGTCGCACGCTGGTGCGAGCGGGCAGGGCACCAGCTGGTCTCGATCGAAGGAGATCGCGCCGTGGTCCGACGGGGGCCGCTTCCCGGCGAAGCCACCGTGCGCGCGGCCGTTCCCGCCGACCGCTGGCCGGGGACCAGGCTGTGGATCTACACCAACTTCGACTGCAACCTGGCGTGTGACTACTGCTGTGCGCGGTCGTCACCGCAGGCTCCCCGGCGAGAGCTCGGCTCGGACCGGATCCGGCGACTGGTTGCCGAAGGGGCTCGGCACGGTGTCACCGAGGTATTCCTGACCGGTGGTGAGCCGTTCCTGTTGCTCGACCTCGACGAGATCGTGCGCCGTTGTGTGGAGTGGGTTCCGACGACGGTCCTGACCAACGGAATGCTGTTCAAGGGCCGCCGGCTGCGGATGCTGCGGAACATGCCTCGGGCCGGGTTCGCGCTGCAAATCAGTCTCGATTCGGCCAGTGCCGCACTGCACGATCTACACCGCGGCGACGGCAGTTGGCGGCGTGCTCTGGCCGGTATCCGGACCGCGCTGGAGGAGGGGTTCCGGGTCCGGGTGGCAGCGACCGTTGCTGGCGGCGAGGCCGGTGCCGAGGAGGTCGCCGCGTTTCACGAGTTGCTGGACGGCCTGGGCATCGACCGATCCGACCAGTTGATCCGGCCGATCGCACAACGCGGGTTCGCCGACGACGGGGTGATGCTCACCGTCGAGTCGTTGATCCCGGAAGTGACGGTGACCGCTGACGGCGTGTACTGGCATCCCGTTGCCGCCAACCACGACGATCAGCTGGTTACTAGGGAGCTGTTCCCGCTCGACCAAGCCATTGACGAGGTCCGACGCCGTTTCGTGCAATACCGGCGCGAAGCCGATACCGCGGCGCGGCGTTTCACCTGCGCGTGAAACCGGGCGAGCGTTTCACCTGCGGGTAGGAGCCGCGGTCAGAAGCGGCGGCCCCCGCTGGACCGCGAGGACGAGCTGCGACTCGACCCGCCACCAAACGAGCCTCCGGAGCGGCCGCCACCCCGGCCCGACGTCGAGCTTTCTTTGGCTATCTCCTTCGCCGCGGTGCGGACGAGGCGAGCGGTGCGCTGTGCCCCTCGGTTGAGCCGTTGTGCTGGACGGCGGTGGTCGCGGCGTTCCCAGAGGGTGCGCCGCGCCTCGTAGTGGCGGCGTTCCGGGAACCGCCATGTGCCGCCGTCATCGGTGCTCCAGTAGCCCTCGATATACGCCACCAGGTGTTCACCCACCGACCAGTAGGAGCGCCGGTCGACGACGCGCGCATCCGGCGTCTCGTCGGCATCGATCCGCTCCGCACACTCGGTACAGGTGTTGACGGTGCGCTCCGCACCGGCGGATGGTGACCACTGACGCTCGGCCGTGCTCGGGCCGTGCCGCGGATCGAAGAAACACGGCGGGGTCCGTTCCGGCCGTGGTTCACCTCGGTACATCGCGGTTAGGCAGTGCAGGAGGTAACGGGCGTCGCCGAGGAGTGTGGTGACAGCGCGGATGTCGTCGTCGCCCTCCAGGGCGTCGAGTCGGTGTCGGGCTTTCTCCACGGCGTCGAGGATCTCGCGGGTCAGGAGGGCTTGCTCGATGTCGGAGGTGGCCGGGAGCGTCGACACCTTCTCCGACAACTCGATGACCTCCTCGTTGAGCAGTGGCTGAACCGTAAACACGTGCAGCCGTTCCTCGTCGCGCTGCTGCCGACGGCCGACTCGGCTGGCGACGAACCACCACAGCGCGAAGACGACCACTACTACACCGACCGCCACCGCCGCGTAGAGATACCACGGCTGCTTCACCTGGGAAGCCCGATCGATGAATCGATCCAGCATGGCGTGGTAGTCCGGTGCACAACAGTCGACGGCCTGGTCGACGGCGCTTTCCACGTTGTAGGTAGGGCCGGAGTCGGCGTGCTGCACACCCCAGAAACCACGGCCGTCGTCGGAGGAATCGGCGTCCACGAGTATGGCGTAGACGCCATCCAGGCCGACCCGCTCGTAGAGCTCGGTGGCCATCACCGGGCTCTCCCACAGCAGCTCGGTGCGGAATGCTCGCTCGTCGGGGATGGCCAGGACCGACGCCGGGATCACCGCGATCCGCATCGGCACCGGCGCTCCCTTGGCTGCGCGGTCGAGTTCGGCGGCGGACCGCCCGCTGAGGCGTTGCTGGCTCTCCGGCGCGACCCACACTCCGGGCTCGGATAGGTGCAGCGCTAACTCGTCGAAATACACCTCGACGGCTCGTTCGTGTTCCGCGGCGCTGGTGGCGGCGGGCTGGGCGACCGCCGTCGACCCCGGACTGGCGACGACGGAGCCGGAGACGCCGAGCGATCCCACGACGCCCAGTGCGGCGACGGCGGCGACTGCCCGTACCCTTCGCACCACCGAGGTTCGGCTATGTGTGGTCATCCGGTCACCGCCATCCGCTCGTCCCGGCAGTTCGCGCAGACCGGGACCTCACGTTTCACCCCACCGGCCGGTGTGTACAGCCAGTCGGTCACCGAGACGCCGTGGCGGGCGTCGAAGAAACAGTCCACCCGCCGGGCGGGTAGCGGCTCTCCAGCCAACCGGGCCTTCCCGCAGGCGAGTCGCCATCGTCCGTATTCGCTGCGAGCACGGACGGCCCGCAGGATCAGGTCGTCCGGGTCGGCGTCGACAGCGTGGCCGACCTCCGAGTATGCGTCCATGGCTGCCTGGACATCGGCGGCGACGGCAGGGTCGTCCAGCGGGAGCCCTGCGGAGCTGATCTCCTCGCCGAAGCGGGTGACGTCTTCGCGGGCCAGCGCCTGCCGGCCCTCCAGAGTGTCCATCTCGTCCGGTAGAGCGTCGAACGACGGGCGGTACAGCGCTGGGCCGTGCGCCCGGGAGCGGCGCATCCGCCGCCAGAGGAAGAGCCCGCCCCCGGCCAGCAGGACGACGACGGCGCCGAGGCCGACCAGCACCACTGGTGATACACCGCTGTTGGTGCCGTCGTCCGGCAGCGACGGAACGCCGAGTTCGTCGAGAACCGCGTTGAGGAGTCCAGCAGGTTCGCCGCGGGTGAAGTTGTCGAGTTGCCCGACGAGGATCTGGTCGGCGGCGACGCCCACGCCGACGGAGCCGCTGTAGGTGCCGCTACCGCCGAACACGACGAAGTAATGGCCGTCCGCACCGATCCGCTCGGTGGCGGCCTGGACGAAAGCGACGCCGCGCTCGTCGTCCGTGCGGCCGGACATGGTGGACAATGCCACCGCGGGTACAACGGCGATGTGGATGGGCGGTGTGTTCCCGTCGACCCGAGCGGCGAGTGAGGCGGCGGCGTCGTCGGTCATCAGGAGGTGTTGGCTGGCGTCAACATAAACGTTGCCGGATTGCCACCCGGCCAGAACCTCATCGAGGTACGGATTGCTCGGCTCGTCGGCGTGAACCGGACTGGCGATCAAGCTCAGAGTGGCGCCGGCGACGAGCGCCGTGAGCAGCGTACGTAAAGGTCGAATGGTCCTCACCGGGGTGAGGGTACCGGTCGCGGTGGGAAGGCACGAATCGGTTGGTGGCGCAACCGTCCGTGTTGGTTCGGCACCAGACGGGGACGGTGACGGAGGGAGCCCGAAGTCGGATTCGAACCGACGACCTGCTGTTTACAAGACAGCTGCTCTGACCAACTGAGCTATTCGGGCACGGAGACAACCCGCGCGGGATGCCCGAAAGTACGGTACCCGAGCCACCGTCGAGTTCTCCACTCCGCCCCGCTCCGGCCAGCAGGCCTGAATCCCAGGCCGACCCGACCGGGATTCCTGACCCGACCGGGCCGGGATTCCTGACCCGACCGGGCCGGGATTCCCGACCCCACCACGGTTGGTAGGGCGGAAACCCGGCCCGACGGGCGAGCTGGGGTGGTCGTCAGACCACGGCGCCGTAGTTCGGATCCTCCCGGCCACCCTTGCCAGCCTTGGGCTTCTCCGCACGCTCCGGCGCCGGGTACTTCGTCTCCAACTCCACGGCCAGCGGGGTGGACGTGAAGTTCGACGAGTAGGTCCCGATGACGATGCCGATGATGAGCGCGAACGCGAAGTCGGACAAGGAGTCACCGCCCAGGAAGTACAACGCCAGCAGTGGGAACAGCGTGCTCAGCCCGGTGTTGAACGACCGCGGCAAGGTGTTGAGCACCGCCGAGTTGGCCACCCCGGCGAAGTTCTCGCCCGGCTTTCTTGTCCACATCTCCCGGATCCGGTCGAAGACCACCACGGAGTCGTTGACGGTGTACCCGATGACGGTGAGGATCGCGGCCAGGAAGATACCGTCGATGGGTTTGCCCAACCAGGCGAAGATCCCGACGGTGATGACGACGTTCTGGAGGAGCGCGGTCACCGCCCCGGCGCTGAACGTCCACCTGAACCGGATCGCGAGATAGGTCAGCTGGGCCGCGAGCGCCACCGCCAGTGCGATGAGCGCGTTGCGTTGCAGCTCGGAGCCGAGACTGGGGCCGATGAGCTCGTCCCGGATCAGCTGTCCGCCGCCGCCGAGTTCGGAGATCGCGTCGATCACCTCACGCGCCTCGGTATCACTCATCTCCACGGTGCGCACCGAGATCGCGTCTTCACCGGCCGCCCCCGACTCGTTGACGATGGCGGTGGGGAAGCCGAGGTCGGTCACTGCATCCCGGGCATCGTCGATGTCGACGATCTGTTCTGGCTGGACCTCTACCAGACGTCCACCGGTGAACTCGATGCCGAAGTTGAGCCCGCGCAGCGCGATGCCGGCCCCGCCGAGGATGATGGCGATCAACGACGCCGCCAGCAGCCTTCGGCTGTGCCGCATCAGGTCCGGGTTGCGCTCACGCAACCAGAGCCGGATGCGGCCGTGTTTGGCCAGCCCGCTGAGGTGCGGGCGGGTCCGGATCCAGCGTTGGCGGACCAACCATTCGGCCAACGCGCGGCTGAGCACCAGGGCGGACAGCAGCGACGCGAGTACACCGATCGTCAACGTCACACCGAAGCCCCGAACCGGCCCGGCCGCCAGGAAGAACAGCAACATCGCTGCGAGCAGCGTGGTGACGTTGGAGTCGGCGATGGCGGAGATCGCCTTCTTGAATCCACTGGGGATGGCGTTGCGCAGGCTGTTCACCGCGCCGTCGACGTAGTCTTCCCTAGCTCGTTCGAAGATCAGCACGTTGGCGTCCACTGCCATACCGATGGCGAGGACGAATCCGGCCAGGCCTGGCAGGGTCAGGGTGGCACCGAGCGCGGTCAGCGAGCCGTACGCCATAGCGGCGTAACCAATCAGCGCACCGACGGCCATCAAACCCACCAGGCGGTAGACGACGACGATGAATATCGCGGTGAGAGAGATACCGATGATGGCTGCCCAGGCGCTGGCCCGGATGGCTGCCTCACCGAGCGTGGGGCCAACAACCCGCTGTTCGATCACCTCGACGGGCAGTGGTAGCGCACCACCCTCGATGAGCGCCGCGAGTTCTTCAGATGACTCTTGGTCGAAGTCTCCGGTGATCCGTGAGGTCCCGGCGCGGTGGCCGATGTCGCAGGTGGCGTCCACCACTCGTGGTGATGAGATGACCTGTTCGTCCAAGACGATGGCGATGCGCCGCTGGGGATCGTCCATCGAGAAACATGCCGCGTGGCCGGTCATGTCCGCCCAGACGTTGCCGCCCTGGCCGGTGAAGTTGATATCGACGAACCAGCCGCCGGCCTGCTGGATGTCGAACTGGGCGTTCGCGTTCGACACCAGCTCGCCGGTCATGGCCGACGGGCCTAGCACGATCGGACCGCCCCGTTCGTCGAGGATGTCGATCTCTGCCGCGGATGGGTCGAACTCGTCCTCTTCGGCACCGTCGTCGTCGGTCGCCGCTTCGTCTTCGGTACCGGCGTCTTCGCTTGTGTCCTCGGCAGCGTCGGCGGTGGCGTCGTCGGTGGCGTCGGCGGTGGCGTCGTCGTCGGGTTGATCATCGGCCGGGTCCTGGGGCGGCTGACCGTAACCGAGCACCGGGTGGAAGGTTAGCTGGGCGGTCTGGCCGAGCGTGGCCGCCGCCTCGGTGGGGTCGTCCAGGCCGGGAAGTTCGACGATGATGCGGTTCTCACCCGAGCGGGAGAGTGAAGGCTCTGACACACCGAGTGCATCGACCCGGCGGCGCAGAACCTCTACGGCGCGGTCGGTTGCCTCGGAGTCGGCCTTGACGGTGGGGGTGTCCTGCGCTTGCAGCGTGATCTGGGCGCCCCCCTCGAGGTCGAGACCCAGGTTGGGTGTTGCGGTGAGGGTTGCCCACGCCGAGGCGCCGAGCAGGAGGAATGCCACGGCGACACGGAGTACACGGCCCGGTTCGGTGACCGACCGGTCGCCTCGTTTCGCGGCCCTCAGGCGGAACAGTGCATAGGTGGCCGAACAGGCGGCGACGACGGCAAGGACAAGATAGAACGCGGCGGTGCCTTCCACGGGTGATCTCCACGGGCTACCGCCCGGCGACCGAACCTCGGGTGCCGAGGCCGGCAAGGTTAGGCCGGGCGTTGGACGGACAGGACGGTGCGTCTAGTGCTGTCCGGACACGGGAGGCCCGCGGGTATGCCGGGGCGTGTGCGTCGCTGAGCTGGGTGTGACGACGTCGGTGCGGCCCATGAGGCCGGGCAACGGGTAGAGGTCGCGTGGGTCGACAGTGGTGCCGGTTGACGGTGGTACCGCGACATCGGGCCCGGAGCTGACCTGGGCGGCGGTGAGCACCTGGCCGGGAAGGTCGGCCATTCCGGCGAGGACCTGTGGTTCGGATGCCTGCTGGTAGGTGCCGGAGTGTTCACGCGACGGCACGGTGGCCGCGGACGCCGACATACCCGCCGTGAGGATCATGAACAGACCCGAAAGCACGACGGCTGGGAGTGTTCGCGCGAGGCGCCGCAATCGGCGAGAGGCGCGGCGATCGGGCACGGCCCCAACCCTCCCTCAAGCTACGTTGGCGCCCCTCACCATACACGGTGGCCGACCAACCCCCATGATCATTGGCTTTTGACTACCGGATCCGGTAGTCAAAAGCCAATGATCATGGGGTGGTGTGGGGGTTAGCGGACCCTGATCAGAGGGGAGACGTCCGCGACGGCGATCTCACCGTTGTGGACCTGGACGGGGACGACGGGTTTGCCGACGACGCCCTTCGGGAGGTCGACGTGCAGCAGGTACCGCCCGTCGGGCACGTGGGCGAACCCGAACCAGCCAGTACCGTCACTGGTCCGCGTGACCGGGTCCCCGCCCGCGGTGAGTGGGCGCAGTGTCACGTCGACGTTGTCGAGGGCCTCTCCACCGCGGGTGACCAGCGACCCCGCCACGTGACCGTCGGTGGGGTTCTCCTTCCACGGCATCGACGGCACGGCGGCGGGCTCGCCGAACGGCGCGTCGGGCCCTTCGGTCAGCGCTGCCGCGAGCTCCTCCCGTTCTGCGTTCTTGACCGCCGGGTCGGAGCTGCCGGCCGCCGTCAGGCTCGCGTTGGCATACGAGTAGCCGCTCCAGCCGACCACCGTGTTGCCGGCATCGGTGGGAGTGAGCAATTCGTGGACTTGCTCAACGCTGTCCTCGATCTCGTTGAGATACAACGCCGGACCGGAGACCGACTGCCGGTCGCCTTGCCAGTCGGCCAGGACCTCGTTCCATTCCGCGAACATCTGGGCCTGGTCAGGCATCCACTGGCGCTTGTAGTTCATGGCCACGACCGTGTCCATGATCCCTTCCTCCTGCCAGCCCTTCCAGTCTTGAAGCACCTCAGCGTACGTTCGGGTCTTCTCCC
This sequence comes from Phytoactinopolyspora limicola, assembly GCF_011320225.1. Taxonomy (GTDB): domain Bacteria; phylum Actinomycetota; class Actinomycetes; order Jiangellales; family Jiangellaceae; genus Phytoactinopolyspora; species Phytoactinopolyspora limicola. The sequence goes on from NZ_JAAOEN010000001.1 coordinate 855,727, forward strand.
AGCCGCCGACGGACTGTGGCCCGAAGCCGTAGGTGATGGCGTCCATGGTGAGCCGGACCGATGGGTCGACCTCCCAGAGGCCTAGGTAGATCTTGCGCACCAGGTTGGTCAGCTGGTCGCGCCGCCACTCTCCCCACTCCGGGTCGGAAGCGGCCGGGACGTCCGTCCGCCCGGTGGCCTCCTGGAAGCGGGCGACGGAGACGTCGTTGTAGCCCCAGTCGCTGTGGGTGGTGGTGGAGTTGAAGTCCGGGTAACGGACGTAGTCGAGGTTGATCCCGTCGACGTCGTACTCGGTCACGATGCTCTGGATCGCTTCGACGATGTAGTTGCCGGCATCCGGATGCCCGGGGTCGATGAAGACGTTGTTGCCCTGGAACTCGGTGCCGTCCTCTTTTTTGTTCAGCCAGCGGTCATCGCCCTCGGCGGTGGGTCCGTGCTGGTTGAACACGTGGTCGGGTGAACTGGGCGGGGTGGCGAGGTTCCACACCGTGTTGACGTTGACCCAGGCGTGGACCTCGAGGCCGGCGGCGTGCCCGGCTTCGATGATGGCGTCGAGTGGATCGTACGGTGCGGGGTCGATGGCGGCGTCGGTCCGCGGGTAGAGCGCGCGGTTGCAGAAGCAGTCGTAGCGACGTGCCGTTTGGACGATCAACGCGTTGGCGTTGGCTTCCAATGCGTCATCGACGAGCTTCTCGACCTGCTCCGGGTTGTAGATCCCCGGGTTGAAGGCGTCGACCCAGTAGCTGCGCCACTGTTCCGGGGGGTCGTCGGCACCGGCGGCCGTGGTGGGCACGGCCAGCGACGCGACGAGGAGTCCGGCGGCGGCCGTTGCTGCGGTGGTGAGGATGCGGGACGTGCGGAGTGATCGTGCCATGGAAGGGACCTCCCAAATGGACTAGACCAATGTCCGTCCACAGTGTGGTCTATTGCCGCCGATACGTCTAGACCTCTTGCGTCGCGGATTACGCTGGACTCCGGCCCGACAGGTGGGGTGCCGCAGCGCACCCGGTTTCTCCGACCTGAAAAAATCGAGCCGGCCTGTCAGAATGCCAGGGAGCTAACCCCGGAGGGCAGCGTGGCAGCGAAATACCTCTCGATCCGGGACCAGATCCTGGATCTCATCGCGGAAATGGACGTGGGCGAGGCCTTACCGCCGGAGCGGACCCTGGCTCCACAGTTCGGTGTGGCCAGGATGACGCTGCGACGAGGCATCGAAGAGGTCGTCCGTGAGGGGCGGCTGAAGCGCAAACACGGTGCCGGCACGTTCGTCGCGGGGCCGAAGATCGCTCAAGGGCTCGCCGTCACGTCGTTCTCCGAAGACATGCGCCAGCGTGGAGCCACTCCTAGCAGTCGGACACTCGACGCCGGGGAACTCTCCGCTGGCCCGAAGCTGGCCAAACGGCTCGAGATCTCCACCGGTGAGCCCGTGATGCGGGTGGTGCGGCTGCGGCTCGCCGACGACGCCCCGATGGCGGTCGAGACGTTGCACGTCCCCGGCCGGGTGGCGCCGGACCTCGATGGCTCCGCACTCGACGATGCCTCGTTCTACGAACTGCTCCACGAGGACTACGGCATCGTCTTGGCCGGTGGTGTACAAACCATCGAGGCGACCGTCACCGACGAGCCCGAGTCGGAGATACTCGAGGTACCGCTTCACTCGCCGGCTTTCCTGTTCGAGCGGGTGTCGCGCGCTCGCGACGGTCAGGTCGTCGAGTTCGTCCGCTCGGTGTACCGAGGTGATCGGTACCAATTCCGGGTGGAGCTGCAACCGGCGCGGGGGCCGCGGGACCCGTCGTGACAGCTGGCCGACGTGGCGGTGTCGCGGGTGAGGCGCCCGCGCCTGACGCTGTCCGCACCCGCCGTTTCCACGCCACTCGCCCGAGACTACGACACTCGCTGGTGCCTCAAATCAGTCAGCAGCACAACCATAACCTCAGGTCACAGCCCCGTCGCTTGTCCAGCATGCTCCAAGTGGCCAAACTCAGGTCGTAGGGGTAGAGGGTTCGGGGACGAAGTTGCCTAGAAATCGCCGACGATTGCGCCTAAAAATCATCGACGTTTCTGTCTACTTGAGCACGGCTCGTCGGGCCGGCGCCGCGTGGTGCCATTCTTGGTGTCAAATGGAGTCAACGGGGGTGGTTTGAGGCGTGTGGTGTGGATGCGAATGTGGCTGTTGTTGCTGGCAGTGGCTATTCTGAGGTGTGGTTCTGTGGCCTTCCGGTCCGTGACACGGGGCGGTCATGAGTTAACGCCGGCCGGCTGACTCCTCCGAAGGTTCAGAACGGCGTCGGTGCCGTCCGCCCGAACGTCGTTGCGAGGGGATCGACGCCTCGTCGAGATCGGGCAGAATATCGCGGCCATCATCACCCCGGTCCGGTCCGGATCGGACCGTCCGGCGCTCGGTGCCGGGCCACTGCGCCGTTATGTAGTCACTGGGCGGGGGAGGCGGCGCGGGTGGTGCTGCCGACGGACCGTGGCGCGGTGCCGGGTCCGGCTCGGTGCTCTCCCATTCAGCTGTCTCCGGTCCGGCCACGGTTGGCTCTGTCGGAGCGGCGTCGCGTGGTGGTGCTGGATCTCTCGGCGCAGCGTCAGCGGGCGAGGGAGCAGGCGAGGTGGGCTCGGCCTGGTCGGGTAGACGGCGTAGGCGGTCGACCCGAGCGGGCTGGGCTTGGATCGGTGCCGTGGGGATCGGTTCAATGGGCCTGGGGTTGGTGGGTGCTGGCTCGACCGGTGCGGCTTCGGCGGGTGCTGGCTCGGCGGGCGCGGCTTCGCCGGATGGTGGGTCTTGTCCGACGGGTGCGGGCTCGGGCCTGGCTGGGCCAGCTTGGCCGCCGAAAGAGCCATCGGTGACCTCATGGCCCGCCGGTCGGGATGTCCGCGCCTGGCGCGCGGCCCCGGGGGAGGCGGCTTCCGAGTGAGGTGAGCTGGCCTGCCGTCTGGCTCGCCGCCCCCGCTGTGGAGGGGAGGCTCCGAGAGTGTCCATCGCCTCGCGTAGGCGGTCGGTGGTGTCGTCGATCCATTGCACGCTGGTGGCGTCGCCATGGCCGTGTACGGTCAGCAGATCGTCGATAGAGTTCCACAGGCTGGTCGCCGGGTAGTCCGAACACCAACGAAGCACGACATGCCCGTCGAAGAACACCACGCCGTAGGCGACGACGCCGACACCGGATATGCCGGTGTAGTCGACGTGCCGGACGAGGGCGAATCTGCGAGGGAACAATCGACCACCGTGGATTGAGTCGGGCTGTTGTGGTTCGGCCGCCTGTGCCCCCGCACCACTCGGCCTATATGCTGCTCATCTTGCTCGATCCGCGCTCATGGTGTCACGGCGGCCTGCCGGGCACGAGCTCTGTGATTCGCCCCACCGTCCTATTTCGTGGGCATTTGTCCGATTCGCTTCGCGTGACCACCCTCACATTCGACACCAAGCCGGTGTGCCTGATCCGACGACCAAGCCAGGTGGCAGGTTACGGTAGAGAGCCGCGGCGAACGATGAGGGGAGCGCAATGATGCAGGGGTCCGATCCCGCCCGGCCGGAGGTCGATCCGATGGTCCTCGAGGCGGTGAAATCGGTTCGTGACCGATTCGGCGCGGCCGGGCTGCGCCATCTGGTCACCCTGGCACAGGACGAGCTCACCCGAGTTGAGCAGGCTGAGGCGCATCTGGCCGCCATCGACGAGCCCGCGCAGCCGGCCAGCCCAGCGGAGCCGCTGGACGCGGCTGACACGCAGGCTTGGCTGGCCTATACCGAACAAGCGCCGGACGAAGACGCCGAGCGGTCGTAGTAGCCGCCAGTCCGTAGCGGCTCAGCCAGGCGGTTCAGGCAGCGCGCAACGAGGTCAGGAAGCTCTCCGCCCACCGCGTAATGTCATTGCTGAGCACTCGCTCACGCAGCAGCTTCATGCGCTGGGTGGCTTCGGCCGCATCGAGTCGCATCGCGGCTAGCAGCGTGCGCTTTAGTCCGTCGATGTCGTGCGGGTTGACCAGGAACGCGCCGTCGCCGAGTTCGTCGGCGGCGCCGGCGAACTCGGACAACACCAAGGCTCCGCCGAGGTCGGTGCGGGCCGCGACGTACTCTTTGGCCACGAGGTTCATGCCGTCGCGCAGCGGCGTGACGACCATGACGTCGGCGGCCCGCAGCAGCGACACGAGCTCGACGCGTTCATACGAGGAGTGCAGGTAGTGCACGGCCGGCTGGCCAATGGTGCCGTACTCGCCGTTCATCCGGCCGACCTGTAGCTCGATATCGTCGCGCAGCGTCTGATACGCCTCGACCCGTTCTCGGCTGGGGGTGGCCACCTGCACCATGACGGCTTCGTCCGGGGTGAGGTCGCCCGCGGCCAGTAGCTCTCCGAACGCCTTGAGGCGATGGCCGATCCCCTTCGTGTAATCCAGCCGGTCGACGCCCAGCAGCATGTGTTTCGGAGCGCCCACCTCTTCGCGGATGTGGTCGCTACGTGCCAGCACGTCGGGATCGGAGACGAGGTCGGTGATCTCGCTGACGTCGATCGAGATCGGGAACGACTGCACGTGGACCGTCCGCCCATCGGCGGTGCGGACCTGGCGGCTCTCAGCGGTGGCGTCGGTATAACGTTCGGCCAGGCTGGCGAAGTTTTCGGCCGCGCCTTCTCGCTGGAAACCCACGAGATCCGCGCCGAGTAGCCCTTCCAAGATCTGGCGCCGCCAGGGGAGCTGCGCGAACAGCTCGGTGGGCGGGAACGGGATGTGTAGGAAGAAGCCGATCTTCAGGTCCGGGCGCAGGCGGCGCAGAATGGCGGGGACCAGTTGTAGCTGATAGTCCTGCACGAAAACGACTGCTTCTTCGGCGGCGACGCCCGCGACGGCGTGGGCGAAGCGGTCGTTCACCCGGCGGTAGGCATCCCACCACTCCCGGTGATACTCAGGCGCCACGATCACGTCGTGATAGAGCGGCCACAGCGTGGCATTGGAGAAACCTTCGTAGTACTCGCCGACCTCCTGGGCGGACAGTGGGACCGCGACGAGGTCCATGTCGTCCGTGGAGAACGGATCTGGTGCGTCATCAGGGGATCCGGTCCAGCCGACCCACGCTCCTTCGACGGAACGCATCACCGGTGCCAGTGCGGTGACCAATCCGCCCGGACTACGGCGCCAGGTGGCCGAACCGTCTATTGAGACGACTCGATCCACTGGGAGCCGGTTGGCGACGACGACGAAGCTACTCTTTCCGATATCTGCCACGTGGCCTCCTCGTCCGTTCTACGGTAGCGGGCGATGCGCCGATATGGTGCATCGGTACCGATCTTGATTGATTCCCGGCCGGCCGCCGTATACGCCTGAATCTGGCTCAGCAGCTGTGTCGAACGTGCCCACGGAGGCGCTTGTGCTTACCATGGCCGGCATGGAAGCAGTAGCCGACCGGTCGGCGAACGTCCCGTCCTCGGGTTCGCTCGATGAGCGCGAACGCGAGATCTTGGACTTCGAGCGACAGTGGTGGAAGTACGCTGGCTCCAAAGAGCAGGGCATCCACGAACGTTTCGACATGACCGCTACCCGCTACTACCAGGTGCTCAACGCCCTCATCGACCGGCCTGAGGCGCTGGCCCACGCCCCCATGTTGGTCAAGCGGCTCCGCCGCCTGCGGTCGTCGCGCACCCGCGCCAGATCCGCGCGACGATTGGCAGCCGAGGCCTGAGACACGAGACCGCGATGAACGCCACGCCGGGTACCGGCTCAGACGGTAACCTCGCCGACGTGACGTCGGCGAGGCTCGGTTGGTGTCTGCTGGGGATTCGGTGACTATGGGTGAACGTCTTGGCCGTATCTGGCCGTCCCTGGTAGCTCTGCTCGGCACTGTGGGCGTGGTGCTCGTGTTGCTGTTCGTCTTCGGCGACAACACCGGCGACACTCCGGACGACGATCTCGGTGACATCGTGGTCGGGGGTGGCGACGACACCTCAACCGATGGCGCCGAGGAAGGTGAGGGCGGCCCCACCGATCAGCCGACCGACACGCCGAACGACGGGGGCGACGAAGGCGACGAGGACGCGGGCGACGACACCAGTGAAGAGCCGTCCACGGAGGTCACGACGGCTCCGCCGGAACTGCGTAGCCCGGTCGGCATCGCCAACCAGACCTCGGTAGCCGACCTTGAGCTGCGGGCCCGGGAGCGGCTCGAAGCTGGTGGTTGGGAGGTCGCTGCCACCAGTGGGTTCAACGGCAACGTCCCAGAAACCACGGTGTACTACCCGCCGGGTATGGAGGAGTCGGCGCGGGCGTTGTCCCGGCAGTTCCCCGAGATCAGCCGGGTAGAGCCCACGTTCGAGGGCATCAACCAGAGCCGGCTCGTCATCATCCTCGTGGACGACTATGCCGATGTCGATGGCTGATGGCGATGGGCGCATAGCCGCCCTTCGGTCCGCCCTCGAGCCGCATCTGCCCCACACACTCGTCGCGCTCGATTTCGACGGGGTGCTGGCGCCCATCGTGGACCGTCCGGAAGACGCCCGTGCCCTACCCGGAACGGCGAGGCTGCTGGCCAGAATTGCGGAGCGGGTGGCGCGGGTCGCGATCGTCACTGGTCGCCCCGCGGCCGACGCCGTTCGGCTGGGGGAGCTGGCCGATGTTCCTGGACTGGTGGTGCTGGGCCACTACGGCCTACAGCGGTGGTCGAGTGGCCGGCTGGAGACCCCGGATGTGGTCCGTGGGGTGACGTTGGCGCGGCCTCGGCTGGCCGCCTTGGTCGAGCGCACGTCGGGTGTAACGCTGGAGGACAAGCACCATTCGCTGGCGGTACATACCCGCCGCGCGGTAGACCCTCAGGGTGTTCTCGACGCGCTGCACGAGGAGGTCGCCACGATCGCGGCCGAGAGTGGGCTTCAGCTCACGCCGGGCCGGTTTGTGCTGGAGGTACGCCCAGCGGGTATCGACAAAGGTGTGGCGGTCCGGCAGTTGGTCGACGAGGTGGGGGCTCGTGCCGTTGTCTACGCCGGCGACGACCTCGGTGACTTGCCTGCGGTCGACGCCGTCCGGCAGTTGGCGACATCGGGGGTCACCGGCGTGGTGATCTGTAGCGACACCAACGAGTCTGTCCCCGGCCTACGTGAACGCGCCGACGTGGTGGTGCCTGGCCCGGCCGGGGTGCGGGATGCGCTCGACGTGCTGGTGCTCTCTGAACCAGGCGGAGCTTGACGGGCAGCGGGTCCGGTCAGATGTGCCGCCCACAGAGCCATGTGACCACATTGTAAGACAGTTTTGTCTCATAATATGGTCGATCCTGCGGGTGTTGACGCTATTCCGCTTACGCTTCTCGCAGTACTCATCCAGAGGGGCAGAGGGACCGGCCCGGTGAAGCCCCGGCAACCACTCGCAATCCAGCGAGTTCGGTGCCAAGTCCGGCCCGCTGGATTGCGGGGAAGATGAGGAGGTTACTCCGAGATCATGACCATCACCGACACGCCCGCCGCGACGAGTTCCACCACGTCGGCACCCGACCTCGGCCGGGCTACCCACCTGTCATGTCGTGAGTGCGCGGCCACCATCGAGCTTGGGCCCCACTACGCATGTATGGAGTGCTTCGGCCCGCTGGAGGTGGCGTACGACTACGGGCACATCACCCGGGAAAGCATCGAGGCCGGGCCGCGGTCGATCTGGCGCTACAAAGACCTGCTGCCGGTCCCGGCTGACGTCGCCTCGACGCCGAACACCGAACCCGGGCTGACCCCGCTGCTTCGGGCCGACAATCTCGCCCGCGAGTTGGGTCTCAAGACCTTGTGGGTCAAGAACGACGCGGCCAACCCAACACACTCGTTCAAGGACCGAGTCGTCGCGGTGGCGCTGGCGGCCGCCCGTGAACTCGGCTTCACGGTCTTGGCGTGCCCCTCCACGGGCAACCTGGCCAATGCGGTAGCCGCCGCGGCCGCCCGGGCCGGCATCCGTAGCTTCGTCTTCATTCCGAGCAACCTCGAGCAGCAGAAGGTCGTCACCAGCGCGGTGTACGGCACCACGTTGGTGGCCGTCGAAGGTAACTACGACGACGTCAACCGGCTCGCATCCGAGCTGGCCGGGCAACATGAGGATTGGGCGTTCGTCAACGTCAACGTCCGGCCGTATTACGCCGAGGGGTCGAAGACACTCGGCTATGAGGTCGCCGAGCAACTCGGTTGGCGGCTACCACGCCAGGTGGTGATCCCGGTGGCCAGCGGCGCTCAACTGGTCAAGGTCGACAAAGCCTTCGCGGAGCTGGTCCAGCTTGGTCTCGTCGAGGGTGAGGCGCCGATCATCTTCGGGGCACAGGCCGCCGGCTGCTCGCCGGTCTCGGCCGCTTTCAAAGCCGGGCACGACGTCGTCCGCCCGGTGCGCCCGGACACGATCGCGAAGTCGCTGGCCATCGGCAACCCAGCTGACGGCCCGTATGTCCTGGACGTCGCCCGTCGCACGGGTGGTGCGGTCGAGGATGTGACCGACGACGAGGTCGTCGAAGGTATCCGGCTACTAGCCCGGACCGAGGGGGTCTTCGCCGAGACCGCCGGCGGGGTGACCGTCGCTGTTCTGGCGAAGTTGCTGCGCGACGGGCTGCTCGATCCAGACGCCGAGACGGTGATCTTCAACACTGGTGAGGGTCTGAAGACCCTCGACGCGGTCGCGCCCGTCGTCGGGCCGGCCGGGACCATCGCACCAACAACCGAGGCATTCCATACCCTCGTCCCGGAGGCTTAGAGAAGACCATGAGTGTTGCCGTACGAGTCCCCACCATCCTGCGTACTTACACCAAGGGGGAAGCCGACGTCAGCGTCGATGTCGCCGACGACGCCGTGCTGGCTAACGTCGTTGATGCACTCGAAGCCGCCTACCCCGGCATCAAGGCGCGGATTCTCGACGACACCGGTGAGATCCGGCGGTTCGTCAACGTCTACGTGAACGACGACGACGTACGCTTCGCCTCCGGCCTCAAGACCCCTACGCCGGCCGGCACCAAGGTGGCCGTCATCCCTGCTGTCGCCGGTGGCTGTTAACCCGGGACAGCCTTCGGTGGGGGCGTGGTTCGCGGCCCCACCGGATGATTCACGTAGTTTCCTGTGGTCGACGGCACTGTTTGCGTGGCAGCTGAGCCTGCCGTCCAGTCTCCCGCGATGGCGGTGGTCGTAGCCGCAGTCCTGCCCGCACCTGATCGCTACCACGAAAAAGATCAGGTGCTAGCGACGACGATTTCGCCCGACCGGCGCCGCGCTGTGTCACCTGATCGCCTCCAGCATGCGGACGCCGAACGATCAGATGCGCAAACAGTGCTGACGCGTCGCGTGGAGCATCTGATCGTCCGATGTCGACATGCGGGTGCCCACATGTTGGAGCCGATCAGGTGCATCAGGCGCGGCAGGCAGCTTTGGCCGGCCAGTGAATGAGCCCGATCGATTCGAGATCTCGTCGCCCAACGTCTGGCGCAACGCCGACGCCGGCTCGTCGCCCGACACCCGGAGCAGCGGCTCGTCGACCAAGCCTGGCACACCGGAGACGCGCGCCGTGACCCGCTGTTGCCAACGTGCTGGGGCCGGACGTCATCTGTGGACGGGGTCGGTCAGCCAACCGTGACGCGGTTGATCTCGAACGTCTCCTCGACCCACGGGAACACCCAGAGAAACAATGCGACCGCGACCGCGAAGAGCACGACCAGGAAGATCAAGAGGCGCAGGGGCCACGGGCCGGGCAGGTGTCGCCACATCCACGCGTACATATCTGTCTATCGCTCCTCGACGTCGACCAGGAGGCCGCTTGCGTACATCCGATGAGAAGAACCCCAACGCGGCCAGCACGTCGTCAACGTGAGACGCGCTTCGGTTGGTTCCGTGCTGCGCGGCTCGCCAGGAACCGGGTCTACCACCCAGCTGTCGGTGATATTGATCCGGTTGCCGTCGGCGTTGCCGTTCGGGGCGGTGTCGAGCTCGTATCGGTAGACGCCGGTGTGTGTTTCTATCTCGATGATGTCGCCCTCGTGGAGCTCGGGGAACTTGGCGAAGGGTTCGCCGTGGCCGGACCGGTGGGCGGCGATGGCGAAGTTGCCGATCTCGCCGGCATGCACATTGTCGGGATACCGGCCGGGGCCGTTCTTGAGGTCGTCGTCCTCGACACCTTCGACGACGAGCCACTCCCAGTTCTCGCCGAACCGCTCGATGCGGAGGATGCCGTAGGCGGCACCGAGTTCGAGGCCGTCGTAGACCTCTTCGGGCTCCTCGTTGTCAATCTGGAGTGCGAACTGGCTGCGCAGGTCGCTCTGGGCAGCGGCAGTCTGGATGCCGGTACCCCAGAGCTGGTAACCCACAAAGAGCAGAACCAGGACGCCGGCGGTCAGCAGCAACTCCCCCAGGCCGCCCGCGATGGCGGCGACGGGGCTACGTTTAGGTGCGCGGCGGCGTCCCCGCCGTGCCTTGCGATGCATGGCACGAGCTTAACGTGCAATGGGCGCCCGGCTTAAACCCAAGCGTCGCGTCGCGCACCTGCGTTCGGTCGTCAGGTGCCATCAAGCCGGTGACGGGGTACCGCGGCGACGGCGTCCACAGGTGTCGGTGGCTCGTTCCTTGTGGCCGACGTCGGGGTCCGGCGGCGAACGCGCAATCATGGAACCGGTAGCCGTGACGATACGTCCCATCGGTGCCAGGAGTAAGACGTTCAGGATGAATACGAAGGAGGCGGCCAAACGTGACCGGGATTTCGGAGCGCCGCAAGCTCATTGCCGTTGTGGCCGTGGCGGCGGCAGCCGTGGTCATCGTCGCAATTGGCGCGGCCGCTATCGGGCTTCTCGCCGACCGTGACGACGACGCGGTAGCGACCCAGGACGCCGACGACGATGCCACCCCGTCCCCGTCCGATGACGCATCCGACGACGAGCAGGATGTCCGGGAGGGCGACCCGTCCAACGATGGCGACGAGACCGATGCCGCCGAGGAACGCGGCGATGTGGCGCCTAATCCGGCTGGTGCGGACTTCCTCTCCGAGCCCATGAGTGGGCAGGAGGCCATCGACGCGCTGGGTGACGATCTCGAGGCGGTCGCCAGGCTGAACCACCGTGACGTGGACGAGCTGCGTGATCTGCTGCTGCGAGACTCGACTCTTCACGTGAGCCCCAGCGGGTTCCTGCTCTACATCGACACCGCAACTCCGAACGCCCCCGGTGACGACTGACCAAGCCGCGGGTTGTGCCCGGATCTGGATCTCCGAACGCCTACGATGAGGCGTGGAGGTTCGACGGTCGGCGCAGGAGGCGAGGGTGGGCCCAGCGGAACGGTGCGACGTGGTCGTGGTGGGCTCCGGTCCGAACGGCCTCGCCGCTGCTGTCACGATGGCTCGGGCCGGGCTCGACGTCCGCGTGTACGAGGCACAGTCCACACTCGGCGGCGGTGCCCGCACACTCGACTTCGGTATGGCGCCCGGCCTGGTGCACGACATCTGCTCGGCGGTCCATCCACTGGCGGCGGCTTCACCGTTCTTCCGTGAGTTCGACCTTGCCGCGCGGGGTGTCGAGCTGCGTTATTCCGACGTCTCCTACGCGCAGCCCCTGGATGGCGGACGTGCCGGCGTGGCCTACCGCGATCTGGACCGAACCGTGGAAGGTCTGGGCGCGGACGGCCGGGGCTGGCGGCGGCTGCTCGGACCGCTGGTGCGGCACGTGCCAGGCGTTGTTGATGCGGCCCTGTCGGACCGGCGGAGTCTGCCCAAGGATCCGCTCTCGGCTGTCCAGCTTGGGCGTGCCGTGGTCGAACAGGGCACCCGGTTGTGGAATCTCCGCTGGAAGGACGAGGTCGCTCCGGCGTTGCTGACCGGCGTAGGGGCGCACGCGATCTCCACCCTGCCCAGCCTCCCGGTAGCGGGTACCGCCGTGATGCTCGCCGCGCTGGCTCATTCGCCGGGGTGGGCACTACCGGTCGGGGGTAGTCAGGCCATCGTCGACGCCATGATCGACGACCTCAAGGCGCACGGCGCCATGGTGACCACCGGGGCCGAGATCACCGACTTCGAGCAGCTACCGACGGCACGGGCGTATCTGTTCGACACCACCCCCAGAAATCTCCTCCAGGTCATGGGCGAACGGCTGCCGAACCGATACCGCAGGACACTGGCTGGGTATCGCTACGGCGACGCCGTCTGCAAGGTCGACTTCGTGCTGTCCGGTCCCGTCCCGTGGACCCATCCGGAGGTTGGCCGGGCCAGCACGGTGCACGTGTGCGGCACCCGAGAGGAGATGGCCCGTGCCGAGGCGGAGGTAGCCGCCGGTCGGCATGCGGAGTACCCGATGACGCTTGTGTCGGATCCTACGGTGACCGATGACGCCCGTGAGGTGGACGGACTACGCCCACTGTGGGCGTATGCTCACGTCCCGGCGGGCTCCACCGTCGACATCGGGGCGACCGTCCAGGCCGGGATCGAGCGCTTCGCCCCCGGATTCGGTGATGTCGTCGTCGAGCGTCGGGCTATCCCAGCGGCGCAGATGGCCCACCACAACGCCAACTACATCGGTGGCGACTTCGCTGCCGGTGCGTTGACGACGTGGCAGCTGCTGGCCCGGCCGGCCCTGCGGTGGGATCCGTGGGCCACCCCGGTGCCGGGTGTGTACCTGTGCTCGTCGGCCAGCCCACCGGCACCCGGGGTGCACGGCATGTGTGGCTGGCACGCGGCTCGGCGGGCGCTTCGAGCCGTATTCGGCATCAAGCGCCCGCCCAGCCTCGCCCCACACGTCTGAAGTGACCATGGCCCCGCGGGCCTCAGGCAACGCAGCGGCCCCGCGGGGCCCCGAAGCCTGGAATGCCTCGGAGCCTTGCGGGGCCGCTTGGGGTGGATTACCGGTCGTCGGCGCGGGTATAGGGGTTCTCCCCCACCCACGGAATATGTTCGGTCACTGCATTCGAAGCGTACGACGCCTTGTTCTCGAACTCGAGGTATGCCGTGTCCGGTGGAGCTTCCTCCGATTCCTCGGAATCGGGCAGGCCATCCGATAGTCCTGTCTCGAGGGTCACAGCCACACCCGAGCCACCAGTGATGGGGGTGTACACGCTTGCCGCGTGGTATCCGGTTGTTTCGTCAGACTCCTCGGACAGTCCAGGTAGCACGGCACATCCAGCGAGGCGATCGTGGCAGAAGGTGTCGTAGAGTCTGCCTTTCTGCCAGATCAGTACGTCCACGTTGAGTCCATCTTCGGTGGTGTAGCGAGCTGTGATGGTTCCGGACTGCCATTGTTCGTCGATATCGGCGAGGGCACCGGTCTCCGGGTCGAAGACCCCCCCTTCCCGTGCGCCGTCATCCGGCTCCACCGGGGTGAGTGGGCCCAGATCGAGCGCCTCTTCCACGTCGGCACGTACGTCGGGCCACGCCGCTAGAGTTCCCACTAGATCGATGCCGTTGAACAGGTCGTCGTTATCGTGGCGTTCGCCCACAGCCAGCGCGGCATCAGCGATCGTGTCCGCATGTTCCTTCGACAGGATTTCGTATGCCGACTGATCGGCACCCATCACGTCCCACTGCACGATGACCGATGCTGACTCGTTTTCGAGGATGGTGACGCCTGTCGTTCCGACCTCGGCCGCGATCCGCCAGTGGTCGTTGTTGGTGCGTCCCTCCTCGCATTCGTCAGGTTCCTGCCAGGTAAACGAGGTCGGCGGTGGATTGGTGCATGGGCGGAATGCGTCAAGGTCCGGTCGCGCAGGCGCCAGGTAGATGTTCAGCCAGAATTCCCGGTCGCCGTTGTCGCCGCGCTGTAGGTTGAGGACGATGCTCGGAGTTCCATAGGGCCCCTGGCTCACGCCCACGGGAGGATTCTCGGCAAAGTGCACGTCCTCGGGCAGGACGGCGCTCACGGCCTCCCACATCTCCAGCAGCAGAGGATCGTCGGCGACCTCGGGGCTGAGCGGTGCACCGTCCAGCGAAGTGGCAGCTGCCGGCTGGACCGAGTTGGGACTGCCGTCGCGTTCGCCTTCGATTAACGACAACGGCGACGCGGGGACTACCAGGGCGGCCGCCACCAGCGCGGCCGCCCCGGCGCCGGACCCTGCCACTCGCCGGCGCAGGTGCCGGGCTCGGCGAGCTCGGCCGCGGGTGATGTCGTCGTCGGGTAGGCCTGGCGACGGCGGATCCTGGGTCACGGCATCAGCGAACAGTGCCCGTAACCTTTCGTGGTTCATAGCTGCTCCTTCATCTCGGCCAGTGTGGTGGTGCCGAGCAGGTCCCGGAGCCGATCCAGACCGCGCGCCGTTTGGCTCTTCACGGTGCCGGAGCGGCAGTTGAGTAGATCAGCGACCTGTTCGACCGAGAGGTCTTCCCAAAACCGCAGGACCAGTACGGCCCGTTGTCGAGCGGGAAGTTCCGCCAGCGCGGAGAGCAGCCGATGACGAACCCCGGGGTCCGCCAGGTCGGCCGGATCACCCGTGGAGACGCCCACGGTCTGCCGTGACCCGTCGGTCGCGGTGTCGGTGGCGTGCTCGCGGCGCCACGGGCGGCGGCTGTTGTCGATGTACACGTTGAGCAGCGTCCTGCGCGCATACCCGTCGGCGTCGTCACGTCGCCGTACTCTGCGCCATGCCACATACAACTTGGCGAGGGTCTCTTGAACAAGATCCTCGGCCAGGTGCCAATCACCGCAGAGCAGGTAGGCCGTACGTAACAGGGCGCGCCGTCGGGCGACGACGAACTCCCGGTACGACCCCTCGTCGATCTTCAGCACAATCGCCTCCGCCGGTGGTGAACTAACCTCTCACCCGGTATCACGGAACAGGCGGCCAATCAGGTTGCATGACGTCACTCGGGCCGGAACCGTCGAGGCAGCAGCTTCTCAGTGGGGAAGAACGCCAACCAGCACACCACCGTGGGCAGGAAGTGGATACCCAGCGTCAGGAATGTGATCACGTGGAAGCCCAAGAAGAAGGCCGCGCCGAGGTACAGCGCCTTTCCGCGGAGGAAGAGAATAACGGGCGACAGGTACTCGGCGATCAACATCACCCACTGGCCGATCCGCAACAGCCAGGGGTAATCGAGAGACCACCGGGCGAGATCCGTGCCACGGCG
The DNA here is from genome assembly GCF_011320225.1 of Phytoactinopolyspora limicola. GTDB lineage: Bacteria > Actinomycetota > Actinomycetes > Jiangellales > Jiangellaceae > Phytoactinopolyspora > Phytoactinopolyspora limicola. Next base: position 870,751 of record NZ_JAAOEN010000001.1, read on the forward strand.
AATGAACGCCCAGGTGAGCACAGCGCTGTTGCCCCAGGCGAACGGGGCACCATTGCGCACCCATTTGGCCACGGCCGCACCGAAGTAGGTAGCGATGACGCAGACTTGCAGACAGCGGAACGCCCAACCGCCGGCCTGTGTGGTGCCGTGGTCGCTGATGCGCGCCCGGCCGATGGTGGGCAGCACGAAGGCGGCCACCACCAGCGCCAGGTGGTCGTGGTCGACCTTGCCGAACGACATGCTCAAGATCAGCCACTCGAAATAACACAGCGCCACCGTCCACCCGGCCAGCCGTGGCAGCCGCCCGGTGGCGGCGATCAGGCAGCCGACGATGATGACGATCTGCAGGGTTTGGGCCAGGCCCACCGACGGTTCGGGTAGCGGCAGCGCGCGCCCGATCCATAGCGGCTGGTAAAGCTCCGGTGCGTAACCATGCGGAATGACGTCGTTGCGCAGGTACAGGATGTCGTAGATCAGGAACAGGTAGATGACCGCCCGCATGATGCCCACCCGCGAGCGGGGGATATCCGGTAGCCACCAGTCGGCGACGCGGGTGCCGAGACGGCGGGCTCGGGTGGGATGACGGGGACCGGCGGGAGCGTCCGGCGCCGCAACGCGCGAAGTGACGGTGGTCTGTTCGGTGCCCTCGTTCACCGGACTACCTCCCACTCGGCGAGCAGCTCGGTCTCCGGATCTCCGACGACGTAACCGTCCCGCAATTGGTAGACGCTTCGCTTGAGATACATATGTGTGTATTGGTCTCGGTCCGGGTGGAGCTGGCGGAAGGCATCGGCGATTACCTGCATGAGGGAGGGGTCCTCGATGAACCGGCCTAGCTGTCCTTCCACTTCGGCGCGGCCGATACCGGTGCCCGTGGCGTTTAGCGGTACCCGCACCTCGTCGCCCGATTCGGTCTCGGCCAGGATGTAGGTGGAACGCGTCTGTCCGTCGAGGTTGTGCGCGGTGGCGTACTGCGCCATGGAACCAAACGGGAAGTAATCGTCGGAGTCTTTGAGCGTGCCGTGCAGCAGGGCCAGCAGGCCGAGGCCGGCGGCGGCCAGCCGCCACGCCTTCGCCCATCGGGGCAAAAGGCCGCGGCCTTGCGGCGGCGACGTCGTGGTGCGGGGGATCACGTCGTAGAGACTACGCATCCGGGCCGGTGGGTCGTCCACACCTCGACTACATCCGAGATGGGCCCGTGGTCGGACACCCAGGTGGTCGGATCATCCTCTGGGATGACCGGTGCCGGTGGCGACGAGTGCGGGCGCCTGATCTCGTGGCTTGCACTCCAAGGGTGAGAGTGCTAAAACAGCGTTAGCACTCTTAAGGTGAGAGTGACAAGGAAGCCGGGTCGGCGAGGTCCCGGAAACTCGGTGAAGGGAGCCGGGAATCCGTGGGCCGTCCGTCGCGGGCGTCGTACCGGGCCATCCACCCGCAACCGGGAGGACCAACCCCATGCCAAAGATGATTGCCTTCGACGAGGAGGCGCGGCGTGGCCTCGAGCGCGGCATGAACACGCTTGCCGACGCCGTCAAGGTCACGCTCGGCCCGAAGGGCCGCAACGTGGTGCTGGAGAAGAAGTGGGGCGCGCCGACCATCACCAACGACGGCGTGTCCATCGCGAAGGAGATCGAGCTCGAGGACCCGTGGGAGAAGATCGGGGCCGAGCTGGTCAAGGAGGTCGCGAAGAAGACGGACGACGTCGCCGGTGACGGCACCACCACCGCTACGGTGCTCGCCCAGGCGCTCGTCCGTGAAGGACTGCGCAATGTCGCCGCCAGCGCCAACCCGATTGCCCTGAAGCGGGGCATCGAGCAGGCCGTCGAGGCGGTCTCCGAGCAGCTGCTGGCCTCGGCCAAGGACGTCGAGACCAAGGAGCAGATCGCTGCTACCGCGTCCATTTCCGCGGGCGACCCGCAGATCGGTGAGCTCATCGCCGAGGCCATGGACAAGGTCGGCAAGGAAGGTGTTATCACCGTCGAGGAGAGCAACACCTTCGGCCTGGAGCTTGAGCTCACCGAGGGTATGCGCTTCGACAAGGGCTACATCTCGGGTTACTTCGTCACCGACGCCGACCGTCAGGAAGCGATCCTCGAGGACGCCTACATCCTGCTGGTCGAGTCCAAGATCTCCAACGTCAAGGACATGCTGCCGCTGCTGGAGAAGGTCATGCAGGGCGGCAAGCCGCTGCTGATCATCTCGGAGGACGTCGAGGGTGAGGCTCTGGCCACCCTGGTCGTCAACAAGATCCGCGGCACCTTCAAGTCGGTCGCCGTCAAGGCGCCGGGCTTCGGTGACCGCCGTAAGGCCATGCTGCAGGACATCGCGATCCTGACCGGTGGCCAGGTCATCAGCGAGACCGTCGGTCTGAAGCTGGAGAACGCCACGCTCGACCTGCTGGGCCAGGCCCGCAAGGTGGTCGTCACCAAGGATGAGACCACCATCGTCGAGGGTGCCGGCGACGCCGACCAGATCGCCGGTCGGGTCAGCCAGATCCGGGCCGAGATCGAGAACTCCGACAGCGACTACGACCGCGAGAAGCTGCAGGAGCGCCTCGCCAAGCTCGCCGGCGGCGTCGCCGTCATCAAGGCGGGCGCGGCCACCGAGGTCGAGCTCAAGGAGCGCAAGCACCGTATCGAGGACGCCGTTCGCAACGCGAAGGCTGCCGTCGAGGAGGGCATCGTCGCCGGTGGTGGCGTGGCTCTGCTCCAGGCTGCGGTCAAGGCATTCGAGAAGCTGGAGCTTGAGGGCGACGAGGCGACTGGTGCCAGCATCGTCAAGCTCGCCGTCGAGGCCCCGCTCAAGCAGATCGCGGTGAACGCCGGCCTTGAGGGCGGCGTCGTGGTCGAGAAGGTCAAGGGGCTGCCGGAGGCGCACGGTCTCAACGCCGCCACTGGTGAGTACGAGAACCTGCTCGACGCCGGTGTCCTCGACCCGGCCAAGGTGACGCGGTCCGCGCTGCAGAACGCCGCTTCCATCGCCGCGCTGTTCCTCACCACCGAAGCCGTTGTCGCCGACAAGCCGGAGAAGGCCGCTGCCCCCGCTGGTGGCGACCCGACCGGTGGCATGGGCGGCATGGACTTCTAGACCCTTAGGTCGTTTAGTCCGCTTCACCACCGAACAACGACGGTGCCCCGGTCTACTGGCCGGGGCACCGTCGGTCATTGCGGAGCCCGGTCGGGCGGGAGGAAATCCCGCCTCACCGGGCATGCGTATCTCGGTCTAGTGCGACACCAACGACGACGGGGTGACGGTCACCGGGTAGGGCCGGTTGAGTGTGACGGCGTCGTGGCTAGCGCCTCGTGCTACCTCAACGTACTGACCATCGTGCAGGTCATACGCCACCAAAGACGGCTCGGCCGGGTCGACGATCCAGTACGACGCCACGCCACCCTCGGCATACTTGGCGTATTTCAGTTTCGTGTCACGTAATCGGCTGCTCGGCGAGAGCACCTCCACCGCTAGCCGCAGTGGCGCGGTGATCGGCCCGTCACCGAGGTCATCCTTGGCGACGACGAGCAGGTCGGGTTCGAGCGAGTTCCGCCTATCCGGCTGCCAGTCGAGCGGAGCGAAGAAGACCTCCAGATGCGGCGGACAGGCTTCTTCGAGAAGCAAAGTGAGCCGCCGTGCGACACGCTGATGTGTGAAATTGGGTGCTGGGCTCACGATCAGCGTTCCATCGATGAGCTCGTAACGCAGGCCGTCGTCTTCGGGTAGCTGGGTGAGGTCGTCGACCGTCCAGTCGTCCGTGGCACGGGGCATCACCGCCATAGTTGTCATAGTGCCCTCCTGGGCCGAGATTTTCCACGTCATCATCCACTGCACGCACGAGAATGCCAAGCTGGTTATCCACAGGCGAATGGCAGGTAACGTGTGCTAATCGGAGAAAGCGACCTCTATTTGTGTGCTGCCAGTGGGATCTCGCCGAGCAGGAGGGCGGCACGGGCGGCCGCGTCGGCTTTGACGCGGTTGATCGTCGCTGGATCCAGATCGGCTTCGGCGCCCGCAGGTCCCGCGGCGTGATCAGCGTTGCGGGCCTGCAACTCGGCCAGCAACTCGTCGTCGCCGCGACCACGCATCAGGAGCAGCAGGAACGGGTCGGCGTCCAGCAGCCACGACGCCTGATAGCACAGCGCGGCCGCGTGGGTGCAAGGGTGGCCCCAGTCGTCGCAGGTGCAGCTCGGTTCGAGATCGTCGATACCCGGCAGAAGGGGCACGCCGGCGTCGGATGCGGTCTCGGCGAGTTCATACGGCATGTCTCGTTCGAGAAGCGCGGCGACGTGCCCGGCCTGGGACGCGACGGCGTCCAGCAGCCGTTCCCAGGTGGTGGCGGAGAACTCTTCGAGCGCGACGACGGTCTCATGTGGCGCGTGGTCCTCGCCGTAGACGGTTGCGGAGATCCGGCCCGGGCTGACCGTGATGGTCCCGACGTGGCCGCCATGGGCGAAGGCGCGGCCCCGCCGCAACGCGTCGGAGTCGAGGGAGGTGTCTTCGAGCGCGGCGATCCAGGCGTTGCCCCACCACGTCTGCGCGCGTCGGGTGCGGCGTTTGCGAGCCGGGAACGCCGGAAACCCCTTGGCCAATTCGGTCATGGTGTCCTCCGCAGTTCGACGAGTTCGCTCAGCTCGGCATCGGAGAGTTCGCTCAGAGCCGCCTCGCCGCGGTTCAGCACCGCCGCCGCCAGCTCTCGTTTGGACTCCAGCATGGCGGCGATCCGGTCCTCGACGGTCCCCTCGGCGATCAGCCGGTGCACCTGGACCGGGCGGGTCTGGCCGATCCGGTAGGCGCGGTCGGTCGCTTGCTCTTCTACGGCGGGATTCCACCAGCGGTCGTAGTGGATCACGTGTCCGGCTCGGGTGAGGTTGAGCCCCGTTCCGGCGGCTTTGAGGGAGAGGACGAACACCGGCGCCTGTCCCGCCGGGCTCTCCTGGAACTGGCGGACCAGGTGTTCCCGCCGATCCACCGGGGTGCCGCCGTGCAGGACCTGAACGGGCACCTGCCGGTTCCGTAGGTGATTCTCGATCAGGTTGGCCATCCCGACGTACTGGGTGAACACCAGCACCGCGTCGTCTTCGGCGACGATCGTACTGACCAACTCGTCGAGCAACTCCAGCTTGCCCGAGCGGCCGGCCTCCCCCAGGGGCTCCTTGAGGTACTGAGCCGGATGGTTGCAGATCTGCTTCAGCTTGGTGAGGAGCGCCAGGACCAGGCCGCGGCGGGTTATGCCGCTGCTGGCGGCGATCTTGGCCATGGTTTCGTCCACCACCGTTTGATAGAGAGCCACCTGCTCGGCGGTCAGCGTCACCGGGTGGTCGGACTCGGTTTTGGGCGGCAGCTCCGGAGCGATTCCAGGATCGGACTTCCGGCGGCGCAACAGGAACGGCCCGACGAGGCGGGCGAGCCGGTCGGCGGTGTCTGATGCGGCTGGCTCGGTCCCGGATTCGATTGGTTCCGCCCAGCGAGCCCGGAAGGTGTGCGACGAACCCAATAGCCCGGGGGTGGCCCAGTCCAGGATGGCCCACAGCTCCGCCAGGTTGTTCTCCATAGGGGTGCCGGTGAGGGCCACCCGTGCGGCGGCCGGAATGGTGCGTAAGGCCTGTGCGGTCTTGGATCGGGCGTTCTTGACGTGCTGCGCTTCGTCGGCGACGACCATCCCCCAGTCGGCCGTGGACAGCACGCCGCCGGCCCCCGCATCGGCGCGCATGGTGCCGTAGGTGGTGAGGACGAAACCGCCGGCGGTGTCCGACACGATGGCGTCGAGCTCACGCCCGCTCCCGTGGTAGCGGCGGACCGCCACGCCGGGGGCGAAGCGTTCGATTTCCCGCTCCCAGTTGCCCAGCAACGACGCCGGGCAGACCACCAGGGTGCGGCCAGCGGTAGCGGGGTCCACCTGCCGATGTAGGTGCAATGCGATGAGCGTCACGGTTTTGCCCAGCCCCATGTCGTCGGCGAGGCAGGCACCTAAGCCGAGTGAGGTCATCCGGTGCAGCCACCGCAACCCGCGCAACTGATAGTCGCGCAAAGACGCGTTCAGGGAAGCCGGCGGATCGATACGTTCGACGGCCCGCTCCGGATCGGCGATGCGACGACGTAGCTCCTCCAGCCATCCGGTCGGCGTCACCGCAACCCGTTCGCCGTCGATCTCGGTGGTGCCGGTCAGCGCCGCACCGAGTGCGTCGAGGGCGCCGAGCGGTTTCGGATCGTCGTCGTTGGCCTTACTGGCGAGTCTCGGGTCAACCAGCACCCATCGGTCGCGGAGCCGGACGAAGGGTCGGCGGCTCGTCGCGAGCAGATCCCGCTCCTCGTCGGTCAGCGCGCTCTCACCGAGAGTTATCCGCCAGCTCAGGTGGAGCAACTCAGTGCTATCGAAGGGTGTGGGCTCACCCCGGGTACTGCGACGCCGGGTCAGTGGCCCTTGGGTGGGCACAACAGCGGCGACGGTCAGCTCATGCGCGAGTTCACGTGGCCATTGCGCGCCGGTACCGCCCGCCGCCAGCCGTTCTGCCGCTCCACCCAACAGTTCGGCGAACTCGTCGTCGTCCAGCCATAACTGGTCAGGGACCTGCCGGCGCAGCAGCCGGTCGAGTGGCGGCCACGTCTGCGCCGCGCGGCGTAGCGCGAGCATGGCGCCGGAACGTGCGGCCGGGCCGTATCGGTCGGTGTGGGCCCACAACTCTGCCGCGTCGGTGGTCAGGTCGGGGTCGGCCACCGCGTGGACTTCCACAACGGCTAGAAAGCGGTCGTCGGGGGTGTCCTGCTCCAAGGCCGCGACCCCGCCCGGGAGTTCGATCCGCAGTGACACCCGCACTCCCGCATCGAGGTCGGGAGTGGCGAGGAGGTCCGCCACCGCGTCCAGGAAGGCCCCGGGCGGACCGGCACTGTCCGGGACAGTCGACTCCAGGTCGGCCACGGCCGCTGTGTCGGTGTCGTCCAATCCAGCGACGTGCCAGGTGACTGGCCGCGCGGTCGGGTTCGGCGCGATCTTTCCGGCGTGTACGAGTCCGACGGCGAAGCGGGCGGCCCGGCGCCAGAACTCGACGGTGGGATCTGCCGGGTGATGTGGCGCCGCACAGAGGAGGGGAATGGCTTCGGCCATCGGCAACTCGACGAGAACGTCGGCGGTGTCCGGTGACCTGAAGGTGAGATGGCTGCTCCTGGGTGGGTCGGCGGGTTCGAAGGTGGCCTGGCAGTGTCGAAGCTCTGCTCGCACGCACAACCTCTTCCGTCGTCGTCGCGCTGGGGCGGAGGGGTATAACGCTCGCCGTGCCCGCGGATGTTCCCGGCCGGCGGCGGGAGCTTCATCCAAGCCGGTGATCGTTGCCGTCTTCGCGTCGCTATAGCGACGCGAAGACGGCAACGATCACCGGGGGGGGGGGGGTGGGGGCCCGGGCCCAGGGGGCGAGGGCGGCCACGACGATGCCGCCCTTCACGCAGACCCAGTGTGGGTCCGGCCCCAAGTCGGGGTCGATCCGCAGCTCGTGTGGTGTGGCGTCGGCACAGGTGGTGCAGAGCGGCCAGCGGCCGAGGCCGCCGTCGAGGAGCCGTTCTTGGACATCCTGGGCGACCTGTCCGGCGACGTACGCCGCACCGGCCGGCCACTGCTCCACCCACCAGCGGCGCGCGGTGACGGCGTCGTCGAGAACGTTCACCGCGGCGGCGGAGTCGATGCCCCTGGTGTTGAGGTCACGTAGCACCAGGGCCCGGGCAGCGAGGATGGCGTCGTCAGCCGACATACCCGCGCTTCTTCCGTATGGTGCGTTCCTCGCCCCCGACACCATCCGGTGTGCTGAAAGTGTCCACGGCCCCGATCTTGCCAGCCGGGGCCGGAATTCGCGTCCCATGGGGGTCACCGGCAGCCGGGGGAAGGTGGCACACTGTGCTCTGTGCAGCCGCTGCTCGAAGTCATCGCCCTCGGTCCCGCCGACGCGCGCGGCGCGGTGGAAGGTGGGGCCGACCGGTTGGAGGTCGTGACCGACATGGCCGCTGACGGCCTGACCCCCAGCGTGCAGACGATCCGGGATCTCAAGCGCGAGTGCGACCTCCCACTGCGCGTGATGCTGCGGGCCAATGACGGCTTCGCCACCAGCGGATCGGAGCTGTCCCGGCTCATGGGGGCCGCTCACCAGCTGTACGCGGCGGGCGCCGACGGCTTCGTGTTGGGTTTCCTCAACCCGGCGGTGGAGGTAGACGTCGAGGCCACCCTACGGCTGGTGGAAGAGCTCGGCGATGCTCCGTGGACATTCCATCGCGCCATCGATCACACCCTCGACCACGATCACGCCTGGCAGCAGGTGATCGGCCTGCACGGGATCGACACCGTACTCACGGCAGGCTCGGCGCGTGGCGTCGGCGCTGGTCTGGACGACCTGTGTCGACGGGCCGCGGACTCGGCCGTGGTGGCCCAGTTGATGATGGCGGGAGGTGGCCTCGCCCCTGATCACGTGCCGTGGTTGGCGCGGGCCGGGGTGCGCAAGTTCCACATTGGTGGCGCGGCCCGCCCCGGACGGTCGTGGAAGGCGTACGTCGACGCCAGCTTGGTTCGGTCGTGGCGGACTCTGATCGACGACTCCGTGGCCGCAGCGCTGTGATCTTGATAGATTCGCCGATCTGGCCCGGCCATGGTCGGCGCTGGTCGCATCTGGTGTCCGACGAGTCCTATGCGGAGTTGCACACGTTCGCCGCCGAGCTGGGGTTGTCGCGACGCGCCTTCGACGGTGATCACTACGACCTGCCCGAGTCGATGTACCAGCAGGCCATCGACGCCGGTGCCACCGCCGTCACCGGACGTGAGTTGGTCACCCGGTTGAACGCTGCCGGCCTGCGCCGACGCAAGACCCGCCGCACCGACGACACATAACGGAGCACACTGGTCCTATGGCGTCTCGGAGCCGGCTCGCCAGCGCGATGGAGCGCCTGGACGAGCGCGTCGACGCGACCCCACCGGATCGCAACCGTGCGGTCGACTTCCTGCGGGTGGCCGCCATCTGCGTCGTGATCACCTGGCATTGGACCTTGTCGGTCAACCATCGCCGCGACGGACAGCTGGTCAACCCCAACCCGGTCGAGGATGTCCCCGGCGGGTGGTTGCTGACCTGGGTCTTCCAGATCATGCCGTTGTTCTTCATCATCGGTGGTTATGCCAACTTGACTGGCTGGGACTCGGTGACGCGGGCCGGCCGCGGCGCCGCTGAGTTCCTACGCCGCCGCCTGTCGCGGTTGCTTGTACCCGCCATCGTTTTCGCCGCGATCTGGGTGATCATCGACGCGGTGTGCCGGATCGTCATCGACGACTATGCCGGCGCGCTGACCGTTATGCCGATCCTGTTCACGCCACTATGGTTCCTGGGCGCTTACGTCTGGGTCACCCTCTGGGTGCCGATCACCGCGCGCCTGCACCGGCGGTACGGGATCGGCGCCGCGGCGGTCATCGGTGTGGTGGTGATAGGTGCCGACGCCGGACGGTTCGGCCTCGGGCAGGAATGGATGGGGTGGATCAACACCGCCCTGGTGTGGATCTTCGCCCACCAGCTTGGATATCTGTGGCGCGATGGCCTGCTCCAGGCGGCCTGGCGCCGATGGATCTTCGCTCTCGGAGGTCTCGCTGGCTTGGTGGTGTTGACCGGCATCGACGTATACCCGCGGTCGATGGTCTCGGTGCCAGGTGAAGACATCAGCCACATGTTGCCGACCACGGCCGTCATCGCCTCGTTGGCGATCTCGCAGGTGGGGTTCGCCACCCTGGTAGCTCCGGCATTGTCGCGGTGGTTGCGGCGACGCTGGCCGTGGCGCATCGTGATCGTGCTGGGTGCGGTCCTGCTGACGATCTTCCTATGGCACATGACGGCGCTGCTGATCGTCTTTCTGGGTGTGGAGGCGCTGGGCTTTACCCCAGGTGCGGAGCCGACGCTCGAGTGGTGGGCTCTGCGGCCATTCTGGCTGGTTGCCCCGGCGGTTGTGCTCGCGGTGCTGGTGGCCGTTTTCGCACCCGTGGAGCAACGGGTGCGGCCCGGGCGTCGATCATGACCACCGGCGACGACCACCGGCGCAGGACACTAGTTCCCACACTAGGTGCGAAGCTGGTCGAGCTCGTCAGTTATGTTGCGCCGAGCGGTAGCCTCCCATAGCTGTCTCCCGGTCTTGGTACGGAACAGCGATCGGTGACTCAGTAGCCGTTCGAGTACGTCGATCCGTCCGGCCCGGAAGTGGTGATCGTCGATGTGTGCGTAGTCCCGACGCACCGCGGTGACGTAGGCCCGGTAATCGTCTGGGGCGCTGGCGAGGACGGAGAGGTCCGCGTCGCAGAGCGCGGCACCGTCGGCATCGTCCGTCGCGGGATCGTGGGCCCTGGTGATCATCACGAGGCGCTGCACCTCGGCGACCTCGGCGAGGTTTCGGCCCAACCGGGTGAGCTGCTGCGCGGCCAGCGCGGCGCTGGCGGTCTCGTCGTCACCCGGGCGGCCGTCGTAGACCGCGTCGTGGAACCATGCGGCTAGCCGGACGGCCGTCGCCGAGCGGATCTCGGCGTCCAGGATGTCCAAGGCGTCGAGCACGGCGCGCAGGTGTGGCACCGAGTGATAATGGCGGTGTGGCTGCGACCATCGGTCGAGCAGGTCCAGTCCGACACCGACGGCTGACTCCGTGTGGCCGACGAGCGCTGTCCAGCGGCTGAGCAGGTCTGGCACGTCCCCATTGTCGTGACATGGCTAACGATTCGCCAATTGCGTGTGCGTTTGGACCGCCCGGGGGTCCATACTCTGCCGTATGAGTGACGTTCAGGACGACTCCTTTGAGCGGCCCGCGTTTTCGGACGTGCTCGTCACCGTGACCCGGCGGGGAAGGTTGATGCCGGCGCGGCGCGGCGGGATGCTCGAACTCGAGACGGACGACGAGCGGGTTGAACTCTTAGGCCCGTTCGCCAGCGCGGCCGAGCTCGGTGATGAGGTCGAGGTCGTGGGTATTCCCGCGCCCGAGCCCGATGAAGGACCGAGTGAACCTGGCCTGCTGGTGCGGGAAGTTCGCAAGCTCTGAGATCCGGCTCATCGAACAGCCCGAGCGGGTAGGCCGAACGGGTAGGACGAACGATGCGGGCAGGCCCGCTGCTGGCGCGGGCAATGACGTTAGCACTGGGGTGATCCGCCGGCCGGCTGCCGAGGCACGCCGGCGCGCGGCGGATCGCCGGGCGTGTGGTCAGGCAGTGGTGACGAAGATGTGGCCGGCGTCCGCTGGGGCCAACTCGACCAGTTCGGAGCCGCGTAGCTCCACTCCGGAGTCAGTGGTGTGAACGTGGATCGTCCGGCCCGGAATCAGCTCGGCTCGCCGAAGAGTGGCCAGCAGTTTCTCGTCGACCTGCAGTGGTTCACCAATGTGCTGGATGGTGACATCCACGCCGCCAGGTGTGCTGGCGTGTCTCAGCGTGGACACGCCGGTGCGGGAATCATCAACCTTGATCTTGCTGTCGAGTTCTTCGAGACCGGGAATGGGATTGCCGTAGGGATCGGTGGACGGTTCATGCAGCAGCTCGACCAGCCGGCGCTCAACGGCCTCGGAGACGACATGCTCCCATCGGCACGCCTCGTTGTGTACGAACTCCCAGTCGAGCCCGATGACGTCGACGAGCAGCCGTTCGACCAGCCGGTGTTTGCGCATGACCCGGGTGGCTAGCGCACGCCCCTTCTCGGTGAGCTCCAGATGTCGGTCTTCGTCGACATGGAGCAGACCGTCGCGTTCCATGCGGGCTACGGTCTGGCTGACCGTGGGGCCAGACTGATGCAGTCGCTCGGCGATCCTCGCCCGCAACGGCACGATCCCCTCTTCCTCAAGCTCGAAGATCGTCTTGAGGTACATCTCAGTGGTGTCGATCAGGTCGCTCACCGGACCGCTCTCCTTGGTCGTCCCGAATCCCACTTCAACCTTATCTCGCCGCGGGGACAACACCGACGCATATTGCCGCCTGTCCAGCTATTGCCCGCTGAGGTCGAGCTGTGAACACCGGGCCACCCGCCGGCCTACTCGACCCAACTGCCGCGAGACATGACCCCGCGTACGGCGAAGTCCTCGTCGAGGATGACGAGGTCGGCATCGTACCCTTCGGCGAGTGCGCCACGGCGCTCGGCCAGCCCGAGGAGCCGCGCGGGATTTGTGGCGGTGGCGAGGACGGCTTCGTCGACGGAGAAACCGGCCTGAGTTACGGCGAACCGGAAGGCGGCATCCATGGTCAGCGTGCTTCCGGCGATGGATCCGCCATCGACGAGCCGGGCTACCCCGTCGGTCACCCGGACCGCCAGCCCACCCAGCACGTAGTCGCCGTCGCCCACGCCGGTGGCCGCCATGGCGTCGGTGACGAGGGCCACCCGTCCGGCTCCCGCCGAGCGCAGCACATGTGCGGCCACGGCGGCGTGCAGATGTGCCCCGTCGAGGATGAGCTCGACAGTGACCCGCTCGTCCTCGAGGAGCGCGATGATGGGGCCTGGCTCGCGATGGTGTACTGGCGTCATCGCGTTGAACAGGTGGGTCGCCACGGTGGCGCCGGCATCGATCGCCTGATGGATGACGGCGTAGCTGCCGTCCGTGTGTCCGACCGCGGCGATCGCCCCCGCATCGACCACCGATCGAACCGCGTCGAGGCCGCCGTCGAGTTCAGGCGCCAGGGTGACCATGCGTACCCGGCCCGCACCGGCGCTGAGCATGCGCTGCACCACGGCCGGCTCGGGTGCGGCCAGCGCGTCGGGGTCGTGGGCACCACGACGGCTCGGTGATATCCACGGGCCCTCCAGGTGAATCCCGGCGACAAGTCCGTCGTCGACGAGTTCCACGAGGCCACGCACATCGCGTTCGAGCTGGTCGGGCTGGCCCGTGACCAGGCTGGCCATCAGGGTCGTGGTCCCGTGCCGGCGGTGGGTGTCGGCGAAGATCCGCACCTGGTCCGCGTCCGCGCCGACGACGGTGGCACCTCCTCCGCCGTGGCTGTGGATGTCGACGAAGCCGGGGACGATCCAGCCGTCCACCACACGGTCCGCCGGATGAGGTGGTGGGCCCGATCCGATGGCCGCGATGCGGGTTCCGTCGACGCGGATCCAGCCGCCGTCGACCACACCATCGGGAGTCGCTACTCTGCTGCCCACTATCAACGTCATGGGATGACGGTAGCGGGTACGGTCTAGGCCATGAAGCTCACCATCGACCGCCGATTTCGCGGCCCGTCGACGTCGGGCAACGGCGGTTATGTCGCGGCGCTCGTCGCCGGTGGTCTCCGCGTGCAAGCAGCAACGGTCACCCTGCGCACCCCACCGCCGCTCGAGGTCCCATTGCGGCTCGTGGCGGAACCCGCCGGGGTGCGGCTGCTCGACGGCGACGCCGAGGTGGCGGTGGGTGTCGACGCGGGTTCGGTCGAGCTCGATGCGGTTCCGGCCGTCGACGCCAGCATCGCCGGAGGGGCGTCGGCGGATTACCCCGGGCTCCGTCGGCATCCCTTCCCCGAGTGTTTCGTCTGCGGTCCGCAGCGTGAGCCTGGGGACGGCCTGCGGCTGTTCCCAGGGCGGCTCGGTGACGGTCGAACGGCCTGCCTGTGGAACGTCGCCGCCGATGTAGCTGGCGAGCCAAGGTTCGTGTGGGCGGCGCTGGACTGTCCTGGAGGCTGGAGCGCCCCGATCGAGGGCCGGCCGATGGTGCTCGGGCGGATGACAGCCCGAGTGATCGATGTCCCCGCGGTAGGCGAAGAGTGCGTCGTGATGGGTCAGCTCCTGGGTAGTGAGGGACGTAAGACCTGGACCGCGACAACAGCGTTTGGCAGCGATGGACGCGAGCTGGGCCGGGCACACGCGACATGGATCAGCGTCCCGGTCTGACGGCTCCTGGTCATGGGTGCGGCGTTCGCACACCACCGGTGCCCCTGTTGGGGGCGCCGCCGCGACCTGCCCGATTTCGCCGGCAGAAAACCCATTGCCCGGCATGGCCGTCGAGGTCTAACGTTTTCAGTACACGGAAAGGAGGTGGTCCAAGAATATGAATGGCTATTGGACTCGTGAGGTGGCTGCTCGTTAGCCGCCTGCTCGACGCAGGACCTGGGGTGACACCCGGTTCGCCGGCCGGTCGGCTGGCAATCTAGAGCAGTCACCCGGCCCGTGGGCTTCCAGGATCAGTCCGCCTGGACCGCGTATTCGCGGAAGTAGCCCACGGGCTGTCCCTTTTCCGACACCCTGTGCCAGTTCCTGATTTGACGGTGTGAACACAGGTGGTTCTATGGGGCAAGACGGTCCAGGGCCCAACCGTCGTCAGCGCGGCGGTAACGCAACCGATCGTGCAACCTCCCTGGGCCGCCCTGCCAGAACTCGATCGTGTGCGGTTTGACCCGGTGCCCGCCCCAGAAAGCCGGCAATGGGATCTCGTCCGGGAACCGCCGGGCCACCGCCTTGGCCGCCTCCTCCAGGTCTGTGCGGGTCGAGATGACCGCGGACTGGGCGCTCGCCCACGCTCCGATCTGTGAGTCTCGCGGCCGCGTGCGCCAGTAGGCTTCGCTATCCGCCAACGGCAACGGTGCGGCCGTTCCGCCGACCACGACCTGGCGCTCCATGGCAAACCATGGGAAGCACAATGAGACATGGGTGTTCTGCGCCATGTCCGCGCCTTTGCGGGAGCCGTGGTTGGTGAAGAAGACGAACCCCTCCGCGTCAAGCTCCTTGAGCAGCACGTGACGGGTACTGGGCACCGCGTCGGTGGAAGCGGTGGCCAGGACCATGGCGTTTGGCTCGGGCAGGCCGGCGGTGACGGCGTCGTGTAGCCAATGGCGGAACTGAACGAACGGGTCGTCGGCGACGTCGGCCTCGAGCAGTCGGGTCGATGCGTAGCGGCGTCGCATTCGGGCCAGTGTGCTCTTCACATGGCCACTCTGTCACCGTCGCGGCGGGTCGGGTAACCGAGACACCTCCCCTCCCCATGATCATGAACACTTTGCCGTGCTATGACCCGGCAAAGTGTTCATGATCATGGGGGTGAAGGGGGTAACTGTGGGAAACAGCACATTCGGTGCGTCTCAACTTGTCATGAGTCACCATGTCCTTGGCATGATGGGTGTCGAGTGTGACCTTGATACGTCCCGTGCGCGCAGTTCGAAGGCTTCGAGAGCATGGGCCCAACACGAAGGAGTGTGCATGGCGGAGGTCCAGCACGGGCTAGAAGGCGTCATCGCGTTCGAGACACAGATCGCCGAGCCGGACAAGCAGGGCAGCGCTCTCCGATATCGCGGCGTGGACATCGACGATCTCGTCGGGAAGGTGCCGTTCGAGCGTGTGTGGGGGCTTCTCGTCGACGGCCGGTTCGATCCGGGCTTGCCTGCCGATGTGCCTTTCGAACTCCCGTTGCGCACCGGAGACGTCCGTGTCGACGTCCAGAGTTCGCTCGCCACGCTTGCGCCAGCCTGGGGGTTGGCGCCGCTGTTGGATGTCGACGAAACGCAGGCCCGTGAACACCTAGCCCGAGTCACCGCTACGGCGCTGTCGTTCGTCGCCCAGTCGGCGCGCGGCGCTGAGCCGCCGGTATCCGAAGCCAGGGTCGACGAGGCCCGAACGACGGTGGAGCGCTTCATGACGCGCTGGCGGGGCGAGCCGGACCCACGGCACGTCCAAGCGGTCGACGCCTACTTCACGTCGGCGGCAGAACACGGCATGAACGCCTCGACGTTCACCGCCCGAGTAGTGGCGTCCACCGGTGCTGATGCCGCAGCCGCGTTGTCGGCCGCGATAGGTGCCATGAGTGGCCCGCTCCACGGCGGTGCGCCGTCCCGCGTACTGGCCATGATCGAGGAGATCGAACGGACCGGCGACGCCCGGGGTTATGTCAAAGGTGTCCTCGACCGCGGTGAGCGGCTGATGGGGTTCGGGCACCGGGTTTACCGGGCCGAAGATCCCCGTGCGCGAACGCTGCGCCGGGTCGCGCGCGAGCTCGCGGCGCCGCGCTACGAGGTCGCCGAAGCGTTCGAGACTGCCGCTCTCGCCGAACTCGCCGAGCGTAAGCCGGACCGGGTCCTCGCCACCAACGTCGAGTTCTGGGCGGCGATCATCCTCGACTTCGCCGAGGTTCCAGCGTCCATGTTCACGTCGATGTTCACCTGTGCCCGTACCGCCGGGTGGAGCGCACACGTGCTCGAGCAGAAGAAGACCGGTCGCTTGGTGCGCCCCTCGGCGGTGTATGCCGGCCCGGGTGAGTCGAGCCCTGACGCGGTCGACGGCTGGAACCCCGCCTGGGCGGCCTGACCCGCCCGTCGCCCACAGAGTTACGTACGGCACAATGGCATAACGACAGCGTGGTCAGCGATTACCTATCGTCCTGCCCTGAACGGCACACGGAGAGGATCACATGACCACCGAACTGCGTATTCCCGATCACCTGAAGCCCGCCGATGGACGGTTCGGCGCAGGGCCCAGCAAGGTGCGCCCCGCGTCGTTGGCCGCGCTGGCCCAACGCGGCGGCGCGGTGATGGGCACGTCGCACCGGCAAGCTCCGGTGAAGGATCTCGTCGGCCGCGTGCGGACCGGCATAGCCGAGCTTCTCGGACTGCCAGCCGGATACGAGGTCATCCTCGGCAACGGTGGCGCCACGGCATTCTGGGACATCGCGGCGTTCGGGTTGGTGCGCAGTCGATCGCAGCACCTGTCGTTTGGAGAGTTCTCCGCCAAGTTTGCCTCCGCGACGAAGAAGGCGCCGTGGCTCGAAGCGCCGAGTGTCATTCAGGCCGACCCCGGATCACTCCCCGAGCCGCGGCTCGAAGACGGGATCGACGTCTACGCTTGGCCGCACAACGAAACGTCCACCGGTGTCATGGCGCCGGTGCGGCGCGTCGAGGGCGCCAGCGACGCACTAGTGCTCGTCGATGCGACGAGTGGCGCCGGCGGGCTGCCGGTCGATGCCACCGAGGTGGACGTTTACTACTTCTCGCCACAGAAGAACCTCGGCTCCGACGGCGGGTTGTGGTTGGCGGCGTTCTCACCAGCGGCGCTAGCCCGCGTCGAAGAGATCGCGGCTACCGACCGATACGTCCCAACCTCGCTCGACCTGCCGACCGCGGTAGACAACTCCCGCAAGAACCAGACGTACAACACCCCGGCGATAGCTACCCTCTTCCTGCTGGCGGAGCAACTCGACTGGTTGAACGGCAACGGAGGTCTCGACTTCGCGGTGGGGCGCACCACCGAGTCGTCCGCTCATCTGTACGGGTGGGCGGAGAAGTCGTCGTACGCCACCCCCTACGTGACTGACCCCCAAGCCCGGTCGTTGGTGGTCGGAACCATTGATATCGACGAGTCGATCGACGCGGCTACGGTCGCCAAGACCCTGCGGTCCAACGGTGTCGTTGACGTCGAGCCTTACCGAAAGCTGGGCCGTAACCAGTTGCGGGTGGCGATGTTCCCAGCCGTTGACCCTGCCGACGTGGAGGCGCTCACGACATGCGTCGACTGGGTGGTGGAGCAGATCACCAGCTAGGGCCATTGGCCAAAGTGTGCGTGCCCGCCTCGGGCGCCCGCCCCGGGTGTGCACCTGATCTCCGTTTGTGCGCCTGATCGTTTATGTGGCGACGATCAGGTGCGCCGCGGGTGGGCGATAGCGGGGTAGCGGCGGACCGGTGTGCATCTGATCGCGTCCCGTGATGTGGACGCGCGGCGATCAGATGTATGGTCGGCGTTCGTGGGGCTGGTTGTGCATCTGATCGGTAGCGGGTCTGGTGAGCGGATCCGTGACAGGTCCGGCAAGTGATCGGTGACGGGGTCTGGCGCGGCCTTATGGTCGCGTCGTTGTTGGGCGTGTGCACCTCGTCGTCTGTACTTCGCGCGGGGGACGCGATGTCTGGTGATCAGATGCATCAACTGACCGGCGAGCCGCGTTCGCGCATCTGATCGGTGGGCGTCCGCACTCTGAGACGGAATCGGATGCGCCACACCGTGCCGTTGCCCGCCGTTGATACACCTGATCGCCCCAGGGAAAAAGATCAGGTGACAAAACGGAGATCAGGTGCACAAAGCGGAGATCAGGTGCACAAAGCGGCCCGGAACTCGTCAGGAGTTCCGGGCCGCTTGCTATGTGGAAGTCTCCCGCTTCACCAGAGAGCCGGTCATAGTGGAGCGGGAGAAGCTGGTGTGTTCGACGAATCACAGCGGAGGACACCCGGTCGCAGAAGGCGACCGGGTGCTACCCCGAATGCCTCCGTATGGAGGACTTCAATCCCCCGTCGTGTTCGTTGACACGATATTAGGCGCGCGGCCATCCCCGCGGCGATCACCCATTCGGCTGAATTTGACTGGACCTATCGGAGCTTGACATTCAGCTTTTCGATTAGTCGATCTCCGGTCAGAGGCTTGTTTAGGGGCGTTGACCAGTGCAGATCTCCGTCATGCAAGACTTGGAGGCGCGGCCGGACGTGCTGCGGCCAACCGGGCAAGGGAGAACGTGAAACCGAGGACCACGCGACGGATCGTCGCCTTCGTGCTGGCCGCTATGGTGGCGGCCGTCATTGTGGCGGCCCTGATCTGAGTCTGCTCACCATGGGCGCCCCGGCTCACTGGGTCTCACTCGGTGAGCGGAAAACGTGCCACGGGTTCGTGTAGCGCTCGTCCGCCAGCGCCGGCGCCGAGGTGTGAGCGCACCAATGTGAGATGGTCGGCGCGCCACGTCGGACCGTCGTAGTCGGACAGGGCCGCCATGCAGGGCCGCACGTTGTGCCGGGCGGAGTTACGCGCCAAAGTAACGTGTGGCCGATACCGGCGCGGCTCACGTCTACCGAGGCCCAATCGACGGCCCGCCGCTACCGTCGCGGCCGCCAGCCGTCGCAACTCCTCGACGTCGCCGCGGATGCCCACCCACAGCACCGTGCCGCCGAACTGTCCGGCACCACCGAGGCGTAGCGACATTGGGTGGTGTCGCCGGGCAGCCCGGGCGAGGCGTTCCTGGAGCTCGGCAACCGCTGAGTCCGCCACCTCGCCGTAGAAGGCCGTCGTCACATGCCATGTCGTGGCATCCGACCAACGCAGCCCAGCGTCCCTTATGGCGGCGATGTGGTCGGCGAGATGGGTGACGGCATCCTCGGGCGGGGTAACAGCGGCGAACAGTCTCATGGAGCGCTTCCGGTCCCGGGTGGCGGGGTCAGGCCGCTGCGCGCGGACCGGTGTCGGCGCCCGGGCCGCGTGGAGGAACGTGGTCCGGTGCCGTGCCCGCTGTGGTGTCGGCCGGTCGAGGCAGGTCGACGATCACTGCCAAGCCTGGCCGCGGCCGGAAGCGGGGACGCACGACAATTCCGCTACGAGGAGCGATGAAGACGAGGGCGGCGATCGCGAAGATGATGGTGAGGATCCCGCCGCCGATGAACGACCACTGAGCGCCGAATAGGTCGGCGACCCAGCCCACCACCGGTGCCCCGACGGGTTTACCGCCCATGAGGATCATCATGTAGAGAGCCAGGACCCGGCCCCGCACGTGGGCTGGAACCGTGGTTTGGACGTAGGTGTTCGCGGAGATCAGGACCGTCATCGTGATCAAACCGAGTGGAACGAGGGCGATGGCGAACAACACGTAGTTCGGCATGAGCGCCGCTACAATCTGGAACAGCCCGAAGATCACCGCTCCACCGACGATCAGCCGGCGTCTCGGATGTTTACGGCGAGCCGATAGCAGCGCTCCGGTCAGAGTGCCGATAGCCAGGATCGACCCGAGGACGCCGTACTCGCCGGAGCCCTTCTCATAGACCTCGGTGGCCATCAATGCCATGGTCATCTCGAAGTTCATCCCGAACGTCCCGAGCCCGAAGATGATCAACATGATCATCAGCAGGTCAGGGCGGCCGCGGACGTAGCGCACGCCCTCACTGAGCCTGCTGATGACACCACCGGTGTCTTGGCCGACCGCACCGTGTGGCGGGCGGTACCGGAGCAGGAGCAGTGCGATGATCGGCGAGGCGAAGGTAACCGCGTTGATGACGAACACCCAGCCGGTGCCGATGGCGTGGATGAGGAGCCCGGCCAAGGCGGGTCCGATGAGTCGGGCGGCGTTAAACGAGGTGCTGTTCAACGCGATGGCATTGGGTAGGTCTTCAGGGCCGACGAGTTCGGACACGAACGCCTGTCGTGCCGGATTGTCCAGCGCCTTCCCGGCACCTAACAGGAATGCGAGTAGATAGACCTGCCAGATCTGTGCGACGCCGGTGAGGGTGAGGATTCCGAGGACCAGCCCGATGATTCCCATGAAGGCGTTGCTGAAGATCAACAGGTTGCGCTTGGGTAACCGGTCGGCGAGCAGGCCGCCGAACGGCGCCACGAGGAGGAACGGCAGGAACTGTAGGCCGAGGGTGATGCCGGTGGCCCGAGCGCCGCCGTCCAGGACAACGAGGACCAGCCATAACTGAGTGATCTGTTGCATCCACGTCCCGATATTCGAGACGAGCATGCTCGACCAGTACAGTCGGAAGTCGCGATGTCGGAGGGAACGAAAAGTAGATTTCACGAGCGAGTCAGTTTCTCGAGGATGGGTAATACGTCGCGCAGTTGCCGCCGTTCTTCCTGGGTGAGGTCGCGCAGCCGGTGCGTCAGCCACGCGTCTCGGCGTTTGCGGTCGGCCGCGGTGCGGCCAAGGCCTGCCTCGGTGATCCGGACGACGGCGAGTCGGCGGTCGACGGGGTGTGGCTCCCGCACTACCAGGCCGAGCTCCTCCAGTGCGCTGACGGTTCTGGTCATGGATGGCGGACGAACCCGTTCGAGGGCGGCAAGTTCGCCAACCGGAAGCGGCCCGTGCCGTTCGAGGACCCCCAGCGCGGATAGCTGGTTGAGGGTCAGCGAGTCGTCTTCGCGCTCGTTGCGGATGCGGCGGTTGAGCCTGCCGATGGCGATGCGCAGCGAGCTGGCTAGGCCGGCCTGGGTGCGGGGCTGAGCCGCCTTGGGCCGAGGCGAGGCGGACGACGGGGAACGGTTCGATGCAGGCACTTTAGTTACTATAACTCATTACCTTTGCTAAGTGCCAGTCGTGTCAATGATCTATGCACCTGTCTCGCCTTGGTCTCTCGCTCGCCGATGCTGGCGAGGGTGCGGCCGCGTCGCGCCGTCAGGGCGGCATGGTGCCTTGGTGGTAGCTCGCCCCACGCGGCCGCCTGAGCAGCGCATCTGTCTGAACGCCGCCGCGTCCCGGGGCAAGAGTCCGCGTGCCATAGGGCACCTCGTTGTGGTCAGGGCGACAGCGAGGTTCCTTGTGGCAGCGAGCTCGCGACAAGTTTCCTTGGGCTCAAGCCGGGCACCGCGGGTGAGCGCCCTCGAGGCGGGTTGGGAACGGATCAGGCGCTGTCGGGTCGCCGCCGGGCCCGGCGCCCCCGATACACAGTGCCGCCCCCTTCGGTGATCTGCTGGATCTCGCCGGTGAGTTCCTGGATCTCTTCGGTGAGGTCATAGCGTCGAGCCCGGCGTCCACTGAGCGTCGAATCGTCGAGCAGGAGATCGCCGGTGTCCGCGGGATCGGTGGGAGGTGTCGACGGTTCGGCGGGTGGGGTCGTATCGATCAGCTCCGACCACATCGGGCCGGCGCTGGCTGGCGCCCCGGAGTCGGGGGACGGCATCGACGGGTCGACGTTGGCGACGTCGACCCGGCCGGGCCTCGCCGGACCCTGTGACTGGCGGCGCCGGCGCCGCGGCGGGGGAGCTTCGTCGACGGCATCGAGTGACGGTGAAGCGGGCCATGGGCGCTCTCCACCGTCGCGGGCCGCATGCCGTGGGCCAGACTCCTCGCCAGTGTCGACGTCGCCGGTCTCGTATCCGGGAGTGGTGGGTGCGGCCATCGGGTCGGGCGTGGGTGCGGCCATCGGGTCGGGCAGGGGGGCGGGTTCCGGCGTTGGTCTCGATGGCGCCGGACCGGTCACGGCAGCCGACGTGGCGGGCGGGTCGGTGGAGGCGCGACGGCGTCGTTGCGGCGGCTCGGGCGCGGCGGCCCGGTGGCCGGGGCTGAGGTGCGGGTCGCTCGCGTGTGCCACGGCATCGCGGGGGCCGGTGGTGTCGTGTAGGTCGTGTGGGCCGGTGGTGTCGTGTAGATCGTGAGGGCCGGTGGTGTCGCGTAGATCGTGAGGGCCGGTGGTGTCGCGTAGATCGTGAGGGCCGGTGGTGTCGCGTAGATCGTGAGGGCCGGTGGTGTCATGTAGGTCGTGAGGGCCGGTGGTGTCATGTGGATCGCGGGGGCCCGGGGACGGCAAGGGCCGGGTGGTCAGCTCGTCTTGTCGCCTCGCCCCAGCCGCACCGCGTACCGGCGGCACCGGCGGCACCGGCGCGGAAGGTGCGGGCTGAGCGGAGGCGGGATTGTGCCGGATCGCGGGATTGGCCTCCGGTGCGGGTGAAGCACCGTGGTCCACGTCCGTCTCGGCAGGCTCAAGGCCCCGACGTGGGGGATCGTCGGCAGCGGGCTCGTACTCGTCGGCCAGCTCGGCTTCGGCCTCCAGCTCGGCTTCGGCTTCGGCCTCCAGCTCGGCTTCGGCGATGGCGTCTCGGCGCTTGCGGGTGTATTCGATGCCGAGTAGGCCCAGCCCAACACCTGCCAGGCAGGTCCACAGCAGCCAGTCGAGGCCAGCATCGTTCAGCTGGGCCCGGTTGAACGCCAGCACCACGAAAGTCACGGCCCACAAGATGGTGAGAATGGCGACAGTGCGTACGCCATCCACGTCCAACGGCCGGACGTGGGGCACGTCACGGAGACGCCGCCGTCCTTTCCCCATATGACAACAGACTAGTCGGCCGTCCGGTTCGCGGCGAACCGACTGCTAAATCCAGTCATCAACCTGCCCTCAACCCAGGTGACCGGCGCTAGTGCAGGCGACACTAGTTTCGGCGGCGCTCCCCTCCGCCGAGGGCAGAAAGCCGCCAACGTTCACCTGGCCTTGGCGGAGGTCGCCCGGCGCGCCCGGATGCCTTCTGGCATGCTCAGAGCCTGTCCTCGACATGCGGCGATTCCGCCCGGATCCCCGCATGCCAGCCGGGCCGGCCGGCGTCGTCCGGCCATGTCCTCCCATGTCCTCCCATGTCCTGCCAGCTGCCGTCATCAAGGAGTGTCCATGTCCGTGGTTTCGCCGCGCGCTGCGCTTGACCGGTACTTCCGGATCAGCGAGCGCGGTTCCACGTTCGGCCGGGAAGTGCGTGGCGGCGTCGTCACCTTCTTCGCGATGGCCTACATCGTCGTCCTCAACCCGCTGATCATCGGCAATGCCCCCGACGTCGATGGTGCGTTCCTCGGTGTCGGCATCGGGGAGGAACCGAACCTGGCCAAGATCGCCGCAGCAACGGCGCTGGTGGCGGGGGTCTTGACCATCGCCATGGGGGTGGTCGCCAACTTCCCGTTGGCGGTGGCCGCCGGGCTGGGCCTGAACGCGTTCGTCGCGTTCGGGTTGGCCACCCAGATGACCTGGGCGGACGCGATGGGCTTGGTGGTCATCGAGGGCATCCTCATCGTGATCTTGGTGCTCACCGGCTTTCGGCAGGCCGTCTTCAACGCCGTCCCCCGTTCGCTGAAGACCGCCATCAGTGTCGGCATCGGCTTGTTCATCGCCCTAGTGGGGCTGGTGAACGCGGGGTTCGTCACGTCCACGGGGGTCCCATCGCCGCCCATCGGTCTGGGTGCGGACGGCGCGTTGTCGACGCTGCCGGTCGCGGTGTTCGTGGTGGGGCTGATCACCCTGATCGTGCTGTATATCCGCAAGGTCAAAGGTGCGATTCTCTGGACCATCGTCGGAACGGCCGTGCTGGCTGTCATCGTCGAGCAGATCGCGGATCTCGGCACGACGTACGACAATCCCGCCGGATGGAACTTGAACGCGCCTGCCGTGCCAGACCGCGTCGTCGACCTTCCCGACCTCGGGCTGTTGGGCGAGTTCAGCCTGCTCGGGTCGTGGGAGTCGGTGGGCGTCGTCAGCGTGCTGCTGTTCGTCTTCACGCTGATGCTGGCCGACTTCTTCGACACGATGGGCACGATGGTGGCGGTTGGCTCCGAGGGAGACCTTCTCGATGCCGACGGCAACCCGCACAACTCGCGGGAGATCTTGCTCGTCGACGGGATCGCGACGGTGGCCGGCGGCACCGCGGCCGTCTCTAGCAACACCTCGTACATCGAGTCGGCCTCCGGCGTCGGTGAGGGCGCCCGGACCGGCCTGGCCAGCGTGATCACCGGGTTGTGTTTCCTCTTGGCGATGTTCTTCGCACCACTGGTGGGAATGGTGCCGAACGAGGCTGCCGCGCCGGCGCTGGTGCTGGTCGGTTTCCTCATGATGACCCAGGTCAAGAACATCCCGTGGGACGATCTGGAGCTGGCGATCCCGGCGTTCCTGACGATCGCCTTGATGCCGTTCACATACTCGATCACTACCGGTATCGGCGCCGGATTCCTCGGTTACGTGCTGGTCAAACTGGCTCGCGGCAAAGTGCGCGACGTTCATCCGCTGCTGTGGGTGGTGGCGGCGTTCTTCCTGGTCTACTTCGCGATCCATCCGATCGAGATGTTGCTCGGGATCTCCTGATCGTCGGTACGCGACATCCGTACGGCGGACGGCCGGCCCGCGAGAGGCTCACGCGGGCCGGCCGAAAGACTCCTCGGCCAGGAGAACCGGCAAGCTCGTCGGGTCTTCCAACACCTGTGCCAGCACCCAGCGGCGATCCCAATGGCCGCCCGCCCAAGCCAACCCCCGGGCTAGGCCGTCGAGAGTCGCGGCGTGGACACGACCGTCGAACCACCAGTCGACTGGCTGACCGTCGACGATCAGCTCGTCGTGCTCGATGTAACTGTCCGGTGCGGCCGGCAGTAACTCCCTCGTGATGTCGGGGACGGGTGCGGGCTGGCCCGGGCTGCTGGGTGCGCACGGGTGGGCCTGCGACGCCAGATCCAGGTCCAACACGTCGGCCAGCTCGGGTGGCCCGGGCACGAGTCCGGGCCGGTCCAGCTGGAGCCAGTGCGGGCCGTCGGCGATCACTGCGAGATCAGCGTCTATGAGCCGGCTTCCGGTGCCGTCCGGCACTCGGATGTGCGCCGGAGGGTGCAGCGTCGACGGATGCCGGGTGGCCAGTTCGGCGTAGATCGCCGCCAGGTCGGCAACGGGCAGCCGCAGAGCCGGGTCGCCCAGTCGAGCCACAAGTGTTTGGGCGGCGACCTCGGACAGTCGGCCGGCGACACCGAGCGCCGCCATGAATGTGTCGTCGATCTCCGCCGCCACCGCGTCGAGCGGAGTGAGCAGGGCACGAACCGTCGAATCAGCGCCGTGGGCGCAGAACTCCGCGAGGCGTCGCCCGCCGAGCTGAACGTGTCGACGCAGCCACCAGGCGGTGTAGGAGAGCGCGACGCGGCTCGTGCCATCGGCCAGCAGGAGCCGGACCGGATCGACCACCGCGGCCCGCGCCGCGGGGTCGCCGGCCAGCCAGCCGAGCACCCGCGGCCACGCCGAGTGTTGGATGAGGTCGAGGTCGCGTACGGCGGCGAACTCCGCCATCACTGGCGGCGCTGTCTCCTCCGGCAGGGTGGCGAGGGTCTCTTGTACCCAACGGTCTTCGTCGTCGAGGTCGTTCCAGAGATCCTGGTCGAGCGGGATGTCGGGGAGACGGAGAACCGCGAATCCGGTCCGAACGCCGATGGCCTCAAGCGTCGTGGTGCCGTGGTCGTGGACGACGTCGCTGGCGACGGTGCACTCGGCGGGATCGGCGTCGAGGGCGTCGAGGAGGGGCACACCGGGCAACCACAGCTCCTCGGCCGGGACTAGTTCCCCGGTGCCGTCGGGCAGCGGTATCCGACGTAGCCATGGTTCGTCGTCAGCGGTCAGGCCGGAGGCGGCGACCAGCCGTATCACAGCCGCGGTGGGCTCCTCAGGTGCGTCGTCGTCGGGGTTGTCCACGGTGGCCCGGACGACCGGATCGCGTAGCACCGAACGGGCGGTCGCCACGGCGGCGCCCAGCCGGCCGAGAAGGGGATGTACCGCATCCGGATGAGCTACTCGCAGCCGAAATGGCGCCAGTACGTCAGCGTCGACCTCACCGGGCAGGAGCACACTCCGGGGTCCCTGCACGAGTCTCCCGTCGGTCAAGGGCACAGGGAGGGCGCCGAGATCCTCGAGATCGCAACCATCGAGCGCGGCGTAGATGTCCCGCCACGTCGAAGGCGGCAGCTCGGTGCCGGCGAGCCGGTCCACGAGCTCGGACATGGTGACGCGGCGAGCGCCCAGCCGTTGCAGCACGCCGTCGTGCTCCCAACCGGGTGCGGGAAGCCCCGGCACGAAGGGCGCTAGCCGCGACGGATCGGTGGCCCGCCTCAGGCCGTCCACGAGGACCACACCGTCGGGCCGGAGTCGACCGGCGGTACCGGCGTCGGGGACGAAAGGTGTGCGAGAAAGCGCCCCGACGGCGGCCCGGCGTACAGCGGTGTCCAGCTCGCCCACTCCTACCGGGGTAGGGATGAGGTCCAGGGCGGCGGGGGTCCTGAACGACGCGACCAGGTGGGCATAGGCGGCGCCGATGTGTTCGACGAGGTGATCGGTCAACGGTCCAGGGGCAGTCCGCCGCCTCGCCGAATCGAGCGGCAGGGTGGCGATCACCAGGACGGGAAGGTCGATGGTGTCGTCGGTGGGTGTGGGCGCGTGGATCACGGCGGGTACGGATGACGGTAGTGGGGCCGGAATGGCGGCGCCGGCAGTGTCGGATCCGGTGTCTGATCCGGTGTCGTCGGATACGCCGAACCCTCCGAGCGGGCCGGTGGATTGATGGACGTCCGTCACCGGCACCGCGACCGCCACCGACCAGCCCGGCCGTTCGCGCTCTTCGACCGGCCGATCGCTCATCAGGGTAGGTTCGGCGACACCCTCGGCACGGACCAGCCGCCAGCGACGTGCGCCGATGCGGCGCTCCGCCAACCCCAGGGAAGCGTCAACGATGTCGGGTAGCTCCGCGGTCAGCGTGTGGTGCTCGCCGTCGATCTCGATGGTCACGGCGGACAATGCCGGCAAAGCCAGCAGGAGCGCGTCGTCCACGGCTCTCAGCAGACGGGTGACGCCGGCGACAGCCTCGTCGTCGCGCAGCGGAAGTACCACGGAGGTGTCGTAGCCGGCGGGGATGTCCCCCGGGGCGGGGTCGGTGATGAGGTCGGCATCGGTGGTGCGGGCAGGTCCGGCGGGAAACGGTAGCCGCAGCATGGGGACCGACGTGCCGCGTCGGGCGAGTTCCTCGCTGAGTTGCGGAATGTCGGCGACCACGGCACGTGCGGCCTGCCGTGACCACCGGACACCGCCAAGGGCCGAGACGATGGCGGGTTCGTCGCTGACCGCCAGCACCGCCGCGAAGCCCACACCGAACCGCCCGACGGTGTCCGCCGAGCGTTTGGGTGAAGCTCTGAGGGTGGACAGACCCGCCACGCCCGCGGCGTCCAGGGACGCTCCGGTGTTGGCGGCGGTCAATGTCGACCCGGTCAACCGGAACAGCACCCGGCCAGGTACGCCGGCCCGCGCCGCTGCGTCGGCGGCGTTCTGCGCCAGTTCGACGACCACGCGGTCGCGGTAGGCGCCGAGAGTGAGTTCTTCTTCGGCGTTGGCGTCTTCCCGGAATCGTGCGGGCGCCGCTGCCCACGCGTGCAGCACTTGGTCTCTGAGTTCGGCCGTCCCGTACGTGTCCACCCGCCCAGTGTGCTGCACCGGCGAACTCTCCCACCGGTCGCCCGCCGGGCTTCATGATCGTGTCGGACCGTGGGGAGCTACTCGCTGGTGACGGAGGCGGAACGGCCGTGGCTCAGGCTCCCGTGGTGTCCGGCTCCAGGGGGACGAGCTCGTAGGTGAGGGTGTCGATGACGTGCTCGGGCGATTCGCCGGTGCCGACGGACAGGCGGACGTCGCTGTGCCCACCGCAGCCGTGGGCATGGTTGACGACGTGGCCGTCGAACGGGGTCCGTTCATTGGTGCACACGCTGAACGCTTGCCCGAGGGAACCAGCCAGGGGAACCGCGAAGCCGCAGGTACCGCAGCGTCCGGGGGCCGCCTTGGCGATCTCGGTGTGTGGCCCGGCCTCGCCTTCGTGCCAGCGTTCCGCCGCTGAATCCCGGCCGTCGCGCGACAACACCCACTCTCGGCCGAGCCCCAACTCTTCAACCACGCCCATCACCTCGGGGTCGCCGATGGCGACGTAGCCAGGCTCGAGCCGGGTGTCGTCGTCGGCCACCGGTATGAGGTCGCCGGCGCCGAGGTCGTCGGGAGAGATCCGCTCCTCCCACGGCACCCACGGCGGGGCCAGTACGGACTCGTCGCCGGGCAGCAGCACACATTCGTCGATGGTGACGCGCTTGGACCGAGAGGCCCGCGCAAGCGTGACCGCCCATCGCCAGCCGACGTATCCGGGCAGCTCACAGCCGAAATAGTGGGTCAGGACTCGCTCACCCTCAGCCTGGCAGCCGAGGTGTTCGCCAACGGCGTCGGGGCCGCCGGCCTCGACGGCGCACGCGCGGGCGGTATCGACCGCCTCGGCTGCGACGGCGTCGGGTTTGGGGGCTCGGGCACGGCGGGTGGTACTCACGAGGGACGATTATCGCGCAAAGGTAAGGTCGACGCCGAATCAGGTGGGTACCGGCTCGTGCCGAGGGCGGTGCCGGCATCGCCCTCGGCGCTGCGATGCGATTGGATGGTGCCGTGTCCGACGTCCCGCCCCCACCGCGTCCACCGGCCGACGGTGATCAGTCCGGTGGCGGCTCGGCGCGCGAGCCCGGAGGCGACTCTAGGTCCGACGGCCCACCCATCCACGGCCCCATCCACGGCCCCATCCACGGCCCCATCCACGGCCCCAGCCAGGTGGACCAGGTGGGTGGACGGGCTCGGCGGGTGGCTGGTGTCTCGGCCCGCGCCGCCCGGCGCGCGGCTGTTGGGACCGCTCGGGTCACCCGCGCCGGTGCTGGCCGGTTGCATCGCGCCGCCGAGGCGAAAGGGGCCGGGCAGACCGGCTTGGCCCGCCTGATCGAGTTGAACGCTTTCAGCGCCTTCGCTGACGCGATGGTCATGGTGGCGCTCGCGGGCACATTGTTTTTCTCGGTGCCGTCCGACGAGGCGCGTGGCAACGTCGCTCTTTACCTAGCCCTGACGATGGCTCCGTTCGCGGTGGTGGCCCCGCTCATCGGGCCTTTCCTCGATCGTTTCGCCCACGGGCGGCGTTGGGCGATCGGTATCACCGCGGGTACCCGCGGTTTCCTGGCCTGGGTGGCCGCCGACGCGGTGATGGACGAGGGTGTGTGGTTGTACCCGGCGGCGTTGGGCATCCTGGTGGGGCAGAAGGCATACGCGGTGACCCGGGCAGCCGCGGTGCCGAGGTTGTTGCCGGAAGGCATCACCTTGGTGGCGGCGAATTCCCGGATGCAGTTGGCGGCAACGTTCGGAACGGCGGTGGGGGCGCCCATCGGGCTTGGCCTGGCTCAGATCGGCGACGACTGGCCCCTACGTGCGGCGTTCTTCGCGTACATAGGCACCACCATCTTCGCCGTGTTGTTGTCGAAGAAGGTGGACTCCGAGGCCGCTGAGGCGCGGGTGCAGCAGCTCCGGCAGAAGAAGGCCGGCCGGCGGTTTCGGGTTGGTGGGACGGTGGTCCGGGCGTTGCGCGCCAACGCCGGCCTGCGGTTCTTCTCTGGTTTCATGATCATGTTCTTTGCCTTCGTGCTCCGGGAGGAACCGGTCGGCGGGCTCGACGGTCTGGTCCTCCTCGGCATCGTGGCGGCAGCGGCCTGGCTCGGCAGCGCTGCCGGGACGTCGTTCGGGGCGCTGGTCAAGTCGCGCAGTCCCGACGGCGCGATCCTTGTCCTGGTTGGTTTGGCGGCGGGTGTCGCCCTCGTGGGCGCTATCTGGTGGAACCTCGTGACGGTGTTGGCCGCAGGATTTATGGGCGGGTTCGGTCAACAACTCGGGCGGCTCTCGCTCGACGCCATCATTCAGCGCGACATCCCGGACCGGATCCGGTCGAACGCCTTCGCCCGGTCGGAGACGTCGTTACAGCTGGCGTGGGTGGTCGGTGGCGGTGTCGGCATCTTGCTGCCTTTGTTGCCGGCACTGGGCATGGGGATCGCGGCTGCAGTGCTGGCTTTCGCTGTGGTGTGGGCGATGCAGGTCAAGCCACGAGCGGTGGAGCCGCCGGAGAGCAGCGCGGCACCGTCGCCCCCGCCTGCCTAGGGCCACCGCACACTCCAGCGCCCGCGGCGATGATCACCGGGACAAGATGATCACCGGGACGAGTGGGGGACGACGAGCCTTGCCGGCCTGGTCGGGACGGACTCCGCGGCGGGGTCAGAGCTCAAGATCATCGGCGACCGCACGCAGGACGGTTGCCACCTTCCGCGCGGTTTTGGCATCCGGATGCCGGTCGCGGCGGTAGCTGTTGGAGAGCCCGTCCAGCAGCTTGATGAGATCTTCGACGATGGTGACCATCTCGTCGGGCTTCTTGCGGGTGGCGGCCGACACCGATGGCAGCGGATCCAGCACGCGCACCGACAACGCCTGCTCTCCACGTTTTCCGGCGGCCACGCCAAACTCGACCCGCTGGCCGGGTTTGAGGGCGCTCACGCCGCTCGGGAGGACGGAAGAGTGCACGAAGACGTCGCCGCCCTCGTCTTTGCTGAGAAAGCCGAAGCCCTTCTCAGTGTCGTACCACTTGACCTTGCCGGTTGGCACCGCAGACCTCGTTCGTCGTCGGATGTCGGACCGCCGCGACTCCAGCCGTCGACCACGGCGCCGGCGGTGACCGCCGGCGGCTCGGCACTGGTGGAGCCTCGTGTTTTGACCGTGCCGTAGTGTCATGAGCATGGCCACGACGGCGACGGCGGACACCACACTACCCGTCGTCCGCGCTGTCCGGTATGTGCAGGCGTTGCGAGAGGGTGGTTCACTTCCCGGGTTGATGGAAACCGACAACCTGGGGACGTACGTCGTCAAGTTCCGTGGAGCCGGTCAAGGCACCGCCGCCCTCGTGGCGGAGATCGTGGTGGGAGAGCTGGGCCGCCGCCTCGGGGTGCGGGTCCCCGAACTGGCTCTCGTGGATCTTGACGATGCGATCAGCCGGCGCGAACCCGACCCGGATATCCAGCAGTTGATGCTGGCCAGCCCGGGAATCAATCTCGGGATGGACTTTCTGCCCCGTGCTCTCGGGTACGACGGGCGCGGCGGGCGGCCACCAGCGGATGACGCCGCCGCGGTGTTGTGGCTCGATGCCTTCACCGCGAACGTGGATCGCAGCTGGCGAAACCCGAACCTGCTGATCTGGCATGGCGACCTGTGGGCGATCGATCACGGCGCCTCGTTGGTCTTCCATCATGGCTGGCCCGATGTGTCGGCGTTCGCCGCCAGGGCCTACCCACTGGACGATCATGTATTGGCGCCGTTCGCCGGCCACCTGTCGGCGGCGCATGGCCGGCTCGCGCCGATGATCACCGACGAGTTGGTATCGGAGGTTATGGCGTTGGTGCCCGACGAATGGCTGCCGGTGCCGCCTGATGTCGACGGCCCAAACGCGATCCGCCGACGTTATGCCGAATACCTCGGCGAACGGCTGGCCATGGCTGACCGCTGGTTGCCAGGGGCGGCGTCATGACCGTGTGGCATCCCTTCGAATACCTCACCGTTCGGGTCGTCCCGAGGGTCGAGCGGGCGGAATTCGTCAATGTTGGTGTTGTTGTGTATTGCCAAGCGCTCGAGTACCTGGATGCGACGGTCGACGTCGACCCAGGGCGGTTGATGGCGCTTGATCCTGGCGCCGACGCCAATACGGTGACCGAGGCGGCTACTGCCTACGTCGCACCATGTTGGGCGGCGTCGGCCGACCCAGCAGCGGCGACAAGCGCCGGAGAACGCTTCCGGTGGATGGCGGCACCACGCAGCACGGTGGTCCAACCAGGCCCGGTGCATCCGGGCCTGACGACCGATCCGGCCCATGAACTCGATCGCCTGATGGAGCTTCTCGTCCGAGTAGCCCCGGTCTCCCACCGGCAGCCTGGACGTTGACCGCGCTCCTGGTCACGGACGCCCGGCACCGTCGGTGGAGAGGTACATGTAGGAGTCGAGCAGTCGTTGTTCGGCGTCGGCCGCGGCCAGCTTGACGGCCCCAAGGGCGACGGCGTCGTCACCTAGTGCGGACAATTCCAGTCGGGGGGTGGCTAGTGCACGCACCTGGAGATGATGCGCCACCCTGCTGCGGATGGTTTCGCCGGCGAGGGTGATCCGGCCACCGATGATCACCAGTTCTGGGTCGATGGCGGCGAGGAAAGGGGCGAAGCCGCGGGCGAACTGCGCGGCCACCTCGTCGATTACTTGGAGCGCGCGCTGTTCGCCCTGGGTCGCCGCGGCGAGGACGTCGGCAGCTCCGCGGCTCGTGATGTCGCCGAGTTCGCGGGCCCGCCGCACGATCGCGGCAGTACCGATAGCGGACTCGAGGGGGCCCAGCCCATCTGGCTGCACACCCTGGGGTTCGGCGGCGAGGTCGACGAAGCCGATCTCGCCGGCGGCGCCGTGGGCGCCGCGATGGAGCTGGCCTTGGACGAGAACAGCGGCGCCGACCCGGGATCCCCATTGCACCAGGACGAGGTTGTCGGTTGCGCTGCCGGCGCCGATCCATTGTTCGGCCATCACCGCGAGGTTGACATCGTTGTCGATGTGCACGGGGCAGTCGACGCTCTGCCGGAGCCATCGGGCTAGTTCGAGTGAGTTCCAGCCTGGCACGGACGGTGCCTGGACGATGGCTCCGCGTCGTTCGTCGACGATTCCGGGTGTACCGACGCCGACGGCGGCGAGTGATGTCGGTTCGACGCCGGCCTCGTCCAGAGCTCGTACGATGGCCAGCCTGACGTGGTCGAGCAGGTCGGCATGGGTGGTGACGGACGTGATGTCTCGCCGCACATGGGCCACGACCGTTCCGTTGAAGTCGGCGACGGCGCAGTAGACCTTGTGCGGGCCGACGTCGATGCCGAGGACATGGCGGGCGTCGGCGCGGAAGCGCAGTACTCGGGCCGGTCGTCCCATTCGGGGGGTGTCGGACTCGGTGGCCTCGACCTCTTCGACCCATCCGTCGGTAGTCAACGTTGATACCGCTGCAGTGACTGTTGGGCGCGATAGGCCGGTTGCGGCGACCAGTTCCGTGACCCGTGCTGAACCCGTATCACGCAGGGCACGGAGCACCGCGGCGCAGTTGAGCTGCCGGAGGAGCTGGGGCCCTCCACTGTGTCCAGATTGTGCCAAAGCAACCCCTTGACAGGCCAGATTCGACTATTACATAGTGAGGAAAGTTTCTTTAGTAAGTGTAAGCGAGATCTTCGACTCCGTGGGCGATGGACGGACCAAAGAGGCGAGATCATGATCGATAGGCGTTCCGGACCAGTGTCGAACTTCCCAGCGACGACGATATCGGTACTGGTCGGCGCCATGGCGTGGGGCGGAGCTCGCAGCGCTGTCCCAGCGGACGACGTCGGCGACAGTGTGGAGGATGCCCGCCTGTTCTACATCCACCGAACCCCGCATGCTGGTACCGCAGCTCCGGTCCCGGCCACGAGGGCCGGCCAGACGAGTGAATTAACGATCCGCGCCCGGCTCGCCGGGTGTACGATCAACGACCTCATCGAGGACGACGAGCAGCCGCAGCGCGGCGGTCCAAACCCGCGGCACATCGGGTACGGCATCGTCCGCGCCGGCGGCCGAGGGCACGGTTGGGTACCACGGCCACCCCGAGGCGGCCGGGCCTCGAGACTCGCCTAGCGCGAATCCCTTCCTACGTACAGGAGAGCAACACATGTCGAAACCACTTCGCTGGGTGGCCCCGATAGCGGGGCTAGTTCTAGTGCTCGCCAGCTGCGGTGACAGCGACGACCCGCGTGAGGACACCGAGGCGCCGGACAACGGCGCCGCGGCCGACGACGACAACGGTGACGAGAACGGCGACGTCGACGGCAACGGTGATGACGTCTCCGGCTCGCTGATCATCGAGAGCTGGCGTAACGACGACCTTGGCATCTGGGAGGACGTCATCCTGCCGGCGTTCCACGAGCAGTACCCGGACATCCAGGTGTCGTTCCAGCCGACCGCACCAGACGAATACAACGCCGCGCTGGAGGCGAAATTGCAGGGCGGTACCGCCGGTGACCTGATCACCTGCCGTCCGTTCGACGTCGCCTTGGACCTCTTCAACGACGGTCACCTCGCGTCCCTGAACGACCTTCCGGGTATGGACGCGTTTAGCGATGTCGCCCGCAGCGCCTGGGTGACCGACGACGGCTCGGACGTGTTCTGCGTCCCCATGGCCGCGGTGATCCACGGCTTCATCTACAACGCCGAGATCTTCGACGAGCTCGGTGTCGAGGAGCCGACGACCGAGGCTGAGTTCCACCAGCTGCTCCAGGAGATCTCCGACGACGGCACGTATGCACCACTGGTCATGGGCACCGCCGACCAGTGGGAGGCGGCCACGATGGGTTTCCAGAACGTCGGCCCGAACTACTGGAACGGTGAGGACGGACGGCAGGCGCTGATCGCTGGCGAGCAGAGCTTCGCCGACGAGCCTTACGTGGCGACCTTCGAGGAGCTGGCGGCGTGGGCGGACTACTTGCCCACCGGTTATGAGGCGATTACCTATCCGGATGCACAGAACCTGTTCACCCTGGGTAACGGTGCCATCTACCCGGCCGGTTCGTGGGAGATCGGACTGTTCCGGGAGCAGGCCGACTTCGAGATGGGGGTGTTCCCGCCGCCGCTGCCGGAGGGCCAGGACACCTGCTACATCAGCGACCACACCGACATCGCGATCGGCATGAACCCCAACGGTGGCAACTCCGAGGCGGCACGGGTGTTCTTGGAGTGGGTGACCAGCGCCGAGTTCGCGAGTCTGTACGCAAGTTCGGTGCCCGGGTTCTTCCCGTTGGCCGATCACGACGTCCAGCTCGATGACCCGCTGGCCCAGGAGTTCCTGAGCTGGCGCGACGAGTGCGAGTCGACCATCCGCAACTCCTACCAGATCCTTTCTCGCGGTGAGCCCAACCTCGAGAACGAGTTGTGGGACCTCAGCGCACAGGTGATCAACGGCACCATCGATCCGGCCGACGCCGCTGAACGGGCGCAGGACGGCCTCGAGCGCTGGTACGAGCCGCAGCAGTAATCACACTGGTCCGCGTGCCGGCGGGTGGCCGAGGGAAGCACCCGCCGGCACGCTCTCATGGAAAGGCACCCCCATGAGTCACACGCAGGCCTCGGGTCCACCCGACGACGCCCCCGCGGACGTCGTCGAGAGTGCACCCACAGCCGTGGTCCGGCCGGTTCCCCGGCGGCCACGGCAGCGATTCCGCCCGCATTTGCTGGTGTTCCTCCTTCCGGCGGCTGCCGTGTACACGATCTTCATGGTGTACCCGCTGATCGACTCGATGCGGCTGAGCCTGTACGCCCCGGTGGACGGTGTGCGGGCCTTCGTGGGACTCGACAACTTCGTGCACCTCCTGACCGATGACCTTCTCTCCGCCAGGTTCTGGAACGCGGTGTGGAACAACCTGGTGTTCTTCGCGGTGCACTTCTTCGTCCAGAACCCCATTGGGTTGCTGCTGGCCGCACTGCTCAGCTCGGCCACACTCAAGGGCCGGTCGGTCTACCGGACACTGCTGTTCATTCCCACCACGCTGAGCGTGGTGATCGTCGGGTTCATCTGGCAGCTGGTCCTCAACCCGATCTGGGGCCTGGTAGAGACCCCGCTTCTCGGGCAGTCCAGTACGGCGCTGATCACCTTGTCGCTGATGTCGGTCTGGCAGTACATCGGAATCCCGATGATCCTTTTCTATGCCGTGCTGATCGCGATCCCCGACGAGCTGCTGGAGGCGGCCAAGGTAGATGGTGCCAACGGCTGGCAAACCTTCTGGCGGGTCAAGTTCCCGCTGGTGTTGCCGACCATCGGGATCGTGTCGGTGATCACGTATGTGGCCAACATGAACGCCTTCGACTTGATCTACACCGTCAAAGGTGCCCTCGCGGGGCCGGACTTCTCCACGGACATCATGGGAACGCTCTTCTTCCGCACCTTCTTCGGGTTCCAGCTACAACGCGGCTCGTCCACGATGGGCGCCACGGTGGCCACACTGATGTTCCTGCTCATCCTGGCCGGCGTCTTGCTGTACTTCTTCGTCTGGCAGCGCCGTGTCGAGCACTACGAGCTATGAGGGGGATCTGGTGACGACTGTCGTAGACGCTCAACCCACCCGCCCACCACTGCGGGAGAAGCCGCGCAAGCCGTGGCCGGCCCGTCTCGGCGCCGCTGTTCCACACGTCATTCTGGTCACGTACGTGCTGATCGCCTGCGGTCCGATCCTGATGATCGTCATGAACTCCTTCAAGTCGCGGCAGGCGATCTTCGGGGAACCCTTCGCACCTCCGAACGCGTCGACGTTTGATCTCAGTGGCTTCGAGACGGTGTTCGACCGCTCCCGGTTCGAGCTGTACTTCCTCAACAGCTTCATCATCACGGTGTGCTCGGTCTTCCTGGTGTTGTTGCTGGGCTCCATGGCGGCGTTCGCGCTGGCCGAGTACCGGTTCGTTGGGATGACCCTGCTGGCTTTGTACATGGCGGTGGGCATCATGATCCCCATTCGGCTGGGCACGGTCGGGATCCTCGAGTTGCTCGTCACCATCGGTCTGGTGAACTCGCTTGCCGGGTTGGTGCTCGTCTATACGGCGATGGGGTTGCCACTGGCGGTCTTCGTGCTCACGTCGTTCTTCAAACAGGTGCCCAAGGAGCTGAAGGATGCCGCCCGGATCGACGGGGCCAACGAGTACCGCGTGTTCAGCCTCGCGGTACCGCTGATCCGACCTGGCCTAGCCGCCATCGGTATCTACACGATGCTCCCGATCTGGAACGACCTCTGGTTCCCACTGATTCTGGCGCCGGCCGAAAACGTCCGCACGGTGACGTTAGGCGCGCAAGCGTTCCTCGGCCAGTTCGTCAGCGACTGGAACGCGGTGCTGGCGGTCTTGACCCTGGCGATGCTGCCTATGATCGCGTTGTACATCATCTTCTCCAAGCAGTTCGTCCGCGGGTTGACGGGAGGGGCGCTCAAATGAGCCGGACCCGGATCGGCATCGTTGGTGCCGGTTTTATGGGCACGATCCATGCGGCCGGCTGGGCTACCTGCGCCGACGCCGAGCTGACCGCTGTACTGGCCGGGCCGGCCAGCCCACCGGACACGCTGGCCCGCCGATACGGGATGCGCGCCTGCGACACCCTCGCCGAACTCCTCGAGCTGGTGGACGTGGTGGACGTCTGCGCCCCGACCGACCTCCATCTCGAGATCACCTTGGCGGCGGCTGCCGCTGGGCGGGCGGTGATCTGCGAGAAGCCCTTGGCCCGGACCCCCGACGATGGGGAGCGGATGATCGCCGCCTGCCGCGATGCGGGCGTCCCGCTCCTGGTGGGGCACGTCGTGCGATTCTTCCCCGAGTACTCCACGTTGAAGGAGGCGGTCGACCGCGGCGACATCGGCGACCCGGCGGTGCTGCGGTTCACCCGCGCCACCTTCCAGCCGAAGCGCCCGGCGGGCAACTGGTTCGCCGACGAACGACGCTCCGGCGGTTTGGCCCTCGACCTGATGATTCACGACCTCGACTACGCCCGGTGGGTGGGTGGTGAGGTCTCGACGGTGTACGCCCGAAGCCTGCGCGC
Organism: Phytoactinopolyspora limicola; assembly: GCF_011320225.1. Classification (GTDB taxonomy): domain Bacteria; phylum Actinomycetota; class Actinomycetes; order Jiangellales; family Jiangellaceae; genus Phytoactinopolyspora; species Phytoactinopolyspora limicola. The sequence continues at coordinate 908,418 of NZ_JAAOEN010000001.1, forward strand.
GGCCCGACCCGATACCGCCGCCGACCACGTGTTGGCTATCCTGCGGCACCGATCGGGCGCCATCAGCCACGTGGAGGCGTCGTGGGCATTCCCGCCGCCAGTCTTCCGGACCCGTGGCGAGGTCGCCGGCACCACCGGGGTGCTGACGTTCGACTCCGACCGTACCGCGCCGGTGCGGCCGCTTCTGCGGACGAAGCCGGAGGCCGGCGATACACCGCTGGCGGCCAGCCCGTTGGCGGAGACCCCGTACGCGACGGAGTTGAAGCACTTCTTGACGGTGCTGCGGGACGGCGCCAAACCGATCGTCACGGCTGAGGATGGGTTGGCCGCGCTGCGGATCGCCACCGCGGTCGTCGAGTCGATCGGCTCGGGCCGGGCCATCGACATGGAGGTGGCGGCATGAGGGTCGGTTTCCTGTCGGCAGCACACGTGCACGCCGACGCGTACGTAGCGAACTTCCGCGCCGCCGGAGTAGACGTCGTGGGGGTTGCCGACGACGACGCCGAGCGGGGGGCCCGTTGGGCCGACGAGCATGACGTCCCATGGCTGGGTGAGCCGGCCGCGTTGCTCGATGCCGGGGTCGACGCGGTTGCCGTGTGCTCCGAGACGGTGCATCATCGTCGTCTCGTCGAGCTGGCCGCCGCCGCGGGTGTGGCGGTCTTGTGTGAGAAACCGCTGGCCACCTCCGAGTCGGACGCCCGGGCGATCGTCGAGGTGTGCGCCGCGGCCGGGGTGCCGCTGATGACCGCCTTCCCGATGCGGTTCAGCCCGCCATTCCAGGAGGTCGCCGAGGTCCTCGCGGCCGGAACCCTGGGGACGGTCCACGCCTGCACCGGAACCAACCAGAGTGTGCTGCCGACCCACCACGGTGCCTGGTTCGCCGATCCGGACCTGGCCGGCGGCGGCGCCATCATGGACCACACGGTCCACGTCGCGGACGTGTTGCGGTGGTACACCGGTCAGGACCCCGTCGAGGTCTACGCCGTGACCAACCGGGTTGTGGGCCGTGACGAGGTGGCGGTGGAAACCGGCGGTCTGCTGATGCTCACCTACGCCGACGGTATGTTCGCCACGATCGACTCCAGTTGGAGCCGGCCGCGAACCTATCCGAGCTGGGGCGGGTTGACGCTGGAACTGGTCGGTGAAGAGGGTGTGATCGGCATCGACGGCTTCAGCCAACACCTGACTGCCTACGGCGGCGTACACGGACAGCTCGGCTGGCCGGGGTGGGGATCGGACGCCAACCAGGGGCTGATCGACGAGTTCGTCACGGCCGTCCGCGAGGCTCGGACACCCAGCGTGACCGGTGAGGACGGACTAGCCGCGACGAGGGTGGCGCTGGCCGCGTATCGTTCGGCCGCGAGCGGCCAACCCGTCAGTCTGTGACCGCGGTCACCTCCACTTCCACCACAGCCGCCGCTGGCGTCAAACCCGTGACCTGAACTAGGGTGCTGGCCGGCCGGATGTGGCCGAACGTTTCGGCGTGCGCGTTGCTGACGCCCTCGAGGTCGGACATGTCGACGATGTAGACCGTCGTGCGGACAACGTCGGAGAGGCTGGCGCCCACGTCGGCCAGAGCACCATTGATGATCGACAACGCGCTGCGAGTCTGGGTGTAGGCGTCGCCGCCGAGATCGGCGCCGCTGGCGGTAGTGCCGGAGACGTACACCTGGCCACCCACCCGGACCGCGCGTGAATACCCATAGGTTTCCTCGAACGGATTTCCAGAGCTGACGTTCCGCCGGAACACGGTATGTCTCCCAGGACGAGAAGTATCAGGACAGGCCGGCGACGAAGTCGTCGAGCCAGTACGGAAAGTCGAGCAGGTCGGGGAAGACGACGTCGGCTCCGGCTTCGCGCAGCGCGACGTCGTCGTGTGAGCCAGTGGTCACCCCGACGGCATATGCCCCGGCAGCACGGGCCCCGATCATGTCGCCGGGATGGTCTCCGACGTGTGCGGCGGCGCCGTACTCCCGCAGCGCGTCACCTTTGGTCTCGGCGAAGCGCTCCCCGACGACGGCCGCAACCGACAGCCCGACGTGGTCGAGGACCAGCCGCACCGCGGCGGCGAGTTTGGCGCTGACCACCACTACCCGACCGCCCTTGGCGGTGACCGCGCTGACCGCATCCGCCGCGCCCGGGAGCAGTTTGGAGGCGGGGACGCCGAGCCGTGGGTATACCTCGCGGTAGTGGTCGACGGCGGCTTGGATGGAGTTGGCGGGGACGAACCGCGCCATGGTTTCCGGCAGAGGGAGGCCGATCAACGGGCGGAGCTCAGCCGGGTCGATGTGTGCACCGACCCGGCGGGCCGCCTCGACATATGAGGCCGTGATGCCGTCGGCGGAATCGACAAGTGTGAGGTCCAGGTCGAATCCGACGACGAAGCTCATACCCAGACACTTTACGTGGTGGGGCATCACCGAGGGTGACGGGCGCCTCTCGGCACGGCGGTCTCCGTTCCCCAGGGGATGTACCCCGAGTAGATTTCACCGTTGGACATGCGGGCAGAAGGCAAGCGAGCGGTGGGGCCAGACGTAGGACGCGTCTCAGGCGGCGCCGAGCGCGAGGAAAGCCCACGCGGTGGCAGTAGCTACTGGGCCGTCCGCGGCCTCCCGGGCGGTGAGGAGCGCGCCGGCGAGGTCGGCTCCGGCGGCGAGCCGCTCATGGACCACCAGGCTGAACGGCACACTTTCGGTGTCGCTGATCGGCACGATGCTGGTCAGCACCCCGGCCGTCCCCAACGCGGACAGCGACGTCGCGAGGCCGAGCAACTCGTCGGCACCGGTGGGTGATCCCACGCCAGATTCACAGGCGGTCAGGAGCAGCCGGTAGGGCGGGCATTCCAGCTGCTCGAAGTCGAGGACGGTCACCGGCCCATCGGCCAGCTCCAGCGAGGAGAACATCGGGCTATCTCCGCGGTATCGGCCGTGGGCGCCGACATGTGCGAGGTCCACGCCGTCAATGGCCCGCAGTGTTTCGGCCACCGTGGCGCGTGATCCCGTGAGCACGGTGGCGTCTGGGTACAGGTCGGCCAGGGCGATCACCTCGGCGCCAGAGGTGTCCAGGTTCGCGCCAGCGATCAGTGCCGTGCGTCCTCGGCCGGCGGTCGACGGCGGCCGAGCGGTGCGAGCTCGCAGCCAGGCCGTGGCCGACGGAGCCACCGTGACCGGCCGGTGGCGTAGTGACGGCAGCGCGCCCCACGGTGCGGATTGGATCTTTCCCGGCGGCACGATGACCACCGGACCATCCCCGATCATCCGTACTGCCGGCCCGAGCAGGACCTCCTCCAGCCGGGTGAGGCTGGCCTCCAGGCCATCCAGCAGCGCAGCCGCGGCGGACTCGGGTGCCAGGGCGGCCGCGCGCAGGGCGAACCGGGCGTAGTCGACCTCTGGATAGACGTCGGCGACTCGGCCTGCGACGCGCCTGGCGACCCGGCCGCGGCTGGCGACGGTGACATGGAAATGGCCATCTCGGACGCCGACGACACTCACCAGCGTGAGATCGTCGCCGAGGGAATCAAGCAGTTCGACCACGTCGAAACGCCGTCGACGGACCGACACGTCGCCCTCGCGGGTATGTACGTGCCGTCGGATCCGGTCCTCGATCAGCCGGCGGTGTGTCTCTTGCGCGGCACCGGTCATAGCGCCAAGTTGTCGCCCGGCGGCCCGCAGTCGGCCAAGTTCGGCCACGAGGGTGGGGTCCCGCCGTTCGGCCGGAACGGGCAGGGCGTGCACCGTCGCCCGCCAGCGCTCGGTCCAGCGCAATAGCTGCCGACCACTACCGTCGTGGATGATCTCCTCGGTGCCGAGGACGGCCAGGTCGGTGCCGTGGACGGTGGCCCGGGCCCGCAACTCCAAGGCGCCGAGGGACAACGCATGGGCATCGAGCACGTCGAGCCCGCGCATACATGCTCGAAGCATCCCCCGACGGTCGCCCCGCAGGCTGGCAAGCTGGGCCCGGGCATACCAGGCCGTGGCGCGGCGTAGCGCCGAGCCACGGCCTCGCTGCGCGGCGGCCGCGCTGAACGACACCTCAGCCAACTCGGTGAGTCCCGCGGTCAGCGCCATCCGGCCGGCGAGCACCTGAGCATCGAGCCGTTCGGACGAGTACCAGTCGCTGAGGCTGGCGGCCAGTTCGGCGGCGGCGAGCACGTGCCGGCGCGTCACCGAGCCGGCAGCTGCCTGGGCCCGCAGCAGCACGAAACGTGCATGCTGGGTCGTTTCGCTGTGTTTCTGCCGACGGCTCGACCGTTCGGCACGGCGAGCGAGTTCGATAGCCCGATGAGCGTTGCCGGCAGCCAGGTGGACGATCGCGGCGGCGATGCATCCGTCGATCCGGTTGAGCACTGCGTTGCGGTCTTGTGCCAGGAGGTCGACGAGAACATCAGCAGTGGTCGCCGCCTCCTCCGTCAGGCCTGCCGCGAGCTGAATGACGGCGGTGTCGCGGACGATCTCCGTCGGGATCGAGCCCAGGTCCTCGTAGCGACGATGTGCCTGGTAGAGCAGGTGAAGTGCTTTCGGGAGACGCCCCTGGCGGTGGGCACAGTCGGCACGGTTGTGCAACGCCACGGTGGCGCTGTAGGAGTCGCCGTGTTCTTCTGCCATAGCCTGGGCATGTGCCAACTGTTGGTCCGCTGCGTCGAACCGACCCAGGTAGAGCAGAGCCGCGCCCGTGTTCTGACGGGCCCGGCACTCCCAGATGACATCTCCCAGCTGAGCCGCGATGCTGGCTGCTTCAGCGTTGTCGACGTAGCCGCCCTCGAAATCACCGAGGTGAACGCGTAGCGCACCACGGCGGACAAGTACCCGCGCACGGGCTTGGTGATCCGCGTCCGCGAGTGCCTCGTCGAACACGGCCAGCGCTTCACGCTTGCGGCCGGCCAGGCCGAGCGCGGTACCTAGGCTGGCGCTCAGCTCGATCCGCCGGTCAGTGAGTCCGGTGTCGACCGCGGTGCGTAGTCCTCGGCGGAGATAACGAAGGGCGCGTCCGATCTGACCGCGGTTTCGCTCGACGATGCCGAGCGCATGCAACGCGAATGTGACGTCGAGGGCAGGCGAGGTGACACCGAGGATGGCCCGGGCGTGACACGCCGCGGAGTCCGGGGCGGACATCGCGAGCGCCGGCAGCTCGTCGGCTGTGACCTGCGTTTCTCTGACCCGCACCCGTCAACCCTCAATGTACGCCGAAACTTGCGCCAAGAATGATCGTATTTGTCGCGTTAATTCGGTATCGTCCTCAAAGTTTGTTCATGAGGTTCGGTCGCCGGACCGGGGAGCGATGGTTCGTCTCCGGCGATCGTCGAACAGGCTCTCACGCAGTCTAAGGGGAGGCTAGGCAATATGAGTGGGCGGCGGGTCCGACGCGAGGAATTGGCACGAGAGGTGGAGCGGTTGGAACGCAACTGCGCCGCTCGTACACAGGGGCGCCAGTTTCCACTGGCGGTGAGGTGGGATCCAAGCGGAAACGAAGTTGAGTATCTGTACCGCAATCACCAACTGATCTGCGATGTCGATGACCTCGACGAGACATTGGAGGCATTTGATCGGGTCGGCGCTGAACGACCGGAAGCGATCACCGATGGGCCCGTGGGCCTGAAGGTGCTCGATGTCGGTGATCGCGACGCCGCCGATTTAGCCGAGCAATTGCTCGGTGTCGTGGATGAAGACGTCGTCGGGCTCAACTATGTCCTGGACACGCAGGGCAACACGGTGATGTGCCCGGTCACGGAGCCACTACCGTGGAACGCGCCGGTGCCGGTGCTCGGCGAGCCGGTTGGTCCCGGTCGGCCTCGGCTGGCCGTCATCGACACCGGCTACCATCCACCCGTCGCCGAGCAATCCGGCTTCGCCCGGTTCAGCGCCGTCAAGGACAACCACGAGCCCGACGACGAGGTCTACTTCGACGACGGCAGCACCATCCGGCCCTACGGCGGCCATGGCACCGCGGCCGCCGCTCGGCTGCTGGCCGTGTCCGGATCGGAGTCGGTCACGGTGCAGGTGCGCGACTGCCTCGTCGGTGGTGCGGTCGACGAGTTGACTATCGTCAACGACCTCGACCACGTCGTGCGCGCGGGCGTGGACGTCGTCAGCGTTCAGGCCGGACTGTATGCCCGTCCCGGCTGCTCGCCCAAGGCGTTCAACGCGTTCTACCGGCGCGTGCTCCGGCGCCACCCGGACACGGTGATCGTGGTGGCCGCAGGCAACAACGGCTCCGACGCACCGTTCTGGCCGGCCGCATACCCCTGGACAATCGCCGTGGGAGCGCTCACCGACGGGGGCGATTCGCGAGCTGGATGGTCCAACGTCGGACACTGGGTCGGCGTGTACGCCTCCGGTGAGAACGCGGTCGTTCCGTTCCCCAACGGCACCTACGAGTACCTCGACGGCACCCGAGCGGAGTTCAGCCAAGGCCACGCCCTGTGGTCGGGGACGTCGTTCGCGGCACCCGTCGTCGCCGGCATGATCGCCCGGCGCATGGTGGAACGCGGGGTCACCGCGCCCGTGGCCCGCGACATCGTTCTGGCCGAAGCGGAGATCGCCGCCCTGGACGGCGTGGGGCCGAGGCTCGTCCTGCCCTGAACCGCAGGTGTGCCGCGCTGGCCGAAGGGCAGACCCGGCGACTCAGGGCAGGTGTGACGATCCAATGCGGGCACCAATATGACGACCGTAGGTCGGTGGCGACCGGGAGGTCCGCGGCGGCTGTGAGCCTGGCCGCTGCGGGCCGCGGCCATCGTCCGTTCGGCTGATCTTCGCCGCCGAGCGGCTACCTCGGGTTGCCGGCCGCGCGGAGTTGGGTAATCTCGCGAATGTGAGTTTTGGGCGACGAGTACGCGAAGAAATGCCGGTCGATCCAGAGATCACGGCCGAACTCCGGGCAGCGGACGAGGCCGCCCGGCAGGAATGTGCCGAGCGCGGCGTCGAGCTACTGGAGCGGCTGCGCCGGCTCTAAGCCAACCTGTGCCGGCATCTAAGCCACATTGCGCGCCTTGTCCATCGTGCGCGGCGCAGTAGCCGTGCTGGTCAGGCGTCCCGTTCTGGCTCGGCGTCGGTCGGTGAGCCTCATGGGGATCGTTGGGTCATGGCTATGTGGCGTGGTTGTTGTTGTCGGTTAGCCGGACGGCTGCGAGAGCGACATCGCAAGCGGCCGAGGTGCGTCTAGAACGGCGGCACATCGTGGTGGTCAGGGGCGTCAGGTTCGGGTGCGGGGTGGTGTGACTCGGTGACCTGTCCCGCTGCTGTGGATGTGCCCATGGTGGGCAGGGTGGGGCCGCAGCCGCAGTAGCTGAGACAGCCGCAGTCGAGTCTGGGCGGATGGGTGGACTCGCTCGGATATCTGGTCTGCGGACGGGGGCGGGGGGTAGCGGGCATGATGGGCGGCGCCCGATGCACATAGCGGTGCCCGAGCGGGCTGACCCAGATTGTGGTGTACGGATCCGGTTTTATGACTGCCCACCGACCACAGTGTTTCAACCTGTGGTGGTGACGGCAGCAACATCCGAGGTTGGCGTCGGTGGTGAGTCCACCGGCGGCGTAGTCGATAGCGTGATCCTGGTCGGTGTGTCTGGCCGGAGCCCGGCAGGCCGGGTGTGTGCAGGTCCGATCCCGGATCTGTACCCACCGGCGTAGCCGTGCCCGCGCTGTGCGTCGCCGCTCATCATGAGGACCGGCACGCCCGACAGTCGCGTGTCTCGTGTCGGCGCCGTCGAGTGGGCCGACATCCACCAACCCACCGGCGGATGCTGCGCCACCCACGTGGGTCATGATGTCGTCGACGACGCGCTTGTATTCCGGATGTGTGGTTCGTGCTGCGATGGCGAGACGATGAAGATCGCCGCTGCGTAGCTGTAGTTCCACAATTCCGCGTGCTGTTCCCGAGGCTGGGGCGGTTTGCGTGGCCTGGGTGGGCAGGAGTGGGCGGGCCCGCGTAGTGCCTGTGATGATCGCGTGACCATTGTGGTCACACAGGACCCATCTGAACTCGGCGCGAGTCATGGTGGTGATGATCCGGCGAGCGGTAGCCGCCGGGATGACATCCCAACCCACCAGCTCAGCCGGACGTTCGTCCAAACCAAGCAGGGACGCCAGCCCAACCCGCAACTCGTCCGGCGTCCACCTATCACCATCACCAGAACTGGGCTCAGCACCTCCGTCGTCGTTGGTACCAGAGCCGTCGCTGCGGTCGGGATCAGGGCCGTGGGTGGGGCTAGGGTGATCGTCGTCGGGACCAGGGCCGGGGTCGGGATCAGCGTCGGGGGCAGGACCAGGGTCGGGGGCAGGACCAGGGTCGGGGGCAGGGCCGGGGTCGGGACCAGCGTCGGGGTCAGGGTCGGGGTCGGGGGCGGGGCCAGGATCAGGACCGGGGCCGGGGCCGGGGTCGGGGTCGGGGGCGGGGCCAGGATCAGGACCGGGGCCGGGGGCAGGACCGGGGCCGGGGGCAGGACCGGGGTCATCATCACCACCACCGGCGGGGCTGGGTGTTTCGGTGGGTTGGATGAATGGGTGGGTCAGGATGTGGGCGGTGATCTGTTCGTCGTTCATCGTCTGGAATGTTCCGTCGAGCATCCCGAGGTAGAGGTCGGCCCGGATGTGATTGATGGGCCGGGTGTCTCCGGCGTGTTTGCATCGTCTGGCGAGGGTGTCGACTCGGTGGCACGCTGCGGCGGCGCGGTCGATTGGTAGGTCTAGTCCGGATATGTTGGCGCTGCCGTCGGGGTTGCGTGTGCCGTGTACTCGTCGTCCTTTGACTGCTTGTTGGTAGCGTCGTTGTGCCCAATCCGGGTCGATAGCGATAGCGGCTCGTTTGAGAGCATCGATCAGTTCACCAACGAGCATGTGTGCCGCGGTAGGCAGCAGCTCATGACAGATCTGGGCGGCTTGGTCGTCGGTGAGCCCAATGGTCCATTGTGTGAATGCCACTGCGCGGGGTTCGTCGAGCTCACCAGCCAGCATCGCCTCGCCCAGCATCGGTAGGCGTGAATGCACGTCGTAGGCCAACGTAAAGGTGGTATCTGAACGTCGACGTGACCATGTCAAGGCTGCGCGGGCCTCTTCGGCGGCGAACTCTGCGGGGTGTGCCAGACGGGCTACGGTGTCACGGCTGTGCGGGTGGCGCATGCCGGTCTCCAGCATGGCGCGTAAGAACACCGCTCGGTCATGGTTGGCCTGCCGGTAAGCCGCGGTCAAGACCTCAATGGTGTCGTAACCACACACGCGCTGGACCGCAATCTGAGCCAGCAGCGCCGCCAGGTGGGGGCCGGGTGGCATGGTGGCCAACCCGTCAGGGATCGGTACCGCCACACCAACCCCGCTTGCGCGATAGGCATAGCCGTCCTGGTCGGAGACGAACATGACGAGCACTCCCATGTCCAAGAATGGGGACCCTGCGGCCTCGGGCGGCTCAACACCGCACGACGACACACAAAAGGGCAGGGTTCCTGCTGTCGGCCCAGGGCGGACCTGGGGCCGTTCACTCGTCAACACGCCGTCTCGCAGAGCCTGACCAACTCTGCCGGCAACTACCAACAGCATACCAAACATCTGTTCGATTTACACGGTCTGGACAGGTAATTTAATATCCGACGAAACTTGTGCGCGGTCCAGTCGATCGCCTCACGGGTGCGCCGCTTAACTCAACTGACACGTCAACGACGGACGTCGAAGAACACGAAGATGGCCCCGTCGGCCCACCTTCGACGGTCGCTCGTCTACGGCCCCGGATTCGCGACGCCGACCAGCTGGGCCGAGACATCGTAGTGTAGAGCTGATGCCAAGGACGAGTGCGGCGCCGCGGAGCCTCGCGGAGGATCTGCGGGCCCGAACTGACGATGAGCTGGCGGGGCTGCTGCGTACCCGCCCAGACCTCGTCGTACCCGTCCCGGCCGATATCACCCAGCTCGCGTCTCGGGCCGCGACCCGCACCTCCGTCGTGCGTGCGCTTGACCGTCTCGACCAGTTCACCCTGCACGTCGTCGACACTCTGGTGGTCCTCCCGGACCCCGCCACCGGCAAAGACGTGCAGCAGCTGCTGGGCGCCCCACCACGAGCCGTACGCGCCGCCCTCGCCGCTCTCCGGCAGCGGGCGTTGACCTGGGGAAGTGGGCGCGAGATCCATCTTGTCCGGGTGGTAGGCGAGATCATTGGTCCCCACCCAGCCGGTCTTGGCCCGCCGGCCCGGCAACTGCTGCTCGCGCTGCCGCCATCCCGGCTGGTCTCGGTTGCCACGGACCTGGGGTTGCCCACCGCCGGCGACCACGCGTCGAACGCGGACGCCGTGGCAGCGTTCTTCGCCGCTCCGGAAACGCTGAAACCCCTTCTCGGAGAACTCAGCCCGGAGGCGGTCGCGGCTCTGCGCAGCCTCGCCGACGGTCCACCGACCGGGCGCATCGAGGACGCATGGCGCGATGTCGACCGCACCCGCGCCCGCAGCCCGATCGACCAGTTGCTGGCCACCGGTCTACTCGTGCCGGTGGACGGCGACGCGGTCGTCTTGCCGCGCGAGGTCGGACTGCATCTTCGGGGCGGGACAGTCCGGGGTGACATCCGGGTCACCCCACCGGAACCGGCCGTCACGAACCGCGACCCCGAGATGGTCGACCGCGCCGCCGGCGCGAGGGCATTCGACATCGTGCGCGCTATGGAGTCGCTGCTCGACGCATGGGCAAATGATCCACCACCGGTCTTGCGGACAGGTGGCCTCGCCGCCCGCGACTTCAGACGGCTGCCTGCCCTGCTCGACACCGATGAGGCTGGTGCCGCGCTGGTGGTGGAACTTGGCTATGCTGCCGGTCTGCTCGGCTCGGGTGGTGGCGACGATGAGGTCTGGTTGCCTACCCATGAGTACGACTCGTGGCGCCGTGAGTCGATAGCAGACCGTTGGGCCATGTTGGCCAATACCTGGTTGGGCACGAGCCGCACCCCCGGCCTGGTCGGCACCCGGGACGATCGAGACCGGCTTGTATCCGCGTTGGGAGGCGACCTCGACCGTCCGGTAGCGCCAGAGATCCGCCGCCAGGTGCTTGAAGTCATGGCCGGTCTGCCGGGCGGCGCTGCACCAGACCCGGAATCGATGGCCGAGTCAGTCCGCTGGCGGCGGCCCCGCCGCGGCGGCCGGTTGCGGGACGACCTCGTGGGTTGGACGCTGCGCGAGGCGGAATCACTCGGTCTCACCGGGCGTGGGGCGCTGGCATCGTATGGCCGGCTCCTGCTCACCGGTGGTGGCGCCGCCGAAGCCGCGGTGACCGCCTTGCGCGCTCTGCTCCCCGAGTCGCTGGGCCACGTCTTGCTGCAAGCCGATCTCACCGCCGTGGCCCCCGGGCCCCTGCGGTCGGAGGTGGCCCGCGAACTGGGCCTGCTCGCCGACGTGGAAAGTCGTGGAGGTGCGTCGGTGTACCGATTCACCGCGGACTCCGTGCGGCGCGCGCTTGATGCCGGGCGAGCCGCGGCCGACATTCACCAGTTCCTCAGCTCGGTGTCCCGGACGCCGGTGCCCCAACCGTTGACGTACCTCGTCGACGACGTCGCCCGGCGGCACGGGCTGTTGCGGGTCGGCGCCGCGTCGTCGTTTATCCGTTCTGACGACCACACCACCCTGACCGAGATCCTGGCCGCGGCTCAGGCGTCGGCGCTCGGGCTTCGCCGGCTCGCCCCCACGGTGCTCGTATCCAGCCTTGACGGCATCACACTCCTCGAGCGGCTGCGGCAGATGGGTTTCGCGCCCACCCCGGAGGCTGCCGACGGGTCCATAGTGATCGCCCGCTCGCAGCCGCGCCGGGCCCCGGCCGGGCCAGTACCGCAGCCTGCTCTGGCCGAGCGGCCAAGTCCGACCGAGACGGTGTTGGGCGCGGCAGTCCGTGCGTTGCGGGCGGGTGAACGCTCGTCGGCGGCACGGCCACCGGACGCGGTGCCGGGGCGGCTCGGCCGCAGTGCCTCCGCTCAGACTCTGGCCGACCTGCGCCAGGCGCTCGACGATGGCGCCACCATCTGGATCGGGTATGTCGACCAGCACGGCTCCACGAGCGAGCGGGTGGTCGACCCGGTGCGGTTGGAGGGCGGATGGCTGGCCGCGTTCGACCATCGCAGTAACGAGATCCGCTCCTTCGCGGTCCACCGCATCAGCGGCGTCGCTCCCGTCGCCTCCTGATCCTTTCGTGAGTTGTCCGGCCGGACATCTTACTCACCAGCCATGATGTGCGGCGGCAGCCTGACACTCCGGTGAGATGGGTGTGTTGTCAGGTTCCGCCGGCGCATCGGCCCAGGCCGATGAGTTTGTCCGGCCTGACAACGCGCAAAAGGGGTGGGTCAGGAGCGGGCGGGACAGGCGGGTGGCCGGGATCAGCACACCTCGTCGATGAGCTGGGCGCCCTCGGCCTCTGTGGGCTGATCGGTCCCGGTTTCAGCGGGTTGATCGGTATCGATGGTTCCCGTTTCGGTGCCGTGCTCGGCCGGAGCGTCGGTGCCATCCGTCAGGTCGGTGCCGTCCGTCAGGTCGGTATCGCCGGAGGTGTCTGCTCCGATGTCGGTGATCGGGGTGTCGCCCTCGTCGGTACCGTCTGGTGGTGTGGTTGACCCGCCGGCGGGTTCCTCCGGAGGTTCGAGCGACTCCCGTACGAACTGCCGCATCAGCTCGAAATCGGGAGAACGGTACTGGATGACTTCGTCGGTGAAGGGGAGGCTACGCATCTCGCCTTTCTGGACGCGTAACGCCAGCTCGGCGAAGTCTTCGAGACGTCGTTGCCCTATATCGGTGCTGATGTTCTGCCGCACCGCGTACTCCAGTTGTAGGTAGCGGGTGAGGAGCCGGAACGGGTCGGTCTGCTCGGCGATAGCGCCGATCAGGCAGCGCTGCCGGCGCATTCTCTCGTAATCGTCGGACACTGGCGGTGGGCCGCAGCGCGCCCGGGCGAACCACAGGGCCTCGCCGCCGGTGAGCCGCTGCTCGTCACCTTCGTCGATCCAGGCCCGAGGCTCTGTGCAGGTGCCCCACGGGGTGGCACGAGTACCCATGGGGATCGCGTACGGCACGTCGATGACGACACCACCGAGTGCATCCACGAGAGCCTTGAAGCCATCGAGGTTGACCATGACGTAGTAGTCGATATCGAGGCCGAGTGCCTCGCCCACCGCGAGTTTGGTCGCCTCGGCACCGGGGTCGTTGATGCCGTCGAAGTAGTCGGGGAACTGCGGCGGGATGTTGTTGTAGATCGACGAGATCCAGTACTCGGCCTCCGGCGTGCCACGAAAGCCATCCGGGTAGGCGTCGCGGAGGGGGCCGTCCGGGAAGGGGGTGTGCTGGAGGTTGCGTGGGATCGAGAACAAGGCGGTGTCGCCGGTGCCGGTGTCGATGCTGGCCACCATGATCGTGTCGGCGCGCACCCCCTCGCGGTGCTCGTCGGCGTCGGAGCCGAGGATGAGCACGTTGACGCGGTCTTTTCCGGCCCATGGGTCTTCGTCGGTTGAGTTTTCCGGGATGGTGAGGCTGTGCCGTTCTTCTTCGTCAGGGAAGACCGACTGGATGAAGTCGCGTTGGGTGAAGGCGTAGTGCGAACCGATCCCCATGGGGGTGAGCACGGCCGAGGCGACCACGATGACCAGGAACGCGGCCAGCCACCGCCGGGGTGCCGACAGTCCGCGTGGTTCCAGCAGATAGAAGCTGACGAGGGCGACGAGCAGCCAGGTTGCGGCGACGGCGATGAGCCCGTAGCCGATGACGTTGACGCGATCCGCGTCGGTGCCGAGCCGGACCAGCCGGGTCTGCCCGGCTTGCCAGACGTAGAAGACGACGGCCGCCACGCCGGCGAGGAAGATGCCGAGAACGAGATAGCCGATGCGACGCCGTCCGGCCAGGATCAACCCCAGGCCGGGAACGATCACGCCCAAGACGGAGCGGCCGAGGAAGCGGCCGTACCCAGCACTGTTCGGCGGTGGCGTTGACCCTGCCCCGCCGCTCCGGGCGCTCGAGCGATCTTGTCGGCTCATTGCTGTCATTCTGCCGGACCCGCTCGGGCCACGGACAGCACGTGTCTGTTTTGTTGATCACCGCTGGGGTGATCACGTGGTGGTGCTCAGCGTCCAGAGCCCTGGATACTCGGTTACGACGCCGTCGGAGTCGACCTGAAGATCGGCCCTGAAGTCGCCGGACTCGTAGCGGTAGCCGGCGCCGTGATCGAGCCTGGTGTACCGCTGGTTGGATGTGGTGACCGACAGGTGTGGGTAGAACTGGACGTAGACCGCGCGAATGTCGACCGACTGACCGGGATCAAGGCCGAGCCGGCGGATCGGCAGGGTGTTGGTGAACGGTGTCAGTGCGATGTCCACGTCGACGCAGCCGGCTAGGTCAGGGCGCGGTGTGCCGTCCGGGTGTTTCCAGCCGTCGGTGTCGTCCCGGAGGAGGGCCAGCGGTGGTTCGCCGGCTGCCTGGACGGTGAGACGCCAGGTGCGCCAAGCGGTGTCGCAGTTGATCTCGTATGCGATCCGGGTGGGCCGGGCCTCGGCGGCGATGATGACGCCGTCGGCGGTGATGGTGTGGCCGTCGGAGTGCACGGACAGATGTTCGGCGCCGGGCCAGCGGTGAGGTGTCCAGAGCAGTTCGCGGTTCAGCCTGGACTGGGATGTGGGATGTGGTTGGTACATGGCGACCTCCCTGTTCTCCGCCGAGCGCTCGCGTCGAGCTCGACGCTAACCGGTAAATCTAATAGTCAGTTAACAAGGTCTGGCGAGCATATGCAACCTGTAAACTTCGTGAATGGTTAACGACGGGCCTGGGCAGGCGGCACCCGACCGTCTGGAAGCGGTACGTGAGCTCCTCAATACCTGGCTGATCCCCAACGACACCCGAACCCCCGAAGACCGGTTCGACGCCTACGCCACCCAACAGCACCTTGCGCCCCCCGAACGTGACCAGATCCGGCGGCTCCGGGACGAGCTGCGAATCGCCGTCGAACGTCCCGACGACGCACCGGGCATCCTGAATGGCTGGATCGAGCGGCTAGACGTCCGCCCCGCCGTCGGCCCGGACGGGATCGGCTACCAGCATCGGGCCGGGACCGTCGGGCAGCTCGTGGTCGCCTGCCTCGATGCGGTGGCCGCCGGCCGGTGGCGCCGGCTGAAAGCCTGCCCGGACTGCCGGTGGGTGTTCTACGACCACACCCGCAACGCTGGCAAGAGGTGGTGCCTGATGACGGCGGGTGGCCCCGGCGGGCGCTCGTGCGGCAGCATCGCCAAAGTGCGCGCCCACCGTCGGCGGACCCGTGGTGAATGACCGCCGGCAACAGCGTGCCCGCCGAGTGTGCGTGTTTCCGGATCCGGGGGGACAATGGGTCGCGTGACTGACGGACCGCTGATCGTGCAGAGCGACAAAACGCTGCTGCTCGAGGTCGACCACGACGACGCCGAGGCCTGCCGGCGGGCCATCGCGCCGTTCGCCGAACTAGAGCGCTCACCGGAGCACGTCCACACCTACCGGTTGACCCCCTTGGGCCTGTGGAACGCACGGGCCGCCGGGCACGACGCCGAGCAGGTGATCGACACCCTGATGACCTACTCGCGTTACCCGGTGCCGCACGCCATGCTGGTCGACGTCGCCGAGACCATGGCACGATACGGCCGGTTACGGCTGGAGACCCACCCGGCGCACGGGCTTGTCCTCCACAGCAGCGACCGGCCGGTGCTGGAAGAGGTGCTGCGATCCAAACGGATCAAGCCGCTGGTCGCGGCGCGCCTTGACGCGGACACCGTCGTGGTGCACCCATCGCAACGAGGCAATCTCAAGCAGGCGCTGATCAAACTTGGCTGGCCGGCCGAAGACATGGCCGGCTACGTCGACGGCGAGGCCCACGAGATCGATCTCGACGAGGCCAGTTGGCAGCTGCGGACCTACCAGAAGGAAGCCGCCGACGGTTTCTGGCACGGTGGCTCGGGTGTCGTGGTCCTCCCTTGCGGCGCTGGCAAAACCCTCGTCGGCGCGGCCGCCATGGCCCAGGCCCGCAGCACCACCCTGATCCTCGTCACCAACACCGTCGCCGCCAGGCAATGGCGCGACGAACTGATCCGCCGAACCTCCCTGACCGAGGACGAGATCGGCGAGTACTCCGGATCGAAGAAGGAGATCCGCCCGGTCACCATCGCCACATACCAGGTCATGACTACTCGTCGCAAAGGCACGTACACCCACCTGGAACTGTTCGAGGCGCGCGACTGGGGCTTGATCATCTACGACGAGGTCCACCTGTTGCCGGCTCCCATCTTCCGAATGACCGCCGACCTTCAGGCACGGCGCCGGTTAGGACTGACCGCGACGCTTGTGCGGGAGGACGGACGCGAGGACGACGTGTTCACCTTGATCGGACCGAAGCGCTACGACGCCCCCTGGAAGGAGATCGAAAACCAGGGTTACATCGCGCCGGCCGACTGCGTCGAGGTCCGAGTCACCCTCTCGGAGGGGGAACGGCTGGCCTATGCGACGGCTGAGGCGGACGAGCGATACCGGCTGGCGTCGTGCACCGAGTCCAAAACCCGCGTGGTCGAGGAGCTGGTTCGGCTGCACAAGGCCGATCAGACACTCGTCATCGGCCAGTACATCGACCAGCTCGACGAGTTCGGTGAGCGGCTGAACGCGCCCGTCATCAAGGGGGAGACACCAGTGCGCGAGCGGCAGCGGCTGTTCGACGCGTTCCGGGCTGGTGAACTGACGGCACTCGTGGTGAGCAAGGTAGCCAACTTCTCCATCGACCTTCCGGAGGCCAGCGTCGCGATCCAGGTGTCCGGGACGTTCGGATCGCGGCAGGAAGAGGCCCAGCGGCTGGGCCGGATCTTGCGGCCCAAGTCCGACGGCCGGACTGCCCGGTTCTACTCGGTGATCGCCCGCGACACCATCGACCAGGAGTACGCCCAGCACCGGCAGCGGTTCCTGGCCGAGCAGGGGTATGCCTACCAGATCGCCGACGCCGAGGAGCTCCTCTCCGGCGAGTAACCCACGGGCGCTGGCCCGGTTGCCTGGCCCGGTTGCCTGGCCCGGGGCAGGTGTCGGGGCAGGTGTCGGGGCAGGTGTCGGGGCAGGTGTCGGGGCAGGTGTCAGGGCAGGGGGCAGGATCAGGCGAACTCGGGTGGCAGGGGTTCGGCGTGGACGACGGTCAGCGTCGAGACGGCACGAGTCAGCACCACGTACAGGCGCCGCAAGCCCTGGGGTTCGGCGGCAACGATCCGTGCTGGCTCGACGACCACCACGTGGTCGTATTCCAGCCCCTTCGCCAGCGACGCCGGAACCAGCGTCAGCGGTGCGTCGTCCGCCAACCGTCCGTACCGCACACCGGCCGCCGCCATCTGGGTGGCCAGCTCGTCGAGCATGTCGTCCGCGGCGATGACGCCGGCGGATCCTGGCCGCTGCGCGACCTCGAGCAATGCGGCCGCGAGGACCGCGGAGAGGGTGGCGGGTTCGGCCGGGACGACGTCGAGCCGACCGGGATTGGACCGCACCGGCTGAGGTGGCTCGATGTTGGGTGCGATGGATGGCAACAACCGGGCGGCGAACTCCACAACCGTGGACGGCACCCGGTACCCGCGACGCAGCACTTCGATGTGTGCGTCGGACTGCTTGAGATGCGCCAGCGCTGTCGGCCACGATGCCGTCGCCCACGGGGTGGTGCCCTGAGCGATATCGCCGAGGACGGTGACCGAACCGCCGGCCGCCCGCCGGCCGACCGCCCGCAGTTGCATCGGCGACAGATCCTGTGCCTCGTCGAGGACGACATGGCCGGCGCCCGCGACCCGTTCCAAGACTCCAGCGGCTTCGTCGACGAGGACCGCATCGGCGGGTGTCCACGGGGCGGACTTCGGCCCTCGTGCGGGCCGCTTCCAGCTGATCGCTCGCTGCTCGTCGGCGGTGAGGATGCCGTTCGCCGCCGCGGCGAGGTGGTCGGCGTCGCCCAACAACCGGAGTATCACCCTGACCGGATCGAGCGTGGGCCAGAGCGACTCGACGTACACCTTCATGGGCCGGGATCGGGCCACCGCGTTCTGCACCCGGTCATCGGTGATCTCGCCCGCGGCCTCCATGCGCAGGAGAACGCGGTGCGCGAGCCGTTGCGGTAGCAGCGCCCGCGCGGTGTCGTATCCGTCGCCACGGGCCCGCAGGGTGGTGACCGCCTCGGCCGCCTCCGTCGCAGGCACTCGCCAGTTGCGGGTGCCGCGCGGTATCACCAGGGTCTCGGTGGGCTGGGCGACGTGTGACCACACCGCCCGGTAGATCACCTCAGCCATTCGGGCGTCGCCCTTGAGAGCCGCGACGGCGGGTGGGTCTTCGGTGCGCACGGGGACGGCGTCGATCAGCTCGGTCATGGTCGTCTGGCGTACGTCGACCTCCCCGAGGGTGGGCAAGACCTGGCCGATGTAGTGCAGGAACGCTCGGTTGGGGCCAATAACCAGCACGCCATTGCGCGACAACCTGGTGCGGTAAGCGTGGAGGAGGTAGGCGGCTCGATGTAGTCCCACGGCCGTCTTGCCCGTTCCCGGTGCTCCCTGGACGCAGACCGACTCGTCCAGCCCGAGCCGTACGACGTCGTCCTGCTCGGGCTGGATGGTGGCGACGATGTCGCGCATAGGGCCGACGCGTGGGCGCTCGATCTCTTCGGTGAGAATGCGGCTGGTGGCCGGTGATTCGGTGGGATTGAGCAGGTGCTCGTCCTCGAACGAGGTCAGCTCACCGTCAGCGAAGCCATACCGGCGGCGTAGGGTCAGCCCTTGCGGATCGCGGAGGCTGGCCTGGTAGAACGTGCGCGATACTTCCGCGCGCCAGTCGATCACGATCGGATCGCCGGCCTGATCCATGACGTGGCGGCGACCGATGTAGAACGTCTCCGGTGGTGGCTGGGCATGGTCGGATGCCGGCACGCTGGATTCCTCGGGGAGATCGTCATCGGGTGGTACCCGATCGATCCGGCCGAAGAACAGGGGCAACGACGGATCATCCTCCAGTGCCTTCGCGCGGCGATGTAGTGACGCCTTGAGGTACTCGGTGGATACGGCGTCACCGCCCTGGGCATTAAGCGACAGGGTCCGATCGCGCATGGCACGCAGATGTTCGCGGGCGCGTTTGAGGTAGTGGCTCTCGGCGGCGAGGGTGCGGGCGGTAGGCGCGTCGGCAGCCATAAATACGGACCTCCTGGGGCTCGGCGGAAGAAGAAACGTTCCGACGGCCCGGGAATCCGGTCCGGTCGCGAAGAGCACAAGACAATAGCGACCGGCGAAGCGATGTGTCAATTCGCCTCGGAGGGTGGGGCAGCGCCATGCCACCCCACCCAGTGTGGAAGCGGGTCAGGCGGTTTTCGTGATCTCCACCTGGTGGGGCGAGGTGCCGGTGTAGATGCCGGCGATGGTGACGGTGAGGACGCCGGCGTCGTACGTCGCGGTCACCTTGGCGGGGTCGGCGGCCGTTGGAAGCGCCACCGCGCGCCGGAAGCTGCCGTAGCGGACCTCGCGGATCCGTCTGCCGCCGTCCTGCTCGTCTCGGGTGTCTTTGCGCTCGCCCCGGACCACGAGGCTGCGGCCGTGGACCTCGACGGTGACGTCCTCGTCCGGGTTGACGCCTGGTAGGTCGAAGCGTGCGACGAGGTCGTCGCCGGCTCGATGGACATCGGCGGCCGGAGCGTGCTGGCCGGAGTCGGCCGGGACACCCCAGAACGACTGGACGACGCGGTCGAGGTCGGTGAACGGCCGGAATGCGAGTGTGGTGGTCATGCTGGAATCTCCTTCTCTGGGCCATACCCGGCGCCGGTGGCGACCAGGTCTAACAAGTAGAACTTGAGTGAAGGTGACTCAATTCCAGCGAGGTGTTCGCCCGGAGCGATCGGCCCGTCGGCCAGGTGTCGGCCAGGTGTCGGCCAGACCCCGGCCAGCTCGTCTCGGCCGGCCCGCCTCGGCCGTCGGCCGGGAATCTCCGCCTCGACGGCCCACCGCCGGAGCTCGGCTGCCTCTACGCAGCCGCCGCCGACTCGCCCAGCCACGGATCGAAGCCGTCGTCCGCGCCCACCCAGCGGGTGATGCCGCCGCTCATCTCAGCCGGTGTCAACAGGGTGTCGGCGAAGGCGTTACGCAGGCGTGGCCGTTCGTTGCCGGTTCCGGTGACGACCAGCCGGGTGCTGGGCTCTATGCCATCCCAGGGGCCGCCGGTGCCGATGGCCAACTGCCCTCCGGCGCCGTCCCAGACACACAACATGTCCGGCCGGGTGGGCAGCCAGAAGCGGCCACGGGCCCGGAGGCGTCCAGCGCCGAGGCGTTCCAGCGACGCCATCAGCCGCACGGGATGAAATGGGTGGGGCGAGTGGAGGTCTAGTGTCCATGGCGTGCCTAGTCCGTGGTCAGCCTGGCTTGACGTGCCGGCTTGGATGGGCTCGGTATACCTGGGGTCGGTGCGCCGCGCTGCTCGGATCGGATCATGATGCTGGTCGAACAGCCGGGTGGCGTCGAAATGATGTAGTCCGGTCCAGTGCTGCCCGTCCGCCGCACGGATGTGGTCGAGAAGTTGGCGACCGGCCGGGTCGTCGTCCGGCGTGATAACGATGTCCGCGTATTCGATCTGGTGGGTCAGGGCCTCGGCGACGGACCGCTCGTCGTCATCGGTGAGGGCCAGGCCGCGGTCGCTGAGTAGATCGGCGCCGAGAACGTCGTCGTCGAGTGAGGCGAGGGTGGCCACGGCGGCGACGCTAGCGAGCCGTAGTTGGGGGCCGGCCAGGGCCAGCGCCTCCGCCACCGGCTGGGGTTCGGCTCCGACCGGCGCCGCGAGTACCGCGTAGCGCCATCGGTCGAGATCGGCCAACCCCTCCAGGGTGGGGATGACGTCCTCGCGTAGGGCGCAGTTGAGGCACACGTGATCCAGCGGTATCTCGTGGTCTTCGAGCACTCCGGTGAGATCGGCGACGATCCGCCGGATCGAGTGGCGGCCCATCGTGTAGCTGAGCGTGACCGCCCCGGGTGTGTCGAGAGCGACGGCCAAGGTCGTGGAGTCGCGCAGCAGCGGATCGATGGTGGAGATGACGGTGATGGGAAGTGGTTCCGACACGGTAGCCCTTCGGGGTTGTGGTGCAGAAGGGAAGTGGTATTGATAATTACTCTCATTAAGCTACCATGGACCGGCGCCGCACGCAGGGATCTGGGATCGCCAGGCACTTGCCGCGCGCATTCCGGTCAACACGTCGTGAGGAGCCCGTCATGTCCGCTCACTGTCAGGTCACAGGTGCGGTGCCCCGCTTCGGGCACAACATCTCCCATTCACATCGCCGCACCAAACGCCGGTTCAACCCCAATATCCAGCGCAAGCGGTACTGGGTGCCATCTCTCGGGCGGCATGTCAGGCTGACCGTGAGTGCGCGTGGCATCAAAACCATCGACCGACGCGGCATCGACGCCGTGGTGCGGGAGATCATCGCCCGAGGGGAGCGGCTCTGATGGCGAAGGCGGCTGACCTGCGGCCGATCATCAAGCTGCGCTCCACGGCCGGTACGGGTTACACCTACGTCACCCGAAAGAACCGCCGTAATGACCCGGACCGCATGGTGCTGCGCAAGTACGACCCCGTGGTGCGCCGGCACGTGGAATTCCGCGAGGAGCGCTGAGATGGCCAAGAAGAGCAAGATCGCCCGCGATCAGCAGCGCCGGCTGGTGGTTGCCCGGTACGCGGAGCGGCGTGCCGAGCTCAAGAAGCTGCTCGCTGATCCGCGGATCGACGACGAACAGAGACGCGCTGCCCGCCGCGAACTGTCCCGCCAACCGCGCGACGCCAGTGCCACCCGGCTGCGTAATCGCGACATCGTCGACGGCCGGCCGCGTGCGGTCTATCGCAAGTTCGGGGTGTCCCGGATCCGGCTGCGTGAGATGGCGCACCGTGGTCAGCTTCCGGGAGTGACGAAGTCGAGCTGGTAGTCGCCGTGCGGGTGCCTTAGCCGCTCCGGAGCGTTAAGCCGGGTGGGTGTGTTGGCTGTGTCGCTGTTGATTGTGCGGGTGGGTTAGCCAGCGCACCCGCAGGCGCCCCCACAGCAGCCGCCGCCAGCTCCGGGAGCGCCCCCGGAGTCGGCACGGCCGGCGAGGCCCACCGTGGTGAGAAGTTTGACGGTGTCGTCATGGCCGGCTGGGCACTGGGCCGGCGCGCTGGCATCCGTCATAGGGCGGGAGACGTCGAAACTGGAGCCACAGGCTCGGCAGCGATACGCATACGTCGGCACGGCACCAGTGTACGGCGCCGGGGGTGATTATCCAGGAAGTGGACGCGGGGCGCGGTCCACCCGGGCATGAGACCGACCGCGCCCCGACGATCTCCAGCCTAGATGAGAGTGATTCTCATGTCCAGTCATTGGGTGGTGTGATCCATGATGTCGGCCTGCGTGAGGAGGAACTTCCGCTCTACCGCGTTGCCGGTCAGTGTGGCGGCGCGGCGGTATTCGGCCGCGGCCTCGGTCGGGCGGTCCAGTTGGCGCAACAGGTCGGCTCGGGTCGCGGGGACCCCATAGTAATTCATTAAATGTTGATTTCCAGCGAGGGCATCGATGTCGGCCAACGCTGTGGCTGGCCCGTCGACCATGGCGCGGGCCGCCGCCCGTGCCAGCCGCGTCACCGGTGACGGTTGAACGCGCAACAGAACGTCGTACAGTGCCAGGACCTGCGGCCAATCGGTCGCCTCATAACTCGGCGCCTCGGAGTGCACCGCGGCGATGGCCGCATGCAGTGTGTACGGTCCGGGGCTGCCGTTGGCCGAGCGTCGTACCGCCTGTTCGGCCAACGCGCGCCCCTCGTCGATATCGGCAGCGTCCCACTGCGAGCGGTCGTGGTCGCGCAGCGGTATGAACCCACCGTCGGGGTCGACCCGTCCTCGGGACCGCCCCCGCGCCAGGCGGATCATCGCCAGCAGGCCAAGCACCTCGGGTTCGTCCGGCATCAGTAGACGGAGCGTGGCCGCGAGATCATCTGCCCGGGCCGCCAGCTCCGCACGCCCCAGCTCCGCACCGGCCGATGCGGTGTGTGCTTCGGTGAACAGCAATGAGACGACGGCAAGCACGGACGGCAGCCGGTCGGGCAACTCGGGGTCCGTGGGGACCCGATAGGGGATTCCCGCAGCCCGGATCTTCTTCTTAGCCCGGGTGATCCGGGCGGCCATAGTGGCCTCCGGGATCAGGAACAGCCGGGCGATCGTGGGCGTCGTCAGCCCACACACCAGTCGCAGCGTCAACCCGACCCGCGCCGGCATCGCCAAGGCCGGATGGCAACAGGTGAAAATCAGCCGCAGCCGATCGTCGGGGATGGTGCTGGGATCGGGCGGGGTGTCGTCGCCCGGTACCACGAGTGGTGGCAGCTTGCGCGCCAGCGTGTCCGCCCGACGCCGGTTATCCAGTGCCTTGCGCCGTGCCACGGTGGTCAGCCAGGCTGCCGGTGTACCGGGCACCCCCTGGCGGCCCCACACCTCGAGCGCGGCGGCGAATGCCTCCTGTGTGGCGTCCTCCGCGGTATCGAGGTCGCGCGTGACCCGGGCGACCGACGCGAGCACCTGAGCCCAGTGGTGTCGATGTGCATCCTCGACGGCGGCCGCGATGTCGTGGTGCTCGTGGCGGGTCATCGAGCTGTCACTACCTGATGCATCGTGGTGGGCGGCCGGTCATGTCGTGGTGTCCCACGTCGGGCGGATCTCGATACCGCTGGCTATCGGACAGCGTCGGGCGACCTCCAACGCTTGGTCGAGGTCGTCGACGTCGATGATGTAGTACCCGCAGAGATTCTCCTTGAGCTCGATGTACGGGCCGTCGGCGATGATCGTCTCGGAACCGTCCGGGCGCAGCGTCGTGGCGGCGGTGGACGGGCGTAATGCCGCGCCGGAGTACGGAATGCCATGCTCGTCGAGGTAGCGGCAGAACTCCCCATGTGCCCTCAATTCGGCGTCGAGTTGCTCCTTCGGCACCGACAACCAGTCGGTGTCCGGCTCGAACAGCAAAAGCATGTATTTCATGATGGTTCCTCCTGACGAAGGGCCGGGCGTTCGTGGTGGTGACACATACGTATGACGGCCGGCTGTCCGAATATTCGACCGGTCCGCCATGTGGAGCGCAATGTTTACCATTCTGTTATCTGGGAATGATGGCGTTGATGAAACCACGAGACGATCATCAGAACTTCTGGGAAGGTCGGCTCGCCGCGGACTGGACGGAGAGCGGCGTCGGTTATCGTGCGCTCGGCCGGCCCTTCAACACCTGGGTGTACAAAGTCCGCCGTGAGGTGTTCCTTCAACAGGCCGGCACGCTGGGGCTGGGGCCCGATCACCGGGTCCTCGACGTTGGTTCGGGTACCGGCGTCTACCTGCGCTGTTGGAAGCAGCTTGGGGTAGGTGAAGTCATCGGGAGCGACCTCACCGAAGCGGCAGTCACTCGGCTGCGTGAACACGAACTCGGTACGGACGTGGTCCAGATGGACATCACCGAGCCGGCCGGGCCGTGGCCCGCCGCGTCGTTCGACGCCGCCTCGTGCATCGACGTCCTCTTCCACATCACCGACGACGATGCCTACATCGCCGCCATCGATCACCTGGCCACATTGGTCCGCCCGGGCGGGTACCTGGTGTTCTCGGAGAACTTTCTGCGTCGGCCCCCCGACTACTCAGCGCACCAGGTCAGCCGCACCGAGGAGTGGATCACGTCGGTCCTTGGCCGGGCCGGGTTCGAGATCGAACGTAAGGTGCCGATGCTGGTGCTGATGAACGCCCTCGTCGACGCCCCCGCCGTGGTGCGCAAGGCCTGGGGTGGTGCGTTGCGGGCGGTCACGTTGACCCCACCCACCGGCTGGTTGGCCGGGGCCGCGCTGTATCCGCTCGAGCGACAACTCGTCCGGCGGCTGAACACCAGCCCCACCACGGAGTTGATGATCTGCCGCCGCACCCGGTGAGCTCGGGCTGCCGACGTGTTCCGCGTCCGTCCACCATCTTCTACCGTGGATGACATGACTGCCTTCGACGTGTCGACCGACACCGGCTCCACGGCCGACGGTGCCATCCCCCTGGTGGGGTCATCCGTAGCCGCCGTGCGTCCCGCCGATCCTGCCGTCGCCGCCGAACACTTCGCGTCTCTGCTCGCCTTCGAGACCGACTGCTGGGACGTCCACGACGCCATGAGCCGAGGCGTGCAGGACTTCGTCCTACTGGACGTCCGTAGCCCGGATCTCTACGCTGCCGGTCACATTCCGGGTGCGGTGAACCTGCCGCACGGAAGGCTCGTGAAGCGGAACCTCGAGGTGTATCCGGACGAGACCCTGTCCGTCGTGTACTGCGCCGGGCCTCACTGCAATGGCGCTGACAAGGCCGCCTACCGGCTGGCTCGGCTCGGCCGGCCAGTCAAGAAGATGATTGGTGGTGTCACCGGGTGGCTCGACGAAGGGTTCCACCTCACGTCGGCGAGCACCTCGGGCTGAGCGGTGAGTTCGTCGCCTCCCCCCGGCATACCCGGGGGGAGGGGCAGGGTGAACGACAAGTAAGCATCTCGTAAGGCGGAACCGGCCGCGGCCCGGGATAGTTTGCGGGGGTGGACAGCCTACCCATCGCCCTCGCGGTCGCCGCCGGCATGCTCGCCGTGGTCAACCCATGCGGCTTCGCTTTGCTGCCGGCCTACGCGTCGTTCCTGGTCATGGGAGACGAACCGGATCGGGCCGCTGCCATCCGTCGAGCGATGGCGTTCGCCGCCGCCATGACGGCGGGTTTCTCGGTGGTCTTCGGTGGTTTCGGGTTGCTGCTGTCGGTGTCGTTGTCAGCAGGTGCGATCCAGCGGTACCTGCCATGGTTCACGGCGTTTCTCGGACTGGTGCTGCTCGGGCTCGGGATCTGGCTGCTCACCGGGCGTGCGCTGCCCGGGTTGCGATTCGCCGTGCGGGGCCCCCAACTGACGAGGTCGGCGGGATCGATGACGCTGTTCGGTGCCGTCTATGCCATCGCCTCGCTGAGCTGCACCATCACCCCGTTCCTGATCACGGTGGTGGCCAGCTTCCGGACCGGGACGGTGGCTGGTGGGGTGCTGGTGTTCGCCGCTTACGCGGCTGGTATGGGGCTCGTAGTGACGGCGGTGTCCCTAGCCGTGGCGTTGGCCCGGACGGCGCTGGTGACCCGGCTGCGCGGGCTCGCGCCGCGGATCTCCCGGATCAGCGGTGGGCTGCTCCTCGTCGCCGGCGCCTACGTGGCCTACTACGGCTGGTACGAGATCCGCGTCCTCCGCGACGGCGCGGTGGACGACCCGGTCATTGGCGTTGGCGAAGCAGTGCAGCGCTGGTTGTCGCGGAGCATCGACACGATCGGCGTGTGGGGTGTCGGCGCGGTGGTGATAGCCCTCGCCGTTGGTGCCGTGCTTGTTGGATGGGTGTTTCGTCGACGACGAGTCGTGGCCGGTGCCGCGGAGGATGAGGCCGGCGTCGAAGAGGCTAACTAGGACCTAGCCGGATCAGCGCTTCAGCTCCTGCAGGACGACTTCCAGGAAATCTTTGAGTTCGTCCCACTTCACCCGCGCGTTGGCCAGGTGTGTCTCGAGGTCGTCGATCTCCGCGGCCCGCGCCTCAGCCCGCCGGCGCTGGAGTTCGCTCTTGAGCTCGGACAGGTACGCCTCGGTCTCGGCGATGATCTGCTCGAGATCGCGGTCGGGCTCGGTGGGGCGCCTGCCCTCCATGCCTGCCATCTTGGCACGCTCTGGTTACAGGATGGAAGTCGCCAGGATGAGCGCACCGGGCAAGGCGAGGAACACACCGATCACCCACGCCGCCGCGTACACCTTGCGCTGAGCGGCCAGCCCCGCCAGCCATTGAGCGCCGCGGATGGGTATCTCTCGGAGGAACGGCACGGAGAAGATCAGCACGAGAGCGAAAATGTTGAACAGAAGGTGAACAAGCGCGATCTCGAGTGCGGCGAGGGCGTTGGGGCCACTCACCGCGGTCGCGGCGAGCAGAGCGGTCACCGTGGTCCCGACATTCGCTCCCAGGGTAAACGGGTAGATCTGCCGCAGATTCAACACACCCGAGCCGGCGAGGGGCACCATCAAGCTGGTGCTGGTGGTCGACGATTGGACCAAGACGGTGACGGCCGCACCGGAGGCGATGCCGCTGAGCGGGCCACGGCCGATCGCGGTGTGCAGGATTCGCTTGGCCCGGCCAACCATGAGGATTTTCAGCAGCTTGCCGATGTATCTGATGGATAGCAGGATCATGGCGGTGCCGACGATGATCATCGCAACGCCACCGAATGTGGTCGGCAGCGCGCCGGCGGCACCTTTGATCGTGTCGGTGACCGGCGCGGTCAACGTGCCGATGACGTTGGTGTTCTCCATCGAGTAGCTGCTGTCGCCGACCAGTGGTTGGGCGATGGCCAGGGCGCTGCGCTCGATGAGCCCGAACATGATCTCGAGCGGGAGGAAGATGGCGACCGCGAGCAGGTTGAAGAAGTCGTGCACGGTGGCGGCGGAGAACGCTCGTTTGAAGTCCTCTTTGTTCCGCACGTAGCCGAGGCTGACCAGGGTGTTGGTCACCGTGGTTCCGATGTTCGCACCCATGATCATGGGTACGGCGACACTCACCGGCAAACCCCCGGCGACCAGTCCGACGATGATCGAGGTCACGGTGGACGAAGACTGGATGAGAGCGGTGGCGACCACACCAACCATCAACCCGACGAACGGGTTGGTGGCGAACTGGAACAACTCTTCGGCCTGGCCACCGGTGGCGGTGCGGAACCCGGAGCTGATGATGCTGACCGCACAGATCAGCAGGTAGATGAGAGCGACGACGAGAAGCCAGTTCAGCGCGTTGCCAGTGGTGATGCGACGCGAGCCACGCCCGGCAATGCCGGATGCCGCGGCTGCGGGAACACGAGTGACGTCCGTGCGGACGACTGTGCTGGTCGCCATCTGCCGGTCGGACCCTTCTTCGACATCGGTGCGTCGGTGTGACGTCACCTAAGTAAAGGAAGCCCCAGCCGGGTGAACGAATGGTGAATTGGCGTCGAAATCCCCGCGTACTCTGCGCGGCAGGTTCGCTTACGTTTCACTCCCCATGATCGTTGGCTTTTGACCACCGAATTCGGTGGTCAGAAGCCAACGATCATGGGCGAGGGAGGTTGAGCTGCGCCAGCACGAGCCCGGCGCGGGCTTTCGGGGTAAACCATGTGCTCTTGCGGGGCATCTTCCGCCGCGCCAGGTTGACGGCGATGAAGTCGTCGACGGACACCGGGGCGACGAGGACCGCGAGTTCGGCACGGCCGCCATCGACTTCGCCCCGCAACCACGCCGCGGGGTAGTCGCCGCCGATGTACCGGATCCGTTTGTCGCCCGGGTCGAACCCGAGGACGTCGCCGAATAGGACCCGCTCAACCAGTGCATGGTCCAGACGTTCGGTTACCGTGGCACCCGGCGGAGCGGGCAGGGCAACCGCGTAACCGGCACCGGCAGCGTACAGATGGACGGTTCCCGTCCGCGGCGGCGTAGCCGGGGGATCCGCGAGCAACTCGACCGTGGCTCCTGCCTCCCGCAGCCGGTCTAACAGGGCGGCCGGTGGCATACCAAGCTCGTGCACGAGTCGGTGGTAGGGATCGATGGTCACCGACGCCGGCGTAGTGATCACGGCGAGAAATCGGGCCAATCCGCCGATCTGCGCGGCGAGGCTGCGGTGGTTTCCGTCGGCGACGACGAGTTCGCCGCCGCCGGCCAACGCCCGCAACCGGTCGGCCTGTTCGCCGGGTGGAAGCGGCCAGATCTCGTGGCGGCGCCCGGCGCCATCGATGTCCGACGCCGCGGCCGGCCCGGCCGTGGTGGCGGCCGCGACCAGTTCGGCCTGGAGTTCGTCGCCACTGCCGGTCTGCATGAGCAGCACCGGTGAGAGCAGCGTCCTGGTGGCCTCCGCCAGTGCGACGCGCTCACGAACCTTCTCGATGAAGACGTCTTCGTTGCGGATGACCAAACCCGGCTCGCCCGCACGACTGGAAATCTGGTCGGTGTCGACCAGGCAGAACATGCCATGGGCGGTCCGGCCGCCGGGTTCGGTGATCCGGTAGAGCACCACGGTGTCCTCGGCCGGGAGATAGCGGCCTTGGGCTCGCGCCCGGGCTAGACGCTCCACCGCGTCGGGCAACGAGTCGGCGAAGGTTTTGCCGAGGCTATCCGGCGCGCGGTGGGGCATCTCGACCCCCAGGGCGCTGTCTGGATTGGCGTCGATGATCGCGGTGATCTCGGCGTCGTCGGCGAACTCGTCGTAGTTCTGCGCACCGGTGTTCCCCGCCGTGATCCACGCCTGCGGGATCGGATGGACGATCGTCATGGGGGACGACGTTATCGTGCCCGCCGGACGTGTGGACCGGCCCGTCGCCACGTGCGGCCGGACACCACGAACTAGCGCAGGAACTCGGTTAGTACCGGGGCGACGGCATCCGGTTTGAGCAAGTGGGTCTGCCCAGCCAGCGTCCGGTATTCGGCGTCGGGCAGAACGTCGGCCAAGGCGCGTTGCGCATCCCGCATCCAGTCGGGGCTCTTGCCGCCGTCCATCACGAGAGCCGGCATGGTCGCCGCGCTCCAACGCTGCTCCGGGAGCGGCTGGTACTGCCGGCCGGGTTCCAGGATGGCGTGATCGTAGGGCAACGTGTGGGCGACCGCCTTGAGCTTCTTCCAGACCGGCGTGAGCTGCATGGCGAAGACCGCGAACGAGGGGGTGCCGACGAGTTTCATGAAGAGCTTCACCGCGTCGCCACGGCGACCCGCCGCGATGAACTCGTTGAGGCGCCCGGCGTAGTCAGGTGGTTCCTGTGGAGCGTCCTGGCTGACCAGATACGGCGCCTCGTAGGTGGCGAGTTTGGTGATGCCGACGCCGCTGTTGGCCGCCTCCACCGCGAGCGCGGCACCGGACGACATGCCGAACGCGAAGATCGCACCGCCGACGTCTTTGGCGACGGCCTCGATGTCTTCGATCTCACGCTCGACGGCGTAGGGAGGGGTGTCCGCGCTGTCGCCACGACCGCGCCGGTCGTAGGTGATGACGGTGAAGTCGCCGGACAGCTTGTTGCGCAGCCCTTTGCTGGGCCCGAACGCACGATGGCACAGCGCGCCGTCGACGATGAGCAGTGGTGGGCCGCTGCCGGTTTTCTCGTAGACGATGGTCGTTCCGTCACGAGATGTGACCGCGTGCATAGTGTCCTCCAGGAATGACGGCGGGGTCAGGTGAGCTGTTGGTCGAGCCACCGGTGCCAGGCCGTCTCGGCCGAGGCTGGCTCTATGTCGGCGAAGACGTGGTGCATCGCGACGAGTGGGCCGTTGAAGCCCTTGACGAACCGATACATCGCGGTGTCGGTGCGCAGACCAACGCTGTCGGGGTTGACGTGGTAGACGACGGCGTCGATCGGTACCCCATCCGGTCCGGTGAATCGGGCTGGATCGCCTCCGGCAGGTTGGTCCGGCAGGCCGAGTGCCCGGTACACCAGCGGCCAGATCTGCTCCCAGTTGGACACCGCGGGGCCGAAGACGGTCAACGGAACCGCGGTGCGGCCGGGAAAGTGTGTGACGTACTCGACGAGCGTGCGGAAGAAGAGGTGGAGGCCCGAGGTCATCGCGTCGTATTCGGCTTCCCAGTCGTCGTCTGGGAGGAACCCGCTGACCACCATACGCAGGCTAGTGCTGCCCTGCTTGCGGCCTTCGATCAGAAACTCGTAGGCCATCCGGCGGCCGTCCGGAGCCTGGCCGCTTTCGTAGGTTAGCCGACGCGGCGGATCCCAGGTGGTCACCCGGTGTTCCGGGGTGTGCTCGCCAAAGGCGGTACGAACCGCGCCGGCTATGCCGGATTCAACCTCGGTCCGGCCCATGAACCATGAGTTGATGCCGGGGCCGGTGGCGATCGCCTGCCACACGAGATCGGGGTCGGCGTCGAACTCCGCGTCCTGGGGTGCCTCGAAATGGTGGCCCATGTCAGGACTCCCTCACGGTGGGATGGACAGCGACCACGACGCGATGGGTGCGGCCACGGGGGGCTGTCTCGTCGTGGTATTGCCCGACGAGGCGGGTGACGGTCGCGGCTAGCTCTTCGGCGAAGGCGGCCCGGTCGGCGGCCGAGGCGAAACGCACGTCGCCGTCGATGGCGAAGGTGGCGACCTTCTGCTGTGCGCGTCGGGCGCGAGTCAGCAGCGTGCCGATGTCTCGCACCAGGCGGGCGGCGACGGCGAGCAGCCATTGTGCGGAGAGTCGGTCTGGTTCGCGGTGTGGGTCGGGCTGAACCGCGGCGAGCGCTACCGGTGAAATAACGTATGACGACGCCGACGCGCGGAGGATCCGTTCGGTGACATTACCCTTGCGGCGTTCCTCGACCAGCTCGACCAGGCCGTGTTTCTCCAGGGTCTTCAGGTGGTAGTTCACCTTCTGCCGGGGGAGGCCGACCTTGGTGGCCAGCGTGGTGGCGGAGCCGGGTTCGCCGAGCTCGGCCAGCAGCCGGGCAC
Organism: Phytoactinopolyspora limicola; assembly: GCF_011320225.1. GTDB lineage: Bacteria > Actinomycetota > Actinomycetes > Jiangellales > Jiangellaceae > Phytoactinopolyspora > Phytoactinopolyspora limicola. The sequence continues at coordinate 939,879 of NZ_JAAOEN010000001.1, forward strand.
GTACTGGATCAAGCGACACCTCGGCCGCCTGGGGGTCTTCGATCACCCTGACGTCGTCCATACGTCGAGCCTGGCACCGAAAAGAAAAATTGTCAAGAAAGTAGTCTTCGTCCGTCCTGTCGTCGCGCAATCCGTGATCGTTGCCGAAATCCAGCCGCTCCCTCCCGTGATCGAAGTCACGATTCGGTCGCTATTGCGACTCTAAGCCGGCGACGATCACGGGGGTGGGGGGCGGAAATCCGGCGACGATCACGGGGGGTGGGGGGCGGGGTCAGACGGATGCGATGGCGTTGACGGCGCCTTCCACCGCGCGCAAGATCCGATCCGTGGCATGCTCCGGATCGGGCTGGCCGGCGTCGAGCCACGCCATGATCGCCTCGATGACGATCATGGTAGTGAGCTGCGCCGTCCATTCGACCCATCGCTCGTCGGTGGTGACCTCTTCGAGATACGGCCGGATGTGGGCCGACATGCCGACCTTGAGTTGATCGATCTCGCCGCGGAAATCGGGCTCCTGGGCGGCGAACCGGAACAAGAGTCGGAAGGCGTCCGGATCTTCGCGGGCCCAGTGGATCACCCTGGCCACGCTGTCGTCGTCCATCTCGCCGTCCACTACCGCGGCGTGGTACATCCGTTCTCCGGCGCGATCGAGGACGGCCTCGTAGAGGTCGGCCTTCGAGTTGAAGTGCCGGTACAGAATCATCCGGGTCACACCAGCCACGGCCGCGACATCATCCAGGCTGGTGTGAGAGTACCCGCCCTCGCGTGAGAACGCCTGGGTGGCGGCGTCGATGATCTGCTCGCGACGTTCCGCGCGGCCGAGTCGCCGACCACCGCGGGTGCTGCTGGAATGCGGGGCCGGGCCCGCGCTGTCTGGCGTCATCGGCCCCATTCTCTCCCACCTCCGTGCCGCGAGTCGGCCGCTCTGTCCGCAGTTGTCGTGCGCTCGCAGTTGTCGTGTGCTTCGGGCTCGTTGTCCGGCGGTTGACGAGCGATCGCAGTAACTATACTTTGAAGTATATACATCAAAGTATAGTTAGCGGGAGTTGCTCATGAGATCTAGCGAAGGGGTGAGGTCGTGAACGTTCTGACGCAATCGGGGGCGTCGCGTCCGGGGGTGGTTCCGGGGCAGCCGGCCGTGGTCGCCGAAGGTGTGGTCAAACGGTTCGGCGCCACATTGGCCCTGGATCGGTTCGACCTGGTGGTCCCCGAAGGCACGGTGTGCGGCCTTCTGGGACCCAACGGTGCCGGCAAGTCCACGGCCGTGCGCATCCTGTCGACGTTGTTGCGCCCGGATAGCGGCCGGGCAAGCGTCGCCGGCTTCGACGTCGTCCGAGATCCGGTCGATGTGCGCTACCGCATCGGGCTGGCCGGCCAGCAGCCCGCCGTGGACGACATGCTGACCGGCCGGGAAAACCTGGAGATGTTCGCCCGCTTCTATCGGCTCGGCCGTGTTGCCGCGCGGCGGCGGGCGGGGGAGTTGATCGACCAATTCGACCTGGCTGACGCGGCCGACCGCCGACCGAAGGGGTACTCCGGCGGCATGCGCCGGCGCCTCGATCTGGCCATCAGTTTCATCATGGCTCCCCCGGTGCTATTCCTCGACGAACCAACCACCGGCATGGATCCGGGCCACCGTCTAGAGGTGTGGCGGGGCGTGCGGTCGTTGGTGGCCGAGGGGACGACGGTCTTGCTGACCACCCACTATCTCGACGAGGCGGACCAGCTCGCCGACGCCATCACAGTCATCGACGGAGGTCGCGTCATCGCCCAAGGGGCGCCCGAAGAGCTCAAGTCCATGCTGCACGGTGACCGCATCGACGTGTTGGTCGACGAGATCGCCGACCTGGACGTCGTCGCTCGTTTGCTCGCCGACGTCACCGGCTCCGCGCCGGAGGTCCGGCCCGAGGGGCGCCGGGTGAGTGTTCCGGCCATGGATCGGGTGGCCGGACTAGCGCGGGTGGCCCGTGCCCTCGACGACGCCCGTATCGAGGTGCGCGACATCGCGCTGCGTAGGCCCACGCTCGACGAGGTATTCGTCCGATTCACCGGGAAGGACCGGGCATGACCACGATCACTATTCCACGGACCCGGTCGGAGCGGCTGCGCGCGGCGATGTCCGATGCCGCGACGATGACCCGTCGCAACCTGTCGTACTGGTTGCGCTCACCGGAGGAAATGATCGGCGCGCTGGCGTTTCCGCTGATCTCCGTGTTGTTGTTCGGGTACGTCTTCGGCAGTGCGATGGTGGTTCCCGGTGGTGCGGACTACCGCGAATACCTGATGCCCGGGCTGTTCGGCATGACGATGATGTTCGGCCTGGTGAACACCATCAGCGCGGTGGCGACCGACCGGGAACGTGGCGTCACCGACCGGTTCATGGCGATGCCGATCTCGTCGTCGGCCATCCTGGCCGGACGTAGTGTCACGGACATCATCCGGGCTAGCGCGGATCTCGTGGTCCTGCTCGGCTGCGGTTACCTCGTGGGCTGGCGCTGGCACGGCAGCGTGTGGGAGGCGCTGGCTGCCGTAGGGCTGCTGCTTCTCCTCCGGTTCGCCCTGATCTGGGTCGGCATCTACATCGGCCTCGTCCTTCGCTCGCCGGACTCCGCTGCCGCTCTATATCCCCTGGTACTGCCCTTTGCGATGGTGGCCAACACGTTCGTGCCGCCCGCCCTCATGCCGGGCTGGCTGGGTGCGGTGGCGGAGGCCAATCCGATGTCATCAACGGTGGCAGCGACTCGGGAGCTCTTCGGTAACCCCGCGGTGCCGGGCGACTCCTGGCTGGCTGAGCACCCGTTGCCGCTGGCGGTCGGCTGGCCGCTCCTGCTGCTTGTGGTTTTCGTTCCACTTGCGGTGCACCGTTACCGGCGAGCCCGGCGTTGAATGCCGGCTAGGCGAGGGGCGCTCACGCGGTGTATCCGCCGTCTACGGCGATGGACGCGCCGGTGATCCACGCCCCGCCGGGGCCGGCGAGGAACGTGACCATTCCCGCGATGTCCGCGCCGTCGCCGTAGCGGCCCAGGGCGGTGAGGGCCCGCTCGGCGGCGGCCTCCGGGGCGGCGGCTGGGTTCATGTCGGTGTCGACGGGGCCGGGGTGGACGACGTTGGCGGTGATGTCGCGGGCGCCGAGGTCTCGGGCGAGACCCTTGGTCATCCCGGTCAGGGCTGCCTTCGTCATCGAGTACAGGGTGAGTCCCGAGGTGGGTACCCGCTCGGCCAGGCAGCTGCCGATGCTGATGATGCGTCCTCCGGCGCTCATCTGGCTGGCGGCTGCCTGGGCGGCGACGAACACATTGCGGACGTGGATGGCCAGAGTTTGGTCGAGGTCGTTGTAGGTGACCTCGTCGAGTGGCCCGGACGGAAAAACTCCCGCGTTGGCGACGAGGATGTCCAGGCGGCCGAGTTCGGCGACGGTGGATGAGATCGAGGCGGTGACGGCGTCGGCGTCAGCGGCGTCGGCCTGCATCGCCAGGGCGCGCCGGCCTTCGAACTTGACCTGCTCGACGACGTCGGCGGCGGCCGCGGCGCCGGCCCGGTAGGTCAGTGCGACGTCGGCACCCTCGGCGGCGAGGCGGGTGGCCACCGCGGCGCCGATCCCCCGGCTGCCGCCGGTGACGAGTGCGACACGGCCTTTGAGGCTGGGCATGGTGGACCTCCGGGGTCGTCTTGATATTATGTAGTGATCGATACATAAATTATCACGGAAGGAGCGGATATGGCCGAACGGGGCCGGCCGCGGGTGTTCGATCGTTCCGCCGCCTTGCGCAGCGCGATGGATCAGTTCTGGACGTACGGTTACGAGGGCACCTCGATCAAGCACCTCACCCAGGCCATGGGGATCAACCCGCCCAGCCTCTACGCGGCGTTCGGCAGCAAGGAACAACTGTTCAGAGAGGCCATCGCGCTCTATGCCGCTACCGACGGCGCCGTGACCGAGCACGCGCTACGTGCACTCACCAGCGCTCGAACCGCGATCGAAACCATGCTGCGGGGCAACGCCGAGCTGTATATGGGTCCCGAGTGTCCCGGCGGGTGTATGTTCGTCCTCGCCGCGACCAACGTCAGCGCCGACAACGGACTGATCCACGACTACCTGGTCGAGCAGCGCCGGGAGACGGTGTCCTCGATCGAGCGGCGCCTCGACCAAGCCGTGGCCGACGGCGAACTCCCGGCCGGAACCGACGTCTCCGGGCTCGCCGGTTTCTACGGCACCGTCCTGCACGGGATCTCCATCGAGGCACGAGATGGCGTGTCCCGTGAGCGGCTACACGCGATCGTCGACTCGGCGATGCGTGCATGGGACGTGCTCGTCGCTGCGTGACGCGACGCCCCGGCGGGGTGGCAGGGCCGCATCGGTACGTCCGTCGCACCGGGGTCACAGGTTCGACGAGTCGCGCCCGTCGTATGCTCGCTGGGTGCATGAAGGTGCCCAGCAGACCGGATCGGTCGCTTCGCTCATCGGCCCCGCCGGCCCAGGACAGCTGCACGTGATGAGCTACAACCTGCGTTACGCCGCCGACGATCCGGCCCACCTGTGGGAGCAACGCCGGCCCGCGATGGCCGAGCTTCTGACCCGGGAGAAGCCGTGTGTCATCGGTACTCAGGAAGGCCTGTTCGGCCAGGTGACGGACGTAGCAGCGGACCTTCCAGAGGGTTATGAATGGATCGGGCTGGGGCGTGAAGGCGGCAGCCGTGGCGAGTATGCCGCGGTGTTCTACGACGCCCGGCGGTTAACCCCGGTCGAGTACAACCATGTGTGGCTGTCCAGCACACCAGCCGTTATTGGTTCGACGACGTGGGGCAATGTCCTTCCTCGCATGGCCACCTGGGTCCGCTTCCGGGTCGGCGGCGCAGGTGAGCTAGTGGTGGTCAACACCCATCTGGACAATGACTCGGCTGCGGCGCGGCAGCAGGCGGCGGCGCAGCTGACCGAACTCATCTCGCTGATGGCGCCGATGCCGGTGATTCTGACCGGTGATTTCAATACCGCCGCCGAGGCCAGCGAGCCGTACCAGATGTTGACGGAGTCGGCTGGGCTAACCGACACCTGGCCGGCCGCCGCCGAGCGCCGAACCCCGGCTTATGCCACCTATGGTGGGTACGCACCGCCACGGGTCGGTGGTGACCGGATCGACTGGATTCTGGCTGCTCCCGGGATCGAATCCGAGGTGGCCGGGATCAATCCGTTCTCGCTCAACGGCCGTTTCCCCTCGGATCATCTGCCCGTGCAGGCGCTTCTGCGCCTACCATAGCCAGCCTCAGCGGACGAGTAGTCCAGCCTCTCGCGCGTCACCAAGCCACCGACAGCGCCAGAGCGAAGAAGGCAACCGCGGTGACCCCATCCAGGGCGCGCCGGATCCGGGGACGGGTCAGCGGGCCATGTAGCCGGTTGATCACCCGGACGAGGGCGCACAGCCACCCGGCTGCGAGAGCCATGGTGGTGGCGGCGAGGAGCAGGACCTGCGTGGGCACATTGCCGCCGGAATCCAGGAACTGAGGCAGGAGCCCGACGAAGAAGAGGACCGCCTTGGGGTTGAGCAGGTTGGTGAGCAAGCCGGTGCGGTACGGGCGTCCGCCCGCCGGTGGTGGCGGCAGGGTGGTCGCCGCTGCGCCGGGTGCGCCAACCGGGTGGGGTTCGCGCCGGTGGGTCAGGAAGCTGCGCAGCGCACCGATGCCAAGCCAGGCCAGGTACGTGGCGCCAGCTCCGCGGACGGCGGCGAGGGCCGAGGGGTGGGCGGCGACGGCGGCGGTGATACCCGCTACCGCGATGGCGGTGTGTGCGCCGAGGCCGGTAATGATGCCGGCAACGGCACGGTATCCCGCTCGGCTGTGCTCGAGGGAATGGCGTAGGACCACTAGGAAGTCCGGTCCCGGTGTACACAGGATGACGAGCAACACGCCGACGAAGGCCAGCCAGCGTTGGAGGTCGATCACCGGGGGCCCCTGCGGCTGTCCGTCCCCGGGTGATGGGGGAGCACGTGGCCGGTCTGACGTAGCACGGACAGATCGTGCTCCAGGTATCCGGGGTGTCGCAATCTTCACCGGATATCATCCGGAACATGCCTGAAGTACAGCATCTCGATCCGGTCGATTGGCGGATTCTCACCATCCTCCAGGATGACGCGTCGATCACGAACAAGGCGTTGGCCGACGAGGTGGGGCTGTCGACGTCGTCATGTCATGAACGGGTCCGGCGGCTACGTTCAGCCGGTGTCATCACGGGGATCAAAGCCGTGGTCGACCCTGCCGCCATCGGTCGCGGGCTGCACGCGTTCATCGCCATTCGGCTCCGCCCGCACCGTCGAGACCTGGTTGACGCGTTCACCGCCGCGGTGCTGACCCTGCCGGAGACGCTGGCGCTGTACAACGTTTCGGGGCCGGAGGACTTCTTCCTCCATGTGGCCGTCGCGGATAGCGCTGACCTGCAGCGAATCATCATGGAGCAGCTTGCGACGCGGCCGGAGGTGGGGCACGCGCAGACCCACCTGATCTTTGACCGGCCACTGGCCGCTCCGGTGCGTCCGCGCCGGTCGATCAGCTGATCAGCCGTGGCGAGGCAGCCCGGACCCCAAGAACGCCGCAGGCCAACGAGAGCACCACGAGCACGGCTAGTGGGGCGGTCCACGAGCCGGAGCCGGAGGACGCGGTGCCGATCAGCACTGGGCCGGGTGCGCTGAGACAGTAGGCGACCGTCTGGACCATCGCCGAGACCCGCCGTGCGGCATCGCTGCTGGATGAGCGGATCGCGATGAGGCTCAGCCCCATGGCCAGGCAGCCACCCTGAGTGATGCCGCCCAACGCGCAGAGGACTGGCCACGCCTGCGGAGCCACGAGCAACCCGCCGAAGAACACGAACCACAACGCGGCCAACGCCACGGCGACCGCATACCGTGCCTCGCGCCGCCGGATCAACACCGGAACGGCGATGGCCCCCGCGATACCCAGCAGCTGGAACAACGACAACGCGGTGCCCGCGGCGGTGGCGTCGAGACCGGCCCGGTCTTTGAGCATGGTGGGCAGCCACGCGGTGGAGGCGTAGAACAGGAAAGACTGGAGGCCGAAGAACAAGCCCAGCTCCCATGCGGCGTAGCTACGCCAGACCCGAGTAGGTGGATGCCCGGCACGGGCACCGGCTCCAGGAGCGGACCGGGCCTGGCTGGCGTGGCCCGCCGGTCGCGTCGCGGCGAGCCAGACCGCCAGCGCCACCGCGACGAACGCCGCCCAGACGGCCAGCGCCCACCGCCAGCCAACGACCGCGGCCAGTGGTGCGGTCAACACGGCTGGCAGCGTGGCGCTGACGATCAGCGAGGTGGTTGCCGCCGACAGCAATGGCCCGGGGCGATTGGGGAAGTCCCGTCGGATGATCACCGGGAGCAGGACGTTCCCCACCGCGATGGCCGCGCCGATCAGGACCGTCCCGGCCGCCAGGAGGCCGAAACCGGCCCACGGGCGCACCGCGATCCCGACACCCAGCACGACCAGACTCGCCGCGATGGCCACGTCGAGACTGATGCGGCGCGCCAGGAGGCCCACGAGTGGAGACACCACAGCGAAGCACAGGACCGGAATGGACGTCAGCAAGCCGGCCGATCCAGCTGATACGTGCAGGTCACGCTGGATGTCTTCGAGGACGGGAGCAACCGCCACGATGGCGCCGCGCAGGTTGAGACTGACGATGACGATGGCGACGACGAGCAGCCAGCTACCAGCGGGCGGCCCGTCTCTCATCCGGTGTCATCAGCTCCTCGGCTTGGTCAGCCGGGCGCTCCTGACCTGCTCACCGACCGGCGCCCGCACCACGTGTGATCCGGATTCACGATACGCGCGTGGTGAGCGGACGCCGTCCCGCGGGTTACTGCCGGCTGGGCACGCTCAGCGTCAGCTCCACGTCGGCAGGACCGCAGCAGCCGGTCTCCGCGGAGGTGTCACTGGTCTCGCAGGCGCTGGCCGCCGACTCCTCGAACAGGCCGGAACCGCCGCACACGCCGGTGTCGGGCAGGGTCAGTTCGACCCGGGCCGCGGACTCGTGGTCGCCGGCGAGCGCAGCCACGACGGAGCGGGCCTGCTCGTAGCCGGTGAGCGCGAGGAACGTCGGGGCGCGACCATAACTCTTCATGCCGATCACGTAGACGCCGGGTTCGGGTTGGGCCAGTTCACGTGCGCCGTGCGGGTAGACGGTGCCACAGGAGTGGACGTTGGGGTCGATGAGGGGCGCGAGCGCACGGGTGGATTGCAGCACCGGGTCGAGATCGAGTCTGATCTCCGAGAGCCAGGATAGATCGGGCCGGAACCCAGTGAGCGCGACGACCTCGTCGACGGGCTCGAGGCGGTGCCCGTCGAACGATTCGAGGATCAAGCGGCCATCGAGCTGGCGTTCGACGGCGGCGGTGCGGAACCCGGTGACGGTCCGCACATAACCGGCGGTGGCAGCGGCCTTGGCCCGCTGGCCGAGGGCACCTCGCGCCGGAAGCTGGTCGGCATCGCCGCCCCCGAAGACCTGTCCGACGTCGCCACGCCGTAGTACCCAGGTGATCTCGGTTCCGGGGTGGTCTTCGGCCAGGCCGGCCAGTGCCACCAGTGCGGTCAGCGCGGAGTGCCCGCTTCCGGCGACGGCGATCCGCCGCCCGGCGTAACGGTTGAGCTCTTGTGGGTCGGTGAGATCCGGGACCCGGTAGGTGATGTGATCTGCCGCGGCGCGTTCGCCAGTGGCGGGTAGGCCGTCGCCGCCCAGCGGGTTGGGGGTGCTCCAGGTACCGGACGCGTCGATGACACCCCGGGCGGTGAACCGGACCTCACCGGAGGGTGTGTGGACGTGGATGGTCAGCGGTTCGGTGTCTCGGCCGGCGTCGACGATGCGGTCGCGGCCGCGACGGGCCACGCCGATGACCCGGTGGCCGAACCGGACTCGATCGCCGAGTGCGGCCGCAAGGGGAGCCAGGTATTCACCCGCCCATTCCTCGCCGGTGGGGTGATGGTTCGGGTCGGGCTGCCGCCACGACGTCGGGCCGAGGAGGCGGGCGGCAGCCTGGTCGATCAGCTCCGACCACCGGGAGAACAGGCGGACGTGGTTCCACGCTGTCACGGCGTCGCCCGCGTGGTCGCCGGATTCGAGAACCAGGGGCTCGATGCCCCGTTCCAGCAGGTGAGCGGCGGCGGCGAGGCCGATAGGGCCGGCACCTACAACAACGACCGGTAGCGCGTCGGTGGCCATGTGGGCTCCTTTATCGATGCACGTCGATTAACTCCGCCGAGTTTATCGATGACCGTCGATTGACGCAACCATCGAAGAACGTCGATGATAGGGACATGACCACAACCGTGCGGGCTGCGCGTGAGCCGGAGCTGTTGCCGGACTCCGAAGCCGCCACCTATGCCGACTGGTTCGCGTGCCTGGCCGAACCCAGCCGGGTGCGGATGCTGCACGCGGTAGCTACCGCGCCTGGCCCGATCACCGTCGGCGAGCTGGCCGACCGGCTGCGCATCAGCCAGTCCACCTGCTCACATCATCTCCGCAAGCTGGCCGACGTGGGTTTCGTGCTGCTCCGCAAGGAGGGCACCACCACTCTGGTCACGGTCAACGCCGCGTGCTGCACCGGGCTGCCACATGCCGCCGATGTCGTGATGGGAGTTCTGCTTCCCCGGCCCTGCTGCCCCGACGACATTCCGGCCGACGTGACGGTGCGCGCACTCGAGGACCGCGACTGGCGGGTAGTCGTCCGTCTGTATGCCGCCGGCGTCGCGGCGGGTGAGGCGACCTTCGACGCCGACGTCGCCGAGCGTCCCGCTTTGGACGCCCGGTGGTTGCCCGATCACCGCTGGGTGGCCGAGGTCGACGGGCACGTCGTCGGCTGGGCGGCGGCTAGCCCGATGTCCAGCCGAGAGAGTTACTCCGGTGTGGCGGAGACGTCGGTCTACGTCGACGCTGCCTTCCGGGGGCGTGGTGTTGGCCGTGCACTGGTGTACCGGCAGGTGACGGCGGCTGACGATGCGGGACTGTGGACGCTGCAGACGTCGACGTTCCCGGACAATCGCGCCGGCCTCGCCCTCCATCACTCGGCCGGATTCCGCACTCTTGGTATCCGCGAGCGCATCACCCGCCACCGTGGGGAGTGGCGCGACACCGTGCTGCTCGAGCGGCGCAGCCAGGTCGTCTGAAGCGGCCCCACCCGAATCACCGGGCGTTGGGACGGTGCACCTGGAACGGCGCGAAACTCTGCACCGTCGGCATCAGCTCGATGACGTTGATGTTGACGTGGGCCGGCTGGGATGCCGCCCAGTACACCGCCTCGGCGACATCCGCCGCATCCAGCGGCTGCGTACCGTCATACACGGCGTCGGCATGCTGTTGATCGCCGTCGAACCGGACCGTGGAGAACTCGGTTCCGCTGCTCAGGCCAGGCTCCACACACGTGACGCGGACTCCGGTGCCATGCAGATCACTGCGCAAGTTGAGGCTGAACTGGTGCACGAACGCCTTCGTGGCGCCATAGACATTGCCCCCAGGATACGGATAGCTGCCGGCAATCGAGCCCACGTTGACGACGTGGCCGTGCCCGCGGGCGACCATACCCGGGAGCGCCGCGCGGGTGCAGTACATGAGGCCCTTGCAGTTCGTGTCGACCATCTGCTCCCAATGGTCCAGATCCGTCTGGTGTGCGGGTTCGAGCCCTTTGGCCAGGCCCGCGTTGTTGACCAGCACGTCGATCTGGGCGAACTCGTCCGGCAGGCCGTTGATCGCCTGCTCCACGGCAACAGGGTCCCGGACGTCGAGGGGCAGGGCGAGTACCCGCGGCCCTAGTTCCGCCGCCGCCGCGGCGATGCGGTCTCGCCGACGGGCGGCGGCGATGACTCTCGCTCCCGCGGTGGCAAAACGTCGGACGGTGGCCAGCCCGAAGCCGGAGCTGGCGCCGGTGACGAGAACCGTCGTCTCGGCGGTATTCACGTTGTACCCCCTGGTGGTGTGGTAGCGGCGGGTAGTGCCTCGAGGAAGCGCTGTAGCACCGCGTTGAACGTTGTTGGGCGTTCGAGGTTCGGCAGGTGGCCCGCTCCTTCGATGATCTCAAGTGTGCTGTGGGGTATCTGACGGTGGATGGTTCGTGCGTCGCCGAGCGGGGTGAATGCGTCGTCGGTCCCGACGATGACCAGGGCAGGTACCGCCACTGTGGCGAGTGTGGCGAGGTAGTCGGGCCGTTCGGCTCGGCCGCGCAGTGCGGCCGCCGCACCGGCCGGGGAGGTCTGGCGCATCATCGTCATGACGTGGGTGGCGACGTCGGGCTGGTGGGTGATGGTCCGCGGGGTGATCATTCCGGGCAGGATCTCGTCGGCGTAGCCGTCCATTCCGTCGCGCAGCAGCCGTTCAGCGGTCTCGCGGCGGGATTGGCGGCCGGCATCGCTCTCGGCGTGGGCCGATGTGGCCGCGAGGATCAGGCCCCGGATCCGGTCGGGGAACTGGCGGTAGAAGTCCATGACGATCTGTCCGCCCATCGACAGCCCGCCAAGGATGACTCCGTCGACACCCAACCAGTTCAGTAGGCGGTCGATGTCACCGGCGAACGTATCCAGGGTGGTGACACCCGGCTGCACCGTGCTCTGTCCGTAGCCGCGCAGATCGGGCGTGATGACCCGCCAGCCGGCTCGGGCGAAGTGCTCCACCTGGGGGCGCCACATCGTCCGGTCGAACGGGTGGCCGTGGACCAGGACCAACGGTGGTCCGGCGCCGTGGTCGTCATATCCGAGGGTGATGCCACCGACGAGGGCTGTGCTCACGAGTGCCGCCTTGGAGGTGTACGCGGGATTGACGCACCGATGCTATTCGGTGCAATATGCTCGGTGCAATAGTCATAATGCACTCGGAGCAATTATGTCCAGTGGAGCCAGAGATGCCTGACTACCGCCTGGTCGCGGACACCGTCGCCGCTGACATCGCCGCCGGCCGGCTGGGGCCCGGAGACCAGCTTCCGCCGCAGCGGCGGTTCGCCCGGCAGCATGGCATCGCCAGCTCGACGGCAGCGCGGGTCTACGGTGAGTTGATCCGGCGTGGACTAGTGGTCGGCGAGGTCGGTCGGGGCACGTTCGTCCGGGCGGGTGCCCCGGAGCCGGACGTGGCGCTGGCCGAACCGGCCCGAGTCGAGGTAGATCTGGAACTGAACTTCTCGGTATTGCCCGAGCAGGCCGGCTTGATCGCGGCCAGCCTGACCCGGATGTTGCACCCTGCCACACTGGCCACCAGTCTGTGGCCCGGTGCCGCCGGGGGTACACCCGCCGCGCGAGAAGCGGCGGCGGCGCTGTTGGCCCGGCCGGACTGGGCGCCGGAGCCCGACCACATTCTCTTCGCCGGGAACGGTCGGCAAGCGATCGCCGCGACGATCGCCGCACTCGTCCCCACAGGACAGCGGCTCGGCGTCGAAGAGCTGACGTATCCCATGGTCAAAGGTATCGCTGCCCGCCTGGGGGTCACGCTGGTGCCGATCGCCGTCGACGACGACGGGTTGGATCCAGCCGCCTTGGCAGCCGCCCATCGTGCTACCCCGCTGCGCGCCGTCTACGTTCAGCCGACCCTCCACAACCCACTGGGCCGCACCATGCCGGAAGGGCGTCAGGTCGAACTCGCCGCAACCTTGGCACGCTTGGACCTGGTGGTGATCGAGGACGCGATCTACGGCTTCCTCCGGGACGACCAGCCGCCCCTGGCGCATCGGATACCGGAACGCACGATCGTCGTCGACAGCTTGTCGAAGCGGTTGGCTCCGGGGCTGACGGTCGGGTTCACCATCACCCCGCCGTGGCTCACCGAGCGGGTCGCGGCGGCGTTGCGGTCGGGTGGCTGGCTGGCCCAGCGGTTCGCCCTCGACGCTTCCGTCGAATGGGTCAACGACGGCACGGCCGCGACGGTGCAGGCGGCCAAACAGCGCGACGCCGCAACCCGCCAGCGCATCACCGCGGACCGGTTGGCTGGATTCACCGTCCAGGCCGACCCCCGTGCCTACCACTGCTGGTGGCGGCTTCCGGAGCCGTGGCGGGCGGAGACGTTCGTGGCGGCCGCGGCTCGGCGCGGGATCGCGATCACCCCAGCTGCCGCCTTCACCGTCGGCCCGGGGCACGCCCCGAACGCGGTCCGCCTGGCCGTTGCCGCTCCGCCGGTCGAGACGCTGACTCGTGCGCTGGACGTGCTGGCCGCGCTGGCTCGGTCCACCCCGGAGGCCACCGGGGTCGAGTGACTGCCGGCAGCGAGAACACGGCTGATTGGCCGTAGCGAGAACACGGCGCCGGTCAGCCGGCCGCGAGGATGTCCCGGGCAAGGAGCGCGACATGCAGCGAGGTCATCGTCTCCGGGTCGGACAGATCGACGTCGAGGATCCGTTCCACCCTAGTCAACCGCTCGTAGTAGGCCGGCCGGGACAGATGTGACGCGGCCGCGGCGGCCGTCTTGTTGCCACCGTGGTCGACGAAGGTGCGCAACGATGCGAGCAGCGCGCCGCCATGCTCCTCGTCGTAGGTGACCAGGGCGCCGAGTTCGCGTTCGGTGAAGGCGGCCAGGCGATCGTCGTCGCCGAGTACGTGTAGGAGGCCACGGAGATGGACGTCGTTGAGCCGGTGACAGGGCCGGTGAGCGGGCGAGCGTGCGGCCGCGGATCCGACGTGGCGGGCCTCGGTGAGGGTGCGCCAGGCCTGCCCGGGCCCTTCCACCGGCGTCCCGGCCGCGACCAGGACGGGTAGGCCATGCGGCAATTCAGCCGCCGCGCGGTGGACCTCGGCGGCGAGCCGGTCGACCGGCGGCCGGTCCGGTTGCTCAGGTGGCAGCGAGAGAAGGCAGCTCACGGTGTCGTCTCCGGCAACAGCGACGAGTGCTGGGATCCGGGCCGAGCGAGCCGCACTGGCGGTTGCCTCGGCCAGATCGCGCACGAGTTCCTGCGCCGCCACGGTGGCCGTGAGCTCGCCCCCTCGGGCATGCGGCAGGACGGTCAGGCCAACGAGCAGGCGATCGTTGAGCGGGACTCCGGCGTCGGCGCACCGCTCGATCATGCTGGGTTCCGGTGCTGCGGCGGTCAGGGCGGACAGTAGGGTCCGGTGGGTCTGGCGTTCCAGGCTCTCCCGGTCTCGGGCCAGCAGCCGATGCAGCGCCAGCGCCGACGCGGCCCGTTCCAACAGCACCAGATGGCGGCGTGGCGGCGGCTCGGGGGAGACCAGCACGAGCCGCCCCCAATCGTCGCCACGTGCTCCGACGGTGGTCACCAGCCACCCTTCGGCCTGGTGGTACGTGGAGCGACGGGTGGACTCGACGGCTCGTGAGCGACGGGCCCAGCCGGCGAGGACCTCGCGGGCGGGTTCGTCCGCTGCGTCGTACCCGAGGACCTGGTGCCGGATCGACTCGAGGACAACCGGCAGCCCGGAGATCCGGGCAACCTCGGCGAGGATCTCGTCGATGCCGGCACCGGCGACGCTGAGCTCGGTGAAGGTCTCGTGGACACGTTCGGTGGTCCGTAGCTCGTCGAGCTGAGCGTCGACGACGAGCTCCCCGACGGCCTGGGTGATGGTGACGAACGCGACTTCGCGGCTGAGCGTGACGAGTGGGAGGCCAGCGGCGTCGCAGGCGGCGACAAGTGCGGGTGGCAGCGCCGTACTCCACCGGCGGCCCAGCTCTACCACGAGCCCACTGACGCCGACGGTCGCCAGCTCGTTTGCGTATGCGGCGAGTTCGGTATCCGCGCCCGGCAGGGCGATGCCGGTGGTCATGAGAAGTTCGCCGCCGCGCAACAGGTGGGCGATGTCGGACAGCTCGGCCGAATGCGCCCACCGGACGTGGTTAGCCAGACCGGCGCGTCCGGCGACGACGGTGGGGGCGCCTCTGCGCATGGCGGGCAGGGCGAGGACCTCGCCGATCGTGGGCAGCATGGCATCTCCGGTTGGTTTACGGACCATAAGGATACTCGTCGAAATCCTTACGATCCGTCGGTACCGGAAGTGGCGGGTGAGTACTTGCATGGAGACACTCGACGACGCGTGGTGAGGAAGGGCGTGGCACGACATGGCTGATGAGACGCTGCTGGAGCGGCATCGGGCGGTATTACCCGCATGGATGGCGCTCTACTATGACGAGCCGATCGAGATCGTCCGTGGTTCGGGCCGCCACGTCACCGACGCCGACGGCCGGACCTACCTGGACTTCTTCGCCGGGATCCTCACCAACGCGGTCGGTTACGACATCGCGGAGATCAGCGACGCCATCCGACGCCAAGTCGATACCGGCATCCTGCACACGTCCACCCTCTACCTGATCCGCGAACAGGTGCGGCTGGCCGAGCGGATCGCCGAGTTGTCGGGAATCCCGGATGCGAAGGTGTTCTTCACCACCAGCGGAACCGAGGCGAACGAAGCCGCGCTGCTGTTCACCACCCAGGCCCGCCGTTCACACCAAGTCCTGGCGCTACGCAACTCCTACCACGGTCGTGCCTTCGCCACCATGGCGATCACCGGCAACCGCGGATGGTCGGCGTCCAGTCTGAGCCCGATCAACGTCAGCTACGTCCACGGTGGCTACCGATACCGAAGCCCCTTCCGCGAGCTCGACGACGCGGCGTACATCCGGGCTTGTACCGAAGACCTCCGGGACGTGATCGAGACCGCCACCGCAGGCGACGTCGCTTGCATGATCGTCGAGCCGGTCCAGGGTGTTGGTGGCTTCGCCATGCCGCCGGACGGGTTGTTCGGCGCCTTCAAAGCGGTGCTCGACGAGTACGGCATCCCGCTGATCTCGGACGAGGTCCAGACCGGATGGGGCCGCACCGGCGAACACTTCTGGGGTATTCAAGCCCACGGTGTGGTGCCGGACGTGATGACGTTCGCGAAGGGGCTGGGCAACGGCTTGTCGATCGGCGGCGTGGTCGCCCGCGGAGACCTGATCGACAGCGTCAGCGCGAACTCCATCTCGACGTTCGGCGGCAACCCGCTCTCCGCGGCGGGTGCCCGCGCCACGCTCGAGTACGTCCTCGACCACGATCTTCAGGCCAATGCCGCCAAGCAGGGTGGTCAACTGCTCGCGGCGCTGCACGAGGCGGCCGAGCGGCACGCCATTGTCGGAGATGTCCGCGGAAAGGGCCTCATGCTCGGGATCGAGCTGGTGGAGCCGGGCACGACGCGGCCGTCCCCGCGCGCGGCCACCGCGGTACTGGAAGCCGCCAAGGCGGCGGGCCTGCTGGTCGGCAAGGGAGGTTTGCACGGAAACGTCATCCGACTGGCCCCGCCCATGACCCTCACCGATGGCGAGACCGAAGAAGGGCTGCGGATGTTGCTGACCGCCATCGAGCACGCCGACGGGGAGCTGAACCGATGAATCACCCGACCGACCAGAACGCCCGCATCACCATCCCGCACTGGGCTGGAGGCAAACCCTGGGACGGCACCTCCACCCGGACGGGTACGGTGCACGACCCTGCCACGGGTGAGGTCTCCGGCACGGTGGCACTGGCGTCCGCGGCCGACGTCGACGAGGTGGTGGCGGCGGCTTCCCGGGCAGCCGCCGACTGGCGGCGCGCGTCGCTGACCAAACGGGCCGCGGTGCTGTTCCGCTTCCGTGAGCTCCTCGCCCAGAACACCGACGACGTCGCCGCCGCGATTACCGCCGAGCACGGCAAGGTGTTGTCCGACGCCGCCGGCGAAGTACAGCGCGGCCTCGAGGTGGCAGAGTTCGCATGTGGCATCCCGCACCTGCTCAAGGGTGGGTTCAGCGAGAACGCCTCGACCAACCTGGACGTGTATTCGCTGCGGCAGCCGCTGGGTGTCGTCGCTGTCATCTCGCCGTTCAACTTTCCGGCGATGGTGCCGTTGTGGTTCGTCCCGATCGCCATCGCCTGCGGCAACCCCGTCGTGCTCAAACCGAGCGAGAAGGATCCGTCGGCCAGCCTGCTGATCGCCCGGCTGTGGGCCGAGGCCGGGCTGCCGGAGGGTGTGTTCAACGTCGTCCATGGCGACAAAGAAGCCGTCGACCGGCTGCTGGAGCACGACGACGTGAAAGCGGTGTCGTTCGTCGGCTCCACCCCGGTGGCGCGGTATGTCTACGAGACCGCCACCAGGCACGGAAAGCGGGTCCAAGCCCTCGGCGGGGCGAAGAACCACATGGTGGTCTTGCCGGATGCCGATCTCGATCTCGCGGCGGACGCGGCCGTCAACGCCGGGTTCGGTTCGGCGGGCGAACGGTGTATGGCGATCAGCGCATTGGTGGCCGTCGAACCGGTGGCGGACCCCCTGATCCACAAGATCAGGGAGCGGATGGCCGGGCTCCGTGTTGGCGACGGCCGACGATCCTGTGACATGGGCCCGTTGATCACCGCCGAGCACCGGGACCGGGTGGCGTCGTACCTCGATGCCGGCGTGGCAGCGGGCGCCGAATTGGTGGTGGATGGGCGCCAGTACCCGATCGATGGCGCCGACGGCGGGTTCTGGCTGGGGCCGAGCCTGTTCGACCGGGTCACCCCCGAGATGTCTATCTACACCGACGAGATCTTCGGGCCCGTGCTCTCGGTTGTCCGGGCCGACTCCTACGACGACGCACTCGAGCTGGTGAACCGGAACCAGTACGGCAACGGCACGGCGATCTTCACCAACGACGGCGGCGCAGCCCGCCGTTTCCAGAGTGAGGTGGAGGTCGGCATGGTGGGGGTCAACGTACCGATCCCGGTCCCGGTGGCGTACTACTCGTTCGGTGGCTGGAAGTCGTCGTTGTTCGGCGACTCCCATGCCTACGGCACCGACGGGGTGCACTTCTTCACCCGTTCCAAGGTGGTGACCAGCCGGTGGCCGGGGTCCGGGGCGGGCGACCGGGGCGGCGTCAGCCTCAGCTTCAACCCCACCCGCTGATCATGAACACTTTGCCGTGCTATCGCACGGCAAAGTGTTCATGATCATGGGAGGAGGCGGGTGAGGGCGTCCGCGAAGCGCCAGCAATCGTGGTACGTCGAGTAGAGCGGCACCGGGGCGGCCCGCACGATATCTGGCTCTCGGAAGTCGGTGATCACGCCGTGCTCGTGCCGCAACCGCCGGGCAACCTCACCCGCATCCCCCTGGTCGATCCGGACCGATAGCTGGCAGCCTCGCTGCTGCGGATCGCGTGGGGTGATCACCGTCAGCGGACGCGAGGCCGCGATGTCGTCGAGAACGCGCTCCAGGTAGCCGGTCAGCCGGATGCTCCGTTCCCGGAGGGTGGTCATCCCCACCGTCTCGAAGAGGTCCAGGGCGGCTCGCATCGGGCTGAGTCCCAGGGCCGACGGGGTAGAGACCTGCCAGGCGTCGGCGGTGGGCGGCGGCTGAGGGATGGCGTCCATGCGGAACCGCACCGCGGCGTCGGTGCCCCACCACCCCTCCAACCGTGGCATGGCGGGATCGTCCACGTGTCGCTCGTGGACGAACGCTCCCCCCGGTGCACCGGGGCCGGAGTTGAGGTACTTGTACATACACCAGACGGCGAAGTCGACGTCCCAGTCGTGTAGCTGGAGCGGGATATTTCCGGCGGCGTGGGCGAGATCCCAGCCGGAGACGGCGCCGGCCTCGCGGGTGGCGCGGGTGATCGCCGGGATGTCCATGAGCTGCCCGCTGTGATAGTTGACCGCGCCGAGCAGCACGAGCGCCACCGTCGGCCCCTCGCGCCTGAGCAGGTCCACCACGTCATCGGTGCGCAGATGGTGTTCCCCCGGGCGAGGCCGTAGCCGGACGACGGCATCGTCGGGGTCCAACCCGTGCCACCGGGCCTGGCTGCGAACCGCGTAGCTGTCCGACGGGAACGTGTTGTCCTCGACGACGATCCGCACCCGCTCGCCCCGCGGACGGTAGAAGGACGCCATCATCAGGTGCAGGTTCACCGTCAGACTGTTCATGATGACCGTCTCGGCCGGACCGGCCCCGATCAGGCCGGCCATCGACGCGGCGAACCGCTGCGGGTAAGACTGCCAGGGCCGTTCCCCGTCGAAGAACCCTTCGACGCCGAACCGCCCCCACGAGTCCAGGTCCGCGAGAATATCCGCTCGGGTCGCCACGGGCTGCAACCCCAGGGAATTGCCAACGAGATAAGCCGCCTGCGGATACGGCCCCCCTTCCGCGGGCGGCACCACGAATAGCTCACGCCAGCCCGGATCGGACCCGTCGGCGTCGAGCGCCGCCTGCTCGGTGGTGGCGTCGGGGCCCGTCGTCGGCGCTGCCGTCATCGATTCACCTACTCCGTTGTTGCTGCCATAAGGGGATACGTCACATCCTGGTGCGGGCCGACCACAACTCGGGGAACACCGGGCGGGCCAGGCTACGTTCCAGCCACCGCAGTCCGTCCGACCCGCCGGATCCCGCCTTGGCGCCCATGGTCCGGTGCACGGCCCGCAGGTGCTGGTGCCGCCACTCGTTGAACTGCTCGGCCACCTCGGTGAGCGACTCTCCGAGCATCCGCAATGGCTGACCGGGGGTGTCGTCCTGGTAGATGGCCACCCAGGCGGCCTCGACGGCCGGGTGCGGCTGGTAGTCGGCTGTGACGTCGCGGTCGACGTGCTCGGCCGGGATGTCGTGCCCCTGCCGGGCGAGCAGCGCGATGGTGTCGTCCCAGACACTCGGCTGTTCGAGCGTTTCGGTCAGCTCGGCATGGACGTCGGGCTGCCGTTTGAACGGGCGGACCAGCGACGCCGTCTTCAACCCCAGCAGAAACTCCAGGTGGCGGTACATCGCCGACTGGAAACCCGAACCTTCTCCCAGCATGTCGCGGAACCGGTTGAAGTCGACCGGACTCATCCAGGTCAAGCTCTGCCAGCTCGCGGTGAGCGAGGCGAGGTGCCGGGTGGCTCGATCCAGCGCGGCCGCCGCGTTCCACGTGCGGTCGGAGCGGAGTTCGCCCTGTGCGGCACGGAGCTCGAAACAGATGAGCTTGAAGTACAGCTCCATGACCTGCGAGATCATCAAGAACGACATCTCGCCGGGGTCGTCGGTCATGGTCTGCTGCAGGCTGTGCAACGTGCTGGCGTGGACGTAGGCGTCGTAGGGGACATCGCCGGTGAACTCCAGGGTGGGAGCGCCGCCGGTAGCTGCGGCCCGTTCGACGCGTTCCTGTTCCGACGCCGGCCGGAGGGCGGGCCGACTGTGGGTGGTATCCATGCGCTCTCCCCTCCCTGGTTCAGCGCGGTGGCCACGTGAGTGTCACGTGGAAGGCAGTGCCCTGCACTCGACACCATCATCGCTATCCAAGACAGCAAAAGGGAATGCAGATCGAACGGTGTTCGCCTATATCTGGTGGGCATCGAATGGCGTATCGTCGTCGGGACTTGATGAACGAAAGGTGGACTGATGGTCGACGAGATGGACTGGGCCATTCTGCGGGAGCTTCAGGACAACGCGCGGCTCTCGTACAACGAGGTCTCGCGCCGAGTACATCTGTCGCCGCCCGCCGTCGCCGAACGGGCCAGGCGGCTCGAGGAGAGCGGCGTCATCACCGGATACCACGCCCACATCGACCCCGGTGCCGTCGGCTGGGTGATCACCGCCTTCATCCGGCTGTCCTGCTACGGCCCGCGCTGCGTGTTACGCGACCCGGACGTACGCCAATGGCCGGAGGTCCAGGAGATCCATCGGGTCACCGGCGACGTGTGCAGCATTCTCAAAGTGGTCGCCGAGTCGATGGAGACGTTCGAGGCACTCATCGACCGCCTGGGGGTCTACGGTCGGCCGTCGAGTTCCATGGTGCTGTCCACACCACTGGCCCGGCAGGGCATCGCCGCGAACGGGGCGTCCGGTGTTGAAGCTGCCGACGACGGTCCGGAGGCGACCACCCCTGGTCCGGTCAGCTCGTAGGCGTTGTGGGCTCGTCAGCTGGTAGGCCGTCTTCACACGACGTGCCGCTCCGGCCGACCGGTGCGCCCCGCGGCGAACCGCCCGGCATCAAGGGGGCCGACGTCGACCACCGGCACGCGGTCCATATAGAGATCGCGAACCACCTCGCCGACCGCCGGCGCCTGCAGAAACCCGTGCCCGGAGAAGCCGGTGGCGTAGAGGAAGTTCTCCGGGCTGTCGGCCCGGCCGATAAGGGCGTTGTGATCTGGGGTGATCTCGTAGAGGCCCGCCCAGCCAGACGTAACCACCACCTCGGCCAGCGCCGGTGCACGATCGGACATCACCGCGCGGAACGGTGTCAGCCAGTCCGATGTCCATGTGGTGTCGAACCCCGGCTCTTCGCGTGGGTCGGCGAGCCCGATGAGGAGTGTGTCGTCGTCGGCGTTGTGAAAATAGCCCGTCGATCCGGTGTCGATGGTGAACGGAATGGTGGGTGGTGCCGGACGCAGCGGCGCGGTGATACCGACCTGTCGGCGGACCGGCCGGACCGGCAGATGCACGCCGGCCATCTCGCCGAGGGCGGCCGACCACGCTCCACCGGCGCAGATCACCGCAGCGCAGCTGATGGTGCCACCACTGGTGTGGACCTGGGTGACCCGCTCGCCGCGGATGTCCATACCGGTCACCGCGGTACCGGTGACGATCGTCGCACCTTGCCCGACTGCCGCACTCGTGTAGCCATCGATCACCCGGGTAGGCCGCGCATGCCCGTCGTCGGGAGAGAAGGCGGCGGCGAGTATCCCGTCGGTGGCGATCAACGGGCATAGGCCCCGGGCCTCGTCCGCGTCGATCAAGCGGGCTGGTACTCCGATCCGGCGCTGGACGGCGATGCTGTCCTCGAAAGCCGTCACTTGATCGTTGGTGGTCAGGAGGAAGAGATAGCCGACCTGGCTCAGTCCGATGTCGTGGCCGGGGCGGTGCGGAAAGTCCGCGTAGGCGGTCAGACTTCGCGCGCCCAACTCGATGTTGAGCGGATCGGAGAACTGGGCACGAACCCCGCCGATGGGTTTACCCGAGCTGCCGCTGGCCAGTTCGTCCCGCTCGACGAGGACGACGTCGGTGATGCCGGCTTCCACAAGATGGAACGCGATGCTGGCGCCCATCACCCCGCCGCCGATGATGACGACCTCGGCGTGATCGGGCGGGGCGGTGTTGTGGGCGGAACGGGGCATGGAACCATCCCTCCTCCGGCCGGGTCGCTCCGCGAACGCGAAAGCCACACCGAGGCCCGGTGACGTTGCCCCGGCGGTAGCGCCGGGAAGCACCAGTATCTGGGTGACCAGTGTCCGGGTGACCAGTATCCCGGTGACCAGTGTCCGGGTGATGCGTGTGTGCGGAGTCGGGTGGTCCGCGGTAGCGGGGAGGCCCGAGAAGAATTCCCCGAATAGCTGACACAGGGTGGCAAGAATAGGTGGGTAGCGTCGGGGCATGACACAACCACTGGCAGGTAAGGTCGCCCTGGTCGCCGGAGCCACCCGAGGTGCCGGCCGGGGCATCGCGGTCGAACTCGGTGCCGCCGGGGCCACGGTGTACGCGACGGGCCGCAGCACCCGCCGGCAACGTTCGGAGCTGGACCGCCCCGAGACCATCGAAGAGACCGCCGAACTCGTCACCGCGGCCGGCGGAACAGGCATCGCGGTGCCGGTAGACCACCTCGAACGTGATCAGGTGCACGAGCTCATCGAACGCATCGACCACACCCACGCCCGCCTCGACATCCTGGTCAACGATATCTGGGGCGGCGAGAAGTTGTTCAGCTGGACCGACCGGCTCTGGGAACACTCACTGGACGACGGGTTCCGCCTACTCCGGTTGGCCATCGACACCCACATCATTACCAGCCACTATGCGCTTCCACTGCTCATCCGGAACCCCGGGGCGCTCGTCGTCGAGGTCACCGATGGGACGGCGGAATACAACGCGGCCAACTACCGCGCCACCTTCTTCTACGACCTCGCCAAGGCATCAGTGCTGCGTATGGCGTATTCCCAGGCGCAGGAGCTAGCGCCACTCGGCGGCACCGCCGTAGCGTTGACTCCGGGCTGGCTGCGTTCGGAGATGATGCTCGACGCGTTCGGCGTCACTGAGACCACCTGGCGCGACGCACTGGAGAGGGTGCCACATTTCGGTATCTCGGAGACCCCCGCCTTCGTCGGCCGGGCCGTCGCCGCGCTGGCGGCCGACCCCGACGTGGCGCGCTGGTCCGGACAGTCGTTGTCCAGCGGTCAGCTCGCTCGTGAGTACGGATTCACCGATGTGGACGGCAGTCAGCCCGACGCCTGGCGTTACCTCGTCGAAGTGCAAGATCGCGGGTTGCCGGCGGATCCCACGGGTTACCGCTGAGGCGGTGTGTGGTGCGTAGCACCCGGGAACCGGACGTCGGCGGCACGGGAGCGTACTCTTCGGCGCGGGCGGAGGATCACCTCACTGCCGACTGGTTGGAATCCGACGCTGAGGAAGGCCCGCAACGAACGGGCATTACCCGGTGACACCGCCGCGAAGACCACCTCACCGGCCGGGACGAGGCCGAGGGAGTCGGCGAGCAGCGAACGTCCCCAGCCGCGGCCTTGCCCGTCGTGTACTGCTTCGACGCTCAACTCTCGGCGGCCCGCCAGGCCGGCCGCGACCGTCACGACGCCACGTTCGTCACCGAAGACCCGGACCCCGGTGCGCAGCCGGGCGGCGTGCCGTACCCGTGGGTGGCTGACGGCATCGTGCCGCTCGGGAGGACCACCACCGCCAGTACCCGTGGCGACGAGGGTGACGTCGATCGTGCCGACTTCTCCGCCGCCACCGGCCAGCCAGCGCAGGAAATCCGGACTCAGAGAGCCGCCAAAGCCATCCGGGTGCTGGTCCGCGACCATGGTGGGAGACAGGGCGGTGGCAACAACCGCGTGCCCGGTGAACGCCACCGAACACTCCAACCCGCCGGCCGGAGGTGGCACCACCTCTACCGCGCCGTCCACCGGCGGGAACCGGCCGTCGGCTGCCGCGAGCATCATGTGGAGCAGCGGATGAACCACCCCCGGGTCGCCGTTCATTGGGGTAGGTCACCGTTCACCGGGCCTGGGGCAGCTTCACCGACCCGCGCTGTGCCGCTGGTGCCGACGGCGGCGGAACCACCGGCCCGATGTCGCCGTCCGGGGCGGTGTCGAGGTCGACGATCACCGGGGCGTGGTCGCTCGGACCGGTACCCTTCCGGGCCTGCCGATCCACCCATGCCGCGGCCACCCGCGCCGAAACCGGGGTAGTGGCCAGAATCAGGTCGATCCGCATGCCGAGATCCTTGTGGAACATGCCGGCGCGGTAGTCCCAGTACGTGAAGATCCGCTCGTCGGGCCAGCGCTCGCGGATGACATCGTGCAGGCCGACGCCCCGCAAGGCGGCCAAATGCTCACGCTCGGGCGCCGTGACGTGGGTCTGCCCGGCGTAAGCCTCCGGATCGAACACGTCGGCGTCGGTCGGGGCGATGTTGACGTCACCACACACCAGTGCATCGGCCGGCCCGGCCTGCACAGTGGCGCGCAGAGCGTCGAGCCAGGCCAGCTTGTAGTGGTAATGATCGGAGTCGGGCTCCCGGCCGTTGGGCACATACATCGAATGGACGCGGACCCCGGCACAGGTCGCAGCCAGCGCCCGGGCCTCCGGATGGGGAAAACCCGGAGCCCCCTCAAGTCCGGGTACGACGTCGTCGAGCCCGACCCGAGACAAGATCGCCACCCCATTCCAGCGTGGTTCTCCGTGGTGGGCGAAGGTGTACCCCAACTCGGCCAACGGTTCGCCGAACATGGTGGCGAAGGCGTCGTCGGCGAGTTTGGTCTCCTGGAGGCACACCACGTCCGGCTGGCGTTGTTGAAGCCATGTCAACAGGCGGGGTTGCCGTTGCTTGGCCGAATTCACGTTCCACGTCGCTACCCGCACCTGACCTACGTTAGCGCTCCGCCCCCACCCCCGGTTGTGCACCTGATCTCCGTTTGTGCGCCTGATCGTTTTTGTGGCGACGATCAGGTGCAGGGGGATGGCGACGTCCAGCGCCGACGGGCGGTTGCGGCGTCTGATCGTCGCCACGATGTGGATGCGATGTGGAACGCTTGGCGATCAGATGCGCCAACCGTTGGATGACGTCCGGTAGCGCATCTGATCATTCGTCCGTGTTCCACATCGTCGCGGATCCGCTGGGCGCTCTGCCGCTTGTCGGTGGTGCCGGGTGCTCCCCCCCCGGAGGTCTCTACAGCCGCCGTACACCCACCGGCGGACCGCACATGCGCTCGCCGTCGTCGTCCGCATACCCGTGCGCCCAAAGCTCCGACAACGGCTCCCCCCGACGAGGTGGCCACGATCAGATGCATAAGCCACCGGATCTCGGTCCGTCGTGCATCTGATCGTCCGCCATCCGCATGATGAGACGTGATCAGATGCACACCGGTCGGCCGTTGCCTCGCAATCGCCCACGCGCGGCGCATCTGATCGTCGCCACAAAAACGATCAGGCGCACAAGCGGAGATCAGGTGCACAAACGGAGATCAGGTGCACAACGGGTCAGCGGAAGGCGGCAGCGTGTTCGACGGCCCATTGGCGGTACGTGCGCGCCGGTGCGCCGGTCACGGCCTCGATCTCGTTGGTGAGCGGTTCCGGATTCTCCACCATGGAGGCCCACGCGTCGAGGGCCGCCTGGACGAACTCCGGGTCGCCCCATTCGGCGAGATACTGGCGTTCGGCGGCGTCGCGGGACATCTCTTCCCACCGCACTGGACGGCCGATCGCCTCGCCGATGGTGCGCACCTGTTCGACCTGGCTGATGTGTTCCGGCCCGGTCAGCGGATAAGCCCGGCCCACATGATGGTCCTCGAGCAGGGCATGGACGGCCACCGCCGCGAGGTCGGCTTCGTGGACGAGGGAACGACGGGCGGCGCCGTAGGGGGCCCGCACCACACCGTCGGTGCGGATGCTTTGAGCCCATTCGAGGGTGTTGGAGGTGAAGCCGGAGGCACGCAGGAAAGTCCATTCGACGCCGGATTGTTCGATGAGTTCCTCGACCTCGCCCCAGAAGCCGGTCGGGCGTTGGTTGGCCGCGTCCTCGAGTGCGGAGAGGAAGACGACGCGGCGGGCGGCTTTGGTGAGCCGGGCAACGGTTGGTGGTGCGGCGTCGGCCGAGAGCAGTGGCCAGATGAGGAAGATGGACCCGACCCCGTCGAGCGCCGTGTCAAGTGTGTCGGGTTGGGTGAGATCGCCGGGAACGACGTCGACGCCGGTGGGAAGTTGGGCGCGTTCAGGATGGCGCACGACGGCGCGGACGTCGGCGCCGGCTGCGACGAGGCCGGTGACGACGTGTCGGCCGACGTGACCGGTGGCGCCGGTGACGAGGATGGTGCCGGGGACGGACATGGATGCCTCCGTGAAGGTTTCGTCGATGTCGACCAACCGTGGTTTCGGCCCGGCCGACGGCGGGCCCACGACGGGCCAGCTGTTCCCAGCCTCTGACTTCAACATAGGTTGAGGTCAAGTAGTGTGATCGGCATGACATCTGTTCCCGCGGATGCCGAGGTCTTGACCATCGGCGAGCTGTCGGAGCGTAGTGGCGTCCCCGCGTCGGCGTTGCGTTTCTATGAACGGCAAGGGCTCATCAGTAGCGAGCGCACCTCGGGCAATCAGCGCCGGTACAACCGAGCGACGTTGCGTCGAGTGGCCTTCATCCGGGCATCACAGAGGGTCGGGGTTCCGCTCGCCGACATCGGCGGAGTGCTGGCCATGCTCGAAGGCGCCGCTCCCACCCGCGAGTTTTGGGTGCAGGCGTCGTCATGCTGGAGTGACATCCTCGACGCCCGTATCAAGCAACTCCAGAGGATGCGCGACCTCTTTACCGAGTGCATCGGGTGTGGCTGCTTGTCGTTCGAGCAGTGTGAGCTGATCAACCCCGGAGACAAGCTGGGCCGGAACGGTTCGGGCGCGCCGCGGCTTATGCCCGGACGTGCTGGTCGGCTACCGGATGGCGACGAGGACGTGGTCGTCGCCCACCTGCCAGACCGGTGCGACACTGCCGAAGCCAGCGGCATGTAGCAGGCGGGTGTGTCCTTCGACGCTGAGCCCGTTGCCGTGGTGGGTGTGCCCGTCGGCCGTCTCGTCACCAGTGGTGGTGCCGTCCGCTGCGGCCCTCGTCGCTAGTCGAGTGGCGCGAACTCGGTTTAGTTCGGCGAGCTCGGGGTCGGCGAGGGCGGCGTCCCACCAGGTGTCCCACTGCTCGTTCTCCCGTACTCCGGCCCGCTGTGCGCGTTGGTCGCGGACGTGCGTGCCCAGTGTGTTCATCCGTTGGTCGTCGTGCCCCAGGTGGTCACCGTTGACCAGCGCACCACCGGGTGCGAGCGTGGTGCCGAGGAATCGGTAGAGTTCGGCGACGTGGTGGCGGCTCAGCCAGTGCAGTGCGGTGGTGGACACGGCCGCATGGATGGTGGGTGGCAGGTGATGGTGCCAAGTGGAGCCGGCGAGGTCGCCGTCGACCCACTCGATGGTGTCGCCGTAGTGGGTGCGGGCCAATCCGAGGAGGAGCGGGTCGGCGTCGACGCCGATGATGGTGGCCCTGGGTAGGCGTTCGTGTAGCCGCGCGGCCAGCGAGCCTGGTCCACAACCGAGGTCGACGACGACGGGGTGGTCGACGCTGGCCACCACGTGGGTGACGACGTCCGCGATCACCGCGAAGCGTTCCTCCCGGTCGGCGATATAGAACTCCTGTTGTGCGTCCCACCGTTGTAGCCAGGTGGCCGCGGTGTGAGCCGGTACCGTCGTCTGATTGGTGGGACGTTCCATGACGCGACTCCGTCACTGTCGATTAATCTAATGCCAGTGACGAGCCTAGATGAGGGGGTGTAACTGGTCAAGTGGACTTCGACAGTCACACGAGTGATGTGGTGATGTCGGCGGTGCGTGTCGTCAACCTGCTGACCCCGGGTTATGCCCGCGGCCGCCAGTATGACGCGGCTGACATCACCGGCCAGGTCCGAGCGGATCTACTCCCGCGCGGCTCCAACCGGGTACCCGACGTTTCCGACACCGACGTCGAAGAATTACGTGAGTACGCCTTGCGGCTGCGCCAGGTCTTCGTCGCTGTTGACGACGGACGTGTCGACGACGCATGTGAGTACGTCAACACGCTGCTTCGCGAGACTCGTGCGGCGCCCGTCCTGACCCGGCACGACCACGAACCCTGGCACCTGCACTTTCACGCTATCGATGCCGCGTGGGCTACCAGTTGGGCAGCACCGATGGCGACCGCCCTGGCGGTCGTCCTGGGTAACCCGATGTTCGAGCGGTTAGGGGTGTGTACAGCTCCGTCGTGTGACCGCGTGTTCGTCGACACCTCCCGTAACGGTGCTCGAAGGTTCTGCTCCACTGCGTGTCAGAATCGGGTCAAGGCTGCGGCATTTCGCGCACGGCAGCGCAGCTCCACGGGACCAACCGGGTAAAAGGAATGTGGATGATCGACCACCTCCAGCCGATCGAGACCAAACGACTCGTCCTACGTCCGTTCACCACCAGCGACGAAACCGACATGTTCGCCTTCGAGTCCCGGGAGGACGTGGCCCGATACCTGTACAACGAGCCACGCAGCCCGGAGGACAACACCCGCGAACTCGCCGCCCGGCAGACGAAGACGGCGCTACGCAACCAGGGCGACACCCTGATCCCGGCCATCGAACTCGATGGCACGGTCATCGGGTACACGGTGCTCACGTGGCTGAGCCGGCAGCATCAGCAGGGCGAGTTCGGCTATGTCCTGCACCCGTCCTACAGCGGTCAGGGGTATGCCACCGAGGCCGCGGTCGAGATGCTGCGGCTCGGGTTCGAGCGCTTGAAGCTGCATCGCATCATCGGCCGCTGCGACGCGCGCAACACCGCGTCGCAGCGGGTCATGGAGCGCCTCGGGTTACGCAAGGAAGCCCACTTCGTCGGCAACGAGATCTTCAAAGGGGCCTGGGGTGAAGAACTCGTCTACGCCATGCTCGCCGCGGAATGGGATCGATCCCCCTGGAAGTAACGGCCGGATGACCGCCCGGAATGCTGCCTTCACCCAACCTCAGGCCCGGAAGTAGAGCGTGTCCGAGCCAGCCGCGATGCGCAGGGCACTAGAAATGGGTCTCGATCCCCCCGATCACCGTCTCGTCGTCATCCACGACCAGCATGGTGCGCCATTTGTCGAAGGCGGTGCACGGGTGCGAGATGCCGCAGCCCAGCCAGCTACCCGGCGAGAGCCGGCGATCGGCGGGCACCTGCACGAACGCATGCTGATCGTTCAGCTGCGTCACGGTCAGGTCAGTGGCCGGCTCACCTCCCGACCCGTCGGCGGCCCGCACCTCCAGCGGGATGGGGTACCCCTGGTCGAACGGGGCGTCACGGCGGCCGAAGTCCACGACGGCGAGTTCGGGCTCGGGACGGGACAACACCCGCCCCCACAGCTGGAGAGCGGGCTCGAACCGATACGCGGAGCCGGCCTGCTCGAACGGTGAGATCTGCTGGTATATGCCGTGATCATGAGTGACGTAGGCGCCACTTCGCAACAGCACCTGAGCCGGCCGGCCGGCCAACGACGCACCGGCAAAAGAGTCGACCACGAGGTCGTAGAGCAGACTGCCGCCAGCACTGAGCAGGCCTGGACGCTCGGTGGTCAGGAGACCTTCGTCGGCGATACGTTCGGCGGTACGACGGACCTCAGCGCAATAAGCGGCCACGGCGCGCACACCTTCCTCCGACCGACCACCTCCGACCGCGCCTTCGTATCCCGATACGCCCCGTAGCCGCAGGTGTGGTGATGTGGCGACGTGCTGGGCGATCTTCAGCGCTTCCGCGCCGCTCCGGCAACCGGTCCGGCCCGCGGGCACACCTAGCTCGACAACGACGTCGAGACGTGTCGGTTCGGCACCGCTGGCCGTCAGTTCGCGCTCCAGGATGTCGACGCCGTCGATCGAGTCGACGTAGCAGATCAGCTCGAACTCCGGATCGGCAGCCAGCTCGCTGGCCACGAAACGGATCGCCACGGGATCGACCAACTGGTTCGCCAGGAAGATCCGCGACACCCCGTACTGCCGGTAGGTGTAAACGTGGGCTCCGGTGGCGGCGGTGATTCCCCACGCGCCGGCCTCGATCTGAAGGCGAAACAACTCCGGGGACATAGTGGTTTTGCCGTGCGGCGCCAGCTCCACTCCGCGATCCCGGCAGTACTGGGCCATGGTCGCCACGTTGTGCAGGACGGCGTTCGCGCGCACCGCCATCACCGGAGAGTCGAACGCGCCCCCTAACAGCGGTGTCCCGGGTGGCGGACGGTGACCGAAGACCTCCGGTACCGGACCCCAGCGGTGGTTGTCCCGCCCGCTCACGGTTTGACGGCGACGGCGTCGATCTCGACCAGAATGTTGGCCAGTGTGCTGCCGACCGTGGTGCGCACCGGGTACGGCTTGGAGAAGCGCTGCTCGTACACCCGGTTGTAGTCGGCGAAGTCTCGCGCCAGGTGCTCCAAGTGCACCGTTGTCTTCACCACGTCGTCGAGGGACAGCCCCACTGCCTCCAGGGCGGTCTGGAGGTTGTTGAGCACCTGCTCGGTTTGAGCCGCGATTCCCTCCGGTACCGCACCGGTCTGTGGGTCCTGCGGCCCGAAGCCTGCCGTGTAAACGAAACCGCCGGCCTCGACGACCTGGCTGTAGGGTCCGGCCGGAGCGGGCAGGGTGGGGATGACGAGGGCCTTCTTGGTCATTGGTTCGATGTCCTTCCTGGTTGCTCGGAGATGGGTGGGCGAACAGGCGGGTGCCGACCTGTCACGGTCGATCCCGTCGGATCGTCGTGACGATTTCATACCGGTCCGCCCGGTAGTACGACTCCGCCACATAGAGCGGTGTCGCATGTTCGTCCCGGAAGACATGGACCACCCGCAACGCGGGTGAACCAACCGGGACTTGCAAGAGTCTGGCCACGTGGGACGGTAGGGCGATGGCTGAGGTGCGCCGGGTAGCGATGACGGGCGCGGTTCCGATGTTCCGCAGTGCGCCGTGCAGCGACGATTCGTAGTCCTGGGCCTTGAGCTGGGCGGCGAGCGCCCCGGGCAGGTGCACGGTTTCGTGACAGATCGCTTCGTCGCCACCGAACCGCAGCCGCTGTGCCCGTACCATCCGGGTGCCGGGGGGAAGGCCGAGCTCACCGGTGACGTCGAGTGCTGCTTCGACTTCCTCGAGGGCCACCAGGCGGGTGGAGGGAACCACGCCTCGTGTCTTCATGTCCTCGGTGAACGACGTCAGGTTCTGATCCTTGGCGACGATCAGGTGTTGCACGAACGTTCCTCGGCCGCGTAACCGCGTGACCACCATGAGCTCGCCGAGACGCTGGAGGGCGTGCCGGACTGTCATCCGGCTCACGCCGAACTCGGCGGCCAACTCCTTCTCGGTTGGAAGCTGGGTGCCCGAGGGTAGTGCACGGTAGCGGTCGGCGAGTTCGGCGGCGATCGCTAGATACTTGGGCGCCGGACTCTCCGTGTCGCCGGTCGCCAGGGTGTCCTGGTCCGATCCGGCGGAGTTGTCGCCCGGGGTCGCCGTCGTCACGGCACCCTGCCTCGCAGGTACTCGTCGGCGAGCACCTCGTAGAGGTCGACTGCCTGGGACAGCTGGTCAACGCCGACCCGCTCGTTGGGGCCGTGCGCCACACTCAACCAGCCAGGTCCCAGGCTGGTCACGGTGGGGATCCCGGCATCGCGCATGAAGTAGGAGGCGTCGGTACCTCCGGGATAGCCGCGCACCGGGAGTTCGCGGCCGAGTACCCGGCCGGCGGCACGTTGGCTGGCAGCCACGATTTCGTGCCCGGGATCAAGTTCTACGGCCGGCATCCAGCCGAGGGATCCCGGTCGGTAACGCACGTCCACCCGCGCGGCGCCTCCCACCGTCTGCTTCACCAAACCCTCGATCTCGGCACGGACAGTATCGCGGTCCATGCCAGGGGCAAGCCGCAGCTCTACTCCCACGGTGCAGAGCCCCGGCCAGGTGCCGAATGCTACCCCGCCCTCGATCAACATCCCAGGGTTCACGGTGACCTCGCACGGCACCCGCCCCGGTTCGGACACCGTTGGCTGGAACGACTCGAATGCGTGGAGCACGTCGGCGGCGACCAGGATGGCATTGCGGCCCAGCGCTGGTGACAACCCGCTGTGGCCTTGGGTGGTCCAGATGTCGATCTCGAAGCAGCAGATGCCGCGGGAGACCAGATGTATCGCTTCCCAGGGTTCGCTGATCCCGCTCGGCTCGCAGATCACCATAGCGTCGATCTCCGGCAGGCTCGTGCCGGTGGTGAGTGCCTGCGCGCCCGCGGCGGATCCCTGCTCTTCGTCGGCGGTCAGGACCAGAGAGAGGCTGCCGGAGGGGCCGCTCTCCGCGAAGCGGCGCAGCGCCAGCAGCATCGCGGCGACGGCACCCTTCATGTCCGACGAACCCAGGCCGTAGGCGTCCCCGTCGACGACGGTGAGCTCGAACGGGTCGGTGCGCCACTGCTCGCGGGTATCCCCGACCGGTTTGGTGTCGACATGCCCCGACAAGGCGAGATGCCGACCAGGACCACGGTCCACGGTGACGATGAGATTCGGGCGGCCGCTGACTGGCTCGACGACCCGGGCCGGCAGCCCGAACGTGGCGCAGAGGTCACCAAGATGTGCCACGATCTCCCGCTCCCCGACCCCCGGGTTCTGAGAATCGATGGCGACCAGGGTGTGGGTGAGCTCCAGGACGTCCAAGATCGCGACTCCATGTAGTTCTAGATGAGTGGGACTAAGTGGACTAGGACTAGACAATAGGCTCCCCAGGTCTAGTTTGGCTAGACAACCATCAAGTGTGTCCCACGTGCGGAGTAGCTATTCACGGTGCGCATTGTTGAGCCTCTGAGCTGTGCTTTTGCTGAACCAGCCGCAGAGGCCGATGAGATCATCAATTCGTAGGCTGTTGACTTCGTCACGTTCCGTGTTGCTGGGATAGAGCTAACAATCTGTTGACTATGGCTAGACCATGTGTTTGGGTTTCGGAAGTCCGCTGAACCCGTGAGAAAGCTCTAGGAGGATCAATGCGCACGTCTCGGAACCACCACCGGACGCGGTTATTCGTGGTTGCTGGCGCTCTGGCCGCACTCGTGGCCGTGCCGGCCTGTGGCGGCTCCGATGACGACGGCTCCGGCGACGGCGGCGAGTCCTACTCCTGGCGGCTGGGCTTCAACACCAACGAGAGCTCGGTGCGTGGCGCCGCCGCCGAGAAGTTCAAAGAGGTCGTGGAGGAGGAGAGCGGCGGCCGCATCTCCGTCGAGATCTTCCCCGCGGAGGCACTGGGCAGTGAACAGGAGATGCTCAACGGCATCAAGACCGGCAGCCTAGACCTGCAGATGGCCGGCGGCGGCAGCATGCAGAACATCGTGCCCGAGTACGGGATCATGACGCTGCCGTTTGTGGTGGAGAGCTTCGACGAGGCGTACGCCCTTCTCGACGGCCCCGTCGGGGAGGAGTGGAAAGAGCTGGCCGAGGAGCAGGGCTACAAGGTGCTCTCGTACCACGACCTCGGTTTCGCCCAGGTCACCAACAACGTTCGGGCGATCCATACACCCGAGGACTTCCAGGGCGTCGCTATGCGTAGCCCCGAGGAACCGACCTCCATCGCCACATTCGAGGCGCTGGGCGCCAATGTCAGCACGCTGCCGTTCACCGAGGTGTATCCGGCGCTGCAACAGGGCGTCGTCGACGGCCAGTTCAACCCGTTGGACGCCATCTACGAGACGAACTTCCACGAGGTCCAGGACTACCTGACCCTGCTCAACATCTTCTACTACCACGTCAACTTCATCATGAACCCCGACGTCTGGGACGATCTCGATGCCGAACTCCAGGACATCGTCCAGAACGCGGCTGACGAGGCTCAGGCGGTGTCGCGGGAACTGACCCAGAACAACCACGAGGACATGCTCGACACGCTAAGCCCGGAGTTCGACGAGATCGTCGAGGATGCCGACCTGGAAGCGTTCCGGGCCGCCGTCGAGCCGGCCCTCAGTAAATTCGAGCAGATCGTCGCCCCGGAGAAGATCCAAGAGGCGCGCGACTTCGTCGAAGACTACCGGGCCGGGAACGAATAACGCCCTGCTCGGAACCCTGAGCCGGATACCCCTTCGCGGCGCTGCTGCGCCGGACGTGAAGCGAGTGTTCTATGGAATCGTTGCTGCGCCTGGTCGACCGGATCGTCGAAGTGTTCGCCACGATCGCCGGTCTGCTGATGGTGGCCCTCACGTGCGTCGTGACCGCCGCGGTCGTGAGCCGTTATGCCTTCGACCTGCCGATCCGGTCGACGACGGAGATGTCCGGCCTGATCTTCGCCTGGCTGGTCTTCCTGGCCGCGATCGCGGTGACTCATCGGCAGGACAACATCGCGGTGACGTACTTCCGCTCCAAACTGCCGGCACTGGCCGAACGGCTGGTCGAGGCGGCGATGAAGGTGCTGATGCTGGTCTTCGCCGGCTTTTTGGCGTACTCGAGCTTGCAACTCACAACTGCCCTGGCCGACCAGAGGCTGCCCGCCCTGCAGATCTCGACCAGCTGGCTGAACGGATCGGTGGCCGTGGCGTTCGTCGGCATCTGCGGGGTGTTACTGGTGCAGATCGTCGTTGATCTGTTCTTCCCTCACCTGCGTAAATCTACGGATGACAGTGAACTCGCCCAGCGTGCCGAGGGCGCCGTCGGAGGTGTCGAATGATCTGGATCATGATCGCCACCTTCTTCGTACTCATCGCCCTGGGTATGCCGGTGGCCTTCGCCATGGGGTCCTCCGCCCTGCTCTACATCCTGGTGGAGGGTGTGCCCCTGGAGATCGTGGCGCAGCGCTTTCTCTCTAACACGCAGTCGTTCGCGTTCCTCGCCGTACCGTTCTTCATCTTCATGGGCAATTTGATGGTCGAGGGGCGAATAGCCCAACGGATCATCGATGTGATCCATGCCGGCGTCCGCCGACTACCCGGAGGCCTCGGCTGCGTCTCGGTGGTGACCAGCATGGGGATGGCCGGTGTGTCGGGTTCGTCGGTCGCGGACGCGTCGTCAGTGGGTAGCGTGCTGATCCCGGAGATGAAGCGCAAGGGTTACAGCGCGTCCTTCGCGGCCGCTATCAACGCGTCGAGCTCGGTGGTGGGGATCATCATCCCGCCGAGCAGCACGATGATCATTATCGCCTGGCTGGCCGACCTATCGGTAGCCGACATGTTCCTGGCCGGGATCATCCCCGGGATCCTGATCGGGCTGGCCTACTTGGCGCTGACCATCGTGATCTCGCTGCGCCGTGGGTATCCCCGTGGGGACCGCCCGACGTTCAAGGAGTTCATCGTTGGTGCGCGGCGCGCGTTCTGGGCGCTACTGCTGCCGATCGTGCTGATCTACGTGATCGTCGCCGGCGTTGCCACTCC
The DNA here is from genome assembly GCF_011320225.1 of Phytoactinopolyspora limicola. Classification (GTDB taxonomy): domain Bacteria; phylum Actinomycetota; class Actinomycetes; order Jiangellales; family Jiangellaceae; genus Phytoactinopolyspora; species Phytoactinopolyspora limicola. The sequence continues at coordinate 975,180 of NZ_JAAOEN010000001.1, forward strand.
CACGGAAGCCGCGGCCATCGCGGCGGTGTACGCGTTCCTGGTGTCTTTCGTCATCTACCGGACGCTGAGTCTGCGCGGTTTGGTGCGGGCCGTGAAGGGGGCGGCGTACGGCACCACGGTGATCATGCTCATCGTCTGCACCTCGACGATCTTCAGTTATGTCCTGATCAGCGAGCGGGTTCCACAGCTGATCTCCGACGCGCTGCTGGGAATGGGGCTACCCGACTGGGGCATCAAGGTCGCTCTGGTGCTGATCCTGCTGGTGGCCGGTGCGGTGATGGATCTGGTGCCGAACCTGTTCATCTTCATCCCGATCTTCTTCCCGATCGCCCTCGAACTCGGGATGGATCCGGTGCACTTCGGCATCGTCATGCTGTGCACCCTGGCGCTCGGGCTCTTCACCCCGCCGATCGGCACCACGTTGTTCATCTCCTGCCATCTGGCGAAGATCCGGATGGAACAGGTCACCAAGGATCTGGTGCCGTACTTCGCGGTGGGCGCGGTGGTCGTGCTCCTGCTCATGTTCGTTCCGGCGCTGACCATGTGGATACCCGAGCTGATCAATGGATGACCCCATCCGGCGGGCCCAGCGGGCCTTCTCCACGACAGCCGCGGGTTATCTGAACACACCTTCCATGGGGATCCCCCCGAAGGGTGTGGTGGCCGCGATCGAGCAGGCGCTGAGCTCGTGGTCGGCGGCCACGGCCAGGTTCGAGGATTGGGACGCGACGTACGAGCACTGCCGGGCGTTGATCGCATCGGAGGTGGGGGCCGCCGAGCAGAACGTGGCGTTGATTCCCTCGGTGGTCCCGGCGGTGTCCTATGTGAGTGCCCAGCTGGCTCGGCGAGGTGGCGTCCTGCTGGCCCATCGCAGTGAGTTCCGCTCCCTGCTGCTGCCGGCGATGCAGGCGTACGGCGAGGATCGGGTTCGCTGGGTTGACGGCCCGTACGGCGCGGCGACCTTCACCGACGCCCTGGAGCGCGATGTCTCCGCCGTGGTCGCATCCACCGTCAGTTCCCACGACGGCTCGCGGATCGACCTGCCCGCGTTGCTGCGTGCCTGTGATGACGTCGGCGCTGAGCTGATCGTGGATGCGACCCAATCCCTCGGCGTGATCGCGCTCGACGTCCCCGTTGACCGACCCGCCGCGATGGTGGCGGCGGGATACAAGGGTCTGCTCGCACCACGAGGTACGGGTTATGGCATCATCCGGCCGGACCTGACCGACGATGTTCCGATGCAGCCCAGCCCGTATGGAATGGCGGATACGGCCGCCATCGGCTCCTACGGGCCGCCGCTGCTTCCGTTCAGCGGAGCGGCCCGGCTCGATCAATCTCCGGCGTGGTTGAGCTGGATCGGCGCGCGGGCCGGCCTCGAATTCCTCGGTGGCGTTCCCGTCGCGGCCCGGGAGGAGCACGCTCTCCGGCTGGCCGGGAGGCTTCGGGCGCGGCTCGCGGATGCCGGTCTGCCGGTCGTCGAAGGAGATCTGCCGAGCCCTGTCGTCAGCGTGGCCGTCGACACACCCGACGATGTCCTTGCCCGCTTGGATCGAGCAGGCGTACGCGCCTCGGTCCGGCGGGGCAGGTTGCGGATGGGGTTTCATCTGTACGTCGCGGAGGAGACCGTGGATACGGCGTTCGAGGTCCTTGTCCAGCCCGACCGCTGAAACTTGGCCCGCTCGGATGGGCGGCTTCCTGTGTTGTCCCTCGGTCATAGGTGCCTGACCTGCAGAATCAGCGGGTGTTAAGGGCGGTCCGGGTCGATTCGCGGCACGGGTTTAGTGGCCTGGAGAGAGCGACGCGTGGCGCGACTACCGTCATCGCCCGGTGTAAACACGAGTCTTGACACATCGACATCGCTGCGCCACGATGTCGTATCTGTTAAGAAACCTTCTTGAATAAGTATTCTCCTGGGAAGGCGTCGCCGCCTTCGCCGGGTCTTGATAGTCCGAATAAGAGATGAGAAGTCTCCCCGCTACGAGGTCCGGCTTCGCTGGCCGCTCGGCCGACTGCCCGGATCGCCGCAGTTCAGAACCAAGCCGGCCAGTGAGGACCCGCCATGAACAGACCCGCCGCTCCCACTTCTTCCAACCTGGGCCAGAACCGTCCGTTCCTGAGCAAGGCCACGACGTCGGTCGTCGTAGCCGCTGTGGCCGCGGGGGGTGTGCTGGCATCCAGCGCCCTCGTCTCGGCAGCGCAGGGGTCCGCCGACCCCAGCAGCGACACATCCGTCCACGTCAACGCGAACGGCGGGGCGTACACCGACACCGGCGGGCTGGTCTGGTCAGCTGATCAACCGCACTCCCCTGGAGGCTGGGGACACGGCCTCGTCTTCGGCTCGGGAACTATGTCGTCGCCGGTCTCCGGTACCAACGACGACGCGTTGTACCAGAGCTACAACCTGTTCGCCGCGGGCGCCGGATATACCTTCGACGTGCCCGACGGCGACTACCTGATAACGGTCAAGATGGTCGAGGATTGGGCCAACGCTCCAGGGCAACGCGTGTTCGACGTCGACGTCGACGGCAATACTGTGCTGCGCAGATTCGACATCTTCGCCGAATGCGGAGCGGCGAGGGCGTGTGACCGCTCGTTCGAGGCGTCAGCGACGGGTGGGCAGTTGTCGGTGGGGTTCACCATCAGTGGTGGGGCCAACTACGCGACGGTATCGGCGATCTCGGTGACACCCGCCGGAAACGGGGGCGGGCCGACGCCAACTCCGACGCCCACACCAACACCGACGCCGACCCCTACGCCTACTCCCACGCCTACACCCCCTGGTGACGGATTACCTGATCGGCTGCTCACCGGTTACTGGCACAACTTCAACAACAACTCCACGGTTATTCCGCTCGCGGACATACCGAGTGAATACAACCTCGTCGCCGTCGCCTTCGGCACGGAGGATCCCGTCGTCCCCGGCGGCGTCGAGTTCTCCGTTTCTCATGAGGTCTCGGACGCCCTGGGCGGCTACACCGACGCGGACCTCATCGCCGACATCCGGCACCTGCAGAACCAGGGCACCGCGGTGATCCTCTCCGTTGGTGGTGAAGCCGGGAATGTCCGCGTCGACACCCAACAACGGGCCAACAACTTCGCCGACAGTCTCCACGCGCTCATGCAGGAATACGGCTTCGACGGAGTCGACATCGACCTCGAACACGGCATCAGCCCGACCCATCTGGAATCGGCGCTGCGGCAATTGTCCAACCGGGTCGGGCCGGACCTCGTGATCGCCATGGCCCCGCAAACACTGGACATGCAGTTTCCCACCAGCAGCTACTTCCGCCTCGCGTTGAGCATCAGCGACATCCTGACCGTGGTGAACACCCAGTACTACAACTCGGGCACGATGAACGGCTGCGACGGCAACGTCTATGCACAGGGCAGTGTGGAGTTCATCGCGGCGCTCGCCTGCCTCCAACTCGAGAATGGGTTGGCACCCGAACAGGTTGGTCTGGGGCTACCAGCCACGCGATCCGCAGCCGGCGGGGGGTACGTGAATCCCGCGGTGGTCAACGCAGCACTTGACTGCCTCGAATCCGGCATCAGGTGTGGACGATTCACGCCGCCCACCACCTATCCCGGCATCCGTGGTGCGATGACCTGGTCGATCAACTGGGATGCCACCAACGGCTACAACTTCGCCAACACCGTCTGGCCACATCTGGACACGCTGTCGATCCCGGAATGAACAGCGACGAGAACGGTAGCCCCACACCCGTGATCGTTGGCTTTTGACTACCGGATCCGGTAGTCAAAAGCCAACGATCACGGGAACGGGGTGGGTGCCCCCGGCAGGATTCGAACCTGCGGCACTCCGCTTAGGAGGCGGATGCTCTATCCCCTGAGCTACGGGGGCCGTTGGTCGCCCGACGGCCGGGAAGGCCCGCCGTCGGCGCGCTCGTACAGGGTACTAGTCCTGGGACGGACCAGTCGCATCGGCGATCACATCGATACGAGTGGGCCGGTCAGCTGGCCCTGTGCGGCTGTGCTGAATGTTCGTCACTGGCTTAGTCGAGGACGCCGCATTCGGCGCCCAACTCGACCAAGCCGTTCACGAAAGTACTGGTCAACTGGGACGCGTCGGCGCGATCGTCGGCGGATCCAGCGTCGTCGGCCTCAATGGCGTTCCATGCGTCTCGGGCGGGAGCACCCAGCGCGATGATCGGCTCGACCGCGTTCTGGTCGGCGGTATCGGCCAGCGGCGAGAGGTCGTTGATCCTCGCGTCGAGCGACTGGACGCCGGCGGCGACTCGGACGACGTTGTCGCTGTCGACCCGAGTGTCGTCGCCTTGGGTGAGGACGGGGTGTTCCTCGGCGACGGTGTGGCAGGCCGCGCTGGCCTCCTCTACCCAGACGCTCATCGTCACCGGCGCGTTCTCGTCCGCCTCGGAGCCGGGACCCGTCAGCATGGTGTAACCGAAATAGGTGGCGGCGATGACGAGGAGCAGCGTCGCGGTCATCGTCACGACGACTCGCTTGCCCGACGGTCGTGGAGTCGGCGCTGTGCTGACTTCCTCGAGTAGTTTCACCAAGACTCCTCACAGACTGCGAAGGTCCGGCACCGAAGGACGCCGGAGTAGTGATACCCCGTCACGCCGCGCCACTCTAGCCTGTCCGTCGCCTATGTCCAGTGCCCCGGTGGTCATGGCCGTGTCGCAGGGCGGACGGGTGGACGGGGGGACGGATCCGATCCGGACCGAAGTTCACGTCGAAGGCTACGCCGGTCGGCATCGGGTTTGCCAGGACATGACCGTCCCTTCCCCATGGCCTGACCCCGGGGTGCGCCGAGGGGACGGGAAAGTCCTGATGATCACCGGTTTCGTCGGCCTCCCCGGCTTGTCTGCGTGGCTCCCGCGAGTCTCTGAACTACTCTCGACGGAGTGAGCGCGAGTCAGAGCGAAGGTGTCGTCGAGGTGGTGCAGCGGTGGAAGGACGAGCTTGCCGCCCTCGGTGGGCGCGACCCGCTGCTTTCGTTCCGGGATCTCAAGGTCGGCACGCTCGATCTTGCCGCCGCTGATCCGGAAGCGCGCCGCCTCTTGATGGAGGGTGACCAGGTCGCGCTGTCCAAGCTGTTTCCTCACGAGCCGCTGCGCAGCTCCGCGCTGCGCTCGATCCGCGCGATCCGGGACAAGGCTCGGGAGCTGGCCGAAGAACGCGGCATCGGCGCGTGCCTGCTCGCCATCGGCGTCGCCACCTGGTCGAACCCGTTCGTCGCTCACCGGCCCACCGCTCCCGTACTGTTGCGGCAGGCCACGGTGGTCGCCCGCGACCCCGCGGAGACCGACTTCGTCATTAGTGTCGCCGACGAGTCCATCGTCAACCCGGTGCTGTTGCATGCCCTGGACGCCCAGCTCGGTCTGCGCTTCCAGGCCGACGACCTCCGCGATCACTCGGGGCACCTGAAGTATCCGACAGTGGTCGAGCGGCTACGTGAGTTCGCGCCGGCGCACGTCGTCGACGGTTTCTCCATCGCGCATCGAGCCGTGCTCGCCACCTTCGCCACCGCGCCGCTTCTGCTCAGCCGAGACATCGAAGACCTCAGCGCGGAGCTTGGGCAGCATGACGTCGTGGCAGCGCTGGCCGGCGACGAGAAAGCCGGAGCCCGCCTCGGCGCGACGCTCACCACCGACCAGCCGCGCTACCTCGCCTTCGACACCGATATACACCAGCGCGAGGTGATCTCGGCCGTAGCCGGTGGTGGGCACCTTCTGGTCGACGCCCCGCCCGGCAGCGGGCGCACACAGGTCGTGGCCGGGATGGTCGCCGAACTCGTCGGCCGCGGTCAGAAGGTCCTGATCGTTGGGCAGAAGCGGGCCGCCCTCGGCGATATCGCCACCCGGCTTGCGGCCGCTGGCTTGGACGACGTGCTCCTCGACGCCGGCGTAACGTCGTCGACCGAGGCGGTCCGCCACGTCACCGAGACCGCACGTGAGCTACGCGAGGCGCTCGACCAGGACGCTATCGAACCTGGTCACCCGCCACCGGGCGCTCCCGACGCCGGCCAGTTGGCCGCAGAACTCGACGCTTACCGCGACGCCATGCACCGCAACCGGCAGCCGGGTGGCATCAGCGCCTACCAGGCGCTGGTCCGTACCGCTACCGCGCCTCAGCGTGCACGCACGTCGGTGCGGATCCCAACCGGGGCCATCCAGGGTGAGACTGGCCTCGCCGACGTCACGTCAGCTCTGCTCGAATACGCCCAGCTGGAAGGGTTGACCCTCACCGAAGACGGCTCGCCCTGGTATGGCTCGGACATCCCAAGTGCCGACACCGCCGACTCACTCGGAATGACGGTGGTCGGGCTGCGCGACACCCACCTGGGCCAGCTGCGCGACCTGGCTACGCGCGCGGCGGTCGAGGTGGGGCTGACCGGGCCGAATTCAGTCGAAGAATGCGCCGACGTGGTCGACCTGCTCCTGTCCGTCGAGCGCACACTCAAGATATTCGGCCCCGGGATCTGGTCGGAGCCCCTGGCTGACCTCGCCGCGGCCACCGGTACCCGCACGGGCACATCGGAGGGCGCCGGCCGCCCCGGGTTCCTGGCTCGCCGGCGGCTCCGCCGACGTGCCGCTGAGCTGTCCGGTCGGTACGGCCGGCAGCACCGGGAGTCCGTACACGCCGCCTTGGTCGAGGCGTCCGATCAGCTCACCCGCTGGAAGAAATGGTCCCGCGACGGCCGGCCTCCGCGCACCGGCGAGTATCTGCCCCGTGCGGCCGAAGCGGTCACCACGGTCCGTCGCCGCCTTGGGGTACTGGCTGCGGCGAACCCGCGTACCCAGGGCTTGGAAGGACTACCATTCGTCGAGGTCGGCCGACGCTTGGCCGCCCTGGCCGCGGACGAGCGGCATCTCCGGGCGATGCCCCGATTGCTCAAACTAGAAGCCAAACTGTCCGCGGCTGGTCTCGACGAGCTGCTGGCCGACTTGCGGCGGCGAAAGACCCGCCCCGACGGTGTCGAGCAGGTGCTGGAATATGCGTGGCTCGCATCGCTACTCGACGAGTGGAAGGCCACCGACGCCGCGTTGAGCCGCTTCGACGACGCCGCGCACCGGCGTGCCATCGAGGAGTTCCGTGGCGCCGACGTCGCCGACGTGTTGGCGGCAGCGACGCGGGTCCGCAGCGCACGAGCGGAACGTTTCGCCGCGGTCTGCGAAGACTACGAAGGGCAGGCCGAGGTTCTGGCCGGTGCCGTCGGCGGTGCCCTGGACGCGGCATCCGCACCGAAGACCTTGCTCGAGACCGCGCCGGATGTCGCCCTGGCCGCGGTGCCGTGCTGGATGATGTCGCCATTGGACGTGGCCCGGATCCTGCCACCCCGCCCGCTGTTCGACGTGGTGATCATCGAGGACGCCGCCCGGCTGACCGTGGCCCAGGCGGTCCCGGCGATCGCCCGGGGCAGCCGCGTCGTGGTGATCGCCGACGACGACGTAGCACTGCCCGCGTTTACCACGGCGTTCGAGCCGGCGCCGGATCCGGACGAGTTGGAAGGACCGTGGGCCGGAGACCCGCCGGCGTCAGTGGCCGAGGTCCTACGGCCGGTGCTGCCAACCCGCCACCTCCACGGACAACACCGGTTCCGCGACGACCGCCTGGTGGGCTTCGCCGTCCAGGCAGGTTACGCCAACCGGCTCGTGACCGTCCCCGGCGCCGGGGGCAACGAGCGGGTCCTCCTCGACCTGGTGGACGCGCCGGCCGGCGGCGACGACCCCGTCGACAGCTCGTCCGCGGAGGTCAAGCGCGTCGTCGAACTGGTGCTGCAGCACCTGCGCAACCGCCCGCACGAGAGCCTGGGGATCGTCACTCTGGGGCCGCGGCATGCCGAGCGGCTCGACGCGGCGCTGCGGCGCAGCCTGGTCCGCGCGCCAGACGTCGCTCCGCTACTGCGTGAAGACCGTGCTGAGCCGTTCTTCGTCAAGGACGTCGAACGTGCGGCCGGCGACGTCCGAGACGCCATCATCCTCAGCCTCGGCTACGGACGGTCGGTGGACGGCCGTATCCTCTACCGCTTCGGTGCGCTGGGCCGGCCCGGTGGAGAACGCCGGTTGGTCTCAGCGTCCACTCGAGCGCGGGAACGCCTGACCGTAGTGTCGACGTTCGGCGCTGACGACCTCAGCCCGCGCCGGCTCACCACTCCGGGTGCGCAGGCGCTCGGCGAGTTCTTGACGTACGTCGAAAGCGGCGCCCGGGTCGTCCCGGACGGGCCGGCGCCATCGGCGGATGCTTTGGCCGAGGCGATCGCCCATCGCCTACGGCAGGCCGGTGCAGTGGTCGAGGTCGGCTACGGCGGGCCGGGCGGTGTGGCAGTCGCGGCCCGGCACCCCACCCGCCAAGACCGGTATGTGCTGGCCGTCGAGACCGATTCGCCAGGAGGAGCGGCCGCCCGGCCGGCGCGGGAACGTGAGCGGATCCGGCCAGCTCAGCTCGAGCGGCTGGGGTGGAGCGTGCACCGGGTATGGGCGGCGGCGTGGTCGGCCGATCCGGAGAACGAGGGAAAGCGGTTGGTCCGAGCGTACGAAGACGCGGTTGCGGCAGCGGACGCCTATGACTGGGCGGTGGCGGCGGCCGAGGCTGACGTCGTGGCCGGGATGCCGGAGGAAGCCGAACTGGAACCGACTGCCGCAGTGGTGCCGCCCAACACTGGAGAGGCAACCCACGAGGCTGACGTGAACAGCGGTGCTGCCGGCGACGGTGAGCTTGTCGCCGGTTCAGCCTCCGGCGGGTCCGACGTCGTCGGCGGCGAGGTCGTCGGCGGCGAGGTCGACGGCGGCGAGGTCGACGGTGAGCCGGCCGACGGTCTATCGGATGCGGCCGGCCTCACGGCTACGGGTCCGCGACGTGTAGGTGCACGGCCGTCCATAGGTGCGGGTCGCGAGCTTTCCGACTACACCTGTCGGGAGCTTTCCGGGCTGGCCCGTTGGGTCGAGTCGGACGGACTGAACCGGCGTGAAGACCACGTCGTCGACCTCGTCGCCGTGGAGCTGGGTCTGTCGATGGACGACCCCCGAACCCGCGACGTCCTGCGGCACGCCGTGCGGGTGTCGCGGGCCGGATATCCGCCGGCTCCATCAACCGCTTGAGTTCCGCCCGTCCGGCCGTGGAGGGTCACCCTCGGTGATCGTTGCTGCTTTCGCGTCGCTCCCCGCCGTTCGTCGAACCCAAAACTGGCGCTAGAGCGACCGGAAACCGGCGACGATCACCGGGAGGTGGCGATGCGATACCGGACGATCTGATCTTGGTTTGGCGCGGTTCGTCTGCTTGTATATGTGTCCACGGTATTTGTGAAGCCCCGCAGGAACAGGACGTCTCACCATGTCGTTAGACCCATCCCGCCCGGACATCGACGTATCCGTCGCCCACTCGGCCCGCGTCTACGACTACTGGCTCGGCGGCAAAGACAACTTTCCAGCCGATCGGGCCCTCGGCGAGGCGATGATCGAGGTGATCCCGACTCTGCCGGCTATGGCCCGCGCCAACCGGGCGTTCCTCGGCCGCGCTGTGCACTACCTGACGGCCGAGGCCGGCGTCCGCCAGTTCCTCGACATCGGCACCGGCATTCCCACCGCCGGTAACGTTCACGAGGTGGCCCAGAAGGTCGCACCCGACTGCCGGATCCTTTACGTCGATCACGACCCCCTGGTGCTGACCCACGCTCGAGCCCTGATGACGAGCACACCGGAGGGCCGGACCGAATTCATCCTGGGCGACCTGCGCGAGCCCGAAGCCATCCTGGAGCATCCGGCGCTGGCGAAGACCCTCGACTTGAGCCAGCCGGTGGGCCTGATCATGGTGGCTATCCTCATGTACTTCACCGACGCCGAGCAGCCCCAGCGGTGGGTGTCGACTCTGCTGGACGCGCTACCGTCCGGGAGCTACCTGGCCATCACCCATCCGAGCGCCGACTTCGACCGCGCGGCGTTCGACGCCGCGGCGGCCGCCGCCGGGCAGGCTGGCATCACCCTCGCCAGCCGCAGCAAGGTGGATATCGAAGGGTCGCTCTTCGCCGGACTCGACGTCGTCGACCCAGGTGTCGTGCCGGTGCTGGGGTGGCGTCCGGACGGGGAACCGCCGGCCGACCCGAACGCCGCATACTACTGGGCTGGGATCGCCCGCAAGCCGTGACGCCGGTGTGCGGCGCAGCTTCGCCCTTCGAGAACGTCCGCCGCCAGGTGTAGCCGCCCCTCACCGCGCATCCCCGGATCGGGTTGCCCGACTGTAGCGTTCTGCCAGCGTACGGACGTGGTCGATCAGCTCGGGTGGTTCGAGGACCTCGAAGTCGACACCGGCCATCCCGATGTGCACGGCGAGTTCGTCGAGGGAATCGTTGCCGCTGCGCAGTAGGCAGGTCGACGCGTCGATCTCTTCCAGTGTCCCGACGGCGGCCGGCAGCCGAGCCCGCATCTGCTCGACCGATGCATGTAGGCGGAACGTGGCTTGATATCGGCGGGGTGCGACGGACACCTGCCGCGCGACGTAGGCGGCTAGATCGTCGTCGGGAAGGTCACGAGGCATGAACCGAGCGCTGACGGGATGGCAGCTGGTGATCCGGTCGACCCGGAACGTGCGCCAGTCGGCGCGGGCCAGGTCCCAAGCGACGAGGTACCAACGACGGCCCCACCGAACCAACCGATATGGCTCCACCGACCGGCTGGTCGCCTCCCCGCCGTGGCTCTGGTAACCGAATCGGAGCCGCTCGTGGTCCCGGCAGGCGAGTGAGATGGCGGCCAGGACCTCCGCGTTCACCACCGGGGCGGGCTGGTCGTATGGGACTGCGACGGTCTGACTCTGCAGCGCGTTCACTCGACGGCGCAGCCGCGACGGCAGCACCTGCTCGAGTTTGGCCAACGCCCGTACCGACGTCTCCTCGATGCCGTCGACCGCGCCGCCGGCCGCCGTGCGCAGCCCGATAGCCACCGCGACAGCCTCTTCGTCGTCGAGAAGCAGCGGGGGCAGGTCGGCGCCGGCCCCGAGGTGGTACCCACCGGACGCTCCGGGGGCGGCGTTCACCGGATAGCCGAGCGAGCGCAGCTTCTCCACGTCGTTGCGGATGGTGCGGGCACTCACGCCCAGCCGGGTAGCCAGTTGCGAACCGGTCCACTCCCGCCGGGCCTGTAAGAGTGACAGCAACCGGAGTAGCCGAGCCGATGTTTCCAACATTCTTCAAGAATGCCAGCTATTGCGGAAAGAACCTTGCCGCAATGGCTTCTACCGTTCTTCACATGACGAACTCCACGGCTACTCCCCAGCACATCACCGCCTCCGCGCAGATCCACCCCTTCACCATCAACATCCCGCAGGACGAACTCGACGACCTCCAGAGCCGGCTGGTCCGCACCCGCCTCACCCAGGAACTCCCCGATGCCGGCTGGGACTACGGTGTCCCGGTCGAGTTCGTGCGCCGGCTGGTGGACTACTGGAAGGACGGATACAACTGGCGCGAGTGGGAAGCCACGTTGAACTCCTACCCGCAGTTCACCACCGAGATCGACGGCCAGAACGTGCACTTCCTCCACGTCCGGTCTCCCGAGCCGGACGCCTTCCCGCTGATCCTCACCCACGGCTGGCCGGGTTCCATCGTCGAGTTCCTCGACGTCATCGGACCGCTCACCGACCCGCGGGCACACGGTGGCGACCCGTCTATGGCGTTCCACCTAGTCATCCCATCAATCCCGGGTTTCGCATTCTCCGGGCCGACGACGGAAAAGGGATGGGGCCGTAGCCGGATCGCCGCGGCGTGGGCGGAGCTGATGCACCGTCTCGGCTACGAGCGCTACGGAGCCCACGGCAATGACGCCGGATCGTTGATCGCCCCGGAGTTGGGTCGCGTGGCCGGGGAGAAGGTCGCCGGCGTCCACGTGACCCAGGTCTTCTCGTTCCCCACCGGAGATCCGTCCGAGTTCGAGGGGATGACCAACGACGAGATGGCCGCGATGGAGCGCCTGAAGTGGTTCTGGGAGGAGATGGGAGCGTTCAACCAGCTGCAATCCACCAAGCCGCAGAACCTGGCGCACGCCCTCGCCGATTCGCCGGCGGGGCAGCTGGCCTGGAGTGCGCAGTTGTTCGGCGCCGACGCGGTCAGCGACGACTTCATCCTGACCAACGTCATGCTGTACTGGTTGACCAACACGGGTGCGTCGGCGGCGCGGTTCTACTACGAGGATGCCCACGCCGAACACCCGACCGAACCCACCACGCGACCGCTGGGCCTGGCCGGGTTCGCCGACGACTTCACGTCGATCCGCCGCTTCGCCGACCGCGACCACACCAACGTCGTCCAGTGGAGCACTTATGACCGCGGCGGTCACTACTCCGCCCACCAGGTGCCGGAGTTGCTGGTCGACGACGTTCGGACCTTCTTCGATCTGGTGCGGTGACCAGTCGACGGAGGACAGGTTGAACGATCTTCACACCCGGCGGCCGGTGGAGCCGATCCGGTCCTACGCTGGTGGTGAAGGTTGACGGCTACAGGAGTGGGGAACGGTGAGTACACCGAGTGGATGGGAAGACGATTTCGACGTCCTCCCCGATGTCACAGAGGACGAGTCGCCCGGCGGCTGGGGCGACGACGACACGTCGAACGACCAACGGCTGCTCGACGAACGCCCACCACACTGGTAGGACGACCGCCCCTTCTCTCCTCCCTCCCGGTGATCATTGGCTTTTGACCACCGAATTCGGTAGTCAAAAGCCAATGATCACCGGGAGGGGGGCTTAGCGGCGGGCGCGCAGTTCGTCGCGGATCTCCCGCAGCAGCGCCACCTCTTCGGCGACCTCTTCGGCCTCTTCGGCTTCCTGCTGCGCCTTGAGCGCGCGGAGCTTGTTGATCGGTACGACGACGACGAAGTAGATGGCGGCGGCGACGATCAGGAAGTTGAACAGAGCGTCGAGGATCAATCCGATCGAGAACTGCGCGTTGTTGATCTCGAACGTGGCCACCTGGGTGAGGTCCGGCTCACCGAAGATGGCCGCCACGAGCGGATTGATCAGGCCGTCGACCACCGAGTTGATGACGACTGTGAAGGCTGCGCCGATGACCACCGCGACCGCCAGGTCGACGACGTTGCCGCGGCTGATGAAGTCGCGGAAGCCCTTGAGCATGGTGTGTTCCTCCGTGCAACTCGGGCCGGGTGGGCGCCGGGCGGCCCCAGGGATGGAGGCGACCAGACCCGCACGCGGCCTCAGGACGTGGTGTCGGCGACAGGTTAGCCGTGTTGTGGTCCACGCGCTCGTTGAAACCCCGTGGGTTCGGGTGTGGGCGGCTCCGCAGCGACCTCGGGGCGGCTATCCCACGGCTCCCTGGCCGGTGGCCTCAGCCCGGGCCGATGGTGAACGAGAGCCGTGCGGTGACCGCGGCCTGGGCCAGATCGGCCGCCTGATCGGCGGTAGCGCCAACGACGAGCAGCGCCCCCTCGGCTAGTGCGCCCCCGTCGGTGGTCAAGACCGTCAGTACGGGCACGTCCGAGGCGACGACGTGGGCCCCGGTCAGTGCTTCGCCACCGGCGGCGAGCAGGTCGATCCGGTCGCCGGTCCGGATGAGCGTCGCGGCGCCAGCGTCGGTGACCCGAACGGGCGCCGCTACGAGATCGCTCCCCCATCCGTCGAGTAAGGCCGGGCCGAGGAGCCGGCGGTCGGTGATGGGTTCACCGGCCCGGACCGGACCGGCGAGAACGCGGTCGATCACGTCGGATGCGCCGACCAGACCGCCGGGGAGGGTGTCTGGCGGAAGGGCGACGGTGGTGATGTCGTCGGCGTGGATCGGTTCACCACCGCTGAGGTCACGGGCGGCTACCAGAACGTCGACACCTGCCGGGGGTGTGGGGGATATCACGTGGATGGCCAGCGCGGCGGCGGCCGCGGCTAAGCCGGCGGCGAGCAGTCGGCGATGCCATCCGACCGCTCGGACCCACCGGGTGAGATGTATACGCCCGTTGTCCATGACACGTGACAGTAAGCGCTGCCGCCGCACGGCAAGGCGTTATCCACAGGGCAAACTCGAGGAATCTTTGCGGACCTGCGGTGGTCAGCTCGACGTGGTCGACGGCGCGGGTGTCTTGCTCGAGGAACTGGACCCGTTGGTGCTGCTAGCCGAACCTGACGAACTCGAGTCAGACGTGGAGCTGGAGCTCGCGGAGCTGTCGCTGCTCGATCCGTCGCTGCTGGTCGATGAGTCGCTGGACGCGGTGCTCTTGGCCGGACTCTTCGACGAGCCGTTCGACGAGTCGCGGCTGTCGGTGCGGTAAAACCCGGAGCCCTTGAACACGACCCCAACCGCGGAGAACACCTTGCGCAGCCTGCCCTCGCACTTCGGGCACTCGGTCAAGGCGTCATCGGTGAAGCTCTGTACGACCTCCAGCGGCTCTCCGCAGTCGGTGCAGGTGTACTGGTACGTGGGCACTTCCTGGTCCTCCCGGGCGTCAACTCAGGTGGTCCGCTGAGATCATGCCGAACCGCTCGGCTAGCACTCGTAGACCCCGACTGCTAATAATGCGCTTTCGAAGGCTGTTTTGTCCACGTGGGCTTGAAATGATCATGTGCGACAGGCGATCACGACACCAGCCGTGGCGACCCCCCACAGGATGCTCGCGAAGGTGCCGATGATGAATCGTTCCGGGGCTGCTGGCTTGCGGAGCTCCGGATACCGGCCGAAGCCTTTGACCGCGAGAATCAGGGCGAGCCCTTCGGGCCAGCCGGCTAGCAACGTGATGGTGACGGCGACACGTTCCAACGCGCCGATGGCGGCGCCCCCACGTAGCGTGTCCGGGTCGGAGACCGTTTGGAGTCGAGGTGCCGAGGCTCCCGTTCCGGAAGGAGGCGGGGGAGGCGGGGGCGGCGGCCCCGGTGACGGGTTCGGCCGCGGTGGGTGGACCCGCCGGTCTGCCAGCCGGAGGGCGGCCGTGGCCAGGAGTCCGCCGCCGGGTACGGCCGCGGTGACGCCGATGGCGACGATGAGGCGCTGTTGGTTGTCGCTCGGGCCGAGCTCGTCCAGACCCAGCAGGGCGGTGGCGCCCAGTAGTAGGGCCGGCACTATGGCAGCGAGGACGGCTCCGGTGACGGAAATCTCGTCGCGGTGGCGGTCGACGACGTACCAGAGGCACGTACCCACAACCGTGGTGGCGACGAGGAGTGCGATGACGGTGGTGGTCATCGGTCACCTTCCGGTGCTGACGGCGGGGTCTGGTCGGATTCTTCCAGCAACCGGATGGCGAGTGGGCGCACGTCGCGTTCTTGCTGCCACAACGCGACGGCCAGGCGTTGGCCCACGGCCTGTCGGCTGATGCCCAGCTGGTCGGCCGCCTCGGTGATCGTATGGCCGGCCTCGACGAGGTCCACCGCATCCCAGCCGGCGTCGGTGCGTCGGGAGATGAGCGCTGCGAGCAGGGCCATCAGGGCGTCGGCGTCACGGGTGGACGGGCTGCTCACTCCGCCGACGGCGACACCGTGGGGGCGTAGTTTGGCGGTGTCGAGGGCATGTCGGGCGTGGATGAACGCGGGACCGCGAGCGGACCGGGTGCTGGTGGGGAGCGGTTCGTCGACGGCTCCCGTGCCGATGCCGACACTCCAGGTGCCTTGGCGGGCCAACGTCAAGGCGGTGTCGAGCGTGTGCTCGGGGGTGGCGAGGACCCCTTGGAATTCGTCGCCGGCGGTTCGTTCGAAATGGAGGAGCGGTGCGGGCTTGCGTTGCCGAAGCAGCGTCAAGGCGTCGTCGACCAGATCGCGGCCTCGGCGGCTGCCTCGCTGATCGACCGTGAGGACGTACACCACGTCGTCAACGCTAGAGCCTTGCCGACCAGGGCGCAAGGTTTAAGCCTTTCGTTAACAAAAGCAAGCCCTCAGCCTTTCCCGCCACCAGCCCCGCCCCATGATCATGAACACTTTGCCGTGCCATGGCACGGCAAAGTGTTCATGATCATGGGGCGGGGGGATCGAGTATGACGGCGCCGTCCCCTAACCTGTGCGGGTGACTCGTCGCCGGATCACCATCATCGTGTCGGCCACCGCCGGGGTTCTGATCCTCGCGCTGGTGGCCGTCACCGTCGTGGCGGTGTGGTCGATCCGCCGGCCCTTTCCCGAATACGAGGGCACCGTCGAGCTTCCCCGGCTGACCGGCGAGGTCGAGGTCGTCCGCGACGAATACGGCATTCCGCAGATCTATGCCGACACCGCCGAGGACCTCTTCCGCGCCCAGGGATACGTTCACGCACAGGACCGGTTCTGGGAGATGGACGTGCGCCGCCACGTCACCTCCGGCCGGCTCTCCGAGCTATTCGGTTCCGACCAGGTCGAGACCGACGCGTTCGTGCGGACGCTCGGCTGGCGTGAGGTGGCGCGCAAGGAGCTGCCCCTGCTAGAGCCGGAAACCCGGCGGTACCTGCAGGCCTACGCCGATGGCGTGAACGCCTGGCTGGACCAGAACTCCGGTGGCGACCTCGGCTTCGCCTACACGCTGCTCGGTGTCATCGGTGGCGATACGAACCCCGCGCGATGGTCGCCGGTCGACTCGGTCAGCTGGCTCAAGGCGATGGCCTGGGACCTGCGCGGCAACGTCACCGACGAGGTCGACCGCGCTCTGCTGGCGACCGCGCTGCCGATCGACCGGGTGGAGCAGCTCTATCCGGAGTACCGCCCCGAGGTCGGCGCCCCCATCGTCGACGACGAACACGTCACCACCACCGGCGCGTTGACGGTGGTCGACGACGACGGTGAGACGGTTGCCGTCGACGCCCAGGACGCGCTCGGCTCGGCCGCCGCGGCGCTGCGTTCCGGGCCCGCGGTACTGGGCCACGGCACCGGTGTCGGGTCGAACTCGTGGGTGGTCGACGGCTCGCTGACCGCGTCCGGTGCGCCGCTCCTCGCCAACGACCCCCACCTCGCGCCGAGTATGCCGTCGATCTGGTACCAGGTCGGTCTGCGTTGCCGCACCGTCGGCCCCGAGTGCCCGTTCGACGTCACCGGCTACTCGTTCTCCGGGCTCCCAGGTGTGGTGATCGGCCAGAACGCGGACATCGCGTGGGGGTTCACCAACATGGGCGCCGACGTCACCGACCTCTACCTGGAGGAAGTGCAAGGCGACCTCTATCGCACCGGCGAGCGCTGGGAACGGATGGAAGTCCGGGACGAGACCATCAGAGTGGCCGACGGTGACGACGTGAATATCACGGTGCGCTCGACCCGGCATGGCCCGCTCATTTCCGACCACTCCGACGAGATGCGTCGGGTGGGGTCCGAGGCGCCCGTCGGTTCCGACGCTGACGACGACGAACCCCGCGACTCGGCAGGATGGTCCGATGAGGCGCCGCCGGCCGATCCAAGTACTACTGACACCAGCCCCGACGGTACGGACTACGGCGTCGCGCTGCGCTGGACCGCACTCGATCCGGGGTCTACCGCCGACGCGGTCTTCGCGCTCAACAAGGCCAGCACGTGGGACGAGTTCAAAGCCGCGGCCGCCTTGTTCGACGTACCCGCGCAGAACCTCGTGTACGCCGATACCGAAGGCAACATCGGCTACCAGGCCCCTGGCAAGGTCCCGGTTCGAGCGACCGGCGACGGACGTTACCCCGTACCCGGGTGGACCGGAGACCACGACTGGCTGGGCTACATCCCGTTCGACGAACTGCCGAGTGTGCTGAACCCGGACAGCGGGATGATCGTCACGGCCAACCAGCCGGTCACCAGCCCGGCCTACCGGTATTTCCTGACCGCCGACTTCGACGCCGGGCACCGGGCCGGCCGGATCTCCGATCTCCTGGAGGAGGCCGCGGCCAGGGGTGACCTCGACGTCGACACCATGGTCGAGGTGCAGATGGACTCCCGCAGCGCGGCCGCCGAGATGCTCGTCCCGTACCTCACCGAACTCGACGCACCCGAGGGCTACTACGGGGATGGTCTGCGGATGCTGCGGGGCTGGGATTATCGCCAGGAACCGGAGTCGGGCCCGGCGGCGTACTTCAACGCGGTCTGGCGGCACGTGCTGGCTTTGACCTTCCACGATGAGTTACCCGAAGACCAATGGCCCAGTGGGGGCGGCAGGTGGGTCGAGGTGCTACGCGACCTGGTCGAGAACCCGGACGATCCGTACTGGAACGACGTGGACACCGCCGCTACCGAGACCCGCGACGACATCCTCTTGCAGGCGGCGCAGGACGCCCGGGACGAGCTGACCCAGCTGCAGGGTAAGGACCCCGAGAGGTGGGAGTGGGGCCGATCGCACACCCTCACGCTCACCGACCAGACACTCGGCACCTCCGGTATCGGATTCGTCGAGTGGCTGGTCAACCGGAAGCCGGTGGCCGTGGGCGGTGGAACGGCAACGGTACAGGCGAACTCGTGGTTCGCCCCCGACGGATACGACGTCACCTGGGTGCCGTCGATGCGGATGGTGGTTGATCTCGCCGACCGTGACAACTCCCAGTGGATCGACCTGACCGGGGTGAGCGGGCATCCACATCATCGACACTATGGCGACCAGACCGAACTCTGGCGTACCGGCCAGATGTTGCCGATGCGGTGGAGCGAACCGGCGGTGCGTGCCGCCGAGCAACACGTACAGACGTTGGTGCCGCGTGAGCCCGTCGAGATCCGCTGACGCGGCCTGGGCCGCTCGGGCGTGGTTCCTGGGCCCGGGCCCTCACCCGCGCATGCGATGGACCCCGGAGGGAGTCACGACGGTGTCGACCGGGACGTCGTGTGGTTCACGGGGTATCGGCATGTCCAACAGCTCTCCGTCGTGCAGCAGCACGTATGCCGGTTTGCTGCCGCCGAGGCGGGCGAGCACCCGGTCATAGCAGCCGCCACCCTGGCCCAGGCGGGTGCCTCGGCGGTCGACGGCCAGCGCGGGCAAGATGACGGCGTCGACCTCTAACACCGACTCCGGGCCGGCGGTTGGCCCGGCCGGTTCCAGCAGTCCCCGCGAGGCCTTGACCAGTGCCGACGGACCCCGGTACGGCGCCCAATCCAGGTCGAAATCGGGTTGCAGCACGGGCAGGAGGATGTCGATGCCGCGTTCGGACAGCTCCTCGATCAGTGGTCCGGTGCCGGGTTCGTCGCCCACCGAAACGTAGGCGGCGACGGCGCCGGCGGAGTCGACACCGGGCAACTCGAGCACCGAGTCACGTAACGCACGAGCCGCGACGGCCAGCGCGTGTGCGTCCAAGGCGGACCGGTTGGCGCGCAGACGTTCGCGTAGTGCGCGCTTGGCTTCGCGGATCGTGGTTGGCACGCTGCCACGCTACCGCTCCAGGCCGCGGGTGTGGTGACCCCGACGCGGCCCGGTGCCCTTGTAAGGTGTCGACATGAGCGCCGCCATGAACAGTGATGCCGAGAAACCTGTCCGCAAGGTCGTCATCACCGTTGCCGGGTTGGGCACCCGGTTCCTGCCGGCCACCAAGGCCACCCCCAAGGAGATGCTCCCGGTGGTCGACAAACCGGCCATCCAGTACGTCGTCGAAGAGGCGGTGTCCGCCGGGCTCGAAGACGTCTTGTTCGTCACCGGCCGCAACAAGCAGTCGCTGGAGAACCACTTCGACCGCGCGTGGGAGCTGGAAGCCGCGCTGGAGCAGAAGGGAGACCAGCAGCGGCTCGACCGCGTCCGCCAGTCGCAAGTGTTGGGCGACATCCATTACGTCCGGCAGGGAGATCCCCGCGGCCTCGGCCACGCCGTGTTGTGCGGGGCGCGCCACGTCGGCGACGAACCGTTCGCGGTGATGCTCGGCGACGACCTCATCGACCCGCGCGACGCACTCCTCGCGCCGATGCTCGAGGTTCAGCAGCGCTACGGTGGCAGCGTCGTCGCACTCATCGAGGTCGACCCGTCGCAGGTGAGCCTGTACGGGTGCGCCGCGGTGCGCCCGGGAGACACCGACGACGTCGTCGAGGTCACCGACTTGGTTGAGAAACCCGACCCGGCCGACGCTCCTAGCAATCTCGCCATCATCGGCCGGTACGTGCTGCACCCGGCCGTGTTCGACGTCCTGCGGGAGACGCCGCCAGGACGGGGCGGTGAGATCCAGATCACCGACGCGCTCAAGACGTTGGCGGGAATGCCGGCCGAAGCCGGCGGAGGGGTGCGGGCCATCGTGTTCCGTGGCCGCCGCTATGACACCGGCGATCGGCAAGACTATTTGCGCACCACCGTTCAGCTGGCCTGCGAGCGCAGTGACCTCGGGCCGGACTTCCGAGCCTGGCTGCGTGAGTTCGTGGCCGCCCTGCCACCCGAGGACACCCGGTGACCAACTATGTTGGCGGGGTCCCGCCCACCTTCCGTGCCCCACCGACCCCCCGATCTGCCGAGGTCACAAGGTGAAACGAGTCGCTGACCACCTGTCGGACATCCTCGAGACGATCCGGCCGCTTCCGGCGCTCGACGTCCAACTGCTCGACGCCCATGGCTGCGTCCTGACCGAGGACGTCGTGGCGCCGTGGCCGCTCCCACAGTTCGACAACTCCGCCATGGACGGTTACGCGGTCTGCGCGGAGGACGTCGCCGACGCATCGGAGGACGAGCCGGTCGAGTTGCCCGTCGTTGCCGACATCGCCGCCGGCGACACCCAGGTCAGTGCCATCGGCCCTGGGCTGAGCGCGCGGATCATGACGGGTGCGCCGATGCCGGCCAGGGCCGACGCCATAGTGCCCGTCGAACACACCGACGGCGGTACCGCCCGGGTGTGGATCTCGTCGCCGGCCAAGCTCGGCGCCCACATCCGGCGCGCCGGCGAGGACGTGAACCAGGGCGACGTCGTTCTCGGCGCCGGTACCTACCTCGGCGCGGCGCAGGTGGGTCTGCTGGCGGCCGTGGGACGGGATCGGGTCGTCGTGCGCCCCAAGCCGCGGGTTGTGGTGATCTCCACCGGAAGTGAGCTCGTCGAGCCTGGGCATCCCGTGGCGCTGGGGCAGATCACCGACTCCAACTCGTTCACCCTCACCTCCGCTGCCCGGGAAGCCGGCGCGATCGCCTACCGGATCCCACCGGTGTCCGACGACCCCGACCGCCTGCTGGGCCTGATCGAGGACCAACTCGTCCGGGCCGACCTGGTCATCACCACCGGCGGGGTGAGCGCGGGCGCCTATGACGTCGTGAAAGAGGTCCTCTCCCAACTGGGCACCGTCGCGTTCGAGCAGGTCGCGATGCAGCCCGGCAAACCGCAAGGATTCGGCACCGTCGGCGAGGAATCCACCCCCATCTTCACCCTGCCCGGCAATCCGGTCAGTGCATTCGTCTCGTTCGAGGTGTTCGTCCGCCCGGCTATCCGCAAGATGTTCGGCGCCACCCGGCTGCACCGGCCCAGCGTCAAAGCCGTTCTGCAGCAGACGATGCGCTCCCCGGATGGGCGCCGGCAGTTCGCCCGGGCCCGGTTGCAGCCGGCATCGGACGGCACCTACCTCGCAACCCCCCTCGGCCGGCAAGAGTCCCACCGCATCGGCGATCTCGCCTACGCCAATTCCCTCGTTGTGGTCCCCGAACACGTCACCGAGGTCGCGGCCGGCCAGGTGGTAGACGTGATGCGCCTGGAACACCGGAAGGACTGACCGTCGTGGCAGAGCGGCTCACGCACATCACCGACGACGGCTCGGCTCGGATGGTCGACGTCTCCGCCAAAGACGTCACCACCCGCACGGCCACGGCTTCCGGGCGCGTGCTCGTCTCCCCGGAGGTGGTGGCCGCGTTGCGGGCCGGCGACGTGCCGAAGGGCGACGCGCTGGGGGTGGCCCGGATCGCCGGCATTCAAGGCGCCAAACGGACGCCGGAGCTGGTGCCGCTGTGCCACCCGTTGGCCGTCCATGGTGTCGACGTGGACGTCAGCGTCACCGACGACGCCGTCGAGATCTCAGCCACGGTGCGCACCGCTGACCGCACGGGTGTGGAGATGGAGGCGCTGACGGCGGTGTCGGTAGCGGCCCTGACCGTCGTCGACATGGTCAAAGCGATCGATCGGGCAGCGGTGATCACCGATGTTCGGGTCGAGGAGAAAACCGGGGGCCGGTCGGGTACCTGGCGGCGGAATGCGGGACAGGAACGGCTGAGCTGATGAAGGCGTTGGTGGTGACGGTATCCACCCGGGCGGCCAGCGGCATCTACGACGACCGCAGCGGTCCGGTCTTGGTCGAAGGGCTGCGCGGGTTCGGTGCCGAGGTCGACGGCCCGGTGGTTGTCCCCGACGGCGCTCCGGTGGAGAGTGCGCTGCGCCGTGGCGTCGACGACGGATACGACGTCATCGTCACCACTGGAGGCACCGGGCTGAACCCGAACGACCACACTCCCGAGATGACCAAGCGGGTACTCGACGCCGAGGTGCCGGGGCTGGCCGAGGCGATCCGCGCCCACGGAACCACCCAGGGGGTTCCCGCGGCGGTGTTGTCCCGTGGCGTGGCCGGGCGGGCCGGGCGCACACTGGTGGTGAACCTGCCGGGGTCCACCGGCGGTGTCCGCGACGGATTGGCCGTGCTTGCGCCGGTACTCGCGCACGCCGTCGACCAGATCGCCGGCGGTGACCACCCGAGGAGCCCGTCGTGATGCAGTCGACCGTTCCGGGCACGTTTCTCGCCGGTGCCGGCCGGGCGCCGGTTGGGATGGCTGTCTTGGCGCCGGGTCGGACGTCCGGGATCGGGCCGGTGGCCGCGGCGGGAGGCCGCAAATGACGACGGTGCTGGGCCTAAGGTGGCCCGTCGAGCTGCATGACCCGCCCGTTGGTCTTCGCCCACTGCGGTTCCGTGACAGCCGGGCCTGGCATGAGGTCCGGGAACGGAACAAAGACTGGCTACAGCCCTGGGAAGCCACCGTGCCGCCGCCGGAGAACTCCCACGAGATGCGGTTCCGGCAACTCGTCCGGTTGTACTCCGCCCAGGCCCGTTCCCATGAGGCCCTCACCTGGGTTATCACCTATCAAGATCGACTGGCCGGCTTGTTGCGGGTGGCGAGTATCGTCTGGGGTTCGGCGCGATCGGCCTCGATCGGATACTGGGTGGACGGTGCCCTGGCTGGGCGAGGCATCATGCCCACGGCAGTGGCGATGGCAAGCGACCACTGCTTCTCCACGGTCGGGCTGCATCGCATCGAGGTGAACATCCGGCCCGAGAACGAGGCATCTCTCCGCGTGGTGGAGAAGCTGGGATTCCGGGACGAAGGTATGCGGCTTCGTTTCCTGCACATCGACGGAGACTGGCGAGACCACCGGACGTTCGCGTTGACCGCGGAAGACCTACCGGAGGGCGGGTTGCTCCGCCGCTGGAAAGCGTCGAAACGCCCCGCGTGATCCGACCCGATGTGGGCCTCTGGAGGCGTGCGTGGGCCTCATCATCGTCACAGGAGTCACACCCGCACCGGCGACACACCGGATCAGTTCCACCACCAGCGCCGTGACCCGCCGTACCGTCTTATGCCATGGGGTACAGCGGCTTGATCTACGCGGCGATCGTCGCCGCGTGGCTAGCTGTCCTCGTACCCCGGTGGGTGCGCCGCAACGAAGAGGTCGAGCGGGCCCGCGAAACCGACGCCGCCAGCGGGGTACGGGTGCTGACCCGGCGCACCGGCCCGGTCCACGCACCACATCGGGTCGCCACCGACGGCGCTGACAGCCGGATCATCGTCTCGGGCGACCGCAGCGGCCTCGCCGCCCCTGCGGCCGGAGGGGACGCTGCACACCCGGCGCCGACCAAAACGGCCCCCGTCGGCGCTGCCGCCCGCGCAGGTCGGCGAGGGCCGGATCACCAGCCGGGCTCCGAACTGCGCCGTCTCGACGAGACGTTCGCGGTGGCCGCTCGCCGGCGACGCCGGATGTTGGGCACCCTAACCGTGGCCACGGTCGTCGCCATCGTGCTGGTCTACGTCGGCCCAGCGCCGGCCTGGGTTCCCGCCGTGATCGGTAGTGGCCTGGTCGGATTCGTCATGCTGGCCCGGATAGCCGCCATCGAGCAGCGACGACGCCGGGCGGCGCTCATCCGGCACGCCCGACGCCGGGTGACTACGCACGTCGTCGAACAGCCCGCACCGGAGCCGGCCCGCACCGACGACGGCAAACGGGTGGCCGTACTGGATGCACCCGAGGTCCCCGAACAGCCCCGTGAGGGCACCTGGGACCCCGTCGACGTCCCTCTGCCGATGTATGTCAACAAACCGAAGGCGCCGCGGGTCGCACGCACCATCGACCTCAGCACTCCGGGATCCTGGACCTCCGGCCGGCTGGAAACATCCGCGTCGGTTGAACTGCCGGCCCGTCCACCAGCCGTCGCGGCCGAGAACACCCGCGACACCAGCAACGACGACGACGCCACCGACCTCCCGGAGGAGACCCGCCGCGCCGTCGGCGAGTAGCGGGCGCGGCCTCGCCCGGGTCATGGCGAGACTCGTCGGGCCACCGGATCCGTGATTCGGCAACGAGGCATGGTGGATGGTAATCTGCTCCAGGTCGTGACTAGGGGCTGTGGCGCAGTTGGTAGCGCGTCTCGTTCGCAATGAGAAGGTCAGGGGTTCGAATCCCCTCAGCTCCACACACGCAAAGCGGCTGGTCAGAGGTTTCTGATCGGCCGCTTTCCAGTTTCAAGACCACTTTACGACCATGATTCACTTCGTCGGGCTGAGCGCGGTGGCGGCGTTGGTGGAGGCGACGCCGCGTCCCATGTAGACGTTTTGGGTCATGCTGGGTTCTTCGTGGCCGAGGTGGTCGGCGATCTCGCGGGCGGTGAGTCCGGCTTGGTCGAGGCGGGTGGCCACGGTTTTGCGGAAGGTGTGGGAGGTGACCCAGTCGTAGCCGTCGGTGCGGTTGAGGGCTTTGCGTAGGGCTCGGTCGGCGTTGGTGGGTAGGCGGACGGCTCCGGTGCGGGTGGGGAAGAGCAGGCCGTGCTCGTTGTGGGTCCAGGTGTGGGTGGTGCGTCGGCGGCATAGTTCGGCGATGTGGTCGGGTAGGGCGATGATGCGCCAGCCGGCGGCGGTTTTGGGGCGTTCTTCGAGGACGGCGCCGTGGCCTTTCTTGTAGGTGGCTTTGGCGTTGACTTCCAGGACGCCGGCGTCGAGGTCGACGACGGTGGCGCGCACGCCCAGGGCTTCACCGATGCGCAGGCCGGTGCCGAGCATGAACTCGGTGAGATCAACGATGTCGTCGGCTACGGCGAGGGCGTCGGCGCGGAACGTGGCGAGTAGGTGGGCTTCTTCGTCGTGGGTGAGCGCTCGGGGGCGTTTGCGGGCGCGGCGGGGGATCTCGGCGGTGCCGGTGACCGGATTGTGCGAGAGGGCCCCGTGGCGTACGGCCATGCCGAGCAGCAGTGAGGTGACGGATTTGGCGGTCTTGGCTGCGGAGGGTCCTTGGCGTGTCCGGACGGCTTTGAGGAACCGGTCGACGGTGGGGACGTCGCACTCGCTGATCTGCAGGCCACCGAGGGCGGGCAGGACATGTTTGGTGAGGGTGCGGCGGTCGAGGTCTTTGGTGCCGTCGGAGAGTTCGGCGTCGTTCGTTTCGGCCAGCCACGCGGTGGAGAGGTCTCGGACCCGGGTGGCGGCGGCGATCTTGTCGTCTCTGGTGGAGCCGCGCCGGTCGCGCAGGGCGATTTTGAGGCGTCGTTCGGCGGCGGCTTTGGAGTGCCCGTAGCGGGTGACGGGCCGGGTGATGCCGTCGTAGTCACGGAACAGGGCGCGGGCTCGGATCACTCCGTTGCTCATCCGGTGGAACCCGATCGCCCCGGCGGTCCCGACCGGCAGTGGTGGTCTGCTCATCATCACCTCTCGGGCATAGGTGTGTTCCTCGCTGTGAAGGGAGCCCCGCAGGCGCGCACAAGCCGGTCGGCGGGGACGGGCGGGCCCGCCGTGTGTTGGCCGCAATGGGGCGGGCGGGTGTGTTCAGGTGTGGATGATCTGGTGGGCGCGTTGGTGGGAGACGCCGAGGATGGTCCCGATGTCGCGTAGCGACAGTTGTTCGTCGACGAGCAGACCGGGGTGGAGAGCGAGAAGAGCCTCAACGCGCTCTTAGACATGGACGAGACCGCCGACGCGTTCGGGTCCGGCCTGGTTCTGGAAATGAAGGCCCTCTTGGTCGTCCAGGGCGCCGCAAACATGCGCAACGAGATCGCGCACGGCCTCATGGGCGATAGCGAGGCATGGAGCTACAACTCCCTATACATGTGGTGGTACTGCCTACGGCTCGTCATCTTTCCAATCATTCAGATGATGCAAAGCGCCAATGCCGAATCAACACCTCCACCTGAGGGAACGGCGGCCGACAACGACGAGGCGACTCCCGTCGTTACCGACGATGCGGAGGCGGGCGGGAAAGTGGAGTAGCGGTGGCACCGACCGCGCTACCTGAGTGCTTACTCAGCGTTCCCGATCGAGGCTGGCTTCCACCACTCGTCGATGACCGACCTATTCCGTGAATGTTGCGGCGGGTGCGTGCCAAGTTCCGGGCTACCAACTTGCGCGGGTGACCGTGCTCTCGTGCCCGAGTGCATGGAGATCAGCTTGTTAGTCCAGGTTGAGGTGGCTCGCTCCCGGCGCATTGACAGTCTTCCGATTTCGCTGGGGCAGAACTCGCCCGCCAGATGTGCCTGATCAGAGGACGCGCGACCTTCGACGCCACGTGATTAGTAGATCGGGCGGTTGGCGAAACAGGCGCCGGGGAGTTCGGTGAGTGAGGCCAGGACGAGTCTGCGGCCGTTGGCGTTGCTGGTGACGATGCGTTGTTCGGTGTCGTCGGGTTCGGCGAGAAAGTCGTAGTGGTTACGTAGTTGGGTGCTGAGTTCGTCCAGGCTCGGGGCAGGGATGGCGAGCAGGCCGATGCTGTCTTCGTCGTAGTCGGTGCTGTGTCGGATGGTCCTCCAGAGCGGAGGGTCGTAGTCCACGGCGCCGGTGACCTGTGGCCAGGTCGTTGGTGGTGATGACAGGCCGTACTGGTCGACCCAGGTCTTGAGGATGGCCAGGCGGCGGACGGTATCGCGGTCGAAGCTGGAGTGTGGGCTTGTGGTGGCGATCCACACCAGATCGTAGACATCACGGGCCGGGGTACGGCGGGCGAGTCGGGCGATCTTTTCGGCCATGTTCTCTTCAAGGGCCATGACCGGGAGGCTGTCGGGCAGGGCGTATGCCCGGTGGATGGGCAGCGGTATCCAGCCGCGTTCGTGTGGAGGGAGCCAGGGGGCTGGTCCGATGTCGAGTTTGGTGGTGAGGTTGCCGACGCTGCCGAATGGTGTGTCGTAGTGGACGTGTGCTCGGCCTCGGCGGTCGGTGACGTGGTAGGTGAAGCCGTTGATCTGCTGTCCGTCGATCTCGGCTCGCAGGAGTTCGGCGACGGCGTTCGGGTCGTCGTCGGGGTCGCGGACGGAGAAGTCGAGGTCGGTGGAGAAACGTCCGGCGTTGCCGGCGTAGAGCTTTCGAAGGGCCGTGCCGCCCTTGAACACGAGGTGGTCGAACATGCCTCGTTCGGCCAGGTGTGCGAGGAGTAGGT
Organism: Phytoactinopolyspora limicola; assembly: GCF_011320225.1. Taxonomy (GTDB): domain Bacteria; phylum Actinomycetota; class Actinomycetes; order Jiangellales; family Jiangellaceae; genus Phytoactinopolyspora; species Phytoactinopolyspora limicola. The sequence goes on from NZ_JAAOEN010000001.1 coordinate 1,002,608, forward strand.
CTTGGGCGATGTCGATGAGGGCGGCGTAGCGTCCGCCGGCTCCGGGTGGGGTGTGCCGGGCCAGCCAGCCCGCGGTCAGAGCGTTCATGCTGCCTCGCTGATGGTGCGGGGGTCGAAGGGGAGGAGGTCGTCGGCGATGTTGAAGCGTTTGTCGAAGCGGCGGGTGGTGCGCGAAGCTCCGAACCACGTGACGGTGGGTGGCCGGGTGGGTTGGAGTCGGTCGGCGGTGTGGGGTGCGACGCCGCTGAGCAGGTAGGCCAGCCGGGCCCGGGCTGTGCTGGGGCGTTGGTCTAGTTCGTGATCCAGATCGTCGGGTGAACTGCGGCTGACCAGTTCTGGCAGTGCCTCGGCGAAGGTATGCCAGCCGCGGACGGCGCCGGGTTTGGTCGCGAGGTGGACCAGGATGGTGGGTGGTTGATGGACGGGTAGTCGCTCGACTTCGACGGGAGGTAGCTGGGGGGAGAACCGCACAACGCGCATCCGGTCTCTGATCACGTCCGAGACGGTGGCACCAGCGGGGACGGCGACTTCATGACGGTCGGGCACCCTCTCGGCGAGCCCGTGCAGCCATAACGCGCTCTGCAGCGCCACCGTGATCAGCTGGTGCCCCGCGCGTAGGCTGGCGCGAAGGTCGATGAACGGGTCACCGTGCCCGTATGGCCCCGCGTGTGAGCCTGGGGCGAACTCGTACACGCCGCGCTGCGCGGTTGGGAGGAGCCAGCCGGTTGCCCGTAGTCGTGCTGCGAGGACCTTCGCTGGTGTTCTCAGCCCGACTTCCTGAGCCAGCTCGGTCAGTTCCTCGACGGTTACCAGCGTCGGCTGCCGCAACTCCAGCTCAGCGACGATCCGGGCCATACCCTTGGAGAGCGACCGAGAAGGAACTGTCATGCTGACCTCATAGGTTACTGGAACAGTATCTAGACTACCTGGGATGACAGTACTGTCAAGATATATGGGCAGGTTGCAAAAATGGATACTTAGGTGCTGTCGTTGACAGTAGCTCATTGTCATGTCGACGTGATAGCGCCAGGTAGTGAACTGGGTCGCTGTCGTTGCGCGCGGTGTCGTGGCTCCCTATAGGTACGGACAGGTTGGAGGGAGATCGCTCGTGAACGAGTACATGACTACTGCCGAGGTCGCGGAGCTATTGCGTGTGCCGGCTGAGACGGTTCGCTACTGGCGGTACATCGGTAAGGGACCAAGGAGCTTCCGGGTGGGTGGTCGCCGGGTGCTGTACGCCAGAGAAGACGTCGAAGCGTTCGTCGCGGAAGTACTGGGACGAGATCGCCCGCGATCTGGGGCCCGTCTACGCGGCACCGACCGTGGGCTGGCCGAGGGGCTGTGCTCAGGCATGGCTACTTCCTTCACGAATGACACTGTTGCGTCCTCGCCACAGTGCTCGGCACAGGCAGATCAGTGCCACCGCCGTGCGGCGGCGGTACGAAACAGGTCGCCGATTACCCATGCGCTTTCGGTGTCCGCGCGCAGGCCGGCCAGGTCGATTGCCGCTGGGTTGCCGGCTGGTCGTCTACGAGGGGGTCGGTGCGCGTGCGGAGGCGGCAGTCATGGGATCGGGTCAGTCCTTGGTGAGGGCGTCGATGGTCTTGGCAAGGCGGCGCTGCCTGGTTTCGTTGGTCTTCGCGCCGGCGATGGATTCGGCGTGCTGGCGCTGTTTGCTGTAGGAAAGGCTTGCCCAGGTCTGGGCCGCCTGGGGGTTGTCCGTCAGGGCCGAGGCGAGCGCCTCGGGGACCTCGACGGTGCGGGGCTGATCGTCGACCTTGAGCGTCACCTCGACCTCGTCGCCGGCGCCGCGGCCGGTGGCCTTGCGGGTCTCGGAGTTGAATGAGATCAGGTACTGGCCGCCCATCGTGCTGATCGTGTTGCGGTAGGTGTAGTCGCCGTCGATCGTGACGACGACCGGAACACGTTTGCCGCGGTCGAAGCTGAGGACGACCTCTTCGGGGACGACGATGCCCACGTTGTTGCCGCCGCTGGCCCACAGGGTGGTGCGAAACGTTGCCATGAGTAACCTCCGCTTGTGCTGCCTCGACAGATCCACGGCGATGCGGTCAGCAGCCAGGTGAAGCCGGCGATCACGGCCACCCACAAGAATGCCACGCCGGCCGGTCCGGCGGCGAGCGCGGCGCCGGCGACGAATGCCGCGACGAACTCCACGCTACCTGCGACCAGGCCTCGCGGGTGAGCGCGCCTTGACCGGTGCTGCTGTAGTGCTAGCTGTGGTCGTGAGCGTGGCTCGTCCGAATGTGGGCACGTTGGCCTTGGCGGCCAATGAGGCTGAGGTATTCGACGGGACCCTTGCTGGTGGCGCCGAACCAGTGTGGGGTGCGGGTGTCGAACTCGGCGGCCTCGCCGGCTTCCAGGAGCAGGTCTTGGTCGCCGAGGACTAGCCGGAGCGTGCCGTTGAGGACATAGGCCCAGTCGAACCCCTCGTGGGAGTGCAGGTCCGGGATGGTGTCGTCGCGCCCGGTGGGGAGTACGAACTTGTAGGCCTGGATGCCGCCGGGGCGCCGGGTCAGTGGGATGATCATCGACCCGTCGCTGCACGCCATCGGCCGTAAGTCCACGCGGGGGTTGGCGGTGCGGGGGGCGTCGACCAGGGAGTCGATGGTGACCCCGTAGTAGCGGGCGAGGGGCAGCAGTTGTTCCAAGGTCGGTCGCCGCAGCCCGGCCTCGAGCCTGGACAGGGTGCTGGTGGATATCCCGGACTCCTGGGCGAGCTGGGTCAAGGTGATGTCGCGCCGGAGGCGTAGGTGCTTCAGGCGGGGGCCCACGGCCTCCATGGTCTCGTCGATCGGGTCGCTCATGTGCCCATTTTTCCATTTGGCAACAGAAATTGCATCCCGTCTGTTGCTGGGTGATGCTGGAGTGGATCGACAACGAGGAGTGAGCGATGAACGAGCGGAACGTCCAACGGCACGGCGAGCAGTGGAACGACGATCAGAACGCGGAGGTCGCGGTCGTTGGTGGCGGTTCCGCTGGTCTGAGCGCCGCCCTGACGCTGGCCCGCGCTCGTCGCCGGGTGATCGTGATCGATGCCGGACAACCGCGCAACGCCCCGGCCGCCGCCGCGCACGGTCTGCTCGGCCTGGAGGGCACCAATCCGCTGGACCTCCTGGCCAAAGGCCGCGCCGAAGCCAGCGAGTACGACGCCCGCATCGTCCAGGCGAAAGTGACTGCGGCCCGGGTCTTGGCGCACGGAGGATTCGCGCTTGACCTTGACGACGGCTCCTCGGTGCGTGCCGGGCAGGTCCTGATCACCACCGGTGTACGCGACGAGCTGCCCGACATTCCCGGGTTGGCGCAGCGGTGGGGGGCGACGTGGTCCATTGCCCTTACTGCCACGGCTGGGAGATCCGTGGGAAGCGGATCGGCCTTTTGGCGACCGGGCCGATGTCGGCGAAGCAGGCGATGCTGTTCGGCCAATGGACCGAGCACATGTGCTTCTTCCCTAATGGCCTGGAGTTCCCCGACGAGCAACTCCAACAACTCGCGGCGTTGGGCATCGACGTCGTTCCCGGCCAGGTCCAGGGCGTCGACGTCGATGATGACCGACTAGCCGGAGTGCGTCTGGGCGATGGTGTCCGGCATCCGCTCGATGCCTTGGCGGTCCCCGCCTTCACCCGAGCTCGCCTCGAAGGGCTCGACGACCTGGGCCTGGAGTTGCAGACCACCCCCATCGGGGTGGCGGTGCTTGCCGACGAGTCCGGGCACACCTCGGTCCCGGGCGTGTGGGCGGCAGGGAATGTGGTCAACGCGGGCATGCAGGTCAGCGAGTCCGCCGCGAACGGCGCGCGGGTGGCGATGACGATCAACACCGAGTTGGTCTTCGAGAAGGCCAAGAGCGCGATGGCACATTCCGCCACGACTGCCCAGGCCGCGCGGGGAGGTGCGCAGCGATGACCTACGAGTTCGACCGGGCCTACTGGGAGCGGCACTGGAACGCCGAGAGCGCCACGACCCGCGGCGGCGAGCTTCCGGTCAACCCATACCTGCTCGCCGAGACCGCGGACCTGCGCGTGGGCTCGGCACTCGACGCCGGCTGCGGGACCGGGAACGAAGCACTCTGGTTGGCTCAACAGGGCTGGCAGGTCACAGGAGCCGACGTTGCCGGCACCGCGCTCGCCGCGGCGGCCGACCGGGCCGAAACGGCGGGACTGGCGAGAGACATCGAATGGGTCCAGGCGGACCTGACGACCTGGGAGCCGGGCCGGACCTGGGAGCTGGTGGTCACCAGCTACGCCCATCCCGTCACCGGGCAGCTCGCCTTCTACCGCCACATCTCATCCTGGGTCTCTCCGGGCGGCACCTTGCTGATCGTCGGCCACCTGCACGGCCAGCACACCGGCGGCCACGGAGGCCACCACGGCAGCGACGGGCATCCGGAGCACGCCACCGCCACGGCCGCCGGCATCACCGAACTGTTCACCGGCCCCGATTGGCACGTCGAGGCGTGCTACGAGAACACCCGCACCGTCGCGCCGGGGCGGCGCCCCGGTGGAACTGAACGACATCATCGTCCGCCTCCGCCGTACCTGAGGCGCCCCCGCCTTCCTCCGCTTCTTCTACTTCTTCTGCGCCGGGCCGCGCCATCCGGCCTGCTGCTGGTGAGCGGCCTGCCGAACATGCTGACGAGGGGACCGTGGACACGCCATCATCCGGTGCACGCCGAATCGGCGGGTGGCGGACACCACGCTCTCGCCGTTCTCTCGGTCAGTTCGGATAGCGTCCGCGCCACCGCCCTTTTTTGGCCGCCGACATCTATCAGACCCTCCCCTTGTGATCTCAAATAAACTTGTTCCAGGGATAGGATGAATTAAGTTTATTTGAGAAGGAGAAGCTATGGCGCGCAAGGTCGTTTCGCCGTTGCCGGCGACCAGTGACGCGCTTGGCGTGCTCGGGAATCAGGTCCGCATCGCCCGCCATGATCGTGGCTGGACGGTGGCGGAGCTGGCTGCTCGCGTTGGGGTCTCGTCGCCTACCGTGCTCGCTATCGAGTCCGGTGCTCCAGGCACCGCGATTGGCACGGTCTTCAATGCCGCCTTTCTGGTCGGGGTGCCGCTATTCGGGGTCGAGGACCGGGCTGAGCTGGCCCGGATGCGGCGGCGGGGAGAGGAACACATCGCCTTGATCCCGTCCCGCGTGCAGGCAGCCACCAGCAGGAAGGCCGGGGACGACACTGATGACCTCGACTTCTGAGCGGGATCACGCCGAGCAGGTCTACGTGTGGACCTGGCTTCCCGGTCACACCGAACCCGTGGTGGCGGGGCTCGCTCGGGTTCGGGGCGGCCGGATGGAGTTCGGCTATGGCCGCTCCTACCTGGCTCGCCCGGACGCCATCAGCCTGTACGGCCCGGAGGTGCCGCTTCAGGAGGGCTGGATCGAACCGGTTGGTCTTTTGACGATGCCCGGCTGCCTGCGCGACGGTTCCCCGGACGCCTGGGGGCGTCGTGTCATCGAGTCGCGGATGGGCGTGGACGAGAACAGCCTCTCCGAGATCGGATACATGCTGGAGTCCGGCAGCAACCGTCTCGGCGCGAACGACTTCCAGGCTCGTCCCACCCAGTACGAGTCTCGGAGAGACACCGCCTCTCTGGATGAACTCCACGAGGCCGCGCGGCGATTGCAGGAGGGGCGCCCACTGTCGACGGCCGCCGAGGAGGCGTTGGTTCACGGAACGACCATTGGTGGTGCGCGACCGAAGGTGCTTGTCGATGACGGCGACGGGGGCCAGTGGATCGCGAAGCTATCTGCGTCCTCGGACTCGGTGTTCTCCGTCGTCAACGCCGAAGCGACCGCCCTCGAACTGGCACGACGGGCCGGGATCGACGTGCCCGAGTCTCGGGTCACCCGGTCTCTGGGGCGCGATGTGCTCCTGGTGCGTCGTTTCGACCGGCCGTCTGATGGTGGCCGCCGACATGTGGTCTCCGGTTTGACGATGGCCCGGGAGGACGAGGTGAGTGCACGATACGTGTCCTACCCCGGCATCTTCGATGTGCTTCGCGAGCACGGGAGCCAGCCCGAGAAGGTCGGACGTGATCTCTTCGACCGCATCGTGTTCAACATGGCGATCAGCAACACCGACGACCACGCTCGCAACCACGCCGCGTTCTGGGACGGCGAGCACCTGAGACTTGCCCCTGCCTACGACCTCGCGCCGGGCAACCGGTCGGGTGATACCGAGACCCAGGCAATGGCCTTCGACCGGGATGGGACGAGGGAGAGTACGTTTGCGGCCGCGGTGCGTGCGGCACCGGTATACGGCCTGGCCGTGCCGGAGGCGCGAGAGCGCGTCACCCGGATCGTCGACAGCATCCACGACAACTGGGACGAGGCCGCGGATATCAGCAGGCTTACCCGGGCCGACAAGGACCGCTTGTGGGCACGTCAGATCCTGAACCCCGCCACCTCGTACGGCTATGGCTCGACGTCCCACGCCACAGGCGCCTCGCTTCAGAAGCACGACACCGACCTCGCCGGACCAGATCCGACCCGCCCGTCCCGCCAGCCGCGAGGACGAACTCGCGGCACCAACTCGACGTCGTCCAAAACGGCCGGACGGGGCGAAGGTCCGGGGCTGACGAGCTGACGAGCCCCGTGTGTGCGCCCCGGAGGAGCGTGTCTATGTCGACGCGAGTGGTGTAGCGGCTCTTGGGGCACGACGAGCGCGGATCCTACGGCGTGTAGACGTACGGGGTGGTGGTAGTCAGCGGCACGAAGCCGAGCCGTTGCAGGATCGGGCGGCTCTGGCTGGAGGCGTCCACCTGTAGGTAGCGGTAGCCGCGCTCGGCCGCGATCCGCGCCCGCAGCGCCACCAGTGCACGGTAGATGCCCCGTCCGCGCCAGTCGCTGACTGTGCCACCACCCCAGAGACTGGCGAACGCGGCGCCTGGCGGCATCTCCATCCGCGCCGCGCTCACCGGCACATCTGCGGCCATGACAACCGCCGCCCACATCGTCGCCGGCTCTTCGGCCAGTTGCGGGAGCACGTGCCGGGCGATCCACGAGCTGTTGGTGCCGAACACGTGATCGTGGACTTGGGCCATGAGCTCCGCACCGGCCGCGTCGATGACCGGGCGCAGGTGGACGCCGTCGGGCAGTTCGGTGCTGGTGGACAGGTCGCGAGTCTCCGCGACCATCAGCGTCTCGTCGGGCTCGGCCACGAATCCGGCCGCGCGGAGCCGGTCGGGGAGGTCGGCGGGCTGGTCGTGGGCATACATCTTCCACTCGAACGCGCGCCCCAGCGCGGTGAAATACCGCACCTGCGCCGCGATGGCCGCGTCCACGGTGCTGTGGTCGAGATCCGACCAGACGACGCCGTTCCAGCCCTGGCCGACCTGGCGCACGACGCCGTCGGTTCGTTCCACCCGGGAATCGGGACCGTCGGCCCGTGCGTGTCGGCGCATATCTTCGTCGAACACCGCAAGCATCGCATTGTGATCCACGTGCCAAGTGCACCAGCAACGACACGGCCGGGCAACGCGTTTTTCACACCGCAGCAGCCTGCGCCACGACGAGGTGCGCGGACACCGCCTCTACACCGATTGCGCCGGCGACTCCTCCATGCTTTCCGCGCTATCGATAACCTCTTCGGTCAGCTCCGGGTCCGGCTCTTGGTCGCCCGACCCAGGTAGGTGATAGCCGTATAGGGCGGCCACCAGGTAGTCGTCCACATATCTGTAGCGTCGGCTTCCTCCACCTCGCGGCCGAATATGTCCGAGGTGACCGGCGTCGGCGGGTTCCAGTCGAAGCCTTGGTCGGCCATGCATACTCGGCTGCTTCTTCGGTGCGCCGGGGCCCGGGTCGGTTGCCGAAACGTCGAGTCCAAGTAACAATAAGAACTGTTCTCAATAACACCACTCTGTCATCACCGCGCTCGAGACTGAAGGCTTCCGATGCCACCAGCGATCCCCACCGATGCGTCCTTCCTTGCGCCCGGCGACGGCATCGCCGACTGGCGACTCGTCCTCGCCTATGAGGCGGCAGCCGACGCCGGCGTACTGGACCGGCTGCCTGCTACTCTCGAGCAGTTAGCCGGCGACGACCTCGATGTGGGAGCGGTACGTGCGGTCCTCGGGGTACTCGAAGCCTGGGACGTCGTCCGATGCGATGGACAGGTCTATGCACCCGGGACGGCCGCGCCCAAGCCTCCAGACGACGAGGTGCTCATCCGGCACGGTGCCACGATCCGGCGGTGGGCTGGGTTGATCGGACCGCGCTTGCGGGACCGGCAGGCGAGCCTCGACAGCCTGGGAACTCCACGGCCGCCCCGCCAGGACCTGCTGGCTCGCAACGCGCAGCGCATCACCGGATCGCTCATCGACCGGTGCCTGGAAGCCGTACCAGGCTGCCGAAACGTACTGGATCTGGGTGGCGGGCACGGGATACACGCCCTGGAGCTCGCCCGACGTGGCATCGCCGTCACTCTGCAGGACCTCCCACCGGTCGTGGACGCCGCCCAGCGGGACGGCACGCTTACCGCGGCCGGCGTCAGTCTCTTCGCCGCAGACCTGCGCACCGACCTCGCCACCGGCCCCTTCGATCTGGTGCTGTGTTCCGGAGTGACCAACATGTTTGACGCTCGGGCCAACCAGGACCTCTTCCATCGAGTACGGCCCCTCCTCGCTTCGGATGGAGCATGCGCGGTGGTCAGCTTCATGCGCGGTCGCAACGAGGCTGCGGCAAGCTTCGCGCTCCAGATGCTCGTATGGACCGACGGCGGCGACGCGCATGCCGCGGCCGACTACCAGTACTGGTTCCAGCAAGCCGGCTTCAACCAGATACACACCCACGAGCTGGATGAGCTACCCCAGACCCTCGTTCTCGCGCGCTGCCCCTCGAGGTGGGGCGTCGCTGGGCTGGATGTCGAGGATTAGGTTGGCGGCGCGGGCACGGACGGCGGCGTCGCTGCGGTCCGGGTGGTCGGCGGCCAGGAAATGGTGGCCAATGGCGAGGCAGAAGGCGAGGAGGCTGCGGGCTTCGACCTCGTCGGGGTCGGAGCAGAACGTGCTGATCATGTCGCGGGCGAGCTGCATCCGACGGTTGTCGACTCTGCGTAGGCGTTCGGCCGCCCGCACGTCGCGACGAGCCCAGTCGCGTACGGCCAGGTCGACCTGGAGCAGCCGGCCGGCGGGGAAGGTGAGCATCCCGGCGAGCCGGACCCTCTCCTTGGCGTCGCCGGTCTCCTGTGCGACGCGGTCGAGGACGTCGTCGACGCTTTCCCGCTCCCAGGCATCCAGCATCGCCTCCAGCAGGGCGTCGCGGTCGTCGAAGTACCCGTAGAACCCGCCCTTGGTCACGCCGAGCGCCTTGGCGAGCGTCTCGACCCGTACGGCGACCACGCCGCCGGTCGCCAGCGCCTGCAAGCCCTGCTCGATCCATTTCTCCCGGGGTGTGCGCAACGCGCCCATGCGTGCCGAGCCTCGCTTTCTTGCCCTTGTACGGGTCCGTATAAGAGGTAGGTATAGGCTACCTGTTATACGCAACCGTATAACGTCAGGAGGATGTGTCATGTCGTTCGGCTTTATCGCCTTTCACTACCCGGCGCCCCAACATCTCGACGAGTTCGTCGCCGGCTGCAACAAGGTTGCCGACGCGGCCCGGCGGCAGTCGGGTTTCGAGTCGGTCGGGGTCTGGGTGACCACCGATGGTGGCGCCGTCGTCACCACGGGCGCGTTCGAGTCCGAGGAGGCTTTCCAGGCGGCGGCAGCACTTGCCGGGGAGATGGATGCGGCGCCCGACGGGATCAGCGACCTGGAGGTCAAGCCTCGTGAGGTCCACCTCGTCCGGTCGCCATAGGCAGCGGGTCGGCATGAGGCTCCCGAACTCGGCGCATACGGAACAGCCGTGGCGGATCCACGAGATCGCACCGGACTTTCGGATCGAGGATGTCTGGGCATATCGGACCCCTGGCGCTGGGCCCGACGACTTCCCGACGATGCTCGCTGCGCTGATGGCATCCAACAAACCCGGGCGCGTGGACGTGCTCACCCGGTTGCTGTTCGCGGTGCGCTGGCGGCTCGGTGCCCGGTTTGGCTGGGACCACGCCGAGCAGGCGGTCGGCGGCAGGGTCCGTTCGCTGCGTGAGCGGCTGCCTGCCGACCTGCGCGACGGTCCGGCCGGCATGAACGATCCCAACATTCCGTTCACGCCCGTCTACCAGCTGCGGAATGAATGTGTCCAAGAGCTGGCCAACAAGACTGTCCATGACCTCCTGCACCTGGGCTGGGTGCCGACCGGGGATGGTGAGTACGAGCTGCATATGACGGCCCTGGTTAAACCCAATGGCCTGTTCGGACGTTTCTACATGGCCGCGATCAAACCGTTTCGCTACCTGATCGTGTACCCGGCGATGACGCGCAGGTGGGAGCGCGCCTGGAGGGACCGAGCCGCGCTCGTCCCGGGCTCCGAAGGGTAGGTGGCCCGAGTGGCGCCTCGTGGTGTGGAGTCGTGGCGGGTGGGCTCAGGGGGCGCGGCCAGTATGTGGGATCTATGATTCTAGTAAACTAATACTTGTATCTCTTTTCTAGTATAATGGCGGGGTGACTCAATGGAGCTTCATCACCAACCACGCTCGGGCCCTGTTGTTCATCGCCGGCCACCCCGACGCCCGGCTCCGTGATCTCGCTGCCGCGCTGGATGTCACCGAGCGTAATGCGTACGGGATCGTCACCGATTTGGTGACATCGGGCTATGTGATCAAGGAGCGTGAGGGGCGCCGCAACCGGTATCACATCCAGGATCACCTCCCGATGCGAGACACGATTGGCCGGGAACTCACCATTGGCGAGGTGCTCGATCTCCTCGCCGACCGGGGCAGCCCATCCGACGGATCGGCAACCGCCACGACGTGACCGGTCGGCGCTCTGTTGTCCAAGGGGCCGATGCAGGTGATTCGCCTGGGCGACACCCAAGCTCCGCGTCGAGCGACGGGGCCAAGGCCCCACCTACGGTCAGAAGTTAGGCGCGGTACTGGGCGGCGAGGGGGCAGCGGAACGGGTCGGTGTTGGCGTGCTCGACGGTGTTGAGGTAGCGGATGATGGCGCGGTAGGCGCCGAAGAAGCTGGTTTCGGTGTACCGGACGTCGTGTTTGGCGCAGTGCTCTCGGACGAGAGATTGTGCCCGGCGTAGGTTGGGACGGGGCATATTGGGGAACAGGTGGTGCTCGATCTGGTAGTTGAGCCCACCCATGGCGAAGTTAGTGAGTCTGCCGCCAGTGATGTTGCGTGACATTAGTACTTGGCGTCGGAGGAAGTCGATCTTCAGGTCGGGTGGCACGATGGGCATGCCGACGTGGTTAGGCGTGAAAGCACCGCCAAGAAACAGCCCGAACAGGCCCATCTGGACTCCGAAGAAGGCCGCCGCCTTACCCGGTGGCAGGACGAGGAGGAGGACGGTGATGTATCCACCGAAGCGGCCGGTGATGAATGCGACTTCCCACCAGCGGTGCTTGAGCTGCCGCCGTTGAATGAGCGTTTGAACGCTCGAGATGTGGAGCGCGAGTCCCAGGAACAGGATGAGGGGGAAGAAGTAGCCCTGCCAGCGGGTCAGGCGCGCGGCCAGTCCGCGCCGGTTCCGGGCGATGGCAGGGGTGAAGGCGAACGCGCTGGGTCCGATGTCGGGGTCGGAGCCTTCCTTGTTGGGGTTGGCGTGATGCCGGCTGTGTTTCCTCATCCACCAGCCGTGGCTGAGCCCGGCGAACAGGTTGGATAGGACCCGCGAGGTCCAGTCGTTCCAGTGGTGGGAGGTGAAGATCTGGCGGTGTGCGCTGTCGTGACCCAGGAAGCTGAGCTGGGCGAGCACAACGGCTAATCCTGCGGCCAGGATCAGCTGGAACCAGGAGTTGCCGAGGAAGGCGAACGCCACCCAGATGCCCGCGAATGCCGCCACCGTGATCGTGATCTTGGTCCAGTAGTAGCCGTACCGCCGCCGCAGCAGTCCGGCCGCCTGGACCTCCCGGGATAGTTCGGTGTACGAACTCACGTACCGCACGCTGCGTGGAGTGCGCCCACTTTCCGTGTCTACCAGGTTGGTTGCTGTGGGGCTCATGTGGGCCTCCCCTGGGTGGTCAGGATCGGCAGGCTGTTGCGCCGCCCTCGGATTCCCACGCGGTCTTGGCCACCCGGTCCGCGTGTGCCGCAGCCGGAGCCACGGGTGGCTCGGCTTGCACGGGTGCGTGGGCGGCCAGGATGTCGCTGGCTCGGTTGTGATGGTTGTCGTGCTGGATCGTCGCGAATACCCGCTCGGCGAGCAGCGGGCTGCTGTCTGCGGGCACTACCAACAGGTCCAGGCGGTAGTTGCCGTGACGACTAGTGAGGCTGACGAGGTGCGGGTCGATAGTGCGAAACCATCCCAACTGGACCGTAGTGCCGCCGGTGGCCAGCTTCTTCCCCACGCCGTTGTTCCACGAGGTCTGGTGGTAGGCGACCCGGGCCACGATGAAGCCACGTCGGGAGAGCGCGGCTACCAGCGCTGGCAACTCGGTGGCGAGGTCGCTTGACCGGGGCCACCATGCGCCGTCGACGGCCCTGACGTCACCTGTGACTGTTGGGCGGAACGCGGCGCGTAGCGTCGAGGGATGGCCTGACTTGCTGTCGGGCGGTCGCCTGATCACACCTATCTCCTGGCGCCGTTGGTGGCTCCGGTCTGGATCGTCGGCCATGTCGGCGGGGGCGAGACCGTGGATCAGGTGTAGGCCTGCTGTGCCCATGGTGTCCTCGATTCGGCGGACGTTGCGTCCGCCAGTAGTAACTTCAACCGTAACAAAGGAACTAGAAAACTAGCAAATTTTTTCTAGTATTTTTTACCATGTATGGATTGTGGTGAGGAGCATCGTTGGCCCTCTGGGCGTGAGCCGCGGCTGGTGCGTTCGCGATGCGTTGTGCGTGGGGAGCTGCCGGCAGCCCCTGAGTCGAACGGACTCCTGTCGAGCCCCATCGTTCGCCTGTTCGCGTGCACGTTCGTGCGTCGATCCTTCGGAATGCAGCATTGCGGAGCGTAGAATTGGAGAATGTTGACTCTCGTGATCGTGCTGCTTGCCATCTGGCTGGTTCTGTCGATCGTCGGGTTCGCAATCGAAGGCATTCTCTGGCTCGGCGTGATCGGCGTTGTCCTGTTCGTCGCTACGGCGATCATCGGATGGATCCGGCGCAATGCTCGTAGGGCGTAGTTGCACCTGACTGCTGATCCCGCCCGTCGAGAGAATGTGACCGCACCGCGTCGAGATGGCGGACCCAGGGTCGGCCGTGTGCCGACAAGCCGGTACTGAAGCTCAGGGAATCCGACGGCTACTCGATGGGATCCTCAAGCTGATCTACGACGTCAGGCGCTGATCCAGGTCAAGAGCGATGGCCCCACCGGTGCCGCCGCGGAGCTGCCCGGCGGTGCGCCCGACGTACGTGCGCAGGGCGCGGGCCAGGTGCGGCTCGTCGAAGTAGTCGAGCGTGGCGACGACATCGGCGACGAGGGCACCGGCGGCCAGGAGTTCCGCCGCAGTCCGGGCGCGTTCGATCTGCCGGATGGCGCCCTGGGTGAGCCCCGTCGCCGTTCGGAACCGGCGCTCGACCGTGCGGTTAGCGACGGCCGGACGATGGCCACGCACGACGTCGGCGACGAGTGGATCACGGACGATGATTCCGGACCGGACCAGACGATCGACCAGAGCCTCGGCATCGTCGGGCCCCGGCGTCGGCCAGCGCGCGCCATCCAGCCGGAAGGTCCGGCGGGTGGTGTCAGGGAGTTCGACGCCCCCGTCTACCAGCGCCGTCGCGGGCATTGCCCGGAGCGAAGTTCCTACGGCGAATTCGATGCCCGTGAAGGTCGCGCCCTCCGGAACCGGTGCAGCGCCGGTCCTCGTCTCGGGGCCGGACACGCTGGCATACGACCGGCCTTCGTGCTGCCAGAACACCAACCCCCAGCGCACCGCCGCGACCGAGGTCATCTCTGCGACCTGCTCACTCGTGCAGGTCCACACTATGTCGCACCACGGCGAGTCGGACGCACGTGTCTCGAAACGCAGTCCCACGAGTGCAGGATACGCCCCTAGCCGATCCGACCGAATCGAACACAGATTGTCGGGTCCGCCGGGTGCTGAGATGTCTACTGTGGAACGATCCTCCGGAGTCGACGGTGGCCGCACCCCGGTCCGGTGCGACGACGTACGCCACCAAGGAGCTAGGAGATCAGTGGGCAGCACGATCAGCACATGGCACGCCCATGCCGATACAGCCGCACCGGGACTTGTTTCCGGTGGAGAGTTCGCCGTACTGCTGGCACCGTCTGCTAACCGGGTCTACACGGAGAACGCCGTCGAGATGCTCCGCGGCGAGCTTTCAGTGTTCGATCAGTGTCTGCTCGCGGGCACGGTGAGCAACATCCGCGTCGACGCTATGGCGGAGGCACCTTGTGTCCGTTTCGCCGGCGAGGGGCTCACGGCTCGTGACGTGAACTGTTTGATGAATCTGTCCTCCGCTTATGTGCTGTTCTCGGTCCATGACGGGATGCTGGCGCCGGTCACGGGACGCCGGCTGGATCGTTATGACGATGATCTGCTCACGATCCTGAAATACCGGGGTAAGACGAATGAGCAGTTCACCAAGTTGCTTCTCAACGTCACTGCTGCCGCGATGGGGTCTGCCGAGTCCTTTCTGAGCCGCCAGTTGCGGGTGCTCGACCCGCTATGTGGACGCGGCACCACCTTGAATCAGGCGATCATGTACGGCTGGGACGCCTACGGGATCGACATCGACAAGAACGATACGGAGACCTACGCCGCGTTCATCCGTCGTTGGCTCAAGGACAAACGTCTGAAACACACCGTCGCCGAATCCCGCCTTCGCCGGGAGGGGAAGACTCTCGGGCGGCGTTTCTCCGTGGAGTTCGCCGAGACCAAAGAGGCCTACAAGGCCGGCCGGTCGCAGACGGTCGACGTGGTGACCGCCGACACCGTGCGCAGCGACGACGTCCACGCAGCGGGATCGTTCGACGTCATCGTCGCCGACGCCCCCTATGGGGTCCAGCACGGCGGAATCCACAAGGGCACCGCCGGTTCGCGGGCGCGGCTATCGCGGGACCCGACGGCGTTGCTAGAGACCGCGATACCCGGTTGGGCGAGGTTGTTACGCGAGGGCGGCGCGATCGGCGTGGCGTGGAACACTCTTCACACCTCGCGCGAAGACCTCGTAGCGATCATGACCACCTGCGGCCTGCACGTCATGGGTGATGACTGCTACGCAGGGTTTCGGCATCGGGTCGACCACGCGATCGACCGCGACCTGATCGTCGCCCGCAAGCTCCGCCCGAGATGACCAGAGGCGTTTAGTCCACGCAGGGCCGCCAGGATTGTTGCCAACGACCCTGGCGGTCATGCTGGCATCCGAGAGGCCATGTCCTGCAGCCCTCTAGCATGAGAATCAAGGGAGGGCAGGATGGATCAATGGAATCGCGCGATCGCCGAGATCGAGAACCATCTCGATGGGCATATTGATGTGTCCGCCCTGGCGCGGCTGGTGCTGACCACCGAATTCCACTTCCGGCGTATTTTCTCCACTCTCGCCGGCATGCCGATTTCTGAATACATCCGGCGACGACGTATGACCGTCGCCGCCGCGGCAATCCTCGAAGGACGCGAGAAGATCGACACCATCGCGCGGAGCTATGGCTACACGTCTCCGGACTCCTTCACTCGCGCCTTCAAGACCGTTCACGGGCTCACGCCCGAACAGGCCAGACGTGAAGGCGCCACACTGCTGTCCCAGCCACGCCTGACCTTCCGTCTCCACGTTGAAGGCAGCTCGGAGATCTCTTACCGGATCGTGCGCAAGGACTCCTTCAAGCTCGTCGGACGCACTGCCCGTGTTCCCATCATTCACCACGGCACCAATCCCGCCATGGTCGAGTTCGAGGAGTCGATCAGCGACACCGACTACGCCACGATCGAGAACTTGTCCGATCAGGAACCACTCGGTGTGCTGGCCGTCTGCGACAACATCGCCGAGGACCGTGCCGAAGGCAGCAGCATGAACTATGGGATCGCCGCGGCGACCCACCGCAGCCCACCGACGGGCCACCACTGCACCGAGGTAGCGGCGGGCACCTGGCTCGTCCTGAGCTCAACCGGGGTGTTTCCCCAGGCCGTAGCGGCGATGTGGTTCCAAGCCGGCGCCCAGTGGTTCCCCTCGAACCCCTACCGGCTCATACCGGGGCCAGAAATCGTTCAAGCCAGCTACGACCCCTCCGGCTCCCGCGTACGGGCCGAGCTATGGCTCCCGGTGAAACCCACTAGTCGTCTCGACGTAGCCTGACGGGTAGCTTGGCGAGCGTGTACACGCCGGCCGCCGCCTTCCGTCGTACTCCTGCTGAACGCGCCGACCAGGAACTCGCCTGGCGCCGCAGCGATCAAGCGTTTTTCGCTGCTGGCGCGTGTCATATCTTGGCGTGGGCGTTCGCCGCCAAGCGGCCCACATTCCAGATCGTCGCACTCCGAAAGGTCGGCGAAAAGCACTCCAGCCATACCATCGCCACCAACGGCACGTGGGCGTTCGATCACGATGGCTGGACGTTGGAGTCCGAGCTGCTGGCCGTGACCGCGGAGTTCGAACCCGAAACGCCGTGGGAACGTTTGGTTGTCACTGAGGACCTGGCGACATTCTGTCGGAACCACTATCACCGGCCTGCCAGCATGTACGCGGCTGATCCATGGCCGCGAGCAGCGGCGTACATCGCGAAGTTCCCGCCAACGCCCCCGACGAACGACGAATAGGTCTGCGTACCCCGGCAGTGGCGCCCCCGGCCGGATCGGGCCCGATCGTGGTATCCGGCAGTCACATGTCGTTCACGATGACAACTGGCGGCGCCGCACGGTGGCAGCGACGGCGACCGCCACGAGCCCGATCAGGGTGGTATATAACCCGACCGCGGGTCTATTGACGTCAGTGTTCGCTAGGCCGAACACCAGCAACGCAGCGGTCGCCACGGCTACCACGATTCCGAGTGTCTGCGCCGCGCGGTTCGCCGCTGCCGACTGGCTTATCGCAGCTGCGACAGCCACTCCCACCGTCATCAGGAGCACGATGGCAACGACGACTTCGGCCGCGCCCTCGGTGAACATAGCCCAGCCGATCTCGGCCGAGGAATGGTACTCGTATGAGTCGGTCGATACCGCCCACGGCACGGCGAGGCCTACCACCGTCAGCGTGGCACCTGCCACCATGACCGCGCCGGTACCTGCTATGGCGATCAGACGCTCCTGTTGCAGTTCCAATCGCTGGATCCGCGACTGCAACACATCAAGGTCGTTCGATGGTTCACGCTTACGGGGAGAGTTGGCCACGCCAGCAATTATGGCGCGGAGAACAGCGCGCGGTGTCTCGGCGTCGCATCTATCGATGCTCCACGGGGTACCGCCCCACCGCCAGTGGTCAATTGAGGTTGACGCTAACTTCGTCGTCAATTACGGTTGACGCATGGATGCTGAGCAGTTGGCGGGTCTGGCGGTGGCCGTCACCGATGACGATCCCTTGGTGGGTTTGGAGGCCGTGACGCGGATGCGTGGCGAGATGGAGCGGGCAGAGGCGGTGCTTGTGCGCCGAGCTCGCAATGCGGGGCTGACGTGGGTGGAGATCGCAGGGGCGCTGGGGGTTTCCAAGCAGGCAGTGCACAAGAAGCATGGTGGTCGTCGCCTGTTAGGGGGAAGGTCGTGACGGATGTGGCAGCTGACGAGCAACTCGCGGAGAAGGTCGGAGAGATGCTCGGGCCTCGGCATCCGGTGTTCGCCGCAGCGACTGTCACGTCGTCGTCGGCGACCGTGACCGCCCGCGGGGCTGACCTCGACGCCGACTTCGAGATCGGCTCGATCTCCAAGGGCATCACCGGGCTGCTCTACGCCGACGCGAAGGCCCGAGGGGAGATAAGCCGCGACCCGACCCTCGGAGAATTGCTGCCGCTGGGTGATGTTCCCGCCGCCGCGGTCCCGTTGGAGTCGATCAGCACTCATCGCTCCGGGCTGCCGGGCCTCCCCAAGTCGGCGCATCCGTTACGACGGACGGTTGCTCTGTGGCGACACGGCACCAACCCGTACGGTGAGACCCTGGAACAGCTCCTCGCCCAGGCGCGGGGCGTCGAGGTGGGCAAACCACGGGCGCGCTACTCCAACTTCGGGTTCGAGCTGCTCGGCCATGCGATCGCCGGCGCCGCGGGGATGACCTTCGCCGAGCTGGTTCGGGATCGCCTTGCCGATCCGCTCGGGCTCGGGTGCTTCTACCTGCCGGCGACGACCGACGAGCTTCGAGCCACCGCGCTCACCGGCCGGACCAAACGGGGTGCACCGCGCCAGCCCTGGACGGGTGAGGCGCTGGGACCAGCCGGTGGCATCCGGTCCTGCATACACGACATGGCCAAGCTGACGGCCACCCTGCTCGCCGGGTCGGCACCCGGTGCCGCAGCACTCGATCCGGTCGCGCCATTCGGCCGAGGCGCCCGGATCGGCGCCGGCTGGGTCACCACCGACGTCGGGGGTCGCACCATCACCTGGCACAACGGTGGCACCGGTGGCTTCCGGTCCTGGCTCGGGCTTGACCGCACCGCAAGCACCGGTGTGGTCATCCTGTCCGCCACATCAGTATCGGTCGACCGCCACGGGTTCGCGCTCCTCACCGACCACACCACCAAGACGAGCGGATGAGAGAACAACCCGCCCGGGTATGGGGTGAGACGAGCCGAACCGTGTCGCTGACCTGGGCGCCGCCCGGTTGTCTGCGCCGGCGCTTCAGGTCCGTACTTGACCTTGACACGGTGATAACGTCTTCACTGGTGGTGGGAGGTGGTCCAGATCTACTCGACACCCATGAATCCACCGGACACCAAGCTGTTCGGTGCCTTGAGCGCCGACGACCCGTCGACCCGGCTCGCGGCCGCGCTAGCAGTGGGTACACAGGCTAGGCCAGGCTCCGTCGAAGTATTGGTAGCCCGGTGCGCCACCGAGCCGGACTTCTTCGTGCGCGAGATGCTCACCTGGGCGTTGACCCGCTACCCGGCGGAAGTCACGGTGCCCAGACTCGTCCGGGAGCTTCGTTCCGAGGGGGCTCAGGCGCGCAGCCAGGCGTTGCACACCTTGTCCAAGATCGGCGATACGAGTGCGTGGCCGGCGATCACGCGGTCGTTGTTGCACGATGCCGACGACGAGGTTGCCCGAGCTGCCTGGCGGGCGGCCGTCGTCCTCGTGCCCACGGAAGAGAAGTCGGTACTAACCGCTGAACTGGCTGCTCAGCTTGGCCGCGGCAACCGGGATGTGTGGTTGAGTCTCACCCGTGCGCTCGTCGCTCTCGGAGACGTGATCCTGCCAGCGCTTACCGCGGCAACGGCGAGCGACGACTCGACGGTGGTAGTGCACGCTCGTGCAACAGAGCTGATGCTGCGCGACCCGGACGCCGGGTTCGATGACGCCGTCGAAGAGGCGAAAAGATGCCTCGCGCCGGGTCTGGAGCGGGCGAGGGGTCAGTGTGCTGATCGGTGACGTGGCACGTCGTTCGGGAGTGAGCGCCCGGATGCTCCGGCACTACGACTCCTTGGGGCTGGTGCGGCCAACCGGCCGCACCAGCGGCGGCTACCGCGAGTACTCCGATGCGGACATTCGCCGCCTCTTCCAGGTGGAAGGATTACGCTCGCTAGGTCTGTCGCTGCGGGAGATCGGACAGGCCCTGCGGGATCCGGAATTCACACCGTCGTCGCTCGTCGGCGATCTCATCCGGCGGGCTGAAGGCCGACTGCGGCAGGAACAGGAACTTCTCGGGCGGCTACGCGCGGTCGACGCCTCGGTCCCCTCGGGCTGGGCGGACGTCATGCGGATCGTCGAACTCATCCGAGGGCTCAACTCGCACAGCGCCGCCCGTCGGCAGCAGGCTGTCCTGGCCGAGGATGCTCCGGCTTCCGGAGAGTTGCTGGCGCAGGCTGTCCTCGCTGAATCCGATGCGAATGTCGCAGGTGCCCTACGGTGGGCCCTCGCACGAGTGGGCGGTGACGTAGTGGCGGGTGTCGCGCCGGGGATCTACTCGGAGGACGTTGACATCCGACGGCGGGCCGTGCAGGCACTGGCGGAGATATCCAGTGACGAAGCGAGCGGGGTGCTCGCCGCCGCGCTCGAAGACGCGGACCCGGTGGTGCGCAGGCGCGCCGCGCTGGCCCTGGGTGGACGTGGCGTGGCGGCGGCCATCCCCGAACTCGTCGCCATGGTGGTCGAGGGGACCAACGACGTCGAAGCGGCGGAGGTGATGGGGCGACTGTCGCAGAACCCGGGGTATGCGGACCGCATCGTGACCGCACTGGTCGACGCGCTGGCCGCAGCGGCTTCGGACTCCGCGGTGCGAATCCGGCTGGCCCAGGCACTCGTTGAGATACCGGGGGCAGCGGCGCGAGCCGTGCTGCGGGGCCTCGCCGACGACGATGACCGGGCAGTCGCGCTCACCGCGTCAGCCTTCGTGGAGCAGCTCGAGGAAGCGTCAACTCGCCGTCTTTCCTCAAGCTGAGGCTAGAAGTCGATGAAGCCCGCGACGATCTGCCGCACTATGCCGGCGGAGGGGTCTGGAGTGCCGTAGAAGTACACCGATCCATACCCCCATAGGTATTCGTCCACGACGTCTTCGAGCGGGCCGTCCCCGGGCCAGCCTTCTTCGTCGATTTGAAAGAGGAACTGGTGCCCGTCCGCGAGTACCGCATCGGCGTACGAAGGGTCGCCCTGGATGAGCGCTGGCTCGTCGCTGATCCGGACCAGGCCCGGCGCACTGCCGCCGGCCAGCGGTGCGAGGGCGGCTGAGCGCAGACCCGGCCACCCGAGCTGCGTATGGGCGCCGCGCGGTGATGGTTCGTGTACCAGGGCCCGCATCGCCATGTTCGGATATTCGAGATCCTCGTCGCCGATATCGAAACCGTCTCTGAGAAACACACTCACCTCCGACCCTCCGGTCCACGGCGCGACGTCGGCCGGGAGGGTTAATACATAACGGTGGGTGAGGAGAAGTGGATGGTGCTCGATCACCGCAGGGGCCGCGCCACCAAGCCGCGCTCCGTGTTGTCGGTCGGGAAGCTCGGGCGCCAGCAACACTGCCATTCCTCAGATGTTAGTCCTGGTGCTGTCGTTTCTGTCCAAGACTGTTGTCGCGGCTACGGTCTATCTTCGGTCTCCTGCGCACCACCACGGGGCGCTCCCAGTTCGCTTGATGACGAGGAGAAGCAGCACTATGCGTGATCTGGTCTACACCGGGTTTATGTCACTCGACGGCGTCGTGGATTCCCCAGGCGGCGGGCCGGACGAAGAACACCGCAGCGGTGGCTGGGTGTTCAAGGACCTCGAATTCGTGCCCGAGGCTTGGTCGCTCAAGGCCGAGGAACTCGCCGACACATCGGCGCTGATGTTCGGTCGCCACAGCTACGAGGTCTTCGCGCCGGTGTGGCCGGGGTCGGAGGACCACGCCGCCTATAAGGAGCTGCCCAAGTACGTGGTGTCCTCCACGCTGCCCGACGACGCACTCGTCGACGGCTGGGGCCCGACGACGATCCTCCGCTCAACCGAGGACGTCGCCGCGCTCAAGGACAGCGACGGTGGTGCGATCTTCATCCACGGGAGCGCGGAGCTGGCCCGGCGGCTGTCGGACGCCGGCTTGATCGACCAGTACAACCTGCTGGTCTTCCCGGTATTGCTCGGAGCCGGAAAGAGCATCTTTAGCCGGACCGACCGAGACAAGCAGGTCTTGAAGCTCAGGGAATCCGAGCGCTACTCGAACGGCATCCTCAAGCTGATCTACGACGTCAGGCGCTGATCCAGGTCAAGCGAGCCCTGCCGGTACCGTCGCGGAGCTGCCCGGCGGTGTGTCCGACGTATTTACGCAGCTGACCGACCCCCGGAGATCAGCTGCGTTGATAACATCCCCAACGTGACGACGCGGAACGTCCTCGACGGATGATCACGAACTTCCTGCTGGAGCACCCGTGGATGTCTCCGGTGGCGTTGGCGCTGATGGTGGTTGCCGGCCCCGTTCTGGGCAGATGGCTCACTGACCGGCCCACGGCAGCCCGGTGGTTGCTCGGTGCATCCCTGCTGCCGATCGCGATCACCACACTCGTTCCCGTCGATCGCCAGCTGGAAGAATTCTGTGTGGTCCAGTGGGCTCTGCCCACACCGTCCCGCGTGGAACTGATGGCCAACGTCGTGCTGTTCGTCGCGCCGGCTTTGCTGTTCGCCGTCATCACCCGTCGCCTTCTGCTGACCGTTCTATTGGGCACTGGCCTGTCGGCTGCCGTCGAACTCGTCCAAGCCCTCATACCCGCCATCGGTCGCTCGTGCGATACAACCGACTGGCTGAGCAACACCATCGGTGTGCTCATCGGTGCGATGTTGGGATGGGCAGCGCTACGGCTAGCTCGTCAGCTGCGCGCGAGCGGCGTCAGTCGACTCGAGCCCTGAAAGGGGACGGACCCGGCGTGACGGCCGAGCGTCGTGAGCCGCCGGTGGACGGCGGCCCAGGCCCAGGCAACGAGCCCAAATCCGGGTAAAAGAGTGATCGACGGCGACGGCGAGGGGAACGGCATTCGGGTCACTCCGGTGTAGCGGCGGGTTGACGAGCGGCGGGCCTCGGTTGGCATCAAGCACCACCCGCCGGCATGTGGTCGCTGGCCCAAACCCAATCGATCCGCTCCTGTTCAAGGCGGATCCGTTCGCCGTATCGGTCGCTCACGAGATCGGCATAGAGATCGGCCTCATCGGGGGTGAGATGCTCAAGTTGGGCTGCCGTAGGGGAATGCTCGGTGACCCAGCGGTCGCGATGGGCGAGGAGCGTCTCGCGGTCCATGAGGAACGATCGAGCGTGGGGGAGCCATGCTCGCAGCTGGTTCAGGATCGCGAAGCCGTGAGTGTCGAGATCGCCCCAGTAGAACACCTCGGCACTGCTCAGCCAGCGCAGGGCGCCGATTCGATGGACGTCGAACCCCTTACCCCAGAGCACGACCCCGTCGGCTGGCACCGGCATCGTCAGGTAGGTGACCTCGTTCTCGATCACGACCGCCGTGCCGACCTTCAGGTCCAGTTCCGGGAGTTCGTCCACCCGGGCGGAGAGCTCGCTCAGCGGCGGATATAGCCCCAGGGAGGGAGCTGTCCGAAGCCGAACGAACTCTGGTTTGGCGCGTAACCCCAGGGAGGCGAGAAATCCGTTCGCGCTGCCGGGGATGCCGAGGAACGACGCAAGCAGCGTCCGATGCCGTTCCACGAACTTGGTGTCGACCCCCGGTGCACTGATCTCACGGAGGTAGACCCCGGAGCCGCGGGCCGAGTCGAGCCACTTGTATGCGCTCAGCAAGCCGGGCCACTCGTCGGCCAGAGCGATTGCCTTGAGCGGGTGGGCGAGCACCCACTCCCGAACCTTCGATCCGTCCACGAGGGCGAGGACTTCCTCGAACCGCCGCACCTCGTCGGCGACCCCAAGCAGCGACCATGTTTGCTGATACGACGAGACGATGGCCCGGCTGGGGATCATGTTTCGACCGATCAGGCGCCCGCCCACGGCCGTGTAGTTGAGCGAGAACCTGTTGTTGCGACGCCCGGCCTCGAGATCGGCCACCCATGCCTGAACCGCGCCAAGGGCGTCGCCGATCTCGGACGGCTTCGGCCCGCGCAGCGGCACCTCGATGCGCGGGAACTCCTCACCCGCGGCGTAAGCCCGCAAGACGCTGCCGTCAGACCAGCGCCGCTGAACGCGGGTGCGGATGTCCGCAGGTGTGGTCCAGGGGCGATTCACGCCAAACGTCCTGCCTGAAGGTTGTGGTACTCCTCGATCGTTAAGGTCTGCAGCCGGGAGTAGTTTCCCTCCGGATTGTCGACGAACCCGATCGCGTGGACGTATGGGGCGATCACGTGCACCTTCTGCAGTGGTGTCACGATCAGGAGCTGTAGGCCGAGTTTCGCGAACAGGTCCAGCGCGTACCGGGTGGATACGTCCGATCCCCGTCCGAAGGCCTCATCGATGACGGCGAACCGGAAGTCACGGGAGCGTTCGGCGCCCCACTCCAGTCCGAACTGGTAGGCAAGCGACGCGGCCAAGATGGTGTAGGCGAGCTTCTCCTTCTGGCCGCCAGACTTCCCGTCGGAATCCCGGTAGTGCTCCCATTCCTCGTCGGTTTCTCGGTCTCGTTCGGACGCCGAGAACGTGAACCAGTTGCGGACGTCGGTCACCCGCCGGGTCCACGCCTTGTCCGCATCGGTGTGCCCGTCGCGGCCCTGGAACCGTTCGATGATGCGCTGGACGTCGAGGAAGCGTTGCTCGGAGTAGTGGTCGTCATCCGGCGATACCGCGTCGTCGGTGGCTGCCCGGAGGTCGGCCCGGAACTGCTGCACCTCCTGGTTGACGGTGCGTTCGGCTTCCAGCGTGACGTAGCGCCCAGGGTTGTAGTCGATCGCGCCCAGCGCCTCGTTGATGACGTCGACCCTGGTGTGGATCTCGTCCGACTGGCGGCGCAGCCAACTGTTGAAGCCCGCGAGCTCGCGGATGGTGTTGGTGTTGAGCTGACGCTTGAACTCCGTCTCGAAGCGCGGCAGGTCGTCATTGGCCACGCGGTCATGGAAGGCCGCGAACTCGGTCCTCGATTCGACGCTGACGTCGAACTCCGTGGTCTCTTGGGGCCAACGGCGCCGGACCTCACCCATGTATTGGAGCAGACGTTGGGACGCTCCGCTGAGTTCGGCGTTGATCCGTTTGATCGATGCGTCCAACTCGTCGGTGACCCGGTTGGCGACCGGTTGACAGTCAACGGCCCGGCCCGGGACATCACTGCCGAGCCGGTCGTTCAACTGGTCGTATGAAGCCCGGGCGGCCTCGACCTGTTCCGGCGGCGTGGCGGCAACGAACGTCTCCTCGGCCTCCACGGCCGTGGTGTCACGCTGGATCTGGTCTTCCAGCTTCGCGATCTCGCGGTTGACGGATCGGAGTTTGTCGTCGACGTCGGACGCACTGTGGGTGTTGTCCGTGAGTTGCCGCTCGATCTCGGCTAGTGCGGACGAACCAGCGACGAGTCGTTGTCGTTCTTTGTCAGCGGCGTTGGCGCGATGTTCGGCTTCGGCCCAGTCCAGTTCCGTCCACGAGCTGTATGCGTTCAGCCCGCTCAGCGCCGCCAGGGTGTCGGTAGCTGCTCGGCCCTCCTGCTTGAGCCGCTCCAGCTTGTCGTCAAGGTGCAGCAGTGCCTGTTGCTGTTCTACGAGTTGGCTGGTCAGCGCCTCGACCTTGCGCTCGTTGGCCCAGCCGAGTACCCAGGCGCGGGCGTCGTCGAGACGGCGGCGATCGTCCTTCTCGTGTCGGTCGCCGGACCTGATCTGGCCTTCCCGGGTGACCGCCCGGCGCTCGTGTCGGAACTCCTCAATGGTGTCGACGCAACGGTAGTCGGCCCGATGCACGAGCTGACTACGTAGGTAGTCATGGAACGGACCGTCCGCAACGTCGATGGTGTCGGCGAGCCGCAGCGCGTCACCAGGCGCCGATTGCAGGGGGACGCTGCGGTCTGGGACGCGCTCATAGACCAGCCGGCTACCTGCGATGCTGCCGTCGCTACGGCGATGGGTCAGGCGGTTCTGGTTCACCCATTGGGCGACGTCGGCGTAGTAGCGCTGGGGCACGAGAAGGGACATCGCGAATCCGCGGAGCACCCGTTCTGCCGCGCCGCGCCATTCCGAGAATTCTTCGGTGACGTCAAGGAGTTCTCCGGCGAACGGAAGCTGAGACTCGTCGAGCTGGAGCTCGTCGCAGAGCTTCTCCCTGATCGTGAGCAGGCTGCTCGGGAGATTGCTCTTCCGAGATGCCAGGCTCGTCAACTCGGCACGGGTTTCCTCGCCCCGGCGCCGGAGATCGCCACGGTCCCCGAGCAGCGTCGCCCGTTGGGCTTCTACGGTGTCATGCTCGGCTTCGAGCCGCGACTGCCGTTCCCGCACCTGAGCGGTCAGCGAGGCGAACCCTTCGGCATCGGTGACGGGGTCCAATCCGGCGGCTGCGACCCGGGTGTCGAAAGTGCCGCGGCGTCCGCGGCGCTCGGCGGCCTGTTCCCGCGCCGCCGCTGCGGTGCGCTCCAGCTCGGCGACTCGATCGCCGCCAGCCTGGGCTCGGGCTTCGATCAAGGCTTCGCGATCTGACGTCAAGGTCCGGCGCTGTTGCTCGAGGCGTCGGAGCTCATGGCTTTGCCGGCTGAGCTCTGTATCGGTGGCCTCGATCTCCCCGCGCAGCAACCGGATCCGGAGTTCGGCGAAGTACAGCCGTACCGCGTCTCGCTGGTGCTCCGTGTCGGTCCGGCGAGCCAGCGTCTCGTCGTACTTCTTGCTGGTCGCGACCAATGGGCTCAGTGCTTCGAGTTGCTCGCGAGCGCGTTTCACGGCGGCGTGCGCCTTGGTGAGATCCTCGAAGTGCGTGACGATCGCTTTGATCCGGTCGGCGGAGTCCGCGGGTTCGAGCATGTGGTTGCGGACGAACTCGTTGAGATTGCCCACGGACTTCATGGAGACCGTCTGGTGGAGCAACTCCATCGCCTGCTCCGACCTGATGCCGAGAAGGCGGCGGACCGTCCGCCCATAAGCAGGAAAGTCTTTGTGAACCTCGGCTCCCGAGGCTCGGAGACGGCGACGTAGATCGTTGAGGTCTGCCCCGAAGTCGGTGAAGTCGTCTTCGATCGAAAGGGCCTTGGTTGAGGTGACGAAGAATCGGTGCGGCTGACCGACCTTCTCCTTCTGGTGGAACACCTGTGCGAGGGTGACGGTTTCGTCGAAACCTTCGTTGACGAACGTTCCGAGGATCACCGAGTATGCCCGATGGTCACGTAGCCCGACGGCCCGTGACGCCCCGGTCACCTCCATCCGCTCGGACTTGTAATGGCCCTCGACATAACTCCGGAGAGTCCGCTCGCGGGCGTCGGCGCCGGCCGCTTTGTTGTAGGCGATCCGGTGAGACGGCAGCAGCAGAGTGGTCACGGCGTCGACCAGGGTGGACTTGCCGCTGCCGATGTCGCCAGTCAGCAGGGCTGTGTCGCCCCCCGGGGTGAGCCGCCAGACTCGTTTGTCGAAGGTGCCCCAGTTGAAGACCTCCAGGTGGCTCAGCCGATATCCGGCGCGACCGGGGCTCTTGAGGTCGAGCGACGAGAACAGTCCGTCAGCCATGGCCGTCTCCGACCATGGATCCGGCGTACTCCTCGAGTTTGCCGGCGAAGTCGGACAGGGTTTGCGCGTCGACGTAGGCCTTGAGGATGCGGCGTACTTCCCAATGGTCGGTCTGGCCTCGTAGCTGACGGAGGAAGTCGAGTTCGACGGCTTTGCGGATCGTGGTGTCGACTTGGTCGATGACCCGCGCCTCGTTCGTGGTGTCGGCGAGAAAGAGCCGAAGCATGTCGACGATCTGGTCGCGGGTGACCACAAGTTTGGTCTCTCCCCCTGCCGACTCGAACTCGACCAGACGTTTTGCGCAGCAACACGAGGAGGAGGCTGACGTTGTAGGTCAGGCTGCGGCGCCGTACCAGCCGCGGTAGGGGCTCCTCCCCGTCGGCCTCTTCATGGGACTGGAGGTAGGCGAATCCCTCGGTGTCATTGACGACGACATCGACCCCGATGGTGGAGAAGTGGTCGCGGATGGCAGCACCTTGGCGCTCGAGCGAACTCCAAGTGTCTTCGTCGGTCTCGCGGTAGACGACTCCGCGCATGAGGCGGATGATCGCCGTGGCGACAGCGTGCTCCTCGGGTGTCCTCATTGGCGGGTGACCGTCACCTTCGGTAGGCGTGCTCGTCGGAGGTTGTCGCCCTCGGTGTAGTCGAGGACGGTCTCGTCATCCTCGTCGAGGGCGACGTCGATGTCGTCATCGGTGAGCGCGAGGTAGCCAACGATTTCGGCCGCGCCCTGCTCGATGGGGTGCATCTCGACGATGTCGCTCAACAAGGCCGAACCCCGCCGAGGGATCGTCGCGCGGATCTGGTCGGCCAACCTGCCCTGATCGATGAACGACTGAGCCAGCAGCGCCGAAGTATCCACCTCTTGTTCGGCGTCAGGATCGAGGAGGCTCTGGACGTGGGTGGCAGGCCGGGCGTCGTAGAGCGGACGCTCGAAGGGCAACGCGATGGCCACACCCGGCTCATCGACCTCGAGCCCAACTGACGGCGGAGAATTGCGCACGGCCAACGCGTTGGCTTCGACCGCTCGCACCAGGTCGAGGACCCGGCGGTTCTCCAGCCAGACCTGGTCGTCGAGGAACCGGCGCAATTGCTCCGAGATCTGCCGGACCGTTTGCTGGGTTCGCTCCGCAGCCTCGGCCCAGTCATGGTGGATGGTGCGTAACCGCCGATCCGCCTCGACTTCGTCGAGGGACCCGATGCGCCGCAGGAGCTCGGACAACTCGTCTTGCCGTGCCTCCGAGAGCAGCAGGTCGTAGAAGGCCTGGAAGCTGCGTCCCTGGTCCGATCCGTCGATGTCCGAGCGGCTCCCCACGAGCGCCGCGAGTAGGTCGCCCTTGCCACCCTCCCAGGCGGCGATATGTTCCCGGGCGGCGCGATCGAGCGACCGGAAGTTCTCCTCGACCTCACGGAAGTCGGACAGCAGCTCACGCGCCGTGCTCGCGAACTGCTGGTAGCGATCTCGAAGCGCGGTGGCGTCGAGGACGTCGATCTGGCCGGCCTCCACCTGTGCGATCTCGCGGTCGATCTCGTCCCGGCGCCGACGAAGCTCGGCCAGCCTGGCTTCCGGATCGGTTTCGGTGCCATGCACCATCTGGCGGAGCAACTCGACGATTGTTTGCAGGCGGGACTCGGTGCCGACGAATGGCCGGATCTGGAGGCCCAACACCCAGGAATAGGCCTTCTCGAAGGCGGGTGTGGCGTCGTAATGGATCTCATCCGAGCCCAGCGGGTAGAACCGGCGGAGCCAGCCCGCCCCCGCCGCTGCCCAATCCTCTAGATAGTCGCCCGCCGGTTTCGGGAATCGGGGTGTGTCCGGCTCGGTGGCGTTGAGCGTGAACAGTTCGTCCTCGAGCGCCGTGGTCAACGCACTAGCGGAGGTAGCACCGTTGTTTTCGTCCACGAAGTACCGGCCCAGGAAGGCCAACACGAGCGGTGCGTGGTCGCGGCGCAGCAGCCGCCACGCCGGATGCCGTTCGCGTAGGACGTTGATTGCCTCGTAGTCCATGGTGCCCTTCTCCGTCCGCGGTTAAGCCAGCCTAACGAGCACGTCTGACAGCCACGCAAGCCGTAGGGACGGATCAGGGAATGGCTCGCTGAACGCTGCTGTTGGTGATCAACAATCGAAGAAGGGGAAAGCTGATATGCATGCTCTAGTAGTAGATCCGGCTGCGCCAGGATCCGTCCGGCTCACGGAGATCCCTGAGCCAGTTGCGGACGGCGACGACGTGTTGGTCGAGGTATGGCATGCCGCGTTGAACTACGGTGACCTCAACGACGCCCGGTCCGGGCGGGTGCCGCCAGGCGCGGTGCTTGGTTCGGACCTCGCCGGGGTGGTGTTGCGGTCCGGGCCGTCCGGGCCAGCGCCGGGCACCAAGGTCGTGGCGTTGGCGAGGGGAGCGTTCGCCGAGCAGGTGGTGGTCGACGTGGGCTCGCTGGCCGAGGTTCCGGCCTCGGTTGACCTTGCGCAGGCCGCGGCGCTGCCGGTAGCCGGTGTCGCGGCGCTGCGGGCGCTGCGAGCAGGCGGCGCCGTGTTGGGCAGGCGGGTCTTGATCACCGGCGCGTCGGGTGGTGTCGGTCGGTTCGCCGTACGTCTCGCCTCGATTGCCGGAGCGTACGTGATCGCCTCGGTCGGGCGGCCTGAGCGTGGTGCCGGGTTGACCGAGCTAGGGGCTGACGAGGTTGTGGTCGGCCTCGACGATATCGACGCACCCGTCGACGTGGTGCTCGACAGTGTGGGCGGCGCACAGCTGGTCGCGGCATGGCAGCTGCTGGCGCCAGGGGGCAGCCTTCAGAGCATCGGATGGACATCGGGCGAGCCGGCCGTGTTCCCGCCGTACTCCACGATCGGTCCACCGAAGTCGCTGACGTCATTCATCAACGACGGCCTCTTCGGCGACGAGCTGGCCGACCTCGTGCGCCTCGTCGAATCTGGCGCGCTCCCGGTGGAACTCGGCTGGCGAGGGTCGCTGAAACGGTTCGCCGATGCGGCCGAGGCGCTGCGTGGTCGGCGAGTCAACGGCAAGGCCGTTCTCGACGTGGTGGACAACCAGCCCACCCCCTGACGTCCTGCCGCACACACGGCGGGCCGGCGTGGGTGGTGTTGTGTTCAACGGCGCTGGTCTACCCGCGCCGCGGTGGGTAGCGACCCGAGTCTCGTCCGGACGGCGATGCCGGCGCAGGCGATCACCGCGAATCCGCCGAGAACCGTGGCCCAGGTGAGCTGTTCGTGCAGGAACAGCGCCGCCCAGCAGATACTCATCACCGGTTGAGTCAGCTGGACCTGGCTGACCTGCGCCATCGGACCGATCGCGAGGCCGCGGTACCAGGCGAAGAAGCCGAGGAACATACTCACCATGCCGAGATACGCGAACGCCGCCCATTCGGTGACGGTTCCAGTAGGGGGTTGGTGGGTCATGGAGATGGCCGTGAGGGTGATCATCAACGGCGCGCCGAGCACGAGCGCCCAGGACACGGTCTGCCAGGCACCCAGCTCACGGGCGAGCAGCCCACCTTCGGCGTAGCCGATCGCGGCCGCGACGACAGCGCCGAACAGCAACAGGTCGGACCAGTGCAGGCCGCTGAGTCCGCCGTTCTGAGCCGCGGCGAAGACGACAGCACAGGCCGCGCCGCCACCCGCCATGATCCAGAACGAGATCGGGGGCCGCTCGTGTCCGCGAAGTACGGCCATGACGGCGGTCGCCGCCGGCAGGACGGCGATGACGACGGCGCCGTGGCTGGCCGGGGCGGTGGTCAGCGCGAACGACGTCAGCATGGGAAAGCCGATCACCACACCACCGGTGACAGCGGCCAGCCTGATCCACTGCGTCCGGTTGGGGCGGTGCTGCCGGGTGATGGCCAGCGCCGCACCCGCGAGTACCGCCGCGATGACCGCTCGACCGGAGGCGACGAACAGTGCCGACATCCCGCCGTCGTCGACGGCGAAGCGGGTGAACGGCACGGTAAAGGAGAACGCCGCCACGCCGAGCAGACCCCACGATAGACCCGCCCGAGACGCGGATAGCACCGGCGGCTCAGTACGAGTAGCGCTACTCTCTATTCTCATGAACGAGGATAGCAGTTCAAGGATCGTCGCCGGTCTACGTGAGTGGATCGCCGCGGCACCTCCCGGCGCGAGGCTGCCGTCCACCCGGGCCATGGTCGCGCACTACCGGGCCAGCCCGGTCACCGTGCAGAAGGCGCTGCGGACCCTGGTCTCGCAGGGCATCGTGGAGAGCCGCCCCGGGGTGGGAACATTCACCCGGGCGATCCGGGTGGCCCGCCCGAACAACTACGCATGGCAGACGGCTGCGCTGGGTTCTCCGCACCGCCGCGTTCCCCATCTGTCCGGCGCGTTGCGCACCACCCCACCCGATGCCATCGCGCTGCACTCGGGTTACCCGGACCGGGACTTGCTTCCCCAGCGGCTAGTCCGCTCCGCATTCAGCCGCGCCGCCCGCAGCGACGCGCCGGTCAACGTGCCGCCGGCGGCGGGTCTGCCCGAGTTGCGGGCATGGTTCGCGGCTGAGCTCGGTGCGTACGCGCCGGTTGGTGTCGCACCGCCCGCCGCCAGCGATGCGATCGTCCTTCCGGGCAGCCAGAGTGGCCTGAGCACCGCGTTCCGCGCGCTTGTTGGTGCTGGCCAGCCATTGTTGATGGAGTCTCCGAGCTACTGGGGTGCGATTCTCGCGGCGGCCCAGGCGGGTGTCCAGGTGGTCCCGGTCCCCAGCGATACTCACGGCCCCGATCCGGACGAACTGGCCCGCGCCTTCGAGCAGACCGGAGCACGAGCGTTCTACGCACAACCGAACTTCGCCAATCCCACCGGTGCTCAGTGGCCACCCGACGTGGTCGACCGGGTGCTCGACCTCGTACGAACACACGGATCGTTCTTGATCGAGGACGACTGGGCGCATGACTTCGGCATCACCACCGAGCCGGTACCGGTGGCCGCCCGCGACGACGGCGGACATGTCGTGTACGTGCGGTCGTTGACCAAGAGTGTGTCTCCCGCGGTCCGGGTCGCGGGGATCGTCGCCCGTGGGCCGGCCCACGAACGTATCCTCACCGACGCACAGACCCAATCGTTGTACGTGAGCGGGATGCTGCAGGTCACCGCCTTCGAGGTGGTCTCACAACCGGCCTGGCGGACCCACCTGCGGCAGCTCCGGCAACAGCTCGCCGCCCGTCGGGACCTTCTGGCCGACGCCGTTCGGGAACACGTTCCCAGCGCACACATAGAAGCCGTACCCCGAGGTGGGCTGAATCTGTGGGTGCGGCTGCCGGACACGACCGATCTGCCATCGCTGGTCCGGGATTGTGAAGCCGCCGGAGTGGTGATCGCGGCCGGCGACGAGTGGTTCCCGGCCGAACCTACTGGCCCGTACCTGCGGCTGAACTACTCCGGCCCGAACCCGGGCGCCTTTCCCGAGGGGGTCCAGATCATTGGCCAGATGCTTTCACGGCAGGGGCTGGAACCGTGACGGCAAGTCGGCGGCAGTGGAAGCCGGGCCGTTCGACCACCGAGGTCGTCACGGATATGCCCGGGTAGGCCCGCTCTTCATCGTGCCGGAACAGCCGACGGTCCGTAGCGGCTCAGACCACGACGCGACCCTCCCGCGCAACAACGTTCCCTGCCTTGAGGACGAGACGGTCCCGAGGCGGACAGACAACGATCTCGCCGAGGGCGTCGCCGGGAAGTACGACGAGGTCGGCGGGGTCGCCGACACGTAGCCGGTTCTCCGGGCGGCCGAAGGTCTCCCGTCCCAGCGTGTGGATCATATCGAGGGTGAACTCGAGGTCTGCGTCCCGCCGGAAATAGGACTTGTAGGCGAGAAACGTCGCGCGGGAAAGCATGTCGCCGTCGCCCCATGGCGACCACTGGCTGCGAGAAGAGTCCGAGCCGAGACACATCCGGACACCAGTGGCATGCAGCGTCAGGACGTCCGGGACGGGCAGGAGGCCGTGTACGCCGACAGCCACCGCGACCCCGGCCTCTGCGAGCACTTCACCGGCCCGCCGGGTGGCGTCGGCGTCGAGGTAGGCGAGGCTGAAGACGTCGCACAGGGTGACCCGGCCCTGCATGCCGAATGCGATGGTGCGCTGAGCGATCTGTTTCATCAGCCACAGCCCGAGTTCGCCGTCTTCGTGCATGTGGAAGTCGACCGTGGCCTGGTATTTGCCGGCGAGACCGAAGACGATGTCCAGTACTCGGCCAGCGTCACCGTCGACGCCGGCCGGGTCCAGCCCACCGATGCCGTCGGCTCCGGCCTGAAGAGCCTGTTCGAGCAGATCTTCGTTGCCGGGGCGGCGTAGTAACCCAAGCTGAGGAAAGGCGACGATCTGGATGTCGGCGGCATCCGCGAGTTCTTCCCTGGCTGCCATAGTGCCGTGCAGGCCGTCCAGTCCGATCGCGGGGTCGACGTCGGCAAAGGTGCGGATGAAGGTCGAGCCGTTCGCCACACATTGGCGCATGAAGGCACCTGCTCTGATGGCCACGGGCGTGGTGATCTCCTCCCATTGCCGGAGCGTGTCCTCGAACATCTGATTCATCGATACCTCGACCGAGTCACGACGAGACCACGGCTCTCCCCACAGGCTCTTGTCGGCGTGGCAGTGCCCGTCGATGAAGCTGGGTAGCACGATCTGGCCGCCGACGTCGATCGTCTGGCCGTTGTCGACGCCGGGGTGGGCGTTGTTGTCGCTGTCGACCACGGCGTGGATGCGACCGTCGGCGATGTGGAGGTCGTGGCGACTTTCGCTGCCGTTCGGCCGGCAGTTGAGCAAGGTGACGTTCGTCATGGTGGTCCAATCTGGCTGGGTGGCGAAACAGGCGCCCGGCCCGGGGTCAGGACAATCGTTTGAGGGCTTGCTGTTCGAGTTGGGCCGCTATGTGGTAGGCGATCAACGAGGTGAAGAGAACGACGACGACGCCAGCCCAGACGAAGTTGTAGTCCGAAACTGTGGCGGCAACAGTCATGGCAGCGCCCAGGCCCTGCCCGGTGGCAAGCCATTCGGCCACCATGGCGGCACCGATCGACAACGGCAAGGCGATCTTCACTGAGGCGAGCAGCGCTGGAAGGCTGTACGGCAGGTACAGCTTGCGCAGTCTCATCAGCCGTCCGGCACCCGCGGCGGCGAATACGTCGGTGGCGCTCTGGGGTACTGACCGCATCGCGAGCAGCAGGTTCACCAGCGTGGGGAAGAACGTCATGATGGTGACGAGAACGGTGATGGCCAGCAGTCCACGGCCGAAGACGATCGCCAGCAGGGGCATGGCGGCGACGATCGGCACGGAGCGCAACGCGATCGATACCGGCATGAGGATCCGTTCGATGAAGACCCACTGAAACGCGAGAACGGCGGCCAACACTGCCGCGACCAGCCCGATTCCGAATCCGATACTGGCGTCGAAGATGGTCCGGCCCAGGTTCGACAGCAGGTGGTCGAGGGCGCTGCCCTCGGTGGCGTCGGCGGCTGTGATGAGCTGGGTGGATTCGGAGGTGAGGTACGGCAGTACGTCGCCGGGCCCGCGGGCGACGTACTCGCCACCGGGTATGAGTTGTACCGCTACCCACCACATGACGAGCACTCCAACCGCGGTAGTGACGAGGGCGGCGCCGAGCCGGACCGGCACCAGGTGCCAGCCACGGTTCGCAGTGTGATCGGCACGTGCTCCCAGCACGGTGAGCGGCACTCGCGACCACGGCAGCAGCAGCCGAGCCAGCAGCGGGATCCCGGCGTAGGCGGCGGCGGCGATGACGGTCGTGACGATGGCCAGCCCCCAGACACGAGGAACGTCGAAGGTTCCCTGAGCTTGGATCATCGCCACGCCTAATCCCTGGGTGCCGCCCATGTACTCGCCGATGATCGCACCCAGGATGGCGCTGGGCGCGGCGATCTGAAGGCCGGCGACGAGTTGTGGAATCGCCGCCGGGATACGGACCTTGCGGATCGCCGTCCACTGCGAACCGCCGGCGGCAAGGGCGATCTCTACAGACGCTCGATCGACCGACCGAAGACCCAGGATCGCGGCGACGGTGGTGGGAAAGATGACGGCCTGAGCGGCCAGAATCACCCCAGGTGTGTTGCCTTGGAAGGCGATCGCCAGGACCGGCGCCACCGCGATCAGGGGCAGTGCCACCGCCCCGACGGCAACGCGTTCGACGAGTGCCTGCAGCCGTCGGAACGGCATCGTCATGACGACGAGTCCGATCGCGATGGCGTTGCCCCACACAAAGCCTTGTGCGGCGGTGGACACGGTTATGGCCGCATTGCTGGGGTAGAGGTCGAGGTCATCACGCATCGTGGTCGCCACGGTGACCGGTGAGGGCAGCACGGCGGAGAATTGGTCGAGGGTCGAGAGGAACCACCAGGCGCTGAGCAGGAACGCGAACGATGCCAGGGGTAGGACGATCCTGTTCATGAGTCCACTTCGCCGTCTCAAGGCTCAGCCTTCCGTACTGCCGGTGAAGAGCACCTCACTCAGCCGATCGCACAGGGCATGGAAGTGAGGGT
Organism: Phytoactinopolyspora limicola; assembly: GCF_011320225.1. GTDB lineage: Bacteria > Actinomycetota > Actinomycetes > Jiangellales > Jiangellaceae > Phytoactinopolyspora > Phytoactinopolyspora limicola. Next base: position 1,038,315 of record NZ_JAAOEN010000001.1, read on the forward strand.
CCTTTAACACCGCTGGGGTGCGGGGGCGGGGCAGGTCGACGGTGATGACGTCCTGCACGCGTCCGGGCCGCGGGGTCATGGCGACGATCGTGTCGGACAGCAGCACGGCCTCCGGGATGCTGTGAGTGACGAGGATGGTCGTGGTCCCGCGCTCGGACCAGATCCGCTGCAGCTCGAAGTTGAGCCGGTGCCGGGTGAGATCGTCCAGCGCGCCGAAGGGCTCGTCGAGGAGAAGTAACTCCGGCTCGACGACCAGCGCGCGTGCCAGGGCGGCCCGCTGCTTCATCCCGCCGGAGAGCTGCCCCGGGCGGGAACGTTCGAATCCGGCCAGGCCCACGAGGTCGATCAGCTGGCTGACTTTGCTCCGGTCAGTGTGGCCGGCGACTTCCAGCGGCAGCCTGACGTTGCCTTCCACTGTGCGCCACGGCAGCAAGGCCGAGTCCTGGAAAGCCACGCCGGTGCCGTGCCGGCGGCGCAGTTCTCGTGGGGACGCGCCATGCACCACGGCGCTACCGCTCGTTGGGATCTCCAGATCGGCGAGAATGCGCAGGACCGTCGACTTGCCACACCCGGATGGGCCGACGATGCTCATGAACTCGCCGCGCTTGGAGACGTGTGAGAAGTCGGAGACGGCGTCGACCGTGCGTCGCCCCTCGGTGACGAAGGCCTTGCTGATCGACTCCAGGCGGACGCCGTCGATACCCGTGAGCGGGGCGGCGGCCGTGCTCATCCGAGTACCTCGTTGCTGAACATAGACTCGTCAGCCCGCACCCCGATGAAATCGAGACTGGTGATGGTCTCCTGAATCAGCTCGTCGCTCATCCAGAATTGCGGGTGGTCGTCACCAGCGTCGCGCTCGATGAACGGCCGCACCGCTTCGAGGGACATGGTCTGTTCGTCCACGTCCAAGCCGAGATCCGCCCCGTATTCCTCGACGGTGATCCGGGCGGCGCCGGCGGGATCCCGGAGCGCGGCTTGCCAGCCCTCCTGGGACGCCTTGAGGAAGGACCTGACGGTGCCGCTCTTGGCCTCGTCCGCGAGGGTCTCCTCCGTCACGAAGAGCACGTTTTGCATTCGGTTGAACCCGAAGTCGGCCAGGGGCATGACGGCGGTCTCGTGGCCGCGCAGCTGGAGCGAGACAGGCTGGTTGGAGGCCAGGCCCCACAGCGCGTCGATCTCCCCGGCGACGAGGGGTGCGGGGTCGAACTGGATAGGGACCAGCTCGACCTTGGCGGGGTCGACGCCGTTCTCACGCATGAAGACGAGGGCGGTGTTCTTGCCGGCCAACGTGATCCCGAGCCGCTTGCCCTCGATGTCCGTGGGTTCCAGGATGGGGTCGGATGCCAGTGAGACCCAGCATTCCGGACTCCGCTGGAACATCGCTCCGACGATCTTGAGGTTGCTGCCCGAGCCGATCGCGTTGGCGACGTTCTCGGGGATCGCCTCGATACCGATTAGTGCTTGATTCGACGAGATCAGCGGAATGACGGACGAGTTAGGACCGCCGGGGAGAAAGTTGGGCTCTACGCCGGATTCGGTATAGAGGCCATGGTCGGCCGCCACGAAGAACCCGGCGTACTCGACGTTCGGGATCCATGCCAGCTTGATGTCCAGCCGTTCATCGCCGCCTTCTTCTGCCCCCGATCCGCATGCCGAGAGAAGAGGGATGCCGGTGGCGGCACTAGCAGCCAGGACGCCCGCGGCGGACGTCTGGCGAAGGAACAGCCTGCGTGACACGGGACGTGTCAATGTCTCAGCACTCATGTCCTTCCAATCTCTCGATGTGCCCCTTGGCCCAGCGCGGGCCAGTGTCTACCGGCCGGAGGGAGCGGTGATGTTGTCCTGGAAGAGCTTTTTGATGACGGCGGTGCTGGTGTTCGCGGCGAAGTCGGCGATTTCGGCCATCATCCGATCGATGTGCCGGATCATGAGCCGCTCCGCGGTGGATGCGTCGCGGGCGTTGATGGCGTCGGCGATCGCGTGGTGCTCCACATCGGAGGCTCCGAGCGTGCCGGCGTGGGTCCCGACGAGGAAAAGTAGGTGTTCGAGGCGCTCGTGACGGGAGTCGAACGCGACTTCGGTCAAGGCCAGCAGCTGTTGGTTGTGAGTGATGCTGCCGATGTAGGAGTGGAATTCGATGCGTTCATGCCACAGCTCCGGTGTGCGCAAATCTGGCTCTGAGGCGCCTAAGGTGCGCAGGTGGGCCAGCTCCGCTGGGGTAGCCCGTTCCGCGGCGGCACGCACTGTCTCCCGCTCCAGTCCGCGGCGTGCCGCGAGAAGATCGAGCAACTCGCTCGGGCCGTTGATGTCGAGCGCCTTGTGGAGTTGGGCATTGCGCTGAGCGTCTGCTCGTAGCGAGTCTGCCAGTCGGCGCCCGGATGTGGTGAGCTCGCGGCCCTTCTTCCCGACGACCCGGCTGAGCTCCCGGGAGTCCAGGTCGCTGAGGGCCCGGCTGACGGTCGACTCACTGAGCGCGAACCCTTTGTTGCTCAGGTCACGCCAGATCGTACGCGCGCCGACCGGACCATGGTGTTTGGCCATCTCGCCAAGCACGACGTTGATCAGAGATTCGCTTTCACGCATTGATTCCACCTCGGGGACGTGACCGTTGCCATGAAGGTACGAGTCGTCTACGGTATCTGTCAATAGTGACAGACGAACGTCATTTGTGACTGACAAGAGGAGATCGAGTGGCCGCAACGGGCAGACAGCATCACATCCACCTTGCTCAGGAACACGCGGCGCGCTATGCGTTGCTGCCTAGCGATCCGGCGCACAGCCAGATGATCGCCGCCCACCTCAAGAACGCCGAATTGGTAGCTCAAAACCGCGAGTTCGAGTCGTGGCGGGGGTACTTAGCTGGAGAACCAGTGTTGGTCACCTCGACCGGTGTTGGCGGCCCGTCGACCGCCCTGGCCGTGGAGGAACTCCGAGCCGTAGGAGTGGACACATTCGTACGGTTGGGCGTCTCGCTGACGCTCCAGCCGTTCGTCCGGACCGGAGACCTGGCGCTCGCCGTCGGTGCTATCCGTGACGAGGGCACCACCAGGCAGTATCTGCCTGTCGAGTATCCGGCGGTTGCCGCACCTGACGTCACCGATGCGTTGCGATCCGCTGCCGCGGCCCTGGGGGCAACACACCACGTCGGCGTCGTCCACACCAAGGACTCCTATTACGGCGAGGTGGAGCCCGACCGTATGCCCATGGCAGCCGAGCTCCGGTCGCGGCTGGAGATGTGGGCCACGGCTGGTGTCCTGTGCTCGGAGATGGAGATGGCGGCCGTACTCACCGTCGCCCGGGCGCTGGGTGCCAACGCGGGTGGTGTCGTCATGATGTGGGGTGAGGACGTGGACCCGGCCCGGCCACCCTCGTTGTCGACCCTTCACCGTACCGGCGTCGGAGCTGTCGAGCTGCTCATCGAGCACGCCGCGCGGCTCGCCTCATGCTGACTGAAGCCGTCGGGTGGGCCGGGTCGATCCTGCTCCTGATATCCATCATGCAGGTGCGCCCATTGCGCTTTCGGGTGTCCAATCTGGGCGCTGCGGCGCTCCTGCTGGCTTACACGGTGACCCGCGCCGTGTGGCCTATGGCGCTGCTCAACGCCGCGCTGGTGGTCGTCAACATCTTCTTTCTCGTTCGTTTGCTGAAACGGCGGGCGGCCAGCGAGCTGCCGTCCGCCCAGAAGCACCCCCAGGATGGAGCCGTATGACAATGACCGATCGGATGGCCCGAGACGCCGCGAGCATGATTGGCAACGACAGTGGAGTCGCCGCGCACGACGTCGCCATCGTGATGGGATCGGGCTGGTCCCGTGCGGCCGAGGCGCTTGGCCACATGCGTTGTGAGTTCCGGCCTACCGAACTGCCGGGGTTCGTCGCGCCCGCCGTAGCAGGGCATGCGGGCCGGATTCGCTCGATCAGCTTCGGGGACACCGATGTCCTGGCCTTCCTCGGCCGCACCCACCTCTATGAGAACCACGGCGTCGGGGCGGTTGTGCATAGCGTCCGAGTAGCTGCGGCCGCGGGCTGCCGCGCGATCGTGTTGACCAACGGATGTGGCAGCCTCAACCCGGACTGGCCCCCTGGGACCCCTGTCCTGATTCGTGACCACATCAATCTGACAGGGACCTCGCCACTGGTCGGCGCGGACTTCGTCGATCTGACCGATCTCTATTCGGCGGAGCTTCGTGAGCTGTGCCGCAACGAGCTGGGTGGTGTACCGGAGGGCGTGTACGCACAGTTGCCGGGGCCGCACTACGAGACCCCGGCCGAGATCACCATGCTGCGCCGGATGGGTGCAGATCTGGTGGGGATGTCAACCGCGCTGGAGGCCATTGCCGCTCGGGCGGCTGGCATGAGTGTGGTGGGGATCTCGCTGGTCACTAATGCCGCTGCCGGCATGGGGACAGGCGCTCTCGACCATCAAGAGGTCATCGATGCCGGTCAGAGCGCGGCCGGCCGGCTAGGCGAGTTCTTGACGTCCATCGTGCCGTGTGTCGCCACGTCCGGTCGATCGTGACCGCTGTGGGGCGCACGGCGGATAGCTCAGGCGACAACGCTTGGTCATGCATGTCCCATCTGCATTGGAGATGCATTATCGCCCTGAGGACCGGGAGAGGCCGCGCTCCACGGCCGCGATGATCCGCGGGCGCAGTTCAGTTGGTGGGATGATCGCGTCGACCGACCCCACCTGCTGAGCCCGTTGGATGGAGTGCACACCGTCGAACTCGGTGGCCACCTCACCCAGCTTCTCCGCGCGCACCGACGCCCGGGTCTCCGCCAGTTCGGTGACGAGGGCGGCACGTGCGGAACCATCGGACTCGGCGATCCGGTCTTCCAGCTCGACGACGCGCGGGTCGCGTGCGGTCCGCGCGTTCACCTCGGCAGCGAACACCACGGCCGCAGCGGGAGCACCGCCCAGCACCGACGCGTACGATCCCTCGACCGCCAAGACGGTCATGTTCGGGTTGAGCGCCTTGGAGAACACCACGAACGCGCCGCCGTGGTATCGCGAGATCACGCAGAACACGATGGGGCCGCGGAAGTTGACGATGGCCCGGCCGATCTCGGCGCCGTACTCCAGTTGCAGCTTGCGCATCGACTCCGGTGAGCCGTCGAACCCCGAGAGGTTGGCCAGCACCACCAGCGGCCGGTTCCCACTCGCCGCGTTGATCGCCCGGGCGGCCTTCTTCGACGACCGCGGGAACAACGTCCCGGCGGTGTACGCATCCGGGCCATCGGTGGGCGGGAAACCGTGCCTGGGCACCGACTGCGACTCGATGCCGAGTAGACACACCGGCCGTCCACCGAGATGTGCGTCCTGCACGACGGCGGTTTCGGCATCGGCCATACCGGCCCACCGCTCCACCACCGGATGATCCTGGTCCGCCAGCGCCCGCATCACGGTACGGATGTCGAAAGGCTTCTTCCGGTCCGGGTTGGATTCCGGAGAGAAGATCTGGCCCACCGTGGTGAAGTCGCTACCAGCCGCCGGGTGCGGGTAGTCCGAGACATCCCGGTCTATCGGATCAATCGTGGTGGTCCGGCGTGGGCCCGCCTCACCAGGCACGACGTAGCTGTGGTCGTAGTGCGCCAGCAGCACGCCGTGTGCTGCGCGGAGATCCGGCGCCCAGTACTGTGCCTGCCCGTTGGGGCCCATCACTCGGTCGTAGCCGCCGATGCCGAAGTTGTCCTCGGCGGACACCCCGCCGGAGAAGTCCAGCGACTGTTTGCCCGTCAGCACCATCGCCGAGTCCGGGGTCATCACCAGGATGCCCTTGGTGTGCATGAGCATCGTGGCTTCGGCGTTCCAATACGGCTGCGCGCCGACGTTGATACCGGCGACGATGATGTTGATCTCGCCGCCGGCCTGGGTGAAATGGACGATGCGCCGCAGTGCTGCCGCGATCCAGTCCATGTTCTCGGTGCCGGAGTCCATGGCGATACGAGCCCCTGCTGACAGCGCATACCACTCCACCGGCACCCGCAGCCGCTCGGCGAGATCGAGTGCCGCGACGACTCGGGCGCACTCCGGCTCGGACAACGCACCCAGCGCCTTCGTCGGGTCGCCGAGCAGCACCACCCGGGTCATCCCCTCGGGATACCGGTCGGTTGGTGTGGTTGCGACGCCCGCGACGATCCCCGCCTTGTTAAGGCCCTTGGGCCGGTCGACGGGGACCAGCGCGCCGGCGTCGTCGAGATCGTGTTCGGTGAACGACCCGCCCGGTCCCGCGATCATGTCGGTCAGCTCGTACGGGTAGACCGTGCCGCGGCGCCGCGCCCGCAGTACCTTCTGGCCGTAGTCGTCGAGTGGTTGGATCGGTTCGGACGGTGGCTCGGTGACATCCAGCCGGACACCCGCCCCCACGTCGTAGGAGATCCGGACCGCGATGGGGTGCAGCCGGCCGGTGGACGGGTCGCGCTGGCGGCCGAGGAAGACCACCTCCTCCAGGCCGGCCCCGGCCGTGGTGGGGACGACACGTTCGGCGATGGCGCGGAGGTCATCGGGCAAGAGATCACTCGGCGGCCATACGTAGAGGAAGATCCGGTTGGTGTCCAGCCGTTTGTTGGCGGGACGTTGAGACTGAACCTTGCGGATCGCGTCGAGACAAGCGTCGAGCGCACCTTCCACCGCCGGCAACGCGTGGATGTTGCCTTCGGTATCGCGCAACGGAGTTAGATCGCGCACCTGTGCCATCGCGACGAGGCGTTCGTCAGCCGGGTTCGTCGGCGCTACACACCGCAACAGATAGACGTCTTCATCAGCGGACGGCAACCGGGTCAGGTCGAAGTGCCGTAGTCGGTGCAGTTGCAGCCGTTGCCCGATCATCGGGTGCAGACCGCGGATCAGGCGATCTTCACTGGGGGGCTCCGCTGCCGACAGCCGGAACGTGAAGTGATGGTGCAGCACAGCGCCACTACTTCCAGCCACCGTCACGGTCACCCGGCGTACGCTCGCGGGCAGAGAAGCGGCGGACAGCGCCTGGTGCAGCTCCGCCGCCATGACGTCGGCGTCGGTGGGTTGACCGGCCCAGGTCAGGTAGAGGTCGGCGACAAGAACGGCCGAATCGGGCTCGGCCGACGCGGCGTTGGCCACCGTCATCAGGGCGGCGCCCAGTTCGGTGCCGTCGGCCACCGTGGCGAGCAGCCGCCGCGGTTGATCATCGAGCTCGTAGCTCGCGGTGACGAACGGTCGTCCATTGATCGGCTCGCAGCGCACGCGGGACAGGCCGTGTTCGCGGTAGTACCGGCGGCTCATGACCTCGAGCAGCGGACCGACGTCCGCGTCGGGGCGCCCGATCCGCTGGCCGAGCAGCCGGACCAGCGGCTCCGGGCTGGCCACCATGTCGGCGATCCGCTGGCCGCGGTCGGGGGCATCAGGATGCCGGTCGAGGTAACTCAGATGGCGGCGGACCCCCGTGTAGACCTCCGCGCGGGTCCGGCGGAGCAGCGGCTGGGCGAACCAGCGGAACACCAGGATGCGGGCGAGATCGCCGATCACCGGGAAACGTAGCTGGGTGGCGACCACCAGACGTTCCAGCGTCTGTCCGACGGTCTGTTGCATCTCGCCGTCCGGGGGTGCCTCGGTGAGCCACTGCTGCAGCAGGGCGGTGATGACCACAGCGTCAGCGCCGGCGCGTTGCTGAGCGAGGAAGATCCGGAACACCGCCTCTTCCAAGGCAGGTGTGCGGTCGAGGCCGTCGACCCCGTAATGGCCCAGAACCCGGGTAAGGCGTCCTTGGAAGGTGTCGGACAACCCGGCCCGGTCGGCGTCGAGGCTCTGCAGATACGTGTGGAAGTGTTCACGAGGGCTGCGGACCCGTGTCTCGGCCTTCGTCTCCTCGCCCTCCGGCTTGTTCCGGCTGAGCTCGGACAGGTCGGCGAAGACCTCCAGCAGATCGACCTCGGCCGGTAGTGGCCGATGCTTGAGTTCGGCCCGGGCGGCCAGATAACCCTCGAGGGTCTGGCCGTCGTCGTGTGGATCGATGTCGAAGCCAAGCACCATGCTGCGCAGATCTGCGAGCGCTCGTTGGGCGCGGTGTTCGGCGGAGAGCCCGTTCGGCTCGGTCGGGAGGTCCAGGTCCACGGCGGCGGTACCAGGTGTTTCGCCGGCGTCGGTGTCGGCCAGCGGTTCCAGCCGGAGTAACGGCGTGCCGGTTCCGACCTGGCTGCCGACCGAGACTGGGCATTCGCGTACCACGCCGTGAAACGGTGCCCGCAGCACCGTTTCCATCTTCATGCTCTCCAGCACCAGTATCGGCGCGCCGGCTTCGATCTCGGCCCCGGGCGCCACCGGGGTAGCGACGACCAGCGCGGGTACCGGTGAGCGCACGACGCCACCCTCGTCCCGGCTGATCCGGTGGGTGACGCCGTCGACCTCGACGAGGTGGAACGGTCCGTGGGTGCCGGTGACGAGCCGGAACCGGTGCCCGTTGACGTGCAGCTGGCCGGTGTACTCGCTGAACCGTTCCAGCGTCGCGTCGATGGAACGGACGCCGGCACCACCGACGAATCCGACTCGGTAACGACTAGGGCCGATCTCTGCCACGGTCAGCCGATAGGTGGCGCCCCGTAGTTTGAGGTCGATCGGCCGGCCGCTTTCGTGCTGTACCTGCGGGCGCCCGCCATGTGCCGTGGCCAGGAGCCGTTGCAACTCGACCTGCTTCTCATCCTGGTACGCCTCGATGGCCGCGGCAGCTAGGGCAACCCCCGAATGCTGCTGAGACACCAGCCGGCCCTCCGCCCGGGCGCGGTCGATCCAACCGGTGTCGGCGCTCCCGTCGATCACTTCCGGCTCGTCGAGCAGATCGAGGACGAAGCTCTTGTTCGTGGTGCCGCCTTCGATGACGACGGTCGTCTCTCGCATCGCCCGGCGCAGCCGGGACAGTGCCTCGGCCCGGGTACGTCCGTACGCGATGATCTTGGCGATCATCGAGTCGAAGTCGGCGGGGATTTCGTCACCCTCGCTGACTCCGGTATCGACCCGGATGCCTGGCCCCGCGGGGAAGTCGAGCAACGCGATCCGGCCCGGAGCAGGCGCGAAGTCGCGGTCCGGATCCTCGGCGTTGAGCCGCGCTTCGACCGCGTGCCCGAGTTCCGTCGGCTGGGCGCCGGTGAGCGTTCCGCCGCCGGCGACGTGCAGCTGGGCTTTTACCAGGTCCATGCTGGTGGTGGCCTCGGTGATGGGGTGTTCGACCTGAAGCCGGGTGTTCACCTCGAGGAACGCGAAGAGTTGGTCTTTCGGGTGGTAGAGGAATTCGACCGTCCCGGCTCCGCGATAGCCGACGGCCAGCGCCAGCCGCTCAGCGGCCGTCTTCAGCTCATCCGCCTGCTCCGAACTGAGGACGGGCGACGCCGACTCTTCGATGATCTTCTGATTGCGACGCTGCACCGAGCAGTCACGGACACCCAGAGCCCAGGCGGTGCCCTGGCCGTCGGCGATCACCTGGACCTCGACGTGCCGGGCGCCGGTCACGAGGCGTTCCAGGAACACCACGCCGCTCCCGAAGGCGCGCTCGGCCTCCAGACTGGTGCGCTCGTATGCGTCGGTGAGTTCGTCCGGGCCGGTGACGACCCGGATGCCGCGGCCACCGCCTCCAGCGGTGGCTTTGAGCATCAAGGGGTAGCCGATCCGTTCGGCGGCACTCAGCGCAGCGTCGAGGTCCTCCACCGGACCGCGGCTCCACGGCGCGACCGGGACACCGACCTCCTCGGCGAGCAACTTCGCGCCGATCTTGTCGCCCAGCTTGCGCATGGCGTCGGGGTCCGGTCCGATGAACGTCACGCCCAGTTTCTGGCACAGCTCGGCGAACGCCGGATCTTCGGCGACGAATCCCCAGCCCACCCACGCGGCGTCGGCGCGGGTCTCGACCAACGCGCGCTCTAATACGGCGAGGTCGAGGTAGGGCCGCGCGGCCGCGGGGCCCAAATGGTAGGCGAGATCCGCCTCCCGCACGAACGTCGCCGTAGCGTCGGCGTCGGTATAGAGGGCCACGGTCTCGATCCGTGACCCGCCCTCCGCATTGAGTTCACCGACGGCGTGGATGAGCCGCATCGCGGCCTCTCCCCGGTTGACGATCGCGACACGACTGAACACGAAAAGAGCCTCACAGGTTGACGACGCACCGACACGGCACGTTAGCGCCGTGTCCTAGTCCAGTCCAGCATGCCCCCTACCAGCGGGTAAGGTGCTCGTGGGGCGTGCGACGCACCATGGCACGATTTTCGTGGGAAACCGCCAAAAGAAGCAGAAGTCGCCCCCGTGCCGAGTGTCCCCTCAGCGGTGGTGGCCGACCATCGTCAGGCCTATTCTCCGAGCAGCGCCGTTCTGCCGAGGGCAGAACGGGCCGGACCACGTGCGCGGCCCGACCTACCATGAGATATGCCTGAGTTGGTTCCATTGCCGCCATCCGTGGCTGAGAAGCCGAACACGTCGCCCGCAACACCTCCGCGCGGCAGACCTGACCGCGAGCCGTTGTGGCGGCAGGCGCTCGGCCATTGCCTGCGCCGGCTACGCCACGAACGCGGCGAGACGCTGGTCGAGACGGCCGACCGCGCGGGTGTCTCCCCTCAGTACTTGTCGGAGATGGAACGCGGCATCAAGGAACCTTCCAGTGAGATGATCGCTGCGGTGGCGGGTGCACTCGACCTGACCCTCGTCGATCTGACCTCTGCCATCGCTGAAGACTTACGCCCGGTTCAGGCTGCGGCCCGCCCGTCGGCGCCGGTCTGCCGGACGGCCTACGCGCTGGCCGCATAGCCTTCAGCGACGCTGGCTGGTCAGCCGCCCACTAGTGGTCGTTCCTCGATCACCTGGTCGATGAGCCCATACTCCTTGGCTGCCGCGGCGGTGAACACCCGATCGTGATCGGTGTCCGCCCGAAGCGTCGCCGTGCTCTGCCCGCTGTGCCGGGACAAAATGTGTTCGATATCCGAGCGGACGCGGACCACCTCGTCCGCTTGCAGGATGAGGTCTGGGATCGCGCCGCGGCCTTGCGCCGCTGGCTGGTGGAGCACGACGCGGGCATGCCGAAGCGCGGCACGTTTGCCGGGCGCACCCGCGGCCAGGAGAACGGCGCCGACGGCAACGGCCTGCCCCACACAGATGGTCGCCACCTGTGGCCGGATGTATCGCATGGTGTCGTACACCGCGAGCATCGCGCTCGGGTCGCCGCCCTCGCAGTTGACGTAGAGCTGGATGTCCCGGTCGGGGTTGTCCGCCTCCAGGTGGAGCATCTGAGCGACGAGGGCGTTGGCTACACCGGCGTCGACGGCTGTACCGAGGTAGATGATCCGTTCGGTGAGCAGGTGGGAGTAGACGTCCATGATTCGCTCGCCGCGGGGGTGCTGCGCGATGATGTTCGGAATCGTGTAGGTACTCATCGAGTGGCTCCTTCGGCGGAGATGCCGAGTCCGAACTGACGCCGATTCGTCGGCGCTATGTCATCGAAGGTGTGTACTACCTCGTCGATGAAGCCGTACTCGAGTGCGTCGTGTGCGGTATACCAGCGGTCGTGTAGAGAGTCCTCGAATACCCGCTCGATGGGCTGCCCGGTGTCGGCCGCTATCAGGCCTAGCACTGTGTCGCGGGTGTGCCGGAGGTCGTTGGCCTGCAACTCGATGTCGACCGCGGTGCCCGCGATACCCGCAGACCCTTGGTGCATCAGCACCCGGGCATGGGGCAAGGCACGACGCTTCCCCGGGGTTCCCGCCGAGAGCAGGAATTGGCCCGCGCTGCACGCGATACCAAGCGCGAGTGTGGACACGTCGCAGGGGATGAGCCGGATGACGTCGCGGACCGCCAACATCGATGGGACCGATCCGCCGGGAGAATGGATCCACAGCGCGATGTCGGCTGACGAGTTCTCGCTAGCCAGCGTGATGAGCTGGGTAGTCAACAACGTGCCGTTGTCATCGTCGAGCACGCCGTCGAGCACGAGGACACGTTGCTCGTAGAGCTCGCGCCTGGCTCGTTCGTTGAAGTGCGGAGTCTTCGGAGCGTCGGTCATTCCTCCACTCTGCGTTCTCGGGCCAACCGGTGGCCGCCATATCCGCCGTCAGCGGATCCGCTGTCGGCGGCGTGGCCCCGCTTCCTGCGAAGCGACGATTTCATTCGGCCGCGAACGTCCAGTCATTAGAGGCCGCGCGGAATGGGGCCCGCGAAACCGGCGACTCCCATTCTGCGCGGCCTCTTGGGCAGCGTTCGCAGAAAGTGCCAACAGAGAGGATGGAATCCGATGCACCTTCGAGAACTCAGAGGGGGCCGCCGGCGGGCAGCAGATGTCTGGGCGCTGGTCCACGCCGAACGGGCCGCGTTGGCGGCAGACCTGGCGGACCTATCGACGGAGCGATGGTCGACGCCGTCGCTGTGCACGGGACTGAGCGTGCGGGAGGTCCTCGCCCATCTCACCGCGGCTGCGCGTCTGAACTCCTTGCGATGGATGGCCGGGGTGATCCGGTGCCGGTTCGACTTCGACCGAAACGTTGCGATGCGGTTGGCGGAGCAGATGGGAGCCACGTCGACCGAGACCCTCGACCGGTTCCGCCGTGCCATCGCGAGTACCACCAAGCCGCCGTTGCCGGTTGTGGCGATGCTGGGAGAAGTAATCGTGCACGGAGAGGACATCCGCCGGCCCCTGGGTATCGGCCGGCATTACCCGATAGAGACTCTGACCCGGGTGGCCGAGTATTACCACGGCACCGATCTGGTGGTGCTGGCCAAAGGGCGGGTCAAGGGTCTGCGCATGGCCGCGACCGACGGCCCGTTCGACGCCGGTCTTGGGCCTGTCGTCTCCGGTGCCACCGTGGCGCTCATCATGGCGATGACGGGCCGCACCGAGTACTGCGACGAACTCGACGGCGACGGTGTTGCGACCCTGCGTGAGCGTGGCTCATGGCCCAAATGACCCGGCCGCGCGGCCCGACGCAGAGCTGTGGTGGTGGCGGGCCGGCCGGTCGTGCGGCATTCCACCCGCCTCCCTGATCACTGGTGAGAGTAGTGTCGGCGAGTGGGGTTGCGGGTGCCCGTACCCGCTCGCCGCTATCCATGAAAGGGGTCGATGACGTGCGGATCGCCTTCGCCTCGGACGACGAGAACGAGAGTGTCTCTGCTGTGCGGTCGTACATCGAGAGCCACCATGATCTCGTTGCGGTGGCTGATGCCGACTCCTGGCCGACCATGTCTCGTGCGGTGGCGGAATCGGTGGCCACCGGTGGCTCCGATCTCGGCGTTCTCATGTGCTGGACCGGCACCGGCACTGCCATCTCGGCCAACAAGGTGCGCGGAATCCGGGCGGCGACCGTTGCCGATGCCCGGACGGCGAGAGGGGCACGGCTCTGGAACGACGCCAATGTCGTGGCGTTGAGCCTCAAGCGGCTGGCGCCGGACGTTGCCGTCGAGTGTGTTACTGCCTTCATCGAGCAGGAACAGTTCGATCCCGACGAGGCGGCGACCATCGACATGATTCGGGACCTCTGAGGAGTGCCCGTCGATACAGCGTGCGTGCTCGTCGATACCAGTGGAGCGGGCCGCCGATCAAGGGCGGGAGGAGCGGTAGCGTGCTGCTTTAGCCTGGTTCCCGCAGGTCTTCATGCTGCACCAGCGCCGACGCCGGCCGCGTGAGGTATCGATGAAGAACCAGCCGCATCGATCGCAGGTACGCACCGGAGGAGACCACGGGTTCAGCGCGGCTCTCACCCCATGCAGCGCGACGACCGTGAGCGCACCTCGCGTGGTGCGAGGCGTCACGGAGCCGTCTGGGCCGATGGTGACGTCGTTGCTAATGCCAAGCCGCGCCACATCGAAGAGGCCGGCGAGAGCGTCGGCGGGAAGTTCGCGGCCGACGGCCTGCGCCTCGAAGATCACCCAGAAGAGCCCGCGTATGTCGTGTGCCTCGCGCAGGGCGGCCGGGGGATCATCGACGTAGTCTCGTGTGTCGCCGAGTGTCGGTAGCAGTTCGGCATAGTGCAGCCAGGCGATGAGCGCATCGACGCTGTCGATCAGGTCAGCGCCGATCTCTGGTGTACGACGGTAGACGGTGTTGGCGAAATCGAGCGCCACGTCACCGGCGATGAAGTGGTCGTCGCTCCAGGTGGTAGTAGTGCTCATCGCAGGGAGTATCGCATCACCGGGCGGTCGCTCCGAGGACGCGCGACCTCTGTGAAGCCGGCGGCCCGGAACGCGCTGGCGATACCGGTCATCGCGGTGTCGGCGCCGGCCGTGCGGCCCGTCTCCGGTTCCACCGGATACGCCTCGACCGTCCGTACCTCGGCGGTTTCGGCGAGGTGGCTGCACACCGCGGCGATCAGGTCCGAACACCGGCCCGTTCCGCGATGACCTTTCTTGACGAACAGACACGTCAAGGAGATCACGGGTTCGTCGTCGACCGGTTTCAGCAGTGCGGAGCGTTGCATCCGCGGGAAGTCGGAGCGCTCGCCGAACCCGCACCAGGCGATTGGTTCGTCATGGACGTATGCCACGACCCCCGGTGGTGTCGTGCCGGCGGCGAGTCTCCGCATCGCGGCCTTGTTGCCGTTGCCTTTGCCGGCCATCCACTCCTGCATGCTCAGGCGCCAGTGCATACACCAGCAGCCGCGGGCTCCGCCGTTGGTGCCCATGACGGCCTCGAAGTCGTTCCAGGTGTCCGGCGTCAGCGGCCGGATCGTGAGTCCTGCCGTGCTCATGAGTGAACCTCCACATGGTCGAGTACGTCACCGACGAAGGCGACGAGTACTGCTGCGACGTCGGGGGCGTGGGTCTCGAGGAGGAAGTGCCCGGCGTCGTAGATGTGAGCCTCGAGGGAGGTCATGACCTGGTGGTAGGCCATCACCTCGGCGATGTCGTAAAACGTGTCGTGGCGGCCCCAGAGCACGAGGCACGGGGGCTGGTGCGCCTGGTGGTAGGCCGCGATGTCCGGGAAACGTGCGACGTGGTTCCGGTAGTCGTAGAAGAGCTGGAACTGGATGTCGATGTTGCCGGGGCGACGGAGCCGTTCCCAGTCGAGATGCCACGACTCTTGTGGGTGCAGAACCTGCAACTCTTTTCGTAGTCCACTGAGGTACTGATCGCGAGTTCCGGAGAAGTTCAACCACTCCGGCAGCGCCGCCTTGTTCTGCTCGGTGGGGTCTGCCCAGAATCGGCGGGGTGCGTCCCAGGCGTCGTTCAGCCCCGCCTCGTGTGTGTTGCCGTTCTGCACGACTAGGCCGAGCACCCGTTCCGGGTGGCGCATCGCCATGAAGTATCCGACGGGTGTCCCGAAGTCGGTCACGTAGAGCACGTAGCGCTCCACCCCTAGGTCATCGACGAATGCCTCGATCACGTGAGACAGGTGCTCGAAGGTGTAGTCGAACTGGTCGAGCGGGGGTGCATCCGAGAACCCGAAACCGGGGATGTCCGGTGCGATCGCGTACACGTGCTCACCCAGCGTGGGGAGTACATCGCGGAACGAGTACGACGAGCTGGGGAAGCCGTGGAGGAGAAGGACCGCGGTTGATGACGGCACCCCCGCCTCGCGGTAGTGCAGTTTTGCCTCGTCCAGGTCGCGGTAGAGATGCCTCGTTTTGGCTGCGTGTTTCATTCTGGACTCCCTTCGATAGGCAAATCGTGCCATGTCGAGTAACCGTATATAACAAGTTTAAAGGTTACTATCGGTTCTGCCCAAAGCCGCGCTGCCCATCGATTGGCGGCGATGACCTGTCTTTGACGCCGGACTCTGTCGGTAGTGGCGGTTAGCGTTTGTTTCATGGTTGCGGACACGTTGGTGGAGATGGTCGCTGCGGTGAAGGAGTTCGCGGTAGCGCCGGTCACTGAGGTGTCCAGTGACGCGGTCGTGGATGAGCTGGTGGTGTTGCGGCGGTTGGCCGATGTGGCCGAGGCGGCGTATCTGACCCGGTTGCGGGAGTTCGATCAGCGCGGGCTGGCCCAGACGCGGTCGGTGTTGTCCACCCGGGGGTGGGTCCGGCACGAGTTGCATGTCGCGCCGGGCGAGACCAGCCGGGTGTTGAAGGTCGCCAAACGTCTGGTGGATTTGCCAGTGATCGAGGCGGCGTTGCTGGCCGGTGAGATCCGGCTGCCGCACGCGGTGGCGATCGCTGATGCGGCCACGCTGCTGGGGGTGGACGTGATCGCCGGGTGTCAGGACGCGCTGGTCGAGGCCGACCGCGGCGATGACCCCACCCGGCTGCGCGCGGCGCTGCGGGGCCTCGGGGCGGCGGTGGACAACACGAACGCGGTACGCCGGGCCGAACGCCGGGATCAGGGCCGCTGGCTGCAGATCTCGGCCACCTTCGACGGGGCGGTCGCGATCGACGGGGTCCTCCCCGGGGGTGACGAGTCCGCCGGCATCGTCACCGCGGCCCTCGATGCGCTCGCGAAACCCAGCGGCGCCGACGATGAACGCAGCCCGGCGCAACGCCGCGCCGACGCCCTGGTCGAGCTGTGCCGGCGACACCTAACATCCGGCACTCTGCCCGCCCGGGCTGGCGAGCCCACCCAGGTGATCGTCACCGTCGGGCTGGACTCGTTGCAGGCCGACACCGGCGGGTTCGGGGAACTACCCGACGGGTCCATCCTGCGCGGGGACACCGCGCGCCGGCTGGCCTGTGATGCGACGATCACCCGGATCATCGTCGGCCCGGACTCCCACCCCCTCGATGTCGGACGGACCCAGCGCACCGCCACCGCGGCCCAACGCAAAGCGCTGCGCCTACGCGACGGCGGCTGCCGGTTCCCCGGCTGCGACCGCCCGTTCGAGTGGACCGATGCCCACCACATCCACCACTGGGCCCACGGCGGCACCACCAACCTGGCCAACCTCATCTCGCTATGCCGCAAACACCACACCGCCGTCCACGAAGGCGGCTGGACCATCCTCATCCGCGGCCCAAACCAGATCACCTTCATCAACCCCGACGGCTGCCCGTCATTCAGCCGGCCGAGGTCGACGTCGGGGCTTGTCCGGTGGCTCTACGAGGAGCTTCAGAGGGCTCGACCGGTCCGCTACGACGTGGCGCAGACACGAGTGGAGCCGCCGTCAGATGATCAGCTCGACGCCGCTTGAGTGCGCAGCGCACGATGTCGCAATCTCAAGAAATCCTCAAAAGCTGACCGCTAGGCCTTGCCATGTCGAGCCAGGCTTGGTTGGCTCCAGAGCGCAACCACTTGCCGGGGTCTGCCCGGGACCGTCGCCGCCCGCTGACGGTCCAGGAACGGCCCCGGCAGCCTGCGTTCCGGGCTATGTCACAACGGGCGCACGGCCGGGGTCGCTCTGACCGGACTCGCTCTGACCGGACTCGCTCTGACCGGACTCGCCCCTGGTCACAAGCGCCCGGTTCTGGGCTGGGCCTAAGGTCGTCATGCTGGTCCGGTTGTCATGCTGGGCCGGTCACTACGCTGCGCGTGCAGCGAACGGGAAATGAACGTGCTCAGTTGCTCGGCGTCATGGGTTCCGCTCAATGCCCGGCCGCCCGCTACGACGGTCGGGACGGCCCGGACGCCCTGCTCCACCCCGGCACGATGATCCGCCATGACCTCGTCGTGCCGTTCAGTGGTGGCGAAGAACACTCGTACGGCCGTCGACGTCAAGCCGAGCCGCGCGCCTACCTCCGCCAGCACGGTCCGATCCTCCAGGTCGACGTTGTGGCTCAGGTGCGCCTCGTACACCACATCCCAGGCTAGCTGGGCCGGGATGCCACTGCTGACGGCCAATTTGATCAACCGGTGGGCGGGGCGAGAGTCGATGGCCCGGGCGGTGTCGATGTGGATATCCAGACCGATGGCGCGCCCGGCCGACTCGATCCGGTCGCGGCGGCCGTTCCACTCGCCCTCATCCATGCCCCACGGTCCCAACGCCATCTCCCGCACGGTCAGCCGGGACGTCTCAGGCCCGGATGGCTCCAAGAGGAAGCTTCGATGATCAACATGCACGGTTGGTGCGCCGGATTGCGCTAGACGTTCCAGCGCCGAAGATAGCTGGCGATGCCCCATCCAGCACCACGGACACCTGATGTCGGCCCACACGGTGATCGTCGTCACGGATCTTCTCCTCGGTATCGGAGTGCTCGTGACGTAGAGTCCACTTCATCAAGTGAACTTGATGTCAACTGGGCTTTCCCCAGGATATGGCGGCGAAATATGGCGGCGAACAGGAGGACGTGTGCCCCAGCTTGACCCCAGCGTCACCTGGCTCAAGCCCGGTCAGGTCGCGGAGCGGGCCGGAGTGGCGGTCTCGACGCTGCACTACTACGAGAGCATCGGGCTCATCCGTAGCCGTCGGACCAGCGGAAACCGGCGCGAATATCGTCGAGACACGTTGCGCATCATCGCCTTCATCCGTACGGCACAGCGGCTCGGGGTGTCCCTCGAGAAGATCAAGGAGGCCCTCGACGAGCTCCCGGATGCTGGCTTGGCGACAAAACGTGACTGGGCCCGGATCGCTCGCCAGTGGCGCGACGACCTGTCTCAGCGGATCGAGGAACTTACTGCCCTACGCGACCGGTTCTCCAACTGCATCGGCTGCGGGTGTCTGTCGTTGACGTCCTGCCCGTACTCCAACCCTGGCGACATTCTGGGCCGGGATGGAACCGGCGCCCGGCGTTTCCCCTAGATCACCGTTGGCCCTAGGTCGCCGGATCGGGGCGCTGATGCTCGGCTCATTGATCCGGCGGTAGTTTGAAGTGCGGGCTCGTGGATTGGGCTTGCGGTTCGTCGGCCGCCAGCCCGTCTCGTACGTGTCGAATCGTGCTCTGACGAGGTAGGTTGGGAGTCAGGGCAGAAGCTCATGCGAGCCGTGCCCCGATCCGCCGGACGGGAGGCCGATCCGATGCCGTGGATAGCGTGGTTGGTACTTGCCGCAGCCCTAGGAGTTGCGGAGTTCTTCACCCTGACGCTGGCATTCGGGTTACTCGCGGCCGCGGCTGTGGTGGCCGCCGTGGTGGCGGGCATCGGTGCGCCGTTCCTGCTTCAGGTCCTGTCTTTTGCGGCGGCCTCGGCCGTTGGAGTGTTGGTCGTGCGGCCCATCGCACACCGGCACATGAAGCAACCCCCGGTTGTGCGTGATGGAAGCGACGCACTCATCGGACAGCGTGCGGTGGTCGTCGAGGAAGTCACGGCCCTGGGTGGGCTCATCAAGCTGTCGGGGGAGCAATGGTCGGCCCGCGCCCTCGACGAGAGTCAGTCGATTCCGGTCGGCGCACTCGTCGACGTCATGGAGATCGAAGGGGCGACGGCCATCGTCTATCCTCGGGAGCTTCTACCGTGAACACCGACCGCTGACCCGTAAGGCGGAAGCATATGGAACCTTTGGTGCCAATTATCATCGCGGCTGTCGTGATGGTGTTTCTCGTGATGTCAACCGTTCGAGTAGTTCCACAGGCGCGTCGTTACAACGTTGAGCGGTTCGGCCGATTCCGCACCACGCTGCAACCAGGCCTGAACTTCATCATCCCGTTGGCCGACCGCATCAACACCCGTCTCGATATCCGCGAGCAGGTGTTCTCGTCTCGGCCGCAGCCGGTGATCACCGAGGACAACCTCGTCGTGAACATCGACACCGTGCTCTACTACCAGATCACCGATCCACGGGCCGCGGCCTACGAGGTGGCCGACTATCTGCAGGCCATCGATCAGCTCACCATCACCACGCTGCGTAACGTCATCGGCAGCATGGATCTCGAGCGCACGTTGACGTCGCGTGAAGAGATCAACGCGCAGCTGCGCAACGTGCTTGACGATGCCACCGGTAAATGGGGCATCCGGGTTAATCGAGTAGAAATCAAGGCCATCGATCCTCCCGGCTCCATCAAGGAGGCCATGGAGAAGCAGATGCGGGCCGAGCGCGACAAGCGGGCCGCGATTCTCCACGCCGAAGGTGAGCGGCAGGCCAAGATCCTCACCGCTGAAGGTACTCAGCAGCAGAAGATCCTTGAGGCCAAGGGTGACCAGCAGGCTGCCATCCTCCGCTCGGACGGTGAGGCCAAGGCGGTTGAGCGGGTGTTCCAGGCAGTGCATCGCAACAACGCGGATCCCAAGGTCTTGGCGTACAAGTACCTTGAGACGCTGCCCCATCTGGCTGACGGTGAGAACAACACCTTCTGGGTGATTCCGGGTGAGCTCACTCAGGCGGTGCGGACGGTGACGGAGGCCTTCGGCGACTACTCCCGGATGGGGGCGCCAAAAGGGGCGGCCGGCAGCGACAGTGGTGCGGCTGGACCGGAAGGTGAACGCGCCGGCACCCCCGAACTCGCCGAAGCTGACACCCTCTCCCTGGATCCAGCCACCGCGGCCGACGAGGTGGCAAGACTGGCCGAAGCGGCAGTGCGAGACGCGAAGGCCGAGGCGGCCGCCGCTGAAGGTGCGGTCAAAGGCAAGGCGCCGGTGCAGGAGGAAGAAGGGTCCAGCTGACCTGGCTGGGCCTGGCTTGAGTCCAGCGCCCTGCCGTCAACGCTCGTCATGCCGCACCGGGTGCCTGTATGGCATCCGGTGCGGCACAACTATGTGTCGGGCCAGTCGCATGCCGAACGTAGGGTCCCGCGGGACTTCTTCGCTTGCCGTTCGACGCACTCTGACGACTGGGGTGGGGCGCAAGTCCGGCGATGATCACCGGGTTCGGTGGCGGTGCCTGAATCCTGGCCAACGTGACAGTTGACCTGCTGTGTCGGGGTGGCCGGCCCAGATATACACGCATACGTTCGGCCGGATGTGAGGGGGCTCACGGTAGTCATAGTGAGAATCATTCTTTATAGTCGGTATGTCCTGATCCCACTCTCGACTCCAACGACGGGTGCTGCCCGGGCATGGTCATGTCCAGTTGTGTAAGGAGCCTTGAGGCTGATGTACCGCCATACCACCCGATCGGTGTTGGGCGTCACGGGTGCGGTGGCCCTCGCGGCCGCGCTCGTGCTCACTCCCGCGCTTGCGGCCGGATCAGCGCTGGTCAGTGATCATGCCAGTGCCGGTAGCGCCGCACCACCACCGGAGGTGTCCGAGCGCCGCCTGCTGACCAACGAACATGTCGACGCGATCAATGTCGGCGTCGACGGCGCGCAGCTGACCATCAACTCCAAGATCAGTCCACCGGTCGAGTTCGTCGAGGTGGACGAGCTGATCTATCAGCTGTCCGACCTCAGCTATATGACCGGCTTACCGGACCAGTTCGTTGAGTTCATCGGGGCTGATAGCGCCTGGATCGTGCCGCAGGTACAGAACCACGACGTGCTCTGGGCAGGTTGGAGCACGGAGAACATCGCGGCCGGGGCGCTTGATGGCAACTCGGTCGACATCACTCTGCTCGACGTCCAAGGGCCGGGGGATGTCGAAGTCTGGCAGATGGTGGGCTTCAGCGAGATCCGGCGTATCTTCAGCTCGGACGAGAACTACAAGACGCTGTCTCAGTCCGTCAACGCACATGTGCACGCGAACTGGGCGTTCACCGAGCCCGGTGTCTACACGCTGACGTTCGGCGCCGCTGCGTCCGTTGGTGGTCAGCGTCTAGAGTCCGACCCGGTCGACTTCACCTGGGTGGTGGGCGGCACATCCGGTGAACTGCCGGCCCTGGCTGCGTCGGCCACCCAGATCGACGCCCCGTCCATCGCGGAGCCCGGCGAGGACGTGACGCTGCACGCCACGGTCGGCACCGACACCGGCGTTGACGCGCCACCCTCCCCCGGTGGTTATGTCGAGTTCCTCGCCGGTGGTCAGCCGCTGGGCTGGGCGGCTCTGGTCGAGGGTGCGGCCCAGTTGACGACGTCGTTCGGTGAACTCGGCGAGTACGAACTCACGGCGACATATGTCCCGCAGGAACCCCAGTTCTACGCCGGTTCCACCTCCGAACCACACGTACTTGTGGTGGAGGACGAGACGGAGCCGATCGAGACCACTCTCACGATCGACGGACTGGCTCACCATTACCACTCCGGGGACCGCATCGAGCTGACCGCTGTCCAGAATCCTCCGACGGAGCTGGACCACTACCACTGGTTCGGCCGGCTGGCCGACGATGACGACTTCGTCGAGGTGGGTGGCGGAGCCGTGTTCGTGACCGAAGCCGCCGCCGAGCTCGATGGCGCACAGTACTACGTCGAGTTGTCCGGGCACGGGCACGAGGTCGTGGCGCGGTCGGAGCCGGTGACCATCGTGATCGACGACCACGATGGGGAACCCGGCGACGAGGATCCGGGTAACGAGGATCCGGGTAACGAGGATCCGGGTAACGAGGACCCGGGTAACGAGGACCCGGGCGAGTGTGAAGACCCACGGACGGTACTGACCAACGAGCACGTCGACCTCCTTGCCCCCGTCCTGGACGATGGCGAGCTGGCGATGCGGGCGAAGGTTGGTTCGGCGGCGAGCTACACCTTCTATGACCCGGCCGACCTGCTGGTGCAGGTGAAAGACCCGGAGGCGGCCACCTCGGTACCCGGCGGCGATGGGTACGCCTTCCTCGGCGAGGAGGGTGACCCGCTGTGGGTCATCCCGCAGACGCAGGACCCCGACGTCGTATGGGCCGGCTGGTCCACCGAGGAGCTGCCGGCCGGCACGTTCGTCGACGACGCAGTGCGAATGATCATGCACGACGTCGAGGGCCCAGGTGAGGTTGAGGTCTTCCAGAGCAGCGGGCTTGGTGGCGGGCCGACGCGTATCTTCAGCACCACCGACACCCTTGAACCGGTGCACCAGGCCGTCGGCCGGCATGTGCACGCTCACTGGGCGTTCACCGCACTCGGCGCGTACACCATGACGTTCGAGGTCGCCGGCACATTGGAGGATGGCGGCGAGCTGACCACCGGTCCGGTCGAGTATGCGTTCGTCGTCGGCGACGTCGAATGTGATCCCGATGACCCCGGCGATGAGAACGGCGCGGACGAGGGCGGGGCCGAAGGTGGCGGCGACGAAGGCGGCGCAGCCGAGGACGGTCACGATGACGGCACCGACGTCGGTGGCGACCAGTCTGGAGATCAGGCCGGTGGTGCTGACGGCTCCGACGACGGCACCGATGCCGGCGGTGACCAGGCCGGGAACGACGACGGCACCGACGCCGGTGATGCCTCCGGTAACGACACGGGCGGCGGCGCCGGAACTGGCCCCAAGCCGACCACGAAACCGACGACGGGTGTCTGCCCGCCCGGAACCGTCCCCGCGGGATCGCGGTCGGCCAGCAATCCGGCGCCCACCGGTCCGTCGAACGGCACGGGCGACGCGGGTTCCGACGACGGGACCGACGCCGGAGGTGAGTCCGGTGATGAGACCGGTGACAACGGCGAGAACGGCGGCAACGACGCGCCCAGCGGCGACCAGGTGGTGCTGACCAACGAACACGTCGATCTGATCTCACCCCGCCTGTCGGGTACGGACGTATCGCTGCGGGCGAAGGTGGGCTCGGCGGCGGACCACACCTTCTATGCGCCGGCCGATGTGTTGACCCAGGTGAAGCCGGAAGCCGAGAGCACTGTGCCGGCTGGCGACGCCTACACTTTCCTCGGCGCCGCCGGTGATCCCATCTGGCTGATTCCGGAAACCCAGGACCCGGAGATCGTCTGGGCCGGATGGTCGACGGAGGAGTTGAGCCGCGGCGAGTTCCAGGGTGACACCGTGGACATCCGGATGCTCGATGTTGATGGTCCGGGAACGCTGGAGGTCTTCCAGACGGTCGGGTTCGGAGACGTCGCCCGGATCTTCAGCTCGGAGGATTCGCTGGCGCCACGTCGCCAGGGGGTCGGGCAGCACGTCCACGCCAACTGGGCGTTCTCGGTTGAGGGTAGTTACACGGTGACCTTCGAGGTGAGCGGGACACTCGCCGGTGGCCAGACTGTTTCGTCCGGACCGGTGCGGTATTCGTTCGTCGTCGGCGAGTTGACCGGGGCCAACGCGTCGACCGCCAACGACGCCGGCGGTGCGGATGCCGTAGCGCCGGGTGGCCGGACGGCGAGGGCGGCCGTCCCGGCGCTGCATCAGCCGGCGATGCCGGCGGCCAACCTGGCCGCGAACCCAACGCCCACCGCGAGTCCGACCGCGAGTCCGACCGCGAACCCCACCTCCAGCGCCAGTCCTGCGCCACCGGGGGCTACGGCCCGGCCATCGTCCGCGGCATCCGGTGTGAACTGCGTGCTGGCCAACACCGGTGCGGGTGGAACGTCTGGCCTGGTCGTCGCTGGCGGGTTGTTGCTGGCTGGAGGCGCGGCTGCGCTGTTCGCCTACCGCCGGCGAGGAGTATCGCTGACCGCATGATCACCGGCGCGTCCCGTGGGGTCAGGCCACCGTCGGAAGGGCCCCACGGGATACGGCCACATCGATTGTCCGAAACATCCAGTGAAGGAGGAACGTGACGAGGGCGCCGGCGTCGAACTCGACCGTGTGGCGGATGGTGACGGGTGTCGTCGCCGGTGCGCTGGCCGCCGGACTCGTCGCCGGGTGCGGGGCCGACGCGCTGAGCACCCACGACGACCGCGTCCAGGTGATCACCACCACGGGTATTCTGGCCGACCTCGCCGCGAACGTCGGTGGTGACCGGGTGAACGTCAACACCCTGGTACCGGACGGCGCCGACCCCCACACGTACGAGCCGAGCCTGCGCGACATCCGCGACGTCGTCTACGCCGACGTAGCGTTCAGCAACTACATGCTCCTGGAGGAGCAGAGCATCATCCGGGCGCTGGATGCGAACCTCCGTACAGGGGTGCCCAACGTGTCGCTGGCCGAAGGGGCGGTTAAGTACGCCGCTGAGGTGATCCCGCTGGTGGAGAACATCTCCCTCGATACCATCTGGCTCGGTATGCGGGTTCGTGGCACCGGGGAGCAATACGGCGCCACCCGAGCCTCCGAGGTCTACCTCAGCGCCACCGCACTCGACGGACCCGGCGATCTAGTCACCTACCTGACGGAGGCGTTCGGCAACCCGACCTTCTACGTCGATTCCACCGATGGGTTCGACGCATCCACCGGTTACCGGGACGATACCGCGGTCCTCCCTCCCGATGCACACACCCACATGAGCTGGGCATTCACCGAACCAGGGATCTATCGGCTGACCATGCGGGCCAGCCTGGCGGTGACCCCGGAGAGCCGGCCGGTGTCATTCGACGAGCAGACGTTCACCTTCGCCGTCGGGGTGGACCCACGGTCGGCGCCGGGGATGTCCGACGCCGCGGTGCTGAACTCGGGGCACGCCGACGTCACGGTCGACCTCGACACGGGTGAGTTGTATCTGTTCGCCGACCCGGATGGCGGTGGCGACGTGAACCAAGAGGTCTACGACGCCGCCACCACGGTGATCGAGGTACCGAACCGGGCCCTCCATCAGGTCCCAGCAGATCCTGAGTACCGGTTCCTCGGCCGCGCCCGGGATCAGATCTTCCAGCTGCCGCAGGCTGTGCTCGGCCGGCACGTGCACGGCGAGATCGATCCGCATCTGTGGCAGAACGTCCGCAACACCATCTCCTACGTGCAGCTGATCCGCGACACCCTGATCGGTGTCGACCCCGAGGGTGCACGTGATTACCGAGACAACGCCCGGGTGTACATCGAGGAGTTGGAGCGGTTGGACGACGACGTCCGCGAGACCATCCACCGCATTCCGGAGTCGCGCCGGCACCTCGTCACCACTCACGACGCCTTCGGTTATCTCGGCGCCGCGTACGGTATGCAGATCTCCGGGGTCGTCACACCCAACCCGGCCACCGAGCCCAGCCTCGCCGACCGTCGCCGACTGGCCGAGACCATCCGCAACCTGGCGATACCAGCCGTCTTTCTGGAGCCGAACCTGGCGGCGCGGGCCTCGACGCTCACCGAAGTGGCCGCGGCGGAGGGGGTGGCGGTCTGCCCCATATACGGGGACGCGTTCGACGGCGAGGTCACCACGTACGTCGACATGATGCGGTTCAACGCCGAATCCCTGTACCGATGCCTGTCCGACAATCCGGAGAGAGACCGATGATCGACCGACTGATTCAAACCCGCGCGGCGGCTGCCGACACACCGGTAGGCCCCGGCGGCCGCGCCGGATCGCACCGGCGCGCGTGGCAGGTGGTGATCGTGGCGGCCACGGCCGTCCTGCTGTGTGCCATCCCGGGATGGGCCGCGGAGGATCCGAACCTCGAGCAGGAGATCGACCGCGACCAGGAGGTCGCCACCGAACCCGCGGTGCTCGACGACGGGCACGTCGACATGGGGCCACGGTACGTCGACGACGAGTGGATCTTCCTGGTGCATGACGACACCGTGGAGCCGCCGGTGTGGCGGGTGATGGATCAAACGGTATTCCACGTCACCGACGCCGCGTTGCTGGCGGTGCCGGACAACGACACGTACTCGTTCCTGCCCGCGCCGCCTGGGGCCGAGGTCCACGTCGTGCCGCAGGCGCAACAGCCGGGTGTGGTCTGGCTGGGCTGGAACACCCAGGACCCCACCGTCATGGAGACCATCGATCGCGGCGCCACGTTGCGGCTGCGCGGAGTATCCGGGCCCGGCGAGATGGTGGTGTTTCTCCAAAGCGGCGATCTTGGCGACCCGGATCCGCTGTGGGACAGCCGGGAAGAGTATCCACAGGACATTTGGGTCGAGGTCAACACACATACCCACGCCAACTGGGTGTTCTCCGAACCGGGGATCTATCTGGTGGAGATGGAGGTCACCGCGGACCTCGTCACGGGCGGCAGGGAGTCGCGGGTCGAGGTGCTGCGGTTCGCCGTCGGTACCGCTACCAGCACCGCCGACGCTTTGGACGCCGAGCACATCCCAGCCGACCTGCCCGAAGGCGACGCCGACGAGCCGGCTAATGGTGCGGATCCGGACGGTACCGCGGCTGAGGAGTCGGATGACGGGCCCGGCGTCGCCACCGGCCTGCTGATCGCGGGGGCCGCCGCTGCGGTGTTGGTGGCTGCCGCCGTCGTGGTGGTGGTCCGGGGTCGGCGGGTGAAGGCACGGGCGGCCGCGGGGCCAGCCGTAGGTTCCGAGCGCACCGGCGGTGGTACCTGGAGCACACCGTGAGTGTGCTGCGGGTGGACGGCTTGGGGGTCGATCTCGGCGGTCGGCCCGTGTTGCGGGACGTGGATCTCGCCGTGGACGTCGGGGAGTTCGTTGGGTTGATCGGTCCGAACGGCGCCGGCAAGACCACGCTGCTTCGGTCGGTGCTGGCGCTGATCCGGTCTCGGACCGGCCGGGTGCTGGTCGACGGCCGCCCCGCCCGGCCGGGGCGTTCGCGGGTCGGCTACGTGCCGCAACGGCACGAGTTCGCATGGGACTTCCCGATCTCGGTGGAGGATGCCGTGCTGAGCGGCCGGGCCGGTCGGATCGGCCTGCTCCGTCGGCCGGGGGTGTCCGACTGGCGCGCCGTCGGCGAGGCGCTGGACCGGGTCCGGATCGGCGATCTCCGCACCCGACCGGTGGGTGAGCTGTCCGGAGGGCAACGACAACGTGTGCTGGTGGCGCGGGCCCTGGCCGTCCAGCCGGCCATCCTGTTGCTGGACGAGCCGTTCACCGGCCTCGACATGCCCACGCAGGAGCTGCTCAACGACCTCTTCGTGCAGCTATCGCGGGAGGGTACCGCCCTGTTGATGACCACTCATGACATCCTGCTCGCCCTCGAATCGTGTACTCGGATCGCCTTGCTCAACGCAACGATCGTCGCGGATGCGGCGCCGGCCGAGCTACGCGACCGTGACGTGTGGATGCGCACCTTCGGCGTGAGCGAACACAGCCCACTACTGAAGATGCTCACGACGCTGAAGGCGGCCTGACGTGTCGATCCCGGAGTTCATCACCGACCTGTTCAACCCGGACCTGGCTTTTCTACCCAAGGCGTTGCTGATCGCGGTGATGTCCAGCGTCGTGTGTGGCGTCGTCGGCTGTTACGTGGTGTTGCGCGGGATGGCGTTCATCGGGCATGCCGTCGCACATGCGGTGTTCCCTGGGCTGGCGGTGGCGTTCGTCCTGCAGGGCAGCCTGGTGCTCGGTGGAGTGGTGGCAGGGGTGGTCACCGCCCTGCTGATGGTGGTCTTCGCGCAGAACCGCCGGATCAAAGAGGACTCGATCATCGGCGTGCTGCACGTGGCGGCCTTCGCGATCGGAATCGTGGTCATCTCCCAGGCGCCCGGCTACGCGGGGTCGTTGCAGCAGTTCCTGTTCGGCTCCCTCACCGGTGTCCCCGACGAGGATCTCTACCTGGCCGGGTTGACCGGGGTGGGCGTCTTAGGCGTCGTGTTCTTGTTACACAAGGAGTTCGTGGCGGTCAGCCTGGACCGGGAGATGGCGCGGGCGATGGGGCTACGCGTGTTCGGGCTGGACGTCGTCCTCTATGTCATGGTCACGGTCGCGATCGTGATCGCCGTGCAGACTATCGGCAACATTCTCGTCCTGGCGCTGCTGCTGACACCGGCCGCGACGGCACGGCTGCTCACCGACCGGCTGGGGGTGATGATGCTGCTGTCGCCCGTCCTGGGTGGGGTATCGGCGATCGTCGGGCTGTACCTGTCGTGGAGCTACGACCTGCCGGTAGGCGGCACCATCGTGCTGGTCTTGACGGCGGTGTTCCTGGCGGCGTGGGTGTTCGCTCCGCGGCATGGTGCCTTGGCCCGTCGTTACCGGCGACACCGGACCCTATCCGGAACCGGCGTCGGACCGGCACTGGGCGGCCAGGAGGATACACCTGCGGACGACGTCGCCACCGAGTCGGCGTCCGCGCGCGGCTGACCTTCGTCGGACTGGCGGCGGTCGCCTAACCTGTGGCGGGTTGGTTGTGGATCGCCACTCCGGCGATCACGAGCCCCACCGCGAACACCTCGATGCTCGACGGGATCTGGGAGAGGACGACGATCCCGATGACGGTCGCGGTGGCGGGCAGGATGGAGACCAGCAGCGCGTAGGTCGCCCGGGGCAGCCGGGCCATGGCGAGCTGGTCGCATACGTAGGGGATCACTGAGGAGGAGACACCGACCCCTACCCCGGCGGCCACCGCGATGAGGTCGGTGAACGCTGGTGCCGCGCTGGGTACTCCGACCGGTGCGGCGACGACCGCCGCGACGATCATGGCGACGGCCAGCCCGTCGATCCCGGTGATGGACGGCTCGCGGGCGATACGGTGGGCGAGGACGATGTAGAGCGCGAACAGTACGGCGTTGGCGAAGGCGAAGGCGATGCCCACCGGTTCGCCGACCAATCGGACGTCGGTCAGCAGATACACTCCGGCCACGGCGGCCACCAGGGCGGCGAGGTTGCGTGGGGTCCGGGCGGCGACGGCGGCTAGCGCGATCACCGGCAGGAACTCGATGGCGGCGACGGTGCCCAGTGGTAGGCGGTCGAGTGCGAGGTAGAAGCAACTGTTCATGACGGCCAGCACCACGCCCCAACCGATCAGCAGCGATCGGACCCGTGGACTGAGGCCGGACCACAGCCGCCAGGGCCGCCGCCATGCGGCGAAGATCAATGCCGCGGCGGTGATCCGGAGCCAGGCGACCCCGATGACATCGACGCGGACGAAGAGGAGCACGGCGAACGCCGGTCCGAGGTAGTGGAATACGGCGCTGACGACGAAGTACGCGTGGGGAGGTACACGATGGGTCAGGGGCCGACGAGTGGGTTCGCCGGGGGTCGCCCCGGAGCGGAGTTTGGCCACATCTCATCATTGAAGGCGAGGAGAGGTAAGTCCATGGGCGTTCATCGGAGTAGAGTGAGATATGCCTTCGCCGCGAACGCCTAGACCGCCTGTTGGCCTTCAGAATGGAAAGGACCTACTCGACGCCGCCAATCGGCGGGTGCTCGACGAGTTGGCCGGCGACCCGCGGCTGAGTATGTCCGAGCTGGCCCGCCGGGTCGGGATGTCGGCGCCGGCGGTGCGGGAGCGGGTTGCCCGGCTGGAGGAGACCGGCGTGATCCGTGGCTATCGGCTGGACGTCGACCCCGCGGCTCTGGGTTTGCCGGTAGCGGCGTGGGTGCGGGTCCGTCCAGGTCCTGGGCAGCTCGCGACCATCGCCGAGCTGGCCCGTCGCCGGCCCGAGGTCAGTGAGTGTCATCGGGTCAGTGGGGACGACTGCTTCTTGCTCAAGATCCACGTCCCCGCGATTCAGGCTTTGGAGGCCGTGCTCGACGAGTTCCTCCTGTATGGCCAGACCACCAGCTCGTTTATCGTCTCCACCCCGGTCGAGCCACGTATTCCGGAGGCCGCTGACTAGCACCAGGAGGCCCGTGGCATCCGGGTGGTTTGGTGGCGCCGGGGTGGTGCGGCTCTGGGCATAAGCGGTAGATCCTCCGTTTATGGGGAATGAGATCGTTCCGGCTGGAGTTGGGGCAATGAAACGCAATCAACGAACACGGATGGAGTCGCGCGAGATGTTGAGCTTCAACGACCGGATCATCGAAGAGTTCCGGGCCAACGGCGGCAAGGTGGGCGGAGACTTCGAGGGTGCTCCGATGCTGCTGCTGACCACCACGGGGGCTAAGTCCGGGCAGGCTCGGACCTCACCGCTGGTCTACACCCAGGACGGCGATCGACTGGTCATCATTGCCTCCAATGGGGGTGCGGACTCGCACCCGAGCTGGTACTTCAACCTGGTGGCCAACCCCCTCGTGACACTCGAGGTCGGCACCGAAACCTTCCAGGCCAAGGCCAGTGTGGCCGAACCGGATGAGCGTCGGCGGCTGTTCGACGCGCAGGCCGAGTTGATGCCGGGTTTTAAGGACTACGAGACGAAGACCGACCGGGTGATCCCCGTCGTAACGTTCGAGCGGGCGAGCTGACGCTTCGGTACAGCGGGTCAGGTGACCCGCAAGAGCTTGTGATGCTCGAGGTCGGAACGGTCCGGCCGGGCATGCCAGACGACCTCGATGATGTTCTTCTCCGGGTCGTCGGTGGGGTGGAGCTCATGCTCCTCGGCGTGGCCGGCCGGAAACTCGTCGTAAGAGGCGTTCTTGCCCAGCCGGTGCGCCTTGAGCTTGACCGCGTAGGCCGTCCCGGTACCCCGGTTGTGTAGCCGGTAGGTGGTACCTCCTCGCTGCTCCAGATGGAACGTGACACGTTCGCCGCGAGCCGCCTCGGCATCTGGGTGGCCAGGCTTGGTGGTGGACGCCTGTCCGGAACGTTCGGCCGGTGGTGTGCCCGGTCTGGCCTGGCCGGATGGAGGGGCGGGTTGAGCGCCGGTGGATGGCGGGTGGGCCGGCGCGCCAGTGGAGGCGCTCGGCGTCGCCTGGGCGTCGTCGTCAGCCGGGTGAGTGCCCTGAGGATGGTCCGCTGGTGGGTGCCGTCTGCTGCGGCCCGACTGGCGCCACGCGATCAGCGCGACGACGAGGGCGATGACTGACACGACCAATGCGACGGCATCCATGCTGGCAACCTACCCCCTTCCGGCTGGTTTGGGGGTGGCCATCAGGAAGCTTGCCGTGACGGCCTTCGTGGCGTGATCTTCGCGCCGCAAGGCCGATGCTTCGAGGGGTTGACTGTCTCCCATAGGGCCGTAATATGAAACTTACATGTTGGGTGATGAAACCTCGTCGAGGGGGCGCGTCATGGCTGTCGGATACCGATCGTTCCTAAGTGTTGAGGCCGGGCAGTCGCTGATCGACGCCGTCATGACCCAGATGCGTCGGTGGTGCGAATACAAAGACATCGACATCGCCGCCGACGTCGCCGGGCGACATCTACTGGGCGAGAACGACATCATCACGGTGTCGCTGGAACGAGAAGGCGATGCTGTGATGTACCGGTGGCGTCGGCACCACCCGTTCGCGCAAGGCGCACACGAGATGTATCGATCCACGATCACCGCGGTCGAGTACGAAGACCGTCCGGGCTGGGTATGGACGGAGATCGAACTACCAAGCGACAGCGCCCTGGATCCCACGGGGTCGCCGCGATTCATGGCGGTCCCGTCGTTCTTGCGGGCACTCATCGACGAGTTGGTGTGTTTCGACGGGAACACACCAGTGACGGGCGAACCACAGTGGATCGCGACGAGTCACCTGCCAGATCTCATGGACTACCTGGCCGACGACACCCGGCGCGGACCGGTCTACGTGTTCAGCCAGGACCGGCGTGGCCAGACCGAGTTCGAGCAGTGGGCCCGCGAGGTCATGTGGGAGGTCGTCGGACTTGGCACCGCGTTTATGGTCGGCGGTGACATCGAAAAGGCGTTCAACGAGATGGTCGGCCCCGGCCATGCGGTGCGTAAAGCCACGGTCCGCACGTACCAGCCAAGCCTCAATCTCGACGATGCCGAAGATCCACAACGGCACCGATCGCTGAGTCGTGAACGTATCGAGATGAGCTCGACGCGCCAGCTATGCCACGTCCTCGGCCTGGCGTTGCGCAGCCAAGCCACTCAAACAGCACTACCCCGCGAGGTGCTGACGGCCAACCAAATCTTGGCCCAGCGAGACCGCGCCGTCCGCGATCAGCGTTCGCGGCTGATTCGGCTGGCTGACGGTGACATTGCGCGGGCCGCCCCGCCGCGGAAGCCCGGCCCGCCGCGGAAGCCCGGCCCGCCGCGGGTTCCCGGCCCGCCGCGGGTTCCTGATCAGCCGAATGAGCCGGCGTCGATGGTGCGGGCGCTGGAGTCGTTGGAGGGTGAGCTGCGCGCGCTACGCAGCAGTCTGCTCAGCACGTCGCAGAATGGGCACCGGCACCTCAACGCCCTGTGACTGGTGTGAGCCACCACCTCCCCGGTGATCGTTGCCGCCTTCGTGTCGCTATGACGACCGGATGTGGGGTTCGATCACCGGGGGAGCGACGGCGGGACAGCCTGCCGTGGAGGCCCGCCGCGGGTATGTCGGATACCCCGCGTTTTTCTACACATGTGCCTGGTGTGCATTACCTTGACAGTCATGAGCGTGGCGGATTCGCCGGCCCACGTCCACCGACCACGGTCGGACTGGCAGGGCGGGCATGACACCGGCTCGGCGCACGGGGGCGTCGCGGCAATACCCAGCTGGGAGCTGTGGTCTCGTCCCCTACCGAGCCGGCGGCAACAACTCAACGACCTTGGCCTGGCGGCGGGACTCGCCGTCGGCGCGATCATCTCAGTGGTGCTCATCAACAGCATGGGTGCGTTCATCTTCGGCTCCGCCCCCGGTTTGACCGAACAGGTCGTGTGGGCGCTGGCGATCACTGCACCGCTGGCCGTGCGGCGGCGATACCCCGAGGTGGTCCTGTTCCTCGTCGCCGCCGTGTTCCTTGCTGGTCAGATGCGGCAGATCGGGGACAATCTGTTCCCTTCGATCGCCCTGTTCATCGCCATCTACACGGTAGGGGCCTGGGGCCGGGAGCGGATCCGGGCTCGGTGGACGCGGATCGTGGTCATCGTCGCCATGTTCGCCTGGCTCGGGTATTCGATCGTGGATGCCATTCACGAAGACTCGTCCGCGTTCGACCGCGCCGCTGGGCCGCTGGATCCGGTGGTTGCGGCGGCCCTCTATAGCGTCGGGTTCAACCTCCTCTTCTTCCTGGCTCCCTACTTCTTCGGCAACGTCGTGTGGGTGTCGGTCCGGCGCCGGCACGAGCTCGAAGTCCAGAGCGAACAGCTGCGTCGTTCGCAGGCGGAGAATGCCCGGCAGGCTGTTGTCTCCGAGCGGATACGCATCGCCCGCGACCTGCATGACGTCGTCGCCCATCATGTGTCGGTGATGGGGGTGCAAGCTACGGCGGCCCGAAGGGTGCTCAGCACCGACTACACACTCGCCAGCCAAGCCCTGGAGGTCATCGAGTCCACCGCCCGCGGGGCCGTCTCCGAGCTGCGCGGCCTGCTCGGCGTGTTACGCGCCGACCCCGACGACATCGATGGCCAGGCCACTGGTCCGGTCGGCGCACACGTGTCGTCCCCGGGCGTGGAACAAGTTCCCCAGCTGGTCGAGGAGACGACCCGGGGCGCGGGCCTGAGTGTTGAGCATGCGGTCTATGGCGCACCGCGTGAGGTGCCGGGAACCGTCGCATTGTCGGCCTACCGGGTGGTGCAGGAGGCGCTGACCAACGTCGTCAAACACGCCAGGGCCAACCATGTCGACGTCCGGGTTCGTTACCTCGAGCGGTGGCTGGAGATTGAAGTGATCGACGACGGCCGAGGCGGCGTACCGAGTCGATCCGGGCCACGCACCGGCGGTCTTGGGCTGGTCGGGATGCGTGAGCGGGTAGCGGTGCACTCCGGTGAGCTGGAGGTCGGGCCCCGCCCGGCAGGTGGTTTCGTCGTCCGCGCGAGGTTCCCGCTTCCGCCAGCCGACGGTCGCACCGCCGACGCCGGGGCCGGCGCCGGGGCCGGGAGCACACCTGGAACGAGAGCGCCATGAGCGGCCCGCCGACAGCATCGGAGGACGCGCCGATCCGGGTCCTCCTGGCCGACGACCACGATCTGGTGCGTACCGGGTTCCGAGCCATCCTGGGTGTTGAACCCGGCGTCGAAGTGGTGGGTGAGGCGCGTGATGGCGACGAAGCCGTCCAGCAGGCTCAGCGTCTGGAGCCGGATGTTGTCTTGATGGATGTGCAGATGCCCGGCGTCGACGGGCTGGAGGCCACCCGCCGGATTCTCGGCCCTTCCTCCCCGACGTCAGAGGTCCGCGTCGTCATCCTCACGACGTTCGACCGCGAAGATTATCTCTTCGAGGCGTTGCAGGCCGGAGCGAGTGGATTCCTGCTCAAGAACGCCTCCGCCGACGACCTCGTCGAAGCCGTCCGCATCGCCGCTCGTGGAGACGCCTTGTTATCCCCGGAGGTGACGCGGCGGGTGATCGCTAGGTTCAGCACCCCTGGGCCGGCGGTGCAGCCGCGTCGTCCACCTGAGCTGACCGATCGGGAATTCGAGGTGTTGGTGTTGCTAGCCCGCGGCGCGACGAATGCCGAGATCGCCGGCGAACTCTACCTCGGTGAGACGACGGTGAAGACTCACGTATCCCGAGTGCTGATGAAGCTCGGCCTGCGGGACCGAACCCAGGCGGTGATCTACGCCTACGAGAACGGCGTCGTCGCCCCTAACGGGCCCAGCCGGGACGGCTCGGAGACCTGACCGGGAAGCCCCGGGGTCCTCCGTGCGGAGGACCCTCGATGGCACTCGCGCCGGACGCCGCATCCCGCCGCGGCCACCTACTGTGGGCTGCGCGGCCGCGGTGCGTGTCGCATGCCGTCGAGATGTGGAGGGCCACGTTGTTGCAGATCAGGTCGGTGAGCCGGAGTTTTGGTGAGCTCCGTGCGCTCGACGATGTGTCGTTTGCCGTCGAGCCGGGACGGATGACGGGTTTCGTTGGTGCCAACGGCTCGGGGAAGACGACGACGATGCGCATCATCCTGGGGGTGCTCGCGCCGCACGGCGGAACGGTCACCTGGAATGGCGCCCCCGTGACCCAGGGGGTGCGGCAACGGTTCGGATATATGCCGGAGGAGCGTGGCCTCTACCCGAAGATGCGGGTGGCCGACCAGATCACCTACCTCGGCCGGCTGCACGGGCTCGATCGCGCCACTGCCCAGCACAACACCAGGGACCTGCTGGAGCAGCTGAACCTCGAGTCGCGGGCCGGCGACCCCATCGAAGAACTTTCCCTGGGCAACCAGCAGCGTGCCCAGATCGCGGCGGCGCTCGTGCACGATCCCGAGTTGCTGATTCTCGACGAACCGTTCTCCGGTCTCGACCCGATCGCCGTGGAGACCGTGCTCGGGGTGCTGCGCGAACGCGCCGCCCGCGGTGTGCCGGTCCTGTTCTCCAGCCACCAACTGGACCTGGTCGAACGGCTCTGTGACGATCTGGTGATCATCGCCGGCGGTGCCATCGCGGCCAGCGGTGGCCGAGAGGAGCTACGCGATAAGTTCGGCTCCCGCCGGTTTCAGATGGTCGTCGGGGACGACGCCGGCTGGATCAGGGACGTGCCGGGGGTACAGATCGTCGAGCTCGACGGACCGCGTGCGGTGTTCGAGGTCGCGGATGGGATCGCGCCGGCGCCGGAGCTTGCCGGTCGGGTGGAATCGACGCAGGATGCGCGCGATCAGGTTGTGCTGGATGCCGCTCTGCGGCGCGGTTCGGTGCATAGCTTCGGCCCGGTGACACCGTCGCTGGCCGAGATCTTCCGGGAGGTCGTGTGATGAGTGCGGACACAGCGCGGACCGGCGGAACGTCGTTCTTGGCATCCACCCGGTTGATCGCGGAGCGGGAAATCCGTACCCAGACCGCATCCAAGGGATTCTGGATCAA
The DNA here is from genome assembly GCF_011320225.1 of Phytoactinopolyspora limicola. GTDB lineage: Bacteria > Actinomycetota > Actinomycetes > Jiangellales > Jiangellaceae > Phytoactinopolyspora > Phytoactinopolyspora limicola. The sequence continues at coordinate 1,074,458 of NZ_JAAOEN010000001.1, forward strand.
CTTCGGGGTCATCGTGGTCGGCATCTTCGTTCTGTCGATCGTCCCCGGTCTCTTCGGTGGGGGCGAACCATCGGTGGCCACCGTCGGCAGCGATGCCGCGCGGGTCGCCGAGGCCGCGGAACTCGATACCCAGCCCGTGCCCGATCGGGCTAGCGCGGAAGTGTTGGTGCAGGCGGGAGACGTCGACGCCGCCATCGTCCCAGACCCGGAGGGTTCCTCACCACTGGGGTTACGGATCGTCGCCGAGCAGAGTTCACCAGATGACATCGTGGCCGCGCTGAGTGTGTCGCCACCGGTGGATCTGCTGAACCCGTCGGAGGTGAGCGACGGGCTCCAATTCCTGGTCGTCTTCCTCTTCGCGCTGGTCTTCTTCATGGCGTCCTTCATCTTCGGGATGGCCATCGCGCAGAGTGTGGTGACCGAGAAACAGACTCGGATCATCGAGATCTTGGTGGCGACCGTCCCGGTGCGGGCACTACTCACCGGAAAGATCGCTGGTCATTCGGTGCTGGCCTTCGGCCAGATCACCGTGATCGCATTGGCGACGCCGGTGGCTCTGCGGCTCGGCGGACACGACGACCTGCTGAGCACGATCGCTGGCCCGCTCGGCTGGTTCGTGCCGTTCTTCGCTCTCGGTTTCGTCTTGCTGGCCTGCATGTGGGCGGTAGCCGGCTCGATGGTGAGCCGGCAGGAAGACCTCGGCTCCAGCACGTCGCTGGTGTCGACGCTGATCATGATCCCGTACTTCGGAGTGATCTTCTTCCGGGACAACGATCTGGTGATGACCGTCCTGTCGTACGTGCCGTTCTCGGCGCCGTTGGCGATGCCGGCCCGGCTGTTCTCCGGTGATGCGCAAGGATGGGAGCCTGTGGTGACCTTGGTCATCTTGATCGTGGCGGTGGCCGCCAGCATCATGATGGCCAGCCGTCTCTATTCCGGGTCGCTCCTGCAGACCGGTGCCCGGGTGCGGCTGGGCCGGGCATGGGCACGTACTGACTGAAACGACATCCCCCCGCGGCGCGGGGTTGCGCTGCTGAACGGGTGTGAGGCTGCCCACTTCGGCGGGTGTGGCCCAGCGCCGCGGGGTAAGATCGAGCACTGCGAAGGGGAGTAGCCCCCAACGTCGCGGTCGACATACTGGTGCCTCCACGGGCGTCCGGCCGCACGGCCTCGAGTGAGGCGGGCGAGACCTTCGACCACAGGCATATGCCGGGTCGAGGTCCCCAATACTTCGGTCCGGTCTGGATCGAAGGGATCTGTTCGACGATGGCCGAGACATGGGCGGCGTTCCTCGTCAGCTTCGGCGTGATCTTCGTCGCCGAGCTGGGTGACAAGTCGCAGCTGATGGCGATGACCTTCGCCACCCGGTACAAGGTGTGGCAGGTCGTGGTGGGCATCACCGCCGCGACCACCGTCGTCCACCTGGCTTCTGTTGGTATCGGCGCCGGACTCGGTGAGGCGTTGCCGACGGGCTGGATCAACATAGTGGCGGCGGTGGCCTTCTTCGGCTTCGCCGCGTGGACGCTGCGTGGTGACTCCTTGACGGAGGACGAGCAGCAGAAGGCCCGACGGGCCACCGGTTCCGCCGTGATCGCCGTCGGCGCCGCGTTCTTCCTCGCCGAGCTAGGCGACAAGACGATGCTGGCCACGGTCACCCTGGCCACCCAGTATGACTGGGTAGGTGTGTGGATCGGTTCCACCATCGGGATGGTCGCGGCCGACATGCTGGCGATCGTCGTCGGCCGGATCCTTGGGCAGCGGCTGCCCGAGCGGGTGGTCCGCTACGGTGCCGCGACGCTGTTCGCCCTGTTCGGGGTCGCGCTGCTGGTCGAAGGGATCGTCGAAGTAGTGTGACGGGAACCCAGCACCGGTGGCAGGTCAGATCCAGCTGTCGAACCACATGAGGTTGCGCCACTGGTCATACGGGATGACCTCACCTACATAGATCGGATAGAAGCGGGCCGCCAGAACGACGAGCACCACCACGTACATGCCGGCGACAGCGATACCGGCGGCGCGCCGCCCGACCGGGGCGTCGGGTGTTCCGATCAGCCGCCCCAGGGCGTAGGCCACGGCCAGGGCGATGAAGGGTGCCATCACCGCCGCGTAGAAGGAGAACGTCGTCCGCTCCGGGTAGAGCAGCCACGGGGCCCAGGTGGCCACCATGCCGGCCAGAATCGCACCGGCCCGCCAGTCGCGGCGCAGCAACCAGTACGCCAGGCAAACGACGAGAGCGAGACAGCCACCCCACCACAACGCGGGGTTGCCCAGGGCGAGAACCGTCTGGCTGCAACCGTCGGCGGCGCAGCCCTGCTCGTCCCGGTCCAGGCTCTGGTACTCGAACAACACCGGCCGGCCGAGGTACAGCCAGGTCCAGGCGCTCGACTCGTAGGTGTGCTCGTTCGTGAGAGTGGTGTGAAAGTTCCAGATGCGATCGTGATAGTGCCACAGGCTGCGTACCCAGTCCGGGAGGAGCCCGGCTAGGCCGTCGGCGGGCCGGGTGGCCGCCCAGTCTCGCGCCCAGGCATTGCTGGAGGTGATCCAGCCCCACCAGGACACGACGTAGGTGACCACGGCTGATCCCACGATCGTCACGAAAGCCACTGGTCCGTCGCGTAGAAGCGAGTTCAGGCTTGGGCTGGTGATGCCGACGGCGCGTCGCGCGCTGATGCCCCAGAGCACGGTCATCAGGCCGAATACCGCCACTACGTAGATACCGCTCCACTTCGTGGCACAGGCCAGGCCCAGCATGACGCCGGCGGCCAGCCGCCAAGGCCGCCACCCCAGCAGCGGCCCGTCTCCGAGTGGGTGCCCGGCGTAGGTCCTGGTCCGGGCCCACGTCGCCAACGCCGTACGGCTGTGATCTCGGTCGACGAGTAGGCAGGCGAACGCGGCCACCACGAACATGGCGAGGATGCCGTCGAGCAAGGCGGTCCGGCTCGTCGCGATCGACAACCCGTCGACGGCGACGAACAACCCGGCCGCGCAGCCGAGCAAGGTCGAACGGAACAACCGGCTGCCGGCCCGGGCGACGAGAATCACCGTGATCACACCGGCCAGGGCGGAGGCCAGCCGCCACCCGGTGGGCTCCATCCCCAGGGCATGGATGCCCAGGCCGATGAAGAACTTGCCGGCGGGTGGATGTACCACGAACGACGCCGTGTCCTCGAACAGACCCGACTCCGGGTCGAGTGGGTCGACCTCTCCACTCATGATCAACTCGTCGGCGTCTTCGGCGAATGTCCGGGCGTAGCCGAAGAGCAGCTGGGCGAGGGCATCCTTGGCGTAGTACGTCTCGTCGAACATGATGCGCGCCGGCCGGCCCAGTTCGACCAATCGGAGCACAGCGGCGAGGGCGCCAACCAGCAGTGGGCCGACCCAGCCGAGGAGCCGGTGATGGCGGGTGAACCAGGCTGCCGCCGATCCACCCGGCGACGCGGGTTGGCCCGCTGCTGCCGCACCAGGCGACTCGACGGTGGTCGGGGTCACCGGGTCATCCTAAGAGACCACGCCTCTCAGAGGTGGTTGCGAGGTGGGTGGAATGCGGCGCCGGTTGGTGCGTCAGCGCGACCCCTGGTTGCGCCGGGGTTGGGGCCTACCGGCGTCGCTAGCGGGCGGTGGTGTGACCATGGAGACGTGATGCCAGACGATGAGACCACGCCGGGAGCAGGCCGTCTGGTCCTTGCGGCCACACCCATCGGCCAGGTCGACGACGCCTCGCCCCGGCTGGCGCGGGAGCTCGTGGCCGCCGACGTGGTCGCCGCCGAAGACACGCGGCGGCTACGCCGACTGGCCACGTCGCTCGGCGTCACGCTGCCGGCACGGGTGGTGTCCTACTTCGAGGCGAACGAAGCAGCCCGCACCGATGAGCTGGTGTCGCTGCTGCGTACCGGGGCCACGGTGGTGCTCGTCACCGACGCTGGTATGCCGGCGGTGTCCGACCCCGGCTACCGGTTGGTCGAGGCGGCGGTGCGGTCCGGTGTCTTGGTGACGTCGGTGCCCGGACCGTCCGCGGTCGTGACCGCGCTGGCCGTCAGCGGGCTGCCGGTGGCGCGGTTCACGTTCGACGGCTTTCCCCCACGGCGAGCCGGGGAGCGGGCCAGGTGGCTGGCCGAGTTGTCCGCCGAGCGACGGACCATGGTGTTCTTCGAGTCGCGGCACCGGCTGGCCGGCACACTCGACGCCATGGCGGCCGCGTTCGGCGTGGATCGCCCGGCCGCGGTGTGTCGCGAGCTCACCAAGGTCCACGAGCAGGTTCGCCGCGGTGGTCTGGGGGAACTGGCCGGCTGGGCGGAGCAGGAGGGGCCCCTCGGCGAGATCACGATCGTGGTGGGTGGTGCACCCGCGCCGTCGGATGACGGCGGCGGGCTGGAGCGCGGGCTCGAACTCGTCCGAGAGCGGGTAGCGGCAGGATCGAGCCGCCGGGATGCCGTCGCGGAGGTAGCCCGCGAGCTGGGTGTGTCACGGCGGGAGTTGTACGCCGCCGCCGTCGACGATCAACGGTGATCGAAGCGGGCGCGGGCACCGGTCCCGCCGCTCTGCCACGGGTGCGGTCCGGCCGGCGGCCGGTAGTTGACCCCCAGCGCGTCGAGCCGGGTTAGATGGGTGGTGAGCCGTTCGGTGACCGGCTGGGCTCGACGGTTGTCCATGCTGGCCCAGGCCATCTCGGCGACGGCGGCCAACCGTGGGAACGCGGCGTACTCGACCTCGCGTGGGGTCGGCAGGTACTCGGTCCACAGCTGTGCCTGGACACCCAGGACGGCGCCGGGAGCGCGGTGGCCGGCACCGTCGGTACGGTCGTCCGGCGAGGCGGGGACGGGGTCGAATTCAGCGATGGTCTCCAGCGGCAGGTTTCCGTGGATGTGGAGCGGCTCCGCGGGTCCTGGCGACGCGTAGAAGTCGAGGTAGACAGCCTCTTGTGGGGCGACGATGACGTCGTGTCCGGCAGCGAGCGCCTTCGCGGCGATGCCGAATTCGCGCCACACGCTGATGACGGCGTCATCCGGCGCACCACCATCCAAGATCTCGTCCCAGCCGATCACGCGCCGACCATGCTGGCGTAGGTGCTGGGCGAACTGGGCGGTGAACCAGGACTGAAGGAACTCGACCCCCGGCAGGCCGAGTTCGTCGGCCCGGGCTCGGGCGGCGGCGCTCTGCTGCCACTCGGTGCGGGGGCATTCGTCGCCGCCGATGTGGATGAACGGGGAGTCGAAGATGTCGACCACGACGTCGAAGACGTCCCGGGCGAACCGTAGGGCTTCGTCGGTGGGCGCCAGGATCTGCTCGAAGACGCCGAATGTGGTGGCGACGGGTTGGGTGGTGCCGGTGTTGCCCAACTCGGGGTAGGCGGCCAGGGCCGAGCGCACATGGCCGGGGAGGTCGACCTCAGGGACCACGGTGATGTGTCGAGCCCGGGCGTAAGCGACCACCTCTTTGAGGTCAGCGATGGTGTAGTAGCCGCCGTGTGGGGTGCCGTCGAAACCCAGCTGGTCGCGGGCGTGACCGAGGACGGTCTCCGACCGCCATGCGCCGATCTGGGTCAGCTTGGGCCAGCTTGGCACCTCGAGCCGCCAGCCTTGGTCGTCGGTGAGGTGTAGATGGAGCACGTTGAGCCGGTGCAGCGCTGCGAGGTCGATCAGCCGGAGCAGGAACTCTTTGGGCTGGAAGTGACGGGCGACGTCCAGCATCAGTCCACGCCAGGCGAACCGGGGCTCGTCGTCGATTGTCAGGCAAGGCAAGGTGACCGGTTCGGTGAGGACCGGCGCCGCGCGTAATGCGTCAGCCGGAAGGAGTTGACGAACGGTCTGCACGGCGCGGGTGGCGCCCGCGGGCTGGGCGGCGTGGATCGTGACGTGGTCTTCGTTGATGGCCAGGTGGTATCGCTCGGCGGCGGTGGAGGGGAAGGCGTCTGTCGTCTCACCGTCGACGAGCACGGTGATGGCCGGTGCGCCGGCGGCGTCGGGCACCACCGGCATGGCGTGGCCGGTGGCGGTGTGCAACACATCGTGCAGCAGCCACGCCGAGGCCAGGGCTGGGCCCGTGGCGACGATGACGGTGGTGGGCCCCAGGAGAAACGAGCCCTGACGTTCGGAGACGGACAGCGGCAGCGGGATCAGCTCGACAGGCACCGATTGACGATACCAAGGGAACCTAGACCAGTTGTATAGCTGAAGCACACTTTCGTAGCACCAATCCCAGATTGCTTCTAGGAATCATTATCATTTATGGTTTCATGGCAAACCAATCCGTGACACGACGGTCACGACCTCGAACGGAAAGAAGAGTGTCCATGAGACTGCGAGGAACTGCTCCGGCGCTGCTGGGCATCGTGTTGCTCGTTGCCGCTTGTGGTGGTGACGACGGCGATGCGGCCGACGTCGTGCCTGACGACGCGGCGCCCGCGGCCGGTGAGGACGATCACGACCACGACGATGACGATGACCACGACGACCACGATCACGACGATGACCACGACGACGCCGGCGGCCTGGGGGCCGTCGAGGTGAACGCCGCGGCGTACCGACTCCTCGTCGCCGACGGCGAGGCCGGGCAGGTGACCGTTCTCGACACCGACACCGGAGAGGTCCTCGACACTATCGAGATCCCGGCGCCGCAGGACGCCCCCACCATGCTGGCGACGAGTGACGACGGACGGTACGGCTTCGCCGTGATGTATGACCGCGACGCCGTACAGGTCATCGACTCCGGGGTGTGGACAGTCGATCACGGGGATCACTCCCACTACTACGTGGCCCCACCCGCGTCCCTGGCCTTACACGAGGGTGACAGCCCGGCGCACGTCGTCGCCCATGACGATTACACCGCTATCTTCTTCGATGGCGACGGCCAATACCGGATGCTCACCGCGGCCGATCTCGCCCAACGTGCCGAGGGTGAACTGCTCGACGCCGACGCCCCGCATCATGGGGTCGCCGTACCGTGGGACGAGGGTAGCGCGATCGTCTCCGAGTACGGTGACACCGAACCAGACCAGAGCACACTTCCACCTGAGGTGGTGGTCCGTGACGCCGAAGGTGAGGTGGTGGAGTCCGGCTTCCCCGAGTGCCCCGAACTACATGGTGAGGCATCGGCCGGGCACACGGTGGCATTCGCCTGCGCCGATGGCATCCTCGTCCTGGAGGAACATGGCGACCACTTCGACGGCCACAAGCTGGACTACCCCGATGGTGACGGCCGAAGCGGCACTCTGCGCGGCGCGGCCGGCCTGGAGGTCCTCGTCGGCAATTACGACGAAGACACCATGCTCGTGATCGAGCCCGAGGAACACACCGTCACTCCGCTGGAACTGCCCGCGTCCTTCAGCACATTCGCCGTCACCGCACACGGCGACGGAAGCCTGTTGGGTGTGTCCGCCGACGGTTCGTTACACGTGGTGGACCTAGAAGCCGGTTCGGCCACCTCGATCGACGGCGTCGTTGCGGAGTACTCCGCCGACGCCACCTGGACCGACCCGACGCCGCAGCTCGCCGTAGGGCCTGACGCATTGGTCTATGTGAGTGACCCGGGGGCTGGTCAGGTGCACGAGGTCGATCTCGACGCCGGTTCGGTGGTGCGGAGCTTCGACGTCGAAGGTATGCCGTTCCACGTCGCCGTCGCGGGCTGATCCGGCGCACGAGACTAGTTTCCGCGCACGAGACTAGTTTCCGCGCACGAGGCTAGTCCCCGTGCGCGAGGCTAGTCCCCGTGCGCGACATAGCCGAGTCGAACGACGAACCGGCCTTCCACCCGCGTCCAGGCGGGTAGAAGGCCGGTTCGTTGGCGTTGACCGTCATCCGGTCGTGGTGCCTCGTCGGCACCGTCCGGACGGCACTATCGAATCAGCTGTTGCAGGCCTCGTAGAAGGCGGTCTGGCCCTCCGTGAGGAAGTTGAGCGGGCCCTGCCACAGCCACGGCAGCACACAGGCGTTGTTCAGGATGCCATCCTGACCCTCCAGCTCCAGGCTGGTGGTCACCTCGTTGCCGAACCCGCTGAGCACACTCTCGTCCAGAATGACCTCATGGGAGGTGGCCTCGCCGGTGAGGAACGGCTCGAAGGCGCTCTCGTCGAGCATCTCGGAGTCGATCATGTACTGGATGGTCATGTACTGCATGAGGGCGTTGGAGAAGACGTCGATGGTCTCCGTGCTGTTGCACGCCTCGTAGTGTGCGTCCTGGCCGCTGGTCAGCAGGTTCAACGGACCCTGCCACAGCCATGGGGCGACGCACAGGTTGTTGAGAATGTTGATGCCGTCACCGGAAACGGTGCTGGCGCCGTTGCACGCCGAGTAGTAGCCGGTCTGGCCCTCGGTCAGCACGTTGAACGGACCCGGCCAGAACCACGGCAGCAGACAGAGGTCGTTGCCGATGTTCAGGTCCGGAAGGTCGAGCAGTCCGTCGAGGTCCGCCATCTCCGGAGTTGCGTCGGCGACCGCGGGCGCCTCCACCGGAGCTGCGTCCGGCGTCGCGGCCGCTGCACCGGCGAAGCCAAACGTGGCCGCGATGGCGATGCCGGCGACCAGGGCACCGCGGAGAGTCTTCGTGAGCACAGTGTCTCCTTGTTCTGCGAGGGGTAGCTTGGCACTCTTGGGCGCCAGGTACGGCACCCGAGGGTCATGGTTCACACGTGAATTAGCCAATGTCAAGTATGCAGTAAATCTCGGTAATTTCTCCGCGACCTCGCCCATGAATTTCTATGGGACGACGCTGAATGTGAGGCGGGCCAGCGTCGTTAGTAGCTTTATGTACCATAAATCAGGACATCTGGACTGTGGGGTAAATGGTCAGGTGTGCCGGGTATCTTCCGTGGTTGGCTGAACCTGAGTGATGCCATCGTGATCAGCTGCGATTCTCGTATCATGCGTTTGGCCGATGGGTGCTCGGGTGTCTTCCTGAGGGCGAGTTCGGGTGGGGGCAAATGTGGAGGGGTGTGTCATGTGTCGTTTGTTGACACGACTATTAATCCGTGGATAACGTCCAGTCAGTGCCTGCTCGAAATGCAATTGGTGGTAGCTCGGCGTTGTTTCAATCGAGCAGTGCCGCCGAGCGTCGTATACGTCCTTAAGGGGCCATGTTCAATGAGTGAGTTCTCCCGTGGTGTACGTCCGGCCCGTCGGGCTCTCGTCGTCGCCGCATGCGGAACCGCAGTGGCGCTGACGGTGGGTGCCTTCGGTCTGCCGGCGCACGCCGCCGAGCCCGACCACCCCGGTGAGTTCAAGATCACCACCGATGGTTACTACGGCTCTGTCCGGCTCGACTTCGCCGGTGGGGTACCGCTGGTTGGTGCTATCCCTGACGTCAAAGGTGATCTCACCGTCGGTGTGGTGCGGAACGATGTCGACTCCGCCGGCCTCGCCGGCGAGGCCGATGACGTCTACTCCCGTTCGTTCGGTAGCCTCGTGGGTGCCGACCTTCTCGGTGTCGACCTCCCGCTCGATCTCTATGCCGTCAAGCAGGTCGCGCTGCCCGAGGAGGCCGAACCTAACACCTACGGCATCCACGACCTCCGGATTCCGCTAGCCGGCAATCTCCGCGCCATCTCCGGTGAGGCGAAGGCCAACTGGAACGACGACGTCCTCGGGCACGGCCAGCCTGGTGGTGTGCTGACGTCGCTCTACTCCGGAGTGGGGCAGCTGGACCTGGTCGACTTCGGTGATCTTGGCCTGCTGGACGGAATGTTCGCCAGCATGGTGCCGGTCGAGCTTCCGGTGGCGTCGGGGCCTTTGATCAGCACCGGTGACGGCCAGTTGCTGCAGGAAACCGGGGTGTTCGGCAAGGCGGACGGCAGTCAGGGGGCCTACGTCGAGGTAAGCGGCCGCTTCGCCGACCTCAACCTGGCCGGTGGAGCCGCGAATGGCGGCGTCACCATCGGGTTCGCGGCGGCGTCCGACACTGAGACACCCAACGCGTGGGGACGGCTGGAGGTCACCGGCGAGCCGGGCGGCGCGTCGTTCGACTACGAGCTGCCGGCTCTCGAGTTGTGGGTCGGGGACGAGGAGCAGGGCATCGCGATCGAGCCCGGCTTCGACCAGACCTTCGAGGTGCTGCCCGGCGTGAGCGTCAACGTCAACTTCGCTGACTACCGCACCGATGACACCGTGCTGGCCGAAGATGGCACCTTCGCCGCGGCTTCCGGTGGCGGGCTGGCGGTGCGGGTCGACGTTTCTGTCCCGGCACCGTTGGTCGGGGAGGTCGACCTCGGCACCGCCGAGATCGGTCTGCTGAGCTTCCCCGAGGTGAGTGTCGAGGTTCCCGCTGGCGGTCTGTATGCCGATGGCGACGACCTTCCAGAGCTGCATGTGAGGTAAACCCAGCAGGCAGGGCGCGATCGTTCCGAGTTCGGTTCGCAAGAGCTGGCCCAGGAACGGTTCACGGGGGCGCCCGCGGCACGGAGGGGTCTCCCCAAACGGCTCGGCGATTCGCCGCCGGTCCGTTTCTCGCCTCCGAGTCGACGGGGGTGCTGCGGAGTTTCATGCTCCGGGCGCCGGTTCGAGGACCCGTGGGTTGATACCGCAACGGTGTCAACCCACGGGTCCTCTTTGTTCGTCGGGTGTGGCACAGCTGGTACCACCACCCCGTCATGGCGTGTCCCCGGCAACGATCACCGGGGATAGGTGGGGTTAGACGTAGCGTTCGAGGATGCTGGACTCAGCCAGCCGGGACAGACCTTCCCGCACGTTGCGGGCGCGGTTCTCGCCTACGCCGTCCACCGCCTGGAGGTCGTCGACACTGGCCGCCAGCAGCTTCTGCAGACCACCGAAATGGTCGACGAGGCGTTCGATGACCGGTGTGGGCAACCGCGGCACCCGAGCCAGCAGCCGGTATCCGCGCGGGCTCACGGCCGCATCGAGTTGATCGCCACCGGTGAACCCGAGAGCACCTGCCACCGATCCGAGATCGAGCAGCTCAGTGGCCGACAGGGCGCTGAGCCTGGTAATCGCGTTGGAGACGCCGTTCTTCTTCCGGCCGGCCGCCGTCGGTAGGTAGTCCCGCACGATGAGTTCGCGGTCGACATCGACCCCGGCGACGAGTTCGTCGAGTTGCAGACTGAGCAGCCGGCCGTCGGTGCCGAGCTCGACGACGTAGCCGTCGATCTCGATGGAGATGCGGCGCACCATTTCCAACCTCTGCGCCACCGTGACGATGTCGCGGACCGTCACCAGGTCCTCGATCTCCAGCGCCGACAACGTCCCTGAGACCTCGTCGAGGCGGAGTTTGTAACGCTCCAGAGTGGCCAGGGCCTGATTGGCGCGCGACAGGATCTGCCCCGCGTCCTCCAGCACATGGCGGATGCTGTCGACGTAGATGGCGACGATCCGCATCGATTGACTCACCGAGATGACCGGGAAGCCGGTCTGTTTGGCGACCCGCTCGGCGGTACGGTGCCGGGTGCCGGACTCGGTGGTGGGAATAGAGGGATCGGGGACCAGCTGCGCCGCCGCTCGAACGATCTTGGTACAGTCCCGATCGACGACGATGGCGCCGTCCATCTTCGCGAGTTCGCGCAGGCCGGTGGCGTTGAACTCGACGTCGAGAACGAAGCCGCCACTGCAGATGGATTCGATGGTTTTGTCGTAGCCGAGCACGACCAACGCGCCCGTGCGGCCCCGCAAGATCCGCTCGAGCCCTTCGCGCAGTTCGGTACCCGGGGCTACGGCGGCCAGTGCTTGGCGCAGCTTGGCCTCCGCGTCCCTTCTGTCGCTGCCGGGCACGTGACCCCCGTCGTGACTCGTCGATGACATCGGCTGCCAGTGTAAAGCCGGGTGGTGTCATGCGCGAGGATGACGCCCGGCACTGTCATGAACCAGTTTACGGTGCTCCGGGCCGCGCCCTGCAGGGCCAAGCCGCCACCGCCTCGCCGCGCCGCCATGGCGAACCACTGTTAGGCGTCTGAACAGGCCCTGCGTCACCCTGTCGTGCACACGTTCGATGGGTTGCCTGAGGGAAACGGCACCCCGGGGGAACACGGGTGGCACACTGGGCGCATCATGCCTACCGCACTCGTCACCGGCCCTACCGCGGGTATCGGCCTCGCTTTCGCCCGCGCCCTGGCGGCCCGAGGATTCGATCTGATCTTGGTAGCGCGCGACGAGGCCCGGCTCCAATCCGTGGCAGCCGAGCTGCGCTCCGCCCACGGCATCGTCGCCGACGTCCTGCCCGCCGACCTCGCGGCACGGACCACCCACGTCGAAGCCCGGCTCCAAGACCCGGACCGCCCCGTCGACCTCCTAGTCAACAACGCCGGGTTCGCGCTGCGCCGGCCATTTCTCGCCAACGACATCGCCGACGAAGAACAGATGCTCGATGTCCTCGTCCGGGCCGTCCTGCGGCTCACCCACGCGGCCATCCCACCCATGGTGGAGCGCGGCCACGGTGCCGTCGTCAACGTCAGCTCCGTGGCCGCATGGGTGCCACGGGGAACGTATAGCGCCGCGAAGGCCTGGGTCACAGCGTTCACCGAAGGCCTCGCCCGACAACTGGCGGGCACCGGCGTGCGTGCCATGGCGCTGGCACCAGGATTCACCCGGACGGAGTTCCATGACCGCGCGGAGATGACCATGACAGGGTTGCCGTCGTGGCTGTGGCTCGACGCGGACCCGCTGGTCCAGGCGGCCCTGCGGGATCTCCAGCGAGGCAAGACCGTCTCGGTGCCGGGCGCGCTGTACAAGGTGATGGCGGCGGCGCTACCTAGGCTGCCACGGCGGTTGGTTGGTGCCGCCGGCCGCAGACACCCGGACCAACGCCGACGGTGACCATCGTCCAGGATGTGCTCCGGAGCCGCGGGACGCGGAACCGGTTGGCGAGTGAGCTCAGGCAGGTAGATGCCGCAGCGCCCGATGCACCGCGGCGGGGATGTCCGCGTCGTCCACCACGGGCCAACCGCGAGCTCGGGCAGAACGGGCCCAGAAGGTGATGTCGCCACAGCCCGGCGCTGGGTGGCCCGTGCTGACGTACGTACACGGTGCATCCGGCCAGTCGATGGCCGGTGGCAAGGTCTCGGTCCAGAACTGGTGATCTCGCGGCCGGGTGCCTGGTGGTTCGGCCGGGACCGGCCAGATCCGTTCACCATCGTGCAGCCGCTCATGTGCCTCGTCCGCCGCGTGTGGAGCCGCGGCCCGCAGCAGCTCCAGGTGGCTGGCGGTACCTGGCCGCGGCAGCGTGGCGTCGACGAAGACGTACCCCGCCACCTGCCGGCCGCCCGCCCGCTGAGCCCGGGCCAGTGCTGGTAGTAACGGGCCGGCCGTCCCATGACCGGCGATGACCAGCGGTCCGTCGAGCTCAGAGGTGTTCAATTGCTGCGCTACCGAAGCGATCCACGACACTCCGAACAGCGGAGCGCGGCTGTGATCCCGCGGGGTGTGAACGGGTAGCCCTGCCTCGCTCAGCTCGGTCGCGGCGCCGGCCCACCAGTCGGTGGGATCGGTCGGACCAGTGACCAGTACCAACGCGCCGGGATGCACACCATCACCTTGCCGTACGCTCGGGAACCGTGGAGACACGGGACTTACTGCTACAGCACATCACCAACAAGGCCGTCGTGCACGGCCGGGTCGTCCTCTCGTCCGGACAGGAGGCCGAGTACTACGTCGACATGCGGCGCGTCACCCTCGATGGCGTGGCGTCGCCCCTGGTCGGAGACGTGATGCTCGACGTCGTCGCCGACCTCGACATCACGGCCGTGGGCGGGCTCACCATGGGCGCGGACCCAGTCGCGACGGCGATGCTGCACGCCGCCCACCGCCGAGGCCGGTCACTGGACGCGTTCGTGGTGCGTAAGGGGGAGAAACAGCACGGTCTGCGCCGGCAGGTCGAGGGCCCCGACATTGCGGGCCGCCGCGTGCTCGCGGTCGAGGACACCTCCACCACTGGTGGCAGTGTGCTGACCGCGGTGGACGCTATTCGGGCCGCGGGCGCCGAGGTGGCCGCGGTGGCGGTCATCGTGGACCGGGACACCGGCGCCCGCGAACGCGTGGAGGCGGCCGGGCTGGAGTATCGGGCCGCTTTCGGCCTGGCCGACCTCGGCCTCTGACCAGCGCTCGGCTCATCGTTTCCGCCATCCGGGGATGCGGGCAGGTCTTCATCGGCGCAGGGCACGGCGGCAGGCATGCTCGAGCCGGCGCTGACGCCGGAACCGCTGCCACAGCGTGAGTGTCGGCTCCAGGCCGCGGCGGGCCGGGTGCTCATCGACTCGTAGAGTGCCGTCGGCCAGCGCGCCGCGCGTCACCCATGACGACCACCGCTCCAGGTCCGGGACCGAGAAGTCATGACCGAGCAAGGTCGCCGCACCATGGGGCAGGGCAGCGCCGGACAGGCTCGTTACCGTGACCTCGTCGCCGACGATGGCTGGCCAGCGCGGTTGGGCCCGCACGGCGTCGACGACGAGACCCGCGCCGGACACGACGGCCAGCACGAGGTCGGTCGGGTCACGGCGCTGTGGCAGGGGCGACACGGTCTGCGGCTCGAGGGTGATCAACAGCCGGGGGACGTACCACCAATGCTCGCGACGGAGCATCGGCGAGTCGATGAGCGACCGCGCCGGAGGGTATTTCTTCAGCTCCTGCGACACGAGGTGTTCGACGAAGAACGCGCCGTCGCGATCCTCGTCGAGCCGCGGTCGAGCCGTCACGACAAGTGGGTGCCAATGTGGACCGGTCATCCGCGGATCCGAGACGACGAGCGCGACCTGTGGTGCCGCGGCGACCGCTCGGGCCAGGTCCAGCTGAGAGTAGGGCATCGCCACCACCGGCCGGCCGCGCGTCAGCAGCGGAGTGACGGGCACCGCGTCGGGGCGTTGGCCGGCGTCGATCCAACACAGTTCGGCGACCGTCGCCGACCGGACCACCCGGTCGAGTTCGGTGTCGAGGCTCAGAGCCGATCACCCACTTAGGGAAGACGCCGACGGCGGGCCAACCCACCAGCGTGGATGGGTGACACCAGCCCAGCATAGGGCGGTGCGCCGGCGGGTCCGGATACGACCCACAGTCACGTCGGCAGCCGGTGGAATGGCAGATTCCGTCGGGAAAGCGGTTGACGTGGTGTGTTGGGCTGCGTCATGCTGCGCACACACACGTCCTGTGATGAACGGTCATGGGGGAGGCCGGCCGAACGTCTCGGGAGGCCACATGCCAGCCTTCGTTGTTGCGGTCAGCGTTCTTGCCCTCTTCGCCCTTGGTTTCATCTACTACTCCAGATACCTCGCCACCAAGGTCTACGCGCTGGATCCGGCGTTCGTCACCCCGGCCCACGAGTTCGCCGACGGCGTCGACTACGTACCGACCAACAAACACGTCCTATTCGGGCACCACTTCACCTCCATCGCTGGTGCGGCACCCATCGTCGGCCCCGCGATCGCCGTGTTCTGGGGATGGCTGCCGGCACTGCTCTGGATCGTGATCGGCACCATCTTCGCCGCCGGCGTACACGACTTCGGCGCCCTGGTCGTCTCGGTGCGGCACAAGGCGAAGAACATCGGCACCCTCACCGCCGAGGTCATCAGCGCGCGCTCCCGAGTGCTCTTCCTCTGCATCATCTTCTTCCTGCTCACGCTCGTGAACGCGGTCTTCGCGGTCGTGATCGCGCGGCTGTTCGTGAGCTACCCCGGCGCGGTGATCCCGATCTTCGTCGAGATCCCGCTGGCCATCGCCATCGGCCAGTACATCTACCGCACCCGTACCCCCGCCCTGGTGCCCTCGATCGTCGGCGTCATCGCCTTGTACTTCTTGATCTGGGTGGGTCACCACAACCCGATCGAGATCGGCGGGTTCGCCGACTGGCTGGGTATGGAACCGCAGAACGTGTGGGTCATCATCATGTTCATCTACACGTTCATCGCGTCGCGGTTGCCGGTCTGGTTACTGCTGCAACCACGCGACTACATCAACTCGCATCAGTTGTTCATCGCGCTCGGGGTGACGTTCGCCGGCGTCCTGGTGGGCTGGGAGACCATCGTCGCTCCGGCCGTCAACGACGTCCCAGACGGCTCACCCAGCATCTTCCCGTTCCTGTTCATCACCATCGCCTGCGGGGCCATTTCTGGATTCCATTCGCTCGTGTCGTCCGGTACGACGTCGAAACAGCTCGACAAGGAGACCGACGCCCGGCACGTGGGCTACATGGGAGCCCTGGGCGAAGGGAGCCTGGCGCTCGCATCCGTGCTCGCGGTCGCCGCCGGCGTCGCGGCCACCAGACTGGACTGGGACGAGCGGTACCCCGACTTCGACACAGCGTCCGGCGGTGCGGTCGGCAACTTCGTCGACGGGATCGCGCAGTTCGCCAGCAACCTCGGCGTCGAACTCGGATTGGCCGCGGTGTTCGCCGCCGTGGTGGTTGTCTCGTTCGCGGCCACCACCATGGATACTGGCGTCCGGCTCCAGCGTTACGTGGTTCAGGAGATCGCTACCATTCTGCGCTGGCACTGGATGGCTCGCAGCCTCACCGTGGCCGGGTTGGCCGCTATCGCCTTGCCGCTGGCCCTGGCCCTCATGCCCGGTGACGACGATCGCGGCTTCGCGTTCGGCACGTTGTGGCGGCTGTTCGGCACCACCAACCAGCTCACCGCCGGGCTTGCGCTGGCCGTCATCGCGGTCTGGGTCACCAAGCGGATGCGCAACCCGATCGTCATCCTCATTCCCATGGTGTTCCTGCTGGTCATGACCACCTGGGCGCTGTTCATCCAGCTTGGTGAATTCTGGGACGTGGACGAACGGTGGGTGCTGGTCCCACTCGACCTGGTCATCCTGGTGCTTGCCCTCTGGCTGATCGTCGAAGCGGCGATCGCGTTGCGGCGCACGGTGGCTGAGCGCCGGGCACTCAACGTCGACGGAACCATTCACGGTGCGGTGTCCGAGCAGCACGACTCAGGAACGGACGGAGATGACACTCGGCCATGACCACGGCCACCCCAGCTGAACCAACTGTGGACACTCGCCATCGAGTGCTGTTGATCCGGCCGTGGGACGTGTCCGACGGTGTGGGCGCTGGCTGCTGTTCCGGGGGATCAGCGAAGGGCCTGTGTGTTGATCCGCAGCACCATCCGGTTCGGGGCGGTACCCGGAACATCGAGCGGACCGGCTGGGCGCAATTCGCTCGGGTCTACCGTGGGTTACGGGCTAGCCTGCCCGCGGACGTCACGGTTGAGGTCGTCGACCCGCGCAACCACCTCTACCTGTTGCCGGCGTTGATCCGTGGTGCACGACGCCGCGGCGCGCGCTGGCCGGCCGCTGTTCGGGCGGCCCTTCGTGGCCCCGGATACGCCGCGGTCATCGTGGACGGCCAGGTGGTCAGCTCCGGGCGGCTACCCAGCCCGGATGAGGCCCTGCACCAGGTCCGGGCGGCACTGGGCGTCGCATGAGATGGCGGTGTCCAGACGCCGACCGGCTACGTTCTCGTCGTCGCTCGATGAACCCCACATCGACCTCCTCCTCCGCCTTGCCGGACGACGACGGGACACCGCCCGCATCCGCAAGATCCGTCAGACAGGCCCTAGTCTGCTTGCTGTGAGCGTGCAGGAAGAGCCAACGAGAGACGAACTGGCGACGGGGGTGGGTCCGTGGGAAGGCCCATGGCCCGAGGACCCCCGTTACGACCCGGAACTCCTCGCGCATGGTGACCGGCGCAACGTGGTTGATCGGTACCGGTACTGGAGCCGCGAGGCGATCGTCGAAGATCTCGATCGCCGTCGGCACTCGTTCCACATCGCCATCGAGAACTGGCAGCACGACTTCAACATCGGCTCGGTGGTTCGTACCGCGAACGCGTTCCTGGCCGCTGAGGTGCACATCGTTGGACGTCGACGGTGGAACCGGCGAGGCGCTATGGTCACTGACCGCTACCAACACGTCCGGCACCACGTGGACCTCGCGGCAATGGCGGAATGGGCACGGCAGCGGGAGCTTCCGGTGATCGGCGTGGACAATCTGCCGGGAGCGGTGCCGCTAGAGACCTTCGATCTGCCGCGTGCCTGCGTACTGCTGTTCGGACAGGAAGGGCCCGGTCTGTCCGACGCGGCGCGGGAACACGTCGACGTGTGCCTGTCCATCGCGCAGTTCGGTTCGACCCGGTCGATCAACGCCGGCGCAGCTGCGGCGATCGCCATGCATGCGTGGATCCGTCAGCACGCCACCCCCTGATGTGCACCTGATCTTCGAAATGTCACCTGATCCACTCCGTTGAAGCGATCAGATGACGACCGCCCCGCAACGACGCCCACCAACTCCACCGCACTGCATCTGATCACGTCTCACCTCGTGGACGTTAAACGATCAGATGCATAATCCGGTTCTCGTCGTCGAGTTGTGCATCTGATCACCTGGCATCCGCATGCTGCGGCGACAAGACCGGATGCACAAACGGGCGCGCGACGGTGCGTTCGGGCATCCGACCGTGGTCAAGGGCTGCGCGCCTTGGCGGGCAAGAGCGCTGCCCTATTTTGCGGTGGCCACGCCAGAACACGCTTGCACACCTCCACAAACTAGGCATATCGGGCCCGCCAGTGGGGCGCTGGCGTGCCATGCCTGAAGCGCATCTGCCGCGCCTGTACACCGGAAGCCGGTGTATGGGCAAACGGAAACCGCGTCCATGTGCCGTGACAGTGTCGACGCGCGAAGGTAAACACCAGTGGATCAGATGCGCTAACCGCCACGTGGTGTCGCCGAGTGCATCTGATCGATCTCCGTTCACATGCCGAGACGCGATCAGATGCAGCACGGTGGGGTTGATGGGCGTCGTTGCGGGGCGGTCGTCATCTGATCGCGCCTACGGGGTGGATCAGGTGACATTTCGAAGATCAGGTGCACATCAGGGGGTGGCGGGGTCGGTCTGGGTGACCTTGGACAGGCCACGCGGAGCGTCGGGATTCAGCCCCAGCCGCCGAGCAAGGCTCTCGACGATCAGCTGCGCCGGGACGATGAGCGCCAACGGTGCCACCAACTCCGGCAGCGACGGCCCGGGCACAGCCACGTCCACCGCGCCGGCGAAGGAGGTGTCGCCGCCGATGCCGACCGTGGCCGCGGCGCCGCGCCGGCGTAGATCGTGGGCGAGCTCGGTCATGCCGCCGACCATCGGGCCGTCGGCAGCGGATACCAGGAGGGCGACGTGGTCGGCGTCGACGACGGCGATCGGGCCGTGTCTGAGATCGGCGTAGGAAAGCCCACGGACCGGACGCAGGCAGGTCTCCTCCAGCTTCAACGCCGCCTCCAGGGCGGTGCCGAAGGCGATGCCACGGCCGCTGACGAGTGCTTCGGCGGTCGACGCCAGGCGCTCGGCGGCCTCGTCGACGCCGGCTCGGGCGGAGATCAGCCGCTCGGCCTCGGCGGGCACGCGGTCGAGATCGGCGTCGAGGGCGTCCGGTCGGGACGCTAACGCGCCCGCCAACACCGCCATGGCGGCCAGCTGTGCGGTGTACGACTTGGTGGCCGGGACCGCCTTTTCGGCGCCGGCCTGGGTGACGAGTGCGACGTCGGCGGCACCGGCCAGCGAGCTGGTGCCGTCGTTGGTGACCGCCACCGTCCGGGCGCCGCGCGCGGCGGCCCATGCCTGGGTCTCGACGATCTCCTCGGTTTCGCCGGACTGCGAGACGGAGACGACTAGGGCTTCGGAGAGGTCGAGGTCGGCATGATAGTGGGTGGCGACGCTGGGGGCTGCTAGGCCGCTGGCCCGACCGGCGTGAACCTCGAGGAGGTAACGGCCGTAGATGGCGGCGTTGTCCGACGATCCACGGGCGACGAAGAGTACGACGCGACGATCGGCGGCCAACTGCTTCAGCGTCGGGCGCTGCGGGCGCAACGACTCCAGCGTACGGGCGAGCGCCGCCGGCTGCTCGGCGATCTCGCGAGCCATGGTCGTTTCGGTCACGGTGTTCTCCTCGGAGCGGCGGGACGGTCGTTCAGCCGGTCACATCTTGACATCAGTTACTTTCCGGATCTTCGTGTGGTCCCCAGTGAACGCCACGTGAACTACTCTGTCCTCAGTGAACGTCGTCGACGGGCCAGTGCCCAAGCATCGTCAGCTGCGGGAGATCCTTCTCGCGATGATCGAGGGTGAGCTGGTACCGGACGCTCCCATTCCGTCCGAACGTGAACTGGTCGAGCGTTTCACGGTGAGCCGCGCCACGGTACGTGAGGCGGTGGGCCGGTTGGTGTCCGAGGGCCGGCTGTACCGGGTCCGTGGCAAGGGGACCTTCGTCGCCGCCCCGAAGGTCGAGTCGCAGATGCATCTGGCGTCGTTCACGGAGGACATGCGTCGGCGTGGGCACAAGCCGTCAACCGTGGTTCTCGGGGCGGACGAGACCGTCGCCCCGCCGCCGGCTCGTGCGGCGTTGGGGCTGGACGTCACCGATCGTGCGTTCCGGATCGAACGGCTGCGGTCGGCGGACGGTGCACCGATGGCACACGAGGTGTCGTGGTTACCGGCGTCGCCGTTGCCGGGCCTGCTGGAGCGCGATCTCACCAGCTCGGTGTATTCGATCTTGGCGCATGACTATGGGCGGGTGCTGGACTCGGCGGCTCAGAGCGTGTGGGCCGAGGGCGCCGATCCGCTGCGGTCACGGCTGTTGCGGGTACCGCCGGCTGCTCCGCTGTTGGTGTTCCGGAAGACGTCGTACGCCTCCGGCCGGCCGTTGGAGCACGTCACGTCGTGGTATCGCGCCGATCGATATCAGGTGCACATGACCCTCGACAGTGCCCTGCACGGTCATCGGTCTCCGTGAGCGTGAGAAGCTGGGATCATGGGCCTTTTTCGACGGAGGATGAAGCGTGCGGTGGACCCGCGCCCAGCCATCGCAGAGTTCTGGTCGTGGTGGGCCGAACACCGCGATGAGGTGGTCGCCGCGTTGGACGGCGGCCGCACCGAAGATGTCCTGCGGCTGGTGCAGCCCTGGGTCATGGCTATAGATGAGCGGCTCACCTGGGATATCACGGGCAGCGAGCAGAAGCGGTTCGGACTGGTGGTCACCACCGGCGGACACGACGAACTGCGGTCGACCACTGAGCGTTGGCGGTTGTCGGCGCCGGATGACCCCGAGGTCGAGTTCTTGTCCACCCGCCGGCGTGATCCGGCGGCCCTGGAGACGGCAGTGCTCGACGTCGACGGGTACGAGTTCGCGTTGCGCGAGATGGTTGTTGGTGCGCGTGTCGACACCACCGCGCGACGAGTAGACGTGATCGTGCACCACCCGCTGTTCACCTTGGTGGATCAGGATCACCGGTTGCGGGTGGCGTTCCATGGCCTTGACGTCGCGCTGGGTGAGGCGGCGGTGGAGCGGTGGCTCGGCGCCGTCAACGTGTCGGTCGACGCTCCGATCGACGCCATAGCTCTGACGTCGCTGGAACACGTGGTGGCACAGCTGGCCGGCGAGCCGGCCGGTGCTGTGGCCAACGCTGGCGAGACGGGCGACGGGGGCGAGTGGGCGGCCATGAAAGGACAGACCGCCAAGGGCCCCGTGTTCGTGATCGTGCGCCGCTCGGCCAACCGATACACCCACCCACTCGTCGACACCCATCTGGCGGTTGTTCTGACGTATGAGGCCGGTGCCAACGGCATGCCCCTCGACCCCTCGATCTCCCAGGAGATCGAGGAACTGGAAGGGCACGTCATCGAGGCCTTGGGTGGTGAGGGGCCGCACGCGTTGCATGTCGGACACGTGACCGGCGGTGGCCAGGTGGTCGCGCACTTCTACCTTGACGGGCTGGAACGCGACCCGGAGCTGGCCCGCCCGGTTCTTGACAAGTGGAGCCGCGGGAAGGTGTCGATGGCGATGGCGTACGACCCCCTGTGGGAGCACGTGGCTCCCTTCCTGCGTTAGCGCGGGTGCGCCTGGGCGCGGCGCGCCCAACCGGACATTCTCCGTACGTCGTGTCCGGCCAGGCGCAAGGTGTTCTAGAGTCGGCTCATGTGGGATGTCAGCGTCCACGCCAGCCAGCTGTGACGGGAGAAATGTGATGACCACGAGGTCCGCGGCCGACGCCGATGTGTCGACCGGCCGGCTGATCGCGGAGATCAAGGAGGACGTGTCCGGCCTGGTCCACGACGAGATCGAACTCGCCAAAGCGGAAGTGAAGGCCAGTGCAAAGGCTGCCGGCCTGGGTGGCGCACTCATCGTGGTCGCCGCCCTGCTCGGCCTATTGGCTCTGGTCATGTTGTCCATCGCGCTCGCATACGGGGTGCACGCGCTGGGGCTCGGCCTAGGGTGGTCGTTCCTCATCGTGGCGGGCGCTCAGTTGCTGCTGGCCGCGGCCCTGGTGCTCGGAGCCAAGAACCGGTTCGGCGCGGTGGAGGGTCCGACGCGGGCCCAGGAGGCCGCCCGGCACGCCGTCGACGCCCTGCGGTCCGGTTCATCGTGAGCTTCGTCCAACTGCTCCACAACGACGTGAAAGTGCCGGGTCCGTGGAGCCATCGGCAGGTTGCGGCCAACGGCGCCCAGTTCCATGTCGCCGAACTGGGCTCCGGGCCGCTGGTGTTGTTGTTGCACGGTTTCCCGGAGTTCTGGTGGGCATGGCGGCATCAGCTACCGCGGTTGGCCGCGGAGGGTTGGCGGGTCGTCGCTATGGACCTGCGGGGATACGGCGGCAGCGACAAGCCGCCGCGCGGCTACGACCCGGTGACGTTTGCAGCGGACATCGCCGGGGTGATCCAGTCCATTGGTGAGCGGCAGGCTGTGCTGGTCGGGCACAACTGGGGTGCGTACGGTGCCTGGACGGCGGCGGCGTTGCGTCCTGCGCATGTCCGGGGTGTGGCGGCGTTGTCTATGCCGCATCCGTTGGTGTTGCGCCGGCACCTGATGCAAGGTGGCCTGGCGCGGACCGGTTTCCTGTTGGGCGCTCAAACCCCGATGGTGCCGGAACGCAGGCTGACCGCTTCCGACGGAGCCCTGGTCGAGCGGTTGTTGCGACGATGGGCCGCGCCGGGGAGCGGGTTCCCGGACGATGAGGCGAGCCAGCGATACCGAGCGGCTATGCGGATCTGGCCGGCTCCACATTGCGCCCTGGAGTACATGCGGTGGGCGGTGCGCTCGTTGCCCCGGGCCAACGGGCGGCGGCTGGCGAAACGGCTGGAGCGTCCTATCGACATGCCGGTCCTACAGATCCATGGTGCGGTCGACCGCAACATCTCGGCGCCGGTGGCCGCGGCGTCACGGGCGTTGGTGGATGGCCAGTACGAGTGGCTGCGGCTGGAAGGTGTCGGGCATTTCCCGCACGAAGAGGCACCCGACATCGTGGGCGACGCCCTAGCGGAGTGGCTGCGGCGGTTCCGCTGACACCCGAGTCGACCACCTCGCGCCCGCGTCGTGGCCGGGCTGAGGTCGGCCACGACGGAGCGCTTCAGCCGGCGCGCTCGTCGGCTTCGCGGGACGCGTCGCTGAGTTCGTCGTATTTGGTAGCCGCCGCGAGCGGGCTGCCCGAGCGGAACGCCGAGCGTCCGAGGGCGAATCCACCGACGGGCGCGGTGACGAACTGTAGCGCTCCGGCTAGGCCGAGGACGATGAGGCTGGGCCAGGATGGTTTGCTGAAGAATGCCCCGGCCAGGATCAAGACGACGCCGAGGGTGGCGGCCTTGGTCACCGCGCTGAGTCTGGAGTAGACGTCTGGGAGGCGGATCAACCCCAAGGCGGCGACGGCGATGAAGAAGATGCCGGCGCCGATGCAGACGGCTGCGGCCACGTCTAAGGCGTTCATCGATCTCTCCGATCCACCAGGCGGGCCAGCACCACGGTGCCGAGGAAGCCGACCAGGGTAGCCACGAGGACGACGTCGAAGAACATCCTGGTTTCCAGCCGCACTCCGAGCAGCGCGGCAACCGCCACGAACAGGAAGAACGTGAAGTCGGCCGCGGTGGCGCGGTCGGCGTCGGTCGGTCCGACGACCATCCGCCAGATGGCGGGCAGGAACGCTGCTGCCATGATGATCAATCCGACGTCGACGATGGTCATGATGTGCCCTCCGTCAACGCGGGGCGGTCGTGGATCCGAAGGGCCCACAGCATCTGCCGCTCGAAGGTCTCTAGCTCCTTGCGGAAGTCGGCGGCGTTCTCGGCGTACATGCCATGGACGTAGAGGACGTTCGGCTCGGTGTTGATGGTGACCGTCAGGGTTCCTGGGGTGAGGGAGATCAGGTTGGCGATCATCGTGATCTCCTTGGGCGTGCGGCTACGGATCGGCAATGCGACGATGCCCGCCTTCAGCCGCTGCTTGGGGGTGAGTACGTCCCAGGCCACCCACAGACTGGCGACGACGAGGGCGTAAGCGAAGTAGCCACCGAAGAAGATCACCAGCCGGCCCAGCCGGGCCACCTCCTGGCCGATCCGAATGACGAGTCGAGTCATCGGCCCAACACCGCCTGGACGTAGGCGGAGGTGTCGACCAGACCTTCCGCCGCGGTTTGTGCCAGTGGCAGTAACACCTCTGCTCCCAGGCCGAGTGAGATGGTGACCAGGGCGAGCAGCGCACCAGGGATGATGAGGGCGCGCCGGATTCGGACATCGGTATCGACCATCACGGTGGTGGCTCGGCCCGGCTGGTCGGCTACCTCGGATGGTGCACCCCAGAACACCGCGTTCCAGATCTTGAGCATCGATAGCAGGGTGAAGATGCTGACCGCGGCCGCAATGCCACCGGCGAGATATTCACCCTCGTCCATCGCGGCCCGGATGAGGGTGAACTTGGCGATGAACCCGGAGAACGGCGGTATACCGGCCAGCGACAACGCAGCGATGAAGAACGAGACGGCGAGAATCGGCTCGCGCCGGGCCATGCCGCCCAACGGGGCGAGCCGGTCGGTGCCGTATTGCGTTTCGATCGCGCCAGCGGAGAGGAACAAGCTGGCTTTGACGACGGTGTGGTGAAGCAGGTAAAAGATGGCGGCGGCCATGCCGGCGACACCGAAGAAGCCGAGCCCGAGGGCGATGTAGCCCACCTGGCTGACCATGTGGAAGGCGAGAATGGCCCGCATGTTGTTCTCGCCGAGGGCACCGAATACGCCGACGACCATGGTGGTGACGGTGATCGCGAGGATGATGCCCTGGACCTGGCTGGCCCCCTCGAAGTAGACGGAGAAGACGCGGAACAGTCCGTAGATGCCGATCTTGGTGAGGAGGCCGGAGAACAGCGCGGTGATCGCGGGAGACGCGTAGGGGTAGGTACGCGGAAGCCAGCCGTGCATTGGCACGAGGGCACCCTTGAGTCCCAGCGCGATCAAGATGACTCCGCCGGCGAAGGCCGCGACACCTGACTCGTGGCCGGCACCGGCCAACTCGCCGAGGTGAACGCTGCCGTTGACCGCGTAGACGAATGCGATGCCACCGAGCAGGATCGACGACCCGAGGAGGCTGACCGTCAGGTAGATGCGGCCGGCTGCCAGCGCCGGCGTCTTCAGCGACTTCGAGATCAGTACGTAGCTGGGGAGCAGCGCAACCTCGATCATGACGAAGAGGTTGAACAGGTCGGCGGTGAGGAGGGCGCCGAAGACACCACCGGAGAGCACCAGCACCAGCGGGACGATCAGTGGGTCTTCGTCTTCGCCGGTGGCCGACAGAAACATCGAACACACCAGCGTCAACAGGGACATCACCACGAGCACTAGCGCGCTGAACAGGTCGGCGGCGAAGGCGATGGAGATGCCGGCATCCCAGCTGGCGACCTGTTCGGCGACGACGTCACCGTCCCGCGTCTCGATCACTAGGAGCACGCCGAAGGTGAGAACGGCGGCTGGGGTGCCGAGCAGGAGCAGCCGGCGTAAGACCAGCCGGCGTTTGGTCATGGGGGACACCGCCGCGGCGAGCAGCGGGACACCGACGACCAGGGGAAGGAGGTTGTTCACGATGCTCGCTCCTCGTCCGGTACGTCGTCGGCCGGAATGTCCTCGGCTCCGGAGCGAGCCAGACCGAACAGGTAGATCGTGATGCCGAACGTGATGACGATGGCGGTCAGGGCGAACGCCTGCGGCAGTGGGTCGGCGGCCTCGGCGGGATCGGAGGTGGAGATGAACGAAACGGCCCGGAAGCCCATCCCACCGGCGGCTACGAGCAGCGAGTTGAGCGCGTGGCCGATGAGGACGAAACCGATGGTGACGCGGACTAGGCCGCGCTGGAGTACGAGGTACACACCCCCGGCCATCAGGATGCCGACGATCACTGCGGCGCTCATCGTCGTTCACCCCCCTGGCCCTGCAATACGGGTTCGGCGACAGAACGCTCCGCTGGGTGGAGGCTCCCTCGGCCGAGCCGTTCGAATGCCACCACCGCCATTCCGAGCACGATGAGGAGGATCCCTACGTCGAACAGTAGGGACGAGGACAGTCCGATGTCGAGGCTGCCGATGGTGAGGTACCCCCGGAGTGGTCGAAGGAACGAGCCGTCCGCCAGTCCCCACACGCCGACGAGGACTGACAAGGTGAGCCCGACCCGGATCAGGGGCAGCCCGGCTATCCGGGGCGGGTGTGATGGCCCATGGGGCATCTGCAGCACCCCGACCGCGACGGCGGCGACCAGCGCGGCGATGAAGCCTCCACCGGGTTCGTAGTGGCCGCGGAGCAGCAGGAATGTGGCGATAGCGGCGATGCCTGGGAACAGGAGCCGGGCAGTGAACTGGTAGATCACCATGTTGCCGGCCCGGTCGGGTGGGCGCACGGTGGGCAGGTTGCTGAGCTCCGCGCCGGGTGGCGCGGTGTGCCGGAGCAGTGTGAGTAGCCCGAGCCCGGCGATGGCCAGCACAGTGACCTCGCCGAGGGTGTCCAGCGCCCGGAAGTCGACGAGCACGGTGTTGACGACGTTGCGCCCGCCGCTGTTGTTCTCCGCTTCACGCATGAGGTACTGGGCCGCTGGTGACTGCTCACGCCGGCCGGTGAGCAGGAAGGTGGCAGCCCCGGCCACGAGCCCGCTGGCGACGGCGGCCACGGCGGCAACCGCCTTGCGGCTACGCCGGACCTGTTGGAAGAACGGTGGTAGGCGGCGCAACACCAGGACCGCCACGACGACGGTGAGGATCTCGACGAGCAGCTGGGTCAGGGCGAGGTCGGGTGCCCCAGCGATGAGGAACCAGATGCCGACCACGAATCCGACGACACCGAGGAGAACGATGGCGCTGATCCGGGACCGGACGAGGCATAGGCTCACGACAGCGACGGCGAGCACGCCGACGACGGCCCAATCCTCGGGGCGGGTGGGCGATACCGGAGTGTCCGGGACGTCTGGCCACATCAGCACCCCGACGATGCCGAGTGCCAACACGCCGGCGAGTGGCCAGGCCAGGTGCGCTCCAATGGTGCTGGCCTTCGTTGGGGCACCGATCCAGGCACCGAGGCGTAGGCAGCCCTGGTAGATGGCGTCGAACGCCCCCGCCCCGGTAATCGGCAGCCGGTGCCGGTGGAGCAGGCCGTCGACTGGATAACGGCCGAAGAACAGCAGGAGACCGATCATGATCGTGATGGCGGACAGGGCCAGCGGCGCGCTGAACCCGTGCCACAGACTCAACTTGGCGTCGGTGTCGGTCATCACGGTGTCGGCGACCGTGCGGTTGATCATGGGGGTCAGTACCCCGACGGCCAAGCCGAAGATCAGTCCCAGCGCCGCGGGGATCGCCGCCGGGGTCAGGAAGGCAGGACTGGGTTCGTATAGGCGCCGCTGGGTGGTTGGTCCGGCAAACGCCCCGTAGAAGATGCGGAAGCCGTAGGCGAAGGTGAGTCCGGCGGCGCAGACGGCGGTGAGCGCGGCCAGCCACCCCGTCCACTCCGGACCGGGGGTGTCGAGCAGCGCGCTGTAGGCCTCTTCCTTGCTGACGAAGCCGATGAACGGCGGAATACCGGCCATGGACATGGCGGCGAGCCCGGTCAAGGTGGCCGTGACGGGCATCACCCGGCGTAGTCCGCCCAACTCGCGTACGTCGCGGCTGCCGGCTTCCCGGTCGATGATGCCCACCAGCATGAAGAGCGTGGCTTTGAACAAGGCGTGGGCGAAGGTGTGTAGAGCGGCGGCCGCGAGCGCGGCGGGAGTGCCCACCCCAACCAGGGCGATGAGGAAGCCGAGCTGGCTGACGGTCGAGTAGGCGAGCAACGCCTTGAGGTCATGCTGCTTGAGGGCGAACAGAGCTCCGATGACGGCGGTGGTGAGGCCCACGGTCATGAGCGTGACCTGCCACATCTGCCAGTCGTTGAACAGCGGAGAGAACCGCATCAGCAGATAGATGCCGCCCTTGACCAGGGTGGCGGCGTGCAGGTACGCACTCACCGGGGTGATGGCGACCATAGCGTCCGGGAGCCAGAAGTGGAACGGCAACTGGGCGGACTTCGTGAACGCGGCGGCCAGAATGAGGATGGCGATGGCCACGGCCAGCGGAGAGTCGGTGACCACCGAGGGGTTGGCCATGATGACCGTCATGTCGGTGGTGCCGGCCGCCACGGACATGAGCACGATGGCGGATAGCAGTGCCAGGCCGCCGCTGGCGGTTACGACGAACGCGCGGGTGGCCGGCTGGATGGCCCTGAGGCCCCCTCCGCCGATGAGGAGGAACGACGAGAGGGTCGTGAACTCCCAGAAGATGAACAGCAGGACGAGGTCGCGGGCCAGCACCAGGCCCAGCATCGACATCGCGAACAACGACAGCAGCGAGTAGAAGCGACCGTGATCGCCTTCGGCCTTGAGGTAGC
The DNA here is from genome assembly GCF_011320225.1 of Phytoactinopolyspora limicola. Taxonomy (GTDB): domain Bacteria; phylum Actinomycetota; class Actinomycetes; order Jiangellales; family Jiangellaceae; genus Phytoactinopolyspora; species Phytoactinopolyspora limicola. Next base: position 1,103,086 of record NZ_JAAOEN010000001.1, read on the forward strand.
GCGGGCTGTAGGCCATGATCAGTGCGCCGACGCCGAGCACCAACATGGCGAATAGGAAGGACAAACCGTCGAGGTGCAGGTGGAAGCTGACGCCGATGCTGGGAATCCAGTCCACCTTCGTGGATACCGAACCGCCATCGGTGATCTCGGCTGCCTGGGCCGCTATGAGGCCGGCCAGGGCGAGGAAGATGGCAGCGATCGGGTAGCCGGCGTTGCGGCCGAGCCTGGTCGTGAGGGCAGGAGCCGCCAACGCCGTAGCTGCCAGCGTGCCCAGCGTTACCGGAAGGATCATAGACCGGACTCAGCCATTGCTTGCTGGCTCACCAGAACGATACCTCCGCGGGGTCGATGCACGTCGTCAAGTTGCCTGCGATGGCCATTTATCGGGCATAAATAGCTACCAGGCGCCAGCTTTGGCGCCTGGTCTGCTGCGATTTCGGCACGATTCTACATGCTGGGTGGCGTTGCCCTGATGGCTGGCCTTGGCCGTGCCGGGCGGCAAGGTTTGGGAACGGCTCTCATGCGCATGGTCCGGTGGAGACTGGTTCGGTGGCATCTGGGGCCCGAGTGATGAACGGCTCGATCTCCCCGCGGGCCAGCGCGTACCCGGTGTTGGGGTCGGTGAGCGAGGCGGCGAAGACGGCGCCGTATATCTCGCCGTCGGTGGAGACGACCGGTCCTCCTGAGTTGCCTCGGCGGACGCTGCCGCGCATCGCGATCACATCCCGGCTGACCTGTTCGGTGCTGTAGATGTCGCGTCCGAGTAGTTCGTGCTGGCCGCGGATCCGGACCGGGCTCACGGTGAGCGGATCACTCCCGGGGAAGCCGATGACGACGGCGTCGTCGCCACTGCCCGGCGCCTCTTCGGCCAGCTCCAAGGGGTCGTGTGGGAGGTCGGGCACGGCCAGCACGGCGACGTCGGTGTCGGGGTCGAACATGACGACCTCGGCTGCCATGGGGTCGCCGCCGGGGAAGGTGATGACGGGGTCTTGGACCCCAGCCACCACGTGTGCGTTGGTCATGACCCGTTCGGCAGCGATGACGAACCCGCTGCCGGTCAGCACCCGCGAGCAGGCCGGGGCCCGGCCAGTGATCTTCACGACGCTGCCGGCGGCGCGCTGCACGTCCGGGTCGCGATGCAGCATGCCGGACGGCGGATCGACGTTCTCGATCGGCTCGCTGACCCACGGCGCGACCACTTCCGGGAACCCGCCCGCGACGATGACGTCGTTGAAGGCATCGCGCAACCGGTCCGGCGACACCGGCACGACATCGTCGACGCCATGCAGGATGGCCGATTCCCGGATGGCCTTGGAAGCATGCGGGATGGCGGCGTTGGACACGGCCAGGCCGATGGCCCAGGCGGCGACGAGTAGCCCCACGACGCCGAGAAGTGCGCCGCCGGCGGCATCGACGTGGCGGGCGGGCCGCGCGGAGACTTTGGATCTGACCCAGCCACCGGCCCAGGCCAGCAATCCTTGACCGATGGAGGCGATGCCGAGGACGAGGAGGGCGGCCAGCACCGACACGCCAACGCCTGGTTCGAGTCCACCGAGCAGCAACGGAACGAGGAGCAGGCCAGCGACGGCGCCGCCGACGAAGCCGGCGAAGGAGAGCAGCCCGACGACGAAGCCATGCACCCAGCCGGTGTAGCCGACCACGACCGCCAGAGCGATGATGATGAAGTCGACGGCGTTCAACCCCAAGATCACGGATCAAGCTCCCTTCAAGCCGCGGCGGTCAGGCCGCGGGCGGTCCTTCGGTGCGTGGTGTCGCCGCGCGCCACGACGGCAGCTCCTCCACCCGGTCACGATCCCATGGGCGGTCCATGCCGGCGATCTCGAACAGCCGGGCCAGCACGCCGGCGGTGAACCCCCATACAAGCAGGTTCCGGACCCGGAAAGCCGGTCCGGTGTGCCCACTCGGATGCCGCACCTGGAACCGGTGAGCCGGATCGAGCAATTCGTCGAGAGGTACCCGGTGCACCGACGCGACCTCGAGGGGGTCGACGACCCGGACCGGCGAGGGCCGCCGCCACCAGGAGAGCACCGGCGACACCGCGTAATTGGTGACCGGAATCCACAGCGGCGGCAACGTCGCCAGGACGTCGACGCCGGTGGGGTCGAGGCCGGTCTCCTCCGCGCCCTCACGCAGCGCGGCCCCTTCGGGGCCGGTGTCGTCCGGATCGATGGTGCCGCCGGGAAACGAGACCTGACCGGCATGGCTGCGCAGGCCGGCCGCCCGCTCGGTGAGCAGGACGTCGGGTTGGGCGTCCGACTCGCCGAACAGGAGGAGGACGGCCGAATTCCGCGCGGAACCATCCACCGGCGGCGGCATCGCCAAACGCTCATGTGTGCTGAGGTCTTTGGCGGCGTCGACCATCGGTCGCAGCCATGCTGGAACGGTCATCCGCGGGGGCCGTCTCGGACGAGCTTGGCCGCCGCTACCGGGTCGGTGGGGCCCTCGCCGTAGGCGGGGCACAACCGGGCCAGTGGGCAGGCCCCGCAGGCCGGCTTGCGCGCGTGGCAGCGTCGCCGGCCGTGCCAGATGACCCGGTGCGACAGCATCGTCCAGTCGCGTTTGGGGAAGATGGCGGCGATGTCGGCCTCGATGGTGTCCGCATCGGTTTTGTCGGTCCACTTCCACCGCCGCACCAGGCGGTTGAAATGGGTGTCGACCGTGATGCCGGGGACATCGAAGGCGTTGCCCAGGACGACGTTCGCGGTTTTGCGGCCGACTCCGGGGAGAGTGACGAGATCCGCGAGCTTTCCGGGCACCTCCCCGCCGAATCGGTCGGTTAGTGCTTGCGCCAGGCCGATGATGGACTTGGTCTTGGCCCGGAAGAACCCAGTGGGCTGGATCAGCTCTTCGACGTGGGCGGGGTCGGCGACCGCCAGCGTGGGTGCGTCGGGGTAGCTGGCGAACAGTGCCGGGGTCACGGAGTTGACCCGGACGTCGGTGGTCTGGGCGGACAGGACGGTCGCCACGAGCAACTCGAACGGCGTGGTGAAATCGAGCTCGCAATGGGCGTCCGGGTAGAGCTCCGCGAGCTCGCGGTTGATTCGTCGCGCCCGGCGCACGAGCGCCAGCCGCGACTCTGCTTGGTCCAGAGGCACACGCTCACCTTATGCTCAAAGGCCGACAGAACCTCCTCAGCCGGAGGTCATCACGGTGGAAACACCGGCGGGTCCGGCCCAACTTGGCCGGACCGCTCAAACCGGCACCCGTGGGGCCGAATAATGGGCCATCATGGTGGCCGGGCACAATAGGTGAGGCGAGAACGTGAGACGAAACACTTCGCCTGTCGTAGTCCGAGCCTGCCACGACACTAGCGTGGACGACGGGTCGGCTGAACAGAAGGAGCCAGGTAGTGGTTGACGAGGCACTGCGGAGTGCACCGCTGTTCCGGGAGCTAAACGACGAAGCCGCCGCGGCTTTGCGGGCGTCGATGGTCGAGGTCCACCTCGACCGTAGTGAAATCCTGTTCCGTGAGGGCGACGAGGGGGACCGGGTCTATGTCGTGACCGACGGCAAGATCAAGCTGGGCCGCACCGCGCAGGATGGGCGGGAGAACCTGCTGGCATTGCTGGGTCCGGGCCAGATGTTCGGTGAGCTGTCGTTGTTCGATCCCGGGCCGCGTTCGGCCACCGCCACCGCGGTCACCGAGACCTCATTGCTCGGCCTCGGGCACGCCGATCTGGTGCCGCTGCTCAGCGGCCGCCCTGAAGTGGCCCGGGGACTGTTGTTGCAGCTGGCGTCCCGGTTGCGCCGATCCAACGACACCCTCGCCGACCTGGTGTTCTCCGACGTTCCAGGCCGGGTGGCCAAGCAGTTGCTCGATTTGTCCTCCAGGTTCGGCGTCCCTTCGGACGAGGGTGTCCGGGTCGTGCATGACCTCACCCAGGAGGAGCTGGCTCAACTCGTCGGTGCGTCCCGCGAGACGGTCAACAAGGCGCTGGCCGACTTCGTCGGTCGAGGCTGGCTGCGGCTCGAGCAGCGTTCGGTCGTCCTGCTGGACGTCGAGCGGCTGCGTCGCCGAGCCCGCTGAAGCAGATGCCCTGGAGTCCGTTCGACGGCGAGCGTCGGCGGGCTCACGAGGCCGGAATCTGGCGGGCCGGCCCGATCTGGATGGCCAGTGACCGCCCCTTGGCTCGGCTGGTTGGTCGCCCGGTCGCCGCGTTCCTACGGATCGAGGCGGCCGGTGGCGTTCTCCTGCTCCTCGCGGCGACGGTAGCGCTGATCTGGGCTAACTCTGGCTGGTCGGAAGGTTACGAGGCGCTCTGGAGCACCGAGTTGACCATCCGGGTCGGCGATTTCGAGCTGACCGAAGATCTCCGCCATTGGGTCAACGACGCGTTGATGGCGTTGTTCTTCTTCGTCGTCGGGTTGGAGATCAAGTACGAGTTGACCCGCGGTGAGCTGCGGGACCCCCGCTCCGCCGCGGTGCCTATCGTCGCGGCCTTCGGTGGTATGGCCGTGCCCGCGGCGATCTACGCCGCGATCAACGCCGGCGGCGCCGGAGCCGACGGGTGGGGTATCCCGATGGCCACCGATATCGCGTTCGCGCTGGGTGTGCTGGCCGTGCTGGGTCGCCGGATTCCGCCGGCGGCCAGAGTGTTCCTGTTGACGCTGGCGATCGTCGACGACATCGGGGCCATCAGCGTTATCGCCATCTTCTATACCGAGCAGCTCTCGCTGCCATGGCTGGGGCTGGCGCTGCTGGGTATTCTCGCGGTCATCGTGGTGCGCCGGATGCGGGTCTGGTCTCTCTACGTCTATATCCTCCTGGGACTGTTCGTCTGGATCGCCACCTTCCAGTCCGGTGTCCATGCCACGATCGCGGGTGTGGTGCTGGGTGTTCTCACACCGGCGTTGCCCCTACTCGACCACGACCAGGCGCGGGCTTATGCGCGTGCGTCGGCACCAGACCAGTTCGATCCGGATGAGCTGCGGCGCTTCCGGTTCCTGCTCGGCGAGTCGGTCTCCATGGCGGAGCGGCTCGAACGTGCGCTGCACCCGTGGAGCAGCTATGTCGTCTTGCCGGTGTTCGCTTTGGCCAACGCCGGGATCGACTTACGGGGTGGGGTACTCGGCGATGCCCTGCATTCGCCGGTGACGCTGGGGGTGGCGGCCGGGTTGGTGGTAGGCAAGACCATCGGTGTCTTCGCGACGTCGTGGCTGGTGGTCAAGTGTGGTTTGGGCCGGCTTCCCGAAGGCACGTCATGGTCCACGCTCAGCGGGCTGTCGATGGTCGCAGGCATCGGTTTCACGGTGTCGTTGTTTATCACCGGGCTGGCGTTCGGTCCGGGAGCGACGGTCGCGGACGAGGCCAAGGTCGGAGTGTTGGGTGCGTCGATCGTAGCCGCCACGCTGGGCGCTCTTATCTTGATCGTGGTCAGCCGCCGGCGTGAGCGCGGCTCATCCAGCGGCGTCGAGGTAGTCGAGGGCGGCGGCGACGGTCCGCTCGGCCGCCGGCCACAATGACGGGTCGACGTCGGAATAGACGATCTCTACGACCTGCCGAGCCGTCTGAGCGCCGGCCATCCGCGCCGCGCGTACCTCGTCGAGCCGGGCCTGCCGGTGCGCGATGTACTGCTCGACGACGGCGGCGGCGCTGGCTCGGACCGGCCCGTGTGCGGGCAGCAACACGTGGTCGGGACCGAGGACGGCACGGAGCTTGGCCAACGACTCCAGGTAGGCACCGAGCTGTCCATCGGGATGGGCCACGACCGTGGTTCCCCGGCCCAGCAGGGTGTCGCCACTGAGTAGACCCCGCCAGGTGCCACGGGTGATCTCCAGGCAGATGGAGTCGGCAGTGTGCCCCGGTGTGTGGATGAGCCGTAGTTGGAGGTCAGGAGTATCGAGGTAGGCGCCGTCGGGAGCCAACGGGTCGCCGTCGATACACAGGCTCGGATCTTGCGCCCGGACGGGTGCCCCGGTCACTTCGTGGAACCAGGCAGCACCTTCGGTGTGGTCCAGATGATGGTGGGTGAGCACGGTGAACAACACCGGCCCGAGCCCGCTGACCGCGCAGAGATGCTCTTCGATCAGGGGTCCGGGATCGACGATGATGTTGCCTCGTGTCGTGGCCAGCACGTAGGTATTGGTGCCCTCGAGGGTCATAGGACCCGGATTGGCGGCGCGGACCAGCTGGCACCATTCCGGCAGCGGTACGGGGTCGGGCTCGGCCGGATTCACCGGTTCTCCGATCGGTCGTCGCCTGGATACCGCGGGTCGTCGGGCAGTAACGCGACGACCGCGTCGCCGACGTCGATCCACCCGGGGGTGATGGCCTCGATCGCCGGCTTGGAGGTCGGCAGCTCCGCCACCGACGGGTAGGCGGCGAGTTCGTCGAGGATGACGCGGGTGGGTGGCAGCATGACCCACTCGCCGCGCTCGGCTTTCGCCGTCGCGGTAGCGGCCGCGACCCATGCCACCGTCGATGTCTCGCCGGAGATGTCGCGGGGTTGCTGGCCGGGTGGGAGGCGGGCGAGGAAGAACCAGGTGTCGAACCGCCGAGGCTGGAACCGCGGGGTGATCCAGTGCGCCCACGGGACGAGGTCGTCCGGAGCCAGCCGGACACCCGTCTCCTCCGCCGTCTCGCGCAACGCCGCCGCAAGGAATCCGCGCGCGGATTCGGTGGTGGTCTCCAGGCGGGTCGCCCACATCTGCGCGTCGACGGAGCTGTCTGGCTGGAGGTCGGCCGGATCGACGCCGCCGCCGGGGAAGGCGATCATGCCGCCGGCGAAGGCCATGTTCGGGTGCCGGTGATGTACGTAGGCCTCGATGCCGGTCTCGCCGTCGCGGACCAGTACCACCGACGATGCCGGCCGCGCTGGTGCCGGCGTGCGGCCCTCCGCTACGAATGTGCGGGCCTCGGCGGCAGCGGCGGCCGGCAGCCGTCGGCTGGTAGGCCCGTTCAACGGACCTCGACGACCAGTTCGACCTCGACCGGGGCGTCGAGCGGTAGGACGGCCACTCCTACCGCGCTCCGTGCGTGCTGGCCGGCCGGCCCGAACACGTTGCCGAGCAGCTCACTGGCGCCGTTGATCACCTGTGGCTGGGCGGTGAAGCCCGGCGCGGACGCCACGAAGCCCACCACCTTCACCACCCTGACCACGGCCGAGAGTTCACCGATCTCGGCGCGTACGGCAGCCAGCGCGTTGAGTGCACATTGGCGTGCGCACTCGTGGGCCTCCTCGGGGCTGACCTCGGCGCCGACCTTGCCGGTCCGGATCAGGTCGCCATCGCGCAGCGGCAACTGGCCGGAGGTGTAGACGTACGATCCGGTGCGCAAGGCCGGCACGTATGAGGCGACCGGCGCGGCGACCACGGGGATCTCGATGCCGAGTTGGGCCAGCCGCTGTTCGGGGGTCGTGGTGCCGGTGTCCGCTGGTTCGCCGTTCACAGGTGCCTCCTTGTTGTCGACGAGTTGGTCACCGGCTCACTCTGACTTCGGCCGCTTGAAGTACGCCACCAGGTTCTCCGGATTCATTCCCGGAACGACCTGGACCAGCTCCCAGCCGTCGTCGCCCCAGTTGTCCAGGATCTGCTTTGTCGCGTGCACGAGGATCGGTGCGGTCGCGTATTCCCACTTGGTCATGGCGCGAGCCTACTGGCGTGGCGGCGCACGCGTCTTCCGGCACCCCGCAGTGCCTTCATTCGCGGCGGGGTGTTTCGGGTTTCGCGTCGGTGTTTGCGTTCCGCGTCCAGGTGGCCCCCTGGCCGTCCTGTTCATCGAAGATCAGCCAGGTCCGGGTGCTACGGACGCCGGGTACATCTTGGATGCGCTCGAACACCACGTGTCGCAACTCGGCGTTGTTGGGCGCCCGGACGAGCGCTAGAACGTCGAAGTCGCCGCCGACGAGGGCGTAGTGCTCGATGTATGGCAGTGCGCTCAACGCCGCGGCAACCTCGCGCCAGGTGTTCTGCTGGATGGAGAGCAGCACGTACGCGCTGGTTCCGAGGCCGGCTCGCTCGGCGTTGATCTCAGCGGTGAAACCGGTGATCACGCCGTCCGACAACAGCCGGTTGATCCGTGCGTAGGCGTTGGCGCGGGACACGTGGACCCGCTCGGCCAAGGTCCGAATCGACAAGCGGCCGTCTTTCTGGAGTTCGGTCAGGATCGACCGGTCGATCTCGTCGAGGGCGCTCGGAGACGATTGGCCCGTTCGCCATGTGTGATGTGCTTCACGTTGAGAAGTTCTGTCACCCATGCCCCGTCTCCTCAGCCGACTGTCATCGAATTGCCGCCAATGTGGAGAAGACCATCCCATCGAGCGCAGGATTTGAAGTCAAGACCGGATCAGCAAAAGGTTGTGATCTTCTTGCCTTCCGGTGGTCGACGCGAATGGCGCGATGACAGTTGGAGAGGGTGAGGACGGATGGTGGCGCCGACCGATGAACGCGGTCCGAGAGGTTTGTTGCCCTCGGTTTCGCCGGTGCGGTTTTTGACCGTCGACGGTGAACTGACCGAGCTCGACGAGCATGGCGGGTACCAACTCCCGCCGGCTGAGCGGCTGGCTACCGTGTATCACCAGATGGTGGTGGGACGGCATTTCGATACCGAAGCCACCAACCTGACCAAGCTGGGCCGGCTGGCCGTGTATCCATCTTCACGTGGCCAGGAGGCATGCCAGGTGGCCGGGGTAGCCGTGTTGGGCGCCCAGGATTGGCTGTTCCCCACGTACCGCGACACCGTCGCGTTGGTGACCCGCGGCATCGACCCGGTCGAGGCGCTCGGCCTGCTGCGTGGCGATTGGCACTGCGGCTACGATCCCGTCGCCACCCGCACCGCCCCGCAGTGCACACCGCTGGGCACCCACCTGCCACATGCCGTGGGGCTGGCCTATGCCGCCCGGCGCCGCGGTGAGGATCTGGTGGCGATGGCATTCGTCGGCGACGGTGGCACCAGTGAGGGCGACTTCCACGAAGCGCTCAACTTCGCCGCCGTGTTCGATGCGCCCGTCGTCTTCTTGGTCCAGAACAACAGGTACGCCATCTCAGTGCCGCTCTCGCGTCAGTCGGCGGCGCCGTCGCTGGCCCATAAAGGCATCGGTTACGGCATCCGCAGCGAGCAGGTCGACGGCAACGACGCGGTGGCCCTCATGGCGGTGCTGTCGGCCGCCGTCGAGTCCGTGCGCTCCGGCGCCGGACCGATGCTCGTGGAAGCGCATACGTACCGGATGGAGGCGCACACCAATGCCGACCCGGTCGATCGATACCGCGATGCCAGTGAGGTAGCCGAGTGGGTGGAGCGAGATCCACTGCGGCGCCTGGAGCGGTATCTGCGGGCGGCGGGCGAGTTGAGCGACGCCGACGTCCAGGCCGCCGAACACGCCGCCGAGGAACTCGTGACGTGGATGCGGCCACGGATGAACGTGGATCCGGTGGTCGACCCTGCGGCCATGTTCGAGCATGTCTACGCTGAACCGACCGCCCAGCTGATCGACCAACGAGACATGGTCGTGGCCGAGGCCGATCTGCTGGCGGGGGAGGACCGATGACGACGACGATGGTGCAGGCGCTCAACACCGCTCTGCGCGATGCCATGCGGGCCGACGAGTCCGTGGTGGTGTTCGGGGAGGACGTCGGTGTACTCGGGGGTGTCTTCCGGGTCACCGACAGCCTTGCCGACGAGTTCGGTGCGGATCGCTGCTTCGACACCCCGCTGGCCGAGAGCGGGATCACCGGGTTTGCCATCGGTATGGCAATGCGCGGCTTCCGGCCGGTCATCGAGATGCAATTCGACTCGTTCGCCTACCCCGCCTTCGAGCAGGTAGCTTCCCACGTCGCCAAACTCCGCAACCGGACGCGAGGAGCACTTGAGCTGCCGATGGTCATCCGGATCCCCTACGGGGGCGGCATCGGCGGCGTAGAACACCACAGTGACTCCTCGGAGAGCCACTACGCGCATCTCCCGGGGCTGAAGGTCGTCACGCCGGCCACCGTGGAGGATGCGTACTCGCTGCTGCGGAGCTCGATCGACGACCCCGACCCCGTCGTGTTCATGGAGCCGAAGAAGCTGTACTGGTCGAAGAGCGATACCGCACTGCCGGTGCGTGCGCCGGGCCTCGGGGCGGCCCGGATCGCCCGCCCTGGCGGTGACGTCACCTTCGTGGCGTACGGGCCGTCGGTCCCGGTGGCGCTCGACGCGGCCGAGGCTGCCACCGAACAGGGATTGGACATCGAGGTGATCGACCTGCGCTCGCTGGTGCCGCTCGACGACGCCGCCATCGAAGCCTCGGTGAACCGCACCGGCAGGTGTGTTGTCATCAGCGAAGCTCATAGCTTCGCCGGAATCGCGGCCGAGTTGGTCGCGCGGGTCCAGCAGCGGTGTTTCTACTCGCTGCAGGCGCCAGTGCTGCGGGTGGCTGGGCTCGACATCCCGTATCCGCCTCCGCTGTACGAACACCTCTATCTGCCCAGCGTTGATCGTGTGCTCGATGTCGTCGACCAGCTCGAATGGGACGAGCTGCCGAATCGGGCGGTATAGCGGCGACGTCCGCCGGCCTGCCTCCGCGAACGACCCACTATTGCAGGGCACTATTGCACGACACTAGGAGGCAGTGTCGGGGTGTCGGCCGAGTGCGCGCCGGTGATCGTTCCAGCGCTGCATCATCTCGCGGGCCTTCAGGCGGCTGAACCGGATGAACTCGGCACTCTCGAGCAGCCTGCGGGCTCCGGTGCTGGGCGCTAGCGTGGCAGCCCCTTCACGCAGGGTGTGCTCATGACGTTGGATGACGGCGTCACGTTGTTGGAAGATGGCCCACCAGACGTCGTCGTCGCGGACTCGGTAGTGGTCCGCGCGGGAGCCCGGTTCCCGTACTCTGGTGAGCATTCCGGCTCTGACCAGTTGCCGAACGGCGGTGGAGACGGCGGCAGGACTGACGTGGAGGGCGTCGGCGAGTTCGCGGGCGGAGTACCCCTCGGCGTCATTGACCAGCACGTAGGCGAACACTCGCCCGGCCATTCTGGGCAATCCGCTTTCGGTGAACACGAAGGACAACCGGTCGACCACCCGCCACCACGATGCCGGATCGTCGCCGGGCATATCTGGGGAACCAGCGTCTGACAGGTGAGGGGGGCCGGCATTGCGCAGATCTTGGGGAAGCCGGTCGTCGGTGTTCGTTTGGGTGCCGCCTAGCTGGTGAGGGGACGTCATGCGGACAGTCTATTGACTTTCACAACTTTGTGAATTCCCTGTAACATGCTTTTCGACAAGGGCGGACTACCAGCCCGCCGGGTTCTAATGCAAGGATCTGTGCGTGAATGCTTGGGGGATCGCCGTCACCATGTCGGTCGCGGCTGCCGCCTTCCACGCCTCCGCCGCGGTATTCCAAGAGCGGATGGCCGGCAGCCACGTAAGCGGTCCCGGACGACGCCTAGGTACCCTCCGGCTGCTCAGCAAGCCCCGTTGGTGGTGGGCGGTAGTGCTGACGGGGATCGCCTCGGGCCTGCACCTCGTAGCGCTCCACTTCGGTCCACTCACCGTCGTGCAGCCGCTGGGCGCATTAACTCTAGTGCTCGCATTGTCTCTGTCCGCCGCACTCGCGGGGCGCCGGGTGACCCGGGGAGAATGGCTCGGCGTCGCACTCACCATGGCGGGGCTGGCCCTTCTGTTGCACCTGACCACAGCCGAGGCGCCACGGGTCGCCTTGAGCCCCGACGAGGTCCTCGCCCTCAGTGTTCTGGCCGTCGCCGGGACCGCCTTGCTCGTGTTCTCCGCCATGGGGGCACGCCGCTTGGTAGTGCGCAGTCTCATGCACGCCGCCGCCGCCGGAATCTGCTTCGGCATCGCGTCGGCGATGGCCCGAACCGTCACCATCCGGATGTCCGACCACGGTTGGTCGGAGGCGCTCACCCCCGCCACTGCCGTGATGGTAGCGCTGGCCTTCGGTGGGTTGCTCCTGGCGCAGGCCGCCTATCGTGCCGGGGTTGGCGCTCCGCTGGCCACGTTGACCATCGTGAATCCGATCGTCGCCGGTGTCATCGGCCTCCAGATGCTCGACGAGCGGTTCCAGGCCGGGGTCGGAGGTGCGGTGGTCGCCGGCCTAGCGGCCGTCGTGGCGGCGTGTGGTGTAGTGCTGCTCGCCCGCAATCGTGCTGCCGTCACCGCACGACGGCGGGATGAGGCGCTGACGGCAGTCCGTTAGCGTTCGGGGGGACGGTCGATCGCCACGGCGCTGTCGGCCAGTGCTGTACCTGCCTCGTCGTACAAGTGGAAGACGGCATGGGCGCCGAGCTGGCGCAGTGGTTCGACCTCTTCGAGGTGGGTCACCACGGCCGCCACCCGCCCACTGAACGAACGCCCGTGAAGCTGATCTAGGGCGAAGAGGTTGCCGGCGTGGTAGGGCATGGCGAGCAGGACGTGCCGGACGTGATCCGCGATGACGATCCGGTCCCAGAAATCGGCGTCTGTGGCGTCACCCTCGACCACGTGATATCCGTCGGCGCGGAGTTGTTCGACCTTGGCCTCGTCCGTCTCGACGCCGAGGACGCGTAGGCCGTGGCCGGCCGCGAGCTGGTCGTAGGCGCCACGTCCGACTCGCCCCATGCCCAGCACTATGGCCTGCGCGTCGCCAACATCGATCGGGCGATCCTGCGGATGGAGCCGGCTTGGATCCTGGTGGGGCAGCCGGGCCTCGGCGCGGCCGAGCAGGCGACTACTGCGCGCGTTGAGCAACGCGGCGGCGACGAAGCTCAGCGCCACCGCTAGCGAAAGAACTACGAGCCAGTCGTCGTCGAGCCAGCCCAGCCCGGCGGCGAGGGCCGCGACGATCAGTCCGAACTCGGAGAAGTTGCTGAGGCTGAGGGCGGCGAGAAACGAGGTGCGATGTCGTAGCCGGAAGCCGTTGAAAATGGCCATGAACAGCACAGACTTCACTGGAAGGATGACCACCAACAGCAGGGCCATACCCACGGTCTCCAGCGTGGGCAGTGCGGTGAGCCCGATCGAGACGAAGAAGCCGACCAGGAACAGCTCTTTCATGGTGAACAGCGATTTGGACAGCCGATTGGCCGCCGGATGGGGGGCTAGCAGCATGCCGATGATCAGTGCGCCGAGGTCACCTTTGATGCCGACCTGCTCGAAGAGTGCGTAGCCGAGCACCAGGGCGAGAACCACACCGAAGAGGATCTGCATCTCACCATGCCCGATGCGCGCCAGGAGGCGGCGCAACAGCGGTGCCGCCGGGATCAGCAGCACCAGCCCGATCGCCCATGGGCTGGGCAGTTCGCCGGTGGACGCGGTCAGGAAGACGACGGCGAAGATGTCTTGCATGATGAGTACGCCGATGGCCAACCGGCCGTACAAGGAGCGGCTCTCGCTCCGGTCTTCGAGGATCTTCACGGCGAACACTGTGCTGGAGAATGACAGGGCGAACGCCAGCAACACGAAAGTGCTCCAGTCGGCGCTGTTCAGCATCGACAGTCCGACGAGTTTGAGGCCGGCCAGCATGGCGACGAAGAGCCCGGTAGAGACCGCCATGTGCACGGTGGCCGAGCCCCAGACCTCGCGGCGCAGCAGCGTCCGTACGTTCAGCTTCAGCCCGATGGTGAACAGGAGGAGGGTGACTCCCAACCCGGCGATGGTGTCCAGCTCTGATGTGAGCTCGTAACCCATGGCGTTGAGGACGAAGCCGGCGGCGAGGAACCCGACCAACGGAGGGAGCCGGATAGACATGGCCGCAAGGCCACCGAGGAACGGTACCAGGATGAAGGCGGGGTCCATGTGGTGAGCGCTCCGGGCAGTGCTGGCTGGCTCCGGGTGGCCAGGGCTAGGCGGGTGACTGGACGCGGACGCGCCGGACTGGCGCGGTCCGAGCCTACTGGGATGAAGCCGACGGATCGGGGGTCGGGGTCGCGTGGCCGAGTGAGCCCTGGCTCGGGGTGTCTTGTTGTGCGGGGGCGTCATCGGCCCATTGGAGGCGGTACTTCTGCCATTCCTGCATGGCGGTCCAGGTGTGTTCTTCGATGAAGCGGTAGAACTCGATGGTCTCGCGGATGCGGCGGCCGCCAGGCCGGTCTTCGCCGATGGTGGCCAGGCCGTCGGACAGGACGGCGAGTGTGCGGGTGATGAAGGGACGGCGTTGCGCCATGATGGCGCTCCAGATGTCGTCGTCGTAGACGCGGTAGTGGTCTACTCGCGCACCTGGGGCGCGTTCCTTGGCTAGCAAGCCAGCTTGGACGAGCTGGCGCACCGCGCCGGAGATCGCCGCTGGACTGACCCGTAGGCCTTCGGCGAACTCGCGGGCGGTGTAGCTCTCGGCATCGTCGGCCAAGACGAAAGCGAACACCCGGGCGGACATCCGTGGCAGGCCGGCTTCGTTCAGCAGCATGGCGAGCTGCTCGACGAACCTGAGCACTGCTTCCTGGTGCGTCTCACCCCGGTCAGCGGCGGGAAACCCATCCCCGGTGACGTCAGGTGTCGCTGGCAAAACCGAACCCCCAATGACGACGCTGTGGCTCACGAAACCGGTGGCCGCGGTGGTGATATCCGTGGTTCGGTAGAACCCCGGAGGCTCCCGGTGTTGGGGCCGTGGCTTGGTCTTGCCACGTGTCCCGAGTCCATTGTCTCAGGAGTCGAGAATACTTCCATTCACTTCTTTCACAAAACTATGAAATCTGTGTAGTGTGATCGGCATGACACGAGCAATCGACGTGACCGGCGTGGTCAAGACCTTCGGCCAGACACGGGCTTTGAACGGGTTGAACCTCCAGGTGGAGACGGGCGAGGTGCACGGCTTCCTCGGGCCCAACGGGGCCGGGAAGTCGACCACCATCCGGGTGCTCCTCGGCCTGCTGCGCGCCGATTCCGGGGAGGTGTCGCTCCTCGGGGGCGACCCCTGGAACGACGCTGTGGAGCTGCATAGACGGTTGGCCTATGTTCCCGGCGACGTCGAGCTGTGGCCCAACCTCACTGGTGGCGAAGCCATCGATCTGATGGGCCGCCTGCGCGGCGGGCTGGATCAGGCCCGCCGGAAGGAGTTGATCGAGCGGTTCGACCTCGACCCGACCAAAAAGGGCCGCACCTACTCCAAAGGCAACCGGCAGAAGGTCGCGATCATCTCGGCCTTGGCGTCGGACGTGGAGCTGCTGATCCTGGACGAGCCGACCGCCGGGCTAGACCCGTTGATGGAGACGGTGTTCCAAGACTTCATCCTGCAGGCCAAGGCCGAGGGGAAGACGGTGCTGCTGTCCAGCCACATCCTGGCCCAGGTTGAGAAGTTGTGCGACAAGATCAGCATCATCCGGCTCGGTGAGGTCGTCCAGTCCGGCACGTTGACCGAGATGCGACACCTCACCCGGACCACCGTCGAGGCCACCACGACGCAGCCGGCCAACAGTCTCGCTGAGCTGCCCGGGATCCACGACTTCGAGCACGACGACGGCCGGGTCCGGTTCGCCGTGGACGGCGACCAGCTCGATGGCGCGCTGCGCGGGCTCACTCAGCTCGGCGTCCGGAGCCTGATCAGCCACCCGCCGACGCTGGAGGAGCTGATGCTGCGTCACTACGGTGACGAGCTCGAAGCATCCAACGGTGGGCGCCATGCCGCGTCCGGCGCCGAACAGAACTGAGAGGACACCCGATGACCACAACAACGGCTCCCCCGGCAGCGCCGGAGCAGGCCGTTCGGCGCGGGGGGAATTCCTTGACCGGCACGGCCACCATGATTCGGTTCATGTTGCGCCGAGACCGGGTTCGGATTCCGGTCTGGATCCTTGCCCTGACTTTCGCCGCGGTGTCCACCCTGGCCAACTTTGAGCAGACCTACTCCACCGTGGCTGATCGTCAGTCGGCGGTCGATCTGCTTGAGCTGCCGGCGATGGTGGCCATGGTCGGGCCCAACTACGCGGCGGATGAGTACACCTTCGGCGCGATGTTGGGCCACCAGATGTTCATCTTCATGGCGGCCGTCTTTGCGCTGATGAGCGTCTTGCTCTTCGTGCGGCATACGCGGGCAGAGGAGGAGGCCGGACGGTCCGAGCTGATCCGGTCGAGTGTGTTGGGCCGCCACGCCCAGACTGCTGCCGCCCTGCTCGTCGTCGGCGGCACCAACGTGGTAACCGGCTTGCTCACCGCCCTTGCGATTAGTGGGTCCTCGGCCGAGGGGGTGACCACCAGCGGCGCCTTCATCTTCGGCATGGGGTTGGCGCTGGTCGGAGTCACGTTTATGGCGATCGCGGCGGTAACCGTGCAGGTCACCGAGTACAGCCGCGGAGCATCGGGAATGGCGTTGGCCGTGCTAGGAGCGGCGTATGCCGTGCGTGCGGTGGGTGACGTCGGAGACAATGGCCTATCTTGGCTGTCCCCGCTGTATTGGGGTTTCACCACCAGGTCCTTCTCGAGCTCCGAGCGCGCGTGGCCGTTGCTGCTGCTGGTAGCGGTGGCGGCAATCATGATCGTGGTTGCTGTCTACCTCAGCACTCGCCGTGACGTAGGCGCTGGCCTGCGTCCGCCGCGGCTAGGATCTCCGTCGGCACCGGACTCGCTGAGCTCACCGCTAGGGCTGGCGATGCGGCTCCAACGGGCCAATGTCCTCGGTTGGGCCGTCGGACTCGCGCTGTTCGGGCTGATGTACGGCAGCATCCTCGACGGTGCCGACGAAATGTTCGAGCAGATCTCGGCCTTGCAAGACATGGTTGCCGACGTAGAAGGTGCCGGTCTGGTCGAGTCCTGGGTAGCGACGGTCATGAGCTTCCTGGCCATGATCGTGTCGATTCAGGCGATCCTTGCTGTGCACCGGCTTCGGGTAGAGGAGAGCCGTGGACGGGCCGAGCCGGTGCTTGCTACCGCGGTATCCCGGCGGGATTGGATGGCCAGCCATTTGACCGTGGCGTTTGTGGGTAGTGCGATCGTCATGTTGGCGGCCGGAATTGGCTTCGGCGCAACCGGCGCTATCGTGACCGAGGACGGGGCGTTGTTCGCAGACATGCTCCTGGCCGCCACGGCACAGATACCGGCGATCTGGGTCGCGGTCGGGCTCGCCGCCGCCCTGTTTGGTGTGCTACCCCGGTTGGGCAGCGTCGCATGGATCATTCCCATCTACGGCTTGGTCATTGTCTACATGGGCGGTGTGCTGGGGCTGGATCCGGCGACGAAGAACTACTCGCCGTTCGGCCATGTGCCCGAGCTCCCGGCGGCCGACTTCGAGGTCTTGCCGTTGCTCATTCTGCTGGCGGTGGCGGTGGTATTGACGTTGGTTGGCCTGGCAGGCTTCCGGCGACGAGACCTCGAGACGAAGTAGGGCGAGCCACGCGGCGGCCTGAGCGTTTTAAATGGTTCCCCTTCGGGCTGGGCTGAGTAACGACCTCAGCCCAGCCCGGCTGCCGTCTAGCTGGGCCGAGTGTCCACCTCGGCGCCGCCCGGCTGTGGTCCGCGCCGCCGGAGAGCACCCGGCATCTTTCCTGCGCCCACCGCCGTATCGCCCTGATTCAGCAGGCCGGCCACCGCGTAGGCTTGAGCATCTATGAGCGACTGGGAAGGGGTACGCCTGCACGTCGTCACGGGCAAAGGCGGCACCGGGAAGACGACGGTGGCGGCGGCGCTCGCTCTGGCGCTTGCCGGCGACGGCCACAAGATCCTGCTCGTCGAGGTCGAGGAGAGGCAGGGCCTCGCACACCTGTTCGACGTCGGCCCACTCGACTACACCGAGCGGAGGATCGCGTCGGCACCAGGCGGCGGTGAGGTCCACGGGTTGGCCGTCGACGCCCGCGAGGCGATGCACGAGTACCTCGCCATCTTCTATCGTCTGGGCCGAGCCGCCCGCGCGCTCGACAAAGTCGGCTTCGTCGAGTTCGCTACCACCATCGCACCCGGTCTGCGCGACGTCCTGCTGACCGGCAAAACCTACGAGGCGACCCGTCGAAAGGACCCGCAAGGTGAGTTCCAGTACGACGCCGTTGTGCTCGACGCGCCACCCACCGGCCGGGTGACCCGTTTCCTCGACGTCAATACGTCGGTATCGTCGCTGGCCAGAGTTGGGCCGATCCACCGGCAAGCAACCGCTATCACCTCTCTGCTCCACAGCCCTCGCACCGCGGTCCATGTCGTCACCTTGCTCGAAGACATGCCGGTCCAAGAGACCGTGGACACCATCGAAGAACTGCGGCAGGCGCGTATTCCGGTCGGCGCCGTGGTGATCAACCAGGTGCGCCAGCCCCACCTCGACGACGTGCACCAGCAGGCCGCCCGAGCCGGCGAGCTCGACCCGGAGCTGATCAGGGCCGGCCTGAGCGCTGCCGCGTTGCCCGACTCCGCGGCCATCGTCGAGCGGCTCCGCGTCGAGGCGGCCGAACACGCGGAGCGCCTCGACGCGGAGCGCGCTGCCCGAGCCAGCCTCGGCGCACTAGACCGGCCCACCTATAACCTGCCGCGGCTGCCGGAGGGGGTCGACCCCACCGCCGTGTACGAGCTGGCCGAGATGTTGCGAGAACAGGGAGCAGCATGAGCGCAGCCCGGCGCAGTCCCCGTTTCGACGTCGACCACCTCATCGACGATCCGCGGACGCACGTGATCGTCTGTTGTGGCTCGGGCGGCGTCGGGAAGACCACGACCGCCGCCGCCCTGGGGCTGCGGGCAGCCGAACGGGGCCGGCAGGTCGTGGTACTGACCATCGACCCCGCCCGCCGCCTAGCCCAGGCGATGGGCCTGACCGAGCTCGACAACAGCCCACGCGAGGTCCCCGGCATTACCGCCCCCGAGGGTGGACGGCTGGACGCGATGATGCTGGACATGAAACGAACCTTCGACGAGGTGGTCGAGGCGCACACCACCCCCGAGCGGGCTCGGCAGATCCTCGCCAACCCGTTCTACCAGGCACTGTCGTCGTCGTTCGCCGGCACCCAGGAGTACATGGCCATGGAAAAGCTCGGCCAGCTCCGCCGCCGCGGCCAATGGGACCTGATCGTCGTGGATACACCCCCGTCACGGTCCGCACTGGACTTTCTCGACGCACCGGAGCGGCTGGGCTCATTTCTTGACGGTCGGCTGATCCGCCTGCTCGGTGGGCCGGTGCGGGCCGGTGGCCGCGCCTACCGGGCCTTCTTCCAGGCCGGCTTCAACGTCGTCACCGGTGCCATGACGAAGGTCCTCGGTGGCGACCTGTTGAAGGACGTCCAGACCTTCGTGAACGCACTGGACACCATGTTTGGTGGGTTCCGGGAGAGGGCGGAGCAGACGTATGCCCTCCTCCAACGTCCGGAGACAGCATTCGTGGTGGTGGCGGCGCCGGAGCCGGACGCGCTGCGAGAAGCGTCGTACTTCGTCGACCGGCTGTCCGAGGACGGAATGCCCCTTGCCGGGCTGGCTCTCAACCGGATCCACCAGGACGGGCCCGGCGGCATCGGGGAAGAACAGGCGATCGCCGGGGCGGAGCGGCTGGAAGCGACCGGTGGGCACGACCTGACCGCGGCACTGCTGCGGCTCCACGCCGACCGGCTGGCCGCCGCGGCCCGCGACCGCCGGGCTGGCGACCGGTTCGCCGCCGCCCATCCCGACGTTCCGGTCACGCGAGTGCCTGCTCTGGCGGTGGACGTCAGTGATCTCGACGGCTTGAGACAGATCGGCGACCTGCTGTCGACGGGTGGGTAGGCCGGGCCTCACCGGTGGCCATGAGCTGTCCGCACCGCGGCCGGCCTGCCGTCCCCCCTTCGGGGTGGGAGGGCTGCGTCGTCACCCGTTCAAAAGGGGCACCGACGATAGTGATAGCCGCACTGTGGCGAAGCTTGAGCCGGATGAGTGCCAGATCCCAGAGCGATGCCGCGCACTCCGCTACCGCCAGATGGCGTTAACGCCCGAATCCGGCGGTTAACCCCATCTGGCGGTAGCGGAGTCCGGGGCACGCCGCCCGGTGCTCACCGCACAGACAACATGTCGCCGTCCGGGCCACAGCAAGGAGGCTTACTGCGGCGTCCGCCCCGGGCACAAGGAGGCTTGTTGTCGCTAGGGCGACAACAAGGAGGCTTACTGCACACAACGGCGCCATATGGAAGCTTGTTGCGCCCAGCCGAGGGGTGGGGGTCGCCAGAACGGGGCCGACACCGACGCCGAGACCGATGCCCGCCGCCGGGCGCGGTGGGCGCGGTGGGCGCGCGGGCGATCAGATGCACGTCTCGTTACCGCACACGTTTGCGACGCATCTGATCGTCAACGCCGAGACCGATGCCCGCGGTGGGCGCGGTGGGCGCGCGGGCGATCAGATGCACGCCTCGGTACCGCACACGTTTGCGACGCATCTGATCGCTGAGGTGTTCGCGTCGTGGGATGCGATCAGATGTATGCCGCCGCTCGTCGCCCTGCGATGTCACCGACGTTTGTGCGCCTGATCGTCGCCATAGAAACGATCAGGCGCACAAACGGAGATCAGGTGCACAACGGGTTAGTCGCGCCAGCCGCCGTTCTCGTCGTCGTCGGCGCCGCCTTGCTCGTTGCCGTTCCCGTTGTCGTCGTCGCCGTCGCGCTGGGGCGGTCGCTCAGGCTCGCGCTCCCTGGGGATACGCCAGCCGTCATCGTCGTCGTCATCGTCGTCATCATCATCATCGTCACCGTCGTCACGGCCTGGTGGGACGCCGTTGCTGACGAATAGTCGGATGGTGATACCGGATGGTGCTTGTGAGCCTGCGCCAGGGTCGGTGCGAACTACCCGACCCTCGGGTAAGTCTGAGTTGATCCGACTCGACACGGACGCGTTAAAACCCGATTCCTCCAGTGTCTCGGTGGCCTGACCGGTACTCATGCCCCGAACGTCTGGCACGGTGGTGCTGATGCCTTGGATGACGGATCCGTCGGGTTTGGTGAAGGTTTCGTTGGGCAGGCCGTCGAGCGACGTGTCCATCATCTCCTTCCAGATCGGCCCGGGGATACAACCACCGCAGGCGTCGGCGATGCGCTGCCCGTTGAAGCTCATGCCGTTCAGGGTGCGTAGCCGTCCGGTGTCTGGGTCTCCGTCGACGTCGCCGACGGCTACCGCTGTCGACAGCTGCGGAACGTAGCCGACCCACCACACCGCGATCGAACCGTTGGTGGTGCCGGTTTTGCCTGCCGAGCGACGCCCGCCTTCCAGCTGCATCCGGCGGCCAGTTCCGCCGGAGTTGTGGACAACCCCTTCGAGCACCATGTTGACGGTGTCGGCTACCGGCCGTTCGAGGGCGCGCTCGCAGTTGGGTTCGGTGTTGTCCACGATCACGTCGCCGTTGCGGTCCTTGACCCGGAGGATGGACGTGGACTCGCAGTGCACGCCTCGGTTGGCGAACGTTGCATACGCCTCGGCCATACCCAGCGGTGAGACCTCGTTGCTGCCCAGCACGGTCGCTGGAAATGCTTGATACGGCTGGCCGTCAGCACGGTTAGCGCCGATGCTCTCCGCCAGGGTGATGCCGTCACACAGGCCGGTCTCCTGGACGAGCTGCGCGTAGTAGGTGTTGACCGACGTTTCGGTGGCGGTGACGAGGTTGAACCGGCCGTTGCCGGTGGAGTTGCGGGGGCTCCAGGTATCGCTGGCTCGGATCGGTCCGTCGCAGTTGGAGAAGCTGTTGATCGGCAGGCTCAGCTGACCAGGCGAGTCGTACGCCGTGTTCAGGCTGACGCCCTGGTTGATCGCCGCGGCCAGGAAGAACGTCTTGGCAGACGATCCGGGCTGCAACCCGACGCTGCCGCCCATGTCACGGTCTACGGCGAAGTTGACCGCGCTGACACCCTCGCCGGAGACGCCGTAGGTACGGGAGTTCGACAACGCTTTGATGTGCCCGGTACCCGGCTCCACCGAGGCGAGCGCCGCGACGGCTTCATCGGTCGGAGCGACCGCCTTGGACACCGCTTTGTCCGCCGTCCGCTGAACATCGCGGTCGAGGGTGGTCTCGACGGTGAGCCCGCCGTTGTCGAGCATGTACCGGCGGTCGTCGCGCGTTTCGCCCAGCTCTTCCATGGTGAGCAGCTCGTTGACCACGTAGTCGCAGAAGTACCCGGCCCAGGCCGAGACACAGCCGTCGGAGATCGACGTGGGGTCGAGTTCGAGTTCGGTCTGGCGGGCCTCGGCGGCTTCGGCCTCGGTGATCCGCCCGGTCTCCGCCATCCGGCCCAATACGACGTTGCGGCGGCCCAGGGCGGCTTCCGGGTTGCGGTTGGGGTCGTACTGGTTGGGGCTCTGGACGAGCCCGGCGAGGGTCGCGGCCTGCTCGAGGGTGAGATCCTCGGCCGAGGTGGAGAAGTAGGTGCGCGCAGCGGCCTGGACGCCGTAGGCGCGGGAGCCGAAGTAGGCGATGTTGAGGTAACGCTCGAGGATCTCCTCTTTGGTCATCTCCTGCTCGACACCGATGGCCATCCGCAGCTCCTCGAGCTTGCGTTTGTAGCCTTCGACACCCTGGCTGGCGAGGACCTCGATCCGTTCTTCGTCGCTGGTGGCCTGTGACAGCCGGACCTGCTTGACGTACTGCTGGGTCAGCGTGGACCCACCACCCTGAGTTGACCCGGCTTCGACGTTGCGGATCAGAGCACGCATAGTGCCCTGGAAGTCGATGGGGCCACGCTCGAAGAAGCGATCGTCTTCGACGGCGAGGATGGCATCGAGCATGACGTCGGCGATGTCGTCGAGGTCGACGTAGCGGCGGTTCTCCTCGAAGAACGTAGCGAGGGTCCGGCCGTCGGCATCTCGGATGCGTGACGTCTCGGAGAGTTCGCCGGGCTCGAAGTCAAGCTCCATGTTGCGGAACCAGTCGGCGCTCTCGCGGGCACCGAGGCCGAGCGCACCCATGACGGGCAGGGCTAGGCCAGCGATGAGCACTCCACACAGAGCGCTGACGCCTATGACTAGGAAGAGTCTGCGGATACCAGATGCGATGGCAGAGGGACGGAACGCCATGAAAGCAGACTAGCCGCTCGGTCCGACATCACCAAAGCTTCCACAGCTTCCACGCCCGCGCACGTGCGATACCACATATCGCTAGATCAGAGCAATAGGCCGACCGGACGATTCCAATATGTGCGATCAGGTCTAGCCTGTGACTATGTGTTTTGCATAGTGTCACACCTATCAAGTAAGGGTGAGCGATCTGGCGCAGTGCCAGGTCACGGGGGTGGTTACGAGATGACATTGGTTAAGGATTGGCTCAGTGAGGCAGCTTGCCAAACCGCTGAGCCAGACGCCCTGTTCGTACCGGGGGCAGCCCAGAATCGCGCAAAGGCTGTGTGTTTCGGGTGCCCTGTGCGGACCGAGTGTCTCGCCGACGCGTTGGACAACCGCACGGAGTTCGGCATCTGGGGCGGCATGACGGAACGGGAGCGTCGGGCGCTGCTGCGGCGCCGGCCCAACGTCACGTCATGGCAGGCGCTCCTGGAGGCCGCTCGAGACGATTACGACACCATGCGCGAGGCCGGCTGAGGGTTGCCGCTGGCGCGGGGGCGCGAGTTCGTCCATTGTCGCTCGCGACCTAGAGGTCCCATGCCCAGGTGCCGGGACCTCTGAGTATCCGGGTGTTGGTGTGCGTCTTGGGTCATGTTTGGCGTCGATAGGTTACGAGAGCATGGGCGCGAGCAAGACCACGAACCCGGTCGTCCATCAGCGAGAACGCCTAGTCGCGGATCGTGGCGGCCTTCGATGCCACAGGGGTTGCGCCCGAGTCCGACGGGACTGCTCACCGATGGCCGAAACCGGGTAGTACGGCAGGCCGTGCCTGGCTCGATCACCCGCGCGGCGGCTCCACCTCTGTTCTCCGCGTAGCCACCCCCGTGGTCCGCGTGGCCTTGGCCAGCAACCGGCACCCGCACCAGATGGTGGCGGCGGCCAGCCCAGTGGCCACGGCGGCCAGGAGCCAAGCTGCCGAGAAAGACACCGACTGTGCCACCGAGCCGAAGACGATGGGCCCGAGTGCGTTCCCGGCGGTGAGTCCGGACAGGCCCACTCCAGCCACCGCGCCTGGCCGTCCGGGCGCGGATCGAACCAGAGTGAGGAAGAACAGGGCGGTCCAACCCCAGCCGCCCGCAAGTGCGCCCACGGTCCCGAGTCCGAAGAGCAGGGCCGTCCCGGTGGCACCCAGCAACATGGTGACCGAACCGATGGCGAGCATCCATGGCATCAGCCGCCCCGCCGCACCGGGACGGCGGTCGGCCAGGGCGCCAGAGCCGATCCGTACCACCACGCCGGCGATGCTGGCAACGCCCAGCAGGATGCCCCCGTGGGCTTGTGACATGCCGATGGCAACCGCGCTATCGGTCAGGAACACGCTGATGCCGGTGGCGGCCATCGAGGCGAGTGCGGCGCCCACGGCCAGCAGGAGAACTGTGGGCGACGAGGCGCGGAGACCGGCCGGCTGTGCCGTGGAACCATCGATGCCCGACTGGCTGGAGGGTGAGTCGGGCTGCGGCCGCCATGGGCCGGCGCCACCAGCGGCGAGAAGGAGCATGACCGCTACGAACGGAATGACTCCGACGGCGAACGCCCATCTCCATCCGGCGGTCATCGCGATGGCCGGGACGGCGAACCCGGCGGCCATGGTGGCCAGCGGTATCGATGCCTCTTTGATGCCGAAGACGACTCCTTTGCGCCGGTCGGGTACCCAGCTGGCCACCAGCCGATTCAGGCCTGGGTCCACGAACGCGAGCCCTACTCCGGCGCACGCCATCAGTATCGCCAGTTCGAGCCAGTTGCGGACGTAGAGGCCAATTCCGCTGAGGGCGGCGAAGCTCAGCACTGTCCCGACGGTGATCGTGAACCGCGCGCCACGCCGGTCGGCCAACCGGCCGGTCAGGGGTGCGCTGAGGGCGCTGGCGACGAACAGCACTGCCACCATCGCGCCGAGGGCGGTCTCGGATAGTCCAACGTCCAGCCGGACCTGTGCTGCGGTGGCGCCAACCAGGAAGGCGGGCAGCGCGGGGAGGACGAGGCCGATGCCGACGGTGATGATCACCTTGGTCGGCGGGGCGCTGATTTGTACTTCTGGCGTCAACGTCTCAACTCGCTCGTGGGGTCCTGCGGAGAAGGTCACGTCATTGTAAACCAATATATTGGTCTCTATATGCAGAACACATGAATGTGATATGTTGCCGCTCGTGGCAGGAGTGAAGCTTGATCGGCTCAACCGCGTGTCGCTGCGTGACCGCGTGCTCGATGTCCTTCAGGGGCACATCGTGTCGGGCACGCTGGCCCCCGGGCAGCGCCTCCATGACTCCGAGCTCGCCCAGCAGCTCGGTGTCAGTCGCACGCCGGTGCGGGAAGCTCTCCAGCACCTGCAGGCCATTGGTCTGGTCGAGGCTGTTCCCGGAGCGATGACCAGGGTGACCAAGATGGATGCCGGTGATGCCGCCGCCGTCTTTCCGGTGGTCGCGCACCTCCACGCCCTCGCGGCGCGGCTGGCCGTCGAAGCACTGGAGCCTGCCCACATCGATCGGCTACGCCGATGCAACGACGAACTCCTCGAGGCGGCGAGCGCCGGCGACAAAGACGCGATGATCGCGGCAGACACCGAGTTCCACGACGTGTTCATCGAGCTGGCCGGTAATCCGGTGCTCACCGATCTGCTGGACCGGCTCACCCCCCGGGTACGTCGGTACGAGTACGCCCTGTTCGACGATGCCGCCGGGCACGCCTCCGCCCATGACCACGACCAGATCGTCGAGGCAGCGCAGGCACGCGACGTCGCCGCGCTATGTGGCTTGGTGGAACGTAACTGGCTCAGCTTCGGCGACGTGGTGGTGCGTCAGTTGCAAGGCGAGAGAGCACCGTCATGACCACTCCCGACACCACCCACGCCGCCCGCACCTCCACCCCGGCGGTGCCGATGGTGGGCAGGTCGGTGCCGGCCGACGACGCCGGGGCGATCGTCTCCGGCGCTCTCTCGTACGTCACCGACCGCCGAGCCAGCGGCATGGTGTGGGCGGCCGTACACCGGTCGGTACACCCACACGCCCACCTCAGGTCGGTGGACACCTCGCGTGCCGTCGCCGAATCGGGCGTGATCGCCGTGCTCACGGGGGTTGACGTGCCCAACAATCACCTAGGGTCGGACCCGGCCAACGGCCCCGTGCTCGCCGACCAGGTCGTGCGGCAGGTCGGTGAGGCGATTGCGCTCGTCGCCGCGGTCGACGAGGCCACGGCGCGGCGGGCGGCCGCGCTGATCCAGGTCGAGTACGAACCGCTGCCAGTGGTCTCCGGGCCGGTGACCGCCCCGGACGAGGTGGCGTCGGTGTCGCTGCACCCAGGTGGCAATGTCGCCGGCACCATCGGCTTCCGGTCGGGTGATGTCGACGCCGCACTCGGCACCGCTGAGCTGGTCGTCGAGATGGACACGGTGACGTCGGCGCAGGAACACGTCGCCATCGAGACACCGGGTGGAATGGCCGAATGGGATCTCGGCAAGGTCACCATCTGGTGTGGTTCGCAGAACCCAGGGCTACACCGGCGGCTGGTCGCCCACGCCCTCGGCCTCGACGCCGACGACGTCCGGCTGATCAGCAACCCGGTTGGTGGTGCGTTCGGCTCCCGCAACGACGACCCCGTCCCCGTCTACCTCGCGTTGTTGGCGTGGCATACCCGGCGTCCGGTTCACCTCCATCTCAGCCGGGAGGAGACGACGGTAGCCGGCCCGAAGCGGCACCCGTACCGTACGCGGGTCCGGATCGCCGTCGATGGTGCCGGGATGCTGTCCGCGATCGACAGCCGGGCCATCGCGGACACCGGACCGTATGTCACCTCCGGACGGTATGTACTCAAGACGTCGGCTGAGATGTCGGTGGGACCGTACGCCACACCCAACGCCAGGTTCGACGGCACCGTGGCCTACTCGAACAACGCCAATGCCGGTGCCTTCCGCGGCTTTGGTGTGCCCCAGGTGGCCTTCGGGTTGGAGCTGGCGATGTCGCGAGCGGCCGAGCGGCTCCGACTCGACCCCGCCGAGCTGCGCCGGCGCAACCTGCTGCGAGCAGGCGGGCGGCACAGCCTCTACGGGCACCCGGTGGGCCATGGATTCCGCGCGGTAGAGACGTTGGATGCCGCCGCGGAGCACCCCTTCTGGCGCGAGCGCGAGGCGTGGGCGGCAGGGTCGGTCGGACCATGGCGGCGAGGAACCGGCATCGCTCTGGCGATCAAGGGTGTCGGCATGGGCAGCGGCCGGGGCGACATCGCGCGGGCGCGGCTCATCGTCGCCACTGACGGCCAGATCAACATCTGGGCCGGCCCGAACCACACCGGTCAGGCCATCGAGACCTCCTACCGGCAGGTGGCAGCCGATGTGCTGGGCCTACCCGCCGACCGGATCCGGGTCCACGTTGGGGACACCGAGCTCGTTCCGGAATCGGGTGCCACCGCCGCTTCTCGCAGCATGTATGCCGGTGGGGCGGCGGTGGAGCGGGTCTGCGCCCAGTTGCGGGCCGCACTCGACGAAGCTGGCGCCGGCCGTCCGCTGCAGGAGGTCGCGGCCGAGCTCGTGGCCGCCGGCCGGGCCGAGTACGAGGCGGAGTTCCCACTCCCCGACGTCGCCGACCCCGGGCGGATCCCGCCGGAAGCGCTGGCCGAGTACGCGCCGCATGCCGTCTACGGCTGCTCAGCCCAGGTGGTCCGGCTCGAAGTGAACCGGCTCACCGGTGAGGTCCGCCTGCATGGTGTTGTGTGTGCGGTCGACGCCGGGGTCGCCATCAACCCCGGCGCCACCATCGGCCAAGCCGAAGGTGGGGTGGCGCAAGGTATCGGCTTCGCCTTGTTCGAGGAATATCGCGTCCACGAGGGCCGGCCGGTGACCACCGGCCTGGAGAACTACCTCGTTCCCACCGCGGTCGACACACCTCCCATCGAGACGATCCTCGTCCCCGGATACGAAGGCACCGGACCGTTCGGAGCGAAAGGTATGTCGGAGGTGGTCGTTGTGCCGACGGCCCCGGCCATCGCCGCGGCCATCGGCGCCGCCACCGGTGTGTGGCCACAGCATCTTCCGGTCACACCGGAACGCCTGTGGACCGCCTTGCGCGCCGCCGACGGGGTGGTCGCCGCATGAACGTCAACGGAACCGCGGTGACCGGGTATGACGCCGGGGCCCGCCTGCTCGACGTCATCCGGGAACACCTGGGCCTGCGCGGCACCAAAGAAGGCTGCGGCGTGGGTGAATGCGGCAGCTGCACCGTCCTGCTGGATGGCGAGCCGGTCTGCTCGTGTCTGGTGCTCGCCGGTCAGGCCGAGGGCCGCGAGGTGACGACGGTCGAAGGGCTGGCGTCCTGCCCGGCCGGTGCGCGGTTGCGGGAGCAGCTCGTCGATCACCAGGCCTTGCAGTGTGGTTACTGCATTCCCGGGGTGATGGTGTCGGCCACCGCACACCTGAGCCGGACCGAGGAGGTCACCGAGGAGAGCGTGCGGACCGCCATCTCCGGGAACCTGTGTCGCTGCACCGGCTACACCAAGCTGGTGTCGGCGGTGCTCACTGCCGCGAGCGATACCGGAGCTCACTCATGAGCGGGCGTATCCTCCTGTCGGCCGCCACTGAGTCCGCCGCCGACCGCCTCTGTGCCACCGCCCGGCCGGTGGCCGGCGGCACCGATCTGCTGGTGCACGGGCTCGATGCCGCCCCGGTGAACCTCGTCGACCTCTCCCGGCTGGCTGGCCGCCGTCGGCCGGTGAGTCGGTTGCCCAATGGCTCGATCCGGGTGTCGGCCACCGCGCCGCTGAGCGTGATCACCAGCGCCGACGTGCCGGTTCCCGCGGCGCTGGCCGACGCCATCGCCGAGTTCGCATCACCACAGATCCGCAACCGCGCCACCATCGGCGGCAACATCGCCAATGGCTCTCCAGCGGCCGACCTGGTGCCGCCGCTGGTGGTATGCGACGCGATCGTGGGTGTCCGCGGCAGCGGCGGCCGGCGTGACGTGCCGATCGGTGACCTCCTCGTCGGCCCCGGGCGAACCACGCTCGCCCCAGGGGAGTGGATCGAGTACGTAGACCTCGCCCCGGTTCACCACTCCGGGTTCCGCAAGCTCGGCTACCGCCGGGCGCTCGCCATCGCCGTGGTGAGCCTCGCGTGGTCGTGGACCCGACCGGGCAGCGGTCCGGAGCTGGCCGACGTACGGCTCGCGGCCGGCGCCGTCGCACCCACGGTGGTGCGTTGCACTCGAGCCGAGGCTGCTCTGCGGTCGCTGCGGCCCGACGATGTCGGCGCCGCGGCCCGGGCCATCCAGGACGACATCACCCCGATCGACGACCTCCGCGCCAGCGCCCACTACCGGGCCGGCGCCCTCGCCGGCCTCGTATGCGAGCTGCCGATGGTCGCCGCCCACCGAGGAGGGAAGACCGAACGGCTATGAGATGTGGCATCACCATCCCCTTGAACCAGCCGATCACCAGCGTCGGCGGATTGGCCGCACACGCGGAGAAGCTGGGCTTCGACGAGTTGTGGCTGGCTGATCACTACTACAACCGGGACACGTCCGTCGCCCTGGCCCTGATGGCTCAGCACACCGAGACGGCCACCCTCGGAACCGCGGTGGCCAGCCCCTTCCTGCGCCATCCGACGTTGCTGGCGAGCCTCGCGGCCACCATCACCGAGCTGGCCGGGCAGCGGTTCGTGCTCGGGCTCGGCAGTGGTGGTTATGAGTTCCCGCAGGAGATGGATATCGCCATCAAACGGCCGCTGGCCGCGATCGCCGAGTCCACCCGGGTGGTGCGTGAGCTGTTGGCCGGCCCGGCGGACGTCACCGGGGAGGTGTTCAGCGCCCGTGGTGCGGCCTTGCGGTGGCCGGCCGCTCCGACCCCGGTCTACCTGGCCGCCCGTGGACCGAAGATGCTCGCCCTGGCCGGTGACATCGCCGATGGCGTGATCACCCACGGTATCTCCGACCGGCATATCGCCTACGTCCAGGAGAAGACCGGCGGCGGTGCGCAGGTGTGCCTGATGCTCGACGTCGACGTCGACGACGACCAAGCGGCGGCCTATGCGCGGCTTCGGCCCCGCTGCCTGATGATGGCCGGCGGGTCCTACGCCGACGAGCTGATCGACGTATACGGCCTGCCTCGCGACGAGGTGCGTCAGCTGCGGTCCACGTTGCGGCTGGAGGGCCGCGACCAAGCCGCCGCGCTGGTGACCGACGACATGGCCGCGGCGTTCGGGATCGCCGGCCCGGCCGCGCATGTCCGGGAGGAACTGGACCGGTTGGCGGCCCGTGGCGTCGACTCGGTCATCCTCTCCGTCGGCGGCACCGATCCGGATGGCATCGCCGGTGCCATGACCCGGCTGGCCGAGGCGGTGATCGCATGAACGGCGCGCTGCCCGGAAAGGTGACCGTGCTCGGGTCCGGCGCCGGTGCTCTGGCCTGTTCGTTCGAGCTCGCCCAGCACGGTAGCCGGGTCACCCTCGCCGACCTCCCGGAGTTCGGGACCGCCGTTCAGGCCGTCGCAGGTACCGGACAGGTCACCCTCAAGGCGCCGTGGCATGGCCTGGTCACCGCCCCGGTTGCCGCCACCAGTACCGACCCGGCCAACGCGGTGGCCGGCGCGGACCTCGTGGTGGTCTGTGTTCCCGCGTTCGGCCACGACACGTTCGCCGAGCTGCTAGCGCCGGTTCTGCTGGACGGCCAGCGGGTCCTGTGGGTGGGCGAAGGTGGCGGCAGTCTGGTTCTCGTCGACGCGTTGCGGCGCGCCGGCCGCCGACCCGATGTCCAGATCGGCGAGACGAACAGCCTTCCGTACGGTGCGCGGGTGCGTGGACCAGGTGTCGTCAGCGCCTCACGGAAGGCCGGCGGGACACTGGTGGCATCCCTGGGCGCGGACGGCGACCTGGTGGACATGGCCCAGGCGATCTGGTCTTGGATGTCCCCGGCGGAGAGCGTCTGGGAGACCGTGCTGCTCAACTTCAACGCCATCGACCATGTTCCGCCCATCATCTGCAACTTGGGCACGGTTGAAAGCCGCAACGGCAAGATGCTGCTGTGGGGCGAGGGAGCCTCGCCGGGGGTCGCCCGGATCATCGAGACGCTCGACGCGGAGCTGTTCACCCTGCGGCAGGCCCTCGGGGTGCGCAACACCAAACGTTATGCCGACTACCTCGTCGAGCAGGGGTTCGCCCCACCAGGCACTCCGTCGTTCTACGAATTGTTGCGGGCCAGTTCGTTCGCCGACAGCACCTTCCAGTGTGGACCGGACGCGCTGTCCAGCCGCTACATCACCGAGGACGTCCCCTACGCGCTGGTGCTGTTCTCCTCGATTGGTCGGGAGGTAGGTGTCGCCACCCCCACCGTCGACAGCCTGATCCACCTGACGTCGATCGCGGTCCAACGAGACCTGTTCGCCGAGGGACGCACCCTCGACCAGTTCGGGCTGGCTGGCCGAGGACGGGCGGGCCTCATGACGGCCGTGCGGGAGGGCTGGTGGTAGCCGGCGCCCGGCTCGTCGGCGGCACGGTGCTCGACTCGTCGGCAGGCACCTCGACGGCCGACGTCGTCATGGCGGACGGACGGCTCGCCGCGCCGTCGACGGCTACCGATCTGCCGGTGGTCGATATCTCTGGCCGGCTGGTCCTGCCGGGCCTGGTCAACGTCCACGACCACCTGAGATCCCTGCTTCCGGCCACCCGTGCGGGTGAGTCGCTGACTCTGTCGGCCGTCGTCGACCGGGCGGCCGCGGCCAGCGGGTCGGCGACGGCCGCACACTACAGAACGTTGTCGGCCATGGGCGCCGCCCGGCTGGTGCTTGGTGGTGTCACCTCCGTGATCGACCACATCTACCCGGTACATCGGCCGGGTATGGTCGAGGCGGCCGTGGCCGGGCACGAGTCAGTAGGTGTCCGAGCGTCGATGGCGGTTGGGCTCATGGACGTCGGCCGGCCCGGTGTCGCCCAGGATGCCCACACCACGATCACCCAGGCGGCGCGGCTCATCGACGACATCCTGCCGGCCGAACGGTTGTTCCTTGCCCCGGTGTCACTGCGTCAGTCGACGCCGGCCGCCTACCGCGCCGCCGTCGACGCGGCCGACCGGCTGGGGCCACGGCTGTACACACACATCGCGGAGTCCGAGGCCGAAGTTGAGCGCTGCCTGGCCGAACACGGAATGCGGCCGGTGGAGCTCCTGCACTCCTTCGGGTTTCTGCGGCCGGGCACCATCGTCGTCCACTGTGTCCATCTCGACGAGCGGGACCGGCAGCTGCTGGCCGGCACCGGCACGGCAGTGGCCTATTGTCCGTCGAACCATCTCAGGTTCGCCAAAGGTTTCGCTCCGGTACGTGACCTGCTCGACCGGGGTGTTCCAGTGGGATTGGGCATCGACGGGATGGCCGACGGCTTCGCGGAGATGCGGCAGGCCATCTACGCGCAAGGCTCCGCCACCGGCCATACCGGCGCAATCAGCTCCGAGCAGGCGTTCCGGATGGCGACGAGTGTGCCGGCCAGCATGCTCGGCATCGCCGGACTCACCGGTGATCTGCGGGTGGGAGATCGAGCCGACGTTGTTGTGGTCGCGGTGGATCGCCCCGGGTTGCAGCCCGTCGCCGATCCGCTGTGGACACTCGTGCACCGGACCGGTGGCACGGACGTCACCGATGTTTTCGTCGACGGCCAGCCCGTCGTCCGCGATGGACGGCTGGTCCGCGTCGACCCGTCCGAACTCGTCGAGAAGGCGACGGCGGCGACGACAGCTCTCGCCGCCGCGGCCGGCGTCGAGTTCCCCCCGTACCAGGGCGGATCATCCGCCACCCCCGGCTCCAGCCGTTCCGGGAGCGACCGAGCTTCCCGCTGACACGAGGAGGCACCACCATGACAGGCATGTTCACACCGTCCGGCCATCGCCGGACACCGAGCTTGAACCGGCGCCGATTCCTGGGCCTGGGGGTGGGGGCACTCGCCGGTGCCACCCTCGCCGGCTGCGGTGGCGACGACGGGTCGGGCGACACCACGGATGCCTCCGGCGCCGGCAACGGTGCGGGCAACGGCAGCGGAGGTGGACCCGTCACGGTCTGGGCCAGCACCGCGTGGGGCGAATCGGGTTCGGCGTTCGTGCAAGCGTTGGAAGAGTATCCAGGCGCCGACGTTCGGTTCCAGGGTTTCCCGGCGAACGAGCTGGTCGACAAGGTCACCACGGCGATCAGTGGTGGCGGTGGACCGGACGTCGTCCTGCTCGACGTCAGCCAGGTGACCCAGTTCGGGGCTTCCGGCCTGTTCGCCGACGTGACCGACAGCTTCCAGCCGATCGCCGGTGAGTTCTTCGAGGGTAACGTCCGCTCCGGGCAGTACCAGGGCCGCCAGTACGCGGTGCCCTACGACACCGGCAACGTCGGCCTGTTCTGGAACCAGCGGATGTTCGACGAGGCTGGCATCGACGGCCCGCCGCAGACGTGGGACGAGCTGTTGCAGACGTCTCTCGAGCTCACCCACGACGGACAGTACGGATTCATGATGGGTGCGCTCGGGTACGGTGCGTTCCTCTGGTGGCCGTGGCTGTGGCAGAACGGTGGCGAGATCCTCACCGAAGACCTGACCGCTGCCGCGTTCAACCAGGATCCGGGGCGGGAGGCCTGGCAGTTCTACGCCGACCTCAACCTGGTTCACGGTGTGGTGCCGCCCACGTTCCTCACGGTGACGCAATCGTGGGACGACTACGTACGCCCGTTCGTCACCGAAGAGGTGGCGATGATGACCATCGGCGACTGGGGTATCCGCTCCATCGACGCGGTGAACCCCGACCTCGAGTATGCCGTGGCGCCGCTACCCACGGGTGATCGCGCCGCGACCGTACTCGGTGGCAACGCGCTGGCCGTCTCCGCCGACTCGGCCGATCCCGACGCCGCGTGGGCTTTGATCGAACATCTGGTCAGCGCCGATCAGCAGGTCGTCGTCGAGGAGATGGCCCGCCTGTCCGCCCGGCGGGACGTCGTCGACACCGACTACGTACAAGACGATCCGGTCCGGCTCACCTTCGCCACCCAGGCCGAGATCACCGTCGCCCGCCCGGCGATCCCCAACTGGGGTCAGATCGAGTGGGGGGTCATGGCCGAGACCTGGGACCGCGTCATCCACGAGCAGGCCTCCCCGCTGGAGGCGCTCGACGAGGCCGCTGCCGAGGTCGACGCGATCCTCGGAGACAGCTGATCCGGGCACGCCGACCCTGACCGCACTCCATGACGGGGCACGAGCATGACCATGAAGACACCTGTGCGTGAATCCGCCACCCGGATCCCAGCGGCGACCGGCTACCGGCCGCCGCTGGGCCGGCGCTTGACGCCGCTCGCGTTCATCGCACCCGCGGTGATCGTTCTTCTGGTGGTCCTGGGTTACCCGGTGGCCAACGCGATCTGGACCAGCCTGAACTACGAGGTCGCTACCGCCCCGGACGCACGTGAGTTCGCCGGGTTGGGCAACTTCCGAGAGATCTTCGCCGATCGCGCCTTCGCCGGCGCCGCCATGCGTAGTGCTGTGTGGGCGTTCGCCAACTTAGTACTCCAGCTGACCATTGGGTTGATCATCGCGTCGGTGCTCAACCAGCGGCTGCGGGCTCGGGCCATGGTGCGCAGCATCGTCATCATCCCGTGGGTGGTTCCTACCGTGGTGGTCGCGCTGATCTGGCGCTTCATCATGGACCCCACGTCCGGACCGCTCAACGACGTGCTGCGCTCCACCGGCATCATGAGCGAACCGCCGCTCTGGCTCGCCGACACCGACTGGGCGTTTCCCGTGCTGATCCTGGTCAGCGTGTGGAAATGGACGCCGTTCGTGGCGGTGATCCTGCTGGCCGGGCTGCAGACAGTGCCGGACGAGGTCCGCGAGGCCGCATTGATCGACGGAGCGACCTCCTTCCAGCGGTTCCGTTATGTGATCGTCCCGCACATCAGCACGAGCATCGCCATGGCCAGCGTCCTGACGATCGCCTACTCGATCAACAACTTCGCCGGCATCTGGCTGTTCACCCGTGGTGGTCCGGCGGGCAGCACGGAGACCCTGACCACGCTGGCTTACCGGTACGCGTTCGCCGAATTCGACTTCGGCAAGGCGGCGGCGGTGGCGTTCGTCCTGTTCGTCTTCGTGTTCATCGTCAGCTGCGTCTACTTCTACATCGTCGAGGGGAGGCGGAAGTGAGCGTCCAGATCACGCGGGCCCGCCGTCCACGCCCGGCCAGATTCGGCCACCGGCTGCGCCGGCTGGGGCTGTACCTGCTGGTGGTGCTGATCCTCGGCGTCGTGCTGGCGCCGTTCCTCTGGATGGTGTTGTCCAGCTTCAAGAGCCCGGGCGAGATCCAGGGGGTGACGGAGAACTGGCTGCCCGAACGGCCCTACGTTGAGAACTACGAGGGTCTGCGAGATACGCCGTTCCTTCGGTACTTCACCAACAGCCTCTTCATCGCGGCCGGTACCACCTCGATCGCGATCGTGGTGGCCGTCTTGGCCGGGTATGGCTTCGCCCGGTTCCGGTTCGTCGGCCGGAAGATGCTGCTGATCGCGATCGTGACGATGCAGATGTTCCCGGCGGTGCTGTTGGCGGTCCCGCTCTACAAGATGTTGCGCACGGCCGGGCTGCTCGACACCCAACTTGGGCTCGTCGTGGTCTATGTGACGTTCGCGCTGCCGTTCTGCATCTGGATGATGCGCAACTACTTCCTCACCGTGCCGATCGAGGTGGAGGAGGCCGCGCTGATCGATGGGTGCAACCGGTTCACGGCGTTGTGGCGGGTGGTCTTGCCGCCCACGGTGCCGGCGATCGCCGCTGCCGCGGCCTTCTGCGTGATCAACGTGTGGGAGGAGTTCCTGTACGCGAACACGTTCATCGACACCGACTCGCGTCGGCCGTTGTCGGTGGGGTTGTACTCCCTCATCGGCGAGTACACCACCGACTGGGGGCGCCTGATGGCCGCTGGGGTCCTGATGGTGCTGCCCGTCGTGATCATTTTCGCCGTCTTGCAGCGTTACCTGACCCAGATCGCTGGAGGGGGAGTCAAAGGATGAGGATCACCGACGTCCGGTGCGTCACCTACGTCGGCGAGCTGAAGCATCCGGAGCCGTTCTGGACCGACCGGTTGCGCCGGCCGACCGATGTCTATCCCGAGTTCGCCCGCATCGGCGCTGCCGACCTGCGCCGGCTAGGTCCCGACCGGTACGAGGTACGCAGCACCTTCCTGCACGTCGATACCGACGCCGGAATCACCGGCTCCACCGCGCAGATCTCGGCCGACCAGGCGCACATCATCCAGGGCACCCTGCGGGAGCTGTTGGTCGGTGCCGACCCGCTGGCCACGGAGCGGATCTGGGACGTGGCCTACCGCTCGTCGATCCATGCTCGTCGTGGTGCCGGCATGCTGGCGCTGTCCGCGGTGGACTGCGCCCTCTGGGACATCCGCGGCCAGCACTTCGGCGTGCCCGCACACGTGCTCCTGGGTGGCCCCACCCGCACCGAGGTGCCGATCTACGTGTCGACCCTGGGCACCGGGCTGGGCGAGGCGGACGTGCGGCGCGCGACCCGGGCGGTGGTGGGGGCCGGCGGTTCCGGGATCAAATGGTTTCCCCGGGTGGGGCCGCCGGACGGTGCGGCCGGGGTGCGCGCGGTTGCCGAACTCGTGGAGACCGTCCGCGACGAGGGCGGCGAAGACCTCGACATCATGCTCGACGCGTGGAGCTCGTGGGACGTCATGTTCACCGTCGACGTCGCTCGTGCGGTGCGCGATGCGCGGGTGTGCTGGATCGAGGAGCCGTTGAACACCGACGACGCCGCTGGGTATCGGCGGCTACGAGACCACCTGGGCGGCGATGTCGCTATAGCCGGCGGAGAACACGAGTACGGGCGGTGGGGTTTCGCGGCGCTGACCGCCGACGCGGTGTTCGACGTCTACCAGCCCGACCCGCATTGGGCCGGTGGCATCAGCGAGGTCGCCAAGATCGGGACGCTGCTCAGTGCGGCTGGCGCGGTCATGATCCCGCACGGGCAGTCGATGCAATGTAATGCCGCCCTGGCGTTCTCCTCGTCGCCGGCGTTGACCCCGCGGATGGAGTACCTGGACAAGCTCGCGCCGCTGTACCAGCACTTTCTGGCGCACCCTCTTGTACCGACGGGCGGGGTGATCGAGGTGCCCACCCTGCCGGGCCTGGGTATGGAGCTGGATCCGGACCGGGTGTTGGCGGCCGAACCGTTGGGTGGAGCCGCCGAATGAGCGTGCCGATCGTCGCCGCGCTCTGGCGTTACGACCCACCCGCCGTAGCGGCGATGGCGGCGCCCCATCCGGTCGACGTCCGGGTGCCGGGCCGCGGAGTGGCCACCGAAGAGCTGGTCCGGGACGCCGACGTGGTTCTCGCCGATCCGTCCGGGCTGCGGCCGTTGCCCGCCGACATCATCGCCACGATGGGACGCTGCCGGTTGATCCAGCAACCCGCCGTCGGCGTGGACACCGTAGACGTCGCCGCGGCCACGGCTCGGGGTATCGCGGTGGCCAACGCCGCCGGGGTCAACAGCCAGGCGGTGGCCGAATGGGTGGTGCTGGCGGCGCTGACGTTGCTGCGCGGGGCACACCATTCACACACGGCGATGACCAGTGGTGGCTGGCCCGACCCGGAGCCCGGCCGGGAGCTGGGTGCGTCGACCGTTGGTCTGATCGGCCTGGGCAACGTCGCGCGGACGGTGGCGCGGCTGCTCGACGGGTTCGGGTGCACCGTCGTCGCACACCATCACCGGCCGGCCGTCGACCTGCCAGCCGGAGTACGGCAGGTACCACTGGACGATCTCCTGCGCCGCAGCGACGTGGTGAGTGTGCATGTGCCGCTCTCGGCGGCGACACGCGGCATGCTCGGGGCTGAGGAGTTGCAGGCGATGCGGCCGGACGCCATCTTGATCAACAGCAGCCGGGGTGCGGTGGTGGACGAAGCGGCGTTGGTGGCGTGGCTGGAGGCCGGTCCGCGGCGGCGGGCCGCCCTCGACGTCTTCGCCGTGGAACCACTCGCACCGGACTCGCCGCTCAGACGCAGCCACCAAGTCCTGCTCAGTCCACACGTCGCCGCGCGTACCGCGCAGGTCCGGGCCCGGCTGCACGAACTGGTCGCGGAGAACCTTCGTCGGGTGTTGTCGGGGCGGGCCATCCTGAACTTAGTCAACGGGCAGGTGAGGTGAGCCGATGACGACCCTCCGGCTGCATTCGATCGACGTCTTGGCCACCATGGCTGGACCGGAGATCCGGGACGGCGCCGTGTTCATCCGCGACGGCTGGATCGAGCAGGTCGGCACCTCAACCGAGGTGTCCGGCGTCGCGGACGAGTCGGTCGATCTGTCCGGGCACGTGGTGCTGCCCGGCTTGGTCAACACCCACCATCACCTGTGGCAGACCCTAGCCCGGGCGGTGCCGGCGGCCCAGGACGCCGAGTTGATCGGCTGGCTGCGGGCGCTCTTCCCGCTCTGGGAGCGGCTCACTCCGGACGCCATCCGGGTGGCCAGCCGGTTGGGGGCAGCCGAGCTTGCCCTGTCCGGATGTACCACGGTGGCCGATCACCACTACGTGTGGCCGAACGGCTGCCGCATCGACGACCTGGTCGAGGGGATCGGGCCGGTGGGCCTGCGGGCGCACCTGACCCGCGGTGCCATCACGCAAGGTAGCGGTCGCAGCGTGTTGCCGGATCCGCTGACCGAGCAGGACGATGCCGTGCTGGCCGCCGTCGAACACGCCGTCGCGGAGTATCACGACCCCGAGCCCGGTTCGTCGCTGCGAGTCTGCGCCGGGCCGGCCGCGGTGCTGTCGATGCCGGCCGGTGCATTACGAGAGCTGGCCGATCTGGCCCGTGAACTCGGCATCGGCCTGCACACCCACCTGGCCGAGACACCGGGCGAGGCGGAACGCTGCCTCGCGGCGACGGGCCGTCGTCCACTGGACCATCTGAGCGCACTCGGATTGGCTGGTCGCGACGTCTGGTTCGCGCACGCGGTGCACCTGGAGACCGCGGAGATCGCGCGGTTGGCGGAAACCCACACCGGGGTCGCCCACTGCCCGACGTCCAACATGCGGCTCGGGTCGGGTATCGCTCCGTTGCGTGCGCTGAGCGCCGCCGGGGTCCCGGTAGGACTCGGGGTCGACGGATCGGCGTCCAACGACACCGGGCACCTACTAGCGGAGGCACGGCAGGCGATGCTGGTCGCGCGGGTAGCCGAGGCACTGGGCCCGGGCGCCGACACTCCCACCTTGCTGGGGGCCCGGGACGTCCTCCGCCTGGCCACTCGTGGTGGCGCCGAGGTTCTGGCCCGCGACGACATCGGGTCCATCGAAGCCGGCAAGGCCGCCGACATCGTCGCCGTCGACCTGCGCCGACCAGCGTTTGCCGGCGTACACGATCCCGTGGCGGCGCTGGTCTTCTGCGCCGTCGCGACCGTCGACCACTCGTGGGTGCAGGGCCGCCGAATCGTCGAGGACGGCCGGCTGAACACGGTGGACATGGACACACTGTTGACCGAACACCACACCCAGACTCAAGGCCTCATGACATGACCACGGCGACGGACCGCGTTCGTTCCCTGCTGACCTACATCTACGACGAGCAAGCGGCCGACGAACTTGGCCACCGCATCGAGCAACGTCACCCGCCGGCCGCAGGTGCTCCCGGCCGGCGCCGCTTCACCAGCGCGGACGCCGTGCTCATCAGCTACGCCGACACCGTCCGCGACGATGCCGGGGCCCCGCCGCTGCGGACCCTCGGGAAGATCGTCGCCGAGCACGCGGACGAGTACACCCATCTGCACCTGTTGCCGTTCTTCCCCGCGTCGGGGGACGGCGGTTTCTCCATCGTGGACTTCACCTCAGTAGACCCGGCGCACGGATCCTGGGACGACATCTCCGCGCTGGGTGCACGCCGGCGCCTGATGGTCGACCTCGTGCTCAACCACGTGTCGTCGGCCTCTGATTGGTTCCAGAGTTTTCTCGCCGGGGATTCCCGATATTCGGAGTGGTTCCACACCGTCGATCCCGGCACTGATCTACGCGCCGTTTTCCGGCCGCGCACCCATCCCCTACTGACTCGATACGACACCGCCGACGGACCGGCACACGTATGGACGACGTTCTCGCCCGATCAAGTGGACCTGAACTTCTCGGAACCCGCGGTGCTGGAGACCGTCCTGGACGTGCTGGCCGGCTACGTGGCCCACGGCGCCCGGGTGATCCGTCTCGATGCGGTTGGTTTCGCCTGGAAGGAACTCGGCACACCTTGCCTGCACCATCCCAAGACACACGCCATCGTCCAGCTGATCCGGGCCTTCCTGGACCGGATCGCACCCGACGCCCAGATCGTGACCGAGACCAACGTGCCGCACGAGGACAACATCTCCTACTTCGGCGACGGTCACGGCGAGGCACAGATGGTGTACAACTTCTCGCTGCCACCGCTGGTGGTGGATGCGTTCGCCCGCGGCAGCGCGGCAGACCTATCCGCGTGGGCAGCCACACTCGCCACATCCGGAGAGACGACGTTCTTCAACTTCCTCGCGTCGCACGACGGAATCGGCATGACCCCGGCCTATCCCATCCTGGGCCCCGAGCGGGTCAAGGAGTTGGCCCGGAGAGCCCGGGACCGCGGCGGCGACTGGTCCGGCCGGACCACGAGCGACGGATCGACGGTGCCGTACGAGCTCAACATCGGACTGGTCGACATCCTCGCCGGTGGTGCTGCCGATCCTGTCCCTGAGCTGGCCCAGCGGCTGCTGGCGGCGGCGTCGATCCAGTTCGCACTGCAAGGTGTGCCGGGGGTGTACATCCACAGCCACCTCGGGTCCAGATCGTGGCTGGCCGGCCCGGAACGGACCGGTGAGAAGCGGTCGATCAATCGGGAGCGGCTGTCGCTCGGACCGTTGCGCACCGAACTCGGTGATCCCGACGGCTTGCGGGCCCGCGTCGTCGCTGGACACCGCCGCCTCCTGCGGGCCCGTCGAGCCAACGACGCGTTCGACCCCTACACGCCCCATCACGTCGAGCCGCTGGACCCACGGGTGTTCTCCGTGATCCGGCGGCACCGCGGCAGTGAGGTCTGGTGCGTCACCAATGTCTCCGATCAGGTGGTCGCCCTTGACCCCCCACCGCGTTGGGCAGCCCGGGTGGACGTCTTCTCCGGCCGGCAGGAGAACGGGCCGCTGAAGCTCGGCGCCCACACGTACCGGTGGTTCCAGCCCGCCGCCGAGTAGCGTGATCGTTGTGCCGCACGTCAGCAATTCATGGTATGAACCAACGTGTTTGATGGACACTCGAAAGAGACCGCCCGACGAGTAGGAACCATGACGGACCACCAGTCTTCCGGCGACGATCGCGGCATCGAGCCGGCCGACATCACGGCGACGCAGCTGGCTGCGCTGGCTCTGGTGCGCCTGTGCATCCGGGACGAGCCGGCTCACCTCTCCGTCGACCTGCTGACCGACGACGATGGATCCATCGACATCGGGGTTATCCAGGAGTTGGTCAATCTCGCGGCCAACCTGGTTCACACCCTCTCCGACATCTCTGGCACCGAATCAGAGGAGATCCTCGACGGACTTGTCCGGGGTGCGGTCTCCGACGCCGGTGGTGAGCAGCGGTGACCGACCACCAGCCGTCGGGCGACGACCGCGGGATCGAGCGCGAGACCGACGTCACTGCTGCTCAACTCGCCGCTCTGGCGCTCGTCCGACTGTGTATTCGCGACGAGCCCGCGCAGTTGTCCATCGACCTGCTGACCAACGACCACGGCGGCGTCGACGTGCACGTGGTGCAAGAGCTGGTGTTCCTCACCGCTGACCTCACCCGCGCCGTCGCCACGACGTCGGGGGTCGACGTCGAAGAGATGCTCGACGAACTCGTGGGATACGTGGTCACCGAAGGCGGAGAGACCGAGTAGCCATCGCTGGCACAACTCGCCGCAGGTCTGGGCCGGTCAGGACGCCGCGCCGCCGAACAAGAACGGAGCCGTGCGGGGGCCGGCCTGGTCGAAGAAACCGTGCACTCTCCGCTCGTCGAACGGGATGCCCATCCGGGCCGCCTCCTTGGCGGCCGCCTCCACGACGTCGAGCTGGTCGAACGGCAGCTTGAACAGCTCGATCCGGGAGAGGATCCGTTTGTTGATCGGCCGTTTCGCATCCCAGAACACCAGCGACTGGATCAGATCGGTGCTGGCCCGGCTGGTGCGGATCGCCCACGTCAGGGCGGCTTCGGTGGCGTCGTCGAACGGCAGGAAGTAGCAGGTGTCGTCGAGCACCACCGGGTGCTCCGCGATCGGTGCGACCAGCCGGAAGGCCGGCTCTTTGTGCAGGCCCGAGATGGCGACCTTGTAGGGCGTGTAGGTATAGCTGCCGTGGCCGAACACGGAGAAACGTGGGCGGTTGCGGTAGATCGAGGACTTCCGTGCGTCGAGCACTGTCGCATGGGAGTGGAGATAGCGCCAGAGGTGCCGTCTCCGTCGCGCACGAGTTGGTAGCGGTCGACGTCAGACACCAGCCGGCCGTCCACGATGCCGAAACGTGGAGCCGTCGCCGACGGCGGATTCAGATCGTCATGGACGAACGTGGTGTACTCCGTCGTCCCCGCAGGGTCCACGCGAACGACGAACCAGCACGCGTCGACGCCTGCATCGAACCACTTCTTCGCGTCGATCCGGTGGAGCGACGACCCGGTGATGGCGAAACCGGCGGAGCCGAGAATAGCGTCGAGCCCGCGGGCCTGCTTGAAGTTCTCCTTGTGTGGCACATTGTTCGAGTTCATCCGGCGTAGTTCGGCCGATGTCACCCAGTGGATTTCCGACGACGAATAGTTCACCTTCCGTCGTCCACGCGAGGTCGTTGGACAGGTTCATCCGGAAGATGTTGGGGTTCAGCACCGTGCCGTGTGCGGACGCAGCCGCCGCATGGTCGGGTTGCAGTTCGATGCCCAGCCGCTCTGAACGTGGTGCGATCTCGGCGCTAGCCTTGAGAAACGACCCCTGACCGCACGTGGGTTCCAGGATGCGGGCATCCGGCGGCACGTCGAGCAACTCCGGGGCATCGACGAGCCAACGGAAGCGGAGTCTGGAAGTCGCCGAACTCGTTGTTAGGCACGCAGATCGAGCACCTCGGACGCGAAATTCCCAGCGTCGGCGACCCCTATCGCACGGCCGTACTGGAGCCTCCACTGCAGAGCGTTCGAGATGGTCAGGACGCCCTGCTTGGGGACGTCGTCGATCAACTGCTCAGCCAACCGGCGGCGACCAGCCTCGTCCAGCGGCACGTTCTTGTCTTGGAGCAACGCGTCGAGATCCTCGATGACGGCCTCCCGCCCACCCGGATCCTGGGGCAGTTGCATGACGAGATCGCGAATCAGCCTGGTGAGGGTATGGTCGCCCGTCCTGGCCTGGTCGATATAGATGACATGCTGGATATCGAGGTATGCCACCTCTTTGGTCGGCTCGTCTCGTTTGACGTAGACAACCACCAGCAGGTTGTAGCCCAGGCCATAGATCTTCTGCGTAGCCGACCGGAACGGACACGACGACTGTGGTTGGCGCAGCGAGGTGACCTTCAGATCGAGGTTCAAGGAAGGAAAGTCGAGCCCATTCGCCGCGTTCCCGGCCTCGAGCTCGAACCGCTCGATCAGGTACTCCTTGAACAGGGCCTCGACCTTCGTCCCGACCGCCTTGTCGTCGGTGACCGCGTACAGCTCGGGTAGGGGAGTAGCCGCCAGCCCGTCGGCGAACTCCGTCGCTGCCTGATGGAAAAGCTCCAGAGTCAGAACAGGCAACGAGGGCATAGGAGTGTCGCTCCATCGATCGGCCGCACGGTCGTCACCTGGTTACTGTAGCCGCACCAGCCGGGCCTGCCATGGCGCCACGGCCTGCACATCGTGAGCGGATACGGCGGTTTGTGCTGTCGCCTCCGCGCTCTGGTGCTCCGGCGGACCAACAACAAGCGATGAGCCTCTGTTCGTCGTCGGTCCGCATCGACGACCGGCATAAGTGTGTCTCGTTGGG
The DNA here is from genome assembly GCF_011320225.1 of Phytoactinopolyspora limicola. GTDB lineage: Bacteria > Actinomycetota > Actinomycetes > Jiangellales > Jiangellaceae > Phytoactinopolyspora > Phytoactinopolyspora limicola. The sequence continues at coordinate 1,146,966 of NZ_JAAOEN010000001.1, forward strand.
CAGCAGCCGGCCTGGTGCGGTGAGTGCTCGCTCGATCGAGCCGGATAGCGGCTTCCAGCGAGCGTTCAGCGCACCAGGCCCGCCGACCCTCGACCCGACCAAGATCTACCAGCGCACCGGACGCCCACCCGGCCCACAACCCAAAACACAGAAAGCCGGACCTACAAAATCGTAGGTCCGGCTGTCCGCGATGTCCTGAGACATCACAGTGTCGGGGTGACAGGATTTGAACCTGCGACCTCTTCGTCCCGAACGAAGCGCGCTACCAAGCTGCGCCACACCCCGAAGTCGCCGAGTCAGCATATCGGAGATCCGCGCCAGACCCGAAATCGGCTGGTCGCTAGTGTGCCGGGCGGCGCACTAGGGTGCGGCGACGAGGGTCAGCAGGGTTGCCTCGGGTGGGCAGGCGAACCGCACCGGGGTGTACGGCGAGGTGCCTAGTCCGGCCGAGACGTGCATCCAGGCGGCGCCAGGACCGCCCTCGGCGGGATGCCGGGATACACCCTTGACCCGGGCCGGTTCGAGGTCGCAGTTGGTCACTAGCGCGCCGTAACCGGGGACACACAGCTGTCCGCCGTGGGTATGGCCGGCGAGCAGCAACTGGCAGCCGTCGCCCGCCATTGCGTCGAGTACCCGAAGATACGGCGCGTGGGTGACACCGACGGTGAGGTCGGCTTCCGGACTGGCCGGGCCGGCGACGCGGTCGTAGCGGTCCCGGCCGAGGTGTGGGTCGTCGACGCCGACGAAGTCGAGGCGGAGGTCGCCAAGATCGACCGTGCCGCGCGTATTGGTCAGGTCGAGCCAGCCGGCGGTGCTGAACCCCTCTTGCAGGTCGGCCCAGGGAAGGTTGGGCTGGTGCACGCGGGCCTTGCCGCGGGTCGGCAGCAGATACGCGGCCGGGTTCTTGGGCTGCGGCTTGTAATAGTCGTTGGAGCCGAAGACGAACACTCCGGGAGTCGAGAGCAGCGGCTCGAAGGCGTCGAGCACTGCCGGGACGGCATCGGAATGTGCGAGGTTGTCGCCGGTGTCGACAACGATGTCGGGCTGGAGGGCGGCTAAGCCGCGAACCCACTCGATCTTGCCGCGCTGCTTGGGAGTCAGGTGCAGATCGGACACATGCAACACTCGGATCGGCCGGGTCCCAGACGGCAGAACCGGCACCTCGAACCGTCGGAGGCGGAATGACCGCACCTCATAGCCGGCCGCATAGACCAGGCCACCCAGGGCTAGGCCAGTCAGGCCGAGCGTCATCTTCTTGGCAAACACCAGCCAAGCGTCCCACACGCGCATCATACGCGTGCACGTTGCCAGGGCATTCGCCATGAGTGGCGGGACTGTGGAGCAGGCGGTCCGACTGCGGAGCGGCCGGGGCCGCGGTCTGCTGGCCGCCATGGCGCTCGGGTCGGGTATGGCCTTCCTGGACAGCACGGTGGTCAACGTCGCCCTGCCCACCATCGGGCGGGAATTCGACGCCCGGCTGGCAGCCTTGCAGTGGACGGTGAATGCCTACACGCTGATGCTGGCCGCTTTGATCCTGCTGGGTGGGGCGCTGGGGGATCGGTTCGGCCGCCGCCGGATCTTCGTCATCGGCGCGTCGTGGTTCACCGTCGCCTCGGTGCTGTGTGCCTTGGCGCCGACGGTGGAGATACTCATCGCGGCCCGGGCATTGCAGGGCGTTGGTGGCGCATTACTTACCCCAGGGGCGTTGGCCATCCTGCAGACGTCCATCCATCCGGATGACCGAGCTACGGCCATCGGTTCCTGGGCCGGGTTGACCGGCATGTCCGGGATCCTGGGGCCACTGCTGGGAGGGTGGTTGTTGGAGTTCGACTGGCGGTTCGTCTTCTGGATCAACGTCCCCTTCGCTTTCCTGACCATCTACCTCACGCTGCGGTGCGCTCCGGAGACCCGAGCTGGCCGCGGCAAACATGGATTCGACTGGGCGGGGGCGGCGCTCGGGGCGTTGGCGCTCGCGGCTAGCACGTACGCGCTGATCGCGGTAGCCGACGCGGACATGGTCCAGCCGGTGATCATCGCCGGAGTTGTGACGGTGGCCGCGGTGGCGGCGTTCCTGCGTCGCGAGGCCACGGCCCGTTCGCCGATGGTGCCGCTGTCATTGTTCGCCCATCGGACGTTCAGCGTGATCAACGTGATGACCTTCGTCGTGTACGCCGGTCTGTCCGCGGTGATGTTCTTCCTCGTGATCCAGCTACAAACCTCACTCGGCTGGAGCCCACTCGCTGCCGGGCTCGCCAGCGTGCCCGCGACACTGCTGATGCTGGTCCTCTCCGGTCGTAGCGCCGATCTCGCCACCCGGTTGGGGGTACGAGCCCCGCTCGTGGTGGGCGCCCTAGTCGGCGGCGCCGGCGTGGCGTTGCTCAGCGGAGTCGGCCCGGGAGACAGCTACGTTCCCGCCGTGCTACCCGGGGTGACGCTGCTCGGCATTGGCCTGGTGATCCTGGTCCCGACGTTGACCGCGACAGTGATGGCAGCGGCGCCCGGTGACCAAGCTGGCGTGGCAAGCGGCATCAACAACGGCGTGTCGCGAGCCGCAGGGCTGATCGCGGTGGCTGCCATCCCCGCCGTGGTTGGTTTAGGCGGAGATGGTTATGCCGACCCCACCATGATGACCGACGCCTACCGCAGCGCCATGGTGATCTGCGCGGGTCTCTTGGCGTCCGGCGGCGTGATCGCGGGTGTCTTGTTGCCCCGCGTGACGGCCGGGCCAGCGTCGGACCTCGCCGAAGCTGCCGAGGCGGAAGAGGTGCCTGACACCGTTGCTCCTTGTACGGCTCCCGGCACGCCGCCCGTGCACGGGCGGTGACTATACGCGACACTGGGGCCATGACCTCCCTCAAGGATCGGATGAAGAGCGATCTGACCGCCGCCATGCGGGCGCGTGACGATCTCCGCAAGGGCACGCTGCGTATGACATTGGCCGCTATCGGCACCGCTGAGGTAGCCGGAGACACCGCTAAGCAGCTCAGCGATAACGAGATCATTACGGTGCTCACCCGAGAGGTCAAGCGTCGCCGTGAAGCCGCCGAAGCGTTCCGCACCGGCGGCCGGGCCGAGAGCGCGGAACGGGAAGAGGCAGAGGCCGCCGTCATCGCCGAGTACCTACCGGCCCAGCTGTCCGAGGCCGAACTCGCCGAGCTGGTTGAGCAGGCGGTGGCCGAAGCCGGCGCCACGACACCACGCGACATGGGCACGGTGATGAAACTCCTGCAGCCCAAGGTGGCCGGCCGCGCCGAAGGTCGAATGGTGGCCGACGCCGTCAAACAGCGGTTGACCTCCTGACGGTCTTCCCGACGTACGCCGGAAGAACCCGCCATGATCGACCCGCGCCGGCCGCCGGAGTAGTCAACTACCGGTGGCCGGCTAGGGTCGCGTATCCCCGATCCGACACACTAGGAGACGAGTTCGGCCGCGACGATCTCAGCGATCTGGGCCGTATTCAAGGCCGCGCCCTTACGCAGGTTGTCGCCACAGACGAACAGGTCCAGTGAGTGCGGGTCGTCGAGCGCCCGACGGACCCGGCCAACCCAGGTCGGATCGGTGCCGACGACGTCGGCCGGGGTGGGGAACTCGCCACGAGATGGATCGTCGTACAACACCACACCCGGGGCGTCACGCAGGATTTCCCAGGCCAGTTCGGTGGAGACCTCGCGCTGGAAGGTGGCATGCATAGCCACTGAATGAGTGGTGACGACGGGTACCCGGACACACGTCGCCGAGACCGAAAGGTCGGGCAGGTCGAGGATCTTCCGCGACTCGTTGCGGATCTTGAGCTCCTCAGAGTTCCAGCCGCCGTCCTTGAGCGAACCCGCCCACGGCACCACGTTCATGGCCAGCGGCGCCGGGAACGGCCCGAGATCATCGCCCACCACTCGGCGGACATCACCCGGCTGAGAGCCGATCTCGCGGTTGCCGGCAACCTTGCTCAGTTGGTCGTGCAAGGTGTCGATGCCGGACTGGCCAGCACCTGACGCGGCCTGATAGGACGCGGCGAACAGCTGCGTCAGCTCCAACTCGGCATGTAACGCACCCAACACCACGATCATGGACAAGGTGGTGCAGTTCGGGTTGGCGATGATGCCCTTGGGCCGGTTGCGCGCTGCTGGTGCGTTGACCTCGGGCACCACCAGCGGCACCTCGGAGTCCATCCGGAACGCCCCGGAGTTGTCCACCGCGACGGCGCCTCGCGCGGCGGCCACCGGCGCCCACTCGGCGGAGACCTCATCGGGCACATCGAACATCGCGACGTCGACGCCGTCGAATACCTCTGGTGCGAGCGCCTGGACCTCGACCTCCGTGCCGCGCACCGACAGCTTGCGCCCGGCCGACCGCGCCGAGGCGATCAGACGGATCTCACCCCATACGTTCTGCCGGGTAGAGAGGATCTGTCGCATCACGGTGCCGACCGCGCCGGTAGCGCCAACAATGGCGAGAGTGGGAAGATTCTGGTTGGTCATCGGCCTGTTCCTCCGTACACGACAGCCTCGACCTCCGCCACGTCGAGATCGAATGCGTGGTGGATGGCCCCTACAGCAGTGTCCACGTCTTCGCCTCGGACCACCACAGAGATACGGATCTCCGACGTAGAGATCATCTCGATGTTCACTCCGGCCTCGGCGAGCGAGCCAAAGAACTTGGCGCTGACCCCGGGGTGGCTGCGCATCCCGGCTCCGATCAGGGAGACCTTGCCGACTCCGTCGTCATACCGCAGCGCCTCGAAGCCCACTTCGCCCTGAACGGCGGTCAGTGCGGACATGGCGCTGGGTCCGTCGGTGGCCGGCAGCGTGAACGAAATGTCCGTGCGGTTGGTGTCCGCGGCGGACACGTTCTGCACGATCATGTCGATGTTGACGTCTGCGTCGGCGACGGCACGGAAGATGGTCGCGGCCTCGCCGACCTTGTCCGGCACGCCGACGACGGTGATCTTCGCCTCACTTCGATCGTGGGCGACTCCGGAGATGATCGGCTGCTCCATGTCGGTGGTGTCACGTCCTTCGTTCTGATCTGAAACCCAAGTGCCGGCCAGCGTGGAGAAGCTGGAGCGCACATGGATGGGGATGCCGTACCGGCGGGCGTACTCCACACACCGCAAGTGGAGGATCTTAGCGCCGCAGGCCGCCATCTCCAGGGTCTCTTCATAGCTGATGCGCGGTATACGACGCGCAGTCGAGACGATGCGGGGGTCGGCGGTGAAGATGCCGTCGACGTCGCTGTAGATCTCGCACACGTCGGCGTTCAACGCCGCGGCCAGCGCGACCGCCGTGGTGTCCGATCCGCCGCGCCCGAGCGTGGTGATGTCCTTGCTGTCTTGGCTGACGCCCTGGAAGCCGGCGACGATAGCGATGGCGCCGGTGTCGAGCGCCTGCCTGATCCGCCCCGGGGTGACGTCGATGATACGAGCCTTGCCGTGCGTGGAGTCGGTGATGACGCCGGCCTGGCTCCCGGTGAACGACCGGGCCTCGTGGCCGAGATCGCCGATGGCCATCGCCAGGACCGCCATGGAGATGCGTTCACCCGCGGTGAGCAACATGTCGAGTTCCCGACCGGCCGGGACCGGCGAAACCTCCTTGGCCAGATCGATCAGCTCGTCGGTGGTATCACCCATCGCAGACACGACGACCACGACCTCGTGGCCGGACTTTTTTGTGTCGACGATCCGCCGAGCCACCCGCTTGATGGCCGCGGCGTCGGAGACGGACGATCCGCCGTACTTCTGGACGACGAGGCCCACGGCGTGCTCCTTGTGTCAGCGTCGATTCGTGCCTTGGCAGTCTATTCGAGGCATCGACGAGACCGGCGACTGTCCGGATCGCGGAACGCCGCGATCAGGTGTCGACCTCGGCCAGCAGCGAACGTTCCTCGTCCCCTCGGGCGTCGTTTCGCTCATGATCCAGCCGGGTATGTGCGATCAGCGAATGCAGCGCACGCAGGGCCGCGCCGCAGGTAGACCCCCACGACGACAGGTAAGAGAACTGCCACCACCACAACGCCTCCACGGTGCGGTCATCCCGGTAATGGGACAGCCCATGGAGGAGCTCGGCGGCGATGCTGGCGAGATCGTCGGACAGCCGGAATCCGGTGACACCACGGTCAGGATCGATGGGGTCGACGACCTCGACGTAAGGATCGACGGGATCGAGCAGCTTGGCCAGGCGTTCGCGTAGCTCGTCGACGTCGGCGTCAGGGCCGGCGTCGGGCTCGAAATGGCCATGCGGAACAACATCGCTGATGGCACCTAGCCGACCACCGGCCAGCGCCAGCTGGCTGACCTCCAGGAGCAGCAGCGACAGGGTGCTCGCTGGGTCGTCGCCCCGGGCGATTTCACGTAGGGCGAGCAGAAAGCTCTCCACTTGGTCGGCGATCTCGGCACCGAACTCGGCGTATTCGTCGCCGGTGCCGGCTTCGGCGGTCACATCGTCAGACATCGAGCTGCCTCCTACCCTCAAAAGCCCGGCCTAGGGTGACCTCGTCGGCGTATTCGAGATCGCCTCCGACCGGTAGTCCACTCGCCAAGCGTGTCACACGCAGTCCCATCGGTTTGACCAACCGGGCGAGATAGGTGGCCGTCGCCTCACCTTCGAGGTTCGGATCGGTGGCGATGATGAGTTCGGTGATGCTGCCATCGGCCAGCCGCGTCATCAGCTCCTTGACGCGCAGCTCATCCGGCCCGATGCCCTCGATGGGGCTGATCGCCCCGCCGAGGACGTGGTAGCGACCGCGGAACTCACGGGTCCGTTCGATCGCGACGACGTCCTTGGGCTCCTCCACCACGCACAGTATCGACTGGTCACGGCGTGGATCTCGGCAGATCTGACATTGTTCGGCCTCGGCGACGTTGCCGCACGCCACACAGAACCGCACCTTCTCCTTGACCTCGTTCAACGCGGTAGCAAGCCGGTGAACGTCGTCGGCGTCGGCGGCAAGAATATGAAACGCGATGCGTTGCGCACTCTTAGGGCCGACGCCCGGCAGCCGCCCGAGCTCGTCGATGAGGCTCTGGACGACACCTTCGTACATGCCCGGACCGCGTTCTACGCGCCGTGATCGCGCTGCTGCGCAGGACCACCAGGCGGGGTGTCGTCGTCATCGTCGACGGTGGCGCCGGGGATGGCCGCGCCACCGAGCAGTCCTTCGAGTCCGCCACCACCGAGCAACCCCTCCACGCCCGCTCCGATCGAGCCGAGTTGCTCACTGGCCCGCCGCTGGATCTCGGCATGAGCGTCGCGGACAGCGGCCACGATCAGATCGGCCAGAGTCTCGGTGTCTTCCGGATCGACCACCGAAGGATCGAGCTGCAGGGCCGTCAGCTCCCCGCCACCGGTCATGGTGGCGCGTACCAGCCCACCGCCGGCGGTGCCGGTGATCTCGCTCTCAGCCAGGTCCTGCTGCGCGGACACCAGCTGTTCTTGCATCCGTTGAGCCTGCTGCAGCAGCTGGCTCATGTCGATACCTTCCGAACCACCAGACGGAAACACTGTGGAACTCCTCCATACGGGCATGCCGAACGGTTCGAGCCTACGGCACGCGGGTCCTCCGCGCTGAAGCGAACCGGGTGTCGGCGCGCGGCCGGTGTCGTCAGGCGGGATCGGACTCGGAAATAACGGTGGCGCCTAGGGTTCGAGCCAGCAGTTCCTGCTCCGACTCACCGGAGCTGTCGAGGTTCTCGTCGTCGAGGTCGGCACCCTGTCCGCGGGCGTCGTACGGGTCGGTCGGTGGCGTCGGCTCGCTGGACTCAACCGGCCCGGTCCCGCGCTGTTGGATCGCGGCCCGCGCGGCGGCCGCACCGGTGGGTTGCACGGAGGCCGCGGCATCCGGCGTTGGTGCGGTCGGTGCGGGGCCCGGCCGCTCGGCGGGGTCCGGAGAGGCGCCGGCGCCAGGGGTGCTCGGGCCGGGAGCGGGAGCGTCGTGGCTGGCCGACGCCGGGGCCGCCGTGGTCGCAGCCTGCGGCGGTGGCGTCGGCGCCGGACCTGACCGGCTACCAGCGGTTCCTGGGCCCGTCGCGGCCGAAGGATCGGCCGAAGGATCGACGATGGCATTGATTCGGAGGTCGACCAGCAGCACGTCCTTGATGGCTTGCTGGAGGTTGGCCTGAAAGTCTTCCCGCCGGGCGAACGTATCGCGCAAGGTGGGCTGCCGGAAGGCCAAGGTGAGTACCCCGTCGGCCACTTCCATGACGGCGGACTCCTGCGAGATCAGGCTCCAGGGGGTTCGTTTGATCTCCCGGAGCCGAACCATGACCTCCGGCCACATGCGCCGGACGTCGGCGATTCCTGGACCGGCGGCCGGAGTAGTGACTGGAGTAGTGACTGGACCGGCGGCCGCTGTGGTGGGCTCCGGCGTGGTGGTCGTGGAGCCGGAGGACGTGCGAGGTGGGATCGGTTCGGCCGGTGGCTGCGGTTCGGCCGGTGGTACCGGCTCGGTGGGCCGTGGAGGCTCGACCGGCGGCACTGGCTCTCGCGGCGGCGCCGGTTCCGCCGGCGGAACCGGGTCAGCCGGCGGCGCTGGTTCGGTGGGCCGCGACGGCCGGGCGGGACCCGCTGGGGCGGCTGCGGCCGAAGTGCTCGTCGGGGTGGCAGAGGCAGGAGCGGCTGGTGCGACCGCGGTACCCGCGGCGCCGGCCAAACGGCGCTCGATGCGGTCGAGGCGAGCCTGCACGCCGGACGTGGAGTGGTCCGCGCCGGGCAACATCAACCGGGCGCAGACCAGCTCGAGCTGGAGCCGGGTGGGGGTGGCGCCCTTCATGGCGGTGATGCCTTCGTCGACGACGTCGGCTAACCGGATGAGATCGGCGGGACCGAAGCGGGCGGCCTGGGCTGCCATCCGTTCGGCCTGGTCTTCCGGTGCGTCGATGAGTCCGTGGGTGGCGGCGTCGGGAGCGGCCCGCACGACCACCAAGTCGCGGAGCCGTTCCAGGAGGTCGGTCAGGAAACGCCGGGGATCATGGCCGGAATCCATCACGCGGTCCACGGCGGTGAACATGGTGGCGGGGTCGTGATCGGCGATGGCCTGGACGACCTCGTCGAGCAGGGCGGCATCGGTGAAACCCAGCAACTGCACCGCGAGATCGTAGGTGACTCCGTCGTCCCCAGCGCCGGCGATCAGCTGGCCGAGCACCGACTGGGCATCTCTCGCCGAACCCGCGCCGGCCCGGGCTACCAGCGCCAGCGCGCCCGGCTCGATGGTGACCCCCTCTTGCTCGCAGATCCAGGCCAGGTTCTGTTGAAGAGTTTTGTTGGGGATCAGCCGGAACGGGTAGTGGTGCGTGCGCGACCGGATAGTGCCGAGGATCTTGTCCGGTGCGGTGGTAGCGAAGATGAACTTCAGGTGGGCCGGCGGCTCCTCGATCAGCTTGAGAAGGGCATTGGCCGCGCCCGGACCGAGTTGGTGCGCCTCGTCGATGACGTAGATCTTGAAGCGGGACGACACGGGTGCGAAGTGCGCTTTCTCACGCAGCTCTCGGGCGTCGTCCACGAGTCCGTGGGTGGCGGCGTCGAGTTCGACGACGTCGATGCTGCCGGAGCCGTTCGGAGCCAGTGCGACACAGGACTGGCAGGTGCCGCACGGTTGCGGCGTCGGGCCCTCGTCACAGTTGAGGGAGCGGGCGAGGATGCGCGCCGACGACGTCTTGCCACAACCCCTGGGACCAGAGAACAGGTAGGCGTGGTGGATGCGGTCGTTTTCCAGCGCGCGCATGAGCGGCACCGTGACATGTTCCTGCCCGACGAGGTCGGAGAACTGCCCCGGCCGATAGGTGCGGTACAACGCGAGGGACGACACCTTGGGAACCATAGTCGCCCGGACCGGCACCGCGCATCCGTGGACGTCGCACGCTGTGGACAGACGCCACCCGTTGTGGACGGACGGCCGGGAAAAGAAAGGACCCCTCGCGTACCCGGCAGAGCCCACCTACCCTTGCTGCCTTCCGGCCCTGGGGGAGTTCGGCAGGGATACCGCCACACGAGGGGTCGGTCACCCAGTGTACTCATGACTCGGCGAGAACCAACGGGGCCTCCACGTTTGAGGACCGGGGCCGGCCGCGCCAGCCGATTTCAGCTGGAGCGGGCTCGTCGGATACGCTCTTCGGCGGAGGATTCGCCTAGTGGCCTAGGGCGCACGCTTGGAAAGCGTGTTGGGAGCAATCCCTCAGGGGTTCGAATCCCCTATCCTCCGCGTCGCCTGATCAGGCAACAAAATCCGGGGTCGGCCCTACTTGTGGGCCGACCCCGGACTCTTGTCACGTTGGGGTTAGTGACATGGTGCGGTGAGTTCTGGGTTAGCGGCCCAGATAGCGGTTTCCATCTAGCGTTCAGCGCCCCGCGACCCCACGACCCCACGACCCTGCGGCGCTGCTCCGCGGCTTCCTCGGCTAGCCCTCCCTCTCCATGATCATGAACACTTTGCCGTGCTATCACACGGCAAAGTGTTCATGATCATGGAGAGGGAGGCAGGGGGCTGCCTGTGCACATGGCTGCCTTCTATAGACTGCACTGGGTGATCTTCAAGCGTGTGGGCGAGGGCCGTCCCTATCCGGACCACGACACCACGCTTCGCGAGTGGGCGGAGCTACCGCCGCGGCAGCTCCGCCTCGACGAGTTGGTGACCGTCAAACGCAACCTCGACCTCGAAACACTGCTGGCTCAGGATTCGACCTTCTTTGGTGACCTGTTCCCACACGTGGTCGAGTGGGAAGGCGAGTTCTATCTCGAAGACGGTCTGCACCGCGCCTTGCGTTCGGCGCTCCAGCAGCGGCAGGTCATTCATGCTCGTGTGCTCAGCCTCTGATGTATCGATCTAGTGTGTCGCTCCGGCCGGACCGGTACTCTTCTGTGCTGGGTATGGCGAGCTAAGGTCGTCGATGCTCAGACCCCGTGGCAAGCGCCGGACCGGGTGCGCTCCCACTGACGACACGAGGCCTCGTGCCCGAAAGGAGTGCGGAGGACGATGGACGCGGACGAGCCGACCGAAGAGTACGAGGACAGCCCGCGGCACACGTGGCGGCATGTGCGAACCGCGGTCACCCTGCTGATCCTTGTCGGGTTCGTCGTCGGTGCCGCCTGGTACAGCTGGAACAACGTCCTCACCGGGGACGACGACGAAGCCGCGCCACGCGCCGCGCCAACCTGTGTACCGGTGGCTCCGACCGACGCACCCGACCCAGAGGCGATCGAGCTCAATGTGTACAACGCGACTCAGCGCGGTGGGCTCGCCCGTGACGTCGCCGCGGCCATGCGCGAGCGTGGGTTCACCATCCTCGACGTCGCCAATGATCCGCTGGAACGGAGTGTGGACGGCACCGCGGAGGTCCGCTCGCACGAAGACCAGCGCGATGCCGCCACTCTGGTGGCTTCCCTGGTGCCCGATGCCGTGATCGTCGCGGATGAGCGCTCCAGCGAGACGGTAGATCTAGTGCTTGGCAACGACTTCGAGGAACTCGCCTCTGACCCAGAGCCGGATCAGACCCTTCAGCCCTGCGACTAAGCTCGCGGTTGGCTCGTCGCGCCGGCGAAGACCATGCAGTGGTCCCGTCATCCCCGTGTGTGCACCTGATCTCCGTTTTGTCACCTGATCTTTTTCCCTGGAGCGATCAGGTGTACCAACGACGGACGACGGCGCGTGTGGTGTCTCGGGACATCGCTGACGGGTGTGTCTCGGGACATCGCTGACGGTTTGAGTGTGTCATGTGGGTTGGGGTTCGCGGTGGCCGCGTAGGTCGTAGCGGGGTTGGGCGCTGGGTTGGTAGC
>NZ_JAAOEN010000010.1 GCF_011320225.1 Phytoactinopolyspora limicola
CCAACGCCGCGGCCATCCTGATATCCATCGCTGCCACTCTCCCCGTCATGAACACACAGTCCACAACAATTCAGGTGTCAGCGATGTCCCGAGACATCAACTGTCAGCGATGTCCCGAAACAGGACAACGGACGACGGCGCGGTGTGGTGCATCTGATCGCCTCCACCATGCGGACGCCCGGCGATCAGATGCACGGTCAGCGCTCTGAGGGCGGGTTGTGCATCTGATCGGCGACAGGGGCGGGCGAGCGGATCTGCGAGGGGTCTGACGAGCGGTGGGCGGCGGGGTTCTGGCAGGGTGTTCTGCTCGTGTTGGTGGTGGGTGCCTCGTCGTCGTGTGCGCTACGCGGGGTGAACGCGAGTTCTGATGATCAGATGCACCAACTAACCGACGAGCCGCGCTTGCGCATCTGATCGCCGGGCGTCCGCATGGTGGAGGCGATCAGATGCACCACACCGCGCCGTCGTCCGTCGTTGGTACACCTGATCGCTCCAGGGAAAAAGATCAGGTGACAAAACGGAGATCAGGTGCACTTGGGCTTACCGGCCGTCCTCGCCGAACCAGCCAGCCAACCGCCCTCGACGGCCCACCGCGCGCAGGCGTCGCTCGGTGATGGCGCGCAGTTCGCGTGGTGCCACGATCAGCACCTCGTCGCCGTGCCGCAGCGGCGTCTCGCTATCCGGCACGGCCGTTTCGCTTCCGCGCACCAGCAGGGGGACGGTGACGCCACGGGGCAGCCTAAGTTCGGCGATCGTGACGCCATGTAGCTTCGACCCCTCCGGTATTCGAACCTGGATGAGGTCTGCCTCCACCCGCTCGAGGGGCGCCGACTCGAGTTCGGCATCTCGTGCGTCCGCGCCCGACGCGACGTCCAGACGATTGGCCAGCCAGGGGAGGGCCGGTGCTTGGAGCAGCGTGAACAGGACCGCGACGATGAAGACAACCGCGAACAACCACTCCGCGTCGGCCACCCCCTCGGCGAGCGGGATCGTGGCCAACACCACTGGGACCGCACCCCGTAGACCGGCCCAAGACAAGAACAGCTGCTCGCGTAGGCGAAGCCGGAAGGCCACGGTGGCCACCCACACGGAGATGGGGCGAGCGACGAAGGTTAACACCGCGCCCGCGGCTACGGCCGCCACGAACGCTTCCGGCATCTGTGCCGGCGACGAGAGCAACCCGAGCATCACGAACAGCCCGATCTGCGCGAGCCAGGCCACACCCTCGGCGAACGACCGGGTTGCTGCCCGGTGCGGTAGCCGTGAGTTGCCCAAGACGAGTGCCGCCAGATAGACCGCAGCGAAGCCACTAGCTTGCGCGGCGGCACCAAGGGCGTAGGCGAGTACCGTGATCGTCATGATCATCAATGGGTAGAGCCCGGGTGCCGGCAGCGCGATACGGCGCAACAGGGTGCTTCCCAGCCAGCCGAGCACGATACCGATGGCGGCGCCGGCTACCAGCTGGTAGCCGACCAGCAGCCCAGCGAGTACTACGCCGTAGTCACCGGCCTGGCCGGTGCTGACGAGCACCACCAGCACGATAGTAGGGGCGTCGTTGAGCCCGGACTCTGCTTCGAGGGTGCTGGACATCCGCTTGGTGAGGGGGATCCGCCGCAACGTCGAGAAGACGGCTGCCGCATCGGTGGGTGCGAAGACGGCACCGAGCAAGATGGCCACGATCCAGTCCAAACCCAGCACGTAGTGGCCAACGACGGCGATGATGGCCGTGCTGACCCCGACGCCCACCGTAGCCAGCGAGACGCCTGCGGCCATGGCCGGGCGGACGTCGTCCCACCGAGTGGTGAGACCACCCTCGGCCAGGATGACGATCAAAGCGGCGTAGGCGAGCGCCTGCGCGAGGTTGGGGTCGTGAAACTGGATGCCGAGGCCGGACTCGCCGAGGGCCACCCCCAGGAGGAGGTAGAGCACCAGGGTAGGCAGTCCGAACCGGACGCTAGCGCGGACGGCAAGTACTGCCGCCACCAATACGAGCGCACCCACGAGGAGGAACACGTTGAGCGTTGGAACGTCCACGCGATCCCCCTTGTTTCCCGCGAATGGAACACCAGCGTCCCACGAGCTGCGAGGTTGGCGCCGGAAGACGCAAAACGCCCGCCCCGTGCGCGACGGGACGGGCGGCTTCGCCATGGCGGTAGCGGTGGGATTTGAACCCACGGAGGAGTTGCCCCCTCACACGCTTTCGAGGCGTGCTCCTTAGGCCGCTCGGACACGCTACCGCGGTCGAGGTTACCGGAGAGCGGGGCACGATACGAAATCGGGACGACGGAGAACGGCCTGCTACAGGTGGTCACGGTGCCCGGCGAAGAACTCCTGTAGCAACGAGCTGCATTGGTCGGCCAGTACCCCACCGACGACCTCGGGTCGGTGGTTCAGCCGGCGGTCGCGCAGGACGTCGTACAGAGATCCAGCGGCCCCGGCTTTAGGGTCGGTGGCTCCGTACACCACCGTCGAGATCCGGGAGAGCACCAGTGCCCCGGCACACATGGTGCACGGTTCGAGAGTCACCACCAAGGTGAGCCCGTCGAGCCGCCATGAGCCCACCGTGGCAGCGGCCGCCCGGATCGCCAGGACCTCGGCATGGGCCGTGGGGTCGCGGTCGGCTTCACGTCGATTGCGTGCGCTGGCCAGGACGTTGCCGTGAGCGTCGACGACAACCGCGCCGACGGGGACGTCACCGGTCTGCAGCGCGTGGCGTCCTTCGATCAACGCCGCACGCATGGCGGGCGCGTGTAGCTGGACTAGGGCCGCGCTGGGAGTGGGCGACGAGGACATGATCGAAGCCTAGTGGCCGTCGTGTGGTGGCGTTGGGAAGATCTGGGACACGGGGGTCTGCACGGCGGGTGCGCTGGTCGCTGTGCGGGTCACGTCTCGGCGTCGTGAGTCTGAGCATGGCATCCTGTCTGCCATGCGCCTGCTCGCCGTCGACCATCCGCTCGTCGCTCACAAGCTCGCCGTGCTGCGAGACAAGAACACCAACTCACCTACGTTCCGGTTGCTCACCGACGAGCTCGTGACGTTGCTCGCCTATGAGGCCACCCGCGATACCCGGGTAGAGGAGACTGAGTTCGAGACCCCGGTGGGGCTGGCCCGTGGAGTCAAACTTGCCGCACCTAAACCTATGGTCGTGCCGATCTTGCGGGCGGGGCTAGGGATGCTCGACGGCATGACCCGGCTCCTACCCACCGCGGAGGTCGGTTTCCTCGGCATGATCCGCAACGAGGAGACGCTGGAGGCCACCACCTACGCCAATCGCCTGCCTGACGACCTCACCGGCCGGCAGTGCTACGTGCTGGATCCGATGTTGGCCACCGGCGGCACGCTGGCCGCGGCTATCGGCTACCTGGTGGAATGTGGGGCTGATCAGATCACCGCGGTGTGTTTGCTCGTCGCGCCTGAGGGGTTGGCGCTGGTGGAGCGCGAGACCGCCCATCTGGGTGTGCCTATCACCGTGGTGACGGCGGCCGTCGACGAGCGGCTCAACGACAAGGGATACATCGTTCCCGGCCTGGGTGATGCCGGGGACCGGCTGTATGGCCTGGCTGACTGAGCTGGGTGATCGTTGCCGGATTCGCGCCCTACCCAGCGGTGATCAAAACCCTGATCTGGTCGCTATGGCGACACGAATCCGGCAACGATCACGGGTGGGTGCGGCGCGAAACCGGCAACGATCACCGGGGTGGGGCTACATCGACTTGACCCCGCCCACGAGGCCGGTCAGCGAAGCTTTGGCGTCGCCGAACAGCAGCGTGGTTTTCGGGTGGTAGAGCAGCTCGTTCTCGATCCCGGCGAAACCCGGCCGCATGGAGCGCTTGAGGAACACGACGGCGCCGGATTGGTCCACATCGAGGATGGGCATGCCGTAGATGGGGGAATCCGGTGCGGTGCGCGCCGCGGGGTTGACGACGTCGTTGGCCCCGACGACGAGCGTGACGTCGGCGGTGCGCATCTGGCCGTTGGCCGTGTCCATCTCCAGGAGCTGCTCATAAGGGACGTTGGCCTCGGCGAGCAGCACGTTCATGTGTCCTGGCATCCGCCCGGCCACCGGGTGGATGGCGTAGGCGACCTCGATGCCGCGGCTCTCGAGCAGCTCTACCAGCTCGTGGATGGTGTGCTGGGCCTGAGCGACGGCCAGCCCATAACCAGGGACGATCATCACCTTCTGCGCGTAGTTGAGCATGATGGAGACGTCGTCGACGCTGGCCGAGCGGACCGGACGCTGTGACTCGGTGGTGCTGCCCGCGGTGGAACCGCCGCGGAACGCGCCGAACAGGATGGAGCTGATCGATCGACCCATCGCCTGTGCCATCAGGCGGGTCAGGATGGTGCCGCTGGCGCCGACCAGGGTTCCACCGATGAGGAGCAGGGCGTTGCCGAGGATGTAACCGCCGGCTGCCACGGCCATACCGGTAGCGGCGTTGAGCAAGGAAATGGCGATAGGTACGTCGGCGCCGCCGACCGGTAGCACCAGCAGTACACCCACCACCAGGGCGAGGGCACCAAGGGTGGCGGCGACCCAGGTCTCGGTGCCACCTCCGCCGTAGAGGACGGCCACGAGGGCGAGTGTGGCGGCCAGGGTGATGCTGATCAGCGCCGGACCGCCGGGCGGGGTGACCGGGCGGGTGGTGATGATTTCTTGCAGCTTCAGGAAGGTAACCAGCGATCCGCTGAAGGCGATGGCGCCGACGGGAACGGTCAGGACGGCGGCCAGGAGCGGAAAGACGGTCTCGGCGTCGGTCAGCTCGAGATAAGCCACCAACCCGGCCGCTCCACCGCCGACCCCGTTGAACAGCGCGACCAGCTGCGGCATGGCGGTCATCGCGACTTTGCGTGCAGCCGGGATACCGATGGCGCATCCGACGGCGATGGCCCCGAGGATCCATGGCAGGTTGTCCAGCTCGTAGACGATGAACGTGATGATCATCGCTGCCAGCGCGGCTACCGCGCCGAGGAGGTTGCCAGCACGCGCGGTCTTGGGTGAGGACAACGCTTTCAGCGCGAGAACGAAACAGATCGCGGCGGCTAGGTAGGCCAGCTGAGCCCAGGTGTCGATCACTCCGCGCCTCCAGCCGACGAGCGTTCGGTGGGTGTCTTCTTGCCCCGGAACATTTCCAGCATCCGGTCGGTGACAACGAAGCCGCCGACGAGATTCAGGGTGGCCAGCACGGTGGCGACGACGCCGATGGTGAGCTGCGCGGGGTTGTCCGCGTGCCCGGTGACCAGCACGGCCCCGACGAGGATGATCCCGTGGATGGCGTTGGCTCCGGACATGAGGGGAGTGTGCAGAGTGGACGAGACTTTGGAGACGACTTCGTAGCCGGTGAAGGCGGCCAGGATGAAGATGGTCAGCAGGGCAACTTCGGAATCCATCAGCCCTCCTCTCCGAGCAGTTCACGGGTGGGCTCGTGGCGTATGCCGCCGTCATGGGCAACACAGACACCGGCGATGATCTCGTCGTCGAGATCGACGTTTACCTCACCGTCGGTGGTCATGAGCAGCAACAGGTTGACGAGATTGGCCGCGTACAGGCGGCTGGCGTGTACGGGAAGCTGGCTCGGGACGTTGCGGGCGCCCCACAACAGCGACCGTCCTACGGTGAGTTCCTCGCCGGGCTGGCTGCCCTCGACGTTCCCGCCGGACTCGGCGGCGAGGTCGACGACGACGCTGCCCGGCGGCATCGCCTCCACGGCGGCGCGTTCAACGAGCAACGGTGCCGACCGACCGGGCACGGCGGCCGTGGTGATCACGACATCGGCGCTCGACACGTGCGGGGCGAGCAGATCTCGCTGATGCTGCGCGCGTTCCTCGGTCATTTCGCGGGCGTAACCACCGGCACCTTCCAGCGACGGGAGGTCGAGTTCGACGAAACGGGCGCCCAGGCTGCGGATCTCCTCGGCGGACGCCGACCGGACGTCGTAGGCGTCGACCTTGGCTCCGAGCCGTTTGGCGGTGGCGATGGCCTGCAAGCCGGCAACCCCTGCGCCTAATACCAGCACCCGCGCCGGCGGGACGGTTCCGGCGGCGGTCATGGACAGCGGGAAGAACCGGGGTAGCCGTTCGGCCGCCACCAGCACGGAGCGGTACCCGGCCACCAGTGCTTGCGAGGTCAGCGCGTCCATGGACTGAGCTCGGGAGATCCGTGGCACCAACTCCATGGCGAACGCCGTGACCTGGGCGTCGCGTGCGGCCCGCACGATGTCCAGCTCGGCGGAGGTGGGGAGGAACGACATCACGACAGCGCCGGGTTTGAGTGTAGCGATGCGGGCGGGGTCGAGCGGCTGTACCGCGAGGACGACGTCGGCACCTTCCAGGGACTCGCCCTCGGCGATGGACGCTCCGGCGTCGACGTAGTCTTGGTTGGCATGGTGGGCCCAGCGCCCGGCATCAGGCTCGACGACGATCTCGAGCCCTACGCCGGTGAGCCGGCCGACCAGCTCTGGTACAAGGGCGACCCGGCGCTCGTGCTCACGGGTCTCTCGGACGACAGCGACTCTCATCGCCGCTCGACGCTAACAGACCGGCGTTCCGGCCGGTAGGGCTTGACAACTGTGGTCATGGTGGTGGACCTCCCATGCTCCGGACGGCCAGGGCGATCTGGTTAATCGGACCCTAGTCAACGGGTGTGAGCAGGCGCACACCGGGGCGGGCGATCTAGTGGGTGGTTCCCATGATCATGAACACTTTGCCGTGTGATCACACGGCAAAGTGTTCATGATCATGGGAACCACCCGGCGGGAGGGAGGTGCCGGGCCGGCGGTGATCGTCGCGGGCGCGCATACACTGATGGGAAGTGACCGCGGCCGGTGGATGAGAGGAACGGTTATGGCAAGAAACCCAGGGGTTGTCGTCGGCGGTATCGCCCTCGGCATACTCCTTTTGATAGTGCTGCCGATCCCGTTCTGGCTGGTTGCGCTGGTTCTGATCGGTGTTCCGGTGGCCGGCTACCTGATGCTCGACCCGTCGCAGCGTCGACGGCTGAAGGATCGCCGCCGGCGCCAGCTCGGCCCCTGACCGCACGGTTTGACGCCGGCCCGGGCTCGATGCCGGGCGGGTTAGTCGAGTCGCACCAGCGCGGGTGGTACTGAAGCCGTACGCGGCGGTACCGCCCTAGTGGTGAGGGTGCCATCGGGCTCCACGCGATGCAGTGTGCGGTGCCCGCTGGGGTAGCGCGTTGCGACGCTCAAGCCTCGGCCAGTGCGTGCCGCGCAGTCCATCAAGATCCGAATGACGGCGGTGTTGGTGGTGGCCGTGGCGCGCGGCTCCGGATCGGTACCGATGAACAGCGTGACGGCGCCGGCGTCGTCGACCAGGATCACGGCGTCGGCCGCCCCGCTCGGATCGGGGATCACCGCCGGGAACACCTCCTGCGTTAGGTGAGCGGGATGGGCAGCCCGCCCGGATACGTCACGTCTTCGGTGCTTTCTAGCAGATCGTGGAACACCGCGTGATCGCGGGATCATGATCTTCGACAACAGGTCGGTATCTAACCGTGTTACCCTCCTGACCAGGCACGTGAAACAGGGGGAAGCGTCGTGAGTGCGCAGATGTCCATCGTCTGTGACCGTTGTGGTGACATCGGTGCCGTTGGTGCCGCCCCGCAGGAACTGCGGGCGGGTCTGACCGGCTGGCTTTGGCGCAACGGCCTTGATATTTGCCCGCTGTGCAGGCTCGTTGTTCCCGATGGCATCCGTGAACGTGGCGCGAACCGCGAACGTAAGGGTGGCTACGGCGACGACCCTCCGGCTCCTTAGCCAACCACCGGCCTCGCTGACGCGGTGCCACCGTCGATGCCTGGCTTGGAATGCGGGACACTGGAGGGGTGAGTCGTATCGTTTATCGCTCTCCGCTAGCGCTGGGTATCCGCGGCGTCGGCGTCGGTGCCTCCACGCTCGGCGTCGTGCTGGTCGCTGCGATGCTGGTGGCCGCAGCCGGTCCCAGCGGGGCTTTGGGTGTGGTGGTGTGGAGCGTGCTCGGTCTGCTCGGCGCCGCCGCCCTCGTTGTTCTCGCCACCGGTGTGTTGCGGGCTTCGGGGTTACGCACCCGGCTGGTGCTCGACGACGATGGCTTCGTTAATGCCACCGGACCTCGGGCCGGGGTCCGCAAAGTGGCGTGGCGAGATGTGCGGAAGGTCCAATCCGATGGTGACGTGGTGTCGGTCGACATCGCCGGCAACCGACAGAGTGTGATCCGCACCGCCATGCTGGACGTCGAGCCCAAGGTTCTCGCCCGTGAGCTGCGTGGCCGGCTCAACCGGGACCGTGGCTACACACCGTTCGGGACGGGCGAACAGGTGGGCTGAGCGCGGCGCCTACGCGACGTCTGTTGTCGCGGTATCCCGCGTTCGTCAGCAGACCGCGTCGGTCTCCACCGGCTGGTCGGGACTCACCTCGATGGTGTCGCCGTCGCCAGTATCCTCGTCGGTCGCTCCGTCGTCGTCCGTTTCGTCGGTGGAGGGCTGTTCGTCGTCGGCCGGAGGCTCCGGCTCGTTGGCGGGCGGTTCCCGCTCGTCGGTTGCCCCATCGGCGTCGGCGGCTGGTGGCTCGGACTCGTCGTCGAGCGGATCGCCGTCCGGGCCCGCCGTCAGGATGGTGTTGATGTGGGCCTGGAGCTGGGCGTAGTCCGGGTTGCTCGGGTTGGTGCCCGTGGTGGTCTGGAAGAAGTCGCGGTCGAGCGTCAGACTCTCCAGCGATCCGTCCCTGACCACGAAGGCCAGCTCTATCAATGGCGGGAAGAGATCCTCCGGGATATCGGTCTTGATGATCTCCCGGGTGGCCGAGGCGATGCTCTGATATTGGGTGAACAGGGTCCGCGGATTGGCCTGGTTGGTGATCGCCCCCAGCAGGCATTGCTGCCTGGCCATCCGGTCGTAGTCGGTGGACATACAGCGTGAGCGGGCGAACCACAGCGCCTGGCCGCCGTTGAGTTGCTGGTTGTCGCCGGCCCGGATCCACCCGCGTGGTGTGGTGCAGCCGGGGCCGTCCTCCCGGTTCTTGTTGCCGATAGGAATGTCGCGCGGGACATTCAGCGTGACCCCGCCCAGCGCGTCTACCAGTACCTGGAAGCCTTCCATGTTGACGAAGATGAAGTAGTCGACGTCGATGTCGAGTGCACCTTCGACGGCCCATTTGGTGGCGTCCGCGCCGGGGTTGTCGGTGCCCTCGAAGACCTCGGGGTGGAGGATGGGCGCGTTGCTGTAGATGGACATCGCCATCCATTCGCGTTCGTCGCCGGCACCGTCGAAACCCTGCGGATAGAGCCCGGACAGTGGACTGGCGGCGGCGAACGGCATCCGTTGCAGATTACGGGGGATGCCGATCATGGTCGCGTCGCCGGTATGGGTATCGATGCTCACGACGATGAGGGTGTTGAGCCGTTCACCATCCCGGCCGGGCCCGGCGTCGCTGCCCATGAGTAGCAGGTTGAGCCTGGGCATGTCGGCCCACGGGTCGCTGGTGTCGATGTCCGGCGTCGTGAGGCTCTCTCCGCCGGAGATGGCTTGGATGAGATCGCGTTGGACGAACGCGTTGCGGGCCCCCAGCGACAGTGGAGCGACGACGAGCGACGTCACGACAACCACCACGAGGGCTCCGCCGAGCCGCTTGCCGGCCGGCAACCGGGCGGGTTCGAGCAGACGGTGCGATACCAGAGCGACGATGAGCCAGATGGCGGCGGCCGCAACCAGAGCGACCCCGATGACGAACATCATCTGGCGGTCACCGCCGTAGGAGGCTAGCCGTCGAGTGGGAACGACGGCGATCACGGCCAAGACACCCAGCCCGGCAGCGACGAACAAGGCGAGCACGGCTGCGCCGAGCCGACGACGGCCGGCGGCGATCAGCCCGGTCCCGGGGACCAGGGAACCGATCGCGGTCTGCGCGATGAACCGGCCGTATCTGGGCCGGCGACGCCGGCGACGGGCGGCGCGTCGGCCCGGATGACCGGACGGCTGGTCCTGGACCCTACCCATGGCTGGAGTGCGGCCTCAGCAGACGTCGTCGGTCTCCACCGGCTGGTCCGGTGCGACCTCGTCGTTGTCGGCGTCGTCGGACGGGGTGTCGGCTCCGGGGTCGTCGTCGGTGACGCCGTTGCCGGACGTTCCGGGTGCGGCCTCGTAGGTGTCGCCGGCTGGCTCGTCAGCGGTGTCGTCGGTGGGGTCGTCCGGGTTCTCACCAGGCTCGGAGTCGGCGGGAGGATCGTCGGCGGAGCCGGAATCGTCGGCCGGACCGGACTCGTCGTCGGGCTCCGATGGAGCGAGGATCTCGCCGATCCGCGTGTGCAGGATGTCGTAGTTTGGATCCGCCGACGTAGCTCCCATCGAATTGAAGAAATCGCGGTCGAGGGTGAGGCTCTCCAGCGTGCCGCGCTGAACCTGTATGGCTAGCTCGATCAGAGCGGGGAAGAGCTCCTCTGGAACGTCGGTCTGGATGATGTCGACGGTCGCCGAGGCCAGCTCCTGGTACTTCACCAGGACGGTTCGCGGGTCGATCTCGTCGACGATGGCGCCCAGCACACATTGTTGCCGGGCCATGCGGTCGTAGTCGTCGGAACCACACCTGGACCGGGCGAACCAGAGCGCCTGGGAGCCGTTCAGCCGTTGGGCGTCGCCGGCATGGATATAACCCCGAGCCTGCGTACACCCGCCCGTACCGGGGATCTCCTTGTTGCCGATGGGGATGTCGCGGGGGACGTCGAGGGTCACACCACCAAGTGCGTCGACAAGCGCCATGAAGCCGTCGAGGTTGACCATGACGAAGTAGTCGATGTCGATGCCGAGTGCACCTTCGACAGCCCATTTGGTGGCGTCGGCGCCCGGGTTCTCCACTCCCTCGAACACGTCGGGCTGGAGGGCGGGGATGTTGCGGTAGGTGGCGTTGATCATCCATTCGCCCGCGTCGCCCTCCCCGCGGAAGCCGTTGGGGTAACGCTCGGCCAACGGGCTGTCGTCCGGGAAGGGGAAGCTGCGCAGATTACGAGGGACCGAGATCATGGTGGTGTCGCCACTGTGGGTATCGATGCTGGCGACGATCAACGTGTCGGGGCGGATCCCGTCCCGGCCGTCGCCGGCGTCACTACCGAGCAGCAACAGGTTGAGCTGAGGGATATCGGCCCATGGGTCGCTCGAGTCTTTGATGTCAGGGGTGGTGTTGCTGTGACCACCGGAGATGGCTCCGATGACGTCGCGTTGAGTGAATACGTTGCGGGCGCCCAGCGACATCGGGGCCACCACGAGCGAGGCGATGACCACCACCACGAGTGCGCCGCCTAGCCGTTTGCCCGCGGGCAGCCCTATGGGCTCGAGCGCACGATGTGTTGCGAGGGCCACGATCAGCCAGATAATCGCGGCGGTGACCAGAGCCACCCCAATGACGAGGAGCATCTGGCGATCTCCGCTGTACGACAGCAGCCGACCAGACGGGGTGAGCGCGACGACCGCCCCCACGCCGAACATCGCCAGGATGAACATCACCAGGAGGAATGTGCCGATCCGCCGCTTGCCGGCGGCGATCAGACCAACCCCCGGAATGAGGGAGCCGACCGCGGTCCATCTGATGAACCGGCCGTAGCGCTGGGTACGTTCATGCCGACGTGACTCGAGCCGGGCGCGACGACTTCCGCGCGGACCTCCGGCTCTGCTCACGGCTGCTGCCTCCATACACGATCATCGGGCCGCGAGCTAGTCTAAAGGCTCCGCGGCGGCGGTTGTGTGGCGCCAGGCGCAGACACCGCTATATCCATGACGAACGAGCACCGGTAATGGTTGCGTCCCGGCACCGAAGCGTTCCCCGTCGTCGGAGATCAGCGGCCGCTTCGGGCCATGATGCGCTGGACCGTTGTGTCATCTACCTGCGTGAAGTCGGCGAACCATTCACCTACGGCCAGGAAATCCGCCGGTTGGGCGAGCACCACCACATCGTCCACATGGGCGGCCAGCCGGCGCACCGTGTCGGGTGGGGCGACCGGCGCGGCGAGCACCACCCGGCGCGGCGGTGGTGTCGCGTTCCGGACGAGCTGTGTGGCCGCGAGCGCCGTCGCACCGGTGGCGAGGCCGTCGTCCACCAGCACGACGATCCGTCCGCCCGGCTCCACCGCCGGCCGGTCGGCGCGGAACATCCGTTCGCGCTCCCGTGCCTCACGTTCGACGGTGGAGAAGGCCCGTTCTACGTCGCCAGCGTCGAGCCGGGCCCGGCGGATCACGTCGGAGTTGAGGACCCGAAGCCCCGACGCCGTGACCGCGCCGAGCGCCAGCTCGCGATGCCACGGCACCCCCACCTTGCGTACGACGAGCACGTCGAGCTCACCATCGACGATCGCGGCCACCGCCGCGGCCACCACGACGCCACCTCTCGGCAGGCCGAGTACCAGCGGCCGGTCGGTGCGGTCGCGGCCGAGTACGTCGTCGACGGCGTGGCCGAGGTCGTGGCCCGACGCCGCACGGTCGGCCCACGGTCCGTGCGCCGACGACTGCCGGGCGAGACCCTTCATACCTACGACTTTGCCCTCTTGTGGCCTGGACGGGTACCCTTTCCACGCCGCCGGTTTCGGGGGCATGGAGGCGTCGCCTAGTCCGGTTTATGGCGCCCGCCTGCTAAGCGGGTTGAGGTTCACCCCTCTCGCGGGTTCAAATCCCGCCGCCTCCGCCAACGTGACCAGGGTATTCGTAGCCCTGGTCACTGTGGACGCCGAACCATGACGCGGCAGCCCTGTGTTTACCGCGGGCAGCCCTGTGTGTACCGCGGGCGTGGGTGGAGCTGAGTGGGCGAGTTCAGCGTGACACTAGTGGGCCGCGCAGAGTGGACCGCAAGGTGGTGGCAGCGGTCGCCGACCCGGCCAGAGAGTCCAGGGCCAACAATGCCGCGCCGGCCACCGGCGGGAGGTCTACCAGAGTGACCTCGGCCCGCGGGGCGTGTAAGCGCACCCCCGTAACCACGGCGCTATGGAGTAATGGGTGACGGGCGGTGAGCACACCACCACCGAGCACGACGGCGAAGGCGGAATCGTGCAGTGCCAGCCGGCGAGCCGCCACGTCCACGAAGCGGATGATCTCGTCGGCCTGCCTTTCGACCAGTCGCCGCGCTACGAGGTCACCGTCGTTGGCGACGGCGAAGAGCACGGTGGTGAGGTCGTCGACCTGACTGCGCGGTAGTTCCCCCAGGTGTAGTCCGACGCTGACGTCTTCCACGGTCGGCGTCCCGAAGTGTGCGGCCACGGCGGCGGTCAGCGCGGTGGCGGGGCCACGACCGTCTTCGCCGCGGGCCGCTTGCCACAGGGTGATGGCGGCAAGGTGATGACCACCGCCCCAGTCGCCGGAGATCTGGCCCAGGGCGGGAAACCGTGCGGTGCGCCCATCCGCGGCCCGGCCGACACAGTTGATCCCTGCGCCGCACACCACGGCGAGGGCGTTCGCGGCGTCGGTGCCGGCCCGCATCAAGGCGAAGGCGTCGTTGTCCACCCGGTGTTCAGCGGCCCAGGCGCGCGACTGGGCGGCTTTGGTCAGTGCGTCCACCTCGGTTGGTAGGTCGGCGCCGGCGAGGTAGATCTCAGCTCGGTCGATCATCACGTGGGGGGCCAGTCCGGCTGCGGCCCGGGCCTGCGTGATCAGCGAGTCGAGCAGGTTCATGGTGCCGTCGAGCCCGATCACGTCGGGAGACGAAACCGGGCCGCGGGCCGAACCGAGGACATCCCCGGTGGTGGAGCCGATGAGTACGTCGGTCTTCGAGTTGCCGCCATCGACCGCGATGAACAGGCGATCACCGTGACCGATTCCGGGTGGCGACGGGTGGGGCGCGGCGCTCACCGGGCCCAACCCAGATAAGTGGTGTTGGCGGCGATCAGCTCGTCGGTTAGGGCCTCTGCCAGTTCGTGTTGGCCGACGAGCGGGTGAGCCAGTAACGCGGCGTAGACCCGAGATCGTCCACCACGCTGCGCCGCGTCGAGGGCGAGTTCTTCGTATGCGCTGACCGCTCCGATCAGGCCGGCCAGTTCGGGACCCACGGGGTCGACGGGGACCGGTTCCGGGCCAGATTTGCGCACGTGGCACGTGGTCTCGATCACCGCGTTGGCGGGTAGGAACGGCAGCACGCCAGCGTTGCGTAGGTTGACCGCATGTTCGCCGCCGTCGCCGGTCAGCAACGACGTGACCAGGCCGACCGCTGCCTCGGAGTAGTAGGCGCCGCCACGCTGCGACAGCTGGGGTGGCTTTGTCGTCAGCTCGGGGTCGGCATAGAGGCGTAAGAGTTCGGCTTCCAGCTGTGCGACCTGTTCGCCCCTGGTGGTTGCGCCGCGTTGGTCCCGTACCACTTCGTCATGGCAGTAGAAGTAACGCAGGTAGTACGACGGAACACGGCCCAGAGCGGTCACCAGGGAAGCGGGAAGTCCGACATGTGTGGCGAGTGTCTGCGCCTGGCCGGAGATCAACTCGGGTAGCCGATCGACACCGTCCACATAGGCGGCTTGTTCCCACGTGAGGTGGTTGAGCCCGATGTGCCGCAGGGAGACGTCGTCGGCGGCCACGTCCAGCAGTTCGGCGAACCGGCGTTGGAACCCGATGGCGACGTTGCACAGGCCCACAGCCCGGTGCCCGCGGTCGAGAAGTGCGCGGGTGACGATGCCCACGGGGTTGGTGAAGGTGACGATCCAGGCTCCGGGAGCGGCCCTTTGCCGTGCCCGCTCGGCGACTTGGGTCACGACCGGAACAGTACGGAGCGCTTTGGCGAGCCCACCCGCGCCCGTGGTCTCCTGGCCGAGGCAGCCGCACGATAGGGGGAAGGTCTCGTCGCTGATCCGGGCCGTTTGGCCGCCGACGCGCAGCTGAATGATGACGATGGTGGCACCGTCGAGCCCCGCGTCGACGTCCGTGGTCCACGTCAGACGGCCGCCGTGGCCGTGATGGCGGAAGATCCGCTCGGCCAATGGGCCGACGACCGACAGTCGGTCGTCGGCCGGATCGATCAGCGTCAGCTCGTCGACTCCGAGGTCTCCGCCGAGCCGGGCGAAGCCATCGGCCAGTTCGGGTGTGTAGGTGGAGCCGCCCCCTACCACGGCGATCTTCATAGCCCCTCCTCGTCGTCCGATCGTGCTGCTGCCCGCTTCGAGTTCGTCGCCGGGTCGTCTCGGGTGGCACCGGTGGCGTCCTGCAGCGACTCGACGAGTTCGGTGCGCACCGCACGCAGGCTGGATTGGAGTGCGCCGAGCAACACCGGATTCTCGGCGACGCCCGTGACCTCGACTGGGGTGGTCAGCGAGGTGGCGTCGTGTAGTGCGGCGGCGGCCGCGTCACGAAGTCTCTGCCCTCCTGCGCGGGCGACCTCGCCGGCCAGCACTACCAACAGGGGGTCGAGGACGACGGCGACAGCGGCGAGGCCGATCGCCATCCGGGCGGCCAGTGCTTCGATGAACGCGGTGGCCGCGGCGGGGTCGAGGGTGGCCGGCCGGGTGTCGTCCGCGTGGGAACCCCGCATGCCGTTGGTTGTTCCGCCCCGTTCGATGGCGGCTACGGCGGCGGCTACCACGGCGCCTGGCGTGGATTCGTCGATGCCGTAGGTGGCGCCGAGGGCCAGTACGGCGCGACCGCCGCTGAGGTCCTGAAGGTCGGGAACGCCGGGTCCGCGGCCCAGCCCGAGTGGTAGGTAGCCGATCTCGCCGGCACCGCCGCGGGCGCCTCGGAGCAGGCTGCCGTTCAGGTCGATGGCCAGGCCCAGGCCCTCGCCGAACCACAAGAGGGCGAAGGAGTCGACGTCGGCGGCCTTGCCGTGGCTCCGTTCGGCGATCGCCGCCAGGTTGACGTCGTTTTCTACCGCGACGTCGACGCGGAGCCGGCTGGCCAGCGTGCTGACCAGCCCGGGCTGATCGAAACCGGGTATGTCGATGTGTCGGATGGTGTCGGACTCACGGTCGTAGGAGCCGGGAACCCCCAACTGGATGTGGCGGAGCTGGTCGGTGTCGAGTCCCGCTTGCCGGCACAGGTGGTCGACGATGTCGGTGACCGCTACGACGGGGTCGGTGCGCTCGAGGTCGACCGTCGTATCGGTGCGAGACAGGTTCGTGCCGTCGAGAGCGCACAGGCCCGCGGTCAGCAGTGGTCGGGATGTCTGTGACGTCTCCTCGACCGAGATCGCCGCGGCGTGTCCGGCCGTTGGGTTGGCCGCGTAGACCTCCGCGTTGGGGCCGCGGCCGGCGCTTACGTGACCGACCACCACTGCGAGGCCGGCTTCGGTGAGCCGGCGCAGGACGTCCGAGACGGTCGGCATCGCCAGCCCCGTGAGTTCGCGCAGTTCGCTTCGCGTCAACGGACCACGGTCGAGGAGTAGTGCGAAGCTGGTGCTGGAGTTCATCGCCCGCAGCAGCTTCGAGGATCCGGCAAGACGAACCATGCGTCACATCCTGACATAGATTAGGCAGCGCATCTAACTATAACACCGGGGTCTCGGGTATCCGGTGCCACTGATTCGAGCTAGGGCCGCAGGATATTCACCATCTCGCCGCGGAATCCTTGCCAGGCCATGAATTAATAGTTAATCTGCCTTATAAATAAAGCCTTGTGATGCCTCGGCCAGCGAAGGGAACCCACCATGAGAACGCGCCCTCGAGCTCTCTCCGCCCTAGTGGCCATCCCGGTGGCGATGGGACTGCTGGCCGTGGCCGCCTGCACCAGCGGCGGTACCGACGGCGACGACGGCGCTGCCCAGGGCGCCGGCGATGGGACGCCGGCCAGTGATACCGGCGCCGCTCCCCTTGATCCCGAGCTGACGTCCTTCCCGCGGGACGAGACACTCTTCACCACCGGTGTCGGTTGGGGGCCGCCGGCCAACTGGAATCCCATCACCTCGGGTGTCGCCACCGGACTCAACGGACTCGTCTACGAAACGTTGTTCCTCTTCAATCCCGAGACCCTCGAGCTCGAGCCGTGGTTAGCCGAAAGCGGCGAGTGGACCAGCGACGACGTCTACGAGGTCACCCTCAGAGAAGGCATCGAATGGGGCGACGGCGAGCCGATGACCGCCGAAGACGTGGTCTTCACCGTCGAACTCGGCCATGTCGACGGGGTGCCGTACCAGAGCCTATGGACGTGGCTGGACTCCGCCGAAGTGGTGGACGAACGGACGGCTCGGTTCACCTTCTCCGATGCCCGCTACGGGCAATGGGACAACTGGATCTACAGCAACCAGATCGTGCCCGCGCACATCTGGTCCACCTTCTCGGACGAGGACAAGGCGTCCGGTGCCAACGAGAACCCGGTCGGCAGCGGGCCGTACGAGTACCACTCTCATGACAACGACCGGATGGTGTGGCAGAAGCGTGCCGGGTGGTGGGCCACCGAGGCGCTCGGCCTCGAGGTCAAACCGACCTACGTCGTCGACGTTCTGTCGAACAACGAGGTGGGTATGGGCCTGGTCCTGCAGGGGACGGTCGACATCAGCAACCACTTCTTGCCGGGCATCAACCAGATCGTCGACGGAGACTTCGGGATCAGCACCTACTACTCGGAACCGCCGTACATGTTGTCGGACAACACCACCATGTTGATCCCGAACAACACCCGTCCGCCGATGGACGACCCGGAGTTCCGCCGGGCTTTGGCCTTCGCGGTCGACACGGACGCGATCGTGTCCAACGTCTACGGGGACATCGTCCGAGCCGCCAACCCGACGGGTCTATTGCCGGTCTGGGAGCAGTTCTACGACGACGCGGTGGTCGACGAATTGGGTTTTAGCTACGATCCCGAGCGCGCGGAACAGACCCTCGCTGATGCAGGCTATGCGGACACCAGTGGCAACGGGTTCGTCGAGACCCCTGACGGTGATCCGATCGAGCTGGAGCTGATCGTTCCGGCCGGATGGACCGACTGGATGGAAGCGGCCCGGGTCATCGCCGAGAACGCCCGCGAGGCTGGTATCGACGTCACCGTCGACTTCCCGGACGCGGCGCTGCTCGACGACATGCGCACCTCGGGAAACTTCGACCTGGTGCTTAACGGCTGGGCCGGACTCAGCAACACGCCCTGGACGTACTACAACTACATCTATTCATTGCCGTTGCAGGACATGCAGTGGAGCACCAACTTCGCCCGTCATGAGAACGACGAGGCGTGGGAGCTGGTTCAGCAACTCGCCCGGATGTCGATCGACGACCCGCAGTTCGCCGATGTCGTCTCGCAGCTGCAGCGGATTCACCTCAGCGAGATGCCGGTCATCCCGGTCTGGCACAACGGGCTGTGGTCGCAGGTGAACAACGAGGTGTGGACGAACTGGCCGTCCGGCGACGCTGACACGCCCGGCCATCTCCCGAACCTGTGGGACGGGAAGCTGAACATGGGCGCGATCTACCTGCTGACCGAGATCGAACTCGCCCGGTAACCACCCGGGAACCCGGCAACCACCCGGGAACCCGGGAACCAGCTGACTCGGAAGGCGGGAGCGCACGTTGGGACGTTACTTTGGCCGCAAGTCGATCGTCTACGCCCTGACGTGCATCGTAGCGGTGACGATCAACTGGCTCGTGCCGCGTTTCATGCCCGGCGATCCGGTCCTCCAGATGCTCATCTCCCGAGGGCCGGACACGAACCCCGAACAGACCGCCGTGATCATGGACTACTACAACCGGCTGTTCGGTTTCGACGTGCCGTTGTGGCAGCAGTACCTCAACTACTGGGGTGCCTTGTTCAAAGGTGACCTGGGGGTGAGCGTATGGCTGTTTCCCACCCCGGTGGCCGACGTCGTCTTGCGCGCGCTGCCCTACACACTCGGCCTGCTCCTGCCCGCGATTCTGCTCAGCTGGTTCCTGGGCAACAAGGTCGGCGCGATGGCGGCGCGGCGCAAGTGGCTCGACAACTCCGTGCTCCCGGTCGGCTACGTGCTCACGGCCACGCCGTACATGTGGCTGGCCATCCTGCTGGCCTGGAGCCTCGGGATCGTCGCCGGGATCTTCCCCACCGCCGGAGGGTACGGATTCGACCTGCAGCCGGCGGTGTCGTGGGAGTTCGCGAGCAGCTTGGCGATGCACTGGTTCCTCCCGTTCCTGTCGTTGTTCCTCGTGGCGTTCGGCGGATGGGCCATCGGTATGCGCAACCTGGTCATCTACGAGCTGGAATCCGACTACGCCAACTACCTCGCGGCGTTGGGGGCGCCACCTCGGCTCATCCGTCGGTACGCGTTCCGCAACGCGATCCTTCCGCAGGTCACCGGGCTCGCACTGCAGCTTGGTGTGCTCGTCGGCGGATCCATCCTGACCGAGGTGGTGTTCGCCTATCCCGGTCTCGGGAACCTCGTCTTCCAGGCGCTGTTGCACCGCGACTTCTTTCTCCTCCAAGGCGTCGTCCTGTTCATCGTGATCGGCGTCCTCGTGGCCAACTTCGTCATCGATGTCGTGTACGTGCTCGTCGACCCGCGCACGAGGGCGGGAATGCAAGGAGTGTCCGCGTGACCGACACCAGACCGCTCAAACCGATCACGGCCGACGCTCGCCGCGCGGAGATATTCCGCCTCGCACTCGGCAACCCGAAGGTCATCGCGGGCCTCGTCATTCTGGCGACGCTGCTGGCCTTGGGGCTGGCCGCTCCACTGCTCAGTGGGCATGGCCCGAGTGACTACGTCGGCCCCCGCGCGGAACCGCCGTCGGCGGACTTCTGGTTCGGGACCACCCTGTTCGGCCAGGACGTCTTCGTCCAGTTCGCCAACGGGATCCGGTCGACCTACGTGGTGGGG
Source organism: Phytoactinopolyspora limicola (assembly GCF_011320225.1). Taxonomy (GTDB): domain Bacteria; phylum Actinomycetota; class Actinomycetes; order Jiangellales; family Jiangellaceae; genus Phytoactinopolyspora; species Phytoactinopolyspora limicola. The sequence continues at coordinate 19,719 of NZ_JAAOEN010000010.1, forward strand.
CTGCTGGCGGGTGGGATCGGTGCCCTCGTCGGCATGACGGTTGGCTTCGTCGCCGGCTACCGGGGTGGTGTCGTCGACGAGATCCTCAGCATGATCACCAACGTCGTGCTCGTTCTCCCCGCGTTCGCCGTACTGATCATCTTGGCCGCGTACGTCGGCATCGACTCGGTGGTCCATCAGTCGGTGTTCATCGGCGCGTTCTCCTGGCCCTGGGTGGCCCGGGCGGTCCGGGCGCAGACGTTCTCCCTGCGGTCGCGCGAGTTCGTCGACCTGGCCAGGCTGACCGGGGTCCGGCCGCTGACGATCATCCGCACCGAGATCGGCCCGAACATGGGGTCTTACCTGCTGCTCGTCTTCATCGTGCTGTTCGGTGGTTCGATCCTCACGGCCGCGTCGCTGGACTTCCTGGGGCTCGGGCCACCAGGGCAGATGTCACTCGGTCTGATGATGAACCAAGCGCTTCAGTCCTCGGCCTTGGTGCTCGGTATCTGGTGGTGGTTCCTCCCGCCCGGCATCGGCATCGTGCTGATCGTTGGTGCCCTCTACGTCACCAATATCGGCCTTGACGACGTGTTCAATCCCAAGCTGAGGAAGATGTGATGAGTCTTCAGGTAGACGGGCTTCGGGTTCGTTATCGCACGCTGCGTGGCGACGTTCACGCCCTGGATGGTGTGACGTTCGAGGTGGCCGACGGTGAGATCATGGGCCTGGTCGGTGAATCCGGCTGTGGCAAAACCACCCTCGCGAAGAGTTTGATCCGGCTGGATGGCCGGATGCAGTACGTCGACGGGGTGGTCGAACTCGACGGCGTCAAACTTCCGATCGACGATCAGCACGCGATGAACCGCTTCCGGTTCACCCAGATTTCGTTCGTGCCCCAGTACGCGATGAGCGCGTTGAATCCGATCCGCAAGATCGGCAAGATGATCGCCGAATTGTTGGAGTCTCGAGGATTCGACTACAAGAGCATCCAACCGGAACTGGAGCGCAGGCTGGACCTCGTCGGGCTGCCACGCGACGTCCTGCGCCGGTATCCGATCGAGTTGTCCGGCGGGATGAAACAGCGCACCGTGGTGGTGGTCTCCACCTTGCTGGACCCGTCGCTGCTCGTGGCCGACGAGGCCACCTCGGCCCTGGACGTCTCCAACCAGAAGGCGGTAGCGGAGACGCTGGTGGAGTTCCGGGACCGCCGTTTCGTCCGCAGCGTCATCGTCGTCACCCACGACATCTCGTTGGGTTACCAGATCGCGGACACGATCATGGTGATGTACGCCGGGAAACAGGCGGAGAAGGCACCCGCCGAGGTGATCGTCAATTCGCCGCGTCATCCGTACACCCAGGCGCTGATGTCGTCGTTGCCCGAGGTCGGCGTGCGGTACGAGGACCGGCGACTGGCCGGTATACCCGGCAGTCCGCCGCCGTTGCTGAATCCACCGTCCGGGTGCCGATTCCGAGATCGGTGTCCACTCGCGTTCGACCAATGCGCGGAAGAGCCGCCGTTCGTGGAGATAGCGACCGGTCATTCGGTCGCCTGCTGGAAGGCGGCGTGACATGTTGAGGCTGAACCGGGTCTGGAAGACGTACCGGGTCGGTGCGTTCGGCACCCGCGAACTCACCGCCGTCCGCGACGTTAGCCTGGACGTGGCACCAGGTGAGGTGGTCTCGCTGATCGGGGAGAGTGGCAGCGGAAAGACAACCATCGGAAGAATGGTGTTGCGTCTCAACTCGGTCAGCCAAGGGCGGATCGAGTTCGACGGTACGGATGTATCCACGCTGCGGGGCCGCGCGCTCAAGAGCTACTACCGCAAGGTGCAAGGCATCTTTCAAGATCCGTACAGTTCCTTCAACCCGATCTTCAAAGCGGACCGGGTCTTCGACATGGTCAGGCGCCAGTTCTTTGCCGGTACCCCCAATGCGACATGGCACGGCAAGATCGAGGCGGCCCTCGCGGATGTGCGACTCGACCCCGCTCAGGTGCTGAACAAGTACCCCCACCAGCTGTCCGGTGGTCAGCTCCAGCGGATGTTGATCGCCCGAGCCTTGCTCTTGGACATCAAGTTGCTCATCGCCGACGAGATCATCAGCATGCTCGATGCCTCCACCCGCATCGATGTCATGAACCTGCTGGCCGACCTGACGAGTCGCGGCGTCGGCGTCCTATTCGTCACCCACGATCTGGCGTTGGGGAATTACCTGAGCACGACGACGGTGATCCTTCGGCGCGGCGTCATCGTCGAGATGGGCGCCACCGACAAGGTGTTCGCCAATCCTCAGCACCCCTATTCCACACACCTGCTCGGATCCGTGCCCCACCTGCATAAGAAGTGGAGTCAGGTCGAGGCGGAACTGGCGCGGCACGACGCCCGGCTCGGGCCGTGCGGATATCACGCACATATGCCGGGTCGATGCGGCATGCCACCGCACGACCCGGATCAGCCCATGCTCGCGGAGATCGAGCCGGGCCATGTGGTCGGCTGCTCTTATGACCAGCCGCTCGGCTGACCTCCCCGATCCCTCCACGCTGCGTTCACCCTCCCACGCAGGGCATTAGGTTCGGCGCAGCCGGACGATGTTGTCGGGCCTGGTGGCGGGTTCGCCGTCCGGTGCGGTCAGCTCGACGGTGACCGATTCGGCCCGCTCGACGGTCCAGCCGTCGCCGTCCAGCAGAGTGCGGATCTCGTCGACGGTCGGGAAGCTCACATGTGCGGGCGGTTCGGGCTGCCATGACGGTGGCCCCTGGTGGCCGATGACGAGCAGCGTGCCGCCTGGCGCCACGGCGGCTGCGGCGCGGCGCAGGATCTCGGAGCGGTGCAACTCCACGGGAGAATGCAGGTAGGTGGCGGTCACCAGCTCCCACGTACCGTCCAGGATGTCGGCGTTGAGATCATGCCGCAGCCAGTGGATCCGATCGGCGACCCCGGCGGCCGCGGCCTGCTCTGCCGCATGGTCCAGTGCAGCCTTGGAGATGTCCACCCCGGTCACCGTCCAGCCTTGCTGAGCCAACCAGATCGCGTCGGCACCGCTGCCGCAGCCCAGGTCCAGGGCGGTCTTCCGCGGGGTCCGGATGGGGCGGTCGGTGAGTTCGGTGACGATCAGCTGGTTGGGTCGGCCGCTCCACGGCTGATGGCCGGGGCGGTAGAAGTCTTCCCAGAACTCGGCCGGATCGGCCGGTAGATCGGCGGAGCCGGACCAGTGATCGTCGTGGCCGGAGCCGTGAGTGTGCCCGCGGTGGGCGGGCTCCGGCGCCATCGCGGCAACGGCGGCCTCGACGGCGCGGCGGGCGTCGTCGGCGACGAGGTCCGCGTTGAGGCTCGCGGCGGCACGGACCCCGCTGGCTGCCGCGGTGATCACTGGTGCTCCGGGGTCGACGAGGTTCCCGGCTGCCCACACCCCCGCGACGCTGGTGGCACCGTCCGGCGCGGCCGTAACCTGCGGCCCGAGGGTGGCCCCCTTGACGACCATCGCCGTGGTCTCTACGCCGAGTTGATCGAGCAGGTCGGTGCGTAGGTCCCACTGCGGCGCCACGACAACGGCAGCGCAGTTGATCCGGCTGCCGTCGGCGAGTAGCACCCCGGACAACGCCGCGTTGGTGATGTCGACGCCGGCGAGGCGCCCGGTGATCGTCGCGACCCCGCGTGCGCTCAGTTGTGCGGCCTCCGCGGTGTCCGGCGCGGGTGAGACGTCGTGCAGCAATGTCACGTGTGGTGACCATTGGCGCCACATCAACGCTTGGTGCACCGCCATCGGTCCGTCGCCGAGTACGACGATGTGTTGGTCGCGAACCTCGTGACCGTGGCAGTACGGGCAATGAAGGACGTCGACCCCCCACCGTTCGGCGAGGCCTGGGGCATCGGGAAGCTGGTCGACGATCCCCGAGCTCAGAAGCAGCCGTCGGGTGTGGATCGATGAACCGTCGGCGAGGTCGACCTCGAACCCGGCGCTGGTAGTCCGGGCGGTGATGACTTCACCGGCGATGACATGACCGCCGTAGCGGGTCACCTCCGCGGTGCCGAGGGTTACCAGATCACCGGGCGGTAGGCCGTCTCGTGTCAGGTATCCGTGCATGTGGCTGGCTGGTGCGTTCCGTTGACGTCCGGCGTCCACGACGGTGACGGAGCGGCCCGCGCGGGCGAGCGTGAGCCCGGCCGACAGGCCCGCGGCACCGCCGCCGACCACGACCACGTCGATGACGTCATGGTGGTCCGGGGGCGCGGGCATGGCAGGGGGTGCGGTGGCCGGCGATTGGTTCGTCATCGGTGCTCCTGGATGGTGAGGTGAAAACGTCGGTCTGTCCAGGATGACGAGTCCAGTCACGGAGTGGCAAATATGTTTGCCGGTATGGCAAACTGAATCGGGTGAGTGGCGATATCGACCGCACCCTGACCGACGTTGGTCCTCGGCTGCGAGCGCTCCGGCTCCAGAGCGAGTTGACGCTCGGTCAGCTGGCCGAGGTCACGGGTATCTCGTTGAGCACTCTCTCCCGCCTGGAGTCGGGCCAACGGCGGCCCACCCTCGAGTTGTTGTTGCCACTTGCCCGGGCGCACCAGGTGTCACTCGACGAGCTGGTCGACGCACCCGATACCGGCGATCCGCGGATCAACGCCAAGCCCATCACCCGTGGTGGCATGACGTTCGTGCCCCTCACCCGGCAGCTGGGCCACGGCTTGCAGGCGTTCAAGCAGATCATCCCCGGGGTGGACGCCCAACGTGCCGTGGCGCCGGAAACACGGGTGCATGAAGGTTACGAGTGGTTGTACGTTCTGTCCGGTCGGCTGCGGCTCGTCCTCGGCTCACACGATCTCGTTCTCGGCCCCGGCGAGGCAGCGGAGTTCGACACCCGCGTCCCGCACGGGATCGCGGCGGCCGGTCCCGAGCCGGTTGAGGTCCTCAATATCTACGGGCCCCAGGGGGAACGTATACACGTGCGAGCGCGCCCCAAGCCATCAACCCCATGATCATTGGCTTTTGACTACCGAATTCGGTAGTCAAAAGCCAATGATCATCGGGACAACATGACGTCGTCGGCGGCGACGAGTACCTCGAAACCAGCGTCGGATGGCCGGGCCGTGGTGACCCTGAGTCCGTAGGGCAGCACCGGTAGCGGCACGTCCACCGACAACGCCCGGGTGATCTGATCGACCTGCTCACGGGCCTGGGCCGGAAGCTCGGCCAAGCCCTCGGCGGCCAGCTCGCCGACCCGCATCTGCAGAGTGTTGCCGTCGACACTCACGGTGGCGGAGCCGGTCAACGTGACGGTTGTGCCGACGACCTCGACCGGTAGCCGCACCGCGACCGCGTCGCCACCTGCGGCCGCCAGCTCCAGCCCATCCAGACCGGTGGAGTTGGCGACACTCTGGTAGTCGATCAGGCCAGCACCTTCGACCCGGTCGGCATGGATAGCGCCCGATCTGTCGAGCAACGTCGACATCGATGCTGTCACACCCGTCGCGGTCAGTTCGACCTCGGGCAGGCGCGCCTCGCCAGTGCCCACGTCGCGCAGCTGGACCGTCACCTCGCGATACTCTCCGGCGGCCACCTGGGTCAGGAATGGGAACCCGCCGATGCTGACGTCCGGGTGGCCGGACCGCACCTCGTTCCTGGCCAGCTCTGCCGCTACCTGATCGGCGACCACCCGGCCACCGACCCAGGACGCCACTCGGTCGGCGACAGCCAGTAGTGCGCCAACTACCACCAGCACGATGAGTATCCGTCGAAAGGTCCGCACGAGCGACCACTCTCTCATTAGTCGCGATCAGGGCGAACCGTGGCGGGTCGGTCGGACGGGCATCCGTGGAAACGGGCGTGGCGTCAGGGGAGATGCACGACGATCTTCCCGGGCCGGGCCCCTCGAACCAGGCCCACCAGAGCGGCCACGCCGTGCTCGATCCCTTCCACCACGGGTTCGTTGCCGAGTGGGACATCGTCGGCGAACCACTTCACCGCACGACGGACGTACTCGGGGAACATGTCCAGGTAGCTGGCGACCCGCATGCCCCGCACCGTGAGCTGCTTGTCGATGACCTTGAGCAGGTTGCTTGGGCCGGGAACCGGGTGATGTGCGTTGCACATGCTGGCCGCACGCACCAACACCGCCCGGCCGCCGGGACGCAGCGCGTCGATGGCCGACTCCAAGAGCTGGCCACCAACGCTGTCCAGGTACACGTCGATGCCGTCCGGAGCGATCCGGTTGAGTTGTTGTCCTACCGCGCCGAGATCGTGATCGAGCACCATGTCGAAGCCGTAGTGGTCGAGCACGGTGAGGACATCCGTCGGCCCGCCCGCGGCGCCGATCACCGTCGACGCTCCGAGTTCGCGGGCGATCTGCCCGGCGACGCTGCCGATCGGCCCGGCCGCCGCCGAGATGAAGACGATCTCGCCCGCTTCTATCCGGGCGACCTCGGTCAGCGCGGCATACGCGGCCAGTCCGGGAATTCCCAGCACACCCAGATATGCCTGGGGTGGCGCCAGGTCGGTGTCCACCACCAGGGCCGCGTCGGCGTCTACCACTGCGTATTCGCGCCAGCCCAGGAAGTGCAGGACGGAGGCTCCGGCCGGCACCGCCGGCGACCTCGACTCGATCACCTCACCGATGGCGCCGCCGTCCAATGGCATTCCGAGTTGGAATGGTGTGTAGGCGGGTTCGGGGATGTCGTCCATACGTCCGCGCACGTAGTTGTCGACGGATAGCCATCGGTTGCGGACCAGTATTTGGCCGTCGCCCGGCTCCGGCATCGGCGAGTTGGCCAGCTCCAGATGTGCCATGGCCAGTTCGCCCGGCCGGGAGACCAGCCGCACTTCGGTGTTGCTGGTGGTTTCCTCCACGATGGTCACCACTGGGGCCGAACCTGCCAGTCGCGCACTCGCGGACGGTGCCTGTGCCATCGTTCCTCCAACCTGAACAGGGTTCATTCCGGACGTTACGAGCCGACCTTCTCGATCGTCGTCATCCGTAAGTCCACCTCCGGGTGGAATGCCTGGGCCGACCGGATGATCAGGGGCGCCGGTACCATAGGCCCACGTGTGGGGATGCCCATGTTTGGTGGTGAAAGTCCGGCATGACGACCGACGGAGCTGGCCTGAAAGCTCAGCGCCGTACCGTCAGCCTGCCGAGCGGGCTGATGTCCACCAAGCTGTTCGTTCCGCCGTCGCCGGCCGGCTTCATTCCGCGGTCCCGGTTGGTCAGTCAGCTCGACGACGGGGTCTCGCGCAAGTTGACCCTGGTGTGCGCGCCTGCCGGGGCTGGCAAGACGGCGCTGCTGGCTGATTGGAGCCGGCAGCATCCAGGAGCCGTGGCGTGGCTGTCACTCGACGCCGGCGATAACGACCCCGCCCGGTTCTGGCGACATGCCGTCGCCGCGATCGATCGGGTGCGCCCCGGTGTCGCGGAGCGATTTGCTCCCCTGTTCGGTCCGCCGCCACCATCGACGTTCGACGGCCTGGTCACAGCTGTGATCAATGAGTTGACCGCTGATCCAGCACCTGTGCTCCTGCTGCTCGACGACTATCACCTCATCGACTCGGAGCAGGTTCATGCCTCGGTGCGGTTTCTGCTGGAGAACAGCCCACCAGGGCTCCATGTCGCACTGGCCAGCCGGGGCGAACCACCGTTGTCGCTGGCCAGGCTGCGGGCCCGTGGACAGCTTGCCGAGGTCGGCAGCACCCAGCTGCGATTCACCGACGACGAGACCGCCGCGCTGTTGCAGGCCGCCGGCGGGGCCAACCTGACTGCTGACGTCGTGCGGGCACTGACCTCGCGTACCGAGGGTTGGGCCGCGGGACTGCAACTGGCTGGCCTGTCGCTGCGTAGCCACCCAGATCCGGCGGAGTTCGTGGCGACATTTACCGGTAGCCATCGGTACGTCTTCGACTATCTGACGGCCGAGGTGCTGGATCTCCAGACCGAGTCGTTGCGGGAATTCCTGCTGGAGACGTCGGTGCTGGACCGCCTGTCCGGACCGCTCTGTGCCGCCGTCACCGGCCGGCCCGATTGCCAGGCGACGTTGGAGGCTATCGACGCCGCGAACCTGTTCCTGGTGCCTCTCGACGAGCAGCGTGGGTGGTGGCGCTACCACCACTTGTTCGCCGAACTCCTGCGCGCTCGGCTCATGTCGAGCCAGCCTGAGCGGGCGCGAGATCTGCACCGCAACGCAGCGGTCTGGTACGAGGAACGCGGGTTGGTCGGCGACGCCGTAGGACACCGCATGGCGGCGGGCGACACGTTCAAGGCAGCCCGGTTGATCGAGCAATACTTCGACGAGCTGTACCTGAGCAGCGAGAAAGCTACGGTGCAGCGGTGGCTGGCGGCGCTGCCCGCCGATGTACGTGCCACCAGGTCGCGTCTGCACCTGACCAGTGCCGCGTTGAGCCTGATCGGCGGCCAGGTCGACGAGGTGGCGGACCTGCTCGATCTGGCCGAGCGGACATGCTCCTCGTCGTCCGTTGAGGTGTTCGAGCCGTCGGTGGGCCGGGCAGCCAGCCGGCTCGCCAACATCCCGGCGGGGATCGCCGTGGGACGCTCCTATATCGCGCACTTGGTCGGTCGAGCCGACGATGCCATTCGTTACGGCCAACAGGCTCGCGCGGCTCTCGATGACGAGTGGATGCTGGACGGGCTCGCGCAGGCCAGCATGGCCGCAGCCACCTGGGTGAGCGGGCAGGTCGCGGAAGCTGAGCAGGCTCTGGTGGCCAACATCGCTCTGTGGCAGGCGACGAGACAGAACGAACTGGTCGCGATCGAATCGTGGTTGCTGGGGCGGGTCCACACTGCTCAAGGGCGACTCGACGCGGCGTACAAGACCTATCAGCATGCGCTGACCAGGTGCATCGTCCCCGGCCAGCCGCCGCCCACCACCGCGGGTGTCGCGCATGTCGGGATGGCCGACGTGGCCTATCAGCGGGGCAACCTCGGCGTTGCCTTAGGCCATGCCATCGAGGGTGTAGAGCTGTGCCGTCATTTCGCGTTTCCCGAGTATCTGGCGAGAGGGCTGGTTACTCTCGCCTGGATCCGGCAGGCCGAAGGTGACCCCGGTGCAGCGACCGCGGCTATACATGAGGCACAGGGGTACGCTGACCCGGCCGTTGTGGACCTGTTCAATCCGGTCCCTGCTCAGGCCGCCCGGTTGCTGCTCGCCCAGGGCGACCTCGCCGGCGCCGCCGGGTGGGTGGCCGATCGCGGTCTTGGCGTCGACGACGAGGTGACTCATGCGTCGGAGCTGACATACCTGGTGCTGGCCCGGGTCCGGTTGGCGCAGGGGGAGGTGGACGATGCGGTGCGTTTGCTCGGTCGGCTGCACGCCGCGGCGGCTGCGCAGCGGCGGATGGGCAACGTCGGCGAGATTCAAGCGCTACGGGCGTTGGCGCTGGCAGCGGTAGGTGACGACGATGCCGGAATCACTGCACTGGCCGACGCCCTTAAACTGGCCCAGCCGGCTGGTTACCTGCGGGTTTTCGTCGACGAGGGCCGACCGATGGGGGAGTTGCTCGGCCGTCTCATCGCGGCCAGGCGCACCGGGCAAGCGGCTGCTCAGGAACTGCCCTTGACATATCTCGGCCAGCTAGCGAAAGCGTTCGACGCACAGGCTCCGGATCGGGCCCCACACCCGACGGCACCAACCACCTCAAACGTGATCACCGGTCTCAGCGATCGAGAGTTCGAAGTGCTCCAACTGCTGGCCACGGGGCGGCGTAACGACGAGATAGCAGCTGAACTCTTCGTGACGCTCAGCACCGTCAAGAAACACGTCACGCACATCTTGGAGAAGCTCGGAGCGGCCAACCGAACCGAAGCCACCGTTCGGGCCCGCGCCATCGGCCTGATCAGCTGAGCGGTCGGGCCAGCTGAACGGTCGGGCCAGCTGAACGGTCGGATCGTGGCGCATGTCGGTCTTGGGTCGGGGCCGCGCCGCACGGCGACGTGACCCCGACCCGTCGAGCACACTGCTTGGGTCGGCTGTTAGCCCAGCCGAGCCTTCAAGCCGTCGAGCTCGGCCCAGAGTGTCGCTGGAAGGTGGTCGCCGAACCGCTCGAACCATTCGGTGATACCGGGGATCTCGGCTCGCCACTCGTCGGCGTCCACCCGCAGGCAGGCCGCCAGATCCTCGTCGCTGAGGTCCAACCCGTCGGTATCCAGGGATTCGGGGGTCGGGATGTGCCCGATCGGCGTCTCGGTGGCCGCGGCGTTGCCTTCCAGCCGTTCGATGACCCACTTCAACACCCGGCCGTTCTCGCCGAAGCCGGGCCACACGAAGCCGCCGTCCTCGTCGCGCCGGAACCAGTTCACGTAGAAGACCTTGGGCAGCTTGGCCGCGTCGGCGTCCTTGCCCATGGAGATCCAGTGCGCGAAGTAGTCGCCGCCGTTGTAGCCGATGAACGGCAGCATCGCCATCGGATCGCGGCGGACCACGCCCACCTGTCCGGCGGCGGCGGCGGTGGTCTCCGACGAGAGCGTCGCGCCCATGAAGACACCGTGGTTCCAGTCGCGCGCCTCGGTCACCAAGGGGATCGTCGTGGCGCGCCGGCCGCCGAACAGGATGGCCGAGATCGGCACACCCTTGGGGTCGTCGTATTCGGGCGCGATGATCGGGCACTGCGTGATCGGTGTGCAGAAACGGGAGTTGGGGTGCGACGACGGCTCCGTGACTCCCTCGACGCCGGGGCGCCAGGTGCGGCCCTTCCAGTCGGTCAGCCGGGCTGGGGGCTCGTCGGTCATACCCTCCCACCAGATGTCGCCGTCGTCGGTGAGCGCGACGTTGGTGAAGACGCTGTTGCCCTTGTTGATGGTGCGCATCGCGTTCGGGTTGGTCTTCCAGCCGGTCCCGGGTGCCACACCGAACAGGCCGTATTCGGGGTTGAGTGCGTAGAGCCGGCCGTCGTCGCCGAACCGCATCCAGGCGATGTCGTCGCCGAGCGTCTCCACTTTCCAGCCCGGGATGGTTGGCTCCAGCATGGCGAGGTTGGTCTTGCCGCACGCCGACGGGAACGCCGCCGCGATGTAGTGCACCGCATTCTGCGGCGAGGTGAGCTTCAGGATCAGCATGTGTTCGGCCAGCCAACCCTCATCGCGGGCCATCACGCTGGCGATTCGCAGCGAGTAACACTTCTTGCCTAGCAGCGAGTTGCCGCCGTAGCCCGAGCCGTACGACCAGATCATCCGTTCCTCGGGGAACTGGGTGATGTATTTCGTCTGGTTGCACGGCCACGGTACGTCGTCCTGACCCGGCTCCAGCGGGGCACCGACGGAATGCAGGCAGGGAACGAAGTCAGCGGTGGTGCCCATCGCCTCGAGCACGTGTGCGCCCATGCGGGCCATGACCCGCATCGACGCCACCACGTACGCGGAGTCGGTGATCTCCACACCGAACATGGGATTGGCCGCGTTGACCGGGCCCATACAGAACGGGATGACGTACATCGTGCGGCCCTGCATGCAGCCGCGGTACAGCTCGGTCATCTCGGCTTTCATCTCGCGTGGGTCGCGCCAGTTGTTGGTCGGCCCCGCGTCGGCCTCGTCGATCGAGCAGATGAAGGTGCGCTCTTCCACCCGAGCGACGTCGGTGGGGTCGGTACGGGCCCAGAACGAGTTCGGCTTCTTCTCCGGGTCCAGCCGGACGAGGGTGCCCGCTTCCACCAACTCCTCGGTGATCGCGTTCCACTCTTCGTCGGACCCATCGCACCAGTGGATCCGGTCCGGCCGGGTGAGCTCCGCTACCTCGCGGACCCAGGCGAGCAGGTGAGGATGTGAGGTGGGTGCGTTGTCGAAGTCGTGGGCGAGGCTGTGGTCGGCGACAGCTGTCATGGCGGTTGTCCACCCTCCGCTAGCGTTCAGCCGTCGACGGCGCGGCCGACGGCGGGTAGGCGAAAGCGACCCGTTCCAGCCCGTTCTGGAGCGAGGCGCGTTCGTGGTGATACTTCGACCGTACGGACCAGATCTCAGCTCGTGGACCGGATGCCGGGGTGAAGAGGCTCACAAGGTAGGTCAAAAATGTGGACAAATCGGACTTTGGTCCGGACCTCACCGGACCACGAGACAGTCTGGTCCGTACCACTACCGTCCTCTTGGTGATGGCGGAACAGTGGACTGCCTCGCCTGCCCTGGGGCATGTCATGCTTGCGCGCCGAGCGGTCTTTCGTATGTACGGTTCGGCGTGACGGCCACAGGTGGAAGCCTGAGGTGGCAGCACGCCGCAGACTGGCGTCGGGCCAGGACGGCCGGGCGGCGTTGGCCGAACCCGATCCGATTTCTGTTCTGGCGGGGTGGGCCGGTACACTCTTGGACGGCTCGCAGATGTGGGCCGAGCGGCCGTAGCTCAACGGATAGAGCATCTGACTACGGATCAGAAGGTTGAGGGTTCGAATCCTTCCGGCCGCGCCATCGCACATGATCAAGGTCGCATCTTCATTGGTGCGCGGAACGCTCGCTGGAAACCGGTATCTAGGCCGATCGAGCGGGGACTCACCGCACCAGGCCGGACGATGATGGGCCGCTGACTGGACTGAACGGCCCTTCGCGTCGGCAGTCGCCGAGTTCCGTACGCACGATGCGGGATTCATGTCCGCCCGCGCTGAGTCGCTCGTCGCCGCCAATAGCCGCTCCCCTGAATACGTAGCGTCCTGCGATCTGAGCGTTGTAGGGCACGCTGTGCAGGACGCTATGGTCGCGGCCGATGAGTTTTGTTCACCCGGATGGTCGGACTGTGTGACCAACACCGATAGGAGACCGGATGTCCAAGATCACAGCAAGCCTGTTCATGGCGCTCGACGGCGTCGTCGAGAACCCGGAAGCTTGGCAGTTCCCATACTTCAACGAGGAGTTGGGCGCAGCGGTCAACGCGAACCACGGCGTGGCCGACATCATGGTCTTCGGCCGCAAGACTTATGAAAGCTTTGCCAGGGCTTGGCCCAGGCGGGAGTCGGCAGAGAAAGGGGACGCGGCGTTCGCGAAAGCGCTCGGCGACATGCGCAAGATCGTCGTATCGAATCAGCAACTGGAGTTCACATGGCGCAACTCTGAGCAACTGCGGGGCGATCTCGTCGAGGTCGTCCGGGCGCTCAAGGACGACCCGAGTTCAGGGCACATCGCACTGAGCGGTTCGGTGTCGGTCGTGCGCCAACTGCTCGCCGCACGGCTCGTCGACGAACTGCACCTGTTCGTCAACCCGATCTGTGTGGGCACCGGGATGCGGCTGTTCAGCGACGGCGGGCCCACCCTGCCTGTCCGGCTACTCTCGTCGCAGGCGTTCACGACCGGTGTGCTGCACGTCGTCTACGGACCGGACGACGCACCTCCGAAGGGGTCGTACGAAACTGCGCGGAAGAACCTCGCCTAGCCACGAGGTCCCTCCGCGTCAACAGAATCAGGCCTGCCGGTCGGTCAGCGCCTCGGTCAGTAGCCCCACCAGCGCTTCGAGTTGGATGTCGGCCGACGAAACGAGCTCGTCCTCGCCCGAGCCATCGAGTGCGCGTGCGGCAAGGCTCGCCTTGGCGTCGATGAGCTCGGCGATCTTGGCGTCGATCGTCTGGGCAGCGATGATCCGCCAGGCCGTGACGGGTTCGGTCTGCCCGATCCGGTGCACCCGGTCGATGGCCTGGGTCTGCTCGGCGTTGGTCCATGAGAGTTCGGCGAGGACGACGTTGCTGGCGACTTGGAGGTTGAGGCCGACGCCTGCCGCGGTGAGAGAGCAGATCACGATGGTGACGTCCGGGTCGTTGACGAACGCGTCGATGTTGCGCTGGCGGACGCCGGGAGTCTGGTCGCCGCGGACCGATGCGTAACGGATACCCCGCGACTCCAACAACTCCGCGGCGGCGTCCATCACATCGATGTGTTTGGCGAAGAACACCACCTTGCCCGCGTTGCGGGCCAGCTGGGCGGCGTAGTCAGCGGCCAAAGCCGCCTTGGCCTGGCCGATCCGCCGTACCACGGAGAACACGTTCTCGCCCGACGTCGAACGGTCCGCGTCCTTGAGCTCCGAGCGCACGACCCGCCGGACAAGCTCGTGGTCGATCCCCTCGACGGTTGTGTTCGACCGTTCCGCGCGGGCGGCGACGGCGGCGTCGTAGCGCTGGACGAGACGCAGCGTCAGCTCACGCTCGGCGTTGCGGATGGAGCGGGTGGTGGCGAGATCGAGCTCCACGGGCAGGTCGGCGATTCGCCGGGCCGGGATGTCGCTGGCGACGTCGACCTTGCGCCGCCGGACGATGCCGAGATCGATGACCGCTTGGCGCGCCGCGGGTTGGAAACCACGATCGACAGGAGTCAGGCCGGTCTCCTCCAGCGCCGTCATCAGCGGCGGACCGGGCTTCTTGTCGTCGATCCAGCCGAGGAGTTGCCAGATCGCCCGGAAGTCGTCGATGTCGTTGATGAGCGGGGTACCCGTGAGCGCCATCATCAGCGGCCGCGGGACCCGCTGCCGGATCCGATCGGCGATCTCGAGGACATGCTGGGACCGCTGGGATTTCTTGTTCTTGATGAAGTGCGCCTCGTCGACGACCATGCCGCGGAAGCCGTGGGTGGCGATCCAGCCGACATGACGGTCCAGCACCTCGTAGTTCACGACCACGATGTCGGCGAACCCATCGATCGTTTCGCCGCTGCCGTGAATCACCGTGACGCTGCGCGAGGGCGTCCAGAGGGCGACCTCACGAGCCCAGTTCGTTTTGACCACGCTCGGGACCACGCACAGCAACGGGTAGGCGTTCGCGGCGTCCGCGGCCAGTAGGGCCTGGGCGGTCTTGCCCAGTCCTGGTTCGTCGGCCAGCAGGAACGTCCGATGACCGCGGGCCGCGGCGGTGACCATTCGAGCCTGGTGCGGCATCAGCTCGAGCCCGGCAGGCAGGTGTGATGGGGCCGGTTCGGGTAGATCCATACACGACCCTGCTCCGGGTGCGGCGTTCTCGAACGAGTTCAGTAGCGGCGTGATCAGCTCCCAGCCGGCGAGGCGCCGCTGCATGGGGCGGCGCTGCGGGGCATCACCGAAATCCGGCGCGAGGAACGGGTTGGCCAGCTGCGCGGCAGCCACCGATTGCGGTACCACCTGCCGTTCATTGCGCGCGGTGGTCGCGGGCGTCCGTGGACGCTCGACCTCCGGGTCTGGCGCCAGGCCGCCGGCCACCTGCATCTCCCGCTTCAGCCTCAACGCCGCCTCAGTGGCTTCGGCGTCCTCGGCGAGGAGGGAGAACAGCGACGGCTCACGGGTCGCGGTCTGCGCGAGAATGGTCGCGATTCCGTCCAGCCGTCGCAACGCGATGTCTCGTTGTGCGTCGGTCACGGACGTATCGGCCTTGACCCGCGCACGCTCGTCCCGCACCTGCAACGCCACGGCCTGGAACTTCGCGGAATCTACCTTCCCGCGCTGAACGTTGGTCTCGATGTCTCGGACCGCTTTGGCGAGGACGGGCAGGATCCCGTCGTTGTCGCGCGGACGACGTCTGCCGCGCTGGGCTGTTCCGGTTCCCCCGGAACGACGTGCATTTTGTGCCACCAAGCCTCCTGCTGAGTGCTACCTGGACGAGAATCGAGATCCCGACCGGTTTAGAGCTACCGGCGCCCCGTCCCGCCGCCGAACTGGTGCGGCCCATACCCCTGCTGACAAGCGCCTCCCCGCATCTACGGGGGCGGCACGCGAATCTCAGCGCCGACGCACCGACGTCGAACGGCAATCTCACGAGAAGCGGACGCCGCTGGGATGAAATCCCCGGAAAGGGACACCCGACGAGCCGGTGTTATGTCCATGATACCCGGAGTATGGGGTCGTTGCCGCCGCGAGAGCGCATACTGGAACCAATGACGAAACGAATGCCGGCCAAGCGGCGACATCTTGCCAGTAGTCCCTTCCTTCCTCAGTCCGAGCCAGTCATCGAGCAGTTCGTGCTCGGAGACCGGGTGTCCCACGAGACGTATGGCGTCGGTCGCGTCATGGGTCAGGAGGCCGACGCGGTGACCGTCGACTTCGGGACCCGCACGGTCCGCGTCGCCAGCCCCTTCCGCAAGATGGAAAGGCTGTAGCTCTCGCTGGAGACGAGTCCGACGGCGCCACCACATATTCAGGCACGATGTGTTCCCGGTGCCACGCGGGGCGCGGCTCGGTGTGCGCATAGGCCGAATCGGTCTGAGTTCGGCGGGGTCGTTGACGGTCACCGTCGACGTGTCCTCCCGCTGTGTAGCTCGAAACATAGCAAGCGGTTCCATCGGGCAGTAGCCTCAGAGAATGTGGACATTGATTGGCCTGCTCCTGCTGGTATGGCTAGCGCTCTCGATCATCGGGTTCGTCATCAAGGGATTGGTGTGGCTGGCCATTATCGGCATCGTCTTCTTTGCGGCCACGGCCCTCTTCGGCTGGGGTAAAGGCAAGGACCAATCACGACGATGACGTGAGGTGGCGGCCGGTCAGAGCGGCGCCCAGTTCGGGTCGTAGTCTTCGTGGTCGTCCCATACGGTAGCGAGAATGCACATGATCATGGCTGCCGCACCGGCCAGATAGCGCGGTGCCGGACCATCCGTGTCCTGCCAGACCTCACACTGATCGACGAGTGTCCGTTTGGCGGCGATGTCCGAGAGCACCCGGGCCGGTGAGTGCATGGCGACGTGCCAGCCGGCGCCTTCCAGCTCGGCGACCACCGGCGCGGCCACGATCATCTCGTCGGGACTCACCGCTACTGGCGGCGGCAGCGGCTCCAACACGACGTCGCCACCTACTTCCACACCCCAGCTCGCCCCGCCGACGTATTCGGCGGCGGCACGCGCGGCCGTCTCAAGCTCATCAAGCCGGGCGCGCAGGAACGCGGCCAGGTCGGGTTCGTTCATCGAGCCACCTCCACCCACGACGAACCCCCACCTGTGAACATGATGCACGTAGACGGCCGTCCGGCCAAGGGCCACCGCCGATGTAGGTTTCGGTGATGGTGTTCAGGTAGGTGGCGCGATGGTGCGGCGGATAGGTGCCCGGCCGACCGGTTGCTCCGGTTCTGTCCCAGGATCGGGCATCTCGGGGATGGCCATCGTCACCGGTTTCCCGATGGCCACGGTGACCGGCTGCCCATGGTGGAACAGGTGGAGTCGAGCGTCGTCCTGATGGTCGCCATCACGCAGGTAGTAGGTGACCTCGCGGGCGGCGATGCTGACCCGCAGCCGGAGGTCCCGCCAGAGCAGCGAGAAGTCCAGCCGGCTGATGTGTTCGGGCAGCCTCGGTGCGAACGCGAGAACGCCGTCGTGATCTCTCATCCCGCCGAAGCCGGCCACCAGCGCGATCCACGACCCGGCCAGCGACGCCAGATGAACGCCGTCGCTGGTATTCGAGTGCGTGTCATGAAGATCGGTCAGCGCGGCCTCGCCGAGGTAGTCATAGGCGAGCTCGAGGTGGCCGGTCTCCGCGGCCAGCACTGCCTGGGTGCACGCGGACAGCGACGAGTCACGGGTGGTCCGCGCCTCGTAGTAGCGGAAGTTGCGGGCCTTTTCGTCCGGGCTGAACACGTCGCCGCGCCAGTGCATGGCCAGCACCAGGTCGGCCTGTTTGGATACCTGACGCCGATAGAGATCGAAGTACGGGTGGGTGAGCAGCAGCGGATATTCCTCGGGTTTCGTCGCGGTGAAGTCCCATTCCTGGAACCGGGTGAAACCTTCGGACTGCTGGTGGACGCCTAGTTCGGCGTCGTACGGGACAACCATGGCCGCGGCTGCCTCCAGCCACGCGCGTGGCTCCTCTGGTTGTACGCCGAGCCTCTCGGCGACCTCTGGATGGCGGTCGACCGCGTCGGCGGCGCCGGCAAGGTTCCGCTGCGCCATCAGGTTGGTGTAGACGTTGTCGTTGGCGATGGCCGAGTACTCGTCCGGTCCGGTGACACCGTCGATGTGGAAGTCGCCGTGGCGGTCGTGGTGGCCCAGCGAGTGCCACAGCCGGGCGGTCTCCACCAGCAGTTCGACACCCACCTCGCGCTCGAACGTGTCGTCGCCGGTGGCCTGGACGTAACGCATGGTGGCGTCGGCGATCGCCGCACCGATGTGGAACGCCGCGGTGCCGGCCGGCCAGTACCCGGATGTCTCGTGGCCACGGATGGTGCGCCAGGGGAAGGCTGCCCCCTTCAATCCGAGGGTCCGGGCGCGGTCGCGGGCGAGATCGAGGGTGGCATGCCGCCAGCGCAACACCTGCACCGCCGCCTGCGGCTTGGTGTAGATCAGCACCGGCAGGGCGAACATCTCGGTGTCCCAGAACACGTGCCCGTCGTAGCCAGGTCCAGTGAGCCCTTTGGCCGCGATGGGCCGCATCTCGTTGCGGGCTCCGGCCTGGAGCACGTGGAACATGCCGAACCGGACCGCCTGCTGCACTTCGGGATCACCCTCGACCCGGACGTCGCCGGCGTCCCAGAATTCGTCCAGGTACTCGCGTTGATCGTTGCGGAGTCCTTCCCAGCCCGCGAGTCGGGCCGATGCCAGCGCGGCGCCGACCTGATCGCGCAGGGCCGGCAGCGATCGTTGGCTGGACCATCCGTATGCGAGGAGTTTGACCACCCGGAGCCGCTGCCCGGGCCGGAGCACGCACGCGATGGTGGTGCGGACCCAGTCGGGGAACGCCTCGGTGCTGACCACCTCATCCTGCGGGCTGTCCACGAGGTGTGTCATGGCCGCGGCCATCCGCAGCCCGCTGGCCCTCGTGCGGTGGATGAGTAGCCCACCGGCGCCGTTGGCCAAGTGCTGTTCGGACTGGAGGGGTGCCTCGAGAACCGCGGCGACGCGGGGATCGGCCCGGGCTGCCGGGAGTTCTTCGTTCGCCACCAGCCCGGACTGCACGACCAGGCGGGTTTTGTCGTCCAGCGGTTCGACCTCGTAGCAGATGGCGGCCACCGCGCGATGGGTGAAGGACACCAGGCGGGTCGAATGGACGCGGACGGCGTTGCCCGTGGGGGAGACCCATTCGACGGCTCGTTCGAGGGTGCCGGCGCGCAGGTCGAGGGTGCGCTTGTGTGAGCGGACCTCGCCGTAGCGCAGGTCGAACGGCTCGTCGTCTACCAACAGCCGGATGAGCTTGCCGTTGGTGACGTTGAGGATGGTCTGCCCCTGCTCTGGGTAGCCGTAGCCGGCCTCGGCGTGGGGAAGCGGACGGAGCTCGTAGAACGAGTTGAGGTAGGTGCCGGGGAGCCCGTGCGGCTCGCCTTCGTCGAGGTTGCCCCGTAGCCCGATATGCCCGTTGGATAGGGCGAAGACCGATTCGGACTGGGCTAGCACGTCGAGGTCGAGGCTGGTTTCGGTGATGTGCCACGGGTCGCACGGAAAGCTCGACTCACGGATCATCGGGTGGCTCCATCCATCAGTTCGGCGAGCGTGCTCACGACGACGTCGGCGCCGGCCGCCCGGAGCGCATCTGCCTGGCCCACCCGGTCGATACCAACAACGTAGCCGAACTCGCCGGCCCGGCCCGCCTCGACGCCGGCGATGGCGTCCTCGAAGACGGCCGCCTGGGCGGGCTCGACCCCTAACCGTTCGGCGGCGGCCAGGAAGGTGTCCGGATGTGGTTTGCCGCGTAGGCCCTCTTGGCGGGCGACGACCCCGTCGACCCTGACTTCCAGCATGGATGCCAGGCCGGCGGCCTCGATCACCTCGCGGCAGTTGGCGCTGGCCGACACGACGGCCCGGCGGAGTCCGGCCCGCTGGGTGGCGTGAAGATACCGCTCGGCGTCGGGATAGGCGCTGACGCCGTGTTCGCGCAGCTGCTCGAGGAGCGCGGTGTTCTTGCGGTTCCCGATGCCGGTGACGGTACTCAGATCGCCGAGATCGTCAGGGTGGCCCTCCGGGAGGGTGATGCCACGAGATTCCAGAAAGGTGCGCACGCCGTCGGCCCGTGAGCGGCCGTCGACGTACTTGTAGTAGTCATCTTCAGGGTCGAACGGCACGTAGGGTGCGCCGTCGTCCTGGGAACGCTGGAGGAGGAACGTGTTGAAGGTTTCTTCCCAGGCCGCTTTGTGGACGACGGCGGTGGGGGTCAAGACGCCGTCGAGGTCGAACAAGCAGGCGCTGACCTGGTCCGGCAAGCTCAGCATGCGTTGATGGTATCCACCGAGGTGTTCTCCGGCGTGCTCGCGGGGTCATGTGTCGCGAGGTAGTCGGGAATCGGCGGCCCGGGCGAGCCGACCGGCGAGCTCGGCCAGCATCTCCCGTAGTTCAGGTGGCTCGTGTACCTCGAACTCGAAGCCGAACAGGCCGATCCAGAGTGCGAGTTCGTATCCGGCGACACCACGCGCGGCGTTGACGGGGTAGCCCAGGGCGCGCAGCCGGCTCGACGTCGCGGCGGACGGTCCGGGTGGAGACGTTGAGCCTGGCCGCGAGCTCGGTGCCGGACCATTCTCGGCGCACCTGGAGCAAGGACAGCAACCTGAGCAGCCGTCCCGACGTCTCCCACATACATGACATCGTGCCAGAACGTAGGACAAGTCCTGTCCTAATGGGTCCCTAGCATTGAATGTATGACGTCGAACAGCATCGAACCGTTTCGTATCGACATTTCCCAGGAAGATCTCGACGATCTCCGCGATCGGCTGACTCGGACCCGCTGGCCTGCCGACATAGCTGACGCGGGTTGGAGCCGGGGGGTCCCGGTCGGCTATCTCCAACGGCTCGCCGAGTATTGGGGGACGACGTTCGACTGGCGGGCGCAAGAGGCCCGCCTGAACGCTTTCCCGCAGTTCACCACCGATATCGATGGTCAGAACATCCACTTCGTCCACGTGCGCTCTCCGGAGCCCGGCGCGCTTCCCCTGCTGCTCACGCACGGCTGGCCCGGCTCATTCGTCGAGTTCGCCGAGATCATCGAACCGCTGACCGACCCGGCGCGGCACGGCGGTGATCCGGCCGATGCGGTCCATGTGATCGCACCATCCATTCCGGGTTTCGCGTTCTCCGGGCCGACACAAGAAGAGGGATGGAACGTCGAGCGTATCGCCGCGGCCTGGGCGGAATTGATGAGCCGGCTCGGCTACGAGCGGTATGCCGTGCAGGGGGGCGACTTCGGGGTCTCGATCAGCCGCGCGTTGTGCCTCGCCGACCGGGACCGGATCGTGGCGATCCACGTGAACGGCGGTTTCACGTTGCCATTCGACGTTCCCGCCGAGGAGGTCGCCAGCCTGCCCGAGCGAGACCAGGAACGTTTCGCCTACTTATACGGATACGACACCGGATATGTGGCCATCCAGGCGGCCAAGCCACAGACGGTCGCCTATGGCCTGACCGACTCTCCGGTCGGGCAGCTGGCGTGGATCGTGGAGAAGTTCCGGGAGTGGACCGACCCGGCCAAACTATTACCCGAGGACGCGGTCGAGATCGATCAATTGCTCGCCAACGTCAGCGTGTACTGGTTCACCGGGACCGCCGGATCGGCGGCGCAACTGTACCGCGAGGCGAGCGCCGACTGGGGCGGCGAGCCCGAGGTGTTGGAAGTTCCGGCCGGCGTGGCGCTGTTCGGTAGCCGCGACGTCGCGCTGAGACAGGTCGACGAGAAGGCTAACAACATCGTCCACTGGAGCGATTACGACCGTGGTGGACACTTCGCGGCGATGGAAGCACCCGATCTGCTCGTGAGTGACATCCGGACGTTCTTGCGACAGTACCGCTAGTTCCCTAGGTCTGAGCCGCTGTCTTGTCCATGATCATGTGTTCGTGACCATGGACAAGGTGGGGGCCGGGTCCGACCAGGGGAAGCCGGAGGACAATGCGGCCAGCCGGACGGTCGAGACGAACAGGGCGTCACGTGCCTCCGGGGTGAGGAAGCCGAAGTGCCCGTACGTTTCGAGGGACACGAAACCGTGCAGTGCCGACCAGCAATGCAAGCAGGCCTGAAAAGTCTCGGCCGGCACCGTGGCTTCGGCCGGTTCGCTGGCGGCTTGCTTGGCGATGATGCAGCCCAGCAGGGCGTCGTCTACCTCGTGGATGGTGGGTCTGCCGAGCATGCCCCGGGCGGCCGCTTCGGCGAACAGTGATTCGAGTTGGGCCATCGCCCGGCGCGCCGCCTCAGTGGTGGGCCCTTCGTCTGGCGCCACGTAACCCGGGACGGGCATGCCGAAGATGAGGGCGAACCGTTGTGGCTCCTGGTTGACCCACCGCCGATAGGCGCTGGCGACGGCGAGGAAGCTGCCGGAGAGATCGTCGGCGGACGCCCGCGCCCGGCTTTCGGCGACAGTGGTTCCAAGATCGTCGAACGCGTCGACGATCAGCGCGGTCAGCAACTCGTCCCGGTCGGCGAAGTAACGGTAGAGGGCCGGCGCGGTCATACCCATCGAGCGAGCGATGTCCGAGAAGCGGATGTCGGTGCTGCCGTGTTCGCGCATGAGCGACAGGGCGGTTTCCTTGATTTCGTCGATGGTGGCCGCCCTGGCCCGTTCCCGTCGTGTCGTCACGCGTTGGTCATCTCCCTGAGTGAATTCTCAGTTACACACTGTCACAGATGTGAAGAGACTTGACAAGCGGAACGGGATCGGCGAATAGTAATGACGCATAACACTTGTGACGTATCTTAATTTGCGTCACGCTCCGTTTCGCTATCGACGAGGGCCGCTCATGACCACGCACGCGCCAGATATCGACCACACCAAACTGACCGCCCCGTCGTCGGCGCCACCGCCGGGCACCGGGCTACTCGGCGTGCTCGCCGGGCACGCGTACCGACACCGCGGCCGGGTGATCGTCGCCTGGATCGTGGCCATCGCGGCGGCGGCCGGCCTGTCCGTCACCTTCGCCGGCGACTTCTCGGCCGACTACTCCGCTCCGGGCTCCGACTCGGGCCAAGCCCAGGACCTGCTCAACGAGCGGTTCGCGGTCTTCTCCGGCGCGACCGTCGATGTTGTCGTCCACGCCGACGACGTGACGGCACCGGACGTCCGCACCGCCGTCGACGGGTTGCTCGCCGACTTGGCGGCGGCGCCGCCGGTGGCCGCCGCCGACGACCCGTATACCCAGCCGGGACAGCTATCGGCGGATGGGCGCACGCTGTCCACCCAGCTCTGGCTCACCCACGACAACGGCGCCGACGTGCCGGAAGAGGAGAGCGAACGTCTCCTGGCGATAGCCGAACGGGCCGAACGCCCCGGATTGGAGATCGCCCTCGGGGGCGAAGCGATCATGTGGGCCGAGCAGGGTGAGATCGGCTCGGAGGGAATCGCGCTCGTCGCTGCCGCGATCATCTTGCTATTCACGTTCGGCTCGGTGGTAGCCGCCGGCCTTCCACTGCTCGTCGCGCTGTTCGGACTCGGTGTCAGCGCGATGCTGACCGGATTGATCGCCGCGGTGATCGCCGTGCCGGACTGGTCCACGGCGCTGGCGACGATGCTCGGCATCGCGCTGGGTATCGACTACACCCTCCTGATGGTGACCCGGTTCCGGGAATGGCGTGCCGTCGGTTTGAACCCCGAACGGGCGACGGTGGCGACACTGGACACCGCCGGCCGAGCGGTTCTCGTCGCTGGAACGACCGTCGTGGTCAGCATGCTCGGCCTGTTCGCGATGGGGTTGTCGTTCATGCGCGGCGCCGCCGTCGTGACCATCGCCGCCGTGCTGATCGTGATGGCCGCCGCGACGACGTTGTTCCCCGCCCTGCTCGGATACCTGGGGCACCACGTCGATCGGTTGCGGCTGCCTCTCGGGCGCCGGCGGCCGGTCCAGGTCGCCGACGGCGGGCATGTCGAACCGTCGCGGCGGTGGCTGGCATGGAGCCGGCTGGTCGAGCGGCACCGGGTGATCGCCGCCGTGGCCGGGGTCGGTGTCCTGCTCGTGTTGGCAGCGCCATTCCTCGGGGCGCGGTTCGGCTTCCCCGATGCTGGCAACGAGGTGGAAGAGAAGTCGGTCCGCCAGGCCTACGACATGCTGGCCGACGGCTTCGG
Source organism: Phytoactinopolyspora limicola (assembly GCF_011320225.1). Taxonomy (GTDB): domain Bacteria; phylum Actinomycetota; class Actinomycetes; order Jiangellales; family Jiangellaceae; genus Phytoactinopolyspora; species Phytoactinopolyspora limicola. The sequence goes on from NZ_JAAOEN010000010.1 coordinate 43,575, forward strand.
CCCAGGTGCCAACGGTCCGCTGCTCCTGGCCACTGACCTTTCCGGTGCCACTGATCCGGCGGTACTGGACGGGGTGGCCAGCCAGATCGCGACCGCACCCGGGGTGGCGGCGGTGACACCACCGGTGATCAACGACGCCGGTGATACCGCGGTGTTCACCGTGGTGCCCACCACTGGACCACAGGACGACGCCACCGAGGAACTCATCCACTCGCTCCGGGACGAGGTGATCCCGGCCGCCAGCGACGGCACGGGGCTCGACGTCTATGTCGGCGGGGTCACCGCCACGGCGATCGACAGCTCCGCCAACGTCGTGAGCCGGCTGCCGGTGTTGATCGGTGGGGTGGTGCTGTTGTCGATGGCGTTGCTGCTCGTGGCTTTCCGCAGCATTGTCATCCCGATCACTGCCGCGCTGATGAACCTGCTCTCGGTGGCCGCCGCGTACGGGGTGGTCGCGCTTGCCCTGGAGGGCGGGTGGTTCGGTCAGCTGATCGGCATCAACACCCCCACACCCATGCCGGCCTTCATCCCGGTGCTGATCTTCGCTGTTCTGTTCGGGCTGTCCATGGATTATGAAGTGTTCCTGATCAGCCGGATGCGAGAGTCATGGGTGCGGGCCGGGAACAACGCACGTGCCATCGTCGATGGGTTGGCCAACACCGGCCGGGTCATCACCGCGGCGGCAGCGATCATGGTCGCGGTGTTCGCCGCGTTCGTCCCCAGCGACGAAGTCTTTCTCAAGGTGATCGGGGTCGGGATGGCGGCGGCCATCTTCATCGATGCCACCGTCGTGCGGATGCTGCTGGTGCCGGCCGTGATGCACCTGTTCGGGCGGCACAACTGGTGGCTGCCCATCAGTTGGGAGCGGCGGCTGCCGCAGCTACACGTCGAGGGTCGCCCCGAGGTTCACTTGACGGCGGTCGCAGGTAGCCGTCACGAGTGAACGATGGCAGGGCATCCGGCGCCGTCCCGGCGCGACGGGTCAGATCCAGCCCTCCTCCCAGGCCCGGTGGGCTGCGGCGTGGCGAGAACCAACGCCGAGTTTGGTCATCGCCGACGATAGGTAGTTGCGGACGGTGCCGGAGGCGAGATGGACGCGCGCGGCGATCTCGTTGATCGACGCGCCGTCCCGCGCTTCTCGCAGGACGTCGAGCTCCCGGTCGGTGAGTGGGCAGTTGTGTTCGGTCAGGGCGGAGGCGGCGATGTCCGGATCGACGTACCGCTGACCGCGGGCGACGGCACGGATGATCTCGGCGAGCCGGGCCGCCGGGGTGGTCTTCGGGACGAACCCGCTGATTCCGGCGGCGAGCGCGCGGCGCAGCACTCCTGGCCGGGCGTGCCGGGTGACCAAGACCACCTTGGCGGGCAGCTCGGCCAGGATCTCCTGAGCCGCACGCACGCCGTCTCCAGGTGGCATCTCCAGGTCGAGGACGGCGATGTCCACCTTGTGGATGGCAGCCAGGCGCACCGCTTCGGTGGTGGTCGCCGCCTCCGCTACGACGTCGAGATCGTCCTCCAGTCGAAGGAGCGCGGTCAGAGCACCCCGGATGAGGTCCTCGTCGTCGGCGATCAGCAACCGGATCATCGTTCTGCCTCCGAGTCGACGTGGAGCGGCAGCGTTGCCGTCAGGGTGAAGCGCTCACTCTCGTTCGTCCAGGTCAACCTGCCGCCCCGGGCGCCCACCCGGGCGGCGAGGCTGCTCAGGCCGGATCCGTCGACCGCCGGCGCGGCCGAGCTGGCGCCGTCGTTGCGGATACGTAGACACAAGACACCGTCGCTGAGCTCGGAACCGATCTCGGCGGACCGAGCTGCGCTGTGTCGCAAGATGTTCGTCGTGGCCTCACGGACCACCAGCCCGAGGAGTTGCCGGTCAGGTGTGTCCAGATGGTCGGCGCCATCTGGAAGACCGGACGGTGGATTCGTCCGGGTCTCGACGCCGGCGGCGGCCAGCACCCGGGTCGCGTTGGTGATCTCCGCGCCGAGGGTGGTGTCCCGATAGCCGTACGCGACCGCCCGAGTGTCATGTAGCGCGTCGACGGAGAGACGTCGTACCTCGCGCATCTCCGCCGCGGCGCGCTGTGGATCAGCCTCGACGAGCCGTGCGGCCAGCTCACTCTTCAGCGCGATCACCTGTAGATGGTGCCCTTGGACATCGTGTAACTCGGCGGCGAAGCGCAGCCGCTCGTCCTTGACCGCGGCGTCGGCGGAGAGGCGGCCGGCGGTGTCGAGGCGTTCAGCGACGTCCCACGACCACAAGATGCCCAGCGTGATCCAAATGACGGATCCGACGATGACCGGCGGGAGCGCGACCGCCCATAGTGTGTGGTCACCGGACGCGGTGGCGTCCACAGCACCGATCGCCGCGGCGCCACCCATGGCGAGCGTGATGAACTGCCACCTGCGTCCCGGTGACAGGTACGTCACGATGATCGACGCCATGATCGCCGGCGCCAGCGGCCACGCCCGTGACCCGTCGGCGGTGAGCATCACACTGCTCAGCGCGGTCGCCGCGACGACTCCCATCGCCACCGCTGCCACTGGCATATCGGCGGGCGCGACCTCAGCGCCGGTGAGGGAGCCGAGTGAGAGCCGGTGGGTGAACAGGAGAGTGATGGCCGCGGCTATCACCCCGGATGTCACCGTACCGGCGACCCACACCCAGGGCGCGGCAGCGGTGGTGATTAGCCAGCCGCCGACTACGCCGACGAGGGAGAGCACGTTGGTGCCGGTCAGCGTCCACCAGGTGAAGCGGCGGAACCTCCCGAGATCGTCGGCGGGCTCCATCTGCGCGTGGGGCACCCCGCCATTGTGGCAGCACACGCCATGCCCGCGGCAGCAACGACCAGCGTCGATGACAGATGTCATCCATTCTGGTGACGAATCCACGCCACGGCGTCGGGATTCGCCACTACGCGCCGGTGGTCCGCTCCTCCAGGCTGGCAGCAATCCGGTCAAGAGGAGTAGACGACATGACAACAACGAACGGTCCGACAGCCCCGGCCGGCACCACGGGATGGTGGAATCCGGGCAGGTTCCTGCTGCGGCGCTGGCCGACCGCACTAGGCCTGGGTGGAGCGCTTCTGGCGGCCGGCCGAGGGTACTCGCCGGAACTGCTGGCGAGCCTCACTGAGATTCTCGTGCTCCTTCCCCTGGTGTACTTGCTGGCCGTCGCGCTGCGGCGACGATCGGCGACGTGGCCGGTCCTCGGTGGGCTGGTCGTCGTCTTCGTCGTCCTGCGTGTGGTGGGTGTGGTCTCGCCGGCGGCGGCATTCGCCGGGCTGGCGTTGATCGTGCTGGTCTGGGGGGTCGTCGACCAACAGCTACGCCGCGCCGGAGAGTTCCGGGTTCAGTCTCTGGGGATGGTCGGGTTCGGGCTGATCGCACTGATCGGGTTGGTCGTCGAACCGGATCTCGGCCGGTACGTCGTGGCCGCGGGGTGGTTCCTGCACGGCCTGTGGGACTTCGTGCATCTGCGGCGCGACAAGGTGGTGGTGCGCTCGTACGCCGAGACGTGTGGTGTGCTCGACCTACTTGTCGCCGTCTTGCTGGTTCTGCCGCGGTGATCACGGGTGAGCCCCGTCGCTGGGCTGCGATGCGGGCTCAGGCCGTGTCGGGAGCCGGTCCAAGGCTGAGCGGCAGGATTATCGGTTGAACGTCGTCACGGCTTGTCCGGGGCGCCACAGCTGGATGAGCATGCCGGTCCGCGATTCGTTGAGCCCGGCCAGCACGACGTCGTCGATGCCCATCAGGAACAGGTGGAACGGTCCAGGCGCCTCGATCGGCCGGTCGAGGTAGTCGTCGAGCTGATCGGTGGGCACCTCGAGGGCCCGGCCGGAGATCCTCGCGTCGCCGTGTTCCATCGATCCGTCGCCCGGGTTCGAGTGCAGCGCGTACCGGCCGTCACGTCGTAGATCACGCGCCTTCATCGCGTCGAGCATGGAACCGATGACGAGATGATCACCGTGGAAGTCGACCTCGGTTCCGCTGACCCGGGGTGCCCCCTTGGCACGTAGCGTGGCAAGGACATGGTGTTTGGTGAAGGTGAAGCGCTGCCGGACCGCCGCGGCTAGCTCTGGTGCTTCGGTGGAGAACTGTTTCCAAGAGGCCATGAGTTAAGTATTGAGCGAATTCCTGACATCCAGTGTCAGCGTTAAGGCATAGATTCGGACTATGCGAGCCAGCCGGTTGATGAGCCTGATGTTCCTGCTGCAACAGCGCCGCGGAGCCACGGCCGCCTGGCTCGCGGGAGAGCTCGACGTGTCGGTACGCACCGTCTACCGCGACGTCACTGCCTTGCAGGCGGCCGGCGTGCCGTTGTGGACCGAATCCGGGCCGGGCGGAGGCATCCACCTGGTAGAAGGCTGGCGGACCCGCCTGGACGGTCTCACCGGAGACGAGGCCGCGGCGCTGTTCCTGGCCGGTGCACCAGCAGCGGTGGCCGATCTCGGACTAGGGGCCGTGCTGACAGCGGCCGAGAGCAAGGTCATCGCCACGTTGCCTCCGGAACTTCGGGGCCGGGCCAGCCGACTGCGGGAGCGTTTCCACCTCGACGCCCCCGGATGGTTCGATGCCGAAGACACACCTGCGGCGCTGCCCACGGTGGCCGAAGCGGTGTGGGCGGGCCGGCAGATCGACGTCAGCTATGAGCGTCCGGACGGTCCGGTCTCGCGCCGGCTCGGCCCACTTGGCCTCGTGCTCAAGGCCGGGACGTGGTACTTGGTGGCCACACCGGACGGCGCACCCGGGCAGATCCGGACCTACCGCGTAGGGCGGATCGGTGCGGTCGAGCCACGCGACGAACGCGTCGACCGGCCGGACGGTTTCGAGCTGGCTGAGTGGTGGGCGGCGTCGGCCGCGGCGTTCGACCTGTCGCTGCTGCGATACCGGTGCCGGGTGCGGCTGGCACCGTGGGCGCTACGCAACCTCCACCACTACGTCGGTCCGGCGTCCGCGACATCCGCGCGGGCGACGGCCACACCACCCGACGCCGATGGCTGGTGTGTGCTCACCCTGCCAACCGAACGAGAAGACGTGGCGTTGCGGCAGCTGGCGGCCTTGGCGCCCGGTGTGGAGGTCCTGGAACCGGAGTCGCTGCGTCAGTCGCTGCACTCCATCGGGCAAGCCCTCGCCGATCAGAACGCTGGGCGCCCCGAGTGCCGGTGATCGTCGCCGGATTTCTGCCTTCACCCGGGTGCTTCCGGGTCTGAGGGAATACCCCATCAGGATGTTGGAATCGGCTCGATTCGGGTAACAGGGTGGATTGTGGCTGATGGAAACATGTCCGAACTGGCGGCGCTGGCCCAACAGCTACGGGTAGATGCGGTCCGCTGCGCGGAGGTGGCCGGCTCCGGCCACCCGACGTCGTCCCTGTCCGCGGCGGACCTCGTGGCCGTACTGGCAGCCCGGCACCTGCGTTACGACATCAACAATCGTGCCAACCCGCAGAACGATCACCTGATCTTCTCCAAGGGACACGCCTCGCCTTTGTTATACGCACTTGGCAAGGCGGCCGGCCTGATCACCGACGACGAACTGGTCACCTACCGTGCCCTCGGTAGCCGGCTCGAAGGCCATCCCACCCCTCGCGCGCCGATGGTGGACGTGGCAACCGGCTCCCTGGGGCTCGGTCTACCCACCGGCGTCGGCCTCGCTCTGTGCGGGCAGCGGTTGGACCGGCTGCCCTACCGAGTGTGGGTGCTCTGCGGAGATGGCGAACTGGCCGAGGGATCGGTCTGGGAGGCGGTCGAGCACGCTTCATACGAAGGGCTCAACCACCTGGTGGCGATCATCGACGTCAACCGGCTCGGCCAGCGCGGACCAACCCGATTCGGCTGGGATATCGGCGCCTACGCCCGGCGCTTCGAGGCGCACGGCTGGCGCGTGCTCCGGATCGACGGTCATCACCTCGATCAGATCGACGCCGCCTACCGCGAGGCGCTGACCTCCACTCGACCCACCGCTGTTCTGGCCCGCACGGTCAAGGGAGCCGGCATCGCCGAGGTGGCCGATCAGGAGGGGCACCACGGCAAGCCGGTCGGCAACGGCCGGCGGGCCATCGCCGAACTCGGCGGAGTCCGCCACCATCGGGTAAACGTATCCAAACCGCCCTACCTCGCCCCTCCCCACCGGTTCGGGGAACGCGGACGGTACCAGCCACCCGTCTACGAACTCGGCGACACCGAGTCCACGCGCGATGCGTTCGGAGCCGCATTTGCCGCGCTGGCTCGAGCCCGTCCCGATGTCGTGGGGCTGGATGCCGAGGTGTCCGACTCCACCCGGATGGAGCGGTTCGCCGCCGAGCACCCCGACCGGTTCTTCCAGTTCTACATCGCCGAGCAGCAGATGGTCGCCGCCGCCATCGGCATTCAGGCACGGGGCTGGAATCCGTTCGTGGCCACCTTCGCCGCCTTCCTGGCCAGGGCCTACGACGTGATTCGGATGGCGGCCGTCAGCCGGGCAAACCTGTGCCTCGTCGGGTCCCACGCCGGAGTGGCCATCGGGGCCGACGGGCCGTCGCAGATGGGCCTCGAGGACATCGCGGTGATGCGTGCGGTGTATTCGAGTACGGTCATCCATCCCTGTGACGCCAACCAGACCGGGATGCTGATGGAGCAGCTGGCCGACCGTGCCGGTATCCGCTACTTGCGTACCTGCCGGGGCGAGACACCAGTGATCTACCCGCCCGGAGAGGTCTTCGAGGTGGGCGGTAGCCGCGTACTGCGTTCCAGCTCCGCCGACGCGGTCACGCTGGTGGCGGCCGGAGTCACCGTCCACGAGGCGCTCGCCGCGGCCGACGACCTAGCCCGGCATGGTGTTGCGACACGTGTCATCGACCTCTACTCGATCAAACCGGTCGACGCGGTCACCCTGCACCAGGCCGCTGGCGACACCGGGTTCCTGGTGACCGTCGAGGATCATCGCCCGGAAGGTGGCCTCGGGGACGCGGTCTGCCAGGCGTTCTCCGGCGCGGTGGCGCCACGGATCACCCGGCTCGGGGTCGACACCATGCCCGGCTCCGCCACACCGGCCGAGCAGCTCGTAGCCGCGGGAATCGACCATTCGTCGATCGCCGCCGCGGTGCTTTCCCAGCTCGCGGCCCGGTGACCGGGGCGGTACCGGGTCAGACGGATCGTTCGGCATTGTCGGCGACTCCGTCGACGCCCGAAATCCGCGCGCAGTGGGCGCAGCAGTAGACCAATCCCCGGGCCTCCACGCCGTGCCCGATCACCCGGCAGGCGCAGTGCGCACACCGTGGGGCGCACCGGTGGATGGCGCACTCGAAGCTGTCGAAGGTGTGTTCGTGGCCGTCCGGCGTGCGCAAGCTGAAGCTGCGGTCGTAGTCGTTGCCGCATACGTCGCACACACTCATAACTGTCCTCCAGGTCTCGTTTCCGGCATCGACGATGTCGTCGTCCCCCGTGGTTACCCACCACCCGGCCGCGTACTCCCCGTGGCCGTTTCGACGACGGGAGCCCGGGTAAGCGCGGGACATGAGCGATCACAACGGCCGGCGTGGGCGACGCACCGGCTCTACCACCTGGCGCGGATGCCAACGACGCACCGGAAGGCGCGGGTGCTCGCCGACTGGGTGATGGATGTGGCGTTCCCCCGTCAGGTGGTGGTGTTGGTGGACTGCACGACCCGCGCCACGAGTTCGTCACCAGCGCAGCACGGCAGCCACCCCGTCAGCACTGATCGGCCGCCCGGTCACGACGGTCTCGGCGTCCGTCGCGGCGGACGCGCACAACACCGCCAGATCAGCGCGCACCGGCCCGGCCTCCCGCGCCGCGGCCGGCAATGGCAGACCGGGGTGAGCGGCGGGTTCGACCACGGTGCCCGAGGCCACCTCAGGAGCAAGCACGGCGGTGCGGACCCGGCCTTGGACCAGGGCGGGCAGAACTCCGTCGACGCCCAGCACGGCCGCGCCGTCGCGGCCAGCCTCCTCTTCCAGTTCGTTCAAGACCCGCCGTCGGTCACTGTCGACGGCCTCCCGGACCACCTCGTCGATGGCGTCGTCCAGGACAGTCCGTGAACTTCCGGCCGCGCGTCCACCGGTCTCGAGCTCCACGAGGGCGGCCCTGGCCGGCTCGCTCACCGCCTGCCGGATCTCACCCTGGGCGCGTAGATCTCCAGCCGTCACGACGGCCCGCACGCCGGTGGTGATCAGCTCGTCGATCTCCGCGGCGACCTGCTCGGCGTTGCGGCGCCAGGTCTCCTCGGCGCGCCGCTGGTACCGCTTGTGCGACCACCCGCCGACGGCGACCTTCGTGAGGTGTTTCGTGTCGCCGTCGGCGCTGTCATGGGTCACCAACCGTTCTGGCCAAGGAGCGTAGAGCTCGAAGTCGGCACCCTCTCGGTCGGCGAGTACGACGAGGATCGGCACCGCGGTGCTGCGATCGGCGAGCCAACCGGTGAGGTCTGGCAGTGGCCCCCACGTGACGGTCTCGTTGGAACGTGGCCGGGGCACGACGTCGTCGAGGACGATGTCGTTGTCGGCGGCCACGACCATCCGGGCGGTTGAGCCCGGCATGTCGACTGGTTCGGTGATCCGTTCTTCGGCGAGGTCGATCAGCTCGCTGGGCGCGGCCATCCGCTGCAGTTGCTCGCGTGCCGACCGCCAGCGTACGGCCAACCGGTGGGGTGCCTCGTCGACGTTGCGGCTCACGTCGAGGTACGCCGTGAGGAACGGCCCGGGATGCTGGCACACCTGGGAGATCACGTCGGTAGTGGCATGGGGCTGGGTGGGGCGCATAAGATCACTCCAAAGATAAAGAAAGAATCACGATATCGATGCGATCTCGTCTCGCTGGCGGTATGAGTAGTGGTGGAGTAGCCGTCAGGCGGGGGGTTCGGCGCACCGTTGGTGGGCCGATTGTGGAGGTTGTCATGAATGTGCAGGATTCGGCGGAGTTCGCCGACGCGGCTCGTCAACTCGCTACGGAGCCGGATTTCGATCACGCCGCGCAGCGCATCGCGGAATACGCCACCGAGATGACCAGCGCCGAACAAGGCGGCGTCGCCCTGCTGCGGTCCAGTCACCGGTGGGAGGTCGCGGCCGCTACCGGCGCCGAAGCGGAGCAGGCGGGGCGGATCCGGTCCGCGATGCACGAGGCTCCCGGGTTCGACCCCGCGGATGACCACGACACCTGCCTCGTCAGTAACACCAGCCAGGATCACCGCTGGCCACAGTGGGGTTCGCAGATGGCGGAGCTCGGATTCCGCAGCGCGGTGAGCGCCTGCTTGTACACCAGTCGCCGTACCATCGGCACTCTCGATCTCTATGCCAGCTCGGTTGGCCAGCTCGACGAGGCCGATGCCGAACGTGCCCGGGTGCTGGCCAGCCACGCCTCGGTGGCGTTGGACTTCCTGCAGGAAGAGATCGGGCTGCGGCGCGCGGTCGAGACCAGAAACATCATCGGGCAGGCACAGGGGTTGCTGATGGAACGGTACGGGCTCGACGCTCATCGTGCGTTCGACGTCCTCCGGCGACATTCTCAAGACAGCAACATCAAGCTGCGCGAGGTAGCGGAACAGCTGATCTCGACCCGGAGCCTGCCTGTCGACTGACCGGCCGCGTGTTCAGCCGCCGCCTGAGGTGACCGAGGATCCGAGCCAGCAGCCGCGACACCTGCATCTGGGTGATGCCCATGTCGTCGGCGATCTCCTGTTGGGTCCACCCCCGGACGAATCGCAAGTACAGAACGCGCTGGTCCCGCGGTGACAACGCGCGGCACAACGGACGCAGGACCGTCCTCGCCTCCGCTCGCCCGAAACCGGCGTCGTCGGCACCGATCACATCCGATAACGAGCCACCGTCCTCGGTGTGGACGGGTGCGTCGAGCGACATGGGTGTGTAGCAGCTATGGCACGCCTGCGCTTCCTCCACGTCGCGTACGTCCAGGTCCAGCTCGGCGGCGATCTCACCGGGTGTGGGGAGGCGGCCCAGCCGTTGCGCCAGCCCCGCCGCGGTGGTCGTGATCTGGCGATGCAGCTCCTGGATCCGCCGCGGTGGGCGGATGGTCCAGCCGTGGTCGCGGAAGTATCGCTTGACCTCGCCGGCAATGGTAGGCATGGCGAACGAGACGAAGTCCACCCCACGTTCGGGTGTGTACCGGCGTACCGCGTTCACCAATCCCAGGTAGGCCACCTGGGTCAGATCGGCGACATCTTCGGAGCGTCCCGCGTACTTGCGGGCGATCGACTCGGCCAACCCCGTGTTGAGCATGATGGCTTCATCCTGCAACCGCCGCTGCTCGGCTGGTCCGGCATTGGCGGCTCGGCGCAATAGCCGATGTGTGTTCTCCGCCCGGCCGGTGCCGTCACCGGCGGGGGCAGCATGATTGTTTGCGGAATGAGCTAAGGAAGTGGATCTGGCGGTCGCGAGAGGCACGGCCAACACCTACCGAACAGGTCGGAATGTGATGTGGCTGCTGCTTAACCACCTACTTGTCAGCCAAACATGGCTCCGGCGGCATGTCAACCGGCCCCTGCTCATCAACCGGTGGGTAGGGCAGAAATCCGGCCACGATCACCGAGGACGGGTGACGCCGTTGCGGTTGGGTGGGCCCAGGGGGGCCAATGGGCCCAGGCCTCGGGCGAGGATCGGGCGCGTCACCCCTTTGACGTGTAGCCGGCGCGGCGCAGGGCCTCGGCGATCGCACCTTGTGGTTCGTTCTTGCCACCCTGACCACGGTCGCGTCGTGGTCCGTCACCCCGTCGAGGCCCGGCCGGACCTCGGGTGCCGTCGCCACCAGGCGAGCGCCGCTGCGCCGGCTTGCCGGCGCTGACCTCGTCGTCGAGACGCAGCGTCAGCGAGATCCGGTTGCGGGGCACGTCGACGTCGAGCACCTTGACGTGTACGACGTCGCCGGGTTTGACGACATCGCGCGGGTCTTTGACGTATTCGTGGGACATCGCCGAGATGTGCACCAGGCCGTCCTGGTGGACGCCGACGTCGACGAACGCCCCGAACGCCGCCACGTTGGTGACCACTCCCTCGAGCCGCATCCCGGGCTTCAGGTCGGCCACGGTCTCGACGCCTTCGCTGAACGTTGCCGTCTTGAACGTCGGGCGGGGGTCGCGGCCGGGTTTCTCCAGCTCAGCCAGGACATCGGTGATAGTAGGCAGCCCGTAGGTGGTGTCGACGAAGTCGGTCGGACGTAGCCCGCGCAGCGCCCGGCCATTACCCAGCAGGGTGCGGAGGTCACCGCCGGCAGCCTGGGCGATCCGGCGAGCCAGGGGATAGGACTCCGGGTGCACGCTGGAGGCGTCCAGCGGCTCGTCGCCGCCGCGGATGCGCAGAAACCCGGCGCATTGTTCGAAGGCCTTCGGGCCGAGGCGGGGGACCCGCTGCAACGCGGTGCGGGAGGAGAACGGACCGTGGTCTTCCCGGTGCACGACGATGTTCTCCGCCAGCCCGGTACTGATGCCGGATACCCGGGACAGCAGGGGCACCGATGCGGTGTTGAGGTCGACCCCGACCGCGTTCACGCAGTCTTCGACTACCGCGTCGAGGGAGCGGGAGAGTGCGCCTTCGGTGATGTCGTGCTGGTATTGCCCGACACCGATCGACCTCGGTTCGATCTTCACCAGTTCGGCCAAAGGATCTTGCAGGCGGCGGGCGATCGACACCGCGCCACGGATGGACACATCGAGATCCGGGAGTTCACGTGAGGCGAACGACGACGCCGAGTACACCGACGCCCCGGCCTCGGAGACCATGACCTTGGTCAGCTTCAGCTCCGGATGTGCCGCGACGAGTTGGCCGGCGAGGTGGTCGGTCTCCCGCGACGCGGTGCCGTTGCCGATGGCGATCAGTTCGACGTTGTGGTCGCGGGCCAACTGCTCGAGGACGGCTAGTGCCTCGTCCCAGCGGGCCTGTGGCTTGTGCGGGTAGACGGTAGTGGTAGCGACCACCTTGCCGGTGGCGTCGACCACGGCGACTTTGACACCGGTGCGGTAAGCCGGGTCCAGGCCCATCGTGGGCCGGGTGCCGGCTGGCGCGGCGAGGAGGAGATCACGGAGGTTGCTGGCGAACACCCGGATGGCTTCCTCTTCAGCAGCCTGGCGCACACGCATGCGGAGGTCGAGCCCGAGGGTGACCATGATGCGGGTCCGCCAGGCCCAGCGGACCGCGTCGGCCAGCCAGCGGTCGGCCGCCCGGTCCCGGTTCTCGATGCCGAACCGGTGGGCGATGGCACGCTCGTAGTCGGTCGGGCCGGTTTGGTCGTCGTCCTCGGCGGTGGGCTCCACCGTCAGATCGAGGATCTCCTCCTTCTCCGCCCGGAACAGCGCCAGGGCGCGGTGTGATGGTAGCCGCGACAGCGGCTCGGCGAAGTCGAAGTAGTCGGAATATTTGGCACCGGCCGCTTCGGCGCCGGCCCGCACCTTGGATACGAGGCGCCCCCGCGACCACACCCGTTCGCGCAGGTCACCGATGAGGTCGGCGTCCTCGGCGAAACGTTCGACGAGGATCGCCCTGGCTCCGGTCAGCGCGGCCGCGGCGTCCGGCACACCGTCGGTGATGAAGGTGGCGGCCGTCGTCTGGGGGTCCTGCGTGGGGTCGCTCAGCAGCGTGTCGGCGAGTGGCTCCAGCCCGGCCTCCCGGGCGATCTGGGCTTTGGTCCGCCGCTTGGGTTTGTACGGCAGGTAGATGTCTTCCAGGCGGGCTTTCGTCTCCGCCGCATGAATCTTCGCTTCCAGCTCCGGGGTCAGCTTGTCTTGGTCGCGGATCGAGTCCAGGACGGCCGCCCGGCGCTCTTCGAGCTCGCGAAGGTAACGCAGGCGCTCCTCCAGCACCCGAAGCTGTGCGTCGTCGAGTGTTCCCGTCGCTTCCTTGCGATACCGGGCGATGAACGGCACGGTGGCGCCGTCGTCGAGCAGCGCGACGGCTGCGGCCACCTGGGTCTCGCGGACTCCGAGCTCTTCAGCGATCTTGTGGTGCACCCGGTCCTGCGTGGTCACTGTCACGGCTCCCCGATCGATCCTCTCGGTGCGGTTGGCTCCGGGCCAGGCGCACGACGCCACTCCCGGAAGGGATATTCTGCCTGTTGTCGTTCTGGGGTGGGCGGCCAGGACGGCGAGCGGCCCGCCGTGGTCATGGTGCTACCTTTGACGTCGTTTGCGGAGGTCGCCCCGAGCCGTCCCACGGTTCTGACAGGAGGTCGCCCGGTGAAGGCAGGACCCCAGCACGTCATCGTCATGGGAGTGTCCGGTTCGGGCAAAACCACAGTGGCGAAGAGGCTGGCCCAGCAGTTGGCATGGCCCTACGCGGAGGGTGACGACTTCCACCCACCAGCCAACGTCGACAAGATGGCCGCGGGTGAACCGCTCACCGACGACGATCGCTGGCCATGGTTGCGGGCCATCGTCGACTGGATGTGTGCGCAAGCCGGTGACGGTCGGAGCACGGTCGTGACCTGCTCGGCGTTGCGGCGTGTCTACCGGGATGTGCTGGGTGAAGCCGACGGGTTGGTGCGGTTCGCGTATCTGGCCGGAGACATCGACGTCATCGGCGAGCGGGTCGGTTACCGGCGGGGACACTTCATGCCGGTCTCGCTTCTCGAATCACAGTTCGACACCCTGGAGCCGCTCGAGCCGGACGAGGCTGGAATCGCGGTGGACGTGTCCGGTACACCCGAGCAGATGGTGCAGGACGTCATCGACGGACTGGAATTGGGTCACTGAGCCGGACGTAGCCGTCGGCGCTGAGCCGCACACCGGAACGGAGAGAACATGGCCGAGCAGCAGCAATCAGCGGACGTCGCCGTCACCGGACTAGCCACGATGGGCCGCAATCTGGCGCGTAACCTGGCCCGGAACGGTTACCGGGTCGCGGTTCACAACCGCAGCCGGGAGCGTACCGACGCACTGGTCGCCGAGTTCGGACACGAGGGGACCTTCGTGCCCGCCGCCAGCCTCGAGGAGCTGGTCGCCGCCCTGGAGCGGCCTCGCAAGGTGATCGTCATGGTGCAGGCGGGTGGCCCAACCGACGCGGTGATCGATCAGCTGCGGCCACTACTCGACGACGGTGACGTTGTTGTCGACGCCGGGAACGCCCACTACCAAGACACCCGGCGGCGCGAGGACCAGCTGCGCGCGGACGGCATCCACTTTCTCGGCACCGGCGTGTCCGGCGGTGAAGAAGGTGCCCTGCTCGGACCGAGCATCATGCCGGGTGGCAGCGGTCATGCGTACGAGGCGTTGCGGCCGATGTTCGACAGGATTGCCGCCGAGGTGGACGGCACCCCGTGTTGTGCACACGTCGGGCCGGATGGCGCCGGGCATTTCGTCAAGATGCTGCACAACGGCATCGAGTACGCCGACATGCAGCTCATCGCGGAGTCCTACGACCTCCTGCGGCTAGGGCTTGGCATGGAGCCGGCCGCCGTCGCCGAGGTGTTCGGCCGGTGGAACAGCGGCGACCTGGAATCGTTCCTCGTGGAGATCACTGCCGAGGTGCTGGCGCACGTCGACGACACCACCGGGCGCCCATTCGTCGACATCGTCCTCGATCAGGCCGGGCAGAAAGGCACCGGGCGCTGGACCGTCATCTCCGCGCTGGAGCTCGGGGTGCCGGTCAGCGGCATGGCCGAGGCGGTCTTCGCCCGGGGGCTCTCCGGCGACGCGCGACGACGCGAGGCGGCCCGTGCGTCGTTGAGCGGGCCGTCGGCAGTACCCGACGTCGGCGACCAGGACCGGTTCGTCGACGACATCCGCGACGCCCTCTACGCCTCCAAGCTGGTCGCCTACGCTCAGGGATTCGACACCATCCGGGCCGCCAGTGAGGAGTACGGGTGGGACGTCGACCTCGGCGCTATGGCCACCATCTGGCGGGGCGGTTGTATCATCCGGGCGCGTTTCCTGGACCGGATCAGGGACGCCTACGATCGCCGCCCCGAGTTGCCGACGCTGCTGGTGGACGAGTACTTCCGCGCCGCGGTGGCCGACGCCCAGGCCGGTTGGCGGCGGGTGGTCGCCGCCGCGGCTCAGCTAGGTGTGCCGGCGCCCGGCTTCAGCAGTGCCCTGGCCTACTACGACGGATTGCGGGCCGAACGCCTACCGGCAGCGCTGATCCAAGGACAGCGTGACCTGTTCGGGGCGCACACCTACCGCCGGGTCGACCGCGAGGGCACCTTCCACGTCGACTGGTCGGGAACCCGCACCGAACAGCAACGTTAGCCCGTGATCGTTGCCGGATCACGGGGAGAAGACGTGGCGGAGCCGGGGCCAACTCGCGCTGCGGCAGTAGACGGGGACCTCGTCGATCGGAACCTCCCGCGTGACCACGCTGCCACCGGACAACTCCTGCCCGGTCCAGGCGTCGACCCACTCTCCACCCGGTAGATAGGTGTCCCAGCTGGTCACGCCCGGATCGACCACCGGAGCCACGAGGAGATCGTCACCCAACAGGTACTGACGCGGATATACCCAGGCATCGTCGTCACCCGGATAGTCGAAGAACAACCCGCGCATCAGCGGTGCACCCCCGGCCACGGTGTGGGCGGCCTGCTCGGCCAAGTACGGCACCAGCCGATCCCGCAGGTGGGCATAACGACGGAACACGGGGATGACCCGTTCGTCGCCGGTCTGCTCGGCCACGTTCCACGGTGTGCGGTCCCGCCAGGGACGCCGATGGTGGTTGAACTCCGAGTGGTACTGCATGATCGGCATGAAGCAGGACGCCGCCGTGGCGCGGAGGTACAGTTCGGCGTCCGGCACATCACCGGAGAAACCGGCCAGGTCCCAGCCCCAGTAGACGATGCCGCAGGCGCTGGCGGTGATACCGGCGGTCACCGCGGACCGGAGCCCGTCCCACGTGGAGTCCTCGTCCCCGGCCCAGAACGCACCGTGTGCCTGGGAGCCGGTGAACCCGGCCCGGCTGAACGTCACCGGTGCCTTGCCGCATGAACGCAACAGGTCGCCATAAGCGCGGGCGTAGTGCACCGGGAAGAGGTTGTTGGCGGCGGCTCCGTCCTGCGGGCCGTCGGCCGACGAGACACCATGCTGGAGATCGTGCCCCCAGGCGTGCTCGCCGCCGTCGGTCTTGAATCCGTCGATGCCTAATTCCTCGACCAGGTAACGACGTTTCTCCGTCCACCAGGTCCGGGCCTGTTGCGAGGCTAGATCTGGCATCAAAGCCAGCGGGAACCACCAGCCCCGGTTCCGGTAAGGACGGCCGTCGGCCTCGGTGACGACGAGTCCCTGCTCGACGGCGGCCCGGGCATCCGCCGCCAGCTGCCCGGTCGGGTGTGGGCGCATCTTCAGCAGCGGGATCTGCCACAACAACACCTTGATGTCGCGGTCGTGGAGCTCGTCGACCATCCCCTTCGGGTCGGGCCAGGCGCCGGCCGGCGGAAAGCGGAAGTCGCTGAGCCGATGCGGGGAGCCGTCCTCGTTGACGTCGTACTCCGCATCACGGAACGCGGTGAAGGTGGACTCGTCGCTCCAGGCCTCGATGACGAGGGCGCCGACCGGGATGTCGTGGGTGCGGTGGTGTTCCATCTCCGCCATGACGCGGGCTTGAGTGTTCCATTCGTTGCCGCTGGCCCACAGCCGGAACACCCAGTCCGGCAGCAGCTCGGGGCGGCCGGCGTCGTCGAGGAAGGTGTTGAGGATCTCGGTCGGGCTGCCGTCGTAGATCCGCACGACGAGTTCGTCGTCGCCACCCGTCTCGGCTTCGACGGTCAACGTGTCCGGGCGGCTGGCGCCGACGTCGTACCAGGTGCGACGCGACGTTCGTACATGGAAACCCCAGGTGCGTTCACCAACCACCATCGCAAACGGCATCGGCAAGTAGGTGCGGCCATGGGCGCCCTGCTGCTTGTACTGCTCGAAGACGACGGCGTCGAGCAGGCGTCCGCGCTGATCGACGTGGTCGTAGCGTTCACCGAAGCCGACGACGCGGTCGCCGGGCGCCAGCGGCAGGTCGAACCGGACCCGGCGCGGCCCATCAGACCCAACCAGCCACCGCGCCGTGCCGTCCACATCCGTCGAAGACGCGGCCGCCGTCCGGTCCACGATCAGCGTGCCACCGTCGTCGCGCCATTCGGCGGCGGTGACGTCGTACCAGCGGGTCGAGCGGGTGCGCTGGTCGTCGTAGTCGGCGATGAACCGATACCGGTAGGTGGTCCCAGCGGTCAGCGGCGGCGTGGTGACGTGCCAGTACTGCTGATCGGCCAGTGAACGTGCCTGCGCGGCAGCCAGGTGGCCACCGTCCGCGGCGGCATCCCCGACCGCGTCGCCACCTGGCGGACGCATCGGCCACTCGTGGATCGGCTGGTCTCCGGCGGCCCATTCGCAACGCATCGACCGCACGCTGGCCGACGCACGTGCTCTCAGCTCACACCTCTCGCCCGCCTCGGGTTCGGCCGGCACTCGCTGATCACCGGTGGTGGCGTACGGATGGCCGGAGCCGTGTGGCCGGTGCCGAATCACCGCACACCTCCCGTCACACCCAGCTCGTCGGCCAAGATCAGGTACATCCCGTGCGACCACAGGAGTGGGGTGGCCACCGGACCCCAGCGGTCGACCCACTCCTGCTGCCGACCCGGCGCGAGCAGGTGATGGTCCACCTGCTCGGGTAGCTCACCGTCGGGTGTGGCCTGCGCCGCGATCCAACGCAGGCCCTCCAGCGCGGCCGTACGGTCGCCGGCCACGGCTCGATTCCACGCGAGAAAAGCGGTCAGCAACGGCCACTGACCGCCGCCGTAGAAGGTGTCCGCGACGAATCGGTGCACACCACCGTCCACGCAGAGCTGCCGCTCGACCTCGTCCACGGTGGCCCGGCCCACCTCACTATCCGGGCTCACCAGGCCGAATGGCGCCACGCAGGCCAGCAAGCTGGCGTCGACGGCGGACGTGCCCAGCCACTTCGCCAGGTGACCGTCGACAACGCCGCCCTCTCGGGTCAGCACCGCGGAAATCTCCTCGACCACAGCGTTGGCGGCTGCCCGGTCCGCGAGAGTCAGGCCGGCCCCCAACCACGGGTTGGCCGTCACCGCGCGTAACCCCGCGTGGATCGCGCCCAGCGTGGAGACGTGCCGCTGGTCGTCGTGTTCTTCCCACCAGTCGAAGCAGGGCCGGTTCCAGAACGTACTGAGATACCGGACGGCGGTCACCACCGCCTTCTGCAGGTCGTCGGGGTCGACGCCGGGGTCGGCCGGGTGGCGACGCAGGTGTTCGTCGACGGTCCACAGCCAGGTGCCGTACCCGTCGAGCTGGAAGTCCCACCAGGGATCACGGCCGAGTTCGCCGTCCAGCGTGTACCGAGTGGGCAGCAGATCGGCCGACGGTATCACCACACCCCGGGCAGCCCGGGTGATCAGCTCGTCCACTTGGCCGGAGCGCTCCACCAGTACCCGGGCACACCAGGTGTGGAACGCCCCGGCGCTGGACCAGTCGCCGTACCGGCTCACCCCCTCGGCGATAAACGCGCCGTCGCGGAACCAGCAATACCCGCGGTACGCACTGAACGACGGGCTCGCCGGGTAGGCACCCGAGGGTGCCTGGTGGGTGGTGATGACGCGGTGGCTGTGCCGGGCCAGCGCTTCGAGGTCGATCAACGACGTTCTCCTTCTGGGCAAGCTCTTACGTAGAGGAGGCTGAGAACGCGCGGCCCCTTAGTTAAGCAGCGCGTTGACGCGGTCAGCGGCGTCGGCCAGTGCGTCCTCCACGTCCTTTCGTCCGGCCGCCGCCTCACCGAGCTCCTCGGTGACGGCATCCTGCATCTCCTGCTGGCTGGAGATCACCGGCGGCAGCACCGTCTCCTCCAGTGCCTCGAACACGGCATCCCGGTTGGCCGGTGGGGTCTGATCCAGGTAGGGGGCGAGCTTGTCGGTGTCGGCAATGGGTGGAAGCTCCCATCCTGCTTCCAGCCGGGTGTCCACCATCGCGTCGGACGACGTCAGGTACTCCAGCCACCGCTGCGCCTCTTCGGGGTGGTCGCTGCCGGCGCTCACCACCACGCCGTTGGTGAACATGGCGCTGGCCTGGGTGGCGTTGCCGGGTTCGACGACGATGTCCCACTCGAAGGGTGTGTCGGCCAGCGGACCGAACATCCAGATGCCGGTGTGCCACATGGCGAGGTTGCCGGACCGGAACAGCTCGGTGTCGAAATCCGGTGTCCCCGCGCCGTCGGCCTCGGTAGGCATGACGGTGCCGGGTTTCTCCACCAGCCAGCGTGCCGCCTCCAGGCCGGCCGGGCTGTCGAAGGCCACCGCCGAGCCGTCCGCGGTGAAGAACTCACCGCCGGCCTGGGCCAGGACCTTGTAGAACTCGTGGAACGTCGCCGGTTGATAGAGGCCGAAGACTCCCTCGTCGGTGTCGGTTAGTGCCTCGGCGGCGGCGAGTTGGTCTTCCCAGGTCCAGTCGGCGGAAGGTTCGTCCAGGCCGGCTTCGGCGAACAACTCCTTGTTGTAGAACAGCACGACGTCGGAGAACGACTCCGGCAGGCCCACCTGTGCGCCGTCGTACTGGAACGCCTCCAGCAGCGACGGTGTGTAGGCGCCTTCGTCGACCCCGCTCAGCTCGGCCAACGCACCGGACTCGGCGTAGGTGACGAAGTTCTCGTAGTTCAGCTCGAAGGCGTCGGCCTCCGTGTTGCCGGCGACGGCGGTTTGCAGCCGGGTGAAGTAGTCGTCGTACGGTGTGGTCTCGACGATCACCTCGATGTCCGGGTTGTCCGCCTCGAACGCCTCGACGATGCTGGCGAGGTTGTCCTCGTTGCCGTTGTTCGAGGAGAACTCCATGTAGCGGACGGTGACCCGGTCGGATTCGTCGTCGCCGGACGACGAGCGGGTGGCTGACCCTTGCGAGCAGGCGGCGAGCATCAGCGTGCTGGCCGCAACCGCGACGCCGATGGTGAGTTGACGCCTCATTGTCTCCTCCGTGTGTTGGTGGCCGACCGCTCCGGGGTTCATTTGAGCCCGGAGCGGGCGACGCCTTGGATGACGTATTTCTGCGCCGCGAGATACAGCACGGCGATCGGGATGATGCTGACGACCGAGCCGGCCATCACCACGTCCCACGCGGTGGTGAACTGGCCGTGCAAGGTGCTCAGACCCAGGGGCAGGGTCATGAACTCTGGTGATCGGATGATGACCAGTGGCCACAGGAAGCTGTTCCAGCTGGACATGAAGGCGAGTACGGCGAAGGTGGCCAGGGCCGGCCGGATTAGCGGCAGGATCACCATCGTGAACACCCGGATGTGGCCGGCACCGTCGATGATGGCGGCCTCGTCGAGCTCGCGGGGCACCTGGGCCACGGCTTGGCGCAGCAAGAACACCCCGAACGCTGAGGCGATGCTCGGTGCGATCAGCGCGGCGTAGGTGTCCACCAGGTTGAACGTGCGCATCTGGATGAACAGCGGCACGACCAGAACCTGCATGGGAACCATGAGGGTCGCGAGGTAGACGACGAACAGTGCGTTGCGCCCAGGGAACTCCAGTCGGGCGAACGCATAAGCGGCCATGGCGCTGGTGAGCAGCTGGAGCAGAGTGGCAGCGACCGCTATCACCAGGCTGTTGGCCATGATGCGCCAGAACGGGAGGGTGTCGAGCAACGTTCGGTACGCGTCGAACCCCGGTTCCTCCGGGATGAGCGTCGGGGAGCTGAGTCCCGCACCCGGTGTGATGGAGGTGATCACCGTCCAGGCGAACGGGAACAGCATGACGAACGCGCCGAGACCCAGCATCGCGAACAGCGAGATCTTGCGTATCCGCAGCGCCAGGAGGTGCCGGTCGCGGCCGGGGCGACGGCGTGGTGTGGTTTCGGTGTCAGGCATAGGTCACCCACCGGCGCTGGATTCGGACCTGGACGGCGGTGACGATGAGGACGACGGCGAACAGCAGCCAGGACAACGCCGATGCGTCCCCGGCTCGGCCGTATCGGAAGGTGAGGTCGTAGATCTGCTGGACCACCACTTCGGTCGAACCGGCCGGACCGCCGCCGGTCATCACGAAGACCTGGTCGAACACCTGGAAGCCGTTGATGAGCGAAATGACGACGACGAAGAAGCTCGACGGCGACAGCAGCGGCAGCGTGACATGGCGAAACCGCTTCCATGTGCTGGCCCCGTCGACCCGGGCGGCGTCGTAGTACTCAGCGGGGATCGACTGGAGCCCGGCCAGCAGGATGACCATGACGAACCCGACGTCCTTCCAGGCCGAGGCCAGGATCACCGAGGGCATCGCCCACACCGGATCGGTCCACCAGCCGGGTCCGTCGATGCCGATAGCTCCGAGCACCTCGTTGACCACGCCGCTGCTCGGGTTGAGCAGCCACTTCCACACCAGGGCGACGACAACCCAGCTGGTCACCACCGGCAGGAAGTACGCGGCCCGGAAGACGGACCGCCCGCGCAGGGCGGTGTTGAGGGCGAGTGCCGCCGCGAGGCCCCCGGCGAAAACAAGGGGCAGGTAGCCGGCGATGTAGTAGAGCGTGTTGCCGAACGCTCGCCAGGTGTTCGAGTCACCAATCAGGTCGCCGAAGTTGTCGAGACCCACCCATTGCATGGGACTGATGAGGTTCCAGTCATGCAGGGCCACCCACAGCGAGCCGACCATGGGCGCCAGAGTGAACATGGCCAGCGGCACGAAACTGGGGGCGAGAAAAAGCACGACGGTGCCGGCTTTGCGCAGCCGCCGCCGTGGGCGGGCCGGCGGGCCGGGCGCGATGCGGGCCGGGGCCGCCTGGGTGAGCGGCGCGGTCACGCGGTGTCCTGGGTCAGCGCCTCGCCGAGGCGGGCCCGCACGAGCTCGCCCTGGCTGCCCGTGAGGCCGGTGGCGTCGAACGGGGTGGCCAGCACCAGCGCTGCGCCGCCGAGAGCCCACGACGAGTCGTCCCAGGTTTCTACGGCCACGGAAACGGCGCGACGAGCGGGTAGCAGATGGGCCCGGAGGTGCGGCTCGAAGCCTGACCGCCAGTGAGACCAGCCCCGGGTGCCTTCACCAAGGACCACGACGACCTCTGGGTCCATGACGTTGACGAGGCCGCTGACCGCGCGCCCGAGCACTGCTCCGGCGTCGGCGAGTAAGCTCCGCGCGGTATTGTCGCCGCCGTCGGCGGCCCCTAGCAGGTGGGCGGCGGTGGCATCGGGGCCCAGCACACCCTCCTCGCGGGCTCGCCGCAGAAGTGCGTCCTGGCCGATGATCGCTTCGAGGCAACCGCGGTTGCCACACGAGCACCGTGGGCCCTCGGGGCTGACCGGAAGGTGGCCGAACTCACCCGCGCCGCCGGTGCTGCCTCGGTAGACACTGCCGTCGACGACGAGTCCGGCGCCGATGCCCCGCCCGATGGTGACGACGAGGAAGTCGCGGTGTTCCCGGCCCCGGCCGTAGAGGCGTTCGGTGACCGCCAGGGTGTTGACGTCGTTCTCCACCAGTACCGGCACCGGCAGAGCGGCCTGCAGCCGGGAGCCGAGGGGCAGGTTCTGCCAGCCGAGGGTGGGAGCGTTGACGATGCCGGTGGCTTGGTCGTCCACCGCGCCTGGCACACCGATGCCGATGCCGAGGAGTGGTGCGTGTCCTTCACCCGGTTCGGTGAGCGGGAGCAAGATGTCGATGAGCTGGTCGATGGCGTCGACCGCGGTGGCGTCGAAAGGCCACTCCCACGACCGCATGACCTGGCCATCAAGCCTGGCCTCGACCGCTGCCACGTGGTCGGCCGCGACTTTGGCGCCGAGCGCTCGGCCGGCCGAGCCGACCAACCCCAGCAGGACGGCCGGCCGGCCGCCCCGGGACGGTGCCTGGGTGACTTCGGTGATCATGCCGCGGGCGATCAGGTCTTTGGTGACCTGGGTGACCGTGGCAGGGCTGAGATCGAGAACCTGAGCGATCCGACTACGGCTCAGTGGGCCGGACGCGCCGAGCACGGCCAGCACGGCCGAGCGAGTAAGGTCGCCACGGGATAGGGGCATCCGGCTCTCCTGGACTTCATTTACGACTAAAGTTAGTCCAAAAGAAACATGCCGGACACCAAGCTGTCAAGAGCTGGAACGTGTAGACCTGACCTTCTCCGCGTCTGCGGCCCACCGGACCAATCCGGCGTTGGGAAAGTGCCTCGGCGCCTCGTCGGCCAAGGTCAAGCGGTCAGTCGTTACTCCTGAATGATGGACAACGTGTTGCCGGCCGGATCCTTGAACCATGCGATGAGTGGTCCGCCGCCGCGGAAGATGCCACGTTGGTCGGTGTGCTCCGCAGCGTCCGGGTACCGCTCGAAACGGACGCCGCGCTCGGCGAGTTCGTCGGCGGCCTGTTCGATGTCATCGACCGGGAAATTCAGGATGGTGTACGTCGCCGGGACGTGGGTGTCGCCCTTCGGGTAGACCAGCGTCGGGCGGTCGCCGGCGATGTGGAGAGTCAACAGGCCGTACTCCTCGGTGACCCGCAGGCCGAGAGTCTCGCTGTAGAACTTCTTGGCCGCTGGAATGTCGTCGACCGAGAAGCCGCTGAACGCTCGGGTGTTGGTGAACATGATCGCCTCGTTTCTCGTGGGTGTTACATCTGAGCCATCTGCGCCAGATGCTCCGGGCTGAGCTGGATGAGCTGGACGTAGTTGCCGTCGGGATCGATGGCGGTGCCGAACAGGCTGCCGTCGCGGTCCTCCATCGGCACCAACCACCCGGCCCCCAGTTCGTCGATGCGGGCCGCGGTGGTCCTGGCGTCGGTCACGTCGAAATTGAGGATCATCCTTCCGGGTTCCGGGTTCTTCTCACCGACGTCATCGCGGGTGTCGATCATCAAATAGAACTCGCCGAACTGCAGCATGTGGTAGCCGTCGATGTCGGCTTCCCGCCGTGGCCGTAGCGCATGGGTGTACCAGCTGTACAGACGTGTGGGATCGGTGCTCGACAGCAACATGCTGCCCAGGCTGGCCTCGGTCACGGTTCCTCCCTCAGGTGCGGGCGTTCTGTCTCGCCCTCTGAAGGGTTGACCGCCGGACCGGCGGGAAGTCATCGGTCAGTCGGGTGGCGGCCCTGTCCTACCGTTCGGCGACGCCGTGCAGGAAGGTGCGCACGGCCTGGTCGGCCGCGACGTGCCGGGGGACCGTGCCATCGACGACGCTCTGCGCGCCGACGTAGACCAAGGCATAACACGCGGCCTCCACCCAGTCCGGGGTGAGGTCGGCGGCGATGTCGCCGTCGGCCTGCGCCTGCCGGATCAGGTCGGTGACCGATGTGTCCTCGGCGTCCTCGTCGAGCTCGGCGTAGTAGCGCTGGGCGTCGCTGAAGAGGAACACCAGTCGGTCTCCGGCATCGAGGAGGCCCCGAAGGAGGTCCTCCAGCGCTTGGACGGCTGGTTTGGTGCCGACGCCGACCTGTTGGACGACCCGGTCCATGGACACTTGTGAGTCTTTCAACAGGGCCCGGATGAGGTCTTGGCGCTCCGGGAAATAGCGATGCAGGGTGCTGCGGCTGACCTCGGCGCGGTCGGCGATCTCGCCAAGGGCGGCGGTGGGTTCACGCGACCAGACCTGGGCGGCGGCGTCGAGGATAGCGCGTCGGGTGCGTTCGCGGACCCCGGACGCGGGCCGGACCTCGGGCACGCTCGTCATGCGACCACTGTACCAGCGATGCGTCAATATAAGACATCGAAGATTGAAAATCGGACATCGATGTGTCATTCTGGGCCGCATGAATCCCGAATCTGCCGGCTTGGTCCGGGACACGCCAGATCTTCCCGCCCGGGAGAAGCTGCGGCTGCTGTGGCGTTATGCCCGCCCGCACCGCTGGGTCTTGGTTATAGGAATGCTTCTCGGCGTCGTCGGTACCGCCGCCGAGCTGGTCACTCCGATGGTCACCAAGGTGGTCCTCGATGGCCTGGGTACGTCGGACTCTCTCCGTGGCCCCATCACCATCCTGGCGGTGCTGCTCGTGGCCGGAGCCGTCATCGGCTTGATCCAGGCCATCATGCTCGGCCAGCTCGCCGAGCGGGTGATCCTCGCTGCTCGCACCGGGCTGGTCCGGCACTTGCTGCGCGCCAAGGTGACCGAGATGGCCGGCCGTTCTAGTGGTGAGATGGTCGCGCGAGTCACCTCCGACACCACGCTGATTCGCGAAGCCGCCACCTCGAGTGCGGTGAACCTGGTCAACGGGGCGATCGGGCTGGTTGGTGCGCTGATCCTCATGGCCTATCTCGACGGCGTGCTCCTGGTGTGGACACTGGTGGTTCTGGTGGTCGTCTCCGCCATCGCCATGCTGCTGATGCCCGCTCTGTCCCGGGCCCAGCAAGACGCGCAGGAGGAGGTCGGCAAGCTGGGCGGCCGCCTCGAAGGTGTGCTGCGGGCGCTGCGCACGGTGAAGGTCAGCCGAGCCGAAGACCACGAGACCGCCATGATCTCCCGCCATGCCGAGCGTTCGGCCGCCAAAGGCATCCGAGCGGTCAAGATCGAAGCCGTTGCCTGGACGATCACCGGGGCCGGGGTGAATCTCGCTGTCATGCTCATTCTAGGCCTCGGTGCGTACCGCGTGTCGGCCGGACAGCTGTCGGTATCGGCGCTCGTCGCCTTCCTGCTGTATCTGTTCCAGCTCATGACTCCGGTCATGTTGCTCACGCAGAGCATCACCTCATTGCAGTCGGGTCTGGCCGCGGCGGCCCGGATGTCGGAGGTCGAGAAGCTCGAGCTCGAGTCCGACGGCGTCGATGGCGAGCCGGAGACGCGGCGAACTCCGATCCCGGACGCCGCCGGCGAGTCCGGGCTGTTGCTGCATGACGTCACCGCCCGTTACGCCCCCGGAACGGCCCCGGCTGTGCGCGGCCTCACCATCGCCATCCCATCGCGGGGCCATACCGCCATCATCGGACCATCCGGGGCCGGCAAAACCACCGTGTTCTCACTGCTGCTGAAATTCCTCGAGCCCGAGCGCGGCCAGCTGTGGCTGGACGGGCGCCCGTACTCGCAGTGGAGCCGATCAGACCTGCGGCGCAGAATCGCCTACGTCGAGCAGGACACCCCGCTCGTGCCGGGCACGCTGCGCGACAACCTCAGATACGGAGCCCTAGGTGCGTCCGACGCGCAGTTGTGGGATGCGTTGTCCACGGTACGTCTGGACGAGCGGGTACGAGAGTTGCCCGACGGGCTCGACACCGAACTGGCAGCCACCACCATGTCGGGTGGTGAGCGGCAACGTGTCGCCGTCGCCAGAGCGCTCGTGGCGGAGCCCGACATACTGCTGCTCGACGAGGCCACGGCACAGTTGGACGGCCTGACCGAAGCCGCTCTCAGCGCCGGGCTCGAACGGCTGGCCCGCCACGGCGCCGTAGTCACCATTGCCCATCGGCTGTCCACCGTCATCGACGCCGACCGGATCGTGGTGCTGGAAGCCGGCCAGGTGCGCAACACCGGCACCCACCGTGACCTCCTCGCCGCCGACGAGCTATACCGCGAACTGGTGGCCGCGCTGCGGATCGCCACCAACGGAGGACCCGAGGGAGAAAGCGACATTCAGGTCCCCGCAGGCGTGTCGTAACACCACAGAGGCCGCCTGCGCGGTGTGCAATACGATCATGTCCCCTTCGCGTGCCCTCAACGACGCGGCCTGCCTCTTGCTGCGCCTGGCGCTCGCGTTCGTCTTCGTCGCGCATGGCTGGCAGAAGTTCTACGACTGGAGCATCGACGGCACGATCGAACGCTTCGCCGAGATGAACATCCCCTTCCCGGACGTCAGCGCCCCCAGCGTGGCGGTGCTGGAGCTGGTGGGTGGGGGGTTGCTGGGCCTGGGGATACTCACCCGAGTGCTTGCCGCGGTGTTGGCCGGCACCATGATCGGTGCGCTGGTCCTGGTGCACGCGGAGAACGGCCCATTCGTCGTCGCCAACGGGTTCGAGCTCGTCTTGGTCCTGGCCGCCGGGTGTATCGCCGTCGTGCTGTTGGGGCCTGGGCGGGTGCGGGCCGACAAACTGCTGATCAGGTGGTTCCGGACCGAAGACGACGAGATGGTGCAGGTGACGCCCCGGGGACGCAGGTAGTAGTCGGGCACCAGGGCCGGCCCACAGCTGTCACCTGACCAGGGTGGGCCGGGAACTCAGCGCGTCCGCCTCACGTTATGGACGTGAGCCTGGCCACTAGATCCGCTTTTCGGGCAGGTGTTCGTCACAATTCCGCATACCATCGAACGAGCAATGAGCGAAGAACCCGAGCCGCCACGGGGGCCGGCCACGTCGGGCCCGAAGTATCGCGCTGCCAAGCCACGGAAGAAGGGCTGGCGGCGCCTGTTCACGTGGAAAGCGCTGCTGTTCACCTTCACCGGGTTCGTGGTGCTGGTGGCCGGCGCCGTCGCGTTCGCCTTCATCACCATCGACGTTCCCGAGGCCAACGACTTCTCGACGTCGCAGACGACGATCATCTACCACGACGACGGCCAGCGAGAGTTGGGCCGGTTCAGCGTCGAGAACCGGGAGATCGTCGACTCGGAGGACATCCCCGACACGTTGAAGGCGGCGGTCGTCGCTGCTGAAGACCGTTCGTTCTACGAGAACCCCGGCTTCTCCATCACCGGTATCGGCCGGGCCGCGTGGGACCAACTACGGGGCACCCCGTCGGCCGGTGGTGGCTCCACCATCACCCAGCAATACGTGAAGAACTACTACCTGACGCAGGATCAGACCTGGAGCCGCAAAATCCAGGAGATCGTCATCGCGGTCAAGATCGACCAAGACATCGACAAAGACCAGATTCTGACCAGCTATCTGAACACGATCTGGTTCGGCCGGGCCTCCTACGGGGTACAGACCGCGGCGCAGGCATATTTCGGTGTCAACGTTGACGAACTCGACCTGGCCCAGAGCGCCGCCCTGGCCGCCATCCTGCGCTCACCCTCGTTGTACGACCCCGCGGCTAGCGAGTCGAATGCCGCCCGGTTCGAGCAACGCTTCCAGTACGTACTCAACGGCATGGTCACGACGGGAGCCATCGACCAACAGACCGCCGCCGAGACGGAGCCGCCGGACATCGAGCCCGAACGGCGGCAGAACCGCCTGGGCGGACCCAACGGCTACCTGCTGATGATGGTCCGCGACGAACTACGCGAGCTGGGTTTCGACGACACCGAGATCGACACCGGCGGGCTCCGGGTGACCACCACGTTCAACGCGCAGGCGCAACGCGCCGCGGTACGGGCGGTCGACGAGGAACGGCCCACCGAGGACGCCGAACGTGTCCACATCGGGCTGGCTGCGGTGCGGCCCGGCGACGGCGCGGTGGTCGCCATCTACGGTGGTCCGGACGCGGTGGAGCAGAACTTCAACGACGCTGTGGATGCCCGCATCCAGCCGGGTTCGACGGTGAAGCCGTTCACCTTGATCGCCGGCCTCGAAGAGGGTTACTCACTGACCAGCCGGTTCGCTGGAAACTCGCCGTTCGAGGCGGAGGGGCTGGGGCCGCCGGTACGTAACCAGGGTGACCAATCGTGGGGATGGTCGGTCGACCTCCTACAGTCGATGGAACGCTCGATCAACACGGCGTTCGTGGATCTCGCCCGAAACATCAACTCGCAGACCGTGGTCGACGCCCTGGTGCGGGCCGGTATCCCGGAGGACACCCCAGGGCTCGAGGCCAACCCCCGGGTGACGTTGGGGATCGCATCGGTGTCCGCCCTGGAGATGGCCGAGGCGTACGCCACGCTGGCGGCCGGTGGGGTGCACGCCGACACCTACACGGTGGCGCAGGTGACCGACCCCTCCGGCGACGTCCTCTACGAACGTGAGGTCGAGCCGGAGCAGGTCTTCGACCCTGACATCACCGCCGACGTCACCTATTCGCTGACCCAGGTGATCGAGAGCTGGCGTGGTACCGGCGGGACGGTCCGCGACCTCAACCTGGGCCGCCCATTGGCCGGCAAGACCGGAACACATGAGGACCTGACGTCGTGGTTCGCGGGTTATACGCCGCAACTGGCCACGACGGTCGCGTACTTCCGCGGTGAGGGAGCCGAGGCTGGCACCGAGTCATTGCGCGGGGTGGCCGGCATGGACGTCTTCTTCGCCGGTCAGTACCCGGCCCGTACCTGGGCGGCGTTTATGCGCGCCGCCTTGGACGGCGTGCCGCCCGAAGAGTTCCCTGAGCGAGGCAACATCAACGGCTACGTGCCGGCCGCTCCGCCGTCTGGTGGAGGCGGTGGTGGCGGCGGCGGCGGTGGCGGCGGTGGTGGTGAATCCGGCCGCGGTGACGAGGGCGGCGCTGACGAGTCCGGTGATGACGGCGGCGCTGACGAGTCCGGTGATGATGGCGGAGCCGACGAGGGCGGCGGCGACGAGTCCGGCGATGACGGTGGTGCCGATGAGGGCGGCGACGACGGTGGTGCCGATGAGGGCGGCGACGACGGTGGTGCCGATGAGGGCGGCGACGAATGGGGCGGCGACGACAACGGCGCCGACGAAGGTGGCAACGACAACGGCGGCGGTGACAACGGTGGCGGGAACGACGACGGCGGCACCGACGAGGGTGGCGGTAATGACAACGGCGGCGGCGAAGGTGATGACGGAGTCGACACCACCAGAGCTACCAGCGTGGTCGCTGCCCGGGAGTGGGAGCTGGTGAACGGAGTGAAGTTGGTGCACTGACGGAGCGGTGGAGGTGTTGCTCTGGCGACACCGATGTCACTCCGATTGCGCACTAACTCCGCTCCGTTCACCAACTCCACTCCGTGGGTCGGCGTCGTTGTGTAGTGGGCACCTCGCGTAGTGCGTGAGGTCCACCTGGGGCGACAACAAGCCTCCTTATGGCGCATCCCGGTCTGCCACAAGCCTCCTTGTGGTGGCCTGGGCGACAACATGCCTCCTTGTGCCAACCCAGGACACACCATTCCAGTTGTGCCCAAAGGAGCGTGGCCAGGCGGCAAGCCGACGATTAACGATGAGGCCGACGATCTTGGACGCGAAGGCAAGGTGTGCGGTGATCGATAGAAGGACCGTGAGCGCAACCGGACATGTTGCCTCAGCGGAATCTGGTTAGCTGGGCCATGAGGCGACTTAGTCCTGAGGTGGGCGGCCGATGACGCGCAGGACGGTTTCGAGGTCGTCGACGACGATCGGGTCGCCGCCGTGCTGCTGACCCTGCTCGGTTTCGTACGCCTCGAGCCGGTGCCAGTCGTCCCAGCTCAGATGGTTGGTTTCCCGTGTGGTGAGCAGTGCTTCGACGTCTTCGGGGCTGCCGGAGGTAGGGGCGGCCGTGGGCAGGTCGGCCAGGATCGAGGCGGCCACCTCGGCCGCGTCGGGGCGGTTGGTGCCGATGACACCGCTGGGGCCACGGCGCAACCATCCAGTGACGTAGACGCCGGCCAGCACGGCTTCGCGGGTGACCACGCGTCCGTCGGCCGACGGGACGGTGCCGCTGTCGGCGTCGAACGGCAGCCCCGCGATGGCGGTGCCGTGGTAGCCGATGGCTCGGACCAGGAGCTGGGCCGGAAGGTGGGCCGGGCCGGCGGTATCGGGCCGGGTGGGGGCCAGTTCGACACCGGTGACCGAGGTGTCGCCGGTGACCCGGACCGGCCGTCGCCAGAAGTGGAAGTGGATCCGGCGGGGAGCACCGGTGCGAGCCCGCTCGGACCATTCGCCCAGCACTTTCACGGTGGTGCGGGCCTGCCGGCGTGTCTCGACCTCGGTTTCGTCCTCCGCTTCGAGGTGAAGTTCGGCCGGATCGACCACCACGTCGACGTCGTCGAGTTTGCCGATTTCGCGTAGTTCGGGTGAGGTGAACTTGGCCTGTGCGGGTCCGCGTCGGGCCACCAGGTGGACGTCGTGGAGGGGGCTGGCTTGCAGCGCCTCTACAACAGCGCGCGGCATACTCGTCGGGATCAGCGTGTCGGGCTCGCGGGCCAGGATCCGGGCGACGTCAAGGGCGACGTTCCCGGCGCCGACGACCACGGCGGTATCCAGATTCTCCGGCAGGGTGATCTTGGGGGCGTCGGGGTGACCGGTGTACCAGGCCACCAGCTCCGAGGCGCCGATAGAACCTGGCAGGTCTTCGCCTGGTACACCGAGGTCGCGATCGCCGCGCATTCCGGTGGATACCGCCACCGCGTCGTAACTCCGGCGTAGCTCCTCGAGGGAGATGTCGCGGCCGACGTAGACGTTGCCGAAGTACCGCGCCTCGGTGGACTCGAAACCGGCCGCGAGTACCCGCGCGATGCCACGTGTTTTCGGGTGGTCGGGGGCGACCCCGTAGCGGACCAGACCGAACGGCGCGGGTGTCGCCTCGTACACGTCGATGCGGCGGAACGCGCCGGTCTCCAGCAGCTCAGCGAGCAAGTACAGACCGGCCGGGCCCGCTCCGATGATGGCGGCGGTCCGTCCGTTCCCGTGCTCCATCTCATCATCCAATCAGAGACGGCGATCAGATGACAGAGCCTCGCTGGCCTACCGGGGTGTGCGCACCTGATCCACGTCCGGTGTCTCGTCGTACCACCTGCGACGGGCCCAGAGCGCGGCGTAAACCAACCCCACCAGCACGGGAACCTCGATGAGTGGTCCGACGGTGCCGGCCAGAGCCTGGCCGCTGGTGACGCCGAACACGGCGATGGACACCGCGATCGCCAGCTCGAAGTTGTTCCCGGCGGCGGTGAAGGCGAGTGTGGTGGTGCGTTCGTAGCCCAGCTTCAGGCGGTGCCCGGCGTAGAACGATCCGGCGAACATCACGACGAAGTACACCAGCAGTGGGAGGGCGATCCGGACGACGTCGCCGGGGTTGCCGGTGATGGTGTCGCCTTGCAGGGCGAACAGCACAACGATGGTGAACAGCAGCCCGTACAGCGCCCACGGTCCTACCCGCGGCAGGAACCGCGTCTCGTACCAGTGCCGCCCCTTCGCCCGCTCACCCAGCTGCCGGCTAAGGTAGCCGGCCAGCAGCGGCACCCCCAGGAACACCAGCACACTCAGCGCGATGGTCCAGACCGAGAAGCTGGCGCTGGTGGTCTCCAGCCCGAGCCAGCCCGGCAGCACCTGGAGGTAGAACCAGGCCAACGCGGAGAAGGCGACGATCTGGAACAGCGAGTTGACCGCGACGAGTACGGCGGCGGCCTCGCGGTCACCGCAGGCGAGGTCGTTCCAGATCAGAACCATGGCGATGCACCTGGCCAGGCCGATGATGATCAGCCCGGTGCGGTACTCGGGTAGATCGGCCAGGAAGATCCAGGCCAAGGCGAACATCAGGGCGGGCCCGGCTACCCAGTTGAGCACGATCGACGTGACCAGCAATCGGCGGTCTCGAGTGACCCGGCCGGTCTCGTCGTAACGGACCTTGGCCAGCACCGGATACATCATGACGAGCAGCCCGACTGCGATCGGCAGGCTGACCGAGCCGATCTTGACCGCGTCGAGCGTCTCGTCCAACCCGGGCACGACGTTGCCGAGCAGAAGGCCACCGGCCATCGCCGCGCCGATCCACAACGGCAGGAAACGATCCAGGGTGGAGAGCCGATTCAGTACGGCCTTCTCGCCGGGGTTGGTGCCCGGCTCCAGTTGGGCTCCGGTCATGGGCAGGTCCGTGGGATGTCGTGATCGCCGGACTGATCGGCGGCGTCGGCGAGGCCGGTGAGCTCGGCACCTAGGGCCCGGACGGCGTCGGTGTCGAGCCGGTAGTACGTGAACCGGCCGCGGGGTTCCGCGTGGACCAGGCCCGCGTCGCGCAGCTGCCGCAGGTGATTGGAGACGTTGGTCTGGCGGGCACCGGTGGCCTCAACGATGTGGCAGGTGCACAACGACTCGCGGGCGAGCAGATGAACGATCCGCAGGCGTAGCGGGTCGGCGAGTGCGCGGAGAGGAGGGAGAAGATGGTCGAGGTTGGCATCATTCGCCGCTGATATCAGCATCGGCTGATACGTTAACGCATCCACCAGAGACGGGCAAGGTGACCATTTCGAGACGTCATGAGCTTGCCATTGTGATCAACCCGCGACCCGTCACGCACGCCGTTCACCTGGATGTCGGCCGATAGACATCGGTGATTACGGCAAACAACGTCTCACCTTCACGCCTCGTTCATTCTCCGCGGGGAACGACGTCACTTGGGCTCCTTACCGTCAGAGCCGTCACGTACAGACTGACCACATCCGGAAGGACATCCGACGTGAAGATCAGCAATGCTCGTCGGCGGCTGGCGCCACTCGCGGTTGCCGGCGCCGCAGCGCTCGTTCTCGCTGCCTGTGGGGGCGACGACGGAAACAGCGATGACGCCAACGCCGCTAGCGACGACACGGCGAACAGCGACAACTCGTCGGACGACGACGACCAGCAGGACGACCAGGACGACGACACCCAGGACAGCGCCGGCGACCTGTCCGGATCCGTCGTGGTTGATGGCTCGAGCACGGTAGCCCCACTCGGCGAGGCCGCGGCCGAGTTGTTCATGATGGAGAACCCGGGCGTCCGGGTAACAGTGGGTACGTCGGGCACCGGCGGCGGCTTCGAGAAGTTCTGCAACGGTGAGACCGACATCTCCGAAGCGTCGCGGCACATCAAGGACGAGGAGTCCGAGATCTGCCAGACCAGCGGCATCGCCTACGAGGGGCTGACGGTCGCCAACGACGCGCTGACCGTGCTGGTCCACCCGGACAACCCGGTGCAGTGCCTCAGCGTCGAGCAGCTCAACCAGATCTGGGCCCCTGACTCGAACCTCAGCAGCTGGGACGAGATCGACGGCATCGACTACGACGCCGCCCTCGACCTCTACGGTCCCGGCACCGACTCGGGCACCTTCGACTACTTCACCGAGGCCATCAACGGCGAAGGTGGCGCTCAGCGTACCGACTACAACAACATCGGCGAGGACGACAACACCGGCATCATCGGTGTCGAGGGCTCCGCGGGTGGCATGTTCTACGTCGGCTTCTCGTACTACGTGGAGAACCAGGATCGGGTGAAGGCCCTGGAGATCGACGGTGGCGACGGGTGTGTGGCGCCGTCGTTGGAGACGGTGCAGGACGGCTCCTACTCGCCGCTCGCCCGCGGGTTGTACATCTACCCGTCGGACTCCGCGCTGGAGAAGCCCGAGGTGCTGGCCTTCGTCGAGTACTTCATCAACAACGCCGACCCGATCGCCGAAGCGGCCGGGTTCATCGGCATGACGGACGAGCAGGCCAACGAGGCTCGCGCCCAGGTCCAGACCCTGGTCGGCGGCTGACCTCCGCTCATGACCATGCGAGGCGTCGTAGCTTCCAGTGCCGGCGCGGGGGAGACCCCGCGCCGGTCGCTGGAGGCTCCCAGTCCGCGGTACGGCGAGAAGGCGATCAAGGTCTTCCTCGCCGCCTGCGGCGGTCTTTCAGTCCTGGTCACGACGGGTATCGTCCTCTCGCTGGCGTTCGGTGCCATCGACTTCTTCCGCGAAGTCCCCGTTCATGAGTTCCTGTTCGGCACCAACTGGGCGCCTTCGTTCACGCCGTCCCATTTCGGGGTATTGCCCATCGTCACCGGCACGCTGAACATCGTGTTCTGGGCGTTGGTTGTCTCGGTGCCCGTGGGATTGGCCTCAGCGATCTATCTCAGCGAATACGCGCCGAACCGGGTCCGCAAAACCATCAAACCCATGCTCGAGATCCTCGAAGGGATCCCGACCGTGGCGATCGGACTGTTCGCGCTGATGTTCCTCCGGCCGTTGGCGGCGGACGTCCTGCCGTTCCTGGACTGGGGTGGGGTCCATTCGATCGGTGTCGCCGGGGTGGCCGTGGGGCTGCTGATCATTCCGCTGGTGGCGTCGATTTCGGACGACGCGATGCGAGCCGTACCTCGCGGCCTACGCGAAGGCGCCTACGCTTTGGGCGCCAGCAAGCTGCGGGTCTCCGCCCGAGTGGTGTTCCCGGCCGCGATCTCCGGCATCGTTGCGGCCGTCGTGCTGGCCGTGTCCCGGGCGGTCGGTGAGACGATGGTGGTGCTGCTGGCCGCCGGTGCGCGAGCTCAGATCACCGCCAACCCCACCGACTCCGCGCAGACGATGACCGCTTACATCGGTCAGACCGCCACCGGTGAGATCGCCTTCGGCACCGTGGCGTATTACACGATCTTCGCCGTCGGCGCGCTGCTGTTCGTGATGACGCTGATCATGAACCTCTTCGCGATCCGCCTGGTTCGCCGCTTCCGTGAGGTGTACGAATAGATGTCCACCGACGAGAAAGACGCCCCGCCGCGTACGGCCCGCACCCGTCTCGCGGTGGCTGGTGCCCGAGCCACCACGGAGAGTGTGTTCGGAGCCCGACCCCGAGGCGACCGAGTCAGCAACCGGCTCTTCTTGGCACTGCTGCTCCTGGGCCTTGCCGTAGCGATGGCCGGACTGGCCACGATGATCATCTGGGCGATCGTCGAAGGTTCACCCCGGCTCAACATGGACCTGATCACCAACGGACCGTCGACCCTCAACATCGACCAGGCGGGTTACCGCCCCGCGATCCTGGGCTCGATCTACGTCATCGGTGGGGTCATCGCGTTGATCCTGCCGCTGGGGGTGGGCGCCGCGGTTTACCTCGAGGAGTACGCGGACAAGAGCCGTTGGTGGAACCGTCTGTTCGAGCTGAACATCCAGAACCTGGCCGGAGTGCCGTCCATCGTCTTCGGCATCCTCGGGCTGGCGTTCATCGTCCGTCAGCCCCTGGGGCTGGGTTTCGTTCCGGCCGCCGGGGCGATTACGATCGCCCTGCTCGTGCTGCCGACGGTGATTCTCGCCTCGCGAGAGGCGATCCGAGCGGTGCCGCCGTCGATCCGCGAAGGCTCGCTCGCGTTGGGCGCGACCCAGTGGCAGACCACGTGGCGGCAGGTGTTGCCCGCGGCCACGTCGGGGATCCTCACCGGGGTGATCCTCGCGGTCGCCCGGGCGATCGGGGAGGCCGCGCCGCTGCTTCTCGTCGGCGCCGTTACCTTCGTGACCTTCGACCCAAGTTTCTTCAGCCCGGGCTTCACCACGCTGCCCACCCAGATTTTCGACTGGGCCGGGCGCCCACAAGAGCAGTTCCAGGTACTCGCCGCCGCAGGCGTGTTGATCATGCTGGCGTTGGTGCTGGTGATGAACTCGTTCGCGGTTTGGCTACGTAATCGTTTCGAGCAGAAGTGGTAGGTGACCTCCGTGACTAACCACCTGACCCAGGAGATCGCCCGTCCCAGGCCGGCCACCGCCGGTGATGTCGAGGAGGCACCCGCCGTGCAGCACACCGAGATCTCGGTTCGGCCGGACGAGTTCCGGCAGCGCGGACCCGTCGAGCACAAAGAGAAGACGTTCGAGCTCAACAACGTCTCGGTGTCCTACGGCAAAGCGCGCGCCGTCAACGACGTCACCATGGATATCTTTCACCAGAACATCACCGCGCTGATCGGCCCGTCGGGCTGCGGCAAGAGCACCCTCCTGCGCTCGCTGAACCGGATGAACGACCTCATCCCCAGCGCCCGCGTCGACGGGCAGTTGCTCTATCACGGTGCCGACATCTACGGCCCCAAGGTTGACCCGGTCCAGGTACGCAAGGTGATCGGGATGGTTTTCCAGAAACCCAACCCGTTCCCCAAGTCGATCTACGACAACGTCGCCTTCGGCCCCCGTACCACCGGCATCAAGGGTGATATGGACGAGATCGTCGAGAAGGCGCTGACCCGGGCCGGGTTGTGGGACGAGGTGAAGGACCGCCTGGATGACAACGCGTACGGCATGTCCGGTGGGCAACAGCAGCGGCTGTGCATCGCCCGGTGCATCGCCGTCGAACCGGACGTGATCCTGATGGACGAGCCGTGCTCCGCGCTCGACCCGATCTCGACCGGCCGGATCGAAGACCTGATGCTCGAGCTGAAAGAGCGCTATTCGATCGTCATCGTCACCCACAACATGCAGCAGGCCGCCCGCGTATCGGACATGACCGCGTTCCTCATGGTGGAGCTGACCGCCGACGAGAAGAGTCGGTGGGGTGAGCTGATCGAATACGACGACACCACGAAGATCTTCACCAACCCCGGCGACAGCCGCACCGAGGACTACATCAGCGGCAAGGTCGGCTGATCGCGACATTGCCTCACCCGAGGTGGGCGCAGCGGTCAGGTGCGGCTGCCTTTGGCGCGTTCGCGGACCCGTCGCTGCCAGCGGTCCATACGAATGCGCAAGGGGCTGGCCAGAAACTCCCCGAGTGTCACCCCGGCGGCGAGGGCGAGGCCTACCCCGAGGGCGCCGAACAGCAGGCTGGCACCGGCGAGTAGATCGTCGGCGTCGACCATGGTGAACATCGACTGGTAGATCAGCAACCCGGGCAGCAGCGGCGTGATGCCACAGACCGCGATCGGCAGGGCCGGCGCCCCCAACCGTTCGGCGACTCCGGCGG
Source organism: Phytoactinopolyspora limicola (assembly GCF_011320225.1). Taxonomy (GTDB): domain Bacteria; phylum Actinomycetota; class Actinomycetes; order Jiangellales; family Jiangellaceae; genus Phytoactinopolyspora; species Phytoactinopolyspora limicola. Next base: position 80,851 of record NZ_JAAOEN010000010.1, read on the forward strand.
CGAGCACACCGACCACGAGCGCCGCCACGAACGACGAACCCGCCGGACCCAGCCCTGCGTCTCCGACGAGCAGGAACACACCGGCCGACACCACACCTACCCCGCCGGCGACCGCTACCGTGCGCAGCCTGCTATACGAGGCCAGCCCCCACGCGGCGGCGATCACCCCACCCGCGAGCAGCTGCACCGCGAACGGCGTACTCAGCGTCGAGTGATCGGTGATGTGCAGCGGTACACCTATACGCTGGCCGATGTCGAGCACGAAGCCGACACCGACGACGATCCCGATGGTGTAGATGACCACCTCGAAAGAGCGAGCTGCCGCGGTGAGCGGGAAACCGGAAATAGCGTCTTCGGCGGCTCCGACGAGAGAGAGCCCGGCCAGCAGCACGACGATTCCGGCCGCCACCACCAACGACGGGGTGATGAGCTGGGGTGACCAGTCGAACGTGGTGCGGCCCCAGTTCAGAAACAGCGCTACCAGAGTGGCGAATCCGGCGCCGATGGCCTGCTGGAACATATAGGGCAGGCCGTTGTGCCGCAACACCCGCAACATGCGGTCGATGGTCATGGTGGTGGCCGCGGCGATCAGGGCAGCTAGCCACGAGCCGTTCAGCAGGATCGCGACACCAGCGGCCATGAAGCCGAGCGCCAGCGTGACCACCCACCGGCGATACGGATGTGGAGACTTGCGGATCTCGTCGAGCCGGTCATGGGCCTCATCCAGGCTGAGATCGCCCCGGTTCACCGCGTCGACCATGTCCAGCAGGTCGGCGAGCCGGCTGTAGTCGGCGGTACGCCGCTCGATGACCCGCACTTTGGTGATGGGATCGTCATCCCGGTCGATGGACGCGGTGATGGAGACGAACGTGATGTCGACCTGGCATGCGGTGACGCCGAACCCGGCGGCGAGCCGGAGGAGGGCGGCGGTGGTGTCCGCCACCGGGGCGCCGGTGATGATCAAGGCTTCCCCGGTGCGCAGCACGAGGTCGAGTACGGAACGTTCGACCTCCGCGGCCAGCCCGCTTTTCGGGCGCGGAAGCGCGATCGGCAGCGTGGGCGGCTGGGAATCGGTGAATGCTCGTTTGGCGCGGTCGCGAAGCGGCCTGTCGAGGCGATCGACAGGCCGGCGTTTCGGAGCCCGGCCCGGCGGCGGCCCGGCCGGTGGATCGGTCTTGCTCACATCCACACAGTATGTGTTTTGGGTGGCCGCCGCCCAGCACCGCCGGTAGACAAGATCGTCGATGACCTGGGGGTATGTCGACCCTCACCAACCGGATGCCGGGTCTGTGAGCAGACGTTGACACCTGCGCGTCACATTGGCGACTGCGATGTAACGCCGTGTTTCTAGTGTCGCCGAGGTAATGACGTCGAGATCGCGGAGGCGACGATGACGCAGACCCTCGTCCGTGAACACCTTCCCCCCACGCGGCACCGAGGCGCCTGGATCGATCACTGGGAGCCCGAGGATCCAGAGTTCTGGGAGCACACCGGCAAGAAGGTCGCCCGCCGCAATCTCATCTTCTCCGTCTTCGCCGAGAACATCGCGTTCTCGGTCTGGCTGCTATGGAGTATCTCGGCGGCGCTTCTCGTCGCACACTACAACTTTGGGTTCAGCGCGTCGCAGCTGTTCTTCCTCGTCGCCGTTCCTAACTTCGTCGGTTCCGTGCTTCGTGTGCCGTACACGTTCGCGGTCCCGAAATTCGGTGGGCGGAACTGGACGGTGATCAGCGGCCTACTCCTGCTGGTCCCGACGCTGCTGCTCGTCGTCGCCGTCAACAACCCGTCCACGCCGTACTGGGCGTTCCTGCTGATCGCCGCGACCGCGGGCGTCGGTGGCGGCAACTTCGCGTCGAGCATGACCAACATCAGCTTCTTCTACCCAGACCGCAAGAAGGGGTTGGTGCTCGGCCTGAACGCCGCTGGCGGAAACATCGGGGTCAGCATCATCCAGCTCGGCCTGCCCGTCATCGTTGGTGCTGGTGGTCTGTTTGGGCTGGTGGCCGCCAGTTCCGGTGGTGTGGATCTGGGCCGGGCCGGATACGTGTGGGCCGCCCTCGCTCTGGTGTCGGCCGGGTGCGCGTGGTTGTTCATGAACAACCTGACGGTCTCCCTGGCCAGGTTCAGCGACCAGATCACCGTGGTACGGCACAAGCACACGTGGGTGATGTCCTGGCTCTACATCGGGACCTTCGGTTCGTTCATCGGATACTCGGCGGCGTTTCCGTTGCTGATCGGCTTGCAGTTTCCGGAGGTGAGTATCGCCAATTTCGCCTTTCTCGGGGCATTGATCGGTTCGGTGGCCCGACCGTTCGGTGGCTGGCTCGCGGACCGCCTCGGTGGGGCCCGGGTAACGTTCTGGAACTTCCTTGGGATGGCGGCCGGAACCGTGGCAGTGATCATCGCGGTGAACCGGGAGTCCTGGCCGTTGTTCCTGGGTGCATTTCTGGGTGTCTTCGTGACCACCGGGATCGGCAACGGCTCGACCTACCGGATGATCCCGATGATCTTCCAGAAACACGCCCTGCTAGAAACACCCGGCGCAACCGGGGCCACCCGTGCCGCGGCACTGGCCCGCGGCCGCACCCGCGCGGCCGCGGTGATTGGGCTCTCCTCAGCGGTCGGCGCGTTTGGTGGATTCCTGATCGTCTCGACGTTCGGCGTTCTGGGGTTGCTGAACGACGGCGCGGTGCCGGCCAGCGCGATCGCCACGGCGTTTGTGATCTTCCTGGGTTTCTACGCGACGTGTGTCCTGCTGACCTGGTGGCACTACACCCGTCGCACCTTCATGATCGAGCGCTCGCCGAACCTCTCCACCGTCGACATTTAATTCCGCGGCCCGCGCCCCCGCCCATGATCATTGGCTTTAGTCCACCGAATCCGGTGGGAAAAAGCCAATGATCATGGGGGAATGGGGGGCTCACCAGGCAGAGGTGATCACCGTGCATGGCATTTATCGCCCCCGAAACACGACCGACGTGGTGGAGAAACCCGCAGCTCACACCATCGCAACCATGGCACCGGTTCGGACACACTGCGCATACTGCGCGCTCCAGTGTGCGATGACGCTGACGCGGGCCGCCGCCACCCCCAACGGAAGCACGTCACTCCAGGTCAGCCCACTGGACTTCCCCACCAACCGGGGCGGGTTGTGTCAGAAGGGCTGGACCGCGGCCGACCTGCTCGACTCGCCACACCGGCTCACCACGCCGCTGGTCCGGAACAGCCGGGCGGAACCGTTCGAGCCGGTCTCGTGGGATACGGCGCTCGACGTCGTCGTTCGAGGCATCCGGTCCATCCAGAGCCAGCACGGCGACGACGCTGTCGCCGTCTTCGGCGGCGGCGGCCTGACCAACGAGAAGGCCTATCAGCTCGGTAAGTTCGCCCGCACCGTGCTGCGGACCAAGAACATCGACTACAACGGCCGTTACTGCATGTCCTCGGCCGCAGCGGCCAGCAACCGGGCCTTCGGCATCGACCGCGGTCTGCCGTTCCCACTGCCCGACCTAGCGCAGACCGGCGCGGTTCTGGTTATGGGCGGGAACATGGCCGAAACGATGCCGCCGTTCATGCAACACCTGGCCGCGGTCCGGGCGCGCGGCGGTGACGTCGTCGTCGTGGACCCGCGCCGGACCAGCACCGCGGAGCAGGCAACACTTCACCTGCAACCAAGACCAGGCACTGACCTGGCGCTCGCGCTCGGCCTGTTGCACGTGGCGTTCAGCGACGGGCACCTCGACCGCCCCTACCTCGCCGAGCGGACCAGGGGTTTCGATGAGGTCTGGCGGATCGCCGCTCAGTGGTGGCCCGGCCGGGTGGAGCGGGAAACCGGGGTCCCCGTGGCCGACCTGCAGGCGGCAATACGGGCGATAGCCCGCGGCCGGTCCGGCCGGGGCGCGGTGATCCTCACTGCCCGCGGCGTGGAGCAACACAGCAAGGGCACCGACACGGTGACCGCACTAATCAACCTGAGCCTGGCCCTCGGCTTGCCCGGCCGGCGGCACAGTGGATTCGGCTGCGTCACCGGCCAAGGTAATGGGCAAGGCGGGCGCGAACACGGCCAGAAAGCCGACCAGCTCCCGGGATACCGGCGCATCGACGATCCGGCGGCACGCGAGCACGTCGCCGCCGTCTGGGGGGTCGACCCGGCGGACCTGCCCGGACCCGGCCCGTCGGCCTACGAACTGCTGGACAGTCTCGGCACGGCTGGTGGTCCACGCGCCCTGCTGGTCCACGGCTCCAATCTGGTGGTGTCTTCGCCGCGTGGCGGGCGGGTCAGCGAGCGGTTGGCGAACCTGGACTTGCTGGTGGTGTGCGACCCGTTCCTCTCCGAAACCGCCGCCCAGGCCGACGTCGTTCTCCCGGTCACCCAATGGGCGGAGGAAGACGGCACCATGACCAACCTGGAAGGCCGGGTGATCCGCCGCCGGCGGGCCACCGACCCGCCGGAGGGCGTACGCAGCGAATTGGACGTGCTCACCGACGTCGCGGAACGGCTCGGCCACCACGGCCGGTTCTCCGCCGAACCGCAGATGGTCTTCGATGAGCTGCGCCGGGCCAGTGCGGGTGGCGTCGCCGACTACGCGGGCATCACGTGGGAGCGCATCGACCGTGAAGGCGGCGTGTTCTGGCCCTGCCCGTCCGAAGACGTGCCGGGAACGGCGCGGTTGTTCGCCGACGGATTCCCGACGCCGGACGGCCGGGCCGCCATGGTAGCCGTGGACCACCGGCCCGTCGTCGAAGACGTGGACCCTGAGTACCCCGTGTATCTCACCACCGGCCGGAACCTGCAGCACTACCAGAGCGGCACCCAGACCGGCCGGGTACCAGCGTTGGCGGCCGCACTGGGTGAACCGTACGTGGAGATCCACCCGGATCTGGCCGCCCGCCACGACCTGGACGACGGCGTGCGGGTGCGGGTAGTGAGCCGGCGCGGTGCGGCGGTGGGTCGCGTCCGGCTGGTGACGTCGATCCGGTGGGACACGGTGTTCATGCCGTTCCACTGGGGCGGCGAGCAGGCGGTGAACCAGGTGACGAACCCGGCGCTTGATCCGGTGTCGCGGATGCCGGAGTTCAAAGTCTGCGCGGTACGGCTGGAGCCGGTCAGATGACGATCAAGGAGGCACCTGTGACGCGAGTGGTGATCGTGGGCAACGGCATGGCCGGTAGCCGGCTGGTGCAGGAGCTGCGGGCACGTGACCCGCAGCGGCATCTGCACATCACCGTCATTGGCGCTGAACCCGACCCGGCCTACAACCGGATTCTGTTGTCGTCGGTCCTGGCCGGGTCGCTCACCGCCGCGGACGTGGAGATGGTGTCGCCGTCCTGGTATGCCTCCGAAGGGGTCGACCTTCGCCTCGGGGTAGCCGTAGAACACGTCGACCGGGTTCGGCAGCGGGTGTTGACCACCGCAGGTGAACACATCGGCTACGACCGGCTGGTCCTGGCCACGGGAAGCCGGGCCTGGGTACCACCCATCGAGGGGCTGGTGGACGAACTCGGCGGCGGGGGACTAGGACCGGACGTCGCGGTATTCCGGACGTTGCGAGACTGCCGCGACATCCTGGGCCGGCTGTCCGGAGTGCGCCGGGCGGTGGTGTTGGGCGGCGGGCTGCTTGGTGTTGAGGCGGCGCGCGGTCTGGCCGGCCGTGGCATCGAGGTCGAGATCGTGCACCCGCTGGACCGGTTGATGGAGCGGCAACTCGACAAGGAAGCCAGCCAGGTGCTGATGAGCACCCTGCGTCCGTTGGGGGTGCGGGTCCGCCTGGGCGCTCACGCACGAGCGTACGACGAGGTCGCCGGGCAACGCGTGCTGGTGCTGGACGACGGGGTGCGGGTGGCCGCTGACGTGCTGGTGGTGGCCTGTGGTGTGCGTCCCGACGTGGGCCTGGCCCGGGAGGCGAAGCTGGCGGTGGAGCAGGCGATCGTCGTCGACGATCAGCTCGCGTCCGTCTCCGACCCGCGGATCCACGCGATCGGTGAGTGCGCCCAGCATGCCGGGAAGGTGTATGGCCTGGTCGCTCCCGCGTGGGAGCAGGCGGTGGTGCTGGCCGAGGTGATCACCGGCGGGAAGACGGCCTACCGCGGTTCACCCGTGGTGACCCGGCTGAAGGCCGCCGATGTGGACCTGGCGGCCATGGGTGAGGTGAACGCCGACGCTGATGGCGCACGCGGCGTCGAGGTGCTGCGGTTCGCGGACCCAGCACGTGGGCGGTACCAGAAGATCGTGATCCGGAACAACCGCGTAGCGGGAGCGATCATGCTGGGCGGTGCCGAGACGGTGGGGACGGTCACCGAGTTGTTCGACCGCTCGGGACCAGTGCCCGCCGACCCGCGGTCGCTGATCTTCCCGGTGGCCGGTACACCCGCGACGGCCGATCCAGCCCGGATGAGCGACGACGAATTGGTCTGCCGATGCAACACGGTCAGTGCTGGGAACATCCGGCAGGTGTGCGCCGACGGCGCTGGGACGGTGGCCGACGTGGCACTGTGCACCCGCGCGACAACTGGCTGCGGCGGTTGCCGGGACGTGGTGTCGGCTCTGGTTGACGCTGCGTCCTGCACCCCGAGCCCCCCACGCCACGGCGCGCAGGACGCAAGACGACGGGCGGCGGCGCGAGTGGAGGTTCCAGCATGAGCGTGGACATGTTCGCGGAGCCCGTTCCGGGATTGCGCGCCGAAACGGTTGCTGGGGTAGCCGCGCGGCGGCTCGTCGTCGTCGGCAACGGCATGGTGGGGCAGCGACTGGTTGACGCGGTGCGGGAGCGCGACACCGAACAGCGATGGCAGATCACGGTGGTCGGCGAAGAGCCACGTCCGGCGTACGACCGGGTGGCGCTCACGTCCTACCTGACCGGCACCAGCGCCGAGGAGCTGAGCCTGGTGTCGGAGGACTGTTACGACGGCGAACGTTGTGTCCTGCACCTTGGTGAGCCCGCCGTGGCTATCGACCGCGACACCAGGACGGTCACGACCGCCACCGGGCGGGTTGTCGAGTACGACGCGTTGGTCCTCGCCACCGGTTCCCGGCCGTTTGTCCCGCCCGTGCCGGGGGCCGACCTGGACGGCTGCTTCGTGTACCGCACCATCGACGACCTGGACGCCATCCGGGAGCGCGCCGCCAGTGCCCGGGTCGGTGCGGTTGTCGGGGGCGGGTTGCTCGGCCTGGAGGCGGCCAACGCGCTGCGATCGTTAGGGGTGGAGACCCACGTCGTTGAGTTCGCGCCCCGGCTCATGCCAGCCCAAGTGGATCAGGGTGGCGGCGAGATGCTCCGGCGGGCCGTGGAATCGCTGGGCCTCGACGTGCACGTAGACACCGCGACGGAACAGCTCACCGCGCTGGACGACGGGCGGCTGCGGATGAACTTCGCGGGCGGCGTCGTATTGGATGTTGACCTGGTGGTGTTCTCCGCCGGTATCCGGCCCAGGGATGAACTGGCCCGTACGTGTGGCCTGGACCTTGGCGAACGAGGGGGCGTCCAGGTCGACGACGCGTGCCGCACCGCGGACCCCGCCATTTGGGCTATCGGGGAATGTGCCCTGGCCGGTGGCACGATTTATGGCCTGGTGGCCCCCGGCTACGAGATGGCCGAGGTGGTCGCCGACCGGCTGGTGGGCGGTACGGCGGCGTTCACCGATTGCGACACCTCGACCAAACTGAAACTGCTCGGCGTGGACGTGGCCAGTTTCGGGGACGCCCATGGCGCCACCCCGGGGGCGTTGGACGTGGTCTACGCCGACCCGGTGGCCGGCGTCTACAAGAAGCTCGTCCTCACCGACGACGCGTCTACCGTCCTTGGCGGGGTCCTGGTCGGCGACGCGTCGTCATACGCCGCGCTGCGCACCCTCGTCGGCCAGCCACTGCCGGACACTCCAGAGCAACTGCTCATGGCCGGGCCGTCGACGTCGTCACTGGACGATGCCGCCCAGGTCTGCACCTGCCAGAACGTCAGCGCCGGTGCCATCCGTACCGCCATCGCCGACGACGGGTGCTGTGACGTCGCTTCAGTCAAGACGTGCACCAAGGCCGGCACGGTGTGCGGGAGTTGTGTGCCGCTGATCAAGACACTGCTGGCCCAGTCGGGTGTTGAGGCAAGCACCGCATTGTGTGAACACTTCGACCTGAGCCGAGCCGAACTGTTCGACGCGATCCGGGTGACCGGGCTGCGCAGCTTCAGTGACATCGTCGCCGGACACGGCCGCGGCCGTGGCTGCGACATCTGCAAACCGGTTGTGGCGTCGATCTTGGCCAGCTTGGGATCTGGGCACATCTTGGACGGTGAACAGGCCGCGCTGCAGGACACGAATGACCACTTCCTGGCCAACCTGCAGCGCAACGGCACGTATTCGGTGGTGCCGCGGATTCCAGGTGGCGAGCTGACCCCGGAGAAGCTGATCGTCATCGGTGAGGTGGCCCGCGACTTCGGCCTCTACACCAAGATCACTGGTGGGCAACGGATCGACCTGTTCGGCGCCCGGGTTGAACAGTTGCCCATCATCTGGCGGCGACTCGTGGACGCCGGATTCGAATCCGGCCACGCGTACGGCAAGGCGCTGCGCACGGTGAAATCCTGTGTGGGGTCGACGTGGTGTCGCTACGGCGTGCAGGACTCGACGTCGCTGGCGATCATGCTGGAGCTGCGTTACCGCGGATTGCGCTCACCGCACAAGATCAAGGCGGGGGTGTCGGGATGTGCGCGAGAATGCGCCGAGGCACGTGGCAAGGACTTCGGCATCATCGCCAGCGACTGCGGCTGGAATCTCTACCTGGGCGGCAACGGCGGGTTCAACCCGCGCCATGCCCAGCTGTTCGCGTCCGACCTGGACACTGATGAGCTGGTCCGGCTCATCGACCGGTTCTTGATGTTTTACGTACGCACCGCCGACCGGCTGCAGCGCACGTCGGCGTGGCTGGAAGCACTCAACGACGAACACGGCGACGGGTTGGCGTACCTGCGCCGGGTCATCGTCGACGACGAGCTCGGTATCTGCGCCGACCTCGACGCGGCCATGGACACCCATGTGGACACCTACGCCGATGAGTGGGCGGCGGTCTTGGACGACGACGAGAAACTCCGCCGGTTCGTCTCTTTCGTCAACGCTCCAGATGTCCCGGACCCGAGTATCCGATTCGTCACCGAACGCGAACAGATCCGCCCGGCGGACCCGGACCCGGACCCGGACCCGGACCCGGACCCGGCTACCGGGCCGGTGCCGATCGCGGGTGCCCAATTGGAGGTGGTGCGCCGATGATGCCGGACTCGCTAGCCCCGGTGTCGGACGTCCTGCAACGCGTGGCCCCCGACACTCGCGGCGCAGGACGCAACGGGTGGGTGGACGTCTGCGGTTACGACGCGTTGTCCCTGGAGCGCGGTGCGGCAGCCCTCGTAGGCGGAGTGCAGATAGCGTTGTTTCGCACGTACGACGGCGGCATCTACGCCATCTCCAACCGGGACCCGTTCTCCGGCGCCTACGTGTTGGCCAGGGGTATTGTCGGCAACCGGGGTGAGGCGCCGACGGTGTCGTCGCCGATGCACAAACAGGTCTTCGACCTGCGGACCGGGCGCTGCCTGGATGATCCGGACGTTGCGGTCATGGTTTACCGCGTCCGGGTGACACACGGCCGGGTCGAGGTCTACACCGGCTCGGAGGCAGCAGCGTGACCGCCGCGCCACTGGCCGGTTTCACCGTCGCGCTGACCGCGGCCCGGCGCCGCGAGGAGCTGGGCAACCTGCTGGAACGCCGCGGGGCACGAGTGATCCAGGCACCGGCGATCCGGATTGTTCCCCTGGACGACGACGCCGATCTGCTGGCCGCGACCCAGGCCTGTATCGAGACTCCCCCGGACATCGCAGTCGCGACCACCGGGATCGGGTTCCGCGGATGGATGGAAGCCGCCGACGGCTGGGGCCTGGGTGAGGTGTTGCTGGCCCGGCTCACCTCGGCGACGCTGTTGGCTCGTGGGCCCAAGGCGCGCGGCGCGATCCGGGCGGCCGGCCTGGTGGACGATTGGTCGCCAGCATCGGAGTCCTCCGCCGAAGTGCTCGAATACCTCCTAGAGCGGGACCTGACCGGCGTCCGGGTGGCCGTGCAACTACACGGAGAACCGCTGCCGGACTTCACCGATGCGCTAGTAGCGGCAGGAGCGACGGTGGTGGCGGTGCCGGTATACCAGTGGACACCACCGGACGACACCGCGCCGCTGGCCCGGGTTGTTGACGCCGTAGTGCACCGAACGGTGGACTGTGTCGTCTTCACCAGCGCCCCGGCCGTGGCGAGCTTCCTGGCTCTGGCGGGTCAGAAGGGTGTTGTGGACGACGTTCTCGCGGCTTTCCGCGATGGGGTGGTGCCAGCATGTGTTGGCCCGGTTACTGCCGGCCACCTCGAACGCCTCGGGGTGATCACCGTACAGCCACGGCGGGCCCGCCTCGGCGCCCTCGTCCGCGAGATCGTCGGGGAGCTACCGGCGAGTTGCCGCATCATTCGGGCCGCCGGTCACGAAATCCAGCTACGCGGACACGCGGTGCTGGTGGACGGAGCGGTGCGGGAGTTGCCGCCGGCCTCGATGGCGGTGTTACGGGCATTGGTGCGACGGCCGGGGGTGGTGGTTCGCCGATCGGATCTGCTCAGTGTGCTGCCCGGCGGTGGCAGTGATGAACACGCCGTGGAGATGGCGATCACCCGCCTGCGTGGTGTGCTGGGAAGCAAGATAATCCAGACCGTCGTTAAACGTGGGTATCGCCTTGCCCACGAACCCGAGTCGACCGGTGAGAAGTACGGCATAGAGGTTCCCCGGCCGGGTGCCGTGTCGGACGAGGGCAACGTCGGACGTCCTGCGACGCGTGGTCCCTGACGCTCGCGGTGCAGGACGCTACGGACGAGGGCAACGTCGGACGTCCTGCGACGCGTGGTCCCTGACGCTCGCGGTGCAGGACGCTACGGCTGGGTGGACTATGGTGGCCGGTGGCTTGGTGACGACTAGACGGGGACGGTGAGTTGCGACGTGGTGGCACAACACGCGCTCGTCGCGACGGCTCACGGGACGCGTGATCCCGACGGTCCCGTTGTGCTCGAGCACCTACTCGACGAGGTAAGACGACACCTCCCAGACGTACCTGTGCGGATCGCCTACGTCGACGTGATCGAGCCGATGCTGGACGAGGTACTCGCCGAGTTGCCCGGGACACCGGTAGTGGTACCGATGTTCTTGGCCTCGGGTTATCACGTGCGAGTGGACGTTCCTGAAGCGGTGGCCGCTACCGGACATGTGGCGGTCGTCACTCCGGCGCTCGGGCCGGACGATGCAGTGGTCGCCGCGGTGGCCGACCGGTTACGTGAGGCGGCGCGGGGCGAGCTACCCGACGCGGTTGTCCTCGCCGCCGCGGGGTCATCGGACAACGACGCGCTCGCTGAGGTGGAGGTAGCCGCCACCAAGCTGGCTGCCGTGCTGCGGCGAGACGTCGTAGCTGGTTACATCACAACCGCGGCGCCCACGGTGGCCGAGGCGGTTGCGTCCTTGCGGTCGGCGGGATTCCAGCGGGTTGGTGTGGCGTCATATCTGCTGGCACCGGGGTTGTTCCTTCGCCGTTTGGACGACGTCGGCGCCGACGTCGTCGCACCCCCGATCGGGGTCCATCCGGCCGTCGTCGACCTCATCGTCACCCGCTACCGGGAAGCCGCCGCCGGACGCTGAGAGCGGGGCGCTGAGAGCGGGGCGCTGAGAGCGGGGCGCTGAGAGCGGGGCGCTGAGAGCGGGGCGCTGACCCCGTCCGCCGGCGGGGCCGAAAACGCCTTGCGGCGACCCACTCGCCGGCCAGATGATGCCTGCAGACTGGGCGCGCCGCCCAGGCCTACACATCGGCGCGTACCTCCGAACGTGGGAAGCAGGGAGACGAATGAACCAGGTACCGACCCAGTCGACTGTGCCGCCGGCCTTACGTATCCAGTGTCTGTGTGTCGACACTCGGGACCCGAGCCGGATCGCCGACTTCTGGCAGGCAGCGCTCGGCTGGCGGCGGACGTATGACGAGCCGGACGAGGTGGTCCTCGAACCCGCTGCCGGCAGCCCCGAAGACGGCATCTCCCCAGACCTGCTGTTCTTGCGGGTTCCGGAGGAGAAGAGCACCAAGAACCGGCTCCACCTCGACCTACGCCCCACCGACCAGGATCGTGAGGTCAACCGGCTGATCGACCTCGGGGCCACCCGGGTGTCGGTCGGGCAGGCCGACGACGTGTCGTGGGTCGTGCTGGCCGACCCGGACGGGAACGAGTTCTGTGTGCTCAAGCCCCTGCCGACGGGCTGACCGCCGAGGCACGCCAGACACTGCCGGACGAGCCGTCCACGATCACGATCACCAGGGGCCGACGGTGAGGTGTAGCTGTCAGGCCGGTGTGGCGGCGCCGACCAGGTACGTTGCAGCCTCGTCGCCGGGGCCGCGATCACCGGACACCACATCGGCGAGCACGATGGTGATGTTGTCGGGACCACCGCCGGCTAATGCCAGCTGGACGAGCCGGTCGGCGACCTCATCGAGCGCACCGCCGCCCCCGAGGACATCCCTGATGTCGTCGTCGGTTGCCACGTCGGTCAGGCCATCGCTGCACACGAGGATCCGATCACCAGGCTCGACGTGGACGAACTCGAGGTCTGGTTCGGTGGGATTCTCGCCCTGCAGCACCTTGGTGACCACTGACCGGGCCGGATGTACCCGCGCTTCGGCCGGCGTGATCTGTTCGTCGTCGACAAGTGTCTGCACGAACGTATGGTCCCGAGTGAGCTGAGTGAGGGTGTCGCCGCGCAGAAGATACGCACGTGAGTCGCCGATGTGTCCGAGAGCGACCTGGCCGTTGCCGGTGACCGGCCCGAGGATCACCGTGGCGGTGGTACCCATCCCCTCCCGTTCGGGAGACTCGGCGACCAGCCGTCTGATGCGGTTGTTGGCGTGTGTGAACAGGTCCGCCAACTGCTCCAGCGCCGGTGCGGGCACTCCGGCGCCGACCGCTCTGGAGAACTCCGCCACCGCCGCTTGGCTGGCGATCTCGCCAGCTGCGTGCCCACCCATCCCATCAGCCACCGCCAGGACATCTGGCCCGGCCACCGCGGAGTCTTCGTTGCCCTCCCGACCGAGCCCCACGTCCGAGCGCGCCACATAGCGCAAGTGCATGGGAACACACTAATGCCACATGTCCCAGACGGGACACGGCACATAGTGCCCCTGCGGGGGAAGTTTCCGGCAAGAGATTTCCCACGCAGGGGCACTGGTGCGACACGCTGGTGCGACACACCAGCTCAGATCTTGCGTAGCCGGATCCTCTGGACGGCATGGCTGGAGTCTTTCGTGAGCACCAGCTTGGCTCGGCTGCGGGTGGGCTGGATGTTCCGGTCCAGGTTCGGTCCGTTGATGCTGTCCCATAGGTGCGCCGCGCGGGCGACGGCGGCGTCGTGGTCGAGATCGGCGTACCGGTGGAAATACGACTCCGGCCGGCGGAACGCGGTTTCTCGCAGCCGGAGGAACCGGTCGATGTACCAGTCGCGGATGTGCTCCTGGGCCGCATCGAGATAGATGGAGAAGTCGAAGAAATCGCTCACCGCGAGCCCGGCCACGCCGTTGCCCCGAGGGCGGGCCGGCTGCAAAACGTTGAGCCCCTCGATGAGCACGATGTCTGGCCGGCGCACGACGACTTCTTCATCGGGTACGACGTCGTAGGTCAGGTGTGAGTACGACGGTGCACGGACCTCAGCGGCCCCCGATTTTACCGACGCGACGAAGCGCAGGAGTGCTCGGCGGTCGTACGACTCCGGGAAACCTTTGCGTTGCAGCAACTGGCGGCGTTCCAGCTCGGCGTTGGGCAGCAGGAAACCGTCCGTGGTGATCAATTCCACCTGGGGGTGCTCGGGCCAGCGGGCCAGCAGCAGCCGTAGCAGCCGGGCCGTCGTGGATTTGCCGACTGCCACGGAACCGGCGATGCCGATCACGTAGGGCGTGCGCTCGGGGAACGAACCCAGGAACGTCGTCGTCGCCTCGTGCAGCCCAGCGGTGCCCCGTACGTGCAGGTTGAGCAGCCGAGAAAGGGGCAGGTAGATGTCGCTGACCTCGTCGAGGTCGACCTCGTCGCCCAGGCCGCGCAGCTCTTCCAGCTCGTCACCCGTGAGCGGCAGCGGCGTCTGGTTGCGCAGCTGAGACCATTCGGTCCTACTCAGGTCGACGAACGGCGAGGGGGCAGCCCCGGCGGCTGGTCCGGAGTTGACGTCGTGTTCGGCCATAACCCGCCTATTGTGCGCATGGTCCTGGCGCGGCGGTAGCAGAGGTCCGGGTCTGGCTGGGTTGCCGGGCCCGCGGCGGCTACGCTGGCTCGGGTGTGCGGAATCGTGGGATACACAGGCGGTCAGCAGGCCATCAGCGTTGTGCTCGAAGGGCTGCGTAGGCTCGAATACCGGGGTTATGACTCCGCTGGGGTCGCGGTCGTCGCCGACGGTGCGCTCGCATCGTTGAAGCGTGCGGGCAAGCTGGCCAACCTGGAGAAGGCGCTCGACGAGACACCGCTAGCGTCGGCCACCACCGGCCTCGGCCATACCCGGTGGGCCACCCACGGCCCGCCCACCAACCGCAACGCCCACCCTCACCTTGACCAGGCCGGCCGGGTCGCGGTGATCCACAACGGCATCATCGAGAACTTCGCTCGGCTGCGCGCGGAGTTGGAGGCCGACGGCGTCGCTTTCGTCTCCGACACCGACACCGAAGTCGTGGCACACATGCTGGCCTCCGAGGTGGCGGCCGGGTCTGGGCTGGCCGACGCGATGCGTGCCGTCTGCCGCCGGTTGGCCGGAGCCTTCACCCTGGTGGCCGTCCACGCTGACGCTCCCGACCGGGTCGTCGCCGCTCGGCGCAACTCGCCCCTCGTCGTCGGCGTTGGCGACGGTGAGAACTTTCTCGCCTCCGACGTCTCGGCCTTCATCGCACACACCCGGGAAGCGCTGGAGATCGACGACGACCACGTGGTCGAGATCACCCCGGACACCGTCGTTGTCACCGACACCGACGGAGCGCAGGTGCCCGTACGTGGGTATCACGTCGACTGGGACGCCTCGGCGGCGGAGAAAGACGGCTACGACTACTTCATGCTCAAGGAGATCGCCGAGCAGCCCAAGGCGGTCGCCAACACCCTGCTGGGCCGGATCGGGACCGGAGGAAAGCTGTCTCTCGACCAGATGCGCCTGTCCGACGAGGAGCTGCGCGAGGTCGAGAAGGTCGTCGTCATCGCCTGCGGCACCGCGTACCATGCCGGGCTGGTAGCCAAATACGCCATCGAACACTGGACCCGCATCCCCTGTGAGGTCGAGCTGGCCAGTGAGTTCCGGTACCGCGACCCCGTCGTCGGCCGGCGCACCCTCGTCATCGCGATCAGCCAGTCCGGCGAGACCATGGACACCCTGATGGCGCTGCGTTACGCCCGCCAGCAGGGGGCGCGGGTACTGGCCATCTGCAACACCAACGGCTCCACCATCCCACGCGAGTCCGACGCCGTCCTCTACACCTATGCCGGCCCCGAAGTCGCGGTGGCCTCTACCAAGGCGTTCCTCACCCAGCTCATCGCCTGCTACCTGGTGGGTTTGTACCTGGGGCAGGTCCGAGGCACCAAGTGGGGCGACGAGATCCAGGCCGTGGTCCGCGACCTGTCCGACCTCCCGTCCAAGGTCGACCAGGTGCTGGAGACGATGGAGCCGGTACGTGCCCTGGCCCGGGAGCTGTCGACCGCGACGTCGGTGTTGTTCGTCGGCCGGCATGTCGGTTTCCCGGTGGCTTTGGAAGGTGCGCTTAAGCTCAAAGAGCTCGCCTACATGCACGCCGAGGGTTTTGCCGCCGCCGAGCTCAAACACGGTCCGATCGCGTTGATCGAGGACGGGGTGCCCGTCGTTGTTGTGGTGCCATCGCCCCGCGGCCGGTCCGTCCTGCACGACAAGATCGTCAGCAACATTCAGGAGATCCGGGCTCGAGGGGCGCGGACCATCGTCATCGCCGAAGAGGGTGACGACGCCGTCGAACCGTATGCCGACCACATCGTGCGGGTGCCGGCCTGTCCGACGCTGCTCCAGCCGGTGGTGGCTACCGTGCCGCTCCAGGTGTTCGCCTGCGAGATGGCCAGCGCACGCGGATTCGACGTCGACCAGCCACGCAACTTGGCCAAGAGCGTCACCGTCGAGTGAGCCGCTGAGTGCGGTACCGCACGCGACGGTGCCCCGTGCGGTTCAGGCGGGGTTGGTAACAGCCACCACGGCGAGCACAAACGCGGTGCCGACGAGCGCCACCATGAGGAGGGCATGCCGGCGTAGCTGGGTTCGGTGCGCCGGGCGTTCGCTCGGTAGGGCGAAGACCCGGCGGGGCCAGAGCCGCCATGAGACCCGGGTGAAGACGGCCGCGGCAGCCACGACCAGCACCCCCTCGACACCCAGCAGCCAGCCCGCCGCCGTAGACAACTCGCCGGTGGCCGCCAGCGGGATGCCGGTGCCGACGACGGCGACGAGGATCGCCAGCACCGGGGTGCGGTTGCCCGCGCCGAGTACGGTGAGGAACTCCTCGTGGGTGTCGTCGTCGGTGAAGAACCGCGCCGCTCTCGGCTGCACGATCACCAGGCTGTACAGCATGGCCCCCAGCCAGACGGCGAGAAGCCCCAGGTGGATGACGGCCAGCGCGGATGTGACCACGCGCCGATGATAGCCCCGCCCGCTCCCTCACCTATCCGGCGTGACAACCGGAGTCGGCGCGGGGTGAGCCGGCGCACCATTAGTCTGGGGTGGTGATCGTTGGCGTGGGGATCGACGTCGTGGACATCGCGCGGTTCGCTGAGACGCTGGAGCGGACTCCCGCGCTGGCCGACCGGGTGTTCACCCCGGACGAGCGTCAGCGCACCGTGGCATCCCAGGCGGCCCGGTTCGCCGCCAAGGAAGCGTTGGCCAAAGCGCTCGGAGCCCCGGCCGGGCTGCACTGGCACGACGCCGAGGTGGTCCGGGACGACGCCGGCCGGCCGTGGTTCAGCGTCCGCGGCACCGTGCAGCGGCGCTGCGTCCAACTCGGGGTACAGCGAGTACACCTGTCGTTGTCCCACGACGCCGGTGTGGCATCGGCGATGGTGGTGCTGGAGGGCGACGGCTCCGGAACTCCCGCCGGCCCAGCTACCGTCGTACCGGCCACAGTCTCACCAGCCACGGTCGAGCCGTCCAGCGTCGAGCCGTCCAGCGTCGGTGACCACCTGGAAGGAGAAGCCACGACGTGATTGGAGCCCATAGCGTCGCCGACGTCCGCGCTGCCGAGGCCGCCCTCATGGCGACCCTTCCCGATGGTGCGCTGATGCAGCGGGCCGCGGCCGGCCTGGCAGCTGTGTGTGCCGGTGTCCTGGGCGGCCCGTACGGGGCCAGGGTCGCCCTGCTGGTCGGCGGTGGTGACAACGGCGGCGACGCCTTGTGGGCGGGAGCGCGGCTGGCGCGACGCGGCGCGCGGGTCGACGCGGTGCTGCTCCGGCACGACCGCGTACACACCGCGGGGATGGCTGCCTTCATACAGGCCGGCGGCCGGGTGGTCTCGGAACCGGGCCGCCCGTCGACGCCGGACGCGGACCAAGCCATCCAGCGAGCCGACCTCGTCATCGACGGCATAGTGGGTATCGGTGGTAGCGGCGGGTTGCGGCCCGAGGCCGCCCGGCTGGCCGAGATGGCCAGCGCCCAGGCCGGGCTCGTCGTCGCCGTGGACCTGCCCAGCGGCGTCGAACCCGACAGCGGAGAGGTGTCCGGCCCAGCGGTGCGTGCCGACGTCACGGTGACGTTCGGCACCCACAAGATCGCCTTGGTGGTTGATCCCGCGGCGGAGCTGGCCGGCCATGTTGAATTCGTCGACATCGGGCTGGCGCCGTACCTGCCGGAGCCGGCTGTCGAGGTTTTGGAACCCGCGGATGTGTCGGTCCTATTGCCGCGGTCCGGGCGAAACTCGGACAAGTACCGGCGTGGTGTGCTGGGGTTGCTGGCCGGCTCGACGCGCTATCGCGGTGCAGCTGTACTGGCGGCCGGGGCGGCGGTGCAGGGTGGCGCCGGGATGGTCCGACTCGCTGGGCCGAGCGACGTGACCAGTATGGTGCTGGCTCGCTGGCCGGAGATCGTGGCCAGCGCCGACGTCGAGAACACCGGTCGGGTGCAGGCATGGGCCGTGGGCTCGGGGCTCGGTGACGACCGTGGCGAAGAGATCGCGGCGACTCTGGAGTCAGGGCTGCCGGTGCTGGTCGACGCGGACGCGTTGCGTCATCTGCCGTCGCCCTTGACCTCGCCGGCGTTGCTCACCCCACACGCCGGCGAGTTGGCCCGGATGGTGGGTGCACAGCGCTCCGACGTCGAAGCGCGTCGGTTCCATCATGCGCGTGAGGCCGCCCGTCGGTGGGCCGCCACGGTGTTGCTCAAAGGGTCCACCACCCTCATCGTCGGGCCAGATGGGAGAGCCCGCGCGAACCCGACCGGTACACCGGCGCTGGCTACCGCCGGATCGGGTGACGTACTCGCTGGTCTGGCCGGCGCGTTGCTCGCCGCCGGGCTGGATCCGCTGGACGCCGGGAGTGTCGCGGCGTATATCCATGGCCAGGCGGGTCGGGCCGCGGCGGCTGCGGTCGGTGCGCCCGGTGCGAGTTCTGTGCTCGACGCGTTGCCTGGTGTGCTCGCCACGTTCGTCCCACCTCCCTCCCCATGATCATGAACACTTTGCCGTGCGATAGCACGGCAAAGTGTTCATGATCATGGGGAGGGAGGTGGGAGAATCGACATCGTGGACGAACACGCTGGGGGACCCGTGCCGCACGCGCAGGTCCGCGTCGATCTCTCTGCCATCCGGGACAACGTGCGCGAGCTGAACATCCGGACCGGCGCCGCCGAGGTGATGGCGGTGGTGAAAGCCGACGCCTACGGGCACGGCCTGGTCCCCGCGGCGCGGGCCGCACAGGCCGGCGGTGCCACCTGGCTCGGCACGGCGGTGCTGGGCGAGGCGCTGGCCCTGCGTGCCGCCGGTGTCACCGGGCGGCTGATGGCGTGGCTCTGTGCCCCTGGGGAGCGTTGGGCCGACGCGTTGGCCGCCGACGTCGACGTCTCGGCGTCGGCCCCGTGGGCAGTGGCGGAGATCGCTGCCGCCGCCCGGGAGACCGGCCGGACCGCCCGCCTGCACCTGAAGGTCGACACCGGGTTGGGTCGCGGTGGTGCGCCGCGGGCCGAGTGGACGACCCTCGTCGACACCGCCCTCAAGGCTCAGGCCGACGGTTTGGTGAACGTCGTCGGGTTGTGGTCGCACTTCGCCATCGCCGATGCCCCGGAGCATCCGGTCAACACGGCGCAGGTAGCGGCTTTCCGGGCCGCGCTGGCCGCCGCCGAGGCGAGGGGAGCCCGCCCGGAGGTACGCCACCTCGCTAACTCGGCCGCCACCCTGATGGCGCCGCAATCACATTTCGACCTGGTCCGCACCGGCCTGGCCACGTATGGGTTGTCGCCGGTGCCCGACGCCGTCCGTCCCGACGAGGTCGGCCTGCGCCCAGCCATGTCGGTCCGGGCCCGGCTGGCGCTGGTCAAGCGGGTACCAGCCGGACACGGCGTGTCCTACGGCCACTTCTACGTCACCGACCGTGAGACGACGCTGGCACTCGTACCGCTGGGGTATGCCGACGGGGTGCCGCGGCACGGTTCCGGTGGCGACGGCGGCCCCGGAGCACCGGTGCTGGTAGGCGGCCGGATTCGGCAGGTCGCCGGGCGGGTGTGTATGGACCAGTTCGTCGTCGACGTCGGGGACGACGACGTCCGCGCCGGCGACGAGGTCGTCCTGTTCGGCGACGCGGCCGGCGAACCCACCGCACAGGACTGGGCGCGGGCGTGCCGCACCATCTCGTACGAGATCGTCACCCGGTTCGCGCCCCGACTGCCGCGCACCTACGTGGGTGAGGAGCCCCAACGGTGAGCCGACTGGTGGCGGTGGGCAAGACGCTGGGGTCGGTCGGCGCCGTCGTGGGTGTAGCGGCTGCTGGCGCGGCCGTGGGCTTCGCCGCCGAGCGCTATGTCATGGGCCGGTCCTTACGTAAGGACGACCCCTACGCCGACGAGCCGTTCGGATCGTTGCGAGGCACCTCGCGGATCGTCGTCGCCGACGACGGTGCGCCGTTGTACGTCGAGGTGGACGAACCCGCCGAACCCACCGACCTCACCGTGGTGTTCAGCCACGGCTACGCCCTGACCCAGGACTCGTGGCACTTTCAACGCCGTGACCTGCGGGGGCGGGCCCGGCTCGTGTTCTGGGACCAGCGTCGTCATGGCCGGTCGGGGGGAACGGCCGGGCCCGACGGCAACGAGACCACCGTCGACGTCAACACCCGTCGGGAGCAGCCGCGCCAGCAGGTAGTCCGGGAACGGCTCGCCGCCGACCTCGCGGCGGTCATCGACGCCACCGCACCGTCCGGTCCGGTGATCCTGGTCGGGCACTCGATGGGCGGGATGACCATGCTGGCTCTGGCGTTGGAGCGGCCGGACCTGTTCGGTGAGTCGGTTCGCGGTTTCGCGCTGATCGCCACCAGCGCCGAGGGTATGAACGGCTCAACTTTCGGGTTGCCGGCTCCACTCGGGCGGCTGGCGACCCGCTCCGCACCTGGACTGGTGGCCGCCCTGGCCCGCCGCCCGGAGCTGGTGGAACGCGGCCGCCGGGCCGGCAGTGATCTCGGGTACGTCGTCACCCGCCGGTACTCGTTCAGCAAACGTGGTTCCCCGGCGTTGGTCGAGTTCACCGCGGCCATGAACGCGGCCACGCCGGTGCCGGTGCTGGCTGAGTTCTTACCCGTGGTGTGGGGTATCGACGCCCATGACGCGTTGCCGGTTTTGGCTGGTCTACCGGGTCTCGTCGTCGCGGCGGACCACGATCACCTAACTCCGCTCAAACACGGCCGCGCCATTGCCGACGCGTTGCCGCAAGCTGAGTATGTCGAGGTGGCCGATGCCGGGCACATGGTGTTGCTGGAACGGCACGACGTCGTCACCGATCACCTGGAGGTGCTGATCGAACGGGTCCGGCGGGGTGCCGGATCCACCACGAAACGGACGACGGCTACCCGTATCACCTCCATCGATCCGGCCCGGGGGAGTCGTTCATGATCGAACTCGACGTGGCCACCGCGGCCGAGATGTCTGCCCTGGGCCGACGGTTAGGGCCACTGCTACGCGCCGGTGACCTCGTCCTGCTCGGTGGTGGGCTTGGGGCCGGCAAGACGACGTTCACCCAGGGACTCGGCGAGGGCCTCGGTGTGCGCGGGCCGATCACCTCGCCGACGTTCATGATCGCCCGGGTGCACCCATCCCTACACGGCGGTGTGCCGCTGGTGCATGTCGATGCCTACCGGCTCGGCGGGTGGGACGAGTTGGAAGACCTCGATCTGGAGGCCACTCTCGACGAGGCGGTCACCGTGGTCGAATGGGGCGAAGGTCTCGCCGAAGGCCTGGCCGGGGAGCGTTTGGAGATTCACATCGAGCGGTCGATCGACGGGAGCGACCCCGGCCGCACACCGGACGTCGTCGAGCCAGGTGCCGTCGAGCCGGGTGAGGTCGTCGACCCACGTCGGGTACGTGTCGTGGCGGTAGGCGAGCGCTGGGCATCGGTGCGGCTCGACCCGATGCTGTCGCCCTGACCTGCTATCAAGGGGTGATGACTTCCCTCGACGAGCAGCTCGTCAGCGGCGCCGAGATCCTCGACGCCGACCTGAGCGGGCGTGACCTCCGAGCCCAGCTGGCAGCTGTGCTCGATCAGCCACGGACGTTCCGCCGGTGCAACTTCGCGGAGGCGGACCTGTCCAAGGCCTGGCTGGTTGGTGCCACCTTCGACAACTGCCGCGCCGACGGTGCCACGTTCACCGCCGCTCAGCTCGACGAGGCCATGTGGAGCGGGGGATCCGCGGCGAAAGCGTCGTTTACCCGAGCCGACCTCGCCGACGCGCAGTTCGTCGGGGTCGATCTCGCCAACACCCGGTGGACCGGGTCCATGGTGGCTGGGGTGCAGTTCACTGGCTGCCGCATGGTGGGGGCCCGCCTTGACGAGGTGCGGGGAATCGGCTGCCGGTTCGCCCGGTGCAACCTGATGTTGGCGTCGTTGGCTGGGCTGAGCCTGCGCGGGCAGACGTTGGATGGGCTGCGGCTCGACGACGCCGTGCTCGCCGGCGCCGACCTTCGGGACACGGTATGGGTCGACTCCCGGCTACGTGGTGCGGAGTTACGGGCGGCGGAGTTCGCCGGGGCAGACCTACGCGGCGCCGACCTCGGCGAGTTTCCGCTGCCAGATGCGTATCGGCTGGCTGGAGCCGTCATCTCGGCAGATCAGGCGGCCGCCATGCTCGCCCAGGTTGGTCTCGTCGTCGACGAATAACCGCGAGGCACGCTCCCAGTCCGCTTCGTCAGCCCGCATCATGGGCTGTGGTCATCCTTTCAGGCCGGTCAGCTTGATGCCTTCGATGAGACGTCGTTGGAGTACGAAGAAGAGGATCAAGGTGGGGAGTATCGCCACGGTCGAGGCAGCCATGATCAGCTCGAACCGCGTACCGCGTTCCCCGCTGAACTGCTGCATGCCGAGCTGGACGACGTAGAGGTCTCGGTCATGGGTGACGATCAACGGCCACAGGAATCTGTTCCAGTTGGCGAGAAAGAAGAAGATACCCAGGGCCGCGAGAATCGGCCGCGACAACGGCAGCACGATCCGCGTGTAGACCCGGATCAAGCTAGCGCCGTCGACGATGGCCGCCTCCTCCAGCTCCCTGGGCAGACCCAAGTAGAACTGACGGAGCAGGAAGATACCGAACGCGTGCGGGATCATCGGGATGATCAACGCCCAGTACGTGTCCACCCAGCCCAGCTGGTCGACCACGATGAACAGCGGGATCAGGATGACGGTGAACGGGATCATCAACGTCGCCAGAATGCTGACGAAGATGACGTTGCGGCCGGGAAAGTCGAGCCGGGCCAGCGAATAGGCGGCCATCGAGTGGAACACCAAGGACAACACGGTCACCGTCGTGGCGACGAACGCCGAGTTCACCATGTAGCGCCCGAACGGGATCTGCCGGAACACCTCGGCGAAGTTCGACCAATGCAACGTCTCCGGAATCAGCGTTGGCGGGCTGGCCAGGACCTCAGCCTGGCTCTTCAACGCACTCGACAACATCCACAGCAATGGGCCGGCGAAGAACACGAAGGCCATCAGGGCCAGGACGTAGAGCACGACGCGCTGGCCGAGCTGCCCGGCGCTGCGCCGACGGCGGCGTCGGGCCGGCGGGACGCCGCGGGCTGGCACGACGCCGGGTTGGGTGGCCGGAGCCGAGGCACGGTTAGTCATGTGACTCCTCCCGGAAGATCCGCAGCTGGATCAGAGAGAAGATGAGGATCACCACGAACAGGGCAATGGCCAGGGCCGACGCGTATCCGAGGTCGAGGAACCGGAACGCGGTCTCGTAGATGTAGTACACCGCGGTGGTGGTAGCACCCGCCGGTCCGCCCTGCGTCAGGACGAACACTTCGTCGAACATCTGCAGAGCACTGATAAACGAGATGATCAATACGAACACGCTGGTCCGCTTCAGCAGCGGCAGCGTCACGCTGAGGAACTGGCGCCACCCGCCGGCACCGTCGACCCTGGCCGCCTCGTAGTACACCCGCGGGATGTCCTGGAGCCCGGCCAGGAAGAGGATCATGCTGTAGCCGATGCCTTGCCACAACCCGACCATGATCACCGAGACCAGGGCTAGCCGGGTCGAACCGAGCCAGGGCTGCGGGTCCACCCCGAACATGCCGATGACGGCGTTGACCGCGCCGGCCGGGTTCTGCAGCATGAACCCCCAGATCACCGACGCGACGACCAACGACACCATGAACGGGGCGAAGAACGCGGTACGCCATACCCCGGTGAGCCGGATCCCCGAGTTGACCAATATCGCCAAGCCGAGTGAGAGACAGAACAGCAGCGGCACGAACGTGAACGTGTAGATCGCGGTGATCCGCAACGAGTCGAGGAACCGGGTGTCGTCGAGCAGCCGCTCGTAGTTCTGGGTGCCGATCCACTCCCGATCGCCGATCCCCGACCAGTCGTGGAACGAGATGTAGAACGCGCCGAGGATCGGCAGCACCACGAACACCGCCATGAGCAACCCGTCGGGCAGCAGGAAGCCGTACCCGACCAGGCGGTGTTGCCCTCGTCGCGTCCGCCACCACGCCGGCGGGCGCGGTTCGGTGCGGGCGGCCATCAGGTCTCGGCGTTCAGCGGGGCGCCGTCGTAGGTGTCGAGGAATGCGTCGATCTGGTCTGCTGCCAGAGCCGCGGCGTCGTCGCCGCTGGCGCCGCGGAACATCGCCGCCTCGAGGCCGTCGCCGACCGCCCGCACCACCCGGTCCGGGTAACGGGGTTCGGCCCGCGCCGTCGGCAGGATCTGCTCGGTGAACGCGCGGTGCGGGTCGGCGTCGAACACGTCGGCGCACGCCTCGTTGACCGCGTGCCGGGGTGAGTACTTGGAGCCGAGCCGGCAGGCCCAGTCCTCGCTGAAGTCGTCATTGGCCACCCAGAGCCACTCGGTGAAGGCTTTGGCCGCCTCGATGTGGGAACTGCCGGCATTGATCATCTGTGTCCAGCCGCCGTAGACCGTCACCGGCTCGCCGCCCTGCGGGGCCGGGATAGGGACGATGCCGAACGGGACGTCGTCATACAGGTTCTGCAGGATGGAGATGGCCCAGAAACCACAGACCTGCATGGCGGTTTCGCCCCGCCCCAGCGGGCCAGGGTTGTTGGTGCCCTCCTCGGTGCGCTCCGGTGCGAAGCCGCGGGTCACCAACTGGCCCCACAGATCGAACGCCGAGGCGGCCTCCGGGGTACGCAGCGCGGAGGCGGTGGATTCGGCGTTGACTACCTCCCCGCCCGCGCTCCATAGGAACGGATACCAGGTGAAGTTCTGATACGGACCGGTGCCCGTCTCGATGACGACACCGTGTCGTCCACCCCCGGTCAGCTCCTCCGCGGCGGCAACGAGGTCGTCCCATGTTCGCGGCGGATCGATGCCGGCGTCCGCCAAGTGGTCGAGCCGGTAGAACAGGCCGACCGGCTCCATCTCGAACGGCAGCGACATCATCTGGCCGTCCACCGTGACCGCCGCGATCGACGGCTCGTTGTACTCCGTGGGGTCGACGATGTCGCCGATCGGCGCCGCAACACCCTGGTTGACATAGTCGATGAACGCACCGGGGCTGATCCAGAAGATGTCCGGTCCGCGGTTCGCCGCGAACGCCGTGGTCAGCGTCGTCGTCGTGTAGTCCTCGAAAGGAAAGGTCTCGAACTGCACCTGGACGTCCGGGTTCTCGTCGTTCCAGACGTCGATGGCTTCCTCGATGCGCGGGTCGGCACCGTCGTCGGCGGCGTTGAACTTCCAGAACCGCAGCGTGACCGGTCCGCCGTCGCCGCCGTCGTCCCCGCCACAGCCGGCGAGCAGTGCCCCCAGTGCGCCCAGCGAGGCGCTACCGGCCAGGGTGTTCCGTGTGAAGTCACGGCGGGTCAGCGGTCGGCCGCCGGCGCGGCTTCGGTGAGCGCTCATGCGGAGATGCTCCCTTCGGGAAGATCGGAATGTGATGATCGAGTCCGGCCCAGGACGCATACGTGTTGCGGGGGTTGCCTATGGAGCGACACACCTGGCGCCGGCGGTACCGCGGGTCTCGTCGGGCAACTCGGTTCGCCACCAGTAGACGTCGTAGTGGTCGAAGCGCGAGAGCGTGAAGTAGACGTCCGGACCGTTGTTCCAGCGCGGGGCGATATATGGCCCATACAGCGACGGCACGTCGTGCGATGTGAGTACGGCCTGCTCGGGGCTCCACGGCCCGGTCAGGCACTCCGCGGTGCGGATCACGACGGCGCCGGTGCCCCAATCGTCGTTGCCCTCGTCGTTCAGGTACATCATGATCCACTTCTTGTAGTGGGAGTTCCAGCGCACCGAAAGTTCGCCCACCGGAGCGGGTACTACCTCAACAGCCTCGCCGGCGTCGGCCACCCAGTGTGCGCCGTCCCAGTACTGATAACGGTCGAGGTCGAGGAGGTGGGTGCGATGCACCCGGGCGAGTTGGACGCCGCCGAAGCGACCGCCGGGAATGCCAAAGGCGTAAACGTGTGGGCCACGCTCGACGTACGCCACCTGGCCGAAGTTGCTATCGCCGGGCCAGACGGCATCCGGGTCTTTGGTCCAGGTCTGACCGTCGTCGTCGGAGTAGGCGAGCCCGGAGTGGTTCAGGTCCCAATGCCCCGGTTCACCCCAGTGGGAGACCGACATGTAGTGCAGGTACATCCGGGCGCCGGTGGAGACGCCGTAGGTGGGGATGACGGTGATCTCGTCGCCGTCCTTGCGCGCCTCGAGGATCTCCGCCGCGTGGCCGTTGGCGTCCTCGACCATGCCGTCGAACGTCAAACCGTCGGTGGGGTCGCGGTCGGTTGTCCACGCCAGCACGTTGCTGCGCCAATAGCCCCCGTCCCAGGGGGTTTCGCCGGAGAAGGTGTCGCCGAACACGACGTAGGTCTTGCCGCGATGCTCGAACATGTGGCCCAGGTCGGTGCCGCCGACATCCCAGCGTTGGTCGGTCTGGTTGATCGATCCGGGTCCGGTCAGCCGGGCCAGTACCTCCGCCCCAATGGGATCGGTGGTGGCTGGATCGGTGGTGGCTGGATCGGTGGTGACGTCCGTCGTCGGCAGGTCGGCTAGGGATGGATGTGCGGCCGCCGCCAGCATGACGACGAGTGGGAGGGCGATAGCGGAGCCGACCAGGGTCGTGGAACGTCTCATGGCGCACCTTCCAGGGAGGGCAAATGAGAAATCGATTGCTCATTTGTCTACTAGTGCCCTGAAAGGCTGTCAACCCCCTCTCACCCGCTCCTCTCCCCATGATCATTGGCTTTTGACTACCGAATTCGGTAGTCAAAAGCCAATGATCATGGGGAGAGGGGGGTGGGGCGGGTGGAGCTGGCCCGGACCCGCAAAGTGGTCTTGAGGGTCTGTTGGGTCAGGGCGCGATCCGGGTTGGCGATCCGGTGCGCGAGCAACTCGGCGGCAGCGCGGCCTTCCTCGTACGTCGGCTGCTCTACCGTCGTGATGGACGGCCGGACGAGATCGGCCCACGGAATCTCGTCGAAACCGACGAGGGCGATGTCGTCCGGAATCACCCGACCGCGTTCGGCCAGGCACTCCATGGCGCCGACGGTCATGAGGTTGTTGGCGACGAACACCGCGTCCGGTGCTGGTCCGGCCGCGTCGAGTAGCGCGGCCATCGCGTCGTGGCCACCGTGTTCGCGGAAATCGGCGGCGCGGATCAGAGACTCGTCCACCGGCCGGCCGGCGGCCTTGAAGGCATTCCGGTATCCGCGTAGGCGTTGGGCGGCCGTGCTCAGCCGGCGCGGGCCGGTAATGCAGGCGATGCGCTCGTAGCCCTGCTCGATCAGGTGGGTGGTCGCCTCTTCGGCTCCGTGTTCGTTGTCGACGAGGACCGAGTCGCAGCGCACCCCTTTGACCTGACGGTCGACCATTACCACTGGGCAGCCGGAGTCGGGCAGCAGGTTGAAATCCTCTGTCCGATCCGATGACGGGGAGATGATCACACCGGCCATCTGCTCGCTGAGGGCGACGCCGATGTACTTCGATTCCTTCTCCGGGTTCTCGTCGCTGTTGCAGAGCACCACCGAGCAGCCGGCGGCGGAGGCGACGTCCTCGATGCCGCGAACCATCGAGGTGAAGAACGGGTTCTGGACGTCGGAGATGATCACCGCCCACAGGCTTGTCTGCTGTTTGCGCAGGTTGCGCGCCACGGCGTTGCGTCGGTATCCGAGTTCGGCTACCGCGGCCAGTACCCGTTCGGTCAGCGTGGGGTCGACCGAGCCGCGGCCGTTGAGCACGCGGGACACGGTGGCGGCGGAGACGTCGGCGTGTCGCGCCACGTCGTAGATGGTCGCCATGGGCCTTCCCCTCGGTGCTCGCGCCGGCGCCGGCCGGTGCGGTGGTGGCGTTGACAGGACTGCTGGTCTATCGTAGCGTGCGGGCAATCGATTTCTGACGAAGAAGGTCATCGTGGTGCGAATCGGACGTTGGGCAATCTCCGACGGGGGAGATCTCGCTCATGGCGACGCGTTGACCCAAGCACACCCGGCCGAGTGCGCCGCGGCCGATATCCTGGTGGCGGGCAACCGAGAGAGGGTGCGTGGGGTGCGGTCAACACGGCTCCTGGTTCACCCGCGGCAGGCCCGACCCGGCCACGGCGCAGCTCACCTGACTCAGATGCGACATCGATTTCCAGCTCCCGACGTCCGCGGCCTCTAGGGTGTGTTGATGCGCGATCTCTTTCTTGGTGTCGACGTCGGCACGGCCAGCACCAAAGGGGTGCTGGTGGATACCGACGGAACGGTTGTGGCCAGCGCCGTCCGAGAGCACGAGCTGTCGTTGCCGCAACCGGGGTGGGCCGAGCACGACGCGGAAGCGACCTGGTGGGAAGACTTCGTCGCGGTGTCGCGTGAGCTGACGGCCGGGGAACACGGACGGGTCACCAGTGTCGGGGTCAGCGGCATCGGGCCGTGCCTACTCGCCGCCACCGCCGCCGGCACACCGCTGCGACCAGCCATTCTCTACGGCATCGACACCCGCGCCACCGCCGAGATCGACGACCAGCAGCGACGGTACGGCGCCGACGCCATCCTGGCCCGGTGTGGCTCGCCGCTGACGTCGCAGGCGATCGGCCCGAAGATCGAATGGCTGCGCCGACACGAGCCGGAGGTGTGGACGCGCACCGACCGGATCTTCATGGCCAGCTCGTTCTTGGTGCACCGCCTGACCGGCGCCTACATCCTCGACCACCACTCGGCCAGCCAATCGGTGCCGATGTACGACCTCGACGCCGCCGACTGGGCATCTGACTGGTGTGCCGACATCGCCCCTGGTCTGCGCCTGCCGGAGCTGGCCTGGCCGGGCGACGTGGTGGGGACGGTGAGCGCCGACGCCGCCCGGCTCAGCGGAATAACCGCCGGAACACCGGTCGTCGCCGGCACCGTCGACGCGTGGGCGGAGGCGCTCAGCGTCGGAGTGCGCCGACCCGGCGACCTCATGCTCATGTACGGCAGCACCATGTTCCTCGTGCAGGTGGTGGAGCGGCCGTTGCGCAGTCCGGCCCTCTGGGGGACCGCCGGGGTATTGCCCGGCACCTATTGCCTGGCCGGAGGTATGGCTACGTCCGGGGCGTTGACCGAATGGCTACGCCGGCTCACCGGGGCCGACGGGTACGCCACCTTAACCGACGAGGCAGCAGGGGTCCCGGCGGGCTCGGACGGCCTGCTTATGCTGCCGTACTTCGCCGGTGAACGGACGCCGCTGTTCGACGTCGACGCCCGTGGTGTCGTGGCCGGCCTCACCCTCCGGCACGGGCGGGAACATCTGTACCGGGCTGCGCTGGAGGCTACCGCGTTCGGCATCCGGCACAACCTCGAGGCGATGTCCGCCGTCGGTGCCGATCCGGGGCGGCTGGTGGCCGTCGGCGGCGGCACCCGGGGCGGGCTGTGGACCCGTATCGTCTCCGACATTCTCGACCGTCAACAGCAGGTGCCCGCGCAGACCGTCGGCGCGAGCCTCGGTGACGCCATGCTGGCGGCGCGGGCCGTCGCCCCCGATCTCACCGTCGACGACTGGAACCCCGTGGTGCACGTCGTCGAGCCCACGGCCGCACATCGAGCTGTGTACGACGAGTTGTACGGCGCCTACCGGTCTCTGTATCCGGCCACCCGTGAGCAGGCCCACCTGCTGGCCAGGATCCAGCGCTCCGGCTCCGCCCACCTCACATAACCCGGAGAGCCCGCTCGCGCGCACCCGCGGCGACGGTCACGACCGCAGGAGGGCGTGGACCCGGGCGACGTATCGGCTGTGTTCGTCGTCATCGCCGGGATACTCCGCGTGCCCGGCGCTGAACACGTAGAACTCCGTCTCGGACGGCACCGCGTTGCACACCGCGAACTGTCCAGGGGGTGGCACCGCCGGGTCCCACAGCGCTGGCGCCAGCAGGGTGGGAATCCGTAGTCGGCGGGCGGCGACGGCGGCGTCGAAGAACCGCAACACGTCGACGACCTCCGGATGTGCCCGGGCGTGCCGGCGCACCGCCTCTCCGCTTCCGGTACACGGCATCGTCAGGCGTAGTGGATGGTGGCCGAAGCTTGGTACATGTAGGGCGGCGGCGGTGAACCGCTCGTCCCACGGCACCGCCAACGCGCCGATGCCGCCGCCGAAGCTACCGCCGACGTAGGCGAGCCGTGCGGGTGGCTCGGCCACGATGTCGAGCAGAGCTGTCGCGGCGCACCAGACGTCGGCCGCGCATCCACCATGGATGTAGGTATCTCTGGCCTCGATACCGTGCAGCACGTGCGACGGGGCATCCGCGGGTACTCCCGGCAGGAGACCCCGCGACGGCAGCCCCCGCGCCACGGGGAAGATGGCCGCCGTGTGATCCGGTAGCAACGTGAGGTCGGGTGCGTCGCGCCCGCCATATCCGTGACCGATGACCGCCGCCTGGTCGATCACTCCGTCGCTGGGTAATACGACCCAGCCGCCAAGCCGCACGCCGTGGAGCGAGGTGAACGACACGTCGAACAGGTCGATATCCGCACAGCCCGCCGGGGCGTGCGCGGTGAGCTGCACCGCGGGATCCACCCGCCTGGCCTGCTCGTGTAGCCCTTGCCAGAACTCGGCGAACCCGGGCGGTTCCTCGGGTGCGCCCACGGCGCGCAACATGGCCTCGTCGTACCCGAACGTGGCGTCGACGGCGTCGGGACCGAACCACCGGTCATAAGGCGCGGGCACGTCTCGGCACCCTAGTACACCGCCGCGGTGTCGCCGAACCACGGCCCGGCGCGGCCCCGACCACGTATGGTTATCACTCGTGCTGCTCTTAGCCCTGGACACAGCTACGCCGGCGGTCACTGTCGCGCTGCATGACGGCGCTCGTGTCGTCGCGGAATCCACCACGGTCGACGCACGTCGGCACACTGAGCTCCTGATCCCTGCCGTGCTAGACGCACTCGCCGAGGCGGGCGCCGATCGGCGCGACGTCACCGAGATCGCCGTGGGGGTAGGGCCCGGCCCGTTCACCGGCCTACGGGTCGGCCTGGCCGCCGCGACGACGTGGGGTGCAGCACTCGACCTGCCTGTGCGGGGTGTGTGCAGCCTGGACGTCATCGCGTACGAGGTCGTGCGGTCCGGATCCGCGGGCGCGCAGCCGTTCGCGGTCGCCACCGATGCCCGTCGACGAGAGGTCTACTGGGCGACGTACGACGCAGCCGGCCAGCGCACCGACGGTCCACACGTCGGGCCGCCGCTCACCCCCGACGAGCACGTCGGGACGATGCTGGCCGCACTGCCCGCCGCCGGCGCTGGGGCGCGGCTCTACCCGGCAGCGTTCGCGCAGGTCGTCGAGCCTGAGTATCCATCGGCAGCGGTCCTGGCCACCGCGGTGGCGGCGAGTGCGGTCGAGATCGTTGAACCGCAACCCCTTTACCTGCGTCGCCCTGACGTCACGGTCACGACGGGCCGCAAGAGCGTGCTCGGATCAGCGTCGACCGGATCAGCGTCGACCGGATCAGCGCAGTCGGGTCGGCGCCAACGGTGACCGTCACCATCCGGCCGATGCGACCGGAGGACATCGAGGCGGTGCTCCCACTGGAACGGGAGCTCTTCGCCGGAGATCCACCGTGGACGGCGGAGATCTTCCGGTCCGAACTGGCGCGGATGCCGGCCAGCCGTTGGTACGTCGTCGCCGAACGAAGCCGCGGCGAGGCGGGTCGCGCCGGAGCCGGCGAGGTCGATGCGATGATCACCGACGCGACGCACCCGGTACCGATGATCGTCGGCTACGCCGGCGTCCGGCTGCCCGCGGCCGGTGGTGACCTGGCCGATGTCCACACCATCGCGGTGGCCCCGGACCAGCAGCGTCAAGGGATCGGCAGTCGGCTGCTGACCGCCCTCGCCGACCGGGCGCAGGCTTGTGCGGCAGGTGCGCTGACCCTGGACGTGCGTGAAGACAACGCGGCCGCCCTCTCCTTCTACGGCCAGCACGGCTTCACCCGGATCGCCGTGCGCCCCGCGTACTTCCGCGGCCGGCGGGATGCGATCGTCATGCACCGCCCCCTCCCCCCTCCCTCCCCATGATCATTGGCTTTTGACTACCGGATCCGGTAGCCAAAAGCCAATGATCATGGGAAGGGAGGGATAATCGGTGTCCGTGGCGGATGACCCCCTGATTCTTGGTATCGAAACCTCCTGCGACGAGACCGGCGTTGGCCTGGTCCGCGGCACGACGCTGCTGGCCAACGCGGTCGCCAGCAGCGTCGACGAACACGCCCGGTTCGGCGGCGTCGTCCCGGAGGTGGCCAGCCGGGCACATCTGCAGGCGATCACCCCGACGTTGCGACGTGCGCTGGACGAGGCCGGAGTGCGGCTCACCGACGTCGACGCGGTAGCGGTCACCGCTGGTCCCGGACTAGCCGGTGCGCTGATGGTGGGTGTCTCGGCCGCCAAGGCCCTCGCGGTCGCCATCGACAAGCCGTTGTACGGCGTCAACCACCTGGTGGGGCACGTCGCCGCGGAGCAGTTGGAGAACGGCCGGCTGACCGAACCAGTCGTGGCGTTGCTCGTCTCCGGCGGGCACACCGAGATCCTGGAGGTGACCGACATCGCAACGGCGGCCGAACTGCTGGGGCAGACGCTGGACGACGCCGCCGGAGAGGCCTTCGACAAAGTGGCCCGACTGCTCGACCTTCCCTACCCGGGTGGTCCACATATCCAGCGGGCCGCGGCCACGGGTGACCCCACAGCCATCCGGTTCCCCCGCGGACTGACCAGTCAGCGCGACATGGAGCGGCACCGGTACAACTTCTCGTTCTCCGGACTCAAGACCGCCGTCGCTCGCTGGGTGGAATCGGCCCAGCGCGACGGCGCGCCGGTACCCGTCGACGACGTAGCCGCGGCGTTCCAGGAGTCGGTGGCCGACGTGCTCACCCGCAAAGCCGTTCTGGCCTGCCAGGAACGTGGTATCACCACCATGGTGCTGGCCGGCGGCGTCGCGGCGAACGCGCGGATCCGCGATCTCACCCGCGAGCGATGCGCGGCCGCTGGGATCGCGCTGCGCCAGCCCCGGCTGTCGCTGTGTACGGACAACGGCGCGATGATCGCCGCACTCGGTGCCGCGGTCGTTGAACGCGGCTTGCCGCCCAGTTCGATCGACTTCGGCGCCGACTCGTCGTTGCCGGTCACCGAGGTGCTCGTGCGGTGAGCCCGGCGCAGGTACCGACGGGTGGGCTGCCGATGCACGCGGCCGGACCGGCACGTGGCAGACTGCCTCGGATGAGGCGATTGTTGACCATCGCCGCCGCCATCACCCTGCTGGCGGGGTGCACGTCTGAAGACTCATCCTCGAAGGAGCGTACGTCCGTGCCCACACCCACGTCGACGTCGAACCAGCCGAGCCCTACCTCGACCCCCACACCGGAGGAGCCCGAGCCGCTTCCCTGGGGCCCCACGGCGGAAGAGTTCGCGGAAGCGGAGTCGATCGTCGCCGATATGTCGTTGGCGCAGCAGGCCGGTCAGGTCATCGTGGCCAATTACAGCGGGCTGGAGGCGCCCACCGAGCTGATCGCCGAGCTGAGTTTGGGCGGCGTGATCGTCATGGGTGACAACGTCGAGTCACCGGAGCAGCTGCGGCGGGTCGCCGCGGCGGTGCAGAGCGCCGACGAGCGGCCGTACCCGCTGATCGTCAGCATCGACCAGGAAGGTGGCCGGGTGGCCCGGGTCCGGGAACCAGCCACCGAGTTCCCCAGTTACATGAGCCTTGGCGCCACCCGCGACGCCGAGCTGGCCACCGAGGTGGCACAGGCTAGTGGACGTGAGCTGCGGGCCATGGGATTCACCATGGTCTTCGCACCCGACGCCGACGTCACGACGGGTGCCGACGACCCCACCATCGGCAGCCGGTCAGCGTCGTCGAACCCGGAGCTGGTGGCCGAGCTCACCACCGGCTCTCTTCAGGGATACGCCGACGCCGGCATCGTCGCGGTCGCCAAACACTTCCCCGGGCACGGGTCGGTGCCTGCCGACAGCCACGAGGAGCTGCCGGTGCAGGCCGCAACCGTCGAGCAGCTTCAGCAACGAGACTTCGTGCCGTTCGAGGTCACCATCGCCGCCGGTGTTCCTGCCGTCATGGTGGCCCACATCAACCTCGCCGAGGTGGACGAAGGTGTGCCGTCGTCCTTGTCCGGCCCGGTCGTCGACCTTTTGCGCACCGAACTCGGGTTCAGCGGGCTCGTCGTGACCGACGCGCAAGACATGGCCGGTACCACCGACGAGTACGGGCCGGGGGAAGCGGCCGTGCTGGCCCTGGAAGCCGGCATCGACGTCGTCCTCATGCCTGCTGACGCGCGCGCCGCACACGCGGGCATCGTCGAGGCTGTGGAAGACGGGCGGCTGTCGGCCGATCGTCTCGCCGAGGCGGCGACCCGTGGCGTAGCGCTCATGCTGCATCAGCAGAACGCCGATGCCGCGCCGGACCTCGACGTGGTCGGCTCCCATGGCGAGCTGTCGTACCAGGTGTCCCTGGCCGCGCTCACGATTGCTACCGGCCGCTGCGAAGGCCCGTACGTCGGTGATTCCATCGAGGTGGTCGGTGGCACCGAGCAGGATCGAGCCCGGCTCACCGCGGCGGCCGAGGCTGCCGGCTTGGCGGTTGGTTCAGGTGATGTGGTCCGGCTGCTGGGCGGGTCCGATCCTGGCAGCGGTGACGTGGTCGTGGCGTTGGACACACCGTACGCGCTCGGCGCTAGCCAGGCGACGACGGCCAAGATCGCGCTGTACGGTCGGACCCCGCAAGCGTTCGCCGCGTTGGTGGATGTGCTGCGCGGCGAGGAGACCGGGCACGGCCGGTTGCCGGTCGATGTCGACGGCGTCGAGCAACTCGGCTGCCCCAGATCACCCTCGTGATCACGGGCCGTCCGCGGATCCGGACGGCCTCGTCGGGTGTCATGGCCGGGTGAGCGGCGCACGTCCGCTCGGCCCACCCGCATAGGGACGACGCTAGTGTCCTCCGGCGGAGGACACTAGAGCCCCGGAGCCACTCGCGTGCCGCGCCGGATCTCCGGAGCGGCACACCAGTTGCGTTAGCTCAGTGTTTGACCGGGCGACGCGGCAGGCCGTTCGCCGTGGTCACCGGCTCGGTGCTCGGCACGGCACCCGTCCGGAGCACACTGACGTGTTCCACCAGCTTGATGAGGACGTTCTTGCCGGATTCGCGGTCACGTGCATCGCACATGACCACCGGGGTCTTCTCGTCGAGGTCGAGGGCGCGGCTGACCTTCGTCGGCTCGTATTCGCGGGAACCGTCGAAATGATTGACCCCGACCACGAACGGCAACCCTCGGTGCTCGAAGTAGTCGACCGCCGGGAAGCAGTCCTCGAGGCGGCGAGTATCGGCGAGCACCACGGCCCCGAGTGCACCTTGGGCGAGTTCGTCCCACATGAACCAGAACCGATCCTGGCCGGGTGTTCCGAACAGATAGAGGCAGAGTCCGTCCCGGATCGTGATCCGGCCGAAGTCCATAGCCACGGTGGTGGTGGTTTTGCGTTCCACGCCGTTGGTGTTGTCGACTACCTGGCCCGCTCCGGTCAGCGCTTCCTCAGTGTGCAAGGCGCGGATCTCGCTGACGGCGCCAACCAGCGTGGTCTTGCCCACGCCGAAACCTCCGGCTATGAGGATCTTCAGCGCCACGAGGGGCTGGTTGCCGTCGGGAATGGTTTTAGAGTGCACGGAGGCCATCGATGACTTCCTTGAGGATGCTGGTGTCAGGGATTTGGTGCGGAACAGGCGGGCTGATGTGAATGTGTCCGCCGCTCAGCAGATCGCCGAGGAGGACCCGCACCACACCTAGCGGCAGGTTTGATTCGGAGGCGATATCGGTGACGGTCTGCGCCCGCCGATGACACAGGCGCAGGATGGTCCGCTGTTCAGGGGACAGCGCTGGATCGTGCGGCGTTGAACCACCCACGACCTGGACGGTCGACATCAGGTCGTACGACTCGGTAGCGCTGCGTGCACGCCCGGCCGTAACGGCATATAGCCGAACGATCGGGCCGGCGTCATCGTCATACCAGTGCGGACTCGTGTCACTCATCGGCGCGCATCATTTCGGTGCGGTAGCGGGATCCAGTTGGTCAGGCCGGGACGGCACATAGAGATGTTCATGAACCTGCTTCACCAACCGGGCCATCTCGTAGGCGATGAGCCCGATATCGGCATCGGCCTCGGCGAACACTGCCAGGCAGGACCGATCGCCAGCCGCCACCACGAAGAGAAACCCGCCTTCCAGCTCCACCATGGTCTGAACGACACCACCTGCCTCGAAGTGCATGCCGGTGCCCTTCGCCAAGCTGTGGAAGCCGGAGGCGATGGCGGCGAAGCGTTCTCGGTCCTCGCGGCTGAGCTGACTCGACGCCCCGACCGGTAAGCCGTCGCCGGACAGCACCACGGCATGCCGGATCTGGGCCACCCGCCCCACTAGCTCATCGAGCAGCCAGTTGAGCTCGCCCGACGTTTGGGTCGCCTCGGTCATCAGTTTTCTCCCTTGTGCGACATGTCTTCAGGATTCTCAGACTGTCCCCGGAGCCACCCGCTCCGCAGCGCCGAGAGCGTAGCGCGCGCTTGATCGGGAGTGCGCGCCAGGTTGTCCTGTTGGGGCGCCTTGGGTGGTGGCGGCGGATCGGTGCGCAGTTCCGGACGTAGACTCGCCCTCCTGACCCGGCGCGGGAGGTCGTCCACCTCGCTGTCGCCGGGCGGCTGGCTGGCCAGCGCCTTTGCTGCCTCGCTGAGGGTTGGTCGCGGCTGTTCGGCAGCACCGACCTGCCGCGGGGTGGGCGGCTCGGGGACGGCGGACAACGATCCGACGGCGGTCAGTTGGGCCCTCTCGACGTCGGGCACCTGCTCTGGTGGGGCGATCTCCTCGGTCACGTTGCGGTCGAGGAGAGCATCCGGAATCAGCACGATGGCGGTGACCCCACCGTAGGCGGAACGTTGGAGCGTCACCTCCACACTGTGCCGACGCGAGAGCCGGTTGACCACGAACAACCCCAGTTGATCCGCCTCGAGCAGGTCCACCTGATCAGTATCGCGGATGCGGCGGTTGGCATCGGCCATCACCTGCTGGCTCATGCCGAGACCTCGGTCTTCGATCTCTAGTGCCAGACCGGTACCCACGATCTCTCCGCGGACCGTCGCCTTGGTGTGCGGCGGGGAGAAGACCACGGCGTTCTCGACCAATTCGGCGATGAGGTGCGTGAGGTCGGCGACCGCGCCCCCGGAGACCCGGATCTCCGGGATGGTGCTGACGTCTACCCGGGTGAAGTCTTCGACCTCCGCGACCGCACCCCGGACGACGTCCAGCATCGGCACCGGGTTGCGCCAGCGCCGGGCCGGCGGCACACCCGAGAGGATGATCAGGCTCTCGGCTTGCCGGCGCATGCGGGTGGTGAGGTGGTCGAGGCGGAACAGGTCTTCCAGCTGGTCCGGGTCCTCGATGCGGCGTTCCATGTTGTCGAGCAGCGCCAGCTGCCGGTGTAGCAGGACCTGGCTGCGCCGGGCGAGGTACACGTAGACGCCGGAGATGCCCTTGAGAACGTCGGAACGTTCGATGGCGGCTTCGACGGCGGACCGGTGTACCGCGTTGAGCGCTTCGGCGACCTGGCTGACCTCGTCGTCGCCGAGGGCGACCCGTGGGGCCTCCGTCTCGATGTCGACCTTGTCGCCCGAGTTGAGCTTGCGCAAGGTGGCCGGCAGCTTGCGCCGGGCGAGGTCCATCGCCGTGTTGTGCAAGCCGGCGAGTTCGACGACGAGGCCGCGGCCGATCAACACGGAGATCAGCAGCGAGAGGATGACGCCGATGAGGCCCAGGACGACGGCCACACCTGAGGTCCCGAGGACGTCGAAGCTGAAGAGGTTGGCTTCCTGCGCGGCGATGGTGGTGACGCGGGCCTCACCGGCGGCGAGTTCCTGTTGGACGGAGCTGGCCGCGTCGTTCCACTGGTCGGCTGGGACAGCAGCGACGATGCTGTAACCGGCTTGGCCCTGGGCGAGCTCACCTTCGAGGTCGCGGAGGAACTGGTATGAGCGCCCGGTCAGGATGTCGCGATACGCGGCTTCGGCGGACGGCCGGGGGTCGTTGATGTCGGTCCAGAGCATGGACTGTCCGGCGCGGCTGGCGTCCACGAACGCGTCGAACTGGGCGCCGGACATCACTTCGGCCGCGTAGGCGGCCGTCATGACCGCGTCTTCACGGGCGATCATCTCTCGCGCCATCGACAACTCGAGCACGACGCGTGGGTCGAACTCCACACCGGGAGCTTCCATCTGGGTCAACACACCGGTGACGCCGAACGCTTCGGTCACGGCCGCGGTGTAGGCGTTGAAGACGGCCAGCCAGCTAGCGCTTTGGGTGGCGACGCGGTCTCTGATGCCGGGGACGGCGTCCGCGGCTGCGACGAGCGCGTCGATGCGCCCGGGCAGCCGTGGGTCGAGCCCGGCGGCGTCGGTGCTGCTCTCGGCGATTCCGGTGCGGAGAGCCGCCACCGCGGCGTCGGTGACGGCACCTGCGGCCAGAAGCGCCTCCGGCTCCTCGGGCTCCTCACCCTGTGTAGCAAGGAACTCCGAGGCGGCGACCCGCTCGGCCTGGACCGCGGTGACGAATTCGTTGATCGGTGCGAGGAGGGTGTCGTTGACCTCTTTGAGCTGCTGCAGCTCGGACACGTTCTGGGCGGTGGTGACAGTGGCGAAACCCCAGAGGGCCATGAGCGACATGACCGGCACCATGAGCACCGTGACGATTTTGGCGCGGACCGATCGGGGTCGGCGGCCACTACTCGACCGGTTCCGGCCGGCGGCGGCCCGCCGGGACGCGTGCCGCGGGCCAGAGCGGGGGTTGCCGTCGTCCTCCCCGACCTGACTCATCGACGGCTGGGTGTCCGTAGCTGGGTCGGTGTCGGACACCTGGCCGTTGCTCATCTGCCGCTCGGACGCCTCGTCCTGGCCTTCACGCATGTCATTTGCCTCGATCAGCTAGCTAAGGGTGACTTGATGGACTTCTACGCCGCGGGTCGGCGCCCAGACGCCGGCCGGCGGCGTCCTCGTCGTCGGTTGGTGACGTCGCATAGAACTCCTCATCGGCCCGGACAGGCCGGTGCCGTAGCGCCGCCCATATCCACCGAGATCCATCAGAGACCCCCTGGTTCGGGCTCGTGGTTCGCCCCGGCGCCGACGGTGGCCATCCGGGTGGTCTTGATGGGTGAGAGCGCGACGAAGGCCGAGCTGAGGAACAAGAACGAGCCGAATACGACGATGAACGGGAAGACGAACTCCACCGCACTCGCTCCCGGAAGGACCGATGTGCCGGGGATGATCTCGATCTGCAGGGCGGCG
Source organism: Phytoactinopolyspora limicola (assembly GCF_011320225.1). Taxonomy (GTDB): domain Bacteria; phylum Actinomycetota; class Actinomycetes; order Jiangellales; family Jiangellaceae; genus Phytoactinopolyspora; species Phytoactinopolyspora limicola. Next base: position 120,388 of record NZ_JAAOEN010000010.1, read on the forward strand.
ATCCCGGTGTATTCGGTGATGCTGGCGGCCGCACCCATGAGGAGGGCCGCGACGATGGTGCCGCGGAAGCCGTCGGTAAGGAACGCGACCGCGAGGGCCACGGTGGCGGCGCCGATGGCGACGACGACGGACAGACCCACCGTGGCGATGTCGTAGCTGAGCGTGCCGTGGATCTGCATGGCCGACATACCGACGTAGTGCATGCCGACGATGGCTACACCCGTGGAAATGCCGCCGATGATGGCTCCGTGCACCCTGGATCGGGTGTAACCCACGGCGAACACGCCGATGAGGACGACGACGATGGCGACGAGCAGGCTCAGCAAGGTGAATCCGACGTCGAACCGTACGGGTGATCCATCGACGGCGAAGCCGAGGATGGCGACCAGGTGCATGGTCCAGATGCCGGAGCCGATGGCGAGCGCTCCAGTGATCAGCCAGCTTCGTTTGGTGCTGCCGGTGGTCGCGAACGCGCGCACGACACAGCGCAGGCCGAGTCCGGCGCCGACACACGCCATGATGTACGCGACGACCGCGGTTATCGGTCCGTATTGGAAGAAGTGGTGCAAGTGCTCCACATGCAGGTCCCTACTGGTAGCCCTGAAATCACGTGAGTACCTGTCAGCGGGCGCCGACAGGCCGGGCCGACCGGCCTACGTCGCCTGGCTGTGAAGACATCCTTCGCTCGACGCCGTCAGCGTCGAGCCCCCCGCCAGCTCAGCCTGGTTCGTCCACCGGCCCGTTCCCGCCCAGCGTGCTGACGGGACCTCGTTAGCCGGACACACTATGACAAATGAGCTTGGACAGGGCAAGGGTCTTGCCGGTAAAAACACTAGCGCTGGCCATCTGCCGGTATCGATCACCGGCGTTCCCACGCTTGCAGGGTACCCCAGTGATCGGCAGTCAGGATGATGTGTTGAACTGTGGGCAAAGCGGACGGGGGCGCTTGGGATTCGCGAGCCCGGAGGCGTAGTTGAAGGCTTCCGGGTGATCCCACACGAGCCCGAATACGGGTGCGTCGTCGGCCGATGTGGAGGGGGTCACGAGCTGGTCACCTGGTTGACAGCTAGGCATACCAATCCTAATGTCACCCAGTCTGGGCAAAATCTGGACATTTAGTCCTATGTCTCGACTTCTTGCTTAACATGTGCGAACAAGGGAGGCTACGTGTTCCGTTCCTCACGGCTACGGATGATTGTCGCAGGTGGTGCCGCACTCGCGTTGCTGGCTGCCTGCGGTTCTGATGATGATGACGGCGACGACGCGGCAGCGCAGGCGCCAACGGCCGAAGAGGCCGACGATGACGATGATGACGAGCCGGACCTCTCCGACCTCCCCGAGCTGGAGCAGGTGAACATCGGCTACGTCTCGGCGGTGGACCAGATGGGGGTCGCGATGGCCCTCGACATCGGCTTCTACGACGAACTCGACCTCGACGTTACCCTCGCCGACCCGTTCCCCACCGGTGTCGACGCGCTCAACGCCCTCGACTCTGGTGACGTCGACTTCGTGCAGGTCGGCGTGCCCAGCTTCGGCGCGATCCTCGGAGGGATGGACCTCGTCTACCTGGGCAACTACTCCGGTAGCGCCAGCCAGCTGACGCAGGACGAGCCGATGGCGCTGGTGGCGCGGGCCGACTCCGGGATCGACTCCGACGACCTCACCACCCTCGCCGGCAAGCGGCTGGGTGTGTCCGAAGGCACCATCAACCACCTCTACGTGCTGCGTATTCTCGAAGAGGCCGGTTTGACCTCGGACGATGTCGAGATCATCAACACGCCGCCGCCGGAGATGGGGGTGGCGCTGGAGACCGAAGGCGTCGACGCGATCGCTTCCTGGGACCCCTGGCCGATCACCATCGAAGACACGGTCAGCGGTTCCTACGAAGTGGTGCGCGGCGGAGGTTACATGGCCTTCCTCGGCTACATCGTCTCCACCCGCAGCTACGTCGAGGAGAACCCCGACATCGTCGAGCGGGTTCTCACCGCTCGTGCGGCGGCCGACCAGTGGATGCGGGACAACACCGAGGAAGCTGCCGCGGTGACGGTGCGCTGGGTGCCGGGCACCGAAGTGGACGTCGCCGAAGAAGCCATGCAGTACCAGGTCGCCTGGCTGGATGGCCGCTTCTCCGCCTGCAACTATCTCGCGCTCGACCTGATGTTGCAGGCGTACAACGACCTCGGCTTCCTGGACGGCACCTACGACCCCAACGATCACTTCTACCCGGGGCCGATCCTCAACGTCATGGAGCAGCATCCCGAGTACTTCGACGACCTCCCCGAGATCCCGGAGGCCGCCGCGATCGACGCGGGTTACACGTACGACCGCCAGGAGGCCACAGCTGCCTGCCCGCAGGGCTGAGTGGCCGGTGCGGATACCGAGAGTGGGCCGAGTGCGGGTGGCCGACGCTGGCCGCCCGCACTCGGAACGCCCTTCTCAAGCTGCAGGTGACAAGTCGTCGACGGCCGATCCGGGCGTCGTGAAAGGACGGTGATGGCGCCTCCGCCATCCGTCAGCCGGCCGGGAACTCGGCTCTCGCGCCGGCTGAAGGCTACGTTCTGGTTCTTCATTCCCTTCGTCGCGCTCGCCGTGGTCTGGATCATCACGGTCGAGATGACCGGGGTGGCGATGCGCACGTTCCCACAACTGAACGACGTGCGGGACGCCATCGGTGACCTCTGGAGCACCGGAGACCTGTTTACCCACGTCGGTTCGAGTCTGCGCCGAGTGATGATCGGCGCGATTCTCGCGGTGATCACCGCCGTGCCGTTCGGCATTCTCCTCGGATCCAACCGATGGGCGGCGGCATTCTTCTCTCCACTGCTCCGGTTCTCCGTCGCACTGGCCGGCATCGCCTGGATTCCGCTGGCGACGCTGTGGCTGGGATACGGGGAGCGGGCGGTGATCTTCATCGTGTGGAATGCGATGTTCTTCGCCATCACCTACAACGCCATGCTGGGTGTGCAGCGGATTCCCACCGAGCTGTGGCGGGCTGCTCGCAGCCTGGGCACTCCGCGGTGGCGGATGTTCGGGGAGGTGTTCCTACCGGGTGCCCTGCCCAACGTCGTCACCGGCCTTCGGGTGGGGTTGGGCTACGGCTGGCGCGGTCTAGTCGCCGCCGAGGTGGTGGCCACCAGCAGCGGCCTCGGATATTCGATCTTTCAAGCCCAACAGTTCTACCGAACCGACGTCATCGTCGCGATGATGGTGATCATCGGCGTGTTGTGGCTGATCACCGACCGGGCTCTACTGGCACCGCTCGAACGGCGCACCGTCGAGCGCTGGGGCATGAAGGCGGTGACCGCATGATGCTCGACGCCAAGGTCCGCCGCGCCCAGCGCCGTCAAGTGTGGGCCCACCGCCTCGGCCGAAACCGGCTGTTCCGCACCCTCGGCCCGTTCGTGCCGGTGGTGCTGCTGTGGTGGATCGTCGCCGAAGCCGAGGTATTCCCCAGCGCCTTCTTCGTCGGGCCCGACGTCGTACTGTCCGAGTTCGGCGAGCTGATCCGCAAGGGGATCCTGCCGTCGTACCTGTCCGACTCGCTGATCCGGCTGCGCAACGGCGTGCTATTCGGGCTGCTCATCGGCATCCCGGCGGGGTTCGTCGTCGCGATGTCGTACTGGGCGCGCAAGCTGACCTGGCCGCTGCTGATGTTCTTCCAGGCGATCGCGGATATCGCGTGGCTGCCGATCGTGATCGTGTGGTTCGGTCACAGCCTCACCGCGGTGACCTTCGTCATCGTCTACACGATCGTCTTCCCATTGATGATCAGCATCGTCTCCGGTGTCGAGCAGGTGCCGCGTGACCTCGTCCGGGCCGCCCGGAGTCTGGGCGCCAGCCGGTTCCGAGTGTTCACCGACGTGATCGCCCCTGGTGCGCTGCCAGCGGTGGCCACCGGCATCCGCACCGGGCTCGGCTACGGCTGGCGGGCGCTGATCGCGGCCGAGATCATCATCGGGGCTAGTGGGATAGGGTTCATGATGTTCGACGCCCGCCGGGCTGGTGACGTGACCCATGTGTTCGTGGGCATGATCGTGCTGGGGGTGTTGTGGTACGCGCTCGACGCCCTCATCCTCGCGCCGTTCGAGCGGAGCACCATCCAGCGATGGGGAATGGTACGTACCGCGGAGGTAGCGCGATGAGCACGCTCGAAATCACCAACCTGCACAAGGAGTTCGTCGACGTCTACACCGGCGAGACGGTCACCGCCGTCGGCGACGTCTCGTTCGGCATCGAGCAGGGTGAGTTCGTGTCCATCCTCGGGCCGAGCGGCTGCGGGAAAACCACCGTGCTGAACATCGTCGCCGGGTTCGACACCCAGACCAGCGGAACCGTCCATGTGGACGGCCGGGCAGTCGACGGTCCGTCGCCCGAGCGCGGCGTGGTCTTCCAGAGCTTCGCGTTGTTCCCGTGGAAGACCGTTCTCGGCAACGTCATCTTCGGGCTGCGGATGCGTGGTGTTCCACGGCGTGAACGCGACGTGATCGCCCAGCAGTACCTGCAGCTGGTCGGCCTCGAGGGGTTCGAGCGGAAGTTCCCGCACGAGCTGTCCGGAGGTATGCAGCAACGCCTGGGTGTGGCACGAGTGCTGGCGAACGAACCCGCGGTGATGCTCATGGACGAACCCTTCGCCAGCGTCGACGCCCAGACCCGTCGCAAGCTGCAGGAAGAACTCACCGGGATCTTCGAGACGAAACGGCCGACAGTCTTCTTCGTCACCCACGACGTCGACGAAGCCGTGTTCCTCGCCGACCGAGTAGTGGTGCTCAGTGCCCGGCCGAGCCGGGTGAGCGAGATCGTCACGGTGCCGCTGGAGCGTCCACGGCAGTGGCGAGCCGCCCTCGACAGCGCCGAATTCCGGCACACTGTCACGTATCTGACCGACCTGCTGGCGGGAGATGAGCCCGGTGTCCCGGCTGACGTGGATCGTGCGTAAGGTACTCGGCACCGTCGGCGGACGGACGCTGGCGGCGCTGATCGTGTTCGTGCTCGCGTATCAGGCGTGGATTGGTATCACCGCCATGAGCAAGGTGGCCGACGGGGTGGGGGAAGGCGCTGACCAGCGCGGCCGGTACGACGTTGACATCGTCCTAGGGTTCGAGCCCGAAGGTTTTCACATGCGTCAGCTGCAGGACTACGGCCGGGTGCGCGGAGCCACCGACACCGTGGTGCACATGCGCAACGTCACCGACGACGACGTCGACGCGATGGCCCGCAAATACTGGATCAAAGAGATCCGCCCCGGCACCGCCCTCCGCTAACCCGTTGTGCACCTGATCTCCGTTTTGTCACCTGATCTTTTTCGTGGGAGCGATCAGGTGTGCTGAACGGCGGGGATCGGCGCGGTCTGGGCATCTGATCGCGTCTCAGAGTGCGGACGCGTGGCGATCAGATGCATCGATCATGGTTTTTGGCTGGGTTGGTGCATCTGATCGTCGCCGGGAGGGTGGGCCACAGGCGGGGTGTGCCGACGGTGCCGTGGCTCGGCGGCGCGTGGCTCGTTGAGGTGTTGTGCGTGGCACGGTGAAACGTTGCTCACGTGGGCGGTATGTCCGGGTTTGTGGAGCACCTCAGCGTGCCATGCCGGATGCTCGGTCGGGCCGCAGCGTCGACCGCCTGCCTATGGGTCGCTTCGGTGTGCGACGACGATGCCCGCCTGGTCTGCCACTCGACACCCCGGAGGCGACAATGATCAGATGCGCTAATCGCGTTCATGTGTCAAGTAACGCATCTGATCGCCGCGCGTCCGCACTCTGAGACGCGATCAGATGCCCAGACCGCGCCGATCCCCGCCGTTCAGCACACCTGATCGCTCCCACGAAAAAGATCAGGTGACAAAACGGAGATCAGGTGCGCAAGCGGGGGGAGGTGAGGGTGTCGAGGGCAGTTCTGGCCAGCGCGCGGACGCCGACGCCGATGGCGCTCTCGTCGATATCGAAGCTGCCCTGGTGGATGTCGTACATGGTCTCGCCAGCGTGTACCCCCAGACGCGCCATCGCCACCGGGACGTGCTCGCCGTACCAGGCGAAGTCTTCGCCGCCCATGCTCGTGTTGGTCCGGGTTACCGCGTCCGGGCCCAACTCGGCGGTGATCGCCGAACGCAGCAGGTCGACGCAGGTGTCGTCGTTGACTACGGGTGGTACGCCGCGTTCGTAATGCACGTCGACGCTGGCCCCGCTGGCTGCGGCGATGTCGGCGACGATGGAGTGGAAGTGCTTTTCGGCTTCGGCCCAGGCGGATCGGTCGAGCACGCGCACCGTACCCCGCAGGATGCCGCTGCCGGGAATGGCGTTGGGTGCGTCGCCGGCCTGGATGGCGCCCCAGGTCAGGAGGAGCCGCGCCCGGACGTCGCAGCGACGGGCCAGCAAAGCCGGGGCGTCGACCGCGATCCGGGACAACGCGTCGACGACGTCGACGGTCAGATGCGGCCGTGCCGTGTGGCCCCCGGGGCCGGAGACTCGGACCTCCACGAGGTCGCAGGCGGCGGTGATCGGGCCGAGCTTGAGGCCGATCCGCCCGGCCCTGAGTCGCGGATCGCAGTGCAAAGCGAAGAGCCGCTCCACGCCGTCGACGGCGCCGGCGGCGATCATCTCGCGGGCGCCACCCATCTTCTCCTCGGCCGGCTGGAAGATCACTCGTACCCGGCCGGGAAGGTCGACGTGCTGGGCGCGGTCGGCGAACGCCAGGGCAACACCCAGCGCGATAGCCGTGTGGGCGTCGTGTCCGCAGGCGTGGCAGACGCCGTCGACGGTGGACCGGTACGGCACGTCTTTCGGATCGGTGAGCGGCAACGCGTCGATGTCGGCGCGGATGGCGACGGTGCGGGCGCCGCTGCCGATGTCGACGACGAGGCCGGTGCCCCGGGGTAGGACCCGTGGTTCGAGCCCGGCTTTGGTCAGCTGCTGCACGAGCAGCTCTGTGGTGGCGTACTCGGCGAAGCCGAGCTCTGGGTGGGCGTGGATCTGCCGTCGCACGGCGACCAGGTCGTCGTGGTGCGCGCCGACCCAGCTCGCGAGCCAGTCAGTGGTCACGTCATGCCTCATAATTCATCGCCGGCTCGCTGCCGCGGGCAGCACCGGCTGGCCGAAACTACTCTTTAGCGGATGAGCCTGGATCAGGCTACTGCGTCGGGCGCGAGATCGTCGCTCGTGGCCGACCTCGGCTGCGGGACGCCTGCCACCGGGTGGTTCGATGGCACTAGTAGTCCAGTTCTCATCTCGTCGAGAAGGCCGTCGACGACCTTGGTGAGGTCTCCGCCACTGGCCTCCGCGACGGCGCGTTGGCGCTGATAGCTCGCACCGATCCGCAACAGGTGCTCGACCTGTGCGAGCTCATCAGCGCAGCCGAGTCTACGCGCAATCGGCATGAGATCGTCGGCCAAATCAAGGATTGCCGGACGGAGCGGGACCGTAGTGCCGTTCTCGTCGGTGATGATCTCGGCGTCGAGCCCGAACCGGGCGGCTCGCCACTTGTTCTCCCGGACCACCCAACTGCGCGGATTGGGCAGGGTGTAGCCGCGGTCGAGTTCGTGGTCGAGTTTGTGGACCAGTGTCTGGGCGAAGGCGGCCACGATGCCGATCTCGTCGAAGGTGGGAATGCCGTCACAGACTCGCAGCTCAACTGTGCCGAAGTCGGGGTGTGGGCGGACGTCCCACCACACTTCGCGGACCGATTCGACGGTCTGCGCGGAAATCAACGTCTGCATGAAACGCTCGAACTGGTTCCAGCCAGACATCTGGTAGGGCAGGCCGGCCGTGGGCAGTGCTTCGAATACCTTGGTGCGCGCCGACGCGAGTCCGGTGTCATGCCCGACCCAATAGGGCGACGACGCCGAAAGCGCCAGAAAATGCGGGATGTAGAACGTCAGCGCGTTGACGATGGGAATGGCCTTGTGCGGCGAACGGATGCCGACGTGGACGTGTACGCCGAAGATTTGGAGCCGGCGGGCTAACCATTGCAGTTGTTCCACCAGCTGGTGGTAGCGCGCCTTGGGGCTGATCTTCTGATCGTTCCAGTCGGTGATGGGGTGGCTGCCGGCGCACATGATGCCGAGGCCACGGCGGGACGCGGCGTCGGACACGGTCTTTAGTGTCTCGGCTAGGTCGGCCCGGGCCTCTGACACCTCGGTGCAGACGCCGGTGATGATCTCAATAGTGGACTGGAACAGTTCGTGTTTGGCCTTGGGATGTTCCGGTGCGTCTTGCGGACAGATGTCGGCGAGGATTTCCACCGCGCCAGGGGATAGCTCACGGGTGTGCAGGTCGATGAGCTGGAGTTCCCATTCAATGCCGAGACTGGCACGATCTGAGGAAGTGAATGGGATCTCCATTGTTGGAGTGTGACACAGAGTGACCAAACATGGAACGGATGGTAGCAATCTGCTACTTTCTTACGGGTTTTGTCACGAATGGTCGGGTTGGTTATGACTGTTGCCGAGAGCGCCTCGGGTGTCGACCACCACCGATCCCGCCCCATCGCGTTCGCCCATCGCGGCGCCAGTGCCCATGCTCCGGAGAACACCCTCGACGCCTTCCAGATGGCGTTGCGTATGGGCGCCACGGGCCTGGAGAGTGATGCCTGGCTCACTGCCGACGGCGACGTGATCCTCGACCACGACGGTCGGTTCGGGGCCGACGGTCGACTCGCCGCGGCCGACGTCACCCGTGCGGAGTTGCCCGCGTACATCCCCACCCTCGACGAGCTCTACGCGAGCTGTGGCACCGATTACGAGCTGTCGCTCGACGTCAAAGACGTGGCCACCGCCGCGCGGATTCTGGATATCGCCCGCGCCGCCGGTTCAGGTGCGGTAGGGCGGCTGTGGTTGTGTCACCCGGACTGGACAATCGTCCGTCGATGGCGGGCGGCCAGCGCCGATGTCCGTCTCGTCGACTCCACCCGGCTCGACCGCATCGACGAGGGCCTCGCCCGCCGCGCCGCCACCCTGGCCAGCAGCGGCATCGACGTGCTCAACATGAATCAGGTCGATTGGACCGCCGACCACGTCGCGATCGCCCACGAGCACGGCGTTCTGGCATTCGGTTACGAGGCCCATACCGACGACGTGCTGCACCGTCTACTCGCGACCGGTGTCGACGCCGTCTACAGCGACTACGTCGACCGGATGGTCCGTGCGGTGACGGGTCGCCCCGTTGCTGGATGACCCGGATACCAGAGGTGACCCCGGATACCAGAGGTGGCCCCGGGGGGCGCAGGGGTGATCCCGTTGCCGGGACGGTCAGGTCATCGGCGCGGTGACGAAGACGGTCGCCGCCCCCGCCACCCTGGTGACGATCAACGTCGCGCTCTGCCGGCCACGTGGCCGGAGCTGGCGGCGTAACTGCTCCGGTACCACCCCGACGCCACGTTTCTTGATCGCCAGGGTGCCGAGTCGGTGCTCGCGAACGTACCCGCGCAGGACCTTGACGTCGTACGGCAAGACGTCGACGACGCGGTATCCACGGGCGAACGGTGTGGACGCGTAGGTATCGCTGCTGACATACGCGATCGACGGGTCGAGCAACCAGCCGTCGACGCTCGCCGCCACCCCGGTGACCAGCCCGGCTCGGATCACCGCACCGTCGGGTTCGTAGATGAATCGCCCGCCTGGGCGTACGTCGGCTACGCCGGGGTCGTCGGCGTCGGTCATCGTTGCGACCGCCGTCGACTGGCTGGCCTCATCCGCATCGGCATAGCCGGCCGATGCGTCCGCCGGCCGGAACGGTGCACCGTCGTCGTCCATCGACGCAGCGGTTCGGTCGGTACGGCGCCTGCCATCCAACAGCGCGGCGCCATCCAGGCGCCCATTCGGTTGGAGGACCGTGGCCCGTCGTCGGGCGCTGGCCAGTGTCGGCGACCACAGGGCGGCCTCCTTCACCTCGCCACGGTCCGAGACCCACTCGGCTTCCACTCCCGTCGGGATGATGTCGTGCGGGATGCCGGGCGCAACCTTCACACAGGCCGTCTCGGTGGAGAGCAACTCCAGCACAAAGCTCCACGGGGGCTGATACGCACCGGGGTCGAACACCCGGCCACGTGCGGTGCGCCGGCCCGGATCGCAGGTGACGACGTCCATGCCGGATCGGTCGGCGGCCGTAGCATCGGCGGTGAGCACCCGAGCCCGGCCCTCAAGGCCCAGGACGGCGATGTTGAGCCGGGCGACCTCCGTGGTCAGCTGATCGGCATCAACACCGGTGACGGTGAGGCCGGCTCGGGCCAGCTCGACGAGGTCGCCTCCGATACCGCAGCAGAGGTCGAGGACCCGGCCGCCCGGGCGCGCGGCGGCGATGCGCGTGGCCCGGTGCCGCGCCACCACCGCCCTGGTGGCTTGCTCGAAACCATCGGTGGTGAAGTACATGCGGGTGGCGTCGTCGGGATCGAACTTGGCGGCCGCCCGCCGCCGCAACCCTGCCTGGGTCAGCGCGGCGGCCACGAGGTCCGGCTCATGCGCCCGCCGCAACCGGGAACCGAGCGCGAACTCGTCCTCGATTCCATGCCAGCGGCTGGCCTCGGCGAGGAGTGCCGCTCCCTCGGGTGCGGCGAGGGTGTGCAGTGTGTCGACGTCCATGACCGCCCTCTCCGAGCCCACCAGGTTCGGCTCCCGCTCAGACTCTCAGCTTTTCGTTCTTAGACGTTGTACTAGGGCCGGCTGGCTCGCGTGCGCGGGCATCCCGGGGATGGAGCCGCCGTCACGTCAACCGGCGCAGCACGGCGGCCGCCCGGCTGCCACGCCGTTGCTCGATCTCACCGTCGTCGATCCAGTCCTCGAGGTCGTCGAGCAGATCATCAGCCTCCTTGGCGACGGAACGTGGATCGCCGGCCGCGAGTACGTCGTTCAGGTCGGACAGCAGGTTGTCGGCCTTCTCGCCCCACCCTCGTTTATCCAGGGCAACCTCGATGAACAGATCGTTCGGGGCCGCCAGAGCCGGATCGGCAGGTCGCCCGATGGGATTGAGGACCCGGATCGCCGCACCTCCGGCCGCAGCGGTCAACTCGCCCTTGGCCAGCCAGGAAGCCGTCTCTTCGACGAGCTTGCGGGCCCGCTCCGCGCGTTTGTCGGTGTTGTTCTCGTCCCGGACCTTCGCGAGCCCTTCCACTAGGTCCTCGCCCTGCTCGCCGGCGTCGTCCGGATCTTCGTCGAGGTCGTCGATCAGGTCGTCGAGGTCGTCCTCGGGGTCGGTTTGGTCGGGATCGTCGCCGCCGCCGTCGTCGCCATCAGCGTCGCCGTTGTCGTCGCCGCCGTCCTCGCCGTCCTCGTCACCGATGTCGCCGCCGTCACCCTCACCCTGCTCGTCGCTGCCGGTGTCGTCGCCCGTGTCGGAATCGTCCGGGTCGTCGTCCTGCGACCCTTCGTCGCCCGGTTGGCCGTCGTCCGGGACCCGAGGCTCGTCGCCCCGGCCTCCACCGGCACCGGACTCGTCGCCGCCGTCCTGGCCGGACTGCCCAGGGTCACCATCACCGGAATCCTCTCCGGAATCGCCTCCGTCGTCGGCGGGCGGCGGGTCGGAGGGAAGGTCGTCCGACCCGGACCGGTTGGCGTTCACCAACAGGATGACGATCAGAGCGACGGCGGCGACAACGGCGGCGACGATCACCCAGCGACGTTTCGATCCGCTCCCCGATGACGTGTCTGGGGTGTCGCCGTCGGGCCCGGCCGGCTCCAACAGCCGTGTCTCGCCTGGTGGCGGCGGGGGAACGACGGCTGTGGCGGCAGTCGCCGGCTGAGTGACCGCGGTCTGGCGCCGGGTGACGGCCGTGACCGGTTCCGCGACCTCCGTTGGCTGCTCGTCGGGGTCGGAACCGGCCGCGGCGGAGACGGGCGCCGCGACCTCGGTGGGCTGCTCGTCGGGGTCGGAACCGGCCGCGGCGGAGACGGGTTCGGTGATCGCCGTGACTGCCTGGGTGACGGCGGTCTCGCCCGGTCCGGGCTGGGGTGGACCGGGTATGTATTGCGTTGGGTCGGTGTCGTCGCCGGCCGAACCGGCCGCGGTCGCCAACGCCGACGCGGCGGGTGGAGGTGGCGCCGACGTGACGGCGGGATCGCGTAGCGCCCGGCGCATCGTGGCGGCGTCGACGAACCGGCCCTCCGGCTCCTTGGCCATGGCGCGTTCGATCGCTCGCGCCACGGCGACGGGAGCGTGTGGTGCATCGTCGGAGACGGACGGCACCGGCTCACGTTGGTGGGCGAGGGCTTCGGCCAGTGGGGTGTCCGCGGTGAACGGGGGTTCGCCGGTCAGGCACTGGTAGAGGACGACACCGAGTGAGTACAGGTCGCTGGCCGGACTCGCGGGGCGCCCGGCGATCTGTTCCGGGGCCAAATAGCGGGGGGTGCCAAGCAGTTGACCGGTGCTCGTCAGTCCGGCACTGGTCTCGGCGAGCGCCTTGGCGATCCCGAAGTCGGCGAGTTTGACCCCACCAGCGTCCGGCAGCAGGATGTTGGAGGGCTTGACGTCACGGTGCACAAGCCTGCGGGTATGGGCGGCGCTGAGTGCGGACAGCACCGCGTCGGCGATGGCGATGGTCTCGGCCACCGACAGCGGGCCCTCGTCGCGGAGCCGGTCGGCGAGACTACGGCCCACCACCCGTTCCATAACGATGAACGGTCGCCCGTCCGTTTCGCCGGCGTCGAACACCGCAACCGTGTTGTGGTGGTGCAGACTGGCCGCGGCCCGTGCCTCGCGCAGCATCCGTTCCCGGCTGATCGCGTCGCCGGCGAAGGCGTCGTGGATCAACTTGATCGCGACGTCTCGATGCAGCACGTGGTCGTAGGCGGCGACCACTCGGGCCATCCCGCCTGACCCGAGCGGCTCGCCGAGTTCGTAACGATCCGCCAGCACAGCCATGTCGAAAAAGCACTTCCATCCGGTGGTCGATCTGGGCGGCATGCCCATGGCCGCACTCGGCCAGGCGAGCCGAGGCGGCAACGAGTGACGAGTTTAGTCGCGAATGCGGCCTTTAACCCGGGCCGAGCCACGCGATGTGAGCTGGGCTACGCCACCAAACATGACGGGCCGCACATTGGGGCCCGTGGAGGATGCCGGCGGAGACGTTTCGATCAGTGTGCGGGGAGACATCCGCCGTCGGCGATGAACCCGCCCACCTCGAGCTCGACACCACTTTCCAGGGTGCCAGCGCCGGGGTCGGCGGCGGCTTCGGTGGACACCGTGCCGAACACACAAGCGCCGCCGGTTGCCACCGCGACGGTGACGGCGGGCAGCGGCTCGGTGTCGTCGTCGGTGAAGGGCCGGATCTGCACCCCCTGGTCGTATCCGGCGGCAGCCAGTGTGTCGCGGATGTCTTGTGGGCTCACCATGTCGCGCTCGGCCAGGGGTGCCAGCGCACCTTCGATGGCCGGCAAGGCTTCGTCGGCGCTCTGCTGCGCATCAGCGTCCGGCTCGTCGCGTTCCCGGTAGGCGCGGTTGTCGCGTAGGTAGTCCTCCACGTCGATCGGGACACAGTCGGATGATGTCTCGTGGTCATGATCCGGAGGGGCGGCGCAGGCCGCGGTGGGGGTGGCCGTCGCGGCCGGTTCGGCCGTCGTGCTGGCGGTGGGGACGTCGTCGCGCGCTCCTCCCGGTCCGTCGCCGAACGTCCAATAGACGCCGACCGCGATCACCGAGACGATGACAGCCAGTCCGACGACTAATGCGACATTCTTCTTCATAGGGTCATCATCGTCGCTGTCCCGTAGCGCCGAGCCGGTGGGTGGACGCGTTGAGTGGCCCGCATGGCGTTGTGGCTGGTGGGCATCATCCCGGTCCGTCGCTACGACGTCAGCGCCCAGTTTTCGCCCACGGCACTAGCACTCGCCTTGACCGAGTGCTAAGGCATTGGCTAAGTTCAGTATTGGCACACTCCTAGTGAGAGTGCCAATGGTCGGTACCGCTGGCACCGCGACGACGGCGGCACTTGGCCGGTCCAGACAAAAGCATCCGTGACATCCCGCGAAAGGGGAGGTCAGACACGTGTCGGTCTCCATCAAGCCACTCGATGATCGCATTGTGGTCAAGCCGCTCGAGGCGGAACAGACCACCGCATCCGGACTCGTCATTCCGGACACCGCCAAGGAGAAGCCCCAGGAGGGCGAGGTCGTAGCCGTCGGCGAAGGCCGGTGGGACGACGCCGGCTCCAAGCGCATTCCCGTCGACGTCAAGGTCGGCGACGTTGTCCTGTACTCCAAGTACGGGGGCACCGAGGTCAAGTACGGCGGCGACGAGCTGCTGATCCTGTCCAGCCGCGACGTTCTCGCCGTCGTCAACAAGTGACGGCCTAGGTCGTCACCAGTACGACACCCCGGCACGGCGTGAGCCGCCGACGGGCCGGTTTTCGGCTCGTGGCGTGCCGGCGCCGCGCCGGGGTGTCGTTCTAGATGTGGAAGGACAACAGCAGTCATGCCCAAGATTCTCGAGTTCGACGACGCTGCCCGGCGCAGCTTGGAACGCGGTGTCGACACCCTGGCGAACACCGTCAAGGTGACACTCGGCCCGAAGGGCCGCAACGTCGTCATCGACAAGAAGTACGGTTCGCCCACTATCACCAACGACGGCGTCACCATCGCCCGTGAGATCGAGCTGGACGACCCGTACGAAGACCTCGGCGCGCAGCTGGCCAAAGAGGTCGCCACCAAGACCAACGACATCGCCGGTGACGGCACCACCACCGCCACCGTGCTGGCCCAGGCCATGGTGCACCGTGGCCTGCGGGCGGTCGCGGCAGGCGCTAGCCCCATGTTGGTCAAGCGCGGTATCGACGCCGCGGTCGAGGCCATCACCAACCGGTTGCTGGAGTCCGCCAAGCCGGTTGACGAGAAGTCGTCCATCGCCTCGGTAGCCGCCGTCTCCGCCCAGGACCCCAGCATCGGCGAGATCATCGCCGATGCGTTCGACAAGGTCGGCAAAGACGGCGTCATCACCGTCGACGAGTCGCAGACCTTCGGCACCGAACTCGAGTTCACCGAGGGTATGCAGTTCGACAAGGGTTTCCTGAGCCCGCATTTCGTCACCGATCCCGACCGCCAGGAGACCATCCTGGAGGACGCTTACATCCTCATCCACCAGTCGAAGATCTCGGCGGTCGCCGACGTCGTTCCGCTGCTGGAGAAGGTCATCCAGAGCGGGAAGCCGCTGCTGATCGTGGCGGAGGATCTCGAGGGCGAGGCGCTGGCCACACTCGTGGTCAACAAGATCCGAGGCACGTTCAGCTCGGTCGCCGTCAAGGCGCCAGGTTTCGGCGACCGCCGTAAGGCCATGTTGCAGGACCTCGCGGTGCTCACCGGCGCCCAGGTTGTCGCCGAGGAGGTCGGGCTCAAGCTCGACCAGGTCGGCCTGGAAGTACTGGGTACGGCTCGGCGCATCGTCGTCACCAAGGAAGACACCACGGTCGTCGACGGCGGGGGCTCACACGCCGACGTCGAAGCGCGGGTCGCCCAGATCCGTAGCGAGATCGACAACACCGACTCCGACTGGGACCGCGAGAAGCTGCAGGAGCGGCTGGCCAAGCTGGCCGGCGGTGTTGGTGTCATCCGGGTCGGCGCGGCTACCGAGGTGGAGCTCAAGGAGCGCAAGCACCGCATCGAGGACGCGGTGTCCGCGACGCGGGCCGCTATCGAGGAAGGCATCGTCTCCGGCGGTGGCGCAGCGCTCGTGCACGCCCGGTCGGCGCTCGACGGCGACCTCGGGCTCAGCGGTGACGAGAAGGTTGGTGTCTCGATCGTTCGGGATGCCCTGAGCGAGCCGCTGCGCTGGATCGCCGAGAACGCCGGAGAGAACGGCCACGTCGTCGTGTCGAAGGTGTCCGAAGGCCCGGCTGGGCATGGCTTCAACGCCGCTACCGGCATCTACGGCGACTTGCTCGTCGACGGTGTGCTCGACCCGGTGAAGGTAACTCGTTCCGCGGTGGCCAATGCCGCGTCCATCGCGGCGATGTTGCTCACCACCGAGGTGCTCGTCGTAGACAAGCCGGAGGAAGAAGAGGAGCCCGCCGGCGGACACGGCCATGGTCACGGTCACTGACCGAGGTCATCGTCACCGGGATTGATCGAGAGCGCTCGCACCGGTTCTCCCCGCCATGATGGGGAAGAACCGGCGGGCATCGGGGGTTCACCTACGCCGCGCGGCGGGTGAACCCCCGCTCTGCGATCCGGCCGGTCACCAGCTCACCGGACGTCGAGGAGGGTCATGGCAGCCGCGAAGGCGCGGGTCGGGTACGCGGCGATGCTCGAACGGTTCGCTCCGGCGGAGGCCGTCCAGCTCGCCGTCGACGCCGAAGACGCCGGTTTCGACGGCATCATGGCCGACGACCACTTCCAGCCATGGACCCCGCACCAGGGGCAGGCCGGTTTCGTATGGAACGTCATGACGGCGATGGCCGAGCGGACCCGCGGCGGCGTCGGAGTTGGTGCCACCTGCCCCTCGTTCCGGTGGCACCCGGCCGTCGTGGCGCAGGCCGCGGCCACCTTGGAGTCGATGTATCCGGGCCGGCACTGGCTCGGCATCGGATCCGGCGAAGCCATCAGCGAACACGTCGTCGGGGGATACTGGCCCGAGGCGCCGCAGCGTATCGCGCGGATGTTCGAGGCCATCGAGATCATCCAGAAGTTGTTCAGCGGCCGCGACGTGCGGCACGACGGCCGGTTCTTCACCCTCGAACGAACCCGGTTGTGGACCCGGCCAGCAACCCCACCGCCGATCTACGTGGCGACGTCGGGCCCGGTCACGGCGCGCCGGGCGGGTGCCGCATGCGACGGGATCATCACCGTCGCCACGTCGCGGGAGAAGGTGGCGGCGCTGTTCGGCCGCTTCGACGAAGGCGCTCGTTCGGCCGGCAAGGACCCCGATACGCTGGCGAAGGTGGTACAGGTTCACCTGTCATGGGCACCGGATGAGGATGAGGCCGCGGCGCAGGCGGTACGCGAGTGGCCCAACGGCGCCATGCGTTTCTCCAAGGCCGACGTCCGGTCGCCACACGACATCGAGCAGATGGCTCGGCTGGTACGCCCAGAACACTTTCAGGGACAGCTGCTCATCTCGGCGGATCCGGACGAGCACCGCCGCGAGATCCAGCGTTACCTCGATGCCGGCGCCACTCACGTCTATCTGCACAACGTCGGAACCGATCAGCGGGCGTGGCTCAAGGTGTTCGGCCGCGAGGTCCTACCCCGCCTCTCCCCATGATCATGAACACTTTGCCGTGTTATCACCGGGGTAAGTGTTCATGATCATGGGGAGGGTGGGGGCCGTCGGGATCGGGGCGGTCCTGGTGCTGGCGGGATGCGGCGGCGACGCTCCACCGCCGACGCCGACGGGATCCCCACCGACGCGGACCCCGCCTTCGGACACCGTACCGACGGAATCCGTACCGACGGAATCCGCACCGACGGAGTCCGTACCGACGGACACCGCACCGCCGGAGGAGCAACCGGACCCGGCCGGGGTGGTCACCTTGGCCTTCGCCGGGGACATCCACTTCGAGGATCAACTACGTGCCCGCCTCGACGATCCCGACACCGCCCTGGGGCCGCTGGCCGACAAGCTGTCGGCGGCCGATCTCGCGGTGGTCAACCTGGAATCGGCGGTAGGAACTACCGGTACTCCGGAGCCCAAACGTTTCACCTTCCAGGCGCCGCCGGTGGCCTTCGACGCGTTGGCCGCCGCCGGGGTGGACGTCGTCACCATGGCCAACAATCACGCCATGGACTTCGGTCCGGACGGGTTCGCCGAGACGTTGGCGGCCGCGTCGGCGCGGCGTGACCAGCTCTCCGTCGTTGGCATCGGGGTGGACCAGGACGAGGCTTTCGCACCTGCGCTGCATGACGTCGACGGCACCCGGGTGGCCGTTCTGGGTGCGTCGACCCCCGACGACCCCACCGCCGATCCCACCGACCATTGGGCCGCAACCGCCGACGACCCCGGCATCGCGGTTGCTCTAGACCCGGCTCCGCTGCTCGACGCGGTGACCACCGCTCGCGACGACGCCGACGTGGTGGTCGTCTACATGCACTGGGGTGTCCAAGGTGAGAGTTGCCCGAGCCAGTCCCAGCAACAGCTGGCCGGTGAGCTAGCGGCCGCCGGTGCCGACGTCGTCGTTGGTAGCCACGCACACCGGCTCCAGGGCGCTGGGCTGGTCGACGACGGGTACGTGGCCTACGGGCTCGGTAACGCCGTGTGGTACCGGCAGGGCTCGGCGGAAGCCTCCGCCACGGGGGTACTCACCGTGACCGTGAACGACGGCGAGGTGGTCGACGAACAGTGGGCTCCGGCGACGATCGGTGCCGACGGCGTACCGGAATTCGCCGACGGGGATGACGCGCAGCAGATGATCGACGACTTCCATCACCTGCGGGACTGCGCCGACGTGGAACCATTGCCTGATCGGTGACCGCACCGAGCGTCGTCACAGGGTGGTCAGCCAGGCCCACACGACGGTGCCCACGCGATCGAGCTGGTCGGGGTCGACAACCGACGGAACATCGTCCGGCGAGTGATAGCCGGCGTACGGCACGCTGCCGAGCCGGGCCGCGGGTAGCTCGGCCTTCTCGAAGGACCAGTGGTCGCTGGCCCGGTTCTCGCAGGTCTCGGTGGCGACGTCGACACCCTCGGCGGCCTCCACCAGGGCATCCATGATCGACGTGGTGCCGGTACCACCGGTGCAGACGGGCACCGCCTCGGCCGGCACCCCCACCCGGTCCAGAGACACCATGGCGACCAGCGCGTCCTGCTCGGCCGCGGGCATGTCGGCTACATACTGCTGCGAGCCGAAATGGTGCAGGGCGTCACCAGGCCCGCGCGGCTCCTCGGCCCCGAACGCGATGAACCGCACCGGCACCTCCGGTGGATCGGCCGCTGACATCCGGGCCAACTCGAGCATGACGGCCACCCCGGACGCGTTGTCCTCCGCTCCCGGAGCTTGAGGGACGGTGTCGAGGTGCGCGCCGACGATCACATAGGGTGTGCCGGCGTCGAAGCCGGGCGGATCCGCGATGACGTTGGCCGACTCACCTTCGGGCACCTCGACACCCCAGGAGTCGCCCGAGGGTACTGGGACCGGCACCTGATCCACGTCGTAGCCAAGGGCGGTGAGGACCTCCTCGACATCGCCCGCGGCCTCGTGGAACGCGGCGGACGTCGCCTCGCGTGGTCCGATGCCGTCGGCGAGATGTTCGACGAACGCGAAGGCGGCGGCAGCGTCGAACTCCACCGGCTCCGGGGGAACCACCGTCGCTGTCGGACGGGCAGTGTCCGGTGGCTCCTGAGGCAGAGATGGGGTGTCCCGTGGCGGCTCCGGGCCGGCCGGCGTCGACGCGTCGTCGGCGGAACAGGCCACCAGTAGGGCAGCCGTGGCCAACGGGACCAACATGCGGGACAGGCGCATACTCATCCTGGATAACACGCCCAAGGGCGGCTGAGCGAGCGCCCGGCAGGGGAATGGCAGGGTCGGCCCGGTGGGGATGGGGCGGCCCGGTGGGGATGGGGCGGCCCGGTGGGGATGGGGCGGCCCGGTGGGGATGGGGGCCCGGCGAGGATGGGTCGGACCGGCGGGTGGGTCAGCCGGGCGAGAACACGAGTACCGGCCGTCCGGTGCGTGGATGCCGGTACACGTCGCAGTCGACACCGAACACCCGCCGGATGACGTCGGGGACCAGGACGTCGTCCGGAGGTCCCGCTGCGGCGACCCGCCCGCCGTCGAGCACCACCACCTGGTCGCAATACGCGGCCGCCAGGTTGAGGTCGTGTAAGGCCGCCAGCGTGGTGACACCCAGAGTGGAGACGTTCTCCAGCAGGGCTAGTTGGTAGTGCACGTCTAGGTGGTTGGTCGGCTCGTCGAGCAGCAGCAGTTCGGGCTCCTGCGCGAGCGCCCGGGCCAGGTGGACCCGTTGACGTTCGCCGCCGGACAACGTGTGCCAGTCTCGGTCGGCGACATGCCGGAGACCCGTGCTACCGAGCGCGTCGAGGGCGATCCGTTCGTCGTCCGCCGACGGACGGTGCGGCGTACGGCCCAGTAGGACGACGTCGAGCACTCTCAGTGGGATGTCGGTGGAGGTCTCCTGCTCCACGACGGCCACTCGTCGGGCCCGCTCGCGGCGCCGCATGGTGAGCAGGTCCTGTTCACCCAGCATCACCGCGCCATGGTCGGGCCGGCTGATCCCGGCCACGGCGCGGAGCAGGCTGCTCTTGCCCGAGCCGTTCGGGCCGAGCAGTCCGGTCAGCGTTCCGGGGGCGACGCTGATATCGACCCCGTCGACGATGAGTGTCCCGTCCACCGACCACGACACGTCGCCGACGCGCAGCGGATCGGCAAGGGTGGTGCGCCGCGCCGTGATCCCCGCCCCAGGCCCGCCCGTCGCGAACGGGTGATGGGTGGATGCCCCGTTCGTGGCCGGCAATGCGCCGTTGGTCCCGGTCACTTCCGCCTCGACGGCACCGCGAGAGGGTCCTCCGTTCCAGCTGTCCTGAGGTGGTGCACCGGGGTTCGTGCCGTTGCTGCGGCCGCGCCGGGCCGCGGGGGCCCGGCCGGCGGCGCGGCGTCGTCGTAACAGAATGGCGAAGGCGGGTGCACCGAGGAAGGCGGTCACCACGCCGACCGGTAGCTCGCGGGGGTCGAACACGGTCCGCGCGAGCGTGTCGGCCCAGATCAGGAAACTCGCCCCGACGAGAGCCGCCAGCGGCAACACCCGACGGTGCCCGGCGCCGGCGATCAGCCGGACCGCGTGCGGCACCATCAGGCCGACGAATCCGATGGCGCCACTGACCGCGACCGCGGCTCCGGTCAGCAACGCCACCAGGGTGAGCAGGGTCCACCGGGTGGCGTTGACGTTGACGCCCAGGGCGGACGCGGTGCCGTCCCCGAAGGCGAACGCGTCGAGTGTCCTGGCCCGCGAGAGCAGCACCGCCCCGATCACCACGACGGCCACCGTGACGATGGCGACGTCGCTCCAGGTCCGGCCGCCGAGTGAGCCCAGCAGCCAGCTGAGAATGCTGCGGTACGAGTCGCCGGTGGCCGACCAGAAGATGACGAACGAGGTGATGGCCGCGCATAGGTAGGACACCGCCAGCCCGGCCAGGATGGTGCGTGTGGGTGGCAGCTCGCCGCGCCGGTTGGCCAAGGTGAGTGTGGCCACCAACGCCAGGACCGCACCACCAAAGGCGGCCGCGGGCAGGGTGAACTGAGTGGCGCCCAGGACGAGCACCACGACGGCACCTACTGACGCCCCCGACGACAGGCCCAGCAGGTACGGGTCGGCCATGGGGTTGCGGGTCAGCGTCTGCATGATCGCCCCGCACAAGGCGAGCGCCGCACCTACCGCACCCGCCGTGAGCACTCGTGGCAGGCGGACGTCCCACACGATGCCGTCCATCTGCGGCGAGAGCGGCGAGGGTTGCAAGCCGACCCGGTCGAGGCCCAGGTGGGTGCCGATGGAGCGCCACACGTCGAGCATGCTGATGTCGGCCGAGCCGATGGTGACCGCGAGGGTGACGGACAGCACGAGCAGCGCCGACATTACGCCGGTCCACATGGCCGCCGGTACCGGCCGACCACTGGCGGGCGGATCGGGGTGCGGGGTGCCGGTGGACCGGCGGGTTGCGGGCGCGGTCAGCGGGGTGGCGGTCATGGCGGCCTCACCCGGTGGTGTCGGTGGTGCCGGCGGTGTCGGGGAAGTCGAGCTGGGCGAGTTGGTCGGCGAGGTCCACGACGGCTTGTGCGTTGCGGACTCCGGCTTCGGCCGCCGGGAACGGCAGGGTCAGGTACCGCTGTTCCTCGACAGCCGGGAGAACGGCGGTGGCGGGATTCGACGCCAGCAGGTTGATCTTGTTCTCCGCGGTGTTCCACGCGGCGTCCACCAGAATGATCACGTCGGGGTTGCGTTCGATGACCTGCTCCCAGCCGACGTTGGACCACGTGTCGTCGATGTCGGCGAAGATGTTCTCGAAGCCCAGCTCGCGCATCATCATGGATGGTGCGCCGATATCGCCGCCGACGTACGGTGCGTCTTCTCCGGAGCTGTACCAGAGGGCGGTCAGCCCGCTACCGGGGGCGTCGACGCCGTCGCGCAGGGCTTGCTGTTCGGCGATCAACTCCTCGGCCCGGTCGGCGACGTCGAAGATGCCGGCCAGCTCGCGGATGTGGTCGAAGAGCAGCTCGAACGTCATCGGGTCCGGCTGGTACGCCGCGTCTTTGCAGGCCGACGGGGCGACGTAGGTGGCGACGTCGAACTCGGCCAACGCGTCGCGTTCGCCGGCGGTGTCGACGGTGAAGTTGCTCTCCCAGCCGCCGAACACGAAGTCGGGTTCGGCGGCCAGCAATGCTTCGTGCCCCGGCACTTGCTCGGATAGGACGGGGACGTCCTCCGCGTCGGCGGCGTACTCGTCGAGCACCGCCCCGTCGGCGAACGCCGTGCCGATCATGCGGTCAGCGAGTCCCAGAGCGAGCATCAGCTCGGTCGACGTCGATTTGATGGTGACGACGCGCTGGGGCGGCTCGTCGATGGTGACCTCGAATCCGCAGTTGTCGAGGGTCAGCGGACCGGTCTCCGCGACGGGGGAAGCTGCTGCTTCGGTGGCCGGCTCGTCGGCGTCGGGGGTGGTGTCGTCGGAGCCGCATGCGGCGAGCAGGACGACGGCGGACAACGGGGCCAGCATCCAGGACCGGATCCGACGCCGGCCGGCGTGGGTGGCGCGCGGGTGTGTTGCGGTGCGGCGAGCCCAGGTGGGGGTGGGCGATGGCGTGTGGTGTCGAGCCGCGGGAACGGAGTGGTGAGCCACAAGGCCTCCAGCAGTGGTCTGCCGCCACGTATTCCACGGGCGTGAACGCGCAGGCAGCGGCAGGGACGGGGACGAAACGTCACACGACGGTCAGGTCGGCCGTCGGCCAACTGCCCACTCGTCGGGCAGACACATCAGAGCACAAGCCGTGCTCGAGGGCCGTTTGTCATCATATGCCCTCCCGGTGATCATTGGCTTTTGACTACCGGATCCGGTAGTCAAAAGCCAATGATCACCGGGAGGGGGGTGGGTGAGGGGCGGATACAGTGGCGGACATGACCGAGCCGCGTCAGAACTCCCCACTCGTCCCGCGGATGCGCCCGTTCACCTCGACGATCTTCGCCGAGATCTCCGCGTTGGCGGTCCGCACCGGCGCGATCAACCTCGGCCAGGGCTTCCCCGACACCGAGGGCCCGCAGCTGATCCTGGACCGGGCGGCCGAAGCCATTCACGGTGGCGCCAACCAGTACCCGCCCGGCTTGGGTGTACCAGCGCTGCGCACGGCCATCGCCGAACATCAGAAGCGCTTCTACGGCCTGGACCCCGACCCTGACGCAGAGGTGCTCGTCACCGCCGGGGCCACCGAGGCGATCGCGGCCACCATCCTGGCGTTGTGCGAACCGGGCGACGAGGTCGTGACGTTCGAGCCGTATTACGACTCCTACGCCGCTTCGATCGCGCTGGCCGGGGCGCAGCGGCGCACCGTGCGGCTACGCCGCCCGTCGTTCGCGTTCGACTCGTTCACATTTGACGATGGCGAGTTGCGGCAGGCCTTCGGTGATCGCACCCGGCTCGTGCTGCTCAACACGCCACACAACCCGACCGGCAAGGTGTTCACCCGCGCCGAGCTGGAGCTGATCGCGGAGTTGGCCACCCGACACGGTGCGTATGTGGTCACCGATGAGGTCTACGAGCATCTGATCTTCGACGGGCTGCGGCACGTGCCCATGGCGACGCTTCCCGGTATGGCCGAGCGGACCCTCACCATCTCGTCGGCGGGCAAGACGTTCTCGGTCACCGGCTGGAAGATCGGCTGGATGCATGGCCCCGCGGAGCTGGTCGCCGCGGCGCGGGCGGTCAAACAGTTCCTCACCTATGTCAACGGCGGCCCGTTCCAGCCGGCGGTCGCGGCAGCGCTGGGCCTCGACGACACGTTCTACGCCGAGCTGGCCGGTCAGCTACAGGCCAAACGCGACCTGCTGAGCCAGGGGTTGGCCGCGGCCGGCTTCGATGTGCTTCCGACCTCCGGCACGTACTTCGTCGTCACCGATGTGGCCCCGCTGGGTTTCGACGACGGACTGGACCTCTGCTGGAAGCTGCCCGAGCTGACCGGTGTGGCGGCCGTGCCCGTCTCGGTGTTCTGCGACGACAAGGAGGCGGCGCGTTCGCTGGTGCGGTTCGCGTTCTGCAAACGCGACGACGTGCTCAGCGAGGCCGCCGAGCGCCTGGCGGGGCTGCGCACGTAGCCGCCTCAACGGCGGTCATGTGGCCGTGGGCTGAGGTTTGTGGACGGCGTCGATGAGTCGCCGTGCCGCATCGGCGTCGCCGATCAGCCTCAGCGCACCACGTTCGATCAGCTCGGAGAGTGTCTCCAGCCCGGCGGTCAGCGCGTCCATCGCCATGTGATCGTCGAAGACGAGCGTGGCGTCGGCTGGGTCGTCGGTCGCGGTCCGGGTAAGTTCGGTGAGCTGTCCGTCGACGACGCGCACCCGGTAGCGCTCGTCGCCTAGGTGGACGTCATACGTTGCTGACCAGGGAGCTTCGGTTGGTACGACGAAGAAGGTGCGGAGGCCGAGCATGACCGAGTCCGGGCTGAGCCGCTGGCCCGCCGGTGGGGCCGGGGCGCGGGCGCCCCAGCGGGCGAGCGCGCGGAACACGGGTTCGAGTTCGCTGCCCCATTCGGTGAGTTCGTAGATCTTGGCCGCAGCGGGTGGCGGCAGCGTGCGCCGGGTGAGCACGCCGAAGCGCTCGAGGTCACGTAAACGCTGGGCCAGCATGTTGGGCCCGGCGGCGGGCAGGCTGGCTTGGAGGTCACTGAATCTGCGCGGTCCGAGCCTGAGCTCACGTACGACGAGCATGGCCCACCGGTCACCGATCATGTCCAAGGAATGTGCGATGGGACACGCCTCGCCATAGGTGCGGGTGGTGGGCATTGGCCGCCTCGTCTCTCCGTCGTCGGAATATTTACTTAGAAAAAGATAGCACAGACTACAATTTCTGTAGTAACGTCGCCGGCATCCTCAACGAAAGGCAGATCGATGACATCGAACGTCCCTCACACCGCGAACACCCCAGCCTCGGCGGCGCACCCGTCGGGTCCGAATCACGAGTCGGAGCGCTCTGGTGAGCGTCTCGTCCAGGTCAACGGCGTGGAGCTGTGCATCGAGACCTTTGGTGACCGGGCTGCGCCGGCGATCCTGCTGATCGCCGGCGCGGCCAGCTCGATGGACTGGTGGGAGGACGAATTCTGTCAGCGACTGGCCGGCGGCGGCCGCTTCGTCGTCCGGTATGACCTGCGCGACACCGGACGATCGGTCAGCTACGAGGCGGGTTCGCCGCCATACACCGGGCTCGACCTAGAGGCCGACGCCGTGGGGCTGCTCGACGCGTTGGACCTGGCCAGCGCCCATCTCGTGGCTATCTCGTTGGGCGCTGGCATGGCCCAACACATCGCACTCGACAATCCTGAGCGAGTCTCCTCGCTGACGCTGATGTCCTCCAGTCCAGGTGGCCCAGGCGGCCCGGACCAGCCGGACCTGCCACCCCCGGCGGATCACATCCAGGCGATATTCACCGAGACCGCGGCCGAACCCGACTGGTCGAACCGGTCCGCCGTGATCGACTCCATGGTCGACGAGCTGCGGGCGTTCAACGGAACGCTCCCGTTCGACGAACCCCGGATACGGCGGATCGTCACCCAGGTCTACGACCGAACGACGAACATCGCGGCCAGTCAGACCAACCACTGGATTCTGTCCGACGACGATGCACCGGCCCGCTCGCCGATCAGCGAGATCACCGCGCCGACGCTGGTCATGCATGGCACCGCCGACCCGCTCTTCCCGATCGCCCATGGCGAGGCGCTGGCCGGGGACATCCCGGGCGCCAGGTTCATCGGCCTGGACGGCGTGGGGCACGAGTTCCCGCCGCCCGCCGTCTGGGACATCGTCGTCTCCTCGATCCTCCAACACACGGCACTGGGCAACCGGACGGTGTGATCCGGGATATGCGAACAGCCCATATGGAGTGGGTGTCGCACGACATACCATGGGAGCCATTGGCCCACCACCACGTATGAGGTTTGCGCTTTCATGGAGTCCAGGCGGCACGAGGTCCCTGACAAGTTCGCGGCCATCGGCCTGACGTTCGACGACGTCCTGCTGCAGCCGTCCGAGTCCGATGTCATCCCGAGCGAGGTCGACACCACCTCCCGGCTCACCCGCAACATCGACGTCCACATCCCATTGCTCTCCAGCGCCATGGACACCGTCACCGAGGCGCGCATGGCGATCGCCATGGCCCGGCAGGGTGGCCTGGGCGTGCTGCACCGGAGCCTGTCCATCGACGAACAGGCCCGCCACGTCGACCAAGTCAAACGGTCCGAGTCGGGTATGGTCACCGACCCGGTCACTACCGGCCCCGACGCCACCCTCGCCGAGGTCGACGCCTTGTGCGGGCATTACCGCATCTCCGGGCTGCCGGTGGTCGACGAGGGTGGTGTGCTGCTCGGTATCGTCACCAACCGTGATCTGCGTTTCGTCCCGCAGGACGAGCACCGCCTGAGGCTGGTCCGCGAGACCATGACGCCGATGCCGTTGGTCACCGCTCCGGTCGGCACCAAACCCGACGACGCCATGGCGCTGCTGGCCAAACACAAGATCGAGAAGCTGCCGTTGGTCGACGATGCCAATCGGCTTCGCGGGCTGATCACCGTCAAAGACTTCGCGAAGTCTGAGCAGTTCCCCAACGCCACCAAGGATTCCGAGGGCCGACTGGTGGTGGGCGCCGCCGTCGGGTTCTTCGGTGACGCGTGGGAACGCGCAATGGCGCTGGTCGAGGTGGGCGTGGATGTTCTCGTCGTCGACACCGCACACGGGCACACCAGCGCGTTACTCGACATGGTCCGGCGGATCAAAGCCGAGCCGGCCGCGGCGGGCGTGGAGGTCATCGGCGGCAACGTCGCCACCCGTGAAGGAGCTCAGGCCCTCGTCGACGCCGGAGCTGACGCCATCAAGGTCGGTATCGGGCCGGGGTCCATCTGCACGACGCGGGTGGTGGCCGGTATCGGTGTGCCACAAGTCACAGCCATCTACGAAGCCTCCCTCGCGGCTGGGCCGGCCGGCATCCCGGTGATCGGCGACGGCGGTCTCCAATACTCCGGAGACATCGCCAAAGCCATCGTCGCCGGTGCCGACACGGTGATGCTTGGTTCGCTACTGGCCGGGGTCGAAGAAAGCCCGGGACAGCTGATCTTCGTCAACGGCAAGCAGTACAAGTCCTACCGGGGTATGGGTTCGCTTGGTGCGCTGCGTAAACGTGGAGCGGAGGCCACCGGCTCGCGAGACCGCTACTTCCAGGCTGACGTCGCGAACGATGAGAAGCTGGTCCCCGAAGGGGTCGAGGGCCAGGTACCGTTCCGGGGACCGCTGGCCAGCGTCACCCACCAGTTGATCGGTGGGCTACGGCAGGCGATGTTCTACACCGGGTCGCGGTCGATTCACGACCTCAAGGAGCGTGGCCGGTTCGTCCGGATCACCTCCGCGGGGCTGAAAGAGTCACATCCACACGACATCCAGATGACGGTGGAAGCCCCCAACTACTCTTCCCGATAGCCTGGTGTGGTGGCAGAGATAGAGATCGGCCGCGGCAAACGTGGCCGCCAGGCGTACGCGTTCGACGACGTCGCCGTCGTCCCGTCCCGCCGGACCCGTGATCCCGAAGAGGTCTCCACCCATTGGCAGATCGATGCCTACCGGTTCGAGATCCCGCTGATCGCGGCCCCGATGGACTCCGTGATGTCGCCGTCGACGGCCATCGCGTTGGGTCAGGCAGGCGGGCTCGGCGTGTTGGACCTCGAGGGTCTGTGGACCAGGTACGACGATCCACAGCCGCTCCTCGACGAGATCGCCGGGCTGGAGGAGGGGAAAGCACTCAACCGGCTGCAGGAGATCTATCACGAGCCAGTGCGCGCGGAACTCATCGCTCAGCGGCTCGGCGAGATCCGCGCGGCCGGAGTGACGGTGGCCGGCGCGCTGTCGCCGCAGCGTGTGAAGCAGCACTACCAGGCGGTGCTGGACGGCGGCGTGGACCTGTTCGTCATCCGCGGCACCACCGTCTCCGCCGAACACGTATCCGGCCAGGCTGAGCCGCTCAACCTCAAGCAGTTCATCTATGAGCTCGACGTCCCCGTGCTGGTCGGCGGGTGCGCCACCTATCAGGCTGCACTGCACCTGATGCGTACTGGTGCGGCCGGTGTGTTGGTCGGCTTCGGTGGTGGGGCGTCGCACACCACCCGGTCGGTGCTCGGTGTCACCGTTCCCATGGCGTCCGCCGTGGCCGACGTCGCCGCTGCTCGCCGGGA
This sequence comes from Phytoactinopolyspora limicola, assembly GCF_011320225.1. Lineage (GTDB taxonomy): Bacteria > Actinomycetota > Actinomycetes > Jiangellales > Jiangellaceae > Phytoactinopolyspora > Phytoactinopolyspora limicola. The sequence continues at coordinate 148,723 of NZ_JAAOEN010000010.1, forward strand.
TTATCTCGACGAGTCCGGTGGCCGGTACGTCCACGTCGTCGCCGATGGCTCCATAGCCCGCTCCGGCGACATCGCCAAGGCGGTCGCCTGCGGAGCCGACGCGGTGATGGTCGGATCGCCGCTGGCGCGGGCCGCCGAGGCCCCTGGGCGAGGCTGGCATTGGGGTTCGGAGGCGCACCATCCGGAGTTGCCCCGTGGGGAACGGATGTGGGTCGGCACGGTGGCACCTCTAGGCCAGATCTTGCACGGTCCGTCGTTCCTGGCGGACGGGTCGATGAACCTCGTCGGCGCGTTGCGTCGGGCTATGTCCACCACGGGCTACACCGAGGTCAAGGAGTTCCAGCGGGTCGAGGTCACCATCCTGCGGTGACCCCCGTGCCCCCCGTCCCGATGATCATTGGCTTTTGACTACCGGATCCGGTAGTCAAAAGCCAATGATCATCGGGACGGGGGAAAAGGTAGGCGGATGGACACAGTAAGGGTTCGACGCCCTGATCCAAACGGCGTGGTCGAGTTCGTGCTGGACCGTCCACAGGCGCACAACGCGATCTCCACTGAACACGCCCGCGCCATCGCCGCGGTCGGAGAATCGTTGGCCGAGGACACCACAGTGCGGGCCGTCGTCGTATCGTCCACCTCCGAGAAGGCATTCTGCGTCGGCGCCGACCTCAAGGAGCGCAACTCGTTCAGCGACGACGACCTCCGCCGGCAGCGGCCGGTGATGCGCGCCGCCTTCAACGCGCTGCTCGACCTGCCCGTGCCCACCGTCGCCGCCATCCACGGCTACGCGCTGGGCGGCGGCTTCGAGCTGGCGCTGTCCTGCGACCTGATCGTCGCCGACGACACCGCGGTAGTCGGGTTACCCGAGGTCAGCGTGGGCCTGGTGCCAGGTGGTGGCGGCACCCAACTGCTGGCCCGCCGGATCGGGTGGAGCCGCGCCAGCGACCTCGTCTTCACCGGCCGGCGGGTCGACGCCGACGAGGCCTACCGACTCGGCATCGCCGACCGACTGGTGCTGACCGGTCAGGCCCGCGACGTCGCGCTGGAACTGGCGGCGACGATCGCCGGCAACTCCCCAGTGGGTGTGCGCAGCGCGAAACGCGCCATGCGGCTCGGCCTGGACGGTTCCCTGGCAGCAGGGCTCGACGTCGAGGACGCTGCCTGGCGCACCACCGCGTTCAGCGGGGATAGAACCGAGGGCATCGCGGCGTTCAACGAGAAGAGAGAACCGAACTGGCCGGGTGTGTGAGGCACGACGAAGCGCTGTCGGCCCGACCCGGGCACACTGGTGTGGTGGCCTACGTACACGCGCTACGGGGCCGTAGCGATCGGGAGGTGCACTGGTGACGGGTGCTGAGTTGCCGGCTCGGGTCAGCCTGCGTGAGGTCGGCCCCCGCGACGGCCTACAGAATGAAGACCCGATCCCGACGGACGCCAAGGTCGAATTGATCAACGCGTTGTCCACCACCGGCCTGCGCCGGATCGAGGCGGTCTCCTTCGTGCACCCCAAGGCGATCCCGCAGATGGCCGACGCCGACGCGGTCTGGGCGGCGGTCCGGCAGGATCCCGACGTCCGCTACTCCGCGCTGGTGCCGAACCAGCGTGGCCTCCAGCGGGCGCTCGCGGCCGGCTTCACCGACCTCGAAGTGGTCGTCTCGGCGTCGGACACGCACAACCGGTCGAACATCAACCGGTCCACCGAAGAGTCTCTGGCGGCCCTGCCGGAGCTGGTCGAGCAGGCACACACCGGTGGCGCCACACTGCAGCTGATCGTCTCCACCGCATGGGGCTGCCCGTACGAGGGTGAGGTACCGGTGGAGCGGGTGGTATGGGTGGCCGGTCAGGGGAAGGCCGCCGGGATCGACTCCCTCGCCTACGGCGACACCACCGGGATGGCCACCCCCACCCGGGTCACCCGCCTGGTAGGGGAGACCCGCTCGGCTCATCCGGAATTGCCACTCGGATTGCACTTCCACAACACCCGGGGCACCGGCCTGGCCAACGTCTACGCGGCGCTACAGCTCGGGGTCGACGATTTCGACGCCGCGGTGGCCGGGCTGGGCGGCTGCCCCTACGCACCTGGAGCCTCGGGCAACATCGCCACCGAAGAGGTCGTCTCGATGCTGGAAGACATGGGCGTCGACACCGGCGTAGATCTCGACGCGTTGGTGGAGGTGGCCGAGATGGCCGAGCGCTTCGTGGGTCATACCGCGCCGTCGCAGGTACTGCGTGCCGGCCCGCGCTGGCGGACTACCCCGCTGGCCGGACCCGGCGACGACTGACACGGGGCGGGTCCGCGAGCCTGGCGTTAACCTCCGATGTGGAGCGGTGTGTCGGGGTTAGCTGATCTTGTCTGGGGCGTCACATTGCTGCGGCGTAGTCAACGGCACTGTGGAGCGCGCGGCCCCCACCCCCTGTTGTGCACCTGATCTCCGTTTTGGCGCCTGATCGTTTCTACCGGGGTGATCAGATGCACCAACTCGCCATCAACCAGCATCAACACGTCGTCACCCGCATCTGATCACCCCGGTAGAAACGATCAGGCGCCAAAACGGAGATCAGGTGCACAACAGGGGAGGGGAGGTCACCGAAGCTGGGCGGATCCGGTGGCCGGCACGGCGGGCTGGGCGGGGTGGGCGGGGAACACCCACGTGCGATACGACCAGTAACGGAACAGGGTGCCAAGCAGCAAACCGACCACGTTGGCGGAGATGTTGTCGGCCAACGGGCCGGACATACCCAACGCGTACCTGGATACCGCCAGGCAGGACAGCGCGATACCCAGCCCGATCCCATTGAACAGGAAGAACAGCGGATACCCGCGGGCGAGTTTGACCCGGGCGCGATGCCGGAACGTCCACACCCGATGCCCGGTGTAGGTGACGACGGTTGCTGCGAGCACCGAAACCGTCTTGGCGATCAGGGGTTTGTCGTGGAGTGGTCCTTCACCGCCGGCGAACAGCAGCGCGTTGAAGATGCCGATGTCGACGATGTAGCCGACACTGCCCACGGTGGCGAACTTCAGCCCTTCACGAAGCAGTCGGTGCAGCCGATACCAGCTGCGCAACATCCGCACGGGCAGGTACGCACGCCAGGATCTTGACGTGCGACGTTGCGGCGGATGGGTCTCGAGCACCCGCCAAGCGTAAAGCACAATGCGACCAAAACCACACCCGTCCGTTCTGGCGACGCGAAGAGCTGCGGGTTTGTATGAACACCCGGCGCGCGGCGACCGGTGACGGCGTTGGTTCTGCGGGACGTTCCGGCGCCGCGTACCCTTGCACCCTGTGACACGTGCGTGGTGGCCGGTGATCGGCATGGTTGGTGGGGGCCAGCTGGCTCGGATGACACAGCCGGCGGCGGTGGCGCTCGGAGTGCGGCTGTTGGTGCTGGCGAGCAGTGGTGACGAGTCGGCGGCACAAGTGGTGCGTGACCCTGTGGTCGCGGATGAGAAGGCGCTGGACGATCTCATGTCGTTCGCGAAGTCCTGCGACATCGTGACCTTCGATCACGAACATGTTCCGCCTGAGCATCTGCGTGCGTTGGAGGCGGCCGGCGTCGTTGTGCGGCCGGGGTCCGAGGCGCTACTGCACGCCCAGGACAAGGGTGTGATGCGTAGCCGGTTGTCCGCGGCCGGCGTCCCGTGCCCGCGGCACCGGCTGGTCGCCGATCCGGAGGATGCCGGGCGCTTCGCCGCCGACCACGGCGGGTGGGCGGTGCTCAAGACCACCCGGGGTGGCTACGACGGCAAGGGGGTCTGGCTGATCGACGGGGACACCCCGGCCGACACAGTAGCCGAGCCGTTCCGGGCCGGCGTGCCGGTGCTGGCCGAGGAGCGGGTGGAGTTCGCGCGGGAACTGTCCGCGGTGGTCGTGCGCTCGCCGCATGGTCAGGTCGTGGCGTACCCGGTGGTGGAGTCGGTACAGCGGGACGGTATTTGCGTGGAGGTCATCGCGCCCGCGCCGGATCTACCCCACCGCCGCGCGGTCGAGGCCCAGCGGATCGCCATCGAGGTGGCCGCCGAACTCGGCGTCGTCGGCGTTCTGGCGGTGGAGATGTTCGAGACGAAGGGTGGAGACCTCCTGGTCAACGAGCTGGCCATGCGTCCACACAACAGCGGACACTGGACCATCGACGGCGCGGTCACCAGCCAATTCGAGAACCACCTGCGGGCGGTCCTCGACCTACCTCTCGGCGCACCCGACGCACGTGCGCCCTACACGGTGATGGTCAACGTCCTGGGCGGTGACCTCCCGGACGTCTACCCCGCCTATCGGCACGTGATGGCGCGTGACCCGGGGCTGCGGGTGCACTGGTACGGCAAGGGTGTCCGGCCGGGCCGCAAGGTTGGCCATGTCACCGCGTACGGGGGCGACTTGCCGGCACTGCGGGAGCGGGCGTGGCATGCCGCGGACTACATCCAAGGAGTAATCGATGAGTGAACTGGTGACGCCGCAGGGCAGCGGCGACCCACTGGTGGGCATCGTCATGGGGTCCGATTCGGACTGGTCGGTGATGTCGGCCGTCGGGGACGTCCTCGGTGAGCTGGGTGTGCCGCATGAAGTGGGTGTGGTGTCCGCACATCGGATGCCGCAGGCCATGCTCGATTACGGTGCTGCCGCCGCCGAACGTGGCCTGCGCGTCCTCGTGGCCGGCGCCGGGGGTGCCGCGCATCTGCCCGGGATGCTCGCGTCGGTGACGTCGTTGCCTGTCATCGGAGTGCCGGTGCCGTTGAAGTACCTCGATGGCATGGATTCGTTGCTGTCGATCGTGCAGATGCCGGCCGGCGTTCCGGTGGCGACGGTGTCCGTCGGGGGCGCCCGCAACGCGGGTTTGCTCGCGGCGCGTATCCTCGGCGCCGCCGATGACGCACTGCGGGCCCGTCTGGACCAGTTTCGGGCCGATCTCGAGGCTGCTGCTCGCGCTAAGGGTGAGGCGCTGCGCGAGCGGCTGACCTGAGCGGCCAAGTTCCGCGGCGCCAACGACACGCCCCCACCTCCCGGTGATCGTTGCCGTTTTCGTGTCGTTGCTCACCGGTGATCGAAGTCAAGATCTGGTCGTAATAGCGACACGAAAACAGCGACGATCACGGGTGTTGAGGGCAGAAATTCGGCGACGATCACCGGGGTGAGGGGTGAGGGGTGAGGGGTGAGGGGTGAGGGGTGAGGGGTGAGGGGTGAGGGGGGAGGGGTGAGGGGTGAGGGGTGAGGGGTGAGGGGTGAGGGGTGAAGGGTGAAGGGGTGAAGGGTGAAGGGTGAGGCGGGCGGAATTCAACGATGAGCCGGGGCATGAGTTAGATTAGGCATGCCTTAGAGATCGAGCTCTGAGGTGGCTCGCGGACCGGAGTTCCCGCTCGGCCCAACAGAGATTGGGTCAACCCCGCGGCCGTCGCAACCGACCATCGGTGAAGGGAGCTTGCGCGTGCCTTCGACTCTCGTGGCCCACCAGGTGCGGGCCAGCTACGACGACCAACCGGTGCTGGACGGGGTCAGCGTCGACCTCCTGGCCGGCGGCGTCACAGTGCTCGTCGGGCCCAACGGTTCCGGCAAATCCACGCTGCTGCGTACCCTGGCCCGGTTGCACACGCCGGACGCCGGCACGATCACCGTCGACGGCGTCGACGCCGCCCATCTTCGGGGCCGTGACCTCGCCCGGCGGTTGGCGTTCCTCCCACAGAGCTCTCCTATCCCGGCCGGACTCACGGTGCGTGAACTGGTCGGGCACGGCCGCTACGCACATCGTGGCGCGGTCGGCCGGTTGCGCGACGCCGACCGCGACGCCGTCGACTGGGCCTTGCACGTGACCGGGACGTCGGCCTTCGCCGGCCGGCACGTCGACGGGCTCTCCGGCGGTGAGCGGCAGCGGGTCTGGATCGCCATGGTGCTGGCCCAGCAGACCGGTGTCCTCCTCCTCGACGAACCCACGACCTACCTCGACCTGCGCTACCAGGTGGAGATTCTCGGGTTGGCCCGCAGCCTCGCCGACGACCACGGCATCACCGTCGGTCTGGTCCTGCACGACCTCAACCAGGCGGCGGCCTACGCCGACCGGATCGTGGTGCTCGCCGGTGGGTCGGTGCTCGCCACCGGCGACCCCGGCACGGTGCTCACCAGCGACACCATCGAAGCCGCGTTCGGCCTACCCGTCCACGTCGTGGCCCACCCCTTAACCGGCCACCCCACCTGCCTGCCGTACGCGAGGGCGACGGCAGCCGCCTCGTGAAGGAGTTCCCGTTGACCGATCACCATCGAGCCGGCCCGGACCGTTCCCCGCAGGCACCCGCGGGAGTCGTCGGGGTAGACACCTGGCAGCCGCGCCCGGCCCGGACGGCCCGCCCGGCCCGTCCGGCCCGCCCGGCCCCGCACCGGCGGCTGGTGTCTTCTCTGGCTTTGGCGGCCGCGGCGGCCTGCGTCCTTGCCGCCTGCGGCTCCGACGACGACGGTGAACCGGCCACCAACCCGGACGTGGACACCACCGAAGAACCCGGCGGCGACCCAGCCGACGCCGGCGGTCCGGTGACCGTCGACACCACACACGGCCCCATCGAACTCGACCAACCCGCCACCCGGGTTGTAGCGCTGGAGTGGTCGTCGGCGGAAAACCTGCTGGCCCTCGGTGTGGAGCCGGTTGGGGTGGCCGACATCGAGGGGTACGAGCTCTGGGTCAGCGCCGGACCACAACTAAGCGACGACGTCGTCGACGTCGGCACCCGGCAGGAGCCGAGCCTGGAACAGATCGAGGCGCTCGAGCCGGACCTCATCGTCACCGACGACGACCGCTCGGTGGTCAATATCGATCAACTCCAGGACATCGCCCCGACGTACTCGTCGGACTTCTACGGGCATCCGGACGGCCAGTTGCAGGCCATGCGCGATACCTTCACCGACACCGCCGTGCTGACCGGCGCCGAGGACCGCGCTGCCGAGGTGCTCGCCGAACTGGACCAGAGAGCGGCGGAGTTCGGCACGGCACTGGCCGCGTCGGACATCGAGCCGACGTTCCTGCTGACCCAGGGGTACACCTACGAGGGTGCGGCCACGGTGCGGGTGTTCGGATCCCCCACCTACGCCTCGGAGCTACTCGCCGCCGGCGGCATGGAGAACGGCTGGCCAGGCGACACCGATGCCTACGGGCTCACCGACACCGACGTGGAAGGGCTCACGACGGCCGCCCCGTCGTCATCGCTTATCTACGTCGCCCAAGAAGGCGACAACATCTTCACCGGCCAACTCGCCGACAACCCGATCTATCAGAGCCTGGAGTTCGTCGAGACCGGCAGGGTGTATCCGATCGACCCCGGAACCTGGCTGTGGGGTGGCCCACTGACCGCGACAACGGTGTACGACGAGGTCCAGGCCGCGCTTGGCTTCTGACTCCCTCACCCGTGACCCCGAAGCGGCCGCGCCAGCCACCTCTGGCCGGCGCGGTTCGCTCGGCGGGGCGCTGGCGGTGCTGGCCGGTGCGGCGGTGCTGCTGGCCGTTGTCGCCGTGCTTCATGTCGGTCAGGGCAGCTCCGGCATCGGCCTCGGCGACCTCTTCGGGATCCTCACCGGCGACGCCCCCGACCAGGTACGAAACGTCTTCCACGGGGCGCGGCTGCCCCGGCTGCTCACCGGCCTCGTCGCCGGCGCCGCCCTCGCCGCGTCCGGTGCCCTCGCCCAGGCCGTCACCCGCAACCCGCTCGCGGCGCCCGAGACACTCGGCGTCAACGCCGGTGGGTACCTCGCGGTGGTGGCGGCCGCAGCCCTAGGGCTCAACCTCGGTGGATTCGCCTCGGCCGGGCTGGCCACCATCGGTGGGCTGATCGCCGCGGTTGGAGTGTGGGCGCTGGCCGGCCGGCGTGGACTCGTGGTGGGCGGGCGGGTCCTGCTGGCCGGCGCCGCGGTGACCATGGCGTTGATGTCGGTCGCCACGTTGCTGCTGGTGTGGTTCGAGCGCAGCACTCAGGGCCTGTACTTCTGGGGGAACGGCTCGATCGCGGCGATCGACTCCACTCGGGCCTGGCAGATGGGTGCCCTCGTCCTCGTGGTGGGTGTGGCCATGGTCGCCCTGATCCGGCCGTTGGACCTGCTGTCGATCGGCGACGACGGCGCCCGGGCGTTGGGGGCCAACGTCACCGGGGTCAAGTTGGCCGCCCTGGGCTTGGCGGTGCTGCTGGCCGCGGCGGCCGTGACCGTCGCCGGGCCGATCGCGTTCGTCGGGGTGGTGGCGCCGGTCACGGTGCGCATGCTCGGTGTACACCGGCACGCGTGGCTGGTGCCGTCGGCCATGCTCATCGGGGCGGCGCTCCTGCTGTCGGCCGACGTGGTGGCGCGTTCGTTCCTCCGCTCAGCCAGCACGGGTGAGCTGCCGGCGGGTGTGATCACGGCGGTTGTTGGCGCCCCGATCTTCATCATGCTGGCCCGTCGGATCCGGTTCGGATACGTCGACGACCAAGCCGCCATGGGAGCACGCCGCCGGCTGCCGATCGGTGCCGTCGCGGTGGCCGGGATCGTCTTGCTGGCCGCGACCGTCGTCGCGGGGCTGAAGATCGGCGACGTGTCGGTGAGCTGGGCCGATCTGGGGGACTGGGTACGGGGCGCGGAGTCGGCGGTTGTGGAGCGCCGGTTCGGCCGGCTGGCCGTGGCCGCGGTGGCCGGCGCCTGCCTGGCCGTCGCCGGGGTGGCGGTGCAGGCCGTCGTGCACAACCCCATCGCCGAGCCGTCGATCATCGGGGTGACCGGCGGCGCCAGCGTCGGCGCGGTGGCTTCGCTGATGCTGGCCCCGGCCGCGCCGTCGTGGGTCTTGCCGCTGGCCGCGCTGGCTGGCGGGGTAGCGGCGACGATGGTTCTGTTGCTCGCGGCCGGCCGCCGGACTGGTCGGGGTGGTGGTACCCGGCGACGCGGCGGTGGCGGCAGGGCGCGCTTGCGGCCGGGGCTGACACTCGACCCGACCCGGGTGGTGTTGGTTGGTATCGGGGTGGGCGCACTGTGCACCGCGGTGGTGGCCATTCTGGCGTTGCAGGCCCAACTGGCGGTGAACCGGGCGCTGACCTGGCTGGCCGGCAGCACCTATGGGCGGGGCTTGGACGACCTGCGCTGGTTCGTTGTGCCGGTGGCCGTCGGAGTGCTGCTGGTCGTCGTGGCCCGTTCGCTGGACCTGCTCGCGTATGGCGAAGACACCCCGCGGGCACTCGGCCTCGGTGTAGACCGAGCGCGGCTGGCGGTGCTCTTGTGTGCGGCCGTACTCGCGGCGGGAGCCGCATCTGTGGTCGGGGCGGTGGGGTTCGTCGGCCTGGTAGCACCGCACACCGCGCGGGCTTTGGTCGGCCCGTCGCATCGGCGGCTGATCCCGACGGCGGCGCTGTTCGGCGCGGTGCTGGTGGTGGCCGCGGACGTTGTAGGCCGCACGGTGATGGCGCCACGTGAGATCCCGGTGGGTCTTGTCGTGGCACTCGTGGGTGCACCGTACCTCGCGTGGCTGCTACGTCGGGCCAGCCGCCGCGGGGTGGCTTGAGCGGTCCACCGTCGTGGGCGACACGGAACCGCGGGTCACGCCGAAGGGCCGAGCCAGGTGATCGACCGGCCGTGTTGTTCGGTGAGTGCTACCGGATGCCCGTCCAGGGCCAGCAGGAACGATCCCGCAGCGTCGGCGGGGAGCCGCGCTTGGGCGGTGATGTGTGGAAATACGTTGAGACTCTCGTTCGAGATCCAATGGCCGGGTAGCTGGCGCACCGCGCTCTCGAAAGTAGCTCGCGCCGTCGGGTCGACGTAGGCGATCACGGCGCTGTGGAACACCACGAGAGTGGCGTCGGCCGGTGCCTCGGCGGCAAGCGCGGGCAGGTCGGTGAGGAGGTCACCCCGGCGGATATCCGGTGGGTCGGAGCGGATGGCTGCCGCGGCGGCGTGTAGGCGAGCGCTACGCTCATGGTGTTCCGGCCAGATGAGGGCGTCCAACCAGCGCAGCGCGTCGTCGTCGGTGAGATCGATCGGGTTGAGGTCGAGACCGGCCCGCCAGGTCACCGTCGGCACCTGTTCCGGCAACGGCACGTCGCCCTTGACCGCGCAGGCCAGCTCGACCGGACCGCTGGCCGGCCCCACCACGTGGGCGCCATATCGGTACCGATACACGTCGGGATACAGGCACAACCCCGCCGACGCACCTACTTCGAGCAGGGCCAGTGGTTGCGGAAGCTGGGCGAGCACGGGCAGCAGCACGGCGCAGCGGCCCGCCTCATTGGTTTGGGTCCGTCGATTGCGCATGACGTCGCTGACCTCGGTCCAGTGGTCCCTGACCCAGTCGCTGAAGGCGGCGGGATCACCGACCGGACCCCCCAGATAACGAGCGGCGCCGAAGAGCAGGTTGGGCTGACGTTTGAGCGGTGGGAGCTGATCGATCAGTTCGATCATCGCGGAGTCGGCGGCGACCGTGTGCGCCAGCCGTTCATAGGTCGGTGACGTCCCGCGTGCGTACTTTTCGGCAAAGTTGCGGTACTGCTCGGATGTGCTCGCCGCCATTTAGTCCTCCTCCGTGGCACGTGTGTCGCCGTCCGTCCGGGCCCGGTCAGTACCCGAGCTTGGGGCCTTCGATGGCCGGACAGGTGTCCATGACGACGTCGAGCCCGGCGTCTTTCGCGCGTTGTGCGGCTTCCTCGTCGATCACACCGAGTTGTAGCCAGACCGCGCGGATACCCAACCGGTCTTTCTCGGCGATGGCCTCGTCGACGACGGCACCTACGCGTTGGCTGTTCACGAAGCAGTCCACGACGTCCACCGGGCCGGGAACATCGGCTAGCCGGGCGTAGCCCGTAGCTCCGTGGGCGTCCTCGGCGCGTGGGTTGATTGGTACCAACCGCATGCCGAGAGCACGGTGCAGATATTGGCTCACGCTGTACGCGGTGCGTGAGGTATTCGCGGAGAGGCCGACGACGGCCCAGGTGGCGGGGGTGGTGACCAGCCGGCGGATGACACCGGCGTCGTTCTCGTGGCTCATATGGCCACTGTTCCATGCCTATGACGTTCCGCGCCGGGGCGGGGTGGAGCCGGAGGTTGAGGGCAGAAAACCGGCGACGATCACCGATCCGGCCACGATCGCGGCCATCGCGGCCAGCAGTACCGGAGCACCGTGCACCGCCGCGAACCCGGCAGCAGCCGCACCGGCCGCGCTGGCAGTCAGCTTGAGGCTGGCGCCAACCATGAACACCTGAGTACGCGCGACGGGCGGGCTGGTCGCCGTACGTACGTGCAGGGTCACCGTCAGCAGCGGGCCGTCGGCGAACCCGGCTAGTGCGAAGCACACCGCGGCCACGGCGATGGATGGGGTGAGAGCCGCCAGGCCGAGCGACCCAGCGATGACGGCAAGGCTGGTGAGGATCACCGGCATGGCCGGCAGGGTGCGGGCCCGCCGGTGGGTCATCGCCAGCGACCCCAGCGTTGCGCCAGCGGCAACAGCGGAGAGGAACAGCCCGCCGGTGCTTTCCGCGGCACCGAGGTGGACGGCCAGCAGAGGCGCGGTCACCGCCAGCCCACCGAGCCCCGCGTGCGCGAGGGTGGTGACCACGGTGGTGGCCCGGAGTATGGGAATCCGCCAGATGGTGGTGAATCCGGCCAGGAGCCCCGGTGCGACTTCGCTACCGCCAGATGGTGTTCGTGGCCTCAGATGGTGTGTTCGGCCATCTGGCGGTAGCGAAGTCGCACACAACGCGGCCAGCGCCGCCACCGCCGCGAGGGTGTACGCCGCCGCTGCCGGTGATGCGAGGGCGGCCAGCAGAGCGCCGAGGCCGGGCCCGGCGATACCGGCGACGTTGTAGGTCGCCGCGTCCACGGCGTGGGCGCCCGGCCGTTGATCCGGCGATACGAGACCGCCGATGAAACTGGACAACCCACCCAGCAGAAGGGGACCAGCGCTACCACCGGCCAGTGCTATCAGCACCGTGAATGGCCACGATAGATGGCCGACGGAGCTGGCTAGGCCGGCCAGTGCGGCCGCGACGACGAAGGCGGCGGCCACGGTGACCGCCACCGGGCGGCCGGTGCGGTCGCGCAGGTGTCCGCCGAGTGGGCCGGTGACCACGTGCGGCACCGTCATGGCCGCGACCAGCAGGCCACCGAGCCAGGCCTGACCGGTCCGGTCGAGGGCCAGCAGGACGATGACGATGGGGGCACCTTCCTCGGCGGTGCGGCCGAGCAGTGCGGTACCGATGTACGACGGAGGTAGACCAACGGAAGGGTGTAACGGCTTCATTATCGAGCACGTTACAGTACTCTGGGCGGCGTGGACACCTTCCGGCCCGTCGCCCGGCTCGTCGCCCTGCTTAATGCCGTGCCAGCTGCCGCGGAACCAGATGCTGTGGCCATTGGGCAGCTAGTTACCGTCCTCCGCGACCACGGCGAGGATCTTGAGTCTCTAGCCAGCGCCGATGCGCTCGAACTGATCCAGGCGCTGGATCGGCTGCGCGACGTGCTCGCTATCGACGACGTCGACGGAGCCGCGGTGGCGATCAACGAGATCTTCGATGAGGTCGCGGCCCGGCCCCGGCTGTCCAGGCACGGCGGCACCGCCTGGCACATCCACGTCGATCCGGACGACGCCGACTCCGGCTGGGGCACCTGGTTACTCGCCAGCAGCGCACTCGCGCTGGCCGGCATCATCCAGGAACACGCCCGCCGGACCTGGGGGCGGTGCGAGGCCGCGGGGTGCCAGCGGTATTTCGTCGGCGACGGCCGGGGAGGTGCGCGTCGGTACTGCTCGACGACGTGCTCGAGTCGGGCCCGGGTCGCCCAGCACCGTAGTCGCCTGCGCACCTCCGACGTGTCAGGCCGGACAAGTCGCTGAGCTGCGGTGCTGGGTCTGTCAGGCCTGACACGAGTGGGGGCCTGCCGAAGTTGTCAGGGTTTACGACTCACCAGCTGCTGCCCACCGACTTGTCCGGCCTGACAGGTCGCAAGGTGGAGGCGGTCGGTACGCCGGGACGGTAGGCCAGATGCCGATACGACGGTGCATCCAGCACACACAGGTCTGGCCGGGCGCCAACCCGCAGGTGCCCTACGTCGTCCCGGCGCAACGCCCGTGCACCACCGGCCGTAGCCGACCACAACGCCTCGGCCGGCGTCATCCCCATCTCCCGCACCGCCAGCGCGATACAGAACGGCATCGACGATGTAAAACAACTCCCCGGATTGCAGTCGGTAGCCAAAGCGACGGTTATCCCGGCGGCCCGCAACCGCCGGGCGTCTGGGTACGGCGAACGTGTCGAGAACTCCACCCCCGGCAGCAGCGTCGCAACCGGGCCACCTGACGACGCGGCGTCGGCCAGCAGATCGACGTCGTCGCCGGTCAGATACGTGCAGTGATCCACGCTGGCCGCGCCCAGCTCCACCCCCAACGCCACCCCCGGTCCGGCCCCGAGTTGCCCGGCATGCACGCGCAACCCCAGCCCCGCACGGGCCGCGGCCTCCAGCACGGTCCGAGACTCATCCTCGTCGAACGCGGTAGGCGCCCCGGGCTCGCAGAACACGTCGGCCCACCGGGCATGGGGCGCGCACGCCTCCAACATCGGACCGGTGACTAGGTCGACGTAGCCGGCCCGGTCCTCCCGGTACTCGGGCGGCACCACGTGGGCCCCCAGGAAGGTGGTTTCCGGCGTCAACGTGGCGGCGATCCGTAGTGCCCGGGCCTCGTCGTCGACGGTCAGCCCGTATCCGCTTTTGATCTCGACGGTGGTGGTGCCCTGCCGGCGCATCTCCGCTACCAGGGCTGCTGCGCGCGTGGTGAGTTCGTCGTCGGTCGCGGACCGGGTCGCGGCCATCGTGGTCGCGATTCCGCCGCCGTCGTAGTTTTCACCGTTCATGCGGGCCTCGAACTCGCGGGCTCGGTCGCCGGCGAAGACGACGTGGCTGTGCGAGTCGACGAAACCAGGCACCACCGCCCGCCCGTCGACGTCCACTCGGTGATCCGCCTCAGGGGCCGCCGACGCCGGCCCGGTCCACAACACGGCATCCCCGTCCACCACCACAGCGGCCCGTTCGACGATGCCCAGTCCCGGGCCGTGTGCCGGGTCGATGGTCACCAGCTCGCCGATGCCGGTGATGAGTGTGCTGCTCACAACGTCCTCCATGGGTTCGTCGGCTCCTGGACGGTCCTGGGGCAGGGGCGGACGGTCTTGGGGCAGGCCCCGGCGCTGCTGGCGTAGACCGCCGTCACGACCCAATGGGCGCTCATGGCCGGCCCGTCCAGAGCTCGTCGATGCTGGTGTCGAGGAGTGCGGCGACGTCGCCGAGCCGGTGCCGGCCACTCTCGACGACGACGTTTCCGCCTATCACCACGGTGTCGACGTCGGCGGCACCGGCGCTCAGCACTATCTGGTCTGGTGCGGAGCCCGCGGTGCGTACTGAATCTGGGCGCACCGCCACCAGGTCGGCCGCGGCCCCTGGTGCCAGCCGCCCGTGCCCTGGCCAGCCGAGCGCGTCATGTCCAGCCTGAGTGAGGGCGGCGACCAACTGGTCGGGCCGGAACCGTCCGCGCTGACCGCTGGCCAGGCGCTCATGCATCTCGAGAAGCCGCGCCTCGGCCAGCAGGTCGACGACGGCATGCTGGTCGCTGCCCAGGCACACCGGGCTGCCGGCCGCGTGCAGCGCACCCATGGGCGACAACCCGTCCGCCAGGTCCTGCTCCGTTGTTGGACAGGCACACGCGGTGGTGCCGGATCGGCCGAGCAGGGTGATGTCGGTGTTGGTGAGGTGGGTGGCGTGCACGGCCGTGGTGGCTGGGCCGAGCGCGCCGGTATCGGCCAGCAGTTGTGTGGGAGTCCGCCCGTACTCGGCTAGGCAGGCGTCGTTCTCCGCCGGCTGTTCGGACAGGTGGACGTGCAGCGGTAGCGACGACGACGCTGCCCAGCTCGCGACGGCGTTGACAGCGTCCGGTGGGACGGCCCGGACTGAATGGACCGCGGCGCCGCCGACGACGTCTGGCCGGTCGAGCGCCGTGCGCAGCTGATCCACCCGGGTGATCCACCGCTCGGCGGTACCGTCGCCGAAGCGTTGTTGTGCACCCTGGAGTGGCCGACCGATCCCGCCGTTCAGGTAGCAGGTGTCCAGGAGCGTGAGCCGCACGCCGGCGTCGGCGGCCGCCGCGACCAGGGCGTGGCCCATGGCGTTGGGGTCGGCATAGGCCACCCCGCCGGGGGCATGGTGGAGGTAATGGAACTCTCCGACGACACTCACCCCGCTCAGCGCCATCTCCGCATAGGCGGCCCTGGCCAGCTGGTAGTAGGTGTCCGGGGTGAGCCGGTCGGCGAGCAGGTACATGTCGTCGCGCCAGGTCCAGAACGATCCACCGTCGCGATGGGTCCGTCCCCGCAGTGCACGGTGGAAGGCGTGTGAATGTGTATTGGCGAATCCGGGGAAGACGACGCCGGGAAGCCGGACGTCGCCGGGTGCTGGGTCGACACCCGTGTGTACGGCCGTGATCCGGGTGTCGGCAACGTCGATCCGCACCCGCGACGCTAGGGTCGGGCCGGTTGTCAGGCCGGACACACGCTCCACCGCTGATGGCGGGGTTGTCCGGCCTGCTAGGTCGGCAGGCGTGATCCAGGCGTGCTCGGCCCAGAACGCGCGCGGGCCACTCATCGCGTCAGCTCCGCCAGGCAATCGGCGAGCGCGTGGACGCCGGCCAGGCAGTCGTCGCGGGCGGCGTGTTCTTCCGGAGAGTGGGAGATGCCGGTGGGATTGCGGACGAACAGCATCGCGGTGGGGATGCCGGCCTCGCTGAGTACCCCGGCGTCGTGTCCGGCGCCAGTTCCGAGGATGGGAACGGCCGGCCCGGACGCGCCGGGGCCGGAAACCGCGGTCGACGCCCCAGTCGTCAGCCTGGTCCGAGGTGTCGCCGCTGGTGAATGAGTTGTCCGGCCTGACACGCCGGAAAGGCGGGTGGCAAGGTCAGCGTCGAACACGGTGGCGCCGGTCCACGATTCTTCGGTGGGTCCGACGTCGGCGAGGTCGGCGAGCACGGCCCGTACCGCGTCCTCATCGGCGGCTCGGCAGTCCAGCCACGCCGTGACCCGAGACGGGATGGCGTTGACGCCGTTCGGCTCTACCTGGACCTTGCCGACCGTCGCCAGCGCGCCGCGCCGTTCCGCCGCGGCCCGGACCTCACCGATCAACCGGGCCAGGGCCAGCATCGGGTCGTCGCGGTCGGCCAGCGGCGTGGTGCCGGCGTGGTTCGCCTGCCCGTCCAGGGTGATCCGCCACCGGCCGTGCGGCCAGATCATGCTGGCCACCCCCACCGGCGCGGCCAGATCGACCAGACCGCGGCCCTGCTCGACGTGGAGTTCGACGAACGTCGCCACCCTCCGCAGTGTCTCGTCGTCGCGGCCCACCTGCTCCGGGTTGTGGCCACCGGCCCGCATCGCCTCCGCCATCGTGGCGCCGTCGTGATCGGCCAAACCGAGTGCGCGATCGGCGGGAAGCCGCCCGGTCAGAATCCTCGACCCGGCACAGGCGACCCCGAAGCGGGCACCTTCTTCGTCGGCGAACGACGCCACCGCTATCGGGCGTGCGGGGTGCCATCCCCGCGCCCGCAGTACGTCGACGGCCAGCAGTGCGGACACCACTCCCAGGGGGCCGTCGTAGGCGCCGCCGCTGGGCACCGAGTCGAGATGGCTGCCGGTCACGACCCCCGGGCCGTCGGTGTCCGGATCACCCCACCACGCCCATTGGTTGCCGGCCCGGTCGGTGGTTACGTCCAGGCCGCGGCGAGCCGCCTCCGCGGTGAACCACTCCCGCAGGGTGGCGTCCTCACGGGTCCACGCGAACCGCCGGTATCCGCCGTCCCGTCCGCGGCCCACCGGAGCCAGCTCGGCCCACATCCGGTCGAATTCGCTGGCGGTTGGTGTCATACCTCGCTCGCGGGTAGACGGAGGGCATGGTCGCGGGCGACGTTGGCGGCATCCGGGTAGCCGGCGTCGACGTGGCGGAGCACACCGGTGGCGGGATCGTTGGTGAGCACCCGTTCCAGCTTGGCCGCGGCCAGGTCGGTGCCGTCGGCCACACTGACCTGTCCGGCGTGGATCGACCGGCCCATACCGACCCCACCGCCGTGGTGAATGGACACCCACGACGCTCCGGAGGCGGTGTTGATCAGCGCGTTCAGCAGCGGCCAATCGGCGATGGCGTCCGACCCGTCGGCCATGGCTTCGGTTTCGCGGTAGGGCGAAGCCACCGACCCCGCGTCGAGATGGTCCCGGCCGATCACGATCGGTGCCGCCACCGCCCCGGAGGCGACCAACTCGTTGAACCTGAGCCCGGCCCGGTGCCGCTCGCCGTGGCCGAGCCAGCAGATCCGGGCGGGTAGCCCCTGGAATGGCACCTTCTCCTGGGCGGCCCGGATCCAGCGGTGCAGGTGGTCGTCGTCGAACAGGTCGAGGACGGCGTTGTCGGTGGCGGCGATGTCCCGCGGGTCGCCGGACAGGGCAGCCCACCGGAACGGCCCTTTACCCTCGCAGAACAGCGGGCGGATGTAGGCGGGGACGAAACCGGGGAAGTCGAAGGCACGCTCGAATCCGCCGGAGCGGGCTTCGTCGCGGATCGAGTTGCCGTAGTCGAAGACCTCCGCGCCGGCGTCCATGAACCCGACCATCGCCGCGACGTGTTTCGCCATGGAGGCACGTGCGCGGTCGGTGAACTCGGCTGGTTTCTTGGCGGCGTAGTCGGGCCAGTCGTCGACCGACACGTCCTCGGGTAGGTAACTGAGGGGGTCGTGGGCCGAGGTCTGATCGGTGACGATGTCGACCTCGACCCCGCGGCGCAGTAGTTCCGGCAGGATCGTCGCGCAGTTGCCGACCAGGCCGACCGACAACGCCCGGCGGTCCTGCTTGGCGGTGAGCACCAACCCGAGCGCTTCGTCGAGATCGTCGGTGTGAGTGTCCAGATAACCCTGCTGATCACGTCGGGCCAGCCGGGACGCGTCGACGTCGATCACCAGGCACACGCCGTCGTTCAGCGTGACCGCTAGTGGTTGAGCGCCGCCCATGCCGCCGCAGCCTCCGGTGACGGTCAACGTGCCGGCCAGGGTGCCACCGAACCGCTTGGCCGCCACTGCGGCGAACGTTTCGTAGGTGCCTTGCAGGATGCCCTGGGTGCCGATGTAGATCCACGATCCGGCGGTCATCTGCCCGTACATCGTCAACCCGAGCCGCTCTAGGCGGCGGAACTCCGGCCAGGTGGCCCAGTCGCCCACCAGGTTCGAGTTGGCGATCAGGACTCGCGGCGCCCACTCGTGGGTGCGGAGGACCCCCACGGGTTTGCCGGACTGGACCAGCAGCGTCTCGTCGTCGTCCATAGTGCGCAGCGTGTGGACGAGTGCGTGGTAGCTGGGCCAGTCGCGGGCCGCTTTGCCGGTACCGCCGTAGACCACCAGCTGCTCCGGTAGCTCGGCGACCTCGGGGTCCAGGTTGTTCATCAGCATCCGCAGCGGTGCCTCGGTCTGCCAGCTGCGGGCGGTCAGGGTGGTGCCCCGGGGTGCCCGGATGGGAGCGGCTGGAACGGCAGGTGTGGGATTGGGTGCGTTGGTCATGATGGGCTCCTTCAACGCAGGGGGTCGACGGCGGTGCTGGTGGCGGCGCCGATGAGCGCCCCGGTATGGATGAGATCGACGACGGCGTCGATGTCGGGGGTGAGGAACCGGTCCGGTCCGGGCGCGGGCACGCGGGTACGGATGGCGTCGTGTACGGCCCTGGTGGCGGGTGCCGGGGTCAGCGGCGCGCGCAGGTCCATGGCGCGGGCGGCGGTCAGGATCTCCACCGCGAGTACGCGGGTGAGCCCGTCGACGGCGCGGCGCAGCTTACGTGCGGCGGCCCACCCCATCGACACGTGATCCTCTTGCATGGCCGACGACGGGATCGAGTCCACGGATGCTGGTGCGGCGAGCCGCTTGAGTTCGGAGACGATCCCGGCCGCGGTGTACTGGGCGATCATGTGTCCGGAGTCGACACCGGGGTCGGCGGCGAGGAACGCCGGCAGGCCTTGGTTGCGGGCGACGTCGAGTATCCGATCGGTGCGGCGTTCGGAGATGCTGGCGACGTCGGCCACCGCGATGGCGGCGAAGTCCAGGACGTAGCCGACCGGGGCGCCGTGGAAGTTGCCGTTCGACTCCACCCGGCCGTCCGTGGTGACCACCGGGTTGTCGATGGCGGCGGCGAGTTCCCGGCCCGCGACCGCATGGGCGTGGGCGAAGGTGTCACGGGCGGCGCCGTGCACCTGTGGGCTGCAGCGCAGCGAATACGCGTCCTGCACCCGGGTGCAGACGTCGGGGTCGCGGTGGCTGGCCATGATGCCGGAGCCGGCCAGCAGCGTGCGCAGGTTGGCCGCGGAGTCGGCCTGTCCGGGGTGGGGGCGCAACGCGATCAGGTCGGCGGCGAACGCGGCATCGGTGCCGAGCAGGACTTCGACGCTCATCGCGGCGGCGATGTCGGCGGCGGTCATGAGCGCATCGAGGTCGTGGAGGGCCAGAAGCAGCTGACCGAGCATGCCGTCGGTGCCGTTGATCAGTGCCAGGCCCTCTTTCTCGGCCAGCGTGATCGGTTTCAGGCCGGCGGCCGCGAGTGCCTCCGCGGCGGGCCGGCGGTGGCCGTCGGCATCGTCCACCCAGCCCTCGCCGAGCAGTGCGAGTGCGCAGTGCGACAGCGGGGCGAGGTCGCCGGAGCAGCCGAGTGAGCCGTACTCGTGGACCACCGGCGTGATGCCGTGGTTGAGCAGATCCGCGTAAGCGAGGGCGGTGTCGGGGCGGATGCCAGTACGGCCGGTAGCCAGGGTGGCAAGCCGTAACAGCATGAGCGCCCGGACCACCTCGCGCTCGACGGCGGGGCCGGAGCCCGCGGCGTGGGAACGGATCAGCGACAGTTGCAGCGCCGTTCTCCGCTCCGCGGGAATGTGTTTGGTGGCCAGCGCGCCGAAGCCGGTGGAAACGCCGTAGTGTGCGGTGTCGTCGCTGGCCAGCTCGGTGATGATGGCGCGGCTGGTATTGATGGCGTCGAGTGCGTCGGCGGCTAGGACGATAGGTGTGTTGCCGCGGGCTACCGCAACGACGTCGGCGGCGCTGAGCGGGCCGACGCCGACCTCGACCGGAGCCACCGGTGGCGTGGTGTCTGTGGCCATGGTCAGCATCCCGTCGTGAGAGACGTAGCTCCCACAGTCAGATGATCATGGATGCCGGGAGGGGAAGTCCGCATAGCAGCCATTGCATCCTGCCAGGGCCCCAGGTGAAATGGGATTCGGTCAGATAGTGTCTGGTATTCAAGACATAGTCGGTGAACAGTGGGCGCCGGTGGTGGTGGATCGGACCGAACGGTGCCGGACAGGGGAAACGGTGGGAGCAAGCAGCAAGGTGCCGGCGCTGCATAGTGGTGTGCGCATCCTGCGGCACCTGGCCCGGCACGGTGGCCCGATGCCGGCTGCCGCGGTGGCGACCGAACTGGGCCTGCCCCGGTCCACCGTGTATCACCTGCTGGCCGAGTTGGAGCGGGAAGGCCTCGTGGTCCACCTGCCGGAAGAGCGCCGGTACGGGCTCGGTATCGGTGCGTTCGAGTTAGGCACCGCCTATACGCGGCAGGCGCCGTTGTCCCGGCTGACCCGTCCGTTGCTGCACCGACTCGTGGACGACGTCGGGCACGGCGCTCACCTGGCCGTCCTGCATGGGCGGGAGGTGCTCTATTTGATCGAGGAACGGGCACCGGGTAGCCCGTCGCTGGTGACCGACGTGGGTGTCCGGCTGCCGGCACACCTGACCGCCAGCGGGCGGGCCATCCTGGCCGGCTTGGAAGCCGCTCAGGTGCGCGCACTCTTCCCGGATTCGTCGGCGTTCTCCGACCGGCACGGCGCGGGGCCGCGCAGCTTGTCGGCCCTGCGTCCGATGCTCAGCGAGGTACGGCGTCATGGCTACGCCACCGAGTATGGCGAGGTCACGCCAGGGTTCGGGTCGGTGGGTGTGGCCGCCCGAGACCACACCGGATATCCAGTGGCCGCGGTGGCGGTGACGTTCGCGGTCGACAGCGTGGCGCAGGAGCAGTGGCCGACGCTGGCTGCCCGCATCGGACGGGTGAGCGACGAGTTGACCCGCCGGATCGGTGGCCGCCCTAACGATCGCGGGGGGCGCTGAAGGCCGCGAAGCCGATGCTGACCACACCGACCGCGGTCAGCACGAGGAACGCTGACGCGTAACTGCCAAGCAGATCGGCGATTGCGGCACCCGCCCACGGCGCCAGCGCCACCGTGATGGTGATCGGCGCGGACAACAGCCCGGTCAGCCGGCCGTAGTGGGCCGTGCCCCACCGGTCGGTGACCGCCATGGCCTGGATCAGGGTCAGCAGGCCACGAGCCATCCCGGCGACGATGGCCGCGCCGATCAGCACGGTCACGGAGGTGAGCACGCTGAGCAATCCGGTGGTGAGCGCAGTGGCCGCCAGGATGCTCACCGTCCGGGCCCGGACCCCGAGCAGCCGGGTGAGTGCTGGATAACCGACCCGGCCGATCACCTGGCCCAACCCGCCCAGTCCAAGCGCGAGCGCCGCCGTGCCGGTGTCGATCCCATGTTCGATCATCAGCGGCACCAGATTGATCACGACCGCGAACGCGGTGAACGACGAAAGGCCGAGTGCGACCATCAGCGCCACGAACGGCGCACTCCGGGCGATCCGCGCCGGGTCGCCCGGGTTGTGGACGGCGGCGTGCACCGGGCCGGTCGTTGCGGTGCCATTGCTGGTGGGACGTGCCGCTGGCGAGTTCGATGCCGGCTGCGCTGGGCGAGGACTCGTCGTCGGGTCGGCATGGTCGGCGGCCGGCCACGGTCCACGTAGCCCCCACCAGTGGCCGGGGACCGTGATCACGGCGAGCACGGCGGCCAACACCAGATACGTGCCCCGCCAGTCGAGGTGGTCCATGATGAACGCGGTGAGCGGCGCGAACACCGTGCTGGCCAGGCCGGCCGCCAGGGTCAGCAGGGTCAGCGCCTTGACTCGTCGCGGCCCGTACCAGCGGGTCAGCGCGGCGAACGCGGGTGGATAGAGGATCGCCGCCATCGCGACCCCGGCGACCAGCCAGCCGGCGGTGAAGACGGCAAGGTTCGGGGCAGCGGCGATGACGATGACGCTCGGCACCGCCAACGCCGAACCGGCCGTCATGAGCACCCGCGGGCCGTGCCCGTCGAGCCGGCGGCCCACCGGTATCCCCACGAGCGCCGCGACGAGTAGCCCGGCTGAGAACGCCGCCGTGATCAGCGTCCGTGACCAGCCGGTGTCGGTGCTGATCTCGGTGAGTAGCACCGGGAACGCGTAGTACAGCACACCCCAGCTGACGATCTCGGTGAGGCACAGGGTGGCCAGGACGCGGCGCAGGCCGGCGGGTGAGAGCGACCGCGGTGGGGCCGCTCCGCTCTGCGGCGACGACGAGTTCCTCACGGTCTGGACAGTGTGGCAGAGGTGTGTGGGTGGCCGGGGTGGGTGGCCCGTTGAGCCGTCGATCCGACAGTCACGCGGGCTCCGTCATGGCTGCTTTGTTCACGTACGCGGCGAGGGCGGCGACGACGTGGGTGGCGTCGCGGTGTACGCCGCGCAGAGTGTTCGACGAGAACGACCGCTGGAACTCGATACCGAGGTAGACCAGGCCAGGATGGGTGGTGGAGGTACCACCGTCGTGTCGCGGGAGTCCACGCTGGTCGAGTGCGCCGAGGCCATCGAGATAGCTGAGATTCGGCCGGTAGCCGGTGGCGAGGATGACGGTGTCGACGGGTTCGCGGCTGCCGTCGGACCAGATGACGTCCGGGCCGTCGAGGGCCTTGAACACTGGCCGTCGGTCCGGCCGGCCAGCGGCCAGTGCAGCCTGATATCGGCCAGTGTCGATGACGAGTGTGGAGCTGAACAGCCGGGTCAGCCACGCGGCCGGCAGCCGGTCGGCCCCGCTGACCTTGAGCCAGTAGTGCAGGTCGCGGCCGAGACGTCGCTGTGGAACGAACGAGACGGGCTCCCGCGTCGCCAGGGTGACCGTCGCCACCTGAGCGAGTTCGTAGCTCACTTGAATCGCTGAGTTTCCCGCGCCAACGACGACCACCCGCTGGCCGGCGTAAGGCCTTGGATCGTGGTAGTCGGCGACGTGCAGGATGGTGCCGGCGAATCCGTCGTGCCCCGGTAGCTGGGGTATGTGTGGATTGGCGAACGAGCCGCTGGCGGCGATGATGCCGGCCGCGGAGATCTCCTCACCCGTGGCCGTGTGCACGGTGAACCGTCCGCCGCTGGTGTCGATCGAGGTGACGCGGGTGCCGGTCCTGATCTCGGCGTCCAGGCCGGCGGCGTAGCTCTCGAGGTAACGGGCGACGTCGTCGCGCGCCGGGTAACCGTCGGGATCGCCGGGAAACGGAACGCCGGGAAACGAGCTGTATTTGGCCGGGGAGAAGAGGGTGAGGCTGTCGTAGTACTGGGGCCACGAGCCGGCCGACCGGTCGCTTGCTTCGAGGACGAGGGGCCGAAGTCCGGCGTCGAGGGCGGCGCTGGCCCCCGCGAGGCCGGACTGACCGCTGCCGATGACGACGACGGGATCTGTGGACGATGTCATGCGGAAAACATATCGTCATATCGCGAAATGTCAAAACGAATGCTCTGGCATAGGCTGAACGGCGGAGGTCGACGAATGGCGGAACCAGTCACCATGGCGACGGACGCGGATGCGCCCGTGGTGCTCAACCCAGCGACCCATGACTTCCTGAAGGCGCTCGCCAGTCCTACCCGGCAGCGGATCATGATGTTGTTCTTCAACGGTGCCGAGCTGTCGGTGGGTGAGGTAGCCGAGCGGGCCGGCATCGGCCAGTCCACGGCGTCCGAGCAGCTCACCTTGATGCGGCGGGGCGGTGTCGTCACCGCGCGCCGCGATGGCAAGGTGATCCGGTACCGAGGAGACCGGGAGGGTATCCGGAAGGCGCTCGCCGACCTGCAGGCGTATCTCGAGGTCTGCTGCTAAGAGCTTCCGCCAATAGATGCTGGCGGGCTGAGCCAGCGGATGAGCGTCACCTGGCTTCGTTGTCGTTGTCGATCGATGGCTCCGCATCGACCTTCTCCTCCGCCTTGCCATGCTCGCTCCTCCACTGGCTCAGCTCCACCGATCTATTGGCGGAAGCTCTAACGTCATGATGTGACGTAGGTCTCACTTCGTCGCCGTCCGTACGTGTCGAAATCCGGTTGTCGAGGGCGACGTCGTCATGAAACATCCGTGCGCACCCGGATGTACCACCGACGACGAAAGGACCAACCGGTGATGTTGCTCGAGAACAAGGCGGCCGTGATCTACGGCGCGGGTGGCTCGATCGGCGGTGCCGTCGCCCGCGCCTTCGCCCGGGAAGGAGCCCGTCTCTACCTGGCCGGCCGGACCAAGCCGAAGCTCGACGTGCTGGCAGAGGAGATCGTCGCCGACGGCGGTCAGGTGGCGACCGCCGAGGTGGACGCCACCGACGAGACCGCGGTGGACAACTACGTCGATGCCATCGTCGACGAGGCGGGGCGTTTGGATGTGTCAGTCAACGTGATCGGGCTTGGCGACGTGCAGCAGCCGCTCACCAGCATCGACCTGGCCGACTTCATGCAACCGATCAGCACCGCCATGCGCAGCCACTTCATCACCGACCGGGCAGCGGTACGGCACATGATCCCGCAGGGTTCCGGCGTGATCATCGCTTTTGGTGGATCGGGCGCCACGACCATGCCCGGCCTCGGCGGCTTCGTGGTGGCGCTGGACGCCATCGAGGGATTGCGCCGGCAGTGGGCCGTCGAGGTCGGGCAGCACGGCATCCGGGTCGTCACCCTGAAATCAGGGGGAGTTCCGGAGAGCATCCCGCTGGACTTCCCGGAGCGGGAGACCATCATCAACACGCTGCTGCCGACCACGCTGCTCGGCCGGCTGGCCACCCTCACCGACGTCGGGAACGTCGCGGCGTTCGTGGCGTCGGATCAGGCCCGGACCCTCACCGGCACAGCGGTCAACATCTCCTGCGGCGCGATGATGGACTGAGGCGCACCGGCAGGTCCGCGCCGTCGCGGGCAACACCGATCCCGGGTGCGAGCCCGGAAGCCGTACGTAGGCCTGAACAGGAGCAAGGATCATGCGAGTGATGGTGTTCGTGAAGGCGACTCCGGACTACGAGGCAGGCACGCAGGAGCTGACGGAGGACGAATACGCCGCGATGATGCGGTACAACGAGGAACTCACCAGGGCCGGCGTACTCCTGGCCACCGATGGCCTGTACCCCAGTTCCAAGGGGGCCCGGGTGGAGTTCACCGGTGAGCGGCGTACCGTCGTCGACGGTCCGTTCGCCGAGACCAAAGAGCTGGTCGCCGGCTTTTGGCTATGGCAGGTGACCTCGATGGACGAAGCGATCGAGTGGGCTCGGCGCTGCCCGAATCCGAAGGGACGCGACGGCACCATCGAGATCCGACCGGTGTATGAGCGGCCCGACTTCGAGGCCACCCTCCACGCCGACTCCGCCTTCCCCTCTGCCGGGTGATCGTTGCCGGATTCGCGTCGCTCCCCTCCGTCATAGGCATCGGGATCGGGTGTTGTGGCGACGCGAATCCGGCAACGATCACTGGGGTCATCAGATCTGTGCGTCCGGTCCGGGAGTGGTTTGATGAGAACGTGAGCGTCCCCGAGGTGCGGCGAACCGTCGACGCGGTCTGGAGAATCGAATCGGGCAAGCTCATCGCCGCGCTGGCCCGGATAGTGCGGGATGTGAGCGTAGCCGAGGATCTCGCCCAGGACGCCCTGGTGGCCGCGTTGGAACAGTGGCCGCGTACTGGTGTCCCGGACAACCCCGGTGCATGGCTCATGACCATCGGCAAACGTCGGGCCATCGACCACTTCCGGCGGCAGCAGCGGCTGGAACGCAAGGTGACCGAGTTGGGGGCCGACCTCGAGCGGCGGCAGGGCCAAAACGGAGCCGAGATCGACGAGGTAGCCGAGGATGATATCGGTGACGATCTCCTGCGGCTGATCTTCACCGCGTGCCACCCGGTGCTCTCGCGGGAGGCGCAGGTGGCTCTGACGCTGCGCATGCTCGGCGGGTTGACCTCGGCGCAGATCGCGCGGGCCTTCCTCGTCCCCGAATCGACGGTGGCCCAACGTATCGTGCGGGCCAAACGCACCCTCACCACGAAGCAGGTGCGTTTCGAGCTGCCCCGCGGCGCAGACCGGGAGGTTCGGCTCTCGTCGGTGCTCGAGGTGATCTACCTGATCTTCAACGAGGGTTACGCGGCCACCGCGGGGGACAGGTGGATCCGCCCCGAACTGTGTGAGGAAGCGCTCCGGCTTGGTCGGATCCTTGCCGGCCTGGTTCCTGACGAGTCCGAGGTGCACGGTCTCGTCGCCCTGATGGAGATCCAGGCGTCCAGGCTGCCTGCCCGTGTCGACGCTGCTGGAGAACCGATTCTCCTGCTTGATCAAGATCGCCGCCGGTGGGACCGGCTGCTCATCACCCGGGGGCTGGCGGCGCTGCAGCGTGCGGAGCGGCTGGCCGAGCGGCCCGGTCCCTACTGCCTCCAGGCGGCCATCGCCTCCTGCCACGCCCGAGCGATGACGGCTGGTGAAACCGACTGGATCCGGATCGCCGCGCTGTACGCGGCGCTGGTGGAGATCGACCCGTCGCCGGTCGTCGATCTGAACCGGGCGGTGGCGCTGGCGATGGCGTTCGGTCCGGAGACCGGTCTCAGGCTGGTCGATCAGTTGGCTGCCGAGCCTGCGCTGGAGCGTTATCACCTGTTGCCCAGTGTGCGCGGCGATCTGTTGGTCAGGCTCGGGCGGCCCGCCGAGGCCCGCGAGGAATTCACCCGGGCCGCAGCGTTGACCAGCAACGAGCGGGAACGTCGACTGCTCTTGCGCCGCGCATCGGAGGCCGCCGAGTAGCCCCTTCCCCATGATCATGAACACTTTGCCGTGCTATCGCACGGCAAAGTGTTCATGATCATGGGGAAGGGGCGTTGGTAGGGTGGACGTGTGACCGTCTCGGATGTAGCACCGGACGGTAGCCCCGTTTCGGTTTACCTGGCATTGCCGGCCGGAGCCGAACCCGGCATCATTCACCGCGCCGTCGGCGCCGGCACGGACATCCTGGAATTGGGGAGCGGGGTTGGCCGCCTGACCCGCGTCTTGCTCGCGTACGGTCACCCCGTCGTGGCCGTCGACGACGAACCCGCCATGCTTCAGCACGTCACCGGCGCACAGGTGGTGTGCGCCGACATCTACGGGTTGGAGCTCGACCGCCAGTTCGGTGCGGTAGTTGTCGCTAGCCACCTCGTCAATCGGGTCGATCCCGGCGACCGGGCACGGCTGCTGGAGGTGTGTGCCCGGCATGTCACCGCGGACGGCGACGTGCTGATCGAGCGTTACCCGCCCGCCTGGGCGGCCGACCCATCCGACACGTCGGGCTCTCAGGGTCCGGTGGACGTGTCCGTGCGGATCCGCGAACGGACGGCCGCCAGCTTCGCGGCTACCGCCGAGTATCGGCTCGGAGACCAGGTCTGGCAGCAGCACTTCTCGGCCGCGCATGTGGACGACGACACCATGGCCGCCGCTGCTGCCGCCGCCGGCCTACGGGTAGCCGAGTGGCTGGACCCGGCCCGCACGTGGGCGCGGCTGCGGCCGGTCCGGTGATCGTTGCCGGATATCCGCCCGCATCCGGGCCCAGGGGCACCTTCAGGCGATACCACCGCCGTCGACGACGATAGCCGCGCCGGTGACGAAGCTACTCTCATCGCTGGCCAGCCAGACCACGGCGTCGGCGATCTCGGCCGGTCGGCCCATCCGGCGCAGCGGCCGGTCAGAGGCCTCGGCCAGGAACTGATCGGCCGGCTCGGCCAACTGGCGAGCCTCCTCGCGGAGCATCCCGGTATCGGTGTCGCCCGGATTCACCGAGTTCACCCGGATGCCCTGCGGGCCGTGGTCGATGGCGAGCGCCCGGGTCATGTTGACCACCGCCCCCTTCGACGCGCAGTACGACAGCGCGCGGCCACCACCCTTGAGCCCCCAGCCGGAACCGGTGTTGATGATCGAGCCACCGCCTTGGGCGGCCAGCACTGGGACGACGTGTTTGCACATCAGGAAGATCGAGCGCACGTTCACCGCGAAGACCCGGTCCCACTCCTCCACGGTAGTGTCCAAGGCGTCGGCTCGACGGATGATGCCGGCGTTGTTGAACACGATGTCCACCCCGCCGTACTCCGTCACTGCCTGCTCGACCACTCGGGCGACGTCGGCCTCGGCAGACACGTCCGCTACCGCTGCGCTGGCCGTACCGCCGGTCTCGACGATCGCGTCGACGGTCTCCTGAGCGCTATCAGCGGCGATATCGGCCACGATGACCCGAGCGCCTTCCCGGGCGAGAGCCACGGCCGAGGCTCGACCGATGCCGCCGCCGGCGCCGGTGACGATCGCCGTCTTGTTCTCCAACCGCATCATGGTCATGTCCCATCTGTGTCGATTGAGTGGTGTTCCGGGGCTCGCACTGGATACAAGGTGGAGGTGCCCGGCCCCGTGACGACGCGGGTGTACCCGCTCAACGCATGGTCGAGCGCTGGGTCGCCGCTGTCGACTAGGAGCGGCCGGCCGCCAAGTTCGGTCAGTTTGTCGTCGGTGGCCACGACCATGAGGGCATCTTTGCCCAGTGCCCGCAGCACACGGGCCGAAAGCTGCTGATTGCCCCGGCCGAGGATGAATCCCTGGCCGCCGATGACGGTCACCACGGCCTGGCATGGACCACCGGCCGCGGCGGCTAGCAGGGCTGACTCGTCGGCGTCGGCGTGAAGCACGTGGCCGTCCTCCACCACGTCGAACCCCAGCGGTGTCTTGGGGACGCCGATCAGCTCCGCCAACGCGCGCATCGTGCCGCCCGGACCGAGCAGGTACCGGGTGCCCGGGCGGAGCAGGATCGACGCGCCGGCGGCGGCCCGTCGCACGGCTGCCGCCGCGGATGCCGGTGCAGCGGTCTTGCGGGCCTGAGTGCGGCCTTGTACGCGGGGGATCCGCACGGTGCCGTACAGGCGGGGTTCGGCCTGGCCGGTGCGGATCGCCTCCTCGTCGATGTCGAGGACGTCGGCTGACGAGGCCGAGTCGACCCGGCCGGCTAACCAGTCGGCGGCCAGCGTTCCAGCGACGACCGGACTGACCGCGAAGCACGCGGAGTACATCTTGACCCCGGCGGGGATTCCGAGCACCGCGATGCCCTCACCCACCGCATCGTGGATGTCACGGGCCGTTCCGTCGCCGCCGGCGAAGAGCAGGAGGTCGACCCCGGCCGCGCTTAGTTCACGGGCGGCCCGCACGGTGTCGGCGGCCGTACCATGCACCGGTCCGGTGGCGACGACGCGGCCGGGCAACCCAGCTTGAGCAGCCGCATCGGCGCCCAGGACACCACCGGCGGTGAACACCTCCACCCCGGGGAAGATACGCACCACGGTTCGGAGGGCGGCGACGGCGCGAGCGGTGGCGCGTGGCGTGGCTCCCCGGGCGACGGCCTGGGCCTGGACGTCGGCGCCGTCACTGCCTTTGAGCCCGGCCGGGCCGCCGATCCCGGCTACCGGGTTGACTACCAGGCCGAGCCGGCGGGTGCCGGGGGCGGCGAGCGGGCTCGCCGGCAGTGTCCGGGGTGCCGGTGTCACGGGTGTTCGCCGAAGTGTTTGCGCCGGTACGCACGCCAGGTGATGGCCCATCGCTCGGGATCGTCGAGATCGTCGTGATGGGTGTGGTGCACGGTCTGGTTGTGTGGTGCGGTGCGCACCACATCGGGTGTCTCACGAGCTTCCCGCGCCACCTCGGCCAGGATGTCCGCGTATTCGTCCAACTCGTCCTTGGAGTAGGACTCGGTCGGTTCGAGCGTGAACGGCTGCGGTACGACGTGCGGGTGGTGGCTGGTCCAGTAGTGTGCGCCGAAGTCGGCGACCCGGAGCCCGATCTCCTCCGAGGTGACGCCGGTCTGTTCGTGCAACTCCTGCCATGAATACCGGACCTGTTCGATACGACGGCGCCCGCTGGCATACGGCGCGCTGGCCCCGGGAATGTCCAGGACCCGCTTCAGCAGGTAGTTGTTGTTGAGTACGGCGGTTTCGGCGACGGCCCGCAGGCCCTCGGCACCCAGGGCGCGGATCCATGCGTAGGCGCGCACGATGTTCGGCGTCACGCCGTAGAAGGGCGCCACCTTGCCGATGGACTGTGGGCGGTTGTGGTCGAGGAAGAAGTGGTCGCCGTCGTACTCGACCAGGGGCCCCGGCAGGAACGGGGCGAGTTCCGCGCTGACCCCGGACGCCCCTGCGGCGGGTCCGCCGCAGGCGTGTGGTGTGGAGAACGTCTTGTGCAGGTTGAAATGGCACAGGTCGAACCCGGCGGCCCTGGCCTGGGTGATGCCGAGGATGCCGTTGGCGTTGGCTTGGTCGTAGGCGGCCAGCCCACCGACGCCGTGGACGATGTCGACGAACTCCCGGATCCGCGGGTTGAAGATCCCGGTGTCTTCCGGGTTGGTGATCAGCAGCGCGGCGGTGCGGTCGGACACCGCGGCCTTGAGTGCGTCGATGTCGGGGTAGCCGTCGGCGTCGGGGTGGATCGTGATGACGTCGTACCCGGCCATTTCGGCGCAGGCCGCATTGGACGGGTGGGAGAAGATCGTGGTGATGACCTCGGTCCGCTGGTCGCCTTCGCCGCGGGCGGCATGGTAGGCGCGGATCATGGCGACGTTGGTCCAGATGGCGGCCGAGCCCGCGGCGGAGTGCAGGCTGACCCGGTCCATGCCGGAGATCTCGGCCAGCATCCGTTCGAGCTGCCAGAAGACCTCCAGCACACCCTGCGCCGAGGCTTCGGCCTGGAGGGGGTGCAGGTCGGCCAGTTTCGGGGTGTTGATCACCGCCTCGTTGACCTTCGGGCTGTACTTCATGGTGCAGGTGCCTTGGCCGACGTCGATGTTGAGGTCGGCGCCGAGGTTCTGCTGGCTCAGCCGCAGGTAGTGACGGAGCACCCGCATCTGGGCGATCTCGGGCAGCCTGGGCGGAGTGGGGCGCCGGACCCCCTCGGGTAGGGCCGCGACGACGTCGCCGACGGCGTCACGCACCTTCGGTTCGGGGCGAGGAACCAGGACGCCGCGTTCGCCCGGTGTGGAGAGCTCGAAGATGATCGGCTCGTCCCACCGTGCCTGGTGGAAGCGGCGCAGACGGGGTTTGGGTGCGATGGGCAGGCTCATGCCGGCGTCTCCTTCACGAGGCTGGCGATCTCCCCGGCCAGCCGGTCGATGTCCTGGGATGTGTGGACTTCGGTCACGCAGACCAGCAGCCGGTGCTCGTCGACGACGACGCCGGGTTCGATGCCGCGCCCGCGCAGCGTGGTGACGACGTCGGTGGCGCTCAGTCCGGTGCCGGACACGTCGACGACGAACTCCCGCAGGTGGACCCCGTCGTCGGCCAGGACGACGCCGGGGATGGCGGCGAGTTGGTCCATGGCGTAGCGGGTGTGGGCCAGCAGCGTCTCACCGAGCTCGGCCATGCCGGCCGGCCCCATCAGGGCCAGGTATACGCCGGCGGCGATACCCCACAGGGCAGCTGCCGTGCCGACCCACTCCTTGCCGTCCTCGCGGATCGCCAGAGAGGTTCGCTCGAAGGCGACGTCGCCGAAGCCGTACTCACCGGGGACCGTGGTGCTGGCCAGGCCGAACAGGCGTGATGGCAGCTCCATGACGAAGCGGGGGTCGTCGTGGACGGCGATGAAGCCGGCGTGGGCGCCGCCGTACCACTGGCGTAGGCCCAGGGATTGGATGTCGCCGCAGACGATGTCGGCGCCGAGGTCGGCGGGTGGGGCGAGCACACCCAGGCCGATGGGATCGGTGCCGACGACGAGCAGTGCACCGGCCTCGTGAGCCGCATCGGCCAGGCGACGCAGTTCGGTCTCGACGGCACCGTGATAGCTGGGGGTCTCGACCCAGACGCAGGCGACGATCTCGGCGTTTTTCGACACGTGGGCGAGTACGGCGTCGACGTCGGCCCCAGAGCCGCGGCTGGTGATGTGCACCAGATCGAGGTAAGGGCGGACGTAGTCGCGGACCTTGGCGAGCTTGTCCGGGTGTACGTCGCTGACGACGAGCACTTGCTGTCGGCCGGTGAGCCGTCCGGCCATGGTCAGGGCCGTGCCGGTGGCCTGGAAGCCGTCATAGGTGGGGACGTTGACCACGTCCATGTTGAGCAGCTCGGCCATCAGCGACTGGTATTGGAACAGCGCCTGGAACCGGCCGTGGTCCTCGTACGGCTCACCCGCGTAGGCGGTGAGGAACTCGCTGCGGTTGATGACCTCCTCCACAACGGCGGGCACCTGGTGCTGATAGGTGCCGGCGCCCAGGAAGCTCAGCACCTCGCGGGTGCTGACGTTCCGGTTCAGGAGGCCGTCCATGTGCCGGACCAGCTCGGTCTCGGACAGCAGCGGCGCGGGGAGGTCCAGGGGCCGGTCCAGCCGCAGCTCTGGCGGGCAGTCGGCGTAGAACTCGTCGATGCTTGTCGCACCGACCGCCTCGAGCATGGCTGCTCGGGTGCGTGGTGCGGTGTTCGGCACGTACGGGTGCACAAACGGTTCGGTCATTCGGTTCACCTCGGGTGTGGACTGTCGTCTGTATTCAGTATACAAAACTGGTCGAGTGATCGTCGCCACCCTCCCCGTGATCATTGGCTTTTGACCACCGGATCCGGTGGTCAAAAGCCAATGATCACGGGGGGTTGGGGGAGGTGGAGCGGAGGAGGTCGAGATCGTTGGTGACGGCGACCGCGAGGTCGATGTACAGCGCTGCCGACCACGCGAAACTCGTCGTGGCTCGGCTGGCCCGACCCCCGGTGAGCGGATTCCAGTACTCGTACATACCCCCCGATCCGGCTACCAGGGCCAGCGTCCGCTCGGCGAGATCGGCAGCGGCATCGGGGCGTCCGCTCCTCAGCAACCCCTCCGCGACCAGCCGGTTCACGTTGACCCATACCGGTCCGCGCCACATCCGGTCCGCGTCGAACGTGGCGTCGCCGTACGCAACCGTCGGCAGGGGGTGTTCGCCCCAGAGGTCGCGGTACATACTCGCCACCAACACGTCGACGACGGCCTCCGGCAACCGGCCAGTGAGCAGCGGCATCAGATGAAACGGGGTGAACATCGGCAGCCGGCGGCCACCGCCGTGTGCGGTGAATCGTCCGGAACCCGCGTCCCACCGCCGGTCCAGCAGGCGAGTGACCCGTTCGGCGGCCGCACCCCGGTGTCGGTCGGCCTCGGCCCTAACGTTCGGCACCGCAGCGGCCGTACCTTCCGTCAGATCGGCCAGCAAGTCATCCTGCAGGGCGAGATAGGAGTTGAGATCCGGCGGTTCGGCCGGGACACCGTAGTCGAACAGCGGGCTGTCGTCGAGGCCCGACGAATACGGATGGAGATACTCGGACAGGCCGTCGCCATCGGTGTCGCTCACCGTGGCCCACCATCGCTGGGAAGCCTCGACCCGAGGCAGCGCCCAGGCCAGCCGATCGGGATCCGGAGCGAGCCGATGCAGGTGGGCCAGCGCCCAAGCGGTCAGCGGCGGCTTGGTCACCGGGACCGAGCCGGACGCCACCCCGGCGGCGTCGCCCAGATGATCCCGCAGCCGCGCGGCGTCGGCTGGTGGGAGGTCATCGGCGCTGGCCAGAATGCCGTCATCGGAGACGACGTCGGGAATCAGGCCATCACTCAGCTGGTGATCGAGGAAGAGCGCCACTTGATCCCACGCCTGTTCGGGAGCGCCGTGGCGGAGGCCGGCGGCGACGAAGTACGAGTCCCATTGCCACGCGCCGACGTAGCCGAACTTCGACGGGACCACCATCAGCCGCGACGGGTCGTGTGCCACCCGGACCTGGTTGGCGCGGAGCACCCACCAGGCCAGCCGGGCCGTCATGACAAGGTCCGAGCGCACCACGGGCATCCGGCCAAACCACTCGGCCCAGCGGTCGACCGCACGGGCTAGCAACTCGGCGTGGCCGGCCGGCACCGCTGCCGGTACGGGCTCACCCTGCACCTGGAGGACGACGCGGCTGCCGAGACCGTCGGCCGGGCCGTCGACGTCGAGGGTGACGACGGGGGCCTCGATCGAACCACCAACCACCTGCTCGACCACACCGCCGTCGACGTGCCAGGTGAGCCATTCTCCGCCGGTGCCGGTGAGGTCGGTGCGGGCCAGGCCGCCGTCGGCGGTGAGATCAACCGCACCGGCGACGTGAAACTCGACCCGCCAACGGCCCGGTGGCAGCCCCAGGCTCAGCGTGGTCGCGTCGGCGAACACCAACGACGGGCCGTCGGTCAGGTAGATCGCCGCCGGATCGGCCCGATGCACCGGGCAGGAGCGGCCGGTAACCGTCCGCACCCGCAGGCCCGGCAGCAGCCGGCACTCGGCGCTGCGGCGCTCGTACTCCGCGCTGGTGATGGTCAGCATGCCGCCCGACTGGGTGACCAGCAGCCGCGAACCCGCGTCGGTGAAGGGCGACTCGACGAGGTCGAGGGTGGGCATCGGGGTATCTGCCATGGGTCACTTTCCTCCGAGGCCGGACATGGCCATGCTGCTGATGATGCGCCGCTGCCCGATCACGAAGGCGATCAGCATCGGGATGACCGAGATCGCCGACGCGGCCATGACCAGCGCGTAGTTCATCCCTCCGTACTGGTCCTGGAACCGGGAGAGCAGGAGCGGCACGGTGAACAGCTCTTCGCTGTTCAGCAGGATGAGCGGGTAGAAGAAGTTGTTCAACGTGTTCAGCGCGACCACCACACCCAACGCGCCGAGACCCGGTCCGAGATTGGGCAGGATCACCCGGAAGAAGATCTGGAGTCGGTTGGCGCCGTCGAGCAGCGCGGCTTCCTCCAGTTCGATCGGCAGGCTGCGGACGAACTGGCGCATGAGGAACACCGCGAACGGGTTGCACAGTGATATCGGCACGATGAGGGCCAGGTGCGAGTCGACCCAACCGATCCGGCTCAGCAGCAGGTAGAGCGGGACGATGGTGACCTGGGTAGGCACCATCTGGGTGGCCAGGAAGAAGATGAACAGCACTTTGGAGCCGCGGAAGTTGATGCGGGCGAATCCGTACCCGGCCAGCGCCGTCGTGACGAGTGTGATCGCGACGACGAGTACGCAGATGTAGATGCTGTTCCAGTAGGCGCGGGCGAAAGGCATCGAGTTCCAGGCGTCGGCGAAATTCGTCCACACCCAGGGGTCCGGCCAGAACGACAGCGGCTCGCGCAGGATCTGCCCTAGTGACTTGAACGAGGTCAGCAACATCAGCAGGAACGGCGCCACCATGGCCAGGCCGACCAGCACGAGAAAACCGTGCAGCAGGATCCGGCCACGCAGCCTGTGCGGCGGCTCGGGGAGGGCTCGAGAGGTGTCGGGCGGCATCGGATCAGCTTTCGTAGTGGACGAGCCGGCGCTGCAACCCGAACTGGGCCAGGGTGATCAGCAGCGTCAGCACCAGCAGCAGGAGGGCGGCGGCGCTGCTCGCACCGAACTCGAAGCGGCGGAACGCGAGGTCATAGATGTGGTACACGATCGTCCGGCTCGCGTTGTCCGGTCCGCCTTCGTGGGTGAGGATGAAGACGATGTCGAACGTCTGAAGCGAGCTGATGACCGAAACCACCGTCATGAAGAACAACGTGGGGGTCTGCAACGGGACGATCACTCGGAGGAAGGTGCGCACCGGCCCGGCTCCGTCCACCCGCGCCGCCTCTAGAACGGCGGGTGGGATGTTCTGCAAGCCGGCCAGGAACAGCAGCACGTTGAGACCCAGCGACGACCACACCACCACCATCGACACCGAGATCAGCACCAGCCGGGGATCACCGAGCCAGTCCGGCCGGCCCAGGAACGGCACCAGATCGATGCCGGAGCTGAGGATCCCGTTCGACCGCAGCAGCTGCTGCCAGATCATCGACACCGCGACGAGGCTGGTCACCCCGGGGGCGAAGATGAGAATGAGGTAGACCGTGCGGCCTCGGATCCGATTCAGCACGGTCGCCAGCACCATCGCGATGCTCAGCCCGATCGGCACGGTGATCGCCGCGATGCCCAGAGTGTTGAGTACGGCCCGCCAGAGCAGCGGATCGGTGAGCTGGTCGCCGAAGTTGGTCAGGCCCACCCACGAGAACGAGCGCAGGCCATCGGTCTCGGCGAAGGCGAGCACCATGGCTGCCACCAGCGGTAACAGGACGAAGGCCACCATGCCGAACAGCTGTGGGCCGATGAAGACCAGCCCCCACCGGCGGTCTCGTCGCCGCCAGCCGCTGACCCGTGGCCGCACCGGCCGGGTCCCGGTTTCGGGCCCCGGCCGCTGCGTCCGCGGTGCTACCGGAGTCACGGCGACGGTTCCCCGTCGGGATCATCGTCGTTCTCGTCCTCGCCGTTGGTGCTCTCGGCCTCGTCGAGTTCCTCCGGGTCGGCCAGGTCGGCCGGGTCCGGCATGTCCGCGTTCTCCACGAGGTCGACGATGGTTGCCAACGTCTCGTCCAGGTCGACGCGGCCTTCGTAGTGACGCAGCATCGCCGCGCTGATGTCGTCGGACAGCCCGGGTACCCGGGCCTCGGACGCGTAGTTGGCGAAACCGTTGTCGCGGAGTTGGAGGAAGGTTTCGGCGTGCTCCGGGTATCCGTCGAGGACGACGTCGTCGGCACCGAGGATCGACGGCACGGCGTTGCCGCCACCGGAGAGCCGGAACTCTTGCCCCTCCGCCGAGACGAACTCCTCGAAGAACGTCCACGCCGCCTCGGGATGGTCGGTGGCCTCGTTGATCGCCAGATAAGCTGCGGCGACACCCACCGGCTTCGGCTCGCCGTCCACCGACGGCCAGGGGGCGATGTCGAACTGCTCCTCCTCGCCGGCTTGGCGGATCGTCCCGATGGTGTACCGGCCTTGGACGAAGAATCCGGCCTGGTGAGAGACGAACGACGTGGACGCGCCGGCGCCTTCGGGCATGGTGTCGGCGACCCGGAAGGACCCGTCCTGGAACCGTTCGCCGAGCACGCGTAGTGCTTCGACCGACGTCTCGTCGTCGGCGAGGACGAACCTGCCCTGCTCGTCGTAGGCGGTGCCGCCGTAGGCGCTGACCCAGCTGTAGTGCGTGGCCCAGTAGTTCCAGAAGATGGCGCCGATCATGTCGGCATCGCGGAGCGCGTCCATCATGTCGAGGAAGGTGTCGACGGTCCATTCGCCCCGGGCGGCGAGGTCGGCGGGATCGTCGGTGATACCGGCCGCCTCCAGGGCGGTCTTGCTGTACCAGAGCACGTCCGGGTTGCTGTCGGTTGGTACCCCATACGTGACGCCGCCCTCGATGGCGGCGCCGAAGAGGCCGTCGAAGAAGTCGTCGTGGGTTGCCTTGCTGTCCGATGAGTTCATCAGGTCGTCGAGCGGGGTGAGCACACCCGCGTCGACGAACGTGCCGACGTTGTCGTCACCCAGGTAGAAGACGTCGGGTGCGGTGCCGGAGATCAGCTGGGCCAGCAGCTTCGGGTGGTACTCGCCGTAGGACGGCACCGCCTGTAGGACGACCTCGATGTCCGGATGCCGCTCCATGAACTCGTCGTTGAAGTCCTCGAAGCGCTGCAGGTCCTCCGCGGAGCCCCACGTCGTCCATACGATGCGTGCCTTGCTCGAGCCGTCGCTCGGACCGGAACTCGAACCACTACACGCGGCCACTGCGGCCACCGCAATGGCGGCGAGCACCGCCGTCGCCCGGCGGGTATAGCTGGTGGAACCTTTCATTGGGTTGCCTCCAGATCGTCAAACGGGTGAATAGGGACGGACGTGGATAGACATGGATCGATAGGGGCCGAGGTGGTGGCCGGCGTCACGATCGGGTGTGCCGGACGACGAGTGCGCCGGCCGGCGCTACGGTGACCGGCCCGGACACGGTGTCGCCGGTGAGCAGGTCGGTGCCGTTGGGGACATCGGTGCGGGCCGGGACCGTGCCGTGGTTGAGGATGAACGTCCACCGGTCGCCGTCGCGGTAGCGAGTGACCTGTTCGACGTCCAGGCTGGGGGTGTCGTGTGGGGTCAGGCCGGCATCTCGGCAGATCGGGCCGAGCACCTGCCGCAGTGCTGCCTCGTCGAGTCCCGCGCTGACGTAGGTAGCGGTTCCAGCGCCGGCACGACGGGTGGTGATGGCTGGGCGGCCGGCCAGCGGGCCGTCGTCGTACGTCGCGATCACGTCGGCGGACTCCGCGTCGATCCACTCCGCCCAGGTGGTGAAGCCCAACGTCGTCGCTCCGAGCTTCACCCGGCCCTCGTGGCCGTCGGGCAGCGGCCACCATTCGTCGACGGAGACCCCGAGCAGGGAACGTAGCGGCCCCGGCGCACCACCGGGGTGGATCTTGTCCTCCCGGTCGCTGACCCCACTGAACGGCCCAACAACCAGCCGGCCGCCCTGATCGGCGTAGCCCGCTAGAGCCGCGGTCACCGCGTCGTCGATGAGGTACAGGTTGGGCGCCACCACCACGTCGTAGCCATCGAATGGGCCGGTCGCCCGGACGGGGTCGACGGTGAACCCGAGGGTGTACAGCGCCCGGTGCCAGGTCCGGACCAGGTGCAGCCAATCGAGTCGGGCCGACGGCAGCGAGTCGGGCGCGTCCAGGCCCCACCAGGCGTCCCAGTCGACCACGACGCCCACTCGGGACTCCACCCGGCTGCCTTTCAGCTCCGCGAGCCGGCGCAGCTCGGCGCCGAAATCGCGGCACTCCTGGTAGGAGCGGCTGGCGACGCCACGGTGTCCGAGCATCGCGCTGTGGAATTTCTCCGGACCGAACCGGGCGGCCCGCCATTGGAAGAACATCGCTGCGTCGGAACCGTGGGCGATCGCGTGCAAACTGCCGAGCCGCATCCGCCCGGGCGGCTTGGGCACGTTGACGTCGCGCCAGCTCACCGCGCTGGGTGCCTGTTCGAGGAGGAGCCAAGGTTGGCCGTTCTTGAGTGCCCTCATCAGCCCGTAGTTCAGGGCGGCGTCGGTGTGGGCGACCGGATCGGCCGGGTCCGGGTAGGCGTCGTCGGTGACGATGTCCTCGACGGCGGCGAAGTCCCAGTAGTTCAGTTCCCGGAACAGGCTCATGAAGTTGGTTGTCACCGGCAGCTGCGGGGTGCGCTCGCGGAGGAGTTCGACCTCGGCGCGGAACAGTTCGAGCATCGCGTCCGAGGAGAAGCGCTCGAAGTCGAGCCGCTGGGTGGGGTTGATCGGCCCGGTGGCCCGTCGGGGTGGTTCGATCTGCTCCCAGTCGGTGTAGTGCTGGCCCCAGCAGGTGGTACCCCACGCGTCGTTGAGGGTGGCCAGGTTCTCGTACCGGTGCTGCAGCCAGCGACGGAAGTGACCGGCAGAGACCGCACAGTAGCAGCGGGACACGTGGTCGCCGTACTCGTTGGAGACGTGCCACAGCACTACGGCGTCGTGGTGGCCGTACCGTCGCGCCATCGCCTCGGTGAGCCGCAGCGCGTGCTCGCGAAACACCGGTGAGCTGGGACAGTATGCCTGGCGGGAACCGAACTCCAACCTGACGCCATCGGCGGTGACCGGCAGGATCTCCGGGTGGGCGCGGATCAGCCAGGCCGGTGGGGTGGCCGTCCCGGTGGCGAGATCGACCCGGATGTCTTGTGACCACAGAACGTCGAGCACCCGGTCCAGCCAGCTGAAGTCGAACCGTCCCGGCTCGGGCTCCAGGCGCGGCCACGAGAAGACGGGCAGGCTGACCAGGTTGACGCCGGCCTCGCGCATCAACCGGGCATCCTCGGCCCAGACGTCCTCAGGCCATTGGTCGGGGTTGTAGTCGCCTCCGTAGGCCAGTCCGTCGATAGCCTCGAGCCGGCTCAGCCGGGACGTGGTCGGGTTCACCGCGGCACCACCGATCCCAGGCGTCGAAGCGGAGCGACGGTCCGCGGAGAGCGTGGCATGAGACCTCCTGACGACTGAGTAATGTATACAGTGGACGTTGTGCACAGTCGTGTCAAGAGGCTATAGTCGACCGGAAAGATCGCTACGCCTGGAGCGGAGAAGGGTCGTCCTGTGGTTATCCAGCGGCAAACCTTGCGGGCGCAAATCCGCGCTGAGCTCATCGAACGGATGAATGCGGGGTCACTTCCGCCCGGAGAGGCGATCAACGAGGTTCATCTCGCCGCCGAACTCGGGGTGAGCCGCACGCCGCTGCGTGAGGCGCTCATCGCGCTGGAGAACGAAGGCCTGATCCAGAGCGAACAAGGTAAAGGTTTCCGGTTCTCACCCGTGTCGGCCAAAGAGTTCGAAGAGCTGTGCCCGGTCCTGGCGGCACTAGAGGGGTTGGCGCTGGAACTGTCGCCACCAGAACACCTCGCCGAGATCGCACCTCAGCTGTTGCAAGAAGCGCGCGAGTTCTCCGCCAACGTCGCCGAATACGGAGTGATCACCAAATACGACGACGAGTGGCACGACCTGCTGCTCAGTGGCTGCACCAACGAGCGGCTCATGGATCTGATCACCACCCTCAAGCTGGCCCTGCGCCGCTACGAGTCCGTCATGGTCAAGGACGAGCAGATGATCGAGCGGGCGGCCAGCGAGCATCAACTGATCGCCGAGCGGGTAGCAGCGGGTGATATCGCCGGCGCGATCGAGGCTCTGCGCACCAACTGGCTCAACGGTATGCAGCGCACCCTGAACAACTTCGCCCCATGACAGGCCCAAGGCGCGGCCTGCTAAGCGTAGGCTCCGCGGCTTACCGCGGTTGAGCGCCTGGCCGGTGGTCCGGATGGGGGTCCGGCATCGGGGCCGGGTGCGGATGCGGGTCCGGCGTCGGCTCGGCAGTGCGAGCGACCTGGGTCGGGATGGTGGGGCGCCGATGATGGTCCGGAGGAACGAATGTCCCTCGGCCGGGAAGCGTGACCACCAGGCCCTCATCGCGCAACAGCTTGATGGCGCGGCGAACCGTCTCCCGCGCGAGACCGGACTCGTCGGTGAGATGTTTCTCGCTGGGCAGCTGTGTGCCCGGCCCGTACTCTCCAGAGGTGATCCGGGTACGCAGGATCGAGGCCAGCTGACGGTACGACGGAGTCGGGTCCCAATGATCAATCACGGGCATAACGTAGGAGAGGTGGTGTACGGCCACGCACCCCGCCACGCCCTAGACGTCTTGGTCATCCTAGGCGTCTACAATCGGAATACGTGAGCGCCGGCCAGAGTGTGCCAGGCATCATGTAGGTGACGTGCAGAACCACCGGGGAGTTCACCGTCGCGACATAGGAGATCGGCGATGGCCGAGTCTGAGTTAGCCGCTTTCCTCCACGCTCGGCTCGACGAGCTGGAGAGCGCGGCGATGGCGGCCGCCCACCACTCGGGTGGGCTGCACTGGGGTGTGGAGCCATCCGGCGACGTCGTGTTGGAAGCCCTGCCGGGTGAGGATCCCCCGGAGAAGGACGACCCATATGGCATCGCGCCGTTCGTCGGAGAGTTCGAGGGAGCGGGCTGGCATGTCGCTTTACATTCGCCGGCCCGGGTGATCGCAGCCGCCCAGGCGAAGCGGGCTCTGGTGGATCAGTGCCTGATGTGGCAGCGTGACGCGGCCGTCGACCCACAATTAGCGCCTCTGGCCAGCGTTGCCGACACCGTACTCGCCACTATGGCTCGAGCCTGGGCACATCACGCCGACTACCAGCCTGTTTGGTCTCTGCCCTAACGCTGGCCTCCCGCAGCAGGCAGGGGCCAGCCTGGCGACATCTGCCGAACCCCTCGCGCCTCAACACGTGCACGGGCTGTCTTATTGATTGACACGCCTGGTGATCAGTACTAGACATCTCCCCGTCATTCAGTTCAAGAGGGGGTACATGTTGAGAAAGCTGATGATTGCCGCACCTGCGGCGTTTGCGCTCGTCTTGGGTTCTGCCGCGGTGGCTGCCGCCGGTACCGACGACATCGAGCCGAGCGTGACCGTCGCGTGTGACGAAGGCGCCGCCACCATCGCGGTGGAGGGCCTGGAGGACGCCGAGCGCTGGCAGATCGTCGTCGTTGGGGGCGACGATGCCGGAGCCACCGTCCTGTCCGACACCGACGGATCCACCAGTGTCGCGGTGGAGCCCGGAGACTACGAGCTGGCATGGTGGGCCGACCTCGACCTGCCGTACGACACCCTCCCCATCGAGGTGTCCCCGTGTGACGACGAAGGCGCCGTGTGCGTCGACATCAACACCGCCGACTTCGACGAACTCCAGGACCTCAAGCACATCGGTCCAGAGCGCGCCGCCCAGATCCTCGAGCTGCGTCCGTTTACCTCCAACGAGGATCTCGGACGCATCGACGGGATCGCGGTTGGCGGACCACGGTGGTTGGAACTGATCGCCGGAGGCGGCGAGCACCTGCCGCTGTGTCCGTTCGAGGACGACGGCACCGACGAACCAACCGAAGACGACGACGGCCAGCGGGAGACCTTGCCCGACACCGGAGTCGCCCCTGCCCTGCTGGCTCTCGCCGGCATGGGCGCGATTGGCGCTGCCGGGGGCCTCGGCCTGTTCCGGCGTCGCCTGGCATTGAAGTAAGGAATCTTTCACCACGCCCCAGTGGAGTGATCTCCCCGGTCCGCTCATCATGGCGGGCCGGGGCGATCCGTTTCCTCGAGCGCTGGCGGTCTGGGCAATGGGTTCAGGCCGGGTGACGGGCGCGGTCTGTAAGGTGGGCGCGGTCTGAGTGAGGGGCGCGATCTGCGACCGGCGGGTTCACATCAGCGGTACCGTACCGTGCATGCTGGGCCTTCTTCTCATGGCGAGGCGGTTCGTCGCCGCGTTGCGCACTGCGTGGGCCGACCACGCGTTCCGCGGCGTCACCGTGAGCCTCGTCGTGCTCCTGATCAGCTCCACGGTTTTCTACACCCTGACCGAGGGATGGTCGGTGCTCGACAGCTTGTACTTCTCCGTGATCACCGGGCTCACCATCGGCTACGGCGACCTCGCCCCCGGCGAGCCGCTGTCCAAGATCTTCACCATGCTCTACGCGCTACTCGCCGTGGGGCTCTTCGTCGCACTCGGCACGGGGCTGGCTCGGGCGTACATCGCCAACGGCCAGACCAAACGTCGGCATCTCCCACGCCGCAAACACAAACACGAACGCGATCAGCCCCCCGACTCCCCATGATCATTGGCTTTTGACTACCGGATCCGGTAGTCAAAAGCCAATGATCATGGGGAGTCGGGGGGGAGGGGGTGGGTCAGGCGTTGCCCTTGAGGAGCTGGCGGGCCATCACGAGGCGCTGGATCTGGTTGGTGCCTTCATAGATTTGGGTGATCTTCGCATCGCGCATCATCCGCTCGACCGGGTAGTCGCGGGTGTATCCGTACCCACCGAACAACTGAACCGCGTCAGTGGTGACCTCCATGGCGACGTCGGAGGCGAAACACTTCGCCGCCGCGCCCAGGAACGACAGGTTGGGCTCGTCGCGCTCGCTGGCTGCGGCGGCTCGGTAGACCATGTGCCGGGCGGCCTCGACCTTCATCGCCATATCGGCCAGCATGAACTGCACACCTTGGAAGTCGGCGACGTTCTTGCCGAACTGCTTGCGCTCCTTGACGTACTCGGTGGACGCGGCCAGCGCTCCGGCGGCGATGCCCACTGCCTGCGCCCCAATGGTGATCCGGGTGTGGTCGAGTGTGCGTAGTGCGATCTTCAGACCCTCGCCGGGGGCGCCGACAACCCGGTCTCCAGGAATCCGGCATCTGTCG
This sequence comes from Phytoactinopolyspora limicola, assembly GCF_011320225.1. Lineage (GTDB taxonomy): Bacteria > Actinomycetota > Actinomycetes > Jiangellales > Jiangellaceae > Phytoactinopolyspora > Phytoactinopolyspora limicola. The sequence goes on from NZ_JAAOEN010000010.1 coordinate 192,457, forward strand.
AAGAGCAACTCCCGAGTGGGAGATCCCTTGATGCCGAGTTTGCGTTCCAGCGTGCCAACCGAGAAACCTTCATCGCCGTCCTCGACGACGAACGCGGTGATGCCGCGGGTACCGGCGTCAGGGTCGGTAACGGCCATAACCGTGTAATACGTGGAGACGCCCGCGTTGGTGATCCATGACTTCTGCCCGGACAGAATCCAGCCGTCACCGTCGGGAGTGGCCCGCGTCTTCATCGAGGCGGTATCCGAACCCGCCTCACGTTCGGACAACCCGTAGGAGAACATCGCCTCGCCGCGGGCGACAGGTGGGAGGTAGCGTTCCTTGACCTCGTCGGAGCCGGCCAACAGCAACGGCATGGTGCCAAGTTTGTTGACCGCGGGAATCAGCGAGCTGGACGCACAGGCGCGCGCGACTTCTTCGATGACGATGCAGGTGGCCAGGGCATCGGCGCCAGCGCCACCGTACTGTTCGGGGATGTGCGGAGCATGGAAGTCAGTGGCGCGCAGGGCGTCGTAAGCCGCCTTGGGGAACTCGGCGGTCTCGTCGACCTCGGCCGCATGCGGGGCGACCTTGGTGGTGCACACGTCACGGACGGCTTCCCGGATCGCTTCGTGCTCGTCGGTGAGCCGGTAAACGTCGAAGTCGGCACTCATGGCGACATGTTACTGGCCAGTATCGGACCTGGACAGTGCTTGCTCACTAGAGTGAGAAGCTCCACAGAGCCAGCCTCCGGCGTTGTCCGACCAATGCGGCACCTAGTGTCGACGCACCATGTGACCATTGACCGGTGACCACACGTCTGCACGCTGTGCTGCCAAACGAGTCCACCGATGTGGAGCCGCTGCACATCGTGAGTCTCGCGCGCATGGCAGAGGAACTCGGCTTCGACATGGTCTGGTTGCCCGATCACCTGCTCCCGCCCAGGCCGTACGGGACCACCTATGGCGGCGTGTACGAGCCGCTCGTCACCATGGCCGCCATCGCGGCGGCAACCAGCCGGATCCGGTTCGGAACGTCCGTGCTCGTGTTGCCCCTGCGGGACCCTTTTCTGCTGGCCAAACAGGTCTCTACGCTGGAGCGGCTGGCACCCGGTCGACTCACGCTTGGTGTTGGTACCGGGTGGGATGCCACCGAATTCGCCGCGATCGGCGCTGACTTCGGCAACCGAGGTGCCCACACCGACGAAGCCCTCCGGCTGATCCGACACTTGCACGAACACGGCCGTGGGCCGTTCGGTGGCGAGTACTACGGCTTCGACGTCGGCGAGTTCGCACCCCGTCCCTCGTCGCCGGTGCCGATCATGGTTGGCGGTACCTCGCCAGCGGCGTTGCGGCGGGTGGCTCGCTACGCTGACGTCTGGCAGGGTGTCGGTCTCGATGCCACTGCCTTCCGAGCTCGAGTCGACCAGATCCGGGCCAGCACTGATCGGTCCGTGGAGGTGGGGACTCGGTTGGAGATGCCGGAAGGTGCCTCGGCCGCCAGGGTGGTCGAGCAGGCCCATGCGCTGGCTGAGGCGGGTGCCGACCACATCGCGGTGTGGTTTGGGTCCGTCGACGGTTGTGCGGACCGGATGGCCGAACTCAACGCCAGATGGGCCGGGGTCTGACGGTTGCCCGCGAGGTCTTAGGCTCGGCCTATGCGCATCTCGGTCATCGGCACCGGCTACCTCGGAGTGGTGCATGCCGCCTGTATGGCTGACCTGGGCTTTTCCGTTGTCGGCATCGACGTCGACGAGGAGCGGATCGCTCGGCTGGCCGAAGGAGTCCCACCTATCTATGAGCCTGGGCTGAAGGAACTGCTCGCCAAACACGTCGGTACACCGCGATTGCGGTTCTCCACCGACATGGCTGACGCCGCCGACGCCGACGTCCACTTCATCTGCGTGGGAACACCACAGCTGAGCGACAGCCTGGGCGCGGATCTCAGCCACGTCGACGCCGCCATCGATCAACTGGCTCCGCACCTGCGGCGGCCATGTCTGGTCGTCGGCAAGTCAACAGTGCCGGTCGGTACCGCTCAGCGGCTGGCTGGGCGGCTGGCAGCGGCTGCTCCCATCGGCGGCGAAGCAGAGCTGGCGTGGAACCCGGAGTTCCTGCGCGAAGGCCGTGCCATCGAGGACACCCTGCGCCCGGATCGGTTCGTGTTCGGGGTCACGTCGGATCGGGCCGAGAAGCTGTTGCGAGACACCTACGTCGACGCCATCACGGCCGGCACGCCGGTCGTCGTCACCGATCTGGCCACCTCCGAACTGGTGAAGGTCTCAGCGAACGCCTTCCTCTCCACCAAGATCTCGTTCATCAACGCGATCGCCGAGGTCGCGGAGGTGGCTGGAGCCGACGTCACACAATTGGCCGACGCCATCGGTTACGACGAACGTATCGGCCGGAAGTTCCTGAACGCCGGCGTCGGTTTCGGTGGCGGCTGCCTGCCCAAGGACCTGCGTGCCTTCATGGCGCGGGCCGGTGAGTTGGGCGTGGCCGACGCGCTCACCCTGTTGGGTGAGGTCGACGCCATCAACTTGCGTCAACGCGACCGCGTCGTGGACCTCACCCGGCAACTGGCCGGCGGTTCGGTGATCGGTCGTCGGGTGGCTGTACTCGGGGCGGCGTTCAAACCCGACTCCGACGACGTCCGCGACTCGCCGGCGTTGACGGTGGCCGGCCAGCTTCATCTGAAGGGCGCCGGGGTTGTCGTGTACGACCCCCAGGCCATGGACAACGCGCGACGGATCTTTCCGACGTTGTCGTATGCCGACTCGGTGCTGGACGCATGCCGGGGTGCACACGTCGTGCTCCACCTGACCGAGTGGGTGGAGTTCCGTGACCTGGATCCGGCCGTGGTCGGCGAGGTGGTCGCCAATCGCACCGTCATCGACGGTCGTAACTGCCTCGACCACCATGCGTGGCGGGCCGCCGGCTGGACGTACCGCGGGCTGGGGCGCCCCTGACCTCCTAAATTCCTGCTCCGGAGAGGCTTCCGACGGGCCGGACCGTCCGACGTGTCAGGCCGGACACGTCGGACCGCTGCGCGTCTGTGCTCGGTCAGCCTGACACCTGCGGCGACGGGTTACTCGATGAGGTGCCGCGGCACCTCGGTACCGTCGCGCAATGCGGTCCATAGTTCTTCGGCGGCCGTAGCGTCCCAGTCGACTGTGTTGCCCACTCGGCCGAGCGGAACGGTCAGGGTGTCGCCGGAGCCCGATGAGATACGTCCCATGGCGCGGATGAACTTGAACATGTCCAGTGGCCCGGTGCCCTCGTCGAGGATCAGCGCGTTGCCACTGGCCAGCGCGGTGCGGGTGAGCTCGATCGGGTTGAGCAGAGTGCTGGGCGACAGCGCCTCGTCGGCGATGGCCGAGATGAGTTCGCGCTGGCGTTCCACCCGGCCCAGATCGGCACGCGGGTCGAAGTACCGGGCGCGCGCATAGCCAAGGGCGTCGCTTCCAACCAGGTCCTGGCAACCGGCCGGGAGATCGATCTTTGCCTTCTCATCTTGGATGGCCTCTTCGAGACACATCTCCACGCCACCGAGCGCGTCGACGATTTGGGCGAAGCCACCAAAGCCGAGCTGCACGTAATCGTCGATGGCTACCCCGGTGTTGGCCTCCATCGTCTCGACCAGCAGCGCCGGGCCGCCGTAGGCGAATGCGGCGTTGACCCGGCCGGAGCCGTGGCCCGGGATGTCGACGACGGAGTCTCGAGGCACGCTGATCAGGGCTGGCCGGCCGTTGTTGGGCACATGCACCAGCATGATGGTGTCGGCCCGTTCGCCGCCGGTGCTGCCGGTGCCGAGTTCGCTCTGCTCTTCCTCGTCGAGGTCGTCGCGCCGGTCCGATCCGACGACGAGATAGACCTGCCCGGCTGAGCGCGCCGAGCCGTGATCGTCGGGGATGGCATCGACTTTCTCGATCCGCGACCAGACGAACCACACAAGGGCGACCAGTCCGACGGTGATGACCAGCATGATGGCGAGGAACCAGCGCAGGAAGCGGACGAAGCCGGAGCGACGCTTCTTGGGCCGGCCGCCCCCGTCACGGCGGTTCTTGGTGCGTGGTGGCCTCGACGGTGGCACCGGGGTGGAGGCGCGGGCCCGGCGGTCGACCGGCATGGCCCGGGTGCCCGCGGGCGCGGCCGGAGTGGCCTGCGGGTGATCGTCCTCTTCATCTCGTGGGCTGTGGGCGTAGCCACCCCGATACGACACGCCCGGCACGTTACCCGAGCTGTAAGTGGTGACCTTGACTGGACCCGAACGCGGCGCGTCGGCTCCCGCATCACCCTGCCTACGGTGGTCTTCCACGAGTTGAACGGTACCTGCTTCTCGGGCGGAAATGCTCTATGACGTACCGGCACGACACCATTTGGTGACCTTGTCGGAAGACGTCGGTAGTGCGGCGACCACGGTGGCGCCGGCGGTTCGTCGGGCGTTGCGCCGACTGGGCGCGGAGGCCGAGGTTCGTGGTTTCATTACGTGACACGCCGAGGCGCATTGCCGCCCATGAGGTGCTCTTGACGTTATCGTTGTTCCTCAAGTCATGGTTGATGTCAAGCCATGGCGAGCCGTCGTCGTCGCAGATGTCGCGTGACTGATGTGACAGGCGATGCACCAGTTGACTCGGCGCGCCGCCACCGTTTGGTGGTGGTTCCTGGTGATACTGGCCACGCTGGCGCTACGGGGGCGTCGGTGTGAGATGGCCCTTGGGGGACAGACGAATGGCGCCGACGACACACACACGGGGATCCACCCGGGTGCGAGGTCGTCCACCACGCCGGCCTCCGATCCGCCGCCGTCCGTCCGCCCGTGAGCAGCGTGAACAGCGCGCCGAGGCGACCCGATTCCGGCGTTCGCTCACGCTGATCGCCATGTCGGTGGCGGCGCCCGGCAGCGCTCAGCTACTCCGCGGCAACCAGCGCATGGGCAAGATCGCACTGTCGGTGTGGGGCGCGGTGATCTGCATCGTGTTGTTCGTCGCGTGGCGTACGTCGATGAACGATCTCGCCAAGATGGCCGTGCAGCCCTGGATTCTGACATCGTTCCAGATCATCGCGTTCATCCTGGCCCTGGCCTGGGTGGTCATCCTGATCGACGCCTGGCGGCTCGGGCACCCACCGGGCCTCAACCGCAGACACCGCCTGATCGTGGTGGCGGCCACGCTGGGCCTGGCGGTGCTGGTCTCCACGCCGTTCGTGGTGGCCGCGCGGTACGCCGAGGCAGCACACGACCTCGTCGTCTCGATGTTCCCTTCGGGCGAAGCCGCGGCGGCGAGCAACGGACGCCTCAACATCCTTCTGCTCGGCATGGACTCCGGCGACGGCCGGGCCGGCGCCCGCCCGGACAGCATTCACGTCCTCTCGGTGGACGTCCTCACCGGTGAGCCCGCACTGATCAGCCTCCCACGCAACTTGGAGAAGGCCCGCTTCCCCAGCGGGAGCCCGGCGGCGGCGGAGTTCCCCCGTGGGTTCGCCGGCGACGGTGACCGTTCGGAATACCTCCTCAATGCCACCTGGACCTACGGCGAAGCCAACCCGGAGATGTTCCCCGGGCCGTCCGGGCCGGGGCCGACGGCGGTAAAGCAGGCCGTGCAGGGATCGCTCGGCATCAAGGTGCACTACTACGTCGCCGTCGACCTCATGGGTTTCCGTAACCTGATCGACGCGCTCGGTGGTGTCAGCATCAACGTGCAGGAAGAGTTGCCGATCGGCGACAAAGGCCGGGTGTTGGAGCCTGGTGTGCAGAGGCTGGACGGCTATCACGCACTCTGGTACGCACGGTCCCGGGAGAGCACCTCCGACTACGACCGCATGGCCCGGCAGCGCTGCGTGCTCGGCGCGTTGATGAACGAGGCCGACCCACGCTCGGTGTTGATCAACTGGATGGAGCTGGCCGATGCGTCGGCCGACATGATCACCACCGATATCCCGCGCCAAGACCTCGGCAACCTGGTCGATCTCGCTTTCGACGTCCGTGGCCAGGAACTCATGACGTTGCAGTTCGTGCCGCCGGTGATCGTCCCGGCCGACCCAGACTTCGCGCTGATCGCCGACCAGACCGCCGACCTGCTCAACGGCGCGGGCCGGCCGGCTGAGGACCCACCGGCCGAGACGGTCGAGGCCAGCGGCGAACCATCGACGGATGTCACCGGTCCCGCCGCCGACACCGACGATGCCACCAACCCCGGAGATGCTGCCGATGGCGAGTCTGGCGACCGAACCGGAGCCGACGACGACGCATCCACCCATGACGGGTATCTCGGCGAGGACGGCCTGGCCGGCCTCTCGACGGTCTGCTCCTTCGAGTAGCCGGTCGATCCGCCTGAGCGGAGTCAACACGAAGGGGTGCCCCGTTGCTTGCGCTCCGGTCCGCAGCGGGTAATGTGCTCGCGTCATGCGCACTCCGCCACCTTCCCACGAGACCCCAGGTCAGCGCGGCATCGACGGCCGTACTGACGGTTGGCCGGCGGTGTCGGTGATCATGCCGGTGCGCGACGAGGAACGTCACCTGGCCGACGCGGTGGCAGGTGTGCTGAGCCAGGACTATCCGGGTGAGCTCGAGGTCGTCCTCGCCATCGCGCCGTCCACCGACCGCACCGCCGACATCGCGGCCGAGCTGGCCGCCGGCGACCCCCGGGTGCGGCTGGTCGACAACCCGGCTGGGAACACCCCGGCCGGGTTGAACGCCGCCATCGAGGCGTCGCGGCACGGGATCGTCGTCCGTGTCGACGGACACGGTCTGCTCAGTGCTGGCTACATCAGCATGGCGGTGCAGGCGCTGGAGAAGACCGGCGCGGCCAACGTCGGCGGCATCATGCACGCCGAGGGCACCACCGACTTCGAGCGGGCCGTGGCCCGCGCATACTGCTCCACGCTGGGCCTCGGCGGGGGCCGGTTCCACGTCGGTGGTCCGGAGGGCCCGGCCGACACCGTGTATCTGGGTGTGTTCCGCCGGGACGTCCTGATCCGGCTCGGTGGGTACGACGAACACTTCATCCGGGCCCAGGACTGGGAGCTCAACTACCGCATCCGGGCCGCCGGTGAACAGGTCTGGTTCACACCCGAACTCACGGTGACCTACCGGCCGCGGCCGACCATCGGTGCCTTGGCCCGGCAGTTCCTACGTACCGGCCAGTGGCGCCGTGAGGTGATCCGCAAGTACCCGGACACCGCCAGTGTCCGTTATCTGGCCGCTCCCGCGGTGCTTGTCGCCGTCACCGGCGGGGCCGTCGCTGGGTTGGCGGCCGTTGTGGGCGCTCCTGGCTGGCTGGCCTTGGGGTGGCTCGGACCTGGTGGATATGCCGCAGGTGTGCTCGCTGCCAGCGCGTCGATCAGCCGGGGGTTGCCGGCGCGGGCCCGGGGGTGGCTGCCGATAGTGCTCGCCACCGTGCACTTGAGCTGGGGCGCTGGGTTCCTGACCGGCCCGCGTCGGGCGAGGAGCAGCCGCGTATGACGTTGTGGGAGGCCGCACTCCTGGGTGTGGTGCAGGGCTTGTTCATGTTCGTTCCGGTCAGCTCCACCAGTCACCTCGCGTTGACCCAGCACTGGCTACTGGAACAGGGCTCGGCGATCCCCGCTCCCGACTCGCCGGAGATGATCCTGTTCGACATCATCGTCCACGTCGGCACCCTCGTGTCGATCGTCGTGGTGATGCGAGCCAGCCTGCAACGCCTCACCGCCGGCATCCTGGCCGACGTCCGCTACGTGGTGACCCGGGGGCCACGCCGTGGCGCGCACCGCCGGGGAGCGCGGGACCGGGGCCCGTACCGCCAGTTGAGCGAACTGCACTATCTGCGCCTGGCATGGCTCGGCATGATCACGGTCGCGGTGACCGGCGGCCTCGGGCTGGTGGTCCGGGCGGTCGGCACCGATGCCTTCGCCAAACCCGCCGCCATTGCCGTTGCGTTGATCATCACCGGGATGATCCTGTGGTGGACCGACACCGTGCGATCACTGTGGCGCGATGCCGGGCAGATCACGGTATGGGTGGCCATAGGCATCGGTATCGCCCAGGCCGCAGCCCTGCTACCGGGGTTGAGCCGCAGCGGGCTGACGATAGCGATGGCGCTGCTCCTCGGCCTGCACCGCCGACTGGCCGCGGAGTACAGCTTCTTCGTGGCCATCCCGACGATTCTGGCCGCGACGATGGTGCAGTACCTGGACATCGTGCGTGACGATGATCTCACCTTCACTCTCGGTGTCGGGGCCTACGCCGTGGGGTTCGTCGTAGCCGCCGTGGTGGGTGCGGTGGCGCTCGTCGGTGTCCTGAAGCTGCTCTACCAGGCCCGATTCCGCTTCTTCTCGGTGTATGTCATCGCTTTGGCCGTGGTCATCCTTGTGGTCCAACCCATCCATCTGTGACATACGGTCGTCGATGGTGTTGCAATGGAGGGCGTTGTGGTGCATCGGGCAGTTGGCCGAAGTGCTCGGTGGGCGGCCCGTTGGTCGTCCCCATCGGCATGTGATGGAAGGAACGAGGTAGACAGCGGGCATGAGTGTCATCCGGTCGTCTACCCTTGACCAGACTCGCGAACACGCGGTGGCGCAGGGTCGTCGCTGCAGGCAGGTGTGTGTCATGAAAGGGCATGCTGGTTAATGAACGCCACTCGGCTCGACGAGGAGTTCACCTCGTCGGTACACGTCTACGAGCCGCATCGTAACGGTCTGCCTCGGTTACGGCCCTACTTCAAGGCGCTGTGGCAACGCCGGCCGTTCGCCGTCGAGATGTCGCGGGCCAGCATCCGGGCCGACAACGTCAACACGTTCCTCGGGCAGATCTGGGTCGTTCTGAACCCCCTGCTGCTCGCCTGCGTTTACTTCCTGCTCGTGATGATCATTCGCGGGCGCGGCGCTACGTTCGACGAGAACGTCGAACGATTCGCACACCTCAGCACGGCGCTGTTCCTCTTCTTCTTCTTCTCCGGTTGTGCCCGGCAAGGAGCATCGAGCGTTGTTGGTGGCGGCAAGCTGCTGCTGAACATGTCCTTCCCGCGGCTGTTGCTCCCGCTGGCGGAGGTGCGTACGGCGTTCTTCAAGTTCCTGCCCACAATCGTCATCACCCTCGCGATCCTGATCGGGTTCGGCCGCCCGCTGCACTGGCAATCCGTGATCGCCCCGGCATTCTTCCTCATGGTCATGATGTTCGGCGCCGGGATGGCCATGATCTTTGCGACGATGCAGGTCTACTTCCGCGACCTCGGAAACTTTCTGCAGTACATGGTCCGGATGTGGCTGTACCTTTCACCGATTCTGTGGACGCCGGACATGCCACTGAGTCAGTTGCGTGACCTGGGCCTGCCGGAGTGGGTGGTCCATATCAACCCGTTGTATTCGATGCTGGGTGGCTGGACCGACTTGATCATCCGAGGGCAAGTCCCGGAGGCAGCGTGGTGGATCGCCGGAGCTTCGTGGTCTGTGGTCGCGTTTGTCGTGGGATCCTTGTTCTTCATGTCGAGGGAGCGCGAATTTGCCGTCCGTCTCTGAAGTCAGCACCATGACCACTACGGCTACCTCCGATCCCGCCGTCCGCGTCGAGGACGTGTCGGTGATGTACCGGACGACGTTCGAGAAGGTACCGACGTTCAAGTCGGCGCTGCGCCGGCTCGGCCGAGGCCAACGAGAGGTCCACGAGGTTCATGCGCTGACCGACGTGTCCTTCGAGGTCGGCCACGGCACCAGCGTGGGCATCATCGGTGCCAATGGCGCTGGGAAGTCCACCCTCATGCGGGCCATTGCCGGCATCTTGCCGCCTAGCGAGGGCCGCATCGAGGTCCATGGCCGGGTCAGCACGCTGCTGGCGCTTGGTGTCGGGTTCAAGCGCAAGCTGTCCGGGCGGGAAAACGTCGTGCTCGGCGGGCTTGCCGCGGGTATGACCCGCGAGGAGCTGGACGAACGTTACGACGAGATCGCGGCGTTCGCCGAGTTGGGCGAGTTCATCGACATGCCGATGATGACCTATTCGTCCGGCATGTATAGCCGGCTGGCCTTCTCGGTCGCCGTGCACCTGAACCCGGACATCCTGCTCATCGACGAGGCTCTGTCCACCGGTGACGCCAAGTTCAAGCAGAAGGCGGCCCGCAAGATGCGTGAGGTCGCGGACAACGCCGGCACCATGTTCCTCGTGAGCCACTCGATGCGCAGCATCAAGAGGTTGTGTTCGGAGTGCATCTGGCTGCACAAGGGGCAGCTGAAGATGCAGGGTGACCCCGAAGAGGTCATCGCCGCCTACACGAAGTTCCTCGAGGTCGGCGAGGATGTCTTCAGCCTTGAAGACATGTAACGCTCCCATCCCCGTGATCATTGCGGGATTTCTGCCCTCCCCCCCCAGGTGATCGTCGCCGCTTTCGTGTCGCCATAGCGACCTGATCTGGGGTTCGATCACCTGGGGGAGGGCAGAAATCCCGCAATGATCACGGGGAAGTGCTGCCGTGATGTTTGTCTCAAAGTGTGACCAAAGATTTCACAAATTGTGACGGGCTTGCGTAGGGTCACCGTCGTGGGTAAAAGTGACAGTGACTCTGACGTGTTGACTGATGGTGGGTCGGTGCAGACACGTCGGCGGGTACATGGGGCGGACGATTGGCTTGACCACATCGGGCCGGGGCCGGCGGTCCCAAGGATGCGGGCGAGCGAGAGACCCGAGAGCGAGGTGGGTCGGTTGCACACTGAGATCGACAAGTTGGAGGCTCGGCTGGCCCGGTCGGAGGCCAGGCTGGCGAAAGTGGAGGGTAGGTTGCAGCGGATCCTGAGCAGCAGGTCCTACCGGTTGGCTCGGCGGATGGCCGTCACCCGCCGCCGGATCGCCTCGATCGTGGGTGTGGGTGGTCGGTGAACCGGTCACGGCCGGATTGTGCGGCCACCGAACCGTAGCCGAACCCAACTCCCAGTAGGTTTGGCCAGTGCGGCGTTCGCCGCCGGTCTCGCTCCTACGAGGCAACGTGTCAGCGTAGCGCCAGGAACGGCTCTAGAGCCGCAGGGTTGCGCAGCGCCTCCCGGCTCACAGCCCGGTCCGGATCCATTCCGGCCAGAATCCGCTTAACCGGTACCTCACACTTCTTGCCGTTCAGCGTGCGGGGAACGTCGTTCACCACGATGAAGCGATCCGGCACGTGCCGCGGCGACAACTCCTGGCGCAGCGCTGCCCGCAGCTCGGGTTCCACACTGGCCAACTCCGTGTCCGGGGCCAGCACCAGGAAACACAGCAGCTCACCGTCGTCGACCCTGGTTCCGGATGTGTCGATGACGAGCGAGTCGGCGACGCCGGGATGCGCCTCGACCACTCGGTAGAACTCCGCGGTCCCCATACGCACCCCACCCCGATTAAGGGTGGAGTCGCTGCGGCCGTGGATCACCGCCGAGCCGCGGCTGGTCATGGTGATCCAGTCACCGTGCCGCCAGACTCCGGGGTACTCTCCGAAATACGCGTCGCGCAGCCGAGATCCGTCGTCGTCATTCCAGAATGCCACCGGCATGGATGGCATCGGCTCGGTGAGTACCAATTCGCCGACCTGTTCGACGACGGGCCGCCCGGACTCGTCGAACGCCGCGACGGCCGCCCCCAACGAGGGCCGTGACAACTCGCCCAGCCACACCGGCACGTCGGGCGCCGGGCCGATGAACCCGGTACACAGGTCGGTACCGCCGGAGAAGCTGGCTATCTGGACACGTGGCCCGAACGAGGCGGCTAGCCAGCGGAACCCGTCCACCGACAGCGGTGATCCCGTCGATCCCACGACACGTACGCTGCCGAGGTCGAGGTGGTCCAGCGACAACCCGTCTTTGAGGCAGGCCTGCACGAACGGAGCCGACGTGCCGAAGATGGTGACCTGCTGTTCAGCGGCGAATTGCCACAGGGCCGGCATGCTGGGATGTGCTGGGCTGCCGTCGAACAGCACCACCGTCGAGCCGACCAACAGGCCCGATACGACGAAGTTCCACATCATCCAGCCGGTTGTGGTGTACCAGAAGAAGCGGTCTGCGGGGCCGGCGTCGAAATGCAGCGCCATACCCTTCAGGTGTTCGACAACGATGCCGCCGTGCCCGTGCACGATGCCCTTGGGCAAGCCGGTGGTACCCGACGAATACAACACCCACAGTGGGTGATCGAACGGGACCGCGTCGAACTCCAACGCCGCGCCCGCATGTGCCTCGAGCAGGTCGGTCCACGTGTGCCGCCCCGAATGGGTACCAGTGGTGAATCCGGCGCCGGCAGCCAGGTAGGGCACCACCACGGTGGCGCGGAGGGTGGACAGTTGCGACTCCACCTCGGCGATGGCGTCGAGGATCTGGTACGAGCGGCCGTTGTAGACGTAGCCATCGATGGTGACGAGGACGGTGGGGTCGAGCTGGGCGAAGCGATCGGCGATGGCACGGGCTCCGAAGTCGGGCGAACACGACGCCCAGACGGCACCCAAGCTGGCGGTGGCGAGGAAGGCCACCAGCGTCTCCGGAGAGTTCGGGGCGACGGCCACCACCCGGTCTCCACGCCGGACGCCCAGCTCGATCAGGGCGGCCCGGGCAGCGGCCACCTGGGAGCGCAGCTGCCCGTACGTCAGTTGCTGCGTGCGGCCGTCCTCACGGCGGAAGATCACGGCGAGATCGGTGTCGTCCTTGCCCGGCCCCGGGCGCAGTGCGTGTTCGGCGTAGTTGAGTGTGGCACCGGGGAACCAGCGGGTACCGGGCATCGTTCGGTCCGGGAGGACGTCATCAGGCGGGGTGTGGAACGCGACCTCGAAGTGTTCGGCGAGCGCCCCCCAGAACGCGGCCGGCTCGGTGACCGACCACCGCCAAAGGTCGTCGTAGTTGTGCACGTCGACGATATCCCGCGACCGCAGCCAATCCCTGAAACGGGCGATCTGGCTGGTGGCGACCTGCTGATTGTCGGGCGTCCACACGATCTCCGGCTCGGCCATGGGCCAAATCTAGCGCTCGTGCCGGGGTGTCACCGGCGGGGGCTCCGGGACGATAGGGCCGGCCGGCTGACCAGCCCGCCGATCAGCCGGCCGGACCGCTTCCCGCGGCGACCGACTCCAGGGTGCGCACGAACAGTCCAGCGTCGGCCTCCCAGCTGAAGTGCTCGGTGACCGCCTTGCGCCCGGCAGCGGCGAGCCGGTCCCGTTCCTCCGGCTCGGCGGCAAGCCTCCGCAGCGCTGCTTCGGCGGCGTCGACGTCGCCGAATCCCACCACGACCCCGCAGCCGTGTGAGTCGACGAGCTCCGCCGAAGCCGGGTTAGGGGTAGTGATCACCGGCAGCCCGTACGCCATGTACTCGAGCAGCTTGGTGGGGCGCGAATGAGCGTAGTTGGGTTGGTCGTGCAGGAGGCTGATCCCGGCCAGGGCGCCGGGCAGCAACGCCAACGCGTCGTCGTTCGGGATGAAACCGTGCCAGTGCACGTGACCGGCGTCGTGGGCGGCGCGCACCCGTTCGGCGCACTCGGGGTCGGCGTTGCCGATCAGGTGGATGCGGAGGTCTGGCGCCAGCCGCCGGCCGAGCTCCACCATTTCGTCGGCCCCGCGGGCGTTGGTGATCCGGCCCAGGTAGAGAACTCGGTTGTCGACCTGGACGTCGAGTTCGGCGGGCTCCACGACGCTGTTGCGGACGACGGGGTGGTGGTGCTGGAACCGGCCGACATACCCCTCCTCGGCCAGGAGCAGCGTCATCCGCCGTTCGGCCCGGCGCTCGAGCCGGCGGATCAGGGCGGCCGCGGCTGCGCGGGTCGGGCGTGGTAGCCAGGCTTTCATGCGTACCGCGGCGGCGGTGTCCTCGTGGACGTCCCAGACCAGACCCGGGTGCCGTATGCCGGTGGTGGCCAGCAAGAGTTCGGGGTCGTGGAGGAGGACGACGTCGTACTCGGCGGCGTGTCGGCGCAGCAGCCGGCGGGCGGCGCGCAACGCGCGGAGCCGGTGCAGGCCACGCGCCCTCGGGACGTCCACCGAACCGAAACCATCCGGGCGGCGCCGCTGGTAACCACTGAACGGCGCGGCGAACGTGACGTTGTGGCCGGCGTCGCGTAGCGCGTTGATCTGCTTGTGCCGGATTCGGGTGTCCTCGGGATCGTGGACGACGGTCAAGACCAGGACGTTCACCCGGCCGACTCTACTTCACCGAACAACCTATCTCCCGTGATCGTCGCCGGATTCGCGTCGCAGCCCTCCGGTGATCGACTTCAAGATTGAGTCGCTATGGCGACACGAAAGCGGCAACGATCACCGGGGATGGGGGCGCGAAAGGGGCGACGATCACCGGGGGCGGGGGCGTGGATGCGGCGATGATCACCGGGGATGGTGAGCTAGAGGTGCTCGACTGTCTCGGAGGCGGGGGTGATACCTCGGGTATCGAACACCCGGGGGGCCTTCTTGGCGATCATCTCGCCGTCGTAGGCACTGTGCGCCTGGAGGACCACGGCGATGTCGGCACCGGTGAGCGCCGCGTCGAGATCGGCGACCCGGTGCAGCGTGGTGCCGTCGACGTCCCAGGCGGGAACGTGGGGGTCGTGGAAGACGACCTGCGCGCCGAGCGCCATGAGCCGGCGAGCCACGGGAACCGCCGGCGACTCTCGTTGGTCGGCGATGTCATGTTTGTAGGTGACGCCCAGCAACAACACCGTTGCGCCGTTGACCGCCTTACGCTCTTGGTTGAGGAGGTTCTGGATCCGCTGGGCCACATAGTCGGGCATCGTCGCGTTGATCTCCTGGGCCAGCTCCACGAACCGGAACGGGTACCCGAGGCGAGCCCGGACGTTGTGGCTCAGGTAGTTGGGGTCGATCGGGATGCAGTGTCCTCCGACGCCCGGCCCCGGGTAGAAGGCTTTGAACCCGAACGGTTTCGTGGCGGCTAGCCGGATGACATCCCACAGGTCGATGTCGAGTTCGTGGCAGAACCTCGCCATCTCGTTGACCAGCGCGATGTTGACGTGCCGATAGGTGTTCTCGAGGAGTTTCGCGGTTTCCGCCTCACGGGTGCCGCGTGCCTCGACGACGGTATCGACGAAGCGCCGGTAGAACGCGGCGGCGGCGGCAGTACATGCCAGAGTGTGCCCGCCGACCACCTTTGGTGTGTTGCGTAGGCCGAAGGTCTGATTGCCCGGATCGATGCGCTCGGGTGAGAACGCGAGGTGGAAGTCCTGCCCGGCTTCGAGTCCACCCTGTTCGAGGATGGGCCGGACGACTTCGTCGGTAGTACCCGGATACGTGGTGGACTCGAGCACGACGAGGGTGTTGGGACGCAGATGTGCGGCGATGGCCCGGCTGGCGGCGGTCACCGCGGTGAGGTCGGGCCCGCCCTCGTCGGAGAGTGGGGTGGGGACGCAGATGACGATGGCGTCGGCGGTGGCGAGTTCGGCGGCGTCGGCGGTGGCGCGGAAACCGGCGTCGAGCATGGCGGCCACGTCGGCGTCGTCGAGATCGTCGACGTGTGAGCGTCCGTCGTTCAGCGCGGCCACGACGTCGGGTGCGACGTCGAGCCCGAGCACCGTTAGTCCGGCCCGGCTGGCTTCCTGCGCTAGCGGCAAACCGACGTAGCCGAGCCCGATCACCGCAAGATCTGCGGCCATTCCTGCCTCCTCATGGCCTGGGAGCCGCCCGTCGCCGGGCGGCCGTGCGGTCCACTATGCCTGAACCGCCCGACCTGGCTGGCATGAGCCCTATCAGGTCAGCGGGGACTTTACCTCTGGTTGGCACTCGAATGCCACTGGCCGGCACCGCGCAGAACATTGCTGTCGCAATCGTCGGGTTCCGAGGTGTTCGGCTGCGGGTTCTGGCTACTCGGTGAGCGCTGGCTCCGGCCCGCGAGGCAGGATGGAGTCATGCACGGCGAGCGATCCAGGCGCACACTCGGGATGTGCGGGAGATTAGGACTAGGCGAGCACACCCGCGTGGACGCCATGTCCGACCTCTTGGGTGGCGTCCGGTCCTTGGTCACCGCCCCGAGTGGGGCGATGCGGGCCGACGCAGGCGCCGTCCGTTGGCGAGAGCCGAGCGGACCAGATCAGCGGCTTGGAGTGTCGTGGTCGCCGTGCCCGCTGCCCGACACCCCACCGGCCTCCGCCAGCGAGGCGGCTCGCGCCCACGACGCGTTCTCCTTGGTCGTCGAGGGCGACACCGCGCGATTACAGGCTGGGATCTCCGGCGCGGTGCCGGTATACGTCGATATGAATGACGTCGACGGTGCTGACGGCCTGCACTTCTGCACCCGGATCGAGCCGTTGGTCCGCACCGGCGCACCCATCGCGCAACCCGACTGGAACGCCTGGGCGCACATTCTTGCGGCCGGCGGGCCGTTGGGCGGGCGAACCACCTTCGCCGGTATCCGACGCCTGCAACCATGGAGTCGGGTCAGTGTCCAGCCGGGCGCCCCTCCCACGGTGACCGACGGCCAGTGGCCATGGCTCGATATCACCGCCCAGCCCGGCGCCGGGGTCGACGCGGTCAGCGCGGCGCTGGCCGCCGTGGTCACCGAACTCAAATCCCGCACGGACGTGACCACCCTGCTCAGCGGAGGCTGGGACTCCAGGATCCTGACCGTGCTGGCAGCTCGCTCGGAGCCGAGGCGCTCCGCAGCGGGGTTCGTGATCGGCGCATCGCCCCGGGCGGCCGAGGTGCCGACGGCCTGGACGACGTCGTCGGACACGGGCACCGTGATGGAGGAGCTGGTGGCCGCCCAGGTGGCCGAGGAACTGGGCATCCAGCACGAGATCGTGCCGCCGGTCCGTGACCAGTTCGGAGCCGACCTGAAGCAGTTCGCCCGGTCCGTCGACCATCAGACGTCCTTTCACATCTGGCTGGTTCCGTTGGCGAGGGCCCTGATGGGTACGTCGCGCACCGTCCTCGACGGTCTGGGCGGGGGCCTGTTCGTTGGCGGCGCCTTCCCCGACGCTGGCGACGGACGCCCGTTGCTGGATCAACGTTTCGACCGGTTGACCCGGTACCTGCTGGGAGCCGAAGAGATCCTCCACCCGAGGGTTGTCGCCGAGATCCGCGATCGAACCCGGGCCGGATTCGAGGACGTCGCCGGACCCCTCGTCGACCACCCATTCGGAAGCACGTTCACCGCCTACCTGACCCGGACCCTACCCGGCATCAGCCTCGCCCCGTACGGACTGATGGCCACCGCCGCGCCGGTGGCCACCCCATTCCTCGACGACGACGTCGTTCGCGCCGCGTTGGCGATTCCGGCCGCCGAACACGCCGACGGGCGGCTCTACCCGCAGGTCCTGAGGGCGTTCAGCGAAACTCTGGCCGACCTCCCGACCGCGTTTGACCTGACCCCGCGTCGACGAGTTCACCAGCGGCGGGTCGCCTCACCCGAGGCCGCGCAAGTCTTCCGTGACCTGCTGACCAGAGATCCGGTTCGCGAGTTGCTGGCGCCGGAACTGGCGGCCGCGGGGCTGGCCACGTGGCAGGCGTATCTCGACCTCACCCGGCCGCAACACCTGATCCGCGGGCTGGCCACCTTGGCGTTGTGGCTGGAGCAATACGACGACGTGCTCGGGGGAGCCGGTATCGAACCCCTACTCGGAAAGGCGTAACCGCCGTGGCGCGTAGACACGTGGTGCTCGACCAGGCGTGGTGGTCCGGTGTCGACGAACCGGGCGGTGGCGGCCGGTCGGTTGGTCGCCGCGCGTCATCGCCGGCGGCCGACGTGTTCGTGGGCCGGGCCGCGTACATGCTGGTCCCCGGCCGGTCCATGGGTGGTCCGGCTCGCCTATCCGGTCGGGTCGTCGACGTCTTCGTGCACTGCGAGCGGCAAGGAGTCACCACGGTCGTTCTGGCCGGTGAAGCCGCTGACCTCGACACCCCGGCCGCTGCGGTATCGCGCTACGTGGCCACCGACCAGCAGGCGGTCGCCGCTGCCGCGGCCGTTCGTTTCGGCGCCGAACGGGTCCATCTCGCCGCGACGATCGACGTCGCTCAAGCGCGTGCACTAGTGGCCGAGCTGCCGTTTCCGGGCAGAGTGGTCGTGCCTGCCGGTCGACGGCTGCGCGGCTTCGGGGGGCGAACGGCCCGCCGGGTTGACCGGATCGTGCCGATCCGCGCGCTGTATGGAAAGATTCGCGGACGGGACGCGAGGTCGCGCGGAGCGGGGCGCGAGGCCTCCGGCCTTCCTTCCTAGACAACGGTGCTGGACACCGATCCGCCGCTCAGGTAGCAGAAGGTCTGATGACGAGCACAACGACAAGATTCGACATCCTGATGGCCACCGATGGCCGCTTCCCCGGCGGGAACACGTCGAGCGTGGTCGAAGAGATCGAGGCTCAGCATCGCGCGGGATATCGCACGGGGCTGCTGCACCTCCCGTCGCCAGTACTGGGCCGGGCCCGCCCATTCGCGCCGAAGATGCGCCGGATCCTGGACGAGGGCAAGGCCGAACTCGTACTCGGCACCGACCGCGTCGAGGCCAAGCTGCTGCTGGCGCGCCATCCCACGGTGTTCATCGACCCGCCCCGGGGATTGCCGCAGATCGACGCCGATCAAGTCATTCTGGCCGTTAACCAGGTCGCCGCCGACGACCGAGGTGTCGAGCCGTACTACGACGTCCAGCACGTTCACCGGCAGGTCGAGCGGCTGATCGGCAAGGAAGCCACCTGGGCGCCGATCGGGCCCCGGGTGCGGCAATCGCTGGCACCGATGAGCGGAGCCATTCCGCTGCTGGCCTGGGACTGGGAAAACGTCATCGACGTCGACGCCGTCCGGGTCACCCGGGAGAGCTTTGTCGCCGATCGTCCCATCATCGGCCGGCACAGCCGGGGACACTGGAGCAAGTGGCCGGACACCAAACAGGACATCCTGGCCGCCTACCCGCACGATCCGCGATACGGCGTACGGATCCTCGGTGGCACCGAGGCACCCGCCGACATCCTGGACCGCATCCCGGCCAACTGGGTGGACCTTCCGTTCAACTCGATCCCGATCCGGGACTTCCTCGCCACGATCGACTTCTTCGTCTACTTCCACCACCCGGGACTCGTGGAAGCGTTCGGGCGGGTAGTGCTGGAGGCGCTCGCGGCCGGCGCGGTGGCGATCGTTCCGCCCTATCTGGAGCCGCTGTTCGGTGACGTGTGCCTCTACGGCACTCCGGCGGACGTCCGCCGGCACGTGGACGAACTGTACGGCGACTGGGACGCTTACACCGCTCGTTCCCGGGCCGGTGTCGACCTGGCCCGGCGGCGATTCAGCTATAACACCCACGTCGATCGGGTGGAGAAGCTCATCGGTCCGCCTGATAAACCCGGCCCCGAGGCCGCCACCAGCGGGAAGGCCAGCGTCGGCGCCGCGCGCAAACAAGCGGGTCATGGGCGCGCCGCCGGTACGGCGAAGGCTGGCGCGGCAAAGGCTGGCGTGACGAAGGCTGGCGCGGCGAAAGCCGGCCTGGCCAGCGCTGCGTCGGGTGCGGAGAGTCCGCGGCGCACGCTCGTCGTGGACGTACGCTGGGACACCACCGGCGACACCGTCCTGGCGAACGTGGTCGACCGGGCCGCCGACGATGGCCCAGCCGCCGTCGTCGTTCCCGCATGGCGGGCCGCGGACGTCGCCGGCGCCGCGGCGTCCGCGGGGTCGAAGACCCGCGGCCGGAGTGGACGCGAAACCGCCGTGGAGACGTTCCCATGGGGGCTGGCCGAGCTGTCGGCCGCGCAGCGGCGCCGGTACGTGGCGCTGCGGCTCGGCGGGCTGATCGCCACTCACCAACCCACCCGAGTGGTGGTCGTCGACGGTGGCGGGCCAGACGCGAAGGTGGTGTTCGGTGCCGTCCGAGACCCGAACATCGACGTGCTGCGGGTGCATCGGCGGCGGCCCCTGCCGGCGCCAGCGGTGGGGGAGCCGGCGCCCGGTGTCGCCACACCGGACTCCGACCCGTCGCCGCCGGACTGGCAGCTGCCGGACGGCTGGTCCGTGACCCACCGAGCGGCCGGGTTGCGCCCTGTCGCCGCGCCGTCCCGCGGACGGCTGGCCAGGTTGCGGCGCAAAGCACCGAAGCGCGTGCGAGGGGCCGCGCGCCGCACGATGAGTGCTCTACGTCGCCGACGAGTCCAGCTCCTGGAGAGGATCGTGCCGTCGGCTGGACTAATGCTCTTCGAGGTAGACGAAGCCGAGTTGACCTTGCCGGCCCGCGCTCCGGTCACGCACCCGACCCCAGAGCGCCTGCCGGTGGCCCTGGTGGTGGTGACCAGTAGCGACGTAGCGGCCGCCCCGACCCTTCGGGCCATCGTCGAGCGGGCCCAGATCTCGGCGGCGTTCCGGCCGGCCGTGCTGGCTCCTCCGTCGTGGGTTGACGAGGCGGTGGAGTTCGGGGTGACGTTGGAGACGCTGATCCCGCGGTCGCAGTGGTTGGCGCTCTATGGCGGCGGCTGGTCCGAGTACGTGCGGCGGCGAGTGGACGAGACGTGCCACGTCATCCACCCGACCACCGTCGCCTACGTCGACCGTACGATCGAACCAGCGGGTGAGACTGACGAGCCGGCGGTGGTTCTGGACGTCCTCGAGACGGCCCGGACCCGACGGCGGGCATAAGTGTGATGCTGATGCAGACGGGGACACATTCGAGGCGGGACGGATGAGCAGAGTAGGCAGAAAGGCTGTGTGGGCCGCCGGCCGGGCTCGGGTGGCAGTGCGCTGGGTGAGTCTTCAACCCAAGCGGACCCGCCGCCGCTACCGCAACGTCAAGGTGCGGTGGACGGCGATCCGCAAGCTGATCAAGAAGGAACGCGAATGGGACGCGCCGCTGCGGATGCGGCGACCGCGATGGTGGATCAAGGGGTTCCTGTCCCGCAGCGCCATCCTGTACGACCTCGACCACAACGACCCCGCCGAGTACGTCTCCGATCTGCAGCGGGTCTACCGCACGAAGCGGATGGTGCACGAGCGGCTGCAAGACGTCATCAACAACAAACTCACCACCCATCTGCTGCTCGGCACCATGGACATCCGCTCGGCCGAGCTACTCGGCGTCTACTGGCGCCGTGCGGTCCACCGGTTTCCCGGTGAAGAACGGGTCGAGCTGCCGGTCTACCTGACCCGGATGCGGATCGCGCAGCAGGTGTTCTTCAAGGTCTTGTCCGGCGCCGAAGGGAAGAACATCTTCGCGGTCAAACGGGTGGACGAAGCGACGTGGGCGGTCAACGGCGTCGCCAAAGACCTCGACGAGACCGTCGGTGTCTTCTACGTCCAGAACCGCCCGCTGATCGTGGAGGAAGGACTGGAGCAACACGCCAAGCAGCACGCGTTGTATCCGCATGCGGTGAACACCATCCGGGTCTTGACGATGATCGACGTCACCAACGGCCACACCCCGTTCATTGCCACGGCCGTGCAGCGGATCGGCACCGACGGGTCGGCTCCGGCGGACAACTGGAGCCGGGGCGGGCTCAGCGCCAAGATCGACCTCGACACCGGGCAACTGGGCCGGGCAACCCGATTGCCTCAGGGCGACACCGTCGAGTGGTTCGACGCCCATCCCGACACCGGGGCGCCGATCTCCGGCGTAGAAGTCCCGTATTGGTCGGAGGTGCGGGATCTGGTGCTGCATTCGGCGCGAGTGCTGTCGTTCATGGAGTACATCGGGTGGGACATCGTCGTCACGCCGGATGGGCCGGTGGTGTTGGAAGCCAACATCAACACCGGGATGAACGTGCTGCAGGCGCACCAGCCGTTGTTCACCGATCGACGCGCGCGGGCCTACTACGCCGAGCGCGGAGTCACCACCGACCTCGCGCTGGATCCACCAGCCGTCGACGTCGACGAACCCATCTAGCCCGCGTGCGCACCTGATCGTCGTTTTGTCACCTGATCATCTACGTGGTGACGATCAGATGCATCACCTGGGTGTTCGCAAGCGGCAACATCGGCTGCCCGCACCTGATCGTTTTCTCGGGGTCGCGGGCGGTGAATGATCAGATGCATAAACCGGCGTTGCATACGTTTGCCGTTCACCTGATCGCTAAGCGTCCATACTTCGAGATGTGATCAGATGGAACGCGCGGCCATTGACCGCTGCGGGAGCCGCCGCTGCGCATCTGATCGCCGTTTCGTAAAAGATCAGGTGACCAAACGACGATCAGGTGACAAAGGTGGGGCGGGAATGTGGACATAGGCGGGCAAGCGGCGCCAACGGGCAATGATCAACTGGGTGTCGGTGGGGTAGCCTTCGAGGAATGATGTCGCCGCTGCTCGGGGTGCTAGGCGGGATGGGCCCCGCCGCCACCGCGGACTTCCTCGCGAAGCTCGCCGCATACACCCCTGCCGCCCGTGATCAGGAGCACATCGCGACGATCGTGTACTCCGACCCAACCACGCCGGACCGGAGTGACGCCATCCTCAACGATGGCGAGAACCCGCTGCCGGCGATGTTCCGTGGTATCGCGTTCCTCGACGAGGCCGGGTGCGATCTCATCGCCATCCCGTGTAACACCGCACACCACTGGTACGACGATCTCGCGGCCGCCACCACGGTCCCCGTCGTGCATATCGTGGACGCGGTGGCCGCCCAGGTGGAGCGCGAGGCCCCGGACACTACCGTGTTGGGGTTGATGGCCACCGACGGCACGATCCAGGCCCGGATCTACGAGAAGGTCCTGACCCAGTCGGGCCGGCGGGTCATCGACCTCACCGACCTCGGCCCCGACAATCCGGTGATGGCTGGCATCCGCGCCGTCAAGGCTGGTGCACTCGATGGTGCCCGCGACATCCTCACCGCGGCTGCGCGGGAGCTGGCGGCGCGAGGTGCCCAGGGGCTGATCTATGGGTGTACGGATGTGTCCGCGGTGCTGGACATTCCGCCTGACGATGTCGACGTACCCGCGTGGGACGCCGCTGACGCGCTGGCGATTTCCTGCGTCAACCGGCTCCGCGGCTGATGCTCGGGGGCCGCGTAGCCGTCCGATCCGCGAGGTCGCGGAGGCGCCGGTCGACGCCCGATGTGACGGGGCAGGCGGGGTCCTCTTAGAATCGGCTGGCGCACCCGGCTGCGTGCGTCGTCGACAAGCACCGGCCGTGCAGCCGCGAAGAGCCACGAGAGGCAACAGGTCATGAACCAATCCGGGCGGGCGCTGACCGTCCACCGCGCCCACGCGATCGCCTATCGGACGCCGCCCGGCGGCACCGGACGATCGTCGCAGTCGTTCGGGAACTACCTGGTCAAGATCGAAGCCGGTGGTCCCGAAGGGGAGCGGCTGGTCGGTATCGGTGAGGCTCATCCGCGCGGTGGGGAAACCGGCGACCGCGGCCGTGACTCTTGGGACTTCCTGCTCGATGTCCTTGGTCGCCTGGATGGGTTGTCGCTGCCACTCACCGACCGGGCGAGCGCCTTGGTGGCTGTCCGGGCGGTGATCGAGGAAGCGCACGCGGCAGCTCGGGCGGCGGCGAGCGAGCGGGCCCGGTCGGCTCCGGCGGCGCCGACATCGCTGAAACGAACGGTCAGAGGCTGGGCGCGTCAGCTGGCCGGCCGCGCCGGCCGGATCGACGATCCGATCGCCTTCCGTGGGACATTGTTCGGCATCGAGACCGCGCTGCTCGACGTCGTCGCGCGCGGTTTGGGTGTATCGGTCGCGGAACTTCTGGGTGTGCGGTCCGGGAAGGCGACGCTGTCTACTCCGCTGGTCGGCGGATCCGGGATCGACCGCAATCTCGCGTTGCTGCGTGAGGCCGCGGTCGGCCGGGACGGAACGAGCGACGAGGCGTTGTGGATCGACCTGCGTGGTGGGCTCAACCCGCCGGATGCGGCCGAGTTGGTTCGGCAGGTGGTCGGTGCCGCCTCGGCGGGTGAGCTACCGAGGCACGTCGTGCTGGAGCAGCCGGTGCGGATGCGCCACCGCCATCAGCTCACCGCGCTGCAGCGCAAGGCCGACGATGCCGGCCGCAAGGCCGGTGTCGAGGTGCGGGTGATGGCAGGCAGCAGCGTGTGGAGCCGACAGGGCCTGGATCGGTTGATCGCCCGTGGTGGCTGTGGTGCGTTGAATATCCGGCCAGCGGCCGCTGGTGGTTTGCTGGCCAGCCTTGAGCTGGCCGACGTCGCCCTCGAAGCCAACCCGGACGTCCACATCTACGTCAGTCAGATGGAGGGTGCCAGCGCGGTCGCCGACGCCGCGGTGCGCCAGTTGGCCGTGGCGCTGCCGCGGGCCGACGGGGTTCGGGTGGACACTACCGACCCGGTCAGCACCCCCGACGGTCCGGGCCTTGACGTCGGTGAGCCGTACGAGTGGATGGTCGACCGCATCACCGATTACGTCTCCCAGCCGACACCTGCCGAGCCGGCCGCCGAAGGTGGACCCACCCCCAATGTCTATACGGAGGTGCCGTTCCTGCAGCCGCTAGGACCGAACGGCACCAAGGGGCATCTGCTCGAACGGGAAGCCCTCGCACTTGGGTTGTCCACTACGCGATTCTCCAAGGGTGCGTTCGTCGCCACCGACAACGTGCACGATCCGCTGGTCTTCAAGTGGAGCCGGTCGCCGATGTCCAGCGCGGTGTCGCTGGCGCTGTGCACCCACAAAGAGGCCACCCGCATGCGCCTGGCCAGGGCAGGCGTGCCAGTTCCGAAGGGGCGCACGTTCGCCAACGGCGACTACACCTCGGCCCGCGCCTACGCCGAGCGCATCAGCTACCCCGTGGTGGTCAAGCCGGCCATGGGAGTGCGCGGCATCGGCGTCGTCGCCAACATTCACGACGAGCACGAACTCGATCTGGCGTTCCGGCAGCTGGAAGACAGCAAACTCGGCAGCCAGGACTTCATCGTCGAACAGCACATCACCGGCCGCGACTACCGGATCGTCGTGGTCGGCGACGACGTCATCGCGGCCATCCTCCGCGAGCCGGCCTCCGTCGTCGGCGACGGACAGCATTCGATCGCCGAACTACTGGTGCGCAAGAATCTGGCTCGGCGGCTCAACCCGCACCTGTGGGGGCGGCCGATCAAGTACGACGACGCGGCCCGGTACCAGTTGCAGCGAGTAGGAATGACGCTGGACTCGGTGCCGGAGCCCGGCCAGCGGGTACTACTGTCCAACACGTGCAGCCTGTCCCAGGGCGGCGACTCCATCGACGTGCTCGACGAGCTCCACCCGTCGATCAAGGAGGCATGTGTCCGAGCGGTCCAGGCCGTGCCCGGACTGGCGTTCTGCGGCGTCGACTTCCTCCTCGAAGATCACACCAAACCCATCGACGAGCAGCAGGCCGGCATCTGCGAGCTGAACGCCCACGCGGCCATCGGCAACTGCGAGTACCCGCTGTATGGCAAACCGCGCGAGGTGGCGCGCACGTTCATTCAGGAATGTGTCCGCCGGTTCGACCTGGTCGCGCACGAGGAGCGGGCCGAGCGGCTGGCGCTGAAGCTCACCATCCGTGGGCGAGTCACGGGGGTCGGCTACCGGACGTGGATGCAGCGTCGCGCCGAGACGTTCGGGGTTCAGGGCTGGATCCGCAACGTCAACAACCGTACGGTTGAGGCCGTACTGATCGGAGACACCCCGGCGGCCAGCGCGCTAGCGGCCGCGGCGGTCCTCGGCCCGAAGAACGCGCTACCCACGTCGGTGACGACGGTACACGTCGAGCCGCCGGACGTGGACGGCTTCGAGATTGTCCATCGCGCACCCCAGGAGCTGGTCCATGTCGGCTGAGCCGCTTCAGAAGCCCGACGTCGCTGGGCTGGCCCGGCTTACCCCGGAGGTGCGGGACGGTTTCGAGGTCCATCAGGCGGCGTTGCGCCGGGCGTTGGACGTCGTTCTGTACCCCCGGCAGGTGTTGATGGTCAGTTCCGCCGACGGTGGGCACGAACTGTCGTTCATCCACGGCATCCCCCGAGCGTCCACGCTGGGTTCGGTCACCTACGCACAAGACAAGCGGATGCGTCGGGCCTTGCTCGAACGGGCCGATGTCCCGGTGCCTAAAGGGGCGACGTTCTCGGTGGGCCGCGGCATCAAGGAAGCAAAGGCGTTCGCGGCGCGGCTCGGTTATCCGGTCGTGGTCAAGCCGGCCATGGGCGACAACGCCATCGAAACGTTCGCCGATGTCCGCGACGAAGAGCAGTTCGACATCGCGATCGATTATCTGCGGACCCCACCAACCGAACGGCCTACCTTCACTCGTGCCGCGTACGCTCTCACCGAGCTGCGAGAACCCGGCGAGGAAGAAGGCCGGGTGGTTGTGCCCCCGGGATATCGGTTCCTGGTCGAGGAGCGGGTTCGTGGTGAGTACCTGCGGTTCCTGGTGGTCGACGGATTGGTCCGGTCGGTCGTGCATTGCGCCCGCCCGCCCGGCACCGGATTGGGCCAGCCGGGCCGCGACATTCTGGGCGAGACCCATCCGGCTCTCCAGCAGCTCGCCATCGACGCTGTGCGGGCGGTGCCGGGTTTGGTCGTCGCATCGGTCGACATCGTCGCGCGGGGATACCAACGCCCGGTGTCACCCGACGAGGCATGGGTCGTCGAGTTCTCCGAGCGCCCCGGCCTGGCCGTCCAGGCGGAGGTGGCTCCCGAGCTGAGTCAGCAGCTTGGTGATGTGATCCTGAGCCACTACGCCACCGCTGATGGGCTCGAACTGGACGATCCGCGCGACGACGTCGCCGTCGAGTTCCACGCCGAGGCGATCCCCGATCTCGACGGAGCGGTGGAAGCGCTGGCCGCAGCGGGGCGTGATCTTGGCCTGACCGGATACGTCGAGATCCGTGACCGCGTCGACGGAACGGCCGCAGGTGTGATGCAGGGGGCTCCCCAGCACATCGCCTGGTTGTCGGAAGCGCTGCTCGACGGCAAACTCGGCGGTCACCGCGCCATGCTGGTCGAGGAGCGTCAGCGGGAGCGCGGTGAGTTCGACTCGTTCGTTGTCAGTTCCTAACCCTCAATACTCTCAATTCGTGCACCTCTTGCGCTGGTGATCGTTGCCGGATTTCCGCCTTCACCTCCGGTGATCGAAACCAAGACTTGGTCGCCAGAGCGACACGAAACCGGCAACGATCACCGGAGGTGAAGGCGGAAATCCGGCAACGATCACCGGGGTGAGTTCTACGTCACGGTAAACCGGCCCGTGGGTTGGACATCGGTGGAATGGCGGGTCCGAACCGACCGCGGTGACGCTTGCGAGGGCCCCTCGATGGCCAATGATGCCAATGCGGCCGTCGGACCGGCTGGGCCAGCGATCTGGGCTTGGACCACCTGAGGCTCGGCAGTGTTGCGCACCCACCCCGAGAGCCCAAATTCGGTGGCCAACGATGCCATCCACTGTCGGTATCCGACCCCTTGGATCTTGCCGCGGATCTCCAGGTCCAGGCATAGCTCGGTGGCCTTAGTCCGCAGGGGGACACCATTGAGCCGGCATTGCGCCCGCATGAGGTCGAGAGAGATGTTCTTGGGGGTGCCGAACAACGGGAAGTGGTGAGAACTCCCCGCCGGGCTCGCATTGAGCTCACAGATGCCCGCCGCCTGCTCGTCCAGCGGGAGTCTATGGTCGGAGATGAGGAAATCCACGCCGCTGATGTGCAGGCCCGGTATGGCCTGAACCGACCGCACGGCCATGTCCAGCAGGGTGGGGTGGGTCTCTTCGAGAACTTGGTACGTCTCCCCGCCCTGGGTGATGCTGCCGGCTGTGCTCAGTACCACCGTCTGACCGGCGTCTGGTACCGAGTCCCACCTCAGCTCCTGACGTTCGAGCTGGAAGCGGGCCCGGTCGTCGAGTTTGATCGGCCTGGTCTGTAACTTCTGCGTAGTCCGGCGCAGTTCGTTGGTCATCTCGATCAGCTCGGCAACCGTGCTGACGCCGTCACCTACGACGTTGGCTGGTTGGCGGAACGTCACCGACAGCACACGATTGTCGGCGACAATGAATCGGTACGCGTCACCCTCGATATGACGTTCGACGACGAAGCGCTCATGTTTGGTCGCGGCGACGGCGTCGATAGCCCAGGTCACTTCGTCTTCGGAGCGGATGTTGGTGGTGACGCCAACACCACCAGTACCAGCCTGCGGCTTGACCACGACTGGCCAGCCGAGCCAATGCGCGTATTCGACGGCTTGCGCTCGCTGCCGCAGGCTGAACTGCTGGCCCTCTGGGACCGACACCCCGGCGCGTTGCAGCAGGACGCGGGTGATCTGTTTGTCGACGGTAGTGAAGCGCGCTACCCGGGAGTTGGCATCGCCACATGTCCGGTAGAACGCCACGTGGTTGTCACTGCCGGGGGCCCGTGCGGTGAAGATCAGCGAGCTGACTCTAAGTGTCTCGAGGCCTTCGGTCAACGCCTCGTGTTCGAGCAGATGGCTGTCCAAGGGGATCTTCTTGAACTTTTCGAGATGCGGCGCGTCGAAAGTATTGAATGGTGGCATCGCGGAGTCGGCCGGCGCGGAAGGTACGGGGCGCGGGATCCGGGCCGCCTTGGTGACGAAGCGTCCGAGTTCGCCGAGGGAGATCTGAGTGCCGGAGCCGCTGCCGGTCTGGTCGGCGAGAATGTTGCTGGATTTGTCGAGATACGTTAGCTCGGGGGCGGTGATGTCTCGAACCGCGCTGCGTAGGGGGCTGATCGTCAAGTAGTCGAGGCGCGGCATAGAAAGTGCCAAGGCGTGCGCGTTCGATGCGCTGACCTGGCTCACCGAGCGAGGCCCGTCGAGGCTGATCTCCACGTCTGGGTTGCGGCGTTGCGCGGCTCGAGCGATGTCGAGGCTTGGTAGCAACCCGCCACTTCGGGGTATTTCGATCGCGATGACGTCAGTACCGCCGGCCGTGTGGAGGCGTTCGAGGTCGTCTTCGTCCCACACACTGAGGCTGGCCATAATCGACAGGTGCGGTTGTCTCCGGCCAAGTCGCCAGGTGCGCCGTCGGCCGGTTCGCGCGTGCCGCTGAAGTTCAGCGAGTTCGTGAACCCGGTCTCGGCGTAGTGGTTGTTCGATGATCAGCCGGCCTGGGGGGTCGTCTGACCGCATCCACTCGAGCAGGTGATCGACTAGGTCCTCGGCCTGGTGCGGTTGGTACTTTTCGGTGGCTACCAGCCACAGCGGTTTGTCGCCGCCGGCCGCGCGGTTGGTCTTAGCCGCGAGCTGGATCAACTCAAGGTCGGCCGATACCTCTCCATGGCTGGTCAGCCGGGTCATCGGATACCGACTGTGCTGATTGCGCAGCCGCTTTTCGAGGGCGGAGCTATCCTTCAGGCTGGGAATGGTGGCGGCACTGACCTGAACGTGTTGGCGTGCTCGGCCGAGCACGTCCACCAGTGGCACATCGCGGGCCCGGGCTAGGGCATCCAGAAGTGCTTGTTCGATGCCGGCCAGGGTGGCTCGGTAGGGCTTCTTCGGGTTGCCCGCTCCGGTGGCGGAGACGACGTCGGCGGCATGTTGTCGGAGTTCGGCCATGATGGACCGAACGCCGTGAAGAAGTTCCTCGGGGCCGGATACGGGCAGGCTGCGTCCGTCCAGCAACTCGCAGGCGGAGACCACCAGCGGCCAGACCTGGGCTCTTGCGTCGCCCGTGTACCGAGGGCCGCGGGGGGAGATTTCACCGACGCCTTCGACCGGGGTACCGCCAAGCATTGCGTGGAGGTGGATGACCAGGTTATACGCGGTGGCGTCGACGGCGCGGCTGGCACCCGCATTCGGCACGGCGTATTCGTAGAGGTGTATGCGTTCGATATGTAGCCGCTCGTTCACCGGGAGCCCTCCGGACGTTCAGGTGCCGCCTTGAATGCTGGGACTATCTCCACCGTCTCGGGCGCATGCGGCTCGCTCATGATGATCACTGAGATGGCTGCCACGTCGGCGAGACTCCCGGAGATCGTCGCCTTGAGAGTGCGGTCGTCGCGGTGCTCGCTGAAGCGCAGCGCAACTCCTCGTTCGGTCGCGACGCGTTCGAGGGCGGACCGGAGATCGGCTGGGGAGCCGAAACCGGTGAATGTCGCCGCAACCTCCACCTCATCTCCTGGCGCTCGGGCTCGGGTGGGCTCGTCGAGGTGGAGTTGGACGAGCGCCGCGCTAACCGAGCCTTCATCGTTGGTGGAGCCGGACTCATGTGGGGCCAAGCGTGGGACTGGATCGATGTCGCTGATGCAGAGTTTCTGCGCGTCAGCTGGCTGGCGATGGTCGTCGAGGGCGAGCCGGACCTCCGCATGACCAAGACCCGGGAACGCCGCGACCGCGCGCCGGGCGACGTCCAGCACATCGGTATGGGTTTCGGCGGTGACGTCGGCCGGTGCCTCGTCCGTCGAACGCAGAGTCGAGACGACGGACGATCCAACAACGAACATCCGCAGACTGTCGCCCTCCGCGTGTTGGTCGAACGGCAGGCCGGCCTCCCCGAGGATCGTCTTCAGATGCAGCTTGTCCGTGAGAAGGTCGTAGGCGACCCGTGGGGTGGCGGTGGACATGGTGTGGTGGAAGGTGAGCTCGCCGGCCCGCTCGGGCGTCACACCCGCGAGGAACGCGGTGGGCGACAACCGGACACAGCACAACCCGCGCGCCAGCGCGGCACGTTCGAGCAGATAGCTGTCCAACGCCGAAGGGTCCAGGCGATCCGCGATGGTCCGGACCGATTCGGGTGTGGGCTGGCTCGGAGACGTGTGCCGTCCGGCGTCGATAGGGTTGGGTGTGCTGGAGGCCGGTGCCGCTCGTGTGCTGCCGGGTCCGCCGGAGCCGGTGGTGAACGAGAAGGCGATGTGCGGACCATACGGGTCGGTCTGGTACCGGGCCCGGTCGGTGAACGAGCCATCGAGATCGACGTCGCGCAAGGTGGCGACGATTCCCTCGAACTCGTTGTCGGTCGCCGGGCGTGGGGTGAAGCCGGTGGTCTTGTTGTCGCTGGCGATCGGATAGAGGCGTACGTCAATCGCCCAATGATCCGCCGCCGGCTCGACGCCGACCCGTGCCACCAGGCCGAATGGTGGGACGTCGTACTGGCTGAATCTCCCGGACCAGTTGAACACGAAATTGCCGAGCGAATAGACCGTGGCGTGGTGGTCGGCGATGCTGATCTGTTGAAGCATGTGTGCGCCGTGGCCGATGATCAGATCTGCGCCGGCGGCGGAGAAGGCGGCGCTCGCGCGTTGCGCGGATTCGCGGACCCAAACGTAGTTTCCGCCCCAGTGGGGATACACGACGACGAGGGCGGTCGGGTCGGTCCGCTTGAGTTCCTCGATCTGGCCCGAGATGCGGCGAACCGACATCGGGTTGACACCCGGCTGATCGGCGGTGGCGTAGAAGCCGTACTCATCGCGTAGTTTGCGCTGAACTTCCATGGCGCTGATGACGTGGATCCGCCGCTGTTCTTCGGCAGATCCGAGCGTGATGGTGTGCGGTGCCGCGGCATCGGCCAAGGTCGCGCCGGCACCGAAGGCGACGATGCCCGCCTGTTCGAGCTGGGCACGGGTGTCGAGCAGATGGTTGGTGCCGAAGTCCATCGTGTGATTGTTGGCCAGCCCGACTGCGTCGACGCCCAGATCTCGCAGGCATTGGATCGTCCGGGAAGGGAGATCCCAGCCGAGGAATCTCTTCTTCCCTTCGAAGGGACTGACCGGTGAGTCGGCGAGGACCGTTTCCAGGTTGACGATCAACACGTCTCTATCGGAAACCAGCGGCCGCAAGGCCGTGAAGTACGACATTGGTTCGTTGGTCAGGCGCTGGAGGAGTTTGCCGCCTTTGGCGTTGATGTGGACGTCACCGAGGCTGGTGTCGCCTGCGAACACGAGTGTGGCGGTCCGACCGGCTACCGAGCCGCCTGGCTCGCCCGCCACTCGCCCGGACGGTTCTACCGGTGCGACGGTGACGGTCTGCGCTGGAGGTGCGGTATCGACGCTACGTTCGACATACGGGTCGAGTTGTGACGGCACCAAGGTGGTGCCCAGGCCGGGGCCGGTCTGAGCGGCGATCACATTGCTGCCCCGTTCACGCCAACGAGCCACCGGTTCGCTGATGCGTTGCTCGACGTTGGTAGGCGGCACGGTGGTGAGGTAGTCGATGCGTGGAAGGGCCCGGGCGAGATTGTGCAACGCCCAGGCGGTGAGATCGCTGGTACCGAGCATTCCACCGATACACACGCGGATGTCCGGATCTGCCGCCACCGCGGCGTTGGCCAGATCGAGGCTGGCGAGCAAACCACCCGCCTTAGGGGCCTTGATGTTGAGTGCACGGCAGCCCCCCTCGGCATTGACGCGTTCGAGGTCGCTGACGTCCCACATACCTTCGTCCGGCATGATTCGTAAGTCGAGCGGTTCGGCGGCTCCGACGGCGCGGCACTCGTCATCGGCCAGGCGCTGGAGTTGTGGTAGCTCCGTGACCTGGGCTTTGGGCAATATGCCTTCAAGTACGATCGAGTTCGGCAGAGTCCCGGCTGCCATCCGCTGGACGAGACCCCGCACGAACGTAGAGGCACCGGCGAGGTCAAGCGCCTCGTTGATGTCCATCCAGATCGGTTTCTCTCGTCCAACAGAACGGTTGGCCGCCGCGATGGTCTCGAACAGCTCCCAGTCGTGTTCGAGACGTCCGACGCCCTTGACTCTCGTCATCGGGAAACGTTTCTGCTTGATGACCTTGGCCGCGACGTCGTCGACCGTCGATACGGTGGAGATGCTGATAGCGATGTCGTCGCGCTTCTTGCCGAGTAGCTCGGATATCTGAAGCCCAAGTGCGCGCGAGGCGAGATCGAGGAGGGCGACCTCGATGCCCAACATCGTGCCCCGGAACGGGCGGTCGCGGTTGGTGTCGTCGGCGTGTTCACGAGCGATGTCATCGAGTTGCGCCATGAGCTGCCGGATGTGGGTGACCGCTTCGGCAGCGTCGCCAACGGGGAGCCGACCGTCGTGGAGGTGCCGGACGGCGGCCTGGAGAAATGTCCAGGCGGCGTCGCCGCTCTTCGGACCATCGCCAGTCAGCGCGTGGCGCGGCTGACACTCGCCGACGCCGGTGAACGTCTCGTCACCCACGTCGCCATGGAGGAGCACTACGAAGTTCCGTGCGCCCCTGGTGACCCCCCGCGCGGTGCCGTAGGGGCGCTTGAGCGGCATTCGGTATTGGTACGCCTGCGCCCGAACGACGCGCAGCTCCCGGTCAACCATGTGGTTCATGACCGTGATCAACTCCCATGATCCTGCGAATCCACCCCCGGCAACCCAAACGGGTTGTCCGCTCGCGCGCTCCGCACCAAGCACGTGTCAAAAGTGCGTCTGACGCCCCGGCGGTCAGGCTACCCGATAGGTACGCCGACGAACATCAGCTTGATCTGTGATTGATCGTCTGATGTCCTGCACCAGGATTCTTGGCCGCACGACAGTGATGTCCTGCGGCCCATGATCGAGGTTTGCGCTCCACGATCAGCCTGATCATGGCAGTGCTACCCGAACGCCGGAAGGATGCGTATGACTTTGACGTATGACGCTGCTGCGTCTTCGGGTTCGCCGTCGGGGCGGCGGTTTCGTGCTTACACGTCGCGGCATTTGGATGAGTTGACGGCGCGGGCGGGGTTGGGTGAGGCGGAGCGGTTG
>NZ_JAAOEN010000011.1 GCF_011320225.1 Phytoactinopolyspora limicola
CATCCGCGTCCACGTCAGCATCAACATCCGCGTCCACGTCAGCATCAACATCCGCGTCCACGTCAGCATCAACATCCGCGTCCACGTCAGCATCAACATCCGCGTCCACGTCAGCATCAACATCCGCATCGACGTCAGCATCAACATCCGCGTCCACGTCAGCATCAACATCCGCGTCCACGTCAGCATCAACATCCGCGTCCACGTCAGCATCAACATCCGCGTCCACGTCCGCATCAACATCCGCGTCCACGTCAGCATCAACATCCGCGTCCACGTCAGCATCAACATCCGCATCGACGTCAATGCCCGGATCCTCGACGATCAACGGCGCAGTATCACTACCACCGTCCTCATCCTCAGCAACAACCTCATAATCACCAGGCGTCGCGTCCTCAGGAATCACCAACTCCAACGAGAACCCACAGTCATCCTCAACCGGCACCGTCAACGCCGGATCAAACAACGGATTCCCATCAACATCCTCAACCTGCACCGTCGCCGTAGTACCAGCAGCAAACCCAGTACCCGTCACCGTCACCGAACCACCAGGCAACACCGACGACGGATCCAACGTAATCGTCGGATCCACACACACCGGACCCGGATCCTCGACGATCAACGGCGCAGTATCACTACCACCGTCCTCATCCTCAGCAACAACCTCATAATCACCAGGCGTCGCGTCCTCAGGAATCACCAACTCCAACGAGAACCCACAGTCATCATCAACCGGCACCGTCAACGCCGGATCAAACAACGGATTCCCATCAACATCCTCAACCTGCACCGTCGCCGTAGTACCAGCAGCAAACCCAGTACCCGTCACCGTCACCGAACCACCAGGCAACACCGACGACGGATCCAACGTAATCGTCGGATCCACACACACCGGAGCCGGATCAAGCACCTCGAACGGCACTTCGGCAAACTCATCCGTGGCGTCGTCCGTACCCCGGACCGTGTACCCATCACCAGGCACCGCATCCTCGGGCACCACCAGATCGACCACGAACGAACCATTCTCGTCCGTCTCCGCCGTCACCGTCGCAATCACATTGCCATCCGGATCCAACAGATCCACAGTCACCGTCGAGTCCGGCGTATACCCCTCACCGGTCACCACAGTCGTCTCACCCGGGAACACCGCATCCGGCTCAGCTATCAGGAGCAGGTCCAGCTCGAACAGCTCGCAGGCGTCGATCCGCGCACCGGCGTTCCCGAAGTTGAGCCGGGCGCCGTCTACCGCTTGCATCACGCCGAAGCTCAGCGCAGAGACCTCCAGACTGCTGAGGTGTTCCGTGCCGTCGTCCGCTGTGCACGTCGCGGTGACCTGACGGTTGAGCTGGATCGAGATGAACTCAGCAAGCATGTCGACGAACGGCCGCAGCGCTTCCCGGATGGGAATCGTGACCGCGCCCGTCTTCAGATCGGTGACCAACAGCTCGTAGAGATTCTCACCGGCATCGCTCAGAATGAAGTCGCGTATCGGAGCGACAACGGCCTGGAAGGTTTCCGACGCCGCGTCGATGATCGCTGCCAACGTCTGGCAGGCGGCGATTCCGGCCAGGCCGGTGCTTCCCGAGCAGTCAACCGGTGTGACATCACCGTTCAGCGACACACTCCAGGTCGCTCTCGCGACGTTCCCTAGCCCGAGGTTCTGCTCGGCCATGAAGTGGAGGGTCACACTGTCCAGAGCACCCTCGATAGCGCCAACCATGATGTTGATGACCTCATGCATGAGGTCGTGGACGGTCTCGGCGATCAACGGGTAGGTGTCAACCGAGACGAGCTCCGTGTTGGGATCTTGGTTGTTGATTCCCGCCGGCTTGTCCGGGTCCAGCCCACCTGAAATGATCTTGTCGAGGTGGATCTGCACTGTGCCCGTCGAGAAGTCAATGGTGATGACTTCGTTGTTACTCGTGATCGGCTGGGTCAGGATGTCCGCAACCAGTTCGTCCTGCATGTTCGATTCGATCGTGACGCTCACGTCCGTGCCGGGAAGCAGCGCGAAGATCGGTCCCAGATCGAGGTGCTCGTTGACCAGTTCCTCTGTCAACCGGTCGACCTCACCGGCGATGTCGTAGATCTGGCCGGCAGCTTCGGCGACAACCGGAGAGCGCAGCAGCAGGCTTGCCTCGGCGACCCGGTATTGCCCGAGTCCACCGACGCCGTCCTGATCGAGGAACTCGCCGTCTTCCGCTATGACCTCGGCGCCGCCCGCGCCCAGCAACAGGGTTGCTTCGTCCAGCAGCAGATCGGTGACACCGTCGAGCCCCAACTCATTGAACAAGAACAGCATGTCGATCTCGGCCGCGCCAAAGTCGGCGTCGTCGCCATCGAGGGTGACGGAGCCGTCACCAGACAGCAGGCCCGAGATCGCGCGCGCATCCAAGGGGCCGGATGCCTCCGACTCTGAATGAAGTGCGCCCATCTGACCGAAGTCGACGAACTCATCCAGCGGCAGCGAGAGGTCACCTAGCTGGATCAGTTGCGTGCCCAGCACATCGACGTTGAGAGCTTCACTGTTCGGGCCAGGATTCGTCGTAGAGCCAGCGTCGGAGCGCCCGCCGCCAGCGAGATCTGTTCCGACGATGCTGGAATCCACCACACTGGCGGCCGATTCAGCCGGTTCATCAGGATAGTTGTTCAGAACCGCCGACGCCGGTACGGCGTATCCGGCCACCGCTATGGTCGCAGCGGCCCCTACGCCTAATGCCCTCCTCCCCACGGTCCGAACACGATGCGGCGTCCCACTCGGACGCCTGGATTTTCGACTCATAACCCGCCTCCTTGCGGTCGGTACTGGGAGCAAGGAAGTCACTCGTCCACCCCGCCCCGCACCAAGGACTACATACCTCCAGAGGCATCCGCACGGAGAGCGCCAAAGTTTGCGTTAGCGCAACGCAACGCAGTGACGGCAGCTCAACGCCCACTCGGTCGCGCCGGTCCACGCCGTTGGCTTCGAGGGCAGCGCGCGCGGTGGACACGCCATCGGCACGATGATCTCGACGCGCCGCTGTCCCCAACCATGACGCCGCCGTTAGTGCGGCGGCACATATGCGGGCCGCGGTTACGGTTCCATCGAACACATCGCGCCCGAGCTCGGCGTGCCAATCTAAGACAGTTGCCCCCTCGGCGCCGCGTCAACGTCCAGGGGCCTCGCCCGCATCGTCGACGACGAGAGCGAGATTCGGAATGAGAAGCACCATTCTGCGCCGATTCGCTGAAGACCTCGTGGACGATCCGGCGCTGGCCAGGGCGAGGCTGTCTCGTCAGCTGACGACCGCGGCAGGCCCGCTTGTGGAGCCGGTCGGGCAGGGCACCGTGCTGGTGACCTTCGTGCTGATCGGCCGGTCCACGCAACCCGCGGTACGGTGCGCGTTGTTTCCCGGACTCGACCCATCCGTGCCGATGTCGGCGGTTCCAGGTGCGCCTGACGTGTGGTATTTGGAGACAACAGCCGACGACGACGTGTCCTTGCTGTACCAGTTCCAGAAGCGGCCGGTGACCACATCCCTGGACGACGGCACCTTCAGTCGCGACCCATCCGTGATGGCCGCGTATGTCGAGGAGATCAAAGAAGTCGGCTTCGCCGATCCCGTCAATCCGATCAGTCACCCTGGCGTCCCACCAATACCCGGTCAGCTCTGGGAGTCCGAACTCACGCTTCCTGGAGCACCTCCCCTGCCGTGGCAGTGGGCTGACGCTCCGGCTGGCCGGCTCACCACACATCAGGTGTGGTCAGAGGTACTCAACAACTCTCGAACCGTCACCGCCTGGCGGCCCGCCGGCTGGGCCGACACTCGTGACCTGCCGGTAGTCGTCCTGTTAGACGGCGAAACCATGCTCGATAGCCGCATCCGGTCCGACCTGATCTTTGACCACCTCGTCGACACTGGACACCTCACGCCGTTCGTCGCCCTGTTGGTCCACAACGTCGATTCGTCATCCCGGATCGTCGAATACCCATGCCACCCCGCCTTCCCAACGTTCGTCGCCGATGAACTCCTGCCGCAACTACGGACCGAGGTCGGCTTCAGCACTGCGCCGACCAACGTCGCGATCGGTGGCTACAGCTACGGTGGCTTGGCGGCGCTGTGGACGGCATTCACCCGCCCTGACGCTCTCGGCGCCGTCGCGTCGATGTCAGCATCCGTGTGGTGGGGCCCGTCTCCGAACGGTGCCGAACCATCAGCGCAACGATCCGGCCGCGACGATCAGCCGGAATGGCTCATCCGGCAGATCGACAAGACTGATCAGCGCGACATTCGCGTGTGGGTCGATGTCGGGAAACTGGAGACCTCGCCGCTTCCCTTCGCCGCGGGTCTGTCCCAACTCGCGGCAAACCGGCACCTGCGAGACGTGCTGATCCAGCGCGGCTACGAACTCGTCGGTTACCACGAACAAGCGGCCGGCCACGACTTGTTGAACTGGCGGCGCACTCTCCCACAAGCGTTGGTGGCTTTGTTCGGGCCAGCAGCGTGATCACGATCGCCGACCGGATGCCGAGGCCATCAACGGTGCTGTCGGATGCTTAGAGGCTGGACCTGCCCCGCCGATATGGCGAACGTGACCCCATTCCCATACGTGGGCACAACAGCGTAGGAGAACGGCACCAGGTTCACCTGCCGGAGCAGGCTGGCCTCAGCGTCGTTCCAGTACTGGCATCCTTCTTCTGCGGGCAACGTCATACCCTCAGCGGTCAGTGCGTCGTACTCGGGATTCGTGGTGCCACTGAAGTTGTTGCCGTCCGGAGGTGTCGGACCGGAGAAGAACGGCACGAGCGCCGCTGGGTTCAGTGTGCCGACCCCTTGCCACGCGATATCCCATTCCAGCTCACCAAAGAGTGCGCTCCCGATGACGTCCGTGGCCTCGGCGTTGACCTCCACGCCGATCTCCTTCCAGCGGGCCACGGCCAACTCGGCCGCTGACTGGATCTGTGGGCTACCGGCGTCGTACTTCAACGCCACCGTCAGTTGCTGACCGTCCTTGGCTCGGAGACCATCCGAGCCGGTCACCCAGCCGATCTCATCCAGCAATGCTCGAGCCCCGTCGACGTCGTGACCGGGGAGGTTCTCCGCGACAGAGGCGGTTGGACACGTGATCGCGAATACCTGAAGCTGCTCGGGTTCCTGACCTCGTCCGCCGGAAAAGACACTGTTCAGCTCGCTGCGATCGATCGCCATCGTCAACGCCCGGCGCAGCTCTTCGTCCGCGAGGAGCATGCCTTCACGCTGATTGAAGAACATCTGACCGGCTGGCGACAGCACGTCGGCGTGAAACATCGCCGCCTCCTCCAGCCGGGCCACATCTGGCCCCACCACCGACCCGATGTTCAGCTGATCGCCGAGCAACATGTTTGCCACGGTCGTCTCGTTTTCGACGACTCGCAACGTTACCGTCTCCGGCTGGCCGGGCTCCCCGGTGCGAGAGCCGCCCGGCCCCCAGGTGTAATCGTCGCGCATCGTATAGGTGTAGGAGTCACCTGGAGCGGCCTCATCCAGGACGTACGGCCCGGACCCCTGAGTGGCACCGCGCATCGTCGACCGATCGTCCAACCCGGCCCGGCAGATGATCGGAAATCCATAGAGCCCTTGGAGGAAGAAGGGCGCCGGCTCCGCCAGCGTGATGGCGACCGTACCGGCGGCGTCATCGGCGACCGCGCTGGCGTTCTGCGGCAAGAAGACCCCGGCCATTACCACCCCGTTGTCCGGGTCGGCAGCGTAGTTCACGTTCTCAGCCACCAAGCTCGGGTCCACTGGCGAGCCATCGGCGCAGGTAGCCTCGGGGTTCAAGACGAATGTCCACGTGTCGCCTTCCGCGGTCCACGACTCGGCAAGGGCCGGGACCACCTGGCCGTCGGCGTCAAGACTGACGATCGTGTCGTAACCGAACATCGCGATGCCGATGTTGGCCGACGACAGCGACGACCAGGGATCCAGATCCCCGGGATCCCCAGCCAAGGCGAAGGACACAGAACCACCACTGATCAGATCACCCTGATCTTCCGAACCCACGTCAGTGCGACTAGCCGACGGGCCCTCAGATCCAGAGCCCGAGCAGGAGGCCACCAGCAGTAGGACACCGACGGTCATCACGGTCAAGCGATCACGCATGTGGATCAGCTCCCTGACAGTCTTGAGGTGTCAGTCAAGAATCAGGGACACAAGACCTCCCATGTCTAGTCCAACAGGCCAAACATTGACGGCTGAATCCTGTCCTCGACGACCAAGCTGCGCTTGGGTGTACTTGACAGAGTCTCGGATCGGCACGTCGTGGGGGCCCGACCGGCTCAACTATGTGCTCGGGTCATGCCGCGCCGGTACAAGAGCACGGCCGCCATGACCCCACCCAGCACGGCAGCGACGAGGAGCCCGGTACCAACGACGGACTCCCACACAGCGGTGCCGCCTTCACACACCACGTCGACCTGCTCCGCCTGGCCCGAGCCGACCTCGACCCCGGTCGACTCGGCCACGCACATCTCGTCCGCGACCGATCCGATACCCAGGCCCCACCATGCGACCGCCGGTGCCGGCAACAGCACCGTGCCGGCGAGTTTCTCTCCGGGTGTCCACAGCGCCGACCCCCACAGCAGAACTATCCCCGCCGCGAGGGTGATCAGGGGCAGGAACCACGCCCACAACACCGAGCTGATCATGATCAGGGCGATGACGGCGGCCGGTACCCACCGGGCACTCCACCGAGGCCGAGCGCCCCGGTCGAGCGGATCCGATACGTCGGGATCGGCGGCTTCCGCCGCGATGGCAAGCGGGTCGCCAAGCTGCGTCAACACTTGTGCAACGTCGGCTTCGCTCACATCGTCGTCGCCAAGAGCGGACTCGATGTGATCCCGCACCGATGCGAGTATGTCGTCCCGGTCCGCTACCGCACGCTCGGCAAGTGCCGCCTCAAGTTCAGTCAGATAGCGCCCGACTTGCGCGATCTCCGTGTTGTTCATCGATCCCTCCGTGGACTCACTCGCCCCGCTCACTATGCCGGCCTCCCCGTCAACACTGCGTCCACACCTGACCTGAACGGCACCCATGTCGCCTCGAACACGTTCACGGCACGTTGCCCGTCTGGTGTCAGGCTGTAATAGCGGCGCGGCGGGCCGGCGTCGGATTCGCGCCACGACGTCGCCACCAGGCCGCCCTTGCGTAGCCGCGACAGCAAGGGATATAGGGTTCCCTCGCTGGCCAGCAACGACCGACCCGTCAGCTCGCGGGCGATGTCTAGGCCATACCTTTCCCCTTCACGAAGCAACGCCAGAATGCAGTACTCCAGCGCACCACGGCGGAGGTTCGTCAAGATCTTCTCCTCACCAGGTACCATGCGACGCATCATACATGCCACGCATGATACCAACAAGGCGCACGACGGGGACGACGGGCAGACGACGGTGGAGGGTTTTACCCGCTATGCCAGGTAGAACCCTCCACCGTCGAGCAGAAAACCCTCCACCGTCGGCCGGACGCGGTGCGGCGCTACGGAGTCCGGCGGCGCAGGGTAGCCGCCCCTAGGGCCAATGCCGCCACAACAACACACAACACGATGATCAGGTCACGCCACATCGTTCCGGTGGCCGACGGATGTGCGCCGACCTCCATCAGGGCCTCCACCGAGTACGACAGCGGCATCACATTGCTGATCCCTTCGAGCCAGCCGGCCATGTCAGGACGAGCGACGAATAGCCCGCAGAGAAACAGTTGCGGCGCCGCCACCACGGGCATGAACTGCACGGCTTGGAACTCCGTGCGAGCAAACGCGCTGCACAGCAGGCCGAGCGCGACGCCCAGGACGGCATTCGCCACCGCGATGAGAACCACGAGGCCCGCACTGCCCGCGGTTTCCAGCCCCAGCAGCCAATACGCCAGCAACGCCGTCACGGCCGCCTGCACGGTGGCAGCCACGCCGAAGGCGATCCCGTAGGCGAAGAGTAGGTCGAGTTTGCCGACCGGAGTGGTGAACATCCGCTCCAGCGTCCCGCTGGTCCGCTCCCGGAGCATGGCGATACTCGTGATGAGCAGCATCATGATGAATGGAAAGACGCCCAGCATGATGAGGGCGATCCGATTGAACGCCTGCTCTTGCCCGTCGTACATGAAGTACAGCAGTGTCAACAGCAGCGTTGGCATCAAGATCAGCAGCGCTATGGTCCGGCGGTCGTGTCGCAACTGCCGGAGGATACGTCCGGTGGTAGCCACCAGGATGTGTGCGGACATCAGCCCTTCTCCC
Organism: Phytoactinopolyspora limicola; assembly: GCF_011320225.1. Lineage (GTDB taxonomy): Bacteria > Actinomycetota > Actinomycetes > Jiangellales > Jiangellaceae > Phytoactinopolyspora > Phytoactinopolyspora limicola. The sequence continues at coordinate 8,242 of NZ_JAAOEN010000011.1, forward strand.
CCTGTGCGCTGATCAACGTGAGGAAGGCTTTGTCCATGTCATCAGCATCGGCGGCCGTCTTTATCGCACCCGGCGCGTCGTCAGCGATGACCGAACCTTCCCGGATCAAGATGAGCCGGTCACAACGGTTGGCCTCGTCCATGACGTGGCTCGAGACCAGCAGGGTAGTACCAGCCTCCGCCAGAGCCCGGAACTGACGCCAGAGTTCTTCGCGCAGCACCGGATCCAGCCCCACCGTGGGCTCGTCCAGCACTAGGATGTCCGGCTGCCCGACGAGTGCGCAGGCCAGCGACGCCCTCGCCCGTTGACCACCCGAGAGCGTCGAGACCATCTGATCTTCGTGGCCGTCGAGTCCCACGTTGGCGATAGCCGCAGCGGCCTCCGTCGCACCGTATTTGTAGAGCGAGGCGAAATACCGGACGTTCTCGCCGACGGTGAGATCGCCGTACACACTCGGAGACTGCGTCACATAGCCGACTCGATGACGCAGCGAAGCCGACCCCGCCGGGTAGCCAAAGACCCGCACGTCTCCGGCCTTGACCACCTGCGAGCCCACGATGGCGCGCATCAGGGTGGTCTTGCCGCTACCGCTGGGCCCGAGCAGCCCGGTGATGACGCCGCGTTGGATCCGAGTGCTGATGCCGTGCAGAACCGGGTGCTTGCCACGCTCTACGACGAGATCGTCGACCTCGATGGCTGTGTCCATGGCGATCCCTTCAAAATTCAACGCTAGATGAATTATTAGGTTAGGCCGGGCCAGACACCGGGCGCAAGAGGCGGCGGTGATCATCAGGGCCCGCGAAAAGACGCTGCGATCTCCAGTAGACAATTCTGGAATATAAATTCTAAAATTGAGGTATGGGTCGACCCCGATCGTTCGACGACGCCGACGTGCTCGATGCCGCCATGCACGTCTTTCGCCGGCACGGATACACCGGAGCATCGGTGGCGCGGCTGGAGGAGGCGACCGGCCTCACCGTCGGCAGCCTGTACAACGCCTTCGGCGACAAAGCCGGACTGTTCCGCGCCGCCTTCGCCCACTATGTGCAGGCATTTGCCCGACAGCGTCTCGACCACTGGCTCGGCGAAGAGGCCACCCTAGACGATCTAGAAGCGTACTTGCTGGCCCTGTTCGACCTGCCCCTGAACGACGGGTTCGGCTGCCTGATCACCAATGCCGCGGTTGAGATGCGCCCCGACGAAACATTCTTGACCGGCGCCGTGTGGCCCGCGCTCGCCGAACGCACCGAACGTATCGACGACGTCCTTCTCCGCGAGGTAGGGCCGGATCACGCCCGTGAGGCCGGCGCCCGCCTAGCCCTCATGACCGAAGGACTGCTGCTCCTGGCTCGAGCCCGACGCCTCAACCATGATCACCGCACCGCCATCGTCGCGGAGTTCAGCCGGCTCCGCGAACTCCGCGACTCGCCCCAGCACAACCGACGACGTCATCACCACCCAGCCGAGTAGCACATCCGACCTGGAGGCTTCTATGCTCACACCCGTCAATCCCCCGACCCTGCCGGCATCACCGTTCTATAGCCACGGTGTGGAGGTGTTCTCGGCGCAGCGACTACTCTTCATCTCCGGCCAGGTAGGCGTCGACGCCGACGGCGACATCCCGGACGGAATCGCCGCCCAGGCCCGGCTGGCCAACAACAACCTGGAGGCTGTGTTGGCCGCTGCGGGCATGGCCTCGACCGACATCGTCAAGGCAACCATCTACCTCACGAACCGTGCCGACATCGAGCCGTTCATGGCGGCCACGCACGACGCGCTCACCGATCCACCGCCGGCGACGACACTGCTCATCGTCCAGGGCCTGGCCGATCCCCGCCTGCTGGTCGAGATCGAGGCGGTGGCCGCCCAGACCGCTCACCCATGACACGTTGTTCCATGCGAAAAAGATTTCCACACTTTCACCTCTCTCCTTTTCCCTCAAATGGGATTTGCCTTCTCAGCGAGCCTCGCGACCCGTCGGATTACCCCTATTCCGATCAATCCAGCAGGCCGATGAGGGATACCCATGGGGATCAAGAAAAAGGCTTGATCAACTGGCTTCACACATGGCAGAATAGTGTGAAACGTACCAACGAGCAGGCTAAATGGGTTATCGCGAAACACGCCGATCGGGAGAGGCGATCGCCTACGCAGATCCGAATAGCGCCTCATCGGATCTCGCTCGGATGTCGTGGATATCCGCACGGCCGATTTCTTCACTGACAGTTATCGCCTGCTGCCATGTCTCCATGACCAGCTCAGTGAGACCAGACTCGACGTATACGTCCCCGAGTTGAATGAGAATATCCACTTCTCGATGCCGATCTCGCTGTTGTCGAGCCAACGCCAGAGCACGTTCGTAGTAGCTGACGGCTAGCGTGTGCTCCTTGGTATGTCGCAGCGATCGGCCGATGCACTCGAGCGTCTTTACTTGCCCGATGGCGTCACCGAGTTGATGCTGCAATGTCAAGGCCGAACGGGCGTGTTCCAGCGCGAGTTCGTGTTCTCCGAGGGTTGCGTGCAGCCGGCCGATCATACTCAGCGCTTCGGCGTGGCCGGCCTCATCCTCCACCGCCTGACAGCCGAGTAGTCCCTGACGCAGCTGGAGAAGGGCCTCGTCCGCATCACCCATCTCGAGCATCACCAGCCCGACGTCGATCCGAGCTCGCGCCTCACCGACCCGATCGGCCAACTCACCAAAGATGTCTCGGGCGCTGATGGCATGTGCCGCGGCTTCCACGAAGGCACGACGTGCGACGTGTACCCGAGCGACCTCGCGGTGCATGTTCGCTTGCCCCGCCAGGTCGCCGTGCCGACGAGTAGCGTCCAGCGCTTTGACCTGCACTGGCGCCCAGACCTCCCATAGGCCCTGCCGCTCGACGACGTCCGCGGCAGCCCACACGAGCCGCCACGCCACGCCACTCGCCCCCTCCTCGACGGCTTGCGCCACTACCGCGAGGAGCACATCCCCCTCACAGAGGAACCACTCGAGGGCATCCTGATATCCGAAGCTCTCGGGCAGGACTCCGAGAGCCGGCTCCGGGAGTCCGATCGGCGGACGGTGCGGGTGCAGCAAGAGCGCAGCCGCGTGCGCGGTGTGTACGTAGTGGTCGGACAGGCGCCGCCGAGCCTGTTGGACGTCGTCTTCGCCGTGGACGAGCCGCAGCAGCTCTCCCGCGTAGGCCCGCAACAGGCCATGCATACTGAACCGGCCCGGCCGCACCTCGACGATGAGGTTGCCACGGGCAAGCTCGGTGAGCGACCGACGCACTGCCGCCACCGTCATTCCGGCGAGACTGGCCGCCGCCGACGCGGACATGTCGTCGCCGACATGCACGCTGAACAGCCGCAACAGCCTCCCAGCATGGGGACTGAGCGCCTGAACCGACCCCGAGAACACGGTGCGGATATCCGCGGCGGTACCTACGTCGCTACAGGCGTCGAGCAAACCCCCTGGGTCGCGCAGCTCGTCGGCAAGGGCGCGCAATGCGAAACACGGACGTGCGGCCGCCCGGGCGGCCATGATCGTGAGCGCCAGCGGCAACCGGGCACAGCGGGTGACGATCTCATCGGCCGCCTCGGCCTCGACGGCCACCGATGCCCGACCCAACCGCCGCTCCAGAAGTTCGCGTGCATCGCGGAACGAGGGGAGACCGAGGGCAAGCCGGTGGGCTCCTTCGGTGGCAACCAGCCCCGAGAGCTGGTTGCGACTCGTCACGACCACCACACATCCCGAGTCTCCGGGTAACAGCGGCCGGACCTGCTCGGCCTCGTGCACATTGTCGAGCACGATCAGCAGCCGCTTGCCGGCCACCACACTCCGGTACAGCCCTACCTGTGCGTCCATGGTGTTCGGTAGTTGCTCGGGCGAGACGTCGAGCGCTTCGAGGAGACTCCGCAGCGCGTCCGGGGGCCGGACCGGGGTGCCACCGACGTCGAAGCCGCGCATGTTCACGTAGAGCTGGCCGTCCGGAAACCTGGAGACGACCTGCCGAGCCCAGTGCACCACCAGCGCGGTTTTGCCCACCCCGGCGGTCCCCGTGACGACCGCAAGCCCCGCCGCGGCGCCCGACTTCGGGTCGGCCGTCAGCATCGCATCGAGCGCCTCCAGCTCCGTATGCCGGCCGGTGAACCCGACGACTCCGGCGGGCAGTTGTTGAGGGACCGGCAACCGACGAGCCACGCGCTGGGCCGGCCGCACCGCGGGGAGCTCATCGCGCAAGATCGACTGGTGTAGTTCGCGCAACGCCCGCCCCGGGTCGAGCCCCAACTCACCGGCCAGGTACACCCGGGTGCGGTCGTAGACGTCGAGCGCCTCGGCTTTACGTCCGGCCTGGTACAGGGCCCGCATCAGCAACCCCGCGAGGTGTTCGTGTCCCGGGTAGGTACTGACCGTACGGGCCAGCTCAGGTAGAACGTTCTCGCAGCCCATCGTCAGGCCGTCCGTGGTCAACCTTTCGATGGCGCGCAGACGCTGCTCTTCGAGATCGGTGAAGAGCCGGTCGCGCAACCAGTCGCTGGCAGCGTTGTCGACCGCTGGGCCACGCCACAGGTCGAGGGCGCTCCGGAGTCGATTGACCCGCTCGAAGGGGTGATCAAGCGCGAGAGCACGGTCGACGAGCATCCGGAACCGGTGCGCGTCGACCAGATCCGGCTCCGCGGCCATCCGGTATCCGCCACCCACCGAGACGAGTTCGACGCTGGACTCGTCCAACGGCAACGAACTCAGCGAGGCTCGCACTCGCGAAACGTGGCTACGGAGGGTCTGACGGGCGCTGGTCGGGGGCTCGCCGTCCCACAGCAACTCGGCCAGCCGGCTGGCCGGAACGACCCGGTTCAGCTCCCACAACAGCACCGCCAGCAGGCAGCGTTCACGACGACGTGGAAGGATCAGCGTTCCGTCTGGTGCCTCGATCTCGACCGGTCCGAGGATGCGAAACAGCACCGTCATGGAACTCTCCCTCAAGGTAGAACTTTGCCCATCATGCGGCAGCCGCCGACGGATGGCCAGACATTAGTTGCGTAGTGGGCGATTCATGTCGAACCGACCACTATGTACCTGCCGATACATGTCGTTTCGACCCGAAACAGGACCGGCCCGGAGCGGACCAGCGAGGCAGCTCGCCCTGGACTCGACCCGGCACAGGACCGCCGGCATATGCATAACCAACATTTCAGTTTCAGTTTGAGAAATGCCCGACCGCCAACGCCACCCACGCGTGTCAATGCTTTGTCAACGGTTCCGCAACAACCGGCGATTACTGTCTAGAACGTGAATCTTGAAGGCAAACGAAAGGCACCGGACTGAAACGCTAGATTCAATTTCCTGGACAGGACACCCGGCTGATCGGAGCAAGAGCTGAGGCGCCCCGGCACACCGGCTGCAGCGCCCTTCCGTACCAGGTGAACACGTAAATCCACAGAACAAGCGGAAGAGAGGACGACGCTACCGACACATTCTGCACCGCGAGATATGCATTGATGGAGGGACCATGCAGTGTGAGCAATCGCCTTGTGGCACCGGTGGGGTGCAGCTATGTTCGGCCTGTCTGGATCAGATGGTGCACGAACTCACAATGATGCCGATACTCTACAACCAGTGTGAAGGCATCCTGACGAACCGTCATCGCCCAATATCCGAACGAGTTCGGAGCAGCCGACCAGGGTCAACCACCCTGAACCAGGCCGCCTACATCGCTCGCGACGACATCATGACCATCCTCGCTTCATGGTCCAGTCTCGTCGTTGACGAACGGTGCCTCAGCACGAGGCCCGAGCGCAGCGTCAAGGCCCTCTCAGCATTCCTTGTCTCCAACATCGACTGGCTGGCCAGCCACTCTGCCGCCCGGGACGCGGTCAATGAGATCCATGAACTCACCATCACAGCGAACCAAGCGCTCGATCCAGCCTCGAGTGTCCGCCTCGCTCTGGGGCCGTGCCAGCAGAGTGGTTGCGACGGCACGGCCCATGTCACCACTCGTGGCGCTCGGCCACTCGACTTCCAGATCCGCTGCGCGTTCAGCCGAGAACGCCGCCGGCTGCACTCTGGGGCCACCGAGTCCAATCGCCGGTCCAGGGGGGCCCGGTGCCCAGCGCTGAACTCTGGCCAGTTCCCCCGGTCAGTGTCTAGCGACACGGCTCCTCTCCTGACCACGGAACTGGCGGCGATGGTGGCCGGGGTCCCCGACGCAACGATCCGGAAATGGGCCAGCCGTGGCAAGCTCACCCGCTACGGGCATGCCTCCCAGGCACGTTACGACTTGCGCGAGATCCTCGCGCTCGTCGCAGACCGGGACGACCGCTGAGCCGCTACTGGTGACAGCTACATCACATTCGAGGAGGTCATGGGCCCCGGCTCTCGGTCACTGTTGCCCAGCCGGGTGCCCCACCACAAGGTGTTCTACCAACGCTGTGCAGTGAGACGCGGAACGGAACTGAGGGTGATTGATGAGTTCAAGGAGGAACTGCTGGGTGGTGCGGATCTGCGGACCAGTCACCCGAAACTCACCGAGAGCTCGCCCCATCCTGGTGATCGCACCCTCCCGATCAGGTGCCCAGACGATGAGTTTGGCGAGCAACGAATCGTACTCCGGTGGTATGACGTCACCTGGGCCAACGTGGGTGTCCACCCGGACGAATGGGCCTGCGGCCGGGATGAACTCCGCTATCGTGCCGGGCGCCGGTGCGAAATCTCGGGCCGGATCCTCGGCATTGATCCGGCATTCAATGGCCACCCCCAGAGGACGCACATCCTGACTGCGGATAGACAGAGGCTCCCCTGCGGCGATCCGCAATTGCTCCTGAACAAGGTCAATCCCGGTGACCATCTCGGTCACCGGGTGCTCGACCTGGATACGACAGTTGACCTCAAGGAAGTAGTACCTGCCGGCGTCGTCGACAAGGAATTCGAACGTACCAGCGCCCTCATAGCCGGCGTGGGCAGCACCACGCAGGGCCGCTTGCCCCATCTCCTCGAGCAGCGCGGAACTCAACCCTGGGGCCGGTGACTCCTCCACCAGCTTCTGGTGTCGCCGCTGCAGGCTGCAGTCACGAGTGCCCAGGTGCACGGCGTTGCCGTGTCGATCTCGCAGCACCTGGACCTCTACATGGCGGGCCCGCTCGAGATACTTCTCCACGTAAACCCGACGGTCACCGAAAAGCATGCCAGCCGTCGCACTGGTCGCCAGGTAGTCATCCACGAACCGCTCCGGCCCATGAATCACCCGCATGCCCAGGCCGCCACCACCGGCCGAGGCTTTGACGATCACTGGGAAGCCGATCTCGCGAGCCAGCTCGAGAGCATCCGCGGGATCCATAACCCGCGCGCTGCCCGGAAGCAACGGGACACCGGCTTCGGCCATGGCTGCCCGGGCTGGCAGCTTGCTGCCCAATAGCTCCATGGTGGCCGCGGGCGGCCCGACGAAAATGAATCCAGCGGCAGTACATGCCTCGGCGAAGTCGACGTTCTCCGACAGAAACCCATATCCCGGGTGGATCGCGTCAGCGCCGGTCTGGGCAGCCGCTTCAAGCACCGCCGCGGCGTTGAGATAGCTACGCATCGAAGCTGCCGGCCCGATCTGCACCGCCTGGTCACACAGCCGGACCGCTGCGGAGTCGCGGTCGCGGCTGGAATGCGCCACGATCGCTTCGATCCCAGCGTCATGACATGCGCGGACAATACGCAGGGCGATCTCGCCCCGATTAGCGATCAAGACTCTCTTCAACACCGGTGCTCCCCTGCTCCGAGGCCCATCTCATCCGTCGCTCATGGGGCGAGAACGATGAGCCGCTGATTGTGCTCGACCCCACTACCGTCGGCGACGAGCACCTCTGCGACCTGGCCCGCACGGTCAGCCTCGACCGGCACCATCAGCTTCATCACCTCGATGATGCCGACCTGCTGTCCGACCGTCACGGTGTCGCCGGGCGAAACGAACGGCGGCGACCCGGGTTCAGGCGCCCGGTAGAACGTACCGACGGTTGGCGCGCGGACGTAATGTGACGCTGGTCCGACCGCAAGCTCGTCGCTCCCCTCCGGCTCCGCCTCCACTCGGGCCGGACCAACACCGGTCGGCACGGCGCTCGCGTGCGCCGGAACGGTCCGCCAGTCGAGTTCGATGGCGACGTGATCGGTGCGCACACTGAGCCGATCGGGACGTTCGGTCAGGGCGGCCAAGAGGTCAAGTGTCGCCTGCCGCACTGCCGTCACAATCCGGTCAACGCCGGTGTCCGCGTCCGCGCCACTCGCCGAGCCGGAACCAGCAGAGGCAGATTCGTCATGACGCTTTCTCATCGCGCACCTCGCAATCGACTGATCTGTAGGACGTCGCCATCTCGGCCACGCCACCGAAGCGGCTGAACCGCCGGCGACGCTCATCCCTCAGACGGCTGGCCCCCAGGCTGGCCAGCTCGGCAAGGCTGGAGCAGAGGGCGCGTCGAAGACGAGCAGCGGCTAGAACGGGATCGTCGCCTACACCACCGGCCGGCTCGGGCAGCACTCCGTCGACGATGCGCAGTCGCAAAAGATCACGCGACCCGAGCCTGAGGGCGGCCGCGGCCACCGAACTCTGCTTGGCGTCTCTCCAGAGAATGGAGGCACAACCCTCCGGGCTGATCACCGAGTAGATCGCATGCTCCCAGATGAGAACTCGATTGGCCACGGCGATGCCCAGAGCGCCACCGCTGCCACCTTCACCGGTCACGACGCTGACCACCGGCACCGGTAGTGACATCATCAGCCGCAGGTTCTCGGCAATGGCGATCGCCTGTCCCTGCTCCTCGGCCTGTTCCCCCGGATAGGCCCCCGGGGTGTCCACGAGGGTGACGATGGGCAGGCCAAGCTTGGCTGCCAGGCGCATCACCCGAGCCGCTTTCCGGTAACCCGAAGGAGCGGGCATGCCGAAGTTGTGCTCAGACAGCTCGGTCAACGTGTGGCCCTTCTGCTGACCGATCAGCGCTACAGGCTGCCCGGCCAGCCAGGCCAGCCCGGCCACCATGGCGGGGCACTCCCCAGAGACTCGGTCACCATGAAGCTCCCGAAAATCGTCGAAGACCAACGCCGCGTAGTCCCGCACGGTGGGCCGGTCGAGCTGACGTGCCATCCGTACCTGTTGCCAGGGTTCCGCATCGGGCAACATCCCCGGATCGCGTACCGTGAGGTCGGCGGTGGGGTCCACCTCCGGGTCGGGGGCATCGGCCTTGGTGCCACGCTTCGAGGCGCGTAGCAGGGCGGCCAGCTCATCTCGTAGTGAACCCCGCGACACGACCATGTCGACGAAACCACGATCACACAGGAACTCCACGGTCTGAAAGTCGCGCGGAAGCTCCTTGTTGATGGTCTGCTCGATGACTCGCCGGCCAGCAAAACCCAGCCGTGCGCCTTTCTCACCGATGATTATGTCCGACAGGGTGGCGAAAGATGCGGCCACGCCGCCGTAGGTGGGGTCAGTGACAACCGAGATCGTCAACAGTCCGGCTTCGTCCATCCTCGCCCAAGCCGCACTGGTGCGGGCCATCTGCATCAGTGCGATGGCGCCTTCCTGCATCCGCGCTCCGCCCGACGCCGTAACCACAACCAAGGGGAGGCGCTGGTCGATAGCCCGGTCCACAGCGTTGACCATCATGTCGCCGGCCACCGCACCGAGACTGCCACCCAGGAAGCGGAAGTCCATCACGGCCAGCACCGCTTCATAGCCCTTGATGGAGACCTGCGCGCTCAGCACCGTCCCGTCCAGGCCGGTTTTCGCGCGGGCCGCAGCCAGCCGCTCGCCATAGGGAATCGTGTCCACAAAACTCAGCACATCCGGACTCTGCGTGACTGGAGCGATGAGGGAGTGGATACTTCCGGGGTCGGCCAGCTGTTTCAGCCGGGTCCAACCGTCGACCATGGCGTGATGTTCGCATTCCGGACAGACCCGGTGCGACATGACCCACCGTTTCCCATAGATGATCGCCCGGCAGTTGGCGCACAGAACCCACTCCGGCGATTCCACACTCGTCGTCACCGATGGCATCAGTGCCAGCCCTTCGTTGTTGGATGCCGTTGCCGGACGCCGCGCACGGCGCCCGGCAACGGGGTATGTCGGCTACGGTCAGGGGCCGGATCGAGCGATCCGCTGTCGCATGAGTTGCTCGCTGGTCCGCCCTCACGCCACGCAGACGCCGCTGACCGCGACCTTCTCGAACAGATGCGGGTACACGACGGTTCCTTCCGGCCAGCGGTCGTGTTTGGCCTGGAACTCGGGGTCGGAGAACGCCTTGACCAACGCTTCGGTCGACTCCCAGACCGCTATGTTGGCCATCAGCTGGCTGTCGCCGGTACCCCGATGCAGTTGAGCCGAAATGTAGCCGGGCTGGTCTCGCATGAACTCGGCATCTTCCTGCCACTTGGTCATTGCCTCGTCCATCGCACCCTCGGGTACCCGGAACATATTGACGAGGACAACTGGTCCCGTCGTTTGTTGGAGCTGAGTCTCGAACGGAGCGGACGGATCCAAACCCTTGATCTCGATCATTCTGCTTCCCGCTTTCTCTTGAATAGTGTGTATACCGCTGTCGGACGCCGGTGGTTATGTCGGCTGCTCGTTAGAGATCGTCGCCGGCTCGACGAAGCCGAGGGATGACCTCCTCTCGTACGTAGGTCTCGGGCGTGTGCCGCCCTGGGGTGGCCTGGATGACTCGGACCCCGTGCAGCTGCGCCGCGCCCCGCAGCCTCAACCGAGTGATCCAGTCCACCCCGGCACCGATGACCAGCGCCGTCGCCATTCCTTTGGCGAGAATCGGGCGCGCCTCGGCCAGCGTCGTCACGCCGACAGCTGGAAAACCGTTCTGCTCGAAGATCGGCACGACCGAACCGAGAACCCGTCGTGATCTGCCTATCACCACTACCGTCATGGCTGCCCCTGTCCATCCCCGCGGCCGGCGTCCGCCGGGCGGTGCTCTCGGACGACGGGTGGGCCGGTCGTCACATCGGCCGATCGCAAGGCGAGATACTCAGTGGCGTTGACCTGCCGCAGGATCAGCCGGATAGGCGCCGGGATCACCAGCTCTCGCGCGGCCTGGTACACCCGCGGCTCGACCAGCCGAAGCCGGCGGTGCCTGGTCATCAGGTCACACTCACCGGCCGCCAGCACGTTCTTGACCCAGTCCGCGTCCGCGCCATAGGGCAGCGAGAACACGAACTCCCCACCCCTCCGGAATACCTTGACCGGAGTCCGATATTGGTGCCCCGACCGCCGGCCCCGGTGGTACAACATGCCGAACCCCGGCAACCTGGCGATCGCGGGGCCGACCAGCCGGTTTCCCACGATGCGGTTGAACCGGGCCAGCCGTCTACGCATCGACATCTCGCCACTCCCTGTTGTTGTTCTCGTTCGTCTGTCGCTGATTCGACGTCCTGTACTCATCTCTGCTTCTCGTCTGATACCTCGACGCGTCAGATGCGATTTACGTCACATTTGTTTTGCTCGTGTCACGATCTCCGCACCTTCGGCACACTCATGGTCAGAACGTGAGGAGATCGCATGACCGACGAGCACGAACACCAACACGCAGATGACCTCGCCGGCACCGACACCGCGACGCAGACGTTCGTCGAACATCGCCGACTGCTGTTCTCGGTGGTGTACAACCTTCTCGGCAGCGTCGCCGACACCGAGGAAGTCCTACAGGAGACGTGGCTCGCCTGGAGCCGTCAACAGGTCCGCCTGCACAATCACGAGATCGACAATCCACGCGCCTACCTGGTGCGAGTCGCGGTGAACCAAGCCTTAGCCCAGCAGACGGTGATCAACCGGAGACGCGAGTCCTACGTCGGTCCGTGGTTACCCGAGCCGCTGCTGTCCGACACCGAAACCGACGCCGACGCGTCCGATCCGGCATTACGCGCTGAGTCGGTCTCGATGGCGTTGCTGGTGGTCCTGGAGACGCTCACCCCACTCGAGCGAGCAGTCTTCGTGTTACGCGAGGCCTTCGCCTATACCCATGCCGAGATCGCGGCCATCCTCGATCGCAAACCCGACGCGATTCGGCAGCTTGCCCACCGCGCGAACAAACACGTCCAGGCCAGGCGTCCTCGTTACCGGGCTCGGCCCGAGACCCAGGAGAAGGTCACCGAGCGGTTCATCGCCGCCGCTCTCGGCGGCGATCTCTTCGACCTTATGGACGTCCTCGCACCTGAGGTCACCCTGTGGGCGGATGGTGGCGGCAAGGGACGCGCCGCCGGCCGCCCAGTGCAAGGACGGGACAAGGTCGCGCGGCTCATCGCCGGCTTTGCCGAGCGTCCGTACGCCGGACTGAGCATGCACTGCCGAGAGGCCAACGGCGATCCCAGCATCCTGCTCTACGACGGGGAAACCCTGTGGGCGGTGCTCGTGCTCGACCTAACACCTGATGGCAACCACATCCGAGACATCTACAGCATCACCAACCCTGACAAATTGGGCCATATCGCGTCGACGACCAGCTGACCTGGACACCAACCGCCGACCTCCAGTCAGGTCAGCCGTCCCACATCGGATGGCCGGCGGCAAGTTTGTCCTCAAGCGAACCGAGAGCCCCCCTGAAGAAGATCAGCGGCTCCCGATTCTGCCGGAGGACGCCCAGTTCCAGGACATCTCCGAGAAAGATGACATGGTCGCCCCCCTCGACCTCGTCTACCAGCTGGCACGACAGAAACGCCAGGGCATCACTGAGAACGGGTACTCCAGTGCCGGACGGATGGGTGCGTACCTCGTCGATCGCCGCCGTATCGCGGGCAGCGAACGCCCGAGCGAGCCGTTCTTGTGGTCCGCTCAAGAAATTGACAGCAAAGGCGCCGGTGCGATGGATCACCGGCCGGAGCCGGGATTCCCGGTGCAGGCAGAAGAGCACCAGCGGCGGATCGAGAGAAACCGAGGTGAATGAGTTCACCGTCGTACCATCCGCGGTCTCCCCCATACCGCTGGTGATCACCGTAACTCCGGTCACGAACAGTCCACATACCTGGCGCAACGCCCTGGGGTCCACCACCGGCGCGGCCTCGTGCCGGTCCGGTCCGGTGGCGCCGGCTACCTCCGGACCTTGTACTCCCGCTCGACTCATGAGCAACCAACCTCGTTTCCGTTCGACTCCGCATCGGCGGGCAGGCACTCAATCCCGCGCGTCGACGTACAGGTTCATCGGCACCGGCCAGTCCTCGTGGCGCCGGAAACCGAGCTTCCGGTGCAGCTTCTCCGCCTGCTCCGAGGAGAAGATGCTGATGCGCGCACAGCCCATGCTCACCAGGTGATCGATCACCGCGCTCCAGCACATGCGGAAGTACCCCTGATGACGATGGTTGGGATCGGTGCCGCCGGTGATGCCGTAGCCGTAGATGGCTTCTTCGGCCTTAGGTCCAGGAAACCGGCGCCGGATCTCGCCGGTGGCGAAGGCGACCACGCCATCGTGCCGTGTCTCGGTCACGTACGCCACGAAGGCCGGGTCATTGGTGAGCCGGTCCAGGGTGACCTCCTCGCAGGCCCGCACCCACGGGCCGCGCGGATGTGGGCCGTTGATCGAGTCGTGCATGATCACCATGAGTTCGGTCAGCCGGGTTGCATCCTCGGGGGTCGCCAACCGGGTCGTTGCCATGGCCGTCACCTCCTGTCTGGGACTCGGCGCCTCAACTCGCGCGGGTGGCGGCCAGCTCGGCTAGCCGCGCGACGACGTCCTGCGGTGTGGGCATCGTCGTCATCTCGTCGACCAGGTCCACCGCTGCCTCGCGGTACGACGGGACCTCGATCACCTCACGCAGAGCCTTGCTGATCGCCTCGGGATCCGCGTCGGCTCGGTTGACCGCGACTCCGGTTCCACGGCTGGTCATGACGTGGGCATTGATCGGTGAGTCGCCTACCGCCCGCGGTAACGCAACCTGCGGCACTCCCGCGCAGAACGCGGAGAACATCGAGCTCATGCCGGAGTGGTGGACGATCGCGTCGCAGCTGTTCAGCAAAGTGTTCAGCGGGAGGAAGTCAACGACGCGGACCGCATCGGGGATCGGCCCGATGATCGACGAGACGTCCACTCCGCCGGTGGCCAGAATCACGTCGGTGTCCAGGTCAGCCGCACCATGGACGACAGCTTCGAGTACCTCCGCCCAGCCATAGTCGGCGGAGGTGGTTCCCATCGTGACCACAACCCGCGCTGGCCGCTCTCGACGCAACACCCAAGGCTCCACCAGCGCGGATCCGTTGTAGGTGGACGGACGCATCGTCAAGACCGGGAACGGGACCTCTCCTGGTGAGATCGGGCTGAGCTGGTCGATCGACGGCGGGCTGAGGCTGATCTCCGCGTCGGGCTGATCCGGGAACGCGGTGACGCCGTACTGCCGGACCACCTCGGGTGGTTCCTCCGCCATCCACGGCATCACCGGGTAGCGCAAGCCGATCCCGTGGACGACGCCGAGCGCCCCAGAGCTGCGGGCAGCCAACATCCCCCACGGCATCCAGGCTGGGGTGACCACGACGTCGGCCTTCCATTCCCGGGCAGCCTCCACCAGGCCCGGGAGCATCATCTGCCCGATCCGCGACAGCATGCCGACGAACGCACCGACAGCCTTCTCAGGTGGCAGGTTGAGGTTGCCCGGGTCTGCCATGAACGTCCGATGTGGCTCGGCCACGTCACGGCCCGGCGCTGGGTCCAGCACCGCCAGACCGGCCTGGCCTGCGGTGCGCCTAGTGATCTCACCGCCGGCGAAAATCACCTGGTGGCCGGCTAGTTGGGCTGCCTGAGCAAGGGGAATCAGCGGGGTGGTGTGAGAGAACGTCGGCGAGGTGGTGAAGAGGATACGCATGGTGTCTCCATCGAGGTCGAGGTGATACTTCACTGGTCCGGTGGGACCGCGGCCGTGAGGTGCAGCCGGGTGTTCGTTTTCTACGCGTGGACCGGACTGGGAACGCCAGCAGTGGACCGCTTCAATGGCTCCCACCAGGAGCGGTTCTCCCGGTACCACCGCACGGTCGCGGCCAGCCCTTCCCGAAAGTTGACCCGCGGCGTGAAGCCGAGTGCGGCGAGTTTGGTGGTGTCGACGGAGTACCTCCGATCGTGTGCCTGCCGGTCCGCGACCCGTTCGACCACCGACCAGTCCTGTCCCAGCAAGTCAAGGAGGTGCTTCACGAGGTCGATGTTGGTCAGCTCGGTGCCGCCGCCGACGTTGTAGATGTGTCCGGGCCGCCCCCGCGCCGCGACGAGCGCAAGCGCCCGGCAGTGGTCGTCCACGTGCACCCAGTCGCGGATATTGCGTCCGTCGCCGTACAGCGGCACCCGCCGACCGTCCAAGAGGTTGGAGACGAACAGCGGGATGATCTTCTCCGGATACTGGTACGGGCCGTAGTTGTTGGAACACCGGGTGATCCGCACGTCAAGGCCATGTGTGCGGTTGAACGACAAAGCCAGCAGGTCAGCAGCGGCTTTCGACGCCGCATAGGGCGAGTTAGGGGCCAGGGGGTGCTCTTCCGGCCAGGAGCCGGTCTCGATCGAACCGTAGACCTCGTCGGTAGACACCTGCACGAACCGACTCACGCCCGCGTCGACCGCACGGCGCAGCAAGTTGTGCGCGCCGAGGACGTTCGTCTGCACAAACGCCCCGGCGTCGTTGATCGACCGGTCGACGTGAGTCTCGGCCGCGAAATTGACCACAAGGTTGGCGCCGTGCATGAGTTCCGCCACCAGACTCGCGTCGCAGATGTCCCCTCGGACGAACTTGAGCCTGGGGTGATCTGCCACAGCCGCCAGATTTGCCTCATTACCGGCGTACGTCAGCTTGTCGAGGACCACCACCGGGCCCCATCCCAAAGCTGGATATGCGTCGCTGAGCAGTTGGCGGACGAAGTGGGATCCGATGAACCCGGCCCCGCCAGCAATGAACACTCGCATGGCGAACTCCTCGATCAGGCAGCCGACGCCGAGAGGTGCCGAGCCGCGATCTCTTCTACGTATGCGCCGTACGTTCCAGGCATGCCCGCGCCCAGCCGCCGGCATTGTTCGGGGGTGATGAAGCCCCTGTTCAATGCGACCTCTTCCACACAGGCGATCCGCACACCCTGCCGTTGTTCCAGGAGCTGGACATACTGTCCGGCATGCAGCAACGACTCATGGGTGCCCATGTCGAGCCAGGCGAACCCACGGCCCAGCTCGGTGAGGCGGGCCCGTCCCTGGGCTAGATAGGCCCGGTTCACGTCGGTGATCTCCAACTCGCCACGTGCCGACGGAGCGAGGTTCTTCGCGATGCCCACGACGTCGTTGTCGTACATGTACAACCCGGTGATGGCGAGGTCGGATCGAGGGTGAGCCGGCTTCTCCTCAAGCGAGCGCAAACGCCCGGCGACGTCGATCTCCCCCACCGCGTATCGCTGCGGATCGGTCACCCGGTATCCGAACAGCGCACAGCCATCCAGTTCGCTGATGCTGTCGTCGAGGATCTTGGTGAATCGCGGCCCGTGGAACAGGTTGTCGCCGAGCACCAAGGCGACCTGGTCATCCCCGGTGAAGTCGGCCCCGATGAGTAGTGCTTCGGCGATGCCGTTGGGCTCGGCCTGGGTGGTGTACTCGAGCCGCATGCCAAGCTGCGTCCCATCCCCGAGGAGCCCGCGGAACATGCCAGCATGCTCAGGGGTGGTGATCATCAGGATGTCGCGGACCCCGGCCAGCATCAGCACCGACAACGGGTAATAGAGCATCGGCTTGTCGTACACCGGCAGCAAGTGTTTCGACAGCGCGCCGGTCAGCGGCCGCAACCGGGTTCCGCTACCGCCGGCTAGGACGATCCCCTTCATCGCCGGCTCCGTCGGCTCTCAAGCTCCTGGCACCGTGTGTAGTCGGGCAGCAACCCGCGCTCACGAGCCTGAGCGAACGTCATCGCGGCTTCATCACGGTCGGACAGGACAACGTCGATATCCGTTGGAATCGGCAATGCCAGGTCAGGGTCGGCCACCGAGATCGCCAATTCGTTGTCAGGCACGTAGCCACCGGTGATCATGTAAGACATCACCGTGTCGTCCTCGAGAGCGACGAAAGCGTGGCCGACCCCAACCGGGAAATACATGCTCCGGAAGTCGAGCTGGTCCATGAGCACGGTGTCCCATCTGCCGAAGGTGGGTGATCCGACTCGCAGGTCCACGACAATGTCCAGCGCGGTGCCGCGAGCGCAATATACGTACTTGGCACATCCCGGCGGTGTCCTGGTGAAATGCACCCCTCGCACCACACCTCGACGAGACCGGCTGTGGTTGGCCTGACCGACTCGAAAGGCCGGCTTGCCGGTTGCACCGTTGAACGCCGCACCTTGGAAGGGTGCGACGAAGAGTCCCCGCTCGTCCGGGAAGACGTCGGGGGTGAACTCCACGGCACCATCGACTTCGAGTTCACGTATCTTCATGGCAGGTTTCCTCTCGGGCATCTGAGCGACGTCATACAGTGAGCAGCGACGTCACAGCGTCGCCAGTACCTCGCGAACCGCGCCGATGACCTTGTCCTGCAGCTCAGTCGGCAGGGACGGGTACATCGGCAGCGAAAAGATCTCGCCGGCGAGCCGCTCGGTCACCGGCAACGACCCCTCGGCATAGCCGAGGTGCGCGAACCCCGTCATCGTGTGCACTGGCCACGGATAGCTGATGTTGAGGTGAATGTCGTATTCCTTGAGCCGCTCGACGATGTCGTCGCGGCGCGGGTGCCGAACCACGTAGACGTAGTACACGTGCTCGTTGCCCGGTACGGTGCGCGGCAGCACAAGATCGGTATCGCCCAGCGCCTCGGCGTAGCGCCGAGCGACCGCCTGCCGCCCATCGATGTAGGTATCCAGCCGGGTGAGTTTACGCCGCAGGATCTCTGCTTGGACCTCATCGAGGCGGCTGTTGTGGGCCGGCGTCTGCACCGTGTAGTACACCGTGTCCATGCCGTAATAGCGCAGCCGCCGCAGCGCGGCGTCGACATCGTCCCGCGCCGTCAGCACCGCCCCACCGTCGCCGTAGGCGCCGAGCACCTTCGTGGGATAGAAGGAGAAGGCCGCCGCGTCACCGGTGGTGCCAGCCAGCCGGCCGTCCTGCCGCGCTCCGTGTGCCTGGGCGCAGTCCTCCAGTAGCACCAGGCCATGCCGCTGGCACAGCCGTTGGATAGGCTCGAGGTCAACACATTGCCCGTAGAGATGCACCGGCAGCACGCAGCGGGTCCGGCTCGTGATCGCCGACTCGAGCTGGGTCACATCCATCAGGAAGTCGTCATCCCGGACGTCGACGAACACCGGCGTAGCACCTGCCGCGTCGATCGCGACGACCGTCGGAGCCGCGGTGTTCGACACCGTGATGACCTCGTCGCCCGGCCCTACCGCCAGGGCCTGGAGCGCCAGCGTGATCGCGTTGGTGCCGTTGTCTACGCCGACACAATGGGGCAGCGCATGGTACCCGGCAAAGTCACGCTCGAACCCCCGCACGCTCTCAGCTAGCACGAGCCGGCCGGATCGAAAGACTTGATCAACGGCATCCAGGAGATCCGGCCGTTCTTTCTCGTATTCCAGCAGGTAATCCCATACGTATGTGGTCACGTTCTTCCCTACTCTCTGCCGTGTCGAGCGCTCACCGCACACCGCACAACTGGTCCGCGACGAGCCGGTCGATCCCGTCTCGTATGGACATCCGTGGCCGCCATCCGGTCACGGCACGGAACGCGGACGAGTCGATGGTCACGCTGCGAAAATCCGTGTCCGGGGCATGCGACGGCGGATCCACGGTGACGACGGGCACCGGCGCGGACCCGGTCCGGTCCGCCACCGCCCGGGCGATCGTCCTGAATACCTCCCCCAGCGGGTCGCCCCGGCCGGCGCCGAGCAACCACGCCGCTCCGCGGAGCCGTTCGGCGTGTTCGAGCGCCGTCTCGAAGGCTGCCGCTATGTCGGCTACGTCGACAAGATCGCGCCGGACCGTTCCGTCGTGCCACATCGTGATGGGTTCACCGGACAACGCGCGGCGGACCATCGCGGCGACGACACCGCGGTCGGCACCGTTGGGTGCCGCGCCGAATACCGTGGGCAGCCGAAGGCTGACACCGCTGACCCAGCCCGCCGTGGTCGCCTCGAGCAGCATCTGCTCGGCGGCCAATTTCTGCTGGTCATAAATGGTGGCAGGGTGGTCGGCTTCGGTGCCGTCCAGGGGCTCACCCAAAGGGACTCCCACCTGCGACGCCGCACCTGCGTAGACGACGACTGGCGGCCGGACGGTTGAGCTTTCGGCGCGGCACACCTCGATCAGGTCCCGCATGATCCCGACGTTGACCCGCTCGCCACCGACCTGCTCCGCAGCACGCCAACCCCCCTCACAGAGCACCACGTGGATGATCGCATCCGAACCTTTGACGGCGGTGGTCAGCGCTTCGCGACTGGTGAGGTCGGCGGTCACCACCTCGACGTCGGCTATCGCGGATACCGGTGGCCCCGCCGCGCGGCGTGCCACGGCCCGCAGCCGGACATCGCGGCGGGCCAGCCGAGCCAGCACCGCCGAACCGACGAAGCCGGTTGCGCCGAGCACGGTGATCAGTGGCCGGTCGGAGTCGCTGGCCAGGCCAGCCCATCCAATGGTCATGTCGTTCTCCTTCGGGTCTGTCACCCGCCAGATGCAGTGCCATCCGGTACGGTGCCGGCCAACACACTGAACAGGCACACGAGGAGGCCTCGGGCCTGGACGTTGAGATAATGGGAATGCCGCAGCAACTCGGCCAGTTGCCGTACCGACATCCAGCGGTAGTCCGGATGGGTGTGAATCGTGTCGGTTTCGACGATCAGGTGCCGGTTGCTGATCCGGTAGAACCGTCCGCCCTCGTCGGAAAGCGTCGTGTCGAAGCGGATCGACGTGGGCGCAGCGTTGAGGATCGTGTCGAGAAACGGTGGCCTTGCCGCCTCCGGCAGGAACGTGTAGTTGCCCGGAATGCACTGCACTGTGGGCGCGAGCTCGGCAACGTCGGTCAACCCCGGCTCGGACCGCAGATGAAGCAACGCATGTAACACTCCGTCGATCCGGGTGATGAGGAATGCGACGACACCGTCCTCCCTGGTGGCCAGCATCGGCTGGCTCCACTGCGCTACTTCGCGGCCCGCCGATTCCACTCCTACTCCGATCACCTCGAAGAAGGCACCGGTCTCGTGCCGGATGCCGGCGTCATCGCGTTGCCATCCGGTGAGGGCCCGCATCGGCGCCGGCGTGGCGGCCAGGTCGATGCGTGTTCGCACGTCGGTGATCCAGTTCTGTATCTCGCGGTCCTCGTGACGGCTGACCGCCAGAGCACATTCACGCCGCAAGACCCGGCTCCACACCTCGTCCTGACCGGCCGGACGACGGTCCTGGGTCACTGCGGCTGCGGTAGTGGCGGCAACCCACGGCAGGAGCGACAGCACCGTTCGGGTGTCCATGTTGACCAGGTCTGGTCGCCGCATCAACCGCAAAAGCTGGTCGACGCTGAGCCAGCAGAACCCGTCGTGCACCGGCACGTCGTCGTCCGTGGACACGATGATGTTCCGGTTGCGCTTGCGCAAGAACCACGCGCCCTGCTCGGATTGACGGACGTCGGCGAGCACCCGTGACGGAGCAGCATCACGGAAGTAGTCGAGATACGGCACCGCCGAGCCGCCATGGACGCCTGTGTAGTTGCTCCGGGTAGCCTGCACCGTCGGTGACAACTGAATGCCCCCGATGTTGCCCGGCTCAGCCTTGAACTGCATCAGACAGTAGGTAGCTCCGTCGATCTGCTTGATCAGAATGCCGAGGATGCCGACCTCCGGCTGATTGACGATCGGCTGGCACCACGTGGATGCCGGTGCTGCGTCGAGCCGGACGTGGAGGCCTTCCACGGAGAAGAACCTTCCGCTGCAGTGATGCCACCAACCGGTCAGAGGATCGCTGTACCACCCATCCAGGTCCGCCAGCGGTACCCGCTCGGTTCGGCAATAGGACCGGTCGCCCGCCTGCCGCAGCACGCGGTCGAACCCGGCAAGATCAGCTTCAAAGGGGCCGGGAGCAGCTGTAGGCTCGATGGTCCCCGGTGTGGTCGTCATCGTTCATCACCTGATCAATGTGAGCTGCCCGCCGGGGCCGATGTAGGGCCCCGGCGAGGCGGTTCAGGGCTAGCCAGTTCTCGTCGGTGCCCGTTCGGTATTGGCCGGCTGTCGCGGACGGGAGAACCGGCGCATCATCGGCACCTCGACCACACGCCACAGGACAACCGCAGCCAGCACCGACGCAATAGCCATGGTCACCGCTAGCAGCACGGCCGGAAACGTCCCGAATACCTGTCCCGGACCAGCGAGGTGGCGGATAGCGTAAATGACCGGCATATGGACGACGTACAGGGCAAAGGACGCCTCGCCCAGGCGGATCATCAAGGGTGCCCGGCCCAACCAGGTGGTGCGCTGTTCCTGGTCTCGTACGGCCATCGTGGCGATGATCGCCGCTGCGGGGACACACGTCGCTGCCACCCACAGGTAACCGTTGGGCATGATCGGCTCAGCGGCCAGGACCGCGACGAGACCGAGCACCGGCCAGAACAGCTGAGTGCTCGGCCACCGACCGGTGAGCACAATCCGGGCCAGCAAAATGCCGAGAACGAACTCCAGGAGTCGGACCGGCGGGAAGAAGTAGATCAGCCACCAATACTCCAGCGACATCGGCAACACGCTGCTCATCGGCTCTCCCGAGGACGTCACCAGTGTCGCGAGCGCCGGCACGGTCACAACCAACGCGGCAACTGCAAGGGCACACGCCTATAGCCGCCGGACCGGCAAGGCACACAACGGCACGATGATCAGGGGGAACAGCAAGTAGAAGAAGAGCTCCGATGCCAGCGACCAGGTCACCCCGGTACCGCTGGTGACCATCCCGAGATCGGGATACCAGGTATGGACGAGGAACAGATTGGCCATGGCCTGGCCGGCGGTCGGCTCTTGGACGGGCGCTGGTGACGGTGCAGTCGTCACCCAGAGCAGCCCGAGCATCAGAACGAGGGTGACGACATGGTTAGGAAAGATCTTGACGATTCGGCGGCGGTAGAAGCGCAGCGGGGTGTCATCGGCTCGCCTCGTCCAAGTCAGCACGAAGCCGCTAAGCAGAAAGAACGACGACACCGCACCGGCAGCCAGCATGATGGACAGCCGGTTGGCCTCCATCACGGGTGATCGAAGGGGAAGATCCCGGACACGAAGACGACATGGCCGAACAGAACAGCCGACGCCAGCAGGAATCGATAGCCGGTCAAAGAAGGTAATCGGGTGGAGTGCACAGGCGCACTACTCATGACAAGTCTCGCAAACTCGAATATCGAAAGAACAATTCGGCGCAGACCGCTGCCCGCGGCCGGGCCCGAAGAGCACTTGCCAGGGAGTGGCGGGTCTGGCCTCAGGACCCCGCCCGCCGTTCAGGATCGGCTGAACGGCGCCGGGTCTCCAGGCGGGGCCGGCTGGTGGCCGGTCCCGCTCCACCATGCACACGGATCCTGCGCGTGCATCATGGGCCGGAGCCCTCCGACGGATGGAGGGCTCCGAGACAAGATTGGACGATGCCGCAGTCAGTGCCTCTTGACGCTCTGAGGCTCTAAGCAGTGCACACGCCGGCGACGGCCACCTTCTGGTAGACGTGCGGGTACGCGATGATGCCGTCCGGATACTTGGCGCTCTTCTGCTGGAACTCCGGGTTCGAGAAAGCTTTGAAGAGCGCCTCGGTCGACTCCCAGACCGCGACGTTCACCATCATCTGGCTGTCCGCGGTCCCCTGGTGGAGCTGGGTCGAGATGAAGCCGGGTTGGGCCTTCATGAACGACGCGTCGTCCTGCCACAGCGTCAAGAACTCGTCCCGGGCCTCACGAGGCACGAACACTGTATTGATCAAGGTGACTGCTCCGGTCTGCTCCTGAAGCTGCGACATCAGCGGGGTCGACGAGTCCATCTCGTCAATCTTCATGGTGGTTCCTTTCTGCCGCGCCCGCAGTGGGCACTAGCTGATCTCGTGGCCGCGGAGTTCCCGCCGCCACTTGGCGAATGTGACGAGGAGTGCGGCCACGCCGACGATGACGTCGGCGTGGTCCAGCAGGTCTGACGAACCTTTGGCGCTCCTCGCCTTGGTGAGCAGGCCGGCCGCCGTTGCCCCCAGCCGGCCGAGGGCAAGCAGCGGTTGCGGGCCGGGTCCTTGCTCGGCTCTGACGGTCATGGAGTTCACGAATGCCTCCACCAGGTTGATCGGTGATTTGTGGGCCGGACAGACAAGAGGTGAGGGGTGGCGTGCCCTCGAGGTTGACTTTCAGAGGTTTCCCGGGCCGAAGGACGATCTTGTCCGGCGCGCCACTGTGCCCTCGGCACAGTCATCGGCACGCCGAGGGGCCGCGCCGCCCTCCCCCCGGTTGTGCACCTGATCTCCGTTTTGACGCCTGATCGTTTCTACCGGGGTGATCAGATGTGGGTGACGACGTATTGACGGCGGTTGACGGCGACGTTGGTGCACCTGATCGCGTCCCACAATGTGGACGGTTAGCGATCAGATGCACGAACAGCCGGCTCAGGGCGCGTAGTGCATCTGATCGTCGTACGCGTCCAGCACTCTGGAGCCCACAACGGTCCCGGAAACCGGGGTCGGCGCGCCGACCACAGGGTTCACCACACAACGCAGATCAACGCGGAACGCCACAAAACGACGCGCTACGACGCCAGAGTCTTAACGATCAGATGCACCAACCGACCCGTAAGCGCCGTTGGTGCATCTGATCGCTAACCGTCCACATTGTGGGACGCGATCAGGTGCACCAACGTCGCCATCAACCGCCGTCAATACGTCGTCACCCACATCTGATCACCCCGGTAGAAACGATCAGGCGTCAAAACGGAGATCAGGTGCACAACCGGGGGACTTGGACCTAGTTGATCAACGGCGAGAGGGTTGCTCCGCGTGGTCGGCGGGGCCGGTCTCGTCAGGCAGCGGAAGCCCGTACGGATTAACCGCCGGACCAGTGTGTGTCTTGAGTGCCAGGCACGCCAGCACACCCACCACCAGCGCTATGACCGACACCATCAAGGTGGGTCGCAGCGCGTCGACGAACCCTTCGGCGAATACCTGCTGGGCCAGCGCCTGCAACTCGACCGCTACCCCGTCAGGCAGTCCGTCCGGGATGGGGGTCGCGCTAGCGCTGGTGGCACCGACGTTGAGACCTTCGGTACCGGCACCGGCGAAGCCCGCCACAAAACCGTCGCGGTACTCCTCCGGCAGCGCAGCCGCGTGGTCTGTGGCGCGGTTGGCCAACGAGGCCGCCAGCCGGCTTTGCAGCACCGCCCCCACTACAGCGCCAGCCAACACCGCCCCCACATGCCGCATGGCGTTGTTGACACCCGATGCCGCGCCGTTCAGGTGCGCGGGCACCTTGCGCATCACCTCCGACGCCATCGGAGTGAAGCTGCAGCCCGACCCCAAGCCGACGACGAACAATGGGGCGACGAACGCCGTCCAGGGCGAGTCGGTGCGTGCGACGGCCACGGTCCATGCGAGTCCAGCGGCGAACGTCGAGAGCCCGCCGATCAGTACGTACTTGCCGCCGTACCGCTCTGACAACAAACCCGCCGGCACCGCCATGATCAATCCGCCGATGGCCATCGGCACCAGCACCCCACCGGTCTTGATGGCGCTGAACCCAAGCACAGACTGCAGGTAGATCGTCATCGGAAGGAACAACCCGATAGCGCCACACGTCACCGCGATGCCAACTCCGTTGACGACCGAGAAACCCCGGTCCTTGAAGAGCGAAAACGGAATCAGCGGACTGTCGTGCTGGACTCTGCGCTGCTGTCCGAGAAAGACCACCAGCAGGACGGCGCTGGCCAGCATCAGCGTCCAGATCCAGCCATTCCATCCGTATCGCTCGCCCTGGATCAACGCGAACGCCAAACAGAACAACGACACCGAGGCGATCAATACACCGGTGATGTCCAGCTTGTGCTGTTCCCGGCGCGGCGAGTCCGGGATGATCGCCGGGGCAAGAACAATCACGGCCAGCCCGATCGGGATGTTGATGAGGAAGATCCACCGCCAATCGAACACCGTTACCAGCACGCCGCCCACCGTGGGTCCTGCGATGGCCGAGAGCCCGGCCACCGCCCCCCAGACACCAAGCGCCACGCCCCGTTTGGAGGCGGGGAACACATCGGCGATGATCGACAGCGTCTGTGGGACCAGCATCGCCGCGCCTACCCCTTGGAAAGCGCGGAACGCGATGAGCTGCCCTGGATCCTGCGCCAGCCCACACGCCAGGCTAGCCAGCGTGAACACGGCCACACCTGCAACGAAGATGTTCTTCTTGCCACGAAGGTCGCCGAGCCGGCCTGCGGTGATCAGCAGAACCGCCAGACACAGAGCGTAGGCGTTGAACACCCACAAGATCTGGTCCAGGGAAGCGCCCAGATCGTCTGTCATCTGCGGAACCGCGATGTTGACGATGGTGAGGTCCAGCAGCGTCATGAAGTAGCCCAGGCATAAGACGGCGATGATCGCCCACGGGTTGCCGCGCCACGAACTCAACACAAGTACTCCTCTCCCGCGGACCTCGCCGGACCGCGCGGTCTGGTCGTTGACGGTCGACCGGCCGCCCGGGCCTGGCATCAGCATCAAGACCGACTCACGCCACCGGATCGACGTTTGCCCGGTATGAGGGGTGCTGATCGGCCGAGCGTGACATCTGGCCGGACTCTGTGAGTCACCTCACATAGGCTGCCGGCAGCGGCGCTGCCCAGCCGTCGGGCCACCGGACTCAGAGGAGCATCCCGCCCGACACGTCCAGCCACTGGCCCGTCACCCATCCACCGTCGGCCGACGCGATGAAGGCGACGGCCGACGCAATGTCGTCCGGCTGCCCCAACCGCCCCAGGCATGCCAGCGACGCCGCGAACTGCCGAGCTTCCTCGTTGAACAGTTTGGCCGCGGTTGTCTCGGTGTCGACGAGCCCCGGCGCAACGGTGTTGACGGTGATCCCCCGTGGCCCGAGCTGCTTGGCCAGTGCCGTGGTCAAGGTATCGAGGGCACTCTTAGCCATCGCATACGTCACGTATTCCGGCTGCGAGGATGCGTGCCGACTGAGCCCGGACGAGATGTTGACGATCCGCCCACCGTCACGCAACCTGGTCAAGCCATGTTGGATGATGAAGAATGGTGCTTTGACGTTGGTGGCGACGACCCCGTCGAAGCCCTGAGGGGTAGTACCACCGATACCCATCTCCGTGGGTTCGGCGCCGACATTGTTGACCAGAATGTCCAGCCCGTCGCTGTGCTGGTCGAAGGCGGCCCAGAGGGCTTCGGCATCACCAGGAACGCCCAGTTCGGCCTGGACCGAGAAGGCACTCCCTCCGGCAGCCTCGATCTCGGCGACGACACCCTTGGCGGCTGCCTCGTTGCTGCGATAGTGCACGCCAACGCGGACACCATCCTGGCCCAGCCGTAGGGCGATCCCCCGGCCGATCCCCCGGCTGGATCCGGTCACAAGGGCGGTCTTTCGGTCATGTGTGTTCATGTGGTGCCTCCATGGCGAGCGTGGTCAGGTCAGAGTGGGCGTGCCCGGGTCCCCGGAGCCCGAGCACGCCCGCGGTCACAACGCCTGCGGGTCGAGGTCGTTGGGGGTGAGGATGACGATCGGCGGGGGCCGGTTCGCCCGCTTGAAGAACTCGCCGATGAACGGGTACGCGGTGGTGAACTGCTCCCAATACCGGTCGTGTTCGCTTCCGGTGGCGACGGACGCCGTCACATCCATGGACTCGGGGCCGATGTTGATCCGCGCCTGAGGGTTCGCCTTGAGGTTGACGTACCAGGACGGATCGAGTGCCTTGGGGCCACCCGGGATGTCGAAATGCCCAGGCACCGCCACCACGATGAACCGTCCCTGGTCGTACAGGTAACCGAGCGGCACCGTCCGCTCCCGCCCCGTCTTGCGCCCGATCGTCGTGATCAGCAACGCCTCCAGATCGCCGAAGCGCCCCAGAATGCGGCCTTGCGAACGCTGGTAAAGGAACACGTTGAGCTTGATGCCGAACTTGTTGATCGTCTTGCTGAGCTTCGACGGCGGCTTCGAGTAGAAGTACACGTTGATCCGCACGAAGGCCCGCATGAACCGCCCGGCGTTGAGTTGTGGACGGGTAGTGGCCCACGACGTCAGCGCATCCGTCTCCGGAGCTGGCTCCGGTGGGGCGGCTACCGCCATGGGAGCACGCATCCCCATCGGTTCCTCAGCCGCTGTCCGTGGCATGGCCATGGGTTCTGCCGACGCCATCGGCTCTGGCTTCGTGGCCTCGTCCGGCGGCATCGGTTCGGTCGCGGCGGCTGGAGCGGCCGTCGCCGTCGGTGCCGGCCTCTCGGCGGATACCGGCGCCCCTGCGGTGGTCTCTTCAGCCGCCTTGCCGGGCTTGGCCGCCGGCCGCGCCTTCTGGGTAGTTTTCGTCGTTGTCTTCGCCATGAGTGGCCGTCCTTTCAAGCGACGGGACGTACGTTCGGCACGGCCCGCGCGGATTTCAGCAGTACGAACTCACAGGACCTTGCGGCCGCGGATGCCAGCCTTGAAGACGCCGGTGAGCAACGCCCGGCCCAGCTCTTGCATCTCCTGTGGAGCCTTGCGGTTGGCCCAGTACATGAACTTGGCCATCATCTGGGTGGTGGGCAGCACGAACCGGGTGTCCTCCGGGTCCTTCCAGCCGAACACCGGGTTCACCAGGTCGCAGTTGTTGAGCATCCCGAAGATGATGTCCGCGGCGGCGTCTCCGTCGAGCTCACCGACCTCGTACTTCTCACACGTCTCGGCGGTGATCTCCAGAATGTTCTTGAACTCCGCACTCTCCGGCCACCACAGTCCCGGGTAGGCGTTGTTTTC
Source organism: Phytoactinopolyspora limicola (assembly GCF_011320225.1). Lineage (GTDB taxonomy): Bacteria > Actinomycetota > Actinomycetes > Jiangellales > Jiangellaceae > Phytoactinopolyspora > Phytoactinopolyspora limicola. The sequence goes on from NZ_JAAOEN010000011.1 coordinate 36,121, forward strand.
CAGCTCCGCGAAGTGCCGCTCGTCGCCGTCGAGGGCGTAGTTCAGGCGGGCCCGGGTCAGCCGCATCACGCCGGGTGTCAGGAACGCCGCCCAGACGCGGAACACCGCGTTCCAGAGCCGGAAGTGGTTGAACGCGATGAACGAGCTGTTCACCAGGTCGTCGTTGTACTGCAGAAGCCCACGTTCCAGCGTGTCGACGTACTCGAACCGCTCGACCGAGAAGTCGTCGTCCCGCAGCGCTGGCAACAGCCTGCTGACCAGCGCGTAGACGATCTCGAACGTATTCGACAGACCGCGGGAGAACAGCGGGTCGATGAACCCCGCCGCATGCGACATCAGACACCACCGGTACCCGACGGACCGCGACGACGAGTACTGCAGCCGGTCGGTGGACACCCACTCCCGGACCCGGCGTGCCCCCACGAACTGGCGTTTCGCCGACGGGTACATGTCCAGGTAGTGGTGGAACTCCTCCTCCGGTGTCATGTCCGTCGGCTTCGGGTACTTACGCGGGTCGAAGGTTAGGCCCACGCTGCACACCGGGTTGGTGGAGTCCTTGAAGTTGTCGAACGGGATGATCCAGAACCAGCCCCGGTCGATCATGTGGTGCAAGGTGCCGCCATGCCACGGCGCCGGCGGGCGCAGGCTGCGCGGGTGGTGACAGACGTCGTCGAACGGCTTGATCCCGACATAGTGTGTGAACAACGACCGCGAGTGGTGCTTGAAGCGGGCCGGCTGCTCACGCAGGCCGAACTTCTCCGCCAGCGGCGACCTGAATCCGCTCGCGTCGATCAGGTACTTGGCGCGGAACACCTCACCGTTGTGCCCGGTGATGGTGACGCCGTCGTCGTCGAAGTCGAGATCGACCGCGCGCCAGTTCTGCCGCGTGATGCAGCCGTACTTCGCTGCCACGTGGAAGTAGTACTGGTCGGTCTCCTGCCGGAACAGGTGGCTCGCCTCGGTCAGCAGTTTCGGGATGACGAACATGGTCGCTTCCCGCGGATCCGGTTCCTGGCCGGGTACCTGCCGGATGAACCCGAAACTCTGCTTCTTGCCGTGGTGCGGGCCGATATGCTTCGACGTCGCCTTGATGTCGAACAGGTACTCCAGTTCGGGCACATCGAACCGCGCCCGAAGGATTTGCAGCCACTCGATCAGCTGCGGCGTCATGGACTCGCCGACCGCGAACCGCGGATGTTGGCCCGCGTCCACCAGCGCGACCTTGACCCCCTGTTTGGCCAGGCACATCGCGGTGATCGAACCCGCCAAGCCGGAGCCCAGAATCATCACGTCACACCGACGGACCACGCCGGTGTCCTCAGCTTTGTCAGTCGAACGGACTTTGGTCTCCATGACCGACGACCCCTTTCGAGAGGAATTTCTATCTGTCGTTTGTCGTCTGCCGGCTCTGTGCGCCCGGCCCGCACCTGCTCGTGTCTCACCTCCCGCCGAACCAGCGCCGCAGGGCCGCGCCGGGGTCGCTGTCATGGTCACCGGCCCAGGCCACATGGCCGTCCGGTCGCACCAGCACGGTGGCCGCCCCGGCTAGTGGGGACGGGTCCGGTGCGGTGCCGCACACGGCTGAGATCGGACCCGCGGCCGTCGTCACCAGTCGCCGCATGTGGTCTGCTCGGGCACGATCTCCCGACAGGTCGAGCAGCACTCCACGTCCACCCCTCAGCAGATCCGTCGTGGTGGTGCGGCCTTCTTCGGTGGCCAGCTCCACCTGCGGGACCCGCGCGCCGTCGAGGGGATGAGTGCCGGCCTGGTATCGGACGTCGAGCCCCCCGACCTGGGTGGCCAGCCGATCGTGGACATCCGGCAGGTCGAGCAGGTCGGCGACGAAGGCTCGGACCGCCTCGACCTCGGGGCCGCCGAGCAACAGGTGTGCTTGAGCCTCGACGGCGTCGAGCACGGCCTGCCCCGCCGGATGCCGCTCGCCGTGATACGAGTCGAGTAGTCCGGCCGGAGCCCATCCCGTCACTTCCGCGGCCAGCTTCCAGCCGAGGTTGGCCGCGTCCTGTAGGCCGAGATTGAGCGCCTGTCCACCAACCGGCATCTGCCGATGTGCCGCGTCGCCCGCCAGCAGCACGCGGCCCTGGCGGTACCGCGCCACCTGGCGGCGACTGTTGTCGAACGCGTTCACCCAGATAGCGGTCCCGCCGCTGATGTCCTCGCCGGTGACCCGCTTCCAGGCGGCCGCCACCTCGGTGAACTCCGGCGGCGAGGCCCGGTGTGCGGGCCAATGGCCGAACTCGTGCACCATCACCCGGGTCACGCCGTTGCGCGTGGCCGAGATCGCCAGACCATCAGGAAACCGCTCGAATCGGTGGTCCGGCACGTCGACGCCGGTGACGTCGCAGCGGAACAGTTCTCTCGTCGCCGGTGCACCGGGAAACTCGAACGGCGCCAGCCGCCGGACCGCGCTGTCGTCGCCGTCGCACCCGACGACGTACGCGGCCCGCAGCCGCACCGGGCCCCGAGACGTGTGTGCCCCGACTTCCACCTCGTCCGCACCCGGAACCAGCACCCGTACGTCATGCCCGCGCCGGATCCGCACCCCCAGTTCGTGCACCCACTGGGTGAGCACCCGTTCCAGGTCCGCCTGCGGCACCTTCCACTGACCAGCGAATCGACTCGGCTGCCCGCTGAGATCCAGCGGTATCCCGCCGAAATGGCCCACCGGGATACCCGGCGGAGCCCCCAGCCGATCCAGCAATCCGCGCTGGTCCAGGATCTCCATCGTCCGGGCATGGATCGTGGACGCCCGCGATTCGGTCATCGGCGCGGCCAGCCGGTCCACGACCACCACGTCGGCACCTCCGAGGCGCAGTTCGCCCGCGACCAGCAGCCCAACAGGGCCGGCGCCGACGACGACGACGTCGGCGTCCACGGCTATCGCCGACTCTCGGCGTACTCGCGGGCGTGACCGAGAGTGGCCCGGCTGTTGGCGCTCAACGCGGTCCGTACGAACTCCCGCGCCTGCGCGACGTCGGCATCGGGACCGAGTACGTCAGTGACCTTCGTCGGGTCGATCGCGACGGTGTGCCGTGATGTCGCGATCACCCCCGACTCGGTGTCGACGAACCGCCAGCTCCCGGTGTGTAAGGTCAGCAACGCTGGCAGCGTCGTCTGCTTGTAGACGATGAGGTGGTTGGGGAAACACACCCGCACCGACTCGGTGCGATGGGTGGAGCCGTCCTTGGTGCGGGTATCCATGGCCAGCGTCTGCAAGCCGGGCACCGGTTCGGTCAACGACACCCAGGACACATGCGGTAGCCGCTCGGTCCAGAACTGCGCCTCGTTGACGAAGTCGTAGACGTCCTTGGCGGTGCCGTCGATGCGCATCGTGTCCTCGAACGCCAACGTGCGCCCGGGAGCGTCGCCGATCGCCTGTTCCGCGCTGTCGCGCAAGGCGGCCAGTTCGGCCCGGCTGTTGGTGTCCACCGCCCGCTCGATCCAGTCGAGGCTGGCCGGATCGTCGTCGACGGCACGGTAATCGTGCAGTAGACGTACCCGCGACTCCCGCGGTGATATCGGTTCGACCAGCCACGTTCCGCCCATGGCGGCCACCGGCGGGGCGGACACCTCTTGCCGGAACTCGATCCGTCGCTGGTCAGCGTCGAGGGTACGGCGCGACGTCCAGCTCTTCGCCTCCCCGTTCGCGGTCGCCCAGATCCGGATCCGCTCCTCCTGTCCGTTGCGCTCCACCCAATCCACGTGGACCGTCGGTGGGAATATCTCCGGCCACTGCCGCACGTCCGCGATCAGTCCATAGACGGCGCTGGCCGGTGCGGCCACGATGGTCTCGTGTTCTACCTCGCGGCGACCCGACGAGTTCATGTTCGACCTCCTTCAGAAGTTGCCCAGCCCGCCGCAGACGTTCAGCGCCTGCGCGGTGATGGACGCGGCCGGCTCGGTGACCAGGTAGCCGACGAGGCCGGCCACTTCCGCCGGCACCGCGTACCGGCCCAGCGGGATCTTCGCCTGGAACTTCGCCAGCACCGCGTCCTCCGAGGTGTCCCAGGCGCGCGCATACCCCTGCCGGACCCGCTGCGCCATCGGCGTCTCCACATACCCGGGGCAGACCGCGTTGACCGTGATCCCGGTGGGCGCCAGCTCGTTGCCGAGGGCTTTGGTGAACCCCACCACGCCGTGTTTGGACGCCGAGTACGGAGCACCAAGCACCACACCCTGTTTGCCGGCGGTGGAAGCGATGTTGACGATGCGTCCCCAGCTCCGGTGCCGTAGCCCGGCGTTCAAGACCTCGCGGGTCATCCGGAAGACGCTGTTCAGGTTGGTGTCGATGACGTCGAGCCAGAGGTCGTCGTCGATGTCGGCGGTCACTCCGCCGCCGCTGCGCCCAGCGTTGTTCACCAGGATGTCGACCGGGCCGACCTGTTCGGTCGCGGCCTGGACGATCCGGCGGACGTCGGCGGCGTCGGTGACGTCGCCGGCCGTACCGGCCACCTCCAGGCCACCGTCGAGCAGCTCTTTCACGGTGAGCTCCACCGCCGACGCGGTCCGTGCGCAGATGAAGACGCGGTGTCCTTGGGTGGCCAAGGCCTGGGTGACGGCCAGACCGATGCCGCTGGTGGCGCCGGTGACCAAGGCCGCTCGTGGTGTCGTGGATGCCATGGCGTATTCCCCCGTCAGGCCGCGTCCGGGTGGGTGGCACGTTTCTCGTTGACCGCCGCCAGCAGCTGCCTCGGCGTCTGCACCTCGTTGAGCGTGGAGTCGTCCAGCTTGATGCCGAGGGCCCGCTCGAGCCGGGCGCCGGTCTCGAGCAGGGCCAGCGAGTCGTAGCCCAGCTCCTCGAAGGTGCGGTCCAGGATGTCGCCGTCGAGGTCGACGCCGTCGACTTCACCGGCCACTTGCCGCAAGATCTGTTTGAGGCCGTCAACCGTTGCTTCTCGCACACTCATCGTGCGCTCCTCTCACTTAGTGCCTGTCCTTCAACCTGCTGCCCCGCATGACCGGGCGCGCCAAGCCCGTGATCGTTGCCGGTTTCGTGTCGCCGCCCGCCGGTGATCAAACCCAAGATTCGGTCGCTAGGGCGACCTGAAACCGGCAACGATCACCGAGGCTCGGGGCAGAAATCCGGCAACGATCACTGGGGTGGGGCGTGTGTATCTACCCGGCGCGGCGTACCACCATCGCGGCATTGAATCCGCCATATCCCCTGGCCAGCACCAGGGCCGCCGCCACTGGCAGCTCGCGAGGGGCACCCAGCACCACGTCCAGGTGATGGTCGACGCCGGGTTCGGTGTTGACCGTCGGCGGGACCCACTGATCTCGGATCGACAGCAGAGCAGCCGTCACATCCAACGACGCGGCCCCGGACAGTAGTCGGCCCGTCATCGTCTTCGGCGCCGTCACCGGCACACCTCGCGGGCCGAACACCGTGCGGATCGCCGCCGCCTCGGTCCGGTCCAACTCCGGTACGGCCGCCGCGTCGGCGAACACCACGTCGATCCCGCTGGGGTCCATCCCGGCGTCCTCGAGAGCCAGCTCGATCGCTCGGCGCAGGCCGGGCTCCCGGCCGCTGCCCGGAGGTGGGTCGAAGGTCGCCGCATACCCGGCGATCTCCCCGTAGACCCGGGCCCCTCTGCCACGAGCGGACTCCGCATCCTCCAGGATCAACAGCGCTCCGCCCTCACCCGGCACATGGCCCGCGGCGTCGGTCGCGAACGGCCGGTAAGCATCCCCGGGATCAGCGCCGGTGCTGACCCGGCCTCCAGCCAATTGGGCCACCCACCCCCACGGACAGATCGACGCGTCGACCCCACCAGCCAGGCTCAACCGGCACCCCTTACGCACCAAACGACGGGCCTGAGCCAACGCGTCCAGCCCGCCGGCCTGGTCGGACACCACCACACCACTGGGGCCACGCAGGCCATGGCGGATGGAGATCTGCCCCGTGTTCACCGCGTAGAACCAGGCGAAAGACTGATACGCGCTAACGAACTCACCCCCCTGACGCCACAGGTTCCGCAACTCCCCCTGACCGAACTCGAACCCACCAGACGAGCTGGCGGTCACCACACCCATGCCGAACTCTGGCCACCGCGCCGGATCGATCCCGGCGTCGTCGAACGCCCAATCCGCAGCGGCCAGCGCCATCCGCGTCATGTGGTCGGTCTGCGGGATCAGCCGGCTCGGCACGTGTTCCTCGGCGACGAAGTCGACCACCTCCCCGGCCAGGCGGGCCGGGTACCCGGTGGCGTCGAACCGCCGGATCGCCCGGATGCCGCTGGTACCGGCCCGGGCCGCGGCCCAGTACTTGTTCACACCGAGACCGGTGGGCGCCACCACCCCGATGCCGGTGACCACCACCGATGTGTTCACGTGACCCTCCGCAACACCATCGCGCTCTGAAAACCGCCGAACCCGCTACCGACGGTCAGCACCGTGTCCGTGGGCCAGGTCCTCGACTCGTGGGGGACGTAGTCCAGATCGCATTCCGGGTCGGCCTCGGTGAGGTTCGCCGTCGGTGGTACGAGGTTGTGCTCGATGGCCAGCGCACATGCGGCGACCTCCACCGAGCCGATCGCCCCCAGCGAGTGCCCGATCATCGACTTGATCGAGCTCACCGGTACCCGGTGGGCATGGTCGCCCAGACTGCGTTTGAACGCCGCCGTCTCGTGCCGATCGTTCTGTTTGGTGCCCGAGCCATGGGCGTTGATGTAGTCGATCTGGTCCTCAGCGGTCCTCGCGTCCGCCAAGGCCGCCCGGATCGCCTCGGCCATCTCCCGGCCGTCCGGGCGCAAGCCCGTCATGTGGAAGGCGTTGCACCGGGTGGCGAAGCCGGCGATCTCCGCGTAGGTATGTGCGCCCCGTGCTTTGGCCCGCTCGTAGTCTTCGAGGACGAACATCGCCGCGCCCTCACCGAGCACGAAACCGTCGCGGGTCCGATCGAACGGACGTGACGCGTGCTCGGGGTCGTCGTTACGGGCGGTTGTGGCCTTGATCGCGTCGAAGCAGGCCACGGTGATCGGCGAGATGGGAGCGTCGGTGGCGCCGGCGATCATGATGTCGGCGCTGCCTTCCCGGATCAGCTCCACCGCGTGGCCGACCGCATCCAACCCGGACGTACACCCGGTGGAGATCACCACCGCTGGCCCCTCGGCACCCACCGATCGAGCGACCTCGCTGGCGAACGAACTAGGGACGAAGTAGTTGTACAGGTGCGGGACAGCGTAGGCATGGTCGACGACATCCAGCCGGCCGCCGTCGCTCACGACCCGGTATTCCTGGTCCAGGCCCATCGTCGCGCCCACGGCGCTGCCCACCGTCACCCCCGTCCGGTACGGGTCGAGGCCCGCCGGGTCGAGGCCGCTGTCCGCCAACGCCTCCGCACTGGTGACCACGGCGAACTGGGCGGCGCGATCCATCCGCCGGATCTCCTGCGGGCTCAGCCCATGCAACTCCGGGTCGAAGTCGGCCTCGGCGGCCACCCGGGAACGGAACGGACTCGGGTCGAAGAAGGTGATCGTGCGGGTCGCGGTCCGCCCCGCGCTCAGCAGCGCCCAGAACTCCTTGGCGCCGACACCGCCTGGTGCGATGACCCCAATCCCGCTGATCACTACTCGCCGTTGCATGTGGATTCTCCTTCGTCGTCGCGCACGCGCTTTCCGCGCCGGTCAGGACGGCTTCACCCAGTGGTAGAAACGGGTGGCCATGGCGTCGGCCGGGGAGCGCCACGTCGACGGGTCATACGCCGTGATGTACGGCTTCAGGTCGGCGCTGATCTGGACGAATCGAGGATCGTCCTTGGCTTCCTCGATGGCTCGGTCACCGTTGTTGGTGTCGAAGTCTTGAAGGTGGAAATACAGGCCGTGAAAGTGGAAGAGTTGCCGACGCCGGGTGCCCATCCGATCCGGCATATCGGTGCGGTCGAACTCGGCGAAGAGCCGGGCGACGTCAGGGCCGGTCTCCGGCTGCATCCGCGCCACGATCAATGTGCTGTGCATGGGAATCCCTCCGGTGATCCCCCTTCCCCGGTGATCATTGGCTTTTGACTACCGAATTCGGTAGTCAAAAGCCAATGATCACCGGGGAAAGGGGGGCGCTTACTCGTGGACGGCCTGCCGGGTACGCCGGGCGACCGTTTCGTGTTGGCGTTGGTCACGGTGGGGTGCGGGCGGGTGGCTCGCCGAACCACGCGGGCCAGCGCCGGGTGGAGCCGGCGAACTGGCCGGCACCGGTGGTGGCGCCACCCGCAACAGCCGCAGCATCGGGCCGGCCATGGCCGTGGTGACCAGGGCCATCACCACCATCATGGTGAACATCTCGGCGCCGATGATGCCCCATTCACGGCCAATATTCAGGATGACGATCTCGGTCAGACCCCGGGTGTTCAACAGCACCCCAATTGCGCCGGAATCCCGCCAGCTCATCCCCGATACCCGGGCCGGGATCGCGGCGCCGGCGAACTTCCCGACGATCGCCACGACGATCACCAGTAGCAGCGTCAGGACCCCGGACCAGCCCAGCGCCCCAAGATCCACGGTCAAGCCGGTGACGATAAAGAAGACCGGCAGCAGCAACATGGCGGCCTTCTCCAGTGGAACGCCGACGCTCTCGTGCAGCCGTGGGCCACCGTCGCGCGGCATCACCAGCCCGAACGCGAACGCCCCGAAGATGGCATGGACGCCGATCCACGACGTCGCATACGCCGAAAGGAAAACACCCGACGCGATCAGCGCCGCCAGTGTGCCGGTCTGAGCCGGCCCAGCCAGCCGGGTGATCAACATCCGCACGATCGGCCGCACGACGTACCCCAGGAGCATCCCGAAGGCGAACGTCAGCGCGATCGTCGTGAAGAATTGAGCGACGTCGCTGGTCCCGGCCATGGCCAGCAACAACACGAGCACGCACCAGGCCACGACGTCTCCGATGGCCGCACAGGCGATCGCCGTGGCACCCACCGTCGTGGCGGAGAGGCGGCTGTCCCTGATGATCCGGGCCAACACTGGGAACGCGGTGATCGAGAACGCTGTCCCCAGGTAGAGAACGAACACCCCGGATCCGACCTCGTCGCCGCGGAAGCTGGTGAACAGTAGTGCCGCGGCTCCGGCGCCCACGGCGAAGGGCACCGCCATGGAGAGGCCGGCGATCGGGAGCAACACCTTCTTCCGGCCCCGCAGCCGGGTGAGGTCGAGCTCCCAGCCCACCAGGAACATGAAGAGCAACAAACCGACTTCGGCGACCGTGGCCAGCATCGGTCGAGCATTGTGCGGAAAGATCAACTCTGGGAGGTCACCAGGAAGCAGGCCCAGCAGGCTCGGGCCCAACATCAGCCCGGCAGCGATCTCGGCCACCACGGGAGGCTGATATAGCCGCCGGCACAGCTGCACCATCACAGCCCCGACGATCAAGACGATCGCGACGTTCGCCACGACCACGACCTCCACGGGCACGCCACCAACCACCATGCTGACCTCCAGGACGGACCCCCGCTCAGCCAGGCCGATACGGAATCGGCCGATGTGTATGCCAACGGCCCCGCGCGCCCGACCGGGTCGGGCAGACGACCCGTCAGGCAGGCAGCCCGTCAGGCAGGCAGCCCGTCAGGCAGGCAGCCCGTCAGGCAGGCAGCCCGTCAGGTAGGCAGCCCGTCAGGCAGGCAGGCGGCGGGTTGATACACGTAGCCGGAAACGCGGCTCAGAGAGGGTTTCGATTGACCTCGGCTCAGATCGCGGCCAGTCCACCGATAGTGGACATAGGAGGTCCGACGTGAAATAGCGTGACAGTCGGGATCTCCGATGTCAAGAGACGATCATCCCGCGGTTGGGCCGGTAGCGTCGCTGTCACCCGTCGTGGCTGGCCAGACCGCCCCGCCAGCACACCACCGCCGTGCATCGTCGGCGGGGATCCCCCACTCGACGAGAACCTGCTCGACGTCGATGTCGCCGCTCGCCGGCCGCGCCTCGGCCGGGGTGCGCGAGAGGCGAGGGGCAGGAGCCGGAAGTACGGCACCGTCGAACTCCATGAAGGTGCCTCGGGCCCGGTTGTGCGGATGCGCCGGCGCCTCGTCCAACAACAACACCGGGCTGAGGCACGCATCGGTTCCTTCGGCCAGGGCCACCCACTCGTCTCGGGGCCGAGTGCGGAAGATCGCGGCCAGCCGCTGCTTGAATTCCGGCCACCGAGGCCGGTCCCACTGTGGCATCGTCTGCGCGTCTACCCCGATCAGCTGGCACAGCGCGGCGTAGAACGGCGGCTCCAACGCACCAACCGCCACGTGCCGGCCGTCGGCGGTTTCATACACCTCGTAGAAGTGCGCCCCGCTGTCCAGGACGTTGCCGCCCGGATCGGCCGGCCACTGACCGGCCGACCGCATCGCGTGCACGGTGGTGGCCAGCAGCGCCGCGCCGTCGACCATGGCCGCGTCGACCACCTGGCCCTGCCCGGAGGCCCGGGCCTCCAACACTGCACACACCACCCCGAACGCGAGGATCATCCCGCCGCCGCCGAAGTCACCCACCAGGTTCAACGGGAACAGCGGCCGCTCGCCGTGCCGCCGGATCGCCCCCAGTACTCCCGCGACCGAGATGTAGTTGATGTCGTGTCCGGCGGCACCCGATAGTGGTCCGTCCTGTCCGTATCCGGTCATCCGTGCGTACACGAGGCTCGGGCGTCGCTCGAGGCAGCGGTCGGGGCCTAACCCGAGCCGCTCCATCACCCCCGGACGGAACCCTTCGATCAGCACGTCACTCGACTCCACCAGCCGCGCGGCCAGCTCTTGGCCGGCGGGATCCTTCAGATCGACGGTGACTGGCACGAAGCCACGATGACCGGTTGACATGCCACCCAGGGCGGAAGGCCCGGGCCGGCTCACTCGGATCACGTCCGCGCCCATATCCGCCAGCATCATCGCCGCGAACGGAGCTGGTCCGAGGCCGGCGAATTCCACGACTTTCAATCCACGCAGCGGGCCCATTACCCCAGTGTGGCCGATGCCCGCTCTGGTGTCGTGGCCCCCGGGTGGCGCGCTGCCGATGTCCGATGGCGGCCGAGCGGCACCACCATCGGCGTGTCCGTCACGGGATCCGGCACCACCCGGCACGGCAGTCCGAAGACCTCCTCGACGAGTTCGGCGTCGACGATGTCCCGCGGTGGCCCCTCCGCCACGACGCGACCGTCTCGCATCGCGATCAGGTGGGTACCGTAACGAGCCGCGTGGTTCAGATCGTGGAGCACCGCCACCAGGGTGTTTCCGTCGCCGTGCAGGTCGGTGAACAACTCCAGCAGCTCGATCTGGTGGGTGATGTCGAGGAAGGTGGTCGGCTCGTCGAGGAGCAGCAGTGGGGTCTGCTGGGCCAGCACCATCGCCACCCAGACCCGCTGTCGCTGCCCGCCGGACAACTCGTCGACCAGCCGAGTCGACAAGTCGGCGACGCCGGTGGCTGCCATAGCCGCGGCGACGGCTTGCTCGTCGGCGTTGCTCCATTGCCGGATGAAGCTCTGGTGCGGGTAACGGCCGCGGGCCACGAGGTCGGCCACGGTGATCCCGTCCGGGGCGATCGAGGTCTGGGGCAGCAGCCCGAGCCGGCGGGCGACCTCCTTCGCCTTGTACGACGTGATGGATTTGCCGTCGAGCACCACGGTGCCGGCGGCCGGTTTGAGCAGCCTCGATAGGGCGCGCAGGAGTGTCGATTTGCCGCAGGCGTTGGGGCCGACGATGACGGTGAAGGATTCGTCGGGGATCGACACGGTGAGCCGTTCGGAGATGACCCGCTTGTCGTAGCCGATGGTGGCCTCGTCGACGTGCAGTCGAGACGCCACCGGGGTGTCGCCTCCGGCTCTAACGTGGTCGTGATCGACGAGGGTCACAGTGCCATCCTCCACCCGTGAATTAGCCTAGCCTAACCTATCGTAGAGCGTGGGGCCGGACTCCCTCACCGCGGACGGTGTCAGTGGTCAGCAATGACCCAGCGGCCGCGCGAATAGAGTCACCCTATGGACCACACTGACGTCAGCCGGTTCGCCGCCACGTTCCAGGCCTTCCTCGACCAGGTGGTCGAAGCGGCCCGGTCGGCGCCGGACGGAGCGGTGCCCGTCGCCGAACGGATCCACACCTTCCTCGGCCAGGACCCGGTCACGTTGCCCGTCATCACCGAGCCGTTCCCCACCTTTCAGCTCGCCACCGTCCAGGTGGCGCTCGACCGCCTGCTTCAGCGGCCAGGTGTCCAGCATGAGTTGCTGGGAATCGCCGGCGACGGCCGGGAACACGAATCCCTGACCGAGATCCTGGAAACGTCGCGCCGGCACGGGCGCTTCTGGATCGGCTCGGTGGACTACACGTCGGTGCCCGTCGCTATCGACGACGACATGACGTGTGTGCGGTTCGGCCTGTACCTCATCGACGATGGCACCCGTCGGCTCACCGTCCTGCTCCGCGGCGGCGACCCACTACACGGCTCCCCCGCCATGCTGGAAATCCTCACCGGCTCGATGCCGGACGCCAAGGCGTGGCTGGCCGAGCTGCGCGCCGAACGTGCCACCAGCGACGTCCTGCGCGGCCAGGTGCTCTCATTCGAGCCGAGCGAGTTCGAGCCGGGCGCCGGCCCGGTCCGTTTTCATCGCCGGCCACAGCTCGACCGAGACGACGTCGTTCTGCCCGAGGGGGTATTGGAGCGGGTCGAACGCCAGGTGATCGGCATCGCCCGGCATCGCGACCGGCTACGCCGCGAGGGCCGGCACCTCAAGCGAGGGGTGCTCCTGTACGGGCCACCCGGCACCGGCAAGACGCACACCGTCCGATACCTCACCGGTGTGTTGCCAGACTTCACCGTCGTGCTGTTGGCCGGGCCTGCCATCCGGTTCGTCTCGGAGGCGTGTGCACTGGCCCGCAATCTGCAACCCGCCCTCATCGTGTTGGAGGACTGCGACCTCGTCGCCGAAGACCGCTCGTTCACCCCCGAAGGCAACCCGCTCCTGTTCACCGTGCTCGACGAGATGGAAGGGCTGGCCGACGACGCCGACGTCTGCTTCCTCCTCACCACCAACCGGGCTGACTTGATCGATACCGCGTTGGCGCAACGGCCGGGCCGAGTCGACCTCGCGGTGGAGGTCCCGTTGCCCGATCCACCCGGGCGACGCCGTCTGTTCGAGATCTACGGCCGGGGCATCAGCGTCCAACCGGCCGAGGTCGACACGGTGGTCGAGCGCACCGAAGGGGTGCCGGCGTCGTTCATCAAGGAGATGACCAGGCGCGCCACTCTACTCGCCGCCGAACGCGACGCCGACGACACCACGGCCGCCGACGTTCTCGCGGCCATCGACGAGCTGACGGCGGCCCAGGAAGCGCTGACCCGGCGGTTACTCGGCTCCGGCGACGACCACGAGCCGGACATCGACGAGATCGACGACGATCCAGGGGACATCGATGACGAGTTCGAGACGCCGGCCACGGATCGCGGATGGTTCGCTTACGCGCCGCGCTCGGGACAACGGTATCGGGGCCGATGACACCTCAGCCGGGCCCCAGGGACTCCGATGCTTCGTCGGCCAGGGCGGCGTCGAGGCGCTCGAGGGTGACGGTGAGTTCGTCGTCCCCGTGTCGCGTCGAGACGTACCAGATGCCGCGGCCGGCCACCCACAAGCCGTGCCGCACCAGCGTCTTGGCGAACCTCGCGTAACGGCCGAGGTCAAGCCGGGCCAGGCCGGCATGCTCGTGGATCGGTTCAGGGTCACCGAAAGACACGTGGAAGGCCATGGGCAGCCCTTGTGTCCGCACCGGCAAGCCGTGTTTGGCGCCGAGCTCCTGGATCGAGTCCATCAGCGTCGAGCCGAACGCTTCGAGCCGAGCGTAGGGTGGATCTTCGCGCAGGATCGTCAGCGTTTCGATCACCGCCGCACACGCCGCCATGGACGAGTTGAACGTGCCGGAGTGGTTCACGTCGCGGGCGAACATGTCCATCAGCGCCGCCCGGCCGGCCAGGGCCGACACCGGCCAGCCACCAGCCATCGCCTTTCCGTAGACCGCGAGGTCGGGGGTGACCCCGAACCGTTCGGCGGCGCCCCCCAGAGCTACTCGGAACCCGGTGATGACCTCGTCGAAGATCAGCACCACTCCGTGCTGGTCGCACAGCTGCCGTACGCGTTCCAGGTAACCCGGCCGGGGCGGGATGGCGCCGCTGTTACACATGACGGGTTCGACCACCACGGCGGCGACGTCGTCGTGTAACGCCAGCGCCGCGGCGAGGGCATCGGCGTCGTTGTAGGGGACGAAGTACGTGTCGTCGAGGTGGTGCGCCAGCTGGCCCGCACTGGCCGGAGCGTTCACTCCGGCCACATTGGCGACCAGCACATTGTCTAGCCAGCCGTGGTAAGTGCCCTCGAATCGGACGAACTTGGTGCGGCCGGTGGCGGCGCGGGCCAACCGCAGCGCCGCCTGGTCCGCCTCCGTACCAGTCAGCCCGAACCGGACCCGCTCGGCCCAGGCCACGGTGTCGAGGAACAGCTCGCCGGCCCGGTTCTCCAGCACATGTTGCGCGCCGAACACCGAACCGCGCCGCGCCGCATCGGCCACCGCCTGGTTGACGCGGGCCGGCGCGTGTCCGAGGAAGTTGGGTCCTTGTCCCAGCAGGTAGTCGACGTAGGTGTGGCCGTCCACATCGAACAGCCACGCACCCGCGCCGCGTTCGAAGAACACCATGGGCCCGGCGAGCCGCACGTTCGAGTGCACGCCACCAGGGGTGATGTCGCGTGCTCGGCGGCCGAGCTCGGCCGATCGGGTGCTGGTCGTCGACGACATTGGACCTGCTTTCCGAACGAGCGGCGAGAGCCTTGAGGACACCCACTCCCCACCCGTCTCGTCAAATGGTTCATATATTCTGTTGAATGAATCCGATAATACGGAGCACAGAGCCACGAGACAACCACGAAGTCCCGTTGAATGAAACGTCCATCGCATCTATTGACGCTTTTTGTCCGGCAGAGTTACTGTGAGCGCCCAAGCTCGCGAGTCTCCAGGAGGAGTACCCTTGCCCTCGACGCCACCGGTCGAGTCCCGCCCGAGCATCCGCCACCCCCGGCGCCCCTCGTGACCAACCACCACGGTGGCCTGCGACGCTTCGCGGCCGACCTCCCCCGGGTCACGGAGTTCGTCACCCTGGGCGAGGGCGATACACCCTTGCTCCCGCTCCCCCGCCTCGCCGCCGAGCTCGGGTTGAACCAACTCTCCGCCAAACTGGAGAGCACCAACCCCACCGGCTCGTACAAAGATCGCGTTGCCGCTATGACCATGGCTCTGGCCCGAGACCGCGGCTACCGAGGCTGGATCGCCACTTCGTCCGGCAACGCCGGGATGGCGATGGCCGCCTACGGCCGCCGGGCCGGCCTCCCCGGCTTCCTCTGCCTGGTGGCGAGCGCTCCGCAGCAGAAACGGCTGCCATTGGTCCCCTATGGCACCGGGGTCGCCGCGGTCCACGATGTCGGCGACGGCGGATCGGCGGCTGCCGGCACCCGGCTCATGGAGGCGGTCCGCGACGCCGCCACCCGCCATCAGCTCTTTGTCGCCATCACCGCCGGCAGCTTCAATCCCGACGGCATGCGCGGCATCGACACCATCGGCTACGAACTCGCCGAACAGGCATCTGACATCACCCACGTCTACGTCCCCACCGGCGGTGGGGGGCTGCTGACCAGCGTCGGCCGCGGACTCGCCAGGCGCGGCATTCCGGCGGCGCTCATCGCCTGCCAACCGAGCGGGTGTGCACCTATCACCCGCTATCTTGCCGGCGAGCTCGACGCTCCCGCCATCCAGCGCTGTGACACCAGCATCTCCGCACTTCAGCTCCCCCACCCACCCGACGGACTCCTGGCCGCCGACGCCGTCCGCGCCAGCCACGGATGGGGCACCGATGCCGACGACGACGCCATCCTCACCGCCCAGCAGCGGCTGGCCACCACCGAAGGGGTGTTCGTCGAGCCGGCCGCGGCGTGTGCGGTGGCCGCGCTGGTCGAGGACGTCGATCACGGCCGGGTCGGACCAGACCACCACCCGGTGGTGATCCTCACCGGAGCGGGATGGAAAGACCTCGGCCGGTACACCACCATGGCCGACCAGATCCCGGTACACGCCGTCGACACCGTGGCCGCTGCCGTCGACACCTGGGCCGAACACCTCTGACCACCACGTATTCCGGTATCCGCCGGAGGTAAGGAGATGACGTGCCACGTATAGCCGTTCTCGGGCTATCACACGAGGCCAACACGTTCTCGTCCCGGCTGGTCGACAACGCCGTGTTCGAGGCGGAGGGTGTGCTGCGCGGCCCGGAGATCCCCGCTCGCCACGCTGGTGGCACGTCGACCGTGTCCGGCTTCCTCGCCGCCGGCGAACGGCTCGGTATCGAGCTCGTCCCGCTGGTGATGTCCACGATGGTCCCGTCCGGTGTCATCACCGCCGACGCACTCAAAACCAGGGCGGACGAGCTCGTCGATGCCCTGTCCACCCACGGGCCATTCGACGCGGTACTGGCATCGCTGCACGGCGCGGCGGTGTCCGAGGAGATCCTCGACGTCGACGGCTACCTGCTCGGCCGCTTTCGCGACGTCGTCGGTCCGGCCGTACCCATCGGCGTATCGCTCGATCTGCACGCCAACATCAGCGCCGCCATGTGCCAGTACTCCGACGTCCTGAACACCTACCGGACCAACCCGCACGTGGACGCTCACGACGTGGCCGAGGAAGTCGCCGAGATCATCGTGCGAACCGTCCGCGGCGAAGTCCGGCCGACCCAGGCACACGTCCCGATCCCCGCGGCCATCAACATCCTGTGCCAGAACACCGACGAGTCACCCATGCGCGATCTCCTGGCCGACGCTCGCGCGCTGATGGCCACACCCGGTGTGCTCTCGGCGACCGTGGCCGAGGGGTATCCGTACGCCGACGTCCCCGAGATGGGCATGAGCGTCGTCGTCGTCACCAACAACGACCCAGCCGCCGCCCAGCAGCACGCTCGCCACCTGGCCAACCGGGTCTGGAGCCACCGTGCACGATTCGACGTCGCCGCCCCCTCCCCGGACGCGGCCATCGCCGAAGCCCAGGCGGCCGCGCACACCCCCACCCTCCTGCTCGACGTCGGCGACAACATCGGCGGCGGATCCCCGGGCGACTCCGTCGTCCTGCTCAACGCGGCTCGGGCCACCGGCTACCCGGAGCTGCTGACGATCGTCGCCGACGCCGCGGCGGCCAGCGCATGTCACACCGCCGGTCGCGGCGCAACCATCGAGCTGTCGATCGGTGGCAAGACCGACCCCCGGACCGGGCCACCGGCCCGTGCTCACGGCGAGGTGCTAGCCCTGCACCATGGCACGTTCCAGGTGCACGGGCCGGTCCATGCCGGCATGAGCCACGTCCGCGCCGGCCCCAGTGCCGCGGTCCGCCTCGACTCCGGTCAGACCGTCATCGTTACCACCGAGGCGGTCATGCCGCTGGGCATCGACCAGCTCACCACCCTCGGCCTCGCCCCGGAACAGTTCGGCGCCATCGTGGCCAAAGGAGTCCACTCGCCCCTTGCCGGGTACGGACCATACGTCGCCGGCATCGTCCGGGTCGACACCCCCGGCATCACCGCCGCCAGCCTGGACGGGTTCACCTACCACCACCGCCCCCGGCCGATGTTCCCGTTCGAGCCCGAGACCACCTATTCGCCCTAGTGCCCTGGCGTGGGTCGAAGCGGACCGGCAGTGTTCCGACAGCCGTCCCCAAGCCACCGGTCCGACACTGGATCACACACGAGGACGGAGGTGGCCTTCCATGACCGGCCAACCAACAGGTATCAAGAAGCTCACATCAGCGGACACGAAGACGTGGGGCCAGATCGAGAACACACAGATCTTCGGCGGCGAGGTGATCGAGCCTTCCGACGGCTACCGGATGGGAGCGGCGTACTGGCGATTCGACAAACTCGACGACGCACCAATTCCGGCCCCATACGACGAGGTCTGGATCGTCTGCGCCGGCGCTCTCTCGATCCGCCATGACGGCGACGGCGTCACGGCGGAGACGGGTGAGGTGATCCTCGTGCCGCGGCACACCCCGGGCGTCGCCGAAGGCACCGCCGGAACCGTCGTGCTCACGGTAGCCCACCCGCCCAGTTGGCAGGTCGACGAAGCGGCGTGGCAGGCCGCACGCACGAGCACGCCGGGTGATGTTCGCGGGTGGAAACCCACCACCAACGACCTGACACCCTGGGGGCGCACCGGCGACCCCGAGGTGTTCATGGCCAACCTCGCCGCCGGACCCGCGGGCTTCGGGCTCGGTCTCACCTTCGGCCGGTTGAAACAGGGCGCTAGCACGACGCGCGGCGGGCCCGACGTGACGTACGACGAACTCCTCACCCCCACCCGGGGCAGCTTCGCCGTCTACGCCGCACACTCGGAGACCACGATTCAGCCCGGTGAGTTCGTCTACCTACCCGCGGGCCATGGAGGGACGATTCACGCACTCGACGACGCCGAGATCATCATGATTCAGCACCCCGGAGCGAGGAGCTGACATAGCCGCCGCAACTATGCGCCCGGGGCGACCAGAGTCCCGGCCACGCGGGCTAGGATGTCACCGGCACCCTGCGGGGGCGGTAGCTCAGCCGGTTAGAGCAGGGGACTCATAATCCCTTGGCCGTGGGTTCGAGTCCCACCCGCCCCACCAGGTCGTCTTGTGCGAATCCCGCGGCCTGTTGGCCTGCGGGCTATGCATCCCGCAGTTTCTCCTCGTGATCCGCGCGTGAACATCCAGAGCCACAGAGGTGAAGCCAAGCCATACCAGGTGCGCCACGTCCTGGCGGCCATAGACAAGCTCCAGAAGGAGGAGGAAAAGAAGCCGCGAACACCGCAGACCACTACACCTACCGGGTCCGCTGGTCGGCTGAAGACGGCGCCTACATCGGCACCGTCGCCGAACTGCCCTCCCTTTCGTGAGTCGCAGACCAGCACCTAGAAGCATTCCAGGGGATCCACCGAATCACACGAGACGTCGTGGAAGACATGGAACGCAACGGCGAAGCCGTGCCCGAAGCCATCGTGGAACGCAACTACTCCGGTAAATTCCAAGTGCGTGTTGCGCCAGAGACGCACCGCCAGCTCGTCATCGAGGCCGCCGAAAAAGGGGTCTCGCTTAGCCATCTAGCGGCGACACGCCTAGCTTCCCCCTGAAGCGGCGTCATCCACCACAACACACAGGATCCCCCGCACAAATCGCGGTGGGGCGCCGCCCAGGTGCGAAGTTAGACATGTGCGTGACCGAACAACGTGCCGCTCATGGCCACACCCACCACGCACCAAGTCGCCCTACGGCTGCCCCTGCTGGCTCTCATCCGATGCTGCGACCTCGTCGCCCCTATAGAAGGCTGTGGTGCGTGCTTCCGCGCCACGTGCGTCGGACTCCGGCATACCGGCGGCGACCGATGCGTCCGCCCACCGGCGAGACACTTCAGCGACGAACTGCCGGTACTGGTCGGTCTGGACCCATTCGTCGGACTCCGGCGGCCTCGGTGCGCCGGTCGTGATGTGGAGGGCCAAACCGAGGAAGGCGAGGTCCCAGCCGACACCGGTGGCACCCGGCCCGTAGGTCGCCCAGAAGTCTTTCGGCACGTCGCCGCGGTGCTCGAGGGTGAGGCGCGCGCCGTCACCTGCCTGCTCGATCCGCACCGTGATGTCGGACGTGCTTTCGCCGTACTCCCACGTGGCGGAGAAACTCTTCGGCGGGTCACACGCCGTGACCGTTCCACCTGCGTTGTTCTCCACCTGATAGCGTCCGCCGCGTTGCAGATCACCGGAGACCGGCGCGAACCAGCGCGGCAACCGATCGGTGTTGGTGCAGGCGTCCCACAGGTCTTCGACGGTGGTGGCATAGACCTGGCTGATGGTCGAGACGATGGCCGTCGCTTCGTCTTTCTCGGTGATACCTAACCCGCGCTCAACGGCGTCGAGCTGGCCTTCGGTATTCGGCTGGTCAATCATGGCGACTCCGCTTCCTGTGTTGATTGGATGCGCCGCTCGCGCTTGCCACGGGCAATCTCGGTATCCAGCGCGGCCAGCCGGGGCGCCCAGAACGCACGGAAGCCGTCCAGCCATTCGTCGGCCTCCCGGAGCGGGTTGGCGTCGATGGCGTACAGCCGCCGGGGCCCGTCGACACGCACCGTTGTGAAGCCGCTCTCCCGCAGCACCTTCAGATGCTGCGAGACGGCGGGCTGACTGATACCGAACTCCTCGCCGATCCGCATCGCGAGCTCACCTGCCGGACACTCGCCGTTGGCGAGCAACTCCAGCAGGCGACGCCGCACGGGATCACCAAGGATGTCGAGAGCATGCACAGCCCGATCATTTCAGCTACGACTTATATAAGTCAACGCTAATTCGCATCAAGGGTGAACGTCGCCACCTGATCATGTGCGAGTTACTCCCCCCAGGACGTGAGTAACTCGCACATGATCAAGGAGCAGCCCCGCCCGGCCTCCTCACACGCCCCACAATCGCCGGATCACCGACGCCGACCGGCGAGGTACGCACCCTCCAACTCCCGCAACACCACGGCCGGTTCCTCACGAATCCGGCGCGGAGCGACGGGCACCACGAGCCACCCAAGAGCGGCGTACCTGGCCCGGCGTCGCTCAGTGCGCTCCGGCGCATCGCCGAAACCGTGAAACGCACGGGAATCGACTTCGACGACGAGCCGAGCGTCAGGCCAGCAAGCGTCCGGATAGAGCCCCCTGGTACCGGGCAGGGGCTGGTTCCACCGCGGTGGCGGGAGCACCCGGCTGGTCGCGATGAGATCTCGAAGTTCACACTCCGGCGCAGACCGGCATCCCGCCTCGAGATCATCAAGGACTCGACGCGCCAATGCCGTGTGCCGACGGCCGGTGGAGTCCAGCTGTTTGGCCAGATCAGCGACGCTGCACTGCCCGGTCTGCACCACCTCGCACAACAGGGCCCGCACGTTCCGCAGTGCCGTAACGGCGTGCCCACGACCCGGTTGACACACCGGGCATCCGTTGCCGGACGGACACGTCGCCTGCCATGCCGCAGGAAGCCAGAACGGTTTGGTGACGGTGTTGATCACCGCGCGGGCGGGCGAAGCCATCGGGATGACGCCGGTCCGTGCGCCTCCCGCCAGTTCGTCCGGTTCGTCGTACGCCATGGCGATGGATCGACCAACGTCCCCGACAGCCTCGGAATCGACCCAGTTGTGCCAACCGTCGTCGGCCGCGACGATCCGGGTCAGCTGCACGAATCCGCTGGAACTACGCCGGGACCGCCACGGGACAAGAACCACGATCCGCGCATCCCGTGCCGGGCCGTAACTCAAGCCGTGCATCCAGCACGCCCAGGCGCCGGCGATCCTGGCGCCAGGCCCGGCGTACAGGATGGCGGCGCGCAACTTGTGCAAATCGCTTAGCGGTCCCGTGAACGTGGCGTACACCCCGCGCACTATGCGCCGCCAAGGGCCGCCGTCGCGCAACCGGTGTTCGATCGCCCTAGGTGACAGGCCAGCTCGAAGCAACTGCCACCGACAGACGATCCCGTCCTGCAGAAGGGCTAGTTGTTCGATGCGGTCAAACGCCATGCGGTACAGCGTGCCGGATCTCCGCCGCGCACACGTCCGGATAGAGAAACCGGACCAACCTCGTTGATCATGTGCGAGTTACACCCCCCATCGTGGGTGTAACTCGCACATGATCATGGAACGCTCGTCGGCGCGCCGCGTACGCGTGCTTTCCGGACCCGTTGAGCCGGAGCAAAACCGGCACCTGGTTACATCCTGGGATGACGTCGCCGCCGAAGAGGCAACTCAACCCGGCTGACAAGCGTGGGCGGATCGCGTGGGCGGTCTGGGACTGGGGCTCCCAGTCCTTCAACTCCATCATCCTGACCTTCGTGTTCACCGTGTATCTCACAGAGGCGGTGGCAGCGGACTCCGACAGCGGATCACGAGACCTGGGTATCGCTCTGGCCATCGCCGGGGCCATCGTGGCGGTTCTCGCGCCGGTCACCGGGCAGCGTAGCGACGCTCGAGGCCGCCGGAAATTGTGGCTGGGAGTGCACAGCGTGCTGGTCATCGGCTGCATGGCTGCAATGTTCTTCGTCCAGCCCGATCCGTCCTACCTGCTACTAGGGCTCATCCTCATCGGCGCGGCCAGCATCTTTTCCGAGTTCGCGGGGGTCAACTACAACGCGATGCTGATCCAGGTATCCACCCGCGAAACCATCGGCCGGGTGTCCGGTTTCGGGTGGGCCATGGGCTACTTCGGCGGGCTCACCGGACTCGTCGTTGTCCTCTTCGCGTTCGTCCAGCCCGACGTCGGCCTGTTCGGCGTGACATCCGACGACGGCATGGACATCCGCGCCGTCGCCGTGTTCTGCGCCGTGTGGTTCGCCGTGTTCGCCGTACCGCTGTTCGTCTACGTGCCCGAGGCTCCAGCGTCCGGCGACCCGCAACGCCAGAACATCCTGGCCAGCTATGCGCTGCTCGGCCGGCGAATCGCGCGGATGTGGCGGGACGAACGGCGCACGCTGTGGTTCCTCGGCGCCAGCGCCATCTACCGGGACGGGCTTGCCGCCATCTTCACCTTCGCCGGGGTGATCGCGGCCGGCACCTTCGGATTCAGCTCCACCGAGGTGATCGTCTTCGCGATCGCGGCCAATCTTGCGGCGGGGATCGGCGCCATGATCGGTGGCCTTCTCGACGATCGGCTCGGCCCGAAGACGGTCATCGTCTCCGGCCTTACCGCGCTAGTACTCACCGGAACCGCGATCGTCGCCGTGCCGGAGCGGCCGATGTTCTGGGCGGGTGGCCTGGTCCTCGCGTCACTGGTCGGACCGATCCAGTCGGCCAGCCGCACCTTTCTCGCCCGGATCACCCCGGCGGGCCTCGAAGGGGAAGCGTTCGGTCTCTATGCGACCATGGGCCGCGCCGTCAGCTTCACCGGTCCGCTAGCGTTCAGCGGGTTCATCGCCCTGTTCGGCGCCCAACGGGCCGGGATGGTCGGCATCCTGCTGGTGCTCGTCGTCGGCCTGGTCGCCATTCTCGGTGTACGCCCACCGCAGCACCCCCTTACGGCCGTCGCGTCGACTCCGGCACCACACTGACGTCCTGCACCGCATGGCAGGGACCCCGCGGTGGCTCACCGCACTGGCCCGGCCGGCCGGTGTCCTCGACTCCCATCAACGGATGACGCCGGCCTGCTCGGTTGTGCTGAAACCTCGATCGTCTCAGTTGTGGGTGTCGTCATCCACCGGCGTCGGGTCACCAACTGAGACGACCCCGACGTGAATACCACCCATAGTGTGCGCGACGGTCCGTAGTCCCCCGCCAATGGGAACCCAGATAAACGGCGGCGGACTGAACAATCCCGCGTGGCTCGGCAGATCCTCTCCGTGATCGATTCGCATGCACCCGATCCTGGCGGTCTTGCCCTGAAAGGCGTCGTAGCGGATGTGGTAATACCTACCGCCGTATGCAACGACCTTGTCGATGTAGCGTTGGTCGTCGCTGCCGCGGATGGCGGCCCAGTGCCTCGAACCCTCAAACTGTTTCACCGACGGCGTATCCCACAGTTGGCGGTTGGTCGGCCCGCCGTCGAGCGACGATGGACAATCGGTGAATCCTGGCAATCGGGGCACTGCCGCCGATGCCGCCGGCGCCGTCGCGGTGAGCGTGGCCGCCATCAACCCGACCGCAGCCAGCGCTGCAGCCATTCGACGCCCCCGCGCCGCCCGCTTCCGTGTCGCTGCCATAGTGTCGCCCTTCTCGTCGTCACTGATTCATCCATCTGATGAACCACTACCGATCGTTGATCGACGGACGCACTCGACGCACGATCTCCAGACAAAGCCAGACATGTGGCGTGGTATCGCCATTCACTTACACGCATACCACCAGCGATAAGGCAGACAGTAGAATGACGGTATGGCACGCGAGAAGATGACGGTGACCATCGACCCGCAGACGCTCCAATATGTCGACGCGAACGCTCGCGCCGACAAGCTGAGCCGCTCGGAATACGTCGAACGTGTACTGCGGCACGAGCACTATCGACGCCTGCTGGCGCAGGCCCCACCCACGCGGCTGCAACGCGACGAAGAGCAGTCGCTCCGTGACCTTCTTGAATGGCAGGACGAAGCCGCCTCGTGAACCCCGGCGAGATCTGGCAACTTGAGCACCGAGGGCTCAGACTCGTGCTGAGCAACGCCACCTACAACACCTCGCAGCTCAACCACGTCATCACGGCCGTAGTCCGGACCACACCGCCTACCGGGTTCCAGCCGTTCGCGATCGAGACGCCGCATGGCGTCCTATTGCCTGACCGGCTCGCTATGCATCCGCGGCACTGGCTCGATGAACACGTCGCCACCATCGATCCCGAACATCTAGCCGCCGTCCGCCAACACCTGGCCTTCCTGATCTGCGACCTGTGAGACGGCGCCGCTATGAGGTCGCTGTAAGGAGGCTTGCCCCGAGATACCTGCCGACACCCTGATGGCCATCGCCGACGCCTGCCGCCGACATGAGGGGCTCCGCTTCGACTACACCAGCCCTCGCGGCGGCGATTCGATCCGGGCCGTGGAACCGCACCGGCTGGTGAACTTCGGCCGGCACTGGTACCTGGTGGCATTCGACACCGACCGCAACGATTGGCGGACCTTCCGCGTCGATCGACTCTCCTTGCGCATCCCCACCGGCCCGCGCTTCTCGCCGCGCGTCCCGCCGTTCGATGACGTCGCCGCCTACCTCGCCCACCAACTCTCCGTACGCACCTGGCCATGCCAGGCCACGGTGACGCTGCACGAGTCCGCCGAAAACATGGCCGGCCGGGTATGGCCGGGTATGGGTGTCCTGGAAGCCGTCGACGACCACAGCTGCCGGCTTCACCTCGGCGCCGACTCGATTTCTTCGCTCGTCTGGATGATCACCTCGGTGGATGCGGACTTCACCCTCGTCGACGGCCCGCCCGAACTGGTCGACGCCCTGCGTCGCCGGGCCGACCGTTGCCGCCGCGCCGTAGCGGATGGCGATCAATCAAACACATGTTCTAGTCTGTCGCCATGACGGGGGAACGTCGAACCGAAACGGTCGATTCACAAGATGTACTCAACATGCATTGGCCGGCCGATCCAGCCGCGTTTCCGATACACGACCCTGGCCTGGCGGTCCGCGTACGGCTGGTATGGGAGCACGACGGCGAGACGTTCATCGAGGGCTGGGCCATCAAATGGGACGCCAGTCATGTCTACGTCGCGGTGGAGGACCACCGCCTTGATCGCTCTGGAGTCTGGGTGAAGCCACACGACGTCTATCGACGCCATCCCACATTGATCATGCGCGGACGGGTGGAACCGGATTTCTGACCACCCGCACGCTCCCTCCCATCCCGGGCGGATGGGCCGGAGTAGTGGCCTGACCAGCCGGTGCGGTCACGGCCGGCTCGTGCGACGTTGGTAGTAGGCGCGGGTCTTGCTGCGGTTTCCGCAGATACGCATCGAACACCACCGCCGGGAGCGGTTCTTCGAGGTGTCGTAGTACACCACCTCGCAGTCGGCGGCCGAGCACAACTTCAGCCGTCGCCATGTGCCCTCGGCCGAGGCATACACGATGACCGCGAGGACCTCGGCAACGAACCGCCGCACACCGGCGCCGGCCGGACACAACGTAGCGGCCCCATCCGGCCCGAACTCGACGATCAGCCCGGCCGGCGCCGCGAGTGCGGTCAGCGCCGGGGCATCCACCACCAGGTCGTCGCCGTGGTGCCGGCGCAGCACGTGCCGCAACTCCGCCCGCAGTTCGCGGACCCACCGCAGATCGGTGCCGGTGAGGTCGCTGCCATCGGCCGCGCGGTCATGGCCGGTCAGCCATCGCTGGAACCCCTCGACATCGTGGAGGTCGTCTGCACCGCTACTCACGTCGACGGAGTTGAGGAACGACTCGACCAGCCAGAGGTCAGGCGGCACGTCGGCGCTCACCTCGCCATACTCTCACACCATCTTGACAGTTTCACCGGTGTCAACAATGCTACCGGTCAAAGCTGTTTGCCGGTGTGAAGGGATGGACGATGCCACTCGCAACCTTCAAAGACCTCGTGATCGACGCCACCGACTCCCCCACTCTCGGTGAGTTCTACGCCACTACTCTCGGCCTGTCCTACATCCCACACGACGACGGCGATGGCCACCTCAAGGGTCCGGCCACCACACACACCGTCTGGATCAACCGCGTCCCAGAACCCAAAACCGTCAAGCACCGAGTCCACCTCGACGTCCACACCACCTCACTCGACGAGCTGACGGCTCGCGGCGCTCGGCCGGTCGAAGAACACGAACACTGGACGGTATTGGCCGACCCCGAAGGCGGCGAGTTCTGCGCGTTCGTCCGCGACAAGGTCGACGACTACCGCCTATACGAGGTGATCGTCGATTCCACGGATCCCACCGCCATCGCCCACTGGTGGGCGGACGTCGTCGGCGGGACACTCGGCCACACCCCTGACGAGCGCGCGTGGTGGATCGAACCGATGCCCAACGCTCCATTCGATCGATTCGTCTTCGTACCGGTACCCGAACCGAAGATCGTAAAGAACAGGATCCATTGGGACGTCAGCACCGACGACCTCGAGACACTCATCCAGCGAGGCGCCACCATGGTGCGTCCCAAGGACGACGACATCGGCTGGCACGTGCTCGCCGACCCGGAGGGCAATGAGTTCTGCGCCTTCACGTCCTGACGTTGCCGAACCCACCCGGGCGGCGTCTTCCTGGCCTCACATGACGGATAGCCGCCAATTTTCCCGGGTGATGCGTCATAGAAGGCCAGGAAGACGCCGGTTACCTGCCCGGCACCCGCTGGTAGCGCGCCCTTCTCCCCAGGTTCATCCAGCCCGCATTGAATGATCCACAACGCGGTGACCTCGCCTATCGACATCGTGCGAGCGCACCCATGTGCTGATCTCCAGGCAGGATGCAAAATTGTGTGACGACGACGCCATGCGCCCGAATCCCGCGCATGAGGCACTGACCGAGATGCTCGAACGGGCCGAGGGACTGCAAGACGACATCAACGAGGCCTTAGACGACGCCGTCGGCATCATGGAGAGCGGTGACGCGTGGACCGGGCCAACCACCGCGGCCGCCTTCCTCGACGACCTCGAAGACCGACAGCGCGACCTTCCCAGCCTCGCCGAGCATCTGGTGGACGATATCCGGAGCGCCTTGCAGTCCACCCCGGCCGAGATTCCGGCCTGATGAGCGACACGTCCAGCGTCAACGTCGACGGTCTCAACCGCCTCATCGGCGCCATGAACCGAGCACACAACGCCTTGAACGGCAACCTCGACGAGCTCCGCGGTCGGATGCGCAGCGAGGGGGTGTCGTTGAGGGCGTTCATCGGCCTCGACCGGATCGCGGACTGGATCGATGACCAAGTGCCCGGCCTACAACGACGGCGGAACATGGCCGAGGCCCTCACCGGAGACCGGCCGAGCACCACCATGGTCGGCTTCACCGAGCCGTTGCCTTTCGCCTCACCCGAAGAAGCCGAGCGGCATGGTCGGGAACTCGCGCGGCAATTCCTCGACCACGAAACCGTCGACGCGGAGATACTCGCGGAGTTGTTCGAGGAGTTCCCGGACTACGTCAACGATCCCGACGTCATGGCCGGTTTCTATCTCGAGCTTGGCCCGGAGCAGACCGAAGTGCTCCCCTCCTACATCGTGGCCACGGGCGCGGACCAAGGCGAGTACTACCTGCGGATGCTGAGCGAGGGCCTTGGCACCGCCCTGAGCACCAACAACAACCACAGCACCACGTCGGACTACTACTCGGAGCTGGCCGAGTTCCGGCGTCACTTCCAGACGCCGACGGAAACACCCGCGCTGGCATGGAACCGGATGGCGTTGCTCCAGCACGGCGATTTCCCGCCCCGGTGGTTAGCCAACGTCGTCCGCGCCAACGTGCTCGACCATTTCGAGGGCGACGAATGGGACCACACCGATTACCGCGGCCATCTGAACCGCACCCTCGGCCTCTCCGGCGACACCCTGGCGCTGGCCTTCAGCGCCCTCGGCAACAATCCGAGTGCCGCTCGGATCGCGCTGAGCGAGCGGGCCGGCATCGACCTGGAGGAATACGCCGAGCGGGTGTACGGCCTCGGCGGAGTGATCGGGACCGGAGACGAGATCCTGGACGGATTCGGGCTGGCGCTCGCGGCCGGATCCGGGGCATTGGACGACCCGCCGGACAAGGGCTCCGCGGCCGCGACGTTCGCCTTCGGCAGCATCCTCGCGCTGGGCCGCTTCGAGGACACGCCACGGCCGATGCGCGAACACCTGGTCTCGATCGCGACCGCCTACGCCGAGGAGCTGCTCGCCGGTGCGTTCACCCTCGACGGGCTGGCCCGTGAGTCGTCGATGACGATGCCCGACAATTTCGACCTGCCGGTTGGCCTCGAGCCGCTCTTCTACCTCAGCCCCGAGGCGGTCTACCGGTTCCTGCACGGCTTCGGGCACGGCGACCTGAAGTGGTTCGACGACGTCGCCGAGGGCGAAGAGAACATGCAGGACATCGCCAAGCCGTTCGACGACGCTGTCCAGGAGCTGTACGAATCGCTCGCTCAGGGGGCCCTCGACGCGGACCTCGAGGCGACCGCGAACGGTGATCGGGACCCGCGTAACTTCGAGAAGGTCATGAACGTCTTCGGTTCGCTGGCTGGCCTCCAGTACCAGGCGCAGCGGTCCGTGCGCGGGGAGCTGGACCGGTTGGACGAAGAGTTCCGCGGCACCGTCCAACAGGTCATCAGCGAGGGTCTCACCCTGTCCCCCACACCCCCGGGGTTGTCTTCTCTCAGCTGGAAGCTGATGAAGATCGGCATCAATCGTCACGTCAAGAGCTGGGCCAACGATGCCGGCGGCCGGGTCGACGAACTAGACATGGAGGTGTATCAGGCTCGTCTCCTCTATGACTACATGGTGGCCGAAACCATGCTCCAGGCCGGTTATCCCTACACCGAGGCGATTCCGCCGAACCTGTTGAACGATGACGGCGACGGGCTACGCGATCCGGCGGAGGTCGTCGGAGATCCCGATCTGTGGACCGAGTTCTACGAGTGGACCGACAGCAACAAGGCCGACTTCGAAGACCACCCGAATCGGCCCCCGTTCGACGAGAAGTTCGACAACAGTCGTCAGTATCTCGACGCCAGTGACGGCAATCAGAGTGAGCGGATCGCCGGGGAGACCGACTGGGAGAGCAGCGTCCGGTGATGCCGTGCCGCATGCCGCGACGTGCCTCGTCGGAACCGGTCAGATCCCGCGTCCTGTCGGCATTCGCGGTTCTAGCCGTGTTCGGGCTGGCTGCCTGTTCCGGGGACGACGCCATCGAATTCGACCTCCACTCCGCGGCACACCAGCTCGCCGAGGACGGTGCGGCCGTCGTCGCCGCACTACAGGCGCCGGCCATGGTCGATAGCCGTGACCAGCGGCTGATCCACGACGCGACGCTGGACGAGCAGTGCGGCGACGGCGGTTTCCGGCGGGTGTGGCGCACTGATCTGGTCCTGATCCTGGCTGCCGGCGACGCCTCGGACGCCCGCCAAGTGAATCGGGAGTTCGACCATTTGTACGTCGGCATCAACGCTGAGCTGGGCGAACGGGGTTACTCAAACCCGGTCTGGTGGGACAGCGACACCGACGCACCGGACTGGAATGTCTTCTACCGCACCCCTGGGTCCGACGGCGACGAGGCGGCGGAAGCCGACGACACCGGCCCGCTGGAGATCAGGACCACCTTCCAGCTGGCGCCCGAGCAGCCTGCGGACGCCATGGCCATCCAGGTCGACGTGATCGGCTCGACCGGCTGCGGCACCTCCTGAGCCGATCTACCCGACGTCACCTCCCCACGGCCAGCGGGCCAGCCCAGGCCCGCTCCACGGCGGC
This sequence comes from Phytoactinopolyspora limicola, assembly GCF_011320225.1. Classification (GTDB taxonomy): domain Bacteria; phylum Actinomycetota; class Actinomycetes; order Jiangellales; family Jiangellaceae; genus Phytoactinopolyspora; species Phytoactinopolyspora limicola. The sequence continues at coordinate 66,054 of NZ_JAAOEN010000011.1, forward strand.
CGCGAGCGGGACGATCGTGTCGTCGGCGCCCCGGTGGCCAACGAGCTGGACCGCTACCGGCAGCCCGTCCGGCGAGACACCAGCCGGTACGGACACAACCGGCATGCCGGTCACGTCGAACAACGACGTCAGCCGGGTCAGCATCCATTCGACCGGCATCTCGACGCCGGAGACGGTGACGTGTGAAGCGCCGATGGTTGGCGCCGGCGCCGGGGTGGTGGCCAGCAGTAACGCGTCGTGCTCGCGTAGTACCTCCTCCACGAGACCGGCTGCCGCGGCCAGCCGGGCGCGGGCCCGGTCCACCAGGGCCGCGTCGGGCGGGCCGAGCCGAAGCCGGCCGGCGGCCTCCTCACCGAACAACTCCGGTGTCCGCTCGAATGCGGGGCGATGGTACACCTCGGCGGCGACGCCGATCACGGTGAAGACGTCGTCGACGATCGGGCCGAGATCGCCGACGTCCACGTCGTGAACGGCCACCCCGGCGTCGCGCAACATGTCAGCCGTTTGATCCACGCCGGCGCGCGCGGAGTCGTCCGCGATCTCCTCGAACCATCCGCGCAGCCGCGCCACCTGCCGCCCCGCCACGTTCTCCGACGTCAGCGACCGGACGCGGTCGAGATCGGTGGCGTGGCCACGCAGCACGTCCAGGACGAGTACGGCGTCGGCCACCGTCCGGGTGATCGGCCCGGCGTGATCGAGCTCAGGGGCCAGCGGGAGCACCCCGGCCATACTGACCGTGCCGTACGTGGGTTTGAATCCGACACAGCCGCACAGAGCCGCAGGGATCCGGACGCTGCCGGCGGTGTCGCTACCCACCGTGATCAGCGCCAGCCCGGCCGTGATGGCGGCTGCGGATCCACCGGACGATCCACCAGGGATACGACTGGGGTCGTGCGGATTGCGGGTGGGACCGTAGTGCTCGTTGTTGGTGGTGCCGCCCCACGCGAACTCGTGGGTCGCCGTCTTGCCCAGCAGCACCGTACCCGCGGACCGCAGCGCGGCGACGACGTCGGCGTCGCGGTCCGGAACCCGGCCGTGCAGGAGACGCGACCCGGCGGCGGTGGTGATGCCAGCAGTGTCGAAGAGATCCTTCACTCCCACCGGAAGGCCGTGCAGCGGGCCCCTGCGGTGGCCGCGAGCTAGTTCCTGATCCGCCCGTGCCGCGTCGTCGTGTGCTCGCTGCGCGGTAACGGTGACAAAGGCATTAAGTTCTGGGTTGAGCTGCTCGATCCGCGCCAGATAGGCCTCAGTGAGTTCCGATGGTAGAAGCTCACCCCGAGTGATCGCCGCGGCGGCGTCTACCGCGCTCATCGCCGTCAGGTCGGAACCGGGCGTCGTTCTCGTCATCGAGCCTCCACGTGATCGGTGTACCAATCACCAGCCAGGCGATTCTAGTGTCAGCGCATGTAGAACAGCAGCGGCAGATTCTCCGCGAGTACGTCCACACCCTCGTCGATGACGGCGCCGTCGGCACCGATGGTCACCTCGCGACGCTCCAATCGGTGATCGAGCCCCTCGACCTCGGCGTCGATCACGTAGAACGTCACCAGCCAGTCGCCATCCGGCCCGGCCTCGACCTCTGGGGCTGTGATCTGACCACCGAACCGGTCCAGGACCTCCTGCCGGTGTTCCTCCTCGTCGGGCTCCAGGCCGTCGCGGAACTTGATGTCGTCCACACTCTCCACGACATATACCACCCGGTACTGCGGGCGGGTCACCTCTGCCCGGGTGATCGCCAGGTCGGTTGCGACGTCGGCGTCCGGCACCCCGGTGCCATCGGCCGCTACCATCGCGTCGAAGGCCTCCTCCGAACGGCTCACCACCGCGGCTTCCGCTGCGTCACGGTGCGCGACGTAGAGGTGTGGCGGGTGAGACACCTGCCAGGCGATGACGTGGATCAGCTCCCATTCCGACAGGAACGACGCCTCCCGCGGGTTGACCTCGGCTTCCTCGTCGTCGATCAATTCCGCTGCCGTGTTCTCGCCGGCTGTTTCCAGCGCTCGTCCGATCTGGCCACGCTGATCACCATCGGACGTGCAGCCCACCATCCCGGCCAGCCCGGCCGCCATCACCATCGCCCCGGCCACCAACCGTCGACGCCGCCCGATCACGTGCACGCTCATACGGCTTCGACGCCGGCCCCTGCGCACCGGTTTCAGCCCGCACACCTCCGGCATGAAACAACCCCGTCGAACTCTGTCGGTGGTTCTGACTATCCTGGAGCGCCCCGGACTCAGCCGCACCCGGCCAGCCGAGATCGCCGCACTTCCCGGACGGAGGGCACGTGCTACCTGTCAAGCAGAACCTCATCTTCGACGCCGACGACACGTTGTGGGAGAACAACATCCTGTTTGAGGTGGCCGTCGACGCCTTTATCGACTACGTCGCCCACCCGACGCTGGGCCGCGCCGAGGTCCGGGAGCGTCTCGACGATGTCGAGCGGGCCAACATTCCGTACCACGGTTACGGGGTCGACGCCTTCCGGCGCAGCCTCGGCGACTGCCTCACCGCGTTGCGGGCCAACGGCCCGCTCACCGAGGCCGACCACCTCCGGCTCAACCAGCTGTGCGAACCCATCCGGAACGCGACGATCGACCTCATCGAGGGGGTAGCGGAGACGCTGCACGAGTTGGCTGGCCGGCACCAACTCTTCTTGCTCACTAAAGGTGACCACGACCAGCAGACGGCAAAGATCCAGGCATCCGGGCTGGCCGGGCTCTTCGCCGAGGCGGTGATCGTCCCGGAAAAAGAGACCACCACGTACACCTCGTTCGTCGCTGAGCGCCAGCTCACCCCGGACACCACGTGGATGATCGGCAACTCTCCGAAGTCGGACATCCGCCCAGCGCTTCAGGCTGGTCTAGGCGCTGTCCTCGTTCCCCATCCGATGACCTGGTCGCTCGAGCACGCCGACGTTCCGCGCGGGCATGACCGCTTCCGCGAGGTTACTCCGTTTGCCTCCCTGACCAGCCATTTCTAGCGCTCGACGCCGGGTGGGCATCCAGAGCATCGCCACGGCGGCAGCCACCAGAGCACCGACCCCAAGCCACAGGGCCGGCACCAGTCCATCGGTGAAGAGCTGGGGCGTCTCGTAACCACCCCGCGCCGCGAACACGGACGCGAGCACCGCGACACCCAATGCTCCCCCCACCTCACGCACCGAGTTGTTCACGCCGGAGGCGATACCCTGCTCGGCCGGCGCCACCGATTCCATCAGGATCGCGCTGGCCGGCGCGAAGAACAAACCCATGCCGAGTCCGGCCAGAACGAAGCCGGGCAGCTGTGACCCGTAGGACACGACGGGGTCCGCAACGAGCGCCAACCAGCCGAGCCCCGCGGCCATGGAGAGGAACCCACCAATAACCAGCGGGCGGCCACCGATGCGATCGGACACGATGCCGGCCAGGGGCGCCACGAACATCGGCATCACCGTCCACGGCAACATCCGCAGTCCCGCTTCCTGTGGGCTGAAGCCCTGGATGAACTGGAGGAACTGGGTGAGCAGGAAGATCGATCCGAACGCACCGAAGAACATCAGCAGGCCGGCGATGTTGATCGCGGTGAACGCCCGCGACCGGAAGAACCGCATCGGCAGGAGCGGTGCCGGTGTGTGTAGTTCCCAGCGGACGAAGCCGATCAGCAGGGCGGCGCCGGCAGTGAACCCGAGGACAACCTGACTGGACGACCACCCCACCTCGTGTCCACGGACGATGGCGAAGACGATGCCGAATAGTCCGGCGCTGGCCAGCGCGGTTCCGACGATGTCGAGACGGCTGTTGGGCCCGCGACTCTCGGCCAAGCGGGTGAGCACGAGTGGGAGCAACAAAACTCCGATCGGCACGTTCAGCCAGAAGATCCAGTGCCAGGAGATGTGCTCGGTGATGGTGCCACCCACGAGCGGACCGCTGGCGACGGCCACACCGTTCACCGCGCCCCAAATCCCGAAGGCCATGCCACGCCGGTTGGCCGGCACCGCCGCCGAGATGAGCGTCAGGCTCAGCGGTAGGAGCGCGGCCGCGCCGGCACCCTGAGCCGCCCGGGCGGCGATCAGGCTCTCCGTGCTGGATGCAAGGGCCGCCCAGGCCGAGGCGGCGGTGAACACGACCACTCCGGCGGCGAAGACCCGGCGCCGGCCGAACCGGTCTCCCATGGCCGCGGCCAGCAAGAGCAGACAGGCGAAGGGCAACGTGTAACCGTTGACCACCCACCCCAATTCACCGATGCTGGCCGACAGATCCTCGCGGATTACCGGTAGAGCGGTGGTGACGACGAGGTTGTCCAGGGCCGCCATGAAGGTGGCCGTACTCGTCAGAACCAGGGTCCAGACGATCCGGCTGCGTGACATCGTCGGTTGTGTCACCTGTTCCTCCGTTGATAGTGATTGATTAATAACTTTCTTCGACAGACGTCAGCCAGAACCATCAGCACACCGTTTGCTTTAGACGATCTCGCCGTACCGACCGAGGTCGCAGCTCACCCACACCGGATGCCCTTGCGGGAAACCCATCGCCACCAGGACGTTGATCAACATGCCGGTCCCGAAAAACGCACCGGTCTGCTCGGCACCCTCGAGTCGCTCGCGCACAACGTCCCAGAGCTCCATCCACGCCCGCCGCACCTCGGCGGCGAACTCGACGTCCCCGGCCTGCTCCAGCGTCGCCGCGGTCACGTACATCTGCATTTGAAAGTGCAACTGGTCCCGATCGGACGCCACCAGTTCGGCGTAGGCCTCGGCCATCGCCTCCTGCGCCTCGACCGGACCCAGTCCCCGGCTCGCGACGTCGAACCGCTCCCGAATCTCATCCGTGCAGCGCTTCGCCGCAGCCAGGAAGATCGCCCGTTTATCCGGGAACAGCCGGAAGAGGTAGGGCTGCGAAACCCCGACCCGGCTGGCGATGGTACTCGTCGATGTGCCCTGATAGCCACCCCGACCGAACTCGATGATGGCGGCATTGATCACCGCCCGGCGGCGCTCGTCCGCACTCATCCTGACCATGGCCAGTAAGTTAGTGGTCAATCACTATCTTGTCAAGATCCGTCAGCGGGCAATACGGTCCGAAGCCGAGCCTGCGCACGTTTCATCCGCTCACCGTCGATAGCCAACCCCGGATCCAGCAAGGCTTGGAAAAGTAGCCCGTTGAACAGGGCCAGCGGCGATGCCAACTGATCTCGGCATGACGTCGCCATGATCTTCGACGTCATCGTCGTGATTTTTCGACGTCATCATTTGGTATGACGCCGCGGAGCGGCGTGACCCGGTAGCGTCGTGTCCGCACAACGACACGTCGCCACGAGGGAGTCCATCGATGTCGGTTCGCCAACCGGGCGCACGCCTACTGGCGGCGGCTGTGGCAGCCGCACTGGCCGGGTCTATCACCGCGCCGGCCGCCACGGCCAACCCCACCTCCCCGGTGGCCCCGGCAACTCAGGTGCAGGCATCCGTACCCGAACTGACCTGGGGCCCCTGCGAGGACGTCCCTGACGAGACGGACGAACCCGACGGCACCCACCCGCCGGACCAGATGGACCAACCCACCGGCACCCACCCGCCGGACCAGGCCAACCGGTTCCGCTGCGCTACCGCCGAGGTCCCCACCAGTTACGCCGAACCCATCGGCGCGGCTACCACCACTATCGCGCTGATCAAGCTGCCCGCCGCCGATCCGGATGCTCGCATCGGCACGTTGTTCACCAACCCGGGTGGCCCCGGCGATTCCGGCGTCGACTTCGTCCGCCGCTTCGCCGACACCGCCTTCACCGACGACGTCCGGGCCCGCTTCGACATCGTGGGCTTCGACCCACGCGGCGTCGGCGCCTCCGACCCCGCGACGTGTTACCGCACCGAGGAGGACGAACACGCGGCCCTCGCGAACCTCCCCCATTTCCCGGGCAATCTCGCAGAACAGCGCCTCTACATCCGCGAGACCGCCCGGCTGGCGGCCCATTGCCGCATCATGTCTCGCAGCCGGATCGAACATGCGTCCACGGCCAATGTCGCCCGCGACATGGACCTCCTGCGTCAGGCCGTCGGCGACGACCAACTCACCTACATCGGGTACTCCTACGGTTCCTACCTTGGTGCCACCTACGCCAAACTCTTTCCCACCCGGGTGCGGGCACTCGCCGTCGATGGCGTCATCGTGCCCGACGACTACGCGGGCCGGCCAGGCACCGAAGACCGCTCCACCGCCGAACGGATGGGCCAAGGACCGGCCGCCTCCGAGACGTTCGGCGAGTTCCTCCGTTTGTGTGCCGAGGCCGGACCGCGGCGCTGTGATCTGGCCGGATTGGGCGACCCGGCGGCCGTCGTCGACGACCTCTTGGAGCGGTTGGCCGCCACTCCGATCGACGTCGACCTACCCGATGGCGGGGCGGCCCGGCTGACGTACGCCGCTGTTGTCGCCCATACCTACATGGCGCTCTACGACCCCCGTGGATGGCCGACGCTGGCCAGCTTCCTGGCGCAGCTTGCCGCTGAACAGCCGAAGCTGAGTGGATCCGCCGCCGAGTTGCTCACCCGGTCCGGCACACCCGGACCGCAGCGACGTCTGCGCGGCCAGGACTACCCGTCCGTCGGCGGCTCGCTCGCCTCCGCCTGCGTCGACACCGGCAGCACCGGCCAACCCAACGGCTTCGCCGAACGCGCCGACCTCGCCGACCAACAGGCACCCCACTTCGGCCGGTACCGGGTATGGCTGGCATTGCCCTGCGAGTATCTACGGCTCACCGACGCCGACACCTACCTCGGGCCGTGGGATCAGCACGTACCCACGCCGGTACTCGTCGTCGGCACCAGATTCGACCCCGCCACACCGTACTCCGGCACCCCCGCCTATGCCGCACACTTCCCCGATGCCCGGGTCCTCACCGTCGACGGCTGGGGCCACACCACAGTGGGCAAGAGCACGTGTGCCACCGACGTGATCGGCGAGTACCTCGTCGATCCGGCCACGGCAGCCGACGGCACCACCTGCCCGCAAGACACCATGCCCTTCAGCCACGTCACCACCGACGGCGACGACGTCAACGTCGATGGGTGGCAGCCGGGCGAATCCGACGGCGGCTGGACCAACAGCCGTGGCTGAGCCCTGGCCCGAGAGCAGGCATACTGCGGACATGACGTCTCTGATCGAAGCGGCCCACGCGCAGTCCGACCGCACCATCTCCTTCCGTCGCACCCTCCATCAGCACCCCGAGCTCGGTCTCGACCTCCCCGTGACCCGCAAGGCCGTGCTCGAGGAGATCAGCGATCTCGGCCTCACCATCCGGCTGTCCGAGTCGACGTCGGCTGTTGTCGCCGAACTAGAGGGCGCATCCGACGGGCCCACCATGATCCTGCGTGGCGACATGGACGCGTTACCGCTGCGGGAAGACACCGGACTGCCGTTTGCCTCGAAGGTGGACGGTGTGATGCACGCCTGCGGCCACGACACCCACGTGGCGATGCTGGCCGGGGCGGCTCGGTTGCTGGCTGCCCGCCGCGACGAGCTGGCCGGCCGGGTGTTGTTCTTCTTCCAGCCCGGCGAAGAGGGCCACCACGGTGCTCGGTATGCGCTGGAAGAAGGTCTACTCGACGCCGATCCGGTGGCCGGCGCGTTCGCCCTGCACATCACGTCCCAGTACACCAGCGGCACCATCAACCTCCGGCCCGGGCCAATTCTCGCCGCCGCCGACGACTTCCGCGTCGTCTTCACCGGCCGTGGCGGACACGCGTCGGCGCCGCACAACGCCAACGACCCCATCCCGGCGGCGTGTGAACTCGTCACCACCCTGCAGGTGGCGCTGAGCCGCCGGGTCAGCGTGTTCGACCCGGCGGTGCTGACGGTCGGCCAGATCACCGCCGGCACCACGAGCAACATCATCCCGGCGACGGCTGAGATACGGGGCACCATCCGCACCCTGTCCGAGGAGAGCCGCGAGGACGTCATCCAGCGTCTCCGTACGGTGGCCGAGGGGGTGGCCGCCGCCCACGAGCTGAGCGTCGAGGTGGAGGTTGTCCCCGGGTATCCGGTCACCGTCAACGATCCCACTTTCGCCGAGTCGGTGCGCGAGACCACTACCTCCCTGCTTGGGGCGGAGCGGGTAGCGCACATCGACGAGCCGCTCATGGGCGCCGAAGATTTCTCCTACGTCCTACAGCGGTATCCAGGAACCATGGCGTTCCTGGGCGCTGCCCCCGACGGCACCGACCCGGAGCAGGCCGCCCCCAACCATTCCAACCTGGTGGTGTTCAACGAGGCGGCGCTGGCCACCGGCGTCGCCGTTTACGCCGCCGTGGCCCTGGACCACCTCCACCCATGATCATGAACACTTTGCCGGGTTATAACCCGGCAAAGTGTTCATGATCATGGGGAGGGTGGGATGTTGTGGTTGGCGTGGAAGACGTTGTCCGGGTCGTAGCGGCGTTTCACCTCCCGGAGCCGATCCCACGTCCGGCCGGGGTAAGCGGCCTGGACCCGGTCCGGGCCCTCGTCGCCGAGGAAGTTCACGTACGGCGGCGCCGAACCGCCGCTCAATCCGGCCGCGAAGCCGCTCACCCAGGTGTCGCACTCGGGTTCCATCTCGGCCTGCTGGAACAACGAGGCCGCCATGACGGCGTAGCCGCGGTCGCGGTGGGCGAACGCGGTGGCGTCGGCGGGTACCCGCGCCACGGCGCCGCCCAGCGGACGGAACTGCACCACCGCGGAGAAGTCCGTCGCAGACCTTACCCCCTCCATGACTAGTTCGGCGGTGTCGTCGCCGATGTCGTCGAGGAACATCGACCGCGTCACGGAATGCACTGCCGGCCGTTCGTCGCCCGCGAACAGGTCCGCGTAATACCCCGGTTGAACCTGGTCCATCAGCGGCGTGGCGATCTTCCGGAACGGCGCCAAGGCCCGTTCGCCGTCGGCACCAGGCCCGGCGTAACACATAAACGCGAAGATGATCGGCGTACCGTGGTGCTCCGGTGGGACGAACGGCATGGGCGGCGCCTTCATCACGACGACCATCATGGACAGCTCTTCCGGGGCCATCCGGGCTTCGGCGGCGAACGCCCGGACGTTGCCGGCCGTGGCGGGCAGGGCGAGGAAACCGCCCACCACTTCCGGCACGTGGTGGAGGCGGAAGGTGAATCTGGTGACGACACCGAAGTTGCCTCCGCCGCCGCGCAGCGCCCAGAACAGGTCGGGATGGTTGGCCTCGTCTACCTCCAGGATCTGGCCGTCAGCGGTCACGACCTCAGCGGCCAGCAGGGAGTCGATGCTCAGTCCCTGCTTGCGGGTGAGCAACCCGATGCCGCCGCCGAGGGTAATACCACCGATGCCGACGCTGGCGGTGTCACCGAAACCAGTGGCCAGGCCGTGTTGTCCGGCTGCGGCGGTGTAGCTGCCCGCGGTGACACCGCCGCCGGCGGTGCCGATACGGCGGTCGGCGTCGATGTGGACGGTGTCGAGCGCGCTGAGGTCGACCACGACGTCGCCGGACACACCATGCCCCGCCAGGCTGTGCCCACCACCTCGCACGGCGAGGTCGATCCCCGCCTCCCTGGTCATGGTGACCACTCGCGCGATCTGGTCCGCGCCGGTGGGACGCACGATCGCCGCCGGGCGCCGGTCGACCAGGGTCGCAGCGACCATCCGGGCGGCGTCGTAGCCAGGATCGGCTGGCGTGAGAACGGGTGCGCCGGCGTCGGCTCGGAGCCGATCGACGACGGTTGTAGTGGCGCTGGTGTGGGTGGTCATCGGCGTCCTTTCGAGCGGAGACGAGACGGCTACGGAGGCCGCTGGCGATAACGATAGACATCTAATCGTTAGATATCAAATCTTATGGTGGCGGTCACGCGAGACGCCGCCTGGGCGCCACGTTCAGACGCACGGATGTCCGGTGCACGACACAAGATGCGCTACTCTCGCGCCATGCCCGCAGCCGGAGGTGAACCACCAATCCCCAAGGTCCTCTGGGGCACCGTCAGCGTCGTCGCCCGAGCATTCGACGACGCCCTCGCCACCGTCGGCGGCTCACGGGCGATGTGGTTCATCTTCCTTTCGCTGAAGGCCCGGCCGGTAGCCAACCAGCGGGAACTGGCCGCGGAGGTCGGTATCCAAGGGGCCACTCTCACCCACCACCTCACCGCCATGGAACAGGCCGGGCTGATCAATCGCCGACGCGATCCCGCGAATCGCCGGGTACACCTGGTGGAGCTCACCCCGGCCGGCGAAGCCACCTTCCTCAAGCTGCGTGAAGTCGCGCTGGCCTTCGACCGCAAACTCCGCGAGGGAATTCCCGACGACGACATCCGGCACCTGCGCCAGACGTTGGCCCGCCTGCAAGCCAACGCAACCGACGACCCCGCCGCACCCACTCCCTGACCCGCCGCAAGGACTACATCGATGCTGGTCATCCATAGCTTCTGGGCACCTACGCTCGGGGTGTGCGGGTGGGCGGAAGACGGCGCTGCCCCCGTGTCCGCCACAACCAAGACGACCGGGCGGGTCCGGCCGCATCCATTCGCCGCCACCACTAACCAGCTCGCCCAGCTCACCTCGGGAGCACAGGCAAACCCGGGGCTATCGGCGACCGCCACGGTACTGCTGCCGTCCACCGGCAGCGCTCCCCTCGACTCACCCGAACTAGTCCGTCAGACACCTCGGCGCAAGCCGTCGCGTCCGCCCCGACTCACCGCGTGGACGGTACCGGCGGTGCGGCTCACCCCCAGCGCTGTGCCGTCACTGCTCGACCAGCCATCCAGTGACGCCCGCCCCGGCGCCTCCCTGCACTACCTGGCCGACGTCGTCGCATTCACCGACGACCTCGTCGAACGCGGGCGTTTCCTCCCCACCCTGCACGCCGATAGCACCGGATACACGGCTCGGTGGCGGCCGGTCTTGCAAGGCCCGGACGCCGTCGCCGCGCAAGATCTGACCGCTGCGATGCCCCCGATCTGCCGGGCTGGCACCGACGATCCCGCCAACCGTCGAGGTGAGGACCCGTCCAGCATCATGGCCGAGCTTCTCGCCACACTCGTCGACGGCGCGGTCCGCAAGCGGCTGACCACCGAAGAGTCCTCGCCGTTGCTGGCCGCACTCCCCCGGCGGCGCGGCCGAACCCCGCGTCAGGACGTACCCGTCGAAGCCTGGCTGACGGCGCTCACCACACCCGACGGACGGTTCGACGCCGACGACATCGCCCCGATTCGGTCAGTCCTCGCCGACTGGGACGACGTCGGCACTGGACCAACCGGACCGGCCCGGGCCACCTTCCGGCTGACCGAAGCCGACTCCGACACCCCCGGCGACACCTGGCGAGTCGAGTTCCTCCTCCAGTCGGTCCAAGACCCCAGCCTGCTGGTACCGGCCGACCAGGTCTGGACCGGCGACAACGGGCTGCACCGCTGGCTGGCCCGTCCCGACGAGCTGCTCCTCGCCGAACTCGGCCGGGCCAGTACCCTCGACGCCGATCTCGCCCAGGCCCTGCGGCAGGCCCGGCCAGAACAGCTCGACCTGGACGCGGACGGCGCCTACCGGTTCTTGTCGACCACCGCACCGAAACTCGACCAAGCCGGTTTCGGCGTGCTACTGCCATCGTGGTGGCGGATGCGGCGAACCCTCGGGCTCACCGCTTCGGCGACCACTCCGCGGGATGCCGACGTCGCGGGCGGCCGGCTCGGCCAGGAGCAACTCATGCGGTTCGACTGGCAGCTCGCCGTCGACGGCGAACCACTCACGCAGGCCGAACTCGACGCGCTGGTCGCTGCCAAGGCTCCCCTGGTTCGGCTCCGCGGCGAATGGGTCGCCGTCGACCCCGACCAGCTCCGGCGCGGTCTGGAGTTCCTCCGGGACCAGGCCGCCGAACCGGCGCAGAAGACCGCGACGGAAATCCTGGCGCTCGCCGCGGCCGGCGCTCGCGACCTCGCCACCCCGCTTCCCGTGACGGCGGTCACCGCCGACGGATGGCTCGGCGACCTGCTTGCCGGTTCCGTAGAACAGACGCTGCAACCGATCGAGCCGCCCGACAACTTCCGGGCCACGCTGCGCCCGTACCAGGAGCGCGGCCTGTCCTGGCTGTCGTTCCTCACCGACGTTGGTCTCGGCGGCTGCCTGGCCGACGACATGGGGCTGGGCAAAACCGTGCAGCTCCTGGCGCTGGAGGCACACGACCGCGCCACCCGCCCGGGCGTCGGGCCTACCCTGCTGATCTGCCCGACGTCGCTGGTCGGCAACTGGCAACGCGAGGCGGCCCGGTTCGCCCCGGCCCTCACCGTCCACGCGCATCACGGGCCGGGCCGACTGCGCGGCGACGCGCTGGCCGACCGCCTCGACCACACCGATCTGCTGATCACCACCTACCAGACGGCGGTCCGCGACACCGACGACCTGACCGCACGGCCGTGGCACCGGCTGGTTCTCGACGAAGCGCAGGCGATCAAGAACCGGCATGCCCAAGCCTCCACCGCGGTACGCGGCTTAACCGCCGGGCATCGCGTCGCACTCACCGGCACCCCCGTCGAGAACCGGCTCACCGAGCTGTGGTCGATCATGGACTTCCTCAATCCGGGCGTGCTGGGATCGCCGGAACGGTTCCGTTCCCGCTATGCCGTCCCCATCGAACGGCACGGCTCAGCCGAGACCGCCGAGCGGTTGCGCACCGTCACCCGGCCGTACGTCCTGCGCCGGCTGAAGACCGACCGGGAGATCATCGACGATCTTCCGGACAAGCTGGAGATCAAGCAGTACTACCAGCTGACCACCGAGCAGGCCACGCTCTACCAGTCGGTGGTGGACGACATGATGGGCCGGATCGAGAACAGCGACGGCATCGAACGCCGCGGCCACGTCTTGGCGACCATGGCCAAGCTGAAGCAGGTCTGCAACCATCCGGCGCAGCTGCTGCAGGACGGCTCGGAGATGGGCCGCCGCTCGGGCAAGGTGATCCGGCTGGACGAAGTCATGGAGGAGATCCTCGCCGAAGGTGACCGCGTGTTGTGCTTCACTCAGTACACCCAGTTCGCGCAGCTCCTACTCCCCCACCTGGCCGCCCGGTTTCAGCAGGACGTGCTGTACCTGCATGGCGGAACCCCGAAGAAACGACGCGACGAGATGGTCGAACGGTTCCAGTCCGGCGACGGCCCACCGATCTTCCTGCTGTCGCTCAAGGCCGGCGGCACCGGGCTGAATCTCACCGCCGCCAACCACGTGCTGCACCTGGACCGATGGTGGAACCCGGCGGTCGAAGACCAAGCCACCGACCGGGCGTTCCGGATCGGCCAGAAGCGCAACGTCCAGGTGCGCAAGTTCGTCTGCATCGGCACGCTGGAGGAACGCATCGATGACCTCATCGAAGAGAAGAAGGCGCTGGCCGGGATGGTGGTAGGCGATGGCGAACGGTGGCTGACCGAGCTGTCCACCAGTGCGTTGCGGGAGATCTTCACCCTGTCGGAGGGAGCGGTCGGTGAATGAGCGTCGCGGGTGGTTTCCACCACCTGCCAAACCGAAGCCGGTGGAGAACGGCATCAAGGCGCGCAGCCAGCGGGGCGCGATCGCCCAGACGTGGTGGTCAGGGCGGTTCGTGACCGTGCTGGAGTCACTGGGTGTCGGTGGGAGGTTGCAGCGCGGGCGCACCTACGCCCGGAAGGGGCAGGTCGCGGAGCTGACCATGGGGGCCGGGCTGGTCGCCGCGTCGGTTCAGGGCAGCCGCGATGAGCCGTATCGGGTGCTGATCGAGCTGCCCGAGTTCGCGGCGGACGACTGGGATCGGGTTATCACCGAGCTGGGCGAGCACGCGTGGTATGCGGCGAAGCTGCTGGCCGGCGACATGCCCGACGACATCGAGAACGTGTTCACGTCGGTTGGGCTGTCGTTGTTCCCGGCCACCGCCGGTGAGCTCGCGATGGATTGTTCCTGTCCGGACTGGTCTGTGCCGTGTAAACACATCGCCGCCGTCTTCTATCTGATGGCCGAGGCGTTCGACGCCGACCCGTTCACCATCCTCGCCTGGCGGGGCCGTGACCGTGCAGAGCTACTCGCGGCACTAGCCGCTCTGCGCGGCGGCGACCAGGTGGAGGTCGACACCGACCACCCTGCCGTGGAGCCCCTGGCGGACTGCCTGGACCGCTTCTACACGTACCGGCCTCCGGCGCCAGCCCGCGCCCCGATGCCGGCACCGGCCGATGCCATCCTCGACCAGTTGCCGGCCCACGGGGTGACCGTCCGCGGCGTGAACGTCACCGACGCGTTGCGCCCCGCCTACGTGCGCCCTTGACCTGGAGCACACTCCAGGTGCGATGATCGGCGCCGTGAACACCTACACCCCGGCACAGGTTGTCGAGCACACCGGGTTCAGCCACGACACCCTTCGGTACTACGAACGCATCGGGTTACTCGGCAACATTGCCCGCACCTCAGGCGGGCAACGCATGTTCACCGACGACGACCTCGGCTGGCTGGGCATCCTCAAGTGCTTACGCGACACCGGGATGCCGATCGCGACCATGCTGCGCTTCGCCGAACTCTGCCGCGATGGCGACCACACCATCGGCGATCGCGTCATGCTGCTGGAGGAGCACGACGACGCGGTCGAGGCGAAGATCGCGTCCCTGCGCACTCAGCAACAACAGATCCGCGCCAAGATCCACTGGTATCGCACCGCGTCGCCCGCCGCCGCCGAACTGTCGGCAGCCAGCTGACCGGTGATCGTTGCCCGGCGAAGGCCGCACCCGCCAGCGGCGGACCACGACGTTAGTGACCGTGCCCACGCTCGATGAACACGGCGAGACCGTCGAGAATGCGGTCGATGCCGAAGCCGAGAGCCTGCTCGCGTCCGGCCTGTGCCGACGACATCGCGGCCAGCACAGCCGGATAGCGGGCACCGTGCTCGCCAAGCACGGCGGCCAGTTCATCCATGACGTCCTGCTCACTCGCACCGCTATGCCCTTCCGGCACGGCAACCGTCTGTTCAGCGAGGCTGCGTACGTGGCCAGTCAACAACGCCACGGTGTCGAACTTCTCGCCACCGCTGAGTCCGGTGTCGGCCAGGGCGGCCAGCCCCGCGTCCAGCCACGCCAGCTCGTTGGGGCCCAGCGGACGGCGGCCGACGGTCACCCCGAGCACCCACGGATGCTGCGCGAAGGCGGACCAGAGCTGAGTCGACCATTCACGCAGTTGGGGTCGCCAGCTGTCGAACGCACCTAGGTCCGGCTGGCCCATGGCGGCGTCGGCCATGAGGGCGACCAACTCGGCTTTGCCCGGCACGTAGCGGTAGAGCGACATCTTGGTGAAGCCGAGCCCCTCCGCCACCCGCTGCATGGAGACCGCTGACAGACCCTCGGCGTCGGCGATGTCGATACCTACCTGGGTGATGCGCTCGAGGGTGAGGGCGGGCCGGGGCCCACGCCGGGGTGGCCGTCTCGGCTTCCACAGCAGGTCGACGACGGTGGGTGCGGCTGACTCCGCTGACATGCGACTACCCCTTTCCCCATCCACCACGTACACGGCCGTCCCGTTGACGTCGGCACATAACTGTGTCTAAGATACACAGAATTAAACTGCGTCCATAAGACACAGTTATTTGTTCGTCAGCCACCGGAAGACGTCGAAACGGACCCCACATGACCAATCCGAAGATCCTGATCTCCGGCGCCAGCGTCGCCGGACCTACCGCCGCCTACTGGCTCGGGCGCTACGGCTTCGATGTCACCGTCGTCGAAAAGGCCCCCGCCCTGCGCGGCGGTGGCTACGCCGTCGACTTCCGGGGCGAAGCACACATGACGGTCCTGGAGCGGATGGGTGTACTCGACCACCTGCGACACTTGGACACCGGCGGCACCGCGATGAGCTTCGTCGACGTATCCGGCCGCGAACACTTCGCCCTACCTCCCGAATTCGCTGGAGGCGACCTGGAAGTGTTGCGGGCGGATCTATCCCGCGTCCTGCATGAGCACAGCCGGGAGCGGGCCAACTATCTCTTCGGCGACTCGATCACCACCCTGCATGACACCGGCGACAGCGTCCACGCCACCTTCGAGCACGCTCCGGACGATACGTTCGACCTCGTCATCGGCGCCGACGGATTACATTCCCAGGTGCGACGGCTCGCGTTCACCCCATCGGTCGACGTCGTCCGGCATCTTGGCTACTACCTGGCCGGATGGGAGATGGACAATCGCATCGGGGTAGGAAGAACCACCCTGATGTGCAATGTCCCAGGCCGGTTGGCCAGCGTCGCCGCCGATCACCACGATCCGAGCCGGGCACACACATTGTTCGCCTTCACCTCACCCCCACTCGACGGCGTCCGGGGCGACACCGAACGGCAGAAACAGATCCTGCGTGACACCTTCGGCGAGCTGGCCTGGCACGTGCCCGCACTCCTCGACGGCCTCTCGAACACCCCCGAGCTGTACTTCGACTCGATCAGCCGGGTCGACATCGAACCATGGACCCGCGGCCGCGTCGCACTCCTGGGCGACGCCGCCCATGGCGCGACGTTGGGGGGTATGGGCACCGGCTCGGCGATCGTCGGCGCCTACATCCTCGCCGGGGAACTCGCCGATGCGGACGGCGATCACCAGCGGGCTTTCTCCCGGTATGAGGAGCGGATCCGGCCATATGCCACCCGCGGCCAGGACGGTGGCCGCCGTGCCGGTGAGTTCCTCGCGCCGTCGTCACCGATCCGGCTGGCCATGCGCAACCGGATGCTCAGCACCCGACTGGCCCGATGGTTGCTAATGAAGGCCAGCGCCGCCATCTCGGACAACATCACACTGGACGACTACCCCGCGCGACACCCAGGCAACGTGGGCTCGGCCTGAGCCTTGCCCGGGCCTGCACCACCCGCGCCGGGTCCGGCGTTTGCCGCGAGGCTATAGCTCCACCTCGCCGCGGATCTGCGCGATCACGGTATCGAGCTGCGCTCGTGTCTCGGCATCGTCGACGTCGATACCCGCGTCGAGCACTGCCTGCCAGACGAGGCCACCGTCGGGGGTGCGCCGCCCGGATACCCGCACACCACGGGTGCCAGCCAACGGGACATGCCGGCTGATCACCACACTGCCGGTGACCTGCTCCCGCACGACATCCACCAGCCGGCCGGGTTCGGTGATGGCAACCCGGTACCGGGCCGCGTGGTCCGACGCCCGGACCGGGACCACGTCGAGCACCTCGTCGTCGCTGTTCCACGACGCCCGCTCGACCTCGAACCAACGGATGGAACCCGCGGGCCAGATCAGCCGGCGGTCAGTGGCGGCCACCTGGCCGTCCGGACCGGTGGCACTGGCCAGGACCCGCTCGCCCGACTCCAGCCCGGCAACGTCGACACCCGCACTCCGCTTGAACAACACACCACCAGCCTATGTGGCTAGTGTGTCGCGCCGGAGACCCGCATCATTCAGACGCACGGGTCTCCGGTGCGACACACTAGGTGTGCTGTGTCAGCGCAGATACTCGAGCAGTTCGACAGTGCTCTCGTCTCGGCGCAGCTTGGTGAGCGTCCGGCGCTCGATCTGGCGGATCCGCTCCCGGGTGACCCCGAGCACGCGCCCGACCTCCTCCAGCGTCCGGGTCCGGCCGTCGTCGAGCCCGAACCGCAGCCGGACCACCCATCGTTCGCGTTCGCTCAGGCAGGACAGCACGGAACTCACTTGGTCACGCAGCATGGCCTGGGCGACGATCTCTCCCGGCGAGAGCTCATCGGTATCCTCGACCAGCTCACCGAAAGACTGCTCGGCCCGCTCCCCCACGGGTGTTTGCAGGCTCAACGGCTCTTCGACGAACGCCAGCAGTTCCGCGACCCGCTCCGGTGACACACCGGACAGCTGAGCAAGCTCATGACTCGTGGGCTCACGTGCCTGTGTCTGGGCGATGGCTCGCCGGGCCCGTAGGATCCGGTTGAGTTCGTCGACGACGTGGATAGGCAGCCGGATGGTCCGGCTCTGTTCCGCCAGGGCCCGGCCGATAGCCTGCCGGATCCACCAGGTGGCGTACGTGGAGAACTTGTAGCCACGCATGTAGTCGAAACGTTCGACGGCCCGCATCAGGCCGACATTGCCCTCTTGCACGAGGTCGAGCAGGGAGAGCCCACGTCGTGCGTAGCGCCGAGCGACCGACACGACGAGACGTAGGTTGGACTCGATCAAGCGTTGCTTCGCGGCCTGGCCGATGAGCACTAGTTCGACGAGGTCGTCGTGGTCTGCATGGCCCATGCCGATGCGGCCGATGCGCTCCTCCGCCAGCACACCGGCTTCGATGGCACGCGCCAGAGACACTTCCTCGTCGGCGGAGAGCAACGGTACTCGGCCGATCTCGTCGAGATACCGTCGCACCAGGTCGGGGCCTGCACCGCCCGCACCGACTTCCCTGATCCTGGTAGGTGTGGCGTCGTCGGCGTCGGACGCCGGCGACATGAGTTCTCGCACCCTGCGTTGCTCTTCGTCTAGGGGCCGTCGCTGAGCTGGAAAGGCTGTACGCGCCGCGGTCGTGAACGCCACCGGCACCACCTCCGGGGGGTCGGGCCTCACCTGGCCGTGTCCCAGTCTGCCGTGATTCGCCCAACCTTTCTACCCCTTGACCGGTAGACGATGTAAGCGTCAAGTTTGACGATCTCTAGTCACATGTCCTTGACCAGCACAAACGTCACCAATCTGGCCCCGGAGGCGAGTTCATTCATGCACGACGAACGCGAGCCCGGCCCGCGCCGACTCCGCCGTAGACCCGTCCGCGACGCATAAGAGGGCGGCCCGCAGAGCCGCGACGAGCACCGGTGCGGCGTCACCTAGTGTGCTCGGGAGCATCGGGCGCAGGGTCGCCTCGATGGAGTCCGTGGCACCCGCGGGAAGCGGTTCACCGAGCAGGCGGCAAGCGTCGAACCGGACGGCGGCATCGAAGGCGACCATCAGCGCGGCCCGGACACCCGACGTGGATCCATCCGCCGACACGCTGGCCGCGGCACCCTCCATCCGGTCGGTGATCCGCCGCTCCATGTCGCCACGCACCACAAGGTAGAGGCCGAGCTTGGAACCGAAGTGGTGGTACAGCGATCCGGTGGTGACACCGGCCTTCGTGGCGACGTCGGCCACGCTCATCGCCTCGAATCCAACCCGCTCGACGTGATGCAGGGTGGACTCGATCAGCCGGGCCTTGGCCGAACCCGGTATGGGGATACCTTCGCGCATAGAAACCTAGCATAACTCATTGACGTTATAACGTAATCGAATTATGGTAACGGCATGAGACTGACGTACTTCTACCAGCCAGTGCCGGACCTCAAGGCCGCACTTGCGTTCTACCGAGACGAGCTGGGCCTGAACGAGGCATGGCGAGAAGGCGATACCACCGTCGCCTTCGAGCTGCCAGGCACCCCAATCCAGCTGATGATCGACGTTGCGCCGGACTCCGGGCAGCAATGGAAGCCGGGGCCGTTCTTCGAGGTCGACGACGTCGAACAGTTCGCCAAAGAACGCAGCGGCGTCACCTGGGCCGGCCCGGTCATCGACGTGCCGGGCGGCAAGACCGCGGCGTTCACCGATCCGGGCGGCAACACCATCCATGTGTTCGACCAAAGCACCACCAGCGACGAATAGCCCGCCCACCTGCCCAGCCAACCCGGCCTACCCAACCAACCCGGCCTACCCAACCCGCCCACCCAACCAACCCGCCCACCCAACCAACCCGCCCACCCAACCAACCCGCCCACCCAACCGGGTCCGCCCAGCCAACCCGCCCACCCAACCGGGTCCGCCCAGCCAACCCGGCCTACCCAGCCAACCCGGCCTACCCGCCCACCCCAGCGCGTGCCCCCACCCCGTGCCCCCACCCCGTGATCATTGCCGGATTTCCGCCCCAACCCCCCGTGATCGTTGCCGGGTTCGCGTCGCCAGAACGACGTAATCCTTGTTTTGATCACCCGAGGGGGCGGCACGAAACCGGCAACGATCACTCGGATGCTCTCCCGGTCGGCATCGGCTGATGGATCAGCTCGCGCGCCGTGCACGCGCGGACACAGCGGGTCAGCGCCGCCAGGGCCGACGACTCCAAACGCCAGCGCTGCCAGTACAGCGGTACGTCGAGTGGCCGGTCCGGGCACAGATCCACCAGATCACCCGCCTCGAGGTCGGCCCGCGCCATACCTTCGGGCACCATGCCCCACCCGAGGCTCCGCCGGGCGGCCTCGACGAATCCCCACGACGACGGTAGATATGTCACCGGCGGCTCACCCACCATGCCGAGCACGTCTCTCAGGAATCGATCCTGCAACCCGTCTTTGCGGTTGAAGATCAGCGCCGGAGCGACCGCAAGCCCGCCCAGGGCCCAGCCCGCCGGTGCCGACCCGCCAGGTGGACGGCCCAGATAACGGTGTGCGAAATCGGGCGCGGCCACCGCGCGATAGCGCATCGCGCCGAGCAGTTCCACCCGACATCCCTGGACAGGGCGGTGTTCCGTCGTCACCGCCGCCATCACCGACCCGTCGCGCAGCAGTGCGATCGAATGGTCCTGGTCCTCCTGTCGGATGTCGAAGGTCAGCGCCTGATCCGCGGGCATGTCCGCCAGAGCCGGCAGGAACCAGGTGGCCAGCGAGTCCGCGTTCACCGCCACCGGCAGCCGGGGCGGCGGCCGCCGCGAGTCCACGTCCGCGCCGCCGGCCACGTCGGCCAGCGCTTCCCCCTCCAGCAGCGCTACCTGGCCGGCCAGCCGTACCAGCACCTGGCCGGCGTCGGTGGCGCGGGCCGGGCGGGTGCGCTGGATCAGCACCCGGCCGACACTGTTCTCCAGGGCCTTCACCCGCTGACTGACCGCCGACGGTGTGACGTGCAGGCGGCGGGCGGCGGCGTCGAAACTGCCCTCGTCGATCACCGCGGCGAAGGCGGCCAACTGATCCGCGTCGATCCTCACGGTGCCACACAGCTTATAGATGAAGTGTTGCTAATGTTCATGAAGAAAGTTTAGCTGGCCTTATTCGCATGAGCCGCCTACGGTCGACGATGTGCTTCACCCCTCCGCTCTGCCCGGCGCCGCACCCGCCCTCGTCGTAGGTTTCGCCACCGGCCTCTCCCTGATCATCGCGATCGGCGCACAGAACGCCTTCGTGCTCCGCCAGGGGTTGCGCCGCGAACATGTCCTGCCGGTGGTGCTCCTGTGCGCCACCGCCGATGCCGCCCTCATCACCGCCGGCATCGCCGGCCTCGGCGCACTGATCACCGCCTATCCGCAGGCTATGGAGGTCGCCCGGTACGCAGGTGCGGCGTTCGTCGCCGGTTACGGGATGCTCGCCGTGCGACGAGCTCTGCGGCCTCAGGGCATGGCGGCCAGCGCTCACCAGCCCGCCCCGTTGCGTGCTGCGTTGCTCACCTGCCTGGCCTTCACCTTCCTCAACCCACATGTCTATCTCGACACCGTGGTGTTACTCGGCAGTATCGGCAGCCAGTACGGCGACGGCCGGTGGGCGTTCGCGGCCGGTGCCACAGCGGGCAGTTTCACCTGGTTCTTCGCCCTCGGCTATGGCGCCACCCGGCTGACCCGCCTCTTCGCCCGGCCCGGATCGTGGCGCGTCCTGGACCTGATCATCGCCGCCATCATGTTCGCCCTCGCCGCACTCCTCCTCTTCTCCTCCCGGTGATCATTGGCTTTTGACTACCGGATCCGGTAGTCAAAAGCCAATGATCACCGGGAGGAAGGAAGCAGGGGCGCGTGGTTCTAATAGACTCGCCGCGTGGCCGGCCGCATTCGTGACGAAGACATCGCCGCCGTACGTGAACGCGCCCGCATCGAGGAGATCGTCTCCCAATACGTGACGCTCCGACCCGCCGGCGGCGGCTCGCTCAAAGGCCTATGCCCGTTCCACGACGAGAAGACCCCCTCCTTCAACGTCCGACCGCAGGTCAACCTCTTTCACTGCTTCGGCTGCGGTGAAGGCGGCGACGTCATCTCCTTCCTCCAGAAACACGAACACCTCTCATTCACCGAGGCGATCGAACGGCTGGCGGACAAGGTCGGCATCCAGCTTCGGTACGACGACACCGGCTCCGGACGGGCCGGCCCACGGCAGAACCGGGAGCAGCGCACCCGCCTCATCGAGGCGCATCGGCTCGCCGCCGAGTTCTACGCCGAGATGCTGGCCGAATCGCCGGAAGCCACCACCGGGCGGCAGTTCCTCGACGAGCGCGGCTTCGACCGCACGGCGGCTGAAGCCTTCGCCGTCGGATACGCCCCCAAGGGCGGCGAGGTCCTGCGTCAACACCTGCTGCAGAAGGGCTTCACCGACCACGAACTCGTCACCGCCGGGCTCACCGCCCAAGGCCGCAACACCCCGTACGATCGCTTCCGTGGCCGGCTCGTGTGGCCCATCCACGACCTCCTCGGCGACGTCGTCGGGTTCGGCGCCCGCCGCCTCTACGACGACGACCGCATCGACGCGAAGTACCTGAACACCCCCGAGACCACCATCTACAAGAAGAGCCACCTTCTCTACGGAGTGCAGTTCGCCAAACGCGACATCGCCCGCAGCGCCCAAGCCGTCGTCGTCGAGGGCTACACCGACGTCATGGCCTGCCACCTGGCCGGTGTCACCACGGCGGTGGCCACCTGCGGCACCGCCTTCGGTGAAGACCACGCCCGCATCCTGCGCCGGCTCCTGCGCGACCAGGACGAATATCGCGGCCGGGTCATCTTCACCTTCGATGGCGACGACGCCGGCAAGAAGGCGGCGCTGCGCGCGTTCGAGGGTGACCAACGCTTCGTCGGGCAAACCTACGTTGCTATCGATCCCGACGGCCTCGACCCTTGTGACCTCCGGCAACGCTCTGGAGATGCCTCGGTCCGCGAGTTGATCGCCCGGCAGCGGCCGCTCTTCGAGTTCGCCATCCGGACCATGGTCGACGAATTCGACCTCGACCACCCGGAGGGCCGAACCCACGCCTTGGAGAAGGCGATCCCCCAGGTCGCCCGGATCCGCGACCGCGCGTTGCGGGATGAATACGCACGCCGGCTGGCCGGGTGGGTCGGTGCCCCCGACGAGATGTCAGTGGTGCGCCGGGTCCGCTCCGCCGCCGGGGCGCCGGAGCGGGCTAGCAGCCGACGGCCGGTGGCCACCACGCAGGCCGGAGGTCAGCAGGCCATCGGGGTTCCGCACCACGGCACCGCCGATCCGCAGTCAATCGCCCTGGAACGTGAGGTCCTGCGGGTGGCGGTGCAACGGCCGGCGCTCGCCGGCCCCGCCTTCGACACGATCGAACCGGAGGCGTTCCTCTCGCCGGTCTTCCGGGCGGTGCGGGTCGCCATCACCGAGGCCGGCGGCTGCGCCACCCAGGGCGGTGGTCCGGCCTGGATCGCCGCGCTGCTCGGTGCCGCCACCGACGACGTCACCCGGCATGTGTTGTCGGAGCTGGCGGTCGAGCCGGTCCCCACGGACGAAGCCGGCCTGCCTCGCTACGTCGAGTCGGTGGTGTTGCGGCTGACCGAGGTTTGGGTGTCCCGGCGCTTGGTCACGTTGAAGGCCAAGCTGCAACGCACCGATCCGTCGGCGGAAGTCCAGCTGTACAACCGGCTGTTCGGGGAGTTGATGACTCTCGAGGCGCACCGCCGCGACCTCCGCGAACGCGGCGTCGGCACCACGTAGCCTGCCGGTCAACCACCGGATGTCCGTTCCACGTCCTCAGTGCGGTAGAGAGCGTCGATCTCATCGGCGAACCGTTCGGCGATGTCGCGCCGGCGCAGCTTCAACGTCGGTGTCAGCTCACCGTCCTCCACGGTGAACTCCCGGTCGAGGATGGCGAACTCACGGATCGACTCGGCCCGCGACACCAACCGGTTGGCGTACTCAACAGCCTGGCTCACCTCGGCGCGCACCCGCTCATGGTCTTTCAACCGGTCTCCACGCAGGCCATGCCGGTCGGCGAAACCAGACAGCTCGTCTTCGTCCAGAGTGACGAGTGCCGCGACGAACCGCTGTCGGTCGCCCACCACCATGGCCTGCGAAACCAACCGGTGTTCGGCCACCGCCTCCTCCAGCGGCGCCGGGGCGACGATCTTCCCGCTGGCGGTGACGATGAGCTCCTTCTTCCGGTCCTTGACGTACAGGTAGCCCTCGTCGTCCAGCTCACCGAGGTCGCCGGTGCGGAACCAGTCGCCGTCGAAGTCGTCGCTGGTGCGAGCGTCGTCGTGGAAGTAGCGCTGGAACACGTTGCCGCCCTTGACCAGGATCTCGTCGTCGTCGATCCGCACCGACACACCGGGCAACGGCCGGCCGACCGAACCAATCCGGGTGGCGGCCGGCGTGTTCACGGTGGCCGGCGCGGTGGTTTCCGTCAGCCCGTATCCTTCGAGGATCGGCACACCCGCGCCCCGGAAGAAGTGAGCGAGGTCGGGTGCCAAAGGTGCCCCGCCGGAGACGCAGTAGCGCACCCGTCCGCCCAGCGCTCGGCGGAGCTTGGTGTACACCAGCGGCTCGAACAGCTGACGGCGAAGACGGACCAATGGCCCCGGCCGTTCCGCCGTCGACCACGACCTCGCCGCGGATGCGGCAGCACCGAACAGCGCACCGCCAACACCCCCACCAGCTTGCCGGCGGGCCGCTTCGTAGACCTTCTCGAACACCCGTGGTACACCGAGCAGAAAAGTCGGCCGGAACGAGCGGAAGTCCTCTCGCGGGTCGTCGGGCGAACTCGGAAACGCCACGACGACGTCGCGGTCGAGACAGACGAACTGGATGAGCCGGGCGAAGATGTGCGCGAGCGGCAGGAATTGCACCAACGACCCGCCGGCGGCCAGGACCGTGCCCAGGTGATCTCGGGTTTGACGCACCGTCCAGGCGAGGTTGCCATGGGTGATCACACACCCTTTGGGATCACCGGTGGTTCCGGAGGTGTAGACGATCGTGGCGATGTCGTCGACGGTCAACGCCTCAAGACGCCGCCCGACCTCGTCCTGCTCGGCGGATCCCCCGCGCCCGCCGAGCTCGGTCAGGCCACCGTCGTCGAACACCACCACGTCGGCGTCACTGACGTCATGTACCCGCTGCGCCAGCTCTTCGTCGGCCACGAAGACGAGTCGCGCACCGGAGTCGGCCAAGATTGCTCGGCACTGGTCCGTCGAGCTGGTGTCGTACAGCGGGACGGTCACCGCTCCAGCAGCCAGGATGGCCAGGTCGGACACGGCCCACTCCATCCGGGTAGGACTCATGAGACCAACTCGGTCTCCCGGCGCCACGCCGGCTGCCACCAGCGCAGCGGCGGTGCGCCGAACGGAGTCCGTCAGCTCGCTCCACGTCACCTCTCGCCATAACCCCTGCTCCGGGACGCTAAATATGGTTCGGTCCGGTGCGTCATCGGCGCGCGACCACAGCCGGGCCAGCACGTGCTCATCCGCACCAAGCGGCGCCGGCTCAGAGCCTTCGACAAATGTGCGTGCCATGGCCGTGGATTACCCACGAGGCCGGCGAGAATGCGTCCCGGCGTGGCTGATGGCGGGTGGCCGCGGTCAACGCGGCTCCAGGTACTGCCGAGGGTCGAGTCGGTCCGGCCGGTCCGCCAGCCACCGGTCGACGGCTTCGGCGTCTCGTCGTTCCATCTCCGCCAACAACAACTCCCGCAACTGGACGTGTGCTGACACCGTCGCAGGTAGGAAGGCTCGGCGCAGGATCCGGCTGGACTGCTCCCACAGCTCACCGAGCTGGTGAGTGGAGGCGCGTGCCACGATGGGTTCGACGTCCTCCTGCGGTAGGCCCACGATCTGGTCGATGTCCAGGGGTACGGCGCCTCGCGGCTGCTGCCGAATCAGCCCCACGACGAGCCAGCCCACCACGACGGCTAGCACCGGGAACCAGCCGACCTGCACGGTGAGGACAACCACGGCTGGCGCCAACATCGGTGTCCACACCCACCAAGGGATCTGCCCAAGGCGTTCGTTCAACGACATGACATCCCTACCTTTCGCGTCCTTCCGGCGAACTCCGACCATGAACGACTTCTGCCTTGGCAGCCGCCGCGCAGCGACCACTCATCGGTGCGGATACCCGACCCGGCGGACCTCACACAACCGGTCCGGACCCCCGCTGTACGCCTGGCCCAGGCCCGCGTTTCCACCCCCGCAGGCCACATCGGGCAGCCGAATTCAGGTATGAACGACGTATGGCCCCGCCCGAGAAGCTCAACGAATATCACAACAAACGCTCGTTCGAGAACACACCCGAGCCGCGCGGGCGGGATACCTCCGGGGCGGGCAACCGGTTCGTCATTCAGGAGCATCATGCCCGTCGGCTGCACTGGGACCTGCGCCTGGAACACGACGGTGTGCTCGTGTCGTGGGCGTTGCCCCGCGGTCTGCCCGACGACCCCGAGCAGAATCATCTCGCCGTCCACACCGAAGACCACCCCTTGGAGTATCTGACCTTCGCGGGCGAGATCCCCGCTGGTGAATACGGTGCCGGGAGCATGACGGTCTGGGACCATGGCACCTACGAGGCGGAGAAGTTCGAGCGGGACAAGGTCGTCGTCCGGCTGTACGGGCAGCGGGCCACGGGCCGATTCGCGTTGTTCCGCGCCGGGCGTGGACGCTCCGACCGCGACGAGAAAAACTGGTTGATCCATCGCATGGACCCGCCGGCAGCCGACCAGGCACCGATGCCCGACGCCGTCGAACCAATGAAGGCCACGTTGTCGCGGCTGCCTCCGGACGAGCGGGCCTGGGCCTTCGAGATCAAGTGGGACGGCATCCGGGCCCTGGCCTACGGAGAGCGCGGCGCTTTGCGCCTGATCAACCGGAACGGCCGCGACATCACCCGGCAATACCCGGAGATCGGTCCACTCGTGCGCCAGCTCGGCGCGCACCGGGTGGTGCTGGACGGCGAACTGGTCGCTTTCGACGGCGACCGGCCCAGCTTCGAACGGCTCCAGCCGCGTCTACACCTGACCGAGGATGCCCGGATCCGGCAGCGGCAGACCGAGATCCCGGTCACCTATGTCATCTTCGATCTGCTCTACGTCGACGGCCGCTCGCTGCTCCGCCTCGGCTATGAGCAACGCCGCCAGGAGCTGGAATCACTCGGCCTGGGTGGCCGGAGCTGGCAGGTGCCGGCGTTTCATCGCGCGGACGGAGCGGCGTTGCTGGAGGCCAGCCGTCGGCAAGGGTTGGAGGGCATCGTCGCCAAACGGCTGGACAGCACCTACCAGCCTGGCCGGCGCAGCCGGGACTGGTTGAAGGTGAAGAACGTGTACCGCCAGGAGGTGGTGATCGGCGGTTGGACCTCGGGTCAGGGGCAGCGCGAGCGTGACCTCGGCGCCCTGCTCACCGGGTACTACGAAGGTGACCACCTCCGTTATGCCGGCAAGGTGGGCACTGGGTTCGACGCGAAGACGCTGCGGATGCTCCGAGAACGGCTGGAGCATCTGCGGCGGGACAGCAGCCCGTTCGACGGCCGGCAGCCGCAGACGAAAGACACCGTGTTCGTCGACCCCGTGGTGGTGTGTGAGGTGGAGTTCGGGGAGTGGACCGAGTCCGGCACCATGCGCCACCCCACCTACCGCGGCCTTCGCGACGACAAGCCTGCCTCTGAGGTGGTCCGCGAGCGGCCAACTGATCCGTCGTCCACCAGCGCCGGCATCAACGACCCGAGCCTCGACGACGGGCGAAGTGGTAGTGGCGATGACCAGGTCGACCCGGCGCGCGTCCCAGCCAACGACACGGACCCGGCGCGCGTCCCAGCCAACGACACGGATCCGGCGCGCGTCCCCACCAACGAGGACGACTCCGGTCAGCTGACCGACGTACAGGTCAGCGTGGATGGTCGGCGGCTCAAGTTGTCTAACCTCGGCAAGGTGTTGTATCCGGTGCCTGGTACCACGAAGGGTCAGGTCATCGAGTACTACCGCGCGGTGGCCCCGGCACTCCTATCCCATCTCGACGGCCACCCACTCACCATGAAGCGTTACCCCCACGGCGTCGACGGAGAGTACTTCTACGAGAAGCAGGCACCCCGGGGTCGGCCCGACTGGATCACCACGGCACCGATCTGGAGTGAAAGCAACCGGCGCACGGTGGAGTACGTCGTCGTCGATAGCCTGCCGACGCTGATCTGGGCGGCCAACCTCGCCGACCTCGAATTGCACACCATGCTGGCCCGCGGTGACGACGTCGAACGCCCCACCATGATCGTGTTCGATCTGGACCCCGGCGAGGGCGCCGGGTTGAGCGAGTGCGCGCGGGTAGCGGTCCGGATCCGGGACCTACTCGGACATCTCGGGTTGGAGGTGCTGGTGAAGTCGTCGGGGTCCAAGGGGCTGCATCTGGCGTTGCCGCTCAACACGCCGGTCACCTACGCCGACACCAAGCCGTTCGCCCATGCGGTCGCCCAACTCGTCGAACAGGAACACCCCGACGAGGTGGTCTCCCGGATGACGAAGGCGCGACGCCGCGGCAAGGTGTTCGTCGATTGGAGCCAGAACTCACGGCACAAGACGACGGTGGCCCCGTTCTCCCTACGCGCCCGCGAACACCCGACCGTGGCCGCGCCGCTGTCATGGTCTGAGGTCGAGGCGGTAGCCGACGGCGACACGTCGGCGGAAACGTTGGTGCTGCTGGCCGACGACGTAGTCGAGCAGCTCGACGAGCGTGCCGACCTGTTCCGACCGTTGTTGGAACGTGTCCAGCAGCTTCCCGACCTCGTGCCTAGCGACTAGACGGCCATGTCCCGGCCACTACCGGCCTGGCAAAACGGGCAA
This sequence comes from Phytoactinopolyspora limicola, assembly GCF_011320225.1. Lineage (GTDB taxonomy): Bacteria > Actinomycetota > Actinomycetes > Jiangellales > Jiangellaceae > Phytoactinopolyspora > Phytoactinopolyspora limicola. The sequence continues at coordinate 94,735 of NZ_JAAOEN010000011.1, forward strand.
ACAAGTGGCCTGCTCGAATCGGCACGTGTTAGACAGGCTGAAACAGGGTATGCATACTCGGCGCTATACACGGTTCGTGGACTCGCCCGATCACCCGACGAGGAGGCGGTTGTCATGGCCGGCCGGTACAGGGGCAGGCACGTAGCGGGAAACACCGAACGCCCGGCTGCGGAGCCGGTCGAGGAGATCCCGGAGGACGAGCTGTTAGAGGCGGAATCCAAGGGTCACTACAGCGCCACGAGCGTCAAAGAGGGCGGTGAACGGCTCAAAGACCGATAACCTGCGCCGCGCTCAGCTGCTGGTCAGCTGGCGGTGCCACTGGTAGGCGGATATGTCGGTCAGGGACGCCACCTGGTCGACCACCACCCGCAGCCGGGCATCGTCGGTTCCCGCCATGTTCCAGTCGACCCGGAACGTCGGCTCGAGAGCCTCCGGCGCCCGGTCGAGCAGCCGCTCCACCAGTTCGGCGACCAACGCACGCTGGTCGCCGTAGGTCTCGGCGCGATCTCTGGCCGTCATGACATAGGTGGCGGCCAACCCTTTCATGATGTTCACTTCCAGCCGCGTCGAGCGGGGGACGCAGAGGTCGGCCGCGTACCTGGTCAGCCGGCCACCGCCGTAGGCGTCGTGGGTGGCCCGCTGAGCATGCTCGGCGAACCGGCCGATCATCTGGCTGGTCATGTCTTTGAGCGCGGCCAACGCGGACCGTCGCCCGTCGTATTCGTCGACCCAGAACGGCGTGGCCCGCATCCGGTCGAGGGTCTCGAGGATCTCGTCGATCTCGGCGTCGGGCAGATACCACGAGCGGGTCAGCTCGGCGAACCGCTTCCGCTCGGCTGGATCGTCGAGCACCCGCGCCGGTTCGAGACGGCCGGCGACGATCGCGTCCTCCACATCATGGACGCAGTAGGCGACGTCATCGGCGAAATCCATCACCTGGGCTTCCAGGCAGCGACGCTCGTCCGGTGCCCCCATCCGCAGCCAGGTGAAGACGTCGAGATCGTCGTCGTACACACCGAACTTGCGTGGATGCCGCGCGCTGCGTCCCCATGGGTACTTCGTGGCGGCGTCCAGACTCGCCCGGGTCAGGTTGAGTCCGGCCGAACGACCAGCCAACGCACCCGTCTCGGCGTGTACGGCCTTGGCCTCCAGCCGGCTCAACAGCCGCAACGTTTGCGCGTTCCCCTCGAAGCCGCCAATGTCGGCCGCGATCTCGTTGAGCGCGGCCTCTCCGTTGTGTCCGAACGGTGGGTGCCCGAGGTCGTGGGCCAGGCAGGCCGTGTCGACCACGTCGGGGTCACACCCCAACGCCTTGCCTACCTCGCGACCCACCTGTGCCACTTCCAGCGAATGGGTGAGCCGATTACGCACGAAGTCGTCGCTGCCTGGGGAGACCACCTGGGTCTTCGCCGCAAGACGGCGCAACGACGCCGAGTGCAACACCCGCGCGCGGTCGCGCTCGAAGTCGGTGCGTGCGGCCTGCTTGACCGGTTCTCGCGCCCACCGTTCGCGGTCGGCCTCCTCATACCCATCCATCGAGGCCGAGCGTACCCACTGTGCAGGAACTATGCACTTCCCGACCCTCTCCCCCATGATCATGAACACTTTGCCGTGCTATCGCCCGGCAAAGTGTTCATGATCATGGGAGGGGTGGGGTTAGACGTGGTAGGCGTAGGCCGGCACGGTCAGGAAGGTCGGGTAGTCCGGGCCCAGTGCGACCTGCTCGAACAGCTCCCTCGCCTGCTCCACCCGGGCGGAGCGAGAAGCGTCGTCACCGGCCTCGGCCAGCAGCCGGTCAGTCTCCTCCGCGACGACGTCGGCCACCAGCTGATGGGTGATCAGCGTGCCGTCCTCGATGGCCGCCTCGGAGTCGATCCACTGCCAGATCTGCGAACGGGAGATCTCCGCGGTGGCCGCATCCTCCATCAGCCCGAAGATCCCAACCGCACCACGGCCACCCAGCCACGCCTCCAGATACCGCAGCGCAACAGCGACGTTGGTGCGGAGCCCCGCCTCGGTGATCCGGCCTGGCGTCGCCTCGATGCGCAGCAGGTCGGCCGCACGAACGTGCACGTCGTCGCGCTGCCGCTCGACCTGGTTCGGCCGCTCGCCCAGCACCTCGTCGAACACCTCTCGGACGGCCTCGACCATACCCGGGTGCGCCACCCACGAGCCGTCGAATCCGTCCCGCGCTTCCCTGCTCTTGTCTTCCCGCACCTTCTCGAAGACCTCGGCGTTCGCCTCGGGATCCTTCGACGGAATGAACGCCGACATACCGCCGATAGCGTGCGCCCCGCGCCGGTGGCAGGTGCGCACCAACAACTCGGTATAGGCCCGCATGAACGGCACGGTCATGGTGACCGCACCCCGGTCCGGCAGCACGAACCGTCCACCACGGGTCCGGAAGTTCTTGATCAGGCTGAAGATGTAGTCCCACCGGCCCGCGTTCAGCCCGGCCGAGTGCTCCCGCAACTCGAAGAGGATCTCCTCCATCTCGAACGCCGCCGTGATCGTCTCGATCAGCACGGTCGCCCGGATGGTCCCGCGGGGCAGGCCCAGCGCCTCTTGAGCGTAGAGGAAGATGTCGTTCCACAACCTCGCTTCGAGGTGGCTCTCCAGCTTCGGCAGATAGAAGTAGGGACCGACGCCGCGGCGGATGAGTTCGTGGGCGTTGTGAAAGAAGTACAACCCGAAGTCCACCAGCGCCCCGACCATAGGCTCGCGATCGGCCCTAAGGTGTTTCTCCGTCAGATGCCAACCGCGCGGGCGCACCACGATCGTGGGTGTGGTCTCCCCGAGTTCGTACCGCTTGCCCTCCGGGCTCGTGTAGTCGATGGTGCGCCGGACCGCGTCGTGCAGATTGACCTGTCCGCCGACGACGTTCTCCCAGTGCGGGGTGTTCGCGTCCTCCAGATCCGCGAGCCAGACCTTGGCGCCGGAGTTGAGCGCGTTGATGGTCATCTTCCGCTCGGTCGGGCCGGTGATCTCCACCCGCCGGTCGGTCAGCCCGGGTGCCGGCGGCGCGACCCGCCAGCTGGGTTCGTCGCGCACCGGGCGCGTCTCACGCAGGAAGTCGGGATCCTGTCCGGCGGCGATTCGCTCGCGTCGGTCCTGACGTTCCCGCAGTAGGTCGGCACGGCGGCCAGCGAACCGGACGTGCAGATCGCCCAGGAACCGCAGGGCGTCCGGGGTGAGGATCTCGTCCTGTCGCGACACCGGCGGGCCGGCGATCTCCACCTGCGGCGTGCGCCCGGGATGCCCCGGCTGCGGTCGGACGGCGGCCTCAGGCTCGTGGGTGGTGGTGTCCTGAGTCATCAGCTCGGAGGTCATATCGTCGTCACTTTCTCGTCGTCGTCATCCTGTATCCCCGGTGATCGTTGGCGAAAGTCTGCCAACGATCACCGATCCACGTCAGTGGAACTGTTCTTCCTCGGTGGAGCCGCGCAGCGCCACCGTCTCGCCGTCCGGGTTCAGTGCGGTGGCCACCAGGTCGAAGTAGCCCGTACCCACCTCACGCTGGTGTTTGACACCGGTGTAGCCACGTTTTTCGGCGGCGAACTCCTGCTCTTGCAACTCCACGTACGCCGGCATTCCCTGCTGCGCGTAACGCTGGGCCAGGTCGAACATCCCGTAGTTGAGCTGGTGGAACCCGGCGAGAGTGATGAACTGGAACCGGTAACCCATGGCCCCGAGTTCCCGCTGGAACCGGGCGATCTCGGCATCATCCAGGTTGGATTTCCAGTTGAACGACGGTGAGCAGTTGTAGGCCAGCATCTTCCCGGGGTACCGAGCGTGCACCGCCTCGGCCACCTGCCGGGCGAAGGCGAGGTCGGGGGTCCCGGTCTCCACCCAGATGAGGTCCGCGTACGGCGCGTAAGCCACCGACCGGGCGATGGCCGCGTCTGGGCCGGGAGTCACCCGGTAGAAACCTTCCGCGGTGCGCTCACCGGTGAGGAACCGGGCGTCGTCAGGGTCGACGTCGCTGGTGATCAGCTTGGCGGCCAGCGAATCGGTACGGGCGACGACGACGGTCGGCACCCCGGCGACGTCGGCGGCCAGCCGCGCCGCGTTGAGTGTGCGGACATGCTGTCCCGTGGGAACCAGGACCTTGCCGCCCAAGTGGCCACACTTCTTCTCCGACGCCAGCTGGTCTTCGTAGTGGACGCCGGCGGCGCCCGCGGTGATCAGCGCCTTGGCCAGCTCGTAGGCGTTCAGCGGTCCACCGAAACCGGCTTCCGCGTCGGCGACGATCGGCGCCAGCCAGTCGAACCCGGGGTCAGTACCTTCCGAGAAGGTGATCTCGTCGGCTCGGAGCAAGGCGTTGTTGATCCGCCGGACCACCGACGGCACCGAGTTGACCGGATACAGGCTCTGGTCGGGGTAGGTGTGCCCGGAGGTGTTCCCGTCGGCGGCCACCTGCCAGCCGGACAGGTAGATCGCCTCGAGTCCACCGCGGACCATCTGCACCGCCTGGTTACCCGTGATGGCACCGAGTGCGTGCACATAGTCCCGGGTCCGGAGCAATTCCCAGAGCCGCTCGGCACCGCGGCGGGCGAGAGTGTGTTCCTCCCGCACGGTGCCGCGTAGCCGGACGACATCCTCGGCGGTGTAGGTGCGGCGCACCCCTTGCCACCGTGGATCCTCGGCCCATTGCCGCTCCAGCTCGGCCGTCTCGGCGGCCAGCCGCTCCTGCGGGGTACCAACCGGGCCCGATCCGTTCTTGCCGGCAGGCGTGCCTCGCTCGGGGCGTGTCGCCTCGTCTTGATGCTCGTCGAGTGCAACCGTCATGTCGTTCCAACTCCTCGGTCCGGCCACCTTGGAGGACTAGACCTCTGGCGGCCCGCTTAGCTGAAAACCTTCACTACTGACACTCTGAACGTCGCTACAGGGACTCTTCCAGGGGTACAGTGTGTGAAATCTTCCAAATCTTCACTCAGGAGAAAGAATGACGGTTGCCGACGGCGAGATCGATCTTGTGACGCTTGGGCAGCGGATCCGGCACGCTCGACGAACCAAAGGAATGACGCTCGGCGCCCTGGCCGCCGCGGTGGACCGAGCACCGTCGCTGCTCTCTCAGATCGAGAACGGCAAACGCGAGCCGCGGCTGGCGCTCATCCAGTCGCTAGCCAGCGTGCTAGATGTCCAGGTCACCGAGTTGATCAAGCAGGAAGCGCCCTCCTACCGAGCCGGATTGGAGATCGCGCTGGTCCGCGCTCAACGCAGTCCCCTGTACGCGTCTCTTGGGCTGCCAGCGGTCAACGTCAGTAGCAAGCTGCCCACCGAGGCGCTCGAAGCACTCGTCGGCCTGCACGACGAACTCGAACGACGGGCCATCGAACAGGCCGCCACCCCGGAGGAAGCCCGGCGGGCCAACGCCGAACTACGCCAGCGGATGCGCGATCGAGACAACTACTTCACCGAACTCGAAACGGTCGCCGCCGGCCTGTCCGCCGCCATCGGGCACACCAGCGGCCCCCTCACCGAACGCGCACTCAACGACCTCACCGCACACCTCGGGTTCACGTTGCACCGCACCGCGGACCTCCCACGCGCCACCCGGTCGATCACCGACCTACGCAACCGCCGGATCTACCTGCCACCACCCAGCCACATCAGCCACGATCCGCGCACCATCGTGCTCCAAGCCCTCGGCCACTTCGCGCTCGAACACCAAGAACCGGTCAACTACGCCGACTTCCTCCGGCAACGGGTAGAGGCCAACTACTTCGCCGCCGCACTCCTGATGCCGGAATCCGCCGCGGTCGACTTCCTCCAGCGCGCCAAGACGGCCAAAGCGCTGGCCATCGAAGACCTCCGCGACATGTTCGCCGTCACCTATGAGACCGCCGCCCATCGGTTCACCAACCTCGCCACCCACCACCTCGGCATCCCTGTGCACTTCATGCGGGTCGGCGAGGACGGCATCATCTACAAGGCGTATGAGAACGACGACGTCACCTTCCCCACCGACGTCACCGGCGCCATCGAGGGCCAGATCGTGTGCCGGTACTGGGCGGCTCGCGCCGTGTTCAACGCGGCCGACCGGTACGCGTCGCACTATCAGTACACCGACATGGGCCGGGGCACCTACTGGTGCACCACCCATGTCGAGCGGACCGTCGACGGCGACTTCGCTATCGATGTCGGCGTGCCGTATGCGCACGTCAAATGGTTTCAAGGCCGCGAGACCACCAACCGGGCGACGTCCGCGTGTCCGGATCCGTCCTGTTGCCGGCGTCCACCGGCCGACCTCGCCGGGCGGTGGGCCGACCACGCCTGGCCAAGCGCACGGGTGCACTCACATCTGCTGGCCGCGCTGCCGCCGGGTACCTTCCCCGGGGTGGACGACACCGACGTCTACGCCTTCCTCGACCGGCACGCTCAAGCCGCCAACGGCACCACCGGGCCGTCGCCTCAGATTGCCCCATAACCACGCTGTCAACACCAGCACCTCCCTTCCCGGTGATCGTTGCCGGCATTCGGTCGCTCCTCTCTCGTGATCGTTGCCGGCATTCGGTCGCTATAGCGACCGGATGCCGGCAACGATCACCGGGCTTGGGGGCGGAAAACCGACAACGATCACCGAGGGCAGCGACGCTGCACGACGCTCAGAGAGGGACCGCCGTCACGACGATGTTCGCCGCGAACTCGTCGCCGTCCCAGTCCTTGCACGTGACCAGGACCAACTGGGCCGGACCGCCCTGATCGAAGAGCTCGTCGGCCCGTTGGGCGAGCTCAGCAGGAGACAGCTCGACGCGGGACGTGACGCGATGGGCCACTACCTCGTCGCCGGTCACCACAACCAGATCACCGGCGCGCAGCGAGGCGACCCCGTTGAAGACCGCCTCACCCCCCTCGACCGCGTGTCCCACCACCAACGCTGCCCCACGCTCCGCCCCAGGCGCCGCACCCTCAGCCCACCAACCGGCCAGCAACGGATCGACGGGAGGCTCGAGGACCCGGTCGGCGTCGCTCGCCACCTCGACGACCGGGGCGCGGATCCCGAGACGTGGAAAGAACAGGGTGTAGCGGCTCTCCGCCGTCCCGTCTGGTTCACCCGGCGTCGGCCCCTGCTCAACCGGTTCGACGCCGACGGGCAGGTTCTTCAACGCCGATGAGCTTCCGCCACCGAAGACCGAGCTGACCCCCCACGCGGCCCCCACGAGCATCAGCACGCCGCACACGAGGAGCACCATTCTGGCCGACGCGCCTACCCGTACCCTCCGGTGTCGCGGAACCCATCCGGTCACGCCGTACGCCGCCGCAGCAGGAGCGCGATCGCGCCGCTCACCAGAGCACCGGCGCCCACCACGGCCAGCATTCCCCACGGCGACGAAGCCGGCGGGGGCGGGCCGCCGGCGGGGATCGCCGTCGGCACCGGGACCGCGCTGGTCGGGAGGTCGCTCGGCTCCGGCGAGCCGGTCACTGTCGGGTCCGCCTCCGGCGTCTCCTCAGGGTCGGTGGGGTCGGCGGTGCGGGGTGGATCCGTCGGCTCTGATGTCACCTCCGGGGTACCAGTCGGACTGCCGGTTGGCGTTCGGGTGGGCTCGGTGGTCGGGGTAGGCGATGGGCTAGGTGGCGTCGAGGTCGGACTAGGACTCCTGGTGGGGACGTGGCGCCGCTCACCACAGGCGTACCAGTCACTGATCCGGGGCAGCTGACCACCACGGTTTTCCGGCGCCGTGAGATTCGAGTACGACCCACTCGTGTACACGGCGTACGCCCCGCCGCCCCGGACGCCTACGGCCGAAATGACGTACGCCCGGTCCGGCGTGGTGACTGTCAGCCGACGACCGTCATCGGACAGAGCTCCGTGAACCGAGCCGGTGATGTCGCTCCCCCGCCCAGCGTCCGCGCAGTTCGACGGCGCCGCAGCCGCCTGCTGCACAGTGCCGACGAACACCGTCGCCAGCAGCACAGCCGCGGCGCCGAGCCACACCAAGCCACGCATCACGCCCCCCGGCGTTGCCGATATTCATGGTGTTGTGCACGAGATCTACCAAACGAGCTGAAATGTACCAGAGTGGTGCGACGCCCCGCCGTCCCGTGATCCCTACCTGAGGACGGCTCGATCCTCAGCCGCTAGCCTCGCGCTGACCGGCGTCAGATCGGGCTCGGCCGGCCTCCAGCCGGGCGACGGGAACCCGGAACGGTGAACACGACACGTAGTCCAGCAGGATCTTCTCGAAGAAGTGGATGGACGCAGGGTCGCCCCCATGTTCTCCACACACCCCCACCTTCAGATCGGTCCGGCTCTCCTTGCCTTCCCACGCCGCGATCGACACCAGCCGGCCGACGCCTTCCTCGTCGATCGACTCGAACGGACTGACCCCGAAGATGCCCTTCTCCAGGTAAGCCGGGAAGAATGCCGCCTCGACGTCGTCACGCGAGAAGCCCCATGTCGTCTGAGTGAGATCATTGGTCCCGAACGAGAAGAACTCCGCCACCTCGGCGATCTGATGGGCCGTCATGGCCGCCCGCGGCAGCTCGATCATGGTCCCGATCGGGATGGACAACTCGATCCGGTGCGCCCGCGCCACGTCGGCGATCGTCGTCAACGCCATCTCGCGGACCGACTCCAGCTCCTGGACGGCCGCCACGAGCGGAACCATGATCTCCGGGCGCGGATCACGGCCCTGCTGCCGGAGGTCGGCCGTCGCCTCCGCGATAGCCCGAACCTGCAGCGCGAACAGTTCCGGAATAACCAGCCCCAGCCGTACGCCGCGCATACCCAGCATCGGGTTGGTTTCGTCGAGCCGGCGGACCTCCGCGAGCAACTCCGCGGCTTCGGTGTCGTGTTGTCCGGTTGCTTCAGCCACCGCGACCCGGACCGAGAGGTCGGTGAGATCCGGAAGGAACTCGTGCAGCGGAGGGTCGAGCAGCCGGATGGTCACCGGGAGCCCGTCCATCGCCTCGAGGATCTCGGTGAAGTCGGCCCGCTGCACTGGGCGCAGTTCGTCCAAAGCCTCGGTGCGCTGTTCATCGGTGCGAGCCAAGATCACCCGCTCGACGACCTTACGCCGCGGCCCCAAGAACATGTGCTCGGTTCTGCACAGCCCGATTCCGCCCGCACCTAGCTGACGGGCCCGGCGGGCGTCGTCGGGGGTGTCGGCGTTGGCCCGTACACCCAGCCGTCGTCGCCCATCGGCGTGTTTCATCAGGCGCAGTACCGCAGTGACGACCTCGTCGTCCTGATCGATGGCCGCGTCGTCGCCGTGCAAGGCGTCGACCACGGCCGACGGCACCACCGGCACCTCACCCAGGTACACCTCGCCGGTGCCGCCGTCGATCGAGATCACATCGCCTTCCACCACGCGGGTGCCGTCGGGAGTGGTGAACGCCCGCTCGCCTGGATCTACCCGCAGGGCCTCGACCCCCACCACGCAGGTACGCCCCATCCCCCGGGCCACCACGGCCGCGTGGCTGGTCTTGCCCCCACGTGAGGTGAGGACACCGCGTGAGGCCACCATGCCCCGCAGGTCGTCCGGGTTGGTCTCCCGCCGGACCAGGATGACGTCGTCGCCCGCGTCCGACCAGGCCACCGCCGTGGCGGAGTCGAAGGCAGCTTTGCCGACCGCGGCCCCCGGACTGGCCCCCATGCCGCGAGCCACGAGGTCCCGAGGCGCGGCCGGGTCGAACTGCGGAAACATCAACCGGGCGAGTTGCTCACCGGTAACCCGCTGTAGCGCTTCGTCCTCGTCGATCAAACCCTCGTCGGCCAACTGACCGGCGATCCGGAAGGCCGCGGCCGCGGTGCGCTTGCCCACCCGGGTCTGCAACATCCACAGCTTGCCGCGTTCGATGGTGAACTCGATGTCGCACAGATCGCGGTAGTGGCGTTCGAGGGTCGCCATGATGTTCAGCAGTTCGTCGTAAGATGCCTGGTCAAGGTGTTCGAGGTCGGCAAGTGGCAATGTGTTGCGGATACCAGCGACGACGTCCTCACCCTGCGCGTTGGACAAGTAGTCTCCGTACACGCCTTGCTCTCCGGTGGCTGGATCGCGGGTGAAGGCGACGCCGGTGCCGGAGTCCGGGCCGAGATTGCCGAACACCATGGCACACACGTTGACCGCGGTGCCGAGCTCGTCCGGGATACGCTCCTGCCGCCGGTAGATCCGGGCCCGCTCGGTGTTCCACGACTCGAAGACGGCGCGAATGGCGAGGTCGAGTTGCTGGCGGGGATCCTGCGGGAAGTCCCGCCCGGACTCGACCAGGACGATGTCTTTGAATTCTTCGACGAGCATCCGTAGGTCGCCGGCCTCGAGTTCGACGTCGGCCTCGGCCTGACGGGCCTTCTTCCGGGCCTCGAGCCGCTCGTCGAATATCTCTCCGTCGATACCGAGGACGGTTTTGCCGAACATCTGAATCAGCCGGCGGTAGGAATCCCAGGCGAAGCGGTTGTCTCCCGATCGGGCGGCGAGACCAATCACCGATATGTCGGTGAGGCCTACGTTCAAGACGGTCTCCATCATGCCGGGCATCGAGTGTTTGGCACCCGAGCGCACCGACACCAGCAACGGATCCTCCGGGTCGCCGAGGCGTTTTCCGGTCTTTTCTTGTAAGGCCGCAAGGTGGGCGCCGACCTCCTGAGCCAGCGATTCCGGTTCGGCTCCGGTGTCGAGGTAGTGGCGGCAGGCGGCGGTGGTGATGGTGAATCCGGGCGGCACCGGCAGCCCGAGTCTCGTCATTTCCGCGAGGTTGGCGCCTTTCCCGCCGAGAAGGTCTTTGTCGTCCTTGCTTCCCTGGGAAAAGTCGAATACGTACTGCTGCACTGGCCGGCCCTCCAGTTCGTCACTGCGGTCGCGTGGATCGGTCACGTGGTCTCGGTCGCGTGGATCGGTCGCGTGGTCTCGGTCGCGTGGCTGAGTGCGGCCCCGTGGTTCGCTGGCACGAAGGCCACGTGGATCTGTCGATTGAGTTGGCGTACGTCGACACTGAGTACGAATCGATTGCGCGGAGCTTAACTCTGCGTGAGGAAAGGCCGAGATGACCAAATAGACCTTTTCTAGACCAATCCTCCGCATTGAACCGGCCCTTGAGGATCATGGTCCGGCCTGACCGCGCCGAATACCGGTACAGGTGGCCGTTTCCACGTGACCGAGCACACAGAATCCGGTACGTACCAGTAAGGACCAATCACTATGACCGGCCGTCCATCATGTGGTCACGCCACCCACAGTGACCAGTGATCGTTAACCGATTCCAGCCCGCCCGTTCCGTGATCATCGCCCGAATCCGGTCGCTATAGCGGCACCATCCCGCTAACGATCACCGGGTGGGTAGGCGGAAAATGGCTGACGATCACGGGGAATGGGGGAAGTGGTTCAGCCGCCGGAGATACCCAGCTCGGCCGCCGCCAAATCCTCGTCCGGACAGTCCGTGCTGTCCAGCCATCCTGCCGGCAACGCCACCCTGCGCGGGCTGCCCTGCCGGCCACGAGCGGTACCCACCTCACCATCGGGAAACGGCTGCGCCGGGTCGAGCTCGGCCAGCAATCCATCGAGCTGGCTAAGGTCTTCCACCATCCCCAACGCGGCCCGGGTACGGCTGCCCACCACGAAGCCTTTGAGGTACCACGCCATGTGTTTCCGCATGTCGCGAAGGCCGCGTTCCTCACCCATCAGTTCAGCCAACAGCTCCGCATGTCGACGGATCATCGCCGCCACCTCGCCGAGAGTGGGCAGCGGCGGTGCCGGCTGACCGGCGAACACCGCCGCCAGATCGCGAAACAACCATGGCCGCCCCAGGCAACCCCGACCCACCACAACCCCGTCGGCTCCGGTATGCCGCATCATGCGCAGCGCGTCGGCAGCCTCCCAGATGTCGCCGTTGCCCAGCACCGGTATCGCCGCATGTTCCTTCAGCCGGGCGATGGAATCCCAGTCGGCCACGCCGGAGTAGTGCTGCGCGGCGGTTCGCCCATGGAGGGCTATCGCGGCACACCCGGCGTCAGCGGCGATCCGGCCGGCGTCGAGGTAGGTGAGGTGATCGTCGTCGATACCCTTGCGGGTCTTCATGGTGACGGGGATGCCATAGGGTTCGGCAGCCCCCACCGCCGCCCGCAGGATCCGCTCGAGCAGCACCCGCTTGTACGGCAAGGCCGCGCCGCCACCCTTGCGGGTCACTTTGGGCACCGGGCAGCCGAAGTTGAGGTCCACGTGCGCCACACCGTAGTCACCGGCGAGAATCTTCACCGCCTCGCCGACATGATGCGGATCGACACCGTAGAGCTGCACCGACCGAACCGCTTCGGCCTCCGCGAACACCAGCATCCCGAGTGTCTTGTCGTCGCGCTCGACGATCCCACGGGACGTGATCATCTCGCAGACGTACAGTCCGGCCCCCTGCTCGGCGCAGAGCCTCCGGAACGCGGCATTGGTGACGCCGGCCATCGGCGCCAACACCACGGGAGGGTCGACAGTCAGCCGGCCCAGCCGCAGAGCACGGGCCGACGCAGCCGGGGTCGCGGTCGTGTCAGTCATCGCTGCCATTATCCCTGCTCCTCAGGAAAGGCGGCGGGCGATGCTAGAGCCGGGCCCACGTGGGTACCTGTAGCGTGATCAACGACGAGAGGAGCCCACCGTGGCTGATCCACCACCCGTCGAGGTCAGCCAGCTGACCAAACAATTCGGCCCGCTGACCGCCGTCCAAGATCTCAACCTGCATGTCGACGCCGGCGAAGTCTACGGTCTGCTCGGCCCCAACGGCGCCGGCAAAACCACCACCATCCGCGCCCTGTTGAGCTTCATCAACCCGACCAGTGGCCGGGTCGCCGTCCTCGGCCGACACGCTCGCGATCTCGACATACGACGGCGCATCGGCTACGTCGGAGGCGACGTCACACTTGATCGCGGCCTCCGCGCCCGCTCCCTGCTGACCTGGTATGCCGACCTACGTGGCGGCCTGCCGTGGGCGAAGATCGATGCCCTGTGCGAACGGCTGAACCTCGACCACTCCCGCAAGATCGGGCAACTGTCCACCGGAAACCGGCGCAAGGTGGCGATCGTGCAGGCGTTCATGCACGATCCCGACGTCCTCATCCTGGACGAACCCACCGCCGGGCTGGATCCGCTGCTGCAACGAGATGTTCTGTCCCTGGTCCGAGAACGACGTGACGCCGGGGCCAGCATCCTCTACTCCTCCCACACACTGCCAGAGGTCGAAGACATCGCCGACCGCATCGGCATCCTCCGCCGTGGCGTGCTGGTACACGAAGACACTCTGGCCAACCTGCGTGAGGTCACCCGACAGCGCCTGGAGCTGCGGTTCGCCGACGACGTCCCACCCGGGCTGCTCGACGGGGTCGACGGGGTGTCCACCGTGGAGATCGACGGATCACGGGCGCGCCTGGTGATCGACGGCAGCGTGGGCCCACTCCTGGACCGGATCAGCGGGCACGGCGTCGAGCGCATCGTCAGCCACGACGACGACCTCGAGGACGTGTTCTTCGAGTTCTACCGCGACGACGTTCAGCACGACGACGGCGACGACGACCGCGGCGAGGGCGACGACGGCGACAACCGTGCCGACGACCATGACGATGGCGACGACGTTGGCGAGACACGATGACGCACTTCACCATCCTCAAACAGATGCTCCGAGAGCGCCGGCGCGGCCTGATCTGGTGGTCGCTGGCCGTCGCTGCGCTCGCGACGATCACGGCGGCCAGCTACCCGGCTGTGCGGGATGCCGGCGAAGGCTTCGAGGAGTTCATGGACGGGTTACCGGAAGGAGTCACCCAGATGATGGGTGCCGCCGACGGTATTACTACTCCATCGGGCTACCTGAACAGCCAGTTCTTCTCCAACGTGTTCCCGATCCTGCTGCTGATCTACGGAATCGGCCTCGCCGCGTGGAGTATCGCCGGGGCCGAACGAGAAGGCACTCTGGAACCGCTGCTGGCCAACCCGGTCCATCGGTGGCGGCTGGCGGTAGAACGGTTCGCCGGGGTGGCCATTCTGGTGACCGTGGTGTCGCTGGTCGCGACGGTGGTCCTCGTGGCGTTGCGATCACCGTTCGAGCTCGACGAGCTCAGCGTGAGCAACCTGGCCGCGGCCGGGGTGGCGGCGCTGCTGATGGCGTTGCTGTTCACGGCGTTGACCTTCGCCGTCGGTGCCGCGTCGGGGAGTCGGGGGGCCGCCATCGCCGCCGGCGCCGGGCTTGCGACGGCTACCTACGTCGTCTACGGGTTGTCGGCCTTGGTCGATGTGTTCGAGAACCTCCGCTGGACATCGCCGTGGCACTGGTTGCTCCAGCCGTCTCCGCTCACCGACGGGTGGACCTTTCAGGCGATCGGCGCACCGGCGGTTGTTCTTGTTCCATTCGTCGTTGTCGGCGTCGCCGTCTTCAACCGTCGCGACCTCACCTGATGCGCGGTCACCTTCGCCGATCGAGCTCAACCGCCGAGCGGCGGACCTGCGATGTAACGACGGCGCACCTCGGCATACGTCCCGCCGGTGAGGTCGGTGCTGTCAACGTACTGATCGATCGCACCGACCGGGGGCAGCGCCCGGATGGCCGGATCGCTGATCGTCGAGACCAGAGCGTCGGTGAACCGGTAGGCATCCAGAACCAGGAACGGCCGGTCGTGGAAGTAGCGGACCGTCACGTCCAGCGCCTCGGTGAGGCCGAGATCATTGTGCAGCTCGGCGGCGATCTGGTAGGCAGGAGAAAGATGTTGCTCTCGTTCCTGCCAGCCGCGTGCGGATAGAGCGCCCGCCAGGTGCGGAGTCAACACCCCAGCGGATGGCAGCGCGGCGAAGGCGGTGCCCAGCCATTTGCTGTAGGGCGGATACACCCGGTCCATCAACAGGCACAGTCTCATAAGGTCGCGGACCTGCCGGGCGGCGACCACAGCTGAGCCCAGGTCGTCGCCGACCTCACCGCAGCGGCCGACGAACGGCTCCTCCTGCGACAAACGCATCCACTGGCATGCCAGGACGTAGCGCCACACGTCATCGGGATACCACGTGAGGTGCCGCCGGTAGGGCTCCAGCAGGCCGAGTCCGTCGTGGAAGACCACGCCACCGGTGAGCTCACGCAACACCTGCGCCGGAACGGTCAGCCAGGCCGTCAGCGGCAGACCGGCCGCCGGATCCACGCCCAGGTGTTCGGTGAAGAAGGCCGGCAGGTCCGTGACGTGGACCCAATGCCGGGCCAGCGCGTCCGATGGGAAGGCGAAACGAACCGGGTAGCCACGGAACTCCCGCGGGAGCTCGCGGTCGAGCAAGGCGTCCAGCTCACGGGCGCGCGCGGCGGAGTCCTCGCTGCCGAGGAACAGCTGCATCCGCGGGCCCCAGGCATGGTCCGTGGAACGCTGCGTGTCGAACCCTTGCACCTCCGAACCCCAGCCGATCAACGCCGCCGAGTACGGCACCCCGGCCAGGGCCTTCTCGACGATCGGCGCGACGATCTCGGCATAGAACAGTCCGGCCAGCTCAAGACCGGGAAGGAAAGATCGCTCCACGCCGGCCACCCTGGCATGAGGGCACAACGACCGGCCAGTGAATATTCCGCGCAGCGGCCGGCGACGGTTCTTGATCAAGTGCGAGAAACTCCCGTCATAGCGGTGTTTTCTCGCACTTGATCAAGGCCGGATACCTCCCCACCGGGATCACGGGCCGCGTAAGGCCAGGGCGGCGGCACCGATGGCGGCCGCATCCCCACCCAGTTCCGCGCGCCGGATGCTAATGGGGTGCCCACCGATGGGTTCGGTGACCGCCAGCTCCTTCGAGACGCTGGCGCCGAGCACGTCCCACGCTTTGGCGACACCACCACCGATCACGACGTCGTAGACGTCCAGGATCCCGGCCAGCATCAACGCCGCGTCCGCGACCGCCCGCCCGGCGTCGGCCAACACCTGGGTCGCCGCCGCCTCACCCGCGCGGGCCAATGCGGCGATGTGGCCCGCCTCCGCTGCCAGCCCGGTCAGTTGCTCGTATCGGCGCGCTATCGACCGCCCGGACGCTACCGACTCTAGGTGTCCCCGCTGCCCGCACGTGCACATCTCGTCGCCGAATCCGGGCACGTGCCCGATCTCCCCGGCGCCACCCTGTTGGCCCCGATACAACTCACCGCCCAGCACCAAGGCTCCACCGACACCGGTGCCCAGGCTGATCCCGGCGACGTCGGGGCGATCGAGGGCCGCACCTCGGACATACTCCGCGAACAGGAACGCGTTGACGTCGTTCTCGAGTGTCACCGGAACATTTAGCGCGTCTTGGAGTCCGCCGACGACGTCCGTGCCCACCCACCCGGTGAACGAGTCGCTGGCGGCGACGATCCGGCCGGTGCCATGGTCGACGACGCCGGCCGTGCCGATCCCGACCGCCATCACTCGCCGGCCGGGTGGCACCAGCTCCCGCACCCCGCGGACCACATCGGCGAGCATCGCGGCACCACCGTCGCGGGCCGGGGTCGGGCGGGTGAGAGCGGCCTCGACCTCTAGCGCCTGGTCGGCCAGAACGAACCGGGTCTTGGTACCACCGAGATCGACCCCGACAACACCTGCTGCCATGCTCATGCGGCCGACGTCCGATGGGCGGCCAGCCAGGCCTGCCGGCGGTCGTGTTGCTCGACCGGGTCCGGGACCGGCGCCGCCGTCAACAACCGGTGGGTGTACTCCGCCTGCGGTTTCGTCAGCACTCGCCGGGTCGGCCCGTGCTCGACGATCCGCCCCCCGTGCATGACGGCGATCCGGTCGGTCAACGAGTCGACGACGGCGAGGTCATGACTGATGAACAAGCAACCGAACGAATAACGTTCTTGCAGCTCAGCCAGCACCGCCAAGACGCTGGCCTGCACCGATACGTCCAGTGCGCTGGTCGGCTCGTCAGCGATCAGCAGCTCCGGATCCAGCGCCAACGCCCGCGCCAGGCTCACCCGTTGCCGTTGCCCGCCGGACAACTCGTGCGGATAACGGCTCGCCGTGGTGGCCGGTAGGTGCACGCTCTCCAGCAGCTGCGCCACGCGGGCGGCCCGCTGCCGGCGCCGGTGGGTTCGGTGCACCACCATCGGCTCGGCGATGCTGTCACCTACGGACATCCGTGGATCGAGCGACGCGGCCGGGTCCTGCAAGATGACCCCGAGTCGACGGCGGGCCGCCCGCGCTGTCCGGCCGCGGAACGACGCCGGGTCAGCGCCGAACAGCCGGACCGTCCCGGCCGATGGGCGCACCAGGCCAAGTGCGCAGCGGCCGATGGTCGACTTACCCGAACCCGACTCACCGACCAGGCCGACGAACTCCCCGGCATCGATGCGCAGGCTCACCTCGTCCACCGCGGTGAACCGCCGCCCTTTGGCACCGAACTCCACCACGACCTGCGCGAGCTCCAACGCCGGTGCTGCGGCCCCGGTGCCAACGCCGGCATCGGCACCAACGTCGGCGTCAGTGCCGATGCGGGTGTCACCGCCGGCACCGGAGTCACCGTCGACACGAGTGTCAGCGTCTGCGGTCGGTTCCGCACCCCGGCTCGAGGGTGCGGTCACCTCGAGCCGGGGCAGCACTGGAACGGCGCCCAGCAGTGAGCGCGTGTACTCGTGCGCCGGGTCCAGTAGCACCGTACGGGCCGGGCCGGTCTCTACCAGGTCGCCGCGGTACATCACCGCCACCCGGTCGGCGATGTCGGCCACCACACCCATGTTGTGGGTGACCATCAGGATCGCCACACCGTGCTCGCGGCGTAGGTCACGCAACAACTCCAGGACACCCGCCTGCACGGTGACGTCGAGCGCGGTGGTGGGTTCGTCGGCCACGATCACGTCCGGGTCGCACGCCAGCGCCATCGCGATCATGACTCGTTGCCGCTGCCCACCGGATAGTTCATGGGGGAACTGTCCAGCGCGCCGGGCCGGCTCAGGGATGTCCACTTGGCCCAACAGCTCCACCGCCCGCGCCGCCGCGGCGTCCTTCGCCAGGCGGGTGTGGTTGGTCAACACCTCGGCGATCTGGCGGCCCACCCGCATCAGCGGGTTGAGCGCGGTCATCGGCTCCTGGAAGACCATCGACACCTCGTCGCCGCGCAGCCTGCGTAGTTGCTCTCCCCGCAGCTCCATGACGTTGCGTCCGTTGAGTTCGACGCTGCCGGTGACCCGCGCGGACGCGGGTAGCAGCCCGAGGGCGGCCAGCGACGTCACGGTTTTCCCCGAACCGGACTCCCCCACCAGCGCCAGCACCTCACCGGGGTAGAGGTCGAGGTTGAGGTCGCGGACCGCCTGCACATCGCCGTGTTCGGTGGAGAAGGTGACGCTGAACGACCGGTAGCGCAGAACTGGCGGAGGTGTAGGCGTCGTGTCCTCGTCCGGGGTGCCGGCCGGCTCGTCGGCCCGGTGGTTCGTCATCGGTTCTTCCCCCTGACCTCGAACATGTCCCGCAGGCCGTCGCCGATGAAGTTGAACGAGGCGACGACGAGCACGATCAACAGCCCGGCCGGCACGATCAGCCACCACGCACCCGAGTACGCGTAGGTGACACCCTTGGACAGCATCGCGCCCCAGTCGGTCGCCGGCTGTTGTACTCCCATACCGAGGAAACTCACGTAGGCGACCAGCAGGATCGCGTCGGCCACCTGAAACGTCGCGTTCACCATCATGGTGCCGACGGTGTTCGGCACGATGTGGCGCACGATTGCCCGTCGGTGGCTGCCGCCGATGGCGCGCAGGGTCAGCACGTAGTCACGTGTCTTCAGCGACATCGCCTCGGCCCGCACCAACCGCGCGGGGACCAGCCACGACACCAAACCCAAAACAACGATCATCATCGGCACACTCGGGGTGTAGATCGCCGACGCCACGAGCAGCAGGAACAGCGCCGGGATGGCGATACCCGCGTCCACCACCCGCATCATGACCGCGTCCATCCGACCGCCGACATATCCGGCCACCGCACCCCACGCGGTACCGATGACGGTCGCCAACACACCTGCGGCCATCCCGATGATCAGCGACGTCTGCCCGCCAACCATCAACCGCCCCAGCACGTCGTAGCCGACGTCGTCGGTGCCTAACGGGTGCCCGTCGGTCCCTGGTCGCAGGTTCGCGCTGGCTAGATCGGTGTGAACCTGATCAGTCTGGTATACCAATGGCCCGACGAAGCTGAACAGGAACAGCAATGCCACGACCACCAGGCCGGCCACGGCCAGCCGGTTGCCGGTGAACCGCCGCCACGCCTGCCCGCGGCGTGGCCGGACCGGAGGCTCGGCACCAGTAGGCACCGCCACCTGTGTCATCGTCGTCACAGCGCCACACTCCTCACCCGCGGGTCGACCAGTGCCTGCGCGACGTCGGCCAACAGCGATCCCACGACGGTGGCGATCGCGATCACGAGCACCACTCCCAACAGCACGGGGAAGTCCGACGTCTGTGCGGCGTTCCAGAAGAGGAACCCGATGCCCGGGTAGTTGAACATCGATTCCACGACGAGACTGCCGCCGAACATCACCGGTACGAAGTAGCCCAGCATGGTGATCACCGGCACCAGAGAATTACGAGTGACGTGTCTCAGCAGCACCGCCCGCTCCCCCGTACCTTTGGCGCGGGCGGTGCGTACGTAGTCCTCCGCCAGGTTGTCCAGCGTGGCCGAGCGCATGTACCGGCTGAACGCCGCGATGGTGGCCAGCGCACCGGTTACCACCGGTAGCACCAGCCCACGTGGCTCCCCGAGGATGTCCCCCAACGAGTCACCCTGTGGCGCCTGCGCCGGGAACAGTGGGATCCCCTGGGCGAACGCCATGATCAGCAGCAGCCCGAGGAAGAACACCGGCGTCGAGTACACGATGATCGCCAGCGCGGTGGCCGCGTAGTCGAAGGCGCCGTTGCGCCGAGCGGCCTGCCGGATCCCGAGCGGGATCGCGATGACCAGCGCCAGCAGCGTCGAGGCCAGCGTGAGGACGAGGGTCTTGGGCAGCCGAGCCGCGAGCAGGTCGGACACCTGGGCGTTGAGTGTGTACGACGTGCCCAGATCGCCGCTGAACAGCCGGCCCAGGTAGTGCCAGTACTGCACCCAGATCGGTTGGTCGAGGCCCTGCGCGGCGTTGAACGCCGCGATCTGCTCGGGGGTCGCCTGCTGCCCGAGGACCCCACGGGCCGGGCCGCCGGGCAGCGCGTGCAGCAGGACGAACACGATCACCGTGACGATCAGGATGACCACGACTGCCTGCAACACGCGCCGCACGAGATAGCGGGTCATGGTGCCGAGAACTCCGGTTCCGGGTCAGTCCGCCCAGGACCAGCGCTGCGGCAAGAAGACCGCCAGCGGGTCCTGACCAGTGCCTTCGAGGCCATCCCGGAAGGCCGAGACCTGGTAGGCCGGCGAAGGCAACCACACGACGGGCAAGTCGAGCGCCAGCGCCTCGCTGTAGTTGTGCATCGCGTCCGGGTCGTTGCCGGTCAGCGTCCCGTCGATGTACTCGTCGACCTCAGGATTGGAGTAGTTGCCGAAGTTGGCCGTCGCCCCGGTGCCGAACAGCCGCTCCCCGGTCGGATATGCGTTGAAGTACCAGCTTCCCTGGGTACCGAAGAACGACAGCTGCCACGAGCAGGCGTCCTCATCTGGCTCACACGGCACACTCTGGCCGAGCACCTGGTTCAGCGGCTCGGATGCGATGTTGAGGTCGATACCTGCCTTGGCCAGGGAAGACTTGAGCTCCGACATCATGTTGTCGGTCTCGGTGGAGCCGCTCTGGGCGAGCACCGTCATCTCGAACGTCGTGCCGGCGTCGATGCCGTCGCCACATTGTCCGTCGCCGGTTCCGGCGTTCTCGCACACCGCGAACCCGTCGTCGCCTATCACCCAGCCGTTGCTGGTCAGCAGCTCGATCGAGGTGTCGACGTCGAACTCGTAGGGGTTGGACTTCTGCGTCTCGGATAGGAAGTCCGACGGCGGGTTCTGCGGAACCGGCCCATAGGTCGGCAGCGCGGTACCGTGCCAGATCACGTTCGCGATGCTGTCTTGGTCGACCGCGTGCTGGATCGCCTGCCGGGCGTAGAGCTGTTGGAAGACCGGGCCCATGTCCGGGTTGTTGAAGTTGAACGGCAGATAGGTGATGGACCATCCGGCCCAGGGCTCGACGACGTACCCGCGGCCCTCGAACTCGGCCTGCTGGTCCAGCGCGGACGCCGGCAGGTACCCGTAGTCGAGCTCACCGGCGCGCAACGCGTTCAGCTGAGCATCTGCGCTGGTGAACGGCTGAAGGACAACCGTCTGGATCCCCGCGGGGTCGTTGCCGTCGTAGTTCTCGTTGGCTTTGAGCGTCACCTGGCCGGTTGAGGTCCAGCCGTCCACGGTGAAGGGCCCGTTGACCACGCTCCACAGGGGATTCGAGGCGTAGCTGTCGGTCTGTTCGGCCTGGCCGACCAGGTAGTCCCAGACCTCTTCGGCACCGTCCGGGGTGCGGTCGTGGTCGTCGATTTCGCCGTCGTCGCTGGTCTTGTTCCACGCGTGGGTGGGCAGCGCGGCCAGGTTCACCAACTGGTTGTACAGCAGCCAGTCCTGGTTGTAGACGTCGTCGAAGGTGATCTCGAACGTCGTGTCGTCGATGGTCTCCCACGACTCGATGTTGTCCGGGATCCGGCCGGCCGCGTAACCGCCCCACTGCTCTTTGTTGGCGTCCACGAGGTTGTACCAGAACTCGACGTCGCGGGAGGTGACCGGCTCACCGTCACTCCAGGAGAGGTCATCCAGCGAGATGGTCACCATGCGGCCGTCCGTGGAGAACTCGACGTCGGTGGCGAGGCTGCCGGTGTGGTCCCAGGCGACCTCGCCGGAGGCGCCGTGCACGTTGATCACCGGGGTCCACAACGCTCGACGGATGGCGGCGTTGTGGGTGGCCATGTACTCCGGCAATGCCATGGGGAGGATCCAGTTCGGCGTGGCATTGGGTGGGAGCGCGTAGGTGATGCTGTCGCGGCCCTGGGTGTCCGCGCTCCCCGTCCCGTCGCCGGCGCCGTCGTCGCCGCCGCACGCTGCCAGCGCGAGCGATGTCGACAACACACCGACCGCGAGCAACCTCGGCCCGCGGCCGCCTAGTGGATGTTGCATCGGCACTCCTTTGACTTCTGAGGTCAACGACAGCCGCGCCGGCCGGTCGATGTCGGCCATTGTTTACGCATCCGTCGCATAATGTTCGGCACACTAGCTCTCATACTTCGATCCGTGCAACCCCTGAATCGAACTTAATTTGCGCTCTTCATTCGATCAATCGCCATACATGTCGCAGGTTGCCCGAGCGTCACCGCCTGATACCGTGGGAATCGCCTGACGAACCGAACTAAGTAGTCCACTTTTTACGAAGAGGCGGTTGAACGGACCCGTGGCCGGTGGGGACAACACCATTGACCCTGTACACGCGAGCATCATGACGTTGCTCGCGACGGGCCAGATCACCTCGCGCAGCGACATCGCCCGCGAGCTGGGCCTGGCCCCCTCCACCGTGTCTCTACGCGTGAACGAGTTGATCGAAACCGGGATCATCGTCGAAGCCGGCACCGGGCGCTCCACGGGAGGACGGCGCCCCCGCGTACTCGAACTCAACCGGACAGCCGGCCATGTCCTGGTCGCCGACCTCGGTGGCAAACACGCCCGGGTCGCCCTCGTGGATCTACTAGGCCAGCCCCGCCAGGTGGAAGAGGTCGAACTCGACATCACCGAGGGCCCACCCGCAGTCCTCGACCGGCTCGCCACCGCGCTGACCGCCATGGCGAAGACCGGCGACTCGCGGACCCGCGGCCCAGAACCATCGTCGGATCCTGGACTCGGTGACCTCCGCGGCACCGCGCTGACCTTGCCAGGGCCCGTCGACGTCGACCACGGGTGGGTCGATTCACCGTCGCGGATGCCCGGCTGGCACCGGTTCCCCGTCCGAGACTGGCTCGTCGAACGCTTCGGCGTGCCGTGCGTGATCGAGAACGACGCCAACGCCATGGCCCTGGCCGCACATCACGCACACCAGCCATCCATCCGGCACAGCATCTTCGCCAAAGCCGGGACCGCCATCGGCTGCGGACTCGTCATCGACGGCGTGATCCACCGCGGCAGCACCGGCGCGGCCGGAGACCTCACTCACGTACGTGTCGCCGCCGCCGATCACCGCGCGTGCAGCTGCGGCAACGCCGGCTGCCTGGAGACCATCGCCAGCGGATCCGCACTGGTCCAGCACGTACGCGCGGACGGCATGGACGTCCACACCACCACCGATGTCGTGGCCGCCGCCCGCGACGCCGATCCGATCGCCACCACCCGGATCCGCAGCGCCGGACGTGCACTCGGCGAGACCCTGAGCCCGGTGGTGAACTTCGTCAACCCGGACGCGGTGTTCCTCGGTGGGGTGTTGTCCGTCGTCGAGCCGTTCGTCGCCGCCGTGCGCAGTCAGCTCTACGAAGGCTGTCATCCGCTAGTCACCCGTGATCTCTACATCGGCCAGAGCCCCGTGGGAATCGACGCTGGTGTGCTCGGTGCCAGCCGCGCGATTCTGGACCACGTCCTCACCCCTGCCCTGAACTGACCTCCGCCTCCTGCTGGATTCCGGCCGGCGAGCCAGCAACGGGCGGATCAGCAGACAGGCGGATCAGCAGACGGGCAGCCGCTCGGCCAGATACATCTCGACCCGGTCGACGCCGACCCGGTCTTGCCGCATGGAGTCGCGTTCCCGCACGGTGACCGCGTGGTCGTCGAGGGTGTCGAAGTCCACCGTCACGCAGAACGGTGTACCGATCTCGTCCTGACGACGGTAACGCCGGCCGATGGCGCCAGCATCGTCGAAGTCGACGTTCCACCGGGCCCGCAACGTCCGGGCCAGCTCCCGCGCCATCGGCGACAATTCGCTGTTACGCGACAACGGGAGCACGGCTGCCTTGACCGGCGCCAACCGAGGATCGAACCGCAGAACAGTGCGCCGCTCGACCCCACCCTTGGCGTTAGGGGCCTCGTCGGCGTCGTGGGCGTCGAGGAGGAAGGCGAGAACCGAGCGGGTCAAACCAGCGGCCGGTTCGATCACATACGGAATCCATCGCTCACCTTTCTCCTGGTCGAAATAGCTCAGCTCCACACCGGAATGTTTGGCATGGGTGGCGAGGTCGAAGTCGGTGCGGTTGGCGATCCCCTCCAGCTCGGCGAACTCCGCGCCGCCTACGCTGAACCGGTACTCGATGTCGACGGTCCGCTTCGAGTAGTGGGAGAGCTTCTCGGCCGGATGCTCGTACAGGCGTAGGTTGTCCGGCGACAACCCGAGGTCGACGTACCAGTTCCAGCGCTCTTGTAGCCAGTACTCGTGCCATTCCTCGTCGGTGCCCGGCTCGACGAGGAACTCCATCTCCATCTGCTCGAACTCGCGGGTGCGGAAGATGAAGTTGCCGGGGGTGATCTCGTTGCGGAACGACTTACCCGTCTGCGCGATACCGAACGGTGGCTTCTTCCGGGCGGTGTTCATCACGTTCAACACGTTGACGAAGATGCCTTGGGCGGTCTCGGGCCGCAGATAGTGCAGCCCCTCACCGGACTCGACGGGACCAAGGAAGGTCTTGAGCAACCCGTTGAACATCCGCGGCTCGGTCCAGGACCGGCGCGCACCACACGTCGGGCAGACCACCCCAGCCAGGCCACCGTCCGGTGCCTGGCCGCGGCGCTCGGTGTGTTCCTCCTCCAGCTGGTCGGCCCGGTAGCGGCGGTGACACGACTGGCACTCAACCAACGGGTCGACGAAGGCGTCCACATGCCCGGAGGCAACCCAGACGTCGCGCGGAAGGATCACCGCGGAGTCGATCCCGACGACGTCGTCGCGCTGTTGGACCATAGCCCGCCACCACTGGCGGCGGATGTTCTCCTTGAGCTCGACCCCAAGCGGGCCGTAGTCCCACGCCGACCTGGTTCCGCCGTAGATCTCACCGGTGGAGTAGACGAATCCGCGCCGTTTGGCCAGAGAGGTGATGGCGTCGACGGGCGAGGGTGGCACGGGCGTTCACTCCATCCGGCTGGCTGTCGGCGAATGTCCGCGTCCGACGTTATCAGCGGGCCCGGCTGGCGGCACCGGCGCGTTGACCCGGCCGAGACCGGCGCCGGCCGCCCCGTTCGGCTGGTTCCTGCCGCACCGCCAGCACGGCCAAAGCCGTGGTGACCGGCACGGCCGCGATGATCCCCAAACCGCCGACGAGTGCCCGCACCACCTCTTGCGCAACCGCCTCGGTGGTTAGCGCGTCCACCACCCCCTGCCCGGCCACGCTGAACAGCATTAGCAGCGGCAACGACGCACCCACGTAGGCAAGGACCAGCGTATTAACCGTGGCTGCCACGTGCTCTCGGCCGATCCGCATCCCGGCTGCGAAGAGTTCGCGTCGGGTCGAGTTGGGATTGGCCGCGGACAGCTCCCAGATGGTGGCCGTCTGGGTCACGGTGGTGTCGTCGAGTACCCCCAGCGCCCCCACTACCAGCCCAGCCAGCAGCAGGCCGCGGATGTTGAAGTCGGCGTTGACGGTGCCGATATACGCCGCGGCGTGGTCGACGAGCCCGGTGAACTGCCCGAGGGCGGTGAACAGAGCACCGAGAACACCGGTCAGGGTCAGGCTGATGAGGGTCCCGATCAGTGCCACCGACGTCCGGATGGAGACACCATGTGACATGTACAGCGTCACGATCATGATCAACGACGCACCCACCACCGCTACCGGCAACGGATCTCGCCCGGCTAACAGGGCCGGCAGCAGGAACGTGACGATCACGATCACCGAGATCGCCAACCCACCCAGCGCGGCGAGCCCGCGCCATCGGGACAACACCACTACCGCGACGGCGAAGAGCAGGCCAAGCCACAGCAGCGGCATGCCGCGTTGGAAGTCGGTGACCTCGTAGCGCTGGTCGAGTGGCGCCTCCGGCTGGCCCGCGAGGACCACCTTGTCGCCGACATCGAAGGTGGGCGCGCCGTCACCGAACCACAACGAGACAACCGTCTCCTCGCCCTTGTCCGGGCCGGAGGTCACCAGGACAACCGCCTCTTCGCACTCACCCGCCGGCTGCCGACCGTGGGTGTGCCCGCCTGTTGGTGGCGCACCATCGATGTCTTCACAGGGCCGGATGTCGAGGATTTCGGCGTCGGTACGGACTCCGGAGTCGATCCGCGGCGGATCTCCGGATGGCCACAAGACGACCATGCCAGCGATGGTGGCGATGATCAGCGGGATCAGCACCGATAGGACGGCCTTGCGCACCCGCGGGCTGGCCGGCGGCGTCTCCGGATGCATGTGCGAATGGCCCCCGGTCACCGCTGCCGCCCTTCACCCTGATGCCCGACATCGGTCTGGACAGGGCGATCCAGATCGGTCTCGACGACCGGCGCGGCCGCCGACCCGAGGCCGACGTCCTCCGCGTCCACCGCGCGCGCCCCGGCGTCATCGTCGGTGAGCAGCTCGAACGCGGTGGGCTCGTCGACAGCCCGGGACAAGAGCGGCACGGCCCGCAGTTTCACCTCGTACGCCGACAATGCCCGCCGATACGAACCGACGTCGTGCCACAGACTGGTGAGCACCCACAACGTGGGGTCGTCGGCCGCCCGACCCACATGACCGCCTCGCCACCCAGCCTGATCAGCCAGCACTCGAAGGGCAGCCCGGGCGTGGTCTCGGAACTCCACCGCCTCATGGCGGGGCACCCGGTACCGGGTGATCACGAGCATCTCTGTCCTTTCGCCGGCCCGACGATACGTCGATCGGCGGCCCGGGTAGCGGGGCGGCCAGCTTGGGGAGCCGCTGCCCACACCGTGCCGTGCCACCTCGTAGAGTTGACAAACGCACGGCAGAGCATAGTGGGCCGAGGTCGTACCATGCATGGAGCCCACCGTGCCGCCGTACGGCAGCAGGGACCCACCACCGGCCCCCACATCGAGGACGTCTCGTGTCGAAGAACCGCCGCCAGCAACGCCGCTCGCCGAACCGGCGCCCGGGTACACCGGGCTCGGCACCACGGGCTCCCCGGCCGGCGAGCAGCCGCCGCCCAGCCCCGGCTCCCGCGCCGCGGCAAGGCTGGCGGGCCGGGCTGGAACGGGTCAGTTACCCGCTGCTGGTCCGGCTGACCAGCGCGCCGAAATGGCTGCTGGGGGTGGTGACCGCAGGTGTATTGCTGGGTGGCTTGCTTGCGCCCAGGCCGTGGGCACCGCTGCTGCTGACCTTGGTGGTCGCGTTTCTCACCTGGCTCTTGGTGCTGGCCTGGCCGCGCCTGGAGCCGACCTCGCGGACTATCCGCGCCGGGGTGATCGGGGCGTTGCTGGCCATCGTCATCGCACAGTCTGTCGGAGCGTTGTAAGCGGCGACGCTCAGCGGCCAGCCGGCCCACCACTCTGTGCGGCACAACGCGGGCAGGTGCCGAAGATCTCCAAGGTGTGCGAGACGTCGACATAGCCGTGTTCTTTGGCCACTGAGTTGGTCCACCGTTCGACCGCCGGTCCGGCGATCTCGACCGTGGCTCCGCACGATCGACACACCATATGGTGATGGTGCTCGTCTCGGGCGCAGCGCCGGTACGCGGCCTCACCGCCGGCCGTGCGCAGCACGTCGACCCGGCCGTCATCGGCGAGGGTCTGCAGCGTCCGATACACCGTGGCGAGCCCGACACTCATCCCGCGGGTACGGAGGATGGCGTGGAGGTCCTGTGCGCTGATGAAGTCTTCGGTCTCGTCGAGAACCTCGTCGACCGCCGCCCGTTGCCGCGTCCGGCGTTGCTCTTTGACCGGTTGCTCTTGTGGCGACACTGGTTGCGCCCGCCTCCCGTACGACGTCGGTTGCCCCTACAGGTCCCAGCTTAACGTCGCGGCTGCCAATTGCAGGGGAGGCCGACACCCACCTCTCGGTGCAAACTCACACCTAAGGCGACCTTTTGACAATGGTTGTCATGCTACATGAGAATGTATCCCATGACCACTCGCTTTCTCGCCCGCGGGCTTGCGCTGCTCGCGGCATCCGGGCTGTTTATCGCGGGCTGCGGCGCCGACGATGCCGACGACACCCCCGCCCAGGCGGCTGGGGGCGACGGCCCTACTATCGCCGCCGCGTTCTATCCGCTGGCATTCGTCGCCGAGCGAGTGGCCGGTGACCACGCCTCCGTCGAAAGCCTGACCCAACCCGGTGTCGAATCCCACGACCTGGAGCTCACCGGCCGGCAGGTCGGTACGGTGGTCGATGCCGACGTGGTGGTGTACCTCGAGGGATACCAACCCGCCGTCGATGCCGCCATCGAGCAGGACGGTTCCGGTGTGGCGTTCGACGTCGCCACCGTCGTCGACCTCATCCCCGACGACCACGACGACCACGGACACGACGACGACCACGACGACCACGGACACGACGACGACCACGACGACCACGGACACGACGACGACCACGACGACCACGGACACGACGACGACCACGACGACCACGGACACGACGACGACCACGACGATCACGGACACGATCACGACCACGGCGATCTCGACGGCGATCCCCATCTCTGGCTGGATCCCACCAACATGGCGCTGATCGCCGACGGTGTGGCCGACGCGTTGTCCGACGTCGACCCCGACCACGCCGACACCTATCGCGCCAACGCCGAGCAACTCCGGGCGGAGCTGGAAGAACTCGACGACGAATACCAGACGGGTCTCGCGCAATGCGAACGGACGCTGATCGTCGTCAGCCACGAAGCGTTCGGCTATCTCGCACATCGGTACGGCCTCGATCAACTCGGGGTCGCCGGAATCGACCCCGACGCCGAGCCGTCCGCGGCGAGGGTGGCTCAGGTACACGACACCATCCGCGAGCAGAACGTCACCACCATCTTCTACGAGCGCCTGACCAGCCCGGATGTCGTCGAAGCGATCGCTGGAGACCTCGGTTTGGAGACCGCCGTCCTCGATCCCATCGAAGGCTTGACCGACGAGACGATCGACGAGGACTACTTCAGCCTGATGCGTTCCAACTTGGACGCGTTGCGCGCCGCCAACGGCTGCTGAGGCGCCGTCCCGGTGATCGCCGCATTCGCGCTCCCATTCCCGTGATGGGGGTACGGATGCGGCGATGACCGCGCCCGATGCCGGTCATCATCTGAGAATCGGTACCGTTATAGCGGTAACAGGTCTCGGATGGTCACCGGAAGGCGCAAGCAGTGAGGAGTCGCGATGGGTGAACCCGTCATCGACGTGCGGGGGCTCACCGTCGAACTGGGCGAGCGGCCGGTACTCCACGGCGTCGACTTCCGTGTGTCGGCCGGCGAGGTCGTGACCCTCCTCGGCGCCAACGGATCCGGCAAGTCCACCTTGGTCAGAGCCGTGGTCGGCCTGGTGCCGGCGGTGGCCGGCCACATCGAGCTCTTCGGCCAGCCGTTGCGCACGTTCCGCGACTGGGCACGCATCGGCTACGTACCGCAGCGCACTACGGCCTCCGGCGGTGTGCCCGCCACCGTACGCGAAGTGGTCTCATCCGGCCGGCTGGCCCGCCGGATGCCGTTCGCTCCTGCTCGCCGCGCCGACCGAGAGGCAGTCGACCGAGCGATCGACATGGTGGGCCTCGCCGATCGTGCCGACGACGGCATCCACACTCTCTCCGGCGGGCAGCAGCAGCGCACCCTTATCGCGCGTGCCGCCGCGGGTGAACCCGACGTGCTGGTACTCGACGAACCCAATGCTGGTGTCGACCAACGCAGCCAGGAGGCGTTCGCCCGGTCGCTTCGTACCTTCGTGGCCGCCGGCCACACAGTGCTGCTGGTGCTACACGAGATGGGTCCCCTGGCACCTCTGGTCAGTCGTGGGGTAGTGCTCGACGCCGGCCACGTGGTGCGCGACGGCCCGGTCCAGAAGCCGGTCGCCACCGGCCCGACCAGCAGCGAAGCCGCCGCCGCGACCACGGCTGCCGGCGTACCCAACGACCACCCGCACCGCTCCGACGACGAGACAGGGCCATTCGGATGGACTTCCTGACCCTCGACTTCCTCGACTATCCCCACATGCAGCGAGCGTTGATCGCCGCGCTGCTCACCGGCCTCGCGGCGCCGGCCGTGGGCACCTATCTCGTCCACCGTCGGCTCGCGCTGATGGGAGACGGCATCGGCCACGTGGCACTGACCGGCGTGGCCGTCGGGCTGCTGACCGGCTGGGCACCGGTGTGGACGGCGGTCGTCGTGGCCATCGCCGGTGCGGTGACCATCGAGTTGGTGCGCGCCCATGGCAAAGCGTCCGCCGACGTAGCGCTGGCCATGTTGTTCTACGGCGGGATCGCCGGCGGCGTTCTCCTGACCGGGCTGGCCGGTAGTACTGCGGCCACTCTCAACACCTACCTGTTCGGCTCGATCACCACCGTGTCTCAAGACGATCTCTGGGTGATCGGCATCCTGGCCGTCGTGGTCATCGCGTTGTCCATCGGGCTCGGACCCCAACTGTTCGCGGTGTGCCAAGACGAGGAGTTCGCCCGCGCGTGCGGACTACCGGTGCGGCTCTACAGCATCATGATCGCCGTGATGGCGGCGGTCACCGTCGCCGTGGCAATGCGTACGGTCGGCCTGCTGCTGGTGAGCGCATTGATGGTGGTGCCCGTGGCTACGTCGATGCAGTTGACTCGCGGTTTCCGGGCGACGTTCGTCCTGGCGCTGTCGCTCGGTCTGGTGCCGTCGCTGGCCGGCGTGGTCTTCTCCTATTACGCCGACGTCGCTCCCGGAGCCAGCATCGTCGTGACCGCACTCGTCGGGTTCGCGTTGGCCTGGCCTTTGGGCACCGCCCTGCGGCGACGGCGGCAGGCTCGACGGTCCAACGGGGAGGATCCACGGGTCACCGGCACCCACGTCACGGCCGAAGACCACGCACACCAGCACGACGAGAACTGCGGCCATCCTGCCGTCGAGCACGGTGATCACACCGACTACCTGCATGACGGCCATCTCCACGCCGCTCACGGCAAACACTATGACGAGCACTGAACGGTGGAGGGTTTTACCGGTCAACGGTGGGAGGTAGTACCGGTTATAGCCGGTAGATCCTTCCACCGTTGACCGGTAAAACCCTCCACCGTTCGCTGTCCACAGCTATAGCGGGCCCAGCCGGCGGTTATCCACACCAGCGGGTCCCCCTCTGGCCGGCGGATGCGCCGGTGCGGAAACGTTGAGCCATGGCTGTTCCCCCGGAACTTCTCCGGCTGGCTGAGCTGCAAGACGGCTTGGTCGTCCGGCATCAGGCGCTTGCTGCCGGCATGTCGTCCGCAGCGGTCGAACATGCGCTGACGTCCGGGCGATGGCAGCGGGTGTCCCGGGGTGTCTACGCCACCTTCACCGGACCGTTGCAGCCCCGGCATCGCCTCCGGACCGCCCTCCTCAGGGCGGGCCCGGACGCGGTGGTCAGCGGTGCTGACGCGTGTCGCGCCTACGGTCTTCGCTACGTACCAGAGGGTGCCGATCCCCTTGTTCTGGTGCCGGCCGAGAGTCGTCGTGCGCGGACGCCGTTCGCCCGGCTACGACGGGTAACCGACCTGCCGGAAGCCCGGCTGGTCGGCGGAATCCCCACCGCCTCACCCGAACGCGCAGTGTTAGATACCTGCCACGGCGTGTCATCCCTGCGGGATGTCCGAGCGCTGCTCTGCGAAGTGGTCCAACGGGGCCTGACCACACCAAACCGCCTGGCCCGGACGTTGCGGGCGGCCCGCTGGCCGGGGGCCAGACTCGTCCGGCAGGCACTGGCCGACGTCGACGCCGGGTGTCGGTCAGCGCCGGAATGCGAGCTACGTGACGTGATCGGCTGCTCGACCTTCCTACCGGAGCCACAGTGGAACACGATCGTGCCGGACGTGACACCCCCATTGCGACCAGACGCATGCTGGCCCGACGCCCGCGTCGTCGTCGAGATCGATTCCGCGGAGTGGCACCGTCTCGGCGAACAGGTAGAACAGACCGAACGTCGCCGGGCGAGATACGCAGCCCTGGGGTGGACTGTGCTGCCGGTATCACCCCGGCGCCTCCGGACCGAACCACGAGTGGTCCTCGACGAGATCGAAGCGGCGGTCCGCTCCGGTCTGGCCCGCCACGCCGCCTAACCCTGCCCCCACAACACCCACCTGCCACGCCGCATGCCCCTGACGCTGGCCCTACCCTTGCCCCACAACACCCACCCGCGCCCTACGGCACCGAGCAGACCCGCTCGTGTCCGGCGTGCGACTCACGCGCCGGACCCTCCGGGTCAGGTCCGTGGCGCTACGGGCGCAGGACGTCAACCAGCAGACCGGCCAGCCGTCGACCGTGGACGAACCCCGGATCGAGGTCGGGATCGTAGATGGTGACGTCGAGGCCAACGGCGCGCGGCGACGCCAGCACGCGAGTGAGCACGGTGCTGAGCTGGTCGAATGTCAGGCCCCCAGGTTCCGGGCTATCGACTGCGGGCATCACCGCCGGGTCCAGGACGTCGGCGTCCAGGTGCACCCAGAAACCCTCCAGGTCGCTCCGCTCGACCACACTCAGCACATCAGTGGCCGCCCCGCCCGGATCACGGGTCACCGCCGCCGCGTCGATCAGATGCAAACCATTCGACGCCGCCTCGGCTGCGCACTCGTCGTCCGGGCGAAGCCCCACGGCGACGACGTCTTCGCCGCGCAGATACGGCCGGTGCCCATCCAACTCGGCCAGCCGGCCCCCCAGCCCGGTCACCAGGGCGAGGCTCTCGCCGCCCACTGCCGCTCCAGCGTCGGGCATATTACCCGGATGCCGGTAGTCCAGGCCGTCGAGAGACACCAAGCCGAATCGGCCACGGCGCTGCAGCGCCAACCCCACACCAACAAGAATGCTGCAATCACCACCCAGCACGACTGGCACATGGGAACGGCCCAGCAATGCGCCGATCCGGTCGGCCAGCTCCATCGAATGAGCAGCGATCGCGTTCTCGTTACGGACGTGGCCGGCGCTCCACTCGGGCCGGTACCGGCCGGGCGTGACCACACCGGCGTCATCGGCGTCGAGGCGGGCTAGGAGTTTGGTGTCCCGGAGCACACCCGGCGCCTTCGCGCACCCAGGCACCAATCCCGGCTCAGGCGGCCGCAGGCCGAGGTTGGACGGTGCGTCGAGCACAACCAGCTGCCGGTGACGTCGCGTCATAACACGTCACCTCTCCTCCGGTGCGGAGCGGGTGCAGCGCGTCGATTACCGGGACGACCGACGCGTGCCAGTAGACCCATCATGATCGGGGACGCTACCAGCCGGGACCGACAGGTCGGCCGCGCTGCTGGAATCCTTCGCCCGCGCCTGGTTGAGCACACGGACGAACTCTCGTGGCTCGTCGGCGTATATCTCGACCTGACTCGCGGTGCCGTCCAACGGCTGTTCGACCCGGATCGGATCGGTTAGGTCGATCACCACGTTGGTCTGGCCTGAAACAACGACGTCGAGATGGCCGTCGGCGAGATGGATCGAGGCGGCGTCTGAAGATCGCGTCCGCGCCTTGGCGTTGGCAATCGTCGCTAGAGGTATCCGCAGCTCGAATCCCACACCGTAGCGCACCCGAACGTCATCCCGGCCGATCACATGCGGCCGGATATGCGTCGCCGCGGCTGAACCCAGCAGTAACAACGCGGCGTAGGTGTGCACAACCACCAGGATCGTATGGACAACCGGCCACGGCACAAGAAGCGCGAGCGCCGTCCCTTCGACCATGACCACGAACAACAAGGCATAGATCATCGGTGCCTGAGCTCGGGCGTATCCGAAGACCACATCCGTCTCCGCGGCGCGGGGCCGGCGGGTCACCCATGGGCCGATCGCGGCGAGCACCGTGAACTGGTGCATCAGCAGCCGTCTGCCCCTCATCATGCCTGCTTCCGGGCGACCTGAGCCAGCGCCCGCCTGATCACCTCGGCCTGAGCGGGAGCCAGCTCGGCGAGGAACTCCTCGAACTCTGGGGCGATTCCGTCCGGCGCGACATCGCCGCCCGGCGCATCCGCCAGCATGTCCAGCACCGGCTGCAACACCCCTATCACCAGCTGGTTCGCCAGCTCGGCCACTCGCGGGTCGTCGACGTCCGCGGTGGCGAGTTCATCCATGGCCGGGTACAACTCGTCGGCCCGGGCGGCCGTCTCGGAGTCAGCCCCCATGGCCCGCATCAGTTCGATGAGCTCGCGCCGGTCCGGCTCTGGAAGACTGACGTCGAGCAAACCAAGCCAAGACCGGTCGACATCGGCCATCCCGGCTCGGGTTCGTGGTAACCGCCCCACGACGGTGGCCATCTCCGGAGACACTGGATCGTCCGGGTGCAACGTCTCTTGCTCCAGGAGGTTCGCCAGCCGGGCTCGGCGGCGCCGGATCTGCTCTTCTTGGCGGGCGAGGTCCGCGTCCAACTCCGCCAACACTTCGCGCAGCTCGCGCCCTTGGTCGTCGGCGAGCACGTCACGCACCTCGTCGAGGCTCAAACCCAACTCGGTCAGCCGCTTGATCCGCGCCAACGTGACGGCGTCTCGGATGCCGTAGGTGCGGTAGCCGTTGGCGGTGCGCTCCGGTTCCGGTATCAGCCCACAACGGTGGTAGTAACGCACCGCTCGGGTCGATACGCCGACCATCGCGGCCAGCTCTCCGATTCGCATACCTCTAGTAAAAACCTTGACGCTACGACAAGGTCAAGTCGACACTCCCCCACGGAGTGTGTGGGTGGGGGCGGTTGGCGTGCCGGTTATACGGCGGATGCCGTCGGATCCGCACCACCGTAGCGGCGGTCGCGGCGCGCGTAGATCTCCACCGCGCGCCACAGATCACGCCGGTCGAACTCCGGCCACAACGTGTCGAGAAAAACCATCTCGGCATAGGCGGCCTGCCAGAGCATGAAGTTGGAGGTGCGCTGCTCTCCCGACGAACGCACGAACAGATCAGCGTCTGGAAGGTCGGGGTTGTAGAGGTACCGGGCGAGTGTCTTCTCGTTCACCCGTTTCGGGTTGACCCGGCCGGCGGCGACGTCGGCCGCCAATGCCGCCGCCGCGTCGCCCAGCTCGGCACGGCCCCCGTAGTTGACGCAGAACTGCAGCGTGATGACGTTATTACGACGGGTACGCCGCTCAGCCTCGATCAACTCGTCGATGACGCTCTTCCACAGCCGCGGCCGGCGCCCGGCCCACCGGATCCGCACACCCAAGGCGTCCAACTCGTCGCGTCGGCGATGGATGACGTCCCGGTTGAACCCCATGAGAAAACGGACCTCATCCGGAGAACGCCGCCAGTTCTCGGTGGAGAACGCATACGCCGACAGGCAGGTGATGCCGAGCTGGATCGCACCATGGATGACGTCGAGCAACGCGGCCTCGCCGGCTTCGTGGCCTTTGGTGCGCGGCAGCCCGCGCTGGTTGGCCCACCGGCCGTTGCCGTCCATGACGATGGCGACGTGTTTCGGGATCAGCTCGCGCGGAATGTCTGGTGGCAGGGCCCCCGACGGGTGCGCGGGCGGTGGGTTATACCGCTTCGACGTCATGCCGCTCCTGCCGCTCGTCGTCGATGACGTTCCGCTCCCGATATACCCGCTCCACCAGCGGTAACGAACGTAGTCCTCGCTCGAGATGCCATTGCAGGAAGGCGGCTGTGATACCGCTGGCCTCCCGCCGGGACCTGGCGTCGCTGGCGTCGGCGATCTCCCACTCCCCCGCCAACAACGCCCCGAGCAAGGCCACCGTGCCGGAATGCGGAGCGACGCTGCCGGGCGGCCGGCAGCCGCCACACACCATGCCTCCGGCCTGCACGGAGAACAACCGGTGGGGGCCCGCCGTGCTGCATCTGGCGCAGTCGGTGAAGTTGGGGGCAAAACCGGCGATAGCCAGCCCGCGCAGCAGGTAGGCATCGAGGACCAGCCCGGAGTCGTGGATCCGGCCGGACAGCGCCCGCAGCGCCCCGACCAGCAGCTGGTATTGCTGCACCGCGGGCTCTCGCTCTTCCGCGCTGAGCCGCTCGGTGGTCTCCAGGATGGCCGTGCCCGCGGTATAGCTGGCATAGTCCGAGCAGATCATGGTGCCGAACGGGGTGAGGGTCTCGACCTGGGTCACGATGTCCAGCGAACGCCCGGCGGCGAACTGAACGTCGACGTGCATAAACGGCTCCAACCGAGCGCCGAAGCGGCTGCTGGTCCGGCGCACCCCCTTGGCCACCGCCCGCACCCGCCCGTTGGCCCGGGTCAGCAATGTGACGATGCGGTCGGCCTCGCCCAGCTTCTGGGTGCGCAGCACAACCCCTTCGTCACGATAGAGAGCCATAACCACCCCTGACCTGCGTTCACGTCTCGTTCACCCTACCCTGCTCCGTCACTGCTCCGTGGGAGGAGAATGCGGCACGGTGGGCTCGGACTCGGCAGGTGGTGCTGCTGCAGACCCGATCCGGACGGCCGGCGACCTTGCGGACACACGCAGGGCATGTCCGCTCAGCGTTGTCTCGCAACGCTTCGAGTCGTTTCCGCAGTCGACGGACGCTGGTCTCGCCTTCTCGCAACGTGTCGATCCAGCGCTTCAGATTCTGACGCGAGAGCCGCCCGAAGTCCTTCTCGGGGAATCCATCGACCAGCGTTCCCGAGACTCACCACCGAGGACCGCCCAGAAGTCGACCCCGACAGTGTCGACTCGCTGCGGCGCGAGCTGGGCGCCATCGTCAACGGCCGCGGCTTCACCATCGACGATCGACTCGAACGGATCCACGTCGCGTCCCGGATCTCGTTCCTCGCCAGCCGGATCGTGTGGCTGGAGACGACCTGCGAGCAGAGACGGATCGCCGGCTGGCCCAGCTTGCCGAGTGGCGCTCGTCCTAGCCGACACGTTGCCCCGGCCGCGACGTAGGCGGCCGGGGCACCGTGTCATTCGGAGGACTGCTCGTCGTTGCTGGCTTTGACCTGCTCGACAAGTTCCGAGAAGACGTGTACGAACCCGTCGCAGTCCATGCTGAACGACGCGAGTACCTCGCCGTTGTGTTGCCTATCCTTGGATGCGCTAGATGCGTCGACCTTAACGCCAATGGCATAGAGCTCGATGTGATCCGGGCCCCGAACGAAGTTGATCTGTTGTGCTAGGCGCACATCAGCACTGTAAGCCGCTATGGCGTGACCTTCACCGAAGGGAAGCACCCGGACCGACTCAGGCGCGAACACGTGATGACGTATCCACTCCGAAATCTGATGATGCTCGATCGCTCCGGTCGCAGCACTGAGGACGAACACCTCAGCGACGATCTCAGGCATCTGCATCAACGGCCAGCCGTTAGCCTCAAGGAACACGTCCGTTGCGAGCCATGCGGTGCGCTTATTGCCGTCATGGAATCCCTGTGTGCGCGCCAAACCCTCTAGGAGCACGGCGGCCTTCGCCCACAGGCTCGGGAACTCTTCATGGCCACCGAACCCTGCCAATGGTCGGTTTACGGCGCCCTCAACGGATCCGAGATCACGGACGCCAACGTGTCCGCCCAGGGACTCATTGATCGCGACCACAGCGTCGACGCTGATGTACTTGGTCAACGCGCAAGACGGTCGAGTAGATCACTCCACCGTTCGGCCGCCCGCTCAGCAGCTTGGACGGCGAAGTCATCATCGATGAACTCCACGCCGTCCCGGGTCACCGTAGGAACGGTCACCTGGTTCTGCTGGTCATTTGTGCGGGTGCTCATGACTTGATCCTATGTCGCATCTGCGACGACTGTCCATGGGTGGCACGTCGTTGTCCACATCGTTGGCGAATAACCAACGCATTGTGAACACGCCCGGAATCGAACCGGTCCAAGCCTGGCTGCACGCCGAAGCATTCCGCGCCCGTGTCAA
Organism: Phytoactinopolyspora limicola; assembly: GCF_011320225.1. Taxonomy (GTDB): domain Bacteria; phylum Actinomycetota; class Actinomycetes; order Jiangellales; family Jiangellaceae; genus Phytoactinopolyspora; species Phytoactinopolyspora limicola. The sequence goes on from NZ_JAAOEN010000011.1 coordinate 132,483, forward strand.
ACTGTACCTTCCACCTGTTTAGGGTGTGATCATTTCGCGCACCTTGGCCGCGATAGGTGTCGACGATCGGCTCGGTGGTCACAAGGTCGTGCACGAGGGCGCCAAGGGCCTCGTTGTCGACCTGGTCGCGGTTGTACGTGATCCGAGGCTCACCGTCGACATAGTCGACCCGGTACCCGCGGCATGTGCCATCCGGCAGCGGCGGCGAGCGCATCCTCGCACCGCCGGCCGGAGTCATCAGAGGCCGCGCAGAATGGGGCGCTCGGGCCCGCGAGCCAGGCGACTCCCATTCTGCGCGGCCTCTTAGCAGGTCTTGACCCAGGAACACTCGACATCGCCGAGCTCGCCGTGCAGGCCGTTCTCAGGCTGCTCGGCCGGTGCTGGCGGCACCTGCGAGGTGGTGACCGCCGAACCATCGGCCGAGTGCTCGGCCAACCGCACCACGATGCGGTCCTCGAGGTCGCTCGGCTTGGCGCTGACATGGTTGTTGATCAGGATCGAGTAGACCAGTTCATCACCGTCGGCAGTGGTGACGTATCCCGACAGCCCGGTCGCCGCGGTGAGGGTGCCGGTTTTGCCACGGGCGTTGCCTTCGGCGGCAGTGCCGGCCATCCGGAAGCGAAGTGTGCCACCTACCAGGCGCTCTTCGATCCCGGCCACCGGCATCGACTCGTACCAGGTGTCGTACCACGGCTCGTCTTGCAGACTGCGCAGCAGCGTGATGATCTCGTTCGGCGGAACCAGGTTACGTCGCGACAGCCCGGAGCCGTCGGCGATGGCCATGGTGGCCGGCTCGACGCCCCAGTCTCGTAGGGAACTCCGCAGCGCCTCGTTCCCGGCCGACCAGGTCCCGGCGTCCGCGACCGCCTGTCCCATCGACTTGATCAGGATCTCGGCATGTCCGTTGTTGCTGAGCTTCATGAAGGGGATCAACAGCTCACTCAAGGGCATCGATTCACGTTCGGCCAGCACCCGTGCACCGTCGGGGGTGGCGCCTCGTGAGATCCCCTCGCGCACCTGGACACCACGTTCTTCCAGCGCTTGGAGGAACAGCCCGGCGGCGAAGTCGGTCGGCTCCCAGACGCTGCGCCAGGTGCGTGCTTGCGCACCATCGGTGGCGATGGTTCCGGTGATCCGGATGGTGTTGCTCCCCGGCAAGCGATTGATACCAATCGCCTGCCCGGTACCAGCGGCCGTCGTCTGGGCGTCGTTGACGATCTCGACGTAGTCATTCTCCGGAATGACGGTCACCCTGGGTGGATCGCCGGCGCGCCGGCCGGGATCCACCTCGACGATGACCGTACCGGAGTCATAGTCGACGTCGGGTGAGACGGTCAACGCGGAGATCTGCGCACCGTAGTAGTACTGCTCACTGTCCCAGGTCCAGTTCAGGCCTAGGCGTACATCGTCGAACCAGGTGTCGTCGGCCACGACGCCCCCGTGGACCCGCTGGATGCCGGCCGCGACGATCTCATCGGCCAACACCTCGTAGTCCTCGACGAGCAGGGTGGGATCACCGGTCCCGCGCAGGTAGAGGTCACCGGCGAGGATACGGCCGGTGTGCCGGGCGTCAGTCTCGACCGTCGTGGAGAACGTGTGGTCGGGACCGAGAATGTCCATCGCGGCGGCCGAGGTGAGAATCTTCTGGTTCGACGCCGGCATCAACCGATCGTCGCCGCCGCGCTCATAGAGGACGTCGCCGCTGGTCGCATCGGCTACCACAACCGACGCCTGGCTACCGTCCATCCGCGGGTCCTCGAGAATCTCGTCGATGTCCGCGGCCAGCTCCTTGACGGCCGGGTCCATCTCGTTCTGGCTCTCCGCCATGGGTAGCGCCGATGGCACGACGTTGAACGCGGCGACCAAGCCGCCGGCGGAGAGAGTGGCGATGACGTTCCGGGTCCGACTGCCCATGGGCACTCCTCGGTTCGCTCGGGAAGATCGCTCCTGAGGTCTAGACCATCGTGGAATTCTTTCCGAACTGTCAAGACTTCGGTGGATTATTTCTTGCCTTCCCCGGGTCGACGGGCGCGCTACGGTAACTCGATGAGCCGCATACCCCGCCCGCTCCCGAGCGACCTCGATGACGACCAACAGCGCCTGCATGCCGCCATCACCGGTGGCAGCAGGGCACATGGCCCCCGGCTGTTCGCTCTCGCCGACGCCGACGGCCGCCTCGAAGGACCGTTCAACGCGATGCTTCTCAACCCCGCCATCGGAGATCCGTTGCAGCGCGTCGGTGCCGCCATCCGATATGCGGGCCGGCTGTCGGACCGGGCGCGGGAGATCGCCATCCTGGCCGTGGCCGCACACTGGCGCTCCGCGTTCGAGCAACACGCCCACGAGGCCGTCGGCGCACACGTCGGTTTAACCCCAAGCGAGCTGGACGCCTTACGTTCGGGGGCGCCGCTGGAGCTGACCGACGTCGAGGAGGCCGCCGTGCTCCGGGTCACGCGGCACCTGCTGGAGCACCGGGATCTCGATGACGCCACCTACCTGGAAGTCTCCGACATCCTCGGCGCGGACACCCTGTTCGAGCTCACCACACTGATCGGGTATTACTCGACGTTGGCCCTGCAAATGCGGGTGTTCGGGGTGGACTAGTACCTCTAGTCCACGACATCGGCTCGGAGTTGCTTCGCGAATTCAAGAGTTCGTACGACCAACTGGTCGGCCTCGACCGTCGACAGCCCGTATGGTGCATAAGCGGAGTTCGGGAACCGCTCGACCGCCAGCAGCGCCTCAGCGAACATCTCGACGTCGAACCCGGGGTCATGCTGGGCGGCGAGCCCCATCAGCTCAGCTGACGAGTAACGGCCTGACCGCACAATACTGTCGACATCGATGTAGTCGCGCACCTCACCGCGACCGAAGAGGGCACAGAACTTGTTCGCCACCGCGTCGTCCTGATGTAACACCGAACCGATCTCCAACTGTGCCGGCGGGTACGCCCGCCAGTCCACGGCCAGCTCCACTCGACTGTTGACGCCAGTAGCCGGATCCGCTGCCGTGAGCCGGGCGAAGGTTGGGCCCTCCCGGCTCACCTCCACGTCCAGCCCGTCCGATTCCAATGCCCGTACCACCGCCCTGACCGCGGCGGGAAATCGGTCGTCGATCACAGCGGCAGAGGTGAACAGGTCGACGTCGTCCGAACGCCGTTCGAGGAAACCGTGGGCCTGTATCGCGTACCCACCCGCGAGACAGAAACCCAGCTCGGCCACGGCGCTCAGGCTGATCCGGACCAGCCGCGCGTGAAACGCATCCACCGCTACCGCCCCGTCCGGATGAGTTCGGGGAAGCGCTCTTCCCACGGTGTTCGCACGCGATGCGGAAGGAAGAGGTGCGGCCAGACCCGTCGCAGCATGACACCGTTGACGTAACGACGTAGATCACGGACATGCCCGGCCTCTCGTAACACCCGCTCATACATGACGCTGAGTTCGCGCCGGTCGTCCAGGTTGTAGGTGCCCTGCTCCGACCAATCCAGGTGGTTGGGCAGTGTCACTTCACCCTGCGTCGGCCCGGTGAGTTCCTCCAGCGTCTCCGGCACGACGTAGGGCCGCTGCTCGGAGTAGAGGATACGGCGCTCGTCCATGTCTCCAGTATCGACGAATCGACCGCACCTGTGTCGACGCCGGCCGCGGTGGGACGCGGCCAGCACATTGGACGACACCTCACCGGCTCCACCGCAGCCTCACTCCCGAAATGCTAGTGCGTCAACCTCGAACAACATGCCGGGGAGAGCCAGCGCAGCAACCCCGAGAAGGGTCTGTGCCGGCGGCCGCTGCCCCCAGATCTGGCTGATCCGACCGGTCAGGGCGGCGAGCTTGTCGGGGTTGTGATCAACGATGAAGGTCCGCAGCTGTGCGACATGGCTGAGATCGAGATCCACGGCACCGAGGGCGGCTCGCAGGTTCTCGAACGCCCGCTCGACCTGCTCGCCGAAGTCGGCCGACGTCACCGCGCCCTGTGAGTCCGAGGCGTATTGGCCGGCGACCAACACCAAGCCGTTGCCCACGGCAAGGTGGCTGTAACCGAAGCCGACCGGATCGTGCAAGCTGGACGGGTTGATGATCGTGTGTGTCATGGCTACTTCTCCTTGGTTGATAGTTGTCGACGGGACGTCGTGGAAGCCCGATCCGTACTCACAACGGCGGCAGTCAGCACGAACAGGGCGAGCGCGGCGATCACCACGCCGACGACGGCGACGCTGTTCATGACCAGCGCACCCGCCGCCGCACCGAGTGCGATGGACAGGTTGAAGGCGGCAACGAACAACGACGTCGCCACCTCTGTGGCGTCCGGTTCAGCCTTGAGCATCCAGATCTGCAGGCTGACCGAGACACCACCGTAAGCCAGTCCCCACACCGCCAGGAGCACCACCGCCGTGGGCCCGGAATCCCCAGCGACAGCGAAGAGGAACATGACGGCGGCGAGTATGAGCACGATCACCAGGAGGACGGGCCGCAGCCGATGCTGAGCTTGGGCGCCCGCGATGAAGTTGCCCGCTACACCGGCCACACCGAACACGAGCAGGAGAACGCCGATCGATCCGGCCTCGATGCCGGCCCCTTCACGCAGGATGGCGCGCACAAACGTGTACGCGACGAAGTGGCCGGTAATCAGCAGGAATGTGATCAGCACACCACGCTGGACGCCGACGTTGTGCCGCAACAGCCGCCCAAGCGCACCGAAGCTCGGCGCTTCGCCGCCGGGCAGCGGTGGCACTAACACCAGAACGGCGGCCAGCGCGACGAGGCCGAGGAGGCCGACCGCCAGGAACGCCACGCGCCAACTGCTCGCCGCTCCGACGACGGCCCCCAGCGGCACACCGGCGACGGAGGCAGCGGAGACACCTCCGAAGATGACTGCCGTGGCGCGGCCCACCTGGTCTGCTGGAACCAGCCGCACAGCGAGGCCGCCGGCTATTGCCCAGAATCCGCCGATACTCACCCCAACCGCGACCCGAGCGGCAAGTACGACGAGGAAGTCGGAGCTGGCAGCACTGACGACGTTCCCGAAGACCAGAAGGACCAGCAGCCCAGCGAGCAGAAGCCGGCGGTCGACCCGCCCGGCCCGGACCCCGATGACCAGCGCGGAAACCGCCGCGACCAGGCCTGGAACGGTCACCAGCAGACCAGCGCTGCCTTCGGAGACGCCGAGGTCCGCCGCCATCGGGGTGAGCAGACCTACGGGGAGCAGTTCGGCGGTCATCAGCGCGAAGATGCCCAGGGCAACCGCTACCACCGCCAGCCAGCTCGACGCCTGGGACCACCGCGACCTATTAGAAATATTCTGGATGTTTAATATCGATATTTTGCCCATATCTCTACCTTCCGCGGCCCTGGATTGATCTCAGAGCACCCCAAGCCGCACCCGCGTGGCCTCAGGCGCGGACGGCTCGCGCCGCTCGACAGCGGCCCGCACGTCCGCGAGTGTCTGCGCGGCCAGTTCGGTCCGCCACGCAAGCTCCGCCTGGCGCATACTCCGCGAGATCACACACGTCTTGCGATAGTCGACGTCGGCGCGCCCACCCGGGCCCGACCGCAGGATCTCCTGGCATCGGAACGCGTCTTCCGGCCCTTCGATCGCGACGACGATGTCTAGCAAAGTGATGTTGCGCGGATCTCTTCCCAGCCGGAATCCACCCCGCGGCCCCGTGGTGGACCTCAAAACCCCGGCCCGGACCAACGCCTGAAGCTGCTTGTTCAGGTAAGCCACCGGCAAGCCGTAGACCTCGGCGAGGCGGGACGTTGGGACCGCCTGCCCTTCCTCGACCCAAGCGAGGTTGAGGCAGGTATGCAGGGCCCATTCCACCCCTTCACTCATCCGCATATTCTGGATGTTACACATCCAGATTAATTTCTGCCATGATCGTGGCCACCTGGTGTCCCACGCAGCGCACTAGTCCTCATGGTCATGGAGAGGGATATGTCCGGAGTGGTCTTTCCACGCACCGGTGACGGTGCTCGCAGCACGTCGGCGCTGGGACGGGCCGTCGCCGCCGACGCACTACGCGACGCCGATCCGGTGGGAGCCCGCGCGGCCGAGCACGAGACCAACTGGCGTCGCGGATATCTCCAGCACTTCCGACGTCTGGTAGAGGCCGGATTGACCACGCCGGCCACCGCTGAGCAGATCGCCGCGAACGGCCTCGACTCGCTGTATCGGCGGATGCGGGTAGACATCGGCGTCGACGAGATCCGCCTCGACGAGGCACTGAACCGGGACGCCGCCGCACCACTCCAGACCGCCGTCGTCTCCGGCCACGGCACACCAGAGCGCGAACTCGCCATACCGTACCGCGGCAACCGCTTACATGGATCGGAACTCGCCCGACAGCTCGATCGCTGGGTGGAGGCCGGGATACTCGAACCGAGCTGCGCCGAAGCCGTGCGAGCAGTCATGGCCAATCCCGACTGGCTCGACCTGTCGGACGTCAAGCTCGTCACGTTCGGCGCCGGAGCGGAGATGGGGCCGGTGCGGGCGTGGCTACGCTGGGGCGGCAGCGTCACCGGCATAGACCTGCCCAGGCCGGGGCTCTGGAAAGAACTAGCCGACGCCGCCCGCCGGTACGCCGGACGGCTCTACCTGCCGGTGCGGCCCGGCGAAGCCGACATGACTCAGCGGGCAGGCGCGGATCTGGTCAGCGAGCTTCCCGCCCTGCGTGGCTGGCTGGAGTCTTTGGACGGTCGCCTGGTACTGGGTAACTACGTCTACGCTGACGGTGCCACACACGTCCGAGTCGCCATGGCGGTCGACGCGCTCAGCGCCCGGCTGTGCCGAGACCGCCCGGACACCGCGCTGTCGTTCCTCGCCACCCCCACCGACGTGTTCGCCGTGCCCCCCGACGCGGTGGAGCAGTCGGTGGCCGCCTATGACCAGCGATCCAAGCTCTCCTTAGTGCGTCGCCCACTGAAGGTGCTCTCAGCCGGTCGGCTACTGCAACGCAACTACCTGCCCGGCGCGGACCCCGGGATCTGCGACAGCCTGGTCCCCCAACAAGGACCGAACTACGCGCTGGCCAAACGGCTGCAACGATGGCGGGCCACCACCGCCCGCGCAGCCGGGCAGGTAGTGAGCCTGAACGTCGCTCCACCCACTCGGACCCGGTCGGTGATGAAGAACCGCGCACTCGCGGCGGTGTATGCCGGCGCACATCGATTCGGCGTGGAAGTGTTCGAGCCGGGCACGGCCAACACCCTCATGGCCGCCCTGCTGGTCCACGATCTGCGCCGGCCCGTGCCACGACGCGAGCATCCATGGCTCGACGAGGCTGCCGGAGCCGCTCACGGCGGGCTGTGGCGCATCGCATACGCACCACGCAGCGCGCTCGGTCTGGCCGGCCTGGTCGGTATCACCGGCGCCCGCACCTGAGCGTGAACGGTAGCGCCAGCTCGAACCGCGCCGTCCGGCGAACCGCGTCGGCCACACTCACACGCTGTCTACACCTCAGACCCCAGCGCGTTCATCGTGCGGACATGGCCGGCCGCGCCATAATCCAGCAACGCGCCGTCCGCCGTCACCAATGTCGAGTCCAAGGTGCGGGCGGTGGCCACGATGATCCGGTCGGCTGGATCCCGGTGTATCTCGCCCGGCAGCCGGGTGCTGGCCACCGCGATCTCCGGCGCGAGCGGCACAACCGTCAGCGCCGGGTTCGCTACCACCAGGTCGACCCACTCCCGGATGTCTCGGGTCACCTGGAGCCGACCCTTGGCCACCAGCATGGCGATCTCCCACAACGAGATCGCGCTCACCTGGACACCGGCGCCATAGGACGCGTTCTCGATCGTTTGCCGGACGGTCCGAGGCAGCCTGGTGTCTCCGGCAAGCATCCACACCAGAACATGAGTATCCAATACGACGCCAGGGCCGTCGTCGAGTGTCATCGTGCGGCGTCCCACTCCTCGCCGACCGGGCTGATGATGTCGTCGTACGCACTGACGGTGCCGGTCAACGCGCCGAAGAGCGGAGCCGGCGGCGCCACGGGAACAAGTCGGGCGACCGGCCGGCCACGCTTGGTGATGGTGACAGGGGTGCCCGACTCGGCGACGTCGTCAAGCACCCGCAGGCACACCGCCTTGAATTGGCCAGCTGCCATCCGCGTCTCGTGAATCTTCCCATCACTCATCTGGCTATAGTCACGAACTATAGTCATATGTGCAACCGGCATCCACCGTGGCTCATGCCACGCCGCCTATGAGGTCGCCCGCGGCGACAACCTCATAGGCGGCGTCAGGACACTTCGATGCTGGTCAGCCTGCTGCCGGCGCCGACGCTGCCGCGGCCTCCCGGACACCGCCCGTCACCGCCCGGTTGACGGCGCTGACGATCGCCTTCAGCGACGCGGTAACGATGTTCGGATCGATCCCGACCCCCCAGCACACCTCGCCACCGACGGAACACTCCAGGTACGCGGCGGCTCGGGCGTCCGCACCCGAGGTGAGCGCATGTTCGGCATAGTCGAGGACTCGCACCTCGTAGCCGATGGTTCCGAGTGCGTTCACGAACGCGTCGATGGGCCCGTCGCCGGTGCCGGTCAAGGTGCGATGCTGGCCGTCGACGTAAACCCCGACCTCGAGCTCGTCGCGCTCGCCAGCGGCCGACGACGTATGCACCGAGTTCAGCGCCAACGGCGTCGTGCGGTCGAGATACTCGGCCCGGAAGACCGCACCCATCCGCTCCGGTTCGACCTCGCCCCCCTCACCATCGGTGATCGTCTGGACCACCCCGGAGAACTCGATCTGGAGCCGACGCGGCAGATCCAGCTGGTGTTCGGCCTTCATGATGTAGGCGACGCCGCCCTTGCCGGACTGGGAGTTGACCCGGATCACCGCCTCGTACGTCCGGCCGACGTCCTTCGGGTCCACCGGTAGGTACGGCACCTCCCACGGATGATCGTCCACGGCCGTCCCAGCCGCCTTGGCGGCACGCTCGAGAGCCGCCAGCCCCTTGTTGATCGCATCCTGATGACTACCGGAGAACGCCGTGTAGACGAGGTCGCCACCCCACGGATGCCGCTCGGGCACCCGCAGCTGGTTGCAATGCTCGACCGTGCGCCGGATCTCGTCGATGTCGCCGAACTCGATCTGCGGGTCGATACCCTGGGTGAACAGGTTCATCCCGAGTGTTACCAGGCAGACGTTGCCGGTACGCTCTCCGTTGCCGAACAGGCATCCTTCCACGCGTTCACCACCGGCCAGGACACCCAGTTCGGCCGCAGCCACAGCGGTACCGCGATCGTTGTGCGGGTGCAGCGAGAGGATCATCGACTCCCGGCGCGGCAGGTTGCGGTGCATCCATTCGATGGAGTCCGCGTAGACGTTGGGGGTCGCCATCTCGACCGTCGCCGGAAGGTTGACGATCATCTTCCGATCCGGTGTTGGTTCCAGGACGTCGGCTACCGCGCCACAGATCTCAGCGGCGTACTCCAGCTCGGTCCCGGTGTAGGACTCCGGCGAATACTGCCAATAGATCTCGGTGTCCGGGGTGATGGCCTCGGCGTATTTCAGCGCGGCCCGCGCGGCGCTGGTGGCGATGTCGGTGATGCCGTCGGTGTCCAGACCGAAGACGACCCGCCGCTGCAGGATCGACGTGGAGTTGTAGATGTGCACGATGGCCTGGTTGGCTCCGCGTAGCGACTCGAACGTCCGCTCGATCAGCGACTCCCGACACTGCGACAGCACCTGGATGACCACGTCATCAGGGATTTGGTCACCCTCGATGAGCTCGCGGATGAAGTCGAAGTCGGTCTGGCTGGCGGCCGGGAACCCGACCTCGATCTGCTTGTATCCCATCCGGACCAGCAGGTCGAACATCCGTTTCTTGCGCTCGGCGTTCATCGGGTCGATCAACGCCTGATTGCCGTCCCGAAGGTCGACGGCACACCAGTCCGGTGCGACCTCAAGCCGACGGGTGGGCCAGGTGCGGTCCGGCAGATCGACGGCGATCTGCTCGTGAAACGAGCGATACCGCTGTACAGGCATGGAAGAAGACCGCTGCCGGGGCGGCCAAGGCATGGTTGACGGGGTGTTCATGAGAAAAGGCTCCTGAGAGATGCGGTCGGGCACAGGCACGACCGGCAGCGCGCACTCACCGCGGCGAGGGAGCCGGTCTAGCGAACCTCACCGCGGCAGCTAAGCAGGAGGCCGAAGCGCCGCACGACAACACACTCTACGGCATTGGCATCTGACGCCGCGACCGAGTGCCGCCGCCTAGCCGTCAGAAGCCGAGCCGACCCAACTGTTTCGGATCGCGCTGCCAATCCTTGGCCACCTTGACGTGCAGGTCCAGGAACACTGGCGTGCCGAGCAAACGCTCGATCTGATGGCGGGCGTTGGTGCCGACCTCGCGCAGCCGCGCGCCCTTGCGGCCGATGACGATCGCCTTCTGGCTGTCCCGTTCGACGTAGATGTTCACATGTACGTCGAGTAATGGGCGCTCCGGTGGCCGATCTTCACGCGGGATCATCTCCTCCACGACCACAGCTATCGAGTGTGGCAATTCGTCGCGGACCCCTTCCAGCGCCGCCTCCCGCACCATTTCCGCCACGAGTTTCTCCTCGGGCTCGTCGGTGAGTTCACCATCCGGATACAGCGGGGGCCCCACCGGCATCTGGGCCAGCAAGAGGTCGGAGAGTAGACCCAACCGATCGCCGGTAGTGGCCGACACGGGCACGATGTCCGCCCACTCCAGACCGTGTTCGGATCCCAGCCCGGCGACCGCCGTCAGTTGTTCGGCCACTCGGCCGGCGCTGACGAGATCGGTCTTGGTGACGATGGCAAGCTTCGGTGTACGCGGGATCCGCGCGATCTCCGCGGCGATGAAGCGATCTCCCGGACCGATGTGCTCGTCGGCCGGGATACACAGACCGATGACATCGACTTCAGCCCAGGTGGTCCGGACGAGGTCGTTGAGCCGCTGGCCGAGGAGAGTCCGCGGACGATGCACACCGGGAGTATCGACGAGCACCAACTGGCCGTCGGAACGGTGGACGATGCCCCGGATGACGTGCCGGGTGGTCTGGGGGCGGCTCGATGTGATGGCCACCTTCTCGCCGACCAGCGCGTTGGTGAGGGTGGACTTGCCGGCATTCGGGCGGCCCACCACACAGGCGAACCCCGATCGATGGGCACCACCCTGGTCGGGGGTACCGCTCGCATCGGGGCCATCGGCATGGGCTTCGGTCACGTCTTGAACCTCCCGGCCCGCCCGCCCGCCACGGTCACCGTGGTCAGGTCGGGAAGGTTCTCTTTCGCGTCAACAGGTCTGCACGCATGGTAATGCACGGGAGCACCACGATCGTGGTGCTCCCTCGGTGATCGTTGTGGGGGGGGGGGGGGGGGGGGGGGGGCCAAACCCCCACCCCAAAAACGGGGGGGGGGGGGGCCGGGGGGGCCCGCCCCCCCCCTGTGGGGGGCCCCCCCGGGTGGTTGGGTGGGGGGGGGGGGGGGCGCCCCCCCCCCCCCCCCCCACAACGATCACGGGTGGGCGTGCGGGCCGGTCAGCCGGTCTAGCGGCGGCGCAGTGCCTCGTCCACAGCGGGGTCGCCCAACTGACCCAGCCAGTCCAGCAACTCGGGATACGTCGACGGGTTGCTGGCGATGTGCGGACGCAAGGATGGCTCCTTGGCCGCGATATCGGCGAGTGTCTGCAACGGAGTGTTGGGGTCTGCCGCGATGGCCGCCGTGTAGCCGGACGCGGTGACCACTTCCGGCTCGGCCACCGGGGCGGCCGGCTCCTCGTCGGTGACCGGCACGTCCGTCGGCTCCTCGGCGGCGGCCGGGTCAGCGCCCGCCGTCGGAATGACCAGAGTGGCATCCGGCCCACTGGCGTCTTCCGGTTCGACCGCGGGCTCTGGCTCTACGTGGTCCGAGGATGGTTGCTCGCCGGCAGCCGCCGGATCGCCGACCGGAGGGTGGGTGTCGCCCGGCTGCTCAGCGGCGGGCTCCGCCCCCGCCGGCTCAGCGGCCGGCTCGGCGACCGCCGGCTGCTGCGCACTGGCCGACACACCACTGGTTCCAGCTCCGGTAGCAGCACCTTGAGCGCCTACCTGAGCAGCCTGCTGCTGCGCCGGTGCCGCCGCCGCACCACGAGGACCACCTTGCCCGAGGGTGAACTGGCCAAGTTCCGAGCGCACCGACGGCGGTGCGGTCAACGCCAGAACAACCACCACAGCGAAGATGAACAACCCGCTGATGAACGTCGCCGCCGAGATCTCGATGACGATGTTGTCCGACGCACCCATAACAGCTGCGATGACGATGCCGGCGATCACCAACACACCGGCCACCGCCACGGCCACGGACCGGCCGCCGCGGGCATCGTTGATCAGCGCCGTGCGGCCCACCAGAGCCGCGGCCACCACGATCAGCGAGATCACGAGCACCGTGATGAGAGTGCCGCGAGCGGCTTCCCTCTGGTCGTCGAACAGCTGGAAGACGAGCAAGATCACGGCCAAGACACCGAAGACACCGGCCATCTCGAGTGTCCGCCTGGCCAACCCGATCCAACGTGCAGCGCCCGGCTTGGGCCGAAGCGCCGAGGAGACCCCGGCCGAGGCGAACACAACACCGATGGCCAGCCAGAACATCAACTGCGGACCAGCCACCTGCGAACCCAACGGCAGCCGCAGTGACCACACCTCGCCGATCGTCTCATCGGCCGCCAGCGCCCAGAAGCTGGCCATGAGCCCCACGGCACCGATAACGACGGCGACATCGCGCCACTCGGCCTCGCCGCGGTTCGCACCGAGCACCGGGATCAGTGGCACTACGACGAAGAACAGAATCGCCAGCAGGCCAACAACGATCTGGCTCCATTCCAGGAACTCGGCCATGTCGACCAGGAAGAAGATGGCCGCCAGGACCCCCATGATCACACCGAGACCGGCCATACCCAGCGCGCTCGTGCGCCACAGTTGACCGTCGCCGTCCGTTCCTTGCTCGGAAGCGCGGCCTTGGGCGGCTAGGAGGGCTCCGCCGAGCCCGATGACCAAGCCGACACCAACACCATCACCGAGGTCCATACCGCCGGCCGACGTGTCTCCCACGTAGCCCAGGACGATGGTGACGAGGACGACGATCAGATACGGGGCATTGGCCGCGAGCCGGACCAACCGAAGCTGCGCCGGCAACAGGTTGGGCGGCAACACCGACGCGGCCTTCAGGTACGGCAGCGACAACGACAGAATCGACAGCAGGGTGACAAGAATGACGTAGACCTTGCCGGTGGCCTTGTCATCGAAGTCCCACGCCATACCCAGTGGAATGAGCAGCAGAAGCAGAGCGAGAGCGTCTCGGACGTAGTCACCGACCGGAATCGCGGCGAACGGGCTGGCCTGCCGGGCAACCGGCGCTCCAGCCATGGCCGGCGCTCCGGCCGGCGGCGCACCACCCGGCGGCCCCGCCGACGCCTCACCGGGTGCCGCACCACCCGGCGCCGCAGCCCCACCAGCCGGCTGCGCCGCCGGAGTGGCCATCGGCTGACCACAGTTGGTGCAGTACGCCGTACCGGTATTCCGCGCACCACAGTTACCACAAAATTTCATCAGTCAATCTCCAGTCCCGGGTCCGGTTGTCCCGAGTTCAATGCTCACGTACATGAGAGATCCCGGCCGCACGTTAACGTACCGCAGCCTTCCTGAACAGTGCCCTCGCCGACCATTGATCAAACGCACGGCGGCAGTCTCGCTTTCGCCCAGCGCGATCTTCGACGCGGGTTTCGTCATCCGCCCAGCCTACGCGTTTCGCAGACCGGTCGGGGTGCCATCCGGCCTGGCCACATGGATCGGTGTGCCGCTTCCTCCAAGATCAGTCACCGCACCCGGGTCGATGTCGTCGGGTTGAGCGGCGGTCACCACGGCAGCGGACTCCAGGCCTCGGGCCCCGCTCGACGCCGCCACGACCACGGCGGCATCGAGAGCAGACAACGTCAACGAGGGTAGGTCGACTGAGGAAGCCGTGTACGTGCGGCCGTCGAGGTCCCGAACCGCCGCTCCCTCGTCGGTGCCGTTACGCGCGCGCACACTCCGTGCCAGCGTGATCAGCTTGGCATCCTCCGGGTTCAATGCACCGCTCTCGCCGTCCACTCCTACCACTCCTCATCTGGTGATCGCCCGAACCACTACGACGGCTCCGCTCCGCCGATCGCTCGGCTTAACGCCAACCGGGCCGGTGACCACCGTACTGCCCGCCACCCCGGTGATCATTGCCGGATTCCTGCCCGCAGTACCGGTGATCGTCGCCGGGGTTGGGTGGTCTCTCAACTGCTGCTGACCGACCCGGGCTCAGCGGTTGGCACCCGGCTCACCTTCACGGTGTTGATCCGGTTACGCCGGCCGGTGGTGTCCTCGGCCTCCAGGTACAGCTCACCCACCTGGGTTCGCGCACCCGAGATCGGGACTCGACCTAGGTGTTTGGCTAGCAACCCACCCACCGTGTCGACATCCTCGTCCGCCAACTCGAGTCCGAACAGTTGGCCAAGCTCACCAATCTGTAAGCGAGCGCTGACGCGGAACACCTCGTCACCGAGTGGTTGCACCGGCTCTTCGGTGGTGTCGTACTCGTCCGCGATCTCCCCGACGATCTCCTCGATGATGTCTTCGATGGTCACCAACCCGGCCGTGCCGCCGTATTCGTCGACGACCATCGCGACGTGTGTGCGTTGCGCCTGAAGTTCCCGTAGGAGATCGTCGACGGGTTTGGAATCGGGAACGAACAACGCCTCCCGCGCTACCTGCTCGACCCGCTCGGTCGATTCCGCCTCCCGATGGTCGTGCACCCGGCGGGCGACGTCCTTGAGGTAGACGATGCCGACGACGTCGTCCAGGCCACCCGGGCCCACCACGGGGACCCGGCTGAACCCACTGCGCAGCGCCAACGACTGGAACTGGCGTAGCGTTTTGTGGGCTTCGATGAAGACCACGTCCGTGCGTGGCACCATCACCTCCCGCACCACGGTGTCGCCGAGCTCGAAGATCGAGTGGATCATCTGCCGCTCATCGGCCTCGATGATCTTGCCCGCCTCGGCGAGGTCGACCATCTCGCGCAGCTCCGCCTCGGTGGCGAACGGCCCCTCCCGGAACCCCTTGCCGGGGGTCAACGCATTGCCGATCACGATCAGCAACCGGGGCAGCGGCCCCAGCACCCGGGTGAGCGTCAACAGCGGCCCAGCCATCATCAGCGCGACACTCTCGGCGTGCTGACGTCCCAGCGTGCGCGGCGCCACTCCAATCGCCACGAACGACACCACCATCATGGCGCCAGCGGCGACCAGCACACCTTGCCAGCGGGTCTCGAAGTAGCTCAGGCAGACGAGCGTTACCAGCGCGACCGCCGTGATCTCAGCGGTGATTCGCAGCATCAGCGCGGTATTGAGGGCGGGCGCCGGATCCGCGATGAGCCGTTTCAACGACGTCGCTCCGCGCCGGCCGGCCTTCGCCAAGGACTCGGCCCGAACTCTAGAAAAGGCGGTAGAGGCGGCATCGGCCATCGCGAACAACCCGGCCACTATGACCAACACCACGGCTGTGACGAGCAACCAAGCGGACCCGTTCACCGTTCGTCGCGCCTCCGGCGGCCGGGTGGTGGGATCACGTCCGGTCCTTCACTCTCGCCCGCCACTGCTGAAGGAGATCATTCTGCAGACCGAACATCTCTTTCTCTTCGTCGGGTTCGGCGTGGTCGTATCCGAGGAGGTGCAGAATACCGTGTGTGGTGAGCAGATGCAGCTCATCGGTAGTGCTGTGTCCGGCGCCTCGCGCCTGTGCCGCCGCGACGTCTGGGCACAAGACGATATCTCCCAGCAGCCCCGGCTCCGACTCACCACCCTCGGCGGGTGGCCGTAGCTCGTCCATGGGAAAGGACAACACGTCGGTGGGCCCGGGTTCGTCCATCCACTGCAGATGGAGCTGTTCCATCGCGTCGGGGTCGACGAGCATGATGGCCAACTCGGCGGCTGGATGGATGCGCAGCCGATCCAGCATGAATCGGGCGAGGTCGGACAGTTCCTTGATATCGATCGTGGTGTTGGTCTCGTTATTGACCTCGATGGTCACTTGCGTCTCCCCGACGACCGGGGCCGCTCGCGCCCTCGCGGCGTCTGATGCTGCGGACCGGTGCGAGTATCGTACTGCCCGGTGTCGAACTTCGCGTAGGCATCGACGATCTGGCTGACCAAGCGATGCCGGACGACGTCATGGCTGTTCAAGCGGCAGAAGTGGACGTCGTCGAGATCACTGAGGATGCCCTCGACCACCCGCAGCCCGCTGGCCGTGCCGCTGGGCAAGTCGATCTGGGTGACGTCGCCGGTGACCACAACTTTGGAGCCGAATCCCAGCCGGGTGAGGAACATTTTCATCTGTTCCGGCGAGGTGTTCTGCGCCTCGTCGAGAATCACGAAGGCGTCGTTGAGGGTGCGTCCACGCATATAGGCGAGCGGAGCGACCTCAATGGTTCCCTCCGTCATCAGCCGCGGGATGGACGCCGGGTCCATCATGTCGTGTAAGGCGTCGTACAACGGACGAAGGTACGGATCGATCTTTTCGCTGAGCGTACCCGGCAGGAACCCAAGTCGCTCGCCCGCCTCAACGGCCGGGCGGGTCAACAGAATCCGAGTGACCTGCTTAGCCTGCAACGCCTGAACAGCCTTTGCCACCGCCAGGTAGGTCTTGCCTGTTCCGGCAGGCCCGATACCGAACACGATGGTGTGTTTGTCGATGGCGTCGACGTACCGCTTCTGGTTCAGGGTCTTGGCCCGGATAGTCCGGCCACGGTTGGACAGAATGTTGGCGGTGAGTACCTCCGCCGGCCGTTCGGCGGTGCGCGCCTGCAACATGGCAACGGTGCGCTCGACAGCCTCAGGAGACAGACCCTGGCCAGTGCGTAACACGGCGACCATCTCGTCGATAGTGCGCTCGACCTCGGAAATGTCATCCGATCCACCGGTCAGCGTGATCTCGTTGCCACGCACGTGGACGTCGACATCGGGGTACGAGGCTTCAACAACCCGGACTAATTCGTCCCCAGATCCGAGCAAACTCACCATGGGAATGCTCGACGGGACGACGATCGTGTGTTGGGCCCGCTGCGGAGCCCTCTCTACCTCGGTCATGGGTCGGCCCGCACTGGGGCCCGCTCACACTACCCTCCGGTCTCGCATGGGACCCGACACCGAATGCTCAGACCCCATTCATTGATGGTGAGCCCATCGTACCCGCGCAGACCGACAATGCAGAGCGAGTTTAGTGGTTGTGCACATCAAACCGCCGACCACGGAAGATCCACCTACCCCGGTGGCCACACCAGCCGCCGACCACCGAGGACGTGGGCGTGGGTGTGGAAGACCGATTGCCCGGCCTCTTCGCCCGTGTTCATAACGATCCGGAACGCCTCCAGACCCGTATCACCGGCTACGGCGGCCGCTTCACTGACGATCTCCGCCATGATGGCCGGGTCGTCGGCGAGGACCGCCGGTACGTCACGGTAGTGCGTCTTGGGTACCACCAGGACGTGGGTGGGCGACACCGGCGCGATATCCCGGAACGACAACGTCCGTTCGGACTGACGGACCACCGTCGCCGGGATGTCACCCGCCACGATCTTGCAGAATAGGCACGCGTCGTCGTTACTCACACCTGCATGGTAAAGGCGCGGGACGGGCCCACATGCACCGCACATTCGGCCGGGCGCCCGCACACTACGGATACCCCGCGCCTGACCAACGACGCCACCACATTTGACGTTGTCGCTCAACGTCCAGCCATACCGAGTGATCGTCGCCGGATTTCTGCCCTCAACCCCCCGCTCGAGGCGGCTTGAACAGGCCACTCAAGGCCGGCCCATGCCGCCTGAATTATCACAGAATCCGCAGAAGAGGCGTACTCTCAGCTTTCATGACCACACTGGCCGACGACCTGATGCCGCCGGGCGACGGCACCAGCGACGGCGACGGGGAGCACACCCGCGCCAGGCGCCGCAAACGGCGCAATCGGATCATCCTGTTCACCGCGCTAGGCGTGCTGCTCGGCCTGGTCGTGGTCGTCGCCGGCGGCGGATGGTGGTTGCTCAACCGGTACCTCGGGGGATCCAACATCGAACGCATCCCCGGCGCTTTCGACATTCCAGAGGACTCTCGGCCAGCCGATGGCCCCGAGGGCAGCTTGACGTTCCTCCTCGGCGGCCTGGACGGGCCCGACGTCGTCGACGTGTATCAGCCCGGCGCGGCCCGCACCGACACCATCATGCTGGCGCACTTCCCGGACGGCCGGGAGCGTGGCTACGTCGTGTCGATCCCGCGAGACACCTACATCGATATCCCCGGACACGGTGACAACAAGATCAACGCCGCCTACTCATTCGGTGGTCCACCCCTGTTCGTGCAGACCATCGAGCAGCTCACCGGCATACGTATGGACCACCTCGCGCTGATCGACTGGGAGGGTTTCCGCGGACTGACCGACTCCGTCGGCGGAGTCCCGATGCACTTCAGCGAGCCGACCGTGTTGAACGACGGATCCGAGCTCCCACCCGGCCACCACGTACTCGACGGCGAGCAAGCACTGAAGTACGTCAGCGTCCGCAAGCAGCTACCAGAGGGCGACTTCGACCGAGTCCGGAGACAGCAGAACTACCTGCGCTCCCTCATGGACGAGCTGATGTCGTCCGGCACTTTCACCAATTTCGGCAAGATGACGAGCGTCGCCGACGCCGTCGGCGACACCGTCCGGGTCGACGAGTCGTTGTCCGCGATGGACCTGGCTGGCCTCGGATGGTCGATGCGTCACCTGCGCACCGGTGACATGACCTTCCTCACCGTACCCACCAGCGGCACCGGATGGGCCGGCCAGCAGAGCATCGTCATCTACGACGCCGAGCGAGCCGACCAGCTGTGGAACGCTCTGGTCAACAACGACATGGATGCGTTCGTCGACGCGAACCCCGACCTCGTCACCGGTCGACAGGTCCGCTGAGGCGGCCAGCTCCTGGGTCGACGTGTCTGGTGGCGGCGCCAGTCACGTGTTGTCGCCGGCCCTAGCAGGCGCCGCACATCCCTGGACGTACGCGGGCGCCCCAAGGGTGAGCGTCCAGACCTGCCTTCAGGATCGCCGGAGTGAGGTCCCGCACCCGAGCACACGCCGCCCGTATCATCGGCCCCACAGTCGACGGCCTGGCCGGTCCCACGATTTCCCGCCGCTGAAATGTCAACGGATCGAGGCACCTTCGCGTCAGTAGGAGTATGTGGTGGAAGAAAGGGAGCGTGAAGCCGAGGTGTCCGATGCCGACGCGGCCATCACCGATCTCTACGCGGCCCACTATGCCGGTCTGGTTCGGTTGGCCACGTTGCTGCTGCGCAACGAATCCATGGCTGAGGAGATCGTGCAAGACGCGTTCGTGTCGCTGCACCGGCGCTGGCACAAGCTACGCGATCCCCAGAAGGCTCTCGGATATCTACGCACCTCCGTCGTCCACGGAACACGTTCGGCGCAGCGTCGCCACAAAGTCGCCGAGCGGAACCGGCCGGACCCACAGCCTGACTCGCCTAGTGCGGAGCAGGCAGTACTGGCCGGAGCCGCGGGCGAGGCTGTCGTGGAAGCCCTCCGGGCACTCCCCCGGCGGCAACGCGAAACGCTTGTCCTGCGCTACTACGGCGGACTGTCGGAGTCGGAGATCGCCACGGCAATGAAGATCAGCAATGGGGCGGTCAAGAGCCACGCGTCCCGCGGTATCGCCGCGTTGCGCCCACTACTGGAGTCGTGGACATGACCACCCAACGGGAGGAGGTGACGGGACGATGAGCGAGCAGTGGAGTCCCGAGGAACAACACCTACGCGATGCGCTGCGTTCGGCGGCTGACAAGATCACGCCGGGTCCGGACGGCCTGGCCCGGATCCGCCGACGTACCGCCCAGCCACCGTGGTGGCGTCGCCCCGCGGTTATCGCCGTGGCGGCAGGTACGGCCACCGCCGCGGCAGCCGTCGTCGTCGTAGTCAACCTGACCGGCCAGGGTGAAGGCGAGCTCTCCGTCCAGCCCGTCGACACACCCACCGTGACCGAGCCCCCGCTGACCGACGAGCCGACCGCCGGTCTTGACGAACCCACGCCCGATCCCACTCAGGAGGACACACCGCCGCCGGACGACCCTGACCCCGAGGACACCGCAGCCACGGCCACCGACCCCGGCGACGAGCAACCCGACACCACCGAGCCACCCACCAGCGAAGGCGACGCCGAGCAGGTGTTGACCCTCCCGGTGTACTACACCGTGGACAACCGCCTCACGCGCGAGTGGCAGCAGGTACGCACCGCTGACCCCCTCGGCGCCGCCGTCCACCAAGCCCTCAACGGCGAGGCGCTCGATCCCCGGTACGGAAGCCTCTGGGAACCGGTCGACGTCGTGTCCGCGCAGGTAACCGACGGCGTCATCGAGATCGGACTACGCTCACCGGTGCGGTTGGCCGGTGACCCCGAGTACGCAGACGTGGCCGTCCAGCAGCTTGTGTACACGGCGACCGCGACCGCCGCGTCGGTCCTAGGCGTCGAAGGCACCCCTCCGGTGCGCGTTCTGGTCGACGGCGAACCCACCGACGATCTGTTCGGCCAGGTGGACGTGTCCGACCCAGTGGGCCGGGCCGACCAGGCGGACGTGCGCTACTTCGTCCAGGTCGACAGCCCCGGATACGGCGCCCAGACGGGCAGCCCGGTGCGGGTGACCGGGGTGGCCGCCGTCTTCGAGGCAACAGTGCTGTGGGAGTTGACGAAGGACGGCGAGGTTCTCGATTCAGGCTTCGAGACCACCGGTGAGGCGTTCACCTTCTCCGAGTTCAGCATCGACCTCGGTGAGCTGGAGCCAGGTACCTACGAGATCACCGTGAAGGAGGAGGACGTCTCCGACGGCGAGGGCCGCGCACCGTTCTACGACACCAAACGGTTCGACGTCGTCGCCCCCTGACCTGTCACCCCTCCCCGCTCCCACCCCCACTCCCCCCACCCCTCCCATGATCATTGGCTTTTGACTACCAAAATCGGTAGTCAAAAGCCAATGATCATGGGAGGGGTGGGGTCCAGCGGCGGGTTCTGGACAGGAGGATCCCGGCGGCGACGGTGCCCGCGGTGGAGGTCCGCAGCACCGTGGGCCCCAGCCGCGCCGCCACCGCACCCGCGGCCGCGAACGTGTCCAATTCGTCCGGCGCCACACCACCTTCGGGCCCGATCACGACGACGACGTCGCCAGTGTCAGGCAGGTCGATGGCGCCGAGCCCGACACTCGCCTCCTCGTGCAAGACCACCGCCAGCGCGGCCTCCCGTAGCCGATCGGCTACCTGGCGAGTCGACGCCAGCTCGCCCACCTGCGGCAACCAAGCTCGCCGCGACTGCTTGGCCGCCTCCCGCGCCGTCGACCGCCACCGGCCCAGCGCCTTCGTCGCCCGCTCGGCCTTCCAACGCACCACACACCGCGCCGCCGACCACGGGACGATCTCGTCGACACCTACCTCGGTCATCGTCTCGACGGCGATCTCGCCACGTTCACCTTTGGGTACCGCCTGCACTGCCACCAGCCGCGGCTGCGGCGCAGGCACGTCGAACCGATCCTGGATCTCACACGTCAAGCCCCGCCGATCAGCCGCGATCACGATGCACCTGGCCACGTGGCCAGCACCATCGGTGAGATCGACTCTCTCGCCAACACCGACCCGGCGCACGACGGCGGCGTGATGGCCCTCGGCACCATCCAGGGAAACCTGATCGCCGCCGCGCAACGCGGTCGGCTCGGCCAGGAAAACCGGGACGCTCAGCTGAGACCGTCCTTGAAGGCGTCCCGGATCCGGCTGAACAGATTGCCTTGCCCGGCTACCTTGCCCGGGCCGGCCACTGATTCCTCGCCCCGCAGCTTGGCCAGTTCCCGCAGCAGTTCCTCCTGGCGAGCATCCAGTTTGGTGGGGGTCTGGACGTCGACGTGGACGAACAGGTCCCCGCGGCCGGTACCGCGCAGCTTGGGCACTCCACGTGCACCCAACCGGATCCGCTCGCCGTGTTGGACGCCGGGGCTGACCTCGATGACCTCGGGACCGTCGAGTGTTTCCAGCTCGACCGCGGTGCCCAACGCCGCCGCAGTCATCGGCAGCTGAAGGGTGCAATGGAGATCGTCGCCCTCGCGGGTGAACACGGGGTGCGGCACGATGGCGATCTCGACGTACAGGTCGCCGGCCGGGCCACCACCCGGTCCGACCTCGCCATGTCCGGCTAGCTGGATGCGCGTGCCGTTGTCGACCCCCGCCGGGATTTTGATGGTGAGCGAACGCCGGGTACGCACCCGGCCGTCGCCGCCACACTCGACACACGGGTTGGGGTTGGTGGTGCCGAAGCCGTGGCATTGTGGGCACGGCCGGGCCGTCATGACCTGGCCCATGAACGACCGCTGAACCTGCTTGAGCTCACCTTGCCCGCCGCAGGTGGCACACGTCACGAGTTGACCACCCGACGCGGTTCCGGCACCGCTGCACACGGTGCAGACCACCGCCGTGTCGACCTGCAGCTCCTTGGTGGCGCCGAAGACGGCCTCATGCAGCTCGACCTTGAGCCGGACCAGCGCGTCCTGGCCACGGCGCACCCGGCTGCGCGGCCCGCGCGATGCCGTCCCACCGAAGAAGGCGTCCATGATGTCGGTGAAGGAGAACCCCTGGCCGAACCCGCCACCGGCACCACCACCCGCCGACAGCGGGTCGCCCCCGAGGTCGTACATCTCGCGCTTCTTCGGATCCGCCAGCACTTCGTAGGCGCTGGTGACCTGTTTGAACCGTTCCTGAACCTCGGGGTCGGGATTGACATCGGGGTGCAACTGGCGGGCGAGCTTGCGGTACGCCTTCTTGATCTCGTCCGTCGAGGCGTCCCTGGGCACACCCAGCACCTCGTAGTAGTCGGTGGTCACCGGCATTGTCCCCTAGATCCCTAATTCGAGTCGAGTATCTGACTGACGTAACGTGCAACAGCGCCGACCGCCGCGATCGTCCCGGGATAGTCCATCCGGGTCGGCCCAACCACCGCCATGCTGCCCAGCGCGTGATCCCGAGGCCCATAACCGGTGGTGACGATCGAGGTGGACAACAGCCCGGAGGTGGCGTTCTCATGCCCAATGCGGACTGTGACCGGTGTCTGCGTCGTGCTGGTGGCCTGGCCCAACAACTTCAGCAGTACCACCTGCTCCTCCAAGGCGGACAGCAGCGGTTCAAGCTCGGAGTCGAACTCTGGGCCGTGGCGCGCGAGGTTGGCGGTGCCAGCGACAGCAACTCGTTCGTCGCCTCGCTCCACCAACGACTCCAACAGGGTGACCGCCACCCCGGAGACCACCGGCCGGTCCTCGGGCGCGAACTGTTCCGGAAGGCTGCCCAGCTTCGATGCGACGGAGGCGAAATCGAGACCGGCGGCCAACGCGTTCAGCCGGGCGCGCAGGTCTCCCAGCAGGGAAGCATCCACTTCCACGGGTAGCTCCACCACACGCTGTTCGACTCGGCCAGTGTCGGTGATGAGCACCACCAGGATCCGCGAGCTGCTGAGCAGCACCAGTTCCACATGGCGGACCGTCGACCGAGTGAGCGACGGGTACTGCACCACGGCGGCCTGCCGGGTGAGCTGCGCAAGCAGGCGGACCGTTCGCCGGATCACGTCATCGAGGTCGACGGCACCGTCCAGGAATGACCGGATAGCCCGCCGCTCCGCCGACGACAACGGCTTCACCGTCGACAACCGGTCGACGAACAGCCGGTAACCCTTGTCGGTGGGCACCCGTCCAGCGCTGGTGTGTGGCTGGGTGATGTATCCCTCTTCCTCGAGAGCGGACATGTCGTTACGGATCGTGGCCGACGACACCCCCAGCTGGTGGCGATCCACCAACGCCTTCGAGCCGATCGGTTCCTGCGTAGCGACATAATCCTCGACAATCGCCCGGAGGACCTCCAGCTTGCGGTCATCGATTGGCACGCCGTGCACCTCCCCGGATCGAACCACGGCTGTCTAGGCACTCACATCTAGCACTCAGGTCGGACAAGTGCCAATTCTACCGTTGCCGCGCCCGGAACAGTCCAGCGTGCCAAGTCTCCGGCTCTGTCGCCGGCGCCACCTGTAGTAGCGTCCTCGTGTGCCGAACTTCCCCGACCGCTACGGGCGGGACGTGCTGGCCGCGTCCCCACATCCGAAGCGTCCCCGAAGCGTGGAGGTCGCCGCCGATCCGGGCCTCGTCGTCGAGGATGTCCAGACCGGATTCTGCGGCGCCGTCGTCGATTGCGACAAACACGGCGTCACCCTTGAGGACCGGCACGGCAAACGCCGGGCATTCCCCCTAGGGCCGGGATTCTGGATCGACGGCAAACCGGTCGCGCTGGTCCGGCCCGCGGTCGCGGGCCCAGGCAAGCCGACCCGTACCGCATCCGGGTCCACCGTCGTCGACAACCACCGCGCCCGCACCGCCCGCGCCAGCCGCATTTACGTCGAGGGCAAACACGATGCCGAACTGGTGGAGAAGATCTGGGGCGACGATCTGCGGGTCGAAGGTGTTGTCGTCGAGGAACTCGGCGGCGCCGACGACCTGCCCGACATCGTGCGTGCGTTCGCACCGTCGCCCGGGCGGAGACTCGGCGTACTACTCGACCACCTCGTGACCGGCACCAAGGAAACCCGCATCGCCAGGGACGCCACCGCCGCTGGTGGTGGGCACGTTCTCGTGGTGGGCCACCCCTACGTCGACGTATGGGAGGCGGTGCGTCCCTCCGTCGTGGGGATCGACGAGTGGCCGACCGTGCCGAAGGGTGTGCCGTGGAAAGAAGGGGTGCTAGAAGCTATCGGCTGGACCGAGGAACCACCTGCCGCATGGCGGCGGATTCTGGCCGCGGTGCGCACCTACACCGACTTGGAGCCGTCGTTCCTGGGTCGAGTCGAGGAACTGATCGACTTCGTCACCACCCCGTCCCAGTGATCATCAGCCGATTTCCGCCCTCCCCCGCGGTGATCGTCGTCGCGATCGGGTCGCCCTGACGACCGGATCAGGGCTTCGATCACTGGGGTAGAAGGCGGAGATCCGCTAACGATCACTGGGGAGTATGTCGCGAACAACCGCGTCAGCAAGCAACCGTCCCCGCCGCGTGAGAACCACGCGGCCCCCGGTCAGCGCGGCAGCATCGACCAGACCGTCGCCCACCGCCTGCCCGGCGCGCCGCCGTCCGTCGGCATCCAAAACCGCCACGTCCAACCCGTCGGCCAGCCGCACCTCCAGGAGCACCCGCTCCACCCGTCGCGTCGAACTGTCCAACACCTCGCGGGCGTGCGCCGGGCTACCACCAGCCGCCAGCCTGGCCGCCCAAGCTGCCGGGTGCTTCACATTCCACCATCGGGTGCCGCCGACGTGGCTGTGTGCGCCCGGCCCCACCCCCCACCAGTTGGCTCCGGTCCAATAGAGCTGGTTATGGGCACACCGGCTGGCGGGAGAAGCAGCCCAGTTGGACACCTCGTACCAGCGGTACCCCGCCGCGCTTAGGGCCTCGTCGACAGCGACGTATTTGTCGGCGAGATCGTCGTCGTCCGGCATTGGGAGCTCACCCCGCCGCACCCGTGCCGCCAGCCGCGTCCCCTCCTCAACGATCAACGCGTAGGCGCTCACATGATCCGGTCCGGCCGCTACTGCCGCGTCGAGACTGGCCCGCCAATCGTCGAGACTTTCGCCCGGGGTGCCGTAGATCAGATCGAGACTGACGTGCTCGAAGCCGGCCTCCTTGGCCTCGGCTACCGCCTGCTCTGAACGTCCAGGTGTATGCACCCGATCCAGCACCGCCAAAACGTGGGGGCGGGCGCTCTGCATCCCCAGTGACACTCGAGTGAAACCGGCCGCACGCAACTGGGACAACGTACGCGGGTCGACGGTGTCGGGGTTGGCCTCCGTCGTCACCTCGGCACCCGGCTTAAGGCCGAACTCGTCGTCGATCACCCGCAATACTCGGCCCAGGTCGGCCGGCGGGAGCAGGGTCGGCGTGCCGCCACCGACGAACACCGAGGCCACGGGAAGATCAACCGGACCGAGTACCGACCGGGCCAGCCGGATCTCGGCGATGGCGCCGGCGGCCCACGACGCGCGCGACGCGCCTGGGGCGTCGCCTAACTCGTCGGCGGTATAGGTGTTGAAATCACAGTAGCCACACCGCGTCGTGCAGAACGGCACGTGCAAATAGAAGCCGAACGGCCGCGGACCGCCATCGCGATCGAGTTCGAGTTCGGCCAGCGCGGACTCCGGAAGTGAACCGTCGGGCGGGGCTGGCTCGCCATCCGGCAGTATCGAGGGCATGCTCCCATTCTCCCCGGGGAACCGAGCCAGCCGCCGGGGCGTCCGAGAGACATGCGAACTCGGCCTACGCAGGCTCAACTTCGCCGGGCGGCTGGGACGGTGGCTGTCCTGGTCGCGCTCGTCGTTGCCGGCGCATTTGCCGTGGCCGCGGCCAACGGCGATGACGAACCTCCAGCGCCCTGTGCCTGTCAGCCGCCGGACATCAGCGACGTCGACGGCGTCAAGGAGCCCGGCAGCGCCAGCCGCTGACCTGCCGGCCCTCACCCGTGATCGAGTTGTCGGCTAGGCCCGGCGGCCCACAGCCAGCCGCCGAACTGCCGGCCCTCACCCGTGATCGAGTTGTCGGCTAGGCCCGGCGGCCCACAGCTCGAAAGGATCAGACGACACAACCGCACGGAGTCGGTCGCTACATGCACCTGATCGTTTTTCAGCCAACATGTGAGACGCCATGAGATGCGCGACACCGCGCCGACACGCGTCGTTAGCACACCTGATCGCCCCAGGGAAAACGATCAGGCGACGTTTGGGACGACCTGGGGTACGCATCGTGTGCAGCGCTAGCCTATTTCGACCCATCAGAGGTTGGCTGCCGGGCACATCACCTGTTCGGATGCATGAACCGGGGCTTGGCCGTGGGGTGGTGCATCTGATCCACGGGGTATTCGTGTCGACACGGTGGTAGCAGGTGGACGCCGCACCTGTTGCCCGTTGCCCGTGCCCGGGCGTCCGGTGTTCGGTGTTCGGGTACGGCGTGCGGGTTTCCCGGGCGTGGCATCGCCAGCGACCTGCCCACACGCCCGATACGTCCCGTGTGTGGGGCCGCTCGGTGTGCCATGGCTTGCGTCGCCACGTGCGAGCGTGCGCTTGCTGGCTCAGAGTTGCGGATAGACGGCGTCTGAGGTGCCCTATCCGCAACTCTGAGCCAGCAAGGG
>NZ_JAAOEN010000012.1 GCF_011320225.1 Phytoactinopolyspora limicola
TGGGGTTAGTGTGGCTAATTGAACAGTGCTTTTCAACCTCCGTAATCTCGCAAGCTAGGCTTTGGTGAGGTTTTCGATACATGTGTTTCGGTAACGGAAATGCCACTAAGGCCTGGTCAGGTACCATGTTGATCAGTCACGGCTTTGCAACGTTCCCCCTACCCATGGAGTTGTTATCGAATAGAGGGGTCCCATGACACGACCTGCAAACACACCTGACACCCGCTTCCAGGAGTACGGCCAGGCATCCGCTTTCACCTTCTGCCGCGAACCCGCCAACGGCATCATCGATGACCTACGCGACGCACCCCGACATACCCACCTTGATCTTGAGGTGCACTTCGTCGAGACCGGTGGAATTACCCTCGACTGCGCCGGGCGGGAAGTCTGGCTGGCACCGGGGGAACTCCTGGCGTTCTGGGGCGGCATCCCGCACCGTGACGTCGACCCTGCGCCTCCGAGAACTGTGTACCACGTCGCTCATGTCCCCATCGTCAACGTTTTGACCTGGACAAACTCCGCCGAAGTGCTCGACCGGATCCTCGCAGGCGAGCTACTGAGAGCAGGAACATCAGATGTCGAAGTGGTCGTCGAAAGCATGGCGTTCCAACGATGGAGTAAAGATCTGCTAGCCGATGACTCCCGCCTGCGGACTGCCGCGGAGATGGAGATTCAGGCCCGTCTCATCCGTCTGCTGAGCCAAGCGACGGCGACACCGCGCACACGTCCACGCCACCATATCCAAGGTGCCGCGACGCAGCTTGTCGCCCAGGCTATTCGGTTCGCCACCGCACACTTCGTCGATCACATTACGATCGACGATATTGCCCAGGCTGTGGGCAGACATCACGATCACTTGATGACTAGCTTTCGCCGAGTCTGTGGGCTCACCCTCTGGGAGTACGTGGTCAGACTGCGGCTGGCGGAGAGCCAACGCCTTCTCCGAACGACAAACCTACCCATCCGCGCCGTGGCCCACCGGGCAGGATTTGGCTCCACGAGCGGTATGTACAACGCGTTTCACCGTCACGTTGGCCAAACACCAGCAGCATATCGCTTTGCCAGACACCCCTAGTCCGCGCTTGGTGTGTCAGAAAAGACGGTTTTGCGCCATTACGCATTGGGATTCGAGGAGGTGGGAGACAGAGCGACATGCAGGCCGCTGTGGCCGGGCTGCTCGGAGAAGTCACACCAACGCGGGCAACCCGACTCACACATCCCGATCACCCACCTGGACGACGTGCCACGAAGGTTCCTTTGGCGGGCAACGTGACGACGATGTTGCGTTGCCGCAGTTCCTCGGCGGCGCGTCGAACCGTCCCGATTGACACACCCAGCATCGATGCCAGCGCTCGCTCGCCCGGCAGCATCGAACCCGGTGCCATGTTCTGAGACTCGATCACAGATGCCAGGTGATCAGCAACTCGGCTGTAGACATAACCAGGAGCCCTGTCGTCGGGGTCGAACTCGTCCCACATCACGCACCGCCCGACCCGGACCCGCCGCCCTCACCCCAACCATCGGGGCGCGAACCAACCACGGGACCAGCGCCACCCGCGGCCGACCGAGCCGCGGCGACGTCGGCATTACTCAACAGCAGATCCAGGCACATGATCTCGCGCTGCAAATCCCACAGCGCCGACTGCACCTCAGCCTCAGCCTGTGCCACCCGATCTACCTGACGATTCACCGCACGCCCGACATCATCCGACATGACCGCCACCCCGCAACAGCACCAGCGGACATTCGACCTGCCTCCGGGCAAGCGTGATCGATAGGGTGTCTCCCATGGTTCTCAACCTCCATTCAGGTTGGGTTCCTAGGTCTTGGGTGGCGTTGGCGCGCCGCCCAAGACCGCCAGTTCTGGATACTTCCAGTATACAGCGCATCCACTGCGCAGCAAGTCCGCTGTAGTCTAGCGTGTTCGCCGTGGCGGAGCAGGAACTATGGGACACCAAGGCAGTCGCTGAATATCTGGGAGTGACTGCCTCAACGGTTCGTGCCTATGTCGCCCGGAACGAGATGCCGGCACCGGACATGAGGCTTGCTGGCGGCTGGGTCTGGCATGCCTCCACGATCCGTGAATGGCACGAGAACCGGCCGAGCCAGCGCAGTTAGGCCGACGTCTTGCTCGATCCGTAGGCACAAACACCCATCCAGTTGCCATGCGTAGTTGGGCCGCCTCGAGTAGTTCAGCTGACGGACGGCCAGTGGGGTCCGAGGTAGGGATCGGGGTTCTCCTCAGCCCACAGGTGCAACGCTTTGGCCAGGGCCGCGGCTTGCGGCGCAGGAGAACTCTGGGACACCAGCCGGTCGACGAACAATTAAGGTAAACGGCCCGCGACCATCCGGGCCTATGTCGCACGCGGCGAGGCGCAAGGAGCTAACACGAAACTTGCAGGCGGCTTGCTCTAGCATGCGTGCTCTATCCGCGAATGGCCCCAGAACTGGCCCAGCCAACGCGACTAGCTGGCCACCCCACAACAGCAGCTAGGGACCCGCTCCGCTTGTCAGTGCCACGCCGCTGACTTAACGACGCGTCGGCCAGAGCGACGGGCCTCGCACACCTCATTGATGAGCACACGGCCAATGGGAGGTGCGCGGACGTGAACGCCGAACATCACGACCTGGTTCTCAGGGTCGGTACGTTGCGACTGTCGGTGGCCTACGCCAGAACAGTGGCAGGTGAGCTGGGTGATCGGTGCCAGTATCGGTATGCGGTCGAGTCGACAGACCCCGAGTTGCCCGGAACGTACACCAGTGACGATCTCTACGCCGGCGTCGGCAACGACATCGACACTGAGCAGGCCATGCAAGCATTGGGCTCGTTCCTACATGCCGCTGGCGAGTCGTACGGCCTGCGGTTGGCGTACCCGAATCGCGAAACCGAGAATTCGGACCTGTTCCCCGAATGGGTGGCAGAAGCGGCGTATCAGAACAGCGAAGAACTGGCGACGCTGGCCCTGGAGCCCCAGCTCATCGCAGACGAAACTCCGGAACACGGCACGAATGTGCAGCAGTACATCGGCGTGGTATTCCAGCAGAGTGACGACGCTGAGCAGACGTTGCGAATCATCAACGGGCAAGGACCCAAGGCAGCACTGGAGCATCTTGCGGCGTGGGACTTCGGCGCCGAGACCGAGTACGCGGCCGAGGCCAACGGCCACGTTTACAGCGAGCCGCCAACCGGCAGCCTGGACCGTGAATACGCCGATGGTGAGTATGTGCTGACCTACAACCACGCGTTTGGCCACGTCGGCCTGGTCCGCAGGATCCACACCCCATCCGGACCGCCCACGGATACCGCGCCATCGACTAAGCAAGCGCCAGCGCACGCGAGACCACATCCTGCGGCGGCGGACCCGAACGCATGGACGACACCGGCATCACAAAGCCAATGCTCCGGGTTGGAACCACCAAGCCGCTGACACGCGACGGCTTGGCTGGTGACAGCACGCCTCTTCTGCCTACCGGCAAGTTCCCGCACGGACAGCACATCGAATCCGGCTCAGAGATCGGACCTCCGAACGACGCCCGGGTCCAAGCCCGCTCGCCTCCCGTGCCTGCGAACGCTCACACACATCCCGCCTCGCGCCACCAGCAGCTTGGCCCGATCGCAACGCCAAGAGTCAGCTTTCCTCGTCACTACCGGGTACTAGCCCGCCATGCAGAAGTTGGTGGACTCGCTGGTGGGAGACGCCGAGGATGGTGCCAATATCACGCAACGACAGTCCCGCGTCAGCGAGCATCCGCGCTGCGGCACGATGCTCAACAGCAGCGGCACTGTTTGCCCAGGACGCGGTGCGTCGCAGGTCGTGAGCCTGAGTGATGTGCCGTTTGACGTCTTGAGGAAGCAGGGGCAGCACGTCAACCACGACTTCGTCCGGGAGCAGGTCAAGGTGAGCGGCGATGCCGGACCGCTGATGCTCAGCTGCGTGGGTTAGCAGCGCCACGTTTGAGCGCACTTCGGGGTGCTGGTTGCAGTGGACCAGCCAGCGCCCGTCGTGCCGAACTGCGGTGCTCGTGAACCTCCACCGACGGAGCCTCTGCTCCGAACTCCCCGAGACAACAGGTCGAGGTTGATCAGTCATCGTCGCCTCGCCCACGCCTCCCCGTAGTCGGCCGATGAGCGCCTTCGCCCGGCATGGTCGACCGGGCGACGTAGGTGCCTTTAGCGGGCAGCGTGACGACGAGGCCACGTTCGCGCAGGAGCTCGGTGGCGCGGCGCACGGTCCCGACGGACACGCCGTGTTCCGCGGCGAGGTCACGCTCGCCAAGCATGCGGGCACGTGGTGGGTGCGTACCATCGTTGATGCGGGCAGTGAGGTAGTCGGCGAAGGCCACGTACAGATAGCTCAGATCGGCCTGGTCAGGGTCAAACTCCGGAACCATGGCTCTAGCTCGCGTATGACCGGCGCGCCTGCGCCAGTAGCGTGGCTAGGGTTTCGACCTGTCGCCAGTCGAACACCAAACACTCCTGACCAGCGGAGACTTCCAGTCGGCGCTGACCGACGCCGGTGCTGATGACCGCGACACCGAGGAAGCTGGGATTGCGTTCTGATCCAGCTCGGGCTTCACCGAGATAGCGCCGGCACGGTCCACGATGGGAGTAGGGCTCGTCGCACCAGCGCAGCTGCTGACAGTGCTGGGGGCGGGTATCGAGGCTGGTCGACGTGGGCGTGAGCGGGTTGGGTAGCGTACCCATCGGGTCTCCTCCTGTTACGGCAGGTAGGGGATCAAGGGGTCGTCGTGGAGTGTCCGCTCCCGGCGGCCCCGCCTGGCAAAAAGGCGTGTCTGGTTAGTTGATCAGCTCCTTCAAGTCACGGATTGGCGGACGTTGGCGACGTCCTCATGCCGGGCGGATCGATGCCGCGCACCGCGGGTCGTGACGATCACGGCAAGGTTGACGGGAACGAAGACAAGCAGCTTCAAGCCGTTCCAGATGAACAGGCCAACGCCCCCGTACAGCCACTCCGGTGCACCGCGATCCACAAGGACCGTGCAGACGGCGGCGGCGTACAGATACCCGGCCCCAGAGAGCAGCGCAATCAGGGTGGCTGTGAGGTCTCGCCGCGTGCGCAGGTATGCGAGCAGCACGTTCGTCGGCGCGTAAGTGAGCAGTCGGTAGTAGCCGCCGCCGAGGCGGCCGATCAAACGGAACATCGTGGCATCCTCCCACCATCGAAGACGGTGACAACTGTGGAATGCGGCCCCATGAGTTGAAAGGACGCCCGAGATTCGGGGTTCGCCGCCCAGGCTAGAAGCTGGGACGGACAGACATTACTGCCGCAATGTCTAACACTACGCCGGGTCGGCCGCTGTCGCCATCGATACCGACGGCGTGGCGGCTATCAGGATCACCGCGTGCTCCGCTCCCGGTGGGCTCAGAGGTCCCGGTCCATCACCGGATGGTCGGGCGACTCATGGCTGGCGGCAGGTTGCTGGGCTGTGGCGTCGTGTGCGAGCCGGCGCGCCCGTTCCAACGCCGCGCGGGCATAAGCCGTGTCCGTGCGCCAGCGTTCGCTCGGCACGGTTACGGAACCGAGGGGGTGGGCATCGGTGATGCCGTGACGATCTCGGTACGCGGCCACAGTGACCACTGCGCGTCGCCAAGCTGCCCGCCGCCGTGGCTCGTGCGGGTCGTTGCCGAGCCGACGCACCCAATCCGCTCGCTCCTCAATAGCAGCGCCGGCGAGCGTGTTTGCCCGGCGTTCGACGAGCCGGTGCCGTTCAGCCAACGCCTCCCGCGCCGACGCATCCATGGGGCCGACAGCTGTTGGGATCAGCCCAGCGATCAGCTCCGGCGGACGCTGACCACCGGTGTGCCGGGGAGGAACGGCGGCGATGAGGCGTCGGTGCAGCACTGCGGCGATGTCCTCGGCGTCGTCGAGGCCGCGTCGTGTGACGAGGCGCGGCAAGAGCGAGTCGACGTCGCAGTGGTGGGCTTCGGCACGGCGCAATGTCGCAGCCAGCGGACCAAACGCCTCCGAGTTGACGACCGCCACCGCCTGCTCGGGCGACAATCCGCACGTTTGCACGAGCGTCGCCCAGCGTCCCCGCTGCGCCTCCGCGGCAATGGTCTCGTACTCCGCCGCCAGCTGCGCGATGCTCATCCAACGCTCTTGTTCGGCCCGCAGCGTCTCATGTGCGGATGGCTCCGCGCCACGTCGTGCGAGCACGCCCGTCAGGACTGCGGTGGCGGTGACATCGTCCTCGCTGACCGGCTTCTGGTGCTGTTCCAGGTGCGACTGATCGGTCGCCACGTAGGCGGTGTTGCGGGTGCGGCCGCGGGTCATCGCAACGTAGAACGCCTCGCGGGTCATCGACGGCGAGGCGACCACGGCGTGGGCAGTGTCCACCGTGACACCTTGCGCCCGGTGCACCGTCACGGCGTAGGCAAGTTCGACGTGCTCACTGACATAGTCGGGCGGCAACGTCACACTCGAACTAGGATGCCCGGCGCGGCGGACGACGACGGAACCGCCGTCGCCGATGCCGGTGACCGTCCACCGATCGCCGTTCTTCACCCACCCCCGCCCGCTCGCCAACCTCCTATCGTTACGGCGAGTGACCACCAGATCGCCGACACTGGCCCGCGTACCGTCGTGAAGGTTCACCTCGCACGTAGCGAGTACCTCTCCAGCGACGATGCGGTCCAGTTGTGCTCTGGCATTCAGGGCCGAGACAGTGTCGATGGTCTCCGCGATCATGATCGATGCGTGCCCGGCATCGAGATCGTTGCGCCAAGCGGTGTAGGCAGCGTCGAGAATGTCGTCGAGTTTTCCGCCGACGACGCGGCCACGCTGGTCGTACATCTCGACGACGGCGGTATCGCCGCGGCGTAGCCGCAGTGACGCGGACCGTTCCCACGCATGGTGGAAACGGCGTACACCGGTCAGCTCCGCCACGTCGTTCCCGCGGTCACGCACCAACAACCCGAACGCACCACCAGCATCGACCGCGGCGAGCTGCGCCCAGTCCCCAACCAGCAGAACTTTCGCCCCCGCCCGTGCGGCGTGACTGGCGATGGTGTCAAGCGTGAACGTCCCGGCCATCGACGCCTCATCCACGATGATCAACTGACCTCGCCGCAGCGGCCACCGCCCGGCCGTACGCTCGCGCAACCATTTGGCTGTGTTCTCGCACGCCACCCCGAGATCAGCGGCAAGAACCTCCGCCGCTGTGGCCGAGGGCGCCAGCCCGATCACCGACCCAGGACCGTGGGCGACTTCCCAGGCCCGGCGCATGCCCCGCATCGTGGTGGTCTTTCCGGCTCCAGCCGCGCCCACGAGCACGTCCACGGTCCGTCCAGATGTCACGATCTTGGTGATCGCGTCCACCTGCTCTGCGGCGAGCGCGCCGCCGTCGTGGATGTCTCGACGTACAAGCCGCGGACTGTCAGCCACATTCGCGCGGGGTGCAGTGGTGGCGCGCGCATGGTCCAGAAGCCGGTGCTCGGCGGCCAACAGCTCCGTCGACGTGAACACCTCGCCGTGCCGTGGCCGGAACACCGACGTGCCATCCGCGCGGCGCCACGGCTCCGGTGAAGATGCCACCTCCGGTGGGGTCAACCGCAACGAGAAACGCTCGGCCGCATCGACCACCCGTGCCACGGCAGCTTCCCGATCAGTCGTGCTGGCGAAACGCATGTGCATCAACGTGCGCGACGCTTCAGCATGCAAGTTCCACCGCGTCCACGTGGCACGCTTCTCCCCCACCGCACGCACCACCTGCGTCGCAAGTGCACGCACATCGGTATCGGCAACCTGGCCCGCACGCAACGCCGTTGCATGCGTTGACGACGTGCCACACAGGTTGCGCGCCCATGTTGCCGCGTCCACGCCGAGCACAGCGGTCACGCGTCGTCGCCAGTCGTCGGTCAACTCGGCCAGCGACCGCACCATCTTCTCCGGCCGCGTCGACAGCGTCGCCTGCGCCCGCAGCCGAATCACGACATCGGTGCTGGGGCGACGCCCGTGCGCATCAACGTAGGCGGCGATCAGGCGGTCGGTTTCGGCGTCGATTTTGCCACTGCGGGACGAGAACGACGTCAACAGCTCATCCGGCACGCCGGCGATCTCCCACGCCGGGTTGCGGTCCCGCCCACGCGGGCGCGCTTGCCACGTAATGCCCAGGTCAAGTGTGAGGCGATCCGCCAGCAACGCGTTGTAGTGCTCGGACAGCGCCACCGTCGCCGCGTGCAACGGCCGCCCGTCTAACGTCCGCCATGCGCCGTCGCGGACCGTGTGCACCTTGTTCGACACCACAATATGCGTGTGCAATTGCGGATCACCCGCACGCGAGTCGTAATGATCGAACGCGGTCGCCACGACCCCGGTGACCTCGGCCTGTGCAACAGCTCCGTCCAGGCCTGCACGACCAACGCGTGTTGTTGCGACTTCCCGTTCCAAGAGTGCAACTGTGTCGGCGATGGCGGCGTGGTGCGCACGCGCGATCCGTGCTTGCGTCGCCGCATCGCTGATCGCCCAGAGCACGCTCACGCTCTTCGGAACCGAGAACGTGAAGTCGTAGCCGGCAACCGCCCGCCGGTTCCCCCGACGAGACTCCTCAGCTTCGATGGCCGAGACGGCCTCGGAACGTTCACGCTCAGTGAGCGCAGGGTCGAGGCGAGCGACGCGGTCGTTGACACGGTCCTGCACGGACGCGAACACCGGGAACGCCCGACCCAACGGATCACCAGTGACCGGATGCCTTCCCTCCCCCAGCAGAAGCCTCAACTGCTCCTCAGCCACCACGTCCCCCGCGACGACGTCGGAGGCGAGGCTGCCCACGCCGCTGCCTAGCCACCAACCAGGCGGTGTGCCCTTCTCGGTGTAGTACCGGACCAACGGCTCAGAGAGGCGACGACGCCCGTCGCCGGCGGCCACCGACTTGAGAAGATAGGCGTAGCCGCTGCCCGCAGACATCACCCGCATCGACACCGTCACACCCGTCAGGTGCGCCACCGGGCCTCAGTTGCAAGAGGTGTGACTAAAGATCAACAATCAGAGGCGTAGCCAAGGCTGCTACCACGGTAGTCGGTCGATCCCTGGCAAGCGGCGTCAAGGACGACCGCAGGACTCGTCGGCAGCGCCGGACAAAGATCCAAGATCCTACACAGCAGGAATCCTCTAGCGATGCGAACGTGCGGGCTCGATGGTTTCACTGCCCGAACCAAGGCCTGGCCCATTCGACTGGGGTAGCTGACCAAAGTCAGCACCGCTGATGCACGGGACCATCTTGACCGACCACCAGAGTGCGCGCAGCTGACCATCGCACGGTAGATTTAGCGACGTCGCATCGCTTCGCCCACAAAGCAACGCCCTCATCGTCAACGGGCGAACCGCCCAGATCGTGGCGACACGAACCCACCAGCGTCTCGCCGGTGCCATCGAACCTTAGTACCCGTATCTCTCCTTACGGAGGCGGAACGCCTTCTCCCCACCTTCCATGACGCGCGTGATCTCGTCGCGCACAGCCACGATGTCGATTGCGCCCTCCAACTTGACGCGACCTCCAGACTGGTCGCCCTGCTTTCGGTAGTCGCAGGCGACCACAAGTTCAGCATCGCCATTCACTACCAAATTGGCGTTGTGACTCGCGAATATCAGTTGGCGCCTCTGTTTGGCAGCCCAGATTCGAGTCACGACGTCCTGCACTACTTGGCTGTCAAGGTCCTCCTCCGGCTGGTCGATGATCAGCGGGACACCCGTTTGCGCGAGCAGGACCCGAAGCAGTGCTGTCGCCTGCTGGCCGGCAGAGGCCGCGTTGAACGCAATGAACTCGCCTTCCTTGGTCTGGTACTCGAAGACAGGCTCATCTCGTATCGGCGTGAGAGCGAGGTCCAGCCAGCCGTCAGCCGTCATTCGTGTCCTGGCACGCCGCTGGTCCGGGACTGGAAAGCCGAGGCGAGTGAGGTTAGGGGTCGTCTCAGACGTGTGTTCGGCATCCTCCTCCAGGAGTAGCAGTTCCTCGAGTTCTCCCAGTACGGATTCCCATGTCTCCAGGGGGTCGGACTCGGAACGAAGGCCCGCGAAGAACTGATCTACCTTGCCGCCACGGACACTGGAGCCTTGGATGAAACCGCGGAACTTGGCCTCGACTGCCGCGAGTCCCTGGCCGCGGTTGATACTCGCCTTCAAGAGCCCGTCGGAGAGTTCAGTCACCTTGGCGGTCTCATTCGTAAGCAGGTCCGACCGCGTGCGATAGAGGTTGACGAGTGCGCCTCGCAACTCGGCATGCGCGACTACGGGGTCTCCGAGCGATTGACGATCGCGACGATGATTGGCAAGCAATTCGGCGGCCTGCGTGCGGCGAGCCTCCACACCCGCCAGCTCATCAAGCTTTGCCTGATGCGCTGTCGAGCGGCGCTTGACCTCCTCGTACTGGTTGTCGAACGAACCGATCCCATCTCTGACGGCAGCCGCCGCGACTTGCTCGTTAGCTCCCTCCGCCCGGGCGCTCGTCGCCCTAATTAGCGCTTGACTGATGTCGCTGCGGAGCCCTTCGACCAGTTGGCGCCTCGCGTCAATCAGGGTCGAGATGTCTCCGGCAATTCCGATAGGCAGCTCGCCGGGCGTAGTGAGGGAATCGTGAATCTTGCTGAGCTGATCTACAGACGTCTGCACCTGACCAAGCGCATCCTCCAGCTCCCGCTCCTGGGACCGAAGGAGCTCCCGAACCTCATCAAACTTGGGCTTCGCGCCCAAGATTGCGCGGTCCGGGTCGGAGAGGTCGGTCAAGGCTGTTCGCAGGTTCGTGGCCTGATCGGCAAGGGATCGCTCTGCCAACAGCTGGCTTGCGATCGACGAATCAAGGCTCCGCGCTCGCTGGACCTTAGCGTAGTTCTCACGCAACTTGCCTGCGGCTTCCGTGATCTCTTGGTCGACGCTGTCAAGGGACCGTTGCACTGGCGCGGTGACGAATCGGGTTAGCTCGTCCATCCGCAACGCGACACTACTTAGTTGTTTCTGGCTGTATGCGTGCACAGGAAGGAGCGCTCGGACATGTTCCTCGCGCACTTTGGCGAACTCTGCCTCTCCAACCTTGAGCTGGATGTCTCCCGACACAGCGTCGCGGCGAACCACGTGGGGAATCTGGTTGATCGTGAAGTAGACCTCGACCTGGCCGCCAACTGACTTCAGTGTGTTCTCGATCAACCGTTCTCGTCGCACGCTCGGGTTCGCTAGTTCCTCGTCCCCCGCGTGGGCTGCCTGATCACACAGTCCCCAGCGTAGGTAATCGAGGATCGTTGACTTGCCAGTTCCCCGCCCCCCGATGACGGCGTTGTACTGGGGGTTCAATTGGACATCTACGGGACCAAGGAACTTGCTGTTGGAGACTGCCACGCGCGACACGAAGACCGTCGGCACCTGCGGACTCACATGAGCAATGCGGGATTGATGACCGAGGCACGCCTGACGCAGCGCTTCAGCGGTCGGCTCTGCCCACTTGACCCACGTAGAGGGCGATCCCAGGCTCGCGAAGTCTGCGGACCTGGCGTCTGAGGTTTGGAAGATGGCCAATGGTTTGTTGCCCCATGCCGCATCCTCGCCTGCGAAGATCCTCCGGTTCCCAGTCCCGACTTTGTCGATTGAGCCGTCCAGGTAGCCACC
Organism: Phytoactinopolyspora limicola; assembly: GCF_011320225.1. Taxonomy (GTDB): domain Bacteria; phylum Actinomycetota; class Actinomycetes; order Jiangellales; family Jiangellaceae; genus Phytoactinopolyspora; species Phytoactinopolyspora limicola. The sequence goes on from NZ_JAAOEN010000012.1 coordinate 11,616, forward strand.
TACGCAGGGCATGTCCTTGTACTCAGCCTGCATACCCTTGCGCATGATCGTCTTGTGGCCGCTGTCGCTGGCATTCGGCAGGACGATGTAGCGGCCCTTGAGCCAATCATGCTCATCGAACTTCCTGTACAGATCGGCCAGCGATGTGACGTGATCCAGCGGCTTTACATCAGGCAAGGCCGCCTTGGCCGGATCGTGCGGAGTGATCGCGAGCACTTGGAGCACCGATGGCAGCCGATCGTCTGGGAAGTCGGCGTCGAGGATGAGTAGAGCCTGACGCGCGAGAGCGAGCGTCATCTCGACTCCAGGGAAGACGCAGAGGCGCTCTTCGGGAGCATACGGCTGGCCGTGTTCGTTCGTTTCGTTCGCGGCGGCCTTGCGAATCAACGGAGCAAATAGGAGATCGTGATGATCGGTGATCGCGACAGCATTCAGGCCGACACGTCGGCACGCAGCGACGAAGGTCTGCGCGTAGGCGGCCCGGTCGGCGTCAGAGGTTGCCCTCTTCCCCTTCCACCTGGCGTCCCTAGGCGTGTGGACCTGGAAATCTGAGCGATAGTAATGTGCCCCACGATCTCGATTCAAGGGAGCCCTCAGCTTCCGTAGATTCAGAGACTGTCAATTAGCCCGGGCGCGCTCCTCAAATGGGCGCGAGGCGCAAATCGTAACGTAAGTCGTCGCCCTGCTCGAACCGCTGTCCACGTCATCGAGCCCTGTCATGTCACAACCGCAATGAAGGGAGCCGACAGACGAGGGGAGCTTGGCTGAGCGCCAGGAACGTCGTCATCTTCCGCGATCCGCGAGTCCTCCTGGACTGCGTCAAGTCGCCGCGGACCCTGGACTCGGGATCTCCAGGTGCGATCAGCGAGACCGGTTGATATCAGGTTCCCTGATGCCATCAATGCAACCGTTCTAGGTCCCTTCACCGAAGGGCGATGAAGACTGTCGCGGCGATGATCGTGCCCAGAATGGCGCCGGTGACGACTTGGGCGGTGGTGTGGTCTCTCAACTGGATCCGGGACCAACCGGTCGCGGCGACTATGGCCCAGCTGGCTCCGAGTGCGGGTCCGAAGACGATGGTCAGGATTGTGGCGGTGCCGGCGGCGACCGCGGTGTGAATGGAGATCTTCCACTTAAGGGTGATGGTGGTGGTGACGGCTAGACCGGTGAGCATCGCCACTAGGAGCGCGATCAGCTGCCGCGGCGCGCCCAGGATCACTAGGGCGAGCAACCCGCCGGCTGCGGCGGCCGCGGCAACGGCCAGCGGGAGAAGCCGCTGGGCGCGATCGGGAATGTGGGGTGAGCTGAAACGACCCCGCCGCACCGCGTAAAGGACCCACGCATAGGGCGGGACGCCAACAAGGAGCGCAGCCAGCGCGCCCCAGCCAAGGCCACGGATGACTGATGTATGGCTGGCGGCTCCGATGACGGGTAATACACCGATCACGAGGTGTGCTGGCGCGAAGACCGTGGTCAACAGCGCAGCGAAACGCTCTGACCGGCCAGGAGCGGTGTCAATCCGGCTCATGTGCTTGTCTTCCTCACGTCCGACATGTCGTCGATTCTGTCGGCGATGGTCTGAATAAGTGGCCACGATTTGGCAATACGGGTCAGCACCCGAATCTCGTCGGTGATGGTCGCGCCGCCACTGATGCCGACCTGAGGGACGCCGCTGGGCTGAACGCGCCGGAGCTTGGCGCGCCGGCCCGTTTCCAACCAAGCCGCTTCGCCTATGAGGTCTGGATCTCTCGTGGTGACTCGACGGGCCTCGCGTAGGGCCAAGTCGCAATGGCCGGGGTCTGCGTAAGCGCGGGCGGCCAACATGCCGTCGCGAATCTCAATCACCCGCCGGTAAAGGCGTAGCTCAACGTCGTAGAGACGCGCCCGTCCCGTCACGCTGAAGGCGAGCCCGGGTTCGCCCTGAAGATACGCCCGCCACACCGGCAGCAGCCGCCGGTAGGTCATGTAGGCGATGATGTGCCGGATCAACGGCCAGCGGACGGCGATCGGCCACAAGCTACCGACAACGAAACCGAAGACGGTGAGCGCAAGCAACCGCGCTTGCACAGACTCCATGAGGTCGGCATGGTCCGATGCGAGACCGGCCGTGGCGGTCACGAGGTAGACGGCCTTGTTCAGGCAGTACGCCAATGCGACAAGCGCGCCGGCGCCCATCCACAACACTCCCGTCCGAAGCGCACCGGCTGGGAACGTGCGTAGCGCCGAGACCGCTACTCGGGCAATGCCCACGACGACCACGGCGAGTACGGCCAGGTAGGCCGTCCAGTAGGCCAGGAGCGCCGGCTCGCCGACGGCTGCGTTTGTGAGGCCGGGCAAGGGCTCGTCGTGTTCGGGTGCCAGAAGGAACATGCCGATCATGGCGCAGATCGCACTGATCGTGATGGCGGCGCGGCGGGCACGGTGTGTGGCTGCCTCAGTTTGCGTCAGCGCGACGTGGCGGGCGACCTCCCAGATGGCACTCGCGGCGACCACGACTGCGATGTGCTTGACCAGATGTGGTGTATTCGCACTGACTATTCGTTCCTGAAGAGTCGCGCTGACCGAGGGGATCTCCAGGGTGCATGCGATCGCAAGAGCGGTCAGTCCGACCAGGAGGTGACGCTGCGAAGTGTTCTTTCTCCGTGTCGGCAACCGGAAGGCAACCGCGACCCACAACAGGATGGCTGGAATGACGGTGTACGTGCTCACGGCTCTGGCTCGAACACGTCTGCGGCGCGAGTGAAGTCGGGCCCTGCGTCCACGTGAGCACGACGTCGGACGTGTGCGCCGATCAGGCCAGCGAGCATCTCGGCCTGCTGTTCCTCCACTGAGGTGTAAGCGGTGCGGGCAAGCACCGATGCGATCATTTGGGGGTCGAGATCAGGCAGCAGGCGGGCCTGTAACCGTTCGGCCCGGTCTTGTTTCGTGGTGTGGCCGAAGATCATGTGGGCGAGTTCGTGCAGGACGATGTGTTCCTGGTGGAGTTGAGATGTCGCGGCCTGGTGGAATACCCAGTCGGTGTCAGCGGTCGCCAGCCACATCCCGCACGGTGAGTCGGCACCGTCGGGCATTGGCATCAGGCGTATTGGCTTGTCGCGCTCACGTGCCAGGGTGGAGCAGAACGCGTCGATCGTGAACGGTTCGGGCAGGACGAATCGGCGCAGTTGTTCCTCGCACGTCTGCCTGATGCGACGCGGTTCCACGTCCCTACCCCGTGTTCGTGACTAGATGCACTTGCATTGATTATGCCGCTAGTTAGGGTCGCTGTCATGAGGCTTGGCGTTTCACAACGCGGGGGCTTGTTCAGTCGTCGTCTGTCAAGCCTTCCATCTTTCGCGTGTTCTCGACGACGTTCTTGATCATCTGGAGGGCGGCATCGGATAGCCCGCTGGCGCGCAGGGCGATCTCGCGGACGTCGGTGTCACGCATCGCGGCAAGCAGCTCTAGTTGTGAGGTGATTTCGTCGGCGTCTTCGTCGCCGACGAGCCATCGCGTCGGGACACCGAAGAACCTGGCCAGCGCCTCGATGTGCCTCACGGAGGGGTTGACCTTATGGCCTTTGCGGAGTTGCCAGAGGTAGCTTGCGGAGATGGTCACATCGTCCGGCGAGTCGTTGATGGCCTGGGCCACTTCACGGTACGTGTACTCGCCTCGCCCCCGGGGACGGACAGTGGCGAAGAGGTAGTCAAGCCGTCCGGCCAGTGCGGAAAGCCGCGGAGTTTCAGACTGATTCACGGCCCATCTCCTCGCGCTGCGATGGGTTGGCTGGAGTTCTCAGATCATGCCACGAGTCCCGTGAATGACTCATTCTTCGTCGACCTTCAACAAAGCCCTTGACCGAGCCGCATCGCTGAGGCATTCTCAATAGTGTTCACATCAGTAAACATAGCATGACGGCGTGGTCCACATGAACAAACGTGACACACATGGGCCGTATCTGCGAGTGACAGCAGATGCCCGGCAGTCGGCCGGCGTGCGTCTGACAGCATCCGGCCCGCGGATCGCCATTGGATGCGACAACCGTCATAACTTCGCGCCAGGCGGGTCGGCCCGTCGGTGGGCGCACCTAGCCGGTATGAACGACCAACGAGTCCGCAGGTCGCGGGAAGAGAAGCTGGACGAACTCAGCGAGCGACTTGAACGCGCTGTCGAGGAACTGGTCACGGGCGAGCAGTGGCGGCGTGCGATGGTGTTCGCCGCTCGGTTTAGGTCGCGATCTTTCGCCAACACCCTGCTGATTCTCAGCCAGCACACGGACGCGTATGAACAAGGCCGCGTCCCGGAGCCGTTTCCGTCATACGTGGCAGGATTCCGGCAGTGGCAGCAGCTGGGCCGGTCAGTGGTGAAGGGCCAGTCCGGCTACATGTTCTGGTCTCCAGTCACGGCCCGGTTCGCTTCACTCCACCCGGACGATCCGCATTCGTGGCGGCGGCTAGGCCGCTATGAGCGGCCCGATCCGGGCGAAACGGTCCGTCGCCGGATCGTGGGGATGAAACCTGCGTACGTGTGGGACGTCTCGCAGACCGCTGGCGAGCCGATCCCGGAGCGTCCCGAGCCCGCGGTGCTGCATGGCCAAGCTCCAGACGGCTTGTGGGACGGGCTCGCTGCACAGGTCCGGCAACTCGGTTTCACCCTCGACGACGCTCCCGACGCAGCAGCACTGGCAGGTGCGGACGGAGTTACCCGCTTCAACGACCGCGCCGTGGTCATTCGCTCCGACATGAGCGAGGCCGCAAGGGTGGCGACGCTCGCCCACGAACTGGCCCACATCATGCTCGGCCATGGCCCTGGTGATGACCGGCATCGGGGTATCCGTGAGGTGGAGGCCGAGTCGACGGCCGTTATGGTGACGGCCAGCTTCGGCCTCGACACCCAGCCGAACTCGATGCCCTACGTGGCGGGATGGTCGTCCACAGTCAATGGCCGTGATCCCCTCGACGTGGTGCGAGCCACCGGCGAGCGTGCCCGCACGGCAGCCCTATCGATCCTGGAGAAGCTGCCCGAGGCACCGGTCGGTGACGGCACTCCCCCGGGTGCGCGACTCACCCGCTCGGACCCCGTCTCCCTCGCGGCACCCGCGGCGGCCGGTCCCGTGGCGGACCGCGCGGCAGTCCGGGCGGAGATGTGACATGGTCGCCCACGCCACCCTGCTGAGCAGAATCGGCGATCTGAGCCTGGGCTCCGCAGCCGTAGCCTACGCCGCTGCCGGTGTACCGGTGTTTCCCTGCATTCCCAGAGGCAAACGCCCGCTCACCCGGCACGGGTTCCATGACGCATCGACCAGCCGGGCACGAGTACGTGCGTGGTGGCGCCGGTGGCCGCAGGCGAACATCGGCCTGGCCACCGGCAGCCGAGGAGGGTTCGACGTTGTGGACGTCGACGTGCACCCGTCCGGGTCAGGATTCAGAGCGTTTCGCACGGCATGCCGGGCGGAGCTGGCCGACGGTTGGGCGTGCTTGGTCCGCACGCCATCGGGCGGACTTCACGCGTACTACCCCGGCGCTGAGAGCCAGCGGTGCTGGTCCTTGGCCAGCGCACATGTCGATTTCCGCGCCATCGGCGGGTACGTGATCGCCCCGCCGTCAACAGTTGTTACCGGCGACGACGAGACCGCTCGTGCCTACGTCGTCGTCGGGATGCGCCGCCAGTCCCGACCTGTTGACGGCGAGGCGGTGCGGGCGCTGCTCGCTCCGCCCATGCCGACACGAGATCCTACCGGCAGACCACCTCAGGTCGACGGGTCGATCGACCGGATCGCGGCGTGGGTGGCCATGCAGCCGGAAGGAAACCGGAACTCCGCGTTGTACTGGGCGGCGCACCGCTACGCCGAGCACGGCGTGGCCGAGGCAAGCGCCCACGAAACTCTCGGTGCGGCAGCCCAACGTTCCGGACTCAATGCGCCCGAAACGCACGTCACGATCCACTCGGCCTACCGACGACACTTTCACAGCCCACGAGAGGCGGTCCACCAGCACGAGATCTCGCCGCCGGTTCTGATGCCATGACTCCCCCGCATCCGCCCAGGACCGACCTGCCAGCACACACGGTGGAGCGGTGGGTTGTCGCCACTGCCGTCGGCGGCACGATCCTGATCGCTCTCGGGGCGTTCTGGCTCTCCTTCGCCACGCTGACCGACCTGGCGGTGCGCTCCGGCATCGATGCCAGCCGGGCGTGGACATGGCCGCTCATCGTGGACGGCATCATCGTCGTCGCAACCATCTCCGTCGTCGCACTAACTCCGTTCGGACCACGCGCGACCCGATATCCGTGGATGTTGCTGTTCGCCGGGGCCACCGTGTCCGTGACCGGAAACGCGCTGCACGCGCTCGTGGCTCGCCATGCGACCGCCCCCGGTGTGTTGGCCGCTGCCGTGTCCGCGGTGCCCCCGCTAGTGCTGTTGGCGATCACTCATCTCACCGTCGAGTTGACCCGCCGCACGAACGTGCCCACGGCAGACGGACCGTCGTCGGGTGGTTCTTCGCTCACATGCGCACTCACGCCGATCGACGGCGACACCGCCGCTAGCGCGAAAGCTGCCCGGCATTCCCAATCCAACGGTGCCCGCCGCCGAGAGGCGCGCGAGCTCCGCCTCGTTTCTGGCTGGCCCAATGCGCGGATCGCCCATCACCTCGGCGTTCACCCGTCGACGGTGAGCCGCTGGCTCAACATGACCGCGTCGGACGGATCAGCACAGACGACCCCCAGCACACCTCCGGCAACACACGCTGCACGCCCTGCCGGTTATGAGCATCGACAGGATGACAAGGGGAACTCATGACCACCAACGCCTACAACGCCCCGGTAAGCAATGACCCGGACGCCTCCGACCGTGCTCACACCACGGATCTTGAGCCAGCGGCCGCCCAGGCCGAATCCGCTGTGGCTTTGGCACGCCACGGCGACCCGTCCCTGCAGCAAGCTACCAACGGGAACGAACCTTCCGCCCCGGCGCGACAACTTGCCGAGCTTCGGTGGGTCCGCGCGACTGAGGTTCTCCAACGTACAGACGACATGGCGGCAAGCCGAGCCGCACGGGCTCAGCGCAGGCTTAACATGCTGGCGCGCCAGGGCGGGCGAGCCGCAGCCCGTCTAGCACTCTTGCGGAGGCAGCGGCAAGCCGCTGTCGGCCCACCCAATGCTGCCTCCCAGTGCCATGAACCACCAGCGGCTGAGCGGTCAGCTCCGACGCTGTGAGCAGCATTCGGCAGACCATGATCACTCGCAGCCGCCTCGCACGCCAAACCGCCGGTGAACCCCGGCACCACACTGAACTGCCCGAACGCGGCCGGGACGCGGTGCGCACCTCCCATATATCCAGGGAGGTGCCCATGTCGATTGCTATGCACACCACCGACGCGGACCGCTCAGCCGTAGAAGAGTTCCTCGCCACCAGTGATGGATTGCGGACTCTGCTCCATGTGCTCGATCAGCTCGGGCCCGACGGGTGGCATACCTTGCCCGCGGCACGGACACTGCTGGAGTTCATCCAGAAACGGTTCACCCCGGTCGCTCAGGCATGGCACCGGCCGCCCGAAGACGCCACATATGCCGCCTTTATGGCGATGCGTGGGCGATCAGTTCGGACTGCCCGGGACCCCTGGGCAGTCATCACCCGCGCTGTGGCGCTGGCCATGCAGGCCGAGACCTACGGCGAACGGCTGCTGATATCGCCTGAACGGGCTCGCCGCCCGATCCACCGGCCCGAGCGGGCACCAATGCGCGCGGGCGAACACGAAGATTTTCTCTATGACATCGTTTCGGCCGAGAGCAGCGGCACCGTTGCCGCCGGCGTCGGCGTCGAGCGGCTGATCGCAACATCGGCGGCGTTCCTGGTCGTCGCTGGCTGGCAGCATGACCGCGCACGGCGAGTTGTTGAATACGCGGCCATGCGTGCCACCGACATGGGCTCGCATGAGTCAGCCCGAGACACACTCCGCCGTGACAACGTCACCCGCCTGCATCTCGGCCTGAGCCACTCGGCCTGGACCACGCTCATCAGGCTGCTCATCGGGTCGCGACCGGGTGCCGCATCCCCGGGCGAACTGGGTGTGTTCGCTCGTGTCCTGGTTGGTGACCAGCTCGCTGATCTGCTTCACGATACCGATCTGATCGATCTGGCCCGGCACACCTGCCCAGGGGCGTCGTCATGACTCACGGGCGGTTGGACTTGCAGTACTCGGTCGCAGCGATCCGACTGGGGCGCACGTACCGGCACGAGCTTGGTGACCTCAGCGAGCTGTGCCAGTCGATCCGCGCTGTGGGGCTGCTGCACCCGGTGGTTATCAGCCCTGACGGACTGCTCATCTCCGGGCGGCGCCGACTCGAAGCCGTGAAACGGCTGAACTGGCGCCGGGTGCCGGTGTGGGTTGCCACCCATATCTCTGACCGATTACGCACCGTCATGGCGGTCCAGCACGAAAATACGATCCGCAAAGATCTCACTCCGGTTGAAGCCGCAGAGCTCTACGCCGAGCTGAAGGCCCTTTACGCCGACGAAGCTGCCCGCCGCCAGGCCTCGACCCGGTTTGGTAGCGGGGAACACGGTGCCGTCGATTCGACGGCACCGCAAGACGCCCGTGTGCAGGCAGCACGCGCCATAACTGGCCGCGATTCACATGGCATGCTCGAACAGGTGCTCGAACTCAGACGCATCGTAGACAGCGAGGCGCCCGAGTGGCTGCGGGCCGAAACCGAGCAGGCACTCGCCGAGCTCAACGCTGACGGCAAAGTACACGGCCGCTACCTGGCGATCACGACAGCCAAAGCACGCTTTGAACTTGAAGACACCGCGACGGACCCCGCCGTTCCTGAACGGGTCCGTGACGCGGCCGAGTCTGAGCTGGAGCATCTAGCCGCCATCGACCATCCGGCCATTGCAGCACGCGAAGCTAAACGGGCGACCAAGAAGGTTCACTCGGTCGCGACCGGCTGGAGCGACATCGACTCCTCAGCACGCGACATCCTCAGCGCCCGCCGCGTAGCTACGTTCGCAAAACAACATTTTGGCTGGTGGGAGAACGTCTCACCACAGGCTGTCGCCGAACATCTCGACGATGAGCAGTGGAACATCATCACCGCCTGCCATGACGGTTGCTCAGCATTCATGCGCGCCGCTATCGACGCCCGCAACCGCCGCGACGGTGGCGTCCGCACGGCCAGCTGAACCCACCTTACGGGCAAACCTCCTTCAGCGCAGAAGGGCCGCTACCCGTCATGAAACTCACCCTCTGGGCACGCACACGCCCCTCGCAGACTCCCCGGCGTTTGACCATCGCCATGGTCGCAACGGCCATCGTGGTCATCATCGTCACCGGTATCGGGGTCTACGGCCTCATCACCGGCCCACCAAGCGAAGACCCGACACGGCACCCGGCCACCAACGTAGCCACATCAAAACCAACACCATCCACGGCGCCCACGGCGGCCTCATGGCAGGACATACCCACGCTGCCAGCGACAAACGACCCGGTCCGGTACGCACGCGCGGTCGCCACGGCGGTGTTCACGTGGGACACAATGTCGGGCCTCTCACCAGATGAGTACCGAAACGTCGCCCTGATCGATGCCGACCCCTCTGGCACCGAAACCGCCGGGCTCATCGCCGATCTAACCCACTATCTGCCAGACATCGACACCTGGCAACATCTCCGCGACTACCACACCCGGCAGACCTTCACCATCCACGCCGCGTTCGTCCCCGACGCCTGGGAGCACATCGCCCGCGATGCCGCCGGACAGATCCGAGACGGCACCGTCGCCGTCACGATCGAGGGAACCCGCCACCGCCACGGCATCTGGCACGACCGGGCCGAGGAATCCGCACACGATACGGCATTCACCGTCTTCCTCGCCTGCCGTCCAGCCTTCCCCCGCTGCCACACCCTGCGGCTCTCCGAACTCGACAATCCACTCACCTAACACCCCGGCAGGCCAGACACATGTTCAAAAAGGCACTGATCGTCCTGACCGCCCTTCTTCTACTCAGCCCCTCCACCGGCCTGCTCGCCGTCGCCGTGCTCATGAACCCAGGCGGCCAAGCAGCCGGAGCAGGCTGCCTGGATCTCCCTGTTGAAAACGATCAAGAACTCAACGAAGACGCTCCGATCCCCGACGAAGCCAGGCCCTGGATCGCCACCGCCGCCGCCACTTGCCCAGCACTGCCGAGCGTGTGGATCGCGGCGGTGATGCATCACGAATCCTCGTTCATCCCGGACGCCTACGCCGACGACGTCAACGGCGGCACCTGGGGACTGTTCCAAATCAACCGACACGTCTGGCACACCGTGTACGGCGAATGGGAGGCAGACCGCAACGGCAACGGCATCTGGGACATCAAAGAGCCGCTCATCCATGCCGAGTACGGCGCGGTTTACCTGTGCGATCTGCGAGACGACATCCGTGGCACCCGGCAAGCGAACCCTGACTGGGCCTCTACCCGCGAACTCACCGAACTCGAAGCACTCGCCGTCGCACATAACGCAGGCCCGGGCCGGCTGGCCACCTACCCCGACATCCCCGCCATCACCCGCGAGTACCTCGACACCATCCGGCACCTCACCAGAGACTGGTCCACCAACGAACCCAACCTGACCGGCGCGACAATTCGCACGGCCGACATACCGGAAGCCGATCAGGTGGTGCTCCCGCTACCTGACGGGACATACACGTTCACCTCCGGCTACGGACTCCGCCCCGATCCGACCGATCCCACCAAGGAAGAACTACACACCGGCATCGATCTCGCCGCCGAGGACGGCACCCCCATCCACGCCGTCGCCGACGGCGTCGTCGCCGAAGCCCACATGGCCGGCGGCGCCACCGGGACGATCATCATCGAACACCGATTCGGCGACCACATCACCGCCACCGTGTACATGCACATGTGGGAACACGGCATCCATGTCGAACCAGGCGACATCGTCACAGTCGGCGAACACATCGGCGACGTCGGCGCCTCCGGACGCGCCACCGGACCGCACCTGCACGTCGAGGTCCGCAACGGCGGAGCCACCGCCCCGCCAAGCGACCCAGTGACCTGGTTCCGCGCCCACGGCGCCGGCGACCTCGGCCGACCCGACAACCCCAGCACCGAACAGCCAGACGAATGCGCCCCCAGCACTCCCCTGCCCGACGGCGACCTGCCACCACCACCGCAGCCATTCACCGGCTCACCAGGTGGCCGCGTCGACGACCCGACCGGCACCGGCGGCTGGGTGACCCGCCAGCTCGCCCACCTCATCGCCGAAACCCGCTCCGCGTTCCCCAACACCGGCTGGTCCTGCTGGGCCGAACGCCCAGGCACCGACTCCGACCATCCGCACGGCCGGGCCTGTGACGTGACGTTCGGCAACGCTATCGGCGAACACCCGACTGACACGCAAAGGGCCGAAGGTTGGCGCACGACTACCTGGCTGCAACTTCACGCCGACGCGCTGTGGGTGGACTACCTCATCTGGGACGGCCTGATCTGGAGCGTCAACCGAACCGATGAAGGCTGGCGGTCCTACGACGGCGGCGGCATGCACGACCCCGACGACGTCACTGGAGGCCACTATGACCACCTACACCTGTCGGTCAGCCATAATTCGCAATAATTACATTAGATGTAATAGCTGGCGGCCGAGATTGTGCAGGTTCCCTGGTCAGGCAAGGGTATCAGTGGCCACCAATGAAGCAGTAGAACCCGCTTCGGAGCAGCACAAACACACCGATGCCTACATTAGATGTAATTTTCCTACATTAGATGTAAGATTGTCGGGGTGGACTCAGAGGACGGGAACCGGCCTGGATCGGTGACGGCGCTGCGGCCTGGCAACGTGGCCTTGCTGCGTCCGGCCGGGCAGGTCTTCGATGACATGCTCACCGGGTGGTCGGCGCAGCAGTCCTCGCGGATGCTGAACCCGAAGACGATCCAGGCGAGGTTGGCGCAGGTGCGCCGGTTCGCCGGGTTCTGCGGAAGTCTGCCGTGGGAGTGGACGCCGGGCGACGTCGAGGAGTGGACGACCGAGCTGGTCTCCGGCGACAAGCCGTGCTCGCACGGCACGATCCGCTCCTACCAGAACGCGGTCGCGCTGTTCTGCGCCTACCTCACCGACCGCCGCTACGGGTGGGTCGAGCGGTGCGAGGAACTGTTCGGCACCCACCCGGTGCAGGTCTGCCACGAGTGGAACACGATCGTCCATACCGGGGATCACGAAGCACGCCCAGCGGTGCGACCCCTGTCGCGGAACGAGGTGCAGACCTTCTTCGACTACGCCGATGATCGCGTCGACCATGCCCGCACGCGTGGGAAGAAGGGCTGGAAGTCGGTGTTCCGCGACGCGACGCTGTTCAAGATGATCTACGCGTTCGGGCTGCGCCGCCGGGAGGTCACGATGCTGGACGTCCACGACTTCATCCGCAACCCGACTGCGACCGAGTTCGGCCGGTTCGGGGTCTGCAACGTCCGCTGGGCCAAGGCCAGCCGCGGTTCCCAACCTCGGCGGCGGGCGGTGCTGGCTGTCTTCGACTGGACCCGTCCGGTGATCGACGAGTACGTCACCGACGTGCTGCCCCTGTTCGATGCCGCTGGCACCGGGATGCTCTGGCCGACCGAACGGCAGTCACGGATCACGGGCAGCTACATCGGGATGCGGTTTGCTGAGTACCGCGACGACCTCGGCTTCGATGTCGCGCTGCACCCGCACTGCCTGCGGCACTCGTATGTGACGCATCTGATCGAGGGCGGCTTCGACCCGTTGTTCGTGCAGCAGCAGGTCGGGCACCGGTGGGGCTCGACCACCGCCCTCTACACCGGCGTGTCCGGCGACTACCGCAACCGCACCCTGCGCCGCGCCCTGGACGCGGCGTTCACCCCACCGACCGCTATGGAGGAGGTTTGATCCCCGTGACGAAGACCGTTGCCTATCGCTGGCACCTGCGCAAGGTGATGAACGAGCACGGCATGCAGTCCACCACCGATCTGGTGCCGCTGCTGGCCGACCGGGGCGTGGTGATGACCTCCACCCAGGTCTACCGGATCGTGGTCGGTGAGCCCGAGCGGCTGAACATGCGCCTGCTCGCCGCGCTCTGCGATATCTTCGGCGTCACCCCCAACGATCTGATCGAGCCCTACGTCGCCACGAACTCGCGGCGCGGACGCAAGACCGGCACCACCGGCGCCACGCCACCCAGATCGAGCAAGAACCGTCCGACCCGTGCCGTCATCAAGCCGGCCGGGGACTGACCGGCTGAATGGCGAGCACGATCATCCGCGGCCCCTGTTTCCGCTGCGGACGGGTGAAGACCCTGCGTTGGAACCACGCCCTGGACCGGGGCGAATGCCGAGCCTGCCGCGCCCGCCGCTCACCGACCGAGCCCTGCTCCGGCTGCGGCAAGCAGCGCCGGGTCAACGCCCGCACCGATGATGGCGGCGCGCTCTGCGTGACCTGCTACGCCCACACCCGCACCGCCCAGGATGCCTGCGACGAATGCGGCAGCATCGGCCCGCTAGCCACCCGAGCCGGTGGCAAGCGCGACGGGTCGCGGAACCTCTGCCCGCGTTGCTACCGCAACCCTAAACGGACCTGCGGCATCTGCGGACGGCTCAAACGGGTCGCGCTGAAAGCCACCACCACAACGCCGGATGTCTGCCCGACCTGCTACCAGGCACCGGTCATCGACTGCTCCATCTGCGGACAGCAAGCCCTCGGCCGACGCACCACCAACCACGGCCATTCCCGCTGCTTCGCATGCCAAGCCACCCAGCAGATCGATGCCGCCCTCACTGGCCCGGACGGGACGATCCGCCCCGAGCTCAAAGGCGTCCGCGACGCCCTGACCGAACTCCGCCAACCCCGATCGCTGCTCAGCAACTGGCACGACCTACCGAGCCTGCACCTGCTGACCGCCATCGCCCAAGGCCGACTCGACCTGTCACACGATGCCCTCGACGCCCACCCACAGGTGTTCTCGGTGACCTACCTGCGAGCTATGCTCGTCGCCGGCGGCGCACTCCCACCACGCGACGAAAACGCCGCCCGGCTGCACCGCTACGTGGCCGAAGCCGTCGCCGACATCACCGATCCCGAGCTGCGCGGCGTGCTGTCCCGCTACGCACGCTGGCACGTCGTCGGCCGCGCCAAAACCGACCGCCACGGCCACCTCACCGCACACGTCGCGGCCCGCTGCCGCAACGACATCCACACCGCCCATGCCTTCCTCGACTACAACACCGCTCTTGGCCACGACCTCAACGACTGCCCGCAAGCCTGCCTCGACGCCTGGCTGACCACCAGGCGCAGCGCACGCCTGAGCTTCATCCGCTGGCTCAAACGGAGCGGCTACCTTTCCCAAGCGCGGCTACCCGATCCCGTTGCGAACAAGCACCCCGGCCACGACATCGACCCCGAGGAACAGCTCGCGCTCGCCCGCAGACTCCTACACGACCCTGACGCCGCCAGCACCGAGGACCGGGCCGCCGCCTGCCTGATCCTGCTCTACGCCCAACCCGTCACGAAGATCACCGCGCTGACCAGCAGCGACATCAAGGTCCGCGACGCAGGCACCTACCTCGCACTCGGCGCCGAGCCGCTGCTGCTCATCCCGCCCCTGGACGCGCTCGTCACAGCACTGCCGGTCGCCAAGCCGTTCGGCACCGCGAGCACCCTGGCCGATGCCCGGTGGCTGTTCACCGGCAAAAACGCCGGCACCCACCTGCACCCTGCCTCGCTGATGCGCCGGATGAACCAGCTCGGCATCATCTCCCGCGCCAGCCGGAACACCGCACTGCTGCACCTGGCCGCCACCACCCCGCCCGCCGTATTCGCCTCCCTCATCGGCATCCACATCACCACCGCCACCCGATGGGTCGAACTCACCGGCTCAGCCTGGAACAAGTACGCCGCTGCCCGACATTGACACAACCCTGGGGTCCGGCATCAGGGCGCCTGTCGTCGATCACGTGCGGTCCACGGTTTCGATGGCCAGGCGGGCTGGGCCTCAGCGAGACGGTGAAGATCCGCTTGCTCCTCCCATTGTCGGAGGTTATTCGTACTATTGGCCGCATGGCTCAGTGCACAGCTCCAGTTGAAGGTCATCGCACTGCGAGCGGTGCCGCGAACTGCCCCGCCTGCCGCTATCGCTCTTCGTACCGGCCGACCTACTACACGCCGCCGCCCGCCTACGTGGCTCCTCCGGCGCCGCGCCGATTCCCGAGCTACGCCAGTCGATACTCTGACGGCGGCGGCAGCAGTTCAAGCCGGGCCCGGCGATCATCCGTTTCGTACTCCACGCGCGAGTATCAAACGCTCAACCCAGTGCGCGAACAGGTCGTTCAGATCGCGCAGACCGATGACGGCGGTCGCGACTTGTTTCTCTGCCACGCATGGGACGACCGTCAGGGCGCAGCCCTCGAGTTGAACAACCTACTGACTGATCTCGACGTCTCAGTCTGGTTCAGTGAAATGGACGTCCCACTCGGCACGTCGCTGATCCGGAAGATCGACAAGGGCCTAGCGGGCTCACGAGCAGGGATCGTGCTCGTCACGCCAGCTTTGTTCACGAGCCTCAACAACGAGGGTATCGCCGCCCAGGAGCTCTCAGCATTGCTGGCGACCGACCGGGTTATCCCGATCGTCCACGGCACGACGTTCGACGAACTGCGACGGGTTAGCCCTTTGCTTGCGGCACGCTCCGGGCTGGACACTGCGAACTACTCATCGCTGGAGGAAGTGGCGACGAAGATCGCTGACACGGTGCTGCTCGACTAGGACAGACCAGGCCACAGGCGTCGGTGCAGCCGGTGCCTTCGCTCCACCCGCTCGATCGCCACCGGCCGGGGCATCAAATGCTCCCGACCCCTGCGTGCCCGGCGAACTCCGCCTGCCGTCCACACCCCTCGGGGTCTCCCGCTCACCGTGTGACATGGACATCTCGAACGCTTCGAATAATTGCGAGCGCCGGTTTGACCAGTATTCACTGGTTGGCCTGAAATCAGTAGTGCTGCTCCTCCGGCTCAGGCATCGCATCGTACAGCGCCTCGACTGAGGAATAAACCGCCTGGAGTAGCTCGAATCTCTCACGGAGCAACTCAACGAGATCTGGAAAGTCAGCATAGTCTTGACTGTCTGGAAGTCCGCCCGCATACCGGAATGCGGTGCCACCGCGGTCGGCCGCGTGCAGCATGTCCACCAGGTCCTTAACGCTCTGCGGGAATTCTTCGGGCAGAGCGAGTGTGTCGTAGTGCTGAAGTAGTTCGTTCAGTAGATCTTCTAAGTTGTGACGAAGTTTGTGGCGTAGCTTCTTGTCAATTTCCTCCCGCCGCAATTCGCCATTCTGGGCCTCGTGGTAACGATGTCTCTTCTGGGCGAGGAACCGGATGAAGTCCTTTATTTCAAGCTCGAATGCGTGACGGTACAACATCAGGAACGGCATTAAGATCGTGTCGTCTTCTGGTTTTCCGCGATAGGTCGACGCAAGACGCTCGGCCGATTCTTGGTAGAAGAACGCAAAATTGCTGTCCGTCTGGTAAGGGTAACGAACAATCAGGCGGTGATACGCCTTGTTGGGCACAAGCTCTAAGAGCCTTAGGGTTTCGTCGTCCATGTTCGCGTCGCCAGGATTCTCGTCCACAACGCCTCCTGATTCATCTGCTTCGCAGCTCAAAGACCGTGTAGCGTGCTGATCATTAGCTTGTCGAGAACAAGTTATCGCCAACGGTCGCGAACTTCGAGCGCTTCGCAATCAAAGGCGGGCGAGCCGCACCCGGTCCGTTTCAAGGAGCAACTACCTGATGGGGCGCCACCAGATAGATGTGTCGGCCCAGCGCTCCAGGCCACTCTTGGCATATGCGGCGCATAGTCGCGACATTGCATCATCTCGTTCAGGGCCATCCGAGTACGGACCACCACCAGGACGCTGCGGTTCAGGAGTGAGAACGACGATTGTGTCTTCGGCATCGAACCTGAATAGGTCGGCGACTGCCTCGATCATGACTCCAGCCAGACGATTCCCCCGGTACTGTGGTTCGAGCCCCATGCGGTCAACAAATAGAGCGTTGTCAGCGGGTCCTTGGCCACGATCCTCACGATCAATCTGTATGCGCTGAGCAACACACCCCAACGGTTCGGCGTCAGCGCTTATCGCATCCGCCGCATCGTGAAGATCCTCGTATGCGATTCGCCAGCCCACCCAACCGGAAAGGCCGCAGATCCCCACCTCGTCAACCGTGCTGATCGTGGCGTAGAACTGTCGAAAAAGATCAAAGCCCCCGTCAATCGGGTGCTGCACTGTGACTCTTTCACAAAAGATGTCATCGCGGTCTACGGTTACACGGTCAGCCATCCACCCCTCCCGGCAGCACAGAACAAGGGCAGCAGCATCCTCCGGTGCCCATGCCATTGTCAACCACCCGCACGAGGTTGACCGTGCTTCTGCGATGGCTCTGATACAGAACGCGCAAAACTCGAGTCGCAGAAAGACGGGGTCGCGAACCGCGCGTCAGGCCCTTCGCCCCGCACATACTGTGCGCCGACGACCGCCGATCGCACCTACCAACGTGGAGAATCGGTACGTCAAGGATGTTCGGCTACGGCTGGACACTAGCGTCTTTCCCGACTTCGAAGGCGTCCGTGGATCCGGTGACCTCGCGGCGGTTGTTGGTGCGTTGCTCACTATCGGGCTGGTCGTCGCAGTCCTGATGCTGGTCATCTCGGCTGTGACATGGGCACTTTCTGCCGCGGCGGGCAACTACCAGGTGGCTAGCCGGGCACGTGTCGGGGCGTGGGTGTCGATCGGTGCCGCTGCGCTGACTGGCGCAGGTGTGGCGTGGATGAACTTCCTGATCGACCTCGGCACCACTTTGTAGCCATCGTTCGTCATCTCTTGTCCGGCAGCGCTGGCGCACCTGTGTGACAGCACCGATTCATCCGCCCGGTGGTGTGAAGGAGCGTCACTGATCATGTTGGAACCCCTCACTGCCGCTTTCGACGCAGCGGCCTCCGTCGTCGACGCGGCACCGACCCAGATCAATATCAACCCCAACGAAGGTGGACTGCCGGGAATCCGGGCCCTTCGTCGCATCGTGGGGGCGGTGATGACCATTGGGCTAGTGTTGTCGGTGCTGGCGTTGATCATCTCTGCGGTCGTGTGGGGTTTCGGATCGAACTCGTCCAACCCGCATCTGGCGGGCCGTGGGAAGACTGGTGTGCTCATCTCTTGTGGCGCGGCGATCATCACTGGCGCTTCGGTCACGTTGGTCAATTTCTTCTGGGGTGTCGGCCAGGGCATCTAGCTGGGTCTATCTCGCATCCCCCTTCCGAAGCCGTAGCACTGGGAGTGAGTGATGAGTGTCTGTGACGTGCCGGTGATCTCGACGGTGTGCAACGTTGCCGGTGAGGCCGCGGCCACGCTTGTGTCGGCGCCGTTCGACTGGCTCGCCGATGCCATCGGTCACGCAGCAGCATGGATGTTCGAAGGCGTCTGGGCGATCTTCGATACCACGACGCTCGTCGACGTGACCTCCAGCGGATATATCGCGGTCTACAACATCTTGTTCGGCGTCGCCGTGTTCGTCATGCTGATCTTCTTCTGTCTCCAACTGATCACCGGCACGATCCGCCGAGACCCGTCAGCGCTGCAACGTGCCGGCCTGGGGCTTGCGAAATCCGTGCTTGGCTCGTTCCTGGTCATCACCATCACCGCAACCATGCTGGAGATTGTCGACCAGCTGTGCGTCGGTATCGTTCAAGCGACCGGCACCAGCATGCAGGAGATGGGCGATCGGATCGCGGCCCTCGCAGCGGGTCTGACTGCCATCAATGTCGCCATGCCGGGCGTCGGCGCGATCATCACGATCTTCCTCGCCGGGCTCGCCATCTCGGCCGCCGCGATCGTGTGGTTCTCGCTGCTGATTCGCAAGGCACTGTTGCTGGTGGCGATTGTGCTCGCGCCGATCGCGTTGTCAGGGCAGTCGTGGGATGCCACCAAGGGCTGGTTCGGCAAATGGGCGTCTTTTGTACTCGCGTTGATCCTCTCCAAGCTGGTGATCGTGGTCGTGTTTCTCGTCGCGATCAATCAGGTGTCGGCCCCAATAGATGTCGATCTTGCCTCGATAGCTGACCCGATCGCCGGTGTCGTATTGATGTTCGTGGCCGCGTTCGCTCCGTACATGACGTACAAATTCATCAGCTTCGTCGGCTTCGACATGCACCATGCCATGTCCGCCGAACAGGAGGCCAAGAGCGCGCTCAACCGGCCCGTGCCGGTCTCGGCCATGCCTAACACCGACGCGGCGACTAAGGTCCTCAGCGACACCGGTGGCAACAAGTCCAGCGGCGTGAGCGACGAAACGCCCTCAAACGAACAGACGCAGACACAGCCGGTTTCCCCAACTGCCGACAGCACCAGCGGCGGTAGCGATCGCGGCCCAACAGGGACGGCCGAGGCCGATACGACGACGCAGAGCAGGCAATCCGGCCCGTTAGGCACTGGGGGCGAAGGCTCCCAGGACGCGGGTGAAGCGACAGGCCAAAAGACACCCAAGGAGAGCAGCGCGGGTGAGGCGAAGGCTTCCGGCGGAGTGGCGAGCGCAGGAGAGGCCGGGTCTGGCGCCGCCGGTGGTGCCCAAGCGGCCGCGGCCGGACACGAGGCTGACTCGAAGGTCGGATCCGCTGCCGATCAACACCTCGACGCCAGCCAGCAGGCAGAGCGCCCGAACCGAAACGAGGCGACGACCACGCAGGATCCTGCCGTACCGTCCTCGCCATCCGTGCCGAAATCGGCACGACCCGGACAAGCAGGACCCGACGCCGCCAGCCGGCCCGCCTCGGCATCGGTGGCGGAAGGTGAAAATCCGCCCCCTGCGCCAGAGACGCCGCAGCCAACGGCACCAGTCAAAGAGGACCCTAGGCCGGTGCAGCCGCCGAGAAAGCCGGATCACGAGAACACGTAGGACGCGAATACGAAGACTCACCCGGCTGAGCCCGCGAGACAGGGCGCGGTTGCGTACCTGACTGGTGCAAGGACACCTCCGTTCGCGAACCTCGAAGGGCAGCCCATGTCCAACGACACCACCCGGAACGACGCCGAGCTGGCCCCGGTGAAGTTCTCCCGTCTGACCCGCCGCGGCGTGATCCTGGGGCTTTCCGTCTCACAAGTTGTCTCCGTTGCGCTCGCGGCAACCGTTGCCGTGGCTGCGTTGTACGTGGCAGGCGGTGCGGGACTGCTCTTGGTCTCTCCGATCTGGGTGTCGGCTGTGATCGTGACGTGGGCTCCGGTGAGAGGCCGGAAGATCGTCGAGTGGATTCCGCTCATCACACACTGGGTGGTGCGGGTGATCGCAAGGCAGCTGATATACCGCCGCAGGATCAGAAAGCCCCGTCCCGCTGGCACGCTCGCGCTGCCCGGGGACGCCGCCGCGCTGCGCGAATACCACGATCCGGAAACCGACGCGGTAATGATCCACGACCCACATCAACGAACGCTGACTGCGATCCTGCAGGTGTCCCACCCCTCCTTTGTGCTGCTCGACCCCGGTGAACAACAACGCCGGGTGACCGGCTGGGGCCGCGTACTCTCCACCTGCTGCCGATCCGGCCGAATCGCCCGTATCCAGGTGCTGGAGCGCACCCTGCCAGACTCCGGCACCGGCCTGGCCCAATGGTGGTCACGCCACGGCGTGAACGACGACTCGTGGGTATCCACCACCTACCAGCAGCTGATCGAACGAGCCGGCCCAGCCGGGGAACGCCACGTCACCACGATCTCGCTCGCGCTGGACATGAAGGCCGCGGCACGTGCGATCCGCACCGCCGGTGGCGGGATACGCGGCGCCGCCCACGTGCTGCGACAGGAGATGAACACGTTCACCACTGCGCTGCGGTCAGCCGACCTGAAACCATCAGCCTGGTACACCCCAGGTGATCTCGCCATCGCGCTGCGCTCCGCGTACGACCCGAGCATCGCAGCAACGTTGGAACGTGCCGGCGACCTCGGCCACGACCTAGCCACCGCCGGCCCCGTCGCGGTCGAAGAATCCTGGGACAGCCTGCGCTCTGACAGCGCGGTCAACGCTGTGCTGTGGGTGTCTGAATGGCCCCGATCGCAGGTCTACCCGGGATTCCTCTCCCCCGTATTGCTCACCTCCGGCGTCCGGCGCTCGTTCACGCTGCTGTGCCACCCCGTCCGAGCCGATCAGGCCGCCCGCGACATCCGGCGTCGAAAGACCGAGCACATCTCTGATGCCGCCCAACGGGCCAAACTTGGCCAGATCGAAGACGCCCACCAGACCGCCGAGTACCACGACGTGCTTCAGCAGGAGGCCGACCTCACCGCCGGGCACGGAGTACTGCGCTACACCGGTCTGATCGCCGTCTCCGCGGCCACACCCGACGAACTCGAAGCTGCCGTCGCTGAAATCGAGCAGGCCGCCATCCAAGCGTCCTGCGAAACCCGCCGCCTCGTGGGCCAGCAAGCACAGGCCTTCACCGCGGCCGCCCTGCCTCTGTGTCGAGGTATCTGACCATCCCTCCCATTCCGAAAGGGCTTCGTGATGGCGACATTCAATGATCCAAGAGCGGACGCTGCGGAAGCCGCACACGCTTTGCGTGGCCTTGCCCACGCCAGCCGAACACTCACTGATCCAGAAGCGAGCTACGACGTACTCGGCGCTCTCGCCGCCGGTCTACGGCCTCTGCAACAGTCACTGGAGCAGCTTGCCGCGTGGCATGAGCGGCACGCCGGGCACGCCGCCACCGACGACGGAGACCGGATTGCCGGGCGCCGCAACGCGCAAGCGGCAGCCGCCCACCTGCGCGACGCCGCCTCGTTCGTCGGATTCGCCTGCGGTGAGGTCGACCACGCACACAATCGCAACAGCGGCATCGCCTGGGATCGGACGGCGTCGGCGTCCCGAAGCCGTCGCGTCTCGTCGGCGACTCCTGCGGTTACGGCTAACCCGTTGATCCCAGCCGAGCGCGACGGTATCGAGCGCTAACACCGACGTTGTGCCCGTCCAGGTTCCGGGGAAGGAGGTTTCGGCCATGCGACAGAGTCCGCCGACGAAGGTCCACGCCACCGTACTCATTGGGCCCGCCAAGGAACGGCGCCGGTACCGAAAAGCACGCCGACGGGCGGCCTCACAGATCCACGCTGACGCAGCCGCCGCACGCCGGGCTGAAACCAAAGCCCGCATCGACGCCGAGCGGGCCGAAAAGCGCAACACCCCTCTCCTTCCGGCCAGCGGTGAGCCAGGCCCGGCAGCCTTGCGGACATACCGGCGGTTCCGGATTCCACTGCATCAGGACACCTCAGCCACGCTGTCAGGTGCCTACCCATTCCTCGCCGAGGGAGGCATGGGCAGCGAAGGCGTCTTCGTCGGCCAGGATCTCTTCTCCGGCAGCGCTTTCGTCTACGACCCTTGGGTTCTCTACGAGCACGGCATGATCACCGCACCGAACGTGGTTATGGCAGGCGTCGTGGGCTCGGGCAAATCATCGCTAGCCAAGAGCCTCTACACCCGATCCCTCGGCTTCGGCCGCCGCGTCTATGTGGCGGGCGACCCGAAAGGTGAACACGCCGCCGTCGCCGAAGCCGTAGGCGGTCACGCCATCGTCCTCGGACATGGCCTGCCCAACCGGCTCAACCCCCTGGATGAGGGACACCGCCCGTCCGCCCTGTCCGACGCCGAATGGGCCACCATCGTGGCCTCCCGACGCCGCTCACTCCTCGGCGCACTGGCCGAAACCGTTCTCGAACGGCCGCTCAGCCCACTCGAACACACCGCCATCGATGCCGCGCTCACATCCACCCTCTCAGCCGCAGAGGTGCCAATCTTGCCTATGGTCGTTGACCGCATCCTCGACCCCGACCGCGGCACTGATGCCAGCCTCGCCGACGACGGCCGCATCGTCGGACACGCGCTACGCCGCCTGGTCGCCGGTGACCTCGCCGGCCTGTTCGACGGCCCCTCAACCGTGGCCTTCGACCCGACAGCGCCGATGATCACCCTCGACCTCTCCCGCGTGGTGGAGAACTCCACCCTGGTGTCCGTGCTGATGACCTGCGCATCGGCCTGGATGGAATCAGCCCTGCTCGACCCCGACGGAGGACAACGCTGGGTCGTCTACGACGAAGCGTGGCGACTCATGCAGCACCCGTCCCTGCTGCGCCGCATGGACGCTCACTGGCGACTCGCCCGGCACTACGGCATCGCCAACCTGTTGATCTTCCACAAACTCACCGACCTCGACAACGTCGGCGACGCCGGCACCGCCGCACGAGCCCTAGCGTCCTCACTACTGGCCCTCGCCGAGACACGGATCATCTACCGGCAGGAATCCGACCAGCTCGGCGCCACCGCCAACGCGCTCGGCCTCACCCGGACCGAACAGAAACTCCTGCCCACGCTTGGCACCGGACAAGGCCTCTGGAGAATCAAAGAGAGATCATTCGTGATCCAGCATCAGCTCCACCCGGATGAGCTGGCCACGTTCGATACCACGGCCAGGATGGTCGCGCGGTGAGAAACCGACGACGTGCCGAGCAGGAGGAAGCGGCGGGCGTGCCCGTCGTCCTGCCGCAACTGATCGTTCAGCCAACCACAGAGCCGGGCGCGTACACGATCACGCTGGACGGCCAGCCCGTGTCTGTCGAGCCCGTCCTCCGTAACTACCTCGGCCGCGCTGTCGCATCGGTGGTCGAGCAAGCCGAGACCGCGGTCCGCGTCGAGGTACACGACCCCGACGGCGGCATCTACGCCGACATCGTCCACCCACCACCCCGACGCCGCCCGGCGCTGGAACCATCAAGCCGGCGATGTCCCGATGACGTCGGGTGTGCGACCCGCTACGACGGATTCCTGCCGGGCGAGCGGGTACTCGTCACCGTCGTGGATCGTGTCGAGCACGCGGACCCAGGTGGCCACCTGGAATTCTGTGTCGATCTCTGCCGCACGGATGACCGTGATGTTGTGCTCGTCGGTTCCAAATCCGGAACAATCATCCTCACCGAGGGCTGTGCTCGTGCGGAAACGGCTGTAACTGGCCGGTATTCTGCACGGGGTGGTCAACTCATACGCGAACTCTGACGATGCCAGGGTTGCGGTAGCTGCAGCACAAGCCGGTGCGGACACTGTGCGCACCTTGCACGGCCAGCAGCTCTCCCACATCGACAAGGGCAGCGGAGACTTCGCCACCGACGCCGACATCCAGGCCGAGAAGACGATCCTCGACATCATCCGTACTGCTCGTCCCCACGACGCCGTGCTCGGCGAGGAAGGCGGACAGCAAGGCGCCGCGGCGTCTGCGCGCCAGTGGTTGGTGGATCCGTTGTGCGGCACGCTGAACTACGCCGCCCGCACCATGCTCGTCGCTGTCAACGTCGCGCTACGCGACGGGCCCGCCGCCGTCGCCGACCCATTCAGCGGCGAGATCTTCTTCACCGACGGCGAAACGGCCTGGGCACGACACCACGACATCGACATAGAACTGGTGCCCACACCCGCGACCCAACTGGTAGACCTCAACCTGGACCCGCCGTTTCCCAGCGCGCCCGAATTCCGGGCCGCGGACCTGCTCACCCACCCCGAGTTCGTCAAGAGTTTCCGACCACGTGTCGTATCCACGACATTGGCGTTGGCCTGGGTCGCCGCCGGCAAGCGTGCTGCCTACGTCACCGATGGCAACGACCTGTCCGCGAGTGTGCACTTCGCCGCCGGCATCGCCGTGTGCCGGGCCGCTCGCTGCGTCGTTACCGGAATCAACGGTGACCCGATCGGTCCGGGAAGCCGTGGACTCGTGGCAGCCGCCGACGCCGAGACCTACGAGTCATTGACGTCGATGATTCACGGGTGAACCTAATTTGCGTGTCCACACCGGTCTACCCCCGCGCTGGGCCCCGGCCGCAGATTGACAAGGGCGTCCCCCGGGGATTGGCAGAAGCACAGCTCCGCGTTGACCCTGGGTAACGAACTACGGCGGTTTCCGGTCTTCTTTCTCGGTCCGCGTTAGGCACCAGCGCCGCCTTAGCACCGAGACCCGACCGCTTCGATCAACGCTGGCCACGCCTACTGGTAAACGCACCTGAGCGGTGTGACCCGTAACGCCAGTCCTCACGACCACCAAACGGCTACCGCTGGCCTCGCCCTGCTCGCCGCGATCGCCGGGCTATCAGCCGTCCTCAGGAGCGCCGGAAGCATCACCGCCGTGCTCACCGGGCAACCGCAACCGACGGCGAGCATCACGGGCAGTCTCGGTGTGCTGTCCCGTCCGCTCGACGTCGGGTCAGCGCTCGGCACCCCGGACCTCAATCCGGTCGTCTACTGGGCCGTCGTCGTCGCCTTTCTCGCTGTCCTGGCCGTCGCGACCGTGGTGGTGTGGCGAGCCCTCCAGACCGTCCGTATGACCAGCGCGCTGGACCTGCGCCAGCGACCCGGTACCGCCAGCCGTGCCGACGTCGCTCGGGCCGCATCAGCCCGGGGGCTGCTGAAACGAGCGGGTACGCTGCGCCCGTCGCTGACCAAACCGGAACCTTCTGATGTCGGCTACCTGCTCGGCACAGCCCACGGCCGGAACGTGTGGGCTACGGTCGAAGACTCGATCCTGCTCATTGGCCCCCCACGCTCCGGCAAAGGGCTGCATGTCGTGATCAACGCGATTCTCGACGCGCCCGGTCCGGTGATCACGACCTCGACCCGGCCGGACAACCTCACCGTCACCCTCGCGGCACATCAGCGACAAGGCCCAGTCGCGGTGTTCGACCCCCAACAGCTTGCACCCGGTATCCCCGCCGGGCTGCGCTGGTCCCCCGTCCGCGGCTGCGACAACCCGCTCACCGCGATGATCCGAGCCACCGGGCTGGCCTCATCCACCAACTACTCCAGCGTCACCGGGGGCGACTTCTGGCAAGGCAAAACCACCGCCGCGATCCAAGCTCTGCTGCACGCCGCTGCCTTGGACGGGCGCGACGCCGCCACCTTGTACCAATGGGCGCTCAACCCCACACTCGCCGGAGATGCGGTGCGCATCTTGCAGTCCAATCCGCGCGCTGCCACTGGCTGGGCCGACTCACTGGAGGCGATGCTGCAAGCCGACCCCAAAACCCGCGACTCCATCTGGCACGGCGTCTCCCTCGCCTTCTCCGCCCTCGCCGACCCGCGCGTGCTCGACGCCGTCACACCACGCATCGGTGAGGTGTTCGACCCCGAAACATTCCTGCGCGACAACGGCACCCTCTACCTGCTCGCCACCGGCGCCGGAGCCGGAGCGTCAGCCAGCCTCGTCGCCGCCCTCATCGAAGACCTCGTCGAGACCGCTCGCACACTCGCCGCCCGCTCCCCCGGTGCCCGCCTCGACCCACCACTGCTGCTCGCCCTGGACGAGATCGGCAACCTCGCACCGCTTCCGTCCCTGCCGACCCTCATGGCCGAAGGCGGCGGCACCGGCATCACCACCCTGCCCGTCTTGCAATCTCTCGCCCAAGCCCGCGAAAAATGGGGCGAAAACCAAGCCAACGCCATTTGGGACGCCGCTATCGTCAAAATCGTCCTCGGCGGCGCGTCCAACAGCCGCGATCTGCAAGACCTCGCCACGCTCATCGGCGAACGGGACGAGACCACCGACTCGACCACCATCGACCAGCACGGTGGTCGATCAACCCAACGCTCGCTCCGCCGGATCTCGGTCATGCCCCCGGACGTGCTGCGCACGCTGCCCTTCGGCACCGGCGTGACCCTCCTGCGCACCGCACGACCGATCGTCACCACCCTGCGGCCATGGACCAAGCGCAACGACGCCGACCAGCTCGCTGAAGACCGCGACGACCTCGAACGGCGACTACGCGACGCCACCTGAACGCTAGGGCCACGCGACGCACCTGACCGGTATCCCGGCCTCGCCGGGTTCATCGGTCATCCGTCGGTCAGGAGGTAGCCGTGGCTATCAAGACAACACAAGCAATCAATGGCTTCATCGCCACCGAACCCAGACTCAGCTTCAACGACGACGGCCAAGCCCGCCTGTACGTCCGCATCGGCATCAACCACTTCGAACGCCAGGACGACGGCTCATTCCGCAAACTCCAGCCGACCTACCACGACCTCGTCCAGTTCGGCAGAGGCGCGGAACGCTCATACGAACGCTTCCGCCGCGGCGACGACGTCGTCGCCCAAGGCTACGTCCGCCAATACACCCGCAACATCGACGGACAAGAACGCACCGACGAACAATTCGTCGCCAAACGACTCGGGCACGACCCGAACACCACCACCTACGAGGTCCACCGCAAGCCTTCTGCCCGCGAACACGACAGCGGCCGAACAGGACCCGAGGGCGCGCGTTCGGCAGCAGCATCCGCATCACACGCATCGACCACTCACGATGCCGTGGAGGCGCGGACGAACGCGGCCCAGGCTGCCAGTCCTCCCCCGCCACCGCCTAGCCAACCGGCTGTGTCCCGCTGAGGAGGAAGGATCGCTATGCACGTCTTCAACACACCCGACCGCGCCGACGACCATGAACACGACGCCCCCGTGGACTTCGTCCCCGACATGGATGAACCCGACGTGGTCACCGCCGAACCGCTCAACCCCACCAGCGACGACGCCCACATCGATGACGAGGTCGATGCGCTGTTCCAGGACGCCTACGGCCTCCCCCTGCGCCCCGTCGACTGGCGCACCCTCACGGCTGAGGAAGCCGAAACCGAATGGCACACCCTCAACGACTGGGTCAACTGGCTCCGCCACGAATTCGGCCTGCCCGCATCCGTCATCCCGCCCTACTGGCACCGCCACCCCGAACTCGTCTGGGAACTCTCCGCCCTCCACCTCAAATGGCTCGGCGCCTACGAACCCCACCAAGACGCCGCCGCACCACTCGCCTGGATGGTCGACTTCCGCGCTGCCCGCGAACGCCTCCGCGAATGGGTCACCATCTCCGGCACCCGCCTCGACCGCGACCGGCCAACCCGCCAAACCACCTGGCCCGGCGAAGCACTACCTGATGAACCAGCTGAAACACGCATCACTAACCGCGACCGGGATTTTGCCCGATTCGTCAAAGACGACGTCAACCGTCGCCGAATCGTCGAGGACGGCGTCCTGCCGGACGAGGTCGACCTGCCATGAGAAAGACTCACCGCCGCACGCAAGCGCGTGCTCGCGCGACAGAGGCACGAGCACGGTCCGTACACGTCGAGCCGAGCGCCGGACCGCTCACACTCGTCGTCAACACGCCGACCGGCTGGACACCGCCTCCGAGCGCCGCTCGGGCCATACTGAAGATACTCAGAAACGTCCGCGCCCGGCAGGCCGCCAGACGGGACGGGAACACGACAGGTCTCAGCGTGGAGCGACCATGCGATTCGCCTTCTACGGCCGATGCTCAACCGAAGATGCCCAAGACCCGGAGTCCAGCCGGGGTTGGCAAATACGACGTGCACAACAGCTCATCGACCCCCACGGCGGCGAGATAGTCGCCGAGTACTTCGATATCGGCCAATCACGTTCGTTGCCGTGGAAGCGACGCCCTGAGGCGGCACGGCTGCTCGACGACATCACCAACCCGGCTCGACCGTTCACAGAACTCGTGATCGGCGAACCGCAACGCGCCTTCTACGGCGCACAGTTCGCCCTGACGTTCCCAGTGCTCACGCACCACGGAGTCGGCCTCTGGGTCCCGGAGGTCGGCGGTCGGGTCGACCCCGGCAGTGAAGCACACGACCTGGTAATGGCCCTCTTCGGCGGAATGTCCAAGGGCGAACGGATGCGCATCCAAAAGCGCGTCAAGGACGCCATGGCTAACCTCGCCGAGACCACCGACCGACACCTCGCCGGCCGGCCACCCTACGGCTACCAACTAGTTGACGCTGGCGAGCATCCCAACCCGGCGAAGGCCTCGCTCGGGCAGAGGCTCAGGCGGCTTGAACCTGACCCAGTGACCGCTACCGTGGTTAAGGAGATCTTCACGATGTACCGCGGCGGCATGGGATTCCGTGCCATAGCGCAGCATCTCACCGATGCCGGTCATCCCTCCCCTTCGCAGCACGACCCACGACGCAACCCACATCGGGACCAAAAAGGCTGGGCACACTCCGCCGTCCGCGCCATCCTGGTCAACCCCGTCTACACCGGTGTCCGGGTCTGGGGCAAGCAGGAGAAGTTCGAAGCGCTCGTCGACCCAGATGACGTCGCTGCGGGCTACCAGACGAAGATGCGATGGCGGCGCCGCGACAGCTGGATCATGCCCGACCACAAGTCTCACGAACCACTCGTTGATGACGATCTCTTCACCGCCGTGCAGACTCGAATCGCCAGCAGAAGCAAACCGGGCACCACAAGAGCAGTGCCGGCCAAGCGTTCCTACGCGCTCTCGGGCCTACTGTTCTGCGGTCAGTGCGGTCTACGGATGCAGGCGGGCTACCACAAGTCACGCCATGCCAACGGCCGAGGCTGGAAGATGTACCGGTGTATTCCCGGAAGACGACGGTCGATCACGCCAGACATGACGGGCCACCCGTCCAGCCTGTACGTCCGCGAAGACGAGATCGTCTCTAAGCTCGATCCGTGGCTCGCTACGCTTGCAAGCCCAGAATGGCTCCGCGCGGCACAAGAACCGAGCGCGACCCACGACGCCCATGTCGAATCGCTTCGCAAACAGATCGCGGACCGAGAACGCAAGATCCGCAACCTCGTTGATGCCATCGAAGAGGCCTCCGGCGAAATGGCGCTGCTCACCGAGAAGCTCGCCCAGCGCACCCATGAACGCGACCAACTCAAGGCAGAACTCCGGCGAGCCACCCAGAAGAGGACCGTCGCGGATCAAGAGATCGAGGAACTCATCGCCCACGTGGGCGGAATCACATCGGCATTGGCCGAAGCTACGCCCGAAGAACGAGCCGAACTCTACCCGTCACTGGGCCTCAAGCTCATCTATGACGCCAACCCACGCCAGGTCAACGTAGAAGTTGACCTAGCGCGTGTGGCATGGACGTGTCCGAGGGGGGACTTGAACCCCCACCCCCTTAACGGGGACTAGCACCTCAAGCTAGCGCGTCTGCCTATTCCGCCACCCGGACATGGTGTCGGCGCCTTTTGAGCGCCGGCGGCCGAGTAACTGTACCAAACTCCAGCGGCTGTCTGTCCAACCGCGGGCCTGATCAGTGACCCGGTGAAGCGGCGCCCGTGTTGATCGACGCCCTCAACTCAAGATACCGCGCCCGCGCCTCGAAGACGTCGCGCATCTCCTCGGTGACACCCTCGAGGAACTCTTCGCGGTAGGTGGCGTCGGTGAGGATGGAGATCGCGTAGTAGAGCCCGGTAATGGCGGCCATGCCGCCGGCGACTCGGAGCAGTGCCTCGGTGATCTGGATCTCGTGCCCGAACAGCATCACGTCGTAGGACCACATGCCGTCGGTGACGGCCCACGCGGCGCGGACCTCGTCCCCCACGGCCAGCGCTCCGAATGCCACGAAGAACGCGCCGACGCCGACGCTGACGACGAAGACCTGTAGTGCTTGGCTGATCGTGAGGGTCAGTCCGATGTTGACCCGCTGGCGGCGGCTGAGTGCGGGAGTGTCGCCGCGTAGCTCCGCCTCGAGCTGTCGGACCTGGCCGGGCATGCGCAGGATGAGGAAGAGCCAGCCTAGTCCGACGAACATTCCGGCGACGATCCAGACGAAGTCGCGCGGCATCGTGGAGAAGACCTGCCACATTTCCGCGTTCAGGAACAGCACGAGTGAGAAGATCAACAACAACGGGAGGGCCCGGACGAGCCGCGCCAGCGAATCCGCCAGTTCGTCGGCCAGTCGGGTCAGGGCCCACCCCAGGGTGCCGATCAGGCCGTAGCCGACTACTAGGTAGATCAGCCCGAGCAGCACGGTGTTGCCGGCGATGACCCCCACCACCTGCCGAAGCTGCCCGCCGAAGATCAGCGGCAGCAAGGCTGGGAGAAAGACGAAGCCCGCCAGTTCGGGTCGGCCGATCCGCTGCGGCAGTGTCCAGAAGCCACGGCCGAGCAGCCGGTTGAGCAGCCCGAACCCGATGATCAGGATGGCCAGGCCACCAAGCGCAGCGACGACGTTGACGAGGAACGGCCAGTCCATGTCGATCGCGCCGAGCATCTCGGCGAGGAATACCAGGGCCAGCAGCGGCGCGGCGCGGGTGAAGATGTCTTCGGACGCGGTGTAGCCCTCGATGAACAGCGGCAGTCCGCTGCGTCGGAACTTGCGCTCACACGCGGCTAACTCCTCCTGGACCGGGTCAGTGCTCGCCACGGAATGGACCCTACCGCCATCGGCTGGCTGAGATACCCCACGTCCCGGTGAAGGTTCCGCCCGGTTCGAGGGTGATGAGCCCATCGCCGGTGTTGAACGCGTCGACGGCGGCGGTCATGGGCTCGACGGCCAGAGAACGACGACGTCCCTCGGCTACGCTGACGCTGTCGGCGGTGTAGAGGAGGACGAACGGCCAGGCTTCGTCCTGCCAGAGGGCGATTCGCCAGCCGTCGGGCCGTTCGAGCACGGTGTGCGCCAGGCCGGATGTGTCCCTCGAGAGGTCGGTGTACAGCCCGAGTTGGCTCTCCCCGACGATGCGGGCCGTCCGGAAGTCGTTGTCGTTGTCGACGGGTGTGCGCTGGGTCATCATGCCGTGCTCGCCGAGGAGGATAGTCGCCCCGGGCACCGTCACGGTCACGTCGTCGACGAGTCCACCACCGAGGGCGAGGTACGGGTGGGTGCCCGCGGCGTAGGGTGCGTCGTCGTCGCTGACGTTCTCAACTACCAGCTCAGAGGTGAGCCCACGCTCCCCCAGCGACCATCGCGTCCAGATCCGCAGCGTCCACGGGTAACCCGGCCGGGCGGTGAGCACCGTGCCGAGTTCGATCGACGCTTCGGCCCGGGCCAGCACTTGAAACGGCAACCAACGCACCATCCCGTGGATCGCCGTCGTCTTCCCTGGGTCGAGCGGCGTACGGTGTTCGGTCCCGGCGAAGGTGTAGCGGCCGTCGCGGATCCGGTTCGGCCACGGCACGAGCCATTGGCCCCGAGCGCTGGGGCATACGCTCCCGGCGGGATAGCCGGCTACGAGGTCGGCGCCCGCGGCGGAGTAGGTCCGCAGGCCACCTCCGGCCTCGACGACAACGGCTTCCTGCTCGCCCCATCGCAACGTATGTTCACCGGCACCGCCGACGTCGATAAGACTGTTCACGGGATCGCACCCTACGCTGCATGTCGCCCCAGGCGATGCACCGAGGGTTGGGCGACGGTCGGCTGATACGAGAGACTGAGGGGGATGAGTCCTCTTAGACACCACACCGACGGTGACGGCTGGGTGGAGTGCACGTGTGGGCAACGGCACTGGGGGTTGTTCGGCTCGGCGGGCCTCATGGTGGTCGACCCGGCCCGTGGTGTCCTGCTGCAGCACCGCGCCGAGTGGAGCCATCACGGCGGCACCTGGGGTATCCCTGGCGGGGCGCGGGCCTCCGAGGAAAGTGCACTCGACGGCGCCATCCGGGAGGCACACGAAGAGGCAGCGGTGCCGGCTGACCAGGTCACGCCCAGCCACAGCTGGGTCGAGGATCACGGCCCGTGGTCGTACACGACGGTGGTTGCCCGCTGCGACGTCGACTTCGTGCCGTATCCGAGCGACCCCGAGAGTCTCGACATCTCCTGGGTGCCGGCCGCCGACGTCGACGCGTTGCCGCTGCATCCGGCGTTCGGCAAGTTGTGGCCGGCCATCCGCGAGCAGGCATTTCGCCACCTCGTGCTGGTCGTCGACGCGGCCAACGTGGTGGGGTCCCGGCCGGACGGGTGGTGGCGGGATCGGGAAGGAGCGGCTGAGCGGCTGCACGACAAGCTGGCCGCGCTGACGTCGCTCCCCGGAGCGCTCCTCGGGCTACCGGCCACGTCCTGGTGGCCGCGGATCCACCTCGTCGTCGAGGGGCAGGCCAGAAACATCTACCGCGCCGATCAGTCCGCACCCTCCGACGACGCGTCGCCGGTTGTCATCGAGCGGGCTCCCGCCAACGGCGACGACCTCATCGTGGCCGTGGTCGACGACGCCCTCATGCGACGCCCGGACGATCACGTCGTGGTGGTGACGGCAGACCGGGAGCTACGCCAGCGGGTCACGCGAAGCGGTGCGTCGACGGTCGGCCCGCGGACCCTCCACCAGCTCATCGCCGGCGGCGCCTAATCCGGCCCCGACGCGGAGGCCAGAACCACCTGAGGCTCACGCCGACTTCGTGCGGCGCTTCTCCTGCTTGCCGTCCTTCGCCTCTTTGGCCTGCTCGACGCTGCGGCGCAGCGCCTCCATCAGATCGACCACCGTGCCGTCGTCCGGCTCCTCCTCCGGGGTGCTGACCTCTGCACCATCGGCCTTGGCGTTGATGAGCTCGAGCACCGCCTCGCGGTAGTCGTCGGTGTACTCACCCGGGTCGAAGTCGCCGGCCAGAGTCTCGATGTAAGACTCGGCCATGGCCATCTCCTGTTTGCGGATCTTGACGTCCTCGTCGAGGAAACCGAACTCCGGTTTGCGGATCTCGTCCGGCCACATCATGGTCTGAACGACGAGGACACCCTCGTGTGAACGCAGGAGCGCCAGCCGTTCCCGGTTGCGGAGGGCCACCTTAACCACCCCGACCCGGCCGGACTCCTCCAGCGAGTTACGCAGCAAGACGTAAGGTTTGGTGTCACCCGTCGGTTCGACGTAGTAGGCGCGAGCCAACGCCGTCGGGTCGATCTGGGCGAACGGCACGAAGCCGAGCACCTCGACGGACCGGCTGGACACCACCGGAAGGTCGGCGAGGTCGTCGCTGTCCAAAATGACCATCTCACCGTCGGGCATCTCGTAGCCCTTGGCGATGTCGGCGTAGGCGACCTCGTGCCCGCCCTTCTCGCAGAAGCGCCGGTAGCGGATACGCCCACCGTCGGCTGCGTGCACCTGCCGGAAGCTGACGTCCTTCTCGTCGGTGGCGGACACGAGCCGCACCGGGATGGACACCAGTCCGAAGGAGATGGAACCTCTCCATACCGTTTGCATATCGACGTCCCCGAATCGTCCGGTCTATACCTGCGATGATGCCGCGTCATCGGGCATCTTGCCAATGTGGACCGTCGGAGCGGCCGGAAATCATCGGTACCGGCGGCCCGTCGTCACCGATCCGAGCGCGGCGTCGTCACCGATCCGGGCGCAGCGCGTAACATGCGACGGCAGTGGCGGCAGCGACGTTCAACGAGTCGACCCCGCCGCTCATGGGGATGGCCACCCGCCGGTCCGCGGCTCGAAGCCAACGCTCGCTGAGCCCCTCCCCCTCGGTGCCGACCAGCAGCGCCAGCCGCTGCGGCGGGTGTACGTCGCCAAGGTCGACGGCGTCGACGGCCGGGGTGAGCGCCAGAACCTCGAACCCGGCCGCCTGGAGCACACCCGGGCCGTCGTACCAGGTGTCCACCCGCGTGTACGGGACGGAGAACACGGTGCCCATCGATACCTTGATCGATCTGCGGTAGAGCGGGTCCGCACACCGCGGGCTGAGCAGCACGGCGTCCCAGCCCAGCGCGGCCGCGCACCGGAAGACCGCCCCAACGTTGGTGTGGTCGACGAGGTCCTCCATGACGACGACGCGCCGCGCGTCCCGGATCACGGTGGACAGCTCCGGCAATGGTTGTCGACGCAGCGACGCCAGTGCCCCGCGGTGGACGTGGAAGCCGGTGACCTGTTCGACAACGGGCTCTGGCGCGACGTAGACCTGGGCGTCGACGGCTGCGTCGATCACGTCGGCCAGGGGGTCCACCCATCGAGGCGCCATCAGGAACGACCGCACCGGATACCCGGCCTGGACCGCCCGCCGGATCACCTTCTCCCCCTCGGCGAGGAACAGCCCGTGCTGGGCCTCCAACGATGTTCGCAGTTGGACGTCGCGTAACGAGACGTAGTCGGCCAGGCGTGGGTCGGCCGGGTCGTCGATCTGGATCTGCCGCACCGTCAGATTCTCCCGCCCCTTCCCATGATCATGAACACTTACCCGTGCTATCACCCGGAAAAGTGTTCATGATCATGGGAGGGGTCAGCTGAGGAGGAACGAGACGGTGGCGACGATGCCCACCACGATCACCACGACGCGCAGCGCCAGCGGCGGCAGGGACCGGGCGATCCGGGCCCCGATGACCCCGCCGACCGCCGCACCGGCCGCGACACACCCCACCACCGCCCAGTCGACATCCGCGATGGCGACGAAGACGAGCCCAGCGACCAGGTTGACCAGTCCGGCCAGAACGTTCTTCGCGGCGTTCACCCGCTGCAGGGTCTCGTGCAGCCCGAGACCCAGCACCGCGATCAGGATGACACCCTGCGCAGCGCCGAAATAGCCGCCGTACACGCTGCTGCCCAGGATCATCAGCCAGACCCAGAAGCCGCCGTTCTCGCTTCGCGGCCGGTGTTTGAGCCGTTCGGTCAGCCACGGTTGGATCGCCACGAGCACACACGCCAGCACGATGAGCACCGGCACGATCGTCTCGAACGCCTCCGGGGGCAGGCGCAACAGCAGCAAAGCACCAATCACGGCCCCAACCAGCGCCACGGCGCCGAGCTGAAGCAGCCGATTCCGCTGACCGACCAGCTCACGCCGGTACCCCCAGGCACCGGCCACCGACCCGGGCACCAGGCCGACCGAGTTGGACACGTTGGCCACCACCGGTGGGTACCCCAAAGCCACGAGGGTGGGAAACGTGATCAGGCTTCCGGACCCGACGACGGTGTTGATGACGCCCGCGGCGAACCCTGCCGCGACGATCGCGACGGCTTCGAGCAGACTCACTCGCGTGGAGGCTGCGGCACCGGCGGCGGTTCCGGGACGTCTCCGGGGTCGTCGCCAGGTGCTGGTGCTGTCGGGCTTTGTCCTTGTGCGGCCGCCTCGGCTGCCCGCAACGCCTCGCGCACCTCGTTCTCGGCCGCCGACACCGCTGCCTCACCTTCGGCCGCCGCGGCGTCGGCAGCGTCCGAGACATCGGCGGCTGCCTCGGCGGCCGGCTCCGGCTCATCCAGGTCGAGGTCGGCTGCTGTGTTGTCGGACCCCGGCCGGCTGACACCAGGCAGCGCGTTGCCGAATTTGCCGACCGCGGTGCCGAGGCCCTCGAGCGCGGCGCCGATCTCCGACGGCACGATCCAGACCTTGTTCGCGTCGCCCTTGGCGATCTCCGGCAACATCTGTAGGTACTGGTAGGACAGCAGCTTCTGATCCGGCCGGCCCTTGTGGATGGCGTTGAACACTGCCGCGATGGCTTTGGACTCACCGTCGGCCCGCAGGATGGCTGCCTGCTTGTCCGCTTCGGCCCGCAGGATCTGCGACGTCTTGTCACCTTCGGCGGCGAGGATGGCCGACTGCTTCTGCCCCTCGGCGGTCAGGATCTGCGACTGCCGGACACCCTCGGCGTTGAGGATCGCCGCACGTTTGTCGCGGTCGGCGCGCATCTGCTTCTCCATCGAGTCCTGGATGGACGGCGGCGGATCGATCGCCTTGAGCTCCACCCGGTTGACCCGGATACCCCACTTGCCGGTTGCTTCGTCGAGTACCCCACGTAGCGCGCTGTTGATCTCCTCGCGGCTGGTCAGGGTGCGTTCGAGGTCCATACCACCGATGACGTTACGCAGCGTGGTGACGGCCAACTGCTCGATACCCTGAATGTAGTTGGCGATCTCATAGGTAGCGGCCTTGGGGTCGTTGACCTGGTAATAGATGACGGTGTCGATGGACACGACGAGGTTGTCCTGGGTGATCACCGGCTGCGGTGGGAACGACACCACCTGCTCGCGCAGGTCGAGCAGCGGCAGCACCCGGTCGATGAACGGAACCACGATGGCGAGGCCCGGACTGAGCGTGCGCTGGTAACGCCCCAGCCGCTCGACGATGCCGGCCCGGGCTTGTGGAACGATCCGCACCGACTTCGCTAAAGCAACCAGCACGAACACGGCCAGCAGGAAGATCACGAAGAGCAGAAACACCTGTCCGGCTTCCATCGATCACCTTTCACGTCGACGTCGAAGCCGACCCTACACGGGATCATGCCCCGGGAACACCAAAGCCGTCGCACCGTCGATTTCGACGACATCCACGTTCTCGCCAGGTTCGATAACCGTGCGTCCGTCGAAGCTCCGAGCGGTCCAGATCTCGCCCTGGAGCTTGATCCGGCCACCGTCGCCGTCGACCCGTTCGAGTACCACGGCGCTGAGCCCTACCAGGGCCGCGGCGCCGGTACGCACCCGGGTCGGCACCCGAAGATGACGTTTGGCGATCGGGCGCACGACACCGATCAACGCGGCGCTGACGCCGATCGCGATCAGTGTCTGCGCCATGAACGGCAACCCAGCCACTGAGGCTACGGCTCCGCTCGCCGCCCCGGCCGCCAGCATCAGGAACACGAGATCGAGGGTGGTGGTCTCGGCGATCCCGAAGATGAAGGCCAGTCCGAGCCAAGCCGACCATTCGTTGTCGCCTAGCCAGTCCCAGAAACCTTCCATTCGACCAGATTACCGCTGAGAGCCTGCTCCCGAACCCCGGCGAGTTGCGGCGGTTTGCGCGTACCCGCTGAGATCGCTCAACGGCGCACCCGATAGCGGAGGTGGAGCACCCGGTTGCCCTGAATCACCACGTCGGGGTCCTCCAACAGGTGCTGCGCGTCGACCGACCCGAAGTAGCGCTTGCCGGCCCCGAACACAACGGGTACGACGTCCATGCGCACCTCGTCGACCAGACCCGCGGCCAGCGCCTGGCCGCCGACATCGCCGGCAGCGACCTCGACGATGCGGTCACCGGCAAGCTCCTGCGCCTTGGCCACGGCTGCCTCGGCGCCGTCGACGAAGTGGAACGGCGCCTCGGGGTCCCAGCCCTCGGGTGGCGGCCGGTGGGTCACGACGACCACGTGGTCGATCCCGCTCGGCGGCTTTCCGTCCCAGCCGTCCGTCATGTCGAAGACGTGGCGCCCGGCGATTGTCGCCCCGATCTGGTCCCAGTACGCCCGGGTGTAGTCGTAGGACGTCTGCGACACCTTCACGTAGCCGCTCTCGTCCAACGGGACGTCACCGCTGGACAACCAGTCGAACAGCGGTCCGGGCTGGTCGTTCTCGTCCGCGATGAAGCCGTCTACCGACACCGAGGCGTACATGACTACTTTGCCCACGGGGCGCTCCTCTGCTTTGGGGTGCCCCCAAAGCTAGCGTGTCGTGAGCTGTCGCTCTTGTAAGAAATCAATCGGCCGGCAGCGGCCAGCCGTCCAGGGCGTGGCCGGGATGTTCGCGCAGGAACCGCCGCCGGACGTCGACGTATCGGGTCGGTGTGAGCCCGGTGAACGCCCGGAACTCGTGGCCGAAGTGGGCCTGATCGAAATAGCCAGCGCTACTGGCGAGGTCGCCCCAGTCGACCGGTTCGGCGGGGTTGATCGAGAAGACGGTGGCGGTGAAACGGTAGGTGCGGGCCAGCCGCTTCGGCGTGACGCCGATGAGCTCCTTGAACCGCTGTGCCAGGTGAGTGCTGCTGACACCGGCCGCCACGCTCAGGTCGCCGATCGCCGCCGCCCCGCTGGTTGCCGCGATGACGCTGCTCGTATGGCGGACCAGCCCCAGGCCGGCGGTCTCGCACAGCCGTCGCCTGAGCTCCTCCTCGAGCAGCGTCAGCATCTCGTCCGGTCCTGGCGCCGTGGCCAGCCGGTCTCGCAGCTCAGCAACGGCGGGCCGGCCCCACGCCTGCTCTACCGTCACCGGCCGGTCACACAGCTCGCTCGCGGGCATCGGCAGGAACGGCGCCAGCCCCCACGGCTTGAAATGCGCGCCGACGGACCGGGTCCGCAGTGGGTAGCCGAACTCCAACGCGCGGGTGGGCGTGGTGACCACACAGCCGTCGGCATACTCGGCCGTCGCGACGTCGGTACCGGCGCGGATGCGGAACGGCGCCCCAAGGTTGACGATGAGAAACGCCGCCGGACTCGCCGGCAGCGTCAGCCGGGCATACGGCGACACACCCTCCAGGTAATAGAGGTCGTCGATCAGCCCGTCCAGCGGCGGTCGCGGCACTCTGGACACATACTCCACGCCCACAGTATCGCCGACACGGAACGCCCGGCTCCAGGTGCGCTACCCGCCGTTGCGAGCAGAGGCGCGTGCACTCCACCGGCCGTTCTGATGGCTGATGTCCAGCGACACACCAAAACAGGCCGCGAGGTTATCGGGCGTCAACGTCTGCCCGATGGGTCCCGACGCCACCACTCGGCCCGAACGCAACAGCATGGCGTGGGTGATCCCGGCCGGAATCTCCTCCACGTGGTGGGTGACCAGCACCGTGGTCGGCGACACCGGATCGGCGGCGATCTCGCTCAGTGCCGCGACCAATGTCTCCCGCCCACCGAGGTCGAGGCCCGCCGTCGGCTCGTCGAGCAGCAACAGTTCAGGGTCGCTCATCATGGCCCGCGCGATCTGGGTGCGTTTACGTTCCCCTTCGGACAACGTCCCGAACGTCCGCCCCGCCAGATGTGCGATCCCGAGCCGTACCAGCAGCCCCAAGGCCCGGGAGTCGTCCAGATCTTCGTAGGACTCCCGCCAGGTGCCGAGCACACCGTAGGCAGCGGTGCGCACGACGTCGAGCACCCATTCACTGCCCCGGATCCGCTCGGCCAGTGCCGCACTCGTCAACCCGATTCGGGGCCGCAGCTCGAACACGTCGACCCCGCCCAGCACCTCCCCGAGTACGGACACGTACCCACTGGTGGGGTGCA
The DNA here is from genome assembly GCF_011320225.1 of Phytoactinopolyspora limicola. Classification (GTDB taxonomy): domain Bacteria; phylum Actinomycetota; class Actinomycetes; order Jiangellales; family Jiangellaceae; genus Phytoactinopolyspora; species Phytoactinopolyspora limicola. The sequence goes on from NZ_JAAOEN010000012.1 coordinate 51,348, forward strand.
TATTGGTGGCCGCGATCTGCAGCAACGTCGTCTTGCCCGCGCCATTAGGACCGAGGATGACCCACCGCTCCCCCTCGGAGACCCGCCAGTTGATGCCGTCGAGCAGCCGGTTCCCGGACCGGACCAGTGTCACGTCGGCGAACTCGAGCACGTCGGACATTACGGAACTCGCTCCCTCGGGCTTCGTCGATCGGCGCGACACTACGCAAGCGCACGATACCTGGCGGGTCCTGCGGGCCGATCCGCTGGGCTGTGCCGAACCACCGCGCGGATGCTCCCCACGGGACATTAGGCTTGGGGGCCATGGTGACGATGCCGCGCTCCGCCCGCCTGGCCGCATGGGCCAGTGCATGGCTGCACGGCGAATGCTCTCTCGACGAGGTCGTCGACCGCGTCACCGCCGACGACGAGCCGCACGACGTGGTGGACCTCCCCGGCCACGAGTCCACCACCAGCCTGGTCACCGCGCTCACCACGCTGCGCGCCGATGGCCTCTCCTCGTTCCGGGTCTCGCTGCCGGTGCCGGGCGACCCGGTGGCGCTCGGTGGACCGGCCGCTCTCACCGCGGATGCCATCGACGCCGGCGAGACGGTCCTCGCGGTCGGCCCGCAACCCTGCGCGCTCATACCCGACGTCCGGGCCTTCGGCCCGCCAGGTGACCAAGGCCATATGGTCACCTGGCGCTGCCTGCCGGCGGCGCCACCACCGGCCGGACCCGACTTACGCGACGCCGAGCAGGCGTTGGCCACCACACTCTTGGAGGCTGGCTCCACTCTGGCCCGGCTCGACGTCGCGGCGTGGAAGCCGGACGTCGCCGTCCTCCTCGAGGAGGTACGCTCCGACCAGGTCACCGAACCGCTGCCCCGGGCCTTTCCCAACCGGGCCCAGGTGGTGGCCGCGCGCAGCATCCGGCTGCTCGCGATCGCCGGCTTTGCCCTCGACGACGACGGCGGGGCCGTCACGGCAAGTTCCGCGGCGTCACGGCGTGCGGCGCTGGCTCCGCTCGAGCGCGCGGCCCGGCATGCCCTGGTCGCCGCGTGCAACTCACTGAGTCCGGTAGCGTGAACACCGTGCTGGCCGATTCTCCTACGTCTCCCATGCCCACCCTGCTCGCCACCTTCACCGGTACCGACCGGCCCGGGCTGACGGCGCGGATCTTCGGCGCTCTTGGCGAGCGGCCGGTGGACGTCTTGGACATCGAGCAGGTCACCGCCCGAGGCAAGCTGGTGCTGGCGGCGGTTCTCGACGTAACCGGGGACGACGGGTCGGTGCGCGCACAGCTCAGCGACGTAGCAGCCACGCTGGGGCTGACGGTGGAGTTCAATAGCGGGCATGGCGATCCGGCCGAACCGGTCGAGCGCGCTCACGTCACCGTGCTCGGTGCACCGCTGCGCCCGCCCGCGGTAGCCGCGATTACTCAACGGGTCGCCGCGGCCGGGGCCAACATCGACCGCATCATGCGGCTGGCTTCGTACCCCGTCACGTCCATCGAGTTCGAGGTGTCCGGCGCCGACCCGCAGGAGCTCAAGGCCGAGCTGGCCGCAGCCGCCCTGGACGCCGGGGTAGACGTCGCGGTTCAGCCGTCCGGTTTGATCCGGCGGGCCAAACGACTGGTGGTCATGGACGTCGACTCCACGCTGATCCAGGGTGAGGTGGTCGAGATGCTGGCCGCCCGGGCCGGTGTCTTGGAAGAGGTCGCCAAGGTCACCGAGGCAGCGATGCGCGGCGAACTCGACTTCGGCGAGTCGTTGCGGGCGCGGGTCGGGCTCCTGGCCGGGCTGCCCGAGTCGGCACTCGAGGACGTCCGCGCCGACGTCCAGCTCACCGCGGGTGCTCGCACCCTGGTGCGCACCCTCAAACGGCTCGGCTACCGGTGTGGCATCGTCAGCGGCGGGTTCAGCCGGATCACCGACGCCCTGGCCGCGGACCTCGGCCTGGACTTCGCCGCCGCGAACACCCTTGAGATCGTCGACGGGCGGCTCACCGGCCGGCTCGTCGGGCCGATCCTCGACCGCGCCGGCAAGGCCGAGGCGCTGCGACATTTCGCCGCCGAAGCCGGGGTGCCGCTGTCGCAGACCATCGCGGTCGGTGACGGCGCCAACGACCTCGACATGATCGCCGCCGCCGGCCTCGGAGTGGCGTTCAACGCCAAACCCGTCGTGCGCGACGCCGCCGACACCGCGGTCAACGTCCCGTACCTCGACGCGGTGCTGTACCTGCTGGGTATCAGCCGCGCCGACGTCGAAGCGGCCGACGCCGCCGACGGCTATGTCACCCCCTCCCCTCCCCTGCCCCGGTGATCATTGGCTTTTAGCTACCGGATCCGGTAGTTAAGAGCCAATGATCACGAGGTCGGTGTGGACCGCCGACGTCGGCCGCGCCATGCGGCTATCGCGTGAGCTGGACTTCGGCTGCGTGTGGGTGAACACCCACATCCCGCTGGTGGCGGAGATGCCGCACGGTGGGTTTAAGCATTCCGGTTACGGCAAGGACCTGTCGATGTACAGCTTCGAGGAGTACACCCGGGTCAAACATGTCATGACCAGCGTCGGCACCTAATCCGGTGATCGTCGGCGGGATTGAGTCGCTATAGCGACTCGATCCCGCCGACGATCACGGAGAGGTGGGGTGGGTGGAGGTGGGGTGGGGTTAGCCGCGGGAGACGACGAAATCGGTCAGGCGAGCGTCTCCGGGGTTGAGCTCGGCCCACTCCGTCGCCACGTCGAACACCGCGCAGGCCGCCGTGGAATATCCCATTCGCATCTCCGACCGGCCCGAGACGTCACTCGACTCGTCGTCTAACAAGGTGGCGAGGGTGCCGATGCCGGGGTTGTGGCCGATGAGGATCGCCCGGTGCACGTCGATGGAGAACCCTCGCACCAGGTCCAGCAGGTCGCCGACACCAGCCGCATACGCTGCGTCGGTGACCTGCGGCCGGGGCGGCGCGTCGAGCTGAGCGGCCAGCCGCTCGTAGGTCTCACGGGTCCGCTGCGCGCTGGAGACCAGCGCGAACTCCGGCGCCAGCTTGCTGTCTTGTAACCACCGGCCGACCTGCTCGGCGTCGCGACGCCCGCGGCCAGTGAGCGGGCGCTCATGATCGGGGACATCGTCGGGCCAGGCCGACTTGGCGTGCCGCAGCAGCAGGAGAGTTCTCGACATACGAATCAAGGCTAACGGTCGTTTATCAGCGCCAGCCGTCAGGGCATTTGCACCGATCTGAAGGATAGTGGTGATCTCGTGGTGACCTGGGCGAGATCTTCTGATATCCATGCCTAGTGGAGATCAAGCTAGCCGAAGAATCGACGCCTCCTCCCCCGCCCGCGCCACGGCGGGAGACGCTACCGGCCACCCGCCCGCCGGCCGCCGAACCACCACCACCGTCCCTCACCAGTTCCCGGGCCGACCTCCGACATCGCCTGAACAGCGCCACCGCTGGATGTGACCTGCCGCTGGCGGCCGTCGACATGGACGCGTGGGACGCCAACTCCGACGATCTGGTCCGGCACGCCGCCGGCCGCCCGATCCGCGTCGTCACCGCGGCGATCCGCAACCGCGCGCTGCTCCGCGACCTCCTGGGCCGCGACGGTTATCGCGGTGTGCTGTCATTCACCCTGGCCGAGGCGATCTGGCTGGCCGGCACCGGTATCTCCGACGACGCCCTGGTCGCCTATCCGAGCGCCGACCGCCGCGCGATCTCGCGGCTGACCAGCGACGAACATCTCGCCGGGCGGGTCACGCTTATGGTCGACGACATCGCACACCTGGACCTCGTCGACGCCGTCGCCCCGCCCGAGGCCCGGGCCGAACTGCGGGTCTGCCTGGATCTCGACTCCTCGTGGCAGGCCCTCCGCGGCCGTTGGCGGCTCGGCTACCGCCGCTCGCCGCTACGCGCCGTCGACGACGTCACCCGGCTGGCTCGGGCCGTCATGTCCCGTCCGGGCTTCCGGCTGGTGGGGTTGATGGCTTACAACTCCCAGCCGGCCGTCGACCTCTGGCGGACTCGCCACGGCCGGATCCGACGCGCACTCGCCCGACGGGTCCTGCGCCGATCCATGGGTCGGCTGGCCGAGCGGCAGGCGGCAGTGGTCGAGGCCGTGCGTGCCATCACCGATCTCGAGTTCGTCAACGCCGGCGGCACGGCCTCGATGGCGGCGACGGCACAGCACAGCTGGGTGACGGAGGTGTCGGCGGGCTCCGCACTGCTCGGGCCGGCGAGCACCGACGACCTCACCGACGTCCAGCCCCGGCCAGCGGCGTTCTTCGCCGCACCGGTGGTGCGCCGCCCAGGGCCGGGTGTGGTCACCGTCGCCGGCGGCGGTTACGTCGCCAGCGGCACGGCGGGTGCGCACCAGTTGCCGCTGCCCTGGTTGCCCGAGGGCCTGCGGCTGTCCCGGGACGAAGGCGCCGGCCAGACGCAGACTCCCCTGCTCGGGGGAGCTACGGCCGACAGCCTGGCCATCGGGGATCTCGTCTGGTTCCGGCACGTCAAAGCCGGCGAGATGGCCGAACGGTTCGACAACTATCACCTGGTCCGCGGCGAGCGGCTGGTCGACACCACACCCACCTACCGCGGTGACGGAAAGGCGTTCCTGTGAGACTGGTGGCATGTACATCGGTGAGCTGAACGTCTATCCGGTCAAGTCGACCCGAGGGCACTCGGTCGAGTCCGTCGACGTCGAGCCGTGGGGGTTGGCCGCTGATCGGCGGTGGATGGTGGTGGACGCCAGCGGAACCGTGGTCACCGCGCGTGTCTTTTCCCGGCTGCTCACGGTCACCGCCACCCATCACTCGCCGGGCCGGGTGACGTTGGAGCGGCCGGGCGCCGAGCCGGTGTCCGTCGACGCCACCGGCGATGCCGAACTGGTGCCGGTGACCATCTGGCGTAGTCAGCTCAAAGCCGCTCACCCCAGCCCCGAGGCCGATCGATGGTTCAGCGCTCTGCTCAACCATGACGTCCGCCTCGTCTGGCTGGATGAGCCCACTCGCCGGTCGGTCAACCCGGCGCACGGGCGCGAATCCGACCGGGTGAGTTTCGCCGACGGCTACCCGGTGCTTCTGACGACGACGAGTTCACTTCGCCAGCTCAACGACTGGATCGTCGCCGACGCTCTGGACCGGGGTGAGCCGGCACCGGATCCGCTGCCGATGCGCCGGTTCCGGCCGAACGTCGTCATCGAGAACGACGAGCCGTTCAGCGAAGACGAATGGACCCGGGTCCAGCTCGGCGACGTCACGTTCCGGGTCGCCAAGCCGTGCGCCCGGTGTGTACTCACCACGATCGACCCGGACACCCTGCTCAAGGGCCGCGAGCCGATCCGGACTCTGGCCCGGTATCGCCGCTGGGACGGCAAAGTGTGGTTCGGCATCAATCTGATCCCGGACAGCGCGGGCACATTACACGTCGGCTCCCCCGTCGTCCCCCACTAATTTTCCGAGTTGTCCGGCCGGACACGTCGGCGCCCGGCCTGACAAGTGTGCGCGGCGGACGACGAGGTGCCGCCCCGCTCAGATGCGGCAGGCCAGGATGTCGGTCACCAGGATCGCGCGAGCACCGATCTCCCAGAGTTCGTCCATCACCCGCTGCGCCTGATCGCGCGGCACCATCGACCGCACGGCCACCCAGCCTTCACGGTGCAACGGCGACACCGTCGGCGACTCCAGCCCGGGGGTAAGTTCGCTGGCTTCTTCGACCCGCTCGGCGCGGATGTCGTAGTCCATCATGATGTAGCGGCGGGCCACCAGCACACCTTTGAGCCGGCGGAGAAGCAACTCGGTACCGACGGCCGGATCCCCCTCGGCGCGGGTGACGAGGACCGCCTCGGACTTCAGGATCGGCTCGCCGACCAGTTCCAGTCCGGCCTGGCGGAGCGTCGTTCCGGTTTCGACGACGTCGGCGATGATGTCCGCGACACCCAACTGGACCGCGGTCTCCACCGCGCCGTCAAGCTTGATCACTTCAGCGTCGACGCCGCGTTCGTTCAGGTAGGACTCGAGCAGGCCGCGGTACGACGTCGCCACCCGTTTGCCGTTGAACCCGTCCAGGTTGGTGGCCGTACCGGGCCGGGCGGCGAACCGGAAGGTCGAGCGGGCGAAACCGAGCGGTAGCAGCTCACGTGCCGGTGCGTGGGAGTCGAGCAACAGGTCACGGCCGGTGATGCCGACGTCGAGTGTGCCCGATCCGACGTAGACGGCGATGTCACGTGGGCGCAGGAAGAAGAACTCGACGTTGTTCTCCGGGTCGGAGAGGACGAGTTCGCGCCCACCATCTTGGCGTTGCCGGTAGCCGGCCTCCCGCAACATCTCGGCCGCGGGTTCGGCCAGAGATCCTTTGTTGGGCACGGCGATGCGCAGAGTATTCATGAAAGATCGTGACTCGCTTTCACAACTTGGCGTACACGTCGTCGAGACTGATGCCGCGCGCCAGCATCAGGACCTGGACGTGGTAGAGGAGCTGGGAGATTTCTTCCGCGGCGCGTTCAGCACCCTCATGCTCGGCTGCCATCCAGGCTTCGGCGGCCTCCTCGACCACCTTTTTGCCCACATGATGGACGCCCTGGCGCACCGCCTGCACCGTGCCCGAATCGGGCGCACCGGACTCCACCTTCGCCGACAGCTCGGCCCACAGGCCCTCGAAGCTCTTCACGTGCGTATAGCCTACGCGGCGCCGCTACCCAGCGCGCCCCCACCCTTCCCGGTGATCATTGGCTTTTGACTACCGGATCCGGTAGTCAAAAGCCAATGATCACCGGGAGTGGGGGTGGAGGGAGAGGGGGTGGAGGGGGTGGAGGGCGAGGACGGTGGCGACGGCGGCCTGGGCGGCTTCGCGGCCTTTATCCTCCCGGGACCCCTCCAGCCCAGCCCGGTCCAACGCCTGCTCCTCGGTGTCACAGGTCAGCACACCGAAGCCGACGGGTACACCGGTATCGACGGACACCCGGGTCAACCCGTCGGTGGCCGCCTGGCAGACGTAATCGAAGTGGGGGGTGCCGCCGCGGATCACCACACCGAGCGCGACCACCGCGTCGAACCCGGCCCGCGCGCACCTGGCAGCCGCGACGGGCAGCTCGAACGAACCCGGCACCCGGATCACCGTCGGCTCCCCCAGTCCAGCCTCTTTCAACGCGGCCAGGGCACCGTCGACCAACCCGTCCATCACGGTCTGGTGCCATTGCGCGGCGACCACGGCTACCCGCAGCCCGTCGGCCTGAAGTGTCAGGTCAGGTGCACCTGCTCCGCTCACGTCACGTTCCCTTCCAGTTCTTCGAGGCCGGGCAGGTCGTGCCCGAACCGATCGCGTTTCGTCTTTAAGTACCGCACGTTCTCCGGGTGTGCGTTGACCGGCAGCGACACCCGCTCGGCGATGGCCAGACCGTACCCCTCGATACCGGTCAGCTTGGCGGGGTTGTTCGTCATCAGGGAGATCGACTCGACGCCGAGGTCCGCCAGGATCTGGGCGCCGACGCCGTAGTCGCGTCCGTCGGCGGGAAGCCCAAGCTCCAGGTTCGCGTCGACGGTGTCGTGGCCGCCATCTTGCAGTTCGTAAGCGCGCAGCTTGTGCGCCAGCCCGATCCCCCGGCCCTCATGCCCGCGCAGATACACCACGACGCCTCGCCCAGCCGCCGCCACCGCGGCCAGGGCCGCCTGCAACTGCGGACCACAGTCGCAGCGCAAGGACCCGAAGGCGTCCCCGGTCAGGCACTCCGAGTGCAGCCGCACCAGCGCCGGATCGGAGCCCGACGGGTCTCCCATGACCATGGCGACATGCTCGACCTCGGCCACCAGGTCACGGTAGCCGTACGCCCGGAACGTGCCGTGTGCGGTGGGTAGCCGGGTAGTGGCGATCCGCTCCACCTGCCATTCGTGTCGCTGCCGATATCGGATCAGGTCGGCGATCGACACCATCGCCAGGCCGTGCTCGTCGGCGAACCGCCGCAACGCCGGCGCACGCATCATCGACCCGTCGTCGTGCACGATCTCGCAGATCACCCCAGCCGACGAGAAACCAGCCAGCCGCGCCAGGTCGACCGCGGCCTCGGTGTGCCCGGCCCGGCGTAGCACCCCGCCGTCCTTGGCCCGCAGCGGGAACACGTGGCCGGGCCGGGTCAGCTCGTAGGCCTCGGTGGCCGAATCGGCGAGAACCTTCGCGGTGTGCGCGCGGTCCGCGGCCGAGATGCCAGTGTCGATGCCGTGCCTAGCGTCCACCGACACCGAGTAGGCGGTGCCTTTGCGATCTTCGTTGACCGGCGTCATCGGGGGCAGTTTGAGCCGGTCCAGTTCGGCGCCGGTCATCGGCACACACACCACACCCGACGTGTGCCGGATGACGAAACCCATCAGCTCGGGGGTAGCGCGGGCGGCGGCGAAGGTGAGATCGCCTTCGTTCTCGCGGTCTTCGTCGTCCACCACCACCACGGCGCGGCCCGCGGCGATCTCCTTGATGGCACGTTCGATGGAGTCGAGTTGAATCGGTTGGCTCATGACCGCACCTCACTGCCGTTCGCCGGGGCAGCTCCGCCGGCCGGCGCCGTCGAGTGTCCGGCGTCTAGAAGACGTTCGACGTACTTCGCGATCACGTCCACCTCCAGGTTGACTTCTTCTCCGGGTTGGCGGGTACCGAGTGTGGTGAGCTCCAGCGTCGTCGGGATGAGGCTGACCTCGAACCAGTCCGACCCGAGGCCGGAGACGGTCAACGACACACCGTCGATGGCGATCGAACCCTTCTCGACCACGTAGCGGCGTACCGGCTCCGGCAGGCTGAAGCGCACGACGTCCCATCGCTCCCCCGGGGTGCGGCTACGGACCACCCCGACCCCATCGACGTGCCCCTGGACGATGTGGCCACCCAGCCGGTCGCTGGCTTTGACCGCGCGTTCGAGATTGACCGGATCGTCCGGTGTGAGGTGGGCGATGGCTGATCGTCGCAGCGTTTCCTGCATGACGTCGACGGTGAAGCTGGTGTCGTCGACGTCGACGACGGTGAGGCAGACGCCGTTCACCGCGATGGACGCACCGTGCACGGCGTCGGAGGCGACCAGTGGTCCGTGCACCGTCAGCCGGGCCGATGTCTCGGCGGCGTCGAGTTTGATCACCCGGCCGAGTTCTTCGACGATTCCGGTGAACATATGGTCAGACCTCCAGGTTCGCGGTGGTGATACGGGGAACGGCGGTGATCCGTAGGTCGTCGCCAAGGACGGTCAGGTCGGTGATCTGCAGCCGGATCGCGTCGTCGACGGTCTCGACGCCGGCCGCCGCTAGTGCGTTCGCGCCGGCGCCGAGTAGTGCCGGGGCGACGTATCCGACGACGCGGTCGACCAGGCCGGCCCGGAGGAACGCCCCGGCCACCACCGGCCCACCTTCCACCATCACGTAGCGCTGCCCCCGCTCGTGCAGGGCGGCGAGCAGCTTGACGAGGTCCACCCGGCCGTCCGGGGTGGCGCCGACCTCGTCGGCCGTGGCGATCCAGGTGGGTGCGGCGGCGTCCCTGACCTTTGCCGACGCCGGGGTCCGGCCGGCGGAGTCAACCACCACCCGCACAGGCTGGGCGGCCGGTGGCCGGGCGGTGCCGTTCGGGCGGGCGGTGAGCTGCGGATCGTCGGCCAGAACCGTCCCGATCCCGGCGACGACGGTGTCGACGGCGGACCGTAGCTGGTGCACGTCGGCCCGCGCTTGCCCGCCGGTGATCCACTGACTGGTGCCGTCGGCCGCTGCGCTGCGCCCGTCCAACGTCGCGGCGAACTTCCAGACGACGAACGGGCGGCCGGTTCGGAAGGGCACGAGCCAGCGGGCGTTCACTTGGGCGGCTTCCGCGGCCAGCACGCCACCCTCGACGTCGACACCGCTAGCCTCGAGGGCCGCGCCGCCGCCGGCCGCTACCGGATTCGGATCCGGTACGGCGAACACCACCCGGCTGATGCCAGCTTCCACTAGAGCTTGAGTGCAGGGGCCGGTCCGGCCGTGGTGGTGGCACGGTTCGAGGGTGACGACGGCGGTCCCTCCACGGGCGCGCGACCCGGCGGCCCGTAATGCGGCGACCTCGGCGTGGGGGCCGCCGGGGTGTTCGTGCCAGCCTTCACCGGCGACGTCGCCGACAGCATCGACGATCACACAGCCGACGTCGGGATTGGGTGGTGTTGTGTACGACGCGCGGGTGGACAGCTCGATAGCCCGGCGCATCGCCGCCAGCTCGGTGTGATCCGCCACCGGAGCTCCTCCTCGCTCGTCAGCCGAGCGGGCTCCGGGGGGATGGGTCGCTTCAACGACCGAACCCGACATACACCATGATTCGGGGACGCTTATACACGTCCGCCGACAAGGCGATGCCGTTGCGTGCTGCCTCCCATCCGGACTTTCACCGTCGGTTCCGGAATTCCACCGGATCAACCGACCGCCTCGTCGAGACGGCAGCCGGGTCGCGGACTGTCACCGCCGGTTCGGAATTTCACCGAGCCCCGGAGCACGCTTCGTTCTCCTAATGGGAGTATAACCGCCGCCTAGCGAGTCGTCTTCCGGCGCGGATATGACACATCGCACTCCGTCAGGTGCACCTGATCTCCGTTTTGACGCCTGATCTTTTTCATGGGGGCAATCAGATGCACCGACCACGCATGGCGGCTGGTGACGACGCGGTGAGTACATCTGATCGGATCTTAGAGTGTGAATGCGCGGCGATCAGATGCGTGAACGGGGTCTATCAGTGGGTTGGTGCATCTGATCGTCAACATCCTTAACGTCGATCCGCGTCGCGCGACCAAACCCCATGGCACACCCATGCCCCCCTTTTTCCAGACTGCCTAGGGGCGAGGTGGTGGACCCATCGGACGATCAGATGCACTACACGGCTTAAACGGCTTGTCCGTGCATCTGATCGCCGCGCGTCCACATCTCGGGATGCGATCAGATGCACTCATCGGGCGGTCACGCGTCGTCGGCGCATCTGATTGCCCCCATGAAAAAGATCAGGCGTCAAAACGGAGATCAGGTGCACGCGGAGGGGAGGGGGCGGGTGGCATGGTTCTCCGTGACGGGCCGTGGTCGCTACTGCTGGGCCGCGGCCGCCAGGTGGCGTAGCTGGTCCACCGCGGTTGCGGCGTCGTCGGCGCCGTAGACGGCCGACCCCGCCACGAAGACGTCGGCGCCAGCGTCCGCGCAGCGTTCGATGGTCTCTTTGGAGACGCCGCCGTCCACCTGGATCCAGACGTCGAGGCCCGACCGGCTGACCATCTCCCGGGTCCGGCGGATCTTCGGCAGACACATGTCGAGAAACGCCTGCCCACCAAAACCCGGCTCGACCGTCATGATAAGCAGCATGTCGATCTCACCCAAGAGGTCCTCGAATGGTTCCACCGGCGTTGCCGGCTTCAACCCGACGCCGGTGCGGGCTCCCTGGTGCCGGATCTCCCGCGCAAGCCGGACCGGCGCCTTGGCGGCCTCAGCGTGGAAGGTGACGCTGTGTGCACCGGCCTCGGCGTAGGCCGGTGCCCAACGATCCGGGTCGTCGATCATCAAGTGGCAGTCCACCGGGAGGGAGGTGCGCCGCAGGATGGCGTCCACAACCGGCAGGCCGAGGGTCAGATTCGGCACGAAGTGGTTGTCCATGACGTCGACATGGATGAGGTCGGCGTTGTGAATGCGGCCGATCTCCGCCTCGAGGTTGGCGAAGTCGGCGGACAGGATGCTCGGCGCGATCTGGATTCCCACGCGCACCAGCGTAGACGGCGCTGGCCGGCGCCGCTCGACCGACTGGCAACAAGATTCTTGATCTTTGTTTACCGATGTTTTCCTTGGCTTGCCTATGTTTTCCTGTGGATAACCTAATTTCGATGCCGGTTGTCTGTCACGATGGTGCGACCAGCCCCCGTGGAGGCACAATGACAGTTATGGCGGTGATGCCCCGTGCGTCGTATGACTGGACAGTCGACGACCTTCATCAGCTTCCCGACGACGGTTTGCAGTATGAGCTGCTCGACGGGATGCTCCTGGTGACTCCGGCCCCTATCCCTCTCCATCAAGGAGTGCTCGGCGAGCTATACAAGACCATCGACCGTTCATGCCCGAGCCATCTGAAGACGTTTGTGGCCCCGCTCGACTGGCAGCCTGATCACCGCACGTCGCTACAGCCCGACGTGCTGGTGGTCGCCCGCGCCGACATCGGCCAGCGCAACATCACCGAGCCACTGGTTCTCGCGGTGGAGGTCCTCTCCCCCAGCACCCGGCGCAAGGACCGGGTCCTGAAGTTCTCCAAGTACGCCGACGCGGGTGTTACGTCGTACTGGATCGTCGACCCCACCGCACCGTCGGTTGATGCCTATCAGCTCGTCGGCGGCAAGTACGTCGACGCCGGGCACGCCACGGGCAGCGAACCACTCACCGTGCGGGAGCCGTTCCCCATCACCGTGGTACCGGCCGAGCTCGTGGATCTCTGACGGCCAGCTACTCACGCCCGGCGCAGCAGCGCCAGGTACATCGCGTCCGTGCCGTGGACATGCGGCCACAGCTGCACGTCGGGCCCGTCACCGAGGTCCGGAACGCCAGGTAGATACGGTCGGGCGTCGACGCGGTGGACGTCGTTGCGACGGGACAGTACGTCGTCGACCACGGTCACCGTCTCGGCCAGGTGTGGCGAACAGGTGATGTAGGCAATCACCCCGCCTGGGCGGACCGACCACACGGCGGACTCCAGCAGCGACACCTGCAACGAGCGCAGCTCGCCGACGTCCGAGGGCTGGCGCCGCCAGCGCGCCTCTGGGCGACGGCGCAACGCACCCAGTCCAGTGCAGGGCGCATCGAGCAGTACGCGGTCGAAATCGCCCTCCGGCCACGGCGGGGCCGTGGCGTCGGCCACCAGAACCTCGTGTTCACCGGGGTCGCCACGCAGCACCTGTTCGACCAGCCTGGCACGGTGCTCATGCCGGTCGGCCGCCAACAGCCGCGCCCCGCGGCCTGTAGCGAGTCCGGCCAGCAGCGCCGCCTTGCCCCCCGGGCCGGCGCACATGTCCAACCAGCGGTCGTCCGGGCCGTCCAGCTCCACCTCAGCCAGGGCCAACGCAACCAGCTGGCTACCTTCGTCCTGCACCCCGGCCCGCCCGCTGCGGACCGCCGGCAGCCGACCCGGATCACCCGAGGTGAGGACCGCGCCATAGGGCGACCAGCGGGCTGGGCTGGCCCCAGCTGCTACCAACTCGGTCACCTCGCCGCGGCCGGGGCGGACCGCGAGTGTGACCGGTGCGGGCTCGTTGTCGGCGACCAACGCCGCCTCGACCGCCGCCAGATCGCCACCGAGTGCATCGTTGAACGCGCGCACGATCCATCCCGGGTGGCCATGCCGGAAGGCCAGATGACCGACCGGGTCGGTATCGCGGTCGGGGGCGAGTTCCCGCACCCAGCCGTCCATGTCCTGCCGGCCAACCTTCCGCAGAACGGCGTTCACCAGGCGCGCCGCCCCCTCATGTGTATGTTCGCGCACCAGATCGACCGTGGTGGACACGGCGGCATGCGGCGGAACCCGGGTGGCCAACAGCTGATGGATGCCGATCCGGAGGCCGTCGAGCACCGCGGGATCGAGATCGGTCGGTTCCCGGCCCGAGCTGGCCCGCACGATGTCGTCGTAGGTGCCGAGGGCACGCAACGTGCCATAGGTGAGCTCGGTGGCGAAGCCCGCGTCACGGGCGTCGACCCGCCAGGCCCGCAGCCGATCGGCCAAGGTGAGGTTGGCGTACGCGTCGTCGCTGCTCACCGCGCGCAACGTCTCATACGCGACGGAGCGGGCGGCGTCGGCGGCACCGTGAAATCCACTGCTGCGCTGGCCGGATCGGCCACGCGGCCGACCCCGGCCCCCCGGCCGTCCCGATGCCGCCCCTGATCCGCGCCGCTCGCTCATAAGCCGAGCCGCTCCCCTGGCTCCGGACGGATACCTCGGGCCCAGTCCACCGCTGGCATCGCCCGTTTCCCGTGCGGCTGCACCTCGCCGAGCACCACCGGATGGCTACCTGTGCCGACCCGCACACCCGACTTCTCCACGACCAGCTCACCGGGCGGGTTTGCGGATCGCCCACGCTCCATGACGACCGGCCGGATCTTGAGCCGCTCACCTCGGAACGTCGTCCATGCACCCGGGGCCGGGGTGCAGGCCCGGACCAGCCGGTCCACCCGCAACGCGGGTGCGGTCCAGTCGATCTGGCCGTCGGCGACGGTGATCTTCGGTGCGTGCGATACGCCGTCGACGGGCTGCGGCTCTGCCCGCAGCGTGCCGTCGTCGATCCCGTCGAGGGTGCGGACCAGCAGCTCAGCACCCGACCTGGACAGCCGCTCGAGCAGGTCACCACTGGTGTCGGTGGACCGGATCTCCTCGGTGACCAGCCCGTACACCGGCCCGGTGTCGAGGCCCTCCTCGAGTTGGAAGGTGCACGCGCCGGTGACGTCGTCGCCGTTGAGTACGGCGTGCTGAACCGGCGCCGCCCCCCGCCACGCCGGCAGCAGCGAGAAGTGTAGGTTCACCCATCCGTGGTGGGGAACGTCCAACGCGGCCCGCGGGATCAACCCGCCGTAGGCGACCACCGGTGCACAATCGGGCGCCAGCTGGGTCAGCCGCTCCAGGAACTCCGGGTCACGCGGTTTGGCGGGTTTGAGCACCTCGATGCCGGCCTCGGCGGCCAGCTGCGCCACCGGGCTGGGGTGCAGCTTGCGCCCCCGCCCAGCCGGCGCGTCAGGGCGGGTCAACACGGCGACGACCTCATGCCGCGATGCCAGCAGGGCCCGCAACGGCGGGACGGCGACGTCGGGCGTACCGGCGAACAACACACGCACGGCGGGCGACCTCCTCACGATCTCAGCGAGTCAGCCCTGACTCTTTCACAGTCCGCCTGCACAAACCCACACCGGCCCACCGCGTCCGCACACCCCACCCCCGGTTTGCCACCTGTCAGCCCGGACAACTAGCTGACCAGGGCGAATGCTCGCGCCCGCCCTGACAGCGGTGGCTGGTGAGACCCGCGGGGCGAGACTCGCGGGGTGAGACTCACCGGTGAGACCCGCGGGGTGAGGCTGGCGAGCGTCAGGCGCCGCGGTTTCCCGTTGGTTCGGGACCAAGGTCGACGATCGCCGCCACCGGGCCGCCACCCTCCGGGCCCTGGTGAGCCGCGGACACGGACACGAACACCGCGGGGTCGCCGGTGACCGCAGCGGACACACCACCAACGGCGGCCTTGATCTGGCGGTGCCAGTGCACGTCGGAGTCATCCAGCATGGCGTTGCGCCGCCCCCGGACGGTGCCGTCCTGGCTGGCTTCACATTTGAGGAAGACGTTGACCAGTCGGCCGTCGAGGTCACTCGGGTGCGGCCGCTCCGGCAGCTCCAGCCCGGCGTCGCGAATGGAGTCCCAGATGCCGTCGGCGTCGAGAGCGTCGCGCATCACCGCATGCCCGATCCGGTAGCGACCCCCGACGCCTCTCGCGTTGCCGACCACCACGACCTGCGCCTGGTCCAGCTCAACACCCGACGAACACGACGCGACCGCCGAGTAGAGCTCGCGGCTGTGCATGACGTCGGCGTCGTCCGGCATCTCGATCTCGCCCAGGGCGACCGCCACCCCGAGCGCGGTGCAGCCGTTGGACAGGTCCATCGACTCATGAGTGTGTTCGGTCCAGACCGTTTTGCCGCGGGCCTTGGCGTCGCGGATGGTGTGGATGGTCAGCAGCGGAGTTTTGGTCTGCACGTAGTGCACGTCGGCGGGGTCGGTGATCCCGGCCCGTTTCATGGCTACCTCGACGGCGGCGGCGACCTTTTCGACCATGCCGCGCCGGCCGATCTCTTCGGGAAGCAGAGTGTCGCTCATCGCGAATCCCACCGTCAGCCGCGGCTCGTCGGTTGGTTCGGCGCGGTCGGCCGGAATGGTGGCGAAGATCGTGGCATGTGGGCTGATCACGCCGTCGGTGCCACCCGACCAGACGATGGGTACCTGCTTCACTTCGTCGGGGGTACGGGTGCCTTTCTCGACGAGCACGTCGCGGAATGCGCGATCGGCGATGATCCTGGTGTAGTCGTTGACACCGCCGTTGCCTTCGGTTTTGCCGACCACGGCTATGACGCGGTCGGCCTCCAGGACACCGGTGTCGATGAGCTCGGCCAGCCCGGAGGCGTCGCTGACGTGCTTGATGGCAACCTTGCGGACTTCGATCGGCTCAGGCATTCCCGGCCACCTTTCGTACTCGATATCTGTCGGCCGGTGTCTCCGGCCTTCGCGGCTACGCGACGACGGTGGTGCCAGCTTCGGCCCGCACCCCGTCGGCGATGCGATCCAGGGAGGTGATGACGGCCTTGTGCCCACCTTGCTCGATGAATCGGCAACACGCCTCTACCTTGGGTCCCATGCTGCCGCCGGCGAACTCACCAGCGGCGGCGTGGGTGCGCAGGGTGGCGACGTCGACCCGGCCCAACGCGGCGGCGTCGGCCGTGCCGAAGCCGAGCACGGCGGCCTCGACGTCGGTGGCGATCACCAACACGTCGATGCTCAGGGTGCGGGCCAGCAGGGCGGCACCCAAGTCTTTGTCGATGACGGCCTCCACACCCTCGATGCTGCCGTCGGGTCTCCGCACGACGGGGATCCCGCCGCCACCGTTGGCGACCACCACGAACCCCGCACCCAGCAGGGCCGACACGGCTGGGGCGTCGAGGATCTCTACCGGCTCCGGGCTGGCCACCACTCGTCGCCAGCCACGCTCACCGCGGTCTTCCCACACCTGACCGTGGTCGATCAGAACGCGGGCGTCGGCGGCCGGGAGGTAGCGGCCAATCGGTTTGGTGGGGGTGGACAGGCCCGGGTCTTGAGCATCGACCCGGGTGCGGGTGACCATGGCGGCCACCCGGCGCCGCGCACCACGCTCGGCTAGTGCCCGTTCGAGAGCGTTGACGACGATATAGCCGATGGTGCCCTGGGTCTGCGCGCCGCACCAGTCGAGGGTGACCGGCGGCACCACCGACGCTGCCAGCTCGTTCTTGACCAGGAGGTTGCCGACCTGCGGGCCGTTGCCGTGGGTGAGGACCACTTCGTAACCGTCCGCGACGAGGTCGGCCACCGGCTGCATGGCGACGGCGACCGCCTTGATCTGAGCGTCCGGGCGGGCGCTGCCGTCGGGCGCGGTCATGGCATTGCCGCCCAGAGCGATGAGCGCGCGCATACCACCACCTCCTCCTACCGGTGATCATGAACACTTTGCCGTGCGATAGCGCGGCAAAGTGTTCATGATCATGGGCCGAACGCGTACGTCGAGCCTAAAGACCGGGCACGGCCAGGAACGATGGTGAGGTTCGCCTAAACAACGGCCCGGTTTCGGCAGCAATCGACGATCGCCCGGCTGCGTCACGTCCACACCCGCCCGGCCGCTGCCGCGGCCTCGTTACAATCAGTCACCTCACCTGCACGGCTGGGCGATCGTGAGCGGACGAAAAGGGGACACGTGCCCGATCCACCTCTCCACGCTAGCCCCGTGCACACGTTCCGGATCGTTCGCGCTTGGCTCATCCTGCTGTTGGTGAGCCTCGGCTACGGCCTGCTGTTTGCCGGGCTCCTCCACCTCGTCTTCGGGTTGCCGTGGTGGTTCGGCTTGGTTCTGCCGGTGATCGCGGCCGTCCTGCTCTACCGAAGTGGCGTGCTCGAAACGCTGCCCAGCGAGCTCGGCATCACCTCACCCGAGCGCAGCGACGAGCCCCGGCTACATGTCATCGTCGATCGGCTCTGCGCCCTGGCCAACCTGCCCAAACCGAAACTCAAGGTCATCGATACCGCGTTGCCCAACGCTTTTACCTTCCGGTTGCCCGGGCGACGTCCCACTGTCGCCGTCACCCGTGGCCTGCTCGATATCACCGACGACGCGCAACTCGATGCGGTTCTGGCGCACGAGCTGGCCCACGTGACCCACCGGGACGCCGAGGTGATGACCGCTGCCACCTATGCCATGACCGCGATGGCCGCTCCGTCGACACTCGTCGTTGATCTTCTTTCGCGAGCCGAGTGGCGTATCTGCTGGATCGCCCGGAAGTGCGGATGGACCTGGTATCCGCGGTTTGCCAGGAATCGCGAGCTACCACAGCACATCAACCGCCCGCCCAGGCTCAATGTGCTACTCGGGCTCACGGTCATTCCGGCGCTCGTGGTGACCCGATGGTTCGTCCAGCTCGGTATCACCGTCGCGGGCATCGCCACCATTGGGTTCGTGCTCTTCCTCATCCCGGCCGGCTATGCGACGAGGGGCCTCGGGCACCACCGAGACTTGGCCGCTGACCGGTCAGCCGCCATCATCACCGGCCAGCCCGCTACGCTCGCGGCGACGATCCGCACACTCGCCGCCGCGGAGGCGGATGTCTTCCCGTCGGAACTACGCGACCTCAGCTCAGTGAAACCGCTGGCCTTTCTGCCGATCCCAACGCCGTCTGGGCCGGTCAGTGCCGTGACGCGAGCTGGACATCGGTTGTCGCGCGAAGACCGGGAACCGGCGGTCAGCGCCTACCGCGACGGCAAGCACCCGGACCATGCGCCGCTGGAGACGCGCCTGGACCACCTCGCCGAACTATCACGTCTTCTCGGCGGAAATAGCTGATCACCGGGTTCCGAGGTGGCGGTAGCGGCGCAGCCGAGCCGCGTGCCGCTCGTCCGGAGGCGCCTCCAGCAGGCGGGTGAGTTCGTACTGCAGGACCTGACCGACGCGGCGGCAGAAGTCGTCGGGTTCGTCGGCGGCGTCGTCGTGTTCGGCGATGATCCGGTCGACGATGCCGTTACGCAGGAGGTCCAGCGAGCGCACACCTTGAGCTCGGGCGACGTCGGCGGCATGTTCGGTGGTGCGATACATGATGGCGCTCGCCCCTTCGGGCGGCAGCGGTGACAGCCACGCATGTTGGGCGGCGATGACCCGGTCGGCCGGAACCAGCGCCAACGCGCCACCGCCGGTGCCCTCGCCCAGCAGAAGACACAGGGTCGACGCGTCGAGAGTGACCAGATCGGCTAGCGACCGGGCGATCTCACCGGCCATCCCGCCCTCTTCGGCGGCTTTCGACAACGCTGCGCCCGGGGTGTCGACGACGGTGACCAGCGGCAGCCCCAACTCGGCGGCCAGCCGCATCCCGCGGCGAGCCTCCCGCAACGCACCCGGCCCCATGGGCTCGGGACCGCGGGCCTGCCCGCGTCGGTCCTGGCCCAGCACCACACACGGCGCGCCGCCGAACCGAGCCAGCGCCAACAACAGGCCGGGGTCCCGTTCGCCTTCACCGGTGCCGTTGAGCGTGACGATGTCGGTGGCCGCCACGCGTAGCAGCCGCCGCACACCTGGCCGCCCGGGCCGGCGGGACCGGGTGACCGACTCCCACGCGGGGATGTCGGCCAGCGGCTCCTTGGGTAGCTCCGGCACCGGTGGCAGCCCGTCGCGAGGTGCCATCACAACACTCAGCGCGCGGTGGGCGATCTCGGCGAGGTGCTCGGGTGCCAGCACGGCGTCGAGCAGCCCGTGGGCGTACAGGTTCTCGGCCACCTGGACACCCTGCGGGAACTCTCGCTGGTACAGCGCCTGGTACACGCGTGGCCCGAGGAACCCGATCAGCGCACCGGGTTCTCCCACGGTGACGTGTCCGAGCGAGCCCCACGACGCCAGCACCCCGCCGGTGGTGGGATGGCGCAGGTACACCAGGAACGGCAGGCCGGCCGCCCGGTGCGCGGTGACCGCCGCGGTGATCTTGACCATCTGGACGAAGGCGAGGGTGCCTTCCTGCATTCGGGTTCCACCGGAGACGGGTGCCGCCAGTAGCGGCAACCCCTCCGCTGTGGCCCGCTCGATGCTGGTGGTCAACTGCTCGGCCGCCGCGACGCCGATGGACCCGCCCAGGAAGGCGAACTCACCGGCCGCTACCGCCACCCGGCGCCCACGCAGCCGCCCCTCCCCCGTGACTACCGCTTCGTCGAGGCCGGTCTGTTCCCGAGCTGCCCTCAGCTCGGCCGCGTACGTCTCGGTGGCGGGGACGTCCACCGCAGCGGTATCCCATTGGATGAACGACGCGTCGTCGAGCACCAGGTCGACGAGTTCCAGTGCCCCCAACCGGCGCGGCACCGCAGACACCCCGCTACCGGCGTTCGGCAACGCGGTCGAGCCCGTCAAGCTCGTCGAGCCATTCGCGCACCGTCTGGTTGTGCTCCCCGAGCAGGGGTGGTGCCGCGTGGTCTCGCGCCGGCGCCCCGTCGAACCGCAACGGCGGACCGGGCAGCTGGAACGAGCCGAGCTCGGGATGCTCCACGTCCACCAGGAGTCCTTGCGAACGGGTCTGCTCCCACTCGTAGACCTGGTCGAGGGTGCGCACTTTCCCGCAGGCGATCCCGGCCTGCTCCAGCCGGCCCAACCAGTGGTCACACGGTGCGGTGGCGAAGACCCGCTCGATCTCGTCGATCAGCTCTTGGCGATGGTGCACCCGTTCGGCGTTGGTGGTGAATCGTGGATCGTCCGGGGTAAGTCCGACGGCCTCGACGAACGACCGCCATTGTGCCTCGCTGCCCACCGCCACCTGCAGGGCGCCGTCGGCGGCTCGGAACAGCCCGTACGGCGCGATCGCCGCGTGGTGGTTGCCGGTGGGTTCCGGCACGTCGCCGGCGACGGTCCACCGGGTGCCCTGGAAGGCGTGGACACCGACGACGGAGGCCAGCAGGGAGGTGCGCACCACCTGCCCCCGGCCGGTGCGTTCCCGGTCCAGCAACGCCGCCAGCACCCCCGAAGCGCCGTACATACCGGCCAAGAGGTCCGCGATGGGGACACCAACCTTGGTCGGGGTGCCCGGCTCGCCGGTGATACTCATCAGTCCGGCTTCCCCCTGCGCGATCTGGTC
This sequence comes from Phytoactinopolyspora limicola, assembly GCF_011320225.1. Lineage (GTDB taxonomy): Bacteria > Actinomycetota > Actinomycetes > Jiangellales > Jiangellaceae > Phytoactinopolyspora > Phytoactinopolyspora limicola. The sequence goes on from NZ_JAAOEN010000012.1 coordinate 72,201, forward strand.
ATAGCCAGCCCGTCCGGCCGCCGGACCGTCGTGGCCGAATCCGGTGATCGAGAGGATGACCAGACGTGGGTTGATCTCATGCAGCCGGTCGAAGCCGAAGCCGAGTCGATCGAGCACCCCGGTGCGGAAGTTCTCGACGAGGATGTCGGCATGGCGAACCAGGCGGGTGAGTAGCTCGCGACCCTCGTCGCTCTTGAGATCGGCGGTGACCGACTCCTTGTTCCGGTTGCAGGACAGGAAGTAGGTGGAGACCTGCTCAGCGGCTTCGCCGACGAACGGCGGGCCCCACCCGCGGGACTCATCGCCATGGCCGGGCGCCTCGACTTTGATCACCCGGGCACCGAGATCACCCAACATCATCCCGGCGTGGGGTCCGGCCAGCGCCCGGGAAAGATCGACGACGACGTACCCGGACAGCGGGCCCTGCGAGGACGCCTGCACGTGGTCCACGGTTACCTCCGAAGCGGGACGGATATGGCAATACCTGGCAACATACGACGCCGTTCCCGGCCGTTTCGATAGCACACTATGCCAAAGCCGGCCGTACTCATCGGTCGATCGTGTGTGACAACGTTCACGCGAGCCAGTCGACGCCGGCTGCCGGGGCTCCCCCGGACAGCCGGCTGTAGCCCGGTCCACGATCGAAGAACGGCTCGTCCCCGGCACGGCCGGCCCGTCGTTCGGCCCGCAGTTCGTCACTCGCGGCCGGGTCGAGGACGGGATCGTCGCAGGTGCCGCTGGCCACCACGCCGTAGTCGGATCGGGCACCACCGAACGACACTTTGCGCCACCGGATGTCCCGGAGGACGTCGTCGTACGGGCGCTCCAGCGGGTCACCCCATCCCCCGCCGCCGGTGGTGCGGATCCGGATGACCTCCCCGGCGGCCACTGGCTCGGCGTCGGCTAGTGCGTCCACCTCACGTTCATTGGGCCCGCCGGGGTCGACGGTGACGCTGAATGGCTGGCCGGCCCGCCCCCCGCGCACCCCCCAGCAGGACAGGATCGAGCGGTCGGCGATCGACATGAAGTGGGCATCACGCAACATCCGGATGTGTTTCTCGTACCCCAGCCCACCCCGGAATCGCCCTGGCCCCCCGGAATCGATGGCTAGGCCCAGCCGCTCGACGACGAACGGGAACCGGGACTCGCTGAACTCGCTCGGCAGGTTCCGGGAGTCGGGGACGACGTGGATGGTGTCTTCCCCGTCGGCGTAGTACCGGCCACCGGACCCGCCGCCCAGCACCTCTCGCATCAGGTACGGCCGGCCATTGGTGTCCGTGCCGTAGACGCCGGTGTAACGGATGGTCTCCTGGTCGGCGGGCATGTGACCGTCGACGGCTTTGGCCACGGCCCCGGCCAGCACACCCAACATCCGCAGGATGACGAAGGTGCGGGCGTTGGTCGGCGCTGGGAACACTGGGGTGAGCAGCGTGCCCGGCGGCGGGAATCGCATGTGGATGAGCGGCACGATGCCCTCGTTGACGTCCAGCTCGGCCATCCGCTCCGGTGTGTCGGCGAGATTGCGCAGGACCGGTGCCAGCCACTTCTTCAGGAACACCCCGTCGGCGTAGTCGCCGGCGTGGTTGATCGGCCCCTTCGCCTGCGGGCCGGTGCCGGTGAAGTCGATGGTGAGGGTGCCGCCGTCGGCGTCGGACTTGGTCAGCGTGATCCGCTGCCGGTGCAGCATGGGTTCGTCGACGCCGTCGTGTTCGGCGTAGTCCTCCCAGGTGTACGAGCCAGCCGGGATCTTCGACAGCACTTCGCGCCGGAACGTCTCGGTGGTCTGATCGAGGATGGCGTCGAAACACGCCTCCACCGTCGGCTGACCGTAGCGGCCGAAGAGTTCGGCCATGCGCCGGGCACCCATGAGGCACGCCGCGCACTCCGCGTCGAGATCGGCCGCCAGCGACTCCGGCATCCGGGAGTTCCTGGTCATGATCTTCAGCGCGGCCTCATTGGGCACTCCGGCGTCCCACAGCTTGATCGGCGGGACCATCAGGCCTTCCTCGAACACGCTGGTGGCGCGGGACGGCATCGAGCCAGGCACGGCCCCGCCGATGTCGTCGTGGTGACCGAACGCCTGCACGAATGCCACCACCGAGTCGGTGCCGTCGGCGCCGCGGTGAAACACCGGGGCGGTCACGCACAGATCCGGCAGATGCCCGATACCTCCCTCGGAGAGATAGACGTCGTTGTGGAAGTACACATCGCCCGGGCGCATGGTCTCGATCGGGTAATCCCGGGCCACCGGATGCACCAGCGCCGAATACGACCGGCCGGTCAGCTTGCGCAGATGGCGATCATGGATGCCGGCCCGGTAGTCATGGGCGTCGCGGATCATCGGCGAGCGCGAGGTGCGGCCGATGGCGGTCTCGACCTCCTGCTCGACGCTGGCCAGGTAGCCCTGGACGATCTCCACCAGGACCGGGTCGGCGGCGACGCCGTCGGTGAGGTGGTAGCTGCTGTTGGTCATGCCGCGCCCTCCCGTCGCATCAGCAGGTTCCCGAACCGGTCGACCCGGACCTGGAACCCCGGGTGCACCGGCACGGTGGACCCGAACTCCTCGATGACGGCGGGGCCGGTCACCGTGTCACCGGCACCCAGCGCCGACCTCTGGTAGACGTCGGCGTCGTGCCACTCGTCGAAGTACACCCGCCGCTGCGCAGCGGGGACGGCACCGGTACCCGGGGCGATCTCGACCATCTCGGGGCGCCGGATCGGGCCGATCCCGGTGACCCGCAGGTTGACCCATTCGACCTCCTGGCGGGAGTCGTCCCGGAAGTCGTAGCCATACAGCGCTCGGTGCGCGTCGTGGAAGGCGTCGGCGACCGTCTGGGCCAGCTCCGGGGTGACCGGGCCGTCCGGAACGTCGACGCGGACCTCGAACGCTTGCCCGTAGTACCGGAGGTCGGCGGTGCGCACGAAACGCCGCTGCGCTGGCTCGAACCCCTCTCGCCGCAGTGCCACGTCCGCCTCGGCGCGAAGATCGTCAAGGATCTTCGCGACGCTCGCGTGGTCCAGTTCGGCGTGCCGGGCGACGGCGGTGCGGACGTAGTCGTTGCGCACGTCGACGGTGAGCAGACCGTACGCGGAGAGGTTACCGGGGTTCACCGGTACCAGGACCCCGTCGAGTCCGAGGACGTCCACCAGGCGACAGGCCAGCAGGGAACCTGAGCCGCCGAAGGTAACCAGGGTGAAGTCGCGGACGTCGAGGCCACGCTTCACGGTGATCTGGCGCAGGGCGTTGGCCTGGTTCCAGGCCGAGATCTCCAGCACGCCGGCGGCACACTGCTCGACGTCGAGGTTCAGCCGGGCGGCCAGGTCCGCGATGCCGCGGGCAGCCGCCGGCGCGTCGAGTGGGATTTCGCCGCCCAGCAGGTGGGGCGGGATCCGGCCGAGCACGACGTGTGCGTCGGTGACGGTTGGCTCCGTGCCCCCTGTGCCGTAGCAGATCGGGCCCGGGTCGGCGCCGGCCGAATGCGGCCCGACCTTCAACGTTCCCTCGGGACTCAACCACCCGATCGAACCACCACCCGCACCGACGGTGACGACGTCGATCATGGGGATCTTGCTGGGGTAACGGCCCACGGACCCCTCGGTGGTCAACGCCGGGTGTCCGTCGACGACGACGGTGACGTCGGTGGACGTACCGCCGCCGTCGAGGGTGAGCACACTGGAGTAACCGGCCGTTCCGGCCACCACCGCCGCGCCCAGTGCACCCGCCGCCGGTCCGGACAGCACGGTGGTGATCGGTTGCGAGGCGACCTCGTCGGCGGACAACACTCCACCGTTGGACTTCATCACGTAGAACGGCAGAGCGTGGTCCTGCCCGTTGGCCCCCGACAGCTCGCTCAGGCGGGTACTGATGTTGGCGACATAACGGCGAATGTTCGGTTTGACGGCGGCGTCGACCAGGGTGGTGACGCTGCGCTCGTACTCGCGGTATTCGCGGAGCACGTCCGAGGAGATCGACACCGTCGCCTCCGGGTGCTCACGGGCCAACACGTCGCGCATCAGCAGTTCGTGTTCGGGGTTGGCGTAGGCGTGCAGGAAACACACCCCGATGGTGGTGATGCCGCGATCACGGAAGAACCGGGCGGCCGCGACCGCGTCGTCCTCGTCGAACGGCCGGATGACGGTGCCGTCGACCGACAGCCGGCCCCGGACGGTACGCACCCGGTCGACCGGCACGATCCGGGGTGGCTTGACCCAGAAGTAGCTGTTGCCGTAGCCGTCCGGGACCGACTGGCGGGCGATCTCGAGCATGTGCTCGTACCCTTCGGTGGTGACGAACCCGAGGTCGTCGACCTTGCCTTCGAGGAGTTTGTTGGTGGCGACGGTGGTGCCGTGACACACCGCGGACACGGCGGATGGCACGGCACCAAGGTGGTCGAGGACCTTGTGCAGGCCGGTCATGAAGCCGTCGGCCGGATCGGCCGGGGTGGATGGCGTCTTGGTCGCGGCCAGCCGGCCGGTGCGCTCGTCGACGGCGACGACGTCGGTGAACGTACCGCCGGTGTCGATGCCGACGCGGATGCTGGAGGTGGGTGGCGATCCCATGCGGCGATTCAACCGGCAGAAGTTGCCTGACGCGTCGGCAACTTCTGCCAAGGCCGGACGTTCGGCTTGGTGACCGGTGCAGCCTTGAGCGCTCAGAGCTTGAAGGGCGCCCGGAGACCGGTGAACATCGGGAAGTGCCGGACGTTGAGTGTGGCGAGCCGCAGCCCCCGCACATCCGCGGTGGCGGCGATCATGTAGTCACCCAAGCCGATGCCGTCATGGCTACGCCGGTACTGCCGAGTAAACTCCCCCGCCCGGCGGGCCACCACCTCGGTCACCGGCTCCACCCGAAACGCGCCGAGCAACGACCAGACCTCGCGGCGCTCCCCGGACCGCATGCCTCCGGTCAGCTCAGCCACCGACACCACACTGATACTCAGCGGCCCCGCCTGACGGGCCTGGAGCAGCCATGCCCGGGCCGCATCCAGACCGCGAAGGTGCGCGATCAAAACATCGCTGTCGACCAGCATCAGTCCTCGTCTGCTCGCACGCTGGCCAGATGACGCGCCCGCTCATCCACACCCCGGGGTGTGATCTCGATGTCGGGGTACGCCCCGAACGACGCGTCGAGGGCAGCGAGATCCGCCGCCAGGTCATCACCGACCCCAGCGAGCGCCCGGCCGAGCAGCCGCCGCACCACCTCATCCCGGGAAGCCCCCTCCGCGGCCGCCATCTGGTGCACCATCTGCGTGGCCTCGACCCCCAGGGCGTCGACCAGCTGTGCGCTCGTCTCGCCCGCACCCGCCGACCCGTCACCAAGAACGTGCTCGACTCGGTCACTGACCGCCCGCACCACGAAGTCGGACACGCTCATCTCCACCTCTCGCGCGGCCCGCTCAAGCCGCGTTTTGAAATCCGGCGACACGCGCACGTGCAGCCGCTGACTCCGGCGCTCCTGCCACTGGGCATCGATACGAGGCATGACACCACCATCCATGTTCATTCTGTGCACCCAGTGTACGCACACTGCCTTCGGTCCACAACCCTGGCGTCACTCCTGCACGTAGACGACCCGATATCTGGGTTTGATCCGCTCGTTGATGAAACGCCCCTTGCTCTCCGCCCGAAGAAGGCCCGCGACGTCGAACTCCGGCACGTCCAGGTACTGGTACACGTAGCCAGAGTGGAACGCCACCTCCAGTGTCCGGCTGGCCGCGTCGTACCCCACGGACTCGATCACCGACGAGGCGACCGGTCGTCTGCGCATGTCCACCACCGTCCTCTTCCTGACGACGATCGTCACCCACGATGGGTACCCCCGCAACCACCCCCGTCGTCGCCGTTCGGCCGCATCAGCGCCAGCCGAAAGCCTCTGGCTGGCGGCACCGAACGACGACATGGTGGGAAGGGAAAAGAGGAACACCTGTCACATCCGGAGGACGCCATGAGCCAGGAGATCACCGTCAAGACGGTGGAACCCGAGGTGCTCGTCGGAGTGCGGATCACCGCCAAGGCCGGCGAGCTGGGACACGAGGTGAGCAGCGCCTACCAACAGATCTACCACGCCATCGATCAAGCCGGGCTGGTTCCGGCGGGCCCACCTCGGTTGGTCTACTACGACCTGCATGAAGACACGTGGACCGTCGAGGCCTGCGCGCCCTTGGTCCAGGCGACCGAGATGCCAGACGGCCTTGCCGTCCACACTTCAGCCGGAGGGCGGGTCGCCGCCACTGTTCACACCGGGTCGTACGACGACATCCCCCAGGCGTACGCGGACCTCGAGAAATGGGTCAGCGAACACGATCTCACCCTGACCGGTGAGCCGTACGACATCTATCTCAACTCCCCAGCCGATGTCAGCGACGACGCCGAGCTCCGCACCGAGATCCGCTGGCCTGTCACGTAGCCGACCAACCCGTCCTTGCGGCTCCCGGCGTCTCCCGGCGTCGTCCTCCCGCCAGTTGTTGCTCATCCGGCGGGCACCACGGGTGCGCGTCGCCGGGCTCCGCTATGATCTGGCCGCCGCATGATGTTTGGGGTGGTTGGCCTGAATACGAACGACGAGCATGGACGTCCCGTCGTGCTGCTGGCCGACGACGAACGAGCTATCACCGACAACCTCGGGCCGTTCCTCGAACGTTCCGGGTTCAGCGTCCACGTCGTCCACGACGGAGCCGCCGCTCTGGCCGCCGTCGCCGACGTCGATCCAGACCTGTGTGTCCTCGACGTCATGATGCCCCGGCTCGACGGACGCGAGGTGCTCCGCCGCCTCCGGGGCGACGGCCGTCACACCCCGGTCGTCCTGCTGACCCAGGTCGGCGAGGCCGGCGAGCGGGCCATGGCGCTGGAAGAAGGCGCCGACGACTACCTCAACAAACCCTTCGACCCGCAGGAGCTGATCGCCCGGATCCGGGCCGTACTCCGCCGGGCCCGCCCCGGGCGGCCACCGCTGGCCACCGAGGGTGTGCTGCGCAGTGGCCCACTCCGGTTCGACCGGGTAGCCCGCCGGGCCTGGCTCGGTGAACGCCAGCTCACCCTGACCCCGAAAGCGCTCACGCTGCTCGACTACCTGCTGACCCATCCGGATGAACTACTGACCAGGGAACGGTTGCTCGAAGTGTTGTGGGGGTTCGCCACCCCGGTCGGCACGCGCGCCGTCGACAACCGGGTCGCCGAACTACGCCGCCTCCTCGACGACGATCCGTCGGCGCCCACCTGGATCGAGACGGTGCCCGGGCTCGGTTACCGCTTCTGCGGACGCATCGAACGGGGTGGCCAATGAGCGACGTGGTGCGCACCGAGGCCGTCCACCCCGTGCGCAGCGGGCCACGAACGATCCATGTGGTGCTGACGGCGGTGCCCGCCGTCGCCGGAATCGTCGCCGCGGCGGCCGTTTATGGCACCGATGCAGCCGCCCGGCTCACCGTGTGGGCCCACCTGTGGGCGGCGATCCTCGTCGCCGGCCTCCTGGCTACCGCCCTGGTGATGGTGCCCGTGCTGATCCGCGCCCGGATGTCTCACGTCCGGGCGGAAGCGGCCGCCGCCGCTGAGCAGGTCGCGACGGCCAACCACCACCGGTTCATGCTGCGGCTCGACCACGAGCTCAAGAACCCGGTCACCGCCATGCAGGTGGGTATCGCCAACCTGTCCGGGGTGCTGGAGGAGAGCGCCGATCGCCGGGCCTCATCCGTCGTCGAAAGTGTGGCGACCCAGGCCCAGCGGATCGCCGACCTCGTGGCCGACCTGCGCAAGCTGGCCGAACTCGAGACCCGCCCGATCGAACAAGACTCAGTCGACCTGCCCGACCTCCTCGACGAGGTACGCGACGCGGCGAAAGAGCTGGACGGCGCCGAGCGGCGCAGCATCACGCTGACGGTGCCTCAGGCGCCGTGGCCGCTGTCTCCGGTCGCCGGTGACCGCGACTTGCTGTTCCTCGCCTTCTACAACCTCCTCGCGAACTCGGTGAAGTTCACCAGCGACGACGATCACATCGAACTACGCGCCCACGACGACCAGGCGTACGTCGTCGTCGAAGTCGCCGACACCGGTATCGGCATCCCCTTCGAGGAGGTCGGTCAGGTCTGGGACGAACTCGCCCGCGGTCAGGCCGCGCGTGGCACCCCCGGGATGGGCCTCGGCCTGGCGATGGTGCGAGCCGTGATCGTCCGGCACGGTGGCACGGTGGCCCTTCGCAGCCGGGACGGCCACGGCACGGTCGTCACGGTGCGGCTCCCGGCGTCGGTGCCGTCCGCGCCATGACTCGTGTATCCGGTCTGCTACCCGTGTCGCAGGGCTGCGACACGACGGCACTATCAGCGCGACAACCGGCCTCTACGGTCGATTTACCAGCTAGTTGACCGCTCTTGAGAGGACCGGATCAATGCACCGAACACCCCGTACCCGCCGGCCCGGACTCGTCGCCGCTGCCATTCTCTCCGCCGTGCTACTCGTGAGCGCCTGCGGCGCCGAGGTCAGCTCCGGCGACACCACCGCGCTGTCCAACGACACTCCGGATCCCACCCACGTCGTCACGCCAGACCCGCAACCGGATCCGGACGCCGACGGCGAGGGGTCCGACGACCATTCCGAGGATCCCGGCACCGATTCCGGCACACCGGACAACGATGACTCCGATCCGCCCGCCCCGGAGAACCAGGAGGTCCGGGACGAGAGCGACAGCACCGCCATCATGCTCGTCATGGACGCCTCCGGTTCGATGAACGAAGCCGACCTCGGTGACGGCGAAACCACCCGGCTCGCGGCCGCCAAGGATGCCTTGCGGGGGGTCGTCAACGGACTCGGCGACGGCACCAACGTCGGCCTCCGGGTCTTCGGCAGCACATCGGCCAGCGACGATCGCGAGGTGGGTTGCCGGGACACCGAGCTGATCCACCCCGTGGCACCACTCGACCGGGCCGCCATGCTCGACGCGATCGACGGCTTCCAGGCCGCCGGGTGGACACCCATCGGCCAGGCACTACGGGACGCCGGCAGCGACCTGCCACCCGAAGGCCCGAGGTCTATCATCCTCGTCTCCGACGGAGAAGACACCTGCGCTCCCCCGCCGCCCTGCGAGGTGGCCGCCGACCTGGCCGAGGACGGCATCGACCTCACCATCCACACCGTGGGTTTCGCGCTGGAGGACAATGAGCAGGCTCGCGAAGAACTCGGTTGCATCGCCGACGTCGGCCATGGTGTTTTCTACGACGTCGACAGCGCCGATGAGCTAGCGAACACGCTGCGGCAGATCACCCAGCGTGAAGAGCGCCGGGTGGTGGCCGAAGGAATCCGCTTCGAAGGTGCCCCCATCCCGCAGCGGGCCAACACCGGTCAGCTCAACACCACCTACACCGACGTAGTGCTCCGAGAGGAAGAGAACTTCTACCGCTTCGAGATCACACCAGGGACCACCCTTCAGGCCGACGTGTTAGTGGTCGGCAACGATTCCGTCGACGACGGCTGCGGACCGCTGCACCTCGGCATCCTGTTCACCAATGAGCAAGAAACCAGCAGCTACTTCACCCACCACTTCACTTCCACCCGCTACCCAACGGAGACGTTGGCCGCATCCACCCTGCCACGGGCGCTGGACACAGATGAGGTCTGGTTCAAGATCGAGACCAGGACGCCGTCCAACCAGCGATGTGACTCCCAGGGCCAGTTCGACGTCGAGTTCGTCGTGAAAACAGTCGACTGACCGCCGGTCCAGCTGTCCAGATAACCGTTCTTTTCGCCGAGCCTTCTGGCGATCTGACGGATTGTGTAAACCACAGCAGCCGAATAACGTGAAGAAAGTGCTCCTCGCCCGCGGTGGATCGACTTATGAGGGTCCGATCGCCCGGCCGAGGAGCACCTTCTGCGCAGAACCTACACCGAATCCAGTGAAAGCGCGCGCCGAAACGGCCCCGGTCCGGTATAAGGCGCACACCCGCCCGGAAGGTCGATCTTTCGTACTCGACAGTCAGGGGCGGGCATGCGGAAACGTCGTCGCCGCCTCCCGGGTGAGATCGTCGGCATGCCGGCGGATCATCTCCAGGTTGCGGTCGGCGAGGTGGTCGAAACCCTGACCGATGCTCGACGCCGGGGTGAGCGAACGCAACGCTGCCTCCGGATCCAGGCGGGCCGAGATCCAGCATTCGTGGGTTGCGGCGCGGGCAACGACCTCGGCGACCGGCGTGACGATCATCGAGTTGCCGAAGTACATCACCCCCGCCGGGTCGCTGCCGGTGCAGTTGGCGCCAATGACGTAGACGTGGTTGTCGTAGGCGCGGGCCCGGTTCGTCAACTCCCAGATGTCCGCGGAGCGCAGTAACGCCGACGGCCGGACGATCACCTCCGCACCCCGCACCGCGGCGATCCTCGACAACTCCGGGTAATCGCCGTCGAAGCAGATGATCATGCCGATACCGCCGAGTTCGGTGTCGACGACCGGAACGTCATGTCCCGGAGTGACCCATCCGCCGCGGGAGCGCAACTCGGTGCAGTAGGGATGCGTCTTGTGGTAGACACCGCGGATCGAGCCGTCCGGGCCGGCCAGCGCGGCGGCGTTGTAGACCACGCCACGGTCCTCGCCTCGCTGGTAAGCACCCCAGACCAGATAGATCCCCAACCGGTCGGCCACCTCTTGGAACGGCTCGGCGTGTCCGCCGGGGATGTCCGTGATCAGGTCCCAGAGCTGTTCCGGGCTACAGTCCGGGGTGAACCCGGTGGTCACCGACTCGGGCAACACCACGAGGTCGGCCCCGGTGTCGGCCACGCAGCGTTCGACGTACTCCACCGCGTGGTCGATGTTCGCCTTGATCGACTCCGGGGTCAACTGCTCGGCTCGCGGCCTTACCTGGATCGCGGCCGCCGTAAATGCTCGCATGCGACGTCCCTCCTACTCCCCACTGTGTCACCTGATCTCCGTTTCCGCTCCTGATCGTTTTCTGCGGAGCGATCAGATGCGCCGACGCCCGCGTCTACACCGGACACCCGCGCACTTCGTGCACCTGATCATCTCCACCATTCGGACGCCCGACGATCAGATGCATAACCCCGCGGGATTCTTCACCTTTGTCATCTGATCTTTTGCCATCCGCGTGGTGATGCCATCGTCAGAATCGATCAGACGACCAACACTCTGCGAAACACGTCGTCCGTGCACCTGATCGCTCCGCAGAAAACGATCAGGTGACAAAACGGAGATCAGGTGCACAACGGGGGGCGGTTACGAGCGGCGGCCGGCGATCCAGCCGCCTATCGCCACTCCGGCCAACGCGATCACCGCGCCTACCAGCATGCCCCGGCCGAACTCGCCACCCAACACATCCGTACCACCACCTTGAGCACCCGGCGCCTCGTATACACCAGGCATGGCGGCACCAGGCTGCCCGGCAGATACGCCGGCAGCCCCCTCCGGTCCGGCGGCCACGCCGGGCACCCCGACGGTGGCCGCCGCCGCGGTTGGCACCTTTCCGGTCAGCACGTCGTCGACGGCGGTGAAGAACTCCCCGGCGGTCTTTTTGGCCACGCCGGTCAGCATGCGCTGGCCCACTCCGCCGATCATGCCGCCCACGATGGCGTCGGCGTCGTAGTCCAGCCGCGTCCCGTCGCCGTTTTCGCTGAGTGTCACCCGCACGTTGGCGCTCACCGTGCCGGGCGCACCGGCCCCGGATGCGACCATGACGAACGACCCCGGCTCCTGCTGATCCTGCAGACGTACCTCGCCGGCGTAGGTGCCTTTGATCGACGCGACGCCGGCCGCGACGGTCATCCGGTACTGGTCCGGACCGATCGCTTCCAACCGCTGGCATCCGGGGATGGTCCGCACCAGCACGGCGGGGTCGTTCAGCGCCTCCCATACCCGTTCCCGGGGTGCGTGCAACACAGCGGAACCAGTGATCTTCATGCTTCAAGACCCTTCTCGGCGGACGACGCAAGCTCGTGCTGTACGCGCAGATGGTGCAGTTCGGAGGGCGAGATCGGCATCCGGGTGATCCGGAACCCTTCGGCGTCTTCGATGGCCGAGGCCAGCGCGGCGGATCCGGGGATCACTCCCGCCTCGCCGGCGCCTTTGATGCCGAGCGGGTTGAGCGGCGAAGGAGTCTCCAGATGGTCGGTCTCCACTGCCGGCACCTCGGTGGAGTACGGCATCAGAAAGTCCATGAACGACGCGTTGAGTAGTTGCCCGGCGTCGTCGTAGACCATCCGCTCGTACAAAGCGCCGCCCACCCCCTGGGCGACGCCACCGTGGATCTGGCCTTCGACGATACGCGGGTTGATCAACGTGCCGCAGTCATGCACCACGCAGTACCGCAGCACGGTGATCTCGGCGGTGTCCGGGTCGGTCTCGACGATGACGGCATGCATGCCGTTGGCGAAGGTGGACCGGGGCGGCGAGTAGTACCCCGTCCCTTCCAGCCCCGGGGAGTCTCCCTCGGCCACCGGTGGCCGGTCCGGGTCGGCCGGGCTGGCGAACTGAGTGGCCCGCTGCGTCTCCTCGTCGAACGCGTACCGCAACGGGTTGGACAGCACGGCCACGGTGGCCAGCGGCACGCTGGAACCAGGGGCGCCTTTCACCTGCACGACACCGTCGACGATCTCCAGGTCACGCGGATCGGCCTCCAACGCCTCACCGGCCACCCGCAGCGCCTTCTCCCGGACCTGCCGGGCTGCCACGGCGATGGCGTTTCCGCTCATGACGGCCGCCCGGGACGCGAAGGTGCCAACGGCGTATTTGAAGCGGCGGGTGTCGCCCGTCGTCACCGTCACTTTGTCGATCGGCACCCCGAGCTCGTCGGCGACTACCTGCGCGAACGCGGTCTGGTGGCCCTGCCCTTGGGTGGTGAGCCCGGTGGCGACGACGACGCCGCCATCCGTCTCGACCTTGACGAACCCTCCTTCGTACGGGCCGACACCGGTGCCTTCCACGTAGCAGGCCAGGCCGATGCCGACCCGCCTCCCCTCGGCTCGCGCCGCCGTGCGGTACTGCTCGAACTCGTCCCACCCCACCAGCTTCTTCAGCTTCTCCAGCGACGCCGGATAGTCGCCGGAGTCGTAGATGAGCGGCCGGCCGTCCTGGAACGTCAGACCGTGGTCGAAGGGCATCTCGGCGGGCTGGATGAAGTTACGCTCTCGAACGACGGTGCGGTCCAGGCCGAGGTGCTGGGCGATGGCGTCCATGGTGCGTTCCATGGTGAAACAGCCCTGTGGCCGACCGGCTCCTCGATACGGCGTGACCGGGACGGTGTTGGTGTAGAGGCTGAAGAACTCCACCCGGTACGCCCCCGGCTTGTACGGGCCAAGGAGTTGGGTGGAGGTGATGATCGGCACGATGATCCCGTACGGCGTGTAGGCGCCGTTGTCGTGCCAGAAGGTGACGTCGAGCCCCAGCAGCCGGCCGTCGTCGTCGAAGCCGGCCCGCACCTTGTGCAGCTGACCGCGCTCGTGTGCGCTGGAGACGAAGTGCTCGCGGCGGTCTTCGGTCCATTTCACCGGCTGGCCGAGGGTGAGCGCGGCCCACGGGATGAGGATCTCCTCCGGCCACGGATGAACGATCTTCACGCCGAATCCGCCGCCGACGTCCGGCGCCACCACCTCTACCCGGTCGGCCTCGAGGCCGAGCTTGGCGGCGACGGCCGCTCGCACCGACGTCGACGCCTGAGTGGAGGTGTAGACGCGCAGGCTGCGGTCGTCGGAGTCCCAGCGGGCCCAGACGCCTTTACCCTCCATCGGCATAGACGCGCTGCGTTCGATGTCCAGGTCGAGTTCGACGACGTTCGGTGCCGCGTCGATGGCGGCCGCGGCGTCGCCCACTTCCTGCACGAGATGAGCGGCGACGTTGCCGGGGACGTCGTCATGCACCAGCTGGGCACCGTCGCGGGCATTCTCGATGCCGACGACGGGCGGGTCGAAGTCGAACGACACCCGGATCCGGTCACACGCGTCTTCGGCGAGATAACGGCTGGTGGCGACGACCATGACGATTGGCTCGCCGACGTGGTTGACCTCGTCTTTGGCCAGCGCACACGGAGTGCGGCCATGGGTGAGCGCAGGGTGTGGGATCAGCAGGGGCAGCGGCTCGCCAACCCGGCCGGGAAGGTCTTCGTGGGTGTAGATGGCCACCAGGCCTTGGACGTCGAGTGCGTCGGTGACGTCGATGTCGACGATCCGGGCATGGGCGTGCGGGCTACGTACGAAGGCGACCTCGAGGGCACCGGCACCGATGTCGTCCACGTAGCGGCCCTGTCCGGCCAGCAGCCTCGGGTCTTCCCGCCGGGTGATGGGGGCGCCGAGCATTCTGGTGGTCACTGGGCCACCTCCCCCGTCGAACCGCGCAGTTCGGCGGCGCGGAGCACCGAGGCGACGATGTTCTGATACCCCGTGCAACGGCAGAGGTTTCCGGCGATGGCCTCGCGGGCTTCGTCCTCGCTCGGCTGCGGGTTCTCATCCAGATACGCGGTGATCGTGGTGACGAATCCGGGGGTGCAGAACCCACACTGCAGGCCGTGGCAGTCCCGGAACGCCTGCTGCACCGGCCCCAGCCCGCCATCGCCGCTACTACACCCTTCAACCGTCGTGACCTGCGCGCCGTCGTGCATCACGGCGAACTGCAAACACGATCGGATCGGCCGGCCGTCGACCAGCACCGTGCACGCACCGCAGACGCCGTGTTCACACCCGACGTGGGTGCCGGTCAGGCCGAGATCGTGGCGGAGGAAGTCGGACAGCAGCCGGCGCGCGGGCACGGCGGCGGCCCGGGGCACGCCGTTGACCACGACGGTCACCTCGTGCAGCGGCTCGTCTGCGGGGATGTCGGTCACGCGGTCTCCTCCGTCTCGCCGGTGTGGTGGTTGACGCCGCGCCCGCGTGCGTCCAGCGCGGCCGCGGTGAGCGCCCGGCCGGTAAGCACCGCTGCCAGATGACGGCGGTACTCCGCGGTGGCGTGGATGTCGGCGTCGGGACGTAGCGTGGAGGCGGCCAGCCGACCCGCGGCTGACCAATCGGCCGTGTCGGCCGGTCCGGTACCCACCGCGTCGAGGAGATCGAGCACCACCGGCGTGGTGTCGACCGAGATGTAGGCCGCCCGCGCTCCGACGACGCGGTGGTCGGCGTCGACGGTGACCAGCGCGCCGACCCCGCAGACCGCGTAGTCTCCGTGCCGGCGCGCCACCTCCAGCCATGCCGTTCCGGTCTGGCCGGGCGGCACCGGGAACGTCGCCGAGACCGCCAGCTCACCGGGCTCGGCCGCCGATTCCAGGGGGCCGACGAAGAAATCGGCGGCGCCAACCCGGCGGCTACCGTTCGCCGAGCGCAGCTCGACCGACCCATCGAGCAGCGCCAGCACCGCCGTCATCTCGCCCGCCGGGTCGGCATGCACGATGCTGCCGACGGTGGTGCCGCGGTTGCGGATGGTGGGGTGAGCCACGTGTCGAAGCGCCCGGCGCAGCAATGGAAGGGCCTGGTGTGCCGCAGGGTCGCGTTCGACGTCGGCGTGCCGCGCCGCGGCGCCCACCACGACGGCGGGCCCGGCACCATCCGGGCTGGTGCCGGTGGCACGGACGTAGTTCAACTCCTGGAGTTGGTTGATGTCGACCAGATGCGGCGGTGCGGCCAGCCGCATGTTCAGCAACGGCACCAGGCTCTGCCCGCCGGCCAGCACCTTCGCGTCGGTGCCCAGCTCAGTCAGCAGCCCTACCGCGGCCTCGGTGGTGCCGGGCCGGTGGTAGGTGAACGGCGATGGCTTCACGCGATCATCCTCTTCCCAGGAGACCTGATGCAGGAAACCTATGCAGTTCGAATCGACGGATCATGGGCATCATCTGCCGACGCCGGCGGCAATCTGTCGGCAACCCATGCCCCGTGTGCGGCGCGGGACAGGGCACCGGGTACCCGTCAGTGGTCATGGTCGAGTGATCGCATCTGGAGCACCTTCAGCGCCAACGCCAGGTCCAGCCGGAGCTCCGGGTCCGTGGTGAACGCGCCCACCATACGTTCGAGTTTGCCGATCCGGTACCGCAACGTGTTGTAGTGGAAGTGCAACATCCGGGCTGCCTCCGCCACATTGAGGTTGGTGTCCAACAACACCTTCAAGGTATGCCGCAGATCGGCCATGTCCGGATCGGCCTCGGCGGCCAGGTCACGCAACGTCTCCTTGACGAAACCACGCAGCTCGTCCTGGTCCTCGATCAGGCTGATCAGCCGGAACGAACGCAGCGCGTCGAAGTGTGCCAGCGATCCTGGCCCGTTCATCTGCCGGCCCACGTGGACGGCCCGCCGGGCCTGCTCGTACCCGCCCGGCAGGCGGGTCACGTCGTCGAGCACTCGGCTGACACCGGTGGAAAACGAACGACGCCCGCCCCCGCCGTCACCGGTGACCCCGCGCACCACGTCGCGGATCAGAACGTCGACGTCGGCTCCCGACGGCACCGGCAGTAGAGCTACGACCTCCTGCGCGAAACCCACCACCGGCGCCTTGCCGTCGCGCCGGGCCACCACGGTCTGCCACGCCGTAGAGAAACGCTCCTGGGCCGGGCGCAACTCCAGACCGGTGACCGGAGCCGGCCCCGGCCCCGGGTCGAGTTCGGCCACCACAACAACGAGGTCGCGGTCCACGTCCCAGCCGAGCACCTCGCAATGCGCCACGATCTGCTCGCGCTCGCCGGCCCGCCCAGCGAGCATGTCGCGTAGGAAGTCGCCGCGGTACTTACTCTCCACCGCCGTGACCGCCAGCTGTTTGTTGACCGCGAGCGCGGCCACGGTGGCGGTACGTTCCAACAGATTGACGTCGCTCTCGTCGAGGTCGCGGTCACGGGTGAAGGCGACGATCCGGCCGTGATCCACCCGCCCGGCCACCACCGGCACAACGGCGTGCCGGCCCGGCACGTCGGCGTGGTGGTGCACACCACCCGGTTCGTATTCGGTGCGGAACCGGCCGGTCTCGTCGAAGCACGCCGTGTCGCGCCAGGCGTCCAGGTCGGTCGGCGCACCACCGGCGGCGAGTACCCGGCCGTCGGCGGTGGTAATGAACACCGACATGTCCAGGACCGACGCCGCCCGCTCGGCCAACTCGGCCAACTCGCCACCGGCCAGCACGACCGACAGCAGCGCGTGATGCACCTCCCAGGACCGCTCGAGCTCCGCGCTCTGCCGGTTGAGCACGCCGGTGAGCACCTGGTTGAGGATGTCGTCGAAGCCCACGGCGTCGGGCAGCAGCAACAACGGAAGGTCGAGGCGGTCGGCCTCGTCGACCATCTGGTCGGGCAGCCGGTCGAGGTACCGGTGGAGTTTGACCCCGAGTGCGGCGAGCCCGCGGTCGTTGAGGTCGGTGACCAGTGCCGGGAATCCTTGCGGGGTGTTGCGTAATGGGTACCCGGTGGTGAGCAGGAGTTCGTGGGGTTTCACCCAGGGCAGAATGTCGGGGACCTCCATGATGTTGGCCCGCCGCACCACCCGATCGAGCCCGCCGGCACCGGCCACCAGGCGTGCGCCGGCCAGCGCCGGCATCTCCATGGCTTTGCGGACCGTCAGCCCGGGTATCGCCGGCGCCCCGGCCTCGGGCGCTGGCAACTCCGGCGAAGCAAGGCCAGGATCGTTGGCAACATTTCCCATGCAGGAGACCGTAGCGCCCCAGTTACGTTCAAGACAGCGTTAACCCAGAGTCATCTCGTGGCCAACGTGAGGAGGTGACCATGCCATCCCCCGCACTCGCCGCCGTCGGCACCGCGCTGCGGCCGGTTCTGCTCGGCCCGCGGCGCACCGGACAAATCGTCGCCAGCACCCGCAGCCTGGTGGCCGTGCACATTCCTGGTGGCCAGCCCGCATTGGCGGTCCTGGCTACTCGCGACGCCGTCCGGCTCCCCGGGGCCATGCTCCTGGCCGGACCATTGCCTGTCGTCAGCGCCGGCGCTCCCGCCGTGATCGGCGACGGGTGGTTGCGGCTACCCACGGTGTCGGTCACCGTCGGCCGATGGCTACCTGACGCCCCACTGCGCATCTCCCACCCGGCACGCTGCGCTGCTCAGGCCACACGTTGCCCGGAGCCGACGCTCGACGCCGCGGTCCGGCAGGCAACCGAACGCTTCGCCGTAGCCCTGCGTGGCGGCCGGGATGAGCTCGACGCCGCCGTGGGTGGGCTGCTCGGGCTCGGGCCCGGGCTCACCCCCGCTGGTGACGACGTGCTCGCCGGCGCCCTCGTCACCTTAAGCGCGGCCGGCGCCGGCCGGGCCACCGAACTGGCAGCGTCGGTGGATACCGCCGACCCGCTCACCCGCACCACCGCCGTGTCTGCGGGCCTGTTGGCGCATGCCGCCGACGCCTACGGTGTTCCCCCGTTAACAGCACTGCTCGCCGCCCTCGACACTCCGGGCGCGGATCCGCTACCCGCCTATCGACGCCTTCTGGACGTGGGCCACACGTCCGGCGCGGCGCTGTACGCGGGGGTCCGATGTGCGCTGGAGGTCGCCGTCCACCCGTCACCCGTCGATCGGAGTGCCACACCTTGACTCGTCATCTCGAACTCCGGGCCGGGGTCTACCAAGATTCAGTGTCCTTGATGCAGGTCAGCCAGGCCGTCGGCAATGTCCCGGGGGTGCGGGCCGCGCTGGTGGCCATGGCTACCGAACTCAACGTCGGCCTGCTGTCCGGCATGGGATTCGACGCTCCGGCCGAGGCACGCCCGACCGATCTGCTCGTGGCCGTCCACGCCGACGACGACGGGTCCCTTGGGCAGGCGCTAGCCGCCGTCGAGGCAGCCCTCGCCCAACGGGTCGCGGCGAGCCAGACCGGCTTCGGCGATGCGCCGTCACCACGGACGGTGGGCGCCGCGGTGCTCCGCCACGACGCCACCCTGGCGTTCGTCTCCACCCCCGGGCAGTACGCGTTCGCCGATGCCATGGACGCACTCAACCACGGCGTGTCGGTCATCGTGTTCTCCGACAACGTCCCGCTCCACCAGGAGATCCGGCTCAAACAGGCCGCCCGCGAACGCGACCTTCTGGTCATGGGCCCGGACTGCGGCACCGCGGTGGTTGGTGGTGTCGGGTTTGGTTTCGCCAACGTGGTGCGGCCCGGACCAGTCGGTCTGGTGGCCGCATCCGGTACCGGTGCGCAGCAGGTGATGAGCCTGGTCAGCACCGCCGGGGTTGGTATCAGCCACTGTCTTGGGGTTGGTGGGCGCGACCTCTCGGGCGCCGTCGGAGCATTGTCCACCCTCGCCGCACTGGACATGCTCGCAGCGGACGACGCCACCGAGGTGATCACCGTGGTGAGCAAACCACCAGCACCCGAGGTGGCCGAGACGGTCCGCACCCATGCCGCCGGCTTGGGTAAGCCGGTCCTGTTCGCGCTGCTCGGTGAGGGACAACCAGACCTCACGGCAGCGGCCCGCGGCGTCGTAGAGGCCGCCGGGGGCACGTGGCCCCAACCACGCACCTGGCGGCCATCCACACCACCTACTCCCAGGCCGGGGTACATCCGTGGTTCGTTCGCCGGGGGCAGCCTCTGCGACGAAGCCATGATCATCGCCAGCGCGGCGTTGGGCCCCATCCACTCGAACATTCCGCTGCGTCCCGACTGGGTGGTGGACGACGACCTTCGCGGAACCGGCCACGTGATGATCGACTTCGGTGACGACACCCTCACCCAAGGCCGGCCGCACCCCATGATCGACGGCTCGCTGCGGGTCGAGCGGCTGCTCGCCGATGCCGCGGACCCCGAGTGCGCCGTTGTGCTGCTCGACGTCGTGCTCGGGCACGGCGCCCATCCCGACCCGGCGGCCGAGTTGGCTCCGGCCATCGCCCGAGCCCGGGCTGGCGGCAACGGATCCGGGCCGGCCGTCGTCGTCGGGTTGGTCGGAACCGACGACGACCCCCAGGGTCTGGACCGGCAGGCCACCGCCCTCGCCGAAGCCGGTGCGTCGGTCCATCTATCCAACGCCGCCGCCGCTCGCGAGGCGGTCCGTCTCGCCGGAGGGACACCGTGACCCAACCGCACCCCCTGCTCAGCACCGAGCCACGGGTTGTCACCGCTGGTGTCGACCTGTTCACCGAGACCCTGCGGGCCCAAGCCGTCGAAGTTGGCCCGGTCGACTGGCGCCCTCCGCTGGATGCCACCGCCGAACACGTCGCGGCTGTCCTCGCCGACCCTCGCCGCGACGCCGCCAACGCCGAAGCGGTCCAGCGGATGCTCGCCTCCACCGCCGAACTCGTCGATGTCCGGCCCGCGCGCGAGGTCCTTGGGTTGCAGCCCGGCCAGTTCCTCCATGCCGGACCACCCCTGACCTGGGATCACGCGTCGGGCCCGATGCGCGGCGCGTTGATCGGTGCGATGCTCTTCGAGGGCCTGGCGGCAACACCCGAGGCAGCGGAGAAAGCACTGGCTGCGGGCACCGGCGTGTCCCTGGGGCCCTGCCACGATCGCGGCGCCGTTGGCCCGATGGCCGGTGTGGTGTCTGCGTCGATGTGGATGTTCGAGCTGCGGGACGAGGCCAACAACACCACCTCGTGGTGCTCGCTCAACGAGGGCCTGGGCAAGGTGCTGCGGTACGGCGCCTACTCCCCCGACGTCATCGAGCGGCTGCGGTGGATGCGCGACGTCCTCGGCCCGCTGCTACAAACCGCCGTGCGGCGCCGCGGCCGGATCGACGTCAAAGCGATCATCGCGCAGATGATCCAGATGGGCGACGAAGGCCACAACCGCAACCGCGCGGGCACGCTGATGCTGCTGCGCGAGCTGCTGCCGGATCTGATCGACAGCGGCGCGCCACCGGCCCAGGTAGCCGAGGTGGTGCGGTTCGTGTCCGGCAACGACCACTTCTTCCTCAACCTGGTGATGCCGGCCGGGAAACTCCAGACCTCCGCCGCGGCCGGTATCGACGGCTGTTCCCTAGTGACGACGATGGCCCGCAACGGCACCGACTTCGGTATCCAGGTGTCCGGCACCGGCAGCCAATGGTTCACCGCACCGGCCAACACCCCCGACGGGTTGTACCTCGGCTCGTTCGGGCCCGACGACGCCAACCCCGATATCGGCGACTCCACCATCACCGAGACCATGGGCATCGGCGGCTTCGCCATGGCCGCGGCCCCGGCCATCGTCCGCTTCGTTGGCGGCACCGTTCCGGATGCGTTGCATACGTCGCAGCTCATGTACGAGATCACCGTCGCGGAGAATCCGGCGTACGCGTACCCGATCCTGGATTTCCGTGGTGCGCCCACCGGTATCGACATCACTCTCGTGGCCCGTACCGGCATCCTGCCGCAGATCAACACCGGTATGGCCGGCAAGGTCGCCGGCACCGGCCAGGTCGGCGCTGGCCTGGTCAAACCACCGGCGGAGTGTTTCGTCGCGGCCCTCGCCGAGCTGGCCAACCGCACCCCGCCCGCACGGTGACGCCGCCGCTGTTGAGCTCATGATCAGCACCAGCGCCTACGTGGGAGGCAGATCCGCGGGGTAGTCGACGTCGTCCGGGCGGCCGGTACCGTCGCATGGCACGGGGGTCACCAGCTCCGGGTGTGCTTTCATGAACGCCCGGGCTCCGACGTCGCCAACGGCGAGCGTCAGCACGTCGTCCCATACCTGACGTGCCAGCAGCACCGGGTTGCCCCGTTCACCGCCGTAGGTGGCCACCGCCAGGAACGCTCCCCCGGCGCAGGCCGCGCGCAACCGGTGTACCGCTTCCGCACCCAGCCAGGGCTGATCGACCAAGGTCACGACCACCGCGTTCACCGGCTCGTCGCGGACCGCCTCCAACCCCGCCCGCAGCGACGACGCCATCCCGGTGCGCCACTGCGGGTTGTGCACTGTCCGGGCGCCGGGCACGTGCAGCGGAACCGCGCCGTCGACGACGATGATCGGCCAGCAGTCGCCGTCCACCAGAAGCCGCACCGCGTGGTCGACCATCCGCTTGCCGCCCACCTGCACCGTCGCCTTGGGGCCACCGAAACGTCGCCCCTCACCTGCCGCTAGCACCAGCCCCGCCGCCGCGATCGTCATGACACCTCACCGGTCATGGTGGATCGGGCCGGACAACTCGCTGAGCCGTCGCCCGGTGCCGCTCCACCGCGCCGCGACGATCTCGGCCGCGATGGACACCGCCGTCTCCTCCGGGGTTCGGGCCCCGATGTCCAACCCCACCGGCGACGCCATCCGAGCCAGCTCGTCTAGGGTGATTCCGGCCTCCAGGAGCCTGGCCACTCGGTCTTCGTGGGTGCGACGGGACCCCATCGCCCCGATGTAGGCCGCCGGGGTGCGCAACGCGACCTCTAACAACGGCACGTCGAACTTGGGGTCGTGGGTCAACACGCAGATGACGGTCCGGGCGTCCACCGTCGTCTCCGCGAGGTAGTCATGCGGCCAGCGGACCACCACCTCGTCGGCGTCGGGGAACCGGCGCTCGGTGGCGAACACCGGCCGGGCGTCGCACACGGTGACGTGGTAGCCAAGGAACTTCCCGATGCGCACCACCGCGGCGGCGAAGTCGATGGCGCCGAACACCAACATCCGCGGTGGCGGCGCGAACGACTGCACGAACACCTCCAGCTCGTCCATCCGCCGCTCGCCCTCAGCGCCGTAACGACGGACCCCGGTGCCGCCCTGATCCAGCATGCCGCGGGCGTCGTCGGCGACGGCGTCGTCGAGGCGCGCCCCGCCCAGACTGCCGGCCACCCGATCGGGCCAGACGACGAGGTGTGCACCCGGCGTGCCCGGGCCGGACACCACCGTGGCCAGCGCTACCGGCTCGGACTCGGCGATACTCCGGGCCAACTCCCCCAACTGCGGGAAAGTGGCCGCATCGACCGGCTCGATGAAGACGTCGATGATGCCGCCGCAGGTCAAACCCACCGCGAAGGCGTCGTCGTCGCTCACCCCGTACCGCTGTACCGACGGGGGTTCGCTGCCGTCGATCACCTCACGGGCCAGCTCGTACACCGCTCCTTCGATGCACCCGCCGGACACACTGCCGATCGCTTCACCGGCGTCGGTGACCACCATCGCCGTGCCGGCTGGCCGCGGAGCGGATTTGAAGGTGCCGACGACGGTGACCAGCCCGGCCCGATGGCCCGAACGGACCGCCGCGACCAGGTCTTTCATGACCTCACGCATCGATGACCACCATTCCCGGCGGGGCCGTCCCGCTCGGCTCGTCTGTACCTAGTATCCGGGCCAGCTGTTCCAGAGCGGCCAGCGAGTGCCCCGCCACCAGATCGTCGAGATGTGGCAGCGCCGCCAGCATCCCGCCGGTGCGGGGAACGTAACCCGCCCGGCCACGATGCGGGTTGACCCACACGACCCGCCGGGCCAGCCGGCGTAACCGGGCCATCTGGATCGCCAATGGCAACGGGTCGCCGCGTTCCCAGCCGTCGCTGGCGATGACGACGACGGCGCCGCGTGCGGTACCACGCTGCCCCCAGCGGTCGAGGAACTCCTTGAGTTCGGCCCCAAGCCGGGTGCCGCCACGCCAGTCCGGGATGATCGCCGACGCCGCGGCCAGCGCCGCCGACGGTTCTCGTGCACGCAGCTCCCGGGTCACTCGGGTCAGGCGGGTTCCGACGGTGAACACCTCGGTGCCGCCGCGGGCCCGGCAGGCCGCATGGGCGAAGCGCAACAACGTGTCGGCGTACGGTGCCATCGACCCGCTGACGTCGATGAGGAAGACCAGTTTGCGGTTTCGGCGCGCTCGTCGGTGCCAACGCAGTTCGGCCGGTTCGCCGCCGTGGCGCAGCATCGCCCGCACCGTGCGGCGCGGATCGACGGTCCCGCGCGCGGCCGGACGGATCCGGTGGGTCAGCCGCTGCGGACCCGAAGGCGCCAGGAGCCCGATGAACCGGTGCACTTCCGCGCGTTCAGCAGTGCTGAGATCGGCGACGTCGCGGTGCCGGAGGATCTCCTGCCGGCTGGCGGTGGCCACCTGCCGCGGCTGATCGTCTGGCTCCTCGTTCCCCGTCCCGTTGGGGTCGGCCGGGGTGGCGACCAGCTGGTACGACGGCTCAACCGTAATCCGGGTGCGGGGCCGCGGCGTCCGGCCGGCGAAGAAGTCGGCGAACACGCGGTCGTAGCGGTCGATGTCTTCCGGCGATGCACACAGGGTCAGCCGCCCGGCCCAGTAGACCGAACGTAGTGAGTCCGCGCCCAGCTCACCGAGCGCGTGAAGCATCGCGTGGACCCGGGTTGGTGGTATGGCGGCGCCGTCCTTGCGCAGCTGCCCGGCGAACGCCACCACGGCGCTGACCGCGTCGCCGGTCTCCATGCCTGCCTCCTCCTCACGTGTTGGTGTCCTGCTCACGTGTTGGTGTCCTGCCCGGCCCCTCCGTCCTATCCGCCGACGAGGTCGGCCACCTGGGTGCGGACACGTTCGGTGTCTTCCTGGTATTTGAGGACCGCACCCAGGGTCCGGGCCGCTACGTCGCCGTCCAGCTCGTGGGCGCCCAAGGCCGCCAGCGCCGCCACCCAGTCGATCGACTCGGCCAGTCCCGGCGGTTTGAGCAGGTCGGCGTCCCGAAGCCGGTGCACGGCGCGTGCGACGTCGCCGGCGAGGCGTTCGGACACCTCAGGAAGATGCCGCCGGATGACCGCGATCTCGCGTTCGACGGTGGGGTGGTCGAGCCAGTGGTATAGACACCGTCTCTTCAGGGCGTCATGTACCTCACGGGTACGGTTGCTCGTGACGACCACCATCGGTGGGGTGTCCGCACGGACCGTGCCGACCTCCGGGATGGAGATGGTGAAATCGGACAAAACCTCAAGCAGGAACGCCTCGAACTCGTCGTCGGCGCGGTCGATCTCGTCGATGAGGAGAACACACGGTGACTCTTCGAGCGCCCGGAGCAGCGGTCGAGCCAGCAGGAACCGCCGATCGTACAGCTCGTGCTCGAGCCGCTCCACGTCAGTGACGCCGGCTGCCTCGGCGGCCCGTAAGTGCAGAAGCTGGCGGGGAAAGTCCCAGTCATAGAGGGCTTGGGCCGCGTCGACGCCTTCGTAACACTGCAACCGGATCAGTGGCGCCTCGAGGACCGACGCCAACGCACGAGCCAGCGACGTCTTCCCCACCCCGGCCTCACCTTCGACGAACAACGGCCGCCCCATCCGCAGCGCCAGGAAAGCAGCCGTAGCAAGACCGTCGTCGGCGAGATAGCCACTGGCGTCGAGCCGGGCGGCCAGCTCACCAGGCCCGGCGATCTGACCGTTATAGGGCTCACGGGGATGGTCGCCGCGCTCGGTGTCCGCGGTATCCGTCATGCGACAACGCTACGCCACGTCAGGCCACGACGTCCGCCCGTCACTATGGCGAAATGTGCCAGGAGGACCAGCAGGAATGTCGTGAATGTCACCAGGTGACCAGCACCCCGCCCGACCGGTACGTTCCTTGTCCACGAGATATACCGCATGCCCATTACACGGCCCGGCATGGCCACGTGGCGAACGGGACTACAGGAGGGGCTCATGAGCGGCACCCCAGCACGGCCGGTGGATCTGAACTACGGACTCGACGACGTTCCGAAGCCGCTAGCGAGCCTAGGGCTCGGCATCCAGCATGTGCTCACCATGTTCGGCGCCACCGTCGCGGTGCCGCTCATCCTCGGCCCCGCCATGAACCTCAGCGCGGAACAGATGGCCGTTTTGGTCAGCTCGGTGATGATCTGCTCCGGGATCGCCACCTTCATCCAGGTCCGTTTCGGCACCCGGCTGCCCATCATCCAGGGCGTGTCCTTCGCGTTCCTTGGCCCGTTCTTCGCCATCATCGCCGGAACGGTCGCGCAAGGCGGCGACGTCAGCATGCAATACATCGCCGGCGCCATCATCGCCGGCTCGGTGTTGCAGATGGTGCTCGGATATACCGGCCTGTTCGGCCGGATCCGCCGCTACATCACCCCCGTCGTCATCGGTCCGGTGATCGCGCTCATCGGCCTGGCCCTGTTCCAGGCCGGCGCCCCCATGGCCGGCGGCAACTGGTGGTTCGGCGGGCTGACCATCGCAGCCGCGTTCACCTTCGCGTTGATCCTCGCCCCGAAGGTGCGGTTCTTCTCGCTGTTCCCCATTCTGCTCGCCGTACTGCTCGCCTACATGTCGGCCTGGTTCTTCAGCGCCATCGGCGTACTGAGCGAAGGCAACCCGGCCTACGTCAGCTTCGACGGACTGGGCGACGCTCCGTGGATCCGCAACCTGAACTTCGGTGACGGCGGCATCTTCATGCCCTGGGGCTGGCCACAGTTCAGTCTGGGTTTCATCCTCGCCACCCTGGCCGGCTTCCTCGCCTCGATGATCGAGTCGTTCGGTGACTACCACGCGATCTCCCGCGCGGTGGGCAAGGATCACCCGACGGAGAAGCAGATCAACCGCGGTATCGGCGCCGAGGGTGTTGGTTGTTTCGCCACCGGCATGTTCGGCGGGTTCGCCTCCACCAGCTACACCGAGAACATCGGCCTGGTGGCCATGACCAAGGTGGCTAGCCGCCGGGTGGTGTACGTCGCGGCCGGGCTGTTGATCGTGTTGGGGCTGATCGCCAAGTTCGGCGCCGTGATCGCGACGATTCCACCACCCATCGTCGGCGGCCTCTACTGCACGTTGTTCGGCCTCATCGCCTCGATCGGCATCTCCAACGTCACCCGGGCCGACCTCACCAGCCAGCGCAACCTGATGATCATCGGGTTCATCCTGTTCATGGGACTGTCGGTGCCGGCGTTCTTCGAGGACGTCCAGGTTCACATATCCTGGGCAGAGTGGCTCGGCGACGTGATCAACACCGTCGGCAGCACCGGCATGGCGGTGGCCGCGATACTCGGCCTGATCCTCGACAACGTCATCCCCGGTACCGACGAGGAACGCGGTATCACGCAGGCGGCCGCCACCCGTGGGCCCACCGGCGAACCCGTCGCCGACGACTAAACCTCCCCCCTGTGTGCACCTGATCTCCGTTTTGACGCCTGATCTTTTTCGAGGGGGCGATCAGATGCGGGCGACGACGTGTTGACGGCGGGCGACGACGCGGTTGGTGCATCTGATCTCTCCTGAGCGTGGGCCTGCTGGCTCAGAATTGCGGATAGACCGCGTCTGAGGTGGCCTATCCGCAATTCTGAGCCAGCAGGCCCATGCCCCGGCAACCTCACGCATGCACCCACGCACCGATGGCCGCCACCACAACACATGACACCAACGGGCAACCACGCCGATCGATCAGATGCACGACAACCGCTTTCAGGAGCGCATCATGCATCTGATCGCCAACCGTCCGCATCACGAGGCGAGATCAGATGCAGCAAACCCCCGCGCTGACCAGCAGCGTCGCCATCACACCTACATCTGATCGTCGCCACACAAACGATCAGGCGCACAAACGGAGATCAGGCGCACAAACGGGGGGCGACTCTGCCGTGCTGATCGGCGCGCCGATGGCCGGCATAGATGCGCAGAACGGCAGCGCAAGACCCAACCACCGCCCCTATAGGGACAGTGGAAGGTAAACACACTACGTGGCGCGGCCGAACATCTGGTGCGGCGACACCTTCACCTCCGGCGGTTCCTGACCGGCCCATTCAGCCTCGCGGATCGCCCTCATGGCAGCTTTGCGGGTCTCGCGGTCCAGGCGGTCGACGAACAATACGCCATCCAGGTGGTCGGTCTCGTGCTGGATAGCCCGCGCCAGGAGTTCGGTTCCCTCGATGGTGACGGGGTCGCCGTACTCGTTGAACCCTTTCGCCACAACGCCGTAGGCCCGCACGCAGTCATACTCCAGGCCCGGTATCGACAGGCACCCTTCGGGGCCGAACTGTTCCTCCTCGGACAGCTGCAGGTCCGGATTGATCAGATGCCCGACGATGCCGTCGACGTCGTAGGTGAACACCCGCAACGACACACCCAGCTGGGGTGCGGCCAGGCCGGCGCCACCAGCTTCGAGCATGGTGTCGGCGAGATCTTTGACCAGGCCACGTAGTTCTTTGTCGAAGGTGACCACCGGTTCGGCTTTGGTGCGCAAGACGGGATCGCCGAAAAGGCGAATCTCTCGGACCGCCATGACGTTCTGTTCTCCTCCATGATGTCCTGCCCCGGTGATCGTTGCCGCTTTCGGGTCGCTATAGCGGCCCGAAAGCGGCAACGATCACGGCAGGTTGAGCAGTAGGCCGGCGCTATTGAGGTCAACCCGCAGTTTGGCCGCCGAGGTGAAATGGACGGCGGTCATCCCGAGTTGTTCAGCCGCCTCGACGTTGGGCGGGTTGTCGTCGATATACACCGCCGACGACAGCTGCACTCCGTACCGGTCGGTCAACAGGTGGAAGATCCGCGGATCCGGTTTGACCAGCTGTTCCTCGCCGGAAACGACGATGCCCTGAAACCAGGACAGCCAGTGGAACCGCTCCCGCGCGATAGGGAACTTCTCCGCCGACCAGTTGGTCAACGCATACAGCTCAGCACCCGTGTTCCGCAGATCGGCCAGCACGTCCACCGTCTCCGCGACCGGCCCGCCGATCATCTCGTCCCAGCGGTGGTGATAGGCGGCGATCAGCTCGGCGTGATCGGGAAACTCAGCACTGAGAAGCTTGACGGCGGCGTCCCACGACCGGCCACGATCCTGCTCGGCGTTCCACTCGGGCGTGGTGACCTCGGCCAGGAACCGTTCGACCTCGTCATCGGTCGGCAGCAACTGCCGATACAGATACCGCGGATCCCAGTCGACCAGTACACCACCCAGGTCGAAGACAACCGTGTTCATACGTTGAAGCCCAGGGCACGCAGCTGTTCTTTGCCATCGTCGGTGATCTTGTCCGGCCCCCACGGCGGCATCCACACCCAATTGATCCGCAGGTCGGTCACCAGACCGTCGGTGACGGACTTCGCCTGCTCTTCGATGACGTCGGTCAGCGGACAGGCCGCACTGGTGAGGGTCATGTCGACGGTGGCCACGCCGTCGTCGTCGACGGACACGCCGTATATCAGGCCAAGGTCGACGACGTTGATACCCAGCTCCGGGTCAACGACGTCGCGCAACGCCTCTTTCAGGTCTTCGAGGTCAACGGTCGTCGTCATATCATTCATTCTCCCTCACGCTCATGTCAGCCGACCTTCTCGGTCGACGCCCTGTGCACCGCGTCTTTCAACGCCATCCACGAGAGCAACGCACACTTGACCCGGGCGGGGTACCGGGCAACTCCAGTGAACGCTATGCCATCACCCAGGATGTCCTCGTCCCCCTCGACTTTGCCTTTACCCTGCATCATCTCGGTGAACGCGGTTCCGGCGACAGCCGAGTCGGTCAGGGTGTGACCGGTCAGCAGCTCGTGCAGCACACTGGCCGCCGCCTGGCTGATGGAGCAGCCTTGGCCGTCGTAGGAGACGTCGGCGAGGGTGTCGCCGTCCAGCCGGACCCGCACCGTGATCTCGTCGCCACAGGTGGGGTTGACGTGGTGGGCTTCTGCGTCGAACGGCTCCCGCAACCCGCGCCCACGCGGGTTCTTGTAGTGATCCAGGATGATCTCCTGGTACAGGGACTCGCTCACCCGAAGAACCTCTTCACCTCGTCGATGCCGTCCACCAGCGCGTCGATCTCAGCGGTAGTGGTGTACAGGTAGAACGACGCTCGGGTGGTCGCAGGTATTCCATACCGGACACACACCGGGCGCGCGCAGTGGTGCCCCACCCGCACGGCGATCCCGTGCTCGTCGAGTACCTGCCCGACGTCGTGGGGGTGGATACCGTCGACGGTGAAGGACACGGTGCCGCCGCGGTCTACCGGCTCGGCCGGCCCGATCACCGTGACGCCGTCGACGCCGGCCAACCGGTCCAGCGCGTAGGCGGTGAGGACCTGTTCATGTTCGTGGATGGCGCCGAGGCCGAGTCCGGTCAAGTAGTCCACCGCGGCACCAAGCCCCACGACCTGCGCGATCGGCGGGGTTCCCGCCTCGAACTTGTGCGGGATGGGCGCGAACGTCGACCCTTCCATCGCGACGGTCTCGATCATTTCCCCACCACCGAGGAACGGCGGCAGCGAGTTCAGCACCTCGCTGCGGCCCCACAAGACGCCGACCCCGGTGGGGGCACACATCTTGTGGCCGGTGAACGCCAGCAGGTCGACACCATGCTCGGCCAACGCGGTCACGTCGACCGGCATGTGCGGCACCGCCTGCGCGGCATCGACCAGGACCAGCGCGCCGACGTCGCGAGCCCGAGCGGCGATCCGCTCGACGGGGTTCACCGTCCCGAGAATGTTCGACTGATACACCATAGAAACGATCTTGGTGCGGGTGTTGATCAGCTCGTCGAGATCGGTGAGGTCGAGTCGCCCGTCGTCGGTGAGCCCGAACCAGCGCAGCGTGGCTCCGGTGCGCCGGGCGACCAGCTGCCACGGCACGATGTTGGAGTGGTGCTCCATCTCGGTGATGACGATCTCATCCCCCGGACCGAGCCGGTAGCGTGGATCTTCCGCCAGCCCGCTCGCCAGCGTGTTCGCCACGAGGTTGAGCGCCTCGGAGGCGTTCTTGAGGAAGATGATCTCATCTCGGCTCGGCGCCGAGATCAACCCCGCGACCTTGTCGCGGGTGTCCTCGTAGGCCGCCGTAGCCTCCTCACCGAGCTGGTGCACCGCCCGGGCGACGTTCGCGTTGTGCCGCTCGTAATGCTCGGTGACGGCATCGATCACCGCCCGCGGCTTCTGCGAGGTGTTGGCCGAGTCCAGGTACACCAGCTGCCGGTCCCCAGCCAGGCGCCGCTCCAAGATCGGGAAGTCCTTGCGGATCCGATCCACGTCCAGCGGACTGGCCATCCGGTGCGCCACGACTACCTCCCCTAGGTGAGCTGGATATCAGGCGCTGGCGCCGACGTAGTCCACGTACCCCTGCTCCTCGAGCTTGTCGGCCAGCTCCGGGCCGCCCTCCTCGGCGATCGTGCCGGCGACGAACACGTGCACGAAGTCCGGCTTGATGTAGCGCAGGATCCGGGTGTAGTGGGTGATCAGCAGCACACCTTTGTCGCCGCCGGCGGTGAACCGGTTGACGCCGTCGGACACGATCCGCAGCGCGTCGATGTCCAGCCCGGAGTCGGTTTCGTCGAGAATGGCGAAACTCGGCTTCAACAGCTCCAGCTGCAGGATCTCGTGCCGCTTCTTCTCACCACCGGAGAAGCCGGTGTTCAGGTCCCGCTCGGCGAAGTCTGAGTCGATCCGCAGCTCGTCCATCGCACCCTTGACGTCTTTCACCCAGGTGCGCAGCTTCGGCGCCTCACCGTCGATGGCGGTCTTCGCGGTGCGCAGGAAGTTGGACACCGACACACCCGGCACCTCGACCGGGTACTGCATGGCCAGGAACAGTCCGGCCCGCGCCCGCTCGTCGACGGACATCTCCAGCACGTCTTCGTCGTCCAGCTTCACGGTGCCGGAGGTGACGGTGTACTTCGGGTGCCCGGCCAGCGCGTACGCCAAGGTGGACTTCCCGGATCCGTTCGGTCCCATGATCGCGTGGATCTCGCCGGCGCGGACGGTGAGGTTGACGCCGTGCAGGATCTCCTTCGGACCGGTCTCGGTCTCGACCGAGACGTGCAGGTCGTGGATCTCGAGAGTGCTCATCGGTAACTCGTGCCTCGTTTCGAAAATGATGTGGTGGTGGTCCGTCAGCTGGCCGACGAATCGGCGGCGAGCTCCTCGACAACGGCTAGTTCACGCTCGACCGTCGTCATCAGGCGTTCTTTGAGATCCGGCACGCCGATCCGGTTGATCAGCGACGCGAAGAACCCGCGAACGACGAGTTTGCGGGCCAGGTCCGCCGGGATCCCCCGAGCTTGCAGGTAGAACAGCTGCTCGTCGTCGAAGCGGCCGGTGGCGCTGGCGTGCCCGGCACCCTCGATGTCGCCGGTCTCGATCTCCAGGTTGGGCACCGAGTCGGCGCGGGCGCCATCGGTCAGCACCAGATTGCGGTTGAGCTCATACGTGTTGATGCCGACGGCTTCCTTGCGGATCAGCACGTCGCCGACCCACACCGCATGGGCCTTCTTGCCCTGCAATGCACCCTTGTACTCGACGTCGCTGGTGGCGTTGGGGGTGTTGTGATCGACGACGAGCCGGTTCTCGACGTACTGACCGGCATCGACGTAGTACAACCCGAGCAGGGTGGCGTCGCCCCCGGGCCCGGCGTAGTTCACGGTGGTGCCGTTGCGCACGAGATCACCGCCGAAGGTGATCACCGCGTGCTTGACCGTGGCGTCGCGGCCAACGTGTACGTGGTGGTGAGACAGGTGGACGGCATCGTCGGCCCAGTCCTGCAACGCCACGAACGTCAACTCCGCGCCATCTTCGACGACGATCTCGACGTTCTCGACGAGGGCCGCCGAACCGTCGTACTCGACGACGACCACCGACTTGCTGTGCCGGCCCGCGGTCACCACGAGATGACCAGCCGCGCCACGCTCCGCCGAGGTGCCGGTCAGTTTGATGATCGCCGGCTTCTCGATGACGGTGTCGCGCGGGATGTCGACGGCGAACACCTTCTCCGCCGACCGCCATGCCCGTGCGCTGGGCCGATCGATCGGGACGTACGTCGACGTACCCTTCCGGGAGTCGTCGGCGCCCACCGTGGTGGCGGTGACCCGCGGGTCGACGTCGACGTCCACGGTGTAGTCACCGCCGTCCAGCGGCGCGTCGTCGTGCAGACCACGTAGGCGACTCATCGGGGTGAACCGCCACGCCTCCTCCCGGCCACGCGGGACCGGGTGCGCGGCGACGTCGAACGACGCGAAACGGTCGAGCGCGCCCGGTGCGCTCTCGGTGCCGGCGCCGTGTGAGTGGGCGGTGAGGCCATGCTGGGCCGGCGTCTCGGTGGCGGTGCTCATCTGCTCCTCAGGTTCTACTCGTCAGCCAGGGCCGGATGGACCGGCCGGGCGGAATCTGCGGTGGGACTCGGAGGGCCGTCAGCCGACGGCGCCTTCCATCTGCAGCTCGATCAGCCGGTTGAGCTCGAGTGCGTACTCCATGGGCAGCTCGCGGGCGATCGGCTCGATGAAGCCCCGCACGATCATGGCCATCGCCTCGTCTTCGGGCACACCCCGGCTCATCAGGTAGAACAGCTGGTCCTCGCTGACCTTCGAGACGGTGGCCTCGTGCCCCATCGAGACGTCGTCGTTGCGGATGTCGACGTAGGGATACGTGTCCGACCGGGACACGGTGTCGACCAGCAGCGCGTCACACAGCACCGTGCTGGCGCTGGAGGTGGCGCGCGGCATGACCTGGACCAGCCCCCGGTACGACGTGCGCCCGCCGCCCCGCGCCACCGACTTGGAGACGATGGAGCTGGAGGTGTGCGGCGCCAGGTGCACCATCTTGGCGCCGGAGTCTTGATGCTGGCCCTCGCCGGCGAACGCCAGCGACAACGTCTCACCCTTGGCGTGCTCCCCCATCAGGTAGATGGCCGGGTACTTCATGGTGATCTTGGAGCCGATGTTGCCATCGACCCACTCCATGGTGGCGCCCTCGGCGGCGGTGGCCCGCTTGGTCACGAGGTTGTACACGTTGTTGGACCAGTTCTGGATGGTGGTGTAGCGAGCCCGGGCGCCCTTCTTGACGACGATCTCGACGACGGCGCTGTGCAGCGAGTCCGACGAGTAGATCGGCGCGGTACAGCCCTCGACGTAGTGCACGTAGGCGTCTTCGTCGACGATGATCAGCGTGCGCTCGAACTGGCCCATGTTCTCGGTGTTGATCCGGAAGTAGGCCTGGAGCGGGATCTCCACGTGCACACCTTTCGGCACGTAGATGAAGCTCCCGCCGGACCAGACGGCCGTGTTCAGCGCCGAGAACTTGTTGTCGCCGGCCGGGATGACCGAGGCGAAGTACTCCTTGAACAGCTCCGGGTGCTCGCGCAGCGCGGTGTCGGTGTCGAGGAAGATGACACCCTGCTTCTCCAGGTCTTCCTGGATCTGGTGGTACACGACCTCGGACTCGTACTGCGCCGCCACACCGGACACCAGACGCTGCTTTTCCGCCTCCGGGATGCCGAGCTTGTCGTAGGTGTTCTTGATGTCGGCCGGGAGATCCTCCCACGACTCGGCCTGCTTCTCCGTCGACCGGACGAAGTACTTGATGTTGTCGAAGTCGATGGTGGAGAGATCGGCACCCCAGGTGGGCATCGGCTTCTTCTCGAACAGCCGCAGCGCCTTGAGCCGGATATCCAGCATCCACTGTGGTTCGTTCTTCAGAGCGGAAATCTCCCGGACGACGTCCTCACTCAGACCGCGCTTCGCGATCGCTCCGGCGGCGTCCGAGTCGGCCCAGCCGTACTCATACCGGCCGAGGCCCTCCAGCTCTGGGTGAGCGGTGGTGGTCATATCAAGAGATCCTCTCCGCAGGGTCTTCCGTATGCTGCCCCGTGACTTCGATGCCGCGAGGTACGTGCGTGGTGCAGACGCCGTCGCCGTGAGCGATCGTGGCGATGCGCTGAACATGGGTATTGAGCAGCCGGGCGAAGACCTCGGTTTCGGCCTCACACAGCTGCGGGAACTGCTCGGCGACGTGTGCCACCGGGCAGTGGTGCTGGCATAGCTGCTCACCGTCGGTGACCGGCGACTCCGCGGCGGACGCCGCGTATCCGTCGGCACTGAGCGCCGCGGCCAGCACGGCGGTGCGCTCCTCCGGCCGGGCAGCGTCGATCAGCGGACGATACCGGGACTCCAGATCGGCCACCCGATGCCGGGCGAACTCGGCGACCAGCCCTTCACCTCCGGTGTCGGCCAGAAAACGCAGGGCGTGAACCGCGAGGTCGTCATACGCCTGCTCGAATTCGTCCCGGCCAGCGTCGGTCAGCACGAACACCTTGGCCGGCCGGCCCCGTCCACGCTGCCCATAGACACGTTCCTGCCGGCCCTCGATCATGCCGTCAGCCAGCAGAGCGTCCAGGTGCCGGCGCACCGCGGCCGGAGTGAGCCCGAGCTGCTCCCCCAGGGCCACGGCCGTCGATGGGCCGTTCTCGAGAATGGCCCGCGCTACCCGTTCCCGGGTACGTTCGTGCGACTCCGCGGCCACGGGGCTAGGCTCCGCGGTCGCTAACGCCGTACGAATGTTTTTCACAACACCATCGTGCTCTTTTTCCGAGCCCGACACAAATCTGTCGGCCTTCCCCATCCAGTGGCGTCAGTCACGCAGGCCAGCCTCACTTAACTTATCCACGAATAGCGACCGACCGCCCCCATGCGCACCGGCCGGGTTGAGCGCCCACCCTCCCCTGTTGTGCACCTGATCTCCGTTTTGACACCTGATCGCTTTCACCGGGGTGATCAGGTGCGGGCGACGACGCGTTGTGGCAGGTGGCGGCACCGAGGTGTACATCTGATCGCGTCCCGAGATGTGGACGCGCAATGATCAGATGCAGTATCGGCGCCTGCCAGTGCGTTGGCACATCTGATCGTCGACATCCCGGTGTCGATCTGTACCGTTCCCCGACGTTACGACGTCGACTCGCACCGTTCCGCACCGTTCCCCGACGTTACGACGTCGACCTGTACCGTTCCGCCGTCGTTCCGCGTCGAACTTGGCCGAGCGTCCGTTGTATGGCGCGACGCTGGCGCACTACCAGTGCACGTCGTGCGTTAGCGTCGCGCTTTCGCCGCCGTATGTCCGTTTCGGCGCAACGCTGGCGTACAACGACAGCTCATCGTGCGCCAGCGTTGCCCGACACGCCGACCGCACGGGTGCTTCACCCCGTATTCGGACCGCTAGACCCCGGGATGCCGGGCTAAATCGCCGAATCCGCGCGACCCTCGCGAATGTAGTCCCGGTGTAGCACCACCTGAAACACTGCCCACATGGAGAGCATTGTCGCCCTAGTTATCGTCGGGAGCTTGGTGATCGGACTGGCGATCTTTGCCATTCACCATCACAACGAAACAAAACGGCGAGAGGCTCTGCAGAACGCCGCCAACGCCCACGGCTGGCAATGGACCGATCGGGACGACTCCTACGCCTCGAGATGGGACGGTCCGCCATTCCGCGGCCATAAGCGCCGGGCTCGGGCCCGCAACGTGCTGACCGGCACCCACGACGGGCGGGACTTCGTCGCCTTCGAGTACTCGTACACCACAACCACCAGCACTGGGCAGACCACCAGCACCACCACCCATTACTACTCCACCTGGGTCATCTATCTGCCGGCCTCGGTGCCGTCCATCTCGCTGGGTGCGGAGGGAATCCTCGGCGGCCGGGTGGCGAAGGCCTTCGGCTTCAATCGCCTGGACATCGGCGACCCAGACTTCGACGGCCGGTTCAAGGTGACCTGCGACGTACCGGAGTTCGGCCGCCGCATCCTCAATCCAGCCTTGGTGGACCTGATGATGCGGGGCGAGGTGTGGGCGTGGCGGTTCGACGGCGACGTCATGATTTCCTACCGCAAGGGCCGCCTCGACCCCACCGACGTCATCCCCCGCCTCGACGCGATGAGCCGCGTCCTCGAACACGTACCGCACGAACTCTGGGACCAGTACGGCCGACCCGCCACCCAGCTTTGACCCGCACTGCCGCCGCTCGTGCTCACATGTCAGACTCACTGGCGTGAGCTCCTCCCCCGCCGTCGAGATCCACGACCTGGTCAAACGTTACGGGCCGGCCACCGCCGTCGACGGGCTCACCCTCACCATCACCGCGGGCGCCATCACCTCGGTACTCGGGCCGAACGGCGCCGGCAAAACCACCGCGGTGGAGTGCTGCGAGGGCCTGCGTATCCCCGACGCCGGCACGGTGCGGGTGCTCGGGTTGGATCCCCGGCGCGACGGCGGCCGGCTGCGGCCCCGCATCGGCGTCATGCTCCAGGAGGGCGCCGGGCTCTACCCCGGCGCCCGGCCCGTCGAGCTGATCGCCCACCTGGCTCAGCTGCACGCGCACCCGCTCGACCCCGACGTCCTAGCCGACCGGCTCGATTTGCACGAAACCGGCCGGACCCCGATCCGGCGGCTGTCCGGTGGCCAACGCCAGCGGGTCGCGCTCGCCGCCGCGCTGGTTGGCCGCCCGGAGCTGGTGTTCCTCGACGAACCCACCGCGGGGGTCGATCCACACATGCGCCGTTCGATCTGGGCACTCCTGGAGGAGCTACGCGCCGACGGTGTCACGATCGTGCTCACCACCCACCTGATCGACGAGGCCGAACGGCTGTCCGATCAGGTGGCGATCGTCGACGACGGGCGGCTGGTCGCCGCGGGCAGCCCGACGGAGCTCACCGCGGGGCAGGATTCCACCGTCCAGTTCACTGGTCCACCCCGGATGGATCTCACCGGTCTGCGCACGGCGTTGCCCTCCGACGCCCGGGTGGAAGAGACCGCACCTGGCCGCTACCGCGTCACAGCTACCGTCGATCCACAGCTGCTGGCCACCATCACCTCGTGGTGCGCCACCTACGACGTCATGCCGGACGGGCTGACCGTGGGCCGTGGTTCACTCGAAGACGTCTTCATCGACGTCACCGGGCGGAAGCCGGTCACGTCATGACCCGCGATCAGCCCCCCGCTTCGTCCCCGACCGGCGACCAGTCCTCCGCTTCGTCTCCGACCGGCTACCGTCCCGCGCCGGGCGCCGCCCCGCTGCCACACATGCTGGTCGCACAGGTGGCCTTCGAGGTCCGGCTGCTCCTGCGCAATGGTGAGCAGTTGCTGCTGACCGCCATCATCCCGGTGGTGTTGCTGGCCCTGTTCGCCGGCATCGACGTCTTCGACACCGGTGGTTATGAGCGCATCGACTTCCTCGTGCCCGGGATCCTTGCCCTGGCGGTGATGTCCACGGCCTTCACCTCACTGGCCATCGCTACCGGATACGAACGCCGCTACGGAGTGCTGCGCCGGTTGGCCGTGTCGCCACTGCCCCGCTGGGCGCTCTTGCTGGCCAAGGCGTTGACCGTGCTGGCTGTCGAGATGGTGCAGGTGGTGCTGGTCGGCGGGTTGGGGGTGGCGCTGGGGTGGCGGCCCAGTGGGTCGGCGGTGGCGGCCGTCGTGATCATCATCGCCGGCACCTTCGCTTTCGCCGCCCTCGGCCTGCTGATGGCGGGCACGCTGCGCGCGGAGGTCACACTGGCTGCGGCCAACCTCGTCTACCTCCTGCTCCTGGTCTTGGGTGGCATCGTCATCCCACTCGACCAGTTCCCCGACACTCTGCAGCCGGTGCTGGCGGCTACCCCGGCCGGTGCACTCGCCGATGGTCTACGTACCGTCCTCGCCGACGGCGCCGCCTTGCCGTGGGACCGGGTGGGCGTCCTGGCCGCCTGGGCCGTCGCGGGTTTCGCCGCAGCCGCCCGCTGGTTCCGCTGGGACTAACCCGATGATCATTGGCACTTGACTACCGGATCCGGTAGTCAAGTGCCAATGATCATCGGGGTGGGACGTACCATGACACGGTGACGACGACGCAGAACCGGTCGGCGCCGCCATCCAGCCGTGCTCGCGGCTTTGGCCGGCTGCCGCTCGTGTCCGAACCCACACTGCGCAAGCTGGCCTACGCCTCGCTGATCACCCAGGCTGGCATCATCGTCACCGGCGGCGCGGTACGCCTCACCGACTCCGGCCTTGGCTGCCCGGAGTGGCCGCGGTGCACCGACGAATCGTGGACCGCCACCCAGGAAATGGGGATCCACGGGGTCGTCGAATTCGGCAACCGACTGCTCACATTCGTCCTCGGCTTCGTCGCCCTCGCCATGCTCCTGGCCGTGGTCCGCACGCTCTCCTCCGGCCGGCCCCGGCGCGACCTGCTCGTCCCGTCGATCTTCCTGCTCTGCGTCATCCCCGCCCAAGCCGTCATCGGCGGGATCACCGTCTGGACCGGCCTCAACCCATGGGTGGTGATGTTCCACTTCCTGGTCTCGGCAGTGCTCGTGGGTGTCGCCACCGTGCTGGTCCGGCGGGCGCAACGGCCCGCGCTGTACGTGCCGGAGCGGATCGGGATTCCCTGGCTGGAGCGGCTAGCGCTCATCACACTCGGGGCAACGGCCGTAGCCGTCTACATGGGCACTATCGTCACCGCCAGCGGCCCACACGCGGGTGACCCCGACGCCCCACGCACCGGATTCGACCTCGGCCTCGTCACCGGCTTCCACGCCCATGCCGCGGCGATCGTCCTTGGTCTGGCCATCGGACTGTACGCGGCGGCCCGCGTCGCCGGAGCGCCGGGCCGAACCGCCCGAGCAGCAGCCGTGCTGCTGGCCGTGCTCTTCGCGCAGGGACTCATCGGCGCCGTGCAGTACCGGCTCGAACTCCCTGAACTGCTGGTCGGCCTGCACCTCGCCGGCGCCGCCGCGATGGTGTTCGCCGCCGTCGACGTCTGGTACTCGACCCGCTGGCGGCCAGCCAACGCCTCACACTCCCCGGCCTGACAGTTTCAGGCCAGCGCGCCTGGGTAGTAGGTGATCACAGGTTCCGTCGCCGGCGGAACGTGTGACATCCGACAGGACGGAGGCATCGACATGGGACTCGGCCTCGGCATTTTCCTCATTGCGGTCGGCCTGATCTTGTCCCTGGGCGTGCGCGATCAACTCGCCGACTTCGATCTCAGCGTCATCGGCTGGATCCTCACGGGCGTCGGTGCGCTCGGCGTCATCTTGACCATGATTCTCAGCGCGTCGAGGCGCCGGACTCGCCGGGAGGTCATCGATCGGCCCGACGACATCGACGACCCGCTGCGTTAGAGTTCCGCCGCTAGTCGAACAGCCGTCCTTCGGCCACCCGGGCGACGGACGTGGGTGTACCGAGTTCGGTGCGGTCGGCCGGATGGTCGAGGTAATACCGCAGCACCTGATAAGCAACCACCGGGTCGAGCGCCAGTCGACGATCCGGCACGGCGAACGCGGTCGACCCGCGCAACCGGCGGGCCGTCCGCGCCGCCCCGGCGGACTCGGACGGCCGCAGCACCGCCGCCACGTCACGCACGTCGACGCTGAACCAGTTCTGCCACGGCCGGGGCATCAGTGGGTTTATCCCATACCTGATGGTGTAGGTACGCAGCTCCGTGATCTCATCCCACGGCACCCCCAGCCGATCCAGGCCAGCGTCGAACACCACCCTCGACGGCGTGAGCCGCAACCCCGGCACGGCGTCCCGCCGCTGTTTCAACGTGGCCAGACCGCCGAGAACGAACACGGCACCGACACCGCCAAGAACGAGCAGGCCCACAATCCCCGCCCAGAGCCCGTCCACCACCGCCACTATGCCGATGACGACGGCCAGCGCGATGAACACCGCTCCCAGGGCCAGGAACCCGATACCCCGCCAGCGCGGCGTCGGGTGCATCGGCAACAGCAGCCCCGGCTCGCGATACGCGTCGATGTCGACGTCGACCACGCGGACCCCGGCGTGGCCGGCGGCCGCGTAGGCGCGGGCCCGACGATCCGTTCGCCGCCAACCGGTAGGCCACACCCAGGCGCCGCCCGACTCGCGCCGCAGGTTGGTCCGCGGGTCTGCCGCGTTGGACTCCTGGTCATCCACGGCGCACATCGTCGCACATGCTGCTTGTCAGTCGACCACCACTCGGGTCGCCGTCGACGTGTACCCTCCACCTGGCCACACCCAGCCGCCGGCCAGCGTTGAGCCGTCGGCGCTGAACTCACCCCGGAAGTACGCCGGAGAGCCCTTCTCCCCTCCCCAGATGGTGAGGGTGTCACCGCTGAGTTCGTACACGTAGTCGAGGGTGTCGCCGGTGTTGCTGTAGAACCTGGAGCGGATCTCCGCCTCCGGTTCCTCAGCCCCGAACGGTTTGATCCGGCCGATCACCTCGATTCCTTTGACGTGAACCCCCACCTTCGGCTGCGCGATATCGACGTCCTGCACGAGAAAATAGCCTCCATCGAGCCAGGAGAAGCTGATCTCTCCCTGCGCCTCGCCGGACACCCGCCACGTGCCCACCAGCCGGTCCAACGCACGCAGCTCAGCGTCGGGTCCGGTCTTGCTGGTGCTGTGTTCGGTTGCCATGACGTCCTCCTCTACTAGCCGGTTGGTATCTGTCTGACGCCAGCCGGCCGCGAAAGGAATCGGTCCGCCGTAGTTACTCGGCGGACGGGGCCGGGCCGGCCGGATCTTCGAGGACGAGCGGCAACCCGAAGAGCCTGAAGCGGTGCGGCTCGAACGAAGTGATCGCCGCCACGGCTCCGCCCTCGATCCGCAACACGTCGATCACCTGCGCCCGATGGGCCCCCGGCAGGTCACGCGTCTCAGCAGCCACCGGGCGTTCGACGTAGTGCGCGACGGCCGGTTGGCAGTTCGCGGAGGTCACAACCGACCGCCAACCCCCGAGATGGCCCGGCGTTCCTGGCGTGAAAACGTCCCGGGAGAACGAGACCAGGGCGTCGCGGCCGACAATCCACGCCGGATACGGCGGCATGGTCTGCACGACATCGTCCGCGAGCAACGACGCTAGTAGGTCCAGGTCGGCCCGCTCGTGCGCCTGGACATACCGCGCTACCAGTGCGTCCTCTTCAGGAGTCAACGCCGAGGAGGTAGACCAGTCGTCGCGGCTCTTCGGCAGATGCTCGCGCATCGTCGCCCGAGCCCGCTGTAGCGCGCTCTTGACCGAGGCGACGCTGGTGTCCAGCAGCGCCGCTGTCTCCGCAGCAGACCACCCCAGCACGTCGCGGATGATCAGCGCGGCCCGCTGCCGGGGTGGCAGTTGTTGAATGGCGACGAGAAAGGCCAGCTCGACCGTCTCTCGTTCGACGGCTACCACGTCGGGCTCCACGTTGCTGGGGGCCCTCACGTCGAGCAGCCGATCCGGGTACGGCTGAAGCCAGGGTACGTGCACCGGTGGTTCCGCCACGGGCGCCCCGGCCAGCGGCGGTCCCTGGAATCGCCGCGGCCGACGGGACCGGGCGGTCAGGATGTCTAGGCACGCGTTGGTAGCGATCCGGTATAACCACGCGCGGAAGGTGGACCGGCCGGCGTAGCTTCGCCGCCGCTTCCAGGCGCGTAGGAACGTCTCCTGCACGACGTCCTCGGCATCGTCGTACGACGCCAGCATCCGGTAACAGTGCACATGGAGTTCGCGCCGGTACCGCTCGACCAGGGTGGTGAACGCGGCTTCGTCGCCCGCCTGTGCGGCCGCGACCAGAGCCACCTCCCCTCCGACTGGCTCGGTGTTGTTGCGAACGTCGTCAGCCATGATCGTCTCCACGCCTTGGTTCTCCCTCTAGTGTGTCGCGGCCCAGTGGTCCCCTGGTTATGACGGCGACACACAGCACAAGGAATCGGTGGCAGGTAACG
Organism: Phytoactinopolyspora limicola; assembly: GCF_011320225.1. Taxonomy (GTDB): domain Bacteria; phylum Actinomycetota; class Actinomycetes; order Jiangellales; family Jiangellaceae; genus Phytoactinopolyspora; species Phytoactinopolyspora limicola. The sequence continues at coordinate 114,372 of NZ_JAAOEN010000012.1, forward strand.
GTCGTTCACGAACGAACCGGTGCGGCCAGCCGGGTAGCCGCCATGGGTACGGGAAACTCGACGGACTCGCCGAGGATCGCCCGGGCCAGCAGCCAGCCGGAATACGGCGCCAGCGTCAACCCCTGCGGCCCGAACCCGGTGGCCAACCACAAGCCTTCGACCCCTGGTGCGGGCCCAACGAGCGGCTCGCCGTCGCGGCTGGCCGGCCGCAGCCCGACCCTGACCTCCAGCCATTCCGCCTCGGATAGCCGCGGCACCACCCCGAACGCCTTGCGCAAGAGCATGTCGACGCCACCGGCGGTGACGCTGGCCGCATAACCGCTGTGGTCCTCGCGGGTGGCACCGATCACGATTCGATCGCCCGGGAACGAGAGCAGGTAGATACCTCCGAAAACGCTGACCACGGGAAGGTCGGATCCTCCGCCGGGCAGCCGCAGGTGCACGATCTGGCCCCGCTGAGGGTAGACCTGCGGGTCGAACCCCGTGGCACCGGCCAACGCACTCGACCACGCCCCCGCCGCCACCACCACGTGGTCGGCCTCGAAGAGTCCGGCTGCGCAACGCACACCGGTCACCCGTGAATCGACAACGACCAGTTCACCCGTGGACTCGACGAAACGGGCGCCGCCGCGCCGTCCCAGAGTCACCAGGTGGTCCCGGACAACCCGTCCATCTACCCGCGCGACCTCCGGCAACCACACCGCGCCGAGTGCGGTCGACAAGAGTGGGAACCGACGACGCAGCTCAGAATGGTCGAGCAGTTCCGGTGAGCCGACCCCGGCCGTGCCATGTTCACGGATCAGCGACCCCGCCCGGTCCGTCACTTCGGCCAGCCGGCGTAGCTCGTCGTTGTCACGGGCGGCGATCAGCTCGCCGGTGGCGGCGTACGAATGTTCCGCCAGCCCACCCTCCACGAACTGCTCGACGAGCCGCACGTAGTGAGCGACGGCGGCGAACATCAACTCGCTCTTGGCCGCGCTGACCGGCTGGATGCCGACCGGGGTGATGATCCCGGCCCCGGCCGCCGTGGCCTGACCGGGCCGGGCATCATCCACCACCACGACGTCCGAGCCAGCTTTCGCCAGGTGATACGCAACACTAGCCCCGGCGATGCCGGATCCGATGACCACTACTCTTGTCACGTCTGCCCACCGTTCTCGTCGTCCTTACCCGTCGTCAGGCCCGTTCAAGTGTCGATCATTCACGAGCGGAGTGCGACTGCCACGCACCGGGCCGGTCCTGGGTTCCCGATCCCGAAAAACCTCCAGACGGCGGCGTCGAACCGGCATAATCGACGGTCAGAGGTCACCGAATCCGCGAACCGGTGAGATCGACGAGGTGGTCGACATGTCCGCTGACAATCCAATCAACGCCGGCGACACCACCGGCCGGCCGGCTGACCACACCTCCGCGTCAGGCTCCGCCGTCGGTCTGCTGCGGCGGTTCTTCGCCTTCAGCCTGCTCCGCGGCGCTGTCTACGTGGCGGTTGGTGTGCTCCTTCTCTTCGAGCCGACGTCCACCCTCACCTGGCTGATCTGGCTGTTCGCTATCGTCGTCGCGGTTCAGGGTGTCCTGCTCCTCATCGACGGATTACAACGCCGCGGCGACGGCACCGGGGTGTGGATCGTGTGGGTGACGGCCGGCGCGCTGAGCATCGTCGCTGGTGTAGTGGTGGCTGCCTGGCCCGACGCTACCGGGCTCGTGCTGCTGCGGTTGGTCGGTGTGTGGGCGCTCGTGGCCGGGATCATCGAGGTGGTTGGCGCACTCCGGCGGGGTGCTGAGCCCGGCCGGGAGTGGACGCTGTCGATCGGCCTACTCACGGCCGTCTTCGGGTTCGTTCTCCTGGTCAGATCCAACGAAGCCGTCGAGGTGATCAGTGTGTTGATCGCCCTCTACCTGCTGTTCACCGGGATCGTCATCATCATGTCCTCCCTGGCGGTACGCTCGGCCACCCAGCGGATCGCCGAAGGCTCCTCGACCTAGCTGCGCGCGCCCAACGCCCCTCGCCCTGCCCGTCACCATGAGGAAGCTTGTGGTCAGCCGCGGCCGAACCACCGCAGTTGTCAGCGCAAGGGGGTTGGCCGATGGCCGCCCGCCCAGACGGACCGGCCGTGGCCACCACAAGGCGCCTTACTGCACCCTTCACGTCGGCACAAGGAGGCTTGTTGTCGCCCAGGCGACCATAAGGAGGCTTGTGGCGAGCCGGGATGCGCCACAAGGAGGCTTGTTGTTGCCCAGGTGGAGTTAGCGCACGGAGGGGAGCTAGTGCGTGATCGGAGTGACATCGGGGTCGCCAGAGCAACACCTTCGCCGCTCCGTCGTTGCACCAACTCCACTCCGTGCACAAACTCCGGCCCACGGGCAGCAGCCACAAAGAAGCCAACCGCCTACCGGAACGGTAGCGTCAGCCGAAGATCAACACGTCGGCCATCACGGCGACGAACACCACCGTCAGGTAGGTGATGGAGCCGTGAAACACCCGCATGGCTTTGAGTCCGGCCAGGGTGTCGTCACGGCGAGCCAGCAGGTGCAGCCGGTGCGCCTCGACCAGGAACCACCCGGCGGCCAGCACCGCCCCGACGCCGTAGAGCCAGCTCAGACTAGCCACCGGCCACAGCAGCAACGACGTAACTACCATGGCCCAGGAGTACGCGAGAATCTGCAACGCCACCGTCCGCGCCGGCGCCACGACGGGCAGCATCGGCACCCCGGCCCGCTCGTAGTCTTCGCGGTAACGCATGGCCAATGGCCAGTAATGCGGTGGCGTCCAGAAGAACACGATCAGGAACAGCAACACAGGCGGCCAGTCGAGGCTGCCGGTCACGGCCGACCAGCCGATCAGGGTGGGCAGGCAGCCGGCCACCCCGCCCCAGACGATGTTCTGCGTCGTGCGGCGCTTGAGCAGGACGGTGTAGACGAGGACGTAGAACAGGTTGGCCGCTGCGGTCAGCCCCGCGGCGAGCGGGTTAACCCAGACCACCATCATCGTGACGGCCAGGGCCAGCAAGACGGAGGCGAACGCGAAACCGGCTTGAGGTGAGATCGCGGCCACGGCGACCGGACGGCGGCGGGTCCGGTGCATGACGGCGTCGATGTCGCGTTCGAGCACCTGGTTGAAGGCGTGTGCGCTGCCGGCGGCGAGGGTGCCACCCAGCAAGGTGACCGCTACGAGCCCGAGTGGTGGTAGCCCACGCTCGGCCAACACCATGGCCGGCACCGTGGTGATGAGCAGCAGCTCAACCACCCGGAGCTTCATCAACGACACATAGGCTCGGGCAGTGTCCTGCCAGGTCAACGGCCGATGCACGGCGCGCGCAGAGTCTACGCGTTGCTCGACGGCCGTCACGATCATCCTCAACTGTGGTCAGGGATACATACGGCGGGCGAAACATCCGCCGTAGTTGCTCGGTTGAGTCTACCGGGAGGCCGATACAGACCGAGCGACCGGGGAAGGTGTGGTGACCGACACCTGCGACCTCTGTCGAGAATCCGCTACGTGGAGCACTAGGCTCGACGTCGAGACGCACGCCGGCACCGGGCGCCAGCCTTCCAACCGTCTGGTCGAAACCTGATCGAAAGGGGCAACCCCATAGTGAACACCACCATTGCCCATGACGCTAGTCCCCCGTGGTCCGACGTCGACGGCCACGCCGTGGACACAGTCAGGCTGCTCGCGATGGACGCGGTGGAGAAGGCCGGGCACGGCCATCCGGGGACGGCCATGAGCCTCGCGCCGGTCGCGTACACGTTGTACCAACGGGTCCTGCGCCACGACCCGTCCGATCCGGCGTGGCTGGGCCGCGACCGCTTCGTGTTGTCGGCCGGACACAGCAGCCTCACCCAGTACATTCAGCTGTACCTCGCCGGCTACAACGTCACTCTCGACGACCTCAAGTCGTTCCGCACCTGGGGCTCGAACACGCCGGGCCACCCCGAGTACGGCCACACCGATGGCGTGGAGGTCACCACGGGGCCGCTCGGGTCGGGGTTCGGCACCGCCGTGGGTATGGCTTTCGCCGCCCGGCGGGTGCGTGGCCTGTTGGATCCCGACGCCGCGCCGGGTGAGAGCGTCTTCGATCACCATGTCTACGTCATCGCCTCTGACGGCGACCTCCAGGAGGGGGTCTCCAGCGAGGCCAGCTCCCTGGCCGGCACCCAGGAGCTCGGCAACCTGGTGGTGCTGTGGGATGACAACAAGATCTCCATCGAGGACGACACCAGCATCGCCTTCACCGAAGACACCGTCGCCCGCTACGAGGCTTACGGCTGGCACACCCAGGTGGTCGACTTCACGGTCACCGGCGAGTACCGGGAAGACCCCCAGGCGATTCTCGACGCGCTCGAGGCGGCGAAGGCGGTCACCGACCGGCCCTCGTTCATCGCGGTGCGCACGATCATCGGCTGGCCGGCGCCGAACAAGCAGAACACCGGAGCCATCCACGGCTCGGCGCTCGGCGCGGACGAGGTCGCGGCCACGAAGCAGATCTTGGGCGCCGACCCAAGCAAGAGCTTCGACGTGGCCGACGACGTCCTGGCGCACACCCGGCAGGCGATCGACCGGGGCAAGGCTCTCCGGGCCGCATGGGAGGAGCGGTATTCCGCATGGCGATCGGCCAACCCGGAGCGCGCCGAACTGTTGGACCGGCTGAGCAAACGTGAGCTGCCTGACGGATGGGCCGACGCCGTTCCGGAGTTCGCGGCCGACGCGAAGGGCATGGCCACCCGGGCCGCCTCAGGGAAGGTCATCAACGCGATCGCCCCGGTGCTGCCCGAGCTGTGGGGAGGTTCGGCCGACCTCGCCGGCTCGAACAACACGACCATCACCGGTGAGCCGAGCTTCCTGCCGGAGAAACGTTCCAGCCAGATGTTCCCCGGGCACCCGTACGGGCGCACGTTGCACTTCGGGGTACGCGAATTCGCCGCCGGCCTGGTCTCCAACGGGATCGCCCTCAACGGGCTGACTCGCCCCTACGCGGCCACCTTCCTGGTGTTCAGCGACTACCAGCGGGCGGCGGTCCGGTTGGCGGCGTTGCAGCAGATCCCGACGACGTTCGTCTGGACCCACGACTCCATCGGGCTCGGCGAGGACGGCCCCACCCACCAGCCGGTGGAGCACCTGTCGGCGTTGCGCGCCATGCCCGGTTTCGACGTGGTACGCCCGGCCGACGCGAACGAGACGGCCGTGGCGTGGCGGACCATCATGGAACGCAGCCACCGGCCCGCCGGGCTCGCGCTCACCCGACAGGGGGTGCCGATCTTCGACCGTTCGGTCTACGGCTCGGCTGAGGGTGTCGCGCGCGGGGCCTACGTGTTCGCCGAGGCCGAGGGTGGTACCCCAGCGGTGCTGATCATGGCGACCGGTTCGGAGCTTCAGCTCGCGGTCGAGGCACGCGAACAGTTGCAGGCCGAGGGGATCGCTACCCGTGTCGTCTCGTTCCCGTCGCACGAATGGTTCGACGAGCAAAGCGACGAGTACAAGGAGTCGGTGCTGCCGTCGGCTGTCCGCGCCCGGGTATCGGTCGAGGCCGGAGTGGCCATGAGCTGGCATCGTTTCCTCGGCGACGCCGGCCGTGCGGTGAGCCTCGAACACTTTGGTGCGTCGGCCGACTACAAGACGCTGTACCGCGAGTTCGGGTTGACCGCCGACGCGGTCGTCGCCGCCGCCAAGGGCTCCATCGCCGCCCTGTAGACCTACCTCTGAACCAGCAACGGAGCTGACCACCATGACAGACACCACACCGGCCCCCCTGGCCCAGCTCTCCGCCGCCGGCGTCGCCGTTTGGCTGGACGATCTCTCGCGAGACCGGCTCACCACCGGCAACCTCCAGTGGCTGATCGACGAGCGCGACGTCGTCGGCGTGACCACCAATCCGTCCATCTTCCAGGCCGCCATCAGCAAGAGCAGCCTGTACGACGACGACCTCCGCGAGCAAGCCGCCGCCGGCGCCGATGCCGACGCCACCGTCCGGCAGCTGACCACCGACGACGTCCGCACCGCCGCCGACGTTCTGGCGCCCGTCGCCACCCGCACCGGCGGCCAGGATGGTCGGGTCTCCATCGAGGTGGATCCCCGGCTGGCTCACGACACCGAGGGCACCGTCGCGCAAGCCCGTGAGCTGTGGGACATCGTCGACCGACCCAACGTCTTCATCAAGATCCCGGCCACCGAGGCTGGCTTGCCGGCCATCACGGCCACGATCGCGGCCGGCATCAGCGTCAACGTGACCCTGATCTTCTCGATCGAGCGCTACCGCGCGGTGATGGACGCCTACCAGGCTGGCCTCGAACAGCGGCTGGCGGCGGGTGAGTCGCTGGATGGCATCGCGTCGGTGGCGTCGTTCTTCATCAGCCGGGTCGACTCGGAGATCGACAAACGACTGGCCGCGATCGGCTCCGACGATGCGCAGCAGCTGAAGGGAAAGGCCGCGGTGGCCAACGCCCGACTCGCGTATGCGGCCTACGAAGAGGTGGTGGCGGCCGATCGGTGGCGGCGCCTCGAGTCCGCCGGGGCAGCCCGGCAGCGTCCGCTGTGGGCGTCGACGTCGACGAAGGATCCGGAGTACCCAGACACCCTCTACGTGACGGAGCTGGTGGCGCCCGACACGGTCAACACCATGCCTGAGGCGACCCTCGAGGCGACCGCTGATCACGGTGTCATCACTGGCGACACGGTTCGTCCGCACTACGACGACGCCCGCAGTGTACTGGAAGCCATCCAAGCCGCCGGCGTCGACCTGGATGATGCCACCCAGGTCCTCGAAGCCGAAGGTGTCGAGAAGTTCATCGACAGTTGGAATGATTTGTTGCAGTCGGTCAACGGGAAGTTGGAGGCGGCGAAGTGACGAGCGAGCGGAGTGGTCGCGACGAGGGACGAGGAGCGCCCGCGGAGCGAGCGAGGACCGGAGCGCCGACCATCGGACTGGAGGCGGCGAAGTGACGAGCGAGCGGAGTGGTCGCGACGAAGTGACGAGCGAGCTCGCGGTGGTCACCCACGGTCTGGACATCGGTGGCATCGTCGATGAGTTGATCGACGCCAAGATCGCTTCGCGGATCGCGGCGAAAGATGCCACCTTGTGGGGCGCCGACGCCGAGGCGGAGGCGCCGATCCGGCTGGGCTGGACCGATCTGCATGAAACCTCGCGTCCGCTGCTCGCCGAGATCGAGGCGTTGCAGGCGGAGTTGCGCGCTGATGGGCTCGATCGGATCGTGTTGGCCGGCATGGGTGGGTCGTCGCTGGCCCCGGAGGTCATCACCGCCACGGCGGGGGTCGAGCTCACCATCCTCGATACCACCGACCCCGCGTCCGTGCGCCGGGCGCTGGACGACCGGATCGAGCGCACTGTCCTGGTGGTGTCCAGCAAGTCGGGGTCGACGGTCGAGACCGACAGCCAACGCCGGGTGTTCGAGGCCGCTTTCACCGCGGCCGGCATCGATGCCGCGTCGCGTATCGTCGCCGTCACCGATCCGGGTTCGGCGCTGGCCGAACACGCTAAGCAGGCCGGCTACCGGCGGCTGTTCTTGGCTGACTCCCTGGTCGGTGGCCGGTACTCCGCGTTGACCGCGTTCGGCCTGGTGCCGAGTGCACTTGCCGGGGCCGATGTCGCGGCGTTGCTGGACGAGGCGGCCGCCGCCGCGAACGCCTTACGCCAGGATGCTCTGGGCAATCCGGCGCTGGTGCTCGGCGCGGCGCTGGGCGGCGGGAAGGACGCGGGACGCGACAAGGTGGCTATCGCCGACGCCGGTTCGGGCATCGTGGGTTTCGCCGACTGGGCGGAGCAGCTGATCGCGGAGTCGACGGGCAAGCTGGGTACGGGTGTGTTGCCGGTCGCGGCCGTCGCGGGTGACCCGGAGATCGCGCAGGCCCCGGCCGACGTGCTGCCCGCGCTGGTGGGCTCCCCGTCGAGTACGCCGGAGCGCAGCGTCGTCGTCAGTGGACCGTTGGGTGCGCAGTTCTTGCTGTGGGAGTACGCCACGGCGATCGCCGGGCGGCTTCTCGGGATCAACCCGTTCGACCAGCCCGACGTCGAGAGCGCCAAGGTGGCGGCCCGTGGCTTGCTGGACGCTACGCCGCAACCGGAGCCGCCCGCTTTCACCGACGGCGGCGTCGAGGTCCGTGGATCCGCGGGTCTGCTTGATGGTGTCAGTTCGCTCGACGGAGCGGTCGAAGCGCTCCTGAGTCAACTGGCCGAGGGCGGGTACCTCGCGGTGATGGCCTATCTGGACCGCGAAGGAGCGGACGCCGGACTCGCGGAGGTGCGGGTGCCGTTGGCGCGCCGCACCGGGCGTCCGACGACGTTCGGCTGGGGGCCACGGTTTTTGCATTCCACCGGCCAGTATCACAAGGGTGGACCACCGCAGGGGGTGTTCTTGCAGGTCACCGGCGCCAGCGTCGATGACGTCGAGATCCCGGACCGGCCGTTTACGTTCGGTGAGTTGATCACGGCGCAGGCCGCTGGTGACGCACAAGTGCTGGCTGATCACGGCCGGCCGGTGCTGCGGCTCCACCTCACCGACCGGGCTGCCGGGGTCGCCAGGCTGCGCGAGGTTCTGGCGTGACCTGGACGGCCAACCCTTTACGCGACAAGCGCGACAAACGGCTGCCGCGGATCGCCGGGCCGTCCAGCCTGGTCATCTTCGGTGTCACTGGTGATCTGGCCCGCAAGAAGCTCATGCCCGCGGTGTATGACCTCGCCAACCGCGGTCTGCTGCCGCCGGGGTTTTCGCTGGTGGGTTTCGCCCGCCGCGACTGGGCGCAGCAGGATTTCGGCAAACAGGTTCACGACGCGGTGCGTGAGCACGCGCGAACTCCGTTCAGCGAGGCCACCTGGAAACAGCTGTCCGAGGGGTTCCGGTTCGTGTCGGGTGACTTCTCCGACGACGACGCCTTCGACCAGCTCGAACGGACCATCCGCGAGCTCGACGAGGCGCAGGGTACGGGTGGCAACCACGCCTTCTACCTGTCGATCCCGCCGTCGTTCTTCGACGTGGTGTGCAAACAGTTGGCCCGATCCGGGCTAGCCGAGCCGGAGACCGAGGATCAATGGCGCCGAGTGGTGATCGAGAAGCCGTTCGGGCATGACCTCACCAGCGCCCGGCAGCTGAACGCGGTGGTGGAGAGTATCTTCCCACCCGACTCGATCTTCCGGATCGACCACTACCTGGGCAAAGAGACCGTCCAGAACATCATGGCGTTGCGGTTCGCCAACCAGCTGTTCGAGCCGATCTGGAACGCCAACTACGTCGACCACGTGCAGATCACCATGGCCGAAGACGTCGGTATCGGCGGCCGGGCCGGTTACTACGACGGCATCGGCGCGGCCCGGGACGTCATCCAGAACCACCTGTTGCAGCTGCTAGCTCTGGTGGCGATGGAGGAGCCGGTCTCCTTCGACGCCGGAGACCTCCGGGCGGAGAAGGAGAAGGTGCTCTCCGCGGTCCGGTTGCCCGCCGATCTGGCCGCGCATACCGCCCGGGGTCAGTACGCGGCCGGCTGGGCCGGCGGTGAACATGTGCCCGGGTACCTCGAGGAAGACGGGATCACTCCGGACTCGACGACCGAAACCTTCGCCGCCATCCGGTTGGACATCGACACCCGGCGCTGGGCCGGTGTGCCGTTCTATCTACGCACCGGCAAACGCCTTGGCCGGCGGGTGACCGAGGTCGCCATCGTGTTCAAACGGGCGCCACACCTGCCGTTCGAGTCGACCGCCACCGAGGAACTCGGACAGAACGCCCTCGTCATCCGGGTACAGCCGGACGAAGGGGTGACGATCCGGTTCGGCTCGAAGGTTCCGGGTACCGCCATGGAGGTGCGCGACGTCACTATGGACTTCGGGTACGGCTACTCGTTCACCGAGGAGAGCCCGGAGGCCTACGAGCGGCTCATCCTGGACGTACTGCTGGGTGATCCGCCGCTGTTCCCTCGCCACGAAGAGGTCGAGTTGTCCTGGAAGATCCTCGACCCGATCGAGGAGTTCTGGGCGGCCAACGGCACCCCAGAGCCCTACCCTTCGGGTGGCTGGGGGCCGGCCTCGGCCGACGAGATGCTCGCCCGGGACGGTCGCAGCTGGAGGATGCCGTGATCATCGACCTTCCGTCCACCACCTCGCCCGACGTCGGCAAACGCCTCGTCGAGCTCCGCACGCAACACGGTGCGGTGACACTCGGCCGGGTGTTGACGCTGGTGCTCGTCATCGACGAGGAACATGCCGAGAGCGCTATCGCCTCGGCCAACCATGCCAGCCACGAGCACCCGTGCCGGATCGTCGCCGTTATCCGTGGCACCTCACGGGGATCCACCCGGCTCGACGCGCAGATCCGAGTGGGCGGCGACGCCGGCGCCAGTGAGGTGGTGGTGCTGCGTACCTTCGGGCCGCTGACCGCGCACCCGGTGTCGGTGGTGGTCCCGCTGCTGCTGCCCGATGCTCCCATCGTGGCGTGGTGGCCAGCCGAGGCGCCGCCCGTGCCCGCCGACGATCCGGTGGGGGCGCTGGCCCAGCGCCGGATCACCGACGCCACCGCCTGCAAACGGCCCAGCGCCGCACTGAAGGACCTCGTCGACGGGTACCGGCCGGGCGACACCGACCTCGCGTGGACGAGGCTCACCTTGTGGCGTGCGCTTCTGGCCGCGGCCCTCGACCAGCCACCATACGAGCAGGTCACCAGTGCAAGAGTGGTGGCCGGTTCGGAGAACCCGAGTGCCGAGCTGCTCGCCGGCTGGTTGTCCATGACCCTGCGCTGCCCGGTCACCCGCACCAAGGCCAGCGGAGTGGACGGGATGCTCAGCGTCCGCTTGGACCGCTCGTCGGGTGCCATCATGATCGAACGGCCGGATGACGACGTCGCCGTGCTGAGCACGCCGGGCCGGGCGGATCGCAAGGTCGCGCTGCCGCGGCGCACGGCCGGCGAATGCCTCGCCGAGGAGTTGCGCCGGCTCGATCCGGACGACGTCTACGGCGATGTCCTGTCCACCGGCCTGGAGCTCCAGCGGGAAACCGGCAAAACCACCCGGACCAAGGTGAAGCGATGAATTCTTCCGTAGTGATCCACCGCGACGCCGAGGTGCTCGCCGAAGCAGTGTCCGCCCGGCTGATCACCCGGCTTGCCGATGCGCAGGCTGCCCGCGGCCAGGCGTCGCTCGTCCTGACCGGTGGCCGGGTGGGTATCGCGACGCTGGCCGCGGTGCGCCGCTCCCCCGCCCACTCCGCCGTCGACTGGTCGGCGGTGGACGTGTGGTGGGGTGACGAGCGCTTCCTACCGGCGGGGGACCCGGAACGCAACGAAACCCAGGCGCGTACGGCCCTGCTGGATCATCTTCCCTTCGACCCGGCCCGGGTACATCCGATGCCGGCCGACGGCGGCGAGTTCACCGGCAACCCGGAGCTGGCGGCGGAGGCGTACGCCACCGAACTTCATGCGGCCACCGCCGATGGTGCGGACGCCGACGTACCCGAGTTCGACGTGCTGCTGCTGGGGGTCGGGCCGGACGGGCACGTCGCGTCGTTGTTCCCCGAGTTCCCGGCCCTGCACGACGACCGCGCAGTGGTGGGTGTCCACGGCGCCCCCAAACCGCCCCCCACCCGGATCAGCCTCACCCTGCCGACCATTCGGGCCGCCGCCGAGGTGTGGCTCGTCGTGGCCGGGGACGACAAAGCCGCGGCGGTCCAGATGGCGCTGGGCGAGGCCGGCTCGACCCAGATTCCGGCGGCCGGGGCACGCGGGCGACACCGCACCCTCTGGCTGCTGGACACTGCCGCGGCGGCCAAACTCCCGCCGGGGCTGAACCGCCGCGCCACCCCCTGACGAGCACCACCACACCCGCAACCCGCAACCCGCAACCCGCCCCCCGTTCCCCCGCAACCCGTTCCCCCGCAACCCGTTCCCCCGCAACCCGTTCCCCCGCAACCCGCCCCCCGTTCCCCCGTGATCGAAAACAGAATCCGGTTGCTATAGCGACCAGAAAGCGGCAACGATCACCGGGGTGGAGGGCAAGGAACACGGGGGTAGAGGAAAAGGCCCTACCATTAACGATGTGCGCGAGGTCAAGGCGAAGAAGAAGTGCTGCAAGAGCACCCCTCGGTGCAAGAAATGCCCCGTCGTCCTCAAGCGGCTCGCCAACGCCGGACTCGCCACCCACGAGCGCAAACGCAGGTACCTCGTCGCGGGGACGGTCCCGAAGAAGGCGCTGAAGAAGGCCCGCGCGTTCTGACCCATGGCTCTTAACCACGGTAGAGGTCCTCGAGCCCAACGAGAACGAGCCGCCCGTCATCGGGTAGGTCATCGTCAAAGCCGGCTCCGCTGTAGCACATGAACACGGCGTCGTCGGTTTCGAACCCCTTCGTCGCGAGGAGATCCCGCGCCCGACGCAGCCGGTCGAGGTGCCGACGCCCGATGACTTCACCCCACTTCGCCTCTCCGAGGGCAAGAATTCGTTTGCGCTCGCCCGAGCGAGCCGGTGCAACCGCCACGACGTCGACCTCGATCTGCCTCCGATTGGCTGGGTCGGCCACAGTGCCGGCGTGCACTCTGCCCGGCGCGCTTCCAATAACGCTCCGGCCTCGACGCAACGCGTATTCCCGGCAGAGCATCTCGAAGTGTGGTCCCAGCACCTTGGACTCAAAGCGCGGCTGAGCATCCTGCCACACTAGATGCGCCTCGCCCAGCTCCAGCAACCGCCACTGGGGCCGCATCACTGCTTGATAGAACGCGATCAGCGGTTCGGTGATGACGTACCGTCCGCGACCATCACGGAAGGCATCCGGCTCTCGAGCGATCAGGCGACTGTCTTCGAGAACCGTCAACGGATGAGCGATATCGGCTGCCTTGCGCCCAAGGTAATTGGCGATACCCCCTCGGGTCGCATTGCCATCAGCGATGGCGGCGAGCACCGAATGATACAGAGCGGGGTCGCGGATGTCGGTCTCCTCCGCAAGGAGGTATCTCGCCTCCCGAAACAACGGACGACGCGGGTTGAGCACAGTCCGCTGCACCCAGGAATCAAAGTCGACGGGGTCACGCGGAACGTCGTCGCGGACGAACTCACGCCGGTACGCCGGTGTCCCTCCGAGCACAGCGTGCACCTTGATGGCCAGCCGTGGGTCGGTGATGTTCCAGAACTGTGCGGCCAGCTCGTACTCAAAGGGCTGGATGACCAGTTCCAATCCAGCCCGTCCACGCAGCGGTGCGCCTCCCGCCAGCAGGCTGCCCATGACCGACATCGCCGATCCGCAGACCAAAACCCGCGCACGGCTGGTGTGTCCGGGCGATGTGCTGTGTTGGTCGATGGCACGTTGCAGCATGGAGGGCAACGCTGGACTTGCCTTCATCAAATATGGGAACTCGTCAATGACGATTGGCAGGCGTTGCTCGCGCGCTAGCGTGAATAGCGCCTCGAGCGCGTCGTCCCACGTCGAAAACGAGTACGGCGCGAGAGCTCCGGTATGTCGGGCCAATGCCGCGCCCAGCATTCGGAGGGACTCGACTTCGGTGGCCTCAACGGCCTCGAAGTAGAAGCCACCGAATTGCGCCGCCAAGGCGCTCAACAGATACGTCTTACCTTGTCGTCGGCGTCCGCTGACAATCCCCAGCGTTGCTCTGTCCTGAGAATCGTCGACAAAGTCGACGAGCGACGTCCAGTCCTCATCTCGGTCAAAAACGTGAGCAGGTTTGGATGTCATCTTGGCACTCCGTCGATGTGGAAGTGTACTTCTATGAAGTATAGTTCATAGAAGTACACTTCCACATCTTTCTCTCACGGGTAGCCGTCAGAGGTCGAGCGGCCGCTAAGGGTGGCTCGGCTCGCGTGGGACAACGGCGGAGAGTTCGTCGAGAACGACGGTGCCGTGGTAGCTGGCGGCAGGATCCAGCTCGTTGAAGAAGATCCGCCGAAGGCTCACCGGATAGCTGACCTCGGCCGGCACGGGGTAGGTCACCTGCTGCCAGCCGGGCTCGGTGAGGAAACCGGGTTCGACGGTGAACAACCGCCCGGTAGCATCTACCACCTCCAGCCGGGTCCGTTTCCCGCGGCCCTCGGAGTTCACCCAGATGGTGAACGCCACCGGGTGGCCAGCCACGGGCAGCAGGTTGTCCGCGGGCCAGATTCCGGCGCCGCGGATCAACGTGGTTTGGGTGAAGTCGAAGTCGAGTCGCAGACCGTTCCCGTTGTATCCGGCGTTGGTGGTCGAGATCGAGCCGCTGGCCCGAAGTGCCCAGAAGTCCCAGTTCGACGTGTTCTCGAAGGCGTCGACCACCACCTCCCGCATCCCGAGCCCCACCGGCACCTCGGTGCTCACCTCACCCGCGGTGACCGTGACAACTTCCTCGCCGTCGTCGATCAGCGCGGTGACGTGGAAGACGCCCTGATCGTCGACGCTGACGTCGAGTGCGTCCTCGTCGTACGCCACGGTCACGTCGCCGGGTTCGATCGGCGCCGCCCGATCGTCATCGTCGTACCCGGTCAGCTCGAAGGTGGTGGTCCGGCCGGGTTCGGTCAGCCCGATCCACGCGGGTGTGGTCTCCAGCCGGTCCAGTTCGCCCAGCACGGTCACGTCGACCGCTCCGGCGGCCCGGCCCCAGCGGGCGGTGATCGTCGTCTCCCCCGGCGAACGTGCGGTGAAGACACCATCGCGGCCCATGAGGCCGGTTCGCGGGTTGGCGCTTCGCCAGTGCAACCGCGCGGCCGCCGGCAGTTCAGCCGGGCCATACACCTCGTCGTGGGCGTCGGCGGCCAGCCGCCGGGTCAACCCGGGAAAGACCCGATTGGTGCGCAGCGGCGGCTCGAACGTCTCCCCCGCGGCCCGCTCTCGTTCCAGCACGGTGCGCACCCAGAACCCATCGACGGTGCCGCTGCCTTCGGGTACGAACAGCGCCAGTCCGGTCGGCACCGGCCGTTGGCCAGCGGCGTCGGACGGGCGGTTGACTAGGTGCGCGTCGGCCTGCCCCGGATCCCGCGCCACCAGGGTCGTCGACCCACCGCCGTCCAGGTTCAGCGCGCTGTGCGCCCCGAGTTCCACCATCACCTCGGCCAGCTCGTCCAGCCCGATGCCGTCGGAGTGTCCCGGCTGGCGTCCGTCGACGGTCACGAGCCACATGTGGGAGCCGTCCGCGCTGAACCCGACCGCGGTGCGTGGTTCGCGGGTGTTGTTCTCCGGCGGGAGCTTCTGTGCATCTCCGTCGACGACGAGCACCTGACGTCCACTCATCGCCGCCCTGACCCTCATGTCGTCGGGGGCACGTACCTGATAGTCGACGCCGACCTCGTCGCCCGGTTCGAGGGTGCGCAGCGCGGCGGCGCCGGCTTCCCGACCGACCAGCACGAACGTGTCTTCGGCGATAGCGCCGGCGCGTGGTGTGTCCACCACCTCGGCGACCACACCATCGGTGACCACGACCTCGACGTCGTCGTCGGTGTCCTCCGTCGGCCGGCACCGGCAATAGGTGCCCCACACGTCGGTGAACATGCCGATCTGGTCCTCCAGCAGCTCGGCCTTGTTCATCGCATCCAGCGGGAGCGTCGCCGCGCCCGGCAACACGACACTGCCGTCGAACACGATCTCACCGATGGCGCCGACGCCGTCCTCGCTGACCATCACCGCGTTCTGGGTTGTCCGCGCTCGGGTGTTCGGCAGCGGCGACTGGACCAGTTCGCCGTCCTGAATGCCGACGCCCCACGGCGCACCTGAACCGGCGATGTCGAAGTAGTCCGCGTTCACCGCCGCGACGGCACCAGCCTCCTGGGCCATATCCAGCACCGGCCTGGTCGAGGCGACCTGTCCCGGAAAGAGCCGCCCGACCGCCACATCCCCGGTCAGGTCGACGGACAGCTCATGCGAGCGCCGCCAGCCGACCGCCCCGGTCGAGCCGTCCGGACCGTACCGGTCGACGGTGGTCAGCTCGATGCCGGGCCCGACGGGCCGGGTTTCGCGGAACGTCTCTACCGTGGTCTCTTCGTGTGCGTGCGCCGGGCTCAGCACCGCGAACACGAGGCCTCCGGCCAGCACCAGCGACGTAGCTCGCCAGCGGGTGGAACGACGATGGAACATGGCACGACCTCCTCATCTGAACGATCAACGTTGAGACTGGCCGGAAGCTTGCGCCAGCATGAATTCGGTCACCGGACTGAATTGCGCGGGTGTGAAGTTGTCCTCGATGCACAGCAGGTGGTGGTGCCGGCCACGGGCCCGCGCCAGCGGCAGGGCGACATCGTTCGCGTCGGCGATCGACAACGTGTCGATGCCGGCTTCGATCGCGGCTCCGGCCATTCCGTGATCGGCGATCACCAGATCGACCCGCTGATCTCTGGCCGCCAGCGCCGCCAGCATCACCTCCATGTAGTCGGGCCGGTGGGTGTGCAGGATGGCTTCGTTGTCGAAGGCGCAGGCGACTCCCGACACGAACCGGATGCCGGACTCCCCGGCCGCGTGGGTGTCGGTGGCGGTGTCCAGGCGGTGGTCGTCGAGTGGGCGCACCACCTGGTTGCCGGCCGCCCGCAACGCACCGGCCAGCTCGGCGTAATGCTCCAGCAGCCCGGTGGGATGGCCGGTCGCCAGCAACACCACCGCCCCGCCCGTCCGCAGCAGCGACGCCAGGGCCGAGGCATGTGCCTGAATGCCGACCATCGTGTGGCCGGGGTCGATGTAGCCGACGTCGGGGTCACCGCCGTCGATGCTGTCGCCGATGGCACCTTTGACCGCGGCGACCACCTCGTCGAGGGTCGCGGTGCGCCAGTCGCTCAGGCCGAAGGTGTAGTTGGGGTTGCCGTCCAGGGTCTTGTGGGCATAGGCCAGCGACTGCCGCCGGGTGGTGCGGACCTGCCCCGCGAGGCTACGTTCCACCAGGACGTCGAGCAGGGCCATGGCTGTCGAGTTGGTCGCCATCACGGGCGGTCAGTGGGCCGCGGCCGCGGCGAGTTCGGCTCGGGCCGCTGGTGGCCGCGCGGACGGACCGGCTCGCAGATAACCGCGGGCCGCGCCGCTGTCGAACAGCAGCCGCGCCGGCGTCCCGGCGGGCCACCCGCCCTGCCCCGAATGGACCATCACCACGTCGTCGCCGACGTCGACCAGGGTGCGGACCATGGGGCCGAGAAACTGTTCGTCGCGCACCACCCCGGACAACACCTGCACACCTGGGGCCGGCTCGGCGGCGTCGTCGGGTATCAGTCGGAAGTCTTCCGGACGTACCGACACGTCCACCGCGGCGCCAGCTGTCACCGCCGACGCGGTGGTACCTGGTGTGACCCGCAACGACACCCCAGCCACGGCCACGTCCCATCCGTCGTCACTGGCGCGCACCAGTTCGGCGGCCAGCCAGTTGGTGACACCGACGAAGTCGGCGACGTATCCGCTGGCCGGGGCCTGGTAGATGTCGCGTCCGCTCCCGAGCTGTTCCAGCGAACCGTCCTTCATCACCGCGATCCGGTCGCCCAGCGCCAACGCCTCCTCTTGATCGTGGGTGACGTAGACGATGGTGGTCCCGGTGTCGCGCTGGATCTCCCGCAGCTGCGTGCGCAACTGGATGCGGGTCTTCGCGTCCAGGTTGGACAACGGTTCGTCCATGAGCAGCACGGACGGGCGGATAGCCAGCGCCCGCGCGACGGCGACCCGTTGTTGCTGGCCACCGGACAGCTCTCCTGGACGGCGGGCACCGAGCCCGCCCAGACCCACGAGGTCGAGGACCTCCGGAATCCGGTGTGCCCGCTCGGCTTTTCCGGTCCGTTGGGCCTTCAAACCGAACTCGATGTTCTCCGCCACCGTGAGATGCGGGAAGATCGCGTAGTCCTGGAAGACCATCGCGGTCGGCCGGGCGTCCGGTCCGTAACCGGCGACGTCGACGCCGTCGATCCGGATCCGGCCGCGGTCCGGCTGGATGAAGCCGGCGATCATCCGCAGCGTCGTGCTCTTCCCGCACCCGCTGGGCCCGAGGAGGCACAGGAACTCACCCCGGTGTATCTCCAGGTTCAGGTCGTGGACGGCCTGTACGCCGTCGAACGACTTGTTCAGCGTGTCCAGTTCGATCATCGAGTCTCCGTAGGAAGGTCGTCCGTTGGTTCGGCACCGCCGCACGCGGGGTACGGGAACGGGTGTTATAGCTCGTACATACGCAGCTTCGATCCGAAGATCAGCTTGGCCAGTGCCAGCCCGGCGAAGCTGACCACCATCAACCCGGCCGCGACCCCGGTGGCGGCGCCCCATTGGCCGAACTCGGCCAGGTTGACGATGGTGGGTGCACCCAGCCCGATCCCCGGCGACGTCAGGAAGATCACCGCGCTGAGTGTGTTGATGGCATGCAGGAAGCCGAAGACGAACGACGTCGTGAACGCCCCACCCAGCAGCGGGAACATGATCCGGCCGATCACACGTGCCCGCGACGCGCCGAGGTCGGTGGCGGCTTCGTCGATGGACGGACTGATCTGGTTGATCGTCGTCACCGCCGTGCGGTAACCCACGGGTATCGCCCGCACCACCATGACCAGCACGAGAATCAGCGCGGTCCCCGTCAGCGCGATCGGCGGTTCGTTGAAGGTGACCAGCCAAGACACACCGATCATGGTGCCGGGGATCGCCGCGGGCAACACCGCCAGGCCGTCCATCACGCTGCGCCCGATCACCCGGGTCCGGTGAACGACGTACGCCGCGACCAGGGTGCTGATCGTCGTGATGACGGCCGCCACCGTGGCGAACAACGCGGAGTTGCGGATGTCGTCCGCGCGGAGCAGCGCCGTCTCCCAGTGGTTCAGGGTCAGGCTCCAGTCGGCACCCCAGGCCCGGGTGAAGGAGCCGAGCAGGATGCTGCCGTAGATCAGCACCATGAGCACGCTGATCCCACTGAGCACGGTCACCAGAGTGCGCCGCACCACCGCGGGAAGCGGCATAGGTGGCAGGCTGCCGGTCTTCCCCGAAACGGTCACCGTCGCCCGCCGACGCAAGACCCGGCGCTGGATCCAGAACAGGATGAGGGTGGGGACGAACAGCACCACACACAGCACGGCTGCCATACCGAAGTCCTGCCGGCCCACCGCCTGGACGTACGCCTCGACGGAGAGCACCCGATATCCGCCACCGATCAGCAGCGGATTCCCGAAGTCGGTGATCACGAACATCGCGACCAGCAGCAGCGCGTTCAGGATGGATGGGAACGCCAGCGGCAGGGTGACCCGCCGGAACGTCTGGAACCACGACCAGCCCAGGTCTCGGCTGGCCCACTCCAGCGTCGAGCCGATGTTCTTCAACGTCGGCAGGAGGGTGAGCGTCGCCAGTGGAAAGAACGCGAGCGACTGGACCAGCCACAACCCGCCGACCCCCAGGAGGCTGACATCCTGGCCGAACAGTTCGTGCGTGATCAGCCCACGCCGCCCGAAGAGCAGCAAGACCGCCAGCCCAACGACGAACGGCGGCGAGATCAGCGGCAGCAGCGCCATCACCCGCAACACTCCCCGGCCCGGCACATCCGGCCGGCTCAGGGCATACGCGAACAGGAACCCGATGACGGTCGCGCTGAGGGTCGACGCCACCCCGATGGTGGCGGTGTTGATACTCGCCTCGGTGAAGCGAGACTCGGTCAGCCGGCTCCAGTCCGCGCCGTTGGGGACGAACAACAGGTAGAGGGTGGGCACCAGCACCAGCAGGCCGAGCAGCCCGCCGACGTAGAGGGCGAGTGTGCCGACGGTGATCCGGTCGGTCAGCGTGCGCCGTCGACTCCGCCGCTGCCAGTGGGGCTCGACGGCGGCGGAGCGAGCGGCGGACCCGGGGGCGTCGCTGGAACGTTTGATCGTGTCCGGCATGGCCTTCAGATGCCGTACCGGTCGGCGTACTCGGCCGAGACGTCGTCGCGCATCTCGCCGGCTTTCACCGGGTCGTAGTCGACGAGGTCCAGGTCGGCCAGGTTCATCGCCCCGTCGGGCAGGTCGACGTCATCGCGGACCGGGTAGGACCGGACCAGGTCGACGATCATCTGCGACGCGTCGCGACCCTGGAGCCATTCCACGAACTGCTCTCCGCCCTCGGGATTGGGGGCGTCGTCGACGAGCGCGTTGCCGGCGATCACGAGCCCGGTAGGGCTTGGGTAGACCAATTCGATGGGGAATCCGGCGTCGCGCACGTTGAGCAGGTCATGTGCGAACGACACCCCGGCGAGGTATTCACCCGTGGCGACCAACTGCGAGGGCGCTCCCCCGCTGTCGGTGTACTGGCCCACGAGTTCGTCGAAGCCGTCGAGATAGGTCCAGGCGGCGGCGTCATCGCCGTCGTGGCGGAAGATCTGGGTGGCGACGAACGTGTAGCCGGTGCCGGACAACGTGGGGTTCGGCATCACCACCTCACCCTCCAGTTCGGGGAGGAGGAGGTCATCCCAGGTCTGCGGGATGGGAGCGCCGCCGGTCTCCTCTTCCCAGCGCTCGGCGTGGACCCCCATCATGATCAGGATCAGCTCGTTGGCGTGCCAGTATCCGTCCGGGTCGACGAACCGGTCGTCGATCTCCGCGGCGGTCTCGGACTCGTAGGAGCGGATCAGGTTCTCCTCGGCCAACGGTCCGGTGTCGCCACTGGCCAGGCCGATGACGTCGGCGGCCGGGTTGCCTGCTTCGGCCTTCAGGCGGGCCAGCAGTTCACCGGCGCTCTGCCGGAGGACCTTGACCTCGATCCCCGATTCACGCTCGAACGCCTCGGCTAGCCGCCGGGCCGGCTCCTCCGGCATCGGGGTGTACCAGGTGACCGACCCGCCGGAACCGCCGTCGCCGCCGCCGTCGGAACCACATGCCACGGCGCCAACCGCGGTGAGCACGGTTGCGCCGACGAGAGCCAGATGCCTACGAAACAGCTTGGTGCGCACGTTAGACCGCCTTCTGTGTATTCGACCGACATCGCGATCCGCCGCGGCTCGGCCGAATGAGAACGGCGCGCGGCGTCAACAAAAGGTTATCTTTTGTGCTTGAGTTGTCAATACCTCTTATAGACCTTTGCCATACCTCTGCTGCTCCTACTGTGTACCTCTTGACGGAGTGGGAGGCATCGGCGCGGCTCAGCTCACTCGAGCAGACTCGCCCGGGCCAACCCGTGGGGATGCCCGAGATCTTCGTGTGGCGTTGTGGTCAGATCCAGCTCGGCCGTGATCAAGTACCGGTCGCCCCGGAACAACGTCTGGGTGAACTCCACCGGAGCGCCGTCATCGGTGCGCGTGATGGTCCGGAACAAGAACGCCGGCGAGTACGGCGGAACGTGCAGCTCCGACGTCTCCTCCGGGCTGACCACGGTTGGCTCCACGGTCTGCGTTCCAGTGGCGACCTTGAGCCCGTACCGGTCCTCGAGCACCTGGTAAAGGCTCCGGGTCTCGAGATCCTCGACCGGGAGGCCCGGGACGAGAGCATCCGGCAGATGTGTCGTGGCGATCGCCATCGGCTCGCCGTCGGCCAGCCGCAACCGGCGGATGACGAGCACCTGGTCGGACGGCGCGATCTGCAACCGCCAACTGAGCCGAACCCCGGCGTCGGCCCGCTCGACACCCAGCACCTTAGTGGCCGGCGTCAGGCCGCGGCGCCGAATGCCGACCGAGAACGACGACGCGGTGGGCGACTGCACCACGGTGGGACGCGCGACATAGGTACCACTGCCTTGGCGGCGGGTCAGGTAGCCATCACGGACGAGGTCGTCGACCGCGCGGCGGACGGTCAGCCGGGAGACGCCGCAATCCTCGCCCAACGCCCGCTCCGGAGGGATCGGGTCGCCGACGTTCAGGTTCTCCAGCAGGCTCATGATCCGGTCCCGGACCATGTCGTGTTTGTGCCCCCGCGGGGACGCTGCGGAGTTCATTCCCCTCCCGCGCTCGGCCTGATCTTCCTCTGTTCAGCTCGACTCTACGTCATACTAGCCAAATTGGTATTGATGACCCGCCGTTATGAGCGGCGGGTCATCACCCTGGTTGATCAGTTCACGCTGACTTCCGCCCGGCCGCGCAACAGGTAGTGGTCGGAGTTCGGGCCGACGGGCAGCACCTCCGCCTCGACGTCGAGCACGTGGTCCGCGGAGACGAAGATGTAGTCGATCTTCTTCGGCCCCTCCGTCGGATGATCGAACGTCCGTACCCCCGATCGACACTCGCTCACCTGCTGCGCCACACACTCGTCGGTGAACCCGGCCGGGTTGAACATGTCGAGCTCGACGAACTCACCCACACCGTCGAGCGCATAGAAGGGGTTCATCTCCGGATCACCCGGCTCGGCGTTGAAATCCCCGCCCAGGATCACCAGCTGGTTATTGCCGTACAGGTATCGGTCCACCTCCGCCGCCCACGTACTCAGCTGTTCCCACCGGGCCCGCGCCGCAGATCCGGTCCGCCCGGATCGCGGGTGCGCGACACACACCCGGATGGTGCCCTGAGGAAACCCGGTGAGCCCGGCGTCGGCACACAGAGCCTTGGTCACCGTCGCGGTGCCGTAGTTGGTCTGGCTCAACATGATGTCCTCGCGGTTCGTCAGGCTGTTCTTGGCGAGGAGCACCTGGCCGAACCTGAGCTGGTTCTGGGCGGCCAGTTCGGAGGTGTTGCCACCCGGCGGCGTGCAGGAATCGACCCTCGGCCGGGCGGCGACCCATTTGTAGTCGTACCCCTGGGGTGCGAGCTCGTCTCTGATATGGGTGTACTGCAGGTAGCAGACCTCGGTCAGCATGACGATGTCAGCGTCGTAGTCGAGAACCTCGTCGATCAAATATCCGGTCCGATCGACGATCTCCCCCGGATTGTCGCAGTGCGCCGCCGCGCCGCACAGGTTGTAATTAACCACCTTGATGTCGCCCACCGCCGCCGCCTCGACACCCACGTCCGGGCTGGTCAGCACGTAGTCGATCCGTGGATCCGGCTCCGGCGGGTCGGCCGGATCATCGGACGTGGTGCTCGCGCCGGCGTAGGCCACCGCGGACGCCGCCATAACAGCGGCAACGGCTGGAGCTCCCAGCCGGAGCAGAAGTCGATTCATTGCCCTCTCCCTTCCTCAGGCTCCCCCACCGGTGATCGTTAGCGCTTTACTGCTCCACATATCCGGCATTTCGGATCGGGGAAGCCGCGGTCCGCGACCAGAAACCGCCAACGATCACCGGTGAGGGCGACGACGGCTAGCGGCGTACCGTCAGATCGGCGACGACGGGCAGGTGGTCCGAGGCGTCAAGGTCGAGCACCTCGGCCGCGGTGACCTCGATGTCCGGAGTAGCGAGGACGAAGTCGATGCGACGGTCCGGGTTGCCGGCTCGGAACGTGTAGCCGTCGCCCTCCCCCATCTCCCATGCGTCGTCGAACACGTCGAACAGCGGAAGGATCTCCGGGCGATACACCACGCTGTCCGGTTCGATGGCGGCGTTGAGGTCACCCATCAGCACGGCCTTCTGTGCATCAGCACCAACGATGTCCAGCATCTCGGCGACCTGCGTGGTGCGGATGTCGGTGCCCAGCTGGGTGGCGCCGGCCTGGAGATGGGTGCTGAACACCCGCACGTGGGCACCCTTGACGTTGACCGTCACGTCGGCGAACCCGTGGATCGGCTTCACCTCACCGGCGTCCGGACCGCGCCCCACTCGCCGGGTCAGATCGTGATTCTCAGCCGCGATGATCGGATACTCGCTGAGCACCGCCAGACCAAACGCCCGCTGCTGCGCACCAGGCGGCGCCGGAATGTTGTCGTCACCACCCGGATCCTCCGGATCATAGTCCGGCTCGAAACTATAGATCGGCGCGAAGAACAGGTGCATATCCAGCAACTCGGCCAACTCCGTGGCCTGATCCCGCAGATCACTACGGGTACTCCAATGCACATCCACCTCCTGCAACGCCACCACCTCAGCGCCACTCTCAGCAATACGATGCGCCACGCGATGCACACTCACATCACCGTCGAGGCCGCGAGCATGGCCGATGTTGTACGTCATCACCCGCAACGGGATGTCTTTCGGCCCGGCAGCAGTGGCTGCGTCATCGGACGTCGTGCTCGCGCCGGCGTAAGCCACCGCGGAAGCAGTGATCAATGTGGCGGCGGCGGGGACAACGAGCCTTCGCAAGATTCGATTCATCACACACTCCTGATCCTCTCCGGTGATCATTGGCTTTTGACTACCGGATCCGGTAGTCAAAAGCCAATGATCATGGCCTAGCTTGCGGTGGTGGCCTCCTTTCCGAGCTCGTCGAGGATCGCCGGGAGGTCGGCTATGTCGGCGATCACCGCGTCGGGTACGAGGGTCGCAGGCTGGCGGCCCGCAACCGGCATCCCGTGAGTGTCGGCCACCCGGGCCAGATAGGTGTCGAGTTCGCCGGCTCGCGCCGGGTCCAGATCGAGGGTCACCGCCGCGAATGGTGCATCCGGACGCATCAGCACACTCGTCACTCCGGCCTGGCGGGCGCCCTGGACGTCGTGGTCGATCCGGTCCCCCACGTGTACCGTCGTCGTGGCCTCGCCCAACGCGGCGACGAAGGCACGACGGTCGGGTTTAGCTCGGCCGATGTCGTCGGTGGTGACCACTCCGTCCACCTCATCCCACAGCCCCGTCGAACGCAGCACCGGCTCCTGATACACCCGGAAACCGTTGGTCAGGATCGACACCCGCCAACCGGCCTCCCGCAGGCCCCGAAGCACCGGCACCGTGTGCTCGTGGAGCAGGCGCACCTTGCCGGGCACGGCGTGCCGGCGGACCGTGGCCGCTACGTCCACGCTCCCCGCCGCCACCCCCACCTCGACGGCCAACGCGTCGGCGTGGGCCTGCCAGTTGTAGGCGGCCACCGGGTCGCCGCGATCGAGCGCCTCACGATGCCGCCGGAACAGCGCGGCCCGCAGGTCCACCGATGAGTCGCCGTTGCCGAGGTGTTCGGCGATCTCCGGGATCACCCAGGAGCTGAAAGCGTTGCGAACGAGCGTGTCGTCCAGGTCGAACGTGATGGCCAGGCTAGATCCGCCGGTCACCTGATTCCCTCCGTCAGTCCTTCCATGAACTGGCGCGCCAGGATCACGAAAGCGATGATCATCGGCACCGACGACAATGTCAGGCCAGCGAACAACAAGGCCCACTCGGTGCTGAATTCACCCACGATGGTGAGCATGCCGAGTGGAATGGTCCGCAGCTCGTCGCTGCGGATGAACACTAGGGGAAAGAAGAACTCGTTCCACATGCTGACGATGCTGACGATGGCGACGGTCGCCAACGCCGGACGCATCATCGGCATCGCCACCCGCCAGTACACCTGCCAGGCGTTGGCCCCGTCGACCATCGCCGCCTCTTCGACCTCACGGGGCAGCGTGATGAAGAACCCATAGAGGACGAAGATCGCGAACGACAACCGTTCGGCCACCAACACCAAGAGCAGCCCGTTGCGGGTATCGAGCAGGTCGAGCGACTGCATGAGCATGAACAGCGGCACCACGGCCAGCTTCAACGGCAAGGTCAAGCCGAGCAGGAAGACCATGAGGAGCGGCTTGTTCCAGCCGAAATCGAACCGGGCGAGGTAGTACGCCGCCATCGATGAGATCAGCAGCAACACGAGCAGACCGACACCGGTCACGTAGATGCTGTTCATGAAGTACGCCGGGAAGTTGCTGCGCTCCCAGATCTCCGCGTAGTTCCCCCACTGCGGCCGGGTCGGCAGGCCCAACGGGTTGGACAAGATGTCCAGGTCCGAGCGCAGTGAGTTAGCCAGCATCAGGAAGATCGGGTACATCTCGATGACCGCGAAGATCACGAGCACCGCGTATGCCAGGGCAGCCGGCAGCCGTGGTCGCCGCCCCTCGCGGCGGCCCCGGTCCCGCGCCATCGCCGCCGGATCGTCCGCGCTGCGCGCCTTCGTCGCCGATCTGGTTGCCGTTGCCATCATGCGCCTCACAGGTCGACCCGCTTACGAGTGAAGAAGAAGACCATGAGCCCGGAGACCACGGCCATGCCGACGATCAGCATCAACGCCAGGGCCGAACCGAGACCGATGGCCGCCGCGCCGCCCTCGCCACCGAACGCCAGGCGGTAGAACAGCAGCGCCAAGGTGTCGCTGGAGTAGAACGGGCTCCCGGTGACTCCTTGCATGGCATAGACCAGGTCGAACATCTCGAACGACGAGATGAACGTCAGCACCGTCAGAATCATCCAGGCCGGTCTGGTGAGCGGCACCATGAAGTGCCACAACACCCGGATACCCGACGCACCGTCGAGCCGGGCCGCCTCGAACACCTGCCGTGGGATCGCCTGCATGGCGGCCAGGAACACCAGGATGCTGAACCCGAGCCGGTACCAGCCCTCGACGAAGATCACCGTGTAGAGCGCCGTCGACGGCGAACCCAGCCAGTTCTGGGCCAGCCCGCCCAGGCCGACACCCTCGAGGAACTGGTTGAGCGCGCCGAGGTTCGGGCTGAAGATGATCTGCCACAGGAAGCCGATCACGATCAACGACAGCAGGCGGGGCAGGAAGTAGGCCGCCTTGAAGATCTCCCGGCCCCGGTGGAACTGGTAAAGAAGAGCGGCGATCACGAACCCGACGACACACTGCAGCACAAACGAGAAGACGAAGATCTGCAGGTTGTTGCCGAGTGCGTTGGCCACTCGCTCGTCGAGGGGTGCGGTGGTTAGCAGGGCCCGGAAGTTGCCAAGCCCGGCCCAGTCTCCCCGCTGCATCCCCTGGAACTCGAAGAAGCTGTTGAACAGCGTCAACGCCACGGGGTACAGGACGAACAGGCCGTACACCAACAGTGCTGGAATGACGAATAGGTGGACCGCGCGGCTTCGGCCGCGGCGGCCGGCACCAGCCCGGCGCGATGTGCGCCGGGCCGGCGTTCCGGAGCGCGTCAAGGTCATCTGTGCGACCCGCTACCGCTGGAAGGGCTCGTACCAGGCTTCCGCCGAGCGCTGTACGGTGGCGATGACCTCGTCGAGGTCGATCGCGTCCACGTACATACCCTGCAGCGCGTTCTCGAACTCCTCCTTGGTGTCCGGCTGACCGCCGGCCAGGTCGATGTGCATCAAGGTGGGCACCGAGCCGGTCTCGTTGAGATCGATCAGGCTCTGGACCAGTTCGTCGTCCACCTGCACCCCGGGTACCGGGCTGGTGCGGGCGAAGTTCTCCGCGAAGGCCTGGCCGAACTCGTGGGTGGCCATGAACGCCAGCAGCCGCTCCGCTGCCTCGACGTTGTCCGAACCGGCGACCGCGGCGTAGGCGCCATCCACCCACGTGCTCACCTGGGGCTGACCGTCCGGCGTGTCCGGGAGGGCCGGGATGATCCCCATGCGCAGATCTGGGTTCAGCTCCCGCAGCGGCGCGATCCGGTAGTCACCGTTGATGTACATGGCGGCATCCCCGACGGCGAACATACCGCGGGCCTCGTCGTCGGAGATCCCCACGAAGTTCGGCGGGAAATACGGCTCGAGGTCGACCATCCGCTCGACCGACGCCCGGAACTCGGGTGCGGTGAAGTCCACCTCACCGGCGCGTAGCTGATCGATGAAGTCCGGCCCGTAAGCGCCGGGCGCCACCGCGGCATGGGTCAGCGACAACAGGTACGCCGCGTCGCCGGCTTGCGCCACCGGGGTGACCCCTTGTGCCTGCAACTCCTCCGCGGCCTGCAACAACTCGTCCCAGGTGGTCGGCACGTCGACGCCGTGTTCGTCGAAGACGTCGACGTTGTACAGAGTGACGGCCGCGTTGAGCGCCAACGGCACGCCGTAGATCTCGCCATCGCTGCCCCGCACCGCCTCGAGGTACTCGTCGTCGATCGCGTCGAGTCCGTCGAGACCGGTGATCGGCTCCAGATACCCCTGATCGGACAGCAACTGGCCGCGCGCGTAGGAACGCATCTGCACGATGTCCGGGCCGCTGCCGGCCTGGAGCGCGCTCTGCAAGATCTGGTCGTAGTCGGTGGAGCTGAACGGTGAGAAGTCAACGGTGATGCCGGGGTACTGCTCCTCGAACGCCGCGAAGATCTCCCGATATCCCTCGGCGTCCTCCGGTCGCCAGCTGTACACCTCGAGGGTGACGTCGTCGAACTCCGCGGCATCCACGTCCGGGTCGGTGGCATCGTCCGGAGACGTGTTCTCGCCCTGACTACCACCGTCATCGTCGTCCGTACCGCCGGCGTCGTCCTGGCCACATGCAGCCAGGACCAGGGCGGCCGTGGCAACCAGTGCCGCACCCCAGGTGGCTCTTCTTCTCGTGCGCATACGGTCCTCCTCATCGAAAACGTCTGGGTGTTGAAATGTCGGAGCGGTCGTTGCAGCCCGGCACCGGCACAGGGTGCGGGGCGTTCCCGGTCAGTGCCGGGTTGATCCGCCGTGGCCGCGCCGGCCAACGGCGTCGAACGTGACCTCTAGGGCGCGCAAAGTCTCGTCGTACGAGCGTTGGGCGACCCCGACGAACAAGATGTCGGCCACCGTGAGCTGAGCGTGGTGGCTGGCCATCGCCCCCACCCGGAAGGTGGTTTCGCGCGCGGCGGTGGTCAACACGTAGTCGGCCTGCTCGGTGATCGGCGAGCGGGCGAAGTTGGTGATAGCGACGGTGACCGCGCCGCGGCCCCGGGCCTCGGCAAGGGCATCCACGGTGTCGCTGGTGGCGCCGGTGTACGACACCCCAATGGCGACGTCGTCGTCGCTCATCAGCGCAGCCGTGGACAACGCCTCCCGCACATCCGACCAGGCGAAAGCTTGCCGGCCGATCCGGCGCAGTTTCAATCCGAGGTCGGCGATCACCAGCCCGGAAGTGCCGACACCGAACAGATCGATCCGGCGCGCCGCCGACATCACGTCCACCACTCGGGCCAGGCTTTCCCGGTCGATACCCTCGACGGTCTCGGCGATAGCGCGGGAGTCGGCCGCCGCGATCTTGCTGATGATCTGATCGAGATCATCGGAGCGCTCGACGTCGGTGCCGACGAGCCGCTCGGTGCTGGCTTCGTTCCGGCCCATGTCGATGGCGAGGGCCAAGCGCAGCTGTGCATATCCGGAGAATCCGGCCGACCGGCAGAACCGCACCACCGTGGCCTCCGAGGTACGGGCCGCCCGGGCCAAGGCCGTGATGCTGGCGATGGCGACCCCGGCGGGATCCTCAAGCACGGCTTCAGCTACCCGGAGCTCCGCCGGGTTGAGCGACGGCAACAAACCCCGAACTCGCACCAGCGTGCCTTTCGATCCAGCCACGGCGCCACCTCCTGGTGAAAACTTACGACGCGATGGAGGTGTCGTCAAGAAAAACTTCTTCATGAATCTTGTCGGCCGGTTTCACGCTCCCCCGGCGGGCCGGGCCAATCCCACCCAAGTTGGTGGGTTGAGCCGGAAATGACCCCCGTGACCAGGCTCGACGCACGAATGGCACACACCACATGGCATCGGCGGTTACGTTGAGAGCACAACACCGGCAGAACCGCTGAACGCCGTCCCGAACCGACCGACAGGAGCGACTCAACGTGCCTTCGGCCTTCCCCGCCCTGGCCGGTACCCACTAGCCGTGACATCGCCGCCACCGCTGCCGCCCCGCAGGCGCCGGATCATCCGGCCCGTCCGCGGTGACCTGATCGCCGGCATCAGCGTCGCCATGGTCCTCATCCCGCAATCACTCGCCTATGCCGAACTCGCCGGGTTGCCTCCGGTGCATGGCCTCTACGCTGCCGCGGCGGCACCGATCGCGGCGGCGCTCATTGGCTCCTCGCCCTATTTGCAGACCGGGCCGGTGGCGCTGACCAGCCTGCTCACGCTGGGCGCCCTGGCACCGTTGGCGGCCACCGGCTCGGCGACGTTCGCCGGCTACGCCGCCATCCTGGCCGTCCTGGTCGGTGTCGCGCGAGTGCTGCTGGGTGCGCTCCGTTGGGGCGCACTCGCGTACTTCATGTCGATTCCCGTGGTATCAGGGTTCACCGTCGCCGCCGCGGTGCTTATCATCGCCTCCCAGGTGCCCCACCTCGTCGACGCGCCGTCGGTCTCAGACAGCCCCACCCGGGCGGCCGCGGATGCGCTGTCTCACCCCGACCGGTGGAGTGCCACCACCATCCTCGTGGGCGTAGCCGTCATACTGATCGTTCTCGTTGGGCGACGGATGTCCGCTCTCGTCCCGTGGGTGCTGGTGGCCACGGTTATCCCACTCGTCGCCAGCCAGGCCGGCGCCCTCGACGTCACGGTCGTCGGGGCGATCCCCGCGGGCCTGCCCGACCTGTCACTCGATCTACCGTGGTCGGCCACCCCCGATCTGATCGTGCCTGCCCTGCTGATCGCCCTGGTCGGATTCGCCGAACCAGCGTCGATCGCCCGTCGGTACGCGATCACCGACCGGCAGGCGTGGAACCCCCACCGGGAGTTCATCGGACAGGGGTTGGCCAACCTGGCCGCAGGTGTCGCCGGAGGCTACCCAACCGGTGGCTCGTTCTCCCGCTCCGCACTCAACCGGCTGTGCGGTGCGAAGACCCGATGGAGCGGCGCGGTCACCGGGGCCACCGTCATCGCCGTTCTACCGTTCGCCGACGTGCTCGCCGAGCTTCCCGTCGCGGTGCTCGCGGGCCTGGTCATCGTCGCCGCGATCTCACTCGTCGACCTGCGTCCGTTCGGAGAGTACTGGCGCAACTCGCGCCCACAGTTCCTCGTGGCGGTACCAACCGCCGTGGCGACGCTAGCCTTCGCGCCGCGGATCGAGCGTGGCCTGCTGGTGGGGATCGCGCTGGCCTTCGCGGTGCATCTATGGCGGGAGATGCGGATCGACCTCACCACCCGGCGGGCCGGCCCCACGCTGCACGTCCACCCGGAGGGCGTGCTCTACTTCGCGTCAGCTCCGATGCTCGACACCCGGCTGACCGCGTTGCTGGCCGAACATCCCGACATCACCCGGGTAGTGCTCGACGTGCACCGACTCGGCCGCCTTGACCTCACCGGGCTCATGGCGCTGCGCGGTTTCGCCGAGCATGCACGTGGCTTCGGCGTGGAGGTAGAAGTACACAACGTGCCTGAGCACGCCCGGGCACGCGCCCACCGGGTGCTAGACCCGGTGTGCCGACTGGTGACGACCGAACCGGACTAACCGCCGGAACGACCCGCGGTGGCCACAAGGAGGCTTACTGCACCACCGCGCTCGCCACAAGGAGGCTTACTGTCGCCATAGCAACCACAAGGAGGCTTACTGCATCACGGCGCTCGCCATAAGGAAGCTTGTGGCGAGCGCGGTGGCCGCCTCGCATGCGCACAGGCGGGTTCCCGTGGCGGGTTCCAGCGATGGCTGTCCCGCAGCGGGTATCCCGTGGTGGTTGAGTTCGACGTCGGGCCCTCAGAGGCGGCGGCGCTGCCGCAACGCCGCCAGCGCCTCTTCGAGGATGGCCTCGCCGTCTTCCTCGCTACGCCGCTCTTTGACGTAGGCCAGGTGCGTCTTGTACGGCTCCGACCTCGGCAACGGCGGCGGATTCTCTTCGTCCTGACTAGCCGGTAACCCACAGCGGGGACAATCCCAGACGTCAGGCACGTCGGCTTCCAGCGCGAAATACGGGGCGCTGACGTGTCCTTGCACGCAGTAGTAGGTCACCTGACGACGAGGCGCGGCTTCACCGCGCTCGTCCTCGCCCATCGGGCCAGCTCCTACCCGGCTTCCCCGGATCGCGTTTCCACCGGCCACCTGTCGGTCCCTCCACGTTGAGTTCGGGTGACGTTTGGCTAGACCTCGGTTGTCACGCCATCAACCCCAGCGCGACGATGCACGACACCCAGACCAGGCCGACCGCGACGGTCAGCCGGTCGAGGTTACGCTCGGCGACCGACGAGCCGCCGACCGAGGCCGACATCCCGCCACCGAACATGTCGGACAGGCCACCGCCCTTCCCCTTGTGCATCAAGATCAGCACGAGCATGAGCACGCTCGTGATCACGAGGAGAATCGCAAATAGCAGCTTCACGTTGGTGAGCCTCATCCTTGTCGAACGAGTGGCGGTCGAGCGGCCGTAAGTCTACCGCGATGATCAGCCCCGGTCGAAGCGGCAGATCGCGGCGAACTCGTCGGCGTCGAGACTGGCGCCGCCCACGAGCGTGCCGTCGACGTCCGGCTGGTCCATGATCGGGCCCACATTGGCCGCTTTCACCGAGCCACCGTACAACACCCGGACGGCCGAAGCCACCTCGGCGTTGTACAACACGCTGATCCGGGTGCGGATCTCCGCGGCCATCTCCTGGGCGTTGTCCGGGGTGGCGACCTCACCCGTGCCGATAGCCCACACCGGCTCGTACGCGACCACCACCGAACTCGCCTGGGCGGCGGGAATTTCCGCGAACGCACCGTCGAGCTGAGCCAGCGTGTGCGCCACCTGGTCGCCGGCCTGGCGGACCTCTAGGCCCTCCCCGACACAGAGGATAGGTGTCATCTCGTGCCGCAGAGCGGCCTTCACCTTAGCGTTGACCAACTCGTCGGACTCGGCATGATGCTGGCGCCGCTCGGAGTGTCCAACGGCCACGTACGAGCAGCCCAGCTTCGCCAAGAAGGCGCCGGAGATCTCGCCGGTGTACGCGCCGGAATCATGCGCCGACAGGTCCTGCGCCCCATACGCGAGGTTCAGCTTGTCGCCATCGATCAACGTCTGCACCGACCGGATGTCGGTGAACGGCGGCAGCACCGCGACGTCGACCTTCTCGAACGTCTCGGCGTCGAGCGAGAACGCCAGCTTCTGCACCAGCGCGATCGCCTCGAGATGGTTCAGGTTCATCTTCCAGTTGCCGGCCATCAGGGGCCGGCGCGGTGTCTTCGCCATCAAGTCACTCCAAAACAGAAAGGCCTGGGAGAGTTTTCCCCTCCAGCAATTCCAGCGACGCGCCGCCACCGGTCGAGATGTGAGTGAACGCGGATGCGTCGAGGCCGAGCTTGCGGACCGCGGCGGCGGAGTCTCCCCCGCCGACCACCGTGGTGCCGTCGACCTCCGATATCGCCCGGCCGATCTGCTCGGTTCCAGCGGCGAACGGCGGTAGCTCGAATACACCCATCGGACCGTTCCAGACGACGGTCCGGGCGTCGGCCAGCTTGCTCCGGAACAGTTCGATGGTGGCCGGACCGATGTCGAGGCCCTTCTGATCATCCGGGATCGCCGATGCGCTCACCACCGACGTCTCGGCATCCGCGGCGAGCTCGGCTGCGATCACGACGTCAGTGGGCAACACGATCTCCACACCCGACTGCGCGGCGCGCTCGAGGTAACCACGGACAACGTCGATCTGATCGGCCTCCAGGAGCGAACCTCCGACGCCGTACCCGCGCGCGGCGAGGAAGGTGAACGCCATGCCGCCACCGATCAGCAGCCGGTTCACCTTGCCGAGCAGGTTGTCGATGACGCCGAGTTTGTCCGAAACCTTCGACCCGCCGAGCACCACGACGTATGGTCTGGCCGGCGAGACGAGTACCTTGCCGAAAGCCTCCATCTCGGCCTCGACCAGTTCACCAGCAGCATGCGGCAACCGCTGAGCGATGTCATAGACGCTGGCCTGCTTGCGGTGGACCACACCGAACCCGTCGGAGACGAAGTAGTCGCCCAGCTCGGCCAGCTCGTCGGCCATCGCGCCGCGCTCAGCATCGTCCTTGCTGGTCTCCCGGGCGTCGAACCGCACGTTCTCCAGTAGGGCCACACCGCCATCACCCAGGGCACCCACCGTTTTGTGGGCGCTGTCTCCGACGACGTCGGTGGCGAAGGCGACATCGGTGCCGAGCAGCTCAGCGAGCCGCTCGGCTACCGGTGCCAGCGAATAACGCGGGTCGGGTTCACCCTTCGGACGGCCCAGGTGGGCCATGACCACGACCCGGGCGCCGGCGTCGGCCAGCGCCCGGATGGTCGGCACCGACGCGCGGACCCGGCCGTCGTCGGTGATGGTGGAGCCGCTCAGTGGGACGTTGAGGTCCGAACGGACGAGGATCCGCTTGCCGCGCGGGTCCCCCAACCTGTCGATCGTTCGCATGGTGGTTGGTTCCCGGCCGCTTAGAGGGACTGGCCCACGTAGCGGGTGAAGTCGACCAAGCGGTTGGAGTAGCCCCACTCGTTGTCGTACCAGCCGACGATCTTCACCTGATCGCCGATGACCCGGGTGAGGCCGGAATCGAAGATGCACGACGCCGGGTCGGTGACGATGTCGGACGAGACCAGAGGCTCCTCGGTGTAACGCAGGTAACCCTCCAGCGGCCCTTCGGCAGCGGCCTTGAACGCGGCGTTGACCTCGTCGACGGTGACCTCACGAGCAAGGGTCGCGGTCAGGTCGGTGGCCGAACCCGTCGGCGTCGGAACCCGCATGGAGAAGCCGTCCAGCTTGCCCTTGAGCTCCGGCAGCACCAGGCCGATCGCCTTGGCCGCACCAGTGCTGGTCGGCACCACGTTGATCGCCGCGGCCCGGGCCCGGCGGAGGTCTTTGTGCGGGCCGTCCTGGAGGTTCTGATCCTGCGTGTAAGCGTGGATGGTGTTCATGAGACCACGCTCGAGGCCGAACGAGTCGTTGAGCACCTTGGCCATCGGCGCCAGGCAGTTGGTTGTGCACGACGCCATCGACACGACGTGGTGGTTGGCGGGGTCATAGGTCTGGTGGTTGGCGCCCAACACGAAGGTGCCGTCTTCGTTCGTGGCCGGCGCCGAGATGATCACCTTTTTGGCGCCCGCGTCGATATGCGCCTTGGCCTTCGTGGCGTCGGTGAAGAACCCGGTGGATTCGATAACGACGTCCGCGCCGAGGTCTTTCCAGGGAAGATTGGCCGGATCACGCTCGGCGAGCACCTTGAAGGTCTGCCCACTCGCGGTGATGGAGTCTTCGCCGGCGGTGACATCCTGCTGCACGCCGAGAATGGAATCGTACTTGAACAGGTGTGCCAGGGACTTGGCGTCGGTGAGGTCGTTCACGGCAACGATGTCGATGTCGGTGCCCTGCGCCAGCAAAGCGCGCGCGTAGTTGCGGCCGATACGCCCGAAGCCGTTGATACCTACACGAACGGTCACGGTGGATCACTCTCCTTCTCACGTTTCAGGGTGTTGACGTGCCCGTGGTCTTCCCACCCCGTCGTGGTGACCCGGATCAGACCCTATGGCATACCCATCGGTTCCGCGTCATCACGGTCACGTCGACGTCCACAAGGTGGTGATCGTCGCGCCGCGACGCCGGCACTCAACACCGGCGCAGGGGCAGCCTGGCCGAGTACGTTGCGTGCAGGTCAACGCTACATGGCCGGACTGTTTCCGTGGGCGTCACTCGCCGCCATTAGATTAGGGTTGCGGCCCCGGCCCAAGGGGATAAACCGGGGCCGCAACGGAGGCCCGACGCGTGGTGGGGGTAGTCGCGTCGGGCGCTTTCGACCGTCCTGGTCAAGGTCAACGCCCCCTGCCAGGACGGTCGGTCTGGTTCGGCGGATCGTCCGGCTGGCCGGA
>NZ_JAAOEN010000013.1 GCF_011320225.1 Phytoactinopolyspora limicola
GCGTGGCACCAACGAGCACTTCAACGGCCGCATCCGCAAATACCTGCCCAAACGAACCCGCCTCGACACCATCACCGACGACGAACTGGCCGACATCATCACCGAGATCAACAACCGGCCACGCAAAATCCTCGGCTGGCAGACCCCAGCCGAAGTGTTCAACCAC
The DNA here is from genome assembly GCF_011320225.1 of Phytoactinopolyspora limicola. Lineage (GTDB taxonomy): Bacteria > Actinomycetota > Actinomycetes > Jiangellales > Jiangellaceae > Phytoactinopolyspora > Phytoactinopolyspora limicola. The sequence continues at coordinate 167 of NZ_JAAOEN010000013.1, forward strand.
CTATGCTCGACCCCAGCCACACCAACCGTTGCACTTCAGATTTGAATCCGGGGCCGCCCCGGCCTAAGATCGGTCGTATACGCTAGGGACCTGGCGTCATTACCCTCGGTCGACGGTGCCAGATCCGGCCGCACCCCTCCATAGGGCACATACGACGGCAACTCAACACCGGCCACCTGCACCGAACCCGCAGCGCCCTCATCCTGACCGCTGCCGACCGGCGCGTCGTCGACAAACCTGCGAACACCGAGCAGCCCTGCGCCAACTACGTCCGACGCTGTGGCTCCCTGTAGGCAACGCCGCCGACTCAACGACTGATCTCCTGCCATCATCGATGGCCAACATCCTTCGATATCACACGTCGAATTCAGCGTGGGCGATCTCGAATTCCTCGCGGATCTGATCTCCACCGCTTGCGCGCCAGTCCTCAATAGCCTTATCCCAGTCGTCCAGAGTGTTGCGTCCTTGGACGATGTCGTTGCGGAGTCCGTTGAGAGGCTGAAACAGACTGGACGCTTGACGGTCGTTGGTTTCTGAGTACAATCTCGCAGAGTCGTCCTGAACCCCGCCCGGGATAGCTTCGCTGTGGTGCTCGTGCATGGCCTTGCTGAACTCGGCGTGCCCTGGGTCAAAGAACACTTGAGGCGCACCGGCCAAAAACCGTACTGGAATCAGTTCGCCGTCTTGTTCGGTACGGACCGGAGCCTGCAAGTCCTCGTCCCACGTATAATGGACATTTTCATCACCATACTGGAGGTACAGATATTCTTCACTTCCGAAGGGCGCAGCTAGATAGTTCAGCAATTCTAATAGCTCACGCACGCGCTCTTGGGAATCTTGTTTGCGAATTGCGGTTATCCGATACGTCCCCGTCCCCAGCTCTGCCCTGGCTGGGCCACCACCGTCGGCCATTGGCGGGGTGAAGATGCCCATCCGCAAGCCGGGGATGTTTTCGTCGAGAATAGCCCGATAGCCGTTACCTCCTTGGTTGTGCAGCACAGTCGTGCCGCCCTTGAAAAACTCCAACAGGTTCACCGAGCCGAATGAGTCAGGATGAAAGACTCCCGCGTCCCATAGCCGGGCCGTGTATTCTAACGCAGCGCGATATTCCTCGGTCTCATACATGTGCACAAAAGCGCCGTCGTCATCGACGCCCCACTGCCACGGAGCATCGAACATAGCTCTCGCTACTCTGTTCAACACTTCGGCAGGAGCCGCACTAGCGTATCTATTGGCCGCCGCGTCAGTGACGTCGAGACAGAAGTCGAAGAACTCGTCCGCGTCACCAGGCTGCGGGTTCGCTCCCAACTCGTCGATCAGGTCCAGGCGAGTCAGCCAGGACACAGTCTTCACCGTGTTCTGTGGCGGCACCGCATAGATTTTACTGTTGAACACCGTCGCCTGCCAGCCCACTGTGGGCAGGTTGGCCAAGAACGGATAGTCCAGCACGCCGTCACCAGCCAGATACTCAGTCAGGTCCTCGAACTCTGCCTCCATGACATCTGGCAACCGAGCCACGCCGAATATCTGCACCAGGTCGGGCAGATCACCGCCGGCGATCACGGTGTTCAGCCGGGCACCGTAGTCCGCAACCGGTGTCATGTTCACTTGAAGGTCCACTCCGAGCCGTTCGTTCAACCCCTGCCACCAGGGGTTCTGCCCCACGTTCGGCGGCACCGGACCAACTGCCCCCAACATGGCCGTCACAACACCCCCACTGCCGGGCGGACCACCCGCGGCCGGCTCGGCCGGACGTGGGTATGAGAAGTACCCCTCCGGCACGCCCTCCGCGCTCCCTGGCAAGTCTGGCACCACCACCTCAGCACGCTGATACGTCGGCAGCTCCAACTCCCCGCCGCGCACACCACTACCGACATCACTGCCGCCATCGTCACTTGAGCTACTTTCACCAGTGCCATCACTGCCACATCCGGCGAAAGCCGACACCCCAACTGCCGACGCCCCCAGGGCCGCCGCGCCACGCACAAAACCACGCCGGCTAAACTGACTCCTGAAACCGGTACCAGGCATCTCGACACTCCATCTCCGTTGATCCATCTATCGCTCGCGACTTAGGAACCGACTCACAATTTGATGATCTTGGAAGTCCGCCAACGATGTCTAGTAGCGAACGTCTTAAGTCTTAAGTATTAAGCTAGCTACCTCCGCATTAGATTGTCAATAGCCCGAAGAGAACGGCCCGGTACCTGCCCGGCTCGCGCCGGTCTCTAACCTTTGACAGCGCCGATGACGACACCTTTGGCGAAGTGTTTCTGCAGGAGCGGATAGACGAGGCAGATCGGGATGAGGGAAACCACGAGGATGGCCATCTGCAGCGTTTGCTGTGGCGGGACCACATCCCCGGGTAGATCGACCCCAATGGCGGTGTTGTCCACCACATACGTCCGCAGCACCAGCTGCAAAGGCCATTTCTCGGTGGAGTTGATATATAACACTGCGTTGAAGAATGCGTTCCAATACGTCACCGCGTTGAACAACGCGATCACGGCCACCACGGCCTTCGACAACGGCAACACAATGCTCAAAAGGATCCGTAGCTCGCTAGCCCCATCGATCCTAGCGGCATCAATGATCTCCTGTGGGGTTTCCAGGAAGAACGCCCGCATGATGATGATCTGAAAGGCTGATGTTAGCGTCGGCAAGATGAGCGCCCAATAGGAGTCGATCAACCCCAACTGCCGGATCAACAGATAGTTGGGGATCATGCCCGCGTTGAACAACATAGTGAACAGGACGAGGAGCAGAATGGGTTTGCTGCCCCACGTCCCCGGACGGCTCAATGAATAGGCGAGCAACGCGACCACGGTGACGGACAGGCCAGAGCCCACCACGGTGATCCCAATCGATACCAGCGTCGCTCGGGTGACGACACCGCCGCGGAAGATCGCCTCGTAGGCGTGGAAGCTGGGGTTGTCCGGCCAGAGCACGTACCCGCCAGCCTGGTTGATCTGCGCCTGGTCCGCCAAGCTGGTCGAGATCACCGCGAGGAACGGGATGATCACCACGGCGCAGCACAAGAACAGGACAATGCCCTTGACGCCGCGCAGAGCCAGGCTGGGGGGGGTCGCGCCGTTGATCGCCTGCAGTCGCTGCTGCCGTGACACCCCTGGGAGGAGCTTTGCTGGGGGACCCTTCCTCCGCCTACCGTTGGTGGGTGGTTTGAGGGCGGTGTCAGGTCGTATGCCGGCCATCAGCGCGAGTCCTTTGCCGAGGAGTAGATGCCACGTTCACCAAACAAGTGCGCCACCTTGTTCGCGCCGAGGACGAGGATCGTCCCGACGAGACCCTTGACCAGGCCGACCGCGGCAGAAGTGCCCCAGTTCCCGCCGACGATTCCTCGGTTGTACACATACGTGTCCAACACTTCTGACGCTTGCAACCCCGCCGGGCCTTGTTGCAGAAAGATCTGTTCAAACCCGACCGTGAGCACGTCACCGAGTTTCAGGATGAGCAGCAGGATAATGACCGGGCGGATCGCGGGCAGGGTAACGTGCCAGAGCTGGCGCATCCGCCCCCCGCCGTCCACCGCGACAGACTCGAAAAGCTCCAGGTCGACGCGGGAGATCGCGGCCAGGAAGATGATCGTTCCCCACCCCGCGTCCTTCCAGATCACCTGCGACGTGATCAACGCGATGAACAGATCCGGGTCCCCAATGATGTTCATCTGAAAAAAGTCATGCTGCCGCGCCCACGTGTTGTACAGCCCGGCGTTCCCCAGCATGTGCTGGAACAACGCGACCACGATCACCCACGACATGAAGTGCGGCAAGTACAGAATCGACTGCACCGTGCGCTTGATTCGCTCGCTCAAAAGGCTGTTCATCAACAACGCCAGTGCGATCGGGATCGGGAAGACGAACGCGATCTGTACGAACGAAATGATCAACGTGTTCGACAGGGCGTTCACGAACGCCGGGTCACCATTGAAAAGGATGGCGAAATTCTCAAGCCCCACCCACGGCGACTCCATGATCCCCAGATACGGCTGGTAGTCCTTGAACGCGATCACATTACCCAGCAAGGGGACATACTGGAACAACAGCACCAGGATTATGCCCGGCAAGCCCAATAACAACAAGAACCGGTCCCGCTTAAACCGATCCCACCGCGATATCGGCCGCAACACCGGCCGCTCCTTGCCCTCGGAGTCTCGCCCTCCCCTAACTGTCGTTATATCTGTCACAGAAGCCGCCTTTTTCTAGCTCGAGGCCGTGATCTTACGTCACGGTTCATAAGGAATCACGGCCACACTCGGTGAAAGCCGACACCCCACCTGGCCGACGCCCACAAGGATCACCCAGCCACACAAAGATCATTTCGGCTGAGCTGACTCCTGAAAGCAGTACCGGCCATCTCGACACTCCACATCCGTTGATCTACCGCGGGCAAACTGGAAGAACCCACAAACCATGGGTGATCTTGGACGCTCACCGACGCTGCAGCTTGGCGGACGTCTTAAGTCTTAAGTGTTAAGCTAGCTTCCTTCACACCAGATTGTCAATACCCGAAAAGAAGCATGGCCCCAGCGCGTTCCCGCCTCGCGCTTGCGCCAGCCCTCATCTATTCGCCGTGGTCATGAAATGGCAAAAAGACACTCGAGGTGGCGAGTGTCCCTGAGCTGGGAGCATGACGGTGTCGGCTCCTTGTCCATGCAAGCTTAGAAGGAGCACTTTCCTGGGCAGTGCTTGCGGCCGGTTGGATGGCATCTAGTGATGGGGTAGCACATCGCGTTGCACGCCAGACCGCAGCGTTGCAGATACCGGCCGGCGAGGTCATGTCTGGCCGGCAGAGGCCAGGCGACATGTTTGAAGGCCACGGCTCGGCAGCCGCGGGTGAACGACCGCGGCCGGGTGTTGTCGAGTTCGCGTCGTGAGCGTCGTCGATGTCCCACGTCATCTCGAGGATCGCCAGCGCGGGGTGGGCTCAAGGAGGCGATCGGACCGGACATGTCGGCATGAGAAACCCTATGTCAAGCCGCTTCGTTTTGAGGGGTGAGGAAGCGTTGCAGGGCGCGGTGTTTGTCGGGGTCGTAGGTGAGGCCGTCTTGCCAGCGACTACGCGGGCTTTGCCGGATTGTCGGGTGGAGGGTGCGGCGCCGGCCAGGCAGGCCAGCGACTCGGGGGTGGGAAACTTCGCGCGGCAGTCGCCGATTTCGGCGAGCAGTCGGGCGGCGCGCACGCGCCCGGCGCGGGGCAGGGACGTGAAGATGTGCGCATCGGTGTGCGCGTCGAGTTGGTGGTCGATCTGGGTCGAGAGGATCTTGATCTGCTCGGTGAGGGTTTGGAGCACAGCCACCAGGGCTGCGGTGATGTGGGCTTGGGCGGTGGCGTGTTCGCCGGTGGCGCCGCATGGGGCGTCGAGAAGGCGTTGGTGCAGTACAGCGGGGTCGAGTCTGCCGGAGTAGCCCTGTTTGGACAGCCAGTCGCCGAGCCGCTTGGGGGTCAGCCAGTCGGCCTGGTCCTGGATGGTGAACCGGGTCAGGAACGCCAGGCTGATCGCCGAGTCGAGATCTCGGAACAGGCCGACCACGGCGGGCAGGACGTTACGCAGGTGCACGCGCAGTTGGTTCGCGGCCGCGACGCGGTGGGAGGCGAGGTCTTTTCGGGCACAGCAGGAACGGCGCAGCGCGATGGTGGCGTCGGAGTCGGGGACCAGGGGCCGCAGCCGGGCCCGGTCGGTGCGCAGCGTGTCGGCCAAGACGTAGGCGTCGAACCGGTCGTCCTTGTTGCCGGCCGAGCCGTACCGGCCGCGCAGGTTCTTGACCTGGTTCGGGCTGATCACCACCACGGTGAGACCTGCCTCGAGCAGGGTCTCGACGACCGGGCCATCGGGGCGCTCGATGGCGACCTCGACCACACCGTGTTTGCCCAGCGTATTGACGAGTTGCCGCAGGCCAGCGGTGGTGTGCTCGACGGTGTGCCGGTGGATCTCGCGGCCACGGCCGTCCACGATCGCGACCGCGTGGTCGTCGCGGGCCCAGTCGATCCCGCCGGTCACGTCGTTGAGCGCAACCACAGGCAGGAACAGGGGCGGTTCACTATTGCTGGTGTTGGTGGCAGACTCTGGCACTGCCAGCCTTGGCGCACAGCCCTATCGACGGTCCACAGACTCCGGGCGACCACCAAATCCCGCAGATCTCATACTGGACATCACCCGTGTCAAGCGAGCAGGGCAGTGACCTGGCGACACCCGGGGTGCATCGACGCCCCTATCGGAGAACGTCGACATCAGGAAGGTAGACCAGTGAGCCATGTGCCGGGAGCAGGAGAGATCGCCGCTACTGGCGACACCGGTCGAAGTGCAGAGGTGCTCCTGCGGTGAATGACGATTGGGCGCACGTGCTAGGCCCACGTCGCGCCCGCACGGCGAGGAACGGCGGGCGATGCGGGTCGCCCGATCGAGAAAGTCAGTGGGTTTCCGGCCGGATGCAACCCTGTTCCCGATGGTGTCTGGGATCAGATGAGTAGGTGGAGGCATGTGTCCTAGTTTGAGGCTGACACCATGATACATAGACCCAGCACATCTTAAGCCCTAGGCATTAAGATGTTGGTAGTTCACGAGTTGTAGCCTGAAGCCGAACAGACTTGGCGCGATCAGTCAGAAGGAGCATCGTGGCAGACGCCGATCCACCTGCCCTACGGAACAACCGCGATCCGCTTGGCGCTCAGTTGGCCCAGCTCATCCTGGTGTGGATACGCGAGGAAGGGCTACCTGACGGCGCTCCCCTACCGTCCGAGAAGGAGTTGGGCCAAAAGTATGGGGCCAGCATGCGCGTGGTCCGCGACGCGCTTCGGCTGCTGAGCCAGCAGGGCGTAATTCGCACCAGCCAGGGACGCCGGGCTGAAGTCAGTCAGCTGCGCCCAGTCGCCGTGGGCACCCATTTCCGACTCATGCTCGACGCGCACGAAGGTGCGCTACGAGACTTCGTGGAATTCCGCACCGTCCTGGAAGTGACAGCAGCCGGAATGGCCGCCGAGCGAGTTTCCGACGCTCAGCTCGAGGAGCTCTCAAAGATACTTGACAAGATCGAAAAGCTTGGCAACAACCGGGTGCCCGAGCGCGCCGAGCTTGACCTCGCCTTCCACGTCGGGATCGTCAACTGCACCAGCAACCACTTCTTGATCGCCACCATGGAAGCGCTCGCCGAAGTTCTAACGACCGAACGGCAACGTAATCTCGCCACCACCGAATCCATGGGAATGACCCACGATGAGAGCGACGCTGAGCACCGCGACCTGCTCGCCGCGCTCAGAGCGCACGATTCGGGACGAGCTGAGCAACTCATGCGCACCCACCTCGAACGGGTCCGACGCAACATACTCGCCTGGCTGTCCCGCCGCTAGGCCAGCTGACGATCGCTCACTACAACCAATCATCACTCTTCACCAGCTGCCCGTCGTTCACCACCAGCCGTCCCGCCTGCCAGACCTGGCGTACGCTCCCCAGGCTGTCAGAAGAGGCGTCCACCACTCCGTCGAGAACGACAAAGTCGGCCACCTTGCCTTCCTCGATGCTTCCGACACTGTCTTCCACACCAGGTGCCTCAGCGGCGCGAAGCGTCACCAGACTGATCGCCTCGCTGACCGCCAACCCGAGAGCCACCATGCCGCATCGGATGGACTGGCTGAGACCGTCGAAAGACGTCAATCGCACGCCCGCGTCACTCGCCACCACCAAACGTGCCCCAGCCGCCCGCATGCTCCTCGCCCAAGCAAAGTCCTCACGCAAGTCACCGGTATCCGAGCTGATGAGCGCAGCTTTCCTCAGCGCGGAGTCCGGCGCACAGTTCGGCAGAAGTCCCCGCTGGATTCCGGCCATCGTGAGAACGACGAACGGACCGCGCCGCACGATCTGCTCGACCACCCTGGCGTCGACGCTCAGCCGTCCGTCCGCAGACCGCCAGGTGCAGTGCTCTATAGTGTCCACTCCAGCACTCACCACGTGCCGGATCGCTTCCGTGCTGTGCGCATGAGCTGCCACCCGCAAGCCTTGCGTGTGCGCTAGCGCCACGAGCTCTCGCAGCTCAGCCTCGCCGAACTGCGGCGCCCACGGACTCGATTCCCTAGTCATATTGCCGCCGCTGGCCATGACCTTCACTAGATCCACCTTGTTAGCAAGTAGGCCCATGACAGCTGTGCGCATCTCTGTGAGCGAAGCGACGGCACCTCCACACCAGGACAGATGTCCGCCAGGCACAGTGATCGGCGGGCCGGCAGCCAGAACACGAGCTCCACGACGACGGCCGGCGGCGATGTCGTCCCGGACCCGCAGCGACACGAACTCCCGGTCCCCGCAGTCCCGCACTGTAGTGACCCCACCGCGCAGACATTCAAGAGCCCGGCTTGCTGCCTGCTCCACCAACTCGTCCCGCGTGGCATTCTCCACTGCCGCCCTCGTGGAAAGGTGATCCTTCCCATTTCCAAAGATCAAATGGACATGGGCGTCCACGAACCCCGGAACCAATGTCGCGCTGCTGAGATCAACCACGTCAACGCCGACGCCTCGACCATTCGCCCATGGCCGCACCTGGACAATTGGGCCATCGGCAATCTGCACCGCCATGTCTCGCGCCGGCGCGTCGCCGTGCCCGGTCAGAAGTGCACCGCAGTGAAGCCAACGCCCAGTCGACCCGCCTTTAGCACCGCTAGACACGATGGTAAAGCCGCTCGAAGTTCCCACGCAGCACCAACCGCTTGTCGTTCTCTCCATACTGACGAAGAACTGACAGCGTCGGTTCACGTGCGTCCTGGTACGAGGCTGCCTCGGTGCACAGCGGCCAGTCCGAGCCCCACACGACACGCTTAGCGCCAAACGCATCCAGCGCAGCGACGAGGAAAGGCGCGAGGTCGTCATACGGCGACCCCTGCTGGGAGAAGAACGGCGCGTTCGGCGTCTTCAACCAAACGTTCTCGTGCTTAGCCAACGCCAGCACCGCCGCAAAACCCGACCCACCTATCCCCTCGCGCAGGTCCGGTCGCCCGAGGTGGTCCAGCAAGTACACGATTCCTGGGTACGCAGCAGCCAGCATGCCGACGAGGGCGATGTTCTCTTTGCCCGCGTGCAGGGCAACGGGCAGACCCGCCTCAGCTACGGCCTCCCCATGCGGACCGCGCGTTGCCATCGAGCACATCACCCTGCTCGGCAAGGTCAATCCGAAAACCTCTCACATTGTCGTCGATCTGTTCTTTCAGCGTCCTGACACTTGACGAATCGGTGAGCCGAACACGTGAGATTGCTACCAAACGCTCGGGATGAGCGTGCGCTGCTTGAAGGGTGACAGAGTTATCCCAAGCCATCGACCGCGGCGTAATCACTGCCGCCATGTCAACGCCAGCCGCATCCATGGCCGCCAACAGGGAGACGGCCCGTCCGTCCTGCAACGAGCCGGCAAGAAGCTCAGGCCACGGTGGCGACTCCGACCACACGTGTACATGCGCGTCGTTCACCCGCACGAAACACCCTCCTAGATTCATAGGTCTTAGGTTTTAAGTTATCGCTACGGGTGTTGGAATGTCAATCAAGATCATGGCTAATCACGAGGCGCCCAGCGAAAGCCAACCGCCTGCGCAACATCGGCAGGTGCCGTTGCCCCGCAGCACGCGACTGTCGCAGGAGTGGTGCCCACATGGTCACCGCAGCCGAGCCCAGCCAGCTACAGCGTCCCTGGAGGAAGGCCGACTCGTTCACGTTGGCGCTGAAGACAAGTGGCAGGCCACTCCGCTACCGAACTGGAACCTCAGCCGCAAACAACTACCCATGTTGTGCGAGTCGCACCCTATCCGCTCAGCCGACCCTCTTGGTGAATAGAGTCTTGAATAGGAACCAGCATCTGCAGCCTCTTCTCACCTTTCACTGTGCAGTGGACGGAGCGAATATCGTTCGCAGCCACCAGTTGCGGGACCCGCATGCAGTCGTGTCGCCTCTGCGCTCAGCAACGCCGCTTTTCCGGAAGCACCAGATGACCACCGCGTGGTAGCGGCGAGCCGAGCCTTAGCCCGCCTGACAATCGCCTCCGGCGAGAAATGACCACATCGACAAGGTTCTGGTTCGTAGAATTCGAGCTGCCTGCCGAACTTAACGCCGCGGAGTGGCTAACCAGCGGCGATATGCCAAATGTCGAACGTCGCCGGCTTCGCACCAATCTTCTGGCTCGATGACGTCATCGAGCCACCGAAACGTCCCCCGCCGGCAAGTGGTCGCGCATCTTCTCCTTGCCAGGCTAAGGCTGTTCACTAAGGAGAGCGTCTCGGCGCGGCGCCCCAGAGATTTCGGTCGTGTCGCAGGCTATTGCAGTATCAGACGAGTTCGCCGCCGGCTCGAGCCTCACGCTAGAGGCTCTGGCAGGCCAAATCAACATCAGCCCTCGCAACTGGCTCACCGCCTCCGGTCACCCCCGGCTTCCCCCGAACCAATCCCTTCCGAGATTTGGATGGCGCAGGTGCATCGCCAACTTCACGACTCACTGAGCGAGACACTTGAGGCTGATAAGTCTTAGGTTTTAAGTTGCCGTGATTAGTGTTAAGGTGTCAACAAGATGATGACCACTGACCCAAAAACGTCCTGGGAGTTGGCGGTAGGCATCGTCGGCCCAGGTGCCATCGCCCGCCACCACGTTGCCGCTATCCGAGCCGCGCCGGCAGCCTCAGGGCTGCCACCATGATCGGGCATGTCAGCAGCTGTGGCGCCACCGGCAGCTGCAATAGGCAAGACTCCCGTTGTCCAGTCCATCCAGCAACCACTCCCTAGCAATGAGAAACCGGTTCCACGCATACTACTACAACGTTTCGCGCAGCCGAGCTGCAATCCGCCGTCGGCGTCGTCGCCGCATCGGCCACGATGCCCAGTAGCCTTACTCAATCGGTCCGACGACATGCGGGGAGGTCGGCTGCCCTTGAAGGTCATCCTTCGTGGCGTGTGGAGAATGGGCCATGGCGGTCCGTGGAGCCTCCCGCCTGAACGCGTCCACGATCTGCGGCTCATTGTCGTCCAGGCAGGTCGTGGCGTCTGGACTGTAGACCGGCAGCCGTTCCTGGTTGAAGCGAACTCGTTGCTATGCTTCCGGCGCGGCCAGGTTCGTCACGCATCGATGGTCGCCGGAGAGTCCTTACGCTACATAGCCGTGAGGTTTGAGGCGCGCGACTCCCACGAACACCAGCCGGCTTGGCTGACACTTCCGACCGTGCTCACCCTCACCCCTGGACTTCGCGACCACACTGTCAGCTCTATCGAGGACATGGAACGAGAGTTGGAGGAGCGCGGTCCACATTTCGGTGACGCGGTAAACCTGCTGGCCCAGCAGTTGTTCCTGAGAGTGCATCGCGCATACCTCAACGGCGTCGCCGCGGTGGGAGTCAACCCGCCGGCCAGCCATTCCTCGGTACATCATGCCGACATGATCGACGACCTCATCCACTACGTCAGCCGCAACCTCACCGAGGACCTGAGCGTTGCCAAACTTGCCCAACGGTACGCCGTATCAGAATCGCATCTGCGGCGCGTAGTCCGCGAGTGGACCGGGCTGGCCCCACGAGACTATGTCGTTCAGGCTCGTCTGCGCCGAGCCAAAGAGCTTCTGGAGGCGCGGTACAAAGTAGGAGAAGCCGCAGCTGCTGTCGGCTATCAGGATGCTTTCTACTTTAGTCGGCTGTTTCACAAGCATGTTGGCCATTCACCCACGGATTTTCTCCGTGCTCGCACCACGCGCCGGTTCCCCGAAACATCAGAAAAGGCGCCTGTGCCGGGTAGTAGATAAGTCGGACTGCCCCTACCGCGCTGCGAAATAATGCGTCATTGCAACAATCGACTCAACCACGTGAGCATAACCCGCGGCGTCAGGGTGCAGCGCCTCGTGCAACATGTGTATGTCTTCTGAACCGAGCGCATCGGGCCCTTTGAGCAGGTGTACACGCGCATCACTGTGTGCGCGGAGCGACCGGTCGGCTTCAGCCGCCTGTTCGCGCATGTGCGACAGCTTCATACCGGTACGACCGACGGTCTCCTCGCGGTCGAGCGCGTCGACCGCTAGATCGGCGTGACGGCCACCATAGGCGTCTGCGGGTTGCTGAGCCAGACGCACCACCGGGGGACCCGCCCGAGACCCGACACGACGTCTCGGACCATTCTCGCCAGCATCGGCTACACATAGCGCCAACCGCCGAAGTCCAGACATGCCAGGTCCGCCCCCATCTCGCGAGCGACCAACGCCGACTAGTAATGAGCGCGGTAAGCGCCAGACTGGCACTCGGGTTGGACCTGCCATACGTGATCAGCCCGGGACGTCGACGGGTCGGCTTTATTCACACCCGAGCATCGCCATTCAACAGAAGAATCGATGGCGAAAGTCACCAAATTGCGCGAGCCATCGCGTACCCATGTGCTCACACGATCAATTCGCCAGGGCACCATCCTTAGTTTAGAGGGTCATCCCGCCGTCAACTACGATCGTCTGGCCGGTGATGTACTCACCCGCCGGTGAACACATCAGGAGCGCTGCACCGACGCAGTCGGTTGGCTCGCCGATGCGGCCGACGGGGATGTGGTCAACGAGTTGCGTAGCGTAATGGTGATCCGCCAAAGCCTCGCGGTTGCGGTCGGTGTTGATCACGCCTGGTGCAAGTGAGTTGACGGCAACACCATGGGATGCGAGTTGTCGCGCAAGATTGCGAATCAGATTGTCCTGTGCCGATTTTGTTGCAGCGTAGACGGCCATCTCCGGGTGCGGGCGGATCTGCTGCACACTTCCAATGGCCAAGATCCTGCCCCACCGCCGCTCACACATCGCCGGCGCCAGTGCCTGAACAAGTTCTAGCGACGACTGGACGTTGACTCGCCATTGCCTTTCCGCGTCGTCAGCAGTGATGCAGTACCACGGTTGGCGTATCTGTAGGGAGGCACTGAGAACGAGAATGTCCACATGTCGTCGAATACGCGCTACAGCGTGGCCCAGGCTGCGGCCGCCACCCGGACGGCTCAAATCCTCGTGGATGACGGCCACAGATGCGTCAGAAGCTTCCTCCCCTGGAAGCCCATGCGCGATGACGTCGGCGCCGTATGCCGCCAAGCTATCGTGGATAGCCCGACCGATGCTCTTGGTGGATCCTGTTACCAATGCGGTGCGACCATCGAGGCGAAACACGTCCACGCTAGACTCCGCCGACGATCGGATACCAGTCTGGCCGTCGAGGATCAGCGTGGAATCGAGCGTAATAGTCGCCATGCTCGTCAAAGTATTTCTCGTACTTGTCCATCTTCTCCGGATCCAGCTCCACTCCAAGCCCCGGACCTGACGGAAAATCAAGGGACCCGCTGCGGTACTGCATAAGCCCACCAACGATGATGTCGTCGGTCAGGTAATGGTAGTGAGCGTCCCCGGAAAACGTCATTTCGGGTATGGTAGATGCTGTGTGCAGCATGGCCGCGAGTTCGACTCCGAACTCGCCCCCGCTGTGCATGGCGACACCGAGATTGAAGGTCCGGCAGACAGCGGCCAGTTCTTTGACCCCTCGCGGACCCTCCCAATAGTGCAGGTCGGTCAGGATGATGTCCACCGATCGCAACCGGATCGCAGGTGCGAGGTCGTCGAACCGTGCGGGGAACATATTCGTCGCCACTGGGATGCGTACGCGCTCGCGCACCGCGGCATTACCGTTCAGCCCCCATGCGGGGTCCTCGAGGTACTCCGGTCTTACCGCCTCCAGACGCTGCCCTATCCGAACGGCAGTGGGCACGGACCACACTCCGTTGGGATCGATGCGCAGCCCGAAAGCTGGCCCAAGCCGCTCGCGGCACAACTCCAGAACTCGGGCTTCCTCATCCGGCTCAAGTACGCCGGCCTTTAGCTTCATCGCCCGCACGCCGAGAGTCTGATGCAGTTCTTCACACCATTCAGCCAGGTCCTCCGCACACCGATCATCCCCGCCCGACGGACGGTCGTATCGCCAGATACAGATAGGCGATCATCGGAATCTTGGTTCGCACGCTGCCGCCCAGCAGGTCACTCATCGGGCGTCCCAGTACCTTGCCTTGAATGTCAAGACACGCCATCTCGACTGCGGCGTATAGACGCGCATTGGAAAGATAGTAAATACTGCGCAACAGCTTTAGCTTAACCGTCTCGAGACGAAAGGGATCGAGACCGATCAGCCGAGGCTTGAGCTTCGCCAACGCCGCGCGCTGGTCACCACCACCAACCTCCCCCAAACCCGTGATCCCCTCATCGGTGACGACTTCAACGATCGTGCGCACAAAGTAGCCGGGATGCACGCCCGTGTTGTGCCGTAGCTGTGCGGTTGTGGGAATCGCCACGGTGCGCGCACGAAGATCAACGATCTTCACAGTGCTTCCCCCACCTTTACGAAAAGCGGCCCGTCATCGCCAGGTCGTAACGTAAACGAGCCGTGCTCTGTGGAACCGTCTGGCAGGCGAACCTCAATCTCGTAGGTGCCGAAGAATCCACGAAACCGCGCCTGGCCGCCTCGAATCTCCGCCGTGACATCCGTGGACCACCTCTGCAAAATCAGGTCCGTCAACACGTCGTACGCTGGCTTTGGAGAAAGATCCCGACGCACCAGACCGCCGACATCGCAGAAACTGTGGCGATCAGTAAGATCCCACCAGATCATCGCGTCCATCTCCGGTCGAGAGAACATATACGTATAAAGCGACTCCACATCGCATGCCTGTCGTTCCTCGGCAGCAGATTGATCGGGACCGTCGGTCTTGAAAGTGATCTCAGTCAGGTGGATGGGCAAGCCGAACTCCCCGAGGGCATCCAGCCCCTCGGCAATGTTGTGCACCAACTCAGCATTCAGCCGGCCGAAATGTCCCTGAACACCGAGCACATCGATTTCTGTCCCCAGCTCAAGTGCTCGCTGTAGCAATTCGATCGAGTGGCGCCTGTGCTCCGGACTGAACGCCTCCCTCGGGCAGAGATTCAGAGTCAACCGACCTCGGGGGTTTGCCGCACGCGCGGACGCGAACGCCCGCCTCACCGCTTCCAGCGGAGTCCCAGGCGGCGTGCACCGCAGCGGCTCATTAATGCAGTCCCATAGGTCAACGACGTCACCGAACCGCCTCAAGAGCGTACTAATCCGCCGTTCCGACCACCGCCAGTAGGAATCGTGATCCATCTCTAACAACTCGCGGGGAACCATCCTCCGGTTCTGGAAGACCAATGGATGGCCCTTGACCGCCAGGCCACGCGCGCGCGCCCAACCGATCATGGATGACACACGATGCAGTCGCATCGCGTTCAAGTCCGGCGAGATAGCGGACTCGTAAAACGGAACAACCGCAAGGTTAAATGGCCGTGCGAACAACTCCGCATAGCGCAAATCATCCGAGTCACGCAGTCCGTCATACTCAGCCCCATGGAGCCGGACTCGCCTATTGATCGCCGCATCCGCGACCAATCGCTCTACTTCATCAAGTTGCGCATCGACGGACTCTTGGCCACCCACGCCCACCGTCGCCGCGACATCGGACCGGCCGACAGCGTCAGGCTGACGTAAGCGAGCCATCTTGCCCAGGCCAAAAGCGTTACCACCGAACGAAAACGCGTGCCCGGTCTGCACGAACCTTACTTGGCCATTATCTAATACACCCACCGGAGTAGCGACCTGAAGGACACACTCTCGAGTCCGGTTGGCTTGGATCCCCACGTCCATCGACTCGAAATCTGAGAAACTAACCGCATCTGTGGCTTCGGCAGCAGCCATTCATTCTCCTCCTTCATCCTCCGCGCACGCGTGCCCGCGCGCCGCTCTCGAACCGTCGCGCATGGAACGACCAACGGCCATGGATCAGAAAGCAGAGACATGGACATATCGCTCAAACATGTTCAGTACCTTTATGGTAGGTTTAAAGCTCGATCGGATGGCGCAAGATTCGCGCCCCACGCCCAGCCTGAATCGGAGAAGCAGCAGAGTTGCCTTCACACGAGATACGGCGAGAGACACTAGGCCAACAAGTGAGTCGCGCGCTCCTGACATCGATCACCGATCAGGGCCTCCGTCCGGGCGACGAGCTCGCCTCAGAGGGCAGCCTCGCCACCGAGTTCGGTGTCAGCAAGCCGGTATTGCGCGAGGCCGTCCGGTCGCTCGAAGCCGTCGGCGTGGTCGTGACTTCCAACGGCCGCCCACCGACCGTCGGCTCGGTCACCTCCAAGCCACTGCGCGACTACTTTCAATGGGTCGCCTACGCGCAGGACAGCGCGGAGATCGAATTGCTCGAAGTTCGCCAAGCTCTGGAGACGCAGTGCGCAATACTCGCTGCCGATCGGGCTACCGACGACGAGCTCACCCAACTCAGCCAGATCATTCACCGAATGAGTGAGTGCTCCAACGATCCCGACACGTTCATTAAGATCGACACAGATTTCCACCTCGCGATCGCACATGCCTCACACAACACCCTACTGAGCCATCTCCTTACAGCGATACAAGAACCGATACAGGAGATAATTCGACGGGGTCTAATACGTAAATGGCCGCATGACCACCAACGGATTTACCAGGTCCATGCAGACATCGCGGCTGCTCTAGAAGCTCGGGACTCCGAAGCCGCATATATTGCAATGGCAAGACACTTCACGAGTGCAATTGGCCGGACCAAGAATGTTCCGAAAAAACTCCGAATGGAACCCAAGAAAAATCGACGCTGAGGCCTACCGGTACGGCGACATGAAGGTCGAGAAACTAGTCGAGCGCTAACGGAGCCTCTACACAGGCGCCGCGTACGACATAATGGAAGAGATGGGCTACCCGAACCAGGCCCTCGCGAACGACATCAAGCCGATACGCGACGATATGATCCTCGCAGGACCCGCATTTACCATAAAGGGAATAGGTGACTACAACGACGACACTGACATGCGGGCCAATCGCATCAACCTTTTTAGCAATATGAAGCAATTCGGGGTTCCCCTCATTTACGTCCGTGAGAGCGGCGGTGACAAGATCGTCGCCCACTACGGTGAAATGACCGCTGCGCTTGGCCGCGCTTGCGGCGTGGTGGGTGCCCTTATAGACGGCGGGACCCGCGACACCGGGTTCCTCCTCAAGCAAGACTTCCCAGTCTTCAGCGAATACCGATCGCCTGTCGAAGCATTCGGCCGCTGGAGCTACTACCAATGGCAAATCCCAGTCGCGCTACGCGGCGCACTGACAAAGGTCGTCATGGTACGCCCCGGCGACTTCGTTTTCGGTGATCTCGATGGCGTCGTCATCATCCCCCGAGAGATCGTCGTCGACGTTCTGCAACGCACGGAGACACTCGTCAACGACGAGAACACCGATCGCAGCGACTACGAAAGCGGCATCGACCCCACGGAGGTGTACCGCCGCCGCGGCCGACTGTAGCGGGGCAGATCACAGGAATCCGACTCATGTAGAACCCCAGGTCAAACCCACGCGTGAAACAACGCTCCTCATGCGTACCGTGTCGACATTTCCGGCGGTGACCGTGGCGTCACGGACATCGTGGATTCACAGCCCAATTCGGCAGAAGCCGGAGCCCCGACCAGCCACGGTGGCCGGCCTCGCTGGGTCGATCCGTGCGGGTGGGGCGGTGCGGGACCGAGACCAGCCAGGGATCCGGAAGGCGTCTCCGGCGGGCAGGCTGTCAGATGGGCTCAGCGCCGGTCGGCGACATGAAGGTAGGACAGGTCGACATCGAACAATTGCTCGCATAACCGTATCAATATCGATCACCGTCGACCCACCTGATGGCTTACATTTCGGCTATTCGTGCTGTTGGCGGCGAGCGCCTGGCGGGCGTGCTGTTGGCGCCCTGCATCGGGTGGAGAGGACTGGAACTGCGTAACGGGTGCAAGTCTTCCTCGGCTCGCGTGACCGGCGGTGCCTTATCGCCGTCGGGGTCGCTGGACGGTCAAGTTCGGCGAGCTCTTTCTCGACGTCGGCGAGGCGTTCTTTGGCCTCGTTGAGTTCTGCGGCACGATCGAATAGGTGTTCCGAGAAGTGTGGCGATCTGCTCGGCGTGGGCGCGTTGTTCCCGCCAGGTTTTGGTTCGCTCGTAAAGGGCGGTTCTCGATCCGGTTGAGGTAGCCTTCGAGTCGTCTGCGCACCCGTAGCCGGGGTTCGCGCCGCCGATCTCGTCGGCCCGGACGGCACGTGGACGCATCAGGGATGCCGTCCACGCTGACGGTCACCTTCACGGAGCGACCTTTCGCTTCGATGCGGATGTCGAATCCGCCCAGTGCACCGATGTCGTCGGTGGTCGCGTCGGACCGTTGTGCGTGTTGGATATGGGCGATGACGTGGAACAAGGCGCGGCCGGCGTCCGGGCGGGTGGTGTAGGCGCGTCCCTTGATGGTCATCGCAAATTGGTCACCGTCGGTGGGTTGACGTCTAGTGAGCGCGGTCCGAAGTGCGGCGATGGCTGTGGCGGCGGATTCGATGGCCGGTTGGGCTTGACGGGCGGCGAAACGGTTTCTCGGTTAGATGAACGCCTAGCACGAGCGGATGCTCGGCAGCAGCAAGCGTAACCGCGTGCCCAATCGCCCGGAGGCTTCGCGGCTTCCATAGTGGAGGCTCGGCCATCACCTTCCGTAGGCGCCAGGCGACCACAACGAGCTTGCGTCAGCGTCGGTACCAATGCTTGCCGGACACGGAAACGACGAATACTCTTCCAGGATCATGAAGGGTGTTCACCCTTCGGGTTTGTCTGCCTGGCAGCCGACATCGAAAGGTGAACACCCCCAAGGCGAAGTACCGATAGGACTCGCCGATCAACCGTCACATCAGGCCGTACCCACCCCTGCATGAGGCCGCACCGCTGTGGACGGCACCGCTACGTCAAAGCGCAACACCACGATCGACCAAGTCAGTCGGGTCCGCCGGGTTCGTCGGCTCTGACGGCACATCGACCGTGCGTCTCACCTCGACGGAATCGAGGTAACTGACCCCCTGACCGACATCAGCGAACTCGACAGTGAGCTCCGTGTGCTCACCGCTGCTGAATGTCTCGGTGATCAGTACCCACCCGCCGTCGGCGCCCACGGTGTGCGGCCCGGTCAGGGGGGTTCCGTTGGCACCACGCACGACGTAGCTGATCGTGCCGCCGGGAGATCTCACCCAGAAACTCATCGTGTAGGCGGTATCGGACGCCGCCCTTACCGTCTGCGCCAGCGTCGTGCCGCTATCGGAGCCATCGACCTTTGTTGACGCAGAGCCGGTGAACTTGTCGTCCTTCGATAGCTCAAGAGCCTCCCCGACGACCCAATTCGTCGTGGCTTTTGCGTCGAATTCGCCGTTGTTCACCAAGTTCGGGTACAACGGGGCATCCGTCATGCGCTGAACGCTGAAGTCGTCGAACAGGTACGTTCCCTCGCCGTTGAAGCCGACGTAGAGCGTCAACGCGGTGCGGGTTCCAGCATTGAGGCGAACGGTGTACTCGGTCCACTCGCTGTTTGCCGGAATTGTCCGCTCACCGACGACCGCGCCATCGGCGAGGATGCGCACGAGCGAGCGATTCTCGGTCGACTTCGCCCAGAAGGTCACCCGGTAGTCGTGGTACGGCTCGACGGCGAACGACTGCGACGTGCCGCTATCGGCGCTGGCGAGTTCGGCCAGCGTGGGGTTCGTGACGACGCGATCGAGCGCTTCGATGGCGGGTTCGGCCCCTGCGCGCTTGTTGCTGGTCGTGAGGAGGTCGGATCCGATGCGACCGTCGGCGTATCGCTTGCCGAGTGGGCTGGGGTCAAGTATGCCGTGCCCGCAGTGGCACTTCTTCGTGAAGCTGAACAGCCAGGACGCGTAGCGTGCGAGGTCGGCGGTGACGAGCTTTGCGAGCCAGTCGGCCATGAACTTGCCAGCGATCTCCTCCATGACGGTGTAGTTGCCTTTCAGGGCACCGGCGATGTCGCGGGCGATGTGCGCCTGAGCGGCAATGATGAGGATAGTCTCGGCGGTGGGAAGCGAGAGAGCCCGGAGGGCCGCAGTGGTGACGCCGTTGGGAGCGCCGGAGACGTTGGTGAAGGTGACGCCGGTCGGGTAGTTGGGGCTGTTGAGATGCAGCTCGTGGTCGGGCTCGAGGCCATCGCGGACCTTGAGCAGCCACTCGCCGAGGACTTCGTTGTGCCCGACCCAGCGGCGGGGCTTGACTTCGATGGCGCCGTGCTCGGGGAAGTCGGTGAGGACGTCGGCCCAGGCGGGGAGTGGGTCGGTGAACCCAAAGATGGCCTGGAGGGGGTCGCCGAGGATGCCGATGTTGGGGATGGCGTCCTTGATCTTGAGGACCAGGGAGTGATGGTACTCGTTGCAATCCTGA
This sequence comes from Phytoactinopolyspora limicola, assembly GCF_011320225.1. Classification (GTDB taxonomy): domain Bacteria; phylum Actinomycetota; class Actinomycetes; order Jiangellales; family Jiangellaceae; genus Phytoactinopolyspora; species Phytoactinopolyspora limicola. Next base: position 20,474 of record NZ_JAAOEN010000013.1, read on the forward strand.
TACTCGTCGACGAGGACGTGGGTGTAGGAGGCGGCGAGGATGGCCTTGATGTGCGCTGCGGCTGTGACCTTCGCGGCGGCCTGGATGTACTTTTGGGAGTCCTCGGGGACCATGACCTTCGGGACGAACATGTTGCCGAGGACGGGGTAGGCGCGGGCGAGGCGGAACGCGAAACTGGTGATGGTGGAGACGTGGACGCCCTTGGTGACGCCGAACCGCTTCAGGCGGGCGCTGATGGCGTAGACACCGGCGTTGGTGTGGGTGAGAACGAGGACCGTCCGGCCGTCGGTGACGATGTGCTTCGCGGTGGCCGCGAGCAGGTGGGTCTTGCCTGCCCCTGCGGGCATGACGACTGATGCCGGGAGCGCGGATACGAACCCGGCGGCGTCGGCCTTGAGCTCGTCGGACAGGTGCTCAGGCATCCCCAGGACCTTCCCGAGGGTCGGCAGGCTGCCTTCCAGCCGAAGGTGCAATCGGAGGAGTGACCGGCTCGCCGTCGAGCGCAGATCCCTGAATGTCGCACGCGTCCGTGGTGTCGTCCGCAGGCTCTTCCGCGGCCGGCGATTCGGGGCGGGCGTAGATGGCGGCCTTGAGGTCGTCAATCTTGGTCTTCACGTCTCCGGTCTGGAGGGCGGCAGTGTCGAGGATGAACCGGCCGAGTCGACGGCCTTTGTCGACCCTCTTGAACCAGCCCTTCATCTTCGCGGTCATGCCGACCACTGTGCGGGCCTTGGCCAGGTCGACGCCGGCCGCGCCCCAGGTGGCGACATCGAGCGGGTCGGCGCCCTTCGCGGTGTGCGGCGCACCGTTCGCCCCCAAGTTGTCGGCGAAGGATTGCTTTGCAGCAGCCTCGTCGTCTGCGACCTCGAGGCCAGCCTGAATGAAGGCGTTGAGGCCGGCCTCATCCAGTTGAGCGCAGACTGCGGTCTCGATGCTATGGCCGCCGGTCCACTGGATGACTGTGCCGCCAAGCGCCTCGACTTCTCGGACCATGTCGTTTGCGGCCCGGTCGTCGCTGTCGATGAACAGGACGACGTCGTAACCCACGCCACGGAACTGCTTGGCCTGCCCAGCGGACCCGGTGCCTCCGTTCCCTTCGATGGCCACAACGCCGAGAGCTGCACTGGGCACCAGCTGTGGATTGGTTCCGTGGTCCCAATCGTCGAGGTGCTCCAGGACCACGCCGTACTCGGTCTTGCCCTCGTTGATCACGACACACCTGGCCAGGAACGCCTCCGGGCACGACTTCAGCAGCGGTCGCAGACTCGCCGGGTGGTCCAGCGGCTTGAGCTCGGTTACGCCACCCGCCGACCGGACCATCACGAGCTCGTCCGGCTCGAGGTGAAGGAGTGCGGTCGGCGAGTGCGTGGTAACGAACACCTGTGAAAAGGTGCCTTCCTTTCGGAGGTGCCGGAGCAGGTGAACGAGACGGTGAGGCTCGAGCCCGTACTCGACCTCGTCGACCAGCAGGGCGGTGGTGCCCTCGTTCGCGAGCTGCTGGGTCGCAGCCCCGGTGAGGCGCCGGGTGCCAAGGCCGAAGTTGGTCAGCGGAACATCACCCTCGAAGAGCGCAAGGTTGCCCTGGGTGTTGGTCAGGGACACGTCGAGTCCGGGCTTGAGGTCGGAGAAATCGGTTGTCCCGATGGACTGCACCTGCTTCTGCACGTCCTTGGCGAGGGCCTTCAGCTCGTCGGTCACTGCCTCCGCAGCCGCGTCCCTCGCTGCCCGGCTGGCCTTGGTGAGCGTCGCTCGCGTATCTTCGCGGTTCGAGGTCAGCTTGCCCAGCGACGACGTCCGGGACCAGCGCAGGTGCGCATCAACCCGGTCGTCGATGCGGTACGCCGTCATCTGAGCGCGGTGACGCGCCCGGATCGGGTGCGGCTCCTCCTCGCCCATCCCGTTCACAGGTGGCCGGTACGACTGCCACACCGGCTCCAGGTCGCCCTCGACTAGGAACTCGACGACGACACACCGTTGGGAGTCATCGGTCGGGTCGTGCGACAACTCGCCTTTGTCGTCGATGCCGGCCAGGAATCCGCCGAACGCGTCCATCGCGATGAGCTCATCCGGTAAGTCGTCAATCGCGACCCGGATCCGGATCGGCTCGTCGACCCTGGCCCCGTGGAAGTCGGTGTCGAGCACGTTCAAACCGGCACGGTCGTGGAGCGCCCGCTCGATCGCGGAAAGCACGGTCGTCTTCGTGGAGTCCCCGGGGCCGATGAGCACAAAGAATCGTCGGTCAGCCGGAAGCCGCCACGAGGCTGACTTGATGCCTCGGAAGTTCTCGATATCGATGCGGCGGATTCTCATCGCGTCCTCGCTCGTCGTTGTTGGACTACGAGTGGACCACAGAGCGCGGACTATTCAGCGTGACATGTCGCGCGTGTGCCCGTTGGTGCAGTTGAGCGCAGGGTGCTTGGAGCGGTGCAGCGTGTGCGGGACAAGAAATGCTATCCGGGATCTCGGAATCGCGGTGCGTCATTCTGGGCTACTAGAGACTTCCGGTGGGGCCGGTGTCTGGCCAGACTCGGTCCAGGTGCCCGGCGGGACGCTCTCTGATTCTCTCGAGAACGTCTGCTGCCAACATGTCACGGTGTGATGCCATAGTCGGCGAACCAGTTCTCTGGGTCGATTGCGGCACCTTGGGCGTCTCGGATTGTCAGGTGCAGGTGGGGTCCGGTGGAGAGCCCTTCGTTGCCGACGGTGCCGATCTGTTGTCCGGCGGTCACGGTGTCACCGGCTGTGACAGCGGCAGAGGCCATGTGGCCATAGGCGCTGGAGAACCCGTTACCGTGGTCAAGCTCTACGAGGTGTGGCCCGGCCCATGGCTGGAACCCGACGAACGTTACCTCGCCGGCTGCGACCGCCATCACTGGTGTCCCGGCCGGTGCCGCGAAGTCGAGGCCGTCGTGCAGCTTCCATTCGCCGGTGATGGGGTGTTTCCGGTAACCGTAGCGGTCGGTGATCCGGTAGACGCCGTCCTCGATTGGCAACGACGCTTCGCATTCTGGGTCCTCCCCGGTGAGCTGGGCTACCCATGTGCGTGCGTGGTCCTCCCATACGGCGTAGCGGTGTGGGAAGGCGCTGCGTTGAACGGCCTGCGCCGCGTCGCCGATCGGCATGCGTTCCCAGCCGGGTATGTCGAGCAGTCCGGGTGGTTCGCTTGCCGCTCCCCGTGAGTTGGGCCCGGCTGAGCCGCCGAAGAATGCCGCCGCCGTATATCGGGGATCGAGCAGCTGGGTTGGTGTGCCCCAGCCGGCTGAATGAGCGGTGCCGGCCGCGCCGTGTGCGCACTCCGCAAGATCTCCGTCACAAGGTCATAGGCGTGCGCGTTCTGCACCCGGTGAGCAGGGTTCAGCCCGTAGTACCACGACTCGAACGTGTCATGGTCAGCCACTTCTGGCAGGCTCAGGTCACCGAGCACTGGGTTAACGAGCCGGTCCAGGAGATCCTGGTAATGCTCACGTGTTCGCGGCTTCAAGGGCAGTCCGCGTCGAGTGCGCTTGTTCGCCAGCCACATCTCGGCGTACGGGCGGAAGGTAGTCCCGCTGCTGACCTTGGGCGCCTTCACCGGAGCCTTCCACCGTCCAGCTTCGATCTCTTTTCGCACCCACGTCAGATGGTCCCCTGCCTTCTTCGCGGTAGAGAACGTCAACGGCCCATGATCGATGCCGTGGTTCTCCTCGGCGTAGGTGATACGAGCCGAATGCCACGCCCCGGAGAGCTTCCACCGAGCCTGATACCGCCCCGACGGGAGTTTGCGGACATTCCCGAAATCATTGCGCCGTTCCGACATGAGGCGCACACCCTTTCCCGAACTCCCCGCAGCGGTGGCACAACCCAATCCGTGCCACCGTCGTGCCACTAAGAGAGTACATAGGAGGCAGCATCTGTCAACGCTAGTCACACGCCAGACTCGCCCACATTACCTGGTCAAGATGCTATTGGCGAGGTAAACATCTTATCCAGAAAGATGCTACGAACCTGGTTCGAGTCCAGGTGCGGGAGCAAGAAGCCCCCACCTGCGCAGATAAATGCGCCAGTGGGGGCTCTCGTCATATGTGGCTCTTCGGATCTCAGTGGGCTGCGGGGTCGTTGTTGATCATGTGCGAGTTGCACCCCCGGTAGGGGGAGTTCCCTGCACATGATCAAGGTCGCATCTCCTTGGTGCGCTGAACGCTCGCCGGAACCACGCATCTGGGCCCATCGAGCGAGGACTCACCGCACCAAGCCGGCCGCTTCCCAACATGACAAACGTCCAACGACCCCACACACCCGCTGAAATCCGAAGAGCTGCTATTCGCAACGTCAGACCAGGACGCGCGTGCCGTGCAGTGCCGCCCGGTCAGGTGGTCACGATGCGCCGACGCCGCACCATGGTCCCGCCAGCCAGGCCCAGCGCGGCCACACCAGCCAACGCGGCCACCGCGGGCGCCACGATCGGAATGTCGTCAGGATCAACCACGATCACCGTCACCACGGCCGTGTACGTCTCACCATCGATGCTCACCGAATACTCGAAGGTGTCCTCACCCGTAAACCCGGCATCCGGGGTATACGTGATCGTGCCGTCCTGGTTCACGACCACCGAACCGTTTGACGGACCCGAGAAGATCTCCGGCATCTCATCGGCCACACTGGCATCATCGTTGTCCAGCACCGCGATGGTCACCGGGGTGTCCATCTCAGTCGCCGCCTCGTCATCAACCAGCAGGTTCTCCGCACAATCCGCCGCGGTCACCGTGATCTGCCCGCTAGTGGCCAACGTGCCCGTCACCGACGACGTCAGCGCACCCTCATGCGAAGCCACCACATCGGGCGCTTCACACTCAAGCACCGGCGCCGTCAACGCAAACTCCACGAAACCCTGACCACGCGTGTAGTCATGCGTGTCCAACGATTCGACGGCGTTGTATACAGCGTACGGCGGCCAGTTAGACGTACCTGCTGCGCAATCCCAGTCAGTGTCGGGGGTATTGGACGCGTTGGTCGCCGCCGCATGCGGGTCACCATTACCGAGGTCGAGGACCGTCAAGTAATACCGTTGGTTCCCGGCGACGTACTGACACTGGTGGAAGTTGGTGTACCGGTTATCCAGCAGGTCCATCGCGAGCACGCCGCTCCAGTTCGGTGAATAGACCCAGCTGTTGGTGCCGCTACCGCATGAGACCACGCTCTCGGCGGTGTTCGATGCGTTCGTGGTCGACGAATACGCCCACGAGTACGGCACGAATGTTGCATACCAGCGACCACTGTTCACGTACTGACACTGGTGGAGATTGAGGTAGCGGTTGCCCAAAATGTCGATCGGGGCGTACATGGCCTCATTGCTGACGGACCAGCTACCGGCTCCCGGCTTGCAGTCCAATGCCGACGCCGGTGTGTTGGAAGCGTTGGTCCCAGAGCCGTAGGTCGACGCGTCACCACGGCTAGCGATAGTGGTGAACCAGCCGCCGGTTCCGTTGGTGTACGCACATTGGTGGAGGTTGAGGTAGCGGACCTTGCCGACCGACATCAACCCCTCGGTTGCGCTGTTCGGCACCCCGTAGAACCCGGCGTTCGGTGCGATCGTCAGATCATCACCCGACCACACCGCCCCCTCATCCGACGGCGCATACTTCACCTCCCCCGACGGGCTCGTGGGGTCCGTCGTACCGGGGTTCAACCCGATCCGCGTCGACCCCGCCACCAGCTCAAACCCATCCGGCACACTACTGGTCAACGACGCACCATCGATATTCGACGACGTGTCGTTGTCGTAATACAACCGAGCCAGCACCTCACTACCCGAGGCCACCACCGGATCCGTCGTCCACGACGCACCACCGTCAACCGAATACACCAGATCACTACTCGGAGCGGCCGAAGCGGTCAACGTTGCCCCCGCCCCGGCAACAGCAACCGTGAGCACTACCGCCCCGGCCGTGTGGATGATTCTTCGCACGTGCCCTCCTCTAGTGGTTAGGATCCGCGCCACCTAGACGCAGCCTTCACCCGTCCACTAGAACGAGAGCACAGCAACTAGCACGCCGAGCTTCGCCTGATGATGCGGAAGAAGGAGCTGACGTTGGTCACTGCCACGACAGGTAGCGGCGACGATCCGGCCGACGCCGACGACCCACCCGGCGACCTCGGTGGAGAGACGGTCTGCTGGCTGCCGCGGGTCTGCGACGAGTGCGGCCGCCTGTCGGACAGTGAACCGCCGACGGTCTGCACGAACTGCGGGGCAGCTATCCCCGTCGCATGATTACTACAGCCAGGTCGCGTCGGCCACATCGCCCCAAACGCGCGGTACCGATTTCGCCCAAATTCCGTACTTACGTGAACGGTGCAAATCACCCGGCACGGTCGTCCTTGCTGGTCATAGGGCGACAGCATGAGCCAGGTGGCGTACTCTACGAGCGAGCAACGGCACACTCCGCTGTCATGCTCACGGGGGGCTCCGAGACGCCGGCATGGCATCACAAGGAGTCAGCATGGTTGATCGCATGGTGCAGTACGCCGTCGATACGCCGTGGCTTGGCCGCGCACGTGACGAGCGCTCCATTGCCCTATGGGCGAGATCGGTTGATGTAGATCCGCTCATCGTCACTGGTCCGAGCGGCATGGGGAAGACGACGACCATTGTGCGGGCGCTGCGCAGCGTACAGCGACACGTCGCCGCGATACGCATTGGATGGACCAAGAGCCGATGGCCCTACGCACACGGGGTAAGTAGCGCCGAGAATCTCGATCTGAGCTGCCACAGCGCTGCAGGGCAACAGTCCGAGGGCGGCCCGTCCGCCCTGCTGCCCGGGCTCGACATCAGCACCCTGCTACAGCAGCTCACCGAACGGGTCCACGACACCAGGTCACCCGACGTCGCCAGGGTGCTCTTCATCGACGACGTCAAACGTCTCGACGACGACGAATCTTTTGCCGCCCTATACGAACTCGAAGACACCATCCGGCCGCGCAACTGGAGAGTTGTCGTCGGAGCACGAGTTGGGCCGGCCAAAGCGCCCGACGGCCTTCTCGTCCGACACCTGGACCCGCTGGATGTCGACGAGTTATACGTTGTCCTCCAGGATGCGCTTCCAGTCACCATCGCCGGTGACGTGATGGAACGGTTGCATTGGTGGAGCGCAGGGAATCCCCAGATCGCCTTGGAACTGGCCGAGAACCTCACCCGCGACGAGCTGATGGGGGCCGTCCCATGGGTTGGCCCGGGCCAAGCAGGCGCGGCTGCCAAACGCGTCTACGGCGACGTCGTGGCAGCTCTTGACGAGGCGACCTGCGAAACACTCGCCGGCGCACTGGCCAATCCGCTCTTGGCGGCATCCCCTGGCATGGTGGTGCCGGCCGAAGCACCGGGCCTGTGCGCCCTGGTCGACGCCGAACTCGTCGCCGGCAGCCACACTGTCTGGACCGTCACCCACCCAATGACGACGGTGCTCGCCGGAGAACGGCTACGGCGCAATGGCAACACGATGGCGACCGCCCAGCCGGGGCCCCCCAGTCCGGACCTCCCGACCGTGTTGACGGATCTGAACGCATATCTCGCCGAGCCCATCACCCCTCCACCTGGTATCGCGCCTCAGCTTCGAGCAGCGACGTTCGCCCTGGCGTTGATGTCCGGCCAAACTGCGGGCCTCGACCTCAGCGGCATCCAACCGCACACGGCCACCGAGCGGTTCGACGACAACTCCGATCCCGGTGACGGATCAACACCGTCCTGGTGGGACCACGTGTGGTGGCTCGAACCCGAGCAGATCGATCCACATCTCAGAGCCGCTGGGCGCCGGGTCGCCGCAGCCATACTGCGGGCGGAACGGGGCCACGCCATGGAATGCCGCGTCACTCTGGCGACCGATCTCACTAGCATATCGGCTGCTCCCTTTCCGGCGCCTCATGCCGCCTTCCTCCTGGTGAGGGGTTTTCTTGTGGCTGAAGATCTGGCCGGCGCCCACTCAGTGCTCACCAGATTCCCCACCTCCCGCAGCACCGACACCCGGATGGCGATCAGCTGGATCGGTGATCAGGCGCGTACCGGTGCCCGTCGGCCACCCACCATTGCCGACCGCATCAGCGTGGAACTCGCCTCCGCCATGGTCGCTGCCGTCGAGGGCTACTACCGGCGGGTGCGCGATCACATCGACCGCATCGAACGGCTCCGGCAGGTGTGCGCTCGCTGGCCCGCCGTGTGTGGCCTGCGGGTTCTGTCCAACGCAGCCTTGGACGGCGCAACTCCACCAGTCAGCTTGCCCGACGAGACATTCGGTGGTTCACCCCGCGCGCTCGGCGAACACGCTCTCGACCTAGCCATTGGGCATTTCCTGCTGGGGTACCTCGAGACTGCGGCGTCACTGTTCTCAATCGGGCTTGAGCACTGCCCCTGGCCCTATCAAGGCCGCCTGGAAATGTGCACGGCCGCATTCGAGTCGCTTCTCTCCGCCACATCTCTCGGCGCCCGCGACGATCGCGTTTATCACCGAGTGCGCGCAATGCTGACCACGGCTACCGACGACGTCCGCACGGCAGACAGCCACTTCGCGCCGGAAGCGCTCGCCAAGGCACTGCTAGCCGTAGCGCCCGTTGAGGACAGTCTCCACGACGCCGACCCAGTGGCCGAATACGAGGCCGCGTTGCTCTCCGCGGTGACACATGGATCGATCAAACATCGAATCATGGCAGGGATGTCTTACGGACGTTTTCTGAAGCGACGCGGGGAACAGGCGAGTGCCGATTCTCTGTTGGACGAGGCTGCCACTATGGCTCGATTCGCGAGCATGGAAGGTTGGGCGCTCGGTATCACCTCGTGTCGAAGCGATCAGCAAGGCACCGTGCGAGAACCCGCTTGGGACCGACTCGACCACACCGCACGGACACTCGTCCAGATGGCCATTCACGGCTCGACGAACGCGGAGATAGCCAAGGCCGTGTTCGTGTCGGAACGAACAGTGGTCAACCGGTTGCGGCACATCTACGCCGAATTAGGGGTCGATGGCCGCCGCGAACTGATCGAACTCGTCGCCAAGTTCCGGCCGCCCTGGCTGACATCGGACAAGAACCCGTGAGAGGCGGCGCGACACGCTAGTCCTCCAGCTCATCCCATTCATCCCACTCATCAGGCTGGCCATTAACATCACGACGCCACTCGGGAATGTCTGGTCGTTGCGCGGTGAGGTCACGTGGCGTGAGCGAAAAACCCTGCCAATGCATCCCCATGGGTGATTGATCCTCATCGCGAACGACGTGGTGAAACCCAACCGCTACCCAGGACACGACGTCGTCCAACCTTTCGTCAGCACTGTCGGCGACGTAGTCGAGGACGCCGGCTCCACATGCTCCTCGGTTGGCGGTGGCAAAGACTTCACACTCGTCGTGGTTGGTAAATGCCACGTCGTACCCACCATCTTCGCCATGCCGGTGCTCGTCGTGCACGAACGTAAACGAGTCCGTCGCCTCGACGTTGATCTGATAGGAGATGGGATGTTCGTCGTCGTTGAGCACCCGTGGGGCCAGCACCCGCCACCATCGACGATCAACCCAGCGGGCCGTTGTCGGACGCTCCAACGCCGTCAGTTCGCCGCGCACAATTGGCGACTCCGGTCCCATCTCACCCGTGGGTTCGGCATCAAACTGTTCGACGGCTTGCCCGCCACGCCCCCCTAGTGCCCAGTGCACTCGCCACACCGCGTTGTGTGAATGACTGGCCGCGTGGTGGGAATCACCGTGGCCGATAGCCCAGCCGTGCTCCTCATCCGTGTAGTCGACCGGTGATACGTCACCAGTGGCTCCAAGCGATGGACGGATCGATCCATCCGCTCCGAACGTGTACTCGTTGACATATTCGTACCAGCCAACCTTGGAGATGGCCGACAACTGCCAGCTGGTCTGCCGAGCCACGGTCAGCCGGCCACCGTCGCGCGACCGATAGGCAAGGCCCGAGTCCTTCACCTCGGAGCAGAGCACCTCCCGCATGGGCGTCTCACCGAAGGACCCGTCCCCGATGTCGGGTACGGGGTAGGCGATCCGCTCCCCCAGACATTCGGTCTCGGTTAACGTGTGCATCCGGCGCCCACCGAACCCAGCGCTCGTGATGTCGGATGTCAGCCGGTCACCAGAGTCATAAGGGACCTCCAGCTGGGCAAGCGACAGCGATGCCATGATGCTGATCGGCTCATGTTCCACTGGCGCGAAGTGCACGTCGGTGAAGATCAAGCCGCGTTTCGGGTCCACCTGCCAGCACATCGACCACGTTGCGCCGCTCGACAATGTCTGCGCGATTGGTTCACCATCGACGCAGTCCAAATGCGCCATCGCCGACGGATCTACGGGAGCGCCGGGGCCGGGCACGACATCTCCCCCAGCAGTCGGGTGAGTGCTAGCCTCATGCGATGGGCCGGGCTCGGTGCATGCAGTGATTCCGAGCACGACGGCTGAGGCGATCAGCAGCCCGACCCGCGGACGGTTGACCGGCGGGTACCGGCGGCCACAGTTGAGCACGTGAGACCTCCCATGTGGCTGAAGCCCTGGACGGTGACGGTCTAGCTCGAGCTAGACAATGACCGGAACGTAGGCCGTTCGATCAAATGCGCGGCTGCGGAGAACGCAGTGAGGAGCAGGAGCAAGGTCTGAGGCAGCCCCCGCCGAAGCGGGGACTGCCTCATGGTTTTCCCTAGGGTAGGGATTGAGGGACAGCGTCAGCTGACTTCTTCTCTACGGCGGTTCCGTGTCAGAAGAGCGCCACCGGCGAGCAGGAGCATGGCAACCAGGGAGAGCGCTGCCACGTCACCACCTGTGTCCGGCAACTTCGGCTCATCCGGACCCGGCTTCTTGCCGTCGGCATCCGCGTCGGCATCCGCATCGGCGTCGGCATCCGCGTCAGCGTCAGCGTCGGCGTCGGCATCCGCGTCCACGTCAGCATCAACATCCGCATCCACGTCAGCATCAACATCCGCATCCACGTCAGCATCAACATCCGCATCCACGTCAGCATCAACATCCGCATCCACGTCAGCATCAACATCCGCATCCACGTCAGCATCAACATCCGCATCCACGTCAGCATCAACATCCGCATCCACGTCAGCATCAACGTCTACGTCCTCGTCCTGCAGGATGTTGACGCCAACCTCGGACCACGCGACCGTGAGCTCGGCGATGCTGTCGGCTGCCGGCAGCAGCTCCACCTTGAAGGCGGCAACCCCGAAGGGCCCGTCCGAGATGAGGCTCATGGGCTGGAAGTCGACCGCCGGGACACTACGCAGCAAGTCGGCCGACACGCTGTTCATCGGCTGGTCGGGCTGGTAGTTCAGCGTGATCAGAAGCAGTTCCGCGAGCAGTTCACCGATCGGCGTGAGCAGGTCGGTGAGGTCATCGACCAGGTCGGCCGCGGTCTCGCCAAGAGTGGTGATGAGGCCGCTACCGGTGTCGAGGACCAGATTGCCGATTGCCGGCAACAACTCCTCAAGGGCGGTGACCGCCAGACCACACGCCGGTTCGGCGAGTAGGCCACTGCAGTTCTCCTCGATGACCGCGTCACCCAAGACGTACTCAGCGACGGTGCCACTCGTGACGATGTCGATGACGTTGCCCAGGATGCTTGCGTTGAGCGAGATGTCGATCTGGACCGCTTCGAGCGCCTCCATGAGCACGTCGGCGAGGTCGGACACCCAGCCGTCGAAGAGGTTGCCAAGGTTGTCGGCCAGGCCGTCGATCACCGCGTTGCTCAGCAGCGGCGTGTTCGGCGGCTGCCCGTTCAAGCCACCCTCGAGCAGCTCGTTCAGGTCGATGGTCAAAGTGCCGGCGAGCAGGTCGAGTTCGACGCCGGTCCCTTCACCCAGAGGAGTACTCAGGAAATTATCGATGGCCTCTTGGAACGCGGTCTCGACCGACACACTCACGTCGACGGTCACGCCCGGCACGGCGTTGAGCAGGCCCAGTACGTCGCCGAGAAGGCCGGAGATGGCACCGTCGGAGCCCGCGAGCCCGTTGATGGCCTCGTCCAGCGGGCCAGCCAGATCACGGATCGCGTCCGCAAGCTCACCAACTGCTGGGATGGTCAGGATCAGCTTTCCGCCGGCGATCTCGTAGTCGCGGCTGAGCTCGAACTCACCCTCGGTGGTCTCGGGGGCGACAAGGTGCGCCTCGGACGAGATGGCACCGAGTTCAAGTTCGATGTCCGCGATGAGGTCGGTCAGCGCCTCACCGAGCAGGTCGGTCAGGTCGAAGTTGGCGTGCCCCGGGAAACCGGCGTCGACGCCGGTACCGACGCCGCCGTTGTCGGCTACCGCACCGGTGGCGGCGTGAGAGGTCGCCTTTGGCTCGGCCGCGGCCCATTGGTTGACCGCGCCGAGCTCGATGACCTCGCTCAGCGGAAGCTGGAGGCCGTTCGGAAGAGTGACGTTGATGGATTCGAGGATCGTCACGTCGACGGGGTTCGCGTCGAAGACCGTCTCGTCGAGACCGTCATTGATCGCTTCGACGCCGGCCAGCTCAACAAAGGTGTCGAGGTCGACGTCGAGGATCTCACCCGAAAGGAACCGCGCGGCACCGCGCGAGAAATCCCCTTCTTGGGCGACCGCTGGCGCCAGTGTGGTGCCAACGGCAAAAACGGGGGCGATGGCGCCGGCGACCAGTGTCCTGGTCAGCCGCTGCCTTCGCCGCGCCTTTACTACTGCCATGTGTTCTCCCCTAGGGTCTGCACATCTCTCCGCCGTGTGACGGGCGGAGAGTTTATTGACGAAATCCGAGGCCCGACAGTACCGGCTTTCGACACCCCCACGGGCTGCAAACAGAGGATTTGACGCAGGGGCATGTACGCAGATAACACGGCTTCGCGACTATTCGACTATTAAGGCCAGACAGGCCATTAAGTAACCAAATCCGGCATTGAAATGGGCACTAAAGTAGGGCATAGACGGATAAATTACCCCGGCGTGCCGCCTGGCCAACTATGACGCCGCCCAGCAACCGTTACCGATTCTTTATCGGCTACTTTTGCGTGCCGCACCCATGTCGACCGAGATCCAGAATCAAATGTCCGAATTCTCGGGATAAGATCCAAAAAAGATGATCATTACTTCTTCGATACTTGATCATGCTTGAGCTTGTCATGATCTTTCTCGTCACACCCTCCGACACTCGCTGACTCGTCTCGCAGACCGCGGTCTCAAGACGCGTGCGGGGACGCCCCCCGCCACCACGCGCCGAGGGATAGCTCCACGCACTACAGCATGCGCGGCAATTACGGTCCCCTCGCCCACAACCGACCCTCGGAGCACAGTTGTCTTGACCCCGAGCCAGCAGTCCGGCCCGATCCGCACCGGTGTCTTGACGATTCCTTGATCCTTGATGGGAGTGCCCAGATCGTCGGTTCGGTGGTCGAAGTCCGTCACGTAGACCCAGTCGGCGATCAATGTGCGCGCGCCGATCTCCACGTCTAGGTAGCAGTTCACTGTCGACTGACGGCCAATCACCGTCTTGTCGCCGATCCGCACAGTGCCCTCGTGGGCGCGCACCTGTGTCTCGTCGCCAATGTGTACCCAACGGCCCAGTACAACTCGGCCATATCCTGGCCGGCCGTAGATCTTGACTCGTCGGCCGAGGAAGACCATGCCTTCGGTGATCACCTCAGGGTGGAACAGTCGCAAACGCAAGAGCCGCAGATACCGAACGAGATAGCTCGGTGTCCACGCCCGACGACGTATCACCCAGCGAAGATTCGACCATGTCAGGTACCGGATCTGACGCGGATCACGCTTGCTGCGGAACACACCCACGACCGTAGCCGATGCAGCCCGGGCAGCGTAGCGGGTCCATGCCGGACGTCCGGCATGGACCCGCTGACGTACGCCGCGGGCATCGCCGCGGCCGGTTGGCCTCAGATTACGACATGGTCCATCCCAACGATGTCACCTTCCGCATCGACGTCAGCATCAACATCAGCGTCCACGTCCGCGTCCACGTCAGCATCAACATCAGCGTCCACGTCCACGTCAGCGTCCGCGTCCGCGTCCGCGTCCACGTCAGCATCAACATCAGCGTCCACGTCCGCGTCCACGTCAGCATCAACGTCCGCGTCCACGTCAGCATCAACATCCGCATCGACGTCCTCACCGGCGATGTTGGGGCCGACCTCCGAGCGGGCGAGCGTCACCGTACCCTCATCGATCGCAGGTAGTCCGATCTCCAGCGCCGCAACACTGTACGCCCCGTCCTCGGCAGTGTTCTGAAGGCCCAGCAGCGGAACCGACCGAATCAAGTGGATCACCGGCGCGACCTCAGGTACGCCGGCCTGGACGTTCAGGGTGATCGCGACGAGATCACCGATGGCGACACTGACCTCGACCAGGACGTCGGCCAATATCTCGACGGCTGTGCCAAGAACCTCACCAATGGTGGCGAGCACACCCTCATCACCAAAGACCAATTCGTCGAGAACACCGCCGACGGCGTCGACCACGGCGTTCGCCAGCTCCGCCAGGAGAGGCCCGACGATACCCACAACCAGGCCGGTGCTCTCGTCAGCGAACTCGGCATCTCCGCTGATGATCGCGTCGAGCGTAGCCGCGAGGCTCAGATCCAAGACGTCGGTGACAAGCAGGGCACTGACCTCGGCGAAGATGGTGATTTCCAGTTCGGCTGTACCGACGCCGGCCGCAATAGCTTCGGTCACCTCGTCGACGACGCTGTCCAGGAGATCGGTCACGCTGTTGGTTAGTTGCTCGATACCCTCCGCCCCGAGCAACTCGGTGTTGGGCGCCTGACCGCTGAGCCCTCCTTCGAGCAGGACGTCGAGATCGACGACGAGCACCCCATCGGCGAGATGCAGCTCGACCCCAGTACCGATGCCGAGGGGTGTACCCAGAATCTCGTCAGTGAGCGCCTCAAGATCGACGTCGAGAATGACGGCGATGTCGGGCCCGGAAACCCGCACACCGGGCACCGCTTCGAGCGCATCGATGAGTGTGTCGAGCGCGTCAAGATTATCGAGGAGCCCAGCGATCTGGGCTTCCAAGTCGTCGAGGACGTCGCCGACGGTGCCAATGACCTCGTCGATCTGCGCAGCGAGATCTGTGATGGCGGGCACCTCGACACTCAGCTGGCCACCGGCGATCTCGTAGTCTCCGTTGAACTCGGCCGCGCCGGACCCGTCGGAGAGGCTGACAAGGTGTGCCTCGGAGGAGATGGCGCCGAGTTCGAGTTCGATATCGGCGATCACGTCGGGAAGCACCTCGGCCACGACGGCGCCGAGATCGACTCGAAGGTCGCCGGGGTAACCGGCGTCTACTCCGGACCCAACACCTTCGCCGTCGGCGACGGCTCCGGCTCCGGCGCGCGAGGTTCCCGCGGTGTCCGCCGTGGCCCACTGGTTGACCGCACCGAGTTCAGCGACGTCTGACAGCGGCAGTTCGACGCCACCGACATCCACCAGGAGGTCAGCCAGGATGGATAGGTCGAGCGGGCTGGCATCGGTGAGCGGCTCTGCCTGACCGAGGTTCTCCACCACAACACCAGAAAGCTCGTCGACGGCGTCCAGGTCGAGATCCAGAATCTCACCGGAAAGGAATACCGCCGCCGCCCTGGATTCCGCGTCCTCGGTGGCCGCAGCCGGCGCCAGGGCGACTCCGACCGCGACCACCGGCCCCATCACCGCGGCGACCGCTCCACGAACAGTCCGGGTTCTCAGAGATTTCGTTTCTGCCATGACGTCCTCTCCTCGACATTTGCACATCCGGCGAAAATGACAAGCCAAATGCACCATGACTGACTGATTGACTATGAATTTATCTATCAGTCATGAGTCGGGCAACGAGAACCCCCCAATTCACGCCAGTCCAGCATCAACGGGGCCGAATGCCGGTGACCGAGACGTTGTAGAACAGACCAGACGGAACCACCCGCGCTAGGAGCCGGTCCACGGCGGAGAGTTGCTGCCAGCCCCGGTAGGCGAACATGGCCCAACGCCACCCCAGCCGATCCGGGTTGACGGCGTGTTCGAAGGTGCGGACCGGCCAGCCGAACCACGCCGCCGTCAGCTCCTCCGTCACGGTATGGACCTCGGCCGCACCGGCTCGCCGGACGGTTGAGGCCAGCTCATTGGGTTGGAAGGTGTGTAGGTCGACGACGGACTCCAGGGCGGCGGCTCGCGACGATTCGTCAAGCTCGGCCGGAGACCGCGCCCACCGACTAGCCAGCCCGGGCGCACGGGTCGCCCGGGTGGCCACCCACCAAGTGGCCCGGGAGAGCGTCCGTGCGATCCGGTCGCCGTACGTGGTCGGCTCGCCGCAGATCACCAACCTCCCGCCCGGGCGTAAGACACGGACCATCTCTCGGAACGCCTGCTCGACGTCGGGCAGATGATGGATGACCGCGTGCCCCACCACGAGGTCGAAGGTAGCGTCGTCGTACGGCAGCCCCTCCGCGTCGGCTACAACACCCGCGACGTCGAAGCCAAGCCGCGCCGCGTTGCGGCCGGCCTCGGCCACCATGCCGGACGAGATATCGGTGAGGTGTATCTCTTGGAGCACCCCGGCCTGGCGCAGGTTCAGGGAGAAGAAGCCCGTCCCGGCACCAATCTCCAGCGCGCGGGCATACGGCCAGCCCGCACGGCCGGCGACGGCGATGAACCGGTCTCGTGCGTAGGTGATGCATCGCTCGTCGAAGGAGATGGACCACTTGTGGTCATAGGTGCCGGACTCCCAGTCGTGGTACAGAACCTGAGCGAGTTTGGTGTCGTGCCACGCACGCTCGACCTCATCGGCCGAAGCCTCGCTCGCCGCCATGTCCGCCTCCGTCACCACCAGCAATACACATCAGTGTCGTCCGTGGAAGTGTAAAGGTGACGGCCACCTGACGAATCCGGGCGGCGGGCCGGGGTGTCACCGACGTGGGATGCTGTCAGCCGGAGCTGGCACAATGCACCGGTGGCAGATGCGAGCAGGCCGGCAGAGACGCCCCGCCCCCAACAGACCGTGCCCTGGCCGGGGCACTGGTCACCACTCGGGGCCACCTACTCCGACGGCGCCACCAATGTCGCCCTGTGGGCGCCGGACGCCGAGCAGGTCGAGATCTGCTTCTTCGACGATGCCGACACCGAGACCAGAGTCCCCCTGCTGAACCGCACCTTCGACGTCTGGCACGGCCGTTTTCCCGGTGTGCATCCTGGGCAGCGCTACGGGTATCGCGTCCATGGTCCGTGGGATCCCGCACAGGGTTTGCGCTTCAACCCAGCCAAACTGCTGGTCGACCCGTACGCCCGCGCGATCGACGGGGAGTTCGCCGAAGGCGGCAACAACGCAGACCCGGCGCACCGCGACGACCACGACTCCGCGCCGTACGTGCCGCGGTCGGTGGTGGTCGACGACGTCGGCTTCGACTGGGGCGACGACCACCCACCACAGGTTCCGTGGGAGAACACCGTCATCTACGAGCTGCACGTTCGCGGCTACACCATGCGTCACCCCGACGTCCCGGAAGACCTCCGCGGCACCTACGCGGGCCTAGCTCACCCGGCCGTGCTCGACCACCTGACAGGGCTGGGCATCACCTCGGTCGAGTTGCTGCCTGTCCACCATTTCGTCAGTGAACCTCACCTGTTGCGGCAGGGCAGCGCCAACTACTGGGGATACAACACGTTGGGCTTCTTCGCGCCGCATGCCGGCTACAGCTCGACGGGTACCAGTGGTGAGCAGGTCACCGAGTTCAAGACGATGGTCAAAGCGCTGCACGCCGCGGGCCTCGAGGTGATTCTCGACGTCGTGTACAACCACACCGCCGAGCAGGGCGCCGGTGGCCCGACACTCTGTTTCCGCGGCATCGACAACCGCGCCTACTACCGGCTCGATCCGGACGACCCAGGGCGCTACAGCGACTACACCGGTACGGGCAACACCTTCAACGTCAGCCACCCACACTCGTTGCGGCTGGTCATGGACTCGCTGCGGTATTGGGTCACCGAGATGCACGTCGACGGCTTCCGGTTCGATCTCGCCTCGGCCCTGGCCCGTTCCATGCACGACGTCGACATGTTGAGCTCATTCATGACCGTCATCGAGCAGGATCCCGTCCTGCGGGAGGTCAAACTGATCGCCGAGCCATGGGATGTCGGCCCAGGCGGCTACCAGGTGGGTGAGTTCCCACACTTGTGGACGGAGTGGAACGACCGGTTCCGCAACACGGTGCGCGACCACTGGAGGGGTATGGCCGGCGGGGTTCACGATCTCGCGTTCCGGCTGTCGGGCTCCTCCGATCTCTACGCCGACGACGGCCGGCGCCCGTATGCGTCCATCAACTTCGTCACCGCACACGACGGCTTCACGCTGCGCGACCTGGTGTCGTACAACAACAAACACAACGACGCCAACGGCGAGGAGAACCGCGACGGCACCGACGACAACCGGTCGTGGAACCACGGCGCCGAGGGCATCGAAGCCGACGCCGATCCAGACATCGCCCGACTGCGCCACCGCCAGTTACGTAATCTCATGACCACCCTCTTGTTGTCCACCGGTGTACCGATGATCACCGCCGGCGACGAGATGGGCCGCACCCAGCACGGCAACAACAACGCCTATTGCCTCGACAACGAGACCACCTGGGTCGACTGGTCGCTACGCGAAGAGTTCACGGAACTATCCGACCTGGTCCGCCAGCTTCTTGCCCTGCGGGCGAAGCATCCGGTGTTCCGGCAGCGGCGATTCTTCGAGGGGCGTCCGATCGTGTCGGGTGGGCGCAAAGACGTGGCGTGGTTCTCACCGTCGGGGCACGAGATGGGCGAAGCCGACTGGCACGACACCCACCGTCGCACGATTGGCATGTTCCTCAGCGGCGACGGCATCCGCTCCCGTGGCCACCACGGCGAACGGATCGTCGACGACTCGTTCCTGCTGTGGTTACACGCCGGTGCCGACGACATCCAGGTCACCTTGCCTGGGCGGCCCTGGGCACGACGCTACGACGTGACGATCGACACCGCTGAACCAGCGGCCGCGGCTCAGCATCCGGCCGGCGCGACCGTGGTGTTACGTGGGCGCAGCTGTCTTCTGCTCCGGGCCTCCGATGACGCGAGCTAGCCTGTCCTAGGCGGCGCGGGGTTGGGCGCCGACCCGGCGTCCTGGAGCAGGCGGGGGGCGTGATTGGTAGCGGTGTCCGGTGGGGGTGGTGGTTTCCACGATGTGCCGGAACGGGTCGACGAGCCGGATAGTCCATCCCGGCTGTTGTTTGACGTAATTACCACGGGCGCAGGTCCCACGCCCATTACCCGGCCTGGTCACCCCATCATGGGTGTAGGGATGGATGTGGTCGAAGTGCCGGATGGGTGCGTCGCAGTAGGGGTCGCGGCAGGTGCCGCCGTCGCGGTAGGTGAGCAGCCGGGCTAGGGTGCCGTCGAACCGGCGCCGTTTGGGGTCGCAGTCGGCGATGATCCCGGTGGCCGGGTCGGTGAACAACCGTCGTAGGAAGACCCGGGCCCGCCCCACGTCATCGCTGTGGCGGTTCCCCGGCGCGGCGGGTGATGTCTCGGGCGGTGTCGGCGGGGATGGGTCCGTACCCGAGCAGATCGGCCGCCGCACCATCACCGCCGAGCAGTGAGGTGTCGGTCATGACCAGCCCGATCTCGGCGGATACCGTGTCGGCGGTGGCTTGTCCGGTGAGGCGTTCGACGAGGGTGTCGGCCATGATCTGAGCCCGCGTGCGGGAATCACCACCGGCGGCGATCACCCCGTCAGCGTGGCGGCGCAACGCCGCATACGCCGCGACCCCTTGTTCGCAGGGCAGCAGTGCGGAGAACACGGTCATGGTGTCCGGCGCCGGGCGCACACTAACCCGCCGATCTTTCCGCGCCCGAGACGCCCGGGCCACCGCGGCGGCCGGGTCGGCTTCGATGGCGTAGCGCCGGGCCAACCGTTGAACCCGCTGCGGCCCGATCCCGGTGATCTCACCAGCCAGGCGGGCATCAACCTGACGCCGCTGCTCCGGGTCGAGATGGGAGGTCTCATTCACCACGAACGTCGCAGCGAACTCAGAGATCTCACCGGTGCGTAGCAGGGCGAAGGTGCCCGGGAGGTGACAGGCCAACGCCCGGGCCCGGCCCAGCTGACGCGCGGCGGCCGAGGGTGAGGTCTTCGTGGCCAGGCCGATCTGTTCCGGCACCCCACGGGTGGCGTGCCGTTCAGCGAATCCCATCCCACGCCGGGCCGCCCGCTGAGACTCGGCGAACTGGACCATCACCTCGTACTGCGCTGCCGCGGCGGCGGCTTTCAACCGCTCCAACCCAGCCAACACATCGATACGGGCGGCGTCGTCTTCAACGATGGTGGACAGTTCGGCCAGCCGGGACACCATCACCGCGACCTCACCAGCCACCGTGTCCCGGTCTTCCACTGCCGTGGGACCACCCATCGCCTGCTCGTTCATGTGTTCGATTTTACCGCCACGACAGCTGGAAACACAATCGGTCACGCAAGGTAGGCCTCACTTCGTCACGTTCGTGATCGACGCCCGTGGCCTCGCCGCCAAGGGCCACTGGTAGCTGTTGGCCAGGGGGAGTGACACCACGTAGCGTCCACAGGTCAAGGTGCTTAACTGATGTCGCGGTGACCCCTCATCGCCCTTAAGAGGTCCCGCGATCAGGGGCGCCGGATAGGGATCGGGGCGGGCGGCTGGATAGCGAGGCGGAGGAAGGAGGCTCGCTGGGTTTGTGCGTCGACTGACGAGCAACGTTGGTAGTGCCGATCAGCTGACATGCCCGGGCAACGCGAGCCCGGCGACTCCCTCTTCGCGGGGCCTCTAAGAAAATCCGCACGGGTTTTAGCGGATGCCGACGTAGAAACGGGATTGGTCGCTGCGGCGTAACCTCGGTAGTACTCGAACGGTACGTCGTCCGCATCCCAGCTGATCGACTCGATCCGGAGTGCGGGCATGCCGGGTGTCAGGTCGAGCAGCTCGGCCTCGCCCGGTGCCGGAATCACCGCCTGCAACCAGCGGTCCGCACCCCCGCCGTCGTCAGAGCGTTCGGCGAGTTCCATCGCTACCTCGCCGCGGCGCCGCGGGGCGGGCGGGTGGTTCTGGTGTCAACCAAGAACGTCGCCGCGCTCGAATGGGCCGCCGACCGCATTCGGGTCAACCACGTAGAGCCCGACGCGGTGTTCGACACCGCTATCTGGATACCCGAGCTGCTGGAACAGCTAGCTAACGTCCTGCGCGGCGAGCGCTCCCACCCACCGGCGGCAGGACGCAAGGGGTCAGCCGGGTAGGACTGCCAAGCCGAGTTCGCTGCCGCCACTGAGCAACGGGTGTTTCGGCACGATCCGCACCGTATAACCCAACGGACCGGTGCGATCCAGCTCAACGTCCCCGTCAAACCGGTGGCGGCCGGGTTCGTATCCTTCGCTGACACTCAGCGACGCGACCCGCGGCTCCCGCAGGTGGTCATGTTCGTCGACCCGACCGTGCACCACCTGGACGTCGATGTCCTCCGGGCTCAGTGTTCCGAGCGCGACGAAGACCCGCAGCTTGAGTTGCTCACCCATCTCGAACACGTCGGAGGCGTCGCTCTCGACGTGCTCGATGGCGACCTCGGACCACGCCGAGCGCACCCGCTGCTTCCATTCGGCAAGTCCAACCGCGCCTTCGTAGTCAGCGTTCAGCGCCCGCCCAGACTCGGCGGCTGGCCGGTAGAGCCGTTCGACGTACTCCCGTACCATCCGAGTGGCCTGCACCTTCGGGCCGAGTGACGTGAGGGTGTGCCGCATGAGCTCCACCCACCTGCTGGGTACCCCGCGGTCGTCCACATCGTAGAAACGCGGCGCCACCTCATGCTCGACGAGGTCGTACAGGGCGGCGGCCTCGAGATCGTCCCGGTGGTCGGTATCGTCGACACCTTCAGCCGATGGGATGGCCCAGCCGTTCTCGCCGTCGAACCACTCGTCCCACCAGCCGTCCCGGATGGATAGGTTGAGCGCGCCGTTGAGCGCTCCCTTCATGCCGGACGTGCCGCACGCTTCGTAGGGCCGCAGCGGGTTGTTCAACCACACGTCGCAGCCCGGGTATAGAGGCAGCGCCATCGCCATGTCGTAGTTCGGCAGGAACACGATCCGATGCCGCACTTCGGGGTCGTCGGCGAACCGGACCATCTCCTGGATGAGTCGTTTGCCGCCGTCGTCGGCGGGATGCGCCTTGCCGGCGATGACGATCTGGATCGGCCGCTCCGGATCCAACAGAAGCGCCTTGAGCCGTTGCGGGTCGCGCAGCATCAGCGTCAACCGCTTGTACGACGGAACCCGCCGGGCGAACCCGATGGTGAGGATGTCCGGGTCGAGGGCATCGTCGATCCAGCCGAGTTCAGCCTCGCTAGCTCCCCGCCGCCGCCATGACGCCCGCAGCCGCCGCCTGGCGTCGGCGACCAGGCGTTCGCGCAACTGGCGCTTGGTGGACCAGATCAACTCGTCCGAGATCGCGGCGACCGCGGCTTCCCAGTCGCCCACGTCGGCGTTGCCGTCGGCGAGTTCGCCGCCGAGTGTCATCACCTCTGGCGCTACCCAGGTCGGCGAGTGCACGCCGTTGGTGATCGACGTGATGGGTACCTCGTTCTCGTCGAACGCCGGCCACAAACCGGAGAACATCCCCCGGCTGACCCGGCCGTGCAGCCGGCTCACACCGTTGGCTCGCTGCGCCAACCGCAGGCCCATCACCGCCATGTTGAACACACTCGGGTCGCCGGTGTCATAGTCCTCCGACCCGAGCGACAGGATCCGCTCCACCGGCACGCCGGGGGACGCGTTGTCTCCGCCGAAGTATTGCTGCACCAGGTCTCGCGGGAAGCGGTCGATGCCCGCTGGCACCGGGGTATGCGTGGTGAAGACGGTCCCGGACCGGGCGGCCTCCAGGGCGGCGTCGAACCCGAGCCCGGCGTCCTCGGTCAGCTCCCGGATGCGTTCCAGGCCGAGGAATCCGGCGTGGCCCTCATTGGTATGGAACACCTCGGGCGCCGGAGCGCCGGTGATCCGGGTGTAGGTCCGCAGCGCCCGGACGCCACCGATGCCGAGCAGCATCTCCTGAAGTAGGCGATGCTCGCCGGTGCCTCCGTAGAGCCGGTCGGTGACCTCCCGTTCGGCCGGACCGTTGTCTTCGACGTTGGAGTCGAGCAACAGCAGCGGCACCCGCCCCACCTGGGCGACCCAGACCGCCGCCGCCAGGGTCCGTCCACCGGGCAAGCCGACCTGCACCCGGGTGGGTGTGCCGTCGCCTTCGCGCAGGAGGGTCAGCGGCAGGTTGTCCGGATCCACCACCGGGTAACGCTCCTGCTGCCAACCCTCACGAGACAGCGACTGGACGAAGTACCCGTGGCGGTACAGCAACCCGACGCCAACGATCGGCACGCCGAGGTCGCTGGCGGCCTTCAGATGGTCGCCGGCGAGAATCCCGAGGCCGCCGGAGTACTGCGGCAACACGTGGGTGATGCCGAACTCCGGCGAGAAGTACGCGATGGTGGACGGCGCGTCGCCGTCGGCACTTTGGTACCACCGCGGCTCGGTCAGGTATCGCTGGAGGTCGTCGTGGGCGGCCCGAACCTGGTCAAGAAACCCGGCGTCATCGGCCAGCTCGACGAGCCGCCCGTTGGGCACCTCTCCCAACAGCCGTACTGGGTCGTGCCGGACCTGCTCCCATACCTCGGCATCCACCGAGGCGAACACCTGCTGCGTGGGGGTGTGCCACGACCAGCGCAGATTGGTGACCAGTTCACCCAGCGGAGCCAACGGCTCGGGCAAGACGGTCCGGACGGTCAGGCGTCGTATGGCTCGCACGACGGGAAACGGTATCCCCATCAGGCACCAGATTGCACGCGGGGGCCGACACGCGAGAAACCTACGTCCGGACGGCCGGTGGGATGCGCAAGAATTCTCCCCCGTGAAACCTGCCCCTCCGGCGCTACACCACCCCACGAACTGGGTAGCGTTGAACCTGATGACTGGCCGTATTCCAATCCTCCACGTCGCCCCTGTGATCGAGTGCGGGAGATACCCCGCCAAAGCGGTCACGGGTGAGACGTTCGACGTCTCCGCCACCGTCTTCCGTGAAGGCCACGATGCCGTGGCCGCCACCGCGGTACTACGCGACCCCAAGGGCCGGGTCCGGCAGCGGGTTCACATGACCCGCACCGGGCCGGAGCACCTGGACCGGTGGCATGCCCAGCTGACCCCAGACACCGTGGGCCCGTGGACGTTCACGGTCGAAGGCTGGTCCGACCCGTTCGGCACGTGGCGACATGCCGCGGAGATCAAGATCGAAGCCGGCATCGACGTGGAGCTGATGCTCACCGAGGGTGCCCTGCTCCTCGAACGGGCAGCCACGGCACTCCCCCGTGGCCGCACCGAACAACGCCGCCTGCTGCGCGGTGCCGCCCGTGCGGTACGCGACACCCGACGCCCGGCACGGGTTCGGCTGGCGGCGGCGCTCGATTCGTCGGTCCGCGCGGTTCTGGCCATCGACCCGCTGCGCGACCTCGTCACCGAGGCCGGTCCGTTCCCACTGCTGGTGGAGCGGGAACGGGCCCTCTACGGGGCATGGTACGAGTTCTTCCCGCGCTCGGAAGGTGCGGTCCGCCATGACGACGGAACGTGGACGTCGGGCACGTTCGCTGACGCCGCGAAGCGACTGCCAGCCGTCGCCGCGATGGGATTCGACGTCGTCTACCTCCCTCCCATCCACCCCATCGGCACCACCTTCCGGAAGGGGCCGAACAATACGCTGAACGCCGGGCCGAACGACCCCGGAGTGCCGTGGGCCATCGGGTCCGACGACGGTGGGCACGACGCCATCCACCCTGAGCTCGGGACGTTGGCAGACTTCGCGGATTTCGTCGACGCGGCTCGAGAGAATGGTCTCGAAGTGGCCCTGGATCTGGCGCTGCAAGCGTCACCGGACCATCCTTGGGCACGCGAGCACCCCGAGTGGTTCACCCGCCGCGCCGACGGCAGCATCGCCTACGCCGAGAATCCCCCCAAGAAATACCAGGACATCTACCCGCTGAACTTCGACAACGACCCCGACGGTATCTACGCGGAGGTCCGCCGGGTCGTGCGGCACTGGATGTCCTACGGGGTGCGGATCTTCCGGGTCGACAATCCCCACACCAAGCCGGTCAGCTTCTGGCACCGCCTGCTCGCCGACATCCGCCGCACCGACCCCGATGTCATCTTCCTGTCCGAGGCGTTCACCCGGCACGACATGATGCACACCCTCGCCAAGGTTGGGTTTCAGCAGTCCTACACGTACTTCACCTGGAAGAACGCGAAGGACGAGCTGGCGGAGTACCTGACGGAGCTACGAGAGTCCGCGCATTACATGCGGCCGAACCTCTTCGTGAACACCCCTGACATCCTGCATGCCTACCTCCAGTACGGCGGACCAGCCGCGTTTAAGATCCGGGCCACCCTTGCGGCGATGCTTGCACCGACGTGGGGTGTCTACTCGGGCTTCGAGCTTTACGAGCACGTCGCCGTCCGCCCCGGCAGTGAGGAATACCTCGACTCGGAGAAGTACCAGTACCGGCCCCGCGACTGGGCCGCTTACGAGCCCGGTGGGCCGCTGGAAGGACAGACGCTCGCGCCGTATCTGACTCGCCTGAATCAGATCCGCCGAGCCCACCCTGCCTTGCACCGGATGCGCAATCTGCGCTTCCACGACATCGACAATCCCGACATGATCTGCTTCTCGAAGCGACTACCAGCGGGTGACGAGGCAGACACCGTGATCGTCGTCGTCAACCTCGACCCGCATTCGCCGCGGGAGGCCACCGTCTCCCTCAACCTGCCCGAGTTGGGCCTGGACTGGCACGAGACCTTCGCCGCACACGACGAGCTGACCGGCGCCACCTGGCACTGGGGTCGGCACAACTACGTGCGCCTCGATCCCGCCGTCGAGTCCGCCCACATCCTGACCGTCCGGCGGTGGCAACCATGACCGACCTCACCCAGAACCAGCCTGCCCTGCCGGCCCGCGGCACCGACCCCGAGTGGTTCAAACGCGCCGTCTTCTACGAGGTTCTGGTGCGCTCGTTCAAAGACTCCAACGGCGACGGCGTGGGCGACCTCCGCGGGCTGCGGGAGAAGCTGGACTACCTGGAATGGCTGGGTGTCGACTGCCTGTGGCTGCCGCCCTTCTTCCCGTCGCCGCTCCGTGATGGCGGCTACGACGTCGCTGACTACAAGAACGTCCTCCCCGAGTTCGGCACCCTCGAGGAGTTCGCCGATTTCGTCCAGACCGCGCATGAACGGGGCATGCGGGTCATCATCGACTTCGTCATGAACCACACCAGCGATCAACATCCGTGGTTCCAGGCCTCCCGGCAGGATCCCGACGGACCCTATGGCGACTTCTACGTCTGGGCCGACGACGACACCGGCTACTCGGACGCTCGGATCATCTTCGTCGACACCGAACCGTCCAACTGGACGTTCGACCCCGTGCGCAAGCAGTACTACTGGCACCGCTTCTTCAATCACCAGCCGGACCTGAACTTCGAGAACCCGGCGGTGCGGGAGGCTATTCTCGACGCGTTGCGGTTCTGGCTGACCCTGGGTGTCGACGGCTTCCGGCTCGACGCCGTGCCCTACCTTTACGAGGCCGAGGGGACCAACTGCGAGAACCTGCCCGACACCCACGCGTTCCTCAAACAGATCCGCAAGGTGGTCGACGACGAGTTCCCCGACACCGTGCTGCTCAGCGAGGCCAACCAGTGGCCCACCGACGTCGTCGAGTACTTCGGTGATCCCAGCGTCGGCGGCGACGAATGCCACATGAACTTCCACTTCCCGGTCATGCCGCGCATCTTCATGGCGGTGCGCCGCGAGTCGCGTTACCCGATCAGCGAGATCATGGCCCAGACACCCGATATCCCGTCGGGTGGCCAGTGGGGCATTTTCCTACGCAACCACGACGAGCTGACGCTGGAGATGGTCAGCGACGAAGACCGCGACTACATGTGGAGCGAATACGCGAAAGACCCGCGGATGAAGGCCAACATCGGCATCCGCCGGCGGCTGGCGCCCCTGCTCGACAACGACACCAACCAGATCGAACTCTTCACCGCGATGCTGCTGTCCCTGCCGGGTTCCCCCGTTCTGTACTACGGTGACGAGATCGGTATGGGCGACAACATCTGGCTAGGCGATCGGGACGGGGTGCGCACCCCCATGCAATGGACCCCCGACCGCAACGCGGGATTCTCCACCTCCGATCCGGGCCGGCTCACATTGCCGGTGATTATGGACGCGGTCTATGGGTACCAGGTGACCAACGTGGAAGCCCAGATGACCAACTCGTCGTCGTTGCTGCACTGGACCCGGCGGATGATCGAGGTGCGCAAACAGAACCCTGCGTTCGGGTTGGGCGACTTCACCGACCTCGGTGGTTCCAACCCCACCGTGTTGTCGTATGTGCGGGTCTTCGGCGACGACATCGTGTTGTGCGTGAACAACCTGTCGCGATTCCCGCAGCCGGTGGAACTCGACCTACGCCGTTTCGAGGGTACGCAGCCGGTTGAGCTGCTCGGCGGCGTACGCTTCCCCACCGTCGGTGAGTTGCCATACCTGCTGACCCTTGGACCTCATGGCTTCTATTGGTTCCGGCTCATGGAAGTGCCGGAGGAGGGGATGCCGTGACGATGGAGGAGATAGACGTCGACGAGACCCTGGCTGAGGCCGTTCTCCTGCTGCGAGACTGGTTGACGCATCAGCGCTGGTTCGGGGGCCGGTCGGCCGTCGACGACGTACACATCGTGTCCGCCACGTTGCTGCGCGACGACGAGCCACGGGTTTGGCACCTGTTGGTCGAGGTGCGCCGCGATGGGCACCACGACACCTATCAGGTGCCCCTAGCCATCCATCGTGACCTACAAGATCGCCTCGACCATGTCCACGTGGGCCAGGTCGAGGCCGGCCACGTGTATGACGCGTTACATGACAAGATCGCCACCGAGGCCCTGTTGGAGTACTTCCTCGACGGCGGACGGCGGGTCGGCGATCTCACCTTCCACACCGAGCCGGGTGCCGAGATCCCGGTGGGAGAGTCCGCGCTGGCACTGCCCGTCGAGCAAAGCAACACCTCGCTCGCCTATGGCGACGTCGCCCTGCTCAAGGTGTTCCGGCGGGTCCAGCCCGGCCTGAATCCCGACGTCGAGGTCCATGCGGCGCTGACCCGAGAAGGTTGTGGGTATGTGGCTCCGCTGCTGGGCTGGGTGGATGGTCGGTGGACCACTGCCGGCGGGGACCATCACGCCAGCCTCGCCATGTTGCAGACCTACCTCACCACCGCCTCCGACGGATGGGCGCTGGCCGCCGCCAGTGTCCGCGACCTCTACGCCGAAGGCGATCTGCATGCCGACGAGGTCGGCGGTGACTTCGCCGCTGAGGCTCACCGGCTCGGCGAAGCAACCGGGCACGTTCACAAGACCATGGCCGAGGTCCTACCGACCGGGCAGTTCAGCGCTTCCGACCTCGCGGCCCGAACCGACCTCATCCTGCGCCGTCTCGACCAAGCGGTGGGTGTGGTACCCGAGTTGGAGCCGTATATGCCCCGGCTACGCACGCAGGTAAACGCACTGCGGAGGGTCGACCACCCAGTCCCCACCCAGCGTGTCCACGGCGACTACCACCTCGGTCAGGTGTTGCGCACCGTGATGGGCTGGAAGTTGGTCGACTTCGAGGGTGAGCCGGCCCGGCCACTAACCGAACGCACCACCCTCGACTCTCCCATCCGGGACGTCGCCGGGATGCTCCGATCGTTCGACTACGCGGCGAGGTACCTGCTGATCACCGACTATGACCACAACCACCCCGCCTACGACCAGATCAGCTACCGGGCCACCGAGTGGGCCGAACGCAACCGCGACGCGTTCTGCGACGGCTACACCCAGGCCGGAGCGGGTGATCCGCGGCTGCACGCCGCCCTCCTGACCGCCTACGAGATCGACAAAGCGGTGTACGAGGTCGCCTACGAGGCGCGGTACCGGCCGTCCTGGTTGCCGATCCCGATGACCGCCGTCGAACGCCTCGCCAGCCAGGAGGCGTGATGGTCGGCGACATCGATCTCCACCTCATCGGCGAAGGCCGCCACGAACATCTGTGGGACGTCCTCGGCGCCCACGTCACGACGGAGAACGGCGTGGCCGGCACGTCGTTCGCGGTGTGGGCGCCGAACGCTCGGGAGGTCCGGGTAGCCGGCGACTTCAACCATTGGGACGGGATCTCCACGCCCTTGCGGCTGACTGGTGGCGGGATCTGGACCGGGTTCGTTCCCGGCATCGGCGACGGCGCGCTGTACAAGTATCAGCTCCTCGGTGCCGACGGCGTGTGGCGGGAGAAAGCCGATCCGATGGCCCGACGCACCGAGGTTCCACCGGCCCAGGCATCGGTGGTGCACGAGTCACGGCACGTCTGGAACGACGCGGCCTGGATGGCCCGACGCGCTTCCACCACCGCCCATGATCACCCCATGACGGTGTACGAAGTACACCTCGGGTCGTGGCGGCGCGGCCGCACCTACCGTGAACTGGCCGACGAACTCAGCGAGTACGTCCGCGACCTCGGGTTCACCCACGTAGAGCTGCTGCCGGTGGCCGAACACCCTTACGGTGGCTCGTGGGGGTATCAGGTGACGTCGTACTACGCCCCCACGGCCCGGTTCGGCACCCCGGACGACTTCAAGTACCTCGTGGACCAGCTGCACCAGGCGGGTATCGGGGTGATCGTCGACTGGGTTCCGGCCCACTTCCCGAAGGACACGTGGGCGCTGGCCCGGTTCGACGGCACTCCGTTGTACGAGCACCCGGACCCGCGCCGGGGTGAACACCCTGACTGGGGCACCTATGTCTTCGACTACGGGCGCCCCGAGGTCCGCAACTTCCTGGTGGCCAACGCGTTGTTCTGGTTGTCCGAATATCACGTGGACGGGCTGCGGGTCGATGCGGTGGCGTCGATGTTGTACCTCGACTACTCACGCGGAGAAGGGGCCTGGCTGCCCAATGTGCACGGCGGCCGGGAGAACCTCGACGCGATCACCTTCCTCCAGGAAACCAACGCCACCTCCTACAAGTCGGTACCGGGAATCGTCACGATCGCCGAGGAGTCGACCGCGTGGCCCGGCGTCAGCCAACCCACCCACGTCGGCGGCCTCGGCTTCGGCATGAAGTGGAACATGGGCTGGATGCACGATTCCCTGAGTTACCTGTCCCACGAACCGATCCACCGCCAATACCACCATCATCAGATGACGTTCTCGATGATGTACGCCTACAGCGAGAACTTCGTCCTGCCGCTCTCCCACGACGAGGTCGTCCACGGGAAGGGATCGCTGCTGCGCAAGATCCCCGGCGACCGCTGGCAGCAACTCGCCACACTCCGCGCCTTCTACGCCTACATGTGGGCCCACCCGGGCAAACAACTGCTGTTCATGGGTGGCGAGTTCGGCCAGGAATCGGAGTGGGCGGAGTCCGGGGAACTCGACTGGTGGTTGCTCGACTCTCCCGACCACGCTGGGCTACGCCGGCTCGTGGGCGACCTCAACCGGGTGTACCGGGAGCACCCGGCGCTGTGGTCACTCGATGCCGATCCGGCCGGATTCCAGTGGATCGATGCCAACGACGCCACCGGCAACGTCTTCAGCTTCCTGCGGTTTGGCTCCGATGGTTCGATGCTGGCCTGCGTCACCAACTTCTCGCCAATGCCGCACGAGCAGTACCGCCTCGGCCTGCCGCTGGCCGGTGCCTGGCGCGAGGTGGTGAACACCGACGCCGACGTGTACACCGGCTCCGGCGTCGGCAACTGGGGCCAGGTAGAGGCCGACGACGAACCCTGGCACGGCCGGCCGGCATCGACCACCCTCCGGGTGCCGCCGCTGGGCACCCTCTGGCTCACGCCCGCCTGATCCCACCCTGGAGTCACCCCCTTCCACCCCAACACCACCCATCTGCCCCGGTCGTTGTCAGGTCGGAGTGGAGTTGGTGCACAGTGTGGAGTTGGTGCAGGCGAGGAGCGGAGAAAGGGTCGCCATAGCCGCACCTCCCTCACTCCCCACGGCGCACCAACTCCACTCGGTGCACCAACTCCACTCCGACCTGACAACCGACGGGGACATATCCACAGGGTCACCATCCAGGTGACCGGTTATCCACATTTCCCAAACTGCCTCTGGTGGGCCGGTCGCGGCGACGGCAAGGTCGAAACCATGACCGTTGCCGACCAGATCGCCGCCATCGCCCGCACCCAGGATGCGCTGGTCACTCGTGGTCAGGCGCTCGCGGCAGGGATGAGCAAAGCCGCTCTCCGGCACACCCTCGAGCGCGGCCGGTGGCAACGTGTCGCCCGTGGCGTCTACGCCACCTTTTCCGGTCCACTCCAGGCCCGCCACCGGCTACGCGCGGCGCTGCTGTACGCAGGCCCGGACGCCGTGGTCTCGGGAGCTGACGCATGCCGTGCGTACGGGCTGCGTTATGTGCCCGCCGCGGCTATCGCCACCGTCCTCGTGCCGAACTCGGTGCAGAGGGCGGCAACATCGTTCGCTCACGTCCGCCGGGTCCGTCGCCTGCCGGGGCGGCGCAACGTCCTCGGCGGCCTCCCAGTGGCGCCACCCGAACGCGCGGTTGTCGATACGTGCATCCGTCTAACGTCACTGCAAGACATCCGGGCCTTGATCTGTGAGGCGGTTCAGAAGGGTCTCACCAGCCCAGACGCCCTGCGCAGCGCGCTGGGCGGGGCCCGCTGGCGAGGTGCCCGCGAGATTCGGATCGCACTCGACGACGTCACCGCCGGCTGCCGGTCAGCACCAGAATGTGAACTAAGAGATCTCGTCCGCCAGTCCTCCGTCCTCGACGAGCCGCGCTGGAACGTACCCCTGCCCGGGGTCACCGACGGGACGCTAATTCCGGATGCCTGCTGGCCGGACGCCCGCGTCGTGGTCGAGATCGATTCAGCCGAGTGGCACCGCTACGGCGACCGCGTGGAGCACACCGAGCAACGCCGCGCACGATACGCCGCGCTGGGGTGGACCGTCGTCCCCATCTCACCGCGCCGGCTACGCTCTGAACCCGCGGCCGTCCTCGCGCAGATCGAGGCGGCAGTTCAGGTCGGCATTACTCGACGGGCACGTTATGCCTGACCGCGCTCAGCAGGGCGCTACCGCACTGGGCGACCCTTCGATCGGATGTCACCTTGTAGACCGTTGACCTCCCACCTCTCGTTGCCCCGAGCTGGCAACGTCATGCGGCGACCCTTCTTAAGCAGCGGAGAGGACAGACACATGAATCGACGGTTCACGGCGACGATCGTCAGTATCGTCGCGGCAGCGCTGGCGCCCGTCATGGTCGGCACAGCGGCAGCTCAACCTACCGGGCCGGCATCCCCGACCGCCATCGCGTCGAAGACCACCTGGCTGAATCTGAACAAACCCGTCGACAACCGGTTCGACCTCCAGGCGCACCGAGGCGGCATCGGGCTCATGGTGGAGAGCACCCTGCCGGCCTTCGAGAACGCGATCGAACTCGGTGTCAGCACACTAGAACTCGATATCCAGATCACCAGGGATGGCTACGCCGTTGTCACCCATGACCGCCGCGTCTCGGGCACCCGGTGTATGGATGCTGAGCCACTGTTCGATGGCGACCCGCAGTTCCCGTACGTGGGTAAATACATCAAAGACCTGACTCTGGCCCAGGTTCGCACCATGGATTGCGGCGCGCAGACCCTGCCGAACTTCCCGGACCAGCAGGCCGCACCTGGCGCGAAGATGCCTCTGCTCAGCGAGGTCTTCGACCTCATCCACCGGTATCGTGCGTACGGCGTCACACTCAACGTCGAAACCAAGGTCGAGGCCGGAGCGCCACATGAGACGGCGCCTCGGGAGGAATTCGTTCAGGTTGTCGTCAACGACATCCGCGCGGCCCGGATGCTCGGCCAGGTGACGATTCAGAGCTTCGACTGGGGAACGCTAATGCGCATGCGCGAGGTGGAGCCCCGGCTGCCGATCGTGGCGTTGACCAACTACACGTTCCTGCAGATCGGCCAGCCAGGCGCGTCACCCTGGCTCGGTGGCATCGACATCGACGACTTCGGCGGCAATCCGCTGCCGGCCGTAGCGTCTTTCGGAGCGGACGCGTTCTCACCCGTACACGGCTGGGGCGGCGGCATCGACGATCCTGGTTACCAGCCCTACGTCACCGCGGACATGGTGGCAGAGGCACACGACCTGGGGCTCGCCGTCATCCCCTGGACCATCAACGATCACCCCACCATGCGCAAGCTGATCGAAGACGGCGTCGATGGCATCATCACCGATTATCCGGACCGGTTGCGCGAGGTGATGAGTGAATACGGCTACAAGCTGCCGCACGGCTACCGGGCGCCGCGGGGCTGGGACGCAACGTCGTACGTCCCAGCCCCGTAGCGAGCGGCCGGTCAGCTACCCGTACGGTCCACCGTGATAACCGGGGAGTCCCAGGTCTCGACGTGGTCCGGGTTGTCCGGATCACCCATCGGCTTGAGCACACTCAGCCGTAGGACGTACCGGCCGTCGGGCACGTCGACCGAGACGCCGCGGCGGCCTACCGTGCGGGTGCCGTCCCACGCGTAGGCGTTGAAGGCGACAGCACTACCACTACGGCCGAGATAGTCCAACGACAGGACGGTGTTGTGCCGCCCCACGACCGGCGGCCCGGCGCTGCCATCGGCGCGGGCCCGGAACAGTTCCAGCCGCAGGTTCTCGGCCGGGTACTTGCGGTTCACCATGATCACCGGCATGTTCTCCGGGCCGTCCATGGTGAACGTCGCGCCGTCCGGGTGTTGGTGGTAGGTGGCGTTCATCGTGCAATCGATCCCGACGAACCGATCACACGTATCGACCTGGCCGAGCATAGGCAGGCCGGTCGCCGGATCGAGGACCTCGATGTCCTGATAGTCGCCCACCAGGCCGGCGAATGGCACCCGGAGGGTGTCGCCGTCCTCTGGCGTGAGCAGCAGATACCCGCCGTACTGGCCATGCTCCGGGCTGTCCGGGGCGGTGATGGTGACGGGCAGGTCCACCGTGGCACCCGCGGGAACCGTGACGGTGTCGGTGCCGAAGTCGACACCCGCGCCGCCGAGGAAGAACTGCGGCGTGTGGGGTGGCCCGGCCGTGGTCACCGCGTCGATGGCGGACAGCTCGTAGATCACCGGAGTGTCGCCGTCGTTGCTGACGGTGAGGGTGGTGGTGACCGGGCCGTCGGAGCTGTCCCCGAGCGACAACTTCCCGGGGTTCACCGAGGTTTCGGCCAGGATGGCGGTGTCGATGGCTAGCATGCCGGCACCTTGCCGGTGCACGGGTTCGATGTAACCCTCACCCGGCATCAGCGACCAGTCGGCGGGAACCGCGTGGTTCTGCAGCAAGCTCCGTACGTCACCGGGATCGGTGTCCGGCCGGGCCTCCAGCAACAGCGCCACGGCTCCGGCCACGTGTGGGGCAGACATCGACGTGCCCGATGCCACCGCGTAGCCGTCCTTCTCCAGCGGGTACGTCGACCGGATCAGCCCACCGGGGGCACCGATGTCAGGCTTCATCTTCAGGTCGGCGGTCATACCGTACGAGCTGAACGAGGAGATCAGCCCGCCGGTGACATTCTCGACGACGGTCCGCTCATCGGTCCAGGTGAGGGTGGTCTCGCCGGCCGCGACGCGGCTGTCCAACTCGTGTCCGTCGGACTGGGAGATAGCCACCACCGGGATGGTCACCTCAGGGTGCTCCGGCGACGGCGCCTGAACGGTCGGGGCGAAGCTACCGGGCACGTTGTTGTACATCACGACAGCGCTGGCACCCGCGTTCTGCGCGTTGATCGCCTTCTCGTAGAACGGGCATTCTCCCCGACGGACCAGCGCACCGGTTCCGGACAGGTCCGGAAGTGGACCGGCGGCGTCACACGCGTCCTGTGGGGAGTCCGGGGTCCCGGTGCGGCTCAGGAGCAACTCGCCCTCATCCGGTGCGGGCGGGGCCGCGGTCGCGTCGCGGAAACCCATGAGTTGGTCGTCGGGCGCCGCGCGGAAGGCGCGGGCGGAGAACCGCGCGTTGTCGTAGGAGGCGACGCCGATTACGTCGTCCCCTACACCAGGGGAGCCAGCCGACCACGTGCCGCCCGCGCCACTGTTGCCGATCGACGCGACCACCACGACACCTTCGGCGGCTAGGGCGTCGCTGGCCACCGACGTCGGATACTGCGGCCAGGTAGCGAACGCCGCGCCGAGGCTCATGTTCACCACGTGCATACCGTCGGCGTGCGACATCTCGAGTGCGGCCAGGATGATGTCCGCGGTGGTCGAACCGCCACAGCCGAAGACGCGGTAGGCCCCGAGTTCAGCACCGGGAGCCACCCCCCGCACGCCGTCGGCGGCCAGGTCGCCGTCGGCGCCGATGATGCCGGCCACGTGGGTGCCGTGGCCTTGGCAGTCGTCGGGGTCGTCGTTGGGTTGGGGCTGCGGCGAGTACGCCGGAGACGATGGATCGGCGTTGAACGTGTCGCCCACGAAGTCGTAGCCGTACGGCACCCGTGCGGTGGGGAAGTCGGTGCCCCCGTCGACGCCGGAGCCACCGAAGTCTGGGTGATCGTAGTCGATACCGGAGTCGATGACGGCGACCCGCAACCCGGTGCCGTCCAGGCCGAGCTCACTCTGTGCGACGTCGGCGCCGGTCATGCCGAGCGCGGACTCCATGGCCGGCTCGACGGACTCAGCCGGCTCAGGCGCCGCTACCGTCAAGACGGGGTAGACGGCCGCGACTTCGCTGGACTCACTGATGCGAGCGATGTCGGCCTCCGACGCATCAACCGACACGCCGTTCCACAGCCGCTGGTACGAGTAGCGGACGTCGAGATCGGCTTGCAGGTCGGCGGCCTCGGCCAGCAGCCGGCGTTGCTGCCGGTCGACCGTGGCCGGTTGCCCGCCGCGGGCCGTGGGCCGCTCGGTCAGCTCGATGAACCATGCCCCGGACAACTCGTGCACGAGGTCGTCCGTGGCTGATGAGGTGTCGCTGAGGTCGGCGATGGATCCCAGGTATCGGTCGGAGGTCTCGGCCGCGGCGATCTCGCCGCCCAAAGGCACTCCCATGGTGGTCACCAGCATGCCTGCGGCGGCAACCCCACCGATGACGGCGTACCGGGTTCCGGTCCGCCGGCTCGGCTTGTGTCGTGGACGCGTCATTCCCGCTCCTTGTCGTTGATCGACGACGAGCGCCTTCCGCGGCGATGGTCCACCACGATAGGCACGTAGGCCGAAAAATATGGCGCATCGGGTCACAACGGAAGAGCCAGAGCACTGACTTATGGTCACGAAACGACAACAAGTTGAGAATGATCTCCTGTCACAGGGCTAGTGCCTCACAGCCCGACTGCACGTAGCGAAGTTGGTGCGTGATCGAAGTGCCGTCAGTGTCGCCAGAGCAACACCTCCGCCGCTCCTTCGCTGCACCAACTCCACTCCGCTCACCACGGTTAAGCCGCGACGGCCCCCTAGGCCGGTCAGCTGTCCTGCCGGCTAGTGCGTTCGTCGAGGTCGATCACCTGCCGGGCCTGGGCCACCATGGCCACATCCAGGAAGCTGCCGTCCGGGAGGGTCGACGTGCCGTCCCCGCGAGCCTGCGCCTGCGCCACGCTGTCCAGCACATCGCGGGCGCGTTGCACCTCGTCCGGGTCGGGCGCGAACGCCGCGACGATCACCGGTAGCTGCCGGGGATGTATCGCCGCACGCCCGACGAACCCCGACTGCCGCGCGCGGCGAGTCGATTCGGCGAGGCCGTCGAGATCGTGCACGTTCAGATACACCGGGGCCAACGGTGAAGGTAAGCCAGCCGCCCGGGCCGCCACGAGGATCCGCTGCCGACACCACGCCAGCGCGTCGTCCGTGCTCACGCCTAGATCGGAGGCGAGGTCCGCTTCCCCCAAACCGACCGAGGCAACCCCATCGGTACGGGCGATCTCGCCCGCGGCTTCCACCCCCGCGGCCGTCTCGATCAGCACGTGTACGGCTCGCCCGCCCACCTCGGCACGGGCAGCCTCGACGTCGGCGGGTGCGTTCACCATTGGCAGCCGCAGCTCGACGTGGGTGGGCAGGGCGGCCATCAATACGAGGTCGGCGGCACCCCAGGGTGTGCCCACCGCGTTGACTCGTACCTGCGTGGGCCGCCCTGGGAACTCGGCGATCAGCTCCGGCAGGCCGTGTCGGGCGGATTCCTTCGCCGCGGGTGCTACCGCGTCCTCCAGATCGATGATGACGACGTCGGCGTCACCGGCTAGTGCCTTTCGCACCCGGTCCGGACGGTCCGCTGGTACGTACAGCTGCGTCAACACGATGCTCATGGTCCAAGTGTCCTGCACCGGTGACGTTCCATGGACGGCACCCCGACCTCTCGCGCTTGAGTCATGTATCTAGTGATTGACTTGGTTAGAGCGCATTATCTTGTTTTACGGCTCATTTACTGTCAGTATCTTCCGGTACGTTGGCCACCATGTCGACCCAACCCAGTCCCCACGACGCAGTGTTTCGCCGGGTTCTTGGCGACCCCGCCAACGCCGCGTCGCAGCTGCGCGCGGTCTTGCCGGCTCCCCTGCTCAGCAGGCTCGATCTCACCCGGCTGACTCCGGTTTCCGGCAGCTTCGTCGACACCACGCTGCGGTGGCGGCACTCGGACTTGCTCTTCACCGCGCCCCTAGAGGACCACCAGGCGTTCATCTACGTTCTTGTCGAACATCAAAGCGGCGGCGATCCCCTCATGCCGTTTCGGATGTTGCACTATGTGGTCCGGATCTGGGACCGCTATCTCAGCGAACGCCCCAAGACAACCCGCCTCCCCGCGGTCATTCCACTGGTGATGCATCACAACCGCGCGCCGTGGGCCGACCCGACTGACGTCATTGACCTCATCGACCTCGACCGTGACGTGCTCGATGCAGTTGAGAGTTACCTGCCTCGGTTCCGATTCCTGCTCGACGATCTGACCCGACTCGACGAACGGGCTCTGCGAACCCGGCCGCTCACCCCGCCCACCCGAATGACGCTCCTCCTCCTCAAGATCGCCGCAGGCAACCCCAGGCTGGCGGATGACCTACGGCAATGGACCGACGAGTTGGGCGCCGTCTTGCGGCAGCCCGGCGGCATCGACCACTTCATCACACTGTTGACGTACATTGGAGCTGTGGGCGAGGCGCCCGCCAGCGAGCTACACCGGCTGTTCGCCCAACTGGGGTCGGATGCAGAGGAGGCGTATGTGACCACCGCAGACATGCTCCGCGCCGAAGGCGAAGCCCGCGGCGAAGCCCGTGGAGAGGCTCGCGGCCACGCCCGAGCGCTGCTACAGCTTCTCACCCTGAAGTTCGGCCCACCGCCCGCCGCCGTTCACGCCGCCGTGCAGTCCGCGTCCACCGACCAACTCGAGACCTGGACCGCACGTGTCCTCACCGCCCACACGCTGGACGACGTCCTGCGCGCGTGACACGAGTGTGCCGCGCTATACGGCCGACATGAACGCTCCGGCGGCCCTTGTCGTCGATACGTCGGCCGCGGCACAAGGTCAGACGGTGCCGGCCTCGCGGAGTGAAAGTACGTCCTCGGCGTGGTAGCCGAGTTCACGCAGCACGTCATCGGTGTCCGCGCCGTGGGCCCGGCCGGTGAACCGCACCCGGCCGGGTGTCTCCGACAGCCGGAACAACACATTCTGCATGGCGATCTCGCCGAGGTCCGGATCATCCATCCGCACCACCGTGCCGAGCGCGGCGAATTGCGGGTCTTCGACGACGTCCGACGCGTCGTAGATGGGGGCGACGGCGGCCTCCGCCTTCTCGAACTCGTCGATCACCTCGCCCCGAGGGCGTTGCCCCACCCACGCCGCCACCGCGATGTCGAGTTCGTCGGCGTGCTCCACCCGCCCCGCACCGGTGGCGAACCAGGGCTGGTCTATGACGTCGGGGCGCCCGACCAGGCGCATCACCCGTTCGGCGATGTTCTGGGAACTCGTGGAGATCGCCACCCAGCGGCCGTCGGCGCACTCATATGTGTTGCGCGGTGCGTTGTTCACCGACCGGTTGCCCGTGCGCGGTTGCACCGTGCCGAGCTGATCCCACTGGCTGATCTGTGGACCGAGCATCGCCAGCATCGGTTCGACGATGGCCAGATCGACCACCTGTCCACGGCCCGTCGCCTGCCGGGTGTGCAGCGCCGTCATGATGGCGTACGCGGCGGCCAGGGAGGCGATCCCGTCGGCCAGCCCGAACGGCGGCAGCGTCGGCGGGCCATCTGGTTCGCCGGTCATCGCGGCGAACCCACTCATCGCCTCGGCCAGTGTTCCGAACCCGGGCCGGCGCCGGTACGGACCGATCTGGCCGAACCCGGTCAGCCGGGCCAGCACCAGGCCGGAGTTGTGCGCGGACAGCCGGTCGTATCCCAGATTCCACCGCTCCAGCGTGTCCGGCCGAAAGTTCTCGACGACGACGTCGGCCCCTGCCGCAAGCCGGGTGAACACCTCTTGCCCGGCCGGCCGCGAAAGATCCACCGTGACCGCTCGCTTGTTCCGGCCCAGTGTTTTGGACCAGAGATTGTGCCCGGCCTTGGCGGCGCCGTGGCCCCGGGCGGGATCGGGTCGCCGTGGGTGCTCGACCTTGATGACCTCGGCCCCCATGTCACCCAGGTGCATCGCCGTCAGCGGCCCCGCGAACAGCGTCGACGCATCGACCACCCGCAGCCCGGCCAGTGGCCCGTCGTTCATCGTCATCCTTTCGTCGGTCAGGTATCCCGGTCGGCGAGGAAACGATCGATTTCCCGGCGGCTGGGCATCGAGGTGGACGCCCCGAAACGCTGCACGGCCAGTGCGGCGGCAGCCGAGGCGCGGCGCAGCGCGGCCGCCGTCTCCAGCCCGTCGACCAGGCCGGCGGCCAGCACTCCCACGAAGGTGTCCCCAGCCGCGGTGGTGTCGACGGCGTCGACGGTGAAGGCGGGTACCCGTAGCGGGTCGGCGCCGGTGGCCGCATGCACCGCACCCTGCTCCCCCAGCGTCACCACCACCTCGCGGACCCGCTTCGCCACGACGGCCGCGACCTCGCTGGCCTGGTCCGCCGATGTGACGCCTCCGGTCCGGCCGGCCACCACCCCGGCCTCGTGCTCATTGGCGACCAGCACGTCGACGTTGTCCAGCAGCCCGTCGGGCAACGGCACGACCGGCGCCGGGGTCAGCACCGTGCGCACCCCGGCCCACCGGGCGAACGCCGCGGCCTGAGCCACGAGCTTCAACGGTAGTTCCAGTTGCAGTAGCAGCATCGTGGCGCCGGAGATGATCCCGCGGTGCTCGTCGGTGAGGGTTGTCACCGTGCCGTTGGCTCCCGGCACCACGATGATCGAGTTGCTACCGGCGCCGTCGACGGTGATGTGCGCGGTTCCGGTCGGCTCGGGGGCGTCGACGAGGCCACTGATCTCGACGCCCTCGGCGGCCAGCAGTTGGCGGATCCGGTGGCCGTATTCGTCAGCGCCGACGGCACCGAGGAATTGGACGTTGGCGCCCGCGCGGGCGGCGGCGAGGGCCTGGTTGGCGCCCTTACCACCGGGCACGGTGCGGAAGGTGCGTCCGGTAACGGTTTCTCCCAGCTGTGGTGCCCGGTCGGCGCTCACCACCAGGTCCATGTTCGCGCTACCTAAGACGACGATGGATGTCTCGCTCATGTCACTCCTATCCGCCCGGACACGGCGAGGGTGCGCCGGGCGAGCCTGTCGAAACCGATGCCGTCGTAACCGGGCAACGACGAGGCCACCCGGTTGCGCATCGGCGCGACCCAGTATTCCGGCAAGGAGGACAACCCCGACAGTCCACCAAGGAGTGAACCTACGGTCGCGCCGTTGGAGTCGGTGTCCCACCCGCCACTGACGGCTAACGTCACCGACCGCCCGAAGTCTCCTTCCCCGAACACGAGGGCGGTAACCATCAGCGCGGTGTTATTCAGCACGTGAACCCAATGCAGGTGCCCGTAGCGCTGCTCGATCAGGTCCACCGCCGCCTCGAAGTCGGCGCATATCGCGGGCAGCGAGCGGGCGAAGCGGACCGCGGCGGCGTACCGCGACGCCGGCGGCACCACCGACAAGCCAGCATCGAGGATGTCATCGACAGTGCTCCCGACCAGCGACGCCGCGCACGCAGCGGCGACGAACATCTCGCCGTACACGCCGTTGCGGGTGTGGCTGAGCACCGCGTCGCGCCACGCCAGCTCAGCCGCCCGGGCCGGCTCCCCCGGAAAGACCCAGCCGAACACGTCACCCCGGATCTGCGCGCCGATCCAATCCTGGAACGGGTTACGCACCCGCGCCGTGGCAGGTGGATCGATCCCCAGGAGCAGGTTGCGGTACGCCACCCGCTCGGCGGTGAACACTCGGCCGGCCGGCAGTTCAGCCAACCATCCCTGTGCGACGTCAGAGGTGTCCAGCGCCGCACCATGGCGTTCCAAGAGGGAAAGGTTGAGCATGGGGAAGTTGAGGTCGTCGTCCTCGGGCATCCCGTCGATGTTCTCGGCCAGGCTGGTCGGGGCGCTGCGCCGGTTCCACGGCCACCGGGCGGCGACCTCCGGCGACAACCCCTCGGCGGTAAACCACCCGGTGAGCGGCCAGCGCCCGGTGGACTCCAGGATCTCCCGAATCCCCCGGCGCGGGATCTTCTCCACTGGTTTGCCGAGCAGACAACCGGCCGCTCGGCCGGTCCATGCGCCATGGATCCGGTCGAGCAGGCCTGCCGAGCCGAGCTGGTTGACCGAGCCGAGCTGGTTGACCGAGCCGAGTTGGCTGGCCGAGCCGAGCTGGTTGGCCGGGCCGGCGGGCCGCACACCGAACGCGGGTGCCACGGCCCGAATGGCGTCCAGGTCGGTCGGCTCGGTGGTCTCGATCGGTGCCGGCCGCTGATCGATCTCGTCGAGTATCTCTACCGCCACCTCCCGTTGCTCCGCCGTGCCTGGTGTACTGGACGCACCGGAGTGCAGGGGTTCCGGATGACCGCCGACCGCCAGCCACCGGTCACGCAGGTCGGCGACGTCGACACCGTCGTCAACAGCCCGGTGCAGCGCATGCCCCACCAGGTCCTCCGGTTGTACCCAGGTCAGTCGCATCGGCTACGTCAACCGTCCGAACGCTTCGTCCGCGGCGGCCCGGCGGGTCGTATCGCCGGCTCGGATCTCCAGTGTGATCTCCGCGAGCTGCCGGCCGGGCGTCTCGAGGTCGATCCGGCTGGCCGTGGCCACCTGTTCGGCCCACTCGGTGGGAACCACGGCCAGCCCACCCAACGTTCCCGCGATCGCGCCGGCCATCGAGGCGATCGAGTCGGAGTCGCGACCGTAGTTCACGCCACCGAGCACCGAGTCTCGCCAGTCGCCACCGCTGATTACCAGCATCGCCAGCGCCACCGGTAGTTCCTCGATGCTGTGCAGCCGGCTGGGGCGGCGTGCGCCGAGGCCTTGGTCGCGATAGTCCTCACCGACGGTGTCGTACCCCCGCACGGCCTTGCGCAGCTGGCCGGACTCGACCGCCTCCGTCCAGTGCCGCGCGCCTGATGCCGCATCGATGACCGCCTCGATCGCCGCCCGAGTCCCGTCTTTGGCCAATCGCAACGCCGTCGCCACCACGTCGTCGACGGTTGCCCCCGGGCGCGCCGCCGCCGCGATACAGGCCGCCATGACCCCGGCCGCCTCCCGGCCGAACGACGTTTGGTGCGCTCCGGCCAGATCGATCGCCTCCGCATAAGCCGCATCCGGGTCCGCGGCGTTGACGATCCCCACGGGAGCGATGTACATCGCAGCGCCGCAGTTCACCGCGTTGCCGACACCGCCCTCCCGCGGGTCGGCATGGGCCCAGTGCAATCGCAGTGCCATATGTTTCTCGGCCAGGAACACCCGCTGCAGGGGTAACGCCTCGGCCTCCAACTCCGGAATCCAGCGTTTCTCGCCGATCATCAACGGCACCAGGTGATCAGCCACGTCGTACGCCGTGAGATGCCGCCGGACGCGTCCGTAGACCTCGACCAGCAAGTGAGTCATCAGGGTGTCGTCGGTGATATGCCCGTCACCCTTGTGGTACGGCGCGATCGGCCGTGCGTTGCGCCAGTCCTCGTAGTACGGGCCGACAACACCTTCGACCCAGCCGCCCCACCGCTGGCGGATCTGCTCGGGCGACCACCCTTCGGTCGGGCCGCCGAGGGCGTCCCCGACCGCCGCGCCGAGCAGGCAACCAACCGCCCGGTCGGCCAGCGGCGTCGGAGTAGAAAGCGGGCTCTCAGGGCCTGTCACAGATGTTTCCCTTCCTTCACGACTGGACCCGTCGCACGATCGAGCAGGTCCATGATGTCCACGCCGGCCAGATCCGGTGCACAGCACCCAGCCAGCACCCGGCAGCGCCCGACCCAGCTCACCGGAAACTCCCCGGCTCCCCGCGCGGCCCCGACGAGCGCCCCGGTAAGGGCGGGCGCGCTGTCCGCCAGCGACGGCAGACACGCCGCCGCCGTGATCGCGTCGATGGGTGGGGTGCCGTGCCGCAGCGTTATGTCGGTGAGGGCGACCGCGATCGCCGCGGTCTGCGCCGCCGCGGTGCCATAGGAGTAGACCCGGTCGACCACCTCGTCGAGCAGCGGGATCGCCTCCGCGGGCGACGCTGCCTCCGCGGTCGCCTCGACGGCGCGCCGCACGGTGCGCCCCAGCAAGGTGCCCTCCGGCACCGCGCTATCGGCGTCTTCCTGGCCTGACATCGCGGATCCGAGCCGATCCAGCCCGCCATCCGTCATCTGGTGCCAGGAAGTACCACCCGCCACCGCGGCGGCGACGAAGCGGGCCACGAACCGAGCCGCGTCGACGCCGTCGCCGGCGTTGGTGACCTCGGCGTCCCATCCGGCGACCTCGGCGGCTCGGTCGGGGTCGCCGACGGCCGCACCGACGGCCACCGCCCGTACCGCCGCGGCGTCGTCGAAATGATGGGGGTTGTGCCGTCCGGTGTGCGGTGGCTCGACGCCACCCTGTAACCCGTCGACGGCGGTTGCGACGCTGATCCGGCCGCGCGGCACGGTTCCCGACGTAGCGGCCAC
Source organism: Phytoactinopolyspora limicola (assembly GCF_011320225.1). Lineage (GTDB taxonomy): Bacteria > Actinomycetota > Actinomycetes > Jiangellales > Jiangellaceae > Phytoactinopolyspora > Phytoactinopolyspora limicola. Next base: position 64,568 of record NZ_JAAOEN010000013.1, read on the forward strand.
CCGCCATACCTCGTGGACGGCCTCCCGAGTGACGTCCCCCATGGTGCTGAGCCAGGTCAGCGTCCAGGCTGCCCACTCGGCATCGTCGCTGGGTCCCAGCCGCAACGGTGTGGGGTCTTGGTTCAGCGCGAACGGCACTGGCAACGACGTGACGTCCTGCGTCTCGGCGAAGGTGTCCAGCTCACGCCGGAGCCGGCGGGTCCACGGCGGAAGCAGCCGAGAACGGTGCTGCCGGGCCGGCCAGCCCGCCGCGTCCCCGATCGCCAGTCCGATCAGCGCGCCGTGCCGCACATCGCGTCCTGCCGCGCGAGCGCTGGAAGCCTCGGGAGGCAGGACGTTGGGCGAGGGATCGGTCACGACGTCGCTCCTACAAGGTGGTCGGCCAGATCCGCCAAGTGCAGACCGGCCACCACGTCGCCGAGGCAGCGGCCGGTCACCGGGCCGATGTCTACCCACGCAGGGGGGATCGCGGAGTAGCCACCCATGGCGCCGGCCAACGCGCCGGCGATGGCGGCGGTGGTATCCGCATCGCGGCCCATCGACACTGCCCGTGGCACGGCCACACTGAACTCACCCCCGGCAGCGATGAACGCACCGAACGCGAGCCCGACAGCCTCCGGCCCGAGGTCGGTCCAGGGGTATCGCGGCGTCACCAGGGTGTCCAGCAGCTTCTCGGCGATTACGGACCAGGCTTGGGATTCACCGGTGTTGCCATGGGCGTGTTCACGGGCTGTCGCCAAGGCCATCCCGGTCCAGCTGTCGCCCGGCACCGACGCGATCGCGGCGGCGACGACGTCGTCGAGCACGCCACCGGACATCGCCACCGCGACCCCGGCGGCCACCGCCTGACCGGCGTAGATGCCCTCACCAGCGTGGCTGACGGCACCGTCGACGGCGGCCAGGCGGGCCGCCTCGACTGGGTCACCGGCGGCGAACACCCCGTGGACGGCCGCCCGCATGGCCAACCCGTCGCTCCACGAGTGCAGGTGGTCACCGCTTGCGGGCGGCCGCAGCCCGGCGCGCAGGTTCTCGATAGTGCCAAGTTCGCTGAATCCGGCACCGGGGAATCCCCCGGTGCGCCCGGCGAGATGCTCGATCCACGCGTCGGCCACCGCGGCACTGGTCAGCTGGGAGCCGTGGTCGATGAGCAACAATGCGCTGAACGCGGCGTACTCGGTGTCGTCGGTGCCCGCCGGGGTGTCGGTGAGAAAACCGGTCACCTCTCCCCAGCGCTCGGCGATGGCCCCGGCGGTCATGTTCTCCGCCGGGGCGCCCATCGCGTCGCCGACCGCCAAGCCGACCAGGCAGCCCCGCGCCCGTTCCGGAAGGTTCACCGGTGGTACCGCTCCAGAATGTTGTTGCCCTCGTCGGTCAGCTTACGGCCCAGCTCTTCGAGCGAGATCTGATCGGCGAAGAACTCCTGCAGTGCCGGGTTGGCCACCTTGTCCTTCCACTCCTCGAACCCCTTGACGAGCTGGAACGGTGCGATTTCCAGATCGGTCGCCGTCGCGACGGCGACGTCCCAACCGGTTTCGGGGTCGTTGAGCTCCGGCGCGGTGGCCGCCTCCTGACTGGTCGGCAGCAGCCAGTCGCCGGCGGCCAGCTCAACCTGGTTCTCCGGGTTGAGGAAGTACTCGATGAACGCCACCGCCTGCTCCGGGTGCTCGGCGTCGGCGGAGACCGAGATGGTTTGCGCAACCGCACCTTGAGCCGAGCTGTCGCCCACCAACGCGGGCAGCGTCACCCACTCGAAATCGTCCGGCCCCTGCTCGATCAGCTGCTGGCGCAGCCAGATCGCCCCGGCCAGCATCGCGTACTGCCCGTCGAAGAACGCCGGCAACGAGTCCGACGCGGACATGCCGAGCCCGTCGGGTGCGGCCGACTCGTCGACGTAAAACATGTCGTGGATCCGCTGCAGAACCTCCCCCTCGGCCGGACCGAAGACGGCGGTGGCAGCGCCGTCGGGGTCGGTGAAGAAGTCACCACCGAAGTTGCGGGACAGGTTGAGGATCCGGTTGGCCGGCGAACGCAGCGGGTAGACCACGCCGTACCGGTCGTCGGTAGTCAGGTCCTGAGCCACGGCAGCGAATTCGTCCCACGTCCACGGGTTGTCGACGGTGGGCAACTCGACCCCCTCGGCGTCGAGGATCTCGGCGTTGGCGAAGATCACCTGCGACTCTTGGAGGAACGGAACACCATAGACGCCGTCGCCGTAGGTCACGGTGTCCCATGCGCCATCGCGGATATCGGCGACGATGTCGTCGGACAGGTACGGCGCGAGGTCGAGAACGTTTCCGCGGTCGGCGAACTCTTGCAGCGTGGTCGACTCGTAGTGGAACACGTCCGGCGCGGTGCCGCCCTCGAACGCGGTGAGCAACTGGTCGTTGACGTTGTTCCAATCGCCCTGGAGCAGTTCGACCTGGACATTCGGGTTCGCTTCGTTCCACGCGTCGACGATCGCCTCGTTCGCCTCGACCGACGCGGTCTGCCAGGCGAGGGTCTGGAATGTGAGGGTGATCGGCTCCGCCGGCTCCTCCACGTCGCCGGCGTCGTCGCCGTCATCGCCATTGGCCTGAGCAGCGTCCGGCTCGTCGGAACTCCCGGCGTCGTCGCTGCCGCAGCCGGCCAGCAGCAATGCCGTGGCGGCGGTGCCGGTCGCGGCGAGTCTCCACCAGCTCCTGATGGTCATGCTCGTCCTCCTTCGTTGTGGGTTTACGACTTGACGGCTCCGCCCAGCAGACCGCCGGTGAGCCGGCGCTGCATGAAGGCGAAGAAGATCAGGCTGGGAATCGTCGCGACGAGTGATGCGGCGGCGAGTGGCCCGAGCCGGGCCACCCCTTCCGCACCGATGAACTTCACCAGCGTCAGCGACAACGTCTGCAAGTCCGGGTCGCGGATCAGGACGAGAGCGAACAGGAACTCGTTCCAGGCGGACACGAACGCGAACAGGCCGGCGGCCACCACACCGGGCGCCAGCAGGGGCGCCACGATCTCCCGCAACGTCCGCGCCTTGCTGGCGCCGTCCATCGCGGCCGCCTCCTCCAGCTCGAACGGGATACTGGCGACGTAGCTACGGAGCATCCACAACGCGAACGGCATACTCCACACCACGTAGACGATGATCAGTCCGAGGTGGCTGTCGTAGAGGCCGAAGTCCCGGAGCAGCAGGAACAGTGGGATGATCACCAGCACCCAGGGGAAGATCTGGCTCAGCAGTACCCAGACGATGGTCGCCCGGCTGACCACGGACCGGTAGCGGGCCATGACATACCCGGCCGGGATGGAGAGCAGAACGGTCAGCAACGCCGAGACGCTGGACACGAACGCGGTGTTGAGGATCGACCGGGCGATCGGCTGTTCCCGGAAGGCCGCCCGAAAATTGTCGAACGTCGGGTTCTCCGGGATGATCGTCGGCTCGATGTACGCGAGTTCCTGGGGGGTCTTCAGCGACGTCGAAATCAGCCAGAACAGCGGGAAGGCCAGGAATATCAGGTAGGCCAGCAAAGCCACGTACCTGAGGGTGCTGGCCACGGGGCGGGACCGGTCCATCTACGTCGCCTCCCGCATCCGCCGGATCAGGTACACGGCGACGAACACCGAGATGACCAGCACCATCGCGTTGCCGAGCGCCGCCGCGTACCCGTAGTTGCCGTAGCGGAAGGCTTCCTCGTACGCGAACAGCAGCGGCAGCCGGGTCGCACCGCCGGGGCCACCTTCGGTCAACACGTACACCAGGCCGAACGAGTTGAAGTTCCAGATGAAATCCAGCGTCGTCATGGCCGTGACCACGGGCGCGATGGCCGGCCAGGTGACGTTGCGGAACCGCTGCCACGTGCCGGCACCGTCCATCGACGCGGCTTCGTGCAGCTCTCTGGACACACTCTGCAGGCCGGCCAGCAGCACCACGGTGGTCTGCGGCATCCCGGCCCACACCCCGACGAGGATCACGGCGGGCAGAGCGTACGAGAACGACGAGAGCCAGTCGATGTTCTGGTCGATGATGCCGGCGTCCTTGAGCACACTGTTGGCCAGCCCCGCGTTGGGGTGATACACGAGACGCCACATGATGCCGATGACCACCGGCGGCATCGCCCAGGGCACCAGGGCCAGCGTGCGGGCCAACCAGCGCAGCCGCATCTTCTGGTTGAGCAACAGCGCGAGGCCGAGGCTGGCGAAGAACTGCAGGATGGTGACCGAGAACGCCCAGATGAGTCCGACCCGGAAGGAGTCCCAGAAGTAGGTGTCACCCAGCAGTTGCCGATAGTTGTCGAACCCGGTGAACGTGGTTTCGGTGTTGCGGCCGGCCTGGGCGTCGGTGAAGCCGAGGTAGATACCCCGCAGCAGCGGATAGACACTGAACAGGACGACGGGGATCAGCGCCGGCACGGCCAACAGGAGACCGTCGCGGTCCAGGCCGAGGTAGGTGCGGCGCGGACGCGGCTGTTGTTGGACCCGTGGCCCCCGGGGTGGTGCGAGCAGCTTCATGCGGCCACTCCCCGAGTGCTCTCCCGCACGGTGAGCGCTGGTGGCACGGTTTCGCGGCGGGCCGCACCGGGTTCGCCTCGTAGTCGCGCCAGCAACATGTCCGCTGCCAACCCGCCCCGCTCGCGCGAGCCCAAGGACACACTCGTCAGCGGCGGGAAGCTGGTGGCCGCGAGGATGGTGTCGTCCATCCCCACCACCTGGACGTCGTCCGGGACCGAACGCCCGGCCGAGCGCAACGCATGCATCGCGCCGATGGCGATGAGGTCGTTCGCGCCGAAGATCGCGTCGACATCGGCCCGGTCCAGCAGCCGGGCGGCGGCTTCCCGGCCGGCGTCGACCTGGAAGTCGGCGAACTCGACCAGCGTCTCGTCTACGGGGAGGTCACACGCGGCCAGCCCCTCCAGATATCCGGCGTGCCGGGCCTGACCGGGCACGGTGTCCGCCGGGCCGTTGACAAGCGCGATGCGCCGCGCACCAGCGGCATACAGGTGTTCCACGGCCAGCCGGGCGCCGAGCCGAGAGTCCGTGCGGACGTTGTCGACGTCGACCCCTGCCGGCAACTGTCCGATAACCACGACGGGGACGGCTGGTGCACGCAGCGCGGCGATATGTCGCTCGGTGATCCGGATCGGGCACAAGACGAGACCGTCGACGTATTTCTGCGCCAGGCTTTCGAGCACCTCGATCTCGTCCTGGACGTCGGCCCCGGTGGCGTGCAGGAGCAGGCGGTATCCGTCCTCACGCAGCCGTGGCTGGATCTCGCGGACCATGGCGAGGTAGGCGGCGTTGCCGATGTCTTCCATGGCGAAGGCGATCTGACCCGTCTGCTGGGTTTTCAACGACTGCGCCACCGCACTCGGTACGTAGCCGACCTCGTCGACCGCAGCCTTGACGCGGGCGACCATCTCTGGATTCGACGTCTGACCGTTCAGCGCCCTCGACACCGATGAGATCGACACCCCGGCCGCACGGGCGACCTCGTGAATCGTCGGTCTGGGTGCCGCCATGGGTCAACTCCTCGGAATCGTTTCCGACACGGGCCTGAAGAGTCCGGAAGGAAACGTTTCCGGATGCGCACCATTCAAGGATGCGCGACATACAACTGTCAACCCACCGTCATCGAACCGTCATCTGGCCGAGCCGCACCGGCCAGCCCCCTCGGCCACCCGTCAGGAGCTGGCCGCCCCGCCCCGACCAGCAAAAAGACCCGCGAACCCAGCCACGTATTGGTCCGCCGAGACGTCACCGACGATGTGCCGTTCCTGGACGTAACCGGCCAGCAAGCCGTACATGACCCGGGCGACGTCGTCGGGCGCCACCTGTGCCGGGATATACCCCGCGGCCCGCCACCGCGTGGCCACCGCCGTCCAACGCTGCCGCAACCGCCCGGCCAACTCCCGGACGGCCGAGCCGATGGTGGGGTCGCGCAGCGCCTCCGACCAGATGTGAATGGCGATCCGGCTATGGTCAGCCGCACCGATCACCGTGGAGTTCATGATGCCGTCCACAACCATCCGGAACGCGACGTCGGGCGGCGGCACGGGTTCGGCGGCGTCAACCGCGTCGAACGTCTGGCTGACACCACCCAGGACCGTCTCCGCGGTGGCCTTCACGAGGTCGATCTTGCCCGGAAAGTATCGGTAGACCGCGCCGGCCGACAGCCCCGACTCCTCGAAGATGTCCTGCATGGTGGTGCCATGGAAGCCGTCGCGGGCGAAGCACCGCCACGACGCCTCCAAGATCTGCTGGCGGCGGGCAGCGAGGTGTGCTTCAGACACGCGCGGCATGGAAGCCACCATAGCGACGATGCCGGCTCCTGGCGCGCCGGACAGCCACGCCGGGAGACACCTCCGCCCGGCTCACACGTAACCACGCAGGCGCACCGCCCGGGCGACACGCTCGAGTGCGATCGCATAGGACGCCCGCCGGTAGGTGCACAGGTGCCGCTCCACGTAGTCGGTCACCTCGTCGAACACCCGCGTCAGCCGCTCTCGTAGTTCGGCGTTGAACCGCGTCTCCGCCCAGGTGAACTGCTGGATGTTCTGCGCCCACTCGAAGTACGAGCCGGTTACACCACCACCGTTAGCGAGAATGTCCGGGATCACGGGGATGCCGCGCTCGGCTAGGACCGCGTCGGCCTGTGGGGTCACGGGATGGTTCGCACCTTCGAGGATCAGCGCGGCGCGCACGCGGTCGACGTTGGCCTTCGTGATGCACTGACCCAGCGCCGCCGGGATCAAGACGTCACACTCCAAGGTCAGCAACTCATCCTGCGCCAGGGAGACGTAAGAGACGTCGGCGTCGACCACCGATCCGCCAGCCTCCACGGTCCGCACCAACTCGGCGACGTCGAGGCCGCCGTCGTTGAACATCGCACCCTTGACATCACTTACCCCGACCACTCGGGCCCCCAAGGCGTCGAGTTCACGGGCCACCCACGAGCCGACGTTGCCGAAGCCCTGAACCACCACCCGAGCCTCCTCGAGGTCCCAGCCGTACCGGCGGGCGAACGCCTCCAGGATGTAGACCAGGCCCCGCCCGGTGGCCGGCTCCCGACCGGGTGCGCCACCCAGGTCGATCGGTTTACCGGTCACCGCGGCTGGCGAGTATCCGTGCCGGCTGCTGTAGGCGTCCATGAACCAGGCCATCACCTGGGCATTGGTGCCCACATCCGGCGCCGGGATATCGCGGTACACCCCGAGCACGTGGCTCAGGGACACCGCGAACCGCCGGGTGAGTGCCTGGAGCTCACGGGCGGACAGCTCGGTCGGGTCCACCTGGAGGCCACCCTTGGCCCCTCCGAACGGTAGGTCCAGAAGTGCCGTCTTCCATGTCATCAGTGCCGCCAGCGCACGAACTTCGGAGAGGTCCGCGTCCGGGTGGTAGCGCAGACCACCTTTGTAGGGGCCACGGGCGCCGTTGTGCTGAACCCGGTACCCGTGCGCGACGAGGAGGCTGCCATCGTCCCGCCGCAACGGCACCTGCACGGTGATCTCGCGGTAGCTGGAATCGAGTACCCGCGACACGTCGGGTGCCAGACCTGCCGCCTCAGCCGCTTCCTCCGCATATTGCCGCACCGCTTCGTCGGCCGTCATCTCCGCTACTCGGTCGGCTAGAACATCGACCATCGGATCCTCCTTGAAAACGAATGTCCGTTCTTTTATATTAGAAGCCGCACAGGACAGCACTGTCAATGCCAGGTGTCAATAAAAGAACGGACATCCCCTTTTGGAGGAATCGTGAACCACCAACTCACTAGCTGGCACCACGTCATCCGGGCCGGCATCGGACTGTCCTTGCTGGTCGGTCTGCTCGTGACCGCCTTCGGCTGGCCGGCCGCCAACTCGGAACCACGCGATGTACCACTCGCGGTCGCCGGCCCACCGGCCGCCGTCGAACAGGTCGCGGGGCAGCTCGAGTCCGTCCGCCCCGGCTGGTTCGATGTCGAACCAGCCGCCGACGCCGACGAGGCCCTGGCACTTATCGCCGACCGCGAGGTGTACGGGGCCGTCATCCTCGCGCCAGACGGGCCGCCTCAGGTCCTGACCGCCTCCGCCGCCAGCCGGGTGGTGGCCGATGTTCTCGAGGCACTCGCCGGACAGCTCGGTGGTGATGGCCCGCCCGCCACCGGTGTCCAGGACGTCGTCCCCCTGCCCGACGACGACCCCCGCGGTGCCGGATTTACCGCGTCAGCGCTTCCGATCGTCCTGGGCGGGCTGATCGTCGGCGTCGCCCTGTCGCTCGCCGTGACCGGCGTGGGACGGCGCACCGTCAGCGCCCTCATCGCGGCATCCGCGGCCGGCCTGGTGGTGGCGCTCGTCACCCAGCCGTGGCTAGGCGTCCTCGAGGGCAACTACCTAGCCAACGCCGGGATCATCGCCCTGACCATCGCGGCGATCTCGCTGACCATCGTCGGGCTGAACGCCACCCTTGGCCTGCCCGGCATCGCCCTCGGCGGCCTGACCATGCTGCTCCTCGGCAACCCGCTGTCCGGAGTGACCTCCGCCCCGGAGATGCTCCCGAGCGGCTGGGGTGCCCTAGGTCAGCTACTGCCGCCCGGCGCTGGCGCCAACCTGCTCCGTTCGGCGGCGTTCTTCGACGGCGCCGCGGTCGCCGGGCCGCTCCTGGTGCTGACCGGCTGGCTGGCCGTCGCGGCGATCTTGCTGGTCATTGGCGCCAAGCTGCGCCGCGTTCCGGGTGCAGGCCCAGAAGGCCCGCTGGCTCGCGGCGAAGCAACGGCCCCCGCCACACCAGCCGCTCGATAACCCACGCCGGCTCCCCTCCCCCAGTACCGAGTCGCGTGATCGTCAGCAGATTTCCGCCCTCCCCACCGGTGATCGTCGCCGGATTCGCGTCGCCATAGCGACCGGATTCCGCTGACGATCACCGGGGCTGGGGGCGGAAATCTGCTGACGATCACCGGACCCGGCAACGATCAGTAGGCGGCGATACGAGAGCATCGCAGCAGGTGAGGCGGTGCGACGTCATTCGCTGCCGCTAGCCCTCCGGTATTTCGACGTCGAACTCCACCCACCGATCACTCGTCACGACGGCTGCCATCTCGTCGGCAGAGAGCGGTGGCTCCGGCCGCGAGACCTCGGAGTCCTTCTCGGTCGGCGCGTTGACCTGCCCCAGGACAACCACCAGCCCGTTCGGCAGGCTCGCGGTCGCATTCCAGAGCAGGCGGTCCGGTTCGATCTCTGGCTTGGGGTAGTACTCACCAGCCGTCACCAACAGTTCGGTGCCGTCGTCAAGCACGTCCTTCTCACAGCTGGCGGTGTCTGCGCCACCCTCATCGCCACCCGCTTCCTCGCCGGCCGCCGGGGTATCGGTGACATCCGGATCGTCGGTGACCTCCGACTCGTCGACATCTCCAGAGGCATCGATGTCGCTGCCGCCGGCGTTCGTCGGTGGGCACTCGAGCTGGGCGTCGTCGCGGTGCGCGACGCTGCCCTGGAGGAAGCCCGCTCCGGCGCCGTCATCAAAGGTGAACTCGAACCAGATCACGGTGCCGGCCTCGACACCCGGCCCCGACTCGGTGCCGCTGCGCACATCCACCACCTCACCTTCCGGCAACAGCTCACGCACGGTCGCCACGACCGAGTCCTCGGTCAGGAGTGCGCCCGGTGGAGCCGACATGACCCCTGGAGACCGCGTCGTGTCGTCATCGCCACCGCCCAACAGCGGTGGCGCGATCAGCGCCGCACCGCCGGTCGCCGCCCCTAGTGCGGCCACGCCACCGGCCATCCTCCATCGGTGCCGGCGACGCATCCGGACACCTCGGGCGATTCCGCCGGACACAAGTTCATCGATATGCGGCGGGCTCGGCGCCGCTGCCTTGCGCATGGCCTGCGCCAGCCGTTCATCAAAGTCACTCATCGTCTTCCTCTTCCTCGTCGAGACGGTCGGTGTGGTGGACCGCTCATTGGAGCGCGGAAAGGTCACCTAGGTCGGCGCGCAGAAGCTCACGTAGCCGCTGCAATGCCCGGAAGCTGCGAGACTTCACCGCACCTGCCGAAATGCCGAGTACGGTGGCCGTGTCATCGACGCTGCGGTCTTCCCAGTAGCGCAGCACCAGAACGGCCCGGTCTCTGGGATGTAACTGATTCAGCCCGGCCATCAGCGTCATCCGGAGCGTGACGTCGCCGTCGTCGATGGGACTGTCTGGCATGTTCCCGGCCGGCGACTCCGCCGAGCTTCGCCGTCGCCGATGCGCCAAGTACGTCCGAACCAGCACGGTGTGGGCATAGGCCATAGGGTTGTCCACACTCTCCGGCCCCCGCCACCGTCGGTACATCTTTCCCAACGTTTCTTGCACCAGGTCTTCGGCCAGATGCCAGTCTCCGGTCAGCCACCAAGCCGAGCGGAACAGTGGCCCGCCACAGGCAACCGCGAAGTCTCTGAAGCCGTCCTCCACTTGTGCCACGTGTCCCCTCCGTTTAACGCTCGTACTCATCAGAGTCGGCGGGGGTGCCCTCAGGTTTCACCCGAGTTCACGCGCGGGATCACCACCGGCGATGCTGCGACTGGCCACAAGGACGCTTACTGCGACGACTGCGTTGCCACAAGGAGCCTTACTGCTGCCATAGCAACAACGAGGAGGCTTACTGCAACGCGCAGCTGGCCACAAGGAGGCTTACTGCAGACGTGGGGGTGGGGCCGGTTAACGACGGGTCCACGAATCCGGCCGCACCAGCAACTCGGTGACCTGCGGCGGCAGCTCCCCGCTGAGAATGTCGGCGACCGTGGTGGTCTCCAGAACATCGCGCAGGCTCGCGCGCAGCGCCACCCACACCTGGGTCAGCGGTGCAGCGGGCCCGGGATACAAGGTGTCTTCCGGCGGCAGCCCGCGCACCGCCGCCAACGGCCCCTCGGTGGCCCGCACGATCTCGGCGAGGGTGATGTCCTTCGGATCGCGAGCCAGCCGGTATCCGCCGGACGCACCTCTCTGGGCATCGATGAGCCGGGACCGGCGGAGGTCTCCAAGAATGGCCTCTAGAAATTTGCCGGGTATGTCCTGGGCGTCGGCAAGGCGCTGGCGGGTGGCCGAAGCCGGGCGGATCGAGGCGAGCTCGATGACGGCCCGGACGGCGTAGTCGGCGCGTGCGGTCACATGCACGCTCATCATCTTGCCATTCGTCGACGCCGTGCATGGCGGAACCAAAGCTGGCATACTTACTAGGACGTCCAACAATCGGACGTCCTAGTAAATGGTGGGCGATCCCCAACCGGAGGAAGTTGTGCAGGCACACGAGATCGAGGCCGGCCGCCGTCGTTGGCAAGAACGTATGCGCGCTGCCGAGGAGGCCGGGCGGATACGCGACGCCGACTTCACCACCCTGTCCGGGCTGGACGTGGATCCCGTCTACGGCCCCGACGAGGGTGTCGACGACCCCCGATTCGAGCGCATCGGCTGGCCGGGCGAGTTCCCGTACACCCGCGGCCTTTACCCCACCGGCTACCGCGGGCGCGCGTGGACCATCCGCCAGTTCGCCGGGTTCGGCAACGCACAGCAGACCAACGAGCGGTACAAGATGATCCTCCGGTCCGGCGGAGGCGGCCTGTCCGTCGCGTTCGACATGCCCACGCTGATGGGCCGCGACTCCGACGATGCCCGTAGCCTCGGCGAGGTCGGGCACTGTGGTGTCGCCATCGACTCCGCTTCCGACATGGAGGTGTTGTTCGACGGCATCCCGCTGGGCGAGGTCACCACGTCGATGACCATCAGCGGACCGGCCGTCCCCATCTTCTGCATGTACGTGGTGGCCGCCGAGCGCCAGGGAGTCGATCCGTCGATCCTCAACGGCACCCTGCAAACCGACATCTTCAAGGAGTACATCGCCCAGAAGGAATGGCTGTTCGGCCCCGAACCACACCTGAGGCTGATCGGCGACCTCATGGAGTACTGCGTCGACGGCATTCCGGCCTACAAGCCGTTGTCGGTGTCCGGCTACCACATCCGCGAGGCCGGAGCCACGGCCGCGCAGGAGCTCGCTTTCACCCTCGCCGACGGGTTCGGCTACGTCGAGCTGGGCAAATCTCGCGGCCTCGACGTGAACGTCTTCGCCCCCGGCCTGTCGTTCTTCTTCGACGCTCACATCGACTTCTTCGAGGAGATCGCCAAGTTCCGTGCCGCCCGCCGGATCTGGGCCCGCTGGATGCGCGACGTCTACGGCGCTACCAGTGAGAAGGCGCAGTGGCTGCGGTTCCACACGCAGACCGCGGGGGTGTCGCTCACCGGCCAGCAGCCGTACAACAACGTCGTTCGTACGGCTGTCGAGGCACTCGCCGCAGTGCTGGGTGGTACCAACTCGCTGCACACCAACGCACTCGACGAGGTCCTGGCCCTGCCCACCGAACATGCCGCCGAGATCGCCCTGCGCACCCAGCAGGTGCTCGCCGACGAAACCGGCGTGGCCAACGTCGCCGACCCGCTGGGCGGCTCGTGGTATGTCGAGGCGCTCACCGACCGGATCGAGGCCGAAGCCGAGTCGATCTTCGCCCGGATCCGCTCCATCGGCGAGAACGACACCCGCTGGCAACGCGAGTATGGCCCGATGACCGCGGGCATCCTGCGTGGCATCGAAGACGGCTGGTTCATGTCCGAGATCGCCGACTCGGCCTTCGAGTACCAGCAGAAGTTGGAGAAGGGCGAGAAGAAGGTGGTGGGCGTCAACACCTACCACGACACCGTTTCCGGTGATCTCGACATCCTGCGGGTCTCCCACGAGGTCGAGGAGGAGCAGCGCCGGGCGCTCACTCAACGGCGTGCCGACCGCGACGACGCCGCCGTGCGGGCCGCCCTCTCCACCATGGTGGAGCTGGCCAGGAGCAGCGGAAACATCATTCCCGCGATGCTGGAGGCGGCGCGCGCCGAAGCCACGCTGGGCGAGATTTGCGACGCGCTCCGCGACGAGTGGGGCTCTTACACCGAGCAGGCCCGATTCTGACTGGCGGGGCGCCGGCCACCCCTAGTGGCAACCGGCACCGCGACCAGTGGAGGATAGGGCTATGAACTCGAAGGGTTTCAGCCGTCCGGGCGCTGTCGACCTCTCCGCGTTGCAGGCACGTCGCCCGGCAGCGCCGGCCGGCGGCCAGGGCGCGGGAGCGAACTCCGGTGGAACGGGTGGCGGGTTCGTCGTGGACGTGACCGAGGCGACGTTCCAGGCCGAGGTCATCAACCGCTCCGCCACCGTCCCGGTAGTAATCGACTTCTGGGCCACCTGGTGCCAGCCGTGTAAACAACTGTCTCCGATCCTCGAGGGCCTGGCCGCCGAGTATGGCGGGCGGTTCGTCCTCGCCAAGATCGACGTCGATGCCAACCAACAGATCGCCGCGTCGGCCCAGGTGCAGAGCATTCCCACGGTATTGGCCGTGATCGGCGGCCAGGCTGTTCCGCTGTTCCAGGGTGCACTGCCGGAGGCCGACGTACGCCGGGTGCTCGAGGAGATGCTCAAGGTCGCCGCGCAGAACGGCATCAACGGAGTGGCCGAGCCTACGGGCGGCGCCCCGGCCGGGGAGGAATCCGCCGAACCTGCCTCCGATCCCCGCTTCGACGCTGCCTACGATGCCCTCGAACGTGGCGACCTCGATGCCGCGGCCGCCGCCTACCAGCAGGTCCTGGCCGAGGCGCCGGCAGACGCCGACGCCAAGGCCGGGCTGGGCCGGGTGGAGCTGATGCGTCGCACCACCGGAGTCGACGCCGGGGCGGCAACGGCCGCCGCCGACGCCGATCCCGGCAACCTCGATGCCCAGCTCGTCGCCGCCGACGTCGAGTTCGCCAGTGGCCGGATCGAGGCGGCCTTTCAGCGCCTGATCGACACCGTACGGCGCACGGCCGCGGAGGATCGCGAGCAGGTCCGCACCAGGCTGGTGGAGTTGTTCGAGCTCACCGGGGTCTCCGACCCGCGGGTGATCAAGGCACGCGCCGCGCTGGCCAGTGCCCTGTTCTGACCTCATCCACTGGCCACCACCTGTCCGTCCACCCAGGTCTGCCGGACCCGAACGTCGGGTAGGTCCTCGGGTGCGACGGACAGTGGGTCTTGGTCGAGCACGACGGCGTCGGCCCGTTTGCCCGGTTCGAGTGTGCCGAGGTCGTGGTCGCGCCGCAGGGCATAAGCGCCGCCCATCGTGTAGCCGCGCAGTGCGTCGGCGACGGTGAGCCGCAGCTCGTCGGCCCCCATCCTGGTACCACGGCCGGTACGGCGGGTCACGGCCGCAGCGACCGCCGCCAGCGGGTTGGGCACCACCACCGGCGTGTCGGAGCTGAGCACGACGGGCAGCCCGGCGTCGCGGAACCAGCCGTAGGGTGTGTAAGTATGCCCGCGCTCGCCGATGGCGGCCAGCACGCCGTCGCCGTACTCGGTGACATGTTGTGGCTGCCCTACCGGCACCACGCCCAGCTCTCCCATGCGGCGCACCTGATCCGGTGTCGGCAGCCCGCAGTGCTCGATGCGGTGCCGCGCGTCCGACCGCGGCGAACGGTTCATGGCCTGTGCGAACGCATCGAGGACGAGTTCGATGGCGACGGTGCCCTGGGCATGGATGGCTGCCTGGAGCCCCATCCGGTGCACCCGGTCGACCAGCAGCCTGAGCTCGTCCGGCTCGTGATACAGGTGGCCCTGGTGGCAGAGATCGGTGTAGCCGCCCGGGAGGTACGCGGTGCCAGCGGTGAGCGAGCCGTCGGCGTAGAGCTTGACGCCGAGTACACGTAGCCAGGCATCGCCCAGTGGGCCCGCCAGACCCAACACCTCGAGCTGGTCGAGCAGACTCGACAGCACATACGCGTGCACCCGCAGCCGGAGCCGGCCTCGGTTGTGGAGCCGGATGTAGGCCGACAGCTCTTTGCCGGTCGCCTGCGCGTCGCCCACCGTGGTGATCCCGGCTCGGAGCAGCTCTGCTTGCGCCAGTTCCGCGCCGGCCAGGATGTCGGACTCGGATTGGGGTAGGTGCAGGTTGGGGCCGTGGTTGGTCACCTTGATGCCGTCGTCTCCGGTGATCAGGTCACAGGCGGCATCCCACAGCCGGCCGTCCGGTTCACCGTCGCCGTCGCGGCCGATCTGGCCTCCTGGGGGCGACGGCCGGTGCCGGTCTACACCAAGTGTCCGCAGCCGGTGCCGATTCACCACGAATCCGTGGCCGCTGGTGTGCATCACGTCGACCGGCCGGTCCGTCGCGACACGGTCGAGGTCGGCCGCGGTGGGGTGACGACGCTCGGCGAGGTGGTCCTGGTGATAGCCGAAGGCACGGATGGGGACATCCGGCGGCAGCCGGGCGGCGTGTTCGCACAGGACGCGCACCAGCTCGTCGATCGATGCTACTCGGCCAGGTGAGACGTCGGCCCAGGCGGCTCGCATGCCGAACAGCAGCGGGTGTGCGTGAGCGTCGACGAATCCGGGCAGCATGGTGCCCCCGGAGAGGTCGATCTCGTCATACCGGAAGGGCACCAGCGCGGTCCGGCAGGCCTGTAGCGTGCCGGCCATCAGGACGGTCCCGTTCACGGCGGCGAGTGCCTCGACGCGCTCGGCACCGGCAGCCGGGCGGATGAGGCCCCCGGCGAACAGCGATCCTGTCATCATGCCGCGGCAGCCTATCAGTTGATAGGTAACCGGGCACCAGTGCTGGGATCATCCTTGACAGGTGACCTATCGATCGATAGGTTCCTCTGCACTGAGAAGGAGGGCAGACCGATGGATTCGTGTGTACCCGTCCGTTCCCGCAGCGCACAGATCTGCCGCCACACCCGTCACGCCGCCGGCGTCATCGTGATCGGCGCGATCATGGCCGGGTGCGCGGGGTCCAACACCGATGCCCCCGACGGAGCCACCGGCGGCGGATCGGCCAACGAGCTGGTGATCTACCGCGGAGAGAAACACGAGGGCTGGCATCCCGACGCGGCCACCGGCATCGCCACCAGCCACAACATCAACTCCGTGATGGAGCCCCTACTACGCGCCCATCCCGACGGCCAACAGGTCGAGCCCGGCATCGCGGCTTCCTGGGACTACGATCCGGAGGGCCCCTCCTACACCTTCGTCATCGACGACGACGCCGCCTTCTCCGACGGCACCCCGGTCACCGCCGCCGACGTCGCGTTCTCCGTCGAGCAGTGGCTCGACGGACCGAACTACGGCGAGATCTACGGCTCCATCGCCAACGTCGTGGAGGTCGACGAACGCACGGTCACCTTCGAGCTCGGCGCGCCGGACAGCACCCTCCCGGTGATGCTGACCTGGATGAGCGCGGCGATCATCCCCGACGACTTCGGCGGTCGCAGCGCAGCCGAGTTCTACGCCGACCCGATCGGAGCCGGGGCGTTCGCCGTCGAATCGTGGACGCCGGGCAGCGAGATCGTCCTCACCCGCAACGAGCACTATTACCAACCGGAGCGTCCCTACCTCGACCGGATCCGGATCGTCGAAACCGACGACGTCAGCCAACGCGCCGTGTCGTACGAGGCCGGCGACGCCGACATCGTCGACGCCGTCTCCATCGACACCTTGCAGCAGTTCCCCGAGGACGAGCTGATACCGGCTCCAGAACATTTCCTCACCTACGCCGGGCTCAACGTGACCCGAGAACCCTTCGACGACGTGCAGGTGCGCCGTGCGGTTGCCGCGGCCGTCGACTACGGGGCGGTCACCGAGCTCCTCCAGGGGTATGGCAGCGCCCCGCAGGGCGGCCTGCCGGAAAACGTCCGCAACTGGGTGCCGTCGAGCCACCCCTGGCACGAGCACGACCCCGACCTAGCGGCCGACCTGCTGGCTGAGACCGCCGCCGCGACGGACCTGGTGCTCATCTACGATTCCAGCCTCGGCAGCGAACGCCTAGTGGCGACGGTGCTGCAGGACTCACTCGCCGCGGTCGGCATCGGCGCCGAGCTACGCGGGCTCGAGACGGCGGCGTTCATCGAAGCCCTCCACGGCCTGGACTACGACATCGCGGTCTGGCAGATGTCGGCCATCTCCCCGGACGTCATCGATCCGATCGGGTTCTACCTGGTCACCGACTACCTCTTCACCGGATACGACACCACCACCCTCGGCGAGGTCTACCAGCAGTACACCCAGACCACTGACGAAGCCACCCAGCAAACACTCATCCGGTCAGTTCAGGACGAGATCCACGACCAGGTGCCGTTCCTGCCGCTGGCCAACTACCAGATCACCGGCGCGGTCAAACCACACGTCGACGGCTTCGAGATGGCACCGTGGGGGATGTACTGGCTGGACGAGCTGCGCGTGGCGCGATGAGTGGCCGGTTCCTGTTCGTCGGCAAACGCCTGATCCTCGCCGTCCCGCTCCTGCTGGGTGTGGTGCTGTTGGTGTTCCTGCTGCTACAGATCACCCCTGGAGACCCGGCCCGGCAGATCGTCGGGCTGCGCGCTAGCGAGGCCGACGTCGCGCAGGTGCGGGATCAGCTCGGTCTCGACGACTCCGTGTTCAGCCAGTACGCCCGTTACCTCGGCGGAGTTGTCCAAGGTGATCTGGGGTTCTCGTACAAGTCCCGGCAGCCGGTCGCCGACATGGTCGCCGCGCGTCTCCCGGTCAGCGGCTGGTTGGTGATCTCCGGACTGGTCGTGTCCTTGATGATCACCATCCCGCTCGGTGTCTGGGCAGCCATCCAGCGCGACCGGGCCGGCGATCACATCACCCGGGGCGTGAGCCTACTCGGCATAGCGATGCCCAGCTTCTGGGTCGGACTGATGCTGATCCTGCTGGTGGCGTTGCCTACCGGGTGGTTCCCGGTGGGTGGCTTCGGCGACACGTTCGGGCAGCGGCTCAACGCCATCGTGCTGCCCGCCGTCACACTGGGCATCGCGATGGCGCCGATCCAGATCCGCAGCCTACGGGCCAGCATCATCCGCTGCCTGGGGTCCGACTACGTCGCCGCCGGCCGAGCGCTCGGCGCGTCCGGCTTCCTGCTGGTGCGCCGGTTCGTCCTACGCAACGCGGCGTCGAGTATGGTCACGCTGGCCGCGGTCCAGACCAGCTTCCTGCTGTTCACCATGGTGGTGCTGGAGACCACCTTCGGGCTCCCAGGTCTCGGGCAAGGCATGGTGATGGCCGCCGTACAACGAGATCTGCCCGCCGTGCAGGGTTACACCCTGGTCTTCGCCCTCACCGTCGTTCTTGTCTATCTGCTGGCCGACGTCGTCAACGCCGTCCTCGACCCACGAGTGGAGATCCGCGGATGACCAGCACACCCTCTCCCCCACCTCCCTCGGCCGCGGCGCTGCCCGCGGCGGTTCTCCCCGACGCCACGCTCCCCCAACCCGCCCGGCGCCGGCCACACATGCCACGGAAGTTCTGGATCGGCGCCGTCATCGTCGGAGGTTACGCCGTAGCCGCCCTGCTGGCCCCGGTGCTCGCACCCGCCGACCCGATGGCGCAGGATGTCGCCAACCGCCTGGCCGACCCCGGGACCAACCACCTGCTCGGCACCGATGAGCTGGGCCGGGACGTGTTCAGCCGACTGGTACACGGCATCCGGGTCGACCTCATGGTGGGTTTCCTCGGAGCGTTCTTCCCGCTCGTCGTCGGCACCCTCCTGGGTGCGCTGGCCGGGTATCTCGGTGGCTGGGCGGACGTCGTGATCATGCGGATCACCGACCTCGTCCAGGGGTTCCCGGTCTATATCCTCATCATCGCGCTCGTGTTCGCCTTAGGCCCGGGTATCAGGACCATCCTCATCGCGTTCACCGCTATCGCGTGGGTCATCTACGCCCGGATCATCCGCGACGCGATCCTGCGGGTGCGGTCGCTCGACTACGTCCAGGCCGCCCGCGCCGCGGGTATCCCCCACCACCGGATCCTGCTGCGCCACGTCATCCCCAACACCATCCACCAATCGGTCATCTACTTCACCTCCGACGTGTTGTTCGCCATCCTCGCCGTCGCCGCGTTCTCCTTCCTCGGCCTCGGCGTGCCACCACCTACCCCTGAATGGGGCAGCATGATCGCCGAAGGGCAGCCCTATCTGCGGGACCAGTGGTGGCTGGCCGCCGCCCCCGGGGTGGCGATCGTCGGTATCGGCCTCGGACTGTCCCTGCTCGGCGACGGTGTCGACGATCGGTGGCGCCGATGACCACCACCGCACTGCGCGTCCACGACCTTCGAGTCACCGCCGCCTCCCCGGACGGTCCCTCCTATCCGGTGGACGGAGTGTCGCTACACGTCGGCCAGGGCGAGATCCTCGGCATCGCCGGGGAATCCGGCTCGGGGAAGAGCCTCACGCTGAAGGCGATCCTCGGGCTGCTCCCACCCGGGTTGACCGCCACCGGGACCCTCCAACTGGCCTCCGGCGATGGTGAACTCGCCCCGTACCAGTCCCACCAGGTACGCGGCGCCGGCGTCGGCATGGTCTTCCAGGAGCCGATGACGGCCCTCAACCCGACCATGCGGGCCGGCGACCTGGTCGCCCTCGCCGCCCGGCTGCATGGCCGGCTCAGCCGTCGGGCGAGCCGGCACCGGGCCGTCGAGTTGCTCCGGCAGGTGGGGGTACCAGACGCCGAACGGCGGGCCAAAGCCTGGCCACACCAGCTGTCCGGCGGACTACGGCAACGCGTGATGATCGCTGCGGCACTGGCCGCTCAGCCACGGGTACTGCTGTGCGACGAACCGACCACCGCCCTCGACGTCACCGTCCAGCACCAGATTCTGCGGCTGCTGCGCTGGCTGGCCGACGAACACGGCACCGGGATGATCTTCGTCAGCCATGACCTGCCGGTGATCGCCCAGCTATGCGACCGGATCGCGGTGATGTACGCGGGCCGGTTCGTCGAGACCGGATATACCCGCGACGTGTTGACCCACCCACGTCACCCCTACACGGCCGCCCTGCTGCGGGCCGCCCCCAGCGTCGACCAGCGCGGCGAACAGCTGGCGGGGATCAGCGGCCAACCACCCGACGCACGTGCCTTCCCCGCCGGCTGCCGCTTCCGGCCACGCTGCCCACTCGCCCGCGACGACTGCGCACACGCCCCGTACGAGATTCAGCCCGTGGCCGCCGAGCACGGTTCAGCCTGCATCCACCACGCCGACCTGGAGGTGAGAACCGCATGACCAGCGAACTCGCCGTCGACGACCTGGTCGTCCGATTCCCGCTACGCTCGGCCATGGTGGCTCGTCTGCTCGGCCGCACCAGCGAGGTCCTCACCGCCGTCGACGGGTTGAGCTTCACCGTGCCACCCGGCGAGTCGGTGGCCGTCGTCGGGGAGTCGGGCTGCGGGAAATCCACCCTGGCCCGATGCCTCGTCGGCCTGCAGGCTCCCACTGCGGGGCGGATCCGGCTCGGTGGCCAGGTCCTACCACGGCGGCGCACGCGTGGCGACCGGCGGCGGATCCAAATGGTGTTCCAGGATCCCAGCTCGTCGCTGAACCCCACGATGACCGTGGCGACCATGCTGGCCGAGTTGCTCCATGTACACGACCTCGCCCGCGGCGACCAGGTCCGGGCCAGGGTCGCGGAACTCCTGGAGTTGGTCCAGCTCCCAGGGCGGATCGCGGCGGCGTACCCACGCGACCTTTCCGGGGGGCAACGCCAGCGGATCGGCATCGCCCGGGCCCTGGCCCTGGAACCGGAGGTCCTGGTGGCCGACGAAGCCGTGGCCGCCCTCGACGCGTCCGTTCAGGCGTCGGTGCTCAACCTGTTCGCCGAACTGCGCGCCCGGCTCGGGCTCACCTTGATCTTCATCTCACACGATCTCGCCGCCGTCCGGCATGTCGCCGACCGGGTCATGGTGATGTACCTAGGCGCCGTGGTCGAAGACCGTCCGGCCGAGTCGCTGTTCACCGACCCGCAGCACCCGTACACACAGGCGCTGCTGGACGCGGCGCCACGCCTAGATCGTCGCCTGGGCGACGAGCCCTCCCTGCCCGGGGAACCGCCCAGCCCAGTCGCTCTGCCGTCCGGTTGCCGGTTCCATCCCCGCTGCATACACGCCATCGACCACTGCCGCGAGACCGAGCCCGTTCTCACTGGGCCGTCCGCCACCGACCGCACCGCATGCCACCTGGCCTGGAGGGATACCCATGAACGACGCTGACCTGGTGTTGCGGCACGGCGTGGTCTACACCGCCGAGCCTGGCCGCCCGTGGGCTCGCGGCATCGCCGTGCGTGATGGCGTGATCACCGACGTCGTCGACGATGACGCGGCCGACCACGTCGGACCACGGACCCGGGTGTTCGACCTCGACGGCGCCATGGCCTTGCCCGGGTTCATCGACACTCACTCCCACTACGTCGATGGGCCGCAGATCGCCGGCGGCATCGCCGTGAACACCGCCGAGACGGTCGACGAGCTGGTGGCTATGCTGCACGCGGACGCGGCGACCACCGATGCCCCCATCGTCCGCGGCTTCGGGTGGCGCAGCCACCTGTTCCCCAACGGACCTCACCACCGGCTACTCGACGACGTCTACGGGCACCGCCCGGCTGTCCTGATGGAGATCAACGCCCACTCCGTCTGGGCGAACTCGGCGGCGTTGCACCACGCCGGCATCACCCGCGACACCCCCGACCCGCAGCCCGGATACGCCGAGTACATCCGCGATCCCGACGGCGAACTCACCGGATGGGTCACCGAGGACGCCGCCCACGACCTCCTCCACCGGCTCGTCCCGGCCACCGTCGACCAGGCTCGCCGGGACGTCGCCGCTTTCACCGCGCGCTACTCCGCCGCCGGGCTGACCACCGTCTTCGACGCCGGTGTCTTCGAGCTGGACGAAACCGCCGGCTACACGATGCTCACCGAGTTGGACAAAGCCGGCGCGTTGCCGCAACGGATCTTCGGCTCACACGTCGCCAACCGGGACGCCGGCGACCCGGTCGCCGCGTTGGGCACGCTTGCGCGGCGGTTCAACTCCGGCCACGTACAGGTGCGGACCATGAAGATCTTCGTCGACGGTGTCACCGAAGGACACACATCGGCCTACCTGGAGCCTTATACCGACCGACCCGACGACACAGGGCCTCTAGCTCTGGACGAGCGGCACGTCGTCGAGCTCGCCGTCGCCACCGACCGCGCCGGCTTCCAGTGCCATTTCCACGCGCTAGGCGACCGGGCGGTCCGGGTGGCGCTCGACGCGATCGCGGCCGCCCGTGCCAGCAACGGACCGTCCGGCATCCGGCACGTGATCTGCCACGCCCACGTCGTCGCCCCGGAGGACCTACCCCGGTTCCGGCGCTTGAATACCGTGTACCAGACGTCCGGGCAGTGGATCGAGTCCGACCCATTCCACGAGGTGATGGTCCGCCGCCTGGGTGAGCGCGCGGACCGGCAATTTCCATTGCGTACAGCCACCGAGATGGGCGTGACGGTGACGCTCGGAGCCGATTTCCCGGCCACCTCGTACGTCTCGACCTACGAGCCGCTCGTCCAGATCGAGAGCGCTGTCACCCGCCGCCCCGTGGGCCGCCCGGAGGCGCCGCCGCTTCCGCCAGAGTCCGAGTGCCTACCGCTGGGCACCGCGATCAACGCGATGACCATCGCGGCCGCACATCAGCTCGGCGAGGAGGAGCGCCTCGGCTCTTTGCGGCCCGGCAAACTGGCCGACCTGGTGGTCCTGGACCGCGACCTGTTCGCCCTACCGCCGCACCTGATCCACCAGACGGGTGTCCTGCTGACGGTCCGCGGCGGCGACATCATCCACGACGCCGGATCGATCACGGAGGAATGACGACATGCGCACTGTTCAGAACCTGATCGACGGCGAACTGCGTGGCGCCGCCAACGCCAGCACGATGGAGCTGCTCAATCCGTCGAACGGCGCCGTCTTCGGTACCGCTCCTCGGTCCGGCCCAGCCGACGTGGATGCCGCCTGCCGGGCGGCCGAGGCGGCGTTCCCACCGTGGCGGGACCGTACCCCCGCCGAACGTAGCCGCGCCTTGCTGCGGATAGCCGACGCCGTCGAGGCTCACGGCGCCGAGCTGGTCCGGCTGGAAAGTGAGAACACCGGCAAGCCGGTCCAGGTAACCACGGAGACCGAACTGCCAATGATCGTCGACCAGATCCGGTTCTTCGCCGGCGCTGCCCGCATGCTCGACGGCCGCGCCGCTGGTGAATACGTAGCCGGCCACACCTCGTTCGTCCGACGAGAGCCCATTGGTGTCTGCGCACAAGTCACCCCGTGGAACTATCCGATGATGATGGCCGTCTGGAAGTGGGCCCCCGCGCTGGCGGCCGGCAACACCGTCGTCCTGAAACCGTCCGACACCACACCGGTGAGCACCGTACGGATGGCTGAGCTGATGAACGAGTTCCTGCCACCCGGCGTGATCAACGTGGTGTGCGGCGACCGCGACACCGGCCGGGCGCTGGTGACCCACGCGGTGCCCGCGATGGTGTCGGTGACCGGCTCGGTGCGAGCCGGTCGTGAGGTCGCCGCGGCGGTCGCGGCAGACCTGAAGATCACCCATCTCGAGCTCGGTGGCAAGGCACCGCTGCTCGTCTTCGACGATGTCGACGTCGACGAAACCGCGGCTGCCATCGTCGACGCCGCGTTCTTCAACGCCGGCCAGGACTGTACGGCCGCGTGCCGGGTGCTCGCTCAGCCGGCGATCTACGACGACCTCGTCGCGGCCCTGGCTACTCGGGCCAAAGCCGTACGCGTCGGTGCTCCGGACGAGGCAGCCGACGTCGGTCCGTTGAACAACGCCGCGCAGCTCGAGCGGGTTGGTGGTTTCCTCGACCGTGCCCCTCGGCACGCCGAGGTGGTGGCCGGCGGGCGGCCCGTAGACCGGGCCGGCTACTTCTTCGAGCCAACCGTCGTCGCCGGACTACACCAGGACGACGAGATGAGCCAGACCGAGATCTTCGGGCCGGTGGTCACCGTGCAACGGGTGGATGGCGAGGAGGATGCCGTCCGGTGCGCCAACGGGGTCCCCTACGGCCTGGCCGCCAGCGTCTGGACCCGCGACCATCAGCGGGCACTGCGCCTCACGAACAGTCTCGACTTCGGCATCGTGTGGATCAACACCCATCTCACGAGCGCCGCCGAGATGCCCCACGGTGGCTTCAAACATTCCGGGCACGGTAAAGATCTGTCGATCTATGCGTTGGAGGGATACACCCGCGTCAAACACGTCATGTCCGCCACCAACGCTTAGGAAGAAGGACCATTCATGAAGACGAGTGTCACCGACGGCCACCTGTGGCTGCATTTCACCAAAACCGCCGACTGGCTGGGTGACGACCCGAGCGTGCTCACCATCGACCGCGCGGAGGGGTGCTACGTCTGGGATCAGTCCGGCAAACGCTACATCGACGGTCTCTCCGCCCTGTTCTGTGCCCAGCTCGGCTACGGGCACAAGGAGTTCGGCGAGGCGGCGCGCGCCCAGATGGACAAGCTGCCGTTCGCCACCAACTGGACCTACGCCCACCAGCCGGCGCTGGATCTCGCCGCCGCGCTGGCCGAACGGTTCCCCGGGGACGTCGACCACTTCTTCTTCGTCAACTCCGGCTCCGAGGCCGTCGAGTCGGCCGTGAAGCTCGCTCAGCAGTATCACGCCCTCAACGGCGAACCGGACCGGAAGGTGGTGATCAGCCGGAACTTCGCCTACCACGGCACCACCCTGGGTGCGCTCGGGGTGACCGGCATCCCGGCGCTGCGGGCCCCGTTCGAGCCGCTGCGGCCGGTGCACCGGTACGCGCCGAATACCAACGGCTACCGCCCGCAACATGACGACCCCGCGCAGGCCGTCGAAGACATCATTCTCGAGGCCGGTCCACGCAACGTCAGCGCGGTCATCGTGGAACCCGTGCAGAATGCCGGTGGGTGTTTCGTGCCCGAACCCGACTACCTCACCCGGCTCCGCGACATCTGCGACCGGCACGGGGTACTGCTCGTCTGCGACGAGGTGATCACCGGGTTCGGCCGGCTCGGCCACTGGACCGGCTCGGAACGTTACGGGGTAGTGCCCGACATCATCACCTTCGCCAAGGGGGTGGCCTCGGCCTACCTCCCGCTGGGTGGTGTCGGCTTCAACGACCGGATCGCCGCCGCGTTCCGTTCGGCGACGACGAGTATGTTCACCCACGGGTCGACCTGGGGTGGACATCCCGTGGCCTGCGCCGTGGCGCTCACCAGCCTGCACCTGTTCGACGAACTCGACGTGCTGGCCAACGTCCGTGCCAACGAGGAGTGGTTCGGGCAGCGGTTGCGCGACCTGATGAACCGCCATCCCATCGTCGGCGACGTGCGCGGTGCCGGCTACTTCTGGGCGTTGGAACTCGTCAAGGACCGCACCAACAAGGTGATGTTCGACGACGCCGAGGCCGAGCGCCTACTCCGTGGTTTCCTCAACCGCCGACTGCTGGAACTGGGCCTCATCTGCCGGGCCGACGACCGCGACGAACCGGTCATCCAGCTGTCGCCACCGCTGACCGCCGACCGGGTGGTGCTGGCTGAGATCGTCGACATCATCGACCGGGTTCTCGGGGAAGCTCCCCAGCATGTCCCGGTGACCACACGAGATACCCTTCAGACGTGAACGCGCAGCCAGCCTCGACGCGCGAGCGCATCCTGGCCGAGGCGTCCCGGCTGTTCGCGGCCAAGGGGTACCACGGCACTTCCACCAGGGACATCGCGGCGGCGGTCGGCATCCGTCAACCGTCGCTGTTCCATCATTTCCGCTCCAAGCAGGCGATCGCCGAAACGGTGATCGCCGCCGATCTCGAGCCGTCGCTGGCGCAGGCCCGCCGCCTGCTGTCCAGCGCCGGGTCACCGGCGGCGCGGTTGTACAACTACGTCTTGCACGAGGTGGAACGGGGCGCCGCCAGCTCGCTGGACCTGCGCGGGTTGTATCTCACCGGGTTGCTCGACGAACCAGGGTTCGAGCAGTGGGCGGCTAAAACCACCGAGTTGCTCGGGGCCATCCGCAGCATCGTCGAGGCCGGTGTGGAAGCCGGCGAGTTCGTGCCGTTCAACGCCGAGTTCGTCACCCAGGCCATCGACGCGTTGGTCTTGCAGGGGTTGCGGTTGACCGCACTCGGGCTACCGGGCCTGGGTGAGCCGGCGGTAGTGGCGCAGTTCGTGCTGAGGGCGCTGCTGACCGACCAGGCCCAGCTACCGCGGATCATCGAGGATCACGAGAGACTCGTCCGCGACGCCACCACCGCCGTCCCACTCCGGTGATCGTCGCCGGTGATGGGGGTGACGAGGGTGGCGACGGTGTAGGTGTGCCGGGCGGGAAACCGACGGACTGAGCGCCTGTTGCTGAACCGGCTCTCAGTGATCGTCCGGGCGGAAGTCGCCGGCGCCGACCCGAACCTTGCGCAGCAGGTGGAAGACGGCCTCCCGCTCGGGCTCGTCGAGCGCACGTAACCCGAAGTCGGCCTCCATGAGCTCCGAGGTCACCTTCTTCACGGCATCACGGCCGGAGTCGGTGATGCGGGCCAGCGTGCCCCGGCCGTCGCGGGGGTTCGGCTCCCGGGTGACGAAACCCGCGGTCTCCAACCGTTGAATGGTGTTGGTGACGCTCGTGGGGTGCACCATCAACCGCTCGCCGATCTTGGCCATCGGCAACGCGCCGGTCCGGCTGAAGCCGAGTAGGACCAGCGCTTCGTACCGGGCGAAGGTCAACCCGTACGGCCGGCAGATCCGGTCGAACTCACCGAGCAGGAGCTGCTGGACTCGCATGATCGACGTGGCCGCGGCCATCGCCGCGGACGGACCGAAACGTTCCTGCCAGATCGAACCGGCGCGCTCGATGGGGTCGAAGTTCAGGTCCAGGGGCTCGGGCACGGTTCCCTCCTCACCTCCGGCGTGCCGTCACCGGTCGGTTGGTGGCCGGGTGGTCGGGTCGGCGGGGGTTGGGCTTCTTCTTCTCGGGTGGTTTCGGCCCGGCTCCAGCCATCTCGCGTCGCCGTTTGTGAATCACCCGCGCCAGGCCGTGTGGGTGAGGCACATAACTGATGTCGCGGAGCCCCTGTTGCTGTGCGGCATTTTCCAGCACCAAGTGGCCGGAGCCGAACAATCGCAGATACCACGGCCGGTTGACGGTGATGTCCAACAACCGGACGATCTCCATCTCGGCCTCGTGCAGCGAGAACAGGCCCCACACTCGGAAAACTCGCGAATCGGTGACGACGAACCGGTCGCGGGCAATATACAACGACCGCCCGAATCCGTATCCGACGAGCCCCAGGCACACGACGATGCCGAACCACGCCACGCTGGTGGACACGAACGGCACCCACACGATGGCCAACACCACACCTAAGACACCCACCAGAATGGGCACGACGTACAGGATGGCGCTGTGGCACACCTCGACGATGATCCGCTCGCCGGACACCAGCTTGCGGGCCACCATACGATGCCCGAACCACGATTTGACCCGCCACCAGAGCATCCGGATCAGCCCGTCTTCGGCCACCCGGTCCAGCCAGCGCACGAACCGGTCGGTGAGGCCGTCGAGCATGTCCTTCGGCGTACGCACGGTACGCCTCAGAACAGCTCGGTGAAGAAGGTGATGATGGCGTTGAAGAGGTCACCGAACCACGAGCCGATGCTGCTGATGACACCGGCCATTCCTTCGGGCGCGGACAGGAGGAAGTACACGACGAACGCGATCAACAGGATGATCAGCGCCTTCTTCACTGCCGCCCTCCTTTCTGCCGGGCCTCGATCATTGCCTTGAGATCTTTGCCTTGGAGATCTTCACTTTGGAGATCACTGCCTTGGACCACACGGCCTCATGGTCATAAGACCGCCATCTTGGTGTTTTACCGCACGACACCCAGCTGTGTCCGAATGCCACGCCGTAGAACGACACACCATCGATCATGACACAGTCGCCACGATCTCCTCCGCAGCAGAGTACGGGTTGAGCTCACCGAGTAGAACCCGGTCGGCCAGCGTGTCGAGCCGGTCGTCGCCGTGCAGATCGGAGAATCGCTGCCGCAGGGTCGTCAGCGCCAGCGCCTCGATCTCATCCCGGACCCGCCGACGGCGCCGCCGCCCCAACTCGCCGCTATCGGTCAGCCATTCCCGGTGTTTGGTGATGGCTTCCATCATCTCGTCGATCCCCCGGCCCGCGGATGCGACGGTGGAGACGATCGGTTGGCGCCAGTCGCCGGCGGCTCGCTCGACCATCCGGGTCATCGCCTTGAGGTCACGTACGACGTGCTCGGCGCCGTCGTGGTCGGCCTTGTTGACGCCGAATACGTCGCCCACCTCGAGGATGCCGGCCTTCGCCGCTTGGATGCCGTCGCCCATCCCCGGAGCCAACAGCACGATGGTGGTGTCGGCGAGTGCGGCGATCTCGATCTCCGACTGTCCGACACCCACCGTCTCGATCAAGATCACCTCGCAGCCGGCGGCGTCCAGCACCCGGACCGCCTGCGGGGTGGCCGCGGCCAGTCCACCCAGGTGGCCCCGGGTCGCCATGGACCGGATATACACCTCGCGATCCATGGCGTGTTCTTGCATCCGAACGCGATCACCCAGCAGGGCCCCACCGGTGAATGGCGACGACGGGTCGACCGCGAGCACCCCAACACGCTTCCGCTCGGCCCGGTACGCCGACACCAGTGCGGAGGTCATGGTGGACTTTCCGACCCCGGGCGAGCCGGTGATACCCACCACCGCCGCGGTGCCGGCATGCGCAACCAGCGCGGCCATCACGTCCGGCAACTCTGGAGAATCGTTCTCGACGAGCGAGATGAGCCGGGCCACGGCTCGCGGGTCACCGCCGCGGGACCGCTTGACCAGCAGATCGATGTCGCTCACGCGCGCAACACCAGCGCGTCGCCCTGGCCGCCGCCACCACACAACGCCGCCACGCCGGTACCGCCACCACGTCGGCGCAGTTCATAGACCAGATGCAGCACCAGCCGAGCACCGGACATGCCGATCGGGTGGCCCAGCGCGATGGCGCCGCCGTTGACGTTGACGATGTCTGGGTCGATGCCCAGCTCCCGGGTGGAAGCGATACCAACAACGGAGAACGCTTCGTTGATCTCCACCAGATCGAGTGCCGTGGGGTCGATGCCTTCCCGGGCGCAGGCGGCCCGGATCGCCGCGGCCGGCTGGCTCTGCAACGTGGAGTCGGGCCCGGCGACAACACCGTGAGCGCCGATGGTGGCCAGCGGTTCCAGTCCGAGCTCGGCGGCCTTGGCCTCGCTCATGACCACCACCGCACAGGCACCGTCGGAGATCTGCGACGCCGAACCGGCGGTGATGGTGCCGTCGCCCACGAACGACGGCCGCAGCCGGGCCAGTGCCTCGGCCGTGGTGTCGCCCCGGACGCCTTCATCGTGGCCGAACACCACCGGGTCACCCTTGCGCTGCGGAATCTCGACCGGTACGACCTCGTCGTCGAATCGGCCGTCCTTCCAGGCCTGGGCGGCGCGCTGGTGCGAACGGGCGGCGAACTCGTCCTGCTCCTCCCGGCTCAGGCGGAGGCCGTCGTTGTTGCACGCCTCGGTCAGCGCGCCCATGGCCTGGTCGGTGAAAGCATCATGTAGTCCGTCGAAAGCCAGGTGGTCGAGAAGTGTGGCCGATCCGTACTTGACGCCACGACGCCCATCCGGCAACAGATGCGGGGCGTTGCTCATCGACTCCATGCCCCCGGCGACGACGACATCGAACTCGCCGGCCCGGATCAGCTGGCTGGCCAGCGCAATGGCGTCGACGCCAGACAAACAGACCTTGTTGATGTTCAGAGCCGGCACCGACATCGGCACACCCGCTTTGACCGCCGCCTGCCGCGCCGGCATCTGGCCGCATCCAGCGGTGAGCACCTGCCCCATGATCACGTACTGCACGTCGCCGGGCCGCACACCGGATCTTTCGAGTGCCGCCTTGATGGCTATCCCGCCAAGATCAGTCGCCGTCAGACCAGACAGCGAACCCAGGAACTTCCCGATCGGCGTCCGCGCGCCGCCAACTATGACCGCCATGCGATCAGGGTAACGCCCAAAACGCCGGGTCTGAGATGTCTGTTACACATGACACTGTCCGAGGTGCCGGCACCTGCGCCGCGCGCCACCTGGCCCGGGCCGGCGGCCCGCCTGCGCTACTGCTCCACTACCGGCTGCACCGGCTGCACCAGCTCCACCAGGACACCCCCGGCGTCCTTCGGGTGGACGAAGTTGACCAGGGACCCACCGGTGCCCCGCTTCGGCTCGTCATAGAGCAGCCGGAGGCCGCGCTCGCGCAACTGTCGTGCGGCGATGACGATGTCGTCCACCCGGTAGGCGAGCTGCTGGATGCCGGGCCCGGACCGGTCGAGGAACTTCGCGATCGGCGAATCCGGCCGAAGGGGCGCCAGCAGCTGGATCTGGGGTCCGGCGTCGTCACCGGAGACCCGCAGCATGGCCTCCCGTACCCCCTGCTCCTCGTTCACTTCGGTATGCACCAGTTCCATGCCGAATGTGTCCCGGTACCACTCAACCGAGTGATCGAGGTCGGCGACGGCGATACCTACATGATCGATCGACGAGAAAACGGACATGGACACCATCTTCACCATCCTCACCAGCACACCCCACGGCAGGGGTAGATATTTACACTTCTGCCCCTTCAGGGGTGGTGAGCACCGCCCTGGACCACTACCGTAGGCGAGTACTGTTGTCTGGGCGGCGAGGCGACTAGCGACGGGGGTTCCCGGAGGCAGCTCGAGTGAGATCATGACACGTCGATCACACTTCATTCGATCAACGGGATACTGATCTACTTTTAGGACCGAGACAAGTGCGGCCCCGTCCGGGTCGCACCCCCGACGAGGGAGACCATGAGCGAGGTACAAGAAGCATCCATCACCGAGACGGGTTCGGACGGCTTGTCCATCTTCGACAGCTCACCCACCGGTGGATTCACCATCCAGATGCGCGGTTACGACAAAATCCAGGTCGAGCAGCACGTGCGGCAGCTCGAGGCGACCTTGGCACAAGTGCGCGGCCGGACATCCGACCTCGACAAGCAGGTCGTCCGGTTGCGCCAGGAGCTTGCCGAGGCCAGCACCGAGCTCCGCGAGGTCGAGCGACCGTCGTACTCCGGGCTGGGTGCACGCATCGAGCAGTTGCTCCGCCTGGCCGAGGAGCAGGCGAGCGAACTCGTCGCTCAAGCCGACACCGAGGCATCCGAGATGCGTGCCGAAGCGCAGGCCGAGGCCAGCGAGATGCGCGCGACAGCCGAGAGCGAAGCCTCTGAGCTGCGGGTCAACGCCCGTCGCACGGCCGAAGAACTCGTCGACGACGCCCGGGTGGAGGCCGAGGAGCAGCGTTCGGCGGCGAACCGCGAGGCCGAGGAGCTCGTCGAGAGCGCCAAGCGGGAAGCCGCCAAGATCCGTTCCTCGGTGGAACACGAGGTCAGCGAACGCAAGGCCAACGCCGAGCGCGAGCTCAACCGGCTCCGGGCCGCTGGCGAACGTGAGGTCGCCGAGCTGCGGGCCACCGCCAAACGCGAGGCCGAGGAGCTGCGGAGCAACACCAAGCGTGACGTCGAGGAGCTGCGCCGCACCACGCAGCAAGAGGTCGACGAGATGAAGGCCGAGGCGCAGGCGCGGCTGGACGACGCGCGGGCCCGGGCCGACAAAGAGCTCACCGACCTCGAGCTCACGCTGGTCGCCAAACGCGAGCAGTTGGAGCGTGAGATCAGCGAGCGGCACGAGAACGCCGTGGCCGAGACCCAGAAGATGGTGGCCGACGCCGAGTCCCGCGCCGGAGACGCCGAGTCCCGCGCCAAGTCCGCGCAGGAGCGGGCCGAGAAGGTGCGCCGCGACGCCGATGAGCAGGCCAAGGCCCTGCTGGCCAGCGCCCGCCGCAACGCCGACAACCTCATCGCCGACGCCAAGCAGGCGGCGGAGAAGCAGCTGTCCGAGGCCAAGTCCGAGGCGCACCAGAGCATCACGGCAGCCAAGCGTGAGGTCGCCGAGTTGACCCGCCAGCGTGACGGCATCAGCTCGCACCTGAACCAGCTGCGTAGCCTGCTGGGTGGGGTCGGTTCGGCACCCGGCCTGGAGGCGTCGGCAGTCGGCGGCGAGAACGTCGTCGATGCCGAGGTCGTCGACGACGACAAGTAGCTCACCGCCCCCTTACCGTCCCCATGATCATGAACACTTTGCCGGGCTATCGCCCGGCAAAGTGTTCATGATCATGGGAGGGTGAGGGGGTCAGCGTCGACGGTCCCGGGACCGCCAGCAGCCGGTGTGCCAATGGCGCCGCTCGTCGACGCCGGTACCGGTGAACGACCGACTCTCGGTCGGCCACGCCACGACGTGTGGGGTGGCCGGCCGGATGAGTTGGTCACATCCCGGGCAGCGGTACGGCTTGGTGGATGAACTACCGGTGATCCGCCGGACCACCCAGTCGCCGTCAGGCCACGATTCGATCGCCTCGTGCACCCCGCTATCGTCTCTCATATGTTCGCGCGGTGGGGATCTTTGGTCGCCCGCCGTCGACGAGCCGCCTTAGCGATCATGGTTCTGCTAGCCGTGGTTGGCGGTACGTACGGCGTCGGGGTGTTCGATTCCGTGAGTCAAGGCGGCTATGAGGACCCCGGCAGCGAAGCTGTCTTGGCGCTGCGCACCCTCCAGTCCGACCCGGCTACCGCCGCGGCGGACATCGTCGCCGTCTACACCGCCCCCGACGGCGAGCGCGCCGACACCGACGCCATGGCCGCCGCGGTCGGCTCGGCGCTGGAGGAACTACCCCGCCACGCCGTCGCCGGCGTCACCACCTACTGGGAGACCGAAGCGCCGTTCCTGATCAGCGCCGACGGCGGCAGCGCGCTGGCGCTGATCACCCTGGCCGGGGAGGACAGCGCCGCGAAACAGGCGCTGCTCGGCGACGTCCAAGACGCCCTGTACGTCGACGGCGTGCAGACCACCCTGACCGGCACCGCTCCGGTCGAGGCCGCCATATCCGACCAGGCCAAACACGACCTGTTCCGGGCGGAGGGCATCGCGTTACCCATCGTGATGGTGCTGCTGGTGGTGATCTTCGGCGGTGTCGCCGCCGCGTCGTTGCCGGTGTTGATCGGTGTCCTGACGGTCTCCATGGCCCTCGGCGTGCTGCGCCTGATCGCCACAGTGACGGACGTCAACGAGTTCGCCGTGAACGTGGCCGGGCTGCTCGGCCTGGGAATGGCCATCGACTACGGCCTATTCATCGTCAGCCGGTTCCGGGAGGAACGCCACGGCGGCGCCGCCGTGGCCGACGCCGTACGAACCACGGTGGCTACCGCTGGCCGTACCGTCGCGTTCTCCGCCCTGCTGTTGGTCGTCGCGCTCTCCACGTTGCTGTTGTTCCCACAGACGTTCCTGAACTCCCTCGCCTACGGCGGCATGACGGCGGTGACCCTAGCCGCTTTAGTAGCCCTCATCGCACTTCCGGCCGCGTTGGCGGTGATGGGCCACCGGATCGACGCCTGGCAGGTCCCGTTCCTGCGGCGGCGGCGTCGAGACCGCAGCCGGTTCTGGAACCGGCTGGCCACCGGGGTGATGCGGCGCCCGGTGCTGGTATCGGTGCCCATCCTCGCGGTACTCGTCCTGCTCATCTCTCCCTTCCTGAACACGACGTTCGGCTCACCCGACGAACGTGTGCTGCCGGAAGGCGATCCGGCCCGGGTGGCCATCGAGAACCTGACCACGGACTTCCCGGCGGTCGGTGGCGACAACATCCAAGTAGTACTGCATGCCGATGACCACCACCCACTCGACGACGCCGTGGTCGCGGCCGCCGTCGCCGACGTCCAAGCCGTACCCGACGTCCAGGCGGTCGATGTCACGAGCCCGCCCCAGGCGTCGGTCACCGTTCTCGAGGCGAGGTACGACGGAGACGCGGCCGGGGCCGCCGCCCGGCAGGCCGTCCGCACCATCCGCGACCTGGATCCACCCGACGGTGTCGAGCTGCTCGTGGGCGGCGCCACCGCCATCGACATGGACAGCCTCGACGCGATCACCGACCAGTTGCCGCTGATGGGCGCCATCCTGGTGGGCGCCACCTTAGTGCTGCTGTTCCTGGCCTTCGGATCGGTGGTCCTCCCCATCAAGGCGGCGGTGATGGCCGCGGTGAGTCTGACCGCCACGTTCGGGGTGCTCACCTGGATATTCGTCGACGGCCACGGCACCGGCCTGCTTCAGGTGACACCCCAGCCGATGGAGATCGGGGTGGTCGTCCTGATGGGCGCGGTGATCTTCGGCCTGTCTACCGACTACGAGGTCTTCCTGCTCTCCCGGATCGTCGAGGCCCGGGCGAACGGAGCCGATACCGAGACGGCCATCCGGGCCGGCTTGGTCCGTTCCGGCCGGGTGATCACCGCGGCCGCCCTCCTGCTCATCGTCGTCACCGGGGCGTTCGCGCTGTCCGGGATCCAGATGATGCGGTTCATCGGCATCGGGATGATCTTCGCATTGGCCCTGGATGCCACGGTTATCCGGATGCTGCTGGTGCCGTCGCTGTTGAAGCTCATGGGAACGGCGAACTGGTGGGCCCCCGGCCCCCTGCGGCGCGTGCAGGAACGTCTGGCGCTACGACACTAATCGTCCTCGTCCCCCGTCGCCCCTCATCTCCCTGATCGCCGCATCCCGACGTGGCGGCAGCGGTGGACGCCCGCGGCTATGCGGAGCGCCGACCTGACGCCGTCGCCACCTGGGGGGTTGACGGGAGTGCTGGCCCACGGTTCACTAGCGTTTCATTCCACGTTTGTTAAATCGATGTAGTCGTCGTGGAAAGTGAACGCGACCTGCCGCGCAAACCGGCACAAACGAACAGGGGAGCGATGTCGTCGAGTGTGCAACTTCGCGGGATCGACAAGTTCTACCCATCCGGGCGGGGAGCGTCGTCTCAGGTGCTCTTCGACGTGTCCTTCGAGGCACCCTCCGGTGAGTTCGTCGTCCTGCTCGGGCCGAGCGGCTGCGGGAAGTCGACGAGCCTGCGGCTGATCGCCGGTCTCGAAGCGGCACAGACCGGTCAGATCTTGATCGATGGCCAGGTCGTCAACGACGTCCCGGCGGCGCAGCGCAAACTCGCCATGGTCTTCCAGAACTATGCGTTGTTCCCGCACCTGTCGATCGCCGAGAACATCATGTTCGGTCTCAAGGTCCGGCGCGTCGACAAACACGAACGCCGCCAGCGGCTAGCCCACACCGCAGAGCTGCTGGAACTCACGCCCTACCTGGACCGCAAACCGGCGCAGCTGTCTGGTGGGCAACGCCAGCGGGTCGCACTCGGCCGGGCCCTCGTCTCGGGCGCGTCGCTGATCCTGATGGACGAGCCGTTGTCCAACCTGGACGCCAAGTTGCGCCAGCAGATGCGGGTCGATCTGCGCCAGCTACAGCGGGATCTCGGGCTGACCGTCATCTACGTCACCCATGACCAGGTCGAGGCGATGACCATGGCCGACCGGGTGGTGGTGATGCGGGAGGGCCGCGTCGATCAGATCGATCACCCCCGCACTCTGTTCCAGCGCCCGGCGCGAGCCTCCGTCGCCAGGTTCATCGGCTCGCCACCCATGAACCTCCTCCCCGCCCGCGTCGCCGACGGCGCCGTCGTCAGCACCTCCGGCGAGATCCGGGTGACGGTTCCGCCCGGGGTGGACACCCTGCCGTCGGACGTCCTACTCGGAGTCCGCCCAGAAGACCTCACCCTCGACACCGGCGACCAGCTCGTCGAAACGACCCTCACCAACGTCGAGTTGCTCGGCGCCGACCAGCTCGCCCGGTTCGATATCGGCGGCTCGAACCCGCTCATCGCGCGGCTGCACGCCAACCTGCCCGTCGAAGACGGCGCTCGATACCGGGTCGGGTTCCGACTCAAGGATCTACACCTGTTCGACGCGGACACCGGCGAGCGGATCTCCGCCTGGGATGTCGCCACCGGCGCCGTCACACCCGCGAATCACCAGCTCTCGAAGGGATGAGCTCCATGCGTATACGCCCGACATCGACGGTCGCCGCGGTCGCCGCGCTGGCCTTGTTGACGGCTGCCTGCGGATCGGACGACGGGGAGTCGGCACTCGAAGAAGCCACCGCCGACAACCCGATCGAGATCACCATGTACTACCCGATCGCGGTGGGTGGTCCGCTCCAGGAGGTCGTCGACGGCTTGATCGACGACTTCATGGCCGAGAACCCCGAGATCGCTGTCCAGGCCGTCTACAGCGGCAACTACGACGAGACGATGGTGTCCGTCCAGACCGCCGTAGACGGTGGCGACGCGCCCGTCACCTCCGTGCTGTTGTCCACCGAGATGTTCCAGCTGATCGACGACGACATGATCGTCCCGTTCGACGACGTCGTGACCAACGACGACGAACGCGAGTGGCTGGACTCCTTCTACGACGCGTTCATGGCCAACAGCCGTGACCACGAGGGCCGCACCTGGGGTATCCCGTTCCAGCGGTCCACGATCGTGCAGTACTGGAACAAGGACCTGTTCGAGGAAGCCGGGCTCGACCCCGACCATGCCCCGCAGACGTGGGACGAACTCGTCGAGATCGCTCAGCAGGTCCAGCAGGAGACCGGTGCCCGCTGGGGTGTCCAGATCCCGTCGTCGGGCTTCCCGTACTGGCTGTTCCAGGCGCTCACGACGCAGAACGACGTCGAGATCGTCAGCGCGGACGGCACCGAGGTGTACTTCGACCAGCCCGCGGTCGTGGAGGCCCTCGAGTTCTGGCTGTCGCTCTCCGCCGACCACGGCGTCCACCCGTCGGGCATCGTCGACTGGGGCACCACCCCGGAGGACTTCCTTCAGGGGCAGACCGCGATGATCTGGACGACCACCGGCAACCTGACCAACGTGCGAGACAACGCCACCTTCGACTTCGGCGTGGACATGCTGCCGGAGGGGGTCCGGCGCGGATCGCCCACCGGAGGCGGCAACTTCTTCCTGTTCGCCGACGCGTCCGAGGCCGAGCAGGTGGCCGCGATGCGGCTGATCCGCTACCTCACCCAGCCGGAGCAGGCCGCCGAGTGGGGTATCGCCACCGGGTATGTCGCCCCGCTGCCGGAGGCGTGGGAGACCGCGGCGATGGAGGAGTACGTCAGTGGGTTCCCAGAGGCCGCCGTCGCCCGGGACCAGCTCGACTACGCGGTGCGTGAGCTGTCCACCTACGCCCGCGGGCAGATCTACGAAATCCTCAACGACGCTCTGCAGGGTGCCATCGTCGGCGATATGACACCGGAGGAGGCCATGCGGCACGCACAGGAACAGGCCGACAACGTCCTCGGCGTCTACCAGAACTAGAGGCCCGTCACCAGTGGAAAGAGAACACGACAGTCCGACGGCGACGGCCGGGCGACGGCATCCTGACGAGGTCGCGCAGCACGACCAGCCCGCCTTCGCCGGGCCGCGGCAAGGTCCGCTGCATCATCTGCGGAGGATCCCCAACCCGGTGTTCGCCTGGTTGCTGATGGTGCCGGCGCTGGTGTTCCTCGGCGGATTCACCGTCTTCCCCGCCGGCAGCGCCTTGTGGAACAGCCTGCAGGAACCCGGCCTCGACGGCGGCGTCGGCACCGCGTACTACGAGCAGATGCTCGGCGACGCTGTGTTCCGGCGCAGCCTGATCAACAACTTGCTGTTCTCCTTCATCACCGTCCCGGTCAGCATCGCGGTGGCGATGCTGATGGCGGTGCTGGTGAACCGGAAGATCCGCGGCCGCGGGCTGCTTCGCCTGGCGTATTTCACCCCGGCGATGCTGCCCGTGGTCGCGGCCGCGGCGATCTGGTTGTTCTTCTACCAACCCAACTTCGGCGTCCTCAACACCATCGCGCGCTGGCTCGGTTTCGAGGGCCAGAACTGGCTGGGTAGTCCGAGCACGGTGCTGCCTGCGCTGATGGTGATGATGATCTGGCACCAGGCCGGTTTCTTCATGCTCTTCTACCTGGCCGGCCTGCAGCTCATCCCACCGGAGCTCGACGAGGCCAGCCAGCTCGAAGGCGCCGGGCGTTGGTATCACTTCCGGCGGGTCACGTTCCCCCTGTTGATGCCGACCACGCTGTTCGCGTCGATCGTCGGGCTGGCCAACAGCTTCAAGCAGGTCGACTTCATCTTCGTGATGACGCAGGGCGGGCCCAACAACGCGAGCAACATGCTGCTGTATTACATCTGGCAGACGACGTTCCCGCAGCGCAGACCCGAGTACGCGGCGGCGATCACGATCGTGCTCGTGCTCATCCTCATCGTCCTCGCGCTCATCCAGATCCGCTTGTTCGAGCGCAGAATCCACTACCGGTAGGCGAGAAGATGATCCGGACCTCGCGGTTGCCCCGTATCTCCGACAAGATCGAAGTCGGCATGGCCTGGCTGCTCGGCTTCTTGTGGATCGCCCCGCTCGTCTACGTCTTCTGGGCGGCGTTCCGGGAGCCCGCGGTGGCGCTCACCCTCAACCCGTTCCAAGGATGGACACTCGACAACATCGAGTCGGTGTGGAACTCCGCGCCCTTCGACCGGTACTTCCAGAACACGGTCTTGCTGGTCACCGGACTGGCCACCACACAGTTGGTGCTGGGGATCCTGGCCGCCTACGCGCTGGCGCGGTACAACTTCCCGGGCCGCGACATCCTGTTCGCGTTCGTTCTCCTCCAGCTGATGATCTTCCCGGAGATCCTGCTGACGGAGAACTTCCGCCTGGTGTCGAACCTGGGGTTGCAGGACACCATCCCCGGCATCGCCATCCCCTACGCGGCCAGCGCGTTCTGCATCTTCCTCATGCGCCAGCAGTTCAAGGCCGTACCGAAGGAACTGGTGGAAGCGGCCGAGATCGAAGGCGCATCTCGGCTGGAGACGTTGTGGAAGGTCTACCTGCCACTAGCCCGGCCGACGATCGTGGCGTTCGGCCTGGTGTCGGTCAGCTTCCACTGGAACAACTTCCTATGGCCGCTGGTCATCACCCGCTCCCCTGAATCACGTCCGGTCACCGTCGGAATCGTCCGGTTCCTCTCCCCCGAGACCGGCATCGACTTCACGTCGCTCACCGCCGGCACGGTCATCGTCGTCACCCCGCTACTAGCGCTGTTCCTGCTGACGCAGCGTCAGTTCATCCAGAGCTTCATGCGCTCTGGGATCAAGTAACCCGACCGCCACCACTTGGGAGGCAACTCACGATGGGTTCGTTGACAGCATCGAGGACGCTGGGGCGCGGCCTGGCGGTCGCCCTCGCGGTGATCGTCACCAGTGCGTCCGCGTATTTCGCGGCGGGAGCCAGCCCGGATCGAGCGACGGAGAAACCGAGCAAACGTGGAGATACGTCGTCGGGCGAGATCCTCATCGCCGCGCACCGCGGCTCGTCGGCGATGGCGCCACCCAACACCCTCCCCGCGTTCTCGCTCGGGATAGTGCAGGACGCCGACCTGATCGAGTTCGACCTACACCTCACCGCCGACGACGAGATCGTGCTCGTCCACGACACCGTCCTGGACACCACCACCAATGTCCGCGAGGTCTACCCCGACCGCGCACCTTGGCGGATCCGCGACTTCACGCTGGAGGAGATCAAGCAGCTCGACGCCGGGGCCAGCTTCAACCCGCGGTTCGCCGGAGAGCAGGTTCCGACGCTGCGCGAGGCCATCGAGTTGATCAAACACCGGGCCGGAGTCCAGCTGGACGTCAAGTCTCCGCATCTGTACCCGGGGATATCCGAGCGCATCATGGAAGAGCTCGAGGCGGTGCCCGGCTACCTTCCGGCGGCGCTTCAGCGGGGCTCGATCCAGGTCCTGGCGTTCGACCGGGAGTGGCTGTTCGACGACTTCGGTCAGGTGGCGCCGGACGGCATCACCCTGGTTCCGATGTGGGGCGCCGGGAGTGTCCCGAGCCGGGACGCCCTGGAAGCGGCGCGCGAGTACACCGACTGGATGATCACCGCCTTCGACAACGTAGCCAACCACCCCCGGCTCCGCGACGACCTCCACGACCTCGGCTTCAGCTTCGGCCTGTACACCCTCAACGATGCCGAGCGGATGTACGACGCCTACGACTACGGCGCGGCGGCGATCGCCACCGACTACCCGACCACACTGCGCGAGCTCATCGACCACGGGTTGCTCGGCATGGAGTTCGAGCCCCCGGTGGACGACCGCGAAGACATCGTGTTCGAGTCCGGCCACTACCGCGTCGTCATCACCACGTCGCCCGACACCAGAATCGAACAGCTCGGCTTCGACCCGGCCGGGCAGGGGCAGTACCGCGAGGTCCTGAACCACACCACCCGTGGCACCGTCCCGTTCGTCGGCATCGGCCAATTCAGCCCGGTGCTACCGGTCGGTGAACCCGAGGAGATCGTCCTTTCCGACGACGGCCGGGATCTCGCCCTGCGTGGTATCCCGATGCTCGGCGAGCCGATCGCGGTGGACTGGACGTTCCGGTTCGAGGACGAATGGTTCGACCACGAGATGACGTGGACCGTCGACGGCGCGACGTCGGAGCCGGTGTACCAGGTCGGATGGGGTATCGACGCCGGACTGACGCGGCTCGGTGACAACGACGTCCTCGACCGCGAACGCGGCCATGCGCGGCCATTCTCCGACTGGTCGGTCAACTGGGACGACAACCTCACCGTCGTGGCCGCCTACGAGAACGGCTCGGCCTGGGCCGAGGACAACGTCTTCTTCTCCACCGCACACAACTTCGTTGCCTGGACACCACTCTGGGAGAGCGGTGGCCGCGACTGGGCGGTCGGAGAGTACGACGGCGGCCGGTGGCGGATCGGCGCTAGCGGCACCGGCGGCGACGAGGCGTACGCCAACCAGCTGCATGCCGACCTCAACAACTAACCCGCCCTCTCCCACCCCCACCTCCCACCTCCCACCTCCCGGTGATCATTGGCTTTTAGCTACCGAATTCGGTAGCTAAAAGCCAATGATCACCGGGAGGTGGGAGGTGGTGGGCCGGTCGAGCCACGAACCGCGAGCCCAACCGGCTCGGCGTGGTCGGACTCGTCGGCCTGCCGGAGCCGTGCGACGATGGCCCGGCCGAGCGCCCGACCGTCCATGGCGATCGTCGTCAGAGGCGGATCGAGCAGTTCAGCCGTGGGAAGGTCGTCGTGGCCGACGATGCTGACGTCGCGGCCGACGACGAGGCCACATGCACGTGCGGCAAGGTAGACACCGTGGGCGGTGTAGTCCGAGTTGGTGATCACCGCGGTGGGTGCGTCGGGCGCCGACAGGAGAGCCGTCGTCCGTTCGATCACCGCGGCCAGGTTCAGCTGAGTGGCCACCGGGCGCGGCGGGATACCCAGCTCCGCGCAGATCACCATCAACTCGGCGAGGCGGTCGTGGTCGGCCATCAACTCCGGCGGTGCGGTCAGGAAGGCGATGTCTCGATGTCCGAGCCCCACCAGATGCTCGACGGCCAGGCGCACCGCGCGGCGGGCATCCGGGCCGACCCGGATCACGTTGTCGACGCCTTCGGCGGTGGCGTACAGCACGACGGTCGGGGCGCCGGGGCGCAGCTGATGCCACAACTCCACCGACTCCCCCGGGCCGACGGGGGCGATGGCCAGCCCGTCGACCCGATGCGCCGCGAAGCGTTCGACGTGCTGGCGTTCCCGGTCGAACGAGTAGTCGGCATCGGCGACCAGCACCGTCGTCTCCGACTCGATAGCCGCTTCCTGCGCCCCGGCGATGACGTCCAGGAAGATCGGGTTACCCAGGTTGCGGACCAACAGGCCGAACGAGTTGCTGAGCCCGGTGCGCAGCGCCCGCGCGTACGGGTTGCCGCGGTAGCCCAGCTCGGCGGCCACGGCGAGGATCCGCCGGCGGGTCTCCTCCCCGACTCCGCTCCGGCCGTTGAGCGCGAAGCTGGCCAAGGTCGGCGAGACACCCGCCGCCTGGGCGACGTCCTTGATGCTCGGCGGACGTGTCATCGGTCCCCCCACGTCGGAAGCATCTCACCCTTCCCCTGCCACGGCCCAGTTGGCAAGAGCCTGTCCTTCCACCGGGTACCCGGTCTTACGAAACTCGTCCGCCGGCCGGGTCTCCGGGTGTGGGCGGAACAGGCTCTTACATCGATTTAGTATTGCACGGAATCAGCGTCTCCGAGGCGTTGAGCGGAGGCGTCACCAGCCTTGCCTCGAGGGTCTGGCAGGACCAACTCGACGTTGCGGTCCACAGCCGCTCCCCCCGCGTCGGCACCACCCACGCTGATCGGGCTGTTGGCCGCGAGTTCCCGGTGCCACGACGCGAGGTCGTCCGGCGTGGT
Organism: Phytoactinopolyspora limicola; assembly: GCF_011320225.1. GTDB lineage: Bacteria > Actinomycetota > Actinomycetes > Jiangellales > Jiangellaceae > Phytoactinopolyspora > Phytoactinopolyspora limicola. Next base: position 106,695 of record NZ_JAAOEN010000013.1, read on the forward strand.
GATGGCCCCGGGTGCGAGCGGCGCCGAATGGTCGACGACGGTGCACACCAGCGACAACGTCTCGTCGCCGTTCTCGACGATCTCCAGCAGCCGGAGCTGCACCGGCCACTCCATGACCGACGCCGTCGTGATCTCCCAGAAGCCGCCACCAGCACCCGGCCAGGCCCGGACGTGGTGGCGGTGAGTATGTCCGCTGATCCAGGCCAGCACGTTCGGATAGGTACCCAGCACAGCCGCCAGCTCGTCGCCGAGCACCCGCCGGCCGCTGTCCGGCTGCCCCGCCGGCACCGGTACGTCGTTGGTCATGCTGGTGCGCGGATGATGCGACGCGACCAGCACCAGCCGTTCGTCGTCGCCGCCGTGCACCTCGCCGAGCCGCGCCTTCAGCCAGCTGAGCTGACGCTCGTCGATGCTGCCCTCGAAATGCCCACCGGGGTTGGTGGTGTCGAGGACGATGATCCGCACGCCCGGGATGTCGTCGTAGGCGTAATAGGCCGTGCCGTCGGCGAGGTTCTGCTCGGTGAATCCGTGGCCACGCGGGAAGCCGCCGTCGGCGAAATGTGCCCGCACGAACTCCATCCGCTCGATGGGGCGTCGCTCGTCGCTTGGCTGAACCAGGCGGGTCTGGCCGGCGAAGACGTCCAGCGGGTCGGTGACGAAGTCGGCCACCGGGCCGGGCGGCAGTGCGAACATCTTGCGATCGCCGGTCATGATCTTCGCCAGCTCCGGTGTCGCGCGGGTCCGGCCCTGGAGCAGCCCGTCGTGATTGCCGTGGCAGGTCAGCCAGGGGATCTCCAGGCCGGCCGCCGTGAACGGCCGCAACCCCGCCTCGATCAGCCCGGCGACCTCGGGGAATCCATACGCCGCCGCCCACGCCGACTCGGGGTGCGCTGGATCCCACGCCCACTCCACGCTGCCATCCTGTACACCCTCATACGTCGGGCCACCGGAATCCATCGACACCGGGCCACCGGACAGCAGCCGCAGGAACGCCTGTGCCTCGTTCCACTGCATGTTGTCGATGTTGTCGCCCGTGGTCAGCGCGGCGTCGAGCCGGGCGCCGGTCAGTGGGCTCACCTGGACCCTGTTGAGCGTACGCACCAAAGCGTCGGTGGCGTGCGCGGCCAGCAGCTCCTGCGGCCGCCAGGCCGGAACGAGCCTGCTACTACCCGGCCGGTCCGGATACCCATGCGCCACCTCAAGCCGCGCGGGGGCCTGAATGTCGGCGAGCTGCACGTCAGTCAGGTGCGCGATGTAGGCGAGGCTGCGTCCCGGTGTGGTGGACCGACGACGGGCCAGGTCCTCCCGGGTCACGTGGGCCTCGCCCGAGGCGTAACTCAAGGACCGATAGTCCTGAACCGTGCCGGCCCGCTGGACGGCGCCTCGCTGGATGGTGCGATCGACGGTGGAGGGGACAGAGTCGGAATGCGGCACGCGCTACTCTCCTTCTTGCCGGCGGAGGTGATGGTCGAGGCACCCCTGCCGCCCGGCGCCGGGGGTACGCGAACCGCACCTTACCGGCGAAAGACCCGCCGCCACCAGGGTTGGCGCTGGTCACCCTGCTCCACGTGCGGTTCCTCGACGGCCTTCTGAGTGGCAGCCTCGGCGGCAGCACGGTCGGCCCGCCACCGCTGCACCACCGGGTCCGCGTCGACCATGGCGATGGCGAGCTGCGGCCCCGACGGATTGCGCCAGTAATCCTTGACCTGCTCGTTGAGTTCGGCGACGGCTTGCCGGACCTGCTCTTCGGTGCGCATCTTCCGCACCGTGTCGGGCAGCCCGTCGATCTGCTTACGCAGCCGCACCCCCGGTGGCAGCACCGCCTCGGTGGACAGCCCTTCACGCTCCAGCTTCTGCCGGATCCACCACATCTCATCATGCGACTTGCCCAGATCAGGCAGCGGCTTGCCCGTACCCGGGAGGTCGTCGAACTCGCCGCGTTCTTCGGCTTCGCGGATCTGGCGATCGATCCACGACTCGAAGCTGAGACCGGCCGGTTTGCGTTCCGTCATGGGCCACCTCGTGCGTCAACCGTCTTTCCAGGGTAACGACGGGCCCCACGCCCCTGCGATCCGGGTTGGCCCGCTCCGAGCCCCCCGGCCAGCACGCCTCGGCGACGCTCGTCCCCACATTCCGATTGCCCAGAGGTACTTCCTGGCTTCTGATGACGCATGGGTCCGATCTTCCGGACGGCATCCGGCATAGAAAACCAGCAAGACGCGCGCACACAACGGACACGCAGACCTACAACCGTCCCAGACACCTTGGGCTCGGGTGATCCGTCAGCATTCGGCCAGTTGTGGCATCTCCGCGAGCCAGCCGAGCATCGCGACCTCCCCCAGCGGCGTGTCGGCCTCGACGGGGTAACGGGTCACGACACCGTCGATCTCGGCAGCACCAAGCGTCGTGTCGGACAACAACGTCTTGGCGTCGTCTGGGACCGAAGCCGTGCCACCACCGAGTACCCGCAGCTCGGCCTCGCCGCCGACCCGCACCAGGGCCTGACCGGCACCACACGTTCCCGGGTCCTCGTCCGGCTGAGCGACGGCGCTCAACCCCCACGCGTCGTCGACGTCGTCGAGAAGTGCCTGCAACGCGGCCGAGGCGCCGTCTCCGGAGCCGGGCAGGTCAAGCGCCTCGACCGAACGGCCGAGCACAAGCTGCCCGTCGTCGACGGCTACCGCGGGAAAACCCCCGGCCCCAGCTCTGGGGTCGGTCCCTTCGGGAAGGAACCAACGGCTGTCTCCCTGCGGCTCGAACCCGGCGTCGGCATACACAGCGGTGAGCTGTTCGGGGTCCTGGTTGGTCGTGATCATCACCACGCCGTCGACCGGCAGGCCCACGACGGTGTCGATCGGGCCGATCTCGACGGCTTCCAGATGAACGTTGTCGAACGCCACGTTCATCGGCGGGATCGCCGACGCCAACTCCGCGGCCAGCACGAGCCGCGGGTCGGAGGTGCCGTCGGCGCCGGCGCGGACCTCGCGGAGCAGCCCGAGTTCGTCGGCGTCGATGTCGTAGCTCTCCCGCATCACCGCGGCATCCACCACCATCAGATAGGTGACCTCCCGCGGGAGCCCGTCGAGGACATCGTCGACGCCGCCGGATCCTCCCCCACCACACGCCGCAAGCAACGCCAGGACGCCAACAAGACCGAGTCCACCTGGCACAACACGTCTTGGCACGCGGCCATCGTATGGGCGGTCCCCGCGGCGCAAGGTGCGCTAGCCACCCAGGTCAGCCAACGTTCACCCGATCTTCGCCGGCGTTCACCGCGACGTCGGGCGGGGCGCTGGCTACTTGCTGGCTTCTAATGACGGATGCGGGCCGATTTCGGGGTGTTATCCGTCATTAGAAGCCAGGAAGCGGCCCGCGTCGGCGAGCCAGACCCTTCACGATGAGGTCACCCGCCCTCGATGGTGGGGTAGGTGGCCGTTGCCGTCCACGTCCCCGGTTCAACGGCGGGCACCGTGACCGGAAAGCCGAGCTGGGGCCGCCCCAGGAAGGTGACTCCGCCGTGATTGGCCTGGAGCGTGTCGCCAATCTTGGACAGAGCGAGCATGAGGGCTTGCACCGAGTCCACGCCGACGGCGAACGACGTCACGCTGGCGGCGTCGTCCGGTTCCTCGATCCGGTACGGGCACACATGATCACCACTTGTGCCGTCCATCGGGCGTGGCTCGCCGATCAGTACCCGCACTTCGCGCCCGTGCCGCTCGAGTACTCGCTGCGCGATGACGCGCTCAAGACCAACCTCCATCGGCGGACTCCTTCCGAGACACCGTCAGTATGACTCGCCGACGGTTGTCTGGGTGGAGTCGTGCGCGGGGGCGTGTGCGTAGTTGTAGGCGCGGACCCAGACGGTGTGCTCGCCGGGGTCGACGCGACCAGTTGCGGTGAGCCGGCCGGTGTCGGGGTCGTAGTTGTGGTCGATGCGCTGATCCCCGACCTCAACCGTGATCCGCGCCGGATCGATACCGGAGACGTCGTCGGCCAGGGTCGCCTCCACGGTGACCTCGCCGTCGGAGGTGGTAGCGGTGAGGTCGTCGATGAGCGGAGCGAGCGGGATCGGCTCGCCTGGCTGGTCGGCGGCGAGCTGGATACGTGAGACCGACGGGGTGGTGGGCTGGTCGTCACCGATGGCAGCGTCGAAGACGAGGGGGTAGTCGACACCGGGAGTGACGTCCGGCCCGGCAGTTACGGTGAACGGAAGCTCGACGTGTCCGTGCGCCGGAACGGTGACGCTCTGTACACCGCCGTCCACCGTCCAGCCCGCGAACGCCTGCGCGGCGACCGTTACCTCGTGGTCGGCGTCGTCGAAGTTGTAGACGTCCAGCGTCATCTCGGTGGTCTCGTCGGCCAGCCGGTATCCGAACGGTGGCGGTTCCGGGGCGGCGTCGGCGAATCGCTGGTTGAGGACGATCCGATCGGCGGCGCTCAGCGGCTCGCGACCAGCATCCTCGCCGGTCTCCCCTGGCTCGGCCACGGATGCGTCGGCGTCGGAGACGACGTAGCGCACGTCCGGCGTAGCGGTTACCGTCACCGAGCCGTCGTCCACCGCAACCGTGTCGGTGTGTTCACCCATGATGGTGTAGATGTCGACGGCGTCGCCGGCCACCGGCACGTCCGCTTCCGTCTCCGACTCGGCCCACAACACGGTGACCTGCTGGCCGGCGGTGGTGAACACGTGCCCGGTGACACCCTCGGGCAGGCCGTTGACCGCGTGCACGTATCGGGCCTCCCCCAGGAGGGACGCCATCGCCGCGTGGGCGCTGTACGCCGGCCACGGCTGGAAGTCGCGGCTCACCAGGCCGAAGCAGGCGTAGTCGCCGGCACAGTACGGCGCTCCGGAGAACCAGAAGTGTTTGTCGGTCCCGGCGGCCAGTGAGTCGACGGTGGACCGCACCAGCATGCGGGCCTGATCGCGCTGCTGGGCGGGTGTCAGTTCCTCCGGCTGCGGCACGTCCGACGGCTCCACCATCATGAAGGCTCCGGCTTCGGTCATCCACATCTCGGTCTCTGCGCCGTAGAGGCGTCGTAGGTCCTGATTGACCCATGGTTCGGTAGGTAGCGGCGACTCGCTCGGGCCGGCGACGTGATCCCAGCCGTGATCCGCGTAGCCGTGGTAGGCCCAGATATCGGCATACCGGACGACGCCGTTCTGGAGCATGACGTCCTGGAAAACACCGGGAAAGGCGATCCCGGTGAGCGAGACGAGGGGCGGGTCGTCGACGTCGGCAGCGCCCAGAGCGGCCGCCTTGAGATACGCGGCGTGCTGGTCACCGGTGGTCCGGCTGAACGTCGCCTGGAGAACGTCGACATCGGGTTCGTTCCACAACTCCAGGGCGTCGCCGCCGATCCCGTCGGTCTGGCCGGCTAGGTAGTTGCCGAGACGATACGCGTCGCGCAGGTCGGCCGGGAGCGGATACGAGTCTGACGTCATCGCCCAGCTCGGCGATTCGGCATTGCCGCCCATGTACCACAACGCGCCCAGGGTGCGCAGGCCGTGCTCGCGGAAGGTCGCCGCCACCCGGTCGAGGTAGCGGGTATCGTACTCGCCGCGCTCCGGCTCGGTGAGCGGCCAGGAGATCTCCTCGCGGGTGTAGCCGACACCGGCGTCGCGCAAGGCCTCGGCGAAGATGTCGAGCTTCGACGACGGCACTAGCCACGGCGTGTTGGTGGTGACCGCGAACTTCCCGTCCGCGCCGACGGGTTCCTGGTCGGGCAGCCGCGCGAAATGCCCCACGACAACGTCGTCGGGAGAATCTGCCAGGTGAGCGACGACGCGGTAGCTGCCCGGTGGCAACTCGGGTACGTCGACACTGGCCGTGTCCTCACCCGTCGGCACGGTCACCGCACCGGTGTCGACCTGTGCGTCGAAGAAGTCAGTGATGCTGTACTCGACCCGCACGTCCGTCGTGGCTCGGCCATTAAGGCGCAGATTTAGCGGATCCGCGTCAACGCCGCGGTAGACGCCGATGGTGGTGTCGGGTGCCCCCAGGTGGACGGCAGCTAGGGCGACGTCGGTTGGTGTCAGGGTGAACTCGTCGAGGAAGAACCGGTACCGGGGTGGCGATGGGTCACCTGGAGGGTCGTCCTGTTGGGGCGACGCGTTGACGCGTAGTTCGTCGACCATGAACGTGACGGTGTTGGCCCCTGCGTCCAGTTCGACGTCGCCGACATGGACGTGTGCCAGCGAGCCCCACGCCGCCGGGGTGTAGAGAGGGCTACTCCAGTAGGGCTCCGACTTGGCCACCTGGGTGAACTGATCACCGTTGACGGAGAGGTTGACGTAGGAACCGCCGAAGGGCGTTCCACCGTCCATCGCCGGCGGTGTCACCACGGCGTCGAGCCGGTACAACCCGTCCGCGGGTACCTCCACGTCGTAGGTGGCGAACCAGCCACCGGCGGGCAGGTCGTCGGTGGTATCCAGCGCCAGATACTCCCCCTGAGCCGCGTCCTCGCCGGAAGCAGTTGGGATGTTCGTCTCGGCGGCATGTTCCCCTTGGACCGTCACGGCGCCGGCGTCTTCTCCGGGTGCAGCGTCGTCATCGGTGCCCGTGCAGGCGACGACGGCCGCCGGAATGAGAGCGAGGGCCAGGTATCCGAGCCTGCGTGAGGTCGTCGACATGGGCCGGTTGATCTTGATTGCGGAATGGTGGGCGTCGAGGGTCACGAGCATCTCCTGGAACCTGGAAGAGCCACCGACACATCGGTGCGGTAGGCGTGGTTGCACGCTATGCGGCCGGCCGCGTGCCGCACGTCGACCAGATGGCTAGGCGTTCACTAACCGACGACCATTTCCGGCTGGCCACGGGGCCATGTGCCGGCTGCCTCAGGGGCAGGCGTGTCCGACGAAGGGGCCTGGAGGCTCACCGGGAGGTAAGAACCGGAGCGGGGGTTTCCGCGGGCACACGTCGAGCGAGCCAGGACAGCTGGTGCCCCCGGATGTCCAGCCGGAATAGGTGGACCCCGAGCGCGCTCACCCAGATGCTGGCGACGATGGCGATGGTCCGCTGGATGACGCCGACCCACTCGGGTAGCAGGTCCGAGGTCATCAGCGTGAACAGCACGAGCGTGAGGACTCCGCTGATGCTCGACGGAAGCCGCAGGTACCGCCAGGCGTCATGGCGACGGACACCACGCGAGATCAACAGCTGCGCGATGCCGGCCAGAACGAACGTCAACCCGGCAGCGACGTCGTGAACGGCGTGGTATCCCGATACCTCACCCATACTCACCCGCACCGAGCAGGATGGCAGCTGGACGCCGCAGTCGTGGCGCATCATGCCGACGACGACTACCCCGAGGCCGCTGAGCAGCACGGCGAACGATGCGATCCGGCCCATGCGGTCTTCGAGCACGGCGAACAGCCCGGCGCCCAGCGACATGACACCCACCCCGAACGCCACCATGGCGGTAATCATGATCCACGGGTTGGCGGCGTCGACGGCGGCGAGTGAGCTGATGTAGTCGCTGCGGGGGTCGTAGCGGTCCTGGATAGCTCCGGCGACGAGCCAGCCGGTGGTGAAGACCAGTGCCCCGACGATGGACGGCGCGGCCAGCCACGCGAACAGCTTCCGCCGACGGGACCACTCGGCCAGCCATGCGACCATGAAGACGCGCTCACCCCGCTCGTTGGGACCTCGCCGGCTCCGGGCGATGGGTGACCGGCGCGGCGCTGAATGGACGACAATTACCCCGCAGCCTAATGTCACAAACCAATAACGGCTAGATCACATCTCGTTATTTTCGGCCGACGCTGAGTCAACGCCAAGGTGAACCCTCAGGACGCGCCCTAGACCACTGGTCACCAGGGTGGGGCGGACCACCCGGGCACTAGACGTGACGTCCCTCACAGCGAACCGGCGGAGGTCGGGTTCACATGTGACACACGAGGGGGCGACGTTGGGACGAGGGCATACCGCCACCCTTCGCCGCGGAGTGTGGAGCCCCCGTCCGGCGCTTCGCGGTTAGTGGTCGACCGCCTGGTAAACAGCGGCCCAGAGGTCGGCCCACATCGGCAGCCGCTGATCGCCCGCATGCGACCGCTGCATCATAAAGATCGTCGTCATCTGCTCGGCGGGATCGTTATACCAGGCGGTACCGTACTTTCCCGGCCACCCGTAGCTCCCGGCCGAGGGGCCGACGTCCGTGCGGCGGCCGAGGACCGACATTCCAAAACCCCACCCCATGGTGTCGAAGTATCCAGGCCAGAATCCGGACACCGCCTTCTGCGCCGGGGTCAGGTGATCACTGGTCATCAACGCCACCGACTGCCGCGAGAGCACCCGCTCACCGTCCTAAGAACCACCCGCGAGCAAGGCCAACGCGAAGGCGAGGTAATCGTTGGCGGTCGACACGAGTCCACTGCCGCCTGCCTCGAACACCGGTGGTCGGCTCCATTGCCCGTCGGGACCATCTTCGACGACGGGTTCACCGGTGGGCGCGTTGTCACGCTGGTACGCCGTCGACATCCGGCCGATGCTCTCGCTATCCACGCTGAATGCGGTGTCCTTCATCCCGAGTGGACCGCAGATTCGCTCCCGCAAGGCATCTCCGAGGGACCTACCCGTGGCCCGGGCGATCAGAACACCCGTCACGTCGGCGGCGGTGTCATACATCCAGCGCTCACCAGGCTGGTGGACGAGCGGAAGCGAGCCGAGCCGCCCGATCCACTCGTCCGGAGACGGTTGGTCCAGCGCGTCGAGAGCGTCGCCGATCGGGACCGTTCCCGGCTCAGCCAGGACCATGCCGGTACCAAGGGTAAAGGTGAGTAGATCCCGCAACGTGATCGAGCGATGTGCCGGAACGGTGTTTTCGAGCGGCCCGTTGGGGTCGGCGAGCACGGTCATGTCCGCTAGCTCAGGAAGGAGATCGTCGACGGGGTCATCGAGACGGAGAGTGCCATCGTCGACGAGCGTCATCGCACATGCGGCGGTGATCGGCTTCGTCATCGAGGTCATGCGACAGATCGTGTCGCCCGTCATCGGCATATTCGATCCTGCGCCGCCGAAGGCGAGAGTGCCCGTTGCTTCGATGTGCACCTCGCCGTGGCGGGCAAGGACAGCCACCATACCTGGAGCAAACCCGGCGTCGACGTGGTGATCGAGCAGCTCACGCACGCGTGACAACCGTTTCGGCGAGAAGCCACCTGTCGTCACCCAACGCCTCCTCACCACGTCCGCCGGCAGATTACACCGAGCGATCACCCGCCCGGCAGGGCGAACAGACTAGCGTGCCCCCGGAGGGGTTGCGCCTCCCGACCGGACGGCTCGCTGAATGTATCGGCGAATGAGGACGATCACCGCGCAGGCAGCCACGGTGGCGAGCGTGAGCACAGCGGCGAGTTCTTTCCAGAACTCGCCGACACCGTATCCCCACCACTCGTACCGCAGCGCGATGTAAGACATCGGGACCAGAACGACCGGCACAACGAGCATCGGCCATCGCGGCCAGATCAGCGCGGCAAGCAGAGACAGCAGGATCGCCGCCATGATTCCGATCATGCCGCCCACCCACTCCTTCAACGTCTCGGCGGATGAGGCGCCCGCACCGCACGACCGTTGAGGCGGATGCGCCGCCGAACTGGCATAGAACGATCACGCTCCTGTCGGCATTATCCGTGCAGGCAGCTCTGTCCAGCAAGAGCGCGCGAGCACCACCAGCATCCGGTGAGACGGCAGCCCGGACGACGGCGGTTACGGCGACCGCGGTAGGACAACAGCACCCAGGACCACGACATCAGCGGTGCGGGCACCCGCCGCGTGCGCGCACCCGACCGCGATGATCGAGGTCGGCGCTCGGAGTAAGAGATCGTCTCCCGGCGCCACGCAGCCGGCCAGCAGTCACAAGCCTCCTTGTGGCTCCGCCCGCCCGGGCACGCGCTTCCTTACTGTCGCCAGGGCAACAACAAGCCTCCTTATGCCGAGATTGGGACGGCAGCAAGGTTCCTTGTGGTCCCGTGGGCCCTGCCCCCGGGGCACAAGGAGGCTTATGGCCGGATAACCGTCGCCATGCTCGCCAGCGAGGCGGTAGCCCCGCCTTGGCGGCAGCCACAAGGAGGCTTACGCCCCAGGTCACCACCACAATAAGGAAGCTCACTGCTGCCCTGGCGACAGCAAGGAAGCTTATGCCCCACGCACGGCAGCCATAAGGAGGCTTGTGGCTGCTTGAGTGGCGGGGCGGGGTCAGGGGGCGGGGTAGGAGACGGGGTTAGGAGAGGGCAGGCGGGGCGGGCCGGGGCAGGGTCAGGGCCGGCGTGGGTGGCGGGCCGACCGGGCCAGCGAAGTGGCAGGCGGCCCATTGCCCGTCGCCCATCGGCCGGAGTGCGGGCTCTTCCTGGGCGCAGACCTCCTCGGCCTTCCAGCACCGCGTCCGGAACCGGCAGCCGGAGGGTGGGCGGACCGGGCTGGGAACATCACCGGTGAGGACCTTGCGGCGCCGTTCGGTCTCGACGTGTGGGTCCGGGATCGGCACCGCCGACAACAACGCCTGCGTGTAGGGGTGCCGCGGCCGCTCGTACACCGCGTCGCCGCCCACCTCGACGATCTTGCCGAGGTACATCACCGCCACGCGGGTCGATAGGTGCCGCACGACGGCGAGGTCGTGGGCGATGAACAGGTAGGTGAGGCCGAAGCGCTCTTGCAAGCTCTCGAGCAGGTTGATGGTCTGCGCCTGGACCGAGACGTCCAGCGCGGACACCGGCTCGTCGGCGACGATGAACTCCGGCTCCAGCACCAGCGCCCGTGCGATACCGATCCGCTGCCGCTGCCCACCGGAGAATTCGTGCGGATATCGTTCCTCCCACGCCGGGCTGAGCCCGACCGTCTCCAGCAGCTCAGCCACCGTTCGGCGGCGGCTGCGCCAGTCGCCCACCCCGTGGACCAGCATCGGCTCGGCGATGGATTCCCCCACCGTCATCCGCGGGTTCAGCGACGCGTAGGGGTCCTGGAACACCATCTGCATGCGGCTGCGCATCCGGCGCAACTCGGCGCGGGACAACGTGGTCAGCTCGGTGCCGTCGAATCGCACCGACCCGGCGGTGGGCCGCTGCAACTGCAAGATGGCCCGGCCGGTGGTCGACTTGCCGCAGCCGGACTCGCCGACCAGGCCGAGTGTCTCCCCGCGTGGGATATCGAGGTCGACGCCAGCGACGGCGTTGAGCAGGCTGCGCCGCCACCGCGCGGGGCCGGCCTCGCGGACCCGGAAGGCGACCTCCAGGCCCCGGACCGACACCAACGGCGCGACCCCGGTGTCTGGTGCGTCCGGGTTTTCGACCACCGCTGGCTCAGGCATGGTGCACCTCGTTCTGCTCACGATTCTGCTCGCGTAGCGCGGCTCGCCAGGACTGTCCGCGCAGCCAGCCGCCGTCGCCGGGTTCACGCATCCCCCAGCAGCGAGCCTCCTGGATGCGGCCGTCCGCTGCCGGGACACTCACAAGCGCCGGTGGCTCCTCCAGGCAGACGTCGCGCCGGAACGCACAGCGGGGCGCGAAGCGACAGCCGGGTGGCGGCTCGGCGAGGTTCGGCGGGTAGCCGTCGATGGGCCGCAGCTTGCCCTGTCGGGGCTGGTCCAGCCGGGGCACCGAACCGAGCAGCCCCCAGGTGTACGGCATCCGCGGGGTGTCGAAGAGGTCGACGGTGGTGGCCCGTTCCACGATCTGGCCGCCGTACATGACGTTGACCCGCTCGGCCATCCCCGCGACGACGCCGAGGTCGTGGGTGATGAAGATGACCGCCGTCCCGAGCTCACGGGTCAGCCGCTTGAGCAGTTCGAGGATCTGCGCCTGGATGGTGACGTCGAGTGCGGTGGTGATTTCGTCGGCGAGGATCAGGCTGGGGTCACACGACAGCGCCATCGCGATCATCACCCGCTGGCGCATGCCGCCGGAGAACTGATGCGGGTAGGACCGCAGCCGGGTGGCCGGTGCTGGAATACCCACCATGTCGAGGAGGTCGACGGCCCGCGCCCGGGCGGCGGCGCCGCGCAGCCCGAGGTGCACCTTGAGCGACTCGGTGATTTGCCGCCCGATCGGCAGGACCGGATTGAGCGACGTCATAGGGTCCTGCGGCACGAGGGAAATGCCGCCGCCCCGGATGCTACGCAACTCCCGCGCCGGCATGGTGAGGATGTCGCGCCCTTTGAACATCACCTGGCCACCGACGATCTCGCCCCCTGGTGTAGGCACCAGGCGCATGATCGACTGTGCGGTGACGGACTTGCCGCAACCCGATTCACCGACGAGTGCCAGCATCTCGCCTTCGTCGACGTGGAAACTCACACCGTCGACGGCTTGCACGATGCCCGCACGGGACCGGAACTGGGTCCGTAGGTCGTGCACCTCCAGCAGGGCCACGGCACCCCCAACGGGTTCGGCGAACTGACCAGGTTCAGAGCTACGTGTTCCGTAAATCCGGAGTCTTGCATATCCGAAGCTCGTCGTCTAGGGTCTGCTAAGCAACGAGATACGATGTTGAGCGAGTTGATATCGCACAATTCGTTCACTTCGCATCTTTCACATCGCATCACTCAACGAGGAGTACGTTTCGGTGTCGGGCAGCTCGCAATACAAGGACCGGCTCATCATCCTGGAGCTGCTCCGTGATGCCCGGCAAAGCAACGTCGCCCTGGCCAAGAAGGTGGGCCTCTCCGAAGGCGCGGTCCGCCGCCGCATCGAGAAGCTGGTGGAGTCCGGCCGCCTCATCTTCACCGTGGTGCCGGACGCCGCGTACATGGGTCGCAACGTGCACGCGATGATCCGGATCCAGAGTGCACCCGGCGCTACCGAGCGGCTGGTCGACGAGCTGGTGTCCATGCACGAGCTGAGCTACGTCTACCACTGCACCGGCCAGTTCGACATCACCGTCGTCGGCTTCTTCAAGTCCAACGACGAACTCCGCGAGTTCACCACCGGAAAGCTGGGCAAGACGGACGGGATCGTCGAGATCCGCACGGTCATCACGCTACGGGTGGCCAAGCGCTTCCACGAATGGTCCCTCGACAACATCATGGACGATCTCGACAGCGACGACGAGTAGTGCTACTGCGCCGCGTGGGACATCCCACGCAGGGCATTAGATCGGCGCACCGGCGGTGCGCTTCTCATCACCCGAGGAGCAGCCATGATCCGAGCCGTAGGCTTCCGCCTCGCGTCGGTGGTGCCTGTGCTCCTGGGGATCTCGGTCATCTCGTTCTTCCTAATCCGGCTCGTCCCCGGCGACGTCGTCAGCTCCATCCTCGGCCAGGACTACGGCGATCCTGAGCTGGAAGCCTCCATGCGGGAGTACTTCGGCCTCGACCGACCCGTCCACGAGCAATTCGGCAGCTGGTTCACCTCGTTGATCCAAGGGGACCTAGGCCATTCCATGCGCACCGGCCGGCCGGTGACCGAGGAGATCCTCGACCGATTCCCGCAGACACTCGAGCTGGCGCTGGCCGCACTCCTGGTGTCGGTAGCCATCTCCATCCCGCTCGGGGTTATCTCCGCCACCCGTCGCAACGGCGTACTGGACACCGGCTCCCGCCTGATATCGCTGATCGGGCTGTCGCTGCCGAACTTCTGGCTGGGCATCCTCCTGGTCCTGGTCTTCTCCGTACACCTCTCCTGGCTGCCGTCCGGTGGTTACACGCCCTTCGCGTTCAGCTGGGATCACTTCAAGTACCTGCTACTGCCGGCGGTGACCCTCGGGACGAGCCTCGCGGCCGTCACCATGCGGATGACCCGCTCCGCGCTGCTCGAAGTCCTGAACCAGGAGTACGTCCGCACGGCCCGGTCGAAAGGTCTCCGAGAGATCGTCGTCATCAACCGGCACGCGCTGCGCAACGCACTCATCCCGGTGGTCACCGTCATCGGCATCCAGACCGGCGCGCTGCTCGGCGGGACCGTCGTCATCGAGCAGGTGTTCTCCTGGCCGGGCCTCGGCACCCTGGTGATCCGCGCCATCAGCCAACGCGACTATCCGCTGGTTCAAGGCACCATCCTGTTCCTCGCGGTGTTCTACGTCGTGGTGAACCTCATCGTCGACCTGATCTATCTCTATCTGGATCCGAGGTTGAGACACGATGCCTAGCCAGCCAACCGTGGACGAACCTACCGGCGCCGTGCGCCAGTGGCTGCGCGGGCGAGCCCGGATGCCGCTGCTGCGCACGCTGCGCCATGACCGCATCGGGATCGCCGGGGCCGTCATCGTCGCCACCATCATCGGCGCCGCCGCACTCGCACCGTGGCTGGCGCCCTACGACCCCACAGCCATGTCCAGCCATCGACTGGCCGCACCCGGGGGTATCTTCCCGCTCGGTTCCGACGAGGCCGGCCGTGACCTGTTGAGCCGCGTGCTCTACGGTGCGCGCACGTCCATCCAGGTCAGCGTCGTCGTCGTGACGCTGGCCAGCCTGATCGGGGTGACACTCGGGCTGCTGGCCGGCTTCTACCGTGGAGTCCTCGACGGCGTCATCATGCGGATCATGGACATGATCTTCGCCTTCCCCACCCTGCTCCTGGCGCTGGCCGTGGTAGCCGCGCTCGGGCCGGACACCCGCAACTTGATCATCGCGTTGACGGTGGTGTTCGTGCCCAGCTTCGCCCGGGTGACCCGCGGCGCGGTGCTGTCCATCAGCAAGGAGCCGTACGTGGAAGCGGCCCGCTCGGCCGGACTACGCGACCGGCGGATCATCCTGAAGTACATCCTGCCCAACTCCATGGCACCAATCGCGGTCCAGTTCACCATCAGCCTCGCCTACGCGATCCTGGTCGAAGCCTCCCTCGGCTACCTGGGGCTCGGTGTGCCGCCCCCGGCCCCGTCCTGGGGGTCCATGTTGTCCACCGGCAAGGCGTTCATGGAGATCTCGGTGTGGCCATCGCTGGTGCCAGGCATCTGCATCATGATCACAGTTCTCGGATTCAATCTGCTCGGTGACGCGCTACGCGATTCCCTCGACCCGCGGCTCCGGTCGAGGGTGATGCGCTGACGTCGTCCCCGCCGGGGTGGTCACGTCAAGGAGAGGTGCACCGTCATCGACCGGCTGTAGAACTCGCGGGCCGCCGCCCCCTGCTCCTTCGGTCCGGCTCCGGACGCCTTCCAGCCACCGAACGGCACGTACGGATAACCACCCGTCGTCGGTTCATTGATCGACAACATTCCCACCTCGAACCGCTCGACGGCCGCATGGACCTGATCGAGGCGACGTGTGTGCACCGCTCCAGCCAGGCCGAACGGTGAGTCGTTGGCCAGCTCCAGCGCGGCGTCGAACGAGGCGGCGCGATACATCACCACCACCGGGCCGAAGATCTCCGCATGCCAGAACTCACCAGCCGGGGCGGACAACTCCACCGCCAGAGGGGGCACGAACCACCCCGTGGCGGCCAGCTCCGGCCGGACCGTGCCCTCGGCCACCACCGTCGCATCGGCCAGCCCGGTAGCCACCTGCTCCTGCAACCGGCCCCGTGCGTCGGCACTGATCAGGGGGCCGACGTCGGTCGCCGGATCGGTCGGCGGGCCCACCCGCAAACCCGCAACAGCGGCAGCCAGAAGCTCCCGGAACCGGTCGGCCACCGACTCCTCGACGATGACCCGCGCGGTGGCGGTACATTTCTCGCCGTTGCCGGAGAACGCCCCGACGACGACGGCCCGCACCGCGCGCTCGAGGTCGGCGTCGGCAGCGACGATCACCGCGTTGTGGCCACCCGTCTCCGCCTGCACCGGCCGCCCCAACGCGGCACACCGCTCCACCACCACCCGCCCCGCCGCCGTCGAGCCGGTGAACGTCACCGCGTCCACGTCGGGGTGGGTCACCACGGCCATACCGGTCTGGGCTCCGCCGGGCATCATCGCCAGTACGTCGGGTGGCAGGCCCGCCTCCAGCAGGCACTCCAGCAAACGGCAGGACAGCAGCGGCGTGAGCGGCGACGGTTTCCAGATCACCGGGTTGCCGAAGGCCAGCGCCGGGGCGATCTTCCAGCTGGGGATGGCGATCGGGAAGTTCCACGGGGTCACCGCCGCGACCACACCCACCGGGCGGTCGACCACCAAGAGGTTCTGGCCGGTGGTGCCGCCGGCGAACCACTGGCCCTGGGCGCGGTCGGCCTCGGCGCCGTAGTAGGCGAAAATCGACGCGGCCCGGCGCACCTCGCCGATGGCCTCGCCGATCACCTTGCCTTCCTCCCGGCTCAGCTCGGCGCCATAACGTTCAGCGCGCTGCTCCAACAGCCGGGCGGTTTCCTTGAGGATCCGGCACCGGTCGGGTATCGGTCGACGTGCCCACGGATGCCGGGCCTGGGCCAGCGCCCGCACCGCGTCGTCGACGTCGGCGGCGTTTGCCTCGCGGAACCGGGCTAGTACTTCGGAGTGGCGTGCCGGGTTGTGCGTCGCCACCTCCGCCCCGCCGCCGTCGGCCCAGGTGCCGGCCCAGTGTGCCCGCACCCAAGCCGGTTCATCCGGCTGACGTTGCACCTCAACCGCCGCCATCGCCGTATACCTCCGGGTTGACCACGTGGGCTGGCCGCCGCCCGGCCAGGACGTCGAGTACGCCGTCGACGACGCAGCGCGCCACCCGTGCCATGGCGTCGTTGGTCATGGCGGCCATGTGCGGCGTGGCGAACACTTTGGGGTGGGTGAGCAACTCGTCGTCGGTGGGCGGCGGCTCGGGTGAGAACACGTCCACCGCGTAGGCGGAGACCTGGCCGGAGTCCAGCGCGGACAGCATGGCGGCCCGGTCCACGATGGCGGCGCGCGCCGTGTTGACCACGACGACTCCGGGCCGAGTCCGGGCCAGTGTCCGCTC
This sequence comes from Phytoactinopolyspora limicola, assembly GCF_011320225.1. Classification (GTDB taxonomy): domain Bacteria; phylum Actinomycetota; class Actinomycetes; order Jiangellales; family Jiangellaceae; genus Phytoactinopolyspora; species Phytoactinopolyspora limicola. Next base: position 123,477 of record NZ_JAAOEN010000013.1, read on the forward strand.
GTTCAGCAGACCCGCGGTATCGGGGGTCAGCGGGGTATGCACACTGATGACGTCCGCGCGTCGCAACAGTTCGTCGACGGTCACGGCCTGCGCACCGGGTGTAGCACCGGTGACGTAGGGGTCGTGGAAGATCACGTCGACGTCGTGGGCGGCGAACAGCGTCGCCACCTGTCGCCCGATGGCGCCGTAGCCGAGCAGGCCCAGCGTCGTCCCGGACAGGCCACGCCCCAGCAAGCCACCACGGCTGATGGCGCCGGGCAACGATCCACCGGGCAGCCGCCCGCCGAGGAACACTTCACGCAGCTCAGGCAGCCGCCGGGTGAGGGTCAACACCACCAGCAGCACGAACTCCGCGACCGCACCCGCGTTGGCGGCCGGCGTGTTGACCACCGGGATCCCCCGCGCGGTGGCCGCGGCGACGTCGACGTTCTCCGTGCCCGCGCCGTGCCGGCCGATCACCCGCAGCTGGGTGCCCGCGGCCACGACGTCGGCGGGCAGCGGTGAACTACGCACGATCAACGCCGCCGCCTCGGACACCTCCGCGCACAACACGTCCACACTGGTGCCGCTAGCCACCCGCACCTCGGCGTATTCACGAAGCTGACGCTCGGCGTCGGCATCGATCGGCTCGGTCAGCAGCACCACTGGCCGGGCCGCCGCTCCCCCCGCGACGGCGAGCGGCGACCCGGAATCAGTAGCCAAGGGCCGGTTCTTTCATCATGCCGAGCAATGGGCGACCAGCGAGGAAGCGGTCCAGATTGGCCTGGAAGTCGGCCAGCAGCCGCTGCGGGTTGTTGACCGCGCGGAACGACGTGTGCGGGGTGAGCAGGGCGTTACGCGCGGTCCACAACGGGCTCTGCGCTCCCAGCGGCTCCTCGTCGAACACGTCGATCACCGCGCCGGCGATCCATTGTTGGTTCAGCGCCTCGAGGAGATCGGCTTCCTTCACCAATGCTCCCCGCCCGACGTTGATCAACACCGCGTCGGGTTTCATCAGCTTCAGCTCGCTGGCCTGGAACATGTGGTGGGTCTCCGGGGTGAGCGGCATGGCCAGCACGACGTAGTCGGACTCGGGCAGGACGTCGGCGAAGGACTCCCGGCCGACCACGGCGTCGAAGTGCTCCACCGGCGTGCCGGAGCGGTTCACCCCGATCACCCGGGCCCCGAGCGCCCGGCACCGCCAGGCCACCTCGCGGCCGATGGCCCCGGTGCCGAACACTCCCACCGTGCTGCCGCCGATCTCCCCCGCCTCGACTCCCCACTGCCAATGCCGGACCCGCTGGTGTTCGTAGAACTCGGGGAACCGACGAGCGACAGTGAACATGGCGGCGACCACATATTCGGCGATGGGTACGTTGAACGAGTTGACCGAGCGGGTCACCAGAAGGCCCCCGGATTCGACCCGTCGGGTCAGCTGGTCGCTGGCGAGCCAGTCGAACCCGGCGGCGGTGATCTGCACCCAGCGCAGCCGCTCGGACGTGTCCAGCACCGCGCGGAACACGTCCTCGTTCATCGCGCTGCGCAGCATGATCTGCGCGTCCAGGTATTCGTCTCGCATCGTGCCGTCGGACAACGCGATCTCGCCGAAGGCCAGGTCGGGATACGCCTCACTCAACCGCGGAATCATGAAACCGGCGAAGCGCTCGCTGACCAGCACGAGCGGCGCACTCATGGGGCCGAGCCATCCGGGTTCAAGCCGGCGTCGACGTTCTGTTTACGCCGCGTGTAGGTGAGCCCGCCCTGCCCCCACGTGTCCATGTCTACCTCGTAGAGGAGAACCTGGGTGCCTTCCCGCCGCGCCCCGTGTTTGACCATCACCTCGGTGATATCGGCGATGATGGCATCCCGGACGGCCTGCTCGCGCCGGGCGATTTCCACTCTGACGATGGCCATAGGTCACGTTCCTTTCGGTCGAGAAGGGGATCAGTTGTTCGCGCGAGCGCCGTTGCCGGCGCGGGCACGTTCGGCTTCCACGGCGAGGTAGGCGAAGCTGTGGGTGACTCCGGTGGCGAGCACCTGGTCGAAGATCTCCTCGGCTTTCGCGGCCTGGTGGTTGTATAGGTACCAGTTGCCGAGCCCGTACCCTTGCGTCGCCATCATCAACGGATCGCCGGCGAGCTGTCCGAGCAGCGCGTCCGGGCTGAGCTCACCGGTGTACAGGCGCATCCTCTTCTCGTAGCCGACGTCCGGCGCGCCGTCTTCGGCGGGTACCGCCCGGAACTCGTCCAACACCGTGGCGGCGTCGGCACCCCGGTTGAGCCGGCGCAGCGCCATGTACTGCCAGTCCAGACTGGCTACCCGGCCTTCGCGGTGGCGGGCGGTCTGGTTGGCCCGGGCGAACGGCTCCAGGCACCCCTCGAAGTCACCCCGCAGGTAGCGGGCTACTCCGAGGTGGTACCAGACCGACGTGTGCAGCGTCGTCATGTAGAGCGCAAGGTTCTCGTGGCCGGCCGCCCGGCTCACCGGCAGATGCTGCTCCCGCACCCGATCCGGGTGGCCCAGCAGCAGGTGCACGATGTCCGTCTCCACCTCCAGCTGGTACAGCTCGTAACCGTCCTCCGTGTCCGGGAGCAGCTCGGCCGCCCGCTCCAGGTCGGCCACCGAGCCGTCGTAATCCCGGATGGAGATCCGGCGATGCCCCCGGAACCGCAGCAGCCGTGCGTCGTCGGGCTGCTGCCGTAGTGCCTCGGTGAGCAAGGCGACGGCCTCGTCGTGTTTATTGAGGTATCCCTTGAGGCGGGCGGCCACGATGTAGCGATCGGCGAGGCTGGGTACGGGCATGTGCGGGCCTTTCGTCGAGGTCGCGGCGGGTTCGGGTGCACCCGGGCCGGCACCCGGCCGGCACCCGGCCGGCGCCGGCCCGGGCAATGTCAGCGGTCCAGCCAGAGGTACTTGTAGAACCGGTAGGTGGGGGTAGGGTCACCGGCGTATCCCATGACGTCCTCCTGGACCACGTCGAAATCCGCGTTCTGGAACGTCATCGCCACCGGACCACGAGCGGCGAGGATCGTCTCGGCCTCCCGGTACAGCTGCTCACGGGCGTCCGGGTCGAGTTCCGACCGGGCCTGCAGGATGAGATCTTCGTACTCTGGGTCGGTCCAGTTCGAGTAGTTCAACCCGCCGCCGTCGGTGAAGCTGGCGCTGAACCGCTCGTCGGGGTCGTAGGTCAACGAGAAACCCGACTGATAGAGGTCGAAGTCGTCCTGCGCCAGGCGGTCGTTCACCACGGCGATCTCAGCGGTCTCGATGGTGAGGTCGATGCCGATCTGGGCCAGCTGCTGCTGTTCCACCTCCGCCTGCCGGACCTGGAACGCCGACGTCGAGATGACCAGGAGTTCGGCCTCGAAGCCGTCCGGGTACCCGGCCTCTTCCAACAGTTGCCGCGCGCGGTCGAGGTCGGGTTCGCCGTAGATCGGCTCGGTCAGCCCGCCGTAACGGTCTGGCGGCAGGTAGCCGGCGTTGAGCACCGTCCCGAACCCGGAGTTGGCCACGTCCAGCAGCTCCTGCCGGTCCAACGCGTAGAACACCGCCTGCCGCACCCGCTCGTCGTCGAATGGGGGTTTGGACGTATTCATCCGCAGATGCAACGACAGCGCACCGGAACGTGTGTACATCTTCAGCCCGTCCTCCTGGCGGAGCGAGTCGACGAACTCCGGTGCGGCCCACACCAGGAAGTCGATCGTCCCACTGCGGATGGCGGCGGCCCGGGCGTTGTCGTCGGGGTTGAAGGTGACGTCGATGCCGTCGAGGTACGGAATCCCCTCCTCCCAGTAGTCGTCGGCCCGGTCGAGGGTGATCTTCTCGCCGGCCACCCGACTGGCCAGCGTGAACGGCCCGCTGCCGCCGTCCACCGACCCGTTCAGGCCGCCCTCCTCCTCGACGACGTCACGGTCGACGATCGACGACGCCGCGGTGGCCAGCATGGTGGGCAACGCCGCATCGGGCCGGCTGAGGTTCAGGACCACGGTCGACTCGTCCGGTGTGTCGATCGAGTCGATCGACTCGTAGCTGCGCGCCCGTGGAGCGAGGGTGTCTGGATCGACGATCCGTTCCAGGGAGTACTTGACGTCGTCCGCGGTCACCTGCCGTCCGCTGTGGAAGTAGGCGTTGTCCCGGAGCCGGAACGTCAACGTCATACCGTCGTCGGATTGCTCCCACTCTTCGGCCAGCCCCGGCTGAAGCTCACCGCGGTAGAGGTGGAGCAGCGACTCGTAAATCTGCTCGTTGATCAGGAATGCCGACGTCTCGTTCATCTTGTGCGGATCCAGCTCTAATGCGTCGAGCCGGATCATCAGGTCGAGGCGGCCACCGTGTTGTGGTTCTCCGGCCGGCTCCTCGTCCTCGAGCCGGACCTCAAACTGCTGGTCCTGCGGCGCCTCGTCAGTCTCGCCACCCGTGGTTCCTCCGGGCGGACCGGACGGCGGGGCACCACCACTGGAACAGGCCACCAGCAGCGCGGCGGCTAGGCCGAGCCCACCGGCGATCCGTATCACCTTGCCGTTCATGAGTTCCCCTTCCTCTCGACGACGTCGGCCATGACCTGGCCGGTCGGTGCGAGGTTGGTGTGCCACCACATGGGTCCGGGGATCGTTGTGGCCACCCGTGGCGGCCCGGGTCCGGCGGGGTCGTCGCAGACCGTTCGCCGGACACCAGGGCGGGTCTTAGCCGCACACCGCACCCAGGACCCTGAGCCAGTTGCCACCCAGGATCTTGACGATCTCCTCGTCGGAGAAGCCGCCTTCGGCCAGAGCCGTGGTGAAGTTGAAGAAGTCCCCGGCGTCGTCCATGCCGACGGCCCGGCGGTCTTCCCATGCCCAATCGCCGATCAGTTTGGCCAGCTCCGGCCCTTCGGCCGCCCGCCGCTGCGGCGTCATCGTCTCGTCGTAATCGGTGGCCACTGCCACCGCATCGACGCCGGCTACCTCGGCCACGTGGGAGACGTGCTCGACAAACCGCTTGAGGTCTGGGCGACGACGCGGCTCGTCCGGGTAGTACAGGAACGCCGACAACGTCGTGATACCCATGACACCACCGCGCTGCCCCAGCTCGCGGAGGAAGTCGTCGGACTTCGCCCGGATGTGCGGGGACAACTCGTCGCAGAACGAATGTGTGACGAGGATCGGGTTGCGCGACACCTCCATGGCGTCGAGACCGGTGCGCTCACCACAATGCGACACGTCGACGACGATTCCCAGCTCGTCCATGGCCTGGACGAAACTCCGGCCGTAGCCGGTGAGCCCGCTGTCGGTCTGCTCGCCGCAGCCGGAGCCAACGAAGTTCTGCCGCTGATAGGTCAGCTGCAGGATCCGCACCCCGAGGTCATAGAAGGTGCCCAGCAGATCGAGGTCGGTGCCGATCATCTCGGTGTCCTGAGGTCCGAAGACAACCGCCTCGCGGCCGGTCTCCTTCGCTTGCTGGATGTCCCGCGCGTTCAGGGCCAGCAGAACGTCGTCGGCGTTCGCATCGATCCACCGCCGGCACTCGTTGACCTCCTTCAGCGCCTCGGTGGTATCCGCGTAAGGAGTACACACCGTGTGGTTGACGGCGGTTACGCCCCCGCGGCGGACCCGCCGCGCATGGTCTCGCGACAACTCGATGACGGTGCTGCCGTCCATGACGACGGCGCTGTTGTGGAGCTCCCGCAACCTCTGCTCATCGGGTTTCGCTGCTACTGATTGGCTCATACTCAACGCCTGGCTCCCTCCGTCGACCGGAACGCCGTGCCCGAACGTTGTGGAGCATGCTACGAGTTCTCGATGATGAACGCTAGAGTCTAGAGCTATTCGTTACTTTCTAATTTAAGAGTTACGAATTTCGTCACTTCTGGCGATTCATGTCCTGGTTGCACGTTGGCGCGCGGGGCGCGCCTCCGCTGCTTGATCATGTGCGAGTTACACCCCGCATAGGGTGAGTAGCTCGCACATGATCAAGCAAGACCGGCCCCCCGCCGTGGCCCATCCATCGGGACTGGGTGGTGTATGCCTACAATGCCGTCGAGATCCTGTTGAGCCTCCCGACCCGGCGAACCGCCGAACGGGAGGCTTCCGTGATTAGTGGGCCCGATCCCATCCGGTCCCCGCCAAAGCGGGCCGCCTACGCCACCCCGGCCGCCTCGCCAGATCCGGGCACCCGCTAGATCTGGCCCCCGCCAGATCCGGCCGCTATCACCCGTCGCTGAGAGCCCGCCGATGACGCACGCTTTCAGCATCGCCATGATTGAAGGAGAGCTGTGTCCACACTCAACGTCGCCCTACATCCGGCAGACAGCGCCGATCGGCCCACCGTCGAACGCCTCTGGCTGATGTTCCGGCATGACATGTCCGAATTCAACGGCGTGCTACCCAATACCGATGCCACGTATCGCAGCGACCGCCTGGACCTGGCCTTCGATCACCCGGACTGGATCCCCTACCTGATCACCAGCGACGATCGCCCGATCGGGCTGGCGTTCATCTATGGGCTGGGCGGGTCGGTGAGAACGATCAACTCGTTCGTCGTCGTGCGCGGAGTTCGACGCCAGGGAGCCGGTCTGCGTGCCGCGTGTGATCTGGTGAATCTGCACCCGGGACCCTGGCAGGTCGCCTTCCAGGACGTCAACGCTGGCGCCGCGCGTTTCTGGCGCCGCGTCGCCACCATCGTCGCCGGTCAGGACTGGACTGAGGAGCGTCGCGCTGTGCCGGGCCGCCCCGACCTCCCTCCCGACGTGTGGGTCTCATTCGGACGGATCGGCCCATCGCCCGTCTCAGCAATCGCTTCTGAGCGACCATCCGAGTCCAGCTCGCCTTGATCATGTGCGAGTTACTCACCCTATGCAGCCTGTTGCTTTTTGCATTGGTGCTGGTCGGCGTGTCGTGGTGCCTGGTGGGTGGTGCTTTGGCATGGTTCGGCGTTATGGCGAAGGGGTACCGGCGTGTGGATCGTGAGCAGGCGTTTTTGTTG
>NZ_JAAOEN010000014.1 GCF_011320225.1 Phytoactinopolyspora limicola
CCAACGCCGCGGCCATCCTGATATCCATCGCTGCCACTCTCCCCGTCATGAACACACAGTCCACAACAATTCAGGTGTCAGCGATGTCCCGAGACATCAACTGTCAGCGATGTCCCGAAACAGGACAACGTGTGCGGTAGCGAGGCATGCATCTGATCGTCAGAGCATCCACTGTTGTTGTCGCGCTGGCGATAGTAAGCGTCCTTGTGCCCAGTGCGAAGGCCGCAGTAAGCCTCCTTGCCGTTGCCCGGACAATTACCACGTTTCCCTTTGCGGTGCGGAACCGTGCTGCTCTGTTCCGGACTGCGCTACCGCCAGATGGGGTTAAGGGCCGGATTCGGGCTTTAACGCCATCTGGCGGTAGCGCAGTGCGCGATGTCCCGACACGCCGGTGTCAACAATCACCTGACATACGAGAGTCGGCCAACGCGTCGGTCAGCGCACCTGATCGCCTCCGTGGAAATGATCAGGTGACAAAACGACGATCAGGTGCGCAAACGGGGTGGCTAGTCTTGAGCGGGCGCGGTGCCGGGCAGCGCCAGCATGCGATCGAGTGCGACGCCGGCCCAGTGGGTGGTGTCGGCGTCGACCTGGATGCGATTGACCACCCGCCCCTCGACCAGGCTTTCCATCGCCCATACGAGGTGCGGCAGATCGATGCGGTTCATCGTCGAACAGAAGCAGACGTTGCGGTCCAGGAAGACCACCTGCTTGTCCTGATGCCGTTCGGCCAGCCGCTTGACCAGGTTCAGTTCGGTGCCGACAGCCCATGCCGACCCGGCCGGAGCGTCGTCGATCATCTTGATGATGTACTCGGTGGAGCCGATGTAGTCGGCGGCGGTGACCACCTCGTATTTGCACTCGGGGTGGACGAGCACGTTGACGCCCGGGATACGTTCGCGCACCTCGCGTACCGCGTCCACGGTGAACCGGCCGTGCACGGAACAGTGCCCTTTCCACAGCAGCATCGTCGCCTGGCGCAGTTCGTCGTCGGTGACGCCGAAGTCCGGTTTGTGGGGGTCGATGACGACGCAGTCCTCGAGCGTCAGCCCCATTTGCAGCACGGCGGTGTTGCGGCCCAGATGCTGATCGGGGAAGAACAGCACCTTCTCGCCGTGCTCGAAGGCCCATTCCAAAGCGCGGCGCGCGTTCGACGAGGTGCACACCGCTCCACCGTTGCGTCCGACGAAGGCCTTGATGTCGGCGGAGGAGTTCATGTAGGTGATCGGGACGGTCGACGACGCGACTCCGGCGTCGGCCAACCGTGCCCAGGCGTCCTCGACCTGCACGATCCGGGCCATGTCGGCCATGGAACAGCCGGCTGCCAGGTCTGGGAGGATCACCTGCTGGTGGTCGCCGGTGAGGATGTCGGCGGATTCGGCCATGAAGTGCACGCCGCAGAAGATGATGAACTCCGCGTCCGGGCGGGCGGCGGCGTCACGGGCGAGTTTGAACGAGTCGCCGGTGACGTCGGCGAACTGGATGACCTCGTCGCGCTGGTAGTGGTGCCCGAGGAGGAATGCTCGCTCGCCCAGTGCGTCGCGCGCCCGCCGTGCGCGGTCGACCAGGTCGGGGTCACTTGCCGCCGGTAGGTCCCCTGGACACTCGACGCCGCGCTCGGTTGCCGGGTCGGCGCCGCGGCCGAGGATGAGTAGCGGCAGGGGAGTAGCGGGCTCTGGGTCGGTGACGGTCACGTGACGACGCCTCACTTTCACGGGCAGCTGCCTCTACATAGGACGATAGTGGCAACCGCCTGATAGATGGCACACTTCCCAGTGTGATGACCGCCATGCTGGCCGCCCTCGTGCTCGTGGCCGTGGTGGCTGCCTTCGGGTTCGCGTCGTCGGCTCAGCGCCGTGCTGACGAGGCGCAACGCCGGGCTGAGGTGCTGGCCGAACAGAATCACCGACTTGAGCGTGCCGTCGGAGTGGCAGAGCAGGCGCTGCGGTCGTTGGCACACGACACCCGGATCGATACCGGGGTGGCCGTGCAGATCGATTCCGCCGTGGAAGACATCCGGCGCGCCGCTCGCGGCGATGACCCTGGTCTGGGCCGCTGAACCTGCCGCCGCTGGTGTTCGAGTCGTCCGGCCGGGCAACTCGAAAAGCCGGGTGGAACTCTCGACGACCTGGCCGAGGCGGATCCCGTCAGCCGAACGGGACGGACGGGACGTAAGGCGTCGGCGGTCGCATGTGCCGCAGCGCCAGGAAGCCCTCGGCTTCGATCCGCAACCCGGCCGCGAGCCCGACGTCCACCGCCCATTCCTGGTCGGCGGTGAGGTAGCGGATGATGACCTCCGTACCGGGCGGCTGTTGCGCCAATGCCGCCCACAACAGCCGCTGGGCGACACCTCGCCGAGTGGCGGCCAGCAGACCCACCCCGGACCGGTCGAGGTAGGTGTATCCACTGCCGGTCAGCGTGTCGCAGACGAGGAGCGGGCCGTAGCCAGCCATGATGCCGTGGTCGGGCCGGTGGGTGGCGCCGCGGATCTGGCGGTCGACCGAGTCGACGAGTTCGAGATCCGCCTGCGAGCCCACCCGTACGCCATTAATGTCGGGCACGACGTCGTGATCGACGACGCCGACGAGGCGCATCGTCGGGTGCAGGGTGAAGCCGGCCTGCCGGTATCGGCGCAGCGCCCGTGGATCCGGCAGCGCACATACCGCGCCTCGTAGGCAGCCGGCGCCGTAGGCAAGGGCGGCATCGAGGAGTGCTTTGCCGATGCCGCGGCCCTGGTGACCTGGGGCGACGGCATAACTGGACAGGATCCAGAGCAGATCGCGGCGGACGGCGACGGCGATGCCGACGATGTCGTCGCCGGCGTCGGCAACCCATGCTCCGTCGGGGTCGGTGCTGAGGAAGTGGGCGAGCCGGGCGGTCCATCGTTGCCGGGCGAGCGGCGGACGCTGGCCGGGTGCCGCCGCGGTGTCGTCGAGGCTACCGGTGTGTTCTCGTGGCGGGCTGGGAGCGAACGCCTGGGCCGTGACCCGTTCGGCCGCGTCGATGTCGGCGGTGCGCATCGGTCTGATCCGCATGATGCTCCTGGGCTGCTCGTCGTCGCTCGATGGTGCCACAGGGCCACCACATTCGGACGCACGGAATTCCGGTGCACGGCACTAGGGCACACTCTGCGGTATGCGCATCCTCATGGCACCGGACAAGTTTGCAGGGACGTTGACGGCGGTCGAGGCGGCCCAGGCGATGGCGGAGGGATGGTCGCGTACCGCACCGGACGCGGAGGTCGTCACCGCACCGATGGCCGACGGGGGCCCGGGGTTCGTGGACGTTCTGCACGCCAGCGTGGGCGGGCAGATTCTGGCGGTCACGGTCCGGGGGCCCATCGGCGTGCCGGTCCCGGCAACTCTCCTGGTCGCAGGGGAGACGGCCTACATCGAATCGGCCCAGGCCTGCGGGTTGGCGCTGCTGCCCACCGAAGACGACGGCCGAACGCCATTACCTGGCGTCTCGAGCCGGGCATCCACCTATGGCGTGGGTGAGTTGATCTCCGCGGCCATTGACGCCGGCGCCACCAGGGTGGTCGTCGGTCTGGGCGGATCGGGAACCAACGACGGCGGGGCAGGCCTGTTGGCCGCGCTAGGTGCGACGTCGGAGCCCGCTGGGGTGTTGGCCGGTGGCCCGGAGAGGCTGGCCGACGTGCGGTCGGTTAATCTCGACGCCGCGCGGGCCCGCCTGGCCGGCGTGGAACTCGTCGCCGCGTCGGACGTGGACAACCCGTTGCTTGGGTTGCGCGGAGCCACCAACGTCTTCGGCGAACAGAAAGGGATCGTCGGTGACGAAGCCAAGCTGGCTGCCGACGCCGCGCTGACGGCGTTCGCCGATGTCGCCGGCCGGGACGTCGCCAACTGGAAAGGTGCGGGGGCCGCGGGTGGACTCGGGTACGCGTTGTTGTTGCTCGGTGGCCGGCGCGAGCCGGGGTTCACGACGGTTGCGCAAGCCGTGGAGCTGCCCGACCTGGTGGCGGCCTCCGATGTCATCGTGACAGGTGAGGGCAAGCTCGACTGGCAGTCGATGGATGGCAAGGTGCCGGTCGGGGTGGCCGAGCTGGCGGGGGCGGCGATGCGCCCGTGTATCGTTCTGGCCGGTGTGGTTGAGGTGGGCAACCGAGAGCTGCGCGCCAACGGCATCGAGGCAGCGTATTCGCTGGTGGACGTGGTCGGGGAGGAAGAAGCGTTCGCCCGGCCGGCACAGAGTTTGGCAGCCCTGGCCGAGCGGGTGGCGAAGACCTGGAGCCGGCGTTGACGGGGGTCCGGCGCCAACCCGTCGCGTCGTCGACGGCCAGGGCGTCGTACGGATCTCCACACCGCACCATGTGACCTCGTAGACTGGCTCCCACGGTAAGGAATGTCCGTGCGTCCGCGCACGTTGGACGATAAAGACGTAGTCCCATATTCGTCAGGAGAAGCAACGATGACGGTTCAGGAACAGACTGCCAGCGACGTCGTGCTGACCGAGCAGGCGTCCAGCAAGGTCAAGGCCCTGCTCGATCAGGAAGGGCGCGACGACCTCCAGCTGCGCATCGCTGTTCAGCCGGGGGGTTGTTCCGGCCTGCGCTACCAGCTCTTCTTCGACGAGCGATCCCTCGACGGGGACGTCGTACAGGAGTTCAGCGGCGTGAATCTGGTGGTAGACCGGATGAGTGCGCCGTACCTGACCGGCGCCACGATCGACTTCGTCGACACCATCGAGAAGCAGGGGTTCACCATCGACAACCCCAACGCCACGGGTTCGTGTGCCTGCGGCGACTCGTTCCACTGAGTCGACCCCGTTCCACCGCGCCGACGCGTTCCACCGTGGCGCCCCTCAACCCCGGTGATCGTCGCCGGATTCGCGTCGCTACCCACCGGTGATCGAAGCCCAGATCGGGTCGCTATGACGACCAGAAACCGGCAACGATCACGGTGGTGGTGGGCGGAAAGCCGGCAACGATCACCGGAAATGGCGGGTGATCAACGGCGGGCCGAGCGCCCTCATTGCATACGACGGACGAGGTAAGCAGGCCACAGAGCCCGGCCCGGCCGGGAGGCATCGTTGGTGCCAACCGCCGGGCCCGCCGGACCAGCGGAGTCACCGTCGGCTACGGGCACGGCCTCCTGGCCGACGTAGTGGTGGTGGCGCATCCGGCACCAGGCCGGGATGTCGCTGGCCGCCGCTGGATCGTCGGCGATCACCTGTACTACGCCGCCGACAGGTACGTCGCCGATCCGCTTGGCCAGCTGGATCACCGGCAGCGGACAGCGCATCCCCCGACAGTCGAGCACCAAGTGCGGCGCATCAGACATTCCGGCCTCCCGCTGGATCGATCGTGGCCCCCGCGCGGGTGAAAATGGTCATTTCTCACATTCCCGCATCCGCGCGTAGCCGGGCGACGACGCCGGGCACGACGTCGAGAAATCGCCCGACGTCGTCGGCGGTGGTGTTTCTGGTCAGCGACACCCGGACGTTGCCATGAGTCAGCACCCCCATGGCCTCGAGAACATGGCTGGGCCGCAAGGTACTGGCCGTACACGACGAACCGCTGGAGACCGCGAACCCGGCGCGGTCGAGTTCGGTCACCAGGGCCTCCCCGTTGACGTACAAGCAGGAAAACGTGACGAGGTGAGGGAGCCGCTCGTCGGGATGGCCGACCACCTCGACGTCGGGAATGCGCTCGGGGATCTCGTGGCGGATCTTCTCGACCAGCGTCCACTGCTGGCTGGCGAGGTGGTCGGCCTCTTCGGTCCGGGCGCGTAACGCCGCCGCGGCAGCGAGGACTCCCGGCACGTTCTCGAAGCCCGGCACCCGGCCACCTTCGCGCTCGTCCTCGGGCAGAGGAGGGGTCCATCGGGAATCCCGGCGAACGGCGAGTACCCCGACACCCGGCGGCCCGCCCCATTTGTGTGCGCTGGCGGTCAGGACGGACCATCCGCCCGGCAGTGGAGCACGACCTGCCGTCTGCGCGGCATCCACGAGCAACGGGACGCCATGCAGGTGGCATGCCGCGGCGACGGCCTCCACCGGCTGGACCGTCCCTACCTCGTGGTTGGCTGATTGCAGACAGGCTAGGGCGGTCTCCGAATCCAGCATGGACGCAAACCGTTCGGGATCGACGCGACCAGTGTTGTCGACGCCCACCAAACGAGCCGTCGCCCCGCTCGCTGCATGGAGAACGGACGAGTGCTCCACCGCCGACGCCACCACCTGGGTGCCGACCCGCCGCCGCGCCTGGAGCGTCCCCAGCACACCGAGGTGCACCGCCTGGGTGCCATTGGTGGTGAACGAGATCTCATCCGGCCGGGCCCGGAATACAGCGGCGATCACCTCGCGGGCGTTGTCCAGTAACACCCGGGCGCGGCGCGCCGAACCGTACAGCCGAGCCGGATCGGCCCAGCCTTCATCCACCGCGGTGAGCCAGACCTCCCGCGCAGCAGGGTGTAACGGCTCGGTCGACGCTGCGTCGAGATGGGTGGCGCTGGTCGGGGTGGTGGCTTCCGTACGTACCGTACTCACGACACATACCGTAACCAGGGACCTCCTGCCTGATCGTGAGTGCACAACCGTTAGGGTGGGCGTCGACAACAGAAGCGTGCCTGGGCCCCTTCCATGCCTATTTCGGGTTGGACGGCGGTAACCGGGGCGGGTCTATGCGTGGAAGGGCGCCTCGTGGGTCAGGATGAAAGAGTTCGCCCGGTGCGTCGCAGAGTTATGGCTGCGTCCGCCGCGGTGGGCGCGGTATTGGCACTAAGCGGCTGCGCTGCGGACGCCTCCGGGCAGTGGCAACGCTGGGGGCTACCCGAGGGTGTCACCGAGCAAGCACCGCTGATCGGCGACCTCTGGGTTGGGTCGTGGGTGGCTGCGCTGGTCGTCGGAGTGCTGGTCTGGGGGCTGATCCTCTGGGCGGCCATCGCCTACCGAAAGCGCAATGACGAGCTACCGCGGCAGACGCGGTTCAACATGCCGATCGAGTTCCTCTACACGGTCACTCCGTTGATCGTCATCGGTGTCCTCTTCTTCTTCACGGTTCGGCACCAGGACGACATCCTGGACGAGTCGGCACCGGCGGACGTGACGGTCGGGGTGATCGGGCAACAGTGGTCGTGGACGTTCAACTACGTCGACGAAGACGTGTACGACATCGGCACCACCACGGAGATCCCGACGCTGTACCTCCCGGTCGACCAGACGGTCCGGTTCGAGCTCGACTCGCCGGACGTCATCCACTCTTTCTGGGTGCCGCAGTTCTACATGAAGCAGGACGTCGTCCCGGGACGCACCAACAGCTTCCAGGTGACGCCCAACAAGGAAGGCACCTACGCCGGTAAGTGCGCGGAGCTATGCGGTGTGTACCACTCCCGCATGCTCTTCAACGTCGAAGTGGTCTCGGCGGAAGAGTTCGAGGCACAGATGGAGGCTCTGCGGCAGGCTGGCCAGTCTGGCCAGATCGACGCTCCGTTGCGGGGCGCGTACTCGGAGACGCCGCTCAACGAGGCCGGGAGTGACCAGTGACCACATTCGTCGAGCGCGCTGACTCCGCTGGCGCGCCGCAGCCCAAACCCTCCCAGCACCGCAAGGGCAGCATGGGAGTGCGCTGGCTGTCATCCACCGATCACAAGGTGATCGGCTACATGTACCTCATCGCGTCGTTCGGGTTCTTCTTGATCGGCGGCGTGTTGGCCCTGGTGATCCGGCTGGAGCTGTTCTCGCCGGGCCGCGACGTGGTCAGCGACGGCTTCTTCAACCAGCTGTTCACCATGCATGGCACCATCATGCTGCTGTTGTTCGCCACGCCGCTGTTCATCGGGTTCGGCAACATCATCGTGCCGCTGCAGATAGGTGCGCCTGACGTCGCATTCCCACGGCTGAATCTGTTCAGCTTCTATCTGTTCGTGTTCGGTGGTCTGATCGTCGTCGCCGGTTTCATCACCCCCGGCGGCGCGGCAGACTTCGGGTGGTTCGCTTATACGCCGCTGTCCAACTCGGTCTATACCGCACATGTCGGCGGTGACCTCTGGGTGGCGGGCCTTGCTATGAGCGGCTTCGGCACCATTTTCGGCGCGGTCAACTTCATCACCACCGTCGTGTGTATGCGTGCGCCGGGTATGACGATGTTCCGGATGCCGATCTTCACGTGGAACATCCTGGTCACCAGCATTCTGGTGATCATCGCGTTCCCGCTGCTGGCGGCGGCGTTGTTCGCGCTGTTCGCGGACCGCAACTTCGGCACCCACATCTTCGATCCGTCGGCCGGTGGTGCGGTCCTCTGGCAACACCTGTTCTGGTTCTTCGGCCATCCCGAGGTCTATATCATCGCGTTGCCGTTCTTCGGGATCATCACCGAGGTCATCCCGGTGTTCAGCCGAAAACCGATCTTCGGATACAAAGGCCTGGTCCTGGCCACGTTGTCCATCGCGGCGCTGTCCGTGACGGTGTGGGCACACCATATGTATGTCACCGGGGCGGTCAATCTACCGTTCTTCGCGGCGATGACCATGCTGATCGCGGTGCCTACTGGGTTGAAGTTCTTCGCCTGGATCGGCACCATGTGGCGCGGTTCGGTGACGTTCGAGACACCGATGCTGTTCGCGCTCGGGTTCATGGTGACGTTCTTGCTCGGTGGGCTGACCGGCGTCATCCTCGCCTCGCCACCACTTGACTTCCACGTGTCCGACTCGTACTTCGTCGTCGCGCACTTCCACTACGTGGTGTTCGGCACTGTGGTATTCGCGATGTTCGCCGGCTTCTACTTCTGGTGGCCGAAGTGGACCGGACGCATGCTCGACGAGCGGCTCGGCAAGATCCACTTCTGGTTGTTGTTCGTCGGGTTCCACCTCACCTTCCTCGTCCAGCACTGGCTGGGTGTCGACGGTATGCCGCGCCGGTACGCGGACTACCTACCAGAGGATGGATTCACCGGGCTGAACCAGGTGTCAACCATTGGCGCCTTCGTGCTAGGTGTATCCACCCTGCCCTTCCTATGGAACGTGTGGAAGTCTCGGCTGTCGCCCAAGGTGGCCGCGGACGACCCATGGGGCTGGGGCCAGTCCCTCGAGTGGGCCACGTCATCGCCACCGCCACGGCACAACTTCACGTCTTTGCCGCGCATCCGAAGCGAGCGGCCGGCATTCGACCTCAAATACCCCGAGGTGGCTGCGGAGTCGCAGTTGAAACCCACCACCGCGGGAGTCATGGTCGAAGTCCTCGGCCCGGCCGACGTGCAGCTGGTCGGTGAGGCTGGTGCCCCGGATGACGTGGCCGATGACGACGGCGACACCCACCAGCAGAGTCGTGAGGACAACAAGCGGGAGGACGAGCAGTGAAGATCGAAGCGTTCATCTTCGTCGTCGTCGCCGTCTTCCTGGCGGTGGTCACGCCGATCTACTGGTTCATGTCCAAAGACCCCACGGGGACGACGGCGCTGACCCTGACGTTCGGGCTCGGGGCCATGATCGCGTTCTATTTCATGTTGCTGGCCCGCCGGCTCGGACCACGCCCCGAAGACCGGCAGGATGGCGAGATCGAAGAACTCGCCGGCGAGTACGGCTTCTTCAGCCCGCACTCGTGGTGGCCGCTGATGGCCGGTGCCGCAACCACCGTGGTCTTCGTCGGACTGGTGTTTGCCTGGTTCATCCTCATCATCGGTCTGGCTTTGTCGGTTATCGCGGTTATCGGCTGGGTCTTCGAGTACTACCGGGGCGACTTCGCCCACTGACGAGCACCGACGCCGAGCCCGCGACGGGAGAGCGTCAACGGCGCCTGGCCGAGGCATTACGCCTCGGCCAGGCGCCGTTGTGTCGTGTGGTGCGAGCTCCGCGGCCACTGTTGGCGAGGGACCGAGTCGGCGTTGGTTCACCGGGCGGGCTTCACCGGCTGTGTGGCGGGCCGTATAGTCTCATGGTCCATGATGGGGCGTCGTTACACGTTCGGGTCCGTGTGGCACATCCAGGCGCCGCTGAGCCGTTGCTGGGAGTTCCTGGCGGCGCCGAGCCAGCAGTGGCTTGACTGGTGGCCCCGGCTGCGCGATATCGACGTACGGCGCACCGACGGGCTCGTGGGGAGCCTCGCCCGTTGCACGTGGCAGAGCCCGGTGGGGTATCGCCTACACACCGAGCTGCTCGTCACCGACGTCCGTGCACGCCACGGAGTGGAGATGACCACCCGTGGCGATCTCGCGGGGGTGGCGTTCGTCGGCTTCGCCGAGCTGCCTGATCGGAATGGTACCCGCGGTACGCGTATCGAAGTGACGTGGCGCGTGATGACCACCCGTCGTTGGATGAACCTGTCGGCGCCCCTGCTGCGGCCCCTGTTCACCTGGGGACACGCCGCGGTGATGCGGGGAGGGGAGCGAGGCCTGAACGCTACGCTGAGCGCCTGATCCAGAGCTGAGCGCCTGATCCAGAGCTGAGCGCCTGATTCGGAGCTGAACGCGCGGGGCGCGGCGCGTGACGGGCTTACCCGGATGCCGGTGTATAAGCGAGAGGGCCGCATCCGTCGCCCTTGACGGATGCGGCCCTCTCGCCGCTCTGCGCGTGCCGGCTAGTGCTGATCGCTGGTGGCGTCGCTGCCGGAATGTGCTTCGAGCTCCGCGTGACCGTGGTGGCCGTGCTCGAGCTCTTCCCTGGTGGGTTTGGGGATCACATCTCCGAAGTAGAACCGGGAGATGCGCGCACGCCGACGGTCGTGTTTGTAGTTCGGGTTGGGGATGCCGTTGGCGTCGGTCGGTGCGCCCGCTTCGTGCACCTGTGGCCGCTCATGTGCCGTGAGTGCGTAGGCCTGCGCCGCCGAGAGCGGACTGTGGCGCTCGGTGAACTCACCCTCGGGGCTGACCATGATGACGCCGGACTCCATGCCGTGCAGCACCTTGTCACGGTCGCGGCGTTGCAAGCCGAGACAGATGCGCTTAGTGATCCAGAACGCCAGCGGCGGCATCACTATCAAGCTGACCTGCAAGAACCGAGAGACCCAGTTGACTGGGATATGCAGGGTGGTGGCGAAGAAGTCGTTACCACCGGCGATCCACAGCAAGATGTAGAACACGATGAACGCGACACCGAGGCCGGTACGCACCGGGACGTTGCGCGGGCGTTCCAGGATGTGGTGCTCGCGCCGGTCGCCCGTGATGCGCTGCTCGATCCAGGGGTAGAGGGCCAGGAGGGTCAGTAGGACCCCGGGCAAGATGACGGCCGGCAACAGCACGCTGGGCGTGACGTGATAGCCGAAGATGGTGAACTCCCAGGGCGGCATCACTCGCAATGCGCCGTCGAGGAAGCCGACATACCAGTCGGGTTGGACACCTGCCGTGACTTGTGACGGATCGTATGGTCCGTAGAACCACAAGGGATTGACCTGGATCAACGCCGACATCAGGACGATGAAGCCGAACACGATGAACGTGAACCCGCCGGCCTTGGCGACGTAGATGGGGAAGAACGGGTAACCGACGACGTTCTTCTCCGTCTTGCCGGCACCGGCCCACTGGGTGTGCTTCTGGTACCACACCAGCATCAAGTGCACGGTGACCAAGGCGATGATCAAGCCGGGTACGAGCAGGATATGGATGGCATAGAAGCGGGAAATGATGTCTTCGCCCGGATACTCGCCACCAAAGAGGAAGTACGAGACATAGGTACCAACAACTGGAATCGCCAGGATGCCGGCCTCGATGATCCGCAATCCGGTGCCGGAGAGCAGATCGTCCGGAAGGGAGTATCCGGTGAACCCGTTGGTGATGCCGAGGGTGAGCAGCAACAGGCCGATGACCCAGTTGAGTTCCCGTGGCTTGCGGTAGGCACCAGTGAAGAAGATCCGCAGCATGTGCACCGACATAGCTGCGATGAAGATCAGCGTGCCCCAGTGGTGGATCTGGCGCATCAGCAACCCACCGCGGACCTCGAACGAGATCTGAAGGGTGGACGCGTACGCCTCGGACATCCCGATGCCGCGCATAGGCACGTAGGCGCCGTCGTAGATGATGTGTGCCATCGACGGCTTGAACCAGAGGGTGAGGAACACACCCGACAGGAGGACCAAGATGAGGCTGTAGAGCGCGATCTCACCCAAGAGGAATGACCAGTGGTCCGGGAAGATCTTCCGCAGGTTGCGCTTGAGCCAGTTGTTGGCGGCAATCCGCTGATCGACGAAGCCGACGACCTTGCCGGCGCCTTGGAGCACCGCGTTGTTGCTAGTACTGACGTCGCTGCCGGTTCTGGTGGTCGTGCTCATCGTGTTCCGCGCTCCCAATAGCTCGGCCCGACCGGCTCGGTGAAGTCGCTCTGCGCGACCAAATACCCCTCGTTGTCGACTGCCAACGGGAGTTGCGGCAGAGGCCGGGTGGCGGGGCCGAAGACGACCTTGCCGTTGTCGGCGAGGTCGAACGTCGACTGATGACAAGGACAGAGCATGTGATGGGTGGTCCGCTCATACAGGCTGATCGGGCAGCCGGCATGGGTGCAGATCTTGGAGTAGGCGATGATGCCGTCGACGTGCCAATTCTCCCGGTCGTCGAACGGTGAGAGCTCCTCGGGGAGCATCCTGATGAGCATGACCGGCGACTTCGCCCGCTCGTTGATCTTCGCCGGGCCGTGGTCGGGCAGGTCCCGGTAGGTGGCCGGCATGACGTTGACGAGCTGTCCGAGCTCGAGCTGGGCCGGACGGATGGGCTGGTAGGTCACGTCGGTCAGCAGCCGCACCCCCTCGGCCCAGACCGTGTTCTCCTTGGTGTCGCCGGGCAGCGGCCCGAGATCACGCAGCAAGACGATGGCGGGCAGCGGGAGCAGCGCCATGGCGCCGAGCAGCGAGTTGCGGATGAGTTTGCGGCGCCCGAACTGGGTTTCCTCGGCGCCGGTGTTGAAACTCTCCAACGTGGCTTGGCGTACCTCGTCGCTGCTGACCAGCGGCTTGCGGTTCTCGGCGAACTCGGGGCTGGTCATCAATGTGCGCGCCCATTGCACGGCGCCGAGGCCGATCAGCAGCAGCGCCAGGCCGAGGGTCATACCCAGCGCGAAGTTGCTCACCTGGACTTCGCCGACGTTCGGAACACCCTCGGGTGTCTCGATCTCGAAGGCGACGTACGCCACGATGGACGCGATGATGAGGATCGACGCGAGGCCGAACATGCCCGCCACTTGACGGTCGGCACGCTTCTGAGCTTGCGGGTTGACGTCGGTGTACCGGGGCCCGGGATCGTGCAAGCCAGGATCCGGAATAGGATCGCCGGCCGGCGCGCGGTGTTCCAGCTCGCCGGCGTGTTCAGGATGGTCGACCGGGTAACTCATTTCCTCGCTCTTCGAAGTAGTCACGACGAGGACCTCTCAGCCGAACGAGCCGCGGCCGACCGGGTGACGACCCAGGCGGCGAACGCGATGAGCCCGCCGATCCCGACCAGCCATGCCCAGAGGCCCTCGGACACCGGGCCAACTCGACCGATGCCGAGACCACCTGGATCGGGCTGCTCGTTGATCGCCGTGAGGAACGCGATGATGTCGCGTTTGTCGTCCTCGTCGAGGAGCTCGTCGTTGAACACCGGCATCGCCTGCGGGCCGGTGAGCATCGCCTCGTAGATGTGTTTGGGTTCGACGCCGGTGAGCCGTGGTGCCTCTTGGCCATAGGTGAGCGCGCCGCCCTGGCCGGACGTGTTGTGGCACTGGGCGCAGTTGGTGCGGAACAGCAGCCCGCCTCGGGCGATGTCGACCCCTTCAGCTTCGGTGTCGAGCATGTCGTCGGTGGGGATCTCCGGGCCCGGCGCCAGCGACGCGACGAAGGCCGCCATCGCGGCGATCTGCTCGTCGCTGTAGGCGACCGGTTTAACCGGAGCCTGGGCACCTGGGGCGGCCATCGGCATCCGGCCGGTGCCGACCTGGAAGTCCACCGATGCGGCGCCGACACCTACCAGCGACGGCCCGAGCACGGTGCCGTCGTCGCGGATCTCACCTTCACCGTTGAGCCCGTGGCAGGAGGCGCAACCGATGGCGAACAGCTGCCTGCCCTCTTCGATCTGCGTCGACTGGGAGACAGTCGCTTGGCCGAGCGGGGACTGCGTAGAGGGCGTGAACGCGGCGTAGGCGGTGCCACAGGTGAGGAGGACGACGAGCAGCACTGTCACCGCTGCCAGCGGATGCCGGCGCCGCCTCGTCAACACCCGGCCGAACCACCCGCCGGTACGACGACCCGAAGAAGATCGAGACACGTTTCTCCTCATCACTGGATGACGTAGATGGTGAGGAACAGGGCGATCCAGACGACGTCAACGAAGTGCCAGTAGTAGGACACGACGATGGCGCTGGTGGCCTGCTCGTGAGTGAACCGGCTGGTCATGTACGTACGGCCGAGGACCAGGAGGAACGCGAACAGACCAAGCGTGACGTGAATGCCGTGGAAGCCGGTGGCCAGGTAGAAGATGGAGCCGTATGGGTCGCTGGACAGGGTCAAGCCCTCGTGCAGTACCAGTTCGGCGTACTCATAGCTCTGGCCGGCGATGAAGAACGCGCCCATGAGGAACGTGAGGATGAACCACTCACGCATTCCCCACTTGCTCACCTGGAAAAGACGGCCCGTACGCCCGACCTGCCCGCGTTCCGCGGCCAGCACCCCGATCTGGCAGGTGACCGACGACAACACCAGCACGGTGGTGATGGTCAGAGCGAATGGCACGTTCAGCAGCTGAGTCTGCTCGTCCCACACACCCGGCGCGTTCGACCGGAGCGTGAAGTAGATGGCGAACAGTGCCGCGAAGAACATGAGCTCACTGGACAGCCAGACGATGGTGCCGACCGACGTCAGATTCGGTCGCACCGGCGACTGTGGGAGGGCAGAATCAACTGCAGTCGTGGAAGCCACGCTGCCATTATGTCGCTAGCTCTTCGCGGACGTGACCCCGCCCCGCCGACACGCCGTTGGGCGAGCCAGTACCATCGAGGATGACACCCCGCCGGCGCAGGACACAGCATACGCTTCCGATGCCTTCCGCGGCATTCGCGCTCCTCGCCGGCCCCAGACCGAGCCCAGCGAGGACCACTCGATGACCAGCACCGAGCCGACGATGAAGATCCTCGTCTACAGCGACGACCGCGCTACGCGCGACACAGTTCGGCTCGCGCTCGGTCGTCGCCCGGCGGCGGATCTACCGAAGGTGGAAGTCGCGGAGGTAGCCACCCACGCTGCGGTGATCGATGCGCTCGAAGTCGGAGACGTCGACGTCGCGGTACTCGACGGCGAGGCCACCCCGATCGGCGGTATGGGCGTGGCCAGGCAGGCCAAGGAGGAGATCTTCCAGGCCCCGCCCATCGTGCTCCTCATCGGGCGGCGGGACGACGCATGGCTGGCGGCGTGGTCGAAGGCGGAGGCCGTCGTGCCGCATCCCCTCGACCCGCTGGCGGTGGCGTCGGCCGTGGGCGAGCTCATGCGTCGCCGGCTGGAACTGCGGACCGTGTCATGACCACGGCACATCTTGGGTGGCCCGAAGTTCTGTCCACGTTGCTGAACCGGCAGGATCTTCCCGCCGCGTCGACGACGTGGGCCATGAACGAGATCATGCGGGGTGAGGCCACGGCTGCGCAGGTCGCAGGTTTCGCGGTCGCCTTGCGGGCCAAAGGAGAGACCGCCGAAGAGCTGGACGGCTTGGTCGAGGCGATGTACGCCAATGCCACGCCCTTCGACAACCCCCAGCCGTCCCTGGACATCGTGGGTACTGGGGGCGACCGCGCCAACACGGTCAACATCTCGACCATGGCGGCCATCGTGGCGGCCGGCGCTGGGGTGCGGGTCGTCAAACACGGCAACCGGGCAGCGTCGTCGGCCTGCGGGGCCGCGGACGTTCTGGAAGAGCTGGGCATCCGTCTCGACCTGCCACCGGAACGGGTGGCGGCCGTCGCCGACGAGGTCGGCATCACGTTCTGCTTCGCGCCGGCCTTCCATCCGGCGATGCGGCATACCGGTCCGATCCGCCGGGAGCTTGGTGTGCCGACGCCGTTCAACCTTCTGGGGCCGTTGGCCAACCCTGGGCGCCCAACTGCCCAGGCCGTCGGCGTGTCAGACCCCCGCATGGCCGCCGTGGTGGCGGGAGTACTGGCTCGGCGCGGCGTTTCGGCTCTCGTCTTCCGCGGCGACGACGGTCTCGACGAACTCACGACCACGACGACGTCGGACGTCTGGCTCGTCAACGACGGACAGGTCACGGCCGAGCGGTTCGACCCCGGCGATCTCGGCATCCCGCCGGGCCGGGCCGAGGCCCTGCGCGGCAAAGACGCGGCGTACAACGCGGACGTGGCGCGGCAGCTGTTGGCCGGCGAATCTGGACCAGTGCGCGACGCAGTGTTGCTGAACGCCGCTGCCGGACTGGCCGCGTTCGGCGCCTCGGGGGCGCCGCTGGTCGAGCGGCTGCGGGTTGGCTTGGACACAGCTCGGACGGCGGTCGACTCGGGTGCGGCAGCCGCAGTGCTCGAACGCTGGGTGGCAGCCGCCCGGTGATCGTTGCCGGTTCGCGGCGCCACCCCCGGTGATCGAAGTCAAGATCCGGTCGCTATGGCGACACGAAACCGGCAACGATCACCGGCGAGGAACGACACGAAACCGGCGACGATCACCGGCGAGGAACGACACGAAACCGGCGACGATCACCGGCGAGGAACGACACGAAACCGGCGACGATCACCGGCGAGGAGCGACACGAAACCGGCAACGATCACCGGGGCGTGAGTCCGTGGCGGCGCCGGATATCGGTCAGTCGCCGTCGGCGCCGAGCGCGAATGCCGCCTCGAGGTCGTGTTGGGAGTACGTGCGGAACGCGATGTGCGTCTCGGTGTTCAGGACACCGTCGATCTTGTTCAGCCGGTCGGCCACGACGTCGGCGATGGCCTCGTGGGTGCGCACGCGCACCAGCGCGACGAGATCGATCTCTCCGGTCACCGAGTAGACCTCGCTGACGCCGTCGAGCGCGGCGATGTGTTCGCCGACCTCGGGGATGCGCGCGACGTCGGCCTGGATGAACACGATGGCGGTGATCACGAGCTGTCTCCTCTTCAGGGGTCAGAGCTGGGTGCGCTCGGTACAGACACTACCGGAGCGGGTGGATGCCCGTGGGCCGCGCATGGGGGAGTACCCGGCACGTCCGGTGAGCGCCCCTGGGCGCCGTACGTCGAACCCATTTGATCCACCGGGTGGGCGACGGGTCGACGACGACGACGAACAAGGCATGACCGGACAGACGCCGAGGGGTCAGCCGGCCGGGCGCAGCCCACGGCGGTCGGCGAACGGCCGGGCGCCGAGTGCGTCAGCGTCGGCCGCGGCCACGACGTCGGCGTAGGTGGCCGCGCTGCGAGCCGGGAACGACCAGCAGCCGTCCACCTCGACCAGGCGGACCCCGGACGAATCCAGCCAGCGCAGGATGCACTCGGCCTCTTCCGCCGTACCGGCGGGCTGCGGTGGCGGTGGAGGAGCCACGGTCTCCGCCGTGGCCACCAGGCTGTCCACGTACGGACGTGGATCGGCGCCCGGGGGTGACGTTCCGGCGGCAGCGAGCCGGGCATGCCTGATGACGTGCAACTCCCAGCCGCCGGCCTCGAGCCGCCGGGCGGCGACCAGTTGGGGTACCGCGGCCAGCGCGCCCATACGCTGGCAACGCATCGCCGCTCGGACGAACGCGGTCAGCCGGTCTCGGTGTGAGGCAGCGTCTTCATAACGCTGCCGGTCCGCGAGTGCGTCGATACGGGCCCGCAGCCGGCGCACCACGGTCTCCGGGTCGCCGGTGAACGCGGTGCGCACTGCCTCGGCATGCACCGCGTACTGGTCCGTGCTCTCGGCACCGGAGCAGGGCGCTCCGCACCGGCCCATGTCCGCCAAGATGCACGCGGATACCGGGCGATGTGGGGACAGGCGCTGCGTGCATTGTCGGATCGGGATGGCCTCGTGTACGGCGGTCATGGCGGCCTCGGCGTTGCGCTTGGAGCCGAACGGTCCGAGGTACACCGCGCCGTCGTCGCGAACCTGGCGAACGAGCGAGAGCCGCGGGAACGCCTCGACGGTGAGTTTGAGCCAACTTCCGCGCTCTGGATGTCGGGAGCGGCGGTTGTACCGCGGCTTGCGCTCGCCGATGAGCCGCAGCTCGCGAACCTCGGCCTCGAGATTGGTGGCGCACTCGATGCCGGTGACCGATGACGCGATGGCGATCATCTCGGTCATCCGGGTTCTGGTCTCGGAGGCGGTGAAGTAGGTGCGGACCCTGGTCCGCATGTTCTTGCTCTTGCCGACGTATAACGCCCGGCCGCCGTCGTCGGCGAACACGTACACCCCCGGTGCGGCGGGCACCTGCTCGGCAAGGTGTCGCTTCGACCGTTGTGCCGGGGTGACGGTGCTCTGCCAGAGGCTGAGTTCCTCTACCGTGTGCACGCCGACGTTGCCCAGCCGCTCGAGCAGGCCGTGCAGGACATCGACCGTCGCCTTGGCATCGTCCAGGGCCCGGTGCGTGGGCATCGTCGTGGCCCGGAACAGCTGTGCGAGTGTGGAGAGCTTGCAGTTGTGTGCTTCGTCGCGGGCGAGGACGCGGCGCGCCAGCCGTGCGGTGTCCAGCACCTGGAACCGTGGCCACGCCATGCCGAGCTGCTCACAGCCGGCGCGTAGGAAGCCGATGTCGAACGGGGCGTTGTGCGCAACCAGCACCGACCCGCGGGCGAACTCCATGAACGCTGGCAAGGCTGCCGAGATGGGCGGCGCGTCTACGAGCATGGCGTCGGTGATGCCGGTCAGCACGGCGATGAACGGCGGCACCGGGACGGTGGGGCGCACCAGGGTGGCGAAGGTGCCGACGACGGCGCCCCCACGTACCTTGACCGCGCCGATCTCGGTGATCTCCGAGGTGTTGGGTGATCCGCCGGTGGTCTCCAAATCGACGACGACGAATGTCGTGGACGCCAGCGGTAGCCCGATCTCGTCGATGGTTCCCTGCACGCCATACAAGGCTGAGCCACCGCCCGTTCTGGTCTGCCCGACCCGTCGCCGCTCCATGAAACGCACCGTAAGGGCCGGCACCGACAACCTCGGCGCGCCACGCCCTGGACGGCGGTATCCGCTCCTCGGTGGAGAGCGCCGGGGGCTACCGCGCCGACGTGCGGCCGCGACCCTGTCGGTGGCGGGCCGTACCGTCATCGGACATGGAGATCGCGGCCGCCGGGCCGGGACACCCATCGACGCCAGGAGGTAAGAACGTGCTCATCGATTGCGATCGTTGCGAGGTGCGCGGCCTGTCGTGTTCGGACTGTGTGGTGAATGTCCTACTCGGCGGCCAGATGCCTGATCTCGACGCAGCCGAGCAGAAGGCCATCGGTGTTCTCGCAGATGCGGGCATGATTCCACCGCTGCGGCTCCGGCTCGTTGAGGCCGAAGAAGCGTCAAACGACAAATCGGACAGGAAAAAGTTTGTAGAAACTTGGCCGAGGGGTTTGCCTGACGTGCGCTCGGCTGGCTAGGCTCCCGCATCAGGTGCCCGCTGCCAGCCACATGAACGGAAGGATCAGCGTGCCTGAGCACAAAAGTCGGTCAGGTAAGTTCCCGCGAAGCCTTATAGCCCTGTGTGCGGCCGCAGCAGCCGTCGTTGCGGGGGTCGGGTTGGTCCAAGTGGGGCACGCGGATCCAAGACCAACGCTGGAAGAAGCCGCCCAACGGGTGGATGAGCTTGGCAAAGAGGTCACCAAGGCCACCGAGCGCTATCACCAAGCGGGTGAACAGCTCGAAGAGGTGGAGCGGCGGCTCGAGCGGGCCGACAACGCCATCACCAAGCAGGAGGAGCGGGTCGCGGCCGCATCGGCCGAGATGGCCGGGTATGCCGCAGCCACCTACCAGACCGGTGGCATCGACCCCACCATCCGTACCCTGCTCGCGGACGACCCCGTCGGTTACCTCGCACACGCGTCGATTCTTGACGCTTATGCGCGGCAGCAAGCGCAACAAATCGAGAACGTCACACATGAGTCGCGCGAACTCGAGCAGATCAAGCTGACGGCTGACGAGGAACTTGCCCGCCGCACCGCGATCGAAGAAGAGATCGAGGAAGAACGCGCGGCGATCGAGAAGGCTCTCGCCGAAGCCGAGGAGATCCTCGACGAGCTCGAGGAAGAAGAACGCCAACGCCTGGAAGAGGAGCGTCGGCAGCGCGAGCTCGAGCGGGAACGTGAGCTGGAACGCGAGCGCGAAGAGCGCGCCGACGACCCCAGCCGCGGCGACAACGACCGCGGCAACGACGGTCAAGACGACTCCGACGACGATCCCGGCGGAGACGACCCTCCGCCGTCCGGCAACGCTCAGGCGGTTGTTGACTTCGCCATGGCTCAGCGTGGAGACCCCTACAAGTGGGGCGCCTCCGGTCCGAGCGCATGGGACTGCTCCGGGCTGACCATGATGGCGTGGCGTCAGGCGGGTGTGTCATTGCCGCGCTCATCGTCGTCGCAGATCAATGTGGGCACTCGGGTGTCGCGCAGTCAGCTACAACCCGGTGATCTCGTTTTCTACTACAGCCCGATCAGCCACGTTGGCATCTACATCGGCAACGGCCAGATCGTGCATGCCACCAGGCCGGGTGACGTCGTGCGCACCGGACCAGTGGACTCGATGCCGTTCGCCGGCGCGAGCCGGCCAGGCTGATTCCACCCGCAGCTGTCCGCGGATCCGGCGCACCGGACTATGTAGCCCGCCGCGTAGTGCGCCGTTTCCGCCAAGCTGGCATGGGTATAGCACCTGGTATGCCGCCGCTGCTCGCCGCCCAAGACATGATCAGCCAGTTCAGGCAAAGAGCCGTGCCTTGCGTCATCCGTGTGGCAGGCTCACATTAATGGGCCGCACACTCGTCGTCACCAACGACTTTCCTACTCGCAACGGCGGCATCGAGTCGTTCGTCTATGCGCTGTGTCAGCGGCTCCCACCAGACGAGGTGATCGTCTACACCGCGTCGATGCCCGACGATGCCATGTTCGACCAACGTTTGCGGTATCCGGTGTTACGAGACAAGTCGTCGACGCTGCTGCCGACGCGCGGGGTGGCGAAGCGCACGGCTGCTGTCGTGCGTGAGTTTGGATGCACATCGGTGCTGTTCGGTGCGGCGGCACCACTCGGGCTGCTCGCTGCCAGGTTGCGCCAGGCTGGTGCGGATCGGATCGTGGGCTTAACCCACGGCCATGAGACGTGGTGGGCGCGGGTGCCAGCGGCGCGCCGGGCGCTCCGACGGGTCGGCGACACTTGCGACGTCCTGACGTACGTGTCCGAGTTCTGTCGACGGCGGATCATGAACGCACTTTCCACGGAGGCCGCGGACCGAATGGTGCGCCTGGCGCCGGGTGTTGATGTTGACGTCTTCCGACCAGGCGCCGGAGGTGATCACCTGCGTGAACGGCTCGGTATCGGTGCTCAGCGCCCCGTACTGCTGTCGGTGTCACGATTTGTGGCCCGGAAGGGGCAGGACACGCTGATCCGGGCGATGCCGCACATCCTCTCCACAGTGCCGGACGCGTTGTTGGTGCTGGTGGGGGACGGCCCGAACCGGATGAGACTACAGCGGCTGGCTCGTGACTACCACGTCACCGACAACGTTCTCTTCGCTGGTGCGGTCCCGTGGTCGCAGGCGCCCGAGTGGTTCGACGCCGCGGACGTGTTCGCGATGCCCTGCCGGACCCGGTTGGGCGGGTTGGAGCCGGAGGCGCTCGGCATCGTGTTCCTTGAGGCCCAGGCCGCCGGCCTGCCTGTGCTGGTGGGCGACAGCGGCGGCGCTCCGGAGACGGTCCGGCACGGCGAGACGGGCTACGTGGTCGACCCACTCGATCCGGTAGCGGTAGCCGAGCATGCCGCCCCACTGCTGGCCGATCGTCAGCACGCGCGAGACCTGGGGATGAAGGGCCGGGAGTGGGTGCAGCGCGACTGGAGTTGGGAGGCGTCCGTCGAAACCCTCCACACCGTCCTCACTCGGTGATCAGGGGCCTGCGTGTGCCGCCCACCTCCCCGCGCGTGTCGCGTCGTGGGGCGCCACGTTCTCGACGCCAGCGGCGCACGCGACGCCATCCTTCCGCGTGTGTCGCGGCGCGGGCTATTCGTGGCTAGTGCGGGATGCTGATGGACGATCAGATGCGCTAATGACCGTTTCCATGTCGGTTGTGGCACCTGATCGTCCGCCGTTCGGATGGTGAGACGTGATCAGATGCACCACGGCGCCGTCGGCCAGCGTCGTCCACCACGTCTGCGCACCTGATCACTACCGCGGTGGCGATCAGGTGCCAAAACGGCGATCAGGTGCCAAAACGACGATCAGGTGCTAAAACGACGATCAGGTGCGCAACGGGGGAGCTAGGGCTCGGTGGAGCTGTCGAGCAGTCCGGCGCGCACGGCGGCCATGATCGCCTGTGCACGGTTCCCGGCGCCGAGCTTGTCGTACAACTTCGACACGTGTGTTTTGGTGGTCGACTCGCTGATGTACAGCTTGCGCGCGATGCTCGACACCCCGAGCCCTTCGGCCAACAGGCCGAGCACCTCGCGTTCGCGGCGGGTGAGCTGCGGTCCGGTGGGGTTGAGTTTGCGGTGCATCGCCTCGGCGAGATCGGCGGCGATGAACGATGATGGTTTCGCGGCGGCATGCCGGGCGGCGGCCACCACATCGTCGCTCGGAGCACTCTTGGGCACGAAGGCCGACGCTCCGGCGTCGAGCGCGGCGAACAGTTGGTCGTCGCCGGCGTACATGGTGAGAACCACCAGGCCGATCTCGGGGCGGGCGGAGCGGAGGACTTGAGCCAGATCAAGGCCGCTGCCGTCGGGCAGCCGGACATCCAGGACGGCGACGTCTGGCTGTGCGGTCTCGGCGAGGCGGCGCGCCTCGGCTACCGAGCCGGCTTCGCCGACGACTTGGAACTCGGCGTCGCGCTCGAACGCACGCCGTAGCCCTTGTCGGATGAGCTCGTGATCATCGACGAGCATGACCGTCACTGGCACGGATTACCCCTCTTCGCTATCGGGCCCGAGGGATACGCCCACGACCGTACCCCCTTCGGGTGCATCTTCGATCACTAACGTCGCTCCGATACGCCTGGCGCGTTCAGCCATGATGTCCAGCCCGTAGCGGTCGCTCGGGCGGTCACGCATTCCCTGGCCGTCGTCTGCCACGCGAATGTGTGCTGATGGCGGGTTAACACTGACGGTGACCCACAGATTACGTGCTTTTGCGTGCTTCCGCACGTTGGTGATGGCCTCCTGCCCAATTCGCAACAACTCCGCCTCGACCTCGGGTCTAAGCCGCTCCTGTCCCTCCTGGTTGACCAGGTGGACGTTGAGTCTGGCCTGGGCACCGATCTGGCGCGCGTACCCGGACAGAGTCTCACCGAGGCCGGCCTCCCGGTCGAGGTCGCTGCGCAGGTCGAAGACGGAATGGCGTAGTTCGGTGACGATCCGGGTCAACTCCCGGCGCAGGGTGGTCGCCAGCGATGCGGTGTCCGCACTGGTGGTCCGGGCGAGGAGATCGTCGACGAGGTAACCGAGCGACGCCAGCTCTTGTACGATGCCGTCGTGGATCTCCCGAGCCAGCCGCTGGCGTTCCTCTCGGGTGGCGAGTTCGCGTACTTCGTCGAACAGGAGCGCGGTCTCCAGACGCACGGCGCCCTCGTCGGTGGCCCGGGCCAGCTCGGTGAGCTCGTCGGTGGAGGCCTGCTCGGCGACGTCGGCCACGACGGCACCGATGGTGCGGGAGCCAACCCGCAGCGGCAGCACAACCCGGTACCCACGACGGCCGGCCGGTGCCGACGCCGGGACCTCGTTGGTCCATGCGTCGAGGA
Organism: Phytoactinopolyspora limicola; assembly: GCF_011320225.1. GTDB lineage: Bacteria > Actinomycetota > Actinomycetes > Jiangellales > Jiangellaceae > Phytoactinopolyspora > Phytoactinopolyspora limicola. The sequence goes on from NZ_JAAOEN010000014.1 coordinate 23,787, forward strand.
CGACGGGGTCACGTTCCGCGCCGACCAGCCAGCCGTCGTCGTCGCCCCGCCGGGCCAGGGGGAACAGCACGCCGCCCTCCCGCCGGACCAGCAGGGCGGAGCGGCGGACCTCCAAGCTGGCGGCGAAGTTGTCCAGGATGCCTTCGGCGAGAGTCATCGGGTCGAGCCCGCCGGAGAGCCGACGTGACACGACCCGCAGTTCGGAGAGCAACCGGTAGGCGGCGGCGTAGCGCTCGCCGTCGGCGACGTGGACGTTCTCCTGCCGCAGCAGCCAGGCGCCGATAGCCCCGGTGATGAACACGATGGCCAGCCACGCCGCGAGGCTGCTGGCCGACCCGAGGTCGAGCAGCGCGTTGCGGGCGAGGATGTCACCGGCGGCCATGCCGAGGGCGGCGATGATGGTGGCCAGGATCGCTCCGGCCGCACCCCAGGTGAGACCCCCGGCGAAAGCGGGAAGGAGCAGGTACGGCAGGGCGAGGTAGGCCTCCGGGAAACCCAAGCCGATGACGATCGATGCGAGCGCCATCTCGCCGGCGGCGCGCAGCCGGGAGGGCGGCATCGCCCGCTCGGCGATGGCGGCGGCCAGAGCCACGAGTGCCAGCGCGCTGAGCCACCACCATGCGTCGGCTAGATTGCTCGCCGACCCCGTCAATGCGACAACCAGCGCCAGCATGCCGGGACGAGCGACCGCGAGCGCTCGCCAGTGGCGCTGGGCGACAGCCGGATCCGACGTAAGAACGCTCACAGCGGATAAGTGTGCCTTATGTAGCCCTAACGTGGCGTGCGCAGAGCCGGTTCACTCTCGGTCGGTCGCGCCGGGCTGGGTCTGGGGCGCCGGGCCGCTGCCGGACCGGTAGGCTGGCGGCGCCGATCACCCTGGTGGGAGACAGTGTCGGCCGGGTGTGGAAGAGGCTGGTCATGGCACGTGAGAAGCATCGCGACGAGCCGACGGACGGCGTCGTGGCGGCGCCGGCTGTCGACATCATGGACGAGTCGTTCATCGTGGCCGATCCGGCGGCGTTGGCCGCGATCATCGCCGACCCGGAGAGATGGCACCGGTGGTGGCCACGGTTGGAGCTGGTGGTCGTCGAAGACCGAGGCAGTCTCGGCCTGCGCTGGCGGGTGGCCGGTGAGTTGGTCGGCACCGCCGAGATCTGGCTGGAACGGTGGCGAGACGGCGTCGTCGTGCACTGGTTCCTGCGCGCCGAACCAACCGCCGACGCGGGGAGAAACTCTCGGCGCTGGCGGCCGTGGCGTCGGCGACGGGTGGACGTCGAGCGGATCCGGCGCCGATACGTCACCACGTTCAAACGGCACGTTCATGAACTCAAAGACGAGGTCGAGGCGGGCCGCGTGGTCGGCACTCCGCGGCGGGTCGCGAGACGTGGCGGGCCTGGTTCCGCCGCGTCCGCAGCACATGCCGCCCCGGAATCCACCGGCGGGCGACCGCAAGCACACCGGCCGGAGGCCGACGCCGGCGCCCCAGGTATCCCTATAACGGCTGTGCGCTCTAAGGTTGGGCCCATGGCAGCGCAGACCACGTCGAGTATCACCATCGCCGCCCCACCTGCGGACGTGATGGCGGTGATCGCCGATCTCGAGGCGTATCCGGAGTGGACCGCCTCGGTCCGCGAGGTCGAGGTGCTCACCGTCTACGAGGACGACGGCCGGCCCGGGGAGGCGCGCTTCGTCCTCGACGCCGGACCGGTCAAGGACACGTACACGCTGACCTACGAGTGGGACGATGATCACGAGGTCCGCTGGTCTCTCGTCGAAGGTTCGTTGATCAGACAGCTCGAAGGGTCATATCGGCTCGTCGAGTCGGCTGCGGGCACCGACGTCACGTACCAGCTCACCGTCGACGTCGCTATCCCGCTTCTCGGCCTGATGAAGCGCAAGGCCGAGAAGGTGATCATCGACACTGCGCTGAAAGAGCTCAAGAAGCGGGTCGAAGGTGGGTCTGGGGCGTGACGCACAGTATTGGGGTCGACGTCGGCGGTACCAAGATCGCGGCAGGCGTTGTCGACGAGAAGGGCGAAATCCTCGCGAGCACCCGGCGTGACACCCCTTCGCAGGATGCGGCGTCGATCATCGCCGCGATCGTCGGTGCTATCGACGAGTTGCGCGCCGACCACGCGGCGGACGTCGTCGGCATCGGCGCGGCGGGTTTCGTCGATGCCGGCCGGTCCAGAGTGGTCTTCGCACCCAACTTGGTGTGGCAGGACGTGGATCTGCGAGACGAGGTCTCCGCGGCCACCGGGCTGCCCGTTGTGGTCGAGAACGACGCGAACGCCGCCGCCTGGGCCGAGTTCAGGTTCGGAGCGGCCGTCGACGTCGACGACATGATGATGCTCACCATCGGTACGGGTGTGGGTGGTGCACTCGTGCTCAACGGCGCGCTGTACCGGGGATCGCACGGCATGTCCGGGGAAGTGGGCCACGTCCGGCTGGTTCCGGACGGCCAGCTGTGTGCGTGTGGGTTGCGAGGCTGTCTGGAGGCTTACGCCAGCGGGCGAGCGCTGGTCCGCAACGCACGATCGGCCGCTACTAAGGCCGCCGCGGCGTTGCCCGGATCGGCGGATCGGCTGCTGGAGCTGGCCGGGGGAGACCCGCACGCCATCACCGGACCGATGGTCACCGCCGCAGCTAAGGAAGGCGACGTGCTGGCGGCGTATCTCATCGCCGAGGTTGGCACCTGGCTCGGCGCCGCGATGGGATCGTTCACCGCCATCTTCGACCCCGCCGCTTTCGTCATCGGCGGTGGTGTCGCCGACGCCGGAGAGTTGCTGCTGAAACCGGCCGAAGATGCCATGCGGCGCTCGGTGACCGGCGGCAACTACCGTCCACAGGCCACTATCCGGCTGGCGACGCTAGGAAACGAGGCGGGCATCGTTGGCGCGGCGGATCTCGGACGTGTCTGAGCACCCGGCGCCCGGCCACGGACCGGCCGACATCACCCGCACCAAACTCCGGCTGGTCAGTTATAACGTCCAAGGGTTGCGGGCCGGCCTGGCGCCGGTCGCACAGGTGCTGCGTGAGCTGGACCCCGACGTCGTCTGTCTGCAAGAGGCACCACGCCGGTTGGCGTGGCGAGGGCGGTCCGCGGCGCTGGCCCGGCGCGCCCACCTGCTCTATGTGGGTGGCGGCGGGAACACCGGCGGCACGGCGCTGCTGACAGCCGTCCGGGTCGACGTGCACGATGTCGCCGAACGCCGGTTACGCCCCACGCCGGGGCTGACCCGGCGCGGTGTCGTGGTGGCCCGCATGGGCAAAGGTGCCGCGCGGTTCGGGGTGGCGTCGATCCACCTCGGGCTGGACGCAGCCGAGCGGGCGCGGCATTTCACCGACATCAGTGGCTTGATGCGGGCCAGCGTGCTGTCCGATGGCGGCGAGGTGCCGGTGGTCCTCGTCGCCGGTGATCTCAACGAATCACCTGGTGCGTTGACGTGGTCGCGGATGGCGGCGCAGTACGTCGATGCCGGCGCCGACGACGATACTCCGACGTTCTCCACGTCGCGGCCCCAGCGACGTATCGACGGTGTGTTCGTCCGCGGCCCGGCCGAGATCACGTCGTACCAGGTGCTGGATACGCCGCTCGTGGCGAAGGCGAGCGATCACCGGCCGGTTGTGGTCGAGTTGTCCATTCCGGCCGACGTGGCCCCGGCACCACACTCCTGACCGGGGCCGGTGACCGGGCCGGGTCAGGCAGCCGGTCAGACGACGGCGCCGTCGTCGGGATCGTGGGGATTGCGCCCCCGCATCCGGCTGATCAGGGTGACGAAACCGGCGACGAAACCACCCGCCATGACGAACATCACCTCGCTGGACGGCGTCCAGCCCATAACAGTGGCCAGCAACAGCAGCGCCGGCGCACCGATGAGTCCGGTCCATGCCCACCTGGTCACCCGATCTCCGCGGGGCAGCGGAGGCGGATCCGGCGGGACGAAGTGGTCGCCGTCGGAGAGATAGGCGTCGCCGGGGTCCGGCTGGTGGGTGCGCGCTGGCTGTTCCGGCTCGGCCGGCCCGGCAGCCGGATAGGTGCTGAACGGCCGCACGCCGGCGAAAGGATCTGGTTGTGGGGTGTCGGTGTCATCCTCGTCGAGGAGGTCACCGTCGGGCCGGAGGTCACCGTCGGGTTGAAGGTCGCCGCCGTCGAGGAGGTCGTCGTCGGGGCGGCGTCCGACGGGGGCAGCAGTGTCGGACGGCGAATCCAGCTGCTCGTCCACGTCGATGTTCTCCGCCGCCGGCCAGCGCTGCGTGCCCTCACGCGGCTCGGGATCGCTGTGGAACGCGTCGACCAGGTCGGCCCACGCTTTGTCTTCGTCACGTTCGCCACTCACAGGTGCTGGTCACCCCTTTCCCTCGGGTGCAACGTCGCTGGTGGCGTGGATCTTCCACGTGACGGCGGCGCGAACGCGGGCGGCGCAGCCCACACCCGGCCGGGCCAGCGTCAAGACAGCCCTCGGATCCGGCATAAGGAACAGGCCGACGGCGGCCCGACGTGGCTGCATAACCCCATCGTCGCACGAAGTTGGCGACCCATGCGCATACCGGTCGGCCCAGCCGGATCGCCGCTGCTGGGGCGCGCCGGTCGGCCCAACCCGCGCGGATCGGACACTTCTCGTTGTAGTGTTCCGACGTGCTCTATTGGCTGCTCAAGAAGGTGTTCCTGGGTCCGCTGCTCCGCCTGTACTACCGGCCATGGGCGGAAGGAGCGGACAACGTGCCTGCTCAGGGGCCGGCTATCCTGGCAGGTAACCACCTGACGGTCGTGGACTCGTTCTTCATGCCGCTGGTCCTGACCCGGAAGGTGACCTTCTGGGCCAAGAGCGACTACTTCACCGAGCGCGGGCTAAAAGGACGGCTCAAACGTTTCTTCTTCTCGCGCACCGGCAACCTTCCGGTCGACCGCTCAGGTGGGCGGGCCAGCGAGCTGGCGATGCGCAGCGCGCTGAAAGTCTTGGAGGAGGGGGAGCTGCTGGGTCTGTACCCGGAGGGCACACGGTCGCCGGACGGGCGGCTCTACCGTGGCAAGACCGGGGCGGCTCGGCTGGCGCTCGAGGCGAAGGTGCCGGTCATCCCGGTGGCCATGATCGGGACCGCCGAGATGCAGCCCGCAGGTCAGCTCATCCCCAAGCGGATGCGTCCGGGTATCCGTTTCGGTGAACCTCTCGACTTCAGCCGGTACGAAGGTTTGGCCACCGACCGATACGTCCTGCGCGCCGTCACCGACGAGATCATGTACGCGCTGATGGAGCTGTCGGGGCAGGAGTACGTCGACGCCTACGCGGCCAGCGTCAAAGCCAAACTCACGGCCGAGCGCAAGGACAACGAGGGCTAGGGCAGCGACCACCGGGCATGCTGCGGGAGTATCTGGTTTCGTGTCAGCCGGTTGCCTGTCCGGCGCGAAGATACGCCTACTGATGATTCCAGTAGCGAGTTGCCGAACGTCCGAGGTCGAGATCTGGGATCACCATGGGCCCGCCGTGGCCGTTCCACATAACCGGCCACAGGTGCTCAGGCCAGCTCTCGCCCATCTGGGTGGCGAGAATGCCTATCCCGGCGACAGCCTCGGGCATGGCCACCATGCCGAGAAGAACCACACCTCCGCGCTCTCGCCATACTGCGCTGATCCATCTCGCAGCTGATTGTGCCAGCGGCTCGTAGTTCTCCCACGCATGGTGTCGGGTATCGGGAAAGGCTCGCCATTCCCGAAATTCGAGGTCGACTGTACCTGTCAGTCCGGTGTTTCCTCCTGCGTCGCGGAGTGTGAGATGGATCGGTTGTGCGGGTGTTTCGTCACCGGGTGGAATTGGACCCCATGCCCCAGGGCTCATCCGGACGAGTAATAACGTCGCAGGTTTGGGGGAAGCCGCATTCTTGGCCGTAGGATCGTCGGATCCAAAGTTCGCCGTTGCCTTCCAAATAGCGCCGGGCGCTCCTACATCCGGTAGTGATGGATCTATAGTGAAAGACTTGGGTGGCTCGCGCCATGCCTCGGGGTCCAGCCGGCCGGCTCGTCCTTCGCTTGGGCGTCGCCGTATTCCGAGCACTAATCCACGGCGGCCGGATATTGCCCTTAACGTAAATGCCAACGATACCGACCACCATGCCCAGATGAATAAGCTGTTGCGTGTTCTCTGGTTGTCGTTGTACTGGACAGCCCAGAAGGCGTAGACGAGTTCGTCCACCTTGCCACTCCATTTGTGGGCATTCTCGTCCAGCGGCCACTTCCAGTTGCTCCCGAGTTCGTCTGGGCCAGGTACTCGTATAATGTGAGCGAATTCCGTTTGGATTCTAGTGGAGAAGTTTCGTTTCTCTTCATAGGTCCAGGTTTTTGCCGACTCATTCACAATGTATGCCGTGCCGCGACTGTCAAGTAGCCGCCTCCGGCGGAACCACAGGCGGACTCCGACGAAGATGGCTGATACGGCCAGCGCCAAAAGGGCAGAACCAACACCCACTTCCACCAGGAAGTTATGAGAGCTGGCGTCGCTCGTGATGATGCCCGGGAGGAAACTGATGGCGCCACCAAGCGATATGGTTCCCGTCGTGAACGCAACGGCGATAGCGGGTGCCATCCGGGACACATCTTGGTCCAGTTCCTGCCACCAACGGGGTACCCTCACGCTGGTGTCCCAGCTGCGGCTTGTGCACGACGGTCAGAGTTGGTCGACGCCGAGACGAGTGTTACCGGCATGCCGCCGAGTACGTCGTAGATGCGCCAGCGTTGTGCCCCCCACGCTTGTGTGCCCCACCTGATCTTGACGCGAGAGGTGTCGCCGCCGCTCGGTCCTGGCCACTCAATACCGGTCTGGACCCGAACCTCCAGCTCACCGTCGTCGCGCCAGCCCGCCGGCACAGAGGCCGCGGGATCGGTGGACAGCCAGGCCATTACGACGGTGGCTTCGTCGTTGTCTACGTCTCGATTGACGCGCGCCCGGATCATGATCGTCTCGTCGGGTGTCCACGCCCACAACGTGCTCGTCCATGGACACGCTCGAGGTAGGTGGGTTGCCTGGTGCCAGCCGTCGAGGTCGGCCCAGCAGGCCCTCCACCCGGCGGTCACGGACACGAGTTCGCTCCATGCCCGCCATCCCGACGCCATGAGCCGCCCAGGGACGAACGTCGTACTCACCTAGCTCACCTCCGCCACGCTGGTTCTAAGACTCCGTCTGATCGTGTCCCAGCTGCCGACGTTGGTTTCATCGGTCAGTCTCAGGCTTCCGAGCCCGCGGGTTGTGCCATGGCCAAGCCCGACGAGCCCTGCGTCGATGTCGCGAATGACGGCGTCGAGAAGCGCCGTGACACCCGGCGCGGGGGCATGGGGTGCCGTGATGGTTAACGCGAGCCGGCCTTCGGTGACGATCCGTTTGGTGAAGAGGCGACGGTCGTGGCCGCCTCCGCTGAACCGGTCGATGGCGACATGAGTAACGCAGGTGTCCTTAGCGGCATCGATGACGGAGTCGGAGAAGCGCAGCAACCCCCGCCTCCCAACGACGCTCGGCACCTCTGGCCGCAGCTGCACCGGCTCGGTGTAGGTGACCCCGAAAGCCAGGCAGAACTCACACGGTGTTGTAGGTGAGCAGCCCGCATCTTTGGCGGGTGCTGGTTCGGCGTCTATGAACCGGCGGCATCCGGCTCCCAGACGGCCTAGGATCTCCGCCATCCGGGATCGGAAGATACCTTTCCAGGTGCTCCCCGGAATGACGAACTGGTCGGTGTTGTGGTCAACACGCATCGGCTCGGCCGGGGTTCTCCCGCTGTCGCCCTCCTTGTGCTGCCCGCTCCCGATATGCAGGCCCGAGGCGAGGCTGAAGGTGGCGGTCTTTCGCCATGTCGCCACGGCGCTGTGCCCGGAGAGCGGACTGGTGGTGAGTTCGACATCGCTGACGACGTGGTCGACGAGGCTGGTGCCGCCGTAGGTGAGCCAGATCAGTAGATCTTCGTCACGGGTGAGATCCAGTGTGCCGGTCTGGACGGCTTCGACCGTGGTTGCGCCCCAACCTCGCGACGCTCCGCCGCCTAAGGACGGGGACCAGGTGTGGAGCTTGCCGTAGAGAACGTTCCAGTCTTGCTCATCCGCCTGCCTGTTGTTGCTGTCTATGCGTAGATAGACGGCCAGCGTGGTTCCCGGCGGGAGCAATTCGTTGGTACGCAACGTGCGTGACCGAGCAGCACCGCTGGCGGGGTCGACGGCCGTGCTCGTCCTCTTGATGACCGTGCCAGCGTCGGCTCGGCAGCCCATGATGCGCACTCGTGAGGACACGGCCACGGTCCGGCCGGCGTTGTTGGTATCGCCGCTCCGCTCGACGTAGCCCATCAGCCGCCGCGCGTCGTCGGCAAGATGTGATCGCAGCGACCCGGCGATGGATGTCTCGGGAATGATCACCCGGCCGCCGTTGTCGCGGGGCAGCTCCAGCGTGCCCTCGATGCCCACGACTGGGCTGATTGCGGCCGGTTCTTGCAGCCGCAGGTGTACCGTTGCCAGGCGTATGATCACTTACGATCCCTGCCTCTCTCGGCCCTGGCGGGGTGCTGGGCTCAGCCAGCCGAAGCCTTCATTACGCCGTAGGCCGATGCCGTGCCGAAGCAGCCGCTCCAGCCCTTGCTCAGAAGGCTCGGTGGCGAAGCGTGCGGTGAACGAGGAACCAATGTCGACCGCCCATTCGGCTGGTTTGGGTAACCCGCTTGCGTTGTGCCATCCGCCGACCCGTAACCATCGGGCCGCCACGTCTCTGATCTCTTCACAGGGTGACTGAACGATCTCGGCGATCTCGTTCCGGGATGGCGTGCTGGCCGGGCGCCCCGCTGAGTCGACGAAGATGCCTGGTGAGCCCAGAAGCAACGTCACGTCGCGACCCGTCGCCTTCAGGCGGGGCGCGGCTTCCGGTGGCTCATCCACGATCTTGAGCTGGACCTCTCCGGACACGCTGGCCGCACCACCGACGCGGATGGTGCACTGCTCGCCTAGCCATTCTCGCGCCGGGCCGGTGACAAAGGCGTGGCCGGACAGGGGTGTCCCGGACCGTAGGCCGGTTCGTTCGAAGAGTTGTCCTTCTTTGCTGGTTTCCTGGTCGGTGAGTTCGACCCGTGGCCGGCTCGTCATCAGGGATGTCGGATCATGGGCGGGTGGTTTGAGTGCTTGTTTGACGGGGACGAGCTGCTGGCCGCAAAGTGGACATCGGCTGTTGGGCTCGCCCCAGGGGTCCGGGCGATGGAGCGGAACGCAGCCGTCGGGTGCGCCGTACTTGTGCTCCCGATACGACCGGGGAACCAGTTGGCCACCGGCGGGAAGCAACGGGCCGAACCGACTGCGCTCGAAGACGTCGATGAACTCGGCCCGCCGGCGTTCCTGATCATGCTCACGTAACCAGCGCGCCGCCAGCGCGCCCCGCAACGTCGATCCCGGGATGTACGGCAATCCTTCGGTCACCGCCAGGGCGCCTTTGGCGCCCACGGAGACGAATTGCTTGGTGGTCGCCACAATCCGGACAGCAGTCACGGCCGAACCTCCTGCAGTGCACGGAGCTCTCTAACATCATCGATGGTCAGCGGCTGATCCGGGCTGATGTGGACCCACCCAAGGCCGCGGCGGCGCTGATTGCCGAGGGCATGGACCGACGCGGCGCTAGCGCGGAGGATGAGGGAGTGCCGGGTTCGCTCAGCGTCGGGGATGCGATAGTGGCTCGATATCACAAACGTGGCTGATGACGCCCACGCGATCTGGCCGTACTGAAGATGGTCTTCCACGGCGGTGCCGGTTTCCGCGTCGATCTTCACCCGCACCCGGGGGGCGGCATCTACGCTGAAGCCCTCGCTCATGTCTGCGTCGGACCATGCCCATGGTGACGGCTGTGGGGATCTGCCGAACACCGCGTTGATGGACGGGTTAGCTATAGATAGACCTCGGGCCGCCGCCCGCATGAACCCTTTGAGAGTTGGCGCCGGTATCGGCGACACTTCGTCCACCATGGTGTCGAAACCCGCGCCGGCCTGGCCGGTAGCCACCCGGAACGGGCCGTGAAAGGTGATCGTGAATCGGAGATCAGTCATGCCACCAACTCCGGGCTAGCAGCTCAGCTTCGACCGGTGTGAATACACCAGGGTTCGGCGGGTGGGATAGGGTTTTGAACCTCTCCGGCTCCAGCCCGAGCCGTTCACATTCCTGCTCCCAGGTTTCCCAGTGGTTTGGGTCGCCCGGCTTGTAGCGCAGCGCGAGATTTCGCCGGGTTGATGCGCCAAGGCGGGCGAAGTCGTTGAGTGCGGTGCGCAGCTCGTCTGTTGAGTCGAGTGACGACTCCCGGAGCACCGCCCGAGTAGGTGGAACCCTGCGTCCGTCGACGGTGACGTGGACCCATGAGATGCTGGCCTGTTCTCCTTGGACCACGTTCTTCGCGTGCCGCAGGACGTCATACGCGAGTTGTGAGGTCGCGGAGAAGGGGTAGTGGGTGTCCGCGAAGACTATTCCGGCGGAGACCGACCCGCTGGAGCTCGTCTGGACGTCGTTCAGGTGTGTGCTTAGGGCCTGCCGCATGTCCGTGGTAGCTGTCCGGACATATGCCTGCGTGAACGGCCACGCCGCCCGCGCGGGCACGCTGACCAGTACGTCGTCACCCCCGGTGACGTGGGCGATCACTGGATCCTCAGCGCAGCCAAGGTGTTCTCTAGCAGCTATCCGTCCGGCGTCCAGCGCCGCTGTGACACTCTCTGCGACGTCTCGGGATAACCGCGCGATGACACGGAAGTCGCCGTTGGCGGTTGATGTCTGGAATACCTCGCCGAGTCGGTTCGCGTCGATATAGATGGTCGCGAGGTGGTTGCCGCTGCGCTTGTCGAGGGCCGCCAGCTCGTCGAAGGTTCGCCCGGTGCCACCGCTGACCTTGTTGCGCATCGAGCAGTCCGGGCAGACGCTGAGAACCCGGTTCTCTTCTGCGTCTTTGACGCTGATCGTGGCCGTAGCCGAGTCCAACCGGCACATATCGCACAGTCGAGCGGTGGGCAGCTCGTTCGGCGACGGCAGTGTTTCGATCCGCCCGGAGTCTCCGATCACGCTCGCCAGGCCGGGTCCTTGGGCCTGGAGGGCAGCGAGCTCACCAAGGGCCAGATCGTCGTCATCGGCATACACCCAGGACACGTGCATCTCCGCACCTGGAATCCGTTTTCTCAGTGCGACCGCGAGCCTGGAAGCCTCCGCCTCACCTGACCCCTGACGGTCAGAGACCACGTCGATGACCCCGTCGACGTTGACGGCGGACGGATGAGCCTGAAACCCGGCGCTCGCTGCCGCCGCCATCAGCTGCTGATGTGTTAACGCTGTTGATGCCCCGCGCAGAAGCGACAGCTTCGGGGTGCGCGACACATAGCTTTGGATCCGGGCGACTCCGGCGCGCAAGTACAGCGTCATCTCCGACCGCCCTTCTTCTGAGGCTTCGGAGGGGGTGTGCGCCCCTTTTTGCGGAGTTCGTCACCGGTGAGCATCGAGGCGTCGTCCTTGTCCGGCGCCGGTAAACTGCGGAGCTTCGAGTCGACCCGGACGGTTCGACCGTTGATCTTGGACTCCACTGTTGACGGCTGGCCAGAGGTGAACTGCCAAAACTCGTAGTCGGAATCCTCGCCGCGTCCCGGCACCGGCTTGGCATCGATACCTCGGGCATCGTTCGGATAACGCACCAGAGCATCGTCGACGTGTGCGAATCGCGTCATCGCCGTCAGGGCTCTCCATCGAGCCGAGTTTGCGTTCCGGTCGACGGCTGCCAGAAAGGCGTCGACGGCCTCGGTAACCGTTGGCGCTGTCTGATCGTCGGCCCCCAGGTATCTTCCCCGTGCCGTAGCCAGGTCTAGTTTGATCAAAGGGGCGCCGTCTTCCGTCCGGACGGCCACCGATCCGAACCCGAAGGGCTTGCCTCCACCGATGCTGAGCACGTAGTCGCTGGGGGAGTCGTCAGGGCCGAGAACGAGTCCGGGGGCGACGCTCGCCAGCAACGCACCAAGCTCGGCACGCGTCACGTCGTCGACGAACAGGGTGACCGTCATACGGCCCCCGGGCTGGACGATCCGTGCACCGTGTTGGGATGCGGCCATCGATTCGGCCGCCGCTTCGGTGTCAGTCGGGGCGCTGCGGGCGGTCTGGGACTCGACATCCACGTCGGTCCGCCAGTAGAACTTCCTACCGCGGATCTGCCGTGGCGGGGAGTCATGATGCGACTCTGCCGACCACCACGCGAGCGGCCGTTCACCATTCGACGTGGTCTTATGTTCCAGCCCATCGTTCACCAGATAGAACTGGCCGGCACCCGGATGTGGAGTGCCCATCGGTGCGAGATCCTTGTTATGAACCGGCGAGGGCTGGCCATTCTCGTCAACCAGGAGCGCGTCGGCGACTCTGACCCTGCCTCGGTAGCCGCCGCTGCGTCCCCTGCGTTCATTGCGTGGCTGGGGGCCCTGACGTCGGGGCTTGTCGAGATCGACATCGTCCTCAACCGCAGAGCCGAACAGCAGGCAACTCGGACATAGTCCGCGCATCTCAGGGTTGTTCCACGACTCCGTCGCGGCCGGGTCGAGGCCAAGCGCGATCCGCAGCCGCGGTCCGCTCTCGCACGGGAGTACTGCGGGCGGCACCCGCTCCTCGACCGGGGTCTCTCCCAGCGCCCGCCAGACCTGGCTGACCTTCAACTCTGTGACGACACGTCGTCCATCGACGGTCTCCACCTTCCCCCACAGCACCCTGCCGGGCCAAGGGTCACCGATGCTGGGATCGCGAAAGCCAATAACCTCCGTCGTGCTCGGCGCATGAACCTCGACGTGACGCAGCGGGTTGTCGTCGATACCGGCCGTTCCAGCATTGCGGCGCTGTTGGCTGTCGTCCGAGTTTTCGCTTGCCTTTTTGAAGCTGGTCATCGCTTCCGGGCTGACCGAAACCGGTACCGCGTTGTCCATCCGAGCGAATGCAACGTACCAACGTTTGTTGGCCGTCCGGGTGCCGCCGTCGCTGATGAGCACGACCCCGTGGCTCCCCTCGGCGGATTCCGCCCGATGGAGCGTGCCATCGACGATTCGAGGTGGTCCAGCTTTCGGTCGGTCGATGCCGGTGCGCGGCCAGGCGAAGAGGTCGCCCGTCCTGGGTGGACCTGCGCCAAAGACACCTTTTTTGCCCTCTTCGGGACTCCACAGCAGTGCCTTGATTACATCGCGTCGCTCGGCCGCCGTTGCGAGGATTTCTCCATCGTCGCCGAGAGAGTCGATGCGGACAACGGTCCACTCTTTGGGCAAGAGGGCCACGGGTTCTCGGTAAACCGGAACGAAATCGGTATCCAGAACCCGCATACACGAATCGGTCAAGACCTCGTGCATGTTTCGGATCGATCCATGCAGAGACGAGCCACGCACCACGGGGTAGTCGTCAGTGGTGCCGGCCGTTTCGGTAGCCGGGAGTTTGAGCGGGCTGCGGAGTTCGAGTTCGATGTCGACGCGCCCAGACCACCGATCCGGCCCGGACGCCGCTGTCCGCGACCTAGGCTCAGTCCGGGAAACCACGTCGGGTAAGGGCACGAAGTTGTAGGGGTTGACGAATGGCACCGTGGCGCCCCCTTGTCGTCATCGGATTGGCGATGGTTCACCGGGACGAGACGCCGCTATGTTTGCCCAGTAGGCAAATTCGCCACGCTTGACCAAGCCGCACGTGACTAACGGCGGAATGGACCTTGAACGTGCCAACGATTAGTTCGACGAATCACTCCGTTATACGCCTCGTACCCGGAGTGGTAGTCCAGCTAAGTCGCGCACCAACGGTGGCCGTCCCTGGAAGAAGGCACCAGGCGGCCGACGGAAAACCTGACCCAATTGCGTGGCCGCAGGCCCTTACCCCCAAGAATTGTTTTCCCCTCAACAGACCACCGAACTTAGCCCGTGACGATACCGGTCCCCGCTCATCTGTCAAGACCCCCAGAGCCCCGAACGATTTGAGAATTCGCGAACGACGCGGAGAACTCTCGCCACGAAATTCGGAGTATGGTCCGTGACTACACGTCGTTCGTGAGGGGTTCTGTCCGACCTGTCTGATTACGTCATGGGGGCCCGGACGGTGACGAGGGGCTAGGCACCAGTGAGGGGTAGCGATGGGTGGAGTTCGCGTCGGCTGCACTTTTGACGAGTTGGTGCTTGCAGCCGCTGGCCATGAGCCGTACCACTACCAGCGCCGGCTGGCGGTGGATGGGTTGCCCGAGTTGCTCAACGTGCCTACGGGCGCGGGGAAAACGCTGGCGGCCACGTTGCCGTGGCTCTATCGCCGCCGTTTCCATCCGGACGGCGCGGTTCGTGCGCCGACGCCGCGGCGGCTCGTCATCGTGTTGCCGCAACGCGCGTTGGTCGAGCAGACCGAACGTGTTGTCCGCGGGTGGTGTGAGAGCGTGAGCGTCAACATCGGTGTACACGTGCTGTTGGGTGGAGTGTCGAGGGACGACCGCGCCTGGAAGCTCCGGCCCGAGGCTGACGCGATCTTCGTTGGCACGCAGGACATGGTGCTGTCGCGGCTGCTGTTGCGGGGCTATGCGGAGGCGCCGGGAGCCCGGCCGATGTCTTTTGGGCTGCTGAACTCGGGCACTCAGTTCGTCTTCGACGAGGTCCAGTTGATGGGGCCGGGGTTGCCGACGTCGCTCCAGCTCGAGGCCCTCCGTCGGAGTCTCGGGACGGCCGAATCGTGTAGGTCGATGTGGATGTCGGCGACGGTCGACCTGGGCACCCTGGCCACGGTCGACTACGTGGGCCCGTCGACGACGGTCGAGATCAGTGAGGCCGACCGGACTGGTCCGTTGGCCGATCGCCTCGCGGCCACTCGCCTCGTTACCCGTCTGGACGTCAGCAACGATGCCAAGCGTTACCCGAGGGAGCTGGCTGCTGAGGTCATCGCGCGGCATAAGCCTGGTGCCCGAACGTTGGTTGTGCTCAACACGGTCGAACGTGCTCAGGCGGTTTACCAATCGCTCGCCGCGTTGTCCGGCGAGACGAGGACGCTCCTCCTGCATTCGCGATTTCGCCCACCGGACCGGCAGGCCCGTACGGCTGAGTTGGCGGACGTCGAGGACGGCATCGTCGTCGCCACGCAGGTTCTCGAAGCGGGCCTTGACATCACGTCGATGTTGCTGGTCACCGAGCTGGCGCCATGGTCGTCCATAATCCAGCGGGCGGGACGGTGCAACCGCGACGGCAACGCGCACGGCGCGGTGCTGGCGTGGGTCGCGCCGCCTGGCGGCCGGGCCAGCGCGGCGCCCTACGTGAAGGGAGATCTTGCAGCGAGTGAGGCGGCATTGCGGGATCTCGAAGGGTCGTCGGTCACCAGCGGGGATCTCATCTCTCGGGACGTCGCTCAGGAGCGATCCGTTTATCCGGTGCTGCGGCGTCGCGACGTGCTCGGTTTGTTCGATACGACGCCGGACCTTGCGGGCAACGACCTCGACGTCGGGCGCTGGATCCGAGACGCTGACGAGACAACCGTCTACGCCGCGTGGCGCAACGGCGAGCCGGACACCACCGCTGAGCAGTCGGCGGGCATCCCTTCAAGGGACGAATTGTGCCCCGTTCCAGTCGGTGGCCTGCGCGCCTGGGTGCGGAAGAAGAAGGCTGTTTGGCGCTATGACCACATGACGGCCGAGTGGGTCAGAGTTCTTGCCGAGCGTGATGTCCGGCCGGGGGCGGTGTATCTGCTCGTCGCCGCCGAGGGCGGTTACCTCCCTGAACTGGGCTGGTCTCCGAGAGAGCGCCGACCGGTACCTGTTATCGCCGGTGACGCTGTGGTGGACGCGGTCGATGCGGTGGGCGACGACACCGCGAGCGCCCGGAGTGGGCGTGCGGTCACCCTGGCTCAGCATCTCGATGATGTCGACCGCGAGGTTCATGCCCTGATCGATCAGCTAGGACCGCTGCTGGGTCTGGACGCGCATCACGTGGAGGCAGCGGCGCTGGCTGGTCGGTTCCACGACTTGGGCAAGGCGCACCCGGTGTTCCAGGAGTCCTTGCGCAACGCCGCCGACGGCGCCCTGGGGGACGGCATCTGGGCGAAGTCGGATACGCATCAGCGCTTGCGGCATCGTCGCCGGTACTTCCGGCATGAGCTGGTCAGCGCATTGATGCTCCTGGATGGCGCCAGCCACCTGCTGAACGGTGTGGACGACCCGGACCTGGTGGCCTATCTCGTCGCGGCACACCACGGCAAGGTCCGGATGGCCGTACGTTCGATGCCGGGGGAGTCCGAAGACGGGACCGTGCTCGGGGTTGGACATCCTGACGACGCCGCGACGTTGCCGTTGCAGCTCATAACCGGTGAAAGTGTGCCAGCTGTTCAGCCGGACCTCGATGCCATCCGGATCGGTTCAGACGGCGAGCCTACCTGGACGGCCCGGACCGCGGCTCTTCGAGACCGGCCTGACCTGGGACCGTTTCGGCTGGGTTTCCTCGAGGCCATCGTCCGTGTCGCCGACCAGCGGGTGAGCCGCCGGTACCAGGAGGGAACGGGCGCGTGAACAGCATCGTGTTGGTCGGATGCCGAGCCGAGCCGCTCGGTAGCTATCTCACCGGACTGGGCTTGTGGCGCGCAGTGGTCAGATTGCTTGACTCCGACGCGAAAGCGCATTGGTCGGCCGGTCAGATGGTGTTGACGACGAGGTTCGCCGACGTCGACGAGCTCACCGCACGGCTGGCCGAGACCTTCGAGCCGTTGCCGATCGTGTCGCCGTGGAACGCGGGATCGGGTTTCGCCGGCAATGGCAGGAGCCGCTCCGCCGAGGACACGTTGAACCGTATCCGGGTGTCCACCGATGGTCGACTCGCCGCGGTTCGCCACGCCGTCGCCGCGGCCGATCGGGTCGTCACTGAAGGACGGGACGCCGGCCTGGCCGGCAAAGGCGCCGAGATGTGGGCCAAGAAGCGCAAGGCCGACGTCGTCATGCTCGCTCGGAACATGTTGCCCGACGACGCGCTCGTGTGGGTGGACTCGACCGTGGTGCTGGGCCAGGACGACGAACCGGCGTATAACCGCCTGCTTGGCACTGGTGGCAACTTCGGCCGTCAGGACTTGTCCGCCACCTACCTTGAGCGTGCCGTGGCGCTGGTTGACCGGCCTGATCTCACCCGGTTGCGGGCGGCCTTGACCGGCGATGAGTCGGTTCGCTACAGCCGGGATGCCGTGGGGCAGTTCGATCCGGGTCGGGCCGGCGGCGTTCAGTCGTCGCCATGGGAGAAATCCGACGACAGAGGCTTCGTCAATCCATGGTCGTTTGTGCTCGGCCTCGAAGGCGCGGTCTTGTTCGCGGCGGCCGTCGTCCGGCGGTACGGGGCACAATCGGTCAACGCCGCGGTACCGTTCGTGGTCGCCGCTTCCACGGCCGGTTCTCCAGACGCCGCTGCTGGTGAGCAGGCCAGGGGTGAGATCTGGACTCCGATGTGGGAGCGGCCGGCCCGGCTGGCCGAAGTGGAGCAGCTCTTGAGCGAAGGCCGGGCTGAGTGGCGAGGTACGGCGGCGCGCACCGGCTTGGACTTCGTAAGAGCTATCTCGTCACTTGGGGTAGACCGAGGGTTGTCGTCGTTCACCCGGCACGTCGTCGTTGACCGCCTCGGGCAAAATCCCCTCGCTGTCCCGGTCGATCGAGTCAGCGTCGAACACCGGCCCGAAGTCCGGCTGCTCGGAGACCTGGACACCTGGTTGTCGGGTCTGCGTGGCCGGAACCTTCCCGCCGCGGTGGCGAGTGAACTGCGGGTACTCGACGCCGCCGTGTACGCGGTCTCGAGCGGCCAGGACCGCCGTGGTCTTCAACGGGTTCTTATGGCGCTGGGGAGTTTGCACGATGTGGTGGCACGGTCGGGACGGATCCGCGAAGTAGTCCGGCCGCTGGTTCTCAGACGCCCACACGAGTGGCTGGCGGCGCTGGATGGTGGTTCGCGCGAGGTGCGTTTAGCAGCGGCGCTGGCGTCGGGGCGCGACGGCGGAAAGCAGCCCGGTCCGGCGTTGCGTGAGCTGCTCACCCCGATACGGATAGAACGTGGCGTCGTGCGGTGGAGCGATCGGCCGACGCTGGTGCCAAGCGGCGTCGACGTGGCGACGATGCTGGCTATGGCGCATCGACGGCGTGCGAGGCCAGGAGTTGTTCCCGAACCGGGGGCGGCAGCGGACAATGATGGGGCAACACGTGACGGTGATGTGCAGCCCGCCGTGCGTGGAGTGTTCAGCGCGTTCCGACATGGCTCGTGGGCGCCGCTCGAGGACGTCGCCGCCGTAGCGATGGGGTCGATTGACCACCGTCTGTTCGGTGACTTGCTCCGTGGCTTCATGTTGGCGGACTGGCGGCGTGGAGAACGCGCTGACTGGCCGAAGGCGGAATGGCATCCGATTCCGTCCGCGCTCGCGTTGCTGTTGCCCTTCTACGCCGTCCACCCACTCAGAATTCACCAAGACGGCGATGAACAGGAACGAGACATCCTTCTCCGCCCGGGAACCCGCTGGATCACCCAACTGCTGTCCGGGCATACAGCACAGGTGGCAGCCGTCCTCGATGACGCTCGCCGGCGTCTCGTGATCGCGGGTATCGAGCGTCTCGTCCGACCGGCGGCAGACGTCGATGGTCCGGAGCTGGCTGCGGCGTTGCTAGTGCCAACGTCGTCGTCGGCCCGGCGTCGCGCGCTGCACGCTGTCGCTGACCTTCCTCAACCCCGCACCGAAAACCAGGATCTCGAAGGAGCAGAAGTATGACCGCGACCCGTCACGTCTACGACGCCGAACTCAAGCCGATCCTTGGCAGCACGTTTCAGCCAACCGGGTTCCCTGACCTGGGTGCCGCGACTTTCACTCGGCTAGAGGATGGGGAACCCGTCGAGTCTTTGCTGGTCGAGTCGGTGCAGTCGATGGCCAACCGGTTGGAAGCAACCGCGTGGAACCCGGGTTCGCAACAACCGGAAGATGTGGTGCAAGGACTCTCATATGTGCGCGTGGATCGTCAGAGCACCGGGGAGTTCCTGACCTCGAGCCGCCTCGAGGCACACCGACTCGCCTCACCGTTCGTATGGGAATCCGAAGGTGACGACGGCACCACGTTCTTCGACGTCATCACCGCGCGGCTCGGGTTGGCGAAGGATACGCCGCTGAACTATCCGAAGATGGCCCGCGCGATCCTGGAGCTGGATCCGTTCTGCCTCGTCCATGGGGTGTTCTTCTCTCGTAAGGAATGGCTCGGCCAGCCCAAGTTCCCTCGCGCGGTCAGCGGCGTCATCGAAGCACACAACGTCAAGCAAGCGCCGTCAGGCGGACGGAAGGCAGACCACGTACGTCATCAGCTGGACCGCGATGCCGAAGGTGGAGGAACCGCGGAGGGCTACGGCTCGGTGCCGTTCCACCGCATGGAATGGACCGCTGAGCGCATCGTGGCGTCGTTCGTTGTCGATGTTGATCTGCTGCGGTCGTATGGCCTGCCGGACGGCACCACCGACATGCTGATCACACTCGCCCAGTGGGAGATCCGGTCGCTGCTGTCCGGTGGCCTACGGCTGCGCACTGCTTGCGATCTGGAGGTTGTCGGCGACGCCGAGACACGCCGCGGCGACCCGTTGCCGAACCTGGACGAGCTGACCGAGCGGCTAACGACACTCATCGCCGAGAGCCGGGACGTTCTCGGCGATGGCGAACCCACCGTTGTCCGCTGGGCGAAAGGCTGATCCACATGGCTACCACTCTGGTGGTCTCGTTCGTCATGGGGCGCTATCACGCGACGCCATGGGGACGCCATGTCAACGAAGGGTCGGTCGAGTTGCCGCCGTCGCCATGGCGTCTGCTTCGCGCGCTGTACGCGGTCTGGAAGACTCGCGCGCCCGACCTCGACGCGCCCACGGTGATCGGGTTGTTCGGACGGCTCGCCGAGCCTCCAACCTACTTCGTGCCGCCGTTCCGGCTGGCGCACACACGGCACTACTACCCGGACAGCCAGCACCGCACGGGGAGTACCCCAAGCGTCGACCGGACGTTGGACGCCTTCGCGGTGTTCGCCCACAACGCCGAACTCGGCATCCGGTGGCCGTTCGACCTTGAACCCGAGCAGCACAAGGCGTTCGAGCGGCTCGCCTCGTCGTTGCCGTACCTCGGTCGGGCGGACAGTGTGTGCGAAGCCCGGGTGGTGGAGAACTGGACGCCGCCGGCCGATGCGGTCGCGTCCGGGCCGGTAGACGTCGGAGAGTCGGTGCCGTCGTCAACGAGCGTGATCCGGCTCCTGTGTCCGTCGCTGCCGCTGGACGTCGAAGCGTTGACGGATCGACCGGTTGACGTGCGGGCCGGCCGGCTGCTTTTTCCGTCGGGAACCCGGTTCGTTGGATATCTCAAGCCTGTCGAGCACGCGATCCCGGCGAGAACCGCACGACCGGCTGTCGGTCCGGTTCAGGCCGTGCGTTTCTCGGTGCTCAACCGGGTGCTCCCCGCCCTGAACGACATGGTGACGTTGACGCACCTACTGCGGCAGACAGTACTGAACAAGTTCTCCGATCAGCATCCGGCGTACTGGTGGTTCGCAGGCAAGGACCCGCACGGGCAACCACTGCACGGGCACAACCATCCCCACTACCTCGCGCTTCCCGACGAGCGGCACAGGGTCGGTGAGCTGGCCGTGTGGCTGCCGAACGCGACCAACGGCAGCGACGACGTTCTCCAACGCCTCTCCGGAGTGCGGCGTTTGTGGCGCCCTCACGACGGGGGTAGGCCAGAAGCGGCCATCGCGGTCCGTCTCTCCAGTTTCGGGACCGTTCAGCAGGTGCTGCCGGAGTATGCGGGCGAAAGTTCATCGTGGGTGTCGGCGACGCCATTCGTACCGACCGGACATCGCAAGGGGGAGTGGCAGGAGTTTCTCCGTCGTCGTTTGATCAGGGAGCTGGCCTACCGTGAGCATCTCCCCGCAGACGCACAAGTGACGCTCCTTCGGGGACCCGGCGTCAGAGTCGCACCACGGCGGCCGTACGAGCCGGGGACACATGTACCAACCCCGACGTGGCTGCGGATCGAATTCGCTCAGCCAGTGCCAGGTCCGGTTGTTCTTGGCAGGCTGGCTCATTTCGGGCTGGGATTGTTCAAGGTGGATTCGTCATGAACGCGGGCACCGAGGCGATACCTGAGTTGTTGCCAGCGCGCATGCTCAACGAATTCGTCTACTGCCCGCGGCTGTTCTACTTCGAATGGGTGGATACCAGGTGGGCGGATAACGACGACACCGAGGCCGGCAGGTTCACCCACAGGGTGGTTGATGAACCGGGCGGCCACATGCCGCCTCCCGAAGCTGTTGAGCTGCTGAAACAGGTGCGGTCGTTTCGCGTCGAAAACCGAGACCTCGGCCTGATCGCCGTCATCGATCGGATTGACGCCGGTGACGCCGGCGTCATCCCGGTCGACTTCAAGAAAGGGCGGCCCACTCCAGAGGGTGAACCATGGCCCACCGACCGTGCCCAGGTGATGGTGCAAGCGGTGTTGCTGTCCGCCGCTGGATACGACGTCGATCACGCCATCGTCTACTACGCCGAGACGAATCAGCGCATCGTCGTGCCTGTCACGGACGCCGACTACGACGAAGTCCACGACCTGGTCAGCGCGGCACGCGAGGTAGCCAACCAGGTCAAGCCTCCGCTGCCTCTAGTGAGCAGTCCGAAATGCCCACGCTGCTCACTCGTCGGGCTGTGCCTGCCGGACGAGACCAACGCACTGTTGGAACGTGCCGAGACACCCCCGCGGCGGATTACCCCCAGGGATCCTGATCACCGCCCGCTTTATGTCACGGAGCAGGGAGCCTTCGTCGGCGTGAAGGGCGGCCGGTTGGTGGTCACGAAGGCGAAGGAAAAGCTCGCCGACGTTCGCCTCATCGATGTTGCTCAACTGTGCCTGTTCGGTCATGTCCAGGTGTCCTCCGAGGCTCTGAGCCGACTATGGACACACGGCGTCCCCGTTCTGTGGTTCAGCTATGGAGGCTGGCTGCGTGGCTGGGCACAAGGTGAACCGTCGCGCTACGTCGAGCTCCGACGTCGGCAGGTGATTGTGCATGGCCAGGGTGGGCTCGGAATCGCTTGCCGAATGATCGCCGGGAAGATCCGCAACTGCCGCACCTTGCTCCGACGCAACTCCCGCGGTGACGTGTCATCGGTGGTCGAAGCGTTGGGACGCCTCTACTCGCAGGCTGAACGCGCGACGTCGATACCTGAACTTCTCGGCATCGAAGGGACAGCGGCGCGGATCTACTTCGGTGAGCTCACGACGATGGTGGCGCCCGCGCGCAGCCACCTCGCCAGCGGCTTCGACCGCGACGGCAGGACCCGCAGACCTCCAACGGACCCGGTGAACTGCCTCCTGAGCTACGCCTACGCGCTGCTACTCAAGGACATCGTCGCAGTATGTCTTGGTGTCGGGCTCGACCCATTCATCGGCGTGCTGCACCGTCCCCGGTTCGGACGACCGTCGCTGGCCTTGGACCTCGCCGAGGAGTTCCGACCGCTCATCGCGGACTCGGTCGTGATCGGGCTGTTGAACAACGGCGAGGTCGACTCGCACGACTTCATCATCCGCGGCCGGGGCGTGACGCTGACTCAGAACGGTCGGCGTACCGTGCTACGGGCCTACGAACGCCGCCTTGACCAGACCGTCACTCACCCGACGTTTGGTTACAAGATCAGCTATCGGCGGGTCATCGACGTGCAGGCCAGGATCATGGCCGCGGTCATGATCGGTGAGCTACCCGACTACGTGCCGATGACCACCAGGTGACACCGTGAGCCGCCGCCGCTACCTCATCGCCTACGACATCAGCGACCCGAAACGTCTACGCCGGGTCATCAAAGTCATGGAAGCGTATGGCCAGCGCCTGCAATACTCGGTCTTCCTATGCGACCTGTCCGGCATGGAATTCACCCGCTGGAACCGGGATGTGCTGGAGGTCGTTCATCTCGGCGAGGATTCCGTCGTGACAATAGACCTAGGATCGGTCGAAGCGGCAGCCGAGGTGCGAACCCTCGGCAGGCCCCGGACCCTGCCATCGACAGGCCCGACAATCGTGTGACACTTCCGTGCGAGCGGTGGGTCGTCGACTCCCTCCCTGGGAGGTGCTCGCACGCAGGTCAACAGCAAGGTCCACGCCGAAACCGAGGTCAACCCCGAGCCTCGAAGGCGAGGTCAAACCCGTCGCTCGCGCAGGCTTCCATTCGCCCAGGTCAGACGGCTAGAATCTCAGGAGCTCCATTCCTGGTCATTACGACCAGGCTCCATTGCGGCGACAGCTCCATTTGAGTCCATCCTAGGCGCGCTAGCCATTCCTGGTCATTACGACCAGGCTCCATTGCGGCAAGCTTGGGCCGAGACGGTCCGTAAGTCTGCCGGTATGCCATTCCTGGTCATTACGACCAGGCTCCATTGCGGCGCTCGGGGTGATCTCCGACTCCACTTCGCTCGACGGCGCCATTCCTGGTCATTACGACCAGGCTCCATTGCGGCCTGGAAGTGTCTGTCTGGCGTCAGGAGGCCGAGAACCATTCCTGGTCATTACGACCAGGCTCCATTGCGGCCTAAATAGCTTTCTCGTTCCCTTTGGGCGTTCGACCATTCCTGGTCATTACGACCAGGCTCCATTGCGGCAATAACGGCACGGTATGACGCTCGGCGCGTCGGCAGCCATTCCTGGTCATTACGACCAGGCTCCATTGCGGCTAGGCAGGCTAGAAACGAGACAGTAGGAGAGATCACCATTCCTGGTCATTACGACCAGGCTCCATTGCGGCGGAAAGAACAGTACAGCGTTTAGCAGCTTCCGGAAACCATTCCTGGTCATTACGACCAGGCTCCATTGCGGCCGTTCCATCCACCGCTCAGGGTCCTTGATGTCGCCCCCATTCCTGGTCATTACGACCAGGCTCCATTGCGGCGGGCGTATGGCACGGCGGTCATGGCTATAGTCGTGGCCCATTCCTGGTCATTACGACCAGGCTCCATTGCGGCTGGATTCCCGAAGCCCTGCCACTGAGCTACAACCCCCACCATTCCTGGTCATTACGACCAGGCTCCATTGCGGCCACGCCGGTGTCGGCGTGGACACGATGCGGCACCGCCTGGCCATTCCTGGTCATTACGACCAGGCTCCATTGCGGCACTCGTGAACGCGTAGGACCTCACTACCGGCTGCACGCCATTCCTGGTCATTACGACCAGGCTCCATTGCGGCCAAAGGGTAGGTAGGTTTTTGCGTAATTGGATTTGTCGACCATTCCTGGTCATTACGACCAGGCTCCATTGCGGCGGAGCCGCCGGCGATGACCGGGTGCACGCCGGCCGCCCCATTCCTGGTCATTACGACCAGGCTCCATTGCGGCCGGGATCCCGCCGAACGACTGGGTCCCCGAGGCGGCCGCCATTCCTGGTCATTACGACCAGGCTCCATTGCGGCATCCTGACTGATTCAAGGTTGAACCCGGTGTCTCGCCATTCCTGGTCATTACGACCAGGCTCCATTGCGGCAGCTTCGGCGGCGGATTGTTTGCTCATGGTGCCCAAGCCCATTCCTGGTCATTACGACCAGGCTCCATTGCGGCGCGATGGGCCAGAGGTGGCAGCATCAGCCAGCGGGCGCCCATTCCTGGTCAGGCTCCATTGCGGCACATCGATGGTGCACCGGTTGTCATCGACGGTTTTGTGCCATTCCTGGTCATTACGACCAGGCTCCATTGCGGCCGCCCGTCGATGCGCTACCCGTCATTGAGCCCGCCGCCATTCCTGGTCATTACGACCAGGCTCCATTGCGGCCATTCACAGGGTCGGTTCCATTGTCCATTTGCTAACACGCCATTCCTGGTCATTACGACCAGGCTCCATTGCGGCGTCGGGAGTCGGTACCAGCAGTTGCGGCAGGCGAGGTGCCATTCCTGGTCATTACGACCAGGCTCCATTGCGGCCGATCCCAGCTCATGCGGGCTGCCTCACCTTGGCTTCGACCATTCCTGGTCATTACGACCAGGCTCCATTGCGGCGGCACGGCAGCCTCCAGGGATGCTTGCAGGGCAGGGTGCCATTCCTGGTCATTACGACCAGGCTCCATTGCGGCGGGCCAAGCGCCATCCACCGGAACGATGGTCGTACGCCATTCCTGGTCATTACGACCAGGCTCCATTGCGGCACGGCGGTCACCTCCCGGTGAGAAAGAACGGCGCGCCATTCCTGGTCATTACGACCAGGCTCCATTGCGGCCAATAGCCGAGTAGCAGAGAAGGTCCAGAAACGAGTCGCCATTCCTGGTCATTACGACCAGGCTCCATTGCGGCACGCCGCTGGCGTGTGCTGCCTGTGCGGTAGCGCCGATCCATTCCTGGTCATTACGACCAGGCTCCATTGCGGCGGCGCCAGCGCGAAGCAGGTCGGACCGCGTCGTGCCCCATTCCTGGTCATTACGACCAGGCTCCATTGCGGCCGAAGTCGATCCGGCACCTTGCCTCAGTGGTGGCTGGCCCATTCCTGGTCATTACGACCAGGCTCCATTGCGGCATGGAGCGGTCCTCGACCAGGTAGCCGCCGTCCTTCCATTCCTGGTCATTACGACCAGGCTCCATTGCGGCGACATCCGCGAGATGGCGAACGCAGCCTCTTCGGCGGCCATTCCTGG
Organism: Phytoactinopolyspora limicola; assembly: GCF_011320225.1. GTDB lineage: Bacteria > Actinomycetota > Actinomycetes > Jiangellales > Jiangellaceae > Phytoactinopolyspora > Phytoactinopolyspora limicola. The sequence goes on from NZ_JAAOEN010000014.1 coordinate 49,436, forward strand.
TCATTACGACCAGGCTCCATTGCGGCATGCAGCCGTACACGGGGGTGCTCGTCGGATGATCGACCATTCCTGGTCATTACGACCAGGCTCCATTGCGGCATCAGGTACGACTCCGTGGTCGGGACGCCGCGGAACCATTCCTGGTCATTACGACCAGGCTCCATTGCGGCGGGGATGCCGTCGCGGCGGGTGAGGAACGCGTCGATTCCATTCCTGGTCATTACGACCAGGCTCCATTGCGGCAATATGTCAGCCCTGGCGCTGCTCGCCATCGAGGAGCCATTCCTGGTCATTACGACCAGGCTCCATTGCGGCTCGTCTTCCCTGGGGCGATCAGGTGTATCAACGGCGGGCCATTCCTGGTCATTACGACCAGGCTCCATTGCGGCGGGTCTGATCTTGTATCGCACTCGTGCCGGCACGCCGGGCCATTCCTGGTCATTACGACCAGGCTCCATTGCGGCTGCCAGGACCACGAGCGGATCCGACGGACCAAGACATCCATTCCTGGTCACTACGACCAGGCTCCATTGCGGCGAGCTGGCGGACCGCGAGACGTGGGCGCTGTTTCACCGCCATTCCTGGTCATTACGACCAGGCTCCATTGCGGCGGGTCTGATCTTGTATCGCACTCGTGCCGGCACGCCGGGCCATTCCTGGTCATTGCGACCAGGCTCCATTGTGGCTCTCGCATGCTTGCGCGATTGGCCTTGGCGCCAGGCCATTCCTGGTCATTGCGACCAGGCTCTGTTGCGGCAGGGCCCTGAATGGGGAGATATTCCTCGCTGCGGCCGTGATGCCGATCGGTGGAGGGTTTTCGGCGCGACGGTGGAGGGGTCTCCTTGCTATAGCGAGTACTACCTTCCACTGTCACACCGAAAACCCTCCACCGTCACAAGGAACAGTGCCAATTAGGTGCGGTATCCCGCGATGTCACTCGACCTGCCCGAGCCACGATGCCCCAAAAGAACATCACATTGTCAGACCCCAACTGCACCCCAATTGCGAAGGGTCTCTTTACGACCGGGCACCCAATGCGGCTGTGACCCGCGATTGGCGGCCCGAGATCGCCATTCCTGGTCGCTGCGGGCTAGGAACCATCACGGCCGTTGTTAACTTGGCCAGCGTCGGTCTCCTCAGAATCTCGGGATGGCCGTCAGCAGGTATGCCGGTGCGGCCACCCGCATGCCAAATGGGCAGGCGGGGGCGAGCCCCGCCATGGCCGTGCGGGTGGTGCGGCCGGTCTCAGCCGTGTCGGCCGGGGGTGTGCTCGGGCTCCGGCTCGGCGGGCTGGACACTGTGGCTTGGGAAGTCCTCGAGGCTGCCCGTCGGGCCTTCGTCCCACTCGGAGAAGGTGAGCGGGCTGGACAGGTAGATGGTGAGCAGTTCGGCGATGCGGCGTACGCCGTCGATGTGGGTGCGCTCGTGGCCGTGGCTGGACTCCACGCCGAAGCCGATCAGGGCGGTGCGGCACTCCATGCCGGACTCGATGGCGGGTGCGGCGTCGGAGCGGTAGAAGCGGTAGACGTCGCGCCGGTAGGGCAGGCCGTTCTCCTCGCACAGGCTGATGAGCCGACGGGTGAGGTGGTAGTCGAACGGGCCGGTGGAGTCGAGCATGCCCACGTTGACGGTGTCTTCTCGGGACTCTTGGCCCGCGCTGACGACGGCGTTGTCGACGGCGACGAGTTCGGCGACGCGGTCGTCGAGGCCGTGGGTGGCGCCCATGCCGACCTCCTCGCCGATGGTCACGAGCAGGTAGGCGGTGACCGGCAAGGCTAGACCGCGATCGGCCAGCGCTTTCACCGCGGCCAAACACGCGGCGACACCGGCTTTGTCGTCCAGGTGCCGCGACTTGATGTACCCGTTGGGGGTGATCTGCGGTGCGGCGTCGAGGGCGACGAAGTCTCCGACCTCGATGCCCAGTTCGGCGACGTCGGCCCGGCTCTCGACCGGCTCGTCGAGCCTGATCTCCACCTGGTGCCAACCAACCCCTTGGGTGTCGACGGAGTCGCCGAAGTTGTGCCCGCTGGACTTCAGCGGCAGCACGGTTCCGGTGTAGATGCGGGTGAGATCGTCGATGAAGACCGTGACGTGAGCGCCTTCGGCGAAGCGCGCGCTGTGGGTGCCGATGGGTACTACTTCGAGACGACCGTTGCTCTTGAGCCGCTTGACCATGCAGCCGATGGTGTCCGCGTGAACAACAACCGCCCGGCTGGTCTCGTCGGATTCTCCGGCCAGGGTGGCTCGTAGTACCCCGCGGCGGGTCAGCTGTACGGGAAGCCCGAGTTCGGCGAGGCGGTCGCCGATGATCTGCATGACGGCGTCGGTGCGGCCGGACGGGCTCGGGGTGCGCAGCAGCTCCATGAGCACGTCGCGCAGGTATTCTTCGTCGATCTCGAAGCGGTCCATACGCCAAGCTTGACACGGGTCGCGCGTGGACAGCCCGCCAGGATGGACAGCCCCCGCCTGCCCCGGTGATCATTGGCTTTTGACTACCGGATCCGGTAGTCAAAAGCCAATGATCACCGGGGCAGGCGGGGGCCGTTCTCCGGCTGGAAGCAGAGGTGGCACATGCGAAAGCTCGTCTACTACGTCGGATCCAGCATCGACGGTTACATCGCCGGTCCGGACGGATCGTTCGATTTCTTCCCGCTCGAAGGTGACCACATCGAGGCACTCATAGCGGAGTACCCCGAGACCATACCGGGGCACTTCCGCGACGCGCTCGGAGTGAACGTACCCAACAGGACCATCGATACCGTGCTGAAAGGACGTAGCACCTACGAGGTAGGCCTCCGGGAAGGCATCACCAACGCCTATCCCCACCTGCGCAATCTCCTGTTCTCACGCACCATGACCAGCAGCCCGGATCCGACCGTCGAACTCGTGTCCACGGATCCGGTCGACAAGGTTCGAGACCTCAAGCGGCAGGACGGCTTGGACATCTGGCTGTGTGGCGGGGGCCAGCTCGCAGCGGCCCTTCGATCCGAGATCGATGTTCTGGTGGTCAAGCTCTATCCGGTCGTCGCGGGGAAAGGGATCCCGCTGTTCGATGGAGAATTCGAGCCTCAGCGGTTCGAGCTGAAGACTAGCCGCACATTCAACAGTGGAATGGCGTTGCTCACGTACCAGGTGGGTGCTGACTGACCGGGCGCCAAGGCGGACGTGCCGCCACCTGTCGGTGGAGGGGTTGTCAGGCCGGACACGCACACCGTTGCTGGTGAACGAGTTGTCCGGCCTGACAACCGGCAAAGAGTGGGGGGAACGAGAGGGGTTAGGTGGTGGTCTCGGGGACGGGGGCGGACGGCCGGGCCGGGTCCAGCGCGAAGGACGGCACGTAGTCGACCCCGATGCCGCTCCGGGCCAGCCAGTCGCGCACCGCGGGTATCTGGGAGCCAGGGTCGGCGACGATGGAAGCGGCGAACTCGTCGAGCTTGATCTCGTTGCCGTTGGTGTCGAGCAACCGCGGCGACGACGACCACGACAGCGCCCAATAGGCCGAACCGTGCTCGATCAACGCTGCCTCGAGTGCGCGGGCGATGAGGTGGTCGAGCAGTCGCGGGTCGTCCGGCCAGCCTTCAACCTGCACTAGCGCCGTGCGTAGCTCTTCGGCCTGTCCACGCAGCATCACCTCGAACGCGGCGTCCAGGGTCGGCTGAGCCGCGCCGAGTAGCCGTTGCCCGAGGATCGCGAGGTCGGCCGCGGGGTTGCGGTTGCTCACCACGTACATGCCACGGGCGACGATGTCTTCCCACGACACCGCGGGCATGGCGAGCGCTTCTTCGCTCAGGAACCAGGTGGTGGCGGTCTGTGTCGCCGTACTTGGGTCGCGGAGCAACATGATGGCGGGGCGCTCGTCCGGGGTGATCGGCTGATCGGGTTGACGTTCGATGTTCGCCAGCCGGTCGGGCAGCGACGGGTGGGAGTCGTAGGGCGAGTGCCCGCCCTGTTCGGAGATCATCGCGGCCATTTCTCGCTGCCGCACGGGATCGCTGACCAGCGAGTGGAATCCGCCGAACATGTCGGCTGGGCGGGCGTTTGCGGGGCCGATCAGGCGGGCGTAGTTCTCGATGAAGTAGTCCCAGGCGGGAGCGAGCCCGTGGACCTTGCGTAGGGCGCTCGACGCTGCCGCACGCCCGGCGATGGTCACCGAATGCTGGTCGGCTTCGAGTTCCTGGCGACGGGACACCGACTGCGACACCCGGAAGAAGAACTTGGCGTAGCCGACGAAGATCCGCCGGACGAATGGGTGTTTCTCGAGGCCCTGGACCGTGGCTATCAGCGACGTGCGGCCCCGGTAGACCGGAGCGCCTAGACGGGTGTGCGAACCGCTGTAGTGGCCGAGTTCGTGCCCGAGGATGGAACGCATCTCGTCGACGGTCATGGTGGTCAGGAGGGGCATCCCGATGTACATACGCCGCCGGGTCGCCTTCAGCCCGAGGAATTTGGTGTCTTCGCTGACGGCCGCGTTGACGTCACCGACGATGCGGATCTCGTCCGGTGGTGCGGTTTGAACCTGCTCGGCTAGTTCGTTGACGGTTTGCCAGAGCACGGGCTCGTCGTCCGGTGTCACTTCGATGCCGGGCGGCTCGCCGGACTGCTGTATGGATACGACGATCAAGGCGCGGATGAGCGCCAGGGCGGCCAGGGTCAGGATGACCGCCGCCTGGAGCCCGTCACCACCGCGTTGGATGACGGCGATGTCGAGGACGACGGCCCCGACGACGATGAGCGCCACCAGCAGGTAGAAGCCGCCCAGCAGGGCCACCGCCACGAGCGCTCGGAAGGTTGTCTTCATAGGTATGAACTCCTGAGGTCGATCACGAGGCGGGCGAGTTTAACACCGCCCTCTGTCGACAATTCAGGTCGGGCCGGGGCATAAGCCACGGTGGCAATGTGCATCGACGAGCGCTCGCGGTCGCCGTTTCTCGCCGGGGTTGCGGAGCCAGCTCTCAGTCGGATGTACCCGGCGCGGGTGCCGGCTCCCAGGCTCGATGCGCGGAGCGGGTCTCCGGGAACAGCAGGTCCACGAAGCGGGCGGCGGTCGGCTGCGGTTCGTGGTTGGCCAGGCCGGGCCGTTCATTGGCCTCGACCAAGACGTACTCGGGCTGATCGACGGCCGGAACGAGCATGTCGAGGCCGGTGACCGGGATGTCGATGGCTCGGCTGGCGGTCACCGCCGCCTCGGCCAGGTGCGGATGCAGTTGCGCAGTGACGTCGTGGATGGTGCCGCCGGTGTGCAGGTTGGCCGTGCGGCGTACCCGCAGCGACACCCCGTCGGGGAGGACGTCGTCCATGTCATACCCGGCCGCCCGCACGGTGTCGGCGGTGACGTCGTCCATGGGAATGGTGGACTCGCCGCCAGTGGCGGCCGCCCGGCGCCGGCTATGCCGTTCGACGAGATGGGCGACGGTGTGCCGGCCGTTGCCGACGACGATGGGTGGGCGACGGACCGCCGCGGCGACCACCTGGTGTCCAATCACGACGATGCGCAGGTCCTCACCCTCGACACACTCTTCGAGCAACACGTCGGGACAGTAGGTGTGTGCGAGGTCGATGGCTCGGCTCAGGGCCTCGGGGTCCGTGACGCCCACCGTGATCCCTCGGCCTTGCTCGCCACGGGCGGGTTTGACCACTACCTCGCCGACCTCATCGAGAAATGCGACGTTCGCGTGGTCTTCACCAGCAGTGCGACCCCGGGCCACCCGCAGGCCGGCCTCGTCGAAGATCCGCCTGGTCACCCGTTTGTCGTCGCAGCGGCTCATCGCGACGGCGGTGGTCAGCTCCGACAGCGACTCCCGGGCGACGATCTTCCGGCCGCCGTGGACCAGGCGCATCTCGCCCCAGCCGGGGTCGAGGACCTCTACGAGAATCCCCCGCCGGCGTGCTTCGTCGGCGATGATCGTCGCATAGGGGTTCAGCTCGACGAGGTCAGCCTCGGGTTCTGGGACGAACAGCGGCTCGTTGATGATGTTCTTGCGTTTGACCGCGAAGACCGGCACCCGTCGAAAACCCAGCTTCTTGTACAGCCGGATGGCCGGATCGTTGTCGTGCATCACCGACAGGTCGAGATGATCCCGCCCACGGCCGATGTACCGCTCGGCGAGCACCCGGACCAACGCTTCGCCCACGCCTGGGACAGGGGTCTGCGGGTCGACGGCCAGGCACCACAGGCTGGCCCCGCGGTCGGGGTCGTCGAAGGCGAGTTCGTGGTCGATACCGGTGACCGTGCCGATCACCGCGCCGGTGCGTTCGTCCTTCGCGATCAGGTATGTGAAGGTGCGAGTGCGCTGGTTCGACCACATCAGCTCCGGGTCGGCCGGCACCATGTGACGCGCGGCGTAGATGCGGTTGACCTCGTCGGCATCACTGGCGTCGGACATCGTGCTGACCACCACACCCGGGATCAGCTCGCGTCGGGGCCGGTACCGGTGCAGCTCCAGTCGGTACGTCATCGATGGATCGATGAACAGCTCGTCCGGGGCGCGGGACACCAGCACATGCGGGTCCGGCACGTACATGGCGATGTCGCGGCGGCCTTCCTCCTCCGCCCGGAGCAGGTGGATGAGCGCGTCGTCGTCGTCGAAGGTCTGAGCGAACAGCAGCCGTCCCCACCCGCAGTCCATCGCGACGTCGCGGCGCATGTCGCGTACGAGGTGTTCCGGCGTCTCCTGCCACGGTCGGCTCCACAGCGGCCGGCGTGGCTCGCTGCCTCCTCGGCGCCGGGCGTCGGTCACCGGGTGGTGCCCGTCTCGCCCAGGTGCGTTTGTAGCCACATCTCGAGCAGGCCGAGTTGCCACAGCCGGTTGCCGCGCAGCGGCGTCAGCTCGGCGTTGGGATCGGCCAGCAAATGGTCGACGTAGGTGTCATGGAACAGCCCGCGGGAGCGTGCGGCGGGGGAGTGCAGGGCGTCCCGTACTCGATCGAGGTACGGGCCACGCAGGTATTTGAGCGCCGGTACCGGGAAGTATCCCTTGGGCCGGTCGATGACCTCATGGGGGAGCACCCGGCGGCCGGCCTCCTTGAGCACACCTTTACCCTCCTGGGCCAGCTTGAGCTCGGGCGGACACTGTGCGGCCAGCTCCACGAGTTCGTGGTCGAGGAACGGCACCCGGGCTTCCAGGCCCCAGGCCATGGTCATGTTGTCGACCCGTTTGACGGGGTCGTCGACGAGCATCACCTGGGTGTCGAGGCGAAGCGCGGCGTCGACGGCGGTTTCGGCATTGGGACGACGCATGTGGTCGGTGACGTATTCGAGGCTGACCGGCGAGCCGGCGAGGTGTTCGGGGCGGACGACGTCACGCATGGCGTCGTGGTCGCGGTCGAAGAACGCCTGCGCGTAGATGTCGACGGCGTCGGCGCGGTCTACCCCGGCCAGCGGCGGGTACCAGTGGTAGCCGGCGAACACCTCGTCGGCGCCCTGTCCGGACTGCACCACCTTCACGTGTTTGCTGACTTCCTGGCTGAGGAGGAAGAAGGCGACCGCGTCGTGGCTGACCATCGGCTCACTCATGGCGCGGATCGCGTCGTCCAGCGCCGGCAGCATCCGTTCGGTGCCGATCCGGATCTGGTGATGTTCGGTGGCGAACTCGCGGGCGATGACGTCGGAGTATTTGAACTCGTCGCCTTCCTCACCGCCGACGGTCTCGAAGCCGATGCTGAACGTGTTGAGCCCGGTCTGGCCTTCTTGTGCCAGTAGGCCGACGACGAGGCTGGAGTCGAGGCCTCCGGAGAGCAACACGCCCACGGGGACGTCGGCCACGAGCCGGCGGCGCACCGCGACCCGCAGCGACTCCAGGACGGCTTCTTCCCAGTCGGTGTCGCTCCACCCGGCCTTGTGGGGGTCGCGGGTGGCGTCGAGGTCCCAGAACACCCGATCGCGGCTGGTGCCGTCGGACTCGACGACGCGGACCGTGGCGGGTGGCAGCTTCCGGACACCCTTGAGGATGGTGTAGGGCGCGGGGACGACGGCGTGCCACGACAGGTAGTGGTGCAGGGCTACGGGATCGATGCTGGTGTCGACGTCGCCGGCGCGCACTAGGGCCGGCAGGCTGCTGGCGAACCGGATCCGGTCGCCTTGCTCGGTGTAGTACAGCGGCTTGATGCCGAGGCGGTCGCGCGCCAGGACCAGGCGGCCCGAGTCGCGTTCGTGGATGGCCAGGGCGAACATACCCATGAAGTGTTCGACGAAGTGCTCGCCCCAATGGTGGTAAGCCTTGGCGATGACCTCGGTGTCCGATGTGGAGAAGAACCGGTAGCCGTGGCCGGTCAGCTCGTCGCGGAGTTCCTTGTAGTTGTAGATGCAGCCGTTGAAGGCGATGGTCAAGCCGAGTTCGGAGTCGACCATGGGCTGGTGCCCGTGGGGCGAGAGGTCGATGATGGACAGCCGCCGATGGCCGAGGGCAAGTGAGCCGTGGGCGTACGCCCCGTAATCGTCGGGTCCACGCGCCACCATCGCGTCGCACATCTGGGCCACGGCCGCGAGGTCAGCCGGGCGGCCGTCGAACGTGTACTCGCCGGAGAGTCCGCACATGTAATTCGACCCTACACGGCGGCGCTCCGCTGCGATACGCGGACCTTCCATCACCCTCCGTGATCGTTGCCGTGATCCGGTCGCTGCGCCAACCCGCGACCAGGTGTTTTAGGTTGGCGCAGCGACCGGATCCGGTTAACGATCACCAGGTGTGGACTTCGGAGAACGACGCGCCCGCATCGGTCGACCTGAGCAACGAGTCCTCCAACGCCACGTACACGTCGCCGTCGGCGCTCACCGCTAGGGCTTGCGGGCGGGCACCGAGCCGAGCGCGCTCGTCCCACGTACGGCCGTCGTCACCACCGCTGTACACCGCGCCGTCCGGGCCGACCCCGTACAGGTCGCCACCGTCCGTCCACTCCACGAACATGATCGACGGAGCCTCGTCGAGCACGTCGAACGTGGCGCCGGCGTCCTCACTGATCATCAAGCCGGCTTCGGTGGTGATGGCGAGTGTCGACGGGTCGTCCGGACTGATGGCGAGGTCCGCCATCCAGTGTTGCCCGAGATGTTCCCAGAGCTCGCCGTCGTCGCTGGTCATCAGCTCCCCGGACGTGCTGTCGAACCCGAAGATCACACCGTTGCTGGTGTCCAGCGCATGGAAGTCGACCTCCCCGGACAGAGCGACGTTCTCCCACGTCCGGCCCCGATCCGGGCTGCGGAGCAGGCCAAGGTTCCCGGGCAGGTCGGTTCGGCTGTTGGGGTGCCCGCTGGCCAGGAAGGTGGTGTCGTCGACGACGGTGAACCCCATAAAATCGTGGTCGTCGTCGCTGACCCGGGACACCTCACCACCATCGACGGCGAAGAGCCCAAAGTGGGTAGCGACGTACACGACGTCGTCGATGACGCCGAGCCCATGGATATGCCCGAAGGCGGGCGCGACCTCGTCAGCGTCCGGTGATTCAGCCGGTGCCCCAGGACCGTGATCGTCGGCCACGGCCGGGCCATCGTCGTCGCCCCCGCATCCCGCCGCGAGAAGCCCGATGGCCAGCATGGCCGCGATCGCCTTCCCCAACCGCCACCGCGAGGTCACCGTGACACCTTCTCGAGCAGGTCCCTCATCTGGTCGATCTCCGTCTGCTGAACCTCGATGATCTCCTCGGCGAGGTCCGCGACGTCGGGGTCGGCCCCATCGGAGAGGACCACGTCCGACATGGTGATGGCGCCCTCATGGTGGTCGATCATCATGGTCAGCCACATCTGATCGAACTCGGTGCCGGAGGAGTCCTCGAGAGCGGCCATGTCGTCGTCGCTCATCATTCCGGCCATGCCGTCCTCGCTGCCGTGACCAGCATGACCGTCGTCCCCGTCGGCGGCTGGGACGTCCTCGCCCCAGGCCTCCAGCATCTCCGACATCAGGTCGATCTCAGGCTGCTGGGCGGCTTCGATGTCTTCGGCTAGAGCCTGGACCTCTGGGGTGGTGCTGCGTTCGGGCACGAGAGCCGACATCTCGATGGCTTGGGCGTGATGGGGAATCATCCCTTGAGCGAACGTGACGTCGGCAGCGTTGAACGCCGCGTCGCCAGCGCCGTCGTCGGTGTCGTCGCCGCCGCAGGAGACGAGCACAGTAGCGACGAGAAGTGCGCCGGCAACGTGAAGGACGGCTTTCGTGGAGCGGCCGGGCGAACGGTGATGTATGGGGTTACGCATGATGTGTCCTCTAGTTTCTCTGGTGTGGTCTGTCTGGTGACGACTGGGCGGTCGGTGGCGGCGGGCTCGACGTCAGGCACGACGCGCTGACGTTGATGGACCGGCCGCGTGACCTCTAAACCCGGATCACACAGAGAGACAAGAGAAGGACGAAACCGTGCCTACGACGTGGCGGTGGGCGGGGAATGCCCTGACGAATAAGCGTCCCGGGCCTTGGTATCGACCACATCCGTACCCGGGCCACCAACAGCCACAGCCCGACGGCCAGTACCGCAGCCGTCAGTACCGCCAAACACAGGTGCAAGAGGTGATGCGAGGCGTCGTGGTCGGCACCGGAATGGCTGGCGCCCGCGGCGTCCGAACCCTCGATGTCCACCTGATGTGTCGGCGCGGAATGTTGGCCGGCGGCGTGCCCGGCGTGGGCGAGGGAGTGGTTCGCCGCCGCCACCGTACTGGTGGACGCCTCCGCGCTATCGGACGACGCCGGGCCGCCAAGGTGATGCATGGCGACGATGCCCAGCATGAGCAGGCCAAGGACGAATACGCGCACCATCGTGTGGCGCATCCGGTTGGCCCTGCTCCGCACGTCACCGACAATACCCGTCACCGCAGCGACGCCACCGCCAGCCTCGCCGCCTGGGCGATAGCGTCGTCAGCGGCCGGCAAGATCAGTCGAGCCCGAGCGGACATGGTGAGCACGGCCACGGCATAAGACTCGCCGTTCGGGTATTCGACGACGCCCACCTCGTGCCTGAGGGCGACGAACGTGCCCGTCTTCCCGGACACCACGACGTCGTCGAACGGGAACGCCGCGGCCAGCCGCTGGGTCCAGACCTGTTGCGACATCACCGACCGGATGAACGCACACTGCTGAGCGGAGGCGGCGCGGTCCGTCCAGATGGCGCTGAGCAGCCGGGTCATCTCCCGGCAGGTGCTGACGTTGTTGCGCGGGTCGGCGGCGTCGAACGCCGCTAGTTCGGCGAGCGAGGTGACGGCTTGCAGCTGGGTGATGGCCTCGTTGACCGACGTACACCCGAACTCCTCGACCAGGGTCGCGTAGAGGTCGCGAGTTCCGCCGGGCACCCGGGTGGACGTGAGCCCGAGGTCCCGGAGGGTGGCGGCGACTCGATCCACCCCCACGACGTCGAGGATGGCGTCGGCCGCGGCGTTGTCACTGACCGTCATCATCGACCGCACGGCGTCCCGCCAGGACATGGTCACCGGATCGGCCATGGCCGCGACGCCCGTCGCACCCGGTGTGCGAATACCAGGGACAAGCTCCACGGCGTCGGTTGCGGAGAGCTCGCCGGAGTCGACCATCCGGGCATAAGCCAGGGCGAGGGGCAGTTTGAACACCGATGCCAGCACGACAGGTTCGTCCGCGCGCACGCCGATCTCACGATGCCGGTCATGCAGAGCTACGGCGTGGACGTGACCGAAGACGCCGGCGTCGTCGAAGCAGCGCAGGATTCTCTGCTCGGTGTCGGTCATTCCTGCCATCCGCGTGGTGTGCCGGGCGGCTGGTATAGGGGAGGCGGCGGTAGCTCAGACGCTGCCGGGAGGCGGTGAGCCGTCGCATCGTGGCCGGCGGCCGCCACGTCGAGGCCGGTCAACGCGGCGACGATCACCGGTGGGAGACGATCGGTGGGCTGCGGCAGATCTGTCGCCCAGGCCAGGCGTAGCCCGAGCGTCAATGGCTCGTCGTCGATCGTGACGATGGAGACTCCGCTGGAGTGGCTGGTGGTTCGGCGCGGATCGTCGGTGGTGAAGCCCACGTGTGTGCCGGAGGCGACCAGGCCGTAGCTCAGCCGATCGTCGGGCACGTGCTGGATGGACTCCGGCAGAAATCCGTGCCGTTCGCAGACGGCGACGATCTCGTCGAACGCGGCCGGAGCCTGCACACGCGGCGGGAGCACCAGGTGATAGCCGGCGAGATCGCGTAGTTTGACGCGCCCGGAGGCGGCACCAGGGTGTCCACTCGGCACCAGGCCGTACAGGGTGACTCGCACGTGAGGTCCGAGCGTGACGTCCCGGGCGACCACGGGTTCGCGCAGGACGCCGAGTTCGGCCCGCCCGGCGAGAAGATCCTGGACCTGGTCCGCGGACGATTGCTCGGTGATGTCGATCTCGGCATCGGGCACGGCTCGGTGACACGCCGCGACGAGGGTTGCGTAGTGGCTGGTGCCTAGCCCGGGAGCGACCCGGACCGCGATGCGGGGACGGGACGGCGTCTCCTGGCGGCGAGCCAGCAGACGCAACTGTTCCACCTCGTCGAGCACCCGGTGTGCGGCCGGCAGCAGCTTGAGGCCCGCCGTCGTCAGACTGACACCCTGGCTGTCTCGGTCGCAGAGCCGGACCCCCAGATGCGCTTCCAGGCGCTTCAGCCCCTGTGAAAGCGGTGGCTGCCGGATGCCGAGCCGTTGCGCGGCGCGCCCGAAATGTCGCTCATGGGCCACGGCGGCGAAATACTGAAGATGCCTGATGAGGTCCACAAGCTGCAACGATATCTGAACCCGTCATCTTTAGGGTCGATATTCGTATTGGACATGCTGCCGGGGGGCGTGTTGTCGTCGTGGCCATGATGCGCCAAGGGGAACCGACCGAGGGGAGGACGTCCTCGGTCGGTACGAAGCACGCGGTACCGTCGGCATGGGGCGAGGCGACCGACGTCGCACTCGCCGCGGTGGGCGCTGGCCCGACACGGATCGGCCGTTCACCGGCCGCCGCACCCGGCCCAGCAACAGAACACCAGCAACCAGAGAGGAACAGCGGGTCGTGAACTCGGATCGCAAAGCCGCGTCGAGGGGGGCGCGAGGAACCCGCGGTCGAGTAGCCGCGGGCATCGTGAGCGCGGGGCTCCTACTGGTGTCGTGTAGTGGTGACGACACCCCCGAGCCAGACCCTGCCGCCGAAGCGCTGGCGGAAGCGCTGGCGTCCGGCGAGTTCGGGGCCGTTGCCCTCGCCGACGCGTCGGCCGAGGACGTCGAAGCCCAGATCGAGCAGATCGTCGACGGCATGGGCGACACGGCGAGATCAGTTGAGTTGCGTGCCTTGACGCCGGACGACGAGAACGGCGACGGCTGGGTCGCCACCTACTCCATCACCTGGCAGCTGGCAGGTGGCCCGGGCGGTGGTGGCACGGGTGCCGACGACGACGCGGGTGCCGACGACGATGGCGACGACGCGGGTGCCGACGACGACGGTGCCGATGATGGTGCTGACGGGGACGGTAGCGACACCGGCGAATGGTCGTACACAACGACGACTCGATGGACACTGGTCGGCGATGGCGACGAACAGAGTTGGCAGACCGACTGGTCGCCGGCGCTCCTGCATCCCGATTTGAGCGCTGGTGACCGTTTGCGGCTGCGGAGGCAGACTCCCGGTCGTGGCGACATCCTCGGTGCCGGCGGCGCCGTGCTGGTCACCGAACGTGATGTCTACCGGATCGGGATCGACAAGACCACGTTTGACGAGGGCGCCACGGGCGCCGACATGGCCGCGTCCGCCGAAGCGCTCGCCGATGTCGTCGATGTCGACCCCACCGGGCTCAGCGAGCGAGTGGCAGCCGCAGGCGATCGAGCGTTCGTTGATGCCGTCACGCTCCGGCGGCCCGACGCCGAGCCACTGCTGTCCGACATCGCCGCCATCGACGGTGCCGTCGCGTTGCAGGACACCATGCACCTAGCACCCACCCGGGAGTTCGCGCGACCCGTTCTCGGCGCTGCGGGAGAGGCCACCGCCGAGATCATCGAGGAGTCGGACGGCAGAGTCCGGACCGGTGACATCGTGGGCCTGTCTGGGTTGCAGCGTCACTACGACGAACAGTTGCGCGGCACCCCGGGATTCAAGGTTGAGCTCGTGCCGGAGGACGGGGACCCGTCGACGATTCATGAGCGCCCGGCCGTCGACGGTGCGGATCTCACGACCACCCTCAGCATGGAACTGCAGGCCCACGCAGAGGCCGTGCTGGCCGACGTAGCGCCGGCGAGCGCTATCGTCGCTGTTCAGCCGTCGACTGGTCACGTGCTCGCGGCCGCGAGTGGACCCGGCGGCGAAGGTTACTCCACAGCGACGCTCGGGCAATACGCACCCGGTTCGACCTTCAAGGTGGCCACCGCGCTGGCATTGCTGCGGTCCGGGCTGACGCCGGACACCTCCGTCGAGTGTCCACCGACCACGAACATCGACGGCCGGGAGTTCGGGAACTACAGTGCCTACCCGGCTAGTGCTCTAGGCACCATCACGTTGGAGACCGCCGTCGCGGAGTCGTGTAATACCGCGTTCATCGACCTCAACGCCGAAGTACCACAGTCGGCCCTGGCTGAGGCGGCAGCATCGCTGGGACTTGGACTGGGCAACGAGGCCGAGGTGGGGGTGCCGGTGTTTCTCGGTACGGTGCCCGACGAAGCTGATGGAACGATGCATGCGGCCTCGATGATCGGACAGGGGCAGCTGCTCACTTCTCCGCTGGGGATGGCGACGGTGGCAGCGTCGGTGGAAGCAGGGCACGCGGTGGTTCCGCGCCTGGTGGACCGTGGTGACGCGGTCGAGGCCGATCCGCCGACCCCGTTGACCGATGACGAAGCCGAGCAGCTGCGGCAGATGATGTCCGCCGCCGTGGAGCGCGGGAGCGCATCGTTCTTGCAGAGTGTTCCGGGCGAGCCGGTCGGCGCTAAGACCGGCACGGCGGAATACGGGACCGAGGTGCCTCCGGACACCCACGCGTGGATGATCGCTACGCAGGGAGACTTCGCGGTCGCCGTGTTCGTCGAGGATGGCGAGTCTGGGTCGCAGACCGCTGGCCCGCTCCTCAGCGAGTTCCTCAACACCCCCTAGTTGTGCACCTGATCTCCGTTTGTGCACCTGATCTCCGTTTCTGCACCTGATCGTTACCGCGGTGGCGATCAGGTGCACAAGTGGTGATGGTGGGCCGGATGAGCGTCAGATCCCGGTGCGCCTTCGCGCACTTCGCTACCGCCAGATGGCGTTAAAGCCCGAATTCGGCCCTTAACCCCATCTGGCGGTAGCGAAGTCCGGGACAGGGCGGCACGGTCCTCACGGCAAAGGGAAGCACGTCGCCGTCCGGGCGGCCACAAGGAGGCTTACTGCGGCATCCGCCCCAGGCACAAGGACGCTTACTGTCGCCAGAGCGACCACAAGGAGGCTTACTGCACACAGCACCGTGCCGTGAGGAAGCTTGTTGCGGTTAGCCGAGGATGGGGGCGCTCTGACGATCAGATGCACGCCTCGCTACCGCACACGTTTGCCATGCATCTGATCATCGACGCGTCCGTACTCTGAAACGCGATCAGATGCACCACACCGCGCCGCACACCGCCGTTCGCGCACCTGATCGTCCCCACGGAAACGATCAGGTGCGGTCAAACGTGGTGCGTCAGGTGGGCTGGTTGATGGCGCTGAGTAGGTCGGCGAACCATGGTGTCGCCGGGTCGAACGCCTTGCCGCCCTTGACCCGCTCGAATTCGATCGCGCGCAGCTTGCCGCCATGCTCCTCGTCATGTCCGATCAGGCCATCCTCTTGACGCAATGCGCATTCAACGGCGTAATCGGTGCAGCTCTTGATCAACCGAAGGTCGTCGGTGTTTGCTGCGGCGGAGCGGCTGAAGTAGCCGCTCTTTTGCACGTTGACCTTCTCTGCGCCCAGCCGCTCGGCGAACTGTTTGGCGAACCATTGGCCGGGGTTGACGTCGTCCAGCCTGACGTGGCCGAACGGGTCGCGGGGGACCTCGGCGCCGGCGTTTTCCAGCTCGGCGACGACCTCGTCCAGGCCGGCACCTTCGGACAGGAAGATGTTGACGCAGCCGACCTGGTCCATGATGGTGCGCAGCCGACCGGCCTCGGCGGCGATGTCGAGTTCGAGTTCGGGCACGTAAACCGCGTGAACGTCCCAACGGCGCGGGTCGAGGCCGATCTCGGGCGCCCATTCCTGGGTGGCGAGCCAGCGTCGGTAGGCCCGGGCGGTGGCGGCGGTGAGCCAGCCGCAGTTCCTACCCATAACCTCGTGGATGACGAGCATGCGCGGGTTGGAGGAGTGTTCGGCGATGACGTTGCGGGCGAACAGGGCGCCCTGTTCCGCGGCGGTCCACGCGCCGAGGCTCTGCCGAACGGGGATGATGTCGTTGTCGACCGTCTTGGGCAGCCCGACGACAGTCAACCGGTAGTTGTTGGACTTCAGGTACGCGGCGAGTTCGGCGGCCATGGTGTTCGTGTCGTCACCGCCGATGGTGTGTAGGACGTCGACGCCGTCCTTGGTCAGTTGTTCGGCGGCGACGTGGAGGGGGTCTTGGCCCTCGGCGACGAGGCCCCGTTTGACCGCGTCGGCCACGTTGGTCAACTTGACCCGGCTGTTGCCGATGGGGCTTCCACCAAACCGGTGCAGCCGGTGGGCGGTGGCGCGGATTTCCGGGGTGACGGTGACGGAGTTTCCGGTGAGCAGCCCGGCGTAGCCGTCGAGGTAGCCGATGATTTCTACGTCGGGGGCGATCTCCGTATAACGTTCGATCAGCCCACCGACGGCTGAGGACAGGCACGGTGCTAGCCCACCGGCGGTGAGCATTGCAACCTTACGAATCGGCTGTTCAGGCATGGTATCGACCTTTCCGCACACTCAAGACTGTGGCAGCGCATCACCCCGTCGTGCTGCGGTCCGATGTAACCCTATCTAAGGATCGAGCGGCTGCATCGTTGGCCATCGCCTTGCCGGCCCGTTGCCACCCATCGCCTCGCCAGCCAGTGCTTTGCCGGGCCCGGTGTTGCGGGGCCGCCGCGTTGCGGCACGGGTGGCTGCCACCTACGTGTCTGCGTCGGCTCGGCGAGGCGGCGGATTATCCGCGACCGACCGTGAATTGTCCGTTGGGACGATGCTGCGCAAGCAGACGGTATTTCGTCCTAGGTTCTTGGCGTCGTAGAGGGCCGAGTCGGCGGCCAGGATGAGTTCGTCCAGCGTCGTCGTGTCGTCGGGCTTGTACAGGACCCCTCCGACCGATGCGCTAAGGCTCACCGGTGTGTGCCCTCCGTCGCCCGTTTTAGCTTCTAATGCGATGGATTGAATTCGCAGGCGGATGCGTTCCGCGACCCGGTGCACGTTCTCCTCGGTGTCGATGTCGGGGAGTACGACGGTGAACTCTTCGCCGCCCCACCTACCGCAGGCATCCAGCTCGCGGACCTCGCTGCGGAGTTCGTCGGCCACCGCGCGTAGTACGTCGTCGCCGAACGGATGGCCGTAGGTGTCGTTGATGGATTTGAAGTGATCCAAGTCGATCACGAGAAGGCCGAGGGGGTTCTGATGATGGCGGGCGCGTGCCACCATTTCTTCGGCGAACTCATGCCATCGTCCAGCAGTGGCCAAGCCCGTCTTGGAATCGATGCGGGCCGCGTGTTCGTACTGGCTGACCAGCAGGCCGCGGTGGAGTGCGATCATGACGACGATGACGGTCGGCAAGACCAGCGGGCTGGCGACAATAGCTACGGCTACCAGCATCCCGAGTGCCGCGGCACCGGCCTCCAAGATCTGCTCGTTGAAGTCGCTGAGGAGGTCGCTCACCCGAGCTGTGGGATTGAACAGGGCCAGCGCTGCCCAGATCAAACCAAAGTTGACGGCCCAGTTCAGGCCAGCCGCGACGACGATCAAGGCAACATCCATGATCCCGCCAGGAAGACCTGGATACGTCTGCACGCCGGTGGCGAGGACCAGAATGGCTGCCTGCGCACCCAGTAGTGTCGCGGCTGTGGAGTAGATCTGCCGGTAGGGGACCGCTTTCCTGTTCTTCACTCGAGTCCACATGAGGAACCGTGTGAAGATGACGATGGCGGCCGCCAGGGCGGGAGGCAGCACGATGACCGCAGCAATGATCCAAACCGAGGTCGAGTCGACGTACGCCACTAGCGGTCGGTGCGCAAACGAGCGACGGTTCTCGACGCGCCGGGTGACCTCGATGGCAGCCCATGCGCATCCGGCCAGCAGGCTGAATCGGCCGAGGTCACTCGAGTTGATATCCACCATGCCGGCGGTCTGGGCAGTGACGACCAACGCGACGGCGTTCACGGTGAGGATCAGGGCGAGGACGGGCTTGGGGACACGCCAGAGAGCCCAGCCCCGAATCCATCGCCATGGTCGTCGAATCACACGTGTGCCTAACTCCTCTGGGTGGACTCCCACGCACTCCTAGCCCGCCTCGACACATCGTAGCCCAACAATCTTCCGCGAATATGGACAATAAGAACGGTTGCCGTCAGGCGATGATCCGTTCGCGACACCCGATGAACGGGGGGTTTCATGCATGCGAGGGCCGAGTCCCACGTGTTCTTCGACAGGTCGGGTCGTCATCACGATCTGTGTCGCCCCGTCTCGGGTCCTGGTGTTGTGGGAGGAGGTGTGCGATGCGTGCGAACAGTTGGGACTGATGGTGGTTGGTCGGTTGGTTTGCGGTGTTGTGGGAGGAGGTGTGCGATGCGTGCGAACAGTTGGGACTGATGGTGGTTGGTCGGTTGGTTTGTGGCGTTGTGGGAGGAGGTGCGCGATGCGTGCGAACAGTTGGGACTGAGTGGTGTATCCGAGCAGGCTGCTCTGGGTGAACAGGACGGGCATGGCGGGCGCCTGATAAGAACCGACCGGCGCCGACGGTAGGTGGACTAACCGGAGGTCTTTGTCCCTGGCGGGTAGTCGGGGTGGGACGAGGACGCCCGGACCCACCGCAGCGCCGCGATCGTCGTTACGACGGTTCCGAGCACAGCCGCGCCGGCGATGATGAGTGCCGGTGTCAACAGCTGAGCCAGGAGCCCGGCGGCGACGATGCCGATTCCTTGCGCGGCCCGCAGGGCGGCGATGGCCACACCGATCGCCTGACCGCGCCTATGCGCCGGGACGATCCGAACGTAGGTCGCCTGGGTGACGATGTCATGAGCGGAGAACACTCCGCTCAACGTCCACAACAGCACGGTCACGGCCAGTCCGGGAACCCAGCCGGTGGGTAGCAAGATCAGGCTGCTGGCCACGGCCATCGGGCCGAGGAGGGTGATGCGCCGGTCCGGCGGCATGATTCGGAGTAGCGCCATGCCCAGGACCGTGCCGACGGGGTTGGCGGCTAACAGCCAACCGACGGCGGCGGTGCCTTCGCCGAGTTGATCGGCGAAGGGGACGGCCAGGCCTTCCGGCACCGCGTAGAAACCTGCACAGCAGGCGATGGCCAGCAGTGTTCGCAGCCGGGCGCTATGAACAACGACACTCCAGCCTGCTTTGATCGTGTCCCACTGCCCGGCAGTCGGCTCGCCGTCTGTTGGTGGTAAGGGACGGTAGTGGCTGATGCCGTGGCGAATGATGA
This sequence comes from Phytoactinopolyspora limicola, assembly GCF_011320225.1. Taxonomy (GTDB): domain Bacteria; phylum Actinomycetota; class Actinomycetes; order Jiangellales; family Jiangellaceae; genus Phytoactinopolyspora; species Phytoactinopolyspora limicola. The sequence continues at coordinate 68,963 of NZ_JAAOEN010000014.1, forward strand.
TCGCCGACGCGAGAAAGGTGGTTGCGTTGAGGAGCAGAGCGGTCGGCACACCCAACTGAGCGACGAGTGCGGCCCCAGCACCGAAACCGATCGCGACGCCAGCCTGCGACGTGATCGAGATGGATCCTAGGCCCACTGTCAGCCGGTCGCCGGTCAAAATGTCGGCCAGGATCGCGTGTCGTGACGTCGCGAACGGAGCCGCGACGAGCTGCACCAGGAAGAGCAGGCCGGCTTGGACGGCCAGCGGTGCGCCGGGAACCGCCATGAGCGCAACAAGCGCGGCACGGCAGATGTCGGTTATGACCATCACGGTGCGACGCGGGAATCTGTCGGCGAGTCCGGCGAGGGCGGCGCCGCCGATGAAGTCCGGCAGGAATGTCAGGGCGTATGTCAGCGCCGTCAGCCCGGCCGATTGGGTCCGTTCATAGACGAGGATGGTGATCGCGACCCGCGCCAGCTGGCTGCCTATCACCGACAGCGCGTGAGCCGACCACAGACGACGGAACTCGGGGATCGCGAAGACGTCGCGATACGACGCTGGTAATTCAGACATGCTGGTATGAGTGTCGTTGGTCGACTACGTGAGATCAACTCATCCCGGGCACATCTTCGCTAAATCCGGTTGCACCGAGCCTGCTGCCCAACGTGACCGGGAGTGTCTACCGCTCGACGTGACCGGGCGGCCGCAAAGCCCGCATGCTAGTGATCGTCGCCGGGTATGCGTCGCTGCTGTGCGCCTGTGCATGGTGCGTCGAGCGCTGCCATAAATAAGACAAAACGTCCACCGTGGCAGGCGTTCAACGCACCACGCTCCGTGTCGAGGAACCACGGAAATGGGAGCGGGGCAGCGAGATGGGAGCGAAGCGGAGCGCCACGGAGGCGGGAGCGGAGCACCACGGAGGCGGGAGCGGAGCACCACGGAGGTGGGAGCGGAGCGGCGGAGTCTCCAGGCGACCGGCCGTCCGGAACGTGGGATGTCTCGCCTGGACAGTGTCAAAGCGCCTACCCTTGGCCGGGTGACCTCGCATCCCGATTCTGAACTATTCGCGGAGCTGGGCTCCGCCTTGCACCGCCGGCCTGCCGCGCAACAGCCGGACTGGCCGGATCAGGCCGCTGTCCAGCACGCGGTGGCTGAGCTTCGTACTATGCCGCCGCTGGTGTTCGCCGGAGAATGTGACCTCCTGCGCGAGCGGCTGGCTGCGGTGTCGCGGGGTGAGGCTTTCTTGCTCCAGGGTGGCGACTGCGCGGAGACGTTCGGCGGGGTCTCGGCGGACAACGTCCGCAACAAACTCAAGACGTTGTTACAGATGGCGGTTGTGCTCACCTATGCCGCGACGATGCCCGTCGTGAAGGTGGGCCGGCTGGCCGGGCAGTACGCGAAGCCACGATCGAAGCCGACCGAGACCCGCGATGGCGTCACGTTGCCCGCGTTCCGCGGGGACATCGTCAACGGTTTCGAGTTCACCGAGGCCGCGCGTACGCCGGATCCGGCCAGAATGGTCCGCGCTTATCACGCCTCGGCGGCGACACTTAACCTGACCAGGGCGTTCATTGGCGGTGGGTTCGCCGATCTGCACCAGGTGCACGCGTGGAACACCGACTTCGTGCGTTCGTCGCCGGCCGGGCAGCGTTATGAGCGGCTCGCCGGCCGGATCGACCAAGCCTTGCGGTTCATGCGGGCGATCGACGTCGATTCGGAGAATGTGCACACCGTCGAGCTGTACTCCAGCCATGAGGCTTTGCTGCTTGACTACGAGACGGCGCTCACCCGGGTAGATTCGCGGACCGGCCTGCCGTACGACGTCTCCGGACACCTCGTCTGGATCGGTGAGCGAACCCGTCAGCTCGACGGTGCCCATGTGGAGTTCGCCGCGCGTATCCGCAACCCGATCGGCGTCAAGGTCGGGCCGTCTACCACACCCGACGACCTCATGGAGCTGGCCGAGAAGCTGGATCCGGAGCGCCTGCCGGGTCGGTTGACGTTCGTCAGCCGGATGGGCGCCACCGCGATCCGGGACAGCTTGCCGCAGCTCATCGAGAAGGCGACGACGAGTGGCCTGGTGGCGTCGTGGGTGTGTGACCCCATGCATGGCAACACCTACGAGGCACCCAGCGGGCACAAGACGCGCCGCTTCGACGACGTGATGGACGAGGTCCGCGGTTTCTTCGAGGTGCACCGCGCGCTTGGTACCCACCCAGGTGGTTTGCATGTGGAGCTGACCGGCGACGACGTCACCGAGTGTGTCGGCGGAGGTGACCCGATCGCCGAGGACGCACTGCACAACCGGTACGAGACCGTCTGCGACCCCCGGTTGAACCGGACCCAGTCGTTGGAGCTGGCGTTCCTCGTCGCCGAGTTGCTCGAGTCCAACTGATCTTCGGTTCACGCCGCGCCGGCCAGCTGGTCAGTAGTGCATACCGAGGGCGCGTTGGACATCGTCCAGGGTGTTCGTGGCGATGTCGTTGGCCCGTTCCGCGCCGGAACGGAGGACGTCGCGGACTACACCGCGGTCGGTGGCGAGTTCGGCGCGGCGGGCGCGGAGTGGCCGCAGGTGGTCGTTGACCGCGTCGGTGACCACGGCCTTCAGATGGGCAGCGCCGCGAGCGCCGATCTGGTCGGCCAGCTCGGCCGGCTCGACGTCAGCGCAGAGAGCGCCGATGAGCAGCAGATTGGCGACCTCGGGCCGGCGTTGGGGCTCGTAGGTGATGTGCCGTTCGCTGTCGGTGACGGTGCGCCGGATGAGCTGCGCGGTGTGGTCTTCGCTTGCGCGCAGGGAGATGCCGTTGCCGCGGCTCTTGCTCATCTTGCGCCCGTCGACCCCGAGAAGTGCCGGGGTGGCCGACAGTAGTCCTTGTGGTGGCCGGAACAGCTGCTGCCCGTCGCCGAAGCGTTCGTTGAACCGGCGTGCGACGAGCCGCGCCTGCTCGATATGGGGCAGCTGGTCAGCTCCCACCGGCACCAGGTTTCCGTGGCAGAACAGGATGTCGGCGGCCTGGTGGACCGGGTAGGTCAGCAGCAGACCGCTGATGGACGTGAGACCGGCTGCGGCGGCTTCTTCTTTGACCGTGGGGTTGCGCTGCATCTCGGCCACGCTGGTGAGGGCGAGGAACGGCAGCATCAGCTGGTTGAGCGCGGGAACACTGCTGTGCGCGAAGATCGTGGTGCGACTCGGGTCTAGGCCCGCGGCCAGGTAGTCGAGCACGATGCCGTGGACGGTGCGGTTGATGCCGGCGGGGAGGTCTCGGTCGGTGATCACCTGGTAGTCGGCGATGACCACGAACGTATCGACGCCCATCGCCTGCAGCCTGACCCGATTGTGCAGGGTGCCGAAGTAGTGGCCGAGGTGCAGTTCGCCGGTGGGGCGGTCGCCGGTGAGGACCCGGAACCGGTCGGGATGCGCTCTGACGTCGGCTTCGTCGGCGAGTAGTGGCGTGTGGTCCAGTGAGGGTGTCGCGGCTATGGTCATTGGTGTCCTCCGTTGGTCGGAGGCCGCCGTGGGCGGGACCCGCCGCAGCGCTTAGCTCTGCCGCATCTGGCCGCCATCACGGCGGCCACGAGGTGTGTGCTCGGGTGGGCCGCCGGCTAGGGCAGCCACCACCAGGAGTTGAGCACGAGGTTGGTCACGGGGTCGATTATGCCACCTCCTGGCCGGGCAGACGTCGTGAAGGTGTCAGGCTGGCTCGCCGACGTGATCGACGAGCCAGGTGTGCAGTGGCCGGGTGGTGCGCAGGAAGTCGACGACACGACGTTTGGCGGCAGCGGTGCCCAACCAGGCCGCGACCGGCCACTGTCTCCAGGCCACCACCCCCTTGAAACGCAGCAGTTCTACCCGGGGGTGGTCTTTGGCATAGCCGCGGGGGGCGGTTTTGAGGTGGTCGTGGCCAGTGATGTCGACCCCCTGCCCGGTGAGTTCATCGACGAGGGTGACCAGTTGCGCGCCCGAGGTGTCGTCGTCGACCGCGTGCCGGTATCTGGCCAGCTGCTCGGCGTCCATCACGTACATGCCGCTGCCGGCGGCCAATCCGTCGGCGGACAACTGGACGTAGCCACCGCCGCTTAGGGTGGCGCCGATGGCCGTCTTGTACGGAGATTTGTCTGCGCTGAACCGTACGTCGCGATACGGGCGGAAGATCTTGCCGGCACCGAACTCAGACTCCAGCTCAGCTAGCAGGAGGGTCATCGGCTCGCGCACCGAGTGCTCATACATGGCCTTGTGGGCCGTCCAGTAGCCGCGGGAGTTGTCGGCCTCGAGGCCCTCATAGAACTCCAATGCCTCGGCCGGCCAGCCGCTGAAGCCCACGGTCATCACCTTTTCCGTTCCTGGTCGATCTCCGCTGGCAGTCTGCCAGATACCGGGGACAGGGTTCCTCGGGTGCCGCGACCACATCCGTGGCCTTTACAGTGACGGATATGACCTCTGGCGCCATCGACCTACGCAGCGACACCGTGACCCGCCCAACACCGGGCATGCTGGCGGCGATGTCGGCTGCCGAGACCGGTGATGACGTCTACGGTGAGGACCCCAGCGCCATCGCCTTGGAGGAGCGGGTCGCGGCCATGCTCGGCCACGAAGCCGGCCTGTTCACGGTGACCGGCTCGATGGCCAACATCTTGGGGGTGGGCCTCTGGGTCTCCCCAGGCCAGGAACTCCTTTGTGAGGCCCGTGCCCATGTCGTGCGCGCAGAGCAAGGGGCTCACGCCGCGCTGCACGGTGTCACTACTCGGACGTGGTGGCATCCGCGCGGTCTCGTCGACGTCGCGGCCATCCAGCACATGATGGCGCCCGACGCCGGACCGTACTTGGTGTCGACGGCCGCGATCGCGGTCGAGAACACCCACAACTTCGCCGGCGGCACGGTCCAGCCGCGGGATGAGCTGGCGGCGTTGCACGCCGCGGTCGCCGGGACCGGGGTTCGATTACACCTCGACGGTGCCCGTCTGTGGAATGCCCAGGTGGCCACTGGTGTGCCGATCCGGGACCTGGCGGCGGCGTTCGACTCGGTGTCAGTGTGCCTCTCGAAAGGGTTGGGAGCGCCGGTCGGGTCGGTCCTTGTTGGTCCCGCGGACGCGATCGCCGAGGCCAGGCTGCGCCGTAAACGACTCGGCGGCGGCTGGCGGCAGGCCGGTGTGTTGGCCGGAGCCGGTCTGTATGCCGTGGAACACCACGTGGATCGGCTGGCCGACGACCACACGAACGCCAGGCTTATCGCCGAGATCATCGCCGACGCAGCGCCCGGTGTCGTCGATCCGGCGCAGGTGGAGACCAATATCGTCATGCTGGCGGTACCGGGCCGGGCGGCCCAGCTGGTCGAGCAGGCCCGGACGGCTGGGGTCTTGTCCGGCGCCATGGACCCCAACACCGTGCGGCTCACCACCCACCTCGATGTCAGCGCGGCCGACGCGCGAAAGGCCGGCGAGACGCTGGCCGATCTGCTCGGGTCACTGCACTAGTGGCAGGTGTGGCAACAGACCTCCGACGTTGACGTGTCGTGATCAGCGCTGACGCCAGCTAGCTTGGCCGAGGCCTGACCGGCCTACCTGCCCCCGGCGGTGCGATGCAAGGGGACCATCTTCGCCGTATCGGGATACGAGACGAATACGCCCGGATATTGACCTCTGTTGGATCCCCCCCGCACTATTAATCATAGTTAGTCAGTAGGATTAGTGGGTAGTCCGGGCTGGAGGAGGGCGCACGGCATGCACATCCTGGTCATGCTCGGCCTGGTGGGCTTCGGGGCTCAGATGGTCGACGGCAGCCTCGGTATGGGCTTCGGTGCCACCTCCACCACGATGCTGCTGGCGATCGGCACTGCGCCGGCCCTGGCGTCGGCGACCGTCCACCTAACTCAGATCGGGACCACGCTTGCGTCCGGACTGTCGCACTGGCGGTTCGGCAACGTCGACTGGGCCGTGGTGCGCCGGATAGCCATCCCCGGTGGCCTTGGTGCGTTTGCCGGGGCCACCTTTCTCTCCAGTCTCTCCACCTCCTCAGCGACGCCGCTCATGGCTGGAGTGTTGCTCGCGCTGGGTCTGTACATCCTCATCCGTTTCACCATCGCCGGCCCGCCAGTGGGTCATCTCGGCAAACCGCTGCGCAGCCGGTTCCTCGCCCCGTTGGGCCTGGTGGCGGGGTTCGTGAACGCCACCGCCGGTGGCGGATGGGGGCCTATCAGTACCTCGACGCTGCTGGCCAGTGGCCGCCTGGAACCCCGCAAGGTGGTTGGCTCCGTCGGCACCAGCGAGTTCATGGTGGCGGTCTGCGCCAGTCTCGGCTTTCTGCTCGGCCTGGGTCTCCATGGCGTGAAGTTCAGCTGGGTCGCGATGATGCTCGTGGGTGGTGTCGTCGCGGCACCGATCGCGGCCTGGCTGGTCCGGCACATCCCGCCGCGGGTTCTGGGGTCGGCCGTGGGGGGACTGATCGTCCTGCTGAACGTGCGTACGCTCGGTTCCGAGCACGCCTTCGACCTGTCCGGTCCGGTGCGGTGGGTGGTGTACCTGGTTGTCCTGGGGGCCTGGGTTGCCGCGGTGGTCCACGTCGTGCGCCTGCATCGCCGCAAGACCACATCTGAGCTGGTGGAGGTGGGCGCGCGATGAGCCGGGCGACGACGTCGTGGTTTGGCTGAGCCCTCAGAATGGTGCGGGGGTGGCGACCTCGGCGGAGCGGCGGCCGACAACCGGCGTCAGCCGACGGATCGCCGAGGCGAGTTCGCGGATATCGGGTCCGCCGAGTGCTTGTGGGCCGTCGCACAACGCGGCGTCGGGATCTGGGTGCACGTCGATGAGGATTCCGTCGGCGCCGGCGGCCAGGGCCGCCCGCGATAGCGGCAACACCAGGTCCCGACGGCCACTCGCATGAGCTGGATCGACGATGATCGGCAGGTGCGACAGGCTCTGCACCACCGGCACGGCGGAGATGTCCAGGGTGGCGGGTGTGGTCGGCTCGAAGGTCCGGATACCCCGCTCGCACAGCACGATGTTCAGGTTGCCACGTTGTGCGACGTACTCGGCCGCCATCAGCCACTCTTCGATGGTGGCCTGGATGCCCCGCTTGAGGAGGACCGGTTTGCCCAGGCCGCCTACGGCGTCGAGCAGCGCGTAGTTCTGCATGTTGCGGGCACCTACCTGCAGCATGTCCGCGTAACGGGCCACGAGTTCGACGTCGCTGGCTTCGGTAACCTCGGTAACCACCGGTAGCCCGGTTGCCTGCCCGGCCTCAGCGAGAATGTGCAGCCCGGCGCGGCCCAGGCCGCGGAAAGCCTGGGGCGGCGACGGCTGCCGGAACGCACCACCGCGCAGCAGTGTGGCGCCGGCCGCGCGGGCCATCTCCGCGGCTTCGAGGGTCTGGTCCAGGGACTCGACCGCACACGGGCCGGCGAGCAGGGTGAATACGCCGGGGCCGACGGGCACACCCGGGCGGGTGTCGGTCTCGCCGACGTACACGGTGCTGCGCTCGGGGTTGTGGCCGAGGCCCACCAGTTTGTAGGGCGTCGAGACCCGGATCACGTCGGCTACCCCTGCCATCCGGCGAAGATTGAGTGCGCGGAACCGGTCGACGTCGCCGACCAGCCCGATGATTGTGCGGTGGACACCGCGGCTGACGAAGGCCTCTCCACCGGTTCGGCGTACACGGGAGACGACGGCCTCGATCTGCGTGTCGGTTGCGCCTGATGCCATCAGGACGACCATGAGTCGGACTCCTTCCGCCATCTGCGACGGTAAGCCAGGGCGACGTTGATTCAGACCTCAAGTCCGGCCTGTAAGACGATTGGTCACAGTCTGGTCACTATTGGTGTCAAGTAGCGTCAAACGTGTCCATTCCGCCGCTTGAGCAGCGCCTTTCCGTGACCCCTCCCTCCCGGTGATCATTGGCTTTTGACTACCGAATTCGGTAGTCAAAAGCCAATGATCACCGGGAGGGAGGGGAGGTGAGGAGGGAGCCGAGTAGGGCGATGTCGGCGGCGTAGGCCGCTGGCCCGCCAGGTGTCTCCAGCACCACAGGCAGGCCTGCCACCGCCGGGTGGTGCAGGAGTTCGCGGAACGGCTCGACGCCGATCTGGCCGGCACCGATCCGTTCATGGCGGTCCCGGAACGAACCACACCCGTCCTGGGAGTCGTTGGCGTGTACGGCCGCTAGCCGTCCCGCGCCCGCCACCGCCACCAGCCGGTCCAGCGTCGCGGTCATCCCTCCGGGCTGGGCGAGGTCGTGGCCGGCGGCGAAGGCATGGCAGGTGTCGAAGCAGAGCTTGGCCCGAGGGTGGTGATCGATCGCCTCCAGATACGTCTCGACGTCGTCGACGGTCGCGCACAATGACCGGCCCTGACCGGCGGTGGGTTCAAGCATCAGGGCAGGTCCGTCGTCGTCGAGCCCATCCAAGATGGGCAGCAGCGCCTCCCGCACCTGCTTCATCGCGGTGTCGTAGCCGCCTTCGGCCACGCACGATCCGGTGTGCACCACCACCCCGCAGCCGCCCACGGCCCTCGCCCGTACGAGGGCGTGCTCGATGCTGGCCCGCGACCGCTCGAACGTCGCCGCCGTGGGACTGCCCAGGTTGATCAGGTAGGGCGCGTGCACCAGGACCGTCATCGACCGCTGCTCGGCCGCCGTCCGGAAGGCGGCCTCGACCAACGGATCGCCGGGTGTGGTCGCCCATCCCCGCGGGTTGCCGAGGAAGACTTGAACGCTGCGGGCACCCATGTCGGCGGCCCGGCCAGGGACGGCCGCCGGCTTCCCAGCGGCTGGCAGGTGGGTGCCGAGCAGGGGCGCAGGCATGGAGTTCGCAGAGCTGTAGACCATCAGAACCCGAAGATGTAGAGCGTCACCGTCGAGCCTTCCGGCACGGTAGCACCCGGGTCGGGGGACTGGGCCCGCACGACCTGGCGGCGTAGTCGGCCGTCGCCGAACGACGGTTCCACCCGCACCTCCAGGCCGGCCTCGTCGAGGATCCGCTCGGCGTCGCGGACCCGCTCACCGATGACACTGGGCACTTGGACCTCGACCACCTCCGGCCCCTGTGAGACGACGAGCGCCACGGTGTCACCCGCGTGGCCGGTCCCGCTGGAAGGGTCCTGGGAGATGACGACACCGGGGGCGACGTCGTCGGAGAACTCCTCCGTGACGTCGAGCTCGAACCCGGCCGAACCGAGTGCTTCGCGCGCGTCGGCGATCGGGCTGCCGGTGAAGTCGTCGATGTCGATCGGCTCCGGGCCCAGGCTGATCTCCGCGGTGACCTCGGTGTCGGGGCGGACTTCGTCGCCGGCCTCCAGGTCTTGGGAGATGACGCGGCCTTCTTCGACGTCGGGGTGGTGGCGCTCGGTGAACCGCGGCACCAGGTTGCGGTCGCCGAGGGCGGATTCGACTTGCTCGCGGGTCATGCCGTCGAGGTTCGGAACCTCGTAGCGCTCCGGGCCCTGCGAGACGGTCAGCCTGATGGTGCCGCCCTTGAGGATCTGTTCGCCGGGGCCGGGGTCGGTGCTCAGGACCAGGCCGGCCTCGACCTGTTCGGAGAACCCTTCTCCGTCGACGGAGGCTTTGAGTCCAGCCTCCTCGGCTTGGACGATCGCGGCGTCCGGGTCGAGGTTCAGCAACGGCGGTGTGGACGTCCAGCGGCCGGCACCGAACCACCAGGCGGCGATGGTGACCGCCGTGGCGAGGAGCAGGACCAGCAGGAACAGGATCGGGCCGCGCCAGCTGCGGCGGCGCTTCGTTCTGGTCCGGCGGCCGGAACCGCCGGATCGGCCGGTGTCGTCGGCTCCGCTCCCCGTGGTGGGAATCGCCTCGCCGGGTTCGATGTTGATGACCCGGGTCTGCTGGGGTCCATGGGTCGGTGGTGGCGGTGGGGGTTGGGTGCCGGGCGGTGTGGCCAGCGGAGACAGTGGCTGGGATGACGGGTTCTCGTGGTAGAACGCGTTGGCGAGGTCGATGGGATTGCTGTCGACGGTGTGGTCCGGGTTAGCCGGAATCGGCGCCCCGGACTCCCGGTAGAAGGCGTCGGCGACGGCGAATGCGTCGGACTCGGAGGTGTCGTCGGCGGCTGAATCTTGCCAGTTGGTGTTGCCCGCAGGTGCGGGCGTGGGAGCTACCACCGGCATCACCCTGGATGCGTGGCGTGCACCCCCGGTCGAGGAGTCGCCGCTGGCGATCGCGGCGCGGGCGAGCCGGACGGCGGCGAGGAAGTCGCCGGCGTCGGCATAACGGACCTCCGGCTGGCGTGCCGTGGAGATGCGAACGAGCTCGTCGACGACGGCCGGCACCGGGGCGGACTCCGATGGGGTGGGGACGTCCTCGTCGATGTGGGCACGCATGACGACGAAGTCGGTAGGCCCAGAATGTGGTGGCCGGCCGGTCAGCAGCTCGTACAGCATCACGCCGGCGGCGTACACATCCGAGCGCGGCGTGGCTCGCTCACCGAGCGCCTGCTCCGGCGAGATATAGCTGACGGTGCCCAGTAGGAGCCCGCGGGCGGTGGTGTTGCCCTGGCTACGAGTCGCCCTCGCCAAGCCGAAATCGGCCACTTTGATCCGGCCGTCGTCACTGATGAGGACGTTTTCCGGCTTGACGTCGCGGTGCACGATCTCGGCCTGGTGGGCGGCGCGTAGCGCGGACAGAACCGACTCGTAGATCTCGAGGGCGAGGTCGGGGTCGATCCGGCCGTGTTCGCGTAAGACGTCGCGGAGGGTGCGACCCTGGATGAACTCCATGGCCAGGAAGACCGCGCCCTCGTCTTCACCCTGGTCGAAGACGCTCACGATGTGGGGGTCGGACAAGCGGGCCGCGGATCGTGCCTCGCTGATGAACCGGGTGACGAACTCGTCGTCGGCGGCGAGTTCCGCGTGCATGACCTTCAGTGCCACCATGCGGTCGAGGCGAGTGTCGGTGCCGCGGTACACGGTGGCCATTCCGCCACGGGCAAGCAGCGACTCCACGCGGTACCGTCGGTCTAATAGACGGCCCACCGGTGCGTCGGAGACGGAGAGGTCCACGACAAGGCAGTGTACGTTCGCCGTCCAGTTCCTGGGTGGGTGACGTCAGACCTCGGGAGGTTTGGTGCAAAACCGACAAATGATGTGCTGTTGTGATGGGTTTTCGGGTCTTGGCCTGGAAACTGGGCCACGGGCAGGCTAGGGTCGCCGCCCGTGATTGCGAAAACCGGCAAGACGGTGCCGCATGCGGCGTTCCCGGACGACGACGGTTCGGCTGACCCGAACCTGGCCGCGGCATTGTCGGCATATGAGAGCGGAGAAGGCGGACCAGCCGACGTGCTGGCCGCCCTGGCAGGTGGGCGGGTGCTGGTTCCGGTGGTGGCGGCCGCCGACGCAGGCGAATCCGAACCCGAACCCGAAGCGGATGGTGTCGACGACGTGCCGCACCACCAGACGAACATGGCCACGGCCAGCACCATCGGCCGCGACGGCCGGCGTGGGTTGCTCGCCTTCACCAGTGTGGACAGCATGCGGCGGTGGAATCCCGACGCCCGGCCGGTCCCCGTGCCCACGAGGGCGGCGGCCGAGGCGGCGCTGGCCGACGGCGCCGACGCGCTGGTGATCGACCTCGCCGGACCGGTGCTGTTCTCGGTGGACGCTGCGGGGCTGCGGGCCCTGGCGTCAGGCTGGCGGGTGAGCGGCGCCTTGTGACGCGACGAGTGGCGGGCGGTGGTCTGGCCCACCGTGCGCCGACTCCCCGCCGCGGTGGTTAGCCGCGGTGGTTACCCGTAGACCGGCCCGGTGAACTTCTCACCGGGCCCTTCGCCGGTCGCATCGGGAATGGCGGAGGCTTCCCGGAAGGCGAGTTGCAGGCTCTTCAGACCGTCGCGCAGCGGGGCGGCGTGGTGGTGCCCGAGGTGTGGCGCCGCGGCGGTGAGCAGTCCAGCCAGTGCGTCGATGAGAGTCCGAGCCTCATCCAGGTCGCGGTGCTCGGGTAGGTCCTCGGCTAGCCCCAGGTGGACGGCCGCCGCGCTGAGCAGGTGGACCGACGCTGTCGATACCACCTCGACGGCCGGTACCTCGGCGATATCGCGGCCGGCCGCCGCGGTATCGCCGGCGCCCGCCTCGTGGGTGGTGGTGTCGTGGCGTGGGGTGTCGTGGGGGTGCGCGCCGGACTCGGGCTGCGAGGGATGGGAACTCGTCGTCACCCGTGCTACCCTGTCACACTGACCGGTTCACCCGGATGGGGCCTGCTAGTAGGCCCCGGCTAGGTGGAACGCAAGCGGAGACCCTCCCACCCGCCATGGCTGTTGAGGCCATCGGGTTTCAGGTCCGGGCATTCCAGTAATGCCCAGGTGAAGGCGGCGCGTGAGCGTCGTCGGCGCTTTGGATGGCCTTCGCTGTGCGCAGTGGGGGCCATTTTTTGTGGTCTCCTCGTGCGCGCTTGTCAATCCAGCGGAACCCAGGCACACAGGAGGACGGCATCAGCGTCGAGCCCCGTATCAACGACCGGATCCGGGTACCGGAGGTCCGGCTCGTCGGCCCTAATGGTGAGCAGGTCGGCATCGTACGTATCGAGGACGCATTACGCCTCGCTGCGGAGGCTGAGCTCGATCTGGTAGAGGTCGCCCCGAGCGCACGGCCCCCGGTGGCCAAGCTCATGGATTACGGCAAGTACAAGTACGAGTCCGCGATGAAGGCGCGCGAGGCTCGGAAGAATCAGTCGCACGTGCTGATCAAGGAGCAGAAGCTCCGACCGAAGATCGACACACACGACTACGAGACCAAGAAGCGCAACGTCGAACGGTTCCTTGCCGAGGGCGACAAAGTCAAGGTCACCATCATGTTCCGTGGCCGGGAGCAGTCCCGTCCCGAACTCGGGTTCCGGTTGCTTCAGCGGTTGGCGTCCGACGTCGAAGAACTCGGGTTCATCGAATCCGCGCCGAAGCAAGACGGCCGCAACATGGTGATGGTCCTGGGCCCGCACAAGAAGAAGGCGGACGCCAAGGCAGAACGCCACGCGGCCAAGGAGGAGCGGCAAGCCCAACGTCGGGCCGATGCCGAGGCCGAGCGCGCTGAGCGCGCCGCGGGACGCCAGGCGGCGGCGAAGGAACGCTCTGACCGGCCGACCCGCACCCGCGTCGCCGAGAACGAAGAGTAGAGGAGAGTACGGCACCATGCCGAAGAACAAGACCCACAGTGGTGCGCGCAAGCGGTTCCGCGTGACTGGCACCGGCAAGATCCGCCGGCAGCGAGCCAATCGTCGGCACTACCTGGAGCACAAGAGCACCACCCTCACTCGTCGACTCGACGGCACCACCGAGGTCGCCAAGAGCGACGTCAAGCGGGTCAAGAAGCTGCTCGGCAAGTGAGCCTCGATCGTCCCGTCCGCCACCCCGGCTGGGCGGGACGACGCCTGACAGAAGACGACAACCCGGTCCGATGGTGGTGACCGGGCCAAGCTAGGAGAATCAGTGGCACGCGTGAAGCGGGCGGTCAACGCCCATAAGAAACGGCGGGAGACCCTCGAGAAGGCGCGCGGTTACCGGGGGCAGCGCTCCCGCATGTACCGCAAGGCCAAGGAGCAGGTCACCCACTCGTTGGTCTACGCCTACCGGGACCGCAAGCAGCGCAAGGGCGACTTCCGGCAGCTGTGGATCACCAGGATCAACGCCGCCGCGCGGGCCGAAGGCCTGACCTACAACCGCTTCATCCAGGGTCTGAAGTTGGCCGAGGTTGAGGTCGACCGTAAGATCCTGGCCGACCTCGCCGTCAACGACCCCGCGGCGTTCAAGGCGCTGGTCGAGACCGCACGGGCGGCTCTGCCCGCCGACCGCAACGCACCCGCGGCCTGAGTCCGCGTTCGCGCGGGAGATGGTCCGGTTTCAGGAGGGCTCGTCGGGGTGCCGGCGGGCCCTTCGTTATGCGCTGCCGCGCCGCCACTTGTCAGGCCGGACAACTCCGTGCGCTGCCGCGCCGCCATCGCTGACCCTGACAATGTGATTCTGATCAGGTGTAGTCAGGTTGGCGGACGCCAACGTCGCAGCTCACCAACGTGTCCGGCCGGACAGGTCGGACACGATCCGACACGATCATGGAGAGAGTAGCCGTGCTGACGGAGCGGTCCACCCGGATCCGCCAGGCGCGCAAGCTCACCCGCCGGGCCGGCCGTGAGAAGGCCGGGCTTTTTCTCGCCGAAGGTGGCCAGGCCGTGAGCGAGGCGGTGGCCGCATCAGGCCCGACGCGCCAGCAGGCCACCCGCCCGGCGGCATCCCGTGGCGACGAACAGCGGGTCGTGGAGATCTTCGCGACTCCGGCGGCGCATCGACGCCACGCCGCGATCGTCGAGGCCGCCGAACGGGCCGGTATCGACGTGCACCTAGCCGACGACGCCGCGCTGGCCGAACTGTCCGAAACCGTCACGCCACAGGGCATCGTCGCGGTGTGTCGCCCTGAGTCCGCGTCGCTCGCCGACGTCCTCGGGCCGCCGCAGGCACCTGAACCCACCTCCGCGACGCTGGTGCCCGTACTCGTCGAGGCGCAAGACCCCGGAAACGTCGGCACCGTCATCCGTTGCGCCGACGCCGCCGGTGCTGACGCGGTGCTGCTCACGGCCGGCTCCGCGGATCCGTACGGCGGCAAGGCGGTGCGCGCGTCGGTGGGCAGTGTGTTCCATCTGCCGATCGTGTCCGGTGTGGAGGTGGTGGAGGCCATCGATCAGCTGCGCAGTGCTGGACTGACGGTTCTGGCCGCCGATGGCGCCGGCGCCTGGGATCTCGACGATGCTGACGCCGCAGGGGTGCTGAGCGCTCCGGTGGCGTGGTTGTTCGGCAACGAGGCCCGAGGTTTACCCGATGCCGTACGTCGTGCCGCGGACTACGTGGTGCGGGTGCCGATCTATGGCCAGGCGGAGAGTTTGAATCTCGCGACGGCGTCCGCCGTCTGCCTCTATGCGACCGCCCGCGCGCAGCGGCGCTGACGAAGCGCGGCGGGCTATAGAGCAGTAAGCCTCCTTGTGGTGAGTTGTCCAGCGCAGCATGCTTCCTTGTGGTGGCTATGGCGACAGTGAGGCTCCTTATGACCGCGCGCGTTGGGGCAGTAAGGCTCCTTATGGCGACGGGCGATCTACGCTGGTGGGATGCCGAATATCGCAACGAACACTCCGGTGGATCTCGATGGCCTGCTGGACTTCGTCCGGCCGCGGCACCATGCCGTACTCATCACCAGCCGGGCGGACGGCGGCCCGCAGGCGTCGCCGGTGACGTGCGGGGTCGACGACGCCGGCCGGATCGTGGTGTCGACCTACCCCGACCGCGCCAAGGCGGTGAACGTTCGTCGATCCGCTCAGGCCAGTGTGGTGATCCTGTCCGACGACTTCGGCGGTGCGTGGGTGCAGGTGGACGGAGCGGCCGAGGTGCTGGATATGCCGGATGCACTCGAACCTTTGGTGGAGTATTACCGCAACATCGCCGGCGAACACCCCGACTGGGACGAATATCGGGCGGCCATGCGGCGCCAGGAGAAGTCGTTGATCCGGCTGCGCCCGCAGCGTTGGGGCCCGATCGCCACGGGTGGTTTCCCGGCCCGCCTGGCCGAGCAGACCTGAGCGGCCGCCCGGAGCCGGCCATGCCGCCCGCCGCCGCATGGTGACGGCGGGCGCGGCGCGGTCAGCGCTTCACGCCGCGGGCCATGACCCGCTTGAAGTTTGCTTTGTACTGGTCGTGTATCGGGGCGCTGATGATCCGCAACATCGTCTCGTCATTACTCCGCAGCGCGGCCTTCCCCCAGTTGGGGCTTCCGGTGAACGTCACTTTGCGGTCCTTCTTTCCGGCGTATTTTCCGGCGATGAGCAGGTACTTCGAGTGCACGATGTCCCGTTTGCCGTTGTCGGCGAGCTGGCGGAGCTGGATGTTCTTCTGGCCCTTGAGTTTCTTGAACGCCTCGGAGCCCATGTGGGTGTAGGCGATATTGATCTTGCAGCCCTTCTTGGCCAGGCTGACCAGGCGGTCGGCGATGGCGACGCGGCTGACATGCCAGATGGCGATCCGGATGATGGTCTTGCCGCTGGCCGTGCCCACCGTGGTGTTGCCGGTACAGCCAACGTTTCCGAGCGCCTGGTAGACGGTGTCGGTGCTGCGGTTCGTCCCGCGGCGAGGGAAGTGGTACGTCTTGACGTTGCCCGCGAGCACTGTGCGGTAGTAGCCGGTGGACGTCCGGTTGCGGGATAGATCGTTGAAGTACGTCAGGTAGGCGTTGTAGAGAGTCTTGTTGCCGACGAAGGTGACGGCGTTGTTCCAGAACCGGCGGCCGTTGGCGACGGTGAGGTTGGCCGAGGATTGCACGACGACGTTGGACCGGCCGGACACACTGGAGAACAGGTAGAACTTGTTGTGGTTGATCTTCGTGCCGTGGCAACCCTTGGTGCAGACGACGGCCCAGGACGAGCGCGACTTGTTGGTGCCCAGGCCGGCGATGATGGCCTTGCCGGCGCCGGTCTTCGCGGCCGCCGTGCCCTCCAGCACCACTCGGACCTTGACGCCTCGACGGGCGGCCTGAACCAGGGCGTCGGCGAAGCCGCGGTCGAAGTTGGTGATGTTGAAGATCGACATGGAGATGGTGGAGCCCGGCTTGGCCGCCTTGACCATTTCCAGCAGGTAGTTGCGGATGACGTACTGCTGCGCCTTGGTTCCTTGGGGATTGTTGAACAGGGCGCCGGTCCGGGGCGCGGCGGCCAATTCGGCTGCCAGATCCGGCTCGGCCGCTGCGGGCGGAGCGTGTGGTGTCGCCGGCACGTCGGTTGTCGCTTGAGCGTGAGTGAGGCCGATGCTCGCCACCATCATCACTGCCAGCAAGCCGCTGAGCACCACACCCCGTCGAGATCTCGTCACCATCATGGTTTCCTTTCCGCGCAGGTGAACTCACTGGACAGACGGAGCAACGAGATCGAACGGTTGTCGTCGGAGCCCATCGGGTTCAGTTGTGCCAGCGGTCGACCGGCCGTACCGGGGCCCGGGCCGCGACTCGATGGGCGCGCGCATCGACGTCCGTCGTAGAATCGCGTGGTTGTCCCCGGCAGGCCACCACACGCAGGTTGCGAGGAAGATGTCCGCGCCCAACAGCCAATACGATCCCGTCGAGGTCACGCCGTTGCATCCGGACGAGCTGGCCCGGATGCGTGACGACGCCGTGGCCGCTATCCGTGCGGCCGCGGACCTCACGCGGCTGAAGCAGATCAAGGTCGAACACACCGGAGACCGCTCGCCGTTGGCTTTGGCCAACCGAGAGATCGGGGCGTTGCCGCCACAGGCCCGCAAAGACGCCGGGCAGCGGATCGGCGCGGTCCGCAAAGAGGTCACCCACGCCATCCAGGCCCGTCAGGAGGAGTTGGAGGCCGAACGTGACGCCCGGGTCCTCCTGGAGGAGACGGTCGACGTCACCTTGCCGTGGGACCGCACTCCGCCGGGTGCGCGGCATCCGCTCAGCACCATCCAGGAGCGGGTCGGCGACGTCTTCGTCTCGATGGGCTGGGAGATCGCCGAGGGCCCTGAGGCGGAGGCCGAGTGGCTCAATTTCGACGCACTGAACATCGGCCCGGATCATCCGGCGCGCACCATGCAGGACACCTTCTTCGTCGAGTCCGAACAGTCCGGTGTGGTGCTGCGTACTCACACTTCGCCGGTGCAGGCCCGCACCATGCTGTCTCGCACGCCACCCATCTACGTGGTCTGCCCGGGACGGACGTTCCGTACCGACGAGCTCGACGCCACCCACACGCCGGTGTTCAGCCAGGTGGAGGGGCTGGCCGTCGACGAGGGCATCACCATGGCGCATCTCAAAGGCACCCTGGACCACTTCGCGTCGTCGATGTTCGGCGAGGGCATCACCACTCGCTTGCGCCCGTCGTACTTCCCGTTCACGGAGCCGAGTGCGGAGATGGATCTCCAGTGTTTCGTGTGCCGCGGTGCGTCCGTGGGCAATCCCGACCGCCCGTGTCGCACGTGCAGCTCGGAAGGCTGGATCGAGTGGGGTGGCTGCGGCATGGTCAACCCACGAGTGTTGATCGCGTGCGGTATCGATCCGGACCGTTACACCGGGTTCGCCTTCGGCATGGGGCTGGAGCGTACGTTGATGTTCCGGCACGGCATCGCGGACATGCACGACATGGTCGAGGGTGACATCCGTTTCACCACCGCGTTCGGGATGGAGATCTAGATGCGCGTCCCGCTTTCCTGGCTGCGCGAATACGCCGACCTGCCGCCTGACGTTCCGGCCCGTGATGTCGCGGCCCGATTGATCCGGGCCGGACTCGAAGTCGAGACGGTCGACGAGGCCGGAGCCGACGTCACCGGTCCGTTGGTGCTTGGCCGGGTTCTGGAGTATGCCGAGGAGACCCACGGCAACGGCAAGACCATCCGCTGGTGTGCGGTGGACGTCGGCCCGGAACACAACGCCGATCGCGGCGCCGAGGGCGTCGCGTCGCCGTCGCGAGGCATCGTCTGTGGTGCACGCAACTTCGAGGTGGGCGACCTCGTGGTGGTCTGCCTGCCCGGCGCCGTCCTGCCCGGTGGGTTCGCCATCTCCGCGCGCAAGACGTACGGGCACGTGTCGGACGGGATGATCTGCTCGGAGCGCGAGCTCGGCCTCGGCGACGACCACGCCGGCATCATCGTGCTCGACCCCGACGCTGGAAGTCCGGGCGACGACGCTGCCGCGGTGCTCCATCTACGCGACGACGTGCTCGACATCGCCGTCACCCCGGACCGCGGCTACTGCCTGTCCGTCCGTGGTGTCGCGCGCGAAGCCGCGACGGCCTACGGCGTCGCTTTCCGAGACCCGGGTGAGCTGGCCCTTCCGGAGCCAGGGCCGGGCGACTATCCGGTGGTGGTGGACGACGCGGAGCGCTGCCCGGCGTTCGCCACCCGGACCGTCACCGGGTTCGACCCCGCGGCACCGAGCCCGCGGTGGCTGCGGCGGCGAGTCCAGCTGGCCGGGATGCGGCCTATCTCGCTGGCCGTCGACGTCACCAACTACGTCATGATGGAGCTCGGCCAGCCGATCCACGGTTACGACCGTGACCTGCTACGTGGCACCATCGTGGTGCGCCGTGCCGAGGCAGGCGAGAAGCTCACCACACTCGACGACTTCGTGCGGACCCTTGAGACCGACGACCTTCTCATCACCGACGATTCCGGGCCGATCGGCTTGGCCGGGGTGATGGGTGGCAGTACCACCGAACTGAGCGCGGCGACCACGTCGGTGGTGGTCGAGGCGGCGAACTTCGAGACCACCGGCGTAGCCCGGACCGCCCGGCGGCACAAACTCCCCAGCGAGGCGTCGCGTCGATTCGAGCGTGGTGTTGATCCCGCTCTGCCAGTGGCTGCCGCCACGCGGGTGGCGCAGCTCCTAGTGGAACTCGGCGGCGGCGCGATCGAGCCGGGCGTCACACTGGTGGGTGGTCTGCCGACACATCCGGCGGTGGACATCGACGCGGATCTGCCGAGCCGCGTCGTTGGTGTCGACTATCCAGCCGACGAGGTTGTTGGGTCGCTGCGTGCGGTGGGCTGCACGGTGGACACGCCGGCGCCGGATCGG
This sequence comes from Phytoactinopolyspora limicola, assembly GCF_011320225.1. GTDB lineage: Bacteria > Actinomycetota > Actinomycetes > Jiangellales > Jiangellaceae > Phytoactinopolyspora > Phytoactinopolyspora limicola. The sequence goes on from NZ_JAAOEN010000014.1 coordinate 88,476, forward strand.
CTCCTCGTCACACCCCCGAGCTGGCGGCCGGACCTGACCGATCCATACGACTTCGTGGAGGAGGTCGCCCGGCTGCGGGGTTACGACGCCGTACCGTCGGTGTTGCCGGTGGCACCACCTGGCCGCGGTGTCACCGTCGAGCAGCGGGTCCGTCGGCGGGTCGAACGCGCCGTCGCCGCCGCCGGGTACGTGGAGGCACCGTCGTACCCGTTTATGGGGACGGCGGAACTCGACGCGTTGGGTTTGCCTGACGACGACGCCCGGCGGCGCGCTTCCCGCCTGGCCAACCCGATCTCCGACGAGCAGCCGCTATTGCGCACCACGCTGCTGCCCGGCCTGCTGGCCACACTACGGCGCAACGCCGGACGCGGGTCGGTGGATGCCGCGGTCTACGAGTCCGGTTTGGTGTTCCGGCCGGAACCGGGAGAGCCGGTGGTACCGCCCCGGCTCCCGGTGGACCGTCGCCCCACGAAAGACGAGTTCGAGCGGCTGGAAGCGGCGCTGCCGAAGCAGCCCCGCCGGCTGGCCGTCGCACTGTCCGGGGCGCGTGAGCGGCCGGGCTGGTGGGGGCCGGGCCGGGCGGCGTCGTGGGCGGATGCCATCGACGCGGCGAGAATCGTCACCGACGCGGCCGGGGTGTCGCTGCGGGTGGAGCGCGACGAACATGCGCCCTGGCATCCTGGCCGCTGTGCCGCGTTGTACGTCGGTGAGACCTTGATCGGGCACGCCGGTGAGCTGCACCCGCGCGTCGTGCAGGCCCTTGGCCTACCGGAGCGGACGTCGGCCATGGAGTTGGAGCTGGACCGCCTGGGTGTTCGTGACGAACCGGTGGTGGCGCCTGCGGTGTCCACGTTCCCGGTGGCGACGCAGGACGTCGCGCTTGTTGTCGATGACGCGGTCCCGGCCGCCGACGTCGAGACCGCGTTGCGCGACGGTGCCGGCCCACTGTTGGAGTCGGTGCGGTTGTTCGACGTCTACAGCGGAGCCCAGGTGGGGGAGGGGCACAAATCGTTGGCTTATGCCCTCCGCTTCCGCGCGTCGGATCGCACCCTCACGGTCGAGGAGACCACGGCGGCCCGGGACGCAGCGGTGGCCGCGGCCGGTGAGCGCACCGGCGCCACGCTGCGCGCTTAGGGGTGTCGGTGCGGACCCCGGTGGTGGCGCGTCGGCAGTTCTTGCTCGGCTGCGCGGCGCTGGTCGGGTTGCCGGCGTGTGGTGTCGGCGGAGCCGACGATTCACCCACCCGGACAGATCGGACCAGGCCGGCGGGTTCGCCGACCACCACCGCGCCGCCGGCGGGCACCACCACCCCAGCTGCGGAACCGACTGGGGCGGCCGAGCTCACCGAGACCCCCGTGAGTGCCGCCGACGTCGACCCCGCCGACTACCCGACCACGGCCTCCGAGTGGGGCGAGCAGGTCACCGGCGTGCGCACCAGGCTCGATACCCGGGACTCCGTTGTCGCGTTGACCTTCGACGCGTGCGGCGGACCGAATGGCGTCGGCTACGACGCCGCGTTGATCGACTTTCTCCGGACGGAGAAGGTGCCCGCGACGCTGTTCGTGAACCAGCGGTGGATCGATGCCAACGAGGCGACGTTCGCCGACCTCGCCGCCGATCCGTTGTTCGCGGTCGGCAACCATGGAACGGCGCACCGCCCGTTGTCGGTGAGCGGCCGGGAGGTGTACGGCATCGCGGGAACCGGCAGTCCGGCCGAGGTGATCGACGAGATCATGATCAACCAGGCGACCATCGAACGGGTGGCCGGGTTGTCGCCACGGTGGTTCCGGTCCGGCACCGCCTATTACGACGAGGTCGCGGTGCGGATCGCCCAGGATCTCGGCTTCGAGGTGGTCAACTACGACGTGCTGGGTGACGCCGGGGCGACTTTCGACGCTGCGCAGGTGGCCGCCGCGCTGGCGACGGCCCAACCCGGGTCGATCCCGTTGCTGCACATGAACCACCCGGCCAGTGGCACCGCCGACGGCGTCGCCCAGGCGGTGCCGGCGCTGCGTTCGCGCGGCATCCGGTTCGTCCCCCTGGGTGACCACGGGTTCGCCTGATGCCGGAAACCCGCGGTCATGGTGGGTCGGTCCGGACGATAAGACGAGGAGAAGAACTATGGCAACAGACGCCGCGCGGCGGGTGCTGATCACGGGTGCGAGCCGGGGGATCGGCCGTGAGCTGGCGGTGGGCCTGGCCGAACGTGGCCTTGCCGTGGGGCTGCTGGCCCGCGATCAGCGCCGCCTCGACGAGGTGGCCGCCGAATGCCGGGAGCGGGGCGCGGCCGAGGTGGTCGTGGTTGTCGCCGACGTCGTGGACTCGACGGCGGTTCTGGCGGCGGTCGACGAGGTGGAGTCCACGCTGGGTGGGGTCGACCTGCTCGTGAACAACGCCGGGGTGATCGAGCCGGAGGCGACGGACTTCCTCGGGCTCGACGCCGAGCAGACGTGGCGGGTCATCGAGGTGAACGTCCGCGGCCCGATGCTGGTCACCCAGGCGGCCCTGCGGGGCATGGTCCGGTCCGGCGGGGGCCGCGTCGTGAATCTCAGCAGCGGCGCCGCGTATAAGCCGATGACGTCGTACACCGGCTACACCGTCGCGAAGGGAGCGTTGACCAGGTTCACCACGCAACTGAATGCCCAGTTCCAGGACCGGGGTGTGCTGGCCTTCGACGTCGCACCGGGTCACGTGGAAACCGAGATGACCACTGCGATGCCGATGCACGAAGGCCGCACGGACTGGACACCGCCGGAGGCGGTCGTGGAGCTGATCGCGGCCGTTGGGGCCGGGCGGCTCGACGGGCTGGCCGGACGGCATCTGCGGGCCGGGACCGACACCGTGGAATCGCTGCTGGCCCGCCAACCCGACATCGTCGAGCGAGATGCCCGGGCGTTGCGGATGGTGCCCATCGACGACGCCGACCCCGTCCGGTGATCGTTGCCGGGGTGCGGGGGCCCAGGCGCCCGGCGCCCCGCCCCCCCGCCCCGGGCGGGGGGGGGTGCACCCCCGGGGGGAGTTGAGGGTGCACCCGGGGGAGGGCTAACGCAGCCCGTAGGCGCGGAGCACGGTCTGCTCCAGCTGGCTGCCGTCGGTCCCGGTGACGCTGGCCCGCAGCGACCCGAACTCGCTCCCGGCCGGGGGTGCCGGCAACCGGACCACGTAGCCGTCGCTGGCCGGCCGCACGCGGACGTCCTGCCAGACCGCGCCGTCGTCGAACGACACCTCCAGTTGGATGTCCTCGACCGCCGGGGCGGACCCGTCGGCCCGCTCCACGGTGAGCTCCAGGCGGAACGGACGCCGCGCCGGCGCCCGGCCGAGCAGGTCGACGTCGCCGCCGATCCGTAGGCCGAGGAACGGCATGGTCTCGAACGGCTCCGGCGGCCCACTCGTGAGTCGCCATGTCGCCTCGACCTCGGTGCCCAGCGTCGACCAACCGACCTCGCGGGTTTGCTGAGTGGTGATCTCATACGTGGCGACGTCGTCGGGGAAGGTGATGTCGTACACCCCTCCGCCCGGGTCTTCGCTGGTGCCGACCACCTCACCGTCGATGGCCAGGGTGGTCGTCGCGGTGTATCCGTCGTCGTCCGGTGGTGTGTAGGCGTAGTGCCCCGGCGACGACGACGCGAAGGGCGTCAGAGTTACCCAGAAGAACCCGAAAGCGACGTGTGGCCGGAGCACCGGACCGATCGGAGCGGCGTTCCACCGTTTCGGGTACCGCTTCCCAGCGTCAAGATCCGAAGGCAGGGCGGCGAACTCGACCGAGTCGCCGAACGCCAGCTGGGTCTCCCAGTGGACGGTGCCGGGTTCGGTGTAGAGGTCCAGTCGCTGCCCGGGCAGGTCCACGTCGTACTCCCATCGCACCCAGCCGATGTCGTCGACGATCGGCTCAGCCATCAGGGACGCGGGCAGGTTCACGTCGACGCCCTGCCCGTGCAGCGTGGTGTCCAGCCGAACCAGGTTGGTGTCGCGGACCCGGAACGTCGGATCGGCCGGAATCCGCCCTTCTTCGGTGAGGTGCAGGTTGTAGCCGCGGTCTGGCTGTCCCTTCTTCGCCGCTGGCGCCGCGAGCCCGGTCTGGTAGCCGAACGTGTACTCGTACGAGGTCACCTCCGGCGTCGGGGTCGCGTAGAGCTGCCCAGTGCCCCGGTTGGGGTCGTCGGGATCGGCTGATACGCCCCACTCGACGAGGAACGACTGGAGGAACGCGCGGCGCTGGCCGACCTGCCATGCGTTCGTGCTGTCCACCTGCACGCCGATGGTCTCGCCATCCCGCGCGTCGAGGGTGACCTCGGTGTCGCCGCGAAGCTCGAGTTCCGGCTGGGAGACGAGGGTGAGGCTGCTGGCCATCGGGTCGGTGACGTCTTCGGTGTAGATCGCCGTGGTGAGGTCGTAGCGGCCGGCCGGGAGCCGAACGGTGACCGGCTCGGCTGGCAGAGCGACATCGCGGAGCAGATCCGCGCCTATATCGCCGATGGTGGCCTCCGTGGCGGCCGGCTCGCCAGTGCGGTCGACGGCGTTGATGGTGAGGTTGTAGGACTCGACCTCTTGGACGACGCCGACGGGGGTGGTGACCGACACCGATCCGGTGTTGTCCGCAGCGGTGATCCAGCCGCTGTAGGCGCCGTCCGGTGCGCCGGTCGACGTGTCCGCGGTGATCTCGACGTCGGCCGTGGCGCCCGCGTTCACCGTGACCTGTTCGGCGTCGACGCTGATGATCCCGTCCGGGGCGGACCCGCCGTCGGGGCCGAGCAGTGTCATCGACAGATCCAGGGTGACGGCGTCGTCACCGGTGTTGTGGTACGTCAACGTCTCGGTGATGGGATCGTCGTCGCCATGTGGCCAGGCAACGAGCCCGAGACTCAGCGAGGCTGGAGCCGTGAACAGCTGTTGTCCCATCGCGCGGGCCGCGTCGACCCGGCCCGCCCCCTGCTGATAGGCGCCGTAGTCGGGGTGCGGCCGCGCACTACCGAGCAGCACCTGCCGGAGTTCGGTGGCGGCCCAGTCCGGGTGTTGCTGGGCCAGCAGTGCCGCGACGCCGGCCACGTGAGGTGCGGCCATCGACGTTCCGGAGAGCCGGGCGTAGTGCTCGTCGACGGCGGCTTCCTGGAGAGTCCCGGCGGCGCGGGCGGCGACGACCCCTTCGCCGGGTGCGGTCAGCTCCGGCTTGATGACCCCACCGCCGAGCCGGGGTCCGGTGTTGGAGAAGCGGCTCAGCACATCGGCGTCGTCGACGCTGCCGACGGCGAGCGCGTGATCGGCGGCGGCCGGGGTGGAGACCGTCGCGGGATCGAAGCACGGCATCGGCGCTGGGTGGTTGCCGGCCGCGACGACGAACAACGTGTCGTTCTGCTCGGTTAGGGCGTCGACGGCCTCGGACAACAGGTCGGAGCCGTCGGTAGCACAGCCGCCGAGGCTGAGGTTGACCACGTCGGCACCATGCTCGACGGCCCACTCCATGCCGGCGATGATCCACGAGTCGTACCCGCCGAACCAGTCCAGAACCTTGCCGATCAGCAGGTCGGCGTCCGGGGCGACCCCCGTGTAGCGGCCGTCCGCGGCGGTACCGCGCCCGGCCACGATCGACGCGACATGGGTGCCATGCCCCTCGTAGTCGATGGGGCCGTCGTCACTGAAGGTGAAGTCCTCGGCCTTGAGCACGGCGTCGGCCAGGTCCGGATGTTGTTCGTCGATGCCGGTGTCGAGGACCGCCACGGTCACCCCTGCGCCGGTGTATCCGGCGTCCCACACCTGAGGTGCGCCGATCCGCGGCACACTCCGGTCCAGTTGCGGGTGGACCCGCCCGTCGAGATGGACTTCAGCGATGCCGCTGGCGGCCGTGCCGATGCCGTCTCGTGCGCCGGCGAGTTCCGCCCAGAGGTCGCCGGTCGACTCGGCTGGGACGGTGACCGCGGCGGCGCCGATGCTGGGCAGCTCACGTTCGACGGCGACTCCGGCGCCTCGAAGGGTGTGGGTGGCGGCGCGTGGTGACCGCGGCGCCTCGTCGTACCGGATGATCAGGGGTAACCCGTCGGCCGACGGGTCGTCGTAGCCCTGCTCGATGAGTGTCGTCACGTCGAACAGGCGGGGGTCGAGCGTGCCCGCACCGACTGGTCCGAGGGCGTCGGCGGGGATCACCCGCAACCGGCCGTCGGTGGTCCGGCGCTGGGCGAACGGAATTCCGTCCCGTCCCGGACCTGGGGTGATGTCGACCGTTCGGGTGTCGTCGCCGTGGGTGGTGACGGTGACGACGTCCCCGGTGAGGAGGGTCACCGACGCCTGTGTGGGTGATCCGGCCGACGCGGGGCCGTCGACGGTGGTCACGGTCGGAGTGGGACCTTCAGGGTCCGCGGTGGCCGGGGTGGCGCCCAGCCCAGCGGTGGTGATCGCCATCGTCGTAGCGGCCGCCGTGACCGCGGCCATGGATCGTCGCCTGGTGCTCATCATCGGCCTCCAGCAAGAAATGATCGTCACTGGCTATGAGCGCCAAGTGCCGTGCTTCGTTGCATGCCGACCGGATCTTTCCGCGGTTGTCCGCCGTGGAGTGGGTGATCGTCGGTGTTGTACGGTGCGGTTCACCATCTGCTGTGTTGTGAGGAATGATGACGACGACGTGGGCGCCAGGCCCGGCCACCGCGCTGCGGGCCGAACTCGAGACACTCGCTACGACGAGTCCGGGGCGATGGGCTTTCGCGGTCCGGGAAAGCGGGCATCAGCTGGCCTCGGTCAACGGCGACACCGTGATGCCCGCGGCCAGCACCATCAAGGTGGCCCTGATGCTGTTCGTGCTGCGGGACATCGCGGTCGGCCGACGTTCGCTGGACGATGTGCTCGACGTACCCGACGTCCGGGCCGGTGGTGCTGGTGTGCTCAACGCGTTGCCGTCGGTGCGTCGGCTCCGGCTCGACGAGGTGGTCGAGCTGATGATCGTCGTGAGCGACAACACCGCGGCGAACATGATCATCGACCTGCTCGGAGCGCCGGCACTCGACAAACGCCTGGCCGAGCTGGGCACTACTCATACCCGGCTACAGCGGCGGCTGATGGACTTGGAGGCGGCCAAGACCGGCCTACGCAACGTCACTACCGCCGACGATCAAGCGCTGCTGCTGGATCGGCTCGTCGGACCGGGTCTGCTCCCGCCGGAGCTGCGCGAGCTCGCGTTGGGTGTGCTCGGCCGGCAGCAGTTCAACGACCGGATGCCGGCTCGGCTCGGGGCGGACGTCGTCTGCCGGCACAAGACCGGGGAGATCACTGGCGTCCGGCACGACGTCGGCGTTCTCGAGTTCGACGGCCGGCAGGTGGTGCTGGCCGCGCTCGGCAGCGAGTTGGACGACCCCGCGTCGCACGCCGAACGGCCGGGTCCCGCGGCCGACATCATCGCCGAGGCGGCGGCCACGGTGGTCCGCCTAGCCCGCACCTGACCCACCGCCCCCCTCCCGGTGATCATTGGCTTTTGACTACCGGATCCGGTAGTCAAAAGCCAATGATCACCGGGAAAAGACGAGAGGTGTATATGAGCGAGTACGATCTGGTCGTCCGAGGCGGCATGGTGGTGGACGGCACCGGAGCGGACCCGGTACTGGCCGACGTCGGGATCGGCGCCGGCACCATTCAAGAGGTCTCCGCCAGCCCGCTCCGGGCCCGCCAGATCGTCGACGCGGCTGGGCGGTGCGTCGCCCCGGGGTTCATCGACCTGCACTCCCACGCCGACTTCCGGATGGAGGGCTGGCCCGCCGCCAGCACCCAACTCCCACAGGGCGTCACCACGCTGCTCGGCGGCAACTGCGGGTTCTCCCCGTTTCCCATCAGCGACGTCGAGGAGATGAAAACCTCCACCGCGTTCTTCGAGCCAGAACTCAGCTGGCACTGGACTCACCACGACGGCTTCGCCGCCGCCGTCGACCGGGCCCGCCCGGCGGTCAACCTGGCGACCCAGGTCGGACACCAGGCGGTGCGGCTGGCGGTGATGAGCGGCGAGGAACGCCAGGCGAGCGACGACGAACTGGCCGCCATGGCGACGCTGCTGACCGAGGCCGCGGAGTCGGGAGCCCATGGGTTCTCCACGGGGCTGATCTACGCACCCGGTACCTACGCCGACGAGCGTGAGGTGCAGTACCTGGTCAGCGCCGCCACCCAGGCGGGTTTGTTGTACTCGACCCACATCCGCAACGAATCCGCGCGGCTGCGGGAGGCCGTCGAGGAGGCTATCCGGGTGGCCGAGAACGCCGGTGCCCGGTTGCAGATCTCCCACATCAAAGCCGCGGGCCAGCGGTTCCACGGCACGGTGTCGGCGGTGTTGGACCTCATCGATGACGCCGCCGAGCGTGGGGTCGACGTCGCGGGCGACGTCTATCCTTATGCGGCGTCGAGCACTACCCTCACCACCCGGCTGCCGACCTGGGCGATGGACGGTGGCCCGGAGGCTCTGCTGACCCGCCTCGCCGACCCGGCCCAGCGTGAGCGGATCGTCGCTGAACTACGACGACGGGACGGCGAGCACGCCGATGCCGCGAAGGTGATGCTCGCCGACTTGGGGCCGGGGCGGTATGAGAACGCCGCCGGCTCCAGCCTCGCCGATATCGCCACCCGCGACGGTATCGACGCCGCGGAGGCGACGCTGCGAGTGTTGGAGGAACACGCCGCCACGGTCACCGTCGTGATCCACGGCATGAGCGAGGACGACGTGGAAACGGTGTTACGACACCCGCGAGTAGCCGTCGCTAGCGACGGGTGGGTGCTCCGCGCCGAGGGGCCTGGACGTCCGCATCCGCGCAGTTTCGGCACCTTCCCGCGGGTGCTGGCCCGGTACGTCCGCGAGCGCGGCGTGTTATCGCTGCCCGAAGCGGTACGCAAGATGACGTCGCTGCCGGCATCCCGGCTGGGGTGGTCCGACCGGGGTGTCATCCGGGTGGGCGCGGTGGCCGACGTTGTCGTCTTCGATCCGGACAACGTAGCCGACCTCTCGACCTATACCGAGCCTTGGCAGTTGGCTACCGGTGTCGACGTCGTCCTGGTGGGTGGTGAGCTGGCCGTCAACGACGGCAAGCCGACCGGGGTCCACGCCGGCCAGGTGCTGCGACGATCACGGGGGCGGTGAGGTAGGGCCCGCGTCTTCCAGCATGCGGGGGCGGGCGGCGCGCAGCCCAGCGATCACCATGACGACGATCGACGCCGCCATGGTGGCGATCGGCACGGTCCACCCTCCGGTGACGTCGTGCAGCAGGCCGAAGACGAACGGTCCGACCATCGCCATGACGTACCCGGTGCATTGGGAGAATGCGGACAGGGCCGTCACGCCGGCGAGTGTCCGGGCGCGCAGACCGATCAACATGAGCATGAGCGGGAAGGTGCCTCCACCGATGCCGATCAGTACCGCCCAGGCCCACGCTCCTTCGGCCGGCCACATGATGAGGCCGCCGTATCCGACGAGGTAGAACCCTCCGAGCACCACCACGAGTGGTGGGATGCGCCGTTGCCGCCGGGCCAGCGCTGGCACCAGGATCGCCAGTGGAACGCCGGCGGCGACGAACACGGCGACGGCGCTGCCGGCGACGGCGAGATCCATGCCGGCATCGACGAGTATTTGCGACAACCATCCGGTTATCACATATGCCTGCATCGATTGCATGGCGAACAGCACGGCCATCCACCAGGCCACCGAGTTGTTCAGCAGGGAGCGTAGTTGGATCGCCGGCCCGGCTTGGTCGCGTGGGCGAGTATCGGGGCGGCGGATCAGCAGTGCCACCCATGGGATCAGTGCGAGTGCGGCGAGCAGGGTCCAACTGCCGAGCCCGGCTCGCCAGTCGGCGTCGAGGCCGCGGGCGATGGGTACGGTGAGCCCGGAGGCGGCGGTCGCCCCGCCCAGCAGGCAGGCCGTGTAGAGGCCGGTGATGGCCGGGACATGGCGGGGGAAGTGGGTCCGGACCAGGCCGGGCAGGAGGACGTTGCCCAGGGCCATGCCGGCCAGCGCCAGGATCGATCCGGCGAAGACCGCACCGACGTCGGGGATCAGCACGCGCACGAGTTGGCCGCACACCATGGCCGTCAGGGCCATGACGATGGTGCGCTGGGCACCGATGCGGGCGGCGATACTTGGCGCGGCCAGCCCGAAGACGACGAAGCAGAAGCCGGGGGTGGCGTTGAGGATGCCGGCCATGGTGGCCGAGAGTCCGAGGTCGTCGCGGATCGCCGGTATCACCGCGCCGAGGGCGTTGGCCGCTGGGCGTAGGTTGACGCTCATCAGGGCGATGGCCACGACGGGAAGGAACGCCGCGCGAATGGTTTGCCGGCGGCTGGTGCGACGGTCGACCGGCCCTGCTGCGGGTGGCTCGGAATCGGGCTCGGCGGCTGAGGTCACCGGATGATTGTCTCCTGCCGGTGGTCTCGATCTTCGCGCGCCACCCGGTGTGGTGGCTGGTGACACTGGCGGTGCTGACCACCATTGACCATTGGTCTACATGTAGGTAAGTTTCCTCATAGCTGCTAGCAGAGGTAGACCGTTAACAAGTCGACACCCGTTCGTCTATGCCACGGTTCTCCCGCTCCGGCCTGCCGGGGCGAGCATCCCTCGGAGGCAGCGCATGTCCGATGGCCGGTTACACCACCGTTCCTCCAGGCTCGCCCGGCTCGGCGCCGTCGCCCTCGCCGCACTCCTGGGTCTCGCCGGCACCGCCGTGGCCGCACCTAGCACTCGAGCCATCGACGCTGATGTCTCCCGCGGTATGGACGAACTCCACGCCGGGCCGACGTCCACCCACCGAACCACCAACCCCGCGGATCGGGTGCCACGCGGGTGGATCGTCAACCAGATCCGGCGAATGACGCTGGAGGAGAAGGTCGGCCAGCTGTTCGTCACCTACGCCTACGGCCCGACAGCCGATACGGTCGACCCACGTAACCGGGCCGTCCACGGCGTCGACACCGCTCGCGAACTCGTCGACCGGTACAAGCTTGGTGGAATCATCTACTTCGCCTGGTCTGGCAACGTCAACAATCCGGCGCAGATCGCCACCCTCTCCAACGGGCTGCAAGAGGCGGCGCTGAGCCAGCGGATGCCCGTGCCGCTGCTGATCTCCACCGATCAGGAGCAGGGCCTGGTCACCCGGATCGGTCCGCCGGCCACCCAGTTCCCGGGCGCAATGGCCCTCGGCGCCGGGCGCAGTGCCGCCGACGCCACCGACGCGGCGCGGATCACCGGTGCCGAGCTGCGCGCCATCGGCATCAACCAGAACTACGCCCCGGTGGCCGACGTCAACGTCAACCCGCGCAACCCGGTCATCGCGGTGCGTTCGTTCGCCGAGGACCCGCAGCTGGTGGCCGACCTCACCGTGGCGCAGGTGAGCGGCTACCGGCAGGCGAAGGTGGCCGCCACCGCGAAACATTTCCCCGGCCACGGGAACACCGCCACCGACAGTCACATCGGCGTGCCGATCATCCACCACACACTCGAGGAATGGCGGGAGATCGACGCACCCCCGTTCGAGGCGGCGGTGGCAGCCGGCATCGACGCCATCATGACCGCACACATCGTTGTACCGGCACTGGACCCGGCCGAGGACCCGGCCACGCTGTCGCACCCGATCGTGACCGGCCTCCTCCGCGATGAACTGGGTTACGACGGTGTCGTCGTCACCGACGCGCTGGACATGGCCGGGGTACGCCAGCATTACGGCGACGAGCGGGTTCCGGTGCTGGCGTTGCGGGCCGGTGTCGACATGCTGCTGATGCCACCGGACATCGACCTGGCGTACAACGCGGTGCTCGACGCGGTCCGGGCCGGGGAGCTCAGCGAACGGCGCATCGAGGAGTCCGTCTATCGGATCCTGCGCCTGAAGTACCAGCGTGGTCTGTACCGCGACCCGTTCGTCGACGTCGACCAGATCGACGACGTGGTGGGCACACCTGAGCATCTGACGCAGGCCCAGCGGATCTCCGATGCCACCACCACGCTGGTGGCCAACGACGCCGGCCTCCTCCCACTCGAACCGGGAGATCAGGACGTGTTCGTCACTGGCTGGGGAGTGGTGACCACACAGACCCTCGCCGCCGCGATCGGCCAACGGGGGCCGTCCACCGCCGTCCTCCAGACCGGCGTGAACCCGTCCCAGGCCGTCGTCGACGCCGCCGTCGCCCAGGCCCAAGGACGTGACATCGCCGTCGTGACCACCATGAACGCGTGGGCGCCGGCCCACCAAGGACAGCGTGACCTGGTACGGGCGCTGGCCGACACCGGGATACCCGTCGTGGTCGTCGCCGTTCGAGATGCCTACGACGTCGCGCACCTCCAGCCGGCGGACACCTACCTCGCAACGTACTCCCACGGCGGGGTCGCACTCGAGTCGGCCGCCCGCGTCATGTTCGCAGAGCGCTCACCGCGGGGGCAGTTGCCCGTGACCGTCCCGGTGGCCGGTGAGTCCGGCGCCGTCCTGTACCCCTTCGGTCACGGCCTGAGCTACTGACGCCACCGTCCGCAGCCCTCATCGACGAGGAGGAGACCACGATGCGACGTAGACACTTTCTGGCCGGTATCGGCGGCATCGGCGGTGGTCTCGTCGGCCTACCGCTGGCCGGCGGGATGGCCGTGGCCCAGGGAGCCGGACGAGGTGGCCCGCCCGGAGGAGGTGGCCCGCCCGGCCGCCCGCGTCTGGTCCGCACCGGTGTGGAGGAGCTGGCCAGGCGGGACTACGACCTCCTGGCGGGGCAGCGGGTGGGCATCATCTCGAACCCGACGGGGGTGCTGCCGGATCTCACCCATGAGGTCGACGACATGGTGCTGCGGGCCGGGGTCGACGTCGTGGCGGCGTTCGGGCCGGAACACGGGTTCCGCGGAAGTTCGCAGGCGGGTGAAGGAGAAGACTCCTTCATCGACCCGAAGACGGGGGTCCGGGTGTACGACGCCTACGCCAGCCTGCCCCCGAGCCAGATCGTGGTGCTGTTCGAGCAGGTCCGGGACGACGTGGGGTTGGACACCGTGGTGTTCGACATCCAAGACGTCGGTTCCCGTTTCTACACCTACATCTGGACGATGTACTGGTCGATGGTGGCGGCGGCACAACTCGGGCTGCGCTTCGTCGTCCTCGACCGGCCCAACCCCATCACCGGACGGCGCGCCATGGGCCCGGTGCTGAACTACCCCGACCAGGCGTCGTTCGTGGGGGAGCGGGAGATCAGCCAGCAGCATGGGATGACCGTCGGTGAGCTCGCCCAACTGTTCAATGCGGAGTTCCTGCCCGGTGTGGCCGGCAGCGGCGTCGACCTGGAGGTGGTCCCCCTGCGCGGTTGGTTCCGCGACATGTGGTTCGAGGAGACCGGCCTGCCTTGGGTGATGCCGTCGCCGAACATGCCAACGGTGGACACCGCCGCGGTGTACCCGGGCACCTGCCTGTTCGAGGCCGGCCACAGCACCGAGGGGGTAGCCGAGGGCCGCGGAACCACCCGGCCGTTCGAGCTGATCGGTGCCCCTCATGTCGACCACGCGTGGGAGGAGGCGTTGAACGCGCTGGACCTGCCGGGGGTGACGTTCCGGGAGGCGTACTTCAACCCGACTTTCTCGAAATACGCCGGCCAGGTCTGCGGTGGTGTACAGCTGTTCGTCACCGATCGCGACGTGTTCGACCCCATCCGCACCGCGGTGGCCATGTTGATCGAGGCACGTCGGCTACAGCCCGACGACATGCAGTTCTGGCGGCCCGGGAGCTCCGGTCGCCGGTGGATCGATCTCCTGACCGGCTCCACCTGGGTGCATACCGCGATCGAGGACGGCGCCAGTGTCGACGAGGTGGTGGCGGGCTGGCAGGACGACCTCGGGGCCTTCCGCGAAACCCGGCAGAAGTATCTGATCTACCACCGGCAGCGCGGCAAGCGCTGAAGGCAGTCGTGGAACACCCGTGGGAGCAGCGCCGGGAGCGCCAGGCTTCGGCGGTGCCACGTCGATGGTTCTTCGTGTGCCGAGAGGAGACACCAGGTGAACACGTCCAGACGAGAGTTCTTCCGCGGCGTGGGGGCGGGCGCCCTCGTGCTCACCGGGTTACCGGTCGCGAACCTGGGGGTCGCCGCCGGTGCCGCCACACCAGCGGGTGCAGCGGCGCGGACGGCCGCTGGCGGAGGCCATCGAGTTGGCCCGCCTACGGTGACCGCGGCCGACGTGGTCTTCGGGTCGCACACGTTGCGCTCCGGGGCGCCGGCTGACGTAGGACTGCTGGCCGATCACGTCGCCCGGATCACACCGAGTGTCGCCGCCTACCTCGAGACCACGCCGGAGAACCCGGCACACCCGATGTACGCCGGCGCGGCAGTGCTGGTCGCGAAGGACGGTGTGATCGTCGAACACCACGCCGTCGGGCATGCGCTGCGGTATGCCGACGGCGAGGGTTCCGAGCTGCCGCCGGACCAGTGGGTCGCCACGCGGAAGGACACGATCTTCGATCTCGCGTCGGTGACCAAACTGTTCTGCGCCATCGTTGTGTTGCAGCTGGTGGAGACGGAACACGTTGGGCTCGACGTACCGGTCGCGCGGTACATCCCGGAGTTCGCGGCCAACGGCAAAGGTGCCGTCACGACGCGGCATCTGCTCACCCACACCGCGGGGTTGCGGGCGTGGGCGCCGCTGTACTCGGAGTACTCGACGCCCGAGGAACGCGTCGCCGCGATCTACGCCGAGGAGCCGCAGGATCCTCCGGGCACCCGGTACGTGTACTCCGACCTGGGCCTGATCACGCTGGGCAAGCTCAGCGAACGGATCACGGGCACGACGTTGGACCGGCTGGTGGCCGAACGCATCACCGATCCGCTGGGGATGACCGACACCATGTACAACCCGCCGGATGAGTTGCGGCACCGGATCGCGGCCACCGAGGACATGCCCTGGACCGGCCGCGGGATCGTCCGCGGTGAGGTGCACGACGAGAACGCGTGGTCGCTGAATGGCGTCGCGGGGCACGCCGGGTTGTTCTCCACTACGGCCGATCTCGCCGTGTTCTGCCAGATGCTGCTGAACGGCGGTGAGTACGACGGGCACCGGATTCTGTCCGAGGACATCGTCCGGGAGGCGATCACCAACCAGAACGACGGGCTGCCGCCCGGCACCGAGGCGCGCCGCGGCCTCGGGTTCGAGCTGCACAAACCGTGGTACATGGCGTCGCTGGACTCTCCGGTGGCCTTCGGGCACACCGGGTTCACCGGCACGTCGCTGGTGATGGATCCCTTGTCCGGTACCTTCGCCGTGCTGCTCACCAATCGGGTGCACCCCGACCGCGGCTGGGGGAGCAATAATCTCGCCCGGCAGGCGGTGGCCCGGCATCTCGGCCGCGCGTTGCCGGTGCGGCCGGCCGTCGGGCCGTCGGCGTGGTATTCGCGCCAGCCGACCGCCACCACCCATCGTTTGACGGTGCCGCTGAGCCGGGCCGCCGGGTTCGGGCCGCGGCTGACCTTCCGGCTCTGGTACGACACCGAGGCCGGCTTCGACGTCGGTCGGCTGGAGGCGTCGAACGACGGCGGTGCGCAGTGGGAGCCGCTGGCCTTCGAGATGGAGGTGGGGCCGTACCGGTGGGCCAGCGACGGGACGTTCTCCGGGTTCCAAGGCCGCCAGTGGCTGCGCGCCTATGCCCAGCCTCCAGTCGGCACCACACACCTGCGGTGGACCTATACCGGCGAGCGGGCCACGCCGTCTCGCGGCCGCGGCGTCTACGTCGACGGCGTACGGGTGGCTGACCGCCTGGGCCTGTTGTTCAACGGAGAGCGCCGGGTAGACAGTGAGCGCGTCGTCTTGGCCGGCTGGGAAGAGTCGGACAACTAACCATCACCCGCCCGATTTGCCCGGAATTCTTATCGGTGATCGTTGGCGGTTTATTGCTGTAAACCCGGGTGGGTAAACGGATTTACTTGGCGGATTTACAGCAATAAACCGCCAACGATCACCCGGGAGAGGGCGGGGTTCCGGGTGCGTGGATCGTGAACAGCAACTCCGGCCGGTCCCATGGCACCGCCGGTGGTCGCGCCGCAACGGTGCCGATGCGCTCGGCGCCCAGCCGGCGGTAGAACATCTCGGCCGGTGGGTGTGACACCACGCGGACGCTGGTGAGCCCGGCCGCCGCGGCCCGGGTGGCCATGTGTTCGATGAGCTTGCGACCGAGCCCGGTGCCCTGGGCGTCGTCGGCGACGAACGCCAAGTCCAGTTCGGGTGGATCGAGGACCAAGGCGTAGAACCCGAGCAGCCGCTGGTCGGCGCCGGTGATCACGTACACCTCGTGCCGGGTGATGTAGTCCGGGGCAACTCGATAGTTCCACAGGATCGCGGCGTAGTGGCCGGCGTAGGCGCTGGAGGAGTGGATGAGAGCGGTCATCCGTTTCGCATCGTTCTCCGTCGCTCGCCTGATGGTGGTGTCCACGCTGGTCAGTGTAGGACCGAACTCGGCAGACGCTCATGTCTTCCCCCGCCAGCCCCGCCAGCCCCTCCGTCCGGCCCGTCCGCCCACCTCCATCCGCACTTCGCTACCGCCAGATGGTCTTCGCGGGCTTCGGGGCGCCCTTTTCGCCACCTGGCGGTAGCGAAGTGGGGGAGACTGAATAGCGGATTGCATGATCATGCGCAGTCGTGCATACTCATGTACATGGTCACGACAGTCGCCGTCGCCGGCGCCAGCGGGTATGCCGGCGGTGAGTTGCTGCGCCTCTTCGCCGCCCATCCGGAGGTCGAGGTCGGCGCGGTCACCGCACACTCGAGTGCGGGCGACCGCCTCGGGCAGCACCACCCGCAGCTTGTTCAGCTGGCCGACCGTGTCCTGGAGCCCACCACTCCAGAAACGCTGGCCGGGCACGACGTCGTCGCCCTCGCGCTGCCGCACGGTGCGAGCGCCGAGCTGGCCGCCCAGTTACCCGGCGATACGCTGGTACTGGACTGCGGCGCCGATCATCGGCTGACCGACCCGGCCGCCTGGAAGCAGTTCTACGGCACCGACCATGCCGGTAGCTGGCCGTACGGGCTGCCGGAACTGGTCCACGCCGACGGCACCAAACAGCGCGACCACCTCGCCGGAACCCGGCGCGTGGCGGTACCCGGCTGCAACGTCACCGCCGTGACTCTCGCGCTCGCGCCCGGCCTGGCGATGCGGGTGGTCCAGCCGGAAGACATCGTCGCCGTGCTGGCCAACGGTCCGTCCGGTGCCGGGAAATCGCTGAAGACGCACATGCTGGCCAGCGAGATCCTGGGGGCCGCGAGCCCGTACGCGGTGGGTGGCAGCCATCGGCACGTCCCCGAGATCGAGCAGAACCTCGCACTCTCCGCGGGTGTCGCCGTCAGCCTCTCTTTCACCCCCACCCTCGTGCCGATGAGCCGCGGCATCCTCGCCACGGTCACCGCTCGGCTCACCCCCGGGACCTCGGCGAGTGCCGTCCGAGATGCCTGGGTCAGGGCCTACGACGACGAGCCGTTCGTACATCTCCTACCGGACGGACAGTGGCCCACTACCGCGGCCACCCTTGGTGCGAACACCGCGCACGTGCAGGTCACCGTCGACGAACGGGCCGGGCGGGTCGTCGCCGTCGTCGCCATCGACAACCTCACGAAGGGGACCGCCGGCGCCGCCGTACAGTGCGCCAATCTGGCCCTGGGCTGGTCGGAGACGTTGGGTTTACCGGTGACGGGGGTGGCGCCGTGAGCACGGATAGCGCTGTCAGCGCAGGTGGCGCCGGGATGGGGACGGGCGCAACGACGACGGGCCCAGGGTGGGCTGCGGTAGCGCGGACGGCCGCGATGTGGAAACGGCGACGATGCGACGACACCGCCGTACCGCCCACAACGTCCGTGTTCTGAAGAAGGAGCATCCATGTCTGTCACCGCAGCGGCCGGATTCCGGGCCGCCGGTGTGGCCGCCGGTCTGAAGCCTAGCGGCAAACCCGACGTCGCCCTCGTCGTCAACGACGGTCCACGGCGCGAGGCAGCCGCCGTGTTCACCACCAACCGGTGCAAAGCCAACCCAGTGCTGTGGAGCGAGCGCACCATCACCGATGGCAGGCTGGACGCCGTCGTGCTGAACTCCGGCGGCGCGAACTGCTACAACGGCCCGGAAGGTTTCCAGGTCACCCACGCCAGCGCCGAGCTGGTCGCCGATCTGATCGGTGGTGGTGCGTTCGACGTCGCGGTCTGCTCAACCGGCCTGATCGGGCAGCCGCTGGATCGCCCACTGGTGGAAGCCGGTATCCGCGCAGCACACAGCGCGCTCGACGCCGACGGTGGAGCCGACGCGGCGGTCGCCATCATGACGACGGACTCCCGGTCCAAGGAGGCGGTCACCAGCACCAACGGCTGGACCGTTGGTGGTATGGCCAAGGGGGCCGGGATGCTGGCGCCGAGCCTGGCCACCATGCTGGTGGTCCTCACCACCGACGCCGTGGCCGATGCCGGCACCCTCGACGCGGCGCTGCGACAGGCCACCCGGACGACGTTCGACCGGCTCGACAGCGACGGCTGTATGTCCACCAACGACACCGTGCTCCTCATGGCCAGCGGCGCCTCCGGGGTAGAACCGGGCCCGGAGGAGCTGGCCGCCGCGGTGACCGCGGTCTGTGCCGACCTGACCCAACAGTTGTGGACCGATGCCGAAGGTGCCCACCACGACATCGAGATCGCGGTGACCGGTGCGGCCAGCGAGGACGACGCGGTGAACGTGGGCCGTGCGATCGCCCGGAGCAACCTGTTCAAGGCCGCGGTGTTCGGCAACGATCCCAACTGGGGTCGTGCCTTGGCCGCCGTAGGGACGACGGACGCCGCGTTCGAGCCACATGACATCGACATCACGATCAACGGGGTACAGGTGTGCAAGGCAGGCGGAACGCAGGTGGCACAGCCGGCCGACGCCGTCGACATGTCCGGCCGGCACGTGCTGGTGGAGGTAGGGCTGGGCGCAGGGTCGGCCGTGGCTACCGTGCTCACCAGCGATCTCACCCATGACTACGTCCACGAGAACTCGGCGTACTCGACATGAGCGCGCCGGTGGAACACCATGAGGCGCTGGCGAAGGCTGGTGTCCTGATCGAGGCGCTGCCGTGGATGAAGCGGTTCCACGGCAAGATCGTCGTCATCAAATACGGCGGTAACGCCATGGTGGACGAGAAGCTCAAGAGGGCGTTCGCCGACGACATCATCTTCCTCCGGCTGGCCGGTCTCAAACCGGTGGTGGTGCACGGTGGCGGCCCGCAGATCTCGGCCATGTTGACCAAACTCGACATCACTAGCGAGTTCCGCGGCGGGCTGCGGGTCACTACACCAGAAGCGATGGATGTGGTCCGTATGGTGCTGGTGGGGCAGGTCGGCCGGGAACTGGTCGGCCTGGTCAACACCCATGGCCCGTTCGCGGTGGGCCTCTCCGGTGAGGACGCCGGGCTGTTCACCGCGGAGCGTCAAGCGGCGATCGTGGATGGCGAAGAAGTCGACATCGGACTGGTTGGGGATGTGGCGCGGGTCAACGCCGACGCCGTCCTCGACCTGATCGAGGCCGGCCGGATCCCCGTGGTCTCCTCGGTGGCGCCGGACGTCGACGGCGTAGTACACAACGTCAACGCGGACACCGCGGCAGCGGCCCTGGCGGTCGAGCTCGGAGCGGAGAAACTTGTGGTCCTGACCGACGTAGAGGGGCTCTACCGGGACTGGCCGAACTCCACCGACATCGTCAAAGAGATGACCGCGGCCGAGCTGGCCGAGCTGGTGCCGACTCTGGACGCCGGAATGGTGCCGAAGATGCGGGCGTGTCTGCGGGCTGTCCAAGGTGGCGTGCCGGAGGCGACGGTGATCGACGGTCGGCTGCCGAACTCGCTGCTACTTGAGGTCTTCACCGACGAGGGAGTGGGAACGATGGTGGTGCCGTCATGACGCAGCACGGCGAGTTGTCAGTGGCGGCCGACGCGTCGGCGCTGGCGGCGGAGTTGTCCGGCCTGACAGGTGCGGGGACGGCCAACGACGGGTGGCTGGAACGCTACGGCCAGACGCTGATGAACACCTTCGGCCAGCCGCAGAAGGTGCTGGTGCGAGGTGAGGGCTGCTACGTCTGGGACGCTGACGGCCGTCGTTACCTGGATCTTCTCGGTGGGCTGGCGGTGAATGCCCTGGGACACGCCCATCCGCTGCTGGTGTCCACGGTGACCGCCCAGCTGGCGACCCTGGGCCACGTGTCCAACTTCTTCGCGTCGGCGCCACAGATCGCCCTGGCCGAGCGGCTCCTAGACCTGCTGCGCGCGGATACGGAATCGACGCCGGGCAAGGTGTTCTTCACCAACTCCGGAACGGAAGCCAACGAAGCCGCTTTCAAGATCGCCCGACGCACCGGCCGCCCTACCGTGATCGCCGTCGACGGTGGATTCCACGGCCGCAGTATGGGTGCCCTAGCGTTGACCGGGAAGCCGTCCATCCGCGAACCGTTCGAGCCGTTGCCCGGTGGTGTCGTCCATGTGCCGTTCGGCGACGTGGAAGCGCTACGTTCGGCTGTCGACGAACACACCGCGGCGGTGTTCCTGGAACCCGTGCAAGGAGAGGCGGGCGTCCGACCGCTGCCGCCCGGTTACCTGGCCGCCGCGCGGGAGATCACCGAACACCACGGGGCCTTGCTGGTGATCGACGAGGTGCAGACCGGTATTGGCCGGACGGGGGAGTGGTTCGCCCACCACGCCGACGGCGTCACGCCGGACGTTGTGACAGTCGCCAAAGGTTTAGGTGGCGGGTTCCCGGTGGGTGCGTGTATCGGCCTCGGGCGGGCGGCGGATCTTCTCGGCCCCGGCTCACACGGCACGACGTTCGGCGGCAACCCGGTCGCGGCGGCAGCCGGACTGGCTGTGCTGCACGCTATCGAACGCGATGAGCTCCTCGTCAACGTCCGCGCCGTGGGCACTCACCTCGTCGACGGTATCCGAGGGCTGGGTCACCCGCTGGTGAGCGGCGTGCGTGGTCGAGGCCTGCTCCTGGGGATCGGGCTGACGTCGCCGGTGGCCGCACAGGTGGCGGCCGCGGCCCTGGCGGCCGGTTTCATCGTCAATCCCGTCGCACCGGATGCGATTCGTTTGGCGCCGCCGCTGATCCTCACCGTCGACCAGGCCGATGAGTTCCTCTCCGCCTTACCGACGCTGCTCGACGTCCGGGAGCCGGTATGACCACCCACCCCACTCTCTCCGGCCGGACAACTCGCCAATGCCAGACGTGGAAGGAGGCGTGATGGTTCGGCACTTCCTCGCCGACGACGATCTCGCACCAGCCGAACTGACCGAGGTCCTCGACCTCGCCGACGAGATCAAGGCGGACCGGTTCGCCCACCGTCCCCTCGAGGGGCCACGAGCCGTCGCCGTCATCTTCGACAAACACTCCACCCGCACCCGGGTGTCGTTCAGCGTCGGCATCGCCGAACTGGGTGGGTATCCGCTCGTCATCGACGCCCAGACGTCGCAGATGGGACGAGGCGAGCCGATCGAGGACACCGCCCGGGTGCTCGACCGGCAGTGCGCGGCGATCGTCTGGCGCACGTTCGAGCAGACCCGGCTGCAGGCGATGGCGGCGGCGTCGTCGGTGCCCGTCGTCAACGCGCTCACCGATCTGTATCACCCGTGTCAGCTGTTGGCAGATCTGCAGACGGTGCGGGAACGTCGGGGAACGTTGGCCGGCCTGACTCTGACCTACGCCGGCGATGGTGCGAACAACATGGCCCACTCCTATCTGCTGGCCGGGGCGAACGCCGGTATGCACGTGCGGATCGCCGCACCGTCGGACTACGCGCCGGATGCCGCCGTGTTGGCTCGTGCGGCCGAGTTGGCCACACGGACCGGTGGTTCGGTCGCTCATGTCGTCGACCCCTTCGATGCGTTCACCGGCGCTGACGTGCTCGCCACGGATACCTGGGTGTCGATGGGCCAGGAGGGAGAGGCGGAGGACCGGGAGGCGCCGTTCGTGCCGTACGCGCTGACCGCGAAGGCGGTGGCCGCTGCCGCGGCGGACGTCGTCGTGCTGCATTGCCTGCCGGCGTATCGGGGTAAGGAGATCGCCGCGGACGTCATCGATGGTCCGGCCAGCGCCGTGTGGGACGAGGCTGAGAACCGGTTGCATGCGCAGAAGGCGCTGCTCACCTGGTTGGTGCGGCGACGATGACCCCGCCGACGACGCGTGCGGCGCGGCATGCCCGGATCGTCGAAATCCTGGCGCAGATTCCGGTGCGTTCGCAGACGGAGCTGGCCGATCGGCTGGCGGACAGCGCCATCGAGGTGACTCAGGGCACGCTCTCTCGCGATCTCGACGAGTTGGGCGCGGTGAAGATCCGCAACTCGCAGGGTTGGCTGGTCTACGCGCTGCCCTCCGAGGGTGGCGATCCGACGCCGCGGGCGGCTGAGGAGGGCGCTGTCGACGCCCGGCTGGTCCGGGTGTGTGAGGAGATCCTGACCTCGGCACGCAGTTCGGCGAACCTCGTTGTGTTGCGTACCCCGCCGGGTGCGGCCCAGTACCTGGCGTCGGCTATCGACCACGCCGCGCGGCCGGAGCTGCTCGGCACGATCGCCGGGGACGACACCGTCTTGGTGATCACCGCGGATCCGGCGGGCGGTGAACGGGTGGCCGCGTGGTTCCTGGCGTTGGCCGAAGGGCGGGTCCCGGCGCCGTCGGCGCCCCATGGCGTCCGCTCGCCCAGCACGGACTGACGCCGCCGTGCGTCGTGGCGGTGTCTGTCGTCGGCTCCACCCACCACAAACCGACCTATCGACTTCACTTATTGGGAGCCCGTTATGACCACCACTGAACGGATCGTTCTTGCATACTCCGGTGGCCTCGACACGTCGGTGGCTATCGGCTGGATCGCCGAGGCCACCGGTGCCGAGGTGATCGCTGTCGCCGTCGACGTCGGGCAGGGCGGCGAGGACCTCGAAACCATCCACAAGCGGGCGCTGGCCTGTGGCGCGGTCGAGGCGTACGTCGTCGACGCACGCGACGAGTTCGCCGACGAATACTGTCTGCCGGCGCTGAAAGCCAACGCCCTGTACATGGATCGCTACCCATTGGTGTCCGCGTTGTCGCGGCCGGTGATCGTCAAACATCTGGTGCGGGCGGCCGAACTGCACGGAGCGACGACGGTGGCCCACGGATGCACCGGCAAGGGAAACGATCAGGTGCGGTTCGAGGTCGGCATCACCGCGCTGGCGCCGGAGCTGAGGTGTATCGCCCCGGTTCGAGATCTGGCATTAACCCGGGAGAAGGCGATCGAGTACGCCGAGACACACGAGCTGCCGATCGAGACGACGAAATCCAACCCGTTCTCGATCGACCAGAACGTGTGGGGCCGGGCCGTCGAGACCGGTTTCTTGGAGGACATCTGGAACTCGCCAACCGAGGCGGTCTACACCTATACGCAGAACCCGGCGACCCCCCGTGACCCGGAGGAGGTCGTCATCACCTTCGACGCCGGCCGCCCCGTCGCCATCGACGGTGAGACGGTCACCATGCTGCAGGCGATCGAGCTGCTCAACCAGCGCGCCGGTGCGCAGGGGGTGGGCCGGCTGGATATGGTGGAGGACCGGCTGGTGGGGATCAAGAGCCGTGAGGTGTACGAGGCCCCTGGCGCGCTCGCGCTGATCACCGCGCACCAAGAGTTGGAGAACGTCACCGTCGAGCGGGAGCTGGCCCGGTTCAAGCGGATAGTGGACCAGCGGTGGGGTGAGCTCGTGTACGACGGATTGTGGTCGTCGCCGCTGAAGAAGGCGCTGGACGGGTTCATCGCCGACGCGAACGCACACGTGTCCGGGGAGGTGCGGATGACGTTGCACGGCGGCCGGGCCGTCGTCACCGGGCGGCGATCCGAGCAGAGCCTCTACGATTTCGGGCTGGCGACGTACGACACTGGCGACACGTTCGACCAGTCGTACGCCAAGGGTTTCATCGAGCTGTTCGGCCTGCCGACCAAGCTTGCCGCGGTCCGCGATCACAAGAACGCCTGAGCCCGTGATCATCAGCGGATTCGTGCCCACCCTCCCGGTGATCGTGAGCAGATTCGCGTCGCTATAGCGACCGGATCCCGCAGACGATCACGGGAGGGGAAGGCGCGAAACGGCAGACGATCATGGAGAAGGAGAAGAGGAGACAGATGTCTGAGGCGGAGCAGCCAGGGCAGTCGGACGAGCCGGTGAGCCTGTGGGGCGGCCGGTTCGGCGGAGGGCCGGCGGCCGCGCTGGCGGCGTTGTCCAAGTCGACACACTTCGACTGGCGGCTGGCACCTCAGGACGTCGCCGGGTCCAAGGCCCACGCGAACGTCCTGCATCGGGCCGGCCTGCTCAGCGACGACGAGCTGGCGGCCATGATCCGCGGCCTGGACCGGCTCGCCGCCGACGTCACATCGGGTGAGTTCCTCCCGGCACCGGACGACGAAGACGTCCACACCGCCCTCGAACGTGGGCTGATCGAGCGTGTGGGCCCAGAGGTGGGTGGCAAGCTGCGTGCTGGGCGTTCCCGCAACGACCAGGTGGCAACCCTGTTCCGGATGTACCTGCGCGACGCCGCGCGGTTGGTGGCCGGCCAGGTACTGGACGTCGTCGACGTGCTGGTCGCACATGCGGATACCCATCTGGGGGTCGCCATGCCCGGCCGCACCCATCTGCAACACGCGCAACCGGTGTTGCTCTCCCACCACCTGCTCGCCCATGCGTGGGCTCTGGTGCGTGACGTGGACCGGCTGCGCGACTGGGACCGCCGGACCGATCAATCCCCGTACGGTTCTGGTGCGTTGGCGGGGTCGTCACTGGGTTTGGACCCGGAATTCGTCGCCCACGAATTGGGATTCTCCAGCGCGGTGGAGAACTCGATCGACGGCACGGCGTCGCGGGACTTCGTGGCGGAGATGGCGTTCGTCCTCGCCATGATCGGCGTCGACATCTCGCGGCTGGCCGAAGAGATCATCCTGTGGGCCACGAAGGAATTCTCGTTCGTCGAGCTCGACGACGCCTGGGCCACCGGTTCGTCGATCATGCCGCAGAAGAAGAATCCCGACGTCGCCGAGTTGGCCCGGGGGAAGGCCGGCCGGTTGGTGGGCAACCTGTCCGGGCTGCTGACGACGCTGAAGGCGCTGCCGCTGGCATACAACCGCGACCTACAGGAAGACAAGGAACCGGTCTTCGACTCCGTCGACTCGCTGATGGTGCTGCTGCCCGCGTTCACCGGCATGGTGGCGACGCTGCGGTTCAACGTTGCCCGCCTGGAGGAGCTGGCGCCGCAGGGATTCTCGCTGGCTACCGATGTGGCGGAGTGGCTGGTCCGGCAGGGAGTGACGTTCCGCGAGGCCCATGAGATCGCCGGCGCCTGTGTACGAGTGTGCGAGGAGCGCGGTATCGAGCTGTGGGATCTGGGTGACGACGAACTGGCGGCAGTGTCCGAACACCTCACGCCACAGGTGCGGGAGGTCCTCAGTGTGCCGGGGGCGCTGGCGTCCCGGTCAGCCAAGGGCGGTACCGCGCCGGACCGCGTGCGTGATCAAATTTCCGCCATCCGGGCCGAGGTCAGCGCCGGCCGTGGGTTCGGCAGCCCCGTGCGCTGCCCCTCCCGGTGATCATTGGCTTTTGACTACCGAATGCGGTAGTCAAAAGCCAATGATCACCGGGAGCAGGGCCGTCCCATGAGGTGGGTCCTCCACGTCGACCTGGATCAGTTTCTCGCCGCGGTCGAGATCCTGCGCCGTCCGGAGCTGCGCGGCCGGCCGGTTGTTGTTGGTGGCGACGGTGACCCCACCAAGCGAGGGGTCGTCAGCACGGCGTCATATGAAGCTCGCGAGTACGGTGTCCATTCGGGCATCCCCTTGCGCCTGGCCGCGCGTCGTTGCCCGGAGGCGGTGTTCCTCCCCGTCGACCGCGAAACCTACGAGGCCGTCTCGGCCGAGGTGATGACCGTCCTACGCGAGTTCGGCGTGGTTGAGGTGCTCGGCTGGGACGAAGCGTTCGTCGAGCTGACGAACGACGACGCCCCCGAATCGACGGCCCGTCGTATCCAGCACCGCGTCCGGGCTCGGACTCAGCTCGACTGTTCGGTCGGTATCGGCCAGAACCGGCTGCACGCCAAGCTGGCCACCGGCTACGGCAAACCCGCCGGGGTGTTCCGGCTGACGTATCAGACCTGGTTCGACGTCTTGGGTGACCAGCCGACGGATGCCGTGTGGGGAATCGGGCGCAAGACGGCCACGAAGCTGGCGGCGCTTGGTATCACGACGGTGCGTGAGCTCGCGGCCGCCGACCCCGGCGAGCTGGCTGCCACCTTCGGCCCGCGCACCGGGCCATGGCTGGTCCAGATCGGCCAGGGGAGGGCGGGATCCCGGGTCTCGGGGGAGCCACACCAGGCCCGTTCGCACGGGCGAGAGGTGACGTTTCAGGAGGACATCACCGACTGGGAGGAGGTGCGTGAGCAGGTGGCCAGACTGGCCGGCCGGGTGGCGGAGGACGTCGCCGATACCGGACGGCCGGTGGTGCGCATCGTCGTGAAGGTGCGATACGCGCCGTTCTTCACCTACACCCACGGTGTGACCATGCCAGAACCCGGAACCTCCGCGGGTGCCATCGAGCAGGCGGCGTCCGCGGCCCTCGAGAAGTTCACCGACCGTCGTCCGGTGCGCCTGTTAGGGGTGCGTGCTGAGCTGGCCAGGCCATCTTCGCTACGGTGAGCACCTGAACCGCCGGGGCGACGTCCAACCGGTTGGGTGCTGGCCGGTGTGCCCCGGATCGTAGACTCGGGACGATGCGCGACACCACAGCTCGCCGGCTCTCCAGACTGCACAGTTGGCTGTATCGGCTCACCGGCGGTCGCGTTGGACGGCGGCTGGTGAACAACGACATGTTGCTGCTCACCACCCGGGGGCGCACAACCGGCAAGCCACACACCGTCCCGTTGCTCTATCTGCTCGATGGCGACACACCCGTGGTGATCGCGTCGTGGGGTGGTCGTCCTGAACACCCGGAGTGGTTCAAGAACTTGCAGGTCGAGCCAAGCGCGCTCGTGCAGGTGCGGTCGAAGGTGTGGCGAGTCCGGGCGAGGGTGGCCGATGCGGACGAGCGCGCCGCATGGTGGCCGCGGGTGCTGGCCGCTTACCACGGGTATCGGACCTATGAGCTGAACACGGATCGGGTGATTCCCGTCGTGTTTCTCGAGGCGACCGAGGAACGTCCGTCGTAGCCGGGCGTTCGTGAACCTGCGTCGTCAGGCGCCACCTGATGTGCCGCAGGCGTCGGCGATGGCGTTGGTGTCCCAGTAGAACGGACGTACCTCGGTGATCTGGCCGTGGTCGAGAGTGATGGTCTGCAGAATCGGAAAGGTCAGCTCCCGGCCGGTGGCGCGGGCCCGTGTCCGGACCTGAGTCAGCACCACGGTCGTCTCGCCGGTCACGAGAAACCGCTGGTCGGTGAAGTCGAACTGCTCCCACGTCTCCGCCATCGCCAGCATGTTGCCCTCGATGCCCGCGTGTCCGCGCCACACCCCGCCGTAGGGCAGTGCGTCGGCCTGATACAACACCACGTCGGTTGTGAAGTGCGGGGCCAGGAGGCCGAAGTCGGCCTTGCCCGGGCCGCCGGCGGCCAGGAACGTGGCCCCGGCCTCGTACATGGCCGCTCCGGAAGGGGGTGACCGGCGTCTATTGGACGTGGAGTTGGAGCCGGCTCGGTATATGTCGCTGGTTGGGGGATGGGCACGAGCGCGGCGCCCGTCGGAGCTCGTGGTGGGCCCGCGGATGGGTCTGGAACTGGCACATCGGGAGGTGATCGACTCCTATTCGACCAGCGATGTCGGTGATGTCCGGCGACGCGTCCAGGCGATTTGACGTTGGCCCGGAGTTGGTCGTAAGTTTCTCTTCGGCCCGCGGGGCGCGGGACACCTGAGATGGTGGCCGGCCCGTGGAAGCCAACCCGCCTGATGACCTTCTGAGTGGCACACGAGTGCCGTCTTGGAGGACGTCACGCGGACCTCGCCCGAAGGTGACAAGGACTTGCTCCGAGGCGCCGGGCGTTGTAAGCTAGAACGGTTGTCCCGATCGAGGATCGCAAGATCTTCATCTCGGCGATTCGGACTCAGATCCGAATTTGACGCGAATAACCGGGAAAACCTAAGATAGAAACCAAGCGCCCCGGGCGAATCTCGAAAGAGATGAGCAAGGATTGCGTCCGATTCTTGAGAACTCAACAGCGTGCCATAATAATTGTCGATGCCAATTTAACCCCCGTTCCGCGGTGGTTGTGTCGTGTGTATGCGCGGCATGGTTGATCGTGGTTTCGGGATTCCT
>NZ_JAAOEN010000015.1 GCF_011320225.1 Phytoactinopolyspora limicola
CCAACGCCGCGGCCATCCTGATATCCATCGCTGCCACTCTCCCCGTCATGAACACACAGTCCACAACAATTCAGGTGTCAGCGATGTCCCGAGACATCAACTGTCAGCGATGTCCCGAAACAGGACAGCGCCTTGCGGAACGGGTCGTGCATCTGATCGTCGGCTGCGTCCCCGGGGCGATACCCCTCGGTGCTGGGCACAATAAGCTTCCTTACGGCGCGCGGGTGGGTGCAGTAAGCCTCCTTGTGGTCGCTCTGGCGACAGTAAGCGTCCTTGTGGTCGCTCTGGCGACAGTAAGCGTCCTTGTGGTCGCTCTGGCGACAGTAAGCGTCCTTGTGTCGGGGCGGAGGCCGCAGTAAGCCTCCTTGTGGCCGTCCTGGCAATCAACACGGTTCCCTTGTGGTCAAGACCGTGCCGCTGTGGTCAAGACCGTGCCGCTGTGGTCAAGACCGTGCCGCTGTGGTCAAGACCGTGCCGCCCTGTCCCGGACTTCGCTACCGCCAGATGGCGTTAACGCCCGAATCCGGCGCTTAACACCATCTGGCGGTAGCGAAGTGCGCTAGGTCGCACAGGGATCGGGCGCCCCCGGGCGCCTGCGGCTGGAAACCCAGTCGCATGTGGTGATCCCGGCGAGTAGCGTCGCACATGTGATCGATGTGGAAACGTGGCGAGCGCTGACGCGTTCGTCGCCGTGGTTGTGGTCGTCGGTTCGGCTGACCCGCACCATGGTCGGCGGTGATGACGACGCGCAAGTCCGCGCGTGGATCCGGCGGCCCGGTCTTATGCGGGTGGAGCAGCCCGGGCACGAGCCGTATTTCGTGGACGAAACATCGGAGGTTGGCCGCGGCCGGGGCTACATAACGGTGGTAGAGGAGTCAGGTCCACGTCGCGCCGTCAACCGGCTTTTGGGCCGTAACCCAAAGCAGCCGCCGCAACCGGTGTTCCGGACACCGCGGGATCCCCTCGCGCCACAGCCGGATTGGCGGCCGGACGGGCTCGTAGCGCGTCGACCCGATGACTTCACAGTGGTGTTCGACGATCCGATGTACGAGAACTACGTCTGGGTGGCCATGCTGGATCCCGTCGAACTCGCTGACGGCATGGAGCCGGATGGGCCGGTGGAAACCGGCGCGGAGCAGCCGGCCGGAGTCGACATCCTGGACCTGGCCGAGACCCAGCGGCGCGGCCGGCCGACACTCGTAGCCACCGTTCGGTCCGCGCGGACCTACAACCCGCGTTGCACCTGTTGTGCGCTTCTGTTCAGCGACGTAACCATCGCGTTGCTCAGAGAGGAAGGAGGCCCGTTGCCGGAACCGTTGCCGGCGCCGGCCGACGCACACCGGGTGATGGTCGACCGCACTACCGGCATCTGCGTGAGCCTGCGAGACATCGGCGGAGATCACGACGGCGCCGGGTTCGACGTCGATATTGAAGAGGTTGACGTCGACTACCCGGACCTGATGTTCCGTCGGCGGTAGGTGTACGGCAGTGACGTGACCCCGTGGGGTGTGTCGCGGTCACCGCGTCCGTGGCGGCGTCAGTCGAGGGCGCGGCCGAGCCGCCAGTACCCCATGAACGTGACGGCGGACTTGTCGATGCCGCGTTCGCTGACCAGGTGGCGCCGGATCGCCTTAACCGCGCCGGCCTCACCGGCCACCCACGCGTAGACGGGGCTGGTTGCACTGGCGGCCACCTCCCAGAGGATCTCCAGGTCGATGTCGACGGTGTCCACCGTGGAGAGATCGGCACCGCTGGAGGGAGCCGGGTGGAGATCGGTGTTCCGCACCGCATCGACCAGGAGGTGCCCGTGAGGAGCGACCATGCCGTCGGGGCGGCGGCGAGGCAGCCACGTCACGGTGGCGTGCTCCGGCGCCGGCAGCGGCAGAACGTCGTCGGGCCCGGGCACCTCCAGTAGGACCCGGACGCGTGAGGTGGAGCCGGCGTCGCGGAGTTGGTGAAGAATACCGGCGATAGCGGGCACGGCGGTCTCGTCTCCGGCGATCAGGACGTCGCGGACGCTGAACGGCGGGTGCCACTCGTGTCCCCGGCAGTCTCCCGGGAAGACGCGGTTGGGACCGATCACCGCGAGTTCGTCGCCGACGTTCGCGTTGGCCGCCCACGACGCGGCTGGGCCGGAGTGATCGTTGCCGGCGTCATGCAGGACGAAGTCGACGTCGAGTTCCCTGAGCTGCGTCCGGACCGCCCGGATGGTGTAGGTGCGGATGAAACCGCGCTGGGCCGGGTCGGTCGCACGATACTGGGTATACCAGTCGGTTGGGGAAAGGTCCGGGACGGTGTGGCCAGCGCGTGGAATGTAGAGCTTGATGCGTTGGTCCGGGCCGTCGTGGCCGAACTCGTCGAGGTCGTCGCCGGTGAAGGTGATGCGCAGGAACGACGGGCTGAGCTGCTGTCGCCGGGCGACGACCACCCGGAACGGGCGCCACGGTGGCGCGGTCGGGTCGGAGCGGGTGGTGCGGCCCGGTACGCGCGTGTCCGCAGGTGCGGCGGTGATCGTCATGAGGTCCCCGTTGATGCTCTATGGCACTGCTCAGTATAGGCGACGCTAACTTAGGGGAGCCTAACCGTATGTGTGGCCCTGTGCAAGCTACTTGGCGCGAGCAGCGCCCGCGCCGACGTTGTCAGGTCCCACGAGCCGGCATCCGATCATTGATCGACGCCGGCACCTGCCGATGGCACGGCGGTGAAGGCCTGTGGTGCGGTGAAGCCCCGGGCGGCAAATTCGGCCCGGATCCGATCGGTCACCGGTGCCGTCCGCTCGGCGTCGACCAGCGCGATGATCGAACCGCCGAACCCGCCGCCGGTCATCCGCGCACCCAGCGCACCGGCCGCGAGTGCCGCGTCGACGGCGACGTCCAACTGCGCCACGGTGACCTCGTAGTCGTCGCGGAGCGATACGTGTGACGCGGTCAGCAACGCCCCAATGTCGCGGATCCGCCCGGCGCGAAGCAGCCGGACGGTATCGAGCACCCGGTTGTTCTCCGTGAGCACGTGCCGGACCCGGCGCTGGGTGATCTCGTCTTCGAGCTGGGTGAGCACCCCCTCGACTGGATCGGCCTGCACGGCGCGCAGTGACGACACACCCAGCGTGCGTGCTGCGGCCTCACAGCTGTGTCGCCGTGCTCCGTATTCACCGTCGGCATGCCGGTGGGGTGCTTTCGTGTCGACGACCAACAGGGCCAACCCGGCCGCCGGGAGGTCGCACGGGATGGGGTCGGCGCTGACCTGATCGGCGTCGAAAAGAATGGCGCACCCCTCCTGCCCATACATAGCCGCCATCTGGTCCATCAACCCCGTGGGTGCGCCTACGTAGCCGTTCTCGGCGCGTTGGGCGAGCCTGGCGATATCGGTGCGGTCGAGGCCGAGGTCGGCCTGGCGGTCCAGCGCTACCAGCAGCGCACATTCCAGGGCATGTGACGACGAGAGGCCGGCCCCAACGGGAACGTCGCTCTTGATCTCGACGTCGGCGCCGGGCACGACCCGACCGGCCGTACGCAACGCCCAGAACACGCCGGCCACGTGCACGGCCCAACCGTCGACCTGGCCCGGTTCGGAGTCGACCGGGAACTCGGCGGGCGACATCCCCGGGGCCGCCGACGTGACCCCCACGATACGGTCCCGACGTGGGCGCAGCGTGACCGTGACCCGCTGGGCGATGGCCATCGGCAGGGCCAGCCCGCCGTTGTAGTCGGTGTGCTCGCCGATCAGGTTGACGCGTCCCGGCGCCGACGCCACCACAGTGTCCGGATGGGAACTCACGGCCGAGCTCCGCTCACGAACGCCCAGGCATCGGCGACGATACGATCGAGATCGTGTTCGGCCCGCCAGCCGAGTTCGGCCTCGATCCGGTCCGCGGCGGCGACGAGCACCGCGGGGTCGCCTGGCCGGCGGTCGCGGTCGACGGCCGGCACGGCGTGGCCGGTAGTGCGCCGGACCGCGTCGATCACCTCGCGCACCGTGTAGCCGGTGCCGGTGCCGAGGTTGTAGATCCGATGGGTGCCCGCGGCGGAGCGCTGCCCGGTCCAATCCAGGGCCAGCAGGTGTGCTCTCCCTAAGTCCTCGACATGCAGGTAGTCACGGACCGCTGTGCCGTCGCGGGTGGGGTAGTCGGTGCCAAAGACATCGACGGCGGCACGATGACCGGCCGGAACGGCGAGGACGTTGGGGATGAGGTGGGTCTCCGGGGCGTGCCGTTCGCCGAACCGCGCGAGGGCGCCGCCCACGTTGAAATACCGCAGGCTGACCGCGTTCAACCCATGGGCAACGGCCTCGCCGGCGATGGCATGGTCGATGGCCAGCTTGCTCTGCCCATAGGGGTTGATGGGCACCGCGGGTGTGTCCTCGCGGATCGGTGTGACGCTGGGTTCGCCGTAGGTGGCCGCCGTCGACGAGAACACCAATCGTCGTACGTCGTGGCGGCGCATCGCCTCCAACAGATCCAGCGTGCGGACGACGTTGTTCCGCCAGTACAGCTCAGGTCGCGTGACTGATTCGCCGACCAACGACTTCGCCGCGAAATGGAGCACACCGTCGAAACCCCCGCCGAGAAGGTCGCCGGCCCGCCGGAGGTCGCCCTCGACGAAGGTGGCTGCGCTGGGGACCGCGTCGGCGTGGCCGGTGGAGAGATCGTCAAGCACGACGACATCGTGTCCGTTGGCCAGCAGCTGGGCGCTGACCACCGAGCCGATGTATCCGGCTCCGCCGGTGACGAGTAATCTCACCGTTCTCCTTCCGGTAGGGCCGACGACGGCTCGGCCCGTCGCAACCGCTCGGCGACCTCCTCCGGGAGGACGTCGGTGATGAATGCTCCCATAGCTGATTCGGAGCCGGCGAGGTACTTCAACTTGTCCGCGGCCCGCCGGATCGAGAAGAGCTGGAGGTGGAGGTAGGCCTGATCGCGGCCGACACGCACTGGGGCCTGCTGCCAGGCCGCGATGTAGGGCAGCGGCGCGGAGTACAACGCGTCGAACCGGCGGAGTACGTCGAGATAGACGTGGACGAAATCGTCGCGTTCGGCATCGCTCAAGGCGGGGATGTCCGGCACTTGGCGGTGCGGGAACATGTGGACCTCAACCGGCCACCGCGCCGCCGCTGGGACGAAGGCGGTCCAGTGCTCGGACTCGACCACCACCCTCGGACCGGCGCGTTCCTCGGCGAGGACGTCGGCGAACAGATCGCCGCGCTGGTTGCTGGTGTGCCGGCCGGCCACCGCCAGCATGCGGCTGGTCCGCGGAGTGACGAATGGGTAGGCGTAGATCTGGCCGTGTGGGTGGGAGAGTGTCACGCCGATCTCCTCTCCGCGGTTCTCGAAGCAGAAGACCTGTTCGACGCCAGGTAGGCCGGACAGCTCACGGGTGCGGTCGGCCCATGCGTCGACCACCAGCCGGGCTTGCGCCGGCGCCAGCGTGGCGAATGAGGCGTCGTGTCGGCTGCTGAAGCAGACCACCTCGCAGCGGCCGGTCGCGGGCCGGGCGGGGACGAGTGGGCTGCCGGCGGGCGTGGTGGTGGCCATGGTCGAGAGGCTGGGGAAGCGGTTCTCGAACACCACGACGTCGTAGTCGGCACTGGGGATTTCGGTCTGTTTGCCGTCGCGGGACGGGCACAGCGGGCAGCGGTCAGCCGGCGGCAGGTGGGTGCGTTGCTGTCGATGCGAAGCCATGACGACCCATTCGTCGAGGAGCGGATCATGGCGCATCTGCGAGGTGGTGCTGACCGAAGGCAACGGCCGGGGGTCGGTCAGCGTTCGGACTGGGCGGTCGTTGTGGTCGAAGTAGAAGAGTTCCCGGCCGTCCGCCAGCTGGGTGCGGGTCCGTTTCACCGTAGGTCGTCCATGCCCGTAGCTCCCGATATATGTCGCGTCGTGGTGGTGGGAGATGCAGATCGGCTACCTCTCCCAGGATCGAACAATTCAAATCATAATCAAACAATATCTGACAGGGGTAGAGGCTTCACATGGCGGGTGGTTTTCGAGCGAGCGACCGCAGTTAGGGCCGAGGTAGCCAGGTCGGCGTCGCTGTACCGACGACCATCAATCAGGCGCGGAACTCCGGTGCACTAGGTAGACAGGACGGAGTCGACGACGGCGCGGGCCTCGTCCTGGACCTGCCGCAGGTGATCGGCACCGTGGAAACTCTCCGCATAGATCTTGTAAACGTCCTCGGTGCCGGACGGCCGCGCGGCGAACCAGCCGGACTCGGTGACGACCTTCAGGCCACCGATCGACGCGTCGTTGCCGGGTGCGCGGGTGAGTTTCTCCGTGATCGGCTCGCCGGCCAGTTCGGTGGCCGTCACCTGGTCAGGTGACAAGCTGGCCAGAGCGGTTTTCTGCTCGCGGGTAGCGGGTGCGTCGACCCGGGCGTAGACGGGCGCGCCGTGCCGCTCGACCAGCTGCTGGTACCGCCGGCTCGGTGAGTCTCCAGTAACGGCGAGGATCTCGGCGGCCAGCAGGCATGCGATGATCCCGTCCTTGTCCGTGGTCCAGGTGCGACCGTCACGGCGAAGGAACGAGGCCCCGGCCGATTCCTCGCCGCCGAAACCGACCGAGGCATCGAGTAATCCCGGGACGAACCATTTGAAGCCGACCGGCACCTCCACCAAGGGCCGCCCGAGGGACGCCGCTACCCGGTCGATCATCGACGAGCTGACCAGAGTTTTACCTATTCCGGCTGAGGCAGGCCAGTCGACCCGGTTGTTAAAGAGGTACTCGATGGCGACCGCGAGAAAGTGGTTGGGGTTCATCAAGCCAGCGTCCGGAGTGACGATTCCGTGCCGGTCGGCATCGGCGTCGTTCCCCGTGGCGACGTCGAAATTGGCGGTGTCACGCATCCTGCCGATCAAAGCGGCCATCGCCGACGGAGAGGAGCAATCCATCCGGATCTTGCCGTCCCAGTCCAGCGTCATGAACCGCCAGGTGGGGTCGACGAGTGGGTTGACCACCTGAAGGTTCAAATCGTGCCGGTCGGCGATCGCCGCCCAATAGTCGACTGAGGCGCCGCCAAGCGGATCGGCGCCGATGCGGATTCCGGCCGAACGGATCGCGTCGATGTCGATCACAGAAGGAAGGTCGTCGACGTAGTGTCCGAGGAAGTCGAAGGTGGACGTCGTCTCCGCGGACAGCGCGCGGGTCAGCGGAATCCGCCGGACACCGGCCAGGTTGGCTTCGAGGTAGCGGTTCGCCGCGTCCTGAATCCAGCTCGTGATGTCGGACCCCGCCGGGCCCCCATCGGGTGGGTTGTACTTGAACCCGCCGTCGGACGGCGGATTGTGTGACGGAGTGACGACGACGCCGTCGGCCCCATAGGCGGGACCGTACGAACGCTCGGCGTTGTGCCGCAGGATGGCGTGTGACACCGCCGGTGTGGGGGTGTACCGGCCGCCAGCGTCGGTCAGCAGCATGACGTCGTTCGCCGAGAAGACTTCGACGGCCGTGGCCCACGCCGGTTCGGACAACGCGTGTGTGTCTTTGCCGAGGAACAGCGGTCCGACGATACCGTTTCTGGCGCGGTAGTCGCAGATAGCCTGCGTGGTGGCGGCGATGTGGTCGTCGTTGAACGCGGTGTCGGCAGCCGCGCCACGATGCCCCGATGTGCCGAACGCGACGCGTTGTCCAGGTTCGGCCGGATCCGGGTGGCGGGTGTAGTAGGCGACGACGACCTGAGCGACATCGATGAGGTCGGTGGCTCCAGCCGGCTGACCGGCGCGGGGGTGGTTGGTCATCGGCTCCTCGATCCGTCGTATCCGTTGGCACACAAGTGTGCGGCACACTCATCATTCACGGAACGCCGGATGCTGCCAGAATAGGCAGCATGACCACGAAACGTCGCCCGCGCGTGTTATCCGGCATGCAGCCCACCAACGCATCCCTGCATCTCGGCAACTATCTGGGTGCACTCCGACAGTGGGCGGCCATGCAAGGCGACTACGACGCGTTCTACTGCGTCGTCGACCTACACGCGATCACGGCAGGTCATGACCCGGCTCAGCTGCGCGAACGTACCCGGGTCACGGCCGCCCAGTACATCGCCGGGGGCGTCGATCCAGAGCGGAGCACGCTGTTCGTGCAGAGCCACGTGCCCGAGCATGCTCAACTCGCCTGGGTACTCAGCTGCATCACGGGATTCGGCGAGGCGAGCCGGATGACCCAGTTCAAGGACAAATCCTCCCGGCAGGGCGCCGAGGCCACCACCGTGGGTCTGTTTACCTATCCGGTGCTGCAGGCCGCGGACATCTTGCTCTACCAGGCCGACCAAGTCCCGGTCGGCGAGGATCAGCGTCAACAT
This sequence comes from Phytoactinopolyspora limicola, assembly GCF_011320225.1. Classification (GTDB taxonomy): domain Bacteria; phylum Actinomycetota; class Actinomycetes; order Jiangellales; family Jiangellaceae; genus Phytoactinopolyspora; species Phytoactinopolyspora limicola. The sequence goes on from NZ_JAAOEN010000015.1 coordinate 8,298, forward strand.
ATCGAACTGACTCGAGATCTCGGCGGACGATTCAACTCGCGGTTCGGCGCCACCTTCACTCTCCCGGAGCCTTACATCCCGGAAACCACCGCGAAGATCTACGATTTGCAGGATCCCACCGCGAAGATGAGCAAGAGTGTGGCAGGATCCGGCCTCGTGGAGATGCTCGACGATCCCAAAACCATCGAGAAGCGGATCAAGAGCGCGGTGACCGACACCGGCCGGGACATCGTGGCCGACCGGGAAAACAAGCCTGGCGTCACCAACCTGATGACGATCCTGTCCGCCATGAGCGGACGGCCGGTCGCTCAGATCGAGCAAGATTTCGATGGGCGTGGGTACGGTGATCTGAAGAAGGAGGTCACGTCGGCGGTGATGGACATCGTGATCCCATTCCAGGAGCGGGTCCGCGAGCTCCTCGACGATCCTGCGGAGCTCGACGCCCTGCTGGCCAAGGGTGCGGCCAAAGCCCGCGAGGTGTCGGCCCCAACACTGCACGACGTATACCGCAAGGTTGGGTTCCTCGAGCCAGCGACGGCGCGGTGAGACGGTGACCATCGAAGGGGAGAATCACTGCCGCACCATCGGCGTTGCTCTGCCCATTCCGGAGCCATACGGCAGCGAGTTGCAAGACTGGCGGCGCTCGTTTGGTGACCCACTGGCCGACGCTATCCCGTCACATATCACGCTCGTACCACCTACCGAGATCAAAGACGGATCGGATCACCATTACGTCCAGGTCCAGGAACATCTGGCCGCGGTGGCTGCGAGCTTCCCACGTTTCCGAGTGCACCTGCGGGGCACGGCGACCTTCATGCCGGTATCGCCGGTGGTGTTCGTCGCGCTGGCGGAAGGAATCTCCGCGTGTGAACGGCTGTCTATGGCCATCCGCACCGGCCCGTTACCCGTCGAACTCTCTTTTCCCTACCACCCGCACGTCACGGTGGCGCATTACCTGCCCGACGAGGCGATGAGAAACGCGTTCAAGACCCTTGCCGGGTACGAGGCCGTCTTCGACGCCATAGCCTTCAGCCTGTACGAACACGGCGCTGACGGGTTCTGGCGGCGGGAACGAGACTTTCATCTGGCGCCCGATGGGGACGTTCTCGCCGAACGCAGGGGCGGGGAGCGCCGGCTGGAGGCCGCTCGTCGGCTGACCAGTGGGCATCCTGGGGTGGGGGCGCGGCCCGACGCCCCGAGCGGTGGTGACGGAGGTGGAGACAGGCCGGGGGCGAGGAGCCGGCCGGAGTGAAGGCGCTGCTGCAGTCGGCGCGGCACTGGGGCGAAGCTCTGTGGCACCGACTGCAACCCACTCTCCCGGTGCGGGCCTGGAAACGTTACGGCGACCTTCGGGGAGACCGGCTGGCTGGCGCGGCGAGCTTCTACGGGTTCAGCTCGTTGTTTCCGCTGATCCTGCTCGCGGCGTCGGTAGCCAGCCGGGTCTCCGGCACCCAAGGCATCGCGACGGTGCAGGAGCTGGTGAACGACAACTTCCCCGATCTCGGTCTCAACGTCGGTCGGTTCTATCAGAACGCGGGCGCGATCGGTGCCATCAGTGCGGTGTTCCTCATCTTCGCGGGCTTGCGCTGGGTGGATTCCGTCCGGGCTGCCGTTCGGTCGATGTGGGGGATGGACGACCAGCCGGGCAACGTCGTCGTCCGTAAACTCCTTGACCTGGCGGCCCTCGTCGGGCTCGGTCTGCTGTTGGCCGCCTCATGGGCGACGAGCGTCGTGGTCCGGCGGATGGCCGAGACCGTGCTCGATTGGCTCGGCATCGACGGCGGCGGCGCCGCCGGGCTGCTCGAGGTGTTCAGCTGGGTGGTGTCGGTGGGGGTGAACGCCGTGTTGTTCGCCTACTTGTTGGCCGGGTTGCCCAGGATCGCGGTGCCGATGCGACAGCAGGCCCTGACCGCGCTGTTCGGTGCATTGGTCTTCGAGGTCCTCAAAACCTTCCTGGTCGAGTACGTGGTGGGTGCTGGCATGGCGAACGCCTACGGCGCGTTCGCTACGCCGGTGGTGATCATCCTCTGGATCTACGTCGTCACCCGGCTGCTCATGGTGTTGGCCGCGCTCACCGCCGAGAGCGCCATCGATCATCTGGAGGCGGATGAGCGTTCTGCCGGCACCGGTGACGACGTTTCCGATGGGTCCAGGTCCGGCGATGGTGGTCCTCTGGTGGGTGGTGCTCGGCACAGCGGTGGGCGTGGTGCGGCCGGTGGGGTGGAGTTGAGCCCATCGGCCGGGCAGGCCCGGGCGGTGGGAGTGGCGGCCGGTGCGCTGCTGGGTGTCGTCGGAGTCGGGGTGATAGTGGTCGGCCGTCGAGCGGTGCGCACAGTCCGCGCCGTGATGGGGGGAGACCCGGACGCCTGATTAGGCTCCAGCTGGTGCTTAGTGCTCCTCGAACGGCAGGACGACGGCGCGTAGCAGGGCGGCCAAGGCGGCTCTGTCCTGGTGGGGGAGGCCGGCCAAGATGTCTCGCTCATGCGCGAGTAGTCCCTCGAGTGCGGCGTCCACAGCCGTCCGCCCCTGTGTGGTGAGTGCAACCTGGACGGCCCGGCGATCGTGGTCGTCGCGCCGGCGGGTGACCAGCCCGCGGGCGGTGAGTTTGTCGACCCGGGCCGTCATGGTGCCGCTGGTGACCAGGGTTTGTGCGAGCAGTGTTCCGGGTGACAGCTCGTATGGAGGGCCGGATCGGCGCAGCGCCGCGAGTACGTCGAACTCCCATGGCTCCAGCCCATGGGCGGCGAATGCGGCCCGGCGAGCCCGGTCCATGTAACGCGCCAGACGGGTGACGCGCGAGAGTACCTCCATCGGGCTGACGTCGAGGTCAGGGCGCTCGCGACGCCAGGCCTCGACGAGCCTATCCACCTCGTCGGTCGTCACAGCGGCAACTGTACGCATCAAGAATCTTGACTTCAAGGGAATAGCTTGAAAGTATATATCTTGACGCCAAGATAAAAGTCTTGCGCACGACACTGCGTCACCTGCCGCTCCCATGCACAAGCTCTACGCGGAGTGCCCGTCAGCGTTCGTGCGGGAGGGCACGTCGACCCAGGACCGACGGCGTCATGGAGCTTGCACCCTGCGATAAAGGGTGAGAGAGGGCGTCGTGATGTGGGACCCGCAGCAGTATCTGATCTACGGCGACCAGCGCGGTCGCCCGTTTCGCGATCTTGTGGCGCAGGTGGGTGCGGTGGAGCCCCGCGAGGTCGTGGACCTCGGCTGCGGGCCAGGTGAATTGACCGCCGGGTTGGCCCAGCGCTGGCCGCAGGCGCATATCGTCGGTGTCGACTCGTCGCCGGAAATGATCGAACGGGCCCGGCAACACACGGGCGTGGAGTTCGTCGAAGCCGACCTCCGGACGTGGGAACCTGGCCGGCCGCTCGACGTGTTGATGAGCAACGCCACACTCCAATGGGTGCCTGGCCACCTCGAGTTGCTGTCGCGCCTAGTCTCATTCCTCTCTCCGACCGGCTGGCTGGCCTTCCAGTTGCCGGCGAACTTCGACGAGCCGAGCCATGTCGAACTGCGTGACCTCGCCGGCACGGCGCGGTGGTCGGGGCTGCTCGAGGTGACCTGGCCAGCCGCCCACCCGCCCCTGGCCTACCTGGCAGCGCTGTTGGACCTCGGCCTGGACGCCGAGGTGTGGGAGAGCACGTACTACCACCAACTCGATGGGCCGGACGACGTCCTCGAATGGTTGCGCGGCTCGGCCCTACGGCCGGTGTTGGCCCAACTCGACGACACGGCGCGCGATGAGTTCATCGAGCAGTTCCGTGCTCGACTGCACGGCGCCTACCCAAAGGGCCAGCACGGGACCGTGCTGCCTTATCGCCGAATCTTCGCCGTCGCTCGCCGATGAGCGGCATGAACCGCATGCATGGCCCGAGATCATCCCGGTGCCCGCTTCTCACTCATCGGCTGGTAGTGCCGGAACATCCCTGGGCCCGCCGAGGCGCTCGAGGCCGTTGAGGCCGGGCGCGGGCTCGAGTCCGGCAAACCCGTTCCACGCCAAGTTGACCAGGTGCGCCGCCACCTCGGACTTGTCGGGGCTGCGGACGTCCAGCCACCATTGGCCGGTCAACGCCACCATACCCACCAGCATCTGGGCATACATCGGTGCATGCTCGGTGTCGAGCCCACGTGCGGCGAACTCCGCGGCCAGGAGATACTCCACCTGGCTCGCAGCGTCGGAGATGAGGCTGGAGAAGCCCCCGATCGGCTGCGTCACGGGCGAGTCGCGGACGAGGATCCGGAAGCCGTCGGTGGAGGCCTCGATGTAGTCGAGCAACGCGAGAGCCGCACGTTCGAGTAGCACCCGGGGGTGACTCGCCGATTCCAGGGCGGTGGTGATGCTGTTCAGCAAGCGTTCCATCTCGCGGTCGACCACCACCGCGTAGATACCCTCCTTGCCGCCGAAGTGTTCATAGACCACCGGCTTCGATACCCGGGCCCGGGCTGCGATCTCCTCGATGGAGGTACCGTCGAAGCCTCGCTCCGCGAACAACGACCGGCTGATGTCGAGTAGTTGTTCGCGGCGTTGCTTGCCGGTCATCCGTATCCGAGAGCCCGTCCCTCGTGGCTTCTGGCCATCCTCAGTCTCCACAGCCCCATCATGCCCGGTGGGGTGCTCCGCCGGCAGGATGATGGCTGGTCGGGTACTTTGACCGGGTCGCCCGCTGGCCGGTACCCTGGGCAAGGTTGACTGCCCGGACGTTGGGCGCCGAATCTCCCACCATGTGAGACGCGGCCTCGGACGCTGCGGCCGGTATGAGGATTCCCGCGGCCGAGCGCAAGGGCGTCGCCGAGCTGTTCGCCGGATCGGAGAGGAGGTGGGGGCGATGCGAAGCCGATCACCATTGGCCGATGCGGATCCCGACCATAGTCGCCGCACCGGCTGCGCCCCCGGCCTCAGCACCTGCCGCACTCCCGCTGCGGCCTAGTGCCGCTGCGTGGGAGGTCTTCGTCACCGTCTCTGCCGCCAAGGCGGCGCCTCGCTGCGTTGTCGTCGTCGACCGATGTGCCGACATCGACGTCTTCCGCCGCCATGCGAGCCACCACCTGGACAACAGATCCGGCAACAGGCATCCCGCGCAGGGTGCTAGACCGACATCGGGCCAGTTGGCTCTCGCGGGGCCGGCGCGGACCGAGGCCGGATGACACTCCCCATTCACCTACCCGCCCGCCGTGGCGGGCCGCTATCCGGGCGCGGTTGCGGAAGAGTGGTGTGCTGGCGGTATCTCGTGCGTCACGGAATCACGAATCAAGACGAGGCGGTGAATTGTGAGCGACGAGCTCATCGACATGCTGAAGCAGCAGGACCTGCCCTATCTGAAGGAATGGTTGAGCGCTCAGCAGCCGCACGCCATCGCGGACGAGTTGGCGCGGGTGGATTCCGCCGGTATGGCGCTGGTCTTCCGGCTGCTCGACAAGGGCAAGGCGTTGGCGGTATTCGAGGAACTCGACCCCGCCGACCAGCAGGAGATCCTGGCCGGCCTCCGTGACCGTGCGTTCCGCGAACTGGTCGAAGGTATGGACCCAGACGACCGCGCACGGCTGATCGACGAGGTCCCGGCGAAGGTGGCCAAGCGAGTGCTGGCCGGGCTCAGCCCGCACGAGCGGCAGATGACCGCGGCACTCCTCGGCTATCCCGAGGACTCCGTCGGCCGGCGAATGACCCCTCAGGTTGTCGCGCTGCACCGGACCCTCACCGTCGCCGACGCCCTGGACGTGGTCCGTACGAAGGGTGCCGCGGCCGAGACGGTCTATACGCTGGCCGTCGTCGACGACGGCCGCCGCCTGATCGGGGTCGCCTCCCTACGTGACCTGGTCACCGCACCCACCGATCACCTCATGGGAGACCTCGCCGAGACCGACTACGTGTCTGCTCGCGCCACCGACGATGCCGAGTACGCCGCCCGGCTGATGCGGGATGCGAACCTGCTGGACCTGCCCATCGTCGACAGCGAAGATCGCCTACTTGGCCTCCTGACCATCGACGACGCCGTTGAGCTGATCGAGGCCGCCGATACCGAGGACGCCTACCGCCAGTCCGGGTCGGAGCCGTTGGCCGGGCTCTACCTGCTGGCCACGATCCGCATACTGGCCACCAGGCGGGCGCCCTGGCTGATGCTGCTCTTCATCGCCGCGATCATGACCATCAACGTGTTGGACTTCTTCGAGGACAACCTCGCTGAGGTGACGGCACTGGCATTGTTCATTCCTATGATCACCGGCACGGGCGGAAACACCGGATCGCAGTCGGCGACGTCGGTTGTGCGTGCGCTGGCGCTCGGGGATATCCGGCCGCGTGATCTGCCGATCGTGTTGTGGCGGGAAGCTCGGGTCGGGGCACTGCTCGGAGTTCTGCTGGCGATCGTGGGCATCGGGATCGGCACCTTCTTCGCCGACTTCCAACTGGCGATGGTGGTAGCGGTGTCGCTGCTGATGGTCTGTACGTGGGCGGCCATCGTCGGCGGTTGTATGCCATTACTCGCGAAGAAGCTCGGCATCGACCCGGCTGTTGTGTCAGCGCCCATGGTGGCGACCCTCGTGGACGCTACCGGGCTGATCATCTACTTCTTGACCGCCCGCATCATCCTCGGCATCTGACGCAGCCGTGGCCCGGTGCTGACCGCCACCCCTGTCGTGCGGTGGAGGTCAGCGGTAGGTGCGTGTTGGGCGAGCGGGTGTCAGGGCGCGATGAGTGTCTTCTCGCCGCCGTAGTCGTCTACCCGCTTGCCGTCGATCCGCTCCTTGCTTGGCCATCGCACATCCCACGCCCACCCGAACTTCTCGAAGATCCAGATGATCCGCGCGGTGGAGTCGATCTGCCCCTTGAGGACACCATGCCTCGCGCTGGTGGGGTCGGCGTGATGCAGGTTGTGCCACGACTCACCCATCGACAGCACGGCCAGCCACCAGACGTTGCCGGACTTGTCGCGGCTCTCGAAAGGCCGTTCGCCGAGGGCATGGCAGATTGAGTTGATCGACCAAGTGACGTGGTGCAGCAGGGCGATGCGGACGAGCGTGGCCCAGAAGAACGCGGTGAGCGCGCCGTGCCATGACCACGTGACCAGTCCACCGATGACTGGCGGCAAGAGGATGGATACGGCGACCCACAGGGGGAACTGTTTGCTGACCCGGCGGATGTCCTTGTCGTTCAGAAGGTCCGGCACGTACTTGCGCTGGTCGGTCCGTTCGACGTCGAACATCCAGCCCATGTGGGCGAAAAACATCCCCTTGATCAGCGCGGGAACGCTGGTTCCGTATCGCCAGGGCGAATGCGGGTCGCCTTCTTTGTCCGCGTATTTGTGGTGCCGCCGATGGTCGGCGACCCACCGCAGTACTGGCATCTCGATAGCCATGCTGCCGGAGATGGCCAGGGCGATCTTCAGGCCACGGTTCGCCTTGAACGAGCGGTGGGTGAAGTGCCGGTGGTAGCCGACGGTGATGCCATGGCCGGCGATCGCGTACATCACCACGGCGAGCACGATGTCGAGCCAGCCGAGGAATCCGCCCATCCAGGCCAGCGGAATGGCAGCGAGCAGAGCGAGGAACGGGACCCCGATGAACAGGGCCAGCACGACGCGTCGACCCGTGGAAGGTACGTCGTCGACGTGGGTGCCGAATGGGGTCAGCTCCCCCGCTGAAGCGGAGGAGGTTTCCGGCTGGTAGTTCACCGTAGGGTCGGCGGACTCGGAGACGGTCTCGGTGGGAGCCATGGACGGTTCCTCCCGGTGTTAGGGATACCTTTCCTACGCAACCGTAACCTACGACTCCGTAGGTCGGGAAGTTGTTCGTGTCTGGGGGGACGGTGTGGGTTCCTTGTTGGTGCATTCGCGTGTTCGTGTGATCACCCGGCGGCTCCCGGGTAGGGTTCGAGTGTCCAGGGCGTACTAGAACATGTGTTTGTTTTTGATGTGTTGAGCTTGTATTATTTCTAGTCATGAGTCAGGGTTCCGTGGTTGGCGATTCCGACGTGGCGCGCAAGATCCGCTCAATGCGTGCGGCCGGCGCCACCTATGCCCAGATCAGGGCCGAGCTTCGGGTCGGCGCCACCACTATCAGTCGAGCCCTTGGTGTGTACGGCTTGGGGCGCTCGCGTCCGAGGGTCTCCGACGACGTCCGGTCGCGAGCCATTGCGCTGCGGCGAGACGGACACTCCGTGCCGGAGATCGCCGCCGAGCTCGGTATCGCGCGAAGCACGGCCTGGTTGGTCACCAAGGAGGTGGCGTGGGAGCCGACGCCGGAGCGTCAAGAGCGTGCTAAACGTGCGGCGCGGGCCCGGTGGGACCGGTACAACCAACGGCAAGCTGTCGAGCGCAAGCGGGTCGTCGATGGGATGGTGGCCGAGATCGGCAACATCAGCGAACGTGAGTTGCTGCTGGTAGGCGCCGCCCTCTATTGGGCAGAGGGAGAGAAAGCGAAGCCATGGCGGCAGACTGAACAGCTCGGGTTCATCAACAGTGACCCAGAGGTCATCCTCCTGCACCTGAAGTGGCTCCGTCTGTTGGGTGTGCGCACTGAGCGGTTGGTCTTCAGGGTCCACATCCACGAGTCGGCTGACGTGGCGGAGGCTGAGAAGTACTGGTCCGACGTCGTTGGTGTGCCGGTCGAGCGCTTTTCGCGGGCGACGTTGAAGAAGCACAATCCGAGGACGGTTCGCCGCAATACTGGTGAAAGCTATCGAGGATGTCTGGTTGTCCGAGTTCGGCGCAGCGCAGGGGAGTATCGCGCGATGGCTGGAATCTGGCGAGGGATATGCGCGACGCTCTCCGGCGGTACAGTAAACTCGGGGCGTGGTTCTTCGTGACTGTCACGACTTTGAAGCCACTATCCCGGGTAGTGTAATGGCAGCACGCGGGCTTTTGGTGCCTGTAGGTAGGGGTTCGAATCCTCTCCCGGGAGCTTGGTGTGCGAATCTCGATGAGACGTGACGTCGGGGTTCGTGCCGCGCGCAACGGGGGAGTATCGTCGTGCACGTCCCGCCCACCGATGCTCAGGAGCGCGCCCGCGTGACTACGCGTCCCGCTGCCGTGATTGTCCTCGCCGCTGGCGAGGGTACCCGGATGAAGTCGTCCACCCCGAAGGTCTTACACGAGCTCGCCGGACGTACCCTCATCGGGCACGCCGTCGCCGCCGCAGATGCTCTTGACCCCGATCACCTCATGGTTGTTGTCGGCCATGGGCGTGACGAGGTGGTCGCCCACCTCGCGGAGGTTGCGCCGCGAGCCGCAGCCGCGGTGCAAGAGCAACAGCTGGGCACCGGCCATGCTGTTGGCTGTGCGCTAGAGGTGTTGCCGCCGCTCGACGGGATCGTCGTCGTGACGTACGGCGACGTCCCACTGTTGACCGGCGACACGCTCGAAGAGCTCATCGGTCAGCACGCCGCCGAGGGTAATGGCGTCACGGTTCTCACCGCGGAGGTTGACGATCCAGCCAGCTACGGCCGCATCGTGCGGGACTCGGACGGTGCTGTGGTCCGCATCGTCGAGTACAAAGATGCCGACCAGTCGACCCGGCTGATCCGGGAGATCAACTCCGGAATCTATGCTTTCGACGCCGACGTCCTACGGGCCGGGTTGAGCCGCCTCACCACAGATAACGCCCAGGGTGAGCAGTACCTCACCGACGTCCTGGAATTGGCCCGCGCCGATGGTCGGCGGGTTGGTGCGCTCGTTACCGGCGATCCGTGGCAGACCGAAGGTGTCAACGACCGCGTGCAACTCGCCACCCTGCATCGCGAGCTCAACCGTCGACTCGCCACGCGCTGGATGCGGGCCGGCGTTACCATCGTCGATCCCGCCTCTACCTGGCTTGACGTCACGGTCACGCTGGAGCGCGACGTCGTGCTGCGCCCAGGTGTCCAGCTGCATGGGGCGACGGTGGTGCGTGAAGGCGCGGAGATCGGTCCCGACTGCACTCTGCGCGACACCGTCGTGGGTGCCGGCTCGGCCATAGTGCGTTCACATGCGGTTGGTGCGGAGATCGGCGAACTCGCCAGCGTCGGACCGTACTCCTATCTGCGGCCGGGCACCCGCCTAGGTAGCCAAGGCAAGATCGGCGGTTTCGTCGAGACGAAGAACACCGACATCGGTGAAGGTGCGAAAGTTCCGCACCTGACCTACGCCGGCGATGCCACCATTGGTGATGGCGTCAACATCGGCGCTGGCACCATCTTCGCCAACTACGACGGCGTGGATAAACACCACACATCGGTCGGAGCTCATACGTTCGTTGGGAGCAACTCGGTGTTGGTAGCGCCCGTTGACCTGGCTGACGGTAGCTACGTGGCGGCCGGTTCCGCCGTGACGTCGGCGACGGAACCCGGCGATCTCGCCATCGCCCGGGGGCGTCAACGCAACGTCAAAGGTTGGGTAGATCGTAAGCGGTCCGGCACCGCCTCAGATGAGGCTGCTCGCCAGGCGCGAGCGAGGCAAACTGATAGTGACGTCGTCGAGGGGAGCGACCGGTGAACGGCCTACGCGCAAGTGGCACGAAGACGCTCATGCTGTTCGGGGGTCGTTCGCACCCTGAGCTCAACGACGAGGTGGCGGAGCGGCTTGGAGTCGACCTCACCCCGATGCGTGCACACGAGTTCGCCAATGGCGAGCTTTACGTCCGCTTCGACGAGAGCGTGCGTGGCTGCGATGCCTTCGTCATCCAAAGTCACACGGCGCCGATCAACGAGTGGATCATGGAGCAGTTGATCATGGTTGACGCGCTCAAGCGGGCGTCGGCCAAGCGGATCACCGTGGTGATGCCGTTCTATGGGTACGCCCGGCAGGACAAGAAGCATCAAGGTCGCGAGCCGATCTCAGCCCGGCTGGTGGCGGATATGTTCAAAACAGCTGGAGCACACCGCCTGATGGCGGTCGACCTGCACACCGCGCAGATCCAGGGGTTCTTCGACGGCCCGGTTGATCACCTGTGGGCACTGCCCATTCTCGCCGACCACGTCGCGTCGCAGTACGAGACGGCGAACATGACCGTTGTGTCGCCCGATGCGGGACGGGTGCGGGTGGCTGACGTCTGGGCCGACCGGCTGGGTACGCCCCTGGCCATCATTCACAAACGTCGCGATCCCAACGTCGCCAACCAGGTCAAGGTGCACGAGGTAGTCGGTGATGTCGAGGGGCGTACGTGCCTCCTCGTCGACGACATGATCGACACCGCCGGAACCATCACCCAGGCCGCCGAGGCGCTGATCGCCAACGGAGCGGCGAGGGTGATCGTGGCCGCGACGCATGCCGTGCTGTCCGGTCCGGCGGTGGACCGCCTGAAGAACTCCAGCATCCGCGAAGTTGTGGTCACCAACACGTTGCCGATCGCCGACGAGCGTCGCTTCGACACCCTCACCGTGTTGTCCATCGCGCCATTGTTGGCGCGGGCGATCCGTGAGGTCTTCGAGGACGGCTCGGTCACCAGTCTGTTCAACGGCAACGCCTAGTGTCGCGGCAATCCGGCCACCTGGTTCGCGTCCACCGTCGTAAGGCGAGTACACTCGCGTAGTTGCCTCGGCGAGGGCGCCTTATGGCGGGCTCCGTGATCGACGCGGTGCGTTGTTGGCGCGCTCTCGTCGCCGTGACGCTATCTGTTGACGCTCATCGCACGCTCGCCTGGAGGAGTTTCACCGTGTCCGACGTCAAGATTGCAGCCGAACTGCGCACCGAGTTCGGTAAGGGCGCCGCGCGTCGGCTGCGTCGCGCTGACAAGGTGCCGGCGGTCCTTTACGGACACGGCACCGATCCGATCCACCTAGCGCTTCCAGGGCACGACACCATGCTGGCGCTGAAGAACCCCAACGCCCTCATCACCCTGGACATCGCCGGCGGCGGCAGCGAGATGGCGCTGCCGAAGCACATTCAGCGTGACCCGCTGAAGGGATTCATCGAGCACGTGGATTTGCTGCTCGTCAAGCGCGGCGAGAAGGTCACCGTCGACATTCCGGTGATTCTCGAAGGTGATGCGATTTCCGGCACCAGGGTGAGCCTGGACAGCCCGAGCATCTCCATCGAGGCCGAGGCGACGCACTTGCCGGAGAGTGTCACCGTGTCCATCGATGGGCTCGACATCGGTACCCAGATCCATGCCAGCGACCTTGTGCTGCCGGCGGGGACGAGCCTGGCGGCCGACCCCGACACTCTGGTTGTCAACATCATCGCGTCGCAGGACGTGGCGGCTGAGGATGACGCCGCCGCCGAGCAGGCCGCGGCAGACGAGGCTGCCGAGGCGTCGGCTACTCCCACTGAGGAGAACTCGGCCGCAGACGAGTCCTGAGCCGGCTAGCCGGTCGGGGAGTAGACGTGAGCTCCAGCGACGCTTGGCTGGTGGTGGGGCTCGGCAACCCAGGGCCGAAGTATGCCGGAACACGGCACAACATCGGCGCGATGGTGGTGAGCCACTTGGCGGCCCGTTCGGGTGCTGCCTTCAAGGCGGCTCGCCGCCGCCGCGCCGATGTCGCGGAGACGCACGTGGGCGGTCCGCCATCGGTGCGAGCGGTGCTGGCGGTTCCCCGGTCGTATATGAACGAGTCCGGGGGGCCGGTGGCTGCGCTCAGCGACTTCTACAAGACACCCGCGGAGCGGCTGGTTGTTGTTCACGATGAACTCGACCTGCCGTTCGGTGCGCTGCGGATCAAACGTGGTGGGGGTGACAACGGCCACAACGGGTTGCGGTCTATCCGGGCCAGTCTGGGAACCGGCGAGTACATCCGGGTCCGGGTCGGTATTGGCCGGCCGCCCGGTCGCATGGATGCCGCTGCGTATGTGCTTAAACCCTTTTCCGCAGGTGAACGCCGTGATCTGGAGTTCGAGGTGGACCGTGCGGCGGATGCCGTCGAAGCCGTCGTGGCCGATGGGCTGAGTTATGCGCAGAACCACTTCAATGCCTGACCGCGACCTCTAGGCATACGGCGAGTGGCCGGCAGATGACCGGTCGGCGACACGACTATGACCGGCGGACTAGCGTATATCGCCATCCCCCCGTATAGTTCCACCAAGCTGCACTGAACTTCGTTACGTGGAAGTTCTGGCGCTGACTTTCAGCCTTGGGGGGGCCATGGCTACGGTCGGCTTATCGCCGATCGGTACTCGCGTGCGCGGGTACCGGCATGCAAGGACAGGGGACTACGGGAGGCCTAGAGCCGGGAGAAGCCCGGCTGGGTGGCCGTTCCCGTGGCATCAACGCATCATCAACGCCAACACGGTGGTGGCCAAGTCCGTCGCCGCGGGCGCGGTCTGGGCCGTGGGCGGCTACGTGCTGCTCGGGCTCATCAGCGGTCGTGGCGTCCCGATGACTAACCACGTGTGGTTCGCCGCCTTTTCGGCTGCGGTTCTCGCCGTCGCGCTCACCGTCAGACAGGTGGTCCGTCGCCGGCTTAAGGCATTGCGACGCAGCGGCGAGGCCGTGTGTCGAACGCTTGCGGTCGGGCCCGGCGCGCAGGTCAGCGGCCTGGTCGATCGGCTGGCGACCGACACCGAGCATCCGTATGTGGTGGTTGGCGCGTGTGTCGAGGACGGAAACCCGCTGGTCGAAGATGTGCCACAGGTGGTGCGGTTGTCTGAGGCCGGTGCGGAACTGCATCCGGTCGATGACGACACGCTGGTGGCGGCAGTGCTCGATGCGGCCCGGCAAGTTGGAGCTGACACGGTGTGTCTCGCTCCCGGGTCTCAGTTCAGCGGTCACCGGCTACGTGTCTTGAGCTGGGCGTTGAGCGAGCATTCTATTGGGCTCGTCAGCGAATTGGGCACCGTCGACGTCACCACCCGACGGTTGGCCATCCGTCGAGCCGGAGCGGCCACAGTGCTGCACGTGCGGACGGGGCGCCCGAGCGGTCTGCCGAATGTCTTGAAGTCGCTGGTGGACCGCATGGCGGCAAGCGTGCTGCTGCTGATGCTGCTGCCGGTGCTGGTCGGTGTGGCGATCGCGGTGCGGCGTTCGGGCCCGGGCCCGGTCATCTTCCGCCAGTCGAGGGTGGGCCGCGGTGGGCACATGTTCACCATGCTGAAGTTCCGGACCATGTATGCCGACGCTGAAACCCGGCGCCTGGAACTCATGGAGGACGCCGACGGCGACGGTCTGATGTTCAAGATACGTGACGATCCACGGATCACCCCGGTGGGCCGCCTGCTGCGAAAGTACTCGTTGGACGAGCTTCCGCAATTGGTGAACGTCGTCCGCGGCGAGATGTCTCTGGTAGGGCCGCGACCGCCGTTGCCCGAGGAAGTGGCGCAGTACAACGCCACGGAAGCGCGCCGCCTGCTGGTGGTTCCGGGGATGACCGGATTGTGGCAGGTGAGTGGCCGGTCCGATCTCACGTGGGAGGAGACCGTCCGGCTGGATCTACGCTACGTCGACAATTGGTCGTTGGGGCTGGACGCCCACGTTTTGTGGCGCACCGGACGGGCCGTCGCCCGGGGCTCTGGCGCCTACTAACACCGACGTTGGGCCGTGACGAGGCCGCGCCCTGGGCGCGGCCTCGAAGCCGTGTTCACCGCTGTGTCGTCCGCCGCGAGATCGTTCACTATTGTGAGGACGGATGCTCGCGGCTGAACGGCACACGAAGATCCTGGACGAGGTCCGCCGCAACGGCGCCGCCCGGGTAGTCGACCTTGCGCGCAGCCTGGATGTTTCCGAGATGACCGTCCGGCGCGATCTCGATGTGCTGGCCCGGGAAGGGCGCCTGGAAAAGGTACACGGTGGTGCCACTCGGCGGGTTGCCAGTGCCGAGGAGCCAGGTTTCGAGGTCAAGTCGCTGCGCCAGCCCGTCGAGAAGGAGGCGATCGCAGCCGCGGCGGCTGAGATGATCACGCCAGGCAGTGCGATCGGATTGTCGGCGGGTACCACCACGTGGAGTTTGGCGCGCCGGTTGCGGGGGGTTGGAGACCTGACCGTCGTCACCAATTCGATGCGGGTGGCCGATGTCCTCCATGGCGCAGCCACCAGTAGCCAGAACGTGGTGCTCACCGGCGGGGTGCGCACACCGTCGGATGCGCTGGTCGGGCCACTGGCGGTGGCGGCGCTCGAACGACTCCACCTCGACGTGGTGTTCCTGGGTGTGCACGGCATGGACGATTCAGCCGGCTATACGACGCCGAACCTTCTCGAAGCCGATGCCGACCGTGCGTTGGTGGCGGCCGGGCGACGGCTCGTGGTGCTGGCCGATCATACGAAGTGGGGCACGGTCGGCCTCAGTACCATCGCGGCCTTGGATCAGGCCGACGTGGTGATCAGCGATGAGGCGCTACCGGACGAAGGGCGCCGGATCCTGGAGGAGCGGGTCGCAGAGGTCCGGTTGGTGCCGAGTGGTGCCAGCGAAAGACGGTAGCGTCCATATCGTGGACAATTCGTCCCAGATTGTGAACAGGGCCCGGATGTAGCGACCATTGCGCCTAACCTTGAGTGTTCAACGTGTGTAGCTGAGGAGATCCGTGACCGACACCGACGCGGCGCTGGCCGCCCGCCTCGCTCGTGAGGCGGGCGCACTCTTGCTCGCCTTACGGGAGTCGCCGGAAACGGCCGGCGCCGGTGGCCTCGGTGCCGCTGGAGACCGGGCCGCGCACGAATTTCTCCTGGCTGAGCTCACCCGGCACCGTCCAGATGACGACGTACTCAGTGAGGAAGGCGCCGACAACCAACGCCGGCTGCAGGCCGATCGGGTGTGGATCGTGGACCCGTTGGACGGCACCCGAGAGTTCGCCGAGAACCGGTCCGATTGGGCGGTTCACGTGGCGTTGTGGGAGCGGGACGACACCGGCGGGCGGCTCGTCGCTGGCGCGGTAGCCCTACCCGCCGACGGAACCGTCCTGTCATCGGAGAATCCGCCTGCCGTGCCCGAGCAGGGCGAGCGCCCGCGGCGGATAGCCGTGAGCCGCACCCGTGCGCCGGAGTTCGCTCGAGCCGCGGCCAGCGAACTCTCCGCCGAGCTGGTGCCGATGGGATCCGCTGGTTACAAGGTTGCGTCGGTGGTGCTCGGGGCGACGGACGCCTACATACACGCGGGTGGTCAATACGAATGGGACTCCGCTGCTCCGGTGGCGGTAGCCCTGGCCGCCGGATTATCCGCCAGCCGGCTGGACGGCTCTCCATTACGCTACAACAACGCCGACCCCTATCTGCCCGACCTGTTGGTAGCTCGGCCGGAGCTTGCCGACGTGCTGCTGGCGGCGTGTTCAGACGCCGCATCCGACCTGGTAACCGTCGACCCGAGGTCCCAAAGATGACGTTTCACGACTACCAGCTCAGCCAGCTCGACATCCTCGAGGCCGAATCCATCCACATGATCCGAGAGGTGGCGGCCGAGCTCGAACGGCCAGCCCTCCTGTTCTCCGGCGGCAAAGACTCGATCGTGATGCTCCGGCTCGCCGAGAAAGCGTTCTGGCCGGCGCCGATCCCGTTCCCTGTCATGCACGTCGACACCGGGCACAATTTCCCGGAGGTGCTCGAGTTCCGCGACCGACGGGTCGCCGAACTCGGCGTCAATCTGGTGGTGGCGTCGGTACAAGACGCCATCGACCGGGGATTGGTGGCGGAGGAGCCCAACGGTTCCCGCAACCGGATCCAGACGCCGGTGCTCCTCGAGGCGGTCGAGAAGAACCGGTTTACCGCGCTGTTCGGCGGTGCCCGCCGGGACGAGGAGAAGGCCCGGGCCAAGGAGCGGGTGTTTTCCTTCCGCGACGAATTCGGCCAGTGGGATCCGAAGAATCAGCGGCCCGAGCTGTGGAGTCTGTACAACGGCCGGATCCATCTGGGTGAGAGCATCCGGGTGTTCCCGTTGTCCAACTGGACCGAGCTGGACGTGTGGCAGTACATCGGCCGGGAGCGTATCGAGGTCCCGCCGATCTACCTGGCGCACGAACGTGAGGTGTTCGAGCGGGACGGAATGCTCTTCGCGGCCAACGAATTCTGCCGGCCCCGCACCGACGAGCCGACGTCCGTGCAGAGGATCCGGTACCGGACGGTCGGCGACGCTTCGCTTACCGCGGCGGTGCGGTCCGATGCCGACACCATCGAGAAGATCATCGACGAGACGGCCGCCAGCCGGCTCACCGAACGTGGCGCCACCCGTGGTGACGACCGCGTCAGCGAGGCAGCGATGGAAGACCGGAAGAAGGAGGGGTACTTCTGATGGAGACCGTGGCCACCAAGACGCCCGCGTCGTCCACCATGGGCCTGCTCCGGTTCGCCACCGCCGGGTCCGTGGACGATGGCAAGAGCACCCTGATCGGGCGGCTGCTGTATGACTCCAAGTCGATCTTCACCGACCAGTTGGAGAGCGTCGAACGGACCAGCCAGGAGCGGGGCGACGAGTACACCAACCTGGCGCTGCTGACCGACGGCTTGCGGGCGGAACGTGAACAGGGCATCACCATCGACGTCGCGTACCGCTACTTCGCGACCCCGCGCCGGAAATTCATCATCGCCGACACCCCGGGGCACATCCAGTACACCCGCAACATGGTCACCGGCGCCTCGACCGCTGATCTCGCGATCGTGCTGGTGGACGCCCGCAAGGGGCTGGTCGAGCAGAGCCGGCGGCATGCGTTCATCGTGTCGCTGCTGCGGGTGCCACACCTCGTCCTCGCCGTCAACAAGATGGATCTGGTGGACTGGTCGGAAGAGGTCTTCGAGCAGATCGCACACGAGTTCACCTGCTTCGCGTCGAAACTGGATATCCCCGACCTCACGGTGGTGCCCATCTCCGCGCTGCACGGCGACAACATCGTGTCGCGTTCGGCGAACATGCCGTGGTACGAGGGCCCGTCGTTACTGCATCACTTGGAACACGTCCACATCGCCAGCGACCGCAACCTGGTCGACGTACGCTTCCCTGTCCAGTACGTGATCCGGCCGCAGTCGCTCCAGCACGCTGACTACCGGGGTTATGCCGGCCAGATCGCCGGTGGTGTGCTGAAGAAGGGCGACGAGGTGATGGTGCTGCCCAGCGGTCTGACGTCGCGGATCGCCGAGATCGAGACGGCCGACGGGCCGGTCGGTGAGGCGTTCTCGCCGATGTCGGTCACGGTCCGGCTAGAAGATGAGCTGGATGTGTCTCGTGGCGACATGATCTGCCGGCCGCACAACCAGCCGATGGTCGCGCAGGACATCGACGCGATGGTGTGCTGGATGACCGACACACCCCTGCAGCCAGGCCAGAAGCTGGCCATCAAACACACCACCCGATCAGCACGGGTGCTGGTGAAGGAGTTGCAGTACCGGCTCGACGTGAACAGCTTGCACCGGGACGAATCGGTGAGCCAGTTGGGGCTCAACGACATCGGCCGGGTGCGGTTGCGCACAACCGTGCCGCTGCTTGCCGACGAGTACCGCCGTAACCGCACCACCGGCGGATTCATCCTCGTCGACGAGGCAACGAACCGGACGGCCGGCGCTGGGATGATCACTAGCGCGACCTAGAGCCCGCGCGACACATTAGCGCCTGCTTGTGCATTGCGGAGTGACGGTGGAGGGTTTTCCGCTCAACGGTGGAAGGTAGTACCGGCTATAGCGGGTACTACCTTCCACCGTCACACCGAGAGTTTCGGATGATCCATGCTCTCGGGGCTACTGAGATCAGCCGGTGATCGTTAATCTTTATGCCGTGGGCCTACATCTGGAGGTGGCCGGGCCACCGGAGGGATATCCGGTGGTCTTCCTGCATGGGGCGGTAGCTGAAGGCGGGCAGAGCTGGCAATCCCAGGTGCGAGATCTCACCGAAGACCTGCGGTGTTACGTCGTAGATCTGCCCGGGCATGGCGGGAGTTCCGCAGTGCCGTGGGCGTCCATGGAAGACACGGCGGATCAGGTGGCCGATGCGATCAAGCGTGAGACAGCCGGCGCGGTTGGTGTGGTCGGCATGTCTCTCGGCGGATGTGTCGCGGTACGACTCGTGATGCGCCATCCCGAGTTGGTGGCGAGTGCGGTGGTCTCGGGAGTGAGCGTGTTGCCTGCCTCGTTCGGCACCCGGATGTGGCAGCGAGGTCAGCTGCTCGCTCGCTACACCAGCTTGGGTTCGTTGCTTCCCGCGGGCGATCGAGGTCCGGCCAACAACGGCGACCGAACCGGAGCCCGGGCGGCGCCTGCGGCGGTGGCCAGGCAGGCGCAGCGGAAGATCGCTGACGAGATCGTGAACTTCCGCCTCCCCGCGGGTGGTCAGAAGGTCGAATGTGCCTTGCTCGCGGTGGCGGGTGAACATGAGAGCCGGCAGATTCTTCTGTCGCTCCGGCCATTAGCTGCGCGTTTCACCGCGGGTATGGCGAAGTACGCGCCGGAATCCGGGGCGGCCTGGAACACGGAGCATCCGGAGTTGTTCAACGCCATGGTGCGCAGTTGGGTGAGTGAGCAGCGGTTGCCGCCCAAATTGCGGGACCCCGAGCAATGGACCGGCTAGCGCTGCGAACCGACTACCCCCGGTGATCGTTGCCGGTTTTCAGCCCATCGGTCCCGTGATCATCATCATGATTGGGTCGCTATCACGACACGATTGCGGCAACGATCACCGGGGTGGAGGGCGGAAAACCGGCAACGATCACCGGGGTGGAGGGCGTTGGCGAGCGGCCGGCCTCGCATGCGGTTACAGTTCTCGGGTGTCTGGGGGTAGGAAAGCTAGAGCGGTGCTATCGCTACAGGGTGGGCTGGGTAATCAACTGTTCCAGTGGGCGTTCGCGATGTCCCTGCGTCGTCAGGGTGTCCGGATACGGCTGGACACGGTGCGCTGTCGCGGAGCGCGGCCCATGATGCTGGGTTCTCTGGTGTCCGATCTGCCGCGGGTGCCGCGCCTCGTCGGGTTGGCGATGGTGGCGGCACAACGAGCCAGCGTGCTGCGGGGAGGGCCGCTGCCGTTGCTGGTGGCCGAGCAGGGTTTTGGTTATGACTCCTCTGTTCGGGACCGCGTAGTGGCCGGTGGTCGCGCCGGTACGTACATTCTCGGGTACTTCCAGTCCTATCGGTATTTCGAGGACGTCGCTCCCGTGGTCCGGGAAACGGTTAACGCTTATCTGGCCGAGCAGCTGACACCTGCCGGCCAGCGCTTGCGCACTGATCTGGCCGCTGATTCCCGCACCGTGGCGGTGCATGTACGCCGCGGCGACTACGTCACCAACCCGGTGGCAGCGGCCTATCATGGGGTCCTCGGCATCGATTTCTACCAGCGTGCACTGGACACGGTGGCTAAGTCGGGGCACACTCGACGAATCTGGTTTAGTGACGACCTCCCATGGGTCAGGCAGCACTTGGCCGGTCCGGACGACGAGTTCTGTCCGGCTGGCGTGGCCCGTTCCGCAGGTGGTGAGATCGCGTTGATGGCGGCCTGTTCGGCGCGCATCATCGCGAACAGCTCGTTCAGCTGGTGGGCTGGATGGCTGGGACGTGAGGGGTCCAGGGTGGTCGCGCCGGACCAGTGGTTCGCCGGTTCCGGCACCGGAACTGAGGACCTGGTGCCGACGGAGTGGGTCAGGCAGTAGGGCCGGCGAGCGTCAGCCCGACGGTGGAGAGCAGTTCGGGAGCAGGGGGCACAACGGATGGCTGAGGACGTCCCGGCCGCCGACGCAGAGTCAGCGGGCGGCGCGGACACAAGGAAGCCGTGGTGGCGTGGACCACGCGGCGCTGCTTTGGCGTGCCTTGCGGCACTGTTGATCGTCGTTGGCGTGGTGTTGGCCGTTCGGGCCGGCGGCGACGACGACCCGAGGGCTGGTGACATCGACCCAACGGCTGAGCCGGCGCCACGCGACACGCCAACACCTGACGTAGCCGACGGCACCATCGCACCGGATGCCACCGATGACCCACGCGGCGACGGAGACGAGGATGACGAAGCCGACGGTGACGACGACCGCACGTCCGATGAGCCAGAGACCGATCCGGACACCACATCGCTGCCGGACGACGACACCGACCCGATCGATCCCGCCGACGCCGTCCGGGCCGCCGAGCAGGTGCTCGGTGAGTACCTGGCCGAGGCCGACGTCGTGTACCAGAACCCGCAGGCCGACCTGGGCCGGGTGGCCCGGGTGGCCGACGGCGTGGCGCTAAGCGAGGTACAGGCGGCTGTCACGGAGTTCGGCAACATCGAGTGGCGGCAACGTGGTGAGGTACGTATCGCCGAGGTCGAGCCCGGCGAGGTGGATGTGTCGACGGCTCCAGAGACGGTAGAGCTCGAAGCCTGCCTGGACACGTCCGCCATCGACATCGTGGACGATTCCGGTGAGTCTGTTCGCGGTCCGGCCGATTCCGGCTCCGACCGCACTCTGCACGTGTACCGAGTACAACGTGTCGAAGGTACGTGGCTGGTTGTCGACCACGGGTTACCGGACGACGCGGATTGTTAGGCACGACGCGCAAGGACTGCTAGGCACGACGCGCAAGGACTGCTAGGCACGACGCGTAAAGACCACAAAAATTTCATTCCGGACACCGGATGCGGCGACAGAGCAACCCTTTATGGGATATCATCCGCCGCGAGGGTGTAAAGGCTTGGGGGGCAAGTCATGGCAATCCGCCGGCAACGGCGGGCATTCGCGGGTGTAGCCCGCGTGCTCGCTGTTTCTACGCTGACCGCGTCCATGCTGGTCGCGGTGTCCGCTCAGTCGGGTGCGGCTGCCGCACCGGATGGGCAGACCCAGTTCACGGCCGCAGCGTCGTGCTGGGAGATCAAACAGAACACACCGTCCGCCCAGGACGGCGTGTACTGGCTGATCACACCCACGTTGAAGGCGCCCGAGCAGTTCTACTGCGACATGACCACCGATGGTGGTGGCTGGGTGCTGATCGGCCGTGGGCGGGAGGGCTGGCGCAACACGTACGAGGGTCTCGGCACCACCGCGCAGGTGCGTTCCGTTGTTAATGGGCCGAACGCGTTCCAGGTGCGGCAGCTGTCGTCGAGGGTCATCGACGGGTTGCTGGACGGCGGGCGAGTCGACCAGGTGCCCGACGGTATCCGGTTGCGCCGGGCCATGAACACCGGCGGCACCCAGTGGCAGGAAGCCCGGTTCAACTTCGCCAACCGTGACCGTTGGGTGTGGACGTTCCCGGCGGAGCACCGGGTGGGTAGCTTCCGGTTCGGCACCTCTACCGGCTCCGGGGGGCAGACCAGCAGCTTCGGCACCAACAACCAGTACAACCGGGTCATCACTACGAAGACGGCGGCTCAAGGTTGGACGGCCGGCTGGGCGTACGGCAACCAGGTGAGCGGGACCACCTCGTCGACGTCGTATTTGTGGTCCAACTCGATCGGAACCGGTCAGGCGCGGCCCTTCACGCAGATGTTCCTGCGGCCCCGGCTGAAGCTGGACGATCTGGACTTCCCCGACGTGCCGGACTCGGGCAGCCCGGCGGACGAACTGCCCGGCATCATCGAGAACGGCGTGTTGCCAACACCCTGGGGCGTGGTGGGACGCGCCAATGGCAGCGGCAGCGAGCTGGCCACCGAGGTACAGGACTTCGCCCAGATTGGCGACTACGTCTACGTCGGCGGCAACTTCCGGTGGGTGCAACGGAACTCGTCCGGCGCTGGCCGGGTGGAGCAGTCCTATCTCGCTGCCTTCCATGTCGACACCGGCGAATGGATCTCTGGATTCCGCCCGACGTTCAACAATCAGGTCAACACCCTGGCGGTGTTACCCGATGGACGGCTCGTCGCGGGCGGCGAGTTCAGCCAGGTCAACGGCCAGACGGCGCGAGGTATGGTGGCGCTTGACCCGATGACCGGGGCTACCGATCCGTCGTGGCACGTCGATATGGAGAACCGGCTCACCTCGGGGTTCCTGAGCGTGCGCAGCCTGTCGGTCAAGGGTGACTGGCTCTACGCCGGTGGTGCCTTCACCCACATGTCGGGGGGTAGCGTCACCAGCCCCATCTACGCCCGTTCAGGCGCGCGGTTCTCGGTGACGGACGGCTCGCCTGACGTCAACTGGAACCCGAACTTCGACGGCACGGCGGTGGATGTCGATGCCAGTGCCGACGGCTCGCGGCTGTATGCGGCCGGCTACTTCGGCCATTCCAACGGTCAACCCGCCCTCCGGGCCGCGGCGGTGCGCACGGTGTCGGGTGCGCCGCTGGCCGAGCCGGCCTGGACACCGACGTGGAGCCGCCCGGCTGACCGCACCAACTACCAGCAGGCGATCCGCGAAGCGGGCGATCGGGTGTGGGTCGGTGGCGCGGAGCACTCGGTCTTCAGCTTCAGCACCGCCACCTTCGAGCGACTCTCGGGCAACATCACCAAAGCCGGTGGTGACTTCCAGGCGATGGCGGTGGTGGACGGGGTCGTCTACGCCGGTTGTCACTGTGACGACTGGAACTACTCGAACGCGTTCTTCTGGCCGGGCGTCGGCACGGACTGGACCCAGGCCGACAAGATCGGCTGGGTGTCCGCTTGGGATCAGGAGACCGGTGAGATCATCCCGGACTTCAATCCGATCATGCGCACCGATCGTGGCCACGGCGCATGGGGAATCTTCGGCGACAGCAACGGTACGGTCTGGATCGGCGGAGACTTCACCACCGCGATCAACCAGAATGGTGGAAACCAATGGACCGGCGGGTTCGCCCGCTTCCCGGCGCGGGACACCACCGCACCGGCGGCGCCGAGCAGCCTGTCCGGGCAACGTATCGACAACAACACGGTCCGGCTGACCTGGGGGGCCTCGTCGTCGAGTAACGCGCAGTACGAGCTGATGCGGGACGGGCAGGTCATCTTCGTCACCTCCGACACCACCATCGAGGTGCCGTCCGACCTCGGCGACGACGACCGCTTCTTCGTCCGGGCCGTCGACGCCACCGGTAACCGTTCGGCCAGCACGTCCGTGCTCGACCTCAGCGACCCGCTCCCGCCCGAGCCCGGCGTGCTCATCGAAGCGGGTTCGGACTGGTCGTGGCGGTACGAGTCGGCAGCGGTGAATGCCAACTGGGCACAGCCAGGCTTCAACGCGTCGAGCTGGAACGTCGGCCCGGCGATCCTCGGCTGGGGGTCGGCCGCGGTGGAGACGAACATCGACGTGCCGTCGGGGACGACGCGGCCGTTGGCGGCGTACTTCCGGCACGAGTTCGACGTCGACGACGCCGACGAGATCAGCAGTGTCGAGCTGGAGACATGGGCCGACGACGGTGTGGTGGTGTACATGAACGGTGAGGAGGTCGGCCGGTGGAACATGCCGGACGGCACCATCACCGGCAACACCTTCGCCACCGCCGCGCCACGCACCAACACGGCTCGCGCCAACCCGGTCACCGTCACGATCCCGGGCGACCTGTTGGAGGACGGCGCCAACGTCGTCGCCGCCGAGGTGCATCTGAACTATCGCAGCACCCCGGACGCGAGCTTCGATCTGACTCTGACCGAGTCGGAGTCGCAGATCTCGCCGCCGGCGGCGCCAACGGCCACCGCCATCGCGCAGGGCGAGAACGAGGTGCTGCTGGAGTGGGACGAGCCGAGCGACGAGAACGTCGTCGCCCATCGGATCACCCGAACGGGAGCGGACGACGTCGACGTCGACCTACCGGAGTTGTCCCACCTCGTCGAGGGGCTGGCGCCGGACACCGAATACACCTGGGAGGTGCGGGCCGTCGACACGTTCGGCCGGACGTCCGATCCGACGGTGGTGAGTGCCCGGACCGATGAGGGCGAGCCGCCACCACCAGAGCCGGTGGTGCTCGTCGAGAAGGGTTCGGACTGGTCGTGGCGGTACGAGTCCACGGCGGTGGACGCTGACTGGGCGCAACCTGGGTTCGACGCGTCCAGCTGGGCTGAAGGGCCGGCGGTCCTCGGCTGGGGGTCGGCGTCGGTGGAGACGAACATCGACGTGCCGTCGGGGACGACGCGGCCGTTGGCGGCGTACTTCCGGCACGAGTTCGACGTCGACGATCCCGATGACCTCACCGAGGTGGAGCTGTTGACCCGCGCCGACGACGGTGTGGTGGTGTACATGAACGGTGAGGAGGTCGGGCGGTGGAACATGCCGGGCGGCACCATCACCGGCAACACCTACGCCACCGCGGCACCACGCACCAACACCGCGGTGGCCAACGCGATTACCGTCACGGTCCCGACCGACCTCCTGGTCGAGGGGGCTAATGTCGTGGCCGCGGAAGTTCACCTGAACTATCGGAGCACGCCTGACGTCAGCTTCGACCTTGGACTCGTGGCAGAGCAGTGACGGTAGGCAAGCACACCGCACCACCTGCGGTACCGACCGGCCGGCAGCGGAGCACCTTCGGTGCTGCGCTGTCCCGGCTGGCCGGGGCGCAGAAGAGCCAGGCCGGTGTGCCGATGTACACGCGGTATGTCAACCGGCGGCTCGGCCGGTATGCCGCCGCGGCGGCCTACCGGGCAGGTTTGACGCCCAACCAGGTGACCGTCCTCAGCGCACTGTGTACCGCGGTGGCATTGGCGCTGGTGGTGACCGTCAGCCCGACACCCGCGTTGGCGGCCGTTGTAACGGTCCTGCTGGTCGCCGGTTATGCGCTCGATTCCGCCGACGGCCAGTTGGCCCGGCTGACCGGCACCGGCGGGCCGGGCGGCGAATGGCTCGACCATGTCGTCGACGCCGTGCGCAACCCAGCATTGCACCTGGCGATCCTGGTGTCGCTGTACCGCTTCACCGATCTGCCCGGGTGGGTGTTGGTGTTGCCGATGCTCTTCCTGCTGACCACCACGGTCCGGTTCTTCGGCCAAATGCTCGCCGAACAATTGCGGCACCGAGATGGCCCACGCGCCGGCCTGGTTCCGGTGACCGATGCCGACGGCGGTCAACGCGGCCGGTCGCTGATCCAGCTACCGTCCGACCCTGGTGTGATCAACCTGGTTTTCGTCCTGCTGGCCTGGCCCTGGGTGTTCACGTGGGCCTACGTGGGCCTGCTGGGGATGAACATGCTGCTTGCCTTCGCCTCACTGGTGCGGCGGTTCCGCGAGATGGGGCGGTTGCAGGCAGCTCTGCACGAAGCAACAAGCACAAGGGGGGTCTCGTGACCGACGAGACGGTGACGCCGCGCGTGGGGTACGTTCCGGGCGTCTTCGACATGTTCCACATCGGCCATCTCAACATCCTGCGACAAGCCAAGGCACGCTGCGACTATCTGGTGGCCGGGGTGGTCACTGACGAGGTCGTGGAGGAGGTCAAGAACCACAGCCCGGTAGTGCCGTACGACGAACGGGTGCAGATCGTCAGCAGCATCCGGTACGTCGACGAGGTGGTGCCGGACACCTCGTCGGACAAAACCATCGCGTGGCGAGCGCGGCAGTTCGACCTGATCTTCAAGGGGGATGACTGGCGCGGCACCGCCAAGGGTGAACGGCTGGAACGGGCCATGGCCGAGCTGGGGGTGGAAGTGGTGTACTTCCCGTACACCCTGCGTACCTCCAGCACGCTGCTGCGGACTTACCTGGCCACGGTGACCGGTGGCGGCTCGTGACCGCCGACGCCACCACCCGGTGGCCACCAATCAGTGTGGTGATCGCCACCGTCGACCGGCCGGTGTTGCTCCGGCGGGCCGTCAGCGCCGTGCTCGACCAAGACTATCCAGGCCCCATTCAGTGTGTCGTCGTGTTCGACCGTGGTGAGCCGAAGCCAGTGGACGTCGAAGCGGACGGCACGCACAGAGAACTGAAGCTCATCCGCAATACCCGCACGCCCGGCCTCGCCGGAGCACGTAACGCCGGCATCGACGCGGCCGTGGGGGAACTGGTGGCGTTCTGCGATGACGACGACGTCTGGCTGCCCGGCAAGCTGGTCCGGCAGGTCCGGCTATGGTCCGAGGATCCGGCCGCCAGCTGTGTGGCCACCAGCATCGTCATCGACGGCGGCGAGACGCAACACGAGCGGCTGGCGCCGGCGCGGACCACGTTCCAGGACTTCCTGCGCTCCCGGGTCACCGCCATCCATCCGTCGTCGTTGCTGTTCCGGCGGGCCGATCTACTCGGCGGCATCGGCTTCGTGGACGAGGCACTACCCGGTTCGTACGGCGAGGACTACGAGTTGTTGCTGCGCGCGGCCCGGACCGGTGATGTCATCGCGGTCCCGGAGCCGCTGGTGCGCGTCGACTGGGCACGGCCGTCGTACTTCGCCGGCAAATGGGACATGATCAGCGACGGGTTGACGTACATCCTGGACCGAGTGCCGGAGTTCGCCGGTGAGCGCCGTGGCCGGGCCCGGATCGAGGGCCAGATCGCCTTTGCCCACGCTGCGCGGTCGCGGCGCCGGCCCGCGCTCCGATGGGCCGGCCGGGCTCTGGCACACAACCCCGCACAGCTGCGCGCGTACGGCGCGCTGGCGGTCGCCACCGGCGTGGTGCCGGCGCAGTGGCTGCTGGACAAGGTGCAGGAGCGCGGGCGGGGCCTGTAGATGTCCACGCCCTTCGTGCTGCCCAGGGTCGCGTACCCGTCGCGGCGGGCACGCCCGGCGCCGAGTCGGCCACGGGTCGCCCAGCCACCGGCGGACCTGAGGCGGCCATTGCCGGCCTGGCCGGTCGAGGCCCTGCTGTGGGGGTTCCCGGTGTACTGGGCCCTGGGTCTGTCGCCGTTCGCCCCCATCGGACTGGCCGTGATCATGTCCGGGCTGTTGATCGTGCGGCGCGGGGAGACACTCGTCCCGGGTATGTTGCCGTGGCTGGCGTTCGTGCTGTGGGTGGTTCCCGCGGCTCTGATGCTCGACTCGCCCCTGCGGCTGCTGGGGTACGGGCTGCGGTTCGCGAACCTGGTGGCGATCGCCGTCGTCCTTATCTACGTCGTCAGCGCCCGCGAACAGTTGACCACACGGCGTGTGCTGGCCGGTCTGGTAGCCGTGTGGTGCACGGTGGTGGTCGGCGGTTATCTAGGGATGCTCTGGCCGGAGGTCCGGCTCACCACACCGGTCGGCATGTTGCTGCCCGGTGTGCTCGCCGGGAACGAATACGTACAAGACCTCGTGTTTCCGCCGTTCGCAGAGGTGCAACGGCCCTGGGGGGCGCCGGAGCCGTTCAACCGGCCGGCCGCGCCGTTCCCCTATGCGAACAGCTGGGGCACTGCGCTGGTGCTGTTGACCCCGCTGGCTATCGCCGGCCTGCGCTTCTTCCGGTCCCGGGGTGCCCGGCGGCTGGTCGTGGTCGCATTGGTCGCCGCGATCGTGCCGGCGCTGGCGTCGTCGAACCGGGGGATGTTCCTGGGCCTCGGGGTGGCGGTCGGGTACGTCGTGGTGCGGCTCGCGGGGCGCGGGCAGCTCAAGGCCATGTTCGCGGTGGTCGCCGGCGGTGGTCTAGTGGTCGGCGTACTCCTCTATGCCGGGCTGCTGGACTCGATCGCCACCCGGCAGGAATACAGCGATACCACGAGCGGGCGGGCCTCGCTTTATACCGAGACGTTCACCCGGACCCTGGAGTCACCCCTGCTCGGCTGGGGTGCACCGCGGCCGTCGCTGGTGCATGGCATCTCCGTTGGCACCCAGGGACACGTCTGGATGGTGATGTTCTCCTACGGGTTCGTCGGCCTGGCCCTGTTCCTGATCTTCCTGTGGGGAGCCACCCTGCGTACTTGGTCGGTGCCGGACACGGCGCGGCTGTGGATGCACAGCTGCCTGGTGACCGCCTCGGTACTGATCTTCTTCTACGGACTCGACACCATGCAGATGCTGGCCGTGGTGTTGGTGGCGGGTTTGCTGTTGCGGGAGCGGTATAGCGGCGCCCGGGGGTCGACATGAGTGGCGGCCTGGCCCGTGCGGGCGCGATCAGCCTCGTGGGTGCGGTCACCGGCGCCGGGGTCAACTTCGGTATCGGAGTGATCGTTGGGCGTGGTCTGGGTGCCGACGGCACCGGCACCTTCTTTCAGATCGTCGCCATCTTCATCATTCTGTCCAACATTCTGGAGTTGGGGGCGGACACCGGCTTGGTGCGGTTCTGTTCCAGCGCGGTGGCCACTGGCCGGAACGGCGAACTGCGGCCACTGGTCCGCATCGCGATCGTGCCCGTCGTCGGGGTGGGGGTGGTGCTCACAGTCCTGGCATGGATGCTCGCTCCGCGGCTGGCCGGCCTGCTCACGGCGTCGCCGGACGTGCCGATGGTGGAGATCGTCCGCACCCTGATCCCGTTCGTAGTGTTGGCGTCGCTACTAGCGGTGGTGTTGGGTGCTACCCGGGGACTGGGCAGCGTGGCGACGTTCACCGTGTTGCAGAACGTCGCCCTGCCGGCCGGCCGGTTCATGCTGATCGGCGGCGCCCTGCTGGCCGGCGCGGGCCTCGTGGACGTGCTTCGCGCGTGGATCGCACCGCTCCCCATCGTCGTCGTGATCGCGGTCGCCCTGCTGGCGCGTCAACTCGCCCGCCGGACCCGGGAACAGATCGACACCGACGTCGAGCCGACACCTGTGCTGCGGCGCCGTTTTTGGGGGTTCAGCAGTGCCCGGGCCGTCTCCGCAGCGGTGGAGATCCTTCTCGAATGGGTGGACGTGATCATCGTCGCCGCGTTCCTCTCGCCCGCCGAGGCCGGCATCTATGCCGTCGTCAGCCGCAGCGTCCGGGCCGGTCAGGTGGTGCAGCAGGCGGCGCGGGTGGCGGTGGCGCCAATGGTCAGCGCAGCACTGGCCCGGCGTGACGTACTCGAGGCTCGACGGCTGTACATCGTCGTCACCCGGGCGATGGTGCTTGTGTCGTGGCCTTTCTACCTGATGCTGGCCTGCTTCGCGCCCGGCGTGCTGGCCATCTTCGGTCCGGGCTTCGCCGCCGGCGGGAACGCGCTCACCATCATGAGCCTGACCATGGCGTTGGCGGCCGCGGCGGGGATGGTCCAGACCGTGCTGCTGATGGGTGGCAAAAGCAGTTGGCAGCTGGCCGACAAATCCACGGCACTGGCCGTCAACATCGGCCTGAACCTGCTGCTGGTTCCGATGTGGGGAGTGGTCGGCGCGGCCGTGGCGTGGGCGGTAACCGTCGCCGTCGACACGTCGCTGGCCGCATGGCAGGTGCACAAGGGGATGGGTGTCCACGTGCCACCGGCCAGTCTGATGTTGCCTGCCCTGCTGCCGGTGTTGGTTTTCGGCGGCGGCGGGCTGGTCCTGCGCGTCCTGCTGGACGACGGATGGGCCGGCCTTGCGGCGATGGCCGTAGGTGGTGGCCTCGTCTATTTCGGGCTGTGCTGGGCGCTGCGTCGCCGGCTCGGCCTCGACACGGTTGTGTCATCGATTCGAAACCGGCGCGGGGGTGCGCTGGTCAGCTGAAACAACAGGGGGCAAAGACCATGAGTTGGCTCGTGACGGGTGGCGCCGGGTATATCGGCGCCCATGTCATCAACAGTTTGATCACCGCAGACGAGGAGGTCGTCGCCGTTGACGACCTCTCCACCGGCAACGCCACGCGGGTCCCGCCGGGCGTCCGGCTGGTGGCCGCGAACCTCCTGGACCAGGGGAGCGTGCGACGCCTCTTCACCGAGCATCACGTCACCGGCGTGGTGCATCTGGCAGCGAAGAAGCGGGTCGACGAATCGCTGCGGCAACCGTCGCGGTACTTCCGCGAGAACGTCGAGGCGCTGCGTGTCTTGCTCGACGAGTGCGTCGCCGCCGACGTGCAGAGTTTCGTGTTCTCGTCGAGCGCCGCGGTCTACGGCGAACCGGACACGACTACCGTCGACGAAGACGTGGCATGCCGACCGACAACACCATACGGGCAGACCAAGCTGGCCGGCGAGTGGCTCGTACGTGGCGTCGGAGCCGCGACCGGAATGCGCACCCTCGCTCTGCGCTACTTCAACGTGGCCGGCTCCGCGTCGGCGGCCCTTGCTGACACCTACCTGGCCAACCTGGTGCCGTTGGTACTCGACGCACTCCAGCGCGGGCAGGCGCCGAAGATCTTCGGCGCCGACTACGCCACGCCCGATGGCACATGCGTGCGGGACTACATTCACGTCGCCGACGTCGCGGACGCCCACGTAGCGGCTGCTCGTGCTCTGGAGCGTGGCGACATCACCTCCGGCCAAGCGCTGAATATCGGCACCGGGTCCGGTGTGTCGGTTCGGGAGGTGGTCGACCTGGCGATCGCCATCACCGGTCGAGACGTCCAGCCCGTCGTCGAGCCGCGTCGTCCGGGAGACTCCCCCGCCGTGGTGGCCGCGGTTGAGCGTGCGCGCCAGGAATTGCACTGGACGGCGGTGCGCTCCCTGAGCGACATGATCGTGTCAGCGTGGCAGGCCGTACAGCACGGCATGAGGGTAGCTAGTCCCCTTTGACGCCGTTGACCGACGGGGGTGGTTGTTACCGTGTGCTGCGCCCTCGCCGTCCGCTCACCCCGCAGTTGAGCGTCTGAACCGGCTTCCCCGCCACTTGCACCTGATCTCCGTTTTGACGCCTGATCGTTTTCGTGGCGACGATCAGATGCACGGTGGTGACGACGGCCAGCGCCGACGTCCGGTAGCCGCACCTGATCGTCTCCACGATGTGGGACGGTTGGTGATCAGATGCGTGAACCGTCGTATGGCGTCCGGTAGCGCATCTGATCGTGTCGAGATGGACGTCGACAGGCCTTGCTGGGCTTGCTGGGTTCGCGTCGCTGCGTTGCGGACCAGCGCAGCACCGTCAGCCGAGGCATGGCACGCTCAGCACTCGTTCCCATGGGCGAAATGCCCGAAACGTGGAGTCCGTCAACGTGCCACCCCACTCGCGCCCCACAGCACACTGCCACCCCGACGACGCCCATCACGGTCAACGACCTCATCGGCGCACCTCGAAGAACCCGACCGCGCCGACAGCCACCGACCACGCCGCATCCGATCAACACAGTGCCGCGGCGACACGATCAGATGCGCTACCGGACGCCATACGACGGTTCACGCATCTGATCACCAACCGTCCCACATCGTGGAGACGATCAGGCGCGGCTACCGCGCGCCGACCCTGGCTGTCGTCACCACCGTGCATCTGATCGTCGCCACGAAAACGATCAGGCGTCAAAACGGAGATCAGGTGCAAGTGGCGGGTTAGCGGTCGATGCGGACGTTGCGACCGTTGAGTTCGTCGTCCAGCGCCGCGATGTCAGCCTCGGTCATGATCCGGGCCAACTCGTCGAACATCACCGTCGGCTTCCAGTCGAGCGCACGTTCGGCCTTCGACGCGTCGCCGATCAGGGCATCCACCTCGGCCGGCCGCTCGTACCGGGCGTCGTAGGCGACGTAGTCACGCCAGTCGAGCCCGACGGTGGAGAACGCGGCTTCGCAGAAGTCGCGGACGGAGTTGGCTTGACCGGTGGCGACGACGTAATCGTCGGGCTCGTCCTGCTGGAGCATCCGCCACATCGCCTCGACGTACTCGGGTGCGTAACCCCAGTCGCGGATCGCGTCGAGGTTGCCCAGGTACAGCTTGTCCTGTAGCCCCGCTTTGATCCGGGCTACCGCACGGGTGATTTTGCGGGTGACGAACGTTTCGCCGCGCCGAGGGCTCTCGTGGTTGAACAGGATGCCGTTGACCGCGTACATGCCGTAGGCCTCGCGGTAGTTGACCGTCGTCCAATACCCGAACACCTTGGCGCAGCCGTAGGGGCTGCGCGGGTGGAACCGGGTGTCTTCGTTCTGCGGTGGCGGCGCCGAGCCGAACATCTCCGACGACGACGCTTGGTAGATGCGGGTGGCTACACCACTGGCGCGGACTGCCTCTAGAAGCCGCAGCGGCCCGGCGCCTGTGATGTCTGCCGTGTACAGCGGCGTGTCGAAGGAGACTCGCACATGTGACTGCGCGCCCAGGTTGTAGATCTCGTCCGGCTGGATGTCGCGTAGTAGGTTGACCAGTGCTACCCCGTCGGACAAGTCGGCATGGTGCAGGATCAACCGGCGGTCTGCGTCGTGAGGATCCTCGTAGATGTGGTCGATCCGGTCGGTGTTGAAGCTGGACGATCGCCGGATCAGGCCGTGGACCTCGTAGTCCTTGGCGACCAGCAGCTCAGCTAGGTATGAGCCGTCTTGTCCGGTGATGCCAGTGATGACAGCGGTCTTCGCCATCGCGCAAGCCCCCCTTGCGTTCGGCGCGCAAGCCCCCCTTGCGCCCCACCGTGCGTACTTTATGTCCTTTGCGGCGAGGCGTAAAGCTCAAATGGCCGCTCCTCCGGCTCCGACCTCCCAGCGTGCCGCCTAAACCTCCCGCATCTCCGGCGACGATCACCGGGGATTGCGGGCAGGCCGGGGGTTGCTTCAGCCGAGCTTGAGCGGCAATGTCCGAGGCGTGCGAGAATGTGGGGCCATGGGGGTTCTGTTGCCATCCGGCGCGCGCGTGTTCATCGCCGGTCACCGCGGACTGGTGGGGTCCGCCATTGCCCGCCGCCTCGGTGCGGAGGGGTACGACGTCGTCGTCCGTAGCCGGCAGGAACTCGACCTGCGGGACGGCCCGGCCACCCATGCGTTCCTCCGCGAGTGCTCACCCGATGCCGTGGTCCTGGCCGCCGCCACCGTCGGTGGCATCATGGCCAATGCCACCTACCCGGTTGATTTCCTCGAGGACAACCTGCGCATCCAGCTCAGCGTCATCACCGGAAGCCATCGCGCCGGTGTGCGCCGGTTGTTGTTCCTGGGCTCCAGTTGTATCTACCCGAAACTCGCCGAGCAGCCGATCCGGGAGGACTCGCTGCTGACCGGCCCGTTGGAGCCGACCAATCAGCCCTACGCGATCGCCAAGATCGCCGGCATCGAACAGGTCAACGCGTACCGGCGCCAGCATGGCCGGTCCTACGTCTCGGCGATGCCCACCAATCTCTACGGGCCGGGCGACAACTTCGATCTTGAGAGTTCACACGTTCTGCCGGCCCTCATCCGGCGGTTCCACGAGGCGCGGATAGCTGACGCACCCGAGGTGGTGCTGTGGGGGACGGGGACACCGCGGCGTGAGTTCCTCCACGTGGACGACCTCGCCGCCGCCTGCCTGACGGTGCTGCGCCACTATGACGCCGACGGCCCCATCAACGTCGGCTCGGGCACCGATCTCACCATCCGCGAGCTGGCCGGGACGGTCGCCGCCGTCATCGGTTACAACGGCCAGATCTCGTTCGATCCGGCCCGTCCGGATGGCACTCCCCGCAAGCTGATGGATGGTAGCCGGATCCGGGAACTGGGGTGGGAGCCGCGGATCAGCCTGCGCGACGGTGTCGCGGCCACTTATCAGTGGTGGCTGGACGCTGGTTCCCCTACCGGGAGGACCGTAGCCGCCGCCACGCGATGAACCCTGGACGGCGGCTGACCACCTGCTCGACCACCTCGGCCAGCCGAGCGGCCGTTTCTGGGGCGGGTGACGGGTCTGCCGGGCGACGCACCGTCGCCGGATCGGCGAAGGCCGCGTCCAGCGCGGCGTGGAGGTGCTCTTGTGACTCGGCCAGGATGACCTGTCCCTCGGCGGCGAGCCGGCGGCAGAACGCCACCTGGTGGTCGTCGACCACCTCGTCGAGGGCGGCCAGGCGGGGCACCACCACGGGGACGAACCCGCGGCCCCGGGCGTCCAGGATGGAACCGGGGCCACCCTGCGCCAGCACCACCGTGGCCGCATCGAGGTGCTCGAGCAGCTCGTCGCGGCTGACGATGCCCAGCGGCTCCGCCTGCGACGGCGCGCGCGACGCCCCGTGTTGATAGACGCAGCGCACCTGACCGTCGCGGTGGTCCAGCCACGGCTGCACCCATTCGGCTAGCCGGTCGAACCGGTGGTGGTCGGTGCCCACGGTGACGAAGAGCATGGGCAGCGCGGCGTTCACAACGTCCGTCCTATGACCACACCATCGGGGTACATGGCGCGCTGGTCCTCCCATTGCAGGCCGAAGGCGTCAGATAGTGGATAGCAGAGCCGCCCCGTCAGGGTGGATTGCTCGATGCGGTCGAAGACCTCGATGTAGACGGTGCGGATCCGCAACAGGCGGGCGATGACGAAGAACGGTAACGCCACTCCCGCGCCGGTGGACACGATGACGTCGGGACGGTGCCGGACAAGAGTGACGACGGCGAGTCCGAGATTGCGGATCGCGTTGCCCACGTTCCGGGTGGTGGGGTGGTACGCCCAGGTGACGTGCTCGCCGGCCAGGGCCCCGACGGCGTCGGCCTTGCGGAAGGTGACCCAACGCCGTTGATGCTGGCTCCACCAGTCGCTCAGGGCGAGCAGTTGAGTGAGGTGGCCGCCGGTGGAGGCGATCAGGAGCAACTTCACCGGTCGGAGCCTAGCTGTCCGGTTGAGAGCGGCCAACCGGTGGGTTCGTCCGCTCCGGTAGCGGCCGAGTCTCGACCCTTCGAGCGGCGGGTGTGCCTGCGGTCATCGTCGTTGTCGGCGGTGAACTCGGTCGGCGTGGGCTTGCGGCTTCCGGAGCGTTCCGGAAGGAGCAAGCCCAGGTCGATGCCGCGGTCGGTGGCGGTGAGCTGCTCGACGAACTCCTGGATGGGCCGGTGACGGCTGCGCTTGGTGGTAGCGACGATGATCGTGTCGCAGCGTAAGGCGATGGCCACCCGTCTGGTCCGGCTGGTGATCATGGTCAGGTCGAGGACGACGAGGTCGTCATCCGGCCAGTCGGTGGCGACGTCGGATCGCGCCGGCCAGCCGCCGTCGACCGCCGACATGTCCATCCGGTCGGAGTCGATCAGCCGGGCCCGCATGCGGTGGCTGTGGGCGACGTCCACGAGGCTGGTGGCGGCCTCGTAGATCCGGCCGTCGGCCGGTCCGACGATCGCGGTGAGCACCGGCCCGTCCGAGGAGGTCAGTGGATGGGCGCGGGTGAGTTCGAGAAGGGCATGCCGGTATGGCTCGTCTGGATCGGGTTCGGCCGTGCCGTCGATGACGGGACACCCGCCGAGGAGTTCGCGTAGCCGAGCGGCGTGGGTGACCCGGCGGTCGTTGCGGTCGCGGAGCAGCGCGAGCGCGATGCCGACGAGCAAGCCGCCGACGAGTCCGCCGGCGATGGCGACGGGCAGCCCCGGTGACGATGGCGAGCCGGGGGCTCGGGCCGCCTCGATGATCCGGCCGGGGTTGAGAGTGACCGTGACGAGGCTGCTCTGCTGTTGGCGGAGCTCGACGATCTGTTGCTGGGCGGCGGCGTCCACCAGCGCGTCGTCGGCGTCTTCGACCTGCTCGACGAGCTCGTTGATCCGCGTCTCCAGGGCGTCGATGATACGTTCGGCGAGTTGATCGGCGCTGGTGACGCGGGACTCGAGGTAGGCCTCGGCGAAGGCGTTGGCACCCCGGGCGGCCTGTGTCGGGGTGCTGGCCGTGTAGGCGATCTGCAGGATCTGGGAGTCGGACGGAGAGGTAACGGAGACGTTGCCGACCAAGGTTCGCGGATCGAACCGGACCAGCTCCATCCGCTCGGCCGCGGCCCGGGCGATTTCGGTTGAGCGGACCACCTGTTGCTCGGTGGTCATGTTGATGCCGGCCGACGACGTTCCGGTGCCGAAAGGGTCCGGGGTAATCGGAGACACCGACACCACCGCCGTGGCGGTGTACCGCTCGGGCCACATCATGCCGAGGCCGCCCGCGGCGAGCACGGCGAGCACCACGGCCGCGGTGACCACCCGCCATCGGCGGCGGATGCTGTCTCCCACGTCCGACAGCCGCATAGCCGGTTGATTAGGCGCCATTGGCCTCCGGGCCCCCTGGTGAGTTCCTCTGCACCCATGGATGTGCTGCCTGCAAGCTTAGATGACGGGCGAGAGCAAAACGCAATGAGCGCGTGATCGCCCAGGTCTGGGCCGGCCCCGACGGGGCGCCATCTCGGTGGCGTGGAGGGGCGACCCGACGTCGCACCGGACCGGATCAGGAGGGTGTCATGACGTCACCCAGCGGCCAGCCGCCAACAGATGAAGAACCGCATCGCGGGCCTCCTCGATGGTGGTGTGAGTGGTGTCCAGCACGAGGTCGGCGGTGGTCGGCGCCTCGTATGGACTTGACACGCCGGTGAACTCGGGGATCTCGCCAGCCCGGGCCCGGGCATAGAGGCCTTTGCGGTCACGACGCTCACACTCTTCGACCGGCGTGGCCACGTGCACGAGCAGGAAGTCGCCATGCGCCTCGGCCATCTGCCGCATCCGGTCCCGGGTAGCCGCGAACGGAGCGATCGGAGCACACACCGCGATCCCGCCGTGCCGGGCGATCTCGGCCGCGACGAAGCCGATACGTTCGATGTTTCGGTCCCGGTCGGCGCGGGAGAAGCCGAGACCGGCGGACAGATGGCGGCGCACGAGATCGCCGTCGAGCAGGGTGATGGTCCGCTCGCCGGACTCGGTCAGGTGGTCGACCACAGCGCGAGCGACGGTGGACTTGCCAGATCCGGACAGGCCGGTGAACAGCAGGACGAGGCCCCGATCGGGCCGTGGCGGGAGCCAGCGCTGCCATGCTCGCAGGCTTTCCGGTGGCCAATCGTCCTCCGGCAGGGCGGCCGCGCCGTCGAGCCCGGCCCGCAGCGCCGTCAGGTCCGGACGCTGATCGGGCCGCACCAGGTCGGCGCCATACGCCTCGGCCACGTGGGCGGCTAGCTCGGCGTCGCGGTGGTCACCGTAGTGTGGAGCTGGGACCGTGACGACCTCGACGGTTCGACCCTCGTGGCGGAGCCGATCACGGAGCTCGACGGCGGCCCGGGTGGTTTGAGCCCCGGTAGGGCCAGGGATGTGGCGTGGGCCGTCCATGACCACCACCAGCAACGGCCGCTCGTGGGCCGCAGCGAGAGCGTGCGCGTCCACCGGGTGATGCCCGACGACGGCACTCCAACCGCCGAAGCGGATCTCGGCCGGACCGCGGCGCAACGCGGCATACGGTCCGGTCGGCCGCTCGTCGTCGTGCGACAGGGCCCGCACGCTGCCGGCGATGGTGACCACACCAGCCGGCTGCTCGCCCGCTGCCGCGGGGGCGGCGTCCGCACGATCGGTGGTGGTTGGTGCGGCGACGTCATGGAGCAGAGCGACCGGCGCTCCCTCCAGGTCGGTCACGATCAGTTCGCCGCCCGTGGTGACGTGTTCGCGGAGGGACTGCGGTACCGGGACCGATGCGATGGCCGGTCCGATGCCAAGAAGGGTTAACTCGATCCGCGCCAGCGTCACCGGATCCGGCGTGACGGTCGGTGGTGTGGGATCGGCCATCATGACCTCAGCCTAGCTATTGTCGTGTGCCGGAACTCCCCTCCCCATGATCATTGGCTTTTGACTACCGGATCCGGTAGTCAAAAGCCAATGATCATGGGGAGGGGAGTCACGCGAAGCGGGCGATGGCGTCGGCGACGGGGGTGTCGCCGCTGACCAGTTCAAGAGTGGTGCCAGCTGTGGCCGGCTCGTGGAGCAGTCCCAGCACGACGGCCGCTACGTCGTCGCGAGGCACCGAGCCGGGTTCGACGGAGGTCTGCAAATTCACCAGCCCCGTACCGACGTCGTTGGTGAGTCGTCCGGGCCGGAGAATGGTCCAGGCGAGATCACGGGTACTGAGATCGTCTTCGCTGGCGCGTTTGGCCCGAAGATAAGCGGCGAAGACCTCGTCGGTGTCAGGCGGCGGGTCGAAGCTTGCCCCCATCGACGAGATCAGCACATACCGCCGCACCGCCTGCCGTTCGGCGGCCTCGGCCAGCGAGGCGGCGGCCGCGCGGTCGACGGTGTCTTTGCGCGGAATGCCGCTGCCCGGCCCGGCGCCGGCCGCGAAGACCACAGCGTCGACACCACTGAGCTCCGCGGTGAGTTCGGCGACCGTGGCCTGTTCGAGATCGAGGACGACGGCGGTAGCGCCGACGTCGGCGAGGTCGGCGGCGTGGTCCGGGTTGCGCACCAATCCGATCGCCTCGTGTCCTTGCAGCGTCAACAGACGCTCCAGTCGCAGCGCTATCTGGCCGTGTCCGCCGGCAATCACAACCCGCATGCGGAACACCGTATGACATGATCGCGATCGGCGTGCCATTCGGTGGTGATCGACGTTGGACGGCATCGCGTCCTCGTCCCCCTCCGCCAGTGGCGTGCAGGAGGGCAGGCTTGTCATGCAGCGGTTCAGAGACCGGGTCGTTTTTGTCACCGGTGGTGCCCGGGGGATTGGCCGGGCGATCGCCCGTCGCCTGATCGAGGAGGGGGCACACGTCGTCATCGCCGACGTCGACGGTGCCGTGGCCGAGGAGACCGCGGGTGCGCTGGGCGACACCGCCGCCGCCGTGTCGTGCGACGTCCGCGACGTGGAGTCGGTGAACGCCGCCATCGCCACGACGATGGACCGTTTCGGCCGGCTCGACACCCTGGTCAACAACGTCGGCATCAATGGCGGGCCGCCGTTCGAGGAGTTGACCGATGCGGACTGGGACGAGCAGGTCGACCCGACCCTGTATGGAGCCGTTCGCTGTATCAAAGCGGCCCTGCCCGCCCTCGTCGCGGCGCCCCATGGCGGCGCGGTCGTGTCGGTTGGCTCCGTCAACGGGTTGGCGGCCTTCGGCAGCATTCCCTATTCCGCGGCGAAGGCGGGACTAGTCAACCTGACGCAGAACCTGGCCATCCGCTACGGACCGCAGGGAGTGCGGTTCAACCTGGTGGCGCCGGGAACGGTGCGCACCCGGGCATGGGAAGGATGGCTGCGAGACAGCCCTGGGCTACAGGCCCGCCTCGACCAGCTGTACCCACTCGGGCGCATCGGTGAACCGGCCGACATCGCCGCGGCTGTCGCCTACCTCGCCTCGGACGACGCCTCATGGGTCACCGGCACGGTGCTTCGCGTCGACGGCGGACTCCTCGCCGGCGTCCCCGGCTTCCTGGCCGCGCTCGACGAGCCCGAGTAGTCAGTGGCGCCGCCCGACAGGCACGGGCACCATCCACGGTGAACGACGTAAGATGAGCCGGGTACCCCAGCCGCGCGGCATTCGGGGCCACCTCAGCGCGCCCGGTGCCCGCCGCAGCCCGCGCCCAGAAGCCGGCGTCAACCGCATCCACCACCCCCACGGACATCGAGGACCATGTCGCTCACCAGCATCGTTCATGCCCTGCTCGGCGACGACGGCGACGCCGCCCTGCGCTCGGCGGTAGCCGACGCTCGAGCCGGGTCCGTCACCGCCCTGGACCTCACCGCGCCGCCCTCGATGCGCCCCGTCGTCACGGCGGCTCTGGCGGACCAGACCGTCGGCGCCGGCCGCCCAGTGCTGGCGGTCACCGCCACCGGCCGCGAGGCCGAAGACCTCGTCACGGCGCTGCGATGCCTCTTGCCACCCGACTCCGTCGCGGAGTATCCGGCGTGGGAGACACTGCCGCACGAGCGGCTCTCGCCGCGCAGCGACACCGTCGGACGCCGGCTCGCCGTGCTGCGCCGGCTGGTTCACCCCGCAGCGGACGACACCCGGATCAACGTCGTCGTCGCGCCGGTCCGCAGCGTGTTGCAGCCGCAGGTGGCGGGGCTGGCCGACCTGCGCCCGGTGCGATTGCGCGCCAACGACGAGATCGCGTTGGACGACGTCGTCGAACAGTTGGCGGCAGCGGCGTACGTCC
The DNA here is from genome assembly GCF_011320225.1 of Phytoactinopolyspora limicola. Lineage (GTDB taxonomy): Bacteria > Actinomycetota > Actinomycetes > Jiangellales > Jiangellaceae > Phytoactinopolyspora > Phytoactinopolyspora limicola. The sequence goes on from NZ_JAAOEN010000015.1 coordinate 48,690, forward strand.
GCGTCGATCTGGTGGAACGCCGTGGCGAGTTCGCGGTGCGAGGCGGCATCGTCGACGTCTTCCCGCCCACGGAGGAACACCCGCTCCGGGTGGACTTCTGGGGTGACACCGTCGAGGAGATCCGATTCTTCACGGTGGCCGACCAACGCTCCGCCGGGGTTGCCGAGAACGGCCTGTGGGCGCCACCTTGCCGGGAGATTCTGCTGACCGAGTCCGTGCGTAAACGGGCCGCTGATCTCGCCACCGAACACCCCGAGCTGGCCGAGATGCTGGACAAGATCGCCTCCGGGGTGGCCGTCGAAGGTATGGAGTCGTTGGCACCGGTCCTCGTCGACGACATGGAGTTGCTCGTCGATCTGTTGCCGACCGGCACTCATGTGCTCGCCTGCGATCCCGAACGGATCCGGAGCCGGGCGCACGACCTCGTCGCCACCAGCCAGGAGTTCCTCGACGCGTCGTGGGCCGCCGCGGCCGGCGGTGGTACCGCTCCGATCGACCTCGGCTCCGCCGCGTTTCGCGCACTGGGCGAGGTACGCGAACACGCCATGAGGCGTGGACTGCCGTGGTGGAGTGTGAGTTCGTTCGGGTTGGGCGCTGCCGCACCCTCCGCCGAAGAGGACCTCGACGCCGCTTTGTACGGGGTCGACCTCGGCGAAGCGATCGTCGCCGAGGGCGCCGTCGAGACCCGCGAAATCGGTGCCCGACCGGCGGACACCTACCGAGGCGACACGCAGCGCGCGATCGCTGACCTCAGCGCGTGGTTGGCCACCGGAGGGCGGGCCGTCGTCATCACTGGAGGCCACGGCACCGCCGCCCGGACCGTCGAACTGCTGGGAGAGTCCGACGTCGGCGCCAGGCTGGTGGACGAACTGCCCCCAGCCCTCGACACCGGTGTGGTGCACGTGACCACCGGTACGCTCCAGCACGGGTTCGTCGCCGACCAGGCCCGTCTGGTGGTGCTCACCGAGGACGACCTCACTGGGCAGCGTGCCTCGGAGAAAGGCGCGGCGCGGATGCCCAGCCGCCGTCGCAACCAGGTCGACCCGCTCCAGCTCAAACCCGGCGACCACATCGTCCACGACCAACACGGCATCGGCCGCTACATCGAGATGACCAGCCGCACCGTTCAGGGGGCGGTGCGGGAATACCTCGTCGTCGAGTACGCCCCCGGCAAGCGCGGCCAGCCAGCGGACCGGCTGTACGTCCCCACCGACCAGCTCGAGCAAGTCACCAAATACGTCGGGGGTGACGCCCCAGCGCTGGACCGGATCGGCGGCGCCGACTGGGCCAAACGTAAAGGCCGGGCCCGGAAGGCGGTCAAGGAGATCGCCGCTGAGCTGATCAAGCTGTATGCGGCTCGGCAAGCAGCACCTGGCCACGCGTTCGGGGCGGACACTCCGTGGCAACGCGAGCTGGAAGATGCCTTCCCCTACGTCGAAACCACCGACCAGCTGTCCACCGTCGACGAAGTCAAGGCGGACATGGAGCGTTCAGTTCCGATGGACCGCGTGATCTGCGGCGATGTCGGCTACGGCAAGACCGAGATAGCCGTCCGGGCCGCTTTCAAGGCGGTCCAGGACGGCAAGCAGGTCGGTGTGCTCGTGCCGACCACCCTGCTCGGCCAGCAGCACTACTCGACGTTCACCGAACGTTACGCCCAGTTCCCCATCACCGTGAAGGCGTTGTCACGGTTCCAGAGCGACACCGAGGCCGCCGGCATCGTGTCCGGGCTCGCCGACGGCAGCGTCGATGTGGTCATCGGGACCCACCGGCTGATCACCGGCGACGTCCGATTCAAAGACCTCGGCCTGCTGATCGTCGACGAGGAGCAGCGGTTCGGCGTCGAACACAAGGAGAAGCTGAAGCACCTGCGGGCCAACATCGACGTGCTCACCATGTCGGCCACCCCCATCCCGCGCACGTTGGAGATGTCCATCACCGGCATCCGTGACATGTCCGTCATCGCCACCCCGCCGGAGGAACGGCACCCGGTGCTCACGTACGTCGGCGGGTACGACGAGAAGCAGGTCGGGGCGGCTATTCGGCGTGAGTTGATGCGTGAGGGCCAGATCTTCTTCGTGCACAACCGGGTGGAGACGATCGAGAAGGTCGCCGCACACTTACGTCAACTGGTGCCCGAGGCCCGGGTCGAGACCGCACACGGGCAGATGGGTGAGCACGTCTTGGAGCGGGTGATCCAGGCGTTCTGGCAGCGCGAAGTCGACGTTTTGGTGTGCACTACCATCGTCGAGACCGGCCTGGACATATCCAACGCCAACACCCTGATCGTGGACCGAGCCGAGCGGCTCGGCCTGTCGCAACTGCACCAATTGCGCGGCCGCGTCGGGCGTGGACGGGAACGCGCCTACGCCTACTTCTTCTACCCCCGCGAGACGCCGTTGACCGAGGAGGCGCACGAACGGCTGGCCACCATCGCCCAGCACTCCGACCTGGGTGCGGGAATGCAGGTAGCCATGAAAGACCTGGAGATCCGGGGCGCCGGGAACCTGCTCGGCGGAGAACAGTCCGGGCACATCGCCAACGTCGGCTTCGACCTCTACGTCCGACTAGTCGGCGAAGCCGTCGCGGAGTTCCGCGGTGACCAGGAGGAGGGGACCGCGGAGGTCCGGGTCGACCTCCCCATCGACGCGCACATCCCGCACGACTACGTCGCCAGCGAACGGCTGCGGCTGGAGGCATACCGGCGGCTGTCCGAAGCCAGCGACGACGCCGCGGTATCGGCGGTCCGCGACGAGCTGGAAGACCGGTACGGGGCGCCGCCGGAGCCCGTCGACAACCTGCTGGCCATTGCCCGCTTCCGCGCCAAGGCACGCCGCGTCGGGCTGGCCGAGATCACCTTGCAGGGCAACTACGTCCGGTTCGCGCAAGTGGAGCTAGCCGACTGGCAGCAGGTCCGGCTACGCAGGCTGCATCCGAAGTCGCTGGTCAAAGAGGCCGCTCAGAGTGTGCTGGTGCCCCGGCCCGCGGCGGCGACGATCGGCGGCCCACCGTTGCGCGGAATGGAGCTGCTGGCGTGGGTCGAAGGCATCGTGGACGAGATCCTCGCCCACCAGCCCACCCCCTGACGTTGTGCACCTGATCTCCGTTTTGACGCCTGATCGTTCTTGTGGCGACGATCAGGTGCACGGTGGGCGGCGACGGCCAGTGTCGACGTGCGGTAGCGGCGTCTGATCGTCTCCACGATGTGAGACGCTCGGCGATCAGATGCGCAAACCGTCGTATGACGTCCGGTAGTGCATCTGATCGGGTCGGGGCAGCACCGTGCTATTCGGATGCGGCGTTGCAATCGGATGCGGCGTTCGTCTGCGGGGCGGACGCGGCGGTGGGGTGCGGGGCGCCGGGGCCGCCGACTCGCCCAGGGTGCTGTCCGGGGCTCACCCGGGGGTAGCCGAATGCCAGGGCCCGGGGTGGTGCGTTGACGGCCTCCACAATTGCGACATTTCATCCACCACAACAAGCGGTCAGCGCACCAAGCCTTCGGCCGAGGGTCCTGCCCTCGTTCACAACGGGCACCCGCGAGCCCTGCACATCCGCCTAGCGCCCACCGCGACACGATCAGATGCACTACCGGACGCCAGGCGACGGTTCACGCATCTGATCATGTCGGCGGAAGCCGGGCAGGCGTGCCGTATTCGCGCCGGTGATCGGCGGGCCGCCAATACCCACGCGAGCCCTAACCGGCCAGGGCATCCCCCAGCGCGGTACGCATATAGAGCACGACCCGACCCACTCGGTGGGACACCACCAGTCCGGCGTCCCGCATGACGGTGAGGTGTTGGGAGACGCCGCCAGGGGTGAGAGCGGTACGTCGAGCGAGATCGGCGGTCGACGCCGGCGCACTCAGCTCGACGAGGAGCCGAGCTCGTGACCGGCCGACGACGGCTCGTAGGGCCTCCGGTGCCGGTGTGCCCTGCTCCCAAAGGGTGGCGACGCCCCGCGCCGGATAACGTAGGACTGGCTGCCAGGGCTGGCTCGTCTTCGACGCCACTCGCGGCCAGACGAACACCGACGGCACCAGCACTAGTCCGCGTCCCTCCAGCCGTCGAGCGTCGGACACCAATGGATGTGCGACCGTCAGCACGTCATCTTCCCAGCGGATAGCCGGATCGAGTTCGTTGAGCAGCCGTTGTGCCCCGCCGTCGGCCATCGCGCGAGCTCGATAGAGCACGTCGCCTTCGAGCAGGCTGCTGATCCGGGTCCAGTCCGGTTCGATGGCCAGCGTCCAGTAGGTCTCGATCGCCGAGCTGAGGGTGGCCAGGCCGGTCGCTGGATGATCGGTGAGCTGGTCGGCGAGCGGTATGTTGTGCGGCTCCGGGTGGACCCGGCGTAGGGCCTCGATCGACGACCGGACCTTAGCCGCCGGCGTGTCGCGGAGTGCGGCCAACTCGCTGGCGAGGTCGGGTGTGGGGGTTGTGGGGGTGGGGGCCAGGAAACCCGGCAGGTGGTGTGGGTGCGGCGGGACGAGGCTGGTGAACGGTTGGACGTCGGTGAGCGAGGTCGCCAATCGTCGTTGGGTCCGGGTGACCCAGGGAAGGTGCAACGCGTGTGCCGCCGGCCTCTGTAAGGTGCGGACGCTGGCGACCGCCTCCCATAACGGTGAGAAGGCCAGCCGGGTCGCCGCCAGGTCCTGTGGTGTGAAGGCGAGCTCGAGCATGACAGATCCCCAAGGGTGTCCCCTCCCATGATCATTGGCTTCTGGCTACCGGATCCGGTAGCCAAAAGCCAATGATCATGGAGGGAGGCGGTTGCTAGATGATTTAGTTGAGTCTAAATCTATATCGCACGGCGGCGCGGGGATCGATGGTTGAGAACCATGGTGACCACCGAGGCCGCGCCAGCCCGTACGCTGTTCGGCGATCCCGCATTCCGGCTGCTGTTCGCCGCCGCCGCGAGCCGGCTCGGCGTCCAGGTGGGCTACCTCGCCGTTCCGCTGGTGGCCGTGTCGGCGCTGGACGCTTCGCCTGGCCAGGTCGGGTTGCTGGCGACGCTGAGCACTGCCGCGTTCCTGCTCATCGGACTTCCGGCGGGTGCATGGGTCGACCGAGTCCGACGTCGCGGCGTGATGATCGTCGCCGACGTCGTGCGGGCCGTACTGTTGGGATCGGTCCCCGTCGCCTGGACGATGGACACGTTGACCCTCCCTCATCTATACGTGGTGGTGTTCGTCGCCGGGATCGGCACCGTCTTCTTCGACGTAGCCGCCCAGAGCTATCTCCCCCACGTCGTCGGCCGCGATCGGCTCGTCAGCGCCAACTCCGCCCTCCACAGTTTCGACGCGGTCGCCAATATCGCCGGGCGCGGCGGCGCCGGCTACCTCGTCCAATGGGCTACCGCACCGATCGCACTGGTGGTCACCGCCGTTGGATACGTGGCGTCCGGGCTGCTCTTGGCCGGTATCGGCAAACGCGAGCCAGCGCCCCGGCCGGACCGTGAGCACGGACTCTGGCGCCAGGTCGGTGAAGGACTCGGATTCGTGCTCCGCCACCCCATCCTGCGGCCGGCAGCGATGGCCGGTGCGGCGACCAACTTCGGCATGCAGATGTGTCTGACGATGCTTCCGGTCGTCATCGTCAGCGACCTCGGACTGGCCGAAGGAAGGTTCGGTCTGTTCCTCGCGATGGGTGGCGTCGGTGCACTGCTCGGTGCCCTGACCGCACGAAGGCTTGGTGCTGTGCTCGGCCTGGGACGGATGTTGTGGCTGCTGGGTGCAGCCGTCGCGCCGGCGGCGGCGTTCGTGCCCATGCTGGATCACGGCTCCGCTTTCTGGGTGGCGGCGGCCGGATGGTCGGTGCTGGCCTACAAGGTGGGTGTCGACAACGTCGTACTCGTCAGTTTCCGACAACGCGTCACCCCCGATGGCCTGCTCGGCCGCCAGAACGCGACCATGCGGTTCCTGCTGACCGGAGCGCTCGCGTTGGGCGCCGCTGCCTCAGGTGCCATCGGCGAAGTGGTCAGCGCGCGGGCGGCGCTGTGGGCCGGAGTGGTGGTCCTTGCCTTCGCCTGGGCGCCGCTGTTCTTCTCGCCGGTCCGCAGGCTCCGCGAGCTGCCCGAGTCGGCCGAGAAGGTCTAGAACCGTGGGCGGGCTGGATGGTGGACCTAGGCTCGGCGCCGAGGCCGCGAAGGGTGGTTCGCATGACCTCTGAGCGGAGTTCGCCGGCCTGGTGAGTAGGATGCCCAGTGGCCCGTTTCGACGTTTGAGAAGGAACAGCTGTGTCGACCTTTCGTCGCGTCCTGACCGTGTCCGCCGCCGCGGCCGTCGTCGCCGTGCTGCCGGCCTGTGACCCGGACCAGGTCGGTATGGCCGTGTCGGTGGGTGACTCCCGCTTGAGTGTGTCCGACCTGCAGGACCGGGTCACCGAGATCGTCGAGTCGCGTAACACCGCCATCGATGAACTCGAACTGCCGCTGCCGGCGCTCGACCCCGGGGGCGACCTCGCCGAGCTGCAACGTCAGGAGCTGAGCCGCTGGATCAACCGGGAGGTCTACCAGGCGGCCGGTCGTGAGCAAGACGTCACCATCCATGAGTCCGAAGTTGACGCTTTCCTCGACGAATTCGCTGCCGGGTTCCCCGATAGCGACATCACTCCCTTCCTCGCCGAGCAGGGCTACACCGAAGACTCGGTCCGGGACGACGTACAGGTGGCGCTCATCGCCGAGCGGCTCACCCAGGTGTTAGGCAGCCAGGCCGAGGTCCAGCTGTTGCTGCAGGACACCGTCGAGCGAATCGGCGTCGACGTTAGCCCTCGGTACGGCACGTGGGGGATCGATGGCCTCGAGCCCGGCACCGGGTCGGTGTCGGTACCGGTTGACGAGGACCACCTGGATGATGGTGGACTCCACGACCACTGACCAGCCCGTCCCTGACCAGTCGGCCCCGGGTCACCGGCTGTTGGAGTTGGTCGCGGTCATGGACCGGCTGCGATCCCCCGGCGGTTGCCCGTGGGATGCCGAACAGACTCACCGCAGCCTCGCCACGTATCTGCTCGAGGAGACGTACGAGACGCTCGAGGCGATCGAGGCAGGTGACGACACCGACCTCCGCGAGGAACTTGGCGACCTGTTACTGCAGGTCATCTTCCACGCACGGATCGCGGAGGAGCGCGATGCCGAAGCGTGGTCGATCGACGACGTGGCTGGTGGCATCGCGGCGAAACTGATCCGTCGGCACCCGCATGTGTTCGGCGACGTCGAGGCGCCGACCGCGGCCCACGTCGAGGGCCGCTGGGAAGCGATGAAGCGTGTCGAGAAGCAACGCACGTCAGCCGTCGACGGCGTTCCGTTGGCGCAGCCTGCGTTGTCGTTGGCGACCAAGCTCATGCATCGGGTGGAGCGCTCCGATGTCGAGGTGAGCCTGCCGGACGCGGATGTGCCGGAGCTGGCCGACGCCGATGACGTCGGTAACCATCTCATGGCTGTGGTGGCGGCCGCCCGGTCGGTGGGTGTGGACCCCGAGCAGGCGCTGCGGGACGCCACCCGTCGCTACGTCGCCGCGGTTCACGAAGCCGAGTCCGCTCTCTAGTCGGCCCGCTCGGAGATCTTTTCGTGTCAATCCGTCAGGGCGGCTCTCACCAGGTCGCGGAGATCGTCGTCCGGCACTGCCATGGCGTTGTCGGCGCGTAGCTGGATGGTGCCCTTGCTGGTCACGAGGTCCGGGTGGCGGGTTGTGAACCCGCCGTCGGTGCCCTGGCCCCAGCCGTAGACCGACACGCCGTGACGCCACACCCCGACATGAAGCCGGCGGCGACCAACCTTGTACGTGGGCATCTTGTACGACAGCGCAACCGTGGCGTCGGGGTGTGTCTGAAGGATCAGCCGGTGGACCCGGTCGAACAGCGGCCGCTGCTCGGCACCGATGGCATCGATGTATTCACGGACCGCGTCGTCGATCGCGCCGTAGAAGAATCGTTCGAGTGCGGGAGCGAGCGCCTTCGGGTCGACCATGTGCGTCTGTCCGGCTATGACCTGGCGTTCCGCTCGTGGGAGGCTGGCTGTGATAGCATCCGCGGCGCGGTCGAAGAAGTCGCCGCCACCGCCGACGAACGACTCCGAGCTTGCGCCTCCGGTGGCCACCAGCGTCGGCCTAGTGATGGTCGCCAGACGGGTAGCGGGCGGGTGGCCGTCTCCCAGACACGCCGCGTCGTCGGCGAGGTTGTACGGCACCTCATATACGGCGAGCCGGTCGACCGAGACCCCGGCCGCCGCGGCCTCGAGCACCAGCGCACCCCCGGAAGAGATGCCATAGAGGTGCGCCCAGCCGCCAGCCTCGACGATCAGCTCCTGGATGTCCTCGATCTCGCGGTCCACCGCGTAGGGAAGGGTGTCGTCGCTTTCGCCCCTGCCGCGCCGGTCGTAGTTGTACACCGTGAAGCTCTTGGCCAGCTCGGTGGCCAGCGGCGCGTTCTCCGACCGATCGACGAACGCACCACCCACGAGAACGATGGGCGGCCCGCTTCCTACTTGGTTGTAGGCAATCGACGTACCGTCGCTAGACGTGATCCTGCCCATCACTCGCCTCCTCGGGTTCCGTGGCGGGATCTGTCTCCATGGAAGGAGGACAACCACGGCGGTGGGAACTCATCGGTCGTCGGGTGCGAGCATCGTCCGTGCCAACAGCACCGCCGGCTGGTAGAGGATCAGATGTCGACGCTGGGCTATTTGCCGCTGGTGGCTACGGACACGCAGCATCTGATCGCGTCGTCACAGCATATGGACACCTTTCGATCAGGTGCACGAGTCGACGTGTAGAGCCGCGTTGTGCATCTGATCGTTCTGGGTCCGGATCGCGAGATGGCGTCGGACGACGTTTCGGTTCGCCGACCAGCGACGTCGTCATCTCTTCCGCACCTGATCGTCGCCATGAGAACGATCAGGTGCGGAAACGGAGATCAGGTGACAAAGCGGGGTGGGCGACGTGTTGGGTGGTCTAGTGTTGCGGTCCGGCAGCCGACACTACGGGCCGGGGTCGTGCTGGGCCGGGCGCCCGTGCCAAGACTCCCACAGCGCGGCGTAGGCCTCGCCGTGCTTCACAAGCTCGTCGTGGCTACCCAACTCCGCGATCCGGCCAGCCTCGACGACGGCCACCCGGTCGGCGTCATGTGCGGTGTGCAGCCGGTGCGCGATGGCGATCACCGTGCGGTCTTTGAGAACTGCGGACAGCGAACGTTCCAGATGCCGGGCGGCGCGTGGATCGAGCAGAGACGTGGCCTCGTCGAGTACCAGTGTGTGTGGGTCGGCGAGCACGATGCGGGCGAGCGCGATCTGCTGAGCATGCGCCGGGCCGACGGGGTGCCCGCCGGAGCCCACCACCGTGTCGAGGCCATGGGGAAGGGTGTCTACCCATCCCAGGGCGTCGACGGCGTCCAGCGCACGCAGGAGTTCGTCGTCCGGTGCGGCCGGGGCCGCAAGCGCGAGGTTGTCACGCAACGTTCCGACGAACACGTGGTGCTCCTGGGTCACTAAGACCACCTCGCGGCGCAGCTGGTCGAGTTCGAGATCGACCAGCGGGACCCCACCCACCACGACTCGTCCGGTGCGGGGCGGGTGGATACCTGCGAGCAGCCGGCCGAGAGTGGACTTGCCGGCACCCGACGGGCCGACCATGGCCAGGCGTTCGCCGTGTGCCAGCCGCAGCGAGACGCCGTGTAGGACATCAAGGTCGTCGACGTAGGCGTAGCGGATGTCAGAGGCTGAGATGTCTTCGCCGTCGGGCTGCTGGCCGGTGGGGGTGCGGTCGTCCGGGATCTTGGCGATGCCGAAGACCCGGGCCAGCGACGATGTGCCGACCTGGAGTTCGTCGAGCCAGGAGACGAGCCGGTCAACCGGGTCGACGATCTGCACCATATACAGCACGACGGCAGTCAGCTGACCGACCGTGGCGTGGCCTTGGCCGACGAGCCAGGCGCCCCAGGCCAGCGTGGTGGCTACCGGCAGCACATAAGACATCTCCGCGGTGGGAAACCACACGCTGCGCAGGAAGAGCGTGCGTCGCTCCGCGGCGTAGGCATCGGACAGGTCGAGTTCGGTCCGGCGGACGCGGACGTCGGCCAGGCTCAGCGTGTCGATGGTGCGGGCCCCATCGACGGTCTCGGTGACCGCTCCGTTCAGCGTGGCATACGCGGCTCGCTCCCATAGGTAGGCGTCCCGGGCTCGCTTGAGATACCAGCGGGTGCCCACGTAGAGGAGCGGGACGCCGACGATGGCGCCGGCCGCGATCGCCGGCCCGGCGATGACCGCGGCAGCCAGCGTCAACACGGTGGTGACCAGAGCGACCAGGATCTCGGGTACGGCGAATCTCACCGTGCGTGACAAGGCGTCGATGTCGCCGGTGGTCCGAGCGACGAGATCGCCCGTGCCGGCCCGCTCGACCGTGGACAGCGGCAACCCCAGCACACGGCGGATGAAGGTCTCGCGTAGCTGGGCGAACACCTTTTCCCCGAGGATCAGCGACCGGCGGATGGCCGCGCGGGTGATGAGCGCTTGAGCAAGGATGAATCCGGCCAGCATCAGGGCGAGCAGGTTCAGCCGGGCCGCGGTGGTTCCCTCGAGGACGGCGTCCACCATCCGCCCGAGAAGGAACGGGCCGGCCAGGCCGAGCGCCGCGGCCAGCACGTGTAGTGCCAGGGTGGCGCTGAGCGGGCGGCGGTGTTCGCGGAACAGCTGCCCCGCCTGTGATCTGACCTCGCCGGCGGTGGCGACGGGTAGTTGGGTGCTCATACCAGCTCGTCCGCTCGGGTGACGGTGCGCCGGTATTCGGGCACGGTGCGTAGCAACTCGGCATGGGTGCCGGTAGCGCTGACTCGGCCGCCGGAGAACCAGACGACGGTGTCGGCGCGGCTGAGCATCAACGGGCTGCCGGTGACGGCGACCGTGGTGCGGCCGTGCCGGGCATCTCGCAGCCGGGCGGCGATGGCGGCCTCGGTGTGCGCATCGACGGCGCTTGTGGGCTCGACCAGGATGAGGACCTCCGGGTCGGTGAGCAGAGCCCGGGCGAGTGCCACTCGTTGCCGCTGGCCACCCGACAGCGACCGGCCGCGTTCCTCGACCGTGGCGTCGAAGCCGTCGCGGAGGGTCTCGAGAATGTCGTCACCGGCGGCGACGGCCATGGCCCGCGCCAGGGTGGCGTCGTCGTGTTGGCCGTCGGGATCCAGTCCGGCGCGCAATGTGCCGGTGAACAGGCTCGGCTCGGGGTCGCTGACAACGATGCGGCGGCGGACCTCGGACAAGGGCAGCCGATCCAGCGGCTGGCCATCCAGACTCACCCCGTTGCCGGGGACGAGCCGCCCGAGGCGGTCGGCGAGAGACGTGGTGAAGGCGGGGTCGTCGGCGACGAGCATGGTGAAGGTGCCGGGCGAGATGTGTAGTTCGGTTACCGAGTCGGTTAAGCCGGGTTGGGCGCTGACCGGTAGATGCTCGGAGCTGGTCGCCCCGGAGTTGTCGGCGACGGGCTCGGGTACCGCGCGCTCGACGGCGAGGAGCGCGAGCACCCGACGGGCCGCGACCAGCGCCCGCGCCGCCACGAAGGCCATTTCGCCGGCTGTGCGCACGGGAATGACCAGGAAGAAGGCGAAACCATACATGGCGACGAGCGCACCGGGCTGGATGGTTCCGTCGAGCACCATCCGAGCCCCCACCCAGGTCAACACGACGAGGAACACGCCGGGCAGCAGAACCATGAGTGCGTCGAGAAGCGAGTGGGTGGTGGCTAGCCGGTTGCCGGCCCCGCGGACCTTGGCCGATCGTTCGGTGTAACGGGCCAGGAAGACGTGCTCGCCACCGATGCCGCGCAGCACTCGGAGCCCGGCGACGGTGTCGGCGCCCAGGGCGGTGAGATTGCCGAGTGCCTCACGTTGTGCCCGCTGACGCCGTTGGAGGGGGCGCAGGATGGGGGAGATGACCGCGAAGAGCACGGGGACGCCGATGAGCACGATCAAGCCGAGCGGCACGGACGTGGACAGCACGATGATCGCCACGACCACGTAAGACGCGATGGCACCGGCGAACCGGGAGATCACTTCGAAGGCGTGGCCGATGTGCGGGGCATCGGCGGATGCGGTAGCCGCGACCTCGCCGGTGGGCATGGTGGCCGTGACGGCGGTGCCGGTTCGCGCTGTGTGCCGGGTGACCACCTGGATGGTGCGGAAGGCAGCGTAGAGCCAGTTGGCTACGGCTGCTCGGTGTCGTGCGATCCCGACGAGCGCCTGGAAGGCGCCGAGGGCACACACGGCGCCTGCCCAGCGCATCGCGGTGTTGGTGTCACCGTCGGCGACACCGTCGATGCCCTGTCCGATGGCCCACGGCATGATGGCCTGCGCGACCATCCACAAGGTACCGAGAATGGCCGCGAGTGTGATGACGCCGGCCTGGCGTCGAGCCACCCAGAGTAGATAACGGACGGGGGAGCGGGTGTCTGGGGTACCGGGGTGGGGGTAGGGCAATGTGCGCACCAGTTCACGTTACGGAGAGCCACTGACATCCGCACGCCATTTTCGCCGCCCCGTCGTGCACCTGATCGTCGATATGTCACCTGATCGTCAAGGTGAAAACGATCAGGTGTGCTAATCGGGCATGGGGTCCATGACTACTGCATCTGATCGCCTCCACCATTCGGACACCAGTCGGGCACGTGGCGATCAGATGGCAAACCCGTGGCTGGCGGGACCGGGAGAGCATCTGATCGCCCACCGGGGATGGGCACAGGATGGGCGACGACACCCGGCCCGGAGGGCTACCATGGCCACGATCGACCAATCGTACGAACTTACTCCAGTATCGAAGAAGGTCTGCCCGTGACGACGCCGCTTGCTTCCACCGTCTGGTCCCCGCCGCTGAGCCCCGTGCACGACGGCGGCCTGACTCGACCACGGATCGCGATCGCCGGTATCGCCATCGAATCGTCGACGTTCTCCCCGCATATCAGCGGTTGGGACGCGTTCACGGTCCGGCGTGGCGACGAGTTGCTCGGCCGCTACGCGTTTCTCGGCCCCGGCACCGAGCGCGGTGACGCCGCCGAGTGGGTGCCGATCCTGCACGGCTTGGCACTGCCGGGTGGAGCCGTCGACCCGCAGGTCTACCGGTCGATGCGGGACGAGATCGTCCACGGCCTGGCCGCACAAGGCCCATTCGACGGGGTGTTCCTCGACATTCACGGCGCCATGAGTGTGGTCGGCATCCGCGACGCCGAGGCAGATCTGGCCGGAGCGATCCGCACCGCGGTCGGCGACGACCCGCTCGTGTCCACGTCGATGGATCTCCACGGCAACGTGTCGGCCGAGTTCTCTCGAGCCGTCGACCTAATCACCTGTTACCGCATGGCCCCGCACGAGGACGCGTGGAACACGAAAGAGCGAGCCGTGCACAACCTGCTGGAGCGGCTACGCGGACCATACGGCCGTGACCCACACGCTCGCCGACCGTGGCAGGCATGGGTCCAAGTGCCCGTGTTGCTGCCGGGGGAGAAGACGAGTACCCGGCTCGAGCCGGCCCGGGGTCTGTATGACCGCGTCCCCGAGGTCGAAGCGCTCGACGGCGTGGTGGATGCGGCCATCTGGATCGGCTACGCATGGGCCGACGAGCCCCGCTGTCAGGCGGCGATCGTCGTCACCGGGGATGACGCCGAACTGGCTCGTCGGGAAGCGGAGGGCCTGGCCAGGGATTTCTGGATGGCCCGTGGGGATTTCTCGTTCGTGGCGCCGACCGGGTCCCTGGCCGAATGCCTGGATCGGGCGTTGACCCGCGGACCGGGTGCCCCGACGCCGTTCGTCGTCTCCGACTCAGGCGACAATCCGACCGCGGGTGGTGCCGGCGACGTGTCGTGGACGCTGGGTGAGCTGCTAGCCCGCCCCGAGCTCGGCGATCCGGCTCGGACGGTGCTCCATGCTTCGATCTTCGACCCGGATGCCGTGGCCGCCGCGGTCCGGGCCGGGGTTGGTGGCCAGGTCGACGTCGAGGTGGGGGGCCGGGTGGATGCTGGTCCGCGGGGTCCAGTCCGGTTGACCGGTGAGGTTTTCTCGATCACCGATGATGATCCGGTAGCCGGCACTATCGCGGTGATCCGCAGCGGCGCTGTGCACGCGATCATCACCGAGCGGCGCAAACCGTTCCATCTCGTGGCCGACTTCACCGCGCTGGGCCTGGACCCGCATGGGGCGGACGTGGTGGTGGTGAAGATCGGGTATCTGGAGCCCGAGTTGTACGACATGGCCGCCGACTGGTTGCTCGCGCTCACCCCGGGTGGTGTAGACCAGGACCTGTTGCGGCTGGGGCACCGGCACATCCAGCGGCCGATGTACCCGTTCGACCCCGACATGGCGGAACCAGATCTGCGGCCCGTCGTGCGTCGCCGAGGAGACACCGAACGCCGTCCACCAACCCCATGATCATGAACACTTTGCCGTGCCATAGCACGGCAAAGTGTTCATGATCATGGGAGGGAGGGGGGCTATGGGGTGGTCGCTCGTTCCGGGAGGACGTGCTGAAGGATCAGCCGCCCGGCACCCACGACCCCGGCCTCAGGCCCGGTTGTGGTGCGGGTGATGAGGAGTTGCTGAGTCACCAGCGGGTGGCACCCCTCGTAGAGTTGGCTGCGGACCATGGCGACGAACGGCTCCAGCGTCGACAGCGCCCCGCCCAGGAAGACCGCATCCGGGTTGACGAAGTTCACCACCGTGCACAACACCTCGCCGAGATGCCGCCCGGCGTCCCGGACCATTGAGGTGACCTCGGGCTCGGCGTCTTGAGCCCGACGAACGATGTCCGCGGTGGTTCGGACGTCGAGGCCACGTTCGCGGAGCTGCCGGACGATGGCGGCGCCCGAGGCGATGGTCTCGAGGCAGCCCAGTTTGCCGCAGGAGCATGGTGTCGAGCCGGCCGCCGAGACTCGTGAATGGGTGATGTCGCCGGCGGTGCCGGTAGCGCCGCGGTGCAACTGGCCGGAGGCGATCAGCCCGCAGCCGATTCCGGTGCCGGCCTTCACCGTCACGCTGTGCCGCAAGGCGGCGCCGTGGGCGAAGTGCTCGCCGAGCGCCATGAGGTTGACGTCGTTGTCGACGAGGACGGGGACGCCGAGCTGGTCGCGAACGTACTCGGCGACCCCGAACGAGTGCCATCCGGGCATACGTGCGGGCGACTCCACCCGTCCGGCCTCGATGTCGACCGGGCCGGGCAGTCCGATGGCGGCTCCATGAAGTGGTGATGAGTCCGCCCATGGACCGGAAAGATCCGACCAATTTGCCATGATCGTGTCGAGTGAACGTTCGGGGCCTCCGGCCACATCGACGTCGATCTCCTGCACCATCCGGATCTCGCTGGCGAGGGATATGACCGCCACGCGCGCGTGGGTGCCACCGAGGTCGGCCACCAGTACGTGGCCGCCGTCGTCGCGGATTTGGAGCAGCCGGGGGCGGCGTCCGCCACGGGACTCGCCGGCCCCGGTCTCGGTCACCACACCGGACTCCAGCAGCTCCTGGACGTGCAGCGACACGGTAGAAGGGGATACTCCGAGTGTTCTGGCCAGCTCCGCCCGCGACGTGGCGACGCCGGCGGAGATCAGGCCGACGATGCGGGAAGAGATCGAGCGGTCGGGCGAGCCGTTGGCCGCCACGGTTCCAGTGGTCAAGGTCACTTCCTTCGGTATCGAACGAAGGGGCTTCACTATCATGTCGCCGGCGCCCGTCCGGTGGCAAGGGGTTGCGAAAAACATCCGACCCCTTTAGTGTTCGTCTCACTTACTTCGGTGACTTTGCCCGACAGTATGAACTAATCATCAACCACGCGAATGAAGTGAATCTTGAGCAATCCCGTCCGACGGGAAACTCGACGCACGAAGGAGACGGATGTCGCACCAGGGTTCCAACGACGCCGGCCGGCGGCCCCACACCGAGTGGTTCACCGAGTCGCGCTTCGGTCTCTTCGTCCACTTCGGGCTCTACAGCCTCGCCGCCCGGCACGAGTGGGTCATGACACACGAACGTCGCTCCGTGGAGGACTACGAGTGTTACGCCGACGTCTTCGACCCCGACCTGTTCGACGCCGGTCGCATCGCTCGGGCGGCCAAAGACGCCGGGATGCGGTACGTCGTACTTACCACCAAACACCACGACGGGTTCGCGCTCTGGCGCAGCACGACGAGCGACTACAACGCCTGGACCGCTTGCGGCCGGGACCTGGTGGCGGAATTCGTCGAGGCGGTCCGGGCCGAAGGGCTACGTGTGGGCTTCTATCACTCGCTGATCGACTGGCACCACCCCGACTTCACAGTCGACTTCCACCACCCCCGCCGAGACAACCCCGACGCTCGCGCGGCCAACGAGACCAAGAACATGGACCGGTACCGGGCCTATCTCCACGCTCAGGTCACCGAACTCCTTACCACGTACGGCCCCATCGACTACCTGTTCTACGACTTCACGTACGCCGAGGAACGCGACGGCTGGCAAGGTAAGCACCCAGCGGATTGGGCCGCCGACGATCTCCTTGCGCTGACCCGGCGGCTACAGCCCGGCATCGTGGTCAACGACCGGCTCGGCATCCCCGCCGATCTGGTCACGCCGGAGCAGTACCAGCCAGACGCCCCCATGCGCGTCGACGGCGAACCCGTGGTGTGGGAGGCATGCCAAACGTTGAACGGCAGCTGGGGCTACGACCGTGACAACACCGACTACAAAACACCCGACCTGCTGGTCCGGATGCTCGTCGACACCGTCGCCAAAGACGGCAACCTCCTGCTCAACATCGGACCGGACGGGCGCGGCGCGATCAGCGATCGGGACGAGCGAACCTTGGCCGCGATCGGGCGGTGGATGCGTCTGCACGGGCGGTCGGTCCACGCGGCCGGCGCGGTCGCCCTCCACGGCCCGTTCGAGGCGCCACCCGGCACGGTGGCCACTCAACGCGGCGACCGGCTGTACCTACACCTGCTCGCCTGGCCATTCGGCCACATCCACGTCAAAGGCCTGGCCGGCAAGGTGCGGTATGCACAACTACTCAACGACGGCTCGGAGATCCGTCGAACCCAGATCCCGCCGGACCGGGTGGCCCTGACCACCGAACCCGGCGGGCAGCCACCCGGGACGCTGACCCTCACCCTCCCGACGGTCCGGCCCGACGTCGAGGTCCCCGTCATCGAGCTCTTCCTGGAACCGGGTGCCTGATCGGCGCCGGTTTCACCCACTCGCAGCGACCGGATCGACCCAACCGAGAGGACACGACCATGCACATCACCCGAGGGCTGGCCGCATGCGCGGCCGTCGCGGTGACCGCCTCGCTGGCGGCCTGCGGATCCGACGACGACGGCAGCGCGGCCACCAGTTCCGGCAATGGCGGCGGCGACGGCGCGACGATCGTCTGGGACATGTGGGCTGGCAGCCAGTCCGACATCGACGCGCTGGAGGAGACCCTGGCGATCGTCCGCGACGAGAATCCGGACCTCACGGTGAACCTGCAGACGGCACCGTGGAACGACTACTTCACCAAGCTCACCACCAACCTCTCGTCGGGCAACGTGGCGTGTGTGACGTCGATGAACGGCCAGCGTCTGTCCACCTACGCCGAGGCGTTCCACCCGCTGACCGCCGAGGATCTGGAGAAGGCCGGGCTCTCCGAAGACGACTTCTCGCCCGGCGCCCTCGACATCATGAGTTACGACGGACAGCTGTACGGCGTGCCGTTCGATGTGGCCACGATGCTCGTCTATTACAACAAGGACCTCTTCGCGGCGGCCGGCGCCGACGAGCCGCAGATCGGCTGGACGATCGACGATTTCGAGGCCGCGGCTAGCGCCGCCACCACCGACGCGAACAAAGGGTTCGCCGTTGGTATGGGCGAATTCCAGTGGATGGCGCTGCCCATCGCGCGGTCCGGCAAGCAGCCGGTGGACGAGAGCGGCAATCTCGCCCTCACCGACCCGGACTTCGCCGCCGCCGCGACCTGGTACGCGGCACTCGTGACCGACGACGACGTTGCCGCACCGGTGCCGTCGGCGTCCGACACCGGCTGGGGCGAGACCGAGTATTCCAGCGGCAATGCCGCGATGGCCGTCGACGGCACCTGGAACGCGGTGAGCTATCTGGGCAACGACGCTGGCTTCGCCGCCGGAATGGTGAACCTCCCGGCGGGCGACAACGGCGCCACCGCCCTCATCCTGGGCTCCGGCTACGGCATCTCGCAAGACTGCGAGGACAAGGACGCCGCACTCGCCGTGCTCGGTTCGCTGGTCGGCAAGGAAGCCCAGGACGCGATGGCCGCCGCCGGCCGCAGCTACCCGGCCCGCGCGGAGTCGCAGCCCCTCTACTTCGAGTCGCTCGACGACGACGTTCGGGACGACGTCCAGGCTGCCTTCGACGCCGCCTTCGCCAACGTCGAAGGCCAGCGTTCGACGAAGAACTGGGACCAGGTGAACACGGCGCTGCAGCCGCAACTCGTCAGCGTCTACACCGGCCAGGCGTCGATGCCCGACGTTCTCGACCAGGCGCAGTCGCAGTTCGGCGACTGAACGCCCGAGGCGGAAGGTGCCCGTCCGGTAGCGCGGACCCGCGACGGTGATCTGAGTTCGACGAGCTCGGATCACCGTCTCCGGCCGGGCGGCGACGTCGACGGCGGGTGACACGACGAGGGACAGCCGGACGGCGGATGGGCCGCGGCCAGAGAAGGATGCGTGATGCTGAAGACGCGATCTCCCCACCGGAGCGGCAGCCTGCGGAGAACGGAGACCCGGCAGGCGCTGGGATTCATCAGTCCAGCCCTGCTCGGCCTGGCCGTGTTCACCGTTGTGCCCGTCGTGCTGTCGATCGTGATGAGTCTGCACCATTGGCCGGCCTTCGGTGAGCGTTCCTTCTCCGGCCTCGGCAACTACGTGGATTTGTTCACGAAGAACCCGGACTTCTGGCCCGCGCTGCGCAACACCGCGGTCTTCGCGCTGCTGTACGTGCCGCTCAACCTGGTCGTCGCGTTGTCCTTGGCGCTTGCGTTGTCGCCGCGGATCCGCGGACGAGGCGCGTTCCGGGTGTTGTTCTTCATCCCCGTGGTGACACCGATCGTGGCCAACGCCCTGGTGTGGAAGATGATGCTGCAACCGCAGGGGTTGTTCAACGGTGTCTCGACGTCGGTGTTCGGGATTGAGCTGCCGAACTTCCTCGCCGACCGCAACTGGGCGATGATCATGGTGGTCATGATGTCGGTCTGGCAGGGGATGGGCTACAACATGCTCATCTTCTCCGCCGCGCTGGAACAACTTCCGACGTCGGTCATCGAAGCCGCCCGGATCGACGGCGCGCAGGGCGCCCGGATGATCCGCAGCGTCGTCATCCCGATGTTGTCGCCGGCCATCTTCTTCGCGACGGTCATGACCATCATTACGTCGCTGCAGGTATTCGCCCAACCACAGCTCCTGACCGGGGGCGGCCCGGGCAACGCCACGATGCCTCTCGTCCAGTTCATCTACAACCAGGGCTTCCAATTCCAGAACCTGGGCCTCGCGGCCGCGGCGGCCTGGGTGCTGTTCGTCCTGATCATCCTGATCACCGCCCTGCAGTTCAAAGCGCAGAAACGGTGGGTGCACTATGAGCACTGAGACCCTGCCGACCCGAGGGGCCCGCCGTCGTCTCCGGAAGGATCGTTCGGCCGCCGCACCGTCGAACCGCGTCACCAGTGTGGCCGGCGACGGGCCGCGCCGATGGCGAACGGTGCTCGCCCACCTGGCCGTCGTCGCTGCCGCCGCGATGTTCGCGCTCCCACTGGTGTATGCGTTCTTCTCCGCGTTGAAGCCGAACACCGAGGTCTTCTCGATGCCGCCCCGGCTGTTCGGTTCGGAGATCAGATGGAGCAACTTCGCCGAGGTGTTCCAGTACGGGCCGTTCACCACGTACATCTTCAACTCGTTCTTCGTCGCCACAGCCGGCACCCTGGTGGTACTCGTGGTCTCGACGACAGCTGGTTACGCGTTCGGCCGGCTGCGCTGGCCCGGACGGGACATCGTGTTCGTCCTGTTCCTCGCCACGCTGATGGTGCCGCAAGAGGTCGTCGTCGTCCCGATGTTCATCGTCATGCAGTGGTTCGGATGGGTGGACACCTACCAGTCGCTGATTTTCCCGTTCGCGTTCACCGCGTTCGGCACGTTCCTCATGCGGCAGTTCTTCCGCGGTATCCCGTACGAACTCGACGAGGCCGCACGGGTGGACGGGGCGGGCGCGTTCCGCACGTTCTGGCAGATCATCCTGCCGCTGGCGAAGTCCGCGGTGGCGGTGCTGGCCGTCTTCACGTTCCTGTCCTTCTGGAACAGTTACCTCTGGCCGCTGATCACCGTCGTCGACTATCAATCCCACGGCACCTTGCCCATCGGACTGGCGTCGTTCTCCGGACAACACGGCACCCGCTGGGACCTGCAAATGGCTGCGTCGATCGTCTCCATGATCCCCACCACGATCATCGTGATCGCCCTACAGAAACACCTGGTCAAAGGGATCGCGACGGCTGGCCTCGGAGGCCGCTGAGTGGGCGGACCGACACGGCTGCCGGCGGCTGCCGGGATCGACATCGGGGGAACGACGACATCGGCCGTCGTCATCGGTGACGACGGTGCCATCGTGGCCGAAGCCAGCCTGCCGACCCCGGCCCGAGAAGGCGGCACCGCCATGTTCCGCACGGCCGTGCGAGTGTGCGAGATGGCGATGAGCCGCGGGCGTTTCGAGTTGACCGCCGTCGGCGTCGGCGCGGCTGGTGTCATCGACCCGGCCGACGGATCCATCCTCGCGGCGTCCAACTCGTTCCGGGACTGGGCCGGGTACCCGCTGGCCAGCGACCTCCGGATGGCCCTCCACGTGCCCGTCGTCGTCGAGAACGACGTCAACGCCTTCATCGAAGGTGAGCGCCGCATCGGGGCAGCCCGCGGCCTGGACGACGTGCTCGGTATGACGCTGGGCACGGGTGTTGGTGGTGCGTTGGTCATCGGCGGTGGGCTGCACACCGGCCCGAACGGCGCGGCTGGCGAAATCGGACACGTCCCCGGCTTCGGCAACCAGCGGTGTTCATGCGGACGGACCGGACATCTGGAGACCCTCGCCTCCGGTCCGGCGATTGCCCGACGGTACCTGGAACGTCGTGGTTCAGGTAATGGGGCGGCGGAGTTGACCGCTGTCGACGTAGCGGCGGCTGCCCGGGAGGGTGACCCGGCGGCCGCAGCGGTGTTCGACGATGCCGGCCGAGCCGTCGCCACCGCGGCGGTGATGGTAGCGACCCTGGTGGACGTCACCCATGTCGTCGTTGGTGGCGGCGTTGCGCGGGCCTGGGACCTGCTGCAACCGGCCATCGAAGCCGGAATAGCCGCCGAACCACCCGTGTCGGAGCAGCCGATCACGGTGGTGGCGAGCCTGCTCGGGGTGCACGCCGTCGCCGTGGGCGCCGCCTTCCTCGCCGACCGCGGGGTGTGCACCTGATCTCCGTTTTGTCACCTGATCTTTTCCACAGCGGCGATCAGGTGTGCTAAGCGCGGGCAACGGCCCACCGTCGTACATCTGATCTCGTCTCACCATACGAACGAAGAACGATCAGATGCGCCAACCGCCCGCCAGCGCCCGGTGATGCATCTGATCATCGGCTGCTCATGGACGGGGTCCGGGTGTCGCGCGGCGGTTCTGGGGGAGGGGCGAACGGGTGCTATCCACAGCTGCGGCGGGCCCGTCGCTCGACTTATCCACATTCGCTGATTGGTATCTAGCGCTTCTCGGCCGGCTCGCGTGAGGCTGCCATCATGACTGCTGACCCGATACCTGAGCCGTTCGATGATGAGCGATGGACCGCCTTGATCGACGACGAGCGCGGCGTCGTCCATAGGCGGGAAATCCCAGCCTCATACGCGGGACATGCGCGGCGTGAGGTCCGGGCCAAGCGCTGGCAGCGTGTCGGCCGGGACGTCTTCGTTGTACACAATGGTCCGCTGACTCCCGAACAGCGAGCACTGGCGGCGCTGAAGATCGCACCCGCTGGCTCTGCGTTGTCCGGTCTGACGGCCGCGTCGATCGACGGTCTGTCCGGATTCGACCCTGCTGAGGTGCACGTAACCCTGCCCTGTGGATACCGCCGGCTGAAACTCGCCGGTGTGGTCGAG
Organism: Phytoactinopolyspora limicola; assembly: GCF_011320225.1. Taxonomy (GTDB): domain Bacteria; phylum Actinomycetota; class Actinomycetes; order Jiangellales; family Jiangellaceae; genus Phytoactinopolyspora; species Phytoactinopolyspora limicola. Next base: position 70,807 of record NZ_JAAOEN010000015.1, read on the forward strand.
CATTTCTCGCGGTTCCTATCGAGTTCTGACATCCATCCGTTGCGTAGACCTCGCCGGACCAGGCCGGCGCGGAGTCTGCTCGACAGCGCCAGCTGGGCCAGCAGTGATCAGCATGCGCGAGCGATCTTGTTGGCAGGCGTGCAACAAGGATTGGTGTCGGCGCAACAGCTGTCGGACGCACTGCCGGGTCGGGGACCTTGCGCTCGGCACGCACTGATCGCTGAGACGCTCGATGATGCTCAGGGTGGCATTCAATCGGTTCCAGAGTGGAGATTTGCGGCAATCATTCGCACTTACGCACTGCCGGAGCCGTCGAGGCAGCTTGTGCGCCAGCGACCGGACGGGCGGAGCTACCTGGATGCCGGCTGGGATGAGTACGCCCTGTATGCGGAGGTCGACGGGATGGGGCATCTTGAGGCGCGCCGGTGGGAAGCGGACATCGACCGGGCGAACGAGATCGTCATCAGCAGCGGTGTGCTCCTACGCTTCACGTCCTACGCCGTCCGCCATCGTGCGGAGGCGGTAGCGTCCACGCTGATCCGGGCGCTCATGGCTCGGGGGTGGCCCGGCCCTTAGCTCCGAGGGTCGAACCCACAGGGTACGGAGTGGGTCTTGTGGCGCAGGTGATCAGATGCATCACCGCGCGATGACGGTCTGTTGGCGCATCTGATCGTTCTTCGTTCGTATGGTGAGACGAGATCAGATGTACGACGGTGGGCCGTTGCCCGCGTTTAGCACACCTGATCGCCGCTGTGGAAAAGATCAGGTGACAAAACGGAGATCAGGTGCACACCCCCCTGGGGCGGGGCGGGCGGGTGGCTAGGTCAGAGCTTCTCGACGGGCGCGAAACGTAGCATGAGCGTCTTCAGGCCGTCATCGCCGAAGTCCACCGTTACCTGGGCTTGATCGCCAGTACCCGAGGTGGCGACGACCCTACCCAGACCGAAGGCGTCATGGTTGACCCGGTCGCCCGCGGCGAGAGCAGGTATTGGCCGTGAACCGACCTGGTTCCCACCGCCGAGCCGTGGCGCCCGTGGTGTGGTCCAACGGGTCTGTTCGGCTTCGGTGCGGCGCCATTCGATGAGTTCTTCCGGGATCTCGGCGAGGAAACGTGAGGCCGGGTTGTGGCTCGGCGCGCCCCAAGCGCTACGTGTGGTAGCGCGTGAGAGGTAGAGCCGCTGGCGGGCGCGGGTGATGCCAACATAGGCGAGGCGACGCTCCTCCTCCAGTTCTCGCGGTTCGGACAAGGACCGCTGATGAGGGAACACGGCGTCTTCCATCCCGGTGAGGAAGACGACCGGGAACTCCAGACCTTTGGCGGTGTGGAGCGTCATCAATGTCACGACACCCTCGTGGTCGTCACCTTCCGGGATCTCGTCGGCATCAGCCACCAGACTGACCTTCTCCAGGAATCCGGTCAGTGTGCCGCCCTCGGCTTCGATCTGGTCTACGTCGTATTCGGTGGCGACGGCTACCAGCTCACGGAGGTTGTCCACCCGGGTCTCGTCCTGAGGGTCGTCCGATCCGGCCAGTTCGGCCAGGTATCCGGTGCGTTCCAGCACGGCTTCGAGGATGGCCGCGGGGTCGGCGTCGTCCTCGGCCAGCAAGCGGAGCTCGTCGGCGAGCGCGACGAACGACTCGATGGCCCGCACGGAGCGAGTGGCGATGCCCGGAGCGTCTCCAGCCCGCCGCAACGCCTGCCAGAACGTGATGCGCTCCCGCTGAGCCAGCGCGTCGATCATCGCCTCGGCGCGGTCGCCGATGCCGCGTTTGGGAACGTTGAGGATACGCCGCAGCGAGACGGTGTCTTCCGGATTCGCGAGAAAACGCAGGTAGGCGAGGGCATCCTTGACTTCGCGCCGCTCGTAGAACCGTACTCCGCCGACTACGCGGTAGGGCAGGCCCACCCGGATGAGGATCTCCTCCAACACCCGGGACTGGGCGTTGGTGCGGTAGAAGATGGCGACGTCTCCAGGCGAGGCGTGGCCCTCGTCGCCGAGCCGGTCGATCTCCTCAGCGATGAACTGTGCTTCGCTGTGTTCGTTGTCCGCGACGTATCCGACGATCTTCTCGCCGTCACCGCTGTCGCTCCACAGCCGCTTCGGTTTGCGCCCTTCGTTGCGGGAGATGACCGCATTGGCCGCCGACAGGATGGTCTGAGTGGACCGGTAGTTCTGCTCCAGCAGCACCACGCGAGCGTCCGGGTAGTCTTTCTCGAACTCCTCGATGTTGCGGATGGTGGCGCCACGGAAGGCGTAGATCGACTGGTCGGCGTCACCGACCACGCACAGCTCGGCGGGTTCGACCGAAGGGCTGTCCGTGTTGGCGGGCTCGGTGTCAGTCTCGCCAACCAGCTCTCGGATCAGGATGTACTGGGCGTGGTTGGTGTCTTGATACTCGTCGACGAGGACGTGCCGGAATCGACGGCGGTAATGCTCGGCGACGTCAGGGAACGCCTGCAGCAGATTGACCGTGGTCATGATGAGATCGTCGAAGTCGAACGCGTTGGCGTCGGTCAGCCGCCGCTGATACATGCCATACGCCTCGGCGATGGTGCGCTCATGGTGGTTGTTGGCCTGCGCAGCGGCCGTCTCGTGATCGATGAGCTCGTTCTTGAAGTTGCTGACGGCGTAGCTGAACATCCGAGGCGGATACCGGCGCGGGTCGAGTTCGAGGTCCCGGCAGACCATGGCCATCAGTCGTTGTGAGTCGGCTTGATCATAGATGCTGAACGATGAGGTGAAGCCGAACCGTTTGGCTTCCCGCCGCAATATGCGCACGCAGGCGGAATGGAACGTGGAGACCCACATCACCCGGGCCCGAGCACCGATCAGCTCGGCGACCCGCTCCTTCATCTCCCCGGCGGCCTTGTTGGTGAAGGTGATGGCCAACACCGACCCCGGATGGACGTTGCGCTCGGACAGCAAGTACGCGATACGCCGAGTGAGGACCCGCGTCTTGCCCGAACCGGCGCCGGCGACGATGAGCAGGGGTGGCCCTTCATGGGTCACTGCCGCACGTTGCTGCGGATTCAGCCCGTCAAGAATGGACGCTTCATCCGACGACCCGGCGTCCTCTTTCCGGTGCTCAGCGACAGCATCATCACGAACACGCCCGGAGGGGGTGCCGTGGGCTTCCGGGGCGAACAAGGTGGACTGTTCTGTGGGTGCGCTCATCGTGGGTCAAGCCTATGCGGCCGCCCCGACATGCTCGACGCGCCCAGCCCAAGAGTTGGTCGGAATCGGCGGGATGGCGCGACGGGTGGTCACCGCTCGTCGGCCCCGCCGAACCCCAGGTTCACCAGAAGACGGCGACCAGCACGTTACCGAGGGACAGGGCGAACAGCAGGCCGTACACACCGTCGGTAATGGTGGTGCGGCGGCGATTGGCGAATGCCAGGACTGCGATCGCGGCGGCTACCGCGAGCTTGACGCCTACCTTCGCGTGATCCGGATCGATGTTCAGCGAGTCGGCCATCTCCTGCATACCCACCAGCAACACGCCGGTGACCAGTTGAGTCATGACGCCGTGCAGAATCGCGGCGTTGACCACCCGTTCACCTTTGGAGGTGGTCATCTGCACCATGCATCCACCCAGCAAGCTCGCCAGCCCGATGAAGTGAAAAACCACCAAAACGTTGTACAGAAACTGCATCGTCGTCCTCTCACGTCACGCTGTCGGTCGCTTCCGGTGATCATTACACCCGGCGAGATCTTGTTGATCTCGGCGGACGAAGTTGCACGGACAATGGTGCCAGCATCCGCCAGGATCCTACTACGTAGCGTCGTATATCGAGGCTCGGGGTGCCAAGATCGCGCCAGTGGAATCGACCAGAGAATCAGGCCAGGTCAGATCAGGCGCCGGTCAGTGGCCCACCGGGTGAGTTCGTAGCGGTTGGACAGCTGGAGCTTGCGCAACACCGCGGACACGTGGGTCTCTACCGTCTTGACGGAGATGAACAGCTCCTTGGCGATCTCTTTGTACGCGTATCCGCGGGCGATCAGCCGCAGCACTTCCCGCTCGCGACGGGTGAGCCGGTCGAGATCGTCGTCGACGCTGGGCGCCTCCCCGCCGGCAAACGCATCCAGCACGAACCCGGCCAGCCGGGGTGAGAAGACCGCATCACCGTCGGCGACCCGGACGATAGCGGCGACGAGGTCGTCACCGGTGATGGTCTTGGTGACGTACCCGCGCGCTCCAGCCCGGATGGTGCCGATGACGTCTTCGGCGGCGTCCGAGACCGACAGCGCCAGAAACCGTACGTCGCCTACCTTCCCGTGCAGCTGCCGCAGTACCTCGACGCCGCCGCCACCGGGCAGGTGTACGTCGAGTAGGACGACGTCGGGCACGATCCGCGCGACCATCTCGATGGCTTCCTGGGTATCGGCGGCTTCACCGACCACCTCGACCGTGCTGGCCGCTTGCGCCAGCTCGGCCCGTACACCGGTGCGGAACATCGCGTGGTCGTCGACCAGTAGCACCCGGACCGGCGCATTCCGCGCCTGCCCGCCACTGGAACTCTGGACGTCGTTCACCGTGTCCTCCTGTTGTCCGCCGGTTGAGCCAGCCCTAGTCTGCCAGGCGTCGACTCCGCCCCGGCGCGTTCCGGTCCCGGTGGACGTTCCCGACTCGCCATCACCGGACACCGGCATAGTTTGGTCAACGACGTGGTGGGCGGGGCGGCGGCCGAGGTGTCACAGTCAGTTTACGAGCCATGAGGAGTATGTTCAGTTCCCCGACGGGCAGTGGATCAGCGTCGAGAAGATACTCGACATCATCCGTTCCGGATTCTCGGACGATGCTTCAGACCATGATCCGCCGACGTTCGATGATGACGGCGTCCCACTTCCGAAACTCAGGTTCGACGACTTAGGCGCGGCGAAGGGCGACCCACTACTTGCCACCGCCGCAAAACTCGCCGAGGTGCTGCCGGAGAGGTGGAAGATTGCGGTCTTCAACCTCTCGGGAGCGGCCGACGAGGTGCGTTCCTTCGCCATCGTGGTTGATCAGGGTAAACCGTCACCCGTACCCATCTACCTATTTGTCGACGCGGCCGCCGAAGGCCGGACACTGCGGGCCGCAACACGTCGAGACGACGGCGGCGGGGCTTGGTGTAACGCATTGCTGCGGATATACGAAGACGGGACCGTCGCCGCGCATTACGACTACTCGTCGCCGCCGTTTGGTGCCTACCTGGGAGAACGTGAGTTGGAGCTACTCAGGCGAGACCAAGAGTTGTACCCCCGCGATCGTGCCTCGTTGCCCTCCTGGCATCCGAGCAAGGCATAACAAGACACGATCCACGATCTATCTGGACCGCTTGTGTACTGAACCGTCCGTGCTTCGCTCAGGTGCGGTTCGCGGACAGCCTGACTTCCGTGCCGTCGCCCGGTGTGGACCGGATCTCCGCGGAGCCACCGTGCCGCTGCATCCGGTCGATGATCGAGCGCCGCACCCCGAGCCGGTCTTCCGGCACCTGGTTCAGATCGAAGCCAGCCCCCCGGTCCCGCACGAACAGCTCGATCGTGTCATCGTCGGCCTCCAGAAAGACATCGATCTTGTCCGCCCCCGAGTGTTTGGCCGCGTTGACAGCTGCTTCACGGGCGGCATTGAGCAGAGCCCGCCCGACGTCGTCCACCGGGGCGTCGCCCACGGTGACGACCTCCACTGGGACCTCGAACGTCTCCTCCACCTCCGCACCGGCTTTGACCAGTTCGGCGGCCAGCGAGGACTCTTCGTCGGAACGGTGCTCACCGTAGAGCCAGTGCCTAAGGTCACGCTCCTGGCTGCGGGCCAGCTTGACGACGGTGCGCGGATCGTGGGCCTGCTTCTGGATCAGCGCGAGGGTTTGCAGCACGGAGTCGTGGAGGTGAGCGGCCATGTCCGCGCGCTCCTCCGAGACGATACGTTCGCGTCGCTCCGACTCGGCGGTGCGCCACAACTGCCACAACCATGGCCCGACGATCAGCCCGCAGCCGAGCAGCAAGACGACCACCCCGGACAACGCGTTGAGCGTGGCGTCGAGCTGACCCTGACCGACGAGGAACACCAGCGCGCCGACGATGACGGTGACGGCTCCCGCCCCGATGCGGAGCACGGCGAACCAGCCGCCGCTGGTGATCGCGGCCAGCCATGGCATTTGTGCCGACATCGCGGTCAGCCGACGGCGCTCTTCGGAATCCGCCCGCCGCCACACCAGCGTGAGCCCGCCCCCGACCAACAGGACCGGGACCACGATCTCCGGGCGGAGCCCGACCGGGGTCTGACCGAAGATGAGGATCGTGCCGATACCCAACGCCACCAGGGCGGCCAACTGCCCTGCGTCGCCGGTGCGCTCGACGATGGTCCGGCGTCGGCGCAGCCCTGATCGGGTAGCCGCGGCGATGCCTGCCGGCGCATCTCGTTCCGCCCGCTGGACCAGGTCCCGATCCAGCGGGGTAAAGATCCAAACGGCCAGATACAACACCAAACCGAATCCGGCCAGGCCGGTCAGGACGCTGAACGCGATCCGGATGGTGAGTGGCTGTAGGCCGAGATGTCGGGCGAGGCCCGTCGCGACGCCACCGATGAGCCGGCCGTCGGAGCTGCGGTAGAACTTCGGTGGGTCTGACCCCATACGTGCACCAGAACCGCCCGCCCGGTGGGCAGACGGGGTTCGAGGCACGACGTCCATGGCACCGATAGTCACACGTCGCGCACCGTCGGCGCCATCAGGGAAGGCCCCTAGTGTGCCGGGTGTCAGCGGTACCCGGGGCGGTTTCAGGGTGATCCCCGATGGCGCCAGGCCATGCGACACGGCACGATCGAAGACATGACCGAGACTCCGCCGAGTACGTCCGCGAGCGGCCCTACCACCGCCTCCTCACCCGGGATGACCGACGAGCTGCGTATGCTGCGTCGCAGCAGATCCAACCGGGTGATCGCCGGCGTGCTCGGCGGCCTCGGGCAGCGGCTCGGCATCGATCCGATCCTGTTGCGCGTCGCTCTGGCCGTGTTGGTGGTGTTCGGCGGCGTCGGAGTGCTGCTCTACGCGATCGCCTGGCTACTCATGCCGGCCGAAGATGATTCAGCCTCCGTGCTGGATCAAGCCATTGGCCGGCGGGAGGTCCGCGACGCTAGCGCTGTGCCGCTGGCGTTGGGCCTCGGGTCGGTGATCCTGATCACCTCGGGCATCGCCATCGGAACGTCGTGGAACGGCAAGATCCTCTTGGTGCTCGCCGTCGTCGGGCTGTACGTACTGCTGCGCCGCCGGTCCGACGAACCGCCTGCCACCGCCGCGTCGGGTTGGCCCGGGGGCGAGCCGTCGTACGTCTACGACGCTGCCGCTGGCAGCTGGACCTTGCCCGACGACGTCGCAGCCACACCAGGCGCGGCGGGGTGGACCGTTCCCACCCAGGGGGCGTCGAGGTCCACGACCGAACCAGTATCCGAGCCCGATCCAGATACCGACCACGGGCCCGGCGTCGCCGAGCCACCCCGACCCGACGCAACGACCGACGCGCCCACCACGCCGTCGCGTTCCCCGGACGTCACTGGTCCGCTCCCGCCGGGCACCCAGGGCTGGCCCGAAGGCCCCGACTGGCAGCCGGCCGGCCGTGCCGGAACCTCCCCCTACGACGACCTCTACCTGGCCCGCGACTCCGACGCGCAGCCGCCCCAACGGACCGAGCCGCATCCTTCCGTCCTCGACGAGCCACGCCCCCGTTCCGTACTCGGAATGCTGACGGTGTGTACCGCCGTCGTCGCCACCGGGCTCGTGGCCGTCGCCGACGCGATGGACGTTGGGGTGGCCGGTCCGGCGTACATCGCCGTCCCGCTCGCCGTGGTGGCCATCGGCCTGCTGCTCGGCGCTTGGTTCGGCCGGTCCCGTGGGCTGATCTTCCTCGGCATCTTGCTCACCCTCGCCCTCGTACCAGCCGCCGTCGCCGAGCGATGGGATCTCAGCGCTGGGCCGGTCGAACTCGTGGCCGCTCCCGACCTCGCCGATCTGTCTACTGTCACCGTCACACACGGTCTGGGCCCGGTCGAGTATGACCTCTCACAGCTCGAGATGGCCGACGGCGACGAAGTGACCATCACGGTGCAGGTCGCGATGGGCACCATCGAGGTGCTGGTCCCGCCTGAGGTCGACGTCGTCGTCAACTCGTCGGTGGGAGCTGGGTCCCTCGACGTCTTCGACAACTCTCAGGGTGGGTTCGGCCGGACCGAAACCATTACCGACCTGGGGCCTGATGGCACCGGCGGCGGGCGCATCGAACTCGACCTCGAGATCGGAATGGGAGCGATCGAGGTGAGCCGAGCCGACCTCGACGGACTAGACGGAACCGCTTCGCACCCTGACGACGGCTCCAGCGCTGACCGCTCCGGTTCTAGCGACGAGGGGGCGGACCGATGAAACGCCACGACGTCGACGTCACATCGCTCGTGTTCGGTCTCTTCTTCCTCGGAGTGTTCATCGTGTGGTCGCTTGTCCAACTCGACATCATGGGCCTACGTGGCCTCGAAGTGGCCGCTCCCGTGCTGCTGGTGTCCGTTGGGCTGGCAGGCCTGATGGCGTCGATCACCAAGTTGCGGCGCGACCGCTGACGTGCCCCGGCATTGGGCGCGCCGCGTCTGGGTTGGCTCTGCCCGGGTGCTCACTCCCACTCGATGGTGCCGGGCGGCTTGCTGGTGACGTCGAGCACGACGCGGTTGATCTCGGAAACCTCATTGGTGATCCGAGTGGAGATCCGCTCCAGCAGTTCGTACGGCAACCGGGACCAGTCGGCCGTCATCGCGTCTTCACTGCTGACCGGCCGGAGCACGACGGGGTGGCCATAGGTGCGGCCGTCGCCCTGTACTCCGACGGAACGTACGTCGGCCAGCAGGACCACCGGGAACTGCCACACGTCGCGATCCAATCCGGCGGCGGTGAGCTCGGCCCGCGCGATGGCGTCCGCGCGCCGCAGGATCTCCAGGCGGCTGTGGTCGACCGCACCGATGATGCGGATCGCCAGCCCCGGGCCGGGGAACGGCTGGCGCCACACGATGTCGGCCGGGACCCCCAACTGTTCGCCGACCGCGCGGACCTCGTCCTTGAAGAGCCAGCGTAGGGGCTCGACGAGGGTGAACTGGAGGTCGTCGGGAAGACCGCCGACATTGTGGTGACTCTTGATGTTGGCCGCGCCTTCGCCGCCGCCGGACTCCACCACGTCGGGATACAAGGTGCCCTGCACGAGGAACTCGACCTCGCTTCCCTCACGTCCGGCCTGCGCGACGATCTCGCGGGCGGCGTCCTCGAAGACGCGGATGAACTCCCGTCCGATGATCTTCCGCTTCTCTTCGGGATCATCGACGTCCTTGAGCGCGGTGAGGAACCGCTCCTCCGCGTGGACGACGTGAAGATCGACGCCCGTGGCCGCAACGAAGTCGCGTTCGACCTGTTCGGCTTCGCCCTCGCGCAGCAAGCCGTGGTCGACGAACACACAGGTGAGCTGGTCGCCGACCGCCCGCTGGACCAGCGCCGCGGCCACCGACGAGTCGACACCTCCGGACAGTGCGCAGAGGACTTGTTTCTCGCCGACCTGCGCGCGGATCGTGTCGACCGCGTCGTCGACGATGTTCACCATGGTCCACGTCGGGCGGACCTGAGCGATGTCGAAGAGGAAATGCTCAAGCACCGTTTGGCCGTATTCGGTGTGCATGACCTCCGGGTGCCACTGGACGCCGGCCAGACCCTTGGCGACGTTCTCGAACGCCGCGACCGGGGTTCCGTCGGTGGTGGCCAGGACGTCGAAACCGGGTGGCGGCTGGGTAACGGAGTCGTTGTGGCTCATCCACACCGCGGCACCAGGGTCGACGCCGCGCAGCAAGGTACCGGCGTCGGCGATGTCAACCCTGGTCCGGCCGAACTCGGCCAAGCCGGTGCGCGCGACCTGGCCATCGAGAGCGACCGTCATCGCCTGGAATCCGTAGCAGATGCCGAACGCTGCTACGCCGGCCTCGAACAAGGCGGGATCGACCGATGGTGCATCGGCAGAGTAGACGCTGGCCGGGCCACCGGACAGGATGATGGCCTTCGGCTGTTTGGCCAGCATGTCCGCCACCGGCATGGTGTGCGGCACGATCTCGGAGTACACCCTGGCCTCGCGAACTCGGCGGGCGATCAACTGGGCGTACTGGGCGCCGAAGTCGACGACGAGCACGCGGTCATGGGACATGTCTGCCACTCGCCTGAGCCTAACCGACGCGTGGTAATCCTCGGTGCGGGCCCGCCCCGACGTTGTGCACCTGATCGTCGTTTGTGCACCTGATCGCTTTGCGCGTGGCGATCAGATGTGCGTCCGGCCGTGCTGATCTGCGGGTTTGCGTCGACCGTACATCTGATCGCATATCGGCATGTGGACGGAGAACGATCAGATGCACGCTCCGACGTGTAGTGGCCGTTGGTGCATCTGATCGGTTGACGGCAGACGGCGAATGCCGGACGGAACGACCACAGCGCGCAGCCATTGAGGTTGTATAGGCGGCCGGTCTCTTGGTGACTGACCGCGGTGGGCGTAGCACGTGAACCGAGGCGATCAGATGCACGCGGCGACGTCTAGCGCCGGTCTGTGCATCTGATCATTCTACGTTCGTATCGTGAGACGCGACCGGACGCCGCAGCCGCGCTTCGACCAGCAGCGTCGCCACCGCGTCCGCATCTGATCGTCGCCACAAGAACGATCAGGTGACATATCGGAGATCAGGTGCGGAAACGGGGTGGTTAGACGCGGCGGAATAGGAGGGCCTGTTTGACCTCCTGGATGGCCTTGGTGACCTCGATGCCACGCGGGCACGCGTCGGTGCAGTTGAACGTCGTACGGCAGCGCCAGACACCCTCGCGGTCGTTGAGGATCTCCAGGCGCTGCTCAGCGCCCTCGTCGCGGCTATCGAAGATGAACCGGTGTGCTCCGACGATCGCCTGCGGGCCAAAGTACTGCCCGTCGGACCAGTACACCGGGCACGACGTGGTGCAGGCCGCACAGAGGATGCACTTGGTGGTGTCGTCGAACCGCTCCCGGTCGGCCGGCGACTGGCGGCGTTCCCGGCTCGGATCGTTGCCCGTCGTGATCAGGAACGGCATGATCGACTTGTAGGCCGCGTAGAACGGCTCCATGTCGACGACGAGGTCCTTTTGGACGGCGAGGCCCTTGATCGGCTCAACCGTGATGGGCTTCTTCAGCGGCAGGTCTTTGAGCAGCGTCTTGCACGCTAGCCGGTTGCGGCCGTTGATGCGCATCGCGTCGGAGCCGCAGATGCCGTGTGCGCAGGAGCGGCGGAACGTTAGGGAGCCGTCGATCTCCCATTTGATCTTGTGCAAGGCGTCCAGCACCCGGTCGGTGCCGTGCATGGTGAGGGTGTGGTTCTCCCAGCGTGGCTCGGTGTCCGATTCCGGATTGAACCGGCGCAGCCGCATGGTGACCTGGAACGACGGGATGGCGGACGGCGCTTCGGCCGGTGTAGCGCCTGGTGCCTCGGTGGTCAACGTCATCAGAACTTACGCTCCATCGGCTGGTAACGGGTGACGACGACGGGTTTGTAGTCCAGCCGAACGCCGGTGCTCCCATCCTCGTTGCTGGTGCGGTAGGCCATGGTGTGGCGCATGTAGTTGACGTCGTCGCGGTTCTGGTAGTCCTCGCGGAAGTGCCCGCCGCGGGACTCCTTGCGTTCTAAAGCCCCGACGACGATCACCTCGGCCAAGTCGAGTAGGAAACCGAGTTCGAGACCTTCGAGCAGGTCGGTGTTGAACCGCTTGCCCTTGTCCTGGACCGACGCCCGCGAGTAGCGCTCGCGCAGCGCATGGATGTCGGAGAGGGCCTGCTTGAGAGTGGCCTCGGACCGGAACACCTGGGCGTTGGCGTCCATGGTTTCTTGCAGGGCGCGGCGCAGGTCGGCGATCCGTTCGCCATCCTGGCGGTCCCGCAGGGTCTCGAGCATCTCGACCGTGTCCGCCTCCGGCGACTCCGGCAAGTCCACCCATGGGGCTTTGGCGGCGAAGGCGGCCGCGGCGATCCCCGCTCGACGGCCGAAGACGTTGATGTCCAGTAGGGAGTTGGTCCCCAGCCGGTTCGCGCCGTGCACGCTGACACACGCGACTTCACCGGCGGCGAACATGCCGGGTAGGACCCGCTCGTTGTCGGCGAGGACTTCGGTCTCGACGTTGGTGGGGATCCCGCCCATGGCGTAGTGCGCTGTGGGGTAGACGGGCACCGGTTCGGTGTACGGCTCGATACCCAAGTACGTTCGGGCGAACTCGGTGATGTCCGGCAGTTTGGCATCGATATGGGCCGGTTCCAGGTGGGTCAGGTCGAGCAGGACGTAATCCTTGTTCGGCCCGGCGCCGCGGCCTTCGCGCACCTCGTTGGCCATCGCGCGAGCGACGACGTCACGCGGCGCCAGGTCCTTCAACGTCGGGGCGTAGCGCTCCATGAAACGCTCACCCTCGGAGTTGCGCAGGATGGCACCCTCACCTCGGGCCGCCTCGGAGAGCAAGATCCCCAGCCCGGCCAGGCCCGTCGGGTGGAACTGGAAGAATTCCATGTCCTCGAGCGGGATCCCACGACGGTAGGCGATGGCCATACCGTCCCCGGTCAGCGTGTGAGCGTTGGACGTCGTCTTGTACACCTTGCCGGCGCCACCGGTGGCGAACACCACGGACTTGGCCCGGAAGATGTGGATCTCGCCGCTGGCGAGGTCGTAGGCGACGACGCCGGCGGTGCGCCGCTCGCCCTCTACGTCGTTGGTGAGGATGTCGAGGACGTAGAACTCGCTGAAGAACTCGACGTCGTTCTTGAGGCACTGCTGGTACAGCGTCTGCAGAATCATGTGGCCGGTACGGTCGGCGGAGTAGCACGCCCGGCGCACCGCGGCCTCACCGTGGTTGCGGGTGTGGCCACCGAAGCGGCGCTGGTCGATGGTGCCTTCCGGGGTCCGGTTGAACGGCAGCCCCATCTTCTCGAGGTCGAGCACCGCATCGATGGCCTCCTTGGCCATGATCTCGGCCGCGTCTTGATCGACGAGGAAGTCGCCACCTTTGACGGTGTCGAAGGTATGCCATTCCCAGTTGTCTTCTTCGACGTTGGCCAGGGCGGCACACATGCCGCCCTGCGCCGCGCCGGTGTGGGAGCGGGTGGGGTAGAGCTTCGTGATCACCGCGGTCCGGGCTCGTTGCCCGGCTTCGAGAGCCGCGCGCATCCCGGCGCCGCCGGCCCCGACGATCACCACGTCGTATTGGTGCGTCTGCATGAGATGAACCTCCAGGTCTTGCTGGTCGTTGCGGCCCTCGGGACTTCTAAGCGCCGGGGCAGAACGACGGCAGCAACTCGGCAGCTGCCTCGGCCGGGCACGGGTCGAAAGTGAAAATCACGAGCGTGCCGAGAATGATGGTGAAAGCTGCGGCGACGTAGAGAAGCATCTTCAGCCACATACGCACCTGGTCGCGTTCGGCGTAGTCATTGATGACGGTGCGGAGCCCGTTAGTGCCGTGGATCATCGCCAGCCACAACATCAGCAGGTCCCACACCTGCCAGAGCGGGTCGGCCCACTTCCCGGCGACGAAGGCGAAGTCGAGGGCGTTGATGCCCTCGCCGACCATCAGGTTGACGAAGAGATGACCAAACACGAGCACGATCAGGAACACACCCGAGACCCGCATGAACAGCCACGCGTAGAGCTCGGTGTTGGTGCGTCCCCGAAGCCGGCGTGGAGACCGAGGGGCGGCAATGGTGGTTGTGGTCACGGCGATCAGCCCCCGAAGACGTGCGAGAGGTGGCGGACGAGGAACGGCACCATCAACACCAGCCAGAGGATGCCGACGCCGGCCAGCATCTGCCGCTGATACCGGGGCCCCTTGCTCCAGAAGTCGACCAGGATGATGCGGAGTCCGTTGAATGCGTGGAAAACGATCGCCGCCACGAGTAGGACCTCCATGAGGCCGACGATCGTGGTCTTGTAGGTGGCGATGACCTCGTTGTACGACTCAGGCGACACCCTGACCAGCGCGGTATCGACGATATGAACTAGCAGGAAGAAGAAGATGCCGATGCCGGTGACCCGGTGGGCCACCCACGACCACATGCCTTCGCGGCCGCGATAGATCGTGCCTGCCGGCGCCTTGGGCACGGGAGGTCACCTTTCACGTGTCGGAGAGCTAGGCGCACACGAGTGCACGGCAAGCGGCCCCAAGCGTGCCGGGCCGGCCCGTTGGGGCTGCCGTGCTGCTGCGTCACGTGCGGCCCAGCCAGAGCATTCGCCGCTCCGGCCGGCGTTTATGGTAGCCGTCGGGGTTAGGTAGTTTCCGTGGCAAAGGTCACCTGCCGGGTGTGACATGAATCAAACTGGGGCCCTCGTCGCCGCGTGGCGTTGGTCGAGAACGGCACGGTAGTGGACGAGTAGCTGGTCGCAGATCGCCGTCCATGACCTGCCATGAACGGCCTCGCGGGCTCGGCGGGCCATCGCGATCCGTCGTGCGTCGTTGGTTGCCAGGCAATTCACCGCCGCGTGAAGGGCGGCCCGATCTCCGGGCGCTACGAGGAATCCCGTGTGCCCGTCGTCGACGAGGTCGATGGGACCACCGGAACGCGGGGCGACGACGGGCACTCCTGAAGCCAGCGCCTCCTGAACCGTCTGGCAGAACGTCTCCGCGGGGCCGGTGTGGACGAATACGTCGAGGCTCGCGTAGGCGCGAGACAGCTGCGCTCCGGTCAAGACGCCGAGGAACGACGCATCCGGCAGTGCGGCGCGTAGCCTGGCTTCGCTCGGGCCGCCGCCGACCACCACGAGTTTGAGCCCGGGCACATCGCGCAGTGCGGCCAGGTCGGCCACTTGCTTCTCTGGTGCGAGCCGCCCGACGTAGCCGACGAGCAACTCGCCGTTGGGTGCCAGTTGGCGACGGAGGTCCGCGTCGCGGTGATCCGGGTGGAAGCGGACGAGGTCGACGCCGCGGCCCCAGTGCGCTAGTCGGGGGAAGCCGCGCGCGGACAACTCGTGCATGGTGGATGTCGACGGCGCTAGTGTCCGATCGGCCTGCTGATGGATCCGGCGCAGCCAACTCCAGATGACGTCGTCCCCGACCACCCGCCACAGTCGGTACCCACGGGCGAATCCGGCCAGATCGGTCTGGAACACGGCGACGGTGGGCAGGTTCAAACGGGCGGCGGCCCGGATGCCGGCCCTGCCGAGCCAAGCCGGGGAGGCCAGGTGGACGATGTCTGGCTCTACGTCGCGAAGTACGGTGCCGATCCGCCGGCTCGTGGACATGCCGATCACGCTGTCGTCGTTGCCGGGCAAGGTGCGCGACGGTGTCCTGACCACTGGTGCGCCCTGATAGGACGTCGGACCGTCGCCGGGTGCGACAACCACCGGCTCGTGTCCCCGGTAAATCAGGTGTTCCACGATCCTGCAGACCGTGTTCGCCACCCCGTTGATCTGTGGCAGGAAGGACTCTGTGATGATCACTACCCGCATGATGTCCACGGTGTGGTGCCTTGATGGCGATGTGGCGAGAGTGACGTGAATGAACGATGACTATGTGGCGTCCAGTAGACCTGCCCCGGCCGCAAATCTCATTATTAGAGATGGGGCGTGACTTTTCATGAGACGAACACCGATCATCCATGTCAAGGGATGGCGGAGTACGGCACGGTCTGGGGTGGCCCATGACGGCTGAATCGGTGCATGTTGCACGAGTACTACTGATCGGTAAACGAGCCCGGGTGTTGGAAGAACTCGGCCGCTCCCTGCAGCATCTTGGAATGGACGTCGCCCAGGAGACTGACCTGGCCCGAGCTAGGGACGTCGTCGACGCTTCCGAAGTGGACGTTGTCGCACTTGGGCGGGCAGTCCGCGGCAACAAGCGAGAAGAGCTGGTAGTAGCGCTGCGTGCCCAGAACCCCCGGCTCAAGGTGGTCGACGGGCTCGCGCCGATACCGGCCCTACTGGTGGCACAAGTGCAGGAAGCGGTCGGTACCCCGTCGGCGGGGGAGAGAGTTGTTGCCAGTGCCTTTTATGAGCAGGGTATTAATCGTGTGGTTCTGCTCATGCGAAAATCCGCAGAGGTTGGTATAATCCTGCACCGGTTGGACTCTTTATATCGAGTTCATCAGACGCCGATATTCTCTGGACGGCTCGGCGAAGGCCGGCAGAATATTCCCATTGGCCGCAAGATTGGCCGTGGCGAGCGGTATCTGGTGGTCAGTGCCGACCATGAGGTCAGCGTCCATCAGGTTCATTAGACCAAGCTCGCCGTTAACCTTCGGCCAGGCCAGAGGTTAACGGCGAGCCGAGGCGGGACCAGCGTCCGGTGCGCGCCCATTGGCTAGCGGCCTACGTCAACACCGCGGCGCCCGCCGCAACCGGCCCGGTCCGGCCGCCTGGGCCCGAATCGGGGGGTAGTTCAAGCCCAGGCGGTCATCGGCGTACTCAGGACAACGTGACCTCGGCGGTCACTTCCTGGCGCTCGTCGCTCACCAGGTCACCCTCCTCGTCGACCGGCGTCAACCGGGCCTCGAAGATAACCGCGGCGTCAGTCCGGTACATGAAGTTGTCGCCGTAGGAGACCGACTGTCCAGGCTCAAGGTGGTAGATCCCGTCCTCGGGACGGTCGTCCACTGCGTCGTTGTTGACGCCCATCTCCTCGTAGAGGGAAAAGTCGGTGATGGAGTCCATCCCCTGCAGGTACGGCCAGTCTTCGTACTTGGGCGAAATGTCGACGAGACTGATGCTCATCGGGATGGTCTCGCTCGACGTGTTGGTGACGACGTAGTTGACGAACACGATGTCATCGCCTTCGGCCAGCACGGGCTGGTTGTCGTCGGGGTCGACCAACATGCCGTCCTTAGGCGACGGCGTGACGCCCACCTGATAGACCGCAACCTCGAAGTTGTCCCCTTCGATCGTCGTGATCTGGTCACCCGGGGTGACAACCGGGGCCGCCCACGACGGAGCGTCGCCGCCGTTCGGGCTGTCGGCCACCTCTTCGACCTCGTCGACGTCGTCGGTGTCGTCGGTGTCGTCGTCAGTGTCCTCCGCGTCGTCGACGTCCTCCTCGGAGGCGTCGTCATCGACGTCCGAGGACTCACTCGTCGTGCCGTCGCCTCCCTCGTCATCGGCGTCGTCGTCGGAGCCACACGCGACCAGGCCCAGCGCCAGCACGGCGCCGGAGGTCACGGTGACGATGCGACGCCGGGAAAGCGTCATGCGCATGCTGTTCCTTCCAATCATCTCAACATGGGGTAATCCGGCGCAGTCGCCGGAGGTCCACGAGCCGCAGTGCCTGCGAAAATATGGCCGGCCAAATGGACCGCGGCGAGCCTATGCGCCGCCCCCAGCACGGGGTTCGGCAGGCGGAAAGCTCCGTGATCATGTCCGGATGATAGATTTACCGGTTTTCCTCAACCCGACTACCTCGGTCGGCGTGACCCGCGCCGGGGACCGTGGCTGAGCCGTGATTTGGCCGATCGTGACGTTGTCGCCGGGTGGCTGCCGCTGGGCACGACGACACGGAGGTCGGCGATGTTCCTCAGCCCGGTGAGGTGGGTGCGCGGAGGTTCATGTGTCGCTCGGAGACTCGCTGGTCCTGATGCACGGTGACGTCGACTTGATGCTGAGTCGGCCGTCGTCGCGTTCCAGTAGGCGGATGGTGAAGCCGTCGGTGCGGGCGGTAAGTACCCTAGCCAGCTCACGGTCGCGCACGTCGCGGATGATGTCGTAGCCCTGACCAGACCAGAAGGTGTACACGTCATCGAAGGTCTGTTGGTTGTCTTCGATGGGGAGATTGTCGAGCCAATATCGGCGTTCTACTTGATAGAGACCGTTGTGGCGGCCTGAGCGATCATCACAAGGCACGTCAAACCGGGGCCGAGGCTCAGGGGCGGAATCCGTGCCAGCCGCTTCAGCTAGTTCGAGCGCGTGCTGATCCACTGTTGTCAGTGCTTCTTCCTCAGTCATCGCCTGCTCCGCATCTCTCATGCAGCCGGTGATCGCGAGCATCGCCATCGAAATGATCATCAAGGCGAGTCTTGTCATCAGTGCACCCATCCGAGTTGGCCAGTGATTGCGACGGCGATTTCATGTGTTGCTCGGAGACTCGCTCGTTCTGATGCATGGAGATGTGGCGTTGATGCTGAGCTGACCGTCGTCGCGTTCGAGGACGCGGATGGTGAAGCCGTCGGTGCGGGCGGTAAGTACCCTAGCCAGCTCACGGTCGCGCACGTCTCTGACAATGTCGTAGCCCTGCTCCGTCCAGTAGGCGTGCAGGTCGTCGAAGACTTGTTGATTCTCCGCGCGAGGAACTTCGGCGAGCCAATAGACGCGATCTACCTGGTAGAGGCCATTGTGTTGGCCCGATCGGTCGGTGCAAGGGATATCGAGCGGTGGGAGTTGTGCTGGTTGTGGCCGCGGCGTGACCGTGTCGATAGCGCTGCGGATATGTTGTTCGGCTCGGTCGAGTGCCTCAGCCTCGGTCATGGAAGAGCCCGTTGCTCCTGCGCAGCTGGCAAGCACGAACGCCAAGGCTGTAATGAAGAGCGCGATCCTAAGGCTTCTCATCAGTGGCCCCGTTTGGGCTGGCCAATAGGTGCACATGGTGCCGGACCATGCTTTCGTCATCCCAGTAGCCGGATGAAGCCCGAGGTGAGCGTGGAAGTCCTTGCTCAGCCTTGGCAATGGGTAACGCGGCGATAGCCAGGAATCTCGTGATCAGCATTGTCGGTGCGATGCAGCGCAGCAATGTGATCATTCGAATAGCCCTTCGCACGGAGCGAGGTCGTCGTTGTAGCTGACGTTCGAGACCATCCAGCGGCCGTCCAGGTGTTGCAAGGTGGGTGTTGTTAGGTAAAAGGGATCGTCGGCCGTTGGAGGGACACCTGCCGGGCCGTAGAACCACCCGCGGTTGTCGATGCAGACGGCCGCGGTCGCCGTGCCGCCGTCGATCTCTACCGAAAGCGCGATCTCGTCGACGGGTGGGCCGCTGTGGACGAGTTCTTCGTCGATCATCTGTTCGGCGTACTCGCGAGTGGTAGTGAGGTTGGGGTCGATGGCATGTTGTTGCATGCCGGAGTCCTCGAACGGGACTCCCCAGAGGAGTTGTTCCCACGCGGCCTCGTAGTGGCCGAGGGCTTCGATGACGTCGAGTTCTTCGTCGGTGGCGTCGTCGGGTGGGGTGATGGGGATGACGTCGCGGAGTTCGACGACGTTCTCCTGGGGGAGGTATGGCTGGGTGAAAGTGGCCACAGGGGTGGGGTCATCGTCGGATGAGACGTCGTTGGTGGTTTCCTCGGGGGGTTCGTCGGTCGGTTCGGGGTTGCCGGTCGGATCGGGTTCCGGTGTCAAGGTGTTTGATGTGGTGGTCGCCGGGGTGGTGGGGGCGACGGTCGCTGGCTCGGTGTCAGAGCCGCATGCCGCTACGGCTAGTGCAGTTATTGCTGTGAATGCGAGTAGGTGAGTGATGGTGGGTGCGCGGAGGTTCATGTGTCCCTCGGAGACTCGCCGGTCCTGATGCACGGTGACCTCGATGTGATGCTGAGTCGGCCGTCGCTGCGTTCCAATAGGCGGATGGTTAAGCCGTCGGTGCGGGCGGTGAGTACCCGAGCCAGCTCACGGTCGCGCACGTCGCGGATGATGTCGTAGCCTCGATCCGTCCAGAAGGTGTGTGCCGCATCGAAGGTCTGCTGATTGTCTTTGACGGGGAGATCGTCGAGCCAATAGCGGCGCTCGACTTGATAGAGACCGTTGTGTCGGCCGAAGTGGTCATCACAAGGCACGTCGACTGGCGGGAACTGCTCCGTGCGCGGCCGGGGGGTCATGGCGTCGGCCGCATCGTGGACATGCTGGCCGACCTGCTCGATGGCTTCGTCTTCGGTCATCGAAACGTCCTTCCCCGTGCAGCCGGTGACCGCCAGTACGACGATCGATGCGACTAGCACAGCGACTCTTCTCATGAGTATTCCCGTTCGAACGGGCCAGTGATTGCGACGGCGAGCGCGATGTGGCGTGATGGTGAGTCGGTGAGTGGTGTCGAGGCGGGTGGTGGTGAGCGCGCGGAGTTCATGTGTCGCTCGGAGACTCACTGGTCCTGATGCATGGAGACGTCGCACGGATGCTGAGCTCTCCTTCAACGCTCTCCAGGAGATGAACCGTGAAACCATCACTGTGCGCCGTCAAAGCGCGGGCCTGGGCGCGGTCGCGGATGTCGTCGACGATCTCGTAGCCGGTGTCAGTCCAGTAGGCATACAGTGTGTCGAAAGTTTGTCGATTGTCTTCAACTGGCAGGTCGTGGAGCCAGTATCGGCGCTCGACTTGGTAGAGGCCGTCGTCCCGGCCCGCCTGATCTCTGCACGGAATGTCAAGTCGGCGCCTCGGCTCAACAGAAGGAGCAGGAATGATCTGCGCAACGGCGTCGGCGATGTGTTGCTCGGCACGTTCAAGTGCCTCTGCCTCGGTCATGAAAGAGTCCTCCGTCCCTGTGCATCCGGTGAGCGCAAACGCCACGGCAGCCGAGACGGCCCCGATGAAATGTCGCATTAGCGAACGAACCCGTATTGGCCGGTAATGATGTAGGCGAAGTTGTTCCGCGCCTTGTTTCCGTTGTCCCAATAGCTGGAGTGTCCGCCTGGGTTGCTTCTGAAGTAGGTCGGACCGATAGTGCCGTCAATCGTGTGGAGACCGAAGCGGTTGCTGGAAGGCTGTGTCCCGAGGATCCGATCGGGCGTGAACAGAATCGGATCCCCATGTGCCGTCGTAGCGAAAACATGCCCGGCATCGACTCCGAGATCTGAAACGTGGTTGACACCTACCCCCGGACTTGCGATGAACACGAGATTGTCCACGTGTATGTCTCCTTCCTTGGCGGCATGTCCAATGACGGTGGTGCCGTAGCTGTGTCCAAGGAGCGTGTTGTGGGAGTTGCCTTCTATATGGGTAACGCGGAGTGTTTCTTGGAAGCGGCGTAGATTAGGGGCGGCGGACTCGGCCCTGCTGGGGCTCCACGCGGTGTGGGACGGGTTCTGAACGTCGAGGATGACATCCTGTGGCGCGTTGTATCCGAGCCACATGATCACGGCCGTTGAGCTGGATTTTGCCGCATCGTGGGCGTCGTCGAACATGATGTCGGCGCGGCGGATGTCGGTGTTGATGCGTTCGTCGAGCTGGCTGCCCGTGCCGGGGACGTAAGTGCCGACGTTGTCGGCTTCATCCGGGTTGCCAATCGAGATGACGGTGCGGCCCAAGCCCTGTGTGCTGAAGTCGATGAGGTATGCGGGTGGATCGGTGCGTTCTAGTCGTTCTTGGATGGCGAGTAGGCCGGGCAGGCGTTGGCCAAGGCGTGAGGCTTCCTGGAGGCGGGGAAGGTGTGCCATGGGATCGGTTGGTGGGACTGGGCGGCCGTCGAAGTAGAGAGGTGTATCCAGACCGGGCGGGTTGATCAGTCTGCTCAGTTCGTGCCGTAGGCGCTCGATCTCATGCGCCAGGACTGCTCGGTTTGCTTGGTCGCGAAACGAGACGGGGACCCCGTCGAGCCGACCTAGCAGGTAGGGGTGGTACTCGGTGAGGTAGTTCTTCTCGTCGTCGCCTAGTCCGGTCCACCACTGGTTCACCTCGCCTGGGGGACGGCTGGTTTGGTCGTGGATTTGATGGCTAACGTGGCCGTTGCCATCGATCAGATCGCCAGTGAAATGGACGACGCCATCTTCGCCATGCAAACGGTAGTTGCTCTGGTGGACCAGCAGAATTTCGGCTCGACGGTGCCGTTCACGTAGGTCGGGAACCACTGAATCAAGTTCGCGTTTGGCGGCGCCGAGGCGGTTGAGGCTAGCCGTGTCGACGCCGAAGTAGGCGAAGTCTCGTTCCAGGCCTGGCAGCCATTGGTGTAGCCCGTTCAGCGTCTCTTCAAGGTCGGCGACGGCCTGGCCGAGGACGTCGAGATCAATGGAGGCGTAGCGGTTGCTTGCCGATGTGTTCACCGCGAACTCCAACTAGAGACTGCTTCGTCGGCCTTGGTGCACGGCCGTGCTGTGGTGGATTCGTGTCATCGGCTGTTCAGCTCCGCTTGCATTAGCTCGGCGACGTCTTCTGGGACCAGGTCGTCCATTGCTCCTAGAGAGGTCTCGATGTCGGTGATGAGGTCGGTGCGGCTGGTGCTGATGTCGTTGGCGGCGGGTGCGAGTGAGTGGTCATAGGTGTCTTGCGCAACCGATCCTGTCCATCCCTGGCCGACGCCGATGGTCTCGGCCGGTCCAGTGATGTCCATGATGTCGTCGAGAGCGCGTTGCGCCCGTTTGAGCACTTGTTCGAGGGCGGCCTTCATCGGGTTGGGGACCATCGGTGGTGTCTCGTCGTCCACAGCGGTGGTGTCTTTCTACGAGTGCTCTCGTTGGGGCTGTGTTGGGGTGTTGATCAGCGGACGATGGTTTGAACCTCGGCGACGGGTACGGTGATCGATTGGTCGGTGTAGATCGAGTCCAGATCACCGCTGTCGGTCTCGGCGCCGTTGAATCCGCCGCGCCAGCCGGTTTGCCAGACGGCGTCGATGGAGACCGGGAATCCGGCTGGGTAGGCGGTCGATGCGCGCTCGAAGGTCACGGCGCAGGCGGGTTCGGTGCCGGGGCTCCACGCGGTGATCGCTTCGGCGGGGCTGCATGTCGTGCCGCCGGCCGGCGAGGTGATGCGTAGACCGTCGGTGCTGGCCCATACCTCGACCCAGGTGCCGGTTTCGGGGATGGTGGCGCGGAGTTCGAGTCGGCCGTTCTCGCCGCCAACAGCGTTTTCGTCGACAACCCAGTATCCGGTACTGAAGTTGACCATGGTGGTGTTGTCGGTGCCGGACATCTTCGGGTTCTGGTCGACCTCGGGCGACGGGATCTCGATCAGCGCGTGTGCGGTCAGCGCAAGTTCTTCGGGTTGGATGACCACGGGTGGTTCGGTTTCGGTGTTCTCCCACCACACCGCGATCTGGGGGATACAGGCGTCGGGGTACCACGCCTGACAGGTACCGAGAAAAGCCTCGAAGTCATCGATCGTGGCGCCGTCGACGCATTGAGCGCGGTACCAACGACCGTCGCGTGGTTCGTCGTTTTCAAGGATCTCAATGATGTAGTCCGGGTTGGGGAGGAAGTACCAACTCACGGGAGTTCTGGTAAGGGTGGTGAACCACCACGCGAGAAACTCTTCATCGCTGTCAAACGCGTTCCACCAGCAGCGTGCTGGGATCGACACGGTCTCGGTGCGGCTACCCCCGGGTATGGTGTCACCCTCGATCACGATCGTCTCGGTAACCGAACCCTCGACGGTCTTGTCGTCGTCTTCCGAGTTGTTGTCGCGGCCGTTGGCGTGGACGGGTGCGAGAAACGCCGAGGAGAGTAGGCAAGCGACCGCCAAGGTCAGCAGACCGCGTCGAATAGGGCGCTGGTTCATGCTCACTCGAACAACTCCTCGCAAGGTGAGACGTCGTCGTCGTAGCTGACGTTCGACACCATCCAGCGGCCGTCCAGGCGTTGCAAGGTGGGTGTTGTTAGGTAAAAGGGATCGTCGGCCGTTGGAGGGACACCTGCCGGGCCGTAGAACCACCCGCGGTTGTCGATGCAGACGGCCGCGGTCGCGGTGTCGCCGTCGATCTCTACCGAAAGCGCGATCTCGTCGACGGGTGGGCCGCTGTGGACGAGTTCTTCGTCGATCATCTGTTCGGCGTACTCGCGAGTGGTAGTGAGGTTGGGGTCGATGGCATGTTGTTGCATGCCGGAGTCCTCGAACGGGACTCCCCAGAGGAGTTGTTCCCACGCGGCCTCGTAGTGGCCGAGGGCTTCGAGGACGTCGAGTTCTTCGTCGGTGGCGTCGTCGGGTGGGGTGATGGGGATGACGTCGCGGAGTTCGACGACGTTCTCCTGGGGGAGGTATGGCTGGGTGAAAGTGGCGGCCGGGCTGGGATCGTCGTCGGGTGTGGGGTCCGCGGTGGGTTCTTCCGTGGGGTCGGCGACGTCGGCGGGCTCGGGGTCCGGTGTCGGGGTGTCCGGCGCACTCGTGGCCGGGGTCGTCGCGTCGAGCCCGGCTGGTTCGCCGTTGGAGCCGCACGCCGCCACAGCGAGCGCGGACACCGCCGCTATCGTGATACGCAGGGTGAACCGCATGTGACTCCTTGTTCATCGTCTATCGCGACCACGGGTCAGGATAGCCGTAAGTGGTGTGGTGCGCACGGGGGCCAATAGCTCGTTCTGCCTCGTTGTCGTGAACCTGTTGGCTGTGAAGAATCTCCTGGTGTGCCACATCTCACGGCCATAACGTGGGGGGATCACTACGGTTGGGCCAAGCTTGACGACAACAGGACTTCCAGGCTTGACGTGAGAGCCGTCGGCCGAATCGAGGCGAGCATGAACGCGACAACGGAGTCCGGACTGCCGATCGAACCCGTGTACGGTCCGGACGTATTGGACGGCTGGGACCCGGCGACGCAGCTGGGGGAGCCCGGCTCGTACCCGTTTACCCGGGGCGTGTACCCGAGCATGTACACCGGGCGGCCGTGGACGATGCGGCAGTACGCGGGCTTCGGCACCGCTGCCGAGTCCAACCAGCGTTATCACGAACTCGTGGCGGCCGGCACCGGCGGACTCTCGGTGGCCTTCGACCTGCCGACGCAGATGGGGTACGACTCCGACGCCGCCCTCGTCAAGGGTGAGGTCGGCAAGGTCGGGGTGGCCATCGACTCGATCGAGGACATGCGGACGCTGTTCAACGGGATCCCGCTCGATCAGGTGTCGACGTCCATGACCATCAACGCCCCGGCGGGGTTGCTGCTCCTGCTGTATGAGCTCGTCGGCGCCGAGCAGGGTGTCCGTGGTGACCAGCTGACCGGCACCATCCAGAACGACGTGTTGAAGGAGTACATCGCCCGCGGCACCTACATCTTCCCTCCAGCGGCGTCGCTGCGGCTGGTCAGCGACATCTTCGGGTATTGCCGCCGGAGTATCCCGCGGTGGAACATGATCTCCATATCCGGCTATCACATGGCCGAGGCCGGTGCCACGCCCGCGCAGGAGATCGCGTTCACGTTGGCCAACGCCAAGGAGTACGTGCGGGCCGCGTTGTCCGCCGGGCTAGACGTCGACGAGTTCGCCCCTCGGCTGTCCTTCTTCTTCGTATCGCGCACGACCTTCCTCGAAGAGGTGGCGAAGTTCCGTGCCGCCCGGCGGATTTGGGCGCAGATGATGCGCGACGAGTTCGGGGCGCAGAACCCCAAATCGCAGATGCTGCGCTTCCACACCCAGACCGCCGGTGTTCAGCTGACCGCGCAGCAGCCGGAGGTCAACCTGGTCCGGGTGGCGGTGCAAGCCCTCGCGGCCGTGCTGGGCGGCACCCAGTCGCTGCACACCAACGCATACGACGAGGCCATCGCGCTGCCGACGGCGAAGGCCGCTCGGCTTGCGTTGCGTACCCAGCAGGTGCTCGCACACGAGACCGACGTGACCCGCACGGTTGATCCGTTCGCCGGGTCGTTCGCGGTCGAGTCGATGACCGACGACGTGGAGGAAGCGGCCCGGGATCTCATCCGCCGGGTCGACGATCTGGGCGGCGCGGTGGCCGCCATCGAGCGAGGTTTCCAGAAGGACGAGATCGAACGTTCCGCCTATGCCGTCGCGCAGGAGATCGAGCGGGGCGAACGGGTCGTCGTCGGGGTCAACCGATACACCAGCGACGGCGACGAACCGTACGAGCCGCTGCGCGTCGACCCCGAACTTGAGGCACAGCAGGTGGAGCGGCTTGCCCGGGTGCGCGAGACCCGTGACGGTGCGGAAGTAGAACGCAACCTCGACGCCTTGCGCGCGGCGGCCGCCGGTTCGGACAACGTCATGGACCCGATGCGGGCCGCCCTAGCGGCTCGGGCCACGGTCGGGGAGGTATGCGACGCGTTGCGTGAGGTCTGGGGTATGTACCAGCCGCCCTCGACCCTCTGACCACCCGCCGGCGGTGTCCAGGTGTTGCCTGGCCGCGCGGCGGGCGGCGGGGAGTGGAGGGTGTCAGGAAGCCGTCCGGCGTTGGTAGGCCTTGTTCGCGATCCACCACCTGTCATCGACGCGCACGAGCACGAACACGTCGGTGAAGGTGTCAGGGCCATGCCACAACGTCATCGATGCGGTACCTACCGTGTCGACGGTGCTGAGATGTTCGACGCGTCGGCTGCGCGTGGGTTCGTCTGGTGCGGGACGGCCGGTGAAGATGGCGTAGTACTCGTCCAGATTCCACGAGACGAACTGGCCGTCGCGTAAGCCTTCGACGTGAGCCGTGGGGAGAAACGCTGCCTCGAAGTGTCGCGGATCGCCGGTGGCGTGGCCGGTTGCGTACGCCACCAGCGGGGCCATAGCTGGTGCCTCTGTCCTGACGCCGGGTGCGGTGGTCAGCCGGATGTCGGTCAGTCCGTCGTCGATGGCCGGTGTGGTGTGCTCACACAAGGCGGAGATGTCGTCGTCCTCGGTCACCTGACCGGTGGTGAGCGCGGTGTGTACGTCGGTGGCCAGGTTGGCGGCGGCAGGCGAGTGACGCGTCAGAAGGTCGAGATCCTTCGCGAGCGCCCCGACGGCGAAGTCGGCGTCGGTGAAGTCCCGGTCGGCGAGCCGCTTCCGCTTCGCCAACACCAACCGGCCATGGGCGGACCTCTCGAGGACGGCCAACGCTTGATCTTCGTCGAGCCGAAGGTCGGAGGCGTGCTGGCGGCTATCTCGAACGCCGAGCAAGGAGCGGCCTAGGGTGCCGTTGGCCACGAGCTTCGCGGCGGCGGCGTCTGCCGGCGACCCGATATGGACCGTCTCGCCCAGGTCGGACAGTAGTTTCTCGGCCCGGTCGACGTGGGCGGGGCGCCCGCCGGTGAGCACCGCCAGCGCCCCGGTCGCCACCGCGGACACAGAGCCGAGCACGGGTGCGTGGACGTAGGCGGCGCCGGTACGGGTCACCTCGTCGGACAGCGCCGTCGCCTCGTCCGGTCCGACGGTACTGGTGTTGACCACGACGGTGCCGGGACTGAGAGCGGCACGGCAGTTGGCCAGCACTTCAGCGCACGCCGGCCCATCGAACAGGCTCAGGATGACGAAGTCTGCCGAGTCGATCGCGGTGGTCGGATCGGCGGCGAGCGGCGGATCTACTACGGGGTGGGCCGTTCGGTTCCAGGCCGTCACTGACCATCCGTGTTCCTGTAGTCGACGGCTGATCGCGGACCCCATCCTGCCTAGGCCGAGTACAGCCACGCGGGGGTTGGGTGGTGTGTGCATACCGTCAACGGTGACTGGCCAATAGGCCTGTGACAAGCGAAGATCAAGCAGATCAGGCATGCGCGTATCGCATACCATCATGGTGTGACGTTAACCGCATGGCAGACCTACTTGGCTGTTTGCCGGCTGGGGTCACTCACCGCAGCTGCTTCCGAGCTCGGCTACACCCAGTCGGCGGTTTCGCGGCAGATCCACACCATCGAGCGGCTCGCCGGAGTGCCGCTGCTGCGGCGGCACGCCCGCGGGGTTGCCCCCACTGCTGCTGGCGACGCCTTCCGGCACCATGCTCGGGTGGTTGTGACCGAAGCGGACCGGGCAGTACGCTCCGCGCGAGCTGCCGCCGCTGGGCCGGACGCACACACCCTCGCCGTCGGCGCCACTCCGTCGACGGCAGCCAGCATCGTTCCGGCGGCCCTGCGGGAACTCCCAGGTGATGGCGATCAAGTCATCTGGACACTGCTGCCGGGCCTGACCGCCGAGCTCGAGGTCATGGTTGGTGCCGGTGATCTCGACGTCGCCGTCGTGACGGACGCACCCCCTGGCCTGACCGACGACCCACGGCTAGTGCGGCATCCCGTCGGGGTGGACGAGATGTGTGTCATCGTGCCTGCGGGTCATCGATGCGCAGGGCTCGACGAGGTGTCGATCGGCGAGTTTATCGGGGAGACATGGGTGGAGGACAACGACGGCTCAGCGGCGCTGCTGCGCCGAACCGCGGTCCGTGCGGGGTTCGAGCCTCGGATCGACATGGCCGCCGTCGACCTCATGGGCAAGATGGCGTTGGTGGCTGCCGGGCATGCGGTTGCTCTGATCCCGGGTGTCATGGCGCCCACTGTTCGGCGGGACGTCTCCACCGTCCGGCTGGCCGACCCTCCGCGGCGCGGGATCTACGCCACGGTGCCCGTCGTCGCCGCGAGAGGTGCGCCGGCGGCGATGGCGTTCGTCGACCGGTTGACCGCCACCCTGAACGCCTGGCACCCCCACCCCATGATCATGAACACTTGTCCGTGCCATGGCACGGACAAGTGTTCATGATCATGGGGGTGTCAGTAGGGTGTCCGGGTGTCTCGAACGACGATGCGCCGGATGGCGCCGGCCACCGCAGCAGCACTCATGTTGGTCATAGCCGGATGCTCCAGCGACTCCGCGGAGCCAGCCGGCCTCGACGGCACTGCCACCACCACGGTCGGACCCGTGCCGGACCCCACTGATACACCGGCCGCCACCACGTCCACTCCAGACCCGCCCGATGACGCCACGCCCGAACCGGAGGCATCGTTCACCCAACCTCACCTTCCCGGCGACGAGCCGAGCGTCATCTCGTTGGCGGAGGAGTTGCCCATCGAAGCGCCGGAGGGTGTGACCGACGACGACCTTCAGGTCTTGGAGGCCGCCGGACGGTTCATGGCTAGTTGGCAGGCCGTATTGTTCGGTGCCGACGACAAGCAATCCGGCATTCGCGACGTCGCCACGGGTGTGCAGCTAGACCGGCTGATCGACTTGATCGGCGAAATGGATCGAGAAGAGTGGGTGTTCATCGGGACGCCGATGCAACTGGAGGCACTCGACCTTGGGGTTGCCGCCGACCGTGCCGAGGTAGACCTGTGCATCAGAATGCTCGACTGGTTCGAGATCCGGCAGGGCGCCGCCGCCCCTGCTTCCCACCTCGAACGTTACCGGCTGGACTTGCGGCTGCTGGATGACCAGTGGCTCGTCGAGGACACCGCGGTTCAGGACAACACCGCCTGTGGTGGCTAGTGGTACCCCCACTCTATGCCCGGGGTCCATGGTGCGCAGCAGCGGCCGGTCGGTCTCCTGGTGCCCTGTGACCGTCAGTTCATCCGCAGTTTGACCATACGTTGTGCCGTGAGATGTCCGGAAACACCGCAATCCTGCTAACCTACCGACGATCGACCGCCGACGCATCGAGGTGTACACGTTTCATGCGCAGGATGATTCGTACCGGAGCCGCCCTAGGTCTGACCGCCGCCGTGTCGTTATCCCTCCTAGTCGGCGCAGGTGCGGAGCTTCCTGGTGGTGGCGGAGATTCGGACGGTGACGGATATACCGTGGCGGTGAGCGTCGACCTCAGCGGTGACGGAGCACCTGGTGGTGGCGGCAGTTACACGGTGCACGTTCCCCCGGTCTGTTGGTGGGTCCCGCTCGACTTGGCAGCCATGGGCTGGGCGGATATCGATCCAAGTGATCCCGGAGCCATCAAGGAATATGTCACCGAAAACATCCTCCCAGGCTATACGGGCCATGCCGCGTCGGGTCGGCATGCCTGGCCGGATGTCGACGTGTTCGACGAGGCCATTGAGCGTTATGAGAACGGCGATAGCATCACGTGGTACCAGATCGCGTCGGAGTCGCCTGATGCGAAGCCGTGCTCACCTCATGTGCACGACGTCTCCGATGACCTTGGGAATGAGATCCCAGTTCGTTACACCTTCTTCGTCACTGGTTCACAACCCGAACCTGTGATCGATCCAGAGGATCTGGCGGAAGCTGCCCGTGACG
Source organism: Phytoactinopolyspora limicola (assembly GCF_011320225.1). GTDB lineage: Bacteria > Actinomycetota > Actinomycetes > Jiangellales > Jiangellaceae > Phytoactinopolyspora > Phytoactinopolyspora limicola. The sequence goes on from NZ_JAAOEN010000015.1 coordinate 100,593, forward strand.
TGATGGTGATCGATGAGCCGGAGGTCGATCGTAATCCGAAGATGGCCGGGAGCAGTGCTGGCGCGACGCTGGTCAACATCGCCACGTGGTTCTGGGTGACGAACCCCGACAGTGTTGGTGGGCCGGACGGCGAGCGCACTATCCGGGCCGATGTGGCCGGCGGTGACGTGTGGGCCGAGGTGACCGCGCGGACGGGTGGCCTGTCGATCGCCTCCCCGAGCGGAAGTGTGTTCTGCGAACCCAGCCTCGCCCTCATTGAGTGGGGGGACGCCGATGAAGGATGCACGGTGACGTTCCGCCGCGCGTCGATCGGTTATGCCAACGGGTATCCGGTTACGGCGTCGACGGAATGGTCGGCGACGTGGGAGGGCCAGACTCAGGACGGCGATGCCGTCGGCGGTGAACTCGACCCGCTGTCTCGCGACTCGGAGGTTTTCGTCCCAGTGGCCGAGATCCAGTCGATCGTCCGCGGATTGCTCTGACCCGCCGTAAGAACGGCACATTAGGGGCGATTCGCTTTCGGTCTTGTAACAACGTCGTGTCGGTGTCGCCAGCCGTCGTTTCGGCGGCTACGCTCTCCGTCCTCGGGCCGTATTCATTGACGTCATGCCCGAAGCCAAAGGCCATTGGAGGGAGACGCCCATGCGACGGGTGTTGAAATATGCGGTGGGTGCTGCTGGGCTGGCGCTACTGCTCGGGGCATGTGCCAGCGATGACGACGGCGACAACGGCACTACCAGCGACAACGGCGCCGCCAGCGACCTGAGTGTCGGACTTGCGTTCGACATCGGGGGGCGGGGCGACCGTTCATTCAACGACGCCGCGGCCGCCGGGCTCGAACGTGCTCGGGATGAGCTGGGCGTCGACTTCCAAGAATTGTCGCCGAACCCGGACGGGTCGAACCGCGGTGAGCTGCTGCGGGAGTTGGCTGACGCTGGCCGCGAGCCGATCTTCGGGATCGGCTACGCCTTCATCGAGGACATGGACACGGCTGCCGGTGAGTATCCAGACGTCCAGTTCATCCGGATCGACGGTATCCCCAGCGACCACGACAACGTCGCGGTGATGACCTTCGCCGATCATGAGGGTTCGTTCCTCATGGGAGTAGCGGCGGCGCTGAAGACGGAGTCCGGCCAGGTGGGCATCATCGGCGGCAACGAGGGCGCGGTCATCAACGCGTTCGCCGCTGGGTTCAAACAGGGCGTCGAAGCTGTCGACCCATCCATCGAGATCGCCGACCAGCGGCTGGCGGCCGGCGAGGACGCCAGCGGCTTCCGGGATGCGGCTGGCGCCAGGGTGGCAGCAGAAGCGATGTACGACCGCGGTATCGACGTGATCTATACACCAGCAGGTGACTCCAACGTCGGTACCTTCCAGGCGGCCGCTGATGCCGGCAAATGGGCCATCGGCACCGACTCGGACCAGTACGAGACCGTCGGCGATCCAGAGCTGCAAGAGGTGATCCTCACGTCGATGCTGAAACGGGTCGACGTCGCCGTCTTCGACAGCATCGCGGCCTTCGCCGACGGCGAGGACATCGTGTCCCATGCCTACGACCTGTCCGATGACGGTGTTGGCTACACCACCAGCGGCGGGTTCATCGACGACATCGTCGATGAACTCGACGACTACAAGCAGCGGATCGTCGACGGTGAGATCGAGGTCAGCCCGACGGAGTAGTTCTCACGACGTCTGTGTGGGTCCGGTAGCCGGCACATCGGCCGCCGGGCCCGGCACGACCCGTGAAGGGGGCCCATGGACAACGCCGATCAGGATGTGACCGTCGAGGACGACGAACCCGCTGTCGTCCAGTTGACCGGGATTACCAAACGGTTTCCGGGTGTAGTGGCGAACCGCGACGTTCACCTCGACGCGCGCCGCGGTGAGGTACATGCCGTCGTCGGCGAGAACGGCGCCGGCAAGTCCACTCTGATGAAGATCCTCTACGGCATGTATCAGCCGGACGAGGGAACCATCACGGTGGATGGCGAATTGGTGCGGTTCCACACCCCCAAAGATGCGATCGACCTCGGCATCGGCATGGTGCACCAGCACTTCATGCTGGCCGACAACCTGACCGTGTTGGAGAACATCGTCCTGGGGGCGGAACCGCGCCGTGGTATTCGGCTCGACTACGCCGCGGCCCGCCGACAGATCCGTGAGCTGTCCGACCGCTACGGTTTGGGCCTGCATCCAGACCGGCTGGTCGAGGAACTCTCGGTCGCCGCCCGCCAGCGGGTGGAGATCGCCAAGGTGCTATTCCGCGGTGCGCGGGTGCTTATCCTGGACGAGCCGACGGCCGTACTGGTGCCGCAAGAGGTCGATGCGCTGTTCTCCAACCTGGTCCAGCTGCGGACGGCGGGCCTGTCGGTGATCTTCATCAGTCACAAGCTGGATGAAGTACTCCAGGTGGCCGATCGGATCACGGTGATCAGGCGCGGTTCGACGGTGGCCACCGTCGAACCAGGGACGACGACGTCGCGCCAGCTCGCGGAGTTGATGGTCGGCAGCGAACTGCCCACGCCGCAAACCGCCGAGTCCACTGTGACCGATCACGTGGAGTTGGCGGTCACGGACGTCACCATCACCTCCGACGATGGTCCTGACCTGCTGCGAGATATCTCCTTCGACGTCCGCCGGGGGGAGATCGTCGGGTTCGCCGGGGTGGAGGGCAACGGCCAGAGCGAGCTGGTCGAGGCCATCATGGGGTTGCGATCCTTGGACGCGGGCCGGGTGGTGCTCGGCGCCGACGACGTCACCCAGTGGTCGGCGCACCGCCGGCGGGTCAGTGGGGTGGGCTTCATCCCCGAAGACCGGCATCGGCAGGCCCTGTTGCTGGACGCGCCCTTGTGGGAGAACCGGTTGCTGGGCTGGCATAGCCAGGAGCCGGCGGGGGGCCGATTCTGGATCAACCCCAAGTCGGCGCGGGCCGAGGCGGCGCAGATCATGACGGATTACGACGTCCGCGCGCCCGGACCGGAGACCTTGGCCGCCGCGTTGTCTGGTGGCAACCAGCAAAAGTTCGTCATTGGGCGGGAGATGAGCACCCAGCTGCGAGTGTTGGTCGCCGCGCATCCAACACGCGGCATCGACGTCGGGGCCCAGGCCGCCGTCTGGGATCGCTTGCGCGAGGCTCGCGCCGCTGGCCTGGCGACCGTGCTCATCTCGGCTGATCTCGACGAGTTGCTCGGCCTCTCCGACACGCTCTACGTGTTGTTCGGTGGGCGTATCGTCGCCAAACTCGATCCCGCCGACGTCACCCCCGAGATCCTCGGCAGCTACATGACCGGCGCCACTCCTGCTGAGGCCGGCCCAGCCGACGACCCGGGAGAACTCGCATGACGCGGCTGCTCGGATGGTGGCGGCGGATGGCGCCGACGCTGGTCGCGTTGGGTGTGGCGCTCGTCATCACGGCTCTGTTCATCCTGATCATCGGTGAGAATCCACTACGCGCGCTGGCCGCCCTATTCGACTTCGGCGAAACGAGTGTGGCGCAGGCGAACTCGATCGGCGTCTGGATCAACCGGGCGGCGCCCCTGTTCCTGGCCGGTTTGGCGGTCAGCATCGGCTTCCGGATGGGCCTGTTCAACATCGGAGTCGAAGGCCAGTACCGGATCGCTACCGTGGTGGCAGCAGGTGTGGGGGCGGCGCTGGTGCTACCGGCGCCACTGCACGTGTTAGTGATCGTCGTCGCCGCCATGGCTGCCGGCGCTGTGTACGCCGCCATTCCCGCGGTGCTCAAGGTGACCCGCGGAGTCAGCGAGGTCATCTCCACGATCATGCTGAACTCGATCGCGATCGCATTAGCCGCCTGGATGGTGCGGGTGCCGTTCGTCGACCCCGATCTCGGGCCCGGCGAGAACGTCGCGACGCGGCGGATCGCGGAATCCGGCCAGTTCCCCGGGCTGAACGAGTTGTTCGGGGTGATCGGGCTCGAAGAGCCGCGCCGCCCGGTGCACGGGTTCGTCGTCGTCGCGATCGTGGTCGGGATCGTGATGGCGATCGTGCTGTCGCGGTCTCGGTTCGGGTTCGAGCTGCGGGCCACCGGGCTGAACCCGTTCGCTGCCACCGCCAATGGGATCTCGTCGAAGGCGATGATCATCAAGGCGATGCTGGTGTCCGGGGCGTTGGCCGGGCTGGTCGGCCTGCCGGACCTACTCGGGTCCGCACACCGATTCCAAGCTGACTCATTCGTCTCCGGCTACGGGTTCACCGGTATCGCGGTCGCCCTGTTGGGGAGGAACAAACCGGTGGGCATCGCCCTGGCGGCGTTGCTTTTCGCCTTCTTGGACCGGGCCGGGCCGAGCCTGCAATCCGAGGGGATACCGCCGGCCGCCGTGATCATCATGCAGGGAATCGTCGTGCTGTCCGTTCTCGTGGTCGACGAAGTCGCCCGTCGTGGAATGCTCCGCCGTGAGGAACGACGGGCTCGCGCTCAAGACCCGGCGACGGTGACCGAGGAGGTGGCTCGATGACAACACGGACCGAGCCGCCGATTCAGACCGAGCCGGACGGCCAGGCACATCGGCTGTCCCGCATGCACCGGATGCTTCTGCTGGTGGCGCTCGGGTTCATCGCCATCTCGCTGGTCCGCGTCGTCAGCGGCGAAGTTGTGCTGACCAGCAGCGGAACCGCCCGTGCGATGCTTACGCTGGCGCTGCCGATCGCCATGTGCGCCCTAGGTGGCCTGGTGGCCGAGCGGGCCGGTGTGATCAACATTGGTCTTGAAGGCATGATGATCCTCGGAACGTGGGGGGCCGGCTTCGGTGGCTGGCACTACGGGCCGTGGGGTGCTCTGCTCGGTGCCTTGATCGGCGGTGCGCTGGGCGGGTTGCTGCATGCTGTGGCCACCGTTAGCTTCGGCGTCGATCACATCGTCAGCGGTGTGGCGATCAACTTGGTCGCGGCTGGCCTGGTGCGGTTCCTGTCCGAAGCGGTCTACACCGACGCGACCGAGGGTGGCGGACCGACCATGTCGCCTCCGCTGGGGTCGGTGAGTACGTTCGATGTACCGATTCTGTCCTCCGGTCCGAATGTGCTCGGCCGGCTCGAAAACACCGGCGTTTTCCTGATCTCCGACGTGGGCGGCCTGCTCCGCGGCTTGACCAGCGGCCTGACCGTGTTCACCCTGATCGCGCTGGCGATGATCCCACTGGTGTGGTTCATTCTGTGGCGCACCGCGTTGGGTTTGCGTTGGCGCTCGGCGGGAGAGAGCCCGGTCGCGGCGGAGTCGCTCGGTGTCAACGTCTATCGGATGAAGTACCTGGCGGTGGTGGTCAGCGGAGCGCTGGCCGGACTAGGCGGATTCGTGCTCGTCATGTTCGAGCAGTCGTATCGGGAAGGTCAGACCGGGGGCCGCGGGTTCATCGGGCTAGCCGCGATGATCTTCGGCAACTGGCGCCCGGGCGGGCTGTTGGCCGGGTCCGGTCTGTTCGGATATGCCGACGCGGTCCGGCTGCGGGCCGCGACGTCGGCGGCGATCCTGGCACTTCTCCTGCTCGTCGGCCTCATTCTGGCCGCCGTTGGTATCTGGGACCTGTACCGGCGCCGCTACGTCCTCAGCGCTGTGCTTCTTGTCCTGGCAGGGCTCGCGGTCGTGGGTTGGGCCGGGTTGGACGCATTGCCGCACGAGGTCACGACCATGACGCCGTACCTGGTGACCCTGGCGGTGCTGGCCACCGCCTCGCAGCGGCTGCGGCCACCAGCGGCCGACGGGGTCCGATACCGCCGCGGCGAGGAACACTGACGTGGATCGACGCGCGTCGCGGATGGAGAGACTCTATGGCTGAGCAGGTTGATTGGGCAGCGTTGCGAGCAGCGGCAGGGGAAGCGTCGCGGCATGCCTACGCGCCGTACTCGTCGTTCCCCGTGGGGGCTGCGGCACTGGTGGACGACGGGCGGGTGGTCACTGGCTGCAACGTCGAGAACGCGTCGTACGGACTGACCCTGTGTGCCGAATGTGGTTTGGTGTCGAGTCTGATGGCCACCGGCGGCGGCCGGCTGGTCGCGTTCACCTGTGTGGGTGGTGCGGACCGGGAAACGATCATGCCATGTGGGCGGTGCCGCCAGTTGCTCTGGGAGCATGGCGGCGCGGAGCTGCTCGTCGATACTCCAGCCGGTGTGCTGGCGATGACGCAGGTGCTGCCGCAGGCCTTCGAGCTGTGAACAGCTCCGCCAGCACCCTGGTACCACCTGGCGGACACGGGATGAACAATTCCGGGCCACTGTCCGCGGCCCATCTGAACGTCCAGCGACGCCCCAGGTGGCCGTACCGGAACAGGGCGCATCACCTCCGGCGGCCGCGGACAGCCGCCAACTAGGCTGTCAGGCGTGCCTGTTAAGAGCGGACTGCTCGCCGATGTGTGGACGTTGCTGCGCCGGAGTGGGTTCCGGCGCCTGTTCGCGGTGCGGATCGCCGGCCAGGTGGGTGACGGTGTGTTACAGGTGGCACTCGTCTCGTTTGTTTTCTTCTCGCCGGAGCGGCAGACTACGGCGCCGGCGGCGGCCGCGGCGTTCGCCGTCATCCTGTTGCCGTACTCCGTAGTCGGACCATTCGCTGGGGTGTTGTTGGACCGCTGGCAACGCCGCCAGATCTTGTTGCTGGCCAATTTCCTGCGCGCCGCGCTCGCACTGGTGGTTGCCTGGCAGGTGATCGACGGCAACATCGGGCCGCTGTTGTTCGCCACGGTGCTCGTCATGTTGTCGCTCAACCGGTTCATCTTGGCGGGACTCGGCGCATCGGTACCCCGCGTCGTACCTCGCTCCGAGCTGGTCCTGGCCAACTCGATCGCACCGACCGCTGGGGCCGTCGCCGTCGTCACCGGTGTGAGTCTCGGGTATGCCACCCAGCGCTGGGTGCTCGGCTCGGACGCGGACGAGTCCGCCGAGAGCCCGGTCGTCGTCGCCAGCGCCGTGATGTACCTGGTCGCGGGGCTGCTGGCGCTGCGGCTCGGGCGGCGTGTACTGGGCCCCGACGAGGGGGCAGCGCGGATCACGCTCGGACATGCGGCTCGGCAGGTGGTGCTGGGGATGACTGCCGGAGCCCGGCACGTGGCCAGCCGGCGGCCAGCACTGCTCGGCCTGCTCGCCATGGCGGGCACGAGGTTCTTTTACGGTTTCACCTTGATCGTGGCCATCCTGCTGTCGCGTAACTACTTCCATGACCCCGACGACGTCGACGCGGGCCTCGGCACCCTGGCGCTGTTGCTGGGACTGTCCGGTGCGGGATTCGCGCTGGCCGCCATGGTGACGCCGCTGGCCACCCGGCGGATGCGGAAAGAGACCTGGGCGGCGGTGCTGCTGGGCGCGGCCGCGGTCGCCGTGATCGCCCCCGGGGGTCTGTTCACCGTGCCCGCGCTGGCGGTGGTGGCGCTCGTCCTCGGGCTGGCCACCCAGGGTGTGAAGATCGTCGTCGACACAGTGATTCATGAGAATGTGGACGACGAGTACCGGGGACGTGTCTTCTCGTTCTACGACGTCGCCTTCAACGCGACGTTCGTGGCGGCGATCTGCGTCGCTGCGCTTTTGCTGCCACCAACCGGCCAGTCTCACCTGGTGCTGCTGCTGATCGCGGCCGGCTTCGGCACTACCGCGGTGGCGTACCGGTACTGGGCGGTAGGACATGCTCTGGCCGTTCCACCTCGTCCCTCCCCGCCCCATGATCATGAACACTTTGCCGGGTCATGACCCGGCAAAGTGTTCATGATCATGGGGCGGGAGCGACGAGGTGTGCCGCGGTCGGCCCGTTGTCGCTCCTCTGGGTGGGCGATATCGCGCACTTCGCTACTGCCAGGTGGTGTTAAGAGCCGGATTCGGGCTTTAACGCCATTTGGCGGTAGCGGAGTCCGGGGCAAGCAGCAGAGTCCTCATCGCGAGGGACGCGTGTCGCCGTCCGGGCGACAACAAGGAGGCTTACTGCGGCCTTCGCTCTGGGCACAAGGAGGCTTGTTGTCGCCAGGGCGACAACAAGGAGGCTTACTGCACTCGGCGGCGTGCCGTGAGGAAGCTTGTTGCGGCCGGCCGAGCGCGGGCGTCGCCAGAAATGTACGCCGAGACCGATGGCCGCGACGAACGGGCTGCTTGTAGATCCGATCGCCACTCCACGGATCGAGGCTAAGACGCAATCGGATGCACTACACCGCGCCGTCGCCCGCTAACCCCAACCGACAAGTCACCAAAAACACCCGCGACACACTAGTGCGCTGCGGGGGGGGGAGGGTGGGTGGCCGGCGGCGCCTCGAGTCGGGCATCGTTGGGCGCATGACTAGCGCATCCCGCTTCGACGCCGTCGACATCATCCGAACCAAACGTGACGGTTCAGAGCTGTCCGACGCGCAGATCGACTGGGTCATCGACGTATACGCACATGGGCATGACGGCGGGATCGCCGACGAGCAGATGGCAGCGCTAGCGATGGCGGTTCTCCTCAACGGGATGTCGCGGCGCGAAGTCGCTCGATGGACCGACGCCATGGTGCGATCCGGCGTGCGAATGGACTGGTCATCCGTCCCGCGGCCAACAACAGACAAACATTCCACCGGCGGGGTCGGTGACAAGATCACGTTGCCGCTCGCCCCCACCGTGGCCGCGTGTGGTGCGGCCGTCCCGCAACTATCCGGCCGGGGCCTCGGCCACACGGGTGGCACCCTGGACAAGTTCGAGGCTATTCCGGGCTGGCGGGCATCCCTGGCTGCCCCGGAGATGCTGGCCGTCGTCCGCGACGTGGGTGCGGTGGTTTGTGCGGCGACCGACGACCTAGCGCCGGCCGACAAACGCCTGTACGCCTTGCGCGACGTCACCGGAACCGTCGAGTCGATCCCGCTCATCGCCAGCTCGATCATGAGCAAGAAGATCGCCGAGGGCACCGGGGCGCTGGTCCTGGACGTCAAGGTCGGTTCCGGCGCTTTTATGAAGGACGTCACCGCCGCACGTGAGCTGGCCAGCACCATGGTCCACCTCGGTACCGACGCGGGTGTCCACACCGTAGCGCTGCTCACCAACATGCAGACGCCACTCGGGTGCACCGTCGGCAATGCCTTGGAGGTCCGAGAAGCGGTGGAGGTGCTCGCCGGTGGCGGCCCCGACGACGTCGTCGACCTCACCATCACACTGGCCCGGGAGATGCTCGAAGGCGCGGGGCTCGACGGTATCGACCCGGCGGACGCCCTGCGCGACGGCTCCGCCATGGACGTGTGGCGGCGGATGATCACTGCCCAAGGGGGAGACCCGGAAGCGCCGCTACCCACCGCACGTCATAGCCACACCGTCGTGGCCCCGGCCGCTGGTGTGCTCACCGGGCTGGATGCCTACAGCGTAGGAGTGGCCGCGTGGCGCCTCGGCGCCGGACGAGCTCGCAAAGAGGACGCGGTTCAAGCTGGCGCGGGTGTCGAACTACACGCGAAGCCCGGAGCGTCCATCCGGGGTGGCGAACCGCTGATGACCCTGCACACCGACGAACCAGAGAGGTTCGAGCGAGCGTTGGAGGTGCTCGACGGTGCGTACGCCGTAGGACCCGAGGGATCCCGGCCCGATCTGCTGCCGCTGGTGATCGACCGCATCGCCTGAGCCCGGGTGTGTACACCGTTCCTGGCCTCGCCGGGTGCCGAGGCCTCGTGGCGCACAAGGCGGATGCGTCACCGTGGAGGTGCGAACCCACCGGTAGGCCGCTGATGACTGGACTGGTCGGAGCCGTCGACGGATGGCGGCTGCGCAGGGGGCGGCGTCGCTTCGTGGGAAACCCGGGTGGTGGCCTGGCCGGACATGCGCTCAATCTCCCGGCGCCCGCGTTCGCCTAGCACTGCCGCCAGATAGGCCCACGCCGGCACACCTGGCGGCGGTGGTGGGGTGACCACGGAGGCAACCTGGTCGGCTAGCCGTGCGCCCAGGTCGTCCCGCACGGCGGGAGCCATCTGTGGTGCCCTGATGAGATAGTTCCGCGCGTTGAGCGCGAGGTCGTTGGGAAGCCGGGCCAGTTCGAGGGTGCGGGCCCAACCAGCCAGTTCGGGTGGTACGGCCGGCGGCCCGGGAAGTGAGGGAATACGTTCGCGCAACACCACAGTGCCGGCGAGCACGTCACCGATACGTTTACCGCGCTCGTTCAGGAGCGAGCAGAAGATCGCTCCGACACCGAGTGTGACGACGAAGTCGGCGAACACTCCGCTGAGGGCGCGCACGAGAGCATGCCGAGCGCGGATCGGCCCACCGTCGTCGCGAACCACCCGCAACCCGAGCGCGTACTTGCCCGCCGACCGGCCGCCGGTGAGTGTTTCGATGGTCGCCGGGACGGCGACGAGCAGGGTGATGGTGACGACCAAGCCGAGAGCGGTGGCCAACGCCGGATCGAGCGCCGGCACCACCGCGTTGGCGATCCCGAACAGCGCGAGCCCGCAACCGGCGTAGATCGCCACGTCGATGGCGATGGACAGCACCCGGGACGGCAGCTTCGCCAAGCGCAGCTCTAGCGGTACAGCCTCGCCGGTCACCACGTCGTTCATCCCCCCAGTCTGCCCCACACCGCGCACGTGCTCCGGTGTCCGGTAGACAGCCCGTCGCCGGGTGGAGCATCGGCCCGCCGTCATTGGTAGCGTCTAGCCGTTAGCCAGCGGCGGAAGGAGGCCCGTGGACGTCGAGGCGTTCATCGCCGCGCACCAGCACGAGTGGGACCGCCTGGACACCTTGGTTCGCCGTCCGGGTCGCCTAACCGGCGCCGAGGCCGATGAGCTGGTTGGGCTGTACCGGAGCGTCTCTACCCACTTGGCCATGGCCCGCTCCGCGGCACCCGACGCCGTCCTGCTCGGGCGTCTATCCAGCTTGGTGGCGCGGTCCCGGGCCGCGGTGACGGGTGCCCGGGACCCTCGGTGGTCCGATGTGGTCCGCTTCCTCACCGTGGGGTTTCCGGCCGCCGTCTACCGCAACCGGCGCTGGTGGGTAGCGGTCGCGGTGGCGTTCGTCGTCGTCGGTACCGCCGTGGCGTGGTGGGTCGAGGCCAACCCGGACGTACAGATGGCCATCGGTGCCCCGGAGGAGATCCGGCAACTCGTCGAACACGACTTCGAGGACTACTACTCCACCCACCCGGCCGGCTCGTTCGCTGCCCAGGTGTGGATCAACAACCTGTGGGTGGCGGCCGCCTGCCTGATCCTGGGTGTGTTTCTTGGGGTGCCGGTCATCGTCGTTCTCTGGATGAACGTACTCAACGTGGCCGTGTCGGCCGGGCTGATGGCCGCCGCCGGACGCTTGGACGTGTTCTTCGGGCTGATCACGCCGCACGGGTTGTTGGAGCTGACGGCGGTGTTTATTGCCGCCGGTGCCGGCCTGCGGCTGGGCTGGACGGTGATCGATCCAGGGCCGTTGCGACGTACTGAGGCGTTGGCGCGGGCCGGGCGCGCGGTGGTGGGTTTGGCGGTGGGGCTGGTTGGCGTCCTGCTGATCTCCGGTGTCATCGAGGGGTTCGTGACACCGTCGGGCCTGCCCACATGGGCCCGGGTGGGGATAGGGGTCGTGGCCGAGGTGGCGTTCCTGACGTACGTGTGGGTGTTCGGCCGGCGGGCCGTGCAGGCTGGTGAAGAAGGTGACGTCGACGATGTCGCCCGGGGCGATTCTCTCCCCGTCGCCGCCTGACGAAGCCAGTGATCGTTGTCGGTTTTCTGCCCCCATCCCCGGTGATCGTCGTCGGGATCCGGTCCCTATAGCGACCG
>NZ_JAAOEN010000016.1 GCF_011320225.1 Phytoactinopolyspora limicola
ATGCGGATGTTGATGCTGACGTGGATGCGGATGTTGATGCTGACGTGGATGCGGATGTTGATGCTGACGTGGATGCGGATGTTGATGCTGACGTGGATGCGGATGTTGATGCTGACGTGGACGCGGAGGTCGACGTGGACGCCGAGGCCGACGCTGACGGCGATGCCGACGTTGAGACGGACGTGGACGCCGACGCTGACGCGGATGCCGACGCTGACGCGGACAAGGACGCCGATGGTGACGACCTGCCCGACACCGGTGTTGGCAACCTTCTGCTGATCACCATGACGGTGGTGCTGATGCTCGGTGCGGGTGTGCTCGCCTACACGGCCAGCAACCGACGCCGGGCCATCGTCGAGTAGACGCGCCGCGTCTATCCGTCAAATGGACTAGGTGGGTCCGCACCGAATGGCCGGTGCGGGCCCACCACCGTTCGTGATACGTCTACTGAGGCAACGCCGTGACGAGGCAAGAAAACCGGCACTTTAGGTGTCGCGCGCAGGCTGGTGGGTCTGCGGGGATAGGGGCATCGGATGCAGCAGACAAGGCCGGCCTGGCTTAAGTTCCTGGCGGGTGTGCTGGGCCTGGCGGTTGGCGCGCACCTCGCGGTGACGGCGCTGTTCGTCGGTCCGGACAACGCAGCGAAAGACTCGCTGAAGGAACCGATGAACGCCTACATGCTTCCCATGTTCCAACAGAACTGGAGCCTGTTCGCACCGCGGCCCATCGGTACCGAGCGGACCTTGTTCGTCCGTGGGTGGTACAACGACCAACGGCACACCGAGTGGGTCAACGTCACCGATCTGGAGATCGACGCCGCGGTGCTGCACAACCTCACACCGTCCAGGGTCGGTATCGTCACCCGCCGTGCCGCGACCCGCATCGGCCAGCAACACGCCAGGATGACCAGCGAGGAACGGTTTGCGCTGGCCAGCCACTACCACCATGACGCGTGGGACCGGCTGCGGGCCCGGATGATGCGTGAAGACGATCGATCTCCGGCGAGCCGGATCTCGTATGTGCTGAAGTATGACCAAGCGATCACCGCTTACGCCACGCAGTTCGCGTATGCGTGGTGGGGTGAAGACGCCGGCATCAAGTATGTGCAGTTCAAGACCGAGGAATACCGCGCTACGTCATTCGAGGACCGGCACCGTGATCTCGAACCGCGGGTGGTCACCCGGGAGTTCGGCCGCCGGCCGTTGATCGAGCACGACGGTCAGGACCGGGAGGCGTTCGCCGCCGCGATCGAGAGGTTCGCCCGATGAGCGCACGAACTCCCGTGTTGTGGAACGACCACGTCGCACCCAAGCTGCGGTTCGGTGAGGACTGGCTGCTTGGGGCCAAACGTGCCACTTACGGTCTCGCGGTGGTCCGGATCCTGTTCGGCCTGACCGCGTTGGGCTTCCTCGCCGCCAACTGGCTCAACCGGCACTACCTCTGGGGCGACGCCGCCCGCTGGTTAGAACCGATCGACGACAACGGGGGCTTCAGCTGGCCGTTCACCTTCTTCCGGGGCGGCAGCAGCCAGCTTGAGCTGGACCTCAAGCTCGGCCTGGTGGCGGTCCTGCTGGTGTTGCTGGTGCTTGGCTGGCGCACCCGGATTCTCGCGCCGATCATCCTGATCTTGTGGGTCAGTCTGATCGAGGCGCAGCCGATCTACGGCGACCAGAGCGACAACATCTTCCGGATCCTCTTCTTCTACATGTGCTTCGCCGACACCTCCGGGCGCTGGTCGCTTGACGCCCGTCGACGGGCCAAACAGGCCGCAGGTCAGTGGCACAGCCCGATCAACGTCCGGGTGTCTCCCGAACTGCGTGCCAACAGTTCGATGGTGGCGATCGTCTTCCACAATCTCGCCGTGTTGGCTATAGGGGTCCAGGTCTGCTTGATCTACCTGGCATCAGGTCTGTACAAGGTTCAGGGGGAGTTGTGGCAGGACGGCACCGCCGTCTACTACCCGATGCAGGTGGGACAGTACGCGCCTTGGCCGGCGCTGAACGAGTTCCTCGGGTCCAGCGCGCTGGGCGTGATGGTCATCACCTACTTCTCGGTCTTCATTCAGATCTTCTTCCCGCTGATGTTGCTGCGGCGTACCACCCGGGTGATCGCACTGATGGGTGTGGCGGCGATGCACCTCGGCATCGCCGTGATCATGGGCCTGCCGTTCTTCTCGCTGTTCATCCTGGCCGGCGACATGATCTTCATCCGTGACTCGACGTATGTAAGCATCCAGCGCTGGGGACGTCGACGGTGGCAGGAGCGGCGGGCGCGGCGGGGCGCGGCTCGACTGGCGGCTCAGGCGGAGGAGCAACCCGCACAAGCGCCCGTGGCCACCGGAGTGCCCACCCGCTGATCGAGGCGGGAGTGGCGTAGCCTGCCCGAAATCTCTTTTTTGTGCTGGCGTTCTATTGGGGCTTGATAAGTGGCGCCATGAATGTCCGTTTTGGGGCGACAACAATAGCTTTTCTCTCTTTAGGGATAATTGTGCCTGGCTAGTATCTGGTCGGCCACAAATTATGTCCAAACGTACGATCACCTCCCACTACGACGAAGGAACTTTCTGCCGATAGTGTCGTGATCACGTCGCAGTGCGCGAATTCTTTATGCCTGCGACGGTCACTTTTGTTACTGCCCTAGGGGAGAAGGCATGACGTTTGAAAGTAGGAAGCGTCGACGGCTGCTCGTCAGCAGCGTCGCCGCCGGGGCCATAGCGGCCCTGACGTCGACGACACTGGCGATGCCGGCGTTGGCGGACGAAGGAGACTACTCGCGCGCAGAGGCGCGATTCCTCTCCGGAGAGATCCTCGGAACCGATCTGGACCGGCTGGTAGAGCTAGCCGGCGTGGAGGTCGAGAACTTCGGCACCCCGGACCCGGTCACCGAGGCCAACCCTCTTGACATCACCCTCCTCGACTCGATCAACATCGAGATCCCGGGGGGCCTCCAGCTGCCGTTGAGCGAGATCATCGAGCTCGGTGCGGTCAACCAGTGGGCCACAGCCAAAGACAAGGGCACGTCGAGTGCGGCTACGGGTGCCGTAGCCGATAGCGGCGGCATCGGTACCGGTGTCGAGGCTGGATTCCCGGGCAACGCCAACTTCAGCCTGGGCAACCTCCTCGGTGATCAGTTCGCCGACACCATCGCCAACGTCGAACTCGAGCTCGGCGCCATCTCGTCCGAGGCGCACCTGATCGGGCCGTCGGAGGTGGAGATCAGCTCGGACGGCGTCGGTGAGGGCTTCACCCTCAACCGCGACTACGAGATCGCCGGCGGGTTCCTCAAGATCGAGTTGCCGCTGCTGGCCGACCTGCTGCCGGACATCCTGGACACCGTCGGCGAGGTCGACGACCTGCTGAACAGCGTCCTGGGCGAGGAGAGCCTGCTCGCCGAGCTATTGGATGCGATCGACGGGTTGACCGGCCTGCTGGCCCTCGTCGGGGTCGAGCTTGACCTCAACGTGAGCGTGACCAGCGACATCCGGGGCGCGGTCGAGGAGATCCTGGAGGCGCCGATCGGTGGCTCGGGTATCGAACTCGACCTCAACACGGGCACGCTGATCATCGACCTCAACGAGATCCTCGAGGGCGGGCTCAACGGCCAGCCTCCGAACACCGAACTGCTCAGCGCGGCCGTCATCGGCGGCCTGCTGGACAACCTGGGTGACCTCCTCTCGGACCTGCTCGGCGACATCGTCGACACCGTGAAGTCTGCCCTCGGTGCGGCTGAGGTCGACCTCAACCTGTTCATCAACGCCAACCCGCTGGGCTTGAACCTGGGCACGCTGGACCTCTCGCTGCTGGCCACCGTCACCGACCTGATCGAGGGCGACGCCGAGCTCGAGATCGAGACCACTGGTCCCGTTGGTGGCCTCCTCGGCACCGTTCTGGGTTCGCTGACCAGCGACCTTCTGCCGCTGATCGGTGACCTGCTCGACGAGGTCGTCGCACTGGTGGATGGCCTCGGTGCCACGCTGGACGGCCTGCTGGCCGACCTGGGCCTGGACGGTCTGCTCGATGAGCTGGAGGGTGTGCTGTCGCAGCTCATCTCCATCAAGCTCAACTATCAGCCCGACCAGCCGATGAACTCCGCGCGGACTCAGATGCTGCGTAGTGTTCCGCTCCTCGGCGGCGCGGCGCAGGCCAACGCCGAGTCCGGTGGACCGTTCAGCGTGTCCGCGCTGTACATCGACGTCCTGCCGGCGAACAGCCTGGCCGTGGTCGACCTGGCTCGCTCCGAGGTTGGCCCCAACCGGGTGCAGGACGACACCGACGTGGATGTCGAGGTCGATGTTGACGTGGACGTGGATGCCGACGTCGATGCTGATGTTGACGCGGACGTGGATGCCGACGTCGATGCTGATGTTGACGCGGATGTCGATGCCGACGTCGATGCTGATGTTGACGCGGACGTGGATGCCGACGTCGATGCTGATGTTGACGCGGACGTGGATGCCGACGTCGATGCTGATGTTGACGCCGACGCCGACGCCGACGCGGACGCCGACGCGGAGGCCGACGCGGACGGCGACAAGCTGCCCGACACCGGCTCGAACATCCTGTGGCTGCTGCTCGTGGTTGGCCTGCTGGCCGCCGGTGGTTACACGATGTATGTCTCCAGCCGCAACCGCCGGATGACGGCTCAGGGCTAGTCGCCTGAATCGACCATCACGGCACGTGTGAGGACGTGACCTCACCGGTGGGCCGGCACCCAGAACGGGGGGCCGGCCCACCGTCATGTCGGAGTGAGGCAGACGGCGGCTGGTGGTGTCGTCTAGTCTTTGCGGGGTGTCCGACACCAAGGACGGGCAGCGCGCCGCCGTCCATGTGCCACCCCTCGCCCGCGGGATCGCGTTCTTCCTGGTGGGTCTCCTGGGGATCCATTTCCTCATGACGTTTCTGTGGAATGCCCCTGACAATCCCGTCAAGGAAGCGCTGCGGGAGGAGGTCAACGGGTATATCCAGCCGTTCTTCCAGCAGAACTGGAGCCTTTTCGCGCCGAACCCGGTCAGCAGCGAAAGTGAGCTGTTGCTCCGTGCGCGCACGGAAGATCCCGTAACCGGCGACATCCGGACCACCGAGTGGGTGTCGCCGACCCAACTTGAATGGAGTGTCGTTCGCGGCAACCCGGCGCCGTCCAGGGTCAGCCGGCTGTCGGCGAATATGCACCGGCGGCTCAACTCGGCGTGGAACCGGCTCAACGACGAGCAGAAGGAGATCGTCGCCGACGACTACGAAGACATGGACGTGTGGACGCCGCTCGCCGACGATCTCATCGAGGCTCAAGGCGGCCAGACGTCGTCGAGGGTGGCCACCATCGTCCGGGCCGACCGGGTCGCAAGCGGGTACTCGACCCAGGTGGCCCGAGCGCTGTGGGGCGACGACGTGGTTGCCGTCCAGTTCCGGCTCCAACGCACGCCGGTGCCCAGCTGGGAGGACCGTTTCGAGCCCGAGCCCGAGGAGCCGCATCGTATATATCGAGAGTTCGGCTGGCGGCCCGTGCTGGTGAACGATGGCCAGGACGACGGCGCCTTCGCCCGGACATTGCTCCGGTTGAGTGATCAGGTGGGCGGGGTGACGCCATGATCGTGGGCCTGGTCGGAGATGCGTTCCGCGTGGTGTTGTCGGTGTTGAACCGGACCGTCACCGACGGCGAGAGGTGGCTCTTTCTCGGCAAGAAGGCCACGTACGGCCTGGCGGTCATGAGGATCTGTATGGGAGTTGCGATCCTCGGATCGCTGACCGTGAACTTCCTCGACCGCTACTACGTGTGGGGGCCAGGATCACAGTGGCTACAGCCCTGGCGTGTGATCGATGGGTGGGGCTTTCCGTTCACCGTGTTCTTCACCGGGTCGGAGTCGACGGTCGAGTTCACCGTCAAATACTTGTGTCTAGGCGTGGTGGCCGCACTGTTCATGTTCGGCTGGCGGGTACGAGTGATCACGCCGCTGCTGCTGCTGATGCTGGCCGGCCTGATGCGGCTCAACCCCATCGCGACAGACGCCGGCGACAATCTCATTCGGATCCTGTTGCTGTTCATGTGTTTCGCGGACACCGGCGCGCACCTGTCGCTGGACGCGCGTCGCCGTGCGGAACGGGGTGAGCCGGCTCGGGCGGGGTTGCGCTGGCAATGGCCAGCATGGCCGGGTGTGCTGTTCCACAACATCGCGTTGGTGGCCATCGCTGGCCAGGTGTTCGTGGTGTATCTGGTCTCCGGGTTGTCGAAGGTGCGCGGTTCGATGTGGCAGGAAGGCGTCGGACTTTACTACCCGTTGCGGATCGGCCAGTACGAGGCTTGGCCGGCATTAAACGAGCTGGTGTACACCAGCGGCCTGTTCGTCACCATCGGCAGTTATGTGACGGTATTCGTTCAGGTGTTCTTCCCGCTGCTCCTGTTGCGCCGCGGAACCCGGATCGTCGCACTGATTCTGGTGTTCTTCATGCACGTCGGTATTGCGGTGACGATGGCATTGCCCTGGTTCTCCCTGGCGATTCTGGCCGCCGACGCGATCTTCATCCGCAACGACACCTATCGCGCGGTAGGGCGGTGGTTGCGGCGAGCGCGCAGACCTGAGCCCGACGAGCACTACGCTCCGCTGCCGGATCCCGCGGTAACCGAGCCGGAGCAGCTCAGACCGGAAAGTGTGAAGAACCGCACTCAGCCAGCTACTGGCCAGTAACAAGGGGTACCATCGAGTGCGTTCGAGTGGGTAGTGCCTGCCTTGTGTACGCCCAAAAGGACGCTCCATTCTACGCACAGGAGGTCGTTGCACGACCATGAAGATCGTCGCCTTGGTGAAGCACGTGCCGGACGCCGCGGCAGACCGCACGTTCAATGAAGCCGATCACACCACCGACCGGACCAACGTCGACGGCATCTTGTCGGAGCTGGACGAGTACGCCGTCGAGGCGGCGCTCAAGATCGCCGAGTCGGGCGACGCCGAAGTCGTCGCTCTGACTATGGGCCCCGACGCGGCCCTGGACGCGGTCAAGCGAGCGCTGCAAATGGGCGCCGACTCCGGCGCCCACGTCGCCGATGACGCCCTGCACGGCTCGGACGCCGTCGCTACGTCCGCAGTGCTGGCGGCGGCCATCCAGAAGATCGGCGACGTCGATCTCATCCTCACCGGTATGGCGTCCACCGACGGTGGAATGAGTGTTGTCCCGGCGATGCTTGCCGAGCGGCTCGGCCTGGCCCATGTCGGTTTCGTTGGCGAACTGAACGTGGAAGCCGGCAGTGTCCGGGCCCGTCGTGACGCCGACGTCACCGAGACCGTAGAGGCCGCCCTGCCGGCCATCGTGTCGGTCACCGACCAGATCAACGAGCCGCGGTACCCGTCGTTCAAGGGCATCATGGCGGCGAAGAAGAAGCCGGTCGAAACGTGGTCGCTGGCCGACCTAGGGGTTGATGCCGGAACCGTCGGGCTCGCCGCCGCCTGGACCACGGTCGAGACGGTTACCAAACGGCCGGAGCGCACCCAGGGCGAGATCGTCACCGACGAAGGCGACGGCGGCGCCAAACTCGTCGAGTTCCTCGCCGGCCAGAAGTTCGTCTGATCCGAGTGCTTGCTCCAAGGGAGAGAAAGAATGGCTGAGATCCTCGTCCTCGTCGATCATGTCGACGGAGCGGTGCGCAAAACCACCACGGAGCTGCTGACCCTCGCTCGCCGCGCTGGTGAGCCGGCCGCGGTGTTCCTCGGGTCCGGGATAGACGCTGCTCGCGAGACACTGGGCCGGTTCGGCGCCACCAAGGTTTATGTCGCGGACGCGCCCGAACTCAATGACTACCTCGTGGCGCCGGCTGCCGAGGTCCTAGCGCAGATCGCCGCGCAGGCTAACCCGGCTGCCGTGCTGGTGCCGTCTACACCAGACGGCAAGGAGATCGCTGCCCGGCTGGCGGTGAAGCTGGAGTCGGGGCTCATCACCGATGCCGTCGACGTCGCTGCCGACCTCACCACCACCCAGTCGGCCTTCGCCGGTGGCTACACCGTCAACGCACGGGTCACCCACGGCACGCCGATCATCACCGTCAAACCCAACTCGGCTACCCCGGAGCCGGCCGAGACGAGCCCCGCGGAAGAGAACGTGTCCGTGTCCGTGTCCGATGCGGCGACGAAGGCGAAGGTTGTCGATCGAGCCGCTCGCCAGGCGACGGGACGGCCCGAGCTGACCGAGGCGGCCATCGTCGTGTCCGGCGGGCGCGGTACGGGTGGAGACTTCAGTGCGGTCGAGTCCCTGGCCGACGCGCTCGGCGCGGCCGTTGGTGCGTCGCGGGCCGCGGTGGACTCCGGCTGGTATCCGCACTCGCACCAGGTGGGGCAGACCGGTCAGACGGTCTCGCCGCAGCTGTACATTGCGGCAGGTATCTCCGGCGCCATCCAGCACCGAGCGGGTATGCAGACGTCGAAAACCATCGTGGCCATCGACAAAGACCCCGAGGCGCCGATCTTCGCCATGGCCGACTTCGGTGTCGTGGGCGACCTCCACACCGTGCTGCCGCAGGCCACCGAGGAGATCACCAAACGCAAGGGGTGACGACGACTCGTCCCGAGGTCCGGTGGCTTCCGACGTTGTGGTCGCTACAGCCACCGAGATGTCGGAGGATCCCAGAGGTGCCAGTGGGCTGAGCCGCTATGCCCGCACACACGCGCGGTCGAGCAGGGTGGTGTAGATCTCGGTGGCGGCGTAGATGTGATCCACGCGGCATCGTTCGTCGACGACGTGCGCCTGGTCGGGTTCACCGGGACCGATGATCAACGCGGGGCCGCCCAGGACAGCGGCATCGGTGAAGAACGTGGCGCCGGGGTCGGGATGGTCGGGCAGGCCGGCGTCGCGCAGCACCGTACGCACCAGCTCGGTTGCCGGATGGTCGGCGGCGGTTGCCACCGGGGGCAGGTTCATGAGCGTGGTGACGTCCACCTGGTCGCCGACCACGGCCGCGACGTCGGCCGCGAGCGATGCGGTTGCCGGATGCGGGACAGTGCGGATGTCCAGGGTGGCCTCGGCATGGTCGGGCACCATGTTCACCTGCTGCCCGCCGTGGACCGTGCCGACGTTGATCGTCCCGGCCCCGAGCTGTGGGTGGGTGGGCCACTGGCCGGCGGCGAGCAGCTCCTCCACGGCCCGGGTCAGCCGGAGGATGGCGTTGTCCCCGAGATCGGGCCGGGAGCCGTGGGCGGCGCGGCCGCGGGCGGTCAGCCGCAGCCATAACGCTCCCTTGTGTCCGAGCACGAGCCGGTTGGCGGTTGGTTCGGCGACAATCACTGCGCGTGGTTCGGCCGGCATCGTGGCGGCCAGCTTCCGGGCGCCTTCGCAGCCGGTCTCTTCCGCCGCGGTGAGTACCAGCTGGACCCCGCGACAGGGATGTGGGCGGGTGACGTGGGAGAGGTAGGCCGCGGTGAGGGCCGCCACGCCGGACTTCATGTCGCTGCTGCCCCGGCCGTAGAGCCATCCGTCGCTGATCTGCGCACCCCACGGGTCGGCCGTCCACGACACGGGATCAACCGCGACGGTGTCGAGGTGCCCGGTAAGCACTACCGGTTGGTCGCCACCGTGCCGGGCGATCAGCTGACTGCGGCCGGGCCGCCACTCGATCACCGAGCTGGGCACCCCGGCCGCTTCCAGGTGATGGGCGACCAGTGCGGCAGCCACCGCTTCGCCGCTCAGGCACGTGTTCACCCGGATAAGTTCCTGGCTCAGATGTAGCGCGTCCATCAGCTCGCCGACCCCTCGCTACCTGGCTGGGTGCTCCCGCGCACCACCAGTTCGGGTTGCAGGGCTAGTTTGCGGACGGGGAGTTCGGTGTCAGCCAGGCGAGCATCGAGCAGCCGCACCGCCTCGGTGGCGATGGCTTCCCGGGGTTGCCGGATAGTAGTCAGGGCGGGCTCGATGTAGGTGGCGATAGGGGTGTCGTCGAAGCCGGTGACCAGGACGTCGTCGGGAACGGCCAGGCCGTGCCGGCGTAGTTCACGGATGACACCGACCGCGATCTCGTCGTTCCCGCATACCACCGCGTCGGGCAGGTCGCCCCGGCTGACCAGCTCGCGAGCGGCCGCCGCGCCCCAGTCGATGCTGAACTCGCCGAGCAATTCGACCGACTCGGCCAGGCCAGCCGTGGTGGTGGCCCGGCGCAGCGCGTCGAGCCGGTCCCGGCCGCTGGAACTGTTTCGTTCGGCGCTGACCAGCGCCACCCGCTCGGCGCCGTGGTCGCGTACATGCTGCACCACGAGGGCCATGCCGGACTCGTCGTCGACGCCTACCCAGTCCAGCCGGGTCTGATCGGCATAGCGGTCCATCTGCACCACGGCGGTGTGTCGCATCGCTTCGTGCAGCACCTTGGTGCTGGCCTGCGAATCGACCGGACTGATGAGCAGGCCGTCCACTTGGCGGCCGAGGAGTGCCTGGATGCGTCGGCGCTCGACGTCGGGGGAGCGGCGGGAGTCGCAGAGCATCAGCTCGCGGTCGGACTCCTGCAAGGTTCGCTCGACCGCTTCGACGATGGCGGGGAAGAACGGGTTGCTGATTTCCGGAACCACCATGCCGATGACACCGGTGCGTTGTGCTCGCAGCGCCCGCGCGACGGCGTTGTGCCGGTAGCCGACCCGGCGTGCGGCCTCGTGTACACGCTCGACCAGTTCGGGACCGACCCGGCGAGCGCCGGAGAGTGCACGGGACACGGTGGAGACGGAGACACCTGCCTCGCGTGCGACGTCGTGAATGGTGACGGCCACCCTCATACCTCTCATACTGCCAAACGTTTTCCCGATCTTAACCCATACATGGCGGCAAAGATCCAGTGTTTCACTTCGGTTAATCTCCGGATTCGCTCTTGACCACTAGGTGATCCAGCTCGTAAGTTGTCTCGCCACGGGCAAACGTTTGCCAAGTTTTGGTCCAGACGAAGGAGATCCGATGACCCGCAATCGGGCACACCGCACGGGCACGGCCGTTGTGCTGATGGGATCCTTGCTGGCGCTGGCCGCCTGTGGCGGCGACGGCACCGGTGACGACGCCGGCGGCGACAGCGACATCACGGTCGGACTTGTCCAGATCAACCAGCAAGCTCTCTTCTTCAATGAGATGAACGCCGGCGCCCAAGAAGCCGCCGACGAGGAGGGCGTCGACCTCACCATCTTCAACGCCAACGACGACGCGGCCACCCAGAACGAGGCCATCGCCAACATGGTGACCCAGGGCTTCGACGCGCTCATCGTGGTCGCCATCGACGTCGAGGGCATCAAACCAGCGCTGGCCGAGGCCAAGGAGGCTGGTATGGCTGTGGTGGCGGTGGATGCCATCGTCGACGACCCCAACGTGGACGTCCAGGTCGGCGTCGACAACCACGAGGCAGGCACACTGATCGGCGACCACGTCAACGCCTGGATCGAGGAAACCGGCACCGAAGCCAACATCGGTGTGGTGGGTGCGCTGAACTCGTTCATCCAGAACATCCGGATGGATAGCTTCGTCGAGGCGGTCGAGGGCAACGGCGCGACCATCACGCAGACCGTTGATGGCGAGAATCGCCAGGAGGCAGCGCTGGCCGCGGCCGAGAACATGGTCACCGGTCAGAACGACACATCCATCGTCTACGCCACCGGCGAGCCGGCCCTGCTCGGGACGGTAGCGGCCGTGCGTTCCCAGGACGCTGCCGAACGCATCAGCGTCTTCGGATGGGACCTCACCGCCGAGGCCATCTCCGGCATCGACGACGGCTTCGTCGAGGCCGTCGTACAGCAGGACCCCCGCGGGGAAGGCGTCGAAGCCGTCCGAGCGGCCAAGACACTGGTCGAAGGCGGCACCGTCGAGTCTCCGATCGACGTGCCGGTGACCATCGTCACCAGCGAGAACGTGGACGAGTTCCGCTCGATGTTCGAGTAGGCCGGAAGGGGTCTGGCGACGATGTCGCAACGAGAGAGCACCACAGACCGCATCGTCATGCGGGACATCCGTAAGCGCTACGGCATGGTCGACGCGCTGCGCGGGGTCACTCTCCGGCTCGGGCCCGGCGAGGTGGTCGGCCTGGTCGGCGACAACGCGGCCGGTAAGTCGACGCTGATGAAGATCCTCGCCGGCGCCGTTGTGCCGGATTCCGGCGAGATCCTCGTCGACGGTGCGCCGGCGACGTACACCTCGCCGCGCGAGGCGCACGAGTTGGGTATCGAGATGGTCTATCAGGACCTGGCGCTCTGCGACGACATCGACGTCGCCGGGAACCTCTTTCTGGGACGCGAACCCCGAACCGCCGGCGGCCTGATGCTCGACGAGCGGGCCATGCACGCGCAGGCTCGCGAGCACCTGGACGCCCTGCGGATCCGGATCCCGCTCACGGACCTGCCGGTGCGGGCGCTGTCCGGTGGTCAGCGGCAGGCCGTGGCGATCGCCCGCGCGGTCACCTTCGGGCCACGAGTCCTGATCATGGACGAGCCGACGGCCGCGTTGGCCGTCAGCGAGGTGCGAACAGTGCTGGAGCTGATCCGAACCGTCGCCCGGCGGGGAGTCAGCGTCATCCTCATCACGCACCGACTGCAGGACTTGTTCGAGGTGTGCGACCGGCTCTGCGTGATGTACGAGGGGACGCTGCGCGCCGACCTCGACGCGCACACCACGTCGCTGGAGGCCCTGGTCGAAGAGATCGTCGGAAGGGGACATGCGGCATGAACACACCGGTAACCACCGAACCGGCCGGCAACGAGCGGCTGGTCGTGACCCGCCAGGCACGGCTCACGGCGAAGCTCACCACCCACGTGCAGACGGTGGCTGTGGGGGGCGTGCTGCTGGTGCTGCTGCTCGTCTTCGCCTTCTCCGCCGACCAATTCCTCACCGTCAACAACGTGCTCAACCTGCTTCGCCAGATCGCTCCCACCATGATCGTGGCGGTGGCGATGACCTTCGTCATCACCTCAGGCGGGATCGACCTGTCGGTGGGGTCGACGGTCGCGTTGTCCGGATCGCTGCTGGCCATCGCCATCGCCGCGGGCTGGGATCCAACATTGGCCCTGGTGGCTGTGGTTCTACTGGGGGCGGCGATCGGTTTCGTCAACGGCTGGTTCAGCGCGTATCACGGCATCCCGGCGTTCATCGTCACGTTGGCCATGTTGTCGATCATCCGCGGTACAGCCCTACGTGCTACCGAGGGTTACTCCACCCCGATCCCGCGGGACACCTGGGTGGTCACCCTGGGTCAGGGCCGGTTGTTCGGCATCCCGGTCCCGGCGATCCTGGCGCTGGTGATCGCGGTCGCCGGATGGTTCGTCTTCGCGAAGACGCCGTTCGGGCGGTACGTCGTCGGGATGGGGTCGAACGCCGAGTCGCTGCGCCGCAGCGGGGTGGCCGTTCGTAAGGTCGGGCTCAGCGTGTTCGTCCTGACCAGTACGGCCGCCGCGGTGGCAGGGGTTTTGGTCGCCACCCGGCTGGCGTCGGGCTCGGCGAATGCCGGGGTGATGTTCGAGCTGGAGGTCATCACCGCCGTCGTGCTCGGCGGCACCAGCCTGTTCGGGGGCCGGGGCAGCATCGTCGGCACCGTGCTGGGTGCTCTGGTGCTCGGTGTCATCGCCAACGGACTCGTTCTGCTGCACGTCTCGCCGTTCTACATCCAGATCCTGCAGGGCGCGATCCTTCTTCTGGCGATCTTCCTGAACCAGAAGATCTTCAGCCGGTTCGCGACGAGAACGTAGGGCGGGCCGCGATGGTGCAGGTGATGACGGTGACGGGCCCGGTCGAGGCGGCCGGGCTTGGTGTCACCCTCA
The DNA here is from genome assembly GCF_011320225.1 of Phytoactinopolyspora limicola. GTDB lineage: Bacteria > Actinomycetota > Actinomycetes > Jiangellales > Jiangellaceae > Phytoactinopolyspora > Phytoactinopolyspora limicola. The sequence goes on from NZ_JAAOEN010000016.1 coordinate 13,748, forward strand.
TGCATGAACACGTGATCAACAACAATGCGAGTGCGTGGCGCCGCCCCGGGCCGGAGGAAACCGCCGCGTGGGAACTCGTCGACGCGCCGGTCACCGTCGAGCTCAGGGAACGGCTGCGCACCGACCCCTACGTGTGCAAAGACAACTGCTCGCTCGACGACGTGGATGTCGCCGTCGCAGAACTGGCCGCGTTCGCGGCGGCCGGTGGCGGCACCGTGGTCGAGCAGACCACCGACGGGATCGGCCGGGCTCCGGGAGCGCTGCGGGAGATCAGCCGGCGTAGCGGCGTGCGGATCGTCATGGGCAGCGGCTACTACCTGCGGCGCAGCCATCCACCGTCGGTCGCGGGTGCCTCGGTGGCCGAGCTGGCGGAACGGTTCGCCGTTGAACTGGCCGAAGGAATAGACGGCGTGCGGCCCGGACTGATCGGTGAGATCGGGATCGGCCCGGAGCTTACCGCCGTCGAGGAGAAGGTACTGCGAGCCGCTGGACGGGCCCAGGTGATCACCGGAGTGCCGCTGTCGGTCCATCTCCCCGGCTGGCAGCGGCTGGGGCACCGGGTGCTCGACATCGTCGCCGGCGAGGGCTGCCCGGAGCGGCACGTCGTCCTCTCCCACCTGAACCCGGCACACGACGACCCCGGCTACCTCGACGCGTTAGCGGCGCGTGGCACCTGGTTGTCCTTCGACATGCTCGGCATGGATCACCGGTTCCCCGGCGAGGGGGCAGCCCCGGACGACGAACAGGTGGCCGCGGCAATCGTGCGGCTAGCCCGGGCCGGATATGGCGGTCAGGTGCTGCTGTCGCAGGACATCTTCATCAAAACGCTGCTGTCGACCTATGGCGGGCCCGGCTACACCCACGTCCAGACGTCGTTCCTGCCGGCACTCGTCCGGCACGGCCTGACCGAAGCCGAAGCGACATCGTTGCTGGTAGACAACCCACGAGCCGTCTTCGAGGCGGCCGCTGAACACGTAACAGGAGACAACGGATGACGCGCGTACTCATCGCCGGCGAGTCCTGGGTGAGCGAAGCCACCCACTACAAGGGATACGACGCCTTCACCTCGGTGACCTTCCACACGGGTGTGGACCCGTTGCGGGACGTGTTGCTCGCCGAAGGAGTGGAGGTTGATTACCTCCCCGCGCACGAGGTCCCGGAGCGGTTTCCCGCTAGCCGGGCCGACCTGGCCGGCGTCGACGTGGTGATCCTCTCCGACATCGGCGCCAATAGCATCCTGCTGCACCCGGACACGTGGATACACGGCAAACGCACCACCAACCGGCTGGTGATGTTGGCCGACTGGGTGCGCGATGGTGGCGGCCTGATGATGGCCGGCGGGTACCTGAGCTTCCAGGGTTTCGAGGGTAAGGCGATGTGGCGGGGTACACCGGTAGAGGCGGTGCTGCCCAGCGTGATCTCGCCGTACGACGACCGAGTGGAGACCCCCGAGGGCATCGAACCGGTGGTGGCCGATCCGGCGCACCCCATCACCGCGGGGCTGAGCGCTACCTGGCCGGCGTTGCTGGGGTACAACCGGTTCGTCGCCACCGACGATGCGACCGTGCTGGCCCGAGTCGGCGACGATCCGCTGCTGGCGGTACGTCCGGTGGGCGAAGGCCGCAGCCTGGCCTGGGCGTCGGACATCGCTCCGCACTGGTGCCCGGAGGAGTTCCTCGACTGGGACGGCTACCGCACCCTCTTCGGCCGGGCGATCACCTGGCTGGCGAAGGGAGACTGATCATGCCGGTGCCGATTGTCCTCGACGTGGACCCGGGGCACGACGACGCGTTGGCCATCCTGCTGGCCCGTGCCGATCCACGCGTCGACCTCCTGGCCATCACCGTCGTGGCAGGCAACCAGACGTTGGAGAAGTGTGTGCTCAACACCCGGCGGGTCTGCACCGTCGCCGGGATCGACGACGTACCTATCGCGGCCGGAGCCGACACACCGCTTGCCCGGCCGCTGCGGATCGCCGACGACGTTCATGGCGAGTCCGGACTCGACGGCCCGGCGTTCGGCGAGCCGACGGTGGCTCTGGACGGCCGGCCCGCCGTGCAACTCATCGCCGAGACGCTGCGGGCCCATCCGGAGCCGGTGACGCTGATCCCGACCGGCCCGCTCACCAACATCGCGTTGCTGCTGCGTGAACACCCGGACGTGCGGTCGCGGATCCGGGAGATCGTCCTCATGGGCGGATCCACCGGCCGGGGCAACGTCACGCCGTACGCGGAGGCGAACATCTACGTCGACCCGGAGGCGGCGGACGAGGTCTTCAGCTCCGGGCTGGACGTCACCATGGTGGGGCTCAACATCACCCATCAGGCGCTGGTCACCGACGACGTGGTGCAGCGGCTGCGGGCGATCGGCACCCCGCTGGCCGACACGTGTGTGCAGATGATGACCTTCTTCGGCTCGACGTACGGGGAGCTGTGGGGGATGCCGGCGCCGCCGCTGCACGATCCGGTTGCCGTGGCGCGGGTGATCGACCCGTCGCTGGTGCGGTGTGTGGACGCCCCCGTGGTCGTGGAAACTCGCGGCGAGCACACCGCTGGAGCGACCGTCGTCGACCTGCATCACCTGTCCGGGCGTCCGGACACAACACGAGTGGCCGTCGAACTGGATCGGGAGCGGTTCTGGGACGTCGTCGTGGGAGCCGTCGCAAGCTTCCCCCCGCTCCCATGATCATGAACACTTTCCCGGGTGATAGCCCGGGAAAGTGTTCATGATCATGGGAACGGGGGAAGAGGGTGGGCGCCGCGTAGACTGGAGTCGATATGAGCGAGCGCAGCGTCTACCTGGACCACGCCGCGACCAGCCCTATCCTCCCCGAGGTGATCGAGGTCGTCACGGCGACGATGACCACCCTCGGCAACCCGTCGTCGCTGCATGCCGCGGGCCGGCAGGCGCGCAAACTGGTCGAGGAGTCTCGGGAGTCCGTGGCCGCCGCATTAGGGGCGCGGCCGGGCGAGGTCGTGTTCACGTCGGGCGGCACCGAGGCGGACAACCTCGCCGTAAAAGGCCTGTATTGGGCGCGGCGCGCGGCCGATCCGCGGCGGGTGCGCGTCCTGGCCTCGGCGATCGAACACCACGCCGTCCTCGACGCGGTGCAATGGCTGGGGCAGTCGCAAGGGGCAGAGATCGAATGGCTACCCGTCGACGCACACGGCCGGCTGGACGTCGATGCCGCGTCCGCCGCGGTCAGGCGGGACCCCGCGTCGGTGGCGTTGATCACGGTGATGTGGGCGAACAACGAGGTCGGCACGGTTCAGCCGGTGCGGGACGTCGTCGCACTGGCCGCCGAGTACGGCATTCCGGTGCACTCCGACGCCGTCCAGGCGGTGGGACAGGTCCCTGTCGACTTCGCCGCCAGCGGCCTCGACACCATGACCATCAGTGGGCACAAAGTGGGCGGCCCCATCGGTGTGGGAGCACTGCTGGTACGTCGCGAGGCCGAGTTGACGCCGGTACAGCATGGCGGGGGCCAGGAACGCGACGTCCGTTCCGGGACCCTCGACACACCGTCGTTCGCCGGGCTCGCCACCGCGGTGTCCACCGTCGTCAACCGTCTCGACGAGCACGCCGGGCACCTGCGTCAGCTGCGCAACGCCCTCGCCGACGGCGTTCACCGCGCCGTTCCCGACGCCGTGCGTAACGGTCACCCGGAGCTATCCCTGCCGAGTCTGGCGCATTTCTCGTTTCCGGGATGTGAAGGCGACTCGCTACTGTTGTTGCTGGACGCGGCCGGTATTCATTGCTCCACCGGCAGCGCGTGTTCGGCGGGGGTAGCACAACCGTCACACGTGCTGCTGGCCATGGGTGTGAGCCCGGCCGTGGCCAGGGGTTCGCTACGTTTCTCATTGGGGCGTACATCCACACCGGCCGATGTCGACGCGTTACTCGACACGATCGGCCCGGCCGTGGAGCGGGCCCGTACCGCCGGGCTGGCCAGTGGTGGTGAGCCGGGCACCCGTTACCGAGAATGATGGAGTCACGAATGCGAGTGTTGGCGGCGATGTCCGGCGGAGTCGACTCCGCCGTGGCGGCCGCGCGGATGGTCGAGGCCGGGCACGACGTCACCGGTGTCCACCTTGCCCTGTCGTCGAACCCCCAATCCTTTCGCTCCGGGGCGCGTGGCTGCTGCACGCTGGAAGACTCCCGTGATGCCCGGCGGGCGGCGGACGTGTTGGGGATCCCGTTCTACATCTGGGACCTGGCCGAGCGGTTCCGGGCCGACGTCGTCGACGACTTCGTCGCCGAGTACGCCGCTGGCCGGACCCCCAACCCGTGCCTACGCTGCAACGAGAAGATCAAGTTCGCGGCGGTGCTGGACCGAGCGCTGGCCCTCGGCTTCGACGCGGTGTGCACCGGGCACTACGCACGAATCGTCGACGGCCCGGGCGGACGAGAACTGCACCGTGCGGTGGATCCGGAGAAAGACCAGTCCTATGTCCTGGGTGTTCTCACCGCCGAGCAGCTGGCGCATGCCGAGTTCCCCTTGGGGAACAGCCCGAAATCGGCGGTCCGCGACGAGGCTGATCGGCGCGGGCTGGCGGTAGCGCGCAAACCAGACAGCCACGACATCTGTTTCATCGCCGACGGCGACACCGCAGGGTTCCTCCGCGGCCAGCTGGGCGAGGCCCCCGGTGAGGTGGTCGACACCTCCGGTGAGGTGCTCGGCGCACATGATGGCACGTACGCGTTCACCATCGGCCAACGTAAAGGCCTGCGCCTCGGACGTCCGGCGCCGGACGGGAAACCTCGATACGTGCTCGACATCTCACCCGTCGACCGCCGAGTCACCGTCGGCGCCCGCGAAGACCTGGCCGTCGACGAGGTGGTCGGTGTCTCGCCACGCTGGCCGGGTGCTGCTCTTGCGGGTGTGGTGGAGTGTGCGGCGCAGTTCCGGGCGCACGGCGAGGCGGCGCCGGCCATCGCCGAGGTCGACGGCGACGTGGTGCGGGTCCGGTTCGAGGCGCCGCAGGAGGGTGTTGCTCCGGGGCAAGCCGTGGTGCTGTACGACGGTGACCGGGTGATCGGATCCGCCACCATCGACCGCACCGGCACTCCCGCCCACGCCGCCGCCCCCTCCCCGTAATACTGCACCTGATCTCCGTTTGTGCACCTGATCGTTTCGGTGGGGACGATCAGGTGCGCTGAGCGCGGGCGACGGCCGACCGGGGTGCATCTGATCGCGTCTCGGCATGTGAACGTCGGCCGATCAGATGCATTTGTGCGCCGTTTGTGCTGCGTTGTGCATCTGATCGCCCAGCAGCTACATGCCGGACGCCAGAGAGTCTCCACCGCAACCTGAACGGTGCCGCCGCCGAGCGATGTGGAAGGGGCGCTGCCAGCCGAGGCGGCGCACAGCACGATCGCCTTAGAGCTTCCGGTGTGTCAGGGTTTGCGTCACCACGACGATCAGATGCACAAACGCGCCGTGGCGCACCGTTTATGCATCTGATCCACAGCTCGCCCATATCGTGAGATGAGGTCGGGTCCGCGATTGGGCCGTTGAGCAGGGTAAACGCCGTCCGTCGTGCACCTGATCGTCGCCACCGAAACGATCAGGTGACAAAACGGAGATCAGGTGCACAACGGGGTGGGTTAGCGGGATGGTGCGGGGTCTGGCGTGAGATCGGGTCGTGGAACGAACATCTCCGGGCGGCCCTCGACGTTGAGCTCAGGCATCCGCTGGTCCAGGCCCCGCGGTAGCCACCAGTTGGACCGGCCCAGGATGTGCATCACCGCCGGCACGAGCAGCATCCGCACCACGGTGGCGTCGATCAGGATCGCCGTGGCCATACCTATCCCGAATACCTTGATGAACACCTGATCGTTCGGGACGAACGCGGCAAAGACCACGATCATGATGGCGGCGGCCGCGGTGATCACCCGCCCCGTCTTGGCCAGCCCTTCGGTGATGGCGCGGCCGTTGTCTCGATGCCGGACCCATGCTTCTCGCATCCGGCTGATCAAGAACACCTCGTAGTCCATCGACAACCCGAAGAGGATGGCGAACATGATCACCGGTAGGAACGCCGCCATCGGGGTGGCGGTGTCGATCCCGATGAGCTGCCCAGCCCAGCCACCTTCGAGGAAGAACGCCACGACGCCGTAGGTTGCCGCCACCGAGATCAGGTTCATCACGGCAGCGGTGACCGCGATGACCACGCTCCGGAACGCGACCAGAAGGAGCAGCATCGATACCGCCACCACGCCGCCGATCAGGAAGGGGAGCCGGTCGGTGATGGAGGAGTTGATGTCGATCACGGTTGCCACCCGGCCGCCGACGTGTGCCGTGGTGTCCGTGCCGGCGACGGTGGCTGGAATGACGTCGTCGCGTATGACCCGAGTGAGGTCCTCGGTGGCCGCCTCTTGCGGGCCCGTCGTCGGGAACACGGTGATCAGCGCAGCGTCGCCGGCCGGTGCGAGCTGGGGCGGTGCCACGCCGGCCACCCCGTCCGTCGACATGATGCTGCTGTGCAGCTGCGGGACGGTGGTGCCATTGTCGCCCGCGGACAGGTCGGCTACCACCAGCAACGGACCGTTCGAGCCCGGGCCGAAGCCGTCGGCGAGCATGTCGTACGCCTGTCGGTTGGAGCTGCCTTCAGGATCGTTGCCGGCGTCCGGAAGCCCCAGGTGGGCGCCGAAGAATGGAATCGTGAGCAGGAGGAGCAGCGCGGTCGTGGCCACGGTCGCGACCACTCGGTAGCGCTGCACTAGTCGGGTCCACCGGGTCCAGCCGGGTGCCGGTGCGACGTGGCCGTCGGAGGTGAGCCGGATCGGGCGCCGTCGGCCCACCGGAAGCCGGAACCGGTCGATGCGGCCGCCGAAGTAGCCGAGCAAGGCGGGAAAGAGCGTGACGGCGGCGATGACGACGACCAACACGGCCACCATGGCCACGAGTGCGGCTCCGCTGATCACCGACAGGCCCATGGCGAACAGCCCGGCCATGCTGACCATGACGGTGCCGCCGGCCACCAATACCGCGCGTCCGGCCGTATCCAGGGTGGCGACGGTGGCCCGCTCCGGGTCGAGGCCCATCGCCCGCCATTCCCGGAACCGGGTCACCATGAGCAGGGCGTAGTCGATGCCGAGGGCGATTCCGAGCATCATGCCGAGGACGGGCGCGAAGTCCGGCACGTCGGTCAGCGCCGCTAGGAGGCCCACCAGGCTGACGCTCACCGCGAGCCCACTGAGCGCCATGATCAGCGGCAGCCCGGCGGCCACCACGGATCCGAACATGATCAGCAGGATGATGGCCGCGGCGGTGAGCCCAATCATCTCCGAGCCAACCTCTTGTTCCTGCGCGTTCTGAATCGTCTGGCCGCCTAGGGCGACGTCGAGGCCGTCCCGCTCGGCGGCTTCGGCCGCCGCGAGCAGCCGTTCGGTGTCCTCGACGGGCATGTCGTTCGGGTTGGTGACGTCGAGGTAGAGGCGGGCGACGGCAATGTCACCGTCTGGCGAGACACCCCCCGGGCTGGTGTATGGGTCGCTGACCGATACCACACGCGGCAGGCCTTCGAGTTCACTCAGCAGCGTGGCGACGTCGCCCTGGACTTGCGCGTCGGTGACGTCGGGTGCGCTCACGACGACGTCGACCCGGTCGCCGGCCTGGGCGGGGAAGCGGTCGTCGAGGAGGTCCTGTGCCTGAGCGGAGTCGGAGCCGGGCACTCCCTGGTTGACGGAGAAGTCGGCACCGAAGGCCGCGGATAGGCCGACCGCGACGGCTGCGGCGGCCACCCAGGCCAGAATCATCCGCCCCCGGTTGCGGAACGCCACGCCGGCCAGCCGGCCGAGTGGCCCGGGTCGGGTGGGCACCGTGACCGGTCTCGGGTCACGGTCCACGGTGGACACCACGTCTGTCATCGAAGCCTCCGGTCATGGTCGAGTGGGATCACAGCGATCGTCTCGACACCGACCCCGTGGTGTCGTCGGGTGACAGGCGGTGTCGGTTGCGCAGGTCGGGGTAGGTTCAGGCAGGGCAACCGCGCTCGTCGTCGTAGCTGACTACGTCGTCGAGCGGATCTCCTGGACTGACCGCGCGGGTTAGGATCGCCGCATGTGGCGACCCGCGGCCTTGTCTCGCCTGCCTGCATGGGTGCAGGACGGGCTGCTGGCTGCGTTCATCGCCGTCATGCAGATTCAAGGAACCCACCGGGCCGCGCACGACAGCGAGGTGGCGGCGCGGGCATTGTCCGACTTCGGCCATCTGGGTTCGGTTCTGCTCGTCGTCAGCGGCCTCTCGCTGGTGGCTCGGCGACGGTGGCCGGTGCCCGTCTTCGTCTTCACCGCTCTGGTCAGCTTGCTGTACTACACGCTCGACTTCCCGGACGGACCTGGTTGGCTGGCCCTGTTCGTCGCCCTCTATTCGGTGACGGCGTACGGCGACGGGCGGCGGTCGGTGCGGATCGTCGCCATCGGGATTACCGTCCTGGCCGTCGGCTGGCTGCTGGCCGCGGTGGACATCGAACCGGCTGCGGCGATGGGCTGGGTCGTCTTCCGGATTGGTGCCTCCGTGATGGCTGCCGCCCTGGGTGAGTCGGTACGGTCTCGACGAGTGATCGCCGTCGAGGCTGAGCAGCGGGCTGAGCTGGCGGAACGGACCAGGGACGAGGAGGCACGACGGCGCGTGGACGCGGAACGGTTGCGGATCGCCCGAGAGGTCCACGACACCGTGGCGCATTCCATCGCCATCATCAACGTCCAGGCCGGAGTGACGGCTCACGTGCTGGACAAGCGGCCCGAGCGGGCCCGGGAAGCCTTGGAGACCATCGAGCAGACTAGCGCTCAGGCATTGGACGAGATGCGCGTGGTGCTGGGGGTGTTGAGAACCCGTGATCACGGTCGCGTGCCCAGCCCGGGCCTGGGCCAGATCGACGATCTCATCACCGTGGCCCGCGAGGCCGGGCTTGACGTCAAGGCGGAGACCAGCGCACTTCCCGCTGAGCTGCCAACGGCGGTCGACCGCGCCGGTTACCGTATCCTGCAGGAATCGGTGACCAACGTGATTCGCCATGCTGGGCCAACGCGGGTCACCATCACCATCACGTGCGCCGACGGCATGCTCACCATCCGCGTGGTCGACGACGGGCGCAGCCCGGACGCGGGACCTGCCGTGGGCGACACCGAGCCCGGCAAAGGAATCGTTGGCATGCGTGAACGGTGTGAGCTGCTTGGTGGTGGGTTCACCGCCGGGCCGCTGCCGGAGGGCGGTTTCGAGGTGGAGGCGCGGTTGCCGCTGGCGCCGGCTGGAGTGGTGCGGCCGTGAGCGGACAACCGATCCGCGTCTTGCTGGCGGATGACCAAATGCTGGTGCGCACTGGGTTCAAGGTCTTGTTGGACGTCGAGGACGACATCGAGGTGGTGGGGGAGGCGACCAACGGCCTCGAGGCGGTGGAGTTGGCTGGTGCGACCCGTCCCGACGTCGTGCTCATGGACATCCGGATGCCCCAACTCGACGGGATCAAGGCGACGGCGCGGATCTCCGCCACCCGCGGCCTCGAGCAGGTGCGGGTGCTGATCCTCACCACCTACGACACGGATGCGTACGTCTTCGAGGCGCTCCAGGCGGGGGCCAGTGGTTTCTTGTTGAAAGATGCCGGCCCGTCGGAGCTGCTGCACGGTATCCGCGTCGTGGCCGGCGGAGACGCATTGCTGGCGCCGAGCATCACCCGTCGGCTCATCGAACAGTTCACCGTCGTGCGGGTCGCTGGTCAGGTGGCTGAGGAGCGGCTGTCCGCGCTCACGCAGCGGGAACGACAGGTCCTCGCCCTCGTCGGGCGGGGACTGAGTAATGCCGAGATCGCCGCCGAGCTGTTCCTCAGTCCGGCCACGGCACGCACCCACGTCAGTCATGCCATGGTCAAACTCGGGGCGCGGGACCGGGCCCAGCTCGTGGTGATCGCCTACCAGACCGGCCTGGTCAGCCCGTACACCGATCCGAGCCCCTGAGCCGCGGCGTGGCGGCGGCAGATCGCGGACATGAGCGGCGCGTCTGTCGATGCCGCCGCGAGCGAGTAGGTCAGGCGGGCGGGGAGAAGCGCCAGCGCGTCGGGATCGATGACTCGTCGGTCGGGAATCCGTAGGTTGTCGCCGGTTGGATCCGATAGACGAGGTACGGTGGCGGGCCCGCGGTGGGAGCGCCGTCGGCCCACAGTTGTCCGGCACGCACGTCAGGTCGCCAACCATATCGAGCGTCGTACGCCTCGACGACCCGGTGAAGATGCGCTTCGGCGGACACGATCTCGGCGGCGCCTTCGATGACCACGTCGAATGATGTGCCGCTGGTGGTGATCGAACAGCGGGGATCGGCTGCGAGGTTTCTGGCTTTGCGGGATTGTTCGCTCGCGCTGAAATGTGGGACACCATCGACGATGACACTTAGCACGGGACGCACCTGGGCCCGGCCAGTCGGGGTTGTGGTGGCCAGCCAATACCCCCCTCCGCTGGTGAACGACGAGAGGGCCTGTTCCCACGAGGCAGGTTCAGGAGGCGAGGCTGCACCGTTGGGCGGCCACGCCGCCGAGGGCGGCATGATCTCCGAGTGTTCGGGTGCGGGGATATGAGGCATGGTGGACGGCTCCGTCTGCTTGCAATGTGCAACTGGGCAGACTGTAGGGGCAACTGCTCCTGTTTTGCAAGCAGTGCTGGTCAGCCCGTCACCACCGTGCCGGGCCGCCGCGATGAGCCGGTCAGGAGATGCCGGCGCGAAGATAAACCCGGAGGGTGACCTGCCCTTTCGGAGGCAGCCGATAGGTGTCCCACCACACGTGCGGAGAGGCCTGCCAGGACGGATCGCCGGCCGGGACACCCTGCACGTCCATCACGTGGAACCAGTACCCGCCGGCGTGCACCGGATGCTGCACGGTGTCGTCATTGACCAGTGTCCACTCTTCCACGGTGCCGGTTGTGCCGCGGCGGGCCAGCCGATCGAGGTCGGTGACGTTGCCATCGACGACGGCTCGGGGACCGGCGCCGCGTGGGTCCGCGCCGACGTGCGCCGTGCGCCGTACGGCTACCGAGCCGGTCGGCTCGACCGGATCCGCACCGAGGGTGCGGGGCAGGCGGTTGAAGATCGGGCGGCCGGCGACGGCCATGGTGGCCAGTAGGGCTGTGGGCCGAACTCCACCCGGGTCTCCCTGGTGGTATCGCTCGGCGTACACCCGATAGCGGCCGGGTTTGGTGGCGCGCACCAAGACCTCGGCGCGGTTGCCAGGGTGGAGCATCACCGCGTGCGTGGCTCGGGGCTGCGTGAACGGAACCCCGTCCTGGCCGATCTGGTACATCGAGTGGCCTTCTACATGTAGCCAGATGGCCCGCTCGGGTTCGGTGTTGACGATCCGCCAGCGCTGGATCTCGCCCGGTTGGATGTCGATGTCGGGCAGGATCTGGCCGTTCACCGCAGTGGTGAGGGTGGCCGGCAAGGTGGGGCGGGGTGTCATGGGAGGTTCGCCGGTGGCCGGCGGTGGTGGCGGCGGGGGTGTCACCTGGCCGGGTAGAGAACCGGCCGGCGCCAGCACCATGGTGCGCTCGCGGGCATGAGTAATGCCGTCTAGGTCATCGATGTCGCCCTCGACGATGACCAGCCCCGGTAGCCGCGCCGGCGACGATGCCACCTGCGGGTGATGCCAGTGGAGCCCGGCGGGATAGTCGGTTGGTATGTCGACAGTGGTCCAGCTGGTCTCACCCGTCGAGCGGTGTTGCGCGGGTGTGCGCAACCGGATCCGGTCACCCCCGCGTACCCGAAAGATCTCGGCGGGTACGGACGGAAGTGCGGACGTGGGCGCGCCCGCGTTCCCAGAATCGGAGTCCAGCGGAATGTCGGTGGATGTGTACTCCAGGACTCCGCCCATGCTGCGGACGACCGGAAGGTCTCGCAGCGGCTCGCCCACGGTAGTTGACCGAACCAGTGGAGTGTCCGACGTTTCAGGTGCCATTCCGCGCTGGGCAGGCACAGCCGTGCCGGCGCCCCCGGCTCGGCTGCGGCGCGTCGATGAGCCGGTCCGCCTGGTGGTGATGGCCATCGCCATGATGATCTTCCCCTCGCGTTCGCGTCCCGTCGGACACTAACAGCCGAGCGGAATTCGTGAAGGGAAATTCAAGGATGTCGGCTTCTTGTGTGTCGAACGGTTTATCCGGTTGTCAACGGTTGTGTGGTTCATGTGCTATTGGCGCCGGCTTGTGGAGTGGGCCGTGCGGGAAGGAGAATGGCCACCGATGACCGAAACAAGCTATTACCGGCCGCTCGGACAGGATCGCTTCCTACCTACCGTGGCCACTACCAGTCCGTGGGACGCCGGAAGTCAGCACGGGGGTCCGGTAGCCGCCCTCCTGGCCCGCGCCATCGAGCAGTGTGAACCCGACCCTGACATGGCCGTCACCCGGCTGGCGGTGGACTTCCTCGGTGCGGCGCCACAACGTGAGCTGAGGGTGTCCGCACGGGTGGTCCGTCCCGGCCGTCGGGTCGAGATGCTCGAGGCCGAGCTACGTATCGACGGCGAGCGGACCATCGCATTGGCTCGCGGATGGCGGATGAGGATGCGTCCCGGCGCTACGGCGGCCGGCATCGATCGGGACCTGCCGGAGATCCCGGCCGCTCAACCCACCCGCTACTTTCCTGGGCTCGATGACACCTGGGGATACGGCCGTTCGATCGAGTGGCGCTTCGTCCAGGGCAGCTTCGAGGCCACCGGACCGGCGAAGGTCTGGACCCGGGTGCTGTTGCCGCTGGTCGACGGGGAAGAGTCGACGGGTTTGCAACGGGTGTGTGTGGTGGCCGACTCGGCCAACGGGTTGTCGGCCGAGCTGGACTACGGCCAATGGCTCTTCGTGCCCACGTCGCTGTCGCTGACGATCCACCGGGTGATGGAAGGGGAGTGGATGCTGCTCGACGCGGAAAGCCGGATCGACCAGGCGGGCGCGGGCCTGACCCACGCGGAGCTCGCGGACACGGCCGGCCCGATCGGGTTGGTGACGCAGGCGCTGTTCGTCGACCGCCGCGTGCCGTGACGTCTGATCCTGCTCGCGCGGGATCCTGGCGCGGGACTCCGGAATGGGGCTCGTAGCGACGGATCACCCGCGGGTGGCTACCGAAGCCGCCAAGATCTGCTTCCACGTGAGGTGCACCGGCTCCTCGCCGGCGCGGGCCAACAGGAACGCCAGCGCCCGCCGGAGGTCGGCCTGGTTCAGATGGTCGCCGATGTGATCGACGAAGGCCAGACCACGCGGCCTGGCCAGGCCGCCGAGCAGTTCCCGGACGGTGTCGAGGAGTTCGCCCGCGGCGGCCGCGTCTGCCTGGACGCCCTCGGTGAGTTGGACCGCCGCGGCCAGCGAGCGGCCAAGCCGAGGGTCGGCCCGCTCGAAGACCTCGGCTGCGACGACGAACGGGTGCTCGAGCAGCACCTGCCGGACCTCGCTCAGCGACACCAGCTGGCCGGACACGCTGACGACCTCATCGATCCGGCCGAGAAACTCCAGTGTGCCTCTGTCGGTGCGGCGAGCGATGTCGTAGGTGGAGTAAGCCCCCGCGCGGTGCCAGTGATCCGTGCGCATGGCCTCGTCGACTCCGCTGCCCTCCATGCCGCGCAGCATTCCGGCCCATGGCCGGTTCATGACCAGCTCACCGCTATGCCCGTCGGGCAGCTCGGCGCCGGTGTTGTCGACGATGGCATAGCCGGGGTCCGGAGCGCCGCGTGCGTCAACCGGGGGGTCGACACTGACGATCCCACCGAGCTGAACCTGTCCCCACCCGTCGCCGACGGTGATCCGGCCACCGCCGACGTCGTCGGCTAGCCACCGGACCAGCTCCGGGTCGATCGGTTCGGCCATCATGACCACCCGGCGCAGGGTGGCGACGACCTCCGGCGCTGGGGGCCGTTGTGACCAGCCACGTAGCAGCCTGACGACGGTTGGCGTGGTGAGCAGCGTGGACACGTGATAGCGGCGAACGATCTCCCACGTTCGGTGTCGGGTGGGAACGTCGAGCATTCCCTCGAACATCACCGCGGTGGTGCCGGCGAGCAGTGGGCCAAGGATGCCATGGGCCTGGGTGCCCAGCCAGGAGACGTCACCCGCGCACCAGAAGACCTCGCCGTCGCAGACCGAGTGCCGATGCACCGCCAGCGACGATGCCGCCAGATTGGCCGCACCGTGCAGGATGGACACCGGCCGCCCGCGGCGGTTGGCGAGATGGGTGGCGAGCAACGGATGTTCGGGATCGAGCGCGGCCGGGGTGGTGTCACGTTCGGGACCGCTGGGCCGCGGCCCGGCTACGAGATCGTCGAGCCAGCGGTCTCCCTCGTACCACTCGGTGGTAAGACCGGTGCGGCGGACGACGACCGTGTGCTCCACTCCGCCAACGGCGCTGAGCGCCTCGTCGGCACGTGCCTTCAACGGCAGGATGGTGCCGTGCCGCCAGGCTCCATCCTGGGTGAATAGCACCCGCGGCTGGAAGTCGGCTAGCCGCACGGCCAGCGCTTCGGCCGGCAGCGGGGTGGGGAGGATGGCCACCATGGCGCCGATGCGGGCGCAGGCGAGCAGAGCCACGACCGCCTCGGGGAGCCAAGCCAGGTGGAGCGCGACCCGGCCGCCGGACTCGACGCCCAACGCGCGCAACGCACCTGCCAGCGCCGTCACGTCGTCATGTAGCTGCTGATAGGTGAGGACTCGCTGGTCACCAGGTTCGCCCTCCCAGAGGATGGCGGGCTGGTCGGCTCGACCGCCGAGATGCCGGTCGACGCAATTAACCGACAGGTTGAATCGGCCGCCGTCGAACCACCGGCCATAGCGCCCTTGTGGGGTGTACAGCGTGGTCCACGGCTGGCTCCAGGCGAGTTGGTCGGCGATGGCGGCCCACGGCTCGAGGTCGGCCGGCACCTGACGCTCAGCCATGGCTGAGCGTCCTTCCGGCAGCCCGCGCCGCGCGGGCGAGGTGCCCGGCGATCGTGGCGATGAGTTCGTCCGAGGCGGCCGGGGGCAGGGTGGCGGCGAGGGCGGCGATGGCCCGGCCGGAGCCGTCGAGTACCGGGACGGCGACCTCGCTCGGCTCGTCCGGCTCGCCGCCGGTGGTGGCGAGATGTGGTGCCTCGCGCCACTCCTGGAGGCGCTTTTCCGCACGTTGACGTTGGTCGAGGGGGAGCGTGTCGAGCGCCTGCCGCCAGGCCTCCGGGTCGGCCCGGGCGGCCAGCACTCGGCCGGCCGCGGTCTCGACAGCGGGATGCACCCGGTGAGTGTCGCGGTAGAGACCACCATCGGAGCCGTCGACCCGGTCGACATAGACGACATGTCCGCGCACGAGCACGGCGACGTGCACCGTATGTCCGATGGTGTCGCGAAGTGGGAGGAGATACGGAGAGAGCGCACCCAGACTGGGGAGCCGGCCGAGGTAGCGCTGGGCGAGCCGGGCCACCTCGGGGCCGAGGCCGTACCGCGACGACGTGGGATCTTGCTCCACGAGGTCGGCCAGCACTAGTGAGCGCAGTAGCCGGTGCACCGTCGGTACGGTCAGCCCGGAGCGTTCGGCGAGATCGGTGAGCTGCTGGTAAGCCGGGCCTTCGGAGAGAAGGTTCAGCAGCAGTACGGCGTTGCGAACGGTTCCGAGCGTTCCCCGCGCCGCTGGCTCGCTCACGCGCGCCCCTCCGTCCCCGTCGATGACGTCATGTTGACATCTTGTTCCGATTCACGCATCCACGGACACTCTACACGGAGCGAAACTCTGGAAAAAGGTATTGCCTTCCACATAATGAAAACGTATGGTCGGTCACATCCCGCGAACGGAAGGTGAGGCTGCCATGATCACCCGCGCGTACCGACATTCGCTCAACGGCAGCCACCTCGCGCCCGGGCAGCCGTTGATGGAGGTCAGCGACGTGAGCCTGCGTTTTGGGGGCATCACCGCGCTGGCCGGCGTGGGGTTCACCGTCACGCAGGGGCATATCCACGCCGTGATCGGACCCAACGGCGCGGGGAAATCCAGCCTGCTCAATTGCATCAGCGGCCTGTACCGCCCACAGGAGGGTCAGGTCACCCTGTACACCAAGAATGGGCCGGCGGAGCTGGTCGGCATGCGCCCGCACCGCATCGCCCGGCTCGGGGTGGCCCGGTCGTTCCAGAACATCGAGCTGTTCCGGCACCTCACCGTGTTGGAGAACCTGATGCTCGGCCGGCATGTCCATATGCGGCACCGGTTGCTCGCGTCGCTGGCGTGGTTCGGGCCCGCCCGCCGGGAGGAGATCGCACACCGGGTGCTGGTCGAGGAGGTCATCGACCTGCTCCAGATCCAGTCGGTGCGGCATCAACCAGTCGGCTCGCTCGCCTATGGGTTCCAGAAACGGGTGGAGCTGGGCCGGGCCCTGTGTATGCAGCCGGCGCTGCTCCTGCTCGACGAACCCATGGCGGGCATGAACACCGAAGAGAAAGAAGATATGGCCCGGTTCGTGCTCGATGTCCACGAGCTGGCCGGGGTCACCGTCGTGCTGATCGAGCACGACATGAACGTGGTCATGGACATCTCCGACCGAGTCAGTGTGCTCGACTTCGGGGAGTTGATCGCCGACGGTACGCCGGCGGAGGTCAGCGCCAATCCAGACGTGGTCAGGGCTTACCTCGGAGAGGAGCTGAGCGCATGATGCGCGCGGTCTCCGAGCCTGAGGCCGACCACCCCGCCGGTGTGGCTCGGGCCGACGAAACCTTCCCCAGGTTGCTGCTCCGGCTCGCGGCCCACCGGCCAGACGACGTCGCCTTGCAGGAGAAGTTGTACGGCATCTGGCAGCCGATCACCTGGCGTGAATACGCCGATCGGGTGGCGGATTTCGCGCACGGCCTGGCGGAGCTGGGCGTCCAGCAGGGCGACGTCGTCGCTGTTATCGGTGACAACCGACCGGAGTGGCTCATCGCCGAACTCGCCGCCCAGTCGCTAGGGGCCGCCGTCGTGGGCGTCTACCCCACCAGCATCGGCGATGAGGTCGTCCACATTCTCCACGTCGCACAGGTGCGGGTTGTCGTCGCCGAAGACCAAGAACAGGTCGACAAGATCATCCGGATGAAGGACCGCCTGCCGGACGTGGAGACCGTCATCTACTACGACCCCCACGGTCTGGAGCACTACAGCGAGCCTTACCTGCGAGAATTCGTGGCGGTCGAATCGGCCGGCCGGGCCCGGGCAGCGGAGCGTCCGGGGTGGCTGGAGGACACCCTGGCCGCTACCTCAACCGACGATGTCGCCGTCATCTGCACTACGTCCGGCACTACCGCGCTCCCCAAACTCGCTGAGCTCAGCCACGCCAATCTGCTGAGTATGGCCGCGAGCCTGTCCGAGGTCGACCCATTGGACCGTCGCGACCGCTACGTCAGCTTCCTGCCGCTGGCTTGGATCGGCGAGCAGATGCTCGCGGTTGCGTGTGGCCTGATGCACGGACTGACCCTGAGCTTCCCGGAAGACTCCGCCACCCAACGTTCCGACCTCCGCGAGATCGGGCCCGACGTCATGTTCAGCCCACCGCGGATCTGGGAGTCCATGGTGTCCGATGTGCAGGTCCGCATCGGTGAGGCCGGCCGACTCAAGCGGTCGGTGTTCGGATGGGGGTATGGAGTCGGTGACGACGTCGCGGAACTCCGGGTGAGCGGCCGGCGGCCTGGCTGGATGCTTCGTCTCAAACGTGCGGTGGCCGAGCTGGTCGCGCTCCGGCCGGTCCGTGACCAGCTGGGGCTGACCCGCATCAAACGGGCCTACACCGGCGGCGCACCGCTGGGGCCGGACGTCTTCCGGTTCTTCCACGCTATCGGCGTCAACCTCAAGCAGATCTACGGCCAGACCGAGATCTGCGGGATCGCCGTCGTCCACCACGACGAAGACGTCCGCTTCCACACCGTGGGGGTGCCCATTCCGGGAACCGAACTACGCATCGCCGACGACGGCGAGATCCTGCTGCGGTCACCGGCGGTGTTCGGTGGGTACCACCGCAACCCGGAGTCGACGGCCGCGACGATCGACGCCGACGGGTGGCTGCACACCGGCGACGCCGGCTACCTCGACGACGGCCATCTGGTGGTCATCGACCGGGCCAAGGATGTCCGTCGGACACCGGACGGCCAACTGTTCTCGTCGGCATTCGTCGAGAACAAACTCAAGTTCAGCCCGTACGTCGACGAGGCCGTGGTGTTCGGTGGCGACACCGACGTCACCGCCATGATCATCATCGATCCCGCCACCACCGGAGCGTGGGCTGAACACCAACACCTCTCCTACACCACGTACACCGACCTCGCGGGCAAACCAGAGGTCTATGACGTCGTCGGTGCCGATGTCCTACGAGCCAACGCCGACCTGCCGGCGGCCATCCAAGTGCGGCG
This sequence comes from Phytoactinopolyspora limicola, assembly GCF_011320225.1. Taxonomy (GTDB): domain Bacteria; phylum Actinomycetota; class Actinomycetes; order Jiangellales; family Jiangellaceae; genus Phytoactinopolyspora; species Phytoactinopolyspora limicola. The sequence goes on from NZ_JAAOEN010000016.1 coordinate 32,102, forward strand.
CTTCCTCATCCTGCATAAACAGTTGGACCCGGACGACGACGAGATCACCCGGACCCGCAAGGTTCGCCGCAGCGTCATCGCCGAGCGGTACGCCGATCTGATCGAAGCGTTGGCCCGTGGCGACCACGAGGTCAGTATCAGCAGCATCGTCACGTATCAGGATGGCACCCGAGTGGAGCGCAAGATCGAGCTGCGGATCCTCGACGTGGCCGGCATCGACCCTCCGGCCGCCGATCGCCGCCGGCCGCGATGGGGTGACCGCTGATGAGCGACTTCCTGCAGCTGACCCTGTTCGGGTTGTCCAATGGCGCCATTCTGGCCCTGGCCGCGTTGGGCTTCGTCCTGATCTACAAGGCCACCGGCGTCATCAACTTCGCCCAGGGACACTTCCTCCTGATCGGCGCCTACGTCTTCTACGCCGCCATGATCGTGTTCGGTTTCCACTGGTCGCTGAGTGTGCTCATAGGTGTCGCCGTGGCCATCGTCCTCGGTGTGTTGGTCGAACGGTTCGTGCTGCGGCCGATGATCGGCGAGGAGGCCATCGCCGTCATCATGGTCACCATCGGGCTGTCGTCGATGTTCGCCGGTAGCGTCCAGTTCCTGTTCGGCACCGCTCCCCGCGAGACGCCACGATTCCTACCGTCCGGCGCCATGGAACTCGCCGGTGCCACGGTCCCATGGAGCCGGATCTGGGCCATCGGCATCGCCGCTGTTGTCCTCACCGCGTTCACGTTGTTCTTCACCCGCTCCCGGCACGGGATCGCGATGCGTGCCGTCGCCGACGACCAACAGGCAGCGCTCGCCATCGGCATCAGCGTGCGGAGGGTGTTCGCGCTGGCGTGGGCGCTGGCCGCGGCTACCGCCGTGGTCGGCGGGATTCTGTTGGCCAATCTCACCGGGGTGTCGCCCGCGTTGGCCGGATTCGGCCTGGTCGTCTTCCCCGTCGTGATTCTCGGCGGGCTCGACTCCGTACCCGGCACCATCGCCGGAGGCATCATCATCGGCCTGCTCGTCCAGTACACCGCTGGCTACATCGGTGGTGGCTTCGAGCAGGTCATTCCGTTCGTCGTGCTCATCGGCATCTTGATGGTCCGTCCGTACGGGCTGTTCGGCCAGGTCCGGATTGAGAGGGTGTAATGCCTGCCAGCGCCACCGGAGTCCACCATCGCAGCTACGCCAGCGAGCTGACCCTGCGGCACACCCGGGCCGAGCGGTTCCGGCTGCTGCTCATCCTGGCCGCCGTCGTGATGGTGCCGTTTATTGTCACGCCGTACTGGTTGACCATCGCCAACCAGATCGGCATCGCCGTCATCGGTGCGGTCGGCCTGAACATTCTCGTCGGCTACACCGGTCAGATCAGCCTCGGCCAAGGGGGATTCCTCGCTGTCGGCGCCTACACGTCGGCACTCCTGCACATCCGGGCCGACCTTCCCGTCCCGGTATGTATCGCGCTGGCGGTGATCACGACGGCGGCCATCGGGGCGTTGTTCGGCGTGCCGGCGCTACGTCTCAAAGGGTTGTACCTCGCCATCGCCACCCTCGCCTCCCAGGAGATCATCCTGTTCGCGGTGCGCACCTGGGACTGGCTCACCGGTGGTGTCGATGCCATTTCGCTGCCCAGGCTGGAGGTCGGTGGATTCATTTTCCGGCAGGATTTCGACTGGTACTGGGTGATCATGGCGTTCGCCGTGTTGGCGGTCATCACCGGTCGAAATCTGTTCCGCACCGGCCTCGGCCGGTCCTTCATGGCCGTGCGCGACCAAGACATCGCCGCCTCCGCCATGGGTGTCGACGTTACTCGGACCAAGGTGCTCGCGTTCGCGATCTCCTCGGCGTACGCCGGACTCGCCGGCGCCTTGATGGCGCATTACACCGGGATCGTCACGTGGGAGCGGTTCACGCTGGACGTTTCGGTGCTCTACCTGGCGATCATCATCGTTGGTGGCCTCGGATCCATCGCCGGGAGCGTCTACGGTGCCATCTTCATGATCACCTTGCCGGCGCTCATCACCCGGTTCGGCCAAGACTTCCAGTCCATCTGGCCCCAGGCCGCCGAGAAGGTGCCGGCGGTGCAGGTGATCGTGTTCGGGTTGGTCATCGTCCTGTTCCTGATCTTCGAACCCAGGGGACTCAACCGCATATGGCAACGCATGAAGGACTACATCAGATTCTGGCCCTACCGGTATTAGGGCGACCTGTTCAAAGCTTCGACTGGAAACCGCGAAAGGTAGGTGTGCTGTGAAGACACACAGCCGAACCCTGATGGCGACCACCGTCGTCGGGCTGGCCATGGTGGTCGCCGCCTGTGGTGGCCGAGATAGTGGGGGCGGAGCCGACGACGGCCCGATCGCCATCGGCGCCATCTCCGACCTGTCCGGCGCCACCTCTGACGTCGGAACCCCCTATAGCGAGGGCATCCGCGGCTACGTGGACTGGCTCAACGCCGAAGGCGGAATCGACGGCCGGGAGATCGACCTCAAGGTGAACGACTACGCCTACGACGTCTCCCGGGCCGAGCAGTTGTACTCCCAGTACTTGAACGAGGGCGTCGTCGCCATCCAGGGATGGGGCACCGCCGACACCGAAGCACTCCGCCAGAAGATCGCACAAGACGAGCTGCCCTTCATGTCCGCCTCGTATGCCGAGACACTCGTCGAACCGGAGGAGACCCCGTACAACTTCGTCGTCGCCGCCACCTACTCCGACCAGATGCGAGTGGCGCTGAAATGGATCACCGAAGACGCCGGTGGCGCCGCCGAGGTGGCGGTGTTCCACCATGACAGCCCGTTCGGTCAATCTCCGGTCGATGACGGCCGGCAGTACGTCGACGACGAAGGGTTAGACCTCGGTTACCAGTCCTATGCCATGCCTACTGGCGCCACCGACTATGTCGCCCAGCTGGGTCGGGCCAGGTCACAGGGGGCCGAGTACGTCGTCATCCAGAACGTGTCCAGCCCGGCGGCGGTGGTCGCCAACAACATCGCCGAACAGAACCTCGACATGAAGATCGTGTGTCTGAACTGGTGTGCCGACGAGTTGTTCATCACCCTGGCGGGTGCGGCCGCCGAAGGACACATCATGGTGCAGCCGTTCGCTCCACCAACCGTCGAGTCGAGCGGACAGGAAGCGCCGGCGGCATTCCTCGAGGAGAGCGGTTCCAGCCTCGACGCGAAGGGCCTGCATTACACGCAGGGCTGGTACACCATGCACGTCATGGCCGAGGGCATCCGGCATCTCGTCGAGAACGGCGACGAGGTCACCGGCGCCAACCTGAAGGACGCGCTGGAGTCGATGGGCCCGGTCGACACCGGCGGCGTCACCCCTCCGGTCGAGTTCAGCCCCGATAGCCACAAGGGTTCCGACACAACCGGCATCTATGAGGTCGCCGACGGCCAGTTAGCCGTCGTCGAGCTGGACGTCCGGCCGTGACCATGACCACCCCAGACCAGCAGCGGGCGGCCGGTGACTCCACCCCCCTGCCCGGCCGCTCGCTGTTGTCCATCAACAACATCGAGGTGATCTACAACGAGGTCATCCTGGTGCTGCGTGGCCTGTCGCTCGTTGTACCCGAACGCTCGATCGTGGCGTTGCTCGGGTCCAACGGTGCGGGTAAGTCGACCACGCTCAAAGCCGTGTGTGGGCTGCTGCCGACCGAACACGGCGAGATCACCGACGGCTCGATCACCTTCGACGACCACGACATCACCCACCTCGACGCCGCCGAACGGGTTCGCCGAGGTATCTCGCTGTGTATGGAGGGCCGGCACGTCTTCGAGCACCTCACGGTGCACGAGAACCTCGTTGCCGGCGGGTACATTCGTGGCCGCACCGAACGCACCGACCTCGACACCGTGTACGAGTTCTTGCCGCGTCTGGCCGACATGCGCAACCGCATCGCCGGGTTCCTGTCCGGGGGAGAGCAGCAGATGCTTGCGATCGGCCGGGCATTGATGGCCAAACCCGCGCTGCTCATGCTCGACGAGCCGTCGCTCGGGTTGGCCCCCAAGCTGGTCCAGGAGATCTTCGGATACATCGCCCGGCTCAACGCCGAGTTGGGTACCACGGTGCTCGTGGTCGAACAGAACGCCACACGTGCTCTGGAGATAGCCCACCACGGCTATGTCATGGAGCAGGGCCGGTTGGTGCTCGACGGTCCGGCCGCGGAGCTACGCGATAACCCGGACGTCAAAGAGTTCTACCTGGGTCTCGGTGAAGGCGGCGTACGCAAGAGCTACCGCGACGTCAAGCACTACAAGCGCCGGAAACGGTGGCTGTGAACGAAGGGAAATCCATGCCGGTCACGGACGAACAGGTCGCCGCGGTGGTCCGCGACGCCGCGGAACGGGTGCCGGCGTTCGCCGGCCGACTCCGAGCCGCTGGACTGGCCGCCGCGGACGTCCGCGGCGTCGACGATCTCACGGCCTTGCCGGTGCTCACCAAGGACGACGTCCTGGAGCTGCAACGCCAAGACCCACCGTTCGGTGGGTTGTTGGCCACCGACGCCGCTCCAGTACGCCTGTTCCAGTCGCCCGGACCGATCTACGAACCCCAGTTGCCCGGACCCGATCCATGGCGGTGGCGGGACGCGCTTACCGCGTGTGGCATGGACAGCTCTGATGTCCTGCTCAACTGCTTCAGTTACCACCTCTCGCCCGCGGGTGCGATGTTCGAGTCCGCGGCACGCTCGCTCGGCTGTGCCGTCGTGCCTGGTGGTGTCGGCAATCTCGACCTCCAGGCGCAAGCCATCGGCGACCTCGGGATCACCGCGTTCACGGGGCTGCCGAGTTATCTGAACTCGTTGATCGACCGGTACCACGCGGCCGGCCTCGACCCGGCCCGCTGGAGATTGACCAAGGCACTCACCACGGCCGAACCGCTCCCGGACGACCTCCGGGCGCAACTGGAGCGGCAGGTTCCCGTGGTGCGGATGGCGTATGGGACGGCCGAGACCGGCCTGCTGGGCTACGAGGTGGAGGCCGGGGCCGGTCTGATGGTTCCCTCCGGTGTGCTGGTCCAAGTATGCGATCTCGACACGGGGGAGCCGATCGAACGGGGAGAGGGGCAGGTGGTGGTGACGCTGCTCCGGGCCGATTATCCGTTGGTGCGCTTCGGCACCGGCGACCTCTCGGCGTGGACCACCGGGCCTGACGGGCAACGACGGCTGGTGGGTGTGCTCGGCCGGGTCGGCGCGGCGGTCAAGGTGCGGGGTATGTTCCTCCACCCACGTCAGGTGACCGCGGCGATGCGCGACTTGCCAGGTGTGTCCCGCTACCGGTTCGTCATCGACCGCATCGATCACCGGGACGAGTTGCGCTGCGAGGTGGTGGCCCACGCCGAGACGGCGGTCGAGCAGGTCAGCGCGGCGGTACGCGACCGGGTCAAGGCCGGGCTGCGGCTCACCGCCGAGGTAGACGTCGTCGGGCACATCGACGGCGACGACGTCCTGGTGGACCGGCGGCAATGGCACGGGACCGGATCCGGCTGATCAGGCGTCCCCACCCCCGGTGATCGTTGCCGCATTCGTGCCGCCACTCCTGGGTGATCGAACCCCAAATCAGGTCGCCATAGCGACTCGAATACGACAACGATCACCGGTGGGTTGCGACTCGAATACGACAACGATCACCGGTGGGTTGCGACTCGAATGCGACAACGATCACTGGGGTTGGGGCCATAGTGGAGGTATGAGCCGCACGTCGACACCCGACCAATCCGTGCCAGATGTTGTGCTCGACCACACCGAGGATGGCGCGGGACGTGTACTGTCAGCCGGCAAGCTGCCGGCCGATGTGTTGTCCCGGTTGCTCGCGGACCTCGGCCCAGCGCCGGCCGACGTGCTGATCGGACCAGCCGTCGGTGAGGATGCTTGCGCCGTGGAGGTGCCGGCCGGCGTCATTGTCGGCTCCACCGATCCCATCACCTTGACCAGTGCTGACGTCGGCCGCTATGCGGTGATGGTGAACGCCAACGACGTCGCGGTCGGCGGGGCCCGGCCCCGCTGGTTCCTCGCCACCGTCCTTATGCCGGTCGGCAGCACGCAGGGGCAGGTGGAAGAGGTGTTCGGGACGATACGAGAGGCTCTGGCCGAGGTCGGCGCCGCACTCGTCGGCGGGCACACCGAGGTGACCGCGGCGGTGAATCAGCCCGTCGTGGTCGGCCAGATGCTCGGCCTGGCCCCGCCTGGTGCAGCGGTGGCGACGTCTGGCGCGGCGGTGGGTGACGTCGTCGTGCAAGCCGGCCTGGCTCCGGTGGAAGGAGCCGCCGTTCTGGCAGCCGAAGCGGTCGACCGGTTGGCGACGTTGCCGGTCGACATACGTGAGGCGGCGCGGGCCGCCGTCCGGGCGCCGGGTATCAGCGTCGTCGACGCCGCCCTCCTCAGCCGGGATCTCGGCGCCACCGCATTACACGATCCAACCGAGGGTGGACTTGCCTCGGGCCTGCATGAACTGGCAGCCGCGGCGGGGGCGCGGATCCGCGTCGACCGGGATCAGGTGTTGTGGTTCCCGCCCGGGCTTGAGGTCTGCCGGCTGCTCGGCGCTGATCCCTGGGCGACGCTCGCCTCGGGTGCGTTGCTCGCCACCTTCCCGCCGGAGCGGACGGACGTCGCGTTGCGGCGGCTATCGCGGGCAGGTGTGCCGGCGGCGGCTATCGGTGTCGTCGAGGCGGGCGACGGCGTTTATGGCACCGACGCCGACGCCCTCCCGTGGCCAGAGCGGGATGAGACCGTCCGGTTGCAAGACCCTGGTGTCCCGGGTGCGGGCGACGGCTGACTGATGGGAGGTACACGGGCCCGGTGAGCGCTGCATTGTCGAACGAAGCCGTTGATCACTCTCCCGGCGGTGTGATGAGTCCGTAGTGACCGTCGAAACGGCGGTACAGCACCTGGCCGCGATCATTCGGCGGCTCCACGAAGAACACGAACGGCAGCCCGGTGGTGTCCAACTGGGCCTGGGCCTCAGCCACCGTGAGCATTCGCGCCGGATGGCGGCTGACCGTGAGGGGGACGGTCGTGGACGGAACCCGATGAACCTCGGGGTAGATCTGGGCCAACCGATAACCGGTCCGGGCATGCCGGTAGACGATGCTGTCGCGTTCGGTCTCGGCATCGATAAAGAGGAAGACGTTGTGGTCGAGGATGTCCATGGTGAATGCCGCGTCGGCCGGCATGCGGCAGCTGGGCTGGATGACCTTACGACGCACGATTCGGCGACCGGTGGCCGGCACGGCACGGTAGCTCGGTTGGAAGGTGGGTTCGTGAACGCTGTGCCGGGTGGGGAGCGGGGCCTCCGCCGCCGGGCCTGGATCGGTGGCCAGCGCGGCGACCCTCTCGATGCGTCGGCGCAGCCGGGCCGTCAGCAGTTCCACGGTCTCGTGGAGGGTGCTGCCGGCGACCTGGACTCGCACCGGCTGGCCGGCCACGTCGAGGGTGATCTGGCCAATGATCGGGCGCGACACCACACATTCGCTGACGAGACTCAGCCGCACCCGGCACTGGGATACCGGCGCTGCCGCGGCGTGGAGGGCATCGGAGATCTTGGCCGCCAGGCCGGTGTCGAACGTGGCGGGTGTGAGCCGGCCAGTGGTCACCTCGACGTTGATGGTGGCTAGGCGGGTGTTCATGGTCGCCTTCCGGATCTCTCTGTGGCACCGCTTGGGTGTGGTGTCTTCAGCGTCGGCCGGGGCCGCGGCCGTACGTCAGGGGCGAACGTCCTTGGTTGAGTGGTATTCGCCGGGAAACCCGATCACGCTCGTCCGGCGTCGTGGCCTGGTTGGTCGAGGGCGCGACACGCTAACACTGGACAAACGCGGATAAACTCCAGATTCGTGACGGCTAGTAGCGGCGCCCGGCGGGTCGTCCGGACGTTGAGAGAGATTCCCTTCCTGGTGTGGGGACCCCTGCTGCTCGCGGTTGTCCTTGCCGCAGGTGTGGCGGCGGGTGAACTCGTCCCGCGGGTCGGCCCCGGCCGAATCGCCGAGTTGGAGGCCGGCGTCGAGGTCGACACTGGTCCGTTCCTCCTCACCGTCGAGCGTGCCCGGGTGCTCGACGAACTGCCAGGTGTGGCGGAGGGCGACGACACCGCCCGGGCGTTGGCGCTGGTGGTGACGGTGTCCCTCACCAGCGACCGGACCCTGAGTGGGGCGATGCTAGCCGACAGCGTGGCGCTACGCGGCATCGACGACGACGGCCCGGTGCCGGCCCCGAACGTCGTCGTGCTGGCTGACGGCTCTCACTTGGATGCGCTGCAACCGGGCCTCGAGTACGAGGTGGCCATGGTGTGGGAGCAGTCGGCGGAGCATCCGGAGCCGGTCGAGCTGGACGTCGAGGTGACCGGCCGAACTCTGCGCGACAGCGCCATCGACGGTGCCGCGCAATGGCTCGACCGCACGCCGGTGGCGGCGGGGACGGTGCCGGTGACACCGATGGACTCCCAAGCCGGAGCGGACAACAGATGAGGCACCGCCGCCGAGCGGGCTGGCGTCCGATCATGGGAACGGTGAGTGTGGGGGCGCTCCTGGTGGTGGCGTTGGCCCTCGGGCAGGCCGTCGAACGGTTCCTGCCCAGCCGAGACGATACGCTACGCCCCTTCGAGCGAGCGGGAGTGGTAGGCGAGCCGTTGAGTCTTCGATACGGCACTATCGAAGTCGGGCAACCGGACGGGTCCACCGTGCTCCACGCTCCCGGAGGTGTGTATTCGACCACCGGTGTCTACGTCGTCGTACCGATCACCTTCACCGCCAAGGGTGAACCCCAACCCCTGGCCTATGTGGCGATCCGGGACGCCGAGGGGCGTGTCTACCGGGCCGGCTCCAGGCGTAACCCGTGGTCGATGCTGGGGGCGGCACAGCCCGGGATCCCGCGGCAGGCTCAGATCGCGGTGGAGTTACCCGTCGACGCGGTCGCCGGAGCTCAGGTGGTCTTGGCCCCGCGGCCCAACGATATGGACCACCGCCGCGACGATGTCGCCGTCGTCGACCTGGGGCTGACGGCCACCGACGCACAGGAGTGGGCAACGGACGACGACGGCGTCACCCTGGAGCCCGCCTACGACGGGGAGCGGCCGCCGTCGTGAACGAGGTGGGCTGGTGGCGGCGCAATCGGTGGGGGTTGATCGGGCTACCGGTGGTCCTCCTCGCGGCCCTCGCTGCCAGCTCCTACCACGTGGAGGATTGGTGGTGGCTAGCTCGTCCGCGGGTAGCGGTCCCGGCCACCGAGGGTGAGTGGGTTCACTTCACCGATATCCGGTACGACCGGAGCGGCGACGTGCCGATCGAGCTGAGTGCACGGTTGGCCGGCCTGGAGGAGGCGGTGGAACCGTTCGGTGGCGTCGACGACGAACTGAATCTCCCGACCGGGACGAAAGGTGTGGCCGTTGTGCTCGAGTTCCAGGTCGCTGCGGACATGCCGCTCACCGCATGCCGACTCAGCGTCGTCGGGGCGGACGGCACGGAGTACGCCTACCAATACGCACCACCGTCGATCAGGCAGGCGCCGTCGCCCTGCGTGCCGCCGGACCGGCGCGGCCCCGAGCTCGACCTGTTCGAGGGGCTCGAATTCGCCGACGGCGACCCGCGTCCGGAAGAGTGGGCCGTGCGACCCGTGGTGGTGATTCCCGACGACGTGGAGATCGTCGAGGTCCGCCTTACCTGGGGACCCCCACGTCACCTGGTGTTTCAGGTGCGGTAGAGCCGGGGCCGGCGGGCGGAGTGCTGTGCAGCAGGACGCGATTGATGGCGGCCCCCAGCAGGCAGACCACCACCGTCGTACCGATGGCGTGCGACACCATCGACATGTGTGGTGAGAAGGCCAGGAGTGTGCCCAGCGGCATCGGGCCGAGCAGTTCGCGCCAAGCGAGGTTCAGGACGTCCTCCAACCGCTGAGCCGCCAGAAACGCGACCGTGAAGAGCAGCATCGGAGCCAGCCCCGCCTGGGCGAGCCGCCGCAACCCCGTACCGATCTCGCTGAATCGGTCGGTGAGCCCCGATGTTGCTCGACGTCCGGTGGCTCGCACCAGTGCCGGCATCCGGGTGGCGCGGCGAGCGCCGGCCGCTCGATGCCCAGCTACATGCCGGGGCGGTTCATGGAGATGGCGGCCGTAGACCACCGCGCCGACGGTGAGCCACGCCACCGGTATGACGATGACGGTGTCGGCCGAGCTCAGGAGGCCGAACAGCCGACCCGTGACGCCGCTGACCACATCGCCGAGCGGCCCGGCCAGCGCCACCAGAGACTGCCACGCGTCGACGAGTGTGGTGCTCATCGGGTGGTCCCGGATCCACATGATGGCCGCGTCCTGGTGGACGCTGAGGGTGCGCGCCAAAGTGATCAGCCACAGGGCTTCGAGATAGCCCGCCAGCCATACGAGCCCAGGGATCCGCCGCCGGTGGCTGAGCAGGTCGAGTCCGAACCGTGCCACCAGAGCGCCTGCGACGACGACGAGTGCCACCCAACCGGTGGCGAGCGTGGTGCGGTTGACGTCGATCGTGTCCATGCCGAGTAACACGTCGACATCGAAGAACTCATCCGCTACCGCCGTGTTGACGAATCGGAAGATGTCTTCGCGGAGATATCCGTACGACGCGTAGATGGCCAGAAACGGCACCAGTACGGTTCCGATCACCGGAGCTACCCCGGTCGGATGGTGGCCGGATTCGGTGAGGGCTCGGCTGCGTACCACCGAAGGCAGCGAATGACGCAGCGCATACAGCGCGCCGATCAGGGCGGATACCGCCGCCATCGGCGCCAACGTCAGGGTCAGCACCCCGAGGGTGCCATTGACATCGCTCACCACCACTGCGGCCCACAGGGCGGTGTATCGTGCGGCCTCGCCGGCGAGCAAGATCGTCAGCACTACTGGCCAGTGCCGGGCGAGGAGGCGGGCGGCGTGGCTGAACACCGCGAACAGGTCGGCCGTGGCCGCGCCCGCACGGGTAACCCAGTCGGGGCGGCTGCGTGGGCGGGCTGCGCCGCCGTTCTGTGCCTGGCCTCCCCTCACGGCGGCAGCTTAGCTTGAATCCGTCGAGCCGCCGAGATGTCACGAGAGGTCTCCGGTGCCACCCGGGCTCGGCGGCTATCGCAGCGCCGCCCTTTAGACGGTTGACGGGTGCGTGGAGCTCCCTTATATTTCAGGTCACGAAATCGATTTCTACACGATCGGCGAGAGGCCAGGCGCGGTTGCCGCGCCCGGACAAAACGCTGGTCAGGGGTCCTTGCAACGGTCGTTCCGCGCACACGCGGGAACAGATGGAACGGAGATTGTCATGGAACCCAATTCTCAGCCTCGCCCTGCCCTGACCCGCCGGCGGTTCATGATCGGAGCCGCCGGTGTGGCAGCTGGCACGATGGCAACCCTGGCAGCCACGCCAGGGGTCGCTCTGGCCGCCGGCGACGGCCACGGGCTGCGCATCGTCGACCGCAACGAGAACCCTGGCCGGTTGCAGTACTACCGCTTCGCCACGGACGCCATCGGGTGGGATCCCGCGGTGAACGTCCTACTACCCGACGGGTACCACACCAGCGGCAAACGGTATCCGGTCCTGTATCTGCTGCACGGAGGCAACGCCGACTTCCGGGCCTTTCACCTCCACGACAACATCGTCAACTTGACCGCCGGCCGCGAGATCATCGTGGTGATGCCAGACGCCTCGACCGGTTGGTATTCCAACCCGGTGAGCAGCAACGTCGGCCCACGCGATTGGGAGACGTTCCACATCGCTCAACTGTTGCCGTGGATCGAGTCCAACTTCCGCACCTTCCCGGAGTATGACGGCCGCGCCGTCGCCGGGTTCTCGATGGGCGGCTTCGGCGCACTGAAGTACGCGGCCAAGTACTACGGCCACTTCTGTTCGGTGAGTTCGCACTCGGGGCCGGCCAGCCTGCGTCGCGATGGCGGGCTCGTCGTCCACTGGGCCAACGCGACGTCGGCGGCACTGGACCTGGGTGGAGGCACCGTCTACGGCGCCCCCTGGGACGAAGCGCGGGTCAGTGCCGACAACCCCGTCGAGCGTATTCCCAGCTACCACCACAAGCGGGTGTTCCTTGCCGCCGGCACGTCGCCCGATCCGGTGAACTGGTTCGACTACGTCAACGAGACCCAAGTGCTGGCCGGTCAACGTGAGTTCCGCGCTGCACTCGCCCAGGCCGGCATCCCGCACGAGGGGCACGAGCTTTCCGGCGGACATTTCTTCCGGCACGAGATGTTCATCCACGACCTCAACGGGATGCTCGGGCGCCTCCGCCGCGCCGGCTGACTGCGGACTACGCTGGCAGCTCGCTGAATCGAGCCTGGCAGTCAGGGCAGGGTTGGCGGGCCGCGTGGTCTTGGGTGGGGACGAAGAAGACTCCGCAGAGTGCACGGACAGCACGTCCTTCGATTGTGCGGCCGGCCAGGTGTAGGCGGTGAGTGTAGTGGCTCTGTTGGCCGGGCTCTGACTCGGCCAGTTCTTGGTCGGCTGTCAGGGCCTCCAACTCTGTGATCCGCTTGGTCCACGCGCCGGGGTCAGCGATGTTGGTGAAGGTGTTCTTGTAGCGATCCCAGCCCTGTTCAGGGGACACAAGGAGATCAGTGCACGGGTCGTGAGCTGCCAGACGAGCTGGCTGCCGGCAAACTTGCCGACCGGGACAACCTCAAGTTCGATCTCGTCGGCGTTGTACCCGGACTCTCGTACCGGCGTGACTTCGACGGTGAGCGTGGCGCATGGTCCTTGACCTGGCACAGGGTGCTCGGCCTCGAAGCGGGTGGAGCCGCCCGCGTGGATGGCGCGTAGCGACGCAAGGATCTGCTCCTGGATGTCGAGTTCCCATGCGGTGACCAGCCGAGCCGATGTTTCCTGTTTGAGTAGAAGTATCAGGCGATCGGTCGTGCAGCGATGTTCACATGTTGTCGGAGGCTATTAGTCCGGGGACCAAGCATGTTTATGAGAGCTGCTTGGGTGCCATGCATACAGGCCCTAGAGAGCCGAACGATCTCCGACGCGGGCACAGCCGCCTCACGCGGCCGAGTTGCTCCTGTTGCGACGCCGGAGAACATTGCCTCGATGGGCGAGGAACTATGGTGGGGCCATGGTGGCGTCGCAGGTGATCGAGGTTGCTGGGCGTGAGGTGACCATCACCAACCCGGACAAGCTCGTGTTCCCGCTACTGGGTTTCACCAAGATGGACCTCGTCGAGTACTACCTTTCGGTGGCCGACGGTGCGCTGCGGGGTGTTGTCGGCCGGCCGATGATCCTCAAGCGCTTCGTGAAAGGGATCGACGAGGAAGCGTTCTTCCAGAAGCGTGCGCCGACCAAACGGCCTGAATGGGTCGAGACGGCGACCCTGCGGTACCGGTCGGGCACGACGGCCGACGAGGTGGTGGTTCGGGATGCGGCCGCACTGGCGTGGGTGGTGAACCTCGGCTGTATCGATCTCAATCCGCATCCCGTGCAGGCAGACGACCTCGATCATCCGGACGAGCTGCGGATCGACCTGGACCCCGTGCCCGGCGTCGACTGGCCACAGATCGTCGACGTCGCCGTCGTCGCGAAAGAGGTACTGGAAGACTACGGACTGACCGCATGGCCTAAGACGTCGGGCTCCCGCGGGTTCCACGTCTACGCGCGTATCGAACCGCGCTGGCCGTTCCGGCAGGTACGGCTCGCCGCCGAGACGGTGGCGCGAGAGGTAGAGAACCGCGCCCCGGAGATCGCTACCAGCAAATGGTGGAAAGAGGAGCGGCACGGCGTTTTCGTCGACTTCAATCAGAACGCCAAGGACCGCACCGTTGCCGCGGCCTACTCGGTGCGGCCAACACCTGACGCGCGGGTCTCGACGCCGCTGGCCTGGGAGGATGTCATTGGCTGCCGGCCCGAGGACTACACCCTGGCGGCAGTGCTGGAACGGTATGCCGACGTTGGTGACCCATGGCAAGGAATCGACGACGCCAGCGGCACCTTGGACGGCCTGCTCGACCTAGCCGCGCGGCTCGGACCAGCGGAGAAGCCGCCCAAGGGGGTTGGCCGGCGGCAACCCACCATGCCCCTGGTGGAGATCGCCAGGGCCAAAACGAAACGGGAAGCGCTCGACGGCTTGGACCGGTGGAAGGCCCGGCACCCGGACGTCGCCGCGCTGCTCGAACCGGCCGACGTGCTCGTTGATGGCATGCGCGGGCGCAGCTCGCTCTGGTATCGGATTCGGGTCAACCTCCAGCACGTTCCCGACGCTCAACGGCCCCGGCAGGAAGAGTTGGAGGTCGACTACGACCCATGGGCCAACACGCCCCTTGGCCGCGATAGCGGCTGACCCGATGGCCGGTCGGGCCGACAGCCCGTGCGAGTGCCCGTCAGTCCGGGGCCGAGCGTCGGTCAGTCCGGGGCCGAGTTCCCCATCTATCACGGGCACCGGCGCCCGTCATACGTTGTTACCGGCACACGTCGTCGGCCAGCGGCTCGACGGGCCGCCACTGTGCGTACTTGGCCACCCGGCCGTCGCCGGAGGACCGACGGGTGAGCCGGCGACGGATCCATGGCAGCACGTACTGGCCGTAGTAGGCGACGTTGTCGCGCAGGCCTGGCGGTGGGGCGCTTGCCTCCAGTGGTGACATCCACAGCTCCGGGCAGGATGCGCCGAGTGCGTTGAGCACGTGTCCAGCCACCCGCCGGTGTCCGGTGGCATTCAAGTGCAAGCGGTCGTGGTGCCAGTATTCAGGCCGAGTCAGCTCGGTATCGGCCCAGACGTTGACGAACGTCGCGCCGCGGCTGGTGGTGAGTTGTCCGGCGAGCGAGGTGAGTTGGTCGCCGAGCCGCTGCATCCGCCGGCCCATCGGCAGGTTCGGGGTGGGGTTGGCGGCGCTCAGGACAACTGGATGTACCCCGGAGGCGAGGCAGCGGGTGATGACGTGTGCGGTGAGCACGCCGATGCGGTCCAGGTCGGCCCGGGGCCGCAGGATGTCGTTGCCGCCACCGTTGAGTGTGAGCACGGTGGGTTTGAGCGCCAGCGCCGGTTCGAGCTGCTCGGCCACGATCGCCGTCATCAGGTTGCCGCGGATGGCCAGGTTGGCGTATTCGATGGGTGCGTCGCGGGCCGCGGCCAAACCACTGGCCACGAGGTCGGCCCAGCCGCGCAGCGTACCGTCGGCCTGCTCGTCGCCAACACCTTCGCTGAAGCTGTCGCCGATGGTTACCAACCGCATGCCGCCCATTATCGACGCTGGGACTCTGACGCCGCACGGCGGTGGGGGTCTCCACGGGCTCGACCCACGTCGCGCTCACATGTGGATGTCGACGGTGAGCGCGGCGTGATCACTGACCGGGAACCGGTGAGTGGCCACCGACCGCACCGCCGCGTGCTCGATCCCGCTGGTGAGGACGTGATCCCATTGCACGCGCGGGTGCCATGCCGGGTAGGTCGGCACCCGCGCCAGCTGGGACCAGCCGGTCACCAGGCGCGGCACCGTCCCGGGAAGGTTGAGATCGCCGAGAATGATCCGGGGCCCCGGCATGGTGGCCAGCCACCGGGTGATGGAACGTAGCTGCCGGATGTTCCAGCCGGGAACGAACGACAGATGGGTCGCGACGACGGTGAAAGGCCGGTCCGCCGTGTCAATGACAGCGGCGAGGGCGACCCGTGGGTGATCGCGGACGGGTACCAGTC
The DNA here is from genome assembly GCF_011320225.1 of Phytoactinopolyspora limicola. Lineage (GTDB taxonomy): Bacteria > Actinomycetota > Actinomycetes > Jiangellales > Jiangellaceae > Phytoactinopolyspora > Phytoactinopolyspora limicola. Next base: position 47,730 of record NZ_JAAOEN010000016.1, read on the forward strand.
CCCGCCGGCCAGGGACGTGCAGCGGCATCGGCACCGGAGCGGCCGGGAACCATCGCGCCGCCCAGGCGAGCACCGGCCGCCTGGAGACGAGGGCTACACCGTAGGCCGGCCCGTTCGGTTGGGACAGAGGATCGGCCGGCGCCCAACGTCCGGTCGGGTCTCCGGTGACCGCTGGTGCGAATCGCCACCATCTGGCGGCGGAGGCCGCGGCGGCGATGGCGGCCTGGTTGCTGACGCCGCTGCGTTCCTGCAGGTAGTCGACCTCTTGAAGGGCGAGAACGTCGGCATCGAGAAGGGCGACGGCGGATGCGACCGCACGCTCGCCGACCGCGCCGGTGGTGATCACGAGACCGTTCAAGAGGTTGTATGTGCCGAAGCGCAGCCGATCCACACTTTCGCAGGGTAGCCGGAACGGCCAGGGCTTCCCCGGGGAAGCCCCATACGGACCTGTTCCGGGTCGGTAGGGTGAGCTGGATCAGCATCATCGAGATGATCGACGTACCACCATGACACTTCAGCCGACCAGTCGGGCAGGCGGGCGACGCGCTCGGGAATGGCTGCGTCGGTCCGCGCGAGGGTGGACCGCGGTGGCGGTCCTCCTGGCCGGTGTAGCGGCCTGGGCCGGTGCGATTCCACGCTCACTGAGTAGCGACGGCATGATGGGCACCATCGAGCGGCCGGTGCAGATCGGCCTGCTGGCGATCGCGGTGGTGGGTTTGCTGGTGTCCTGGCGCTGGGTGCTCTGGGGTGGTGGGCTGCTGATCGTCGCCGGTGCCGGCTTGGCCGCGTTGTCGCTCACCTTGCATTCGCTCCCGGTCAGCGTGTTGATGCTCGTGGTGTTCGTTATGCCTGCGGCTGGTCTCTGGCTCGCGGCGCCATGTCGACGATCGAATCGACACATCGTGGCGACGGTGGGCGGCGGTGCTCTCGCGTTGATGGTCGGTGCGGGTGGGATCGGGATCACCTATCACCTGATGCACGGCCCCACACATCCAGCGTCGGAGGCCGCCGAGCTTCCGGTCGACCAGGTCGAGTGGATCTGGAGTGGTGCGGTCACCCCGACGTCGTTCCGCGTCACCACCCGTGTCGATGACCCCGCAGCCGAACGGGCGACGCTCGTCGTGCTGCCTGATCTCGATGGCGACACACCAGCGGGGGCGGCGCCCCCGGCACCGGTGGCTGTGGCCGGGCCCGACGCCGTGCCAGAGACGGGGGTGTTGAGCTGGACCGTCGACGGACTAGACGCGGACGCCGGATACCGCTACACGGTGATCGTCGACGACCACGCCGACACTGCGCGTGGCCAGGGCACGGTCCGGACCTTTCCCGACGGCCCGGCGTCGTTCACCGTCGCCGTCGGCGCGTGTGCACGCACCGGATCCAACGGTGCCGTCTTCGACGCCATCCGAGACGTCGACCCTCTCGTGTTCATCCACACCGGAGACTTCCACTACGGCAACATCGACTCCGACGACGTCGACATGTTCCGCGCCCGGTACACCGACACATTAACCACACCGGCGCAGAGCGCGCTCTACCGTTCGGCCCCGGTCGCCTACGTCTGGGACGACCACGACTACGGTGCCAACAACGCCGACGCCGCCGCGCCGAGCCGCCCAGCCGCACGAGCCGCCTACCGCGAGAACGTTCCCCACTACGAACTTCCGGACGACGGCGCGATCTACCACGCATTCACCATCGGCCGGGTGCGTTTCGTCCTGACTGACGTGCGCTCCGAACGGACCGCGGAAACCCTGCTGGGGGAGCGGCAAATGGAGTGGTTCGAGCACGAGATGCTGACTGCCGCCGACGAGCACGCCTTGGTGGTGTGGGTGAACGCGGTGCCGTGGATCGGTGCGGACGGTGCGTCGGCGGACAATTGGAGTGGATATCCCGACGAGCGGCGGCAGGTGGCCGAGGTTATCGAACAGGTGGGCGTCGACACGGTTGTCATGCTGGCCGGCGATGCACACATGGTGGCCATCGACGACGGCACCAACAGCGGATACGGGCCCACCGGTGTCGGGTTTCCCGTCCTGCACGCCGCCGCACTCGACCGGGGTGGTTCGGTGAAGGGTGGACCGTACAGCCATGGGGTAGCACCTGGCGGAGGGCAGTTCGGCACGATGACCATCGACGACGACGGTGCCGGCCCGATCACGATCGAGCTCACCGGCCTGGACTGGACCGGAACCGAGCTCATGTCATACACGTTCACCGTCCCAGCTCCGGACCAGACACCGCCCTGAGCCACCCGCTCCATGGGCGACATCGTCGTTGAGGCCGGATGCCGGCTGCGCAACGACGAATGTCGCCCGTGCCAGGGGAGCGCCGGCGCTACTGGTCGTAGTCGCAGGCAGCGTCGAGCTTGTCGAAGTAGCTGTCCCAAGCCGCTGAATAGCCGGGCCGCACGATGGGGTTGTTCGGGTCGGTGAGAGTGTAGCCGCGGGCCTCGTTGATCAGGGCGTGAACGTAGCGCAGCTCCGGATGGAACTCGTCCGGTAGATCGCTGATCATCTCATCGATCTGCGCGTTGGCCTCGTCGATGTCGAAGCCCTCCTCGTCGGCGAAGATCGCTAGCGGAAGTGACGCCACGGCACCGGCGGTGACGCTGAGTTCCAGGCAGCGCTGTGCGTCGAAACCGAGCTGCGACAACGCATCCCAGTCGACGTCGTCGAAGTCCGGTGTGTCGTCGCTGGGTTCGTCGGTGTCACTCGGCTCGGTGTCGTCATCGATGTCGTCCGCTGGGTCGTCGTCGGCTGGCTGGTCGTCGTCGTTGTCGCTGTCCTCCGCGGAGGTGTCGTCGGACGTGGCCGTGGGTTCGTCGTCGTCACCGCCACAGGCGGTCACGGCCAGGGCGGCGGCTGCGAGTACGGCGGCCAGACGTCGAATGGACATGGATGGTTGATCCCCCTCGAATCGGAATGCGGACCCTCCTGGTCCGCGGCGCGAGTATTCTTGCCGAGTGTTGCGCGTGACACAACCGGCCGGCGACTCTGTCGGTGCCGTGCGGCAGGGTAGTGCGCATGAGCGATCTCAACGCAGCCGCGGTGTTGCGTCAGCTGTGGGAGCTGATCGACGTCCAGGACTGGGACGGCCTCAGTGCTGTTCTCGATCCCGACGTGCACGTGTTGTACGTCCATACCGGGGAGAGACTCGACCGAGCCGGCTATGTCCGGCTCAACCGCGAGTACCCCGGGTCATGGCGCGCGGAGATTCTCGACCTAGTAGCCACGGCCGATCGTGTGGTGAGCCACGTCCGGGTCACTGACGCGGGTCGTGAATTCCACGTCGCATCGTTCGGCACGGTGCGCAGCGGGCGGCTCGTCGAGTTGGTCGAAGTGTGGACGGAGGGCCAGCAACAACCTCCTGGGCAGGCGCGACCGGTGGGTACCAGCCCTGACGGGGGCGTCGGATAGCGTGGCGGACGTGAACGATCAGACTGTTGCTGAGCCCAATCCATCCGCGCTGACCGGGCGCAAGGTGCGCCTACGTGAACTACGCGACGAGGACCTTCCGTACCTGTGTACATGGTGGTCGAACCCCAGTCAGTCGGTGTTTCAGACCACCGATGCCCCCACACCCCGGCCGTCGTCGGAGTTGATTCCGATGTTCCGGGACTGGAGCAAGAACGACGGCACTCGGTGGGGATTCTCGGTCGAGGCGAAGGAGGACGGAGCCTTCGTCGGGCACGTCACGCTCTTCGGGCCGAATGTCAAGGACAGGTGCGCCACCTTCGCCATCGTCATCGGCCCTGAACACCAAGACCGTGGGTACGGTTCCGACGCTACTCGGCTGATGGTGTCGTATGGGTTCGCGGAGCTCGGCTTGCACCGGATCGAGTTGCAGGTCTTCGCCTACAATCCCCGCGCCCTCGCCGCGTACCGCAAGGCCGGGTTCATCGAAGAAGGCCGGCGGCGCTCGTCGGTTTACCGCAACGGTGCCTGGCATGACGATATCTACATGGGTTTGCTCCGGGACGAATGGGAGGCACAGCAGGGCAACGTCGCCTAACCGGTCAGCCCGGGTGGTTGACACGAAGCGAATATCTCATCGACCATTGAGTCAATGGACATTGAGAAGTCGCTCGCGCGGCGGGCGGCGCTGTATGCGGCCCTAGGTGAGCCGGCTCGGCTGGCCATCGTCGATGCCCTGGTGCCTGGCGATGCGGCGCCCGGTGAGCTTGCTGGCCGGCTCGGCCTTGGGTCCAACCTGCTGGCCCATCACCTCAAGGTTTTGGAGGCGGCCGGTGTGGTGCGCCGGACGCGGTCCGAGGGCGACCGACGTCGTACTTATGTGACGTTGGAACCGGACGCGATGATGCTGGTCGGCGGGGGCCGGTGGCTGGCCGCCGAGCCGCGGGTGGTGTCGCGGGTGGTCTTCGTCTGTACCCGTAACTCCGCTCGATCACAACTGGCGACGGCGCTGTGGTCACGGTGTGGTGGCATACCGGCCGTCTCCGCTGGCACTCGTCCGGCCGCTCAGGTGCATCCCGGTGCGGTGGCCGTCGCCCGTCGGCATGGGGTCGAGCTGAAGGCTACCCGCCCCCGCCATGTCGACCAGGTGGCGCGGGAAGGAGACCTGGTGGTGGCCGTGTGCGATTCCGCGCATGAGGAACTGCGGGAGGTGTCGCGGCTGCATTGGTCGGTGCCCGACCCCATCCGCGTCGGCACCGATGCCGCATTCGACGGTGTACTGCGGCAGCTGGACGAACGGATCACCCGGCTGGCGGGCCTGATCGACTCCGGGCTGATTCAAGCCGGCGCGGAGGCCCGCCCGGACGAGATCGACTCCGGCCGCATCGGCCGGGTGTCCAGCACTCCGATCCGAGCTGGAGGAACAGATGGCTGAGGACACGTCGAGCGGCCGGCTGGTCGTCGACATCGAACACACCCTTGACGTCGCTGCCCAGCGGCTAAGCCGGGAGTTTCGGGGGGTGCTGTCCGAGGAGACTGTCCGCCGGTTCCTCGACTCCAGCTTCGAGCAGTTCGCGTCGACGGCGAGTATTCCGGACTATGTGCCCCTGATGACGGAGCGCTTCGCCCGACAGCGCCTGTACGCGCTGACGAAGGTGGAAGGCGCCGCGGGCGGCCAGCCGGTTGTGCTGTTCCTGTGTGTGCACAACGCGGGGCGTTCGCAGATGGCACTCGGTTTCTTCGAGCATCTCGCGGGCGGGCAGGCCGTGGCCTGGTCCGGTGGATCCGAGCCGGGGTCCGCGGTCAATCCTGTCGCGATCGAGGCGATGGCCGAACGGGGCATCGACATCAGTCGAGAGTTCCCGAAGCCGTGGACTGACGAGGTGGTTCGGGCCGCGGACGTGGTCGTCACCATGGGCTGCGGGGATGCGTGCCCGGTGTTCCCCGGCAAGCGGTACGAAGACTGGGAGCTGGCCGACCCGGCCGGCCAGGACCTCGCGGCCATCCGGCCGATCCGGGACGAGGTCGAGCGGCGTGTCCGCGACCTGCTCACCTCCCTCGCCGTCCCCCTCCCCCTCCCATGATCATTGGCTTTTGACTACCGGATCCGGTAGTCAAAAGCCAATGATCATGGGAGGGGGGTTGTTAGGTAGTCGGTGGCGAGTTTGATGACACCGGTGTCGAGCAAGATGCGCTGGTGTCCGAGTCCCTCGGTGGTCACCAGGTCGGTCTCGGGCCAGATCGCCGCCAGCCGAGCGCCGTCGTCATAGGGGGCTTCCTTGTCGTCGCGGTCGTGGATGATCATGGCCGGGGGGAGGTCGTCGTCGCTGGTGACGGTGAACGCGTTGAAGTCGCCCAGTGGCCGTGCGGCGAGCCTGGACAGCCGCTCGTAGAGGAACCGCCGGGTACGCGGTCCGTATCCGAGGGTGGCCTCCAGGGTGTCGAGGGTCGCGATCGGGTCCGGGCTGGGGGCGACGAACACCAGACGAGTGGCGGTCAGGCCGTCCCGGATCGCCATCGTGGTGGTGGCACAGCCCATCGAGTGTGCGACGAGCCCGTCCGGGTGACCGTATTCGCCGACCACAGCGGTCAGGGCGGTGCTGAAGTCGATCCCGGTAGCCCGGCCCGCCCCAACCATCCCTGGTGACGAGTCGCCATGACTGGGGACGTCGAACGACACCACCCGGCAGCCGGCCTCGATGAGTGGGTTCACGAATGCGCCCAGTTGGCCCCGCCAGCCTCCCCAGCCATGGACGAGGTACACCGTCGGACCCGCGGTCGCGGATGCTGTTGGGGTGGATGCGTCGTTCGACGTCGAGTCGATGACCGAGGTGGGTGTCGGCACCCAGGTCTCCACGGCGATGGTGGTGCCGTCGGGGAGCTTCACCGAGGTCCGCGTTCCGGGGAATGGACGATTGTCCTGCCGGCGTCCACGGTTGGAAGGCAGAGTGCACCAGAGGCGTAGACTCCACCGCCCGGCCACGCGCGGCGCGACGCGTTCGAGTACCGAGAACGCGGCGCGGATGGCGATCAATCGACGGCTGTTCTTAGTACGAACGATCGTGCTTTTTTGGGATACGGCGGAGACGGTCATGACGGTCCTTCCGGAATAGCGCAGGGGCGCCGAGTCGGGTGGGTCAGGTCTGGTGGTGACGTGATGGGATCCGGACGGCATCGAGTAGTACCTCGAACGCGCGCCTTGCTCGGGCTTCGGCGGATTGGTCGTTCAGGAGTCGGTGAGAGTGATAAAAGGCGAGCATGACGCCGTTGAGATCATGAGTGAACTGGTAGGGGTCGGCGTCGGCCCGGAAATGGCGCTCGGTAATGCCGGTTCGGAAGACCTGTGCGATAGTGTCGTCCAGATCACGATGATCTTGAACGAGTTGGTCGCGGACCGGCCCTGGCTGCTCGTCGAGCTCGGTGGCCGCCTTGACGAACAGGCATCCGCCGGGCTGGCGGACAATCCCACACTCAAGCCAATTCTCGAAGAGAGCGCGGACTCTGGGTTCGCCGCGCCGTTCGGCCAGGGTCGGCCGGATGACGGTATCGATGAAATCGGAGCGCGCCGCATCGAGGACGGCCAACTGGAGCCCTTCCTTCGACCGGAAATGAGCGAACAAGCCGCTCTTGGACATGCCGCTGACCAGGGCGAGATGGCCGATGCTCAACCCGTTGAGTCCGACCTCGTAGGCGGTCTGGACACCATGGTGGAGGATGATCCGTCGAGTCTCGGCGCCTTTGGAGCCCGAGGCGTCGCCAGGTTCGCCGGCTCGAATCTTCCGGCCACCAGACGACTGGATCTTACTCACGTGGCTCACGATAGCACGCTCGTTCGTTTCAGCAATGGCCGCATCGACCGGCCCCGGGTGTTCGGCCCGGCGCCGCTGCGAGGATACGTGGGGTCTCGCCGGCACCGGCATGGGAAGCTGGGACGCGTGGATTTCCCCTGGAGACCGGCCGTCGCCTCTGGTGTCGGCTCGCTGCCCTACGAGGACCGGGACGAGGCGGCCAGGGTCGTCCTCGGTGAGCTCCCCGAGTTTCCTCACGTCCCTGAACTCCCGTGGCGCGGCGCGGGGTCGGAGATCGTGGGCCGCACCGCCGCGCTCCTCGTCGACTTACACGTCGACCTCCAACCGTCGGGATGGCGTCTCGTCGACCGCGGGGGCTTCGACGAACGTCAGGCGCGTTCCGCGCTACGGGCCGATCTCGACGCCATGGAGATCGCCGCCCACGGTTATGCCGGACCGCTGAAGCTACAGGTGGGTGGTCCGTTGACGCTGGCCGCGACGCTGCAACGCACTCGGGGTGACCGGGCCGTAGCCGACCACGGCGCCCGGCGCGACCTCGCGGAATCGTTGGCCGAGGGGGTCGCCGGTCACGTGGCCGACCTGGCCAAACGGATCCCAGGTGCCAGTCTGGTCGTCCAGCTCGACGAGCCCAGCCTGCCTGCCGTGCTCGCCGGTGAGATCCCCACCATCAGCGGCTTCGGTCGCCTGCGTGCGGTGCGGAACGACGAGGCGGAGACCCTGCTGCGCGCGGTGATCGACGCCGTCGACGCACCGGTTGTGGTCCACTGTTGCGCCGCGCGGCTGCCCGCGTCGCTGGTCCACCGGGCCGGCGCCGTCGCGGTTGCGCTGGACATCACCCTCGTCGACGGTGAATACGTCACCGATCTGGCCCAGGCGGTGGACGCCGGCCTCGGGTTGTGGCCTGGAATCGTGCCGTCGTTGGAACCCGAAACGCCACCGGCCGATCGCGAGTTGGCGCAGCGGATGGTGGGCCTGTGTCGCAGACTGGACCAAGACCCGGCCCAGATGGCGCCGCGGATGGTGGTCACGCCGACCTGTGGCTTGGCGGGCTCGGGGGTGCCTTGGGCGCGACATGCGTACCGGCTGGCCCGCGAGACGGCCCGCACCTTCGCGGACATTGTCGGTGTGGAGCAGTAACGTCTGTACCTGTGAGCACCGAACCCGTTGATCTGGCCGACGTTCCGGCGGACGTCCGTGACCGGCATGTCACGCTGGCGGAGGAGATCGAGAACCACCGGCACCGGTACTACATCCAGGACAGCCCCACCATCACCGATGGTGAGTTCGACGCGCTGGTCCAGGAGCTGGAGCGGATCGAGGATCAGTTCCCGGTGCTGCGCACGCCGGATTCTCCGACTCAGAAGGTCGGCGCCCCGGTCGCCGAACCGGGTGCCGTCGCCGAGGGTTCGTGGCCGCCTATCGACCACCTGGAGCGGATGCTCAGCCTGGACAACGCCTTTACCTTCGACGAGCTCACCGAGTGGGCCAGCCGGGTAGAGCGAGATGTCGGCGATGGCACCCGCTATCTGTGTGAGCCAAAGATCGACGGTTTGGCCGTTGACCTCGTGTATCGCAACGGACAGCTGAGTACGCTGGCTACCCGTGGTGACGGTCGCACCGGTGAGAACGTGACGTTCAACGCCCAGTTCGCCGACGCCATCCCGAAGGAGCTCACTGCCTCGCGGCGTTATCCGTTGCCCGAGGTGGTGGAGATCCGGGGGGAGATGGTGTTTCCCGCCGCGGCGTTCGAGGCGATCAACGCCGAGCGTGGCCGCCTCGGGCTGCCGCTGTTCGCCAACGCGCGTAACTCTGGTGCGGGGGTGCTCCGACAACGTCTGGACCGGCGGCAGGAGAGGCTCGAGGCCGCGCGGGAGCGGGCCGCCGCGGCGGGTGGCGAAGGCCGTGCCCAGCTCGCGTTGGAGCGGCTGGAAGAGGAATTCGACCGGGCCCGGCGCATGTTGTCGTCGCTCATCCTCATCTGCCATGGGCTTGGGCAGCGAAGTGGGTTCGAGGTCGAACATCAATCGCAGGCGTACGACGCGCTGAAGGCGTGGGGGCTGCCGGTCAACCAGCGGGTCCGCGTCGTCGACCACCTCGACGCGGTGCGTGAGTACATCGCGTACTACGGCGAGCACCGCCACGACGTCGAGTATGAGCTCGACGGGGTGGTGGTCAAGGTCGATCAAGTGGTGTTGCAGCGCCGGCTCGGCTCTACGTCGCGGGCGCCGCGATGGGCTATCGCCTACAAATACCCGCCGGAAGAGGTCACCACCAAGCTCCTGGACATCAAGGTCAGTCTCGGCCGCACCGGCCGGGTCACCCCGTACGGCGTGATGGAGCCGGTCAAGGTAGCGGGCTCCACGGTCGAGAACGCGACGCTGCACAACGCCTCCGAGGTGGAGCGCAAAGGGGTGCTGATCGGCGACACCGTGGTGCTGCGCAAGGCTGGTGATGTCATCCCGGAGATCCTCGGCCCGGTGCGCGAGCTGCGCGACGGCAGCGAACGGGCTTTCGTGATGCCCACCCAGTGCCCGTCGTGTGGTACCACGCTCGCGCCGGCCAAGGAGGGTGACGTCGACATCCGTTGCCCCAACACCCGCTCCTGCCCGGCTCAGCTGGTCGAGCGGATCTTCTACCTGGCCGGCCGGGGTGGATTCGACATCGAGGCACTGGGGTACGAGGGTGCGCAGGCGCTCACCGCACCCGATGCCCCGGAACACCCGCCGGTCGGCGACGAAGGTGATCTGTTCCTGCTGACCATCGACGATCTCCGCGACGTCATGATCCGCCGTGATGTCCGCCGCAAGGGCGAAGCCACCGGCGAAACCGAGCTGGTGCCGTACTTCTACACCAAGGAGGCACCGGGTAAGCCGTCGGTGCCCACCAAGAACACCGAGCGGCTCTTCGAACAGCTGGAGAAGGCCAAACAGCAGCCGCTATGGCGGGTACTGGTATCGCTGTCCATCCGGCATGTCGGCCCTACCGCGGCGCGAGCGCTGGCCACGGCGCTGGGCTCGATGGAGCGGATCGAGAACGCGACGGAAGCGGAGTTGGCTGCCGTCGACGGAGTGGGCCCCACTATCGCTGCCTCGATCATCGAGTGGTTCCAGGTGGACTGGCACCGGGAGGTCGTTCGCAAGTGGCGCGAGGCCGGTGTGCGGATGGAGGACGAACGAGACGAGTCGGTGCCGCGCACGCTGGAGGGTCTGACGGTGGTGGTCACCGGCTCGCTCGAAGGTTTCTCCCGGGACGAGGCGAAGGAGGCGATCCTCATCCGAGGCGGCAAGGCGTCGGGTTCGGTGTCGAAGAAGACGTCGTACGTCGTCGCCGGGGAGAACGCCGGATCCAAGCACGAGAAGGCGGTACAGCTTGGCGTCCCGGTGCTCGACGAGGCGGGGTTTCGAGTGCTCCTCGATGGTGGACCAGATGCGGCGGCCACCCATGTCCAGCCAGCGGCGGAGCAGCCTTAGAACGCGCGGGTTCTCAACCTGGATCCTCGCGTCGACGTGGGTGTTGCGCTTACGGTGGAGACGTGGGTGACCGGCACCTGCTGATGTTCTTCTGCGGTGACGTCATGATGGGCCGTGGAGTAGACCAGATTCTGCCCAATGCCGGCGATCCGCAGCTGATGGAGCCGTTCATGCGAGACGCGCGGGCCTACGTCGATCTCGCCGAAAAGGTCAGTGGTCCCATCCAGGCCCCAGTGGCTTTCGAATGGCCCTGGGGTGACGTCCTGCCGCTGCTCGACGGGCTGGCGCCACACCTGCGGGTGATGAACCTCGAGACGACCATCACCCGCAGTGCGACGTTCGACCCCAACAAGTCGGTGCACTATCGGATGAGCCCGGGCAACGTCGCCGCCCTGGCCGCCGCCCGGCCCGACGTCTGTGTACTGGCCAACAACCACGTCCTCGACTTCGGCCAGGCTGGTCTGGTCGAGACGTTGGACGTCTTGGACCGCGCGGGTCTGGCGACGGTGGGTGCCGGCCTTGACCTCGACTCGGCAACCAGGCCGTCGGTGCTGACCACCCGGGCCGGCGGCCGGGTCGCCGTGTTGTCGTTCGGCGCACGATCCAGCGGAATCCCACCCGACTGGCGGGCCGGGCCGGGGCGGCCTGGTGTGGTCACCGGGGATCTTCGCGGTAGTGCGGCTGCGGCGCTCATCGACCGCATCGCTTCGGTCAAGCGCGCCGGGATGGTGGTCGTGGTATCGGTGCACTGGGGTGGCAACTGGGGGTACGACGTTCCCGCGGAGCAGACGGACTTCGCCCGCCGGATGATCGACGCGGGCGCCGACGTGGTGCACGGGCACTCGTCGCACCATCCTCGCCCCGTCGGGGTCTATCGAGGCCGGATGATCTTGTACGGCTGTGGCGACCTGATCAACGACTACGAGGGGATCAGCGGCCACGAAGAGTATCGCGACGAGTTGCGTTTGCTGTACCTGGCCCGGATCGAGGCGAGCACCGGTGCATTGGTGCGGCTGTGGATGTTGCCCATGCGGTCGCGCCGGATGCGGCTGGAACGGGCCGCCGGCGCCGACATAGCCTGGCTGGCGTCGAAACTCGACGAGGTCAGCGCCGACCACGGTGCGGGTGTCGCGATCTCCACCGTGCGGGCCCCCGGTGGTCCGATGCCGGCGCTGGTGCTCGTGTGATTCCCGGCGCATGGGAAGCCGGCGTCACGATCGGCGGCTGGTTCGCGTTGTCGCGTCGTGTTGTCGGGCCGTTGGGGTAACGTCGCCGACAGGCAATGGACGGGAGGTCGCCGCATGGAACAGGGCATCGTCGGCGCCACGGGTGCGCCGGCTCAGCCGTCCGATCCGGATCAAGCTCTCCGGGCCGAAGCCGAGGCGCTGCTGGGTCGGCTGGTCGGCGCCTCGGGTGCGTCGTTCCGGGACGGTCAATGGGACGCGGTCCGAGACCTCGTCGCCCACCGCCGCCGGGTGCTGGTGGTCCAGCGCACCGGGTGGGGCAAGTCGGCGGTGTACTTCGTCGCCACTGGACTGCTGCGGGCGCGCGGGCTCGGCCCCACCGTCATCGTCTCGCCGTTGCTTGCCTTGATGCGGGACCAGGTCGCGGCCGCCGAGCGGGCCGGCATCCGGGCGGTCACCATCAATTCCTCGAATGCCGACGAGTGGGGTGAGGTCGCCAAGGCATTGGCCGAAGACGCCGTCGACGTGTTGCTGGTGAGCCCGGAGCGGCTGAACAACCCACGCTTCCGGGAGGAGCAGCTACCGGCGCTGGCCAGTGGCGCAGGGTTGATCGTCGTCGACGAGGCGCATTGTGTCTCCGACTGGGGGCACGATTTCCGGCCCGACTACCGGCGTATCCGCGACCTGCTCGACACCCTGGCCACCGGTACACCGGTCCTCGCCACCACCGCGACGGCTAACGCCCGGGTGGTCGCCGACGTCGCCGAGCAGTTGGGCAGTGGCGGCGCCGAGGTGCGGACGCTGCGCGGTTCACTCGCCCGCGACAGCCTGCGGCTCGGCGTGTTGCGCCTGCCGGCGTCCGACCAGCGGCTCGGCTGGCTGATCGCCCACTTGACCGAGCTGCCTGGGAGCGGCATCGTCTACGCGCTGACGGTCTCGGCCGCGGAAGACACCGCGGCCCTGTTGCGTGAGGCCGGCCACGACGTCCGCGCCTACACGGGCCGCACCGACCCGGCCGAGCGGATCGAGGCCGAGCGTGCGTTGCTGCACAACGAGGTCAAGGCCCTCGTGGCTACCAGTGCGCTGGGTATGGGGTTCGACAAACCGGACCTCGGATTCGTGGTGCACCTCGGCGCGCCGCCGTCGCCAGTGGCGTATTACCAGCAGGTGGGCCGCGCCGGGCGGGCTACCGAGCGGGCCGACGTGTTGTTGCTGCCCGGCGAGCAAGACAAAGACATCTGGCATTACTTCGCCACCGTGTCGATGCCGCGGCCGGAGCAGGCTGAGGCGGTCATCGCGGCGCTGGGTGAGGCTGGGCAGCCTATGTCGACGGCGGCTCTGGAGACGGTTGCCGACGTGCGGCGGACCCGGCTGGAGCTGCTGCTCAAGGTGCTCGATGTCGATGGCGCGGTGCGGCGGGTACGTGGCGGTTGGGAGGCCACCGGCCAACCATGGGTGTATGACGCCGAGCGTTACGCCCGTGTCGCGGCCGCCCGCGAACACGAGGCCGATCTGATGCTGGCCTACCAGCGCGGCGACCGATGCCGGATGGCGTTCCTGCAGGAGGTCTTGGACGACCCCGAGGCGGCCGACTGCGGCCGGTGCGATGTGTGCGCCGGTGCGTGGTACGAGTCGTCGGTTCCCGACGACGCCCGGGCCAGCGCCCGCGTCACGTTGCAGCGCGCCGGGGTGCCGATCGAACCGCGGGCGCAATGGCCAACCGGTATGGACCGGCTCGGCATCGACGCCCGGGGCAAGATCGGCGAGGCGGATCGGGTCGAGCCCGGCCGCGCGGTCGCCCGGCTCACCGACCTCGGATGGGGGCAACGCCTGCGCGAGCTTCTGGGGTCCCCGGACGCGCCGGCGGACGAGGCGCTGTTGGCTGCCTGCGTCGATGTTCTGCGGGTGTGGGACTGGGAGCGGCGTCCGCACGCGGTGGCCTGGCTGCCGTCACGTACCCGTTCGCAACTCATTCAGTCCGTGGCCGGGCACTTGGCGTCCGTCGGCCGGCTAGCCGATCTGGGCCCCTTGCAGGTGGCGCCTGGCGGACCCGACGGTGAACCGGGCGGCAACAGCGCGTTCCGACTGGCTGACGTTTGGGGCCGCTGGACCGCGGACGACACCATGCGCGCCACCCTGGCCGAACTCGATCCGGAGCCGGTGGTTCTGCTCGTGGACGACCTCATCGACTCCCGCTGGACCATCACTGTCGCGGGCCGTGCTCTGCGGCAGACCGGAGCCGGACAGGTGCTGCCGTTCGCCTTGGCGGTCGCGGGCTGAACAAGGGTCGGTTCGTCATGTCAACAACGGTCGTGCGACCGGGTTACATCTCCGCCGCCGCCCGGCGTCGGTCCCACAGTTCGGCCGCGGCCAGGAGAGCGGGTGTCGGGGCGGGTTCGAGTTCCGCGTCTGTCGACCGCCGTGGTTGTGGGTGTTCACCGACGCCGCTGGCTGCGAGTATTGCCGCGCCGGTCGCCGAGGCGCTGCGGACGTCGATCCGCCGGACCGGGCGGGAGAGTATGTCGGCGGCCATGGCGGACAGTAGCGGCGCGCGCCACCCACCACCGCTGAGGGTGACCGTTGCGGCGTCGTCGGTTCCATCGATGCCGAGCAGGTCGAACGCATGCCGGATCGAGAACAACACGCCCTCGATCGCAGCCCGGGCTAGGTCCGCACGGGTCGTGGTGGTGCCTGCTCCGAGCCAGCCCCCGTGGCTGGTGGGGGAGGCAACAGCTCCGCGCTCACCGGTGAGGAACGGCAGGAACGACACCCCACCGGCACCGGCGGAGGCCTCAGCGGCGGTTGATACCAGCTCCGCCCACGTCAGCCCGAGCACCTCGGCGGCCCATTCGAGTGCCAACCCACCGTTCTGCAGCGCCGCCATCGCGTACCAGGAGTCACCGGCGTCGGCGTACAGATGTACTGACCGATCCCGACGCCCCGCGGCGGGGGAGGCCCGGACGGACAGAACCTGTGCGCCCGTCCCAAAGTTGATCAAGATGTCGGCCGGCTGACGAGCACCGAGGGCGAGCAATGCGGCCGCTGTGTCGCCAGCTCCGGTAACGACGGGGACGTCCGTCGAGGCACCGGCCACCAGCCGGCCCAGCCAGCCGGTTCGGCCCACCACCTCGGCGCTGGGCGCCACGGCGGGCAGCAGCCGGGCCGGTACTCCGACCGCTGCGCATACCCCGCTGGCCCAGGTGTCGTCGAAGAGGTCCCAGAGCAGGGTGGCCGACGCGTCGCTGCGCTCGGTGACCGCACGTGCGGCCACCGGCTCGTCCAGCAGGCTGGCCCGCACGGCATCCTTGACCGGTAGCGCCACCGCCGCCCTGTTCACGACGTCCGGGTGGTGTTCGGCGAGCCAGGCCAGGATCGGCCCGGTCATCCCCGGCACGATGGGGTTGGCCAGCCGGTCCCGGTCGGTGGATGGCAGTTCGTGCCACCGCTGCGCCTCCGCCGCGGCACGCCGGTCCGGCCACAGGATGGCTGGCGCCACCGCGGTGCCGGTGTCGTCGCACAACACCACGCCATGCATCTGCCCGGCGATGCCGATGGCGGCGACGTCGACGTGGGCCAAATCCGCCCCGATGCGCGTTGCCGCTGATGCTGCCGCGGCTGTCCAGGTGTGCGGGTCAGTCTCCGCGTGTCCGGGGGCGGGGGTCAGCACGGTGTACGGTTCTTCCGCCGCGACCAACGTGTGTCCGTCGAGCCCGAGCAGCACCAGCTTGAGACCGCTGGTGCCGACATCGAGCCCCAGATAGGCGACCGGGCGGGGTATCACCGGTGCCGCCTATGCGGGTGCGGTCGGCCGGGTGCCGTTGCGAATCACGCTGGCCAGCGCAGCAAGGTGGGTGAGCCGAGCCAGCTCGGAGTCTAGGATGCCTGGTCCACCGTCGCGGCCCAGGACGATGGCCCGGGTAGGAACTTCCAGCGGGGTGCCGACGGCGACGACGTCGTGCCACGAATCGGGTGCCCAGCCGTCGTCCGTGTGGATCCGGGCGGGACCCGGCATCGGTAGCCATGGCACGACCTGCCCCAACGACTCCGGCGCGCCGCCCGCCGTCCGTTCAACCACGAGCCGTCCGTTGTCCTGCGACACCAGTAATGCCCAGCCCGACCGGAAGACTCCGGGCACGAGATCCACCAGGGTGTCCGCCGCGTGATGGGGGTCGGCCGTCATCGCCTCTACGGCCTCGAGGTCGCGGTGCAGATGGGCGCCTGGACTGTAATGGCCGACGAACTCGACGGTGACATCGGCCACCGACCGGCACGCACTCACCAGGGAGTCCGGCAACCGGCCAGGTGGCAGGTCGACGAGGAAATCGTCGACCGCCTGTCCACCGGAGCGGTGTTCAACGACGTCGACGCCCACGATGTCGCCACCGGCGGCACCGATGGCGGAAGCAACCGCCCCGAGTGAGCCCGGTGCGTCGGGGAGAACCACACGTAGCAGGTACGACACTAGAGAAGATCCTGTCACTCGACGACGTCAGTCATATTTCTACCCGTAAACTCCAGCACTCGACGCAGCTTCGGGGCACGCGCAACCGAGGTGAGACGAAACCTGCCCCATCCGGCAACAATCACCCGGCCGGGAGAGTCACTGGCCCGACTTCAGCCAGGCTAGGACCGCCAGGACGCGTCGGTGTCCGTCGTCGGATGGATGCAGCCCAAGCTTGGTGAGGATGGACGAGATGTGTTTTTCGACGGCGCCCTCGGTGACCACCAGGCTGCGGGCGATCGCCGAGTTGGTGCGCCCCTCGGCCATGAGCCCCAACACGTCGCGTTCTCTGGGGGTGAGCTTCTCCAGTGGGTCGCGCCGGCGCTGCGCGAACAGCTGCGCAACAACCTCGGGGTCCAGCACGGTGCCACCGGCGGCGATGCGCTCCAGGGCATCGGACAGCTCCTCCAAGTTCGATACTCGGTCCTTGAGGAGATACCCGACGCCGCCGGCGCCGTCGGCGAGCAGGTCCGAGGCGTAGGACTCCTCGACGTACTGGGACAAGACCAGCACTCCGGTGCCGGGCACCCGGGTGCGGGCCTCGATGGCGGCGCGCAGGCCTTCGTCGGTGAAACTCGGCGGCATCCGGACGTCGACGATGGCGACGTCCGGCTGGTGGTCGACCACGGATCGCACCAGCTCAATTCCGTCGCCGACGGCCTCCACCACCTCCGCTCCGGCCTCGCCGAGGAGGCGGACAAGGCCTTCCCGAAGCAACAGGGAGTCTTCGGCCAACACGATTCGCACGGCTCATAGCTTGCCACGTGCGGGGACCCCTATACGCACTCCGCTACCGCCAGATGGCGTTGAGGCCCGGATTCGGCTGTTAACGCCATCTGGCGGTAGCGGAGTGCGGACGTAGTGTGCATCAGCGACGGTCGCGCCACCAGCCCGGCGGCAGAGCCACCGTCGTTGGCAGCGGGCTGGGCCAGTCCGTCGGCCCAGGCTCTACCGGGCCGACTCCGGGAACGTGTTTCCACCACCGGATCGGGGTGACCCGCGCCGGGTTGTCCTGAAGGAGACGCCGGAATCGGGCGCTGAGTTCGTCGCGCTGGAAAGCCGCCATGCCGAAGTCGTATCTGGCGAGGTCGAGGCCTAGGCGTCGGAGCCGCCATTCGCGCTCCTTCTCACGGGTGACGATCACGGCGGCATCGGGGCGGTTGTTGTACTTGAGGGCGCCGTCCGCCTCGTAGGCGGCGAAGTGAAAAGGCCACAGCCCGTCGACGCGATGCTCAGGTCCATCGACGCCAACCCACGCATTGGACACCGGCCGAGGTAATCCGCCGGCGATCGCGGCGAACCGGCCCAGCGTTTCGACCGGGCTCTCCGCCAGTGGATCGGCATGTTCGGCCACCCACCGGGCGCGAGTAACCCCCGGCCAGCGCGTCATGTCGTTGGTGGCCGAGGTGATGTCGCCACCTCGCCGGGCTACCGCGTCGGCGACCACCAGGGCGGCGGGCAGCGCCGAGGTCACCCCGACCGTCGCTGCGGCCCACTCCTGGCTGACCAGGCGGGTGCGTCCATGCAGCCGCCGATGTTCAGCGGGTAACCGGTGGGTGCGCACCCGTCCGTACGCGGCGATCTTCGACCCGCGTCCACGGCTGCGACCGCCGGACCGAGGACGTACGGCCACCGGCTCACTCGGCGGTGGCCCCAGGGTCGGCAGCTGCCAGGCTGCTACCGCTGACCACTCCGTGAGGTAGGCGCCCGGGCCAAGCGACACGACGAAGGCGCGAGCGAGGAGGTCGTGCCGTGCCCAGCCATCCAGCCGGTCGAGCAGCTCCGGCGACGTATAGACCCCCTCGGCGACTCGGACGAGCAGGCGGGCCCTAGCCAGTTCGTGCAGGCGCTCGGGGCGGACTCCGACATCCCGCGCCGTGTCGATGTCGATCAGCCCGGCGCACTGGTGAATGAGAGTGGCGATGGCGGAGGGAAGGTGAGTGAGTCGGCGACGCATGACTGTCGACGATCCGCGTTCCGCGGCCGTGTTTGAAGGGGGCCGAGACGGATTGTGGACAACTCGGCGAGATTGGTCGGCTGTTCTGTGGATAACCGCGGTCGGCCACGCCCCACTTCGCTACCGCCAGATGGCGTTAAAGCCTGAATTCGGCCCTTAACGCCATCTGGCGGTAGCGAAGTGCGGGGAGGGGAGGGTGCCGGTGGGGTGCGGGGAGGGGAGGGCGCCGGTGGGGTGCGGGGAGGGGAGGGTGCCGGCGGTGCTAGCGGATCGGGATGTCGGCGGTGATGACGGTGCCGCCGGCGGGTGGGCTGTCGACGCTGAGCTGTCCGTCCACTCCGGCCAGCCGATCGGCCAGACCAGCCAACCCGTGGCCTTTGCCGAGGTGTGCGCCCCCGCGGCCGTTGTCGGCGACGCGGACACACAACACTCGGGAGGCGATGAACACGTTGACCTCGCAGCTGCTCGCCTCGCTGTGTTTGGCGACGTTGGTGAGCGCCTCGGTGACGACGAAGTACGCGGCGTTCTCCACCGCGGTGGGCAACCGCTCTTCGTCGGCGAGGTCGACGTCCAGCGTCGTGGGGATCGGGCATCGGCCGGCCGCCGCCGCTAGCGCTGCCGGAAGTCCTCGATCGGTCAGGATGGGGGGTGCGATGCCGCGGGACAGTGCCCGCAGTTCGGTGAGCGCTTCCTGGGTCTGTTGTAGTGCGCCTTCGACGAGGGGTGCGGCCGCTTCGGGGTCGTCGCCGAGGCGGCGTTGCGCCGACTGTAGGTCCATGGTGAGCCGGACGAGCCGCTGCTGGGGGCCGTCGTGGATGTCGCGCTCCACCCGCCGCAGGGTGTCGGCCTCGGCTTGGACGACGGCTTGCCGGCTGCGGGTAAGTTCTTCGGCCCGGGCTCGCCAGGCAGCGTGTTCGTTGGTCAGGATCGCCCAGGCCAGCGACGCCTCGATGGTGGCGAGCGCGCGGATGACGTAGGGGAGGGTGACCAGGAAAATCACCCCGAGGGTGGTCTGGAAGACGACGTCGGCGATGAACGAGTCCCAGCCGGTGATGAGTTCGACGAGGCTCTCATCGTCGTCGCTCTGAGGCAGTGACCACGCCCAGAGGGGATAGGTGACCATGAGTGAAGCAGCCGACCAGGCGATGGTGAACGACCACGTGAAACACCGGATCGGCAGGATGAGCAGGCCGTGCAAGAAATCCCGCCACAGCTGCGGGTCGCGCAAATACCCGGCGATGCGGGAGAATCCCGCCGCGTTCGGAGTGCGGTAGTGGGCCGGCCAGACCCGGTGGCCCTCCATGATGCCGACCCGGCTGCGTTCGGCGGCGGCGAATCCACGGGCCGTGAGCAGCGTCATCATGAGGATCACGATGCCGAGCAGGGCCAGCGGGATCAGCCCGATGCCGAGCCAGAAGCCGGTCATCAGGGTGACGAAGGAACCGATCGCGATGGGCAATCCGGGGAGGAGGTACAGCAGGTCGCGTCCGACCTGACCCCAGCCGGCGCGGGGTCGGCGAGGCCGGCCCATCTGGCCCGGGCGGCGGTCGGTCGAGGCGTCGACACCCGGGGCCCAGGAACCGTCGCTGATGTGGGGGTCGGTGGGACCGTACATCGTGTTCACACTCCTACCTTCTCGCGTTGGGTGACGTGGGGCGAGCCGGCTGCCCGGTTTGTGGGGGGTGGGGATAGCCCCACCGTGGCCGGCACGGTGCCGGTCCGCACGGGCCGTGGCCCCTGGGTGGGTGGTGTCCGCGTCGGCCACATCACGATCGCGGCGCCGGCCAGGATGGCCAGGGAGGCGGCGAAGGGGCCAGCGGGATGGGTGGTGAGCTCAGGTGTGAAACCGTTCGCGGCCAGGGCCAGCAGCCCGAGGCCGAGCAGCACGACCGCCAGACCGATCAACGCGGGCCGCCGGGCCGGGCCGGTCCGAGCGGTGCGCTCGACGCGGGAGAAGGCGGCGATCATAACCGCGAGCACTGCGAGCAGCGACCCGAGCCAGATCGGCATGGCCTCGCGCCACTCGGCGCTGAGGAGGGGTGGCGTAGCCCAGTCGAGACCCATGACGGCGGTCCCGGCGACGACGATGAGTGCCGGCATGTGCCAGACGTAGATGGTCATCAGCCGCGCGGACAGCCACCGGAGCCCGTTCTCCACCGGCGGGTTCGCCGTCCACCGGACGATCAGCGGACGTAATGCGGCGGCCAGGCCGAGTTGCAGGGCGGTGATGGTCAGGAGGACCACGGTGGGCGGGTTCATGTTGGATACCGGCTCGCCCGGCATCCCGATCATGCTGCCCGGGTAGGGGCCAGCGACGACGGCGACCGCGGTGGCCGCCATACCCGCGGCGGCTACCGCGAGCGCCCGGTAGCCGCGCAGCCAGTGCAGCCGGCCGGTGGCGTAGGCCATGCCGAGTTGGTACGCCGCACACCAGACGAGTAGCACGTTCAGGTAGCCCACCACGGCGGCGCCGTCGAACACGCCGAACCGGAGCAGATCGACGACCCCGGCGGCGACCGCCAACCCGATCACCTCGATACCGCGCATCCGTTGGTGGAGCCGCAGCAGCATCGGAGCGAGGGCGGTGATTAGAACGTAGAGCGCGAGGAACCACAGGAGGCGACCGGCCAACCGGGAGGCGGAGTCTACCGGTCCGGCCGGGAGCCCCGACGCCAGCAGAAGATGTGGCAGGACCAGCCAGACCAGCACCAGCGGCACCACCGGCGCCGCCAGCCGGGTGAGCCGCTGGTGCAGCCACCGGGAGGTATCGGTGGTGGTGGGCCGGCCGAGGCTGTAGGCAGCCGCCGCGCCGCCGGCGAAGAACACCAGAGGCATCACCTGGCTGAACCACGTCACCATCCACGCACCGGGGGTGGTGAGGGCGTTGCCGGTGGTGAGTACCCCGTCGTCGTAGGAGACAGCCGGCATCAGCCAGTGCTGGGCGACGATCAGAACGATCGCGGCGACCCGGAGGACGTCGATGAACGGGTCGCGCCGGCTCGACGACCTTGGCGCGACGTCGTGTGCGGGTCGCCTGGAGGCGACGGTCGCGGGTCGCCCGGTGGTGCGGGTGTCCGGTGGTTTCAGCATGCTGTCTAGCCTTGTGAAATGCGGCTCCGCCCACATCGGTGCCAGCTGGCATCCTCGATGTCCGGGTTGCCACCGGCGCCTGGGTGGGGCTGGCCCTACCCTGCCGTAGGATCGGAGGGGTGCCGCGGATCCGGGGCCGTTGCGGATCCGGCCCGGCACAACCACGTGACCTACCGAGGTCGCCACACACCCGGAACACGAGAACCTGTACAGAGGAGCGCTAGCCCAATGCCCTCGATCAGCCGCGACGAGGTTGCGCATCTCGCGCGCCTGGCTCGCCTCGATCTTCAGTCCGACGAGGTCGACCACTTGGCCGGTCAGCTCGATCAGATCATCGACGCGGTGGGGCAGGTGGCGCAGGTTGCGGCCGACGACATCCCGCCCACCTCGCATGCGTTGCCGGTCACCAATGTTTTCCGGCCCGACGAACTGCGCCCGTGTCTGAGCGCCGAGGCAGCCCTGTCCGGGGCGCCGGAGGCCGAAGACGGCCGGTTCCGGGTCCCGCAGATCCTGGGGGAGGAGCAGTGAGCGCGCCGGAGCTGACCCGGCGCACCGCGGCCGAGCTGGCCGCGCTGGTGGCTTCCGGGGAGACCAGCGCGGTGGAGGTGACCCGAGCCCACCTCGACCGCGTCGCGGCTGTCGACACCACCGCCGACGGCGGGCCTGGTGTCCACGCCTTCTTACACGTCGCCGCCGAGGAGGCGTTGGCCGCGGCGGCCGAGGTCGACGCGCAGCGGGCGGCGGGAGAGCGGCTCGGCCCGCTGGCCGGCGTCCCGCTGGCGTTGAAAGACGTCATCACGACCGCGGACATGCCCACCACCGCTGGTTCGCGCATCCTTGAAGGTTGGCGTCCGCCGTATGACGCCACGGTCGCTCGCGCGCTGCGGGCGGCCGGGCTCGTCATCTTGGGCAAAACCAACCTCGATGAGTTCGCCATGGGTTCGTCCACGGAGAACTCGGCGTTCGGCCCTACCCGCAACCCGTGGGATCTCACCCGGATCCCCGGGGGTTCTGGTGGTGGTTCGGCGGCGGCGCTGGCGTCGTTCCAGGCCCCGCTGGCCATCGGCACCGACACCGGCGGCTCCATCCGCCAACCGGCGGCTGTCACCGGCACGGTCGGGGTCAAACCCACCTACGGCGGAGTGAGCCGGTATGGGCTGATCGCGTGCGCGTCGAGCCTGGATCAGGCTGGCCCGTGTGCGCGGAATGTGCTGGACACCGCACTCCTGCACAGTGTCATCGCTGGGCACGACCCTTTGGATTCCACCAGCATCGACCAGCCGGTGCCCGACGTCGTGGGTGCCGCGCGCCGGGGCGCCGACGGAGACCTCAGCGGGCTGCGGGTCGGGGTCGTCAAAGAACTGGGCGGTGAGGGATACCAGCCCGGTGTCGAGGCCCGGTTCCACGAAGCCGTCGAGTTGCTCGGCAAGCTGGGCGCCGATGTCGTCGAGGTGTCCTGCCCGCACTTCGAGTACGCGTTGCCGGCGTACTACCTGATTCTCCCCAGCGAGGTCTCGTCCAACCTGGCCCGGTTCGACGCCATGCGCTACGGGTTGCGAGTGGGCGACGACGGCACCCGCAGCGCCGAAGAGGTCATGACCATGACCCGCGGCGCCGGGTTCGGTGCCGAGGCGAAGCGGCGGATCATCCTGGGCACGTATGCCCTTTCGTCGGGGTATTACGACGCGTACTACGGCCAGGCGCAGAAGGTACGCACGTTGGTCGCGCGTGACTTCGCGGCGGCGTTCGAGCAGGTCGATGTGCTGGTGTCACCCACCACGCCCACGACGGCCTTCCCCCTCGGGGAGAAGGTGGACGACCCCCTGGCCATGTACAAGAACGACCTGTGCACCATCCCCAGCAACCTCGCGGGCAACGCCTCGGCGTCGTTCCCGTGTGGACTCGCCGACGAGGACGGGCTGCCGGTAGGGCTGCACGTCATGGCTCCGGTGCTGGGTGACGATCGCCTATACCGGGTGGGTGCGGCCGTGGAGCAGGCGTTGGTGGCGGAGTGGGGCGGACCCCTGCTCGACCAAGCCCCGGCCTGGGAAACGTCGTGAGGTGCCGTCCCGGTCAGCGTGGTCCGTTGTATGTCACGATGGCCACGGTGGTCCGTTCGCGACCCGTCAGCCGCGCACACGAGGTGAACCCGTCATGAACGCCAAACACATCATCAAGCTCGCTACCCAGGCTTTCGCCGTCGTCGGCGCCGTTCGGGCGTTCGCGAAGGCCCGGCATGAGGGCGACAAGCTGAAGATGCTCGATGCGGGCCTCGCCGGGGCGTCCATCGTGGTCACGGTTGCGATCGTGGTTCGCGAGGTACGAGCCGGCGACACCACGTCTCGTGTCGTCGAACTCGAGGATGCCTCCTGATGCCGACCATCACCACCCTGCCTAGTTTCGACGCCGCCATCAACCGGTTCGACCCGGTCATGGGCATGGAGGTGCACGTCGAACTCGGCACCACCACCAAGATGTTCTGCGGGTGCTCCACTGAGTTCGGCGCCGAGCCGAACGCCCAGGTGTGTCCGACGTGCCTCGGCCTACCTGGGTCGTTGCCGGTGGTCAACCGGGTGGCGGTCGAGTCGGCCATCCGGATCGGGTTGGCCTTGAACTGCCGGATCGCCGAGCACTGCCGGTTCGCGCGGAAGAATTACTTCTATCCGGACATGCCGAAGAACTTCCAGGTCTCCCAGTACGACGAGCCGATCGCGTTCGACGGCTGGACCGACGTGACCGTCGACACCGACGACGGCGCCCGGGTGTTCCGGATCGGTATCGAACGTGCTCACATGGAGGAAGACACCGGCAAGTCGCTGCACGTCGGCGGGGCTACCGGTCGTATCCACGGCGCGAGCCACTCGCTGCTGGACTACAACCGCGCCGGCATCCCCCTGATCGAGATCGTCACCAAGCCGATCGAGGTCCCGCCGGCACTGGCCCCAGCGGTGGCCCGGGCCTACGTCACCGAGCTGCGTGAGCTGATCCGCGCCCTCGGGGTGTCGGAGGCGCGGATGGAGCTGGGCCAGATGCGCTGCGATGCCAACGTGTCGCTGAAACCCACCGGGGCGTCGTCGTTCGGTACCCGCACCGAGACGAAGAACGTGAACTCGCTGCGGTCGGTGGAACGCGCCGTGACCTACGAGATCCGCCGCCAGGCCGCGGCCCTGGATTCGGGCACCGCGATCGTGCAGGAGACCCGGCACTGGCACGAAGACACCGGCGAAACCACCGCTGGCCGGGTCAAGGAGGAAGCCGAGGACTATCGGTACTTCCCCGAGCCGGACCTGGTGCCGGTGGCGCCGGCTCGAGACTGGGTCGAACAGCTGCGAGGCACATTGCCTGAGCCGCCGGCGGCCCGCCGGTCTCGGCTGCAGGCTGAGTGGGGTTTCACCGACCTGGAAATGCGCGATGTCGTCAACGCCGGAGCCGTTGGGCTGGTGGAGGAGACGATCGCGGCGGGTGCTGATGCGGCCGGGGCGAAGAAGTGGTGGCTGGGTGTCGTCGCCCGGACGGCCAACGAACGTGGCGCCGGGATCGACGAGGTCGGCATCACGCCGGCAGACGTCGCGCGGGTGCAGACCCTCATCGGCGAAGGCACGTTGAACGACAAGCTGGCCCGTCAAGTCGTGGAGGGTGTGCTCGCGGGTGAAGGTTCCCCGGATGAGGTCGTGACGGCTCGTGGGCTGGCTATCGTGTCGGACGATGCCGCCCTGGGCACTGCTGTCGACGGCGCCATCGCGGCCATGCCGGACGTCGCCGAGAAGATCCGTGGCGGGAACATGGGCGCCGTCGGTGCGCTGATCGGTGCGGTCATGAAGGCCACCGGCGGCCAGGCTGACGCCAAACGTGTCCGTGAGCTGATCGTGGAGCGGCTCAGCGGCTGAGTGAGCGTACGTGTCACCACGCCTCGTCGGTGTTGCCGGCGCGGCGTGGCGCCGGGCTGTCCCGGTGACCGTTGCCGGTTAGGTGTCCCGCCGGGCCGAACCGGCAACGGCAAGGTAGAACGCCGGAATTCGATACACGTGACCGGTTGATGGCGGCATGAGTGATGTGATCTCAATACTCCGGTCGTCGCCAATCGTCGGGGAATATCGGTTTTTCCTATTATCTCAACGACGCGGACAGTGATTCACAAACCCACCTTAAATGGGCATGTATTACCTCTCCTAACAACCTTGTTATTTCTAGTCGCGAAGTGCTTGACATGAAGTTCTGGGTGGTCGAGCCTTCTCTGTGGCGGTCGCGCGTGAGTGGGGCGCCGCCTTGTCAATGTTAGTTAAGGAGAACCTGTGAACAGAGTTCTGCGTGGCCTCGTGGCGGGTGCGGCCGGAGTAGTCGTATCCATCGCCATGGGTGCCACCGCAACAGCAGTGAACCCGGAAGGCGAGGCACAGATCCTCGTCCCCGGTGCGCTGGAACTTGATGACGTCGAATTCGATGCACCGGTCGAGGTCGACCGGCTCGACTCGGCGGACGTCGCGGCCGGACTCGATCTGCTCGACGGCCTCGGCCTGCCGGACATCAACATCGGCAATGACCTCTGCCTGCTGCCGTGGTATTGGCCGGGACCGTTCAACGTCGGGATCGAAGACCAGAGCGGGCACTACGAAGCCTGCAACGGCTCTGGGTCGTCCAGCGGCAAGGGCATCAACATCCTCAACAACGCCTGCGTCGCGCCTTGGTTGTGGCAGGGTCCGGTCAACACCGGCACCAGCGGCCAAGAGGCCTACTACGTCGTCTGCAACAACGATGTCGACTCCGCCGACGGCGGTATCAACATCCTGAACAACGCGTGTGTGTTGCCTTGGTTGTGGCAGGGTCCGTTCAACGTCTTCACCGAGGGGCAGAACGCCCACTATGTCGCGTGCAACAGCGACGGCACGGTGATGGAACTGGACGACGACACCGCGGACCGGTTCGATGACGGGACCTTCGAGGCGAAGGGTCTCAACATCGGCAACAACATCTGCGCCGCGCCGTGGTTGTGGCAGGGGCCGCTGAACCTCCTGACCGAAGGGCAGCAGGCGTACTACGAGGCCTGCAACACCGACGGAACACTTACCGCGGAAGGCGCCAACCTGCTGAACGACGCGTGTGTGGCGCCGTGGTTGTGGCAGGGGCCGTTCAACGTCCTGACCGGTGGCCAGGAGGCGTACTACGAGGCCTGCAACACCACGGGCGGATCGGCGTCCGGCTCCGGGATCAACATCCTCAACAACGCGTGTGTGCTGCCGTGGTTGTGGCAGGGGCCGGTGAACCTGCTCACCAGCGGGCAGGAGGCTTACTACTCGGCCTGCAACACGGTCCAGGAGCAGGACGTGGACGCTGATGTTGACGCGGACGTCGATGCTGATGTTGATGCGGACGTCGATGCTGATGTTGATGCGGACGTGGACGCTGATGTTGATGCGGACGTCGATGCTGATGTTGATGCGGACGTGGACGCTGATGTTGATGCGGACGTGGACGCTGATGTTGATGCGGACGTCGATGCTGATGTTGATGCGGACGTCGATGCTGATGTTGATGCGGACGTGGACGCTGATGTTGATGCGGACGTGGACGCTGATGTTGATGCGGACGTGGACGCTGATGTTGATGCGGACGTGGACGCTGATGTTGATGCGGACGTGGACGCTGATGTTGATGCGGACGTCGATGCTGATGTTGATGCGGACGTCGACGCCGACGCCGACGCTGATGCGGACGCCGATGCGGACGCCAATGGCCAGGAACTGCCCGACACCGGATCCGCACTGGCTCCGCTGGCGGGTCTTGCGCTCCTGCTTCTGGTCGCCGGCGCGCTAGCCACGTTGGCCCACCGTCGGGGCGCCCAGCTCAAGGCCTAGCAACAAGGGCACCCGCCGGGAACATCGAGGCCCGCACCTTCGGTGGTCACCAGCGAGACCCGGTCGTCTCGACGACCAGCGGAATCGCTCACGACCACCGATGGTGCGGGCCGTTGTTGTGGGGCGCGTCCGAGCGCCGTCGACCGTTGAGTACCGTGGGCGGGCCGACCCACCCGGGACGGCCCGACCTGAGGAGGCCACCGTCGACGTCTGGAACTGGCTCGCCGAGCACCGGCTGGACGAGACGTTGTTGTCGATGCCGGAGGAACAGGTTCTGGCGGTGGCGGTGATCGCCGTCGCGCTCGCCGTCCATAGGGCCACCTGGAACGTCATCGGATACCCGGTGACCATCGTGCACGAGATCGGACACGCGCTCGCCGCGGTCCTCGCCGGCTATCGCCTTCATGGCATCACCGTCAACGGTGACATGTCCGGCGCCACCAACTTCGCTGGTCGTGGCACGGTGCGGGTGTTGTGGGCTCTGTGGTGGGGTTACCCGGCACCAGCCGTACTCGGAGCCGGCCTGATGTGGGCCACCTCCCAGGGGTGGGCCCGGATCGCCCTGTGGGTGTTGGTTGCCGGAATGGGGTTGACGTTCCTGTTCTCGCGCAGTTGGCACACGGTCGGGGTGGTGCTGGCCACCGGTGTGGCGCTGGGCCTGGTGGCCTGGTTCGGCGACCCCGTGGTCCAGAACGTCGTGGTGTTCGCCTTCGCCTGGCTGTTGATCGTCGGGGCGGTGCGGGCGTGGTGGGTGGTGGCGCGCAGCCATGCGACTCGGCGCGGCGTGACGAGTTCCGACGCCTATCTCATGGCTCGCCGGCTGCGTGCTGTGCCTGCCGCGTTCTGGCTGTTCACCTTCGCCGTCGTGATCGCGGCCGCGGCCTGGTATGCGGTTGCGACGGTGTTGCCGCTGCTGCCCACGCCGGCCTAAGCGACGTTCGCCACGACGGCTATCACCGTGCCGGTCGAGGAGGCCGGGCGGCCCGGCCCCCTCGACCCTCGAGGGTGGCTATTCCCAGGTCACGGGCTTCTTGTCGGCGGTGCCGAAGGTGAACTTCTTCGACGATCCGTAGGTGATCGTGTTGCGGTGATACCAGGTGCCCGAGCGGTACAGGCCTGGTCGGTCGCGGCCGTCGCGGTTCCAGTCGCCAGACAACGGCACGTCCCCGGTGCGGCCGTAGGAGAACGTGTACCGGGGCTCGCCCGCACTGTTGGTGTTGCGCAGCCGCCACTCGCCGCGCCGGAAGATCCCGACGGTGTCGATCCCGCTGCCGTTCCAGTCACCGACCACTGGGCGCCAGGACGACGTGCCGAAGGTGAAGTCGCGGTCGGCCGGTCCTGAGCTGAGTGAGTTGCGCAGCAGCCAACGACCCTTCCGGTACACACCGATGTCGTCGGTACCGTCGCCGTCCCAGTCGCCCACGACGGCAATGTCACCGGCGCGGCCGAAGGTCACCGTGCGAGTCTTGGTGCTGTCGGGGCTGGTGCGGATGGTCCATTTGCCGTCCTTGAAACGTGCGGCAGAGGCCTTGCCGTCACCGTTCCAGTCGCCCATTAGGGGCTGTGCCGACGCGTCGCCGAAGGAGAAGGTCCGGTCCGGCTGGCCGCCGCTCAGCGCCGTGCGGAGCTCCCACCTCTTGCCGGAGACAACCGCCGGTTTGCTGCGCGCAGGCGCGACGACGCGGATGGGGAACTCGGCGGTGCCCTGGACGACGCGGTCGACCGTCGCGCGGCGTGATCGTTGGACGAGCTCGAAGTCGTCGTCGGATTCCCGTTCGACGTTCAGCCGCGCGGTGACGGAGTTGTTCGGCGTGATGTTCTCCAGTTCGTCGAGCAACTCGTCGAAGTTGCGGGCCCGGCTCTCGCCATCTTCGCGGTCCTCTTCGTCATCGCCGGGACCACCGAACACGTCGACCCACCCGTGGCTGCCGGCGGTCCTGGATGGCACCACGACCGACAGGTCGACGTTGCGTGGGGAGCCGATGTTCTTGTACGGAGCCAACACGACGCGCAGGTTGAGCCGGGTCCCGGCGACGACGCGCAACGGCTTCGTCTTCGGGGCAGGCTGATACGTGCCATCGGGCCGGCGGATCTGTATCTCCGAGATCGAGTAACGGGTGTAGTCCTCGGACACGTCGCCGGTGAAGTCGACCTTGTTGATCGTCACGTCCTCGAATTCGTTGAGTACCAGCGCCGCCACTTGGAGGTAGGGGTCGTAGCTGGCCTCCTCAGCGACGTCCCACTGGCTGGCATAGCGGTTCTTGACGTCGACGGTGAACGGTGCACCCGACGCTCGAGTGCCCTGCACGGTCCAGCGGGTCCGAGCCGTGCCCTCGCCGAACTTGTCGAGCACCCGGTCGATGTTGCCAAGCATGTGATAAGCCGAGGCGACCGGCAGGAAGTCCTGGACCGCCACCTGGGTGGTACCGGTCCGTTTGGCATCTCCCGCCGTCACCGTCGAGGTCACCGGGATGGTGGCTGGTCCGGCGCCCAGGATTCCCCGGATCCCGGCCAGCCGGTCTTGGTCCAGGGTGCCCGCAACGCCACCAGGGTTGGCCACCTTGAACGGCCCGAAGAATTCGTCGCGCTGGATCAGAACGGAGCTGGCCGCGTGGACACCCATCGACGTGGTACCGGACCAGTCGAACGGATGCCCGAACGCGATGGCCCGGTCGCCGTCGCACACCATGGTTGTTGTGCCGACACCGGCGGCGGTGACGTCACCAGTCGACAACGTGGCCGCGAAGTTGCTGCCGGGGAAGATCTCCCCTGGATCGGCCACATCGTCGGTTCCGGCAGGCCCAGCGGGGTAGACGTGGGCGTGGGGCGATTCTTTCTTCATCCGCTCGGTGAACGTCGCCAGGCGCTGCTCGGTGAGGCCGGAGACAGCGAGTGGCAGGGCCAGCCGGCGCATCCCCGACCGGGTCTCCTTGCGGGTGGCCGCACCGGCCTCGACGAGGTCGTCTTGGATCTCGGCCGGCAGTTCGACCTCCTCCGCGGCTTTGGCGGAGAAGCTTCCCGGCCGGCGGAGCAGCTCGGCCATGTCGGCGGCCGGGGTCAGCCCGGCCACTGGCGACGCCGCCCAGGTGAGGCCGTAGGACACGGCGCCGATGAGCCGTCCGTCGTCGGCGTAGACCGGTGAGCCGGACATACCCGACCAGATTCCTCCGGCGCGTTGGATGGCGGGGGAGTCGGCCTCGACGATGATCATGTCGACGTCTGGGGCGATGCCGTTGCGGATCACGCCGACAACGGATGCGCTGAATGAGTCGGGACTGGTCCCTTTCTCCACCGTGAGGCCGGAGGCGGTCATACCCTCTTCCAGCTCCGAGACGGGGAACGGTTGAGGACATGGATCGGGATGGTCTGGAGGCGCTTCCTGCGCACTAGTCGTGGCCGCGGGTAGCGCGGTGATGAGTAGGGCCGCGAGGGCGGCGACGGAGATGGCGGCACGGCAGCGCACACTAGTTGGACGGGTGCCCATGGCTTTCCCCTCGATGAGGGCCCAGCCGGATCACCCCTGTGGTCTGGCCAGGCCAATCTGAACCCCTAGACGTGCGGCCGCACATCTAGTAGACGTCGCCAACCGTCTGAATGGTTGCCTCGAAGGATCAGCTTTTTTCCGCTCACGGCGGAGAGGGAAGGGGCGGCGGGTGTTGGCCGTCGGCTTGTCCTCCGCCGCCCCGGGTGGTGTTACTCGGTGACCTCGACCGGGAAGGAGTGGTGGCCGCGGACGACGTGCTCGACCGTCTCGTGTGTCGCAGCCGGGGGAACGACGTCGTCGGCTTCGTCCAGGCTGAGGATGGCGGCGACTGCGTTATTCGGCGTGATGTTCTCCAGTTCGTTGAGCAACTCGTCGAAGCTGGTGGAGTTCGGGGTCATTGCGGCCACGTACTCGCCGTCGTCGTCGCCCGGTCCACCTGAGACGTCGACCCAGCCGAACGAACCTGCGGCGTCACCAGGCACGTCGAGGGCAAGCTCGATGGTGGCGGTGTCGCCGAGGTTCTTGTACGGCGTCAGCGTCACCCGGATGCCGATCTCGGACCCGGCGGCCACCGGCAGGGGCATCGACGTCGACGGCGGCTGGTACGAGCCATCGGGCTGGCGCACCTCGACGGCGGCGAACCGGTAGTAGCTGTACTGGCCGGTGACTTCGGCATCGAGCTCGACCGCGGTGACCTCCACGTCCTCGAACTCGTTGTGGACGATGGCCATCAGGTGGTCGGCGACTCCGAACGGTGCTTCGGCGGCTACGTCGGCGGGGCTGCTGTAGACATTGGCGGCGGCGAGTTGGAAGGGTTGGCCGTCGGCACGTAGCCCCTCGATGGACCACCGGATGTCAGCTGCGCCGGGCCCTACCCGGTCGAGAGCGGAGTCGAAAGCGGACCATGTGTGATAGACGGTGATCTCGTCCAGCATGTCGGCGAGCACCGCGTGGGTGATGCCGTGGTAAGAGCCTTCCGGGGCGGTGACGTCGGCGGTGACCGGGATAGTGGTCGGGACGGAGCCGAGCCGGGCGCGGACGCCGGCCAGCCGGTCTTGGTCGAGAGTGCCGACGGCGCCGCCGAGGTTGGCGATCTTGAATGAACCGAACGTGTTGTCACGCTGCACGAAGACCGCCTCGGCCGGGTGTGCGGTAAGCGCCGACGAGCCCGCCCAGAGGAACGGGTGTCCGAACGCCAGGACATCGTTTCCGCAGACGGAGGTGGTGGTGCCGACGGCAGCCAACGTGACGTCGCCGTGGGAGACGGCGGCGGCGAAATTCCCGCCTGGCTGGATGTCGCCGGTGTCGCCTGGCTGGTCGGTGTCGACCGATCCGGCCGGATAGGCGCGTATCTCCTGGGCGCGGTCGGCCAACCGCTCGGTGAGTGCGTCGAACCGGTCGGCGCCTACTCCGGAGACCGCTACCGGGAGGGTGAGCCGTCGCAACCCGTCGCGGGCCTGCGCGGCGTCGATCTTGCCGGACCGCGTGAGGTGGTCGGCGAGTTCGGCGGGTAGTGCGGAGGCGTCGCCGCTGGTGAGGGTCGGCACCTCACTGGGGTGGTCGAGCAGCCGGTGCATGTCCTCAGCTGGGACCAGGCCGGCGATGGGTGATGGCGCGAGAGAGAAGCCGTAGGCCACCGCACCGATGAGCCGGCCGTCGTCGGCGTAGACCGGCGAGCCGGACATACCAGACCAGATGCCGCCGGCGCGTTCGATGGCCGCGGACTCCGTGTCCGCGATGATCATGTCTATTCCTGGGCCGATACCGTCGTTGATCACCCCGACGACGGTGGCGGTGAACGGCTCGGGGTCGCTGCCGCGTTCGACGGTGAGTCCGGTGGCGGTCAACCCGTCGGTCACGTCGCCGACCGGATATGGATCGGGACAGGGGTCGGGGGTGGGGTCGGCGATCGCCACAGCTGTGCCGGTGGCGAGCAGTGCGACGACGACGGCCGCCGCCGGCAGGGTCCGCCGACGGCGGGCGATGGGGGAAGTGGTGCTCATGGCGCTCCTTTACTCTCTGGGCACCTGGCCAGAGTGGCGGGCTCGCATAGGCGCGGCAGACGTCGGCTTCCCCCATTCAGCCGACCGGCCGACCATCGAAACAACCCCACCTCGACCAGGCCGGCGCATCCCTCGGACGCACTCAGAGCCTGCCTTGGTACAGACTCTAGGGTTATTCATACACGCCGAACTCGACCGTGGTCAGGTATATGTCAATTTCGACGTCACTGACTGATGTCATACGTGTCATCAACACCGAAATGCCCACGTTCGCCGGCGCGTGTTGTCGCCCGCCTGGAGCGGTCGACGGCTGGGCATCGTCGCCAACGTCGGGGGTTCGTTGGGCATGAGTCGGTGGGTTGTGGCCGCAGGGTCCCTGCCGGCTCGGTAGGTGGAGCGGCGGCGCTATATGCAGCAATAGTTCCGGTTTGCCCGATTTTCGACTAGTCTTCCGATCGCTGTTCCGTGAGGGGGATCGGAGCCAGATGAGTGGACGCCATTCGCAACGTGGCCGGCACCGACGCCGTCGGTCGACCCGGCTGGGCGTCGTCGTGATCATTTTCGCCCTGCTGGCCGCCGGTGGCGCGGTCCTGGCCCGGGACGCGCTCTTCGGTACCGACGACGAGCCACCGACCGAGGCCGCCGACAGTCAGGCTCAGTGCGAGCACGTCCATGAGGTGACGGTAGTGGCCGCACCCACGATCGCTCCAGTGCTGGACGACATCCTGGCCGCAGCCGAGCCGGATGGCACGTCAGAAGGGGTCACATGTATCTCGGTCGACGTGAGCTCCGTCCCGTCGTCGGTGGCCGTCGAGACGCTGGCCGGCGACGACGGCCCGGACGTATGGGTGCCGGAGTCCAGCCTGTGGGTCGCCCGGGCGGCGGAGGCGGGCGCGCCGCTGGGTGAGGCTCGGCCTATCGCGACGTCGCCGCTAGTGATGGTCGCCCCGCAGGACGTCGCACGAGACCAACTCGGATGGCCGGACGCGGAATTCGCCTGGACCGACGCTCTTGCCGGAGAAGCAACCGTCGCCATCGCAGACCCGATGAGCACAACGGAGGGCCTGGCGACGCTGTTAGCCGTGCAAGCCGCCGTCGGCGACTCCGAGGACGCACAGACCCGGCTGGTCGAGACGTTGACCACGGTGTCCAGGTCAGCCGTCGGTGATGTCGGTGAAGCCTACGGGCAGGTGCTCGACGATCCCGGCGCCGCACCTTTGTTCACGGCGACGGAACAGTCGGTGCTTTCGCACAACTCCAGCAACCCCGACCACCCCGTCGTTGCGCTGTATCCGGCCGAAGGCACCGCCATCCTCGACTATCCGGCGGTCGAGGTGGGTGTCGCGGGTGACAACAGCCAGGACGAGGCTGAGCCAGCGGTGGTGGCCCAGGTGGTCGACGCCCTGACCGGAGCGGGCGCCGTTGGCGTGCTGCATGACGCCGGTTTCCGCGGTCCCGACGGTGTGGCCGGTGCGGCCGCCGAGTCTTCCGACGCGGTGCAGGCGCAAATGCCCGCCGTTATGGACACTCCTGAGCCAGAGGCGGTCCGGGCGGCGCTGCGGCACTGGGCGGCTCTGTCCTTGGAGATGCGGATGTTAGCCGTGATCGACGTGTCTGGATCGATGTGGGAGACCGATGGGGGAGAGGAGACCCGGATCGAGTTGGTGCGGGACGCCAACCTTGCCGCCTTGGAGCTCATCCCGCCCACCGGTGAGCTAGGCCTATGGGTGTTCTCCACCGAGGAGGATCCGCCGAACCACTGGCGGGAACTGGTAGATATCGGCCCTCTTACCGAAGAGGTGGGCGACGGCACCCGCAGAGACGCACTGACCGAGCAGACGCTGGGGCTTCCAGACTCCGAGGTCCGAGGCTGGACGGCCCTCTACGACACGATGTGGGCTGCGTACCAGGAGGTCAGGGACGGCTATGACCCGAACAAGGTCAACTCGGTCGTGCTTCTCACCGATGGCACCGACGAGCGTGCCCCGGACATGGCGCCCGGGATGGATCTCGACACGTTGCTGACCCAGTTGCAGGCGCAACACGACCCGGCCCGCCCGATCCTGCTCATCACCATCGGCATCGGCCCGGAGGCGGATATGGACGCGCTCCGGCAGATCTCGGAGGTGACCG
Source organism: Phytoactinopolyspora limicola (assembly GCF_011320225.1). GTDB lineage: Bacteria > Actinomycetota > Actinomycetes > Jiangellales > Jiangellaceae > Phytoactinopolyspora > Phytoactinopolyspora limicola. The sequence continues at coordinate 82,629 of NZ_JAAOEN010000016.1, forward strand.
GCTCGACGGCGTATCAAGCCGAGGACCCAGCTGACATCCAGGAGATCTTCTTCCGGGCGATGCTCGAACGGCAGTGCCGGCCGAACTGCTAACCCCCGCCCCGCCCTCTCCCGGTGATCATTGGCTTTTGACTACCGAATTCGGTAGTCAAAAGCCAATGATCACCGGGAGAGAGGGCTGATCGTTGTGATCGAGATCGCGTCGGAATCTGGATGAACGTCGCGGTGCGTGTAGTTGACGTGGACATGGCAGGCACAGCGTCTCCCCGCGACGTCGACGTCGCCGTGATAGGTGCGGGACAGGCTGGTCTCTCAGCTGCCCATCACCTGCTCCGCCTGGGACTCGAGGCCGGGCGCGACATCGTGGTCTTCGACTCCAGCGCAGGTCCCGGTGGGGCGTGGCAAGAACGCTCGCCGAGTTTGACGATGAACAAGGTCCACGGCATCTTCGATCTGCCCGGGGCTCGCCACTCGGATCGGCCGGACGCCAGCCCCCAACCCGCTGCCGAGGTCGTCGCCAGTTATTACGGCGAGTACGAGCAGACGTTTGGCATTCCAGTCCTGCGTCCCGTGGTGGTCCGTGCGGTCCGCTCCGGCGTCGCGGATCGGCTGGTCGTCGAGACGGACCAGGGAACGTGGGCGGCACGTGCCGTGGTCAACGCCACTGGCACGTGGACGCATCCGTACTGGCCTTACTACCCCGGTGCGGCCGACTTCGCCGGTCGTCAGCTCCACTATGCGGGTTATCGGGGACCTGCGGAGTTTGTTGGTCAGCGCGTCGTTGTGGTCGGTGGTGGTCACTCGGCCACTCACGTGTTGTCCGAGATCGCCGACGTCGCGGCGTCGACGACCTGGGTGACCCGTCGTCCACCGGACTTCCAGCGGGCAGAGTTCACCGACGACTACGGCCGCCAGGTGATCGCAGCGGTGGACGCACGGGTCCGCGCCGGCCTGCCGCCCCGCAGCGTGGTCAGCGTGACCGGACTCGGATACACCCCGGTGGTGCAGGAGGCGTTGGCCAAGGGTGTGCTGGAGCGGGAGCCTATGTTCGACCGCATCGTCGCTGACGGAGTTCGATGGGACGACGGGCGGTTCGTCGGCGCGGACGTGATCGTATGGGCGACGGGGTTCCGAGCGGCGCTGGCGCACCTGTCCCCGCTCGGGCTGCGCGAACCGGGCGGTGGGATCCGGATGGACGGTACCCGTGTCGTGCGGGAGCCGAGGCTGCATTTGGTCGGCTATGGCCCGTCGGCGAGCACGGTCGGCGCCAACCGCGCGGGCCGGGCGGCGGCGCTGGAGATCAAGAAACTGCTGGCCACGTCGCAGCTAGTGGCTGCCTAGACTCTGGGTGCGTTCCAACCACGATCCCGGCGACGAGCATCGGGCGCGGAGTCACGGATGGGTTACAGGTGCCATCAGACTTCGATAGCTGCTTGACAGTTCAGCGTCGTTATAGCTGTCATGGGGTGACAACGTTATCTCCCTGACCCATGAGACGACGAAAACCCATGCTTACCAGGCCTACCGTGGCCCGCGGAGAGACTTCCCGTCGAGCGGGGGACCCGGGGGCACGATGATGAGGAGGGAAGCGCATGCGCAAGTCACTGCCCGCCGCGCTGCTGGCTGTTGGGCTCGTTCTCGCCGCATGCGGCGGTGACGACAGCGACGACGGCTCCACCGGTGAGGGCTCCGGCGGTGAAGGCAACGGCGAGGTCGAAGTCTTCAGCTGGTGGACCGAAGGAGGCGAGAAAGCCGGTCTGGACGGGCTCGTCGCCGTCTTCGACGAGGAGTGCTCCGACTTCGAGTTCCTCAACGCATCGATCGCCGGCGGCGCTGGTGCGAACGCCAAGCAGGTCCTGGCCTCGAGGCTGCAAACCGACGATCCACCCGACACCTTCCAAGCTCACGCCGGTGGAGAGCTACGCGACTACGTCGAGGCCGGCCAACTCGAAGACCTCACCGACCTTTACGACGAGTGGGGCCTGACCGGCAGCATCTCCGACGAACTGCTCGACGCCATCACGATGGACGGGCAGATCTACTCCGTACCGGCCAACATCCATCGCGCCAACGTTGTCTGGGTCAACCCCGACGTCCTCGAAGGTGCCGGTCTGTCGACCGACGCGCCCGCCACCGTCGACGAGTGGCTGGCCGACATGGAGACGCTGCGCGACGCCGGAGTCCAGGCTCCCCTAGCGGTCGCCGTCGACTGGACTCAGACCATGCTGCTGGAGGCGGTCCTGCTCGCCGAACTCGGACCAGACGCCTTCAACGGCCTGTGGGACGGCTCGACCGATTGGTCCGCGGCCGAGGTCACAGCGGCGTTGGAGAAGTACGGCCAGGTTATGTCTTACACGAACGACGACCGCGCCAGCCTCGACTGGCCGGACGCCGTGAACAAGGTGACCGGCGGTGAAGCAGCGTACAACCTCATGGGCGACTGGGCCGCCGGCAAACTCGACGCCGACGGACTCACCCCGGAGGACGACTACCTATGGTGGCCCGCACCGGGCACCGATGGTGTGTTCCAGTGGCTCGCGGACGCGTTCGTGCTGCCGGTTGGTGCGCCGAACCGCGCCGGGACGGAATGTTGGCTCGACGTCGTCGGCAGCTACGACGGTCAGCGTGAGTTCAACACCAAGAAGGGATCCATCCCGGCTCGCACCGACACCGATCCCAGCGACTACGGCCCGTACCTGCAGTCCGCGTTGGAGGACTGGTCGACCGATTCGCTCGCGTTGTCCCTGGCCCATGGCTCGGCTGCGCCCGTGGGCTGGATCGACGCGGTGAACAGCGCGGTCGGGCAGTTCAGCGCCGGTGGTGACGTCGCCCAGCTCCAACAACAGTTGGCCGCGGCCGCCCAGTAGTCCCCACCCTCCCCGTCGTCCCCATGATCATTGGCTTCTGGCTACCGGATCCGGTAGCCAGAAGCCAATGATCATGGGAACGACGGGGAGGGGTTCCGCCCACGCTGGCGTCCGCGGTGCTGTCCTCCGCCGCGACCCACCAGACCATGAGGCTGACGGATGAAATACCGGATCAAGACCTGGGGACCAGGGCTGCTCCTGCTCTCCCCGTCGATCGTGCTCATCGGGATCTTCGTCTACGGCATGATCGGCGCCACCGTGAACGTGTCGCTGACCGACCGGCACAGCGCACAACCGGCCGAGAACTATGTCGGTGTCGACAACTACACCGACCTCGCCAGCGACGACAGATTCATCCACTCGTTGCAAAACCTGCTGATCCTCACGGTGGTGTTCGTCGTCGGCACTCTGGTGATGGGTGTCCTGTGGGCGTTCCTGCTGGAAAAAGGGGTCACGGCCGAGGGGTTCTTCCGCTCCACCTACCTGTTTCCGATGGCGGTATCGTTCGTTGCTTCCGGTGTGGTCTGGCGGTGGTTGCTCAACAGCGCCGAGGGAGAGAACGCCGGTGGGCTGAACGCCCTGTTCGGCATGATCGGCCTCGACTTCCTTCAGAACCCGTGGTGGTCACACCCGGACTGGGGAATGGCGGCGATGGCGTTGCCCGCCATCTGGCAGTTGTCCGGGTACGTGATGGCGTTGTTCCTCGCCGGGTTCCGCGGTGTCCCGAACGAACTGCGCGAGGCGGCCCGGATGGACGGCGCCAGCGAGTTCAAGCTGTATCGGCACGTCATCTTCCCGCAGCTGTCGCCCGTGGCGCTGTCCGCGCTGATCATCATCGGGCATATGTCGATGAAGATGTTCGACCTGATCATGGCGGTGTCCGGGGCCCAATACCTCACCGAGGTGCCCGCGGTTTACATGTGGCAGACCCTCCTGGCCAACGACTACGCGAAGGCCGCGGCGATCGCCGTCGTGTTGTTGGTGGTCGTGGCGGTGCTCGTCGTGCCCTACCTGATCAGCAACGCGAGAGCGGAGCGCCAGCGATGACCGTCGAGACTCCTGCCCGGCCGGTGGCCGGGGCCACGCCACCGCCTCGTCGCCGGGTCGATGCCCGGGCCGGCACCGCCCGCACCGTGCGGTACGCACTGCTGATCTTCTTCGTGATCGTGGTGCTGATCCCGGTCTACGTGTTGTTCGTGACCAGCTTCAAGCCGGCCTCCGAGGTCGGCATCCGAGGTGCCTGGGCGCTGCCGCAAGACTGGACCTTTGATGCCTGGCGCAACGCATGGGAGGCACTCAGCCCGTCGTTGTGGCGTTCGTTCGCGATCGCTATCCCGGCGTCGATCGTCGCGGCCGTCCTGGGATCGCTGAACGGGTTCGTGCTGTCCAGGTGGCGTTTCCCTGGTGCGGACCTGGTATTCATGTTGTTCCTGTTCGGCATGTTCATCCCGTACCAGGCGGTGATGATCCCGCTGCGTCAGCTGACCGGTGACATCGGGTTGCCTAGCGGTGTGCCGACACTGATCGTGGTGCACATCGTCTACGGCATTCCGATCTGCACGCTGATCTTCCGGGGGTTCTACTCCACGACCATCCCGAACGAGCTGATCGAAGCCGGCAAGGTCGACGGCTCGGGCATGCTGCGGACCTATCGGTCGCTGATTCTTCCGCTATCCGCACCAGCCTTCGTCGTGACGCTGATCTGGCAGTTCACGTCGGTGTGGAACGACTTCCTGTTCGCCATCTTCCTGTCCAACACCCGCAACGGACCGGTGACGATCGCGTTGAACGCGCTGGCCGGCGGGCAGCTGACGGACTACTCGTCGAGTATGGCCGGAGCGCTCATCGCGTCGTTCCCGACGTTGGTGGTGTACATCCTGCTGGGCCGGTGGTTCATCGGGGGGCTGATGGCCGGTTCGCTGAAGAGTTGAGCTCTCTCCCCAAATACCGGGGGTGGCTGCGGGACCGTACACTCCGCTCGGAGGTACGAGTCAGCGAGTGGAGGATGGGCGATGACCGACGACGCACCGCACCCGACGGAGTTTCCACCCAGCATCGGCAAGGTGGCCCGTCGTGAGCTGGCCATACACGGCTACACCCGATACGAGCAGCTCACCGAGGTCACGTCGGCCGAACTGCTGAAGATCCACGGGGTGGGTCCGAAGGCCGTGCGCATCCTCGGGGACGAGCTGAGCGCGCGGGGTCTCGGCTTCGCCGCACCGTGAGCACCGCGTCGCCGTGCCCTGTTTGGTGTCGGCGTGCATGGTGGCGATAGCCATCCGTGGTGCTGGCTGCCGCAAGCTTCCTTACGGCACGCTGCCGTGTGCAGTAAGCCTCCTTGTTGTTGCCCTGGCGACAGTAAGCGTCCTTATGTCCGGGGCGGAGGCCGCAGTAGGCCTCCTGGCTGTCGCCTGAGCGGCCACACGCTTACCTCGCGGTGCGGACTGTGCCGCGCTGTCCCGGACTTCGCGACCGCCAGATGGGGTTAAGCGCCGGATTCGGGCTTTAATGCCATCTGGCGGTAGCGAAGTGCGCGAGGAACGCGTGGTGGCGACGATCAGATGCTGCACCGCGCGCCGACCAGGGCTGTCGCCACGCCGTGTGCATCTGATCGTCGCCATAAAAAAGATCAGGTGACTTAACGGAGATCAGGTGACATACCGGGGTGGGGTTAGGTGGCGTCGAGGTCGAGGATGACGCGGGCGATCCACCCGCCCCATCCGTTCTCGGGCTGGCTGTCGCCGACCCACACGTAGAGCTCGTCGCCGTCGGGATCCAGTTCGTCCAGGGGAATTTCGTAGTTTCGACGGTTGCCCTGGTCGCGCACGTCGTCCGTCTCAACCAGGACGTCGGTCCAGGTATCACCGTCGGTGGAGGCGCGGACGTGGAACTGGTTGGCCAGCTCCATGGTCAGCGCGACCGCTCCGACGCCGTGACGGGCGGGGAACCGGTAGACCACGTAGGTGTCGTTGTCCATGAACCGGCCGAAGCCGTCATGGGCCTCGAAGCTGCGCTGCGAGCCGCCGTCCTCGTGGATCCACGGCGATTCGGCCGCGGTGAACGGGGAGAACTCGATGACGTCGCCGACGACGTGTACGTCGCCCACCGCCGTTGTCGAGCCGAGGTTGGACGACGCCGTGACCTCGATCGGGTAGGCGCCCGGGTCGGCGGCGTCGCCGATGGTCACCTCCAGGTCCACCGTCTGCGACTCGCCGCTGGCCAGCCTGCCGAAGAACGCCGTCTCCGGGGCGACGGCCCATCCGTCCGGCACGTCGGCGATGATCTCACCGCGCATCGGCCGGTTGCCGTCGTTGGTGACAGTCACTTCGAGTTCCACCGTGTCGCCCGGCCAGCCGGTGGCGGACGTGACGTCGGCGGAGATCGGGCTCTCCAGCACCTTGTTGGACGTCAGCAGCTCGACCTCGGCCAGGCTGGTCGCCGTACCTTCGTCGGTGAACTCGATCCGGAAGTGTGAGTAGTTGTGCGGGCGGTCCAGCTTGAACGGCCGGGTCTGCTGCCGCCACGGGAACTCCTCGTTGTCCCGTTCGTCGACGACGGTCCACGATTCGCCGTCGTTGGAACCGAGCAGCACCCAGCTGCGTGGGTCCTCGTCACCGTCGCCGGCCGCCGAGGTCAGCGTGTAGAAACGGATGAGCTGTTTGCGGCCGTCCCGGAACGTGTACTGTACCCACCGCTCGTCGCCCGTCAGTGTCGCCGACGTGCCCGACGAGTTGTCGAACAAGGCGGCGGCGTCCGCGTCTCCGCTGGCCGTGGCCTGCCCTCGGTCCTTGCCGGTGGCGTCCTGCAACGGGCGCGGCACGTCGTCGTCATCGGTGATCGACGGCGGCGCCGCGTCCGTGCCAGTAGCCCACGACGACGGCTCCGGACCCATATCGAAGTCGAGCACCGCACCCTCGGCCAGTACGTCATGCGAGATGTAGGCCGCATCATGTGGCTGACCGTTGACCCGCAGGCCCTGGACGTAGACATTGTCTTCGCTGTTGTTGGGCGCGTTGACGACGAGCTCCCGGCCGTCACCCAGGTCCACCGTCGCCTTGGTGAACAGCGGCGAGCCGATGACGTAGTTCTCGCTGCCCACCTGCAACGGGTACAGGCCCAGGGCGGCGAACAGGTACCACGCCGACACCTCACCGTTGTCCTCGTCCCCGGCGTAACCCTGCCCGATTTCGCTGCCGACGAAGGCCCGCGACATCACGTTGCGGACGATCTCCTGCGTCTTCGATGGCTGTCCGGCGTACAGGTACATCCAGGGGATGTGGTGCGATACCTGGTTGCTGAAGCCCCATTGACCGAGCCGGATGTCACGGGCCTCGCGCATCTCATGGATGATCCCGCCGTAGGAGCCGGGGAACATCGCGGTCTCGGGGGTGGCGAAGAACTCGTCCAGCTTGTCGGCCAGCTGATCGCGGCCGCCATACAGGTTGGCCAGACCGCGCCCGTCGTGTGGGACGTGGAAGGCGAAGTTCCACCCGTTGGTTTCGGTGTAGTTGTGGTTGTGGCCCCACTCCAGCGGGTCGAACTCGTCCGGCGACGAGCCCCACGCACCGTCGCTCCGGCGCCCCTGGAAGAACTCGATATTCGGGTCGAACATGTGGACGTAGTTGCGGGCCCGTTCGGTGAAGTATTCGTATTCCTCCAGGTAGCGGTCCCGGTCGGCGTCGTCGACGTCGGGATGTTCGGCCATCACCTTGGCCTGGTTGGCGATGCCGTAGTCGTTGATGTAACCCTCCAACGCCCACGACACACCTTCGGAGACGTCCATCGACGTGTAGCCGTTGAACAGCGACGTCTGTAGGCCTTTGCGCCCGACATTGGTGTTGTTCGGGTTGGACCCGGGCGGTGCGACGGTGGCGTTCTTCAGCGCGGCGTCGTAGGTATCCACCGGGTCGATACCGGGCACCCCCTTGACGAACGCGTCAGCGAAGGCGACGTCCGAGCTGGTGCCCGTCATCAGGTTCGCGTAGCCGGGGGAGGACCACCTGGAGACCCAGCCGCCGTCGCGGTACTGCTGCACGAACCCGTCCACCAGCTCGCCCGCGTGGTCGGCGGCGAACAGCGAATACGCCGACCACACCGTGCGGTAGGTGTCCCAGAACCCGTTGTTGACGTACACCTTGCCGTCGACGACGTCGGCGCCGGTTTCGGTCGGCCCGCTCGGCGGGGTGGACGTCGACGACTGCACCGCATGCCGGTATTCGGGTGCGTCAGCGGTGCCGACGTTCTCGTAGGCCGAGTTCGGGTAGAGGAACATCCGGTATAGGTTCGAGTACAGCGTGGTCAGCTGGTCGTCACTGGCGCCTTCGACCTCGATGATGCCGAGTTTGTCGTCCCACAGCTCCTGCGCCCGGTCGACGAGGTCTTCGAACGTGTCGTCGTCGCCGATCTCCAGTTCCAGGTTGTGTTTGGCCTGGTCGATGCTGATCAGCGAGGTGGCCAGGCGCAGGGTGACCGTCTTGTCGTTGCTCGTATCGAACCGGGTATGTCCGAAGACGTCGCCGCGAGTACCGCCGGGCTTCTCGGCGGCGACGACGGCCTGGTCGAACTCCCCATACACGTACATCCGGGTGGCGCCGTTGGACAGCCCACTGCGGACGTCGGAATAGCCGGTGACGACGCCGTTGTCCGGGTCGAGCGTCAGCCCACCGTTGTTGTTGACGTTGTCGAACATGACGTACGACGTGTCGTCGGTGAAGGTGAACCGGAACATCGCGGCGTGGTCGGTGGGAGCGATCTCGGCACGGATGCCGTTCTCGAACGTGACACCGTAGTAGTGCGGCTTGGCCACCTCGTTGTCGTGCCGGAACGTCAGGGCGCGCGCGGTGCGGTTCGTCGTCGGCTCGTCGGCCGTCGGCAGAAGCTGGAAGTTCTGCCGCTCACCCATCCACGGACTCGGCTGGTGACTGGCCATGAACGCCTGGACGGCCGGGAGGTTCTCCGCGGTGTTTGCCCGGTGGTACTCGTAGACGAAGCTGGTGCTGCCCGCGTTCGTCACTGGGATCCAGAAGTTGAACCCGTGCGGCACCGCCGTGGCAGGGATCGTGTTGCCCCGGGAGAACCCGCTGCTGGAGTTGGTGCCCCGGGTGGTGATGACGTAGTCGGACGGATTGTCGGCGGATGCCGGCTCGCGGGTGCCGATCCAGATGTCGTCGATCCACCCCTTGAACAGCGACTCCCCGTTCGACGCGTCGTAGCCGACCAGGATGCGCTCGATGGTCTTGCCCGACGCGACGTCACCCACCCGGGTGCGTTTGTGGTTCCACTGGTCCGGCCAGAGCGAGTCGGAAGCGCCTTGTGCTTGGGGGCTGACGGTGAACCCGTGGTGATCGTCGGCGGACAACTCGCTGAGGTAGCTGCCGTCATCGAAGGCGAGGTCGATCGCGGCGTGGGTGCTCGGGTAGTTCATGTCGTTGGCGGTGAACTCGGGGAAGATCATGTAGGACAGTTCGGTGTCCTGGGTGACGTCGATGTTCACGTCGAACACCTTGTTGTAGGCGTAGCCGCGCCCGTCGGCGATCTGACCACCGGAGTACTGCAGAGCGTGGGCGCCGGTCCAGCCGACACCGTGCCGCGACGTCCAACCGGTGGCGGGGCCATCGCCGACGAACGTGCGCATGTCGGTGGGCGGCGGCGGGGTGTCGTCGCCGTCGGAGAGCTGCAACTCGGCCAGCTGGATCAGGTCGGCACCGTGGTTACGGGTGATGTCCAGGCGGTACCAGAGATACTCGGTGGTGTTGTCCAGGTGGTACTCGTTGGTGTGGAAGCGTTGCGGGAACGCCTCCGCGGAGCGGGTGTCCAGGGTCGTCCACGTCTCTCCGTCGTCGGACCCTTCGAGCGTCCAGTCCTGCGGATCACGGCCGGGGGCGTCGTTGGCCGACGTCAGCGCATAGTGGACCACCGCCGCGGGCTCGTCGAGGCGGACCTCGACCCACGCGGTGCTCTCGAAGATCAGCCATTTGGTGTTGGCGTCGCCGTCGACGAGGCGTTCCTTGGTTTCGTTCGGCGGATTCTCTCCGCTGGCGCGGACCTCTTCGACCCGGTCGGTGATGTTGCCGGGGATACCGGTCTGCGGGGTGCCGGTGACGCCGGACATACGTTTGTTGCCGTCCGCGTCGGTCTCGGCGGTGTTCTCCCAGTCGGGTCGCGGATCCTCGGCCTCGAAGGATGAGAAGAAAAGTGTCGTGCCGTCGTCGGGTGGGGGATCATCGGGGTCTGGTGCGGCGGTGGCGTTGGTACCCAGCAACAGGCCTCCCAGCATCGCCGTGATCACTGTCAAACACACCGAGATGCGTCGGTGGGAACGCTTCATGGTGCCACCTTCCGTGGGTGATAACGTTGTCGCAGTCTGGCAACGTTGTCACCATGATGTCAATCCCCGGTGATCGTGAGCTGATTTCCGCCCTCACCCCCGGTGATCGTGAGCGATTCTTGGTCGCTATAGCGACGCGATCCTGCTCACGATCACCGGGGGTGAGGGCGGAAATCAGCTCACGATCACCACGATGGGCGGCGTTTCAGCAGCACATGGGCGGGACCAAGCTCAGTGTTGCGATGAGCGTTGGGCCGATGTGCGTTGGGCGGACGTGTGTTGGGTCAGGGCGCGCTGGGCGAGGGCGACACCACCGAGGATGCCGGCTCGGTCACCCAGGCCAGGCGGCACTACGTAGGTGTCTACCTGCGACGATGTCGCGGGGACGTCGACATACCTATTGATCACGGCGGCTGTGTCCGCGCGGACGGCGTCCAGCAACCCGGGCAGCTTGAGAACGCCGCCGCCCATGATGATCCGCTCCGGTGACAGCAGATACGTCAAGGACGCGGCCAGCTGCGCGAGATACCACGACTCCAGCTTGACCGCTTGATCACGATCGACGCCCAGGTCGGTTGCTGGCCGCTCCCATCGGGCTTGGATGGCAGGTCCGGAGGCGAGCCCCTCGAGACAGTCGCCGTGATAAGGACAGAGGCCGGCGAAGTGATCGTCGACGTGGCGGCGGACCATGACGTGGCCAACCTCGGGGTGCAGCAGGCCGTGCAGGAGCCCGCCGTTGACCAGCACGCCACCGCCGACACCGGTGCCGACCGTGACGTATACCAGGGGATCCAGCCCGACGCCGGCGCCCCATTGGCTTTCTGCCAGAGCGGCGCCGTTGACGTCGGTGTCGAAGCCGACGGGGACGCCGAAGGTGTCGCGGAACATACCGACGACGTCTGTGCCGCCCCAGCTGGGCTTCGGTGTCGAGGTGATGTGTCCGAAGGTGGGTGAGTCGGGCCGGAGGTCGACCGGGCCGAAGCAGGCGATCCCGATCGCGGCCACCGGTGCACCAGCCAGCGTCTGTTGTTCGTGGACGAACGTGATGGCCTGGCCCAGTGTCTCGTGTGGAGTGGTGGTGGGAAACGACTTCACGGCACGGAGGTCGTCCGGGCCGGTGCCGACCGTGCACACGAACTTGGTACCGCCCGCCTCGATCCCGGCCACGAGCGCGTTCACCGGCGCACCTCACCCGAGCCGCGGGGGATGAGCCGGGTGCTCAGCTCGATGGTCTGGGCTGGGCCGTGTTCACCCGCCAGCCGCCGGAACAGCAGCTCGGCGGCGGTGCGTCCGAGGGCGGCGGGGTCCTGAGCGACGACGGTGACCGCCGGTTCGAGCAGGTCGGCCAGCTCGAAGTCGTCGAACCCGACCAGGGCGGGACGCGCCGGCATCTGACGGGTGGCGAGATCTCGCAAGGCGGCGACGGTGGCGCGGTTGTTCCCGGTGAACAAGGCGGTGGCCGGATCGGGGCCGGCGAAGAACCGATCCAGTGCTTCCCGCACCGACGCCGGTGTGGGATGGCCCATGGCCACGAGTGACTCGTCGTACGAGATGCCGGCCGCGGTGAGAGTTTCCCGGTAGCCGCGCAGCCGCTCGGCCGCGGTGAAGATCTCGGGGGCGTCGCCGAAGAAGCCGATCCGGCGGTGGCCGTGGTCGAGCAGGTGAGTGACCCCGGTGCGGACACCCCCGGCGTTGTCGGCCAAGACGGCGTCGGCGTTGATGTGCTGCGCCGGCCGGTCGACGAAGACGGTGACCACACCGGCGGCGATCTCGGCTTCGAGGTACCGGTGGTCGTCGCTGGCCGGCACGACGACAAGCCCGTCGACCCGGCGGGCGCAGAAAGCCTGGGCGAGTTCACGCTCTTGTGCTGGGTCTTCCTGCGACGAGCCGGTGAACACGAGGAAGCTGTTGTCTCGTGCGACCTGTTCGACGGCCCATGTCAGTGCGGAGTAGAAGGGGTCGCCGAGGTCTTCGAGGACCATTCCGATGCAGGCTGTGCTGCCTTGGCGCAGGACTCGAGCACCTTCGTGCCGGCGGAAACCGAGCTGCTCGATGGCGTCGCGCACTTTCTTGGTGGTCTCCGGGCTGACCCGGGGTTCACCATTGACGACACGAGACACGGTCTTCAGGCCAACCCCGGCGACTCGGGCGACGTCGTTCATGGTCGGCCGTCCGCTCGCGAGCCGGCCCGGCCTGATGGTCTTGGTCACCCGCGTCCACACCCCCAACTCGGTCACTGGTTCCGACAACGTTATCACCACGCTTCCGCCCGGCAACCGAACGTTGTTGCTGGCGTCGCGACCACCCGGAATGGTGATGGGGATCGTGGTAGGTGATGGATCGTGGCGGTGATGGGTGGGGGAGGTGCTGGTGTTGGCTGCCTGGACCGAGGGTGCGGTCAGGCGCTGACGCGGGTGGCGTGGTGGCAGTCGACGCACAACACCTCGTCCTCGCCGTAACGGGTGACCCGCCCGGTGATGTAGCCGACTTGGCGGCGTGCGCTCTCGGCGTCGTGGTACGAAGAGTATTCCTGATCTGTCAGGCGACCCTGGCATCCGTTGCAGTGGATCACTAACACAGCGCCTCCTGGTGAATCGGCGTTGTCCATCAGGTGCGGTCATTCTCTCAGAACGGTCACGTAGTTCCAAGGTGCGGGACTTGTTTCGTCATCTACTCGTTGTAGTGCGTCACCGCCCCCACCTCCGACTGGGAGGTGGGGGCGGCCTGCCCGGACGGCGAGCAGGTGGGGATGAGCTGCGCCTCCGGGCCGCATGCTTCCGGTGCGGGAGCGGTGCACCGGACGCATCGGCTGAGATCCCGGGTGCGGACCGAGATCACCGTTTCAGACAGTTTGCCCGGAGATGGATTGTGTGTCAATAAATGCAACTGATCGGCCATCTAGCGATAACAAAAACGCTGTGACCTAGAGCCGGGCGACCTGCGTTGCCGGCCGGGGTTGTAGCCGGAAGGCGGCGGCGGGCGGGATCGAGTCGCCGCCGCCCAGCTGTGTCACGAGCGCATCTTGCGTATACCGCTGGACATCATCGCCAGAGCACACAGCACGATCACCGCACCAGCGATCACGTTGCTGACGATGGCCGCGGTCTCCGGGGTACCGCCGTCAACGACCCACGGCGAGACGATGACCCAGACTCCGAGCAGCGGTGCCACCCAGGCGATCCCGTGCATGTGCCCATAGACGGCGGCGAAACCAATTCCGAGCAGCGCGACCGCCAACCCCGCGAACAGGTTGCTGGCGGTCATGCTGGAGTGTTCGGTGAACCCGATCACCCATGGTGACATCGCCACGTACAGGCCGGACAGGAAGACGAGACCGTCGGCCGACTGCGCCACCGGCGTCTCGGCGATCTGGTCGTACCTGCGCCGCATCGTCGCGACGTCGGGATGTTGTTCGATGTTGGGAGTCGGCGTGCTCATGACCCCCACCTCCTTCAGAGGACACGAGATGATCCCGCACCTTCCATGATGCGCCGGAATACGCACGGAAGAAAGCGGAACCTTGGGGCCACCCGTGCTGTGTTGGTCGCGGAGCGGTTGCGACGAGACGTGGTCAGTCCTCGCCGACGGACACCGCACCCGTGGTGGACATCGCCCGCACCTTGTACGGCGAGGTGTAAGTGACGTCGACGCCGACGTCGACGCCACCGGTGCGGCTACGAGCCTCGACGTCGTATCGTTCACCGGCCGGGAGCCGGACCGTCACCGCGCCGGCGCTGGACTCGGCGTCCAGGGACCTCGGCGGCTGGGTCGTCTGAACGAACACCGCACCGGCCGTCGACGATACGTGGGCCTCGTCGACCCGAAGGTCGGTAACGGTGATGTCTCCGGTCGACGTGCGTGCCTTCAGCGGCGCGGCCTGCCCGGTGACCGTGATGTCTCCGGCCGCACTGCGCAGTTCCGTTGTCCCGGACAGCCCGGTGGCGTGCACCGATCCGGCTTTTGTCTCCGCGACGACATCCACCCCGGCGGGCACCGTCAACGTCACGTCGGTCCGGCAGCCGAACGCGGGCAGAAGGCCGGTGCCACCACACTCGCCACGGACATGCAGTGTGTCGCCGTCGACGTCATGAGACACCTGCGCGGACCGCATCCAACCGTCGTCGGCCCGGGCCGCCAGATGTACCGATGGATCGTCGCCTCGGACGATTTCGACGGTTCCCGTCGTGACGTCTACGACGATGCTGGACACACGCTGGTCGATGGTGGCGTTGACGGCGTCACTGGAACGGGTGAACCAGGCGAACGCCGCGACGGCCGCGATGATCACTACTCCGGCGCCGAGCGAGCGCCACATCCGGCGACGGTTCCGCGATGTGGCGCCAGTGTTGTTGGCGTCGTCGGCCGGGGAAGCGTCGAGCGGGGGGTGGGCTGGCGCGTCGGGGGTCATAACAAGAACGTTAGTGCGCCGAGAACCGCGGCGAATCGGTCTCGGTGAGGAACCAACCCTGAGATCCGGGCAACAGGACAGCCCCGAGGGATACCGGGGTTCACCCATGGTGTACCACTGAGACGCAGGCCCTTGACCCGGTACGGCGAAGGAGAACAGTAGTGGCGACCGACGCGAGCCAGACTCTCGAAGGCATCGGGGTCAGCTCTGGGGTGGCGATCGGACCGGTGGTGCGCATGGCCGATCCGGTGCGGCCTCCGGCGGACGAGCCCAGCCCGTCCGACGTCGACGAGGCCGTGACGCGGGTACGGGACGCCCTCGACGTCGTCGCCACTGAGCTGGACCGCCGGGCGGCCCTTGCCAGCTCCGACGCAGCCGACATCCTGACCGCCACCGCCATGATGGCCCGTGACCCGTCGTTGCAGGCCTCGGCGGAGCGGCGGCTACGCGACGGGTCCGGTCCAGCCACCGCGGTCGATGATGCGGTCGAGGAGGTATGCGCCTCGCTTGAAGCCGTCGGCGGCTACCTCGCCGAACGGGTCACCGACCTGCGTGATGTCCGGGACCGCGTCGTCGCTCACCTGCTCGGCGCACCTCAGCCGGGGATCCCCGCCGTCGACCGGCCGTCCGTACTGGTGGCCCACGATCTCGCCCCGGCCGACACAGCGGGACTATCCCGCGACGAGATCCTCGCCATCGTCACCGAGGCGGGCGGACCTACCAGCCACACCGCGATTCTCGCCGCCCAGATGGGCCTCCCCGCCGTCGTCGGCATCGGCGCCGGCCGGGCCGAGCTGGCCGACGGAGTAGTGGTCGCGGTGGACGGTGGGTCCGGGCAGGTGCTCGTCGCCCCGAGCGAGGCGGCACAGGCCGACTGGCGGCAGCGTGCCGAACAGCGTGCCGCGCGGCTGTCCGCGTTCAGTGGGCCCGGTCGGACCAGCGACGGAGTGCCGGTCTCCTTGCTGGCCAACATCGGTACGGTCGACGACGCGAAGGCGGCGGCCGAGGCGGACGTCGAAGGTGTTGGCCTGTTCCGCACCGAGTTCCTCTACCTCGATCGCTCCGCGGCTCCCACGATCGCGGAGCAGACCGATACCTACGTCGCGGTGTTGCAGGCATTCGGTACCCGCCGGGTAGTGGTGCGCACCCTCGACGCCGGAGCGGACAAACCACTGCCGTTCGTCCAACACGGCGAGGAGGAAAACCCGGCACTCGGCGTACGCGGGTTGCGATTGGCTCGGCGGTCGACCGCGCTGCTGGACGACCAACTCGCCGCGCTGGCCGCTGCCGCGCAACAGTGCGAGGCCGACGTATGGGTGATGGCGCCCATGGTGGCCACCGCCGAAGAAGCACAGTGGTTCGCCGCGCGGGCCCGGGCCGCCGGGCTGCCCAAAGTTGGGGTGATGGTGGAGGTCCCCGCCGCGGCGTTGCGTTCGGGCGACGTACTCGCCGACGTCGACTTCGCCAGCATCGGCACCAACGACCTCACGCAGTACACACTGGCAGCCGACCGGATGCTCGGTGAGCTGGCGCCGCTCCTCGACGCCTGGCAGCCGTCCGTCCTCGATCTCGTCGCGGCCACGGTGGCCGGGGCGGGCGACACACGATCGGTCGGGGTGTGCGGTGAGGCAGCAGGCGACCCACTGCTGGCCCTGGTGCTCGTCGGGCTCGGCGTGACGAGCCTGTCGATGGCCCCCACCAAGGTCCCGGCGGTGCGTGCCGCGCTGGCTTTACACGACCACGCACGGTGCGCCGAGATCGCCGCGGCCGCCCGGGCGGCAACCAGTGCGGAAACGGCCCGGGCGGCGGTCGTCGAGCTGCTGGCCCCGGAAGCGCGCCCGCTGGCCTGACAACCGGGGAGTGCGGCTACGGAGTGGGAGGCCGGTGAGTGGCGCGTCTTGTCTCGTACCACGTGTCGCCGACCGGTTCACCGGACATATTCCAGCTCCACGAGATAGTGGGCGTGATGCGCATATAGAGACCGGGACCGACCATGCCGATCCGGTCGACCGGCTGTTCGGCACGGCCATAAACGCGGATCCCGCGGGCGACGAACGGCTCGATGGACACCAGGTCGTCGACCACCAGTGCGACGGCGTATTGACCGTTCACGACGTTGCGGAACTTGCGGGTCGTCGCGACGCTCGGTCCGGAGCCACCGACCCAGAAGTATGTGCCGTCGAACTCGAAGGCGGTTGGCACGACGTCCGGCTGGTCACCGGCGGATATCGTGGCCAGCCGGCAGAGCGGTTGAGATCGCAGGTAGGTGAGTTCGTCATCGGTGAACGACATCTCGTCTTCTCCTTCGGGGCCGGGTTGTCGCTGCGCAGGCCCGGGCTCGACGCTGGTGTGGCGCACGTGCCCGGTCGGCGCCGCTTCTTTTCACCTACACGAACGCCAGACGCCTGAATCGACATCATCCGCCAACGGCTTGAACCGGCCGCCCCGACGTCGCCGGACATCACCACCGCACCCAGATGTGCGACGTGTACAACGGGGTTACTGCGGGCACGGCGTGACGGTCAGGGTCCGCGGTTCGCTTTCGGCGACGTTGCCGCGGGCGTCGATCGCCATCACCGACCACGTCACCGGACCAGGTGTGGTGAACGGGCCGAGCTGAGCGTGCCAGCGGCCGGCACGGTGCACCATACCGGCGGTTCCGGACCCGTCCGGCCCCTGCCACCACAGCTCGACGCCGGCGACGCCCGATTCGTCCGAGATATCGGCCTGCGCCTCGGCGGTGTCCGGGGCACACCCTGCCCGGCCGATCTCGGCCGGCCGGGCACCGACGCCGGTGATCGACGGTGGACGTTCCACCGTCACCAGTACGTCCACCATGGCCGCACCGGACGGGGAGGCCACCTCGACCATGCCACGATGGTCTCCCTCGGCCAGTTCGGCGCGGTTGACGGTCACCCGGAGGTCGCGAGCCGCCTCGATGGACAGTTCACCCCCGTCGTGGTCAACGGCCAACCACGCTGCCGCCGTCCCGACCTGGTACGACACCGGTGCACCACCGGTGTTGCGCAGGCCAATGACACCTCCGTCGGCCCGTGCGCCGAGGTCAAGAGTGTCCGTGCTCACCGTCAGCTCGCCGGGTGACGACGCGGGCGGCTCTGAGTCGGGTGCCTCGGCGTTGGGCGAGGCCGGCGGATCGGCCGGTCCGCCCGCATCGTTGCCGGGGCCGTCAGGTGCCGGCGGGTCGGTGGTGTCGTCGGCTGAGCCGTCCGCCGGGTCGGGCGGCGTACTAGCCACCGTCGCTTCCGAGGATGTGTCGGGTGGCACCGGCGGCGATTGGTCTGTGTGCGGCGTCGCCACAGGTGTGCTGGTCATGGCCGCCGTCGGGATGGCGTCGTCGTCCGGGCCGAACAGTACCGACGCCGCGATGATCCCGCCCACGACCGCCCCCACCCCGGCCGTGACCAGGCCCGCCGCCCGACCCGGATGCCGTCGCCACCACGAAGATCCAGGACCGGACCCGTCGGGACTGGTGGCGTGGGGACCGTCGGGGCCGCCGTCGTCGTCGCCGGACCGGGAACCGGCCCGTGCGTCGAACGCGGCCAGCACCGTGTCGCGCAGCTCGGCAGGAGCGAACACCACCGCCGGCACCGTGGACAGCAATGCCATCGGGCTGGCCGCCGTTCGGCGCCGCTCACCGCAGACGTCGCAGCTGTCCACATGCCGGGCCACCCGTTTGCGGATGAGCGCGGAGAACCTGCCGTCCCAGCCGGTCAGGATGCCGTCCAAGTCGGTGCAGTCGGCCCGGCCGAGCCTGGCCACCAGCAGCGCACCCAGCGAACGCTCCACTTGGACCCGCAACCTGCTCAGCACCGTGTAGACAGCGCCGACGCGAACCCCGGCAGCGGTAGCCAGCTCGGCACCGTCCAAGCCTTGCCGTAGGTGCAGGTCGAGCAGCACCCGGTCCCGGTCGCCGAGGCCAGCAGCGGCCGTCCACACCAGCTCGCGCAGCTCACTCTCTCCGGCCGCCGCCTCCGGACCATGCTCCGGATCCGGCAGATCGACCAGCGCGTCGGCGGGAGTCTGCCGCTGGCGCGACTTGAGCCGCGCCAGGGCTGCTCGCCGGGCAATGGAATAGAGCCAGGCGCGCACCATCGCCGGCTCCCTCAGTTGATCCAGCCGCTCGACCGCGCGCAGGAACGTGTCCTGCGTCGCGTCGGCGGCGTCGTCGTGATTGCGCAGCATCGACCAGCAGAAGTCGTGCAGCCGGTCGGCGTAGCGGTCGTAGATGGCAGCGAACGCGTCCCGATCGCCGGACCGGGCCCGGTGGACCAGATCGGCGTCGGACGGACCGGGAGCGAGATGCTCCTCCATGGCGGCACAACCTACACCCATCCGGGCCGCCTGGCACGGGTTGCCAGGTCGGCGACGACGCTGCCGGCGGTGGCCCCGCCCGTCACGCCACGTATAGGCGCTGGTGGGCGGGGCCACTCGCGGGCCACGATGATCGGATTCATGCCGCCTCCGCGTAGACGATCACGTTCTGCTGGTATCCCCCCGCGGCGCGGACGTACGGACCGCCGCAGGTGATCAACCGCAGGACGGGTTCGTCGACGTCGGCCCAGATCCGGCCATAAGGGAGTGTGTCCTTGCCGGCCAGTTCGACGTCGACGACGACGAACGTGTGCCGGGCGCCGTCCGCATCGTCGACATGAACGGCGTCGCCCGCGACGAGTGAACTCAGACCATAGAAGACGTCCGGCCCATCCACCGAATCCACGTGCCCGACGAGCACGGCCGGCCCGGGTTCACCCGGCCGCGGGCCCAGCTCGTACCAGGCACCGCTTCCTGGATCGGGTAGTTCCATGGCGCCGTCGGCTTGGAGTCCCACCGGAACGATCGTCGTCTTGATGTCGACCGCGGGTGCCTCGACCATCACAGGGTCGGCCGCCGTCATCTCCGGTGAACTGGTGCCGGTTGGTGACGTCGGGGAACTCGGCGTCGTCGCACTCGATACGGGCCGCCCGACGTCACCACTTGACAGGCCAGGGTCTTGGCCGTCCCCGGCCGCCGTGCCGCACCCCCACATCAGCACGGTGACCAGGGCCAGCAACGGGAGCACCCACCATCGACGGCGCGACGTGCACCGGGAAGTCCCAGCGTTGATATCGGCCGGCTGGGCTCGACGACGGGTTCGACGGTGGGGGCGACGCGTCTCGCACAACGCGTGCCGGAGCACGCGCCCCGCCGGGCGGCGGTGGGGCCGCCCGGCAGGGACGCCGGATCCGTGACCGGAGTTCATTCCCGGCTCCGGACGGTGCGGTAGCCGAGTGTGCTCAGACCGACGGCCGACAGGACGCCACCAAGGGTCAGCCACAGGTAGTCGGAGCTGCCGTTGGCGCCTTCGCCGGCGTCGATCCTGGTGGGCACCCGGATGGACGAGCCGTCGTCGCCCTTGTCGGTGCCGTCGTCGCCGCCGCCGTTCTCGCCGCCGCCGTTCTCGCCGCCGCCGTTCTCGCCGCCGCCGTTCTCGCCGCCGCCGTTCTCGCCGCCGCCGTTCTCGCCGCCGCCGTTCTCGCCGCCGCCGTCTTCGCCGCCGCCGTTCTCGCCGCCGCCGTCTTCGCCGCCGCCGTTCTCGCCGCCGCCGTCTTCGCCGCCGCCGTTCTCGCCGCCGCCGTC
The DNA here is from genome assembly GCF_011320225.1 of Phytoactinopolyspora limicola. Classification (GTDB taxonomy): domain Bacteria; phylum Actinomycetota; class Actinomycetes; order Jiangellales; family Jiangellaceae; genus Phytoactinopolyspora; species Phytoactinopolyspora limicola. The sequence goes on from NZ_JAAOEN010000016.1 coordinate 102,867, forward strand.
TTCGCCGCCGCCGTCTTCGCCGCCGCCGTCTTCGTCACCGCCGGGGTTGCAGTTGACCTCGCAGGGCTTGATCTGATCCGGGCCCCAGTTCGGAGGTTCGACGGGGTCGGGCACAGCCTGCTCGACGTCGATGTCCGGAGGTGGGCTGTCCAGGGTCGAAACCTCGGCCAGCTGCTCGGACCACGGAATCGGGGTGTCGGATGCCGCGAAGGCCGACGTGACCGGCAGCCCCACGGTGAGGACGGCGGCCGTCGCTGCGGCCATCGTCGCCGTCGCGCGCAGGAGCGACCGGGCGCGGGGCTGGTGGGCCTGTGTGGTGGGGGTTGTGGAAGTGGTGGTCTGCATGACAGCTCCTTGGTGTCTCGTCGTTGGACACCGGTAAGAGCCAGCAGTGGCGGAGAACCTTACAACTTTTCCGCGGTGATTTTCGGGCAGTGCCCACAGGCGCGTAATGGCCCCGTCTGGTCGTGCGTCGAGGTGGTGGTCATCCGCAGATCCTCGAGGAGGTGGACGATATGGTCGAGCCGGTCTTGCTCGCCCTTGGCCTGTTCGCTGGTCTCATTGAAGCGTTCGACGAACCACGCGGCGACGTTGGCCGTGATCACTCCGAGCAGGGCGATGCCAGTGATCATGAGGAGGACGGCGATCATGCGGCCGACACCCGTCACCGGGTAGGTATCGCCGTAGCCGACGGTCGTGACCGTGGCGGCGGACCACCAGAACGCATCTGCCGGGGTTGTGATCGTGGCTCCGGGTTGGCCCCGTTCCGCGTCCAAGACCGCGAGGGCAGCCAGCAACGCGACGAGTACAGCAGTCCCGCAGACATAGGTCGTGACCTTGTACCTCGTGCTCCTTTGGGCGCGCTCGGAGACGAGCAGGATGGTGCCGATCATCCGCAGCAGCCGCAACGGGCGCAGCATCGGCAGCAGAACCGCGACGAGATCGAGAAGATTGTGTTTGACGAATCGCCGTCGGTCCGACGCCAAGGTGAGCCGGACCATATAGTCGAACGCGAACACCGCCCAGACCAGCCACTGGGTCAGCTCGGCGAGCGCCACGGCGCCGTCGGACAGATCCGGTTCGAGGATCGGCACCGCGTAGGCCACGAGAAAGCCCACCGCCAAGACCATCAGCGCCGGTTCGGTCTTACGCTCCCACGCGTGTACCCGCGCTTGCGTCACAACGCCCCTCCCACCCAAGCGACTGCTGGCCCAACCCCCATCACGCCGGCGCGGTGTCCCCCTCCGCGGCGGGTATGGCCACGCAGACTACTCGCCCAGGGAGCCGTCGGCTAGCTCACGGGTGATGTCGAGGTGACCGGCGTGCCGAGCGTATTCCTGGAGGACATGGAAGAGCGTCCAGATCAAGGTCGGCCGATCGTCGTCGTTGCGGAAACGACCACCCAGCGCTGCCCGTTCGGTGAGCGCCGACGAACTGACGATCACCCGCGTGTGTGCACCGCCTTCGTGCAGGGCCGCGATCAGTTCGTCGGCCGTGGCCGATGTCGGCACGACCCAGCGTCCTTCGGCGTGGTCACCCCAGGGCTTGTCGATGTCCTCAGCCTTGAACCCCCACCGCAGCCAGCGTCGCTCCATATGTAGCAGATGGTTGACGAGTTCCAGCGGCGACCACCCGGAGGGGAGACGGCTGCTGCGCAGCTCGGTGGCTGACATGCCGTCCAGTTTGCGGCCGATGGTGTACCGGTAGTAGTCGAGATAGCTGAGCAGTAGCTCCTTGGGGTCGGAGAGGGTACGCGGCGGCTCGGTGGTGTGGCTCATGAATGGTGGTTTACCAGCCGGCCGCGACGGCGCCAAGGGCTCCGCGGCTGCCGACGCCGATGGCGCGTCTCCCCGCGGCGGCGATCAGATGCGTGAGCGGCCAGCCGCCACGTATTGGGTGCACCTGATCGCGTCGTCACAGCATGTGGACACTTCTGGATCAGATGCATAGGCCGATGCGTGGGGCCGGTTTCTGCACCTGATCCTTTAGCGTCCGCATCTTGAGACGGTATGGGACGACGCTCCCGCCGACCGAGCAGCAGCGTCGTCATCGCATCCGCACCTGATCGTCGCCATAGAAACGATCAGGCGCACAAACGGAGATCAGGTGCACACTCAGAGTTGGCCGGCGGCGGTGATGCTGACGACGGGGTGGCCGGCGTCGTTCGAGGCGGCGAGGTCTACCGTCGCGCTGATGCCCCAGTCGTGGTCGCCCGCTGGGTCGGCGATGATCTGGCGCAGCTCCCAACGGTCGTCGTGTTCGGTGATCAGCAGCATCTTCGGGCTGCGTGCGTCGGCGTCGATACCCATGGCGTCGTGTTCATCGAAGAACGGATCCAGCGCGTCGGCCCAGGCGTCGGCGTCCCATCCGGCATCCGCATCGAGTTCGCCGAGTGTTTCCCAGCGTTCTCGGGCGGCCAGCTCCACCCGGCGGAACATCGCGTTGCGCACGGCCACCATGAACGCCCGGCGATTAGCGGTGATCGGGCGCGGCATGTCGGGCGCGGCATCCGTTCCGGTGCTGTCCTCCAGGGCGTCGGGGTTCTGTAGCTTCTCCCACTCGTCGAGCAGGCTGGAGTCGACTTGGCGGACCAGTTCGCCAAGCCACTCGATGAGGTCGGTGAGTTCCTCCGTGCGGATCTCCTCCGGAACCGTCTGACGCAGCGCCCGGTAAGCGTCGGCGAGATACCGCAGTACGAGTCCCTCGGAGCGGGCGAGCTGGTAGAAGCGGACGTACTCGCCGAAGCTCATCGCCTGTTCGTAAAGGTCACGGGCGACGCATTTGGGGGAGAGCTCGTAGTCGGCCACCCACGGGTTGGTCTGCCGGTAGGTCTCGAACGCGGCGTGGAGCAGCTCGGCCAGCGGCTTCGGATAGGTGACGTCCTCCAACAGCTCCATACGCTCGTCGTACTCGATGCCGTCGGCCTTCATCGCGGCGACGGCCTCGCCGCGGGCTTTGTTCTGCTGCGCCATCAGCACCTGGCGCGGATTGTCCAGCGTCGACTCGACGACGGAGAGCACATCCAACGCATACGTCGGCGACTCCACGTCCAACAGGTCGAACGCCGCCAGCGCGAACGGCGACAACGGCTGGTTCAACGCGAAGTCCGACTGTGGGTCGACGGTCAGCCGCACGGTGCGGCCGTCGGCGTCGGGTTGATCGAGCCGCTCGACGATGCCGCTCTGGAGCAGCGCCCGGTAGATGGCGACGGCGCGGCGGATGTGCCGGCGCTGCGCCGGGCGCGATTCGTGGTTGTCGGTGAGCAGCTGTCTCATTGCCTCGAACGCGTCGCCCGGTCGCCCGGCCACCCCGAGTACCATCGCATGGCTGACCGCGAAACTCGAGGTCAACGGCTCGGGTGGGGAGTCCACGAGGCGCTCGAACGTCTTCTCACCCCACGAGATGAACCCCTCGGGTGGCTTCTTGCGGACGATTTTGCGTTTCTTCTTGGCATCGTCGCCGGCCTTGGCGATGGCCTTCTCGTTCTCGATGACGTGCTCCGGTGCCTGCACGATCACCTCTCCGATGGTGTCGTAGCCGGCTCGCCCGGCCCGTCCGGCGATCTGGTGGAACTCGCGAGCCGTGAGGTGACGGGTCTTGACACCGTCGTACTTGGTTAATCCGGAGAGGACGACGGTGCGGATCGGCACGTTGATGCCCACCCCGAGGGTGTCCGTGCCGCAGATGACCTTGAGCAACCCGGCCTGCGTGAGCCGCTCGACCAGCCGCCGGTATTTCGGCAGCATGCCGGCGTGGTGGACACCGATACCGTGCCGCACCAACCGGTTGAGGACCTTGCCGAACCCGGCGTGGAAACGAAAACCGCCGATCTCCTCCGCGATCAGGTCCCGTTCGGCCCGACTGGCGACGTTCACACTGGTCAGCGACTGGGCGCGCTCGATGGCGGCAGCCTGGGTGAAATGGACGACGTAAACCGGGGCGCGGTGCGTCGTCAGCAACTCGTCGAGTAGTTCGTGGATCGACTCGGTCGAGTAGGAGAACGTCAGTGGGACGGGGCGTGTGGTGGACGTCACGACCGCCACGTCACGCTCGGTGCGTCGTCGTAAGTCCTTCTCGAAGAAACTGACGTCGCCGAGAGTGGCGGACATGAGGAGAAACTGCACCTTCGGCAGTTCCAGTAGCGGAACCTGCCACGCCCAGCCGCGTTGGGGGTCGGCGTAGAAATGGAACTCGTCCATGACCACTTGGCCGACGGCGGCGTCGGCGCCATCACGCAGCGCGATTTGTGCCAGGATCTCCGCCGTGCAGCAGATGATGGGCGCGTGGGCGTTGACGCTGGAGTCGCCCGTCATCATGCCGACGTTGTCCGCCCCGAACGTGGCGATGAGGTCGAAGAACTTCTCCGACACCAGCGCTTTGAGCGGAGCGGTGTAGAAGGTGCGCTGCCCTTTGCTCAGCGCCGCGAAGTGAGCGCCGACGGCCACCAGGCTCTTCCCGGATCCGGTGGGTGTGCTCAGGATGACGTGTGAGCCCGACACCAGTTCGATGAGTGCTTCCTGTTGCGCCGGATAAAGGTCGAAACCGCGGTCGGACGCCCATGTGGTGAAGGCGTCGTACAGCTCGTCGGGTCCCGCGTCCGGCATCCTCCTCATGATCATTGGCTTTTGACCACCGGATTCGGTAGGTAACTGCCAATGATCATGAGGTGGCTAGAGGACGGCGTCACTGCCGCGCTCCCGCTCGCTCTTCTTCCACGCCTGGAAGTCGTCTTCGACCAGGCCGGCCCGCCAGTAACCGGACAGGGACAGCAACTCGCGAGGCACACCACGGTCCTGCAGGAAGTACCGTCGCAGCCCCTTAACCAGGCCAGCCTCACCGTGGACGAACACGTGGGCCCGCCCGGGACGCCATGGAACGTCCTTGATCGCCTCGACCAGGTGATCGGGTGCGCCGGCCGGGCGTCCGTCGCGGTGCAGCCACGTGACGTCGACGTTGGCCTTGGTGACGAGCGGCTGCTCCTCGGACTCGTCGCCGACCTCGACGACGACCCGCACCGGGACACCAGCCGGCATCGCCTCCAGCGCCGTGGCGATGGCCGGAAGCGCTGCTTCGTCGCCGGCGAGGAGATGCCAGTCAGCGTCCGGACTGGGGGAGTAGGCGCCGCCGGGGCCGAAGAAGCGGATGTCGTCACCGGGTTCGGCGGCCGCCGCCCACGGCGCGGCCACACCTTCGTCGCCGTGGATGACGAAGTCCAGCGCGATTTCGCCTGCCGCGGTATCGACGTAACGAACCGTGTACGTGCGGGTGATCGGCCAGTGTTCGCGCGGCATGGTGGCCCGCACCTCGGCGATGTCGAGTGGCTCCGGATACCGCGCCTCAGGATGGAGGAACAGCAGCTTCACGTAACTGTCGGTGAATTCGTTGTCCGCGAAGTCGGCGAACCCCGGGCCGCCCGCCACCACTCGCACCATATGCGGGGTGAGCTGCTCGGTGCGCACCACCTGAAGACGGGTGACGCGGCGCGGGCGAGCTGCGGGTGGACTGTTCTGGGCCATATCGACCAGGCTATCGCGGCCGGACGCCGTACCTGGTTGCCACCGGCGCGATACCTGCTCCGGGCTGCATGCATCGTAGATCTGCGTGTGGTCGCCGTACCGGCCCGGTCAGAATGGCGGGTTGTCGCCGTCCGGGGGTGAAGTGCCGCCCGGCCGGTGTTGATCGTCACCTCTCGGGGCCGGCATATCGGGGGCGATGCGGGGGAGGGTGACCATGTGTGTGTGGCCGGTGGGGCTGGTCCATTGTTGGCGGCCGTTGCCGAGGTGTTGGATGGTCCATCCGGCTCGGTGTTTCTGTACGTGGCAGGGTTTGCAGAGGGCTGAGCAGTTGCACGCCGAGGTGGGGCCGTTGGGCCAGGGGGTGCGGTGGTCGATCTCGCATCGTTGGGCGGGGTGGTGGCAGCCGGGTGCGATGCATTCACGGTCACGGAGGAGGACGAAGTCCACGAGCTCTTGGGGTGGGG
>NZ_JAAOEN010000017.1:0-32898 GCF_011320225.1 Phytoactinopolyspora limicola
GATTGCGTCCGATTCTTGAGAACTCAACAGCGTGCCATAATAATTGTCGATGCCAATTTAACCCCCGTTCCGCGGTGGTTGTGTCGTGTGTATGCGCGGCATGGTTGATCGTGGTTTCGGGATTCCTTTGGTGATACAGCAGGTCTTTGGATCTGTTTGTTTTGCTAGGGTTTTTTCTTTCTCTAAGTGTCGACGTGCTCTGGTTTCTTGCTTTTGGTGAGGGGCTGGGGTTGTCATATGACCTTAATGGAGAGTTTGATCCTGGCTCAGGACGAACGCTGGCGGCGTGCTTTACACATGCAAGTCGAGCGGAAAGGCCCCTTCGGGGGTACTCGAGCGGCGAACGGGTGAGTAACACGTGGGTAACCTGCCCTTAGCACTGGGATAAGCCTGGGAAACTGGGTCTAATACCGGATATGACGCGTGACCGCATGGTCTGCGCGTGGAAAGGGTTTCTGGCTAAGGATGGACCCGCGGCCTATCAGCTTGTTGGTGGGGTAATGGCCTACCAAGGCGACGACGGGTAGCCGGCCTGAGAGGGCGACCGGCCACACTGGGACTGAGACACGGCCCAGACTCCTACGGGAGGCAGCAGTGGGGAATATTGCACAATGGGCGAAAGCCTGATGCAGCAACGCCGCGTGAGGGATGACGGCCTTCGGGTTGTAAACCTCTTTCGGCGCCGACGAAGCTTTCGGGTGACTGTAGGCGCAGAAGAAGCACCGGCCAACTACGTGCCAGCAGCCGCGGTAATACGTAGGGTGCGAGCGTTGTCCGGAATTATTGGGCGTAAAGGGCTCGTAGGCGGCCTGTTGCGTCCGCCGTGAAAGCCCGGGGCTCAACCCCGGGTCTGCGGTGGATACGGGCAGGCTAGAGTCCGGCAGGGGAGACTGGAATTCCTGGTGTAGCGGTGAAATGCGCAGATATCAGGAGGAACACCAGTGGCGAAGGCGGGTCTCTGGGCCGGAACTGACGCTGAGGAGCGAAAGCGTGGGGAGCGAACAGGATTAGATACCCTGGTAGTCCACGCCGTAAACGTTGGGCGCTAGGTGTGGGTCCTCTTCCATGGGATCCGTGCCGTAGCTAACGCATTAAGCGCCCCGCCTGGGGAGTACGGCCGCAAGGCTAAAACTCAAAGGAATTGACGGGGGCCCGCACAAGCGGCGGAGCATGCGGATTAATTCGATGCAACGCGAAGAACCTTACCTGGGTTTGACATACACGGTGTACCGGCAGAGATGTCGGGTCCTTTTGGGCCGTGTACAGGTGGTGCATGGCTGTCGTCAGCTCGTGTCGTGAGATGTTGGGTTAAGTCCCGCAACGAGCGCAACCCTCGTCCTATGTTGCCAGCGGGTAATGCCGGGGACTCATAGGAGACTGCCGGGGTCAACTCGGAGGAAGGTGGGGATGACGTCAAGTCATCATGCCCCTTATGTCCAGGGCTTCACGCATGCTACAATGGCCGATACAGAGGGCTGCGATACCGCAAGGTGGAGCGAATCCCAAAAAGTCGGTCTCAGTTCGGATCGGGGTCTGCAACTCGACCCCGTGAAGTTGGAGTCGCTAGTAATCGCAGATCAGCAACGCTGCGGTGAATACGTTCTCGGGCCTTGTACACACCGCCCGTCACGTCATGAAAGTCGGTAACACCCGAAGCCGGTGGCCTAACCCCTTGTGGGAGGGAGCCGTCGAAGGTGGGACTGGCGATTAGGACGAAGTCGTAACAAGGTAGCCGTACCGGAAGGTGCGGCTGGATCACCTCCTTTCTAAGGAGCATTCTCGCCGGACTCTTTGAGTTCGGTGCAGAGCCATGTCGTAGGCGAATGTCCTGCGGTGGTTGCTCATGGATGGAACGTCGATAATTAGGCACGCTGTTGGGTCCTGAGGGATCGGCCGTTGGCTGGTCGCTTCATGGGTCCCAGCTCTCCTCGTATCTGCTGCTGTGTGTGGTGTTTGACGGGGGTGGGGGTTGGGTTTACCGCCCGTAGCTTGAGAACTGCACAGTGGACGCGAGCATCTTCATCTTTGTGGTCAAGTTATTAAGGGCACACGGTGGATGCCTTGGCATCAGGAGCCGATGAAGGACGTGGGAGCCTGCGATATGCCCCGGGGAGCTGGCAACCGAGCTACGATCCGGGGATGTCCGAATGGGGAAACCCGGCGGCAGTCATGTGCCGTCACCTCCACCTGAACACATAGGGTGGTTGGAGGGAACGTGGGGAAGTGAAACATCTCAGTACCCACAGGAAGAGAAAACAACAGTGATTCCGTGAGTAGTGGCGAGCGAAAGCGGAAGAGGCCAAACCGTATACGTGTGATACCCGGCAGGGGTTGCGTATGCGGGGTTGTGGGATTGTGCATATCAGTTCTGCCGAGCTGGTCAGGAGTAAGAAATCATCGTTGAAGTCGAAGGGTCTTGAACGGCCCGGCGTAGAGGGTGCAACCCCCGTAGACGTCAGACGATGACTCCGGAGCATGAAACCCAAGTAGCACGGGGCCCGAGAAATCCCGTGTGAATCTGGCGGGACCACCCGCTAAGCCTAAATACTCCCTGATGACCGATAGCGGAACAGTACCGTGAGGGAATGGTGAAAAGTACCCCGGGAGGGGAGTGAAATAGTACCTGAAACCGTGTGCCTACAAGCCGTCGGAGCATTTCCTTGTGGGATGTGACGGCGTGCCTTTTGAAGAATGAGCCTGCGAGTTAGCGGTATGTGGCGAGGTTAACCCGTTGAGGGGAAGCCGTAGCGAAAGCGAGTCCGAACAGGGCGTTTGAGTCGCATGCCCTAGACCCGAAGCGGAGTGATCTACCCATGGGCAGGGTGAAGCGCGGGTAAGACCGCGTGGAGGCCCGAACCGACCTACGTTGAAAAGTGGGCGGATGACCTGTGGGTAGGGGTGAAAGGCCAATCAAACTCCGTGATAGCTGGTTCTCCCCGAAATGCATTTAGGTGCAGCGTCACGTGTTTCTTGCCGGAGGTAGAGCACTGGATGGCCAATGGGCCCTACAAGGTTACTGACGTCAGCCAAACTCCGAATGCCGGTAAGTGAGAACGTGGCAGTGAGACTATGGGGGATAAGCTTCATAGTCGAGAGGGAAACAGCCCAGACCACCAGCTAAGGCCCCTAAGCGTGTGCTAAGTGGGAAAGGATGTGAAGTCGCACAGACAACCAGGAGGTTGGCTTAGAAGCAGCCATCCTTTAAAGAGTGCGTAATAGCCCACTGGTCAAGTGATTTTGCGCCGACAATGTAGCGGGGCTCAAGTACACCGCCGAAGCTGTGGCAATCATGCGTATGCTCGGCCCGTCTCCTTGTGGGATGGGTCCAGGTGCATGGTTGGGTAGGGGAGCGTCGTGTGGCGATTGAAGCAGCGGGGTGACCCAGTTGTGGACGCCACACGAGTGAGAATGCAGGCATGAGTAGCGAAAGACGGGTGAGAAACCCGTCCGCCGAATGACCAAGGGTTCCAGGGCCAGGCTAATCCGCCCTGGGTAAGTCGGGACCTAAGGCGAGGCCGACAGGCGTAGTCGATGGACAACGGGTTGATATTCCCGTACCGGTTTTGACGCGACCATGTTGACCCCGGCGATGCTAACCGCCCGATCTTGCGGTGTGTCCTTCGGGACGTACTGCGAGTGAGCGCGGGACCCAGACCGGTAGTAGACAAGTCATGGGGTGACGCAGGAAGGTAGCCCAACCCGGGCGATGGTAGTCCCGGGGTAACAGCGCAGGGCCGTGGTAGGCAAATCCGCCACAGTAGTGCCCGAGGCTGGACGCCGAGCCGATTGTGGCGAAGTGGGTGATCCTAAGCTGTCGAGAAAAGCCTCTAGACGAGTGTCAAGTCCGCCCGTACCCCAAACCGACACAGGTGGTCAGGTAGAGAATACCAAGGCGATCGAGTGAACCGTGGTTAAGGAACTCGGCAAAATGCCCCCGTAACTTTGGGAGAAGGGGGGCCGGAGACGTGTACACCTTCTCGGTGGAAGCGTCAAAGGCCGCAGAGACCAGGGGAAAGCGACTGTTTATTAAAAACACAGGTCCGTGCGAAGTCGCAAGACGATGTATACGGACTGACGCCTGCCCGGTGCTGGAACGTTAAGGGGACGGGTTAGCCATCTTTGGTGGCGAAGCTCAGAACTTAAGCGCCAGTAAACGGCGGTGGTAACTATAACCATCCTAAGGTAGCGAAATTCCTTGTCGGGTAAGTTCCGACCTGCACGAATGGCGTAACGACTTTCCCACTGTCTCAACCACGGACTCGGCGAAATTGCACTACGAGTAAAGATGCTCGTTACCCGCAGCAGGACGGAAAGACCCCGGGACCTTTACTACAGCTTGGTATTGGTGTTCGGTTCGGCTTGTGTAGGATAGGTGGGAGACTTTGAAGCAGCCACGCCAGTGGTTGTGGAGTCAACGTTGAAATACCACTCTGGTCGTATTGGACATCTAACCTCGGTCCGTGATCCGGATCAGGGACATTGCCTGGTGGGTAGTTTAACTGGGGCGGTTGCCTCCCAAAAGGTAACGGAGGCGCTCAAAGGTTCCCTCAGCCTGGTTGGCAATCAGGTGGCGAGTGCAAGTGCACAAGGGAGCTTGACTGTGAGACAGACATGTCGAACAGGTACGAAAGTAGGAACTAGTGACCCGGCAGTGGCTTGTGGAAGCGCTGTCGATCAACGGATAAAAGGTACCCCGGGGATAACAGGCTGATCCTGCCCAAGAGTCCATATCGACGGCATGGTTTGGCACCTCGATGTCGGCTCGTCGCATCCTGGGGCCGTAGTCGGTCCCAAGGGTTGGGCTGTTCGCCCATTAAAGCGGTACGCGAGCTGGGTTTAGAACGTCGTGAGACAGTTCGGTCCCTATCCGCTGCGGGCGCAGGAAACTTGAGAAGGGCTGTCCCTAGTACGAGAGGACCGGGACGGACGAACCTCTGGTGTGCCAGTTGTTCCGCCAGGAGCACGGCTGGTTAGCTACGTTCGGAAGGGATAACCGCTGAAAGCATCTAAGCGGGAAGCCTGCTTCAAGATAAGGTCTCCCACCGGGTCAACCGGGTAAGGCCCCCAGCTAGACGACTGGGTTGATAGGCCGGACGTGGAAGCGCAGCAATGCGTGAAGCTGACCGGTACTAATAGGCCGAGGACTTGACACACACACAATCTTTGCTGTGAAGACACACGCGTCCACTGTGCGGTTCCCGAGATACGGTCGGGAACACCCGAACACATCTCCATAGAGTTCCGGCGGTCATAGCGAAGGGGAAACGCCCGGTCCCATTCCGAACCCGGAAGCTAAGCCCTTCAGCGCCGATGGTACTGCCCTGGAGACGGGGTGGGAGAGTAGGACACCGCCGGACATACACCACACAGGGCCGGCCCCCAACACACCGGGGGCCGGCCCTGTACCATTTCCACCCCACAACACCACAACGGGCTCCCGGGGCCAGGAGCATTAGTGAGGCATGCTTTCGGTAGTGTCGGCACGGCTGGTGGGGCGTCTACAGCGCCCACGTCGCCGACAGCGGAGAAGGCCGTATGACCATTACCAAGCTCGCTGATGAGCTCATTCACGTTCTGTTGGACGCACATCCCATCACGGCATCGTTACTGGGGATCCGCGACCGCGAGGATCTTCTGACTGACTATTCCGAAGCAGGCGAGTCCGCGGTGGCAGGCCGGCTCGAGACGATCAGGGCTCGGGCGGAGGCGGCGGATCCGGCACAGCTGACGGCCGACGATCGAATTGCTCGGGCCGTGATCCTCCAGCAGGCCGATGCCGAGTTGGCTGCCATCGCTGCCCGCGGTGTCGAGTACACCGTGGCGGACTCGTTCTTCTCCGCTGCCGTCGGGACGCTGTCGAGACTGTCCATGATCGGCATCGCCGAGCAGAGCCACGCTGAGGGATACCTGGACCGGCTGTCGGGTCTGCCAGCCCTGCTCAGCACGCTCACCGAACGGCACCGGGCGGGTATTGCGGCGGGACGGACACCGGTCCGACGGCTAGCGGGCCTCGCCGTTGAGCATTTCTCCCGCTATCTCGGGGCGCCCGAGGCCGACCCACTGCGCCGTCCTGGACTAGACAGCGGCATTGACACCGCGGCGTTCGTGGCTCGGCGTGACCGGCTCCTGAACGAGGTGGTCTATCCGGGGGTGGCGCGATACCGCGATACGGTCGCCGCTGAGATATGTCCGAGCGGCCGGGCTGACGACCAAGCCGGTTTGTGTTGGTTGCCCGACGGGGAGGTGTACTACGCCCGACTCGTGCGTAGCCACACCACCACCGGCCGGAGCCCGCAGGAACTTCATTCCACTGGGCTGGAGGTCCTGGCCCGTCTTGCGGAGGAGTACGCGGCCATCGGTGCCCGCGTGTTCGGCACCAGTGACGTCGGTGAGATTCTCAGCCGGCTGCGTACCGATCCGGCGATGCGCTGGCGTGACGGTGACGAGTTGCTCTCCGCGGCGCGCGCGGCGGTGGAGCGTGCGGAGCAGGTGGCGCCCCACTGGTTTGGCCGGCTTCCGAGCCAGGGGTGTGTTGTCGAAGCGGTGCCGGCTACCGATGGGCCCGGCGCGCCGGTGGCCTACTATATGCAGCCGGCGATGGACGGGAGCCGACCAGGCGTCTACTTCGCCAACACCTACGACGCGCAGAAGCGCGATCGATATAGCGCCGAGGCGATCGCCTTCCATGAGGCGGTGCCGGGCCATCATTTCCAACTCACTATCGCCCAGGAGCTGACTGAGCTACCACTGTTGCGGCGCCTAGCCTCGATCACCGCGTTCAACGAAGGCTGGGGACTCTACGCCGAGCGGCTGGCCGACGAGATGGAGCTGTACTCCGACGACGTCGCCAAACTCGGCATGCTCAGCGAAGACTCGCTGCGAGCCTGTCGACTGGTAGTCGACACTGGTCTACATGCCAAGGGGTGGAGCCGGCAACAAGCCGTTGACTTCATGCTCGCGCACACCGCCACCCCCGAGGTGGAGATCGTCTCTGAGGTCGACCGGTACATCTCGTCCCCCGGCCAGGCGTTGGCCTACATGGTGGGTCGGCTGGAGATCCAGCGCATCCGAGCGTCGGCCGAAGCGGCGCTTGGCAACCGGTTCGACGTCAGGGCTTTCCACGACGTGGTCCTCGGCAATGGGCAGCTGCCTATGGGTGCGCTCGACGAGGTGGTCCGGACGTGGGCAGCGCGATAGGCGCGGTCAAATGTCCTGTCGCGGGGCTCGTCATGTCCGCGCGGCGCGGTAAGCCGAGACCGTCGGGTCGCCGTCGATCCAGAATCGCCACGGAAAGCGGGCTCCATCTCCGCCGGCGCCGCTGACTCCGACCCGGGGACCAGCACCGACGGTGCTGGTCGGAACCGGTGTGGTCGGGAGGACGAGGGTTACCGGGCCCCCGGCGAGTAGGTCGAGTCCATCGTGTCGGTGATCGAGGCCGAGCGCGACGGTCAGCCGACCCGGGCCCCGAGCGAGATCGCGGTCGGAGCGCACCACACCACGGGTGGTCCGTCGCTGGTGGGCAAGCTGGCTCCCTTCGATGACCAATCCGGCCCGAATGAGAACCGCCGCGGCTTGGCCCGTCGGTTGGCACACGATATTGGCGCAGTGGTGTAGGCCGAGGTGGAGATAGCAATACAGGTGTCCGGCGTCGCCGAACATCGACGCGTTGCGTGCCGTGCGGCCGCGGTAGGCGTGTGATCCTGGATCATCGGATGACTCATAGGCTTCTACCTCGGTCACCAGGATGGCCACGGTGCCGTCGTCGGAATCATGCCTGAGTATGCCTCCGAGCAGCCCTGATGCCGCCTTCAGCGCTGGTTGCCGGAGGAAGGACCGAGAACGGTCGGTAGGGGCGCTGTACACGAGACGAGTCTAAGAGTGTCCTCTCGACGTCAGTTGGGTCCGCGACACGGGTGCGCGGACCTGGAGCCTGATATCCGATCCGAGGTCAACTGTGCGGTTACGACATCGATGCGGGATCATTGGGTGGTACACGGGATGGTGGCTGCCGGACACAGCGTGCCTGACGGGGCCGTACATCCCACTCGACGCATGCCCTGAAGGAGACTGGAGACTGTGACCGAGATCGTGGACGAGCTGCACTGGCGCGGGCTGATCGCGCTGTCGACCGACGAGCAGGAGCTTCGCTCCGCTATGGCGGCTGGTCCGGTCACCTACTACGTGGGCTTCGACCCTACTGCGCCCAGCCTTCACCACGGGCATCTGGTGCAGCTCCTCACCGCTCGCCGACTCCAGCAGGCCGGGCACAGGCCCTTGGCGCTGGTCGGCGGTTCCACTGGACTCATCGGCGACCCCAATCCGGATCGTGAGCGGACGCTGAATGATCCCGACGTCGTTGCCGGGTGGGTCGACAAGATTAAGCGTCAAGTCGAGCCCTTCTTCGACTTCAGTGGCTCCAACGCGGCCCGAGTGGTGAACAACCTCGACTGGACGGCGCCGATGTCCGCCATCGAGTTCCTGCGCGATATCGGGCAACATTTCCGGGTCAACAAGATGCTCGCCAAAGAGGCCGTGGCCGCTCGGCTGAACTCCGACATCGGCATCGGCTACTCGGAGTTCAGCTACCAGATCCTCCAGGCGCTCGATTACCTCGAGCTACATCGGCGATACGGCTGCACGTTGCAGACTGGCGGCAGCGACCAATGGGGCAACCTCACCGCCGGCGTCGACCTGATCCGGCGGATCGAGGGAGCCTCCGTGCACGCCCTGGCGACTCCGTTGTTGTCCAAAGCCGATGGCACCAAATACGGCAAAACGGCCGGAGGTGCGATCTGGCTCGATCCGGAGATGATGTCTCCCTACGGGTTCTACCAGTTCTGGCTCAACCTCGACGACGCTGACGTGTCTAGTCATCTGCGCATCATGAGCTCGCTCTCGCGGGACGAGATCGAGGACTTGGAGAAGCAGACCGCCGAACGACCGGCGGCGCGGGCCGGCCAGCGAGCCTTGGCCGAAGAGCTGACCAGCCTCGTACATGGGACCGAGGAGACCCAGCGAGTGGTGGCGGCGTCGCAGGCCCTGTTCGGCCGCGGTGCGCTCGAAGAACTAGACGAGCGCACCCTGTCAGCAGCGCTCGCCGAAGCAGGGGCGCCGCGAGTGGAGGCCGGCGACGAACTACCAACCTACGTCGACCTTCTGCTCCAGGCGGGCCTGGCCGAGACCCGCTCAGCGGCCCGACGCGCTGTCTCCGATGGTGGCGCCTACGTCAACAACGAGCGCCTGGATCCAGCAACCTTGCCGGAGGCCAGGCCGAGCCGGAGTGATCTCCTGCATGGACGATGGCTGGTCTTGCGTCGAGGCAAGCGCACCGTGGGGGGCGTCGAGCTTGCCTGACCAGCACCGATGGCCCACGTGTTGGGCATCACGTGGAAGCAGCTTGACGCGGTGTCGTGGAAAGTCGTAAGTTTCTCTTCGGCCCGCGGGGCGCGGGACACCTGAGATGGTGGCCGGCCCGTGGATGCCAATCCCGCCTGACAACCTCCTACGGTTCGCATGTGCGTACCCGGTGGCTGTCACGCGGGGTCTGCAACTCGGGGTCCCGTTGGTGAGATGGAACCGCGTGTTGTAAGCTAGTGGAGTTGCTCTGGCGAGGATTGATCTTGCTGCGGCGATTCGGACCTAGATCCGAATTTGACGCGGATAGCTGGGGAAACGTAAGCTAGAGCAAGTGGATCGCACCGAGCGAGTCCCTAGCGGGACGGACTCAGATTGCGTCCGATTCTTGAGAACTCAACAGCGTGCCATAATAATTGTCGATGCCAATTTAACCCCCGTTCCGCGGTGGTTGTGTCGTGTGTATGCGCGGCATGGTTGATCGTGGTTTCGGGATTCCTTTGGTGATACAGCAGGTCTTTGGATCTGTTTGTTTTGCTAGGGTTTTTTCTTTCTCTAAGTGTCGACGTGCTCTGGTTTCTTGCTTTTGGTGAGGGGCTGGGGTTGTCATATGACCTTAATGGAGAGTTTGATCCTGGCTCAGGACGAACGCTGGCGGCGTGCTTTACACATGCAAGTCGAGCGGAAAGGCCCCTTCGGGGGTACTCGAGCGGCGAACGGGTGAGTAACACGTGGGTAACCTGCCCTTAGCACTGGGATAAGCCTGGGAAACTGGGTCTAATACCGGATATGACGCGTGACCGCATGGTCTGCGCGTGGAAAGGGTTTCTGGCTAAGGATGGACCCGCGGCCTATCAGCTTGTTGGTGGGGTAATGGCCTACCAAGGCGACGACGGGTAGCCGGCCTGAGAGGGCGACCGGCCACACTGGGACTGAGACACGGCCCAGACTCCTACGGGAGGCAGCAGTGGGGAATATTGCACAATGGGCGAAAGCCTGATGCAGCAACGCCGCGTGAGGGATGACGGCCTTCGGGTTGTAAACCTCTTTCGGCGCCGACGAAGCTTTCGGGTGACTGTAGGCGCAGAAGAAGCACCGGCCAACTACGTGCCAGCAGCCGCGGTAATACGTAGGGTGCGAGCGTTGTCCGGAATTATTGGGCGTAAAGGGCTCGTAGGCGGCCTGTTGCGTCCGCCGTGAAAGCCCGGGGCTCAACCCCGGGTCTGCGGTGGATACGGGCAGGCTAGAGTCCGGCAGGGGAGACTGGAATTCCTGGTGTAGCGGTGAAATGCGCAGATATCAGGAGGAACACCAGTGGCGAAGGCGGGTCTCTGGGCCGGAACTGACGCTGAGGAGCGAAAGCGTGGGGAGCGAACAGGATTAGATACCCTGGTAGTCCACGCCGTAAACGTTGGGCGCTAGGTGTGGGTCCTCTTCCATGGGATCCGTGCCGTAGCTAACGCATTAAGCGCCCCGCCTGGGGAGTACGGCCGCAAGGCTAAAACTCAAAGGAATTGACGGGGGCCCGCACAAGCGGCGGAGCATGCGGATTAATTCGATGCAACGCGAAGAACCTTACCTGGGTTTGACATACACGGTGTACCGGCAGAGATGTCGGGTCCTTTTGGGCCGTGTACAGGTGGTGCATGGCTGTCGTCAGCTCGTGTCGTGAGATGTTGGGTTAAGTCCCGCAACGAGCGCAACCCTCGTCCTATGTTGCCAGCGGGTAATGCCGGGGACTCATAGGAGACTGCCGGGGTCAACTCGGAGGAAGGTGGGGATGACGTCAAGTCATCATGCCCCTTATGTCCAGGGCTTCACGCATGCTACAATGGCCGATACAGAGGGCTGCGATACCGCAAGGTGGAGCGAATCCCAAAAAGTCGGTCTCAGTTCGGATCGGGGTCTGCAACTCGACCCCGTGAAGTTGGAGTCGCTAGTAATCGCAGATCAGCAACGCTGCGGTGAATACGTTCTCGGGCCTTGTACACACCGCCCGTCACGTCATGAAAGTCGGTAACACCCGAAGCCGGTGGCCTAACCCCTTGTGGGAGGGAGCCGTCGAAGGTGGGACTGGCGATTAGGACGAAGTCGTAACAAGGTAGCCGTACCGGAAGGTGCGGCTGGATCACCTCCTTTCTAAGGAGCATTCTCGCCGGACTCTTTGAGTTCGGTGCAGAGCCATG
Organism: Phytoactinopolyspora limicola; assembly: GCF_011320225.1. GTDB lineage: Bacteria > Actinomycetota > Actinomycetes > Jiangellales > Jiangellaceae > Phytoactinopolyspora > Phytoactinopolyspora limicola. The sequence goes on from NZ_JAAOEN010000017.1 coordinate 11,541, forward strand.
TCGTAGGCGAATGTCCTGCGGTGGTTGCTCATGGATGGAACGTCGATAATTAGGCACGCTGTTGGGTCCTGAGGGATCGGCCGTTGGCTGGTCGCTTCATGGGTCCCAGCTCTCCTCGTATCTGCTGCTGTGTGTGGTGTTTGACGGGGGTGGGGGTTGGGTTTACCGCCCGTAGCTTGAGAACTGCACAGTGGACGCGAGCATCTTCATCTTTGTGGTCAAGTTATTAAGGGCACACGGTGGATGCCTTGGCATCAGGAGCCGATGAAGGACGTGGGAGCCTGCGATATGCCCCGGGGAGCTGGCAACCGAGCTACGATCCGGGGATGTCCGAATGGGGAAACCCGGCGGCAGTCATGTGCCGTCACCTCCACCTGAACACATAGGGTGGTTGGAGGGAACGTGGGGAAGTGAAACATCTCAGTACCCACAGGAAGAGAAAACAACAGTGATTCCGTGAGTAGTGGCGAGCGAAAGCGGAAGAGGCCAAACCGTATACGTGTGATACCCGGCAGGGGTTGCGTATGCGGGGTTGTGGGATTGTGCATATCAGTTCTGCCGAGCTGGTCAGGAGTAAGAAATCATCGTTGAAGTCGAAGGGTCTTGAACGGCCCGGCGTAGAGGGTGCAACCCCCGTAGACGTCAGACGATGACTCCGGAGCATGAAACCCAAGTAGCACGGGGCCCGAGAAATCCCGTGTGAATCTGGCGGGACCACCCGCTAAGCCTAAATACTCCCTGATGACCGATAGCGGAACAGTACCGTGAGGGAATGGTGAAAAGTACCCCGGGAGGGGAGTGAAATAGTACCTGAAACCGTGTGCCTACAAGCCGTCGGAGCATTTCCTTGTGGGATGTGACGGCGTGCCTTTTGAAGAATGAGCCTGCGAGTTAGCGGTATGTGGCGAGGTTAACCCGTTGAGGGGAAGCCGTAGCGAAAGCGAGTCCGAACAGGGCGTTTGAGTCGCATGCCCTAGACCCGAAGCGGAGTGATCTACCCATGGGCAGGGTGAAGCGCGGGTAAGACCGCGTGGAGGCCCGAACCGACCTACGTTGAAAAGTGGGCGGATGACCTGTGGGTAGGGGTGAAAGGCCAATCAAACTCCGTGATAGCTGGTTCTCCCCGAAATGCATTTAGGTGCAGCGTCACGTGTTTCTTGCCGGAGGTAGAGCACTGGATGGCCAATGGGCCCTACAAGGTTACTGACGTCAGCCAAACTCCGAATGCCGGTAAGTGAGAACGTGGCAGTGAGACTATGGGGGATAAGCTTCATAGTCGAGAGGGAAACAGCCCAGACCACCAGCTAAGGCCCCTAAGCGTGTGCTAAGTGGGAAAGGATGTGAAGTCGCACAGACAACCAGGAGGTTGGCTTAGAAGCAGCCATCCTTTAAAGAGTGCGTAATAGCCCACTGGTCAAGTGATTTTGCGCCGACAATGTAGCGGGGCTCAAGTACACCGCCGAAGCTGTGGCAATCATGCGTATGCTCGGCCCGTCTCCTTGTGGGATGGGTCCAGGTGCATGGTTGGGTAGGGGAGCGTCGTGTGGCGATTGAAGCAGCGGGGTGACCCAGTTGTGGACGCCACACGAGTGAGAATGCAGGCATGAGTAGCGAAAGACGGGTGAGAAACCCGTCCGCCGAATGACCAAGGGTTCCAGGGCCAGGCTAATCCGCCCTGGGTAAGTCGGGACCTAAGGCGAGGCCGACAGGCGTAGTCGATGGACAACGGGTTGATATTCCCGTACCGGTTTTGACGCGACCATGTTGACCCCGGCGATGCTAACCGCCCGATCTTGCGGTGTGTCCTTCGGGACGTACTGCGAGTGAGCGCGGGACCCAGACCGGTAGTAGACAAGTCATGGGGTGACGCAGGAAGGTAGCCCAACCCGGGCGATGGTAGTCCCGGGGTAACAGCGCAGGGCCGTGGTAGGCAAATCCGCCACAGTAGTGCCCGAGGCTGGACGCCGAGCCGATTGTGGCGAAGTGGGTGATCCTAAGCTGTCGAGAAAAGCCTCTAGACGAGTGTCAAGTCCGCCCGTACCCCAAACCGACACAGGTGGTCAGGTAGAGAATACCAAGGCGATCGAGTGAACCGTGGTTAAGGAACTCGGCAAAATGCCCCCGTAACTTTGGGAGAAGGGGGGCCGGAGACGTGTACACCTTCTCGGTGGAAGCGTCAAAGGCCGCAGAGACCAGGGGAAAGCGACTGTTTATTAAAAACACAGGTCCGTGCGAAGTCGCAAGACGATGTATACGGACTGACGCCTGCCCGGTGCTGGAACGTTAAGGGGACGGGTTAGCCATCTTTGGTGGCGAAGCTCAGAACTTAAGCGCCAGTAAACGGCGGTGGTAACTATAACCATCCTAAGGTAGCGAAATTCCTTGTCGGGTAAGTTCCGACCTGCACGAATGGCGTAACGACTTTCCCACTGTCTCAACCACGGACTCGGCGAAATTGCACTACGAGTAAAGATGCTCGTTACCCGCAGCAGGACGGAAAGACCCCGGGACCTTTACTACAGCTTGGTATTGGTGTTCGGTTCGGCTTGTGTAGGATAGGTGGGAGACTTTGAAGCAGCCACGCCAGTGGTTGTGGAGTCAACGTTGAAATACCACTCTGGTCGTATTGGACATCTAACCTCGGTCCGTGATCCGGATCAGGGACATTGCCTGGTGGGTAGTTTAACTGGGGCGGTTGCCTCCCAAAAGGTAACGGAGGCGCTCAAAGGTTCCCTCAGCCTGGTTGGCAATCAGGTGGCGAGTGCAAGTGCACAAGGGAGCTTGACTGTGAGACAGACATGTCGAACAGGTACGAAAGTAGGAACTAGTGACCCGGCAGTGGCTTGTGGAAGCGCTGTCGATCAACGGATAAAAGGTACCCCGGGGATAACAGGCTGATCCTGCCCAAGAGTCCATATCGACGGCATGGTTTGGCACCTCGATGTCGGCTCGTCGCATCCTGGGGCCGTAGTCGGTCCCAAGGGTTGGGCTGTTCGCCCATTAAAGCGGTACGCGAGCTGGGTTTAGAACGTCGTGAGACAGTTCGGTCCCTATCCGCTGCGGGCGCAGGAAACTTGAGAAGGGCTGTCCCTAGTACGAGAGGACCGGGACGGACGAACCTCTGGTGTGCCAGTTGTTCCGCCAGGAGCACGGCTGGTTAGCTACGTTCGGAAGGGATAACCGCTGAAAGCATCTAAGCGGGAAGCCTGCTTCAAGATAAGGTCTCCCACCGGGTCAACCGGGTAAGGCCCCCAGCTAGACGACTGGGTTGATAGGCCGGACGTGGAAGCGCAGCAATGCGTGAAGCTGACCGGTACTAATAGGCCGAGGACTTGACACACACACAATCTTTGCTGTGAAGACACACGCGTCCACTGTGCGGTTCCCGAGATACGGTCGGGAACACCCGAACACATCTCCATAGAGTTCCGGCGGTCATAGCGAAGGGGAAACGCCCGGTCCCATTCCGAACCCGGAAGCTAAGCCCTTCAGCGCCGATGGTACTGCCCTGGAGACGGGGTGGGAGAGTAGGACACCGCCGGACATACACCACACAGGGCCGGCCCCCAACACACCGGGGGCCGGCCCTGTACCATTTCCACCCCACAACACCACAACGGCACAACCCCGGTACCGGCCGGAAACCCCCGAGCCCACAAGGAGTTACCGCACCATGGCAGAACGGCGCGACGGTGGACGATCTGACGACCCAGGTCGGGGACGACGCGGCTCTGGCCGGCCAGGACGGCCCGAGACGGGCAAAGGACCGGGAGGCCGCGGTGGCGGGCAGCGTTCGGGGCCCCCTGGGCAAGGTTCGGGTGGGGGCGGGCAACGCCGTTCTGGCCCAGGCGAGTCGGGAGGCGGACGGTCCGCGGATGGCCAGGGCCGCCCCGGAGGCCGCGGCGACGCGCGGGGGAGCGACGATCGACGCTCTGGACGCGGCGGACGCGATGAGGGCCGGCCCGAACGTGGTGGCCGCGGTGGTGCCGCTGCTGGTGGCCGGGACAGCGGTGGCTCCGGTCGGCCTCGTCGTGGCGACTCCGTAGACCGCGGGCGCCCGGACGTGCGAGGCCGAGGCCCTGGAGGCACTGACCGCGATCGGCCGGACACAGTCGATCCCGAACGGGTGCCTGATCCGCCGATCGATGACGACGTCACGCCGGATGAACTAGACAACGAGGTACTGGCGGAGCTGGAGAGCTTGAGCTCCGGCACCGCGCGCGTGGTGGCGCGCCATCTGGTCATGGCTGGCCGGCTACTGGACGACGACGTCGAGGCGGCCTATGAACATGCGATGGCCGCTCGTCGCAGAGCCACCAGGCTCGGTGTGGTGCGGGAGGCCGCGGGTATCGCTGCTTACCGCAGCGGCCGGTACGCCGAGGCATTGGCCGAGTTGCGGACGGTGCGGCGGATGACGGGGTCGGCCGAGTATCTTCCGATGATGGCCGATTGTGAGCGTGGCCTGGGGCGCCCGGAGCGGGCGCTCGACCTGGCCGGCGATCCGGCGATCACGGGTTTGGGTATAGCGGCGCGTATGGAAATGCTGATCGTGGCGGCCGGTGCCCGTCGCGATCTCGGACAAGACGCCGCGGCGGCCGCGCTGCTGCAGGTGCCGGAGCTGCGTTCGGCGGCGAACGAAGGATGGGTCGCACGGCTGCGGTACGCGTATGCCGATGCTCTGGAGGCGGCGGGCCGCGAGAAGGAGGCGCGCCGCTGGTTCATCAGGGCGGCCGAAGCGGATGTGGACGAGGAGACCGACGCGGCGGAACGGGCGGCAGCCTCAGACGGCAGCGAAGTGGCGACAGCATCGGATGGAAGCGAAGTAGAGCCGGAAGCGGGCCCCGACGCCTAGTGTCCGTGCGGCGTCTGCGTGAGCATCGTCTGGCTGCCACCGGCCGCGTGATCGTCGCCGCATTTCCGCCCCTCACCCCGGTGATCGTCGCCGCTTTCGGGTCGCTATAGCGGCCCCCAAACGGCCCCCCTCAACCCCCGGCGCGGCCCAAAAACCGCCCAGGCCTGGGGGGGGCGCCCCCTCCCCCCCCCCCCCGCGGCGACGATCACCGCGAGGCAGGGCACAAACCCGGCAATGATCACCGGGAGTATGGAAGCGAAGTAGAGCCGGAAGCGGGCCCGGACGCCTAGACCGTGGCGTCCGGCGGGTGACGAGTTAGGTCGCTCCGCCGGTGGTGTCGTACTTCTCGCGGTTGGTGAGTATGTCGTCCATATTCGTCTCCGCCCACACTTTGAGTCCGCGCATCAGTCCATGAAGTGACAGCCCAAGGTTGGTCAGCTCATAGGTGACCGTGACGGGTACGGTCGGCGTCACCGTACGCGTGAGCAGACCGTCGCGCTCAAGGGACCGCAGTGTCTGCGTGAGCATCTTCTGGCTGACACCCGCCAGCTGGCGCGACAACTCCGAGTAGCGCATCGATCGGGGCTCCCCGGCACCGTCGGGGTGCGGGCAGTCGCTGCCGAGCGCCGCCAGCACCAGCGCCACCCACTTGTCCGAGATTCGATCGAGGAGTTGCCGGCTGGGACAGTTCGCCAGGAATGCGTCGTACTCCGCCTTCGCCTGTGCTCGCTTCTGAGCTGCTGTCATCGTCGGCATCCGTCGCTCCTTCTTACTCTGCGGTGAGATACGCACTCCGAAGTGCCTACTTCCCGTCGGAGAGTTACCCATCCATTGTGGTGGAACAGGGTAAATATCTCCAGAGGAGGCCAACATGTCCGCCACTTTCCGTACAGCGGTGGTCCGCCACCCCGGCGGCCCACAGTCCATCGAGATGATCGATGTACCCGTCGTCGAGCCGGGACCAGGACAGGTCCGGGTCGAGATCTCCGCGGCAACGGTCAACCCGGTCGACCTTGCGGTGGCCGACGGTGTGTTCCACCAGCTTGGGCTGATCGATCAACCCCATTACACCGGCCTTGGTTGGGACTTCGCCGGAACCGTCGTCGCGGCCGCGCCGGACGTCGATCTCGCCATCGGTGGCCGCGTGGCGGGACTGGTCAGCGGGTTCAACCGCGATTTCGGCACGTACGCCGAACAGATCGTCGTCCCGGCGAGCGATGTTGCTCTAGTACCCGATGGCCTCGAGTTGGCCACAGCCGCCACGGTCGCACTCAACGGTCTGACCGCCGCCCAGTTGGTCGACCTGCTTGGTGCCGGCAACGGCCGAACCCTGCTGGTCACCGGTGCGGCAGGTGCCGTGGGTGCATCGACGGTGGCGTTAGCCCGGGAGCATGGTTGGCGGGTCACTGGATTGGCCAGGGCAGAAGACGAGGGGTTCGTGCGTAGCCTCGGCGCCGACTTCAGTGTGGCTCCCGCACCCGGCTGGGACGCGGTCGCCGATTGCGCCATGCTCCAGGAGGGCGGCATAGCGCTGGTCCGGGCCGGCGGTCTGTTCGTTGGAGTACGGCCCGGCGCGGCACCGCCGGGAGAGCGCTCCATCACGGTCCGGGTGGTCGAGGTACAGCCTGACGTCGCCCGGCTCGCTGAGCTTCTCGACGCCACGGCGAGTGGCCGGTTGCCGGCGCGGGTGCATGCCGTTGTCCCGCTCGATCAGGTCGCCGTGGTCCACCGTGCCGTTGCCAAGGGAGGTGTCCGCGGGAAGTACGTTCTGCGTCCATGATCTGGGCGGTGTGTCTGCTCCGTCCGAACTCCCCGGTCAGTTGTCCACAGGTGAATCCGGCGTCCGTCGCGTTGTCCACAGATGGCATGGAGGGACTGGCGACGTGGGGACGAGGTGGCGACGATGGAGCAAGGACATCGAAAGGAGTAGATCCATGGCAGCACTGCCTGACCAGGAAGTTCATCACAACGAGGTTCGGCTGGTCGGCCGGGTCGCCGCTGATCCGAAGGCCACGGTCTTACCCAGTGGTGATGAGCTGGTCAGCGTGCGTCTGGTGATAGAGCGGCCGCCGGCGGCACGCACCGGTCGCCGGCGGATGGTCGATACGGTGACCTGCGTGGCGTGGACCGCATTCGCCCGGCAGCGGCTGCTGATGGTCGAGCCGGACGACATCGTCGAGATCACCGGCGCCCTCCGACGGCGGTTCTGGCGATCGCCCCAAGGGCCACGAAACCGGTACGAGGTAGAGGTCGGCACGGCAGCTGTGGTCGTTGGAGACGCTGACGGGTATGGCCAGACTGGGGACGAGGCCGATCAATCTCGCTCCCCGTCAGCTCCCGCTCTGGGGGTGAGCCGCCCCGAGGATGAGACGGTGGCGGACGTGGTCGTTCTACCCTCGCGTCAAAACTGACGCCGGACCGTCGGCGGCGGGTCGGCGGCTCTAGACGACCATGCCCTGACCTCACTCGAGGTCGCGCACAGGCCCTAAGCTTGCCGTTTGGCCCGCCTCACTCCCGGTGATCGTTGCCGGGTTTGTGCCCTGCCTCGCGGTGATCGAAACCCAGATCTGGCCGCTATAGCGACACGAAACCGGCGACGATCACCCCAGGCGAGGGCGGAAATGCGGCGACGATCACGGGGTGAGGGGCGGAAATGCGGCGACGATCACGGGGCGTGGCTGGAATGTGAACGAGCTGAGGGAGGATGGATCCGTGGACCACGGTGATCTCGATCAGGTGCTGGCGCTTACCTACGACGTCGCGTTGCTGGACTTGGACGGCGTGGTCTACATCGGACCGGACGCTGTCGATCACGCACCAGCGGCGTTGAAATCGGCCCGGGCCGAGGGTATGCGGTTGGCGTTCGTGACCAACAACGCCTCGCGTCCACCCGAGGAGGTCGCCGCTCATCTCACCGAACTCGGCGTAGAGGCACTACCCGCGGAGGTGATTACCTCGGCGCAGGCGGCGGCGCGGCTGCTGGCCGAGCGGGTGCCCGCCGGTTCCGCCGTGCTGGTGGTCGGCGGGGAGGGGCTGACGGCGGCGCTCGAGGAAAGGGGCCTGGTGCCGGTGCGCTCCCTGGCCGAGCGGCCGGTGGCCGTCGTGCAGGGATTCGCGCCGGATGTTGACTGGCGAGCCTTGGCGGAGGGGTCGTACGCGGTAGCCAGCGGGCTGCCATGGGTGGCCAGCAACGTGGACCGGACGGTGCCGACGCCGCGGGGGCTCGCCCCTGGCAACGGCGCCTTCGTGGACGCGGTTCGGGCGGCTACGGGACGAGACCCCGTCGTGGCGGGGAAGCCGGAACCACCCATGCACCGGGAGGCTATGGTGCGCAGCGGCGCCATCCGGCCGTTGGTGGTCGGCGACCGCCTGGACACCGACATCGAAGGTGCGGTCCGGGCGGGCGTGGACAGCTTGTTGGTCCTCACTGGTGTCACCTCCCCGGCACAGCTGGTGCTGGCACCGGCTCACGTCCGCCCCACGTATATAGGTGTAGACCTACGTGCACTTCAGGCTCCAGCGAGCTCTCTCGCCGTTGCTGCGGGGCAGGTCGAGTATGGCCAGTGCCGGGCCGAGGTCACCGGCGGCCGGCTGTTCGTCCATCATCGGGACGACGCCCCGCGGGCATCGGCGCAACGGCCGGCCGGCTCGCATCCCGCTGCGCTGGATGTGCTCCGGGCGGCCTGTGGTGCGACGTGGGCGACGGAGAACGTGGATCCGCGGTCGGTGGTAGCCGCGCTGGAGCCGTGGTGGCCGGCACCGGGCGGCACACCTGGTGAGGGTTCGTAGGATGGCCGGTGTGGACCGCGACGGCGGCGCGTCGAGCCCACGAGGGAGCGCGCGGGCCGGTGGGCGTACTAGCGTGGCCTTCATGCAGGAAGAGCCCACCGGGCCGGTCGGCTCGGCCCCACGGCCCCACACAGACACACCGGGCGAGTCCACCGGCGACGCCGCGGTCGACGAAGCGCTACGCACATTACGCGGCCTCGAAGCGAAGCCGGTGCATGAACATGCCGCCGTGGTGGAGCAGGTTCATCGGGCGTTGCAAGACCGGCTCGCCGACGAACCTGACGACGACACACCCGCCGCAGCGGCCGACGGTGTAGCACCCGACACCGCCGGGTGGGGGTGAGCCGGTGGCGCAGCGTCGCCGGCTGGACGCCGAACTCGTCCGTCGTAACCTCGCCAGATCTCGGGAACACGCAGCCACCCTGGTCGCCGACGGGCGGGTGCGGGTGGCGGGTATGGTCGCGACGAAGCCGGCGACGTCCGTCGACCCTGCGGTCGCGCTCGTCGTCGTCGAACCGCCGATCGGTGAAGAGTACGTGTCCCGAGGTGGTCACAAGCTCGCTGGGGCGCTGGATGCCTTCGCCGCCGACGGACTGACGGTGGCCGCTCGGCGCTGCCTCGACGCGGGTGCGTCGACCGGCGGGTTCACCGACGTACTACTGCGCCGCGGGGCGGCCGCCGTGGTGGCCGTTGATGTCGGCTACGGTCAGCTGGCTTGGTCGTTGCGCTCCGACGAACGCGTCGATGTCCATGACCGGACCAACGTACGAGACCTGACGCCGCAGATCGTGGGTGAGCCGGTCGACGTCGTCGTCGCCGACCTTTCCTTCATCTCGCTGCGCCTCGTCGTGGCGCCGCTGCGGGCGGTGGCCGGGCCCGGCGCCGATTTCGTGCTCATGGTGAAACCTCAGTTCGAGGTCGGCAAGGACCGGGTTGGCAAGGGCGGTGTGGTTCGCGACCCGGCGTTGCGGGCTGAGGCCGTGTGTTCCGTGGCCGACACGGCGGCTGAGCAGGGCCTCGGGGTTGCTGGTGTGGCCGCGAGTCCGTTGCCCGGCCCCTCGGGCAATGTCGAGTATTTCCTGTGGTTGCGCGCCGACGCCGGCCCAGTGGACCGTTCCGCCGTCGATCGCGCCGTCGAGGAGGGGCCAACATGAGCTCCAGCACGCAGCCGGACAGTGATGAGCGGTGTGTGCTCCTGGTGGCGCATACGGGGCGGAAAGAAGCCAGGCAGGTCGCCGTGGAGGCGGTCGAGTTGTTCACCCATTACGGCATCGCCGTGCGAGCGCTGGCCGACGAACACGCTGAGCTGGTGGGTTCGTCGGTGGCCAGCGTGCGGCCGGTCAGCGCCGGTCCGCGGGCCGCCGACGGGTGCGAGCTGGTGGTGGTGCTGGGGGGCGACGGCACCATCCTGCGCGGTGCCGAGTTGGCCCGGGCCACGGGAACGCCGATTCTCGGCGTCAATCTCGGGCACATCGGTTTTCTGGCCGAAGCGGAGCGGGACGCCCTCAGCTACACCGTGGATCACGTGGTCAGCCGCGACTACCTGGTCGAGGAGCGGATGACGGTCGACGTCACGGTGCGGCACGACGGCAACGTGCTGGCGACGGGCTGGGCGCTCAACGAGGTCAGCGTCGAGAAGGCGAGCCGGGAGCGCATGCTCGACCTAGTGGCCGAGATCGACGGCCGGGCGCTGTCCCGGTGGGGGTGTGATGGTGTGGTGATGGCCACCCCCACGGGCTCCACGGCGTATGCGTTCAGCGCGGGTGGGCCCGTGGTGTGGCCGGAGATGGAGGCGCTGCTCATGGTGCCCATCAGCGCCCATGCGTTGTTCGCTCGGCCGCTCGTGGTGGCTCCGTCGTCGGAGCTGGCGGTGACCATCCAGCCGCGGACGGCGGGTGCGGTGTTGTGGTGTGATGGACGCCGGGCCGTCGACCTTCCACCGGGGGCCCGCGTGGAGGTGCACCGTGGCCACCGGCCGGTGCGGCTGGCCAGGCTGCACGAGGCGCCGTTCACCGATCGGCTGGTCGCGAAGTTCGCCCTGCCGGTCGAAGGCTGGCGCGGACGTGCCTCGCCATGAAAGAACATGGTGGGATATCACCGAATGAATGTTCATGATCATGGGTTGAGGGCGGCGCGCCGGGTTGGCCGGCGCCATCGTGCCGCCCATCTCAGCTAGGCTGGAGTGTCGTGCTACAAGAGATCCGGATCCGTGGGCTGGGCGTCATCGACGACGCCCAGCTGGACCTTGGGCCCGGTCTGACGGTGGTGACGGGTGAAACCGGCGCCGGCAAGACCATGGTGCTCACCGGACTGAACCTGTTGATGGGTGGCCGAGCCGACGGTGGCGCCGTGCGCACTGGTGCCTCGCGTGCCGTCGTCGAAGGCCGGTTGCTCGTCGACCCCGACGGACCGGTCGCTGCCCGAGCGGCGGAGGCAGGAGCAGAGCTGGACGACGACGAGTTGCTGCTCGGCCGCACGGTGCTGGCCGGCGGACGCTCGCGGGCCCACGTTGGTGGGCGGGGTGCACCAGCCGGTCTGCTGGCCGAGTTGGCCGAGCATCTCGTCGCGGTACACGGCCAGAGCGAGCAGCAGCGACTGCTGCGCCAGTCGCGGCAACGCCTTGCGCTGGATCGGTTCGCGGGAACCCCCGTGGCTGATCCGCTGGCCGAGTACACCACCCGCTACGAGCGGCTGCGTGTCGTCGACGCCGAACTCACCGACGTCACCACGCGGGCCCGCGAACGTGCCCAGGAGGCCGACCTGCTCCGGTTCGGGCTCTCCGAGATCGAACGGATCGATCCGCAGCCCGGCGAGGACATCGCGATGCGTGCCGAGGAGGAACGCCTCGCCCATGCCGACGCGCTGCGGGCGGCTGCCGAGACGGCCCACCGCGCGCTGTCGGCGGACGAGACCGGGCCCGGTGAGATCGACGTGCTCACCTTGCTGGGTTCAGCGCGGCAAACCCTCGAACAAGAGCGTGGCCACGACACCCACCTGGCGGCGCTGACCGATCGGTTGGCCGAAGCCACCTACATGTTGGGTGACATCGCCGCCGATCTCGCTTCGTATGCCAGCGGCGTCGATACCGATCCCGCCCGGCTGGCGGAGGTGCAGGAACGCCGGGCAGCGCTGTCCGATCTCGCCCGTAAATACGGTGCGGAGCCAGGAACGGAGGACGAGGCGGACAGCAGTGAGGTCGACGCCGTGCTGGCGTGGGCCGACCGAGGCTCACGCCGGTTGCTGGAGCTCGACGGCGACGACGAGCGGGTGACGGCGCTCGCCGCCGAACGCGAGACACTCCGTGCCGAGCTGGGGGAGTACGCCGACCAGATCACCGCTGCCCGGTTGGCCGCCGCGGAGAGGTTCAGCGAGGCAGTCGGCGCCGAACTGAGCGCGCTCGCCATGCCCCACGCGCGGGTGATGGTCGATGTGCGGCCCCGCGGTGAGCTCGGTCCGCACGGCGCGGACGAGGTCGAAATTCTCTTCGCGGCGCACAACGGCTCGGCGCCGCGGCCCCTCGACAAAGGAGCGTCCGGCGGTGAGTTGTCCCGCCTGATGCTGGCGATCGAGGTGGTCTTCGCCGGCGCGGACCCGGTGCCGACATTCGTCTTCGACGAGGTGGACGCCGGCGTCGGTGGCAAGGCCGCGGTGGAGGTCGGCAGGCGGTTGGCGGCGTTGGCCCGGCACGCACAGGTGCTCGTCGTCACTCACTTGCCGCAGGTGGCTGCCTTCGCCGACCAGCACCTGACCGTGATCAAGGCTGACGACGGCAGAGTGACCAGCAGCGACGTACAAACTCTCGACGACGCCGGCCGGGTACGTGAGCTATCGCGGATGCTGGCCGGTCAGGAAGACTCCGCCTCAGCGCGGGCGCACGCGGAGGAGTTGCTCGAGGCGGCGGCGGCCAGCAAGAACGGCCACCCGAAGGTACCGGCTCGGCGCACATCCGCGGGTCGAGCCGCGCCGGCAGGGGCGAACGTGGCAGGATTCAGCCAGTGAGGATGCCCATGCTGCGCCGACGCAGATCCGACGATCTGCCAGGGGTCAGTGGGACCACCCGGCTAGACCATCGGACCAAGAATCTAACCAAGCGGTTGAAGCCGGGGGAGATCGCCATCATCGATCACCTCGACATCGACCGGGTCAGTGCCGAAGCCCTGGTCGCGTGCGGAGTCGCGGCTGTCGTCAACGTACGGCCATCGGTCAGCGGCCGGTACCCCAACCTCGGCCCGGACATCATCGTCGCCGCCGGTATCCCGCTGATCGACGACGTCGGCCCAGACCTGTTCAGCGAGGTCCGCGAGGGTGAGGCGCTGCGCGTCGACGGAAACACGGTCTACCGCGACACCATCCAAGGCCCCGAGGCGTTGGCACACGGGTTGCGGCACACCGACGAGAGCCTGGCCAAGCTGATGCACGACGCACGCGAGGGCTTGTCAGCACAGTTGGAAGCGTTCGCCGCGAACACCATGGAGTTCCTCAAGCGGGAACGCGAGCTGCTGCTCGACGGCGTCGGCGTGCCCGAGGTGCGAACCACCTTCGAGGACCGCCACGTGTTGATCGTCGTCCGCGGATATGACTACAAACGTGATCTCGTGGCGCTGCGGCCGTACATCCGCGAGTATCGGCCGCTGCTGGTGGGTGTCGACGGCGGCGCCGACGCTCTTCTGGAAGTGGGGCTCAAACCAGACATGATCGTCGGTGACATGGACTCCGTCTCTGACGACGCCCTGCTCAGCGGCGCCGAGCTGGTGGTTCACGCCTACCGGGACGGCCGCGCCCCCGGGTTGGGCCGGCTGGAACGGATGGGGCTGTCCGGCGTGCCCTTCCCGGCCGCGGGCACCAGCGAAGACATCGCCATGTTGCTCGCCGACGACAAAGGCGCCCAGCTCATCGTCGCGGTCGGTACCCACGCCACGCTGATGGAATTCCTCGACAAGGGTCGCTCGGGCATGGCTAGCACGTTCCTCACCCGACTACGGGTAGGTGGCAAGCTGGTGGACGCCAAGGGCGTCAGCCGGCTGTACCGCAGCCGGGTCTCCACCGGGTTGTTGTGGTTGCTGGTGCTGGCTGGCACCGTCGCCGTCGTCGCGGCCCTATTCTCCACCCCCACCGGTCAGGCGTATCTCGACGTCGTCGGCTCGTGGTGGGACCGATTCTTCTTCTGGCTTCGAGGACTGTTCTGACGTGATCGATTTCCGATATCACCTCGTCTCCATCATCGCGATCTTCTTCGCGCTGGCGGCGGGCATCGTGCTGGGCGCCGGCCCGCTGAGCGACACCATCGACGACACCCTGACCGATCAGACCTCCGACCTGCGTGAGGACAACCGCCGGCTGCGTGAACAGCTGGAGTTGGCCAACGAAGAACACGCATATCAAGAGGCGTTCGTTCAGGACCTCACGCCGGGCCTGGTGTCCGACCGGCTCGACGGCGAGCGGGTGGCCATCATCGCGCTGCCGGGATTCGACGAGGATGTCGTGGACGAGGTCCGTGAGGCCCTCGAACGGGCCGGCGCGCAGGCCGAGCTGACGGTGAACATCGACCCGACCTGGACCGACCCGGAGTCCGAGCCGGTGCTCGACCAGCTCGCTACCGACCTCGTCAGCTCCGGGACCGAGCTAGGTGGTGGTACCGGATTCGACCGTGGAGCCACGGTCCTGGCGGCGGCGCTACTCAACCCCTCAGCCGTCAACGGCGAGCCCGAGGCGGCGGCGAGCACGGTCGACACCACGGTGGTCACCGCGTATGCGGAGGCCGGCCTGATCCATCTGGAGCAGGACGCGTCCACGGCGCCGACCCTGGCGGTGGCGGTGGCTGGTCCGGTGTCGGGTGAAGACGCCGAAGAACGGTTGAGCCGGTTGGCTACCTTGACGGTGGAGCTGGATGCCAGCAGCGACGGCCTGGTAGTGGGCGGCCCGCCGGCAACGGCGGAGGGCGGCCTGCTAGCGGTCATCCGCAGTGGTGACATCGGTGACGACGTATCCACCGTCGACGTCGCCGACCTTCCGACGGGCCGCGTCGCGGTGGTGTTCGCACTGGCCGAGCAGTTGCGGGGAGATGCCGGCCACTACGGAATCGTTGGCGCCACGGATGGCGCGCTGGCGCAGCTGCCGGACCCGGAGTCCAGTGGTGGTGACGGTGGCGGGAACGGTCCGACTGGCGACGGGGGCGACGCCGACGACGGGGGCGACGCCGACGAAGACGACGAAGGCGACGAAGGCGACGACGCCGACGAAGACCCCGATCCGTCCGACGATGCGGATGAGGACTGATGGGCATGATGGGGCGAGCCGTTCGGCTGGCTGCCACGGCGGCGGTGGCCGGAGCCGCGACATGGGCGCTGACCAGGCGCTGGACCCGGCAGCCACCCGAGCTGTTCGCGGCGCCGGCCGGTCCGGATCGGCCGGCCGACCCGGCCGACGTATGGCGGCGGAAGAACTTCCACGGCGAGACCGTCTCCTTGGCTGCCGGCCCGGCCCTAGCGGTTGGTGCGGCGGCGGGGATCGCCGCTGCCCCCGGGCTTCGGGCAGGGACGCGGCTGGCGGGTATCGGCGCCGCGCTCGGTGTCGGTGCGGTTGGTCTGTATGACGACCTCGCCGGAAGCTCGTCGAGCAAGGGGTTACGCGGCCATTTGAGCGCGTTGCGGGACGGCGAGGTCACCAGCGGGTCGGTCAAGATCGGCGTCATTGGGCTCACCGGACTGGTCGGGTCCGCGTTGGTGAGTGACAACCTGACCGATGCCGTGATCGGTGGTGCCGCCGTGGCCGGGCACGCCAACGTGCTGAACCTGCTCGATCTTCGGCCTGGACGTGCCGGCAAGGCCGCGTTGATGCACGCGCCGCTGGTGTTCACGGGGCCCGCAGCCCCCGTCGGGGCAGCGGCGCTGGGCGCGATGGCCGCCGCGTTACCCGACGACCTCGGTGAACGAACCATGTTGGGCGACGCCGGCGCCAACACGCTTGGTGCCCTACTCGGCCTGGCGTTGGTGGCCCGCGAGGGGCGGCGCGCCCGGTTGGCCCACCTCGTTGTGGTCACCGCGTTGACGCTGGCCAGCGAGAAGGTCAGCTTCACCGAGGTCATCGAGAAGACACCGGTCCTGCGGGACTTGGATCTCCTTGGCCGGCGTCGCTGACCTCGAGATGATCATTCTTGATCGGCGCCTGGTCGCTGTGCCGCGTGGGCGTAGCGGTGGTGGTGTCACGCTGGCCGTGGCCTGGTCAGGTGATGCCGTGGTGGTGGGGCGACACCGCGAACCTGGGGACACACCCTAAATGCGGGCGCGGCGGGTAGCCGCGGGGATCACCGCGGGGATTGCCGGTGGTGCCGCGCTGATCGCGGCGATCAGCGTCATCGCCCGCGTCGTGGGGTTCGGCCGGCAACTCGTCTTTCAGTCCACCATCGGCCAGACAGTGCTGGGCGAGATCTTCGCGACCATCAACGCGCTGCCGAACGTGGTCTTCGAGATCGTCGCCGGTGGGGCGTTGGCCAGCGTGGTGGTGCCGCTGATCGCGGCGGCCGCGAGCCGCGGCGACACCGCCCACGTGCGGCAGACCGTGTCCGCTTTGCTCGGCTGGACGCTGCTGGTCCTCACCCCGGTGGTGCTCCTGGGCGCACTCTTGGCCGGGCCGATCACCGAGCTGATGTTGCGCGGCAAGGGTGGGGCCGAGGGTATAGAGGTCGGGCGCACCATGCTGTTGGTGTTCTTACCGCAGATCCCGCTCTATGGGATCGCCGTGGTCACCGCCGGAGTGCTCCAGGCACATCGCCGATTTCTCGCCGCCGCCCTCGCTCCGATCGTCTCCAGCCTGGTGGTCGCCGCGACGTTCGTGGTGTTCGCCGGCCTCTACGCCGGTGGCGACCGCAACGATCTCACGGCGCTGGACCGCCGATCGGAGCTGATCCTGGCCGGCGGCACCACAGCCGGGGTATTGCTGCTCGCGCTGACCACGCTGGTGCCGATGCTGATCAGGACCACCGGGCTGCGGCCGACGCTGCGTTTCCCGCCCGGTGTGGCGCGCCGTGCCCGCGGCTTGGCCGGTGCCGGCATCGCGACGCTGGCTGCCCAGCAGCTCGCCTATTTGACGTCGTACCTGATGTCGAACGAACATGCCGGCACTGGTGGCGCGGTGACCTTCCTGAACAGCTGGATGGTGTATCTGCTGCCGTACGCGGTGCTCGCGGTGCCGATCGCCACCGCGGCGTTCCCGCGGCTGACGACCCATGCCGAGGATGACCCGGCAGCCTACGCGCGTACGTTGGCCGGCTCCACCCGGGCCGTGCTTGCTGCCTCCGGTATCGGAGCCGCGGTTCTGGTGGCCACCGCCTGGCCGGTGGCGCGGTTCTTCGCCCTCCTCGACCAGGGTGATGTGCCGGTCGAACGGATGGCTTGGGCGCTGGTGGCGTTCGCCCCGGGGCTTCTCGGCTACGGGCTGGTGGCTCACCTCGGCCGTGCCCTGTACGCGCGGGGGCGCGGCCGGGTGGCCGCGACCGCTACCGTGAGCGGCTGGTTGCTGGTTGCCGTGACCGCGGTGGTTCTGGCCGGCGCGGTGCAGGAGGAGCGGGTCACGGCCGCGCTCGGGGCGGCGCACTCGGCGGGCATGACGCTGGCCGGGGTGCTGCTGTTGCGGGGGGTGGCGCGAGACTCCGGTCCGGTAGCGTTGTTCGGGGTGGGACGGGCGCTGGTGCGTGTGGTGATGGCCGGGGCGGCCGGCGCCGCGGTGGGCTGGTGGGCGGCGACACTCCTCCCGGATGACAGCGGTGGCATGGTGTTGGCATCCGGCGTGATGGCCGCGGCAGCCGCCACCGCCGTGGCTGGCGCGGTAATAGTGGCGACCGACCGTGACGTCCGCCGCGTCGTCTTGAGACGATGATGCAAGACGCGGGAAGTAGGAACAGTGACCGAACTCATCCACGTGACCTTCGTGTTGTCGACGAGCAGTGGGGGCGTCGGCCGGCATGTCCGTTCCGTCGTCGACCGGCTGCCTGCGCTGGGTGTCCTCCCGCGGGTGGTCGCCCCCGCAGCCACCGGCGCCACGTTCGGTTTCGACGTGCCGCCCCCCGGGGTGGCCACCGCGGCCGGATCGTCCTCGTCGGAACCCGACCCGCCCGGCGGCACCAGCGGGGCGCCGCGGCCAACTGACCATCGTCGAGGCCGCGCGACTAGCCCGCTCACCGCGCCGGTGCCGCGCGCCGCGGAGTTTACCGCGGTGGAGATCCACACCCGCCCTCGGCCTCGCCAGGATCTGCAGGCCGTCCGGCAGCTGCGCCGCGCGGTGGCGGACGCCGACGTGGTCCACGCCCACGGGTTCCGCGCCGCCGCGTTGACCGGCCTGGCGCTCGGGCGCCGCCGGGATGGGCGGACACCGCTGGTGGCCACCTGGCACAACGCCGTGTTGGGTAGTGCACCCCGGCGGTACGTCCTGGCCAGCCTGGAGCGGCTGGCCGCGCGGAGAGCCGACATCACTCTCGGGGCATCGCTCGACCTCGTCGAACGGGCCGCCGGGCTCGGTGCGTCCGACGCGCGGCTAGCCCCGGTGGCCGCCCCCGCTATGGCGCCGCCGGTCAAGGACCGGGAGGAGATCCGCGCCGAACTGGGGGCGGGCGAGCGGCCGGTGGTTCTCGCCGTCGGACGGCTCGCGCCGCAGAAAGACTATGAGACGCTGCTGTCCGCGGCCGTTCACTGGGAGACGCGGCAGCCACACCCGCTGGTGGTCGTCGCCGGTGACGGCCCGGAGATGGACCGATTGCGCCGAGACGCGGACAACGCTCGAGTGGACGTGCGTTTCCTGGGCCATCGCGACGACGTCCCCGACCTGCTGGCCGCTGCCGACGTCTACGTCATCACTTCGACGTGGGAGGCGCGGGCCCTGGTGGTGCAGGAGGCGATGCGGGCAGCGGTGCCCGTCGTCGCCACGGCCGTAGGTGGGCTACCCGAACTGGTCGGCGACGACGCCCTGCTGGTACCGCCCCGTCAACCCGGCGCCGTGGCCGCTGCCGTGGCGACACTTCTCGACCATCCCGAGCACGCCCGCCAGTTGGTAGAACGGGGCCAGCGCCGGGCCGCGGGTTGGCCGGACGAGGACGCTACCGCCGCCCAACTGGCCGCGATCTACGCCGAGTTCGTCGCAGGCCACCGGCCCGGGTGATCGTCGGGTCTTACGGAGAGGACAGATCCCGACGACCACCACGGGGTGGCGCTGATCCCACCCGGCCGCTACCCGCTCTCAGGGCGGAGAAACGGGAGGTCGCGGTCGGTCGATAGCGGGGCGTTCGGCCTCGTGCTCCGCCACCAGTGGGACCAGCACGCCCTCGAAGCCCGCTCCCAAACCGGATGGCCGGCTGGCCACCTCACAGGGTTCTGGCGCAGGCTTCTCGCTGTCATCATGGTGGCAGGTAGAGGCGGACTTTGGACAGGGGCCAGTAGGCAGCCCGCGCCCGGAGCAGCGACGGCCGGCGCCACTGGCGCTGAGAATGGCCCAAAATCGGCGGATTTTGGACTTCAACTTTTCGGCTGAATCTCTAGTCTTGGATGGGGCGGCGTTCGACGCTTTCACCGCAGCGACGAAGGGATACGTGGTGGAATCAGGTGCGCCCATCTGGGATGTCATCAGGCATGCTCGTGAGGAAGAAGGTCTGAGCCAGCGCGAGCTGGCTGAGAACCTGGCCGTTCTCTCTGGCAACAGCTCGATTACTCGGGACGATGTGAAGCGGTGGGAGAGCGGGAAACGTATTCCGCGCCCGCGTTGGCGCTATTGGCTGAGCCGAGCGCTGCATATCCCGGCCGAGCTGTTGGAAACGGCGGCGCGCATCGCTCGCGTTCATCGTGCTCGCCGGAATCAGCGCGAGTCTGGCGACACCTGATCTTCTGAGCACGGTGGTGTCCGGTGAGCCACGTCTTCTTACCGCTCCATGACGCCAGCTGGCGTCGTGATGTGGTGTGATCTGGTACGGGCGGGTCTGGCATTCCGGCCCCGCGCGCTCTACGCTGGCGCAAGTGATGTGACCATGAGCATTGCTCAGCGAGAAGTCATCGGATCGCAGCACGCTGCCGAGCGCCATCAGCTCGGCGGCGCGTCCCCGCCGCGCTCCAAGCGCGTTCCCGTAGCAGGACAGACCTCTCTCCGCATCGCGTCCACCGGCCACCGCTCCGACCTTTGGCGGCCACCCGGCACGGCACCGGCCCGCTCCCCGGGCGGGTTCGGACCGCCGTCGGTAAGGACGTCCGACCAGCGGAAAGACAGCTCCCGCAAACAGGAAAGTTGCGCGTTGCAATCAATAGTGACAATGGGTCATCAAGGGGGTACGGTTTACCGATCTGGAATCACCAGAACACCGGTGTAGCGGAGGGAACCGGCTGGTGACTCCTGGCAGTCGTGCGGGGGTGTCCGGCGTCTTGCCGGGCACCTGACTGGGTAGGGCGGAGAAGAAGGAGAGCAGCAAGATGACTGCCTTGCCACTCGAGCGGTTCAGGGTATTCCGCTCGCAAGACCTCGAAGAGACCCGGGAGACTGTGGCACGGATCTTGTGTGAACACCGGTTGGATCTCGTGGGAAAGGAGCAGAAGCTCGACGCCCGGATGCACTCGCATCGTATCGGGCAGATCGTCGCCAACTTCATCAGCTATGGCGGCAACGTCTATATCGAGCCTGGTTGGCTCGGCACCTTCTATCTTGTTCAGATTCCATTATCCGGACGCAGCCTCGTCCAGTGTGGCGGTCGGCGGGTCTACTCGACCTCTACGGTGGCCACGGTCATCTCACCCACCGAGTATTTGCGGCAGACGTGGTCACCCGACTGTGCGCAGATCGTCATGCGGATCGAGCGTTCGGCACTTCATGCGCACCTGCGCGACCTCCTCGGCGTACCCCTCTGGGAGCCGTTGGTCTTCGAACCTGAGTTCCACATCACCAAAGGCTTCGGGGCCAGCTGGGTCCGAAGCTTCCACGGGTTGATCCAGGAGCTGGAACACCCGGAGTCGTTGCTGTTCAACCGCCAAGCCGCCCGTCAGGTCGAGTTCAGCGTCATGTCTGGCCTGCTCGCGGCACAGCCACACAACTACTCGAAACTCCTCGAAGATAAGAGGCCGCTGATGGTGTCGTCGCGTCCAGTGAACATCGCCCGTCAGATGATCGATTCCCACCCGGAGTGGTCGCACACCGTCCGGAGCCTAGCCAGGCACGCTCACGTCAGCGAGCGCACTTTGCAGGCGGGATTCAACCAGTATCTACATCGCAGTCCCAAGGCGTACCTCACCGACGTGCGGATGCAGCGGGCCTACGACGAGTTGCGGGCCGCCGAACGCGGTACCGTCACTGTTGCGTCGGTAGCCCGCCGGCTGAGTTTCCATCACGTCGGCCGGTTCGCGGTCGAGTACAAGAAACGTTTCGGCGAATCACCGTCGGAGACGCTGCGTAAGTAGCGCCCGGCCGTCGTCGTTACTGAGGGGGTGGCTCGCGGCCTCGGGTCGCGGGTGGCGACACCCGAGTGATCCGCGCGCCCCGGGAGGCGCGGTGAGCGTCGAGGTGTCGTCGCCCGGCTCCGGGCATGGCCACCCGGTGCGGGCGCACGCGGTGGGGCTACGTGCGCTCGCCCGTGCCGGTTCCTGTGGTTCGGCGAGCAGGTGGGAACCGGCACAGCCTCGTGGGGGGGGGGGGGCCCAAGGGGCGGGACCCCCCCCCCCAACCGCAGGGGGGCGCGGGAGAAGGGGGTAAAAA
>NZ_JAAOEN010000017.1:32908-107646 GCF_011320225.1 Phytoactinopolyspora limicola
CGCGGGGGTGTCCCCCCCCCCGGCGGGGGGGCGGTTCCGTCCCTGGGCCCCCCCCCCCCGCCACGAGTGCCTCGGTCGACGGCGGATCAGGTGTACAAGCCCAGCTCGGGCAGCTGATCGCGGGCCTCTTTCAGCATCGATCGCACCGTCGGAAGGTAGGCTTCGACGTCGTCAACGGTGGCGCGGCTGTCCCGGCCGATCGGGTTGTTCATCGCCAGCATCCGGCGCCGCATCAGCTCCACGTGGCCGAACTGGGTGCCGAACTGGACCACGATGATCTTGCTGACCGTCGCGGTGTCGGTTCCGGGTGTGAGCCGCAGACCCTGGCCGGCCAGCAGACCTCTGCCGATGAGTTGCGCCGCCTGGCAGATCAGCATGAACGCCGAGCCGGGTGTGGTTGCGGCGACGTGGTCGGCGGCGGTGAGATGTTGTTCGGCTAGGTCGAAATACGGCACGCCACTGGCGGTGGGGCCGCTGATCAGTTCGAGTTGACCGTCGTCGACGAGTTTGTCGATGAGTTCCGCGCCGGTGGGTGTCTCGTCGTCGGGTACCGGAACGCTATCTGGGGGCGCCACCGGCTTGACATGGACAACGGGTGGCCGGGCGCCTTGGTCGCGTAGTGTGACGTCCGCCGATGGCCTAACTGCTGGCCCGGCGGCGCGGGTGGGGCCCAGCGGAGCCGGTGGAACGGCCCGCGGTGGCGTGGTCCCGTTCGACCGCCGAACCCCGGGGCGCAGGCTCAACGGCGCCAGCCGATACCGTACCGGGCGCTTGAGCCGGCGCTCCGCGCGGCGGACCGCCGCGGCCAGAGCATCGCGGTCCGGCCGGACCCCTTCGGTGATCACCAGCCGAACCTGGATGTTGTCCGGCTCCGGGCCGGGTACCCCGCCGAACCGCTCGGCCCAGGTACCGGTCAGCGCGATCCTGGTGATGCCGGGAACCTGGCCGAACTCCTCGCCGATCACCTGCGGCACGCCGTATGTGACCCGGATGAGTTCGGTGAGCGGGCCCAACATGGGCCGGTCGCTCGCCGCCTGGGTGAGCCGGATCGCACCGTCGTTCCTGGTGCACAAGATGCCGGCGTTCTCCAGCAGCACTGACTCCTTGGAGACCGACGCCAACGACGCCCCCGCATGTTCGGCGAGTTCAGTGAGGCTGAACGCACGATCGGGGTTGAGCAGGACAGCGGCCAGCACGCCGGCGGCGACACGTGACCGGAAGACCGGCAGCAGAGCCGGTGTGCCCTGCATCCGGCGGCCATGGCGCGGATCGGACGAGTTGGCCGTTGATCCGGCGGCGTTGCCCAGCCGGTTCAGCTGGCGCGCGGCGGCCGCCCCGGCATCGAGTTGCTCTGGAGGGACCTTCAGCACCGCTGAGAGCCACTGCCGCCACTCCGACCGGGGCACCTGGCGGCCACGTTCCCACCGGGCGACCCGGTCACGACCCATGGTTGGTCGGCCGGAGATGGTGGCGAGTTCATGCGCGAGCGAGTACTGACTCATGCCGAGCCGGTGCCTGGCGGCGCGGATGATCTGCCCAATCGGCTGTTGTGGGGGGACTTCGGTCATGGGTGTCACCTTCTTCGTGATCCCGTCCGCAACCGGGGGCAAGACGGGCCTACGGCGGTGACACTACGGCGGCTGTTGGAGGGCAAGTAGTTCGTTTTGTGCGGATATCAGGCCACTTTGCGAACGTGCACGTCATGGGCCTGCCGGCCCGAGCGAAACTGGCCCCCACGTCCGTATATGTGGCCGCGAAATGGCCCTTGGCTTCCGCTGAGCGGATCAACGGTGACGAATTGGGGCAGGTCATGAAAGCACAGAATGCAACAATGAAAGCCAGAGACTATCCGGTTGACCGCTCCCGCCACCA
The DNA here is from genome assembly GCF_011320225.1 of Phytoactinopolyspora limicola. Lineage (GTDB taxonomy): Bacteria > Actinomycetota > Actinomycetes > Jiangellales > Jiangellaceae > Phytoactinopolyspora > Phytoactinopolyspora limicola. The sequence goes on from NZ_JAAOEN010000017.1 coordinate 34,781, forward strand.
GTCCGCCGCCATATCGGCCGATCTGCGCGACCGGTGATGCACAACGTCGTCCCATCGAGCCCGCACGTCAACGTGACCTCTTAAGTGTCGTCCACCGGAAAGGCGATAGTGGATGCGAGCTGAGCTGATCGATACCGCGAACGGACCACGCACCACTCTTGGAGAGAGCCCTCGGTGGGAAGGACGTGCGTGGTGGTGGGTGGACGCCTGGCAAGGTGTGGTGTGGCGACGACATCCCGACGAGGCCGCCGTCGCCGTGTGGGCGCCGGGGGAGCGGACGTCGCTGGTCCAGCCGGCCACGGATGGTGGGGTCGTGGTGGCTCGTGGCGGACAGCTGGTCCTGGTGGATGGGGGCGGCAGCGGTCGTCCGTGGTGCGACCTCGGCCTCGGGCCGGGGTGGTTGGCCAACGACGGCGCGGCGGATGCGCGCGGCCGGCTGTGGATCGGGTCGGTCGCCCCAGGCGGTACACGGCGCGGAGGTGCGCTGCTTCGGGTCGACGGGGACGGAACCGTTCATGAGGTGGCCGGGGGATTCACCATGTCCAACGGGATGGCGTGGCATCCGGTGGCGAGTGTGCTGTTTCATGCCGACTCGTCGGAGCGGGTCATCTGGGCCCATACCGTCGATCTCGAGTCAGGCACCGTGATCCAGAGTCGGGTGTTCGTCCGGCTGCCGGAGAATGATGGACTGCCCGACGGCCTGGCCACCGACGTGGACGGCGGGGTGTGGGTGGCCGTCCACGGCGCGGGGGAGGTACGCCGCTACTCCCCGTCGGGTCGGCTCGACATCGTGGTCGCCGTCGACGCCCCGCAATGTACGAGCCTGGCGCTGGGCGGCCCCGACGGCTACGACATGCTCATCACCACCGCACGCGAAGGTTACGAGGCCGCGCGGAGCCTGAAGGAGCCGGCTGCCGGCCGGCTGTTCCACGCCCGCAGCCCACACCAGGCCACACCCATCTCGACGGTCACCGTCGATCCGGTCAGTTGAATCCCGTGCGCGGTTGGGGCGGCGGCCGGTCAGACTCGGGCAGGAATGTAGGTCTTGTCGTGATCGAGCCGGCCGGCCGTGGCATCCTCGACCATGCTGCGGAAGGTGTGCCGAGGCCGGTAGCCCAGGGTGGTCCGGGCCGCGTCGACGGTCATCTCCAACCGCCAGGTGAACGGCATCTTGACGACGAGCTTCTGCACACCATCGAGCTCCGAGATGATCGACGCACCCTCGTCGTAGTCGGTAGGTTCGGCTGCCGCGATGTTGAACGCGCGCCCCGAAGCGTCCGGAACTGTCAGCGCCAGATGTACACCCTGCACGGCGTCCCGGACGTCCAGCATGTGGATGCTCCACGGCTGGCCATCGGCACCTACCACCGCGACCGCATCGTCGTCGTCGGCGCCACCCACCACGTCGTCGAAGATCTGCAGCAGGTGTGGATGGCGGCGGAACAGCTGCCAAATGTTCGTGTCTTTGCCCATCGCGTCGCGGCGCAGCACCTCACGCACGCTGCCCACGCGGAACTGCCGCCTGGCTTCGGCGGGGTCGAGGACCGTCGCGAAACGCACGATCGAATAGTCGATGTCGAACTGAGCCGCGTGGTTGCGCAAGATCACCTCGCCGAGCAGCTTCGACGTGCCGTAGTAGTCGGCCGGCTCTTGCGGGGTGTCCTCCGGCAACGGAACGGTGGGCGGGTCTCCCGGGCGATACGTCCCGTCGGTGCTGGCCAGCACGAACCGCTCCACACCCCCGGCACGCACCACACCCTCCAGCAAGCGCAGCGTACCGAACGCGTTGACGTCATAGAAGCGGTCGACCGGTGTGGAACCGCGGACGAGCTGGGCAGCCAGATGGGCCACATGGGTCACACCACGGCAGGCATCGTCGATGGTCAGCTGATCGCTCAGATCGGCCTCAACGAGCTGCACACCAGGCATCGACGTCAGCTTCCGCACCTGCGGATCAGCGGGCATCACCATCGCCCGCACCTGGACTCCCTGCGAGACCAGGCGGTTCACCAGGTTTGCGCCGACGCGTCCAGTGGCGCCGGTGACCAGAACTCTCATGGGTAAGCCTCACTCTAGGTTCAGGCGGGATGCGCGAGTTGCACGGCGGCGCGACTCACCTCTGGCCCGCCGGCGCATCATCCACCTGTGCGAGTACGAATAAGACATCGCCGGCCAGAACTCGAGCTTGCCGGCGAAGGAACATCACCATTCCGTCGTTGGGAGCCTCGACCAGGCGCCGGAACTCGCCGTCGTACGCGTGACAGCGTCCGATCTCGTCGCCGGCGACGACCACTTGCCCGGATCGGACGCTAGAGACGAACAGGCCAGATTCGTCTGCTTGGGCACCCTGGTCCAGGTCGCCCAGGCCGCTCACCCGGACAGGATCAACGCTCGAATCTGGATGACGCGGCGCGATCATGCCCAGCTCCGCCATCACCGCCAGCACACCGTCGACGTACGCGTCGAGCTCCCAGGCGCGGATCGATCCACCGCCGGAACATTCGGCATAGAACGCCGGTATGCCGAACTCGGCGGCCACCGACAACGAACGCCCGGGCGCTCCGTGCGGATGTGCCCAGATCACCGGCGCCCCGAACGTCTCAGCCAGCTGTTGGGAACGCTTGGCGACGGTGTTGTCCTCGCAGTATCCGCTCATCAGCGGCATGCGATACCGCAACCCGGCCGAATGCAGGTCGATCAGCGCGTCGCTGTCTCGGATCACCGCGTCCGTGATGGCCGCGGCGGCTGCGGCCGTCGGACCGTCGACAGCCGACCCCGGGAAGACCCGGGCCAGGTTGGCTCCATCCAGTGGACTGAATCGGTCGTGCGCCGCCCAAGCGGCGACATTGGCCGGCGCGACAGCTCGCAGTGTTCCCAGCAACGGCAGAAGCGAGACGTCGTGGATGAGCCTTCGCACCGCGAGAACACCCTCGTCTTCATCGCCGTGGACACCTCCCAGCAGCGCGAGCGTCGGCCCAGGGCCAGCACCGGTGACCGTAGTGAGGGTGGCATCCCCGGCCAGGGGGGCGTGGGCGACGCGGTTACCTGATGCTTCGACCATGGACGCCTCCACCTCTGCGCCGACCTGCACGGGCTCGTCCGGTTGCAGCTAAGTGAAGAGAACTTTGTTGGATGATACACAGGTTTCAACTTCTTGTGGGTAGCTCGGCCCTGAGCTATAGACGGATGGGATTGTCCAGGCCCAGGGCTACGGTCTCGTAGTCCCATTGCGGCGTCTGTGGGGAGCGGACTCAAAAGGCGGCGCGCGGCGAGTATTGTGACGCCACCTCTGCCACGTGGATCAGTGCGAGTGTCGTGGCTCCACATGTCCACTGCCCCCGACGAGAAAGTCAAGGTCGGCGCCGTGATTCGCTTGCATGACATGATCGGTATACAGCTTGGTCCAACCACGCGATGGCGTGTCCGCTGGAACCTGGTACCTTGCTCGCCGTGAATCAAGCTCGGCAGCATCCACGAGGAGTTCGAGCTTGCGGTTCGCAACATCGAGCTCAATCCAATCGCCGCTGCGGACGAGGGCAAGTGGCCCACCTACCGCCGCCTCCGGCGCGACATGCAGGATGCATGTGCCGTAGCCAGTGCCGCTCATGCGGGCATCACTGATCCGAACCACGTCCTCCACCCCCCTGTTCAGCAGAACCTGGGGCACGGGTACGTTGCCAACCTCCGGAAAGCCTGGATAACCCTTGGGGCCGGCATATCGAACAACAATGACACTCGAGGCCACCACCGGTAGATCAGGATCATCGGCCGCTGCGACATAGTCCTCCACCCTGTCAAAGACGAGTGCTTGCCCTCGGTGACGGAGCAGATGCGGGGATGCCGCCGAAACCTTGAGGACGGCGCCGTCTGGGCACAGGCTACCCCTGAGGACCACTGTGCCAGAGCCCGCGGGGAGGACAGGCCGCTCGACCTCGGAGATGACGTCTCGGTTCCAGCATGGAGCGTCCGCGGTCTCTTCGCCGATGGTCCGACCGCTGACAGTGAGGGCGTCCCGGTGAATCAGGTGGCCGAGCTCCCGTATCACCGCAGGAAGCCCACCAGCGTAATAGAAGTCTTCCATTAAGTACCGACCAGAAGGCTTGAGATTGACCAGGAGGGGGACGTCGGTGGTCAACTCATCAAAGTCGTCTAGCACGAGCGGTACGCCCAGGCGGCCTGCGAGGGCCAAGAGGTGAACCACTGCGTTGGTGGAGCCGCCAATAGCGGCATTGACACGGATAGCGTTCTCGAATGCTGCGCGCACCAGCAACCGGGAAGGTCTAAGCCCTTCGTCGGCGAGTTCAACGGCTCTGCGGCCGGCGGCCTGTGCGAGCGAGAGACGGCGTGAGTCAACCGCAGGGATAGCTGCACCGCCGGAAAGCTGCAGGCCAAGCGCCTCAGCGAGGCATGCCATAGTCGAGGCCGTGCCCATCGTCATGCAATGACCACGGCTGCGCGACATGCAGCCCTCCGCCTCGGACAAGTCCGCTTCGGTCATGCGCCGGGCTCGTACCTCCTGGCTGAACCGCCATACGTCAGTCCCGGAACCTATGTTGTGGCCACGGAACACGCCATTGAGCATGGGGCCGCCTGTCACCATAATGGCCGGAACGTCCACGCTGGCGGCGCCCATGAGCTGAGCCGGCGTGGTCTTGTCGCATCCGGCCAGTAGTACCACAGCATCAAGTGGATTCGCCCGAATTCCCTCCTCGACCTCCATGGCCATCAAGTTGCGAAACAGCATGGTAGTTGGTCGCATCATCGATTCGCCGAGTGACATGGTGGGAAACTCCAACGGCCAACCGCCGGCCTCCCATACTCCCCGTTTTACGGCATCGGCAATGTCCCGTAGGTGGGCATTGCACGGCGTCAACTCAGACCAGCTGTTCGCAATCCCCACGACAGCGCGTCCGTCGAAGACCTCGGGGGTGAATCCCTGGCTGCGCATCCATGACCGGTGGATGAACCCGTTTCGTCCGTTCGCCCGGAACCAAGCCTCGCTTCGTCGTCCGAGGGGAATTCTCGTCGTGCTTGCCTGATCTTCCACGTACCGTCCTCCTGGCTGAATTGGATTGATGGTGACGGGCGAAACACCTGGCCGCCGTATCAACCGACCTTCTGTCGACACCTTCTTTCGGTCTTGTCGTTCGTTGCTGGGACGCAGAACCGAACGCCGCGGTCGGCCGTGCGCCAAGCCGTTCTAGAGAGGAAGGCGAACGCAAGTCGTGCCAATCTAGAGGTGGATACGTTGTTGTCTACATGGGAGAGCAACACTCGCCGACTCTCCATCAGTGGAAAACGTCCCCTGGTTGGAGCTACCCCTGATGAAGAGGGTAGTAGAAACAAGGAGTCGCCGGCCCTAAGAGCCTAAACCGGCGTTTCAGGAGGCTGGCCACTCCTTCAGTGGATGCTGGTCGACACGAGCCTGAAGTGGCGTGATCCCTGGAGTCCCGTTGTTCAAGGAGCGAAACCTCAGCGATATAGAAGTCAAATTCAAGGGGAAGGGGCCTTGCTACGTCATCGGATACAGCGGCTCGATAGACGAAGCGTCGTTCAAAGAGGCCACGGTGTTGCTGTGCCAGCGCCACCCTGTCCTCGGGGGAAGAATCAGACGGGACAAGGACTCATATATTCTGGACCTACGGAGCAGTCGGCCGCCACCCTTTGTCGCGGGCGGCGGCAGTCTGGCGACAGTGCTGAGGGCGGCATTCTCTTCATGGGATCCTGAGCAAGCACTGTCAAGGTTCGTCCTGGTGCAAGACGGACGCCGTGGGTACGTCGGGTTCCGGCCCGATCACTCCGTCGCCGATGCGAGCAGCACCTTGGTCATGTTGACGGATCTCTGGACCATCTACGTACAGATAGTTCAAGGTGGCGATCCTTATCTCCCGCCCTCGCGTGCGATGCCGGCATCTCCCGACGCGTTGCTCCGAGGCTGGAGCGCGAGTCAGGGTGAGCGCCAGCCAGTCATACGTGATGCTCACGAGGACCAGGGCTACGTCGCAATGACTGAGCGGATCTGGCTGTCTGTGGAGGAGACGGCGCGAGTTGTGACAGGGGCAAAGGCAAAAGGAATGACGGTTCACGCGCTAGTTTGTGGAGCTATTTTTGTTGCACATGCCCGGCAACAACGTCACCAGTGGCCATTCGCGTGTATCTCTACCGTTGATCTACGGACTCGGACTGTCCCACCTGTGTCGCCAACCGATACGACGAACCTAATTGGATTCCATCGCATCGTAATTCAGGCAGGGGCAAATTTGAGTGCTCCCATGATGGGTAAACGAATTGGTGCTGACTTGGCACACTGTATCGCTGACCGGTCCCTCTATGTGCCGACTTCGTCGCTAGAACTCCCTTTCCTGAAGAGTGTTCAAGGGGTGGAATGGCAGAGGTTGAATATATGTGTGAATAACTGGGGGATAGTTCCAAATTTCGTGCAGCCGCCCGGTGTTGACTGGCTGGACTTTCGAGGGATCTGGCCGGATCCGATTAAGACTTCATTTTCCGGGTATCTGGTGTATACATTCAATGGCCGGTTGAGTATAGACTGTCATTATCCGGGTGGATTATTTGGTAGAGACGAAGTGAAGGAAATGGCCTCAGAAGTGGTAGATGAACTGGAGGTGGCGACCCGTTGACTGGCCGAGTCTGTTGAGGAAGTCCGAGGTTGTGCATGTTCGGAAGTCTCGCTCCTCGCCCTCAATGCACCGTTCGGCACCCATTGGTGACGGGTCTGAGTTGTGTCTGGGTGGTTGAGGTTGCGGTGGAGTGAATGTAGGAAGGCTGCGGCATCCCAAAAGGTGTCCCGGATTTCGGGATATAAGGCTTCGAGCGAGGCAAAGCCGTGAGGTAGACCTTCGAGCATCGTGTACAGATGAGGCGTTCGTAGCGCTTCGAGGATTGATAATAAGTCCTTGGACTGTTGCAGGCATAAAGTATCATCTGAGCCCACGGCAATGTAGGCTGGTGGAAGATTTCGGGCCAGATGGATCGGGCTAACGCGAGTGTCGTCTATGAAGTCATCGAAGTTGGGGCCAAGGTAATAGGCGAGTACCTGTTGCCAATCTCTCTTGTTCTTCGTGTCGCGCATCATTCTGGCGTTGTCATATATGCCATACAGAAGTACAGTTGCGGCGATCTCGGGCGCTTCGCGCTCGTTTGCAAGATTGACAGCGACGGAGGCGCTGAGATTGGCGCCAGCCGAGTCTCCGCCGATCGTGAGGAATGACGGGTCTCCGCCGTACTGACCTGCAACCTCGGAGACCCATCGCACCGCCGCAATGCAGTCGTCGTAGGCGGCTGGGAAGGGGTGCTCCGGCGCAAGTCGATAATTAATGTTGAATACAAGAATTCCTGCTTCTGCGAACCTCATTGCCACGTTTCGGTAATCTCTTGCGCGACCCGTAATGAAGGCACCGCCGTGGATGTAGATCAACACAGGGTGTGGTCCAGGACCCCGGGGCTGAACAACGTCGGCGGTCATGGTGAATTGGTTCACCTCACGGATCACGACGTCGTCGTTGATCGCTCCTAAACCCAGATCGGTGCCGAAATGAGCGAAGCACTCAGATGCCTTGGCGCGAGTGTCTTCAATGGGTCGATCAAGGATTGGCGAGGCAGTGAGCTCCGCGATCCTAAGCTGTAACTCGGTGTCTTTGAGGTGACGAAGGTGGGAGTGGCAGGCAGGGCTCATGATTCCCCACGTTGTGGTTGGCTCTTCATTTGCCATATGCTGACACTCCCATCGTTTTCGCATTCGCTTCTGGCGGGTCGTCTAGGCTGACCGACTTTCAGATGCTGACTCCGTCGAGGTAAATCCCGGTAGTTGCGGGTGCCTGGAATCCAGTAACGCGGTTACTCCAGGCCGTTATGCTCATCTTCCGATGAAGGGGCGCTAGGGGAACGAGCTCTTGAATGAGCCGCTGCGCGTTTTCGAGGGACTCGCGACGTAGCCCGTCGTTAGGTGCTTGGTATGCTTCGTCAAGTGCGTCTTCGATGCGGGTAGCGGTCGCGTCGTCGAGGAACGCGAACTGACGAGGTATTACCCCGTAGTACAGCCAGCGAAGAATGAACTCGGCATCCGGGGCGAAGATGTCAGGACCACCAACGAGGATGAAGGCGTCGGCTCCCACATCGGCCGGAGAGCGTGGATCGGCAGGCCTGATCTGCGGCTCGAATCCGACGTCTCGGAGGTTCTCTTGGATGATCGGGAGTTGTGCCGTGACGAATTCCAGCGCCATGCCATGTACGTCGATTGGTACGGGTTCACCGCCGAAGCCAGCTTCGCTTAGGAGTGCCCTGGCCTGATCAGGGTCATGACGATAAATCAGATCTGGTTGTGCATAGTCAGGGTCCTCGGGGCGAATGACACCGTCCCAGGCTGGTTCGGCTAGACCAAAGAAGCACGTCTCCGAGATGGCATCACGATCGATAGCATAGAGGGCTGCCTGGCGAACTCGTACGTCGTCGAAAGGCGGTTGGCTGTTGTTGAAGAATATGAAGGTTGAAAAATTGCTAGGCACCGCATCGATACCCACAGCTTCGCTTGTGGAGAGTTCGTTGAATGCGCTCTCAGGTGGAAGCTCGATGATGTCGAAGCGATCGCTATATAGCCCGGCGAGCCGCGCGGCCGCATCTGCTGCATAGGTGTAGTTGACCTGATCCAAGTGATATGTGCCTGCGCCGGAGTAGCCTGAAGACTTGACGATAGTAAGAGCCTCACCAGGGACGACCTCTGAAACTTCGTAGGGACCGCTGCCAAGCGGCCTAGTCTCGAAGATGTCGGGTGTGTCGGCGACGGCGGCCTGGGAAATGATCTGCAACACTCCCAGACGATGTGCAAGCAGGGTCGTTGGCGCCTTGAGGATGATCTCTAGTTCCCCCGGTCCTGTGGCGGTTAAACGGGTGAATAGAGGCTCAAAGAATCTTGTGAGGAATGATGGCTGATCAGGGTTCATGTAGTGGTCGAACGTAAAGACCACGTCGTCGGCCGTGAGTGGGCGGCCGTCGTGGAAAGACACGTCATCGCGGAGTCTAAGGCGATACGTCGTTTCGTCGACCTGCTCGGGAAAGTCGATAGCAAGGTCGGGCGTAAGGTCCGTCTGGGGTGGGAATGGGCTGTGACGGTAGAGAGATTGGTAGATGTGCTTGTTGACGGCGACATCCGCGCCCCTCGCGGTTTGTGCTGGATCAAAGCTCGTGTTGACCTCGCTCTGGCCTATTGAGACAGCCCCACCCGTTGGCGGAGTTCGGTCGTTCTGATCCGGCTCATTCTGGCTTGTGCAACCGGCGAGGTAGGGCGGCAGGACTACAGCGCCAAGACCTATACCCGCTGTGCGGAGAAGCGCGCGTCGGCTGACCTCGGTTCGGGCGTCCAGCCGGTTGGTGGGGAGACTATTGCTCATAGCCGTTCTCCTTAGGAAAAGGCGTCGGGAGGAGACTACGTTGCTTGCTGAAGCAGTAGAAGCCAGTCAGCCCAACTGGGCAGGGGAGAAGCACCGTTGTATCCGCGGCTGAGGCTATGGGAACCGTCACGCTCAGGCTCGACGATGAACTCTTGCTGGACCGCACCGGTAGTGGGGTCGATTAGGCGCGCTTGCCAGAGTCCGTCTTCGAGGCCGTGTAGTCGGATGGAGGTGTATGCAAGCTCGTTCCGGAGCACTGAGTGGCACGGAAAGTAGAAGACTCGAGGTCCGCCGGAGGTGCCGGCGGCGTAGGGAAGCAGGCGGTCACCGGCGTGTTGGCTTGGGGAAACCCATTCGGGATGAGGCTCAAATTTATGCCAAGGCAGTGAGTTGAGAAGCCGGCGGCCGAGCCCGAGCTGGTGTGCTCCGGGCAGTTTCGCGGCATCATTCCAGGCCGGCGCTAGGCCGGAGTAGAGTCCAGGGATCGTCGCGTTGTTGAAGGCCCAAACGCCGTGCGCTCCGTAGCTGTGCCCTGCAGTGCCCGAGAGAAGGTGAGACCAAAAGAAGAATCGCTGGGTGTCTTGCCAGCTCGACCCGGCGATTCCTTCGTAAGACGGCTCGCCATTGATCACCGGCTTCGCAGGTTCGTGTGCAAGCGCCTCGTGGATCGCAGTGACGGCGGGCTCAAGGCTGTTTGCGCCTTGGTGGCCCGTCTGGAGAAGCCAGAAGTCAACCAGACTCTCGTCATCGAGGTAGTGCCAGGGCTGAACGCCGGGAACTGAATGTATTGTTACTGGTCGTCCGAATGGTTCCATGTCACGGAGGGCGTACGCCGTTTCGTTGAGGCGTTTCAACTGCTCAGCTACGGCGAGGTCCGCGCCGGCTAAGGCGATCGGAATTGCCTCTTCGGTTGTCGCGGCCAATGCAGCCTTGGCGGTGTCCAGGGTCTCGCCTGGTCTTTCCGAGCTGGTCTGCGCAGGGAGCGGGGGTTCACCTGCTAGGCACCAAACGACGGGATAGGCTCCCCATCTGGCGATCAGTTCGCGCCAGTGTCGAAAGATCTGGTGGGGATCCATAAGTCGGAAATAGTGGCCCCATGAGCCAACTATGCAAGGTATGAGGTCTTGATCTAGCAGCGTTACGACGCGGCGGTCCGCCTCATCGAACCAGGCAGAGTTCGGCGCGGTGAAGTCTTCGCTCCAGACCCATCCACTGCTGCTGCGGGCCTCAGGTGTGAAGGGCATCGTCTCTGGGTATAGTCCGGCTACGATCTGGACGACCGAGAAGCCTTGCCGGGCGCGTAGAGCGGCGAGATCGCTGAACTCGGTCAGCGACACTCGATCGGTGAAGCCATACCACCAGGTGTCGGCCAACCATAGGAATGGTGTGCCATCGGCATGTTCGAGGCGGCGCCGGTCGCATGACACCTTGATCGGGCCGTGTGCTCGGAGTGGCCCAGAGGCGTCGCGTGGCGCAACTTCAATTTGACCGTTAGCGCCGGAGAATGAGTCGTCCGCAGGTGCTTCGGCACGGTATCGGTGCGTTCCGACCAGGCTCGAGGAGTAACGGACTCGCCATCGGCTGCGCGAGGCAAAGGCGGGCACGCGTCGTTCGTTGCCTTCTGGATCGGTGAAGACCACATCAACGATCTTGTGTCGAGCATCGGTCTCAGATGAATCGCCGAGACTAACCTCGACGACTTCGTACTGACTCACCCGAGTGGGGGCGCCTGGCATGTGACCTCCGTTTAGGTCTCGAGACGTGAATATCTGGCAGAAGATGGCCTGGTGACAACTGCTGTTAGCCAGCTCGGTCGTCTCACACTCAGCAACTCCGGTTGGGCGCCTGGGCCAACTTGGCGCCGGCGTACATGTCGTTCGCAGTCAGTCGACGGTCCACATGGTTTGCCGCGGTTACGGTCTGAATCTTGGGTTGCATCCAGCCAACAACCTCAGATCACTGAACGAAACAACTATTTCACCGTAGTGTATATTGGTACGACCGCTAGTACCAGCCCTTTGAGGGGCGGGTTAGGGTCAAGGTGGCCACGAAATATAGCTGTGAGTTACGAGCACTCGCGGAGTGTAGTGTCCCTGTTCAATCTTCTACCCTCGCCGATCGCGGTGCGGCAGATGGGAGGTGATCGGCTTGGCGGTCGTTGAAGATGACGTTCAAACTAACGCGGCGAGCAGTCGGAGAGGGCTCGCGGGCGCATCCGCTCGTCGCTTAGTGCTGCGCCGGGTTCTCCTGGCCCCGGCTATTCTGTTGGCCGCAACCTTTTCGGTATTCGTCATGGTCGACTTATCGCCTCATGATCCCGCTTTGGCTACATTAGGTCCGTTCGCCAGCGCGGAGGATCGGTTGCGTTATGCGGAGGAGCATGGCCTCAATGATCCGTTGCCTCTTAGGTTTGGGCGGTTCTTGGTAGCGTTAGCGCATCTCGACTTAGGTGAGTCGCTGATTCGGCCGGAGCCTGTCATCGAGTTGATTTCACGCGCCTTGCCGGTGTCCCTCCAGTTGATGGTGCTGGCCGTCACCCTTGCGGTGGTGTTCGCGTTGGTGCTGGGTGTTTTGGCTGCATGGAAGGAGGGGCGCTGGATCGATCGGGTCATCAGTGGCGTCGCTGCTCTGCTTCATGCTGCGCCCGACTTCTGGCTCGGCCTACTGTTCATTCAGGTCTTCGCTCTAGGTCTCGGGGTAGTGCCCTCCGGCGGGTACACGCCCCCGTCGGCAGGTTTCACGCCGTGGCTCTCGTCAATGATCGGCCCAGCAGTGACGCTTGCCCTCGGGAGCATGGCCGTCTTGACCCGGGTGATCCGTGCATCGATGGCCGATGAGTTGGCCAGAGACTATGTCATTACTGCCCGAGGTGCCGGATTGTCCTGGCCGGTCGTATTGTTCCGAAACGTGTTTCGTAACGCATTGATAACGCCAGTTACGGTTCTGGGAATAATCGTTGGGTCGCTGATATCTGGCGCCGTGTTGGTGGAGAGTGTTTTCAATATTCCCGGAATGGGCACGCTTCTGGTCGCTGGAGTAAATACGGGTGATCTTGGGGTCGTGCGAGGCGTCGTGATAGTTGCTGCCGCAGCATTCATTCTGGCGAATCTTGTCGTTGATCTTCTATATCTGGCGCTCAGTCCCAAGAGTGCGGAGGTGAGCGGTCAATGACAAGGGGTAAAAAAGAGACGCATGCCAAGGAATCCGTCGGGACGATGGACGCTGAAGCGATGTCTCGGCGATTTAAGTACAGAAATCCAATGACTTACTGGGCAGGCGCAATATTCGTCGTACTTCTCGCGGTCCTAATTGTCATTCCAGCGGCTATTTCGACATCACCCACTGCGTTGAACGTTGGGGACCCGTTGGCGGCGCCGTCATCGGAACACTTGCTGGGCACCGACCAACTTGGTCGCGATGTCCTAGCGCGCGTTCTACATGGCACCAGGATCAGTATGGTGGTAGCAGTAGCGTCGGCCGCGCTGGCGTTGGCGATCGCTACCGTCATCGGGGGGCTAGCCGCTACTGGGAGGCCATGGCTGCAGGAAGTCTGCATGAGACTTGTCGATGTCGGCTTAGCCTTCCCTGGAATTCTCTTTCCTCTCGTTCTTTCGGCGGTCATTGGGCCAAGTCTTATTACTACAGTGATCGCGCTTGGCGTCTTGTTTTCGTTTCCCTTGTCGCGGGTAGTTCGATCGGCGATCTACAACGAGTACGGAAATGATTATGTGACCGCCGCCCGTATGCTGGGTACTAACCGCGTCCGTTTGGTTGGCTATCACATTGGCATCAATGCGATGCTCCCGGTCTTGGTCTATACGACGCTTGTTATGGCTAGCGCGATTCTTGCGGAGGCAGCCTTGTCGTTTCTCGGCGCCGGTGTGCCACCGCCCGCGCCGAGCTGGGGAAATATGATCCGTGACGGGTTGACGATCGTCCATGCTGGAGCCTGGTGGGTGAGCTTCTTCCCTGGCTTGGCGATCGTGTGCACGGTGTTCGCACTGAATCGCTTCTCTGAAGCACTCGGACGGCGACTCCGAACTCGTTGAACTTTGAGGCCGCGCTTAAGCGCCCGGGGCAATCCAAGTTGTGCATGCTCGCCGGGCACGGGAACAGCACAGCAACGACTCAGGAGGTTTGTGATGTCGACTCCAGGGCCACTCCGGCGGCAGCGCCGCAGACTAAACGAGGGATGGTTGTTCCATCAGGGTGAACTCGAGGTTGCACCGGGACGAGGTGCAACCAAGGCCGGAGCTTGTGGCGGGCTTAGCGATCTAGCGATCGAGGAGTTGTCGGAGACTCACCTTCATAAGGCGTCCGTGGCAGCGGCAAATTCAGATGGGATCTTCTCAGGTGAGCCGCCGCCGGGAATCGGAATGTCGCCGGCATCGTTGGGGCAGGGTTGGAGAAAGGTACGTGTGCCTCATGACTGGCGTATCGCTCAACCACCGGCACAAGATGGTCCAGTCTGGCAGGCCTTTTCGCCGAACGGTGTCGCCTACTACAGACTCACCTTGCCGCCGCTCGAGTGGTTGGAGCGTACACGTACCGTGGTCGAGTTTGAAGGAGTGATGCGGGATGCCACGCTGTGGTGCAATGGCTTCCTTGTTGATGACCATTTGAGCGGCTATACGAGCATGCTTTTTGATCTCACCGAGTTGCTCAGGTATGGCGATGAGGGAAGTAACGTACTTCTGATTCGATGCGACACGACTACCCCCGAGGGCTGGTGGTACGAAGGTGGTGGCATCTACCGGGACGTCTGGCTGATCCGTCATCCAGACGTACATGTCGACTATGACGGCGTGTATGTGACGACGGCAGATGTGAGCGGCGAGGTAGCGGCGATCCGGATCGTCACGGCTGTACGCAACCAGACGACAGAGGACGTCACAGTCCCGGTGATGACGCGTGTGAATAACGATGCTCCTTCCACCCAAGTTGTGATGGTGCGAGCTGGGGACACTGCGGAGGTAGTGGCCGACGCGAAAGTAGTGTCACCGACACTGTGGGACATCGCGCAGGGCAATCTATATTCAGTCACGTGCGAAGTCGGGTTCGATCGTGTCGAGACTAGTTTTGGGATCCGGACCATTGAGGTGCGCGCTGGGGAAGGAGTCTTCCTCAATGGTGAGCGGGTGCGGTTCCAGGGAGCAAACCTTCATCAGGACTTTGCGGGACTGGGGATTGCTTTGCCAAACCGTGTCGTCGAGCACAAACTCGAGTTGTTGCAGCAGATGGGCTGTAACGCTGTTAGGATCGCGCACCACCCGCCGTCTCGTGTGTTCTTGGATGTGGCGGACAGATTAGGGATGTTGGTCATCGTAGAGAATCGCCTGTTGTCGACAGCGCGTCCTTACCTGGATGATCTCATCCAGACGGTGCGACGTTATCGCAACCATCCTTCGGTCTGGGCGTGGAGCCTCGAGAACGAGGAGCTGCTTGAAGATACCGTCCAAGGTACAAGAATCCTCCGCCGTCTAGTGAACCTCGTCCGACGCGTCGACTCGACGAGACCAACCATGGTCGGAGCGGACGGCCTGAACTGTTACTCGATTCGGACAGGCTACTTCGACGCCGTGGACGTGGTGGGAGTGCACTACCGAGCGTTGAACAGCACCATGGGCGATCTACACGCTTCACTGCCGAAGGCTGTTGTACTCGCAGATGAGGATGGTCTCTTCCCGACCGTGCGAGGGCAGTACGAAGATGATGAGATACACGGTTGGGCTTCATCATTCGGAACGAGAATGGGACAGTACGCGGTCTTACGTGAGTTGCACGCTGAGAGATCCGGTAGGGCGTTGCCTGATTACGATCTCGGCGCCACCTGGCAGTGGTTCGTTGACCATCCCGAGTCAGGGGGTGGATTTGTTTGGTCTGGCATGGACTACTTCGGTGAGCCAACGCCGATTAGGTGGCCGGTGACCCTAGCGAGTTATGGCGCCATGGATGTATGTGGATTCCCGAAGGACTATTACTGGCTGCTGCGTTCGTTCTTCCGACCTGAACCGCTTGTACACGTTCTACCTCATTGGACGTGGCCAGGTCATGAGGGTAGGCCGATACGGCTGTGGATCTATAGCAACTGTGACGAGGTCGAGCTCTTGGTCAACGGATCATCGCTTGGAGTCCGACAGGTGGAGAATCACATCGTAAGATGGGACGAGGGCATTGTTTACCGGCCGGGGATTCTCACCGCCCTCGGGCGTCAAGATGGGGAGATCACCGCGAAGTTCGACAGCCATACGGCGGGTCATCCGGTGAGCCTTCGAGCTACGGTCGACCGAAGTGTCATAGAAGGCGATGGCCGAGATGTTGCCCTCGTGAGCTTAACGGTCGAGGACGCTGAGGGGCGGTTTTGCCCCTGGGCGGACGACGATGTTCACTTTGAAGTTGAAGGTCCAGCCGAAGTGATCGGCGTGGGGAATGGTGACCCAACAAGTCTAGAAGCACATGTTGGGGATCGCCGTCGTGCTTTTCGTGGGCGCTGTCTTGCCATCGTGAGAGCTACTGGCGTTGGTTCTGTGAACGTTCATGCCACGGCACACGGCTTGGTGAGGGGCACCGCGTCGTTCGAGGCAGTTCTTTCGTAGTGCACGAAGGATCTCCACCTGGGGCAGCAAAGGCAGCGTCGACTCAGGGTGTCGTGTATGTAGGCCGAATTTCAAGCCGAGGAAGGTTCAGAGGCCATCTGTCTGTGTGAACTTCTCGGCGCAACGGTAAGCAAGCGCGAGAACGGTCAGGGCCGGATTGACACCTCCGTTGGTGACGTGGAGGGATGCATCCATGACCCATAGACCGGGGTGGTTGTGGACTCGACCATAAGGATCGGTTACTGACGTGGCTGGGTCGGTACCCATTCGTGCTGTTCCGGCCTGATGTTGGCCGGCACTCAAGCCGGTTTCAACCGGAAGCGACCACACACGTGTGGCCCCGGCGGCGGCTAGCCACTCTTCAGCCCGGCGTTTTAACGAGTGCCCTGCCTTCACGCTTTCGCGGTGGACCCGGCCCCGCAGCTCAGGCACGGGGACGCCGCGTCTGTCGGTGATGCCGGTGAAGAGCCGAACGCGGCAGGATGGCGTCGGAATTTCCTGGACCGGACCTAGAACGTGGCTCGTATATGCGTAGGAGTTCGCCATCGCCTCTTTGCCTGCCGTTCCCCACCGTCGAGCGTCTGGCGCCAAGGCGAGTTCCCAGAACATGACTGGGAGCTTAACGGTCGCGTTGCTCAATACACCGCCCCCAACTACGTCACCGACAGGGTTGTGTGCAAAGTCGAGGGTTGCGATGCTTGTGCCAGGGCCCTGTCCGTCCTGGACTTTGGTGTCGAAGATCCCAAAAGCATTCACATAGATGTGTCCCTGGAGGTGCCGGCCGACTTGTCCGGTGGCGTTGCCGAGCCCGCTTGGAAAGGTGTCGTTGGCGCTCGCAAGCAGGAGACGGGCGGTTTCGATGGCGCCAGCAGATAGCACTACAGATCTTGCATAGATCTCGCGCCGTTCGCCAGTGTCGGTATCGGACACGAGAACGCCTGTTGTGCGGCCAGTGGTGTCAACGAGGACACGTTCTGCCCGCGTGTTGGTGGCGAGTGTGCACCTGCCGGTCTCCAGAGCGATAGGAATAGTGGTGTTGTGGGTGCCGTTCTTCGCATCGACCGGACAAGCGAAGCCTGCGCATTCGCCGCACCCAACGCACGCCGAGCGGCCACCATGCGGGAGTGAATTGAGTAGGAGCGGCACTGGCCCTGTGGTCCAACCGAGCTTGTCCGCTCCTCTTCGGAGGACATCTGCTTCGAGATTTGCCGGCAGAGGTGGCATCGGATATTTTGTACTGCGGAACCCAACGTTGAGGTGAGCATGGTCGTCACCGCTTACCCCAAGTTCGTGTTCTGCTCGACTGTAGTACGGCTCAAGTTCATCGTAGGTTAACGGCCAGTCAGCTAAAGAGCTGTCTTCCGGGATGCCGTACTTTGTGGCCATGCGAAAGTCGTCGGGATGAAACCGCCATGCGATTCCCTGATAGACGCGACTTCCACCGCCGACCGTCATGGCGTTGTTGTTCCATTTCCGTGCAAAGGGCTGGCGGACGACGTGGGCTGGCTCTCCGGGCTGAACTATGACGCGTGGTCCGCCATCGGCGGCGTCAGGTCCCGTGTTATGTCCATAGAGCGGAAACGCTTGGTTTGCGACGTGATCATCTCCCACGGAACTGTAGGGGAGGAACTGGCCACGCTCGAGGAGTAGCACCGTAGCGCCGGCACTGCTAAGTACCCGAGCTGCCACACCGCCACCTAAGCCAGCCCCGACTACGATCACGTCGTACGTGGCGGACGAGTTGGAGAGTCTGGACTGCTTGAGTACGACATGGCGGCACGGCGGCGAAGGTGGCTGCTTCGGGCCAGGCGTATATCCCAGTGCGGTCCAGGCCTTGCTATTCGGTTGACGGTACCAGCCATGCGCTGTCAATCGTGTGAGAGTTTCGATAAACCGAGAGGGAGAAACGTTCCAGCCTGGGCGGGTCCGCTTCTGCTCCAGCTCGTGCACGAGAGCGGCGTCAGGCGCGCGGGGTTCGTTGGCGAGGGAAGCAAACCCTGGGCTTAGAATGTCTCGCCATAGCGGTGCATGGCTTGTCTGTGCAAGTGAATCTAGCCAACGCATGACTTCGTCTTGTTCGGCCGAGGGTTGGTCGTCGGGAACGATCACGTTGATGATCTTAGCAACGAGCTTACGATCGTTGAATGGAATCATTAATCGATCTCCTAATCCATTCGGGGAAGCAGGTCACAAATATGCGCCGTTGTGGTCTTGGTTTCCTTACTATTTTCTTATAGAGATCGTGGTGGGTGAAATTGTGGCGACTCTAGGAAACTGGACGGTCGGGGCAAATCATCTCCAGCGTCGGGCGTAGTTGGAGTCTGGAATGGTGCCGAACTGGTGTGGCGATCGGTTGGGCTCCTTCAATCTTGCCAGTACTCTTGTGGTGCGGCGGAGCGTTCAAGCGTTTCCCAAAGTTCTTCCGGAATCGGCCAATGAGCGAGGCGCAGGGTGTTCCGAATCCGCTCAGGTTGAGAGACGCCGATGAGTGTGGAGCTGATCCGAGCATCGCGAGTTGAGAATTGGACGGCAGCAGCGGCGAGCGGAACCTGGTGGGCTAGGCAGGCGTCCTGAATCGCCCGAACCCGATCAAGGACAACCGGGTGTGCGTGGCGATATGCATAACTAGCAGATCGGCTAGCACCGCGGGCGAGCAGGCCGCCTCCGAATGGCGCGGCGTTCACCACAGCAAGACCTGCGGAGTTAGCAGTGTTGATCAGATCGTTCGCCGAACGATCGAGCAGTGTCCACCGGTTGTGTGTCAATACCGCATGGAAGATCCCGGTATGGATATAACGAGTGAGCAGGCCAACCGGTCCACCCGCAACGCCGATATAGTCGGCGAGTCCCTCATCGTGGATGCGGATAAGCTCTTTGACTGGACCGCGTGGGCTTGTAGCCTCGGAGAACGAGATATGCTCTGGGTCGTGAAGGTACAGGAGCGGGAAACGATCCAGACCCAGCCGTTTGAGGCTGCCTTCTAGGGACTTCCGGATCTGCGATCCGGAAAAGTCGCCTGTATATTTGTCCCGGTCAACCTTGGTTGCTAGCACGAACCGTTTCGGTATCCCGCCGTACTCGGAGATCGCCGTGCCGATGCGTCGTTCTCCCGAGCCGTCGCCGTACTCCGCCGCGGTGTCGATGAGGTTCACCGGCCCGCGCAAGATCTCCAGTATGGTGTCGATCGCGCGCCTTTCTGGAACCGCATACCCGAACGCCGCAGGCATGCTCGCGAGTGCGCTGGTGCCAAACCCGATCTCGGTAACTTCTAAGCTGGTTGACCCGAATGTCCGTAGCGGCATGTTGACCGTTGGTTCGTTCATGGCCCTCGCCTCGGGGAAGGTGGAGTGCGGCGGTACGCGATCGTCAGGGGACAGTCTCCAAGATCTTTACTGCCTTCGTGGGGCCGTCCTCCGCGCGGATGCGGTCTCCCAGTTCATGTGCACGGCGAGCTAGTCGACCGTCGGTGACCGCCTGATGGATCGCCCGAGCGAGGCGCTCTGGTGTGAGGTCGCGGTAGGGCTGAGGCGGTGGGGCGACGCCACATGAGTGTAGTTGGCGGGCGTAGAACGCTTGGTCTGTTGTGCTGAATGGGCAGACTACTTGTGGCCTGCCTGCGGCGAGCGCGTAACCGATCGTCCCGTTGCCACCATGATGGACGATGGCGGCTACACGCGGGAAGAGCCAATCGAATGATGTCTCTTGGACGTAGGCTATCTCGTCTGGTAGTTCGTGGGGGTCGATAGCTCCCCAGCCGCCCACTACAACTGCACGTACGTCCGCGAGTCGAACCGCTTCCGCTACGGTGCGTCCCAAGCGCCGCGGCTCTGTCAGGGCCATGCTGCCGAATCCGATACAAATCGGGGGATCGCCAGCTTCGAGGAAAGCTGAGAGGGCTGTCGGTGCTTCTCGACGATCCGGAGCGGTCGGGAGGAGCCAGTAACCGGTGGTATGCACCCACTTGGGGTACCTCAGGGGCGAAGGCAATACATGCCTGCTGAATGCCTGGAGTGCGACAGTGGGTGTGCCATCTGGGCGCAACATCACGTTTCGGTGACCTCGCCTTGGGGGCAGGCCTAGCGTTCGACGGCGCCATCGGCCGACCGTTGGGAAAAGCGTCCGCATGACCAGTCCGGTCCATGCATAAGAGGAGCGATTTAAGCTAGATGGCAGAGCATACGGGAAGAACGGATTGGCGAACGAGGTGGTCGGAACCCACGATGGATGTGCGCACACCGGCACAGCTGGCACGCCGAGCAGTTCGGCAATTTGATGTCCGGGAAGTGCTGCGGAGTGTATGACAATGTCCGGCTTTTCGTCGGCCGCGGACGCGAAGTCGTCGAGCATGCCTGCGCGTTCTCGCTGAACTCGGGGAATCAACTGGAGTGGCACGTTCTTGCGGCTGAGTCCGCGAATGTGAGGGTCGTTCACGATCTTCTTAGTGCGGTCCTGAAACCGAAGAACGCGTTGTGCGTTGGCATGGAAGAGGTGTGCCGATGTCTCGGGTGCCCCTACCGTCACCTCATGGCCTTGCTCGCTAAGGCTCTTCGCTAGTGCGGCAAATGGTTGAATATCGCCGCGACTAAAATGAGTGAGAATCAGCACCTTCATGTGGCGACGGCCTTTCGGTAGCGGCCGCGGCGTGGCCTGCAGGGCCAAACGCGGGCAACGTGTTGGTTTATGGCCGGGCTGGCTCGGCCGAGGTCCCGCGCCTCTTCCTTGTGATCGAGTTCGCCAGGTTGTGGCTCAACCTTGACACGAGCCAACCTTGAGTGTGGAGGGGGTCGGTTTTGCCCCCTTGCGGCGCACCCCTCCTGCTTGGTGACGTGCGGATCGAACCGAGGCATCTACCGCGGCAGCAGGTTTTCCCGTCTGCCTGGTGGCGATTCTGGACAGTTCTTCTTGCGCCATAAATGATCCCCTACTCAAGCAGGAGAAACGATGGGAGAGTCTCGTTGATGGACTACCGGAGCTTCAATATTCCGAACGACAAAGTAGGTAGCATGTGCATCATCTGTTCTTTTGCGGTGGAATGACGGTAGGCTATGAGGGTTCTAGTAATTACTCACGGTACTCGTGGTGATGTCCAACCATTCGTCGCCCTCGCTCAGGCGCTAAGCGTTGCTGGCCATGAGCCGGTCTTGGTTATGCCCAAGGGATTCAGTGCCCTAGCGGAGCCGCACGGCGTACATGTTGAGGCCATCCACGATGCGTTCGGTGAGTTCGGCAAAGATCCTACGGTGCGGGCTGCGTACGAAATCAACTTCCGTGGTGTGCGTGGCAAGCGACTTGCGATTGAATTCATGCGAAGGTACAGGGGTTCAATTGCTCGTGCATTCGACGACATCGCAGCTGTCGTTGATCATTGTGATGCCGACCTGGTTGTACATCTTCCGAACATTCCTGGTCACGAGGTCGCCGAGCGACTCGGTGTGCCGTCCGTCGCGGGGTGCCTGCAACCTGGTTGGGTTCCGACGGATTCATTTCCGAACCCGCTCATATCCCTGCCGCTGCCACGCGCCTTCAACCGAATGTCGTATGTGGCGACCAGGCTATGGTCTCGTGCGCAGAACGGCAGTACCAGGAAATGGCGGCGGACCGCGCTCGGGTTGTCGTCCCGCCGTCGGCGTGCGG
The DNA here is from genome assembly GCF_011320225.1 of Phytoactinopolyspora limicola. Lineage (GTDB taxonomy): Bacteria > Actinomycetota > Actinomycetes > Jiangellales > Jiangellaceae > Phytoactinopolyspora > Phytoactinopolyspora limicola. Next base: position 56,418 of record NZ_JAAOEN010000017.1, read on the forward strand.
ACATCTTCCGACGACCCGATGGTTCTCGAGCGATCGCGCTGCACGCCTTTAGTCAATATCTCCTTCCCCCGTCTACCAGCTATCCGAGTTGGGCACACACGACGGGATTCTGGAGCTTACCGGCACCGCCTGACTGGCGTCCGCCGGCTCGCTTGGTGAACTTTCTCGCTTCCGGTGAGCCTCCGATTTATGTAGGTTTCGGAAGCGTCGCTGGTAGCGATCCGGCCCGTGCGGCACAAGTGGTTACCAAGGCTGTAAAGCAAGCTGGTGTTCGGGCGCTCCTGGTGAAGGGTTGGGGAGGGATTCGCTCTGCCCAGGAGACGCCAGACGACATACTCGTCCTGGACGACGTGCCGTTTGAGTGGCTCTTCAGCCGCGTCTCCCTCATTGTCCATCATGGGGGAGTCGGAACGATCGGTGCGGCGCTAGCCTCTGGGCGACCCCAAGTGGTCTGCCCTTTTATGTACGAACAACCCTTCACTGCGCGGCGTATGCACGCGATTGGTGTGGCGCCACCTCCAATATCGCAGACCGAGTTGACTGCCGACTCGCTCGCCAGCGCTATTCGCGAAGCGCTCACTGACCGTTCGAGTATCTACAGGGCCGAAGAGGCGGGGGATCTGGTCCGCTCCGAACGTGGTACAGCGGTTGCCGTGAAGATTCTAGAGTCACTCACCTAACGCATAGCAACCCCTCCGCGGATCGGCATGGGTTAGGCCATTATGTGGGCGGCGAACGTCCATGACGGTCGCTGCTGAAGCCACGAGTTGATGTTGTTGAACTGCAACGATTTGGAGCGCGCCGGTCAATACGCTCAACCCCCGTAGCGCCAACTGGCAGCGCTGTCTGCCCTGGCCATTTGCCGTACTCGTCATCGATCAGAGGTTGACCCACCTTGTCTGTCTCGACATCGAATGACACGGGAGTTTGAGTATCAAGATGGCTGGACTGCTAAGCCTGGCCCGCGAACGTCGGCGCGATAGTCCCGCTGGCCGCTTCGTTAGCTGGAACTGTGCTTGCCATGACCGAGGCGAGTCTTGGTGCGGCGGCGAGGAGTGACTTGGTGTAGGGGTGCTGAGGGTCTTCGTAGACCTGCTCGGTATGACCTTGCTCGACAATCTCGCCACGGTACATCACGATCGTACGGTTGGTTAAGCACCGCACTACTCGCATGTCGTGGGAGACTACGAGGACTGCGAGTTGTCGTTGAGCACGTATGTCACGTATTACGTTGAGAACTTGTGCTTGCACAGACACGTCGAGCGCTGAAGTAGGCTCGTCGGCGATGATCAAGCTGGGGTCAACTGCCAGAGCGCGTGCGAGTGCCACTCTCTGAAGTTGCCCGCCGGAGAGTGCTCTGACGGGACGGCCCGCTATGGACGCGGGCAGGCCGACGCTTTGGAGCGCATCTATCACCTTGGCGTCACGTTCGCGCCGAGTGCCGATGTGAAGAACCGTTAGGGGGTCGCGCACTACCGCGGCGACACTCAGTCTCGGGTTCAATGAACTACGTGGATCCTGGAATACCGTTGATGCATCCCGGCTGAGCATCCGGAATCTAGCGGTATTGCGAATGGCGTATATATTGCGCCCTCGATGTGCAACTTGGCCTGAAGTTGGCCGGATGAGGCCGAGCATACAGCGAGCTAAGGTCGTTTTTCCTGACCCTGATTCGCCGATCAGCCCTACGGCCTCAGCAGGCCGAACGCAGAGGGTAACATTTTTTAGTGCCCACGTCTGACCATGTTTGCCTGGATACGAAACGCTGACGCTGCGAACATCGAGGATGGCTGCTGAGGTGGCAGACACAGGACTCGAACGGTTGGTTTCCTCGAGAACGGTCATCACTCGTCCTTTCCTCGGTGCTACCCGTTGGCCGAACGACGTGTGCCTTCATTTGCTTCACTAGTCCAGGAGGACTGGTCGCTAGGCGGGAGCGGGTGGTGACATGCCAAGAGGCGGCTGCCTGAAGTCTGAAGGGCTGGTCGAGTGACGCACGCGTCACTCGCTCTGGAACAGCGGTCACGGAAGCGGCAGCCGGTGGGAAGATCTCGCGGTTGACGAACTTGACCTGGAATGGGTGCCAACCGATCCCAGCGTTGTTCGATGCTCATGCTCGCTCTGAGCAGGCCAGACGTATATGGATGACGCGGCTCGAGGAGGATGTCGTTGGTCGGTCCGGTCTCGACGACCTGGCCGGCGTAAAGGACGGCCGCACGGGAGGTGACCTCGGACACGAGGCCAAGGTCGTGGCTAATGAAGAGTAGGGCGAACCGCCGACTAGTCTGCAATGCCCGGAGAAGTTGGACGACTTGCCGTTGGATGGTGACGTCCAATGCGGTGGTCGGCTCATCGGCGATGATGAGAGCGGGATCGCGGGCCAACGCAAGTGCTATGAGGACGCGTTGACGTTGCCCTCCGGACAGCTGATGCGGTCTGGAGCGCATAATACGGTCGGTTTCTTGGAGGCCAACTGAACTGAGTAGGTCTTCGGGGGTAGACGATGAGCCGAGCCTACATATTTGCCGAAGTTGGGAAGCTATTGTCATTCCTGGGTTGAGGCTACTGGTTGCATCTTGATAAACCATTCCAACACCTGCGCCATGCATGCGACGCACCTGAGATCGTGACATGCTGCGGACGTCTTGCCCTCGGAATTCCACGGCGCCGTTCCATGTGGCGGCCGCCGGAAGAAGGTTGGCTGCGGCCAAGCCGAGGAGTGACTTCCCGCAGCCTGATTCGCCGACGACGGCGACAGCTTCGCCGGGGTTGATCGTGAGGTCGATTCCATCCAGCACAGGAACGTTGCCGTGGCGTTTGGGAAAGTGCACATGCAGGTCCTGGACACGCAGGAGCGGTGTTCCGCTGGGCGCGTCCATCGTGCACTGTGCGGTCGGATCGCTGGTGAGAACCATTGTCACCTCCGAGTAGGCCCAGCCTGAGGTGGCGCTCATACATGAAACACATGTTTCGTTTTACGGTAGCTCAAAAAGGCCGCGACTACCTAGCCCGGCGAGATGTAACTGTTCAGATGCACTTCAGAGCGCGAGAGGCGCGAGAGCGCGAGAGCGCGAGAGCGCAGGGTGGAGCAGCCATGTGTTCAGCACTTCAGGTGATGGTTCGTGGTCCGGGTGGAACTCTGCCCCCTACCTTTAGGCGCTCTCGCGCGGCGACGATGAACTGCAGTCGCGATGTGCCGGTTGGACTTGAGGTAGCGGTATCTATGTCGAGATAGTCCCATTTCATGGGCGAAGGCTTGGCTGCCGAGACTGGCCGCCTCGTGTGTCAGACAGCGCTATGACGTCCTGCATGGACTTCGAAAGTGGCGGGAATTGAGGCGAGCGGAGGTGGTCATGAGGATCTTGGTGACCGGAGTGGCGGGACGAGTCGGCTCGACGTTGGCGCAACATTTGGTCCAGGCTGGCCATGACGTTAGGGGTGTGGTCCGCCCCCGGGGCCGGCTGCCGCATGAGTCGATGATGCAGCATGTCGGCCTCGTCCAGGCTGACCTCAGCGACACAGACGCACTCATGCGCGCGGTGTCCGGTACTGACGTTGTCGTCCACCTCGCAGCTCGGATGGTGATGTCCGACATGCCGGTCGAAGAGTTCTTCGACGCCAACGTCACAGGCACCCTCAGAGTGCTCGAGGCGTGCGTTCGCCAGCCGACGCCACCGCGCCGGATCGTCTTCGCCAGCACGGACAACGTCTACGGCCCGGCCGAGCCACGGTCGTGGCCGATGACGGAGGAGCACCCGCAGGTGCCGGGAGACTATTACGGCACGTCGAAGGTGCTCGGCGAAGAGCTAGTGCGCAACTACGGCAAGCTGCACGGGCTTCCATACGTGATCGTCAGGTTGGCATCTGTGCTCGCCCCCAACGAAACCTCCAGTGTGTGCCGGCTTGACTGGGCCCGATCCTTTGTGGCCGCACACGTCGCGGCGAACCGGCGCAGCAATCTGTGGCCGCTGTTCGCTGATCGTCTCGATGTCATGTCCGCCATGGAGGCGGAGGCCATGGGACGCAGAGACAACCCCGCTGTCGCGTTGACCGGACCCGACGGGGAGCCGTGGGCGATCCACTTCACCGACGTTCGTGACGCGGTGACCGGCCTGATGCTCGCCATCAGCGACGACGCTGCGGTGAACAACACGTTCAACATCGCCGGCCCGCGGACGACCACCTTTGAGGAGGCATCTCGGGCTCTGACCCAACACCTGCAGCTGGACAGCGTGACGTTACGCCTGCCAGTACGGCTCGCTTTCGAGCTGTCGATCGACAAAGCGGGCCGCCTGTTGGGGTACTCGCCCGAGTGGACCTTCGGGAGGTCACTAGCGAGCGGTATTGGTCTGGCCGACGCGCATGAGGTGCACGACTATGTTCCCGTCGGCGAGGTGTGAGGCTGGTGCGGCGGATCTGCGTAGTCACCGGCTCGCGCGCAGACTACGGACCGCTGTTGGCGTTGCTCCACGCGCTCCGAGAACATCCGGAGATCGACCTGCGGCTCGTGGTGACGGGCGGCCACCTGGTCCGAGGCCAGGGTATGACCGTTGACAGAGTGAAAGCCGATGGTTTCCAGGTCGATGAATGTCTCGACATCGTGCTGGCCGGTGACAGCCCGGCAGCGGTGGCGAAATCGTATGCGCTCGCGGTGATCGGACTGGTCGACGTATTCGACCGGCTCACGCCGGACATCCTTGTTGTGCTCGGCGACCGTTACGAAGCCCATGCTGCCGCCTGGACCGCACATCTTCGTCGGCTTCCCGTCGCTCATATTCATGGTGGCGAGCTTTCCTATGGATCGACCGATGACGCCGCTCGGCACTCCATCACCAAGCTCGCCCATCTTCACTTCACCGCCAATGAAGAGTTCAGCCGACGGGTGATCCAGATGGGGGAGCAGCCCGACCGGGTCTTCACTACGGGGGCGCCAAGTCTCGACACAATCCGCTCCGTCGCCCTACTTCAGCGGGGCGACCTTGAGGCGCTGCTCGGGATCGATCTGCGAGACCCTCTCTTCGCGGTCACCTATCATCCGGCTACCAACGATCCGCCTGGAAGTGTGGCCGGGGCGAAGGGGCTGATCGAGGCACTCGACACGTTCCCGCACGCGACCTTCGTCTTCACCGGCACCAACGTGGACCAGGAGGCGTCGGCCATCGCCGAGATGATCGATGCCTATGTCGGCCGCCACCCCGGCCGCGCCATCGTTGTTCCATCCCTCGGGCAGGTCGCATATCTGAGTCTCGTGGCGTGTGCCTCCGCGGTCGTAGGAAACTCCTCCAGCGGATTGGTAGAAGCGCCGGCGTTGGGGACGCCGACGGTCAACATCGGCTCTCGGCAGCAAGGCCGGCCTCGCGCCACCTCAGTGATCGACAGCGGTGAATCGGCGGCCGAGATCGAACACTCGATCCGACAAGCGTTGACACCCCGCCATCAGCAGCGTAGCCGCCTAGCTCGTTCTCCCTGGGGGGACGGTGACGCGGCGGGCCGCATAGTGGACGTGCTTGCAGGCATTGAGCCTGAGCTAGTGTATTCCAAGGTATTCGGCGACGAGCCGATGAAGTGCCATGATCGGTCGTGAAGCTCTCACCCGACTACCGAGATCCGCGGCTCGCGTACGCGGAGGAATAGTCCATTTCCAGCATGGACATGGAGCCTGGGATTGTGGGCTCTACGAATTCTCGATAGCGCCAAAGCTCGTCCACGACGCTGAGGCGACCTCGAAAGTACGACCGTGAGACCGGACAACCGCGTTGGGCGGTCGCTGGGGTACGGGATCAGCCAGACAGCGGGCGGTCTGCCGGTGCTACTCATCGGTTGCCTGGCTCAGTTCGTCGTGGCACTGAACGCCACCGTCGTAGTGGTCGCGTTGCCCTTGATTCAGGCAGACCTAGGCTTCAGCGCACAGGATCTTACCTGGATCTTGAACGCATACATTCTCACCATTGGAGGCTTCTTACTGCTTGCGGGGCGCGCGGGGGACCTACTTGGACACAAACGTGTACTCCTAGCTGGCGCGTCGATCTTCACTATTGCGTCACTCGTCGCGGCTGTCTCTATATCCGCAGGCATCCTTGTCGCCGCCCGCGCCCTGCAGGGTATTGCTGCCGCATTAGTGGTGCCGTCAGCGCTCTCTATCGTGATCGCAACCTTCGGCGACGGCGTCAAACGACGAAGAGCGTTGTCTGTTTGGGGGGCAGCAAATTCAGTAGGCGCGAGCGTTGCCTTCGTCGTTGGAGGTGTGCTAACCGAGTTACTGACTTGGCGCGCAATCTTCTTTATTAACGTTCCCTATGGGCTGATGATTGTTGGAGCCATTCATAGATGGATGCCGGAAAGTAGACGGTCATTCGCGCCTCACATGGACATCGCGGGTGCTCTACTTTTCACAGGGACTGCCATAATGTTGGTATATGGAGTAGTGCGCGTAAATCAAGTGGGGCTGTTGGATCCTCTGGCCGCGGTGGCTGCGGCGACGACCTTGGTCGGTGGAGTTATGCTTGTAATTGTTGAACATGGTCGACAAGATCCACTTGTGCGGCTAGGCATCTTCCGGATAAGGACATTTACGGTAGCGATTGGCGGTGCGACTATTGTGGCCGGTGCTGCCCTGGTGACTGCCTATCTTGCGGCTCTATATTTCCAGGAAGCTCTGCACTTCTCCCCGCTAACTACCGGTGTGGCTTTTTTGCCAATGATGATTGTCCTATCGGTCGCGGCACTCAGTACCCATGCGCTCTTAGGACGAGCGAAAGTTCATTGGGTGATGCCGGCCGTACTGGCACTGATGGGGCTCGGCGCTGGCTTGTTCGCGGTCGTCGGTATGAACTCGGGGTACGGGGCCTCGCTGCTGGGCTTGGTGATGATCTATGCCGGAGTAGGTTGTGCAAGTGTCATAGTGACCATTCTGGCATCGACGCGACTTTCCGAAAATGAAGTCGGGATGGCCTCGGGCTTGATTTCGACATCATTTCAGGTTGGCGGTGCTGTCTGGTTGGCGGTCTTCTCGTCTGTCGCGTTGGCTTCGACAACTTTGGTTGGCTCTGGTGGAGCGGGCCAAGAGATGGTCTCGGGATATCGGACTGGGCTCTTTGTGGTTGCGCTGCTTCTGATCGTGTGGTCGGCTGCAACGGCTGCAATTCTCCGGCCACGATCTGCCTCGCCGAGATGATGGTCGTAGTTCATGGTCCACGGACGAGTCTGGACTTTCTCGCCGCCAATTGTCATGCGGCGAAGGGAAGCTCTCGCGGCTCAATCTAGGGCGGACAGCGCCCCAGACGGGCAGAGTTCGATCGCTTCATGTATCCTCGCAACGTCGACGGATTCCGGTTCGTTACTTCTGAGTTCTACGCGGCCGTTATTTTCGTCCTGATCGAACACGTCAGGAGCGGCGAAGACGCACATGCCGGCACCTATGCATACTTCGCGATCTGCATTGATTCTCATTTATCCTCCAGCTGACGTGCTACTTGATAAGTATAGTGAAGACTCGCACCGATGCCTGGTAAATGGCCAACCATCAACCGGTCGCAGATGATGATTGCCGAGAGGTCTCAATAGTAGCTAGCGAACTAGCCGGCCGTCCAGCTGCATATGGCCAAGGTGCAGGTAATCAAGGTGGACAAGAGGTCCAGTCGGGGAACGCGAGATCCTCGGGCGGCGTCCGGTTAAACGTGCAAACGCATGCGCCCCGCTTTCCGCACGTCCGAGGGTGGTTTGTGCCGCCGGGTCGAGTTGGTTGTTTATCCGGTGGTGTGGGGATGTTTAGCCTGCGGCAGGCTCATGCCACGATCCAGGCCAGCACGTGCCCTATCATCCGGTCGGCGCGCCGGCGCGCTGATCTGTCAAGAGGGCTCACACGCACTTGCCCATCCCAGGCGTCGCACCGCGCCACCCGAGGCAAACGCCCACCACGCCGGTCTGACCCGAGAAGTTCAGCTCCCGTTTTCACGAAGGCATCGGCGACGCTTGCGCCGCCATTAGTTTCACGCGCCGCCGCCAAGGTCAGCTAAGAGTCGGCCGGCGAGTGAAGCTTGCGGACCGGCATCAGCGCGACTCGAGTGTGTTGGGGGATCCGCTGAGGATGGGCAGACATGTTCCAGTGTGTGTGGGACTCAGGCGTCGTGCTCATGAATCCCGGCTGGAAGTCATGCGTTCGACCAGTTAAACTGAGTTGAGTTGTATCTATGCTAGCTGCCCGCCCGTATGTCGCGTTGTGCAAGGTCAGTAGCTAACTCCGCCTAGGGCTTTTGGTCCAGCAGAGGATTTCTAGGCGTATCGTTCAAGATCTGATGAAGTGTCCCCGGCCCTAGCTGGTACTTCGTCCTTAGTTGGGACTCCCAGCTTCTTGGTCGACGTTGACAAATGTGACTTAAGCCCGACTGAATGGCGACGATTTTCGGAGCCCGGCGTAGTGTGCTGCAGTCGCCTTGTCGAAGGGTCGTTGTCACCAGTCTGGCTCCGGTCCAGATCACTGACAGAGGGTGAACCGTTCCGCATGGAAGTAATTTGCTCTCTGCCGCCGAGCCGAACACTGGTTGCCCGCACCGGCGGCGCCTTTAACCCGGGCGTATCCACGGCACGGGTGCAAGGCATTTACATGGATAGGATCGCGATGAGGAGAACCAACCCTACGCCCCCCGGCGCAGTGCCCTTGCCCACACAGCGGAGAGCATTTGAGTTGCCGTCGGAAATTGCAAGCATGCGTCGAGAGCGGCCGATATCGCCCCTCAGATATCCCGATGGTAGAAACGGGTGGCTGGTCACGAGTTACACGCTCGCACGTATGGTCTTGCGAGATGCGCGATTTAGCATGCAACCGGCTATCCTTCCGGTGGGCCTGCCAGCCAAGCTTGCGGCAGTCCTATTTAACAGTCCTGACCTTCCGGACGACGTCAGATCAGAGTTTGAACGCATCATAGGTGAAGGAAAGGAACTGCACGCGGCATTGGGTGACGAAGATGTTGTTAGGTCGATTCGACGGTCGCCGACTAGTGCTCAAATTCTTCTAGGAATGGATCCGCCTGAACATGCGAGAATAAGGAGAATTCTAGCGGGCTATTTCACGGTTCGTAGGGTTCGGGCGTACCGAGAAAAGATCAATTCAGTGGTGTCAAGTTGTCTTGACGAGTTGGAGGAAATGGATTCGCCGCAGGACCTTGTGGAGAATTTTGCACTCCCGGTGTCATCTATGTCGATTTGCGAATTGTTAGGCGCCCCTTATGGTGACCGATGTAAGTTCGAGGACCTGGCGAGCGTGGGAATTGATCCAGAATCATCGGTGGATGATCTTATGTCAGTGAGGCAAGATTTCTATGATTACGCAACTTCGCTTATTGAAGGCGGTCGGGCGTCATCTGATGGAATACTGTACGCGTTGGCCAATGAAGGACAGTTGACGACCAGTGAGCAGCTTGGAGTCGCGGAACAGTTGTTTGTTGCAGGTCATCACACGTCGGCGAACATGTTGGCGCTCGCGGTGTGCACCTTGCTGGAAGATCGAAGAAGATGGGACTACCTTCGGGCTGACTTCTCAACGATTGGTGGAGCTGTCGAGGAGTTGCTCCGTTACTTGACAATCTTTCAAGTTGGAGCCTTTACGAGAACTGCGCTGTGTGAAGTTGAGATTAATGACATCGTGATAAAGTCGGGAGATCCGGTAACCGTTTCATTGCTCGCTGCGAATCATGATCCAGATCAATTTGATCAGCCAAGCGAACTTAATTTAGGTCGGTCGGCATCGGGGCACCTGGCGTTTGGTCACGGCGTGCATCAGTGCTTGGGTCAGCACTTGGCCAGACTTGAACTTGAGGTCGCTCTTTCTGGCTTGGTTAGTCGTTTCCCAACGCTTCGATTGGCCGTTCCTTTCGATGATATCGCCTTTTTCGGTGGGGACCAGATGATATATGGCGTGCGGAAGTTGCCCGTGGTTTGGGGGGGGGGGGACGTGTGATTTGTTGTGTACCGGCGAATGAGTGCTCCTAGGCTGGACGGGAGCGGCGCGATGACTCTTGATGCGATGTGTTTGTGCGCGAGTAACAGGAGGTTGAGAGATGGAGACGAGTGAGTATGAGGCGGCTCAGATGGGACCCCGCGACAGGAAAGCGTTGAAGGCGAGTAGCGGAGGAAACTAGTCCCCTGGCCCGGTGAGCATCAATGGTCGAGCCTGAGATGTGTTAAGCATCGTGGCACGCGCGGTTCGGGATGTCCGCTTGCGCGCGGGCCGACGGGGAAGGGACGGCTATGACCATCGAGAACGTTCAGCTGACCGACCTGGTGGTACGACATGACGCGCCGTTGCGCGATTGCTTGATGATCATCGACAAGCATGACGTCGACTCCGTGATCGTGACCGACCATCGTGGTCGGCTGGTGGGTGTGCTTGATGAGACTCGCATTCGCAAAGCGTTGCTTGGCGGTGCCGAGCTGTCCGATCCGGTCGGTGATCAATCCCGCGAAGCGATGACGACGGTACCGCCGACGTGTTCGCGGCCTGCCGCACTGGACGTTATGCGCGCCTTAGGGCTGGGTGTTCTGCCAATCGTCGACACCGATGGCCGGGTCCTGGGGGCGCATGTCGACGAGCGTGTCGTCGGCGTCGGGCGTCGGGAAAACTGGGCCGTGGTGATGGCCGGCGGCCGGGGACGCCGGCTGTCGCCGCTCAGCGATGACACACCCAAACCGATGCTGACCGTTGCAGGGCGGCCAATTCTCGAACGTATCGTGCTTCACCTGGTCGGCTCCGGCATCGAGACCATCTACATCTCGGTCGCCTATCTTGCTGAGGCGATCGAGGACCATTTCGGGGATGGCGCGGCGTTCGGTGCGCGGATCTCCTACCTTCGGGAAACGACCGAGTTTCCGCTGGGGACAGGTGGACCGCTGGGCTTGCTGGGCCAGTGCGTGGCACAGCCGGCCGCGCCGGTTCTGGTAATGAATGGTGATCTGGTCACCGCGTTCGACGTGGGCGAGATGCTTGATGCTCACTCTGACTCGGGCGCCGTCGCTACCATTGCGACGAGCCAATACCAACACCAGGTTCCGTTCGGTGTCCTCGAGGCTCGCGACGAGGACCATCTGGAGCGAATCGTGGAGAAGCCAACCTCGTCGTGGCCAATCAATGCTGGTATTTATGTCCTCGAGCCGTATCTGCTGCGCCGAGTGCCGCCGCGGACTAACTATCCGATCACGGAACTGTTCAGCGAATGCCTGCGGCGAGGCGAACCGGTCGGACTCTGGTCGATGAGGTCCGACTGGCAGGACATTGGCCGGCCCGATGAGCTTGCCCGTGCTCGGGGCCACGGGTGACAGCTCGATGTATTTGAGTTGTCGCCCCGTGGCCGCGTGACGTCCGAGGTTCTCTGAACGACTAGTTCCTGACGGTGACGCCCCGCCCGGGTGTCGCCGTTAGGTTCCGGGCACGTCGTGTGCGCGTCCGTTGGAGATGCCAGATGTCGAGTCTTGCGGTATCACTGGTCGTACCACTAGAATTGCAACGCGGGTTTCGGTTCAAGAAACCAAGGGGACCGAAACGGGTAGGGCGGAGCCGAGGGGGCTCGCACCCGTGCCTGTTCCTGGGTCGCTGGCTCAGGAACAGGCACGACGAATGCTCTTCTGCCATCTACGTCGTGCATATTGAGAGGAGCCCGTGTGACAACAATCGCCGGCGTCAAATGCAGACTGTTCGCAGCGTCGTCAGATGGCCCCGGGGAGTTGTACGCCAATCCGCTGCGGGCGTGGGACGGCTCCGGTGACGGTGAGACGTCCTTCGGGTTCCACGAGTGGCTCGTGGTGGAGGTGGAGCTCAGCACTGGTGAGGTCGGCATCGGCAACGCCGCGTTGGGGGCCCGGTTGGCGCGCGACGTCGTGACCAGATATCTGGAGCCGGTGGTGGTGGGGGAGAGCCCGGCTGACCGGGAGAAGTTGTGGCAGCGGATGTATCGGACGGTGGTGGCCTTCGGGCGCCGCGGTGCCGGGATGGCCGCGGTCAGTGCGGTCGACATCGCCATTTGGGACGCCGAGGCCAGGCGGCTCGGTGTGCCGGTGTATGAGCTGTTGGGCGGCCAGAATCGGCCCCGGATCCCGGTGTACGCGAGCCAGCTGTACCCCACGGCGGATCTCGACGCGCTCGCCGCGGAGGCCCGCGGATACGTCGAGCAGGGTTTCGGTATGGTCAAGCAGCGTTTCCTCTGGGGACCAGCGGACGGCCGGGAGGGTATGCGCAAGAACGTGGAGTTGGTGCGTACCGTGCGGGAGGCGGTGGGTGACGCCGCCGACGTCGCGGCCGACGCCTACATGGGGTGGGATCTCGACTACGCCCGTCGGATGGCGTGGCTGCTCGAACCGTTCGATCTGCGATGGCTGGAGGAACCACTCCTGCCCGATGACGTCGTCGGCTACCGCGAGCTTCGGCGGGTCAGCCCGGTGCCGGTGGCCGCCGGTGAACACGAGGCGACCCTGGCGGGCTTCTACCATCTGATCACCACCGGGGCGGTCGACGTGGCGCAGCCGGACGTGAACCGGGTTGGTGGTCTCACCCCGGCGCGCAAGGTGTGCGCCCTGGCGGAGGCGGCTGGTGTCCCCGTCGTGCCGCACGCCGGCCAGGTACATAACTATCATCTGGTGGCGTCGCAGCCGGCGTGCCCCATGGCCGAGTACTTCCCGGTTAATCCGCAACCGCTGGTGGGCAATGAAATGCCGCATCTGCTGTTCGGCGGGGAACCCATCGCGAAGGACGGCCACATCGAGCTCGCCCAGCTTCCCGGCCTCGGAATCACGGTCGCACCACGTGGGCCGGTGTACGAGCAAGATCCAGCTGATGGGGAGGTCACGTATGGCAACGGCCCGGACCGGCGTGCGGCAGCTCAAGTGTGACGAGCTGACCAGGCTCGGTGGGCAACTGCTCGAGGGCCCCTGCTGGGAGGCCCGCGCTGGGCGGTTACTCCTGGTCGATATCAAGGCTCCCGCCGTGATCATGATCGACTGGGATACCGGCGCGGTAGGGACCATCGCGACGGAGGAGTCGGTCAGCGCGATCGTCCCTCGCACTAGGGGCGGGTACGTGGTTGCTTGCCGGCAGGGTGTCGCCACGTTTGACGGCGAACGGCTGCGGCCTATTGTCCCGATCGAAATGACGAAGACGTGGATCCGCACCAATGACGCCAAGTGTGACCCCGGCGGCCGGTTATGGGTGGGCACGATGGCCGACGACGACCGACCTGGCGCCGGGGCCCTATACCGCGTCGACCCCATGTGGGGGTTGCATCTGATGGTGCCGGAGGTGGACATCAGCAACGGCCTCGGCTGGAGCCCAGACAGCTCGCGGATGTACTACATCGACAGCACCACCCGGCGTATCGACGTATTCGACTACAACGTCGGCGACGGCTCGGCGACGAAACGCCGGGCCCTGGTCGACACCTCGGAGTTCCCCGGACTACCCGACGGTATGGCCGTCGACGCCGACGGTGGGCTCTGGGTGGCGTTCTACGGCGGCTCGGCGGTGCGTCGGTTCGCCCCTGACGGTCAGTTGACCGCCGTCATCGAGGTTCCGACACCCAACGTGACCAGCTGCGCGTTCGCCGGGCCACAGCTGGACGATTTGGTGATCACTACTGCCCGCGCCGAAGACACCGGGGTGCCGTCGCCCGGCGGGGATCTGTACGTGACGCGGCCCGGAGTTGCCGGCCTACCGACTGAGGAGTTCGCCGCATGAGCCGCAAGGCACTAGTCACGGGTGGAGCCAGTGGCATCGGAGCGGTCACCGCGGACAGGTTGCGCGCCGACGGGCTCGACGTCTTGACCGCCGACGTCGCCGGAGCGGCCGACATCGAGTTGGATGTCACCGAATCGCAGCTGGTCGACGACACGCTGCGCGAACTCGGCCCGTTCGACGTGCTGGTCAACAGTGCCGGAGTGGTGGGGCCGAACGCTCCGCTGTGGGAGGTTCCGGCCAAGGAATGGTCGCGGGTGATGGCGGTCAACGTGGACGGCCCGGTCAACACTTGCCGAGCGGTCGTGCCGGGCATGATCGACCGCGGATGGGGGCGCATCGTCAACGTCGCGAGTATCGCCGGCAAGGAGGGCAACCCGAACCTGTCGGCCTACTCGGCGTCGAAGGCGGCGGTCATCGGCCTGACCAAGTCTCTCGGCAAGGAGCTGGCCGCTTCGGGGGTGCTGGTCAACGCGGTCGCCCCCGCGGTGATCGCTACCCCGATGAACGCGTCGACCGCACCGGAGACCCTCGAATACATGATCGCGCGTATTCCCATGGGCCGCCTCGGGCAACCGGACGAGGTCGCCGAGCTGATCGCCTGGTTGTGTTCCGACCGCTGTAGCTTCTCCACCGGAGCGGTGTACGACATCAGTGGCGGTCGCGCCACCTATTGACCAGGGAGCAGCGTAGCCAGCAGCAACGACGGTCGAGCAGGGGGTACTCAGGCCAACGAACACGTCGGCCGGATTGGAGTGGCGCCATGCGGGCATTCGTCATCGAAGGGCCGTCGAGCGGTTCTATCCGGGAGGTCCCCGAACCGGAACCTGGCCCCCGGGACGTCGTCGTCGACGTGGAGGTTGTCGGGCTTTGCGGCACCGACGTGGAGCTGTTCGAAGGGACTATGCCGTACTTCCGGCAGGGCCTGGCCGCCTATCCGCTACGTCCTGGCCATGAATGGGCTGGTACTGTCCGTGCGGTCGGCAGCGACGTCACGTCGGTAGGTCCGGGAGATCGAGTCACCGCGGACACCTTCATCGGATGTGGTGTGTGCCGGCTGTGTGGTTCGGGCCGGCATTACCTGTGTGCGGACCATGTCGAGATCGGCGTGCGCGGTGGCCGGCCGGGTGCGTTGGCCGAGCTGATCTGCGTGCCCGAGGTTGCCGTCCACCGGCTCCCAGCGCAGATGTCCGCCGTGGCGGGTGCGTTCGTCGAGCCGGCCGGCTGCGCACTCCGGGCGGTCCGCGCCGGCGGAGTGGAACCGGACATGCGTACCCTCGTGCTGGGCACGGGCACGCTCGGTCTGCTGGCCGCGCAGTTCGCCCGGGCCCTCGGAGCATCGGTCTGTGTGGCCGGCAAGGAGCCTGAGCAGATCGAGCTGGCGTGGCAGCTGGGGTTCGACGACGTGACCCGCCCGCACCTGTTGAGCGGCGCCGGGTTCGACGCCGTCATCGAGGCCACTGGAGCACCGGAGGTTCCGGCCCAAGCCGCCGGGTGGTTGGCGCCGGGTGGGCGGCTGGTACTGCTGGGTGTGATGCCGGAGCCCGCGCCCGTCGACGTCGGCGCACTGGTCGTCAACGACGCCGCCGTGATCGGCGTTCTGGGCGGGTCCGCCTGCCTGGGCGAGGCGATCGACCTCCTCGCCGCCGGGAAGGTCCAGGTAGAGCCACTGGTGGCGGCAACCGTCGGCCTGAACGACGTCGGCGGGGTGCTCGAACGCGGCGGCCGGGTAGCCGGAGCGGGGGCACCGAAGGTCCATGTCCGGCCGCAGGTGAACCCGCCGGGCACCCGACGGGCCGCCGTGCGGCACGCTTCCTGACTCCGGGTGGATCAGGGTGGGCCCGCGAAATGGTTCTTCACTCGTCGACGTGGTCGGCGCCTGGCTGGTCCGCGGGCGCTGAGCCGTCCGTCTCCGGTTTGGCCAGGTCGAGCGCGAACCGCGAAGCGGTCCGGGCGTGTTCGCGGATGAGTGTCGCGGCCCGGGCGACGTCGGAGGAGGCCAGTGCGGTGACGATCGCTTCGTGTTGAGCGATGGAGTTCTCCGCCGCGCCCGGAACCTGGTAGACCGCCCGGGCGTGGGTATCGGCCATGGCGATCAGTTGTTTGGTCAGCACCCGCAGCGGCACGTTGGGGGTTTCGGCGGCCAGCAAGGCGTGAAACTCGGAGTCGAGGCGGGCCGCGGTGTCGAAGTCTTCCAGCCGGACTGCCTGCACCTGCCGGTCGACGATCTCGCTGGCGAGTTTGGCGATGTCGGCGGCACGAGCAGCCGGCATGGTCTCCACCGCACGAGGCTCGAGGAGTCCACGTACCTCGTTCAGCGACTCGAGATCTTGGCGGTGCATGTACACCCAGCGCATCGCTGCGGCGGCGCTGTGGCCGGCCGCCACGTCGCGGGCGACGAACCGGCCGCGGCCCACGTGGACCTCGACCAGTCCGCTGGTTTCCAGCGCTTGGAGGGCATCGCGCAGCGCGGTGCGGGAAATGCCGAGCTGCCCGCTGAGGACACGTTCGGACGGCAGCTGGCTGCCGGCGGGAAACGTGCCGTCGAGAATCTGGCGGCGCAGCAGTTCCGTGGTCTCGGCTGAGATATGAAGGGCTGCCATAGCAGTACAACGGTACCCCGTGGAGGTTTGCTCTGAACCTTTGGTGATAGGTTTGAAATAAGAGTTTCATTTAACTCCCATTCTTGTTCAGCCATGCCTATGCCCGCGCGGCGCCGGCGCGACGGATGATGTCCGGGGCATGGAAGCCGCCCCCGTGTCCGGTCCGACGGCGCGGCTCGATACTCGAGACGTGACCCGTTGGCTCGTGACCGGTGCGAGCGGCCTCCTTGGCCGCGACCTCGTTCCCCTGCTGCCACCAACCCACACGACGGCGCCGACCAGTAGCGATGTGGACGTGAGAGACGAGCGCCGAGTATTCGACGCGATCGCCGGACACGACGTCGTGGTACACCTGGCCGCCTGGGTCGACCCGGACCGCGCCGAGGCTGAACCCGACCGGGCGATGGCGATCAACGCCGCCGGCACCGAGAACGTCGCGCGAGCCTGCCGTGCACATCACGCCCGGCTGATTTACGTCTCCAGCGACTACGTCTTCGATGGCCGCGCCGACCATCCGTACCAGGAGGACGCACCAACCCACCCGATCTGTGTCTACGGGCGCAGCAAGGTGGCCGCGGAGCAGGCGGTCCGGCGGCATCTGCCGGACGACGGGATCGTGTTGCGCACCGCGTGGCTCTATGGCGCCTACGGCCGGAGCTTCGTCGCTACGATGCGCCGCCTGGCCGACGAGGGTACGTCTCCGTCCGTCGTGACCGACCAGACCGGCCAGCCGACGTGGGCTCGCGACGTTGCCCAGCGCATCCTGGAGGTAGTGCGAGTTGGTGCGCCTGCCGGGACGTACCACGCTACCAACGGAGGGGCCACGAGCTGGTATCAGCTGGCCCGGACGGTGTTCGCGGCGTTGGGTCATGACCCAGACCGAGTCCGGCCCATGACCTCCGACCGGCTCGACCGCGCCGCCCCGCGGCCGGCCTATTCCGCGCTCTCGCACGCTGGCTGGGCCCGCGCCGGCCTACGGCCTTTGCGCCCATGGCGCGAGGCGTTCGACGCGGCCGTGCCGGTCCTGTTCTGACGTTCCCCTCCCATGATCATGAACACTTTGCCGTGCCATGGCACGGCAAAGTGTTCATGATCATGGGAGGGGAACGTGGTGGGGGGCGAGGCGAGGCAAGGCGCCGGCCAGCCGGGCTTGCTCCAGCGTCGGCGCGGCGGCGTCGCGGGGAGACAGCAGCGGTGTCATCGGCCGGCCTCGCCGGTCGATGTCGGGCCACTCGATGGCCAGGTGGGGGTCGAGCGGGTTGATCGTGCGCTCCCGTTCGGGAACGTAGTCCGACGAGCACAAGTAGGTGATCACGGACCCGTCCTGCAGCGACATCACCGCGTGCCCGAGCCCTTCGGATAGGTAGACCGCGCGCCGTTCGGCGTCGTCGAGCAGCACGGCGTCCCATTCCCCGAACGTCGGCGATCCCTCACGCAGGTCGACGACGACGTCGAAGACGGCACCATAAGGACACGTGACGTGTTTGGCCTGCCCCGGGGGGACGTCGGTGACATGGATGCCGCGGATGGCCCCGGCCGCCGACACCGCGCAGTTCGACTGGCGGACCGGCATGGCCGAACCCAGGACCGGCTCCAACAGGTCCTGCTGAAACCAGACGGCCAGCGTGCCCCGGTTGTCGTGAAAACGGGGTGGCGTGATGATCCAAGCGCCCGGAATGGTCATCGGCTCTACCCGAGAATGTTCGGTCACGGCGTCCTCCTCGGATCGCGGTCGCTTGTACGGGTGGTGCACCCGCGGTGTCCGGTCAGGCGGGAGACAACCGGGCCCGCCGCTTCAGTGGCTCCCACCACGGGCGGTGCTGTCGATACCAGCGGACCGTGTCGGCGAGACCGTCCTCGAACGACACCTCGGGCCGATACCCCAGCTCGCGCTGGATCTTCGTGATGTCGACCGAGTAGCGCCGGTCATGCGCCTTGCGGTCGGCGACCGGCTCCACCATGTCCCACGCCGACCCGAGGGCGGTCAGGATCACGTCGGTGAGCTGCCGGTTGGTCAGCTCGGTGCCGCCGCCGATGTTGTAGATCTCGCCCGGTTTGCCGTGTTCGGCCACGAGCTGGATGCCGCGGCAATGGTCGTCGACGTGCAGCCAGTCGCGCACGTTCAGCCCGTCGCCGTACAGAGGAACCCGCTCACCGTCCAGGAGGTTGGTGATGAACAGCGGGATGACCTTCTCCGGGAATTGGTACGGGCCGTAGTTGTTGGAGCATCGCGTGACACACACCGGCAGGCCGTGGGTCTCGTGAAACGCCCGTACGATCAGGTCCGCCGACGCTTTGGATGCCGAGTACGGCGAATTGGGCCAGAGGGGGTGATCCTCTGGCCACGATCCGGCCGTGATGGACCCGTAGACCTCGTCGGTGGAGACGTGGACGAATTTGTCGACAGCTGTATCGACCGCGGCCTGCAGGAGAGTGTGGGTGCCGACGACATTGGTCTGTACGAAGTCGGCCGAGCCCACGATCGAACGGTCGACGTGTGACTCCGCCGCGAAATGCACCACCAGGTCGACTCTCGCCATCAGATCGCGAGCCAGGAGCGGGTCACAGATGTCCCCGTGCACGAAACTCAGCCGCGGATGGGTGGCGACGGGGGAGAGGTTCTCCCGGCTGCCGGCGTAGGTCAGTTTGTCCAACACGATGACCTCGGCGCCGGCGGCGTGTGGGTAGGCCCCGGTGAGGACCTGGCGGACGTAGTGGGATCCGATGAAGCCGGCACCGCCGGTGACCAGGATGCGCATGGCGTTACCGGAGCGCGACGGACATCGGCGAACGACGGGCCTGCTCGGCCAACTCCATGACGTAGTGGCCGTAGCCGGAGTTGCCGACCCGGCGGCCGAGGTCATAACACTGCTCGGCGTCGATGAGACCGGCATGCAGGGCGATCTCCTCCAGGCAGGCGATCCGCACGCCCTGGCGTAGCTCTAGCGCACGAACGTACTGCCCGGCTTCGAGCAACGACTCGTACGTTCCCGCGTCCAGCCACGCGAAGCCGCGGCCAAGGTCGACCAGCCGGGCCCGCCCCCGCTCCAGGTACGTCTTGTTGACGTCGGTGATCTCCAGTTCGCCCCGGGCGGACGGGGTCAGGCTCCGGGCGATCTCGACGACGTCGTTGTCGTAGAAGTACAGGCCGGTCACGGCGCGGTTGGAACGCGGCGCGGCCGGCTTCTCCTCGAGTGAGATGAGGTGTCCGTATTCGTCGACCTCTCCGATGCCGTACCGGTGGGGGTCCGACACGGCATAGCCGAACAGCACACAGCCTTTGATGCCGTCCGAGCTACGTGTGAGCAGCTGGGAGAAACCCGGACCGTGGAAGATGTTGTCGCCGAGGATCAACGCGACGGAGTCGTCCCCGACATGGTCGGCGCCGACGATGAACGCGTCGGCCAGCCCACGTGGGTGAGGCTGCTCGGCGTAGCTGAACGTCAGACCGAGCCAGGAGCCGTCACCGAGAAGGCGCTCGTAGGCATCACGGTCCTGAGGTGTGGTGATGATCAGGATGTCGGTGATTCCGGCCAGCATGAGCACCGAGATGGGGTAATAGATCATCGGTTTGTCGTAGACCGGAACCAACTGTTTGGACACTGCGAGCGTCATCGGATACAAGCGTGTTCCGCTGCCGCCGGCCAGGACTATTCCTTTCATCGCGCATCCCTGCCAAGCGTCCACACGCTGGGCGGACGCGGTTGTGCGAATATGACTTGACGAATGTATCCGGCTGAGAGCAACTGTTTGAGGGGACGATTTCTGGGTTCGCGGCGCGGCCTCTAATTCCGCAAAAAGATTGCGGGTAGCCGGCCGCCACAAAGTGGGACCCATAACTAGAATGTGTTCAGCCGATATTCACTGCCGGTATCGCGGCTTGCGGGAATAGTAGTCCACGCAGATCTGGGGGTACCGTCTTCGCCGCATCTCCTGGATCACGACGGCCGGATCATACGTCATAGCCCGGGGTTCCACGGCGCTGGTCTCGACGTCGACGACGAGGTAGTTGACGACGTCGAGGTACTCCCGGTTCTGTCCGACGCTGCCGGCGTTGTGCAGAACGTACGGCGGGTCGACGATGGTGAACTGGCGGTGCGTGTGGCCGATCAGGTAGTTGCGGTCGAGCACCACCGCTGAGTCGGCGTAGACGTACTCGCCGTCGAGTGTGTGCTGGCAGGTGAACGGCGGCAACGGGTGGCTGACGGGCAGGTCGGCGATGGCGTCCGCCCGGTCGAACTCCGGGAAACACGTATCGAAGAAGCTACGCACCAGCCGGCTCGACCCGGGGTAGTCCCCGTGCCGGAAGTAGGTCTCGTGGTTTCCTTCGACGAACACCAGGCCGGGCAGCGTATCGATGAGATCGAGGCACTCGTTGCTCCACGGCCCATAGTTCACGACATCGCCCAGGCAGACGTAGCCGTCGGCGGTTCCGGCGTGACGGAGCATCAGCTCCAGGGCTGGCAGGTTCCCATGGACGTCGCTGAAGACCACCACCCGCACGTCACAACGTCCGTTCCCGCGACTGGTGCCGGCTGCCGGTGGAGGCCATAGCCGCGACGTCGTCGTCGGGGACGACGAGTTCGGTCCAGTACCGCAGGATGGTCTGCTCCTGGATCCGGAATGCCGGTGGCCGGCCGTGGCAGATGAAGTCGGTGATCATCCGTGGCTCGTTGAATCCGCTGAGGCTGCGTGCGGCGGTGGTGCCCGAACACCTGGCGTTGATCTCGAACACATACGCCGTACCGCCGTCGACGCGGAGCTGGACGTTGCATGCCCCGAAGGGCCGTAGCGCTCGCGCGACCTGCGTCGTCGTCTCTTCGACGACGGCATTCCGGGTGACGAAGCACTTGTAGGTGTCGCCGTCGCGGAGGGTACGGCGCATCGCGATCACCCCGTGGCACTGCCCGTCGAGATTGACCGACCCACACGTGTACTCGTCGCCCTCGATGTACTGCTGTGCGATGAAGGCGGATGGATCGCCGAGCTGACCGGCCACCGTGGCGAGGTCGTGATCGTCGCGGACGAGGTGCACGTCGCGGGAGCGGGAGCCGCCGGTGCGGCGCTTGACGATGAACGGGTAGGGCAGCGGCGGCTCCAGGCCAGCCGCACCGGGGCGGGGCGGGGCGGCCGGCCGAGGAGACTGGGTGAGGTCGACGGTCGCCGGCACCGGGACGTCGTGTTTGCTCAGCACCTGATGCGTGAGCAGTTTGTTGTCGGAGCATTCGACGACGTCCGGTGTAGAGACCACCACGGTGGTACCCACCCGCTCGAAGGCAGCGCGGGCGCGGGACAGCGCGGCCAGCTCCGTGTCCAGGCCCGGGAACAGCACTCGGCAGCGTTCGGCCCGGCAGAGGTCGATCAGATGGTCGATGTACGACGGCTCGTGCGGCGCCGGAACGAGATGCGCGCGAGGAGCCGCATACAGGCCCGTGGCCAGTGGGTGGCTGTCCAGCGCGACGACGTCGTACTCGCTGTCCTGCAAGGACTTGATGATGCTCTGGCCCACCCCGCCACCTGCGCCGGTGACCGCGACACGTATCCGGTTGCTCATACCCACCTCGGCTGGTTCGACGGCGGTCACGACCGGCCGGAAGCGGGCCGGGCGTCCTCGACGATTGTCGGGACCCGGGCGGGGCCGCGGCCAGGGGAGGGCTTCCACCAGCGGAGGGTGTACACCGGCGATCTGCCCGGCCCGGGCTGATCCCGGCTGGTTGACGTCGCCTCCTGCCGTGCGGGCGTTGGCGCGGGTAGGAAGAACGAGCGGGGCCGGACCAGGGCAGTCGGGCCCGGACCGGGTATCTCTGGGAGGCGAATATGCGCTACCGGCGGCTGGGTAGGTGGGGTCTGAAGGTCTCCGAGGTCACCTTGGGGACCTGGCTCACCCATGGGGGCGCGGCCGACGGCGACACCGCAACCACCTGCACTCGGCGGGCCTATGAACTCGGCGTGAACATGTTCGACACCGCCAACATCTATCCGCGCGGCAACGAGGGGGCCGCGGAACGGGTGCTCGGTGCCGCCCTGTCGGTGTTCCGGCGGGAGACATACGTGGTCGGCACCAAGGTGTACGCGTTCATGGGTGACGGGCCGTTGGAGCGTGGCCTGTCCAGGAAACACATCATGGCGCAGATCGACCACTCTCTACGACGCCTCGGCATGGACCACGTCGACCTGTACCAATGCCATCGCTACGACGTCGAGACACCACTCGATGAGACGGCGCGGACGATGAACGACCTCGTGGTTCAGGGCAAGATCCTCTATTGGGGGGTATCCCAGTGGTCCGAGGAGCAGCTGGAGCAGGCCGTCGCGCTCTGCCAGGCCAACGGATGGGCCCCACCGGTGAGCAACCAGCCTCGGTATTCCGCGTTGTGGCGCGAGTGTGAGCCGCGGGTGCTGCCGGCGTGTGAACGGCTGGGTATGGGGGTGCTGGCCTACTCACCCCTGGACCATGGAGTGCTGACCGGGAAATACCAGCCTGGTTCGTCCGCGCCGGCCGGTAGCCGCGCAGCGACCGCTTCGCACGCCCGGCTGTTCGATCAGTTCTTCGACGACGACCTCCTCGGTGCGGTGCAGCGCTTCCGTGAGTTGGCCGAGCAGGCCGGATACACCGCCGCGCAACTGGCGCTGGCCTGGTGTTTGCGGCAGCCGACGGTGTCGAGTGTTGTTGTGGGGGCGTCGTCGTTGCCGCAGCTGGAGGAGAACGCGGCGGCGGGCGTGTTGGACGTGGAGCCGGAGCTCGTCGATGCGGCGACGAAGATTCTCGATCCGGTCCGGGTGACCTGACGTCCTAGTGTCGCGTGAACCTGGTTCCCGCGACACTAGCCGCGCAGACCTGTCCGGTTCCCGCAGGCAGGTGTTACACCGTGCGAAATCGCCCGAGATCACTTCCATCGAGGGTTAGACTGTGGTTTCATCGAGTGCAACATCGCGGCCAGACAAAGAAGAGGGGGTCCATGGTGAGGCCGGCCCGGACGCCGGTCCGACATGCAGGTGAGTACCCACGAAGTGGAGTATCGATGTGAAGGACGAGGGTCATGCCCAGAGGTAGGCGCCGGGTCTACTCGATCCGGGCTGTCCACCGTGTTTGTGACATCCTCGACTTGGTCCAGGAAAGGGCGGGTGGATTCACGCTCACGCAGGTGGCCGAGGCCACCGGCTTCCCGAAGAGTTCCGGCTACCGCTACCTTGCCACGCTGATCGACCATCGTTACGTGATCAAAGACCCCGAATCCGGGTTCTTCCGGATCGGCCCCGCCTTCTTGCCCACGCCCGACGAGCGGCTCATCGCGCTGGCCGACCGCGTCCGGCCGTTCCTGAGCCGGTTGCGCGATCAGGTGCAGGAGACGGTTAACCTCGGAGCGCTCGACGGTGGGCGGGTCTCATACGTCGAGATCTTCGAGAGCCCGCACTGCGTGCGGCTCGCGGCCCGTCCCGGCGACCGCGACGCGCTGCACTGCTCGGCGCTGGGCAAGGCGATCGGCGCCCAGCTGTCCCACGACGCCGTCGGCAAGATCATCGAGGTGGAGGGGTTGCCGCGGCATACGCCGCACACCATCACCACCATGGTCGACTACGAGGCTGAGCTGGCGAAGATTCGGAAAGATGGCTACGCGCTGGACAACTGCGAGAGCGAGATCGACGGGCGTTGCGTGGCGGTGGCCTTGCCCGACGTCGTCCCGCCCGCCGCGATCAGCATATCCGCGCCTGCCACCCGGTTCCCGGTCGAAGACGTACCCGAGTATGCGAAGGCACTACGGGAGACCATGCGGTTGTTACAGGGAAAGGCGGAGTAACCCGGGCGGCCCGGCACAGGGTGTTCAGCCGTCCGGAGATCAATTAAAGTTGTGAGCTGTCAAGACCCCGGATCTTGGCAGAGTTGAGCGGGGTGGGGTTGTCTGACGGGTGGGGCGGCTGAGCGCACGTCCTGAGAAGACCGTCGAGTCATTGATGATGCGCTCGAGGGCAGGGCCGCGGTTGGTTGGTCTCGGGGGCGATAGTGGAGCAACCACTGCGCACCGAGGGGACTAGACATGCGAGTGCTGGTGGTTGGGGCGGCCGCCATGGGTGCGGTGTTCGCCCGGGTGGTCTGCGAGTTGAGCGAGGCCGAACTATGTGGTGTCGTGGACGACGACGTCGACGCGGCCGCGGAGCTGGCGGATGCCCTCGGTGTCGCCTGGTTCGTCGACCTAGCTGACGCCATCGACGCGAAACGCCCGGACGCGGCCGTCGTCGCCACTCCGGACCACCTCCACCGAGAACCGGCTGAGATCCTCATCGAGGCGCGGATCCCGATTCTCGTCGAGAAGCCGCTGGCGACGTCAATGGAGGACGCCGAAGCCATCATTTGGCTCGCGGAGAAACGCGGGGTGCGGGTCATGGCCGGCCACACCGCGCGTTTCCTTCCTCGTTATGCCCAGGTGCTCGACGTCGTCCAGGCCGGCGAGCTCGGTGAGCCGTTGTTGATCACCACGTCGTCATGGGGGCCCCGATCGATTGGGTCGAAGACGCCACAGCCCACCGATCCGCTGTGGTACTTCGGCATACATGACATCGACCTGGTGCAGTGGATCGGCGGTGGAACCGTGCGTGAGGTCGACGGTGCACACCTGGTGGAGTCCGACTCCGGGGTCTGCACCTTCGCGGCTATGGGCGCGTTGCACAACGACGTTGCGTTCAACGTGGTGGCCGGCTGGACTCTGCCCGACGATGCGGCTCCCCGCTGGGACCTCCAGGTCCATGGCCGGCACGGTTCGGTGCAGGTGGCATGGAACGCCGACGGCGACGGTGCCGACGGCTGGGCCGGTGGCGCGTCGTGGGCGAACGTCTATGGGCGGGTCGGGGGCGCCATGCAGGCCGAGTTGGAGCATTTCGTCCATGCGTTGACTCACGATGAGCCGTTCCTCGTGACGATGGCCGACGCGGTTCGAGCCGTGATCGGAACGGCGATCCTGGACAGTGCGGTGATCATTCGCCGGGTCGACTGACCGGTATCAACCGCGGAAACTGCGACGCGCTCGGAGGCTGTATCGGCAGGGGATCCGAGAAGCAGGCTCCGAGCACGTCACGCTTCGGGGTGCCGAATGTCACGGACCGGAGTTGGGTGCGCAGGCTGTGGTGGCCTTGGGTGTGCACGGTTTAGAAAGCGCCGGATCGGCGACATCCGGGCAACTCCCAAGACCACCACTGCGGCTTGCCCATCCCCAGGTTGATGGTGAATACCGTAGACCCGATCAGCGCATTCCTCAACCGCAACGAGCGAAAAAAGCTGGATGGCTTGTTCTGGAAATTTTGTAGCCAGTCCGAATCGGTTAGTTCGATGATCTCGTTCGATCTGTCAGATCATCTTCGACCACTGCCTTTCCGGGTGTGACTTCCTCGATGAGGTGTCGGGAGCGGGGATCATGCCTGCCAGAAGGTGGTACGTACCTGTATTGGGTGAGGAAAATAGTTTTCGGGTATCTGGTGTGTAATGCGGGACGGCACTATAGATACCCGAGTGGAGCTTCGCCGCTTCCCATCGGCCCGGCGTTCAATGGATTCGGTGATGCTCAATCGGATTCAGCGCTCTTGATGCCGCCCGTTGTGTAGCGGAGAACAGAACTCGGCCCCTGCCCGCCGGCTGCTAGCCCGAACCAGAATCGGCACGGGGCAGGTGGTTAAGACAGCCGGCCCCTGGTCGAATCGCGGACAGACGCTAGGGGCCGGCATTGCGCATAGACGGGTTGAATGGACTATCCGGGCGGCGAATTCTCGTCACGGGTGCCGATGGGTTCATCGGCAGTCATCTTGTGGAACGTCTCCTGGCCGAGAAGGCGGACGTTACGGCACTGTGTGTGTACAACTCGAACGGCTCGTACGGCTGGCTGGACGAACTGCGGCCGGACCAGCTCGCTCAGCTCGACCTGCGGCTGGGTGACATCCGCGACGCGCGGGCGGTGCGCTCGGCCGTGCAGGACGTCGAGGTCGTGTTCCACCTCGCCGCCCTCATCGCCATCCCGTACAGCTACCAGGCACCGGAGTCGTTCATCGACACCAATATCTCCGGAACGCTGAACGTCCTCGAGGCGGTACGCGATGCCGGCGAGGTGCGGCTGGTCAACACCTCCACCAGCGAGGTCTACGGCACGCCGGAGACGGTGCCGATCACCGAGGAACATCCGTTGCGCGGGCAGTCGCCCTACTCGGCGTCGAAGATCGCCGCGGACCAGCTGTGCCACGCCTACGCGTGTTCGTTCGGCGTGGACGTGCGGACGCTGCGCCCGTTCAACACGTACGGCCCACGACAATCGGCGCGGGCGGTGATTCCCACCATCCTCGGGCAGTTGCTCACCGGTGCGCGCGAGGTCCGACTCGGTAGTCTCTGGCCGCGTCGTGACCTGACGTTCGTTTCGGACACCGTGGATGGGTTCATCCGGATGGCGGTGGCGGACCTACCACCGGGCTCCCTGGTGCAGCTGGGCACGGGGGAGGCGGTGTCGATCGGCGAGCTGTTCGACCTGTGCTGCGCCGTCACCGGCGTCGACGCCACGGCGGTCACCGATTCCCAGCGGCTGCGGCCGGCCGCCAGCGAGGTCGAGGTGCTGTTGTCCGAGCCGAGCCGGGCCAAGGAGCAACTCGGCTGGCAGGCGACCCGGACGCTGGCGGACGGGCTGCACGAGACCGCCCGGTGGCTGGCGCCGCGGGCCGACGTCGGACAAGCCGCGAGGTATCACCGATGATTCCACTGTCCGAGCCGACCCTGGACGGCAACGAGGAACAGTACGTACGAGACTGCCTGCTCAGCGGGTACGTGGCGGGCGGAAGGTACGTCGAGCGCTTCGAGCGGAACTTCGCCGCCGCGGTGGGCGCCGGAGCGGCGGTGGCGTGTGCCAGCGGCACGGCCGCGTTGCATGTAGCACTGCGGTTGACCGGGGCTCACCACGGCCGCACGGTGGCGGTGTCCGACTTCACCTTCGTCGCTTCCGCCAATGCGGCTGGTTATACCGGCGCCGACCTCCTGCTGGTGGATAGCGAGCCACGGACGTGGAACATGAACACCGAATTGCTGCGCGACGAGGTGGTCCGCCGGGCGCGCCGAGGCCAACCGATACCGGACATCGTCGAGGTGGTGCATGTCCTTGGGCACCCCGCCGACATGGAACCGCTGCTGGAGTTGCGGGACACGTACTGGATCGAGATCGTCGAAGACGCCGCGGAGTCGCTCGGGGCCAGGTGGGTGACGGACGGCCCAGTGGGCCCCCATTCGGTGGGAACCGTCGGCCTATGGGGGTGCTTCTCGTTCAACGGCAACAAGCTGATCACTAGTGGTGGCGGCGGCATGATGGTGACCGACGACGACGAACTGGCCGGCCGCGCCCGGCATCTGATCAATCAGGCCAAGGTGTCGGGGGGCGGCTACATCCACGACACGGTGGGTTACAACTACCGGCTGTCCAACCTGGCCGCTGCCGTCGGCACCGCTCAGCTGGAACGGCTCGACCGGCGGCTGGCGGCCAAACGGGCGATCGCCGCTCGCTACCGCGACTGGCTAGAACCGCTCGGACTGAGCCCCGCGCCGTGCGCGGCGTGGGCGGATCCGTCCTATTGGCTGTATTCGGTGCTGCTCGACACCAGCGAGGTCGACGTCGACGACGTGGTGGAGGCCCTGGGGCGGGACGGGATCCAGGCGCGGCGGTTGTGGCCGCCGCTTCATCAGCAACGGCCGTACCGGCGCACGGAGCGGGTCGGCGGCGACGTGGCCGAGCGGCTGTACCGGGACGGTCTGTCGCTGCCGAGTTCGGCTCATCTGGCCGAGGAGGACCAGCAGGCCGTCGTAGCGGCGTTGGCGTCCACGCTGGCCCGGCGCCGGGCCAGCGTGTCGTGAGATATGTGGCACCGGCGACTCTCTTGCGATCTCCGGCCCATTCTGATGAAATACGTGTTTTATCAGCTGGGTCGTGGGGGGTGGATGGGGCGGGGAGCAATCCCGTGAACGGAACGGGTAACCCCAAAGCCCCGCAGGCCGGCTCGTGGTTCGCCACGGGTGGCGGATCCGTGTCGTCGGTGGTGGTAGCTGGATGGTGCGGGTTTCGGGTGGCGGTCTGCGGGGCGTGGTCGCCGACGCCTGCGCAGGTGACGATCCAGCCCCACCCGCATCGTTGATCGGTTGCCGTAGACCGGCCGGCCCGAGCCTCCGCGTGGGCGGCAAAGGAGACTCGAGCCAGCCGGCCGGCCCGGAAGGTCGGCGACGGCAAGACTCGGTGCTCCGGCGGCAGGGCACTGGTGAGCCGCCTCAGGGGCGCGGCGGCCGCGTGACGGTGAAATAGCCAGGCCCGCAGGCCGGACATCCTGGACGGCGACGTTCGTCGTCGGTCGACGCACATGCGGTGCGCCTCCGTGCTCCGCCGTCGCCGCCAGGTGCCCGAGCCCGCAGCCTCATCCGGCGCCGTTATTCGCGAGGAGTCTTACTCCGCGTCCGCGATGGCGTCGGAGAAGACCTCGTCCGGATGCGGCGTGATCTCGTTGGCGATCTCGACCAAGCGTCTGCCAATGGCGGCGAGCTGCCGTTTGGGTTGCCGGAACGCTGGTGCGCTGATGCTGATGGCCGCCGCGATCCTGGTGCCCAGCAGCGGTGCGGCCACACACCGGCCGTCGGGATCGTTCTCGCCGTCGTCGATCGCGTAGCCCGCCTTGCGCGTGCGGTCTAGCTCCTCGAGGAAATGGTCCGTCGAGGTGATCGAGTTCTGGGTGACACCAGGCAGGCCGGTCGAGGCCAACAACTCGCGCACCCGGGACTCCGGGAGTGTCGAGGCGATGGCTTTGCCGAGCGCCGTGGTGTTGATGGGATCACGCTGGCCCGCGTCCGCGGACAGCCGCACCGAGTTGGGGCTCGGCACCACATCCAGGTAGAGCACAGCGTCGTAGTCGAGTATCCCGAGGTTGGAGGTCTCGCCCAATTCCTTGCTCATGTTCACCAACCACGGCCGGGCCCGTTCGCGGAGCACCTCCAGTCGGCGTGACTGGAGGCCGGCGAAGCCGAGCCCGAGACGGTAGACACCACCTTTGGTGTCGCGTTCGACGTAGCGCTGACGTTCGAGAGTCCACATGTAGCGGAAAGCCGAAGGTTTGGCGAGGCCGGTTGCCTCGACGATCTGATTCAGCGTGACCCCGTCGACCTCGCGCTGGAGCATGTTCAAAATGGAACACACCCGCACGACGGACCGCTGCGTGTAATCGCGGCCGGAGATGACGTCGTCGTCGGGTGTGTTGTCGTCTGATGGGGCGTCATGAGACGCCGCGGAGTGGTGGGAAGGGTCCGGGGATGAGTTCTGATGCATCGGTGTTGCTTTCGACGATTGGTCGTTGGCCTCGGGGTCCATCGTGACTGTCCTTTCCCGTGTCGCGGGCTCCGCCCTGCTCTGCCGGAGGCGCATACGCGACAGAGCACCCGTTTCGTTTGTTGAATTCCGCGTTTGAAGTCTAACGCGGTGAGGGTGGTTGACCAGGGGCCAATTGGCGGTTTTATGGGTCATTTTGCCTGTTGTTGGCAACTATTCATCCACACGTTGCCTGAGTGGGCAGATCAGTACGAAAGGTATCCGGCGCTCGTTGTTGCCCCCTCGGGTAGTGGTCGTTGGATGGTCATCTCATGGCCCCTTGACGGCTCGGAGTGAGGTCGTAGACTCGATCATCAAGTGGACGGTCTGTTTTGAAGCTCAAAACGTGCTCCTCGGGGGTGGGGGAACTATCGCCCCATACGACAACAAACCCCCCAAGATCCAACAAGGGGACGAGATCACAGATCGAGGAGATCGACCATGCCTTCTGGTTCGCATCAGAACCGGCGGTCGGCTGACCTGAGCCGCCGCGCCAGTGCACGGACTCCGGGGGGTGTCCATTCCAGCGTTCGGATGTCGGGGCCACGTCCGTTCATCTCTCGGGCCAAGGGCGCCTGGCTGTATGGCGTCGATGGCGACAGCTACGTCGACTACCTGCTCGGACAGGGTCCCAACTTCCTCGGACACGCACCCGACGCACTCGTCAACGCCGTCACCAGCGCTATCCGTCGAGGGCTCATCTACGGAGGACAACACGAACTCGAAGTGGAGGCGGCCGAGGCCGTGTGTCAGGCGCTCGAATGGCCGGCCATGGTCCGCTTCGCGGGTTCGGGAACCGAAGCCGTTCAAGTTGCGCTACGGCTGGCCCGCGCGGCCACCGGGCGTCGCACCGTCGTCCGCTTCGAGGGCCATTACCACGGCTGGCTCGACAACGTCCTCGTCGCACCCGACGGCGACGGCGTGTGGGGTGCGGCCAGTGCTGGCCAGCTCGACGGCGACCTCGACCACTTCACGATCGTGCCGTGGAACCGGCCGGACGTGGTGGAGGAGGTATTCCGGGACCACGGAGATCAGATCGCGGCGGTGGTCATGGAGCCAATCATGGTGAACGCCGGTGTTATCCAGCCGCGCGCCGGATACCTGGAGCACGTCCGCCGACTCTGCACCGAGAACGGTGCGGTCCTCATCTTCGACGAGATCATCTCCGGGTTCCGGTTCGGCCTCGGCGGCGCGGTGGAGCGTTACGGCGTGGTTCCCGATCTCGCCACCTATGGCAAGGCACTAGCCGGAGGGTGGCCGGTGGCTGCGGTGGCCGGGCGGGTCGAGTTGATGGAATTGCTGAACGGGCAGGTGATCCACGCGGGGACCTTCAACAGCTCGGTGGCCGGCATGGCAGCAGTCAAGGCCACCGTCGCCCGGTTGCGGCAGGATCCGCCGTACGAGGCGATCGAGGAGCACGGCGCGGCGCTGATGCGAGGCATCCAGGACATCGCCGACGCCAACCACCTGTCAGTGCGCCTGCAAGGGTTGCCGATGGCATTTCACATGTCGTTCGGCGCTGCGGAGGTCACCGACTACCGCAGTCTGCAGGAGTTGGACCTAGGGCTCTACGCCGACTTCGCCGAGGCGTTGATACACCACGGCGTATGGGTGGCCGGACGCGGAGTGTGGTACGTCTCGGCCAGCCACGGCGACGAGGAACTCGAGGCGGCACTGACCAGGATCTCCAAAACGGTCAGCGACTGGATCTGAGGGCGTCGTCGGGTGGAGGTGGCCGACGGTCCTCGGGCATCACGAACGTCCCTTTGGCGGGCAGCGTCAACACCAGGCCCCGGATGCGCAGTTCGGTGGTAGCCCGCCGGATGGTGCCGATGGACAGGCCGTACTCGACGGCGAGATCGCGTTCGCCGGGCAGCCTGGCGCCGGGCGGCAACCTCCCTTCCTCGATACATGTGGCGATGAAGTCGGCGAACTGCATGTACAGGTAACTCGGCTGGGCCGGATCAGGCTCGAACTTCGGCAAGCCCATGTCGAGGACCGTAGATCTGCCATGTGCTCTACATATGGGCTGCCCTCGGTCTTCTGCTCTATAAAGCTTCAGGCTGTACCGGGTACGTCCGGTCCGCGGGCGACGTCAGCCTAGCGCTACGAGAAAGGACCGTGAGTGCCGGTCCGACAGGGGAGCGGACCGGCACTCACGGTCGGGTGGCGAGACTGGTGTCGTTCGCTGCCGAGTCCGGTGATCGCGGCCGCGCGGCCAGGTTGGCGACAGCGGGTGGTCGGCGACGGCCTACGGTTGCTCAGTCCGCCGGCTCGGCGTATGTTCCGCGGCCTTGGACCACCCTCACCCGCCCTTCCTGCCGCAGCTCCTTGATGGCCCGACGTACCGTGATGCGCGACACGCCGTAGGACGAAGCCAGATCCAGCTCGCTCGGGAGCTGCGCACCGCCGGGCAGGGCACCCGAGTTCAGATCGGCCAGGATGTCCTCGGCGATCTGCCGCCACAGCAGTTTCGGGCCAGAGTGGTCAATTCGGCTGGAACGATCTTCAACAGACACAAGCTCACATTAAACGCCCTGTGACCTGCAAAAACAGGCCATGACGGCACAAGAAGTATCGAGATGTCCTATGGTGAGCTGCGGATTTACCGTTTCAAGATCGTTCACCCCCTCGGCGTGTCGCCACGGCGCACTCACCGCGGGGCAGCCGGGTCGGTCAGCCGTGCCCACGCGGACGCAGCGAACCCGCCGGTGTGGACCATTTGGCGTACCTGTGGCCGGAGGGCTGTTACCCTGGAGGCCCGTGGGAATCGAGCAAACCAAACACGTCTTCGTCACCGGAGGCGTCGCCTCCTCCCTCGGAAAAGGTCTCACCGCCTCTTCCCTCGGAAACCTGCTTACGGCACGCGGGCTCCGAGTCACCATGCAGAAGCTGGATCCCTATCTCAACGTGGATCCGGGGACTATGAACCCCTTCCAGCATGGGGAGGTCTTCGTCACCGAGGACGGAGCTGAAACCGACCTCGACATCGGCCACTACGAGCGGTTCCTCGACCGCGACCTCAACCGCAGCGCCAACGTCACCACCGGACAGGTGTACTCCGAGGTCATCGCCAAGGAACGGCGCGGCGAGTATCTGGGCGACACGGTGCAGGTCATTCCGCACATCACCAACCAGATCAAGGAACGAATGCTGGCCATGGGCGGGCCCGCGGTCGACGTGGTGATCCACGAGATCGGCGGCACCGTCGGCGACATCGAGTCCTTGCCGTTCCTCGAGGCCGCGCGGCAGGTCCGGCACGACGTCGGGCGGGAGCGGTGTCTGTTCCTCCACGTCTCCCTCGTGCCCTATCTCGCCCCGTCCGGTGAGCTGAAGACCAAACCGACCCAACACTCGGTGGCCGCGCTGCGTCAGGTCGGTATCACCCCCGAAGCCATCGTCTGCCGCGCCGACCGGCCGATCCCGGCCAGCGTCAAGCAGAAGATCTCGCTGATGTGCGACGTCGAACCCGATGCGGTCGTCGCCGCCGTCGATGCTCCGTCCATCTACGACATCCCCAGGGTCCTGCACGCCGAAGGGCTCGACGCGTTCCTCGTGCGCAGACTCGGGCTGGCGTTCCGCGACGTCGACTGGCGTGGCTGGGAAGAGCTGCTCCGCCGGGTGCACCATCCCAAGAACGAGATCACGGTGGCGCTGGTCGGCAAGTACATCGGACTTCCCGACGCGTATCTGTCGGTCACCGAGGCGTTGCGTGCCGGGGGGTTCGCCGAGGATGCCAAGGTGTCCATCCGCTGGGTGGCATCCGACGAGTGTGAGACGAAGGAGGGTGCCGCCGCCCACCTGTCCGACGTCGACGCCGTCTGTATCCCCGGAGGGTTCGGCGTGCGTGGCATCGAAGGCAAACTTGGCGCCATTCAGTACGCCCGCGAACACGGTGTGCCGTTGCTCGGCCTGTGCCTGGGCCTTCAGTGCATGGTCATCGAGTACGCACGCAACGTCGCCGGGCTCGACGGTGCCAGTTCCACCGAGTTCGACCCGGACACCCCGGCACCGGTGATCGCCACCATGGAGAGCCAGAAGGCGATCGTTGGCGGCGGGGGAGACATGGGCGGCACCATGCGGCTGGGCTCATACCCCGCCGCGCTGGGCGCCGGCACCGTCGTGCGTGAGTTGTATGGCGCCGAACGCGTCACCGAGCGGCACCGGCACCGCTACGAGGTCAACAACGAGTACCGGGAGAAGCTGGCCGGTGCCGGTTTGGTGCTGTCGGGCACGTCGCCGGACGGCAAACTCGTCGAGTTCGTCGAGCTGCCGCCCGAGGTGCACCCGTACTTCGTCGCTACCCAGGCGCACCCCGAGCTCAAATCCCGGCCCACCCGGTCGCACCCGCTGTTCCGCGGCTTGGTGGCCGCAGCGGTCCGCCGCCAGCAGGAGACCCGCCTGCCGGTGGACGTCGACTGACGCTGGGGCGGCGGCCGTCGTCGGCACTTGCTGGCTTTGTATGACGGATCCGGGCCGGTTCGGGGCTGGCATGCGTCATGGAAAGCCAGCAAGACGCCGGCATCGGGGCGCTCAGGCCGCCCGACGGTAGGTGTGGACGTCTCGGTACCAGGGGAACGGATGGCGCTGCACCGGTTGTGACGCGATGGCGTGCCGGAACCGCCCAGCCAGTTCGGCTCGGTCATGGCGAGCCAGCCGCCACCCGTACCGGCAGATCTCGAAGCCCGCCTGGCGTAGCCGCCATTCTCGTTCGCGTTGCCGATCGACGACGGTGGCCGCATCTGGCCCGCTGTACTTGAGGGCGCCGTCGCCCTCGAAGATCAGCCACTGGTCATCCAACAGGTGATCGGCTCGATACCGGGCATCGCCGAGGTCGATCCAGGGGTTAGAGACGGGCACTGGAAGATCCGCATCGATGAACGTGAGGCGGCCCAGCGTCTCGAGTGCGGACTCCGCGTATGGGTCGGCATGCTCGATCACCCACCGTGCCCCGGCCACCCCGGGCCAGTGGGGCATGAGCTCCAGCACGCCGGCTAGGTCCGCAGGGTTGTTGCCCAGGGCCAACGCCGCGTCGGCGAGCACGAGGGCCTCCGCGCGGGACGTCGTACGAGCGAGGTCGACGGTGGCGCGGGCGGGCGACAGCACGGGGACGCCGTCGACGACATCACGATGCCCGACGGGTAGCGCCGCGACCCGCACCTGGCCGAAGGCAGAGTTGGTGGCGGTGCCATACCCGATGGGCACCACAACCGTGGGGGTCCGCGGAGGTGCGGTGATCGTCGGCCACCCCCGGAGGGCCACCGCGGACCACCCGGCGGCGTGGGCGAGGCCGCCGACTGCCAGGGTGAACGCGCGGGAACGCAGCGCGAACGCCGGCCACGGGGGCAGGGCGTGGTACATCTCGGCGCTGGCGTACGCGCCGCGGGCGAGGCGGACGAGCAACCCGGCTCGGACGAGCCTGAGCAGGCGGTGGGGCGGCACGCCGGCGCCGGCCGCTCCAGTGACCGTGAGCACACCGCGCCCGGCGGTGAGCAGCAACTCGACATCGCCGGGTAGACGGGTTGGGCGGGGCGGCATGCCGTTTATCGTCGCCTGGCTTGGCGTGTCCCGGGAGGGGGAAGATCGCGGATGTGGATAAGTGGGCGTCGACCCGACCGTGTCCTGTGGACAACCACCGTGCTGACGTCGGGCGGCGGCCGTCGTCGGCACTTGCTGGTTTTATATGACGGATCCGGGCCGGTTCGGGGCTGGCATGCGTCATAGAAAGCCAGCAAGAGCCGCGGCGGCGGTTTTAGGGGCCGCTGGGCGGCTCCGGTGCTGGCGAACTGGCCTGGTGGGAGAGGCGTTCGGTGAGCGCGGCCAGCATCTCGTCGTCGGGAATCGAGAGGCCGGCGAGCACCCGCAGGTACAGGCCGTCGCCGGCTAGGCGGACGATCTCGGCAGTGACCGGATCGTCGATGCGGGAGAGCAGGATCTTCTCCCACCGGGCGAAGATGTCGGCGACGAGCTGGCGTGCTTCCTTACTGGCGACGTCGTTGGTGCGCAGCGACGCCACCAGCGACCACATCAGCGCGGCGTCGGAGCTACCCGGCACCGAGGCGCGTACGTAGTGCTCGACGATGTCCGGCGCCCGTTCGGCCTCGGCGAACTCCGCCTCGGCGGTGTCGCACATACG
Source organism: Phytoactinopolyspora limicola (assembly GCF_011320225.1). Taxonomy (GTDB): domain Bacteria; phylum Actinomycetota; class Actinomycetes; order Jiangellales; family Jiangellaceae; genus Phytoactinopolyspora; species Phytoactinopolyspora limicola. Next base: position 92,232 of record NZ_JAAOEN010000017.1, read on the forward strand.
TTGGACGAAGGCGTCGAGCATGGCTTCCTTGCTGGGGAAGTGGTACAGCAGTCCGCCCTTGGAGATGCCGGCGTTGTCGGCGACAGCTTCGAGGGTGACACCGGGGAGGCCGGCTTCGGTGAGGATCTCCTGCAGCGCGTCCAGGATTCGGTCACGGGATGACGGTCGTGGCATACGTGTTAGTATACCGTCTGGACGGTTAAGTTATGGACCGTTCGGGTGGCAGTATGGCGTGACGGTGGCGGGCCCGGCGCTGCAGAGACGTGTAGGAGAAGCGCGTGTCCGTCGGGGCCGTGAATCATGTTGTGGAGCCGCGTGCCGGGCGCCGGGAGTGGGCTGCCCTCGGTGTGCTGCTGCTGCCGGTGTTGTTGATCTCGGTCGACGCCACCGTGCTGAACTTCGCCGTGCCGCACCTCAGTGAGGACCTGGCACCAAGCGGGACCCAGCTGCTGTGGATCGTCGACATCTATTCGTTCATGCTGGCCGGGCTGCTGGTCACGATGGGTACGTTCGGAGACCGGATCGGTCGCCGGCGACTCCTGCTGATCGGCGCGGTAGGTTTCGGTCTGGCGTCTGCCGTCGCCGCGTACTCGTCGTCGGCGGAAATGCTGATCCTGGCCCGGGCCCTCCTGGGCTTCGCCGGTGCCACCCTGATGCCGTCCACCCTGTCGCTGCTGCGCAACATCTTCCTCGACCAGCGGCAACGGACCCTCGCCATCGCCATCTGGGCCACCATGTTCTCCGTCGGCTCCGCGCTTGGGCCGATCATCGGTGGATGGCTGCTGGAGCACTTCTGGTGGGGATCCGTCTTCTTGATCAACCTGCCGGTCATGGTGGTGCTTCTGGTGCTGGCGCCCCTGCTGGTGCCGGAGTCCCGCAACCCGCATCCAGGGCGATACGACCTGATGAGCGCCGGATTGTCGCTGGTGGCGATGCTGGCGTTCGTCTACGGGATCAAGACGCTGGCCTCCTACGGCCTCGGCGTGACGGGTGTACTCGCGCTACTGGCCGGAGTGGCCTTCGGTGTGCTGTTCGTGCGGCGGCAGCGCCAGCTGGACGAGCCGTTGCTGGACCTCGAGCTGTTCACCAACCGCGGGTTCAGCGTGTCGGTGGTGTCCAACCTGCTGACCATGATCGCGTTCATCGGTGCGCTGTTCTTCATCACCCAATACCTGCAGATCGTGATCGGGCTAAGCCCCCTGCGGGCCGCCCTGGTGCTGGTACCGGGGCTGACGCTGGCGATCTTCACCGGGCTGTTCGTGGTCCGGCTGATGCGGCGATTCAGCATCGGGCCGCTGCTGCTGTTCGCATTGCTGTCCGTGGCGTCCGGGTATGCGTTGATGACCCAGCTGCCCGCCGGCTCGTCGGCGGGTGCGTGGCTGCTGGCCGTAGGGTTCACCCTGGTGGGCGCCGGCGTTGGTGCCGCCAACACCGTCACCAACAACACGATCATGTCGGCCGTGCGGCCCGAGAAAGCCGGCGCGGCGTCGGCCATCTCGGAGACGGCGTACGAGGTCGGCGCGGCGATGGGCACCGCCATACTGGGCACCTTGGTGACCACCCTCTACGCGTCCGGGCTGGCGTCCGTGCCCGGGGTGTCCGAGGCGCATATGGACGAGGCGCGGCAGACCCTAGGCGGAGCCCTACATGTCTCCGAGGACCTCGGCGGACAGCTCGGCGCCACCCTCAAAGCGGCGGCGGATGCGTCGTTCACCTCGGCAGTGCACGTGACCAGCCTCGTTGGCGCCCTTGTGGTCATGTACGCGGCGGTGCAGGCGTTCCTGGTGCTCCGCGGCCGGCGTCGTGACCGCGTGATGGCGGAACAGACGCACTGAGGCGTTGGCGCTTTTGGGTCACCTTCGCGCTCGTTGCGTCCTGCACGGTGTGCGCCCTGGGCCACGCGGTGCAGGACGCAAGGGTGCTGTTGGCGGCGCTACATACGGAGGACGTCGGCGGGGTTCATCCGGGACGCACGTCTGGCCGGAATCAACCCGGCAAGGACCCCCGACGCAATGCCGAGCAGTGGTGCCATGAGAAGTGCGAGCGGTTCGGCGACGGGGGTCCAGCCGAGGGCGAGTTGAGTGACGGTGGCGCCGACGACCGCCACCCAGGCTCCGACGAGTCCGCCGATCAGGCCGAGCACGGCGCTTTCGACGAGGAACTGTCCGGCGATGGCGGACCGGGTCGCGCCGGTGGCCCGCCGGACACCGATCTCGGGCATCCGTTGGGTGGTGTTCAACGTCATGCTGATGCCGATGCCGAACGTCCCGACGGCGACGGCGACCGCGCCTATCCCCAGCAGGAGGCCTCTCATGTTGGCTTCGATCTGCCCACGGAGTTGCCTCGGGGCCGCGGAGACAACGGCAGCGTACTGGTCCGGGTTGACGGGGTTGGCTGCCACGGGCGCCTCATTGACGACGCTGGCCGCGGCCCCGGCCTGCGTCCGTACGACGATGGACAGGGGATGGCGATCTTCCACGTCGAAGAGAGCGGAGGCGGTCGATGGAGGAATGATGACCGCGCCGATGGTTTCGGGCCGATCAGATGGGCTGACGAAGGTACCGATAACCGTCACCGGGACTTCGTCGACAAAGATCATCGGATCGGTGAACTCCGTGATACCGAGGTCGGCTGCCAGCCGGGAGTGGACAACGGCGACGGGGGAACCGGCGTCCTGGTGTCCGTCGTCGTAATGACGTCCGCTAACGATCTCCAGCTGGTAGGCGTCGATAGCAGCCGGCCCAGCGGCGAAGGTATGGGCATATACGGGGCGTTCGGAGTCGGCTGCGAGCCGGGTGATGGGTATCTGGTCGGTGGTGAGCCGGCCCCACGCACCAGCGTGTTCAACGCCGTTGAGGGCGGAAATGTGTGTGGACGCGGTGTCAGCATCCACGTCGGAGGGCGCCCCGGATGTTGCGGGAATCATCGTGACGAGGGTGGAGTTGAGGGCGTCGAACTCGGCTGTGACCGCGCGGGACACTCCCGCACTGACCATGACGGTGCCGACGATCCCGGCGACGCCTAGCGCCACGGCCCCGGTGGCCAGCAAGGCGCCGAGTGGACGACCACGGAGTGCGCGGATCGCCTCGGCTATGACATCCCGTGCCGGCATCCCGCGTTTCATCGGCCGCTGCCGCGATGCTCACGTAGCCGTCCCGCGTCGATCCGTAGCGTCCGGTCGCAGCGTGCGGCCACGGATTCGTCGTGGGTGACAATCAGCACTGTGTGCCCGTTGCGAGGGAGACCGAACAGGACGTCGAGGACTCTCTCCGCGGTGTCGTTGTCGAGGTTCCCGGTGGGTTCGTCGCAGAGAATCAGTTTCGGGTTGTGCACAATCGCGCGGGCGATGGCCACGCGCTGGCGTTCTCCGCCGGAGAGCTGCCCGGCCCGCGCGTGTATACGGTCGCTGAGGCCAACCAACTCGAGTGCGGCATGGGCTCGGTCGAGGCGTTGCGAGCGGGGGAGCCGCGTGTGGCGCAAGGGCAGCATCACGTTGCCGAGCGCGTCGTGATGGGGAATGAGGTGGAACGACTGGAAGACGAACCCGACCGTATGCCCACGAAACACTGACCGGGCCTTCTCCGTCATCGTCGTGGTTGCTACGCCGTCGATCTCGTAGCTGCCGGCGGACGGTTCGTCCAACAACCCGAGAATGTTCAACAGCGTCGACTTGCCCGCACCGGAGCGGCCCATGATGCTGACGAGTTCACCGGGGTAGATGTCGAGGTCCAGCCCGTGCAGGATCGTCAGAGCCGCGCCCGGCGACGGGTACGTTTTGCCGATGCCGGCGCAGCGCAGCAACGGCACCTGCGTCGTCGCCGGGATTGTCCCGCTCATGGTGACGTCGACGGTGGGGCATCGGGCACCGGCAGCAGGCGCACCAGATCTCCGTCCCGGATCTCGCCGGACTCGACGAGAGACTCACCGTGCAAAGCGCCGACCACGTCCACGCGGGTCTCGACCACGTTGTCATCGCGGACCACACGGGTCACCACGTTCCCCGACCGATCCGTCCAGAGTGCGCTGGTGGGAAGCACCCAATGATCGCGGTCACCGATCTCCCGGGTCATGGTCAGGCTGATCTCCTGCCCCGCGACGATGTCGTCGAGATCGCCGGACAGCGGGAACACGGTCACGGCATCACTGGATTCGCCGTCGTGCCCTTCGAGTACGGCGTCGTGTGGAGCAGCCACCTCGATGTCGTCGAACCCGACCAGATGGAACTGCCATCCGTCCGGCGTTCGTCACCCCGAGAAGCAGCGGCGATGCGGGCGCGGTCAACCGCCAGGTACCGGAGCCGACCGAAACGATGGGCCCATCGACCTCGTCGCCCACATCAAGCAGCACGGCCGTCACCGACACGGGCACCTCGGCGAGGAAAGCCACCTCAGATGCCGGTAGACGTCCTCCGTTCTCGAGGGCTTCCAGCCCGTGACCGGCATACAGGCGAGCGATCGCCGCGGCAAGCGTTTCGTCGTAGGGGCCGTCCGTAGGTATCGAGAAACCGTCGAGGCCATCCAGCGCGTCCCGAAGCTGTTCCACGTCGGGCCCGGACATTCCTAACTCCATATCCCGGTAGGCGCCAAAGGCTCCAGCCAGAACGAACACCGGACGGCCAGATACGTGGGCTAGAACGTCGCCGGAGTGAAGCTGGTCACCGGTTTGCAGTTGAAGGCTGGTGATCATGGCACGGCCCTCTGGGGTGCTCGTGAGGGTGATCTCGTCGACGTCCGTGGCTTCCGCGGTGCCGGCGACGCGGATCTGCTCGGTCAATGGCCCGGGCCGGACCGCGACGTCGACAACCGATGGTGGGGGAGGGCTCGTCTCGGCGGCTAGACCGGATGACGTCCTCAGCTGAGAACCGGCCCACACCGCGCCGGCGAGCGTGATGACCGCTAGTGCGACCCACCCAATCCACCGCCGCACTGCTTAGGCCGCCCTGCCGTTACTGGCCATCGAGTAGCTCGCCGGCCCGCTCTGCTGCGGAGACGAGGTGCTCTCGCCACGCCACCAGGTCGCCTTCGTAGGTGACCAACGCCTGCTCGTTCGCGGCGGCCCGCGCTGCCCGGAAGGCGTGGTTGAGGCCGGTCTGCTCGGCGCAGCCCGCGTCGGCCTGGGCGATGTTCAGTTCGTGGGCCATGGCGTCGTTTGTCTCGGTGTTCGTCTCGTAGAGCTGCGCCGCAGCTTCAAAGGCGTCGCTGGGATGCCGCAAGCCCGGGTAACCGCTCTCGGTCATACACGTGGACCATTCAGCGAGGGAGTCTCGCCACTGCTTGTTGGAATCGACGTTGGCGCTGGTGGCGCTGTGAACCTCGTTCCCAGCTATCCAACTGAGCCGCACATACTCGTCCATGTCGCCGTAGAGTGCTCGCCGGACCTCCCCTGAGCACCCCTCCCGGGATATCGACACGGTGACCTCTTCGGTCCGGTACTCGATTTGCGCGTCTTCCGGGCCAAACATGGCCAGGGTGTGGGCGGCAACCTCGGCTTCGCCCAGCTTCGACCACGCTGAGTCCTCATCGGGCTCACCCGTCGCGGAAACCAGCGTGGACAATGCGTATCCGTCGCGTTGTGCGATCTCGACCGTGGGGGAGACGCCGCTATCGTGGCCCGCTCCGTCCGGCAAAGCCTCGGGCGTCGGAGGCATCACAGTGAACCCTGCGTCGGTCATGCAGCGCTGAACCAGAAGGTCCTCAACGTCGCGGACCTGGTCCGATAGCACTCGCGTCTCGTCCAGTACCGCCTGGGCTCGTAGCGCGACCTCGGACGGCTCATCATCCGATCCGCACGCGGCGACGCCCAAGATGACAGCCAGTGGTGGCCAGCACCACCGTCCGCTATTTGCCACCATCAGCACTCATCTACAGTTGCTGCCATCGTGCTTATGTGAAGCTCCCCGGTTCTCCGCACTTGCGCCCACACCGATACGCCCGCCGGAACGTACACAGATCGTCACAGGGAGACCATATCCCTGCCGGTCATAGACGCGTACATCGACGGTCCAGCTGTTACGCCACGAGCTGTCCTTATCGTGAATCTGGCCGTATCCGTGCGTCTGCTGGCGGAACGGGCGCACTGAGGGGTCGCGCATCGGGTAGCCGTCCAGAAATACGGTTGCCGGGGGAGGGGCGTCGCCGCAACACTCGTGAGGTGCCAATGCCCGTGCGCCGCCTGGTGCTTGAACGCTTCCGCTGGGTCGGCGGCCACGCCGACGTGTGGGCGATCTTCAGGGACGGCCACACTCTGGCAGCCGTAATTGCTGCCCTGGTGGAACCGTACCGGGAAGCCGACGTGACGGCGATCTGCGGGATCGAATCACGCGGCTTCCTGCTGGGTGGCGCCGCCGCAGTCGAGCTAGGCGTCGGCTTCATACCCGTGCGCAAGGAGTATGGACTATTCCCAGGGGACGTCGTCACTCGTCGCTCCGATCCGGACTACCGGCACAACCGTCACAAGCTTCGGCTTCAGCGGTCTTCTGTTGGACCGTCGGATCGGGTGGTGCTGGTGGACGACTGGATAGAGACAGGCAGGCAGGCGGCGGCCACCCGAGCCATGGTCGAGGAGTGCGGAGCTGCCTGGCTGGGGTGCAGCGTCATTGTCGATCAACTGGATCGCGGAATGCACTCTGTGGTGGGTTACGTGCACGGGTTGCTCAAAGCGGACGAACTACCCGCAGATAGTGAACGAGCGTTCGACATCGACAACAGGAACTAGGGGCTTCGGCGGCATGCTCCTCAGCGACGGACATTGCCGCCGCTCCTGCTCCTTGGGTGCTCGTCCGAAGGGGCTAGCGGCAGCGAAACGGGTGCCCACGTCTGGTCCGAGCAGCTGATGTAGTGGAGAAGGTAATGGTGTTGAGTCTCGTTCGCGATTTCTCGAAAGTGAATGAGAATCGTGGCTTGACGTAACAACTATGCTGGTGAAGAAGTGTGCTCCCCGCGTAGGCGGGGATGATCCCCAGCTCGGATGCACAGAGCCGGTCAGATCGACGTGCTCCCCGCGTAGGCGGGGATGATCCCAAACGTACACCCAGGCTGTGAACAGTTCAAGTGTGCTCCCCGCGTAGGCGGGGATGATCCGCAAGGTTGATCGACACACACTCTCGGATGGCAGTGCTCCCCGCGTAGGCGGGGATGATCCGTGTGGCAAGGGTGAGCGGTTCGCGTACCAGGTGTGCTCCCCGCGTAGGCGGGGATGATCCTCATCTGGAAAGCCTTGTCACTCAGGCCCCCGAGTGCTCCCCGCGTAGGCGGGGATGATCCCACACCCGACCGGGGAGGCTCATCCACCTCCGGGTGCTCCCCGCGTAGGCGGGGATGATCCCGTGGTTCGAGGCAAATCAGGACTTTAGGGATCGTGCTCCCCGCGTAGGCGGGGATGATCCCGCTGGAGTGAATCCGCAGCGCATACGCAGGTTGTGCTCCCCGCGTAGGCGGGGATGATCCGGCCACCCGGAAATGACCGCGAACCTCACTGTCGTGCTCCCCGCGTAGGCGGGGATGATCCGGCCGAAGACGACGCCGCGAAATGGCGCCGGGCGTGCTCCCCGCGTAGGCGGGGATGATCCTTTTCGGCCGAGGTCGACCAGGACTGGGGTCAGGTGCTCCCCGCGTAGGCGGGGATGATCCACCCCATGCCCAGCGGTTGACAACGCCCTCGCCGTGCTCCCCGCGTAGGCGGGGATGATCCCGGCATCGTCACCAGGGCGGCGCGCCTGGCAACGTGCTCCCCGCGTAGGCGGGGATGATCCCACCGACGACCACTGGGTCGACCGGGTCCAGTGGTGCTCCCCGCGTAGGCGGGGATGATCCGACATCCGCGCCATCCTCGCCGCATACAACGCCGTGCTCCCCGCGTAGGCGGGGATGATCCCGCTCGGATCGACGAGGATCGCCTCGACCGCGCGTGCTCCCCGCGTAGGCGGGGATGATCCGGTGCTAGCACCTTCGACACGCCCGGGGAGTTTGTGCTCCCCGCGTAGGCGGGGATGATCCCGGGTCATCCGCGGCGGTCGCCGATCCCGAGCAGTGCTCCCCGCGTAGGCGGGGATGATCCGGAGAAGAGATGATCGTCAACCTAACCCCCCATGTGCTCCCCGCGTAGGCGGGGATGATCCTTCATGGGGTCTCAGGTTCGCTGGGAGTCGGTAGTGCTCCCCGCGTAGGCGGGGATGATCCTTCAACTACGACTGTTACTGCCAGTCATGTCGAGTGCTCCCCGCGTAGGCGGGGATGATCCCGGGTCGCGTTGATCCTCGGCACGTCCACCAAAGTGCTCCCCGCGTAGGCGGGGATGATCCCCATTGCCGGGATGCTCGCCGACGCTGGCCTGCGTGCTCCCCGCGTAGGCGGGGATGATCCTCCCTCCGACGGCAGGGCGGTCAGCTTGAAGCCGTGCTCCCCGCGTAGGCGGGGATGATCCGCTCGGGAGGGAGCACATCAAGCTCGGGGGAACGTGCTCCCCGCGTAGGCGGGGATGATCCCTGGGGCACGCTGGCATCAGAGGTCCGCAACGCGTGCTCCCCGCGTAGGCGGGGATGATCCCATGACGGCTCCTAGATGAGTCGGACGAGTTGCGTGCTCCCCGCGTAGGCGGGGATGATCCGCCAGCGGGACCGCCATCCCAGATGGCGGCCACGTGCTCCCCGCGTAGGCGGGGATGATCCGGGGACCTTGGAGGCCTCGAGTTTCTTCGCGATGTGCTCCCCGCGTAGGCGGGGATGATCCGCCGCCCTTTTCCAGCGGGCCGCGGAACGGTAGGTGCTCCCTGCGTAGGCGGGGATGATCCGATCAGCTCGCCGTCGCGAACGAAGCTGACCCGGTGCTCCCCGCGTAGGCGGGGATGATCCCGTAAGATTCACGATCAATCGTGTGATCTAGGTGTGCTCCCCGCGTAGGCGGGGATGATCCGAGCCGCTTAACTTTGGCATGGCCACCAGCTCAGTGCTCCCCGCGTAGGCGGGGATGATCCCTTTCTGGCCGGTACTCCCGCAGCTCGGTGTCGGTGCTCCCCGCGTAGGCGGGGATGATCCGTTTCGCGCTTGCCTGACGAACGCTGAGTCAGCGTGCTCCCCGCGTAGGCGGGGATGATCCCTTAAAGGCACGTCTGACGCTCAAGGTGAACTCGTGCTCCCCGCGTAGGCGGGGATGATCCTAAGCTAATGCGAGAACGACTTCCTATCAAGGAGTGCTCCCCGCGTAGGCGGGGATGATCCAGTGGCTGTGACCTGCTGGTATCCGCATCGCACCGTGCTCCCCGCGTAGGCGGGGATGATCCGACGTGCCGCGCCTTTCAAGCTGCAATCGAGGCGTGCTCCCCGCGTAGGCGGGGATGATCCTTCGTTGTAGGCCAGGGCGGTGGTGATGTCGTGGTGCTCCCCGCGTAGGCGGGGATGATCCGCTGACCAACGCGATCTGGTCGTGGCGCGGCATGTGCTCCCCGCGTAGGCGGGGATGATCCCCTGCCCACTAAAAGCAGAGCGCATGTTATTGCGTGCTCCCCGCGTAGGCGGGGATGATCCCTTACGGTGCTTCGCGGGCATCCCGGTGTAGGCGTGCTCCCCGCGTAGGCGGGGATGATCCCGTGTGCCGGTTGCCAGCCCCGGACGGTGCCGCGTGCTCCCCGCGTAGGCGGGGATGATCCCCGCAACACCAGTGCCCGGTCCGAGTCGCGTTGGTGCTCCCCGCGTAGGCGGGGATGATCCCCCCTTGGAGTGGACTATTTTTTGAGATGCCCAGTGCTCCCCGCGTAGGCGGGGATGATCCCCGGCAGGGACAGTTGATCAGCGAGATGAAACGGTGCTCCCCGCGTAGGCGGGGATGATCCCGGTAAACCGCTAGCTGCGATGGTGGCGAGCGCGTGCTCCCCGCGTAGGCGGGGATGATCCGGCACGACGGCTTTCCGTCGTGCACGTAGACGCGTGCTCCCCGCGTAGGCGGGGATGATCCCTCACCAGGATTCGCTGGAAGGATGTCGGGGAGGTGCTCCCCGCGTAGGCGGGGATGATCCGCAAGTGAGAACTCCCGAATCTCAGGACCGCGTGTGCTCCCCGCGTAGGCGGGGATGATCCTGCCACCGGCATAGCCAGCGGCATCACTTCTCCGTGCTCCCCGCGTAGGCGGGGATGATCCTCGCAGACACTGCGCAGCAGATGGCTCTGGACTGTGCTCCCCGCGTAGGCGGGGATGATCCGGATGGCGGCAAGGAAACCTTCACGGTCGCGGGTGCTCCCCGCGTAGGCGGGGATGATCCGTCGCACCCGTCGCACTCCCGGTATGGGCCATGGTGCTCCCCGCGTAGGCGGGGATGATCCCCAAACAAGAAGGAGTGTACCCGTGCCAGAACTGTGCTCCCCGCGTAGGCGGGGATGATCCGGTCGCGATGCCCGCGACGCACCCAGTGGGGATGTGCTCCCCGCGTAGGCGGGGATGATCCATCGCACCGAATCCGAGCCGATTGACGGTCCGGGTGCTCCCCGCGTAGGCGGGGATGATCCCCGCGGCCGCCCGTCCGGGAGTAGTTCCCCCGCGTGCTCCCCGCGTAGGCGGGGATGATCCCTCGCCGCCGGGATCCGGATCCTGCGGCTGGTCGTGCTCCCCGCGTAGGCGGGGATGATCCGGCAACGTCAAGGGCTGGCTGCTCCCAGTCCGCGTGCTCCCCGCGTAGGCGGGGATGATCCGCACGCGGGAACGTACCGGTGAGCTGCGCATCGAGGCCGATTTCGTGCTCCCCGCGTAGGCGGGGATGATCCGTAGCAAAATCACTCATCGACTCCGCTAACACGGTGCTCCCCGCGTAGGCGGGGATGATCCGGGCAACGACGGCACATCTCCGCTAGTGGCAGGGTGCTCCCCGCGTAGGCGGGGATGATCCGGCACTGTAAGGTAGGTGGCGTATACCTTTCTGGTGCTCCCCGCGTAGGCGGGGATGATCCGACTGTGGGCATTGTTGATGAGAATTCCGGCGGGTGCTCCCCGCGTAGGCGGGGATGATCCGCGTGACGAGTGCCTCGTGCATTGCATCGACCGGTGCTCCCCGCGTAGGCGGGGATGATCCGGTCACCGGGCACCGCCACCCGGGCGGCGTTACGTGCTCCCCGCGTAGGCGGGGATGATCCCGAAGGCACCCCGCACTTCCGGGGCTCGTGGTTGTGCTCCCCGCGTAGGCGGGGATGATCCTCCGCCCTTGCTCAGCCACTCGTCAAGCTTGGCGTGCTCCCCGCGTAGGCGGGGATGATCCGTAGGTACCCGCGGAGGTCGCGAGCGACGGTGAGTGCTCCCCGCGTAGGCGGGGATGATCCGGTAAGCCTCTGATCGAAACTCAGGCAGACAGTGTGCTCCCCGCGTAGGCGGGGATGATCCCGCTCGATGAGATGCGTGAGGCACTCAAGGACAGTGCTCCCCGCGTAGGCGGGGATGATCCCAGGACGAAATCGTCCGTGACGACGGGTCACTCGTGCTCCCCGCGTAGGCGGGGATGATCCCGCTCGATGAGATGCGTGAGGCACTCAAGGACAGTGCTCCCCGCGTAGGCGGGGATGATCCCAGGACGAAATCGTCCGTGACGACGGGTCACTCGTGCTCCCCGCGTAGGCGGGGATGATCCCGCTCGATGAGATGCGTGAGGCACTCAAGGACAGTGCTCCCCGCGTAGGCGGGGATGATCCCAGGACGAAATCGTCCGTGACGACGGGTCACTCGTGCTCCCCGCGTAGGCGGGGATGATCCCGACACCGACCCCGCCAACCCCATGCCGCGGCCGTGCTCCCCGCGTAGGCGGGGATGATCCCTCAGCGACGACCGTTACGCCATCGCTGTCGCTGTGCTCCCCGCGTAGGCGGGGATGATCCACCTCTCCAAACACCGACGACCTCCTCTCGATGGTGCTCCCCGCGTAGGCGGGGATGATCCCCCGGCGACGTCCGCGGCCGCGGCGTGCTGGAGGTGCTCCCCGCGTAGGCGGGGATGATCCCGGCACGGCGGCCTGGCGGCCGTCCGGGAGGACGTGCTCCCCGCGTAGGCGGGGATGATCCTCCAGCCTCATCGACCCCCTCGACAGCCACGACGTGCTCCCCGCGTAGGCGGGGATGATCCCCCCAAGCCACCACCTCAGAAACGCCGCCACAGTGCTCCCCGCGTAGGCGGGGATGATCCCGCATACTCGGTCTGCCGAAGGTTCAAGATGGCGTGCTCCCCGCGTAGGCGGGGATGATCCCCCGGACTCTGCTTCGAGAACCTGCTGATGAAGGTGCTCCCCGCGTAGGCGGGGATGATCCGAATTTAGTTGGCTGGTCAACAGCCAAGGGGCGGTGCTCCCCGCGTAGGCGGGGATGATCCTCTGGGTCTCGGCCCGCCCGTGACCCAGACCACGTGCTCCCCGCGTAGGCGGGGATGATCCTGAGCACGCTACGTCCATCGCGCTTCTCCCAGTGTGCTCCCCGCGTAGGCGGGGATGATCCGTTTTCGAGCATGCCAAAAAAGAAGCTGCGGACGTGCTCCCCGCGTAGGCGGGGATGATCCCACCGAACCTCAGATGGACCTGGAGAAGGTAGTGTGCTCCCCGCGTAGGCGGGGATGATCCCGAGCAGCGCGCCGCCGCGTTGCGGTTCATCGGTGCTCCCCGCGTAGGCGGGGATGATCCCACAGGAAACCCGCCGAACCGACGACACCAACCGTGCTCCCCGCGTAGGCGGGGATGATCCCCGCACGTGGATGGCCCTCGATCAGCCAGAAACGTGCTCCCCGCGTAGGCGGGGATGATCCTTCGGGGTCGAACAGGACGTGGATGGCGGGGCGGTGCTCCCCGCGTAGGCGGGGATGATCCCCAAGCACGGACATGGTCGCGGTCCCACACCATGTGCTCCCCGCGTAGGCGGGGATGATCCCTCGCCGCGGCCGACGAGGTCCGGGCGGCGTGGGTGCTCCCCGCGTAGGCGGGGATGATCCGGGCGATCGAGAGCGGTTCGTGCCGCTGCACCCGTGCTCCCCGCGTAGGCGGGGATGATCCGTTCGCGCCGCGGCCGTCGCTGTAGTCCTCGGTGTGCTCCCCGCGTAGGCGGGGATGATCCCAGCACCCGCAGGGTGTGGCTGGTGCTGTCGGGGGTGCTCCCCGCGTAGGCGGGGATGATCCCAGTTCGTCGGAATCGTCGACGTAACGCCACTCGTGCTCCCCGCGTAGGCGGGGATGATCCCATGCCAGCAATTCAACGCTTTGTAGAGAACGGGTGCTCCCCGCGTAGGCGGGGATGATCCGTATGAAGCTCATTCTTGAGAATTCTCGGTTTCGTGCTCCCCGCGTAGGCGGGGATGATCCCGGCTCAGGTCCAGGCGCGGCAGTGGGTCTCATGTGCTCCCCGCGTAGGCGGGGATGATCCGGCGACTCGTTCCGGCTCGATGATCAGGGTCGGGTGCTCCCCGCGTAGGCGGGGATGATCCGTAGGCAATGCCCACCAGCTCCACGTCCGGCGCGTGCTCCCCGCGTAGGCGGGGATGATCCGGGGAGCGGCCATGTGTGACTACGAACGGCACCCGTGCTCCCCGCGTAGGCGGGGATGATCCGGGGAGCGGCCATGTGTGACTACGAACGGCACCCGTGCTCCCCGCGTAGGCGGGGATGATCCTCGTGACGGCGTCGAGCCTCCAGTTGTTCGCCTGTGCTCCCCGCGTAGGCGGGGATGATCCGCAGGGTCGCACGCATCCACTCCGCACGGACCTGTGCTCCCCGCGTAGGCGGGGATGATCCTGACGACGACGTACTGGCGGGCTCCCGAGGTCGGTGCTCCCCGCGTAGGCGGGGATGATCCGTGCCGTCATCACGAGTGCGCTCATCGGTACGCGTGCTCCCCGCGTAGGCGGGGATGATCCGGCGGACGTCAGTTGGGGTGGAACATGAAGGTGCGCTTCCCACGTAGGGCGGGGTCGGCGGCCACGAAAAACTGCCCGGAGACGGCCGAAGCTGCTCGCTGGCGGTCATGCGAACCGCCCGGTGACGGCTATGGGATCTGCCCGACGCGACGTCGTCGGCTTCGCCGCTCTCTGCGGCTGTCCCCCTTCCTGGGTGCGGCGGTGCTGAATCGCTGATCGTTCCTGAGAAAGGGGTGAGCTGGAGTCTGCCGAGGAGATCATGGAAATCTTGAAACGCCTAGTACCTGACCGGGTCGTTGCGTGATGCCGGCGAACTGGTCGGCTGCGACCCCGCCGAGGTAGAGGTGCCGGCAAGGTCGGATGACACCAAACGGCCACCCCGCCATCGCCAGCACCATCCTTCTGACCTTTCCTACATGGCGGTGATCGCGGTGCCCGCCGTCACTTCCTGGCGTCAAGGATGAAGTCCCGCTGGAGGTTCAGCAGCACATCGTCTGCGGTGAGCAGCCGCATGCGTGCCCTGGCTGCTTGGGCCACCAGTAGGCGGTCGAAAGGGTCATGCCGGTTCAGCTCCGGATAGTCGCGGATCGCTTCGGCGTCTTCTGCGGTGATGCTCAGCAAGGTCAGGCCTTGTTCAGTGAGGCGTGCCGGCAGATCAACTGGCACTGACAGCCTGCCGAGCATTGTCTTGATAGTGAGTTCCCATACGGTCGCGGCGGACACGTGCACTCTCGTGGCTAATGAGATGGCGTGCCGTGCGTCGGGTCCGAGTCTTGGGTTGTCGTCGAGCAACCACAGGGCAGTGTGGCTGTCAAGAAGCAGCATTGTCGTCGCCATAGAACATCTGCAGGATGTCGGCGTCTGGATCGCCGAACGTGTCGTCGTCGTAGGTGAGTTCGTCCTTGAGTCCGCCGAACACTACGTTTGATGGCTGGTGCGGAATGAGGTCGGCAACGGGCCGGCCAGCTTTGGAGATGACGACCTGTTCTCCGGCGGCCACCTGTTCAAGAATCCGCGACAGGTGGGTCTTCGCCTCGTGGATGTTGACTTCTATCGTCATAAGTCTACTCTGCAACTTAAACTAGACTTAGTCAAGTCCGTGACCTCGGCGTTGGTGTCGCTTCCACGCGAGAGTGCCCGACCACGACGGCCAGCAGGGCGCCTGATCGTTGTTGAGCAGGTGTGCTTGGTCAGCGGGCGTGGGCGCGAAGTGCCTCACGTCAAGATGCCCGCGAAAGTTGGCCGATGCCTTGCGGATTTTGATCGACGACCGCAGCAGCGGCGACGGCTTGGTCGCCGCCAGACCGGTGATCCGGTCGGCCGCTTTCACGGTAGCCCGGATTCAAATCTGAAGTGCAACGGTTGGTGTGGCTGGGGTCGAGCATAGGTGGTTGAACACTTCGGCTGGGGTCTGCCAGCCGAGGACTTTGCGTGGCCGGTTGTTGATCTCGGTGATGATGTCGGCCAGTTCGTCGTCGGTGATGGTGTCGAGGCGGGTTCGTTTGGGCAGGTATTTGCGGATGCGGCCGTTGAAGTGCTCGTTGGTGCCACGC
>NZ_JAAOEN010000018.1:0-87414 GCF_011320225.1 Phytoactinopolyspora limicola
CGCCGTCCCGTACTCATCCTGGCAGCGTGGCACCAACGAGCACTTCAACGGCCGCATCCGCAAATACCTGCCCAAACGAACCCGCCTCGACACCATCACCGACGACGAACTGGCCGACATCATCACCGAGATCAACAACCGGCCACGCAAAGTCCTCGGCTGGCAGACCCCAGCCGAAGTGTTCAACCACCTATGCTCGACCCCAGCCACACCAACCGTTGCACTTCAGATTTGAATCCGGGATCGCGGTTCGAGTACCAGCACCACTATCGGCGCCGCAACCTGCCACAAGGGGGCTGTTCCTCGTTGAGGGGTGTAGGGATGGCTGGCGGGTGCGGTCTCAGCAGGTCGTGCGCAGTCGGTCTCATGACATCAGTGGTCCCTGAGAACCACGCGAGTAGGGCGCCGCGCCCGCGGTGCCGATCGGTGGAGGGGTTTTGGGGGGGGGGGGGGGGGGGGCGCCCCCCCCCCCCCCCCCCCCCCCCCCCCCCCCCCCCCCCCAAAACCCTCCACCGTTACCCTGCACTCCCACCCAGATACGGCAGCCCGCCGCGGGGCAGGAATGCCCACAGAACCCCCTTCTGACTTCTTGCACGACCGAGAAGATCGCAGCCCTCCGGTCCGCCCATCGGCGCCAGAGGCGGCGCGTCCGGCCAGGCGTGGCAGATTGGGACGGTGGTCGAACTGCGGAATCTGGAAGACGCGCACGTCGACGAGCTGTCCCATGTGTTCGCGGGCTGGCCGAAATCGCGCGCCCAATTTATCGAGTACGCCGAGATGGTACGGGCGGGCACCCGCGACGTGATTGTGGCGTGGTCCGATTCAGGCCCGATCGGCTACCTGACCATCGCGTGGGATTCGGCTTATCCACCGTTCGCAGCGGCGGGCATCCCGGAAGTCGTCGACTTTAATGTGCTCGCACTTCATCGTCGACGCGGCGTCGGCGCAACTTTGATGGACGAGGCGGAGCACCGGATCGCGCGTCGATCTGAACATGCCGGGATCGGCGTCGGGCTCAACTCCGACTACGGCAACGCGCAACGTATGTATGTCAAACGTGGCTACATCCCTGACGGCGCCGGGGTGGTCCTTGGAGGCCATCCGGTCGCGGCCGGCACAATCATCGCGCTCGACGATCGGCCGTCGCTCATGTTCACCAAACAGCTGTGACAGCGGGCGATATCGAGCATACGAATGGGTGCCGAGGTGGGTGCCAACGCTGCCGAGCCTTGAACCGGGGATTGCGCTTGCTGATCACGGACGTTCGGCAACGGCGCCCCACCCGCGTCAGCCGGTGATACCCATTGCGCGGGCCAGGATCTGGTAGGAGCGGATCCGGGACTCGACGTCAGGGGTATTCGTCACCACCATGATCTCGTCGGCCCCAGTGTGGGTGGCGAAGTCCCGCACACCCGCTCGGACGTCGTCGGCGTTCCCTACGGCGGTGTGCTGCAGCATGGACCGGACCTGCTGCCCCACCGGTGAAGCGAGCAGCGTCTCGTCGCTCACTTCGGGCACCGGCGAACCACTCCGGGTGACCAGGCTGCGGGCCATCCGGACCAGGTTGCCGGTGAGCAGGGTGTGCGCGGCCTCCTGCGTCTCCGCGGCGTAGACGTTCATCGCCACGATCACATACGGCTCGCTGAGCTGCTCGGAGGGCTGGAAGTTCTGCCGGTACGCCACCAGAGCGTCGTCGAGAGCGGCGGGCGCGAAGTGTGAGGCGAAAGCGTACGGCAGACCCAGCGACGCCGCCAGCTTCGCGCCGAACAGCGACGAGCCGAGGATGTAGATGGGGACGTTGGTCCCAGTCCCCGGAATGGCCCGCACCCGCTGGCCAGGCTGCGCGGGACCGAGCAGATCGCGCAGCTCGGCGACGTCCTGCGGGAAGTACTCGGCAGCGGCCGGGTCGCGGCGCAGCGCTAAAAACGTCTCTCGGTCCCCACCTGGGGCACGGCCGACACCTAGATCGATCCGGCCAGGGTGCAGGGTCTCCAAGGTGCCGAACTGTTCGGCGATCACCAGCGGCGAGTGGTTGGGCACCATGATGCCGCCCGAACCGACCCGGATGCTCGACGTCTGCGCCGCAACGTGTCCGATGAGGACGCTGGTGGCCGACGACAGGATCGATGGCATGTTGTGGTGCTCGGCGAACCAATAGCGGAGGTAACCCAGCTGCTCGGCTTCCCTCGCGGTGTCCACGCTGGCCTGGAACACCTGCCGCGGCTGCTGCCCCTCGGTGATCGTGGCCAGGTCCAAGACCGACAGCCGCATGGCGGCCGCGGTCACCGGAGCACCGTCGCCAGTTCGCGATACCCGGCCATCGCGGCGTCACCCACGACCTGGACACCCACATGATCGGCGCCAGCGTCCACATGAGCTGTGATGCTGTGCGCGACGCTCGCGGCATCACCATGGGGGGCAAGCTCGTCCACCAGGCGGTCGCTGCCAGCACCGCCCGCGATGTCGTCGTCGGTGTAACCGAACCGCCGCAGGTTGGCGACGTAGTTGGTGAGCTTCAGGTAGGGGTTGCTGACGGCGTTTCGGGCCACCTGACGGGCGCGGCGGGTATCCGTATCGACGACGACCTTCTGCTCGGGCGCCAGCAGCGGACCGTCTCCCATCACCTCCCGCGCCCACCGCGTGTGTGCGGGTGTGGTCAAGTACGGGTGTGCGCCGGCGCTTCGCTCGGCGGCGAGCCGAAGCATCTTCGGGCCAAGCGCGGCCAACACCCGGCCGGCCACGGGGACGCCTTCGTCGTCGAGTGTGTCGAGGTAGGAGACGACGGTGTCGAACGGACGCTGGTAGGTGTGGGTCGCCTCGGGGTGGCCGATACCCACGCCGAGGAGGAATCGGTCGGGATGCCGAGCCGCGATGCGGTGATAGGACTGCGCAACTGTATGGGCGTCGACCGCCCAAATGTTCACGATGCCGGTAGCGACCACGATGCTGCTGGTGGCGTCAAGGAGTTCTTCGGCCAGGCGTAGGTGGCCCGGTGGCGAGCCGCCGATCCAGATGGTGCCGTATCCGAGCGCTTCGATCTCGGCGGCAAAACCGCCGTTCAATGCACCTGCTAGTTGCCAGACTCCGATGGTTCCAAGGTCGACCGCCATGTAGTCATAACCCGGGCAACGGCCACCTTCATTCCGTCATCGCACGCCCAACCCTTTCGGTGATCGTTGCCGGGTTAGTGCTGCGAACCCACAACCACAGTGCGCCAACGATCACCGTTGCGCGGCATTACACCGCCAACGATCACCGAAGCTGAGGCTGGTAGTGGAGTGTGCGAAGGTACGGCTGTGGACGCTCCCCTGACCAACCGCGACCTCTACCGGGACGTGCTCAGCGCGGCCGACGACACCTCCAGATCACTGGAAGAGTATTTGACAGCTCTCTGGGCGCTGGGCCGGGCCCATCGGGAACAAGCATCGCTCGCCCCGGAAACGTTCGCAGCTGTGCTCATCCAGGCGGCCACCGCCCCAGCGCCGCCCTTCGACGACGCGTGGCGTACCGCCGATCTCGGGTTGTCCGACGCCGACGACGGTTACGACGCGTGGGAGAAAGTGATCATTTCGCAGGTGGCTGACCTTCGCGATTTCGCCGAAGGCGCACCCCTCTCCTATCCGGAACTCGGCGTAGACGCGCCCCGCGCTCCGGGCAGTGGTTTCCGCGCGGCCGGGCGGCGCTGGTACAACCACTCCGTGCCGAGTTATCTGGAGTGTGGATTGGCCGGCGCATTTGGCGGCTGGGACCCCGATGATGGCATCCGCAAGGAGCTCGACGGCCCAACGACGCAGCTCCATCCGGAACCGGACGGCGAAACCGACCTGCCACCACTCACGTGGCCCGAGCTGACCGAATTCCTTGTCTGCGGCCAGCAGTACGAGTAGGCGGAGTCAGCGAGGAGTCAGCCGGATCACCGGGTACTCCCGGTCCGACTTGCTCTGGTACTTCGCGATCCGCGGTGCTGCCGCGGAGATGAGCTTCCACGCCCGCTCCCGGTCAGCACCCTCCAGCTGGCTCGGCGTCACCGGCACCGCACCCCGGCCCGGGAACTCGACCGACACCTGATCCGGACCTGCCATGAGGTTGGCGTGCCAGCCAGGATGTTGGCTTCCGCCGCCGGATGCGACGATCAGCCAGGCGTCATCGTCATCGGCGAACCAAGCCAGCGGCGTCTCCCGTGGTCGCCCGGTCCGTCGTCCCACCGTGTTCAGGATCAGCACCTCCATGCCCATGAAGGTCCCCCGGCCGCGCCGGACCTTACGGGTCATGCGGGCATTCATCTTCCGCTGCATCCAGAGAGAGAACGCGCCAGGTGTTCCCGGCTTACGCTGCCCCTTCTGCTGGTCCGGTGTCATCGCTGGCCTCCCGTTGTTCACAACCTGATATCGACGACGCCGACACTAGGCGCGGGTCAGGCACGACGACTTCTCGATTCCTGACCGATCCCGGTGACCTCTCCACGGCTGGGCCGGCACACCTACATACCGCGGGTGACCGCTGTGTGCCATGACGCCATGTGCATCCGCCGACCACCCGCCTAGGGTGTGGGCATGAGTTCCACGGCGGACCTGTCGGGCAAGGTAGCGCTGGTCACCGGCGCGGGAAGTGGCATCGGCCGGGCCTGTGCGCTACGGCTGGCTGCCGACGGTGCCCACGTGCGTGTCGTCGACATCGACCAGGACACGGCCAAGGCGGTCGCCGACACGGTAGGCGGCGCGGCCGTGGTGGCCGACCTGACCGACCTCGACCCGGCTTCTGCGCTGGCTGCGGACGTGGACATCGTCGTCAACAACGCCGGCGTGCAGACCGTCAGCCCGATCGAGGACTTCCCGCCCGAGCGCTTCTCGATGATGCTACGGCTGATGGTGGAAGCACCGTTTCGGCTGGTCCGCGCGGCGCTACCGCACATGTACGCGCAGGGCTGGGGGCGGGTGGTCAACATCTCATCCGTACACGGATTGCGCGCGTCGGCGTTCAAGTCGGCGTACGTAACCGCGAAACACGGAATCGAAGGGTTCTCGAAGGTGGTCGCCCTCGAAGGTGGCCCCAGGGGTGTCACGTCTAACTGCATCAGCCCCGGCTATGTGCGTACGCCCCTGGTGGAGAACCAGATCGCCGCACAGGCCGAGACCCACGGAATCTCCACGGACCAGGTGATCGAAGAAGTTCTGCTGGCCCGCAGCCCGATCAAACGGCTCGTCGAACCGGCCGAAGTAGCCGCGGCCGTCGCGTACGTGTGCGGGCCCGACGCATCGTTCATCAATGGTGCGTCGATCACCGTCGACGGCGGCTGGACCGCTGGCTGACTGACGCCAGCGTCGAGTGACCTTTTCCCCCGTCAGGCCGCCATGAGCTTCAGGTCCAGCATGCGCAAGGGGCGAGTCTCCATCTGTTCGGTGATCGCCCGAATCTGCTCCTGCGCAAAGATGCCGGAGCGCTCTTCATGAAGAACAACAGCATCCGGCGCAAGCGCCCGCGACCTCGCTACCGACCCGGCCTGACCGAGATCCATGAGATCCACCTGGTCGTAGCGGCCCGCATCGATCAGCTCGTTAGTTAATCCGACTCTGTCGCCCCTTGCTCCGATCCGACCACGAAACGCCAGGTCAAGATCTCGCGGCTCGACATCAAGGCGGCTCTGGACGACGCTGCCGTGGACGACAAGCAGCGCGACCTCGTAGCGATCGCACAAAGTAGCAAGATCACCCGCCACGGCCAGCTGCCGCAGCGTTTGAAGCCCCTCCAGTGCCGTGCGCTCCATACTCGAACAGAGTACCGTCCGATCCGAGAGAATACGGTCACGCTCGGCTTCCGACATCCACCGGCGAGCTGACCGACGACGTAACAGGGGCCCATGGGGAACGAACGCAGCGAAGATGGCCATCGCGACAACCGGCGGCCGCAGGCGCCGGGGAGCGTCGCCGCCACCATCGCCGGATACTTCGACCTGCTCCTCCGCGATACGCCGGCCGTCGAGTACGAACGGCTGGCCATCGAAGCACGTTCCGCGGGTTCGGCCGGAGCCGACCTCGCGGCGGTGGAGGACGCCAAGCTCGCGGCGCTCAAGGTCCGCACCCTGCTACACGACTACCGGCGACGGGAATCCGAGCTGGCCGCCCTCTACGAAACCGCCAACGACCTCGCCGGGATGCGCAACCTGGACCAAGTACTTCGCGCCATCGTCGACCGGGCCAGAGCCCTGCTCGGCACCGACATCGCCTACCTCACCCTCCGCGATACACATTCCGAGGACACCACCATGCGGGTCACCTCGGGGTCGGTGTCCGCGCAGTTCCAGCAGGTCCGGCTGGCTCCCGGCCAGGGATTGGGCGGGCTGGTCGCCACCACCTCACGCCCGTACGTGACGGCGAACTACTTCACCGACGAGCGGTTCACTCACACCGCGCCGATCGACACCGCGGTACGCGAGGAGGGCCTGGTGGCCATCCTCGGTGTGCCGCTCGAACTCAACGGCCAGGTGATCGGCGTGCTCTTCGCGGCCAACCGGCGCGAGCGCCCATTCGTGCCAGCGGAGATCGCGCTGCTCCGGTCGCTCGCCACCCACGCGGCCATCGCCATCGATGCCGCCAACCTGATCGACCGCACCCACACCGCGCTCGACGAGCTCAACACCGCGAATGCCCAGCTTCGGGCCCGCACCGAGGAGGTGGAACGGGCCGCCGATGCGCACGACAAACTCGCCGACCTGCTCCTACGGGGCGCGGCCGCCGACGACATCACCGCGGCCGTGGCGGCGCTGCTCGACGGGCAGGTCGAGCTGGTCGATCTAGCCGACGCCGACACTTCGGCCAGCGACGACGACACACTGGTCGCAGCCATCACCGAAGCACTGGCCAATGCCCGCGTAGCGCGAACCGGGACGGACCACGACACGTGGGTGGCGACAGCGGCGGCAGGCAACGAACCGCTCGTCGCGCTGACTCTTCGCCGAACCACCGCCCTGGACGCCGCGGAGCAACGCATTCTGGAGCGTGCGGCCGTGGTCGCCGCGCTCTTACTGCTGCGGCGCCGGTCGGTGAGCGACGCCGAACACCGCGTCCGAGGTGAGCTGCTCGACGAGATGCTCGATACACCTCGGGGCGACCCCGAAACGCTGCGCCAGCGAGCCCGACGGGTGGCCACCGACCCGGAACAGCCGTACGTCATCGTCGTCGCCGACGCTCCGGACGCCGACCCCGAGCGGTTGTACGCCGCGGCCCGGCACATCGCCGAGGTCCGTCGTGGTCTGGCCACCCGGAGGGATGGGCGGGCCGTTCTGGCGTTGCCCGCGGACAACCCGAAAGAGTCGGTTGATGCCGTCGCCGCTGACCTACGCACCGCCGTCGGTGTCGGGCTGACCGCGGCCGCGGCCGGACCAACCCATGGCCTTGCCTCGTTTCCTACCGTGCACCGCGAAGCAGTGCGTTGCCTGAAAGCGTTGCACGCTCTCGGTCGTACCGGTGCGGCCGCGGTGCCGGCCGACCTGGGGTTCCTCGGTGTCCTGCTGGGTGATCGCCATGACGCCGCCGCCTTCGTTACGGCGACCATCGGACCGCTGGTGGACTACGACACCGAACGCGGCACCGCGTTGGTGGAGACACTCGCCGCGTACTTCGCCGCCGGGGGCAGCTTGACCCGGGCCAAGGACGCCTTACACGTCCATGTCAACACCGTCGCGCAGCGCTTGGACCGCGTCTCCCAGCTTATCGGCGCGGGCTGGACCGGACCCGACCGAGCGTTGGAGCTTCAACTGGCGTTACGCGTGCACGGACTGCTCCGCCACGGCGTCGATCTCGGTGACGATCTCCCGGACGGCTGAGGAGAACAGGATCGAATAATGGTTCTCCCCGGCCAGCTCGCGCGCGGGCATGGCGGCGTTCAGATCGGCCAGCCGCTCGGCCGTATACAGCCCAGGGGATTCGTTCATCAGCCCGCGCGATGCCCAGAGCAGCCGGGCCGGCCGGGTCAGCTGGTGCGCAGCGCTCAGCGCCTCCGTGGAGCGCAACACGTCGGCGCCGTCGGCCCGGATCGCGGCCTCCACACACGCCGAGCGCAACGTCGGTGGCTCGCCGGTGAGGTCTCGCTGGACGTAGGCGTCGGTGAACTCGTTCCACCGATTCACGAACGCCGGATGTGCCTGCCAGAACTCGCGGTAGGCGTCGACGCCGGCGAACGTCATCCCCAGCCGCGCCATCGCCGGGCCGAGGACCGTGTCGATATCGGTGCCCTCCGGTACGGGCAGCGCGAGCCCACCATCAACCAGCACCACTCCCCCGACCCGTTCCGGATGCCGGACGGCCGTCAAACCCGCGACGAACGCCCCCATGGAGTGACCGACCAGGATCACCCGGCCAATCTCCAAGTGGTCCAAGATGGCGATCAGGTCGCCAACGTGCCGAGCCAGCCCGAACGGCCCCGGCAGGTGAGCACTGCGGGCGCGCCCGCGCAGGTCGGGGGCAATGAGCCGGCGACGGCCAGCAAGCTCAGCGGCCAGCCGCCCGAAGGCGGCGGCGTTCGCGGTGATGCCATGGACGGCCAGAACCGGCAGTCCGTCGCCGGGGGTCGGCCGCACCGACTGCGGCACCGCCCACGTCAGCGCCGCCAGGTCGCCGCCATCCACCGGAACGGCGACACCCCTCATCCGGTGCGCCGGCCGGCGTCGAGCCCGGCCACCAGTGCGGCCATGAACTCCTTGGGGCGTTCGATGTGCGGACTGTGGCCCGCGTCGTCGATCACGGTTTCGGTGAACGCCCCTCCGCCCGCCGAGTACAGCTCCAGCCCATGCCTGGTCTGGGCCACCATCGGCTGCGGGGGTGCGACGTCGGCGCCGGGCCAGCCTTCCACCGCGCCGATGGAGCCCAGGTAGGCCAGGTCGAACAGCGACGTATCAGAGACGATCACGTCCGACGCGCCGCGGATCCAGACGACCGGCGGCTTCGGGTCGATGACATGCAGGTCGTCGATGCGAAAGTGCAGCGGAGACATCGCGTTGAGGACACCGCGATCTCCAGGGGCCAGCCCCGGCCAGGTGTCAGTGGTCCGGGTGTCGCCGGGATAGTGGCCGTCACCGATCCGGGTGGACAACATCGAGTCCAGGTACAGCTCCACATCCGCGTCGTCGTTCGGGACGAAACCGGGCTGGACGTAGGCCCCCTGAAACACTGCCCGCGGTGCGGTCTGCACGTCGGCGGACCGGTCGCCGGCTCCGAGCCGGGCCACGAAGTCAGGATTGGCGCACCCGCCACCGGAACCGGCACCAGAGGCATCGTTGAGCTGCCCGTCCGGCCCGTGGGTACCGCCGAACCCGTATGGCGACACCGGGTTGACCAGCGTCAGCGACGACACCCGCTCCGGTGTGTCGCGCAACAACTGCATCGCTACGCCGCCGCCCATGCTCCAGCCGACGAGGTGGGCCGCGGGCAGTTCCAGCTCGTCGAGGACCGCTCGCACGTCGTCGGCGTAATCCCGCAACCCGCGGGTAGCGTCCACCTCCCGCGCCTCGGTGTCCCCGAATCCACGCAGGTCAACAGCAAGCGGACGATATCGCGCCGGCAGATCCAGCATGTTTTGCTGCCAGAACGACGCCGACGACACGTTGCCGTGGATGAACAGCACCGGCTCGCCTGGCCGGTCGAGGTGCAGCATGTGCACGGACAGCCGCGGCGTGTGCACCGTGGTGGATACCACTCCGGGCCGCAGTCGCGTTGTCATGAGGTCGACGGTTCCTTTCACTCGGGCTTATGCCGTGCCGAAGAAACGCTGTGCCGCGATTCTTCCCCGACTCCGCCGCGAGCGACATGGTGTCGGCACACATGCCGCGCCATTTCTCCGTGTGGTCGGTTAGGCTGCCTGGCACCGTAGCTGGTGGGAGGTGGCGCCCGATGCCGTACGACGCCGACGTTGTGGTCGTGGGGGCAGGTCTGGCCGGGCTGGTCGCCACGGCTGAACTGGCGGCGGCGGGGAAGCGGGTGATCGTCGTCGAACAAGAACCCCCGGCATCACTCGGTGGCCAGGCGCACTGGTCCTTCGGTGGATTGTTCCTCGTCGACTCCCCGGAGCAACGCCGGCTCGGCATCCGCGACTCCGCCGAGCTCGCATGGCAGGACTGGTCCGGTTCGGCCGGCTTCGATCGCGCCGAAGACCATTGGCCCCGAGAGTGGGCACGGGCCTACGTCGAGTTCGCGGCGGGTGAGAAACGCACGTGGCTACACACCCAGGGCTTGCGGCTGTTCCCGCTGGTGCAGTGGGCCGAACGCGGAGGTCACCTCGCCACCGGCGCCGGCAACTCGGTCCCCAGATTCCATGTGACGTGGGGAACCGGTCCCGGGGTACTCGAACCGTTCGTCCGGGCGCTTCGCGCCGCCGAGGACGACGGACGGGTTGAGGTGCGTTATCGGCATCGGGTCAGCACACTCGTCACCGACGGCGGAACGGTCACCGGCGTCACCGGCGAGGTCTTGGCCCCCAGCGAGGTCCGGCGCGGTGCACCCAGCTCACGGGCCGTCGTCGACGAGTTCACGATCCGTGCCCAGGCGGTTGTGGTGACGTCGGGTGGTATGGGCGCCAACCACGAGTTGGTTCGCCACCATTGGCCGAGCCGCCTCGGCACCCCACCGCAGCATTTGCTGTCCGGTGTGCCGGACCACGTGGACGGCCGGATGCTGGGCGTCGTGAAGGACGCCGGGGGCGCGTTGATCAACATGGACCGGATGTGGCACTACCCGGAGGGTCTGGCGAATCACAGCCCGGTGTGGAGTTCCCACGGCATCCGCATCCTCTCCGGGCCGTCGCCGCTCTGGTTCGATGCCCGCGGCCGCCGGCTGCCGTCGCCGCTCTTCCCCGGTTTCGACACCCTCGGAGCACTCCAACACATCGGCACCAGTGGGTACCCCCATTCGTGGTTCGTCCTGAACCGGCGGATCCTCGCCAAAGAGTTCGCGTTGTCCGGGTCGGAGCAGAACCCGGACCTCACCAACCGGGACGTACGCGGGCTCCTCCAGCGCCGCGGAGCGGTCATGACCGGACCCGTCGGCGCGTTCGTCCGCCACGGCGCTGACGTCGTCGTCCGTCGTTCCGTCCATGAACTGGCGCACGGCATGAACCAACTGGTGGGAGAGGAGTTGATCGACGAGGCAGTGCTCCACGACGAGATCGTCGCCCGCGATCGCCAGGTGGCCACGGGCCTGGGCAAAGACGCTCAGGTGACCGCCATCCGCGCTGCCCGAGCCTACGTCGGTGATCGCCTCATCCGCGTCGTGGCACCACACGAACTCCTGGATCCGGACGCGGGACCTCTCGTGGCGGTGCGGTTGTCCGTCCTGACCCGCAAGACCCTCGGCGGCGTTCACACCGATCTGTCGGCCCGGGTGCTCGACGCGGCCGGCGAGCCGATTCCGGGACTCTACGCCGCTGGTGAGGTCGCCGGCTTCGGCGGTGGTGGCATTCACGGCTACCGCGCGTTGGAAGGCACCTTCCTCGGCGGCTGCCTGTTCTCCGGTCGGGTCGCCGGTCGGTCCGCCGCGGCCGCCGTGTCCGGGTGATCGTCTAGGCTCGCCCCGTGCGACTCCAGACCACCGGCAATGTGCAGCGACTCGACCTTGCCGGTGTACTCGACCTCATCCCGGCTCTGGTCAACGAGTGGGCGGATCTGCGTTTCGACGAGTCCGGCGCGGTAGTCCACCCGGACACGCGGGAACCGCAGCCACAGCTCACCCTCCGCGAAGGTCGGCACCGTACCCCCGGCACCCGGTATGACCTGCGGTTTCCCACCGTGAGACCGACGCCGGACGTGGCCAGCGTGACGCTACGACGGGACGACGAGGTGCAGCTCTCGCTCACGTTGACGGAGTCCCGGGACCGATGGACGATCGACGCCGATCTCCGGCACGGACGCCCACCGAACCTCGATCTGACCGCCCGCGCCGACCTCACCGGACTCATGCGCGACGGTGAGATCCCGGGCATCGTGGCGTGGCTGTTCCGCGGCATCGGCGACGTCGCGGTGCACGTCACCCCCGCTCCCCTGCTGGACGGCTCCGGCGAGGTTCTCAACGCCGCCGGGCACGCCGGCCGGCTCCGGTTCGGCGCCACCATCGAGGTCGCCAGCACATCGACGCACTGGGACGTCAAAGCGGCGTTCACCCTGTCCGCACGGGGCCTGGCCAGGCCCATACTTCTCATCGCCCGTCCGATCATCAAACGTAAAATCGCCCAGGCTGACGCGCGGTTCTGGGCGCAGGCATCGGCCGCTGTCACGGAGCTGCGCAAGGAACTCGACGAGATCGAGGAAGCCGTCGCGAACGAGGGCGGTCCGCAGCCCTTCGTACGCCGCGCCCTGTGGAACCCGGACGACCCGCCCGGCACCGACGCCGCGGTGAATCCCTATTCGCGGGGGCGCTAAGGCCGAGCCTCGAGAACCATGAAGTTCGGGCACTACCCGGTGATCGTTGCCGGATTTCCGCCCTCATCCCCGGTGATCGAACCCATAATCCAGTCGCTATGACGGCAGGAAGCCGACAACGATCACTTGCGGGTAACGACACGAAGTTGACAACGATCACCGGGCCATGGGGCGGGCTCAGGTGCCGGCAACCCGCCGCCATTCCGGTGCGTGGCTGATCGGCCCGGGTGCATGGCTGATCGGCTAGATAGTGTGTTGTGGCATGCCGGACGCCGTGTTCGCCCATCCTCGTCTCGCTGTCATTTATGACGCGTTCGACGGCCCTCGTGACGACCTCGACACCTATCTCGGGATCGCGGATGAGCTGAATGCTCAGCATGTACTAGACGTGGGGTGTGGGACGGGATCGCTCGCGTTGCGGCTGGCGAGTACCGGCCGCACCGTCGTCGGTGTCGACCCGGCGGCGGCGTCACTCGACGTCGCGCGGTCGAAGGTGGGCGCCGAGCAGGTCACCTGGCTGCATGGCGACGCCACGTCGGTGCCGGCCCTCCGTGCCGATCTCGCGGTGCTGACCGGAAACGTCGCCCAGGTCTTCCTGACCGATGACGACTGGTTACGGACGCTGCGCGGAATCCACACCGCGCTCGGGTCCCACGGGTACGTCGTGTTCGAGACCCGGCGGCCGGAGTATCGCGCCTGGGAGAAATGGCAAGACGCCCAGCGGACGGTCACCCTCGATGTACCCGGCGTAGGGCGGGTCGAGCAGACCTTCGAGGTGACCGACGTTGCCCTTCCGCTGGTGTCGTTCCGCTACACCTACCGCTTCGAGTCCGACGGCGCCGTCGTCAGCTCTGACTCCACGTTGCGTTTCCGTCGTCGCACCGAGGTGGAGTCCACGCTCGCTGCCGCCGGCTTCCGGGTTCTCGATGTACGCGACGCTCTGGACCGCCCCGGCCGCGAGTACGTCTTCGTTGCTCGACGAACGACGTGATCCACGCCGACCACCTGGCGTCCCGCGGGCCGTTTCGACGTCGACGATCTCCATTTGACGCAGCTGGCGGGCGCTGACCGACGGGCCCCCACCTCACACCTCATCCACCAACTCATCGACAAGGAAGACAACCAAGGCAACGACACCGCCGACGCCGCCTGACCGGAGCGGGTATAGCCGACCAACATCTGGCCACCCCGCATCTGGCTGATGCGTCAGCACAGCGGGCCCCGCGGCATCAACCGAACCGACGTTGAGCCGCGGCGGTCCGCTGTGCACGCACGTCCGCTGCGGCCCCGTGGATTCTTATCAGGACCTTAGCTGCCCGTAACGGCGCAGACACAAGAACCGTCCACACTGGCAATATGAGCACCAACCCTCGTCACATCGCACTCGTCGCCCACGACAACAAGAAGGCCTCAATGCTGGAGTGGGCAGCATTCAACCGCGGAACACTCACCCGGCACCACCTCTATGCCACCGGCACCACAGGCACCATGCTCCAACACGAGCTTGGGCTGCCCGTCCATCGCTTCTTCTCCGGACCAGTCGGCGGAGATCAGCAGATCGGCGCCAAGATCGCCGAAGGTGTCATCGATATCTTGATCTTCTTCTGGGATCCGCTCGAGCCGCAGCCACACGATCCGGACGTCAAAGCCCTCCTGCGCCTGGCCGCCGTGTGGAACATCGGTGTCGCCTCGAATGTCACGACCGCCGACATGCTCATCTCATCCCCGCTGTTCTCCGGGCTGTACCAACCCGTCCGGCCGGATTTCGGTGATGTGACCGGTGAACTCGTATCCGCCGCGGCGTCGCGAACCGGGGCGCCGGAACGGGAATGAACACGGCGTGCCGCGCCCCCTCGAATCGGCACGACCGGGCCATATCACCTGATACAGCGCTATTCTTCTGATATCGGGTGGTATGCGATCAGGTGAGGGCGGCATGGTCACAGTGGCGTCGTACAACCTGGAGAACCTCTTCGCGCGGCCGAAGGCGTTCGATCCACTCGACTGGTCGGCCGGCGAACCCATCGTGCGAGCCTACGGCGAGTTCAACTCGCTGATCACCGACGACACCTACACCGGCGCCGACCGGGACCGGATGCGCGAACTCCTCCTCGAGGTCGGCGTGTATTACCGCAACATCCACAACGCCATCCGCCGCCGCCCCAGCCCCACACCAGCCTGGGCATGGCTACGCAAGAACCGCGGCACCTTCGACCGCCAACCCCGCGATCCCACCAACAACGTCGAGATCACCGCCACCGGCCGCGGCGACTGGATCGGCTGGCTGGAGTTGGCCACCGAACCCACCGACGAGATCGGCACCCGCATGACCGCCCGCGTCATCACCGACGTCGACGCCGACATCCTCGCCGTGGTCGAGGCCGAAGACCGCCCGGCCCTGGTGCGGTTCAACCACGAGATGCTCGACGGACACTACCGCCACGTCATGCTCGTCGACGGCAACGACGAACGCGGCATCGACGTCGGCATCATGACCAAACCCGGCTTCCCCATCGGCACCATCCGCTCCCACGTCGACACCGAAGACCACCTCGGCACCATCTTCAGCCGCGACTGCCCGCAGTACGAGGTCACCACTCCCACCGGAACCGTGCTGCACGTCCTGGTCAACCACTTCAAGTCACAATCCGGCGGTGGTGGAAACAAACGCCGACGCCAAGCCGACGCCGTCCGCGACATCACCGACCGCCTCACCGCCACAGGTGAACACGTGATCGTCCTCGGCGACCTCAACGAAGGCCAACCCACCCTCGACGAACCACCAGAGAACCTCACCGCCCTGTTCGCCCCCGGCGGCCCCCTCGTCTCCTGCTACGACCTCGACGGCTTCGACACCGGTGACCGGCCCGGCACCTTCGACACGTGTAGCATCCGCAACCGCCTGGATTACATCCTCATCTCCCACAGCCTCGTTCCGGCGTTCACCGGAGGCACCGTGTTCCGCACGGGCCTGTGGGGCACCCGCAAGACCCGCCCCACCGCCTGGGACACCTACCCCGACATGACCGCCAACATCCACCAAGCCTCCGACCACGCCGTCGTCGTTATCGACCTGGACCTCTGACCGCGCCCACCGGTTGGTCCAGGCGCTGCGCGACGGGAGACCGGCCGTCGACGGTCGACAGGAGGGCTGCGGCGTGTTGAGCGCGGGTGCCGACTCTGGACCTGCACCGCAGCACGAGGTCGGCAGCCCCGACGTCCCCCACGACCGGAGCCCGCCAGACAAGTGTCACCATCTCCGGGTCAGCGCTGACCCGGACCTCTGAGCCGGGGGGCGTCTGGCCCGGACGTAACGGGGTCTCCGCCGGCGCCGCCCCGCCTGGCCGGGTCTCCCGCGGCGTCACCGTCATCGCTCCACCGACGAACACCCGGTCGACTTGGTCCAAGAACACCTCGACGGTCGCGGGCTCATCCACGAGGTCCACACCGACCCGGAGCACGTCGTCTTCGCGGGTGATCCGCCCGGCCGCGACCATGTCGCCCCAGAACGCGGCCGCGAAACAGAAGGTGAGCTGCGCGCCGGGCACCGCCACCTCGACGACGTCCCCTGCCTCGAACCTGACAGCCTCCTCCACCGGGTCGCCATTCACCCAGCACGTCGCCTCGTCGGCGCCGCCGACATCAAACACGACCCGCACCGACGACACCCGCATCGGCTCCCCCACATCGATGGTGTCCAGGTGTAAGTGCCGATCACCACCCGGGGCGGCCAGGGACACCCCCCACAGCACCGACCGGCCGGCCTGCACCGCCGAGAACGAGCCCGCCGCCAGGTCGAATCCGTCTTTGAGCACTCGTAACCGCACGTACCGCGCCGGTTGTCGCCATGGGGCGTCACCCGGGGCCGTCCAGTATCCGAGGAGGTTTCGACGTTGCAGCCAGGTGTCGGCCTGGTTGACGGTACCCAGGGCCATCCGCGGCTCGCGCCAGGTGCTGCCCACTATCTGTTCCACCGCGGTGCCGCCGGCCTGCTCCGGGGCTTCCGCCGCGGCATCGCGCAGCACGAACAACTCCCGGTACATCTCGCCGGCGGGCGGCTGGAGAAAGTGGTCGCGTAGCCGCTCCGGTACCTGCGGCTGGAGCACCGCGGGCAACACCAACGACGGATCAGCGGCCGGCACGGGCACCGCACCAAACGGGCTCGCCCCGGCCAACGCCTTACGCAGGAACATCAGCAGCTCTGGCATAGCGGCGGTATCGACCGGGTAGGCCCGCGACATCGGGCCGGCCAGCTGCCCGGTCGGCGCATGCCAGCGGCGCGCCAGGTGGGTCCAGGCCAGTTCCAGCAGCGCGCTCGTTTGCTCCCGGACGTCGTCGTCGACGACATACTGGTCGATCCCGGTCAGCGCCTCCACGGTGATCAGCCAATAGGTGGGGCTGTTGTACTCGGTGAAGCTCCCGCTGCGGGCCACGGCGGCAGCGAAGCGAGCCAGTCGGCGCGTCGCGTAGTGCCGCAGCTCTTCGTCGGCCAGGAGTTGTGCGGCGGTCAGGGTGACGAACGTGCCTTTGGCCGCGATATTCGTGTAGTACATCGACACGTCCCGTCGCACGATGGACCGCGCGGCGTGATGCAACGCCCGCTCGGCCCGCGCTCGCGTCTGAGCACCCAGCCGGTGGCGGTGGCGCAACAGCAGCAGGGCGAGGAGCCGCCCGCCAAAATCCGCCTGGTTCCAGTCCGGCGGCACCATCTCGGCAACCGGCTCCTCGGCGAAGTATCCCCATAACCCGTAAGTGGGCGACGCGGGGCCACTGTCCTGGCCGGCCACCACCCGATCCACGATGGCGGACGCCCTGGACCGGCCGTCGGTTGTGTTCTGCTCATATAGGGCGAGAGCGTAGGCGAGGCTGGGCAGATAGCGGTGCGCATGGCCGGAGACGATCCGGGTATGGATCGGGTTATAGGTGGCCGGCCCCCGGAGCAGGCTCCATGCGGGATCGAACGTTCCTTCTCCCGCGGCGCACACGGAGTTGATCAGGGCGTGGTCGAGAGCGTCGGGCACGGCGGTCTCCAGATCGTGGCGCGGCCAGGACAAGACAGAAAGCAAAACGTCTTGCTATCGCCGCTACGATACACATACACCCCGCGAGGAGGTCATGATGGCAAGGCGCCCACGCCCGTCCGGAATCGCCGACGTCGCCGCTCGGGCCGGCGTCAGCGTCACCACTGTCTCGCATTCCCTCAGCGGGCGGCGGCCCGTGGCGGAAGCAACCCGGCAGCGCGTCGCCGAAGCCATCGCCGAACTGGGCTACCAACCCAACGAGCTGGCCCGCAGCATGCGATCTCAACGCACCAACACCGTCGCACTGATCGTGCCGGACATCACCAACCCGTTCTACACGTCGGTGGCACGCGGGCTGCTCGACGTGCTGACCCCCGCGTCGTACGTCGGTATCGTCTGCAACACCGACGCCGATCCGGAGCTCGAACAGAAGATCGTCCAGCAGATGATCACCCGCCGGGTCGACGGCATCGCCTTCTCCGGCTACTACGAACATCACGACGACGTCGCACCCGCCGTCGCCGCGGGGATCCCCACGGTGATGCTGGGCCACCATTCACCCGCACCCGGCGTAGACGTCGTCAACAGCGACGATCACGCCAGCGGGGCTGACGCTACCCGGTACTTGCTGGGCAAAGGCCACCGAAAGATCGGTTTCATCACCGCCCCGGCCGGCTCCGGTGCTCCAGCTGAGCGAGTGCGTGGATACCAGACGGCCCTGAGCGAGTTCGGCGTTCCCCTGAACAACAACCTGGTAGTCCGGGCACCGGTTGGCAGAGACGGCGGCGCCGAAGGTATGCGTGCGCTCCTCGATCAGGACGAACCGCCCACTGCGGTTATCTGCACCAACGACATCGTCGCCATCGGCGCACTCGATACCGCTCGCGAACGCGGGCTTCAGGTACCAGACGACGTTGCCGTGATGGGCTTCGACGACATCGAAGCCGCCCGCCTGATCACCCCACAGCTGACCACCATGGCCTACGCGCCCCGCGAGATCGGGCAGGCAGTGGCGACGATCCTGCTGAATCGGATCGACGGTGCACCCGCAACACATCACCGTCGACGTGGCGCGCGGCTGATGGTTCGTGAATCGGCTTAGCGGCCGGACGCTACCAGAGCCGGCGGCTTCACAACCCCGGGCGCCAGGCCGCGGCAACGGCGCACCGGCCCGTGGTGGAACGGCGGCTACGCCACCCAGATGGGCTTCGAGGTCGGCCTCGCCGGCTACCACTCGGCATAACTTCCGTCCGGATAACTCCACACCGGTGAGCGCGTTGAATCCGGCGCGGCCGCGGCGGCGCGCAGCGCCTCTTCGTCCAGCTCGATGCCGAGACCGGGCCCAACCGGCCGCCGTCGGTAGCCGTCCTCGAATACCAGCGTGTCCGGCTCGGTCACGAAACGCATCATCGGATGTTCACCCGGCCGGTGCAGCCGCAGGTGTGACTCCTGGATCAGCACATTCGGAACGGCTAGATCGAGTTGTAGACCGGCTGCCAGCGCCACGGGCCCGGTCGCGCAATGGGGAGCCAAATGCACATGGTGGGTCTCGGCCAGCGCGGCGATCCGAAACACCTCGGAGATCCCTCCGGCGTGGGACACATCCGGTTGGAGCACTGCGATCCCCGAGCGCAGCACCGGGTCACAGTCCCACCGGTCGTACAGCCGCTCACCGGTGGCAATCGGCACGGTGGTGGCCGCGGCCAGCTCACCGATCCGGGCCTGGTGCTCCGGCGGTAGGGGTTCTTCGACGAACATCGGCATGAGTGGTTCGAGGTGGCGCAGCAGCACCCGGGCCATCGGTGCCGACACCCGAGCGTGGAAGTCGATGGCGAAGTCGATGCCGGGCCCGATCTCGTCCCGCAACGCGGTCCACCGATCGATGAGACCGTGCACGGTGGCCTGGGTGTCGACGAAACCCAGCGTCCGCGGCGGCGCGACCTTCACCGCGGTGTACCCGGCCTCAACCAGTGATCGGGCCTGGTCGAGCATCACCTCGGTTTCGTCGCCATGGGCCGGGCCGTAGATCCGCACCCGGTCGCGGACCGGTCCACCGAGCAACTCGTGCACGGGTACACCAAGGGCCTTCCCTTTGAGGTCCCATAACGCCTGGTCGAGTCCGGCCACGGCGGATCCGAACACCGGGCCGCCCCGGTAGAAGCCGGCTTTGACCAGCACCTGCCGGTGTCGCTCGATGGGCGCCGGATCCGCGCCGATCAAGAGCTGGGACAACTCCCGCACCGCCGCCTCGACGGTCTCCGCCCGGCTCTCCAGAATCGGCTCGCCCCAGCCGACTAGACCGTCGTCGGTGCTGACCTTGCACACCATAAACCGCTGCGAGACGCGGAACGTCTCGATGGCTCGAATCCGGGTCCGCACATGTCCTCCGCATCTGATGCGTTGAAGAATCCGCCGCTCCGACACACCCGAACGTCACGGCGGCAGGATGCTCCCGTCCGGCGCCCGCACCCCCAGTGCCCAGGCATCGTGGCCGGATCGGCCCGCCGGGTACGCCGCGGCCGCGCCCTCGTCGACGTCGATACCCCAGCCGGGCGTCTCGTTCGGCCGCATCCAACCCCGCTCGATCCGCAACGTGCCGGGGAAAACCTCGTGCACCGGGTCCGGATACACGTGCCCTTCCTGGATGCCGAACGCCGGTGAGCTGACGTCAAGGGCGACGTTCGCCGCCGCTCCCACCGGCGATACGTCGGCCGGCGAGTGCCAGGCCGTGCGCACCCCGGTTAGCTCGCTCAACACGGCTAGCTTGCGGGCCGGGGTGAGACCACCGATGG
The DNA here is from genome assembly GCF_011320225.1 of Phytoactinopolyspora limicola. Lineage (GTDB taxonomy): Bacteria > Actinomycetota > Actinomycetes > Jiangellales > Jiangellaceae > Phytoactinopolyspora > Phytoactinopolyspora limicola. Next base: position 20,217 of record NZ_JAAOEN010000018.1, read on the forward strand.
CCGAGATGTGGCAGCGGATCAGGTCGACGCCGCCGTCCCGCACCAGCCGCACCGCCTCGACGAACGACGTGGCCAGCTCCCCCACCGCGATCGGCACCGGCGACGCCGCCCGCACCTCCGGCAGCCGGTCGAAATACTCCGGCGCCAGCACGTCCTCGAGGAAGAACAGCCGATACGGCTCCAGTGATCTGGCCAGGATCACCGCCTCCTTCGGCGTGAGCCGCGAATGCACGTCGTGCAACAGCTCGATGCCGTCCCCCAGCTCGGCCCGGGCCTGGGCGAACAGCTCCGGCGTCGTGCGCAGGTAGTGGCGTACGTCCCAGCCGTCCGGGTGGGCGGCCGCCGGATAACCACCACGAGAGCCCGGAGCGCCGTAGGTCCCGCGGCCGGGCTGCCCCACCTGAAGGCGCACGTGGGTCCAGCCGGCATCGATGAAGCCGCGGGCGTCGGCCAGCGTCTCCTCCACCGTGGCCCGGCCGGCATGGGTGTACGTCGGCACCGCGGACCGGACCCGGCCGCCGAGCAACTCGTACACCGGCAGCCCGGCCCGTTTCCCGGCGATATCCCACAGCGCCATGTCAAGCCCGGAGATCGCGTTGTTGCCCACCGGGCCGTGCCGCCAGTAGGCGGCGTATCCGACGCTGCGGGTGATGTCCTCGATGTCGGCCGGATGCCGACCAACAACGATGCGCGCCACGTGCTGCTCCACGTAGGCGACCACCGCCTCCCACCGCTGGGTGAAGGTGGCGCAGCCGAGCCCGTACAAGCCCGGTTCGTTGGTGTCGACTCGCACCACAACCAGCGGAGTTCCCGCAGGTGCGGTGGCGATCGCACGGACGGCGGTGATCCGTGTCCCGTCGCGGTGCGGCCACGGCGGCGCCGCCGTCGGCACCTCCACTTCTCCGGCCATGCTTATCTCCGGGCGGGGCGTCGACACGGTCATCCTGACCTCGTCTCAGGTGGTAGGGAACGGATCTCGGCGTCGGGCAACAGATGGCGGGCGGTGAAGCCGAGTAAGTCCGCAGCGCGGCCGAGATCTACCGGTGCCTCCCGGCCCGAGAACAATCGCCGCCGCGGCACGCCGGGGTGGTATCGATCGAGCAGATCGCCGGTGCGATACGGCACCCCCGTCGTCGGAGCGGCGACGAACACCACATGTGCTCCCGGCACGGCCGGACGCAACGCCAGCTCCAACGCCCGGGCAGCGTCTCGGCTCTCCAGATACAGCCAGCCGTCGCGTGCACCGCGCCAGGGCTCGGCGGTGACGGCCTTGGCCCAGCTCGGCAGCCGGCCATCAACACCCGCCACCTCACCCAGCCCGCCGACCATCGGAAACCGCAGCGCAACGATGGTCATGCCGTACCGCCGGTGCATGCCGGCGGCCGTCATCTCGTCGACCTGCTTGGACAACGAGTACGGGTCGGCGGCCCGGCTAGGCAGCTGTTCGTCGAGCGGAAACCACTCCGGGTGGACGTCGGCGTGTGGTGAGTAGTGATACCCCAGCGCGTTGATGCTGCTGGCGACCGCGGCGTGCCGGATGCCACGCTCTCCAGCCGCGTCGAGCACGGTGAACGTCGCGGCGACGTTACCGCTGAAGACCTCGTCGGCGGTGCCCAGGTTCGGTGCGGCCCGCGCCGCCAGATGAATCACCGCGTCCACGCCGTCCAGCCCCGCCTCGACGGCGGCCCGGTCTCCCGCGTCCCCGACCACTACCCGGTCGACGTCGAGGTCGCCGGGGTCGTCGAGCACCAGCCCGGTGATACGTGTTCCGCGCTGGCGCAGGTGCCTGGTGGTGGCCCGGCCGATCAGCCCGGCCGCGCCGGTGATGAGGACGTGGTCGATGACGGTCATCCTTTCAATGCACCGGCTTGGCCGGCTCCGCGCAGGAACTGACGCTGGAAGAGGAGGAAGAGCAGGACGGGGACGATCACCGAGATGAACATACCGGCCATGAGCAGGCTGACCTCGGCGGTACTCTCCAGGCGTGGTAACGCCACCGACAACGGCTGCATGGACGGATCGGGGAGCACGAGCAGCGGCCAGAGAAACTCTTTCCAGGCCGCGATGATGGTCAGCAACGACAACACCCCCAGGATCGGACGCGACATCGGCAAGACGAGGCTGACGAAGATGCGGTAGGGGCCGGCTCCGTCGATCCGGGCGGCCTCGAACAGGTCATGCGGGAGGTTGTCGAAGAACCGCTTGACCAGCAGCACATTAAACGCGTTGGCCGCGGCCGGCAGCCACACCGCCCAGAAGGTATTGATCAGGTTGACCCGCACGATCGGCACGTCGAGGATGATCAAATACAGCGCGACGAGCGAGATCACCCCCGGCACGAACAAGGTCGCGAGAACCGCACCAGTGATCACCGGCCCATACCGCGGCTTCAGGACGGACAACGCGTACCCACCGGTGGTGGCCACCAGCAGGCCGAAGAACCACGACCCGGCCGCCACCCACGCCGTGTTACCGAGATACCCGGCGATGTCCACCCGGGTCCACGCCTCGCTCAGGTTCTGCCACTGGATCCCGCTGGGCCACAGACTCAGCGGTTCCCGCAGGATGTCCTGGCTGGTGGAGACGGCCGATTTGAACAGCCACAACAGCGGCCCCGCGGCAACAACCGCCAACCCGCCCACCACTACCGTCGTCACGATCCATAAGCCGGCCCGGACCACCGGGCGCCGCCGGTCGTTGGCCGACAGGATGCCACGTTCGGTGGCATCCTGACCTGGCCGCCGCCGACACCGCCACCACCACTGGCGCGGCGGGCGGCCGCCGGTTGGTGGAGACGGCTCGTCGGTGACGGCCCCTTCAGCGCGCTGGCCTGCGGTGATCGTCATGTCTTACTCCAGGTGCGGGTCAGGAACAGATAGACCGCCGAGACGATGCTCAGCACCCCGGCCAACATCAGGCTCAGCGCGGTCGCCTTGCCGTAGTCACCCGCGATGAACGCGTAGTTGTAGATCAGCATCAGGATGGTCGTCGTCCGGTTCTCCGGGCCGCCGCCGGTCATGATGAACGGCTCGGTAAAGACCTGGAACGTGCCGATCAGCTGCAACAACAGCATGATCAGCATGATCCCGCGCAGCTGTGGCAGCGTGATGTGCCAGACCCGGCGCCAGATGCTGGCCCCATCCACCTCGGCCGCTTCGTACAGATCGGTGCGGACCGACCGCAGAGCGGCGAGGTAGATGATGGTCGTACCACCGAACCCCGCCCAGGTGGCCTGCACCACGATGCTCGGCATCGCCATGGTGCCGTCCTGAAGCCACGGGAAAGGCCCGAGCCCGAACCAGCCCAGAACGGTGTTGAACAGGCCGTCCGGGCCCGGGTTGTAGTACGCCTTCCAGAGCAGCACCGCCACCACCGGTGGGAGGATCACCGGGATGTAGGCCAGCGCCGACGCCAGGCCCCGGCTCTTGCGCAGCTCCCCGATAAACACCGCCAGCATCACCGGTACCGGGAAGCCGACGACAACGGCCAGCAAGGTGAACCACGTCGTGTTCCAGACCGCCGTCCACAGGAGAGGGTCGGCCAGCACCCGTTCGAAGTTCGCCAGCCCGACCCACTCCGCGGCGGTGACCAGGTTGGTCCGTTGCATGCTGAGCACCAAGCTCTTGGCCACCGGCAACCAGGAGAAGAAGCCGAAGGTGATCAGCAGCGGCAGTAGGAACACCACCGACGCCATCCCACCGGACCGGGCCCAGGTGACCGGGCTGCGTCGCCGACGCCGCCTCGGCCGCTGCCCCGGTTCAGCCGGAAGGTCCGGGCGCGCCGTCATCGCCACCGCATCGCTCCTCACTCGTCACACCATCGTCGGCGCCGGACAACCGGCCGCCCTGGATCAGCCCGCCGCGATGAAGTCGTTCACGTTGCGTTCGGCCTGGTCGAGTAGTTCGGCGAGGTCGGCGTCCTCCCGGGTGAGCACCGCTTGCACCACCGGGTCGAGGGCGGCGTAGAGCTCCTGCGCCTTCACGGGAGGCTCCGGCACCAGCGGGATATCCTCCACAGTGCTCAGGTACAGCTCGTAGTTGTCGCGGGGGACGTTGATGTAGGAATCGATCCAGCCCAGGTACGTCTCGTACTGCGCCGCGTCCACGATCGGCAGCTCCGGCGTCCCCACTGGGAGGTCGTCGGCGGCCCGCGACTCCGCCCACGTGACCGCCTGCTCCTCGTCGGACAGCCGCCCGAGGCGGTGGTATTCGATCCACTTGATCGCCGCCGCGACCTGCTCCGGCGTGGCGTTCGGGCTGACGATGTCGATAGCCCCACCACCGAGCGTGCCGATTCCGTCGGGGCTTTGCGGCAACGGCGCCACCCCGTAATGCTCGCCCGGCAGACCCCGGTTGACCACCATGTCACCGTAGACATCGGCGCCATGGACGAACATCCCGGCCCGTCCGGCGGCGAACTCGTTGCGGGCGTCGTCGATGTCCAGGAGGAAGTTCGCCCCCATCGACTCGTCCTCCCATCGCATCGCCCGCAGCAGTTCAAGGGCCTCGGTCGTGGCGGTCCGCGGCGCGGCGAATGATGCCAGCACGTCGTCGCCCGAGACCTCCTGCATCTGACCGCCGAAGGCGTACGACATCGTCGACAACACCCAGCCGCCGGTATTGCTGGCCGTCATCGAGATGAACCCTGGTTGCCCGGTCTGCTCGGTAATGGTCTTCGCGGCCGCCCGGACGTCGTCCCATGTTTGCGGCGGATCGTCCGGATCGAGCCCGGCCTCCTCGAACAAGCCGCGGTTATACACCAGGCCCATGGTGTAGGCCTGATACGGCACCCCGTAGATCCGGCCGTCGCGGGTGACGCTCTCCATCACCGTAGGGCTCAACGCGCTGATCGCGGCGCTGTCGGCGACCGCGTCGGTCAGGTCGGTGGCCTGTCCACGCGAGGCCAAGGCCTGGATCTCGGTGAACGGCACCGCGGTGACGATCGGCAGCGTTCCGCCGGCCAGCATCGCGTTGAAGGTCTCGGCCGCCCATTTGGTCTCCTGGGCGTCGATGGTGATGGTCGGGTGGGCCGCCTCGAAGTCGGCGATCTTGTCCAGCATCGCCTGCCGCGACTCCGCCTGTTCCGTCGGCGGTAGATCGCTGACGGTGATGGTCACCTCGGCGTTCAGATCAGGCTCGTCGCTGGCGCCGGCGTCGTCGGTACTGCTGTCCGCCCCACAGGCGGCCAGGGCGATCATCATCGCGGTGCCGGCCAAGGCGACCAGTCCCCGGTGCACGGGTCTCACCATTGTTTCTCCTCAGGCGTAGCTCACTACGGATCACGACAGGTGACATGCACCGACATAGGCGCGCCTGATCCGGACGCACCGACGTCGGGAAGAACGAGATGTGACGCAAAACCTTTTGTGTCGCCTAAGTTGCCATACCGCGTCGACGGAGTCAACGTTCCGTGACGCTCACGTAACCATTCCCGGACCCTCACGGAACCCGATGGCCAGATTCCCCTACCGCACCCCCGGCGCGCACGGTCTTGCGTCGGGGTGAGCTTCCTCGGGTAAAGTGCCACAAAACCTTTTGCGTTCTGTTGACCCCTACGTTTGAGGGAGTACCGTGCCGAGACCATCCGTGCCCCCCATCCGCACCGCGATCGTCGGCACCGGACATATCGCCGACGCCGTCCACATGCCGACGCTGCGCTCACTCGGGGCCGACGTGGTGGTCGAGGCCGCCATGGATGTCGACACCAATCGACTTACCGCGTTCGCCACGAAATGGGGCATCACCGCTGCCTACGACGATCTGGCCGGCCTACTCAAAGAAGCCCATCCGGACCTGGTGATCATCTGTTCACCGCCGGTGTTCCACCGGGAGCAGGTGCTCGCCGTGCTGGACGCCGGCGCATGGGCATGGTGTGAAAAACCTCCGGTCCTCTCCCTCGCCGAGTACGACGAGATCGTCGCCGCCGAACCCGACGGCGGACCATACGCATCCGTGGTCTTCCAGCAGCGTTTCGGGTCGGGGGCACGCCACACCCGCCGGCTCCTGAGCTCCGGCCGGATCGGCCGGCCCCTCGTCGCCCACTGCCAGACCACCTGGTATCGCGACGACGCCTACTACGACGTCGCCTGGCGCGGCCGGTGGACCGGCGAGGGCGGCGGTCCAGCCATGGGGCTGGGCATCCACCAGATCGACCTGCTGCTCGATCTGATCGGCCCGTGGTCCGAGGTGCGCGGCCATGCCGCGCGACTGGCTCGAGACGTACAGACCGACGACGTCACCACCGCTACCGTCCGGTTCGAGACCGGCGCGCTGGCCACCGTGGTCAGCTCGGCGGTGTCCCCTCGCCAGACGAGCTACCTGCGCATCGACTGCGAAGGCGGCACCATCGAACTCGACCATCTCTACGGCTACCACGACGACGATTGGACCTACACCCCCGCACCCGGCACCACACCCGAGGTGATCGCGTCGTGGAAGCCACCCGGTCCGGACGAACCGAGCACCCATCTGCCCCAGCTCACCACCCTCCTGGCCGATATCCGGGCCGGCCGCCGCCCGGCGACGAGTGGACCGGGTGGCCGGGAGGCCCTGGAGTTCATCACCGCGATGTACAAGTCCGCCTTCACCGGGCGGCCGGTACAACGCGGCGAGATCGTCCCCGGCGACCCCTTCTATGCTGCCGTCAACGGAGGTCACGACATCAGATGACCCATCTCAGCGCTACTCACCGGATCGGCGGCCACGTCGCCATCACCACTGGAACCGGCACCGGCCCCGAGGCCGCTAGCTGCGTCGCTGGCGAGGTCGCCGGCGAGGTCGAACTCGCCAGGTACGTTTACGAACCACACCCCGTCCCGTTCGAGGCACCGAAACCCTACGTCCACCCGCTGCGGACGCTGGCCGGCGACGTCGTGACCGCCTACCGGCCCCACGACCACGTCTGGCACAAGGGCCTGCAGCTCACCGCCACCGACGTGTCCGACGTCAACATCTGGGGTGGCCACACGTATGTCGCCGGCGAGGGTTACGTCGCTCTCGACAACATCGGAGCGATGCGGCCCGACGAACCGGCACACGTAGCCACCAGCGGGGCCGACGTCACCATCCACCAAGACCTGACCTGGCTGGACGCGGCCGCCCACCCACTCGTCCACGAACAGCGCACGCTCCGAGCGCACACGGTCGACAATGCCGCCGGATACTGGGTACTCGACATCACCACCGCCGTCACCAACGTCCGCGGCCAGCCGTTGCGCTTCGGCAGCCCACACACCCGCGGCCTGGCCGGGTCCGGCTATACCGGCCTGTGGTGGCGGGGCCCCCGATCCTTCACCGGCGGTGCGCTGCTGACTGCCAGCGGTCTTGTCGACGAGGACACGCTGCGCGGTCAGAGCGCACCCTGGGTCGGCTACGTCGGCCGGCACGACGAGGTCGACCGCTCGTCGACGCTCGTCTTCTGTCACGCACCGGAGAACGACATCGACTCGGCCCACTGGTTCGTCCGCACCGGGCAGTTCGCCGGCGTCAACCCGTCGTGGGCATTCCACCGCAGCTTCGACCTACCGCCGGAAGACTCGTTCCGCCGACGGTACCGGGTGGTGATCGGCACCGGCGCATGGTCGGCCGAGCACACCGCCCACGTCGTGGAGGCCATCCCGTGGTGAGACCACCGGGGCCCTGCGGTTGGGCGATCCACTCCCGACCACCATTGGGGAGCAGATCACGTGCGCTCCGCTCGAGCGGCGCACCTCGCGGCGGGATCCTGCTGACCTTCGACGACCGGCATGTCCGATCCTGGGCCCAGTGTCGGCCGCTGTTCGACCGGTTCGGTGTACGTGCGACGTTCTTCATCTGTGAACCTGACCTGCTCGATGCCGAGGAGCGACGCCTCGTGTGTGCGCTCGCTGCGGACGGGCACACCATCGGCGCACACGGCCTGCGCCACCTCGACGCACCGCGGGTGATCGCGGACGAAGGCGCCGACGGATACCTGGCGCGGGAGATCGCCCCGTGCCTCGACGCCCTGGCTGGTCTGGGCCTGACCGCTCGCACGTTCGCGTACCCGAACAGCCGGCGCGATGCCGCCAGCGACGCGGCCCTGACCACGGTGTTCGACCGGCTGCGCAGCGGTATACCCAGGACTGACGACGCCACGACGGCGGCGCGGCACGTCGTCCCCGCGGCCAGGATCGATTCCACCCGGGTGCTGATCGGCCGGGGTATCGACACCGCTCGCGGCGGCGTCACACATCCCGACGATCCGGACGTGGGTGTGTTGCTCCAGGTGGCCGCCGACGCTCCCGGCTACGTCACCCTCTACGCTCATGACATCGCGGCGACGAGCGCGGCCCATCATGTGCGGCCCGAGCGGCTGCGATTCCTCCTCGAACTCGGCTCGCACCTCGGCCTGCCGTTCCTCGGGTTCGACGACCTGCCCCCACCTCTCCCCCCTCCCGGTGATCATTGGCTTTTGACTACCGAATTCGGTAGTCAAAAGCCAATGATCACCGGGAGGGGCAGGGATCGGGGGGAGCCGTGACTATCGTTCGCGCGGGTGCTCATTTGACCTATCCGCACACCAACGGCTTCCACGACGACGGACAGCACCTCGCCATCGCACGTTACGACCCGCGCGAAGGCACCATCGGGATCTCCACCATTCCGTGGCCCGCCGGCGCAGCCAATGGACCGGCGGGCTCGGCACTCGACGATTCACCGGCGGTGGAACGTGTGGTCTGCGCCCTGCCATGGGCCGGCACACCACATCCGGTCTGGTTCGACGTCGCCGCCGACGCCAACCTCATCGTGTGGGTCCGAGACGACGCCCTCCATCTACGGGATCTCACCCAGTGGACAGCCGCCGTGCGTCTATACGCCGCACCGGCCGGTGCCGTCCTCGATGGACTGTGCAGCATCACCGCCGACGGGCGGCGGGTCGCCGTCGTCGAACACCACCCACCCGACGGCTCGTATCGGCTACTCGAGATCTGCTCGGCTACCGGGGCCGCTCAGGAACTGGCGCGGCTCCCCTGGCACGCCAACCACGTTCAGTTCAGCCCGCATACTCCGGACTGGATCGGCTTCGCCCATGAAGGACCGGCGCGGCAGACACCCGACCGGATCTGGGCATGCCACGATCCCTCCGGCCCCGAGCCGCGGTGTGTGGTCGATCAGTGGCGGCTGTCCGAGCAGCCCGGAGGCTTCGTCGCGGCCGGCCACGAACGCTGGATGTTCCACGACGTCGGGATGGTCTTCTGCGCCTACGGCGAGAGCGACGCCGGCCCGCGCGGCATCTATACCGCCTGGCCCGATGGCCCAGCACCGCGACTCGTCGTCCTTGGTGATCGGTTCTGGCACTGCGATATCAGCCGGGATGGACAGTGGATCGTCGCCGATACTCAAGGTCCCTACGACGGAGCCAGCTCCACCACGGATGTGCATGCCTCGTCCAGCCGTGGCCCGAGGTCCACCACAGGTCACGTGTCCGACGTGGTGCTGGTGGACGTCCAGTCCGGGCACACCGCGCACCTCGCCCGTACGTGGGCGTCCCGCCACCCCCACCATCCGCACCCGGTCTTCTCCCCCGACGGTCAGGCTGTGCTGTACAACCACACCGACCGCGCGACGGGCGACGTGTCCATCGCCAGCGTCCCGATGCCTTTTCCTCCAAAGGTGGCGTAGGTGCTGGCATTGATCATGAGCGAGTTTTCCCCCTTCTGGGGGGTGTAGGTCGCTCATGATCAAGGCAAGCTTGGTGCCGCCACCGCGAGCAAGGACGCCAGGGCACGCGGGCCCGACGGAGCCCTATTCGCGCGATCTTTCAACCCGCGACCTCTTGATTCCGAAATATGTCGCGCTGATGTCTTGTGCGTAACCGATCGAGCCCAGTATGGTCATGCAAAACCTTTTGCGATCGCCGGTATTCCCTCGCTTCAGCGGGTCCACCGCAGCGGGGTGGAGACCTCGGCCGTGCCTGGCTCCGGGCCAGCACAACACGGGCTGGCCCCGGCGCCCAGAGCCGCAATCCCGCGGCTGACCGTCAACCGTCAAGGAGATGCTCATGCACTTCCGCGAACCAGGTGTACCGAGATCGGGCCCGTGGCCCGGTGCCGCCGAGCGCAGGCCAACCACCCGCCGGCCAGCCACCGCGGCCGCCGCGCTGGGCGGCAGCGCCCTACTCGCACTCGGCTTGCTGGCCGGGCCAGGGGCGGCCGTGGCGTCGGAAAACGAGTCGCCGAGCATCGCCGCCGCGGCTCCCGGCAGCGCCAGTGTGGTTCTGTCGAATCCGCCGGTCTACGACGGGGTGGTAGCCGCCTGGCCGGGTGACGCGGACAAAGACCCCGCCAACGCCGCCACCGAGATCGACGGGATCGCCTGCTGGGCGACGTCCGGTGACCCCTACGTCCGGTACCTGTACGTCGACGTCGCCGACGACGTGATCCCCGACGACGCGGAGAAGGCGCGGGTCACGGTCGACTACTTCGACGGCGGCGCCACGGGTATGGACATCCACTACGACAGCCAGTCCAGCCCGTGGACGGGAACCCCGAACCTGCCCCTGACCGGTGACGGAACCTGGAAGAGCCACGAGTTCGCGCTCAACAACATCAGGTTCGAGAACCGGTCCAATGGGGCGGACTTCCGCCTCAACATCAAGGCGAACGCCGACGTCATGCCCGAGATCTGCTTCAGCCGCATCGAGGTGGCCTTCGGTGATGAGCCGGATCCGCTGGCGGTGACATCACCGACGCTGGTGTTCGATGAGGGCTCGGGTGCGGTAGAGGTGTCCTCGACCGCGAACGAGGTCGACTGGACGATCGGGGACGCCAACGGGGTTGCGCTCACATCCGGGACGGCCCCCATCAGTGGTGGCGCTGGTGCCGTCGACGTCAGTGGTTTCGGACCGGGGTATTACACGGTCGAGGTCAGCGCTGACGTCAACGGCGAGACGGTGACCCGGCGGACGTCGTTCGGGATCGTCACCCCAGCACCGGAGGGTGCGCTCGACCCGGACAACTACTTCGCCGTCGCACTCCACTACGGCTGGCAGAAACCGGAGGTGGAAGCTGCGCTGCTGGACACCATCGCCCGCATCGGCTGGGGAAACGTCCGCAGCGACGCCAACTGGGCGTCCATCGAACGTGAACCCGGGGTCTACAACTTCGATACCTACGCATTCGACAAAGGCGCCCGGCCCGCAGCGGAGCTCGGGATCACGTCGATGCCGATCACCGGGTACCGGAACCCGTTGTACGACGACGGAAAGACCGCCAGCACCCCAGAAGGGCTGGATGCGTTCGCGGCGTTCAACGCGGCGACATCGATGCATTATGCGGACATCACCAACGACATCTCGGTGTACAACGAGTACAACTCCACTGGGTTCAACGATGGCGCCTGCGGCATCACCGCCGCGTGTTACCTCGACATGTTGACCCGGGCGTATGAAGCGATTCACGACGCAAACCCGGACGCCAACGTCGTCGCCGCCACCTCGGCCGGAACCCAGCTGGCCTGGCACGCCGACTTCTTCGACCAGGGCGGGCTGGACCACCTGGACACGTTCAGCGTGAACTTCTACGGCTACCAGTCGGGCGGTCCAGGCACTCCTCCGGAGGAGACGGTCATGATGACCGAGTTTCCGGAGCTGGTCGACATGGTCAAACAGAACCAAGGCGACCGTGAAATCCCGATCTGGATCACGGAGAATGGCTGGCCCACCCACACCGCCGGGTCCACCGAGACCCAACAGGCCGACTACCTCATCCGGGCCCAGGTCCTCGCCCAGTCCTTCGGCGCGGACAAGTACTTCTGGTACGACGCCATGGACGACGGCTTCGACGCTGGTGAACGTGAACACCGCTTCGGTCTGCTCCGCCGCCCCTACGACCACGGCTGCTACCCGGCCTGGGTGTGCGGCCCCGGCGACAGCGACCAGAGCATCATGAGCATCGCCCCGAAGCCGGCCGCCATCTCCAACGCCGTTCTCATCCGCCAAGCACTCGGCAAAGAGCTCGACGACCGCGAGGACGTCGGCGACGACGCCGTCTACTCGTTCCCCTACGTCGGCCCGGATGACACAACTCGGGTGTTCTGGGCAACCGAGCCGCGGACAGTCGCGGTGGAGGCGTCCGGCCCGGTGGAGCTGACCGACCAGTTTGGACAGGTCAGCCAACTGGCACCGCACCGTGGCACGGTGACGCTGGATGTGGACGCCTCCCCGGTGTTCCTGACCGGTGACATCGACGCTATCGAGGTGGTGAACGGCTCCGGGTTCACCCTGTCCGCACCTGACCAGAGTGTCACCGGGGCCACCGTGCCGGTCACCGTCACCATCGACCGCAGTGAACAGTTGATCATGCCGTCGCGGATCACCGTCGACGTCGACGGCACCACCCAGACGGTCACCGCGCGGCCGGGACGCACAACGGAGGTCACCCTCGACCTGCCCGCCACCGGACTGACCGGTGAACGTGATCTCACCGCGACCATCACCTCCGACGAACACACCGTGGCTCGATTGCGTGCCACCACCACCGTCGTCGACCCGTTCACTGTCAGTGCCCAACCAGCCATCACCGGCGACGGCAGCGACGGCTACGCCTACAACCTCGACATCGCCGTCACCAACAACCACCCCACCGACGACCTCGACCTCACCAGCCTCGACTGGTCGCTCGGTTCATGGGCCGGCACCATCACCAACGACCTCACCGTCGACGCCGGCGGCACAGGTACGTTCACCACACCCATCACCGACGCCGAACCGTTCACGTTCTACCCCTACACGGTGACCGCCACTAGTCCGACGTTCAAGGCTGCCGACACCGCACGGCTGAGCTTCACCCCCATCGAACCAGCCGACAACACCACCCTCGACCCAATCGATCTGCAAGATCTGGGACGCTGGATCTCACTCCGCGGCGGCCAGCACGGCGGCCCCGACGATCTGTCCGGCACCATTCAGTTCACCTACACTGACGACGCCCTCGTGCTGGACGCGGTGATCAACGACGACACCCACCTCGGCGACCGCACCGACCCCGCCACCATGTGGCAGATCGACTCCATTCAGTACAGCGTCTACGACACCCTGCCCCACGTCATAGACGGCACCCGCACCGAGGTCGGCGCCGCCCTCCTCGACGCCGGTCCCGCCACCTACACCTGGGCACCCGCCCCCGGGAACACCCCCGGGCCGATCCCCGGCGCCGACGTCGACATCATCCGCGACGACGAGGCCGGCACCACCACCTATAGCCTGCACGTGCCTTGGACCGCCTTGGCCTACCCCGACGGCCCGCCCGGCGACATCTTCGGACTGTCTTTCCTCGTCAATGATGCCGACTCCCCCGCCACCAGTGACGCCCGCAAGGGCTACTACGAATGGGGCTCCGGTGTCGGCGCCGCCCCGAAGAACCCCGCCCAGTTCCACACCGCACAACTCGTCGGATCCGACTGATCAACCACCCTGGGACACCTGGGCGCGCCGCAAGACTTCCGACATCGTGGTGGCCATCACCACCACGATGTCGGAAGTCCCAGCAGTGCCGTCACCTGGCTCTCCCCTCCCACCGCACCCCGCGGATGGTGATCTCAAAGGAGTCTGCATTCACCACATCGGATTTCTCGATGATCACAATCGAACCGAGCTCATTGGTGTGATATTTGACGCAGACCCCACCACCTCGGCCAATGACCTGCTCCCACGTCACCTGGCGGGTCCAAACCTCGTTGCGGTCACACGTCCCGAACTCCACCATGGTGGCGGGGTCCAGCAGACCGAACAGATACCACTCGGGTCTGGCGGACATGCCCTGCCAGGTAAACCGGATTGCCGGCAGGTCAACCCAGGTGGCCGTCGTCCAGGTGTGCGGATCGATATACGGGCGCAGGGCCGCTCCTCCGGGGTCAGGACTATCAACCCCGTAGAATCCACCGGTGCGTCGAAGTCCATGGGAGTGACGGTGGCGGGCTGGTCAGTATCCTCATCCCGCGTTCCGCTCCGACTATCCGCGTAGCTGGATTCCTCTCCGTCGACCGACGCCTCCGCCGGTGACCCATCGGTACGTCCGGCCAGCGTCACATAGGTCATCCCTAAAAGAAGGGTGGTGACCATAAGGAACACAAACGCCGAGTCCAGAGCCTTCCGCGCCGCCAGAACAGTTCCACGCCATATCAGCAGGAATCCGCTCACCACCGCCAGCGCAAGCACTAGCCGCTCAGCGGTGGAACCTCCAGGAACGATGTACATCACGATGGCGAGTACCAGGGCCAACCCAGAGAGAACGCCTTCCTGGGCGCTCAGAAGTGATTGACGCGTCGAACGCTCCTGCTCCATAGCACCGCCCACCAGGTTCGATTAGCAGCATCGTCGTCATGATCCCAGAAATGATCAGGTCGAAGTAGCCAACCAGACATCCGACATCGTGGTGGCCATCACCACCACGATGTCGGAAATCTCCGCAGTGCCGGGAGAAGAGTGACGGCTGGCCATCGATGCAATCGCGGGGTGAAGCATCGCACCCGGGCTTACCGATCTCCGGGGTCTTGATGCTGGTAAACCCGGTATCGACATTCGATACGTCACGCTGCAACATCTAGACCTGAGCTTCGCCCGGGGCATCCTGACGGTGTTCGAGTCCGAGCTGTCCGACTGCCGTTTGACTCCATCAGCCTCACCGGGCAGCCACGTTTCGATCGTCGCTTCCAACGGTGCAGCTTCCGCAACGCCAAACTTGCCCGGATCTCTCCCGGACGGCAGGTCCTCGACCGCGACTTCGCCTCTGCGAAGGCTCACCGGCTGCGCTCGATTCCCAACGCGGCCTTCGAACGGTGCACGTTCGACGAGTCCGACCTCTCCGCGGCCCAGTTCGAGGGCGCAACCTTCATCGACTGCACGTTCCGAGACGCCCTGTTCACGGAAGCGACCACCTTCAGCCGCTGCTCATTCGTGCGCACACGTCCCGACTTTCCGCCGCCCAGGTGTCGAAATCGACCGCGGATGGCACACCGCTACCGGACCAATGGGAAGGCGAAGCTACAGCAAACGCCGTGTTAGAACGATCCTTGCGAGGGCGCCCCTCAACTCGGCCGAGTCCACCACCATGTTCTCGGTAAATCGCTCCAGGGTAACGCCGTCCAACCATTCGTCCAGCTCTTCCTGGTCCACATAGGCCAACGACACCTTGCCCAAGCCCGTGGCGTGGGTGGGCAGCCGGCTGCCCACCTTGGACACCAGTTGTACTCGACATCAACCTCCGGGGCGCGTTCATCCTGTCGAAAGCCGTCCTCCCCAGCATGACCGCCTCCGGGTACGGCCGGATCCTGCACGTAGCCTCCATCGCCGGCAAAGACGGCAACGCTGGCATGGTGTCGTACTCGGCATCGAAGGCGGGACTGGTTGGCATGGTGAAAGCGATGGGTAAGGAGTACGCCCAGACCGGCGTCACCATCAACGCCATAGCACCTGCGGTGATCCGGACTCAGATGGTGGATGAGATGCCCGAAAGCCAGGTCGACTACATGCTCTCCCGCATCCCGATGAATCGATGCGGCACCCTTGACGAGGTCGCGGAACCCATCTCTTGGACGGTGTCACCGGCGGCCAGCTACACCACTGGGTTCGTCTTCGACCTCAGCGGTGGGCGCGCCGTCTACTAGCGCGCCGAACCCGGCCCCATGCGATGGCGATCATTCGCCTCCCCCGACCGTCTCACCCACATAACCAGCGATCCGATCGAGCACCTTAGGCTCCAGTGCTCGCGTTGAGGCCATGTAGGCAGGTGCGGCCCACACCGGTGTGTCGGCCGCGGCTCCCAAGGGGCGATAACTCCCGCCGGCCCGACGCACGAGAAGGATGCCCGCGGCCACATCCCACGGGTTAACCGCGGTACCGAACGCGGCGTCGACCCAACCGGCCGCCACGTGAGACAAGGTCAGTGCCGCACTTCCCGGCCGGCGGACGGAACTGTAGGTGTCGATCAACTCCCCTAACCGTTCCAACGCCACCGGGCCATCTCGGTCGAGGTCACGCGCCGTGGGGTATGCACTGATCAGCAACGCGTGTGCTTCGTCGCTGACGCCGCCGGAGTTCAGCCGGGCACCGTTGAGGTACGCCCCGGCCAGATCCGCCGTGAATAGGTGGTCGGCCATGGGATCCAGCACGGCTCCCGCGACGATCTCGTTGCCGACGACGGCCCCGATCGACGTGCAGAAGAAGGCGAACCCTGACACGAAGTTGGCCGTGCCGTCGATCGGATCGACATACCAGCGGATGTCGCCGTCTCCTTCGGCGCCGCGCTCCTCCCCGACGACGACACTGTCGGGGACACTCGCGAGAAGCACCTCGCGGATCCGGTCCTCCGCCAAGCGGTCGTACTTGGTCACCAGATCGTGGTTGTCGCGCTTATAGTCGACCTCCATCTCCTGGCGAAAGGCGGTGCGCAATTGCCCAGCGACAGCCTGTGCGGCCTGGCCAGCCACGTCACTGAGGTGCTGAGATAGATCACGAAGCTCGGACACGGATTTCTCCCTACGTTTCTCGGAATACCCATAACAAGCGGGTCGCCCACCAGCAGGAGCCACGGCCCGCGACGCCCTGACTACCCGGCCACTTTGTCTACACAAAGTGGCGTGTCAAGGCCGACCGTTAGGCTTCCCTATGATATGTTGTCTATACAATTCAGCCCATCGGGCGCGAGTGGTGCCGTCAGCCATCAAGCAGCCCTGACCACACTCATGGACACACCTTCATGAACCTCTCTGTCGAACTTGACCGGTCCGATCCTGTGCCGTTGTACTTCCAGGTCGCGCGCCAGATCGAAGCAGCCATCGTCGAAGGCCGACTCCGGCCGGGCGCACGCCTGGACAACGAGCTCGTGCTGGCCGAACAGTTGAGACTGTCGCGGTTGACCATCCGGCGCGCCATCCAGCATCTGGTCGACAAGGGCCTGCTGGTCCGCAAACGCGGCGTCGGCACCCAGGTGGTCCATGGCCAGGTCAAACGTGCCGCCACCCTCACCAGCTTGTACGACGATCTGGTCAAGTCCGGCCAGCAGCCCACCACCCAGGTACTCAAGATCGACCTGGTACCAGCGCCAGCGGAGGTCGCCGACGCGTTGGGCATCTCCGAAGGACGACAGGTCCTCGCCCTGGAAAGGCTCCGTAGCACCCAAGACGGCCCACTGGCCATCATGCGCAACTGGCTCCCCGCGAGTCTCGCCGAACTCACCACCGAACAACTGGAACAACGCGGACTCTTCCAGCTCCTCCGATCCAACGGAGTCCACCTGCGGGTCGCTTCCCAGCAGATCGGTGCCTCTAATGCCACCACCGCTGAAGCCCGACTGTTGGGTGAAAACCGGGGTGCCGCCCTGCTAACCATGGTCCGCACCACGTACGACGACGTCGGCCGCGCCGTCGAGTACGGGCGCGACTCGTATCGCGCTTCCAGGTACACCTTCGAGATGACCCTGGTGGATCGGTAGCCGCGCCCGCATCATCGTCGTCCCCTAGGTCGTGTCCGAGCGATCACGTTGCCACGGCTAGCCGGCGAGGCAGTCTTTGAGCTCGTCTAACTCGTAGAAGAGACCGCCATCCGAGTACGGTTGGCACTCCTCCTTGAATGGAGTCTCTGCCTCGTTGACCAGCATCCGCACCAGGTAGTCTCCGTCAGCGTTCGCATAGACATCCCATTGCACGTTGGCGCCCATCGGCGAGACTTGATCCCCACGCCACGGGTTGTTCTCATAGCTGAACAGTTCCCCCTCCGGCTGCTCGACGCCGGCCCCTGGCAATTGCATCAGCGCGGCGAGCGGCATGATCTGTTCGGCATGGGCGAACCGGAACACGGCCGCGTGCTCGCTGGCACCCGCCCGCACCGCGTCGATCTCCGCAAACAGGTCATCAAGCAAGACCTGAGCCATCCGGTAGGTAATGTCGTCACCCTCGAACGCCGGCCCCTTCTCGTAGAACTGCTGAGTATCCACGAAATACGCCATCATCTCCGCGTCCTCAGCGGTGACGTACTGATCGAATCGCCACCTCCCCTCATCGGGGATCCCCGGTGCGATGATGTACAAGTTGTACAAGTAGTCAGCCGCGCTGGCCACGTCATCCAGGACCGTTTCACCTTTGCCCCGGTCAACGAACTCGAACTCGCCAGCATCCAGCCGGTCGACGAAGTCGCGGTCGAAAAGCCGCTCCATCATCCGCCGGGCGGCGGCATGCACCTGCGGGTCGTCGGCCACCTCGGCCAGAGCTGCCAGAAGCCGCGGATCGTTGTCTTTGTAGTCCCGGTAGTCGGCGTTCCGCTCCGAGTTGTGGAAGTAGAGCACATCTTCGTCAACCACCGGGGTGTCGATCAGCCCGGCCAGCCCTGGCTCTGCCATCACCAACCCGTCAACGAAGTTGTCAGCGCTGTCGACGGCGCGGTCCTTGCCCGATGTGACGACGCCGATCCGTTGGCCGTCCTCAAGAGCGTGGTCGAACAACTCGGGGAGGCGTTCATGAACTCGCATCGCCATGTCCTCATGCTCACGAGCACCGAGTTCGGACAGGTTTCCGTACCCGAGGCGTTCATGCACCCGGATCAACCTGCGCACCTCCCCGCCAAGCCGTGCGCCAATCGGGGTCAACGCCTGCTCGTCGCGGGCGGCCTCCCACAGTTGCAGTGTCAGGTCGTCATACTTCTTACTCGACAGCAGCCGCGATCCATGCCGGGCGACGTGCTGGACGGATACCGGCTCGAATCCGTCCGGGGCATCCGTATAGTCCCCGGGCTGACCTTGTGGTTCGTAAGGTTTCTTTGTCGAGTAATGACCTTGTGGTTCACCGACGGCTGGTGCCTGACCATTGGCCACACCGGCACCGGTCAGAATCAGCGCGACGGCCGCGGCGGCGGCGATCACACTGGCCGTGGTGCGCCTGCGTACCTCACCCGGACTCCTGGTAGTCGTTGATCCCATTGCCTCGTGCTCCTTTCCTGTTGCGTGACTGGATCACTCACGATGGCGATGACTCGGCCGCACGGAGGACGGCCAGTAGTTCAGCCGGATCGGCGACGGTGAGATCCGGGGTGTCCCGCACTCGATACGGCGGGTCATAGGTGTCCTTGGCCACCATCAAGATCGTCGCCGCGACTCCGGCACGTCGCCCACACACCACGTCCCGGTCGAAGTTGTCGCCCACGTACCACACGTCCGCGCAACGGACGGAGAGCGCCTGAGCAGCCATATCGATAATCTCCGGGTTCGGCTTGCGGATGCCGACCTCGTCGGAATAGACCTGCACCTGGATCAGCTGGTCCAGGCCGAGTTCGCGAACCACCTCCCGATGTACCTCACCAACCAGGGCGTTGCTGACGATTCCGACCGTCACGCCGTTCTGACGTGCGGTTTCCAGCAGCTCGTGAATGCCGTCTCGGGGTTTACGTTCTGCCTGTAACTCCACCATCCGCCGGCATAGGTGTTGCGCGTGCGCCACCACCAGCGCACGTTCGGCCGGTGGCCAGTCCGCGGCCACGTACTCCGCCCAGAACTCACGATGGGTCGCCTCGCGCGGCGCATACGGCCGCGACATCGCGTTCTTCCAACCGGCGTGTGCCGCCCGGCCCGCGGTGATGTCGAGCTCGACGTCACCGCGGGTCAGCGCGGTATGGCCGGCCGCCCGAAGCGCCTGGTGCACCTCGGCCGCTAGTTCTCGGCGCCAGCCCGGGCGGCCGAACGTCTCGACCACCACCCCGCCGAAGTCCAGCAGCAACGCTCTCGGCATCGTCGACACTGCCGTCGTCACGCGTCGCTCCCCACCTGGATGGAACTGGCGGTCACTGCGTCGTCGTACGCCGTCATCCGGGTATCACTCTCATCGAAGACGTGCAGATCACTGGCGCGGGTCCAGCACGTCACCTCGTCGTCGGCGCCATGTTCGATCGGATCGGCCGATACCAGATAGAAGGTCCCATCAAGCACTCGCAGCTGAACCGTCCAGCTGGCGCCCGTTGGCAGCACTGCTTCTACCCGGGCCGGTGCGTGCCACGCCCCGGGTGGCACCGCCGTCGGTGCCGAACTCAGCCGCAGGGCCTCCGGGCGCACACCTACCGCCCCCACCGGGTCGGCCAACTCACCTACCGAGGCTGCATATCCCACCAGCGACGACGCCACTTTAGGCCCGCTCGTATCATCCCGGGCGACGTAGTTCATCGGCGGGTTACCGACGAATTCGGCTACGAATCGGTTCGCCGGACGGTCGTAGATTTCCATCGGCGAACCTAGTTGCTGGAGCACTCCGTCGTTCATGACCGCGACGAGAGTGGCCAGCGTCATCGCCTCGAGCTGATCGTGGGTGACAAAAACAATGGTGGTCCGCCAACGGTCGTGAATTCGTTTGAGTTCGGCCCGCATTTCCAGCCGGAGCCGCGCATCCAGATTGGACAGCGGCTCGTCGAGTAGGAGAACCGACGGGTTCACCGCCAGCATCCGGGCCAGGGCTACTCGCTGCTGCTGCCCACCCGAGAGCTGCGCCGGGAAACGGTCCTTGAGTTTGTCGATACGCAACAACGACAGCACCTCTTCGGTGCGTTCGGCACGTTCTCGACTAGGGATCTTCTTGATACGCAGGCCGAAATCGACGTTCTTCTGCACGGTGAGGTGCGGCCACAACGCGTAGCTCTGAAAGACCAGTCCCATCTGCCGTTTCTCCGGTGGGACGAAGACTCCCTGCTCCACCGAGTCCAGCGTCCGATCGGCTACCCGGATCTCCCCGGCTGTCGGCTGCTCCAACCCGGCGATCATGCGTAGTGTCGTGGTCTTTCCGCATCCCGAGGGGCCCAGCAGGCACATAAACGCCCCATCCGGAATCGCGAGGAACAGGTTGTCGACGGCCTTCTGTTCCCCGTCATAGATCTTGTCGATCGCGGTCAAAGTGATATGCGGCATAAATACCCCTATCCCTGAAGTCCGGAGGCGAGACTGCTGCCGGTAAGGCGCTGTGCGAGATACGTCGCGACAAAGGCCATGGCGGCGATGATGAGCACGACGGCGTTGGCTAGCTGGAGATAGCCGAAGTCCACCAAGTTCACCGATAAGGTGGTGAGCAGTTCGGTGTTCGAGGTGGCCAACATAATTACCGTACTCAACTCTTTTAGGCCGGAAATGAACGGCAGAATAATTCCGGTGACCAACGCGCCCTTTTGGATCGGCGTCACGATCCGCGTCATCCGGCGCCACCACCCGGCACCACTGACCTGAGCCGCCTCTTCCGGCTCCCGTCCGAGTTGCATCATCGCTGAGATCCCAGCCCGCGATGAATACGGTAGGTTCCCGATCACCATCACGATGACCAAGATCGTGAACGTTCCATACAACGCCGGGACCGGGCCGCGCTGCACGGCAAACAACGACAGATATGCTGCCGCGAACGCGATCCCGGGCACGAGATAGGGCAGGAACGATATCTGCCGCAACATCGACGACAATCGTGTTCCTGACGTGCGAACCACGACGTAGCCCACAAGAAGGCCCAACACGCCACAACAGACGGCGGCCAGCCCGACCACCCGGAAGCTGTTCCACATGGCCGAATAGAGTTCACCGCTCACCAGCACGCCCCTGGGGAACGCGACGCTGTCCAGGTCGGTGCCGATCCAGTACCTGAGAGTGAAATTGCTGAGCTCGAAGCGGCCGGGAATCCGTTGAATGGTTGAGAGGAACAACACCCCGATCGGGATGATCACACTCGCGGTAAACACGGTCATGGCCAGCCCCAGAGCCGGCATCCGCCATCGCCGCAGTTTGGTCCGGCGATCCATGGACCCCTTGCTGCCGACGGTGACGAATCGCCGGTACTCCTTCAGGATTTTCGAGTCGACCAGAATGACCAGGATGCCGACCACGATGACGACGAGGGCGATGACCGCGGCGACCCCGTTCTGACGGTTACGGATGCTCTGGAACAGCGATGTCGACATCACCTGGAAGTCCACCGGCAGCCCCAGGATGTAGGGCGTGCCGAACGTCCCCAGGATCTTCGCGAAGATCAGCAACACGGCCGACGTGAGGGACGGCAACATCAAGGGCAACACGATGCGCTGTGCGATCGTTCGCCGCCGTGCTCCCAGCACCCGCGCGGAGTCCTCGAGCTGAGAGTCCATGCGGCGCAACGCGTTGCCGAACAGGAGCAGCACGAACGGGTAATAGTGCAGGCCGAGGGCCACGATCGTGGGGAACGCTCCGTAGGCCAGCCAGTCTGGGACCTGGACGCCCATGGCCTCCAAGAACCCCTGCCGGCCCCCCATCCGCCGGTTCTTGAAGATCGTCAACCAGGCCAGGGCAAACGTCCAGGACGGCATCATGTACGAAACCACCAGCGCGGTGGAGAACCACTTCCGGCCCGGGAGGTCGGTGCGGGCGATCAGCCACGCCATCGCGCCCCCGACGACAAGTGCGAACAGCGTCGTGCCGACCGCGATGACGATCGTGTTGAGAAACGGCTGCCAGAACAGGATGGAGCTCACGTCGGACCGGAACACCCGCCACAGGTAGTAACCGGTCCAGGCGCCGGGCTCCTGCCCCGTATGAACGTGGTCGCCGAAGTGGACCCGGAATGCGTCGGACGCTACGGACAGAATCGGGGCGACGATGAGATAGAGAAAAACTATCGCCAGCAAGACCCCGATGAGCTTGGTTGGTTCGTGCCGAGCCACCGCGAGGTGATACTTCGTCCGGCCGAACCTTCCCCTCGGGGGCTCCGGCGGCATGTGCGCCGCCTCCCTGGGAAGCGTGGGTACAGCCACAGGCAACCTTCCTCGTCAAGTCACGAAACGAAGTGTTGTGCTCAAACGTTTGGGGTAGGCGCATCAGCGCCGGTGTACGCGCCAGAAGTCGTGCATGGCCTGCCGGTTGGCCCAGTTCTCGGACACCGTGGCGTTGTCGAAAAAGAAGATCTTGTCGGCGCGCTCCGCCGCTCCGCTGGGGTCCTCCTCGCTGGCCGGCACCTCTGGGTTGGACGAGAGCTTGCCGTCGTCAACCTGGGGTTTGATCCCTTCGGCGGTCATCGCGTAGTGGATGAACAGCTTCGCGGCGTTCGGGCTGCTCGTGCCCGACGCCATAACGATGGCTTTCGGCTTGGCGAAGCCGACCCAGGGTGCCATGTCTTCACAGACACCGAGGACGTAACCCTTGTCGTCGTTGTTGCGGAACTTCGCCGAACTCATCAGACCCATCGGCGGATCGGACTGACCGGGCGCTCCGACCGCCTCCGAGGCCTCTTCACTGCTCTTGGTGAGCAAGGGGCCGTTTTGCGCCAACCGCTTGATCCACTCGTGGGCGGCGCTGTCTTCCTCGGTTTCAAGGGGTTCGCCGTAGAGGTCCTCATAACTTTGGCGCAGTTGCTCATCCCCGTGCAGGCTCATCTCCGTCCACCAGTCGGCGTAGTCGGGCTGACCGAGGGGATCCTGAAAGACGAAACCGCCGGGCTCGACCAGCTCCGGGTCGGTGAGCGCCCAGACGTTGCCGACCGGGCAGGTGTCGTGAACCTCAGTGTTGTACGTGTACAGACTCGGGTCGGTGATGACAATCAGCGGGTCCAGCATGCTGCCGGGGACGAGATCGGCAACGTCGGGCGGAATCCAGTTCTCGGCCACTCCCTGCGGAAAGAGCTGTTCGGAGACCGAAGGTACATCGCTGATCAGGGCGACGTCGGCCGTCACGTTTCCAGCCTCGGCTTCCCTCGTCATCTTCTCGGCGATCTCCGAGCTATCCAGTTTGATGCCGGTGGCGTCGATGTCATACGTGGCTTGGAACTCGGCCGCCATTTGCTCGATCTTGCCGGTGCCGTCGTACACCGTGACGCTGCCTTCTTCGCGCGCCGCCGCGATGAGTTCATCAAGGTCGAAGTCCTCGTCGACCTCCGCCGCCCCGGCCTGTTCCTCCTGCTCGTCCTGCGCGTCCGCTGTTGCCTGCGGCGTTGACGACGGGGCACAGGCGGCAGCCAACAGGACCGCGACCGCCGTTGCCGCCATGATTGCCGCACGCCGCTGATCGAGAGATCGGCGGCTGGCTCTGTGGGTGTGGTACATCCGGCCTCCTCGTTGTGTCGCCCTGACACCCCTCGTGGCCGCCATCGGTTGCCACGTGTTAAGCGCGGGTTTCCACATACCCTTCATCAGGCTAGGTATATATGTCAATACATATAGCCTAAATTCCCATACTCCAGCACATCAGGCCAGTTCAGAAGGGCGACAGTAGATCGTTTTGCAGCAGAAGCGCCGGATCCACTCGAGGCGGACATAGGCTCGGCACACTCAGACTTCCGACATCGCGGTGACCATCACCACCACAACGTCGGAAGTCTGAGTGGTTGGCGCGAGCGCTGCCCATCGTTGCGTTGGTGGTCGTCGCTGCGGTGTCCGCCGCTGCCTGTGCTGGTTCGGACGGTCGGCTGACTGTCACCGCCGACGGGCCCGTGCTGAGCCACACGCCCCAGAGCGACGAGTCGAACGCCGCGGAGCTCAGCGGCGTTCTGATCATGGATGGCGCGTGCCTACGGGTGGAGGCGTCCGTACCCACGGGGCAAGAGGTCTGGACGGTGATCTTCCCCGCGGCGTCATGGGAGGGGGACTCCGACGTGTTGCGGACGGCTGACCTGACGTTCACCCTCGGTGGCCCGATCAGGGTCGGCGGCGGCTACTACGAACCCGGGTCGCTGGTCGATGACGACCCTGACCTTCCGTGTCTGACCGGGCGGTACTTCGTCGCCGGCAGCGTCGACCACGGTTGATCCTGCCTCTCACGGCAGGCACGTCGGCAGCATCCACCCACCCTGGGCCGTATTACCGGTCAGCGAGTTCGGTAAACACACCCGGACCCGGAGTCAGGATCCCGGCTGGGTCGTGCCGCCGTTTCAGCTCGACGAGGTGCGGCCAGCGGTCTCCGTAGTGCTGCTCCCAGTCGGCTTGGGTGAACTCGACGGACTCGATCGGATAGCGCACGCCGCCCAACCCCCGAGCGTGCTCGAACAACCGCCGGTTGCGGCGCATCATCGCCGCCACATACTCGGCTCCCGCGTCCGCCGGGCAAGCCGTCATGAGCGTGAACAGGTAGACCCAGTCGCTGCCGTCGGGGTCCGGCAACCGCAGCGACGGCCTGGTCAGCGCGGAACGTTGATGAACGTACATCAGCACGAAGCCGCCGTCTCCGACGTCGGCCGGCTCCAGTTCGGCGAGCACCTCGGTGACGTAGCGCTGGGCTTGCGACTCCGGCAGCCACACCGTAAACCATGGTTTGACCAGGTTGTCCCAGTCCATCACCGCACGCAGCATCTCGACCGCATCGTCGATCCGCTCCACGTGTGGCAGGTAGTCGTTCTCGGTGATCTGCGCGTCACTCGACGGTCTCGTCAGTTCCCTTAGAAGGTGTGTGTCGTCGGCTGGTGCATCGGAGTTGAAGAAGGTGAACGTGCTCAGGTGGTGGACCTCGCCTCGTTCACCCGGACGCCACCACTCGCCGTAGATCTCGCTGGCTTCACCGCGCCGGGTCAAGGTGCGGACGTCGGCGAAAAGCGACTCCGCGCTGGTGTACGACAGTTCGTGGCCGCGTACCTTCTGCCAGGTCGGCACCACTCGCACGGTGGCCTCGGTGATCACCCCGTACTGCCCCAGGCCGGCCAGCACCGCGTCGAACAGTTCCGGCTCATGCTCGGCGGAACAGCGCAGTACTTCGCCCGCTCCGGTGACGACCTCCAGTTCCAGCACGCTATCTACCTGGGCGCCGGTCCGGAAGGCAGGCGGGATCCCGCCCAGCGACAACGTGCCGCCGAGAGTGAGGCCGAGGTAACCGGTCAGCGCGGGGGCGGTGCGGCCGTGTTCGTGGGCGGCGCGGTTGAGCTCCAGCCACGTGGTGCCCGCACCCGCCGTGGCCCGGTCCGCCTCCACCGACCGGACGCCAGCCAGTGACCTTCCATCGACGAGCAGGCCGCCGACGAGTCCCTGCCCGTGGGTAGTGTTCGCCAGGCCCCGCGTCGCCACCGGGATCCGCAGCCGCTGGCAGAACCGCAGCATGGCCTGGACGTCGGCTACCGACCCTGGACGAAGTACCGCCTGCGGTATCCGGCTGAGGTAACGCCCCGCGTCGCGGGAGTACTCGCGCCGAGTGGTCTCGTCGACATGAAGCGTCCCGTCGAGCGGTGGGACCGCGTCGACGTCGCCGCCGGCCATACCTACGTCGGGTGTTGTCACCCACGAACGTGTCGCGGGATCGAACCCGACCGCGGCGGGGATGCCGGCGCCGGGTGTGATGCTGTCCGAACTGGCCATGGGATCACTCCTGCTGATCAATGACCAGCATGGCGGGAAACCGGTCGATGATCAACAGGCGCACGCCGAGCGACCGGATGGCAGTTTCTTGATGGAGTGTGTCATTAACGCCAATTGTGCCGGTGTCTCTGGTCTAACAGGATCGTAGACAACCCCTACTCATCTCCGACCCCTACGATCGCGGAGCCCCATGATGGCCACCTGGCAATTGTCCCGCACCTTCGACTCCCCTCAGGGCCAGATCCGGTGGGACTCCTTCGGCTCCGGCCCGCCCATCGTCCTGCTGCACGGAACACCGAACTGGTCGTTCATCTGGCGGCAGGTGACCGAGCACCTGGCGCCTCACCACCAGGTCTACGTATTCGACTGGCCGGGCTTCGGCAGCTCGGACCGCTTCGACGGACAAAACATCTCATGGGACGAACAGGCCCGCCGGCTACCCGAGCTGTTCGCGCACTGGAACATCGTCGCGCCCACCGTGGTGGCCTTCGACTTCGCGCCAATCTTCGCCCTACGCGCCCATTTCTTCGAGGGCCTCGACGTCGGCGCATTCGTCCTCGCCGACGCCGCGGTGATTCCGCCGTTCATCACCGATTTCTCCCGCCTGGCCCGCGAGAACATGGGCACCGTACGCCAGATCCCCACCCACATCGCCGAGGCGATGATCGGCGCCCACCTCACCCAGACAACCCACCGGCCCATGAGCACCGACACATTAGACGCCTACATGTCGCCATGGCGCGGACCCGATGGCGTCGCCGCCTACTGGCGTGCCGTCGCCCGATACGACGAGGACATGGCCGCTCCCCTGGTACCGCGGCTGAAGGAGCTGACGATGCCGGTGCTGCTCCTGTGGGGCGATCAGGACCGGTGGTTCCCGCCGCCCAAGGCGCAGGAACTCGCCGCGGCCATACCCGGTGCGGAACTCACGTTCATCCCCGGCGCCGGACATTTCTCCCCCGAAGACAATCCCGGCGCCTTCGCCGCGGAGATCCTCGCCTTCGAGCGGACCCTCGACCGCGCCGACGGCGCCCCCGCCCCCTGGTGATCGAAGTCCAGATCGGGTCGCTATAGCGACCTGATCTGGACTTCGATCACGGGCGTGATGGGCGGGACGACGGCGGCCGACGACGGGCATGACAAGAGTTGGCAACCGCTTGCTATCCCCCGGCTCGCCATGGCCCAATAGGGATGCCCGAGTAGCCCGGTCCAGCCTGCCGGAAACCGGCAGTAAGGCACCTGCCCGGGCATCCTGGCGGTTGATACCCCGGAGCCGTCCACGGTGCGCAGTCGAAGGAGATGACAGCCGCATGATCGTCACTCAGGCGGACGTGATGGTCACGAGTCCAGGCCGGAACTTCGTGACACTGAAGATCACCACCGACGACGGCCTGGTGGGTTACGGCGACGCGACGCTGAACGGCCGCGAGTTGGCTGTCGCCTCCTACCTCCGCGATCACGTGGCGACGCTGCTGATCGGCCGCGACCCGCACCAGATCGAAGACACCTGGCAATACCTCTATCGGGGCGCGTACTGGCGGCGCGGACCGGTCACGATGGCCGCGATCGCCGCCGTCGACGTCGCACTGTGGGACATCAAGGCCAAAGCCGCTGGTATGCCGCTGTATCAGCTGCTCGGCGGGGCCAGCCGCACCGGGGCATTGGCCTACGGACATGCCAGCGGGTTCGAGCTGCCGTCCTTGTTCGACTCCATCCGCGAACATCTGGAGCTCGGCTACCGCGCCATCCGGATCCAGAGCGGCGTACCCGGGCTGGACACCGTTTACGGCGTGGCCAAGAGCCCGGCGATGGGCGAGCGTTATGACTACGAGCCTGCCCGCCGGTCGGCCGCACCCACGGCCGAACAGTGGGACACCCGCGCCTACCTTCGCCATGTCCCCACCGTCTTCGAGGCCGTCCGCAACGAGTTCGGTCCGGAACTGCCCCTGCTGCACGACGGTCATCACCGGATGACCCCCATCCAGGCCGCCAAACTCGGCAAGGCGCTAGAACCGTACGACCTCTTCTGGCTGGAAGACTGCACCCCGGCCGAGAACCAGGAAGCCCTACGTCTGGTCCGCCGCCACACCACCACCCCACTAGCCATCGGCGAGATCTTCAACACCGCTTTCGACTACCAGACCCTGATCACCGAACAACTCATCGACTACGTGCGCTCCGCCGTCACCCACACCGGTGGCATCACGCCGATGAAGAAGTTGTTCGATTTCGCCGCCATGTACCAGATCAAGTCCGGTATTCACGGCCCCACCGACATCTCTCCGGTGGGAATGGCCGCGGCCCTGCATCTCGACCTCGCCATCCACAACTTCGGCATCCAGGAGTACATGCGCCACTCCCCCGAGACCCTCGAGGTGTTCCGCACCAGCTACACCTTCACCGACGGCCTGCTACACCCGGGCGAGCAGCCCGGCCTTGGGGTGGAGTACGACGAGGACGTAGCCGACAAGTTCCCGTACGATCCCGCCTACCTGCCGGTGAACCGCCTACTGGACGGCACGGTCCATGACTGGTGACGACGCCACCCCCAGGCGGACCGGTTCCAGGCGTACCGGCGCGGCGCTGACCGGACCAGTGGAATCACGCACCAAGAGCCGGGTCGGTAACACGATCGGCGCAGCCGGGACGGCGCGGCCGGCCGTCACCGCCAGCAGGTGACGTACCGCCGCGGCACCCAGGTCGAGCAGCGGCGCCGCCACGGTGGTCAACGCGGGTACACACCAGTCCGAACCAAGGATGTTGTCCCAGCCGACCACGCTGACTTCGGCTGGTACCCGCACACCCTGCCGGGACAGCGCCTGGATCAGCCCGATCGCCTGTAGATCGTTGTAGGTGACGAGGGCGGTGGCCCGGTCCGGCCTTGGCCCGGCGCGGTCCGCGGCTCGCCGGTTCGACGCGGCCCGTTCCGGCCGCAGTTCCTCGGTGATCGCCGCGGCCGATTCCTGCCCACCCGCCACGGTCGGCGGATACGGCCCGATTCGCCGCACCCGCATCCCCGCCGACGCGGCGGCATCCCTCAATGCCCGCCACCGGGTGGCGGCTGCCCACGAACCAGCGGGACCCGCGACGTGGATCAGCCGCCGATGTCCGAGTCCGGCCAGGTACTCCACGGCCTGACACATGCCGTGCTCGTTGTCCGGCAGAATACTCGGCACCTGCTGCGTCACCCGGTTCATCGTCACCATCGGACGACGACGTGCCACCATCCGGATGGCCGCGTCGGACAGTCTGGACGTCGCGAGGACGAGGCCGTCCACGTTCGGTGCCAGCTGGTCGAGCAGCTGACGTTCTCGCACCGCGGACTCAACGACGTCACACAACACCAGGGTGTAGCCAGCCGTGGCGGCAGCCTCCTCCGCGCCACGGACCATCGGCGCGTACACCGGGTTCCCGACGTCGGACACGATCATCGCCAGCGTTCCGGTGCGCTGTTCCGGGACGTGCCGGGCCAGCGGCGCCGACCGGTAGCCCAGCCGCCGCGCCACCTCGTGTACCCGCTGGCTGGTGCGGGCGCTGACCCGGCCAGGCTGGCTCAACGCGCGCGACACCGTCGACGGCGCTACACCGCACTCGCTGGCGACGTCGTAGATGGTGACGTCGCGGGACTCGGGTCCGCTCATCTCGTCACCGGCCGCTCGCCGCGCAGAACATCACTCACCCCATGTTCACGCAGCGCGGTATACCACGCGGTCACCGCGTCGCCGAAGGCCTCGTCGCCGGCCAGATCCGGGCCGAACACCTCGGTGACGCCCAGCACCTCACGCACTGTGTGCCGGTCCATGGCGGCGTCCGTCCCGGCCAGCAAGGGTCCCAACCGTCCGGCCATCGGGTCGGATACCTCGATCGTCCGGCCCGCGTCGTCGCGTCCGGACAGGAAACGCAACCAGGCCGCTACCAGCAACGCACCCATAACCGGGACTGCCCCGACAGCTCGGCGCTCGCGCACCGCGGACAACAACCGCTGTGGCAGCTTCTGGCTACCGTCCATACCTACCTGCGCGGTGCGATGCCCGAGCGCGGCGTTGGCGAATCGGGAGAGCACCTCGTCCCGATAGGAGGTCAACTGCACCCCCTCCGGAGCAACCAGGGTCGGAGCCTGGTCGTGGTCGATCAGATCCCGCGCCGCCTGCTCGATCAGCGGGTCGCCGACGGCCTCGGCGATCGTCTCGTACCCGGCGAGTGCGCCCAGGTAGGCGATCAGCGAATGAGTAGCGTTGAGCAGGCGGAGTTTGACCCGCTCGTAGGCGGCGACGTCGCCGGTCAGGGTGGCACCGGCCTTCTCCCATGCCGGGCGCGGCCCGTGGAATTCGTCGGCGATCACCCATTGGGTGAACGGCTCGGCTACCACACTCGCCTCGTCCCGCAGCCCGATCAGCCGCCGGACATCGTCGCGGTCGCGGTCCAGCGTGGCCGGTACGATGCGGTCGACCATGGTGCACGGGAAAGTCACGGCGGCGTCGATATATGTGGCGACACGGGCGGCGTCGGACCCGGGAAGCCGCTCGACGAAGTCATTCACCAGGCCGCGCAGCACCGTCCCGTTGTCGCTGAGGTTGTCGCAGGACACCACCGCGACCGGTCCGGCGTCGCCGCGGGCCCGGGCCATCAGCCCACGGACCAGCTGGCCGACCACGGTCACCGGAGGCCGCCCGGCGAGATCCGCTTCGACGTCGGCATCGCTGGCGAGGCGACCGTGCCGGGCCCGATACCCCTTCTCGGTCACCGTGAGGGTGACCACGTGGACGTCGGGGCTGGCCAGTGCGTCGACGATACGCTGCGGGTCTCGGGCGGCGCTCGCGGTGCGCCGTACTACCCCGACGACGTGCGCCGACGGTGTTCCCCGCGTGGGCCGCTCCAGCAGCGTGTACAACCCGTCCTGCGCGGATAGCTGGTCGGTCACGGCCGGGGACCGCTGGCTGGTGGCGAGAATCCCCCACTGGTGGTCGCCCAGCGTGGTGACCAGATGTGAGTACCAGGCCTGGTGGGCCCGGAAGAAGGCGCCGGCCCCCAGATGCACGTGCCCCACCCGCAACGCGCGCGGGTCATAGCTCGGCCGCGACGCGTCCGGCACGGTGCCCAGGCTGGCCAGATCCAGGCCGGCGAGTGCTTCGCTCACAGCTTGTATACCTCCTTGGCCCGCCCATAGGCGAGATCGTGCGCCGTCTGGTGCGCCTCGTCGAGAGAGAGTTGATGCTCGGCGACGAGCCGAGCCAGGTAGCCACAATCGATCCGGCGGGCGACGTCGTGCCGGACCGGAATGGACGGGAAGGCCCGGGTGTCGTCGTTGAACCCGGCGGTGTTGTAGAAGCCGGCCGTCTCTGTCACGAGCTCGCGGTATCGCCGCATACCGTGCGGGCTGTCATAGAACCACCACGCTGGTCCGAGCTGCATCGCCGGGTAGTACCCGGCCAGGGGGGCCAGCTCCCTCGAATACGTGGACTCGTCGAGGGTGAACACGACGACGGTGAATCCGGGGTGGTTCCCGAACCGGTTGAGCAGCGGCTTGAGGTCGGTGACGTAGTTGGTAGGGCCGGGAATGTCCGCACCCTTGTCCGGCCCGTAGCCGGCCAGCAGGGCGGGGTCGTGGTTGCGCACCGACCCTGGATGCAGCTGCATGACCAACCCGTCGTCCACACTCATCGCCGCCATCTGCATCAGCATGTGTCCGCGGAAGAGTTCGGCGTCGCCGGGCTCGGTTGGGCCCTCGACGATGCGCCGGAACAGCTTCTCCGCATCTGAGGTGGCCAGCTCCGCCGTATACGCGCTGGGATGGCCGTGGTCGGTCGCGGTGGCCCCCAGCTGTCGGAAGTAGTCCCGGCGCTGCCGCAACGCCGCCAGGTATCCGGGGTACGACGCGGTGTCCTCGCCGGTGATCTCCGCCAGCCGGGTCAGGGATTCGCGGAATCGCGGCTGATCCGGGTCCAGCACCTGATCCGGCCGGAACGTCGGGATGACCCGGCCGTCCCACCGCTCCTCCTGTAGAGCGCGATGCGCGGTGAGCTGGTCGGTCGCCTCGTCGGTGGTAGCCAGCACCTCGATGTTGAACCTGGCGAAGAGCGCCCGGGGCCGGAACTCCGGTTGCGCGAGCCGGTCCTGCAGCTCGTCGTAGACGTCATCCGCCGTGACCGCGGACAGCCGCGTCGTCACACCGAAGACCTCGGCCAGCTCGGCCTCCAGCCAGAGCCGGCTCGGAGTGCCGCGGAACCGGTGCCAGTGTTCGCAGAGGATCCGCCAGATACGTCGGGAATCGGTCTCTCGCCGGACCCCATCGACATCAGGAAGACCCAGATCGGCGTGGGAGACACCAGCCGAATGCAGCATCCGATGCACGTAGTGATCCGGGATTACCAACAACTCGGCCGGGTCGGGGAACGGTTCGTCGCGGGCCAGCAGGCCGGGGTCGACGTGCCCATGCGGACAGATCAGTGGCAACTCTCTGACCTGGTGATATAGCTCCCGCGCTAGCGCTCGAACGGTTGGTTCGGCAGGCAGTAGCCGGTCGTCGTCCAGCGTCACGTCACCCATGGCCCTCGTTTCGGCGTCGGTCCCGGTACCTAGCTTTCAACACGACGCCAGGCACTCTGACAGAGTATGAGAAACCGGTTCCTGACGCCAATCTCGGTGGCCACGAGAAGGGGTGACGACCCGGCCACCCCCGCCATAAGAACGCTTGTTGTCGCCCCAGCAGCAACAAGGAGGCTTACTGCACGGCGGCGGGCGCAATGCCGGCGGGCGGGCGCAATGCCGGCGGGCGGGCGCAGTGCCGGCGGGCGGGCGCAGTGCCGGCCGGCGGGCACAGTACGGGAGCTCGTGGTGGCGCAGGACACAGCGGACCGCCGACTCCGCAACGGCCAGCTCAGAACATCACCTCAAGCCGTGGGCGCGGGCCCGGTGCTACCCCGCACCTCGAGCCTCGGGCGGAGCCTGAGATCCGCCTCCGGTGCCCCGTCATTCATCAACGCCCACAACCGGCTCCACGCCCCCGGGCCTACATCGCCTATCGGCACGGAGGCGGTCGTCAGGGCCGGCGTGGTGTAGCGCGCGAAGGGGATGTCGTCGAAGCCGACGATCGATATTTGAGCCGGGACCCGCACACCGAGTTCATGCAGGCGACTCAATGCTCCAAACGCGACGAGGTCGTTGTAGGCGATCACCGCCGTCACGTCGTGATCGATCACGTGGTCAGCCGCCGCATGCCCATCCGCGAACGACACACCACACGCCAACTCCACCACCTCGACGGTGCCGGCCACGGCCACCTGCAGGGCCCGCACCCGGATCTGGTTCGACATGCTGGTATCAGGGCCGGCCAGATAGGCGATCCGGCGGTGCCCGAGGCCCCGCAGATGAGCGACCAGATCACGGATACCGACCTCGAAATCGATGGTCACCGACGGCACGTCGGCATCCGGTAACTCGCGGTTGACCAGAACCAGCGGCCTGAGCTTGGGAGCCAGCTCCCGCAACCGCTCCGTCGGCATCCGCGGCGCGCACAAGACAAGTCCGTCGCAGCGCCGCCGCGCCTCGACGGCGAGGACGGCCTCCTCGTCAAGGTCTTCCTGGGAGTCCGCGACCAGCAGCCGGTACCCCTGATCGCTGGCCGCACGGGTCAAGCCGTTGAGGACCCCTTGAAACGTCGGGTTGCCAAGGTCCGGGACCAGCATGGCGATCACCCCGGTACGGCCCAGCGCCAAGCTGCGGGCCACGGGGCTCGGGGCATAACCGAGCTCGGCGGCGGTAGCCCGCACCCGTTCGGCAAGCTCCGGCGCCACCGACGGGTTGCCGTTGAACACCCGCGACACCGTCGCCCGGGAAACCCCCGCGGTCGCGGCCACCAGCCCGATGGTCACCGGCACGCCCGCGCCCGACCGCCGCGAGCCGTCGCGTCTACCCACAGACCCCTCATCTCTCACAAGGACGAGAGTAACCGGTTCCCCACCCCCGCACCCCCTTCCCACCCTCCCGGTGATCATTGGCTTTTGACTACCGGATCCGGTAGTCAAAAGCCAATGATCACCGGGGGGGGGGGGGGGGGTGGGGGAGGGTGGTTCAGAGGGCGGAGCACTGCCCCCCGACTGAACCGCGGATCGAGTTCACCATGCCCTCGTCATCAGGCTCCGACGTGTTACCGGAGCAGCTCAGCGAACCACTCACGTCGTTGCCGGCGAAGACGAACGGCCCCGTCGTTCCCGTCACCGACACCGCGCCGCGGATCGAGCTCTCCCGCACCTGCAAACTCACCGCATCGGTTGCGACCAGGCTGCCGTGGATGGACGACGAGTTCTCGACGAGCAACGCACCGCCCGCTTCCACCGTCACCGCTCCGTTCACCTGGCCTCCGTCGAGGCACACCACGGCCTCCGCCACGACGTTGAGCCCATCGTCCACCGTGCCGGTGATCGTTTCGGTGCAGGTGAACTCATCACCAGAACCCGGCACGTTGTAACGGAACAGGTGCGCACCGGCGCTGAGGTAGACATCGCCGTCGTCGTCGACCGCGCTCCAGGCGAGCCCGTCCGCGATCCGGCGGGTCTCACCCGTGGCGGGATCGTGGACGCTGAACCGGTTGCCGGCGGTGACATAAATCTTCCCGTCGATGTCAGACCTGGTGACGGTGCCATAGGCCCAGCGCGTCGACGTGTAACGTCCCCCAACGGTGCCTTTGACCTGCGCTTCGCCGGCCACGGGATCATAGGCGAAGAGAGCCTCCTCCGCGACGCCCCAGACCAGGCCGTCAGGGTCGACCATCAGTCCGGTGATGCCCTGGCGCTCTTCTCCGACGGGGTCGATCGCCTCGACGACCGCGCGGGTCTCCGGGTCGAAGATGATCAGCTTGCCGGCGGTGTTCCCACTGGGATCGGAGCCCAGCCCGCCGTAGATAGTGCTGCCGATGTAGACCAGGCCGTCAACGGGGTTGTACGCGACCGAGACGACGTTCTCGTCCAGACCGATCTCGGTGGTCAGCCACTCGTGCGATCCGGTAGCGGCGTCCCAGATCGCAAGCCCGCCCTGGGTCTGCCCGTAGATCGCGACCGCCCCCAGGTAGATTTCGTCGCGCTCCGGGTTGTACGCCATGCCGTGGGGGCGATCCTGCCCCTCCGCGAGGCCGTCGAACAATCGCGGCACGGTGTTCGGGTTCGAGGGGTCGTAGGTTTCGGGGTCGAGCACCTCGAACTTGGCATGCCCGTAGGCGCCGAGGTAGAGCTTCCCGTCTCGCACCACAGCCGACTCATACTGACCGCGCTGCATCGTCGGGTCATGATCGACGCCGTCCTTGTCGACCTCGGCCAGGCCAACCATGTAACCCGACGCCCACACGGAGTTGTCGGGGCCGGTGAAGAGTTTCTGGATCAGCGTGGGTTGGGCAAACTCGATGGCGTTGTCCGAGACCAGCGTCTCGCTTTCGAGATCGGCGACGAACACCCCGGTCGCCGACGTCCCGTACAGCAGCGGAGTACCACTGGAGTCGTCCACTACCCCGTTCGAGAGGTACCCGCCGATGTTGATGCCGGTAGGGGTAAACGAGTTGTCGGCGCCGTCGTGGACTACCAGTCCCCCTCCTTCGGTCGAGAAGACCGCCGTGCCCGGCCGTGCGCCAGCGATGATGTGGTGGCCGAAGAAGTAGCGGGTCTGTCCGGCGTCCCAGTGGACGACGTTCCCGTCCAGGTCCAGGATCAACATGCGTAATCCCACCTGTGCGTAGAGCAAGTCCCCCACGATGTCCATGCGGCCCACCGTTGTGGCTCCCGCGTTCAGGCCAGGCGCGGTGGATTCATCGGCGATCAGCGTCTGGTCACCCCGTCCGCCGTCGTCGATCTTCCAGATCTGGGGGATCTGCCCGCCGGAGCCGACGTAGACGGTGTCGGTCTGCTCGTCGTACGCGATCGAATGAATGTAGTCCGCGTTCGGCGCGATCTCGCGCAGCAGCTCGATCTCATCGGTGACCGGGTCCACCTGGTAGAGCCGGCTGTCTGGGTAGACCCCCAGATACACCGAGCCATTGGGGCCGGGCGAGACGCCGAAGGCGTGGTGACTCCCGCTTGCCTCGCTGATGCGGCCCAGATCCGCGCAGTCGCCGGTGGCGGGGTCGTAGCGCCACAACTTCGAGTCGTAGTAGGTACCCCAGTAGACGCGGCCGTCGTCGGCGATATTGAGGTTCCGCACGTGTTCGGCACCCTCGACGGCGCAGGTCCGCTGCTGCTCCCCGGTCTCCACGTCGGTGACGGCGAAGGTCGCGGGGTAGTCGGTGTCCGGCGCTCCCTTGAACACCTGATACGACACGTGCCGTCCGTTCTCGAGTCCATGGGCGGCCTGGCTGGGGATCTGCGTGGTGACGGGCTCACCGAGATACTCCAGGTTCTCGTCCTGCGCGAGAATCTGCTCGACGCGGGATTCTTCGGGCTCCTCGACCCGTTCCCCAGGGCCGAAGAACACGCTGTCCACGTAGGTGTCGACCGTCACGCCACTTGGGTTATAGATAACCGGACGAGCCGCGACCGCGCCGTCAGGGGCGTCGAAGTAGGCGGCCGAACGCTCCCACGTGTGCGCCGTCGACCGAACCATCTCCCACGGCTGGGTCACGATGTTGCCATCGGCGTCGTCGAAGTAGACCGTGGCGCTGAGCGAACCGTCGACACGATACTGGTCGAAGCTGAATTCATAGGTTTCGCCAACGTCTACGGGCACCGGATCGGCGATGTACCCGCCGCCACGAGTGGTCGAGTCGCTGAAGACGTGGAGGCTCCGCACACCGTCGGTCGCACGCACATCGGTGAACGACACGAACTCCGTCCGACCCCACAGGGGCGACCAGCCCGGGGCATCGGTGACGTCGTCGCCCTCCTCGAAGCTCGTATTGGTCAGCAGATTCTGGGGCTCCGCACGCGGGTTCTCCTCGGCGTACACCGGAGCGCTTGCGCCGATGAGCAGTGCGCCGGCCAGCAAGCCGACCACGGCGAGCGCGGACATGGTTCTTAGAGGCCGCGCAGAATGGGGCGCCTGACAGCGAGCGGGGTCGAGCGCCTGGATGGCAAGGCGGAGGAAGGAGCCGCACTGGGTTTGTGCGACGACTGACGACAACGCCGCCAGCCAGGGTGCTCGGGCCCGCGAGCCAGGCGACTCCCATTCTGTGCGGCCTCTTAATCGCGTCATCGGACCTCATCTCCTCGGGGCACCACACGATTCGTCACCGACCGAAACCTCCTCCATCAAGCAACCAACCGAGCTGCAATCGGTTGCAACGATCGGACTGGGCGACGCGTCACTACTTCACCGGTGGCAGGCCACGCTATTTTCACCGCAGAAGAAATGTCAATACTGAGCGAGAATTCCCCATCTATTTAGGTCAATTTGCTGATAATTTACGGAGAGCGTTCCATTGACGGATCCGACGACGACAAGAAGCCTCGATGACGAATCCACCACCTCGCGATAGCGAATCGCCACGACGGAACACCCGGGCCCGTAGGCTGGCCGCGCAGCTGCGGGAAGAACTGGCCAGCGGTCGATGGCCCATTGGCAGCCGCCTCCCACCGGTCACCGACCTCGCCGCCGCCCATGGCGTCGCGTTCGACACCGTCCGCAAAGCACTCTTCGAGCTCGCCGACGACGGGCAGCTCCAGATCAAGCCGCGGTCGGGTGCGTACGTCAAGGCACTACCCGCTACCGCCGCACCAACGGCAGCCGTCGGCTTGATCACCCCGAACAGCGCCTTCTACGACCCCGTAGTGGATAGCGCGGAGGCCGTCCTGCACGCAGCCGGATTCGAGCTACGCATCACGTTCGCGGGCTACGATCGCACCGTCGAATTCGAGCGAGCCCGCTCACTCGTCGCCAACGGCGCCCAGGGGCTGATCATCGCCCCCACCTTGCACCTCGATGGCGATCCCATTGCCCACCTCGACGCCTTCACCACGCTGGACGTGCCACATGTGCTGGTGGAACGCCACCCGGTGGACGCACCACCACAAGCCCCGTGCCGTCGCACCCCCTACGTGTGCTCGGACATCACCGAGGGCCTCAATCAGGCGATCTGCCACCTGCACGCACAGGGCAGACGCCGGATCGGCTTCCAAGGGCTCCTCGAGAGCAGCCACGCGGACGAGATATTTCGTGCGTACCACTCGGCCATGACCGCTCTAGAGCTGCCCGTCAACGATCAGACCGTGCTCCGCCGACCTCCGGAGGACTGGTCCGATGCCGACGTCGCCCACTACGCGAGACTCGTCGTGGAACATCGGCTCGACGCCGTTGTCTGCGTCGCCGACACACTTGCCATCAGGCTGCTCCCCCATCTGCGCCGGGCCCGAGTGGAGGTGCCGGGCGACCTCGCGATCGTGACCTACGACGATCAGGTCGCCGGGATCGCGGAGATTCCCCTCACCACCATCGTGCCGGCCCGAGCCCAGATCGGCGCACTCGCCGCGGCCGCCCTTGCCGCGATGATCAGGGACGGAACGAAGGCACCCATCGTGCGCACCCGGGTGTTACCCCACTTCGTCGTCCGCGAATCCACCGTCGGCGGCGGGTCGGCGCAGACCGAGCGGTCGCGTGCCTAGGCACCCACTTCCTGGCCTCAGATGACGCTTAGGGCGCAGCGGGAGCCGCCTATCCGTCATCTGAAGCCAGGAAGAAGGGCGGCCATATGAGTCGAACTCGCCGTGAGGTACCCCGGGCGACGGTGCTACTTCTCGGCGGAACCGAGTTCCTTGCTGATGGACTCCTGATAGATGTCCGCGTAAGTGGGCGAGTCCTTGATCAGGTCGTCACAGAAGGCCGCGACGTCATCACCGATGAGTTCCAGGACTCCTTTGCCGTCGGCAGCACCCTGCTCGAAGAAGTCGACGATCTCCGTGAGCAGGGACCCGTCCTCGAGGCCGACCGGCCCGACCTTGAAGAAGTACCCTTGCATCTCCTTGTAGACGATCTGGTAGTCCCGCGGGAGCGCCTTGACCCGCGCCAAATGCGCCCGCCACTGCTTCTTGCCTTCGATGATGTCTTTGATGCTCATATCAGCCTCCTAGCTGACCCAATTTCCTAGCGACGTTTCTGTTCAACTGCTCACGCCACCGGTCGCGATAGGTCCGGGCACCCTCTCCGCCAGCAAGAGCCGCACAGAACCCGGCGATATCGTCACCGAGTACGTCGTGAACGCCCTGCCCGTCCGCCGCCGCCTCTTCGAGCAGCCCCAGAGCGCTGTCGAGAATCGGCAGGAGATTACGGCCCGTGAAGTCCGTGTAGGAAACAAGATGAACATTGATCTCACCCCATGCCGTTCGATACTCAGCCGGCAATGCCTGGGCCCGAGCCTCGAATGCCTTCCATTCCTTGGTGAGATCGCTGCCGGTGATGGTCTGCCAGAAGCTCATCTCTCGCCCTCCTTGAGCTTGTCGATCCGTGATGTGACGTACTCCCATTTCGCCCAGAACGTCGCGAGTTCTGCTCGCCCCGCTTCATTGAGCGCATAGAACTTGCGCGGCGGCCCCTGTCCGGATCGTCGTTTCGTCACCTCGACGAGCCCGTTCTTCTCCAACCGCAGCAGGATGGTGTAAACCGTTCCCTCGACGACCTCGGCAAAGCCGAGTTCGTTCAGTCGGCGCGTGATGGCGTACCCGTAGGTCTCCTCGCTGCGGATGATCTCAAGCACACAGCCCTCGAGTGTGCCCTTCAGCATCTCCGTCAGGTCATCCACCACGGGCCTCCCGCGTCGCAGTACTCAGTGCTACCGAGTACTGCTATACAGTATCACTGAGTAGTGCGCCGTGCGCTCAACGCACTCCGCGACCGCCAGATGGGGTTAAGACCAGGATTCGGTGCTTAACGCCATCTGGCGGTCGCGGAGTGGAAAGAGAGGGCGAGGGTTTCCCGACCGGCTCGGCCTGCGGGGGTTAACCCCGATACACCGCATCCGGTTCGAAGGGGAACATCGGCCGGCGCCGGTGGTGATAGGCGAACGTCGAGAGGTCGGCGCTCGTCGCCCCCGGGGTGTTCACCCAGATCAGCTTGCTCGCCATCGCCTCGAAGGCAGCACGCGGGGAATGGACACCTTTCGCCGCGATGATCTTCGCGTCACGCGGTTCGATGCCGACCATCCGGAACTGCATTTGGCTCCGAGTTCCGGCCGACCGAGAGTGTACGGCCAGCAGGAATCCATCGTCGGTACGGATACCCACCGACGTGCCGTAGTCATAGAACCGAGTACCGCCGTGGGTCGGGGTGGGATCCTCGAAACGCCCATCGGTGACGGCGATCACCTCACCCACCACCGGGAACGGAACACCATGCAGACCATCGGTTTTGCCACCCACGGTGAGATCGACCCGCGCACCAACACCGGCCCGGGCACACGCCTCAGCAGCCTCGGCATCGGTGATCGACTCGATGAGCCCGGTGACACCCAGCCGACGGGCCGCGTGCAGGATATGCGTCGAATCCCCCGGGCTTCCTCCCCCGACGTTGTCGCCCATGTCGAGCAGGACTACCGGGCCTTCGGGTGCGGCAGCGGCCTCGCGTAGAGCGGCATCGACCCCTGGCGCATCACCACGGAACTCCTCGCGCCGGTCCCACGCCGCCGCGGCGATAGTCCGGGCGACGTCGTCGGCCAGGCCGGGATCGTCGTCGGTGATCGCGACAACACTCATCCCCATCTCGGCGACATCGGCATAGGGAAACCCCTCCACCACACTCACCGACAACACACCCGCGCGCCGCTCGTGCTCCCGGGCAAACGCCAGGAGTCCGGCCATCGGTTCGTCGTTGGTGCCCTGACGCAAAATGTTGATCACCAGCGGCGGCGCCGCCAACGCCATCACCGGGCGAATCTCACCACGAACCATCCGGCCCACCAGACGCGCACACGAGAGCCCCTGCTCGAAGGCATCAACGTGCGGATTCGTCTGGAACACGGTGACAACGTCGGCGTACTCGACCATCTGCCGAGAGACGTTGGCATGCATGTCCAACGTCATCCCGATCGGAACGTCGGGCCCGACAACTTCCCGGACCCGCCGGACGAACTCCCCATCAGCGTCCCGGTAATCCTCGGACACGGCCGCCCCGTGCTGCGGGAGCAACACACCGTCCCACGGCCCACCAGCCTTCAACGCATCGATCATCCGGCCGACAAGGTGCTCATACGCCTCAATGGTGCTGGCACCGGTGGGCGTGATCCGGCTGTACACCAACGGGACAAGTTCCACACCAGGGGACTCGACCTCGTAGGCGAAGAACCCGGCCAGGATCGACTCCGACGTCGCGTACTCGGCCCGGATCTGGTCACCCTCCAGAATCCCGGCCCGCTGCCACACCGACAAGCCAGCCTTCACCGGCGCGAACGTATTCGCCTCGTGACTAAACCCCAACGTCGCCAACCGCATCACACACCCCCTTCCACTTCATCGCGACCGCAACACCCTGCCCGAACGCACCTCGGTCTGCGTCCCCGCCGCGACGGCAACCTCACCATTGACGACGACGTAGTGCACACCGGACGGCGCCCGACACGGATCCAGATAGGTCGCCTCGTCATTCACTGTCGCCGGATCGAAGACGACGACGTCGGCGGCCAGGCCCCGGCGTAACGTCCCTCGGTCGGCGAGGCCCATCCGTTGCGCGACAGCACCGGTCATCTTGTGCACCGCGGTGGCTAGGTCGAGGTCGCCCAGCTCACGGGTGTAGCGGCCCAGCACCCGCGCGTGCGCGCCGTACGCACGCGGATGCGGCATGCGCCCGGGCAGCTCGTACGGCAACGCGGATCCGTCCGAACCAACCAGTGTGTAACCGGCGCGCAGAAACTCCCGCATGTCGTCCTCGGTGCGGTAGAACAGCACCACCTGAACCCGGTTGCCACCCTCCCGGCACAGCTCGAGAACCAACCGGGCCGCGGACATTCCGACGCTGCTCGCGGCCTCATCAACGGTGACGCCCTCCGCGATGCCGAGCAGGCCGTCCGTCCGGGACAGCAGGACTCGATCCCAGTACCACGGGATCCGGCCACCGGCGCCCCAGCCGGCCGCGAGTTCTCGCTCGGCGCGGTCCATCGTCGAACCGTCGGCGAGTCGGGACCGCATCGCCGCGATCCCGCCTTCCTGCACCCATGCCGGAAGGTATTGGGTGAGCGCCGAGGCCGACGCGTGGTACGGGTACACGTCGCAGGCGATATCCACCCCGGACCGTCGCGCATCGTCGAACAAAGCCAGCAGGTCGGCGGCGCGGCCCCAGCTCTGCGGATCGTTCAGCGCGATGTGGGAGTACTGGATCGCGGCACCCGTGACCCGTCCTAGCTCGGCGGCCTCGGCCGCTCCGGTGAATCCGCTGCCCCGCGAATGTGTCGCGTACAGAGCGCCGTGCCGGGCAAGAACGGCGCACAAGGCGGACAGCTCGGCCGTATCCGCGTATCGCGACGGCACGTAGGTGAGCCCTGTGGACAGACCGAACGCCCCCTGTTCGAGCTGATCCCGCAACAGCGAGCCCATCACCTGGGTGGCTTCGACGGACGGCTGTTCCGCCATCCCCGCGGCGGCGATCCGCAGCTGCCCGTGACCCACCAGAGTTGCCACGTTGACCGCCAGCCCGGCCTGCTGCAACACGTCGGCGTAACCATCGAGGTCCGACCACGTCAGCGGAACAGGGTCGTCGCCGATCCCGGCGAGCAGGTCAGCATGGTCGTCGCGTCGCTCCTGAGCGATAGGAAACGCCGAGAATCCGCAGTTGCCGACGACCTCCGTCGTCACCCCCTGATGAACCTTGCTCTGTGCTCGGCCATCCAGGAGCACGCTGACGTCGGAGTGGGTGTGGATGTCGATGAACCCGGGGGCGACGACCAGCCCGGCGGCGTCGATCACCTGAGATGCCTCTGCCGGCTCGTGCGGGCGGAGGACGGCTTCAATCCGACCGTCGACGACGAGCAGGTCGCCCTCGACCGGCGGCGCCCCCGTTCCATCGACCACCGTCCCGCCACGGATCAGCAGGTCACCTGCCACCATCCTCGCCTTCCCCGCTCCTCCGCGCGGCGGTTGTCACCACCGCTACCCGATCGGTCAAGCGTCTATCACTCATTCCGGCAGGTCCGAGAGCGCCGCCTCGAACCGTTCGAGAGCTGTGGCCAGCTCGGTCTCGCCGTGCGCGGCCGATACGTACCAGATACCGCGAGCGGCTACCCACACGCCGTGGTCGACCAGCGTATCGGCGAAGCGCGCGTATCGCGCGAGGTCGATCCGGGCCAGTCCGGCGTAATCATAGATCGGTTCCGGATCACCGAAGGAGACGTGG
Source organism: Phytoactinopolyspora limicola (assembly GCF_011320225.1). Lineage (GTDB taxonomy): Bacteria > Actinomycetota > Actinomycetes > Jiangellales > Jiangellaceae > Phytoactinopolyspora > Phytoactinopolyspora limicola. The sequence goes on from NZ_JAAOEN010000018.1 coordinate 63,777, forward strand.
AACGCCATCGGCAGGCCCTGCACCCGCAGCGGCAACCCGCGTGCTGCGCCGAGCTGGCGAATACCGTCCATCAGGCGGGTCCCGTGCTCCTCCACCCGTTTGTACGGCGGATCCTCACGCAGGACCGTTAACGCGGCCGTGACCGCCGCACACGCCGGAACCGACGAGTTGAACGTCCCGGAATGGTTGACGCCGCCGGCGAACATGTCCATCAACGACGCTTTGCCGGCGAGCGCAGCTACCGGCCAGCCACCGGCGATCGCCTTCCCGTACACCGCTAGGTCCGGGGTCACCGCGAACCGCTCCGCCGCCCCGCCCAGTGCTAGCCGGAACCCCGTGATCACCTCGTCGAAGATGAGGACCACGCCGTGTTGGTCGCACAGCCGTCGCACCTCGTCCAGATACCCCGAACGCGGCTCGATGGCGCCGCTGTTGCACATGACGGGTTCCAGAATGACGGCCGCGACGTCGTCGTGTTCGGCGAGTAGGGCTCGGAGCGCTTCAGCGTCGTTGTAGGGAACGACGTAGGAATCGGCCAGGTAATGCGCGAGCTGCCCAGCACTGACCGGTGCCGGTGCTCCGTCCACCGTGGTAACGAGGACATTGTCGAGCCAGCCGTGGTAGGTCCCCTCGAACCGGACGAACTTCGTTCGGCCAGTGGCGGCCCGGGCGAGCCGGAGGGCGGCCTGATCCATCTCGGTGCCGGTGACGCCGAACCGGACCCGGTCCGCCCAGCCGACGCTGTCGAGAAACAGCTCGCCGGCTTCGTTCTCCAGTACGTTCTGCGCACCGAACACGGTTCCTCGTCGCACCGCGCTGGCCACCGCGTCGTTGACGGCAGCGTGGGCGTGCCCCAGGAAGTTCGGTCCTTGACCTAGCAGATAGTCAACGTAATCGTTGCCGTCGGCGTCATAGAGCCACGCCCCCTGGCCTCGCTCGAAGAACACTGGTGGACCGGCCAACCGTACGTTCGAGTGCACACCGCCCGGAGTGATGCTGACGGCACCCGCGCGCAGTTCCGACGACCGTTCCCGGGTTCGTAACGACATCTCGCTCGCTTCCTCCGACCGCCATGGCCTATTTCACTAGATGAGATTTTCAGCCTGTCCGACAGAACCTAATGGATCAAGCGATCACCAGGGGTGTCAACTTGTTGCCATTCGTTGCCATTCGAGACCCCATTGATGGGGTTTCATCAAGTGAAAAGGCCCGCGGCGCCGACGAGGATCGGCCGGTGCGGGCGGACCTGCGCCCACGTGGTGCGGGCGCGGACCTATCACCGATCACCCAGCCCGATGCCCAGGCACCAAGCGGTTGGGTAGACGTCCGAGGCAGGAGTCAGCGCAGGACTTGGTCAAGCGTGCTGGCGGTGAGGACACGCGCCGTCCATACCTGAAGCTGGTCGCTCGAGGCATCATGCACCCGCCTGAGCGCCGCCCCCGGCAAGGGGCCGAACTTCAGAGCCAGAAGCTGCACGAGCGCCCCAGCGCGACCGCGGGCCTCACCCTCAGCGCGAAGCATCTCCGCAGTGGTCACGTAGGCCTCCTCTGCCTCGGGTCCGAGCTGAGCGAACAGGTCATATAACTCGTCAGCGGGCGTCTCGCCCACAGTCTCAATGTACGTCAAAAGAGCGATGAAGTCTTCGTGGCCACCGGAGCGACGCAAGATCGAATTCAGCTCTCCCTTCCACTGCCGAAGGTCATCAGCGAGCTTTGGGTTTCCCGCGGCGATCTTCAGCAACAGGAGGGTAATCCGCGCCGGCGGAGTGAGCGGCCGATCTCGCAGCGCTTGCTCGTCAAGGCGCGCCAGGTCGTCGAGTAGGAACCGGAACCGAGGTAGATACTCCGCCGCCGCCTCGGCGGCATCTCCATCGAGATCGATGAGCTCGAACACATCGGTCGGACCGGTCCACGGGCGGCGGTTGTGGTGGACGACTAGCGGGATCACCGCTGGCAACCGGTTTTCCTCCGGATGTTCAGCCCGGTAGCGCTCCCAGATCCGCACCACATAGCGGAGCATCCGGAGCGGCATCACTGGATCAGTACAGCTCTGATGCTCGACGAGGACGTAGACGAAGGCTTCGCGGCCGTCCAATGGGGCAGTGAACAGCAGATCGGAGTGTCGCCATTGCAGCGTCTCGTCGACGAAACTGCCCGACAGCCTGGTCAGCCGATCAAGGTCGAGTCGATTGGTGAGAGCTGCGGGAAGCACCGCACGTAATTGCGAGGCAGCATTGGCGGGTTCACCAAGAACCCGCCGGAACACCGCATCATGCGGACTCGACTGACCAGACATGACGGCAACATACGGGTTCGCACCGACAGGCTCGGTCCGTAGCGGCGCCGCGGCGTGAAGGCCGGGGCGATGCAAACGGCATGTGGGTGGACAAATCTTCCCACGCCCGCCCCCGTCTGCGTGCTGACAAGACCGATGCGAAACACCGCAACGGCATACACTCGGCAGATGCCCAATTCCGATCCCGCAGCCGAGACGATGGCCCCGCCCGATCTCAGCGGCTACCAGCCACCGCGCATGTTGGGCAACTCGGATGTCCGTCTACACAACCTGTCCGTCGTCATGCGGACCATCCACACCAGGGCGACCTGCACTCGGGCCGAACTAGCCCGGGCCACGGGGCTGACCAAGACGGCTATCGGTGGGCTGGTCAATGACCTGCTCGACCAAGGCGTCCTGGTCGAAGAGGAGTTTTCGGCGCATCGGGTCGGACGCCCCAGCGCACCGCTACGCATCGCCCGCGAGCGGTTCGCCGCCGTGGTGGTAGACATCGGCGCAACGTATTTGTGCACCACGCTCAGCGACCTCGCCGGACAGGTTCACACCCGGGAGACCGACCTGGCGAGTTCGCAGTCTCTGCGGGTCTCCGACCGGATCGAACTCATCACCTCCCGGATCGGGGCTGCCGCCGCGGCGGCTCGGGACAACCATCTCCGCCTCGTCGGGGTCGTCGTCGCCGCGCACGGTATCACCGACGCCCATCGAGGCATACTGCGTCGACACACCACCAAGGACGAACTCGACATCGCCGGTCAGATCAGCGAACAGTTACCCGGCATACCGTTCGTACTGGTGGAGAACGATGCCAACCTCGCCGCCCTCGCGGAGTGGGAGCGGTATCGCACCGACGGAGTTCGTCACCTCATCAGCCTGTCGGGTGAGCTGAGCATAGGTGCCGGGATTGTCCTCGACGGCCGCCTCCACGAGGGCAGATCCGGATACGCGGGTAGCTTCAGCCACATCACTTTGGACCCGGCCGGCCCGGAGTGCACCTGCGGACGCTCCGGATGCTGGCGCACCCTGGTGGGGTTACATCACGTTTTGCGCAATGCACTGCCAGAGGTGGCCACCGGCCTAGAGCAGATCCCCGGCTACGCCCCCATCGCCGTCGACGCCCTGATCGCCGCGGCACAGGCGGAGAACAAACAGGTGCTCGACGCCCTCGCCACCGCCGGCCATTGGCTGGGCGAAGGCACGGCGAACATCGTCAACGCCCTGGATCCCGACCTCGTAGTGGTCGGCGGCTACTACGCTGCCGTCGCCCCTTGGCTGATGCCAGCAGCACACGACGCACTCGGCAACGGTGCCCTGATGCCGATCGATCCCGCTCAACTCATGGTTGTCTCCGACCTGAACTCGGCTCCGTACCGCCAGGGCGCCGCAGACGTTGAGCGCGCTCGGGTGCTGGGTGGTGGCCTGCATTGCGTCACCGAACGCCTCATCGAGACACCACTCGCCTTGGCGTCGCTGTAACCGCCCCCAACTGCCCATATGTCAACTCTGTTGACTAACTAGGTATGCGGCGTTTAGGGTCCTGGATCAGAGGTTCACGACTATGGAGTCCGCGACCGCTGAGTCGGCGGCGGACGTTGACCTGCGGAGAGGCAACACGTGGTACTGGCAGGCCGGGTCAAAGACATCGATCGAATGGTGCTGCGAGTGCCGTTCACTTCTCGCTGCGCCGAGTGGAACTCGTTGCTCGTGTGGCGGTGGAGCGTCGTCGAAGTCGTCCGTGTCGAGACCGACGCGGGGGTCGTCGGCTGGGGTGAGTCGCTCCTTCACTACGGCTGGAGCGGCGGCACCACCGACGACGCCGTTGAACGGGTGCGTGGTGCCAACGCGGCGAGTTTCCTCGGGGACGACTCGGTAGGAGCTGGCCTGCAGATCGCGTTGTACGACGTCGTCGGCCAAGCACTCGACGTCCCGGCCCATGCGCTGCTCCCAGGCCCGAAGGTCCGCGACCGTTGCCCGCTGGCCTGGTGGAACACCAAGATGCCACCACAGACACTCGCCGCTGAGGCGAAAGACGCCGTCGCCGCTGGTTACCTGGCCCACAAGTTCAAACCCCGGCCCTGGTTCGACATCTACGACCAAATCGAGCAGGTCAGTGCCATCACCCCGGCCGAGTACAGCTTGGACATGGACTTCAACGGTATGTTGCTGTCCGCCGGGCATGCGGCCCCGGTCCTCGCTGAGCTCGATACCTACGATCGAACCGCTATTTACGAAGCCCCAATCCCCCAACGCGACCTTGCCGGATATCAGCAGCTACGCGGTAAGGTGCGCCGGCCGCTGGCGGTCCACTGGCACGAACAATCGTTTCCCACCGGGACACACGCCAACGCCGTCGACGGCTACGTCGTATCCGGCGGCGCTCACCGCGTGATGCACCAAGCCACGTTGTGTGCTGAGTTCAACAAGAACTTCTGGCTGCAAAACGTCGGGCTCGGACTGACGACGGCTTTTCAGGCCCACCTCGGGGCAGTACTCACTCACGCTCGATGGCCCGCCGTCACCGCGCTCAACAACTACGGGCACGACCTACTCCGCGAGCCACTCACCATCACCGACGGCATGGTCACGGTGCCGGACGGCCCTGGGCTGGGGGTGCGGTTCGACGAATCGGTGATCGACCGGTTTCGGATGCGACCGCCGTACGACGTCCCCGAACCCCGGCATATCCTCACCGTCACCTGGCCGACCGGCCGCCAGGTGCACTACACCCGGATGCGCCAATGCTGGGACGACTTCCTCGCCGGCAACCAGCCGGTCTTCGGCCGTGGTGTCACTCTGCAAGTACACCGGGAGGCCGACGCACCCGATCCAGTCGCCTGGGCGGATCTGCACAGACGTGCGTCCAAAGCCCCGGTTTACGACAAGGTGGCCGCCGCATGAAACTACTTGTGCTGGGTGGATCTGGCCTGGTTGGCAGCCTGATCGTCCCCACTCTCAGCCAGGCACACCATGTCCGCGTCCTTGACCTCAAACGCCCGTCCTACACCGCTTCGGCAGCGCACGGCTTCGAATACGTCACCGGGAGCGTCGACGACTACGACGCTGTTCACGAAGCCGCGGCGGGTATGGAAATCCTCGTCTACCTGGCCATGAGCCCCGTACGAGGGCCCCATTCACCGCCTGAACATGTTAGAGCCGGGTTGGCTTTCGATGTCAACGTCAAAGGCCCATACATCGCGTATTGGGCGGCCGCTGACGCCGGTATTCACCACGCGGTCCACGCGAGCAGCCTTAGCGTCTACCCCGAACGGGACTTCTATCCCAGCGAGGCCGATCCGCCGGACTCGAACTCCCTCTATGGGCTCACCAAACGCCTCGGCGAGGAAGTCTGCCGGCATGCCATTCAGGCCCGCAAGATAACCGTCAACGCGCTGCGGCTGTGTCACCCGATTCCCGACGACGAATGGCCCCGCCCCGGCAGCGACCACACCTCCGTCATCGCCACCCGGGCCAGCGACGTCGCCGCCGCGTTCGAGGCCGCCCTGCACTACCGCGACGGATTCCAAGCGTTCTTCATCAGCGGCGACAGCCATGAGCGCTACACGCCACTGGGTAAAGCCAGACAGCTACTCGGGTGGGCGCCCACACCTCGGCCGATGGTTCCCTGATGCCTGGCTGACCCCGACGGAGAACCGCGCGTCCACGCCGAACTTGTCCGATTGGAGACCATTTATGGGCGCCGCTCAGGGCCCCGTCCTCCTCGCCGAGCTCACCACCACAGAAGCCCACACCGCCCAGCAAACGGCCAGGGTAGCCATCCTCCCCGTCGGGGCGGTCGAACAGCACGGGCCGCACCTGGCGGTGCTGACCGACGCCCGGATCGCCGAGGCGTTCGCGCACCGGCTCGGCACCGAACTCGGAGACCAGGCCCTGGTGTGCCCCCTGCAACCGTACGGATTGTCCGAACACCACGAGCGCTTCGCCGGCACGATGACCCTCACCCCGCCCACATTCATGGCGCTCATGCTCGACCTCGTCGCCAGCCTGAAGCACCAGGGGTTCGGCAAGGTGATCATCGTCAACGGACATGGCGGAAACATGGACGCGCTCAACCTCGTCGCCCGCCGCGCTCGCAGCGAACTCGCTGTTCACGTCGCTTCTATGATGTGGGCCAAACTCGCCCGTGACGTCTGCGCCGAAGAAGCCGCCGGACCCGCCTACGGACACGCCTGCGAACTGGAGACGTCGCTGGCCATGGCGTTGGCCCCCGAGCTCGTCAAACCCGACCTCGTCCAACCGTCAGGCGTGCGGGGTGAAACCTACCCCGGCTCCGGCCCACGCGGGTACGTCGACGTCGCCGTCCGCTTCGACGAACTCACCACCGACGGCGTCTACGGCGACCCCACCCGCGCCGCTGCCGAGATCGGCGAACGTATCCTCTCCACGGCGCTCGAACGCGCGGTTGAGTTCAGCCAGGGCTTCATCACGGGTGGAACTCGCTGAGAATGTCCGCCGCCAGGATGGGGTTGCCCGCGGTGAGCCCACCGTCCAGCATCACCGTGGTGCCGGTGATCCAGCCTGCCTGCGGCGACGTTAGGAACATCGCCAGAGCGGCGACGTCGTCCGGTCGGCCCAGCCGCCCGGCCGGATACCACCGAGTGACCCGGTCAAGAATCTCCGGGTCTCGTGCGATTCGAGCATCCCATGCACCAGGAGTCACGACGGTGGCCGCGCCGATACCCACCGCCCGGACCCCCTTGGGTCCGTAACGAACCGCGATGCTGCGAGTGAGCGAATCCAGGCCGGCTTTGGCCGCGCTGTACGCCTCGTTGCCGACGTAAAGCATGGCGTTCACCGACGAGATGTTGAGAATCACCCCGGATCCGCGGTCACACATGCCCGGTAGCACTGAGCGGGCACACAGATACGGACCTCGGAGTGCGGTGTCGACCTGCGCATCCCATCGCTCCGGGGTGGTGTCGGTCAGGCTATCCTCGTCCGCGAACGCGGCATTGTTGATCACCACGTCCACCTGACCCCACCTGGCATCGACGTCATCGAACAACGCCTCGACCTGGTGTTCATCAGAGATGTCCGCGACGTGATGGCTGACGTTGGCCCCGGCGTCGTGGAGTTCTTCAGCTAAGGCCGCGACGCCGTGTTCAACGCGGTCGACGAGCGCCACCAGAGCACCGGACCCGGCGTAGCGTCGGCTCAACGCCGAGCCGATGCCTCCGGCCGCCCCGGTTATCACAACTACCGGCGCCTGTGCTCCGGGCATCACGACGTTCCGCCATCCGGCAGCAGACCGGCGAAGAGCCGACGTGACACAGCCGTGGTCAAGCCAGGAACTAGAGACAGCCATGTTCGGTCGTCGCCGTAGTAGCGGTTGGTGACCATCTCAAACGGATCGACGACGGGCCCGCGTACGGTGACCTCTGCAAGCGTCGGCTCGAGGACGGCAGCCAACGCCGATGTGAACGCACCTGCCCCCTCGCCATAGACGCTGACCGGGCGGTCTTTGAGGTCGATCTGCGAGTCGGTGCGCACGAACCGCACCGCACGCAGCACATCGAACGCTTGCCCCGCGGCGAGGCTGTCATCAAGCCAGATGAGCTCGGTCAAGAGCAGGAACAGGGTGCCGTAGTCACCCTCAAGCGGCCGCGCGTTGACCGGGTTCGGCGCCAGCGAACCGACACCTCGGACGTCGACAACAAACGATGCCACCCCTGCGGCGGCCTGTTCGGCCAACCAGGCCTGCTTCTCGTCGACGTCGGCTGTGCCCCGGTTGAACAGCACGACCTGTAGGGAGCTGAACTCGACATCGGCGGGCGTGACCAGCACGCCGGCTCCGAACAGATCCCGCTCGCTGGCCCAGCAGGCGCGCCGAATCACAACGGGTGCTGAAACGCCCTCGTCAACGCGGCGAGCCGGTAACCATCGGGGAAAGAACTCAACCGGGAGGTCCCGGCCACCGTTTACCCGTTCGGAAAGCCATTCCCGCTGGGCGTCGACGTCGTTCTCGACCGACGCCGGATCACCTCGGCGTGCACTCACCTGCGGGTAGCGGTCGAGGTTGAGGTCGAATACCCGCCGGGCATGTGGGCGGTCAAGGACCACCTGGCCCGACGTCGTGCATCGCAGCTCGTCCTCGGGCAGCGCCACGGTGTTCCTGTGGTCGACTGGTGCATCCGGATCATTGCCGAGGTGGCGCACGAAGAACTCAGTAGCGGCCTCGGCCAGGCCGGGCGTAAACCCGTGCCGCTCGTCGACCCGAACGTGTTCCAGCTGGTGCATGGCATCGAAGATCTCGAAGGCACGTCGGGCCCGCGACACCGTGCTGACCGTGCCCTCGATCGGGAAGAAGTCGTAGTTCGCCGAACACACCAACACCGGGCGGGGTGCCATCGACATAAGCAGGTCCTCGTGGTCGATCCCCGCCACCGCCCCGGCCGGCAGATGCTGCTCGGCATCCTGGGCCTTCCCCGACCGCAGAATCGACGCCCGGTCGCTCACGAACGACGACACAACCGCAGCCGTCAACCGTGGTTCGACCGCCATCAACCAGGTCGTCAGAGTCCCACCGCCGCTGTTACCCGCCGCCGCGATCCGAGATGCGTCCACCTCCGGCCTGGCCGCCAGGTAGTCGATGGCGCTGCGCGCATCATGAATGAAGTAGCGCGCGATCGACTCCCCGCCCCACCAACATTGCACACCGGCGTAAGAATGCTCGGGCATGTTGCATGGCACCCGTGGCGAACCATCCTCGCTCAGATAGCTCCACCGCTCGCCCTGCCCGATCGGGTCGATGACCATCGCCACCAGCCCGTTGCGCGCGAGCCGCGCACAGGCATCCTGATACCGCTCAGCGGCCTTCCCGATCGGCGAATGACCACAGTTCCACAACACGCCGCCGGTCACTCCGGCCAACCGCTGTGGCAAATAGAGGTTCGCCGGGACGTACACGTCAGGCAGGGTCTCAATGATCAGCCGCTCGACGACGTAGCCGTCGCCGGCTACCTCGCCAACATGCTCTACCGCCGGCGGTGCACCGTCGTCACGGTCCGGCAGGCCACCACAACCTTCCAGCATTGCGGCGCGGATTTCCGCCTGCCGCCGACGGACGTCGGCGACCGTCCCGAGACCGTCATTTTCCGCGTGCCCCGCGGCCAGCGCCGCCGCTGATCGCCGCCGGACGTGCTCCGTCAGCTGCCCGCCCACATCGAACAGCCCGTCCAGATGCGGACCGAACCCCCACGTCGACACCTCTGGCCTCCTCGCTCGAAACGGTGTGCCGCTCAGCGGCGCGACATCGCTATGTCAGGACTCCAGGGCTGCTTTCAGGTAGGTGAGGTTGTCGGCGATCCGGTCGGTTCGGGTGTGTGGGCCGAGGTCGGAGAAGTCTTCCACCGAGATCCACTCGTCGTAACCCACCTGCCGTAGTGCGGTCATGAGGGCGGGTATGTCCGCGAGTCCTTCCCGGAGGGTGCGTTGGGCGTTCTTCCATTCCACCGTGCCGTCGGCGCGGGTGGCCGCGGTGACGCTGACGCCATTCTTGACCTGCACATGAGCCAGGTACGGGCCCAGTGCCTCCAAACCGAGCCGGTAATCGGTCCAGCCCTCCCACACCATGTTCCCGATGTCGTAGATCACGCCGACGTGCTCGGGGTTGAGGCCGGCGAGGAACGCGGCCGCGGCGTGTGGGCTCGGGGTCAGTTGTTTGTGGTGGATCTCGATGTTCGCCCGCACCCCATACTGCGCGGCCAGTTCAGCCACCTGGGCATACTCGGCGCGCCGCTGGTCCCACTGCACCGTCACACTCGTCGTCGGATCGTAGGGCCCTGAACTCACCCGCAGCTGCGGCACCCCCAGCGCCCGGGCCACCCGCATCAACCGCTCGACATCAGCGAGCTGGTGCGGCTGCAGATAGGTACCAAGCGCCGGCATCCGCAACCCGGCGTCTTCGGTCACCGACTTGATCCGCGGCGCGTCGTCAACCACCGACTCCACCGGCCACGTGCAACGGTTACCCACCCAGAACCCCGGCTGACCGTCCGCTGATGCCTTGGGCTCAGCGACCCGCCATTCCACGCCGTCGTACCCGGCTGCGACCAGCTCCTTCGCCGCCGCCGTTGGATCCCATTCAGGTGTGCTCACGGTAAAAACAGCAAACCGCACGCCGTCTCCCTCTTCTAGCGGTAGGTGATGCCCTGGGCATCAAGAATGGCGGTGAACGCTCGGGTGGCCTTGGTGAACAGCTCCGGCCCGCTGAATCCTCCGTACCGTTCGCCCGCTTTCAAATGTGGCTCCATCGAGAAGAAGCCGTCGAACCCATCAGCTCGCAGGGCGGCGATTGTTTCCGGCACCTGTCCGTCGCCGTCACCGGCTGGCACCACCACACCATCGGCCAACCGCGCGTCCTTGATCTGGATGTAGTCGACATAGGGGCGCAGCTCGGCGTATCCCTCGGTGAACGGCCGCACCCCACATTGCACGAAGTTGGCCGCGTCCCAGGCCAGCCTTAGGTGATCGGAACCCACCGAGGTGACGATGTCCAGACACCTCGACGGCACATCACCGTAGATCTCCTTCTCGTTCTCGTGGACCAGGATCACGCCGTGCCTCTTGGCCAGCTCGGCAAGCGTCGACATCCGCCGCATCACCTCGTCGCGGTGATCTCCCGGCTGGGAACCCTCCGGAATGAAGAACGAGAACACCCGGATGTACGGCGCGCCGAACACGTCTGCCACCTGAAGGGCTCGTTCGTGGCGCACCACATGAGCGTCGAAATCGTCACCCACACCGATCTTCCCGATCGGTGACCCCACCGCCGACACCGCGATGCCATATCGCCGTAGAATCCGCGCCGCAGCGTTCAACTGATCATCGTCGAGATCCAGCACGTTGGTCCGCCACGCACTACGGAACTCGATGTGGGTGATACCCAGCTCGCTCAGCACCCGGCACTGTTCCTCAAGATCAGGCGAAATCTCATCAGCAAACCCGGACAACGTCCACACGATGACGACTCCCTCACTCTTCTTGGACCAACACCCCAACACGACACCGCCCGTTCAACCGCGCGCGCCGGCTCAACCACCCAACGCCACAGGCCGCCCAGACCGCGCCGGCTCAACCACCCAACGCCACAGGCCGCCCAGACCGCGCCGACTCATACACACCAAGCACCAACTCCACCGCACGACGCCCATCCGCACTAGTCACCGCCGGCGCTCGGCCGTTATCAACGGCATCGACGAACTCGGCATACTGCGCCGGATGATTCATCCCATTACCCCGGCCCACATCCGCGACACGGATCTCATCGGCCTCAGCCAACAACGCCGCCCGCCTACCGCCACCGTCACCAGACGCCGCGCCCCCAGGATTCGCCAAGGTGTTCGTGACACCAGCAGCCGGATCCGCCAACGCAAACGTCCCCAGCTTGTTCCCCTCGATGGTCGCCAACCCGGCATCACCATGCACCGACAACCGCAACGGCAACCCCGGATTCGCCGCCGTCGTCGCCGTCAACGAACCGATCGCCCCACTCTCAAACCGCACCACAGCCGCCACCGTGTCTTCCACCTCAAGCCGCTCATGCGCCAAAGTCCCCGCAAACGCCGTCACTTCCACCGGCCGACCCAACATCCAGATCAACATGTCAACCTGATGAATCCCCTGATTCATCAACGCACCACCACCATCCATCGCCCACGTGCCCCGCCAACCCGCAGAGTCGTAATACTGCTGCGACCGCCACCACGTACACTCCGCCATCCCCGACGTGATGGCACCCAAGTCACCATCACGCACCACCCGGTTCACAAACTGCGCCGCCACCTCGAACCGGCGCTGACTAATCGTCGCCACCACCCCGAGAGAACGCCGCTCGGCAGCAATAATCCGATCCGCCGCCGCCAACGTGATATCCAACGGCTTCTCCACGATCACATGCTTACCAGCCTCCAACGCGGCCACAGCAAGATCCGCGTGCAACCCACTCGCCACACAAATCGCCACCGCATCCACATCCGAACGGCCAAACAAATCCCCAGGGGTCTTCTCCACACCACACCCGTGCTTAGCGGCGAACGCCTCCGCGACGGCACTGTCAACATCACACGCAGCAACCAGCTCCCCCCGATCCCCCAGAGCCTCAATCGCCCCCGCATGCGCCGATGAGATAACACCACAACCGACAATCCCAAACCGCACGAACAAACCCCTTCGTGAGCGCAAGCATGATGAGAAACCGGTTTCTCTTCCGCAAGAGACTACCAGACGACATGACGTCATCCCGTTCATGGCCAGAGCCCACCGGCAACGGTGCAAGCTGACCTCACTGATCATTTACGGGCCATTCCCGCCAAGATGGGACAAGGTCGCACATGATCAAGACAGGCAGAACGGCCGTTCCTCAGCCGCCCCTAACTCACGCGGCCCCTATAGAACCGGCGCGGGTTCTTAGAGTTCGCGTGACCTCATAAATTTGAACGCAGCCTTCCGGGCGGCTTTTGCGATCTTCTTGTCCGGATGGAGCCTGCCAAGATCGGTCAGAACTCGATGCACATCAGGGTGCGGTAGCCGCCAGGTGGTTGAGCAGCAGCTCTGCCTCGTCAGGGCTGCTGAGAAGCGCATCGTCCGCGTTCCTTGCCCAGGTGGTCAGCTGCCGAACCCAATGCCGCACTCGTTTCTGGGTCATGGCCCCGTACGCTACCGCCTACACTGCGGTCCGCCAGACTGGTGGACCGACTTGCCACCATCCCGGTGGGGACAGGAACCGACCTGGCCCGATCGATGTTGATCAGGTGCCGGGAAACGACACCAGATCCGCGATCTGGACCGGCAGGCCCGTTGCGAACGACCGGTTCGCCGCCGCGCCGGTCAGCATCGCGTAGGCGCCGTCGATGGGCCCGGCCGCCCGGCCGAGCGGATCCGGCTCGCTCCGGCCGCCGAAGACATCGGCCAGCAACCGTCGGTCACCGCCGCCGTGGCCGCCGCCACCCTCCTCGTCGACCTCAACTCGCCGAGCTTTACCCCACAGGTTCTGCACGGTTAGCCGAGTGTGGTCGATCGGTTCATTACCCGGCTGGTCCGCACCGGCCGCATTGGGGTCGATGACCTCGCCACTGACGTAGGACCGCTCAATCACGGCCAGTTCTATCCGGCCTTTGGTTCCATTGAAGCCGACGCGGTATCCCTCCCACGGCGAATACGCCGTCAAGTGGTAGGTCAGCGTAGCCCCCGTGTTGTACCTGACCAGCACCGCCATGTCGTCTTCGATGCTGATGCCGTCGCTGAACACGTTACGGTCCCGGATGTAGCCGTCCTCGTGTTCGGCATCCAGGTACAGGCCCTTTAGCTCTGGTTCGTCGGCGAGGTCGATGGCCCACGGATTGATTCCTACTTCACCGCTGCCGTGGCTCCGATCGGATCGCACCCGCTCACCGCGGTTCTCGGCGTTGGCCCGGCCATAGAAGCGCAGGTCACCGAAGCCGAATACGGTCTGCGGAACGGCATCGATCCACCAGTTCACGAGGTCAAAATGGTGGCTGGACTTGTGAACCATGAGCCCGCCCGAGTTGCGCTTGTCCCGGTGCCAGCGGCGGAAGTAGTCCGCACCGTGCCGGGTATCCAGCAGCCACTCGAAGTGCACCGATTGCACCTCACCGATGGCGCCGGAGGCGATCAACTCCTTCACCGCGCTGTTACGTGGCGCGTAGCGGTAGTTGAACGTCACCGTGAGTTCCCGGCCGGTGCGCTGTTGAGCGTCGAGGATGTGCTGGCATTTCACCTCGTCGGTCGTGAGTGGCTTCTCCGTGACCACGTCACACCCGTGCTCCATGGCCGCGACGATGTAGTGATCATGGGTGCGGTCCATCGACGTCACGATCACGGCGTCCACCGCGCACTCGTGGAGCATCCGGACGAACTCACTCGCGCCGTAGGTGGGGATCGGCGCAGCATCGAACCGCTCTGCGAACCGTTTGTTCTGGAAGTCCATCCGCGCCTGGTTGACGTCGCACAACGCCACCAACTCACCGACGTCGGCGTGAGCCGCGAGAAGCGCCTGACTGAACATCCGCGACCGCGAACCCAGCCCCACCATTGCGTATCGCTTCCGTGCCATCTCCGACAGTTCCTTTCCGCCTCGCCAGATGGTCCCAAACGGCGTGAAACCGGTTTCTCATCCTTCATTGAAGGCTATCAGATGGCACGACTACCACCACCAGCCGTCACGGCGATCGACCTCGGACGGCCGGACTCGGGCGAATCCATGCGCCGAACAACTGAAAAGATGGCCGCCATGCGCTTCTACGTCGGCGGAACCGCCATAGGTAAACCAGGAAAACGGGCATTCGGGATCACCATGCTGGACATCAACGGTCCCGAGGTGCGGACCGTAGCGGCCGCCGCACCGGAAGCCGGCAACCCCATGTACCTCGCGCTCTCAGCTGACTCGACAGTGCTCTACGCAGCACATGCGCAGAGCCCAGCGACGGTAAGCGCGTGGCAGGTCGCCGCGGATAGCTCCACGCTCAGCCCGCTCGGCACCATCCGTTCCAGTGGTGGCAACGTCGCGTGCCACCTGAGCGTCCACCCCAGTGGTCGGTATCTGCTTACCGCCAACTACGGCAGCGGCACCATCGCGGTCCATCCCATCAACGACGACGGCTCACTCGAAGAGGCCAGCGACGTCGTCCACCATGACGGCCGCGGCCCACACCCGGACCGGCAGAGCACCTCACACATCCACATGGCCACCACAGATCCGGTCATCGAAGACGGACGCGGACACGTGCTCGCGGTTGACCTCGGCACCGACACCATTCGCCGATACGAACTCGATCTTGACGCCGGGCGCCTCACTCCCGTCGACGTGATCCAGCTTCCTCCCGGCAGCGGCCCACGGCATCTCGTCGTCGCCGGTGCCTACGCCTACGTCGCCGGCGAACTGGATTCGAGCCTCACCGTCGTCGACCTGTCCTCGTCCCCACCCGCCGTCGTCTACACCGTCACCACACACCCTGATGGCGGCCCGGAGCCCAGCTACCCTTCCGCGATCCGGCTCTCCCCCGACGGCCGATACTGTTACGTCGCCAACCGTGGCCCGAACACCATCGCAACATTCGCCGTCGACGGTTCTACGGTCACCCCGATTGGCGCGGTGCCGGCCGGCGGAGACTACCCGTGGGACATGATCGCCGCCGACCAACACCTATACGTCGTCAACCAGCGCACTAGCGCCCTGACCACCTTCGAGATCGACCCCGCGAGCGGCCTTCCCAGCCCGGTCGGCGAACCCGTCGACGTCGCCTTCCCGGTCTGCCTTCTACCCGCCCACTAGCCCCATGATCATGAACACTTTGCCGTGCTATCGCACGGCAAAGTGTTCATGATCATGGGAGGGGCGCCGGTAAACTCGGCTTGGAATGCGCTTTCCAGCTCGTTTCACGCCGCCCCCGAAGGAGCATGTATGACCGACCGGCACCGCCCGCACACCTTGCTGGTGATGGGTGACCATGCGTTCCGGTCCGGGTTCGACGATTTACGTCTCAACCGCCTCCGGCAGCTCACCGCGGCCGGCAACCCTATCCACGCCGCCGCTTTCACCGCACCCGATGTCCGTGAACGGCTGCCCGACATCGAGGTGTTGATGACCGGCTGGGGTGCCCCACCTGTCGACAACTCGGTTCTCGACGCCGCACCTCACCTCCGCGCCGTCTTGCATACCGCGGGCTCCGTCAAATCGATCGTCCAACCGGTCTGCTGGGAGCGTGGGCTACGGGTCACCACCGCAGCCGAAGCCAACGCCGTGCCGGTAGCCGAATACACCCTCGCCGCTATCCTCTTCGCCGGTAAACGCATCATCCAGTCGGCCCATCAGTACCGTCAGCTGCGCCGTCACACCCGCCCGGCCGGCCTCATCTCCAACTTCCAGCGCACCGTCGGCATCATCGGCTACTCCAGGATCGGCCGCCGCGTAGTGAACCTCCTGCGCCCGTTCGACTTCGACATCCTCGTCGCCGATCCCTACGCCGACGCTGCCCAGATCAGGGCCGCCGGGGCCAGCCACGTCGACCTCGACGACCTGCTGCGGCGCAGCGCCATCGTCAGCATCCATGCCCCCGCGCTGCCGACCACCCGGCACCTGCTGAACAAGGAACGCCTGGCGCTGATCCCGGACGACGCGACGATCATCAACACCGCTCGCGGCATGGTGATCGATACCACCGCCCTCGAGGCCGAATGCGCCTCCGACCGTCTCTCGGCAATCCTCGACGTCACCGATCCTGAACCGCTCGGCGCCAACTCGCCGCTGTGGGACCTACCCAATGTGTTCATCACGCCGCACATGGCCGGCGCCCAGCAGACCGAGATCCACCGACTCGTCGATACCGCCCTCGACGAGCTGGAACGCTACACCCAGGACCTGCCACCACTACACGGAATCACGGCCGCGGATCTCGGCCGCATCGCCTGACGACAGCCGACCGTCAACTCACCCGACGGTGGATAGCCGGGGCACCCCTGGGGTGGTGCCCCGGCTGCTCAACCGAGGCTGGCGGCTCTCACCGCGTGGTGACGCCGGGCTGAACGGCGAGCCGGAAGCCGGTCAGGACGAGAGTGCCGCCTGCCGGATGGTGGCCGCTTCCCGCGCCGTGAGCACACCGTCGGACCGCAGGCCGTTCACCGTGTCGCTGACATGCCGGACGTACGCGGCTTTGGTCGGCCAGTCGAGCTCGTCCAAGATCACGTCGTTCACCGTGCAGCCACCGGGTACCGCGTGGTTGGGCACCGCGGTGTCGGCGTCCCGGAGCACCACCGTCTCTCGCGCGTCGTCGAGTTCCACCGCCTCAGCGATAGCCCACTGCGACCGGCGATCCAGCAAGAGTGGCACCAGCCGCCCCATCCGCTGTCCCGCCGGCACCAGGACAACACCCGCACCCGTCTCGGTCCCGATCACGCCGTGCACCGCGAACTGGTCGGCGGCACCACTCGACGTGTACTCGTCGCCGGCCACCAGATAGCCACAGACTGCTGGCTCGATGATCTCTTCGGGCCGAGGCGGCCGGTTCTCGTCGCCACCGAGGTACACCGGGTCGCTGTTGGCTTCGGCCGCGGCGACAGACGCCACCCGAGCAGCGGCGATCTGGTCCTCATGATCCACCGCGTAGGTGATCGCGGAGTCCAGCACCATGTCGAACGCGGCCACCGCACGGATCCGGCGGTTGGTTGCGGCCTGCGGATAACCAGCAGCCTCCTCAACCCGGCCGGCGATCGCTCCGCCTCGCACTTCGTTCAGGATGCTCACCGAGTGCCGCAGACCCGAATAGTTCCGGGCGATCTGCGGGTTGCCCAGGGTGCTCAACGGCGACGGCGTGTTCGTGTAGCCCAGGTGATCGGCCGTGCTCAGCAGCCCGTCCCGAACCAAGCCTTGGCCCGCCTGCCGGAGCCCCGCCGCGACATTGAGGTTCTGCGACCACATCGCGACGACGGAATCGTCGCAACAGTTGTGCCCATCGACGACGACGTCAGGTTCGTACGTCCGCAGTTGATCGACGATGACCCGCGCCTCCGGCGACCGCAATGCCAGGTAGTCCCGGTTGACGTCGATTCCCTGGGCGTTCTCCCGGCTGCCCCGCGCACGCCCGTCCGGGTTCGCGGTAGGCGTGACGATGACGGCGTGGTTCTGCAACACGTCGAGGGTGTCGGGGTCGTCCGTCAGTGCGAGATCTCGGATCAGCCGCAGACACGATTCACGCGGCGTCCACTCGTTGCCGTGGACGGTGCAGATCGCGTAGAAGGTGGGCCGTTGCTGGATCTCGTGCGGCTCCGGTGCGCTGGGATAGCCGATCCGCACCAGGTGCATGGGCCTGCCTTCGACGCTCTCCCCCACCTGATCCACCGCGACCCGGTCGGACAGGTCCGCCACCTCGGCGAGGAAGTCCTGTTCATCCTCCAACGACGTGATCTGACCGCCGCTCGCCTCGAACGGCGTGAGATGGTCCGAGAACGGCGGCGTGGCCGCCACCCCGGTTCCCACCGTGGACCATGGCCCGGCACCGAGCACCGCCGACACACCCCGCACCCGGTACGACACCTCCTGGCCAGCCGCTGCGAGCGGGTCAGCGTAGGCGGTCATCATCCACGGCGAAGCGACGAGTTGTCCGTCCCGCTCGACCTCGTACCAGTCGGCGGCTTCCACCGCGTCCCAGCGGACCGACAGCTCACGTTGATGGGGGACGACCGCCACCGATGACGGCGGGTCCGGCACTTCCGGGGCCGGAACGAGCCCCGCTGGTGCGCGCGGAACCTCGCCGGGTGCGCCGGAGGCCAGGTAGGCCCACTCCGTCACCACAGCTCCGCCGGTGGGATGCCCGACCGCCACCAGACCCTCGTTGTGGGCGGTGTCAGTGGCGGTCACCATCCAGCCGGCCGGCTCGTCCTGTCCATAGGGCCAGGTCTTGAACCGTAGGGTGTCGCCCGCACGCTGGAAGACGACGTGATACCAGACGGCCTCCACCGGGGTGTCGGAGAGGACCGGGCCGCGAGCCAGCGTGCTGAACGCCCCGTCCCGGTATCGGTTGATCCGGAAGAACGGCCCTTCACTACCCGACCACCGGAAGTCCACGTAGTAGGCATCTTCCGCTCCCGGCTCACCACCGGCATGCAGCATGATCATCTTCCGGGTGCCGCCCGACACTGCTGAGGTCGTCCGCATCAGGGCGCTGACCTCGACGTCGCCAGCCACCACACCCACCGCGTCCGGACTGAGCCCCTGCCGCCCGGAGGTCTCCGCCCGGTGCACCAGGCGGAGAGGTTCGTCCTCCACGACGAAGGTGCTGTCCCGCCACAGCGGCGACCAGTCGGCCGGCGGCGCACCGGGTACGTCGTCAGTGAAGTCGATCTCCACCACATCGGCGGCGGAAGCTTCGGCTCCCGCCGACCCGCCTGTCGGGTCCTGCGCCTGCGCGGGTACCACCGCGATCCCCGCCGGAAGGATGGCGACGAGGGCCGCTACCAGACTCGCCGTCAGCTTCCGGCGGCGATGCGCGGGCCGCCGGGAAAGGTGCGTATGGTTCGGCCGGTGTGACGAGGTGCGCTCGAACATCAGACCTCCAAAGACGGACATCGGACCCAAATCAAGCACATGGACCAGAAAGCGGCATCAACTTCTGAGCAGCTCTTGAGGTAACACCCTGCGCCGACATCAACGTCCGGGGACTTCCTGGTCTCACATGACGCATGGCCGGGTATTCCGGACCGGTATCCGGCATAGAAGGCCAGCAAGTCCCACCGACAAGATAGCAATAATTGTTATCATTTTTGCTAGGCTGTTCAGCGTGCCTTCGCGGATCCGCGGCGCGGCCCGCGCCAACACCGACCCACCCAGCCCCCGGTCCGCCGCACTTCGGCGGTGGTCGCGCGGTTGGGACGAGATGATGGCGGTCTACCAGCCGAACCGGACAGCCGGCGTACAGGCCGTCCTCGACACGGTCGACGCCTGCCTCGATCACCGGCACCCGAAAGTGCTGGACCTCGGAGGCGGCACCGGATCAGTCGGCCACGAGGTGCTCGGCCGCTGGCCCGACGCGTCGTACTCACTACTCGACCTCGACCCGGTGCTGACCTCCATCGCGCGCGAACATCTTCCACCTCACACCGACCTGATCCACGCCGACCTTCACGATCCGGGCTGGAGCCAACACCTCCCCCATCACCGGTACGACACCGTGCTGGCGGTTATGACCGTGCACTACCTGCCACCGGAGCGGTTGACGCAGCTCTACGCGGAGATCCGGGATGTCCTACGCCCAGGCGGGCTGCTAATAGTGCTCGACCACATGCCCGAGCCCGGCCTGGCGACGGTCAACGCACGTATGCGACATCGAGCCGGAGATCCGCCAAGGCCGAGTATGTCGTGGCGGGAGTGGTGGGACGGGGTCGCGGCCGATCCGTTTCTTGGGCCCATCGTCGCCGAACGCGCCGAGATCATGCGTGGCCAGACGTCCGCCGAATGGAACCCTCCGGCGCACTGGCATGTGGATACCCTCCGCGCCAGCTCCTACGGCGAGGCGGGTGTGGCCTGGCGGCATGGGGCAGACGCGGCCGTCGTGGCGGCAACCCCCAACGCCTGACGACTCACCTTCTCGCAGCGACGCCGTCAGCTGGTGCCCATCATCCGAGCATGGTCAGGGCGCCAGCCGGAACGGTGGGTAACGGTCGGTGACCAGCACCACGGCGTAGGCGAGCACTCGATTGTGCCACCGGATCACCCCTTCGACGAAGGTGAACAGTCCCCGCGGATAGCGGCCGGTGACCAGGACGGCGAACCATGCGATGACAACCGCGACGAGGGCGGCGATGTCCAGGAAGAACAGCACGATGTAGTGCGGTAGGGCCAACAACCATTTGACGAGCGGCAACCACCGGTTCAGATCCTGTGGCACATCCGGGTGCTCGTAGTCCAGGTGGACCGACTGGTGCTCGTCGGTAGCCGGATAGCGGTCGTCTATCAGCGCCAGATAGGCGACCACCCGGTTGCCGAACCGATGCAGCTCACGATTCCACTCGAACCACCACCGCGGGTACTTCTCCCGGAAGAGGATCATCAACAGTGGCGGCACGAACAGCAGACCGCCGGCACCGCTGGCCACAAGAGTGCCGGTTTCGTGAGTCCACTGCCACGTACCACTCGACACGGTCCCGAGCACGATCAGAATCGGTATGGCCATGAGCAGCCGCAGTGCCGTGGTGAGCCGGTTGAGTCCGCGCTCTGGATAGTCGACGGAGTACTGGACCGGATACGTGCCGTCCATCGCTCATCCCTCCCTCACCGTGGGCGCCACCCGACGAGCTGGCGACACCCGTGATCACGACCGATGGACCATCACGCTACCCGGGTCGAGCTGGCTCCATGCGGAAGTTCGGGGAATCTGGGACGCCTCCGCCAAGCCGGACCAGCGCCGTGAACGGGTGAGCGAGTCGGGATGCTCGTGTGTCGCGCCGGATCTCCGGCGCGACACCCCAATGTGTCGCGCCGGAGATCCTAGCGGCGTGGAGTGGTCTGCGCTGATGCGATACGCCATTGCCGCCCCTCGCGGACCACGACGTAGGTCAGACTCCCAGCGGCGGGCAAGGCGGTGCCGGGGTTGTCGCGGACGGCGGCGTCACGCCCGTCCGACACCCGCTTGACGCAGCTGACCAGTGCGACGTCCGGCCGGACGAATCGGATGTCCTCGACCTCAGTGGTGGTCAGAACCTGAGCCAAGGGGCTACTCAGCGCCTGCCCCATGACCTCGCGAAGCGCGTCCTTGCCGAGCACCCGCCGCCCGGCGATGTTGACGATGCTCACGTCGGCGGTATGCAGGTCGAGAAACTCGTCGAGATCGTTCTGGTGCTTCTCCGCCGCGGCAATCAACTCATGGATGGCGGCAACGGCGTACGCGTCTCCCCCTGCCGACCTCTCACCTGCTGGCAGTTCGTCCGGATTCATCTCGAAAGCCTCCTGATTCCTACAACGCATGCGACCGGATGAGACCCAGGAAGGACGTACCGGCCGCGGCAGTGTCCGATCACAACTCACGACGGCGTCCGCTCGGTTTATTCGGAGCGATTCACTCCGAATAATATAACCCGGAGCAATTCGCTCCGCAAACGCTATCCTGGCGACGTGAGCGAAGACCGTCGCCGCAAACGAGGACCGCAGGCCCGCGCCGCCCGCAACGACCACGCATTGCTGGAGGCCGCTCGCGACGTCATAGCTGCCGAAGGAGCTCACGCCTCCGTGTCCGCCATCGCCGCCCGGGCTGGTGTCGGGATCGGCAGCCTGTATCGGCGCTACGCGTCGAAAGACGCGCTGTTCCAGCATTTAGCCGTCATCTCCCTCGATCAACACCTCCATGCCGCCGAGGAGGGCCTCGAACACGACGACCCCTGGGACGGCCTGGCGCACTACGTCACGAGCGCCATCTCGTTCGGCACGGCGGTTCTTAATCCGATCGCCGGTACCGTGGACATCACCGACGAGATGGCGGACAAGAACACCCGCTCCGACCGGGCCGTCGAGGAACTTGTCCGGCGTGCACATGACGCTGGCGTGTTACGCCCCGACGTCACCGCCGTGGACATCGCCCTACTGATTGAACAGCTGAGCCGGTCGCCGTTGACCGAGCAGCTCGGGTACCAAGGGCGCGCCGACCTCAACGCAGCCGCGTGCAACGCACGCAGCCGGATCGTCGCCATCGCCCTCGACGGCCTGCGCACCGGAGCACCACACGCACTGCCTGGGCAGCCGCCCGGTTATGAACTCTTCACCGAACGCTGGGCACGTCCAGAGCGGTGACCAGGAGCAGTAAACCCGGTCGTCGATCACGAAACCTTTGCGCCGCCCGCGTCGTTCACACGGGAGCGTGCGACGGCCAGGGGGGCCGAACGTGGTGCCGTCGGCCGTGATTGTCCTGGAAGAAACCGGTGCGGGTGAGCGGGATTACCCGCACGAAAGGAGCACGACCCTCATGTCCAGAAAGCTACTGCTGGCCGCCGGCCTGGCAGCCATCCTTGTCGGAACCGCCGCCTGCGGATCGGACGACGACACCCCGAGCGCCGCCGATGACGCTCCTGACCAGGCCGAGGTCCCCGGCGCGGAGGAGGTGCCCGAGCCCGACCTCGACGGCATCCCCGATGTGGTGGCGGTGGTGAACGGCGAAGAGATCCTCCGCGACGAATTCGTCACCAACTACGAGTCCCGCTACCAGCAGCTGGCGATGCAGGCTCAAATGTCCGGTGAACCGGTCGACCAGGACCAACTCAAGGACCAGACCGCGCAGTCCATGGTCGACACCGAACTCCTCGTACAGGAGGCCGATGGTCGCGGGTTGACGGTGTCGGATTCCGACATAGACGAAACCCTGGACGGCCTAGCCGTCCAGAACGGCATGGAATCCGCCGACGACTTCCTCGCCGCGCTCGCCGAACAAGGCGTCAGCGAGGACGAGGTCTTCAGCCAACTCGAGGTTCAGGTTAAGGTCGACCACCTGCTGCTCGACGAGGCTGGTGACATCGAGCCCACCGAGGAGGAGCTGATGGAGCTCTACGAGGAGGCCGAGGCGCAGCAGGAAGAGATGGGTGACGCGGGTTCGGAGCTGCCGCCGTTCGACGAGGTGCGCCCGCAGCTAGAGGAACAAGCGCGGGCCGAGGCCGAGAACGAGACCGTGCAGTCGCTCATCAATGACCTCCGCGAGGGAGCAGAGATCACGGTCAACCTGGACTGACCCGCTGTGGTGGTGGGGGGGGGAAGGGGGGGCCCCCCCCCCCCCCCCCCCCCCCCCCCCCCCCCCCACAACCCCCCCCCCCCCCCCCCCCCCGCCCCCCCCCCCCC
>NZ_JAAOEN010000018.1:87424-107587 GCF_011320225.1 Phytoactinopolyspora limicola
TCTCTCTGATTGTTGGGGGGGGGGGGGTGGGGGGGGGGGGGGTGCGCCCCCCCCCCCCCCCCACCGCCGCCGCCACCCGAGCCACCGCCATCTCCACCACCACCACCGCCGCCGTCGCCACCACCACCGATTCCTGCTCCACCGCCAACGGCGTCACCGAATCCCCCGACCCCGCCGAAGCTGCCCGACCCGCCATCCGAACCGAAAGAGCCGCCCGGACCACCGTCGCCGTGGTCGCCGGCCAACACATCGCCGGCCGGACCGCAGCCAGCGGCGAAGTCGGCCAGCTCGTCGAACCGGTGCGGTGCATCGTCTCCCCCGCCATCATGGTCCCCGCCGGGCAAACGCTGGGGCAGCTGTTCCAGACCGAACAGCGCGACGAGGAACAAAGGGCTCCATTCCCGGTCCGGGCGGGACACCTGGTGCCGGACATCGGCCACGACGTCGTCGCCGGCCGGAGCCCGCGCACCGAGATGGCGCCGGGTAGCCAACCCCACTCCATAGACGGCCAGCCAGGCCACGCAGAGCCCCACACCGACCACACTCATCTCGGTCGGCGCGTCGGGCACGGCCAGATAAACAACCGCCAGCACAGCCACCAACACCACCACGGCGGCAACCCCGAACCAGCGCACGGTCAGCACGAGGAGCAGCGGCAGCAGGAAGAACAGCGGAAACATGGCGCCCGGCACCCCGCTGCCCACCAGCGTCGTCCCGACAAAAATCGTCGAGAAGACCGCCGCGCCTGCCAGCGGCACGACAAGAAACGCGAGGAGCCCAGAGGCGAACGACCGCCAATGTTCCAGCCGGCGCAGCCGCTTCGCGGGTACCACGAGTCCGGCGGTCCGCATCCGGTCCAGCTCCGGCTCTGCCCAGCTCGAGTCCCGGGCCACCGCCCGGACAACCCCACCCGGTGCGGTTATTGCCTCCGTGGCCAGGTGTTCGATGGCGGCGGACTCGGCCGGGTGTACCTGGGGGACGCTGCCCGGCGACGCTGGCGGTGTTGTCACCTCCAGCTGTGCAGCTCGCCTCGGCCACCGTCGTCGACGCCGTATCCGCACCGCCCCCGCGAGGAACAACTTGGCCAGCGCCACCTGTCCTACACGTCGTCGACCACCGGTCAGCAGCGCCAGCTGGTAATGATCGAGGTCTCCCGGCCCGGGCGAGGACCCCGCCGGTGTGGAGCGCGACCGCAGCCGCTTCGCCCGCCGGGCCGTCACCAGGTAGATCACCAGTGGGATCAGGAGAACAGCACCCCAGATGGCGAACGGCACAACTGTCATGGCTCCCCTGGGCGGTCGATGATCATTCCTGAAGATCGTCGCGCACCGGTGTCCGCTTGGCAACCGACATAGCCCGGCCCCGAGCCCGGTACGGGCAGGGGTATGGGCACCGGGCCGTCGGAGGTCAGGCGCGGAGGGCTTCTACGAAGCCACCGACAGGTGGGCGGCCAAGAACTCGATCGCGGCCGGGTAGGCGTCGAGCCGGTTGGCCCGTTTGGCCAGGCCGTGGCCCTCGTCGTCATAAACCTTCAGGGTGCACGGCACACCCTTGGCGTCGAGGGCGGCCTTGATCTGTTCCGACTCGCTCAACGGCACTCGCGGGTCGTTGGCGCCGTGAATGACGAACAGCGGAGTGTCGATCGCGTCGAGGTGTGTCAACGGCGACGCCTTCACCAGGAAGTCGTGATCCCGCTCCAGGCTGCCGTATTCGCGCTCGCGCACCGCCCGCCGGTATTCGGAGGTGTTACGCAGGAAGGTGACCAGCGACGATATACCCACGATGTCAACACCGGCAGCCCACAGCCCAGGGTGCATCGTCAATCCCGCGAGCACCATGTAGCCGCCGTAGCTCCCGCCGTACAGGGCGACCCGATCGGGGTCACCGCCGATGGTTGGTACCCACGTCCGAATGTCGACTAGATCCTGGACCGACTCGAGACGAAGCCGGACGTCGTCCATCGAGTACCAGCGTTTGCCGTATCCGATAGAGCCACGCACATTCGGAACCAGCACGATGTGCCCAGCTGCCACCAGCGCCTGGTTGACCGCGCTGAACGTCCGCTGCGCCTGCGCTTCCGGTCCACCATGGATGTTCATTACTACCGAGCCGGCGAGCTCAGGGGACGGACCCGACGGCCGGTAGACGAAGCACGGGATCGCCTCACCGTCGCGAGTGGGAATCCGCACACTGTCCGGTTCAACCAGCGCCGCGTGGAAGTCTGGCCCCATCTGCTCGGTGCCATCCACGAGCACCCGCACCTCACCGGTGGACGCGTCGATGAGCAATACGTCGCCGGGGCTGGTCGGGCTGTTCAGGCCGACCGCGAGCAGGGTCGAACCGGGCGACCACACCGCGGTGGCGACGCCCCGCCGTGGCAGGGTGATGCCGGTGCGCAGAGTGCCCTCGGGACCATGCACGGCCAGCTCGTCGCCACCATCGACGTGCCGGAACACCAGCAACCGGGAGCCATCCGGCGACGGCAGCGCGCTGACGTCGTACTCGTCCGACTCCACCAGCGTGGCCCAGTGTCCGTCGCCATCCACGCGTACCACTGCTCGGAAGTCCCGGCCGTGGTTGGAGGACATCACGACGTTGGTACCACCCGGCAGCAACGACACACCGACGTGCATCGCGTGATCGTCAGCGGCGGTAACGTCGGTTGCCGTGCCGGCTCGAACCAGCCGGATCTGGGTAGAGGCCGGCGGCGGCGAGAGCACTGTCACCGCGACGGTGCCACCCTCGACGTCGACGTCGACGACATACCCACCGGCGTCGTACACCACCTTCTCGACTCCAGTGTCGAGGTCACGGACCACAACATCGAAGTCGACTCCGTTGCGCCGGTTGGTGCGGTAAACAACACGTCCAGACTCGACGTCGACCAGCGAGTGAATATAGGCCGGATCATGGACCAGCGGAGTGAGCGAGTCCAGCGCGGCAGGTGCGGCTGGCGGCCGGTCAAGGGACAGCAACGACAGCTGCGAGCGTTCATCGCCGCCGTTGTCGTGCTCGACGACAACCGCCCGTCGGCCCGGTAGATACCGGCCGGAACACGCCCCCGGGAGGGCGGTTAGTGGCCGCGCACCGTGGACGGGATCGATTTCGACGAGTTGGGTGGAACCGCTGGCGTCCGAGCCCGCGAGCACCCGGCCGGCCTCATCGACGTCGAAGACGGTCCAGCTGTGCAGTTCGAGCAGATCAACGATGGTGGGCTTTGTGCTGGAGGTCACTCTGGCACCTTAGATGCCGCCGTGCCCGATGTGATGACCGGGTCGGCGAACCGCGTGAGCCGGGCGCCGATCCGTCGGGGCGTACCGGTAACGTGCCTGCATGGCGCGCTTTCACCATGTCACCGACCGAGTATTGGTGGGCACCAGTCACCTCTACACGACCACCACCACGGTCGTCATCGGCGCGGCCGGCGGCTGCTTGGTGATAGATCCCGCGGTGACCCCGGACGACATTGGCGTGCTCGCCGCCGAGCTGCGCGAACGCGGGCTCCGCGTCGTCGCCGGCTTTTCCACCCACCCCCATTGGGACCACGTGCTGTGGTCAGCCGAACTCGGTACCGCCCCGCGTTACGCGACCACGGCCAACGTCGCCGCTGTGCGGAAACACCGCGCCGACGGCATCCGGATCGCCGACGACGAAGCACCCGGCCACGACCCAGACCTGTTCGGCCGCCTCACACCGCTACCCGACACCGCCACCACCCTCCCGTGGGACGGCCCGGCCGTTCGTGTCCTCGAACACCAGGCGCACGCGCCCGGGCACGCCGCCTTGCACATTCCCAGCGAGCATGTCCTGCTCACCGCCGACACCTGTTCGGACATCGAGATCCCGCTGCTCGACCCCAACGCGTCCGACGCCGTGGCTGACTATCGACACGCCCTGCGGTTGTTCGCCGCGGTTAGCGACGTACGGCATGTCATCCCCGGGCATGGCTCGGTGGGCGACGGCGCGGAGCTACACCGCCGGATCGCCGCCGACCACGAGTACCTCGACCACCTGGCCGCCGGTGGTGGCGACACCGACCCGCGGCTCACGGAGGAATGGCTGGTCAAGAGCCACCAAGCGCATCTGGAGTACCTGACGTCGACGGCCGGTGGGCGATAAACACGTCCCGTGGGAGCCGGTCGTCGGTGCTGACCTCCACCGCCGCCTGCGCGTCGAACCCGGCATCCCCTAGGAGGTGTAGCCACGTATCGCGGCTGAACAGGCCGGTGCGGTGGGTCTCGTGCGACGTATGAACCGCGCCGTCGGCGCCGCGGAGCAAGAACGCGTACTCGGTGCACACCCACGTGTCGGCCGGGTCTGGGTCCCAGGTCCACGCCAGATATCGGGCGCCGCACCCGGTGTCGTCGTCGCTGCCGCCGTGTTCGGTCGCCGGCTGGAACGTTTCTCTCGTGTGATCGGGGACGAAGACCGCCACTCCGCCGGGACGACAATGCACGAACGCCGTCCGCACCGCCTTCGCCAGGTCGGTCTCGTCGAGCATGTAATCGACGGCATCGTGGACGAACACCGCGTCGAAGGTTCGGCCCAGCCGCAGGTCACGCATGTCGCCCTGGAGGTGCTCGCAGCCGGGGTTGAGCCGGCGGGACATCGCGAGCATGTCGTCGGACAGGTCGACGAGTGTCATGGTGAACCGTGAGGTGAGATGAACCGCGTTGTGCCCCCCGCCGCTGCCCAGCTCCAGCACCTCGTGGACCGGAATCTCGGCCGAGCCGAGCAGGGCCGCCGCATACGCCGCCTCCCCCGTGTACTCCTCCGGTGGCGAAATCAGCGGCCACCAGGTGGCGAGAGCGCCGTACATGCGATGCGTCGTCGTCATCCCCCCATCCTCCACCACCCCCTCCCCTCCCCTCCTCTCCCCATGATCATGAACACTTTGCCGTGCTATCGCCCGGCAAAGTGTTCATGATCATGGGGAGGGAGCAGTCCGGGCCGCAGGGGCGTGCCCGTCCCCGCCATCCCCGCATGGCGAGTACCCGCGCCTGCTCCGCCGCCACGGCACACGGACCGCCAAAGATGTCAGCGTGGCCATACCGCAACGTAGCCCGGCCATCAACCGTCGCGACGTTGTCCCGCCGACGGTCCCGGAATCGACCGTCTTCAACGTGCCCAACCCGCCCGTCGAGCTCGATTCTCAGCGCGAACTCGTCGTGATCCACGTCGACCCAGATAACCCGCCCGCCAGCGACACGCCGTTGTCGAGTCCCTACCGGCAGTCCGTGCCCGCGCTCGACTCGCCGCATATGCCGAAGCTCGAGGGGCGACTCCGCACCATCCGCCACATCGCTCAGCATGCTCTCGAGCATCGGGCGCCACTTGATCTTCTTCCGGAGGCCGAGGGCCGCCGCGAGCCGTTCCGGCGTCGACACGCGCCGCTGGCACAGCCGCGTGACCCACGTCTCGACGTCACGTGCCCGCCGGATGGTGTCGACGATGTCGAGGACCGTCTCTTCCGGCCGGGTGCGGGGTGGGAATCTGGTGGGATGACGCGTACGGCCGAGGCGATGTGCATAGTGAATCCTTACGCCCTCGATCCGGCCGCGCACCCGCCGATCGGCCGGTACCGTGATGTGAACGACCGGCCCCGGATCGTCGGCCACACCATCGAGATAGGCGGCGGTGTGGTGGCTGGCCACGGCACCCGGCCCGGCCCGCACGATGGCGGCCCACACCCATGCGTCATACGTCAACGGCCCGGTGAAGGTCGCCACGACACCCCGGTGGATTCGTTGCCATCGTCCCGACTCCACGCACCAGGATAATTGTTCGTCCGTTATCCCATGTTCCGCGAGCTGCACGCGGTGGACGACGCCGTGCTGGAGTCGGAGGAGTTCGGCCAACGTGCCCTGGTTCCGCGCATCGGGCGGCACGAACCAGCCTGGGTGGCCGCTCGTCAGGTGCGCATCCATGGTGACGAGCCTTGCGCTTGGACACCCGGCGCACCAGATCCCTCGTCGAGGATGTGGATAACCCACCGCCTCTCCCCATGATCATGAACACTTTTCCGGGCGATAGCACGGCAAAGTGTTCATGATCATGGGGACGGGAGGGGTCACTTCACCGCGACGAAGCCCTCAAAGCAGAGGTGCTTGAACACGCTGGCGACACTCGGGAATCCGGCCTCGGCCAACATCACCAGGTTCTCGTCGGTGGTCACCGGCTGCAACACACCCAGTAGGCTTTCCTTCTTGTTCAGGATCTCTTCCGGGCTGAGTCCCGCCCGACGTTTCCAGCGGAAGTGCAAGGTGGTCACGACGTCTTCCAGCCGCGCGTCGGCCGCGAGAACCTTGTCGAACAGGAAGAACGCGCCGCCGGGCCGCAGCGCCTCGTAGACCCGTCCCACCACATCGCGACGGCGGTCCAGCGGCAGGAAGTGCAAGGTCAGGTAGGCCACGACGAAATCGCACTGCTCGAACGACATCGTCGCCACGTCGCCTTGGAACACGTCGACATTGCCGAGCCCGGCGCAGTGTTCGCGGGCCGCCAGTGTCATTCCGGCCTCGACGTCCAGGCCCACCCACCGCGTCGCCATGTTGGACGGGCCATGGGTAGCCAGCCGGCGCAGCAGTTCTCCGGTCGATGAGCCGAGCTCATATCCGAGTCCCCGGCCGTTGCGGCCGACGAAACACGTGGACAGGTCGCAGGCGAGGTCGTGACCGACGTCGTAGAGGGGCACCGACCGACGGGCGTGGTCGACGAACACCCGCGGCACATCACCTGAGAAGGCCCATGAGCCGGTACCGGCATGCAGCCCGTCACCCACATGACCCACTCGATCTCCGCCGACGTGGTCGCCACCCGCCATCCCACTAGCGCCTGGCCCGCTAGCGCCGCGACTCGACGTCTCCGCCTCCGTCACGGCGCTGGTGGTGGTTGTCATCGACCTCACGTCCGTTCGTACACCGAGACGTGCGCCGTCGACTGCGCGGTGAACGGCCGTTGGTCCCACGCGCCCCACCGGTCCCGTAGCCGCATACCGGCGATCCGGGCCATGAGGTCGAGTTCGGCCGGCCACGCATATCTCGACGCGGCCGGGCGCAGCCGCACCGTGCCGTCCCAGTTGAGGGTGAAATGACACATCCGCATCTGCTGACTGACGTGGTCGGCGGTGGAGACGAACATGGTCAGGGAGTCCGCATCCACCTTGGTTGTCCAACACCGGCCGTTGTCCAACACCCCGCTCTGCGGCGCCATGACCTCGATGGCGAACACTCCACCTCGCACCAGGTGAGCAGCGGCGTTCTCGAAGCAACGCACCTGCTCGTCTTGGGAGGTCAGCGCGAACAACGCGTGGCTGGAGATGAACACCAGGCCGTACTCGCCGTCGACGGTCGCCGTGGCGAAGTCACCTTCGACGACGTCGATCCCGTCGGCCTGAGGTTTGGCCTTGAGCTGTTCGAGCATCCACGGCGAGTTGTCCACTCCGCGTACCGTGAGCCCTTTCTCTACCAGCGGCAACGCCAGCCGACCGGTGCCGATTCCGAACTCCAACACTGCTCGTCCGGCGGCGAGTTCGGCCAGGGTGTGCACAGCATCGTGGGTATCGGGTCTGGTCCCGAACTCGCGGTCCCAGATCGCTGCCCATTCCGGGCCGTAGCTGGCGGCGTTGAGGGTTTGTGCGTCGGTCATGAGGTCCTCCGTCATCTGATCCGGGAGTGGCGTTGTTCGTCGAGAGCACCGCTGTGACGTGCGGGGCCCGACGGGTCAGGCGTGTGGCAGTGGGAACAGGGTCAGTTCGGCCTCGTCCAGCGGTTCGTCGCGCCAGCCCAGATCCACCGGGGCGGTCTGCAGTCGGCCGTGCCCGGTGAACGGGAACGCGGCCGGGAAGTTCGACACCAGGCCGGGGACGATCACCCGCACCACCCGGAGCCCACTCGCGGCGACGTCGGGGGTGGTGAGATCGACGACGATGATCTCGTAGCCTGCCCGCTCGACGAGGTGGCGGTAAGTGGCGAGGCTACGATCCGGCAGCGACGGAACGGATTCCAGCGGCCGCCGTGGCCCGGCCAGCGTCCAGGGTCGCACCGTGGCCCGGGCGCGCGGGTCGAGGTGGACCTGCATCTGGCATTCGAGGTCGCCGACGTCGCGGAAGTCCGACCGGAAGTCGTCGAGGTAGGCACGGTCGGCGCGCCACGGCTTCATGAAGCCTTGCCGTTTCCTCCCGTCCCGGACCGCCTGCCAGAAACGCCCGTCGGGCTCCTGCAGGTCACGGGCGATCTCCTGGAGGGTTAATGCCTCGGCCCAGGCCTTGAGCGCAGCCCCCTCCGGGGTGTCTCGGGCGCCGAAGCCGATGGCGAGGATCTCGTCCTGACCGTTGTCCACTACCCCTGCCAGCACCGGCACCCCGAAGGTGTTGTCCAGGGCAACCAGCCACGCCTGCTGCCCGTGCGCGGTGGGCGCGCCGTCGAATAAGCCCGAGAGCCGGGGTGGTGGCTCGAGCACGGGCAACGGCTCCCGGTTGGCCCACCAGATCATGGTGGCGTCGCGTTCGATGATCTCCTCCAGGCCGGAGCGGACCGCGTCGTCGAGACTCGCACCACCGGCCAGGCCGGCATAGATCGGATAGTTGGTCTTCGGAGCATCGGCGAACGGGCCGACGTACCAGTTGACGTACACCAGGCTGGCCGGCACCCACGTCGGCCGGCCGGTGGTGAACGACGCCCCCCGCACCCAGTGCACCTGGAGGTCGGCGTGGAAGGGCTCGAACGGGAAGCCGGGCTGTGCGTAGAGCGCCGGCGAGTAGAGAACGAGTCTCTGCGGGTCGAGTGCGTGTTCCCCGGCGGCGGTGAGTTCCGCGAACGACGCTCGTCGCAGCTGGTCGGGACGGACCCAGTTGCCGCAGTACCGTTCGACGCTCTCACCGATGGCCGCCGCCTCGGCCGCCGCCGGATCGTTGAACACACTGCCGCCGCAGACGACGTTGGGCGCCCACGGGTAGACCCGGCCCATGTCGGCAACGTCGGCCTGTACCGTCGCCAGCTGCGTTGGGATGGAAGGGTGGTGGGTGATCCGTCGCACCGAGGTGACGATGCCCAGCCGCTCGTCGCGTAGCAGGTCGGGCCCGCTGACCACATGGTTGGCCGGTCCGGGGTGGGCATCGGGTGAATCGTCGGGGCTGGCGGCGCTGGTGTCGGAGGCGTCGCCGACCCGCCGGTCGGGGGGTGGCAGCACTGGGTGGACACGGATCGCCGGCTCGGCCGGGTCCAACTCGATCTCGTTGCCGACCAGCGACGACGGATCCCCGGTCAGCCAGCGTCCGACCTCACCCAGGAACAGCGCCACGAGCCACGAGAGGGTCATCCTGTCCGGAGGCCGCAGCGGCCCATTGAGCGGAGGTTCGAGCAGCGCGGCGGCGATGTCGGCACGTTGAGCCGCACACCGACGACGCATCAGCAGATCGCGATAGTCGGCACCGGGTCCGGGCTCGACGGCGGGCCCGAGCCACGCCCGGCCACGATCGAGGTGGAACGGGGCCCAACGGCCCCCGCTGGCGGCGCGTTGCTCGTCCACCGCGGTGAAAAGCCCAGGATCGAAGCGGTCGCGCAACACCAGGAGCGGGCGTTCACCGGCGGCTCGGATGGCGGCCGCGATGCCGTCGCCGGTGTCGGCCAGCGGCCACAATTCACCGTGGGGGGCCAGCTGTTCGACCACCTCGAACAAGGTGGCGTCCGCCAGCAGCAGCGGCTCCGCGCGCGCCCCTCGGGCCGGAGCCGCCTGGGCTAACGCTCCAGCCTGCCGCAACACGGCAGCCAGCTCGGGCCAGGGGGGCTGATCCGGGCTGGCCGCCAACTCGTCCAGGTCGTCCAGCAGCTGAGCGGGTGGCCGGTCCAGCTCGAACAGCCGGCCGGACGACGTCACTAGCAGTGACTGCCCGGTACCGAGCGGGCGAACGTCAACGTCGAGACGGATGGCACTCGCCGCACGAGGGGCGCCAGCATCCACCGAACCGGCCGCGAAGGTATCACCGCCCACAGTGCCTCCGCCGCGCCCGGAATCCGCACCGGCCGCGGAGCTCTCACCGCCTACGGCGTCGTCGGCGTACAGTGTCATGGCCACATCCCTTCACATGTTCGGCTGAACGTGGTGGAGGACCCGTGAGGCCGGGTTCGGGCCGGCCTCACGGGTGCGGCACCCGCAGGTGCCTAGGATCAGCTCCAGTGGAAGCTGGCCGCGGTTACGGCGTGGTTGTGCGGCGCGATCGTCTCGTGCCGGGATTCGTCGACCTCACGGATCATGGCGTGTCACCTCCTTCTCCGATGTGGAGCCACGAAGCACCCGATCGGGTGCCCCGGCCTGGGGAGCGACGAGCCGGCTGTACACACCGCCGGTGGCCAGCAGCTCGTCATGGGTGCCGATCTCGGCGACCCGTCCTTGGTGGAGGACGACGAGCCGATCGGCGGTACGGATGGTCGACATGCGGTGCGCGACCAGCACCGTGGTCCGCCCGGCCCGGACTCGCGACATCGCCAGCCGTAGCGCGTGTTCGCTCGACGCGTCGAGGTTCGACACCGGCTCGTCCATGACCAGGATCGGTGCATCCCGTAGCAGCGCCCGAGCGATGGCGATCCGTTGCCGTTGACCGCCGGAGAGCCGCCCGCCCCATTCACCAACCCGGGTGTCGTAGCCGTCCGGCAACTCGTCGACGATGAAGTCGTGCGCCAGCGCGGCGTGGGCCACCCGCTCGATGTCGGCTTGGCCGGCACCCGGCCGGGCCAAGGCGATGTTCTCGGCGACGCTGCTGTTCAGCAGGTGGACGTCCTGCGGGACGAACGCGACGAGCTGGCGCAGTGTCCGCTGCGGGAGGTCACGCACGTCGACGTCGCGGATCCGGATCGATCCACTATCGACGTCCCAGAACCGCATCAGCAGGTGCGCCAGGGTCGATTTGCCCGCGCCGGAATGCCCCACCAGCGCGACCGTCTCACCCGGTGCGACGTCAAAGGTGACGTCCTGCACGGCCGGCGGCAGGTTGGCGGCGTAGCGAAACGAGACCTGCCGGAACCCGAGGCCAAGGTGCGGTCCGGCCGGCCCCGGCTCGGGCGGCGGCTGGGTGCCCTCATCCGGAACGGTGGCGGGTGCGTCGATCACGGCGAAGACGCGGTCGCTGGCGGCGATCACGATCCCGATCTCGCGGCCGGCATCGCCTAGTTTGCCGACCGGCGCGAGGGCGGCTCCCGCCAGCACCACGGCGGTCGGGTACAACGAGCTCGGCACCGACCCGGCCGACACCAGCGCGGCTGCGGTGGCCAGGGCGACGATCACGCCGAGTGCGATCAACGCGTCGGTAGCGGCCCGCTCGGCTCCGGTCCGTGCACCATGGGCGAGCTGAGCGTCGTGTAGATCAGCGGTACGGGCGTCGAGCCGATCCAGGAACGTGTGCTGGCCGTTGAACGCCACAATTTCGCGCAGCCCCTGCACGCCGTCGACCGCCTCGGCGTTCACGACACCGAGGGTGGCTCGTAGGGCATGGCCTTGTCGCTCCGCCCGGCGGCGCAGCCAGGCCGGAATGGACGCCACCAAGGCGGCCACCGGCAGCAAGGCCACCGCCAGCGCCGGATGGATGAACCACAACGCCACCAGCGAGCCCGTCGGCACGATCACCGCCACCACCAGTGGGCTCAGTGTGTGCGCGAAGAACACCTCGAGCCGTTCGACGTCGTCCATCGCGGTGGACACCAGGTCGCCGGAACGGCGGCCGGCCTGCGGTGACGGGGCCTGCCGCTCGAATCCCCGATAGACCTGTTCACGGATGTCGACCAGGGCGCGGAAGGCCATGTCGTGGGCCAGATACGACTCCAACCAGCCAACCGCAGCACGCGGCAGCACCAGCAACGCCAATACGATCAGCCCGGGGCGCAGCTCGTCGGGGCTGGCACCGGTGATCGCGGCACCCACCAGCCAGGCTCCGACGGCGGCACCGGCCACGGCGAGGCCTTGGTCGACGATGCCGCTGACGACCGCACCGAGCAGCAACCTGCGGTACGTGCGGACGATACGCACCAGCGGGCGGACGGATGCGGCGGTCTTCATGCGACCAACCGCGCGTAGTCCGGCGACGCCGTCAGGAGTTCGTCGTGGGTGCCCGCCGCGCTGACCCGTCCGCGTTCCAGCACGACGATCCGGTCGGCCGCCCGCACCGACGACTGCCGATGTGCGATGACCAGCGTGGTGCGTCCAGCGGCCAGGCGATCCAAGGCGGCTTGGATGCCGGCTTCGTTGGCCGCGTCGATACTGGAGGTGGCCTCGTCGAGAATCAAGATCGGGGCGTCCTTCAGCAGCGCCCGGGCGATCGCGATGCGCTGGCGTTCGCCGCCGGACAGGGTAAGCCCGCGTTCGCCGACCACCGTGTGGTATCCGTGTGGCAGCCGGTCGATGAACTCGTCGGCGCCGGCGGCACGGGCCGCAGCGTCGATGGCGGCCTGGCTGGCGTCCGGTGCGCCCAGGGCCAGATTGTCTCGGACCGTACCGTGGAACAGGTAGGTATCTTGCGAGACGAGCGCGATGTGGTGGCGTAGGTCGGTCAGCGCGACGTCGCGTACATCGTCGTCGCCCAGGAGGACCCGGCCCGACCGCGGGTCGAAGAACCGCAGGAGCAGGGCGGCGACCGTACTCTTGCCGGCCCCCGATCGGCCAACCAGCGCGACGGTCTCACCGGCCTCGATCCGTAGCGACACATCATCGAGCACCGCCGGTTTGGTGGTGTCGTAGCCGAAGGTCACTCGGTCAAGGGTGATGGAGCCGCCGGTGGACGTGCGGGGGGTTCCACGGCCGTCCGGCGATGTCGCGCCCGTCGGGCCGTCCGGTGCTGTCGCGCCCGTCGGCGGATCGGCGACGACGGGGGTGGCGTCGAGCAGACGGAATACACCCCGGGCGGCCGACAGGGCCGGATACGCCGAGTGGTACGCCTTCTGTAGGTCTTCCAAGGGCCGGAACGCCTCTCGAGCCAGCAGCAACACCAACAGCAGCTGGAAGGCGGTGAGCGCGCCGGTGGATAGCCGGATCGCTCCCATGCCGACGGCCAGAGCGACCCCTCCGGCGGAGAGCAGCCCCATAGCACCGGTACGGAGATTGGCGACGCTGACGAACCGGATCGACGCGTGGTAGAAGTCGCGGGACCGCTGGGCCAACTCGCGGCCGCGCTCGTCGCTGGCGTCGAAGGCCTTGAGTGTTGTCATTCCTTGAAGCGCATCCAGGTAACCGCTCCCCAGCCGCCGCCACGTGTCCCAGAACCAGGCGGAACGTTCGGCCTGGAGCCTCCGGGCGATCAGCGGTGTGGTGCAGATGGCCACCGCCGAGCCGGCGAGAACCACCCCGATCAGCGGGTCGACGATCACCATGCCGGTCAGGATCGCCGCCGAGCCCACCACGGCGGCGATCAGCTGGACGATGAACTTGCTGAAGTACGTCTCCAGCCGTTCCACCCCGTCGACCACGGTGGCCTGCACCGTCCCGGTCCGCAGGCCCGCTGTGTAGCCGGGGCCGAGGACGAACAGCCATTCATAGAGCCGGCGTCGCAGTTGAGCCTTGATGGCGACACCGGTGGTCACGGCGACCAGTTCGGTGCTCCACAACAGGGCGGCCCGAACGACAAGGAGCGCGACGCCACCGACGAGGAGCGGGATGATCCGCGCCCATGCCTCCCCGTCGAAGATCCGGATCAGGCTCGTAGCCACTAGTACGCCTTGACCCACGTATGTGGCCGTGACCAGGAGCGACAGCAGAACACCGAGGGCCATCCACCCCCTAGCACCGGCGGCCAGGCCGAGCAGCCGGCGGGCGGCCGTTGGGGTGCCGCGCCGGAGCCAGTTATTGATAATCGCTCTCATTACCGATCATTAGACCGGACTCCGGGCAATCACACAAGACCCGATCATGAACTCGTCACCGACCCCGCCGCATTTACTCCGCCCGCCGGACGGGACGACCGTTGCCAACCCGACCACGAGGCGCTAATCTCCGAGCTACGCCAATAGTGATTCTCATTCCCAGTCTTTCTGACGTAGCTAAGGATGGCT
The DNA here is from genome assembly GCF_011320225.1 of Phytoactinopolyspora limicola. Taxonomy (GTDB): domain Bacteria; phylum Actinomycetota; class Actinomycetes; order Jiangellales; family Jiangellaceae; genus Phytoactinopolyspora; species Phytoactinopolyspora limicola. The sequence goes on from NZ_JAAOEN010000018.1 coordinate 101,458, forward strand.
CGTGAGACTTGCACAACGAACCAGCTGGCTCGCTGCCGGACTAGCAGCTGGGCTGGCCCTGGCCGCCTGCGGCGGCGATGACGGAACTGGCGGCGCCGGATCCGACGACGATGCAACCGGCGGCGCCGCGGACGCTCCAATGAACAGCGATGCGGGCGACACCGACGCCAACGGCACCGTCGCTGTCCTCGATGACAACGGCTGCGTCGCACACTTCGACGCCGACGTCGACTACTTCGCCGACAAAGTCGAACCGGTCTACGCCAACGGGTGGAGCGTCCGGTACGAGAACTCATACAAGGTGCTCACCACCCGGGTCGATGCAGCCGGCGGGCACGCCGCAGCCGGGAGCCGTGTGGTTGAGAACACCTACGTCCTCGTCCCGTGTGGCGCGCCGGAGCCAGAACTCACCGGCGAACTCGACGGCGCCACCGTCTTGGAGATCCCCACCGGCACGTTCGTCGACGGCGGCAGCGTGCTCTACGCCGCCGTCGAACGGCTCGATGTCGCCGACGCACTCGTCGGGCACGCAGAGGTCTTCTTCGGCGACACCGAGGCGCCATACCTCCCCAAGGTGGCCGAACGGGTCGACAGCGGCGCCGTCGCGGAGATCGGGTATGAGGTGAACTTCGAGGCCCTAGCCGACGCCGACCCAGACTTCTACACCAACTATGCCGGCGACGACTCCATGTTCGGCCAGATCACCCAACTCGGCATCCCGATCGTGCACTACTTCCCGTACACCGAATCGCCGCTCGGCGCCGCCGAGCAGGTGAAGTTCCTCTCCCTGTTCTTCAACCTCGAAGCCGAGGCCAACGCCGAGTTCGACGCCATCGAGGAGCGCTACCTGGACCTTCGCGAGCAGGTCGAGCAGCATGCCAGCACCCTCGACGAAGCACCCACCATGCTGCTCGGCGTCACCGGTGACGGCAGCGACGTCACCACTCGGGAAAACCGTCGCTTCGAACCACAACTCGTCCGTGAGGCCGGAGGGGTCCCGATCCCCGACATCGACGGCGGCGGCATCGCCACCATCTCTCTGGAGCGGTTTCTCGACGAGGGCAGCAGCGCCGATGCCTGGCTCGACCTGACCTTCTTCCCGTCGCACGAGACACAGCAGGAGTATCTAGACGCCGAACCGCACCTGGCTGAGTTGCGTCCGCTCAACGACGGCCACACCTACCATCGGATGGGGCAGCGTGGTGTCGACTACTTCCTCAACGGCGCCCTCGACGTCGACCTCATGCTTGCCGACGCCGTCAGCATCCTGCACCCCGACCTGCTCCCCGACCACGAACTCACCTTCATCGGCGCTGTGGCCAGCAGTGAGTAAGAGGCGACGGTGACCGAGGCGGCAACACGACCGCGCCGCGACGCCGGGCGGGCCGGCCGCGCGGGCCGCACCCCGGCCAGAGTGCGCACGTCACCGCAGCGGCTGGTCAGCGCCCGCCATCTCGCCGTCTTCACCACACTCGGCGCCGGCTGCGTTGCCCTGTTCCTCGCGACCCTCGTATGGGGCTCGGTGTCGATCCCCGTCAACGAGGTCGTCGCGATCCTCACCGGTCAGGAGGCTAGCCGCGGGACCTGGACCGCCATCGTCCTGGACCTGCGGCTACCTCGCGCCGTCACCGCGGTGCTCGCCGGCTCGGCGATGGCGCTGGCCGGACTCGCCATGCAGACCCTGTTCCGCAACGCACTGGCCGAGCCGTACGTTCTGGGTGTCACCGCTGGCGCAGGTGTGGGGGTAGGCCTGGTCCTGCTTCCGCAGGGCGCCACGGCCGGCCTCGGCGCCACACTGCTCACCGCCGTCGCTCCCCTCCAAGGCCTGGGTGTGGTGGGCGCCGCCGCGGCGGGCGCGTTCGCCGTACTCCTCGTCATGTCGGCAGTAGCCGCCCGGGTACAGAACACCGTCATCGTGCTCGTCGCCGGAATGATGTTCGGTGCGTTCCTCACCGCGATCACCAACGTCCTCGTCTACTTCGCTCGGCCGGAGGCCGTCGTCGCCTTCACCCACTGGCAGTTCGGCAGCTTCCAAGGGGTTCGTACCGGCCAGTTGCCAGTACTCGCCGGGTTGGTGGTGCTGGGCGCGCTGATCCTGGCTATGAGCACCAAACAGCTGAACGCGTCCCTGCTCGGTGAACGCTACGCGCAGAGCATGGGGATGTCAGTGCGCCGCTTCCGGATCACCGCCATGGCAGGTACCGCCCTGCTCGCCGGCGCGGTCACCGCCTATGCCGGGCCGATCGCCTTCCTCGGCATCGCCGCGCCCCATCTGGCCAGGGGATTGTTGGGCACTACCGATCACCGCCTACTGATCCCGGGCTCGGCACTGGTGGGCGCCGCCATCGCCTTGGCCGCGGGACTGTTCGCCCAGCTTCCCGGCACCGACGCCGTCCTCCCGCTCAACGCCGCGCTGGCCCTGCTCGGCGCGCCGGTGGTCCTCCGGGTGCTGTTGCGGATCAACCGCACCGGAGGTGGGTTCTCGGTATGACGTCCGAAACCGACCCCATCGTGTATGTCCGCGACGTCGACGTCGGATATGGCCGGCCACCGCGGCGCGGCCGGGTGGTGTTGGCCGGTGTCCGCGCGGCGCTGCACGCGGGCCAGCTCACCTGCCTGATCGGACCCAACGGCTCGGGTAAGTCCACCCTGTTGCGCAGCCTGGTGCGGTCACAACCACTACTCGGCGGTGATGTGTTGCTCGGCGGGCGGTCCATCACCCGGATGTCGGCCATCGAACTCGCCCGGCAGGTGGCCGTCGTCCTGACCGACCGGGTAGCCGTGGGTGCGCTCCCCGCGTGGCACGTCGTCGCACTTGGCCGCTACCCCCACTCCGGGTGGGCGGGCCGCCTCGACGAGCACGACCGCGCCGTCGTCGACCAATCGCTGGCCGCGGCCGGTGCCACGGAACTCGCGGGGCGTTCCATGACCGAGATGAGCGACGGCGAACGCCAGCGAATCATGATCGCTCGCGCGCTAGCGCAGCAGCCGCAAGTGTTGGTGCTCGACGAACCTGGGGCCTTTCTCGACGTGCGGGCGCGGCTGGAGCTCACCACACTGATCCGGTCGCTCACCCGCGACCACGGCTTGGCGGTGCTGATGTCTACTCACGACGTCGAGCACATGTTGCGGCATGCCGACCACGTCTGGTTGGTCACCGGGGCGGGTCGAGTGGAGACGGGCACACCGGCAGACCTCGGCCTCGACGTCGGCGTACCCGAAGACGACCCCCTGCGCCTCCTCGTCGACCGGCTCACCCCCTAACCCCTCCACCGTCCCCATGATCATGAACACTTTGCCGTGTCATGACACGGCAAAGTGTTCATGATCATGGGGGACGACGTGGACGACGGCATGCTCCAGATGGCGCACCTCGCGGCGGAGCACGTCGTTCACATCCTGCGCCACGGCGTGCGCTGCCTCGACGCTCACTCGCCCGTCCACCGAAAGGTCGAGGTCGGCTTCCAGCCGGTGGCCGGTCCAGCGCGCCCGCACCCGGCCCACCGCCAACACCCCATCCACGCCGGCGGCCACCGCACCGATCCGGTCCACGGTCCCGTGGTCGACTCCGTCCATCAGGCGGCGGAAGATCGTCCGGCACGATCCCACGAGGATCCACAGGATCGCCACCGCCACGAGGAATCCGGCCGCGGCATCGGCCTGCGGGAACCCGGCCCACACGCCGAGCACCCCCACGACCACCACCAACGACGTCAACCCGTCGGACCGGGCGTGATATCCCTCGGCCACCAGCGCCGCCGAGCCGATCCGGCGGCCGACCCGGATCCGGTACACCGCGACGATCTCGTTGCCGATCACGCCGACGCCGGCCGCGGCGAGCACCCAGCCAAGGTTCGTCAGCTCACGCGGCTCGACCAGCGCCCGCACCGACTCGACGATGATCAGCACGATGGACAGGGCGATCACGACCGCGATGAACACTCCGGCCAGGTCTTCGGCCCGGCGGTAGCCGTACGGGTAACGTTTGGTCGGCCGACGCCGGCCGAGTCGGAACGCGATCAGCAGTGGGATGGTCGTCACCGCGTGGCTCAAACTATGTACCGCGTCGGCTAGAAGTCCGATCGACCCACTGACGGCGACGATGGCCAGTTGAAGCGCCGCCGTCGCGGTCATACCCACGAGACCGATCCATGCTGCCCGGATTCCGGCACCGGTGGCCTGCTCCGCCGTCTCGACGGCTTCGGTCATGTCGTGCGAATGAGGCTTAACAGCGTGAACCAGCCGCCGCGGCCACGACATGTCTGTGTGGTGATGCCGGTGATGGTGCCCAGGCACGTGGGGGTGGCCGTGCTCTTCGACGTCGTCTCGACCCGAGGTGGGGGGCGGTAGGTCGTCGTGTGTATGCCTCGAAACCTCCATGGCTGCGAGTATACGTATATGCATTATTACGCAGATATGGAGTCTCGGAATGTAGGATTCCCTCATGCACGACAGCGTCACGGCCTTCAACATGCCCGCCGCCGACCAAGTCGACGGCGCCGCACGCGCGCTGCGAATGCTCGCCGACCCTACCCGCATCAAGATCATGTGGGCGTTGCTTCAAGGCGAATCCTCGGTCAACTGCCTAGCCGAGCTCGTCGACTCCACCCCGAGCGCGGTCAGTCAACACCTCGCCAAGCTACGGCTCTCCGGGCTCGTCGAGAGCCGCCGCGACGGCACGTTCATCTACTACCACGCCGCCGACACCCACGTTCGACAACTACTCGAACAAGCCCTCTTCCACGCCGACCACATCCGCGGCGACCACCCCGACGAACATGACCCACACCATGTCCACGAACTTGGCTGATCCACAACGCCCACTACCGGGCATCCTTGGGTGGCACATCGGTTAACCTCGGTCGCATGCCCGAATCCTTCTCGACTGGCGCCTCCGGCCCCGCCGGCATCGGCCACGCCAGCACGGTCAAGCAGGTGTTCCGGGTCATCGGGCACGGACTCTGGATGCTCATTCCCGTCGCCAGCCTCGGCGTACTAGCCTGGCTGCCGGCCGCCCAGGCCTGGTGGCGGGCCCGCACCGCTGGGTGGCTGCTCGCTGCGGCACTCCTCGCCGTCGGCTCCGCCGCCGTGCTGATCGGGGCGGCCGACGGTGGCGGCGGCGCCGGCTGGGGTGCGATCATCATCGGCACGGTGCTCGGCGGAGTAGTCGCCGCGGCCATAGGCTACCGAACCGCCTTCGGACAGCGCGAACGCCCACTCGACCCCGCCTTGCGCGAGGCGCTGCACAACCGCGCTCGTCGAGCCGAAGCACGGGCCATCGCCGCCCGCGATCCGGAACTCGCCCTGGAGCTAGGCGTCGGCCGGCCCGACCGACCAGGCGGCGGCTATGTCGACGGCGGACTGATCGACCTCAACAACGCGACCGCCGCGGGGATCGTCCATGTCCTCGGCTGGAACCCTCAACTCGCCGAGAGCTACGTGGCCGAACGTGATGCTCGGCATGGATATCGTTCGCTGACCGAAATCGGCGCGCTGTCGAGCCTCGATCCCGCCGTACTCGAATCCTCGGCTGAGCGCATCATCGTCCTCCCCTACCGCCCCACCTCCCACTAGCCCGTTGTGCACCTGATCGTCGTTTTGGCTGTGGCGACGTCGGCCGGATGAGTGCCAGAGCCCAGTGCGACGTCGCGCACTTCGCTACCGCCAGATGGCGTTAAAGCCCGAATCGGGGTCCTAACACCATCTGGCGGTAGCGAAGTCCGGGTCACGCCGCCCGATGCTCACCGCAAAGACAACATGTCGCCGTCCGGGCCACAGCAAGGAGGCTTACTGCGGCATCCGCCCCGGGCACAAGGAGGCTTACTGTCGCCAGGGCAACAACAAGGAGGCTTACTGCACACCACCGCGCGCCGCAAGGAAGCTTGTTGCGGCCAGCCGAGGATGGGTGTCACCAGAACTACGCCGAGACCCACAGGCAAAGACGGGCGGGCGAACGCAACGGATGCCCTTACGATCAGATGCACGCCTCGCTACCGCATACGTTGTCCTGTTTCGGGACATCGCTGACAGTTGATGTCTCGGGACATCGCTGACACCTGAATTGTTGTGGACTGTGTGTTCATGACGGGGAGAGTGGCAGCGATGGATATCAGGATGGCCGCGGCGTTGG
>NZ_JAAOEN010000019.1 GCF_011320225.1 Phytoactinopolyspora limicola
GCTACCAACCCAGCGCCCAACCCCGCTACGACCTACGCGGCCACCGCGAACCCCAACCCACATGACACACTCAAACCGTCAGCGATGTCCCGAGACACACCCGTCAGCGATGTCCCGAGACACCACAGCGCTGTCACGCGCTTTCAGCACACCTGATCGCCCCGGAGTAAACGATCAGGCGTCAAAACGGAGATCAGGTGCACACCGGGGGAGGGCGCTGGGTCAAGGCGCTGGTAGTAGTCCGGAATTGACCCGAGTCAGGGCTAGGCCGATTCCGTAACCGGCCACGATGATCAGGCGGTAACAGTTGATGGGAACCCGGTCGTTGTTGTACGCGGTCCCCGCCAGCGTCAGGGCAGGGGAGCCGGCGGCCACTCCGCATAGCTCGGCGGTCCGTTCGTCCAGCAGCGCCGGCTCCACCCGTTGCAGGCTTTCCATGACCCGGTGACCGGCGGTAGCCATGGCGTCGCCGATGGTGGGGCTGGCGGCCAGGATCTCCGGCGTGATGTCGTGTGCCACCCAGGCGGGTAGGACGTCGCTGGCCAGGCCATAGACGACTCCGTCCCGGCGCCGAACTGCGTCGTAGCGCACCAGTTCGGCGCCTTCGGACACCCGCAGCGCGGTGGCGAGAGCGTCGTCGGCGGTGACGGACCGGTGGCTCCGGTGCGATTCGTCCACGTGCAGTGCTTCGTCGTCGAGATCGTCGAGGAAGCCCGAATAGACCGGGCCGGAGCGTGGGGTCAGCGGCTGAACCGGTAGGACGTCGGCGACGTAACTTCCCGAACCCGTTCGGCTCGTCACGTATCCGGAGTCACGCAGCGCCGCGATGGCCTGCCGGAGGGTACTCCGGCTGACGCCGAGGCTGGCGGCCAGCCGTTCCTCACCGGGCAGCCGGCTACCGGGGGGCAGCGCACCAGACAGGATACGCCCCTTCAGCGATGCCGCGATCCTGCTGTATAGCGGGCGGTCCGGGCCCGGCGGCCGCGTCATCGGTGAGAGCCCGGTCCGGCTACCGGCGGCACCTCGGCGAGTTCGTGTCGGATCCGGGCCTTGGTGGCCTCAGGAGCGTAGGAGACGTCGAGCGCGTCCAGCTGCGTGGCGATCAGCGCCTCGGTGGTGAAGCCGTGTATTTGATGGGCAAGGAGCAGCTCGTCGACGAGTGTGGTCTGGAAGTAGGCGGGGTCGTCGGTGTTGATCGTGATGCGCAGACCTTCCGCGGCCAGCTGCCCGAGTGGGTGTTCGCCCGGACTCGCTGCCAGCTTGAGTGCGACGTTCGACGTCGGCGCGACCTCGAGCGGAATCCGATGCTGGCGTAGGTACGCGACGAGTTCCGGGTCGGCCAGGCATTGGACTCCATGCCCGATCCGGGACGCCTGCAGCGACCACAGCGCTCCCCAGATGCTGGCCGGTCCGACGGTCTCACCGGCGTGTGGCAACGACGCCAGTCCGGCCGCCCGGGCGCGGGCGAACGACGTCTCGAACAGTTCCGGTGGATAGCCGTCCTCGATACCGCCGAGGCCGAGCCCGACGACGCCCTCCGGTGCGGTATGGCCGAGCAGGTATTCGATCGTCGCCTCTGACGCCGGGTCCTCGCTCTCCCGGGCGATATCGCAGACCCAGGCCAGTTCGACGCCATGGTCGGTGAATGCGCGCCGGCGCCCTTCGTTCAACCCGTCGCGGTACTCCTCCGCGGCGACGCCTCGTCGCTGGTGGGTTATTGGTGTGGAGGTGACCTCGGCGTAGCGCACGTTCTGGCGGGCAAGTTCGGCGCCGAGCGCGGCGGTGGCGTCGGCGAAGTCCTCGGCGCTGCGTAGTACCGCGAGACCGGTGAAGAACAGCCGGGCGAAGTCGTCGAAGCTGCCGAACTGGTACAGGCCGGTGAGCTCCTCGGCGGAGCTGGCGCCGACGTCGACACCATTGCGTTCGGCCAGGTGAAGCATGGTGGGTGGCCGTAGTGAACCCTCCAGGTGGAGGTGGAGCTCGACCTTCGGAAGTGTGGTGAGCCAAGGGATGAGCGCGGCAGGCGAATACGTCACCTGTCTTGTTTACCATACAGGTCGCGTCGGGGAAACGGTTGTTTCCGGGGGGTTGCGCTGCGGTGAACGAAGCGTCACTATGGGCATCAACACGTATTGCCAACTCGTGTTGATAGGCCATATGCACTGGACTTAGGAGCTGCCGTCGTGGTTGTGCGCCGAGCCGACGTGGCGAAGATGGCCGGAACGTCGCCCGCGGTGGTGAGTTATGTGCTCAACGGCGGCCCACGCAGCGTGGCACCGGAGACCAGAGCCCGGGTGCTGGCGGCCGTCGAGGCTTTGGACTATCGGCCCAACGGCGTCGCGCGCTCGTTGCGCATGAACAAGACCATGACCCTCGGCCTTGTGGTCCCGGACACGTCCAACCCCTACTTCGCCGAACTCGCCCGCTCCATCGAGGAGTCGGCCTTTGCGCACGGCTACACACTCCTGATCGGCAACGGCGCGGAGGACGACGAGCGGCAGACCGCCTACGTGCGCACCTTCCTCCAGCGCCAGGTGGACGGGCTGTTCCTCGTTCCGGCCCACGGTCCCGCCGGCTTCCTACCCGAACTGGAGCGGGCCCAGACACCGTGGATCGCACTCGACCGGCAGGTCGCGGGTGCGTCGGCGCCCGCCGTGCTCGTCGACAACCGCGGTGGTGCGCGGGCGGCCACCGAGCACCTGCTGGAGCACGGCCGTCGCGCCATCACCTGCATCGCTGGACCTGAGGACGTGCTGCCCGCCACCGACCGGGTGGCCGGCTGGCGAGACGCTATGCGCGCCGCCGGGTTACCCGTGGACGGTGACGCTCTGTGGCAGATCCCGTTCGGCCGCCAGCCCGGATACGCCGTCGCGCGTCGGGTGCTGGCCAGCGCATCGTCCGGTTCGATCGACGCGTTCTTTACGGCCAGCGACGAGCAGGCGCTCGGGGTGCTGCGGGCGGTCACCGAACTCGGCCTGCGGTGCCCAGAAGACGTCGCCATCACCTCGTTCGACGGAATCGCGGCAGGGGCCTACGCCACACCCGCGCTGACCACCATGGCGCAGCCGTTCGCCGACCTGGGCAAGGCGGCGATGGCACAGCTATTAGAACGGATCGCGGACCCGGAAGCGGCCGTCAGCGCCGCGGTCCTGCCGGTTGAGCTGGTGGCCCGTGGTTCCTGCGGCTGCCCAGACCCGCCTGGCGGAGAACTCAGAGCGGGGCCACTAGCCGGTGAGAAGCGGCTGGCCGGTGAGAAACAGGAGGAGGAGCGGTGAGCGTGTTGTCGGAGAGCCGGGCATCAGCCGCTGGTATCGGGTTGGTCTGCCGGGGGCTCACCAAGACCTTCCCTGGGGTGCGCGCCTTGGACGGCGTCGACCTCGAGGTCCGATACGGCCAGGTCGAGGTGGTGCTGGGAGAGAACGGCGCCGGTAAGTCCACCCTGATGAAGATCTTGTCCGGCGCACATGCCGCCGATGCCGGCTCGATGACACTCGACGGTGCGCCGTACCGGCCGGACACCCCACGTGCGGCCATCGCCTCCGGTGTTGTCATGATCCACCAGGAGATGAACCTCGTCCCGGATTTGTCGGTGGCGGAGAACATCTTCCTCGGCCGTCAGCACCAGCGCAACGGGCGCATCCAGTACGGGGAGATGAATCGGGCGGCCGCTGAACTAACCCGCAGGGTCGGCCTGACCGCGGACGTCAGCACTCCGGTATCGCGGCTGTCGGTGGCGGCGCAGCAACAGGTCGAGATCGCCAAGGCGTTGTCCCTGGATGCGCGGATCCTGATCCTGGACGAACCCACCGCCGCACTGGGCGCCGCCGAGTCAGAGCGGCTGTTCGAAATCATCGACGAACTGCGGGCCGACGGTGTCGGCTTCGTGTACATCACTCACCGGCTGCGCGAGGTGGCCCGAGTGGGGGACCGCGTCGTCGTGATGCGCGACGGCCAGCGGGTGGCTGGTTGGGACCGGGCCGACGTCGAGATCGACGAGCTGGTCGAGGCCATGGTGGACCGCACCGTCGACCAGGTGTACCCGGAACCGCGCGAGCCGGACGACGGTGAACTGCTCCGGGTCGACGGTCTCGGCCGCGAGGGCGCGTTCAGCGACGTGTCGTTCACCGTACGTCCGGGGGAGATCTTGGGCATCGCCGGGCTGGTGGGCGCGGGCCGCACGGAGCTGGCGCGGGCACTGTTCGGTGCGGAACCGGCCGACCGCGGGCGGATCGTCGTCGACGGCCGGGAGATGCGCATCCGGGCGCCAGTCGATGCTATCTCGGCAGGGATCGTGCTGGTGCCGGAGGACCGCAAGGCCCAGGGCCTAGTGCTGGGTATGTCGGTGCAGGACAACATCGCCCTGCCGTCGCTGAAGGACGTGGCGCAGGGCGGGGTGGTACGACGCTCAGGCGTCAAACGCCTGGTGGACGAGCTGGCTCGCCGCCTCGATCTGCGCGGCCAGCCGGGCCAGGCCGCCGGCACCCTGTCGGGCGGCAACCAGCAGAAGGCGGCCATCGCCAAATGGATCCCGAAGAATCCGCGGGTCGTGATCTTCGACGAGCCGACCCGTGGGGTGGACGTCGGGGCGAAGGTCTCGATCTATCGCCTCATCGACGAGCTCAGCCGGAATGGCGTGGGCGTCATCGTCATCTCCTCGGAGCTGTCCGAGGTACTCGGGCTGGCCCGCCGGGTGCTCGTGCTCTCGCACGGTCACCAGACCGGGCTGCTGGAACGTGAAGAAGCAACGGAGGAACGAGTCATGACATTGGCGGTGAGTGGCTGATGTCGGCCACAACACAGGAGCCGGAGGCACCGGCGCGAGACAACTCGGCTCCGGCCTGGCGGGCAGTGTTCGACCGCTTCGGGTCCAGCGGGCCGCTATTGGGCCTTTTGGTCCTGGTGGTTGTCCTGACCGTCATGTCGGACGCCTTCCTGACCGTGAACAACCTCGTCAACGTGTTCCAGCAGATCTCGGTCCTGGCCATCCTGGCGTTGGGTATGACGGCAGTGATCATCACGGCCGGGATCGACCTGTCGGTCGGGTCGGTGGTGGGCCTGTCCGGAGTGGTGGCCGGCTGGACATTTGTTGAGGCTGAGCTGCCAATGGTGATCGCGTTTCTGGCGGGCCTCGCGGTTGGAGCACTGGCCGGGTTCATCAGCGGGCTCATGATCACCGTCGGGAAACTCCCGCCGTTCATCGCTACGCTGGCGATGCTGTCCATGGCGCGTGGCCTGGCGCTGGTTATCTCCGACGGCCGGCCGATCTCCGGGTATCCGGACTGGTTCCGCGACATCACCCGGTATCAGATCTTCGGCCTGGTGCCACCGTCGGTCCTCCTGGTGGTCGCGCTGTTCGTGCTCGGCTCCGCCTACCTGCGCTACCGGCCATCGGGGCGAGCGCTCTACGCCATCGGCGGCAACGAAGAGGTCGCCCGGCTGTCCGGCCTCAAGGTCAACCTGGAGAAACTGAAGGTCTACACCGCGGCCGGGGCTCTGGCCGGGCTGGGCGGACTGATCCTGATGTCCCGGCTCGACTCGGCGCAGCCGACCGCCGCGACCGGCATGGAGCTGGACGTGATCGCCGCCGTGGTGATCGGTGGCGCGAGCCTCGCCGGCGGGCGAGGGAGTATGTCCGGCACCCTTGTCGGCGCGCTGATCATCGGGGTGTTGCGCAACGGGCTCAATCTGCTCGACGTCTCCGCGTTCTGGCAACAAGTGATCATCGGTGCGGTGATCGCCATCGCGGTGATGACCGACACCCTCCGTCGCCGGTCGAAACGGTGACCACGTCGTCGGTGATCGTGGGCTGACTTACTCACACGTGCCGTTGTCAGCGGCAATTCATCGAGAACATCAACAAAGGAGTTTCGGAGATGAGAAGAACCCTGATCCCAGTCCTGGCCGTCACCGCGATCGTGCTGGCGGCGTGCGGGGGCGACGACGGGAACGGCGGCAGCGACGACGGCAACGGTGGTGGCGACGGCGGGTCCGGTAGCGACGTGACGATCGGCCTGGCCGTCTCCACCCTCGAGAACCCGTTCTTCGTTACCCTGCGCGACGGCGCGGAGGACGTCGCCAGCGAAGCTGGAGCTGAGCTGCTGGTCTCCGACGCCCGCGACGACGCGCAATCGCAGGCCAACCACGTGCAGGACTTCATCACCCGCGACGTCGACGTCCTGATCGTCAACCCGGTCGACACCGCGGCGATCGTGCCGTCGATCGAAGCCGCCAACGATGCGGGTATCCCGGTGGTGACGGTGGACCGCGGCTCCGACGGAGGCGAGATCGCCGCCCACATCGCCAGCGACAACGTCCTGGGCGGCCGGCTGGCCGGGGAGTTCCTGTTCGAGCAGATCGGCGGCTCGGGTGACGTCGCACAGCTCGAGGGGATCGCGGGGACGTCGGCCGCGCGGGACCGTGGTGCCGGGTTCCAGGAGGCACTCGACGCCGCCTCCGGGATCAGCCTGGCCAGCAGCCAGGCGGCGAACTTCAGCCGTGACGAGGGGCTCACCGTGGCCGAGAACGTGTTGCAGGCCAACTCCGGTCTGGCCGGTGTCTTCGCGCAGAACGACGAGATGGCGCTGGGTGCCGTGGAGGCCGCCCGGTCGGCGGGGATCCTCGACGACCTGGTGATCGTCGGCTTCGACGCCACCGACGACGCGCTGGCCGCGATCCAGGCCGGTGAGATGGACGCGACCGTGGCGCAGCTTCCGGACGAGATGGGTGCGGCCGCCGTCGAGGTAGCGCTCACCATCGCCGACGGTGGTGACGTCGAGGCCGAACAGGGCGTCGACGTGCAGCTCGTGACCTCGGACAACGTCGCCGACTTCACCGGGTGACCACCCCACCCCACCCGCCCCCGCCCCGCTGATCATTGGCTTTTGGCTACCGGATCCGGTAGCCAAAAGCCAATGATCATGGAAGGTACTGAGATATGAAGAAGACGGGGATCCTGCATCCGGCGCTGTCTGCGTTGGTTTCCTCAATGGGGCACGGCGACACCCTCTGTATCGCCGACGCCGGACTGCCGGTTCCGCCCGGCGTCGACCGGATCGATCTGGCCTTTGCCGCAGGCCAGCCCGCGTTTATCAACGTGGTTGACGCGGTCTTGACCGAACTACGAGTGGAGGGCTACACCCTGGCCGACGAAGCACTGAAGCAGTGCCCGGAGTTGGTCGCCCACCTACGCGAGCGGATGTCTGGCGTGGAGGAGACCCGCGTGCCGCACGAGTTGCTCAAGGAGCAGACCCGACACGTGCGCGCAGTAGTCCGCACCGGCGAGTTCACCCCCTATGCGAACGTGCTCCTACACAGCGGCGTCGCCTTCCCCGTCACCGCGTGACTTCCCCTCTCACCCCGGTGATCATGAACAGTTTGGGTCGTATATGGATCGGTAGTGTTCATGATCATGGGGTTGGGGATGGTGCTGGTGGTTAGTGGAGGTGGATGTGGGTTTGGTGGGGTAGGTGGTTGATGTGGGTGCCGAGGTGGATGGTGTAGGTGCCGGGTTCGGTGTGCCAGCCGTTGTTCCAGTGCGCGAACGTCCGCGCGGGTACCGCGATCGTGGCCGACTCCTCGGTCCCGGCATCTGCTCGTATGACGGCGTGTCCGGCCAACCATCTTCGTGGGCGGTCGATCGTGGTGTCCTCACGGGACAAATAGAGCTGAGCGACGTACTTGCCGTCCCGGTGCCCGGTATTGCGTACCGTGATGGCCACTTCCAAGTCCTGCCCAACGCTAGCCGTCTGCGGCACCTTCAGGTCCGTCACCTCCCAGGTGGTGTAGCCCAGGCCGTAGCCGAAGGGGTAGGCGGGTTTGGTGCCGGTTTTCAGCCAGGCGCGGTAGCCGACGTGGATGCCGGCGGTGTTGTAGTCTGCGGCGCCGTCGGCGGGGTTGGTGGATAGTAGGGGGACGTCGGTTTCGGTGGCCGGCCAGGTGGTGGGTAGCCGCCCGCCGGGTTCAACGATGCCGAGCAGGACGTCGGCGAGGGCGTGGCCGAGTTCTTGCCCACCGAACCAGGCCAGCACGACCGCGGCGACCTCATTCCGCCAGGGCATCAGCACCGGCGCGCCGGTGTTGACGACGACCACGGTGTGGGGGTTGGCGGCCGCGACCGCGGACACGAGTTCGTCCTGGCCGTCGGCGAGCGCGAGGGTGCTGCGGTCATACCCTTCGCTTTCCTCGGCGTCGCTGGTCCCGACCACGACAACCGCGACCTCGGCGTCGCGGGCGGTCTGGACCGCGTGAGCGAGTTCTTCTTCCGGTGTTCTGGTGGCTTGATCGATCCCGATGGTCAGCGAGTACGGCCCTGGCGCCGCACCACGGGCGGCAACGTCCATCCTGACCAGCAGTTCCACCGCCCGGCCGGCTACCACCTCGACCGGGGCGCTGACCGGCCGCGGCACCAACGGACGCCCCTGCTCCCCTTCCTCCCCGGCAGGGTGGGGTAGTCCGGCATCGATGACGGTGGCACCGTCCACCGCGACGGTGACCGGGTCCCTCGTCGCGACCCCCAACTGGACCGTGCCGGTGCTGGTGGGCAGGTAGCGGGTGCTGGCCTCGACCCTGACAACACCGGGCCGGGAGCGGATATCCAACGCCGCGATGTCCGTGCTGCGGCGGTTCTCACTGACCACCTCCTGGCCGTCAGCGTCCAGGAACCGCACCCGGACCCCCGGCCCACCCGTCACCGGATCAACCAACGACTCCGGGTCCACCGGCGCGATCCGGCCATGCCCGACCGCGGCACCCAGAGCCCACTCAACCCGCACCCCCGGCAACGCCGCACGAAACCCCTGCAACGGCGACACCACCCGACCAGGCGCCACCCGCGCGCTCCCACCACCCTGAGTACGCGGCACCAACGCATGATTCCCGATCACCGCAACCGAAGCCAACCCTGAGGCGTCCCACGGCAGCTCACCCCCCTCGTTGCGGACCAGCACCATCCCATCAGCAGCAACCTCACGAGCCACCACCACACCATCCACACCCACCGATGATGGTGCCCGCGATACCGCGTCTACCGGGGTCGCCGGCGATGTTCGGCCCGTTGGGGGTTGGGCGCCGTCCAGGGCCCCGACCCGTCCGGCCAGCCGCAGCAACCGGGTCACTTTCTCATCGATCACGTCCTCGTCGATCCGCCCGGCCCGCACCGCGTCCACCACCTGCGGCCCCCAGGTGCGATCCGGTCCCGGCATCTTCAGATCCAGCCGAGCCCTGGCGGCCGGCTCGACGCTGTACACCGCGCCCCAATCAGACACCACCACACCATCGAAGCCCCACTCCCCACACAACGGCTCAGCCAGCAGCGCATTCTCCGTCATTGGTGCACCGTTCACCCCGTTATACCCAGCCATCACCAACCACGGCCGCTCGGTGACAACCGTGTCCTCGAACGCCGCCAGGTAGACCTCCCGCAACACCCGCTCACCCGCCACCACATCAACCGTCTTGCGATCGGTCTCAAACTCATTCGCCACGTAATGCTTCGGACACGCACCCACCCCATGGTCCTGCACCCCCCGCACATACGCCGCAGACAACCACGACGTCAACACCGGATCCTCAGAAAACGCCTCAAAATGCCGCCCACCCAACGGGCTACGATGCAGGTTGATCGTCGGACCCAGCACCACGTGCGCACCCTTCAACCGCGCCTCACCCGCCAACACCACCCCATACCGATACGCCAACCCCGCATCCCACGTCGCACCCAACGCCGACCCCGACGGCAAACTCACACTCGGATCACGCTCATCCCACCCCGACCCACGCACCCCCGACGGCCCATCAGACAACACCACCTCGCCCAACCCCACCACCGGCTCGACATGCAACCGCCACTTATCGGCACCAACCAACAGCCGAACCTTCTGCTCCAAACTCAACCCCGCAACACGATCACGCAGCTCCTTATCATCGACGCTCTCTGCTGGCGGTGTACCTAACTGCGTCATCACTCAAACTCCAAACCCACTACGTGGTTGCGTAACCTCTAAGCCCGGTTCGCCTCGTCGAAGACGGAATCCGGCCAGGCGATCTCGACACCGAGGGTGTCGGTCAGCAACTGCTGGAAATCCGCTGTCCGATCAG
This sequence comes from Phytoactinopolyspora limicola, assembly GCF_011320225.1. Taxonomy (GTDB): domain Bacteria; phylum Actinomycetota; class Actinomycetes; order Jiangellales; family Jiangellaceae; genus Phytoactinopolyspora; species Phytoactinopolyspora limicola. The sequence continues at coordinate 10,096 of NZ_JAAOEN010000019.1, forward strand.
GTGAGGAATAGACCTGCCGCGGTGTTGTGTCGTGACGCAGGCAGTACGCCGCGAGCGCGCCAGCTGCTTCGCCGATATTCCATTCGACGGGGTGCAGCCGGTAACACCCGTTGGTGATGTGTGTGGTGCCGATGTTCTTGTTCGCCGGGAGTAGGTTCTCGACCCGTTGAGGGATCAGGGCACCAAGCGGGATCTGAAACGGGTAGCTGCTGATATCCACGTACGTCCGTGGGCCGTTCTCACCACCGGTACTGGGGTGAAGGTCGATCCGGTATCGGCCTACTCCGACGGAGTCCCGATACCGCTCTGAACGCGCCGACAACCCCAGCTCGTGGCGGGCTTGGACGCCGACGTGTTGCTCGGTGACGGTGAACGCTGCCTGGATCCGTCGGGATTCTCGGATGTAGGGGCGCATCGCCAGTTCATGAGTTGTGCCAAGCACGTCACCACGGGGACGCAGCCCGGGATAACCCGTACCTCCGTCATAGCGCGGCGCCTCTGTCTGCATCCAGTACAGGAACGAAAGGCTCAACTGCCGGGAGGCTTCTATATGGTGGTTCTTTTCCTCCTCGCTTACTCCAACCAGCGGGCCGAGCCAGTAGTCAAGCTGCGGCCAATTCACGAGGGTGATGTCACTGCTGTAACGGCCGGGCTCAAAGTTCCGCACCGATAGGATCCGCCGGAACCGCCACAACAGTCCCTTCGTGTTACTGCCTAGGTGCGTGTCGACGTCGGTCAGAACACCACGGGTACGTTTCTCCAGAGTGGGCGGGACAACGTCGTCCCAGGACAGATGCCGGCCGGGCCAGAAGTCGGCCTGGTACTGCGACCAGAACTCGTACTGCTCCGGTTTGGTTATGGTGAAGTCCGCCTCGGGTTGATAGTCCATTGCGAAACACCACGAGAAAGCCTGTTGGTCCAGCGGCTGCGCGGTCCCAACCAACGCGTGCGGCTCCCCGGTGTCGGCCTGGCTCTCCGCGCCGGTGACGTGCTCAACTTTGCCAAGATCCAGCAAATCGCCTAACTCAGTCGCGTCCAGCACGTACGTGGCCTCGACCGTCACCTCGTCGCCGGTCTCATCATCAACGAAGGTCACCGCCCGAACCGTGTCGCCGACACCCAGCTCTGTCGATACCGGACGATGTCGTATGAGCACCTGAAGCTCTCCGCCCGCGCGGTATGGAGCCAGCATCTCGTCAATCGCCGCCACCGCCACCCGAGGCTCGTGGCACAGTCGGCTCACGCCACCCTGGCCGGGATCCAACAAGGCGAGTGTCGCCGCGGTCTCATTCAACGGATAGTTTCGCCGGTAGTAGCTGCGGATTCCCTCCCGCAGCCGGCGATACGAGCGGGTGCAGCCGAATCGTTCAATCCACCCGTGCTCGTCGGGCGGCACTCCTTGGGAAGTCAGCTGGCCGCCCAGCCAGGGGCTCTCCTCCGTCACCACCACCCGGTTGCCTAGCCGGGCAATGGTCAGCGCTGCCGCAACACCCCCAAGACCGCCACCTACCACGAGGACGTCGACGTTTTGCTCTCGCACGAAATTCCTTTCACCTGGATGCTGTCCGATGCATCAGCTTCGGAACGACGCCGTACCCGGCGGATCGCCAACGTATGTGGATTACTGCCGGGTCGCGCTCCACAACCGATCGGTCAGCTGTTCACACGTTCCTCGAACGCCACTTCATATTCACCTCGGGCGTCATCGCCTCCGGAGTTGCGCCAGGTGTCGATGACCTGGTCCCAGTCGGTGATTGGGCGGCGGCCTTGGATGATCTCGTTGATCGCGTCGCTGACTGGTGCGTTGAATGCTTGACCGCTGCGGTCTTCGGTTTCGCTGTAGAGTCCTGCCGTCGGGTTGGATATCCCGTTCGGGACGACCTGCTTTTGGTGGTGATAGAACCGCTCGGCCACCTGCGGGTATGCGGGATCGAAGACCGGGACGGGGGGACGCACCACCAAGTCCACGGGGGTGCGTTCGGTGCCCAGCTTGTCGGTCGGGTCAGGGACGCCCTGGTTGTCGTCCCAGGTGTGGTGTTCGTCTTCGACGCCGAAGTTGAGGTAGAGGTATTCCTCGGTGCCGAACGGCGCGGCGAGCCAGTTGAGGATGCGCAGCAGTTCCCGGGTCCGGTCCTCGTCGAGGCCCTGTTTGATCGCGGTGAGTCGATAGACTCCGGTGCCGTGAACCACGGGTGCGTACCCGCCGCCGTCGGCTAGTGGTGGTGCCATGAATGTGAGGTCCAGGCCGGGGACCTCGTCGGCGAGTACTGAGCGGTAATGCAGGCCACCTTCGGCCATCATCGCGACGCCACCGCTGCGGAACAGTTGTGAATGGTTGGCACCGGCGAATGAGTCCGGGTGGAATATCCCGGCCTCCCACAACCGAGCTGTGTATTCCAACGCCGCCTTGAACTCTTCGGTTTCCCACGCGTTGACGAAAGCCCCACCATCCGCGCTCCATCCCACCGGAGCCTCGAACATGCGGGTAATGAAGTTGTTCAAGATTGCTGTCGGTTGGGCTAACGCGTAGGTGTTCGCGCGGTCATCGGTTAGACCCTGGCACAGTTCGAAGAACTCTTCGGCGTCGGCTGGGTCGCCGTTGAGGGCTTTGGCGTCGACGATGTCCTGGCGCACGTGCATGTTGTTCGGCGCCCGCAGATTCAGCATCGGCACGGCGTAGATGCCGTTGTTGTAGATGCAGTGTTCCCAGGCGTAGGGGTGCAGGTTCGCCAGGTTCGGATATTCCAGTACCGCGTCACCGGACAGGTATTCGGTGAGGTCGGTGAAGGTGGCTTCGAGCATGTCGGGAAGCCTGGGTGTGGTCGGCGCCACCTGGACCAGGTCGGGCAGGTCACCACCGGCGATAGAGGACTGGAACGTGGTCGGGTAGTCGCTCATCGGCATCATGTTCAACTGCAGCTCAACACCGAGGCGCTCGTTCAACCCTTGCCAATGTGCGTTACGTCCCATCGCCGGTGGGACCGTTGTGGTGATCCCGAACATCGCCCGGACCACACCCCCACTGCCGGGCGGGCCATCAGTTGACGGGTTCGCCGGGCGCGGGTAGGAGAAGTACGCATCCGGAACCCCGTGCTCATCACCCGGTAGATCCGGCTCGATCCCATCAAAACGCTGATACGTGGGCAACACCACCCGCCCACCACCGTCCGGTGTCTGACCATTCCCACCCGGACCACCAGTAGCCGAACCCGCATCGTCGCTTCCGGAGTCGCCACCACAGGCCACCAACCCCGTGCCGACCACCGCGGACAGCCCGATACCAGACCCGAGCTGGAGGAACCGCCGTCGTCCCATGTCACGCTGCATCATCATCGTCAAACAACCCTTTCTACGAAAACAAACGAGTGAACTCAGATGTCGCGGATAGGGCCAGAGCCCTTATCCGTGCCACCTTCGCTGAATCAACACAATTAGCTACGAGATGAAGAACTGTTCAGGCAGGCAATCAATAGGGGATGAGAGATTACGTGAACTTGTTTTATGCGAGCTTCGGTTATGCCTCGGTTCCCAATCGGCAGGTGGGATGTGTTTCGAGGCGATCTTTGATCGTTTAGCCTTTGACGGCGCCGATGACGACGCCTTTGGCGAAGTGTTTTTGGAGGAATGGGTAGACGAGGCAGATCGGGACGAGGGAGACGACGAGGATGGCCATTTGGAGGGATTGTTGGGGTGGGACGACGTCGCCGGGGAGGTCGACGCCGATGGCGGTGTTGTCGACGACGTAGGTTCTGAGGACGAGTTGGAGGGGCCATTTTTCGGTGGAGTTGATGTAGAGGACGGCGTTGAAGAATGCGTTCCAGTAGGTGACGGCGTTGAACAGGGCGATGACCGCGATGGCTGCTTTGGACAGTGGCAGCATGATGGACACGAGGATGCGTAGTTCGGAGGCGCCGTCGATGCGGGCGGCTTCGACGATTTCTTTGGGTGTTTCGAGGAAGAACGCGCGCATGATGATGATCTGAAACGCGGAGGTGAGCGTGGGGAGGATGAGGGCCCAGTAGGAGTCGATGAGGCCGAGTTGGCGGATGAGGAGGTAGTTGGGGATCATGCCGGCGTTGAACAGCATGGTGAATAGCACCAGCAGCAGGATGGGTTTGTGGCCCCAGGTTCCTGGGCGGGATAGGGAGTAGGCGAGCAGCGCGACCACGGTGACCGACAGCCCGGACCCGACCAGGGTGATCCCGATGGAGACCAGGGTGGCGCGGGTGACCACGCCGCCGCGGAAGATCGCTTCGTAGGCGTAGAAGGACGGGTTGTCCGGCCAGAGCACGTACCCTCCGGCGGCGCTGATCTGGGCCTGGTCGGCCAGGCTGGTGGAGATCACCGCGAGGAACGGGATGATCACCACCGCGCAGCACAGGAACAGCACGATCCCTTTGACGCCACGCACAACCGGGTTGGGGGGTTTGGCGCCGTTGATCGCTTGCAGCCGTTTCTGCCGGGACACTCCCGGCAGCAGTTTCGCCGGCGCGCCGCTGCGGCGGCCGCGGCGGTTGCCGCCGCCACTGCTAGGGGTAGGGGTGTCTGGTCCGGGTGTGGTCGTCGTGGTGAGATCAGCCATGGGGTTAGAGGTCCTTCTTCGATGAGTAGATCCCGCGTTCACCGAACAGATGCGCCACTTTGTTCGCGCCCAGCACCAGAACGGTGCCGACCAGGCCTTTGACCAGGCCGACCGCGGCTGAGGTGCCCCAGTTGCCGCCCACGATCCCGCGGTTGTACACGTAGGTGTCCAACACTTCGGAGGCTTGCAGGCCGACGGGTCCTTGTTGCAGGAAGATCTGTTCGAACCCGACGGTGAGCACATCGCCGAGTTTCAGGATGAGCAGCAGGATGATCACCGGGCGGATCGCGGGCAGGGTGACATGCCAGAGCTGGCGTATCCGCCCGCCCCCGTCCACGGCGACCGACTCGAACAGTTCGATATCGACGCGGGAGATCGCGGCGAGGAAGATGATGGTGCCCCAGCCGGCGTCTTTCCAGATCACCTGCGAGGTGATCAACGCGATGAACAGGTCCGGGTCACCGATGACGTTGACCTCGAAGAAATCGTTCGCCCTCGCCCAGGTGTTGTACAACCCGGCGTTGCCCAGCATGTGCTGGAACAACGCGACCACGATCACCCAGGACATGAAGTGCGGCAGATACAGGATCGATTGGACCGTGCGTTTGATCCGCTCGCTCAACAACGAGTTCATCAACAACGCCAGCGCGATCGGGATCGGGAACACGAACACGATCTGCACAAACGAGATGATCAACGTGTTCGTCAACGCGTTCACGAACGCCGGATCACCATTAAAGATGATCGCGAAGTTGTCCAGCCCCACCCACGGAGACTCCACAATCCCCAGATACGGCTGATAATCCTTGAACGCGATCACATTCCCCAGCAACGGCACATACTGGAACAACAACACCAACAACACACCAGGGAGCCCCAGCAACAGCAGAAACCGATCACGCCGAAACCGCTGCCACCTCGACATCGGCCGCAACACCGGACGGCGATCTGGCTCGGCGAGGTCGACCTCGGTGTCTTGAGCCATACGTGCTCCTGATCGGTAGTGGGCTTGAAAGTTGATTATCTATTGCATTTAATGACGCGCGTCATGGCGAGACGCTACTGGGTGGCGATGGTTGGCGTCAATACCCAAACTGCAACCATCCCTACTTGGGGTGAATGTCTTGGGGGTCGCCTGAACGTCTGGGTGGGGTCGTCCAATATGGCGCGCGTCATGATGTGCCTCCGATGATCCCGGTGATATGGTGCTCACGTGCCTGACGTTCCGCCCGGAAAACGTCGGCGTCGCGCCACCCAAGCCGACGTCGCAAAGTTGGCCGGGGTCTCCCGTAGTGTTGTCTCTACCGTCATTAACGGCCCCGCCGCGAAGGGCAGCACCGGCGTGGGCCCGGAAGCTGCTGCCCGGGTGTGGGCGGCGATCCGGGAGGTCGGTTATGTCCCCAACATCGCCGCTCAGAACCTGGCTCACGGCCGGAGCAAACTGGTCGGCGTATTCACCTACGAAGCCATCTTCCCGGTCGAGAGCATCAGCTTCTACCATCAGTTCCTGATCGGGATCGAGCAGGAGGCCGACGCGCTCGGCTACAACCTCCTGATGTTCACCTCGAGTCGTACGTCGGATGGCCGACGGGCGATCTACCTCGACGGCAGTAACTCCCTGCAGCTCGCCGATGGTGCCATCATCCTCGGTGGTCATAAGCGTCGAGACGAGCTCGCAAGGCTAGCTACTGATGGTTTCCCGTTCGTTATCGTCGGACGACGTGAGATCCCGGGCACGCAGGTTTCTTACGTGGCCGCGGACTACGCATCCGGCATCCACCGGGCGGTGCAGGCGCTTGTAGAGCGTGGACACCGGCGCATCGCGATGACCAACAGCAGATCACAGACCGAAGCGGCGCAGGATCGCCGTCGCGGTTTCGAGCGAGCCGTGCGGTCCTTCAAGCTGGCCCCGCCGGACACCCCAGTCTTGACCGAACGCAACCCCAACTTGCTCGGGGAAATCGAGAAACGCCAGATCACCGCGGTGCTCACCGAGTCAAGCGGCGAGGCTCGTAATGTGTGCTACCAAGCCCGGCAAGCAGGCTGGGACATTCCAGCTCAGCTCTCCGTCGTCAGCCTCGGCGGCTTGCCCGGGGGGACACATCACACTGATGTCGTCGCCGAACTCTCGATACCACGGCGCGACATGGGGCGTGAGTCCGTTCGCATACTGGCCGACGTTATCGCCGATCCTGATGGGCCGCCCATCCAGAAAACCCTCGACTGCCACCTGGATCTCAGCCATACCGTTGCCCCAGCTCCCTAGGGTGGTACGGGTGCGCAACGTGTCCACATCGTGGAGGCGATCAGGTGCGGAACGTGCGCACCCTGGTCAGGGGGTGATGGCGACCACTGCGGCGTCAGGGGTCTCCAGGCGGTAGGGGCCGTCGGCGGCGCGGAACCGCACCACGTCGCCGTGCACGGGGCGGCGGTGGCCGAACCGGTCGGTCAGGAGGGTGCCGTCGCCGCCGACGGCCACCAACTCGTCGTCCACACGCATAAGCACCGGGGCGTCGAAGGCCGACGTGACCGCGACCCGGCCGTGCCGCAGCCCGTCCAGCACCAGCTCGCCCGGCGCAGGGCCTTCGGCGTCGAATCCGGACTCCACGGCTACCCAGGTGACCGGAACCCCAAGCGGGCGACCATCGGCCGGGTTGTGGAAGTCGCTGCCGCTGATCGGCACGGTGTCCCAGCCCCAGGCGTTCCACCAGGCCAGCGGTCCGGTCCAGCGGGTATCGAGCCAGGACCAGTGCCAGATCTCGGCGAGCGGCGGGCGTCGGGTCAGCGGGTGGCTCCAGGCGAAGTCGCCCATCAGCGGGTGGTTGATGGACAGCAACCCGCCGGCCGATTCCACGTGTGACACCCAAAGCTCAGCGGGCTGACGGAAGTCGACCCAGGGAATCGAGCCGAAGGCGTTGGCATGCCCACGGTCGGTGGTGACCTCCTGACCGGGCAGCAAAGTCACGCCGAAGTTCCGGCCGATCTCCGCTAGGCCGGCGAAATGGCTGACGGTGTTGTGGTCGGTGACGGCCAGCACGTCGAGACCGACGTCAACGGCGAGCGCGGCCAGCTCGGCCCGACCGAAGGAGCCATCGGAATGCAGGGTGTGTGCATGGAAATCGCAGGCCAGCCACGTCAGGCCAGAGTCGGCGGGTAGGTCGCGCCGGGGCCGACGCTCGGGTACGGGCGGTGGTGCTGGCTCGGTCTCCGCGGGCCCCGTCGCTGGCAGGTCGATCTCGACGACGACGTCGATGCCGGCGGCGGGAACCCGGTGCAGCCCCAGCAGCACGGCCCAGACCCCGGCGTCCACCGGCCCCGGCAGGTAACCGGGGGTGGCTTCGGCAGAGCCGACGACGTACCGGGACCTCGCGCCACCGGACCAGCCGCGGAAGCCGTGCGGATCCAGACATCCGAGATCAACCACCCCGTGATCGCGGTTATAGGAGAGCCTGACCTCGATCGACGGTGTCCCGGGCGGCACCTCGAACGGCAGCTCCAGGTACGGCGAGGCGGCACGGTCCTCAGGGGTCAGGGTTCGCGTGATACGCATGCACCCTCCATGATCGCGGGAAGATCCTGTAGATCGGACAGCACGGGTCGGCGGTTGTCGCGCAGCGTGGCGTCCGGCCTGTCGCCAGGCCCGTCGCGGTCGATCAGGTAGGCCCGCATGCCCAAGGCGGCCGCTGCCGCCACGTTCGCTGTCACGTCGTCCACGAATACCACGTCAGCGGGGTCGAGTGCGGCCCGTTCGAGCGCGATCTCGTAGATCTCCTGGCCCGGCTTCTCCGACCCGACGACGGCGGAGATGACGAACGGGTCGAACAGCTGGCGCAGCCCCATGTCGCGGTAGCGCAGCTCCAGCGACGGCCCAGCGTTGGAGACAATACCCATCCGAACACCGGAGGCGGCTAGCGTCCGCAGCACGGCCCGGGTGTCGTCGTAGGGCTCCTGGTCCAGCTCGTACACCGCCGCCTCGGCGAGGGAGTACACCAGGTCTTCGGGAGCGTCGTCGTACAAGACCGCCAGGACGATCCGGTAGAAGCCGACGTACACCCCCACCTCGTCGTCGACGGTCGGGATGGCCTGATGGCTCGCGAGATGCCCGGCTCCGGCGTCGTGGGCGGACCGGATCTGATCGGCGCCGGGAAGCAGGCGGCCCGACGCCTCGATCAGTTCGGCGAAGCGAGGTTTGGGCCACCAGTCATCACCCAGCGGCCGGGCCAGGGTGCCGCCGGAGTCGAAGAACACCGCGGCGGCCGCCCCCCGCCCATGATCATGAACCATTTGCCGTGCCATAGCCCGGATAAGTGTTCATGATCATGGGGAGAGGGGGGAGCCGGTCACGGCCGCCGACGCCACTTCCAGCCGGGGCGATCCGACCAGCCCGCCGTCGCCGGCGCGGTACAGCAGCGTGTGCTCCTGCGGGGCGGCCAGCCGGATCCGGTCGCCCACCTGCGGGGGAGTCCGGGTAGTCGCCTGCACGGAGACACCGTCGCGTTCCACCGTGACGAGGTGTTCGATGCCGAGGAGCTCGACGACGGCGACCTCACCCTCGAACGACGCCCCGGGGTCGGTGGTGATCTCGGTGTGCTCGGGCCGGAACCCCAGCACCACCTCCTCGCCCTCGGTGACGTGTGGCGCGGCCGCGGCCGGCAGCGGGAACCGGGTTCCCTTGATGTCGATGTCGCCGTCGCGGACCACACCGGGCACCAGGTTCATCGGGGTCGATCCGATAAACGACGCCACGAACAGCGACGCCGGCCGCTCGTACACCACGGCCGGGGTGTCCAGCTGGCGGATGTGCCCCAACTCCATCACCGCGATCCGGTCGGCCAGCGCGAGCGCCTCCGACTGGTCATGGGTGACGTAGATGGTGGTGATCCCGAGTTCCTTCTGCAGCCGTTTGAGGAACGTGCGGGCCTCCAGCCGCAGCCGGGCGTCCAGGTTGGACAACGGCTCGTCGAACAGGAACAGGTTCGCGTGATACGCCACGGCCCGGGCCAACGCGACCCGCTGCTGCTGACCACCCGACAGCTGCCCCGGGCGCCGTTCCAGCAGCTTCTCCAACTGGAGGTTCGACGCCGCCTCGGCCGCTGTCTTGCGCCGCTCTTCCTTGCCGACCTTGCGGACTTTCAGCGGATAGGCGACGTTGTCGACGACGGTCATGTGCGGGTACAGGGCGTAGTCCTGGAACACCATGGCGACGTTGCGTTTGCCGGATGGCACCTTGGTGACGTCGCGGTCGTCGATCAGGATCTGTCCCGACGTCGCGTTCTCCAGACCGGCGATGGTCCGCAGCATGGTTGTCTTGCCACAACCGGACGGGCCCAGCAGGGCGAAGAACTCGCCTGCCCCGATGGTCAGGTCGATCCCGTCGAGGGCGCGGACACCGCCGGGGAACTCCTTGACGAGGGAGCTGAGGGTGACACTCGCCGTCATCGTTTGATTCCTCCGTGGAAGCGGAAGCCGTAGCGGGCATTCACGAACAGATACATCAGCACCACCGGGATCGAGTAGAGGAAGGCGAAGGCGGACACCAGGCTCAGATCCGGGCGGCCGGTCTCGTCGTAGAAGTTGTAGATCACCACCGCGGCGGGATACAGGTCGGCGCTGCGTAGCAGGATGAACGGGGTGAGGAAGTCACCCCAGATGTTCACCAGCGCCCACACCGCGATCACGGCCAGGCCGGGCCGCACGACCGGTACGACGATGTCCTTGAGGACTTGGATCGACGATGCCCCGGCCACCTGCGCCGACTCCTCGTAGCTGCGTGGCACCGAGTCCATGAAGTCTTTGAGGATGAACAGCGCCGTCGGGAGCATGCCGCCGGTCAGGATGAGCACCACACCGGTGTGGGTGTTGATCAGCCCGATCTCGTAGATGAGCAGGAACGTCGGCACCATGGTCGCCGTGCCGCTCACCACGGCCGAGAACAACATCAACATGTACAGCAGCAGGTTGCGGCCCGGAATCCGCACCCTGGACAGCGCGTAGCCGGCGAACGCCGCCGACACCACCACACACCCGGTGGCGACCACCGCCAGGACCAGCGAGTTGCGTAGCGACGTCACCGCCCGCGGGTTCTCGAACACACCCTTGAAGTTGTCGAGGGTGAACGACGGCCAGGCCACGTTCAGGCCGGGCGACGCGTCGAAGGGTGCGGTCAGCAGCCACAACATGGGCACCGCGAAGAACAACCCGATCAGCACGGCGAAGAGGTAGAGCCCGATCCGGGAGAGCAACGCCTTGACCGTGGCCATCGGGTCGGTTTCGTCGATCCGGATGGAGGACATGAGTCTCATGACTTCTTCCTCCTGTCGCGCAGCACCCGGAAGTAGACCAGCGCGATGATCAGGTTGATCACCAGCATGACCGCCGATACCGCGGAGCCGAAGCCGAAGTCACCCTGGCCGAAACCGACCCGGTAGACGTAGATGGCCAGCACCTCGGTCTGGTAGTTGGGGCCGCCACCGGTCAGCAGGAACGGCGTGAACAGGTTGAACGTCCACATACTGACCAGCAGGGCGGTGGTCAGCATGTGACCCCGCACGGCCGGGAACACGATGTCGCGCAGCGTCTGCCAGGTGGACGCACCAGAAACCTTGGCGGTTTCCAGGTGCGACGGCGGCAGGGTGTTGAGCGCGGCGTCGAAAAGCAACATGGCGAAGGCGGTGCCGCGCCAGATGTTGAAGACGATGATGGCCAGCAGCGGCTGCCGGAGCAGCCACTCGGTGGTCACGTCACCCGGGATAAGCGAGTTGAGCGTGCCGCCCTCGCCGTCGAGGAAGGCCCGCCACAGGAAGGCCACGACCGAGCCCGGGATGATCCACGACATGATCACCAGGACTTCGATGGTCCGCCGGGTCCAGCCGCGCCACCGCCGGAACAGCCAGGCGAGGGTGAAACCGAGCCCCATTTGGCCGACGACGCCGGAGAACGCCATGAAGATCAGCGTGATCCACAATGAGCTGGTGAACAGGGGATCTTCCAGGGCCCGCGTGAAGTTGTCGGTGCCGACGAACTCCGGCTCGCGGGCCGCGGTGCCGGTGACCCGGTAGTTCGTCAGGCCCAAGTACAGCGCCCACACCGCGGGGAACATCATGAAGACGCCGATGAGTCCCAGAGCGGGGGCGACGAAGCCGATCGCGGTCGGCTTGTTGATCACCGCTACCTCGGCTGTCGCGTCGGCTTTGGGGCGCGGTTCGGGTTCGGGAACGGACGTGGTGCCCTCGTCGGCGAGGACGGGCTGGACGCTGCCACCACCGGCAGGGCTTGGCTGTCCGCCGTCGCTGCCGGTGGGTACGTCATGTCCGGGCGCCGCCGCGTCGTCGCGGCGGCGCCCGTCGTCGGCCGTCATATGGCGGTCCTTCGCAGGACAGCCGGATCAGTTGGCGGAGTTCGCATGGTCGTCGGGATTGCCGTTCACTCGCCGGAGACGTTGTCGGCGCCGACGATTCCCTCGAGGTTGGAGTGGAACTCCTGCGCCGCCGAGTCGACGTCGGAGCGCCCAGCGATGACGTTCTCCACCATCCGCTGGATCGCCTCGGAGACCTGCGGGTACTCCTCGAAGCCGGGGCGGTACCAGGTGAGCGGCAGCACTTCCTCGGCGACGAAGGACTGCATGGGGTCTTCGGCGATGCCGACCTCGTTGACGTCTTCTCGTGCGGTGATCCGGGGTTCACGTTCCACCCAGTCGAGCTGAGCTTCGTAGGAACCCATAAACGACAGCAGCTCCCAGGCCTCCAGCGGGTGCTCGGTGTTCGGGTTAATGACCCGGCCGGTGCCGCCGGACGCCGAGACGAAGTCCTGGCCGTTGATGCCCGCGCCGGGCTGCTGCGCGGGGATCAGCGCCCAGCCGACGAGGTCTTCGCGGCCGTCGATCGGGAAACCGCCGTCGGGGTTGATGACACCACGCCAGAGGTAGTCGCTCTCGATCATGATGGCGAGGTTGCCGTCGGCGAACGCCTCGAACGAGCGGTCCCGGCCATCGGTGACCAGCTGCATGTCGGAGTCGGCGAGGCCCTCGTCGAAGACGGTGGAGTAGAACTCCAGGGTCTCGCGGAGCTGTGGGGTGTCGCCTTGCCAGCTGCCGTCGGCGTAGAGGTCGCCACCAGCGCCGAGCAGGATCGGGATGAAACCTTGCAGGGTGGTGGCTTCCTCCATGTTGACGCCGGCGTTGAGCTGCATCGGAATGACGTCGGGAAGCTCGGACTGGATGGTGCGGGCGGCGTCGAGGATCTCGTCCCACGATGTCGGCTGCCAGTCGGTGGGCAGACCGGCCTGCTCGAACAGGTCGGTGCGGAAGAACAGCACCCGCCCGTCGGTGCCGAGCGGGATGCCGTACTGCTGGCCGTCGACGGCCAGCGACCCACTGACTGCCTCGGGGATTTGATCCCAGCCTTCCCAGTCGTTGACGATGTCGCCGACGACGGTCTCCAGGGGTTCGATCAGGCCACCGGCGGCGAACTCGGCGGTCCAAAACTGGTCGAAGGACGTGATGTCCGGCCCTTCACCGACCGAGAGGTCGAGGGCGAGTTGGGTTTTGTAGTCGTCCACCCCGCCTTCGATGTGTTCGACGGTGACCTCACGGCCTTCCGCGGCCATCGCGGCCTCGAATTCAGGGATGACGTAGTCCTCGATCCACACGGCGACGACGTCCGGGCGTACGGCATTGTGCGAGATGGTCAGGTGGACGGGATCGTCCGAGGGCTCGGGCGCCTCCTGGGCGGCGCCGTCGTCGTCGGACGGGTCGCTGTCATCACCGCCGCAAGCGGCGAGGACAAGTACGGAAGCGAAGATCGCAGCAGCAAATCGACTACCTCTGAGGTAGGTCTTCATTCATCCTCCAGCCAGCACAGCGGGCCAACTACGGTCGGCCTACACCGGTCATGTGGCTGTCAGCATGTCATGACCTTTTAACTTGGTCTAGACCTCGAAGTAACTTTGGCGGAACTGTGATCGAACACAGGTGCGCTGCTGAGGACGACGGTGACCTTAGCCTTGGATCAGCTCGCCACCAGCGGCATCGAACAGCAACGTTCGGTTGTGTCGAGGCACCGCCCAGCCCCGCGTTCCGGGCGCCGGCTCGTCGTCCTCGTCGACGACGAGGTGCAGGAACACCCCGTCGGCCTCCATGGTGACCAGCGCAGCCGCACCGAGGTTCTCGACGACGGTGACCTCACCTTCGACCGCGTCGTCGGTCCGCGTCGGCGACCACCGGATGTACTCGGGCCGAGCACCCCAAATCACCTCGTCGTCGTCGACCACCTGACCTTCGGCGGATGGAGGCAGCGGCATCGAGGCACCGGCGACCTCTACCCGGCCGTCCTTGATGACCGCTGGGTTCAGGTTCATCGGTGTCGATCCGACGAACCCGGCGACGAACGTATTAGCCGGCTCCGCGAACACTTCACGCGGGCTGCCGATCTGCTGGATCTGGCCATCCTTCATAATGGCCATCCGGTCGGCCAGGGCCAACGCCTCGGCTTGGTCGTGGGTGACGAACACCGTCGTGACCCCGAGGTCCTGCTGGAGCCGCTTCAGAAAGGTGCGGGCCTCGAGGCGTAGCCGCGCGTCGAGGTTGGACAACGGCTCGTCGAAGAGGAACACCTGAGGATTGCTGGCCACCGCACGGGCCAGTGCGACCCGCTGCTGCTGGCCACCCGACAGCTGCCCCGGACGACGGCCGGTGAGCCCGTTGAGCGACAGCCCGTCGGCGGTCTCCTCCGCCGTGGCCAGCCGGCTGCCCTTCGACACCTTCTGGATCTTCAACGGATAGGCGATGTTGTCCGCCACCGACATGTGCGGGAACAGGGCATAGTCCTGGAACACCATGGCGACCTGGCGCTCACCCGGCGGCAGATCGGTGACGTCGCGTTCGCCGATGAACAGCCGGCCCTCGGTCGCGCCTTCCAAACCGGCGATGGTCCGCAGCAACGTGGTCTTCCCGCAACCGGAGGGGCCGAGCAGTGCGAAGAACTCGCCATCCTCGATGGTGAGGTCGAGCCCGTCGACGGCGCGGACCCCGCCGGTGAACTCCTTGACCAGCTGGTGGGTGGTGATGGCGGCCATCAGCGCTTGATACCTCCGTAGAAGCGGAACCCGTAGCGGCGATTCACGAAGAGGTACAGCAGCACTACGGGGATGGAGAACAGCAGGGAAAATGCCGAGATCAGCGCCAGGTTGGGTTGCCCGCCTTCGGTGTAGAAGGTGAACATCACCACTGCGGCCGGGAAGTTGTCCGGCGACCTGAGCAGGATGAACGGCACCAAGAAGTTCCCCCAGACCTGCACCACACTCCACACCGCGATGGTGGCCAGGCCGGGCCGGGCGATGGGGACGACGACGTGCCGCAGCACCTGCAGCGACGACGCCCCGTATACGCGCGCCGACTCCTCGTAGGACTTCGGGGTGTTGTCCATGAAGTCCTTGAGGATGAAGATCGCCGCGGGCAGCAGCCCGCCGGCCATCACCAGGACGACCGCGAGGTGGGTGTCGATCAGCCGCAGCTCGGTGATCAGCACAAAGGTCGGCACCATGGCGGCAGTGCCGGTGACGATCGACGAGAGCAGCAGCAGCGAGTAGAGCAGCACGTCCCGGCCGGGGACCCGCACCCGCGACAGAGCGTACGACGCCAACGCGGCCAACACCAGCACGATCACCATCGTGGTGATCGAGATCAGCACCGAGTTCCACAACGAGCGCAGCGCATACGGATTGTCCAGCAGCGTCTGGAAGTTCTGGAGAGTGAACTCGGGGACGGAGAGCCGCAACGCCGGGGCCCGATCGAACGGCGCCGTGACCAGCCAGATCACCGGTAGGGCGAAGAAGACGATGACGAAACCGGTAAACACGTACCGGCCGATTCGGCCGAGCGCGGCCCGCACGAAGCGAGCGCTGTCGGTCCGGGGCGGGGCTGGGGTCTGCACGGTGGTCATGACTGACGTCGCTCCCGGAGTACACGCAGGTAGACGAGGGCGATCACGAGGTTGATCACGATCATGATCAGCGAGAACGCCGCACCCCGGCCGAGTTCACCGGTCTGCAGGGCCATCCGGTAGATCAGTACCGGGAAGATCTCCGTCTGCTGCCCCGGGCCGCCGCCGGTGAGTAAGAACGGTGCGAAGACGTTGAACGTCCAGAGTGTCACCAGCAACAGCACGGTCAGGATGTGCCCGCGGATGTTGGGGAACACCACGTCGCGCAGCGTCGCCCAGGTGCCAGCGCCGACCATCCGGGCGGTCTCCATCTGCGACGGTGGGATCGACGCCAGCGCCGAGCTGAACAGCAGCATGGAGAACGCGGTGCCGTTGAAGATGTTGAACGCGATGATCGACTGCATCGGATACTCGAGCAGCCACGCCGTGCCTTCGGTGCCCAGCAGCGCGTTCAGCGTGCCGCTGCGTCTGTCGAGCAAGACCAGCCACAACCAGGCGATCACCGACGCCGGAAGAATCCACGCGATCAGCACCAGCGTCTCGACGAAGCCGCGGACCAGCTTGTTGGTGCGACGCATTACCCAGGCGATGGTGAAGCCGAGCACCATCTGACCGAGGATCGCCGAGCCGATGACGAACACGAACGTGCGGTAGAGCGAGCTGAGGAAGCGGTCGTCGGTCAGCGCGTCGATGTAGTTGTCGAGGCCGACGAACTCCGGCTCCGCGGCGGCCAGCCCGGTCAGCCGCCAGTTGGTGACCCCCAGGTACAGCGTCCACAGCGCCGGGAAGATCAGGAAGACCCCGATGAGCACCAGGGCGGGTACAACGAACGCGGTGGCGCGCGCCCGGCCCAAGCCGGCGGCATCCGGGTCGGTCCGGCGCTTCTCGGGCCGCTGGGACCCGGCGTTCTCGCCAGGCCCCAGCGGCTCGTGGTCAGTCGTTGATGTTCTCGGCACCAACGATCCCCTCAAGGGTGGACTGGTATTGCCCGGCCGCGTCCTCCGGCGACGTCCCGGTGACGACGGCTTCGGTGGCCTCTTGCAGCGCGATAGACACCTGCGGGTACTCCTCGAGCCCCGGCCGGTAGAAGGTGATGGGGAGCACCTCCTCCGCGATGAAGCTGATCATCTCGTCATCGATGATCTGCTCGTTGACGTCCGTGCGGGACGTGATCCGTGGGTCGTCGGCGTGCCTGGCGAGCAGCGCCTCCGGCGAGTCGAGGAACTCCATCAGGCGCCACGCCACCTCGGGGCTTTCGGTGTTCGGGTTCAGCACCCGGCCACCACCGCCGGACATGCTGACGAAGTCTTGGCCGTCGATGCCGGCGCCGGGCTCCCGAGCCGGGATCTTGGCCCAGCCGATGACCTCGTCCCGGTTCTCCATGGGCGCCAGGTCCGACCCGGGGTTGATCACCGCCCGCCAGAGGTAGTCACCCTCGATCAGCATGCCGATCTCGCCTTCGGAGAACATGAGGAACGAGTTGTCCCGGCCCGCGGCCTCCTGTTGCAGCAACGGGTCACCCAGTTCCTCGTCGCCGTAGACGGCGGCGTAGAACTCCAGAACCTGCTCGACCTCGCCGGAGCCGCCCTGCCACAGTCCGGAGTCTTCGGAGTAGACGGCCGCTCCGGTTCCGGCCATCAGGGGAAGGAAGCCCTGCATCGTGGTGGCCTCACCCATGGAGACCCCGCCGTTGAGCTGGATCGGGACTACACCGTCGAGCTGTTTGAGGGCTCGGGCGGCATCCAGAATCTCCTCCCAGCTGGTGGGCTGCCAATCCTCTGGCAGGCCGGCGTCGGCGAAGAGTTCCTTGTTGAAATAGATGACCCGGCCGTCGGTACCACCCGGGATGCCGTAGCGCTGGTCGTTGAACGACATGTTCTGCTGGACGGCGTCGGGGATCTGGTCCCAGCCGTCCCAGTTGGACGACTCCGGGTAGATGTCGTCGAGCGGCTGGATGTAGTTGGCCTGTGCGAACTCACCGACCCAGATGCCGTCGAAGCCGCCGATGACGTCGGGCCCGCCGCCGGTGGACAGGTCCAGCGCGATGGTGGTCTTGTAGTCTTCGTCGTCGGCGCCGCTGCCCTCGAAGGTGACGGTGATGTCGAAGCCCTCGTCGGCCATCATGCTCTCGAACTCCGGGATGGCCCAGTCTTCGATCCACTCGGCGGCTTCGGTGTTCTTTCCGCCTCGAATGGCGTTCTCGGCCAGCGTGATCGCGACCGGTGCGACGTCGTCGCCAGGTTCGGGATCGTCTTCGTCGTCGGGTGCTGCCTCGCCGTTGTCCGGTTCATCGGGTTCCGGGTCCGCGTCGTCGCCGCCGCATGCGGCGAGCACGAGTGCTGGCGCGAGTAGTGCGGCGGCCAGCCTGCCTCGTTTGGTGTGGGTTTTCATTGATCCTCCACCTGCCTCGTCGTCGAGTAGTGAGGGTTGTTGTTCGTGAGTGTCGCCGCTGTCGGTCGGCCCGCCGGGCGGCCGCTGCCAGGCCGGCAGACGACACGATCCACAAGACGTGCCCGAGAATCTCAGGAGACGTCTGGCTGTCAGAATGTCACGACCTCTTAACTTTGACTAGGCCTACGGCTAACATCGACCGAACTGTGATCGACCGGTAGCCTCCCCGTGGACAGGGGCGCAGCGGGTTGGCTGAGGGGGCGCTGTGTCCAGTGTCCGTTTGGCGGAATCTCTTAACATGTTGTTGTCCGCACGCGATCGACCGTGAGGGGTTGGGATGGCCGAAGAGGTTCCGCAGTTGGTGGTCGATCGGAGTAGTCCGGTACCGCTGTACTTCCAGGTTGCCCAGCACCTGGAGCAGCTCATCGAGTCTGGGGCTTATCCACCCGGCACCCGCCTGGACAACGAGATCGTGCTGGCCGATCAGCTGGGCCTGTCGCGCCCGACCATGCGCCGCGCCATCGAATACCTCGTCGACCGCGGGCTGCTCGTGCGTAAACGAGGGGTGGGCACTCAGGTGGTTCAGCCAAAGGTGCGCCGTCCGGTGGAACTCTCCAGCCTGTTCGACGACTTGCGGGCGGCCGGCCGGGCCCCGCGTACCGAGGTGTTGCGCTTCGAGGTTGAGCACCCGTCCGAGGTCGTGGCCGAGACGCTTGGCATCGGGGTCGACGACGAGGTCTACGTGATCGAGCGGCTGCGGTTCACCGGCGACGAGCCGCTGTCCATCATGCACAACTACATCCCGACGGCGCTGTTACGGCTCAGCCGCGAAGCGCTGGCCGAGCAGGGACTTTACGACATCATCCGGGCTGCCGGCGTGAACCTGAAGATCGCCACCCAGTCCATCGGCGGACGGGCCGCCCGTGCCTCGGAGGCCCGGCTCCTCGAAGAGCGTCCGGGGGCGCCCCTGCTCACCATGAACCGGGTCGCCTACGACGACACCGGCCGGGCTGTCGAGTACGGCTCGCACATCTACCGAGCATCGCGGTACACCTTCGAGCTGACCCTCACCACCGGCTGACAACGGTGTAGGTCATGCCGGTGATAGCGAGGATGGTCCTCCACCGTCGCGCCGACATCCTTCCACCGCTATCGGTGTGAGTGGGGCGAGTGCAGTGAGGCGGAGAGGTCGGCCGCGACGCGGGTCATGACGGCCACGATGTCTTCCTCCCGGTGGGACTCCAGACGGGCCGCCGGCCCGGAGATCGACAGCGCCGCCACCGGACGTTCCGTCGCGGGTGGGTGGTCGCCGTCGGGTCCTGGGTGGGTGGTGCCGGGGCTGTCCGGTGATGGGTTCTGGTCGGGGTGGTGTCCGTTGAGGAAGACGGGGACGGCGAGACAGCGCACCGCGTCCTCCTCCTCGCCGGCGTCGACCGCGTAACCCTGCCGGGCCACGACGTCCAGTTCGGCGAGGAACCGGTCTCGGCTGGTGATGGTGGCCGGGGTGCGCTGCGGGAGGCCGGTGTGATCGATGACCCGTTCGGCCTCGGCACGTGGACCGAAGGCGAGTAGCACCTTCCCGACGGCACTGGCGTGGGGTAACACTCGGTTGCCGACGTGGGTGAACATCCGCAGCCGGCGCGGTCCGGCTACCTGGGCGATGTAGACCACGTGATGGCCATCGAGGACGGCGAGGTTGGCCGTTTCCTGACTTAGTTCAGCCAGTTCGGCCAGGTGCTGTTCGGCCCAGACCCCGAACAGCCGGGTGTATGGTTCGCGCAGCTTGAGCACGCTGGGGCCGATGACGTACCGGCGTGACTCCGGCTCCTGCCGGACATAGCCGCGACCGCCGAGGGTAGCGAGCAGACGGTGGACCGTGGCCAGCGGCAAGCCGGTCTCGCGGATGAGGGTGGTCAGCCCCATCGGCCCGTCGGCCTGGGCGAGCGACTCGAGGATGTCCAGCGCGCGTTCCACCGATTGCACACCGGACCCGTTCTTCGATTCGGCCACGTTCACCTCCTGATAGCGGGCAGGACACGTCGTTGCCTTGACGCGGGCAGGGCTGCGTCGTAGCATTATCCATATAGAGTCACTATATATCCGTATCGCGGAAACATCGAACCTTGGAGATCGTTGATGGTTGACGACGCGGATGCCGTGCCAACGGAGCTCCAGAGTGAACTCGCCGAAATCCTCGGGCCGGAAGGGCTGATCACCGAGCGGTCGCAGCGCCGCACCTACGAGTCCGACGGCCTCACCGCATACCGGGCGGTGCCGGCCCTGGTGGCATTACCTGTCTCCACCGAACAGGTATCCGGTGTGATGCGCGCCTGTGCCCGGCACGGCGTGCCGCTGGTGCCTCGGGGCGCCGGCACCGGGCTGTCCGGCGGTGCGCTCCCGCACCCGGACGGTGTGCTGATCGTGTTGTCCCGGATGCGCCGCATCGTCGACGTCGACGTGCTCAACCAGCGCATCACCGTCGAACCGGGCGTCACCAACGCCGCTGTCAGCCGGGCCGTCGCGCCGCATCAGCTGTACTACGCACCGGACCCGTCCAGCCAGATCGTGTGCTCGATCGGTGGCAACGTCGCCGAGAACTCCGGCGGTGCCCACTGCCTGAAGTACGGCTTCACCACCCACCACGTCCTCGGTTGTGAGCTGGTACTGCCCGACGGCCAGGTGGTTCAGGTGGGTGCGGCCACCTTGGATCCACCTGGCTATGACCTGCGTGGTGTGCTGGTGGGCTCGGAAGGCACACTCGGCGTCGTTACCCAGGTGACGCTGCGGTTGCTGCGCCGTCCGGAGTCGGTTCGGACGCTGGTGGCCGACTTCACCGACCCGGCCTCGGCCGGTACCGCCGTCAGCGCCATCGTCGCGGCCGGTGTTGTGCCCGCGGCCGTAGAGATGATGGACAACCTCGCCATCCAAGCCTGCGAGTCCGACGCCGCGGCCGGGTTCGACGTCAACGCCGGCGCCGCCCTCATCGTCGAACTCGATGGCCCCGAAGCCGAATGTGACGCATCGTTCGCCGAGGTGGTTGCGCTGTGCCAGGAGAGCGGGGCCACGGCCATCCGGATCGCCGACCAGCCCGACGAGCGCGCACGTGTCTGGCAGGGCCGCAAGGCCGCGTTCGCCGCCATGGGCCGGCTGGCCCCGGACTACCTGGTGCAGGACGGTGTTATCCCGCGCACCCGGCTGGGGGAGTGTCTGGCCCGCATCGCGGAGCTGGCCGCCGATGCCGAGTTGCGCGTCGCCAACGTCTTTCATGCCGGAGACGGCAATCTCCATCCGCTGGTGCTCTTCGACAGTTCCCGGCCGGGTGAAACCGAACGTGCCGAGGCGTTGTCGACGGCGATCGCCGAGCTGTGTGTGTCCTTCGGCGGGTCGCTCTCCGGTGAACACGGAATCGGCGCCGACAAGGCGTGCTCGATGCCGAAGATGTTCGGAGCCGAAGACCTCGCCATCATGGACCGGGTCCGGGCGGCGTTCGACCCCGACGGCCGGTGTAATCCAGACAAGGTGCTGCCGACACCCCGGCTGTGCGGCGAACGCCCCGGGCGGTATCGGCCGCACCCGCTGGAAACCGCCGGCGTCATCGAGCGATGGTGACCGCGATGCCCTCGCGCTCCGAAGCTGCCGGCCCGAACCCGCCCGACCTGGCGGCCGGGGCCGACGTCGTCACCGTGGCGCGGCCAACCGACCTCGCAGGTGCGCGGGATGCCGTCGTCACCGCGGGAACCGCCGGCACCAGCGTTCTGATCCGTGGAGGTGGAACCAAACTCGGCTGGTGGGCTCGGCCCCGGGGCGGATCATCGCCGGTGGAGGCAGGGCCGTCGTCAGGGCGCGCGTCGTCGGTCGATAACCAGCGGCCGTCGACGGTGATCGACACCCGTGGCCTCGACCAACTGATCCACCACGAACCAGGCGACATGACCGCCACCGTGCAGGCCGGGATGCGGCTGGATCTGTTGCAGGCGGCGCTGGCCCCGGCCGGGCAGTGGCTGGCGATCGATCCGCCACGGCGCGGGGGAGTTGTCACCGTGGGTGGGGTGTTCGCGGCCAACGACGCCGGGCCGCGCCGGTTCGGCTACGGCGGGGTGCGCGATCTCGTCATCGGATCGACTACGGTGCTCGCCGACGGCGCGGTCAGCCGCAGCGGCGGCACGGTGATCAAGAACGTGGCCGGGTACGACCTCAACAAACTCTGGTGCGGCTCGCTGGGCACCCTGGGGCTCGTCGTCGAGCTGACCGTTCGGCTGCACCCACTGCCGGAGGCGACAAAAACGGTGCGGATCCCGGCCGCGGCAGCCAGCGCGTCGTCGTTCGTCACCGATCTGTTGGCCAGCCCGGTGGAGTGTGTCGCCGTCGAATGGTCGGGTGACGCCCTGGTGATTCAGCTCGAAGGGCGGGCCGCCGGCCTCGACGCGCGGCTGGATCAACTGGCCCGGCTGGCCGGTGAGCACGGCCTCGAACCGGAACTGGTGGACGACGACGTGTGGCCGGCGCTGCGCGAAGCCCACGGTGGTGCACCGGGCGCTACCGTCGTGCGCGCGTCGACGCTGCCCAGCCAGCTGGGGGCGGTATCCGACGCGCTCGCCGCGGCCGCCGGAACCGACGTCAGCGTCACACTGCACAGCCACGCCGGACTGGGGCTGCACGACGCCGTCCTGACCGGCGGCGACGCCTCGACGCAGGCCGCGGTGATCGGTACGTTGCGCACCGCGGTCGAGGCGCTGGGCGGGCACGTCGTGGTCCGCGATCGGCCACCCGAGCTGGACGACCACCTCGACCCGTGGGGTGTACCCGGATCGGCGATAGAGCTGATGCGGTCGGTCAAACGCGCTGTGGATCCCGAGTGGCGGTTCGCGCCCGGGCGATTCGTAGGAGGCATCTGAGGTCATGGACCGAGAGCTCATCGATGACTGCGTGCACTGTGGCTTCTGTCTACCGGCGTGCCCGACGTACACGTTGTGGGGAGAGGAGATGGACTCACCGCGCGGGCGTATCCACCTGATGAAGACCGCCCTGGAAGGTGACTCCCCGATCGACAGTACCTGGGTCGGTCACATGGACGCCTGCCTTGGCTGCATGGCGTGTGTGACGGCCTGCCCGTCCGGCGTCCGTTACGACGAGCTGATCGAGTCCGCGCGTGCCACCATCGAGCACGAGCACCGCCGGGCCTGGCCCGACCGGCTGTTCCGCGCGTTGCTGTTCCGGGCGTTCCCGGGCCGACGGAGGCTGCGCGTAGCCGCGCTGGCCGGCTGGCTGTATCAGCGCCTCGGCGTCGCGTGGCTGGTGCGCCGGCCATGGGTGAGCCGTCGACTGCCGCAGCGGATCCGGGCCGTCGAGTCGATCCTGCCACCGGTGACGCTGCGGTCGGTGACCCGTCGGACCGCGGCGAACACGC
Source organism: Phytoactinopolyspora limicola (assembly GCF_011320225.1). Lineage (GTDB taxonomy): Bacteria > Actinomycetota > Actinomycetes > Jiangellales > Jiangellaceae > Phytoactinopolyspora > Phytoactinopolyspora limicola. The sequence goes on from NZ_JAAOEN010000019.1 coordinate 33,413, forward strand.
CGGCGGTTGGTCCGGCTCGGCTGCGGGTGGGTTTCCTCACCGGATGTGTGCAGGAGGTCTTCTTCGGCGCCGTGAACGAAGCGACGGTGCAGGTGCTGACCGCCGAGGGGTGCGAGGTGGTGGCTCCGGCGGCGCAGGGCTGTTGTGGCGCGCTCGAACTCCATGGTGGACGAGAGGCGTCGGCGCTGAACCGGGCCCGGCGGCTGGTGGATGTCTTCGCGCCGCTGGAGCTGGACGCGATCGTGGTGAACGCGGCCGGATGTGGTTCGGCGATGAAAGACTATGGCCGGTTGCTGGCCGATGATCCGCGATATGCCGAGCGCGCCTCCGCCGTGGCGGACAAGGTCCGAGACGTCACCGAGGTACTGGCCGGACTAGAGCCACGCGGTGGGTACGGGGCGTTGGATCTGACGGTGGCGTATCACGACGCCTGCCACCTGGCACACGCCCAGGGAGTGCGCAACGAGCCTCGGGTGTTGTTGTCGCGGATCCCGGGTGTGGCCCTGCGGCCGGTGCTGGACGACGGACACTGCTGCGGCTCCGCGGGAATCTACAACCTCGTCGAGCCCGAGGCGGCGGCCGAGCTGGGCCGACGGAAGGCACAGGCGCTGGTGGCCACTGGGGCGGACGTGGTCGCCACCACCAACCCGGGGTGTGCGTTGCAGATCGGCCGCGAGCTGTCCTGCCGGGTGGTTCACCCGGTGGAGTTGCTCGCCGAGGCGTTGGGGCGGACTCCGGCCTGACAATCGCGCATGGTGTGTGGAGCGAAAGTTCGACGACAGGAGAATGTGATGGCTGATATCTCGGTGACCGGAGCGTCCGTCGACCGCGGCGACGAGATGCTGACGCCGGAGGCGCTGGCCTTCGTCGCCCTACTGAACTGGCGCTTCCGCGCCCGCCGCGACGAACTCCTCGCCGCCCGCGCGGGTCGGCGCGCCGAAGTGGCGAGTGGAGCGACGCTGGACTTCCTCGCCGAGACCGCCGACGTCCGCGCCGGACAGTGGCGCGTCGCGCCCGCCCCGGACGACCTTCAGGACCGGCGCGTCGAGATCACTGGTCCGACCGAACGCAAGATGGCCATCAATGCGCTGAACTCCGGCGCGAAGGTCTGGCTGGCCGACCTCGAAGACGCCAACACACCCCACTGGGCCAACGTGGTCGGTGGTCAGGTGAACCTTTACGACGCCGTCCGAGGCACGCTGCGGTTCACCTCGCCCGAGGGTAAGGACTATCGGCTGCGCGACGACGTGCCCCGTCCGGCCATCGTGATGCGCCCACGCGGCTGGCACCTCGACGAGCGGCACGTCGTCGTCGACGGCACGCCCGCGGTCGGAGCTCTCGTGGACTTCGGCCTGTACTTCTTTCACAACGCACGGGAGCTGCTGGAACGCGGCAGCGGACCGTACTTCTACCTGCCCAAGATGGAGAGCCACCTAGAAGCCCGGTTATGGAACGACGTCTTCACCCTCGCGCAGGAACAGTTGGGGATACCACATGGCATCATCCGGGCCACCGTGCTCATCGAGACCATTCCGGCGGCGTTCGAGATGGACGAGATCCTCTTCGAGCTGCGCGACCATGTGTCCGGCCTGAACGCCGGCCGATGGGACTACCTCTTCAGCATGATCAAATACTTTCGCGATGCCGGCTCCGACTTCGTGCTGCCGGACCGCAACGCGGTGACCATGACCGCGCCGTTCATGCGCGCCTACACCGAGTTGCTGGTGCGCACCTGCCACGCCCGCGGTGCCTTCGCGATGGGCGGGATGGCCGCGTTCATCCCGAGCCGCCGAGACCCGCGGATCAACGAGCAAGCGCTGGCCAAGGTGCGGGCGGACAAGGAGCGTGAGGCAAGGGACGGGTTCGACGGTTCCTGGGTGGCCCACCCCGACCTGGTGCCGGTGTGCCAGGAGGTGTTCGACGACGTGCTCGGCGGCCGGCCCAACCAGTTGGATCGGATGCGCGACGACGTCTCGGTCGGCGCCGGCGACCTGCTGAACGTGTCGGCGACGCCAGGAGCGGTCACCGAGGCCGGAGTGCGCAGCAACGTGTCCGTCGCCCTCCAGTATCTGGCGTCCTGGCTGGGTGGCAACGGTGCGGCCGCCATCAACAACCTGATGGAGGACGCCGCGACGGCCGAGATCGCGCGGGCGCAACTCTGGCAGTGGATGCACAACTCAGTGCCGCTCGACGACGGAACGCTGATCACGCCTGAGCTGGTGCGCCGCATTCTCGACGAGGAAGTGGCGGCGATCCGCACGGCGCACGGCGCCACGTACGACGACGCCCGCTTCACCACGGCTCGCACACTCTTCGACCAGGTGACGCTCAACGACCACTTCGCCGACTTCCTTACGTTACCGGCGTACGAACTCATCGACTGACCCCGAGAATCACCGAGACGGGCGCACGTTACGATCTTGTGCCTTAAACGGTGACGAAAGGGAAGAATGATGAGCCGGTATGAACGTCTCCGCCTCCGCGGCCGGAAACCGTTGCCGTCGGCGGGGACGGATCTGCCGGCGGGCGCGGATCTGCCGGCGGGCGCGGATCTGCCGGCCGGCACGGACATGGATCCGGACGGGGGCTGGATCGCGGACATCCTCGTCAAGTTCCCCCGCCCGGACGTTCCCCTGACCGAGGACTGGGAGATGTCCATCGCCGCGTTCCTGCGGATGACGCCACGAATACCGGCGGTGGCGACCAAGCCGCTGGGTCTGCTGGATCGGTTTGGTGCGGTGCACCTCGGCACCCGAAAGGTGGGCTTCGACGGCAACGAGGTGCCGTGGGACAAGGTCGTCGAGATCCGCACCTATGACCCTCTGGTGGTCTTCCTCGACCAAGCCCTCGATCAGGAGGTCAAACGCTGGCGGCAATACCTGCCGCCGGTGCCGGGACGCACATGGGTGCTCGGCCGACTCGCCGAGCTGCTGGCGACGCTGACCCTTGCCGTGTACATCGCCCGGCAGGGCGGACGAAGAATGGCGACAGCAGTGGCCGACGGCCTCGCCGACGCTGGCGTGGAGAGGGAGCGGGAGGCTGACACCGACCCGGACGAGTCGAGCGCTGGGGACCTGGTGTTGGGTAATACGGCGGATGCCGCCGTCGCCTCGGACATCGCGGCAGCCTCCGGTCAGGCCCTCACCGTCCCGGCGCAGATTCGCTACCGGGCCAGGCTGGGGCGCACCCGCACGGTGGACCTGAGTCTGAGTTCGATGCTCATGTTGCAGGTTGTGCCGTCCGCGGTGGAAGCGTTGCTGGAGACGGCGCGGTCGAGGGAGATCCCGATCGTCCACGTCCCGGCCGACGAGTCCGACATTGGGGTGGCGGCGCAACGTGCTGATGCCCTGGTCCGTCGGTTACAAGGGTTCAGGCGGGCCGGCGCGGCGGACGCGGAGGCGGCGGAGGGTGCAGAGGGTGCGCAGGACGGTGACGGGGCGCGCTGACTCGCCGCCCGAAGGTCCGCGACTGCCCGCGCCCCGCCCTCCACCGTCACTCTGCCTGCATGACCCCGCCCCCTCACTCCCCGACGCCCCACACTGTGCGGCCTCCTACGCGCCGAACTCGTTCGGGTGGGGGCCCATACGAGTGTTGGAATCGAGGCGGGCGATGTCGGCGAGGTCGTCGTCGTTCAACTCGAAGTCGAACACGCTGATGTTCTCGTACATCCGCTCCGTAGTGACCGTCTTCGGGATGGTGACGTGGCCGGACTGGAGGTGCCAGCGCAGCACCACTTGTGCGGGTGTGCGTTGGTGCCGTTCGGCGATGTCGACGATGACGGGCTCCGCCAGGAGTTTGGCCTTGGCCAGCGGCGCCCAGGCCTCGAGGAGGATGCCGTAGGCATCGCAGAACTCGCGTAGCGGTGCCTGTTGGAGCCATGGGTGCAGCTCAACCTGGTTGATCGCCGGCGCGACGCCGGTGTCGTCCATGATGCGGGTCAAGTGGGCCGGCTCGAAGTTCGACACCCCGATGGAATACACCAGTCCGTCGTCGCGCAGCGTATTCAGCGCCCGCCAGGTGTCGGCGTAACGTTCCTGGCCCGGAGCCGGCCAATGGATGAGGTAGAGGTCGACGGCCTCGAGGCCCAGGCGGGCAAGGCTGGCCTGACAGGCCCGGATGGTCTCGTCGTAACCTTGGTCGGAGTTCCACACCTTGGTGGTGACGAACACTTCATCCCGGTCGAGGCCGCTGCCGGTGATGGCCCGGCCGACACCTTCTTCGTTGCCGTAGATCGCCGCGGTGTCGATGCTGCGGTAGCCGGCGTCGAGCGCATGGCGCACGATGGTTGCCGTCTCGTCCCGTGGAACCTGGAACACGCCGAATCCGAGCTGGGGGATCCGTCGGCTGTCATTGAGGGTGAGGGTCGGCACAGTCATCAGCGTCGTTCAACTCCAGTCGTGGTCGCGGACCATACGTGGGCTCTGGTCATCGACCCTATGCATGGTGGATGGCTGGCTGCCACGCGGCCGGCCGCCGGGATCGGGTGGGTCCGCGAGCGACGGGCCGACCGACTCAGCGTGCGCCGAGTTCGTCCACGACGGCGTCGCAGTACGGTGGCCAGGCGTCGATAGCCCATTCGCCGAAGTCGCGATCGGTCAAGGCGATACAGGCGGCTCCTAGGTCCGGATCCACCCAGACGAACGTGCCCGACTGCCCGAAGTGTCCGTACGTCCGGGGTGAGTTGCGGGCGCCGGTCCAGTGCGGGTCTTTGCCGTCGCGAATCTCGAAACCGAGCCCCCAATCGTTGGGATCCTGACGGCCGTAGCCAGGCAGGATCCCGGTCAGGCCGGAAAAGGCCACGGTTGTGGCGGCTTCGACGGTGCTGGCGTCCAGCAGCGTGGGCTGCTGCACTTCGGCGGCGAAGCGGGTCAGGTCGGCGACGGTGGACGACGCCCCGTGGCCGGGTGATCCCTCGAACGTCGTCGCCGTCATACCCAGCGGACCAAGTAGACCGTCGCGCACGTAGTCCGCGAACGGGATTCCTGAGCGTTCGGCGAGTGCATCGGCCAACTGCTCGAAGCCGGCGCTGGAGTACACCCGTTTGGCGCCGACCCTGGCCACGGTGTTGTGGTCGTTGAGATTGAGCCCGGAGGCGTGGGCCAGCAGGTGTCGGATGGTCGACCCCGCGGGCCCGGCCGGATCGTCGAGTTCGGCTACCCCTTCCTCCACCGCGATCAGCGCCGCGTAGGCGGTGATGAGTTTGGTCACCGATGCCAGGCGGTAGACCCGGTGGGGATCGCCATGGGTGCCCAGGACCTCGCCGGTGGCCGACACGACGGCCGTGGCAGCGTTCTCGACCGGCCATTCCTCGACGAGGCGCACACTCTTCATACCTCCGACGGTATGCCGTGCCCACCGGGAGATCACACCCGGCCCACCTGGTGCTGCATCGCGCCATGGCCGCCGCTGGCGGCGGTACGGCTGGTCAGGGTTTGCGCCCAACCCCGCCGGCAGCGTGGACGTCGGCAACGGGTGCCGGTGCGTCGGGCTCGGGCCGCCACTCGGGACACCGGACGAGTCCAGGCTCCACCCATTCGAGGCCGTCGAAGAGCTCAGCGATCCACTCCATGCTGCGCAGGTGGTAGACGACCCCACCATCCTGGTTCTGCTCGTTGTGCATCTGCTGAACGGCGTTGAGCGCCTCGCTGGTATTGGTTCCGTCGCACACCACCAGGTGGCTACCGGATGGTAGTGCGCTCATCAGCCGTCGGACGACCGAGCGGGCGTCGTGGTCGTCGAGGTGGCCGAGGATGCCGCTGAGGATGAGCGCGATGGGCTGCTGAAAGTCCAGCGACTCCTGTGCTGCGCGCACGATGGTGTCGGTGTCGTGGACGTCGGCATCGACGTAGGTGGTTGTACCTTCGGGCGTGCTGGTGAGCAGCGCGCGGGCGTGGACGAGCACGAGTGGATCGTCGTCGACGTACACGATCCTGGACTCGGGCGCTACTCGCTGAGCCACCTCGTGTGTGTTGTCGACGGTTGGGAGACCGGTGCCGACGTCGAGGAACTGGCGGATCCCAGCGTCGGCGGCGAGGTACCGGACGGCACGGCCGAGGAACAGTCGGAACGCGCGGGCGTTGTCGACGATCGCCGGGAAGTTCTCGCGGAACTGGTCGCCGACCATCCGGTCGACGGTGAAGTTGTCCTTGCCGCCCAGCCAGTAATTCCAGACCCGGGCCGAATGAGGAACACTCGTGTCGATGCCGGGCGGCGGCTGGTTCGAATCGGCAGGCTCGGTTGGTGTCGGTTTCATCCAGCCAGGGGTGTCAGGCATAGCGGCTCGTCCTGTGTTCGATCGATGGTGCGACACAGTGTAGGTGCGCCCACCGGCCATGAAGGAACGGCGGGTCGGTGCGTCGCGTCGGCCCCGTCACGCTACGACATTAGGCGTCAGCTTGGCGGGTGGCGGCATGCTCGGCCAGTCCGTCGGCGCACCGTTGGATGAATCTGGTGAGGGTGCGACGGTACAGCCCGCCGAAACCGGGCACCTTTGCCCTAAACGTTGAGCTCCAGCGAATGTTGGTGCCCGACGGGCCGGCGGTGAGCTCTACATCCGCGCGGTAGGCCCGGACGGCCAGGCCTTCCACCAGTTCATAGCTCAGCCCGCGGTCCGGCTGGCATCCGACGATGCGCTCGACGCTACGGATCCGGCCAGTCTTGAACGCTCGTACCGCTCCAACACTCTCACCACCGTCGGAACCTGGCTGTACGAGCTCGAACGTCTCGACCGGTGACCACCGGGGCCAACTGGCACCATCGAGGAGCAGGGCGTAGACGGCACTTGGCGGGGCAGACGTGTGAGCGGTGACCTCGATGCGCTGGACAGCCATGGAACTCCTCCTTGTACCGATTGGTACATGTACCATACGGTACATGACGGGACGGAGTGCCGGCGGCGTCGCCGGCGTCGGCGGCCAGAGTGGGGGCGGCCAGAGTGGGGGCGGTCCGAGTGTGGCTGGCCGGGATGGCGGCCGTGACCACCTGCTGCGCGCGGTGATCGATGACTTCGCCGCCAACGGTGTGGGGGAGCGGAGCCTGCGGCAGATCGCGACCGCCGTCGGGACCAGCCACCGCATGCTGATCTACCACTTCGGGTCCAGAGAGGGCCTGATGGTAGCCGTCGTCCGGGCCGTCGAGCAGCAGCAACGGGAGCTGCTAGCCGGCCTGGTCGCGGACGCTGGGATCGGTGGCGAGGGCCGCGGCAGTCCTGGAGGCGAAGGTCGTGGAGGCGACAGCGGTCAGGCTGTCGGCGAGGCTCGTGGCGGGGACAGCGGTCAGGCTGCGAGTGGCCAGATCGGGCCGGCCGATATCGCACGTCGATTCTGGGCGACGCTGGCCGATCCCGCGCTGAGACCCTACGAGCGGTTGTTCTTTGAGATGTGTGGGCGGGCACTGCAGGGCGACCAGGCAGCGGCGCCCCTACTGGACGAGTTCGTCGAGCCGTGGACACGGTCGCTTTCGGCAGCGCTGGTCGACGCGGGCGTGGCGCCGGCGCGTGCGCAGGCTCGAGCCAGGCTGGGGGTAGGTGTGGCGCGGGGCTTGCTGCTTGACCTCTTGGCCACCGGCGACCAGGCGGGGGTGGACGCCGCCATGGAGGAGTTCATCACTCTGGCCACCACCCCCACCTGACCCCACTGTGGCTGTTGTCAGGCCGGACACGTCGGTGCGCAGCATGGGCGTAGCGGGCGGCCCTGACAGGTGCCAGCCCGCTAGGAGCGATCCAGGCCGCGCCGTTGCAGCAGCGGCTCGATGCGGGGGTCGCGGCCACGGAAGTCACGGAAGGCGTCCAGCTCCTCAACCGAGCCACCACGAGAGAGCAGCGTCTGGCGGAAATGTTCCCCGTTCTCCCTGGTGAGTCCGCCGTTGTCAGTGAACCACTCAACCGTGTCGGCGTCGAGCACCTCGCTCCAGATGTACGAGTAATAGCCAGCGCTGTAACCGCCGGCGAAGATGTGCGCGAAGTACGTCGAGCGGTATCTCGGCGGGACCTCGGCCATGGCCATACCCGCGGCCGCCAGGGCCGCCGTCTCGAAGCCGCCCACGTCGTCGACGGCCGTACCCGGGGCGATCTCGTGCCAGGCCAGATCGAGCAACGCGGCGCCGAGATACTCGGTCGTTTTGAACCCCTCACCCCAGATCCGCGAGTCGAGCAGCCGCCGCACGAGTTCCCGAGGGATCGGCTCGCCGGTCCGGTAGTGCCGCGCGTAGTTGGCCAGGACTTCGGGCCACACCGCCCACATCTCGTTGACTTGCGACGGGAACTCGACGAAGTCGCGGCGGACGTTGGCGCCGGAGAACGTTGGATAGCGCACATTGGACAACAGGCCATGCAAAGCGTGCCCGAACTCGTGGAAGAGGGTGTTGACCTCGTCGAAGGTCATCAACGTTGGTTCACCGACGGGCGGGCGGGTGATGTTCAGATTGTTGACGACGACGGGTTTGGTGCCGAGCAGCGTCGACTGCTCGACCAACGAATTCATCCACGCACCGCCGCGCTTGGACGGCCGAGCATAGAAGTCGGCGACGAACAGGCCCACGGGGGAGCCGTTCGTTTCGGTGACCTCGAACACCCTGACCTCGGGGTGGTAGCCGACGAGATCGTCGCGTTCGGTGAAGACCAGCCCGTAGAGTGTGCCAGCCGCGTAGAAGACTCCGTCGTGCAGGACACGTTCGAGCTCGAAATACGGACGCAACTCGGCGCCGTCGATCTCGTAGGTGGCCCGCCGTACCCGTTCGGAGTAGAACGACCAGTCCCACGGCTGAAGCTCGAAGTCCGTTCCGATAGCCTTCTGGAGTTCGGCCGCCTCGGCGCGGGCATTCTTCACCGCCACCGGAGCTAGCTTTCCGAGCATCTCGTGTACGGCGTCGGGTGAGCCGGCCGTGGAGTCTTCCAACACGTACGCCGCGTGGTTCGGGTAGCCGAGCAGCGCGGCACGTTCGGCGCGGAGGGTAGATATACGAGCGACGGTGGCGGTGGTGTTGTGCTCGTTGGCGTTGTTGCCCCGCTGCACCGACGCACGGTGGATGCGCTCGCGAACATCGCGGTTGGTCAACGACTCCAGCGCCGGTTGGCCGCTCGGCAGGATCAGCGTCAGCACATACTTGCCGTCGAGGCCGCGCTCACGGGCCGTCTCCGCCGCCGCGGCGATGGCGTCCTCGGACAGCCCGTCCAACTCGGCGGCATCGTCGACGACGATGGCCGACGCGTTGGTGTCTTCGTGCAGCTTCCGCTGGAACGTCGTCGACAGCGCCGACAGTTCCTCGTTGATCTCGCGCAACCTGGCTTGCTGGTCAGGCGCGAGGGCGGCGCCGGACCGAACGAAGTCGAGATGGTACCGCTCCAGCAGCCGGAGCGACTCGGCGTCGAGGTCCGGCCGGGCATCGCGGACGGCTTGGGTGCGAGCGAACAGCGCCGCGTTGAGATGGATGGCGTCGCTGTGCGCGGCCAGCTTCGGGGCGATCTCGGCCTGAATGCCGTGGATTGTCTCGTTGGTGTCCGACGAGACCTGGTTGAAGAAGACCACACGGACCCGATCGAGCACCCGGCCAGCACGTTCCATAGCGACGATCGTGTTCTCGAAGGTCGGCGGTTCGGTATTGGTGGTGATCGAGTCGATCTCGGCCATGTGTTCGGCCATCCCGCGCTCGAAAGCGGGGAGATAATGCGACTCGTCGATCTGCCCGAACGGCGGTAGCGCGTAAGGCAGGTCGCTTGGCTGGAAGAAGGGGTTGTCGACCATTGAGAAACGATATCGATATTCACCCCTGTCGGTCACCTCCCGAGGCTGTGCGGATCTGTCGGCCGACCGGCGGACGTGTGTGGGGGAGGGGCGGGCGCGTGGCGCGAGGATACGGGCGAAGGACAGGAACAGGGACGCCACCGGCGGGGCGCGTGGCGGGAACTGGTCGTGTCATGCACAATAGGACGGTCGGACCGATCCGTGATGGATGGGTAGAGGCCGCAGGGGAAGGCGTCCCTCGACCCACAGGAGGATCCGGTGACGACGACACGTGGCGTGCTGTACGTCCACGCGAGTACGTCGGCGTTGTGCCCGCATGTTGAATGGGCAGTCGCCGGCGCTATAGGTGTGCGCGTGAGCCTGGAGTGGACACCTCAGCCTGCCCAGCCTGGCGCGTTCCGGGCCGAATTGTCGTGGCAGGGCGACGTCGGTACCGGCGCCAAGATCGCATCGGCGCTGCGCGGATGGTTGCACTTGCGGTTCGAGGTCACCGAAGAACCCGCGGCCGGCACGGAGGGGGCGCGTTATGCGTATACCCCCGCGCTCGGCATCTTCCATGCGGTAACCGGCGTGCACGGCGACATCATGATTCCGGAGGATCGCGTCAAGGCGGCGATGATCAAGGCCGCGGCCGGTGAGGTCGACCTTCAGGAAGAGCTGCGTAAGCTGGTCGGAAAGCCCTGGGATGACGAGCTGGAGCCGTTCCGATATGCGGGGGAAGGTGCCCCGGTGCGGTGGCTGCACCAGGTCGTCTGAAAAAGGTCGACGTGAGGGGCTTCACAGGGCGGTGAGCCGCGTGTAAGGTCTCAGCCAGGTGAAAGGCCCCCTGTTCGTGGCCGCTCCGGCATCGGTGTTTTCCCCGGCCCGGTGACCCGGGAACCACAGCGGCCTCACCACGTGAGCGGCCCGGCTCCCCCTCGTGGGTTGAGCCGGGCCGCGCCACTATGTCCACCCCCTGTCCCCATGATCATTGGCTTTTGACTACCGGATCCGGTAGTCAAAAGCCAATGATCATGGGGACAGGGGCAGGACAGGGGGTGTTACAGCGGGATGTTGCTGTGGGAGCCCCTGCGGGCGGGCGCTTCGGCCAGAGCCCGGGCTAGCGCGGAACGCGTCGACTTCTGCTCGACGATCTCGTCCACCACGCCGATGTCCATCGCCCGGTCGAGGCCGCCGGCTACCCGCTCGTGTTCCTCGGCGAGTTCGACCTCCACTTGCGGACGGAGTTCGGGGTCTACTTCGGCCAGCTTGCGCCGATGCAGGATCCGCACCGCCGCCACCGCGCCCATGACGGCCACCTCCGCCGTCGGCCACGCCAGGACCCGGGTGGCCCCCAGCGCCCGCGAGTTCATCGCGATGTATGCGCCGCCGTACGCCTTCCGCGTCACGAGCGTCACCCTTGGGACGCTGGCCTCAGCGAAGGCGTGCAGTAGCTTCGCGCCGCGGCGCACGACGCCGTCCCACTCCTGGCCCACGCCGGGTAAGTAGCCCGGTACGTCGACCACCACGACCAACGGCACGCCCAGTGAGTCGCACATTCGGACGAACCGGGCCGCCTTCTCCGCCGAGGTGGAGTCCAGGCACCCACCCAACCGCAGCGGATTGTTGGCGACGACGCCGACGGTGCGCCCGCCGAGGCGGCCAAGGGTGGTGACGATGTTGGGCGCCCATTTGGCATGCAACTCCACCGCGGTGGACTCGTCGAGGAGGTCGTCGACGATCGGGTGGACGTCGTAGGCGCGTTTGGCGGACTCCGGGAGATGTATGCCCAGGTCGACGTCGTTGACACCGGCTGTGTCGATCTCTCCTTGGCTGCCCAGCAGGGACGCCAGCATCCGGGCGCGGCCAAGGGCGTCCTGTTCGGTGGAGGTGAGGACGTGCACCACGCCGGAGCGCCGCCCGTGTGGTTCTGGTCCACCCAGCCGGAGCATATCGACGTCCTCCCCGGTGACCGAACGTACGACGTCCGGGCCGGTGACGAACACCCGTCCTTCCGGTCCGAGGATGACGATGTCGGTCAGCGCGGGGCCGTACGCGGCGCCCCCGGCAGCCGGACCGAGCACCACCGAGATTTGCGGGATTGTGCCCGACGCCCGCGTCATGATCGCGAAGATCTGCCCGACGGCGTGGAGAGACAACACTCCCTCCGGCAGCCTGGCGCCACCGGAATGCCACAAGCCGATGATCGGGACACCTTCGGCCAGCGCCCGTTCGTAGGCCTGCACCACTACGCGGCAGCCGTCGTCGCCCATGGCGCCGCCCATCACCGTCGCGTCGGAGCAGAATGCCACCACCGGCGTGCCGTCTACGGTGCCGGCCGCGGCTAGCATGCCACTGCGGTCGTCCGGGCTGACCAGCTCCATCGAGCCGGCGTCCAGGAGCGCCTCGAGTCGGTGACGGGGATGGCGTGGGTCTTCGTCCCTGGACAGCCTCTCCGCCCCCGCGGCCGCTTGGGCTGGGACGGGACGGCTGTCGAGGGCTGTCATCAGGGTTTCCTGAAGGCGAGGACGACGTTGTGTCCCCCGAAGCCGAACGCGTTGTTCAGCGCGGCGACTGGACCGTCGCCGAGTTTGCGCGGCTCACCACGCACCACGTCGAGACCGATCACCTCGTCGAGATGATCGACGTTGATAGTGGGCGGGATCTGACCGTGGTGGACGGTGAGAACCGTGGCCAGCGCCTCCACCGCGCCGGCCCCACCGAGCAAGTGTCCGATCATCGACTTCGGTGCGGTGACCGGGATGCCCGCTATGACCTCGCCGAAGACCTTACGCAGGGCTAACGCCTCGGCGGCGTCGCCGACCGGCGTAGAGGTGGCGTGGCAGTTGATGTGGTTGATGTCCGACGGCCGAAGTCCGCCGTCGTCCAGCGCCTTACGAGTGGCCGCCATGACACCGGCGCCGTCGGGCTCCGGCTGCGCGATGTGGTGGGCGTCGGAGGTGATGCCGGCGCCGGCGAGTTCGGCGTAGACCGTGGCACCGCGCGCCTCGGCGTGTTCGGCCGATTCGAGGACGAACAACGCGCCGCCCTCACCCAGCACGAAACCATCGCGATCTTTGTCGAATGGCCGGCTGACGGCCGTGGGGTCGCCTTCACGCTTCGACATCGCCATCATGTTGGCGAACGCGGCGATCGGCAGTGGGTGGATCACGGCCTCCGTGCCGCCGGCGACGACGATGTCGGCGCGGCCCGATCGGATCATGTCCAGCCCGTACGCGATTGCCTCGGCACCCGACGAGCACGCACTAACGGGCGTGTGCACGCCGGCCCGGGCTTGCAGCGCCAGGCCGACGTTGGCGGCCGGGCTGTTCGGCATCAGCATGGGAATCGCTAGTGGAGACACCTTGCGTGGGCCGTGTGCGAGCAGTTGATCGTAGTTGCCGAGCAGGGTGTGCAGCCCACCGATACCGGACGCGCAGACCACGCCGAACCGGTCCGGATCTACCCCGGTCTCCGACGCCTTGCCCTCGAAGCCGGCGTCGGCCCATGCCTGCCGCGCGGCGATCAAGGCGATCTGCGCCGACCGGTCGAGCCTGCGGGCCTCGACCCGCGGCAGGACCTCGGAGGGGTCGACAGCCACCGGGGCGCCGATGCGCACCGGCGACTGCTCGACCCACTCTTCGGTCAGGTGGCGCACGCCGCTGCGGCCGCTCAGCAGCGCGTCCCAGGTCGACGCGACATCACCACCAAGGGGCGTGCTCGCGCCGAGCCCCGTGACGACGACAGGAACCTGGGAACGTGCCATGGTGATCAGGCCTCCGCGCTAGCGTTCTTGATGTACGACACGGCGTCACCGACGGTGGCGAGGTTCTTGACCTCGTCCTCGGGGATCTTCACCCCGAACTTCTCTTCGGCGCCGACCACTACCTCGATCATCGACAGCGAGTCGATGTCGAGGTCGTCGGTGAACGACTTGTCGAGTTGGACGTCCGCCGCGGGGACGCCGGTGATCTCGTTGACGATCTCGGCGAGACCCGTCAGGATCTCTTCTTCGTTGCTGGCCATCTCTTCGTTTTCTCCTCGATCTAGGTGGTGCGTCAAGGGCCCCGTCACGCACGTCGTCGGGCGGGCGGGTGCTCGCTCAGGGTATGCGGACCACTTGGCCGGCGTAGACCAGCCCCGCCCCGAATCCGATGATGAGAGCGAGGTCACCACTCGTGGCCTCGCCGTTCTCCACCATCCGCTCCAGGGCCAGGGGGACCGACGCCGCCGACGTGTTGCCCTGGGTGGCGATGTCGCGGGCGATGGCCACCGAGTCTGGCAGTTTCAGCTGCCGCGCCATCGCGTCGGTGATGCGCATGTTGGCCTGGTGTGGGGCGAAGACGTCGAGGTCGGCCATGGTGATGCCGGCGGCGGCAACCGCCTCCTGCGCTACCTTCGCCATCTCGTACGATGCCCAGCGGAAGACGGGGTTGCCCTCCATGACCAGGTGGGGCATTTCTGGACCGTCCGCACCGAACAGCGCTTCGCGCCAGCCTTTCTTCTGCCGGATGTGGTCAAGGGCGGATCCGTCGGACCCCCACACCACTGGGCCGATGCCGGGCGGGTCGTCCGGGCCGCCCGGGCCGACTACCACGGCACCCGCGCCGTCGGCGAAGATGAACGCCGTCGAGCGGTCGTGCGGGTCGGTGAGGTCGGATAGCCGCTCGACGCCGATGACCAGCACGTGCCGGGACGTGCCGGCCCGGACCATATCCGAGGCCAGCGATAGTCCGTAGCAGAAGCCGGCGCACGCGGCGGAGATGTCGAACGCCGCCGCGCTGCCGGCGCCGAGTTTGTGGGCGATCTCCACTGCGGCCGACGGTGTCTGGTAGAGGTGGGTGACCGTGGCCACGACGACGCAGTCGATCTGGTCGGGCTGGATGCCGGCGTGGGCGAGTGCTTTACCGGCCGCGGCCAGGCTCATCGATACCACTGTCTCGTCCGGGCCGGCCCAGCGGCGGGATTCGATACCCGACCGGGTCCGGATCCACTCGTCGGACGAGTCGATGTTCTTGACGATTTCGTCGTTGCCGACGACGCGGGTAGGCCGGTAGGCACCGAGGCCCAAGATTCGGCTGGTCCAGGCCGACGGGGGTAGCGCTATCTGGGCGCTCATGGCGACACCGCCTCCGGATGCAGTCTAACGAGGGGTTGGCCGGGGGCGACCGGATCGCCGTCCTCCACCAGCCATTCCAGCACGGTTCCGCCGTGGGCGGCTCGGATTTCCCGCGAGTCGCGTAACGACGTGACGGTACCAACGTGGTCACCAGGTGCGAGCTGCGCACCGGCCTCTAGCGTCGCGGCGTTGAAGGTACCTTTCATGGGGGCGACGACCAGGCGCCACGTGGGGCTCGCCGTCATGGGACTGGGTGCTCCGTGCCGCTCGACGAAGCGGCGCGCCTCGTCGAGCTGGTCGGGTGTCTTCAACGCGAACGTCTCGACGCCCGGAATGGCTCGTCGAGCCAAGCCGGTGAGAGTGCCGGCGGGCGGGACCTCCAGGATGCCGGTGATTCCCAGGTCGGCCATGGTGGCCTGACAGAGATCCCACCGGACCGGGTTGGACACCTGCTCGACGATGCGATCGAGAACCTCGCGACCGCTGTGCACCACGTGCCCGTCCCGGTTGGACAGCAGCCTGGTCCGGGGATCGTGAGTGCTGATGGCGCTGGCATAGCGGCGCAGTGTGTCTACGGCCGGTGCCATGTGGTGAGTGTGGAAGGCGCCGGCCACTGACAACGGGCGCAGCCGGGCTCCCTCGGGTGGGTCGGCTTTCAGCGCGTCGAGCTGCTCAAGCGTGCCGGCGGCGACGATCTGGCCGGCGCCGTTGACGTTGGCCGGGGTCAGTCCGTGTTTGTCCAGGACCTGGAGGACGTGGTCGGAGTCGCCCCCCAGCACCGCGGTCATGCCGGTCGGGGTGGCGTTGGAGGCGGCGGCCATAGCTCGGCCGCGCTCGCGGACGAACACCATGGCCTGCTCGGCGGTGATGACGCGTGCACCGGCGGCGGCGGTGATCTCTCCGACGCTGTGTCCGGCCACAGCGGTCACCGCGTGGTAAGCGTCGGCAGGGTGTGGGAAGAGCTCGAGCGCGGCGACGAGGCCAGCGGCCACGAGTAGAGGCTGGGCGATGGCGGTGTCGCGGATGGTGTCGGCGTCGGCTTCGGTGCCGTAGTGCGCGAGGTCGAGCCCGGCGACGGCCGACAGCCACTCGATCCGGTTGGCGAAGGTGGGCTCTTCCAGCCACGGGGTGAGGAAGCCGGGGGTCTGAGAGCCCTGTCCGGGCGCGACGATGACCAACACCCTTCCACCCTGCTCGTTACTGGTCCGTAGAAGGGGGCGGCCCAACGAACAAGGTCGTCCCAGTAACTTTGGGCAGTTCCCACAAACCGGCGTCGGCGGTGGATTCTCCGGTTCCGGGTGACGTGTCCGGGTTTCCAGCTATCCGGTGACCGATCGTCTCGCCGGACGTGCCGTCTGGGGGACCGTCCAGAGCAGTGATCATGGTTCTGACGAGCACAAACCCGACGGCGAAGGACGAGAGCGGCACGCGAGACGACGCCGCCGCGCCGGTGTCACTCCGGATGTGGCGGGTGTAGCCGTCCCAACGTCAACGCCAACCGCAGCGTGTACGAATCGCGGGCGTCGGTGGGTGTGAGTCCTACCACGTCCGTCACCCGGCGTAGCCGGTACCGCACCGTATTCGGGTGGACGAACAAGAACCTGGCCGCCGCCTCCACGGACGCACCCGTCTCCAGATAAGCCGCCAGTGTCTCCAGGACGACCGGACCCGCCTCAGCCACCGGGAAGTACACTTCCGCGACCAACTCGCGCACGGCGTCCTGATCTCCGGACAACGCCCGCTCGGGCAGGAGTGCCGACGCCGCCACCGGGCGAGGGGCATCCGGCCAGCCGTCCGCCGCGACAAGCCCCGAGACCGCGGCCCGCGCCGACTGCGCCGCCGAGACGAGGTCCGGTACCAGCGGCCCCACCACCACCGGCCCCGGGCCGAAGTGACTCACCAGGCTCTTCGCCGCCCGCACCGGATCCTCGACGCCACCGAGGATCGCGACCAGTCGATCGCCCTGCATGCCGGTCAGCACGTCGTATCCGGCTTTGCGGGCGCTCCGGCGGATGTCGTCCACGGTGTTGTCGCGCACCGCGGGAGGCCGGCCGATGATGACGGTCACACCGCCCTCGGCCATCCATCCCAGCGCTGACGCCCGCGAGCGGACGCCCTCGTCGGCTTCACCTCGCAAGAGCGAATCGACGACGGTCGCCTCCAGTCGCGCGTCCCACGACCCCCGTGCCTCGGCGTAGCGGGCGTAGACGTGTGCCGCCGAGAACGCCACCTCGCGTGAATACCGCAAGACACCTTCGAGCACCGCGGGCGCGTCGTCATCACCCACGACGTCGGCGACGTTGTCCTCGACCACCTCGATGGCGACCCGCACGACCTCCACCGTCTGCTGCAGGCTGATCGCGCGGATCAGATCCCGGGGAGCGGTGCCGAAGATGTCCGCGGTGGGTGTCGGACGGGCGTGGCGCGGGTTGCGATACCAATCGACGAAGGCCGCGATGCCAGCCTGGATCACCAATCCCACCCATGATCGCTGCTCCGGCGGCATCGCTCGGTACCACGACAGCTTGTCTTCCATCTTGGCGATGGCCGCCGTGGCGAGCGGTCCCGTGGCACGCTCGAGCAGATGCACGGTGCGCTCGTGACGCTTGGTGTCGCGGCGTGGAGACATATTCGGCAGCGTACGCGGCCACCTTCGTCGCCCGGACAACCGCGTGTTGTCGTGTTGGCACAATCGACGGGCTCCGGCGCCGTCACCCCGGCGTGGACTCCGCCGTCCTCGTGGTAGCTCAGGAGTAGCTCATGGCTGGCACAGGCACTAGGAACAACACCCCGTCCGGCGCTAGGCTGACGCCCTATGTCCACCTCGGTGCCTTCCGGGCGGCCGCCGGGCCGGTTGTCGCTGGACTCGCTCGGCACTGACTTACGCCCGATCCTGCTGGCGATGGCCGGTGGCGCCGTGCTGCTCGTCGTCATCGTGCTCCTGGCCATCCCCGACACCGGCGACGGCGTGGGTGTCGCCATCGTGTTGGCGATCGGGCTGGCGCTTGCCGTTGCGGCGTGGTGGATGCCTGGTGCTCGGTTGACGCCGTTGGACCCCACCCAGCGGGCCGATCCAGCCGCCGCCGCCCAGCTCCTGCGGGGTACCGGCTTCCTCGCCATGGCGCTGGCGGAGACGCCGGTGCTGGTGGGGGTCGTGGTGAGTTTCGTGACAGGTGGTTGGCTGCCCGCCTTGGCCGGTGGCGTGATCGGGACAGCCGCACTGCTCAGCCTGGGGCCGACGCGGCCGCGGCTCGAACTGTGGAAGGAACGGCTCGAGGTGCGTGGCGCACGCACCGGACTGTGACCTCGTCACGCCATCACTGCCGCGCGTTGGTGGACGGTATCCCCAGCCGGGGTGATGGCCCGCCGGAGTCCGCTTCGCGCCCATCGGGAACCGCGCGACACTTGATCCGTGACGGATTACGTGATCATGCGGTCGGCCGACCGGTTCGAAAGCACCGAGCCGGGCCTGGTGTCGCGGCATTCGTTCTCGTTCGGGCGGCACTACGATCCGGGCAATGTCGGCTTCGGATTGCTGGTGATGAACAACGACGACGTGCTGCGCCCCGGCGCCGGATACGCCACCCACCCGCACCGCGACGTAGAGATCGTCACCTGGGTGCTCGAAGGGGCGCTCGCCCACCGTGATTCGACCGGCGCCGGAGGAGTGATCCACCCCGGTCTCGCGCAACGCCTGAGCGCCGGGCGTGGGGTGCGGCACGCCGAGTTCAACGACGACGCCGGGGCCGCGCCGTTGCGATTCGTTCAGATGTGGGTACCGCCGGACGAACGAGGCATCGACCCGTCGTACGAACAATGTGACGTGGCTACCGACCTGGCCGGAGGTGGCCTGGTGACGGTCGCCAGTGGCATGCCGCGATATGCCGACCGCGCGGCCATCCGCCTCGGTCAGCGGGCCGCCGCGATGCACGTCGCCCAATGGGGCGCCGACGGCGTTGCGGCGTCGGTCACCTTGCCCGGTGCGCCGTTCGTGCACCTCTACGTCGCAAGGGGTGTCGTGCACGTCGAAGGCGTCGGTTCGCTGGGGGAAGGTGACGCGGCTCGCCTGACCGACGAAGGAGGACGACGGGTGACGGCGATGTCCGGTGGCGACGTCGAGATCATCGTGTGGGAGATGCACACAACCGTGGCTGCCGCGCCGCCGGCGTGACCTGGTGCGCTTCGGCGCGGCCGGCGTGGCTGCCCGGGCTGGTGGGGCGGGGTGATCAGATGCGCTGTTCGACGTGTGGCGCGGGTTGTGGCATCTGATCATCGGGCGTCCACGTGTTGAGATGCGATCAGATGCGGTGCGGTCGGAATGTCGCGCGCTTCGTGCGCCTGATCGTTCCCGCGGGAGCGATCAGGCGCACAAACGACGATCAGGTGCGAAAGCGGACGCGGCGGTTAGGATTCGCCGCCGGCTTCTTCGGCCGTGGTCGCGGTGACGTCGTCGAGTTTGTACTCGTTGTGAGCGCGCTGGACGACGTCCCAGCCGATCTCGCCGCGCCGAGCGAGCAGCGTCAACACGTTGATCACGATGGACTGAGCGTCGACCTTGAAATGCCGGCGCAGCGCCGCCCGCGTATCGGACATGCCGAACCCGTCGGTACCCAGCGACACCCAGTCGCTCGGCACGTACGGGGCGATCTGGTCCTGGACGGCACGCATGTAGTCGCTGACACCGACCACCGGCCCCTTGGTCTCGATCAGCCGCTGCGTCACGTACGGCACCCGGGACTCTTGGTCGGGATGCATGAGGTTCCACTCGTCGCAGTCGAGGGCCTCACGGCGGAGCTCGTTCCAGGACGTCACCGACCAGACGTCGGCGGCGACCTGCCACTCGTCGGCGAGCCGCTGCTGCGCCTCCAAAGCCCAGTTCATCGCCACACCCGAGGCGAGGATCTGCGCGTGTGGAACCTTGTCGCCTGGAGCGACCTCCATCGGCTTGTACAGGTACATGCCTTTGAGGAGCCCGTCGACGTCGAGATTCTCCGGCTCGGCGGGCTGGACGTACGGCTCGTTGTACACCGTCAGGTAGTAGAAGACGTTCGCTGTGCTTGATTGGTCTTCGCCGTACATCCGGCGCAGGCCGTCCTTGACGATGTGTCCGACCTCGAACCCGTAGGCGGGGTCGTAGTGAACGACGGCGGGGTTGGTGGCGGCGAGGAGGACCGAGTGGCCGTCCTCATGCTGGAGACCTTCGCCGTTCAGAGTGGTGCGGCCGGCGGTGGCGCCCAGGACGAAGCCGCGCGTCATCTGGTCCGCCGCTGCCCAGAAGCCGTCGCCGGTGCGCTGGAACCCGAACATCGAATAGAAGATGTAGATCGGGATCATCGGCTCGCCGTGGGTGGCGTATGACGTCCCGACCGCGGTCCACGACGCTACCGAGCCGGCCTCGTTGATCCCTTCGTGCAGGATCTGGCCGTCGGTGGACTCCTTGTAGGACAGGAACAGCTCGCGGTCCACCGACGTGTAGTTCTGCCCGTGCGGCGAGTAGATCTTCAGCGTCGGGAACAGCGAGTCCATGCCGAACGTGCGTGCCTCGTCCGGGATCACCGGAACGATCCGGTGGCCGATCTCCTTGTCTTTGAGGAGGTCCTTGAGGAGCCGGACGAAAGCCATGGTGGTAGCGACGGACTGCTTGCCGGAGCCGCGCCGGGCTACCTCGTAGACCTTGTCGCCGGGCAGCACCAGCGGCTTGGCCGCCGTGCGTCGCTCGGGGAGGAAACCGCCCAGCTTGGAGCGGCGGTCCATCATGTAGGCGTGCTCGTCGGAATCCTTGCCCGGGTGGAAGTACGGCGGGTTGTAGACGTCCTCGAGCTGGGCGTCGGGGATCTCCATGTAGAGGCGGTCGCGGAACAGCTTGAGGTCGTCGCCGGTGAGTTTCTTCATCTGGTGGGTGGCGTTGCGCGACTCGAAATGTGAACCGAGCGTCCAGCCCTTGATGGTCTTGGCGAGGATGACGGTGGGCTGACCGGTGTGCTCGGTAGCGGCCCGGTACGCGGCGTAGAGCTTCTGGTAGTCATGCCCGCCTCGTTTGAGGCCCCAGATCTCGTCGTCGTTGAGATGTTCCACCATCGCGGCGGTGCGTTCGTCGCGTCCGAAGAAATGCTCGCGGACGTACGCCCCGGACTCCGCCTTGTACGTCTGATAGTCCCCATCCGGCGTGGTGTTCATAAGGTTGACCAGCGCGCCGTCGGTGTCGGCGGCGAGCAGCGGGTCCCACTCCCGGCCCCAGACGACCTTGATGACGTTCCAGCCGGCGCCTCGGAAGAGCGACTCCAACTCCTGGATGATCTTGCCGTTGCCGCGGACCGGTCCGTCGAGACGCTGGAGGTTGCAGTTGACCACGAAGGTCAGGTTGTCGAGCTCCTCACGTGCGGCCATACCCAGCGCACCGACGGTTTCGGGCTCGTCCATCTCGCCGTCGCCCAGATAAGCCCACACGTGCTGCTGGCTGGTGTCCCGGATGCCTCGGTTGTGCAGGTAACGGTTGAATCGAGCCTGGTAGATCGCGTTGATCGGGCCAAGGCCCATGGAGACGGTGGGGAACTCCCAGAAGTCCGGCATCAACCGCGGGTGCGGGTACGACGGCAGACCGCCGCCAAAGCCGGCGTGGGACAGCTCCTGGCGGAAGCCGTCCAGCTGGTGCTCGCCCAGCCGACCTTCCAGATACGCGCGCGCGTACATGCCGGGAGAAGCGTGTCCTTGGAAGTAGATCTGGTCTCCACCGCCCGGGTGGTCCTTGCCGCGGAAGAAGTGGTTGAAACCCACCTCGTACAGGCTGGCCGACGACGCGTAGGTGGAGATGTGCCCGCCGACGCCGACACCGGGGCGCTGGGCACGCTGCACCATCATGGCGGCGTTCCACCGGACGTAGGCACGGATACGGCGCTCGACGAACTCGTCACCCGGGAACTCCGGCTCGGACTCCGGAGGGATGGTGTTGATGTAGTCGGTGTTGCGCAGGCTGGGGACTCCGACCTGGCGTTCGGTCGCGCGCTGCAGCAGGCGCAGCATGAGGTACCGGGCGCGGTGCCGGCCGCCGTGCTCGATCGCGGCGTCCAGGGAGTCCAGCCACTCCTGGGTCTCCTCAGTGTCCGCATCGGGCAGCTGACTGGGGAGGCCGTTGATGATGATCGGGGAGCGGTCTGTCACGACGATCCCTTCGAGGTCGGTAAGCGTCGACGCTGGGGTACAGGTCGGGCTTGAGCGTTACAGGGTCACTGGTATCTGTTCCTATCCTGCTCGCTTCACCGCCGTTCGTCATCATCGGGGTGCCCACCGAGCGCCTCCGGCGGCTCCGGCCGCGGTTTCTGCCGCCCGGTTCGGCTGAGAGGTAGGCGTCATGCCACGCTATGTGCAAGCGTTGTGCTGAAGCTATCCGGCGGGTTTACTTGCGCAAACCAGCGTCCTTGGGTGGACTACTGGCGGTGAGGTGGTTCGCACGGGCGGATCACGTGAGGTAAGGAGGACGATCGGTGGGCCAGACCGCGGGCCAGTTGGCTCAGGGTGACGGGCCGGCCAGCAGGCTTGGGTTCCGTCCTGGGCAAATGGTTCAGGAGCTCGGTTGGGACGAGGATTGTGACGACGAGCTACGGATCGACATCGAGGATGCGACGGGCAACGAGCTCATCGACCAGGGTGGTGGCGATGTCGCCGACGCCGTCCTGCAATGGTGGCGCGAGCACGACGGCGATCTGACCGACGCGCTCGTCGATGCCATCACCGAGCTGGCACCGGGTGGCGTGGTGTGGCTGCTGACGCCTAAGGTCGGCCGGCCGGGGCACGTCGACCCCAGTGACATCGCCGACGCGGCCCTGACCGCCGGTCTGTCGACCACCTCGACGGTGTCGGTAACGGAGGAATGGTCGGGAACCAAGCTTGTCTCCCCGAAGGGCTAGTCTGACCGAATGGAGATGATCGGCTCGCCGGCCCCCGGCTTTCACCTGCAAGATCAGCATGGGGTCGGTTGGCAGCTCAGCGAGTTGCGTGACCGGCCGGTGATCTTGGTTTTCTACCCGTTCGCGTTCACGGGTGTGTGCAGTGGTGAGTTGCGGGCACTACGGGACGAGTTCGTTCCGTCGGTTGGCGATGTCGCCGAAGTGCTGGCCATCTCCTGCGACTCCATGTTCTCGCTTCGGGTGTTCGGTGAAACCGAAGGCCTGATGTTCCCGTTGTTGTCCGATTTCTGGCCACATGGGGCGGTGGCGTCGGCGTACGGTGTATTCGACGAAGAGCGGGGCTGCGCCCGGCGCGGTACCTTCCTGATCGACACGGAGGGCATCGTTCGCTGGAGCGTAGTCAACGATCTCCCCGACGCCCGGCATGTCACGGACTACCGCCGGGCGTTGGACGAGATCATGGCCGCACCGTGATGAAGGGAAGGTGTCATGCCGTGCTACCGCTGCGGAGCCCGTGAGTCCGATCCTGCTCGCGGTGCGCGCCTCTGGGTGCGAGCGGTGCGATCCGACGCGCAGGTGTTGGTGTGCCCGGAGTGCCAGGAGTCGCATGGCTGGTCATCGGACGTCGATCACTGCCCCACCTGCAATGGCACCAATCTGGTCCGACGGCTGGGCCAGACGGTGTGCCGGGCCTGTGAATCGTCGGCCACGGCCGAGTTTCTAGCGGTCGAGAGCACCACGGACCGCGGCGTCGCGGTGGGCGCGGCGGGCCGGCACCGCAGGCCCGACGACGGCCGGGACCTCACGGCGGAGGTCGCCTCCGCACTCGACCGGGTGTTGGGTAAACATGCTCGACGAGAACCCACCGACGGCCCGCCTGACACCGATCACATCCCGGGGCCGCAGCGCGACGGTGCCGCACCTGGCCCGAGTGGCCAGTTGCCAGGGCCAGCGGGGGCCGGGCCGCAGCGTGGCCCCGTCCAGCCGGGTCCCGGTGCTGGCGGTGCAGGCCAGGCGCCCGGTGCTGGCGGCGCGGCAGGAGAAGGCCGTGGGCGGTCGGCCGCAGAGCCGCGCGGACGCGGCTCTCGGCTCCGGCGTGGCCGCCGCCGGTAGCGGGTCGGCCGCGAACGAGCCTGACCACCCATGTGGTCAGGCTGGTGGCAGGGAATGGGTCGGACAGTAGGTATGGTGGTAGCGGCCCGGCGCGAGTTGCCGGGAGGGGCGCATAGCTCAGTGGAAGAGCACTGGTCTTACAAACCAGGGGTCGCTGGTTCGAACCCAGCTGCGCCCACCATGATGTCGTTGTTCAAACCGGCGACATCGCCGGTTTGAGTCCCAGACTCCGTGGCCCGCGACTGTCGGCGGGCCGCGGTTTCCTGCATCTGGGGGTTGAAGAACACGTTGAACGGGGTGCCGGGTTCACCGTCGACGCTGTCGTCGGTGACGATGAGGCGCTCAAAAAAGGCTTGGTTGGCGATGCGGCGGAGCGAGTCGTCGATGCTCATGTAGACCGCGTGGCAGTCTGCTGCGAGGGCGAGGCAGTCGTCGAGGTGGGCTTGGGCTTGTTCGTACTCGATGTCTCCGGCGTTGATCTGGGCGTCGAGGAACGCGATCCGTGAGGCGATGCGGTCTTGTTCGGTCTTGAGAAGGTCGAGGGGGACGGCTCTGGCGTAGTGGGCTTGGAGCAGCTTGGTGCGCTCCTCGCGCAGATCGTCGCGCTCGGATGTGTAGGCGTGTCGTTCTTGTTTCGCGGTGGCGTGGAGCCGGTCGAATTCGGCGGTGATGAGCTCGCGGAGCGCAGTGACTGTGTGCTCGGGTACTTGGACGCGCCGAAAGTAGTTCTCGACGGCGGCTTCCACGTCGGGCACGAACATTGAGCGCTGTTCGCAGTTGGTGCGTTTGGCATGCCGGCCGGCGCAGATGAAGTACGGGTAGATGACCCCGCGGCGGCTTTTGGCGTTGGTTAGGATCAGCCGTGACCTGCATTGCCCGCAGTAGAGCGTGCCTTTGAGGTAGTGATCGTGGGCTTGGGTCTTCTCCCCGGAGCTCTGATGGGCGGTGGGGACGGCCTGGACCCGGTACCAGATCTCGGGGCTGACCAGTGGTTCGTGGATGCCTTCGTAGGTCGCGCCGCGGAACCGGACGTCGCCTTTGTAGTACGGGCTGGTGAGCATATTCTGGATGGTGGACAACGCCGGCGGCTTCGAGGGTCGTTTCGGGGTCGGCACGGTCGTCAGTCCACGGTCGATCAGTTCCTCACGGCGGCTCCGGAACATTCACGAGAATCCGCGGGTCGCCCTCCTGTGCGATCACTACGACGACGACTGGACGCAGCTGTGGTGGGTCCGTGCCGACGGGGCAGCGTTGATCGCCGACGACGGGCCGGCCCGGGCCGCGGCCGTGGAGATGCTCGTCAACAAGTACGAGCAATACGCCGACGACGTGCCGTCCGGCCCGGTGATCGTCGTGGACATCGATTCCTGGTCTGGCTGGGCGTACTCCTCGGCATAGCGAAGGGGCATCTGCACGATCGTGCAGATAGATGGTGAACTCGCATGGCGGCAGCAAGAAAAGGCAAGGATCTGCACGATCGTGCGGCCACTGGTGAACTCGCCGCGCATGTCCGTCGTCGCCGGAAACATTTGGGCTTGCGGCAGGGTGAACTGGCCGACCTGGCCGGCTGCTCCGAGCGGTTCATCCACATGTTGGAGGCCGGTAAGCCGACGGTGCGACTGGACAAGGTGCTCGACGTCCTGCGGGTCCTTGGCTTGCACCTCGAGGTGCAACGCGGTGTCGCCGAGGGAATCACAGTGGACGAGGCGTGAGTCCGAACCCCGGATACTCCCTGGATGAGCTGGTCGATGTCGGACGAGCCGATGTCTACAAGCAAGGCGCGCTGGCCGGCCACATTGAACGCGACGGCGACGACGTCGTGTTCCGGTATGACGACGGTTGGATCGATCACGAGGCCGCGCCGATCGCCACGACGCTGCCGCTGACCGGCACGCCCCATCGGACAGCAGGAGGTGCGGTCCCGGCGTTCTTTGCCGGTTTGCTTCCCGAGGGGCGACGGCTAACGGCGCTATGGCGGGCCACCAAGACGTCGCCGGACGACGCTGACGCTTCTTCTAGGCGTCGGAAGCGACGTCGTCGGCGATGTCCAGGTGGTCCCCGAGGGGATCACGCCAGACGAGGTCACTCCCGTTTTGGAGGTCGATCATGCTCGTGGCTGGGATGAGATCCGCTTCGCCGACATCATCCGCACGCTCGACACTCGGGTGGATCGCGTCGGGCTGGCCGGCGTTCAGGACAAAGTCAGCGCGGCCATCGTCAATCTGCCAGTTGCCCGCGCCGGACACCACTTCATCCTCAAGCTCGAACCACCGGAGTATCGGCACCTGGTCGACAACGAGGCGTTCTTCATCGATGTCGCGCGTAGGTCGGGGTTGGAAGTGGTCGACGCGGCGGTGGTGACCGACGCGGAAGGTGCTCGCGGCTTGCTGGTCCGCCGGTTCGACCGGTACGCCGTCGGCGGCGTCGAGAAGGCGTACGCCGTCGAAGACGGGTGCCAGGTGCTCGGCCGTCATCCAGCGGCGAAATACCGGATCTCTACCGAGGATGCTTTCATTGGGCTCGGCCGGGCATGCGGCGCGCCCGTCGTCGCCGCGCGGACGTTCCTGACCCAGCTGGCCTTCGCCTATCTGACGGCCAATGGGGACGCCCACGCGAAGAACTTTTCGATCGTCCAAGATGACCACGGCGAATGGCGTCCGGCCCCCATGTACGACGTGACCAGCTCGCAACCGTACGGCGATACCACCTTGGCGATGCCGATCGGTGGCCGCCGCGATGCCGGACTGCCGGCGTCGTCCTTCGTCGATCTAGGTCGAGCAGTCGGCGTGCCTGAACGGGCGAGCCGCAGGCTCTTCGCGGAGATAGCCGATAGGGTCGATGGCTGGCTGCCCGATCTAGATCAACTGCCGTTCGACGCTGGCGTCATCAAGAAACTTCGGCGGGTCGTCGAACGACGACGCGCCACCCTCGCACATGCGGCAACGTCCACCGGGGCGTGATGATCACCGGGTGTGCTCGGCTCCCGCGCGGCTCTGCGTGGGGTTTGCGGCCGTCCATTTGGGGCGTTCGGCCAGTCGACGCAGCGCCCGGTAGAGCATGCTCCGGACGACGCGCGGGTGCACGCGCCGCACTATGGCCATGTAGAGCCGGCCACGCCGACTGTGGATCTTGGTCACCGTCGTGATCGTCACGGTCTCCGACTCGACCAGCACCGATGCGCGGAAGTCGAGGTGCGGCGCGTCGGCGCCGAGCATGACCTCGTCGTCGCTACGCTCCACCGGATCGAACGCGCTCTTGTCCGCGACCTCGATGCCGACCAGGCGCACGGCGCCGTTGCGCAGGCGGAGGAGCGCGGCCACCCAGCCCGGCGGCTCATGAAAGATCGCGTCGGCCCAGACCTGCGGATCAGTGGACGCGCCGGGCATCAACGGCACCTGCCAGGCGTCCGCGAAGTCCACCCGGTCGAAGGCATTGAGAGCGAGGACGGCCGTGTCCGGGATCTCGACGGCCCGCGGCTTGGAGAACTCGGTCTGCCGGCGCCACAACCGCACCCACGGTGACCAGGGGGCTGCGCTTTCGAGCCGGCCGGTTGCGGCCAGTTCCGCGTTGTCGAACAGGTCCTCGACCAAGGCGTCGTGCAGCCACCGGACGATCAGCGGTGTCAGTACACGCATCAGCCCGCGCGGCCGACCTTCGAGTACATGCCGGATGACGCATCGGTCTGCGTCGAGTGGCTCGACGCTGAGTTCGTGGTATCCATCGATGCCGGTCACGGGGCGAAAGGTGAACTCCGCCCGGCGGCCGGGCTCGTAGGCGCTCACCCAGTATCGGACGTCGCCGTGTCCGCCGTCGGCGCCCACCTGGAGCGGGCGGTCGAACCGCATGGGCAACCACGCCGGCGAGGGAAACAGCGGATCGTCGTCGCTACCCAGCTGATCGAGTAAAGCGCCGACCTCCTCGGCCGGCGCGTTGATAGTGCGGTCGTGCACGTTTCGCATGGACCTCTCCTTCCATACGGTTGCGTATTGTTTCCATACGGTACCGTACGGAAGGTGGGATCGAAACATCAGGGCGACGGCACGAGCGCTCCGGAGCCGCAGCGGCGCCTCTCCGCGACAGACTGGGCGCAAGCCGCACTGGCCGCCATAGGTGAAGGCGGTCTGGCCGGAGTGGCGGTCGAGCCGTTGGCCGTCCAGCTCGGAACGACGAAGGGCAGCTTCTACTGGCATTTCCAGAATCGGAAGGCGCTGATCGAGGCGGCGATGCAGCTGTGGGAACACGAACACACCGAAAGGATCATCGCCCTGACCGACGCGGACCCCGATCCTGCGGTGCGGCTTCAGAATCTCTTCACGTTCGTCGTCGGCTACAGCCGGAATGATCGGATCGAGGTCGCGTTGCTGGCCACGGCCGACGACCCGCTCGTCGCGCCGGTGATGCGGCGCGTCACCGAGCGTCGCGTCGGCTACGTCGCGTCGTTGTTCGAAGAGCTGGGCCTGCCGGCCGACGAAGCCAGGCACCGGGCGCTGCACGCGGTCAGCGTCTACCTGGGCCATGTCCAGCTGGCGCATGCCGCACCGGACACGCTGGCCATGCAGCCGGAGCAATGGCAACGCCACATGGACGGCATGATGGACGCCCTGCTTCCCAAGCCCACCTAGATGGCGGCCGTCCACCTGCGCTGACCGGCTGTGGCCTGCTAGTTTCAGACCTATGATCACAGGGCTGCCGCGCCGGGTCCTCTTCGGTCTCGCAACGAACTCCCAGTTCGAATCGCTCGTCCGGTCCAACCGGTTCACCGAGGACCTTGCCTACCGTGCCGCCAAGCGCTACGTCGCCGGGATCACTCTGGACGAGGCCCTCGAAACCGTCCGGCACCTCATCGAGGTCGGCTTCGGAGTGACCCTTGATCTGTTCGGTGAAGGTGTCGAGGACGAGCTCGGCGCGGCCGCCGTCGTCGACGGATACCGCGAGGCCGTGTCCGCCGTGGCCGACATCAATGGGGACGTGTACCTGGAGATAGTCCCGTCCCATCTCGGACTGGACATCAGTCTGGACATGTGCCGCCGCCACGTCGAGCAGCTCGTCGAACTTCTGCCTCCGGGTGCCCGGCTGGAGATCAGCGCCGAGGAGAGCTGGCGCACCCCGCACATCATGGACCTGACGGTTGCGCTGGTCGAGGCAGGAGCACCGGCCCTGGCCACCGTGCAGGCGAACCTGCGACGCAGCGCCAACGATGTCGACCGTCTTATCGCGGCGCAGGTCCCGATTCGGCTGGTCAAGGGCGCCTATCTGGAGGCGCCCGACGTCGCGTATCCGTGGGGTGAGCAGACCGATATCGCCTACGTCCGGCTGGCCCATCAGATTCACGCGGGTGGCGTCGGCCTCGCGTTGGCCACGCACGATCCGGTGATCCGGGAGGCGCTGCTCGGGGTCTTGGACAACGCGACGGTAGAGATGCTGCACGGCGTCCGGCGCGACGACGCGGTGCAACTCCTCGAGCGGGGCCATTCGGTGCGGATCTATGCCTGTTATGGCCAGAGCTGGTTCCGTTATTGGATGCGCCGGGTGGCAGAGGCCCAAGGCAGCCCGTGAGAATTCGGGGCCGGCGCGCCGATGTGCTCATCGCGGTGGCAGCCTGGGCGGTCGACACGGCCGACCTCCTGGTGCGCACCCATGACGACGTGTCGGCGCCGCGGATTCTCGCGGCCGCCGCCGGCCTGGTGATCGCGGCTGCAGCACTGACGGCGCGTCGTCAGCGGCCGACGGCGGTCCTTGTCGTCGTCGTGGCCGCCGAGGCCGGGCTGGGGCTGGCGGCCGGACCGCAGACCGGTCTGGTCAGCACGGTGACCCTGGTCGCGCTGTACAGCGCCGGGCGATACCTGCCACTCACGACGGGCTGGGCGGCGGGCGCTGGTGCGATCCTGGTCCTGGCCGCGGCCACCATGGTGCGGACCGAGTCCTGGAGTATCGGCCTGGAGTTCGCCGTGAACTTCCTGGTGATCGTGGTCGGTCAGTTCATCCGGGCCCGCGCGGAATTGGTCGAGCAGCGGCGCGCTCAGGCGGCGCAGGCTGCGGTGCATGCCGAACGACGACGGATCGCGCGCGAGCTGCACGACGTCGTGGCGCACCACATCAGCGTGATGAACGTGCTGGTCGGTGCGGCTCGCACGACAATGATCGACGATCCAGGCAAGGCGACCGAGGCCCTGAGCGCCGGGGAGCGAACCGGCCGGGAAGCCATGACGGAGATGCGCCAGCTGCTCGCGGTCCTGCGTGCCGACGACGCCGACGACGCCGACGACGGTCCTGACGGCACGGAGCCCACCCCGGGGTCGGGGACGGCCGGGCTGCCATCCTTGGTGGCGCTCACCACCGAGACCGGCGTTGCGGCGACCCTGGAGGTCACGGGTGAGCCGCGTCCGTTGCCCGCGGCGGTGGATCTTGCCGTCTACCGCGTTGCGCAGGAGGCATTGACCAATACCCGCAAGCACGCTGGGCGGGTGCGGGCGAGAGTCCGGTTGAACTACGAACCGGATGCGATCGAGATCGAGGTCGCCGACGACGGCCCGAACCCGCAGGCTGGAACGGACGGCGGCGGTTATGGCCTCACCGGCATGGCCGAGCGGGTCGCCCTGTGTGGGGGCCGACTGATGGCCGGTCCACGTCCCGAAGGGGGATTCATCGTGGCTGCCCGGATACCGCTGCCGGCAGCACCGCCGGATCCGGACCACGCCGGCCGGGTGGATCCACTCACGGAGGGCCGCACCGGATGACGGCTGTGCCGGACCGGATCCGGGTGCTCATCGTCGATGACCACTCGCTCGTGCGCGTCGGCTTCCGGATGATCCTCGACGCACAGCCCGACATGGTCGTGGCCGGGGAGGCGAGTGACGGGCTGGCCGCCGTCGCCGAGGCTGAAGCGCTGGTGCCCGACGTCGTCCTGATGGACATCCACATGCCTCGGCTGGACGGCGTCCAGGCCACCAAGCGGATCATCGAGGCCCTGCCGGCTGTACGCGTGCTGGCGTTGAGCACTTTCGACCTCGACGAGTACGTGGCAGAGGCGCTGCGGGCGGGCGCCTCGGGGTTTCTCCCGATGGACGTGTCACCGGAGGAGCTCACCGAGGCGGTCCGGGTGGTCCACAGGGGCGACGCGGCCGTGGCTCCACGGCTGCTGACCCGGCTGATCGGCACGTTCATCCGGGCCGCCCGGCCACGCCCGGCGACGGTGCCGCCCATGGTAGCCGGACTGACCGCGCGCGAGCGGGACATCCTGGTGCTCATCGCGCGTGGCAAGTCCAACACCGAGATCTCCGAGTCCTTCGGCATCTCTGAATCAACCGTCAAGAACCATGTGACCAGCGTGTTCGGCAAGCTCGCCGTCCGCGACCGGGCCCAGGCGGTGATCGTGGCGTACGAGGCAGGGTTGGTGACGCCCGGCGGATGAGCGGGCCTCATCGCTGGTGCTCAGACGCCGTCTGAAGCCGGCAGCCGGGTGGCCGCCTGAACTCTGTGGAGGTGGATGAGACGGACCTGGTCGAGGACATGTTCATTGGTGCCTTCTGCAGCCGGGTCGACGGAGAATTCCTGCCACCGTTGCTGTTCATCGTCTTTGCCCACGGAGAGGAACGAGCCCTGGTTGAACGTGAATCCGATATTGACGAAACGATCACCGATGAGCTCGCGGAGAAACTCACCCTGGATCTTGGGGTATTCGATCGGGGTGGGGGTGGCGGTCTGAGCGATGACGCGAGCCTGCTGGGTCACCCACTCGTGTGCCCGTTCGTCCGGGCCGGCCAGGCCTTCGATGATCCCCAGGGCACGTCGGGCGTCGTCGGCGTTCCGCCGTTCGCTCTTTCAGCGGGCGTTGGATGTATTCGAAGCCGTTCTCAATCGGGTTGATCGGTTCGTACAGTTCGGTGAGTTCGTCGAGCCGGTCCGGGTGGTGCTGGGCGACGTACGAGGAAACCGGATCGAAGACTGCGCCGCCGAGATTCAGGAAGTCGACGTCGTTGCCCATGAACTGGACGGGATCGTCCGGGTCGCGTTTGTTGTGCGCCCGCATCCAGGTGACGAGGTCGACGTATTCCTGGACGTACCACGGTGTCGGTTCCAGCTCCTCGGCCAGGATCTGCTGGGGTTCACCGGTGCCGTGCAGGACGTGGTCGTTGAGGCGGAGCCCGGCACTCCAGCCGGCTTCGAGAGAGAACGTACGGAAGCCCTTCTCTTCCACGAGGTAGCGGAAGACGCGTGCTTCATGGTGAAGAACTCGCGGGAGCCGTGGGGGGCGACGGCAACATTCGAGACGCCCGCACCGAATCCAGATGGATCACGATGTCGAAGAAGTCGGCCAGGGCGATTTCGTCCGCCGGGTTCGGCATGGGGTAGAGGCCGCCGATGTAGTAAGTCGGCCTGGGCTCGCTCAGCCATCCGTGGGCCGTGGCTGGAACGGTGCGAGTATCCAGCAGGTAGTTCTTGTACCGCACCTGGCTGAGTGCGTGTTCGTTGGAGCCCTCTTCGGCGGGTCCGACCGAGAACTCCTGCCAGACGTCTTCCCCTTCTTCGGCCTCGGCGTTTTCGGCGTTGAATGCGCCCTGGGCGAAGGTGAAACCAATGGTGGTGTAAGCGTCGCCCAGGAGATCGCGCAGAATGCCACCCTGCACGACCGGCAGCAGTTCGGCACGAGCGCTCTCGTAGGCGACGTGGCCGTTGTGTGCCGAGAGCAAGATGCGGTCTCCGGTGTGCTCCCTCCACCAGACCACGTTCTCCGCCATGGCGTTCTCGCGGTGCAGCACCGCCTTGATGGCCTCGGCCTCGTCGTCGAGGTCGAACGCATATATGGTCGCCACCTGCGTGATCTCCGTCGCGTGCTGGATGGCGACTGCGCGCTCGGCCGAATCCGGGCCGTCCTGCTCTCGCAGCAGATTCAGTGCTCGTTCGGCGCGCTCCGCGTTGGCCTCCCGTTCGGCCAGCGGCAGCCCCGGGTACGCGTCCAGCCAGGTGGCCATGGTGGTCGCGGGGCGCAGGCCGTGGTACAGGTCGGTGATCGTGCTGAGCTGTTCGGGATGCTGTTCGCGGACGAACTCTGTCACCCGGTCGAACAGCTCGGGACCGGCGTAGTCGATGTCGTTGCCCGAATACTGGACGGGGTCGTCGGGATGCCGCTTGTTGTACGCGCGCATCCATTCGAACAGGTCCAGGTACTCCTTGGTGTTCCACAGCTGAGTTCCGCCTTGGAACTCCTCACGCATGATCTGGCGAATATTTCCGGTGCCGTGGAGTACGTAGTCGTTGATCCGCAGGCCTGCGGACGGGTGCACTTCTTGCGAGAACGCCCGGAATCCTTCCTCCTCCACCAGATAACGGAAGACCCGGTGCTTCATGGTGAAGAATTCACGGGTTCCATGGGTGGCCTCGCCCAGTCCGACGACGTCGGCGTCGCCGATCATGTCGCCGAGTGGACGCAGATCGCGGAGGCTGCCGGGCGCTTCGGTGGAGCGCAAAGGATGGGCATGGTCGTCGAGCTCGGCGATGACGTCGTCGCCCTGCGTCGAACCGGCCGTGGCGGGCGAGACGGTCGCGACCAGTCCGACAGCGACCAGTACGACCGTGATCAGGCCGACCGTGATCGATCGGATCGGCGACGACGACGGAGGGTACAGGGACGTCAGCCGCCTGGGGATTGCCATGTTCATGGGGTGGTGCTCCTCGAAGATCACCGGGACCTTGGCGGCTTCCAGCGTGACCGGTGTACCAGGTCCAGTTCCATCGGGATCCTCCCTGCCACGGCCCGGATCCGGCCCCGAGAGAACCCTGACGACGGTGGATGACAGCGGCTTGCAGCGCGTTCACCATCTCTGGCCGATCACGATCACGCTCGCCCCACCGAGTCGGGTCGATCATGGTAGCGCTGGCGGCAGCCTCGGCGTCGACCCGGAAGGTCTGCGGCAGCGCTCGCACGAGCTTGCGCAGGGCGGCCTTCGCCTCATCGGAGACCGCCGCGGCCGGGCCGACGAGCAGAAACAGCGCCTGCGCCTCGACCGACGACAGACCGCTGAGGTCGGTGCGGGCACCACCGACCAGCGACCAGCCGCCACCCCGGCCAGGCTGCGGGTAGACCGGAACGCCGGCGGCGGACAACGCTCCAGGTCCCGGCGGGCGGTCGCTACGGACACCTCCAGCTCGCTGGCCAGCTCAGATGCCGTCACCTGACCCCGTGACTGCATCAGTAACAGGGCCGCCACGAGCCGATCCCCACGCATGAGTTCAAGTTTGCCAAACAAAGTGCTCAGTTGGTGAGCACTTTAAGGCGAATGATGGAGTCATACAGAAAGAAGGCGGCATCCCCGCCCCGACGAAAAGGGAACACCATGTTGCGAGGACTCACCACTACGAACTTCTTTGCCGACGACCTCACGGCCGCGAAAGACTGGTACACCCGGCTTTTCGGCGTCGAGCCGTATTTCGTGCGCCCCGTCGAAGGTGACCCGGCCTACGTCGAGTTCCGCATCGGTGACTACCAGCATGAGTTCGGCCTCCTCCACAGCAATTACGCACCGCACGAGCTGTCGGGCCAGCCCGGCGGTGCACTGACCTACTGGGCGGTGGACGATGTCCAGGCCAGCTTCGAACGACTGCTCGCCATGGGTGCCACGGTGCATCAGGAACCGATCGAGCGCGGGCCGGGATTCATCACCGCCTCCGTGGTCGATCCGTTCGGGAACATCCTCGGCGTCATGTACAACCAGCACTACCTGGACATGCTGGCATCGCGGACGGGAGCGTGACATGAACACCGTCGTCGCACATACACCCGCCGAGTGGCGCGCCTGGCTGGCGCAGAACTGCCAGACCGAGAAGGAGGTGTGGCTGGTCATCCACCACAAGGACAGCGGCATACCGAGCCTTCGTTATCACGAGGCGATCGAACACGCGTTGTGCTTCGGGTGGATCGACGGCGTGCACCGCACTCGCGATTCGGACAGCTCGCAGCTCCGGTTCACCCCGCGCCGCCCGCGCAGCACGTGGAGCCGAGTGAACCGGCAACGCGCCGCGAAGATGACCGAGCTCGGCTTGATGACCGAGCATGGCCAGGCACAGATCGACCTGGCCAAGGCCAACGGCACGTGGCAGATGGTCAGTGACGCGGAGATCTTGGCCATACCTGCTGACATGCAGGAGCTGTTCGACCGGAACGAAGCCGCGCGCACGAATTTTCAGAGCTTTCCGCCGTCCTCGAGGCGCCTGATCCTGGAGTGGATAGCGAAGGCGAAGCGGCCGGAGACGAGGCAGCGCCGGATCCATCGCACGGTCAGCCTCGCGGAGGTGAACGTCCGAGCCAACCATCCTGGCGTGCGCATGCATGATGCCGGATCCGTCCCGGGTACCACGGCAGTAGGAGTGAGCTCCTAGCTCGCCGCGTTCTCGATCGTCCCAGCGGTGGAGGTATTGTCGCAGGTCACGGGCTTACGGTCGATGTATGAGAGCAACTTCGGCGTCGGCCCAACCAGTCGTGAACCCCGGACGACGCATCGGCGAGCTTGATGCGATCCGGGGATTCGCGCTGTTCGGCATCCTCATCACCAACGTCATCGTGGTCTCGACCCTGTTGACCGTCAGCGGTGACGATGGTGCATCGCTGCTGTTCGACGGCGCGGTCGACAACGCCGTGGGGGTGGTGGTCGACGCCCTGTTTCTCGGCAAGTTCTTCCTGCTGTTCTCGTTCCTGTTCGGGTACTCGTTCACGCTGCAGCTCGACGCCGCCGCCCGGGCCGGTGCGCGGGCGGTGCCGCGCTTGCTGCGCCGATGTGCCGCCTTGTTCGTCATCGGTCTGCTGCACGCGGCGTTCCTGTGGTTCGGCGACATCCTCACCCTGTATGCGGGGCTCTGCCTGATCCTGATCGTCCTGCGCAACATCCGCCCCATCACCGCGTTCATCGCCGGCGTCGGCATACTGCTGGCTCCCGCGGCATTGCATCTGCTGCCGGACGATGAGGACAAGGCCGCCAATGTGCACGCGCCAGGCGGCTCGGACGACAGCCTGGCCTTCCTCGATTTCTCGTGGGTCCACGAGGCATTCACCGGCGGGCCGATGGACACGTTGGCCGCGCAGCTCACCGTCGCCCCCGACTTCATGGGGGTCATCTGGAGCGGCCAGGGACCGTCGGCGCTGGGTATGTTCCTGCTCGGGATGGCTGCCGGGAAGATCCGCTTCATGAACTCTCCGGTCCTTTCCGCGTGGTCGGCGCGGCTGCAATGGATCGGGTTGCTGATCGGCGGCCCGGTCGTGGTCTGGACGATCGTCGTGGGCTTGGGCGACGGCGACCTGCCCGGTTACGCCGACGCGATCACGACCGTCACGAATCCGCTGATCACCTTCTTCTATGCGGCCACGATCATCCGGTTGGCCCAGGGCAGGGCAGGCGCTCGTCTTGTGGCCGCACTGGCTCCGGCCGGGCGGATGGCGGCGACGAATTACATCGCGCAGTCCGCCGTGTTCATGCTCATCTACACCGGTTACGGGTTCGCCTTGGTCGACCGGGTGCCGCCGCTGGGCGTCATCGCCATCGCCCTGGTGACTTTCGCCGTTCAGCTTGCCGGCAGCCATTGGTGGCTGCGACGGTTCAAGTATGGGCCGGTCGAATGGGTATTGCGGGCCGTCACCAACGCTCGGATCCCCGCTTGGCGCCGACCCTCGTGAGATCTGACAGCGCGGGCGAGGGCGGCGCCGACTGGCGACGGCTGGCGGCGCGGACCATCGTCGTCATGACGCTGACGTGGGTCGTCTTCGCCGCGGTCGCCGGGGTCCCTGCGGCGGCCACTGTCACGTTCGTGTTCCCTGTCTCACTTGAGACGGTGCTGGCGTGGGGGCTCCCGCCTGCTGCGCTGCTCGTCGTCGCCGGGTTCAGTGGAGATTGTTTGCGCTGGTGGAAGACGAGATATCGGGTGCACGGCGGTCGCTTCGAGATATCCAGCGGGGTCTTCGTGCGCAGGCATCGGGTGATACCGCTGGACCGGATCCGCAGCGTGGATCTGACTGCCGAGCTGATGCTGCGCATCTGTGGCTTGGCCAAGGTCGAGATCGGTACGGGAGAACAGGCCGACCCGGACGAGAGCTCGGTGGAGCTCGAGTTGGTGACCAGGGCGGAAGCCGATCGGTTGCGCCGTGTGCTGCTCGGGCGCCCGTCGGCGACGCCCGAGCCGGAAACGACGTCGGAGACCTTGGCCAAGCTCGATCCGCGCTGGGCCCGTTTCGCGCCGCTGTCCGTCGAATCGGCCCTCCTGGGCGCCGGCGCGCTCGGCGGCGCCCTGAGCGCCGCCGAGTTCTTCGGTCTGCGGCCGGACGCCATGGCATGGGCCTTCGAGCTATTGAGCAGCCTGCCGCTCGCCGTCGCCATACTCCTGGTGATCGGGGTCGGTTCCATCGCCGGATCGGCCGGTGCGCTGCTCGTGTATGTCATGACCTGGTGGAACTTCCGGCTGGAGCGTGAATCACGCGGCGTGCTCCGGATCCGACGTGGTCTGCTGACGTCGTTCTCGGTTTCCTTGGAGGAATCACGGCTGCGCGGCGTCGAGGTCACCGAGTCACTGGGGCACCGGATACTGCGGGCGGCCCGAGTGGATGCCGTGGAGACCGGGCTCGTCCAGCAAGTCGATGACGAGGAGAGCGATCACCAGACGGTGCTGCCTCCGGCGCCACGCGCCCTGGCGCATCAGGTGGCAGGACTCGTGCTGCGGGATCCGGCGTTGCCGACCGATCCGTTGTACTTGCGCGGACATTCGCGTGCGGCGCGCGACCGCCGGCTGGTGCGGGCTGTGGTGTTCGTGCTGACGGTTGCGGTCGCTTTGGTGATCCTCGGCGTCGCGCTGGCCGAGATGCCGCTGTACGTGGCATGGATCTGGATGGTGACGATGCTGCCGCTGGCCATGCTGGTCGCGGTGGATGCCTACCGGAACCTGGGCCACGGGATCGTCGGCGGATATCTCGTCGTGCGCAGTGGATCGCCGGCGCGCACCACGGTGGCGCTGCAACGAACCGGCGTCATCGGCTGGGTGATCCGCGAATCGATGTTCGAGCGCAGGCGCGGGCTGATCACGCTGACGGCGACGACGGCCGCCGGCTCCGGCGAATACTCCGCGTACGACGTGGGCTTGGCCGAGGGACTGGCGCTTGCCGACGCGGCCACCCAGGGCGTCGTCGGACCATTCGTCGAGCGCGGGCGCCATTGCAGTTGATGTCGCGGTGGATCGGCAGTCCGACATGACGACCTGACTACCTACGCGTGATTCGCGTCCTCGTCGAGGACGAGCATTCCGGTGCGTCGGCAAGCTCGTCATTGAGCATCTGACGCACGCCAGCGTCAAGCCCGACCCCGAACAAGGCTGGCCCTCTGTGTTCCCCTGGCGCGACCAGCAACTCACCGACGGGCACCCGCTGCTCCGCATCGAACCGGGAGCATCGACCGCTCGACGCCTGAGTTGGCGAACGCCCTGGAACACACGAGCAGACTTCTACGTCGACGCCGTAGGCGACGACAAGCGCGTCATCGCCGTGTTCTGCGACTCAGACCTCTGGAACATCGAACGGTTCCACGCTCCCATCCAGCGCGACTTCGACACCCGCCCGCTGCTCACGGGGTCGTGCTGCGGAACCACCTTCGAACGGCGAGGGTACCCGTGCTCAGACTGTCGACAACCGTTCTGCCCTCGTTGCGACGATTGCCGGTGCGAGCGAGACGCCAACCGGCCAGTGACCTGTACCCAGTGCTTCCTCCAGTTACAGCCACACCTGGTCACCGACGGCCTCTGCGTGGACTGTCGCTCCTGACCCTAACTCCGAACGCCCCTATCTCGACTACCCAGTGAGAGCCCCCGCAGAACGGACCTGGGCTGTCGGGATGGAGGTGAGAGAGATGGCTAAGAACACGGGACGAGGACAGCGCGTCGGTGCCGTCAAGAACAGTAGCGAGTTCAAGCGCGGCACGACGTGGTTCAAGCGCGACACCGGCACGGGCCGCATCCTCAACGGCAGCCCCAACCAGCACAAGGGCGTCCGCAACGAGAAGTGATCCCGCGGCCGGCGGCGCCTTGGCGTCGTCGGCCATCCCCTTGCCCATAGCGGGGGTGCAATGCAGAACCGACTTCGGTACAGCAGGAGGACGACATGCCAGTTCACTGGGTCAACTACGACCTCAACAAGACGGGACAGGACTACACGAGGCTCATCGAATACCTGAAGTCTCATCAGAGTTGGGCCAAGCCGCTCAAGAGCAGCTTCTTCGTCAAGACATCGCTGACAGCCGGACAACTCCGAGATGGTGTCCAGAAGCACATCGACACGAATGACGACGTCGTTGTGGTGACGGTCACTGGTGCGTTCTGGGCCACCTACGGCATCTCTTCGGAGGTGACCGAATGGATGAAGAAGAATCTCTAGTGCCCGACGCAGCCCTCTGTTCATCCAGTCAAAGGCGGGGAGTGGAGGGAATGCGTCAGGTTGCTGGCGATGCTGCGGCGGGCCACGTGTGCACCGTAGGCTGTTGCCGCGCGAGCACCGGTTATCGTGACCAGCCCCGGCAACGAGGTCGTCAACAAGCTGGCGACGCCGCGCGTCCACAGCGCCAACGGAGCGCGGTCGCGCAGCACAGCGAACCCTGCGGGCCAGGCCTTGTCGCGTGGGATCAGGACAACGAGTCCCCGCGTTTCGGCCGCCCGGACTGTGGAACGGATCAGCGAGGCGTCCGCACGCTCGCCCAGGCGCATGCGCCACAGCCCCGCCTCGACCCGGCTCATCCCCGCCACCGTGCCCTGGGAGCCCACCAGGCCGACCGTCTCGACAGCCCCGAGCTTCCTGACCAGACGCCCCGTGACGGCATCGCCTGGCTCGGTCATACACGCCAGAACCATCCTCGCGCGTCGATCGTCCGTGGCCAGCGACGTGATCGTGTGCATGCCCGTCTCCTCCCGTCGTCAACGAGAAGGTGAGCACTCGATTCCACGCCATCAGGCGTGGACGCGGCGGCGCCCTGCCGGACGGACCGTGCCCCCGTACGCGATCACCGCCGCACGAACCGAGTCATCGCTGATCCCAAGCTGCGCAGCCACCCCAGCAAGCGTCAGCCCCTCTCCGTACAGGCGTGCCGCCTCCGCACGGGTCGCTTCGGAGAGTTCCGGTCGACGTAGCTCCAGACCTGCCCGGCGCGCGACCTCCCACACGGCCCCGCGATGCACGTCGAAGCGTGTCGCCAGCTCCCGAACCGGCACCCCAGCGGCGTAGCCTGCGAGCAGCTCAGCCCGATTCGAGGCGCTCAAACGGGTTTGAGGGCGAAGCGAATTTTCCGCCACCGGACCGCGCACGTCGCCGAGCCGAGGACGCTGGACACGCGGCCGACGAGCCCGCGACCCCTTGATAACGTGCGAAATCAGCGCACGGAGCGGCTTCCGGGGGTTTGAGAAGCACCCACGGAGGTCCACCCATGGACTATCCAGGTCACGGCCACACTCGGCAGAACGCTTTCGGGTCGTGCCACCGACGTGCCACTAAGCCATCGGGAATTGTTGTTGGAGATGGAAGTAGCAACACGGCGTATTAATGTGCTACAAATAGCACATGACATCGGTTGGTGTGCGTGAGCTGCGTCAGCGAGCTAGTGAGTTACTGCGCCTGGTTGGAGAGGGCGAGACGATCGAGATCACCGATCGTGGTCGTCCTGTGGCGTTGCTGACTCCCACGCCACAAGGGAGTCCGCTGGAGCGGATGCGTGCTGCCGGCGAGATCGAGCCCGCAACCGAGGACTTTGACGATCTGCCCGAACCCATGGTTGTGTCCGCTGGTGTTGAGTCCGCCTCGCAAGCTCTAGCGCGGTTGCGTCGTGATGAGCGCTGATGGCTGCGATTTATCTGGACTCGTCTGCCATCATCAAGCTTGTGGTGCGGGAGGCTGAGTCTGCGGCGCTGCGGCAGTACTTGCGGCGACGTCGGCCGCTGGTCTCCAGCGCATTGGCCCGCACCGAGGTGGTGCGGGCGTTGCTGCCCGCTGGGGAGAAGGCGGTGGCAGCTGGGCGCAAGGTGCTGAGCCGGATCGATGTCGTCCGTATCAGTAACGGGATTCTTGAGGATGCGGCGACGCTGCGGCCAGATGAGGTGCGATCTCTGGACGCGATTCATTTGGCCACAGCTTTCCAGCTAGGCGAGGATCTCGGCGCGCTCGTCACATACGACGAACGTATGGCCGAGGCGGCCAAGCAGTCCGGTCATCGCGTCGTCATGCCGCATTGACCGTTGTCGAAGCTGATGGTCGGGCGGTCACTGATTGCCAAAGCTAACTGGTGCCCGCGCTGGGGCGACACGCCGATGGTGATGGCCACGTCGGGGCAGGCTGAGTCCGTTAGACCACAGCAATCATGCCGCAGTACGGCGACATGCACGAAGCGGCCTGCGGAGTTGTCCAGGTGTATGCGCACGGCCTCTGGGGAGGCGGGTGTTTCACCCTTCACATACCGCGTACAGATCTTGGATCTGTCGCTATGAGTCGGGTGCCAGTCGCCGAGCGATTCGGCCGCTTGGTTTCTCATCCAAGATGAGGTACGTGAGCGGCGGAGACGCGGTCCAGTGGGGGATTCCGATGACTCGTCAGGCTCAGGACGTGCTCCAGGCAGCGCTGGCTCTGCCCGCACATGGTCGGGCTGACGTCGCCGCGGAACTCTTGGCCAGCCTGCATGATCGACCGGAGGCTGATAAACGGGAGTTCGAAGAGGCCTGGGGTCGCGAGATCGAACGTCGCGGCAGGCGTGTGATGGCTGGAACCTCCGAGGGCGAGACGTGGACGGATGTCCGTGCCCGGCTGGTTGAACGACTCACCGAGCGTTGAACCGTCACATTCGGATCGAGCCCGGGGCGGCGGCGGAACTCGAAGAGGCTGTCCTGTGGTACGACGAGCAACATGCCGGGCACGGACTCCGTCCACGTCTCGCGCTCGGAGGTGCCGATGCTGTCAGCCCATCTTGCGGGTCGCCTCGACGTGTGGACGGCGGCCGACGGTGCGTTGCGGCCGCTCCTCCCAGACGCGCTCTGGCCCCATCGTTCATGATTCTCACCTTAGAGCCTGTTGTCGAACCTCGCGTCAGCGAGCATTCGTGACGCCGTCGCGGTATATCACCGCCGGCCGGTACTTCGTCTTAGACTCCATCTGTCACGCGATGAACAGGAGTCTGAGGTGGCCGAGAAGACGGACGTGTATCTGGTGGACGGCACCTACGAGCTGTTCCGGTATCACTACGCACCGAACAACAAGGATACGAACCTTGGAGCCACCCGCGGTGTCGTCGGCACCTGCCTGCAGCTCCTCGAAGAAGGCGCCACCCATGTCGGCATCGCTACCGACCACGTCATCGAGTCATTCCGGAATGACCTCTGGCCCACATATAAGGACGGGTCGGGCGTCGATCCAGCACTGAAGGCGCAGTTCCCGCTGGTTGAGGAGGCTCTCGCCGCCGCTGGGTTCACCGTGTGGCCCCTGGTCGAGGTCGAAGCCGACGACGGCCTCGCCGCCGCCGCACGCATGGCCGAACAGGACGAACGCGTTGGCCGCGTGATCATCTGCACCGTCGACAAAGATCTCGCCCAGTGCGTGGGTGGCAAGGTGGTGCAGTGGGACCGTCGCCGTGACATCACCTTCGATGACGCGGCGGTGTGGGCGAAGTTCGGTGTCGGACCGGCGTCGATCCCGGACTATCTCGCGCTCGTCGGTGACACCGCGGACGGCTTCCCGGGCCTTCCGGGATGGGGCGCCAA
Organism: Phytoactinopolyspora limicola; assembly: GCF_011320225.1. GTDB lineage: Bacteria > Actinomycetota > Actinomycetes > Jiangellales > Jiangellaceae > Phytoactinopolyspora > Phytoactinopolyspora limicola. The sequence continues at coordinate 76,024 of NZ_JAAOEN010000019.1, forward strand.
GGCGACCGCCACCGTCCTGGCCGAATATGGCCGGCTGGAGAACATTCCCGCCGATGCCGCCGACTGGACGGTCACCGTCCGAGGTGCGGCCAAACTCGCGGCTACCCTGCAGGCGAACTTCGCCGACGCCCTGTTGTTCCGGCGTATCGCCACCGTCGAACTCGACTCACCGGTCAGCCAGTCCATCGATGAGCTCGAGTGGAGCGGCCCTACCGGGGAGTTCGCCGCTATGGCCGACCGCATCGGCGGCCCTCAGCTCTATGCCCGGGCGGCCAAAATCGCCGCTGCGGGCTGACTCGCTGCCAGCCACACCGTAGCCGACCAGCGCATCGAGCGGCCGAGGCAAGGTGCCCCAGCCGCGCCACACCGCGACCAGCTCGTGGAGTTTGGCGGTCTTCCTGACGCCAAGCGAGGTTGTCGACCTCAGCCTCACCCCTCATTTCACGATGTTGTACATCAGATGTGTGGCGGGCGGGGTGTCCACCACGCTTGCCACCTCGAGTTGGATGTGTTCGTCCCCGATGTGATCGAACACGCGCAGTCCCCCGCCGAACAGAACCGGCACGACGTGAAGTCCGATCTGATCGAGCAGTCCCGCCCGGAGAAACTGCCGCCCGACGTCCCAGCCACCCATCACGTAGATGTCTTTTTCTGCCGCAGCTTCCTTGGCCTGCCTGAGGGCGCTTTCGATCCCGTCGGTCACGAAGGTGTAGACACCGTTCTCGGGAACGGTCGCGGGTATCTGGTGGGTCACGATGAACAGCGGCAACCGAGCCACACCGGTAGGCCCATCGGCTCCCCAGAAGCGGATGGAATCGTCGTACGTGCGCCGCCCACCGATGAACGCACCCGCCCGCGCGATCGCCGTGCCCAGCAGCTCGATGCCGGCCGGGTCGCTGCCCCCAGCCCATTGATGCAACCGCTCGCCGCCCTGACCGAGCGGTTCTTCCGGCGTGTGGGCGGCCGCCCGGATGTATCCATCGAGCGACATGCTCATGTCGAAGATCACCTTACTCATGGGACTCCTTAGTAACTACGTCGTTTCCTGGTCAGGACAGCACGCGATAGGTCACGTGCGTGACCAGGCTTGCTGCCCGCGACGTCACCTGCTCGAGTATGAGCGGCGGAACGCCGTCAAAAATCCTGGTGCCGGCGCCGAGCGTGAGTGGCGCGATGTGCAGCCGCAACTCGTCGATCAGGCCGGCGGCGAGGTACTGGTTGATGGTGGTCGCGCCGCCCATGACCGTGACGTCGCCGTCACCGGCAGCTTCGCGCGCCTGGGTCAGAGCCGACTTGATTCCGTCAGTGACGAAGTAGTACGTGGTGCCGCCCTCCATTGGCTGCGGGTCACGCGGATAGTGGGTCAGCACGAAGACCGGGGCATGGAATGGTGGATTATCACCCCACCAGCCGTTCCACTGCCGGTCCCACTCGCCGCGGATCGGGCCGAACATGTTGCGTCCCATGATGAATGCGCTGGCAGCGGTCATCTGGTCGGCCTCGGCCCGGTTCTCCTCGGGAGTCTCGAACATCCAGGCGTGCAGCTTGTCACCGGTGCCGTCGCCGCCGTCGTCGCCGAACGGGCGTTCTTCGGTCTGGTTGAGCCCGGCCGAATACCCGTCGGCCGAGATCGTAATGTTGCCGATCACCTTGCTCACGCATGCCTCCATCTCATTCGCCCTCAACCAGATCTGACCGCTAGCCTGCCCGACGCGAGGTGGCAGAGTTGTGTCATTCTGGTGAAACTCGGCGCCGGGGCAGGCAGTGCTAGCGCTAGGTGGTGCTGGGCCGGACGGTGCCGGACCAGGCAAGGAGGCTGTCCACGTGCTGACTGTCGACGTGCTGGGGCCGTTGCGCGTATCGGTGGGTGGACGGCAGGTCGAGCTGCCAGCCGGGCGGCTGCACGTGTTGCTAGCCGTGCTGGCGATGTCGGCGGGCCGGGCCGTCGCAACGGATACGCTGGCTACCGCGGTGTGGGGGACGGACCCGCGTGGAGTTTCGCGAGCCAATGTCCGCACCAACATCAAGCGGTTGCGAGCCGCCATGGGGAGCCTCGATGGCCAGCTGATCGTCGCCCGGTCAGGTGGGTACCTGCTGTCGATCGAGCCGGAACAGATCGACGCCCTGCGCTTCGGCATTCTGCTCGACGAGGCCGCGGCCGCACAGCATCCAGCGGCCGAGCGATCCCGGCTGGAGGCCGCTCTGGCACTGTGGCGTGGTGCTCCGTTCGAGGGGATTCGATCGGACTGGCTGGATCATTCGATCGCCCCGGCGCTGCAGGAACGCTACCTGTCCGCGGTGGAACGACGCACCGATTTGAATCTGGCAGAAGAATCGCGTCGGTACCCGGCTGAATCGCCTGATTCGTCCAGTCGAGTTGATCTGACCCAGCTAGCTGACCTGGCCGAGCAGCATCCGCTCCGGGAATCCCTGTGGGTCCGGCTGCTGCGGGTTCTGGAATCGGCTGGCCGCCCGGCGGAGGCGCTGGAGCGATACGAGACGATTCGGCTCAGGCTCGCCGACGAGCTTGGAGCCGATCCGAGCCCGCAACTCCAGCAGGCTCACAAGGAGCTGCTAGCCGGAGGCGCACAGGCCAGTACTCGGGTGACACCGAGGCACCACGGCGCTCGGATGATACCAAGGCAGCTGCCCCCGGCGTTCGATGGATTCGCCGGACGACGATCCGAGCTGGCGGCGCTGGACGCGCTGGTCGAACCGCCTAGCGAAACACCGTCCCGGTCGCCGCTGATCACGGTAATCGCTGGGACGGCAGGCGTCGGGAAGACCACGCTCGCTGTGCACTGGGCGCACCGTATCGCCCGGCACTTCCCAGATGGCCAGCTCTATGTCAATCTGCGCGGATACGACCCATCAGGGCAGTCCGCACAGCCGGCGGCGGTCATTCGTGAGTTCCTCGACGCGCTACATGTGCCGCAGCATGAGATTCCGGACAGCCCGACGGCCCGGGCCGGGCTGTACCATAGCCTCCTGGCCGAGCGGCGCATGCTGGTGCTGCTCGACAACGCCCGCGACACCAATCAAGTCGCCCCGTTATTGCCTGCGGCACCAGGCTGCCTGATCGTGATCACCAGCCGTGACCACCTTACTGGCCTAGTCATGACCTATGGTGCCCGGCCAGTCACCCTCGACCTGTTACCGCCAGACGAAGCCAGACACCTGCTGGCCAGCCGCCTCGGGCACGAGCGGGTCGACGCCGAGCCCACCGCCAGTGAGGAGATCGTCCGGCGCTGCGCCGGGCTTCCGCTGGCTCTGGCGATCGTTGCCGCTCGCGCCGCGATCCAGCCCGGCTATCCACTCGGTGCGCTTGCCACCGAACTCCGGGACGTCCTTGGTGCGCTCAGCACCGGCGGCGACGCCGACGTCCGGGCGATCTTCTCATGGTCGTACGAGACGCTCAGCGATCCGGCGGCCAGGCTGTTCCGGCTGGTGGCCGGGCTGCATCCCGGGCCCGACAGCACGGTCACCACGGCCGCCAGCCTGGCCGGTGTCCCGGTCTCGCAGGCCCGGGGACCGATGGCCGAGCTGACCCGCGCCAATCTACTCACCGAGTACGCCCCTGGCCGCCATTCGTGCCACGACCTGCTGCGTGCCTACGCGACCGAACTCACCACCGCTCACGACGCCGACAGGGACGCTGCGCGAGAGCGCATAGTGGACCACTACGTCCACACCGCCCATGCCGCCACGCTGCACCTGCACGGGCACATCGAAACCGTTGCCCCTTCCACGATTCGGCCCGACGTATCGGTCACCAACCTTGCCGGACCGGACGAGGCCATGGCCTGGTTCCGGGCCGAGCGGCCCGCCCTGCTCGCGTCCCTGGAGCTTGCCGCAGATCTCGGCCTGGACCGGCACGTCGGCGACCTCGCGAGAGCATTGTTCGTCTTCCTGCACCGCCACGGCCACTGGCAGGACCGAGCAGAAACTCAGCGAGCCGCCGTGGCCGCGGCCCAGCGGCTGGACGACCCTGTCGAGGAATCGCGCGCCCTGCGCAACCTGGCGTGGGCGTTGGCCGACATGGGCCGCTTCGACGATGCTCACGACACTCTCGACGCCGCCCTGGCCCGGTCACACGAGGATCTCACCGCCGAGGCGTGGACGCACTACTACCGGGACCTTGTGTTCGCGACTGAAGGCCGCGAGGCGGACGCGCTCAATGCCGCCCGCCGCGCGCACGATCTCTTCGACCAGCTTGGCGACCAGAAAGGCCGGGCCATTGCGCTGACCAACCTCGGCTGGCATCACGGCCGCCTCGGGCACGGAGATCGGGCCGTGGATCTCTGTGAACAGGCCCTCGTCCTGCACCAGAAGCTTGGCAATCGCCAGCACGAGACCCACACGTGGTCATGTCTCGCCGACACTCACCTTCGGCTCGGCGAGCCAGCCCGGGCGATCCCCTGCTATCGCCAAGCCCTCGACATGTTCCGTGAGTTCGGTGACCTGTTCGGCGAGGCCAGCACGCTCGCACACCTCGGCGCATGCCACCGTCTCGGTGGCGACGACGCCACCGCCCGCGCGTGCTGGCGCCGCGCCCACTCCCTCCTCGGCGAACTAGACTTGTCCACCATCGACCAGATCCACACCCAGCTGGCCACCATCGACACGTCGTCCGCCAACGCCTTCCGGCACCACCAGACTTCGATCGCCTGAGCCGCGATCAGACGCCTTCGACCCCGAAACCGGTGAACGCTAGACGTCGTCGTCTTCTGGGTGGCTTCTGAGGCGTGTCCATGTCCCGTCCTCTCCTCATCAACGAGAAGGTGAGCACCCCGATTCCGCCGTCAGGCGTGGACGCGGCGGCGCCCCGCTGGGCGGATTGTGCCCCCGCACGCGATCACCGACGCACGAACAGCGTCGTCGCTGATCGCAAGCTTCGCGGCCACGCCAGCAAGCGTCAGCCCTTGTTCGTACAGGCGTGCCGCCTCTGCGCGGGTCGCGTCCGAGAGCTCCGGGCGATGTGACTCCAAACCTGCGCGGCGTGCGACCTCCCACACGGTTCCCGCGATGCACCTTGAACCTCCCCGCCAGCTCCTGAACCGGCACCCCAGCCGCGTACCCTGCGAGCAGTTCAGCTCGATTGCCCCGATCCTTCCGGAGTGACGCCGGCCAGCCCGTAGAGTTCGTCCGCTATCTCGCGGCCGTCGCGGCGGCTGATCGTGTCGAGGTGGCAATCTCGCTCGGCAGGACAGATTCGCCGAGGAACTGGTGTCGGACGTGGCGATTGGTCAACCAGTCCGCCAGGGCGTGGTCGGTGACGGTACGGGCGCACGGCCTAGAATCTTCAGTTGGTTCGCGCTGTCGGGATCTTCGAACGCGTTTGCCTCAGTCAGCTGTCTCTTCGCCTTCGCGTAGTCCGTGTAGTCGACGCTGGCCGTGAAGTCGTGTGCGTACCGCATCGCCTTGATGAACACGCTCGCATCGTTCCGGCGCGATAGCATGCGCAACCCATCGAGGTAGTCCTGACGGAACACTGTCGGAATGATGATCCGCGACCGGCTCGCAGCCTGGAGCTCAGCATTCATCATTACCCGCGCAGTACGACCGTTTCCGTCATCGAACGGATGCACTTCAGCCACCACGAACGCCACCAGGAGCGCCTTCTCCCATGCGGTGTCGAGGTCGTTACGCAACCGGTACCCAGCTCTGAGTGTCCCTTCCACCAACTCCGGCTCGACGAAGTATGTCCCTCCAACCCGGTTGACCACGTCCTTGAACGCGCCCGGTCGCTTGTGTGGCCGGCCATCCATGATCGTCGCGTTGCGCCGCTTCACCAACGCGACGAACTCATCGGCGTTGTGCCCGGTGTGAACCATCTCCTCCGGATCAGCCACAAGTCGGTACGTGCCGATGATGTCGTGGGCGTCCTCTGGCCGACTTGCCGGAATCTCCTTGTCGAACACGATGCGGGCAGCCTCGTCTACCTCGAATTCGGTGCCTTCGATGAAGTTGGAGAAGTAGGCTTCGAAAAACGGCAGGTACGCGTAACGGTCCGGGTCCGCGTCGAGCGGACGCGACTGCGGTGCGGCCCGTCGCAGCGCCTCGACAAGCAGCTCGAAGCGCTGCACCCGCGCCTGGGTCCACCGGATGTCCTGCGCGACGCGACGCCAACGCCCTGGATTCAGTCGCCCCCTCAGGCTGTGTGCCCAACGCGATGCCAACGAGCGTGTTCAATATCGCCATGTGCTGTGGCTCCACGCCTAGCTGAGGTGCTAGCTCCTCGGCCTGGCGCCGAAACGAGGAAAGGCGCTCGGGCCCATCGTTCTGGACGATGTAGTCGACCCAGTCGCCCAGTTCGTCGGCATCCAAGGTGCGCCGTGCACCCTTGCGTGCCCGCGACGGTCTGCAGTTCTCCGCCAAACCCCGGGGTCGCGAGGCTAAGAACAAGCCGCCGGGATAGGCAATGTCGCCCGGTAGCGGGCCAGCTCCGGGACGGGCCCGCACTGTCAACCCGGGAAGCTCCACGTCGCGGGCGCGGCCGTCGCGCGCCAGATACAAGACGCCGTCGACCGCTGTCCCGTTGCGCGCGCTGCAGTCAGTGATCACGGCAGCGGGTATCAGCCGGCCCACAATCTCAAACATGTGCTCACGACACACGTCAACCGGATCCCGCTCGACGTGTGTCGTGTAGACGCCTGGTGCCAGTCGCACAAGCTCGCCTCGGTTGGCGCGGCTCGTGATCGTCGACGATGGCAGGTCGCCCTGGAACACAAGAGCGTTATCCACGCGCCCCTCCGGCATTCTTGGACTTTTCCGTACTTAGCCCATCAGTTGTCGAGTATTTATGTGTTTAAGATGCTCCGACAGTGCATGCGTCAGGTCCTACGGGTCGCACCGTAAGGTCATATGGGGCCGACAGAAATGGCATCACGTGTACTTAGCAGCGCGTTCCCGGCATAAACCGTATTTAGGTGTGCCGCGTGCTTCGTTGCCACCGGTCCTGTCGACAGGTCGTCGGGCTACTCAGCGGAGCCGGCCGGTCCTGTCGACAGGTCGTTGGGGGGTACTCGGCGGAGCCGGCCGGCCCTGTCGGCTCGGCCGGATCCGCCGCTCGGCCCAGCGCGTCGAGCCGTACTTCGAGCGCCCGGTCGAGGGGCCACCCGCATATGTCGAATTCCGGATCGGTGACTACCAAGCTGAGCTGGGACTGATCGACCGTCGCTGGGCACCTCCCGTCGCGGCGACAACGCCGGGTGGGGCCGTCATGTACTGGCACGTTGACGACGTCGAGGCGACATTCAGCCAGCTGCTGTCGATGGGCGCGAAGGAATACCAGCCGATCACCCCGCGCGAGGCGGGCTTCGTGACGGTGGCCGTCGTCAACCCGTTCGGGAACGTGCTGGGCATCATGCACAACCCGCACTACCTGGAAATCCTTGAGGCGACCAGTTCGGCGTAAGCAAGACCGCCAACCTCACGTCCTATCGTCGGGGTACGCGATCGCATGGTCGCGGCTGATGTCGGCATGGCCGAGCTCATCCGACACGGTGCGTTACTACACCCTGGAATGTGCTCGGCGGTCACCTCATCCAGTGGAGCACCGAAGACGGATTCCAGACGGCGGGACCTCAGAGCACTCACGGCTCAATCCTCGCAGGTCCTACTGACGTATCCCGCGAAACCACCAATCCGAGACATTCTTTCCAGGCCTACGTAACCGGGGGTCGATCTCGACCGGCGACGTACGTCACTCCGCCGCGAAGGTTAGGGGCCGATCGGAGAGTTGCGGCGGCACGGGCTTAGGGGCACGGACGTACTCGTAGCGCTCGGCCGTAGAAGCACAGTCGGGGTGTGCAGACGGCCAAACAGTGCCGGTTGACGGGTAATGGACGGCATCTGTTCACCGGTTTCGGGGGCAGGCTCGACTCGGGCCGCGATCGGGGGCGGGGCCGGTATGGTTTGATCGGCCCGGTCCTTCATGGGCAGTGTTTCCTGCCACTGCGCGCGCACAGTGTAGAAGATCTGAGCCTTGTGTTCAGCCTCCTTGTGCAGCGCGTACCAGCAGTCGGCGTCCGCGTTGGTGGGGACGTAGTCCGGGTCGTCGTCGTGGCGATGCAGTTGTTCATGAGCTGCATCCAACGCCGCTGCCAGGTGGACGGGAGGGACCGGTGAACTGGCCACGTGTTTCGGGTAGGGCATGTATCCCGGGTGGCCGCTATGGTGCCGTAACCATCGAGTCAAACATGCATCAACGCGTGGCGGACCAACGGGTCAACCGGGTGAACTTTCGCCGCGAATTCTTCTACACAACTCCCACGGAGGTCCGTGAACACCTCAAGGCGTTCACCGGTGAACTCCTCTCCTTCGAGGAGAACCCGGGAAGCCCTCGAATACCACCAGAGCTTGAAGTCTACCGAGGGCAATGCCAAGCCAATGACCGTGTAAGTGACATGCCGCCTGTGACCCGCTCCACCGATCAACTCGAATGCGCGTCATGCCGCCGCGATGCGGACGCGATGGTGAGCTGTTCCGGCTTCTCGTGGCATGTTCACCTTCTCGTCTGTTTACAAATTAGGCGCGGAATCGAACATTATCTGTTATGTCGTCGGATGGAGCGTTCGGCTACGAAGACTCCATCCTGCCCAACGGCATGCCAGTCGGCACCGCTCAAGAAGCCCTCGACTGCGCCTGCGGGCTCTACCTCAACGCCACACCGCCTGGCAGACCGACTAACACCCGACGAACTTACGGGCGCGGACCACTTAGCCCTGAGCCGCGCACGGAGCGTTGCAGCGATGACTAGAGCCAGGAAGTCGAGTCCGAGGATCACGATCCTGTCGAATCGTGCGTGTCGTCAGAGCGTTGATGCGGCACAATTACACCGTGAGCGCGATTGGCCCCGACGAGACGCAGGTTTGTGCGATGCTGCGTCGCGCGGGTGCGCGGTTTGCGTTTGTACATGGCAGCCGTGCGACTGGACATGGTGTTCGGGAGAACAGCGATCTCGACGTTGCGGCCTGGTGGGGAACGTCCGCGCCCCAGTCGTGGGAGGTCAGCGTCCCGGTTGGTGTTGACTTGGTTGTGCTTGATCGTGCGCCACTGTGGCTGGCTGGTCGCATCGCGCTGCACGGTCGACTGTTGTTCGATGACGATCGGCCAGCGCGCGTGCGGTGGCAGGCGGATACTCGCCGGATCTGGCTTGACGAGCGGCCTTACGTGATTCAACGGCAACGAGAGTGGCGTGATGCCGTGTTGCGACGTGGTTGACGAAGAGCGCGTCATGCGACTCGCGGGGGAGGTCACCAGAGACGTAGCGCGGCTGCGCACTTTGTCCGAGGCCGACAACCTTACTGATCTTCCTGATCAGCTCGACGCAGTGAAGTATAGATTCATCACGGCGATCGAAGGATGCGTGAGCATTGCGCACCACGTGCTTGTTTCTGAGGGCTGGTCGGCACCCGACAGCAACGCTGAAGCTATACGAGGTTTAGCGGCGCACGGGGTTGTCAAGAGTCAACTGGCCGCAGAAGTAGCGAAGGCCGCTGGCTTTCGGAATCTGCTTGTCCACCGGTACGGCGACATCGACGACGAGGCGGTCGTGGCTGCCCTGGGTCGTATCGGTTGATCTGGAGCAATTCGTTCGTGCGGTGCTGGAGTGGGCTGCGTCAAGCGAGCAGAATGGTTTATAGGGCTGGAAGAGCTGCTACTGGCCACACGTGGTTGTTCGTCGCTACTTTCGACGGTTGTAGGTGGCAACCGGCGGCGGGGCGAAGACGACGACGAACACGGTCGTCCAGATCAGCGTGTCCATGAAGGGGCCGGCCACCGGTCCGCCCCATCAGGCAGCGAACAGCGTCCACGAGATGACCGACCGGGTTCCAGCAGGCGAGCGGGCGCGCGATAAATGTGGCGACGTCGGCGATCATCCCTGGGATAGTGGTCGGCCATGGATGAGGTCAAAGTCGTCGTCGCCCATTCTGAGCGCGCGACGCTGCGCGTCGGCGACGTGTTCCTGAAGGTGGACGGCGATCAGGCGCGCATCGACGTCGAGGTCGAGGCGATGGCTCTGGCACCGGTTCCGACCCCGGAGGTCCTGTGGCGCAAGCCGTCCGTGCTCGCGATCGCCGCACTTCCGGGGAGGGCGCTCGGCCGCCTTGGTGAGCCGTCGACGGCGTCCCCGGCGGCGTGGACGGCGGCGGGTGCCGCCATCCGGAAGTTGCACGAGGCGCCGTTGCCGCCCTGGCCCGGCCGGCGCCGACGGGATCCCGACGAGTTGGCGGCGGAACTCGACCGTGAGTGCGAGTTGCTCGTGACGAACGGCGTCCTGCCCGCCGACCTGGTCACCCGCAACCGCCAGGTCGCCGAGGCCGCGATCCGGCCGTGGGCTCCCGTGTTCACGCACGGCGACCTGCAGATCGATCACGTCTTCGTCGACGGCGACGAGGTCACGGGCATCATCGACTGGTCCGAAGCGGGCCGGGGTGATGCCTTGTTCGACCTCGCCACCTTCACGCTCGGACACGAGGAGCACCTCGACGACGTCATCGCCGGTTATGGCGCCGACGTCGACTTCGACGTGATCCGCGCGTGGTGGTCGTTGCGAAGTCTGCTGGGGGTTCGCTGGCTGGTCGAGCACGGCTTCGACGCGTTCGCGCCGGGCTGTGAGGTCGACGTGCTGAGATCCCGGATGTGAGGCTGCGTGCAGGACACGAGCAGGGCCAAGGCTGCGGCTCACCAGGGTCCGGTGTTCATTACCGATCGTGGGCGTCCTGCTCATGTGTTGTTGACGTTCGAGGACTATGAGAAGCTCAGCGGTGGTGGGGGCAGTATCATCGACATGCTCGGATTGCCGCCAGGCGTGGAAGACGTCGAGCTGGAGGTTCCGCCGATGCGGGACCGCGCTCGGCCGGCGGATCTGAGCTGATGTTTCTGCTCGATACCAACGTCGTTTCTGAACTGCGTAATGCCAGGGCAGGCAGGGCCGATCGGAACGTGACTGCTTGGGCAGCGCAGGTGTCGGCTGCGAGCGCACTGGTGCATGGCATGACGGTTGTGACCTGCAACGTCGTCGACTTCGAGCCAACCGGCGTCAAGATCTTCGACCCGTGGACTGATCCGGCCACGTGACCCGGGAGAACGCTGGAGACCTTGTATCCGGGCCGGATCGACCTCGGCGTGGGCCGCGCCCCGGGTGGCGACCGCGAGACGTTCCTGGCGCTGCGCCGTGATCCGGCCGCGGCCGAGTACTTCGCGCAGGACGTGGCCGAGTTGCGCGGCCTGCTCGGAGCTGTGCAGCCCGGCCAGCACGTGCAAGCCATACCCGGGACCGACACCAACGTCCCCATCTACATCCTCGGCTCGTCGCTGTTCGGTGGGAAGCTGGCGGCGTCGCTGGGGATGCCCTATGCCTTCGCTTCGCACTTCGCGCCGGCCGCCCTGGACGACGCGCTGGCCACCTACCGGCAGGATTTCCAGCCGTCCGAGCAGCTGTCCGAGCCGTACGCGATCGTGGCGATGAACGTGTACGCGGCCGCGACCGGCGCCGCCGCGGAGGCGCTGATGACCACGAACCTGGTGCGGATGGCCCGCGGGCTGGTGGCTCGAAGTGGCTCGCCGCTGCCTGAGGTCAGCGACGAGACGCTGCTCGCCTCGCCGATGTGGTCGGCGGATAGTTCGACGACTCGGCATCGGCACAAAATATTCCTTGACACGAATATGCGTCTTGGAGAATACTTTGCTCCGTGGACGCACTCCTCACCGCGCTGGCCGACCCGGCTCGCTGGCGGCTCGTGAATCTGCTGGCCGAGCGGCCCCGCTCGGTCGGCGTCCTCGCGCAGCTGGCCGGGGCACGCCAGCCGCAGACCACCAAGCACCTGCAGGCTCTGGAGCGCGCCGGGGTGGTCGCCTCCCAGCGCACCGGACAGCGCCGCATCTACGCGTTGCAGCCGGGTCCGTTGCGGGAACTGGCAGGTGTGCTCAACCGGCTCGCCGACACCGCGGATCAGGCCGGCGGCCCGCGCGAGACCTTCGATCGCTACCAGCTCAGCCTCGACGCCGAGCGGCTGGCCGCGGACGAACCGGGGTGGGCCGACGACCGCTCGTTCACCTTCGTCCGGTCCCTGGCCGGGCGCCCTGAGCTGGTCTGGCGCCACCTGACCGAAGCACCCCTGCTCACACGATGGTGGACACCTGACGATCTCCGTGTCTCCGAGCTCGTCTTCGAGGCGCGACCGGGTGGACGGGTGGTTCAGGAGTACCGCGATGCCGAGGACGCCGACGGCTCCGACCTGGTCGCCGGGCGCGCTGAGGGCGTCGTCGTCGAGGCGATCCCTGGTGAGCGACTCACCTACCGGTCGTCCCCGGAGCTACCCGGTGGGGGCGGCCCTGCCTTCACCGCCCACGTCGAACTCGGCCTCCGGCCCACGGACGCCGGAACCGATCTCCACGTCCACTACCGGATCACCGACAGCACCGTGGGCTCCGCGGATTTCATCGCGGGCATCGAGATCGGCTTCGGCCAGAGCCTCGACAAGCTCGCCGCGACCCTCGTCGCTGATGCTCACCGCACCGACAACCCTGAGCCCGGCACCAACGACGCCGGGCACGGCACCGAACCGAGGAGCACGAAATGACAGCACAGACCACCGGCCGCAGGGTCGTCACCCACATGGGCCTCTCCCTCGACGGCCACTATGCCGGCCCGGACCCTGAGGACATGGGCTGGGTGATGCCGTACGCCGTCACCGACGTCGCCCGCGACCACATGACCAGCCTCTGGGAACCGGCGACGACGGCACTGCTCGGGCGGGTCAACGCCGAGGGATTCCTCGGCTTCTGGCCCACCGTCATCGGCATGGAGGGTGCCGACCCGCGCGACGAGGCCTTCGCGAAGTGGCTCGTCGACACCGACAAGGTGGTGCTCTCCTCCACCCTCGACGAGGCGCCGTGGGAACGGACGACGATCGTCGACAAGCCGGCCGCCGACGTGGTCGAGGACCTCAAGGCGACTGAAGGCGGCGACATCGTCGTGTTCTCCAGCGCGAGCGTCATCAAGGCATTGCTGGCTGCCGACAAGGTCGACCGGATGGCGATGGCGATCTTCCCGATCTTCCTCGGCGGCGGCCCGCGCCTCTTCGACGACGACCTGCCCGCCGGGAAGTGGGCTCTTGTCAGCGAGGCCGCGGGCGAGCACGGCATGCTGACCCTCGTCTACGACCGAATTCGCTGAGCCGGCCCTTGGCCTGCGGGCGCCCGGTCATGTCCGGGCGCCCCGCATCCGGCGACGGCCGACCGTTTCAGGAGGCGGTCCAGGTATAGAAGAGGGTGAACGCCTGGCCACCGTCGTTCGACACGACGATCGACTCTTCCAACGCCACGTACACGGTTCCGTCGGCCGCCACCGTCATGGCTTGCGGGCGCTCACCCAGGGTGGCGCCCTCCTGCCAGCTCTGGCCGCCGTCGACACTGCTGTGCACATCGCCGGCCGGGCCGACACCGTCCAGCTCGTCCGGCCGCGCCCAATCGGCCAGCATCACGACGGGTGCGTCGCCGAGTACGGCGAACTCACCGCCGCCGTCGACGCTCAGCTGCGCGCCGTCCTCGGTGGTGACGATGACCGTGTCGGGGTCGTCCGGGCTGATCGTGACGTCGGCCATCGCGATCTGCCCGAGCCGGTCCCAGCTTTGTCGATCGTCGCTCACCATGAGCTCGGACGTACCGCTGTCGAGCCCGTAGACCATCCCGTGCTTGGCATCGAGTGCGTGGAAATCCACCCTCGCCGGAGAGCGAGACGTCGGTCCACGTGCGCCCACCGTCGGTGCTTTCGAGCAGGCCGAGGTTGGCCGGGAGATCGGTTCGGCCGTTCGGATGGCCGGTGGCGAGGAAGGTGGTCTCGTCGACCATGGTGAAGCCCATGAAGCTGGAATCGGCGACGCGCAGCTACCGTCAGAGGGAAATGATGAGGATCCAGACGCCGACCGCACAAGCCGCGGCAGCTAACGTCATCGGCACGTAGAGCCGCGCTCCCGATATCACCTCGACCTGCTCCGGATCGGCGGGGTCATACGTCACCCTGACCTTGCTCCCCTTCTTCGGTTCCGACGAGTACACCTTGATGAACGTCCGCCGCTGGCCGCCAGTGTCGGTGAACCGAAGCTTGGTGGGGTATTCCGAGGTCGGGCCGTATTGACCACTTGCAGGCACCGCTCGCTTCTTGGTCGAGGCCACTTTCGCCTCAACCTGCACCCAGGTCCCTCGTTTCCGACGCTGCCGCACCAGGTCATAGACGGCCGCCGGCACCGGAATCAGGATGAGGGCCGCTCCCAGCAACAGCATGAACAGCACCGTGGAGTCCTCCATCCGTAGCGCTCCCCTTCGTGCTGTCTACACACCGCCGTACATAGCGGCTTTGGGCCTGGCATGGCCAGGCGGTGATTCTATTGGCGTCAGTTCCTCGGCGCGAGTTGAACTCGACGGCCGGAGAGGACGTGCCGAAGGTCGGCTCTTGGGGACGAGGAGTTCTTCTGCGAACCGTGTGCCGGCTGCTGGACAGTTCATCGGCGCGAGGAGGTTCGGGCCGAGAGCGTCGATGGCTCGGGCGATTGGGTGATCGACTACGTCCTTCCCGAACCCAACCCTGCTCCGGTCACCACCATCGCGTGGCGTCTTGTCCACGTTGTTGCGGTCAACCATCTCTACTGGGACTACGGCTTTTGGCCCCGCTGAGCTGGATTTTGATCTCGAGATGCCGGGGAATGCGGCTGACGCGAGGGCCTGGCTTCGGGAGAGCCGGGAGCCGGTGTCGCAAGAGTTCCGACGATTGACCAACGCGGACCTGGATGAGCTGCGGCTCACGAACTGGGGCGAACGTCGCTCTACTGACTGGCTTCTCACCACATTGATCCGCGAGCAGGACCATCACGGAGCCGAGATCAGCTTGCTCCGCGATCTCTATCGCAACCGTCACACGCTCAGGTCGCAGCCCGTCAGTGGTGGGCGCGTTTAGAACACACAACAGCTTGTTATGGCTTGGCAAGGAAGGCCTGAGCGAAAGCGAGCACGGTGGTTCGTTCCGGGTCGCCGTCGTCGGGGATCGAGCGTCGACGCCAACTGAGTTGATGCGCCACGGTCTTGAGTCTGCGTTCACCGGTAGCGGCTGTGGTGGCCTGTTGATCGATCTGGGCGGTTGGGGCTGATGTGCCGGCTTCGCGGCCGCGCTTCGGTCGGTGAGGGCTTCCGCATGTGGGTTGGGACTCTTCGGATCTCTGCGGGGCTGGTGCGCTGAACGCTCGCTGGAACCCGGTATCTGGGCCGATCGAGCGAGGACTCACCGCACCAGGCCGTGCTCCCGACGCTTCGTATGGACCAACCGGCGGCGCGCTCGTCACGTACGACGAGCGGATAGCTGAGGCAGCCGAGCAGTCTGGCCATCGCGTCGGCGTGCCGCGCTAAGGAATGTCAGCCTGGATCTAGTGTCACGACCGGGCGCGGCGTTGGCGTTGTTCGGCGGTGGCGCCGGGGCCCGCCACGGCGACGATGTTGTCGACGGCGGGGGCGTCACCGCAGGTCCGGCAGGTGGTCGCCAAGTGTACTGGGCCGCCGCACTCGTCGTGCTCATAGCGGATTGGCGGACCGTTCGGCGCCGCCCATCGGTCGCCCCATTCGCTCAAAGCGATCACCACCAGCCCGAGCTCACGGCCTTTCGGCGTGAGGAGATATTCGTGGACGCCGGGTGTGTCGTCGGTGGGGCGCAGCTCCATCAACCCGTTGGTGAGGAAGTCGTCCAGCCGCTTGGCCAGGATGTTCGGCGCGATGCCGAGGCGGCGCTGAAACTCCGAAAAGCGCGTCATATCGGCGAAGACGGCGTTGCGAATGATCAGGAGGCTCCAGCGCTCGCCGACCAGTTCGAGGGCCCGCGCGGCCGAGCAGTTCTCACGTTCGTACATGCGTCCCAGCACACTTCGACTTTAGCCGATCGGGACTTGCGTCATGAAAGTCAGTCCATTACGTTACTTGCATGATGCAAGTTGAACGGATTGAGGTCCCGTGATGAAGCACCCGAAGATCGTTTCTCCCGTCGAATGGCTGGCCGCACGCAGAGAGCTACTCCGTCGGGAGAAAGAACTCACCCGCGCTCGCGACGCGGTGAACACTGCACGGCGTGAACTGCCGATGACGCGGATCGAGAAGGACTACCGATTCATCGGGCCAGACGGCGAGCTCGGTCTGGCCGACATGTTCGATGGACACCGGCAGCTCGTCATCCAGCACTTCATGTTCGACCCGGCCTGGGAGACCGGCTGCGGCAGCTGCACCGCGATGGCAGATGGCGTCGGCCAGGGGGTCTTCGAACAACTCGCCAAGCGCAGCACAGCATTCGCCGCCGTGTCCCGCGCGCCGTACCCGAAGCTGCGGACGTATCAAGAGTCGAAAGGATGGACGTTCGCCTGGTACTCCGCCCACGGCAGCGACTTCAACTACGACTTCCACGTCACCCTCGACCCGGCGGTGCGCCCGGCGAGCTACAACTTCAAGGCCGGCGACGAGCTGGTCGCCGCGGGGTTCGACTGGATGCTCGACTATGCCGGCGAACAGCCTGGGATCAGCACGTTTCTGCGCGACGGCAACGACATCTTCCACACGTATTCGACGTACGGCCGCGGCTTGGAGGCCATGATGGCCGCCTACAGCCTGCTCGACCTCACCGCACTCGGCCGCCAGGAGGACTGGGAAGAGCCCAAAGGGCGAGCGCCTGTGTCGTATCCGGCTAACCCAAGCTTCCCGGCCTGATACCCACGACCACGTCGTACTCATGCGCTGATGTGGGGCCCGTTGGGTGGCCACTGCGAATGAGCATCGGCAGGTCATCAGGGTCAGAACCGTCGTCCTCGGCGGCGGAATTACAGTCTGGGCATGCGGCCTACGACGGACGAGCAGAAAGACATCGCCAAGTCGCCACGCCGACGAGTGAACGACTACGAAGCCTTTGCCGTGGCTTACTCGGCGGAGAACGACGACAGCCTCGCCAACGCCTACTACGAGCGGCCCGCCATGCTGACGCTGGCGGGCGACGTGGCGGGCCGCAGTGTCCTCGATGCCGGATGCGGCTCGGGGGCCCTGTCCGCCGCTCTGCGGGATCGCGGGGCTATCGTCACCGGCATCGACGCCAGCGCCGGGATTCTCGACCTGGCGAATCATCGGTGTTGGTCACACCAGCCGACCGCGAGGATCACCGTCCACTCCCTGCCGCGGACACCTCCCAGAAGTCGGCGTAGCGGCCGCCGCGGCCCAGTAGCTCGTCATGGGTGCCTTGCTCCACGATCCGGCCATTGTCCAGGAAGACGATGCGAGCGGCGCGTTGGACGGTCCGTAGCCGGTGTGCCACCATCACCACCGTCCGGCCTTTCATGAGGTGTTCGATGCCCTCGTGGACGGCCGCTTCGTTGACCGGGTCCAACGCGGAGGTCACCTCGTCCAGCAGCACGATGGGCGCATTCTTCAGGAGTGCTCGGGCGATCGAGACGCGTTGGCGTTCGCCGCCGGAGAGCAGGGCGCCGCCCTCGCCGACATTGGTCGTCCATCCGCCGGGCAGTCGCTCGATCACCTCGTCCAGCCGTGCCGCGGTCGCAGCGGCTCGCACCTCGGATTGGTCGGCGTCGGGACGGCCGAGACGCACGTTCTCCTCGATCGTGCCATCGAAGAGGTAGACATCCTGGAAGACGAAGGCGATCCGCGACATCAACACCTCGGAGTTGATGTCGCGCACGTCCACGCCGCCCACCCGCACCGCGCCAGAGTCCACGTCGTAGAACCGCGCGAGCAACTGCAGCATGGTGCTCTTACCCGCACCCGACGGTCCGACAACGGCGATCCGCTGCCCCTCCGGCACGATCAGCGACACGTCGTCCACCACCGTGCGGTCGCCATGCTGGAAAGTGACGGACTCGAACTCCACGTCATGGCGGTCCGGCTGGATCGGTTCGTGAGCTTCCGGCAGCGGCTCGGTGCGTAATACCGACTCGAGCCGCGCCAGCTCAGAACGTGCGCCGCGCAGTTTGCCGCCGATGTCCGACAGCGACAGCAGCGGATCTACGGCGCGAGCGGCCAGCACCAAGATCGTCAACACCTCCGCCACGCCGATGTTCCCGCCGAGTGCGAGGTAGGTGCCCAGAACCAACAACCCGGTGAACACTGCCTGCGCCGTGAGGGCCAATCCCACGGCGCCCGGCAGCGCGGACAGCGTTTGACGGCGGGACGTGCGCTCGATGTCTCGCAGCGAGTCGTCGAGCAACTGGAAGCGTTCAGCGGTCCGGCCGCCGGCTCGCAGTACCGGCTGGGCCTGGAGATATTCGATGACTCGCCCGGTGGCCTCGTTGTCGCGTTCGTGACGCTCCGCATCGGTCGCCGCCGTCGAGCGTGCCGTCCGGATCTGGATCGCCGCCACGATGGGCGCGGCGAGCAACGCGGCCAGCCCTAGCTGCCAGTTGAAAACAAACATCACGACGACGATCGTCAGGGGAGTCACCAGGGCGGAGATGAACGGTGCCAGCAGATGCGCCGCTACACCGAGGGCCGCCAGGAGGCCGCGGCTGGCCATGACGGACACGTCCCCGACCCGGCCCGCGTTGTACCAGCCGATGGGCAATCGGGCCAGATGGTCCCCGAGCCGGTGATACATGCCGCGCAACATCGTGGTCCCGACCCGCATGCCGGACAAGTCGCTGATGTAGCGCAGGACCGCGTAGGCCGCGACGGCAGCGCCGAACGCGATCAGCCAAGGCCACGCGTCGTCAGGCGTGTCGCCGAAGAGCGCCCGTAGCACCGGAACCAGCAGCGCATAGGAAAGGCCCTCGGCGATCGCGGTGACCGTCATCAGGGCCACGGTGCGGCGCATCGGCCGGGCATACTCGTCGCCCAGCACGCGCAGCAGCAGTCGAATCATCGGTGCTCATCTCCTTGCAGCGCGCCATCCTGGGTTTCGATCTCGTCGGCGATCGCCGATCGATGGGATTGCCAGAACTCCGCGAACGCTCCGCCTCGTGCCAGCAGTTCGGTGGGCTTGCCACGCTCGACGATCGACCCGTTGTCCAGCACGACGACGGTGTCGGCGTCGGCGACCGTCTCCAGGCGATGGGCGATCACCAGAATGGTCCGATCGCCGCCCAGTGTCGCCAGCGCCTCGCGCACTGCCTGTTCGGTCTGCGGGTCGGCGAAGGCGGTCGCCTCGTCGAGCACGAGAATGGGTGCGTCGGCGAGCAGGGCACGTGCGATCGAGATCCGCTGCGCCTCGCCGCCGGACAGTTCGGCATCTTCACCGATCACCGTCTCGTAGCCGTGCGGGAGCTCAAGAATTCGATCATGAATATTGGCTAGCCGGGCGGCGCGAACGACGTCCTCGTGTTCGGCCTGCGGTACTGCCAGCGCGATGTTGTCGGCGATCGAGGCGCGCAGCAGGCGAACGTCTTGAAAGACGAAGGACACCATCCGGTAGAGCTCCCGGCTGCTGATCTGGCGCAGATCGGCACCGCCAAGGACCACTGAACCGTGGGTCGGGTCGAAGAACCGCGGCAGCAGCTGGACCAGCGTGGACTTCCCGCTTCCGGACGGCCCGACGATCGCGGTGACCGTCCCCGGCTCGAGCACCAGGTCGACCCCGCGCAGCACCTCGTGGCCGTCGTCGTACCCGAATCGAACGTCCCGCAGCTCCACCCGGTGACCCTTTGGTGCGACGGGGCGCTCGGGCTCCGGCAATGACCGCACGTCGAGCACGTCCTTGATCCGGCCAACCGCGCGCCGGGCGGCCTGCATATCGTCGAAGCCGTGGCCCAGCGCCGCCACCGGTGCGGTCAGGCCCAGTCCGAGCAGCAGGAAGGGCAGCAGATCGGCCGGGGCCAGGCCGCCGCCAGTGATCATCGACGTGCCGCCGAGCAGCACTACCAGCAGCACGAACGGCGGTGACAGGGCAAGTTGCATTCCGGCGGCGACCGCGGACATGCCGCGCACCCAGCGGGAGAAGATGCTGACGAACGCGTCCGCGGCGGTGAGGAACCTGCGGTGAGCCCGCTCGGATCCGCCGAACGCCTTGACCACCGAGATGCCCTGGACGAACTCGACGACGGAACTGGCGATGTTGCCCATGGCCGCGTCGTACTCCTCCTGCTCGCGCAGCCGGGCCGGCAGCATCAGCAGCGGGACCAGCAACAATGCCGTCAGCACTGGTATCAGCGTGATCAGCGTCAGCTGCCAGTTGATGCTGAGCAGGTAGATCAGCGATACCAGCGGCACCACGAAGGCGGACACCAGTTCGCCGGGCGCGTGGGCGATGAACGGGTGTACGGCACTCACGTCTTCCCCGACGACCTTCGCCAGCTCGCCGGTTCGGCGTCGGGAGAACCAGCCGATCGGTACGCGCCCTAGCTGTGCGGCTAGGGCTCGTCGAAACGTCAGCTGCACTTGACCGTCGACGATATGCCCGATGCCGGAGGACGCGGCGGTGAACAGCAACCGGACGAACAAGCCGACCGCGCCCGCGATCACGACGAACCAGACATGACGGTGATCGACCGGGCCGGGCGTCAGCAGCGTGCGACCCAGCTCGACGACGGCGAGTAGCGGCGCCAAACCCGCAACGGCGCCAACCACCTGCAAGATCACCACGACGGCGAAGCGGCTCGCGAAGGGGCGCAATAGCCGGGCCATGTTCTGCCCCGATTCAGCATCGGCATCGTGTGATCGCGTGGACGGCCCCCGGGTCGCGAGGTCAACGGTGGTCATCGCGCGTCACGCTCGGGGTGCCGGTGGCTGGTGCCTTGGCGAATGTGGGTGCCGAGCGGAGCCTTCGCGCTCACCGCGTCGTCCTTGCCGTGGAGTGGTCGTTCATGTTTTCGTACATGTATTAAAAGTACCCTGGGTCGAGCCAGGCTCACAACTGGCCCTCAGCCGCACCCGTGGGTGGAACATCACGGCGACGGCAGGAGAAGATGGGACCGTGTCCCCAGTCAAGTCGCCGCATGGCCGGACCGGCCGACCACCGCGAACCTCCCGCGCGGAAGTTCTCGCGGCGGCCCGCGACATCATCGACCGCGACGGTTGGCAGAAGCTGACCATTCGGCGACTGGCCGCGGAGATCGGCGTCGGAACGATGACGGTGTATCACCACATCCGAGACCGGGAAGACCTGCTGGTCCAGCTGGTCAACGACATCGCCGACCAGGCCCCTCGCCCCGACTTGCCCGATGAACCGCGCGACCGGATCGTCGTTGCCGCCGAGGCGATCCACGATGGTCTGGCCGCGCACCCGTGGGCTACCGAAATCATCACCACCGATGGCTTCCTCGATCGCCTCGGCGAATCAGCCCTCACGATGGTCGAAACCATCGTGGCCGGCGCCGTCGACTGCGGATGCACACCCGAGCAGGCCGTCGATGTCTTCCGCGGCATCTGGTACTACACCGTCGGCGAGATCGTCGTCCGCGCCAACTCCGACCAGCTGCAGGCCGAGATGGAGCGGACCGCCGACCGCGAGATCTTCTTCAACAACCTCGACGCGTCGCAGCAGCCTCACCTGGCCGCCATCGGTGACCAATGGCCAGCGCTTGCCGCGCGAGACACCTACCGCCCGACCCTCCACGCCCTTGTCGACGGACTGCTCGCCCAGGCCACGCCGGCGACATCAGACGGCTGAGCAGCACCTCTTCAGGTCCGGGCATCGGCCCGTACCCGGCTAGCTGCGGAAGAAGCGAGAGATCGCGGACGCGATGCGGGTGAGTTCTAGCGAGGCGAGGAAGCGTCCCGCAGGGGCATGCTGGCGTTGCAAGGCGAGATGTAGCCGCGTGCCGCCCGGCTCGGCGTCGAGTTCGACACGTAGCCGTTCGACGCGGCTGCGGTGCATGTGCGGGAACGAGGTCCGCCATTCCAGCAAGCGCGGTTCCTCCCGGGCTATGCGTTCGATCGTGCGGGTGCGGGCGCGGCGTGGGATCGGCCACCGCAGTCCCGGCAGCGACGTGGGCCCCCGTGCTGTCCACTTGTCGGGGCCTGCGGGTTCGATCGAGACGATGGCGGTGTCCCATTCGGGATGTCGCCGAACGTCATCGAGCAGCTCCCACACCCGCTCCGGCGAAGCGGGCACGAAGGCGTCGTAGGACACCCACCGTCCCGCGAAGGGTGCGACGCTCTGTCCACTCGCGGCCTCGTCGCCTGCCGGGTCCACGTCCTGGCTCGATCGCACCAACTCGTCCGGGTCGACGCCGAGCCGCCCGACTACGCCGGCGACGAAGCCTCCGGGCTCGGAGACCAGTGTTCGCAGCAGTGTCATGCCGCTGATGTCGCCGCCTGACTCGGCGAACAGGGCGTTGGCGCGTTCGTTGTACTCGACCTGCGTTGGACCGTCAGCGGGAACGTGTCCGGGTGGAAACCGAACACCGTCGATGCCCAGCATGGACAGCCGCTCGACGTGCTGGTCCTGCACCGCCGTCCGGGCCTCGTCGAGCCCGATGCCGCGGCTGCGAAGCAGTCGGCCGGCGTCGGTCTGGCTGACCAGCAGCGCGAGAAACAGGTGCTCCACGTCGACGGCGGGATGGCCGAACCGCTGGGCTTCTTCGGCGGCGGTTATGGCAAGTCGTTGTGAGTTCTCGAAGATGGCGCCGAGTCTGCTCATGAGCGATGCCTCCTTGGCACGGGGATCGAGGGATCGATTCGCTTGGCGTACTTCCGGTGCACCGCCTGGCGGGTCACCCCGAGTCCATCGGCGACATCCTGCCAGGTCAGCCCGGCCCGCAGGGCGGCTTCGACCTGACGCAGCTCCAAGGTCTCAGTAAGGAGACGCAGCGACGCGACGGCACGCAAACCCGCTTGTGGATCGGACGTGTCCGCCGCGACGACAACCGTCTCAGGGGCTTCCATGTCTATCAACATAGGTTGCTAACGCTAGAGCTGTCAACAATTGTTGCTAACGGCTGCCGCCGACCGCTCAGCTCGCTTCGAGGACGAAGAAGAGGTAGCCCAAAAATGACGTCCGGTCGCCGAGATGAGGAGGGAAGAGTTCACGCGGCGCGTCGGGAGACGCGGGTGGCTCGCTGATGACCGAGATGCGGAAGCCCGCCGCGGCGAACGCGTCCGTCATGGCGTGCAGCGGCCGATGCCAGAACGTCAGCGCCACGGCCTGGCCGTTGAAGGTGTACTCCTCCGAATACTCGGTTAAGGCGAAATAGTCGGCGTCGCGATACATCAGCTTGTAGATGGTGGGATGATTTACCGAGAGGACGAGGCGGCCACCCGGCTTCAGAACACGCCGCAGCTCAGCTAGGGGTCCCGTCCAGTCTTGTAGGTAGTGCAGGACGAGAGATGCAACTGCGTCGTCGAACACATCGTCGTCGAAAGGCAGTGGCTGATTGAGGTCGGCCACGTGCAGGTCTGCATTCTCGCCCAGTCTCCGCCGCGCCAGCGTGATCATCGCCGGGCTGGCGTCGAAGCCGGTGACGATGGCACCCTTCGCGCGCAGCGCTGCGGACAGCGGCCCTGAGCCGCACCCGGCGTCAAGCACGCGGTGACCGTTGACGTCGCCGGCAAGATTGATCATCGCCGGTCGCTCGTAGTAAGCGTTGAGGAGGCTGGATTCGTTCTCTGCTGCGTAGTTCACCGCGAAGCTGTCATAGTGGTTGGCTTTCATCAGGTCCTCACGTTGTTCAACTCGTGGATGAGCAGCCCAGTCGATCATGGCACGGAAGGGTTATCCGCGTGCTCATGCCGATGGCCGCGTGCCTTGACTGACGGGGCGGGTGGTTCCACTTCGGGGGCTCGTTGAGACGCAATAGAGTTCCGCAAGGGCGCGGTCGGTAGGGGAGTGTTCGGTGGGCGTTGCGGGCGTTCACCGGGGTCGAGCGGCGGCATGGCGACATCGATCCGTGTGTGTTGCGCTCGGAGCTGCCGCTGCTGCTGGCCCACCTTGCTGGCCGTATGGACGTGTGGACGGCGGCTGACGGCGCGTTGCGGCCACTCCTCCCGGACGACGACGTACTCCCGGACGGCTGCCATCAGGTGTGGACCAGGCGCAGCGCCCTTGACCCGTGGGAATACGACATCCTGCTCGCGCCTGGCACTGCCGATACCTGGGTTTACCGTCGAGACCCGTGCATCACGATGCCGATGGTGGACGCGCTCTGGGAACGTGCCGGCGTGCGCTACCTCCAGCCGGAGATCCAGTTGCTGTACAAGGCGCCGGGCCTGCGACCCAAAGACCAGGCCGATTTCGAGGCAACTCTGCCGCTGCTCGGTCGGCGGCGTAGGAGTTGGCTACTCGAAGGTCTGGTGGCGACGCTGCCGGATCATCCCTGGATCGACAGCCTCCAGCATGGCGGCGGCCGGAGCTGTTGCTCCGAGCGCGATGTTTGCCGGGCCACGGGTGACAACTGACCACCGCGATGCGTCCCTACGATTCCCTCGCTGGACGGCCCCGGGAGGTGTAACTATCGCCAGGGTCCGACGGCCGCTGAGCGTGGTTGCATCGGCATCCCGTCAATTTCGCGCCCGGTGAGTTGGCTGGAGCATCGCGGCGATGCTGCGGCTATTCGCGGCGACGTCGAGCTGACTTCCACCGTGCGCGGCGATCAGATGCGCAACTCGACACATGTTGGCGGTTATGGCGCCTGATCGTTTTGCCGCTCGCCTGGTTCTGAGTTCAGTTCGACTCAACCGGGCCATTCTCGGTCGTTCAGGTGTGCTGACGATGGCGAAAGCCGCCCTGTGGTGATGGTGAGCCGGATGAGTACCAGATCCCGGCGCGACCTCGCGCACTGCGCTACCGCCAGATGGCGTTAAGAGCCGGATTCGGGCTTTAACGCCATCTGGCGGTAGCGGAGTCCGGGGCGGGCAGCACGATCATCGCCGTCAGAGAAGCGTGGCGAGCGTCAGGGCAACAGTAGGGAGGTTTACTGCGGTATTCGCCGCGGGCACAAGGACGCTTGCTGTCGCCAGGGCGACCACGAGGAGGCTTACTGCACACGGCGGCGTGCCGTGAGGAAGCTTGTTGTGCCCAGCCGAGGATGGGTATCGCCGGAAAATACGCCAAAACCGCCGGACGCGATGAACTCGGTCGAACCGGCAACGGATGCAGACGCCCTCAAGACAGGTTGCTGCCCGCCGCCGTGATGAGGGCGGCCTCCGTGCCGATGGTGATGCTCGTCTACAGGCTGTCACCCGTTCAGGTGACCAAGAGCTTGGCGACGAGTTCAACTTCGACGGGCACGCCGAGGGGAAGGCTGGCTACGCCGACCGCGGATCGGGCATGGCGGCCACGTTCGCCGAGGACATCATGGAGTAGCTGGCCGTCGTGCGGTTGAACGACGGCTCACTGCTCGCAGTCATGAGAACACCGGCCCGCAAGCGGCAACCTTGCCGCTCTAGGTGGCGCTGGCATTGCGCTGACCGCTCGCGCCCGTAGCAGTTTGTCCGCCTCATGTCGCCGTCCGGCGTAGGGTATGGGGTCGTGAACGGATGGCGGGTTGTCGAAGCGGCTGTCGATTGTGTGGGACGTCGGTTGTGTTGCCGCCGCGGTGACCATGCCTGAGCAGCGACGGCCAGGATGGCTCGAGGCTGGAGGTGGGCGCGGCGGGCACGACATGCGGCGGCGAAACGCCTCCAGAGTGGTACGGGCCCTGGTGGAACGCGGGCCGATGCCGCGGATCGATCTGGCCGACGCGGTCTCGTTGAGTACGGGGGCGGTCACCCGGATTACGCGGGAGCTGGGCACGATCGGTGTTTTGCGGGAGCTCGATCCGGTGGCGTCGACCGATGCGGGGCGTCGCCGGATACCCGTCGACTTGGATGATCAGAATCTGCTGGCTATCGGGGTGAATATCGGGTTCGACGACATCATCTACGGATTGGTCGATCTGCGTGGCCGGCTGGTGGGGTCGGCGCACCGGGAGCCGCAGCGATCCACGGATCCCGCCGCTACGGCCGACCAGATCGTGGCGGTGGTCGATGGGCTGGTGGCGTCGCTCCCGACCGGAGCGCAGGTGGTGGGCACCGGTGTCAGCGTCGGCGGAACGGTGGATCATCCGTCTGGTTTGGTGACCGAACCGGACGTGCTGGGCTGGGTCGATGTCGACGTGGCGGTGCTGCTGCGGGGCAGGGTTCCCGGCCCGGTCATGGTGGGCAGTATCTTCCGGGCGTTGGCCAGGGCGGAGTCCTGGTTCGCCGCGGCGCGGAACCGGCAGCACATCGTGTACGTGTTCCTGCGCCACGCGGTTGGTGCGGCGTTCGTGTTCAACGGTGCCGTCTACGACGGCGCGCGGTCGCTGGCGGGCAACATCGTGCATTGGCCGGTCTCGGTTGATACCGGACGGACGTGTACGTGCGGCCGGTCAGGATGTTTGATGTCGGTGGCGAGCCTGGCGGCAGTCGTCGATCGGGCCCGCGATGTCGGCGTGGACGTGAGCGAGCCGGGTGAGGTCAGGCGGATGCGTGACGACGAACGCGTTGCGGCGATCCTCGCCGACCGCAACCGCGCCGTGGGTGAAGTGTTGGGCCTGATGCTGGACGCCCTGGCGCCGGAGTTGGTCGTCATCTCGGCGGCGGTCGCGGAGGATGTGGATTTCGCCGCGATTCGCACGGCCGCCCAGCGGCATTCGACCGGTTCGCGTGATTTGGCCTCGGTCATCGTCCCCACTGATCTGGGCGACCCGTACCAGGCCAACGTCGTTGGCACGGCAACTCTGGTGCTGAACGAGTTTTACGACGACCCGCTGGGCTGGCCTATTGAGGGCTCACGCGGATAGGGCGTTGGGACCCCGTGCCCGTGGCTGCCTTCATAGGCGCAGGCGCTGATCATGAGCGAGTTTGCCCCCCTCCTCAGCCTGTTGCTTTTTGCATTGGTGCTGGTCGGCGTGTCGTGGTGCCTGGTGGGTGGTGCTTTGGCATGGTTCGGCGTTATGGCGAAGGGGTACCGGCGTGTGGATCGTGAGCAGGCGTTTTTGTTG
>NZ_JAAOEN010000002.1:0-248573 GCF_011320225.1 Phytoactinopolyspora limicola
GCCTGCTACCACCGTGTCGACACGAATACCCCGTGGATCAGATGCACCACCCCACGGCCAAGCCCCGGTTCATGCATCCGAACAGGTGATGTGCCCGGCAGCCAACCTCTGATGGGTCGAAATAGGCTAGCGCTGCACACGATGCGCACCCCAGGTCGTCCCAAACGTCGCCTGATCGTTTTCCCTGGGGCGATCAGGTGTGCCAAGCGCAAACGAACGCCCGCGCGGAGCATCCGATCACGTCTCACAATGCGGTTGAACGACGATCAGATGCTCGGGTGGCCACACACGACGCAGATGTGCACCTGATCTTCCGCGCGCGACGCTTCAAAACACTCACTCACCGAGGCCGGGATGCCGCTGAGGCTGGGCCGCTGCCCGCACCTTCCGGACCGTCCGCCCACGCTGCGCACGAGCAACGATCAGATGCGCGATCTCGCGTTATGCCTCGCCGGCTACATCTGATCGTATTCGTTTCACATCATGAGATGGCATCAGACGTCACCGCCCTACGTCGACCAGCAATACTCTGCCGCTCACGCACCTGATCGTCGCCACACAGAAGATCAGATGACAAAACGGAGATCAGGTGCGCAAAGTGGGGGTGAGGACGACGGCGAGCAGCCCGGGGCCGACGTGTGCGCCGATGACGGCCCCCACCTCGGAGACGACGAGTTCACCCAACCCCTGCAACCGCATCGACAGCCGCTCGGCCAACTCATCCGCGCGGACGGCATTGTCGAGGTGGTGAACCGCGACGTCGACCCCGGCGGCGTCCACGGCAGGCACCTTCGCGCCAGGCACATCCTCACTGGCCACGCCGGCACCCATTACCGGCCCGGGGGCGCCGCCGGTCAACTCCGCGGCCCGTGCCATGGCTAGCTCTTCCAACCGGGCTAAGGCGCGCGCGCCGGTGCGCACCTTCTCCAAGGGTTTGATCTCACCGGCGTCGACGTACAGCAGCGGCTTGATCGCCAAGGCATGTCCAAACATCGCCGACGCAGCGCCGATCCGTCCCCCGCGGCGCAGGTACTCCAGAGTATCGACGTAGAAGAACGCCGACGACGACGCTGACCGGGCTACCGCCGCAGCCGCAACGTCGGCGCTGTCTCCGCCACCGGTCGCTACCTCCGCCGCTGCTAGGACGGCGAATCCGAGGCCCATACAGAGCGAACGGGAGTCGACCACCTCGACCGGCACGGGCGCCTCGGCGGCGGCGAGGCGAGCGGCGTCGACGGTGCCGGACAGTGTCGACGACAGATGTATCGACACGATGCTGGCCACGCCGTCGCCGGCCAACCGCCGGTAGGTGTCCAGGAACTCCTGGGGGCTTGGCCGCGAGGTGCTGACCTGTTGGTGCCCACGCAGCGCAGCTGCGACCTCGTGGGGACCGATCTCGACACCCTCGACGTGTGAGACTCCGTCCACGACGACGTGCAGCGGCACGATCTCGACCCCAGCGGCAGCGGTGGCGGACGCGCTCAGGTAGGCGGTGGAGTCGGTGACCACCGCCACGCGGGAACGCGCCGCTCCGCCACGGTTGCCGTCCCGGTCCACCGCGTCCATTCCGGCCGCCCGTCTCAAGCGGGGACGATGTTGACCAGCTTCGGCGCCCGGACGATGACTTTACGCACGGCCCGGCCATCCAGTGCCCGCTGTACCGCTGCGGAGGCCAGCGCGAGCTCTTCCAGTTCAGCGTCGCTTGCCGACGGCGGAACCTCCAACCGGTCGCGGACCTTGCCACCCACCTGGACCACACATGTCACGGTCTCGTCGACCAACAGTGCCGGATCTGGCTCCGGGAAGGTCACGTGTGCCACTGACCCGCCGTGCCCTAGCCGAGACCACAGCTCTTCGGCGATGTGCGGAGCGACCGGCGCCACCATCGTCACCAGGGCCTCGGCGGCCTCCCGGGGCACCCGATCCAGCTTGGTCAGATGGTTGTTCAGCTCGATCAGCCGGGAGATGGCGGTGTTGAACCGCAGTCCGTTCATGTCGGTGCGCACGGCGTCGATGGTCCGGTGCAGCACCCGCTTGGTGGTGATGTCCGCGTCGTCGTCGTCGACGACGACCTCTCCGGTGTGCTCGTCCACCACGTTGCGCCACAGCCGTTGCAGGAACCGCAGCGAGCCGACCACTGCCCGCGTCTCCCACGGCCGGGACACGTCCAGCGGCCCCATCGACATCTCGTAGACGCGGAACGTGTCGGCGCCGTACGCGGCATACATGTCGTCCGGCGTGACGACGTTCTTGAGGCTCTTGCCCATCTTGCCGTACTCACGGCGGACCGGCTGGTTGTTGTAGGTGTACGTCGTCTCCGCACCGTCGACGCTCTCCTCGACCTCCTCGGCCGGCACGTACTGACCTCGGGAATCGGTGTATGCGTAGGCCTGGATGTACCCCTGGTTGAACAGCCGGTAGTAGGGCTCTTCGCTGGAGACGTAGTCCAGATCGTAGAGGACCTTGTGCCAGAACCGGGCGTACAGCAGGTGCAGGACGGCGTGCTCCACTCCCCCGACGTACAGGTCCACTCCGCCGGGGTCGTTCGGCTGCCGGTCAGGCTGCGGTCCCATCCAGTACCGCTCTAGTTCGGGGTCGACCACCTGCTGGTCATTGAACGGATCCAGATAGCGCAGGTGGTACCAGCAAGAACCAGCCCAGTTGGGCATCGTGTTGGTGTCTCGCCGATAACGCTTCGGACCGTCGCCAAGGTCCAGCTCCACCTCGACCCACTCCGGGACCCGTGCCAACGGAGGCTCCGGTTCCGTGTCCGCGGCGTCCGGCTCGTATGTTTTGGGCGAATAATCGGGGACGTCGGGCAGCTCCACCGGCAGCAGCCGGGCCGGGATAGCGATCGGCAGGTCGTGCTCGTCGTACACGATGGGGAACGGCTCACCCCAATAGCGCTGCCGGCTGAACAGCCAGTCACGCAGCCGGTAAGTGACAGTTCCAGAACCCGAGCCTTGTTCTTCCAGCCACGAGATCATGGCGTGCTTCGCTGGCTCGACGTCCATGCCGTCCAGCGAGATGTCGTCGTTGGCCGAGTTGATCGCCGGACCAGCGCCGACGTACGCCTTGCCGTCGAAGTCGGCCGGAGGCTGCACCGTCCGAACGATCGGCAAGTCGAACCGCTCCGCGAATTCCCAGTCACGTTCGTCCTGACCAGGCACCGCCATGATGGCCCCGGTGCCGTACCCCATCAGCACGTAGTCGGCGATGAATACCGGGATCCGCGCACCCGTGGCTGGGTTGGTGGCGAATGAACCGGTGAACACACCAGTCTTGTCCCGGCCTTCGGTCTGCCGTTCGATGTCGGTCTTGGCCGCGGCGGTGGCACGGTACTGCGCCACAGCCTCGGTTGGGCTCGTGTGCCCGGCGGTCCAGGCGTCTCTGGTTCCCTCCGGCCACGCCTCGGTTGTCAGTGCTTCGACCAGTGGATGTTCCGGGGCCAGCACCATGAAGGTGGCGCCGAACAGGGTGTCCGGCCGGGTTGTGAAGACCTCCAGCTCACCGACGTCGGTGGCGAACCGGATCGCCGCCCCTTCCGAGCGTCCGATCCAGTTGCGCTGCATCGCCTTGACCTTCTCCGGCCAGTCGATACGGTCCAGATCGTCGACCAGGCGGTCGGCGTAGGCGGTGATGCGCATCATCCATTGCCGCAGCCGCCGCTTGAACACCGGGAAGTTGCCCCGCTCGCTGCGGCCCTCGGCGGTGACTTCTTCGTTGGCCAGCACCGTCCCCAGCCCGGGACACCAGTTGACCGGCGATTCGGATACGTAGGCCAGGCGGTGGTCATCGATGATCCGCCGCCGCTCCACCGCGTCCAGCGCGGCCCATGGCCGGCCGTCAGGTGTGGCGCGTTCGCTGGACTCGAACCGCGTTACCAACTCGGTGATAGGGCGGGCCCGGCCGCGTCCACCGTCGGCCTCGGGGTCGTACCAGGAATCGAAGATCCGCAGGAAGATCCACTGCGTCCACCGGACGTATTCCGGGTCGATCGTGGCGAACGTCCGCCGCGGGTCGTGCGCCAGGCCCAGCCGACGCAGCTGACGCTTCATATTCGAGATGTTCTCTTCGGTGGTCTTACGTGGGTGTTGTCCCGTCTGGACCGCGTATTGCTCGGCGGGCAGGCCGAAGGCGTCGTAGGCCAGCGCGTGCAGGACGTTGTCACCGCACATTCGGCGGAACCTGCCGGTGGCGTCGGTGGCGATATATCCGAGTGGATGGCCGACGTGCAGTCCTGCCCCGGAGGGGTACGGGAACATATCCATCAGGAAGTACTTCTTCCTGGCTCCGGCCTCGCCGCTGGAATCAGCCAGCTCGCCCACGGGATTAGGGGTGTGGAACGTGCCTTCGGCTTCCCAGTGGTCTTGCCAGCGCTGCTCGATCTCGGCTGCCATCTCGCTGGTGTACCGGTACGGGACGTCGTCGGATTGATCAACCGTGCTGTGGCCTGTCTGACTCATCGACATAGCTTCCTTTGTCAAGTGGTGTGCTCGGGCCCAGACGTCAAAAAGCCCCTCACGCAGGAGGGGCTTGCCGCGCCGACACGACGCCTGGAAGCGTCCTTTTGATGTCAGCGCGGCCTGATAAGGAGCAACAGACCTCGCACACATCTAGGTTAGCGCACCATTCCCCAAGTGTCAGAGTTGTCAGGCCGGACAACTCGGTGAGCTGCCGAGTTGCGCTCACCTAACCTGACAACGACCCGCCGCTCACCGACGTGTCAGGCCAATCGACCACATCAGACCTGGCAGCGAAGTTGTCCGGCTTGACAAGTGGAAAAGTGGTGCTTAGAAGACGAGGTCCCAGCGGTCCCAGAACTCGACGATGATGAAGATCAAGATGGTCAGCAGCCACACGACGGTGATGAGCCCACGGTTACCGACGACGGCCCGCCGCAGCCCCGCCGGAGCTGGCACATACCCACGGGAGAGCACGTAGCCCGTGGTGTACACGAACATGGGAATCATGGCGAGCCAGACCACCATGCAGTAGGGGCACAGCGCCCCGATGACATAGACGCTCTGGGTGAACAGCCAGGTAACGAACGCCGCCCCCAGCACTGTGCCACCCCAGAAGCTCACCCACATCCACCGCGGCAGGGTGAGACCGGCGATGAGCAAGACGCCGATAGTCATGACCACGGGGAAGGCACCAACGCCGATAAACGGGTTGGGGAAGCCGAACAGCGATGCCTGCCAGCTCTCCATCACCTGGCCGCAGCTCAGCAGCGGATTGAAGCTGCAGGATGGGGTGTAGTCGGGGTCGCCGGCCAGTAGCACCCGCTCGATCGCCAACGTGGCCGAGCCAACCAGCCCGACGAGGCCGCCGACCAGGAGCAGCCAGCCCATGACGAGGCTGGAGGCGGGTCGTTCTGCCCCCGCGGCTGGCCCGCCGAACTCGTCGTCGGCCAATACATCGGCTTCGGCCGCAGGGTCGGTTTCGAGCCCGGCCTCGGCGGCTGCCGACGGCTCCGGGCTCACCGGCGCGCTGCCGCGAGGCTTGCTCTCGGCTGGTAGTTGTGTGGTCATCGCTCCACCTGATCACCTGACACGGAATTCTCCCGCTCCACTAACGTACTGCATCGTCGTGAAAGTGCCCGCGGATCGTCACCAAAGATATTCGGCCGGCACGACGACGTGTGGTGGCCCGAACCGGCACGACGACGCGCGCCCGCGCGGGACTCGGCATGGCGACCTGCGCCTGCGCGGATGCACTGCCCGACCACCCACCGGGGTCGGTGATGTGCCAGTATCGTCAGTTGTGGGAAACCCTGGGTATGACCGCAAGGACAACCCCCACACCGGCCGCCGGTTCGACCGCCGGATCGGTGCTCTTCTTCCCGCCCTGGCCGTGTTCGCCACAGCAGCCCTGCTCGTCATCAGCATCGCGGGGCTAGGCCGGATCGAGCTCGACCCACCGGACTGGCAAGTCGGCTCCGGGGCAGCCGAGCCCAGCCGGATCACGACTCCCGCGCCAGCTCCCACGGATCGTTTGATACCGATCGATCCCGACGACACCGACGGTTCCCTGCCCAGCATCACCATCCCGTGGGAGGCGGCGTTGGCCACACTCATCATCGTGATCGTGGCGGTCGCCATCGTGCTCCTGCGCCGGCTACCCCGGGGTAGGTTCGGCCGCCGCGGCAGCTCCGTCGTCGGCGGACATATCGACGATTCCCTCGACCAGTCGCACCATCTGCGGGCCGCCGTCGAGACCGCAAGCACCACCCTCGACGCGCGCCGGGGCAGCGGCAGCGATGCCATCATCGACGCCTGGCAGCATCTCGAGGCGGCTGCCGAGGAGTCCGGCGCCCCACGCCGGCCCGCACAGACTCCCAGCGAGTTCACCGCTGGGCTCCTCCGCCATCACCACGCCGACGAAATCGCTACGGCCCGACTGCGCGACCTCTACCACCGTGCTCGATTCTCCACGCGGCCCGACGTCACACCGGCCGACGTCGACACCGCCCGAGCCGCTCTCGAAACGATCATGCGAACGTTGCACGCACCGTCGCCGGATCTCGAGGCTGGGCAGGACGCCCCGACCGCGCCGAGCGGGCCGGACGCCCCGAGCCGACCAGGCACCGGAGCCACGCCATGAAGCGGTGGTACATCCTCGGACCGGCGGGCGGGATAGCCGCCGGTTCAATCATGGTCGTCCTAGGCGTACATGTCGGGCGAGCCGTCGTCATCGGTTTGGTCGTCGCGGGGCTCCTCATCTGGGCACCGCGGCACTGGCCCGAAGGAGCCCACATGGCATGGCCGCGGGCCGCACAACCGGCCCGTGGTGGCGGCTCCCATCAAGTGTCCCGCCTCGCCAGCCGGATGTCCCCCAGCTCCCGCGGCGCGCGGCTGCCGGACACCGCGGTGCAGCACCGGCTACGGACGCTGGCGATCCGAAAGCTGCAACGCCTCGGAGTTTCGTGGTCCGACCCGCGTGTGGTGGGCTTGCTCGGCGCCGATGTCCACGCTGCCTTGGACGGCGCCGCCTTCGTCCCGGATCCGGCGACAGTGGAACGTATCGTGGCCGCGCTCGACCGCCTCGACGCCGGGCTCACGGCTGGCGCGGGCGTCGACACACCGGCGCACGACGAGATCGCCGTACCACCTGGAGGAGCACGATGAGTTGGCTGGCCAGGCGGCGACTCTGGTACCCCACGCCGGCGTACAGCCGGGCGATCGCGCTTCCGGTGGTCCTGGCCTCCGTCGCACTCGTCGTCGGCCGGGTCGAACTCGTGTTGTTGGGCGCTCCACTCGCCCTGGCGGTGGCGCTTGCGCACGGACGCCACACTGGGCTGGCCCGGGCCTGGACGGGGGCCGCCGGCCTCGGCCCGCCTCCCGACGTCCGCGTCCTCGGCCCGGAACGCGTCGACGCCGGGAGCCAGGTTCAACTGGCGACGAGTATGGCGCCGTCGGACGGGCAGATCGTCACGGTGCTGCTGCCACCGGACGTCCAGGGCGGGGACGGCCAGCGGGTAGCGATCCACGCGCCGTCGCCCGGCCAAGAACCCCGCCAGGTCGTGACCCGGATGGAGGCCACCACCTGGGGCACCCATGTGCTCAGCCGCCCGCACCATTTGATCACCACCGACGACGCGTTCTGGGTGGCCGGACCTTTCCAAGGAGACCCGTTCGAGGCGAAAGTGCTACCAGCGGTCGCCGCGCGGCTGCCCTCGGGCCCGCTGCCGCCCCGGCCCGCCGGAATGGTCGGAGCACACCGCACGAGGCGGCCAGGTGAAGGCACCGAACTGCACGAGATCGCGCCGTTCGTGCCCGGCGACAGGCTCCGCCGCATCGACTGGCGGGTCACCTCGCGTCAGGCCGGAGCCGACGAGCGGCTCTTCGCCCGTCGTACCCTCGTCGACGCCGACGCGGATGTCATGTGCTGTATGGACAACCGGTACGACCTGCCAGCCCGGGTCGACGATTGGTCGGCCACAACAGCCGTCAACACCGAAGACGAAGGGCGGACCGACACCGGTCCAAGTGAGCGGACCAGTGTGGATATCGCCGTCGATACCGTCTCATCCGTCGCCGGAGCGTACCTCGCGCACGGAGACCGGGTAGGCCTGATCGACCTTTCCGCGCCGACCGGCATGGTCCGCCCGGCCAGCGGTCAACGGCATTTGATCCGGCTGCGCAACCACTTGGCACAACACACCCGCCGCCCGACCTCCGGCGATCTCGCCCGACTCGCCCAGGGCATTCCCGCGTTCCCGCCCGGCTCCATCATCGTCGTGACCTCAGTCTTCCTCGACGACGAGGTGGTGCGGCTGGCCGCCGGCTGGCGGCGGGCCGGCCACCCGGTCCTGGCCGTCGACGTCCTCCCGGGCCCATTGTTCCTCACGACCAGGGACCACGCGTTGGCCGCGGCGCTGAGCGTGGTCCAGGCCGAACGCACCGAACGGCTGAGCACCCTGACCGGACATGGCGTGACGGTCACCCCGGCCGACCCAGCGCGGCTTGCGCTCCACCTCGCCCGGCTGGCCCGGGCGCCGCGACGGAGCCGGCACCGATGACCGGCCTCCCAGATGAACGTCGTCACGCGACCACACCGGCCGACCCGTCCGCTGGGTCCGGCTCGGAGACGACATCCGGCTCGGAGCCGGCCGCCGATCCCGGTCGGGACAGTGGGCGGGTCGGATCGACCGTGGCGGCCTGGGTACTACGCGCCACCGTCGGGGCGGCGAGCGCGGCGACTATCGGCGTGGTCGCGGCCTGGAGCGCGCCGAGTTCGGCCCTGCTGGTAGCGCTGGCTCTGGCGGGTGTGTGGACGGTGCTCAGGCCCGGCTCACATGCGGCGACCGCCCTGATCGCGCTGGCCGCGTTCGTCGTGTTGGTCAACGATCCTGGCCTGTCGGCCTGGGCTGCCGGGGCGGTGTTAGGGGTGCACGCTGTTCATCTGAGCGCGGCTCTCGCCGCCGTCGTCCCCATGGACACCAAGGTGGAGTTCGCCGCCCTGCGTCCGTCGCTGCGCCGGTTCGCCGTCGTGCAGGCCGCCAGCCAGGCGCTCGTCGTGCTCGCGCTCCTCGTCGTACCTTGAAAGCAGACTCGACGGTCAGGCCGTTGGCTCAGTCCGTGGTGCGGTCGCCCGGCCGTCGTCAGGATGGCGACGATCGGCCGGCGGTGGTGTCTCGCTGGTCCGGTGCATCGACCTGGTCCGGTGCATCGACCTGGTCCGGTGCATCGACCTGGTCCGGTGCATCGACCTGGTCCGGTGCATCGACCTGGTCCGGTGCATCGGCGCCCGCGACGGATTCCCGGGTGCCGAGCGGGATCTCCGGAATCATGACCGCCGCGACGAGGGCCACCGCCAGGAACGGCAGCGCGGTAAGGAACACCCCTCCGAGGGCGTCCACCCATGCGTCGGTCACCACCTCTCGTGCGTGCGCCGGCAACGCGCGGATGGCCTCGACGTTGTTGGCCACGCTGGCCTCGTCGAACCCGTCTGGAGCGGCGATCGCGGGGGCATCGCGTAGGGAACTGCCCAGCCTGGCGTTGAGCACCGCGCCGAAGATCGCGGTGCCCAGCGCACCTCCGAGCGAGCGGAAGAACGTGATACTCGACGTACCGACACCCATGTCGCGGCGCTCCACCGCGTTCTGCACCATCGTCACGACGATCTGCATGGTGAACCCGAGCCCGAACCCGAAGACGAAAACGTACGTCCCCACCTGCCAGTAGGGCGTCTGCGTGCCCAGGGTCGACAGCAGCAGCATAGCGACCGCGGTGATGCATGCACCGACGATAGGGAACACCTTGTACCGGCCGGTGCGGGTCATGAGCTGGCCCGAACCGATCGAGCTGAGAAAGATACCGGCCATGGCCGGGAGCAGGGCAAGCCCGGACTGTGTTGGCGACATCCCCTGCACTACCTGCAGGTAGATCGGCAGGTAAATCAGGCCCCCGAACATCGCCACCCCCATAATGACCGTAAAAACCACGGCCGGGCTGAAGATGCGGCTACGGAACAGCCTCAACGGGATGATCGGTTCCTTGGCCCGCGACTCCCAGAGCACGAAGACCGCGGCGAGAACTACCCCGGAGCCGAGCAGCGTGAGCGAGAACGGATCACCCCAGCCGTACTCTCCCCCGGCCCAGGCGGTGTAGAGCAGAATCGAGCTGACCGCGGCGACGACCAGCGCGGCACCAAGGTAGTCGATGGTGTGCTCACGACGGACCCTCGGCATCCGCAGAGCCAATGAGGTCACGGCGAGCGCGGCTATCCCTACGGGCAGGTTGATCCAGAAGATCCAGCGCCAGCCCGGACCGTCGGTGAACCATCCGCCGAGCAACGGGCCGGCGACGCTGGCCGACCCCCAGACCAGGCCGAAATAGCCTTGGTATCGGCCGCGCTCCCGAGGCGGGATCACGTCGCCGACAATGGCTAGGGCCAGCGCGATCAGTCCTCCCCCGCCCAAGCCCTGAATGGCCCGCCCGGCGATCAGCATGGCCATGCTGCCGGCCAGTGCGGCCACCGTCGACCCGACCAGGAAGATCACGATGGCGGCTTGGAAGGTCGGCCGTCGGCCGTACAGGTCGGAGATCTTTCCCCACAGCGGCGTCGACGCCGTGGTGGTCAGCAGGTAGGCGGTAACCACCCAGGACAGGTGGTTGAGGCCGCCTAGCTCACTGACGATCCGTGGCAACGCCACGCTGACGATGCTCTGGTCCAACGCCGCCAGGAACATGCCGGCCATCAATCCGGCGAGGACGATCAGGATCTGCCTGTGCGAAAGGAAGCCATTGGTATCAGGCTTCGGTTGATGCACTAGACCAGTTAACACCTAGATGGATGTATCACGCAACTATTTTCCCGTGCCTCTCGTCCCCATGATCATTGGCTTTTGACCACCGGATCCGGTGGTCAAAAGCCAATGATCATGGGGACGAGGGGCGGGGGTGGGTGGGGAGGAAGGTCGAATCGCGGTCATGGCATGCTGGCTGACGTGAGTGGACGATGGGGCGGCGACGAGCCGGCGGAGACTACCTGGCGCCGGGCACAGTTGGTCCTCATCCGGCACGGCGAATCCGAGTGGAACGCCGAACGCCGGGTTCAAGGTCAACTCGGCACCGGACTGACCGCTCGAGGACAAGCCCAAGCCAGGGCCGTCGCCCAGCACCTGATCACCACCTACCCCGATCCGGCCTTCGTGGTCAGTAGCGATCTCGAGCGGGTACTACGCACCGCCGAGCCCTACCTCGCGCACGCCAGTCACCCAGCCGAACTGGACAAACGGCTACGGGAGATCGACGCCGGCGAGTGGAGCGGACTGTTGATGGACGACGTCGCCGAACAGTTCTCTGACGAACTCGCCGCCATCCGCCACGGTGCGGACATCCCCCGTGGCCGCACTGGCGAGACGTTCGTCGCTATGCGCTCCCGGGTGACCGAAGCACTACATGACATCGCCCGGCGTACCGTCCGAGGCACACCAGATCGAGGCACCAAGACCGCCCTCGTCTTCACCCATGGCGGGCCGGTCCGGGTCGCCGTGGCCGAGGCGCTGGGTCTACCGCCGGGCGGGCACCGCCTACTCGCCCCTCCCGCCAACTGCTCGGTCACCGTCCTCACGCTCCTGGTCGATCCCGACGACGACATCACGTCGACCCACCTCAGCGAGTACAACAGCTCGTATCAGGTGTATACGGGACCCGGAACTGGAGCCAGCACGTCAACCGACATGCCGCGCTGGCTCACCGACTCGCCGTGACACTAGTACTCGCGCTCGACACCCCTTGTGACGGCCGGTGGACCCAGCCGATTCGGGTTTCTCACGACGATAAACACACTGGCATTTGGGGACCAACCGAGCAAAACTAGAAGGCGAGCGGACCCGCCAACCACGTGGGGGTGCTGGAGATGCCCGGCCTTGATCTCGACACGCCGACCATGCTTCCCGTCCTGTCCCGCGGCAAACACCGTCGGCCACGCAAGGGTGCCTGTTTCATGGAGTTCGCCTCCTATCTGGCCGGTGAGCGGTGGAGCGACCACCCGCGCTGCACACATCCACTGCTCGCTGCGATGGCGCGGGTGGTCAACGACACCATCTCCGACGGATACCGACCTCGGCTGGCCACTCTGATACCGCTGGTCGTGGGCCTGAACGACGATGATCCACACCTCGACGCGCTCATCGTGCGCCGAGCCGCCGTAGCCGGCCTGCCGGTAGTGGCGGCC
This sequence comes from Phytoactinopolyspora limicola, assembly GCF_011320225.1. Classification (GTDB taxonomy): domain Bacteria; phylum Actinomycetota; class Actinomycetes; order Jiangellales; family Jiangellaceae; genus Phytoactinopolyspora; species Phytoactinopolyspora limicola. Next base: position 12,187 of record NZ_JAAOEN010000002.1, read on the forward strand.
GAACGGCAGAGGGTACTCGCGGTGGCAGCCATCGCCGCCGAGCGGGTGCTCGCCGAACTCGACCACCGCGATCCGGACGATCACACCGACATCACCCGGGTCGCGCTTGCCCAGGCACCCGACGCCGCGGAGTGGGCCCGGTCTTTCTCGCGCGGCACGTCCACCACGATGCGCGGCTTCCGCCGCCATGCCGGTCCCACGGCCGTGCGCTGCTCGGTCATCGGCATCGGCCAGGCCTGTGTCGACGACGCCGATACGCGGCTACACGCACTGTTGGAACGGACGGTCGACGACTGCCACACCTGGCTGGCCGGACAGCCGATCAGCCCGCGCAGCCCGGATCCGACCCGGTGGGAGGAAGCCTGTCACCTCACCGGCACTTCCCCATGATCATTGGCTTTTGACCACCGGATCCGGTAGTCAAAAGCCAATGATCATGGGAACGCGGGGCAGTCGGAGCCGCAGGCCCGTGGTCGCCCACGCCATCCTCTGGCGGCCAGCACCCTCGCCTGTTCCGCGGCGACGCCACACGGATCGCCGAAGACGTCGGCATGGCCGTACCTCAGCGTCGCTACACCATCCACCGTGGCGACGTTGTCGCGTCGTCGATCCCGGAATTGCCCATCCTCGACATGACCCAGGCGGCCGTCGAGCTCAATCCGCAACATGTACTCGTCATGGTCGACGTCGACCCAAATGACGCGCCGCCCCGCGACCCGCTGCTGACGACGACCGGCCGGCAGACCGTGGGCCCGTTCAACCCTGCGCAGATGCCGAAGCTCAAGCGGCGACTCGGCCCCTTGGTCGACATCGGCGAGCATGCTCTCCAGCATGGGTCGCCACCGGATCTTCGCGCGTAGGCCCAGGGCCGCCGCTAGGCGTTCGGCCGTCGTGCGCCGCCGCTGACAAGCGCGCATAACCCACGTTTCGACCTCACGCGGCAGCAGTGCGACGTCGACCAAGTCCAGTACGGTCTCCTCGACGCGGGTCCGTGGCGGGATCCTGGTCGGGTGCCGGGTCCGCGCCAGCCGGTGTGCATAATGCACCCGAACTCCGTCGATGCGGCCGCGGATGTGCCTGCCCGCTGGGACGGTCACGTGAATCACATCGTCGGGATCGTCGCAGACGCCATCGAGGAACGCCGCGGTCTGGTGACTGGCTACGGCGCCGCGACCGGCACGCAGGATAGCGGCCCACAGGGTGGCTTCGTCGGACAGCGGTCCGGTGAACGTCGCATAGACACCCCGGTGAACGCGACGCCATCGTCCCGACGTCACCAGGCGGTCGATCTGGCGAGTACTCAACCCCAGGTCCATTGCCTGCCGGCGTTCTATGACGCCGCGCTGCCCCGCCAGAAGCTCATCGATCCCGTCGACTGGTGATTCGACGACTGGGTCAATCGTCCTGAAATAAAGCCCTCCACCTGGTCTTACCGTCATACCGACGACAATGACGGTTGTCATCCGCGTACGAAAGTAGTCAGACGCAAAATGTGGACAACCACCACCCCGTCCCCGTGATCATTGGCTTTTGACTACCGGATCCGGTAGTCAAAAGCCAATGATCATGGGGACGGGGGGACGGCGGCGTATGGCAGGCACACCACCGCACCGGTCACCGGGTCGGTGCTGACGGTGGCCCGCACACCGAAATACTCGACCAGGAACTCCTCGGTGACCACCTGGGCCGGCGGCCCGTCGGCCACCACCTGCCCGCCGGAGAGGGCGACGATCCGATCGCAGTATCGGGCAGCCTGGTTGAGATCGTGCAAGACCACTATGACCGTCAGCCGCCGTTCTTGGCGTAGCCGCGCCACCAGGTCGAGGACCTCGAGCTGATGCCCCATATCCAGGAACGTGGTTGGCTCGTCGAGCAGCAGGATCGGCGTCTCCTGGGCGATGGTGAGGGCGATCCACGCACGCTGACGCTCACCACCGGAGAGCCGGTCGACGTAACGATCGGCGTAGTCGGTCAGCCCCGTCATCGCCAGCGCGTCCCGCACGGCGTCGCGGTCCGCCGCCGTGGGTCGGGCCAACGCGCTGCGATGTGGGAAACGGCCGTGTTCGACGAGTTCGCGGACCGTCACCCCGCTAGGTGGTACCGGCCCTTGAGGCAGCACGGCGAGCCGTCGGGCCACCTCAGCCGTGGGCAACCGGGCGATATCGGCGCCATCGAGCAGAACCGTCCCGGCGTCGGCGGGGAGCAGCCGCGCCAGCGCACGCAGCAGGGTGGACTTCCCCGACCCGTTGGCTCCGACCAGCGCCAAGGCCTCACCCGGTTGTACACCGGCCGCCAACCCGTCGAGCACGGTCCGCGAGCCATAACTCACCCGCAGTTCGAGGGCGGCCAGCAGATCGGTGGTCATCGTCAGCCCTTCTTTCCGGTCTTCTCGAATGCCGCGCATCGGTTCAGTCCCGCCGCCGGGCCAGCAGCACCACCAGCACCGGGCCGCCCAGAGCGGCCGTGACCGCGCCCGCTGGCAATGACGGGCGGTTCCGCACTCCGCCGTCCGGCCACAACGTGGTGAACAGCTCCGCCACCAGGTCGGCACTGACCAGCAGCATCGCGCCGGCGATGCAGGCCAGCGGTAGCACCCGCCGGGGATGTGACCCAACGACGAGCCGAGCGATGTGTGCGGAGAGCAATCCGACGAATCCGATCGCACCCACCGCGGCCACCGCGCCGGCGGTCAATACGGTGGCGGTGACCAGCACGGCTAGCCGCGCCCGGCCGACTCGCAGTCCGATGGCCGCGGCGACGTCGTTACCGAGCCAGAGGGCACTGGCGTACCGCGCGGCCAGCAGGCCGGCCGGCACCGCTATCAACGCCCACGGCCACAGCAACGCCCAGTCGGTCCACACCCGGCCGTTGAGTGAACCCACCACCCAGCGCAGAACAGCCGAGAAGAGCGAACCGTCGAGCAAGAGCAGGACGGAGACCAGGCTGGACAGCACGGCCGAGACCAGCACACCGTCCAGGACCAGGCGCACCGGTCCGACCTGCCGAGACCAGCTGAGGGCATAGACGAGTCCACCTGCCGCGAAAGCCCCCACGAGTGCGATCGCACCGCTCCACAACCCGGGCAAGGTGTCGCGGCCGGTGAGGGTCAATGTCAAGACGATGGCCAGCACGGCCCCACCGGTCACGCCGAGCAGCGACGGCTCGGCAAGGTCGTTGCGGGTGGCAGCCTGCAACAACCCTCCGGCCAGCCCGAGCATGCAACCGGCGACGGCGGCGATGAGCACCCGGGGCAGCCGCAACCCGCGCACGATGTGATCGTGGTACTCGACGACCGGCTCACCACGCAACGCCGCGAGCACCTCGTTCGGCGCAAGCGCGACGTGCCCGACGCCCAGCGAGACCACCACGAGCGTCGCCAGTACGACCCCGGCCGCGACCAGCACAGCCGCATAGCGGCGCGCCCCCGCAGGCAGGTCAGACGGCCCGCGCCCGGCCTCGCTCGTCGACCGGTACTGATCTGTGGATGCAGCTGGGCTCGACCGGGTGATACTCATGTCGGCTCCCGACGCCACCGCGACCGCAACAGCATGAGCAACACCGGCGCGCCGAGCAGGACGGTCCAGACACCAGCGGCCACTTCCCGTGGATGGGTGAGTGCCCGACCGAGTTGATCGGCCAGAAGCAGCAGGACGGCGCCCACCACCACCGCGCCGGCCGTCACCACCCAGGCGTTGGCGCTACGCGTAGCTTTGCGCACGATATGTGGAGAGATAAGCGCGACGAAGCCGATGGGCCCCGTCACGGCCACCACCGCGGCGGTGAGCCCACACGTGGTCACCAACACCAGCCGCCGGGTAGCCAGGACATTGACCCCCAATGACGCGGCGACGTCGTCGCCTAGCCGAAGCACGTTGAGCCTGCGGCTGAGCGCGATGCCCAGGGGCAGAAACACGACGGCCCACGGCAGCACACTTGTGACGTCGTCCCAGGACCGGTTGGCCAGACTGCCGAGCAGGTACTGGTAGAAGAGCCCGACGTCGCTCGGCGCCCCCAGAGTCAGGATGGCGATGACGCAGCCGGTGAGGAATGTGGAGCAGGCCAACCCGGTGAGCACCAGCACCGCTGGGTCGGACCGGCGCCGCCCGACAACAATCACCCCGAGCCCGATGACGAGACCACCCACCGTGGCCGCCGCAGGCAGAAGGTTCCGGCCGATGGGTAGTCCGAGTACCGCCACCGAGGCCACCACCAGCGCGCACCCGCCGCTGACACCGAGCAGTTCCGGCGCGGCCAGCGGATTGCGCAGCGAATCCTGCAGGAGTGCTCCGGCCAGGCCGAGACTCGCGCCGGCCAGGAGGGCTAGGACGATCCGGGGGGCTCGTAGTTGGGTGACGACGACGTGCAACGGATCGTCCGCCGACGCCTGCCAGGCATCGACGACCCCAGCGATGTCAAGGCGAGGGTTACCGACGAGCAACCCGATGGTGGCACCCACGACGGCGACGACGGCGCAGGCGAACCCGAGCCAGCCCACCCGTCGCCCGACCGCCGGGGCTTGATCGTGGTGCCCGCTGGTGGCTATTCGTGCGGGCGGGCTCAAGGTGCGGCGAGCCCGATGGGTTCGGGGAACTCGTCGGGGTAGACGGCCGGCATCACCACGTCGAGGTAGAGCTGCTGGCCGCGAGTGCCAGCGGTGGTGCCCCACCATGCATTGTCGACGACGTGGACGTTGCCATCACGGACCGCCTGCAGCGTGCTCCAGATGGGCTGGTCGGCCAACTGCTCGACGAGGGCGGGGGCACCCGGATCGAAACCGAAGTCGAGAACGAAGATCTGTTCAGGGTCAACGGCCACGATGTCTTCGAGACCGATCTCGAGGAATCCGCTGTCGCCCTCCTGGGCCGCCGGCCAAGGGTAGTCGGTGTACTGGGCGAGCAGCCGGCCGATGGCGGAGTCGAGTGCATCGATGCCGATATCGCTGGTAGCTCCGCCGTACATGGACAACACCGCGGTGTCCCGTGTGCTTGGTCCGTAGGCGGCCAGCGTGGCCTGGTACCGCTCGATGGCGGTCTCGGCGGCATCGAGCCGGCCGGTGAGGGTGGCTATGCGGCGGAGGTTGTCTTCGGCGTCACCGTCGGTTTCGAGCGCGATGCCGAAGAACGGGATATCGCCCAGCGCGTCACGCAATGCGCCGTGCACGGCGGCTGAACCGATCACCAGGTCGGGCTCGGCGGCGACGATTCCCTCGATGCTGGGCTCGAAGAACGTGCCGTCGAGTGCGGTGGTGGCGACGTCGGGACCGAAGAAGTAAGGATGCTGGACCTGGTCGATCTGCAACGACGTGACGGGTTCCAGCTCGAGTTCGGTCAACGCGTCGATACACGTGCCGTCGAGGCACACCACTCGCTCGGCGGGTGTGTCCAGGGCCACGGTGACGCCACTCCAGTCCTCGACTTCGACCGGAGCGTCGGCGGCGGAGTCACCCGAACCGACGTCGGTCGAACTGTCCGGGCCGGCATTCCCCGATTCTCCGGGGTTGCCGTCGTCATCCGAGCTACATGCGGTGATGGCGATCGAGAGGACGGCGATGGCCAGGACCGAGATAGCTGGTCGTGGTCGGTGGAGCACACGAACTCCTATGGGTGAGTGTGAACGGAAGCAGGCACACCATATCGTATCGTGATAGTCGTTATCATTACCGCCTGAGCGTTGCCGCCCGGCATCGTCACCAAGCGAGAAAGAGACATATGCTGATCGACCGCACCGTGTTCCGGTTCGTTGCCGCGGCACGTGGCCGCCTGGCAGGCGTCGTCGCCTTGGGCCTGGCCGCTTCGGCCGCAGCGGTCGCCACGGCGTTCGCCCTCGCCGAAGTTGTCACCCGGGTCCTCGCCGCCGCCAGCTCCGGAAACGCCGGAGAACTCAGCGCCGCGTTTCCCCCATTGGCTATCGCCGCGGCGCTGACTCTCACCCGAGCCGCCTTACTGTGGTGGCGCGAACAGGCCTCCGTCCAGGCCGCCGTCGAGGTGAAACACCGGGTCCGCCGCCAGCTGGTCCGCCACCTGTTTCACCTCGGGCCCACCCATTCTCGTCGGGTGCGCGGCGGCAGCGTCCAGGCGACACTGGTGGACGGCGTCGAACACCTACAGGCCTATGTCGGCTTCTATCTGCCACAAGTGGTCGTCTCACTCGTCGTCCCCACCGCACTCGTCGGAATCCTCGCCAGTCGAGACATCGGCGTCGCCCTGCTCGTCGCGGCCGGCGTACTGAGTGTGCCCGTGGCCCAGCGCGTGTGGCGGCGGCTCCTCGGCCGCCGGGCGAACCATCACTGGGACGCCTACGAAACCTACGCGGCCCGGATCGCCGACACCATCGCCGGCATCGTCACACTGGTCTCGCTCGGCGCCACCCAGCGGGCCGGTCGGCGGCTGGCTGAACAGGCCGAACACCTGCGCGCCGCCACCACCGCAAACCTCCGAGCCTCCCTCGGGGTCTACGTCGTCACCAACACCGCCATGGGAGCGGGAACCGCGGGTGCCACCGTGCTGGCCGCGATCCATGCCGCCCAGGGGCACCTCCAACCGGCGGACGTGTTACTCGTCCTGTTCTTGGCCGCCGAGTGCTTCCGACCTTTGCAGGACCTGCAGACGTACTGGCATGAGGGCTTCTACGGTCTCTCGGCGGCGCGTGGCATCACCCAGCTCCTCGATACGCCGCCAGACGTCGCCGAACATCCCGACGCACGCCGCGCCACCTTGAACACTCCCCCGGCGATGAAGGTCCATCACGTCGGCTATCGCTACCCCGACGCCCCCCTCGACGCGCTGCACGACGTCAGCGTGGACATCCCGGCTGGAAGCACGGTCGCCGTCGTCGGGCCGTCCGGCGCGGGTAAATCGACACTGGTCCAGTTGCTGCTACGCGACATCGACCCGGCCTCCGGGTCCATCACCATCGACGGTCATGATCTGCGCGACGTGCCGCTGAACCAGCTACGGGGTGTCACCGCGAGAGTGGCCCAGGACGTCGTCTTACTGAACGGCAGCATCTGGGACAACGTCCGGCTGGCGGCACCGGCCGCCACCCGCGCCGAACTCCACGAGGCCATCCGCGCCTCCCGGGTGGACGAGATGGCCAGCGCACTCCCCGCCGGCCTCGACACACCGGTCGGCGAGCGAGGCAACGCCCTCTCCGGCGGCCAGCGACAACGAGTAGCACTCGCCCGTGCCCTCGCATCACGTGCACCGGTGCTCGTCCTCGACGAAGCGACCTCGGCTCTCGACGCCGAGAACGAAGCACTCGTCACTCAAGCGCTACATGGGCCCGGCGCAGACGCCCGCACCACCATCGTGGTCGCCCACCGACTCTCCACCGTCGCCAGCGCCGACGTCGTGGTTGTCCTCGACCGAGGCCGAGTCGTCGAGGCCGGCCCGCCCGCCGAACTCGCCCGCACCGGCGGGGCCTGGGCACGGATGCTGGACATCCAGCGAGAGTCCCTGCGCACCGCCGCACGGGCCACCCGCCCATTGCAGGATGCCACCCACCACGATGGAGCCGCCCGATGAACCCGCCGGCCCCTGGCACCCCCCTGGTCAGCCGCACCGGCTTGCGCTCGGCCCTCGGACGTTCCTGGCCAATCTTCGCCACCTGCGTCCTGCTCAACCTGGTCAGCGTCGCCGCCGGTGCCGCCGGAGCGGCGGTGGGCGCTTGGGCGGTATCCAGGGCGATTCTCGGCGCCAGCGCCGACGATCTCGTCACCCCGGTAGTGGTGGTAGCCGCCTGTGTGGCGGTCCGCGCCGGGGCCACCTGGCTAGAGGCATGGCTGAGCCATGACCTCAGCTTCCAGATGATGAGCCGGGTACGTGGCTGGATCTTCACCTCCCTAGCCCGCATCGCCCCGGCCGGGCTGGCTCGCCGCCGCACCGGTGACGTGGCAACCACCACGCTGGCCGATTCCGAGGCGTTGGAGATCTTCTACGCCCACTCGTCCATCTACGTGGCGTCCGCCGCGATCACCACACCGGTTCTCGCCGTCGGGCTCGGCATCGTCGACCCCGTCGTCGCGGTCGCCGTCGTGCCCGTCCTTGCGCTGGCCGGCATCGCACCGTTGATGCTGCGGCGCCGGGCATTGCGGCACGGCCAGGCCATCCGGGACACCCTCGCCGAACTCGCCGCCGACGTCAGCGAGAACGCGGGGGCCGTCCGCGAGATCGTCGGATACGGGATCACCGCCGATCGCGAAGAGCGGATCCGTGAACTCGACCAGCGGCTTGGCCGGCTCCAGGTGGCCAACGCGCGCCGAGCCGGACTGGAGACGAGTGTGGCGGGCGTCGTCGCCATCCTGTGTGTACTGGTCGCGGGCGCTGTTGGCGCGTGGCGGGTGGGCAACGGCACACTCGACGCCACGCTCCTGGCGCCGGCGATGACCCTCGCCGGATTCACCCCGGCCGCCTTGCTCCAGCTAATCGGGGTCACCCGACACACCGGAACCACCCATCAGGCCGCTCAGCGAATCGCCGCACTGCTCTATGCTCCGACCCCGGTTGACCGCAGTGGCACCGCGACCATCCCCGGAACCGGCACTATCGGGCTGACCGCGCACCAGGTGGGCTTCACCTGGCCAGGAACGGCGGATGGTCCGCCGACTCTGCAGGACGTGAACCTTCGCATAGCGCCCGGCGAGAACGTCGCCGTCGCCGGGCGGTCAGGAGCGGGCAAGTCCACCTTCGCCGCCCTGCTGGCCAGGTTCGCCGACCCGGATGACGGCGAGGTTCAGGCCGGCGGCACCGATCTTCGCGCTCTGCACCCGCAGGCGATGGCCGCGGCGGTGGGATTAGTCCCACAGGACGTCTTTCTGTTCCACGACACCATCCGGGCCAATCTCCTGCTGGCCGTCAGCGAACCCGAGGGCGTGGATGACGACGCCTTATGGCATGCCTTGGAGACCGCGCAGATCGCCGAGCTGGTCCGGACCCTGCCCGATGGACTGGACGCCGTTGTCGGTGAACGCGGCGCAGCGCTATCCGGCGGGGAACGCCAGCGCTTAGCACTCGCTCGTGCGATCCTCGCCGGTGCCCGCGCGTTGGTGCTCGACGAGACCGTCAGCCAGCTCGACGTCTCCAGCGAACGCGACGTCCGCGATGCGCTGGCGGCCGACCGCACTGGCCGGACCACCATCGTCATCGCCCATCGACTGTCCACCCTCCTCGGGGCGGAGCGGATCGTCGTCCTCGACCACGGCCGCGTCGTCGGCGACGGCACTCACCACGAGCTCCTGGAGACGTGCGCGACATACCGCGAACTGGTGGAACCGCAACTCGCCGCACTCCCATGATCATTGGCTTTTGACTACCGGATCCGGTAGTCAAAAGCCAATGATCATGGAAGTGGGGGTGGGCACCACACCCCGTGGCGCCTCACGGCTGAGTCAGCACCGAGCGCAACTCCGGCAGCGCGTCCAATTCCCGCTGCAGGATGCGCTCGGCCGCATGTACCGACCCTACGAGCGGATGGATAGCCAGGGCTTTCACCGCAGCCGCCCGCGACCCGGTGGTGGCGGCCTCGATGGTGGCCCGTTCCGCCGCCTTCACGCTGGACACCAAGGCGGACGCCGACGGCTCCAGCGCACCGGCGGCCAGCGGGTGTGCTCCGTTGCGGCCGACGACGCACGGCACCTCCACCACCGCGTCGGCGTCGAGGCCGGCCAACGCGGAGCGGTTGCGGACGTTCAGCACGAGGCGCACCTGCTCGTCGGCCGCGATAGCCCGCATCAATGCCAGCGCCACCCGGTCGTATCCGCCACCGTCGAGATCCGCGCTGTCCCTGCTGCCGGCCCCAGATGCCTCCCGGCTCTCGGCCATGTAGGTGGCCTCACGTTCTTGCCTCGTCCGGTCCCATCGGGCGGCCGCGTCGCCTTCGCCGACCTCCCGATAGAAACCTTCCTGCTGACGGAGCAGGAACTCGCCCCGCGTCGCCTCAGCCTCCTCGATCGAGGTGATGGCATCCTGGGTGAAGTAGTAGTAATAGAGGTACTCATTAGGAATGGCGCCCAGCGTGCGCAGCCACTCGACGCCGAACAGCTTGCCTTCCTCGAACGACGTGAGCGCGTCGGTGTCGGCCAGCAGATCCGGCAGCACGTCGCGCCCATCGACGAGGACTCGCCGCAGCCAGCCCAGGTGATTGAGCCCCGCGTAGTCGAACCACGCGTCATCCATGCCGACGTCTAGTGCCCGGGCTACCCTGCGGAAGAGGCCGACCGGCGAGTCGCAGATCCCGATCACTCGGTCTCCGAGGATCTGGCTCATCGCTTCGGTGACCATCCCGGCGGGATTGGTGAAGTTGATGACCCACGCCTGCGGTGCGTGCTCACGGACGGCCGCGGCGATGCGCCGCGCTACTGGGACGGTGCGCAGGCCGTAGCAGATGCCGCCCGCCCCGGTGGTCTCCTGACCGAGCATCCCTTCGGCCAACGCCGAACGCTCGTCGCACACCCGGCCCCGCAGGCCGCCCACCCGGATCGCGGAGAAGACGAAGTCGGTGCCGTCCAACGCGGCTCCCAGGTCATCCTCAACCACCACTTCAGGTCCGCGTCCTCCGGCGGTGTCGTCCAGCACCGCGCGCACCGCGCGCACCCGCTCGGGGTCGGTGTCGTGTAGCACCACGGCGTCGACGCCGGAACCTTCGTCGGTCAGCGCGGAATGCACGAGCGGGACGCGGAAGCCGCCACCGCCCAGGATGGTCAGCCTCATACGGCTATCACCTCTACTCCAGATTCATTCAAGGTCGCGAGGGTGCCTGGATCGGCGCCCTCGTTGGTGATCACGGTGTCGAGCGCCTCTGGTCCACAGACGGTGGCGTACCCGCTGCCGGGGAACTTCGACCGGTCGGCCACCAGGATCACCTGATCCGCGGAAGCGATCATTGCCCGGCGTACCGGCACCTCCACCGCGGTGGTGTCGACGATGGTGCCATCGGGACTGACGCCGCTCGTCCCCATGAAGAAGCGACCGGCCCTGAGTTGGCGCACGCTATCTTCGGTGAGGAACCCCACCAAGGAGCGGTAGTTGCGGCGTACGACCCCGCCGAGCAGGATCAGCTCGATCTCTGGATCCGGGACCAGTTCCTCATACACGGCCAGGTTGGCCGTCATCACCGTGATCGAGCGGCCTCGCAGGTGAGCGGCGAGTCGGTGCACCGTGGTCCCGATATCCAGCAGGAGGACGTCACCATCCTGGACGAGTTCCGCGGCCCGGGCGGCGACGGCGTCGCGCGCTTCCTGGCCCATGGTGGCGACCTCGGCGAATGGCTCTTCCAGCGCGGTGCGCGCCGCGGCGCCACCACGAACCCTGGTCAGCAGTTCGAGCCGTTCGAGGCGGGTCAGGTCGCGGCGGACCGTGGCCGGACTGACGCCTAGCCGGTCGGCGAGCACACCAACGGAGACGGGACCCTCGGAACGCAGGGTCTGCATGATCAACTCATATCGTCGCTGTGCGAGCACAATTGAACAATATCAATCAAATATGCCGCGATGTCCATCGCAGGGCTGCGCACAATGATCAAATAACCTTCACATATGGTGGGGTACGCCACTCGTTATGAGCAGATCTTGTCAACTTCAAGCACGACGGCTATGTTCTAACAACACGACAACAACACGACAGTGTCACAACGCACCCCGCACCCCGCACCACCATCGGCCCGGCCGACTACCGCACCGGTCGCCCGCTCGTCCCACGGCCCACCACACCCCGAGGTACCAGTGCCCAGCACCGCACAACCACCGCCGCCACCCGGCGGGCCGCGCCCGCCCGGTCGCCCGGCGCGACACTTTTACGACCCACTCGAACCCGTCCGGAACGACGGCGACCCCGAGGTGGACATCTTCCTGACGGGCACCGTCTTCTTCGACATCATCTTCATCGGCCTCGAAGCGCCGCCCCAACGTGGCACGGAGGTCTGGGCGTCGGGCATGGGCTCCGGTCCGGGTGGTGTCGCGAACATGGCGGTCGCCTGTGCCCGCCTCGGCCTACGCACCAGTTTGGCCACCGCCTTCGGTGAAGACCTCTACGGGGACTACTGCCGGCAGACACTGGGCATCCAAGAAGGTGTCGATCTCACGTACTCCCGATACATCACCGGATGGCACTCCCCGGTCACGGTATCTACGGTGTACCAGCGCGACCGCACGATGGTCACCCACGGACACATCGCCGAGGCCCAGTCGCGGCTGGTCGGGCACCCGCCCCGGGCCCGGGCCACCTTCATCGACCTCGGTGCCGACCGCCAGCCGTGGGTCGACACCATCGCGGACGACGGCGGACTGATCTTCGCCGACCTCGGCTGGGACCCGGAGGACCGCTGGGACATCGACCGGCTGCGCGACAAACTGCGTGGCTGTTACGCCTTCTCCCCCAACGCGGTCGAAGCGATGAGCTACACCCGTACCGACTCCCCGGCCGACGCGGTCAAGGCACTCTCGAAGCTGGTGCCGCTGGCCGTGGTGACGTGCGGCGCCGACGGGGTGATCGCCTACGAACGAGACACGGATACAACGGTGCACGCACCAGCCGTGCCGGTCGACGCGATGGATCCCACCGGAGCCGGCGACGTCTTCCTGGCCGGGCTCATGACCGGCACCGTGGCCGGTTGGCCGCTGGAGCATCGACTCCGGTTGGCCAATCTGGCGGCGGCGCTCTCGGTGCGCCATTTCGGTGGCGCCCTGGCGGCCCCCGGATGGGGCGATATCGCCACCTGGTGGAATGACACCGGATCGAAGGACCCGGCGCTGGCCGGAAGCTACGCATTCCTCGATGAGATCCTCCCCGATTACGACGTTCCCGAGGTCTCCCGGGCTATCGCAACTCTGGGATTCCGCGCCGGGCGCTAATCGAGGAGTACCAACACGAAAGGGCACAAGGAATGAGCAGAGCAACACGCAAGTGGGCACGGTTCGTGGCCACCGCGGGCGTCGTCGCGCTCATCGCGGCCTGCGCACCCGGCAGCGACGACGATGGTGACGACGGCGACGCGGGGGGCGACACCACCGCTGACGCCGACGGGGATGCGGACGCCGACGCGGACGGGGATACCGACCCAAGCGACCTCGGCGAACTCACGCTGGTCGTGTGGGACCAGGAAGTACGCGGTGGGCAGTCCGAGCAGATCGACGCGCTCAACGAGGCGTTCGAGGCGGAGTACCCGAACATCACCATCGAGCGGGTGTCCCGGAGCACCGATGACCTCCGCACCACGTTGCGGCTGGCCCTGAGCGACGATGACGCTCCTGACGTCGTACAGGCCAACAACGGCCGCACCGACATGGGTCAGTACGTCGCCTCCGGCCTGCTGGAGCCGCTCGACTCGTACGCGGGCACGTACGGCTGGTTCGACCGCTTCCCGGAGTCGGTCCGGTCGCTGGCGATGTATAGCGACGATGGCGAGGTCTATGGTGACGGCGCTCTGTACGGTCTGCCGCAGATGGGCGAGATCGTCGGGCTCTATTACAGCAAGCCGAAGCTCGACGAGTTGGGCATCGACCCGCCGGCCACACACGACGAGTTCGTCGCCGCGTTGGAGGCGGCCGACGATGCCGGTGAGCTGCCGATCCAGTTCGGCAACCTGAACCCGTTCGCCGGGATTCACGAGTACGGGTTCGTGCAGAACCAGTTCGTCGACGCCGAGACCATCCGCAACCTCGGATTCGGCCGGCCGGGTTCGTCCTGGCTGGAGCCGGAGAGCGTCGAGGCCACCGAGACGATCATGGACTGGGTGGACGCCGGATACTTCACCGACGGCTTCGCCGGACTCGACTACGACGACTCGTGGCAGCAGTTCACCCAGGGCGAGGGCGTCTTCCTCGTCGCTGGCACGTGGCTGCTGGCCGACCTCGACGGCGCGATGGGCGACGACGTCGGCTTCATCCTCCCGCCGGCCGGGGCGAGCGGTCAGAACCTGGTCACCGGAGGCATCAGCATTCCGTTCGCCATCCCGTCCAATAGCGACAACAAGGACGCTGCCGCGGCGTACATCGACTTCATCACGAACTCCGAGGCGATGGCGACGGTGGCCGACGCTGGCAACCTTCCCGTGGTGGACGCCGAGCAGCAGGAGGCCAGCGGCCTGCAGGCTGACGTGTTCGAGGCATGGGCCCAGGCGGGCGCTGAAGACCTCTTGGTGCCGTACCTGGACTACGCGACGCCGACGTTCTACGACACCATCACCGCGGCCATCCAAGACCTGCTGGGTGGTCAGCGCGCGCCCCAGGACTTCCTGGAGCACCTCGAAGCGGAGTACGTGGAGCAGGTCGGCAGCTAAGAGCGGAAGCTCTACATCCGCAGTGATCGTTAGCGGATTTCCGCCCTCCTCGCCGGTGATCGTTGCCGGATTCGCGTCGCTATAGCGACCGGATTCCGGCAACGATCACGGGGGCTGGGGGCGGAAATCCGCTAACGATCACCGGCGGTGGTGGGTATCGACGAACACGACAAGGAGGGGCGATGGGGTCGATGGCGGGCACACACGCCGCCGACCGAGCGGCCGACACGCCGGCAACCCGGCGCCGGCGGCGCTCATCGGGACCGCCGGGCGAGCCGCGACGGCTTGCCTACCTGTACATCCTCCCGGCGGTGGCGGTCTTCGCCACCTTCATCGGTTTCCCCCTGGTGCGCAGTGCCACCTTCTCCTTCTACGAATGGGACGGCCTCGGCAGCAGCACGTGGGTGGGTCTGGCGAATTACACCGCGGTCTTCTCCGACCCGACCCTGCGGGGCGCGTTCTTCCACGCCTTGGTGCTGATCGTCTTCTATGCCGTCATCCCGGTGTCGCTCGGCCTCCTACTGGCCGCGACCATGATGCGGGCCCGGCGGATGCGCGGCCTCGGCTTGTTCCGGGTGCTGATCTTTCTGCCCCAGGTGGTGCCAATGGTGGTCGTCGCCATCGCGTGGCGGCAGATCTACGGACCAGAGGGACCGCTCAACTCGTTGCTGCGCGGGGTCGGCCTCGACGGACTCGCCCGTCCGTGGCTTGGCGACTACACCTGGGCGCTGCCATCGGTGGGGCTGGTCGGCACCTGGGTGGGCACCGGCCTGTGCTTCGTGCTGTTCCTCGCCGGTATGGCCAAGATCCAGCGTGAACTGTACGAGGCGGCCCGCCTCGACGGTGCCGGCCCGCTGCGTGAGTTCTTCACCATCACGCTCCCGTCGGTGCGAGGCGAGTTGGCCGTCGCGCTCACCCTCACGGTGATAGCCGCGCTCAAGACATTCGACCTGGTATACGTAATGACCAGCGGCGGCCCCGGCAACCGCACGGCGGTCCCGTCCTACGAGGTCTACCGCCATGCGTTCCTGATCGGCGAGGTCGGGACGGCCGCCGCGCTCGCCCTCGTGCTCACCGCCATCGTGTTCGTCGCCACCGTGATCATCAACCGGATCGGCGACGACGGGCAGGGACCGGCTGGCCCACCGGCCACCCGGGGCATCCGGGCGCTACTGCGCCGCCGTCACGACGATCCACCCACCACCGTCACCTCGGCACCGTCCGGTGCGCTGAGCACACCTGCGGCTAGCGACGAGGGAGGGCGGCGCCGATGATCTCCCGTACCGAACGGATCGCGAACTACGCGATCCTCATCCTCTTCGCCACCATCGCCCTCTACCCCGTTCTCATGATCATCTCCACGGCGCTGTCGCCGGACCAGATCGGCGACTCCGGGGGGCTGCATTTCGGCAACTTCGCCGAGGCATGGACCCAAGGCCGGTTCGGTTCCTACATGAGAACCAGCGCCATCGTGGCGGTGCTGGTGGTGGGCCTATCCGCGCTGTTCTCGATCATGGCCGGCTACGCGTTCGGCACGATGCGTTTCCGCGGCTCCGAGGTGTTGTTCTACGTGGTCCTGCTCGGGATCATGGTGCCCGCGGAGGCCCTCGTCGTCGCGCTCTACTTCGACCTGCGCTCCGTGGGTTTGACCAATACGTTGGTGGCGATCGTGGCGCCCCAGGTGGCGCAGTCGGTGGCGTTCGGTACGTTCTGGATGCGCGCCTACTTCCGGTCCAGTTCCCGCGAGGTGGTGGAGGCCGCGAGGCTCGACGGCGCGGGCCATTGGCGCACTCTGTGGCGGGTTCTGGTGCCGATGGGCCGGCCGGCGATCACGACGATGCTCGTACTGATCTTCATGTGGACATGGAACGAGTTCCTCATCCCGCTGGTCATGGCCACCAGTGAAGGCTTGCGTACGGCACCGCTCGGGCTGGCGTTCTTCCAAGGCCAGTACACCGCGGGCACGGCGTTGCTGGCCGCCGGTGCCACGCTCGTCGCGTTGCCCGTCGTGCTCGTCTACCTGTTCCTGCAACGGCATTTCATCCGCGGCATGGTCGAAGGCGCGGTCAAGTGACGGCCCCGGCGCCGCCTTCACGCGGCCCACCGGGCTCAAGAATCCGTTGATCACGGCCATCGCGTGGATCGGGGTTGAAGCACCGGTCGACGTATCCGCGATCAACAACGAGTGCAGGTCTGCTTCACTTCCCCTGAGAGGACAGATCCCGTGCGACATCTCCCTCGTAATCTCACCCGATTAGGCGCGGTACCACTCGCCGCTCTACTCGTCTCCTCGGTTTCGGTCGCCGCGGCCGGTTCGGCTTCGGTCACGTCACCATCTGCCGCCGCCGCTGCCGCCTCGCCGCGGCCCTCGGAGCCGGCCGATCTCGACGTCCTGTTCGTCGGTGCCCATCCCGACGACGAAGCTGGCGCACTCGGCGCGTTCGGCCAATGGAACGAGTACGACGACCTGCGTGCCGGCGTCGTCACCGTGACCCGCGGCGAGGGCGGCGGCAATGCCGCCGGCCTGGAGGAAGGGCCTGATCTCGGCCTGATCCGCGAAGCCGAGGAACGCCGCGCCGTCGCCTATGCCGGCATCGAGCATGTCTACAATCTCGACAAGATCGACCTCTTCTACACCCTGAGCGCCCCGCTCCATCGCGACGCCTGGGACGGTGAAGACCCCGACGAAACACTAAGCCGCGTGGTCAGGGTGGTTCGAGCGACCCAGCCAGAGGTCATCGTCACCATGAATCCGTCCCCGACACCGGGCAACCACGGCGGACACCAGGAGGCTGCACGATTAGCCGTCGAGGCGTACTACGCTGCCGCCGACCCCAACGCCTTCCCCGAGCAGATCCGGGACGAAGGGCTGCAGCCCTGGGCGGCGGGCAGGGTCCTCCGGCACGGCGCCACCGGGTCCGCACCTGGTACCGGCGAGACGTGTGAGACCTCCGCCTACCAGCCGGCCGACCCCTCTGACCGGGTGTTCGGCACCTGGCAGGGCCGTCCGTCCGAGGCCGCCGGCGAGACCTGGGCCATGCTGCAACGGCGTGCCCAGTGGGAGTACGTTTCGCAGGGCTGGGACCGTTGGCCCGCGCCGTCCGACGATCCCGACCGGCTGCCGTGTACCTGGTTCACCGTCATCGACAGCCGTACTCCGTACCCGGCACCGGACAGTGGTGGAACTGCCGCCGTGGAGGGCGCCGCGCTGCCGATCGAGGGTGGACTACCGCTCGGCACCGAGCTGACCATCGACACCGATCAGTTCACCGTACTGCCTGGTGTTCCGTTCGAGGCGACGGTACGGCTGAAGGCCGCCAACCGGCCGCTGAACCGTCCGGAGCTCACCATCAGCGCACCGGATGGTTGGAGCGTCGACATCCAGGGCGACCTGCCCCGCGTCGTCGCGCCTCGTAAGGAAACCACCGTGGACGTCGTCGTGACTCCGTCCGAGGACGCCGCGGTCGGCGAGCGCTCCCTGCTCGGCGCCACGGTCACCACCCGCGACGGCGCGTCCGGCACGAACGAAACCGGCGTCGAAACCGTCCACGAAGTGCATGCCCGGCTGGCCCCGCGGCAGGAAATCGCCGACTTCAACGAGTGGACCCACGAGCAGAACCTGCCCAACCTGGAGACGCTGATCCGGCAGACCGCGTCTATCGGCACCGGGCGGACCCAGGAGATCGACGTCGAGGTGACCAACGACGGTGACGAGGCCGTCAGCGGCGCCGTGACACTCGACCTGGCCGACGGCTTCAGCGCTGAGCCGCGGCAGCACCCGTTCGATGATCTCGCCGGCGGAGAGACGACGACGGTGACCTTCGCCGTCACCAACACCGACACGTCGCTGCCGACGTCGAGTAATGCCCCTGGTGGTGGTTACCCGTTCCAGATCCACACGACGTTCGATTCCACCACCGACGTGCAGGACGCGTTGCTGGAACTGGTGCCGACCACCACGGTGCCGAAACTCGACGAGGCACCCGTGCTCGACGGTGTCGCCAACGACGGCGAGTACCCCGGCGAAGAATTGGACGTTTCGACGCACTGGGAAGGCGAACAAGTCGGCCCGGAGGACATCTCCGCGACCGCCAAGGTCAGCTTCACCGATGAGGCACTGTACGTGTTCGTCGACGTCACCGACGACGTTCTCGGCACCGTGTTGACACCGGAAGACTGCAAGCGACACTGGCGCACCGACTCGGTCGAGATCACCATCGACCCGCGCGGCAACTCGGAGAACAGCTCGACGACGTTCAAGACCGGCATCTTCCCGATCACCGACGACCCGGAGAACGGCAACCCGCCGTGTTTCCAGCGTGATGCTGACAACCGCCAGGGTCCGGGAGAGGAGACCGCCCCGGGTATGGAGGTGGCCTCGGTGGTGCGCGGCCCGCAGTTCGTCACCGAACACGAAAGCGAGGCGTGCGGAACGTGCGGCTGCGCAGCGTGCGCTGGAGCGATCACTCAGGTTGCCGCGGATGGCGGCGACTACACCGGCTACACCGTGGAAGCGAAGATCCCGTTCGACGTCTTGCCGGACACGGTGGACCCGGAGCGGATGGGCCTCAACGTCCTGGTGTATGACTCCGACACCCAGGACCGCACCGGCCAGACCCGGATCGGCTGGTCGACCTTCGGCGGGGTGCAGGCGAACCCGTTTGCCTGGGGTCTGGTGACTCTACCGGGGCTGGAAGAGTCCGAGCCGGATCCAGTTGAGCCGATCCTGCCGTCTGACGTGGCGTTGAGCATCAACTCGCCGCAGAGCATCGAGCAGTCCGCTGCGGACGGGGTGCCGCTCGGCGGCGGACCCGGCCTGGACGGCAAGACTCTGCGGATTGGTTCCGCTCAGCTCGCTGGCGACGACGTGTCGGTCGAACTGCGCACCCGCGAGGCCGGCCAGGCGAACGTGTTCGTCTGGGACGGCGAGACGGTCGTCGGTTCGGTGAGCGGAGCCGATGTGGCCCGCGGCAAGTCGACGGTCGAGGTGCCGCTCAGTGACGCGGGCGACGCCGACCTCGCGGTGCTGGTGGCGTTCATCACCGACGACGGCACACTCGCCGCCGCTCACGAAGTCCGCTGACCCACCCCTCCCATGATCATTGGCTTTTGGCCACCGTTTTTGGTGGTCAAAAGCCAATGATCAGGTGGGTGGCCGATTAGCATTGAAACGTGGATGTGCGGACTGCGGCGGAGCAGACTCCCACCGACCGCAACCGCCATGTCGACCTATTGCGGGCATCCGCCATCACGGTTGTTGTCATCGGCCACTGGTTAGCCGCGGTGGTGATCGTCGACAACGGCGTGGACGGTCAGAACGCGTTGTCATATCTGTCCTGGTCACACCCCGTCACCTGGATCCTGCAGGTGATGCCACTGTTCTTCCTCGTGGGCGGCTTCTCCAACGGTATGTCGCTGACCTCCCACTACCAACGTGGCGGCGACAACGCCGGCTGGCTGCTCAGCCGTAGCGCCCGGCTGCTCCGCCCCGCCACGACGTTCCTCGTGTTGCTGGCGGCATTCGGCACGACGGCGCGGCTGCTCGGCGCGGATCCATCGGACGTCGCGCTCGCCGTGTGGGCGGCCTCGATTCCGTTGTGGTTCCTCGCCGCCTACTCCGCGCTGGTCTTTCTCGCGCCGTTTCTCTATGCGGCACACCGCCGTTTCGGCCTGGGTTTCCCGGCGGCGGTGGCTGTTGTTGTCCTCGTCCTCGACGTCGCGCGCCTCCAGTTCGACGTGCCGCTGGTCGGCGGCGCCAACTACCTACTGGTATGGCTGGTGTTCCACCAGATCGGGTTCGCCTGGCAGGACGGCACCATCACCGTGCGCCCGGCCGCCCTGGCAGCGTCGGCCGTCGCCGGTCTGGCGCTGCTGATCGCGCTGACGTCCATCGGCCCATATCCGGTCAGCATGGTCGGTGTTCCTGGTGAAGACCTCCAGAACACCGCACCGCCCACGTTCGCGCTCGTCGTGCTTGGCCTGACCCAGGCCGCCGTCGCGCTACTTCTGGAGCGGCCGGCGAACCGTTTCTTGCAGCGACGCGGACCGTGGACCGCGGTCGTGGCGGTGAACGCGGTAGTGCTGACCATGTTCCTCTGGCACATGGGCGCCGCCGTGGTGTCCGCCGTCGCCCTCTACCCCACGGGCATCATGCCGGAACCGGCCGTGGGTTCTGGTGAGTGGCTGCTGCTGCGGTTGCCGTGGGTGGTGTTCTGCGCCGCCGTACTAACCGTGTTCATCGTTCTCTTCGCCCGGATCGAGGCGAAGACGACGGGCACGAGTAAGGGCCGGGCCGTCGGCCGCGGCGAGGTGGTGTCGGGCCTGCGTCTGCCCGGGTGGGCGTGGCAGGCGATGACCGGCCTCGGGATCGCCGGCGTGCTGGGTGGCTTGCTGATCGTCGCCAACTCCGGCCGCAGCGACGAGCACGTCACCGGCCTCGCACCGCTGGCGCTCGTCGCCTACCTCACCGGCGCAGGACTGCTGCGATTGGCACGGTACCGCCACACCACCACGTCCCACCCCGGTGATCGTTAGCGGAATCCGGTCGCGCAGCGGTCGCGTTCTTCGACCAACGACCACAAGATCGCGACCGGATTCCGCTGATGATCACCGGCCGAGGTGAGCGGCGAGAGGGCACTGGAACGGGTCCAGCTCCCCCAGGCCGACCCGATTGAGATGTCGCACGACGATCCCCCACGACTCCACCAGACCCGCCTCGGTGTAGGGAATACCTTGTTCCGCACAGAACTGCCGGACCAAGGGCTGGGCGTGCCGCAGGTTCGGGCGCGGCATACTCGGGTACAGGTGGTGCTCGATTTGGTAGTTCAGCCCACCCATGGCGACGTCGATCGGCCAGCCACCTCGTACGTTCCTGCTGGTCAGTACCTGACGGCGGAAGAAGTCGACGCTGAGGTCGCGGGGCACCAACGGCATCCCCTTGTGGTTGGGCGCGAACGTCGCCCCCATGGTGACGCCGAACACCGCCAACTGGACCAGCAGGAACGCCGCGGCTACACCGGGCGAGAGCACCGCGAACAACATCCACGGGACGAGCACAAGCCGGATCAGGAGTAGCGGGATCTCCACCCGGCGGTGTTTGACCGGCGCCCGCCCCAACACCGTCCGGACCGCGCTGACGTGCAGGTTGATCCCGGCCAGCAGCAGAAGCGGGAAGAACAGGGTGCCTTGCCGGGCGACGAACCAACCGGCGAAGCCCCGCCGCCACCGCTGTCGCCGGGCACCGTCCGGGGTGAAGATGAGGACGTCATCTGCCACGTCGGGATCGACGCCGGCCTTGTTCGGGTTGGCGTGGTGCCGACTGTGCTTCGACATCCACCATCCGTAGCTGAGTCCTGTGATCAAGTTTCCCATCAGCAGGGCCGACCACTCGTTACGCTTACCTGAGGTGAAGATCTGCCGGTGCGCGGCGTCGTGTGACAGGTACGCCACCTGCGTCAGCAGAACACCCAAGATCGCGGCGATGAGCAGCTGCCACCACGAATCGCCGACGACAACAACGGCGACGGCGCAGCCGGCGAGCATCACGGCGAGCACCGCCGCTCGCACGGCGTAGAAGAGCGGCCGCCGCCGCAACAGGCCGGCCTCCCTGATCTGCTCGGTGAGACGCGCGTAATCGCTGGTGTACCGGTGACGACGGACGTCTGGGCGATCGGCACTGTCGACAGCAATGGAATTCATACATTCGTACAATACGGACGTATAACAGCCTAGTCATCGGCGCTGGCACCAGTGTCTGGGGTGCAGCTAACCCCCGCATCGCGAGTGGCACCCCGAGATGACAGGGCGCCGCCAGCCGCGCAGCGGCGGCGCTTGCGCCGTCACCATCGGGCTGTTAACTTGCGTTTATGATAGACGGTTACAGGCAGCCGGACACGCCCCTGACCGAACTGATAGCCCGCGGCCCCCATCCGGACCTCTCGCCTGGACTCGCCCTCTTCGGACAGTTCGTCGGCACCTGGACGATGCGCGTCCGCTTCTTCGACACCGCAGGCACCACCACCTTCGACCATCCCGGCCGGTGGTCGTTCGGTTGGGTGCTCGACGGCCGCTCCGTACAGGACGTCCTGACCTATCCACACGGAGGCCGCGACGAGTACGGGGCCCGCGGTATCGGAACATCACTGCGGCACTACTACCCCACCACCAACACGTGGCGCGTCGTATGGCTCGGAACACACAGCGGAACGCTGATCGTACTCACCGCACGCGCCGTCGGCGACGAGATCCACCTCGAAGGGCCCGACGTCGACGGAAGCGCCCTACTCTGGACCTTCACCGACATCACGTCGAGCCGCTTCCACTGGCACGGTTGGATTGCCGACTCGGACGGCACCTGGCGCCTGGAGCAGGAGATGCTGGCCAGCCGCTGATTTCACGGCATGCCGACGCCGCCACCAACTTTCGCCTCTACCGAACCTTCTCGGGGAATAAACAGCGCTTCTCATTCTTAGGGTCGCCTAGTAAACTTTGGCTCACTCCACGGCGCGGCTAACGGCTGGTCCGGACCTGCCGCGCCGGTGCACGAGCCCGTCCCGGGCCTGCCCGCGCCCTGGCCTCGGGGCCGGGTTTCAGCACAGGAAGGGGCTCGAATGGCCAAACAAGACGACGCCCACAGCGACCCTGTCGCCGACCTTCACGTCCCACCACACGTGTTCACCGCCGCCCTACTCGGCGCCCTCATCCGCCAGGCAGGCGGCCAAGTGACCGTGTCCGAACGCGCATACAAGAAGGAGGCCGCGCGAGTGATGGAAGGTCTGCGCACCGGACTGACCGTTGAGCGCAGCGCCAAGAAGGGCCATTTCTCCGTCCGGCTCATCCCCGATCACCCGCCCGAATGGAACGGAGCCTGACCCGACGCGGCGCCGCTCACACCCCTGAGCCAGGCTCGTGCTCGTCGGCGTAGACGACGTTCACGTCCAGCTCGGACAGGGCCTGCTCGAAGTCGTCAGCCAGCCGACGGTCGGTCACCAGCGTGGACACCCGCTCGAGCGACGCGGTCACGAACTGCGCCACGGTACCGATCTTCGTGTGGTCGGCGACTACCACAACGGCACCGAGCGTACCGGCGATCATCAGCTGGGCGATCTCGCTTTCGCTCTCGTTGGGTGTGGTCAACCCGTGCCGCAGGCTGATGCCGTCTACGCCGATGAAACACCGGTCGGCGTACATCGAACGGATCGAGTGCGCCGCCAACGGACCGACATAAGAGTTCGAGCGCGGCCGGTAGCGGCCACCGGAGAGCACCAACTCATTACCCTCCCGCCACGCCTCCAGCGCCGAAGCGTTGTTGGTGACTACGCGCACCCCTTCTTTGGCCGCCAGGTGGCGCAGGACGTGGAGGTTGGTTGATCCGCTGTTGACGAAGATGCTCTCCCCCGGCTGCACCAACGCCGCGGCCGCGGCACCGATGGACCGCTTGGCGGCTACCTCCCGCTCACCTTTGTCGTCATAACGAGGCTCCGAACTCATCCGCCGGGTGAGAATCGAACCGCCGTGAGTGCGCTCCAACACCCCCTTGGCTTCCATCCGGGCCATGTCTCGCCGGATGGTCGTCTCGGACGCGCCGAACTCCTTGCTCAGGTCGGACACCCGCACCGCGCCGGTCTCCATCAGCCGGTCGTAGATACGTTGCCGGCGCTCCTCTGGGATCACGCTGCTGTCCCCCGCCTCAGAGCCAGTTCTGGAACGTCACCGGCACCGGGTAGGTGCGGGATGATCGTGTCCGTCCGTCGCACCGGATCCTACCGATCCGCCACCTGATCGTGCCGCTGCCGTGCCGGAGCCCGCCCGGTGGTGACCAACGACGCGAACTGGTACAGGTCGTCGCACACCATGGTGGGTGTGACGTCCGCAGCCCGCACAGCCGCCGCCGTGGTGGCTCCGCTCAACACCAGCGCGGACGACACGTCGGAGTCCAACGCCATCCGGACGTCGGTCTCGAGCCGGTCACCGACAACCCAACACTCGTCGAGGAGGCCACCAAACCGGGCCAGCGCCAGCTCGATCATCCGGGGCGACGGCTTGCCGACCACCTCCTCCACCGGCCGGCCAGTGGCTGTCTCGATCGCGGCGATCAGGGCACCACAATCGGGGACCTCGCCGTCGACCAACGGACATGTGGGATCAGGGTTGGTCGCGAACACCGGGATGCCGGACCACCGAGCCGCGCAGATCGCGTCCAGTTTGGCGTAGGTGAAATCGCGGTCCCAGCCGAGCGCCACGACGTGGGCATCGCGGTGGTCATCTACCAGGCGTAGTCCGGCCGCCGCGATCTGCTCTCGCATGGCCACCGAACCGGCCGGATACACCGCCGCGTCGGCGCCGAAAGCCTCGAGGAGCCTCGTCGACAACGCTTCACCAGCGGTCAGCAACTGATCCGGTTCCAGCTCGACACCTAGCCTGCGCAGCTTGCGGACGTAAGCCGCGCCAGGCTCCAGGGAGTTGTTCGTGACGAACACACACCGGTGTCCGTGCTCGGCCAACATCCGCAGGCCCTGGACAGCTCCCGGGATGGCCCGCTCCCCACGGTAGACGGTGCCGTCGAGGTCGACAACGATGTACATTCAGCAGTCCCTTCGCGCCAGTCCATCTCGATCAGCACCCACGTCAGCGGCGTCCCATTCCACCGGTCAACCGGTAGGCGACCTGCTGCAAAACAACAACGATCACCACGAGCAAGACCGAGAGCGCCGACGCGGTGAAGATCTCACCCCGATGCAAGGCCTCGAAGATCCGATAACTCATCGGCTGCCAGCCGGCCGGCGCCATCAGCACGGTCAGACTGGTCTCCTTGATGACGGTGACGAACACCAGGATCGAACCGGCCAGCAACCCCGGCGCGAGCAACGGGAACACCACGGTGGATACCGCGGTGAAACGAGAAGCGCCGAGACTCCCGGCGGCTTCTTCCACCTCTGTGCCGATCGCCTGCATACTCCCCGCCGTCGAGCGCAACATGTACGGCAACCGCCGGATCGCATAACCAACGACCAGCAAGAACGCACCACCGGTGAGCACGAACGGACCGGCGTTGAACGACTGGATCAGCGCGATCCCCAGGGCGATACCGGGAACGATCAGCGGGATCGTGGTCAAGAAGTCCAAACCCGTCGACTTGTGCCGGTGGACGAAGTAAGTGATGAACGTACCCAGCACAAGACACAGCAACAACGCCCCGAAGCCCAGGATCAGGCTGTTGATGACGTTGTCGAAGCCGCGGCCGAAGACCCGCTCGTAGTGGGCGAGGGTCCATTGCTGCGGCGCCAGACTGGAGCTCCACCGACGGGAGAAGGACATGACGACGACGGACAGCAGCACCAGGGTCGGCAACAGCACCACGACGGTTGTGTACACGGCCAGTCCCCGGCAGAGGCCGGTGGACCGGTTCAGCTCGATGGTGGTGCCCCGGCCGGTGAGTGTTCCGTACCCCTTGCCGCGCAGCACCAGCCGCTGGAGACCGAAGAACGCCGCTACCACGGCCGTCATCACGATCACCAGGACCGACGCGCCGGCCCAGTTGAAGAAGCCGGCGATCTCGCGATAGGCCTGCACCACGATCAGGTTCAGGTCCGGTGGCGCCAGCACGATCGCGGCGCCGAAGTCGGAGAACGCGATGGCGAAGATCAGTAGGGCCGACGAGATCACGCCGGGCAGCGCCAACGGCAGAGTGGCGGTGAAGAACGGGGTCAACCGTCGAGCGCCCAGGTTCATCGCGGCGTTCTCGACGGACACGTCGGCCACGCGGAACGCGGCCACCATCGGCCACAGCACGAACGGAAATAGGAAGAAGACCATGGCCAGCACGATCCCGGTCATGGAGTTGACGTTGAAGATCACGCCGTCGCCGCCGAGCCGCCGGTACAGCTCGGACGCCCAGCCGGAGCGGCCGAACATGATGATCAAGCCACCGGCGCCGACCATGGTCGGGATGACGATCGGAACGGTGCACAACACGGAGAGTGTCCGTTTGAACGGCATCGCGGTCCGCGCGATCCCGTAGGCGATAGGCATCGCCATCAGGGTGGTGATCAGCGCCACCCAGGTGGCCAGGGTGAGGCTGTTGCCGAGCGCCGACACATAGGCCGGTCGGGTCACCGTGTCGGCGAAGGTGCCCAGCGAGGCGTCGGCCAGCCGCTCCAGGTTGGTGGCCCGAAGAGTCCCGTCGACGACCGAGCCGAGCAGGTTGGCCGGCTGGCCGGTCAGGCTGACCACCACCAGCGAGAGCAGCGGGACCAGCAAGAAGATGGTGAAGAAAGCCCAGATCAATACCCGGAGCAGGCCGAGTGTGTCCAGCCGTTCACGCATCCTGGCCCTTCGGCCGCGTTTCCCTCCGGCGGGTGCCGCGTTGCCCTGCCCCGCGATAGCACGCTCCTGCGTCACCGGCGCCGTCACGGCTCGTCCTCGGCGGTGAGCAGCCGGACCCGGGCCGGCGGCACGTCGAGCACCACACCGTCGCCGACGTCCATCAAGGTGGTGGGACCACCGAACTGGTGCTCGGCACGGATCAGTCCGACCGGGGTCTCGACCTCGTACTGCACCACCGCGCCGAGGAAACCCACGTGCCGGACCCGTCCGGGCAACCCGTTGACCGGTCGGTTCCCAGCACTTGGCACCGCGCCACCAGCGTCGCCGTGGGCGGTGGCCGGCACGACCGCGATCGCCTCCGGCCGGATCAACACGGTGCACGCACCACCCACCGCCGGTCGGTGGTCATCGCCGTCGACGGTCGAACGCAACTCGTGCCCGCCGATCGACACCACGACGGCTCCGGGTTCGGTGCCGGTCACCTCGCCGTCCAGCAGGTTCGACGTGCCGACGAAGTCCGCCGCCCAAGGGTTGGCGGGCCGCTCGTAGAGCTCGGCGGGTGTCGTCACCTGGACGATGCGGCCGGCCCGCATCAACGCGATCCGGTCGGCCATACTCATGGCCTCGTCCTGGTCATGGGTCACGAAGATCGTGGTGATCCCGACCTCCTGTTGGATGTCACGGATCGTGTAACGCATCTGGGTCCGCAGCTTGCGGTCGAGATTCGACAGCGGCTCGTCCATCAGGAGCACGGAGGGCCGCTTGATGAGCGCCCGAGCCAGCGCCACCCGCTGCTGCTGACCACCAGAGAGCTGACTGATCTTGCGCTTCTCGTATCCGGCGAGGTCGACCTGTTCCAGCGCCCGGCCCACCTCGTCGCGCAGATCGGCCTGCCGGTGCGCGAGACGGCCGCTGGCGAGGCTGGCCAGCGCGCGGGCGCGGCCGGCGACACCGGAGCCGTGCAAATGGTCCATCAGCAGCCCGTACGCCACGTTGCGGAACACGTCGTAATGCGGAAATAGTGCGTAGTTCTGGAAGACCATGCCGGTGTCGCGCTGGGCCGGTGGGAGGCCGGCCACCGACCGGCCGGCGATCTCGATATGTCCCGACGTCGGCTGCTCGAAGCCAGCGATGCACCGCATCGTCGTCGTCTTGCCGCATCCCGACGGCCCCAGCAAGGCGAAGAACTCGCCCTGCCGGATGCTCAGATCGACGTCGTCGACGGCGACGGTGCTGTCGAAGCGTTTGGTCAGGTGACGCAGGACGAGGAAGCCGTCTGTGTCGTCCTGCTCCGCGTACTCCACCCGCTCGGTCGTCAGCATCGGCTCAGCTGCCATAACGATCCGCCCACTGCTGCCGAGTGGCGTCGTAGTTGTCGGACACCCAGTCGATGTCGAGATCCATGGCGTGGTCGATGACGTCAGCCACGCTCAGGGGGATCCGCATGTCGACTTCGTCGTTGGCGACCAAGTAGTGCCAGTCGGCGCGGATCTGCTGACCCTCCGGGCTGAGGAACCATTCGATGAACCGCTGCCCACCCTCCGGATTGGGCCCGTCCGCGATCAACGTAATCGGGTTGACCAGGACCGGAGTGTCAGCGGGCACGTGGAACTCCACCGGTGCACCCTGCTGCTCCTGGAGCTGGTACGGCATGAACTCGAAGGCGACCCCCAGCGATGCCTCACCTTGCGCCACCGCTTGGGTCGGGCCGGCGCCGGAGTCCGGGATGGCGCTCGCGTTCTCGACGACCCGGTCGAAGTACTCCCACGCCGCGTCTTCGCCCTGCAGCATGACTTGGCTGAGGACGAACAACGTCGCGGTGCCCGACGCGGCCGGGTTCGGTAGCTGGATCTCGTCCCGCCATCGCTCATCGGCCAGCTCCGCCCACGTCTCCGGCAGTTCGTCCTCACTGACCAGCTCCGTGTTGTAGGCCAAGCCGAGAACGAAGATGTCGGCGCCGATCCAGTACCACTCGTCGTCGCGCATCTGGATCGGCCCGTCGAACAGGTCCAGATCGGCGACGACGTCGGGGGTGTACGCCTCGAGCAGGCCGTTCTCCTTGGCGAACTCGAACGGCATGAAGCCACCCCCGCCATACCAGACGTCGCCGCGCGGGTTGTCCTGTTCGGCCAGCATCTGGTTGACGATCTCGTTGGTACCACCGGAGGTCACGGTGACCTTGCCACCGACCTGGTCTTCGAAGGCCGCGGCGATCTCCTCGGTCATGTCGGCCGTCTCGGGCGAGTAGAAGTTGATGGTGCCGATGCCGCCGTCGTCGCCGGACCCACCACATGCGGTGAGGGTCAAGGCGGCCGACGCGACCAGTGCGGTGGTGCCCCACAGGTGTGGACGTGTCATGGTGTGGTCCTTTCGGTATCGGCTCGCCGGCCGCGGGGACATGAGGGCATGGCTCGGCGAGACGTGGTAGTGCGGGGTCTGGCCCCCGGACGATCGTCGGGGTACGTTTCGCTGTTCAGCGTCGGTGTCGAGACGGCGGTGTCCCTGCGCTCCGGTCCCGAGCCGTGGTGGTGGTAGCCGGGTTACGCCTCGGCGGCACCCGGCTTTGTGGTTAGGTCAGCGCCTGCGCGTCGCCGGAGATGCGGGCGGCCAACTCCGCGGGGAGCTCGTCTCGCTCGCCGGCGCGCTCGGCGGTGCCGGCGACTCTGGTCCAATCCCCACGATCGATCGCCCGCAGCAGTTGGTCGCGTAGCTGACGAGGAACGTCGGGTGTGGTCGCCAGCCGGATCAGCCCGGCCGCCGATGCTTCGACGGTCACCGTCGAACTGGCGGTGGCCTCGCCGGCGACCCCGCGGACCGATACCTCGATCGTGTGGTCGCCGAGGTCAAGACCGTCGACGTCGATGCTGGCGCCTACGGCAACCGGCTCGCCGTCGAAGGTGAGCTCGATCTGATCGGCACGTTCGGCGACCACCGCCGGTACGAGAGTGTCGCCGCGGGTGACCGTGGCTCCGTCGAGAGGTGCGACGATCTGGACGGCCGGCTCGTCGGGGACGGTCTGCACGTGCCGGGCATTCCAACCGACCAGCGCACCCGGGTGGTCGGTGATAATCCCATCGACGCCGATGTCGCGCAGGATGGCCCACTGCTCTGGGTCGTTGATCGTGTACGGCATCACGGCGATGCCGGCGTCCTGCAACTCCGCGATGACCTCCGGGCGTTCCCGCAGCCGATTCCAGTTCGGGTTGTAGGCGATGACGCCGAACTCCTGGGCGACCGTGACCGGGTCGGGGTCGATCGTCGACCGCAGCAACGCGATCCGCAGGTCTGGCTCGATCTGCCGCACGTCGCGCAGCACCTGTTCGTCGAAGCTTTGCAATATCACCTGATCGAGTTGGTCACGTTCGCGGATGACGTCGATGGTGGTGGTGAGTTCGTCGTAGGTCTCCGGTCCCTTGATCTCCAGGAGCAGGACCGGCGCCCTCCCCTGCATCAGGTCGAGCACGTCGGCCAGGGTCGGCACCTTCTGCCCGGCGAACGCGGAGGAGAACCACGAGCCGGCGTCCAGGCCGGCCACGTACTCCGAGGTCACCCCAGACAACGCCCCCGTACCATCGGTTGTGCGGTCGAGTGTTTGGTCATGCAGCACGATCGGCACACCGTCGGAGCTGCTGTGGACGTCGATCTCCACATACTCGGCGCCACTGCGCAGGCCGGCTTCGATGGCCGCGAGGGTGTTCTCCGGATTGACACCCGAGTAGCCGCGGTGTGCGATCACCGCCGGCACCGAGTCCGGCCCGATCGGCCGGGTAATGGGGTCGTCATCCAGTTCGGTGACCAGCACGTCGTCGAAAGACACCGTCGCTCCATTCACGATCAAGCCGAGGACCCCGTCCGCGGACCGGTGCAAGGCGGCCGTCTCCATGATCTCCTGATCGTCGAAAATCCAGGTAGCCCGGCTGCCCCTGACGTCGATCGCGATGTGGACGTCGCGCCCGGTGCCGGCATCGTAGGGTGCCGCCGCGGTGTCGGTCACGTTCCACGAGTCCGAGGCGGTCCGCTGGGCGAACTCGAGTCCGTTGGGTGCGGCGGTACCGCTGCGCATGGTGGCGATCCACCACGGCGTGGACCCGTCATCGGCGATGTCGAGAGCGACGGCGGTCCAGCGCGCGGCGTTGACGACCTGCTCGAAACGGGCCGTCACCTCGACCCGGAAATTACGGCGATGCTCGCCGAAGGTGATCCGCGACTGTTGCGACGAGGACGCGCTGGTGCCGACCAGCCGGCCGTCGACCACCTCCCATTCACCGTCGACGGGGTTCCAGCCCGCGGGAATCTCACCGCCCGAAAAGTCCTCATGGAGGATCACCTCGGGTTCGTCCGGTTGGGGTTCGTCGCCGGCCGCCGACACCGGAATGGCGGTCAGCAGGGCAGCGACCAGGGGGACGGCTGCCCAGAGGGGGAGGGAGAGTCGGTTGGGCCGCACCGGGCACCTCCGTGGACGTGGTACCTGCTGGGTCATGACAGACCGATCGGATTCGTTCAAAAACCTTCATATCCGATCACTGTTTCGGGAGTCTATTCACCTGCCATCCACCGGTCAAGGGGCATCTTCCCGCTAAATGAGCAGAAACATTCATCACCCGCCATTACCCGGCGGGGCAGCGCCGAAGCGCCGCGGACAGGGGGAGGCGTGTCCGCGGCGCACAGTCCCTCAGGCGCATACTGCTGAGCGCGCGCAGAACGTCAGCGCGCGGCGACGATGGGTGAATTAGGCCCGGCGACGGTCAGCAGGGATGGTTGCGATACCCATCACCACATCCCGCAGCGCGGGATTGGCCGGCCAGAAACGTCAGCCGTTCACTGATCTTCCACGAGCCCACGGAGCAGCCCCTCGATGGTGTACACACCAACGGTGACCTGGCCCAGCTTTCCATCGATCGAATCCAGCCGCCGACCATGTTCAGCCAACGTGGCGGTATGTTCGGCCAACGTGGCGGAGTGTTCGGCCAACGTGGCGGTATGTTCGGCCAACGTGGCGGTATGTTCGGCCAACGTCGCGGACTGCTCAGCCAACGTGGCGGAGTGTTCAGCCTGGGTCTCGCGTAAGGCGCCGAGAAGCTCGACGTTCTTCAGATGGGCATCGCGAGATGCCAGGGCGTCTCGTGTCGCGATGGCTGCCAGGGTGGTGGCGTCGCGGCCTTGCACGTCGATCTGATCGACCCGCTCTTCGAGCGCGGCGACGCGATCTTCCAGGTCGGGCATAGACAGCTCCTCACGTCATGGAATCAGGTTCTCAAACGAGCAACCCTGACCTGACGTTAGCAGTGTGCCGGCGGACTCGCACGATGTTATCCACAGGCTACCGGCTCCTGTGGATAACACGTGGCGACCGCTCCTCCGTGACCGACGTGGGCTACGAGGTCGAGCGCGCTCCTACCTCCTCCATGGAGTCGAACTCCGGCTCCGCGGTGGCCGTCGCCGCCCATCCGCGATGCTCCGCCAGGGCCTCATCCACGTACCTGTCCACCTCGGCGGCTATGTCCGGACCAGCCCAATCCAGATGTGATCCGATGAGCTCCGCGACCTCACGGGCACACGCCGCTCCCCCGCGTGCCGTCTCGATGGCGATCCGGGTCCGCCGAGCCAACACGTCGTCGAGGTGGAGCGCGCCTTCGTGGGTGGCCGCGTACACCACTTCCGCCTTCAGGTACGCCGGCGCACCGGACACCGGCTCGGCCAGCCGCGGATCGTCGTCGATCATGGCGGATAGGTCGGCCAGCATAGATCCGTACCGGCCCAGCAACCGGTCCACACGTCCTACCGCGACACCGAGCCGTCGAGCCAGATCCTGCCGTTCCTCCTGCATCTCGTGGAAACCGACGGCTCCCAGGATCGGCAGTCGCTCGGTCAGCGACGGCGGCACAACTCGCCCGAGTCCACGGACCGCCACGTCGACGACGTCGGCCGCCATCACCCGGTACGTCGTGTACTTGCCCCCGGCGACGACGAACAATCCCGGCGCCGGCTCCGCGACCGCGTGTTCCCGGGACAACTGCGCGGTCTCATCCGACTCACCCGCCAGCAGCGGCCGCAGCCCGGCGTAGACACCTACCACGTCGTGCACGCCGAGTGGTTCCCGCAGCCAGTCGTTGACGTGCTCCAACACGTATTCGACGTCGGCGCGGGTAGCGACCGGACTGCTGGGGTCTTGGTCCCAGGGGGTGTCGGTGGTGCCGACGATCCAATACCCACCCCATGGGATGACGAACAGCACACTCTTCTCGGTCCTAGTGATCAGGCCGGTGCTCAGCTGGATCCGCTGCCGGGGCACCAGGACATGGACACCTTTCGACATCCGCACGCTGAACGGGGCCTCGGCCCGGGCGAACTCGTGCACGTCGTCGGTCCACACCCCGGCCGCACTGATGACCCGGCGAGCCCGGACGGCCAGCTGGGTGCCCGACTCGAGGTCCCGGATGTGTGCTCCCACCACCCGGCTGTGCGGATCCGCGGCGTTCTCCCGCACCAGGCCAGTGACACGGGCACGGGTCACGACCGTGGCGCCGTGCCGGGCAGCCGTGCGGGCCACCATCATCGTGTACCGCGCGTCGTCTACCTGAGCGTCGAAATACCCCACTGCCCCGGTGAGAGCATCGTCCCGCAACGATGGCGCCAACTGCTGCACTCGTCGCCGCGACAAATGCCGGTGCCGGGGCAGGGCACGCGCGCCCCCGATGCTGTCGTACAGCGCCACTCCGGCGCCGACGTACGCGCGTTCCCAGCCCCGGTGGCGCAGTGGATACAGGAACGGCACCGGCCGAACCAGGTGAGGCGCCAGCCGGTGCAGCAACAAGCTGCGCTCCCGCAGGGCCTCCCGAACCAACCCGAAGTCACGTTGTTCGAGATAACGCAGCCCGCCGTGGATGAGTTTGCTCGACCGGCTGGAGGTCCCGAAAGCCCAGTCGTGCGCCTCGACCAGCGCGACGGACAGCCCTCGCGACGCCGCGTCGAGTGCGGCCCCGGCGCCGACGATGCCCCCGCCAACCACCAGCACATCCAGTTCGGCGTCGCTCAATGCCCGCAGCGCCGCCGCCCGGTAGGTACGGTCCAGCCCAGAGTGCACGTATGACCTCCCAGGTGTTGTTCCACTCAACCCGGTGATCGTCGCCGGATTTTGGTCGCTGCATTGTCGCCGACGACGGCGTGTCGCCCGCGAAATGCGACACAAACCCGGCAACGATCACGGGGATCGTTACTGGACGTCGTCGTCGACCCAGTCGAAGGTCTTAGTGACGGCCTTCTTCCATTGCCGATACCGGCGTTCCCGCTCGTCGGCGTCCATCGTCGGCTCCCAGCGCTTGTCTTCGGCCCAGTTGACCCGCAGGTCATCCAGGCCGTTCCAGTAGCCGACGGCCAGGCCCGCGGCATACGCGGCGCCGAGCGCGGTGGTCTCGGCGACTTTGGGCCGTACGACGGGGACGTCGAGAAGGTCCGCCTGGAACTGCATGAGCAACTCGTTCTGGACCATCCCACCGTCGACCTTCAGTTCGGTGAGATCGACGCCGGAGTCGGCGTTCATCGCGTCGAGCACCTCGCGGGTCTGGAAGGCGGTCGCCTCCAGAACGGCGCGGGCCAGATGTCCTTTGTCGACGTAGCGGGTCAACCCCACGAGGGCGCCGCGTGCATCGGCCCTCCAGTAGGGCGCGAACAACCCGGAGAACGCCGGCACGAAATAGGCGCCACCACTGTCATCGACGCTGGCCGCCAGCTGCTCGATCTCTGGGGCCGAACCGATGATCCCGAGGTTGTCCCGCAGCCACTGCACCAGCGCACCGGTGATGGCGATCGACCCCTCGAGTGCGTACACCGCCGGCGCATCGCCGAGTTTGTAGCACACGGTGGTGAGCAGGCCGTTCTCGCTGGCCACCTTCTCCTCACCGGTGTTGAGCAGCATGAAGTTGCCAGTGCCGTAGGTGTTCTTGGCCGTACCGACCTCGTAGCAGATCTGGCCGAACGTGGCGCCCTGCTGGTCGCCGAAGATGCCAGAGATCGGCACCCCTTTGAGCACCCCACCCGGTCCGCCGGTGCCGTAGACCTCCGACGACGAACGGATCTCCGGCAGCATCGCCATCGGAATACGCATCTCAGCGGCGATGTCCGGGTCCCAGGCAAGTGTGTCGAGGTCCATGAGCATCGTCCGCGACGCGTTGGTGACGTCGGTGACGTGCACCCCGCCGTTGACACCCCCGGTGAGGTTCCACAACGTCCACGTGTCCATGTTGCCGAACAGCAGCTCACCGTTCTCCGCTCGCGCTCGGGCACCGTCGACGTGGTCGAGGATCCAGGTCACCTTCGGACCGGAGAAGTACGTCGCGAGAGGGAGGCCCACCGTCGCCTTGTACCGCTCCGCGCCACCGCCGAGGGCACCGAACTCCTCGACCAGGCTCTGGGTGCGGGTGTCCTGCCAGACGATCGCGTTGTAGACCGGCTCACCGGTGAGCCGGTCCCACACCACCGTCGTCTCCCGCTGGTTGGTGATACCCACCGCGGCGAGGTCGCCGATGTTCAAGTCGGCCTCGGCCAGCGCCTGACCAATCACGTAGCGAGTGTTCGCGCTGATCTCCAACGGATCATGCTCGACCCAGCCGGCCTTGGGGAAGATCTGCTCGTGCTCTTTCTGGCCGACCGACACGATCTGGCCGGACCGGTCGAAGATGATGGCCCGGGTGCTCGTCGTGCCCTGGTCCACTGCGAGGACGTAGTTCGTCATGATGCTCCGTTCCACGGGTGGTGAAGGTGGATAGTGCGGGGTGCCGCGGCCGGCGGACCAGCCCGGCACCCATCTGGTCGAGCCGAGACTCAGAACACGGCCTGTGACAGCAGGCCGGCCAGCACCCCGCCGACCACGGGGCCGGCCACGGGAACCCAGGCGTAGCCCCAATCGCTGGAGGCTCGGCGGCCCGCTGGTGGCGGCGGGTCGGTAACCCCCTCGGCTCCGGGCCCAGCGCTCACCGCCGCGGGGACCACGGACCGCCGCGACGCCGGCAGGAGCGCGTGTGCGATCCGGGGCCCAAGGTCTCGGGCGGGGTTGATCGCGTATCCGGTGGGCCCACCGAGTGAGGCACCGATACCGACGACGAGCAGTGCCACCGCCGCCGGGCCAAGCTGGTGCGGCGTGTTACCGAGAGACAAGACGACGATCACCAGTACGAACGTGCCAATCACCTCGGTGGCGAAGTTCCAGCCGTAACTTCGGATCTCCGGCCCGGTCGAGAAGACCGCCAGCTTCTTACCGTCGTCCGGCTCGGCGTCGAAGTGCTTCTTGTACGCCACGTAGGCCATACACGCACCAATAAACGCGCCGAGGAACTGCCCGGAGACGTAGGTCAGGGTGGAGCCGACCGTGATGTCGACACCCGGCGAGTACTCGTCCGCTCCACTGGCGAGGATGCCGAACGTGACGGCCGGGTTGATATGCCCGCCCGACTTGTAGGCGACGAAAACACCCGCCATGACGGCCAGGCCCCAGCCCATATTGATCAGCAGCCAGCCGCCGCCGAACCCTTTGGACTTGGCCAACACCACGTTGGCGACGACGCCCGCACCGAGCAGAATGAGCATGCCGGTGCCCAGCACCTCACTCACGAAAACCGTGCCGAGGTCCACGTTTCCCTCCATTCGTCGTTGAATGTCGAACGCTGCCGGCCACCCTTGGGTCTCGACCGCCCGGTCTCGACCGCCCGGTCCCGGCCGGTCACCGGACTGCGTCGTCGGCTGACCTGAGGAGATGTGCTGAGCAAATCTGGTCGAGTGGCGGTACCCAAAAAGATCACTGGGTGGTGGACGGCGACGTTACGGGGGAGTTTCGGTGACCTCAACGGAATGTGGTCGGCATTGTCGAACGGGAGCCGTGGTGTGGTCCGGTTGATCTACCCACTCTTCGTTAGCCATACCGCTGATCACCCCATACACCAGCAAAGTTGCGACCGGCCCACCCGTTCGACATTGTCGAATCAGCCGCGATGAGATAGCTTCCGGCATATGCCGGGACCGATCCAGTCGATTGAGCGGGCCGCGGCAATTCTGCGGCTCCTGGCCCGCGGCTCGGGGCGGCTCGGCCTCGGCGATGTCGCCGCTTCACTCGACCTACCGAAGGGCACCACCCACGGCATACTCCGCACCCTGCAGGGCGTCGGATTCGTCGAGCAGGACCATACCTCCGGCCACTATCGGCTGGGCGCGGCGCTTCTCCATCTCGGCACCAGCTACCTAGACGCCAATGAGCTGCGCTCCCGCGCCATCAACTGGGCCGATACCCTGGCCGCTCGGAGCGGCGAAGCCGTACGCATCG
This sequence comes from Phytoactinopolyspora limicola, assembly GCF_011320225.1. Classification (GTDB taxonomy): domain Bacteria; phylum Actinomycetota; class Actinomycetes; order Jiangellales; family Jiangellaceae; genus Phytoactinopolyspora; species Phytoactinopolyspora limicola. Next base: position 49,094 of record NZ_JAAOEN010000002.1, read on the forward strand.
GCACCCCTCTCGACGGCAGTGTCCTCGTGGTGCACCACGTCTTCCGGCCCGACGACACCCCCCAAATCCTCGACGTCGGATCGTTGCTTCCCATGCACGCCACCGCGCTGGGCAAGGTGTTGCTGGCCTATGACGCTGAGCTTGCTGCCCGGATCCGCCGGGCCGAGCTCACCTCACTCACCCGGCGCACCATCGTCGAACCCGCAGCGCTGGCTCGAGTGCTTGGCCAGGTCCGCACCGCCGGCTGGGCGAGCGAAGCCGAGGAGTGTATGCCGGGTGAGGCGAGCATCGCCGCGCCGATCCGGGCGCCCGGCGGGCTCGTCGTCGCCGCGATCGGCATCTCCGGTCCGGTCGATCGGATCTGCGCGCCGTCCTCGACTCCCGCGCCCGAACTCGTCCGCGACGTACACGACGCCGCCCGGGCGGTGTCCCGTGACCTCATGACCGACGGTTAGAACCCGCGCGAATAGGGGCGCCGGATGGGGAGCGGGGCCGGGCGCCTGGATAGCGAGGCGGAGGAAGGAGTCGCACTGGGTTTGTGCGTCGACTGACTTCCAACGACGCTAGCCAGGATGCCTGGGCACGCAAGCCCGGCGACTCCCTATTCGCGCGGGTTCTTAGGACGTTAGAGTCCAGAGGATCGGCATCAGGGCCTCTCACCACCCATTCGACCCCGACGAGGACCAGAAGCAATGGCCCAGCGCTATGTGATGGCAATCGACCAGGGAACCACCTCTACCCGCTGCATCCTGTTCGACCAGCGCGGCCGGCTCGTGTCCGTGGCACAGCGCGAACACCAGCAATATTTCCCCCGGCCGGGATGGGTAGAACAGGATGCGGTGGAGATCTGGCGCAACGTCGACCGGGTCGTCCCACGGGCACTCCGCGACGCTGGTGCTTCCGCCGCCGACGTCGTCGCGTTGGGCATCGCCAACCAGCGTGAAACCGCCGTTGTCTGGGACCGGCATACCGGCGTCCCCATCGGCCGGGCGATCGTGTGGCAGGACATCCGCACCGAGAACCTGGTCCGGGAACTCGAGCGGGCGCCCGGCTCCGAGCGCATCCGGGAGCGCAGCGGACTGCCGCTGGCCACGTATTTCACCGCACCACGCCTACGCTGGATGCTCGACGCCATCCCCGGCATGCGGGAGCGAGCCGAACGCGGTGACGTGCTGTTCGGCACCATGGAGACCTGGCTGATCTGGAATCTCACCGGTGGCGTGGACGGTGGGGTCCACGCCACCGACGTCACCAACGCCTCCAGGACGTTGCTGATGAACCTGGCCACACTCTCGTGGGACGACGACCTCTTGGCATTCTTCGGTATCCCGCGGCAGATGCTGCCACAGATCCGGCCGTCGACGGACATCTTCGGGGAGACCCGGCGTGTGGTGCCCGGCATCAAGATCGCGGCTGCGCTGGGCGACCAGCATGCCGCTCTGTTCGGCCAGACCTGCTTCGCCCGCGGCGAGACCAAATGCACCTACGGGACGGGCAGCTTTCTGCTGATGAACACCGGCACCACCCTGGTGCGCTCCACCCACGGCCTGCTCACCACCATCGGTTACCAGGTGGCCGGGGAACGGGTGGTGTACGCACTGGAGGGTTCCATCGCCGTCACCGGATCGCTGGTGCAGTGGTTCCGGGACAGCCTCGGGCTGATCAACAGTGCACCGGAGATCGAGACGCTGGCCCGCACGGTCGACGACAACGGCGGCTGTTACATCGTGCCGGCGTTCTCCGGGCTGTTCGCGCCGCACTGGCGCAGTGAGGCCCGCGGCATCATCGCGGGGCTGACGTCGTACATCACGAAGGGGCACCTGGCCCGGGCGGTCCTCGAGTCCACCGCATGGCAGACCAGAGAGGTGGTCGACGCGATGAACGCCGACGCCGGCCTACGCTCGGCCACCCTGAAAGTGGACGGCGGGATGACCGCCGACCATCTGCTGATGCAGCTCATCGCCGATGTCCTCGACGTTCCGGTGATGCGGCCGATGGTCGCCGAGACAGTGTCGTTGGGGGCGGCCTACGCGGCCGGGCTGGCTGTCGGGTACTGGCCGGACCTCGAGGGGTTACGCCGCAACTGGCACCTGGCGGCCAGGTGGATGCCGCAGATGGACCCCACCCACCGTGACACCGAGTACGCCAACTGGCAGCGCGCGGTCAAGCTGACCTTCGACTGGGTTCAGTGATCCCGCCCCCTCCCGGTGATCATTGGCTTTTGACTACCGAATTCGGTAGTCCAAAGCCCATGATCACCGGGAGGGGGGCAGGTGGTAGACCCGGCGCGCGGTATCGCGCCAGATACTGGACTGGTCAGCGGAGTCGAGGCCGGCAAGCAGACCGGTCAACACCTCGACCCACCGCTCATACGAGCCGGCCAAGAGGGCCACTGGCCAGTCCGAGCCGAACATGAGGCGGTCCGGGCCGAACACGTCCAACGCGTGGTACACCGCCGGTGCGACGTCGCCCGGTGTCCACGTGCTCCAGTTGGCCTCCGTCACCAAGCCGGACAGCTTGGCGGTGACGTTAGGTGCCTCCGCGAGGGCGGCCAGATCACGCTTCCACCCGGTGGTGTCTCCACTGGCCAGAGCCGGTTTACCCAGGTGGTCCAGGACGAAGGACACTTCGGGAAGGGCACGCACGAGGCGGGTGGCCGCCGGAAGCTGATGCGCGAGTACCAGCAGATCGAAGACCAGGCCGGCCCCACCGACCGCCTGGATCCCACGACGGATGTCCGGCCGGTCGAGAAACCACGGATCGGGTTCGGATTGGACGCCGTGCCGGATGCCGACCAGCCGTGATCCACCGGGACTCGAGCGCAGCCGGTCGAGTTGGTCGGCAACGTCGTCCGACGCGAGATCGATCCAACCGACCACACCACGCACGAGCCCGCCCTTAGCGGCGATCGCCAGCAGATCGATGGTCTCGGTGACCGAAGCGGTGCACTGAACCACCACGGTCTCGGTGACCGATAGCCCCGCGGTGTGCCGCGTCAGGTCGGCCACCTCGAAATCGGCGTGGATGGCCGCCATCGTGACCGGATCGATCCAGGGCTGCGGATGCCGGGCCCGCACCCAGAGGTGATGGTGCGCGTCGACGACGGTCATGATCCGACCACCGCGATCAGGTCACCAGCTTCTACCCGGCGTGACTCCGTCACCACCAGCCGGGTGATCCGCCCACTCACCGCCGCGGTGATGGACGCCTCCAACTTCATGGCCTCGATGGTGGCCACGGTCTGCCCGGCCTCCACGGCGTCCCCCTCGGCCACCGCGGGCGTCACCACCCCAGCGAAGGGAACCGCCACGTGGTTCGGATTCTTCGGGTCGGCCTTCTCCGTCTCCGGCACATCCGCCGCGATCGCGCGATCGCGCACCCACACCGGCCGCAACTGCCCGTTGAGCGTACACATCACCGTGCGGATGCCGCGTTCGTCGGCGTCGCCGATGGCCTCCAGCCGCGCGATCACCCGGACGCCGGTGCCGATCTCCATCACGGACTCGTCCCCCGGCCGGAGCCCGTACAGGTAGTCGACGGTGTCCAGCACGGACAGATCGCCGTACGTCTGGCGCATCTCCCCGAATCGCGCGGCCGGACCAGCGAAGAGCAGCCGGTTCAGTGCTTCCTGGCGGTCCCGGCCCGGCTGTTCCAGGACCTTGTGGTCGGCGTCGTCGAGCTCCGTCAGCCCCAGCTCCGGTTCCCGGCCTTCCAACGCCTTGCTGCGCAGCGGCTCCGGCCAGCCACCAGGTGGGTCCCCCAGCTCACCAGCGAGAAACCCGATCACCGAGTCGGGGATGTCGAACCGGCGTGGCTCGGCCTCGAACTCGGCCGGGTCCGCGCCGAGCGCCACCAGGTGCAACGCGAGATCGCCCACGACCTTGCTGGACGGCGTCACCTTGACCAGGCGCCCCAGCATCCGGTCCGCCGCGGCATACATGCGCTCGATCTGTTCGAACCGCTCGCCCAGCCCGAGTGCGATGGCCTGCTGCCGGAGGTTGCTGAGCTGGCCACCCGGGATCTCGTGGTCGTAGACCCGCCCGGTGGGCCCAGGTAGGCCGGACTCGAACGGTGCATACATCCGGCGCACCGCCTCCCAGTACGGCTCATAGTCTTGCGCCGCGCGCAGATCCAGGCCGGTGTCGCGCTCGGTGTGCCGTAAGGCTGCGATCAGCGCCGACATCGGAGGCTGGCTGGTGGTACCGGCCATGGACGCACACGCGACGTCGACGGCGTCCACACCCGCGTCGATGGCAGCGGTGAGAGTGGCGAGCTGACCGCCCGCGGTGTCGTGGGTATGCAGGTGCACGGGCAGGTCGAACCGCTCACGCAACGCCGCCACCAGACGTTTCGCCGCCGGGGGTCGCAGCAGGCCGGCCATGTCCTTGATGGCGAGCACGTGTGCGCCGGCCGTCACCATCCGCTCGGCGAGGGCCAGGTAGTAGTCAAGGGTGTAGAGGCGCTCGCCCGGGTCGGACAGGTCAGCGGTGTAGCACAACGCCACCTCGGCCAGGGCCGTGCCGGTCTCGCGGACGGCGTCGATGGCCGGGCGCATCTGCTCGACGTCGTTGAGCGCGTCGAAGATCCGGAACACGTCGACACCGGAGCGGACGGCCTCGTCCACGAAGGCCCGGGTGACCTGTTCGGGGTAGGGCGTGTACCCGACGGTGTTCCGTCCTCGGAGCAGCATCTGCAGAGCGACGTTCGGGACCTCCTCGCGCAGCGCCGCCAGCCGCTCCCACGGGTCCTCACCCAGAAAGCGGAGGGCGACGTCGTAGGTGGCGCCGCCCCAGGCTTCCAGGCTCCAGAGGCCGCTCAGCCGGCGCGCCACATACGGCGCCGCCGTGACCAGGTCTTTGGTGCGGACCCGGGTGGCCAGCAGAGACTGGTGGGCGTCGCGGAAGGTGGTATCGGTGACCGCTACTCCGACGCGTTCGCGCAACTCTCGGGCGAACACCTCCGGCCCGAGCGCGCGTAGCCGCTGCCGGGTGCCGTCCGGGACCGGCTCGGAACTATCCAGCGACGGCAACTTGTCACCTGGAACGACGGTGACCGGGGCGGTGCCATGTGGACGGTTCACCGTCACGTCGGCCAGCCATTGCAGCAGCCGGGTGCCTCTGTCGGCGCTCGTGCGCGCCTGTAGCAGATGTGGCCGCTCGTCGATGAACGCCGTGGTCGCGCGGCCGGCCACGAAGTCGTCCTCGTCGAGCACCGCCTGCAAGAACGGGATGTTGGTGGACACACCCCGGATCCGGAACTCCGCCAATGCCCGACGGGCCCGTCGTACCGCCGCCTCCAGGTCCCGCCCCCGGCAGGTGAGCTTGACCAGCATGGAGTCAAAATGGGCGCTGACCTCGGCGTTGGCGTGGGTGGTGCCGCCGTCCAGGCGGACCCCCGCACCGCCCGGAGACCGATAGGCGGTGATCCGTCCGGTGTCGGGCCGGAACCCGTTGGCGGGGTCTTCGGTGGTGATGCGGGTCTGCATGGCGGTGCCGTTGCAGTGCGTCGATTCCTGCGTCAGGCCCAATTCGGCGAGCGTGGCACCGGCGGCGATCCGCAGCTGCGACTGCACGAGGTCGACGTCGGTGACTTCCTCGGTGACCGTGTGCTCTACCTGGATCCGCGGGTTCATCTCGATGAAGACATGTTCGCCGGCGCGGTCGCCCGCGGTGTCGACCAGGAATTCGACGGTGCCCGCATTGACGTAGCCAATCGATCGGGCGAACGTCAAGGCGTCGGCGTGCAGCCTGGAGCGGAGTTCGTCGTCGAGCCCGGGAGCCGGTGCGATCTCGATGACCTTCTGGTGCCGACGCTGCACCGAGCAATCCCGCTCGAACAGGTGAATGGTGTCACCGGTGCCATCGGCGAGCACCTGCACCTCTATATGCCGCGGCCGAAGCACCGCCTGCTCGCAGAAGACGGTGGCATCGCCGAAGGCCGCCTGGGCTTCCCGCATGGCGGCGGCGAGCGCGTCGGGCAACTCCCGTGGATCGTCCACCCGTCGCATCCCTCGGCCGCCGCCCCCGGCAACCGCCTTGACGAAGAGCGGGAACCCGATCGGCTCCGCCGCGGCCACCAGTTCGTCCACGTCAGCCGAGGGGGCGGTCGAGCGTAGTACCGGTACCCCGGCCGACCTGGCCGCCGCCACCGCCCGCACCTTGTTGCCCGCCAGCTCGAGCACCTCCGGCGGCGGGCCAACGAACGTGATGCCATGCTCGGCGCACGCGCGAGCAAGGTCGGGGTTCTCGGACAAGAACCCGTACCCCGGGTAGACGGCATCGGCACCGCACTCGGTAGCCACCCGGACGATCTCGTCGACATCTAGGTAAGCCCGCACCGGGCGGCCCGGCTCGCCGATCAGGTAGGCCTCGTCCGCCTTGAGGCGGTGCACCGAGTCGCGGTCCTCATGCGGAAACACCGCAACCGTGCGGGCGCGCAACTCGTATGCGGCCCGAAAGGCACGTACGGCGATCTCGCCCCGATTGGCCACCAGCACCTTGGCGAACATCCAGCCTCCCGTCTCAGCCCTATCGGTGGACACCAGCAGTCCGGACACATCGTATTCAGACCGGCGTTTCCGCCGTCTGGAACGCACGCTCCGTGAGACTGTCCCGCCATGGGTGGGAGCACGCCGCTCTCGGCGCTAGAGCGTCTGACGCGGGTGTGGTCCACGCAGGGCACTTAGGAACCCGCGCGAATAGGGATTCGCCGGGCTCGCGTGCCCAGGCATCCTGGCTAGCGTCGTTGGAAGTCAGTCGACGCACAAACCCAGTGCGACTCCTTCCACCGCCTCGCTATCCAGGCGCCCGGCCCCGCTCCCCATCCGGCGCCCCTATTCGCGCGGGTTCTAACATCATCGAATGCCGCGAATCGCCCCAGAGACTCCGCTGACCTCCGCTGGCTGCGTCGACCTGCTCCCGCGATGAGCAGCCTCGTCCGGATCGGGCGCCCACCGGCCATCAGCGCGCTGCGCCTCATCTTCACCACCGCCGTACCGGCCGCCGCGCTGTTGGCGTGGTTCACCGTCGACCTCTTCGCCGGCGCCCCGCTGCCGTACCTGTCCGCTCTAGCCTGCTGGGTCGCGATCCTGCCGGGTGGCATCCTGCTCTATTTCACCCTGGCCTACCGCTCGGTCGCTGTCGATCTCGCGACCGGCTCCGTGCGCCTAGGACGGACGACGGTCCCGTTGAGCACGATCACCAGGGCCTGGCGGCAAACGAGCCGCGGGCGGCATGCGGAGTACATCTCCTATCGCTTCCAGTCGACCGAGGGCCCGTGGGGTAGGGTGCACGTCGCGGGCCGTCCCCTGCCCGGCCTCAGCGACGACGACCGCACCCACCTAGCGCAGTTCATCGAGGCGTTACCGCTGGTGGATCCGTCGGACACCGACGGACTCCGGGCCGAGCAGCGTCTCCTGGCCGACGCACGGTACGGCGGCCGGACACCGGCCAGCCGAGCCATGTTGCTCGCAGAGCTGGCCGGAAGGCCGGTTCCAGAGCCCACCCGCCGGACGATCTCCGGTGCCGGACGACGCCTCCAGCACGCCTGGGCCCAGGACGACGCCGACGCGGCGGAGTTCTCGCAGCACCAGCCAACCGGGGTAAACACGCTGCGCCGATATGCCGGACGACTGACGGTGGCCGCCCTGACCTTGGCCGGAACGGCGATCTTCGTGGCCGCTATCGGCGAGCAGGTCGCCGGCGGGGACCTACCGGCCGACGTCAACACCGTGGCGGCGGTGGGTGTCTTGGCCGCGCTCGGGCTCGGCGTGGTGGCCGGGCTCATCTACTGCCTCGCGGCCGACGCCGATACTCGTCGTCGCCAGCAGGCGGTCCTGGCGTGGCTGGAGGATCGCGACGCCGACCAGACCACCCGTGGGCTACCGCCGGAGATGCTGCGCCCGTTCACGGGCACGCCCTCTGGAGAACGCGCCAGAACCTTCGGGGTTGGCGCCTGGGGAATTCTCGGCATGTTCGGGATCATCGGAGGGCCGGTGGCCTGGTCCGTCGATCCGGACCTCCCCTTCGAGGTCGGCCTCGTGCTGCTTCTGGTCGGCCTGATCGCGACGGCGATGGCAGTGCGGCTAGCGGTAAGAATCCACCGCGCGCGCCGCCGCGCCAACATCCTCGCCGTGCGGCTCGGAGGCGATCGCCTCCTGGCCGAGTCCGGTGGCCTTCCGCTACCGCCAACGCCGAAGGGACGTCGAGTGCCGTGAGCCTCACCGTGCGTCAGGTCCTGGCCTTACCCGAGGTGCGCCGCGGCCGGCCACGCCTGCTAGCCGGCGATGAGCGGCTCGACAATCCGGTGCGCTGGGTGCATGTAAGCGAACTCCCGGACATCGCCCCGCTCTTGCACGGCGGTGAACTCATCCTGACCACGGGGATCGCGCTGGACGGAGCCGAAACGGAGCTGACGCGATACGTCGACGCCCTCGCCGCCGCACAAGCGAGCGGCCTAGTGATCGAGCTCGGACGGCGCTTCGGCGAGCTACCCACGTCGCTCGTGGCTGCCGCTCGCCGCCACGACCTACCGCTCGTGGCTCTGGAGCAGGAGGTCCCGTTCGTCCGCATCACCGAAGCGGTCCACAGCATCATCGTGGACTCCCAGGTGAGGCTGCTACGTGACTCCGAAACGGTGCATCGACGCTTCACCGAACTGACTCTCGAAGGCGCCGACACCGAGACCATCCTGGCCAACATCAGCCAACTGACCGGCCGCCCCGTCGTCATGGAGAATCTGGCTCACCAGGTGCTCGGCTGCGAGAACGCCGGGGTGCCGATCAAGGAGCTGCTGGACGACTGGGAATCGCGGTCCCGGTTCGTGCGGCCGACCGAGCCGACCCAGGTGGTGGCCATGCCCGACCGGTGGCTGGTGACGACCATCGGGGCCCGCGGTTCACAGTGGGGTCGGCTGTTCTTGCGGCTCGACGGAGCGCCGTCGTCGCTCGACGTGGTCGCGCTGGAACGGGGTGCCGGGGCGCTGGTGATGAACCGGATGATGGAGCGTGAACAATCCAGCCTAGAACGGATGACCCACCGAAGTGTGATCGACGACATCCGCGCCGGCACGTCGGCCACGGATGACGACACCGCCCTCCGCGCGGCGGCCCTCGGTGTCCCGCTCGGCCAGCGGCCGCTGATCGGCGCCATGGCCCGCATATCGGACCGGCCGGCCGGCGGCGAGCTGGCCCTGGAGGCCAGGGTCCGCGACGTCGCGGAGACCATCGCGGCTGCTGCCCGCGAAGCCGGCGTCCCAGCACTCGTGGGAGCGGTCGGCCAGGACGAGATCGCGATGGTGCTGACGCTGCCGACTGGGCCGCACAACACCGACGAGGTGTTGCGGCGGGTGATGCGCCGGGTCCGGGAATCCATGGCCGTGGCCACCCCGGGGGCGGGGGTCTCCCTCGCCGTCGGCACCGTAGTGGACACCGTGGCCGGGCTGCGGCGCTCCCTCGCCGAGGCGAGACAGGTGGCCCTCGCGGCGCCTGGATTACCCGGCGAGAAGCTCTACCACGAACTATCCGACATCCATATCCGCGGGTTGCTCTATCTGCTGGGTGACGACCCTCGGCTACAGATGTTCGTCGAGCACGAACTGGGCCCGTTGCTGATGCACGACAGCGCACATCGCACCGACCTCGTGGCTGCTCTGGCCGGGTATCTGGCGCACGGCCGCAACAAGTCCGCCGCGGCTGAAGCCGCCGGCATGAGCAGGCCCGCCTTCTACCAGCGGCTCGACCGCATCGAGCGGATCCTGCGGACCGATCTCGATGCGGTCGAGGCGTGCCTATCGCTGCACGTGGCGGTCGTCGCCCTGGATGTTCTCCGGCACCGCCCCTCCCTCTCCCCATGATCATGAACACTTTGCCGTGTCATGACACGGCAAAGTGTTCATGATCATGGGAGGGGGATCAACGGGGGTGGCGTACCGCCTGAGCGATCCACGTGAGCAGGCCGGTCGAGCCACCGTTGGAAGCGACCGCCGGTGCCACCACCGCGGAATCGTCGGAGTCCCTGGTGGTGTTATCGCTGGTGTCGGTGGTCGTGCTCGCCGCGCCCGGCCGGTCCCGGTGCTTGCACGCGCTCGGGTACCGGTCGCAGTAAGACCGGTGGTTGCCGATGGTCTCGGTCTCCAGCATCGCGTGGACGACGGCCCGGCCGAGGGCGTCCGCGCCGGCGTTGTAGATCTGGCTGAGCTCGTTGTTCGACAGGCCCCCGGCCGGCGTGGTGGTGGCCATGGCGAACACGGTGTCACCGTCGCCGAGGTTGTGAACCGGCCGGATGGAGCGGGCCAGCCCGCTGTTGGCGATCATCGCCATCCGCTGCGCCTGGGTCTGGTCGAGTGGTGCGTCGGTGGCGACGACGGCGATGGTCGTGTTGAACGGCTCCTCGGACATTCCCTCCACCGACGCGGCATTCCCCGGCCGGGCGTCCGGGCAGTCGCGTTTGTTCGGTTTGGTGAGGTTGAACTCGTTCCCGATCTCGAGGAACTCCGCATAGGGCCGGCAGGTGTCCGGGTTCACCGGCGAACCGCCCGGGTTGAGCCCGACGATGGCGCCGACGCGGTATCCGTTGGGTAGCTCGATGCTCGCTGATCCGAGGCCCCAATTGGCCCCCATTCCGGCACCGACCCGCCCCATCTCGACGGGGTCGGTGCTGGCGTTCTCCGCCGCTAGGTAGCCGAACTCGGCATCCGGACGGGCCTGGAAGTCGCCGCCACGGCCGAGGTCGTAGAGGATCGCCGACGGCACGATCGGCACCACGCCGCCGCCCACCGGGTATCCGACCCCGCGCTCCTCCAGCCACCGCATCACACCGGAGGCCGCGTCCAACCCATAGGCGCTGCCGCCGCTGAGCACCACGGCGTGGGCCTCGGTGACGAGTCCGCCCGGCTCCAGTAAGTCGGTCTCCTTCGTCCCCGGGCCACCACCTTGCTGGCTGTAGCCGGTGGTGGCGCCGTCCTCGGTCAGGATGACCGTGGTTCCGGTGCGGTAACCGTCACCGAACTGGGTGTACTGCCCGACCTTGATGCCAGGCACGTCGGTGATGGTGTTGCTCAACTCGTCCGGGTCAGCCTGCGCCGGCGCCGTCAGCGCGAACAGCAAAGCTCCCGCCGCGGCGACGGCGAGCGGCGCGCGGACCCGGCGGAATCGTCGAGTGAGGTTCTGGGACACGTCGGCCTCCCGTGGATGCGATCGTGGTTGCCCAGAGTCTCGACGTGGTGACGCTCAGTGAACAAGAGACACTCTGTAATAGTGGATCAGCAATAACTAACACCATGGAACATTTCCACGATCACAGTAGCGCCGACGGGTGGACCGTTCCGGGCGGCGGAACCTCCTCCAGCAACGCCTGCAGCAGCCGTCGTTCTCCCACCGGCACGTACTCGGCGTAGTACGCGTAGAGAGAGTGCCGGGCCAGCCGAGCCGCGCGCTCGCCATCGCGCTCGCGCAACGCGTGGAGGACCTCCGCATGATGATTCAGCGACTTGCGCATCAGCGCCCGTCGGTCCGGACTGTCGGCGATCTTGTGTGCGATGAGCCCCACGACGACCCCCCGCACGACGTCGCTACAGACCTGGATCAACGTGCTGCCGCTACCCCGCGCCACCGCGTCGTGGAAAGCGACGTCGGCCTGGCTGAACTCGACGTACCCCTCGTCGATCGCCTGCTCCATCCGGGCCATGGCGGCCTCCATCTCGGCCACCTGCTCATCCGTGGCCAGCTTCGCGGCCAGCAAATTCGCCCAGCTGTCCAGCAACATCCGAAACTGTACGAGCTCACCCAAGCCCACCTGGTCGGTGCGGACCAGCCGCGTCACGGACTTACGCAGCGTGGTGGGCGAGAACTCCAGGATCTCCGGCCCCGCGGGATCACCGGGCCGGGACCGGACCAGCCCGTTGCTCTCCAGAACGCGCAACGCCTCCCGCACCGTGGAGCGGCTCACCCCGAACTCGGCCATCAGTGCCCGCTCACTGGGTAGCCGGTCCCCCGGCCGCAGCTGGCCGCGCAGCACGTGCTCCTCGATCTGTTCGACCACCCGCTCGTAGGCGCGCACCGGCCGGACCCGCTCGAACTTCACCTCGCCTGCCATCCAGCGCTCCGCTCTACGTCTCGGGCCCGGACCTTGACAGCCTGGGCCGGCCATGCAACCGTACCTATTCCTCACTAAGGCTACTGGTCCGACCAGTAGCCTACGAGGTTTCAAGCCCGGAATCCTGGTCCGCAAGGCAGGGCGATAGGTAGGCAGGTTCGATGCAACTCCGTCTCGCGTGTATCCCCGGCGATGGCGTCGGCCCCGAGGTCATCGCCGCCGCGCTCCCGGTCATCCGGGACGCCGCCGCACTGCACGGCGCCCAGCTGGATGTTCTCGAGGTGGACTGGGGCGGCGAGCGGCACCTCAGAACCGGGGCGCCCATGCCAGCCGACGCCGCCGACATCGTTCGCCAGCACGACGCCGTCCTATTCGGTGCCGTCGGCCGCCCAGACGTCCCCGACCACGAGTTGGTTTGGGGGCTCATCATCGCGCTGCGCCAACAATTGGACCTCGCGGTGAACCTCCGCCCGGTGCGCAGCTGGGATGGCGTGCCCTCCGTCGTCACCTCCGCGCCGGGCACCGACCTGCTCATCGTCCGGGAGAACACCGAGGGTGAGTACAGCGGGGCGGGTGGGCGGGCCCATCGGGCCAGCGGTGCGGAGCTGGCCGTCGAAGTCGCCATCCACTCCCGGCACGCCATCGAACGCGCCGCCCGGTACGCGTTCGACCAGGCCAGCCGGCGGCGCGGCCGGCTCGCGCTGGTCACCAAGTCGAACGCGATGCGGCACGGCTACACGCTGTGGGACGAGGTGGTCGCCGACGTGGCCGAGGACTTCCCGGCGGTCGAGTGGCAGCCGGTACTGGTGGACGCCATGGCCGCCCGGATGGTGCAACGCCCCACCGAGCTGGATGTGCTGCTGTGCAGCAACCTGTTCGGGGACATCCTCGCCGACCTGGCCGCGGTGCTCGCGGGTGGACTCGGCATGGCCCCGAGTGCGAACGTCAGCCCGCAGGCCACCCCCGGGCTGTTCGAGCCGATTCACGGATCCGCCCCAGACATCGCCGGACAAGGAATCGCCAACCCGGTGGCGTGCCTGTTGTCCGGTGCCATGATGCTGGACCACAGTGGCCTTCCCGCCGCGGGTGACTCGATCCGCGACGCGATCGCCACCGCACTGCTCGATCCATCCATCCATACACCCGACCTAGGCGGTACCGGAACCACCGAAGGGGTGGCCACGGCCGTCCGGGCGGCGCTGAATCGCGAGAGGAACACCAGATGAAACGATCGCTCCGCACCGCCGTCGCGGCGACCGCGGCCGGTTTCCTCCTCCTGACCGGCTGCGGAGCAGGCAGCGGCGACGACGACGCCACCGACAGCTCAGCCGACGGCTCCACGGCCGACGACGGCGACGGTGACGACGCGGACCCTGGTGACGACACACCCGCCGGGGAGCCCACCGCGCTCACCGTCGGTTTTACCGCCGAACCCGCCAATCTGGACTTCACCACCACCGACGGTGCGGCCATCCCGGAAGCCCTGCTGGTGAACGTCTACGAAGGCCTGGTCAAACTCGACCAGGACACCGGCGAGATCGTCCCGCTGCTGGCGGAGTCGTGGGAGGTCAGCGAGGATCGCACCATCTACGACTTCACCCTCCGTGAGGGGGTGACCTTCAGCAACGGCGAGGAATTCACCGCCGACGACGTCAAGTTCAGCATCGAACGGGTCCAGTCCGACGACTGGTCGGTGTCGCTGAAGTCCGGCATGGACGTCGTCGACGAGGTCGAGGTGGTCTCCCCCACCGAGGTCCGCGTCGTCCTCACCGAACCCAGCAACAACTGGCTGTTCCGGATGACCACCCGCATCGGTGCGATGTTCACGCCCACCGGAGTCGACGACCTCGCCAACGAGCCGGTCGGCACGGGACCGTACGTGGTGGACACCTGGAACCGGGGCGATTCGATCGTGTTCGCGGCCAACGACGACTACTGGGGTGATGCCCCGGCCATCGACACCGTGACGCTGCGCTACTTCGCCGACCCGACCGCCGCGAACAACGCGATGCTCACCGGCGACATCGACGTCATCGGCACCGTGCAGGCGCCCGAGGCACTCGACCAGTTCGAGAATGAGGACCGCTTCCAGGTCATCGAGGGCACCACCAACGGTGAGGTCACCCTCGCGTTCAACAACGAGTCCGGCCCGATGTCCGACGTGCGGGTCCGTCAGGCGGTCAAACACGCCATCGACCGAGAGGCCCTGCTGGAGACGGCGTGGGCCGGGCGTGGCTACCTCATCGGCAGCCACGTTCCGCCCACGGACCCCTGGTACGAAGATCTGACCGGCATGTACCCGTACGATCCTGATCGTGCTCAGGACCTGCTGGCCGACGCCGGCGCAGAGGGTGTGACACTACGCTTCCGCATCGCCAACCTGCCCTACGCGGTCGCCGCCGCTCAGGTGGTCGCCTCACAGCTGGCCGACGTAGGCATCACAGCCGAGATCGAGCCGCTGGAGTTCCCGGCCCGTTGGCTGGACGAGGTGTTCACCAACGCCGACTACGACATGTCGATCGTGGCCCACGTCGAACCCCGCGACATCGGTATCTTCGGCGACCCGGACTACTACTTCCGGTACGACAACGAGGAGCTGCGCGACCTCCTGACCGCCGCGGATGCCGGCACGCCGGAGGAGCAGATCGCGTCGATGCAGGACGCGGCCCGGCTGCTGGCCGAGGACGCCGTCGCGGACTGGCTGTTCCTGCTGCCGAACCTGATCGTCGCCGCCGACGATGTCACCGGCCTGCCGGAGAATCGCGTCGGCGAGTCGTTCGACTTGACGGCGATATCGAGGTCCTGACGGGCCGCCCCGGCCGAACCGGGGCCTGATCGGAAAGGGGTGCGCGGCCGGTGCTGCTCCAGCTCGCGAGGCGGACGGTGGTCTTCGCGCTCAGCCTGCTGCTGGCGTCGGCGGTTGTCTTCGCCTTCATGGCGGTGCTGCCGGGCGACCCCGCCCGGGTGGCCCTCGGCGTCCAGGCGACGCCCGAGGCGCTCGAGGCCACCCGGGCCGAGTTCGGCCTGGACCGGTCTCTGCCCGCCCAGTACCTCGACTGGGTGGGTGGCCTGCTCCAGGGTGATCTCGGCCGGTCGTACGTGACCCGCGCGGATATCGGGCCGCAGGTGTTCGACCGGTTGCAGGTCACCGCCTGGCTGGTGATGGCAGGCATGCTGGTCGCGCTGGTCATCGCCCTGCCGCTGGGGGTCCTGGCGGCGGTGCGGCACCGCAGGCTCAGCGGCATGATGCTCTCCGGCGCCAGCCAGGTAGGGATGGCGGTGCCGAGCTTCCTCGCGGGCATCCTGCTGGTGTCGGTGGTCGCGGTACAGCTGGGCTGGCTGCCGCCCGGAGGTTGGGTGGTGCCCGCCGACGACCCCGTGCAGTTCCTGCGCCGGTTGATCCTGCCTGCTCTGGCGCTAGGTCTCGTTCAGGGTGCGGTCGTCACCCGGTACGTCCGGTCGGCGGTGCTCGACGTAATGCGCGAGGACTATCTCCGTACCGCCCGGGCCAAAGGCCTCGGTCCGTATCGCGCCCTGGTCAAACACGGGTTGCGAAACGCGGCCATCCCGGTGGTCACGGTCCTTGCCCTGCAGTTGGCGACGCTGCTGATCGGCGCTGTTGTCGTCGAGCGGGTGTTCGTCATTCCCGGTCTCGGGAGCCTGCTACTCGACGGCGTCGCCAACCGGGACCTGCTGCTCGTCCAGAGCGTCGTCATGGTGCTGGTCCTCGCCGTACTCCTCGTCAACTACGTCGTCGACGTGCTGTATACCGTCCTTGATCCCCGGCTCCGGAGGGCGGGATGAGCGAACAGGTCAACGTCGTTTCCGTACCGGTCGCCGAACCAGCGGCGGCCCGACGCGGCTCCCGGCTAAACCCGAGCCTGATCGTCGGCGGCAGCATCGTCGCGCTGATCATCGGCGCCGCTCTACTGTCGTTCGTCTGGACGCCTTACGACCCCACCCGCATCGACGCGGCGGCGCGGCTGACGAGTTACAGCGGCGACCACTGGCTCGGCACCGACAAGTTCGGCCGCGACGTCTTCAGCCAACTGCTGGTCGGCGCCCGCACCACCCTGTTCGTGGGGATCGTCGCCGTCGGTATCGCCGCCGTGATCGGCACCCCGCTCGGCATCTTCGCCGGCATGGGGTCCCGGTGGGCCGGCGAGATCGTCATGCGCGGCAACGATCTACTGCTCGCGTTCCCGGCATTGCTGATGGCCATCATGTTCGCCGCCGTCTACGGGCCCAGCACTCTCACCGCGATGGCGGCCATCGGCATCGCCACCGTGCCGTCGTTCGCCCGGCTCGCCCGCAGCGGCACCCTCGGGGTCATGAACACCGAGTACGTGCTTGCCGCCCGTGCGGCCGGCCGCACCCGCCGGGCCATCGCCGTACGGCACGTTCTACCGAATATCTCCGGGCTGGTCATCGTGCAGAGTTCGGTGGCCTTCGCCATCGCGATCCTGGCCGAGGCAGCGTTGTCGTTCCTCGGCTTCGGCACCCGCCCGCCCACCCCGTCCTGGGGCCGGATGCTGCAGGAGTCGCAGGAGCTGCTGCACTCCGCGCCCCGGCTGGCGTTGTGGCCG
The DNA here is from genome assembly GCF_011320225.1 of Phytoactinopolyspora limicola. Lineage (GTDB taxonomy): Bacteria > Actinomycetota > Actinomycetes > Jiangellales > Jiangellaceae > Phytoactinopolyspora > Phytoactinopolyspora limicola. Next base: position 65,772 of record NZ_JAAOEN010000002.1, read on the forward strand.
GGTATCGCGATCGCACTGGCCGTGCTCGGGTTCAACCTGCTCGGCGACGGCCTCCGGGACCGTTTCGATCCGCGTCTGGAGGTTCGCCGGTGAACAACCAGATCGCGGGACCATCGACTCCGCCAGGCGCCGGCATACCTGACGCGGCAGAACCCGCGCTGCGCGTACGTGACCTTCGGGTGGGCACGGACAATCTCGACCTCATCACCGACGTGTCCTTCACGCTGGCCCCCGGCGAGCGGGTGGGCCTGATCGGCGAATCCGGCTCCGGCAAGTCGCTGACCGCGTTGGCCCTGCTCGGCCTGCTCCCCGAAGAGGTGAAAGCCAGCGGGTCTATCCGGCTCTCCGAGGTCGGCTTCGACGTGGTCGGCGCCAGCGAACGGCAGATGTCCAAGGTCCGGGGCGACCGGATGGCCATGGTGTTCCAGGAGCCGATGACCGCACTCAATCCGGTGATGCAGGTCGGCGACCAAGTGGCCGAGATCATGCTGCTGCACCGCCGCCAGCCGGACCGTCGCGCCGCCCGGCGCGCAGCGGTGGAGATGCTGGCCAAGGTGCGCCTGCCCGATCCCGAAGGGGCAGCCCGCGCCTACCCTCATCAGCTCTCCGGTGGGCAACGCCAACGCGTCGTGCTCGCCATCGCGCTGGCCAACGATCCCGCCGTCCTCCTCTGCGACGAGCCAACCACGGCGCTCGACGTCACCGTCCAGGCCCACATGCTCGATCTCATCCTGACCGGTGTCGCCGAACGAGACAGCGCGCTGCTGTTCATCACCCATGACCTCGCGGTGGTCGCCACGGTCTGCGAACGGGTGCTGGTCATGTACGGGGGGCGGATCGTCGAGTCCGGTCCCATCGACGAGGTGTTCACCCGGCCCCGGCATCCGTATACCCGCGGGCTGCTCGACGCGTCGGACATGGACGCCGTCGACGGGCGGGGACGGCTACACACCATCCCGGGCACGGTCCCGGCCGCCGGGCGGTTCCCCGACGGATGTGTGTTCCGCAACCGCTGCGCGCACGCGACTCAGCAATGTGTCCAGGTGCCGCCATTGGAGCACAAGGGGGCACGTGCCCACGCCTGCTGGCACCCGGTCGAGGAGCCCACATGAGCCAGCCCAGTCCACCGATCCTCAGCGTCCGCGACGTCCACCGCCGGTACCGGCGGGCCCGTACGTCGCTGTTCAAGCCCCCGAGCGAAGTGCCGGCGGTGCGCGGTGTGTCCTTCGACATCCAGCCGGGGCAGCGGTTCGGCTTGGTGGGTGAGTCCGGGTCCGGGAAGTCGACCCTGATCCGGCTACTGGCCGCACTCGACCACCCGACGTCGGGTTCGATCGAGTTCGAGGGGCACCGGATCTCCGGTCAGCCCGAGCGGCGGCTCGGTTTCCTCCGCGAACGGCTACAGGTGGTCTTCCAGGACCCGATGGGATCCCTCGACCCCCGGATGCGGGTACGCGACATCATCGCCGAACCCCTGGTGGCTGCCCGCAAACCAACCCCGCCGGACCGGATTCGGGAGTTGCTCACCGCGGTCGGATTGCCGGACGACGCCGGCGACCGATACCCGCACCAGTTCTCCGGCGGCCAACGGCAGCGGATCTCCATCGCCCGCGCGTTGTCCACCCGGCCGTCCGTGGTGGTGGCCGACGAACCGGTCAGCGCCCTCGACGTGTCGGTACGTGCGCAGATCCTCAACCTGCTCGCCGATCTCGCCGACGAGTACTCGCTCACCCTGGTGTTCGTCTCACACGACCTGTCCGTGGTGCGGCACGTGTGCGACACCATCGCCGTCATGCACCACGGTGAACTCGTCGAGATGGGGGCCACCACCGACGTCTACGACAACCCTCAACATTCGTACACCAGGCGACTGGTCGCCGCCGTGCCGACGTTGCGCCGCGCCCTGGCCGGCGTGTCGGCCGCCGAACTTGCCCGCGCCGTGACCGCCGCCGATCCCGAGGAGGACGAACAGTAGTGACCCGCTTCCCCGTCGACGAACGAGGCGTCGTCGACTTCACCCGTGACCTGGTGCGTATCCGCAGCGTGCACGATCCGGAACGCGGCCAAGCCGAGGCCGCGGCGGCCGCACTGGTGGCGGAGCGGATGCGTTCCTTCGGCTGGGCGCCCGACGTGACAGAGGTGGCACCGGGCCGGCCCAACGTGATCGCCGTGATCGACGGCGGCGGTGGCGACGGTCCGACACTCGTGTTCGAGGGCCACACCGACGTCGTCACCGAGGGCGACCTCGACGCCTGGACCGTCGACCCCTACGGCGGGGAGATCCGCGACGGCCGCCTCTATGGGCGGGGTTCGGCGGACATGAAGTCCGGAGTGGCGGCGATGCTCTACGGTGTACACGCGTTGCAGCAGGCGGGTCCCTTCCCCGGCCGGATCATGGTGTGTGCGCTGGTGGACGAGGAAGGGCTGATGCTCGGCGCCAAACACTTCGCCGCCTCGCCCGCGTCGCGGGACGTCGATGCCGCCATCATCTGCGAACCGGAAGAGGGTGAAATCTGCGTCGCCGCCAAGGGCGCGATCCGGCTGCGGGTGGACTTCACCGGCAAGATGGCCCACGGTGCGATGCCGCAGCATGGTCGCAACCCGGTGGCGCCGGCCGGTGCGCTTCTCGCAGCCCTGGCTGACCAGCAGCAGCACTGGCAGGCCGAGCTGGGCGAACACGAACACCTAGGCCTGCCGTATGTGACGCCCACGGTCCTGGAGGCCGGTTCGGCCGACCAGATCAACGTCATTCCCACCCGCGCCACCGTGTGTGTGGACATCCGCACCGTGCCTGCCCTGGACCACGATCAGGTGATCGCCACCATCGCCAAACTAGCCGAGGCCGCCGCGGGGCCGCTCGGTGTGACCAGCGAGGTCAGCGTCGTCGACAACCGGCCGTCGGTCGAGGTGGATCCCGGCCATCCCGTAGTCGCCGCCCTCGCCCGCGCCCACGAGACCGTCCGTGGTGAACCAGCACGGTACGGCGGCGTCCCGGGGGCCACCGACGGCACCATCCTCACCCGCGACGCCGGCATCCCCACCGTCGTCTACGGCCCCGGAGGCAAATGGATCGCGCACCAGGCCGACGAGTTCGTCGAGGTGGCCGACATCGTCCACTGCGCCCACATCTACGCCGAGGCGGCCGACCACTTCCTCCGCGGGACGACGGCATGAGCACCACCGTCCCGCCGTCGTTCTCCGCCACCGTCGCATCGTCGTTCTCCGCCACCGTGCCCACGGGATTGCCGATCGGGGACGGGTGGGTCGACACCGGCGAGACCACACCGATCCGTTTCCCGTACGACGGCTCCCACGTCGCCGACGCGCCGGTTGGTACCGCCGACCACGCCCGTACCGCGGTGGATCACGCCACCGAACTGGCCGGCGCCGTCGCGGCGCTGCCGTCGCGGATCCGCCGCGACATCTTGCTGGCCACCCGGGATGCCCTGGCGGGATGGCGCGACGAGATGGAGCACCTGCTGGTCCTCGAGACCGGCAAGCCGGTGCGGGACTGCCGGGTGGAGGTGGACCGTACCCTCGTCACGCTGGCCGCGTCCGCCGAGGAGGTGTCCCGGCTGCACGGCGAAACCGTCCCACTGGACCTTTTGCCGTCCGGCGACGGAATGCTCGGTTTCTGGGTGCGCAAGCCGATTGGCGTCGTCGTCGGCATCGCCGGGTTCAACTATCCGCTGCTGCTGGCCACCCACAAGATGGGTCCGGCGATCGCGGCCGGATGTCCGGTGATCTGCAAACCCGCCCCGTCCACTCCGCTGGCGACGTTGTGGCTGGTGCAGCTGATCCGGGAGGCAGCGCTGGCCGCCGGTGCGCCTCCCGGTCTGGTGCAGCTGGTCACCGGCGACGTCGACGTGGGGTCCACCCTGGTCACCGACACCAGGGTCGGGGCGGTGTCCTTCACCGGTTCGGCGGCTGTTGGGCATCGGATCGCCCGTGATGCCGCACCCCGCAAGGTTCTCCTGGAGCTGGGGTCCAACGCCGCCCTGTGTGTAGCCGCGGACGCCGACGTGGAGGCGGCGGCCGCCGCCGTGTTGCGTGGCGGGTTCTACGCCTCCGGCCAGGCATGCATCTCGGTGCAGCGGGTTCTGGTGGAACGGGGCGTCGCCGACGAATTCCTCGACCGGCTAGCAGCGGGTATGGGCAGCGTCGTCGTCGGAGATCCCCGTGACGAGGCCACCCATGTCTCCACGCTGATCGACCAACGCTCCGCCCAGCGGGTGAACGAGTGGGTCGAGGCAGCCGAGTCGGCCGGTGCCCGCCGGCTGGCCACCGCACCCAGCGACGTCACACCCGCACCGACGGTGCTCGTCGACGTCCCCGACACCGCCGCGGTGTGGTGCGAAGAGGTGTTCGGGCCAGTGGTATGCGTCCGCATCATCGACTCGATGGACGAAGCGTTCGAGCAGGTGAACGCGTCCCGTTACGGGCTGCACGCGAGTGTGTTCACCCGTTCGTTGGCCACCGCCATGACGGCGGTGCAGCGGCTCGACGTCGGCGGTGTCGTCGTCAACGAGGTGCCCGGCTTCCGGTCGGACACCATGCCCTACGGCGGGGTCAAAGACTCCGGCATCGGCCGAGAAGGCCCCCGCTTCGCCGTCGAAGAGCTGACCGTGACCCGGATGGCCATCATCCGGCCGATGTGAGGTAGAGACACGATGGACTACACAGCCTATGCCGGCCTCTTCCGGCTCGATGGGCGGCGCGCGCTCGTCGTCGGCGCCGGGAGTGGTATCGGCCGGGAAGCGGCGCTGGCCCTGGCCGCCCACGGCGCCACCGTGGTGGCCGCCGACCGCGACTCCGCTGCCGTATCCGAGACCGCAGCGGCCGTGGGTACGAACGGATCGGCGTATCAGCTCGACGTGCTCGATCCGGGCGCCGTCTCCCGTGCCGCCGCCGAACTCGGCCCGGTGGACGTCCTCGTCTTCACACCAGCCACCAACGTACGCAAACGGCTGCTCGACTACACCGACGAGGAATTCGACCGGGTAGTCGACTTGAACCTGCGGTCGTCGTTCCACCTGATCCGGGCGTTCGGCGGGCCGATGGCCGAGCGTGGATCCGGTTCGATCGTCGGGTTCGCCTCGATCCGCGCCGTCACCGTTGAGCCCGGTCAAGGTGTCTACGCGGCCACCAAGGCTGGGCTGGTGCAGCTGCTGCGCACCGCGGCGGCCGAGTTCGGACCATCCGGTGTGCGGGTCAACGCCATCGCCCCGGGGGTGGTGGAGACACCACTCACCGCGCCGATCAAAGCCCGGCCCGACTGGTACGACGCGTACGCCGCCAAGAGTGCGTTGGGCCGGTGGGCCGAACCGCGCGAACTCGCCGGAGCGGTGGTATACCTCGCGTCCGACGCGGCCAGCTTTGTCACCGGCAGCGTGTTAGCCGTCGACGGTGGATGGACCGCGATCGACGGCCGCTTCGACCCACCCGCCTAGCGTTGTGCACCTGATCGTCGTTTGTGCGCCTGATCGTTTCCGCGGCAGCGATCAGGTGTGCCAACCAGCAGCGACGCAGACCCGTTGTGCATCTGATCGCTTCTCACAGTCTGGACGCGCGACGATCAGATGCAGATCTAGCCTTTCAGCACCGACTTGTGCATCTGATCGTCGCGCATCCGGATACTGAGATGGGGATTGGCGCACATTGATGCACCCGACCAGCCCCCTACCGACGTTTACCTACCCTAATCGCCGCCGCGTAAGCGATCAGGTGCACAAACGGAGATCAGGTGCACAAGGTGGGTGATGACACTCACCCACCTCGTCCGACGGCGCATCAACACATCGTGCGACGCGTTGATAGACCGCACCTGCGTCAGATCTGTCGAACTCCTTGGCGCCGTCCCCGAGACGCCACGCGCCAGAGCCCACCCAACTATGACGATTCGGCAAGCCGGCCACCACGGTCCAACGTCAGCCAGCGGTTGATACCGAGCCGGCGGAGGAACCCGTCGTCATGGCTCACGACGATCATTCCACCCCGATAGCTGCTCAACGCATCCACGAGTGCGTCGACGCTTTCCAGGTCGAGGTTGTTGGTCGGCTCGTCGAGTATTACCAGCTGCGGTGGCGGGTCGGCGAGCAGCAGCCGCGCCAAGCTGACCCGGAATCGCTCGCCGCCGGACAGTTGCACCACGGACCGATCCACCTCGTCACCTCGGAACAGGAACCGGGCCAGCCCGGCCCGGACCGTGCCCGGCGTAGCGACCGGTGCGGCGCGGCGAACGTTCTCCAGGATGCTCGCCGCGTCGTCGAGGACGTCCAGCCGCTGCGGCAGGTAACCGATCCGATCGGTCAACGCCCGGGCGGTCAGGGCCGCGATACCAGCCGGCGTCCCATGCACCAGAGACTCCAGCAGACAGGTTTTGCCGACGCCGTTCGGTCCGGTCAACGCCACTCGTTCCGGCCCCTGGATCACGAGCGTACGTTCTCCGTCGCCGAGTTCGGCGAGCCGACGGCTGGCGGGGACACCCGGGTCCGGCAGGTCGATACGGACCCGGCGGTCGTCCCGCACCCGGGCGGCCCGCTCGTCGACAGCCGCACTCGCGGCGTCGACCTTCTCGCCGAGCTCGACGCGCAACCTGCCGGCCGATACCTGGGCCTCGGTCTTCCGCTGGTTCATCACCGCCCTGGGTTTGCGTTTGTTCTCGTAGTCGGTCTGGGCGTAGCGGCGCCGGCGGGCGAGTTTGGTCTCGGCCTCGATACGTTGCCGTTTCTCGACCTTCAAGACCCGTTCGGCGTCGCGCAGGGCCCGCTGTGCAGCCTCCTGTTCCTGCGCAAGGTAAACCTGGTAGTCGCTGAACGCCCCGCCGAACACCGTCAACGACGTGGCCCGGACCTCCGCGGTTTCGTCCATCAGATCCAGCAACGTGGTGTCGTGGCTGACGACGAGCAACGCCCCGTTCCAGCTCCGCACCATCGAGTACAGACGCGCCCGGGCCTCGCGATCGAGGTTGTTGGTCGGTTCGTCGAGCAGCACGATCGGCGTGCCCGCCAGCCGCAGCCCCGCCAGCGCGACCAGGATGGTCTCGCCCCCGGACATGTGGTCCACCCGGCGATCCAGGCCAAGCTCGGGCACGCCGGCCGCACCCAGAACTTCAGCGGCTCGGGTCTCGATATCCCAATCGTCGCCAACCGCGTCGAAGTGGCGCTCGGCGACGTCGCCGGACTCGATGGCTCGCAGCGCGTCGAGCGCGACGCGGATGCCGAGCAGGTCGGCGACCGTCGATCCGGCTCGTAGCGTGACGTTCTGCGGTAGGTAGGCGACCTCACCGGTGGTGGTGACGCTGCCCGACGACGGCCGGATCTCGCTGCGTACCAGGCGCAGCAGCGTCGTCTTGCCACTGCCGTTGGCGCCGACGATGCCGGTCCGCCCGAGACCGAACGTCGCTGTGACGTCGCGAAGCACCGGTGTTCCGTCCGGCCAGGCGAACGTCACGCCGTTGAACTGGACAGAGGTGGACTGTATGGAGGACGTGGAAGACATGGTGGACTCTCCGAGAAGGTCGGCGTGGATGCGCTGACCCGAAGAGCCCGGCGAAGCGGGTACGACGGACGTCAGCGCGCGGGATGCGGCCGGAAACCGTCGAGAGTCTTCACCGTCGTAGTACCTCACACTCGGGAATGGCGTGCGAAACAAGGATGACACGTCCCGCAGCTCATCTTCAAACCACTTTGCGGACCGAGACTATTCCCGCGCCCGCAGGTCCGCTTCACTTGCTGGTCTCCAATGCCGCATGCCGGCTCTTAATCCACACGCATCCGTCATCAGAGACCAGGAAGACGTCATCCGAGCGAGCGGACCCAGCGCCGCTGCCACGGCATCTCCACCGCTCGAGGGTGGTAGCGCCGACGCACCCATTGCACGGCATCCTCCGCCGGGACTCCGGCGAAGGTCGCCATCACCGCCAGCGCGGTGCCGGTCCGCCCGACGCCGCCACCACAAGCGATCTCGACGCGTTCGGTGGCAGCTCGCTCGTACGCTTCACGTAGAACCGTCAGCGCTTCAGGTTTCGATCGAGGCAGTCGGAGGTCGGGCCACGGAATCCAGCGGTAGGACCAGCCAGGCTCGTCCGGCGCACGCCCCAGCAGGTACACGGCGAACTCGGGGTTCAGGTCGCCAGGTGGTATGTGACGCAGGCCGCGCCCGCGCACTCGGCGGCCGTCCGGATATACCACCACACCAGGGCGGTCAGCCCACGCGATCACCCATCCGACGATACGGGCCCGCCGGTGACGGCGGCGGGCCCGGCCAAGGACCTCCGGCGCGGGCGGGTCGTTGTCAGTGCGGCAGGTAAGAATGAGCCATGCGCGCAAACGACGATCACGTGTCCCAGGGCACGGTGCAGGAGTGCTGGCTTCCAGGGTCCGGGCGGTAGCCGTGGCCGAACCGCTCAAGAACAGTTACGGCCCGGACATCCCCAAACGGATAGCCGCGATGATCGAAGCCGTCCATCCGAGCTTTCCATCCTCGGAGTTCGTGGCCAACTCCCTGGACGGCTACGACGATCTCGAGTTGACCCCGCGGGCCCGCCAGATCTCGACGGCGCTCGCCCAGCACCTCCCACCCGATCCGGCCGAAGCCATCGGCATCCTCGTCGAATCGTTGGGCCCCAAGATCGAACGGCTGGAAGGTATGGAGCCGTTCATCTACCTGCCGCATGTCCTGTTCGTCGCGGAGTACGGGCTGGACTGTCCGGAGGAGTCGTTCCAGGCTCAGTACGAGCTCACCCAGCGGTTCACCGCCGAGTTCAGCATCCGTGCCTTCATCGAGCGCCATCCTGAGCTGTCTATGGCACGGCTCGGGCAGTGGGCCACCGACCCGAGTGTGCACGTACGACGGTTGGTGTCGGAGGGGACCCGCCCGCGGCTGCCCTGGGCGGCCCGGCTACGCCGCTTCCAGAAGGACCCGACACCGGTCATCACGCTACTGGAAATACTCAAGGACGATCCCGAGGAGTATGTACGCCGGTCAGTGGCCAACAACCTCAACGACATCGCCAAAGACCACCCCGACCTCGTGGTGCAGGTGTGCCGGGAGTGGTCCACCGCAGCCACGCCGCAGCGCCAGCGGCTGATCAGGCATGGCCTACGCACGCTGATCAAACAAGGTCACCCCGGCGCATTGGCCCTGTTGGGCTACGCTCCCGGTTCACCAGTCACAGTCACTGGACTGTCCGTCACACCAGCTCGAGCCCGGATCGGTGACAAGATCAGGATCGAGGCCGGGATTCACAACGGAACCAATACTCCTCAGCCTGTTCTGGCCGACCTGCGCGTGCACTTCGTCAAGGCGAACGGCTCCAGCAGCCCGAAGGTGTTCAAGGGCACCACCTTCGAGCTGACACCGGCCGAAGACGGCACGGTGTCGAAGAGTGTGTCCCTGGCCCAGCACAGCACCCGCACGCACCACCCCGGACAACACCTCGTCGAGCTGCTGCTCAACGGCGAGGTCCGAGCAGAGGCGTGGTTCACCCTCGAATAGTCCCATCCGTCGTCGGCGGGCGTGACTTCTCGGCACAGCTCAGCCAGTCGCTTCAAACACCGGCGCTGGCTCATCACGCCGGGTATCCAGTCAGCCACGCCCGACAACGAGCATCTCGGCGGCGCCGCGCTGAAAGACGTATGGCACGGTGCGCACGTCGGTTGTGTACCCGTCGACGCCCAACCGCGACATCAGAGCCGCCAGGAACGGCACGTCATCCCCGGTTCCTTGCCCGACCAGCGGGAAGACACGTACCTCGCGGCGGGCGACCCGCACCATCTCCCGCAACGCGGCCAGGTGCCACTCCTCATCGAGGACATCTGCCCAGGTGAATAGCAGATGTGAACACACCACCAGGTCAAAGGACACGTCGCGGAACGGTAGGTGTGGCAAGGACGCGGCCGGAGAGCGAATGCGCCGCCAGATCGAACATCGCCATGTACTCGGCGTACGAACGGGAGGTGACCAGCATGTCTATCATCCTTCCCGGCCGGATCCGATTCGCGGCATCTGGCCATTCCGCCTCCGGGGTGTCACATTCTCGCCCCCTATCTCGTCATACATCGTGTGAGGGAGGGTGATGCCATGGCCACTGATCTCGACGAGCTCGGCGGGCGCGATCCACATGTGGTGCTAGGGGTCCATCCAGGGGCCGACGAAGAGCAGGTCAACCGGGCGTTCCGCCGCCATGCGATGCACGGCGGGCACCCGGACACCGGCGGTGATGCCCCTACGTTCCGGCGCCTCACTCGAGCTAAGGACATCCTGCTGGACGCCGAACGGCTGGCAGCCTATAACGCCGCCCGCCGGGCGACCGGTGCCGACACCTCCGGCCCTTCGCCTACCAGCGGCGCCGCCACCCACCACCCCACTGGGTCCGAACCCGACGGGCACCAGTCCGGGGCGAGCGGTGCTGAGCCATCTCGCGCCGAGGCGCAGCGGCCCGCCAGCGCACCGATGCCACCCAAGATGCATCCGTTGGCGATCGCCACACTGGTGCTCGCCTTGCTCGGCCCGCTGGCGTGGCCGGTGGCGATCGTGGTTGGCCACCTCGCCTGGTGGCGGATCCGCCGTACCGGCCGGGGCGGCCAGACCCTCGTCTCGGTGGCGCTGGCGTTGCTGTACGTGTTGTCGTTCCTGACGTTGCCGCGGGTTCTCGTGGCGGTGGTAGCGATGTTCACGTGACCGGTGCCGGCGCGGCGTACTCCAGGCCCAGCGCGGCCGACATTTCCCGGAGGCACTGCTCGAAGACCGGCTCCAAGTCGGTGAACGCGAAGTCCAGCTGGTGTAGGACCTCCATACACAACAAGCCGTAGAGCTTGATCCAGCACGACAGGAAGACGTGGGCTGCCTCGACCGGCAGCCGCTCGTCGATCGATGCCGAGTAGGCGGCGAGTTGATCACGAAGCGACCGGGGCAGGTCGTCGAGGTCAGGCACCGGGAACGGTCGCCGCTGCCAGAGTTCGACGATCAGTTCGAGGAGGATGTGCTCGAAGCGCTGGGCGGCCTCGAGCCGCGCGGAGCCGGGGGTTCGGTTCGGCTCGGAGATGGTGCTCGCGAAGACCCATGAGAACTCCGCCGGGTGGGTGGTGACCCAGGATCGCAAGGCGCGGCAGGTGGCGAGCAGTCGATCACTGAGTGCGGCCTCCGCCTGCTCGTCGCGGGCACGCTCCATCGTCTCGGTCAGTTCCCGGAAGAAGCCGGCAGCTACCGCACCGACGAGTTCGTCATGGCTGGCGTAGTAGTGGTACAGCGAGGGCCCGCTCATACCCATCTCGCGTGCGACCGCGTTGATGGTGACCGCTCCGGGTCCGCGAGTGACCAGAAGCCGCCGGGCCGTTGCGTGAATCTCCGCCAGGGTTGCCTGACGTACTCGATCTCTCCTGCTGGTGACCGGCTGGGACACCACGCACCTCCTCTCCATCACTCACCTTAGAGCCCCTGAACGGAGCGGCTCGCTCCCGTCGACATTTGACAATTCTAGTAGATCTAGATTTACCTAGGGCTACTAGACAACGGTCAAGTGAAAGGACTCGACGTGACTCTCAGATGGACATTGGTCGCCGCGTCGATACTGCTGGTAGGAGCAACGTGGTGGGGGCTGTCGCGTGCCGGCCGGCAACGCGAGGCGTCCCGAGAGGTGGCCAGGTGAGCCGCCGGACCCGTAACCCGCTAGCAGCTGCCTTCGCCAAGCACTTCGCGCACTCGACGGTCACCCACTCAGAGCCGGTCACGCCGACGATGCAGCGGATCCGGCTCGTCGCCGAGCAGCCCATCACCTTCCCGTACACCCCGGGCCAGCACATCAGAGTCCAGATCAACGACCCCCTGTCCATCTCCGGGATCCTGCGTCCCGGTGAGACCCTGCGCACCTACACCATCTGGGATCTCCATCTCGACGAACGCGCCATCGAGCTCCGGGTTCATCTATATCCAGGCGATGGCATCGGCCTGGCCTGGGCTCAGCAGGTGCGCCCGGGCGATCCAGTGACGTACTGGTGGCCCAAGGGAGACTTCTACACCACCAATGAGGCTGCTTATCACGTGTTCCTCGGTGAAGAGACCGCCAGCGCGGCGTTCGGCCCGATGATCCGCGCGCTCGACCCGTCGGCCCCTGTCTACGGCGTGTTGGAGAGCGAGTCGCCCGAGCACGACCTCCCCATGCCCGGGCGACACGAGTTGGCACGCGTGTATCGTCACGGGGCATCCGCCGTCGCCTCCCAGGCTCTACTCGACGGCGTCGCCGATCTCGCCCTGCCCGAGCAGCCGGGTATGGCCTATGTGGCCGGTGAGGCCCGTACCTGTCAGCTCATCCGCAACTTCCTGGTACAGGAGCGCAACTGGCCGCGCACCGCCATCAAGGTCAAGCCGTTCTGGGCCGTGGGGAAGCCCGGCCTGCATTAGCTCACCGCCCCGCCCCGCCCCGCCCCACATCGCGGCCAGACGAGAGCACTCCGCGTACTGGGCCGCGTCGACCACGATGACCAGATTCCCAGCGTGATCGCTGTACTGCACGGTGATGTTCACCCCGGCCTCGCCCATCAGCTGGGCGAACAGACCTAGCTGACCAGGGGTGTCCTGATCCAGGCGAACCATCACGACGTCGTTGATGTGCACCGGTGATATCCCGGCCTGTTCCAGGGCACTGCTGGCCGCCGACGCGTCGCTGACCAGGAAGTGTGCCGTCGCCGTCGCCCCAGTGCTGAACACGCCGCCGCCGTCGAGGCTGACCCCCGCCTGCCCCAGTACCTGCCCGAGCGCCGCCAGAGCGCCGGGCCTGTTGTCGAGGACGACCTCGATGTCCTGCGGTGTGCCGGCTGATCGTCGTTCGTCATGTCGCGCATCGCCATCGGGTGTGAACATGTGACGACGCTACGAGCCAGTCTGTTCGGCGACGACCGAACTCCGGATAGCCAGACCGCCCCACGTGTGACGATCGCAACGAGAGGCGTGACGGTCAGCCGTCGGGCCAGGTCAGACCTAGCTCCCGGGCCAGAGCGTCACGTCCTTCACCGGTCACCCGGATTCCCCGGTGGATCCCGGTCGGAGCGATCCACCCCAACGCCTCGAAACGGCTGCGCAACGCAGCGCCCGCACCTCCGGCCAGGTGGTGCCGGCGCTCGGTCCAGTCCAGACAGGCCAGGGCCATGGGGCGACGGGCCCGGCGGAGGTGTTCGACGTCGACTCCGAGGCCGGCCAACCAGCCCGCCCCACCATTCGAGACCGCCCAGCCACGGTCGCGGTGGAGAAACCCCGAGTCGGCGAGCGCGTCCGCGAGCGCCACGCCCAGCGCCCCGGCCAGGTGGTCGTAACACGTCCTGGCCCGCGCCAACGCCGACCTCGCCGTCGCCGCCCTGAGGGTAGCCGGACGCGGGCCAGGTGGGGTGTGTGCCGACAGGACTTCCACCAACGCCGCCACCTGCGGATCGGCCAACCGCACGTACCGGTGCCGGCCCTGCCGCTCGTCGACCAGCACCCCGGCGGCAGTCAACAGGTTGAGGTGTTCCGTGGCCGTGGAACGGGCTACGCCCGCATATCGGGCCAGCTCGCCGGCGGTCCATGCCCGTCGATCGAGCAGCGCCAGGCATATCGCCGCACGAGTTTCGTCCGCGAACAGCCGGGCGAGCGCGGCCATCTCCGGTGCCGCATCCACCCGCCTGCTCATGGCCCCATCCTGCACCACGGATGGTTCGGCCGGCATCGAAGCGTCCGGGCACCTTCATGGCCGGCAACAGGCCCGCGGGATCGACGTCCATACCCCTGCCCGGGCAGTTCATAATCAGTCCATGGCGAAGAAACCCGGTCCGGCTGGACAACCCAGGCGGTCGTTTATCGAGCAGGCTCGACGAGCCCAGATCGTCGAGGCGGCCACCGAGGTCGTGGCCCGTGTGGGCTACACCAACACATCGCTGGCCCGGATCGCCGAACACGCCGACATCAGCAAGAGCGTGATCACCTACCATTTCAGCGGTAAAGACGAGCTCCTACGGCTGGTTGCCACCCAGTTCTTCGAACGAGCATGGCAGCACATGGAGACCCAGATCGTGGCGCGGGACACCGCTGCCGGCCAGGTCGAGGCGTGGATCGGGTCTCAGCTCGAGTTCTTCCACGAGCATCGCACGGAGTTCCTGGCCATGAGTGAGATCGTCACCAACCATCGGGAGCCGGACGGATCACACGCGTTCGCCCGCGAGGTGGCCGAAGAAGTCGACGGGCTGGCCGAGATCCTGGCCCGAGGCCAGCGCGATCAGGAGTTCCGATCGTTCGACACCCGCCGAGTCGCGACCATCATCCTGCGCGCCGCCGATGGTGTGCTGGGCTCGTGGGCGATGGACGAAACGGTCGATCTACCTCAGCAAACGGCCGCACTCCTCGACTTCATCGATCACGCTATCCGGCGGGAACACTCATAAGCGCAGGTCGGGGTAGCGGTCACGCGAGAATGACGGTGGTCCCGGCGGCCCGCAGCGCGTCGACGATCTCGGGGTCGGCGTCGCTATCGGTGACCAACGTGTCCACGGCGTCGGCGTCACAGATGCGGGCGAAGGAACGACGGCCGAGCTTCTCCGAACCAGCGACCACTACCACCCGTCGAGCGCGCCGCACCATCATCGCGTTGACACCCGCCTCGCTCTCGTCATGGCAGGCCGCACCGGTGCTCAGGGCGAACCCGTCGACGCCGAGCATCAACAGGTCCAACCACAATTCCTGCAGGACGAGGGTGGCCAACGGGCCGGTAAGTTCGTACGACTGCGGCAGCGCGACACCCCCGAGGATGACCGACCGAATGTGCGGGCGCAGAACCATCTCGGTGGCGATGTTCAGCGCGTTGGTGACGACGGTCACCGCTGGCCGCTGACCATCCTTGGCCAGGTCGGTACGGGCCGCCAGCCGACGCGCCACCGCGGAGGTGGTGGTGCCGCCGTTGAAAGCGACCACCATCCCTGGCTCGACGAGATCTCCGGCCGCGGCCGCGATCCGCTCCTTGGCGTGGCTGTCTCCTCGCCCGCGGTATCGGACGGGGAGGTCGTAGGCGACGGACGAGGCCACCACACCTCCGTGGGTCCGGGTGACCAGCTGCTGTTCGGCCAGGGTGGTGAAGTCTCGACGGACGGTCGCCTCGGAGACACCCAGCGATTCCGCGGCCGCACTGACCGAGAGTCTGCCGCGCTCGGCCAGCATGTCCAGCAACGTCTGCAGCCGCAATGCGCGGTCGCGCGAGTCGTTGCGGTCTCCTTTGGGCTCGGCGGAGTTCATCCGGCAGCCCCCACTGGCTGGCCAGCGACCAGCTGCGACGCGGCGTGCGGGTAGCGGATCATCGCGGACACGATGCCGACTATAGAGACTCCGGAGGCGTACTGCCAGGCAGAACGGGATCGACCGGCAGGACGTCCGGCAAGCACCAATAGCGACATGATCATGTCTCCCCTCCCCAACCGGCCACCGTCGACTATATGATCATTTCTGATCATATAGTGATTGAAACATTCACGATCCCGCACATCAACCCATCAGACGAAGGCCCCGGAGTGGGGCCGGGCCGGTCAATCGTCAGGAATAGTTGACTGTTACTGAGCGATTTAAGCATAGATCGCTTGACATCACGCACAGACTCACCGGAGTATTACCGTGGATGAGGTCCCCGACGCCACGCGTAACCACCCGATCGGAGGTTGAGTTGTCAGTCAGAACGCAGGTCGAAGACCAGACCGAGCCCAACCCGATCACCTCCCGCACCCGCGGCCGGTCGATAACAGTCGCGCCGTCCCGGAACTGACGTATCCCGCCGTGGCCATACCCGACCAGCTGGAGCCGACTATCTCTCAGCCGTCCACCGGAACGGTGCTCGCGCTCGATGTCGGTGGCACCCGGCTCAAGGGCGCCGTGCTCGACGCCGCGGGACGCTCCCTGGCAGACCTCACCCAGGCCACCGGAGCCGACGCGGGTCCGGATGAGGTCGTCCGCCGCATCCTCCATACGCTCGTCGCGCTGCGTGACCTGCCCGAGGCCCGCGACGTAGGCGCCGCGGGCCTCGCCCTGCCGGGACTGGTCGATCCGGTCGACGGTCGAGCCGTCTGGTCGGAGAACATCCGCTGGCGCGACGTCCCGTTCCAGACGCTGGCCGAAGAGCGGCTCGGCCTGCCGGTCACCGTCGGGCACGACGTCCGCGCTTGTGGGCTCGCCGAGGCGCAGGTCGGCGCCGCACGCGGGCAGAAGAACGTGCTGGTGGTCCCCATCGGCACCGGCATCGCTGCCACGATCATCACCGACGGCCACGTCGTCGATGGCCGTGGCCTCGCCGGTGAGCTCGGGCATCTAGACGTGGGCTACGACGAACCGTGCGCTTGCGGCGGCACAGGTTGCGCCGAAGCGGTCTCATCGGCGGCCGCCATCGCCCGCCGGTACAGCCGGCGCTCGGGGGTCAACGTCGAGGGCGCCGCCGAGGTCCTCGAACGCAAGCGCGACGGCGACACCGTGGCCGTCGATGTTTGGGCCCAAGCGGTCGACGGGCTGGCCCGGGCCTTCGCCGCCGCTACCACGTTGGTTGCGCCCGACATGATCGTGATCGGCGGCGGGCTCGCCTTGGCCGGCCCGGACCTGTTCGATCCCGTGGAACACCAACTCCGCGACCGACTGACGTTCCAGCGGATGCCAACACTGGTCCCAGCCGCCCTCGGAGACCGGGCCGGATGTATCGGCGCCGGCATTCTGGCACGTCAGCGCATCGAGGCCGGCGGCCGACGATGACCGTTCTAGCCGTCACCCCCAACCCAGCCGTCGACGTGACCTACCCCGTCGACCGGCTGCGGCCCGGCGGCACCCATCGGGTCGACGGTGTCGCCACCCGGCCGGGTGGCAAAGGACTCAACGTTGCCCGAGTTCTCCACCAGCGGGGCGTACCGGTGCTGGTGACCGGGCCAATCGGAGGGGCCGACGGGCAACTCCTGCGCTCCGGCGTCGAGTCGCTCGGCATCCCACAGGCCCTGGTCGAACTCGACGTGAACACACGCAGAACGGTGACGATCGTGGACCGCGCCGCCGGGGACGCGACCCTGTTCAACGAGCCGGGGCCGGTCCTCACCCCCCATCAGTGGAACCAGCTGCGCTCTGCCATCGTCGAACAGGCCGGCAACGCACAGATCGTCACCATCTCTGGCAGCCTGCCGCCCGGCATCGACCCCGCGGCCCTGGCCGAACTCACCCGCACGATCATTGCCGCTGGGCGGCCGCTGGTCGCCGACACCTCGGGGCCGGCACTGGCCGAGGTCGCCGCCGCCGGGCCAACCGTGCTCAAGCCGAACGCGGCGGAGCTGCGCGAAGCCACCGGCATCGACGACCCGCAGCGGGCAGCGGAGTACCTGCGCGGCGACTCCGTCGGCGCGGTCGTGGTGTCCCTCGGTGGCGACGGGCTGCTCGCCGTCACCAACTCCGGACGCTGGCGGGCCCGGTTGCCACGCCCACTCGACGGCAACCCCACGGGCGCTGGTGACTCCGTCGTCGCGGCCATCGCCGCCGGCCTACGCTCAGGGTCATCCTGGCCGGAGATCGTCCGGGATGCCTGCGCGCTCTCCGCGGCCACCGTCCGTGCCCCCGTGGCCGGCGAGTTCGATCCCGAGATCTACCACCAGCTCCTCGCTCACGTCGACGTCCACGAGGTATCCACATGACCCTGGTGACCACCACGGCGCTGCTCAAGCCAGCTGCCGACAGCCGCTACGCGGTAGGGGCCTTCAACGTCATCCTCCTCGAACATGCCGAGGCCTACGTGCGGGCGGCCGAGTCCGCCGGCCTTGGCGTGATCTTGCAGATCAGCGAGAACTGTGTGCGCTATCACGGATCGCTTGCTCCCATCGGCGCCGCCAGCCTTGAACTCGCGCGACGTTCCACCGTGCCCGTCGCGGTCCATCTGGACCACGCCGAGAGCGTGGACCTGGTCCACGAAGGCGTCGATCTGGGGTTCACCAGCGTCATGTACGACGGCTCGACACTCGACTACGAGACGAACGTCGCCCGGACCGCCGAGGTCGTGGCGCACTGCCGGGAACGTGGAGTGTCGGTCGAGGCCGAGCTGGGTGAGGTCGGCGGCAAAGACGGCGCACACGCACCCGGGGTCCGCACGGACCCCGCCGAGGCCCGCGAATTCGTCGAAGCCACCGGTGTCGACTCCCTCGCCGTCGCCGTCGGCAGCTCACACGCGATGACCGACCGGCACGCCGTTCTCGACGAGGAGCTGATCCGAGCCCTCGACGCGGCCGTCCCGGTGCCGCTGGTGCTCCACGGGTCCAGCGGCGTCCCCGATGCCGGGCTCGTCGACGCGGTGCGGGCGGGGATCACCAAAGTGAACATCGCCACCCACCTCAACGTCGTGTTCACCTCCGCGCTGCGACACCGGCTCGCCCAGGACGACGTCGTCGACCCCCGCAAGTACGTCGCCGCAGGCCGCGACGCGGTGCACACCGAAACCCGCCGGCTCCTCGAGCTCCTGCGCTCGGCCTGAGCCCCAAGTGTGTCGCGTGAGACGGCGGCTGCCGCTCACGTTACGACGCTAGGGCGGCCCGGACGTTGGGCAAGACCTCGGTCGCCATGAGGTGAAGCGACTTGTCGACGCGTTCGTCGTCCTCGGTGAGGAACTGCGACAGCAGCCAATGGCTCACGTCGTGCCGACGGGCCATCCGAAGCATCTTCTCGGTGACGGTCTCGGGGG
The DNA here is from genome assembly GCF_011320225.1 of Phytoactinopolyspora limicola. GTDB lineage: Bacteria > Actinomycetota > Actinomycetes > Jiangellales > Jiangellaceae > Phytoactinopolyspora > Phytoactinopolyspora limicola. The sequence goes on from NZ_JAAOEN010000002.1 coordinate 84,475, forward strand.
AGCCGACCAGAAGCCATCGATCCCGAGTTCGTCGGCGAGAGTTATCCGCCGGCGAGCCCGTTGCAGGATCTCGTTCCAGGGCCGGGTATTCCCGTCGTTGGAGAACGAGTGCAAGATGTCGACTCTCACGAAGCACCTCCCTGGCAGACCGTCGCACCGGCGTGAACGCGACGCTCTCCTCCTGTCCCTTGGAATCGACGATAGGATTTCCGACCGACGAGCTTGTGGTGTGCAGGGCACAGTGGCGCGGTCGACGACGAGTCCGGAGCATGCCGATCGGCAACATCGAGAGAGGCAGATTGATGGCAACCGAGCGAAAGAAGGGCCTGGGCAGGCGCAGTCGCGGTGGCCCGGTGCGCCGCGATCCCGACGCAACCCGGGCCGCGTTACGCAAGAGCGCCGTCACGCTGTTCGAGAAGTACGGATACGAAGGCACGTCGGTTCAGCAGATCGTCGACAAAGCGGGCCGAACGAAGGGTGCGTTCTACCACTACTTCGAGAGCAAGGAAGACCTACTCCGGGACGTGCACGACGAGTTCATCGACTACCAACTCGAACGCGCCCATGCCGTCCTGAAGCGAGACGCTCCGGCCGACGAACTTCTCGCCCAGTTGGTCACCGAGGTCCTGATGGAGCCGCTAGGGATCTACAAGTCCGAGATCTCGGTCTACCTGCAAGAACAACGGTTCCTCTCCGACGCCGCATTCGACGAGATCCGCGTCAAAAGAGACGAGTTCGAGAACTGCGTTGTGCAGATCATCCAGCGCGGCGTCGACACCGGCATCTTCAAAGAACTCGGCCCGGCGCGGCTCGTGGCCTTTGGCGTGATCGGCATGTGCGCCTGGAGCCACACCTGGCTCGATTCCGGTGGCGAACTCTCGGTGCGCGAGATCGGCGACATGTTCGGGAAGATCGTCGTCGACGGCCTACGGGTCTGAACAGGCCCCCAGCGGCACTCCCCTCCGTCACGTCGGCTCTAAGCTGCGGCCGTCGACCCAAGACGTGCAGAACGGCAGACCGTTCGGTATGTTTCTACCAGGTGCCGACACGCGATGGCGTGGACGTCGACAGCGCCGTCCACCTATGGCGTCCCGGCATTACGGAGCAGGCGACCCGCAGGTTAATTTACCAACCCCTCCGGTGATCATTGGCTTTTGACTACCGAATTCGGTAGTCAAAAGCCAATGATCACCGGAGGGGGCCGTAGTCGATGCACGAGAGTCTCGGCCCGGAACGTGTGCACCTGCCAGGCGGCGCCGCCCCGATCCACGAGGTTCAACACCGGCCCAGTGCGCAACTCGACGAGTTCGGCGATGTCGAGCCCCGTCCCCTCGTACAGTTCACGCACCGCACTGGTGATCGGCGCCGCTTCTCGCTCAGTCATATTCACCACCAAGACCTTAACCGACCAGTTGGTATCTTAGTGGCTCGGAGGCTAGCCCGCCACACCCCACCTCGATCCGCCCGCCCTCGGCGGACACACCCGGCGCGGCTCGCCGGACCATGCCGATCCTGTTTGACCAGCGCATAAGGGTTGACTCCAGGTGAACTGCCGCGCCAACCGGCTTACGAGAACCGCGGATATCGAAGACAGTGGGACACAGCTCGATGCCGGTCCGGCGACCTGGAGGAGAACACCATGGCGGGAAGATACGACCACTACTTCAATGAGCTGCCCGACTTGCAGGTTGTGTTCGACTACGAGGGCGAGGGGGCTGGTCGGCCGGACCCGCCGAACGTCGGCCACGGTTTCGAGCTCATCGGGCGCCTCGTCCAGCCCGACGCCAAGATCCACTCGACGTACGTGTGGATCACCGAGACCAGTCAAGAACACCATTGGGTCGATGAGCACATCCACGACTACGACGAGGTTCTGATCTGGACCGGCAGTGATCCCGACAACCCACGTGATCTCGGCGCTGAGCTCAGAATGGTCATCGATGGCGAGGAGCACATCGTCACCCAGTCGGGTTCGGTATACATCCCGGCCGGCGTACGCCACTGCCCACTCGACTTCATCAAGGTCACCCGCCCCTTCACGTTCAGCGCACTCTCCATCGCACCCGAATACGCCGGACGCAAGGCGGACAGCTAGCGCTACACCAGGCGACGCCGTTGCTCCCCGCCACCACATCGGTGATGACGGGGAGCAACGGCGTCGCCAGCGAGAGTCAGGGAACGGTGACCGTCCAAGGCCCGCCGACCGCTGTGACGTCGGTGCGGTCACCCTCAGGCCCGTCGCCACCCGCGGGGGTGGTGAAGAAGAACCCCATCACCGCGTACAGCTCGTACGTTCCCGCGGGCAACGGGTCGCCGCCACCGGTGTTGGCGTGCTCGCCGACCCCGACCGTCGTGCAATCGTGCAGCGGCACCCACGCCTCGTAGTCGATCGACGCACCGGCCGCCATGGTGGCCTCGAGCCCGATGTCGTCTACCCCACCGGTGGTGCCGACGACGACGCCGTCCCTGACCACAACGATCCACGGATGCCCGGTCAAGCCGTCCAGGTCGGCGTCGGACACGTTCGTCGCCGTCACCGTGAACACCGCACCCCGCGGGTCACCGTCGGTCGGGTCCTGAGGTGCTACGTCGCCGAGGTCGGCCGGCCCGTCGAGCCGAAGACCCAGCTCGTACCCATCGGTGGAGGTCACGACGTCGCCCGGCCACTCGGCGCCGCACTGGGCGTTGAACAACGGATCCTCCACCTCCTCACCTACGGTGAACACGGCCGGTGCGAGGACAACGGCGGCCGCCGCGTCAACGGGGCCGGACGATGCCGGAGCGACACCGACACCTCCGACGACGTCGTACTCTCCAGGCGGGAGCAGCTCCCCCCGCGCGGTTCCGTCGATGCCGCCGCACGAGCGCAGCTCGAACCCGACGTCCATCCAGGTGGAGTCCTGCGGAGTGACCGCCATATCGTCCGGATAACTACCAACCGGCTCGCCAGTGCCGACGACTCGTCCGTCGCCGTCGACAACCCACAACGACAACGGCGCTCCCGCTGCATTCACGACGGCGTAACGATCGACACCGCTCGCCGCGTACGTCATCTCCGCGGCGACATAGACCTCCGCGGACCCAGACGTCGTCGTCGGATCGAGCCGGAGACCGACTGGCCCGTCGTCGGTGTAGACGGTGGCACCGGGGAACACGGCCCCGGCGGCGGCCTTCACGTCCTGCCCGCAGGCATCCCACGACTCGCTGGCGATCGACGGGTCGGACGAACCGTCCAGCGCCAAAGCGACCGCGACACTTGCCCCGACGATCCCCACACTGACACCTGCCGCACCGGTCATGCGGCGTCGGCGACGCTGCCGTACCTGCGCTCGAACGCCGGCGACATCACCGTCGTGGGCTGCCTTCCCCGCCGCGGTTGCGATCTCGTTGAGTCGCTGGCTTAGATCGTCGGTCATCGTCGCTCCTTCATGTCCGCGTTGTCCGATGTCACACGGTCCGGTGCCGCCTGGGCCGCGTCGTCGACGGGGGCCGCCGGCCCAAGCACCGCCTGTAGCCGGTGCACGCCTTGACTCAGGTACCGCTTCACCGCGCCGGCGCTGACGTCCAACCGGTCGGCGATCTGTGGCACGGTCAGGTCGTCGAAGTAGCGCAGCACCACACACGCTCGTTCCCTGCGGGGTAGATCGGCCAGCGCACGCCGCACGTCGATCTGGATGTCGGTCAGTTCTGGGCCGGCTGGGGACCCTCGATCATCGCTTCGCGTCGCCACCAGGTGCCGGATGCCCAGCCAGCGGCCCCACCGGCGGCGCCCGTCGAGATACAGCCGCAGGACGGCACGGCGTACGTATCTCTCCGCGTCCTGCAGTTCTAAACCACGTAGTGATCGCGCGAACGTCCGCACGATCGCCTCCTGGACCAGATCCTCGGCCTCCGCCAGGTCTCCGGTCAGCAGATAGGCATACCCGACCAACGCGCGGTGGCGATCACCTGCCACGACGACGAGTGCATCTTCGGCTGCCACTGTGCTCCTCGCGCCCTGCGGGCCGCTGGTTGCGTCCCGTCATAGATCAAGACGACCACCCACCCGAAATCGTTGCCCAGTGTGCGACACCGCCAACGCGCCATGGCTCCGGATCCCACACGCACTACATAGATAGTCGATTCACACTATATTCGTAGTAGTGTGGGCGCATGAAAGGCGACGCGATCATCGTTGGGGCCGGAATCGGCGGTTTGATGGCGGGCCGGGCGCTACGCGCCGACGGCTGGCGGGTCACCATCTACGAGCGGACTGACGGCCTGCCTCGTACCGGCACCGCCCTCGGCATGTGGCCCGAGGCGATGGCCGCCCTGGACCGCCTCGGCGTCGGCGACGCGGTGCGAGCGCGAGGAGTGCTCCAACAGGGTGCGACCTTCCTGCGTCCGGACGGCGTCCCGTTCGCCCGCGTCACGTCCACCGATCCGGCCTACCTGGTGTCCCGGCCGACGCTCCACGAGATCCTGTACAGCGGCGCGTTGGAAGACAGCGTCGGCTGGGACGCCGTCGTGGACGACCCCACATCTCTTCCCGACGCCGACCTGGTTGTGGGCGCAGACGGGATCAACAGCCGCATCCGGGACGTGGTCGCCGGCCGAAGAACCGCCCCCAGGCCACTTGGCACGGTTGCGTTCCGCGGTGTTGTACCCGGCACGGTCGACGACGTGACCGAGACGTGGGGCGAGGGCCGCCTGTTCGGCATCACGCCGCAGGATCAGCAGACGATCAACTGGTTCGCCTGCGTGCGCGACGACCTCCTGGCCGAGCGCGGCAGCACTCTCACCCCCGCCGAACTGCTCACCGACCTGTTCGGACACTGGCACCAAGCCGTCGCGGAGGTCGTGACCCGGGTAGACCCGGAGCAGATCGATCAGCGACCACTGTACGACGCCGCCCCGTTCGGCTCCATGGTCCGCGGACACACCGTGGTCATCGGCGATGCCGCACACGCCATGGCACCCAATGCCGGCCGCGGCGCTTGCGAGGCACTCCTCGATGCCGTGCACCTGGCCGACGCGCTGCGCGCATCCGAAACTGTCGACGACGGTCTGCGTGCCTTCGATCGCGCTCGCCGTCGGGCCGGGCGGAGAACCGTCCGCATCTCCCGCTTCCTCAACCGGCTGTCCACCGCACGACGTTTCACAACGTCGCGACACCGCACGATGAACGCCCTTGCGCGCCTGGCCTAGGGCCTGCCTTAGTGTCATGGTCAACCGATGACGCGAGGGGGCATCGATGACGAACGAGAGCGCCGTCAGCAACCGCGGCCGGGCGCTGGACGCGGCCTTGCAGATCGCCGGCAGCCAAGGGATCCGAGCGCTTACCCACGGTCGCGTGGACTCCGTCGCCGGCCTGCCGAAGGGCTCGACGTCCAACCATTTCCGCACCCGCGCGGCCCTCATCCACGCCACCGTGGACTACCTCGTGGAAGCCGAGCGGGGTGCTTTCGCCGAAGGAAACCGGCCACGGTCGGTCGAGGATCTGGTGCAGGCGCTCGCCGTCTTCGTCGACCACGCCGCCGGCCCACAGCGGATGCTCACCGCCGCCCGGTTCGCCTTCTTCGTCGAAGGTTTCCATGACGCCCACGTGCACGACGCACTCGCCCACGGACGCGCCCGCATCGAGACCTGGGCGGCACTCACTCTCGAAGAGTTGGGTTTTCCCCGCCCCTTCGCTGCCACCCGCCGGATCCTCACCTACATCGAAGGCGCCATCTTTCACAGACTCACCTTCGACGACGCCCCCGGCATCTACGACGACCTCGAGGCGATCGTCCGCTCGTGCGGAGACTAGGCGGGAACTGGGGCCTGCCAGCCACGGTTCACCGTGAGCGCTCGATGAGCACGATGGGGATGGTCAACGCGGCCAGCGCGGCACCGATCAAACTCACCGTGGTGATGGAAGCGGAGTGGTTGAGGGCCAGCGAGGCCATCACCGGGGTGAGGCTGATGCCGAGTTGGAAGGCGGAGACCACAACGGCGCCGGAAAGCGTGCGTGCGTCAGAGGCGATCGCGAAGGCGCGCCCGTAGATGGCGGGGTTCAGCACGAACCCGGAAATGCCGAGGAGGAGGACCAGCGGGACCACGGCGAGCACCGACCCCGCGGAGATCGCGAGCAGCAGCGAGCAGACACCGATCCCGGCCGAACCGGTGATCAGCGCGAAGTGGGGTATCCGGTCCGAGATCCGGCCGCCGATGGCGAGCCCGATCCAGGCCCCGACCCCGAAGACAACAAGGATGACCGCTACCCACAGATCCGGTACTCCGGTGACGCTGGTGAGGATCTCGGCGAGGTAGTTGTAAGTGATCATGTAGGCGCCGGTGCTGAGTACCGTAGCAGCGAAAATGAGCCATAGCCGTGGCCGTCGCAGCGGCGTCAGCTCAGCGGCAACACTAGGGATCTGTTCGGCGGTGTTCGTCCGGGGCATCACCAACGCCACCGCGACCGCACCAACCACGGTGAGGACAACCACAAGACCGAAGCCGGCCTGCCACCCGATGCTGTAGCCGAGGAACGTCCCTGCCGGCCCACCGAGAACCATGGCCAGGCCTAATCCGCTGACCACAACGCCGGAGGCGCGGGCGGCCCGGGCCGGGCCGGCCAGGCTGACGGCGGTAGCGGCGGCGACGGCGAAGAACCCCGCGTACGCCAGCCCCGCGAGGAACCGGGTGACGAACAACGCGGGATACGTCGCGGCGACCACACCTAGGGCGATACTCACGGCGAACACAACCTGTGTCACCGCCAGCGCCGTACGTCGCGGCCATCGCAGACTGATGATCGCGAACGGTGGACCACCGATGACAACACCAACGGCGAAGGCCGTGATCAGCCCGCCGGCGGTCGCCAGACTCACTCCGATGTCACTCGCGACGGTGGGCAGTACGCCGGCGAGTAAGAACTCCGCGCTGCCCATCGCGAACAGACTGAACGCCAGCAGGTAGACCCCCAGAGGGAGCGCCCCGCGAACCCGAGGTGGCGCTTCCGCGTGTGTAGTGGCGCTCATCCCTCCGCCCCCACGCCGGTATCCGCCGTCTGGACCGCGAGCGCGGCCTCGATGTCCGCTTCCACGAGCCAGGAAGTGATGCCGATCGCGGCGGCCGAAGCTTCGCCCGCGGCGGTGACAACCTGCGCCCGCGGGTTGGTGGCGTTCCCTGCTGCCCAGACCCCGGGAACACTCGTCGCCCCACCGGGGCCCGTTGTGGTCCACCCCGACTCGGGGTCGGTTGCGCAGCCCAATGCCCGCAGGAGGTGGTCATTCGGGCGAGGTTTCGGGGCGAGGAACACCGCCTCGCAGGCGTGGAAGCCGCCGTCGCCCAGCTCAACCCCGGCTAGCCGGTCCTCCTTGATCCGCAGGCGAGCGACGCGGCCGTCGATGACTCGCACCCCGATCGCGGCCATCCGGGCGCGATCATCCACGGAAAGCGGCATCCCGTTCTCGATCAGCGTGACCCGTCCGCTGTACCGGCGTAGCAGCGCCGCCTGATGCAGAGACATCGCCGGTACCGCCCCGCCGACCACGACGATCTCCTGGTCCCGGACCTCGTAGCCATGACAGTGCGGGCAGTGGTGTACCGACGAGCCCCACAGCTCCTGGACGCCCTCGATCGCGGGCAGCTCGTCGGTGAGGCCCGTTGCGATCAACACTGCCCGGGCGCGCACTACGTCGCCTGATTCGAGATCCAACCGGAAACGTCCTGACTCCGCCTCATGGGCGGCGTCAACCACCTGGGTGGATGTGATGAGGCCGCCGTAATGCTCAAGCTCTGCCTTGGCGGTGGCAAGGAACGCACTCGGACTGGTGCCGTCCTGGGCCGGGAAGCCATGCATGTGGGCGGCCGGCGCGTTCCGCGGCTGACCCGCGTCCACCACAACGACGTCGAACCGCGCGCGGGAGAGCACGATCCCGGCCGTCACCCCCGCGGCGCCCGCACCAACCACCGCCACGTCGTACCTGCTGTCCATCATTGCCTCCTCCGAAACGGGAACCCGACACCAACGGACCCTGGCATCCAGAAGCCAAAACCGGGAAGTTTCGTTGCCAAAACTGGAACCGCATGATGAAGTGGACAGCATGGCCGAGCACCCGGCGATTTCCTCGACTCTCAGTCAGATCGGCGTCCGGCTCCGCCGGATCCGGGAGAACAAAAACGTGTCCCTCGCCGACCTGCACCAGCTGACCGGCATCTCGAAGAGCACGCTGTCGCGCCTGGAGGCGGGCCGCCGCAAGCCGAGCCTCGAACTGCTCCTGCCGATCGCGGCCGCTCTCGCCGTACCTCTCGACGACATCGTGCAGGCACCGCGCATCGTGGATCCGCGGATGCCGCAACGACCGCAGCGCACCGATGGCCGCATCATCGTCGCGCTCTCCCGCGGCCAGGACGAACCCAAGGCGTACAAAATCATGATTCCCGCCACCGAGAACGAGCCGCATCCCCGGACCCACAAAGGTTACGAGTGGATGTATGTCCTGTCAGGAAGCTTGCGGCTGATCCTGGGCGACTACGACCTCACCCTCGGCCCCGGCGAGGTCGCCGAGTTCGACACCCAGCACCCGCACTGGTTCGGCTCTACCGGCACCGGCCCCGTCGAAATCCTCAGCATCTTCGGCGGAAACGGGGAACGAGCCCACATCCGCGCCCGCCCACCCACACGGCCTGCGCGCACCTGAGGCCCCTACCGGACTCCCTGGTCTCCTGGACAGCATGGCGGCAGTGATTTGTCGGGGAAGACCAAAGAATGCCCTCAGCCATCTCCCTATGATCGGGCCCGTCCGCCCGATTGAGCGAAGGAGCATGAGATGGGTACGCCGATCGATCCGCACGAGATACACCGCAGCGCGGTGGTGGCCGATACCCACAACGACCTACTCAGCGCTGTTGTGATCCGCCCGGTATCGAGCTGGGGTACGTTCTTCGCCGACCAGTGGTTGCCGCAGCTGGTGGACGGCGGGGTGAACCTGCAGGTGTTACCGGTGTTCATCGATGACTACTACCGTCCGGAAGGTGCGCTCCGGCACACCATGAGGATGATCGAGTGTGCTCATCGAATCGCCGAGGCCAACTCCGAGACAGTCTCGCTTTGCCTGAACGGCGAGGACATCGACGCGGCCCTCGCAACCGGACGGATCGCACTCGTCCTCGCGTTGGAGAGTGCACCCGGTATCGATGAGGATGTCGAACTGCTGGAGACGTTGTTCCGGCTCGGTGTCCGCGTAGCGTCACTCGCTCATTTCGGCCGTACCCCCTTGGCAGACGGCAGCGCCGAAGATGCCACCGGCAGCCGCCTCACCCGCGCCGGGGTCGAGGCTTTGGCTCTCATGGAACAGCTGGGCATGCTCTTCGACGTCAGTCACCTCGGGGCTACCGGGGTGGAGCACGTACTCGAGCTGGCCACCCGGCCGGTGATCGCCACCCATTCGTCCGCTCGCGCGTTGCGTGATCATCATCGCAACCTGACCGACGACCAGCTCAAGGGCACGGCTGCCACCGGCGGGGTGATATGCGTGAACTTCTTCGCGCCGTTCCTCGACGCACAGGAGCACACCGTTGACCGCCTGATCGATCACATCGAACACATCGTCGCCGTCGCCGGCATCGAGCACGTCGGGCTGGGACCAGACTTCGTCGAGGAAGTTATCGCCGACACAACGATGCCTGGCTGCGACGACATCGCCGCGACCGATCCGGTGATCGACCAAGTCCGCTACATCCCTGGGCTGACCGGCCCACGGGGGATGCCGCTGGTCACCGAGGCGTTGGTACGACGCGGCTGGGCCGAGAACGATATCCGGGCGGTGCTTGGTGACAACGTGCGACGCCTGCTGCGCGCGGAGCTCGGGCGGCCGGCATCGTGAGCCGGCCGGCCTCGTCCGGCGATGCGTCATATGGGAGCCAGGCACGGCTCACGACGGAACCGTGGTCATTACCGTCGACGACGACGGACCCGGCATCCCGCTCGTTGATCGTGAACGGGTGTTTCAGCGGTTCACCAGGCTCGAGCAGTCGCGCAGCCGAAAGAGTGGCGGCGTCGGCCTAGGGCTGGCGGTCGTCGACCAGGTCGTCCGACGCCACAACGGATCCGTCACGGTGTCCGACAGCCCATTGGGAGGCGCCCGATTCGACGTCACGCTTCCGGCTGCGTAACCGCAGGAGCGCCGGGCAGACCTCGCCACGCGCGCTACGGTTGCGTGCCGGAGCACACTGGTGTGCTATGAACGAGACACTCGAACCTGTACTCGTCACCGGGGCAACTGGCATGCTCGGCCGGGCCGTCGTAGCACGCCTCGTCGCCGCCGATGTTCCCGTCCGGGCGCTTTCCCGTCGGGCGCAGCCGTCAAGCGAGAATGTCACCTGGGTCACTGGTGACATCACTACCGGTGCTGGGATACGTGAGGCTATCGACGGCGCAAAAAACATCATCCATCTGGCGTCGGCGCCCTATCGTCGTGGCTACACCAAGGATGTGGAGATCGACGGCACCCGGCGCCTCTTGCACGAGGCACGCACCGCTGGTATTCAGCACATCATCTATACCTCGATCATCGGCTGCGACCAGATCCCGTGGGGCTACTTCCGGACCAAGGTGGCTGCGGAGAACATCGTCCGCGAAAGTCCCGTGCCCTTCACCATCGCGCGCCTGGGACAGTTCTACGAGTTCGTCGATCAGGCGTTCAGTACGCTCGCCCGGATCGGGGTGATGGTCAGTGACCGTCGCGTCGTCGCACAACCCGTCGATACCGGCGACGTCGCTCAGCGGCTGCTTACCGCACTCCGCGATGGGCCGAACGACAACTCGGTCGAATTCGCCGGTCCCGAGGTGCTGGACCTGCGCACAGCGGCGCAGCAATGGCTGACGTCGACGGGAAAACGGCGGCCGAACATGCCGGTCCGCATTCCGGGCAAGCTCGGGAAGGCCTTCAGAGCCGGACATCTCACGACCAGGTCCGAACCGCGGGGCTCCCGCACATGGAGCGACTACCTGAAGGCCAAATACCAGCCCAGCCCCACGATGTAGCGCACGGGGCAGCACTTGATCATGTGCGGGCTACACCCCCTATGCAGGGAAAAACTCGCACATGATCAAGGAAGCAGAGGGGTGGCGTGTTGAGGGGCGCCAAGGCACGTGCACCAACCGGCCCCCGTTCGGGCCGCCTCCTAAAGCTGAACGCCCCGGGTGAGCGCACCGTCGATCACCAGGTTGGTGCCGGTGACGAAACTGGCCCGGTCCGACGCCAGGAAGACCACCCCGTTGGCGATCTCCTCCGGCGCCGCCATCCGGCCCGTCGGGTTCAGCCCCATCGCCGTACCGAAGAGGTCGGGATTACCCTGCTCGATCGACTGCCACACCCCACCGTCGAAGTACGTGTTGCCCGGACTGACGGTGTTGGCCCGGATCCCTTCGGCCGCCAGGTTGTGCGCCAGCCCTTGGGTGTAGTGCACAATCGCGGCCTTCATGGTTCCGTACGGACCCGAGGCAAAGTCGATCTCGCGTCCCGACACGCTGGAGATCGTTACGATCGCGGGCCCATTGCCCTGCCGCAGGTGCGGCAATGCCGCGTCGACGAGCCGCACCGTCCCCATGAGGTCGACCTCGAACGAGGTCTGCCAGTTCTCCGGAACGTCCGGGATCGCCAGCGCGCTGACATTGGCGACCACGATGTCCACGCCGCCTAGTGCCGCCGCCGATTCCTCGACCCAGGCAGCGATCGCGGGTGCGTTGCCGACGTCGACGGCCGTTCCAATCACCGCCCCCTGGCTGGACAGTTCGTCGGTGGTACGGGCGACCGCATCGGCGGTGCGGGCACAGAACGCGACCTTGGCGCCTTCGGCGAGCAGCCCGGCGACGATGGCCCGGCCGATCCCGCGAGTACCTCCAGTGACCAGTGCGCGGCGGCCTGACAGGTTGAGATCCATGATGTCTCCGTAACGACGCTGGGGCGAACGGTTCAGTAGTTGATCGAGCCGAGCGATCCGGCCGCGTCCCGGAGCCGGCGGTGCATCCCCTCGTAGGCGGCGGCCGGCGGCAACAGCGCTTTATCGACCTTGGTGACCGCGCTGAAGTTGGTGTCTACGACGTTGGCGATCGGCACCTGCCCGATCTGGCTCAGCAACTGGTAGGCGTCCAGCGCGTCCAGCCCGTACAGCTCTTGCAGCCATCCGACCATGTCGACCTGGCTGGCCCGCCAGGCGTCCTCGAGGGGACGCCCCGATCCGACGACGCACAACGCCTCGTCACTCTCCAATCGGGGCCACGCCGGGCCGTCGTCCTTGATTAGATCGACGATGACGGTGACGTTCATCGCCCCCTCGACCGCGGTGCCGCAGGACTCGCCCTCACCCTGCCGGTAGTGCCCGTCTCCCAACGAGAACAGCGCACCTTCGACGTTCACCCGCAGGAAACAGGTGGTGCCGGCCCGCATCTCCGGTGTGTCCATGTTGCCGCCGAACATCTCCGGCACCAGGGACGTGCGGACCTCTCGTTGGGCGGGCGCGACCCCAACCGTGCCGAGCATCGGGTTGGCGGGGAGGTCCAGGTGGAAGTCGCTGCCCCGGGCGGCGTAGCGCACCGTCTTCGCCAGTGGGTCGTACTCATACACCCAGGTCCGTTCCTCAAGGGCCGCCTGCAGGGTGGGCGCCTGGGGCGTACTGGTGAGGCCGCCGAAGTAGGGGATGACGGCGGAAGCACCCCAGGTGCGGGCCGGTGTGAGGTCGACGATGTGGATGGCCAGCGTGTCCCCGGGCTCGGCGCCGTTGACGTGAAACGGACCGGTCTGGGGATTCAGCTCGGTCGCCACCAGGCTCGACGACGCGTGGTCGTCGGTGGAGGTGATCCGGCCGCAGTACGCGTCCTGACACCACAGCTTGAGCGCGGTACCCGGATCGATCCGCAGCACCGGTTCGACACCACCGAAGGTGAACGCGTACTGGTCCGGTCGCGGGCTGAATTCCACGGTATCCACGGTGCGTCTCCTCGCAGCTGCGCCTGGTCCGGACGGCGGCTCACTTAGCCCGGCCACCGTCACAGATTGTGTCACAATCTCTTGGCGGGAGGGAACGGAGTCGCGCCATGACCAGTGCCCCGGACAGCGTGGCCGCCAAGCTGCGGACCGAACTGCTCGACGGTGTGATCCCCCACGGCTCGCGCCTGCACGAGGAGCAGTTGTGCGAGCGGTTCGGCGTGGGGCGGCACACCGTCCGCAGCGCACTGCAGCAGCTCGCCGCGGCCGGACTGATCGTCCATGAGCGCAATCGCGGTGCACGGGTCCGCGAACTAACCAGCGACTGGGTCGACGAGATGTTCACCTACCGGCTCGTCATCGAGCTCGGCAGCTTGCGGGTTGCCTTGACGCGTGGCGTCGACCTCACCCCCGTCGTACAGGCCGTCGACGCGCTGGCGGCGGAGCCGCCGGACGCGAACTGGGGGCGGCTGATGGAGGTGCACAGCCGGATCCACGACGAGATTGTCGCGGCGGCCGGGAACCCACGGCTGCTCCGGGCACACCGGGCTTGCGCCGACGAGCTTCGGCTGATGCTGACCGCCGTCGCGCCGCTGATCTCCCGCGATCAGCTGATCGCCTTGCACCGAGACCTCGCCGACGGGCTCCGCACCGGCGGCGAGGCGGCGCTGCGCGCGCTGACCGCCGACATCGAACACGCTGGCCGGGCCGCACTCCTGGAAGTGCTACGGCAACGCTGAACCGTGGCCGGCGCGGCAATGCCCAACTTGCTGGCCTTATCGTGCGGATGACACTGGATACTCGGGCCCTATCCGCACGATAAAGCCAGCAAGAGGTCGCGCGACCTCCCCATCACGGTGATCGGCGCCGCACCGGTCACGCGGCGCCACGGTGCTGGATCGGCCGCCCCGCGAGGCGCCATTCGAGCATGCCGTCTTGGAGGCGCCGAGCCCGTCGCCCTTGAGCACGGAGCAACTCAACGGCGTCATAAGCGAGGACACAATAGGCACCACGGCAGTACGCCACGATCTCCTGACCGTCGGGTAGATCCTGCAGCCGTTGAGCAAGCTCGTCCACGGGGATGGAGACGGCACCAGGGATGTGGGCGAAGTTGTATTCCTCTCGTGGCCGGACATCGAGGACAACCACGTCGCCGTTCGACGCCCGCGCGAGGAGTTCATCGTGCGTGAGCTCTTCGTCGTTGACGGTGCACAGCACGCGCAGGTGGTTCCGGCCCGTACGGGCGGGGTGGAAAAGCCGAGACGTCAAGCGCCGCACCGACGATATCGGCCGGTCGAGACACGTCCCGGTAGGTCTGACCATCGAAGGTGGCGGTGCCAGCGTCGGCGGTAACCAGCGCGAGCAGGATGCGCAGAGTCGTCGTCTGCCGGCGCCGTTCGGTCCGAGGAACCCGGTCACCTCTCCTGGCCCGGCGGTGAAGCTCAGATCGTCGACGGCCGTGACCCGACCGTAGCGCTCGACCAGTCCAGCTACTGCGATTCCCGTAGGTTCGTGGTTCATCCCTGTCCGCCTCCGACCGGGTGGACCACATGCTCCGGACCGCGATACCAGCCACGTGGGGTGAGGTGGGCAATACCTGTGGGCCCTCGGGGAAGTGGAATCGGTCGACGTGATCGAGGTCGAACCCGCCGCCCTCGATGGTGGCGAGGGTGTCTCGATGGGTGTGGCAACCGCCCGCCAGCCGTGGCCACACAGTGACGTCAAGCATGCGCTGGACGCGACGCATGCGGCTCGACGGCGCTCGGACGTGCTCGATGAAACGAAGCTCCCCTCCCGGACGGACCACCCGGTGCAGCTCGGCCACGACCGCGGCCGGATCGGTCACCACGCCGCTCAGGCCGACCAAGAGTTGGCGGCGCCGCCCGGCCATCCCCGACCGCTCCATCGCAGGGCACACCCATCCGTAGCACCGCGAGAACAACCGATGCCGTGGGCCACCCTGGTGTGCGGCGTCAGGGGTTCGTGGAGTCATGACGAGTCCTTTAGCCTTCCGCATAAGTGAACCACGTATATAGTGAAGCCTATGCACGATTAAGCCGCTGCCTCAAATAGGAACCCCAGATGACGACCAACCATGACGGAACCCTAGAGAGGCTGTTCGAGTTCGCCACGCTCCTAACCGACCTGTTAGACCGGGGACTGGAACAGCAAGGGCTAAGCCGCCCGCGAGCCGAGGTGCTGTGGCGCATCCACCACCACGGACCCACCACCCAACGCCAGCTCGCCGACAGCCTCCAGTGCACACCCCGCAACGTCACCGGACTCGTCGATGCCCTTGACGCGCTCGGGCTGGTCGAGCGCCAGCGCCACCCCAGCGACCGCCGCGCAGTCCTGGTAGCGCTCACCCCCACCGGCCGGCGCACCGTCGACAATTTGCTCGCCGCCTACCGGTCACGAGCCTCCGAACTCCTCGATGGCATTAGCGGCCCACAACTCACGTCATTCCTCGCCACCCTCGCCCAGGTCGCGGACCGGCTGCGCCCTGACTCCCGGCCCCCACCTGTCGACGGAAGCCCAAGGCTAGCGAGGTAGCTCCACCCGCGGCTGTCACACTGAAGTTGGGTTCCCTCGGCTGGGAAAGGGGCAGGAGAATGGCTGCTAGCGGTGGGTGGGACGGCCGTTTCGGCGTCATCCAACCTGGCTGGCATCTCTACCTCGGCGCGGTCGGGCCGGCCAACGAACATGCCCACCACGCCATCCAAGTCGTGCTCTCGGACACCCCGATGGTGCTGCAAGACAGCGGGGGATACCAACGCCGGTGTACCGCCGCTGTTATCCCTGCGAATGCCCCGCACACGATCGTTAAGGGCGCTGCCGAGGCCGTGATGCTGTACCTCGAACCGGAAGGCACTGCGGGGCGCACGGTATCGGGCCGATGGTGTAGCGACCCAGGATCTATCGACACCTGGACCAGCGCAGCCAACGGGTTGACCAACATCCGCCCCGGGCAGGACAAGGCGTGGGCCAGAACGCCGGAGTCGCTTGCGGTGAACATATTGGGCGTGCTGGGCGTCGCCGACACCCACTTACGCGGCGACACGGTACATCCCGCTGTGGGCCGCGCGCTTCGATCCCTGCCGGATATGCTCGACGGACCGGTGCGGCTAGCCGACGTCGGCGCCGAGGTCGGTCTGTCTGCGAGTCGGCTGCGGCATCTGTTCGCCGGCCAGGTCGGTCTGCCCTTCCGGCGTTACGTGCTCTGGTTGCGGCTGCAACGCGCCGCCGACGAGGTGCTGGGCGGCGCGTCCTTGACCGAGGCCGCACACGCGGCAGGGTTCGCCGACTCTTCACACCTCACCAAGGTCACTCACCGGACCTTCGGCCTGCCACCCTCCACACTGGTGAAGGCCGTGACCCCGTTGGTCCCGGACTGAGCAACAGGTCAGCCCCTTCGTACAAGTGAACAAAGATCCTCGCGCTCCACACTGGCTCTCGTCGGCCTGCCACCCGGAGGTAGATGCACGCCACTGACGAGGAGAACAACCGATGGGAGTCGAGGACGCGAAGCGGACACCGGTCGCGGCGCACCACCCGGCCGAGACACGCAGACGCTCGCTGCTGGAACGCCTCGGCTTGGGCATCTTCGGCAAACGCGTGTTCGTACTGATCGGTGTGGCGATCGCGATCGGCCTGGCGTTGCCGTACGGCTCCGACGTCACCGAGCGGTTGTCCGAAGGTGGACTCACCGCTGCCAATGCCGAGTCGACACGAGCCGACGACATCCTCGACGAGGAGTTCCAAGGCGGAACGCCGGATGTGGTCTTCCTGGTCAAGACACCAGGCACGGTGAGCGAGCCAGCCGCGGTGGCCTTCGGCACCGACCTCACCCGAGACCTAGCCGCCGAGGACGGCGTGGTTCAAGCCCAGTCGTTCTGGACCCTGAACCAAGCGCAACCGCTACGCGGCGAGGACGACCGTTCAGCCTTGATCCTCGTGAGCCTCGCCGGCAGCGAGAACGACGTCAGCAAGACCACCGACCGGATCGTGCCGAAGTACGTTGGGAATGACGGCGAGTTCACCGTCGAGGCCACGGGAGTGGCTCAGGTGCGCTCCGAGGTAAACAAGCAGAGCGACAAGGACCTCATCCGGGCCGAGCTGATCGCCGCCCCGCTGGCGTTACTGGTCCTGCTGCTCGTGTTTCGTGGGGTCATCGCCGCGCTCGCTCCCCTGGCGGTGGGCGGCCTCGCCGTCGTCGGCTCGCTGGTACTGCTCAGGGTATTCAACGAGATGGTCCCGGTGTCGGTGTTCGCGGTGAACATCACCATCGCGCTGGGGCTCGGTCTGGCCATCGACTACAGCTTGTTCATCGTGACCCGGTTCCGCGAAGAACTCGCTTCCGGGGCAGAGGTTCGCGAAGCGGTGGGCACAACTGTTCGCACCGCGGGCCGCACGATTGTCTTCTCCGCGGTGACCGTCGCCATCTCGATGTCCGCGTTGCTCCTGTTCCCTCTGGACTTCCTCCGATCGTTCGCCTACGCGGGAATCGCGGTAGTTGCGCTGGCGACTTTCGGGGCCGTGATCGCACTACCCGCGCTACTGTCCGTCCTCGGACATCGCATCAACTCCCTGAGCCTGCAACGCCTGTTCCGCCGGACAGGCAGGCGGGAACCGCAGGCGGCGGACGGTTTAGGGGCCGCTCCGCGCGGCCTCATACAGTCCGGCTTCTGGCATCGGTGGTCGCTGATCGTGATGAAGCGCCCGTGGCCGTTCTTCCTGGTGGTCACCGCGGTCCTGCTCGTAGCCGGCACACCATTCCTCGGTGTGAAGTTCGGCGAGAGCGACGACCGGGTCCTCCCACCGGACGCACCGGCGCACGTCGCCGCGCAGTACATCCGAGACCACTACGTAAGCCAAGAGGACTCCCCCATCACCGTTGTCCTCCCCGGCGTTCCCGCCTCGGATCAGGCGGCCGTCGGCGACTACGCCGCCACGCTGTCCGAGTTGAACGGTGTGACTCGGGTCGACGCCTCCACTGGCTCCTATGTCGACGGTCAGCAGGCGGCGCCCCCCGACGTGAGCTCGCGACGCTTCGCCGCTCCGGTTGGAACCTGGGTGTCGATCATCTCCGAGCCGATGGCCTACTCCCCGGAAGGTGGGGAGTTGGTCGCCCAGGTGCGTGATCTGCCGTCACCGTCGCCGGACACGCTGGTTGGTGGGCAGGCAGCGCAACTGGTCGACGCCAGGGGTGACATCGGCGAGATGCTGCCATGGGTCCTGCTGTTCATCGCGATCGCCACGTTCATCCTGTTGTTCCTGTTTACCGGCAGTCTGCTCATCCCGCTCCTGGCGATCTTCATGAATATGTTGAGCCTCACGGCCACCTTCGGCGCGATCGTGTTCATCTTCCAGGACGGCAACCTCCAATGGCTCGTCGGCGACTTCACCCTCACGGACAACATCAACATCCGGATGCCCATCCTGATGTTCTGCGTCGCGTTCGGCGTATCAATGGACTACCAGGTGTTTATGCTGTCCCGGATCAAAGAACACTATGAACGAGCCGGCGACAACATCGCAGCGGTCGCCTGGGGCCTGGAACGGGTCGGTCGACTGGTCACCGCGGCCGCGATGATCGTGGCCATCGTGCTGTTCGCCTTCGCCACCTCCGGTCTCACACCTATCAAGCTCCTCGGCGTGGGATTGGCCATCGCAGTGATCGTCGACGCCACACTCGTCCGCGGAGCGTTGATGCCAGCGCTCATGCGCCTGTGCGGCCGCGCCAACTGGTGGCTACCCCACTGGCTACGCGCATTCCACAACAAGGTCGGCCTCACAGAGGCGCCATCGCACACCCACGCTGTCCGGCCTGGCGCCCCGAGCTGACCACTCCCAGCACCACATTGGGCTCATCGGATTTCAGCGGGGTTGCTGGTGCGCTGAACGCTCGTTGGACACCGGCATCTGGGCCAATCGAGCGAGGACTCACCGCACCAAGCCGAGAACAGAGGCACACTGCCGCCAGGAGACACTGAGAGTGCCCCCGTGGTCACGACTCCGATGGCGGCTGACGGCCTTTGTCCGGGATGTCCAGCCTGTCGCGCACGGCGGCCCGGGCCCGGTATAGGCGTGACTTCATCGCCGCCACGCTGAGTCCGAGGCTGTTGGCGACATGCTTGCCGGAATGGCCGTAGACGTCTCGCATGATAAGCACCCGGCGTTGATCATCCGGCAGTTCGGCGATCGCGGATGCGACCCGCTCGACTTCCAGCCGTTGGATCACCTCATCCTCGAGCGTGGCGTCGTGCGGCGTGTCCTGTACCGAATCGATCGGCTCCTGCCTGCGACGCCGAGCTGTGACGATGAGGCGCAGGCACTCGTTGCGAACGATCTGGAATATCCATGATGCCAGCGCCGCCGAAGCACGTAAGGTCCCGATCTTGCGATAAAGGATGATCAGTGCTTCCTGGGTGGCGTCCTCAGCATCCTGCTCGCTGAGGCAGACGGTGCGGGCGAACCGATGTACGTGCGGATGCGAGGCGGTCAGCAAGGCGCGGATCGCGGCGACGTCACCCTCCTGCGCCGCCACCACGATGTCACCGACGGGCCAACCCGCCTCGTCCGACCTCACGACCGGCACGCTATTTGTCTTCCAGCTCGCCCGCGACCACTGTGATCGCGTCCATCACGGCCCGGTGGGAGTAGCCACCGGACGGGAGCGTCGCGATGTTGCGGTAGCGGACCACGCCTGTGCGGTCGACGAGGACAGTGCCCGATTCCTGCATCGAGCCGAAGACCTTGCGCGCTAGCCCAATCGCCGCGTGGGGCGTACCCTCGGTAGCCATCGCCACGGCGAATGGCAGCTGCGTCCGGGCGGCCCATCGAGTCGCCGTGTCGGGATCGTCGGGCACGGCCACGACGATGGTGGTCCCATGGGCAGCGTAGTCGGCGGCATTCACCGCGAGGCGTTTGACGTGCCGGTTACACATCGGGCATCCGGTGTGGCGCATGAAGTAGATGAGCACGTGACTCTTGCCGCGGAAGTCGTGCAGGCGGATAGCCGCACCGCTGGTGTCGGTCAGCTGCAGATCAGGCGCAAATCGGCCTACCTTGATCATATTTTCTCCTTTCGACTAGCGACACCCGAGATCAGTGAGTCGCCTGAAGAGAAGAGACGCACACCCGGGAAAAGGATTCGTCTGCGACCAAGATGGGGTCCGCGGCGACGTCGAGAGCACACATGTCACTTCGACCTCCGGTCCGTGAACTTGCTCAGGTGGATGCGCTGGCGCCGTCTATAGCGTGGGTGCACTACGAATGTCGATCGGTTGCCACAGGCGATCGATTGGCATGACGTGGAGACGGTCTTCATACGTGAAAGACCGGCGGCCGGTGGTGAACACCACACCGGCACCGAAGCGTGGGCCGAGCGCGTCACGAAGTTGTTTTAGGCCGGTGAAGTCGGCTCCCGTAGCCCGTTCGTTCGCCTTGACCTCGAACGCGACTACCACGCCGTCGTCGAACTCGACAACGACGTCAACCTCGGCTCCATCGCTAGTACGCCAGTGGCCAACAGTGACCGGCTCATCGAGCCAGGAGACCTGCTTACGGATCTCACCGACGACGAAGGTCTCCAGCAGATTACCGAAGTCCGCCAACGCGGAAGGGGTGGGGGCGGAGAGCTTTGCCGGCGCGAGCCGAAGCAAACGAGCAGCGAGTCCGGAGTCGACTACGTGGATTTTCGGCCGAGCGCTCACCCGGGACCGCAGCGTCTTTCCCCACGACGGAAGCCGCACGACGAGAAACAGGTCTTCCAGCAGTCGCAGATGCGCCTCCGCTGTCTTGCGTTCAACACCGACCGAGTCGGCCGCTTTCGTGATGTTAAGCAATTGGCCGGTCTGAGCCGCGCTATACCTGAGCAGATCTGTCAACGACTGTCGCTGCCTGAGCCGGACGAGCTCAGCAGCATCACGCTCGACCGATTGACGCAGGTAGTCATCGAACCACCTCGCGCGCGTAGTCTCCGAACGATGTACCGCAAGTGGAAGTCCGCCCGCACATGCTCTTGACACATAGTCCACCCGCGTCGTGCCGGAGGCCGGGTGCTGCGCGACAGCTGCTTCCGGGAAGTCCCGCAATCCCTGCAACAGGTTCTCCTCGTCACCGGCCAGTTCACCTTGCGACAGCGGCCAGATCGTCATCGTGTGAAGTCGGCCGGTCAGTGCCTGCGCGGTCTGCGGCAATGCGTCCTGGCGCGTCGAGCCGGTGATGACCGCGACTCCGGGACGGCTTCCCTCTCGGTTCAGACGCGTCTTTATCGCGTCCAGCACATCCGTCGCACGCTGATACTCATCCACGCACAAAGGGGTCTGGCCAGTGACAAACCAGGCCGGATTGCCGATTGCCGCCTCTCTGGTCTCGATGTCGTCCAGATCGATGACCTCAACCCCATGCGAGTCAGCGAAGGCTCGCAGAACAGTAGACTTGCCCACCGATCGCGGCCCATGCAAGGCGATGACGGGCTCATCGGCCACCCGATCCACGAGCGCGGCACTAACCCTCCGCTTAACAAGCCCCCGAGCTGGCGCCATATCCTGAAACTACCAGACGTGAGCCTCTCTAACACCCAGAAGTGAGCGACCTAATTACCCAAATGTGAGCACCCAAACTGTTAGAATGTGACGCTCTCCGCAGATCACCCCAGAACCTGGCGACCGAATCTAACATCCAACTCGGTGACCGAGGCGTTCGTCATGCAGCGATACCTACACCCCGACCTGCTGGAACGGACCGGGATCGGGTCGTTCGACGCGTGGGCGGCCACGTTCGGCCAGACCGTCACGCAGATGGAGATGGCCCCTAATCGGGGACGGCTGGCAACCAAGCACTCACCAACGGCATCGAGAGATCAGCGAAGACGAAGGGCGACGATCCGACTCGCCGAGCCGTTCGCCGCCCTCACACCTGAACCGGAATCAACCGATGTCAGGTGTTCTAGTACGTCCTCAATTGTGGAGCTGAGGGGATTCGAACCCCTGGCCTCCTCCATGCCATGGAGGCGCGCTACCAACTGCGCCACAGCCCCGTGCAAACGCTCAGCTAGCTTAACCGACACCGGCCCGGATCTCATAATCGGCCTCCGACCAATGCGATCAGGCCGTTGACCAGCTGGTTCAGCCTTCCTCGATGCCGACCGGCGTCGGTAGTGTCCCGGCGTTGTGCTCCACCAGAATCCAGCCGTCTTCACCTTCACGCAGCATCGACCAGGAGCAGTTCGACAACCCGCCGATGTTGGTGAACAGCTTCAACGGCATGCCGATCAGCGCGGCGATCCCCAGGCGGGCAGCACCACCGTGCGAGGTGAGCACGGCCAGTCCGTCCTCGGGCAGCCGGGCCGCGACGTCGGTGACGGCCGCCACCATGCGGTCGGCTACCTCTTGCCGGGTCTCGCCGCCCCCCACGCGCAGGTGTGGGTCACCGGATCGCCAGGCCCGGTATTCGTCCGGCCAGTGCTCGGCGATCTCCGCCGCGGTGCATCCCTGCCACTCGCCCGCATACGTCTCACGCAGCCGGACGTCGAGTTCGACGTCCGTGCCGACGAGCGCGGCCAGCATAGCCGTGGTGTCTCGAGTGCGTTTGAGATCAGACGTGACGAGCAGCTGCGGCTGTAGCGACGCGAGCCGGGCAGCCGCCTCCCGAGCTTGCTGGCGACCGGTTTCGTCCAGGTCGACGTCGGTCTGCCCCTGGAACCGGCCGGCGGCGTTCCATTCGGTCCGACCGTGCCGCCACAGGACGACGCGCCGGCTCACTCTCCGGCTCCGCCGCCACGACCGATCTTGACACTCTCGGGGAGAGGAAGCGTCGGACAGTCTTTCCACAGCCGCTCCAGCGCGTAATACACACGCTCCTCCGCATGCTGCACGTGGACGACGATGTCGATGTAGTCGATGAGGACCCAACGGCCTTCCCGTTCGCCCTCGCGGCGGACGGGTTTGGCGTCGAACTGGCGCAGCCGCTCCTCGATGGCGTCCACGATGGCCCGGACCTGGCGGTCGTTGGCGGCCGAACAGACGACGAACACGTCGGTGATGACCAATTGGTCGGAGACGTCGAAGGCGACGATGTCGTCGGCCAGCTTGTCGGCCGCCGCTTCGGCGGCCGCGATAGCGAGGTGTCGAGCGCGATCGGTAGCGGGCAAATCTGAACCTTTCGGGTTGGCCTCGGCGGAAAGGGGGCCTGGGTGAATCCTAGTCTTCTCGGTACAGTCGGCGCTTGTTGATGTACTGGACGATGCCATCGGGCACCAGATACCAGATGGGTTCCCCCTCGGCCACGCGTTGCCGACACTCGCTAGAGGAGATGGCCAGCGCAGGCACCTCCACCAGCGTCACCTTGCCTTCGGGCAAGCCAGCGTCGGACAGTATGTGACCCGGGCGAGTACAACCCACGAAATGCGCCAGGTCGAATAGTTCGTCGGCGTTGCGCCAGGTGAGGATCTGCTCCAAGGCGTCGGCGCCGGTGATGAAGTACAGCTCGCATTCCGCGCCGTACTCGTCGCGTAGATCGCGCAGCGTGTCCACGGTGTAGGTCCTGCCGCCGCGATCGATGTCCGCCCGGCTCACGGAGAACCGAGGGTTCGACGCGGTAGCGATCACCGTCATCAGATATCGGTCTTCCCCGGCGGTAACCTGCCGGTCTTCCTTCTGCCAGGGCTGACCGGTGGGCACGAAGACCACCTCGTCCAAGCCGAACCCGTGTTGGACCTCGCTGGCGGCCACGAGGTGGCCATGGTGGATCGGATCGAACGTGCCACCCATGATGCCGAGCCGTCGCGGCGAACTCACCGGCACCGACCCTGGCTAGCGGTATCGTGCTGCGGCTCGGCCAGACGCCGGCACACGCGCGGTGGGTTCATCGGACGGGGTTCTCCGCGGGTCAGGAGTGTGGGCGGCCTTTGCCGAAGGCGAGTGTGATAGCCAACAGGGCAATCAGAATGATGAACGCGCCAATACCCCAACCCTCGGCCGGGAATCCGCCGTCGCTCGACGCCTCGTCTGCTAGCAGTACAACCTTCTCCATGGCCGTCACCCTATCTCACCTGGTCGAAGGCGCCAGCACACGGGGCCGGACCCACGCCCCACCCGCGCCGGGTGTCTCGTCAGCCCTGGCCACGTCATCCGCGGGTGTGGCCGTCGCCGGTGACGACGTAGGTGGTGGTGGTCAGTTCACGTAGCCCCATCGGCCCCCGCGCATGCAGCTTCTGCGTGGAGATGCCGATCTCGGCGCCGAAGCCGAACTGCTCCCCGTCGGTGAACCGAGTGGAAGCGTTCACCATCACCGCCGCGGAGTCGGTTGTGGTGGTGAAGCGGTGCGCCGCGGTGAGGTCGTTGGTGACGATCGCCTCGGTATGCCCGCTACCCCACCGTCGAATATGGGCGACGGCGTCGTCGAGCGAGTCGACGACCCCGACGGCGAGATCGAGCGACAGGTACTCCGCGGCCCAGTCGTCATCCGTTGCCGCGGCTACCGTCGCGTCGTGGGATCGGACCCGGTGGTCGCCGTGGACGGTGACACTGGCCTCCCGGAGCGCGGCGAGGACCCGGGGCAGGAAGGTGTCGGCGACGTCCGTGTGAACCAGCAGTGTTTCGGCAGCGTTGCATACGCTGGGCCGCTGCGTCTTGGCGTTGAGGACGATGTCGAGGGCGTTGTCCAGATCGGCCGCCGCGTCGACGTAGACATGGCAGTTGCCCACGCCAGTCTCGATGACCGGCACCGTCGACTCCTCCACGACGCTGCGGATCAGCCCGGCGCCCCCGCGCGGGATCAGCACGTCGACCAGGCCGCGCGCCCGCATCAGGTGTTTGGCCGGCTCGTAACCGTCACCGGGCACGAGTTGTACGGCGTCGACCGGGACGTCGGAGACCGCCGCCCCGCCCCGCAGGACCTCGACGATGGCGGCGTTGGACGATGCGGCACTGGACGAGCCGCGCAGCAGGACGGCGTTACCGCTCTTCAACGCCAACCCGGCGGCGTCGGCGGTGACGTTGGGGCGGGCTTCATAGATGATGCCGACCACACCCATCGGCACCCGGCGCTGGCTGACCCGCAACCCGTTCGGCAAGGTGTAACCGCGCTCGATCTCACCTACGGGGTCACCCAGGGCGGCGACCTGGCGCAACCCGTCGGCCATGGCTTCGACCCGGCCTTGATCGAGGCGCAGGCGGTCGATGATGGCGACGCTGGTGCCGTTCTCCTTGGCGCGGGCGACGTCGTCGGCGTTGGCGGCAACGATCCGTTCCGCATGGGACAGCAACGCCTCGGCCATAGCCTCGAGTGCGGAGTCTTTCTGCGCGCGGGTGAGGACCGCCAAGTCGGCAGCGGCCGCGCGGGCGCGTCGGGCCGCGTCGAACACGGGGGCGGCGAGT
The DNA here is from genome assembly GCF_011320225.1 of Phytoactinopolyspora limicola. Classification (GTDB taxonomy): domain Bacteria; phylum Actinomycetota; class Actinomycetes; order Jiangellales; family Jiangellaceae; genus Phytoactinopolyspora; species Phytoactinopolyspora limicola. The sequence goes on from NZ_JAAOEN010000002.1 coordinate 109,814, forward strand.
TCGTCGGTCATACGTCGAAGTCTACGAGCACTCGCACCCCGGCCCCAGCGGGCCCGCACCCGGTGCCCGAGCGGCAGAGACGGCGCGGCCGAAGCCGAATCCGCTGGCGCCCGGCTGGTATATTCCAGTTGGAATAATTGGAATGGATGATGTGAGGAGCGAGGAGTGGCAACGAAGCTGACGCCGCTGGCGCTCGCCGCCTTGGAACTCCTGCTCGACCGCCCCATGCACCCCTACGAGATGCACCGCACCATGCGGCTACGCCACACCGACCGGGTGGTCAAACTCAAAGCGGGCTCGCTCTACCACGCGGTGGAGCGGCTGGAACGCCTCGGCCTGGTCGAGGCCGAGGAGACCGAGCGCAGCGGCCGCCGCCCGGAACGCACCCGCTACCGCATCACCGATGCCGGCCGCCGGCGTTTCGCCGAGGAGGTCCCCGATCTCATCAGTACTGTCGCGGACGAGTACCCGGCGTTCCCGTTGGGGTTGGCGTTCAGCGACGACCTGAACCAGGAGGCGGTACTTGCCGCTCTGCGTCGCCGGCGCACCGAACTAGAGAGCCGGATCAAGCAGGAACAGGCCCAGGTCGCCAGAGTCACCAAGATCGAGTTGCCCGATGTCTACTGGCTAGACCTGCGCTACACGCTCATGGTGCGCCAGGCCGAGCTGGCCTTCGTCGACCAGCTCACCGCAGAGATCGAGTCTGGCGAACTGGACTGGGACGCCACCGTGCCGGAGGAAACCCGGACATGACCGACGGCGCATCCCGCACCCGACCCTGGCTGGCGTTCAGCGCGCTGTGCATCGGGTTCTTCATGCTCCTGCTGGACACCACCATCGTCAACATCGCGATCCCGGCCATCCTCGCCGAACTCGAGACCAGCCTCGAGAACATCATCTGGGTCAACAGCATCTACCTGCTGTCCTTCGCCGTACCGCTGCTGATCACCGGGCGCCTGGGCGACCGGTACGGGCCCAAACAGATCTTCATCGCCGGTCTCGTCATCTTCACCATCGCCTCACTCGCCTGTGGGCTGGCGACGTCGGTGGGGCCGCTGATCGCCGGCCGGGCCGTTCAGGGCCTCGGCGCGGCCGCCATGATGCCGCAGACCATGGCGTTCATCTACCACCTGTTCCCGGCGGGCCGGCGCGGCGCCGCGATGGGGGCGTGGGGTGCTACCGCGGGCGTGGCGACCGTCAGCGGCCCACTACTCGGCGGCGTGATCGTCGACACCCTTGGCTGGCAGTGGATCTTCTACGTCAATCTGCCCATCGGCGTAGTGGCCCTCACCATGGTGATCCGCCTGGTCCCGAACTGGCAGCCCGGGCACAGCCGCCGCTTCGACCTCCTCGGCATCGGCCTGTTCAGCATCGGCCTGGCCGCGGTGATCTTCGGCTTACAGGAAGGCGAGCGCTACGACTGGGGTTCGGTCGCCGGCCCGGTCACCGTGTGGTGGATGATCGCCGGTGGGATCGTGTTGCTGGCCGCGTTCGTCTGGTGGCAACACCGCAACCGCCGCGAACCTCTCCTGCCGCTTCAGCTGTTCACCTTCCGCAGCTTCTCGCAGTCGATCCTGGCCAACGCCACGCTCGGCTTCGCGCTCATCGGGAGCATCCTGCCGTTGATGCTGTACCTACAGACCGTCCGTGGCTACTCACCGCTCATGGCGGGTGTGATCTCCGCACCGATGCCACTCGCGTCGGGTGTCATGTCGGCGATCGTCGGCCGGTTGGCCGAACGGTTCGACGGCCGCAAACTCGGGGGCGCCGGTTTCATCGGCTACAGCGTCGGCCTCGGTTTGCTGGCCTGGACCATCCGCGCCGACGTGCACCCGGCGGCGTTGACCCCAGCACTCCTGGTCGCCGGCATCGGCATGGGCGCCATCTTCGCCCCGCTGGCCACGCTCGGCACGTTGAGCCTGCCTCCACACCTGGTCGGTGGCGGCTCCGGCCTGTTCAACACCCTCCGGCAGGTCGGCGCCGTCATCGGTAGCGCGTCGGTCGGCGTCCTCTTGCAGGCCCGGCTGAGCGTCGAGCTGACCCGGCAGGCCGAGATCCAGGCGAGCACCCTGCCGCCTGAATACCGGCAAGGATTCGTCGACCGGATCAGCGAAGGCGCCACACACGTCGGGGAGGTACCGATGGACACCAACGGCGGCGTAGACATCCCGGCCGACCTCCACGACGTGCCGCCGGACGTGATCGATCAACTTCAGGCCGCGGCCGACACGGTGTTCGTCTACGGCTTCACCGACGCCGTTCGCGCCTCGATCGTGCTCCCCGCGCTGATTCTCGTGCTCGGCGCGGTGGCGTGCCTGTCGATGCCCCGCCCCGTCGTCGAATCGTTCCGCTCCGTGCGCCGAGACACCGGGGCTGGGAGCTGAGAACCGGCGACGGTCACCGGGTCAGGCGATCTCCTGCAACCGCGGCAACAACTCGGCGGCCCGCTCCGCCTGGGCCTCGGCCGATCCGCCGTTCGTGATCAGAATGACGTCGTCGATGCCGACCCGGGCGTACTTCTCCACCTGGGGCAGAACGTCGGAGACCTGATCGGTGAGCCGCACCTGAACGGTGCGCCGGATGTCCGCGGGATCCCGCCCGACGTCGGCGCAGTGCTGGTCGAGCACGTCCGACAGCTCCGCCAGCTCCGCCGGGGTGCCGCCCGCGGCGTTCCACACGTCCGCATACTGCGCGGTGATGCGTAACGTCCGTTTGCGTCCGCTACCGCCGATCCAGATCGGTGGGTGCGGCCGTTGGATCGGTTTGGGTTCGGCGATCGCCGCGTCGAGCCGGTAATGGCGGCCCTGGAACGTCGTCGTCGGCTCCGTCCATAAACCGCGGATCAGCTGGCACGCCTCCTCCAGCCGGTCCAGCCGCTCCCCGACTGTGCCGAACTCCAGCCCGAACATGGTGTGTTCGTTCTCCGCCCATGCGCCGCCGAGGCCGAACTCCAGCCGCCCACCCGAGAGGTGGTCGACGGTCACCGCCATCTTCGCGAGCACCCCGGGATGCCGGTAGGTGTTGCCGGTGACCATACAACCGATCCTGACGTGCGACGTCGCCTCGGCCATGGCGCCCAGCAACGCCCAGGCGTCGAAGATGTCCAGGGTGGGATCACCGCCGAGTGAGGCGAGGTGATCCATGTTCCAGCAGTGGTCGAAACCGGCCTCGTCGGCGATGCGCCAGACGGCCCGGTACTCGTCGATGTGCGCGTTCTGGCTCAGCTTCAGTCCGAATCGCATACTTCAGTCTCTCACCCCCATGATCATGAACACTTTGCCGTGTTATGACACGGCAAAGTGTTCATGATCATGGGGACAGGGGGTGAGTTACGGGCGGTGCAGCCAGGCGAGCAGGTCCGCAGGTGCCATCTCCGCGGCGGTCGCGTCGTAGTGGTCGAGCTCCGCGTCCGACAGCAACGCACGGCCCGCACCGGAACCACCCTCCCGGAAGAACGCCGCTTTACTCTTCATCACCCCGGCCGGGTCCGGCGCCAAACGCTCCGCGTTGGCTCTCATGTGCTGGAACGACGCCGCCCGCACGAGATCGGGCCAGGCCTCCTCGGGCACTTCGATGTCCAACCGCTCGGCCAGCCGGCGCATCTGAGTGTCGAGGTCGGCGACGAGGTCAGCGTAATGAACGAGGACGACGTTCCCCGCCGACCGCCGCTCCCACGCGTCCGACAGATGCCACATCACCCCTGGTAGGGAGTCCAACTCGTCCCCCGGGCGGGCGTCGGAATCGATCCATTGCCGTAACCACTCGTTGAGTTCGGGACGGTCCATCTGGGCAGGCGGCGAAGCGGCGGCGGTACGCCCCTCGACAGCCTCCGCGTGGGCAGTCAACTCCCGGATCCGCTCCCGGTCGAGATTGTTGCCCTGGTGGTACAACGACACCGCCATATCCAGCGGATGCCGAGCGACGACGATATAGGTCGCCGCCGGGTCGAGCGGCAAGCCGTCCAGCGGCGTGTGAGTCTTGATGAACCGCCGATGGTGTTGCGCCTCGAGCGTCGCGTAGACGTCGTCGCGCGGCACCACCAACCAATCCAGCCACGGCGACAACGTCGGAAGCGGCGCCGGCAGCTCCGGTGTCTGAAACACCAGTAGGGCGCAGATCATCTGCATCCACGTCGTCCCACTCTTCGAGCGGGTGCTGATGACGATGTCACCGTCGCGGATCGGAAAATCCAGCCACCGAGCGCTGTCTTCATCGGCGGATTGGTAACGGGTGGGGGCGTCCGGCATCCGCCGATATTAAGAGGCCGCCGCTGGATCGGCCACCCGGCCTCGGGTACCGGCTGCTGTCGTTCAGCCGTGGTCCGGCCGGCGGAGGACGACGAGATCGTCGCGATGGACCACTTCCCGCTCGTACTCAACCCCCAGCTCACGCGCCAGATCCCGGGTCGACCGACCAAGCAACGCGGGCAGTTCGGCGGCGTCATAATTGACCAATCCCCGGGCGACGACGCGGCCTTCCTCGTCCACCATGTCCACCGGATCGCCCGCCGTGAAGCTGCCGTCGACCGCGGTAATCCCGGCCGGCAACAGCGACGTGTGCCGCTCGACGACGGCCCGCACCGCCCCGGCGTCCAGGTGGAGCCGGCCCGCGCTGTCGGCGGCGTACTCCAACCACAGCAGCCGCGTCGACCGGCGCCGGGCCCGGGAATGGAACCAGGTGCCAACAGTGTCGCCGCGTAGCGCCTGCTCGGCCGAGTCCGCGGCGGCCAGCACCACCTCGATACCCGAACCGGTGGCGATCATCGCCGCCTCGACCTTCGTCTGCATACCGCCACTGCCCAGGCCCGACCGGCCGGTACGACCGATCTTCAGATCAGCCAGCTCGGCGGGATCATTGACCTCCGACACCCGCGACGTGTCCGGCCGGCGTGGGTCGCCGTCGTACAGTCCGTCGACGTCGGACAGCAGGATCAGCGCGTCGGCGTGCACCAACTGCGCCACCAGCGCCGCCAACCGGTCGTTGTCGCCGAACCTGATCTCGTGTGTGGCGACCGTGTCGTTCTCGTTGACCACCGGCACGACATCGAGATTCAGCAGCTTGTGCAATGTCCGGTAGGCGTTGCGGTAGTGCGAGCGCCTGGTGACGTCGTCGACGGTGAGCAACACCTGCCCCACCTGCATGCCATGGGTGGCGAACGCGGTGGTGTAACGGGCGATCAGCAGCCCCTGACCGACACTGGCCGCCGCCTGCTGGCGGGCCAGGTCACGCGGCCGGCTCGGAAGGTTCAGCGGCGCCAGACCGGCCGCGATCGCCCCGGACGACACCAAGACGACCTCGCGTCCGGACGCGCGGGCCCGCGCCAGCGTGTCCACCAGCGCCGCCAGCCGGCTCTCGTCCAAGCCGCCCGCCGACGTGGTCAGCGACGACGACCCGACCTTCACGACCAGCCGGCCCGCCTTGGCAATCGGCTCGCGCATGGTCACCGCTCCAGCCGCGGATCCGAGCCGCGTGGCCCCAGCCGCTCCGCGCCGGCCTGCAACGTCGGCTCCCAATCGAAGACGACGGCGTCCTCACCGCCGATGACGACCTCGTCGCCCTCCTGCGCACCGGCCTTGACCAGCTCGTCCTCCACTCCGAGGCGAGCGAGCCGGTCGGCCAGGTAGCCCACGGCCTCGTCGTTGGTGAAGTCCGTCTGGCGCACCCACCGTTCGGGTTTGGCGCCCCGAACGCGGAACCGTTCACCGTTGTGGTCGTGTTCTTTCGTGACGGTGAAGCCGTCGTCGTCGACCGCCACGGGGCGCAACACCAACCGGGTGGGCTCCGTCGCCGGCGCGGCCGACCGGGCCGCGGTGACGATCCGCGCCATCTCGAAGGTCAGCTCGCGTAGCCCTTCCCGCGACACCGCGGAGACGCTGAATACCCGCCAGCCGCGGGCTTCGACGTCGGCCCGCACGAACTCGGCCAGCTCCCGCGCCTCCGGCACGTCGATCTTGTTCAACACGACGAGACGTGGCCGATCGTCGAGCCCGCCGTAGCGTTCCAGCTCGGCCTCGATGACGTCGACGTCGCTGAGTGGGTCGCGGCCGGGCTCCAACGTGGCGCAATCGACGACGTGGGCGAGGGCGGCACACCGTTCGACGTGCCGAAGGAAAGTGTGCCCGAGGCCGCGGCCCTCACTGGCTCCCTCGATCAGCCCGGGGACGTCGGCGACGGTGAACCGGACGTCACCGGCCTCCACCACGCCGAGGTTGGGCACAAGTGTCGTGAACGGGTAGTCGGCGATCTTCGGACGGGCTGCCGACACCGCCGCGATGAGGCTCGACTTACCCGCGCTCGGATAACCGACGAGCCCGATGTCGGCGATGCTCTTCAGCTCGAGGACGACGTCCAGGGATTCTCCCGGTTCACCCAGCAAGGCAAAACCGGGTGCCTTGCGCCGGGTACTTGCCAGCGCGGCGTTGCCGAGGCCGCCTCGCCCGCCACGGGCGACGACCAGCCGGGTGTCGGCGCCGACCAGATCGGCGAGGACCTCACCGTCCGGCCTGGACACGACGGTGCCGTCGGGTACCTTCAGGATGATGTCGCCACCCTCGGCGCCGTTGCGGTGGCCGCCTTCGCCGGGGGCGCCATTGCCGGCTCGCCGGTGCGGCGACCGGTGATAGTCGAGCAACGTCGTGGTGTTGGGGTCGACGACGAGAACGATGTCGCCACCGCGGCCGCCGTTGCCGCCGTCGGGACCTCCGAGTGGTTTGAACTTCTCTCGGTGCACCGACGCGCAGCCGTGGCCACCGTTACCGGCCGCCAGGTGCAGCACGACACGGTCGACGAACGACGGTATCGCCATCGCCGTTGTCTCCTTCCACCTTCACGTTCTCGGCCAGCCGCGCGAATCACCTTCCCGGTGATCACTTACCCCGGGACGCCGACGGCCCTGAAACGACGAAGCGGGCCGGTCGCGCTGACCGGCCCGCGTCTGCCACGGTACGAGAGCCCTATCTGAAGAGTGAGGGCACTGACGTCGAGGCGGGGTCACTCCCCCGCCGGGACGATGTTGACGACCTTGCGGCCCCGCTTGACGCCGAACTCGACGGTGCCGGCCGCGGTGGCGAACAGGGTGTCGTCCTTACCCCGACCGACGTGGTCGCCCGGGTGGAAGTGCGTGCCGCGCTGGCGGACCAGGATCTCGCCGGAATTGACGAGCTGGCCGCCGAAACGCTTCACGCCAAGCCGTTGCGCATTGGAGTCGCGCCCGTTCTTGCTGGACGAGGCGCCCTTCTTGTGAGCCATCCGAAATCCCTCTGGATCATCCCCGCGGGTGCGGGAAGCACTGGACCATGAACTGTCTGGAGAAGCCTGTCGACTACTTCGTCTCGATGCCGGTGACCTTGACCTGGGTGTACTTCTGCCGGTGGCCTTGCCGCCGGCGGTACCCGGTCTTGTTCTTGTACCGGAGAATCTCGATCTTCGGCCCCTTGACCTCGTCAACGACCTCGGCCGTCACCGAGACCTTCGCGAGCTTCTTGGCGTCGCTGGTCACGGTCTCGCCGTCGACCACGAGCACGACGGGGAGGGTGACGGTGGAGCCGACCTCGCTGTTGAGCCGGTCGACGTCGATGACGTCACCGACGGACACCTTCTTCTGGTTGCCGCCGCTACGGACGATCGCGTACACCGCGGACTCACTCTCTCTATCGGGCCAGATGGCTCGCTACGGTCAGGGCACACGCGCTCCGCCGTGAAGCGGGCACGCGGGTTGAGGCGCGAACAGCGCCGACGTCCAAGGATACGGACCAGGAGCACCCACGGTCAAACCGCGAGGAACGAGCGCAACCGTTCCAAGGGCCAGGTGTTGATCACGTCGGCACCGGTCAGCCATCCGCGCCGGGCCATGCCGACGCCATACCGCACGTAAGGAAGATGGATCGTGGAGTGGGCATCGCTGTTGATAGCGAACTTCACGCCGTGGCGTCGGGCCCGGAGGATGTGTTCGTCGTGGAGGTCGAGCCGATCGGGATGTGAGTTGATCTCCAGGGCGGTACCGGTACGGGCACACGCCGCGAAGACGGCGTCGAGATCGGCGTCGATGGGGGCGCGCCGGCCGATCTTGCGTCCGGTGAGGTGTCCGATGATATGGACGTGGGGGTTCTCGCAGGCCCGGATGAGCCGTCGTGTCATGTCGTCGGAGGACTGGGTGAAGTGGGAATGGACGGACGCCACGCAGACGTCGAATCCGGCCAGGAACTCCGCCGGCCAGTCCACCTCGCCGTCGGGACCGATATTGAGTTCGGTCCCGTGTAACACGCGCATGCCCGAGTAGGCGCCGTCGAGGGCGTGCGCCCGCGTCCGTTGGGCGAGCATCTTCTCGTCGGACATCCGCTGCATGTACAGGTCCGGGGCGTGGTCGGTGATCGCGTAGTACTCGTAGCCTCGGGCGGCGGCCGTGGCGACCATGTCCTCGGCGCTGGCCTGCCCATCCGTCAGGTTCGTGTGTGTATGTAGGTCGCCGCGGAGCGCGTCGGCGGCGATCACGTCCGGAAGGTCGCCGCGCAGCGCCGCCTCGATCTCACCGCGATCCTCGCGTAACTCGGGTGGGATCCATGGCAGGCCGAGGCGCTCGTAGACCTCGGCCTCGGTCTCCGACACCAGAAGCTCACCCGTCCCGGCGTCGAACAGCCCGTACTCGGACAGCTTCAGGCCGGCCCGAACCGCCAGTTCACGGATCCGCACGTTGTGCGCGGCGGAGCCAGTGAAGTACTGCATCGCCGCACCCCACGCCGCCAGCGGCACGACCCGCAGATCGACGTGGACCCCGGCGACGGTGCGGACCGAGGTCTTCGTCTCACCGCGGGCGACCACCTCGGCAACGTCCGGTTGCGCCACGAGCGCCTCCATGAGCGGCGCGGACCGGTCGGCGGCGGCGAGGATGTCGACGTCCCCAATGGTTTCGCGCATCCGGCGCAAGGATCCCGCGTAGGCGCAGCGTTGACACCCGTCCACCGTGGCGATCGTGGCGACCAGCCGGCGGGCGAGTTCCTCGGCGACGTGGAGCTTGCTGCGGCCGCCGGTGGAACGTAGCAGGTCGATACCGTGCAGGAGTTTGGCCTCGCTCTTCTCGCCGAGCCCTTTGAGCTCACGCAGCTGCCCGGCCTGGATGGCGGCGGCGAGGTCGTCGATCGACGAGATCCCCAGCTCCCGGTAGAGCTGGAGGGCACGTTTGGGGCCGAGTCCGGGGACGGCGGTCAGCCGCCGCACCCCGTCCGGGATGCCGGCCCGGAGTTCCTCGATCGCCGCGACCCTACCCGTGGTCATGTATTCGACGATCTTGGCGGCGATCGAGCGCCCGACGCCGGGGATACGTTCGACGCCACGCTGATCGAGGTCGGCGACGTTGTCGTGGAAGCCGGCGACGGCGCGCGCCGCCTTCTCGTAGACCCTCGCCTTGAAGGCGTCACCTCCGGTGATGGAAATGAGGTCGGCGTATTCGAAGAGCAGGTCGGCGACGTCGTCATTGGGACGGGCCATGAGCGGCGATTCTACTTGTCCCCATGATCATGAACACTTTGCCGTGTCATGACACGGCAAAGTGTTCATGATCATGGGGACAAGGGGGTGTGGGGCCGAGGTGGACACCGGCAGCCCGGTTCGGATATACATCGGATGTCTGCTAAACATCCGATGTATTTGCTCTGCACCTGGTTACCCATGGAGGCCCGCCGTGACTGAAGCCGAGGCGACGATCGTCGCGCTGGAGACCTCGGACATCCGGTTTCCCACCTCCGTGGACCTCGACGGGTCCGACGCGATGAACCGCGATCCCGACTACTCCGCCGCCTACGTCGTCGTCCACACCAGCGCCGGCGACGCCCACGAGGGGCACGGCTTCGCCTTCACCATCGGACGCGGCAACGACGTCCAAGTAGCCGCGATCGACGCGTTACGCCCACACGTCGTCGGCCGCCCGCTCCAGGCCACCCTCGACCACCTTGGCGACTTCTACCGCGACCTCGTCCACGATTCTCAGCTGCGCTGGCTCGGCCCCGAGAAAGGCGTGCTGCACATGGCGATCTCCGCCGTGGTCAACGCCATGTGGGATCTCAAGGCCAAACGCGAGGGTAAGCCGCTGTGGCGGCTGCTCGCCGACCTCTCCCCCGAGCAGGTCGTCGAGCTGGTCGATTTCCGCTACCTGACCGACGCGCTCACCCCGGACGAGGCCCTCGCCATCCTCAAACGAGCCGAAGCGGGCAAAGCCGAACGCGCGGCACAACTCCTCGAGCAGGGATACCCGGCTTACACCACGTCTCCGGGCTGGCTCGGCTACGACGACGAGAAGCTCACCCGGTTGTGCAAAGAGGCCGTCCGCGACGGCTTCGACCAGATCAAACTCAAGGTCGGCGCCGATCTCGACGACGACCGGCGACGGCTGCAACTGGCCCGCGACGTATGTGGACCCGACATTCGCATCGCCATCGACGCCAACCAGCGCTGGGACGTCGGCACCGCCATCAGCTGGATCAAGGAGCTCGCACCGGCCGACCCCTGGTGGGTGGAAGAACCAACGAGCCCCGACGACGTGCTCGGGCACGCCGCTATCGCCCGCGCCGTCGCTCCGGTCCGCGTCGCCACCGGCGAACACGTCGCCAACCGGGTCGTGTTCAAGCAGCTGCTGCAGGCCGAGGCGATCTCTTTCCTGCAGCTCGACGCTGCCCGCGTGGCCGGCGTGAACGAGAACATCGCCATCTTGCTGCTCGCCGCCAAGTTCGACATACCGGTGTGCCCACATGCCGGCGGGGTCGGGTTGTGCGAGCTGGTCCAGCATCTGTCCATGTTCGACTTCGTCGCGGTCAGCGGATCGCTGGAGCGACGCACTATCGAGTACATCGATCACCTGCACGAACACTTCGCCGATCCGGTCGTGATCCAGTCCGGCCGCTACGTCGCCCCCACGGCACCCGGCTTCAGCTCGACCATGAAAGCCGAGTCCCGCACTCGCCACACCTACCCGGATGGGCCGGTGTGGACAACGTTCCAGGGCGGCTGAGCACGGGCGAGAGGAGCTACGAAGGAACGACGAGGGAGCAACGATGCAGCAGATAGCCCTGCACACCCGGCTCAAGCCGGGCATGGAGGACGAGTACGAACGCGTGCACGCCACCATCCCCGCCGACCTCGACGACGCGTTACGGGCCGCCGGGGTACACGGCTGGCGGATCTGGCGTAGTGGGCGAGACCTGTTCCACCTGGTCGAGGTGGACGATTACCGCGCCATGCGGCGGGCGCTGAGCAACCATCCGGCCAACGTGCCATGGCAAACCCGGATGGCCGAACTGCTGGAGATGCCGGACAGCTACGCCGGGGACGACGACGGCCTACGGCTGGTGTGGGCGTTGCCGTGACCGGCATCGAACACCGTCCGGCCGGATCGACACGGGCCCGGGTCACCACGTTGTCGCTCGGCGGCGCCGGCATCGGCAACCTCCACCACGCCATCAGCGACGACGACGCCGACGCCACGCTCGACGCGGCCTGGCAGGGCGGCATCCGCTACTTCGACACCGCACCGCACTATGGTCTCGGCCGGTCCGAGCGTCGGCTCGGCACGGCGCTGCGCGGTCAGCCGCGTGACGAGTACGTCATCTCCACCAAGGTGGGCCGGCGGCTGGATCCCGTCGTCGACGTCGCCCTCGAGTCGCTGCCCCGGGACGCCGAGTTCGACGTGCCAGCGACACACCGTCGAGTGTGGGACTTCAGCCGCGACGGCGTGCTGCGCTCGGTCGAGCAGAGCCTGACCCGCCTCGGCGTCGACCGGATCGACGTGCTCTACCTGCACGATCCGGAACACCGCTGGGAGCAGGCGCTCGACGAGGCGTACCCCACGCTGGCGCAGCTGCGCGACGAAGGCCTCGTGACGGCGATCGGTGCCGGCATGAACCATGCCGACCTCCTGGCCCGGTTCGTCCGTGCCACCGACCCCGATCTCGTGATGCTCGCCGGGCGGTACACCCTGCTCGAACAGGGAGCGCTGGACGACCTGCTGCCGCTGTGTGAACGGCGCGGGATCGGTGTCGTCGCGGCGGCCGTGTTCAACTCCGGGCTGCTCGCCCGGCCCCGGCCCGCCCCCGGCGCCACCTACAACTACGAACCCGCTCCGCCCGAGCTGTTGCGCCGGGTGAATCGCTTCGCCGACGTATGCGAACGGCACGGCACCACGTTGCCCGCGGCGGCGTTGAGGTTTCCGCTTGCCCATCCGGCGGTGGTCAGCGTCAACGTCGGCTGCCGGCACCGTGAGGAGGTGCGGCGCAACGTGGAGCTCTTCGACGCCGTGGTTCCGGTGCACCTGTGGGACGAGCTTCGGGCCGAAGGCCTACTACATCCGGACGCACCGACCCCGACGCAGCCCGCGTCGACCTCGCCGTCGGCGCTGAGCCCGTCGGCCCCCACATCGTCAGCTCCGGAGCCGCCCGGGCCGGGCCCTACCGCTGCCTGATCAGGGCGCCAACGCGTGGTGCAACCATCGCTCGACCCCAGAGATGTGCACCGTCATCCATGACTGCGCCAACTCGGGCTGGTGCTGGGCCAGGGCATCGTAGATGGCCTGATGTTCGTTGAGGGTGCGCTCACCGGCGCCCTGCTCGGTTAATCCGCGCCAAACCCGGGCCCGTTGCGTCGGCGCCGACAATCCGTCCACCAACGACGCCAACACCAGGTTTCCCGACGCTTGAGCCACGATCCGGTGGAACTCGATGTCGCTGGCGACAAGATCCTCCACCGGTGCCTCTGGATCGATGTCGTCGAGCAGCTTACGCAGCTGAGAAAGCTCACCGTCGCTGATCCGGACCGCCGCCATAGCCGCCCCCGCGGGCTCCATGATCCGTCGGACCTCGAAGAACTGGAGGACGGAATCGTCGCTGTGGAAGTCCACGACGAAGTTCAGCGCCTCCAGCAGCAGCGGCGACTCCAGGCTGGTCACATAGGTGCCGTCGCCCTGCCGCACGTCCAAGATGTTGATCAGCGCTAGCGCCCGCACGGCCTCGCGCAACGAGTTCCGGGCCAGGCCCAGCCGCGCGGCAAGGTCAGCCTCACGGGGGAGTCGGTCGCCAGGCGCCAACTCCCCGCTGACGATCATCTCCTTGATCCTGAGGATCGCCTCGTCAGTGACGGCCATACCGCGCCTGCCTTCTACCAGAGATCCGATGTATTCGGTTCGCTCAAGTATGCCAGCGTACGAGGAGCACCGCACCGATCACGGCTTTATGCCACTGAACCGCCCGGCCCTGAACCGCCCGGCCCTGAACCGCCCGGCCCTGAACCGCCCGGCCCTGAACCGCCCGGCCCTGACCGGAGCCGGAATCGTCGTCAGCGGCCGCTGAGCGACGCGACGACCGGGGCGAAATCCTCCATGAGGGCGTCGGGGACGATGTAGTAGGAGAAGCCGAACCGCGCTCGACGATCATGCATCCGCTCTGCGATGTGTTCGATCGGCCCGAGAAACACCGGAGGCATATCCAACACCTCCGGGACAGCCGCCTCAGGCCACCCGTGTGCCTCCGTGTACCGCAGCGCCGCCTCCGCCACGTCGTCGGCGATCACCGGCGAGACCACCATGGACAGCTCCACGTCGCCGAACCGCCGGCCGGCACCCTCGCGAATCGCCGCGACCTTGCCGGCTATCGTCTCCGCCGTGCGTTCGGACAGCTCCTCGGAGATGGTGCCCTCGGCGAGGGCCCGCGGCAACACACCCACCGTGTCGGCCTCCCGCCCGGCCAACCGCAGCATCCGCCGGCTTCCCGCGCCGATCTGAATCGGTGGATGTGGGCGCTGGTGGGGTGTTGGGAAGGTGGACAGCGACGTGATCGTGTACTGCTTTCCGTCGAAGTCCAGCGGCTCCCCGCTGAGCATCCCCTTAAGGACCAGCAACGACTCTTCCAACCGGTCCACCCGCCGGCCGGCCGGATCGAACGGCATCCCGGCCCGGTCGTACTCCTCGCGCAGCCAGCCAGCACCCAGTCCCAGCTCGAACCGGCCGCCCGACAGCACGTCGAGGGTGGCCACCTCCTTGGCCAGCATGACCGGGTGCCGGTAGTCGTTGGCCAGCACCACCGTGCCGACCCGCAGCGTGCGGGTGGCCAGTGCCGCCGCCGTCAACGCCACCATGGGAGCCAGCTGATCCCCGAACGGCTCTCGGATGAAATGGTCGCGCAGCAGGAACGTGCTGTAGCCGAGTTCCTCGGCCCGGCGCGCAGTACCGGTCAGCGCCTCCGTCGTCGTTGCGCGCTCGCCGAGCACACCAAATCGGAACGGACGGATCGTCGTCGGGGTGGTCATAACCACGACGCTAGCCGCCCCGTATCCTCAGCACTGGCGGAAGACGGACATGACGTTGCCGGCAGTGCCGCCGAGCCGGCTCGCGCACCACTCGCGCCCTTTTGAATGGGAGCCTCCATGCACCACGCCGGTATCCTCGCGCACAGCGCCGAAGGCGCCGCCCTCTGCTTCCGGACGTTCTGCCAGCGAGGCTTCGACGACCTCGGCGAACACATGCACCCCGACGTCACACTCGACTGCATCGCCATGGGGCACAGCATGCCCGCCTGGGAGGCCGGCGACCATCAGAGCATCCGCCCCATTCTGGCTACCTCGGTGGAGCGGCTCGCGGCTGCTGGTGCGGAGTTCTTCGTATGCCCGGACAACACCGCGCACCTTGCTCTCGAATCTCTCGGCCCTGACCTCGCCCTGCCCGGCCTACACATCGCCGCCGTCGTAGCCGAACACGCCCGGCAGACCGGCTACACCCGGGTAGGTGTCCTCGGTACGTCGTACACCATGGAGGGCCCGATCTACCCGCGGGAGCTAGCCGCTCGTGGTCTTGCCGCGGGCATTCCCGAACCCGACGAGCGGGCCGCCGTCAACCGGATCATCTTCGACGAGCTTGTCAACGGCGTATTCACCGACGCCGCACGGGCGCTCTATGTCAGCGTCATCGAGCGGCTCCGCGAGAACGGATGCGACGCCGTCGCCCTGGTCTGCACCGAGATCCCATTGCTCATTCCCGCCGAGGTTTCCCCCCTGCCGATACTCGACTCCACCCGGCTCCTGGCCCGGGCCGCCTACGACGTCGCCGCCGGCCACCAGCCGCTGCCCACCTGGCGCGGCGGTCCCGTAGCGGCCTGACGTCGCCGGCCAGAGGTTTTCGGTGGTTCGTCCGCCGGACGCTTCACCAGGTCAGTGGCACCAATTCACCACGATCATCGTCCCAGGCACCCTGGGCCAGGCGGGTGGAACGAGGCGGCGCCGACGGCTCGAACCCGGCAACGACCCGTAAGCCGGCCAGCACCTCCTCCGGGCGGACGGTCGGCGTCTGATGCTCTAATACGCAACGAACGGCGGGTACCGGCCCAGACTCGTCAAACTCCGCCCGAAGGACCGCGCCGCGGGTATCGATAGTGCGCACACCCTTCTTGGTGCGACGCTCAACCTCAACGGTCGGAGCGGCGACCAACGCCTCCACGGCCGCCCGGGCCACCGCCGGGTCCACGTCCGGAAGCTCGATCAACCACACCGACGCCGCGAGTTCATCCGCCAACGCCGCACCACCAGTGCTGGCCACCTCGGCGACGGCCACGATGTCCAGGCCTGGGGGCAATGCCGCGTCGAGAGCCGCACGGACATCCTCGGGCCGGCGCTGCTCGGTGAGCGAGATCTCGAGATACTCGGCTTCGCTGGCCGCTCCCGTGGGCGCGGCGCCGGCGAAGGAGATCTTCGGATGGGGCGTGAACCCATGTGAATAGGCCATCGGCACATGCGCACGACGCAGCGCACGCTCGAACGACCGCTGGAAATCCCGGTGACTCGCGAAGCGCAGCCGGCCTCGTTTGGCGAACCTGACGCGCAGCTTCTGCACGGCCGGCAGTTGGTCTCGCTCTGGAGCTGGCCGCGGACCCCGCCGTGGTGGCGTGGATGCGTCTCCTGTCACAGCGCCTGGTGCATCAGCGGTAGGGCTCGACGATCCGTTCACCCCACCAGCCTACCCACCCCTGGTGTGCACCTGATCGTCGTTTTGTCATCTGATCGTCTTTATGGCGACGATCAGATGCATCGATGGCGGCGACGGGGTGTGTCGACGGGCGGTAGTGGCCTCTGATCGCCGCCACGATACGGGACGCTTGGCGATCAGATGCGCGAACCGACGGCTGACGTCCGGTGGTGCATCTGATCGTGTTGGGTCGGCGCCGTGCTGATCGGATGCAGCGTTGGTGCGGGGCGCCACCGTCGCCAACTTCTTCGGTGTTCTTCAAGGCCTACCGGGGTAGTCCGGTGGGGCACGGCCCGGGATGGCGCGTTGACGGCCTCCACATCTCCGACATTTCGCCCGCCTCAACAGGCGGCCAGCGCACCATGCATCGTCGGACGGTACTGGGCTCGGGCACAACGTGCACCCGCGAACCCAGCAGGTCCGTCCACAAGCGCCGTCGACAGCCGTCGCTGCCCGATCAGATGCACCACCGGACGTCAGCCGTCGGTTCGCGCATCTGATCGTCAAGCGCCCCACATCGTGTGATGCGATCAGATGCAGGCGCGGCTGCCGCACGCCACGTTTGTGCGCCTGATCGCTCCCCCGGAAACGATCAGGCGCACAAACGGAGATCAGGTGCACAAACGGGTTAGTGGACGAGGACGGGAACTTGGTCGCCGTCAGCGGACGCATCGCCTCCGCCCACCACACCACCGGCGCGGCGCTGATCCGCGGTCACGAACGTGTATGCGATCACCGCCGCGGCCGCCAGAATGACTACTGCCCACCAGATAGCCGTCGTATAACCGTGCACCATCGCTTCCAGCTGAACGACGTCCGCCGGCCCGCTGGCCAGATGGGTGGTCAGGTACGACGCGGTGGCGCTCGTCGCAACGGTGTTCAACAGCGCGATCCCGATGGCACCGCCGACCTGCTGGGATGTGTTGATCATCGCTGAGGCGATGCCGGCGTCGCGTGGTTCGACACCGAACGTGGCCAGGCTCATCGCCGGCATGAACGTCGCGCCCATCCCCAGGCCGAGGAGGATCTGCGCCGGAAGCACGATCGTGACGTAGGAGCTGCCCGGTTCGAGCTGGGTGAGGATCAGCATCCCGAGGGTGGCGACGAGCAGTCCCGGGCCCATCAGGTAGCGGGCCGGCACCCTGGTCATCAGTCTGGCGCCGATCTGAGTCGACCCGGTGATCATTCCGGCGACCATCGGCAGGAACGCCAGGCCGGTCTTGACCGGGCTGTATCCCTCGACGATCTGCAGGTAGTAGGTGAGGAACAGGAACAGCCCGAACATGGCCACGATCGCCATGCCGAGTGCCAGATACACCCCTCCACGGTTACGATCCAGCACGACGCGCAGCGGCAGCAGTGGCGCCTTGGCTCGCCGCTCCACCAGGACGAACGACGACAACAGAACCACGGTCAGGACGAACATCGACAGGGTCACCCCCTCGGTCCACCCTTCGGATTCCGCGCGGGCGAAACCGTATACGAGGGCGACGATGCCGCTGGTGCCCAGCAGGACGCCGGGGATGTCGAGAGCCGCCGGGTTGCGGCCGCCCTCGGGTTCGCGGATCTGTGCGACGGATCCGAAGAGGGCGATGAGGGCGATCGGAATGTTGACGTAGAACACCCAACGCCAGTCGACGTATTCGGTAAGCACACCACCCAAGATCAGTCCGACCGCGGCGCCGCCGCCAGCGATCGCACCGAACACACCAAAGGCTTTGGCGCGTTCCTTACCGTCGGTGAACATCACTGCGAGCAGCGACAACGCCGCCGGGGCGAGCAAGGCGCCAAAGACGCCCTGCAAGGCCCGCGAGGCGAACATCATCGCCTCGTTGACGGCCGCGCCGCCGATGGCCGAGGCGATGGCGAAGCCCACGAGACCGGTGTTGAAGGTGCGTTTGCGGCCCCAGATGTCGGCGATCCGGCCGCCGAGCAGCAGCAAGCCACCGAAGGCCAGCGCGTACGCGGTCACGACCCACTGCCGGTTGCCGTCCGAGATGCCGAGCTCGACCTGTGCGGATGGGAGCGCGATGTTGACGATGGTGGCATCGAGCACCACCATCAGCTGGGCGATCGAGATGAAGGCCAAGGCCTTCCAGCGCCGCGGGTCAGGGGTGGTGCGCGCCGGTGGTGTTGGTGCGGCCGGCGCACCAACCCGCTGATCGCCACCTGGAGCCGGGGTCCCCGGGGTGGCCAGCGGGACACGTTCCGGCTGTTCTTGAGCAGGTTGGGATATTTCAGACATGCGGAGTCACCAATCAGGTGGAGAGGTGGATGAGATGTTTCGGCGCGGTCGACAAGGCAGCCAACGGCCGTCCGTGCTGCGACGACCAGCCCCTACGGACCGGGAATCGGCAGCTCGGCGGAGTCCGACGCGACAGGCGCGATGGTGGGGCGCCGGCAGGCGACGTTCAGGCGAGGGATATCAGGTGGTGCGGCGCTCCAGTTCTTCCATGGTGATGGGATCCCCGGGCAGCGTTGACCGGGCCGGGTTACGCAGGCCGTCCACGAACACTTGCAGGTGCCTACGTGCGTAACGTTTGAAATGGGCGCATTCGGAACCAGGCAGTGGCCGGCCCAGCTGGGTGACGGCGACCATCAGGTCACCGATGGCCACGTCTGGCCGTAGTTGTCCGGACTCACGGGCCCTGTCCATGAGTGCTTGAACCGCGTGGGTCAGGCGGTCTCGTGCGGCGATGACGTCGGACTGGCGGGCATCGAAGTCTTCGGAGAGCATGCCGCAGAGTGCGCCGACGCGCTCGTCGGCGGCGGTGTGAACAAACCCGCGGAGCACCTCGAACGCGTCGGACCGGTCGGCGAGGGCAGCCTCGGCCGCGTCGGTGATACGCGTCATCGAGTACAGCATCAGCTCGCGCAGGAGTGCTTTGCGGTCGGTGAAGTGCCTGTACACGGTGGCGTTGCCGACGCCCGCCCGCTGCGCGATGGTGTCCAGCGGGACGTCGGGGCCATCTTCGAGTATCGCCTCGCGGGCCGCGTCCAGGATGCGCTCGCGGTTGCGGGAGGCATCGGCGCGCCGCCGCGGGCCGGCAGTGGCAGTGGCGTTCACGGCTGGCACCTCCTCGTGGATCGTTTGACGCCGAACCGGGGATCAGATCCCCGGTTACAGCCGGACAATGAGCTAAACGGGGACTCGCTCCCCGGAATTTCCGACCCTGACGTGACGTACATCACATTCGACGCGGCGCGAGGCAGCCGTCGGGCAGCAACCGCAACGTCATCCGCCGGTGCGCTGTGGCGATCAGTCCAGCGGCGGGCGGCGGTCTCGCCATGGACGAGCGGCTTCGAGCTGCGTCGATAGCGACAGCAGGGTCTCCTCGGCACCATGCCGCCCACCGAGCATGACGCCGATCGGCAGCGTGACGCCGTCGACGTCGGCCCAATGTAAGGGCAGACTGATGGCCGGCCAGCCGGTGAGGTTCCACACACTGGTCCACGGCGTATAGGCCGTCTGGGCCGCGAAGTCGGCAGCCGGGTCGGCATCGTTGCGTAACCCTCCCACCAGCGCCGGTGGCTGGGCCAGGGTGGGCGCCAGGATGACGTCGTACGTCGCCCATGTGGCTGCCGCCTCGCGCGTGATGAGCTGCACGTTGTTGACGGCTTGGGCGTATTCGAGTCCGGTGACCGCCCGCCCTTTGTCCCGCAGCCAGCGGGTCAGCGGGACCAGGAGGTGCTCGGACTCCGGCGGGATGGGCGCCAGCAACGCCATCACCGACCACAACGCTTCGAAGGACACCCAACGCTCGGCCGGAAACGGCACCGGTGCAGGCTCGACGTAGTGGCCGAGTTCGTGCAACAACATCGCCGTCTGCTCGACCGCCTCGACGCACACGGGATGGACCGGGACGTCGGCGGCGACCACCGGCGTGGACAGCAAGCCGACCCGCAACCGACCCGGGGGACGCTCACACGCCTCGAGGAAGGTGGTCCGCGGACCGGGCACGGTGAACAAGTCACCCGGCCAGCTTCTCGAAAGCACATCGAGCACGGCAGCGGTGTCGCGGACGTCCCTGGTCAACGCACCGTGGGTGGCCAAACCCGCACCTTCGATGCCATACGGGCCGGGACTGACCCGCCCCCGGGTGGGTTTGAGGCCAACCAGACCACACGCGCTGGCCGGAATCCGGATGGAACCGCCGCCGTCGCTGCCGTGCGCGATAGGCACGATCCCGGCCGCCACCGCCGCCGCCGCGCCACCGCTGGAACCACCTGCGGAACGCCGCAGGTCCCACGGGGTACGCGCGGGCGGCGCGATGTCCGGCTCGGTATACGCGGGCAACCCGATCTCCGGGGTGTTGGTCTTGCCGACCATCAATGTCCCGGCGTCGTGCAACAGTCTGACCACCCCGTCGTCGACGGATGCGATCGTGTCTCCGAGTGCGGCGCTGCCGACACGGACCGGAACGCCGGCCACCATAGTGAGATCTTTGATGGGACACGGCACGCCCAACAGCGGGGCGTCGGGCGCCAACTCGATCCCCCGCTCGCCGTCAACCGCGCGGCCGGCCAACGCACGTTCGGCGGCGATCGCCTGCTCCCAGGCCAGTTCGGGTGCGAGCGCGACGAACGCGCCCACCTGTGGCCCCAGACGTTCAGCCCGCCGCAGAGTAGCGTCGAGCACTTCTGTGGGTGACGTCTCGCCCGCCCGGTAGGCCGCGACCAGTTCCAACGCCGTCAGCTCGGGTATCTCAGACACACCTCCGACCCTACGTGTCACCCTGGCGGGCCGCACCCTAGATTCGCTGCCGAAACCGACGGGACGTGGCGAACGTCGCGGCCCGGCCGCATCGCAGGTGGACGTCGTTCGTGGCCCCGGATGGTGGGCGGCCGCGGTCGCGGGTCGACGTCGCCCGGAGTCGCGGGTAAACGTCACCCGGAGTCGCGGGGTAAACGTCACCCGGAGTCGCGGGTAGACGTCGTCCGGGGCGCGGGGCTATAGTCCAGTCTCGTGGTCGAGGTTCGTTGGTATTGGCGCTTTACGCAGGCTCCGGGTGGAGCCGCGGCCAGCGCACCCTGACCAACCACCCCACCCGGAGCCAGCAGAGGCAGCGACTCGTGTCGCTGCCTTTCGTCGTTTCAGACGGGCCGGCTCGGGTGCGTTCGCGGGCCGTCCCGTCACCGATGAGGAACGGAAAAGAGCCGCGAAATGTCCCACAACCACACACCCACCAGCGATCTTCGGATCACCGACATCCAGCCGCTGATCGCACCCCAGGAGCTGCTGCGCGAACTGCCGCCGCACCGCCGGCACGAGGAACTCGTCCAGCGCACCCGAGCCGAGGTTCGCCAGATCATGGCCGGTGCCGACGACCGACTGCTCGTCGTCGTCGGCCCGTGTTCGGTCCATGATCCCGACGCGGCACTCGACTACGCGCGACGGCTCACCTCGGTTGCCTCCCGCCTCGACGCCGACCTCCGTATCGTCATGCGGGTCTACTTCGAGAAACCCCGCACGACGGTGGGATGGAAGGGCCTGATCAACGACCCGGGCCTGGACGGCACATTCGACATCCACCGCGGGCTCCGGCTGGCCCGGACCCTGCTGTTCGACGTGCTCGACACCGGTCTGCCGGTCGGCTGCGAGTTCCTCGAGCCGATCAGCCCGCAGTACATCGCCGACGCCGTGTCCTGGGGAGCCATCGGTGCCCGAACCCCGGAGAGCCAGGTACACCGGCAGCTCGCGTCGGGGCTGTCCATGCCAATCGGATTCAAGAACGCGACCGGCGGCGACGTCCAGGCGGCCATCGATGGTTGTCTCACCGCCGCGAGCAGCCACGTGTTCTTCGGGGTCGACGGTGCGGGCCGGGCCGCCGCGGTCTCCACCGCGGGTAATCCCGACTGCCACGTGATCCTCCGGGGTGGGCGCGGTGGGCCGAACTACGGGCCGGACGACGTCCGCGACGCCCTGGCGCTGCTGCAGAAGGCGGAGTTGCCGGAGCGCCTCGTCATCGACGCCAGCCACGGCAACAGCGGCAAGGACCACGAGCGGCAGGCCGTCGTCGCCGAGGAGATCGCCGCGCGGGTCGCGGGCGGTGCGACGGGCATCGGCGGCATCATGCTGGAGAGTTTCCTCGTGGCCGGCCGCCAGGATCTCGATGCGGGACCACTCACGTACGGCCAGAGCGTGACCGACGCATGTATGGCGTGGGACACCACCGAGCGGCTGCTGGACGACCTCGCGGCCGCCGTGCGGACCCGCCGCTCCGCCACCCCCGCCTAGGTGATCATTGGCTTTTGACCACCGACTTTGGTGGTCAAAAGCCAACGATCATGGGGAAGGGGGGCGTCTAGGGGACGAGAACGATCTTGCCCCGCACATGGCCGGACTCCACCTCACGATGCGCTGCGGCGACCTCGGCCAGCGGGTACGTCGCATGAATCCGCACCCGCAGCTGACCGGACACGCAGAGCTCGACCAACGACGCCAGTCTCTCGGCGGATCGCTCGGTACCAAGGACCCGCACCCCGTACTCCTCGGCGAGCCCGTGCCCAGCGATGGTGCCGGCCCGATCACGATCCGTCACCAGCTCCGCCGACACCTGCAGCGCCTCCTCGGTGCCAACGGCATCCAACGCCGCGTCGATCCCGCCTGGTGCGGCGGCGCGGACCCGATCGACCAAGCCAGAGCCATACGCGACCGGCACCGCACCCAACTCACGCAGATACCGATGATTGCGCTCGCTGGCCGTACCGATGACGGTGGCTCCCCAGGCTCGGGCGATCTGCACGGCTGCGGTGCCGACTCCTCCTGCCGCTGCATGGATCAGTACAGTCTCACCGCCGCGTACCTCCAGCGCCTGCAACGACGTGTGAGCGGTCTGACCGGACGCACCCAGCGCGCCGGCTTCCGCCCACGGCAGCGCCGACGGCTTGCGCACCAGGGAGTCGGCCCGGGCGAGTGCATGGTCGGCATGTGCGGCGCCGACGGCCCAGCCGACCACCTCATCGCCCACCGCGAACTCGGTGACGCCAGGGCCGAGCTGGTCGACGACACCGGCGAACTCCGAACCCCCTCCTTGCGGAAACCGCGCCGGCGCCCAGTCCGCGGTGTCTCCCCGTCGAAGCTTGACGTCGAACGGCTGGATTCCGGCAGCGTGTACACGTACCCGAACCCGGCCGGCTCCGGGCTGCGGCGGTGGCATCTCGACCACTCGCAGGACGCTGGCATCGCCATAGCCGTCGAAGACGACGGCTCGGCTCGTTCCGGCTCCGTTTCCCTCGACCCGATCGGTCCGCGTGTCGTTCATGGTGGGATGGTCACCTCCGAGGTATCCGTCGCGCAGCCTCTCATACCGGGGCATCACCATGCAGCGTCACCCCGGCTCGGGTCGCGAGCACCGGATTACGATGGCAAAGGTGAGTTCCGACGTCGGACTGTTCGGACCAGACAGCGTCAGCTGGCGGGTGCATCGTGAGCCCATTCTGTGGGTTGCCGGTGTGCGCGCCCTGTACCTGCAAGCCCTGCATCCATGGGCGGTCGCGGCGGTGGCGCAGAACTCCGACTACCGGACGGGTGCGTGGGCACGGTTCATACGTACCGCGGACTACGTCGCGACGGTGGTCTTCGGCACTACCGCCGACGCACACGCGGCGGGCGCCCGGGTCCGCCGGATTCACGAGCATCTCCGCGCGACCGATCCAGTCTCCGGGCGTATATACCGGGTGGACGAACCACCCCTGCTGCGCTGGGTGCACGTGTGCGAGGTCAACTCGTTCGTTACCACGGCCCAGCGCGCCGGGGTGCCCCTGAGCGGGGCCGACGTCGACCACTATTACGCCGAACAAGTGCGCGCGGCGGAGCTGGTGGGGTTATCGCCGGACGACGTGCCGGCTTCGGGTCGAGCGGTCGCGGAGTACTTCACCGACATCCAATCAGAGCTCGCGCTCACCTCCGAGGCTCGGGACGTCGCCCGCTTCCTGACCTTCCCGCCGATGCCCCGTCGTTATGCCTGGGCCGGGGGGCGTCCGGCCTGGCTAGTGGTCGCAGGTTTGGCCTTCACCCTCCTACCGCGCTGGGCTCAGCGGCTGTATGGCACGCCACCCGTACCGGGCGTGGACACTGCCGCGAGCCTGACCGTGCGCGGACTACGGCAGCTGACCCGCGTCTTACCCATCCGTGAGGGGCCGATCTACCGTGACGCCCTGCGCCGGGCAGAGGCCCACACCGAGCCCCGCCCCACCCGGTAACCGCAGAAATCCGGCGACGATCACCGCGCGTGCAGGATCCCAGCCGACCTGCGCGGGTGGTCTTGTTCCGCCGACGGAACAAGACCACCCGCGCAGGAGCGACAACCAAACCGGGCCTCGCTTGCGTTGAACAAGTAACAGAGCACGTGATCGAGCGCCAGTGGTCACGGGGGGACGACGGCGGCTCCGGCGTTTGGAGGGGAACGAATGCGGTGACGACACGACCAGACCGCGACGACGAGTTCGCGGAGTTCGTGAACACGCGGCGAGCCCATCTGCGCCGCGTCGCCTACCTCATATGTGGAGACTGGCACCTGGCCGAAGACCTGGTGCAGACGGCATTGGTGAAGCTCTACATCGCCTGGCGTCGGATCCAGCGCGACGGCGCGGAAGAAGCTTATGCCCGCCGCATCATCGTGCGGGCGCATCTCGATGAAAAGCGCCGGCCGTGGCGGCGGGAGAGAGCCGGTCTCGACGGCTTGGACGTCGCGGTCCCAGGCACGAGCACGCTGGAGGATACCGACATCCTCGTGACCGCGCTCAAGGCGTTACCCGAGCGGCAACGCGCCACCGTCGTTCTGCGCCACTGGTACGGGCTTTCTGTCGAGGAAACCGCAGCGGACATGAAGTGCTCAGTAGGAACGGTCAAAAGCCAGACCGCACGCGCCATGGCCAGTCTGCGGGAGACCCTGTCCGCCGACGACTTCGAAGGGAGCCACACCGATGGACGACGAGCACCTCAGCCGTAGGCTGCGCGGCATTGCCTTCTCGGGCGAGCCGCCGATGATGTCGTCCGCCGCGGACGACATCCGGCGCGGCCGGCGAGGTCTCTTCCGGCACCGCGTGATGGTGGCCGCCGGTGGTGTGGCCGCGGCAGCGCTGCTCGCGACCGGGGCCGCCACGCTCCCTGGTGTCCTGGAGGCCAATCGGTCCCTTGAGTACGCCGATTCCAACGACACGAGCTTCGAGTACGGCGAGATGTCTTCCGACGAACTCGACACGGCGTACACCGCCTGCATGTTCGCCGACGACACGGACTCCTGGGCCAATTGGACTGAGGTCGAACCAAAATTCGGTATCCGCGCCTATGTTCCGCCCGACTGGGCATGGGCTTCCTGGATCGTCGCACAAGAAGGCGAGAATCACCTCGTGGCCAGCCTTGACGGTGTAACGGACCATTGTTACTTCACTGAGTACGACCTGACCGACGAGCAAGACCACCACCTGTTGGCTCCCGTGACACAGGACGGATTGGAGTTCGGCCGGCACATTCCTGAGGTGGCCCGAGTGACGGTGCGCGTGGGCGACGCCCCAGAACAGGACGCCTTCATGAAGGACGGCTTCTGGTTCCTCGCAATGCAGGACGACAGCGACGATGACGATATTTATGCGGACGACGGACTTGATTGGAGCTTCGCCATCACTCATCCCGGCTACGTCCTGCGTGCCTATGACGAATCCGGCCAGCTGATGTACGACTCGTCGACCGACCATGAGGGCACACGGTGCTTCGTCCTACCGAGCGGCGAGTATCTTCCGGTTGACGATGACGACGCAGAACTCGATCCGCAGGAGTGCCAACCCGCCTACGAATGGGGCTTCTGAGCGTTATCGTCCACCCCTTATGCATGTTGCCATCCTCCGCTGTTGAGAATCACGGCGGAGGTTCGATCTTGTTTTGGCGTGTCGCTGGTCAGCTTCCGTAGCGTGAGGGTGGCGGTACGTCGAAGTCCGTCGTTACGCCGGGTTCTAGGGGAATCAGGTAGTTACGGTGGTAGGCGGCGGCCGGCTCCACCAATAGCACAACATCGACAGCGGCATAGGCACCTGCTACACCCCCACTTGTGCACCTGATCTCCGTTTTGTCACCTGATCTTTCTCCCTGGGGCGATCAGGTGTGCCAACGGCGCGTGGCGGCGCGGTGGGCGCATCTGATCGCATCCCGAGATATGGACGCTCGACGATCAGACGCACGGCCAGCCGCATTTAGGGCAGTTGTGCATCTGATCGATCACAGTCCGACATGCCTGTCGGCGAAACCCGTGGGAGGAATAACGGCACGATGGGCGTACGGCCCGAGCAGCGCACGCCGCACCGTGCGTAGATGCACGACGCAGTTCGACGCCAGACCCTGCCGATCAGATGCACCAACCTACCGATACCCCCCGTTCCCGCATCTGATCGCCACGCGTCCACACTCCAAGACCCGATCAGATGCACCCACCGCGCCGCCACGCACTTTCAGCACACCTGATCGCCCCAGGGAGAAAGATCAGGTGACAAAACGGAGATCAGGTGCACACGTGGGCCACTAGCCCCGCTAAAGGAGCGGTAACACACCGACCAAGATCAAACCCGCCGTCAGGAATCGCGGCGGCCGTCGACGCCGGGCTCACAGGTGTCAGTCGGCGCCGACTGGTTCGTCGATCCATACCAGGTCGGTAGAACCGCCGTGCCCGTGGATCTGAATCACCTGCTCCGGCGAGTCGTACACCGTCACAGAAGGGATCTCGTCGCAACACCACGCCAACGTGGTGCGCCCTGTCGGGTACACCGTGCCGTAGGCGACCAATCCCACCCCCGAAACCCCGGTGGTGTCTTCGTGGCGTTGCAACGCGAACCGCCGGGGCAGGCGGTTTGAGCTCATTCGTCCCACTCCGAGACGAGTGAATCCATGGCCCAGGCGGGGTCACCCATCTGGGTGCCTCCGGGGCCGATCTGGACGATGCGGTTCCCGTCGCGTTCGATCGGCCGCACCAGCCAGCTGTGATTTTGCGCGTTCCAGGTCAACACGTACTCCGTGTCCCGGCGCAACATGGCCGTCCTCCCTGACGTGGCCGGCTTCGAGCCGCCACGCACCAAGTTCCACTCGCCCCACGATGCCCGAATGCCGCCCTCGCCGTGCATGTTTTCGCCGTACGTGTGCGAGTACCACGAGGGTGGTCCGGCACGGGGATCCGCCAATTCGATGGTCTCGCCGAACCGGCTCTCCCGCAACGCGAACGTTCGTCACGTATTGCGTTCTACCAGGTCATCGGAAGGTTGGGCGGGGCCAGTAGGCAAACTCTGACCATTCGGCCGGGCCTGCGTCAACCGAACGGACGACAAACCACTCATCCCACCCAGGCTGGGATGATCAAGGACGAATTGATCACGGCGAGAGGAATCATGGCACAAGCACGGCGGCGCCGCGCACCCGCCCCTCGGCCAAGTCTTGTAGCGCCCGGTCAGCGGTGGCCAGCGCATACCGAACAGTGGACACCGTCAGCCGGTGTTGACCAGCCAGATCGAGAAACGCCCGGGCATCGGCTCGGGTGTTCGCGGTAACGCTGCGCACTTCCCGCTCCTGGAACAGGTGTGTCTGGTAATTGAGCGCGGGGATATCACTGAGATGGATGCCGGCGATGGCCAGCGTACCTCCCCGGTCTAAAGCCGCCAGCGCGGCCGGCACCAGTTCTCCCGCGGGCGCGAACAGAATGGCCGCGTCGAGTGGTTCCGGCGGTACACTCGGCGCGGCCGACGCCGCCCCCAGCTCTAGGGCGTGCTCGCGCGCCTGCTCTCCCCGAGTGACGACGTGCACGGTGGCTCCCTGGGCCAATGCCACCTGAGCGGTCAGGTGGGCGCTGCC
Organism: Phytoactinopolyspora limicola; assembly: GCF_011320225.1. Classification (GTDB taxonomy): domain Bacteria; phylum Actinomycetota; class Actinomycetes; order Jiangellales; family Jiangellaceae; genus Phytoactinopolyspora; species Phytoactinopolyspora limicola. Next base: position 137,638 of record NZ_JAAOEN010000002.1, read on the forward strand.
ACCGAAGCCATAGATACCCAGCCGACCACCGGGCGGAAGGTCGACTCGGCGCCACGCACGGTAACCGATGATGCCCGCACAGAGGAGCGGAGCGAGTTCGATGTCCACGTACCCGGACGGCAACCGTAACGCGTAGTCCGCAGGGACGGTGGCGTACTCGGCGTAGCCGCCGTCGGCATCCCATCCCGTGTACACCGAGTGTGGGCACAGGTTCTCGGCGCCACGCTGGCAATAACGGCACACCCCACACGTGCCCCGCAGCCAGGCGATGCCGACCCGCGAGCCCAGAACCCCGTCCGGGACCACCCCGGCGCCGACGGCGACGACCTCCCCCACCACCTCATGCCCAGGCACCACGCCGGGCCGATGCACCGGCAGGTCACCTTCGGCGACATGCAGGTCGGTCCGGCACACGCCGCTGGCCAACACCCGTACCAACAGCTCACCGGCAGCGGGCTGGGGCCGCGGCTCGGTCACCAGCCGTACCGGACCCGTGTGGATCGGTCCAGGCCGGTGCACTCGCCACACTCGCTGATCGGCCATCAGACCAGAATACGAATGCAGGACGTAGCGCTACGTCCTGCACGGCGAGCGCTGGCGACCTCGTGTTGCAGGACGTAGCGCTACGTCCTGCGGAAGTTCAGCCGCTCCTTGAGGTCCGCCCGCGCGAACACCGCCGGGGAGGTAATGGACAGCCCGGCGTCCACCGGCAGGACCACACCGGTGATGCCGGACGCCCGCGGCCCGGCGAGGAAGGCGACGGCCGCGGCGACCTCCACCTCCGTTACCGGGGCACCACGGGGATACCCGGCACCGGCGTCGGGAACGTCGGCACCGCCGACCAGCCCAGGGGCCACCGCGTTCACCCGGATCCCACGACGGGCGTAATCGAGGGCGAGCTGACGAACCAGAGCGTCCACACCTCCTTTGGCGGCCGCGTACGCGGCGACGCCCGGGGCGGCAAGTACCGCGTTCACCGATGAGACGGCGACGATCGCCGACCCCGGACCGAGGTGGCGCAACCCTGCGCGCGCGGTGAAGAAGAAGGTGTCGAGGCAGCTGGCTTGCGCCAGGCGCCATTGGTCGTCGGTGGTCGCGTGGGCAGCAGCCACCGGCATCGCCCCGGCGGCTGGGACCACCACGTCCACGCCGCCGAGCAGCGCGGCGGCCTCATCGACTGCCGCCGTGGCCGCCGCCGGCTGGGAACAGTCCGCCGTCAGCTCCGCCACCATCGACGTGTCGCCCGACGCCGCCAATGAGATACCGACGACACGCTCGCCGTCGGCGTGGAACTGACGGGCGATCGCCCGTCCGATCGGCGACGAAGCACCAATGACGACCACCTTCATCCAACCTTCACCACCCCGGAGTCAGCACTCAGACGATCATGTACCCACGGCTCGGACCCGATGCAACGGCTCATGAAAAGAGTGGAGCGAGGATCTGATCGAGCAACGTCCGGGCGGTGTCGTCGATCGGCCGGGCCGGCAACCGCACCGTAGCCTGATCGATGATGCCCCGGCGCACCAGCACCTCTTTGTGCACCGCCCACGCGATCCCCGGTTGCAAGCCGTACACGATCAGCGGCAGGAGGCGGGCGAACATTTCACGGGCCGATGCGTGCCGGCCGGCGGTCCAGTCCGCGAGCACCGGCGCCAGTAGGTCCGGGAACTCACAGGCCGGCATGGTGCCGACGGCTCCGCGCGCGTACTCGTCCAGGACGAACTGGGCGTTCATCCCGCCGAGCACCGCGAACCCGCTATCCCCACGCGCGCCGTCCTCGATGCAACCGCCCACCGCGTCGACCACGGCGCCCACCTTCGGCACCGTCGGTGGCGCCTCGACCTTCACCGACGTGACTCCGTCGAGTTTGCTCAGCTCCACCACCAGAGCGGCGGGCATGGCGACGCCCGTGACGCCGGGAGCGTCTTGCACCATGACCTCGAGCCCGACCCCGGCGACGTCACCGTAGAAGTCGACCAGTTGGTCCGGCGTGGGCGGGACCATAAACGGTGGCAGCACCATGAGGGCTTGCGCGCCGGTGTCGGCGGCCTGCCGGGCCTGCTCCAGCGCGGTCACCGTCGACGTAGCGTTCACCCCGGCGACGATCGGTACCGCGCCGTCGACGACAGCGGCCACCTCACGCTGGATCACGTCCCGCTCAGAAGTGGTCAGGGCGAAACCCTCGCTGGCCATCCCGAAAACCGCGACCCCGTCGACCCCGCTGGCCAGCTGGAACTCGACCAGGCGGCGCAGCCCGGGAAGGTCGAGTGTGCCATCGAGGTGGAAGGGAGTGGCCAGGATCGGCACGAGGCCGTGGATGGTGTGGGTCATCGGTGCTCGTCGCTCCTCGGTGTTGGGTGGATGGATGGGCTCGCGGCGGCTAGGGCCCGCACGGCACCCTCGTCGACGTCGATCCCCAGCCCGGGACCGTCCGGCAACGAGATCTGGTCGGCCGCGACGGGGATGGGCCGGCCGAGGATACGCGTGCCCACGTCGACGGAGCTCGGCTGATACTCGAAGGCGACGAGGTCTTCCACTGCGGCGCTGACGTGGAGGCCGGCGGCGAGTGCGACGGCCAGTCCCACGGAGTGATGGGGCGCGACGGGCAGGTGCCGGGCGGCCGCGAGGTCAGCGATGATCATGGCCTCGGTGATCCCGGTGCGGGCGACGTCGGGTTGGACGATCCGGGCCGCGCGTGCGTCGAGCCATGCACCGAACTCGTAGCGGTTGCGGAGGGTCTCCCCGATGGCGATTGGCACCGGCGACGCACTGGCCAACTCGGTGTGCCCGGCGACGTCCTCGGGCGCTAGCGGCGCCTCCAGAAACCATCCGCCCCGGTCGCCGAGTGCGCGAGCCAGCCGCAGCGCATCGGGGCCGTTGTAGGCCCAGTGTGCGTCGACGGCGACCCGCAGGGACGGTGCCGCTGCCTGGATCGCGTCGACGGTGGCGATGTCGGCCTCGACCCCGTAACCCAGATGTAGCTTGACCGCCGAAGCACCGTGCCCCTCCCACTGAGACGCTAGTTCGGCGCGCTCGGCATCGGTGGTGCGGGGCAGCCCGGACACGTAGGCGGGAACGTCGTTGCGGAACGCGCCGCCGAGCATGGCCGCGACGGGCAGTTCGGCCAGCCGTCCGGCCAGGTCCCACAGAGCGATGTCCACGGCGGCCAGGGCATCGGCCTGATGCCCGACGAGGTGCCCGCGCTCCCGCATGAGGTCACGCAGCCGCGACCACGCGGGCCGTGGCGACCTGGCATCCATGCCCCGCAGGACAGGTGCCAGAAGCAAGTCGACGATGGTGGCTGGAACCTCCGGCGCGACGGGCGCTAGCGCCTCTCCCCAGCCAGCCGTACCGTCCGTCGCGCTGACCTTGACCAGCAGCGTCTCGAAGCGAGCGGAATAGAGGCTGCGCCAGGGCGGGCGGACGGTGTAGGCGTCGCCCATGCGGGTCCCGTCCGGCAACCGCCCAAGGTACGCCTCGTCGGCAGGGAGCTTCAGAACGAAGGTCTCCACGTTATCTATCAGCATCACGCCTGCAATCTGTGGTTGACATCATGCAACATGTGCGTAATCGTTGCATATATTGCATGGCCTACTCAATAGATACGACATCACTCGCACATACGGACTAGTTCATCCAGGTCCACACCTACGGAGGCGAAGTGGCAACCGACCAGGGCACCAACCAGAGCGTCGAGAAGGCAGCCGCCGTCCTGGCGACGTTCCTGCCGGGCCGGTCACTACGGGCGGCCGACGTCGCGGCGGCCACCGGTGTCGGGCAATCGACCGCGTCCCGGCTGCTGTCGACGCTGGAGTCGATCGGTTACGTCGAGCGCGACTCCGGAACCAACCTCTACCGGCTGGGCCCGGCGCTGATCACCCTCGCCGGAGCGGCGCTCAACCAGGACCCGGTGCATCGGGCCGCCCGGCAGCGCGCTCAGGAACTCGCCGCCAGCCTTGGCCTCGGCGCCAACGTCGCCACCCGCCGAGAAGACTCGCTGTTCTATCTCTGCAACTTCGAGGGTGCGCAGGCGCCGAAGTCGTACGTGTTAACCGGACAGCGCAACCCGCTGCACGCTACCGGCATCGGCAAATGCCTGCTGACCGGGCTCAGCGCATCGGCCCGGCGCGAGCTGTTGCCGGAACTCACCCGGTTCACCCCACAGACGGTCACCGACCACACCACCTTGGACGACACCCTCGCCGAGGCCACCGAACGCGGCTACGCGGTCGAGGTCGAGGAGCTAGCGCTCGGCCGCGCCTGTATCGCCGCGCCCATCCTCGACCAGTCAGGAGCGGTCGCGGCGGCCATTTCCGTGTCCGGACCGTTGTCCGCCCTCGACCTGTCCAGTCGCGAGCCGGAACTGGCCCGCACCGTCATCGAGGTCGCCGATGCCATCAGCGTCGACCTCGGCTACTTAGGCCCGCAGCACACGACGGCCGCCGTCCTCGGAGTTGGTCGATGACTCCCACCGTCCATCCCACCGATCCGCGCGCTGGTCATGTACAGCCGCCGGACCACCGGGTACCAGACGACCCACGAGGCGCACCGGGTGTTCCCCGCCGGCTCAGCGACGGCCGGTTCGCCGTGGTGCTCGTCCTGCCAGGACTCGCGCTGCTCCTCGCCGTCGTCATGTATCCGCTGGTCTCCGCCCTCGTCGGCGCCTTCTTCGACGAAAGCCTGGTGGTACCGGGCCGCGAGTTCGCCGGGCTGGACAACCTCCGTTCCGTCCTGGAGGGAAACTTCTGGCGGATCTTCCAGCAGACCATGGTGTTCACCATCGGGACGACGGTGCTGCCGTTCATCGTGGGTTTCGGGCTGGCGCTCGCCCTGAACACCGGCATCCGCGGTCGCAACGTCTATCGCGGCCTGCTGTTGGTGCCGTGGCTGGTGCCCGGCGTCGTCGTGTCGTTCCTCTGGATGTGGATCTTCAACGCCAACTACGGCGTCGCCAACGGGCTGCTGGAACGCCTCGGCATCATCGACGAACCCACCGCTTGGCTGGCTCAGCCCAACACCGCGATGGCGGCGCTCATCATCGCCAAGACCTGGAACAGCTTTCCCTGGATGATGGTGATGCTGCTGGCCGGACTGCAGACCGTGCCCCGGGAACTTCACGAGGCCGCCGAGGTGGACGGCGCCGGGACCATCCGGCGGTTCTTCGCCATCACGGTGCCGCATCTCAAGGGCATCATCGGACTGGTCATCCTCCTGGAGTTCATCTGGAACTTCCAGCATTTCGACATCATCTACGTGATGACCGGCGGCGGCCCTGCCGGTTCCACTCAGACATTCGCCACGGCCGTCTACGAAGCGGCCTTCTCCGGTTTCGACCTCGGTCGCGCCGGCGCTCTCGGCCTGCTATGGATGGTGATCCTGCTCGTGTTCGTCGTCGCCTACGTCCGTTTCTCCGAACGTGGTGAGCGCCAATGAGCACCACCGTCGCCCACCAAGCCACCCACGCCCCGGCTCCACCGGCCCCGCCCCCGCGGCAGCGGGCACGGCGGCGATCCGCCAGAGAACGCCGCGGGCACCGCATCAGCGCATGGATCGCCGTGGTGGTGTTCGGCGGCTTCGCCATGTTGCCCGTCTACTGGCTGCTCATCACCTCCCTAACCCCACGCGACCAGGTCTTCCAGTACCCGCCGGCCTTCTTCCCGACCAGCATCACGTTCGAGCACTATGCGGACCTGGCGAACCGGCCGGAGCTGTTCCGGTACCTGACGAACAGCGTGATCGTCTCGGTGATCACCGCCGTGCTCAGCGTGGTGGTGTCGGCCTACATGGCGTATTCGTTCTCCAAATTCCGTTATCGGGGCCGGCGCTCCCTGATGTACCTGGTGTTGTCGTCGCAGATGTTCCCGCAGGCGTTGCTGCTGGTCACCCTCTACACGGTGTTCAGCACCTACGGTCTGCTCAACAGCTACGCCGCGATGGTGCTGTCGTTCACCACGTTCACGTTGCCGCTGTGTGTCTGGATGCTCAAAGGGTTCTTCGACACCATCCCCGACGAGCTCATCGAGGCCGCCCGGGTAGATGGAGCGTCCCGCATGCGGATCATCCACTCCATCGTCCTACCGCTGTCCGCACCCGGACTCGTGGCCGCGGGTCTCTTCGCGTTCGTCCGCGGCTGGAACGACTTCATCTACGCACTCACCCTGGCCGGACCGGACAAACAGACTCTGCCGCCCGGCCTCGTCAACACGTTCGTCGGCGAAGCCCAGACCTCGTGGCCGTCGCTGATGGCCGCCTCGCTCGTCGTTTCACTGCCTGTTGTCATCGGCTTCATCCTGCTCCAGCGCTTTCTCGTCGGCGGACTCACCGCCGGCGCCGTCAAGGGCTGAACCAGCAACCAGGAACAACTGGCCCCTTCCTTTCCGGAGGTCTTCATGAGCACCCTCTACACCCGACGCCGCCTGCTCCACCTGCTCGGAGCGGGCGCCGGTGCGCTCACCGTCGGTGGGCTCGCCGCGTGTGGCTCCGACGACGCGTCGTCGTCGTCGGCTGAACCCGGATCCGCCACCAACGGCGGTGATGGGCAAAACTTCACGTTCGCCTCCTGGTCACTGACCGAGGAGACCCCCAAACCGGTGATCGAAGGCATGGTGAACACGTTCGCCAGCGACCACGGCGTCCAGATCGACACCGTCTCGTATCCCTGGGCCGAGTATCTGAACCAGGTAACTCTGCAGACCCGGGGCAACCAGTTCTCCGGTGCCGCCCAGCTCGACATCGCCTGGCTCAGCGCGCTCTCCGCCCTCGGCATGTTGCGGGATCTCGCGCCGCTGACGGAGGGCCGGGGCTACACCGACGCCGCGCTCGCCGCTGGTCAGCTCGACGGCGTCCAGTACGGCCTGCCGTGGACCATCGGCGCCATCGGGCTGGTCACCAACACCGACCTGCTCGACCAGGCCGGCGTCGCCGAACTTCCGACGGACATCGAAGAGTTCGAGGCGGCGCTACGCGAACTCAAGGGGCTCGGCGACGGCGTCATCCCGTATGCCGCCGCGACCAAGGTCGAGGCGCTGAAGGACGCGTTGATGTGGATGGAGACGTTCGGCAGTCCCCTCATCGACGGCGACCAGGTCACCATCGGCGACGACGCCAGCGTCGACGCGATCACCTGGTACAAACGGCTCTACGACGACGGCCTGATCGCCGCCGACGTCGACCGGTTCGACGCCCGGAGTCTCTTCGCGCAGGGCCGCGCCGCGATCTACGACGACGCGATCGTGGGTAAGGCCGCCGTGCTGGCCGACTCCCCGGATGCTGATCTAGAGGCCAAGATGGCTCCGGCCGCGCGGCCGGTGGTGGCCTCCGGCGACGACCCGCGAGCACTCCTGTGGGGGCACATCGTGGTGGTGGTCGACGGCGACGGCGCGGACACCGCGGCGGAGTTCGCCCAGTGGCTGACCTCCGACGAAGAGACCACGGTCGAATACTTCGAGCAGTTGTCGCTCCCGCCCTCCACCGACGCCGCGCTCGGCTCGGACGCGGTGACAAACGACGAGTTCACCGCGGCGTTCTCCGAGCGGGTCACCGCCACCGCCACCCCCAGCCCGTTCTGGCGGTTCCCGCAGTACGCGCAGATGGAGGCCGCCGTCGCCGAACACATCCAGGCCGCGCTCGTGGGCTCGGCCACCCCGGCCGACGCTATGCGGGCGGCCGGAGAAGACGTGCAGTCGCTGATCTGACCACGGTCGCCGTTGGAGGTCGCGCCTCCAAACCTCGGGAGGAAAAACGTCATGCCGCTTTTCACCCGCACCATCACGTCTCCGGCCCGTTCTCGCAGCTCGTCACGCCGTTCCACCACACCATTGCGGGGCCTCGTCGCGGGACTGGCCGCCGCGCTCACCGCCGCGCTGGTCGGGGCCGCCGCCCCGGCCGGCGCCGGACCGGTCCCGGGTGTCCACGATGCCCCGATCGAACAGCTTCCGTTCCCCGTCGACACCTCCAACCAGGCGGGATGGTGGCGTCCGTTGGACATGTTCGGCGGTGTCACGTACTTCGCCTACAACGCTCCGGCCACGACCGGCTCCAGGCACGAGGTCCACGTCGCCGCCCGAGATGCCGGTGGCCAATGGACCGCCGGCTGTCTCCGCGACGATGCCGGCGATTGTGTCACCTACCCCGACGACATCGGCCACAACCAGCCGTCGATCGTGGTGGACGGCGCCGGGCACATCCATGCCTTCGTGTCCATGCACAACGACCCGTGGCGGTACTACCGCACCACCATGCCGGGTGACGTCACCTCGCTGGTTGACGCCAGCGACGAGATGCCGGACGCACCCATGGGCATCACCTATCCGGTCACCGCGCGGGGAAACGACGGTGACGTGTACGTCATGGTGCGCGCCGCCCGGGATTCGTTGGCGATCCGGGACGGTCGGCTCTACCGGTTCGACGTCGGCAACCAGACGTGGAGCCGCGAGGCGGTGGTGGCCTCCGCGACCAACTACTCCTTCTACCCGAACGATCTCCAGGTCGACACGTCGGGCCGGATCCATCTGGCGTGGGAGTGGGGCCCATGGCCGGCGACGGCGCTGCGGCATCTCGGCTCGTACGCGGTGTACGACCCCGCTGACGGATCCTTCCGCGACGTCGCGGGAACCCCGGTGAACGTCCCGATCAGACCAGATCACGGCGAACCGGTGGTCTACCAGCCGTTCACCGGTGACGAGACCATCACCTCGCCGTATCCGGCGGTGCAGACGGCCAAGATCGCGTTGGACGGCTCCAACCCGCGGCTACACGGCATCGCGTACCGCTACCGTCCCGAACCGACCGGCAGCACGTTCGCCGGGTTCGACGTCCGTTATGCCACCTGGGACGGCTCGGCGTGGGTGCGCGAGACCGTCGCCGATCGGGCGAGCGCCGGCACCGACGCGGTCCAGACGTCGGCGACGATCGACGCCACCCACGCGCAGGGGGTCACCCGTATCTACTTCGTAGCCGAGGCACAGGCGTGCGGCGGCCACCGTAGCCAGGCGGTCCGAGCCGAGCGTGGCCACGGACGGGCCGGCTGGCGGTTCGTGCCGCTCGGTGATGCCCAGCGGGGTCTGCAACGGCTGCGGGCTCTCACCGGCACCAGCGGACACGACACCGTCTATCTGACCGCGCCGATGTCCGACGTCCACCATGGCCGGGTCTGGCACGCCGCCGTCCCCCGGACCGGCCGGCCGCCGCGAGGCGAGACGTTCGCCGACATCACCGGGCGCTTGCTGGGCGACGACTCCGCCGGCACGAACGTCGCACTCGGCGCACCGGTCACCGTCTCCTCCGTACTTCGGGAGGGCGCGGAGGGGGAGAACGCCGTCGACGGCCAGTGCACCGACAACAGCCGGTGGATCTCCGCCCAAGACGACCCCGAGCCGGTGATCACGATCGATCTGGAGGCCACCTACCCAGTCGATCAGGTGCGTGTCTACAGCGGCTACCACGCTGCGCCGATCCCGGCGACGGATGTGCTGCGCGATTTCACCATCGAGTTCCACCGAGACGGGCGGTGGCACCAGGTGGCCGACATCGCGGGCAACACGTCCATGTCCGTAGTGGCGGAGACCGATGGCGCTGCGGCGGACCAGGTTCGGCTCGTCATCACCGATCCGTCGGATTCCCCCATCGACGTCGCCCGCGTGTTCGAGATCGAGGTCATCTCCGGAGGTTGATCCATGTACCCCGTCCGTACCACGCAGTCCTCCCGGCGACGCCGGGCCACGATGCTGACCCGGGTAGCGCTCACCCCGGCGGTGCTCACCCCGCTCCTGCTGGTCTCGCTGACCAGTACCGCACCCGCCGCCGACGAGCCCGGTGTTCCCGGCACAGCCGCTGTGGAACCCCTGTTCGTCGACGACTTCACCGACGGCGTCGCCGGGTGGCAGGCCATCGCCGGTTCCCTCGACGAGTGGAGCACCACCCACGCCGAGTTCTCGTACGTCACGGTCGACACTCGTGACCAAGCGGCTGGCCGCTACCTGGTCCCAGCTGCTGAGATCGACCTGCCCGAGCACTACGAGGTACGCACTCGGGTCCGGTTCGAGGCCGCGACGTCGTCGCCGACGGTGAACCTGCTGACCGATTTCCGTGAACCACTGGTCGTCACCGAGCGCAATCTGGCGGCGCAGATCACCGGGCCAGGCGGCATCCGCGCCGCCCGCCCGCTGGGCCAGGCCGTGGTGTGCTCCGGGGCCGCGCCGATCGAGACCGGTGAATGGCACGACCTGCTGATCCGCCGGGCGGGAGACATCTCGGTGATCGAGGTCGACGGGCAACCCGTCGCCGCCGTCGACTCCCCGACGGCAGGTGGCACGGTCGGGATCGGCGTGTATCACGCCCGCGCGTCGTTCGCGTCGGTCGCCGTACACGAGTTGTCCGGCATCCCCGACGGTCACCCCACCGAAGCCACCGGATGTGAATGGCACGAACCCGAGATCGATCAGCCGATCATGCTGAATCAGAGCGGGTTCAACCTCACCGAGACGAAACGGTTCACCGCACCACGGGCCGAGGACGGCGCCCCCTTCACCATCACCGACGAGTCCGGGACGGTGCGCTACGAAGGCACCGTCAACGGCGGCGTGGGCGACTTCACCGAGTTCGACCCACCTGACGTGGGCCCCTTCACGGTGGCCGTCGACGGCGCGGCCGGCAGCGGCGAGTCGGTTCCGTTCGGGATCGGGGCGTTCTGGCTGGAACGGGTCTCCTACCGGCAGGCCATCGCGTTCATGACCGACGTGCGCTGCTACTACGGCAGGATGGACTTGATGGCGCACGGCGGCACCGACCCGGCCAACTGCCTTTACGGGGTGGGCTGGCGCGACTCCCACCAGTTCTCGTACGAGCTCAACTCGCTCGTCGACCTCTACCTGGCCAACCCGTCGGCGTTCGAGCAGATCACCGACCCGGACGCGGTCTACGTGGGCCTACCGGAACAGCTGCCGGTGGATACCCCGGAGATCGCCCGGCTGATCCACTGGGCCGTCGAGGTATACCTCGACGGCGAGGTGAACCACACGATGCTGAAGGAGCAGCTGGCATCGTTCCTCTACGCCTACCCACACCTGGAGCAGCACATCCCGCGGGACGTCTACGAGCGGGCCCGCGACTACCTCTTCCCGTTGTGGGACCAGCCGGCGAAGAACCGATTCGCCTGGCACGAGTACACCGACCACACCGCCGACCTGTTGCAGGTATACACCCAGATCGGCACTGGTAAAGGGGAGTTCCCCGTGGGCCACTCGATCTGGCCCAACGTGATGATGTACGAAGTCGCGGTCCGTGAAGGACACGACGACGCCCACCGGTATCTCCAGGCCGCCCATGACCAAACCGCGTGGATCCTCGAGAACGTCGATCCCAGCGACCCGCGCGTCACCAAGGGCCAACGGCAGGGCGAGCACCATCTGATCACCGCGCTCACCCGGTTCACCCAGGCGCACCCGGATGCCGCACCGGCTGGCGTCGAGGACTTCGTCCGCGCCTGGGCGCAGGTGGTCGTCGACCGCTCGGACAACCTGTGGGACTTCCGACGCTACTCGGGCGACCGGTGGACCATCCCGTCGTTCACCGGCGGCGGCGCGTCCGACCCGAACGAGACCGGCAACGTCGCCGGCTTCGCTGCACCAGCGCTGGCCGCGGTCCGGCTGCTCGGCGACGAGGATCTCTTGTCCGCCCGGCTGCGGGGTATCGCCACCGCGCACGTCGACAACATCTTCGGGCGTAACCCGACCGGCCGGCACGCGTCACACCGCGGCCCCACCGAACAATGGGGTTTCGAGGGCGTCGACGTCGGCTGGTACACGGAATATCAGGGTGGTGCCGGACGTCTGCAGGGAGCCCGCGGGGTCCTGGACGGCAGTCCGAAAAACGACCACTATCCCTACAACCCGTCGGTCGGAAACATCGGCCACTCCGAAGGCTGGGTAACGTTCAACACCGCGTGGAACACGTCGTTGGCGTGGCGAGCGGCAGACACCACCGACGTGACGGTTCATGCCGGCGACGGCAGCCCGGTGACCGCACTGGCCCCCGGAGAAACGGCGACGATCACCCTGACCGCCCCGCTCAACCTGCACGCCAACTCGGTGGACGAGGGGCTGGTCGACGTCCACAACGGCGACGCGGATCCGGTGCAGGTGCAGGTCCGGCAGACCGATCCGGGCGCCCGAACGTTCACCGGGCTGCTCGACCTGGACGACCTCGGGGCCGAAGCCGGCGACGTGGTCACCGTCTCGTACGGGTTCGGATCCTTCGCCACCAGCGTGCAAGTCGAGGTGGACGCGTGCCCGGACGGGTTCCCGGCGGACGAGACCATCCGGTTCGGTACCAGCGACTCGGGGGTTCCGAACTACGACCGCGGCGACGGATGCACATTCTTGGACGTCGTCTGGCAGACCGCCCCGTTCGACGGCCAAGGAGACCTGGTCCGTTCCGTGCGCACCACGGCCAACGACTGGCGTGCCGAAGGGCTCTTGGACCGGGCTGAGGCCCAGGCGATTGTTGCCGCGGCGGCCGGGTCCCGGGATTGGTAGTGCCCACGTAGCTCGCCGTCCACCCTCCCCGTTGTGCACCTGATCTCCGTTTTGTCACCTGATCTTTTGCATGGGAGCGATCAGATGCGGTGACGACGTGTTGATGGCGGGTGACGGCGCGGTCGGTGCATCTGATCGCATCCCGAGGTATGGACGCGTGGCGATCAGATGCATGAACGGGGCGCATCGGTGGGTTAGTGCATCTGATCGTCAACACCCATGACGCCGATCTGCGTCGTCACGTGCCACGCAGGACGTCGTCGAACGCGCCTGGACAGTGGGCGACCGACTCCGCGCGGGTCAACGTTCAGTCAAGCTCACTGCACAGGCACACCCCACACTCCCCACCTCATTCTCGACGGCCTAGTGGGGCGGGGGCGGCAGACCCGCTAGATCAGATGCACTACTTGCCCTGACATGGCTGTCTGTACATCTGATCGCTACGTGTCCATACCTCGGGATGCGATCAGATGCACCCACCACGCTGCCACGTGCGTCAACGCGTCGCCGGCTGCATCTGATCGCTCCAAAGAAAAAGATCAGGTGACAAACGGAGATCAGGTGCACAACCGGGGGAGCTCGGCTATACGGCTGCGGCACGCTGCGCTGTTGCGTGTCTCCGCTTGGTAACAGTTTCGACAATGAGCCTCTACGTCATCTTGACCGGAAATTATTTTCTCGCTACGTTCCGGGCTATTGGTCTACACCAATTGCACCGCCGAACGCTTGCCCATGTACCGGTCACCAGCGACCCCGGGAGCAGCACCATGTAGGTCACGCGACTCACCGCCACCCTGGCGGCGTTCGCCCTTGCCCTCACCGCATGCGGCGGTGACGACGACGGCGACGACGCGCCGGGCACCCCTGACGACAACGGCAACGGCGCCACCGACGACGGCGAAGACGAAGACCCTGACGCGTCCGAGGTACGCCGCGGTGGCACGTACACGACGATCATCACCCGCCTCGACGCCACCGCCCCGGCCAACCCGTTCAACCCCGACCCGAACTCCTGGGGCGGATACAACGCCATGCGTTTGGCCTGGGTCAAGAACCATCCGACCAGCCCTACCGAGTTCTACCCCGGCCTGGCCTCGGAGTGGGAGGTGTCCGACGACAACCTCGAACTCACCGTCACCATCCATCCGGATGCCACCTGGTCGGATGGGACACCGGTGACCGCCGAGGACGTTGTCGTCTCCTCGAACATCGCGTATACCCGGGGGTCCGGTGCCTTCATTCTCGACCCGGGCGCGGCTGGCGCGGCGTCAGACATCGAGGTGGTCGACGACAAGACGATCCAGTTCACCCAGGACCCGGAGAACCCCACCCGCGAGTTCGTCAACGGCATCATGAACATGACGATCGTGCCGGCCCACGTCTACGGTGACCTTCTCCCGGCCGACTTCGAGCAGACACTCGAGGCCGCACGTGGTGACGACGACGCCGCCGACGATGCCCGCGAGGCGGTCGCCGAGGCAGGTGAGGCCGTCGTCGGATTCGCTCCGGAGGAGGACATCTCGGCCGGTCCGTACGTGCTCGAACGGATCAACCCCAGTGAAGCGCTGCTGGTGCGCAACGAGCACTTCCACAACGATCACCTCGTCGCTCCCGATCAGGTGATCGTGCGCAGCTACGACGGCAACGAGCAGGTGTGGGACTACCTGCGCGCTGGTGAGCTCGACTCCTCGCACTTCGTGGCGGTGCCGGCCGACGTGGTGCAGCAGATCGAGGCGGTTCCCGGCAACGAGGCCAGCCGCACCTACTCGCCCGTCGTCGCCGGCCTGGCATTCAACCAGTCCTACGAGCCGTTCGACGACATCCATGTGCGGCGGGCTCTGGCCTTCGCCCTCGACCGCGAGCAAGTGGTGAACATCGCCAGTCCGGACGGCGGCGTGGCCGCCACCACGACCTCCGGCATGCACCAGGAGGTGCTCGACGCCTGGGTTGGTGGTGCCGCGGGTGACCTCGAACCGTTCGCTTACGATCTCGACCGCGCCGCGGAGGAACTGGAAGCGGCCGGTATGACCCAGGAGGACGGCCGCTGGATCCAGGCCAACGGCGAACCGTTCGAGGTGCCGATCCAGGTGGTCAGCGGCTTCTCCGACTGGATCGCAGCGGGTGAGAACATGGCCACCCAGCTCAACGAGTTCGGTATCGACTCCGAGATCCTCACCGCCCCTGACTTCACCGTCTATCAGGAGGAGATGGCGGCCGGGGCCTACCCGGTGGGCTTCTGGCTGATCGGCCTGGGCCCGTCGCCGTACAACATCTACCAGCGGCTCTACGGTCAGTCGAACGGCTGGCAGGTGCTGGCCGGCCAGCTTAGCTACTCCGAGCCCGGTGAAGACGGCAACTGGAAGGGTGGCCCGGAAACCTACGAGGTGGAGGGACACGGCACCGTCAACCCGGGCGAGCTGGCCCACGAACTGCGCACCGCCGACGAGGCCCGCACCAACGAGATCATGACGATCCTCGCCCAAACCACCAACGAGCACCTGCCGGTGGTCCAGATGTGGGACTACGTCAACACCCAGTTCTCCAACAACACCCGGTTCATCACCGACCCGCCGGACGACGCCCGCCGCGTCACCGGCGTGACCAGCCTCGCCGGCATATGGATCCAGCAGGGCTGGGTCACCGCGGTCGAGTGACGCCGGCGCGAGACGGATATAGACGACGTTGAAGGGACTAACACGACGGCTCGCGGGCCAGCTGGTCCGCGGGCTCGTCATGATCTGGGTGGTGCTGACGTTCACCTTCGTGATCATCAGCATCATGCCCGGCGACCCGGTCCGCGCGATGTACGAGCAGCTGATTCAGCAGGGCTACTCACCGCAGCAGGCCGAGTCCGAAACCGCGCTGCTGCACCGGTTCCGGCCAACGGGGAACATCGCCGAACAGTACGTGGAGTACATCGGCTCGCTCCTGCGCTTCGACCTGGGGCAGTCGATGTACACCAGGGTCGACGTGGGCGACGTCCTGCTCGACGCGGCGAAGTGGACGGTCATCCCGGTACTGCTCGGCACCATCCTGAGCTTCGGCCTGGGTGTGTTCATCGGCGTATACGCGGCGATCAAACGGTCGAGCAAACTCGGCGACGCGCTCACGATGTCCGGATCGCTGCTCCGCGGCATCCCAGACTTCGTGATCGGGTTGACCCTGGCCGCGATCTTCGCGACGCTCTGGCCAGTGCTGCCCAGAGCGGGTGCGGTGGACATCAGATACGAGCCGGGGTTCAACCTCGACTACATCTTCTCCCTCGGTTACCACGCGATCCTGCCGGTGGCGACGTACACCATCTCCGCCTACGGCGGTTTCATCCTGGCGATGAAATCCAGTGTGGTGACGGTGCTCGGCGACGACTTCATCCTTGCCGCCGAGCTACGCGGCATGAAGCGGTCGATCATCTTCCGCTATATCGCGCGTAATGCGATCCTGCCGCTGTTCACCGTCTTCGCGCTCTCCATCGCGGCGGTGTTCAGCGGGGCGATCTTCATTGAACGGATCTTCAACTATCCCGGGCTCGGAATGTTGCTGATCAACAGCATCGGTCGCCGCGACATCACCGTGATGGCCGGGGCACTGCTCTTGATCACTATCGCGGTAATCATCGCCAACATCGTCGCGGACATGTTCTACAGCGTGATCGACCCACGGATCCGAAGGGCAGGTGAACGCGTATGACCTCGTCGTCGATGGTCGACGTCACCACTAAGGGCCCGTCGATGCGCCGGAACTTCTGGCGCGGTGTCTGGCGGGTGATGAAACGCAAACCGAGCCGGCTATTCGGTGCGCTGCTCATGGCCCTGTTCGTCTTCATGGCCACGATAGGGCCGATGCTCTACAGCCGGCCGCTGCCCCGGGACCCGAACAACTTCTTCGCCTCCCCGAGTCTGCGGCACCCGTTCGGCACCGACTTCCAGGGCACCGACGTCTTGTCATTGGTGGTGATCGGCTCCCGATACGTCCTGCTGACCGCCTTGATCACCGCCGTGGTGACAATCGTGCTTGGCGCGTCGATCGGGTTGTTCGCCGGATACCGCCGGGGCCGCATGGACGCGGTTCTCATGCGGATCACCGATATCAACCTGACCATCCCGGGTATCCCGATTCTGCTGGTGCTGTCTACCGTGTGGCAGTTCGCCAGCCCGTGGGAGATGGGCCTGGTGCTGGGCCTGCTCGGTTGGGGCGCACTGGCCCGCGCGGTGCGTTCGCAGACGCTGTCGTTGCGGGAGCGCGGGTTCATCGAGGCGGCCCGCGGGTTGGGCCTGTCCACCCCGCATATCGTCTTCCGTGAACTACTCCCCCCGATCGCCCCGTACATCGCGATGAATCTGCTGATGAGCATGATCCTCGCGGTGTGGGCCCAGGTGGGCCTGTTCTTCCTCGGCGTGATGCCGGTGATCGGGGAGAACTGGGGGGTCATGCTCAACCGGGCGGTGTTCGACTTCGGCGCGATGACAACGGCCGCTCGGCTGCCGTACATGCTGGCTCCGTTGCTGGCGCTGATGTTGCTCACGGTTGCCATCGTGCTCGTGGTAGACGCCATGGACGAGATCTTCAACCCGCGGCTTCGGGAGGAATAGCGGTGCCCCTTGCCACCCGCTCCGCCACCGGCGGCACCTCGGATACACCCGGCGCCGCCGGCGTGCGGATCCGCGGCCTGACCGTCGTCTACAAAACCCCCGCCGGGGAACTTCCCGCGGTCCGCGACATCAACCTCGAGCTGCCGGCGGGCACCGTAACCGGCCTGGTCGGCGAGTCCGGGTCCGGGAAATCGACCCTCGCGTTGTCATTGCTCAACGCTGTCCAACCACCGGGCCGAATCGCCGCCGGGCAGGTGGAGATCGACGGCATCGGCGACGTCGTCGGGCTACGCGGCGAACGGCTGCGCAAGGTCCGCGGCGGTCAGGTCGGGTACGTGTTCCAAGCCGCCCAGAACTCGCTCAACCCGCTCAAGACCGTCGGTAAACAACTACTCGACCTTGGCCGCTCCCACGACGTGGACAATCTGCGGGCGCTGGTAGCCGAAGCCAAGCAGTTGCTCGGACGGATGGGGCTGGACGGCGCGCGGGTACTCGACTCGTATCAGCACGAACTGTCCGGCGGGATGCGCCAGCGGGTCGGCATCATGTTCGCCCTGGTACTCAACGCACATCTCGTCGTCCTCGACGAACCAACCACGGCACTCGACATGATCACTCAGGCGAACATCTTGGAGATCATCCGGGATATCCACGCCGAACGCGGCTTGACCACACTCGTCATCACCCACGACATAGGTGTGGTGGCCGAGGTGGCCGACCGGCTGGCAGTCATGTACGGCGGGCAAGTGGTGGAGCAGGGTCCGGTCCGGACGGTGCTCGGCGACCCCCACCATCCGTACACTCGCGGGCTCATCCGGGCCATTCCCCGGCTCACCGGTGGTATCGACGAGGCACAAGCCCTACCGGGCCGGCCACCAAACCTCATGACGTTGCCGACGCAGGGTTGTGTCTTCCGCGAGCGGTGCCCGCTGCGTATGGAGGTTTGCGAGACTGTCGACCCGCCCCGCGTCCACCTGGCTGGCCGGCTGGTCGCCTGTCACGCCATGACCGGTCCGTCCGACGTCACACCCACCGGCCACGAGGGAGCCACCCGATGATCAGCGGCCGGGGAATCGTCAAGACGTTCCGTCAGCGCGGCGACGTTCTGGGCAAACGCGAGGTCAAGGCACTCCGAGGGGTCGACTTCACCATCCCACGGGGTGGCGCGATCTCCTTCATCGGCGAGTCCGGATGCGGCAAGACCACTCTCGGACGCATCATCGCCGGCCTGGAGACCTACGACGAGGGTGAGCTGACCATCGACGGCGTGGCGATGTCGTCCCTGCGTCCGCGCGCCCAGCAGCCCCACTTCCGACGGGTGCAGCTCATCCACCAGGACCCGTACTCGGCGCTGAACCCGACCCGGACCATTCACCAGGCTCTGCACGATCCACTCAAACTCCGGGCCCGGCAGCTCGGAGCGTCGTCGTCGTGGATGTACCAGCGGGCCCGTGAGCTGCTCCAACTGGTGGACCTCGACCCGGACCATGTGCTGGCCCGCTACCCACATCAGCTCTCCGGCGGCATGCGGCAGCGGGTGGTGATCGCCCGCTCCCTCACCGTCGACCCCGATGTGTTGATCGCCGACGAGGCCGTGTCGATGATCGACGTGTCGCTACGGCTGGGTATCCTCAGCCTCCTTCGCGACCTGCGGGAACGGTTGGGGGTGAGCCTGCTCTACATCACTCACGACGTCGCTACCGCCCGTTACATCGGCGCCGACGGCGACATGTACGTGATCTACCGAGGCCAGATCATCGAACGCGGTCCCACCGAGACGGTCATCGCCAACCCCGTGCACCCGTACACCCAATCGCTGCTGTCGGCGATCCCGGTGCTGTACGGCATGGAACAGCCCGGCCCCGAGCAGGTGAAGCCCCTGAACCCGGCCGATGCCGGCACCGACGATAGCGGTGCGGCCGCAGCCCAGGCCGGCATAGACGACACCGGCTGCCTGTTCGCCGATCGCTGCCCGTTCAGAACCGACCGGTGCACGGCGGAGACGCCGGTGCTGGGACTAGCGGCGCCAGAACACCAGGACGACGTCGCAGAAACTGGCGGGGGCCGGGTTCATGCGTGTTTCCACCCCATACCGCGGCAGGTCGCGGCCACCTCTGTGCAAAAGACGTGAGGCGTGGAAACGTTGGGGAGATGAACGACCTCCCGAGCATGACGCTGGAAGAGAAGATCGCCCAATTGTTCGTGCTACGTGTCTACGGTTCCACCGCCGACACCACCGATCCGGCCGCGGTCGAGCACAACCGAGCGGCCTACGGCGTCGACAACGCAGCGGCCCTCATCTCCACGTACCAGCCGGGTGGCGTCGTCTACTTCCGTGACTGCGGCAATATCGAGAACCCCGTGCAGGTCGCCCGGCTGTCCAACACCATCCAGGAGGCCGCCCTCGGCCGCAAGGAAGGCACCTCCGTACCGGTTCTCATCGCCACCGATCAGGAGGGTGGCCGGGTCGCCCGGATGTCGCCGCCGGCCACCTGGTTTCCGTCGGCCCGGGCGCTGGCGGCCGCCGGCGTCGAACGAGCCCGTGAGGTCGCCACCGTGATGGGGCGGGAGCTGCGCGCCATGGGCATCCGGCAGAACTACTCCCCGGTGGCCGATGTCAACGTGAACCCGGACAACCCCGCCATCGGCGACCGCTCGTTCGCTACCGAACCTGCCACCGTGGCCGCCTTCGTCCGCGCTCAGGTGCGGGGATTCCAGGATGGCGGCGTGATCCCCACGGTTAAACACTTCCCCGGCCACGGCGACACTCACGTCGACACCCACAACGGCCAAGCCACCATCACCCACAACCGAGACGAGTGGGAGCAGCTGGACCTGCCGCCTTTCCGGGCCGCACTCGAAGCGGGTGTCGACGCGGTGATGACCGGCCACCTGATCTTTCCCGCACTCGACCCCACCGGCTCCATCGCGACCACGTCACACCCCATCATCACCGGCGTGCTCCGCGACGAACTCGGCTTCGACGGTGTCATTTCCACCGACGGCCTCGGCATGTCCGCGGCCCGGCTCGCCCATGACGACGTCGAGGCGCCGCTGAAGGCCCTGCAAGCGGGGGCGGACCAACTGCTCACCCCGCCCATAGGCGCCTTCCCGGCCGCGGTCAAGGCCATCCGGCAAGCCGTCGAGGACGGCGAACTGACCACCGAGCGGATCGACCAGTCGGTCGAGCGGATCTTGCGGCTCAAGCGCCGGGCCGGCCTGTTCAACGACCCCATGGTCGACCTCACCACCGCCGGAGGCGTCATCGGCGCACGGGCGCACCAGGAACTGGCCCGGCGGCTGATCGGCAGCGTCTCGTAGAGCCCGGGTGCCGCACCCCGACCACCACCTTCCTCCCCCGGCTCCCCCGCCACCTTCCTCCCCCGCTCCCCTACCCCGGTGATCGTTGCCGCTTTCGCGTCGCCATAGCGACCCAAACTTGACTTCGATCACCGTCGAGGGCGGCCCGCAACCCCCGGTGATCGTTGCCGCTTTCGCGTCGCCATAGCGACCCAATCTTGACTTCGATCACCGTGGAGGGTGGGGGCAGCTCCGCTTGATCCAAACCATGGTTTAGGTTCTAGGGTCGTGGTGACACCAATGTTCCCCCGGACGCAAGGGACGATCGCCATGGCCACCACCGGCTCCACAACCCGCACCCCCGCCACATCGACGGATGTCGGGACCACCGCGGACGAAACCAGTGCCGACGCGGGCGGGCCACTGTTCGGCCTTGCCTTGGCCCACTCCGCACACCGCTTCGGCGAGACGCTCGAGACCGCCCGTCTTGTGGAGGAACTCGGCGGCGACCTCGTCACCCTCGCCGACCACCCGTACATCCCCAACGAACTCGAGACCTGGACCATGCTCACCGTTCTGGCCGCACACACGCAACGGATCACTATTGCGTCGAACGTGGCCAGCCTCCAGCTGCGGCCACCGGCGTTGCTGGCCAAAGCCGCCGCCACCCTGCACTTCGCCAGCGGCGGTCGGTTCGTCCTCGGCTTGGGGTCGGGTGACTCCGCCGGCAGTGCCTCGTTCGGCGGGCCACGGTGGTCGCCGGCCGAGTCGGTAGCGGCACTCGACGAGGGCATCGACCTGATTCGACGACTCTGGCAGCCGGGCTCTCCCGTCCATCACGACGGCCCCTTCTTCCAGGTGGACGGTGCGCAGGTCAGCCCCAAGCCGAAGCCGAGTCTGCCGATCTGGATCGGTTCCTTCGGCCCGAAGATGCTTGCCGTCACCGGGCGACGCGGAGACGGATGGCTACCCACCAATGCCTACCTCGATTTGGAGGGCGTGCCGCAGATGCAGCGCCGGATCGACGAAGCAGCAACGGCCGCCGGCCGTGATCCAAGCCGGATCCGCCGGGTGTTCAACATCTTCGGCCAGATCGACACCTTCCGGCCGGCCGAGAACAGCAAGCTCCTGAACGGGCCGGTCGACTTCTGGATCGAGACCTTGCGCGACTACCGGGACCGCCTCGGGTTCGACTCGTTTGTGTTCTGGCCCCGGTCCGATCGGATGGAGCAGGCCCGGCTGTTCCTGGAGAAGGTGCGGCCCGCCCTCGTCACCGACTGAACCACCCCGGCAACAAGCTTCCATACTGTTGCCCTGGCGACAGCAAGCCTCCCTACCGCCACAGCGGCGGGCACGACGAGGTAGCGAGGTGCTACTCGACGGTGACAACAACCTCCATCTGCGGCCGGTGTCCAGGCACACCGCAGTAGAACGTGTACTCACCTGGTTCGAGGGTCACCGTGCCGACATCGGACTCGCCGCCGGCAGCCGCCACAACGACGAAGTCATCGAGCTCTTCGACCACGATGTCGTGGAGCATCTCGCCGACGTTCTCGAACTCGATCTGGATGGCTCCGGCGGGCAGGGTGTCGGGGATGCCCTCGTAATACAGGTCACCAGCCTGGACGGTGATCGTCTCGACGATTTCTTCACCGTCGTCGGGATCGTCCACGTCGGCATCGTCGACGTCGGGATCGTCCTCGTCACCGACATCGGGGCCGTTAAGATCATCGTCGGCGTCGTCGTCGGGCTGTTCGATCTCGGCCGCGTCGTCGGTGGGTCCGTCGTCGTCACCACAGCCGGCCAACCCGGCCAGGCCGAGGGCGCCTGCGGCAGCAAGGGCAATCATGGAACGGCGTCGCATGCGCCCCACCCTACCCACCACGTGCCATTTCCGTACCACGATGGGTCAGGACGCTGGCCCGCGTTCGCTCGGCATGTCCGCCCGCAACCGCTCGGTGGCAGCGAGCACCCGTTCGTGCTCGGTGACGTACGGCTGGTATTCGGGTGGAACCACCCCTCGCCCATACAGCGGACGGACCTCAGCGGCGAGATCATGGAGCGCAGCGAGATCGAATCCTTCGTGGGCGAGCCGTCCGGCTTCGTTCGCCGCGAACCGAAGGTCGTCGACGCGCCCACGCCACCCCGGGTTGCGCATCCGACTCTGTTCGTCGGCCATCGCCCGGGCGAGTGTGCGCAGCGCATCCTCCAGCTCAGCCAGTTGGGCCCGACGAGCTTCGAGGTCCAGCTGGATCTCTGGCGCGGTTTCGGCGTCGTCGTCGGAGCGGTTGAACAACTCTCTGACGCGGTTGAGCACACCCATCGTCCGGACCTCCTCCCCGTACCTTAACGCTCCCGGCCCACCTCATCATCACCGGACTTCGCTACCGCCAGATGGCGGAATCGGCCTCGCCGAGCCGCGAACACCATCTGGCGGTAGCGAAGTCGCGCACAGGCACCGCAAAGCCTATTTGATCATGGCGCTCAAGTGCACTTTTCTCAGCTTTCGCGGTAATGCCGTATCGTCCGAATGACCGACCCTTATCCTGGACGAACAGGGGAGGGTGAAGAACATACATCGCTCACCGAGTGCCGGCAGCCCACCACAGCAGGAGCGGTCCATGACAGTGCGCATCGACCACGCGACTACCACCGGGACATTCAGTCTTGATGGTCGCACTCTCGAAGTGGAGAACAATGTCTGGGTGCTTGGAGACAACTCCGAGTGTGTGGTGGTGGACGCTCCGCACGACACCCAGGCCATCCTTGCGCTCGTCGGAAACCGTCGAGTGACCGCCATCCTGCTCACCCACGGGCACGACGACCACATCGGCGCCGTCGGTGCGTTGTGGGACGAGACCGGCGCACCCATTCACCTGCATCCGGCCGACCGGCTGCTCTGGGATCTCGTGTACCCCGGCGTCGGCCCCGATGTCGACCTGCACGACGGTCGGCGGATCACCGTGGCCGGAATCGACCTCCACGTCCTACACACCCCGGGGCATTCCCGTGGGTCGGTCTGTTTTCACGTGCCTGATCTCGGCGTGCTGTTCGCCGGTGACACCATCACCGAGAGCGGGCCGGGCCCCACCGGTGGGTCGTTCAGCGACTCGGTATCCATTGTCGGGTCAATTCAGCGCCGACTTATCCCGTTACCTCCAGAAACCGTCATCCATACCGGGCACGGGAGATCGTCCACGCTGGAGAAGGTGGCCCCCCATATCAGCTCCGAAGCACATTGAGCGACAGCCTTTTCACATCGGCGCCGCCCTACCGTCCGCACACGCCTACCCAGATCCGGTCAGGCCGGACCGATAGGCATACGCGGCGGCCTCTCCGCGCGACGACACACCGAGCTTCGCGAGGATGTTCGACACGTGCACGCTCGCTGTCTTGGTGCTGATCACCAACGCCTCGCCGATTTCCCGGTTACTACGGCCGGCGGCGATGAGCGCCAGCACCTCACGCTCCCGGGTAGTCAGCCCAAGAGACAGTTCCGCCGCCTGCTCCGGCTGCTCCGGTTGCTCACTGCCTGGCAGCACCACCCGCTCCCGGCGGATCAGCTCCTCGATCCGCCGCCGGATCAGGTCGGTACCGATCCGGACGGCGTCGTCATGCGCCCCGCGCAACACCTGAGCCGCGTGGTCAGACTCGCCGGCGCGCAGCAACGCCCAGCCGTGCCGATACCCGGCGTACGGAATGAGATACACCGGCCCTTCGGACGCGGCGAGATGGTCAGTTGCGTGCTGCCAAGCAGCGACGTCATGCCCCGTGAGTTCAGCCTCGGTCAACGACAGCCACACCGGCAACGGCCACGTACTCGACAGCTCACGGGTGAGCCCTCCCAACCACGCGATGTCCTCCGCGGCGGCTTCGCTACTCACGGCACCGGTCCGGATGAGCCCACCGAGCGCCGCCGCGGCTGCGAACGCCACAGGTAGATGCTGACCGGGCACCAGGCGCGGGCTGTCGCGTAGTTCCTGGGCGCCGGCTTCCCATGCCACTGCGAACTGGTCGGTGGCGAGTGCCAACTCGGCGGCCAGGCGGGCATGGTAGGCCCGGCTCTGCGGATAGTAGCGCCGCCGCGACAAACGCCTCAGCGCCTCAGCGCTCAATCGGCTGGCCGCCTCGATATCACCCTGCCATAGCCGTAGCCGCGCGTGTTGCTCCAAGAGTTGGATGTAGTGCTCACCAGGTGGGTGGTGGGCCAGATTCTGCTCGATCAGCTGGCTCGCACTTTCCCATTCGCCCAGCTCAAGGAATGGTTCCGCAGCGTTGCCAGCCAGCATAGAGCCGAGAGTACGTCGGCGGCCGATAGCTTCAGCCCGCTCTCGGCCGGTTTTCGCCACCTTCACCGCGTCGTGGAAGCGGCCCACCAGACACAGGACATGCGAGAGGTTCACATAGCAGCGCAGCAGAATGGTCGGGTGGTCGTCGACCATAGGCCGCATCTGCTCGAGTACCCGCAAGGCGGGTTCGGGGTCACCTTGATCGCACCAGACGGTGGCGCGGGTGATCTGAGCCGAGGCGACGAGGGGGTCCGCACCCGCCCCGCGGGCGGTGTGCTCGGCTTCGTCAGCGACCTGCAAGGCCTCCTCGAACCGCCACTCCAGCATGAGCATGCCCGCCAACAGGTCCAGCATCTCGGCTCGCGCAACCGTCGGCGGGTCGGCGGGAATCAGCCGGCGGGCACGCTCCAAGAGTTCGACCGCCCCACCGAGACCACTCTTGCCGGTGAACCTCCCCAGCTGGGCGAGCAGAACACCGGCACGTTCCGGCTCTTTGGCCTCGTCGATCTGCTTCAGCGCCAGCTTCGTCAACGCCACCGCACGGTCTCGTTCACCGGAGGCGTACGCCTCATAGGCGGCCCGAGCCATCAGATCACCACGGGTGCCACCGGACACACCGATGGGATCGTCGATCTGGTCCCACAGCTCCAAGGCGCGCTCGAGCATGACCTGAGCGGTGGCGTGTGCGTAGTTGCTGATCAGTTCGTTCGCGGCGCTCAGCGACCAGCGGAAGGCGTTATCAACATCGTGAGCGGAATACCAGTGGTGGGCGATGGCGGTGGCGGAGTGGCCGTCTGGGACCAACTGATTGTGTTCTTCCAGCGTCCGTGCGTAGCCAACGTGGATGCGGGCCTTCTCGCCGGGAAGGATGTCGGTGTGAATGGCCTCATGCAGCAGCGCGTGCCGGAATCGGTAGCCGTTGCCGTCGACCACGATGACCCCGGCCGACACGGCCTCTCGGAGTGCCGCGTCAAGGGTGGTGATGTCATAACCGGCGACGGCTTCCAGCTTGGCATGCCCGATCCGCTGACCAGCGACGGACATGACCCGCAGCAATCGCTGTGCCGGTTCGGATAGGGACTCGACCCGGACCAGGAGGACCTCCCGCAGCGACTCGGGCAGTGCACCGTGTCCCGCGTGGTCTTCCACGTGGGCTAGCTCCTCCACGTAGAAGGGAACACCTTCGCTGCGCTCGAACACCCACTCGGCTTGGTCAGGCCCAACCTCGCGATCCAGCACCTGGGTCAGCTGGGCGCTCACCTGCTCACGGCTGAGCCGGGTGACGTCGACTCGAGCCACCCGGCGGGTCTGTTCCAGGTCGGCCAACAGCCCCCGTACCGGATGCCCGCGTCCGATCTCGTCGTACCGGCAGGTCAGCAGTAGCAGGACGGGAGCCGCGATGCTACGGACGGTGAACCGCAGGAGGTCACGGGTAGGACCGTCGGCCCACTGAAGGTCTTCGATCACGACCACCAGGGGGCCGTCGCCAGCGACCCGCTCCAGCAGAGATGTGATCAACTCGTAGAGTCTGCCCCGGCCGGCTCCGGAGTCCGGTGCCATCTCTATCTCCGGCAGAATAGCGCCCAGCGGAGCGGATCCCGGGCCAGCGAGCTCGATCAGCCGTTCGGAGCCCAACTCGGCCAGCAGGCCGCGCAGCACACCCGCGACCGGCGCGAAGGCAAGCTCTTCCCCGTCGAGCTCGACGCACTGGCCACGGACCACCCGAGCGCCGGCCACACCGGCCTCGACCGCGAACTCGTCGACCAGTCTCGTCTTGCCGATGCCAGCCTCACCGGCGACGATCACCGCGGCCGGCTGGCCGGCCTGCACACTCTTGAACACCTCGCGCAGGTCGGCCAGTTCGTCGTCGCGTCCGATCAGCGCCGCCGAGCCCAAATGAATCACCACACGTCCATCGTGCCACCAACCACCGACAATCGGGTCAGCCTCGACCGAGGCTCCGCCTCCCACCGATCACGCCACCCGCATCACTCCACCCGCATCACTCCACCCGCATCACTCCACCCGCGTCATGCCACCCGCGGTCGCACCTGGGCCGGTTTAGCGGCGGTACCCCGACTCCAGCGCCGACGACCCCACCGACGCTCGCCCTTGACTAGTGCGTGCGCCGCCGCGTCGGCCTGCATGGTCCGTGCCCGCTCCATATGAATGGCCCGATGGACTTCATCGTGGTAAATGTGCATCGTTCGCCTCCCGCTGGCTCTTCTCCTGTCTTTATCGAGAGTCGCCGTAAGAGGGGGGTTAGGACATCGGGTAAGTGCCGCATCTTCGCCGGCCACACCTACCTTAGAGAGCACCGCCGCGCCGCTAAGGCCATCTGAGGTCCACGCAGGCGCCGTGATACGTGGTGTCGTCCTTCGCTCGATCGCCGCTGCCATTACGTCGGCACCAACACGGCGCCGTCCACCGATCGGTGGACCCCAGGTTCAGCCGCCCGATGCTGCCGGGCACCCCCTCGTAGCGACCACGCTGAAGGCATGATGACGACATATCCCACCACGGCGGCCGTGAGCGTGCGCGATCTGCGTAAGGCCTACAACGGCACGGCGGCGGTCGACGGGGTCGACCTCGACATCTCGACCGGTGAGATCTTCGCTTTGCTCGGACCCAACGGAGCTGGCAAAACCACGACGGTGGAGATCCTGGAGGGTTACCGGCGACGTGACGGCGGCACCGTCGAGGTGCTGGGGACCGACCCGGGACGAGCCAACCAGGCCTGGCGTTCGCGGATCGGCATCGTGCTGCAGAGCACCGGCGGCCATGACGACCTCACAGTGGCCGAGGTGATCAACCACTTCGCGCTGTACTACCCCGATGCCCGCCAGCCAGATGAGGTGATCGCGGCGGTCGGCCTGGATGACAAACGCAAGACCCGGGTGCGCCACCTGTCCGGCGGGCAACGGCGCCGCCTCGACGTGGCACTGGGCATCCTCGGCCGGCCCGAGCTGCTGTTCCTCGACGAGCCGACCACCGGCTTCGACCCGGAGGCACGGCGGGAGTTCTGGACGTTGATCTCGTCGCTCGCTCACGACGGCACCACCATCGTGCTGACGACGCACTACCTCGACGAAGCCGAACACCTTGCCAACCGGGTGGCGGTGATCGTCGGCGGCCGCATCGTGGCGCTGGACACCCCCGCCAGTCTCGGTGGCCGCGACCGCGATCACGCCATCGTCCGATGGCATGGCGCGGACGGTCGGCACGAGGTCACCACCGCCGAGCCAACTCGGGTGGTCAACGAGCTCACCACCACTTTCGACGGGGAGATCCCAGGGCTGACGATCACCCGGCCCACCCTCGAGGACGTCTACCTGCGCCTGATCGGCGACTCGACCACCACACACCAGACCATGACGGAGCAGCCATGAGCACGCCATCCACCTTGCCGGCCCGGACCGACGGATCGGCCGGAACCTCCGCCCGACGCCCGAATGCGCTCCGCATCGGCCTGGCCCGCGCGGCCCTGGAGCTGAAGGTCTTCTTCCGCGAAAGCGCGGCCGTGGTGTTCGTCTTCCTGCTCCCCATCGTCCTGCTCGGGGTGTTCGCGCTGGTCTTCGGCGGCGATGACACCTTGTTCGACGAACGGACCGCCGGCATCGACTTCGCGACCTACTTCACCCCCGGCATGGCCGCCGCGGGCATCATGATGGTCAGTTTCCAGACACTCGCGGTGGGTATCGCCGCCGAACGCGACGACCGCACGCTCAAGCGGCTCCGTGGCACACCGATGCCACCGATGGCGTACTTCATCGGCAAAATCGGCATGGTGTTGGCCGCCGCGGCGCTCCAACTGATCGCACTCCTGGTGGTCGCCGTCGTCGCCTTCGGGGTGTCGCTGCCGACGGAACCGGCGAAATGGGCGACGTTCGCCTGGGTCTTCCTGCTCGGCACGGCGGCCGGGACCGTGCTCGGCATCGCGTACTCGTCGGTGCCGAAGTCGGCCAAGAGCGCCGAAGCGCTGGTGGTCGGCCCGCTGCTGGTCCTGCTGTTCATCTCCGGGGTGTTCTTCGTCTTCTCGGACCTGCCGGAATGGCTACAGACCATCGGAGCGGTCTTCCCGGTGAAATGGCTCGCGCAAGGTATGCGGTCGGCTTTCCTGCCGGATGAGTTCGAGACTGTGGAAGTATCGGGATCGTGGGAGCACGGCCCAACCATCCTGATCCTGGGCGCTTGGATCGTCCTAGGTCTGATCTTCGCGCTGAGGACGTTCCGGTGGAAACGCCGCGACGACGGCTGAGCCCGTTGGGTGATGGCGGACCGTTGCCGTTCTTCGCGGCAGCGGTCCGGATCATCAAAACCAACCCGAAGGACAACCCCGGAGACGGCCCCAACTCCAGTAGCAGCGTGGCGGCCTACGACCAATGGTGGGAGCGGATAGAACCGTTCTGGCACGGCTTCTACCTCGGCATCCTGACCTTGGCGGCAATGACCACCGCCATCTTCGACCGCGACTCCGGGCAACGGCTGGCCACCCTCGCCCTGCTCGCCACGATGGCCGCCGTCTACGTCGCCTTCGGACGGCACCTGTACCAGCGTCCCGGCGGAATTCCGGCGGTCTTCTATTTCACTCTGACGTGGGCATCCTTCTACACGATCTTGGTAGTGAACTCGGGCAACACCACCGTCTTCTTCCTGCTGTTCGCGCTGTTTCCACAGGTCTGGGCCTATCTGCGGCCTCCGGTGCCGATTCCCGCGTCGATCACGCTGATCGCCGGGCTGACCATCACTCAGGTCTACGCGACCGGGTGGGGCTGGGAGTCCGCGGCCCGGCACGTTCCCGAGGGCATCATGCAAACCACCCTCGTCCTCCTCGTCGGCTTGCTGATGGTGGGGGTGGTCAATCAGGCCGAGCGGCGGGCCGAGCTGATCGACGAACTACGGGCGACGCGCGCCGAACTGGCTGAGACCGAACGGGCCCGGGGGATGCTGGCCGAACGGGAGCGGCTGGCCCGCGAGATCCATGACACCCTCGCACAAGGGTTCACCAGCGTGCTGACGCTCGCCCAGGCGATCGACATCGCGTTGGAACGCGATCCCGACCAGGTCCGCTACCGGCTGGAGTTACTGGAGCGCACCGCTCGGGAGAATCTGGCTGAGGCACGAGCACTGGTCCACGCCCTCGCCCCGATCGACCTGCAGGGTCAGAGTCTGGTCGAGGCTATTCACCGGGTCGCGGCCCGGTTCGGCGAGGAGACCGGTGTCGCCACAGACGTTGAGGTCGAAGGCGTGGCGCTGCCTATGACGCTGCATGCCGAGATCGTGCTGCTGCGCACGACGCAGGAGTCGCTGGCCAACATCCGCAAACATGCCGGCGCGTCTCGAGCTCAGGTGACGGTGTCCTTCGTCGGCGGCAGCGGCATGGTGTCGATGTCGATCACCGACGACGGCACGGGGTTCGATCCCGCCGACCCCAGCGGTGGTTTCGGTCTTCGTGGCATGCGTTCGAGAGCACAACAGGCCGGGGGCGGGCTCGAGGTGATCAGCGCCCCGGGGGCCGGCACCACCATCCGGGTCCACGTCCCGGCGGATACGACCACCTGACCCGGCAGCCCGACCGGCCCAGCTGCCCGACCCATCAGCCTGACGGCGCGGCCCGGCAGCCCGACCGGCCCAGCTGCCCGACCGGCCCGGCCTGAACCCCGGCACCCTAACCTGACCGGCACGGTAGCCTTGGCTCCCGTGCTGCGGCTTCTGCTTGTCGACGACCACCCGGTCGTGCGTACCGGCCTGGCCGGAATGCTCAGCGCGGAGGACGACTTCCTCGTCGTTGGCGAGGCGGGCGACGGCGACGAGGCGGTTGTGCTGGCCCGCACGCTTGAGCCCGACGTGGTGCTGATGGATCTTCGGATGCCACGCACCGACGGCGCCGACGCTACCGCTCAGATCCTCGCCGAGCGGCCGCAGACGCGAGTCCTGGTGCTCACCACCTACGACACCGACGCCGACATCGTCCGCGCGGTCGAGTCGGGGGCCACCGGATATCTACTGAAAGACACACCGCGGGCGCAGTTGGCCGACGCCGTCCGGGCGGCGGCGCGCGGCGAGACGGTGCTTGCTCCGCCGGTGGCCGCTCGGCTGGTGCACCGCATGCGTGCACCCTCCGCCCCTTCGCTCACGCCTCGAGAGTTGGAGGTCCTGGCCGCCGTCGCACAGGGCCGGTCCAACGCCGACGTCGGGCGGGAACTTCATATCGGTGCGGCGACGGTGAAGACCCACCTGATCCGGATCTTCGCGAAGCTCGGCGTCGACGACCGCACGGCGGCGGTCACCAAGGCGTACGCGCTCGGGATCCTGCCGACCCCGGGGGCGGAACCATGAGTGGCAACCGTAGTGCCGGGCTTCTTCTGTTCCGCCGGACCAGCGGCGAGCTCGAAGTGCTTCTGGGGCATATGGGCGGACCATTCTGGGCCCGCCGGGACGAGGCTGCTTGGTCGGTTATCAAGGGAGAACACCAGGCCGACGAAGAACCTCTGGCCGCAGCTCGACGCGAGTTCCAGGAGGAACTCGGCGTGCCGCCACCCGAGGTTCCCCACACCGCGCTGGTCGATCTCGGCAGTGTCCGTCAGTCCGGTGGCAAAACGGTTGCGGTCTGGGCGGTCGAAGCGGACCTCGATCCCAGCTCGATCGTGCCGGGCACGTTCGAGCTCGAATGGCCGCGTGGCTCCGGGCGGCTGCAGCGATTCCCGGAGATCGACCGGGTGGCCTGGTTCCGCCTCGACACCGCCGCCACGAAGATCGTCAAGGGTCAAGCCGCCTTTCTCGGCCGGCTCCGGGACCGGGTGGACACCCCGTGAGCCCTGAACGCGGTGGTGCGCCCCCGCACGTGACGGCCCAACCATCCGTGACCGAATAGTCCGTACACTTGGCTCGGCAGCACTACCCGAGGGGACCACGCATGACCAACGACGCCTGGCATTCCATGCGTGCCTCCGACGCCGATCGCGAGCGGGCTTCCGACGTCGTCAAGGCCGCCGTCACCGAAGGCCGGATCAGCTGGGACGAACACCATGCCAGGCTGCGGCAAGTGCTCAACGCCCGTACGTACGCCGAGCTGAACCACGCTGTCCGCGACCTCCCCACTGGTGTGACACCACAGCCTGCGGCGGGCCCGCCGGCTGTGCCGCACGGATACCCGGCGGCTCCCGGTCAGGTCCCGCCGTATGGATATCCGCCGGTGCGCCGGCCAACCAACAGCTTGGCAATGGCGTCGGCGGTGCTGGGCGGCCTGGGTTTCGTCACCGGTCTGAGTTCCGTCGCGGCGATCGTCACCGGGCACATGGCTCTGAACCGGATCAAGCGGACCGGTGAGGAGGGCCGTGGGCTCGCCGTCGCCGGACTGGCCATGGGATACACGGTCGCGTTGGGCGGCTTGCTGCTCATGCTCTTCTTCTTCGGGGTGGTCTTCGTCGGGTCCGGCTTTTACCTCTAACCGCCCCCTCTCCCCATGATCATTGGCCTTTGACTACCGGATCCGGTAGTCAAAGGCCAATGATCATGGGGAGGGGCGAGCGGGTGGGCTATCGGGGTCACACGAGCCAGGGGTTCTTCTTCACGATCGGCAACCTCGCCCAGACCTTGCCGAGCCCGAGAACTCGACCGGCGCCTGCCAGGGCCAGCGCCACCACCAGCAGGATCTCGATGATGTACGTGTCCATGAACGGGTTGTTGGTCAGCGGCAATGCGGCCATGTACATCAGGATCAACAGAGCCGAACCCGTGACCGCGGCGATGCGCATCCCGATGCCCAGGATCAGCGCCAGACCGATGCCCAGCAGACCGATCATGAACAGCCAGTCCGCCCAGGCTTGTCCGGCCATCCCGGTGAAGAAACCCTCGAACGGGCCGTCGACGTTGCCGAGAAACCCTGCGGTGGGGGTTCCGCCGTCGATCCACGCGTTCTCGGCCGGAGTGGCGTAACCGAGACCGAACGTCTTGTCGAGGAACGCCCAGAGGAACGTCCAGCCGAGAGCGAATCGCAGCGCGGCCAGCACGTAGCCGAGGATGCCGGGGCGGCCGCCGGCGACAGCCGTCGCCTGCGTGGTCTGGATGGTGTCAGGCCCGGTGGTGTCCGGAGCCACCTTCTTCGCTGGACGAAACATCGCCCTACCTCCTAGTCGTGTGATCACCGGAACTTCCGGGTCATCTCCACTAAACCTTGGGAACAACCTGCTGCGATGCGGTCGATGGTCTCCACTGCCTAGGACGTTGGTCCCATCCGCGGAGGGCATCAAGACCGGCCTCATCACAGCGCGGAGACGTTATGGCGGATCCGCCGGCCCCGGATGAGGTCCGGCACGATCCGCAAGTAGTACGGGCGATGGCCCAACGCCCACGGCGTGATGCGCAGTTCGGCCAGCCGGCGCCGCTCGGCTTCGTCGCCGACCGCCTCGGCGCGGCCGACCACGACGACGGACCAGCCGGTCATGCCCTGCTCGTCGTACTCGTCGCACTCGAACGCGACGATGGCCGACCGCGCCGCCAGGGCCAGCTTGGACCCCATACCGATCCGGATCACCACGTCCTCGCCATCGAGGCCGAAGTTCACCGGCTGAATAGCCGGCAGCGCACCCTCGGTAAAGACGAGCCGGCCGACCGGCACGGTCGCCATCAGTGCCAAGCACTCGTCCCGGCCGAGCACGTCCAGCCCGACCGGCTCTGTCTCGAAAGTTCTGTCCACGGACCCAGCATGCGCCGCCCACCACGTCCGCTAGCAGTGCCGAACGTCCTGACAAGGGGAGCCACCAGGGCATCTCGTCACCGGGCCGGATGGCCCGAAGGTCCCTTGGTGGAAGGACCGATGCCGCTAGATGACACCGCCGGTTCCCGGGTAGGAACGAAGTAGGCGCCCAACAGGTGGCGCCACGGAGTCATCTTGGCTCCGTTCACGCAGGAAGGAATCACCATGGGACGCATAGTGGTAGGGGTCGACGGCTCCCGCGACAGCGAAGCAGCACTGTTCTGGGCCGCCGAGGAGGCCCGGCTTCGGGGCGACACGCTCGCGATCCTCTACGCCGTACACACACCCGTGACCGCCGTGCCATTCGGTGGCACTGCCGTGCTTCCACCAACGGAGGAACTCAAGAGCTACGGGGCGAACCTGCTGGACGTCGCTGCAACGATGGTGCGGCGCGGCGCGGCTGACGCCGGAACCGACGCTGACGCCGAACCCGACGACGTGCAGGTGACCACCGAACTGGTCGTTCAGCCTCCGGTCATGGCCCTGCTGGCCGCGGCAAAGGAGGCCGACCTCGTTGTGCTCGGTAGCCGCGGCCTGGGCACCGTCGGGTCGGCCTTCCTCGGCTCCGTGAGCACCCGGGTGGCCAGCCGGGCCGACTGCCCGACCATCGTCGTCCCGGTCGAACACGCTGAGTACCGACGCGGCGGGTCCGTGGTTGTTGGTGTCGACGGAGATGAGAGCGACGCCGCCTTCAGGTTCGCCGTGGCCGAGGCCGAACGCCGGGGCACCACCGTCGAGGTAGTCCACACCTATTGGCTGCCGATGGTGGCCATGCCGATCGAGGGCGCCAACATCACCGGCACGTCCGCAACCTACGGCCATGAGACCGCTGAAGAGCGGCTGCAGGCGTTCATGGACCGCAACCAGCATGTCGTGCCGGACACGGTGACCGTGAAGACCCAGGTCGTGCTCGGCGACGCCGCCGAGGTGCTGGGGCGGATGAGCGAGGACGCCGCGTTGGTGGTGGTCGGCTCGCGCGGACGTGGACCGTTGCGCGGCATGCTCCTCGGTTCGGTCAGTCAGCGCCTTCTGCATCGTGTCCACGGACCGGTGGCCGTCGTCCACGACGTCGCCGACCCCGACACACCATGACCGCCCCGGCGTCTGCTCCGGCGCTGGAGCCGGCACCGGAGCGGCGCCACCACGCGTTGCCGGCCCATGAGGTCTTCCTGCTGTTCGAGACCGACCACGAGCGTGGCCTCGACGACAACACCGCCCGCGAGCGCCTGCACCGGCTCGGTCCGAACGTGCTCCCTCGGCTCGACCGGCGGGGGCCACTCACCCGGCTGCTTCTCCAGTTCCATCATCCGCTGATCTACGTGCTGCTCGCCGCTGCCGCGGCCACTACGGCGATCGGCGAAGTGGTCGATGCCGGTGTCATCCTCGGGGTGGTGCTGCTCAACGCCGCCATCGGCTATCTGCAAGAGTCCCGGGCCGAGCGTGCCCTCGACGCCTTGGTCGCCATGGTCCGGACGGAAGCGACGGTAGTTCGCGCAGGCCGCCGCTTCCGGATCCCGTCGGAACGGATCGTCCCGGGCGACGTCGTGGTGCTGGAGACCGGCGACAAGGTGCCTGCCGACATTCGGCTGGCCGCCACCAGTGAGTTGGGCATCGACGAGTCGGCTCTCACCGGCGAGTCGGTGCCCGTGCGTAAGGAACCGGTGCATCTACCCGCGGACACCGCTCTGGCCGACCGGACCAACATGGCCTATTCCAGCAGCCTGGTCAGCCATGGTCGAGGCCGCGGAGTCGTGGTGGCTACCGGTGCCGCCACGGAGATCGGCACGATCCATCGGTTGGTTGGTGAGGCCAAGAGCCTACAGACGCCGCTGACGCGCAAGATCGGCCGATTCAGCCGCGTCCTCACCGCCGCGATTCTGGTCCTTGCCGCGCTGACGTTTGCGCTCGGCTTGGCCCGAGGGGAAGACGCCGGGTACATGTTGACCGCGGCGGTCGCCCTGGCCGTGGGGGCGATCCCTGAGGGCCTGCCGGCCGTGGTGACCATTACGCTCGCCATCGGCGTCGCCCGCATGGCCCGACGACGGGCGATCATCCGCAAGCTCCCGGCGGTTGAGACGCTGGGCAGCACGACGGTCATCGGCACCGACAAGACCGGTACGCTCACCGCCAACGAGATGACGGTCACCACCGTCGTCGCCGGGGGCGTCACGTATTCGATCTCCGGTACCGGGTATCACCCAACCGGCGCGTTGACCGTGGACGGTGGCGCTGGGCCGGACGACGTCGCCCAGGTCAGCCTGGAACGCCATCCCGTCCTCGCGGAGTGTCTGCTGGCCGGCGCTCTGTGCAACGACGCCCGCTTGGAGTCCATAGATGGCCACTGGAGCGTCGCCGGCGACCCCACCGAGGCAGCGTTGCTGGTGGTGGCCACGAAGGCAGGTCTCGACTACGCCGACCTCCGGCAGCGATATCCGCGCCTGGGCGCCGTACCCTTCGACTCGGCTCGCGGCTACATGATCACTACCCACCGTAGTCCGGACGGTGGCACCGTGACCTACCTCAAGGGTGCGGTGGAACGGGTGCTGGCCATCGCCGACGACCAACTCGATGCGTCCGGCCACCTCGTCCCGGTCGACGCCGATGCCATCCATCGGCACACCGACCAGCTCGCGGCGTCCGCGCTACGGGTTCTCGCGTTCGCCCGCGTCGAGCTGCCGGGCTCGGAACCCAGGTTCTCGGATGGCGAATCTCCCGACAGCACCCTGGTGAACGCCCGGGTGACCGTGCTCGGCCTGCAAGCGATGTTCGATCCACCACGGCCGGACGCGATCGACGCGGTAGCTACCTGTCAGCGCGCCGGCATCGAGGTCAAGATGATCACCGGGGATCACGCCGCGACCGCCCGGGCCATCGCCGAGCGGTTCGGTCTGACCGCCCACGAAGGCGGCCCGCCGTCCATCGTCACGGGGCGCGAGCTGCACGACTGCCCGCCGGGCGAGCTGGACCACCTCGTCGAGCGCACCACGGTGTTCGCCCGGGTCACTCCGGAGCAGAAGCTGCGTTTGGTGGAGAGCATGCAGCGGTGCGGACACGTCGTCGCCATGACCGGCGACGGGGTGAACGACGCCCCGGCGCTGCGTCGCGCGGACATCGGCGTCGCCATGGGCCTGGGCGGGACGGAGGTGGCCAAAGAGGCCGCCGACATGGTACTCACCGACGACGACTTCGCCTCGATCGAGGCGGCCGTCGAGGAAGGGCGCGGGGTCTTCGACAACCTGCGCAAATTCATCACCTTCACCCTGCCCACCAGCATGGGACAGGGACTGGTCGTGCTCGCCGCCATCGTGCTCGCCACCCAGCTGCCGATCCTTCCGGTCCAGATCCTCTGGGTGAACATGATCACGGCGGTGGCTCTCGGGCTGGTGCTGGCTTTCGAGCCGCTGGAACCCGGCATCATGCGGCGGGCACCGATCCCTCCGTCGCGCCCCCTGCTCACCGGCGATCTCGTCGGCCGGATCGTGTTGGTCTCAGTGGTGATGCTGATCGGCGCCTTCTGGCTGTTCCACCTCGAACTCGACCGCGGGGCCTCGATCGATGAGGCGCGCACCGTCGCGGTCAACGTGTTCATGCTCGTCCAGGCCGCCTACCTGCTGAGTTGCCGGTCGCTTGAGCGGTCGTTCGTGCGGGTGGGGGTGTTCAGCAATCCGTGGATCGGCGTCGGCATCGCATCCATGCTGGCACTTCAGATGGCCTTCACCTATCTGCCATGGATGAACGGGTTGTTCCACAGCGCCCCGATCGGCGCCGATGCCTGGGGACGCGCCCTGGCCGTCGCCGTCGTCGCCTACATGGTGGTCGGTACGGAGAAAACCGTCCGTCGAATCCTTACTCGATCCCCTCTGCCGGAGGTCCGATGAACGATGCAGCGACGCCTACCCATGACCACCTGGCCTGGCGCTCGACGCTGGCGCACAGTACGGTCGTTAACGTGAGCGATTCCAGCACACCGCCCAGCGCCGAACGCGTCATCAAGGTCTTCTTGCTCGACGACCACGAGGTAGTGCGCCGCGGTGTCGCGTCCCTGCTCGAGATCGAACCCGACATCACCGTCATCGGTGAGGCGGGCACCGCGGAGCAGGCTATCGCCCGTATTCCCGCACTCAAGCCGGATGTCGCCATCCTCGACGTTCGGTTGCCCGACGGCGACGGCGTCAGCGTCTGCCGCGAGGTGCGGTCCCGCCTGCCGGCCCTGGCCTGCCTCATGTTGACCTCGTACGCCGACGACGAAGCCCTGTTCGACGCGGTGATGGCTGGAGCGTCGGGCTACGTGCTCAAGCAGATCCACGGCACCGACTTGGTCGGCGCGGTGCGGGCGCTGGCCGACGGCAAGTCGCTGCTGGACCCGGAGAGCACCACCCGGATGCTGGAACGGCTGCGCACCAAGGCAGCACAGACCGACCCGCTGGCGGCGCTGTCCGATCAGGAGCGCAAGATCCTCGACCTCATCGGCGAGGGCCTCACCAACCGGCAGATCGGTGAGCGTATGTTCCTGGCCGAGAAGACGGTCAAGAACTACGTGTCCAACCTGCTCGCCAAGCTGGACATGAGCCGGCGTACGCAGGCCGCGGCGCTCTCCGCGCAGCTCAAGGCCGAGTCGGCGCGCAACGATCGGGAACCCTAAGCGGCTGCGGCCACCCACTGCGGCTCAGCGCTTGACGAGCGCCTGCCAGATCAGCAGGGTTCCGGAACCATCGTTGGGGCCTGCTGGCTCAGAATTGCGGATAGACGGCGTCCGAGGCGGCCCATCCGCAATTCTGAGCCAGTAGGCCCATACAGAGGAAAGATCAGATGCGCACCCCCGAACCCCGACACTGGCCGTCGCCACCACCATGCATCCGATCGCCTCGGTGAAAATCTGGCTCAGCGCTTGACGGGGACCTGCCAGACCAGCGAGGTTCCAGCGGTTGCCCGCGGTGCGATCTCGAAGCTGCCGCCGAGGCGTTCGGCCCGTTCGGCGAGGTTGGCCAGACCGCTGCGGCGGCCATCGGCCGGAATCCCCACCCCATCGTCCACTACCGACACGCGAGCCTGCCCGCCGGAGACCGCCACGGTCACGGTGACGGCCGAGGCGCGTGCGTGGCGGACGACGTTGGACATGGCTTCTTGCAAGACGGCGACGAGATGCTGGCCGATCTCCTCCGGGATGCCCGAATCGACGAGGCCGTTCATCTGCAAGGCAGGGGCGAAGCCGAGTTGTTCGGTCGCCGACTCGATGATGGTGACGATCCGACCTCGCAGCGTGGTGGGCGCGGTGTCATGGGTCGACTGCAAGGCGAAGATGGTGGACCGGATCTGTCTGATGGTGGCGTCGAGGTCGTCGACGGTGCGTTGAACCCGCTCGGCGACCTCGGGCCGGTCGATCAGCCGGACCGCGGCGGTCAGCGTCATCGCGCTGGCGAACAACCGCTGCACCACCACGTCGTGTAGGTCACGGGCGATCCGCTCGCGATCGTCGACGAGCCCGTGCCGCTCGCTCTCTCGGCGGGCATCGGCTAGTTCCAAGACCACCGCGGCCTGGTTGGCGAAAGCGGTCAGCATCCGCATCGTCGAGGCGACGAACGGTGAGGCACCTCGCCGCTTCGCGAGGACGAGCACGCCACGGGCGCGTTCCTGGGTTCCCAGCGGCACTATCAGCGCCGGCCCGGCGGGCAGCCGATCGAGCAGCGGGGACGCCTCGGCCGACGACCTCAGCGCCGGCACCATGCGGGCTTCGCCGCTGGCCAACACGGCCCCGGACAAGGTCCCGGTAGCCGAGAATTCGAGCGTCGTGAGGTTGTCCGCGTCTCGACCGGCCGCGGCGAGCACCGTCATCAGGTCGACGTCGCCAACCGGGACCACGACGGCCGCGGTATCGGCCGACGCCATGTCTTTGGCCCGGGACACCACGAGCTGGAGCGCGTCTGTCAGCTCCGAACCGGACAACAACACCTGTGTGACTTCGGCGGATGCGTCGAGCCAGGTCTCACGGCGACGGGTCTCGTCGTACAACCTGGCGTTCTCGATGGCGATACCCGCAGCGCTGGCCAACCCCGCGACGATGACCTCGTCTTGTTCGTCGAAGTCGCGATCGCCGTTCTTCTCGGTCAGGTAGAGGTTGCCGAACACCTCGTCCCGGACTCTGATCGGCACCCCCAGGAAGTTATGCATCGGCGGGTGCCCATCCGGGAACCCGTAGGACTCTGGGTGCGCCGATATCTCGGGTAGCCGTAACGCCTGCGGCTCCTTGATCAGCAAGCCGAGCAGGCCACGGCCGTGCGGCCACTCGGCGATGCGCGCTATCTCGTCCTCGGTGAGACCCACCGGGATGAACTGCGCCAGCTGACCGTCGTCTCCGATGACCCCGAGCGCTCCATACCGGCAGTCGACCAGTTCGGTCGCGGCCTCGACGATCCGCCTCAGCACCGTCTCGAGGTCGAGGTCGCGGCCGATGGACACCACGGCCTCAAGCAGCGAGTGCACACCGTCCCGCGCCGCTACCACGGCCTGGATCCGGGCCTGCACCTCGGTCAGCAACTCGTCCAACGGCAGCTTTGGCAGGAGCTGGCCCGCTTCTTCCATCTCCACCACCCACGTGCCGGGAAACTTACCGACATACGATACTCCCCGGGCCGGCCCACCATGATCCACCCAAAGGGTGGGGGTAGATCAGGACGCTCGCGGCATGTTCCATGATCGCACCGGAGACACCCGCCGCCGTTCACCGGCCAACGCGAGTTCACGCAGGGTAGAAACCACGACGGATGCCCCACGCCGGCGCAGATCGGTGGCCAGGATACCGGCCCGGTCGACGCCGATCACCACCGCGAAGCCACCGCGGGCGCCCGCCTCCACTCCGGCGAGGGAGTCGTCGATCACTACCGCCCGCCACGGCGCGACTCCCAGACCATGCGCGGCTTCGACGTAGACCGCCGGCTCCGGCTTGCCGGGTAGCGACCGCCGGTCCAGGACGGTCGCGTCCACGCTCAGGTCGAACAGCCCGCTCACGCCGGCCTTGGCCAGCACCCACGAGCTGTTCCTGGCCGCGGAGACCGCCGCGGTGGCGACCCCGTGCTGGCGCAGCTGGTGCAACAGCGCCACCGCGTCCGGAAATGCCGTGATACGTCCGTCTTCGACGGCGGCCCTGAACCAGGCGTCTTTCCGCTCCGCCAGCGACCACAACGTGTCCGCGTCGGCGCCGCTCGGTCCGTTCTGATCGGCCAGCTGGAAGCCGCGCGAGGCGAGGAACGCACGTAGGCCTTCGCGTCTGGACCGGCCGCCGACGAAACGGGCGTAGTCGGCCGTGGTGTTGAAGGGCGCGGCTTCCGCACCGACCTCTCGGGCCCGGCGCCGCAGGAAGTCGTCGAACGTCGCCTTCCAGGCCCGAGCGTGCAAGACGGCGCTGTCGGTGACCACCCCGTCGACGTCGAACAGGACCGCATCGACCCGGTCCAGATCCACGACTGTTTCGTGCGACATGATCCGTTTCCTCCCTACGGCGAATGCACCACGGTCACCGGCGACGGTGCCCGCCGCAGGATGGTGCGCGCGACCGATCCGAGCAGCGCTCCGGTCACCAGACCGTGGCCTCGGCCTCCGATGACGATGCGGTTGCCGGTCCGTCCGTAGTCCATCAGCGCGTCGGCCGGCGAGCGTTCGTCGACCACAGCGTCGACCTTGACATCGGGGTAGCTCAGCCGCGGCGATTCGAGCACCTCTTGCAGACTGCGGCGGCCGTCCTCGCGCAGGAAGCCGGTTCCGTTGCCGATGGGCCACCCCTGCGGATATCCCGCGGGGAGGTCGAGGGCCAGCACCGCTTGGACTCCAACCCCCAGATCGGCCGCCACCTCGAAGGCATGCCGGATCGCTGGCTGACAGCGCTCCGATCCGTCGACTCCGACCACGACGGGTTCGTCGCCGACGCCGACTCCTGCTCCAGACCAACTGGCCGGAACCACCGTCACTGGGACCTTCGCGCCAGAGGCACATGCCACTGCTGTGGAGGTGGAGAGCAATCCGGACACCCGTCCGGTGTGGGTGCGGCCCAGCACCACCATGCGCGCAGCCTTGGCCGACCGGAGGAGGATCCGCGACGGTGACCCCTGGGTCGCTCGCGTCGTCATCGTGACCCCTGTGTACGGGCTTGCGGCCAGCCGCTCACGGGCGGCCGCGAACGCGATCTCGG
This sequence comes from Phytoactinopolyspora limicola, assembly GCF_011320225.1. Lineage (GTDB taxonomy): Bacteria > Actinomycetota > Actinomycetes > Jiangellales > Jiangellaceae > Phytoactinopolyspora > Phytoactinopolyspora limicola. The sequence goes on from NZ_JAAOEN010000002.1 coordinate 179,292, forward strand.
CGCGTTGCCGGCCGACCGGCGTCACGGGGTACTCGATGACAGTTGCCGGATACGCATGGACGAGCTCCAACGAGGCGCCCACCCGTACGGCTTCGGCCGCCGCCCATTCCACGGCGGCCAAACACGGTTCAGTGCCGTCCACGCCAACCGCGATCGGAGCGACCGTGGTTACGTCGAGACCTGGCACTTCCAGGTTCTGGGGACTGATAGTCATGACTCAAGAACACCACCAAACTGGGCCGTGGTTTAGTGCCCGACGGTCCCATCAACAAGGACCAACGACCTATCGTCGACGTTCATTCGTTCCGCCGCCGCCACGTGCTGGATGACACTCAGCAGGCTGTCCGGTGTCACCGAGATGGAGTCGATTCCCGCGTCGACCAGCACTTGAGCAAAGGCCGGATCATCGCTTGGGCGTTGTCCGCACAGGCCCACCGGCACCCCGGCATGATGCGCGGACTCGACCAAGCGCCGAATGCTCGTCGTGACCGCCGCGTCGTTCTCGTCGAATAGGCGGGCAAGTACGTCGGAGTCACGATCCACTCCCAGGGTGAGCTGGGTGAGGTCGTTGCTCCCTACTGAGAAGCCATCGAATCGCTCCGCGAACTCCGCGGCCAGGATGATGTTGGAGGGAATCTCCGCCATCATGTAGACGCGCAAGCCGTCCGCCCCTCTGGCCACACTCTCGTCGGCCATCACCGCCAACACCTCATCCGCCTCGGCTAGCGTCCGGCAGAACGGAATCATGACGATGACGTTGTCGAGCCCGATCTCGCTGCGGACCCGCCGGATCGCCCGGCATTCGAGCGCGAACCCGTCCCGGTAACCCGGGCTGTAGTACCGGCTCGCGCCGCGCCAGCCGATCATCGGGTTCTCCTCTTTCGGCTCGAACGACTCCCCACCGATCAGCGCGGCGTACTCGTTGGTCTTGAAATCGCTCATCCGCACGACCACCGGGTTCGGCCAGTGTGCGGCCGCGATCCGGGCGATGCCGGTGGACAGCCGATCGATGAAGTACTCGGCCGGGTCCGAATAGTCGCGGGTCATCCGCTCGATCCGGCGCCGGACGTCGGGCGCGAGTCGATCCGCACGCGCCAGCGCCATCGGATGCACCCTGATGTCGCTGGCCACCAAGAACTCGATGCGCAACAGTCCGACTCCCACCGCTGGAAGGCGCCACCAACGGAAGGCCGCAGCCGGGTCGGCGACGTTGAGCATCACTCTCGTCCGAGTCTCGGGAATGCCGGCAAGATCGATGTCTCGGCAGCGCACCTGCAGCCGGCCACGGTAGACCTTGCCTTGGTCGCCCTCCGCACACGACACCGTGACGACGTCGTCGTCGTTCAGGATCGTCGTCGCCGAGCCCGTTCCCACCACCGCCGGAACCCCCAGCTCGCGGCTGACGATGGCCGCGTGGGAGGTCCGCCCGCCGTGATCGGTGACGATAGCCGACGCCCGCTTCATGATCGGCTCCCAGTCCGGGTCGGTAATGCCTGTCACCAGTACCCCACCGGCTGGGAACTCGTCGAGGTCGGTGGGGTGGACGAGTTTGACCACCGGACCGGACCCCACGGCGTCACCGATGGCCAAGCCGGTGACGATCGACTCACCGGTCTCGAGCAGCTCGAACGAGCGGAGCGTGGTGCCGGTGGTCCGGGACTGCACCGTCTCTGGCCGAGCCTGGACGACGAACAGCTCACCCGTAGCGCCGTCCTTGGCCCACTCCATGTCGATCGGTGTGCCGTAGTGATCCTCGATGGCTACCGCCCACCGGCTGATCTGGAGGATTTCGTCGTCGGAGAGCACCCAGGCCGACCGTTCGGCGACGCTGGTGGTCACCGACGCGGTTCCGCCGGTGGACCGGTAGGCGACCTTGTGCTCCTTGCGCCCCTTCGTCTTCGACACGATCGGCCGAAGCCGCAGGTCGTCGAGCAACGGCTTGAACGTCACATACTCGTCGGGATCGACGGCGCCGCTGACCACCGATTCCCCGAGTCCCCAGGCGGCGTTGATCAGCACCACCCGGGGGAAGCCGGTCTCGGTGTCTAGGCTGAATGCCGTTCCCGCGCCGGCGAGGTCCGCCCGGACCATACGTTGTACCCCCACCGACAATGCGATGTCCATGTGCGAGAAGCCCATGTCGCGCCGGTAGCTGATGGCGCGATCGGTGAACAGGGATGCGAAGCACCGCTGGCACGCGGCCAGCACCGCGTCGTCGCCTCGGACGTTGAGGAAGCTCTCCTGCTGCCCGGCGAAGCTGGCCTCCGGCAGATCCTCGGCGGTGGCGCTGCTGCGCACCGCCACCGGTGGCTCGGCCTGTCCGATATCGACCCCGAGGCTCGCGTAGGCCAGCCGGACCGCACGCGCCAACGACTTGGGCATAACCCCCCGGGTGATCATCGTTCTGATGGCCTCGCCCACGTCGGCCAACGACGTGCCGGCATCGAGCCGGTCGAGTTCCGCCGCGATCCGCTCGCCCAGGCCGTTCGCGTCGATGAACAGGCGGTAGGCGTCGGCGGTGACGGCAAAACCCTCCGGGACGCGCACCCCTGCCGCTCCCAGGTTTCGGGTCAGTTCCCCGAGCGACGCGTTCTTGCCGCCGACGTGGCTGACGTCACCTCTTCCTACCTCGTCGAATCGGACGACGAGGCGGCCCTTCGTAGCGTTTACCGGTGCCTTTCGTGCCGGCATGATCTTGCCTCCTTCAGGCACCGCGCGACCGCGCTGCCCTCCTGGTTGTTCTCACATCGACCGGAGGACCCGGCCGACCCGGCTCTCCGAGTCGTCGAACACGTACGTGAGGTGGTCGACGACGTCCACGACGCCGTCCACCTGCTGAGTCAGTCGAACCGCGATGTCGACGCTGCTCTTTCGATCCAACTCCCCGTCGAGGACGACCACGCCGTTCGTGACCTCCACCCGGACCGCGCCCCGCTCGGTCAGGAGCACGCGGCGGAAGACCTCAGCGATGATCTCTTCCTTGATCTCGCGGTCCGGCCGCAGGAACACGGACAGGAGGTCCGCGCGGCTGACGATCCCGACGAGGACACCGGCGTCGTCGACCACGGGGAGCCGTTTGACGTGACGTTCGGTCATCAGCCGCGCGGCCATGTTCACGCTCGCCTCAGCCTCGACGGTGATCGGTGGCCCCGTCATGAGATCCCCTGCCACCGCCCCCTCCACCTTCACCATCACCTCGTGCAGGTGGGGCGTGGACAGCCACGACCCGCGGCGACGCCGGTCTCGATACTCGTGCTTGAGTAACAGGTCGGCTTCGGACACCAGACCCACCAACTCGTCGTCGTCGTCCAACACGGGCAGCGCACTGATGCCGTGGTCCCGGAGCAGGCGCGCCACCTCCTTGAACGGGGTGGTGACAAGAACCGTGATCACAGACGTCGTCATCACGTCGGCGACCGTCACGTGTCTCATGCCGGCTCCTTCTGTTGTGTCCGCACGATCCACCTCCACCATGTCCAGGCACACCACTCGACGGACAGGGGCGAAGGTCCCGCACGAAGCCCGGCCATCGACCCTGTGAACGGTGCCGGCAAGTCCGTAGCGTCGTTGTCGTCAAGGCCCGTCCGGCGCCAACCGCGCCGACAACACGGGAAGGACGACCGCGCCATGACCACTACCAAACGCTGGACCGTGCAGATCTTCCTCAGTGAGCACGACGACGGCACCACCCGAGCCGAAGCTCAGCTGGACACCCACACCGGAACCAGCATTCGCGCCGTCGGCGCCGCCCATTGCAACCCGGAGGACGTCAACGTCCCGGAGATCGGCGACGAGCTGGCCACGGCCCGCGCGCTCGCCACCCTCGGTGAGACACTCCTGCGGATCGCGGCTGGAGACGTCGAAGCGTCGACACACGAACCGGTCAGCCTCAAGCGATGAGGGAACGGGCCACGGTGGCCTATCCGGCCCAGCTGGCCGGCCGGCTGGGCCGGATAGGCCAGCGCTTCGAGGTCTACGGCTCGGTCCAAGGTGTTGGCTTCCGGCCGCACGTGGTGCGGTTGGCACGAGAGCTCGGCCTGGACGGCTGGGTACACAACGCTGGGGGGTTAGTCGTGATCGAAGCCGCTGGAAACCCGGCGGCTCTCTCGACGCTGCTCCGACAGCTCACCGCCGACGCACCTCCCAACGCCGCGGTCAGCCGGGTCGACGTGTCCCACCTCGACCACGCGACGGCGACCACGCTCCAGGGGCGCGGATTCCACGTCGTGGGCAGCATCGCTCGGGCCGGACCGCACGAATTCCCACCGGATCTCGCCACGTGTGACGCGTGCCTGCGGGAGTTGTTCGACCCATCCGACCGCCGCTACCGGTACCCCTTCGTCAACTGCACGGCCTGCGGCCCGCGGGCGACGATCATCACCGAGCTGCCCTACGATCGCGACCGCACCACCATGGCTCCGTTCGAGCTCTGCGCCGAATGCACCGCGGAGTACACCGACGAGACAGACCGCCGGTTCCATGCCGAGCCCGTGGCGTGCCCCAAGTGTGGCCCGCGGCTGACGTGGGCCATCGGCGACCACGGAGACCGGGTGCTCGGTGACGCCGCGCTGATGGCCGCGGCCGCCGCGATCGACGACGGCGCGATCGTCGCCGTCAAGGGGTTGGGCGGCTATCAGCTGGTATGCGACGCCACCCAAGCAGCCACCGTGCAGGCCTTGCGAGGACGTAAAGGTCGGCCCGAGAAACCACTCGCCGTGATGGTCCGCGACGTCACCTCCGCCCGATCGATCGCCCACCTCGACACCGCCGACGAGAAGCTGCTCGTGTCCACTGCCCGGCCCATCGTGCTCGTGACATCGGCGTCAGCCACCACGCTGGCTCCTGGTGTGCACCCCGGCACCCACCAGGTCGGGGTGTTCCTGCCGTACACCCCGGTGCATCATCTACTCCTGCACGAGCTGGCCCGCCCACTCGTCGTCACCAGCGGCAACCGCAGCGACGAGCCGATCGCGATCGACGATGCCGACGCGTTGGCTCGGCTCAGCGGGCTGGCAGACGGCTTCCTGACCCACAACCGGCAGATTCGAGCCCGGTACGACGACTCGGTGACGAGAACCATCACCGGACGGCCAGCGCTGGTCCGCCGCGCACGCGGATACGCACCGTCGTCGATGCGTCTGCCACATCCGACGCCACAACCCCTGCTGGCCACCGGCGCCCAACAGAAACACACGTTCACCGTGGCCGACGGCGATCGTGCGGTACTCAGCCCCCATGTCGGCGACCTCTCGGACCACGACACGTTCGCCGCCTTCGAGGACACCCTGGCGCACCTCTCCCGGCTCGTCGCGATCCGGCCGACCGTGATTGCCCACGACCTTCATCCTGGCTACCTGTCGACGCAGTACGCCCAGAGGTGGCCGGCCCACCGTCGCATCGGCGTCCAGCATCATCACGCCCACGTCGCCTCGTGCGCCGCCGAACACGGCGTCACCGGCCCGTTCCTGGGCGTCGCCTACGACGGCCTCGGCTGGGGCGACGACGGCACGTTCTGGGGCGGGGAGCTCCTGGTGGCCGACCTCACCGGCTATCGGCGCGTGGGCCGCTTCGCCCGGGCCCCGTTGCCCGGCGGGGAGGCGGCCATCCGGCGCCCGGCCCGGATGGCGCTGGGCTATCTGTTCGGTGGGGAGAAGCTCGGCGGGGTAGCCGTCGAGCCGGGTTCGGTCCAGGCGTTCACCGACCGGCTTCCTCGACGCGAGGTCGACACGGTGCGGCGCATGGTGGAGCGCGGCGTCAACTGCCCGCCGGCGTCCAGCGCCGGACGCCTGTTCGATGCCGTCTCCAGCCTGCTCGGACTGTGCGACGACGCCACGTACGAAGGCGCGGCCGCGGTGGCCCTTGAGTCGGTGGCCGGCGATATCACCGCGGACTCGCTGCCGTGGCGGCTCAGCCGGTCCGGTGGGCTGTTGGTGTACGACCCTGGCCCCACCATCGCGGCGGTCCTCGACGGAGTCGCGAACCGAACACCACGGGCCCATCTGGCTGCCGCGTTCCACACCACCATTGTCGAGGTGACCGTCGCCATGTGCGTCGACGCCGGACACTCGACCGGCCTGCGCGCGGTCTGCCTGTCCGGCGGGGTGTTGCAGAACCGGCGGCTGGCCAGCGTGTTGCTCGACCAGCTCCGGCACCAGGGTTTCACCGTCTACCTGAATGAACACGTGCCGGCCAACGATGGCGGGGTCAGCTACGGGCAGGCGGCCATCGCCGCCGCCCGCATGGGAGGTGCATGACCTCATGTGTCTCGGCATACCAGGTCGGATCGTGGCGGTCGGCGAGGAGAACGGGCTCGCCATGGGAACCGTCGACTTCGGCGGCATCCACAAGGACGTGTGCCTGGCCTACGTGCCCGAGGTGGGTATCGGTGACTACGTCATCGTGCACGTGGGCTTCGCCATCACGCAGGTGGACGAGATGGAGGCGGCCCGCACGCTCGAGGTGCTGCGGGCCATGGAAGGCGCGGTGGAAGGCGAGCTGGGCCAGCCGCTGCCGGCACGGAGCCACCCGTGAAGTACCTCGACGAGTACCGTGACCCGGCCGTCGCCCGGACGCTGCTGCACCAGTTGACCCAGGTCGCCACCACGCCGTGGGCGCTCATGGAGGTGTGTGGTGGTCAGACACATACCCTGGTCCGCCAGGGCATCGACGAGTTGCTCCCCGCCGGTATCCGGATGATCCATGGGCCTGGCTGTCCCGTCTGCGTGACGCCGCTGGAACTGATCGACAAGGCCCTCGCCATCGCCGCCCGACCGGAGGTGACCTTCGTCAGCTTCGGTGACATGCTCCGCGTCCCCGGTACCAGCACCGACCTGCTGGCGTTGAAGGCCAGGGGCGCCGACGTCCGGGTCGTGTACTCCCCCATGGACGCCGTCCGGCTGGCCGCGGCCAGGCCAGACCGGCAGGTTGTGTTCTTCGCGGTCGGGTTCGAGACCACCGCCCCGGCGAACGCGATGGCCGTCCTTCATGCCGCGGCTCTGGAGTTGCCCAACTTCAGCATGCTGGTCAGCCACGTGCTCGTGCCACCGGCGATCACCGCCATCCTGGACGCACCCGACTGTGAGGTCCAGGGATTCCTGGCCGCCGGTCATGTCTGCGCGGTGATGGGCTGGACGGAGTACGAGCCCATCGCCGAGCGCTACCGCGTGCCGATCGTCGTGACCGGCTTCGAGCCGCTCGACCTGCTCGAGGGGATCCTGATGGCGGTCCGCCAGCTCGAAGCCGGCCGGGCCGAGGTGGAGAACCAATATGCCCGGGCCGTCTATCGCGACGGGAACACCGCCGCCCGGGACGCCATCCAACGCGTCTTCCACGTCACCGACCGCACGTGGCGCGGCATCGGCGCCATTCCCACGAGCGGGCTGGCCTTGGCCGCCGAATTCACGGACTACGACGCCGAGCGACGCTTCGGGGTCGGCGCAATTCACGCCGTCGAGCACCCAGAGTGCATCGCTGGCGCGATCCTTACTGGCTCGCGGGTGCCTACCGACTGCGCCGCCTATGGCACCCGGTGTACTCCCCGCACCCCGCTGGGTGCGCCGATGGTCTCGACCGAGGGCACCTGCGCGGCCTTCTTCAGCGCTGGGAGGACACGATGAGCATCGACGAGACGGTAGATCCGGCCCAGGCGGTGTGCCCGGTGCCACGTGCCGAGGACGAGCGGGTGCTGCTCGGGCATGGCTCCGGTGGGCAACTATCGGCGTCGCTGATCCGAGAGGTCATCGTTCCGGAGCTAGGCCGGGCGACACCACCTGGGCCGTTGGAGGACGCGGCGCTGCTGCCCATCGGGGGCGTGGAGCTGGTGATCAGCACCGACTCGTTCGTCGTCAACCCCTTGTTCTTCCCGGGCGGCGACATCGGCACGTTAGCCGTACATGGCACCATCAACGACGTCGCGATGCGCGGTGGTGCCCCAGCGGCGCTGGCGCTGGCGTTCATCATCGAGGAGGGGCTACCGCTGGACGATCTACGGCGCGTCGCCCGCTCGGTCGGCCAAGCCGCCAGCGCGGCCGGGGTGCCCGTCGTCACCGGCGACTCGAAGGTGGTCAACCGTGGAGCCGCCGACGGGATCTTCATCACGACCACCGGCATCGGCCGGCGAATGCCCGGGGCCGCGCTGTCGGCGGCGGCGCCTCGCCCGGGAGACGTCATCATGCTCTCCGGTCCCATCGGATCTCATGGCGTCACCGTCCTGAGCGCACGGGAGGGCCTGGGCTTCGACGGGGATGTGACCTCGGACAGTCAAGCGCTGCACCGGCTGGTACGGGCCATGGTGGACGCGGCGGGTCCCGCGATCCACACCCTCCGGGACCCGACCAGGGGCGGGCTGGCGTCCGCCCTGAACGAGATCGCCCAGGCCGCCGAGGTGGGCGTAGTGATCGACGATGGGTTGATCCCGGTATCTCCGGCGGTAGCGGCCGCCTGCGAGATGCTGGGTTTGGATCCACTGCACGTCGCCAACGAGGGGTGCCTGGTCGCGTTCGTCGCACCGGACGCAGCCGACGACGTCCTCGTCGCCATGCGGGCCCGCCCCGAAGGCGCCGCGGCGGTGCGGATCGGCGAGGTGGTTGCCGAACATCCCGGACGGGTCACCGCCCGCACCCTCGTCGGTGCCCGGCGGATCGTCGACATGCTGGTCGGTGAGCAACTCCCCCGCATCTGCTAACCCGTTGTGCACCTGATCTCCGTTTCGGCACCTGATCGTCTTTGTGGCGACGATCAGGTGCGCACGTTGTGGCGACGGTGGTGGTCGGCGCATGGCGACGTCGTCCGGACAGATCTCACGCCGCGGACAGAAGACGATCAGATGCGCTACCCGACCCGATAGGCCCGGACACGCATCTGATCGCCACGCGCCACCGCGCCCCAACACCGACGGCAGGGCCGGGCGGCCCCGTTCCCCGGGACTTCCGGACCTAGGCACCATTGCCACGAGCGACGAGCGTGGATGGTGAAAGGGGGTGCACCCATGGCACCCGACACCACCACGACCTCGGTGATCGACGTCTCGGCACTCGGCATCCTGGTGACTACCCTCCAGCGCCGAGGATTCACCGTGATCGGCCCCACCGTACGCGACGGCGCGATCGTCCTCGCCGAACTCACCAGCGCCGACGAGCTACCGTTCGGTACCGGCGTACGGCTGGACGGCGGCCGGTATCGGCTGCGCGCCCGGGACGACCGCGCCGCCTTCGGGCATGCGGCTGGGCCGCAGTCGTGGAAGACGTACCTGCATCCCGCACGCGAGCGGCTGTGGTCGGCGCCGCGCGACGGGTCCGCGGCGCCGGAGCCGTCCGGCACACCACGCTCGATGGTGAGCACTGGCGCGTCCACCGAACCCGAGACATACCCGGCTAGCGGGATGAGCACCGAGCAGCGGCCACGATATGCGTTCCTCGGAGTGCGGCCATGCGATCTACGCGCCATCGGCATCCTCGATCGTGTCCTAGCCGGCGGAGCCCATCCGGACGCGGCCTACCAGACCCGCCGAGACGGAATCCTCGTCATCGCCGTCGAGTGCACCGAACCGGGCGAGACCTGCTTCTGCACCTCCATGGGCGCTGGCCCCGGTGCCGACGACGGGTTCGACCTCGCACTCACCGAGCTGATCGACGACGACGGCGGGCACCACTTCACCGTACGGATCGGCACCGAAGCAGATGCGGACCTTCTCCGCGACCTACCCCATGAGTGTGCCGACGCCGCTACGCGTGAACGCTCCGCCCAGGCAGTGGCGGACGCCGCGAACAACATGGGACGCACCATGGAAACCGCGGGACTCCGCGAGCTGATGGTGCGCAACCGAAACTCCACACACTGGGACGACGTCGCCTCCCGCTGTCTGACCTGCGGCAACTGCACCATGGTGTGTCCCACCTGCTTCTGTACCACCACCGAGGACGTCACCGACCTCACCGGTGAGCACGCCGAACGGTGGCGCCGGTGGGACTCGTGCTTCGATCTGGACTTCTCCTACATCCACGGTGGCAGCGTCCGGACCTCGACGGCCAGCCGATACCGCCAGTGGGCCACCCACAAGCTGAGCACGTGGCACGACCAGTTCGGTTCGTCGGGCTGTGTCGGGTGTGGCCGGTGTATCGCCTGGTGTCCGGTGGGCATCGATCTCACCGCTGAGGTCGCCGCTCTGCGCGCGGCTGAGGAGGGCTCCCCGTGAACCATGTCGTGCCACGTCGCTACCGGGTCGTCGACAACGTCGAGGAGACCTACGACACCACCACGCTCACGCTAGAGCCCATCGATGCCGCCATCGCTGCCCCGGCACCAGGGCAGTTCACCATGCTGACGTCGTTCGGCGTCGGCGAGGTGCCGGTCTCCGTCAGCGGCGACCTGCACGAACACACATCGTTGGTGCACACACTGCGCGCGGTCGGCGCGGTGACGACGTCCTTGGCCACCGCCCGCCCCGGAAACGTGCTCGGGGTGCGCGGACCGTTCGGCACGGGATGGGATCTAGCCGCCGGAATGGGGCGAGACCTGGTGGTGATCGCCGGCGGGATCGGCCTGGCCCCGCTACGACCGGTTCTCTACGCCGCGCTGGCCGCGCCTTCGTCCTTCCGCCGGGTCATCACGCTCATCGGTGCGCGGACGCCGAGAGACCTGCTCTATGGCCGGCAGATGAGCACTCTGAGCGCACGTCCACGGTTCGATGTCTGGACCACCGTCGATCACCCGTCGCCTGACTGGTGCGGGTCCGTTGGTGTCGTCACCACGTTGTTGGAGCGCGTCCCGCTCGACCCGGAACACACGGTGGCCTATGTGTGCGGGCCGGAGGCGATGATGCGCTTCGCAGCCGAGGCGTTGCTCGACCGCGGAGTGCCCGCCAAGCAGGTGCAGGTCTCGCTGGAGCGCAACATGCGCTGCGGCGCGGGGTTGTGCGGGCATTGTCAACTCGGCCCACTGCTGCTCTGCCGCGACGGTCCGGTCAACACCTACGACCAAGTCCTGTCCTTGATGACCACCAAGGAGTTGTGACGACATGCCACGCCCGAAACTCGCCGTATGGAAGTTCACCTCGTGTGACGGGTGTCAGCTCACCCTGCTCGATTGCGAGGACGAGCTGCTGGGGCTGGCCGGGCAGGTGGAGATCGCCCACTTTCTTGAAGCGTCACGAGCCGTGTCGCCCGGCCCATATGACATCTCGCTGGTGGAAGGTTCGGTGTCTACACCCGACGAAGCGGAGCGCATCCGACATATCCGCGAGGTCTCCCGCACGCTCGTGGTGATCGGCGCCTGTGCGACATCCGGCGGCATTCAAGCGTTGCGCAACTTCGCCGACGTCGCCGAGTTCCGCTCCATCGTCTACGCCACACCTCACCACGTCCGGACATTGGCGCGGTCTACGCCGATCTCCGCTCACGTGCCCGTGGACTTCGAGCTGCGCGGCTGCCCGATCGACAAGCATCAGCTCCTGGAGGTGCGCACGGCGTTCCTGGTCGGCCGCGAACCGAACATTCCTCGGCACAGCGTGTGCTTCGAGTGCAAGGCCCGCGGCGCCACCTGTGTGATGGCCGCCGACGGTATCCCGTGCCTCGGCCCAGTGACCCAAGCCGGATGTGGGGCGATCTGTCCAGCCTTCCGGCGAGGCTGCTTCGGCTGTTTCGGACCGGTGGACAGCCCGGCGGACGCTGCTGTCAACGTCGCGGCGCTGGCTGACCGGCTGCGGGCCATGGGCATGTCCGAGGACGACATCGTGCGGGTCTTCCGGACCTTCAACGCTGCTGCTCCCGCGTTCGCCGACGCTACCGGAGGTGTTCGATGACCCACCGCAACGATCGCTCGCTCCGCGTCGGCGCGTTGAGCCGGGTCGAGGGCGAGGGAGCGATGCACGTACGCGTACGCAACGGCGAGGTGGCCGACGTGCAGCTGGAGATCTACGAGCCGCCCCGCTTCTTCGAGGCCCTGCTGCGTGGGCGTTCCTACCTGGAACCCCCGGACATCACCGCTCGCATCTGCGGCATCTGCCCCGTCGCTTACCAGATGAGCGCATGCCAAGCGATCGAGGACGCCTGCGAGGTGTCTGTCGACGAGCGGATCCAGGCCTTGCGCCGGCTGCTGTATTGCGGCGAGTGGATCGAGAGCCACGTCTTGCACATCTATCTGTTGCACGCACCAGACTTCCTCGGCTATCAGAGCGCGATCGAGATGGCGGCCGATCATCGTGATCTGGTGGAACGCGGCTTGGCGCTGAAGAAGCTCGGCAACGACATCATGGAGGTCATCGGCGGCCGCGCCATCCATCCGATTAACGTGAAGGTGGGCGGGTTCTTTCGGGCGCCCGCACCGGCCGAGCTGCGCCCCTTAGGCGAACGCCTGCTCCAGGCCCGTGATGCCGCCATCGAGACGGTCCAGTGGGTGGCCGGGTTCGACTTTCCCGACTTCCACCACGACCACGAGATGCTGGCCATGACGACACCGGGCCGCTATCCGATCGAGTCCGGGTCGCTGATCTCCACCGGCGGGTTGGCGTTCCCGGCTTCCGCCTTCGAGGATCACGTCGTCGAGGAACAGGTTCCACACTCCACCGCACTCCATGCGCACCTCGTGAACCGGGATCACTACCTTGTTGGACCGGCTGCGCGGTACACGCTGAACTCCGCGTCGCTGTCGCCGATGGCTCGGGAGGTGGCCCATGACGCTGGCCTTGGCGAGCAGGAACGCAACCCGTTCCGCGGCATCATCGTCCGCGCGGTCGAGGTCGTCTATGCCATCGACGAGGCGCTCCGCCTGATCGACGGGTACCAGCCGCCCGCGCCGGCCGCGATCGAGGTGCCGCCACACGCCGGTGTCGGCTACGGCATCACCGAGGCACCACGCGGCGTGTTATACCACCGCTACGAGCTCGACGCCGCGGGCCTGGTCACCTCGGCCAAGATCGTTCCTCCGACGTCGCAGAACCAAGCGAGCATCGAGCACGACCTCACCGAATTCGTCAGCACCCGGCTCTCCCTACCCGACGACCAGCTCCAGTGGGAATGTGAACAGGCGATCCGCAACTACGACCCATGCATCTCCTGCTCAGCCCACTTCCTCGACTTCACGGTAGAACGCTCGTGACCAGGCCCGACGGGCCCGCCGTCGTCATCATCGGCGTGGGCAACACATATCGGCACGACGATGACGCGGGCCCCGCGGCGGTCCGGATCCTGCGCCGCCGCGCCCTGCCGAACGTCACCCTGGCGATCACCGATGGCGAGCCCACACGGCTCCTGGAGCTGTGGTCCGGCGCCGATCTCGCCGTCGTGATCGACGCGGTCCACAACGATCCAGCCAGGCCGGGACGGCTGCATCGGGTCGACGTCGATCGCCCGGTCGTCGCGCCGCGCCAACGATCGAGCTCGCACGGTCTGGGCCTCGGCGAGGCGGTCGAGCTTGCGCTCGCTCTCGATCGAATGCCGCGGCGGCTGGTGCTCCTGGCCGTCGAGGGTGCTGCCTTCAGCGTCGGTCAGGGCCTCACCGCCGCGGTGTCACGCAGCCTGAACCGCGTCGTCGAGCTGGTCGTCGACGAGGTGGCCCGGTATACCCCTGCACCCGGCTAGCCGGGTGTGTCACCTGACCGCGTAGGTCAGCCGCCCGCCGCACAACCCTCAACCGGGCGGTCATGAGGAAGATCATGGGCCGAAGGTCCCACCTGCTGACCTCCATCGCCTCTGGGTTGTGTGGCTGGCTGCTCCTAGCGTCGTCACCACCTCCGCGGCCATGACCGCGGGTTGATGCCGACCAAGGAGGCGATCACCGTGGACAGCCCCACCGAGACACCGATCATGCGGGAGACCCGCAAGGCGGCTACCATCGCCTTCGCGCGCGTCTTCATCGGTGTGTTCTGGCTCTTCGAAGTCACCGTTGGCCACAACTGGAAGATCGGCGGCTTCGGCTCGGGAGTTAATCCCGGCTGGCTGGGATCCGGCGCGGGTGACGCCGTGCAGGAGAACATCGACCAGGCCGTCGACGACGGCACGTGGCACTGGGTGGCCTTGCTGTACGAGAACGTGATCGCCGAGGGGGCGACGATCTTCAGCTACGCCGTGGTGATCCTCCAGGTAGCCTTCGGGCTCTGCTTCATCCTGGGCTTCCTGGTCCGCCCGGTCGCCTTGATCGCCTTGACGATGGACCTGAGCATCCTCTTCCTGGGCAACTCCCGGATCCCGCCGTTCTTCGTCGCCGCACACCTGCTCTTGCTCTACACGGGAGCGGGACGGTTCCACGGACTCGACGGACGCATCATGGCCCGAGTCCAGTCCATGCGCGGTCGTGGAGCGAGCGCCATCCGCTGGCTGATCGACCTTCCGCTGCTGGTGTCGGCGCGGGCGCAGTCCGTGGTGATGGCGGGCGCCGCGTTGGCCGCGATCTACTTCTTCCTGCAGATGCCGATGCGGGAGACCACCCGGATGAACCTGGTCGCCATGGAGTTGGCGTTCTTGTTCGCCTTGGTCGCCGCCGGGTTCTATCTGGGCCGCCGCGCGACAGACCGGTTGTCGGTCGTCGCCGCGTTGTTGCGCGTGTTCATCGGCGTGAAGCTCCTGCACGAGATCTGGGTCCGCATCGATCCGGGCGTGAACGCACTACCCGGGTGGGCCGGGGAAGAAGCGCAGCGCGAGGTCTTCGAGACTGTGGTGGCCAACCACTGGCAGCCGTTCTCGTGGGTCGTCGACAACCTCTTCCTGCCCTCGACTGCCTTCTGGATCGTCGTCTTCGGAATCGTGCAGGTCGGCGTCGGGGTCCTGCTCGTCCTAGGCCTGTGGACCCGTGCCGCGGCCGGTGTCGGCCTCGTCTACCTCGGTGGGCTGAGCGTGCTCGGCATGACGAGATATGCGCCGTTCGTCTTCGGGCTGCTCGTCGTGGTGCTCGCCCTAGATTCGGGCCGCACGCTCAGCCTCGACGCCCAGCGGATCGGCCAACGCCCACCCCGCTACGGCTTGCCGATCCCGCGCCGAGCGATCCCGGTGCTAGCCGCCCTGGCCGCGGTGAACGCGGTCGCCGCGACGATCGCCGTCGTCGGCTCCGGTGGGATCGCCCCCGATGGCTACACCGAGTCGATGGGGCAGATGACCACCGCCATGGTGGCGATCTTCTCGGCGCTGTTCGCCCTCGCCGGTTGGCTGCAGCTCCGTGACGAGCGCGGACAGCCATCACTGATAGGCGACACCAGCGTCGGCGACCCGTCCGTGCCGGCAAGCTCCGCCACGGACGCCCCGCCGCCCCCGGGCGGCACCATGGCCCCCGCAGGTGGGCCAGCCGCCGGACCGGCACCAGGCGGGCGCTCCGAGCCCGTCGGGTGACGGGCCGAGACCGGGCTGGACCAGCAAGCCCACGATCGAGGTGGTCTTCGCCTACCGGCGGAGACCACCTCGTGGCAGGCATCCGACTCCACGCCCCGGACGGTGACCTGAGATCGGACGGAACGTGGCGCACACGCGGCGCGTCGTAGTACGAGACGGCGTAACGGGGTACAGCTCAGTCACGCATACGAAGGGAACGGACATGCCCAATAGCATCCGGCACGAGACGATGTACACGAGCTACGGACGTGTGGTCGAGGTGGGACGGCTGCGGCTGCCCGGCGTAAGCCGTCCGGTAGACCGGATCGTGGTGGACGTTCCGCGGACGAACCCCGAGTATGACGACCTATGGCTCAGCCTCAGCCCAGCCGAGGCTCGTGACCTGGCCCGCCGCCTGGTGCGGCAGGCGGCCGAGGCGGAGGCTCACATCTGAAGGGCGGGCACGGCACAGACGAGTTGGCGCCGCCGGGACGGGCGTGACGCTAGTAGCGGTTGCCCTGTGGATGCTGGACGTGCGCATCCCGGCCAGGGAAATACAGGGCGAGTTTGCCGGTATCGATCCACCTGACGATGTACGGCGGCGTGCCGCCTCTGCCCTGGACCTCGACTACCTCGCCTTCCCGTCCACGCTGACCTTGCTGACCAGCCCCGACCACGATGTGGTCACCGATGTTCGCCTGCACGACGTCCACCTCCTCGACATGGGTGCCTATACCCAGAATCTGTCCCCCCGACCCAGCCAACCAGGGCCGAAGGCAATCGCGCGAGGGACTTCCGGCACTACGTCCGTGAATTCTTCGCGAGCACAGTGGGTGTAGCTGGATGCGGCGGTACCCGCCACGTCCACTCGACAGGGCATCCGGGGAGGCCGCATGCTCGCGATCTTGGAGGGGCCATCATGACAACCCAGCACCAGGACCCGGTGGCACGGGACCGTGCCGACCATGACGAATCTCCTGGCCAACGCGCACGCCAGGTCGCCGTCGGCGTCGACGGGACGTCTGGTAGCCAGCTAGCGCTGCGGTGGGCGGTCGAAGCGGCCCGGCTTCGAGAGGCACCGCTGAACGTCATCCTGGTCGCTGACCCGGCCCCGGCGACGCACTACTACCCGTACAAACCTCCGTACTCGTCCGAGACCTTCATGATCCAGGGTGCGGCACCGGCGCACCGAACGTCAGAGGCGTTCGAGCACGCCATGTCGTACGCGCGGGACCGCCTTCCGACCGAGAGTGTCGTCGGGACGCACACCCCTGGCCGGGCGTCGGCGGTGCTGCTGGACGCTACCCGTGAAGCGGAGCTCATGGTGCTGGGCTCGCGGGGACGGTCGCCGGTGACCGCTGCCCTGCTCGGCTCGGTCAGCACAACCGTCTCCAGCCATGCTTCGTGCCCTGTCGTCGTCACGCGCACCGGCGATCCGGTCGTGGACGGCCACCGGCGCGTGGTGGCCGCCGTCGATGGCTCCGCCGACTCTCACCGGGCCCTGAGTTTCGCGTTCGCCGAGGCCGCCCTGCGCAAGCTGCCGGTCACCGTCGTCTGCTGCTGGTCTGGCATGGACGAGGAGCACGGGAGGCGGGAGACGTTGTTCACCCAGCATCTGCCGGAAACGGCGGCCGAGCTGGCCAGCTGCCGGGAGCGCTACCCCGACGTCGACGCCACCACTGTCCTGCTGGGTGGTGATCCCGCCATCCGCCTCGTCGACGAAAGCCTCGGCGCCGAGCTCGTCGTGGTCGGCACCAGAGGACGCGGACGGATGCGTGGACTGCTGCTCGGCTCGGTCAGCCAGCACCTGTTGCGGCACGCACACTGCCCGGTCGCGGTGGCTCATCGCCGCCGGCCGTGACACACCCTCGCACAGCCCCACCGTCACCCGTCCGCCAATACGTGATAATTCTGCTCCTCCGACGCGTTGTGCAGGCGGACGATCGAGTGCAACGCGAGCAGGGCATGCCGTAGGTCTCGGAGGGTCTCCGGAGAACCCCCTGCCTTCGTCTCGGCGACCAACAGCTCGATCTGGCGGACGAGGTCGACGATCTCCGCGTGTTGCTGGCTCATCGGAGCTGTCGCGTCGGTGCCACCCAGTGCCTTGCCAACGTGCGGGTACAGCAACTCCTCGTCGACCTGCTCGTGGGGGAGCAACTCGCCGGTCAGAAACGCGATCAGCTCGTCGAGTCGACTGTGCAGCTCTGGCGGGTCGAGGTCAGCGAGATCCTCGGCCAGTTGCGGCAATGCAGCGATCCGCGGCCGGATTCGCCGGTGTGTCTCGTCGAGCTGGCGCACCAGGTCAGCCACGTCGCCCCGGAGCTGAGGTGTCCGCGAACGGCCCGGCCCCAATGCCCGCAGAGCGTTGAGGATCACGACGACGTCGATGGCCTCCTGGACGAGTGCCCCGACAACCGGCGTCAACACACCGGCTGCCGCCGCCCCCATCGCGATCACGGACAGTCCGATGCCGACGACTGCGCTCTGTCGGGCGATGGCCCGGGTGCGCCTGGCGATCGCCACCGCCTCCGCCAGCCGGCTTAGCCGGTCGACAGTGATCACGACGTCGGCCGCCTCCGACGACGCGGAAGCACCACGCGCACCGAGTGCCACCCCGACGTCGGCAGCCGCCAGCGCAGGAGCGTCGTTGATGCCGTCCCCCACCATCAGCGTCTTGGCCTGAGCGGTCTCCGCCCGCACGGCGTCGACCTTCCCGGCCGGTGTCTGCTCAGCGTGGACCGCGTCGGCGCCGACCCGGGCGGCCACCCGCGCCGCGGCGTCGGCCCGGTCCCCGGTGATCATGACGGTCCGCTCGATCCCCGCACGGCGGAGCAACCGCATAGTACGGGCGGCGTCGTCGCGGATCCGATCCCTCAGCAGCAACACCCCCGCGCATCTGCCGTCGACGCCGACGAACACGGTGATCATGCCGTTGGTCGCTGCCCGTCGGCGAGCCGCCTCAGCCCACGCCGGCACTGGGGCACCAACGAGGGCCGCCTTCCCGACGGCGACGGCGTGGCCGTCCACCTCACCGCGGACGCCCTGACCGAGTACCTCCACCACATCCGACGGCGCGCTGAGCGCCATCCCCGCCGAGGTACCGGCCTCGACGATCGCTCCCGCCAGCACGTGCGACGAGGCTTGGTCGAGGCTGGCCGCCAGCCGCACGACGTGATCCGCCGGAACATTGGGTGCGGTGACGGTATCGGCGACGACGGGGCGCCCCTGGGTGACCGTGCCGGTCTTGTCGAACAGCAGGACCCGCGCCTGGGCCAGCCGGTCCAACGCAGCCCCACCTTTCACCACGACACCCCGGCGAGCGCACCGCGACATACCCGAGACGAACGCGATCGGCACCGCCAGAATCAGCGGGCAAGGTGTCGCCACCACCAGAACCGCGACCGCGCGGACCGGATCCCCGGACCACAGCCACGCCAGGCCGGCCAGCACGAGTGTGGCGGGCAACAGGAACGCCGCGTAGCGATCAGCCATCCGGACGAACGGAGCACTTCCCGCGGCGGCTTCGCGAGCGAGCCGGACCAGCCCGGTATAGGTGCTGTCGTCCGCCGTCGCCGTGCACACCAGGTACGCCGGGGAGCCCACGTTCACCGTCCCACTACGCACCTCACCGCCCGGCTCGATCTCCACCGGCAACGGCTCACCGGTGATCATGGACTCGTCGATCGTCGCCGGCTCCTTGACGGTCGTCCCGTCGACGGGAACGGCTTCGCCGGGACGGACGATCAATTGGTCGCCGACTCGGACCTCGCTGGCCTCGATCGTCTCGTAGGTCTCAGCGTCCGAACCGGTGAGCCGCCGATGTGCGTAGCGCGGCGCTATGGACATCAGGGCGGACAGATCGCGCTCGGCCCGCTGGGTGGCCCGTTCCTCCAACGCCCGACCTCCGCTGAACATCACCGCGATCACGGCGCCAGCCAGGTGCTCACCGACGGCGAGGGTGGAGATCAGCGCAAGAACCGCGATGGTGTCGGCGCCGAACTGCCGCTGACGCAACGCGCCGGCGACCCACCAGACAGCCGGTAGCAGAACAACGACGATGGTTACCGACCACACCGCGGTGGCTAGCCCACCAGCACCGACGAACGTGGCGACACCACCAGCGGCGAGCCCGGTCACCGCGGCGGTCGTCAACGCCACCGTCGGCGCCGAAATACCTCTTGTTGTCCGCGACCGACGAGCTCTCTCCACTGTTTCTTGCACCGTCACCTCCAGGAGCGCAGCGTCGCCCTTCGTATCCAGCAGACCACACGCCCAGCCTGGACACCTACCGACGGACGAGCCGGACTCGGGGCCGAAAGTCCCGCGGCCGGCCGACCGGCGCCTCTAGGAGCCGCCCCACCGGATCGAGTGAAATCGAGCTATGAGGCACGGAGGGAGACGGATTATGTACCCGGCTCAGACAGCACCAGCGACACCCACCCGTCAGGTCGTCGTCATTGGGGTGGGCAATCAGCTGCGGCACGACGACGGTGTCGGGCCGACCGTCATCCGCATGCTCCAGCGCCGGTCTCTTCCACACGTGACGTTGGCCATCGCCGACGACGAACCTGATCAGCTGGTGGAGTTGTGGTCTGGTGGTGACCCCGTCATCGTCATCGCCGCCGTCCAGAACGGATCGTCCTGCCCGGGTACATTGCGCCAGATCATCGTCGACCGGCCCGCAGCCGAGGACGACGCCTGGTCGAGCACACCTGGCCTTGGGACGAATCCAGTGGTCGAACAGGCTCTTGCCCGTGGACCGATGCCCCGTCGCCTGGTGGTCTTCGCGGTCGACGGGGCCGACTTCAGCGCCGGGCCGGGCCTCACCGCAGCGGTGGCGGCGGCCGTGGACCGGTTGCTGCGGTGTGTCCTCAGCGAGATCGAACGCGCCGGGAGTCACCCGCCGTCGCCATTGGGGACGAGCCGGTAGCCGGCCACCATGTCCGGCACGATCCGGATGACCTGATCCATGTGTTGGGTGATCCACGGCCGTAGGCGTTGCTCGTACCGGGCGACGTCTGCGCCGTCCTCGACCGGCCGAGCCAACCCGGTAACCACGACGCTCCACCCGAGGTGGCTGTCGGGGTCGATGTCATCGGCCTCGTATGCGACGACCACTCCCGTCTGCGAAGAGCCCAACATCGAGGTGATCGCGGAACCCAGATGTGTCCGGATCACGACGTCGCCACCGTCGATCAGATGGTTCACTGGGCGGATGGCCGGCAACGCGTCGATCGTGAAGACGACCCGGCCCAGGGCCGACTGGGACAGCAGCTGAAGAGCCTCGGCGCGGCCTAGAGGAACCAGCCGACGCTGCTCGTTCTGAAGCGAGGTCATGGTAGGAAGATCAACCATCGGACGGCTCCCCACTGTGGCACGGTCAAATCCATGTCCTCCCTCGCTGCGGGCCATACACCTAGTGCCCTAGCTTCCCCGCTTCGGACACCCTGAACCAGGGCCGAAAGTCCCGACGTACCGCGGGCGTCCCGACGCCGGGGTGCTCAGGGCGGATCGCAGGATCCAAGGGACTCGGCGCGCTGCGACCGTGAGCACGTCACGTGCGAGCGGCTGGCCGAGGCAGCCAGCGCAGCCGGTGGTCAGCGGTGAAGAGCCGACGGACCACTCCTAGGGCCACGACCGCGGTGGTCGTCGCGACCGCACCGAGGATCAGGAACATCACGACCGCCTGAACCAACACCGCCTGGGCCGGCGGGACACCAGCCAGGATCAGGCCGGTCATCGCGCCCGGAAGGAACACCAGCCCCGTGGCCTTGGTGGTCTCGATCTGCGGCGAGATCGCCGAACGCAGTGCCGTCCGCACGTACGGCATCGACGCCACCTTGGACGACTGTCCGAGCGCCAGCCGCGCCTCGACCTCGTCCCGTTTGTCCCGCAGCTCTTCCACCAGACGACGGGCGACGAGCACAGTGGCGGTCATCGAGTTGCCCACCATCATCCCGGCGATCGGCACCAATGTGCGCCCCTCCAAAGGAAACACCGACAACCCGAACAACACACCCAGCGTGACGAGCGCAGCGGTGCCGAACGCGGCGATCGAGATCCACATGATGCCCGGCACCTCGGGGGCACGCCGACGAGCCACGTCCCCGGCGTAGGCCACCATGGCCAGTACCCACGCAGCCGACCACCACAGGCTCCGGCCCGGTTCGATCACCAGCGCCAGCCCGGCCCCGACCAGGAGGAGCTGCACTAGAGCGCGCGCAGCGGCCCACACCACCTGTCGCTCCAGGCCGAGCCGCTGCCAGAGCGAGATCACCGCGGCTACCCCGATCAGCGACAACGACGTCGCCAGTCCAGCGATACTCACCTCGCCATCCATGGTCACACCACCTCTCCGGTCGCCTCACCGGGCCGGACCGAGTCGATCCCCGCGCATCGGCCGTCTTCGACCCGTACGACGACGTCAGCGACCCGCTGGAGCTGGTGGAGATCATGGCTGACCCACACCACCGTCAATCCGTCCCGGACCAGCTCTCGCACCGTCTGCTCGAAGGCGGTGGCCGCAGCCTCGTCCAGCGCGGAGGTCGCCTCGTCCAGCAGGAGGACGTCCGGCTCGGTCACGAGCGTGCGCGCCACGCACATGCGCTGCGCCTCACCGCCGGACAGCGCCGTCGCGTCGCGTTCCAGCCAGTCACCTTCGAGAGCGGCCCGCCGCAACGCCCGTTCGAAATCCTCCTGCCCGGCGTCCGGGGCCGCGATGCGCAAGTTGTCCGCGACCGTTCCTGGGAACGGCGTCGGCCGCTGGAAGACCATGCCGACCTGGCGACGCAGCCGCAACGGATCCAGGTCGGCGACGTCGTCGCCCCGGAACGACACCCGTCCCGACGTCGGCACCTCGAGCCGGTTGCACAGGCGCAGCACCGTGCTCTTCCCCGCACCTGACGGGCCGGACACGCCGGTCACTCCGCGGGCGGGGAACCGAGCGGTGAATCCGTCGAGCGCCCGGACGCCTTCGCGCTCGACGACGACGTCGTGGAAGGCGAAGCCAGCGGTCAAGGTGTCCGTCATACCCTCATCGTCGCCGTTGGCTGGTGCGCCGCCGGCCGAGGGGTATCATCCGGCGGGCCCGCTGGCGGCCTGGCGCCGCACGACCGTCGCCGTATACACACACGCCGCCGTCGCGGTCAGCGCCAGCAGGATCAGCCCCCAGGTGTAAGAATCGGTGGCGCTGTAGAACGCGCCCATCACCAAGGGCGGGAAGAACCCACCAAGTCCGCCGGCAGCACCCACCACACCGGTGACCGATCCCACCCGTTCCGTTGGCACCAACCTGGCAACCAACGCGAACACCGCGCCGGCGCCCGCACCCAACGCGGCCGCCAGGCCGAGGAACGCCACCGTTCCCACCGGGACCAGCGCGAACTCGAACGATGCCAGCGCGGCCAGCGCCGCCGCCGCCCCGAACACCCAGACCAGGACCGTCACCGGACCTAACCGATCGGATAACCAGCCACCAAGTGGTCGGGCCACGACCGCCAGCAGGACGAACCCCGCCGTCCGGTAGGACGCGTCGGACTGCGAGAGCTCGAACGCGTTTCTCAGATACGTGGGCAAGTAGACGCTGAACGCGACGAAGCCGCCGAACGAGACGGCGTAGAGCAACGCCAGCGGCACTGTGGCTGGGAGTGTGAACGTGCTGGCCGTGCGCGAGAGCAGACTTCCCGCCGCCACGGTGCGGTCCGGCCGGTCCCGTAGCAGCAGCCATCCGACCACGGCGTAGATCGCCAGGACGATGGCGACGAGGGTGAACGGGAACGACGGGCCTACGTTGTCGGCCAGCGGCACGGTGGTGAACGCCGCGATGGCGGTGCCACCCATGCCGGCACCAAAGACCCCTAGAGCAGCGCCCCGGATCCGGGGCGGATACCACGAGTTGACGAACGGGATGCCGATGGCGAACGTGGTACCGCCGAGGCCGAGGAAGAACCCGCCGATCAGCAGCTGCGCGTAGGTGTCTGCCAGGTGCCCCAGGTAGAGGACCGGCAGAATGGTCAGCAGGCTCATCGTCGGGAACATGACACGTGCGCCGAGCCGGTCGGTCAAGGCACCGACGGGGATACGCCCCAGGGAGCCAACGATCACCGGCACCGCAACCACGATGGCCTGCTCGTTGACGGTGAGGTCGAGCCGGTCCCGCAAGGATGGCCCGAGCGGCCCCAGCAGTGCCCACGCCCAGAACGTCACGACGAATCCGAGCGTGGCCAGCGCGAGCATCAGCGTGTTTCCCTCTGGCGCGACCCGTTTCGACGCACTGGGTGGTGTCGGTTGCGTGCTCACCATCTCTCCCGTCGTCGTCACGAAACCGTTCGGCGATCCTGACGGTAGAGCGACCTGGCGCTGGCTTACTAGGGCCCTTCGACTCTGGTGTAGACAGGGGGCCCATCCGGCAGGGTGGAGGTGTCTCGGCGTTCAAGATCGATCATGGACGGAGTGGTTGAATGCCATCGGCTGCCGACGACCCGACGGCGCAGCACACCTCAGCGGCACACCTCGACGGACCGGTCGCCGAGCTTCTGTTGCGGACCGGACGATTCTTCAGCCGTAGCGACGTCGGCGACCACCACCGCACCGTGCACAAACACGGCGGCCGGGAGGGCGACGTCTTCTACCGCGACCGCTGGAGCCATGACAAGGTGGTGCGCTCCACTCACGGGGTGAACTGCACCGGCTCGTGCTCGTGGAAGGTCTACGTCAAAGACGGCATCATCACCTGGGAGAGTCAGGAGACCGACTACCCGAGTGTCGGCCCGGACCGCCCGGAGTACGAACCCCGCGGGTGTCCTCGCGGCGCCGCCTTCTCCTGGTACACGTACTCACCCACCCGGGTGCGCTATCCGTATGCCCGGGGCGTCCTGGTGGAGATGTTCCGCGAGGCGAAAGCCCGGCTGGGCGATCCCGTGGACGCGTGGGCCGATATCCAGGCCGATCCGGAACGTCGCCGCCGTTACCAGAAGGCACGCGGCAAAGGCGGGCTGATCCGGATCAGCTGGGACGAAGCGGTCGAGATGATCGCCGCCGCCCACGTGCACGCGATCAAGACGTACGGCCCGGACCGCGTCGCCGGGTTCTCCCCCATTCCCGCGATGTCGATGGTCTCCCATGCCGCCGGTGCCCGGTTCATCGAGCTCATCGGTGGCGCGATGACGTCGTTCTACGACTGGTACGCCGACTTGCCGGTGGCCTCACCTCAGGTCTTCGGCGACCAGACCGACGTTCCCGAGTCCGGCGACTGGTGGGACGCCTCGTACCTGGTGATGTGGGGCTCCAACGTGCCGGTGACCCGCACCCCCGACGCGCACTGGATGGCTGAGGCGCGCTACCGGGGCACCAAGGTCATCGCGGTCTCCCCGGACTATGCGGACAACACCAAGTTCGCTGATGAATGGCTGCCGGCTCAGCCGGGCACCGACGGCGCGCTCGGCATGGCGATGGGCCACGTCATCTTGCGTGAGTTCTTTGCCGATCGCCAGGTCCCGGCATTCACCGACTACGTCCGTCAGTACACCGACCTACCGTTCCTGGTCACGCTGACCGAACGCGACGGCGCCTACGTACCGGGCAAGTTCGTCACGGCCGCGGATCTGGCGGCCGACGACGCGCGGGAGCCCGGCGAGGGTGATGAGTGGAAGACCGTCGTCCTCGACGAGCACACCGGCACACCGGTGGTGCCGAACGGGTCGATCGGGTTCCGGCACACCGAGTCCGGGATCGGGCGCTGGAACCTCGACCTGGACGACGTCCAGCCCCGGCTCACGCTGCACGGCGAACCGGACAGCACCGGTGTTGAGCTGCTGCTCCCCCGGTTCGACGAACCCACCGGTCCCGCGGTGCTGCGCCGCGGCGTCCCTGCCCGCAGGCTGGGTGGGCGGCTGGTCACCACCGTGTTCGATCTGATGCTCGCGCAGTACGGTGTCGCCCGCGACGGCCTTCCCGGCGAGTGGCCCACCGGGTACGACGACCCGACACATCCGTACACGCCGGCCTGGCAGGAAGAGATCACGTCGGTCAAGGCCGAGACCGCGGCCCGGATCGCCCGTGAGTTCGCCCAGAACGCCGAGGAGTCCGGCGGGCGCTCCATGGTGATCATGGGCGCTGGGATCTGTCAGTGGTTCCACGGTGACACCACCTACCGGTCCATCCTCGCCTTGCTGATGCTGACCGGCTGTATGGGCCGCAACGGCGGCGGCTGGGCGCACTACGTCGGGCAGGAGAAGTGCCGTCCGTTCACCGGCTGGGCCACACTCGCCATGGGACTGGACTGGTCTCGCCCACCGCGGCAGATGATCGGCACCGCCTACTGGTACACCCACACCGATCAGTGGCGCTACGACGGATACCAGGCCAACGCGCTGGCCTCACCGCTGGCCGCCGGCCACTTCGATCGGATGCACACCGCCGACGTCGTCGCTCAGTCCGCCCGGATGGGCTGGATGCCGTCGTACCCGCAGTTCGACCGCAGCCCGCTCGATCTGGTCGACGAGGCCGAGGCGGCCGGCGTGGACCCCAAGGAACACGTCGTGCGGCAGTTGCGCAGTGGTCAGCTGGGTTACGCCTGCGAGGATCCCGACGCTCCGGAGAACTGGCCGCGGGTGCTCACGGTCTGGCGGGCCAACCTGCTGGGCTCGTCGTCGAAGGGCAACGAGTACTTCCTCCGGCACCTGCTGGGCACGGACGCGAACCTGCGCGCCTCGCAGACCCCGGAGGATCGCCGCCCGCGCGACGTGACCTGGCGGGACGAGGCGCCGGAGGGCAAGCTCGATCTCCTGCTGTCGATGGACTTCCGGATGACCAGCACCACGCTGCTCTCCGACGTCGTGCTCCCCGCGGCCACCTGGTACGAGAAACATGACTTGTCCACCACGGACATGCACCCGTACATTCACGCGTTCACCCCAGCCATCGATCCGCCGTGGGAGACCCGCAGCGATTTCGACACGTTCTCCGGGATCGCCCGGGCGTTCAGCGCGCTGGCCGCCAAACACCTCGGGGTGCGCAAGGATCTGGTGGCCACCGCGCTCCAGCACGACACCCCCGGCGAGGTCGCCCAGCCCGGTGGCCTGGTGCGCGACTGGCGCCGCGACGACGTCGACCCGGTTCCTGGTCAGTCCATGTGGGGCCTGGCCGTCGTCGAACGTGATTACGCGGCGATCGCGGACAAGATGGCCACCCTCGGCCCGCTGGTGGACAGTCTGGGCACCACGACCAAGGCCGTGACCATCAAACCGGATCGCGAGGTCTCGGAGCTCGCGGCGCTGGGTGGTGTCATGAACGCACCTGGCTCTCCGGCCGACGGACGCCCCGCGCTCGACACCGACATCAAGATGGCCTCGGCCATCCTCGCGTTGTCCGGCACCACCAACGGCAGGCTAGCCACCGAAGGCTTCCGCGTTCTGGAGAAGCGGGTCGGCCGCCCGTTGCACCACCTGGCCGAAGGCGCCGAAGAGAAGCGGATCACCTTTCCGGACACCCAGGCCCGCCCGGTTCCGGTCATCACCAGTCCGGAGTGGTCCGGCAGCGAGACCGGCGGACGCCGGTACGCGCCGTTCACGGTCAACGTCGAAGAGCTCAAACCCTGGCACACCCTGACCGGGCGGATGCACTTCTTCCTCGACCACGATTGGCTGAGCGACCTCGGCGAGACACTTCCGGTGTTCCGGCCACCACTGGACATGACCGCGCTCTTCGACGAGCCGGCTTTGGGCGACGGCAGCGGCACCGGAGTCACCGACCTCACCGTCAGATACCTGACCCCGCATTCGAAGTGGTCGATCCACTCCGAATACCAGGACAACCTGCTCATGCTCAGCCTTTCCCGCGGCGGCCCGACGATGTGGATGAGCCCGGCCGACGCCGCCCGGATCGACGTGCGCGACAACGACTGGGTCGAGGCGGTCAACCGCAACGGCGTGGTGGTGTGCCGCGCCATCGTGTCCCACCGGATGCCGGCCGGGACGGTCTACGTCCACCACGCCCAGGAACGCACCATCGACGTCCCCCTGACCGAGACCACCGGCAAACGCGGCGGCATCCACAACTCGCTGACCCGGCTGCTGGTCAAACCCACCCATCTGATCGGCGGCTATGCACAGCTCTCCTTCGCCTTCAACTACCTCGGGCCCACCGGAAACCAGCGCGACGAGATCACCGTCGTACGCCGGCGCTCCCAGGAGGTGACCTACTGATGACCGTCGACGATCCGAACCACACGACCGGCGCCGGGGGTGCCGGCAGCCGCCCCATCGGACGGTGTATGGCGCAGGTGGCGATGGTGATGAACCTTGACAAATGCATCGGCTGCCACACCTGCTCGGTCACCTGCAAGCAGGCGTGGACCAACCGGCCGGGCACCGAATACGTGTGGTTCAACAACGTCGAGACCCGGCCTGGCCAGGGGTATCCCCGCACTTACCAGGATCAGGAGCGTTGGCGCGGTGGATGGGAACGCGTCAATCGCCGGGGCCGTGGCCGACTGCGGCTCAAGGGCGGTGGTCGGCTGCGGAAACTCTTCACGATCTTCTCCAACCCGAAGATGCCGTCGATCCAGGACTACTACGAGCCCTGGACCTACGACTACGAAACGCTGATCAACGCTCCGCTCAGCGACCAAATGCCGGTTGCCCAGCCCCGCAGCCTGATCAGCGGCGACCCCATGAAGATCGAATGGTCGGCCAACTGGGACGACAACCTGGCCGGGGGCCCGGACCTCGTCGCCGACGATCCGGTCTTGAAGAAGATCTCCGATGACGTAAAGCTCGAGTTCGAGCAGACCTTCATGTTCTACCTGCCGCGCATCTGCGAGCACTGCATCAACCCGTCCTGTGTCGCATCCTGTCCGTCCGGCGCGATGTACAAACGCAGCGAGGACGGCATAGTGCTCGTCGACCAGGACCGGTGCCGCGGCTGGCGGATGTGTGTCTCGGGCTGCCCCTACAAGAAGGTCTACTTCAACCACCGCACCGGCAAAGCCGAGAAATGCACGCTGTGTTACCCGCGGATCGAGGTGGGCCTGCCCACGGTCTGCTCGGAGACCTGCGTGGGGCGGCTGCGTTACCTCGGGCTGATCCTGTACGACGCCGACCGGGTACTCGAAGCGGCGTCCGTCGAGGACCCGAAAGACCTGTACGAGGCGCAACTCGACATCATGCTCGATCCGCACGATCCCGCCGTGATCGAGGCCGCCCGTCGGGACGGCATCGCCGACGACTGGATCACCGCGGCGCAGCGCTCACCTGTGTACAAACTCGCCAAGGACTACCGGGTCGCACTGCCCCTGCACCCGGAATACCGGACCATGCCCATGGTCTGGTACATCCCGCCGCTGTCGCCCGTGGTGGACCGGATCCGCGACACCGGACACGACGCCGAAGACGCGGGCAATCTCTTCGGCGCCATCGAGGCGCTGCGTATCCCCATTTCGTACCTGGCCGAACTCTTCACCGCGGGCGATCCGGCGCCCGTCGACGCCGTGCTCCGCAAGCTGGCCGCGATGCGCTCCTACATGCGGGACGTCAACCTCGGCAAGGACACCCGTCCGGAGATCCCGGCCAACGTCGGCATGACCGAAGAATCCCTGCACGCGATGTACCGGCTGCTGGCGATCGCCAAGTACGAAGACCGCTACGTGATCCCCGCCGCCCACCAGGAGACCGGCCGCCAACTCGAGGAGTTGAGCTGTTCGTTGGACTACGACGGCGGGCCGGGCATGTACGTCACGGGGTCCGGACCGTTCGGCGAGGCATCCGGGCAACCCTCACCGGTCTCGGTCGAGACCTTCCATGCGCTGCGGGTCCGGCAGACCACGGACACACCCGCCGGGCCGGACAACAAAGACCAACGGCTCAACCTGCTCAACTGGGACGGCCAGGGGCGCCCAGAGGGCCTGTTCCCAGACAACGAGGAGCGCCGCGATGGCTGAGCGATCCGGATATCAAGGCTCCGCTGCGGCACGGCAGGTCGCGTCGTTGCTGCTCGCCTACCCCGACGAAAGCCTGCTGGCCCGGCTCGACCTCCTGCAGGAAGCCGTCGCGGGTCTTCCGGCCCGACTGAAGGGGCCGCTCACCACCACCCTCGACTATGTACACGCCACCCCGCTGGGTGACCAGCAACGGAGCTACGTCACCACGTTCGACCTGCGGAAGAAGTGCTGCCTGTACCTGAGCTGGTGGGTGCATGGCGACACCCGCAACCGCGGTCACGCGCTCGTCGCGTTCAAGGCGGCCTTTCGTGAGGCCGGGGCACTACCGCCCGGCGATGAACTGCCCGACCACCTAGCCGTTGTCCTCGAGTTCGCGGCGACGATCGATCCCGCTGGTGGAGAACGGCTACTGACCGAGCACCGGCCGGGCCTCGAGCTCCTCCGGCAAGCACTGCACAAGGCCGAATCCCCGTACGCGGGTGTTCTCGACGCCGTGTGCGCCACCCTGCCCGGCCCAGCCAGCGATGCCGTTGCCGCCGCCCGCCGGATCGCCGCCACCGGCCCGCCGACTGAATTGGTGGGGCTAGAACCCTACCGGATGGTCAATCGATGAACACGTTGTTGTGGACCGCCCTGCCCTACGTCACCCTCGCCCTGCTCGTCGGTGGCACCGCCTGGCGTTATCGTTACGACAAGTTCGGCTGGACCACCCGCTCGTCGCAGCTGTACGAGAGCCGGCTGCTGCGGATCGGCAGTCCACTGTTCCACTTCGGGCTGCTAGTGGTGATCATCGGGCACATCATCGGGCTGGTCATCCCGGAGTCCTGGACCGACGCCATCGGCGTCAGCCACGACGCTTACCACATCCAAGCGCTGGTGCTCGGCGCCATCGCGGGGTTCAGCACCCTGACCGGCATCGCCATCTTGATCTACCGGCGCCGCACTACTGGACCAGTGTTCATGGCGACCACTAGGAACGACAAGGCGATGTACGTCGTGTTGGTGGCCGCTATCGTCACCGGCCTGGCGACGACCTTGATCGGCGCCGGAGTGGTGGGCGAGGAACACAACTACCGCGAGACCGTCTCCGTCTGGTTCCGGTCGCTCTTCACGCTCAACCCTGATGTCGACGCCATGGCCGCCGCACCGGCGTCGTTCCAGATCCATACCCTGGCCGGACTGCTGCTCATCGTTTCCATACCGTTCACGAGGCTGGTCCACGCCTTCAGCGCACCCGTCGGATACCTGTTCCGGCCCTACATCGTCTACCGCAGCCGCGACGCCGGACGCCCCCGGTCCCGCTCCGGCTCCTCGCGCCACTGAACGTTGGCCCCAGTGTTTGGGCCCAGACCATGGGGTGGTCCGACGATCACCGGGCCGCGACCGTCGCCGACAACGCGGGGAGTTCGACCCACGTATTTCCGGGCAACAGCGCTAGCTCGGTCCCGCTGTCGGTTCGGAACTCGAATGGATCGTTGGCTCCGCCCTTCGTCCATGTACCCGTCACCGAGAAGCCTTCGGAAAAGGCAATGAACGTGCCGGAGCCACCGACGAGTTGCAGCACCGGCACCGCAGCGCCGTGGCCGTCGACCAGTTTGTCGACGACGGACTCGACCTGAATGACCACCACGTTGGTAGCGCTAATCTGCGTGCCGTCCGCCATCACGTGCGGACCCCACGGTTGTGCCCGCGAATAGCGCCCGCTCGCCGCGTCGTATCTCCACCCCACCACCCATGCGCCTGCGTACGGAATCTCGATCGAAGCCCCTGGGCCAGCGGCTTGTTCAGCTGACGTGGGCTCGGCTCCGCCGGCGTAGGCGAAGTACGGTGCGGGCGGTTCGGCGCGATCGGATGCGTCGAGCAGTATGGCGGGCCGGGCGAACACGTGGTCCGGCCTCGGGCGGGCGGGATCGAGGACATACGCCCCGGTTCCGCTCATCCGCGAGGTGCCCAGGTTGTCCCAGTCCGCCACGCTGTCGGTGTACTCGACCACCCAACCGGCGCCCATCGTGTTGGCGAAGACCGGGGACAGCGGACCGAGCAACGCGGCGTCCGCCGGACGGACCGATCGCACAGGTCCAACGCTGGCGGGCAGATCGGAGTGGAAAACCGCCGCCAGCCGGAGATACGCCTCGCCAATCGGCTGCGCGAACACGATGTCCGCGCGGTCTACACCGACCTGCGGGTGGGCCTGACGAACGTCAGACACCTTGATCGCGACAGCGGGACGCTCGAGAACTACGGGGTCGTCGACAGGCAGGCCGGTGAGAGGGGCAACCGATCCCGGTGTCGCCACCTGCAGATCATCCGGCGACCTGGGGTCATCGGCGCGCAGCGCCAGGACGGTGAGCAATGCGAGCGCCGCCAGCGCCACGGCGGCGGTCATCGTCACGGCTAGTGTCCGCTGGTTGCGTTTCATGTCGACGCCTACTCTCCAACGAGCGGCCTACATCCTCATTGTGCTTCGCCGCCGACATAGATCCGAGAGGCGAAGTACCCGAGCGCCGCGCTGGTGGTACGTCCCCTGTACTTGTGTAGCGCGTTTTGACACACCGCGAGACTGTCAGTGGCGAGCCATAGAATCGAACTCATGTTCGATAACGGTGTCATTGGCGGGCTTGGAGCCCATCCGGTAGCGGATGTGCTCGATGCCGCCGACGCCGTGTTCGAGCAGGGGCAGGCGGTTCAGGCCGACTCGCTCGGCGATGACGAACTTGCCGAAGCACTCGCGCGGGCTCATGGGCTAGCGGCGAAGCAGGCCGAATTGTTCTTGCGGCTGCTGGCCGAGGCAGACACCCGGGACCTGGGTCGTCGCCGTGGCGCCTCGTCCACCCCGGCGTGGATACGAGACCTGCTCAACATGCGCCCAGGCACGGCAAAGTCGTCTGTGGATCTCGCCCATCGGCTCAGCCCACCGGTTCCGGTGGAAGATTTCGCTGCCAACCCTGCGGCGGGCGCCAAGGCCCCACGGTCGATGCCGGCCACGCAGGCCGCGCTCGTCGCGGGTGAGGTATCGACCGATCACGCGATGGTCATCTCTAGGACGATGGCTCAGCTGCCGCCGGATGTCACCGCTGAGGACGCCACCCTGGCGGAGGAAGACCTCGCCGCGTTCGCGAAGGAACATGACCCGGCCACCCTGCAACGCCTGGCCACCCACCTGCTGCACGTGCTGGCCGGGGAGAGCCTGGAAGAGCGTGAAGAACGCGCTCGGCGTCAGAGGCGGCTGCGGCTGGTCGATCTCGGCGACGGCACAGTACGCATCAGCGGATTGCTCTCGAACGAAGACGCGGCGACGGTGCGCACCGCACTCGACCCGCTCGCGGCACCCCAACCAACTGCCGACGGAGAACGCGACCCCCGGGCCGCCGAGCAACGTCATGCCGACGCTCTGGTCGAGCTCTGCCGCCGCTTTCTCGGCCGCGGTGACCTGCCCACTCGGCACGGCCACCCCACTCAGCTGCTCCTGCTGGCCAACCTCACCACTCTGCTGCACCAGCAGGCCGCCGCGGAGGGCCAAGGCGACCACCAAACATGCGGCCACGCCAACGGCAGCGACGTGGGAGGCCGCACCACTAGCAGCAGCACCGCGGGAGGCCGCACCACTAGCAGCAGCACCGCGGAGGGCCACACCGGCGAGCGCAACTCCCCCGGAGGTGACTTCCCCTGCGGTCGCACCACTGCGAGGGGACCTCACCAGCCGGGAGACGTCCACGACGGCAGCGACGTGGACCGTGGCTCAAGCGTGCATTTCGTGGACTTCGACGCATCCCGCGGCCATGAGCCGCGGCGCTGGCTGCAGGACACCTGGGCTCGCCGCTTCGGGGTCGCCCCCGCCGAGCTCACCTGGGGTGGCCCCGTCTCCACCGGCACCGCTCGTAGGCTCGCCTGCGACGCCGCAGTCACCGCTGTTCTGGTCGACCAACACGGCGTCCCCTTACGCGTCGGGCGTGCTGAACGTAGCGTCACTGCGGGGATCTGGACCGCTCTCGTGGCACGCGACCGCGGTTGCGTCTTCCCTGCCTGCACACGGCCACCGGAGTGGTGCCATGCCCACCACATCAAACACTGGGCCGATGGTGGCGATACCGACGTCGAGAACCTCGTCCTGCTCTGTGGACATCACCACCGCGTCATCCACCACGGCGGCTGGGACGTCCGTCTCGGCGTCCACGGGCATCCTGAGTTCCTGCCACCCGCGTGGATAGACGCAACTCGTACACCGCGGCGAAATACCAGGCCGCGGCACCATCAACAGCCGCCACCCGCCACGTAACCACCGGTCCCTACAACGCGCCACCGCACCGTGCTCTCCACTACGGGCAGCGCGTTACCCGCGTGCCGCCACCACACGCTTCGGTGAACCGCGGCGGGAGAGACGTCCGCGGATCAGCTGTCGCTAATTCCTGGCAGCAGGTCCGCGGACTCGAGGAGGCTCCGGAGGGCGGCACCGAATCTCGCCGCCGGGGCACCGTCCACTACGGTGTGATCGACGGTGATGGTCAGGTCCACCATCGTTCTGACCTCGATCTTCCCGTCCACCACCTGGGGCCGCTCGCTCAGCCCGCCGACCATCACGTTCAAGGTCAGCATGGTCGGCGCCCCAATTCCGTAACCACCTCCCCCGGCGAACATGCCGATCGAACTCACCGCCACCGATCCGCTCCACTCGTGCATGCGGACTGATCGACGCATGACACGCATGACGAGCGGGACGGCACCCGGGATACGCGCCACGATCATGGCCCGGTCGAACATCGCGCCGGCGCTGCTGGGGGACCGGCCGGCCTGCACGTCGCGGATGTCGGAGCTGATGTCCGTCACCTCTCGTACATCCGCGTCACGAACCAGATGAGCCACCGGAACCGGCCCGTCGCCGAGTGCCTTCTCGATCAGCACCGCGACGTCGACGTGTTGAGGTAGCACTACGCGGCCTCGCCAGTCCCGATAGGCGTGCACCTCCGGATGCGTAGCCGCCGCACGTGCCACACAGGCCACGACGTAACCCGAGAATGACACCCGTGGCCGCTGTTCGTGCAGCCAGCGCCGCGCCGTGGTCACGTCGGCCTGCACTAGGCCGTGCATCGGAACCATGGCGCGGCCAACCCGCATCGCCGCGGTCAGGAGACGCCGACGCGCCGGGAATGGCCGGAACTCGACCTGGCGGCGCCTGGCTGTCATGGCTGCCTCACCGCTCGCCGGCCGTCGGCCCGTCGAGCACTCCGCTGCCTTCATGAACCAACAGGAATGTCTGGCCCCTCAGGCCGGAGGTGCGGAATGGTACGACGTCCATCGCGTGCCCCCTTCGATCGGCTGACTGACCGGCACCCGGTGCGGGATACGTACACGACGTCGCTCCCTATACCCCGAAGGAGCGCGGCGCAGCAGCGACGGACACCCGTCGGCCGGTGTTGGTGGGAGCTGTTCCCAGCAGGCGCTTCCATCGCATCGATGGTGGGATTCGTGGCCTAGGAGCCACCTAGTTGCGCCTCTCTGCTGTTGTGCCCATCTCCTCGTCGGCGGGTGTCCACTTTCAGGATGAACCATTGGTGCCGCGGGCTGTAGGGGCGAGCGGCCTGCGTCAGAGGTCCGAAGGTCCCCAACAGCCCAGCGCCGCCGAGGTGCCGTGTTCCGATGCGGCTGCCGGCAGATCAGGACTGTTCTGGAACGGTGGAGATCGCTCCCGCCGGGCACTCGGCGACACACAGGTCGCAGCCCTTGCAGTAGTCGTAGTCGATCTCGTATCCCAGCCCCGGCCCGAGCTTCGTGATGGCATTGTCCGGGCACACGCCGTAGCAGTTGTCGCATTCGAAGCAGTTGCCGCAGGACAGGCAGCGCCGCGCCTCGAACAACGCGGTGGCCTCGTCCAAGCCACTGACGACCTCGTCGAACGTCGACACCCGCCGAGCGGCGTCGAGTTTGGGCCGGTGCTGCTTCGGCGCATCGGAGTAGTACCAGGTATTGAGTTTGTCGTAAGAGGCGAGTTCCGGTTGCGCGGGCTCGTCGTACGAACCCGAGCGCAGCCACGCGTCCATGTGGCGGGCAGCCCGCTTGGCGTGCCCCACGGCCGCGGTGACCGTCCGGTCGGAGCGCACCATGTCGCCCCCGGCGAAGATCCCCGGGTGCCCGGTCATCATGTGGTCGTCCACGACGACGGTGGCGTCCGACACCTCGACGTCGCCGGCCCCCTCCACGAGGGCGAGGTCGCTGACCTGACCGATCGCCAGGACGAGGGCGTCCACGTCAAGCTCCTCGAACTCGCCGGTGGGCTGCGGGAACCCGGCGTCGTCCAGTTCCATCCGCTCGATGGTGATCGACTGCTCGCCCGCGTGCGCGACGGTGGACAGCCAGTTCATCCGGACGCCTTCCTCGATCGCCTCAGCCACCTCGAAGTCGTGTGCCGGCATCCGGTCCCGGGTGCGCCGGTACACGACGACGGGGTCGCTCGTGCCGAGCCGCTTCGCCGTACGTGCTACGTCCAATGCGGTGTTCCCCCCGCCGTACACCGCGACCCGCCGGCCCAGGAACGGGCGGGTGTCGCCCTGTGTCTCGCGCAGCACCGTGACGGCATCGAGGATCCGCGCGGAGTCGCCAGCCGGAATGTAGGTGCGCTGACCGATGTGCGCTCCGACTCCGAGGAAGACGGCATCGAAGCCACCGGCCCGCATCGCTTCGGCCACGTCGCCAACCCGGCTCTCCAGCTCCAGGGTGACCCCCATGTCGAGAATCCGCTGGATCTCGGCGTCGAGAACCGCACGGCCCAGCCGGTACTCGGGAATGCCGTAGCGCATCATCCCTCCGGCAGCGGCTCCCTGGTCGCGGATCGTGACGTCGTGACCAAGGAGGATCAGGTGGTACGCAGCGGCCAGCCCAGCCGGCCCGGCGCCCACCACGAGGACACGCTTTCCGGTCTTGTGTGCCGTCACCGGTACTGTCCATCCGTGCCGGATGGCCTCGTCTCCGAGGAACCGTTCTACCGAGTTGATGCCGACGGACTCGTCGAGCTGGCCGCGGTTACACGCCGTCTCGCAGGGGCGATAGCAGACCCGGCCCATGATCGCGGGGAACGGGTTGTCGGCCATGATCTGCCGCCAGGCCCGCTCGTAGCCGCCGTCCTCGGCTTGGTAGAGCCACTGCTGGATCTGCTCTCCCGCCGGGCAGGCGTTGACGCACGGTGGCAGGAGGTTGGTGTACACCGGCCGCTCGGTACGCCAGCTTCCCGTCTTGTTGGCCAGGCTCGATCCGACGCCGAGCGTGATCGCGAACGGCCGGTCCATCACTGACGCACCTCCCCAGACTCTTCCATCTCGTCGTCGAGCAAGCCGAAACGCTGAATGTTGCGATCCGCGCACCCTTGCAGCCGGGCGACGACGTCCGGGCGGGGTTCCGCTCCGAAGAGGTGTGCGTAACGCCCCTGAAGGCGTAGATAGTCGTCGACCGGGACCCGTCGGCGGATCTTCGACACCCCGGTGATCACCCCTCGCTCGGCCTCGAACACCGGAAAGAGACCTGACTCCTTGGCCAACCGGGCAAGCCTGATCGTGTCCGCCGAC
Source organism: Phytoactinopolyspora limicola (assembly GCF_011320225.1). GTDB lineage: Bacteria > Actinomycetota > Actinomycetes > Jiangellales > Jiangellaceae > Phytoactinopolyspora > Phytoactinopolyspora limicola. Next base: position 216,074 of record NZ_JAAOEN010000002.1, read on the forward strand.
GAACTCCCCCACCCAAGCGGACACGGAACGAGCACATGCAGGTAGCGAGCACCCTGCAGGCTCATGGCGTACTCCACCTTGGCCTCAAGATCGCGCAGCTCGGCGACGGTAGCGGTAGCGACGTACGGGATCTCGTGCGCCATCGCGATCAGCGGGACGTTCTTGCCTTGCCCGAACACGTTTCCTGGTTCCGGCCCAACGGCCTGCGTGGTCGCGGTCCGAGCGGCGGGCGGGGTCGCTCCGGAGCGCTGCACACCGGTGTTCATATAGGCCTCGTTGTCGTAACAGACGTACAGCACGTCGTCATTACGCTCGAACATGCCGGACAGGCAGGCGAACCCGATGTCCACGGTGCCGCCGTCGCCGCCTTGGCCGAGCACCCGAACGTCGGTGCGGCCCTGTGCACGGAGCGCCGCGGCCACCCCCGTCGCCACCGCGGGAGCGTTAGCGAACAGCGAGTGCATCCAGGGCAGCTGCCACGCGGTCTCCGGGTAGGGCGTGGAGAACACCTCCAGGCAGCCGGTGGCGTTGACCGCGATCAGTTGCCTACCACTCGCCCGCAGCGCGGCGTCGACCACATACCGGGCGCCGAGCGCCTCACCGCACCCTTGGCAGGCCCGGTGCCCGCACGTCAGTGCATTCGCGCGGTCCGGTGCCGCCTGTACGGAACGCTGCTCCGGTGGAAGGAGCCGGTTGCCGACGGCGAAGCTGCCCGTCTGGTAGAACTTGATCGGCTGAGCGACCATCACGTGCTCCTCTCCGGGATCTGCCTCGCGTTCACGCGCAGTTCGTGCAGGAGGTTCTCCGCCGTCGGGCCGGATCGCGGCGAGGCGCCGATCCGGCGCAGTTCTCCGTTCACGAGGTCCTGATCGAGGTCCATGAACGTCAGTGGTTCCAGCCGGTCGGCGATGGCATCGGTGAACACCCGGCGCAGGGACGCCTTACTGATCGGACGTCCGCCGAGCCCCGCCACCACGGTGTACTCGCGGGGACGACGGCCAGTGCCGAGGTTCGCCGTGCTCGCCCGCACATCCGAGGTGACGATTCCGCCGACGCCGACGGAGAACGCCCGTTCCACGACGACGACACGGTTCGCAACCGCCAGCGCCCGGCTGACCGCCTCGAACGGGAAGGGCCGGAACGACGTGATGCCCACAACTCCGATCCGTTCGCCCTCAGTACGCATCTCGTCGACGGTGTCTTTGATAGTGCCGAGCACCGAGCCGAGGGCCACCACGACGGTGTCGGCGTCCGCGCACCGGTACGAGCGCACCAGACCACCGGAGTCGCGGCCGAACGTGTCCCTGAATTCTCTCGAGACCTCCGCGATGAGGTCGAGCGCTCGCAACTGCTTCAGGTGAGCGAGATAGCGCACCTCGGTGAACGCCTCCGGCCCCACCATCGCCCCGATCGAGATCGGATCCCCAGGGTCGAGGACCTGCCGTGGTAGGAATCGCGGGAGGAACGCGTCGACCTTCTCCTGGTCCGGGACCGCGAGCGGCTCGTACGCGTGGGTCAGGATGAACCCGTCCATACAGACCATCACCGGCACGGAGAGCTCCTCGGCCAGCCGGAATGCCTGAACATGCAGGTCCAACGCTTCCTGGTTGTCCTCGGCGTAGAGCTGGATCCAGCCGGAGTCACGTTGTGACATCGAGTCGCTGTGGTCGTTCCAGATGTTGATCGGCGCGCCGATCGCCCGGTTGGCGACCGTCATCACGATCGGAAGCCCAAGTCCCGCGGCGTTGTACACGGCTTCGACCATGTACAGCAGCCCTTGGCTGGCGGTGGCCGTATATGCCCGTGACCCGGTGACCGACGCCCCGATCGCCGCCGACATCGCGGCGAACTCGGACTCCACGTTGACGTACTCACATGGTGTCAGCTCGCCGGACTTCACCAGTGCGCTCAACGCCTCGACAATGTGCGTCTGCGGCGAGATCGGGTATGCGCAAATCACCTCGGGGCGGCAGCGTGCGACCGTCTCCGCGACGCCGCGCGAGCCCTCGATCTGCCGTTGGTCAGGCGATGGTGTGGACATGGGCTCCAGACTCCTCACGACATGTCCGGACCGTTCGGTGCGCTTCACGAGCGGCAGCGACGTTGCCGACGGCGACGTCCGGGCCGAATCGCTCCTCGATAGCGGTGACCACGGCGTCGAGCGACACGGCACCTGTGAGCGCCGCGAACCCACCGAGCAACGCGGCGTTCGGCACGGGCCGGCCAACGTGTTCGAGCGCCAACTCGGTGGCGGGAACGACGGCCACCCGGTCCGGTCGAAACGCGCTCAGCCGGGCACGCAGATCTTCGTCGAGATCTCGCGCCATATTCAGCACGACGAATCCGCTTGCTGGCAGGCCGGCGAGCACGTCGACAGCACGGAGCAGGGTGGCGTCCTGGACGATCACCGCGTCGGGTTCCACGACCGGCTCCCGGGTGCGGATAGGTACCGTGTCGATCCGGCAGAAAGAGACCACCGGCGCTCCGGTCCGCTCCGAGCCGAAGCTGGGAAAGGCCTGCGCGTGGTGGCCCTCGGCGAACGCCGCCACCGACAGCAACTCCGAGGCGGTGACGACGCCCTGGCCACCACGGCCGTGTATCCGGATCTGGAACATATCGGGTCCGATCCCCGCACTCACGCCGGGTTTAAGGAGTGAAAACGATGCGGGCTTTGACCGTGCCGGCCAGCACATCTTGAATTGCCTCGTTGACTGTGCTGAGCGGCCGGGTCTCGTAGATCACCCGGGTGCGTCCGGCGGCATGCAGCGCGAACACCTCGGCTAGGTCGGCGCGGGTACCCACGATCGACCCGATGACGGACGTGCCGTTCAGCACGGTCTCGAACACCGGGATGTCGATGGTGCCTTGCGCCGGAAGCGCGACGAGCACCAAACGCCCACCTCGGCGCAGGCCGGCGTAGGCCGCGGCGAAGGACGCGTTGTCCACCGCCAGCCCGATCGCCGCATCGGCCCCACCATGCTCCTGGAGGACCTTGGCGGGGTCGTCGGTGCGGGCGTCGATGACGATGTCCGCGCCGAGTTCACGTGCCAGTTCGAGCTTCTCGTCGGTGATGTCGATCGCCGCCACCGTCGCCCCCGCGATCTTGGCGTACTGCACCGCGAGATGCCCGAGTCCGCCGACGCCGGAGATGGCTACCAGATCGGTAGGCCCGACGCCGGCAACTTTGAGCGCCTTATACGTCGTCACGCCGGCACATGTCAACGGCGCCGCCTCAGCCGCGGTCACGCCGTCGGGGACGCGAGCGGCGAAGTCCGCCCACGCGAGCATGGAGCCTGCCCAGCCGCCGTCGACGCCGTAGCCTGTGTTCTGCTGCTTCAGGCACAGCGTCTCCCATCCGGTCAAGCAGTGCTGGCAGCGCCCACATGCCCAGCCGAGCCACGGAACCGCCACTCGGTCTCCGATCTCCAGGTGGGTCACCCCGAGGCCGAGTTTCTCCACCAACCCCACTCCCTCGTGCCCTGGCACGAACGGCGGATGTGGTCTCACCGGCCAGTCACCGTGTACGGCGTGGATGTCGGTGTGGCATAAACCGCTCGCCTCCATCCGGACGAGGATCTGCCCCGGCGCCGGCTCTGGATCGACACGATCCTCCAGCACTACCGGCGCACCGAGTTCACGTACGACCGCTGCCCTCATGACGAGTCCCCTCTTCTGCCCGACGCCGGGCCTGGCTCTTGTGATGGCATCCACGGTGTCGCACCTGGCCAGGGTGGCGTGAGAGGCGAAGGTCACTGCCACTGGGGTCGGTCGGCCATCGATCTCGACGACCAACCGCCGGTCCGTGTGCGGTGTGGTCTGTCAGGCGTCGGGCGGAAGCCTCCGGAGTCCGCAGCGCTACAACGTCACGTGGTACACCAGGCCTAGCCCTCCGGTGGACGTCAGTGTGAGCCGGTCGCCCTCGACGTCCGCCTGGAACCCGTCCCCGATGACATCGATGACGTGTTCGTCCTGCGCCTGGAGCTCGTCCGGGCACAGCTGGTCGGTCACGGCCAACTCGGTGACCACAACCTCCCCGCCCGCCTCGGTGTACTGCCCGATCAGCTCCCGGCATCCGGTGGTGGCGGTCAGTGAGCCGTCGGCGGCGAGCAACAAGGTGGCCGGGTCGCCGCCCACGCTGGAGGCGACCTCCCCGTCGATCAGGGTGTCCAACAACCATTCCGTGCCGACCAGCTCTGCCGTCGGCACCGGCGGGATTTCGGTGAAGCGCAGGTCGGTTAGGGGGCCGGCAAGAACCAGCACGTCACCCTCGCGGGTCGCCGTGGCGACGTCGCGGAGCGCTTCGTGATAGGCGACCTCCAGGTCCATGGCGGTAGGTTCACAGCCCATGGCGGTGCTCTCGATCTCGGCGATGGCGAACGTGTCTCCGTCCCGGCTCGCGGTGGCGCCGTAGTGGTTACACGCCGAGACACCACCGATCTGGGTGCCGTCGATCGTCAACGTCACCCGGTAATCGTCGGCCAGTGGCAACGGACCGCCCGGACCGGTTCCTTCGGTCAGCTCCCACTCCCCGTCGATGGCGCCGTCACCGGTGGCGTCGCCGTCTGTTTCGTCGTCCCCACCACATCCGGCCAGCAGAAGCGCCGCCAGGGCGAATCCGGCCGCATACCTCGTGGTCCGCATCTCCCACTCCTCCCCAACGGGCCGAACGACACCGCGTACATTTTCGCTGATCATTGGCTTTTGACTACCGAATTCGGTAGTCAAAAGCCAATGATCAGCGGGAGAGCGAGGAGTATTCTGTCCCGGCGCGCCGGGCGAGGAACTCCGAGAGCGGCCCGGGCAGCTCCGCTTCTCGACCGCCCCAGTCATACACAACGGCGGTACCGGCCAGGAGGTCATGCAGAGCCCGATGCTCCCGCTGCACGATGATCAACAAGAAGCCGACACCGGCGACCAGTGCGCTGAGCGGGAATGTGAGAGTTCTCCCCAGCGCACGGCGTCCGGACAGCGTGCCGCCCTCCGCCGCCACCACCCGCAGCCCCACCATTCCCTTGCCTACCGTCCGGCCGGCGATCATCAGGCTGACGTACACGTAGAGGAAGGCCCACCCGGCTAGTGCCACTGTCCAGGCCGGCCCAGCGAGGTCGTCACCCAGCGGGGCGTTCCACAACACCCGGGCGAGCACGTCGATCCCGGCCAGACCCGCGGTGAACGACACGATGACGATGCCCAGGTCGGCCAGCGCACTGACCGCGCGGCTCGCCACGCCCGCATAGTGGCCGGTGACGCTCAGCCGCGACGCCCCGTCCAGCGCTCCCTGACCCGGCGCCCCGGTTGTCTGCCCGACGAGCGCCGGTGGACCGAGCGGCTGCGTCGCCGAATCCCGCCGCAGGACCTTGTTCACGATCCGGTCGACGACGATGTCCAACCCGGCGATCTGCCGCCGGGCCAGGTCGAGCACCGAACCCGCCATCCGTCCTGTGCTCTCCGCGACGATCTCCGGTACCCCCGCGCGGCGCACCGCCGCCTCGAGGTCGACGTTGTTCAGGGCGGCGTCGAAATCCACTCTGGCGACGAGCCGGTTGACGTCGACCCGGTCCATCAGCCGGTCCACGTCCACCCGGTCCAGCAACCGGTCCACGTCCACCCGGTCCAGCAACCGGTCCACGTCCACCCGATCGAGCAAGGCGTCCACTCCGACCCGCTCGAGCAGCCGGTTGACGTCCACCCGGTCCAGCAACCGGTCCACGTCGACCCGATCGAGTAGGTGATCGACGTCGACATGGTCGATGACCGTGTCGGGGTCGATGGTTTCGACGACACGTCCGGTCACCGCGCCGGCGAGCCGGCTGAGCCTGCCCTTCGACTTCGGCGGCTGCGCGCCGTCAGGTGCACCGCTCACGCGTCCCATTCCGGCGACTCTACCGGCGACGGGCTATCATCACCCGATCCCGACACGAAGGGGCCGGATCATTGCGCACGTTCACCGCCGTCGTGAATCCCGCGGCCGGCAGCCACCGCCGGCGAGCCAAGGCAAGGCTCAGCCAGCTCGTCGGCCATCTCCGGGATGCTGGTTCGATCGTCGCCGTCGAACTCAGCCATGATCCGGCACAGGGAGCGGAGCTGGCGAAGGCCGCCGTCGAACGTGGCGACGTCGTGCTGGCGGTGGGCGGCGACGGCACGGCCGGCGGCCTCGCGGCGATGGTGGCCGACGCCGGCGGCGTGTTAGGCATCGTCCCCGCCGGCCGTGGAAACGACTTCGCCCGCCAGTTGTCCCTGCCGCGGGACCCGGCGTCGTTGGCGAGAGTGTTGCTGACTGCGCAACCGCAGCCGGTGGATGTCATCGACGTCGACGGCGATGTCGTCATCGGCAGTGTCTACACCGGCATCGACGCCGTCGCCAACCAGTACTTCAACCGGGTGCGGCTGTTGGGCGGCGCCGCCTACCACTACGCCGCCGGGCGCGCCTTGCTGAGCTGGCGGCCGGCACGCTACCGCATCACCGTGGACGGTGCGGTGCACGAAGCTCGCGGCTACACCGTGGTCGCCGCCAACTCCGGCTTCTACGGCAACGGCCGCCGCCCCGCACCGGACGCCCGCGTCGACGACGGTGTACTGGACGTCGTCGTTCTCCGCGATGTCTCGAAGCGAGCGTTCACCTCCATCGCCATGCGAGAGCTGTACACCGGTGCTCACGTGAACCGGCCCGAGGTGGAGATCCTCAAGGGCCGCGAGATCCACATCGATGCCGACCGCGGCCTGCCCTACGGCGGCGACGGCGAACTACTCGGCACACTGCCGGTCACGATCCGCGTACGGCCCGGTGCACTTCGAGTACTCGCGTCGGATGGGTCCGCTCATCCTGGATGACCATCCCACCGCTCACCGGACCACGCCGGGCATTTAGGGTGCCTTCCAAGGACATCCGGCGATCCCGGACCGTCCCAAACCGACCACGTGAGGCAGGCCCGCATGGACATCACCCCTGACACCGTCGCGCTCGTCACCGGAGGCGCCTCCGGCCTCGGACTGGCCACGGCGAAACGACTGGTCAACGACGGCGCCCGCGTCGTCATCGTCGACCTTCCGTCATCCAATGGAGCGTCGGCCGCAGCCGAACTCGGCGACGCGGCCGTTTTCTCGCCCGCCGACGTCACCGACGAAGCGGGCGTAGAGTCGGCGCTCGACGCCGCCGCCAGTGTGGGTGCGTTGCGGATCGTCGTGAACTGTGCGGGTATCGGCACCGACGTATTCCGCGTCGTCGGCAAGAAGGGACCTTTCCCCTACGACGCGTTCCGGCGCACCGTCGAGGTGAACCTGGTCGGCACCTTCAATGTCATCCGGCTCGCCGCGGAGCGGATGATCAGCCTCGAGCCAGTGGATGAGGAACGCGGCGTCATCGTCAACACCGCGTCGGTCGCGGCGTTCGACGGACAGATCGGCCAGGCGGCCTATTCAGCATCGAAGGGCGGCATCGTTGGCATGACCTTGCCGATCGCGCGTGATCTGGCCCAGCATCTGATCCGCGTCACCACCATCGCCCCGGGTTTGTTCAAGACGCCGCTGCTCGAAGCCCTGCCCGAGGAAGCCCAGCAGTCTCTCGGCACCCAAGTCCCGCACCCCAGCCGACTCGGCCGGCCGGACGAATACGCCGCCCTGGTGACACACATCGTCGCCAACGCCATGCTCAATGGCGAAACCATCCGCCTCGACGGCGCGATCCGGATGGCGCCGCGCTGACGTCTCCGCTCGCCGTCACACCTGGGCGGCGGTGCTGTCCCAGACGAACAACGGCTCGCCGGCCGCGATCACATCCCCAGGCTTCACCAGCGGTGAGATCGCGGCCGCCGGAGCCTCCAGCGCCACCACCGGGCATACCGCCGCTCGGCCGCCACCCGCTACCTGCACGGGGTTCCAGGTGACCAGCGGCTGCCCGACCACGACGGTGGCCTTCTCCGGCACCAGCGTCTCGAAACCCTGCCCAGCCAACTCGACGGTATCGATGCCGAGGTGAACCAGCACCGCCATCCCCGCGGCGGCCTGAACGATGTACGCGTGCGGGTGCAGCTTGACCACCGACCCGTCGATGGGTGCCACAGCCGTCACCGGGCCCGTGCCGCCCGGGTCGATAGCGATGCCCGGACCGACGAGTCCTTCAGCGAAGACCGCGTCCGGTACGTCGGCCAGGCTGATGATCCGCCCTGAGACGGGTGCGGCAACGGTTCGGCTCACATCAAGTCCTCGATCTCGGTCGCCAACGTGTCCGCCTCCGGGCCGACGACCACCTGGACTGCCGCCCCGGCCCGCATGACCCCATGGGCGCCCGTGGCCTTGAGCGCCGCCTCGTCGACCAACGACGGATCCTCAACCTCCGCGCGTAATCGCGTGATACACGGCTCGATCTCGATGATGTTGTCAGAACCACCCAGCGCAGCCAGGATCCGTTCGGCTTTGCTCATGTTGCCCTCCACAGCAGGTCCGGCCTGTTCGCAGCTGATCCGGCGTCCTCGAGGGTTGATCCGCGTCAGTTGATCCGCGTCCTCGATTGGCTCACCGATGCTGATGACCAGCGTCGCCGGTTCACCAGGCATCGCCAAGTGCCTCCCGGTCATGGTGTGAAGGACCTTCGTCCCACCAGGTAGCGACGGTCAGACCTGCCCAGACATTGACCGAGCTACCGATGATCGGAGGGCAGGCGAGGATCCTGACCGGCAGGCGATCTCCTCTGCGCGCGGATAACCGGACAAGGCGAGGAGAAGCCCACATGAGCAGCACGGATCCAACTGAACCGACTGGTCGCCAGCCTGATCCGGCAACGGCCACTGCACCGGGTGAATCCCCGGGGCAGAACTCTGGAGGTAGCGACTCTGCGTGGAAGAAGTGGTGGGGGTCGTCACTCACCCACGGACAACGCATAGGCCGCAGCCTGATGCTCCCCATCGCCGTGCTACCCGCGGCCGCCCTACTACTACGCGTCGGCCAGCCCGACATGCTCGGCGTCGACGGCCTGGCGCAGTACGGATGGCTCAGTTGGCTGGAACCGGTGGGCGATGTCATGGCCGCTGCCGGCGATGCACTGTTCGCGGCCCTGCCGTTGCTGTTCGCGCTTGGCGTCGCCATCGGGTTCGCGCGCAAGTCCGACGGTTCCACGGCACTGGCCGGCCTCGTCGGCTACCTGGTCTTCCGTGGTGTGACCGAGGCGATGTCGCCACACATCCTCGGGGAGCCGGCCGCCGGTGAAGAACAAGAGTTGATCAACTTCGGCGTGCTGGGCGGCATCATCATGGGTATCGTGGCCGCCGTTCTCTGGCAGCGCTTCTATCGGATCAAGCTTCCGTCGTACCTCGCATTCTTCGGTGGGCGCCGATTCGTTCCGATCGTCACGTCGTTCGCGGCTGTGCTCATCGGTGTGTTGATGAGCTTCATCTACCGGCCGTTCAGCAGTGGCCTGGCGTCGTTCGGTGAATGGACGGGTGAACACGAAGTGGCCGGGGGCGGCCTATACGGCTTCGCCAACCGGATGCTGATCCCCCTGGGCCTGCATCACATCCCGAACAACATCGTCTGGTTCCAGGTCGGCGACTACGAGACCGCGGCCGGGGAAATCGTCCACGGCGATATCCCCCGCTTCTTCGCGAACGACCCAACGGCGGGATCCTTCATGACTGGGTTCTTCCCCATCATGATGTTCGCGCTGCCAGCCGCCGCGCTGGCCATCTGGCACACCGCCCGCCCGAGCCAGAAGAAGATCGTCGGCGGCATCATGCTCTCCGCTGCCCTGACGTCGTTCATCACCGGCGTGACCGAACCGCTGGAGTTCGCGTTCTTGTTCGTGGCCTTCCCCCTGTTCGTGGTGCACGCGATCCTCACCGGTACATCGCTGGCCTTGGTCAACGCGCTTGAACTGCGGGATGGATTCGGTTTCTCAGCCGGAGGCATCGACTACCTGCTCAACTTCCGGATCGCGGAAGGACCGCTGTGGTTGATAGTGATCGGCCTGGGATACGCCGTGATCTATTACGTGCTGTTCCGCTGGATCATCACCAAGTGGAACATGCGTACGCCGGGCCGTGAGGAAGATACAGAGTCCATTGAGGCGTCGCTCGGTGAAGAGGCCGCCGAGATCGTCGCCGGCCAGCCAGGCACAGCACCGTCGACCGCCACCGGGACCGCGGCGGCCACCACCGCTACCGGACACCAAGCTGTGCGCCAGTCCAGTGCGAGCGACGACGACCTCCCACCACTGATCGACCAGCCGTCCGACACCGACCCACGCTGACTTGTCAGGTCAGCGGTGTGGCCGCCAGGGGGCGCGGCGTCAGGTTCGGCGTCAAAGCGCTTCGCGTTTCACGGCCACTGGGGACGGGCGCGACGCTGGGGTTGCCGCCACGGCGACAAGTTGACCTAGCAGCCGCAGCAGTTCGTTCCGGTCAGCCGGGTCGAAGTCGACTAGCAGTTGGTCGGTCCGCTGGAGCATCACCTCGTCCACCTGGTTGAGCGTGGCCCGCCCCGGCTCGGCCAGGAAGATCAGCACCCGCCGCCGGTCGAGCGGGTCGCTACGCCGGTAGACCTGCATCTTCTGGGCCAGCGCATCGACGACGCGGGTGGCGGTGGCACCGGCCAAACCCATGGCGTCGGAGATCTCGCCCATCGCGTGTCCCTCACCATCGGCGAGCAAGCGCAGGACCTGCCAATGTTCACGTCCGATACCGATCTGTTTCAAGACAGGATCGCGAACCCCTACCAGTAGCCGGTCCAGGTCTCCTACAATCTGGAGCACCCGCTCGGTATCGGTGATTCCCATGAGCGTAATGTCCTCGAGTCTCCAACAGTACGGCGAGGTCTCCTGGCGAGATGAGCCTGGAGCCGCGCCGGTCGATCATTCGGTGTTCTGTGCGCCTATTCTACGGAAGGTGCCGCTCCGTGGGGCGGTCTCGCGTACCGCGACCGTGAACGTCGGCCTGGTGATTCCCATGAACGGGCCGGCCGGCATCTTCGGCCTCTCCTGTATGGCCTGCTCCGTGCTCGCCGGTGAGGAGATCAACGAACAGGGTGGCCTGCTCGGCCGGGAGGTCAGGCTGGTGCCTATCGATGGCGCCGGATCTCCGCACGATGTCGCTCGCCGCGTCGCAACTCTTGCCCGCAAGGGTCAGATCGACGCCGTCACCGGCTGGCATCTGTCGAACGTACGCCAGGCCCTGGCCGCCCACCTACACGGCGACCTTCCGTACGTGTACGGAACCTTGTACGAGGGCGGCGAACACACCCCCGGGGTCTTCCTCGCAGGTGAGACCCCCGACCACCAGATCGCACCGGCGATGGCCTGGCTGGCCCGCGAGTTCGGAGTCCGCCGCTGGGCTGTTGTGGGCGACGATTACCTCTGGCCCCGGGGTTCGGCGACCGCCGTCCACAACTTCGTCGGCGACCTCGACCTCCACATCACCGAAGAGATCTTCGTCCCTCTCGGGCAGAACAACTTCAGCCAGGTGATTCAGCGGCTTCGACGGAGTTCAGCGCAGGGTGTTCTCATGCTTCTCGTGGGGCAGGACGCGGTCCACTTCAACCGCGCTTTCGCCGCGGCCGGCCTCGACCGCCGCATGGTCCGGCTCAGCTCGTTGATGGATGAGAACATGCTGCTGGCCAGCGGGGCGGGCGCCACACATGACGTGTTCTCGGCCGCCGGGTATTTCGGCACACTCGCCACGCCGGACGCACTCGAGTTACACGGGCGCTACGCCCGCCGTTTCGGCGCGGACGCACCGGTCCTGAACAGCATGGGTGAGTCGTGTTATGAGGCGATCCAACTGCTGGCCGCACTCGTCCGGCAGGCCGGTTCGCTCGACGTCCGCAACATCGTGCACAGCACCAACTCTCCGGTTGGATACCACGGTCCGCGCGGTTCGGTGCATTTGAAGGGTCAACACCTCATGCAACGTGTCTACCTGGCGCGTGCGGACGGCACCGACTTCGACGTCGTCACTCAGCTGTAGCGATCTTCAGACACGCGGGACGACGTTCCAGGTGATCGGCCGGCGGTCACCCTCACCACAACAGGCGGATTCACGGTCGTCACCGACACCGCCGAACCACGCGCTCAACCCGCGTGAGCACCATGATCGTTAGTTCGCTGGCCGGTTTCCGGGCTGCTCGCGCCACTCTTGACGGGGTATCACGCCACCGATATTGTTCCGATACGGAAATATTCCGTCGCGGTGGTATTACGCTGGCTTCCGCGCCGCGTTCTGAGCTGTCGAGCGTTCCTCGGAACGGGAAGGGAGAACCGTGGCGATCTACGAGTATTGCTGCACCCGATGCGGAGTCTTCGAGGTGATCCGGGCTATCGGCTCCGCTCCCACGTCGCACACCTGCGACGAGTGCGGGACCAACGCCCGACGCTTCTACTCCACGCCGAACTTCAACCGCGGCTCGAACCCCTTGACCAGGGCACTGGACCGGGCCGAGAAGTCGCAAGACGAACCAGAGGTCGTGACCCGGGTACCACCGCAGCGACCCCAACAGCGTCGTTTCAGCGACCCGCGCCAGGCACGCCTACCGGCACCCTGACCGGACTAGCCGAGCCGCCAGCGCTCTGCAACTTCACACCACGTCCTGGTCACCTCGCCAGGACAGCCTCAGTTGCACGTCGCCACGTCACGTCATTCCGCCTCGTCGCCAATCGGAGGTACCGCCATGCCCGACGTCGCATTCTCCATCGACTACTCGCGCTCCATGTTCGACCAGGACATTCCTGGTCACAACCGCTGGCATCCCGACATCCCGATCGCTTCGGAGGTCTCTCCTGGTGACGAGTTCCGCATCGAATGCCTCGACTGGACCGACGGCCAGGTAGTCAACGACGACTCGTCCAACGACATCCGCGACATGGATCTACTGCGCTGCCACGTCCTCAGCGGCCCAGTCGGGATCCGTGGCGCCGAGCCGGGAGACCTCCTCGTCATCGACATCCTGGACCTTGGACCAATCCCGCAGTCCGTCGGCAGCCTTCCCGGACAGGGCTGGGGCTACACCGGCATCTTCTCGAAGGTCAACGGCGGCGGCTTCCTCACCGACTACTACCCCGACGCCTACAAGATGATCTGGGACTTCCGGGGCCAGCAGGCCTCGTCGCGGCATATCCCAGGTGTGTCCTACACCGGAATCACTCACCCGGGCCTGTTCGGCACCGCCCCGTCCGCGGAACTCCTGGCCAAGTGGAACGAGCGGGAACGGGCGCTCATCGCTCGCGATCCGGACCGGGTTCCGCCACTGGCGCTGCCTCCGGACGAGACCAACGCGCTGGCCGGCGCACTCGACCGGGGTTCCGCCGAATTCGCCAAGGTCGCCCGCGAAGGTGCACGCACGATTCCCGCCCGGGAGAACGGCGGCAACCACGACATCAAGAACCTCACCCGTGGCTCCAGGATCTACTACCCGGTACACGTGCCGGGAGCCAAGTTCTCCGGCGGCGACCTGCACTTCAGCCAAGGCGATGGTGAGATTACCTTCTGTGGCGCCATCGAGATGGGCGGGTTCATCGACTTCGGTGTCGACCTGATCAAGGGCGGCATGGAGAAGTACGGGGTCACGACGAACCCCATCTTCATGCCCGGCAACGTCGAGCCGCGCTACTCGGAGTTCGTCTGCTTCGCGGGGGTCTCCGTCGACCACGCCACGAACACGAACGAATACATGGACGCCACTCTCGCCTACAAGAATGCCTGCCTGAACGCCATCGAATACCTGAAGAAGTTCGGCTACACGGGCGAACAGGCCTACGGCATCATCGGCACGGCTCCGGTCGAGGGCCGGGTCAGCGCCGTCGTCGACCTGCCCAACGCCTGCTGCTCGCTTTACCTGCCGACGGCGATCTTCGAGGACGACATCCGGCCAACCGCTAGCGGCCCGGTGGCGAAAGACCGCGGTCAGGTCGCGGTCGCCTCGTAACGACGAGCCCTCAACCCGTGATCGTCAGCTGATTCTCGCCCCATGCCCCGGTGATCGTGAGCTGGTTCCGGTCGCTATAGCGACACATTCCTGCACATGATCACCGGCGGCGAGGGCCGAAAGCGGCTCACGATCACCACAGTCGGCACGGCGTGCCGAACCGGAGGTGACATCATTGCTTGGCCTCGTCTTGCTCTATGTCGGTGCCGTCCTCTTCGTCAACGGCATCTGGCTCCTCGGCCGGATCAACGCCCGAGAAGTCGCCATCATGAACGTCTTCACCGGGCTCGTCGGCCTGGTGGTGGCGATCTTCGCCATCTCCCAACAGGATCTCGATTCGATCCAGCTGGCCGGCTATGTCCTTCTCTTCGCCTTCACCTACCTGTGGGTGGCCTACAACCAGTACATCGACGCGGAAGGCTCCGGACTAGGCTGGTATTGCCTGTTCGTCGCCATCACCGCTGTTCCGGTCTCGATCATCACGTTGTCGGATACCGGTGGTGACACCTTCCTCGTGTGGCTAGGCCTCAGCTGGGCCGCGTGGGCCGTGCTGTGGTTCCTGTACTTCCTGCTGCTGGCGCTCAAACGCCCCATCCAGCAGTTCGCCGCCTACGTCACCATCGCAGTAGGGGTCGGGACTGCCTGGCTGCCCGGATTCCTGGTACTCAACGACTACATCTGAACCCGAGTACCACTGGGTATTCGGGAGACGTGTACGGCGGCCGCTCGGCGCGTCGCACCCGGCATCCTTGTGGTGCGGAGTGTGTGGCGTGCCGAGTGGCCCGTCCCGCACCTCCGGCCTACCGCATCCCGATAATGGTGATATGTCCACATAGGGCAGCGGACCGCCGCGGACCACCGCGGAATGATCGAGAACTTTCTTGCCGATATCGGTTAACCGCCCTGGTCGAGGGCTGCGTGGGCTGGTACCGTCACGCCACGGGTATGTAGTGGCGGAGGTGGACTTGATGGCACATATCCTGGTGCTCGGTGGTGGGTTCGGTGGCTTGGCCGCCGCCCACGAGTTACGCCGTCACCTGCCGCCCAGCGACGACGTCACGGTCGTGGCTATGAGCGACAAGTTTTTCGTCGGCTTCGCCAAGCTCTGGGACGTCGCGGGGCTCCGGCCACTGCTGGACGGCACCCGGCCACTCGAACGGCTCGGGCGCCGGGGCATCCGGTTCGTCCAGGCCGAGGTCACCCATATCGATCCAGTGGCGCACAAAGTGGAGACCACCGCCGGCACACTCAGCGGCGACGGCATCATCGTGGCGCTCGGCGCCACCTACCAGCCCGCTCATTCCGCCTTGCTCGGCCAAGACGCCTACAACCTCTACCACGCCGAAGCCTTACCTGGCATCCGGGCCGCACTCGACGAACTCACCGAGGGCCGGTTGGTGGTCACCATCTTGGGTGCGCCCTACCTGTGCCCGCCGGCGCCCTTCGAGGCGACGCTGTTACTCGAGGAACGGCTGCGCAAGGAGGGCCGGCGCGACCACGTCGACGTCGTCGTGTCCACGCCCGCCCCGCTCACCCTGCCGGTCGCCGGCGTCGACGCCAGCCGCTACCTGGCCGATCGGATGCTGGAGCGCGGCATCACCATCCACACCGAATCCAAGGTCGACACCATCAACCACGAGTCGAACACCATCCGGTTCACCAACGGCGAGACCATCGACTGGCAGCTGCTCTTGGCAGTGCCGGCCGCGGCTCCACCCGCCGTCGTTGCCAACAGCTCGCTGGCCGGGCCGTCGGGCTGGATCGAACCCAACCGGCACACCTTTGCCACCAACGCAGACCGGGTTTATGCCGTCGGCGACTGCACCATGATCGCTACTGCTACCGCCCAACTCCCCAAGGCCGGCGTCTTCGCCGAGGCCGCCGGCAAGATCGCGGCCACCAACCTGGCCGCCGACCTCTACGGCGGAGACCACATCACCTTCGACGGCTACGGTTTCTGCTTCCTGGAGCTCCCCGGCAAACAGGTGGCCACCGTCACCGGCGACTTCTACGCCCAGCCACGGCCGGCCGTGCGGCTCACCCCGCCCGACGAAGCCAGCTTCCGCGCCAAACTCCAGTGGGAGCAGGAGCGGCTCACTGGCTGGTTAGGATAGGCGACCGCGGACGTTCCGTAGCAGCCGCCGAGCCCCGACCCACCCACCCCGAATGTTGCGCGAGTCGTCAGGCCGGACAACGTGACAAGAGGTTAGCCGACCGGGCGAATCAGGCCTTCCTGTGCGACGGTGGCCACCAGCCGACCATCGGCGGAGAACACCCGTCCCAGCGCAAGCCCGCGGGCTCCGGAAGCCGACGGCGCCACCTGGTCGTAGAGCAGCCACTCATCCGCTCGGAATGGCCGGTGAAACCACATCGTGTGGTCCAACGAGGCGGACTGAAGACCGGGCGCCCCGATGTACGTCTCATGCGGGACCAGGGTGGCCCCGAGCAGCGTGAGGTCGCTGGCATAGGTCAGCACACACGCGTGCAGGGTGGGGTCGTCCGGCAACACTCCAGCGGCCCGGATCCAGAGCCGAGCCAGCGCCGGGTGATCCGGCCCCTTCAACCGTCCACCAGGACGGGAGTCTCCGACATAGCGGACGTCTAGCGCGGCCCACTCCTGATCCCACGCGTCGCCGGGCATCCCGGACAGCCGTTCCAGCATTTCGCTGAGCCGTGGGCAGGCGTCCGGTTCTGGTACGTCCGGCATGACGTCCTGGTGCTCCATACCCGTCTCAGTTTTGTGGAACGACGCGGTCAGGTAGAAGATCGCGCGACCGTGCTGGCGGGCCACTACCCGGCGGGTGGAGAACGAGCCGCCGTCGCGCACCAGCTCCGCGTCGTACACGATAGGCACGGTGGGATCGCCGCCGAGCAGGAAGTACGCATGCAGGGAATGCACCAGCCGGTCCGCCGGCACCGTACGCATGGCCGCCATCAGGGCCTGGCCAGCCACCTGCCCGCCAAACACACGCTGTAGGCGGGTCTCCGGCTGCCGGCCTCGGAACAGGTTGTCCTCGATCGTCTCGAGATCGAGCAGGGCAACAAGGTCACCAATAGAGTCAGGCACGAGACGATCGTGCCATACCCGGTCCCGAGCGGCCCGGACCCTCGGGGTCCGTGGTGCGCGGCGCTAGGTTGTCCTGGAGCTGCGGTGCGCGTCGCCAGGGTGGCCGACGCTGCTCCCACCACGCCGCGATGACGCAGATCAGCACCACGTAGAGCCAACCGGCGAGTACGTCGGCGACGTAGTGCTCTCCGCCGTACACCAGCGTGAAGGCCATCGCCAGCGGGAACAGCGCCAGCACGAGCCACAGCACCCCCGCGCTGACCGAGCCGACCGACACCCCTTTGAGCCGCCAACGGCCCCACAGATGACCGACCACCGGCCACAACGCCACCACTACCAGCAGTGAGAAACCGGCGTGCAGCGATGGCAGCGCCGCCACCGGGTTGCTCTCCGCCTGGGCGTCCTTCAACCACACGTCGGCGAACGACAGACCAACTTCCCACCAGCCTCGGGTGGAGATCCGGGCGACCTCGTCTGAGATCTCACCCACCCGCGCCGCGTACCACGGGGGCGCGGCCGGGATCAGGATGTAGGTCAACAAGCCGGCGTAGGTCAGTAGCAGGACACGACGGATGTAGCGGATCCACAGCGGCCGCGACCGGAAATAGAACACGGCGGCGATCGCCCACGGCACCACGAAGTGGGTGAAATACACCACCGCGACGATGATGTCCCACCATTGCACCTGCGTGGCGTCGTACAACCGCTCTTGCAGCCACACGGTGGGCAAACCACCACCGAAGAGCCACTGCTCGACGGCGACCAGCTCACCTACCCGGACGGTCATGCCGAGTGTGTCCGCGATACCCCGGGTGTGGTCGTAGAGGACGAGGGCGGCCAGCAACGGGATCCAGTCGATGAACACCCGCAGGTGCTGGTGCCAGGTGCGGCCGAGCCCGGCCGCCAGGATGCCCGCCACGATCCAGACGGTCTGCCCGATCCGGTCGATCGGCAGCCCTTCGGTGATGCAATACCACGTCAACACGGCCAGGTAGATCGCGAAGCCGATCCGTCCCGGCGTGAGCCAGTCCGGCAGCACCCGGCCCAGCGGCTCCAGCCAGCCCCGCCACGATGGCGGGCGCATACCTGGTAGACCGCTTGCCGCGGTGACCTCGGTGCCATCGTCAACACCGGTGAGATCCGTGGTGGGTCTCTCGGCCGTCGGCGGCTCGTCCGAGCCAGCATACGCACCGATTGTGTCCACGACGGCGGGCTCGTCAGGCCGTTCGGTTCCCGCCGACGGCGAGGTGGGCACCCCACCGGCCCGGCCCGTCATGTGACCCACGTCCAGCGCTGAGCCGTTGCCCACCTGAGGCCATGTTTAGTCCTCGAATCGGTCCGGGTCGGGTTCTCGACTGACGTCGGCCCCGAGTTGTGTCAACTGCCCGACGAAATCAGGGTAGCCGCGGTCGATGTGATGCACCGCGGACACTAATGTCTCCCCTTCCGCGACCAGTCCGGCCAGTACCAACCCGGCACCGGCCCTGATGTCCGTGGCCACCACCGGCGCCCCGGACAACGACTCGCGCCCGCGCACAACCGCGTGGTGACCGTCGATCCGAACGTCGGCTCCGAGCCGAGCCAGTTCGTTCACGAACATGAAGCGGGCCTCATAAACGTTCTCGGTGATCATCGCCGTGCCGTCGGCCAGCGCATTGAGCGCGACCACCATGGGCTGAAGATCGGTGGGGAACCCAGGATACGGCAATGTGACGACGTCGATGGCGCGCGGACGGCCGGACATGGCTACCCGGAACCCGCCCTCGGCGAGGGTTTCCACTACCGCGCCGGCGGCCATCAACTTTTCCAGCACCAGCTCTAGGTGGGTGTGGCGGGCGTTGGCGACCGTAATATCTCCGCGGGTCATCAACGCCGCGACCGCCCAGGTGCCGGCCACGATACGGTCCGGCACGGTGGTGTGCTCGGATGGCTTCAGCCGCTCGACGCCCTGCACGTGGAGGGTGGAGGTACCGGCACCCTCGATCTTGGCGCCCATGTCTACCAGCATCTGGCAGATGTCCACGATCTCCGGTTCCCGCGCCACGTTGTCGAGCACCGTCTCCCCCTCGGCCAATACCGCGGCCATGAGGATGTTCTCCGTGGCGCCAACACTCGGGAAGTCGAGGCCGATCATGGCCCCTCTGAGGCCCTTGGGAGCCCTGGCGACGACGTAGCCGTGTTGAACCTCGACGTGTGCGCCGAGCCGTTCCAGACCCGCGATGTGCATGTCCAACCCGCGCGAGCCGATGGCGTCGCCGCCGGGCAACGCGACGTCGGCGGCACCACAACGCGCGACGAGTGGACCCAGGACACAGATCGACGCCCGCAGCCGCCGAACCAGCTCATACGGCGCCTCGTGGGCGATCTTGTCCGGAACGTCGATCACGACGGTACCGTTGGTCCGCACGACGTCGGCGCCCAGTCGGCGCAACAGCTCACCCATGTAGTCGACGTCGGTAATGGTGGGGACGTCGTGCAGGGTGCTACGCCCTTCGGACAGCAAGGTGGCCGCCATGAGCTTGAGTGAGCTGTTCTTCGCGCCGGCCACGTGCACGGATCCGCGCAGCGACGCGCCGCCGGTCACTCGAAGTCTTTCCACGTTGTGCTTTCTCCTGTTCAACGGTCCGCCCACCACCGGTGCCGCGCCCGCATCGGACCGCTAACGGACCAAGTGGCCACCGGGCGGCGCAGCTTCCAGCCACGCCAGAAACGCCGTAGACGCCGGCTCGGTCATCGAGATCTCTACCGTCGTCGGGCCCATGGAGCAGCTCAGCACCACATGCCCGGCTGGGAGCTCGAAATCTTCCTCAGCGTCCGGCTCCCGTCGACCGCTGACCGCCAACTGACCACGCCGCACCGCGCGCTTGGGCCGAGGTGCGAAGCTGAATGTCCGGAACCACTCCAGACACTCGCCCCGATACCGACCGATACCGAAGATCCATCCGCCCGCCCAGCCGTCCTGGCTGCCCACCCGCATACACATGTCGAACCCGCCTTCGCGCTGAAGCACGCCGCGCCGAAGGTACAGCACAACTAGAGCGGCGGCCACCAACGCCGCGAGCGCGATCAGCAGCACCGCCACCCACGTAATCAGCGCCACCAATCACCCCCGATAGGCTCCGTCGCTCCCGACTCTGGTTACCGTGCTCCCGCTACCCGAAGCCGGGCCTGCGCCCAGCGTGCGGTTGATTGATCCTCCGCCGCTGCGGCGAGTTCTTCCTCCACACTAGCGACATCGATCTCATCCGCAAGCTGGGCCACCTCGGCCAGCACGGCCACGTGATCTTCTGAGACGGACAGGAAACCACGGTCTACCGCCGCCACCACGGTCTCGCCGTCCGCGGTCCGCACCGTCACCGGGCCCGTGACCAGCAGCCCTAACACCGGTTCATGCCCTGGCATGATGCCGATCTCGCCCTCCGTGGTCTTCGCGACCACGATGGTGGCCGAGCCGGACCAGACCTTGCGGTCCGCCGCGACCACCTCGACGCTGAGCTCTCCTGCCACGTCTTTCCTTCCCAATCGGCCGTGGTGAGCGGGTAGTGCACCAGAAGGTTACGAAGCGAAGGTGTTGGCCTTCTTCTCCGCGTCTTCGACGTTGCCGACGTAGGCGAACGCCTGCTCGGGCAGGTGGTCGTACTCGCCCTTGCAGATGGCGTCGAACGACTCGAGTGTCTCCGACAGCGGCACGAACACACCTGGCTGGCCGGTGAACGCCTCGGCGACGAACATGTTCTGCGACAAGAACCGCTGGAGCCGACGGGCCCGGTTCACCGTGATCTTGTCTTCTTCGGACAGTTCGTCGATACCCATGATGGCGATGATGTCCTGCAGGTCTTTGTACTTCTGCAGGATCTGCTTCACCCGGCTGGCGATGCGGTAGTGGTCCTCACCGATGTACTGGGGGTCGAGGATCCGGCTCGACGAGTCCAGCGGGTCGACGGCTGGGTAGATACCCAGCTGAGAGATCGGCCGCGACAGCACCGTCCGGGCGTCGAGGTGCGCGAACGCGGTGTGCGGCGCCGGGTCGGTGATGTCGTCGGCCGGGACGTAGATGGCCTGCATCGAGGTGATCGAGTGGCCTCGCACCGAGGTGATGCGCTCTTGCAGCTCGCCCATCTCGTCGGCCAGCGTCGGCTGATATCCCACCGCCGAGGGCATCCGCCCCAGCAGTGTCGAGACCTCCTGGCCGGCCTGGGTGAACCGGAAGATGTTGTCGATGAACAACAACACGTCTTGGTTCTTGACGTCCCGGAAGTACTCCGCCATGGTCAGCGCGGACAGCGCGACCCGCATCCGGGTGCCCGGCGGCTCGTCCATCTGCCCGAACACCAGCGCGGTGTCCTTCAGGACGTTGGCCTCGGCCATCTCGACCCAGAGGTCGTTACCCTCACGGGTACGCTCGCCGACCCCGGCGAACACCGACGTACCACCGAAGTTGCGCGCAACCCGGGTGATCATCTCCTGGATGAGCACCGTCTTGCCCACACCGGCACCACCGAACAGGCCGATCTTTCCACCCTGGATGTACGGCGTCAGCAGGTCGAGCACCTTGATGCCGGTCTCCAGCATCTGCGTGCTGCCCTCGAGCTGGTCGAACGCCGGCGGCTTGCGGTGGATGACCCAACGGTCCTCCGCCTCGATCTCGGACTCGTCGACATCCAGCGGTTTGCCCAGGGCGTTGAACACATGCCCCTTCACGCCGTCGCCGACCGGCACGCTGATTCCGGAACCGGTGTCCCGGACCGATGCGCCACGCACTAAGCCGTCCGTGGGCTGCATCGAGATGGCGCGAACCAGCCCATCGCCGATGTGCTGCTCAACCTCGAGCGTCAGCGTGCGGTTGCCGCCGGACGCTTCGTCCAGCTCCACATCGACCGTCAGCGCGTTGTAGATGTTCGGCATGTACCCGTCGCCGAACTCGACATCAACGGTCGGCCCGATCACCCGCACCACGCGACCGGTGGTGACAGCGGTCTCCTCAACAGTGGCCGTCATGTCTCCTACTCACTTCCTGCCGACGCCAGCGCGTCCGCGCCGCCGACGATCTCGCTGATCTCCTGGGTGATCTCGGCCTGGCGGGCGGCGTTAGCCTGCCGGGTGAGATTTTCTTGTAGCTCTCCGGCGTTGTCCGTTGCGGCTTTCATAGCCCGGCGGCGAGCCGCCCATTCCGACGCCGCGGCGTCGAGCAACGTCGTGTACACGAGGTTACCTGCGTATTGCGGCAGCAATGCATCCAGGACCTCCTCCGCCGACGGCTCGAAGTCGTACAACGGTAACGTTTCGTCCTCAGAGCGTCCGTTGGACTTCGGCGGTGGCGGCGCCTGATCCGGCCCATCCGCGCTGGTTCCACCAGCCGCCTCCGCGCCGCCAGCTACTTCGGCTCGACGTAACGGCTCCGGGACGTCTTCCACCACGATCGGGAACAATCGGCGGGCCCGGACCTCTTGGCTCACCATGTTCTTGAAGTGCGTCGAGA
This sequence comes from Phytoactinopolyspora limicola, assembly GCF_011320225.1. Classification (GTDB taxonomy): domain Bacteria; phylum Actinomycetota; class Actinomycetes; order Jiangellales; family Jiangellaceae; genus Phytoactinopolyspora; species Phytoactinopolyspora limicola. Next base: position 238,525 of record NZ_JAAOEN010000002.1, read on the forward strand.
CCACGTGGATCTCGTCGACGCCGCCCTCATCGGTCGGCGTGTTGATGGCTTCCAGGAGGTCGTCCGCGATCCGCCGAGCATGCGCATATGTGGGGTTGCCGGTGAAGTCGACGTACTCCCCGAACATCTCCCGGGCACGGAACCGGAACCAGTTCACACCCTTCTTGCCCACCACGTAGGGCCGCACTTCCTGCCCCTGCTCCCGGAGCAGAGCCGTCAGCGCTTCAGCTTGCCGGATGACGTTGGCCGAATACGCACCGGCGAATCCGCGGTCGGAGGTCACCACTAGCACCGCCGATCGCCGCGGGGTCCCGACGCCCTCCAGCAGGTGGTGGTCGAGGTTGGATCGCGACGCCGCCGCTTCGAGTGCTCGCACCAGCGCCTGGCTGTACGGCTTGGCCGCATCCGCCAGCTGTTGCGCCTTGATGATCCGCGACGCGGCGATGAGCTCCTGCGCCTTGGTGATCTTCTTCATCGACTCCGTCGAACGGATTCGCCGTCGCAGTTCACGCAGCTCTGCACCCACTGGTTAGCACCTCCTCTCACTCACGCTGGCTGTCTGCCGTCCGTACTGCACCTGGATCACTGCGAGGGGGCTCCCGTCACACCCTGCGGGCCAGTGGCCTCCTGCACGTCCGCCGCCGACCGGCGCCGGCGACGCAGGGTCACCTGGTCTTCTTCGCCCTCTTCCATGGCTTCGATCGGCTCGTCCTTGATCAGCGGCTGGCCGGACGCGGTGACGAACTGCTGCTTGAAGGTGTCGATCGCCTGTTCCAACAGCGACGCGTCGTCGTCGGACAGCTGGCCGGTCGACCGGATGGAGTCCAGAACCGCCGAGTGCTCACGGACCAGGTAGTCCACGAACTCGGTCTCGAACCGCCGCACATCCTCGACCGGGACCTCGTCCAACCGGCCCGTCGTGGCCGCCCAGATCGCCGCTACCTGGCGCTCGACCCGCACCGGCGCGCCCTGCGGCTGCTTGAGCAGCTCGGTCACCCGCTCGCCGCGGTCCAGCTGCGCCCGGCTGGTGGCGTCCAGGTCCGACGCGAACGCGGCGAACGCCTTCAGCTCGTTGTACTGCGCTAGGTCCAGGCGCAGCGTACCTGACACCTTCCGCATCGCCTTGACCTGCGCCGATCCACCAACTCGGGACACCGAGATACCGACGTTGACCGCCGGGCGGATACCCGAGTGGAACAGGTCGGACTCCAGGAAGCACTGACCGTCGGTGATGGAGATGACGTTGGTGGGGATGTACGCGGAGACGTCGTTCGCCTTCGTCTCGATGATCGGCAGACCGGTCATCGAACCAGCTCCCAGCGCGTCCGACAGCTTGGCGCACCGCTCCAGCAACCGCGAGTGCAGGTAGAACACATCACCCGGGTACGCTTCACGGCCCGGCGGGCGGCGCAGCAGCAGCGAGATTGCCCGGTACGCCTCAGCCTGCTTGGTGAGGTCGTCGAAGACGATCAGCACGTGGTAACCCTGGTACATCCAGTGCTGACCGATGGCCGAGCCGGTGTAGGGCGAGAGGTATTTGAAGCCCGCGGCGTCGGATGCCGGGGCGGCGACGATGGTGGTGTATTCCAACGCGCCGGCCTCTTCCAGCTGCTGGCGCACACCGGCGATGGTGGAGCCCTTCTGGCCGGTGGCGACGTAGATGCAGCGCACCTGCTGCTTCGGATCGCCGCTCTTCCAGTTGTCCACCTGGTTCAGGATGGTGTCGACGGCGACCGTCGTCTTACCGGTCTGCCGGTCACCAATGATGAGCTGCCGCTGGCCCCGCCCGATGGGGGTCATCGAGTCGATCGCCTTGATGCCGGTCTGCAGCGGCTCGGACACACTCTGCCGGTTGATCACCGACGGTGCCTGCAACTCCAGCGCGCGACGTCCTTCGGCCTCGATCTCGCCAAGCCCGTCCAACGGTTTGCCCAACGGGTCGACGGTGCGGCCGAGGAAGGCGTCACCCACCGGCACCGAGAGGACCTCGCCGGTGCGGCGTACCGTCTGTCCTTCCTCGATGTTCTTGAACTCGCCCAGGATCACCACACCGATCTCGCGAACCTCTAGGTTCAGCGCCAGACCGAGAGTGCCGTCCTCGAACTCGAGCAGCTCGTTGGCCATCGTCGAGTGCAGTCCTTCGACGTGAGCGATGCCGTCGCCGGCGTCCACAACCCGGCCGACCTCTTCCCTCGAGGCCTCCGGCGCGTACGACTGGACGTGTCGCTCGATCGCGTCCCGGATCTCCTCCGGCCGGATCGTCAGCTCCGCCATCTTTTCGTCCCTACTCTTTCGTCTTCGCGAACCCGTGGGTTGTCCTGTGTGGGTAGCCCTAAGTCAAGGCTCTGTCGAGTTGTCCTGTCTCAGACCAGTGTGAACGGCGCTGGTGTGGTGGCCAAATTACGCCCGCCACACCCGGCTGACCTCGTCCAGCCGCTGTGCCACACTGCCATCGATCACCTCGTCGCCCACTCGGACGACGACTCCGCCCAGCACCTCCGGATCGACCTCGATCTGCAGATCGACCTCTCGGTGATAAATGCGACTGAGCACCGCCGCCAGGCGCCGCTCTTGGTCACCGCTCATCGCCGCGGCCACCTTGACCTTCGCCAGCAGCCGCTCCCGGCGCCGAGCCGACTGCTCAACCAACGCCGGCAACACATCGCCCAGATTGCGCCCTCGGGGGTGCTGCACGAGATGCCGCACCAGGGCCGCCGTGGTGGTCTCCACCTTGCCGTCGAGCAGGTCGTCCAGCATCTGCGCCTTGGCCGCCGCGCCCACCGCCGGATCGGACAATGCCTGCCGCAGCTCGGCGTTGCCCGCCACCAGTCGGTCGACCCGGAACAGCTGGTCTTCCACCGTGTCCAGCCGGCCGGCCCGCTCCACCCCGATCAGCGCCACCTCGAAGCCGAGCAGCTCTACCGCGTCCACGACGTCGGTCCCGCTGTTCCAGCGCCGGCTGGCGAGGTCGGCTACGACGTCAAGCGTCGCGGCGCTCACCTTGCCGTCGAGCACCGACCGGACCAGCGCCACCCGGGCCGCGCTCTCCGTACCGGAATCGGCCAATGCTCCCCGCAGAGCTGGGGTAGCCGCCAGTACGGTGGAAACTTGCAGAAGCTCGGCCGACATCTCACCGTCGGCCGGCACGCGACCTGGCAGCTCGGCCCGGGCTGCCTCGAACGATGTGCGGCTGGAGCCAAGCATCAGCGCGTCTCCTGCTCTTCGGCGGCGACGGTCTCGAGATCGGCGATGAAGCGGTCGACGGTGGCCGCGACCTTCTGCTCGTCCAGCGACTCACCGACGATCTTCTCAGCAAGATCGGTGGCAAGCCGGCCGACGTCACGGGCCAGCACTGTGCGCACCCGCTCGGCCTCAGCCGACAGCTGTGTTTCAGCCCGCTCGGCGACGGCGGTAGCCGCCGTCTGCGCTTCAGAGCGTGCCTCAGCCACGATGGACTGCCGTTCGGCTTGTGCTTCCGCCCGGATCTGAGCCGCCTCAGAACGAGCCTCCGCCAGCTGCTCGCGATACTGCTCGAGCAGAACGTGGGCCTCGTTGCGGTCGGCCTCGGCCTGCTCCAGCTTCTTCTCGATACCCTCGGAACGCTCGTTGAGGACAGTCTTCAACCTGGGTAGGACGAACTTCCAGAAGATCCAGAACAGCGCGGCGAACATCACCGCGCTCCAGAAGACGTCGTACCACGGCGGAATGAAGATATCTATGCCCTCAGGCACGTCTCCCTCGGCTGCGCGTACCATCTCAGGACTCACGTGAAGAGGAAGCCTGCGACGATACCCAGCAGGGCCAGCGCCTCGATCAGAGCGACACCGATGAACATGTTGATCCGCAGGATGCCAGCGGCTTCGGGCTGGCGGGCCATACCCTCCAGCGCCTTGCCGATCATGATTCCCAGGCCGACGCCTGGGCCGATCGCGGAGAGGCCATAGCCGATGGCATTGACGTTGCCCTCAACCTGAGCAAGAAGCTCCACGGTGTTTCCCTTTCCTTGTGTTGGCGTTCCGGACGGCGTGTCCGGAACGTCGGTGTTACGTCAGTGGTGTTCGCTCTCCGCACCCGCGATGTAAAGCGCGGTGAGGAGAGTGAAGATATAGGCCTGCAGTACTGCGATCAGGATCTCGAAGCCGGTGATGAAGAATCCCATCGCCGCAGCTCCCAGGCCGAACGGCTTGAGCGCCCATTCGGCATCGAGGAACAGGTATGTGGCTCCCGAGAAGAACAGCACGAGCATCAAGTGCCCGGCCATCATGTTGGCCACAAGACGAATGGTCAACGTCACCGGCCGCAGGATGAACGTCGAAAGAAACTCGATGGGTGTCAGCAGCACGTAGACCGGCTTCGGAACACCTGTCGGGAACAGGTTCGCCTTCATGTAGTTGCCGAATCCGTGCTTGCGGATTCCAGCCGTGTTGAACGTTACCCACGCGATGACTGCCATCAACATTGGCACGGCGACGACACTGCTGCCTGCCAGGTTCAAGAACGGAATGACACCGGCGAGGTTCATCGCCAAAATGAAGAAGAACAGGGTGACGAGGTAAGGCAGGTAACGGCGTCCGCTGCTACCCATGATCGAGTCGATGATCTGGGTCTCGACGAAGTTGACGGCCAGCTCACCAAGCTGCTGGATTCCCCGTGGCACAACCTTCGGGTTGCGGAACGCGACGATGAAGAACGACGCGATCGCTACCGTCATGATGACCTGGATCATGTTGACCCGGGTGAACTCGAAGATGGTTCCTTCGAACATGATCGCCGGCGGGAAGAAGTCGACCAGCGACGGAGCGTGGAATCCGTCGTCCTCAGCGGCGAGTGTGACCGTCGTCGTGAGTGCGCTCAGGGTCTTCTCCGTTGGTATCGGGGCTCGGGTAGGCTTCCCGGCCGTACCGTTTGTAGATGATGTAGCCGGACAGAACAAATCCGATGACGATGCCTGTCGGCAAGCCGAACGACACGTCAGCGAATCTATCCACCCCAAAGCCGAGCAGTCCGTACAGGGTCGGCCCGGCGATCAGGGTGCCCATGATGTGCCAGACAATGGACTCCCCGCCATGCGGGAGATGTGCCCGTTCACTCATGCGGCGCCCCGACCATACCAAGTGCGGTCCACTGCCGACTCACGCACCCCCGGCCTCCAACTTTTGTTGGCCGCCGAGCGGGTCATCGCCACCCTTCTCCTGCGAGTCTCGCGCTACCTCGACGTACGGAATTCGAGTGCGCATGACAATCAAGACCTCGGCGGCGAGCCAACCAGCCACACCAACGACGAGGGCGATGAAGAGGGCGGTGCGGTGGTAAAAGCTCGCGTCCTTGATCAACGCCATGACCACCATCAGAACGATGATCTTCAGGATCCATGAGCCGGCCACGACCCCGACGAACTGGGTGTTGTCCATCCGAGCCGCCAGCACACCGGTAAGAACCGTGGCGCCGAAGAACACCGCCGGTAGCGCTAGCCCGAGCAGAACCCCGAGTCCGACCTCTGAACCACCCAGCAGCCAACCGGCCACGGTGGCCACCGGCAGCAAGACGGCCAACCCGGCCCCAGTCAGGATCAGGACCCGCCGCATGGTCGTCAGGAACGACGTAGCTCCGGGAACCGGCGACGCCGCACTGGAAGTCTCGGAAGTCTTGGACACGGTCCCAAAGCCTACGTTGTTACCCGCCGGTTTCCATAAACGAGGTTCCTCGCCGCAGCAACCGTCGCGGCCTCCGTGTGGTAAATGCCACCAACACGAGGATGGCCACCGCCAACAACGCATACGTCGTCCATCCGCCGACCAAGGCGATGACGACGACTCCCCCGGACACCAGGGCCGCCCACACCCACATGATCGCCGCGGCCCGGCCATCGGAGTGGCCGACCTCCAGCAACCGATGATGCAGGTGTTTCTTGTCCGGCGAGTTGAACATACGTCCCTCGCGGGTACGGCGCACCACTGCCAACAACATGTCCAGGAACGGCAACGCGATCACCGCCGCCGGCAGGATCAACGGCAGCAGCGTCAGCAAGAAACTGGACTCGTCGACGTCTTGGCTCGCCGAGCGGCCGGTGAGGGTGATGGAGCCAGCTGCGAGCAGCAACCCGATGAGCATCGCCCCGGAGTCGCCCATAAAAATCCGCGCCGGCGAGATGTTGTGCGGCAGAAAGCCCGCACACATCCCCATCAGCACCACCGCGACCAGGGCCGGGGTGGTCATCCTGGTGTCGCCTTGCTCGACGGCCAGCAAGTACGTGTACGAGAAAAATGCGGCCGCGCCGATACCCACGACACCAGCGGCCAGTCCGTCCAACCCGTCGATGAAGTTGACCGCATTGGCCGCACCGACCACCAACAACACCGTGAGCAGGGCACGCTGCCCAGGATCGAGGGTAAACACGCCATTCGGCAGCGGCAGCCACAACAATTCCACGCCCTGCACCACGAGCAGTCCGGCCGCCAGCATCTGCCCAGCCAACTTGGCCAACGCCGACAGATCCCAGATGTCGTCGGCCACCCCCACCAGGCAAATGACGATCGCCGCCGTGATCAACGCCCGCGCGTCGGTCGACTCGACGAATACGTCTCGCATGCGGGGCAGATAGCTGGCCACCAGCATGGCCCCGAGCATCCCGATGAGCATGGCCACCCCGCCCATTCGGGGGACAACACCCTTATGTACGTCCCGCGCCCGTGGCGGCGGGATGGCGCCGACCCAGTGTGCGACCCGTCCGCACAGCGCCATCATCAAATAGGTGATCGACGCGGCGATGAAGAAGGTCAGCAGGTACTCGCGCACCGAACAGCAGCGCCTTTCAACGGAATGAGGCGGACGGCAGGATCACGTCGGCCCACTCTAGTGGAACTCCGCACCGCCCCACGTGAGGTGGGTGTACACCCACGGGACCGGTCACGGCATGCCCAACGGCGTTCACTCGCGAGCGGCCTCTTCCGCCGCGCGCCGGACAGCCGCCTGCTCCGGAGTCTCACCCGGGACCTCACCTACCGGGTCGGCCGGGTTGCCGTCCGCCGCGGCGGTAGCGTCGCCGTCCGCCGCATCGGTTACGCCGTCCGGAGCGGCGGTTATGTCGTCCGGAGCGATGATCTCCGGCACCACATCACGCAGCTGGTCGAGGCTGATGGCACCGGCCCGGATCACCCGGGGAACATCGCCGGTGACATCGACGATGGTGGACGGGACATCGGCCTTCGTCGGCCCAGCGTCGAGGTAAACCGCAACGGAATTGCCCAACTGTTCCCGAGCGTCTTGTGCGGTCTGCGCCGGTGGCTGGCCAGACCGGTTCGCACTGCTCACTCCCATAGGCCCGGTCTCGGCCAGCAACTCCAGGGCGACGTCGTGCTGGGGCATCCGTACGACCACCGTCCCGCCGGTGTCGCCCAGATTCCAGTTCAACGAGGGCTGCTCGTGGCAGAGCAAGCTCAGCCCACCCGGCCAGAACACCGCGGCCAAGGCCTCGGCGGGTTCGTTGGCGACGGCGACGCCGGTCCAGGCCTCCGCCGAGCCCACCAGCACCGGCACCGGCATGTCAGGGCCGCGTCCTTTGGCGGCGAGCAGCTTGCTGATTGCTGGAGCGGAGAACGCGTCGGCGCCGATCCCGTAGACGGTGTCGGTCGGCAGGACAACCAGCCGGCCGGCCCGTACCGATCGGGTCGCCACGCTGATCCCGCGTTTGCGCCTGGCGTCGTCCGCGCAGTCGTAGGTCAGAGCCACGTCACGTATTTAACCGCGTACTCATCAACAGTCCTACCCCGCCCCACCTGTACTACCCGCCCGTCCCCATGATCATGAACACTTTGCCGTGTCATGACACGGCAAAGTGTTCATGATCATGGGGACGGGCGGGGGCCTGTCAGGAGGGCGGTGAGATAACGCGGCCGACCGTTGAGATCCGGATGGTCGACGACGTCGCTCCAACGACCGGTCGCCATGAACACCCCGGGAGCCGACGTTCCTTGCTCGTCGGCATGCTCGGCGATCACCACGCCGCCGGGACGCAGCAGCCGCGCGGCCACCGACTCCAACACCCGCATCGCGTCCAAGCCATCTGCTCCGGACCACAACGCGACGCCGGGGTCGTGCTCGACCACCTCGGGGTCGCGGATGGTGGCCCCCACCGGCACGTATGGTGGATTGGCGACGACCACGTCCACCTCACCGTGCAGCATGGACATGCTCCGTTCCGCGATCCCACCGACGTCGTCGTGGTGCACCACCACCGACGCGCCGGCAGCGTTACGTCGCAACCACTCGACGGCGTCGTCGTCGGACTCGACCGCGTGGACCACCACTGGCCGAAGCTCACGAGCCACCGAGATGGCGATAGCTCCCGATCCCGCATACATATCGACCACTACCGGCACTCGGTCCGCGGCGATCACCTCTCGAGCCGCCTCGATCGCCGCTCCCGCCGTCAGCTCGGTCTCCGGACGAGGGACGAAGACCCCCGGGCCCACCTGGAGGGTCAGATATCGGAAATGAGCCACCCCGGTGATGTGCTGCAGCGGCTCTCGCTTCACGCGCCGACCAACAGCAGCGCTGTAGGCGGCCGGGAACGACGGTGGGACGTCGACCACCGTGACTAGCTGCGTCCGGTCGACACTCAGCACGTGTGCTGCTAGCGTCTCGGCGTCGTGCCGCGGCGACGGCACTTCGCCCTGGGCCAGCCGCTGCTCCGCCGCGCTGATCAGCTCTCTCAAAGACGTCATCACACCCCCGTGGTCCCGACGGCGTATATCCACCCACCAAGACTTCGAGATCGCTTCGAGCCGGTTGACCAATGGTCGGCCACGACCGGGTGGCTGCCGAGCGCCGGCAGGCTCCACCCGAGCCGCATCATTCGCCGGCCCCGCCGGTCTCGGTAATCCGGGCCTGCGTATCGGCGTCGACCAACGCCTGGACCACCGCTTCGAGGTCCCCGTCGAGGATGGCATCCAGGTTGTGCGCCTTATAGCCGATGCGGTGATCCGAGATGCGGTTCTCTGGGAAGTTGTAGGTGCGGATCCGCTCCGAGCGGTCGACGGTGCGAATCTGGCTCCGCCGGGCGTCGGACGCTTCCTTCTCCGCCGCCTCCTGGGCCGCCGCCAGCAGCCGTGCGCGCAGCATCCGCAGCGCTTGCTCCTTGTTCTGGAGCTGGCTCTTCTCGTTCTGGCAGGACACGACGATCCCGGTGGGCAGGTGGGTAATGCGGACCGCGGAATCGGTGGTGTTGACGCTCTGTCCACCGGGCCCGGACGATCGGAAGACGTCGATCCGGATGTCGTTGGGGTTGATCTCGACCTCGGTGTCGTCGTCGGCCTCGGGCAGCACGAGCACTCCGGCCGCCGACGTGTGGATGCGCCCCTGGCTCTCGGTGACCGGGACCCGCTGCACGCGGTGGACACCACCCTCGAACTTCAACCGCGCGTAGGGCGCGGTGCCGGGGTCGGGTGTGCCGCGTGCCTTGACCGCTACCGAGACGTCACGGTACCCGCCGAGATCGGACGGTTCGGCGTCTATCACCTCGGTACTCCAGCCGGCGCGTTCGGCGTACCGCGTGTACATACGCAGCAGGTCGCCGGCGAACAGGGCGGACTCTTCGCCCCCGGCCCCAGCCTTGATCTCCAAGATGGCGTCGCGGCCGTCGTTGGGGTCGCGAGGCAGCAGGAGCAACCGCAGTTCGTCGGCCAGTTCATCTTCGCGGGTGGCGAGTTCACCGGCCTCGGCGGCGAAGGTGGAGTCGTCAGCAGCCAGTTCCTCAGCGGCCTGCCGGTCGGCACCGGCGGTCAGCCACTTCCGGTACGTCGTGACCACGGCGGTCAGCTCCGCATAGCGGCGACCGAGCCGCCTGGCCTGGCCGGGATTGGCGTGCACCGAGGGATCGGCAAGCTTGTGCTCGAGTTCCTCATACTCGGCCTCAAGCGCCTTTACGCCCTCGAACATTGCCTGATCCCCTCTTCACTCCGGCCGTGGTGGGTGGCGGGGTGGGGGGGGGGGGGGGGGGGGCGCCCCCCCCCCCCCAAAACAACAAAAAAGAAACCGGGGGGGGGGGCGAG
>NZ_JAAOEN010000002.1:248583-733643 GCF_011320225.1 Phytoactinopolyspora limicola
TCTCCACCCCGGCCGTGTTCTTTGCGGGTTGCGGGTCGCTATAGCGACCCGAAACCGGCAACGATCACCTCTACAAGACGACTACGGCGGGTGCACGCTCGTTGTGCGTGCACCCGCCTTATGTCGACTAGTGCTCCGAGTCGAACTCCTAGTCGGACTTCTTCTTGCCGTACCGGGACTCGAACCGGGCAACCCGGCCACCGGTGTCGAGGATCTTCTGCTTACCCGTGTAGAAGGGGTGGCAGTTGGAGCAGATGTCGGCGTGGATGACGCCATTGGCCGACGTGCTCCGCGTGGTGAACGTGTTACCACAGGTACACGTGACCGTGGTCTCCACGTACGGCGGGTGGATGTCGTTTTTCATGTCATGCACTCCTGGGTCTCGACGAGCGCCGGGTCGGTCAGGGCGGACGTGCCCAGCCGTGAACCGGCACCGCCTATCAAGTATTCCAGCCCGTCACGTCTGCACCAAACCGGGCCTACCACTCGCGCCGAACGTGCTCGGTCACACTCAGCCGAGTACCAACTACCCCCGGTGATCGTTGCCGCCTTCAGGTCGCTATAGCGACCTCATCTTGGGTTCGATCACCGGGGGTGGGGCAACGTCTACTCGTCGTCCTTCGAGCCGTTCCCGCCGATGGTGGGCGTGGTCTTCTGGACGTTCATGAGGAACTCGGCGTTGCTCTTCGTCTTCTTCAACCGGTCCAGCATGAGCTCGATGGCCTGCTGCGGATCCAAGGCCGACAAGACCCGGCGCAGCTGCCACATGATGACCAGCTCTTCCTTCGAGACCAAGATCTCCTCGCGCCGAGTACTGGACGCGTCGACATCGATAGCCGGGTAAAGGCGCTTGTCGGCGAGGTCACGGCGCAACCGCAGCTCCATGTTGCCGGTGCCCTTGAACTCCTCGAAGATAACCTCGTCCATCTTGGAGCCGGTCTCGATGAGCGCGGTCGCCAAGATGGTCAGCGAGCCGCCGTTCTCGATGTTGCGGGCCGCTCCGAAGAACTTCTTCGGCGGGTACAGCGCCGCGGAGTCGACACCACCGGACAAGATACGTCCGCTGGCCGGTGCCGCGAGGTTGTAGGCCCGCCCGAGCCGGGTGATGCCGTCCAGCAGGATGACGACGTCGTGGCCGAGTTCAACCAGCCGCTTAGCCCGCTCGATAGCCAGCTCCGCGACCGTGGTGTGATCGTCAGCCGGGCGATCGAACGTGGATGCGATCACCTCGCCCTTCACCGAACGCTGGAAGTCGGTGACCTCTTCCGGCCGCTCGTCCACGAGCACCACCATGAGGTGGGCCTCGGGGTTGTTCGTGGTGATCGCATTGGCCAGCGCCTGCATGAACAGCGTCTTGCCGGCTTTCGGCGGCGAGACGATGAGCCCACGCTGCCCCTTGCCGATGGGCGCCACGAGGTCGACGATGCGGGTGGACAGGACACCGGCCTCTGTCTCCAGACGGAGCCGGTCCTGCGGGTACAGCGGAGTGAGCCGGGCGAAATCGGGGCGCTGCTTGGCCGCCTCCGGGTCAGCGCCGTTGACGGTATCGACCCGGACCAGGGCGTTGAACTTCTGCTGTTTCTCGCCTTCCCGCGGCTGGCGCACAGCACCGGTGACGGCGTCGCCCTTCCGCAGACCATGCCGGCGAACCAGAGCTAACGACACGTACACGTCGTTCGGGCCAGGCAGGTAACCGGACGTCCGGACGAACGCGTAGTTGTCGAGGATGTCGATAATCCCGGCGACGGGAATCAGGACGTCGTCCTCGAGGATCTGTGGCTCCTCGGGCCGCTCCCGGCCGCCTCCGCTGCTGCGACGGTCCCGGCTGTTACGCCCGCGGTCACGTCGCCGGCGGCGGCCCCGCCCAGCCTCGTCGTCATCGTCGACGCGGTCACGCCGCCGGTCGGAGTCGGCGTCGCGGCCGTCCTGGCGGTTGTCCTGGCGACGGTCGTCCGGGCGGTTGTCCGGCCGACGATCATCCTGGCGGTTGTCCTGGCGACGGTCGTCCTGACGGTTGTCCGGCCGACGATCATCCTGACGGTTGTCCGGCCGACGATTCTCCGAGCGGCGGTTGTCCTGCCGACGGTTGTCCTGCCGGCGGTTATCGCCACGTCCTTCGTCCGACTCGGCTGCCGGCCGCTCGTCGCGGTTCTGCTGGTCGGAGCGCGCCTGCTGGTCGGTGGCGGCTGCCTGCGCACCGGCGGTCGACGCGTCGTCCGTCATCGAGGGGGTGTCGTCACCGTGGGTTTCTGGTGCGGCCTGCGGCCTGGTGGCCCGGCGCGGTCCGCGCCGGCTCGAACGGGCCGGCGCGACGGCCGGCTCGCCGTCGGTCTCGCCACTAGTGGAATCCCCGCTGGCCGCTGCCGACGGCGCGGTAGCCGGAGCGTCGTTACCCAGGGCCGGTTGGCTGGCCGGAGCCTTCTGTTTCGACGGCGCAGCGCCCGCGGCCGGGAGATTGGCCTGCGTCGCTTTGATCGCGTCGACGAGCTGTGCCTTGCGCATCCGGCCGGAGCCCTTGATACCCAGCTGGGCCGCCACCTGCTGGAGTTCAGCCAGCACCATGCCGTCCAGACCAGGCGCACGTTTACGTTGCCGCTTGGGCGCAGTGCCGTCGCCCGCGGCTGATGGTGCCGTGGTGGAGTCCAGCGCCTCGGAGACGCCGGGAATCTCGGTGTTTGTCACTCAGGGTCCTTCCCTGGGGCAGCACCGGCTAGATCTGCCGGCGCGTCTAACACCTCGGGGATGTATCCCCGAGTACGTGATATTGCACGATGCAACTGATGGTCAACCCTGCTTCGGAACTAGCACAGGCAAGCCCTGGAAGAGGTTTCAGATCCACGGCCCGCTGCGGAGAATCCGCTATGCCATGGTTACCGACCGTGCAGTGCGTCGGTGCGTAACCGAGCGTAGCACGCCACAGGCCGTTTGACCCAGACTCGCCACGCCCAATTCATCTCGGGCCGACCGCCGATCCTGACCCGCCTTTTACACCCACGTCGAAGCCCTCTTCCACTAGTCCTCCGGAGGACGCCTCGACGGTCGCTCCCGCGGCGTCGACGGGTAGCTCGCGGACATCCCATCCGGTGGCGATCCCGCGCACCCGGGCGACGTCGCCAGCCCGTCCTAGGACGAGTACGGTCGGTCCGGCGCCGGACACCACCGCCGCCAAACCTTGCTCTCGCAAGGCGCTGACCAGTGTCAACGTGGCCGGCATCGCCGGCCTCCGGTACTCCTGGTGTAGATGGTCCTCGGTTGCGTCGAGCAGGAGGCTGGGCTGACGGGTCAGCGCCTCGACGAGCAGCGCCGCCCGGCCGGCGTTGCGGGCCGCGTCCGCATGCGGCACCGACGCGGGCAACAGGCCACGCGCTGCTTTGGTGGAAACCGCCTCCGGGGCGATACACACCACCGGGGTGACGTCGGGATGGACCTCGAGCCGCGTGACCCGTACCACACCGGACCTATCGGTCCAGGCGATCGTCAGACCTCCCACGAGACATGGTGCGACGTTGTCGGGGTGCCCTTCCAGGTGGCTGGCCAGACCCAGCAGGCCGGCCCGCGACTCGTCGTCGACCGGCTGGTCCGCGGTCAGCACATGGGCGGCCAGGACTCCCGCCACGATGGCGGCGGCCGACGAGCCCAGGCCACGTCCGTGAGGGAGCACGTTGTGGCAGGTCAACTCAAGCCCGCCCAGTGTGGCGCCGGCTGCGGCGAAGCCCGCCTGCACGGCCCGGACGACGAGGTGCCCATCGTCGAGCGGGACCTCGCCGGCACCCGCACCCTGAACCGACACGGAGATCGTAGGCGCTCCAGCCGCACTGGGCGCACCGCCGACCCGCACCTCGACGACGTCGTGCAGGCCCAAGGCGAGTCCGAAGGCGTCGAACCCAGGCCCTAGGTTCGCGCTGGTGGCCGGTACCCGCACCCGGACCCAGCGGTGCGCCGAGGTGGTCACGTCCGGCTCCTGGTCATTCACCGAGCCCGAGCGCCTCCGCGGCCGCGGAAGCTTCGGCTGCGATCCGGTACGGGCGGATCTCGCCGTAGAACGAACTGGCGGTGTCGACGTCCTTCAAGCCGTGCCCGGTGACCGTGACGACGACGCGCTGCCCGCGGTTGATCCGGCCCTGCTGCGCCAACTGAAGTAGGCCGGCCACTCCCGCGGCGGACGCGGGTTCGACGAACAGGCCTTCGCGACCCGACAGCTCCTGCTGCGCGGCAAGGATCTGCTCGTCGGTGACGGCCTCGATGAGGCCACCAGACTGATCCCGCGCCTGCACGGCGGTCTCCCAGGAGGCGGGATTGCCGATCCGGATCGCGCTTGCCACCGTCTCGGGTGCGGCCACGGGAACCCCATCCACCAGCGGAGCCGCGCCAGCGGCCTGAAACCCCCACATGCGTGGGCGATGGGTGGCGGGGCCGTCGGCGGCGTATTCGGTGTACCCCAACCAGTACGCCGAGATATTGCCGGCGTTGCCCACCGGGAGTACGTGGATGTCGGGTGCGTCACCGAGGTCATCGACCACCTCGAACGCGGCTGTCTTCTGCCCCGCTATCCGGTACGGGTTGACGGAGTTGACTAGCGCCACCGGATACGTCTCGGCCAACTCTCGAGCCAATCGCAGGCAGTCGTCGAAGTTGCCGTCGACGGCGGCGATGACCCCGCCGTGCACGACGGCCTGCGCGAGCTTGGGGCCGGCGATCTTGCCGTCCGGCACCAACACCACCGGCCGCATGCCGGCCCGTACCGCGTACGCGGCCATCGACGCGCTGGTGTTACCGGTCGAGGCGCAGACGACGGCCTCGGCGCCCTCTTCGGCGGCCTTGGAGATGGCCACCGTCATACCGCGATCCTTGAACGAACCCGTCGGGTTGACCCCTTCGACCTTGAGGTGGACCTCACACCCGGTCTGCTCGGACAACCACGGCGCCGGCACCAGCGGGGTGCCACCTTCGCGGAGCGTGACGACGGGGGTGCTGGAGGTGACCGGGAGCCGCTCCCGGTACTCCTCGATCACGCCGCCCCACAGCCGGCTCCGGGTCTTCACCATTCCACCAGGTCCATTAGGCACGACGTCCATTATCCACCCGACCGGCCAGCGAGCCAGCCCGGGCTGCAACCTGGGGCGGATGGCCGGATGGCACGAAAGCTACTCGCCTTCGACGCGCATCACCGACATGACCTCGCGGACCGTGTCCAACTGGCTGAGCCCGTTGACGGTGGCGGTCAGGGCCTCGTCGGTGGCCTGATGAGTGACGATCACGAGGTCGGCGCCGTCCGGGCCCTCGGTGCGCTGCCGCACGGTCTCGATGGAGACGTCGTGCCGGGCGAACTCGGTGGCTACCGCGGCCAGCACACCCGGACGATCGTCGACGTCGAGGCTGATGTGGTAGCGGGTGACGGTCTGCCCCATGGACCGGACTGGACGGTCGGCATACCAGGACCCTCCCGGACCGGTGACACCGCCGACCCGATGCCGAGCCACCGTCACGACGTCACCGAGGACCGCGCTGGCAGTGGGGGCCCCGCCGGCTCCCGGGCCATAGAACATCAGCTGACCGGCTGCCGCGGCTTCGACGAAGACGGCGTTGTAGGCGCCACGTACGCCGGCGAGTGGATGCGAGCGCGGGATCATGGCCGGGTGCACCCGCACGCCGACGGTGCTGCCGTCGCCGGTGAGTTCACAGATGGCGAGGAGTTTGACGACCGCACCCATCGCCTTGGCGCTGGCGACGTCGGCGGTGGTGACGTCGGAGATACCCTCGCGGTGCACGTCGGCGGCGCTCACCGGCGAGTGGAAGGCGATCCCCGCCAGGATCGCGGCTTTCGCCGCGGCGTCGAAACCGTCGACGTCAGCGGTGGGGTCAGCTTCGGCGTACCCGAGTGCCTGGGCCTCCTCCAGAGCCTCGGCGAACCCGGTGCCCTGGGAGTCCATCTGGTCCAGGATGTAGTTGGTGGTGCCGTTGACGATGCCCAACACACGGGTGATGTGGTCGCCGGCCAACGACTCGCGCAAGGGGCGCAGCAGTGGGATGGCGCCGGCCACGGCAGCTTCGTAGTAGAGGTCGACGCCGTGTTTGTCGGCGGCCGTGTGCAGCGCGTATCCGTCGTCGGCGAGTAATGCCTTGTTGGCGGTGACAACCGACTTGCCGCGCTCCATGGCGGTCAGGATGAGGCTACGGGCCGGCTCGATCCCGCCCACCACTTCGATGACGAGATCGACGTCGTCCCGGGCGACCAAGCCGGCGGCGTCGGCCGTGAACAGGCTCGGGTCGATGCCGGTATCGGATCGGTCGCGGTCGAGGCGGCGCACCGCCACCCCGGCCAGCTCGAGCCGGGCGCCGATGCGCGCGGCCAGGTCCGTGGAGTGATCGTTGAGCTGCCGGGCAACCTCGGACCCGACGACGCCACAACCAAGGAGCGCCACGCGCAGGACGGGCCCTGGAGTGCTCATGTGCGTCCTCCTCTAACATCGACCGGATCCAGTGTCGGCGAACGGCGGAGGATCTAGCGCCATCCGTCCATGATGCGAGACATCCATCTCACGATACGCCACCCCTGCCGTAGATCCTCCACCAACCATGCACGTTCTCAGCGAGGGTAGACGAGCTGCGTCACGTCAGTGCTCGCCTACCATCCGCGGATGGATCACGTCGAGCCCGGGCGGCCCCCAGCGCCCCCATAAGAAACACTGCGTCGATCGGTACAGCTTGCCCCACGGCTCGTCACTCGGGGCCACCAGCCTATGTACGCACGACGCGTTGCTCCAAGACGTGGAGCAACTAGCAGCAACTAGCCGTTGGCGCGAGACTCGCGCGACCCCGGCATACCAGTTACACCAACACCGCCCACGGCGATGAAGCCGAGGGCAGTGATGTTGCGGATGCTCATGCGGATACACGCGATACGTTGCTCCAAGACTTGGAGCAATTAGCAGCAACTAGCAGTAAGCTCTTACTCCTAGTCCAAGCGTGGCTTGGAGTTGGAGTTGTGGAGGTCCACGTGCGGATACCGATGCCGCCGCCCGCTGTCCAAGACATCCTGCGTGATCTTGAGCAACGTGGCCGCATGATGGAAGTGCTTCGGGCCATGGGCGAAGGTGATGGAGCCGCCGACCCATACCTACCGTGGGACGAACTCAGGCATCGACAACCTCCGGATGGCCTCACATCCGAAGAATGGTGGCTGCGCGTCAAGTTTACCCGGCGCGGCATGCGAAGGATGTTGCCACTGCTGGACAAGAACAGCTCACAGTTCAACTACACGCTGCCCGACGTAGTGCTCAAGTCAATCGAGTCCGTCAACAGCAGCTTGAGCGGCAACATTTCCCTGAGCGAGCAGGTAACTAATCCAGCCACACGCGACAGGTATCTTATTAGTTCACTGATCGAAGAGGCGATCACGTCAAGTCAGCTCGAAGGCGCCTCAACATCCCGCTTAGTCGCGAAAGAGATGATCAGGACTGGGCGCGCACCAGTCGACCGCAGCGAACAAATGATCCTCAACAACTTCAATGCAATGCGGCGCGTTACGGAACTGCGAGACGCCGAGTTCACGCCTGACCGAATCCTTGAGCTCCACCGAATCGTCACCGAGGGCACGCTTGACGAGCCATCTGCAGCAGGTCGATTACAGCATGAGGATGAAGTTCGAGTTGCCGTGTATGACGATGGATACAGCCAGGTGCTTCATGAACCCCCACCCGCGGTCGAGCTGCCGGAGCGCCTGGATCGCCTGTGCCGATTTGCGAATGGTCAAGAAGATGGCGGCTACCTACCGCCCGTATTACGTGCGATCACGAGCCACTTCATGATCGGTTACGATCATCCGTTCGAGGATGGCAACGGGCGCACCGCGAGGTTGCTCTTCTACTGGTCGATGCTCAAGCAGGGATATTGGCTGACGGAGTTCGTTACCATTTCACAGATTCTGAAGAACGCTCCAGCAAAATACGCTCGCAGCTATCTCCACACAGAGCAAGACGAGAGCGACCTAACATACTTCTATATATATCAGCTCGGAGTCCTTGAACGGGCCATTAAAGGCCTGAATGAGTACCTGAAACGGAAGATGTTTGAGGTTCGAGAATTCCAACGCTCCCTTGCGCTTCGGCCGGGGCAGTTCAACCATCGTCAACTGTCAGTCCTCGAGCATGCCGTTCACAACCCATCTGCGCAGTACACCGCACAATCGCACGCCAGCAGCCACAACATCACGGTTGAGACTGCCAGGCAAGACCTACTAGCCCTTGAACATATGGATCTTATGCGAAAAATCAAGATAGGAAAGGCGTTTACATGGTACCCAATTGATGACCTTGCCGGAGCGCTGAAAGAGCTGTGAGCTGGCCTCCATGCCCCTTTGCGGGCCACCATCACCCGGGTCGGGCTGGTCTCAACTTCCACTCCTTTGCTGCTACGAAGCCGACGGCGAGGGTCTCCCCACTCACCGAGTCCACGAGGCACCGCGGGGCCAGGCTTTCACTCGTTCACGGCTAGCCGAATCGCCAGCCGCAGCCAGAGGTGGCGGTGACTTTCGTTCCTAGTGCCATGGTGTCGGATGCCGTCGATGACTTCCCGGTACTGGCATCGGCTGCCGGTCGACCTGATCAGACGATCTGCTGGGGATCCTGGACCACATGGCCGTACACCGACCGCGGGCCCCGGATGATCCGTCGCCGGATCGCCCCGGAGACGGTGTCGATGATGATGGTGACGAGCACGACGACGATCAGCGCCATCCCGGCGGTGCCCCAGTTGCGGAACTCGATGTTCTGCTGCAACATCGTCCCGATTCCACCGGCGCCCACGACCCCGAGGACGGCCGACGCCCGGATGTTGATCTCGAATCGGTACAGCCAGAACGCGACGATCTCCGGCATCACCTGCGGAATTACCGCCCATCTGATGCGCTGAACCTTCGAGCCACCCGCCGCCGCGGCCGCTTCGACCGGGCCTTTGCCGCACCCTTCGATGATCTCAGCCGAGAGTTTGCCGATGGTGCCGGTAGAACTGAGCCCAATGGCGACCGTCCCCGCGAGGGGCCCCAGCCCGAAGATCGGAATGAGCGCCACCGCGAAGATGATCTCCGGGATGGCTCTGGGGATGTTCAGCAACTGACGGGTGACGACGACGCTGACCCGCCCGGAGATGTTCTGCGCGGCAAGAAACGCCAGCGGGAAGGAGAGCACCGCCGCGATCATGGTGCCGAGCCAGGCAATGGCGACCGACTCCCACATCGATTCCAGCGCGTCGGGCAGGTCATCGAGGTCGAGATCGGTGAACATCAACCTAGCGATGTTCCACAGCTGGCCCGGTGCCTCCGGCAGCCGTTCCCACCTGGCGTCCACACTGAGGGCGGCGCCGAGGAAGCCGCCGACCACGGCCACCGTGACGACCAGCCGGAACCAGTTGAACGGTTTTTCCGGGCGTACTGCCCGCTCGAACCGCGCTTCGTTGGCTGTTTGGATCCGCGCCCGGCTCACAGCAGCCGCCTCCGCAACATCATCGAGATCCTCTCCACAACGATGACGACGATGAGGAAGCCGACGACGACACCCCAGACCCGGTCCCACTGGCCGCTTATCCGGTAGTCGTTGATGACAGCGCCGATGCCACCGGCGCCGACGAAGCCCAGTACCGCCGACGCCCGCAGATTCAGCTCGAAGCAATACATGGAGAACGACGTGTAGGCGGGCAGTACCTGCGGGAACACTGCCGTCCGGAGCATTTGCAGGTGTGATGCGCCACTTGCCCGGGCCGCCTCGACCGGGCCGTGATCGATCCCGTCGATGGTGTCGGACGTCAGCTTCGTCACCACGCCGATGGAGAAGAAGAACAGAGCGAGCATGCCCGGCAGAGCACCGATGCCGACCGCCGCGACGAACAGCAAAGCCCACAGCAGGTCGGGAATCGACCGGATGACGTTGTTGAACAGTTTGATCGCCGCATACGCGATCCGGTTCGGCGCGCCCAGCTTGGAGTTGAACAGGGCCAGCGGCAACGCGACCAGGGCACCGGAGATGGTGCTCACCAACGCCATCTGCAGCGTCTCCAGGAAGCCGTTGCGGGCCCGGGTTCCGGTGAGCACACCGAAGTCGATCTCGCCGAGCCCGCGCATCGGTGCGTTGGGCCTGGTCAACCCGTCCCAGATCTCGGTCAGAGAAAACCCGACGCCGAACCGCCAGTCCGCGCCGGCGGCGATGGTCACGGCGGCCAGCCCGATCAGGCCACCCAGCATGAACAGGCTCGGCCGGGGCTTCTTTGGGCGCTCGGTACGGGGACGGTCCGCGGCCGCAGTGCTCAGCTCAGCGCCGGGCGCGGAGTCCGGCTCGTTCACAAGGCCGCCTCGGCCTCGAGGACGTCGTCGGCCGTCAGGCTCCGGCCATAGATCTGCTCGAAGACTTTCTCGTCGGCTTCCCGGCCCGGCCCGTCGAACACCAGCCGACCGCCCCGCAGGCCGATCACCCGATCCGCGTATTCCCTGGCCAGGTCCAGAAAGTGCAGATTGACCAGGGTGGTGATCCCGAGTTCGCGGTTGACCTTCTGCAGGTACCGCATCACCGAGTGCGACGTGGGCGGGTCGAGTGACGCGACCGGCTCGTCGGCGAGCAGCACCGTGGGCCGCTGAGCCAATGCCCGAGCGATGCCGACCCGCTGCTGCTGTCCGCCAGAGAGGTTCGCCGCCCGTACGTAGGCCTTGTCGACGATCTCGACGACCTCCAGAGCCTGCATGGCCACCTCGACCTCGGCCGCGCCCCACCAGCCGAGCAGCGAACGCCAACTCGGGACCCGGTTCAGCCGCCCCATCAAGACGTTGTTCAGCACGGTGGTCCGGTTCACCAGGTTGAAGTGCTGAAAGATCATGCCGACGTCTGCCCGGAGGGCACGTAGCTGGCGCTTCGAGAGCTGACCAACTTCGCGGTCTCCGACGTGGACTGAACCCCCGGTGGGTGGCACCAATCCGTTCACCGTGCGGATCAGAGTGGACTTGCCGGCACCAGACAAGCCCACGATGACGACGAACTCACCGTCGGGGATCTCCAGATCCACGCCGTCCAGCGCTTTCACGCCACCGGGGTAGGTCACCGTCGCCTGTTCGAAGCGGATCATGCCAGTCCCCCTTGTCGAGGTGGTGAACCACCGTCCAGCCGCCACGGCAAACCCGCGGGTCGGGCGGTACGTGGACCGCCCGACCCCATGCTGGCAGTGGCCCGCCGTTCGGGTGGGTCGAGTACATCACAGGCCGACGGCCCCAGACTCACACTCAATCGTCCAGCAGCTCGCCGAGCTCGGACACCAGCGTACGGATGGGATCGTAGGCCGCGGAGTCGACCGGGACCAGGCCGTCGATGTTGTACAGGCTGTTCAGCACCTCACGGCCCTCATCGGTCTCCGCGATCTCGATCAACGCGTCGGTGATCGCCTGCTTCAGATCGTCCGGCAGGTCACGGGCCACGGCGAAGCCGTCGTTGGGAATCGGCGGCGACCACGCGAACACGACGACTTCCTCGCCGACGTCCTCGAACTGGTCGACTACTTCACCGCGCGCGTCGTTGAACGACACACCAACGGCCGCATCACCTCGGTAGACGGCGAGAACCGCGTTGTCGTGACCACCGGCGAAGATCGGCTCGACCCCGGTCTGGGGATCGATCCCGGCCTCGAACAGCTGCAACGACGGCACGAGGTGACCGGACGCCGACCCCTGGGAGACGAACGCCACCGGCTCACCGGCGGCCCGGGCGATGGCGTCCTCGCCGATGGGGCCGTCGCCGGGGCCGGTCGCGTCTTCGACACCATTGCAGAACAGGAACCCATCGACGTCGACCGGGTCGGTGTCGCAGTAGGTATCGGGGTCGTTGGTGAACCACTGGGTGACGTACTGGACGTCGCCGAAGCGCTCCGATTGGAGAATCAGGTCGGCCCCGGCCTGAGCCTCAGCCTGCACCATCTGTTGCGGTCCGAGGCCACCAGCGATGCCAGCCTGCCCCGCCTCCAGCGCGACGATCACCCCGGCGTAGTCCGTGGCGACGAACGGATCGATCGATATGTCGAGGCGCTCCTCCAGCATCTCGGCCAGCGGCCCGGCGTCATCGACGAGTTGCTGTGCTTCCCTCGACGGGGTGAAGACCAGGACGAGTTCGTCCGGCCAGTCGGCCCCCGCCTCGGGTTCGCCTTCGGCCTCCCCGTTGTCGTCGGTGGTGACGTCGGTGTCAGCGTCGTCGCCGTTACCGTTGTCGTCGCCACCGCACGCGGCTAACAATGCCACCGCGGCGGCTACCGCGAGCCATTTCGTGATCTTCATCGAATACTCACTCCTTGCGACGAGGCCGAAAACACCGGACACCTTATATTCAGCACATCACCCGCCCGTGACGAGTCGTTCAACTCACCGGTGGTGAGCGTCCCGTACCGGAAACTCTCCGGCGAGACACCCGGTGTGCCGAAAACCCACACTTTCGCCAGGTAGAGCATCGGATGCTACTTGGAGGCGAACAACGGGTAAACAGGCGGGCACAACTGTGCATCGTCCGCGACCAATTCGTTACCCGATGTATCAGGATCCACCACGGAGCGGGTCACGACACCTGTACCGACGCCCTTCACGACAGGTCACCGCCAGTGTTCCAGCTCCGCCCTGAAGCGACGTCGCCACGCCACTCAAAACCGAACAAGGAAATCACTCGCACGGTGCAGGGCGCGCCGTGACTGCCCGAACTAGACGTGATTGCCGGACGTCCGCTGTACTGGGCGCGGCCTAGCCAGGGCGAACTCTGCCCGCAGGAGACCTCACCTGGCCACCACCTCCCTTCCCTTACCCTCCAGCCACCCCACCCACCATACACCCCCGACTGGCCACTATCATTCCAGTTTATTCGATTGAATCAGAACTGATGTTCGATTATTGTGTGGGTACGGACGCACCCCGCACCGACGCCGCCGCGCAACCGACACCGCTGGCGGGCCAGGCTGGTGTAGCTGGTGGTGCAGACGATGTGGATGCTGAATGGGCGCGGCTGGTGGCCACCGAGCTGGGCAGGTTTGAGCCGGTTGATGTGTGGCGGGACGCCACCGATAACACCGGCGCAGATCGCGACGGTGCAGATCGTGCGGGCCGGTGGTTCTCACCGCCTGGCCCCGATGCCGGCCCGGATGAGCTGGACGACGACCCGGCCCGGCTTTATGGCGCTGCCGCGGACGGGCTGCACCGCGACGACCCGCACGGGGTCCGTGATGGCCCGCACAGCCAGGACGGGTTGGACGGGGTGGTGGGGCCGATCCCGGGGGTGGACGGGTCGAGGTTCGCGGGGGTCGTGCCGGGAACCGAGCTGGCCGTGGCGTTGGATGCTGCCCGCCCGGCCGGGTTGAGTGTGCATGAGCTGGCCGACACGGTAGCGGCGTGGGAACGGATGATCGCCTGGTGCGCGGCGAAACAGGCCGAAGCGGTGGCGGAGTTGACCCATCGCCGGGAGCTACGCCCGGACGACGGCGGTGGCCGGTTCTCCTCGTTGCATCCGGTGCCGGTGACCGCGGCGGCGTTGTGTGTGGTGTGGCCGTGGACCAAACCCCAAGCCGAGAAACTGGTCGATCAGGCAGTCACCCTGGTCGAGGACTACCCCGGCGTGCACCGCGCGCTGGACGAAGGACGCTTGGACGTGTCCAAGGCCCGGATCGTGACCCGTGCCCTGACCAAATGCGACCCCGACGTGGCCGCGTTGATCCAGAAGGCCGTGCTGCCGTTCGTGCACACCTGGACCGAGGTGAAACTGTCCCGCGTGATCAACGAGCTACTCCACGAACTCGACACCGCCGGAACCAAACGCCGACACCGCCAAGCCCGCGACCGCCGCGGGGTATGGGTAGAACCCGGCGAGGACGGCATGGCCTGGCTGATCGCCTACCTACCCGCCGAAGAAGCCACCGCCATCATGGCCGCACTCAACGCCGCCACCACCCATAACCCCCACCCGGGACACGGCTCCGGCACCACCCGTAACCCGCACCCGGAGCAGGACACCCACACAGAACACGGCGCCCGGACGGAACAGGACCCCCGGACGGGGCGGGACACCCGGACAGAACACGGCGCCCGGACGAGGGGGCAGCGGCGTGCGGACGCGTTGGCCTCGTTCGGGTGGATGTCGCTGACCACCGGACACCTGGGCGGCCGCGAATGCGCTAGTTGTGGCGCCCCGGCCGGAACCCGCCTATCCACGACCCACGCCCGCCCGGTCACGGTCAACCTCACCCTACCCATGTCCACCCTGCTCGGCCTCGACGAACACCCCGCCCACCTCGACGGCTACGGCCCCATCGACGCCGACACCACCCGCACCCTCGCCGCCACCGGAGTATGGCGCTGGGTCGGCACCCACCCCGCCGGCGGACACGCCCTCAACTACGGCACCACCCGCTACACCCCACCCCAAGAGCTCGTGGACTTCGTCCTCCTCCGTGACCGTGAATGCATCGCACCCGGCTGCCACCACCCCGCCCAACGATGCGAGATCGACCACCGCACCCCCTGGCCCAACGGCCCCACCTCAGCGTGCAACTGCTCAGCGTTGTGCAAACCCTGCCACATACAGAAACACCGCGCCGGATGGACCATCCAACACCTCGGCAACGGCCGCCAACAATGGACCAGCCCCACCGGCCACACCAGCACAGTCACCCTCCCCCGCATCGCCCCCAACACACCCACACAAACCAACCCAACAAACACCGGCCCACAACGGCCGACACCCACCTAAGAGAACACCAGCCCCCGCCCCAGACACCCCACCCTTCTATCCCGCGATGGCATGCACTCGCCTAGTGTGTCGCGCCGGAGATCCGGGGCACGGCACTAGTGGTTCGTTAGCTGCCTGCGGATGGCTGCGGCACGGGTGCGATCGCCGTCGGCCGCCCGAACTCCGTATGCGTCGGCCAGCGCACCTAGGCTGCGCGCCAGGAACGGTTGCGCGCCCATCCGACGGTGGTGTTCGACGGCCACCTCGAGCGTCTCCACTGCTTGCTCGACGTCGCCGGCCGCGAGCGCCAGGACTCCCAATGCGTGTGCCACCGAACCGCGGAACGCGGCCACCCGACCGGCGACGGCGAGGTCCTCACGGTAGGGAGCCAGAGCGTCGGCCAGTCTCACCGACAGCTCCTGCTGTCGCAGCGCCGCCGCGGCCTCCGCCAACAGGCAGCAGGCCACGAGCCAGTGCCCGTCCCGTGGCTGGTCGAGCACCTCATCGACCAGCGAAGCGGTCTGCTCCCCGGTTCCGATCCGCCGGTCCGCCGCGATGTCGTCAAGGAGGCCAAGGCATTGCCACACCACTACCCGGGGAAATCTCCGAGCCATCTCGGTCAGTCTCGACCGACGCTGCCGCAGCGCGATGCCCGTCAGCTGTCGAAGATCGGTCACCGCCATGGCGAAGAACAGATCGACGGGGAACTCCGGAGCCTGCTGTCCGGAGACGGCCGCATCCGCGGCCAGCTGATCGGCCTCGCCGTAACGCCCTGCCAGCAACGCCAGGACGAGCTGGTAGACCGCGGCGTACCACCGGAACTCCGGATAGTGCAGCCCGTCGGCGCCCTCCCTCAGAGCGGCGATATCGGACTCGGCGGCGACGATGTTGCCGGCCTCCAGGTTGCCGACGACGTGAGCGGCCAGCCCGGCCAGCTCGAGCTGACTCTCTCCGGCCCGCCGAGACAACGTCATGATCTGCTCGGCGAGTAGCAGCCGCGCCTGCCCTGGCCCTGGCCCCCTCGTCACGTAGTAGCGGGCGTACAACGCGTGGGCGCGGGCGCTGTCGTCGCCCAGCTTCTCCGCCACCTCCTGCGCCTCGTCGGCCAGCGCCAGGCTCCGGCTACGATCCGGTGCCCAATAGAGTTCGGTACCCAGCCGAGCCAGCAGCCTGGCCCGCGTGGCCGTCGGCTCCGTGCCATATGCCGCGAGCGCCTCCTCGAGCAGCGACACGCGACCGGATTGGGTCACCCCGAACAACATCCCGGCCATCGACGCGCCCAGCGCGGCCTGGGCGAGCTGCTCGGCGTCACCGGCCGCCCGGGCCATCGAGACAACCTCCTCGTACGCCGTCTGGGCCAGCGTGAACGCACCACGCCGCGCCTCCAGCCGCGCGAGAGCCAGGGCAAGGTGTAAACGGTCCGGGTTACCGGATTCCCCGTCGGGGGTGGTCACCAACGGCCCGCCCGGCGGCCCGCCCGTCGACGTCAACGCCGAATGCAGATCGACCGCGACGGCGTCGAAATCGTCCCGCCAGGCAACACCAGTGTCCAAGCGACGCTCCAGATCGACCGCCGTACTGCGGGCCCACCGCAGGTAGCGTCCCCACGCCGCGGGTGCGTCTCCGCTGGCACCCAATCGGTCACGCGCGTAACTCCGCACGACGTCGAGCATTCGCCAGCGGCTGCCGACCGAACTTGCCTCGTGGCTCAGCAGGTTCTTGTCGGTCAGCCGGCCGACGACGTCGGCCGCATCGGCCAGCGCGGAACGTCCCGCGGATCCGCACCCGCCGGCAGTGTGGTGGCCGCTCGCCGATGCGGAACCGACGGTGGACACGGCAGCCGGCGAGGAACCGGTCCGCTGCTCCGGAACGCTCTGATCGCCGATCACCGCGGCAAGCGCGGGCAGGTCAGCGCTGCCGGCGAAGACACCGATCCGGCGGAAGGCCGTTTGCTCGTCCGGATCGAGGAGGTCATGGCTCCAGTCGAGCACCGTCCGCAGCGATCGGTGCCGGCCGGCCGTCCCCCGTCCACCCACGAGCAGCCGCAGCCGGTCGTCCAGGCCGGTCAGCAGGCCATCGATACCCAGCGACCCACACCGTGCCGCGGCCAACTCGATAGCCAGCGGTAACCCGTCGCAGCGGGCACAGACGTCCGCGATCAACTGCGGGTCGGCGTCGAACTCCGGCTCGACTGCCCGCGCCCGGTCCAGGAAGAGTGTCTCCGCGTCCGATCCCTTGGGCCCGCCGGTACCCGGTGCCACCATCGACAGTGGTGGCACGCGCAGCACCTGCTCCCCCGGCACCCCCAGGCGTTCCCGGCTGGTGACGAGAACAACGACGTGCGGACACGCCGCGACCAATCGTTCGGCGAACGAGCCGGCCTCTCCGACCAGACGCTCGCAGTTGTCGAGGATCAGCAGGGAACGCCGAGTACCGAGGAACTCGTACACGGCCCGTTCCAACGGCCGACCAGGCCGCTCGACGATGCCGATCGCGGCGGCAACCGCCTCGGGCAACAGTCGTTCACATGCCGCGAGGTCGACGAAATGTACCCCGGCCGGGAACGGAACCGAGGCGGCATCAGCGGCCGCCACGGCAAGGCGGGTCTTGCCGACACCCCCGGGGCCGACCACGGTGACCAACCGGTGCGCGGCCAACAGCCGGTCTATTTGCTCCAGCTCGGCGCCGCGGCCGACGAACGTCGTGGAGGGCACCCCGGCAACAATGCTTGCTGGCTCGTCAGCGTCGTCGCCGTGAGCGGTGACGGGCTCGTGGCCGCCGGGGACTCCGTCCGTCGCCACTTCCTCCGTGTCCACTTCCGCGGGAGATCCGTCCGAGCGGTCCGTCTCAGCCTTCGACGCGCCGACCGACGCGGGGACCGTCGCACCATCTGACGGGTTGGTGCCGGCTTCGACGACCTCCGCCTGGGCACCGCGAGTCAGCAGGGTACGCACCGCCGGAACGTCGAGCGTG
This sequence comes from Phytoactinopolyspora limicola, assembly GCF_011320225.1. Lineage (GTDB taxonomy): Bacteria > Actinomycetota > Actinomycetes > Jiangellales > Jiangellaceae > Phytoactinopolyspora > Phytoactinopolyspora limicola. Next base: position 266,286 of record NZ_JAAOEN010000002.1, read on the forward strand.
GCGTCTTGTGCCAGAATCGCCGCCTCCAACCGGCGCAGCTCCGGTCCAGGCTCTACTCCCAGTTCGTCAGCCAGCACTACCCGCGCGCGCTGATAAGCCGCAAGGGCGTCGGCTTGCCGCCCGGCGCGATACAACGCCAAGCACAACTGAGCCCAGCGACGCTCCCGCAGGGGCGCCTCGGCGACCGCCGATTCGAGATCGCCGACCAACTCCGCGGCTTGTCCGCAGGCCAGCAGGGCGTCGGTACGGTCGTCTACGACAGAGTCATGGGCCTCATCCCAGCGGGTGATTTCGGCCTGTGCTCGCGGCGTCGCCGGCAGCTCCAGGGATCCGCGCCACATCCGCAGACCCGCCGTGAAATGGGCTACCGCCCCAGCCATGTCTCCCAGATCGGTGGCTTCCCGGCCCGCTCGGGCGGCGCGCTGGAATTCCCCGGCATCGGTGGCCTCGACCGACAGCAGCCAGCCTGCTCCACGGGTGATCAGAGCGGTCTCGCCCAGCACCCGCCGCAGTGCGGAGATGTGAGTCTGCAACGCTTTGTGCGCCGTTCGCGGGGTCTCGTCGCCCCACAGCACCGCCTGAAGGTAGGGGGCGGGGAGTACCTGACCCGCGTTGAGCGCCAGAACAGTCAAGAGCGAACGCGGCTTGGCACCGGGAACGGCAACCGGACGGCCCGCCCGCCGCGCCTCGAGCGGCCCCAGCACTCGGAGTTGGATCCCCTGCGCTATGCCCACAGTCACCCGCCAGCCGTCGGCCTTTACCCGGTTATGACCGATCCTTGACCGTTCGGGGCCACAGTATCGCAGGGGGCTAGGGTCAGCCCAGATGCTGGCTCTATGACCGCCGGCTGTGATGTGCGTAGGCCTCGGGGGGCTTTGCACGGCAACGCCGTCACAGCCGGCGGTAGACCGCCAACGGCCCAGGGGTCGCTTGGCGGGGCTGCGGGTCGGACTTAGGTCGGTGCTGGTCCCGGTGGTGACCGGTGGTGGCCCGGCCCACGGCGAGAAGTTGACGGTTGGCTTGACCGAGGTGGAACGTCGGCCGGCACGTGGATTCGGTGGGTCACCAGGCTTGCCGGCCATCATCCAACAAGGAGAACCATATGAAGTTCGCACAGGTCATCGAACTGAAGACCGGGCGACTGGACGAGATCATGGAACTGGACCAGGAATGGACGGAGCGGACCGAGGGAGCCCGCCCATACAGCGTCGAGTTCTGGGGCACCGACCGCGACCGGCCGGATACCTACGTAGGTATCGTCGTCTGGGACTCCTATGAGGACGCGCAGAAGAACAACGACCTCCCGGCTACCCACGACTTCGCCACCCGGATGGCCGAACTGTGTGATGAACCGCCCGTCTTTCGCAATCTCGACGTTCTCCGAGAACGCCGGTGACCGACGCCGTCACCCTCTACCGCACGCCTGCGTGGAAGAAGCCACCGGCACCGTGACGCGGGGCCTCGCCTGACACTATGCTGAGTCTCGTCCGCTGAAGGATGGCTAGGGTTCCGCGGCTTACTAGTGCCCGGTGTGGTGGCTAGTTGACCGGTCTGGTCCAAGCGCCATAGAACGCCGACGTGGTGGAGCGCCCGCTGCGCGTCGACATCGACGTGCACCATGACACAAGGAGGGCACCCCAGGCGTCGGCCCGCACCTTATTTGGGATAAAAGCCTCGAGGGGAGACGTGGACACACGGTTACGTGTGCCCACTTCGCACCGAAAGGCTGATCCTCGTGCCTCCTGTTGCACCACTCGTCCCTCACCACGGCCACTCGCACCTGTCTGCCCTGCTACAGGCGCTTCTCGTCACGTTCCTGTGGTCCACGTCATGGATCCTGATCAAGACCGGACTGGACGAGATCCCGCCGCTGACGTTCGCCGGCCTGCGATACGTCCTCGCGTTCCTGTGCCTGCTCCCGTTCGCCTTACGCCCGCACCATCGCAGGCAGATCCGCCGGCTGACCCGGCGCGACTGGGCTCGGCTGACGGCGCTCGGTGTCGTCATGTACACCGCCACTCAAGGGGCGCAGTTCCTCGCCCTGGACCGGCTGCCGGCCACCACCACGAGTCTGCTGCTCAGCTTCACGCCAGCGATGGTGGCGCTGCTGGGGATGGTGTTTCTCGCCGAGCGCTTGCGTAGCCTGCAATGGGTGGGCGTGTGCCTCTACCTGGTCGGCGCCGCGGTGTTCCTCTACCCGGTCGATTTTCCCGCTCAGCAGATCATCGGCATCGTGATCGCCGTCGGTGGGCTCCTCGCCAATGCCGCCGCCGCGGTGCTCGGCCGCTCGGCCAACCGCGGGGGTCAGCTCAGTCCACTCGTCGTCACCGTGATCAGTATGGGTGTCGGCTCAGCGATTCTGCTGGTCAGCGGGGTCAGCACCCAGGGCCTGCCGACGCTGAGCGTGAGCAGTTGGGCGATCGTCGGATGGCTCGCGGTGATCAACACGGCCTTCGCCTTCACGCTGTGGAACCTCACGCTGCGCATCCTCAGTGCGACCGAGTCCAGCGCGATCAACAACACCATGTTGATCCAGATCGCCATTCTCGCGTGGATCTTCCTCGACGAACAGCTCGGCGCCCGCGAGGTCGCCGGGCTCTGTATCGCCGCCCTCGGCATCGCGCTGATCCAGCTCCGTACCCTCGGACGGCTCGGCCGGTGGGGGCGGCGTGAGCGTAGCGACCAGGTGGCGACGTAGCATCGGTGGCATGACGTCGTTGCCCACCGCCGAGCGTGTCACCGAGGCGCTCGCGGGTGTGAAAGACCCGGAGATCAAACGCCCTATCACCGAACTCGGCATGGTGAAGTCCGTCGATGTGGGGGATGACGGCACCGTGCGGGTCGAGGTGTACCTGACCATCGCCGGCTGTCCGCTGCGCGAGACCATCACCCGCGACGTCACCACCGCCGTTCAAGCCCTTGACGGAGTCACCTCCGTCGACGTGGTGCTGGACGTCATGTCCGACGAGCAACGTAAGGAGCTCTCGCAGCAGTTGCGCGGGGGTCGGCCGGAGAAGGAGAACCCGTTCGTCCAAGCCGGTTCGCTGACCCGTGTGTATGCGATCGCCTCCGGCAAAGGCGGCGTGGGCAAGTCGTCGATCACGGCCAATCTCGCGGCCGCGATGGCCGCTGACGGTGTCCGGGTCGGCCTGGTCGACGCCGACATCTACGGTCACTCGGCCCCCCGCATGCTCGGGGTCGACGGCTCCCGGCCCACCGTCGTCGACAACATGATCATGCCGGTACCCGCCCACGGCGTAAAACTGGTCTCCACCGAGATGTTCAAACCGGACCGCGACACCCCGGTCGCCTGGCGCGGTCCCATGCTGCACCGCGCCCTTCAGCAGTTCCTCACCGACGTCTTCTGGGGCGACCTCGACATTCTGCTGCTCGACCTCCCGCCCGGCACCGGCGACGTCGCCATCTCGCTGGCACAGCTCATGCCCAACGCGGAGATCGTCGTCGTCACCACACCACAGCTCGCCGCGGCCGAGGTCGCGGAGCGGGCCGGGTCGATCGCGCTCCAGACCCATCAGCAGGTCAACGGGGTCATCGAGAACATGTCGTACCTACCGTGTCCACACTGCGGACCGGAGCATCGGCTCGAGTTGTTCGGCTCCGGCGGCGGACAACAGGTCGCCGACGGGTTGAGCCGACGCCTCGGTACCACGGTTCCGCTGCTGGGAGAGGTGCCCATCGACACCGGTCTGCGCGAGAGCAGCGACGTCGGCATCCCCTTCGTGCTCAAAGAGCCGGAGGCGCCTGCTTCCACGGCGCTGCGGGCGGTTGCCCACCGGCTGTCACACCGCGAGCGCGGTCTGTCCGGCATGTCATTGGACCTCAGCCCGGCCGGGTGATCGTTGCCCGACGTCTGGGGTTCGGGGTAGCGCTGGGGCCGCACACGTGCGGCCGCGATCAGGTGGTCTCGGGGTCGAACCGGGCCCCACTGGGGGCCGTGACCGGATTCGACGGAGCCGGCGTCGGATCACCAGCGGTATCCGTCGCCGATGCTCGGACCGCCTCGGCCGGCGCGGAACCTGATGGTTCGGTGGTCGACGGCGACTCAGCGCGGGAAGCCGGTTTGGTGGCACTCTTGGTAGCCGGTTTGGTGGTGTTTTTGGCGGCCGGCTTGGTGGCCGCGCCGGAGCGGCGCGTAGTGCCGTTGGCGCTGGGTCGGCGCTTGTTCCTGCCTGGGAGTTCCAGTTGCTCACCGAGTTCTTCGAACTCGTCGAGGCCGAGGTCTTTCGGATCGACTCCGTCCAATACCTTCTGCCGCAGGTACGACTTCGGATTACGCAGGTCGGTCAACATCTTGAGATCTTGCTCGTCGATCCCAAGATCACCGACGCTCTCCGTCAGATCACGCCGGGCGCTGGTGACCATCTTTCGGAGGTCACTGACAAACGACGCGGCCTGCTTGATCATGGTAGGCAGTTTGTCTGGCCCGAAGACGAGCAGGGCCACCACCAGGATGACAGCGATCTCGCCGATACCGATGTCGCTCACCTCACTCGTCCAGCGCGTACGTCCAGGGTACGTGCACGGTCAACCTACGTTCGCGCCCAGGGTGACCGCGATCTCCATGACGTCGCCGTCACGATCGACGGTCAGGGTGATCTCATCGCCCGGTTCGTATGAGCGCAGCATGACGATCAGCTCGCCCGGGCCGCGCACTCGGTCGCCGTTGATCTCGGTGATGACATCGCCGGAGCGCACACCGGCTTCGTCGGCGGGCCCGCCCGGCGTGATTCCCGGTTGTTCGTCGTCGTCCGAGGCCACCCGCGCGCCCGGGCCTTGGTGTCCGTTCTCCAACAACGCGCCGATGATCGGGTAGACCGCTTCTCCGCTGCTGATGATCTGCTCAGCGGTGCGACGTGCCTGGTCGATCGGGATCGCGAAGCCAAGCCCGATGCTGCCGATGTCGCCACCGAAACCCAACGTGGCAATAGCCGAGTTGACTCCCACGACCCGTCCACCGGAGTCGACCAGAGGTCCACCGGAATTGCCCGGATTGATGGCCGCGTCGGTCTGCAAGGCGTTGATGTACGACTGCTCGGATCGTTCGCCCGCGGTGACCGGGCGGTCCAGAGCCGACACGATGCCACTGGTGACCGTGCTGTCCAGGCCGAGCGGACTACCGATAGCGATGACCGGATCTCCGACGGCCACCGACGCGGACTCTCCGAGGACCACTGGCTGCAACTCGTCGGCGTCGATCCGTACCACCGCGAGGTCGTAGCTCGGGCTGCTGCCGACGACATCGGCGTCGAACTCCCGGCCGTCGAACAATTCGACACCAATGGCTCCACCGTCGATACCAGCCCCGGCAGCGACGACATGATGGTTGGTCAGAATGTAGCCGTCGTCGGAGATGATGAAGCCCGATCCGTTGCCGTCGGCCGCGGCGATGGACACCACACTGGGCAGCACCATACTCGCGACACCCGCGGTCGAGGTGTCCGGGCGCTCGCCGACGTTGGCCGGGTCCGAACCGATGACGGTGACGGTCTCGTTCGAGCCGGACTCGGATTCGGTGAGCTGAATACCCACGATGCCCCCCGCCGCGCCGGCGACCAGCGCGATGGCAACCATGCCGACGGCGACCGTCCACCGTCGAGTTCGCCGAGGTCCGGTGGCCACGGGCGGCCGAGCCCCACCTACGTGGCTGGGTGATCCACCCGGCCACGGCTGCACACCCGCATCGGAAAGGATGGAGGTGGCCTGCGGGGCCTGCCAACCGGATCCACGGTCCGGGACCACCCGTGGGCGGACGTTTCCAGTCGACTCCGACGGCTCAGTGCCGGTAAGACCGTCTCGCCCGGCGGGCGGTGAAGGACGCACACCTGGCGCGGCGACAGTCCAATCTCCCCTCGCCCAGGGATCTACTCGACGCGGCGATCCAGACGCCGGGCCGCCCGGCGTCTCGTCGTCGGGAATGGACCATCCGCCCTTCACAGGACCTAATCATACGGGTTCGGCTTCCGGGGCGCTCATCGCTCACAGCGGTGATCGTTGCCGGTTTCGTGACGCTGGCCACCAGTGATCAAAACCACGATTGGGTCGCTGGGGCGACATGAAAGCGACGACGATCACCGCGTCTGAGGGCAGAAATCCCGCGATGATCACGGGGATGGGCGGCTCAGTTGAACGGGTTCAACCAGGTGCCGACCTTCTGCGCACCCCGGCCGATGCGGGAAATGACGCCGTTGTCTTCCTCCGGCTCCGGTCCATCCGGGGGCAACGCGGCCAGAATCCCGTCGACCATCTCCAACGGGGCATCGGCGACGACCGTGATCACCCTCCCCTGCGACGACCACGTAAATCGCGCCGGCGGCCCCGGGCTGGCATAGACGAAGCCGTCGCCGACCTCGCTCACCACATAACCCTCGAGGTGCCCGGGATCAAGCCGTCCCGGCTGCTCGAACACCGAGATCGACATCACGCCGTCGGAGTAGCTGAGCTGCACGGCATCACCGAGTTGTCGGGCCTCATAAAGCACGAAACCGTCGGCCAACTCCTCCATGCAGTGGTAGCCCTGGTCGCGGAGCCGTTCGATGTCGTCCCACCGGAGCACCGCCTGGTCATGTGTGGGAGCGGGAGCGCCAATCGCCTGCATCCCGCTGCGCAGGCAACAGGGTGGAACCGCGGCCAGCGAAATCTCCACGAACGCACTAGCGCTGAGCAGGTGGCCGTCGTGGGTGTAGGCCTCCCGGCGCAGCGACAGACTCGTCTGTCGGTCCAGCCACAGCCGCGCGGCAATCGAGCCGTCCGCCCGGACCGCCTCGACGACGTCTGCCGCACGCCCGGCGACCTGCCCCTCGCCAGCCATCCGGACATCGTAGGTGTCGATCAGCAGATCGATCGGACCGCCGCCGTCAGCCAACCAGGTGGTGCCGTCGCGACCCTGCAGAATGGACGTCTGAGTGTTCTGTAGACCGATCTCCGTGGCGCCGCCGGCCTGATGCCGGACCTGGACCACGGCGCTCTTCGACGCACCTGTCTTGGCCAGCACCGACCACGCCGAGACATACTGCGTGCCGTGGTACGACGTCTGCTGAGGAGCGGCGGCCGACCGGGCCAGCAGTTCGACAGCTCGCTGATCGTCGGTCCCGGCCAGATTGTCCGGGCCGGCAGCGGCGGTCGCCGGCGGCAAGAGCAAGATCAGCGCTCCCAGCAGCATCGGCGCAGCCAGCAATCCGAGGCTGCCACGGGGCCGGATGGTTCGCCGGTCCCCTAGGCGGTCACGGCAGAGCTGATTCACGGGCCGTCTCCGGTCAAGCTCGTTCCGTCAACCGTGGTGCTCCACCCGAGCCCGGCCGGCCCCAGGCCGGGGGTGCCAGGCAACTCGGCACCCGGAGACGCGGTCCCCACGCCGGACGTGCCGTCGTCAACGCTGCGCAACGCCGGGACGATGATGGACGCCGGCTCGGCGAACGGCAGCCCACCGGTGGACCGCGCGTGCTCCATGGTGAACTCCTCCATCGGGGGTACAACGGAGGCAGGCGTCTGATCCCGGCCGTTGGTGGACGGCGCGCCGAGCGAGGCCAGCAAGACCAACAGCGCTCCCGTCGACACCATGCCGCTGGCGGCGACCCGGACCCCCCGGCGATGCCGGTCGATGAACTTAGGCCGGGACGGCTGGTGGCTACGCTGCATGCCGGGTCGGCGACCTGTGCCGACACCGAGGTGATCAGGGCGCGTCGAGCGGGACGGTCCCCACGGCGCCACCTCGACGGCGGCGTCGGACGGGTGGTCGTCCGGCGGCAGCAGGCCGCCCGGCTCGGCCAGACCGATCAGTGTCGACGTCAGCCCGGCCGGAGGAGTGATGTCCGGAAGCGAGGTCAAGACGCCTTTGGCGTAACGCTCCATATCGACGGCTTCGCGGCAGTGCGCGCAGCCGGCGACGTGCGCGAGTGCGCGGTCACGCTCTTCGTGATCGAGGCGGTCGTCGACAAGATCGCTGACGCGGTCATCGAGGTGTTTCATGCATGCTCCCCGGAACCGTTCGGTTCTCCCGGCGAGTCCTGACGGACGCCGGATTCCAGGTCACGCGCGTCGTCCGGAGCGCGGTGCTCCAGCGCTGCCCGAAGCTGGGCGCGCCCACGGTGGATCCGGCTACGCACCGTGCCGAGCTTGATGCCGAGAGTGGCCGCGATCTCCTCGTAGGACAGACCCTCGATGTCACACAGCACCACGGCCACCCGGAAATCGGGCGCCATGGCATCGAGTGCGGCCTGGATGTCGGCCTCCAGCATCCGGTCGGTGAGAACCCGCTCCGGGGTGGGCTCGCGGCCATGCAGCCGCTCGCTCGCGTCGTCGCTGAGGGCGTCGAAGCGAATGCGCTGCTTGCGCCGCACCGTGTCGAGGAAGAGATTGGTGGTGATGCGGTGCAACCAGCCCTCGAACGTGCCTGGCGTGTACGACGACAACGAACGGAAGACCCGGACGAAGACGTCCTGAGTGAGGTCTTCGGCATCGTGGGCGTTGCCGGTGAGCCGATAGGCGAGCCGGTAGACCCGGGCCGAATGCTGGCGGACGATCTCCTCCCAGCTCGGTGGGGTCCAAGTTTCCACGTCCGCCACCGGCTTACCTCCCTCGACCAGGCGCGTGAGCACTACCGTCATAGTGTCCCATCGCCCCCTTTCCTGGCCAATTACGCTGGTTGTCTTCGTCCGGTCGTCCTCGTCCCGGACAACCACATCCGGTGCGACGTACTCGCGGACCTATCGATTCCAACGGCTCACGACCGGTCCGGGTTCCGCACCGTGGCGCACGGCCCGATTCGGCACTAAGAACCCGCAGCGTGTCGGCCCTCTCCACGCACCGGCCCGAATGCTCTAAGCTTCGGCCTGGATACGTCCGCGCGCACGTCGTGCGCTCAAGCTTCGCAGGAGGCCGCTATCTCTGCCGGCGACATCAACCCGCCGAGCCCAGAATCGTGGGCCTACACCGAGGCATACCTCGCCGAGGATCCCGCGGCCGCCAACGCCCGGCAGCGAGCCGCCGAGGTAGGCGCCGTCCCCATCAGTCCCGGCGCGGGGGCCGTGCTCCGCATGCTCACCGCCGCCATCGACGCACGCACCGTGGTCGAAGTTGGCACCGGGGCTGGCGTGTCCGCACTGTACTTGCTTGCTGGTATGCAGGCCGACGGTGTCTTGACGAGCGTCGACATCGAGTCCGAACACCAACGTTTGGCCCGTGAGGCGTTCGCCGAGGCCGGCATCGCATCGAACCGGACCCGACTCATCTCGGGTTCCGCACTAGATGTCTTGCCGAGGCTCACCGACGCCGCCTACGACGTCGTGTTCTGCGACGCGGATAAGGCGGAGTATCCCGACTATCTTGAGCAGGCGCTGCGGCTGCTCCGGCCGGGTGGCGTGGTGGCCTTCGACAACGCACTGTGGCACAACCGGGTGGCCGACCCCACGCAACGCGACCCGGAGACGCTGGCCGTACGTGAACTGGGCCGCCTGGTCGCCGACCACGACGCCTTGACCCCCGCGCTACTTCCCGTCGGCGACGGTTTGCTCGCCGCGGTGAAGCGCCACTGACCACCCTGCCCGCACCCCAGTGGCTGGGGGGTCTGCCGCACCGGCTTGGGGCACTCGTCAGCCAACGATGACACCTTTGCCGACGGCGGTGATACCGCCCGCGCTGACCGTGAACCCGCGCTCTTTGTCGACCCGTTTGTCGACCCCCACCGTCGCCCCGGCGCGTATCACGACGTTCTTGTCCAGGATCGCGTCGCGGACGGTCGCTCGCGGCCCCACACGCACGCCATCCAGCAGCACAGAACGCGACACGGCCGCGCCCTCCTCGATGAACGCCCCCGGTGCCAGTACCGAATGATCCACTAGACAACCGGACAGAATGCACCCCGGCGCCACGATCGACTCGCGGGCGTGGCCACCTTCGACGAACTTCGCCCCAGGCAGCTGCGGATGGCTGGTGAGGATGGGCCATTCCTGGTTGTAGAGGTTGAACACCGGCACCACGGAGACGAGGTCCATGTGGGACTCGTGATACGCGTCGAGGCTGCCGACGTCACGCCAATAGCCGCGGTCACGGTCGGTACTGCCGGGCACGTCGTTGTCCGCGAAGTCATAGACGCCCGCCGTCCCCCTCTCGACCATGAGCGGAACGATGTCGCCACCCATGTCGTGTGCGGAAGCCGGGTTATCCGCGTCCGCACGCAACGCCTCCACCAGGGCGTCGGCGGTGAAGACATAGTTACCCATCGACGCCAGGCTCTGCTCGGGATCGTCGGGAAGCCCCGGCGGATCGGCGGGTTTCTCCAAGAACCCTTCAATCCGCCGGCCGTCGGGGGTATCGATGATGCCGAACGCACTCGCCCCGGCACGCGGAACCCGGATGCCGGCCACCGTGGCCTCCATGCCGCTGTCGATGTGGGCTTCGAGCAGCTGCCGTGGATCCATCCGGTAGACGTGGTCGGCGCCGAACACGACGATGTGGTCCGGACGCTCGTCGTACACGAGGTTCAGCGACTGGTGAATCGCGTCCGCGCTGCCCTGATACCAGCGTGGGCCAAGCCGCTGTTGTGCGGGCACCGGCGTGACGTACTGGCCGAGGATGGTGCTCATCCGCCAGGTGACGGAGATGTGCCGGTCCAACGAGTGGGATTTGTATTGGGTGAGTACACAGATGCGGTCGATCTCTCCGTTGACCAGGTTGGACAGCACGAAGTCGATCAGCCGGTAGCTGCCTCCGAAGGGCACCGCCGGTTTGGCCCGGTCAGCGGTCAACGGCATGAGCCGCCGGCCTTCGCCTCCGGCCAGAACGATTCCCAGGACATGTGGCCGCCGCTTCGACATGACCGCACTTTAAGCCCAACCGCCGACGTACCCAACCCCCTAGACCTGTCGCGGCCAACGATCGCCGGACCCATGCGACACCTCTATGCTGCTGGCATGCGCGTTGGAGTGCTAACTCGGGAATTTCCTCCCTACGTGTACGGCGGGGCCGGCGTTCACGTCGACTTCCTGGTCCAACACCTTCGAGTGCAGCCGGACATCGCGGTGGACGTCCACGCCATCGGACCGGAGCGCCCAGGCGCGGACACCTACAGCGAAGACGACACCCGACTGGCGGATGCCAATCCGGCGCTGCGCATCCTCAGTGCCGACGTCGCGATGGCCGCCCGGCTCGACGGCCTCGACGTCGTCCATTCCCACACCTGGTACGCCAACTCCGCCGGCCAACTCGCCCGCCTGCTGTACAACACACCACACGTCGTGACCGCGCATTCGCTGGAGCCTCGACGGCCATGGAAAGCCGAACAACTGGGTGGCGGCTACCAGCTGTCGTCATGGGTGGAGCGCACCGCCTTCGAGAGCGCCGACGCCATCATCGCGGTCAGCCACGGGATGCGTGCCGACATCCTCGACGCCTACGCGGGAGTCGACCCGGACCGAGTGCACGTCGTCCACAACGGCATCGACACCACCTTCTACCGTCCGACGCCAGCCACCGACGTGTTGGACCGGCTAGGTGTCGACGTACGACGGCCGTACGTGACCTTCGTCGGCCGCATCACCCGGCAAAAAGGGGTACCACACCTGCTGCGAGCCGCCCTGCGTCTACCCGCCGATGTCCAGGTGGTCTTGCTGGCCGGCAACGCGGATACCCCCGAGCTCGCAGCCGAAACCGACGCCTTGGTCGCCCGGCTCCGAGCGGAACGGACCGGTGTGGTGCTCGTCAGCGAGATGCTGCCGCGCGCGGACGTCCGGCAGGTGCTCAGCCACGCCACCGTCTTCTGCTGTCCATCGATCTACGAACCACTCGGCATCGTCAATCTCGAAGCTATGGCGTGCGCGACGGCCGTGGTCGCCAGCGATGTCGGCGGCATCCCGGAGGTGGTGGACGACGGCGTCAGCGGCCTACTGGTGCATTACGACGAGGCCGCGCCCGAGGTGTTCGAGGCCGATCTCGCGGCAGCGATCACCAAGCTCGCTGAGGAACCGGAGCTGGCCGCCCGGATGGGCCACGCCGGCCGGGCCCGGGCGGAGGCCGACTTCGATTGGGCGGAGATCGCCGTCCGAACCGTCGACGTCTACCGATCGGTCACAGCGTCGTGAGTTGCACCGTCCTGAAGTGCTCCGTCGTTGATGGCTGCCAGCGCACCAAGCCCCAGTGACCGGCCCGCTGCCGCGACCTAAGACACGTTCCGCTGCCGCGGAAAGGGGCCAACACGGACCCGTTCTTGGTGGGTGTAGACGTTCATACCGCCACCCCGAACGAAGCCGAGCAGGGTCAGCCCGCACTCGTCGGCGAGGTCGACCGCCAGGCTCGACGGTGCCGACACCGCGGCGATCACTGGGATACCCGCCGCCGCGGCCTTGTGCACCAGCTCGAATGATGCGCGGCCACTGACCTGTAGCACGTGTGCCGACAACGGCAGCCGACCGTCTCTCAAAGCTGACCCGACCACCTTGTCGACCGCGTTGTGCCGGCCGACGTCCTCACGTACCACCAGGCACTCGCCGGCAGCGGTGAACAGCCCGGCGGCATGCAGACCTCCGGTGCGATCGAAGATCTTCTGCTCCGACCGGAGTAAGTCGGGCAACGACGACAACACCCCGACGTCGAATCGAGTGTCGTCCTCGAGCACCGGCCAGCGCATCGCGGTACGTACCGCTTCGATACTGTCCGCGCCACACACGCCGCACGCGCTTGTGGTGGCGAACGCTCGTGGTCGCGGTGGGACGACGTCAGGCGCCAGCACCACCTCGACGGTATTTTCCTCTTCTCTGCACAATCGCATCGACACGATGTCGGCCGGGGCCGCCACCGCGCCTTCGCTGACCAGCCATCCGGCCACGAGATCGAAGTCTTGGCCAGGTGTCCGCATGGTCAAGGTCACGATCTCCGCACCGATGCGCACGACCAGCGGCTCCTCGATCGCCAGCGTATCGGGCCGGCTCGCGGCCCGCCCCGCCCGCAACCGGAGGACCGGCTGTCGTGTCGTCATGCGCCCCATAGACCCACCTTCGTCTAGTTTTGACCGCTCCGCCCATCCTTATGGTCATGACCATAAGTCTCACCGGCACCTGACAGCAGCGCTCCGCACACCAGTATCAGGTGTTCATATGCTGCACGACGACCCGCACAGGCGCCGGAACAGCGAACACACGCAGGGTGACCTCCTCACAAAACGATGAACAAGTTAATCATTTCATGATCATCTTGCCACGATCTTCGGTACGTGTGCGCGACTATATGCGGCCGTGAACCCAGTTTGGCGCGATTTCGCCAAACTCCGCACGGAATTGACCACCCACCGCGCACAACGGCTCCAGCCTCCTGCTCATCCCGCCTGCTGCCGCTTCCACGACCTCAACACACGCGCCGTACATCCGGGTGTGACGAACCCGCGCTGGTCAAACAGCAGTGTGCGGTCTTACCGTCAAAGGATGACGAAGGGCGCCCCGGAACACGACTATGACGATTCCGAGCTCAATGTCCGTTCACCCAAGCGGGCAGCGGCCGGTGTACCCGGAGTCGTTCACGGCCTGCGCGACGTCCTCGACCAGGCTGGTGTGCGCCGTGGGACGAAGACGCTGCTCGCGCTCAACCAGCAGCGCGGCTTCGACTGTCCCGGGTGTGCCTGGCCCGAGCCGGACAAACCCCACCTGGCCGAGTTCTGTGAGAACGGCGCCAAGGCGGTGGCCGAGGAAGCGACCCTGCGACGCATCGGTACCGAGTTCTTCGCCACCCATCCCATCAGCGACCTCACCACCAAAACCGACTACTGGCTTGGCCAGCAGGGCCGGCTGACCACACCCGTGTTCCGCGACACCGACGGCGACCATTACCGGCCGATCTCGTGGGATGACGCCTTCTCGGTGATCGCCGACGAAGTAGCGAGCCTCGACCGCCCCGACCAGGCCGCCTTCTACACCTCCGGACGCACCAGCAACGAAGCGGCCTTTCTCTACCAGCTGTTCGCCCGCAAGTTGGGCACCAACAACTTGCCCGACTGCTCGAACATGTGCCATGAGTCGTCGGGGGCCGCACTCAACGAGGCGATCGGCATCGGCAAAGGCAGCGTGACGCTAACCGACATCACCGACCATACGGACCTCATCGTCGTCGTCGGCCAGAATCCCGGCACCAACCACCCGCGCATGCTTTCCGCGCTGGAAGAGGCCAAGCGGCGGGGCGCACGTATCGTGGCGATCAACCCGCTGCCGGAGACCGGCCTACGTACCTTCAAGAACCCACAGAAGGTACGCGGTGTCATCGGCAAGGGCACTCCACTGGCCGACCTCTTCCTCCAGATCCGCGTCGGCGGCGACCTCGCGCTGTTCCAGGCCGTCAACCGCCTGTTGATCGATGCCGACGAACGCACCGGCGACGTCCTCGACCACGAGTTCATCGACGCGCACACCAGCGGACTCGACGACGCCATGGCCGCTTGGCGAGACCTCGATCCGGCGGCCGTCGCCGCCGCGACCGGTCTGAACTCGCGGCAGATCGGCGCGTTCGTCGACGAGGTGATCGCCGCGAACAGCATCGTGGTGTGCTGGGCCATGGGGCTGACGCAGCACAAGAATTCGGTCCCCACCATCCGCGAGGTGATGAACTTCCTGCTTCTGCGGGGCAACATCGGCCGTCCGGGTGCAGGTGCCTGCCCGGTGCGCGGACACAGCAACGTCCAGGGCGATCGCACCATGGGTATCTGGGAGAAGATGCCGGAGAGTTTCCTCGACGCTCTGGCCACCGAGTTCGACTTCACACCCCCACGCGAACCCGGCCTCGACACCGTCGACACCATCCGGGCCATGCTCGACGGCAAGATTCGGCTGTTCATGGCGGTAGGTGGAAACTTCGCCGCGGCTACCCCAGACAGCGATCGCACCGCCGAGGCGTTGCGGGCGGTCCCACTGACGGTGCACGTATCCACCAAGCTCAACCGCTCACACGTCGTTCCCGGACGGCGATCGCTGATCCTGCCCTGTCTCGGCCGGACCGAGATCGACGTTCAGGCGGCCGGCAAGCAGTTCGTCACGGTCGAAGACTCCATGTCGATGGTGCACGCGTCTCGTGGCAACCTGCCGCCGGCCGCCCCCGAACTCCGCAGCGAGGTCGCCATCATCTGTGGGCTGGCCCGTCGAGTGCTGGGCCCCGACGACACCACGCCGTGGGAACAATTCAACGCCGACTACACCACCATCCGCGAGCGGATCTCGCGGGTGGTGCCGGGGTTCGAGGACTTCGAGCGGCGGGTCGCCACTCCCGGCGGATTCGTCCTGCCACACCCACCGCGCGACGAACGACGCTTCGCCACCATCGACGGCAAAGCCCGCTTCACCGCCAACGAGCTCGACGTCGTGACGGTGCCTCCGGGCCGGCTCATCCTGCAGACCATCCGGTCCCACGACCAGTTCAACACCACCATCTACGGCCTGGACGACCGCTACCGGGGTGTGTTCAACGGCCGCCGTGTGGTCTTCGTCAGCCACCATGATCTGGACGAACTAGGTATCGCCGACGGCGCGTCCGTCGACCTCGTCAGCGAATGGAAAGACGGCGAGCGACGCGCCCCCGCGTTCCGGGTCGTGGCGTTCCCGACAGCGCGGGGTTGCGCTGCCGCCTACTATCCGGAGACGAACCCGCTCGTTCCGCTCGACCACACGGCCGATATCAGCAACACTCCGGCGTCGAAGTCAGTGGTGATCCGGCTCGAACCGGTGGCCGGATAGGTCCGGCCCGGGGTGCTCATCCGGGGTCCGCAGCCCCACTCACCGGACCGGGCCCGGCGGCGAAGCCGTCCGCGCCTTCGGCCACCGCGACGACGTCGAACGTCTCCTGAAGCACCGGAGCCGAGCCGATGATCGCCGAACCCGGGGAACCGGCGGCCTTCGTCGCGAAGTCCGCGGCGAACGCATCACGCGCCTCGGCAGTGGCGAACACGTAGGTGCCCTCGAACCATTCACCGGGCCGCGTCCGCCAGGTCTTGAAGCGCAACCCGGGTAGGCCGGTGAACCGCTCCAGTGACGTGCCGTGCACATACTCGCGTAGTTCGTCGTCGACACCGGCCCCCGCGTCGACCAGCGACCACCGCACCGTCAATCCGTACATGTTGCCGCCCTACCTCTCCTCGTGTCGCTCGGTGACGGTACTCGCCACCGAGCCGGTGCACTGCCCGGGGTGGCACGCTCCGCCGTCATCGGGCGGAGGACGCACCGAGTGATTCGAGCCAGGTGAGCAGGGCCCGGACGCCGAACGCGGTACCACCTTTGACCAGCTCGACCTTGTTCTTTTCGGCGCGGCCAGCACCGGCGATGTCGAGGTGTGCCCACGGTACGTCACCGGTGAAGCGTTCGAGGAACAACGCGGCCGAGATCGACGAGGCGCCGAACCCACCGGTATCGATGTGCGCGACGTCGGCGACGGCGGAGTCCAGCCCCTCGCGATAGTCCTCGACGAGCGGCAGCCGCCACATCCGCTCACCCGCCCGGGCGCCGGCGTCGATCAGCTCGTCGGCCAAGCTGTCGTCGGTGGCGTAGAGGGCGGCGTGGGTACGGCCCAGCGCCACCAGGGCGGCACCGGTCAGGGTGGCGATGTCGACCAACGCGGTCGGTTCCAATTCCGCCACGGCATACGCCAACGCGTCGGCCAGCACAAGGCGGCCTTCGGCATCGGTGTTGAGGACTTCGACCGTTGTGCCGTCGTACTGGGTGATCACGTCGCTGGGCCGTTGCGCCGTCGCTCCGGGCATGTTCTCCGCCGCGGCGATCAGGCCGGTCACCCGCACCGTGACGCCCAGCTCGGCCAGCGCGGACAGCACCCCGAGCACGACGGCCGCGCCGGACATGTCCGTCTTCATGGTCACCATGGACGCGCTTGGTTTCAGCGACAGCCCACCGGAGTCGAAGGTGATGCCCTTGCCGACCAGCACGACGTGTGGTGTGTCGGGGCCGACGCTGGGCGGCTCATAACGCACCGCGATCAACCGTGGCGGCCGGGCCGAACCCATACCCACGGCCACCAGTCCGCCGAACCCCTCCGCGGCCAGCTTCCTCTCGTCCCGGACATGAACCTCGAGGTCACCGTCGTGTCCGAGCTGCCGGGCCCGTTCGGCCAGCCACGCGGGATCTTTGACGTTGGACGGGGTGTGGATCAGTTCCCGGGCGAACCACGTCGCGTTGGCGATCACCGCGGCTCGCCGGACGGGGGCGGCGCCGTCGTCGGCGACACCGGCCAGCACCGCCGTTCCCAACGGTGCCTTCGCCGGGTCTGCCGGACGGCTGCGGAAACCTCCCAGGGCGAAGGTCGCCAGCATCAGGCCGTCGATGAAGGCACGTAGCCGGGTGTCGTCTTCGGCCGCGGCACCGATAGTGGTGGCGAGCCTGTCTACCCCGCGCATCGACCGGGCCAGGGCTGCGCCGGCCTTCCGGTAGGCCACCGGGGAGCCGTCGCCGAGTCCAACCAGCACAACTCGGGTGACGTCGACGTCGCCGTCGACACTGCTGGCGCCTCGCCCCGTCTCGAAGACCGGCAACGAGACGATCTCACCCGCACGGCCCGTGCCGTTCTCCCGTTCGAGCAGCCAGAAGAGATCGAGCTGGAGCGCGTCGGCGACCTCCGCACCGCCAGGTCCGATCCATGGTCCGTCGGCGTGATCGCCGGTGGCCGAGGTGTCGTCCACGCCGGGAGTGTCGTCGTCCAATGCGGTCATGGCGGCATCCGCGGACCATACCGGGATGGCCAGTACGGGGGCATCGACGTCGAGGACGCCCCGGGCGTCGGGCACCACCGTGGTTGGTCGCACCGGGTTCTGGTCGAGCACAATGCCTCCCATACGGGCACAGTACGGCCCCGTCCGGGATCGATCACCCCGGACGGGGCGCGTCAGAGGATTTCTATGTCATCGGGAACAACCGCCGCCAGGCTGCATGCCTGCCACCCGACGCGGGGCCTCACCCAGTGACGTCCTTCAGCGCATCGCTGAGCGCGTGAGCCTCGTCAAGCGAGATCTCGACGACGAGTCGGCCTCCGCCCTCCAGCGGGACACGCATAACGATGCCGCGTCCCTCCTTTGTGACCTCGAGCGGTCCGTCGCCAGTCCGCGGCTTCATCGCCGCCATCCGCGCACTCCTTCCTGTCAAGCGTGCCGGACGCCTCCAGATCCGATCTGGAAGCCGACCCGGCACGTCACGATCAACCTCATTATCCCGCATCAGCTCCGCTGCGGGGAGACCGCGTCAAGTCTAGGGAACAGGACGGGGCAGGATGGTGTCACTCGCGAACCATCCGGAAGAACCCGGATGGCCCAGCAGCCGAGAGGAGCCGCACCGTGACCGAACCGGTCCTGTACGACGTCGACGGCCACACCGCCGTCATCACGCTCAACCGGCCCGATGCCCTGAACAGCCTGGATATCGCTACCAAGACGGCCTTGCGTGATCACGTCCACCGGGCGGCCGACGACACCTCGGTCCGTGCGGTTGTCCTGGCCGGCACCGGCCGTGCCTTCTGCGCGGGCGAAGACCTCGTGGAACACGCCGAGCGGTTACGCGACGGCTCGACCGGGCTCGGAGACATCGTCGACGAGTACTACAACCCGACCGTGCGTACCCTCGCCCGGATGCCCAAACCGGTGATCGCGGCGGTGAACGGGATAGCGGCCGGTGCCGGCGCGTCGTACGCGTTCGCGTGTGATCTCCGGGTCGTCGCCGACACCGCGGGCTTCAACCTGGCCTTCGCCGGGATCGGGCTGTCCTGTGACACCGGGACGTCGTGGACGCTGCCCCGACTGGTTGGCTGGGCCAAGGCGCGCGAATTGCTGCTGCTGCCACGTACCGTCAAGGCTCCTGAGGCGCACGCCATCGGGTTAGCCACCGAGGTTGTACCCGCCGCCGACGTCGTGCCGCGGGCCATCGAGCTGGCGCGGCAGCTCGCCGCCGGGCCAACCGTGGCCTATGCCGCCCTACGCGAGGCGCTGGACTGGTCAGCTACTCATACCTTCGACGAGGCAACAACGAAGGAGGCCGAGTTGATGCAACACACCGGTCGGACAGCTGACCACCGCGACGCGGTACAGGCCTTCCTGACCAAGCAGAAGCCCACCTTCCAGGGCCGTTAGTGATGCCGACCGACACCGTGCCCGATGGCGCCGCGCCCGGCCCCGACGGCCTTCTCCGCTGCCCGTGGGCGCTGAGTACATCCGACTACATCGAGTATCACGACGACGAATGGGGCCGGCCGGTCCATGGCGACGCCGAGTTGTACGAGCGGCTGACGCTGGAGGGTTTCCAATCTGGCCTGTCGTGGTTGACCATCCTTCGTAAACGTGCCGGTTTCCGGCGTGCGTTCGCCGGGTTCGACCCCACCGTCGTCGCCCGATTCGGCGATGACGACGTCACTCGGCTGTTGACCGATGCCGCTATCGTGCGGAACCGGGCAAAGGTGAACGCTGCCATCACCAACGCCCGGGCGCTGCTCGGCCTACGCGAGGCCGAGGGCGACGGAGCCCTGGACCGGCTGGTGTGGTCGTTCGCGCCGGACTCGGCTGACCATCCCGCACCACGTAGCCTGGCCGACGTGCCGGCCACCACACCGGAGTCCACCGCCCTGGCCAAGGCGCTCAAGCGGCGCGGCTTCGTGTTCGTTGGACCCACCACCGCCTACGCCACGATGCAGGCGACCGGCGTCGTCAACGATCACCTGGCTGGGTGCGTCGCCCGAACCACCTGACCCGGCCGGCGGGCTGGTCCGCACCACCGACCTCCCCGGTGGTCAACTCGGCTCGTGGTGGACCGGGCGCAGCTGTTCGACGGCTTCGGGGCCAACCCAGCGCCGTACGGTGTCCTCGAGCCGCTCGATCCGCTCGTCGCGTTCGGCGAGTTCGGCTCCGAGCCGCCGCAGAACGTCGTCGACCTGGTCCATCCGGTAACCCCGAGCCACCACCGCGAACCGTAGGGCTGCCACATCGGCTTCGGACATTGGGTCGTCACCGAGCTGCGGTCCGGCGGTGACCGGCACCTCGTCCTCCAGCGTGCGGCCCCAGCCGAGCGCCACCGCCACCACCGCGAACACCACCGCGGCGACCACCAACGCGAACACGGCGTACATAATCAGATCGTGCCACGTGAGCTGACCGCACTACGTCTGGGGTCGTCCGTCTTCGACCACCGCGCGTTCGCCGTCATGGCGATCGTGAATCGCACCCCCGACTCCTTCTACGACCGCGGCGCCACATTCCTGCTGGCTGCCGCCCTAGACCGGGTCGATCGCGTGGTCGAGGAAGGGGCCGACATCATCGACGTCGGTGGCGTCAAGGCCGGAGTGGGACCACCAGTCAGCGAAGCGGACGAGATCGAGCGCACGGTGGGGCTGGTGGCGGCCATCCACGAGCGCTACCCCCGGATCGTGATCAGTGTCGACACGTACCGGTCCGGTGTCGCCGACGTCCTGTGCGAAGCCGGTGCCCACCTCGTCAACGACGCCTGGGCCGGCGCGGATCCCAAGCTGGCGGAGGTCGCGGCCCGATGGGACGCCGGTCTCGTATGCAGCCACACCGGTGGACACGCGCCGCGCACCGATCCACACCGAGTGACCTACGACGACGTCATGGCCGACGTCGTCACCGGCACGACCGGACTGGCCAACCGGGCCGTCGACCTCGGGGTCCGGCCGGACGGGATCCTCGTCGACCCCACTCACGACTTCGGCAAGAACACGTACCATTCGCTGGAGGTCAGCCGCCGGCTCGGCGAGCTCGTCGACACTGGCTGGCCGGTGCTGGTCAGCATGTCGCGGAAGGACTTCGTCGGGGAGACGCTCGACTTGCCCGTCGACGAGCGGCTGTCCGGCACCCTCGCGGCCACCGCGGTGGCCGCCTGGCAAGGGGCTCGGGTGTTCCGGGCGCACGACGTCGCCGCCACCCGGCAGGTACTGGACATGGTCGCGGCGATCAAGGGCGACCTGCCACCCCGCGCCCCACGGCGGGGCCTGGCCTGATCGACTCCCGCTCGAAGCCGGCGCCGGCGCTCAGCCGCCGCTCACTCCGCGGCGGCCGGTGTTCTCGTGACCGCGGCTGCCTCCCGGGCCCGCCGGTCGTCGTCGGCGCTGGCCAGCACGTCGACCACCACGTCAAGATCGTCGGTGACGGTGAACAGGTCGATGTCGGCGGTTGAGATCTTTCCTTCCGCGGCGAGTGAACCGCGCAGCCAGTCCACCATGCCCCGCCAGTATTCGGTTCCCACGAGCACGATAGGGAACGTGGTGACCTTGCCGGTCTGTACCAGGGTGAGCGACTCGAACAACTCGTCGAGGGTGCCGTAGCCGCCGGGAAACACGACGAAACCCTGGGCATATTTGACGAACATCGTCTTACGGGCGAAGAAATACCGGAAGTCGATACCGAGGTCGACGTACTCGTTGAGCCCCTGCTCGAAAGGCAACTCGATGCCGAGCCCGACCGAAGTGCCGCCGGCCAGACTGGCCCCCTTGTTCGCCGCCTCCATGATACCGGGGCCGCCCCCGGTGATGACCGCGAAACCAGCCTCGACGAGCCTGCGGCCGAGGTCGACCGCCGCGGCGTACTGCGGATCGTCCTCCGGTGTACGAGCGGAGCCGAACACGCTGATCGCGGGCCCGAGGGTGGCGAGTGCGCTGAAACCCTCGACGAACTCGGACTGGATCCGCAGCACCCGCCAGGGATCGGTATGCACCCAATCGCCGGGGCCGCGGTGATCGAGCAGGCGCTGGTCGGTGGTATCGCTGTGAATCTGAGAGCCGCGCAGAGTGACCGGCCCTTGGTGGCGTTCGGCCGGCCGGTCGGTGGGGGTGTCGGCAGAGGCAGCGGAGCGGGAATGTCTTGTGGTTGTCACGCCGTCAGCGTATCGACCCTAACGCCACGGCCCCGAGCGCCCGCTCAGCCGGCAGAGCCGAGCCACGCTCGCATCCGCGTCTCACACGTTTCGATGTCGCCGACGTCGACCCGTTCGTCGTCGGCATGGGCCAGCAGGGGGTCACCGGGGCCATAGTTGACCGCGGGGACACCAAACTCGGAGAAGCGCGCGACGTCGGTCCAGCCTTCCTTGGCTCGTACCGTACCGCCGACGGCCGCCACGAACGCCGCCGCCGCCGGCTCGTCGAGCCCGGGCCGGGCAGCCGGTGCGCTGTCCACGAGCACCACGTCGAAGCCGTCGAACACGTCGCGGACATGGCCGAACGCCTCCTGTTCGGACTTGTCCGGAGCGAATCGGTAGTTCACCGACACGGTGCACCGGTCGGGGATCACGTTCCCGGCGATACCGCCGTCGATGCCGACCGCGCTCAGGCCTTCGCGGTAGACGAGACCGTCGACCTCCACCTGGGCCGGTTGGTAGGCGCGTAGCCGGTCGAGTACGGGTGCGACGTCATGGATGGCGTTACGCCCCATCCACCAGCGGGCGCTGTGAGCCGCGGTGCCCCGCACCGTCACCTCGGCGCGTAGCGTGCCGTTGCAGCCGCCTTCGACGGTGGCCGACGTGGGCTCCATCAGCACCGCGAACTCGCCGGCCAGCCACCGCGGATGGCTGCGGCTGACCCGGCCCAGCCCGTTGTGCTCCGCCGCGACCTCCTCGTTGTCGTAGAAGACGTAGGTGACGTCTCGGGCCGGCTCGGTGACGTGTGCGGCCAGTCGGAGCATCACGGCGACACCACCTTTCATGTCCACCGTGCCCCGGCCCCACAGGACGTCGCCCTCGCGGCGGACCGGGAGATTGCCGGCTATCGGGACGGTGTCGAGGTGCCCGGCTATCACCACTCGGCCCGCCGCACCTGGGCGGTCGGTGCGGGCCACCACCGCGTCGCCGTCGCGGTACACCGCCAGGTGCCCGAACTGCCGCAAGGTGTGCTCGACGGCGTCGGCCAGGGTCCTCTCGTCGCCGCTCACGGACGGGATGTCACAAATAGCCACCGTCAGGTCGGTAGCGGACAGAGTCAGGTCGAGTGGTGTGTTCACGCGGGTCACGATAATGCCCAGCGAAGGCCGGTCGCGGCTTGCCCAGTGGCATCCGGGCCGGAAGAGTGCGACATTAGTATCGATGAGTGTGGTCGAGGAGGAAACGACCGCGCGCGAGCCGAGCGACGAGCAGCTGTGGTCACGCGCTCGACGCGGCGATCCTTCTGCCTTCGGTGACTTGTTCACCCGCCACGCCCACACCGTCTATACGTTCTGCTTCCGGCTCACCGCCAATTGGAACACTGCCGAAGACCTCACCACGGTCGTGTTCCTGGAGGCATGGCGGCGCCGGGGCGAGCCAGAGGCGAACGTGGCCACCTTGGTTCCGTGGCTACTCGGGATCGCCTCACAGGTCGCCCGGCACAGCACCCGGGCCGTGCGCAGGCACCGCAAGCTGTTGGCCAAACTCCCCCCGGCCGTCGTCGACGGCGACCCGACGGCCAACGCCGCCGCCCGGGCCGAGACCGAACAGCAGATGAAGCAGATCCTCCGGGTGTTCCGCCGACTACCGCAGCGCGAGCAAGAGGTACTCGCACTATGCGTGTGGGGCGAACGGACCACCGCCGAAGCAGCCATCGCACTTGGCATCCCGGTCGGCACCGCCCGCTCCCGGCTCGCCCGCGCACATGAACATCTCAGGCGGCTGATGGAAGCATCAACGCCGGCAAGGGCCGCTGCCGGGGCCGGCTTGGCCGCTGCGCGCGCCAGGGAGGCTACACCACGGTGACAAGCTCCACCATCCTTCGGCTCGAGACCATCGAGTCGCCGCCGAGCGGGCAGCCCCTCGAACGTGGACCCGCTATCCGCGCTCTGCTCGAATCTGTGGTTCGTGATACCCACCATGGCGCCGCACCGGCGGGCGATCGCGGCCGCGCCGGCCGACCACGGCGGACCCGCCGACAGGTGGCCAGGCTCGGACTGGCGACGGCTACGGCGTCCGTGCTGGCGATCGCGGCGCTGGCCGTCGGCGGCGTGCTGCGCCCGGACGGTGGGGTTGCCCAGGCGGCCACCCCACCACTCTTGGGGCACGAGGTGGCAACGGGTGACCCCGCCGGCACCATGTTGAGCGTGCTGGCCCGGCAGGCGGCCACCACACCAACGGTCGACGGTGTCGACACCACCATCCGGACGGAGCGGTGGTCGCTGGCGGTGACGGTCGGCGTGTTACCCGGCGACGGTGCCGCTCCCGAGGGCGCGGCTCCCGAAGGTGCGGCCGTTGAGAGTCACGGCGAGGGATCAGCGTCCGGCGTCGTCGGGCCTCCAGTGACCACGGCGGTGATCCCGGTGCTTCGAGAGTTCACCCGGCACGAAGATGGTGCGGTGAGTGTCCACGAGGTGGGCGGCGAGCCACAATTCCCCACCGACGCCTACCGACGTGCCTGGGACGACGCCGGCCGCCCGGGACCACACGGCTCCGTGGTGCGTTCGGACACGATGCCACCCGGAAGTTACGCTTTCGCCTTCCCTGCCGACCTCCCGGCTGAACCAGACCGGTTGCGGGAACTCTTGGAGTCCGAACGGCCCGATGCGGCCCATGATGCCGGCGCTCTGCTGCTGGCCGTTCACGAACTGCGGCACGAGCAGGTTCTGTCCGGAGCGGTCCTCGCAGGAGTGCTCGACGTCCTCGCGGCCGAGCCGGGTGTGATCGAGCTGGGGCGTACCACCGATCGAGCCGGTCGGACGGCGATCGCCGTGGCGGCCGACAGCGAGGTGTCGGGGTGGCCGGTCCGGCAGGTGTTGCTGCTGGATCCGGAGGACGGCCTGATCCTCGGCTTCGAGCAGGTTCTGACGGCCGACGTCGAGACGGTGGACGTCGCTGCGCCGGCCGTCATCGACTACACCACCTTCCAGTGATCATTGGCTTTTGACTACCGAATTCGGTAGTCAAAAGCCAATGATCATGGGGAGGGGGCTCTAGGTGTGGGAGCAGCGCCAGTAGCTCATCCGGTTGTTGTTGCTGGACCCGACGTAGGAACTCTGCGACGGATGCGGCTGGTGCCACAACAACCGGCCGCCGTTGCTCTCATAGGCGTAAATAATCTTCTTGCTGCCGGATCGGTTGACCCACGACGACGTCTGGTTGTTGAATCCCCAACTCGACGCATACCCGGAGCATGTGCTCGAGAACTGGTACCGCACACCGTCGTAGTTGGTGCTGGTGTAGAAGCAGTAGTAACTCGACGGGCACGAGGTGTAGACACCCATTGGCGACACTTCCCCCGATTCAGCCAGCCCGGCCACGCCCATTCGCTCCGCCGCATCGCGCCGCACGTTGCTGCCCAAGCCGGCCGGAGCCCGCTCCATACCGGGATCCGGCCACACCACGACGGTGCCGTCGTCCCAGGCCAGTGCATTGTCGGACACCTGCACACCACCCGGCTGCAGTTCGAGCAGGTCGGCCATCTCCGCCGCACGGGCTCCATCGAGCTCGTCGGCTCCGCCGGCTGGGCTCGCCGTCGCCGCGACCATGAACGGCATGATCAACAACGCCGCCGCCGCGACGGCCAACGCCGAAACCCACCGGTTCCCGATGCCGATCCATACCCTCGGTGTTCTCATATCGCCTCTTCCTCCGCCCCGCTGGGCAGCAACTCCGAGCCGTCCGACTAGGCTGGAGACATGCCCGATGCACGCCTCGCCTGGGGATTCGGACTCACCACCACAACCCTGGACGGCACAACTCTCGATGCTTGGTACCCGTCACCGTCTGTCGACAAACCGCCATCTGGTTCCGATGCGCTGATCGAGCTGCGCAACCTGGAGGGTGACGATCCCCACCGAGGGGTTCGGATCCGCCTCACCCAGGCCACCATCGATCTGGACGAACCACCCGCTGACGCCGCGGACGCATACCTGCGGCTACATCTGCTGTCGCATCGGTTGGTGCGGCCCCGCGAAGTCAACCTGGACGGGTTGTTCGCCACCCTGTCCAACGTCGTCTGGACCAACCATGGCCCATGCGCCGTCGAGAACTTCGAGGTTACCCGGCTACACCTGCGTCAGCGCGGGCCGGTCATCGTCTACGGGGTCGACAAGTTCCCCCGGATGGTCGATTACGTGGTGCCATCCGGTGTCCGGATCGCCGATGCGGACCGGGTCCGGCTCGGCGCCCACCTCGCACCCGGAACCACGGTTATGCACGAGGGGTTCGTGAACTTCAACGCCGGCACGCTTGGGGCCTCGATGGTCGAGGGACGTATCTCGGCGGGTGTGGTGGTTGGTGATGGAACCGACATCGGTGGCGGGGCGTCCATCATGGGCACACTGTCCGGCGGCGGCACCGAAATGATCACCATCGGGCAGGGCTGCCTGCTCGGGGCCAACTCCGGCATCGGTATCTCACTCGGCGACGGATGTGTCGTCGAAGCCGGCTGTTACATCACTGCCGGTACCAAGATCAGCCTGCCGGACAGCCGGGTGGTCAAGGCGCGTGAGCTCACCGGACAGGGCGGGCTGCTCTATCGTCGCAACAGCGTTACCGGCACCGTCGAGGCGCTGGCCAGGTCGGGCGACTGGGGCGGGCTCAACACCGCTCTTCACGCCAACTGACCGCGGAACCGGACGGACCCGCCCGCCATGCCTCGCTTCGCCCGCCTGTTGTTGACCCTGAGCGCGTTGGCGGTGCTCGGGCTTGGCCTGGCCGCGCTGCTCATTTGGCGCCTCGACGGAGGTTCACAGGTATTTGGTCCTAGGGAGCAATGTGTGGCCTCCGTCGGCGACCACCGCACCGTCCTCGACCTCCAGCAGGCCGAACATGCGGCCACGATCACCGGTCTCGCCGTGGCGCGGGAACTCCCTGCACGGGCCGCCACCATCGCGCTGGCCACGGCGTACCAAGAATCGACGCTGTACAACCTCAACTACGGTGACCGCGATTCCCTCGGCCTGTTCCAGCAGCGCCCATCGCAGGGTTGGGGCACCGAGGAGCAGGTACAGGATCCGATCTACGCCGCAAGTGCCTTCTACGACGCGCTGGTCCGGGTGAACGGCTACCGCGAGATGGAGATCACCGTCGCCGCCCAGGAGGTGCAGCGCAGCGCCTTTCCCGACGCCTACGCTCAACACGAGAGCAACGCCCGAGCGCTGGCCTCCGCTCTGACCGGCCACTCCCCGGGCGCTTTTCACTGCCAGTTCCGCACGGAGGTGTTCAGCGAGCTCACCGCGGAGGAGATGGGCGACGATGGGCTCACCCCGCGGACCAGGACTCTCCTCGACGAACTCACCGCGGTGTTCGGCGAGCTCGACGTCGGCGGCTTCCAGCCCGGCGGGGTCACGTCGGGACACATCGACGGATCGGCGCATTACGACGGCCGGGCGATCGACGTCATGCTCCGCCCGCATGACGATACCGACGTGAACCGGCGGGGGTGGGCGGTGGCGCACTGGGCGGTGGCCCACGCGTCTCGGCTCGGCGTCGCCACCGTGATCTACGACGACATGATCTGGACCGCTCGGCGATCCGGTGATGGCTGGCGGCAGTACGAGCACCCGTCGGGTGACACCGAGAACATCACCCTGCGGCATCTCGATCACGTCCACATCGACGTCGTCGCCGGGTCGGCGTCATGACGTCGCCTCTCACCTTGCCGATGACCGACTACGGTGGCGACGGACCGGTGCTGTTGGCGCTCCACGGCCACTTCGGTAGTGCCCGCACCTTCGCCGGGTTGGCCAGGGCGCTGCACGGGCAGGTCCGGGTCGTCGCACTTGATCAGCGCGGCCATGGACTCATGCCCTCGGATGGACCCTTCAGCCGAGATGCCTATGTCGCCGACGTGGCGAACTTCCTGAGCACCACTCGACTGCGCCCATCGGCCGTGCTCGGACACTCCATGGGCGGCGTCAACGCGTTCCAACTCGCCGCCCGCCATCCTGAACTCGTGCCCGCGCTGATCGTCGAGGAAGGCTCAGCCGTCGTGGAACCTCCCGTTCTCGACATTCGTGGCTGGCCCCGAAGGGCGGACACGCTGCCCGAACTCGGATCGCTGATTCAGGCCCAGGGCATCCCGGATCCGTCGTACTTCCTGGAGAGCGCCGTGCGCTACCCCGATGGGTGGGGTCTGGCCTGCGAACCGGAGGCGATGATGCGATCGCAGGAGCTACTTCTCGGCGAATGGTGGACGGATTGGGCCGGCATCCAATGCCCGACGCTGCTGATCCGTGGCGCCGACAGCACCGTATTGAGCGCACAACAGGCGCACGATATGGTGCGACGCCGGCCGGGAACCGAGTACGCGGAGTTCAGCGGCTGTGGTCATTGGGTTCACGATGATGACGTGACCGGGATGGCTAACTCGGTGGCCGAATTTCTAGCCAAGATCAAAAACCGATCCGACGTTCCGATTGTCGATAGTGTGGACCGACGATGAATCAGACACCGCCGCCACCACCGCCACCGGAGCGCTCTGTCCCGTCGCCCGATCAGCCGGTCGTGCCGGTCGACCAAAACCCGCCTCCGGCCGGCCCGTCCGCCGTTCAGTCTGGTCAGGCCGGCTGGAAGGTCGCCACCGCCGTGGCCGCCGGACTCGGGCTCATCCTGTCCGGCACGGTCTACGTCCTCATGGACCGCCAGATCACCAGTCTCGAAGACGATCTGGCCACGGTCCGGGCGGAGCTCGCCGATGCACAAGCGCAGGCCGACGACCCCCTTGGTGGTCTTGGCGACCTGCTCGGTGGGCTGGGTGGGCTGGACGACCTCGGTGGCCTCGGTGACCTGCTCGGGGGCGACCTCGGTGACCTGCTCGGCGGTGACCTGGGTGACCTGCTGGGCGGCGATTTCGGCGACATCGACCCGATCCTGTTCCAGTGTTTGTCCCCTGGTGGTGGTCTCGGCCTCGGGAATACGGGTTCCATCCCCGAGGCCGATATCGAGACCCAGGTACAGGCGGTCCGCGACATCCTCGAGGACGAACGCGGACTGGTCACCAACAGCGATCTATCCATCGAGTTCGTGACTGTCGACGAGGTCCAACGCCGCGCGGTCGAGCTGACCGAGGCCGAACTCGACCGCGAGCAGGCAGCCGTCGACGCCCGCCTGCTCGCGGCGCTTGGTGCCGTCGAACCCGGGCTCGATCTCGTCCAGGCACAGCTCGACGCACTCGACGCCGGCGTTGGTGGTTTCTACAACCCGGACACCGGCGAGCTGGTGATCGGCTCGGAGACGATGGACGGCCTCGGCGCCTACATCACCTCCCACGAGATGGTGCACGCGCTGGCCGACGAGATCTTCGGTCTGCCCGATACCGCCGAGTTGGCCGAAACACACGGCTCCGATGCCGCCTACGCCGCGCTCAACGCCATTGAAGGCGACGCCACTTTGTATGGGCAGATGTTCATC
Source organism: Phytoactinopolyspora limicola (assembly GCF_011320225.1). Lineage (GTDB taxonomy): Bacteria > Actinomycetota > Actinomycetes > Jiangellales > Jiangellaceae > Phytoactinopolyspora > Phytoactinopolyspora limicola. The sequence goes on from NZ_JAAOEN010000002.1 coordinate 295,598, forward strand.
TCCGCGCACTTGCCGATGAGCGAACTTCTGGCCCTCGAGGCACAGACCGCGGATTCCCAGGCCGCGCTGGACGCGATGCCGTACTTCATCCGGCGCAACCTGGAGTTCCCCTACCTCGAAGGTATGACGTTCAGCTGCCACCTTTACCTGGACGGCGGCTGGGACGCGGTGGACGACACCTACGCCAACCTGCCCTCCACGAGCGCACAGATCCTGTTCCCTGACCGGTATCGGGCCGGCGAAACCGCGGTCGACGTCGACACCCCAGCCGCCCCAGCGGGCTGGGCGGAGATCCGCACCGACACGTTCGGGGCAGCCGACCTGCTGTTTCTGTTGGAGGCACCCGGCGGCGACACCGACGCCGCACTCGACAACCCTAAAGACTTGGCCGAAGCGTGGGCCGGTGGCCGGATCACGGTCTGGGACCGCGCCGGCGACACCGCCATGGCGCTGGCGCTAGCCGAACATCCCGATCGGCCCGGTCTGTGCGGCACCCTCGACGAGTACTACGCGGCGGCCTTCCCGGACAGCACAAGGGCCGAGAACGACGGGATCGTAACCTTCGACGGCGGCGCCCAGTCGGCTGCGATCAGCTGCGCCGACGGCGAGGTGCTTCTCGGTACCGGTCCGGATCCGGACACCGCCCGGGGCATCGTGTCCGCGCCCTGATCCGGCCCGGCGCCCGGCCGGATCATCAGGCCGAGAGCCGCGCCACGGCCGCGTCCACCCGCTCGTCAGTCGCGGTCAGCGCCACCCGCACGTGGCGGGCGCCGGCTGGACCGTAGAAGTCTCCCGGCGCTACCAGGATGCCGCGGCCGGCCAGCCAGTCGACGGTTGTCCAGCACGGCTCACCACGAGTGGCCCACAGGTACAGCGAACCCTCGGAGTGATCAATGGTGAAGCCTGCACCCTCGAGGGCGGACCGGAGTAGGGTCCGACGCCGCCGGTAGCGCGCCAACTGTCCATCGACGTGGGTGTCGTCGTCGAGCGCGGCGGTCATGGCCGCCTGGACTGGCGCCGGCACCATCATGCCGCCGTGTTTCCGGGCCTCCAACAGAACGTTGATCAGCGCGGGGTCGCCGGCGACGAAACCAGCACGATAGCCGGCCAGGTTGGACCGCTTGGACAGCGAATGGACGGCCAGAATCCCGGCCAGCGAGCCGCCGTTGACCGCGGGATCGAGGACCGAGACGGCGGTGGTGTCCCACCCGAACTCCAGGTAACACTCGTCGGCGGCGAGCACAGCTCCACACTCACGTGCCCAGGCCACCATCTTGGCCAGGTGCTCGGCCGGGAGGATCCGCCCGTGCGGGTTGGCCGGTGAGTTCAACCAGACCAGCCGCGGCCGGTCCGGCCCCAGCGCAACGGTCGAGTCGGCGGCTCGCGGCCGCGCACCAGCCAGCCGGGCGCCGATGTCGTACGTCGGGTACGCCAGCTCAGGGTGCACGACGACGTCGTCGGCGCCCAGCCCCAGCAGCGTGGGCAGCCACGCGATCAGTTCCTTCGAGCCGATGGTGGGCAGCACACCGGTGTCGGGATCGACTGTGGCGACCCCGAAGCGTCGACGCAGCCAGCCCGCAGCCGCCGCACGCAGCGCGGGGGTGCCCACTGTGGTGGGGTAGCCCGGCGCGTCGGCAGCGGCGATCAGCGCCTGCCGTACTACCTCCGGAGTGGGGTCAACCGGTGTGCCCACGGATAGATCGACCAGGCCTCCGGGATGTGCACGAGCACGTTCCCGGAACGGCACCAATGCGTCCCAAGGGAACGCGGGCAGGCTGATTCCATACGCGGACGGCATCACGAGAGCGTAGCCCGCGCTGCCCTAGTGTTCTCCCGTTTCCTGCGGCGGCAAGGCCGCCACCAGCGCGTGGTCTTTGTCGATGGCGCCGAGCTTGGCCGCACCACCCGGCGAGCCGAGGTCGTCGAAGAACTCGACGTTCGCCTGGTAGTAGTCCTTCCACTGCTCAGGGAGATCGTCCTCATAGAAGATCGCCTCGACTGGGCAGACCGGCTCACACGCTCCACAGTCGACGCACTCGTCGGGGTGGATGTACAACATCCGTTCCCCCTCGTAGATGCAGTCGACAGGGCATTCCTCGACGCACCCCAGATCCTTGAGATCCACGCACGGCTGCGCGATGACGTATGTCACGACGGGTCTCCTCCAGACAGGTCGTGGCGCGTTGCGAGCGCCGTTCAACCTCTAGTATCGCGTTGCACCCCCACACCGATGCAACGAAGGTCAGCCTATGAGACAGCCAGCCACCGAGGAGGAACGGGCCAGGCTCGTGGGTCGCCGTGTCCTCGTCCGGCGTCATCTGCGTTCCGGCCCGCATGTCGCCACCGACATCCTCGGCATCCTGACCGGCTGGACGGACGGGATTCTTCTGGTGAGCAGCGGCGACCAACCTCCGCAGGCCATCCCCGAAACGGACCTGATCGCGGTGAAGGCGATCCCGGCCCGGCCGGTCACTCGCCGCGAGATCCGCGACTTAGAGGCCGCCGCCACCCTCGGCTGGCGACCACTTGAGATACATCACATCGGCGGCTGGACCCTCCGCGCCGCCAGCGGATTCACTCGCCGGGCCAACTCGTGTATCCCGCTCGACCACCCAGGCCGGGCGTTGCCCGATGCTCTATCCATCGTCCGGGACTGGTATCAGGCACGTGGCCTGCCCGTCACGTTCCAGCTCCCTGGGTTACTCGGCCGCGGCGTGGCGGCGATCCTGGATTCCCCAGAGTGGTCGCGGAGTGAAGCCGTACAGGTCATGACGGCCACCACGGACCACGTCAGCGCCGCAACCCGAGGCGACCTCCCACCAGTACACATCAGCGACCACCCGGACGACGAGTGGCTGGCGGCCTACCACTACCGGGGCAGCGCACTGCCCGACGTCGCGGTCGACGTCCTGACCAACGGCGAACGGGTCGCCTTCGCCTCCGTCGACGACGCCGGACAGCGCGTCGCTATTGCCCGCGGCGCCATCTCACCCGCGCCGAGCGGCCGGCTCTGGCTCGGTATCGCAGCGGTGGAAGTAGCCCCGCAGGCCCGCCGCCGAGGTCTGGGCAGCCACGTGGTGGCCGGCCTAGCCGAATGGGCGCTCAGCCACGGCGCCGGCGACGTCTACCTCCAGGTGGAGGAGACGAACCACCCGGCGCAGGCGGCCTATCGCAAACTCGGCTTCGGTGACCATCACATTTACCACTACCGCCAGCAACCTGCCCAATAAGGCGGCGGTGTTAGTCGTCGCCTGGCTCCGGCCCACACACCACGCGGTGGTTGGGGTTGTAGGTCCACGGGTTGGCCTCGTCTTTGACCAGGTCGCCGTCGGGACCCCAGACTTTCCGATAGGCGGTGACCGTGAAACCTTGGCTTCCAGCCTGTGCCTGACAGCTGGAGCTGGTGTCGTGGATGGTCCGCGGCGCGGTGAAGCTGCCCCGTTCCGACGTGGAGAGCTCCACCCGGTAGTGCTCGGTGCTCCAGATCCGTACCGTCAGGCTGCCGTTTCCGCCACCCGCGCTGGACGTGTGCCGTGTCTCGATCAGGACGCCATACGGGGTGTCGTTCTTGAACCGTAGGTCCTTCGAGCCCCACGCGACGGTCGCCTCATGACCAAGCGGATAACGGTCGAAATAGATCGAGTGCGGCCAGTGCTCCACGTCCTCCAGGCCGGCCAGCGCGGCCGCGTGGTAGGTGGTGGTGGCGACCTGTGACACACCACCCCCCATGGCATCCTCCAAGCGCCCCTGGTTGATGATGATGCCCGAGGTGAAGCCGTTCGCCTCGGTGCGCTCCCCCACCGTGCCATTCAGGCTGAACTCGTCGCCGGGGAGGAGCAGCGTGTTGTTGATGAGCTCCGCTGCACGTCCGATGTTCACGTCCCGGTATCGCGCCGCTGGATAGTTGGTGGTGAACTCGGCCACCACCTCTTTGACGCCGAGCTCCTCCGCGCCTTCAGTGGTCAGCTCCGGCTCGACCTCCACCAGCTCGACCTCGGCACGCCGATCGGAGCCGTCCTCGGTGAGCGCCAGCAGGACGAGGTCGCCCAGGGAGTCGGTCTCGACGCCGCGGCCCGACTGCGCCGGCACCACGGTGGGGGAACCACCTTCGATTCGGACCGTGGCGTCCTGGCCTTCCTGCCCGATCTGCGCCAGTAGGTCACTGGCCTGCTCGACCAGTGCCGCACCATCGAGATCCGGCTGCAGCCGGCCATTCTCGTCCGGCGACAACGACAACACCTCGCCGATCATGGCTGCCGGAAGGTCGACGCTCTCGGTGCCGGCGACCACCGTGACCGGGCCGGACATGGCTGGGTCGGCGAATTCGGCGACCGCCCGCTCGAGTTCGGCCGCGTCGACAGCCGGCGTGACTTCGTCAACCGGAACGGCAATCTGACCGATCGGCATCTCCCGAGCCTCGGTGCCGAAGAAAGCAGCGGTCAGCAACTCGGCCGCACCGTCGACGTCGAGGGAGGTTCCCGCGACGGGTTCGCTGGTGACGACCTCACCATCGTCGAAACCAACCGCCGCGTTGACCGGTGCGGTATCCGATTCCTCGGCGATGGCGTTCAGGGCGCCGCGCAGGGCGTCGTCGTCAACCGCCGGCCGGGGGGTGACCTCGTCGCCGCCGAACAGCGCCTGAATCAGCGACAACGGATTAGCGCTGCCACCGGGGACCGCACTCAGTGTGGCGGGGATATCAACAGCCAGGCCCGCCTCGGAGGGGATCAGCTCGTACGTGGTGCCGGTGTCACCCAGCTGAAGCTGGATGGGCGCGTCGACGATGGCCGGCAATTCAGCTGTCAGCCGAGCCTCAGCCTCGGCCGGCGACAAGCCCCCGACATCGACCCCGGCGACCGTGGCGTTGCTGGCCAGTTTGTCTCCCGCCATCAGATACATGACGCCATAGACAGCCCCCAGGACGACGATCACCGCACCGGCCACGACGGCTACCATCCGGCCGCGGCGCCGCCGCGGCGGCTCGTCCACAGGTGCGGCCGACGGCCCCGTCACGTCGGGCGGACCGTCCGGAGAAACGCCCGCGGCCACACCTTCCCCCGTGCGGGTGGCCGCACCCGCGGCCAGACCCTCCTGCGCCGCAGGGGGTGCTGTGCTTCGAGTCATGGGCATCGGGGCGAGTACGGAAGTGGCCGACGACGTGTGGGTCGGCGCACCAACTGGCGGCCGCCCGCGGCTCGGCGTCACAGGCGCGGCTGGTGCCGGCATCTCCTGCGTCTGGGTGTCGTCCGTATCGGATGTGGATCCTGGGCCGGCATCGGTGACGTCCGGGGCCGGCGGGCCATCCTGCACCGCCGCCACGCTCTCCGGGCCGTCCCCACCAGCATCCGACGGGCGCGCGCCGTCTCCAGCGGCGTCCGAGGCCGGCACGCCGTCCCCGCCAGCATCCGAGGTGTGCGCCTCGCCCGGTGTGACCGGGGCGCCCTGAGGATCAGACCCGTTGGCATCCGCGACCGGCGGCCCGTCCTGCACCGCCGCCACGCTCTCCGGGCCGTCCCCACCAGCATCCGACGGGCGCGCGCCGTCTCCAGCGGCGTCCGAGGCCGGTGCGCCGTCGTCACCAGCATCCGAAGCAGGCTCGGCGCCCGAAGCAGGTGTGCCGTCCTCAGCCGCATCGGCCGCGGTAGTCTCGGTAGTCTCGGCTTCTGCGGTAGGCGCAGCATCAGCCGGCGGATCGCCGTCTCGAGGCGCGTTTCCTTCGTCTCGCTGCGCATCCGCGGGTCCGGGCTGATCCAGGTGCGGCGCGTCAGTACGGCCTTCCTCCGCGGCGTCGGCGGATGTGCCGCCGTTGCCGGCCGAGGAGTCCGTGTTAGTTTTGCTATCAGATGAGTTAGCCACGTTCATGTTTTTGTCGGTCACCGGGCATATACCTAACAGTCGACCACTTCATGGCGGTACGGATGAGATCATCCGCCCCGGCGCATCTTACTTGACATGTGCCGATTTGTTCCCCTCGAATCTTCAGCCCCCTGCTTCCCCCTTGTGGCGGCTGACCCCCAACCCCAGAGCCACCGCTACCGTCGCGGCACCACCAAACAACAGCGTCAATCCGGGTGCGTCCCCAGCGATGACGATGTCCCCCGCAGGCCGCGGTAAAGCGAGCATAAACATCGGCGCCAGCCAGGCTAGCCCGACACCCATGATCCCCACCCGGGTACGAGCAGCGTACCGGGCCAGCACCATGATCCCCAAGACCGCACCAACCGCTAATCCTAACCCCACGATCCCGGCCCACCGGTGTATAAAAGCGCCGGCCACGGCTACTGCCACCGCGACCACGGACAGCCCCACCACCAGGAGAGCACGGCCGACGTCCCGAAGGGACCACCTCCGATAGGCGCCGCTCACCGCCGTCGGCCGAGACCGGCGTGACGCGCCGCTCGGAACGGTCCTCCGCCGCAGGAGATCCAACGAGCTCGCCCTAATGCTCTAGACCGGCGAACAGGTCGGTCTCGAGTCCGGTAGCCGGATCCACCGGACCTGTGCTGCCGTGGACCAGTTGGAAGTACTCGGTGCCCCACAACTCATGGCTGACATTGTCCGACAAGGCAAAAAACGGTCCGCTGACGTCGATCTGAGTGGGGTAAGCGCGCATAGCCGCCGCTTTCTGCGACATCCACGCGGTGCCGTCGATGGCGGTCGTCACGTACCGGTCATCGAGCACGAAGCCCATCTCATCTGCCGACTCGACGTGCGCAAATGGGTTGTCGGGGGCGTCACGCATCCGTTCGATCGCACGTTGCATCACGCTTCGTGGCGTCGCCGTCCAGTACATCTTCCGCACCTGCCAGGCCGGACCCAATGCCGGCCGGTAACCCGGCGCCGCGGCCAGGGCCATCGCATAGGTAGCGACCCGGTGGGCCTGGATGTGATCGGGATGCCCGTAGCCGCCGTTCTCGTCATAGGTGACCACCACCTGCGGGCGGACCTCACGCATGACGGAGACCAAGTGCCCCGCCGCGTCGAGCAGATCCGCCGCCCAGAAGCTGTCCGGCCGGATACTCTCCGGAGTGCCAGCCCGTCGGCCGTCGTCGCTCCACACCATGCCGGAGTCACGATAACGCCCAGCTCCGCCCAGGAAGCGATAGTCGGTGACCCCCAGCTCCGCCATGGCCGCGTCCAGCTCCTTGACCCGGTGATCACCCAGCGAATCGTCACGATCCGCGGCCAGGTGGGCGAGTTCAGGGACCAAGACCTCACCCTGCTCGCCTTTAGTGCACGTGACCAGCGTGACGTGGGCGCCCGAAGCGACGTACCGGGCCATAGTGGCGCCGGTGCCAATCGTCTCGTCATCCGGATGAGCGTGAACCAGCAGCAGCCGGCGCTGGGCGGCAGTTTCGACCATGACTGCAACGATAGCCACGCACGGTGACAGCCGGGCCGATAGGTCTGCGCCGCCGGCGTCGACCCCGATACCCTTTCTCCCGGGGAGACCTGATCGTGGCGGCAGGCATCGAACATCTAGGGGGCGGGATGGACGAATCGCGTAGCTCGATTCGCGAGACGTGGGGCCCAGGGTCCAAACACGCACTCGCGTTACCCCAGGGCGTCGACGCTATGCAGCGCTGGCGCAGCACAGCGCGGGCACACGAGACATTCCTCAACTCCGCGACCGCTCCCCCGGAGCTGCGCCGAGTGATCCTCGACTCCTGGCGCCGGTCGCTTTCGCATCACGTCGATCCCGACGTCGCACCACCTATTCAGCTCGACGTCGACGAACTCGACGACGCCCGCCGGTCGCATCCACTGCGTGAGGCGCTACCGGTCATCCGCCGGCTGCTCGTCGACGCCGCTACCGACGCCGGCGTCATCGTCGCCATCGCCGACGCACAGGCGCGCATGTTATGGGTCGAAGGTGACCCTCACCTGGTCCGTAAGGCGGAGTCGATCCACCTCGTGAGCGGTTCGTCGTGGCACGAAGGAACGGCCGGCACCAACGCGCTCGGTACCGCCCTAGAGGTGGGTGGGCTAGTCCAGATCTTCGGTAGCGAGCACTTTGCCCGGCGCGTGCACCCCTGGAGTTGCACCGCCGCCCCGATCCGCGACCCCCGTTCCGGCATGGTGTGCGGTGTCCTGGACATCACCGGCCGTGATGACGTCGCCTCACCGCAGTCGGCGCTGCTCATCCGCTCCACGATCGCCGCGGTCGAGGCCGAGCTACGCCTACAGCACACACAGCGCGGCACCCTTGCTGCCCCACTCGACGTGCCCGGCCGGATCACCACCAACGAACACACCGGAGTCCCAGGCCGCCCTCGCCGATCCCCGGAGACGTTCCGGTCCAGCCGTACCGCCTCCCCAGCTGCTCATCCACGTACAGCTGCTCACCTGCGGATTCTCGGCCGCGAACGCGGTGAGCTCGGGTTCAACGGGCGCTCGGTAGAACTCGGCCTACGCCATGCTGAGTTGCTGCTCCTACTATCCCTGCATCCTGATGGTCTCTCCGCCGCGGAGCTGGCCTGGAAGCTGTACGAGCATGACGCCGCCGAGGTCACGGTGCGTGCGGAGATGTCTCGACTACGCAAGGCGTGGCCCGAGCTGATCGCCCCAGCGTCACCGTACCGCCTGCTGGTTTCTATGACGAGTGATGCCGCCGGCGTCGCCGACTGTCTCCAACGTGGCGCGCATCGGCGTGCACTCGACCTGTACCGAGGCACCGTCCTACCGAAGTCCGGTGCGCCTGGCGTCGTCGAGTACCGGGATCACCTGCACGGCTGGCTGCGACAGTCGTTGCTACGCCATGCCGGGGCTGACGTCTTGCTGCGGTACCTGCGTTCCACTGCCGGCCGGGACGACCTCGAAGTCTGGCGGGCATGCCTGGATCGACTCCCCTACGGGTCACACCGGCGTGCCGAGGCGCAGTCCGCCGTCGACCATCTGGAATCGGAGCTGGCCGCCCTCTAGTGTGTGGCACCATCGGACGTCACCTGCGACGCAACGTAGATGCAACGTCGCCGTGGCTATCTTTGTCGCAGTGCTGGGTGGACGTCCCGGGACACCCGTCCACGTCCACCCAGTCTTGTTGGGCGGACCCAATCTCGTGGCGTGCTGAAAACACGTAAGCCCCACACCCATCAGCACGCCACGAACCCGCCCCGCTCCGCGGACCCGTCGCTGCCTAGCCCCCCTTGTCAGCGACGGGTCCGTGGGTCCAACGCCGCTCGCGACGCGTCGCCGATCAGGACGAAGGCCAACACCGTCAGCGACAAGAACGCACTCGGGAACAGCAGCATGTGCGGTGACTGCCGGATGTACGGCTGGGCTTCGGCGATCTCGATGCCCCATGACACGACGGGTGGCTGCAGGCCGATGCCGATGAATGACAGTGTCGCCTCGACCGCGATGAACATCCCGACGGCGATCGTTGCCCACGCCAGAACCGGCCCGACGGCGCTGGGCAGCACATGGCGGGCCAGGATGCGCGTATGCCCGCTCCCCAATGACCGCGCCGCCAACACGTAGTCGGCCTGTTTGACTTGTATGGCCGTCGATCGAGTGATCCTGGCGAGCGTGGTCCAGCCGAGCACGGTCAGCGCCAACACGACCTTCGCCGTGGTCTGCCAGGCTGGTGTGGAGCCGTCGGACGGGAACGCGACGAGCACGACGAGGGCGCCCAGGAGCAGCGGGATCCCGAAGAACACGTCGGCCAACCGGGACAGCACCGCGTCCACCCAGCCGCCGGCATAACCGGCGACCAGCCCCACCAATCCGCCGATAACGACGACCGCCGCGGTGGCGCAGACCCCCACCACCATGGATGCTCGAGTTCCGTACACCACCCGCGCATAAAGATCGCAGCCCTGCAGGCTGTAACCGAACGGGGCGCCGGCGGTTGGACCCCGCCGCGATAGGGCGACATCGCAGAACGCGGGGTCACGAGCCGTGAACAGCCCCGGCACCAGAGCCATCGCCACCAAGACGAGCAGGAGAGCCAACCCGATGAGGAAGGCCGGACGGCGACGCAACGCTGCCCAAACCGGTCGCGGTCGCACCGCGCGCACTCCAGCCCGCGGCGCCCCGCCGTGCGGCGCGCTAGCCAAGGCGGATCCTCGGGTCCAGAAGCGGGTAGATGAGATCGATCGCGAGATTGACCAGCACGAACGCAAGGACCAAGAGGGTCACGACAGCGGTCACGGTGCCGATCTCGCCACCCCGGATGCTACGCAGCACAAGTGTCCCGAGACCGTTGATGTTGAAGATCATCTCGATGACCACGGCACCGCCCAGCAAACTCCCGAAATCGGTGCCGACCAGTGTGACGACCGGGACGAGCGAGTTCCGCACGCCATGAGCGGTCACCACTCGGCGTCGGGATAAACCTTTGGCCACCGCCGTGCGGACGTGGTCGGCATACATTCCCTCGATGAGGCTGGACCGCATGAGGCGGGCTACGAACGCCGTCGAAAGGCTCCCCAGGACGATCGCGGGCAGAATCAGCGAGCCGATGCTGCCGTCCGACGTTATCGGAAACCACCCCAGGTGGACCCCAAGGACGGTCTGCGCCAGCAGGGCAGCCACGAAGACCGGGATGGCCATCACGAGCAAGGTGCTGGAAAGGACGAGGTGATCGATCACGCCACCGGGCCGCAGGGCGGCCACGACTCCGGCCGCCACGCCCAGAATGAGCTCCACGGCCACGGCGAGCGCGGCCAGTTGCAGCGTTACCGGCAATCGCTGCAGCAACTCGTCGGCGACGGGAGCTCCGGCGAAGGTCACGCCGAAGTCTCCGGTGACGAGGTTGGCCATGTACTTGCCGTACTGCACGATCAACGGATCGGCGAGGTTGTACGCCGCGGTCATGCGGTCGACATAAGCCTCCGGGCATGGTCCGTCGCACCGGCCGGCCAGTGGATCACCCGGCAGGGACCACATCATGGCGTAGACGAGAAACGTCGCCCCCACGACCACCGGCACCGCTTGGGCCAGGCGCCGGACGACGTATCTCCGCATCGCCCTGTTCACCCCTGGACCGGCTCAGCGCAGCGTCACGCTGAGCAGGTCGACCGTCTGGAACGGCGTGATCTTCACGTCGCTGATTCTGGTCGAGTATCCGGCGACCGTGCTCATGTACCACAGCGGGATTGACGGCATCCCCTGAGCTAACGATTGTTCGGCGTGCTGGTAGGCGGCGATGGCATCGTCGCCCTTCGATCCGGCTGCCTCGTCGATCAGCCGGTCGAACTCAGGATCGCTGTAGTCGGCATCGTTGTACGTGGCGCCGGTGCCATAGACCGGGCCGAGGAAGCTCTCGATGCTGGGGTAGTCCGCCTGCCAGACGTTACGGAACATACCGCCGACCTTGCGGGCATTGATCTTGGAACGGAAGGCGCCGAAGTCTGGAACCGGGACCCCGACACACTCCACCCCCAGGGTGTTGCTGATGCTGTTGCAGGTGGCGTCCACCCACGGCTTGTTCTCACCGTCGGCGTTGTAGGTCAAGGTGAGGGTCTCGTCGTATCCGCCCGCCGCGGCCAGCAGGGCACGGGCCTGTTCCGGCTGGAATGTGCAGTACTCACCACAGGCGTTGGTCTGGTACCCCTCGACACCGGGAGCGACCCATCCGGTGGCCGGCTCTCGGGTGCCGTGGAAGATGCTGGCGATGATCGCCTCTCGGTCGATGGCCATAGAGATCGCCTGGCGTAGCCGCGGATCGGCGACCGACGGGTCCACCTCTTCGGGGGCGAAGGTCACCTTGCTGACGACGAGGGAGTCACGCTGCACGAAGCGATCGCCGAGATCGCTGATGTAGGCTCCGTCGGCCAGCGCCGATGACGGCAGGTACGGCATGATGTCCAGGTTGTCGGCCTGAAGGTCACTGTATGCGGCGGTGTCGTCCTGGTAGATCTTGAAGATCACCTCGTCGATCTGTGGTTGTGTGTCGCCACGGTAGCCGTCGTAGGCCCGCAGGGTGATCGCGGATCCGCGTACCCATTCGACGAACTCGAACGGACCAGACCCCACCGGTGCGTCACCGAAGCTCTCCGGATCATCGAAGAACCGTTGCGGCAGCGGCGAGAAGGCCGCGTATCCGAGGCGCAACGGGAAGGCCGCCTCGGGCTGCGCCAGGGTCACCGTGAAGGTCAGGTCATCGTCGACCCGCAGGCCGGACATCTCGGTACGGGAAACCATGTCGGGGGTGATCTCGGTGCCTCTACGGGCACCGTCCGGCTGCAGGTCGGCATATCCCTCGATGGGCTGGAAGAAACGTGAATTCATGGCGCCATTCGGGGCATATGCGGCCCAATTCCACGCGTCCACGAAACTATGTGCGGTAATTTCCTGTCCGTCATGGAACGTCCATCCCGGCCGAAGTGTGATGACCCACGTCTGATTGTCGTCCGACTCGATCGACTCGGCGATCTCGAAGACCGGCTCGGCGGTATCCGGGTCATACCGGATCAGCTTGGAGAACAGCTGATCCACCACCTGGCCACCACATGACTCGCCGGTGTGGGCCGGGACGAGCGGACTCTCTGGATCACACCCACGAACCGCGACGGAGCTGGGCGCCGCATCCGCGGGACCGTCAGGTTCACCGCAAGCGGCAACCGCAACGCCGGCGACGAGCACCAGCGCCACACCCCGACCGGACCAGCCCATCGTGATCCTCCTCGTCTCTCGCCCCCAGCCTTTCTACCCGCACGTTACGGGACGGGCGAAGGCCGAGACGCATCGTTCGCGGAGCTGTCACCTACCCGACGCATGTTTGCGACGTGCCGCCGACCGCGCCCGCTCGGTAGCGTCGAGCGCCACCTTGCGCAGACGGACAGCGCTGGACGTCACTTCCACGCATTCGTCATCCCGACAGAATTCCAGAGCCTGTTCTAGAGAAAGTCGGCGGGGTGGTATCAAACGCTCGAGTTCCTCAGCGGTCGACGACCGGATATTCGTCAATTTCTTCTCTTTGGTGATATTGACGTCCATATCGTCCGGGCGGGAATTCTCCCCGACGATCATCCCCTCGTAGACCTCGGTTCCAGGCTCGACGAACAGCGTCCCACGCTCCTGAAGATTGAACATCGCATACGACGTCGCCGCGCCCGGCCGATCAGCGACCAACGACCCCGAACGCCGGGTACGCAACTCACCGAACCACGGCTCGTATCGGTCGAACACGTGATGTGCGATTCCAGTGCCGCGTGTCTCGGTCAGAAAGTCGGTACGGAAGCCGATCAGGCCGCGGGCCGGCACTAGGAACTCCATCCGGATCCAGCCGGAACCGTGGTTGGTCATTTGCTCCATACGCCCTCGGCGGACCGCCAGCAGCTGGGTCACCGCACCGAGGTACTCCTCGGGGCAGTCGATGGTCAGACGCTCGACCGGCTCGTGGATCGCGCCGTCGACCTCCCGGGTCACCACCTGGGGTTTGCCGACCGTCAACTCGTACCCCTCACGGCGCATGGTCTCCACGAGGACGGCCAACGCCAGTTCGCCTCGCCCCTGGACTTCCCACGTGTCGGGCCGGTCCGTGGGCAGCACACGCAGCGAAACGTTGCCAATCAGCTCCGCCTCCAGCCGCTCTTTGACCAGCCGGGCGGTGACCTTGGCGGATCGGTCGCGTCCCACCAATGGTGAGGTGTTGGCACCGATGGTCATCGAGAGCGCAGGCTCGTCGACGGTGATCAGCGGCAACGGGCGCGGATCGTCCGGATCGGCCAGCGTCTCGCCGATGGTGATGTCCGGGATACCCGCCACCGCGATGATGTCTCCCGGACCGGCCTCGGCGGCGGGCACTCGACCCAACGCCTCTGTGACCAGCAGTTCGGTGATCTTCACCCGCTCCACCGTGCCGTCCTTGCGGCACCAGGCAACCTGAGTGCCCTTGGTGATCTTTCCTTCCCGGACCCGGCACAGTGCGAGCCGGCCGAGGAAAGGTGAGGCGTCCAGATTGGTGACGTGTGCCTGCAACGGCGCACCATCGGTATAGGTGGGCGGCGGGATGGTGTCGAGGATCACCCGGACCAGCGGCTGCAGATCGGGAGACTCAGGCGGCGCACCATCGGCCGGGCGGTCAAGGGAGGCCTGTCCGTCGCGGGCGCATGCATAAACGACCGGAAAGTCGAGTGCGGTGTCCAGTGCGTCGCCCGCGACATCCTCGGCGAGGTCGAGCACGAGGTCGTACGTCTCGTCGACCACCTCCGCGATACGCGCGTCGGGCCGATCCGTCTTGTTCACGACGAGGACGATCGGCAGGCCAGCCGCTAATGCCTTCCGCAGCACGAACCGGGTCTGGGGCAGCGGCCCCTCACTCGCGTCGACCAGCAACACGACGCCGTCAACCATCGACAGGCCACGCTCGACCTCTCCACCGAAGTCCGCGTGGCCCGGGGTGTCGATGATGTTGATGGTGGTCTCGCCCCACCGCACCGCCGTGTTCTTGGCGAGGATGGTGATGCCCTTCTCGCGCTCGAGATCACCGGAGTCGAGGACCCGTTCGGCTACGTCCTGGTTGGCGCGGAATGCGCCTGACTGCCAGAGCATGGCATCCACCAACGTGGTCTTGCCATGGTCGACATGGGCCACGATGGCGACGTTGCGGAGGTCGTCACGGCTGCGCACAGGCATGCGGGAGGGCTCGTTTCCATTTTGGGGATCGCAGACGCCCTATGGTACGCACACTCCGCGCGTCAGCCAGCGCAGTGTCCCGGCCAGGAGCGACAAGCCGCCGGCCTGGTCACTAGAGACCAAGCCGGCGGCTGCCAACTGACAACGTCCGGCGAGCCGGACGACTCGATACTCGCGTGGACGCGAGGGGGCGTCCTCCTACTCGCGCGAACCCTTCGTCGGGCGACCACCGTGGTCTTTGGCCCCGGGTTCACCGTTGCCAGCGACCCCGATCTCCTCGAGGGCGCTGTCGATTCGCTCGTCGACCTGCTCGCCGAAGTGGTCGTCGAAGTTCTCCGTGAGATCGTCGGTGACGTGCTCACTGACCTGTCGTTGTAGCTCCTCACGGCGGGAACGACGCTCTGCGGCCTGCAGGACGCGGTACTCGGCCTTGAGCGATCGGTAGGTGGCCACGCACATCGCCAACATCACGATGCTGAACGGAAGCGCCATGATGATCGCACCGGTCTGCAACGCACCCAGCCCGCCGGCCAGCAGCAGCCCGGCCGCAACCGCGCCTTCGAGGACGCAGAACAGCACTCGGCTCCATATCGGCGGTTCGGGGTTACCACCCGAGGCCAACATGTCGACCACAAGCGATCCCGAGTCGGACGACGTGATGAAGAAGATCGCCACCAGCACGACGACGGTGACCGTCAAAATGCCACTGAGCGGCAGATCATCCAGGAAATTGAAGAGCACGTTCTCCGAGACAACCCGGGAGAACGGACTCTCCTCGTCCCGGTCGACCAATCCACCGTCACCATAGAGCTGCCGGTGCAGCGCCCCGCCACCGAGCACGGCGAACCAAAGGAAAGTGACCGAGGTCGGGACGATCAGGACGCCGGCGACGAACTCGCGGATGGTGCGGCCCTTGGAGATCCGCGCGATGAACACGCCGACGAAGGGCGCCCAGGAGATCCACCAGCCCCAGTAGAACGTCGTCCAGGCGCCCTGCCAGGACTGTCCGGCATCCTCGGTGTAGGCACTGGTATCGAACGTGGCCGGAAGGACCTCCTGCAGATAGGTACCGAAAGACTGCACGAAGTCACGGAGGAAGAACAGGGACGGGCCGATGATGAGCAGGACGACAAGGAAGATGGCCGCGAGCCCGAGATTGAAGTTGGACAACCACTTGATGCCCTTGCCGATGCCGGACACCACGGACACCGTCGCGATGGCCGTAATGATGATGATCAAAATGACCATCACGGTGTTCGTGGCCTCGTCGACCACGCCCATCGAGACCAGCCCGGCTCCGATCTGGCTCACACCGAGACCGAGGGAGGTAGCGACGCCGAACACCGTACCGATCACGGCGACGGTGTCGATCAGATCACCCAGCCAGCCCTTGACTCGCTCGGCCCCCAGTAGCGGCTCCAACGCCCACCGGATCGACACCGGACGTCCCTTGCGGTGGATCGCGTATGCCAGCGCCAGACCCACGACCACGTAGATGGCCCACGCATGGAAACCCCAGTGCAAGAAGGTGGTCGCCATCGCCTGGCCAGCCAACTCGGCGCCGTCGGCACCAATGCCCTCAAGGCCGTGACCATCAGGGCCGATAGCACCGCCGCCGTCGGTCCCGGGCTTCGGCGTGTCGTAGTGCATCAGAGGCTCGGCCGCCCCCCAGAACACCAGCCCGATCCCCATGCCCGCGGCGAACAGCATCGCGAACCAGGCCATGAGGCTGAAGTCCGGAGGATCGTCATCCTTGCCCAGCTTGATGTCGCCGAACCGGCTCAAGCCCATCCACAACGCGAACACCACGAAGACCGCGACGATGAGCACGTAGTACCAGCCGAACCCACCAACGATGTTCTCCTGGATGTTGCTCAAGGCACGCCCAGCGTCGTCGGGCCAGACCATCGTCACCACCACGGCGAGCCCGATGACCGTGATGGCCGGATAGAACACCCACGGGGTCACGCCACCGGCGGCCATCCGCGGCTGATATCTCGATAGGTTTGACGATCGGCTCGGTTTCGTCACATCTGGCGGGGAACTCATGATCGCCCTTCCGTGGTCGACAACTCCGACGCACGAGGCGGCACGCCCACCGTAACTGGCGATGCACACGAACCAGGTGAAAGCCGGCCGGACCTCAGTGCCGTACTACCGTTGCGGGATAAACGCGTGCCGTCAAGCGCAACATGCCATCTTCACTGCCCAAGATGCTCGTGACTGGAGCTTTGACCTGCACGGACTGGATCGGCGACCTCGACGGTGCCGAATCGTGACGCCAGCGAGGCGCGTTTGTCACCTAGGCGACAGGCCTGTGGCGGTCACGGGGCAGCGCCCGCTCACGACGTCAGTGTGAGCTTGCTGGCTCAGAATTGCGGATAGGCCGCCTCAGACGCCGTCTATCCGCAATTCTGAGCCAGCAAGCTCAGAACCCGCGCGTTCTCATGCTCGCCGGCGGAGATCAGATGACCCGGGCGTTCGCCTCGGCGAAGTGACACGCCACCGGGTGGTTCTGCCCTCGGTCGATCAGCAGCGGCTCCTCCACCGCGCAGATGTCTTGTGCTTTCCAGCACCGCGTCCGGAACCGGCACCCGCTCGGCGGATCGAGTGGACTCGGCACGTCGCCGGCCAACAGGATGCGCTCCCGGGTACGTTCCTGTTGCGGATCCGCCGCCGGCGCCGCCGAGAGCAACGCCTGGGTGTACGGATGAGCGGGCTGGTCGTAAACCTCGTCCCGCGTGCCGGTCTCCACGATCTTGCCGAGGTACATCACCGCCACCCGGTCGGAAATGTGCCGCACCACGGATAGGTCGTGGGCGACGAACACGTAGGCCAGGTCGAGCTCTTCCTGCAACTCGTCGAGGAGGTTCACCACACCGGCCTGTACGGAGACGTCGAGCGCGGATACCGGCTCGTCGAGAATCATCGCCCGTGGCGACAGCACGAGCGCCCGCGCGATGCCGATCCGCTGCCGCTGGCCACCGGAGAACTCGTGTGGATACCGGTTGCCGTGCTCCGGGTTCAACCCGACCAGCTCGAGCATCTCGGCGACCCGGCTCTTGCCGCCGTCCCTGAACTTGCCATGAACCTTGAGCGGCTCGGCGATGATGTCGTTCACCGGCATCTTGGGGTTCAGCGAGGCGTACGGATCCTGGAAGACGATCTGCAGGTCACGCCGTACGGCCCGCATCTCGGTCGGGCCGAGCGTCGTCAGTTCCTTGCCGTCGAAGATCACCGAGCCGGACGTGGGTTTGTGCAGCTGCAAGATGGCGCGGCCCGTGGTGGATTTACCGCACCCGGATTCCCCCACCAAACCCAACGTCTCACCAGCGTCGACGTGGAGTGATACGCCGCTGACCGCCTGCACCTGGCCCACCACCCGGCGAAACAGCCCGCCACCACGGACCGGGAAGTTCATCACCAGGTCTTGGACGTCCAGCAGATGTTGCGCCTGCCGGGATGGTGCCTGGCCAGGGGTGGGGTCAACAACCGCCGTGCTCATCGGCGCACCTCGCTCTCGGCGCGGAAGAACTTCGTCGGATCCTCCGCCTCGGCCAGCCGGGTCCAGTGATGGCACGCGGCCCAGTGTTCTAGGCCATCCGTGCTGGCCAGCTCAGGTTCTTCGTCGTCACAGATGTCAGTGACCAGGGGACACCGCGGCGCGAAGGGGCAACCGGGCGGAAGAGTGATCAACGACGGCGGGGTGCCCTTGATCGGCCGCAGCTTCTCCCCACTCGCCGTGTCCAAGGCGGGGATGGAGCCGAGGAGGCCGGCGGTATATGGCATCCGCGGCCGGTAGAACACCTCGTCGGTTTCGCCGAGTTCAACCGGCCGGCCGGCATACATCACCAGTACCCGGTGTACCGTGCCGGCGACCACGCCGAGGTCATGGGTGATCAGGATGATCGCGGAGTTCACCTGATCTTTCACGTCCAGGAGGGTCTCCAGGATCTGGGCCTGGACGGTGACGTCGAGTGCGGTCGTGGGCTCGTCGGCGATGATCACGTCGGGGTTGTTGATGACCGCCATCGCGATCATGGCCCGCTGTCGCATCCCACCGGAGAACTCGTGCGGGTAGGCACGCAACCGCTGCTTCGGCTGGGGGATACCCACGAGCGCCAGCATCTCCTCGGCCCGCGCCAGCGCCTGCTTACGCGACACCGTCTCGTGTGACAGCACCGCCTCGGCCAACTGGTCACCGATCGTGTATACGGGGTTCAGCGCGGTCATCGGATCTTGGAAGATCATGCCGATCCGGCGGCCACGCAACGATCGTTGTGCCTTCTTGGACATCTTCAGAATGTCCTCACCGCGGTAGCGGATGGTGCCGCTGATCCTCGCGTTCTTCGGCAGCAGGCCCATGATCGCCATCGAGGAGACCGACTTGCCCGAACCCGACTCACCGACGATGCCGAGCACCTCTCGCTCGTGCACCGTGTACGACACTCCACGGACCGCTTTGACCAATCCGTCGTCGGTGGGGAAACCGACCGTCAGGTTCTCGACCTTGAGGACCTCTTCGCGGCTCGGCGGCTTGGCGGCGGCAATACCACTGGCCACTCGCGCTCCCCCGGTGGCGGCGGCCACGTCGGGGGTGGCTGCCAGCGCGGCTTCGGACGGACCTGGTTGGATACCCGGCTGCGGCTGGGCGGATGGGTTGGAAGGAATGGTCATCAGTCACGCACCCGGGTCTGTCGAGGATCGAAGGCATCACGCAGGCCATCGCCGATGAAGTTCACCGACAACGCGATGGCGACGATGAACACACCTGGCCACCAGAACAGCCACGGCCGGGTCTGCATCGCCGTTTCGTATCGGCTGATCAGGGAACCCAACGAGACGTCCGGAGCCCGTACACCGAGGTCGAGGTAGGACAGCGCGGTCTCCAGCAGGATCCCGGCCGCGATCGCCAACGTCGCACTCACGATGATCACACCCACCGTGTTCGGCATGATGTGTTTGAAGATGATGCGGGTCGACCTGGTGCCAGCTGCCCGGGCCGCCTCCACGAACTCCTTTTCTCGCAGCGACAGGAACTCGCCACGGACCAGTCTGGCCAGGCCGGTCCACGTCACCGCTCCGATCGCGACACCGAGAGCGACGATGCCGGCCCGGCCCGCGGCGGCGGCCAGGATCGCGGCGAAGACCAACACCGGGATGGCGATCATCACGTCGGTGAATCGCATCAGCACCGCCTCGGTCCGGCCGCGGAAGTACCCGGAGGTAGCTCCGACGGTCGCACCGATGACGGTCGAGACGAAACCGATCAGGAAAGCCACGGTCAGCGACTGTTGGGTTCCGCGCATAACCAGGGCGAAGTAGTCGATGCCGACGTTGTCCTGGCCGAACGGGTGCTCGCCGAGGCGGATGCCGTCGCCGCCGAGGAATCCAGGCACCAGGCTCAGCGTGGGGCGGCCACCATCCAACACCGACGCGGTGGACATGTAGGTCTTGTCCCACCAGCCGGGGATGGGGCCGACACCGATCGACGAGTACGCCAGCACGATGACGAACAGCAAGGTGACCAGCCCAGCCATGGCTGCTCGGTGCCGGAAGAACCGCCTTCGGATGATCTCGGCCTGAGTACGGGCGACGACGGTCATCCCTTCGGCCGCGTCGGCGGACTGCCGACCAGACGTCGCCGATCGATCGGTCTGCGCGCTCACAGCTGCTCCCCTCTCACATCAGAGCTCGACATCGCCACCATCACCCGACCCGGATCCGCGGGTCGAGGTAGGCGTAGGCGATGTCGGCCAGCATGTTGAAGACCACGATCGATCCGCCGGCGACGAGGAAGAACGCCATCACCGGAGGTGGATCGACCTCCTGTAGCCCCTTGATGAACATGTGGCCCATGCCCTGCCAGCCAAAGACCCGCTCGGTGATGACCGCGCCACCGATCACCGCACCGAAGTCGAACGCCATCAAGGTGGTGATCGGGATGAGCGCGTTGCGGAACGCGTGTTTGGTGACCACGGTGCGCTCGGTTAGCCCCTTGGACCGCGCCGTACGCACGTAGTCCTGGTTCATCACTTCGAGCATGCTGGCTCTGCTGTATCGGGTGTAGACCGCGAACGAGATGAGCAGCAGCGCCGTGGTCGGAAGGATCAAGTGACCGATCGAGTCCAGACCCGACTCCCAGAAGTCACCCTGGAAGTTCGGTGTCCCGGCTCCGATGGTGGAGATGGGCCGGCCACGGACCCGGCTCAGGTAGGTCGAGTACGCCTGGAGCAGGTAGTCGATGAAGATGACGCCGCCGGTGAAGAAGGCGGAAAGCGCCGCCGCTGGCATGGCCTGTCGGCGGTGGATGCCCCCGACGTAACGACCGACGACGAGTCCCACTCCGACGGCGATGACGGCGAGAAGCAGGATCATCAGCCAGTTCGGGTCTTCGAGAACCGGCTCGGAGAACAGGTAGAACACGATGCCGATGCCGGCCGTAACCAAAGCCGCCGTCAGCGGCTGCCGGTAGCGGAAGCCCGCGAGCAGGAACGTCGCCCCCACCGCACCGCCGAGCGAGAGGATCACCACGGCGATGAGCCCCAAGCCGGGATCGGTGAACCAGCCGCTGGCCGACAACGCCCACAATCCGAGCGCCGTCACCACAGCGGCGACCCCGAACGAGGTAAGCCGGCGCTGCCGGTCTCCTCCGACGATGGCCATCCAGGCCAGGCCGCTGACCAGACCTAGCACCACGATCACCGGGACTGCGATCTCGGGATCTCGCAGCCAGTTGTTGAAGTCGATCGCGGCGTACTGCTTGAGCATCACCGCGACCCAGAACACGGGGAGCGAGAAGAACAGGAAAGCCGCGAAAGTGAGCGAGTAGTCGAAACCGCTGTATTGCCGCAATGCGGAGACGATGCCGATCGTGACGCCAAGAACGATGGCGAGCACGGTGGCGGCCACCACCAGCTGCATGGTCGCGGATACGGCGGGCCCCAGGATCCCGCTGACCGACTGGCCGAACTTGTTCTCCCCGAGGTCACCGGTGAGCAGAGCGCCGAGCCACGCCAGGTAGCGGACGAAGATGGGGTCGCCGAGCCGCATCCGCCGGCTTCGGGCATCGATCTGCTGCTGGGCATCTCCTTCGTCTTGAATACCGCGCAGGTCGGACATGGGGTCTCCAGCGATCGAAGTACCCCAGAACACGATGAATGACGCTGCAAGCAGAGTGAAGACGGA
Organism: Phytoactinopolyspora limicola; assembly: GCF_011320225.1. Taxonomy (GTDB): domain Bacteria; phylum Actinomycetota; class Actinomycetes; order Jiangellales; family Jiangellaceae; genus Phytoactinopolyspora; species Phytoactinopolyspora limicola. The sequence goes on from NZ_JAAOEN010000002.1 coordinate 317,369, forward strand.
GATGACCAGTCTCCGAACCATGAAGGCGGCCACGCCTCACCTCCGAGTTCGTCGGAACGGATTCAACCAACAAGTGGGACAACCGGGACATCTCGCCTGGTTGGTGCCAGGGAACGGGGCCAGGAGCCTCGGGCTCCTGGCCCCGTTCCCCGTCACGCATCTCGGCCGTCGGCCGGCGGTTCACTGAACCCGCCGGCCGCATGCCACCGATCAGCAATGCTCGATGGAGCTACAGCGCACGCTCCCACTCGTGCTTGGTGGCGGTGACACCGTGCTGAGTCGGGTTGGGCGTCACACCTTCGACGTCGTCAGCCCAGGCCAGCAGGTATTCGTGGTTGAAGAGCGGAATGGTCGGTAGGTCCTCCCACAGCTGCGCCTCGATCTGCTTGACCAGCTCACGCTGGGCGTCGATGTCGACCTCCTGGAGCAGCTCGCGGTAGAGGCTGTCCACCGTCTCGTTCGAGTAGCAGACGTTGTTGTTGCCCGTACCTTCCGCCGTGCACGCCTGCGGCGTCATGAACGTGGAGGCGGTGCCGGCGACGTAGCCGGAGCCGATCCAGGCGAACATCGCGATGTCGAAGTTGCCATCCGGGATCTCCACCCCGAACGGGTCGGAGGAGCCGGCGTCGACGACGTCCCAGCCGGCCTCGTTGCAGGCGTCGCGGATCAGCGCCACCTGGTCCTGCCGGCGGACGTTGGCCTCGGTGTAGACGATGCGCACCTCGGTGCCGACCATGTCCTTGTCCTCGAGAATCGCCCGGGCGCCGTCGATGTCCTGCTCGGCGTAGGCGTCCGCACCGCTACCTTCGATCTGGTAGTCGTAGTCCGGCTGGAAGGCGTAGGTCAGGCGGGCGTTGAGCACCTGGGCGTCCGGGTTGACCGGGTGGATCAGGTTCTCGACGATCAGCTCCCTGGGCAGGCACTTGGCGAACGCTTCACGCAGGTCGCGGTCCTCGAAATAGTGCCCAGGACGCATGTTGAAGTCGACGTGCTCGTAGGTGAAGGAGTCGGCGATGTGCACGTTGACACCCTGCAGCCCTTGCAGCTGGTTGACCAGGTCCGGACTGGGCTGCGGGTCGATGATGTCGACGTCCAGGTTGTCCAAGGCCTGCGTCTGCTGGTCCTGATCCAGGAAACGGAAGACGATGGTCTTCGCCGCAGGCGGTGTACCCCAGTAGTTCTCGTTCCACTCGGCGGTGATCGACTGACCGGCCTGCCAATCGGTGAGCTTGTACCGTCCCGACGAGGGAATCAGCTCTTCGGGCAGCAGCTCACCGGGGGCCATGACCCAGCCGGTGTTGTAGAACTCGGCTGCCGGGAGGAGGGCATCGACGTCTTCATCCCGGATCGCCTGCAGCAACTCCTCGTTGCTCATGCCAGCCTCACGGGCCACCACGTGCGCCGGCATGTCGACGGCAGCATAGAGGACCCAGTTGGCGTTGGGCGTTTCATACTCCGCGGTGAACGTCTTGTCACCCAGTTCGCAGTCCGGTTTCACCCAGTCCTCGTACCCGGTGACACCCGAGGTGGAGAACAGCGGCAGCGGATCGCCTTCGTCGTTGGTATCGGTCGGATGCTGGAAGTAGCCGGACCGGGCCGCCCAACCGAAGATCCAGTCCAGACATTCGATCGGTTCGCCGTCGGACCACACCGACTCGGGGTGCAGATTGAACTCGACCATCAGCGGGTCTTCGGACACCACGTCGTACGTGCCGAACTCCTCGTCCGGGTGGGCCAGGCCGTCCGGGCCGTATCTCCAGAAGCTCCCTTTCACCTGGTTGACGACGTGCTGGTTGGCCAGCAGGTTGCCCTCTGACGTGTTGTTCGCGTAGTTGGTGAACTCCTGCTCGGATGCGTAGGTCACCACAACGTCACTGGGTTCGTCACCGGGGTCGGCATCTGGGTCGGGGTCTTCCGCCGCGCCGTTGTCGTCCGGAGCACCGTTGTCGTCTGTTGTGCCGTCGTCGTCGCCACCACAGGCGGCGAGCACGAGAGCGCTGGCCGCGGTAACGGCCATGAACGCCACACCTCTGCGCTTGATAGTCAAGATGGGACTCCTCCGTACGTTTTGGACCCACACAGGTCCCAAAAAAAGAGTTGACTTAGCCCAACATCCGTGATGGTCAAGGCACAAGAGACGGCAACAGAAGTTACTGACCTGCAACCCAAGTGTCTCCATTTCGCTCAAAATATAACGCTTGGAGCACGGTGTACACGTAAATCCTGCTGCAACCTCAGGGAGATACAGCAGAGCTATCTGAGGGCCCTCATAAACTGATGTTATGACCTGACGACATCGTCAATCCGCGTGATAGTGCTCAGAATTCGGTCATTCGACGTCTACATAGTGAGATCTACGACGTGACCCTCTGTCGGCCGGCGGTGTGAACGCGCTGTCATGCAAACGCCCATCGCCGCACGGCGAGCCGACACGTCGGCGCCGGCCACGTTCGCCCGTCGGAACCGCAGGCTCATCCGTCGCCGCGGACCCGGATACCTACCCTCCCGCCAGCAAGGTCTTCTCAAACCGAACCTGCTTGACGGGAACGTCGATCAAACTAGCTCATGATGCCACACATCGAGCGGCCCGCCCACCGGCGACGACGGCGGTGTGGCATGTCCCACGAATCGCGGCCAAATGCCTGTACCCTCTGGATTTCCGCGGCCGCTCCGTGCGAAGCTGCGGGCCAGCGACCGTCGACGTTCGCGGGAGGCTGCATGAACGCCATGAGCGCAGCTCAGAGCAGGCAGGCAGTGGCGGCTGCCCTGACTACGTTGGAGTCGGCCGTGGCCGGCCTTCGTCGTACCCACGGGGACACCCTCGGGGTCCGACGACTGACCAGCGACGTCGCCCGGTTGCGTGATGACCTCGACGAGCTCGGCGATCCTTCGCCGGGCCGTACGATTCCCCCTGACGGCCCCCTCGAGACCGTCCCCGACACCCCATACGATCCCGATATGTGGGTAGGGGCCGAGGACGAAGGTCTCGGCGCACCAGATCGGCACGCACCCTGATGACTACCCCTGGTCCCGAACAACCCGATCCCGAACGCCAGTCCGGCGGCACCGGAACGGCTACTGCAGCGGCACCCAGCGGTCCACTCGCGGGTGGCGTTCACGAGCCCACCCGGGCCGACATCGGCGAGAAAACCCTGCGGAAGGACCGCTACTGGGTGACGCCGGCGATCACCGTCATCGTTCTCGTCGCCTGGCTCACCTATGGCGTGGTCCGAGTGTTCATGCAGGACTACTACTACGTCGACGAGCACCACTACCTCACGCCGTTCTACTCGCCGTGCACCTCCACCGGCTGCGTCGAGGAGGCGGCGCACTTCGGCCGCTTCACCCCCAACCACGCGCTCATCCCGTTCGCCGTGCTCAGCCTGCCGCTCCTGCTCGTGTTCAGGCTGACCTGCTACTACTACCGCAAGGCGTACTACCGCAGCTTCTGGCTGTCACCGCCGGCGTGTGCGGTACCGGACGGACACAAGCGCTACACGGGCGAGACCCGCTTCCCGCTCATCCTGCAGAACCTGCACCGGTACACCTTCTACCTCGCCGCGGCTATCGTCTTGATCAACACGTGGGACATGATCCTCGCCTTCGGTGGCGACGAAGGATTCGGCATCGGACTCGGCAACCTGATCCTGATCTTCAACGTGGTGATGTTGTGGCTCTACACGTTGTCCTGCCACTCATGCCGACATGTCACCGGCGGAAGGCTGAGACACTTCTCCCGACATCCGCTGCGCTACCGATGGTGGACCTTCGTCTCGAAGCTCAATACGCGACACATGCTGTACGCGTGGATGTCCTTGGGCACCCTCGCCCTGGTCGACTTCTACATCATGGGCGTCGCGGCGGGGTGGTTCGACGACCTGAGGTTCCTCTAGTGGCGTGCATCAGACATCTGCCCGAGCCACCCGCCGGCAGGTTCCAGCCGAGCGTCATTCCCTGCCGATCAAGCGCTAACACCTATACCCCGACCACCTCACCCACAGCAGAAGGAGCCGACCGGCCATGACCGACCCCAGCACCATCGAACGCCACAGCTACGACGTCCTCGTCGTAGGCGCTGGCGGTGCGGGGCTACGCGCCGCGATCGCCGCACACGACGCTGGCGCCAAGGTCGCCATCATCTGCAAGTCGCTACTCGGCAAAGCACACACCGTGATGGCCGAGGGCGGCGCCGCCGCCGCGATGGGCAACGTGTACTCCGAAGACAACTGGCGGGTGCATTTCCGCGACACCATGCGTGGCGGCAAGATGCTGAACCACTGGCGGATGGCACAGCTACACGCCCAAGAGGCACCCGACCGGATCCACGAGCTGGAAGACTGGGGCGCGTTGTTCGATCGCACCCCTGATGGCCTGATCTCCCAGCGCGACTTCGGTGGGCATCGTTACGCACGGCTGGCCCACGTCGGCGACCGCACCGGTTTAGAACTCATCCGAACCTTGCAGCAGCGGGCCGTGGCACTCGGCATCGACGTGTACATGGAGTGCACCGTCACGAAACTGTTCCAGGAAGGCGGCCGGATCACCGGCGCATTCGGCTACTGGCGGGAGAGCGGACGGTTCATCGTCTTCGAGGCACCCACGGTTGTGCTCGCCACCGGCGGTATCGGCAAGTCCTACAAGGTCACGTCCAACTCCTGGGAGTACACCGGCGACGGCCACGCGTTGGCCCTCGAAGCCGGTGCGTCGCTGGTCAACATGGAGTTCGTCCAGTTCCACCCCACCGGCATGGTGTGGCCACCGTCGGTGAAAGGCATCCTGGTCACCGAATCCGTCCGTGGAGACGGCGGCGTGCTGCGCAACAGCGAGGGACGCCGGTTCATGTTCGACTACATACCCGAGTTCTTCAAATCCGAGACCGCCGACAACGAAGCCGAAGCCGACCGCTGGTACGACGACAAGACCAACAATCGCCGTCCTCCTGAGCTGCTGCCCCGGGACGAGGTCGCGCGCGCCATCAACGCCGAGGTTAAGGCGGGGCGCGGTTCACCGCACGGTGGCGTGTTCCTCGACATCGCCTCGCGCCGGTCGGCGGAGTACATCCAGCGCCGGCTACCGTCGATGTACCACCAGTTCAAGGAACTGGCCGACGTCGACATCACCGCGGAGCCGATGGAGGTCGGCCCCACCTGCCACTACGTGATGGGCGGTGTCGCCGTCGATCCCGACACCGAAGAGTCCACCGTCACTGGGCTCTACGCTGCGGGCGAGGTCGCCGGCGGCATGCACGGCGCTAACCGGCTGGGCGGAAATTCCCTCTCCGACCTGCTGGTCTTCGGTCGCCGGGCAGGCATCGCCGCCGCGGCCGCGGCCACCGCCGCCCCGAGTGAACGGGTGTCGATCTCCGACGACGACGTCACCGCCGCGGCCGACGCCGCCCTCGCCCCGTTCGAACGGCAGGGCGGCGAAAACCCCTACAGCGTCCAGCAAGACTTGCAGGACATCATGCACCGCCTGGTCGGTATCATCCGCCGCGCCGACGAGATGCAACAGGCGCTGAGTGAGCTGGAGCAGCTCAAGGAGCGCAGCGCCCAGCTCAGCGTCGAAGGACACCGGCAGTACAACCCCGGCTGGCATCTGGCTTTGGACCTGCACAACATGCTGCGGGTATCGGAGTGCATCGCCAAGGCGGCGTTGGAGCGAACGGAAAGCCGAGGCGGGCACACTCGTGACGACTACCCCGCCACGGAAGACGATTGGGGCACGGTGAACCTGCATTGTGTCCTCGACGACGACGCGGTCTCCGTGCGCCGCGAGACACTGCCGGAGATGCCCGACGAGTTGCGCGAGCTGTTCGAGGAGAAGTGAGATCCGTTGTGCCCCGCCCACGGTCGACTTCACCGCTCGCGGCGCAGGGCACGGCGGATCGTCCCCGCACGATCCGAGGAGAAGTAGGCATATGGGTTACGACCTGAATATGAAGGTCTGGCGCGGCGACGAGTCCGGTGGTGAACTCACCGACTACGTCGTGCCGGTAGAAGAGGGCGAGGTCGTACTCGACGCGCTGCATCGGCTCCAGGCCACGCAGGCCGGCGACCTCGCCGTGCGCTGGAACTGCAAGGCCGGCAAGTGCGGCTCCTGTAGCGCCGAGATCAACGGCAAGCCACGGCTCACCTGCATGACACGACTGTCCGTCTTCGAGCCGGGCGAGACGGTCACGGTCACGCCGCTGCGGACCTTCCCGGTCATCCGGGACCTCGTCACCGACGTCTCGTACAACTACGAGAAGGCGAAGAAGGTCCCGCCGCTGTCACCTGAGCCACGCCAGGCCGATGGCACCTACCGGATGCAACAAGAAGACGTGGAACGCGGGCAGGAGTTCCGCAAGTGCATCGAGTGCTTCCTGTGCCAATCGGTGTGCCACGTCATTCGCGACCATGAAGACAACAAAGAGGCGTTCTCCGGGCCGCGGCTGTTCTTGCGCTACGCAGAACTCGAGATGCATCCGTTGGAGACCAAGGACCACCGTGAAGCGGCCAAGGCGGAGGCCGGTGTGGGCTTGTGCAACATCACCAAGTGCTGCACCGAGGTCTGCCCGGAGAGCATCAAGATCACCGACAACGCGATCATCCCGGTCAAGGAGCGGGTGGTCGACCGATCGTACGACCCGCTGGTATGGCTGGGCTCGAAGATCTTCCGCCGGTCCGCCGACGACTAAACGATCCAGGCAACGGGTCACAAGTGTCCAGCCGGAAGGGACCATCTCGATGACCGTGTTCGACGACGACGCTCTGCACGCCATGCTCGCCGGCATCCCCCAGTGGTCCGGCGATACCCGGGCGATCCACCGCACTGTCCAGGCACCCGACTTCCGCACGGCCATCGCCATCGTCAACGACGTGGCCGACGCGGCGGAAGAAGCCAACCACCACCCCGACATCGACATCAGGTACTCGACGCTGACGTTTAGCCTGTCGACACACTCGGCGGGCGGAGTCACCAGCGCCGACGTCGACCTCGCACGGACCATCGATGCCATCGTCAACGGCCGCGGCGTCGGCTCAGAGAACCAGTAAGGATCGCTCCGGTATGGGTGGCCACCTCTAAGCCTCTATCCTGGTGGGCATGGCACCCCCGCCCACCAGGCAACTCGTCCTCGCTATCGTGCGACTGCTTCAGCCGGTGCATGGGTACGACGTCCGTCGCGAGCTGATCTCGTGGCGGGCGGAAGACTGGGCTAACATCGCGCCAGGTTCCATCTATGGCGCGTTGAAAACGCTGGAGCACGACGGCTTGATCGCGGTCGTCGACACCGAGCGTCGGGGCACCCGCCCGGCTCGCACCACGTACCGGGTGACCGATGAGGGCGAGAAGGAATACCACTCCATGCTCCGGGAAGTGTGGTGGGACGCCAAGGCCCCGCCACACCCGCTGCTGCCGGCGGTTGTCCAACTGCCCTTCACCGACCGTGACGACGTTCTGGCCGCCCTCAAGGCCCGCGCCCACCGCCTGGAGAGCGATCTCACCCTCATCGAACGAGACATCGAACGTGTCGAGGCCGGTAGTGGAGATCCTCGGCACCACGTGCCACATCATGTCGCGGAGATGTCCCGCCTGCACCGTGGGCTGGCCGAGGCAGAATTGACCTGGACGCGCAGCTTGATGCAGCGCATCGAGTCTGGCGACGTCGACATCTGGAGCCAGTCGAATCCGGTCCAAGAGCAACTCCAGGCCCAAAAGCCCGACCAGCCTGACAGCACCTGATCTCCGTTTTGTCACCTGATCGTTTTCGTGGCGACGATCAGATGCAGACGTGATGGCGACGCTGCTGGTCAACGCGTTGCAGCGTCGCCTGGATGCATCTCGCGATGTGAACAGCAAAACGATCAGATGCGCTATCCGACCGTAGATGTCGACGCGTGCATCTGATCGTCAGAGCGTCACCGTGCCGGGTCTGGTCGCCATCTGTGGACGAGCTTCACCATTTGCGAGAGCCGCCCGGCCGTCACGGTGGCAAGCGGCAGCCGGTCTGAGGTCTGGCGTCTGCCTTGGGGCCCGATGCGAGCGCGTTCATCGCGTTCGCCGTGCCCTGTTGGTGTCGGCATACATGGTGGCGACACCCATCCGTGGCGCTGGCTGCCACAAGCTTCCTTACGGCACGCTGCCGTGTGCAGTAAGCCTCCTTGTTGTTGCCCTGGTGACAGTAAGCGTCCTTGTGTCCGGGGCGGAGACCGCAGTAAGCCTCCTTGTGGTCGTCCTGGCAATCAACACGGTTCCCTTGTGGTGAGGACCGGGCTGCCCTGTCCCGGACTTCGCTACCGCGAGATGGCGTTAAGCGCCGGATTCGGGCTTTAACGCCATCTCGCGGTAGCGAAGTGCGCAATGTCGCAGCGGGATCTGGCCCTCGTCCGGCTCAACCTCGCCACAGTGCGGCCCTCGCCGACGTCGGCCCCGCCTTGAACGGGTGGTGAGGCAGGTCGCCAGGCACACCATCGCAATACTCAAGCTTGACCAATTTACTCAAGCTTGAATATTCTTAGCCCTCGAAAGGAGATTGAATATGATCACTGCACGCAACCTAGCCCGCACATTCACTACTAGATCCGGACCAGTCGAGGCCGTGCGCGGTGTCGACATCGACGTCGCCGAAGGCGAGATCGTCGGGCTGCTCGGGCCAAATGGCGCAGGAAAGACGACCACGTTGCGGATGCTCACCACCCTCCTCGGCGCCACTGGTGGAGAAGCCACCGTCGCCGGCCACGACCTGCGACGCGATCCCCGCGGTGTGCGGTCCAGCATCGGATACGTCGCCCAAGGGGGCGCATCACTCGACGAGGCGGTCGTGATCGAAGAACTCGTACTTCAGGCCCGTCTGTTCGGGCTCTCCAAAACAGCCGCCTTGGTCAACGCCGAGGAATTGGTGACTACGTTCGGGCTCCGCGACCTTCGGCAGCGAGCGTGCAAGCAGCTCTCAGGTGGCCAGCGCCGGAGGGTCGACATCAGCCTCGGTTTGGTGCATCGGCCGCGGCTGATCTTTCTCGACGAGCCCACGACAGGCCTCGACCCGCAGAGCCGCACCAACCTCTGGGAGCACATCCGCAAGCTCCGCGCAGGCGGCGTCACCATAGTGCTCACCACGCATTACCTCGACGAGGCCGACGCGTTGTGTGATCGCGTTCTAGTGATGGATCAGGGCACCATCGTCGCCGAGGGTTCACCGGACGAGTTGAAACAACGGATCACCGGCGACATCGTCACCATCGAGTTGGCCGGCACCGAGCACGTCGACCTCCACGACGAGCACACCCTTCACGACGACACCTTCGACGAAGGTGCCCAGCCGGGGCGGCCGAAACTGCACTCCCGTACCGACGACGTGGTGCAGGTGGCCCGGGCCGCCGTCGACGTTAGGTCGACGCTGGTCGAGCACCACCGGATCCATGTCACCGTCGACCGCGGCGATCAATCGATCATCCCGCTGCTACGGGCTCTCGACGCCGCTGGCATCAACATCGCCGCCATCACGATGAAACGTCCTAGTCTCGACGACGTCTTCCTCACGGTCACCGGTCGCAGCCTGAGTGACGCGGAACAGGATGTCGCTCCCGCCGCCGCATAACACTCTTACCCGCCGAGTACCTGTTCGACAACCCCCGGTCGCTCAGGTGACCGGGGATTGCCGAACATGCGCTGAACATGAACGCAATGACGAAAGGACCACCTCGACATGAACGCCGTCCGCGACACCGGCCTCATCTTCCACAACCACGTCCGGCAGAACCTCCGCAACCCGACGTGGGTCATTATCTTGGTGGTACAGCCGCTGCTCTACTTGGTGCTCTTCGGTCCGCTGCTCGAGAATCTCGGTGCCGCCTATGCCGGGGGCGTAGATCCGTGGCTGGTGTTCACCCCGGGCATGATCTTGATGATCGCCATCTTCGGCTCGGCGTTCGCGGGTTTCGGCATGGTCGTCGAGCTACGATCCGGCGTCATCGAGCGCGAACGGGTGACCCCGGCTAGCCGTACCGCACTGCTGCTCGGCCGGGTGGCCAAAGACGTGCTCGTTCTCCTCATGCAATCTCTGCTGCTCGTCGCCATCGCAGTGCTCGCTTTCGGGGTACGCCCCAGCCCCGCGGGTCTGGCTCTGACATTGTTGCTCATCGCCCTTGTTGGTGCGGGTTTCGCCTCGGCGTCGTACATGCTGGCCTTGCGTACCCGGTCGGAGGGCGGCATGGCTTCGGTGCTCAACTCCATCACCGTGCCGCTGCTGCTCCTTTCCGGCATCCTGCTGCCGATGACGCTGGCGCCCGGCTGGTTGGAAGGTATATCCCGCGCCAACCCACTGTCATATACCGTCGACGCGATCCGTGCCCTGTTCGCGGGCGAGTTCGCCGCCTCGGAGGTCGCCGTCGGGTCAGCTGTGACGGTTGTGGTCGCAGTTTTGTTGGCTGTCGCCGGCGCCCGCACCTTCCGGCGGGACAATGCCTGATCAGCGCCGGCTAACGGTGCCGCAGGACGGTGACGGCGAAGTCGGCGTCGTCGTGCCACGCCTTCAGATCCCAGGTGGCGAACCGATGCTCGACGCGCAGGGCGGCTTCCCCGACGGCCTGATCGAAATCGTCCAACGCGAGGTGCCGGTTCACGTGGAATCCGACGACGACGAACCCGTCCGGCACTACGCAGCGGCCCACCCGACGCAGAACTTCCGCCTCGGTGCCGGGAGCGACGAACACCATGACGTTACCGGCCAACACCGCCGCGTCGAACAGTTCAGCTGGCCCCTGCTCCGGTGTTAGGTCGGCGAGTTCGAGTTCGCTGAGATCACCGACCACCCACGCTGGACCTGGGTGGTCGGCTCGAGCGGCATCGATGAGCTCTGGGTCGGCGTCGACACCAACGACGACGTGCCCGCGGGCATGTAGCTCCGCCGCGACCCGTCCGGTTCCACAGCCCGCGTCCAGCACTCGCGCGGCCCGCGGAAGCATCGCGTCGACCAGCCGGGCTTCGCCGGCCAAGTCTTCCCCGTCAGCCGCCATTCGGCGGAACCGGTCGATGTACCAGTGCGAATGCCCGTCTTTGGTGTCGGTCACCCAACGCGTCGGCTGCGTCATAGGTCCACTGTAGGTCCGCCATGCGACACCGTCGCGGGCAGCCCGAAGCGGGCCTGCAGATCGGCGTCGAGGAAATGGGTGATGCCGTCGATCCGGCCTCCGGCGGTGGTGAGCACGACAACACCCACGGCGTCTGCGATGTTCTCGTCGAGCCGTGGGAGGTAGGAGCCGAACGCCGGCTGCTGGTTCGCTCGGGTCGGCACCAGAACGAAATGGCGGCCAGCGCGCCATGCCGCACTGGCGCGGAGGAACTCGCTGATGGCCGCGACCCCGTAGTACTGGTGTGGTGCGGGCGGCATCGCCAACCACGCGCGGTCGCTGAGCAGGGCAACCACGCCGTCGACGTCGTCTCGGGAGAACGCTTCGGCGAACCGCTGGCTGACGTCGTGTTCCTGCTCATGGTGCGGCGATAGCTCGAGGTCAACGGACCGGTTCCGACGGCTCAGCGTCGCCCGCGCCCGCTGCAAGGCACCCTTGGCGGCTGTGGTGGTTACGTCCAGCATCGCCGCCACCTCGGAAAGCGTGAACCCGAGTACGTCACGGAGCACCAAGACGGCGGCCTGCCGAGGAGGAAGATGTTGCAGGCTGGCGATGAACGCCAGCCGAACGGTCTCTTTGGTGTCGTACATCTCCTCGGGGCCGGGTACGGTCTCGGCTACCCCGGCGAGCAGCGTGTCGGGGTAGGGCTGCAACCAGGTGATGTCGGTGCGGTACGTGGGCTCAGGTGGGGTGAACGGTGGGACGGGCTCAGGTGGTCGTCGACGCTTGGCGGCCCGTAGCTCGTTGAGACAGCGGTTAGTGGCGATGCGATACAACCAGGCCCGCAAGGACCCCTCGTTGGTGACACTGTCGAGGTTGCGCCATGCCGAGAGCAGCGTTTCCTGCAGCATGTCCTCGGCGTCGGCCAGCGAGCCGAGCATCCGGTAGCAGTGCAGCTGGAGTTCGCTCCGGAAGGGCTCTGTGAGCTCCCGAAACGCCTGCTCGTCGCCAGCGCGGGCCCGGTCGAATACGGCCTTGCTCACCGCGACATCGTCTCATACGAACCAGGCCGTCCTGCCGCGACCGTTCCGTTTCCCCGGTCGCCGGTGTCTTACTAGATGTAGACCACTTCACAAGAAGGGAACGACGTGACTGACAACAACCCGAGCCCTGCCCTCGCGATCGCCCTCGCCTACCACCGGGCGTGGACCAGTCGAGACCTCGACGCGGCGATGACCTACGTCGCGGATGACGTCTTCTGGCGGGTGCCCGATGGCGACCTCAAAGGAAAGGATGCCTACCGCGGTTATCTGGAGAACTTCCTGAACGTGTTCTCCGGCGTGGCCGATGTCGCGGCCTTCGGCGACGACGAGCACGCGGTGCTCTTCTACTACCCGCAGACGCCAACAACCAGCACCGCGCCTGCCGGCGAGCACTTCACGATCCGTGACGGGCTCATCGTCGAGAACCTGCTGGCCTTCGATCGGCTCTCGTACGCACCCCCAGCGGAGCAGTAAGAATCAGCCCGTGCCTCCTGCTGTTCCGCGTGGAGCAGCAGGAGGCACGGCCAACACGACACAGAAAGGATCTACGGCGGTGGACGAGAACACAGAACTTGCGGACCGCATCAGGGATGCATTGGCACCCCACGCGTCGGTCCGTGAGGTCAAGATGTTCGGCGGCCTTTCTTTTATGGCGAACGAGAAAATGGTCGTGAGTGTCATGCGAGATGGCGCTCTACTGGTACGCGCCGATCCTGAACGGGCTCCCGAGCTACTCACGTTGGAGGGGGCGGAACCAGCCGAAATGGGCGCTGGGCGTCCAATGAAAAACGGCTGGATCGCGGTCAGTCCAGAAGCCATCGCGGCTGAGCAGGAATTCGACTTCTGGCTCGGCGTGGCCCTGGAATTCAACGAGAAAGATGCCCGCGCAAAAGACAGCCGAAAAAGGACGACGCGATGAGCGGCTTCGACGGATTGCCGCCCGAACTGTTCACCTTCTTCGAGCGATTGCGGCAGGATAATTCGAGGGAGTTTTGGGACGCCAACAAGAGCACCTGGGTGACGATGGTCCACGACCCATTTGAGGCACTCCTCGCCGAACTCGCCGGTGAGTTCCCGCCCATGCGGATGTTTCGGCCACACCGCGACGTGCGTTTCTCCAAAGACAAGTCGCCGTACAAACTATGGGTCGGGGCGACGAGCGAATCCCGCGCCATCGGGGGCACGGGCTACTACCTCCGGGTCGACGAATCCGGCCTCGCGACCGGCTACGGGTCGATGGTGCTGGCCCGCGATCAGCTGCGACGCTTCCGTGCGGCGATCGACGATGACCATAGCGGCCGCCAGTTCGAGGAGCTGACCACCCAGCTCGCCACGGCGTCGTTGCCCGTCACCTTCGGCGCCGAACCTCCGTTGAAGACCTCACCGCCGGGTTATCCGAAGACCCATCCCCGGATCGAGCACCTGCGGTGGAAGGGGGCGGCCATGGTCAAGGAGTACGACCGAGCGGACTGGATGTACACCCGACAAGCACTCGACACGATCCGCGGCATCTGGCGGGCAGCCGAGCCCCTCAAGCAGTGGATGGACACCCACGTCGGCGCCAGCGTGCAACCCGTCGCCGGCCCGAACCGCTCCCGCAAGTGAAGCTAGCGCCACGGACAGTGGTGTCACGAACACTAGCGGGCCGCGTAGACGCGGATCTCCACCAGTGAGTCGCGCCGTGAGGCAGCCGCCTCGACCACCGACAGGGCCGGTACGTGCTCAGGGTCGATCCACTTGTTCCACACATCCCGAAAGGCCGGGAATTCGTCGATGTGAGCCAACCAGACCTGCGCCATCAGCATCTGCTGTCGCGACGAATCGGCACTGTGCAGGTAACCGTCGATGATCTCCAGGATCTCCCGTGTCTGCTCGCCGAGCGTGCCGGACTTGTCGGGTGCGGTCAGGCAGACCGACACCATCGTCGGACCCGCGGCACCAAGGTGGATGTTGGGCGCCGGCGGCCCACTGACCCGGCCGATCTTCGTGATGTTCACGCCTGCTCCCGGGTGGTCCGGCACGCTGTGACGACGAACTCCACCAGCAGGTCGGGCCGGTACAACTCACCGGACACACACGTCCGGGCCGGCGGATCGTCGGGGTCGGCCCAGTGGTTCCAGGCTGCGTTCATGGCCCCGAAGTAGCGCATGTCTTTCAACCAGACGTGCACCATGAGGATCGACGCTTGGCTCTCCCCCATCTCAGCGAGGAGCGCATCGACGCGGGCTAACGCCGACCGGGTCTGCTCCTTCACGTCACCATCGGGGGACTCCGGATGTATACCCGAGAAGAAGATCAACTCGTCGGTAGCCACGACCTGCGCTTGACGGGCGCCATCCAAACTCTGGACATGTCGTCGTTCGATCATGACAGGTATCCCTCCGCTCGGCTGCACGGGTCGCGGGCCACGTCGAACGCTCTCCCGGCGGAAGATCCCGCGACCTCGACATATTGAAGCAGGGCCGGACGGCGGCGCCCCGGGCTCCCTCTCTACTGTTCTTCTCATGGACGTTCATACTGCCGACGAGCGGACGCTGCTCATGGGCATGCTCGATATTCAACGGGCCCAGATCGCGGGAATTCTCGACAACATCGACGACGCGGAGTCCCGCCTACGCCTGGTCCCCTCCCGCACCACCCCGTTAAGCCTCGTCAAACACGCTATCTTCGTCGAGAAGGTGTGGTTCCACTCACGGGTCGCCGGAGTGTCCCGCACCTCGCTCGGTCTACCGGACGCCGTCGACGACAGCTTCATCCTCGAGCCGGCCGACACGATCGACACGGTCCGTCAGGCCTTCCTCGACGCCTGCGAGCACTCCCGGCAAGTGGCCGCCGCTCATGACCTCGACGAGCAGTTCCCGTGGCATCAGGGGCCGGTGACGCTGCGCTTCATCTACGGCCACATGATCGCCGAGTTCGCCAGACACGCCGGACATGGCGACATTCTGGTCGAGCAAATTCTCGCCCGCCGCTAGCCGACGGCCGAACGGCTCAACGATACGTGCGCTGGTGTTAGTACCTCCGGCCGCTCGTCCGTCAGCAGGACTCGACCAGCTCGAACTCGACCGTGTCGAGCGGCTCGTCGCGCCCTTCCTGGAACAACTGGATGCCGTAGCGGCCGAACTCCGCGCCGGCACCTTCAGAAATGACGGCGGCAACTTCACCCACCCCGTCGTCGTCCACGTCGAACGGCGCGACGTCTTCAATCTGGCCGGGTGCGGGATTGGTTTCGTAGGCCAGCCAGTATGTTCTCTCCGGGTCGAGACCAGGGCCGCGCACGGTGAAGACGGCATCTACCTCGATGCAGGCGAGGTCGATGCTGAGGATACCGTCACCTGACTCGTCAGGCTCGGCGACCTCGGTCGGCTCCGCGGACTGCGTTGGAGCCTCGGTCGGTTCGGCGGGTTCGGTCGGTTCCGCCGTTGGTGTGGGCGTCTCCGGCGTGGGCGTCTCCGGCCCGGTCGTCGCCCCGAAGTCCTCGACCGGATCTTCGTCGTCGCCTCCACACCCGGCTGCAACCAACACCGCAGCCGCAACAACTACTCCACGCAACCTAAGCCTGCCTCGCATGCCGATCAGTTTTCCACGAGGCAGTTTCACTACTGGCACGGCATGGAACAACGGCGCCCGCCCTTGGCACCGACCCCCATTGGCGCGGAGTGGTGGCGATCCGACGCTCCCCGGCCCCACGGTAACCTCGCTGCACAATGGTGCTCAACGTCCTGGAGCTGGTCGGGCTCGTGGCTTTCGCCGCCTCGGGGGCCCTGGCCGGTGTGCGCGCCCGGCTCGACATCTTCGGCGTCGTCGTCGTCGGACTGGCCACCGCGCTCGGTGGTGGCATCATCCGCGACGTCCTGCTGGGCGTTCAGCCCCCGACCACGTTGCAGACCTGGTACTACCTGTCGGCCGGGGCCGCGACGGCGCTGATCGTCTTCGCTTTCCATCCCCATGTCGCCCGGCTACACAAGGCCGTTCTCGTGGCCGACGCCGTCGGTCTGGGGGTGTTCGCCACCGCGGGAACCGCTGTGGCGCTACAACTCGACGCCCCGGTCTACACGGCCTGCCTCATTGGTATGACAACGGGCATCGGCGGCGGCGTGATCCGCGATCTGCTGCTGCGCTCTATACCGCTCGTCCTGCGGAAGGAAATCTACGCCCTGGCTGCGCTGCTCGGTGCCAGCATGGTGGGGCTCGGCCACGTGCTCGGCCTGCCCGAGGGACCAGTCACCGCGGTCGCGGCCACCACCGTCGTGGCAGTGCGTCTGCTGGCACTCTGGCGGCGCTGGAATGCTCCTGTGGCACGCGATTCCGCCTGAGCCCGCTCCAGTGCCCCGGCCCTGGAGCACCGGATCCCGGCGTCAAAATGGGCACTCCGCTACCGCCAGATGGTGTTAAGACCCGAATTCGGGTCTTAACACCATCTGGCGGTAGCGGAGTGCACGACGATCAGGGTCAGAGTGTGAAGCACCGTCGACCTCGAGGAGCTTCTTGTCGGTGGACGCGGCCCGCTCGTACATCTGCGGCCGGACGGATCACCTGAGTTGGGCCGCTTTACGTCGCAGCTGGGCAACCTGTTTCAGAGGGGTCCGAGCACCTGGCTCGGCTCGGCGTCGAGTGCGAGGGTCTCCAGCACTGAGAGCAACTGCCGCTCCTCGTAGCGGAAGTGGCTCTCCATGATCGCGGCGATACCCTCCAAGTGGTTGGCCAGTCTGGCCGGTGGCTCGGAGGCCGATACTGCCGCCTGCAGACCCGCGATCAAATGCGCGATCATCGAGTGATCCTGCTCGAGCTTCCGCAGAGTCTCCCGCAGCTCTGGGTGGGCAGCCGCGATCACAGGGAACAGTTCGCGATCCTCACCCTCGTGGTGTCCCGTCAGCGCGGTGCAGAAGCCGTGGCAGAAAAGCAACAGGTCACGGCTCGCAGCCTGCGCGGGCTCACCGGAGGCCAGCGCGTCCTGCACGATCGACAAGGCCGCCCGCAACCGCTCATGGACGCTGCGTAATTCATGACTCCAGGCCACCAGCCTGGTCTTCTCGCCCTCAGACACACGAGGGCGAAGGGGCAGACGCGTTCATCGTCGTCCTCCTTCGGGTCCCACGCCTCCATGCCTGACACGATCTGCCACCGGCACGCGACGCTTGCGCCAGGTTATCAGGACGCGGCGCGGTGTCGGCAGAACGTGTTACGCAGAACACCTAGTCTCGTCCTGTGCCCGCCACAGATCTCTTGCCAGTCGCTGACTCGGTGGCGATTCTCCGCAACGCCGCCGAGGCACGGCAGATCTGTCTGGGAGCAGCGGGCTTCTGGCTGGACTCCGACGGTCATCGGCCGAGCCGCGAACACATCCTCGATCTGTCGGCTGTCTCCCCGCGCGACCCACGAACGAACGCATCCATTGCGCTCAGAGCGATCGAGCAGTGGCCGGACGACCCCCGACGGTTCGCAGTCGAGCTCGTCCTCGTCTCAACCGGTCACCCATGTCCTTGCTGCGGCTACCTGACCTTCGACGAACCACCTGGGTCGTACGAGATCTGCCCGGTCTGTTTCTGGGAAGACGACGCGGTACAGCTTCGCTGGCCGACCTACGAAGGCGGCGCAAACCGACCGAGTTTGATCGACTCACAGCGCGTGTACGCCGCGGACGGAGCAATCGAGCGCCGGTTCATTCGCCTCGTTCGCACCGCACAGGCCGACGAACCACTCGACGCGAGCTGGCGGCCGATCGACGTCGACGTGGACTCGTTCGAAGAGCCTGGAATTCGTGAAGCCGACTGGCCCAAGGACCTCACTGCCCTCTATTGGTGGCGGCCAACGTTCTGGCGTCGTGACAGATCGTGACGTTGAAACGGAACGCGACGACACATTGAATCTATATTCGACCGAGTTCGGCGCATAACAATCTCTGGCGCGAGGCTCCTCGACGGCGTTCTACTTTCGCGCGGTGGGCGTCATCACCTCGACACGATTCCCGAAACCGTCGCGCGCATGGAAGCGGATATATCTCTCGAACGTGTCCCGCTCCGCCCACGAGAGCTCGTAACCTCCGCGCCCGATGCGCTCAGCCGTCGCTTCCAGTTCGCGCAGGGACTCACAGACGAGGCCCGGGTGGGCCTTCCTAGCAGGGCTGAACGGATCGTCGATTCCGAGGTGGATCTCCGCAACGATGGTTTCGCCGTCGTAGGCGCGGAACCAGCAGCCACCGCGACCGACCAGGGATGGCGGCTTCTGGACCTCCTGCAGCCCAAGGGCTTCGCCATAGAAACGACGCGCCTCATCCTCCTCGCCGCGAGGCATGGAAATCTGAACATGGTGGAGCCTCATCTCCGCCTCCAATTTATCTCGACATCAAGATAAATCTAACAGCAGCGGCCGACGCGAGGCCTATAGATCGGCCGCGAGGCCTATAGATCGGTCAAGTGCCCCCGGCCGGCCAGAGAAGGAACCGCGACTTGGATGCCGCGGGTCGAGGAGCCGCTCATGTTCCAGCCGCACGACGGAACCGCTGTGCCATTGCGGTCAGTGTGGTGCGGAGTTCGTCGCCTTCGATGACCTCGAATTCGAAGCCGGAGGCACCGAGGTAGCTGGCGAATTCTTCTGGGGTGTTCGCTCCGGCCGTGAGGATGCTGGTGTGTTCGGTCTCGGCGGTCACCTCGGCGACCGTCGGGCCGAAGGCGCCCGATACGGCGGACGCTGGGGCGTGGATCCGCAGTTTCGCCCGGCACCGGTAGGGCGACGTGGTGATGCTGCGGGTGGTGAAGGTGCGCAGCGCGTCATCGGGGATGACCCGTCGAGTGAAGGTCTCGGGTTGGATTCTTGGCTGTTGGATGCGGTCGAGGCGCAGGGTGCGCCAGGCTCTACGTTCGGTGTCTCGTGCGATCAGATACCAGCGCCGTTCGGTGTGCACGATGCGGTGCGGCTCGATGATGCGACGCGATCCGGTGCCGTCGTGTCGGGTGTAGTCGACACGCAACAAACGCCGTTCGGCGATCGCTCTCGCCGCGGTCGTCACGACGTCCATGTCAATGTCGTCCTGCGCGCCGCGCAGCGGCACCATCGCCTGCTCGACGTCGACGATCTGCCGTCTGGCCGCCGTTGATAGCGACTGCTCGAGTTTCGCGAGCGCTCGCGCGGACGATTCCTCGATCCCGGTGATCACCCCCGCTGCGGCGGCGCGTAGCCCGACCGCGATCGCGACCGACTCATCCACGGTCAGCGTCAGCGGCGGAACCGACGCCCCGGCGCCCAGCCGGTATCCGCCGTGGCGGCCCCGGGTCGCCTCGATCCCGTAACCGAGCTCGCGCAGGTCGTCGATGTCTCGGCGGAGCGTACGCGGACTGACTTCGAGACGCTCACAAAGCTCGACGCCGGACCAGTCCCGACGTGCCTGCAGCAATGCGAGCAGGGCGAGGGAGCGTCCGGTGGTACGAGCCATATCGCCAGCATATTTGATAAGTGGTCACATTCTGGCCGCTTAGTGCGGGACGGTAGGGCCATGAACACACAGAACACCGAAAACCTCGTCCTTCCATTCCGCATCCAGATCGCCTCTTCAGAGGTCAACGACCTTCGCCAGCGCCTGCGCGGCACTCGCTTTCCCACACCACTTCCCGCGGATGACTGGAGCACCGGCGTGCCCGGTACGACGCTGCGCAAACTCGTCGACCGATGGGCCGAGCACGACTGGAGCGCGACCGAAGCACGTCTGAACGCGCTGCCACAGATCCTGACCACGATCGATGAACAGCCCATCCATGCGGTGCACGTGCGGTCGGAGCATCCGGGCGCGATCCCGTTACTACTCATGCACGGCTGGCCGGGCTCGTTCCTGGAGTTCGAGCACCTCATCGGCCCGCTGACCGACCCGGCAGCCCACGGCGGCGACCCGGCGGATGCCTTCGATGTGGTGATCGTCTCGCATCCCGGGTTCGGGTTCTCGACTCCGCTGGCGGCCGGGCCCTGGAATGTCGAACGGCACGCGGCCGTCTACCTGGAGTTGATGTCTCGGCTGGGATACGAGCGGTTCGCTGTGCAGGGCGGCGATCACGGCGCGAGCATCGCACCCGAGATCGCGCGCATGGCGCCCGAACGGGTGATCGGCGTGCACGTCAACGGCGGGATCGGCTTCTTCGACGGGCAGATGGACGAGCAGACCGCTGCCGCGCTGACGCCCCTGGAGCAGGACCGGATCGCGCGCATCGGTCAGTTCATGGAATCCGAGTTCGGCTACATCGCCATCCAGTCCACCCGACCGGGTGTCATCGGCGCGATGGCATCTGACAGCCCTCTGGCTCAGCTCACCTGGATCCTCGACAAGCTCCAGGCATGGACCCACCCGGCCGAAGCCGCCGCGACGGACGTGCTCGGCGAACAGTTCGTGCTGGATAACGCCTCGCTGTATTGGTTCACCGCAACGGCCGGATCATCGGCCTCGGTCGTCTATGCGCAAGAAGGTGGTTGGGGAGAGCAGAAACAGAACTCGGGTGTGCCCACGGCGGTGATCGCCTTCGCGCACGACGTCGGACTGCGGTTCGTCGACGAACCGGACAACACGATCGTCCGCTGGACCGATATCGAGAATCGCGGCGGACACTTCGCAGCCCTCGAGGAGCCCGAAGCCCTGCTCCACGACATCCGCGAGTTCCTGCGCCCGCTGCGCGGCTAGTGTGTCGCGCCGCGGCACGACGCGACGCGCGACCACGAACCACGCCTCCACAGGTGCAAGCGCACCCGCGCGCCGAGAACGCGTGACGCCGTTGCGCTACCCGCTCGGCCGACCTCCGCCCCGAATAGGGAGACCCTCATGGGGCGACACGTAGCGTGCCGCATCCTGGATCGTCGCGACATCACCTTTGCCGCTGCATATCGGCGCTCGAGGCGAAAGCGGCAAGCGCAGCCGCGCATCGGCGTGTCGATGGTGGGCGCATATGCGCCCACCATCCGGCTCATGTCTCAACACTCCACGGGTCGACCAGCTCGACGCCGGTGTGCGCGAAGTCCTTGACGTTGCGTGTCGCGCAGATCGCGTCGTGCGCCAGGCAGATCGCGGCAATCTGCGCGTCGGCCGTGCTGATCGCGGCTCCTGCCGACTCACGGGCCACGAGCACGTCGGCATAGCGGTCGGCCGCGAGGTCGTCGAACGGCAGCACCGAGCGGCTTCCCCGATACGGCCCCAGCGCGGCCTCGATGCGCCTCGTCAATGCTTCCTTGCGCCGAACGTCCGGGAGCCGCCGCACACCCGTCAATAACTCCGCGAGCGTGACGGATGCGATCGCGACATCACCCGCGAGCGACTCGAGCCAATCGACCACGCGAGCCTCCGGCGACGGCCGGAAGATCTCCGAGATGACGTTCGTGTCGAGGACGATCACTCGAAGTCCACCGCCCGCGCGACGTCGTCACGCGCCGGGATCGGCAGGTCTTCGACGCCGCCGACCTCCTGCGCAGCGGACAGTAGCGCCATACCGATGTGGGGCCGCCGCGCCGCCTTGGTCAGGATGTCGCGAACCTCTGCCTCCATAGAGCGACCGTGCTTCTTCGCCTGCGTGGCGAGCTGTTGCTTCACCGCGTCATCGAGACCGCGAACGATGATGGATGACATCGGGCTCTCACCTCCCCTGCTATCAACCATGATAGCGTCGCCCGCACGGACCGCACCAGAGGCTGTGGCGCTCCTCCAATACGGCACCGCCCCGACCACCTCCTGACGAGGCGACCGGGGCGGCGTGCGACTCCGGGGTCGCGGTGGCTCAGACGTTGAAGCGGAACTCGACCACGTGCCCACACTTAGGACAGTCTGACGCAGAGGCCTTGCGCGATCAGCGCAGCTCGAGCGTCTCCACCGGCTGTCCCGTGATGTCAGCGATCAGATCGAAGTCCTTATCCATAGCCAGTACCGTCAGCCCGACCTTCTCCGCTGTCGCAGCGATCAGCAGGTCTGGGATCGATGGAGCCCGGTGCTGACCACGGTCCGCGAGCAGCATCTGCACTTCCTCGGCCCGGTCCTCGATTGCCGGTGTGATCCGCTCGATAGGCATCAGGGCGAGCGGCGGCCGCCGAAAGCCTTCGCGCCCCTCAGCACCGGTCCGTACCGAGTACCCGAGCTCCAGGCGGGTGATCGTCGACATCCGGACGAGTCCACGATCGACCCTGGTACGCCAGCTCTCAGCATCAGACACCTGGTCGAACTGAAGGCGGACCAGAGCCGACTTGTCGATGAGCCAGTTCGTCACCGCCATGCGTCGGCCATGACATCAGGGTCAGCGAGATCGGCGAAAATCTCACCGGAACGCTTCCAGTCCTCCTCGGTCGTCTTCGTCACCGGCCGAGGAGCGTCACCCTCAAGCCGACGACGCAGGTATTCGTTTCGGGACAGCCCCAGTTCCTCAGCACTCCGGTCGATCCGGGCAACCGTCTCGTCACTGAGCCCACGAATCAGCACGTTCGTCATGGCAACCACCTCCACACATCGCTGACATCACGATATCACTCAAACGCCGGGCGGGCAGGAGTCACAGATTGACCATCTGCGCCGAGCCGCAACCACCTCATACGACCCACGAGCTGCGTCGCCAGCTTCAAGAGGCTGCCCACCCGGTGTCACTCAAGGGTGCGCACGGTGCCGCGTCCTGCGCAGCGGCGAGCGGGTCACGATGCAAGCACTTCAACCGCATCGGCGGACTCCGCCACAGGTCGTCGACCGAGCTTGCATCCGTCTATCCCGGGTAGGACGCCCTCGGTCACACATTGAACCGGAACTCCACCGAGTTCCGGCACCGACAACCTGTGGCTACAGCTATGGCGTGGAGCCCGCCCTCCCCGTCGCGCCGTCTCAGCTAGAGTCTCCCCATGCCGGCCTCCAAGAACGCCACCCTCACCGTCGCCGCCGATGGTGTCGGGGCGGTCTCTGCGAGCCTCGGAGGTTTCCTGACCATCGCACCGCTCACGGGTGGCCGACGACTCGGCCTTACGAACACCGATATCACACATCGACGCCTCCTAGGAGTGGCGGACCTAGTCCTCGGCATCGCGATCATTGCCGGCCGATCGTCACCTCGGCGGTGGCGTGCCGTGGCGGCACGAGCCCTGCTCCACCTGCTGTTCGCGCGCGAGTACTTGCGAAGCAATCGCCGACACAACGCCGTCGCGATGTACGTACTGTTCGTCATCGACGCGGGGATTGCCATCGGGCTCCGCCAAGAGCGTCGCTCCGCCTGAGCAGGCTGCAGGCGCTCGCCAACACCTGCAATCCACATTGAACGGGAATGCGACTACACGTTGAATCTAAACTCCACCGCATCGCGTCAGTGACAGGCATCTCGACGTACGATTCGAGCTCTTTCGGGCGTTCACACGAACTGCCTCGCTACCATGACCTGATGTCGACAATCATCCTGATCCGACATGCGCAGGCCGCGGGGCACGAGACGGCGGACCCGCCGTTGAGTGTCACGGGGCGACGACAGGCCTCTTGCCTGGCCGCGCGGCTCGGGAACTCCCGCGCTGATGCCATTCTGCACGGGCCCCGTCGCCGGGCGCATCAGACTGCCGAAGTATTGGGCAGTCGGCTCGGCTGTCCGGTGCAGCAGACAGGCCTTCTGGGTGACCGAACACCCCATCCCTCACCCGAGCGACTAGGTGACTACCCGCTACACCGCAGGGATTTCCTCCACGAGACGCCCGTCGAGGAGCGAGACATCAATGGTGCCGGCATCGCCGCCGCGTGGCGTCAGCTCACCGAGTTGAGCACGGATCAGGTGCTCATCGCCGTCACGCACGCGTTCGTCGTCGGTTCGTTCGTCGGTCACGCGCTCGGCGCTCCGGCCGCTGCCTGGCTGAGACTCCCGATCGCGAACGCGAGCATCACCGAACTCCAGTCGCGCCCGTATGGCGAGTGGGCAGTCGCGAGCGTGAGCGACACCGGCCATCTCTCACACCTCTGACGTTCCGCAGGTGAATTCTCCGGTGTCCCTGTGAAGCTGTGCCGGGAGTTCTTCCGTGCGGCCGAGACCGACTAGTTGTTGAACCGGAACTCCACCGAGTTCCGGCACAGAGCAACCTCTGCACTGAGAACCCGCGAAGGCCTGAGTCCCCCTCTCGACGCGCGCCCCATCGGACTCGGTCTGTCCACCCTGACGAGCCGGACGATCATCACACATCAATGGGCTTATACCGTACGACGCATACTCAAGGACGGTGAAGCACGGTGTCGCAGGGAAGTGAGCTCAGGGGATTCGAGAGGATTCTGACGACCGAGGTCCACGTATCCAATCTTCTCCAGGAGCTCACCGACCGCGATCCGACGCCGTGGGGCCGAGTCATCGGTATGGTCCCCGTCGCCGCTGACCGCGAACGCCCGTTCGCGAGGCTGAAGGGGAAGAATCCGGTACGAGGGTCCATTGACCTTCTGCTCACGTCTTCTGAAGGCGATCAGGTCGCGATCGAGGTCAAGGTCGCTCACCAATTCTCAGAGGACCAGCGTCAGCGCTATGAGGCCTCGAGCGACGGCAACCGAGTCCTACTCGGCATGGCCGCAGACAGCACGCTGGTCAACGGCTACCCTCGATGGAGTTTCCATTCCCTCGCCGATGTCTTCAACGCATGGTCGGGGTCTTGCGACGAGCATGCAGCGCTGCTTGCACGAATGGCGGCGCAGTCGATGCGGAGATGGGACAGCCTCGTCGGCTCCGTCTTCCGCCCGGCTACCGGAGCAGCCAAGCTCAGCGAACTCCAGGAGAATATTATGGCGATCCTCGTCTCCCGTCGGCTCAAGCACGATCTGAATGAGCACGGGTGGCTGTCCCTCGCCGGGGTCTCCTCCGGGTCGAGCGGACTCGCACTGGTCCAGGGGTTCGCGGCACTCAACGGCGACGAGGCCCGTTGCCTAGTCGCCGAAGCTCGCTGGGTTGAAGGGCTGCAACAGATCAACTTCCGGCTGGGCGTTGACTTCTCGGACTTGGGCGAAACCCGAGAGACGCGCTACGAATCGTGGGCTCTCGCGAAGAACATGGACACCGCTATCCGTATCGATGCCTTCGGTGTCCACCTCAGGCAGGTCCGGCCAGACCTCGGCGAGTTCATCACCTTCCGCGGTGGCGGCGGTCGGAGCGACCCGAACGACGAGATCTGGCTCCCGGTAGTCGAGCATGGTCTCAAAAATACGACTAGGAGATCCGTGAACCCGGGGTTCGTCGGTGACGGGGTCCTCCGGTTCGAGGCATCGGGCCAAATCCAGTCCAACCGGGTCGACGCCGTCGACGTCCGAGACCTGATCGACGAGGCACTCAAGTACCTCTGTTCAGCGTTGCCGGATGGATACTCGGCTCCCGACACGACCCGAGTCGGATCATGAACGCACGATTCGTCCTGGCGAAGCGAACGTCCTTAGAAAGGCTTGGTGGGCGGCGGCTCCCATCTCTGGCCGCATAGTCAACGACCATCACCCGACAGAAGTGCAAGCGGGACAAGACGTGCAATGCCGGTCGCCAGAGGTTAAAGCGCGAAACGAAATTCCACCGAGTTCCGGTACATACCAACCTGTGACGTACAGAGGACCGAAGCTCGAGCTCGTGTCAGCGGGAAGAATCAGAGCGGCGCGCGCTTGTGCGCGTCCACGATCTCGCTCAGCCACTTCGTCAGCGGCTTGATGGCGCGATGCTGGCCCGACGCCGAGCCGAGGTGTTGTCGCAGCAACCCGACGGAATGTGTGGTTTCGCCTTGCCGCACTTCTTGCGGTCGGAGTTCCATCCCTTCGCGCCGAGGTGGGCAGCCATCGCCTCGCGACCGGAGACACCCTTCGCGAACTCCTCCGCGGTCTCCTTGCTCACTTCCCCCGTCTCGTCAGGGCCGAGCATTCTCGCCAGCTTCTCCTGCCCGACCACGTCGAGGAGCATACCTTCGAGATCGGAACTCAGCACGAACGCATCCCAAGGCTGCAGCATCGTGTTGAGCTCCTCCTGGTGCTTGAGTGCATCCTTGAGGGTCGTCACCCGTCTGTCCGCCAGATCGCGCAGACTATTGAGGGAGAGCGTGGATGGCTTCGGATCCTTGCTCTTTAGAATCTCGACCAACGCACGCTTGCTGTCGCCGCTCTTATGGATGCCGTCCTTGTCAGTGAGCACATAGGCGCGGACGCCGAAGAGCTGAGCGAGCCGAAGCAGGTGCGAAATCGTTGTGATCCCGGACGCCTCGATGACGGCGATGCCGAGGGCATAGTGTCCACCCGGACCACCGGTGATGCTCTCCAGTAGGTAGTCGACGACGAGCTTGTCGCCGTGACCCTCGACCAGGATCACCGAGCTGGCAAATACGAGCTCGCTGTTGGTCGCGTCGCAGTAGCGAGTCAACCGCCCCTCTTCGTCAACAGCCAGTTCCGGCTTCCACGCCGAGTACGTCATGCCTTCCGGACTGAGGGGAAGTCGCGCGATCCTCGTGACCGAGAACGAGTCGACGAGCACCGGGCTGTGGGTCGTCACGAGCAGCTGGGCCTCCTCCGAGATGTCCTTCAGGATCTTGGCCATGGCTCGCTGCGTCTGCGGGTGGAGAAACGCCTCCGGCTCTTCGATGGCGAAGATGACGTTGGTGCCTGCCTGCCTGCTCTTCGACGAGACGTAGCGAAGGATTCCGAGCACCAGGGCGGACTGGAATCCGGTGCCGCGTTCGGCGATCGGGACCACGACGTCGTCGTGACTGGTGATCACGGCTTCTCTGAGCATTCCGCGCAGCGCGTGCTGGGGCGCAGGCAGGGCGGCTCCGAGAACCGGATCCTGGAACGGGAGTTCGGCCGCCACCGACTTCACTGGCTCGCTGAGGACCTCCCCCACGAGATTCTCGACAGGAGCCATCGCCTTGGCGAAGTCCTTCTGGAGCTGCGTAGAGCGGGAGTTACCCGAGCGGACTAGCACGCCTTCCAGGGTGTCGTGGAGCCGCGTCAACGACTGGTCTGCATCACCCTGGTCGGCACCGCTCACCCTGATGGAGGGGATCTTCACGAAGTCGAACGACTGGAGCGCCCACTCGTAGATCTCGCGAGATCGTACATCGGTGCCCCTCCACGTGCGGTAGCTGATCTTGCCCTTCCTCGAGCAGGTGATCTGGACCCAGAACGTCCCGTCGCGGCCGAGCGTGCCGTCCAGCTCGTCGGTCTCGGCTTCGGTGAGTCCACCGAAGTGGACCTTGATGCTCGACAGCATCCTGGGGCCGCCATCGACGTAGTAGTCAATTCAGCGGCTTCAGCCACCTGAAAATCGTCCGCGGTCGGGTCCGAGAAGAAGGTCTCGAGCACACGGATGAACGACGACTTGCCTGCGTTGTTCGGTCCTGCGATGAGTTGAAGGTCCGGGTCCACGTCAAGCGACAGCACCTCGAAGCCCAAAAGGCGCTTGATGTGGACTTGTTCGATGTGCATGACGTCAGCCTAGAAGGTGGAACACGTCCGGTGCGGCCGGCCGAAGTGCACGAAGCGATGAGTCATCGTCTCAGCCTTCGTCAGACGTTGAAGCGGAACTCGACCACGTCGCCGTCCTGCATGACGTAGTCCTTGCCCTCCACCCGGAGCACACCCTTGGCCTTGGCTTCGGCCATCGAACCGACGGCCACGAGGTCGTCGAAGGAGACCACTTCGGCCTTGATGAATCCCCGCTGGAAGTCGGTATGGATGACGCCGGCGGCCTCGGGCGCCGTCGCACCCTTGGGTATCGTCCAGGCGCGGGCTTCCTTCGGCCCAGCGGTTAGGTAGGTCTGCAAGCCGAGGGTGTCGAAGCCGACCCGGGCCAGCATGTCCAGGCCGGACTCCTCTTGTCCGATCGACTGGAGCAGTTCGAGAGCTTCGGCGTCGTCCAACTCCACCAGCTCTGATTCGATCTTCGCGTCGAGGAAGATCGCCTCGGCCGGCGCGACCAGCTCCTGCAGCTCTACGCGGAGCGCGTCGTTGGTGAGCTCGTCGTCGTCCATGTTGAACACGTAGAGGAAAGGTTTCGCGGTCAGCAAATGCAGCTCACGCAACGGCTCCATGTCGAGGCCGGCGGCGAACACCGTGCGGCCATCCTCCAGGACCGCCTTGGCCTGCTCGACGGCATCGACCGCGGCCTGCTTCTCCTTCGCCACCCGGGCCTCGCGGGCCAGCCGCGGCAGCGCCTTCTCGATGGTCTGCAGATCGGCCAGGATCAGCTCGGTCTCGATGATCTCGATGTCGTCCTTCGGTGAGATCCGACCGTCGACATGCACCACGTCGGGATCGTTGAAGACCCGGATGACCTGGCAGATGGCATCCGCCTCACGGATGTTGGCCAGGAACTGATTACCCAATCCCTGCCCTTCGGAGGCACCTTTGACGATGCCCGCGATGTCGACGAAATCCACCGTGGCTGGCAGCTGCCGCGCGGAGCCGAAGATCGTCGCCAACGTCTCGATCCGAGGATCCGGCACGCCGACGACGCCGACGTTGGGCTCGATCGTCGCGAAGGGGTAGTTGGCCGCCAAGATGTCGTTCTTGGTCAACGCGTTGAAAAGCGTGGATTTGCCGACGTTGGGTAGCCCGACGATGCCGATGGTGAGACTCACGATGCACAAGAGTACGTGCGGGTGCTGCCTGGCACGTAATCCGACGGTCCGCACACCGGCCGGGCGGCACGAACAGGGCGTGCGTTCGCCGCGTCTGCGCAACATTGTCTGTGCTATCCGGCAGAGTAAGGGCTATGGATGGAACCGCCGTTCTCGTCGCACTCCTCGCCCTGCTCGTCGGCTTGGCGCTCGGGGCGCTGCTGGTGCGCGCACGCACCGTCGGCACTACCGCCACGGTCGTCGCCGAACGGGACGCCGCGCGGACCGAACGAGACGCGGTACGCGCCGAGCGGGCCGCTCTCATGGCCAAGTACGACGACACCGCGCGCCAGCTCCAAACTGCGGAGGCTGCCCGGGCCAAGCTCGAATCCGAGCTCGCCCATGCCACGTCCGATGCCGAGCAGCGGCTGGAGTTCCTTCGCCAGCAGCAGGAGCGGCTGGGGCAGGAGTTCGAGCGGCTGGCGGCGGCGGCGCTGCGGCAGAATCGGGACGAGTTCCTGCAGCTCGCCCAGGAGCGGCTCAAGGGGTCCGAGGATCGGGTCAAGGTCGAGCTGGACCAGCGCCGTACCGCGGTCGAAGCTCTGGTGAAGCCGCTGAACGAGCAGCTGGGCAAGGTGAGCGAGCACGTCAGCACGTTGGAGCAGGCCCGTAGCAAGGCCTACGTGGAGCTGCGCACCCAGATCGAAGCGATGGGTAAGAGTTCGGAGCAGCTACGCACCGAGACCAAACAGCTGGTCACAGCGCTACGGGCGCCGCAGGTCCGAGGTCGCTGGGGTGAGCTCCAGCTGCGTCGGGTGGTCGAGGCCTCGGGCATGGTGGAACACGTCGACTTCACCGAGCAGGCCACCGCCGAAACCGCCGATGGTCGGTTGCGGCCGGATCTAGTGGTCACACTCGCCGGTGGCAAGAACGTCGTCGTGGATGCCAAGGTGTCGTTCAGTGGGTTTTTGGAGGCCGAGGAGGCGCGGGACGACACCACCCGCGCCGCACGGCTGGCCGCGCATGCCCGCCATGTCCGCGATCACATCGATTCCCTGGCCAACAAGGAGTATTGGGAGCAGTTCGCGCCGACACCGGAGTTCGTCGTGATGTTCGTGCCCTCGGAGGTGTTCCTCAGCGCCGCCATCGAGCAGGAGCCGACTCTCTACGAATACGCCTTCGAACGCAACGTCGTGCTGGCCACACCGGCCAACCTGGTCGCTCTCTTGCGCACGGTCGGCTACACATGGCGGCAGGATGCGCTAGCCAAGAACGCCCAGCAGGTGCTCAACCTCGCCCGCGAGCTCCATTCGCGGCTCGCCACCATGGGACGGCACATCTCCAAGCTCGGTCGCCAGCTCGACAGCGCCGTCAGCTCGTATAACAGCACGGTCAGTTCATTGGAGAGCCGGGTGCTGGTCAGCGCTCGAAAGATGGCGGACCTGAAGGTCGTCGACGATGAACTCGAGTCTCCGGCGCAGGTCGAGCGGGCCGCTAGGCAGGTTCAGGCCCCTGAGTTGGTCGCCGCCGTCGACGATGCACTCGTCGCCATTGAAGACATCGACAGCCGCTACGGCGTGGACGTCGACGGCAACGAGCAGTCCACGGACGACACCACGCTCCGAGATGGCACCGCCGGCTGAGCTTCGCCTAGAGTGCCAGCATGAGCAAGGCCAAGACCGTTGCCGGGCTGGTCGCTGCCGGACTGGTCACCGCAGTTGTCACCACCGAGCTACGCAAGCCGGCGGACGAGCGCACATGGGAAGGCGCACTGGGTGGGCTCATCCCGTATGACCTGCGCCCGCCTACCGCCAACCGGCTGCGCGAGCGGCTGTGGGCGCCAGACGACGAGCGCCTGTTCACCCCACATGTCTTCGGCATCGGATGGTCGGTGAACGTCGGGCGTCTAGCCAGACGTCTCGGGCTGGCGTAGGTGGCTGAGCCAGACCTACCCGAGCGCCGCGAACAGCGGGCCGCCGACCATGATCGTGACACAGTAGCCGAGGATCTACGCGAAGCGTTCGGTGAAGGGCGACTCACCGCTGAGGAGTACCGGCAACGATTGGACGCCGTCTGGCAGGCCCGCACCTACGGAGAGTTGGATCGCTTGACGGCTGATCTCCCCCCTCCGATCGAGCGGATCCAACGTCAACAGGCCGAGCGGCACGCGGCGGAAGAGGCTGAACGCAAACGCCGCGACCTGGCGGAGTACATCGGCGAGTGGCAGCACTGGCTGGGTGGCGCCGCCATCATGGTCGGCATCTGGGCGGTGATCAGCGTCGTCAGGGGTGAGCTGATCCACTTCTGGCCCGCGGTTCCCATCGGGATCTGGGCGATCGTGTTGATCGTCGCTGGCATCTTCGGCTCCAGCAGCAGCGACGATGAGGCCGAGGATGAAGGAGACGACGAGGAAGACGACGACGACTACCACTACCGGTGGTGAGCCGACTACCAATGTCGACCTACTGGGGCGTCACCCGTCGGTTTGGCCCTTGAGATCTTTGCGGAGCTCCCGGGGTAGCGAGAAGATCAGCGACTCCTCCGTCGTGCGGTGCTCGTCGACGGTGGGGAAGCCACGTTCGGCCAGCCAGTGCACCACACCACTCACCAGCTCTTCGGGCACCGAGGCGCCGCTGGTCAGCCCCACGGTGGTGACACCCTCCAGCCACGCCTCGTCGATCTCGGAAGCGTTGTCCACCCGGTAGGCGGCCGTGGCGCCGGCCTCCAGGGCTACCTCCACCAACCGCACCGAGTTGGACGAGTTGGCCGATCCCACCACCAGCACCAGCTCCGACTGGGCGGCGACTTCCTTGATGGCCACCTGGCGGTTCTGCGTGGCGTAGCAGATGTCGTCGCTCGGTGGACTCATGAGGTCGGGGAACCGCTCACGCAATCGGTTGACCGTCTCATACGTCTCATCCACCGACAAGGTGGTCTGCGACAACCACACCACCCGGGACGGGTCTCGGACGGCGACATCGGCGACGTCATCGGGACTCTGAACCAGTTGAATGTGCTCCGGCGCCTCGCCCGACGTACCTTCGACCTCTTCATGGCCCTCATGGCCGATGAGCACGATGTCGAGGTCTTCCTTGGCGAACCGTCGAGCCTCGTTGTGGACCTTGGTGACCAGCGGACAGGTAGCGTCGATGGTGCGCAGCCCACGTTCGGCCGCCTCGGCGTGCACCATGGGAGACACCCCGTGGGCCGAGAACACCACCAGCGCCCCCTCGGGTACTTCCTCCAGTTCCTCGACGAAGATGGCACCACGCTTCTCCAGCGTCTGCACCACGTGGAGGTTGTGCACAATCTGTTTGCGGACGTAAACCGGGGGCCCGTAGCGGTCGAGCGCCTTCTCGACGGTGACCACCGCGCGATCGACCCCAGCGCAGTACCCGCGGGGCGCGGCGAGCAGTACCCGTCCTTCAGCCGTCATGGCCTCCATCGTAGGTGCCTGACCCCGGCGCCGCCGAACGCCCGGTACGGTTGGCGACTATGGCGCTCGACACCTCACCGGAGAAACCCGCTCCGGTCCGGGTCATCACGCAGGCCATCGGCCAGTGGGTCAACCGGCTCGGTGCCGTCTGGGTGGAGGGCCAGGTGACACAACTCTCGCGCCGCCCGGGCACCCAGACCGCGTTCCTCACCCTGCGTGATCCGGCCGCCGAGGTGTCCCTCCAGGTCACCTGCCCGGTTCGGGTGCTCGACGGACTCGAGGCGCCACTCACCGAAGGCACCCGCATCGTCGTACACGCCAAACCTTCCTGGTACTTCACCCGCGGCACCCTATCGCTGGCCGCCGACGACATCCGCCCGGTCGGACTCGGGCAGCTGCTGGCCCGTCTAGAGCGGCTGCGCAAGATCTTGACCGCCGAGGGTCTGTTCGCCGCCGACCGTAAACGCCGGCTGCCGTTCCTGCCCCGGACCATCGGGCTCATCTGCGGCCGCGACTCCAAGGCCGAACACGACGTCCTAGAAAACGCCCGGCGACGCTGGCCCGGTGTGCGGTTCCGGGTGGAGAACGTCGCGGTGCAGGGCACGTCCGCGGCTGGCCAGGTGATGGAGGCGCTACGTGCGCTAGACCGCGATCCCGACGTCGACGTCGTCATCATCGCCCGCGGCGGCGGTTCGGTCGAAGACCTACTACCGTTCTCCGACGAGGCCGTCCTGCGGGCGGTGGCAGCCACGATCACCCCCGTGATCAGCGCCATCGGCCACGAGGGGGACAGCCCGCTGCTAGACCTCGTCGCCGACGTCCGGGCCTCCACCCCCACCGACGCCGCGAAGCGTGCCGTGCCCGACGTCCTCGACGAACTCACCCGGGTGACGCAGGCCAGGCAACGACTACGGGCACGGCTACGCCAGTGGATCGACCACGAGCAGGCCGGGCTGGACGCCACCACGTCGCGCCCGGCGCTCGCCGACGCCGCCCACAGCATCCGGATCCGCGCGGAGGACCTCGCCATGCTGCGCGAGCGGTCTCGTCGTAGCCTGCGGCACACCTTGGAGCGCGCCGCCGTCGACGTCGAGCACACCCGCGCCCGGATCCGCGCTCTGTCCCCCGCCGCCACACTGGAGCGCGGCTATGCCGTGGTTCAACATGTGACGGCCACCGACGGCGCGGTCATTCGCACCCCAGACGACGTCGCCGCCGGGGAGCGGCTACGTATCCACGTCGCTGGTGGTGCCTTCACCGCCACCGCGGACCAGGAGTAGCCGAGAGTGTCCTGATAGGTTGACGGGCTATGAGCGAGGCCAACGCCACCGAGCCAGCCGCGGCGCAACCGGCCGGTTCTGGCTCGACCACCGAGCCCACCTATGAACAGGCCCGCGACGAGCTCGTCCAGATCGTCGCGAAACTGGAGGCCGGCGGCACCACGCTGGAACAGTCGCTCACCTTATGGCAACGCGGCGAGGAGTTGGCAGCGTTGTGCGAGCGTTATCTCGAGGGGGCCCGCAGCAAGCTGGACGCCGTCACCAACACGAGTACCAACGACGCCCACGCCAATGGCTGACCCACATGAGCCGGCCGGACGAGTGATGCGTCCCCTGTGTTGATCACCGCAACCAGGTAACGAACTCTTCCAACATCGAGTAGGGTCCCGTTCCACGGACGATGGTGACGACATCGTCGGCAGTACGCACCAGGGCACGATCAGCGCCGCCGCGTTGGGCGAGCCGCTCCCACCGCTCCCCAGCCACGTCGACGTTTCCGTCCTCCTCGAAGTCTCCGAGTCGGTCACGGACGTACGCGGCGACCTCACCGTCAGCCTGCTCGAGGCCAACGAACTGCTCTCCGTCGATCAAGAAGCCAATCCGCCACTGGTGTCCGGCAGTATCCAGAGTGTGATGCACACTAGTGGCCCGCCACTCGGATGGCACCGACTCGGGCGCCTCGACGTGGTACGGGTACTGCTCCCGGACGACGGCGAGCACACCCTCGTAGTCCACTGGATCGGGCAGCGACCGCTCCGGCCGATTGATGGCGAAAAATCCAGCCACCAAGGCCAATAGTCCGACCAACACGGCCATGGCTCGCACCATGTCGCCGGTGCTCGCGTTGCCTCGTGCTCTCCCGGCCATATGGGTTATCTTCCCAGGCGCCCGATGGCCCGAACACGGCAGGTTCACTCCACCCCGTTGTGCACCTGATCTCCGTTTTGTCACCTGATCTTTTCCGTGGGAGCGATCAGGTGTGCTGAAGGCGGCAATGGCCGACCGTGGTGCATCTGATCTCGTCTCACAATGTGAGCGTAAAATGATCAGATGCATGAATCGGCTCACAGCGGCCACTTATGCATCTGATCGTCGGGCTCGAGGCGCAGTTGTGTCGAACGGCGCGCAGTTCTCCGTGGCTCCGGGCAGTTGGATGCGGCTCGAGTCGTCTCGTGCCCATTCAACTGAACCACCGCTGTGAGCTCGATCGATGTGCAACGCTGCCGATGGGTGTGTGACCGGAAGCAGCGGGCCGGGGACCGGCGGCGCCGTCATCGTGGCGGCGAAGGAAAGGCTTGCAGCTACCAGATGATTACCACCTGGCTGCCCCGACGATCAGATGCATGAATCGGCTCACAGCGGCCACTTATGCATCTGATCATTTTACGCTCACATTGTGAGACGAGATCAGATGCACCACGGTCGGCCATTGCCGCCTTCAGCACACCTGATCGCTCCCACGGAAAAGATCAGGTGACAAAACGGAGATCAGGTGCACAACGGGGTTAGCGGCGGCGACGCTTGGGGGCCCGTACCGTTACCTCGCCGAGCAGCATGAACCCACCGATGCGCAGGATCGGTGCCCCCGGAGTCACCGTGGTCTCCAGTTTCATCTTTCGGTCGCCCAGCACGTTGGTGATGGAGTCCATTCGGACATCGATGCCTTCGGGCACGATGATCGTCGCGCTCCCCAGGACCACTCCGAGCCGGATGTCCACCTCCGGCGCCCGGACGATGGCCTCGGTGAAGTCCAACTCCACACTGCCGAGGATGGAGGTGACGTCAACTCGCGCGGGCACCTCCCACCGACCGGAGCGCTTCTCCTCGCTGAGGATGGCGTTGATCTGTTCTTTCCGCACTGGTGCGCGGGAGTTGTCCGCCGGTGGTGATGGAGCCGCAGCCGATGGTGGGTGCGCCGAACGTCCAGCCCACTGGGGTTCCGTCGTGGCACCCGGGACCGGATATGGGCCTTGGGGCAGGTCGCGGGTGATCGGCTGCAGGTCTCCGTAGGTCCGCGCCTTGAACGCCGCGTCGAGACGTTCCTCCAACTCGGTCAGCGTCAACCGTCCTTCACCGGCGGCTTCCCGTAACGCTTCGGCGACCCGCTCCCGGTCGACGTCTGAGCAGCGCAGGTCTGCCGGGCTGTCGACATGCGGCACGTTCTCCGCTGGCCGGTCAGGGGTGTCGGGGCTCATGGCCGCTCCACCGGCGTGCGTTTGACCGCTACCCCACCGAAGACGGCTTTACCGCCGATCCGAACGACCGGGGCGCCCGGCGGTGGCTGATGAGTGCTGGCCTCGTCGGCAAATCCGCCGAAGACTCCGTTGCCCTCTACGACGACACGCACATCGGGTGGGACGATCACTACAGCACCGCCGAACACCGCTTTGATCTCGATGTCGACGTCGCGGCTCTCCAGCTGTGCATCGGTCAGGTCCAGTTCGGCACCACCGAAGACGGCCATGACCCGGTACTGGTTGGGCACCACCCAACGGCCCCGCCGCTGGGCTCCGCTGAACACGACCTTGGTGGAGCGGGCACCAGCGGTTCCGCCTACTCTCGGCTCACCGCTCACCTGCGCGACGTCTATATGCCGTGCGGGCGCTACGACCGGCCGGTGCTCCAGGACACCCGGCAGATCGTCGACGACGATCTCCAGATCGCCATATGTTTTGGCGGCATACAACGCCTCGATGCGGTCATCCAGCTCGCTCAGGGTCAACCGGCCTTCCGCGGCTGCTTCTCGCAGCCGCTCCGCCACCTGATCACGATCAGCGTCGGATGCGCGCAGCCCTCGTTGATCTCGGCTGTCACTCACACATGCGACCCTACAATGCCTAGGCCCCTCCCTGGGTAGGAGAAGATCACCCGCTTGCGGTACCTTCCCCGGCGCCTGCTTGTGGTGTCTGCGGGCGGCTGTCCTCGTCTGAGGCGCCGGCCTCGCTGCCCCGGTCGGCGGTGGATTGGCCAGACTGGCGGGCCGGGGCCTCGACACCCCGCGTCGGGCTGACGGTCAGGTTGTCACCGCTGGCTGGATCAAAGATATGTACGGTGCGGAGGTCGAGCCACAAGGGTGCGGCGCTACCTTCGGCGAGCCGACTGGTGGCGTCCAATGAGACCACCAACTGGGTACGCATCGCTTCGCTATCGAGCTCACGTTCCAGCTCAGCGAGCCGTTTGCGGATGTCGTCCGGGGCTTCGTAAGGAACGTAGGCATATTGTTCGTTGCCTAGCCATTCGATGACGTCCACATTCGCGTCGAACGTCATGCCGTGGTCTCGTACGGTGTCGGAGACGACGGCTGCGTCCTCGAACGCCTCTGGCCTCGCCCCCACGAGCACCATCTCCCGGCCGGACAGGTCAACTGATCGGGTCTGCGGTAGCCGCATCGGCCCGAACGGAGTTCTGAGTTCGCCGTCGGCGACCGCCGCCGGAATGAAATTCATCGGCGGCGACCCAATGAACCCGGCGACGAACAGGTTGACGGGCTCTTCGTACAGTGTGCGAGGCGAGGCTACCTGCTGGAGCACACCCTTGCGGAGAACTGCCACCCGGTCGCCGAGCGTCATGGCCTCGACTTGGTCATGGGTGACGTACACCGTGGTGATCCCGAGTCGCTTCTGGAGCCTGGAGATCTCCGTGCGCATCTGCCCACGGAGCTTAGCGTCGAGGTTGGACAGAGGCTCGTCGAAGAGGAACGCCTGGGCCTCCCGCACGATAGCCCGGCCCATCGCCACCCGCTGGCGCTGACCGCCGGAGAGATTGGCCGGCTTGCGGTCGAGGTGTTCGGTCAGTTCTAGCAGCGCGGCAGCCTTCTGTACACGTTCTTTCACCTGGGTGTCGGACACCTTGTGCAACCGCAGCGGGAAGGCGATGTTCTCGAACACCGTCAGGTGCGGGTACAGGGCGTAGTTCTGGAACACCATCGAGAGGTTGCGGTCTCGCGGCGCCTTCTCGTTGACTCGTTCGTCCCCGATGAGCATGTCACCGCTGGTGATGTCCTCAAGCCCGACGATCATCCGCAAGAGCGTCGACTTACCGCAGCCGGATGGACCGACCAGGATCATGAACTCACCGTCGGCGATGTCGAGGCTGACGTCGTTGACCGCTGGAAATCCGTCGCCGTACTGCTTGACGATGTTCTTCATTGTGATGGCAGCCATGGATATTTCTCCTAAACGAGTCAGCCCTTGACAGCACCCTGGGTGAGTCCAGAGACGATGCGCCGCTGGAACAGAAGGACGAGGATGACAACGGGAATGGTGACGATCACGGCTGCCGCCGCGATTCCCCCAGCCGGTTGCTCGAACTGCGAAGCACCGGTGAAGAAGGCCAGCGCCGCCGGCACCGGCCGCGCCGCCTCAGTCGAGGTCAGCGAGATGCCGTAGACGAAGTCGTTCCAGGCGATGAAGAACGAGATGATCGCCGTCGTGAATACACCCGGAGTAGCAAGTGGAACGATCACCCGGCGGAACGCCTGCCAGGTGGTGGCTCCGTCCACCTGGGCGGCCTGTTCGAGCTCCCAAGGAATCTGACGGAAGAACGCCGACAGGGTCCAGATGGAGATCGGCAAGGTCAGGGACAGGTAGGGGATGATCACGCCTGGCCAGGTGTCGTACAGGCCGATGTTGCGCCAGAGATTGAACAGCGGTGTGACGATGGAGATCACCGGGAAGATGGCGACCGCCAGAGCAGTGGTGAGGATCACCCTCTTGCCGGGAAAGTCCAGCCGCGCGATCGCATAGGCGCAGAAGGTAGACAACAGGACCGCGATGAACGTGGCGATCAGGCAGATGCCGATCGAGTTCCGCAGCGCCGAAAGGAAGAGATCCTGTGCGTCGCCAACCAGGATGTCCTCGTAATTGGACCAGACGAAGGTGGTCGGCAGGAACTGCTGATTGCTGAGATCAGCCGCGCTCTTGAACGACAACGACACGATCCAGGCCACCGGGAACAGTGCGTAGACAACAACCGCCGCCCCAACGATCCACCACAGCGCCACCTGCCGGCCGGTCTTCTGGTCGTTCATCTCAGCCCTCCCCTCTCGCGCTGGCCAGATTGACCTTGAACAGCTTGATGAAGGTGACGCTGATAAGGACTACGCACAAGAAGAGCAGGACGGACACCGCCGACCCCATGCCGATCTCCAGCCGGCTGATCGTCTGTCTATAGGCAAGGAACGACACCACTTCGGTGCCTTGTGCACCTTGCGTCATGATGAACACGTTGTCGAAGATGCGGAACGCGTCGAGCGTCCGGAACAGCAGGGCGACCATGATGGCCGCCTTCATGTTCGGGATCGTCACCTTGTACAGCCGCTGCCACCACGTGGCGCCGTCTACCTTGGCTGCCTCTTGTAGGTCTTCTGGCACCTGGGCCAGGCCGGCCAGCAAGAGGAGCGAGATGAAGGGGGTGGTCTTCCAGATCTCGGATGCGATGATCACCGTGACCGACGTACCGAAGCTTCCGAACCAGTCCAGGTCTTCGTTGATCCCCGGCAGCCAACCGAACCACTGGTTGATGAACCCGGTACCGCTACCGAATGCATAGAGCCAGGCGAAGGCGGAAACGACGGTGATGATGGCGTACGGAACCAGGATCGCGGTCCGCAGCAATGGCCGCAGGACCGTCAGCGCTCGATGCATCACCAAGGCCAAGGCGAACCCGAGCACGGCCTCGATGGCCACCGTGATGACCGTGATGAACACGGTGACTCCGACCGCCTGCCACCACACGCTGTCCGTCAGGATCACCGCGTAGTTGCCCAGCCCGTTGAACTCGCGTGCGTCCGGGTCGGTAAGCCGGTATTGGAACAACGACTCGTAGACCGCCTGCCCGATCGGGTAGGCGGTGACGAGCAGCATCACGGCGAAGGCGGGACCGGCGAGCCACCACCCGAGCCGACGCTCGGATCGGGCTCGGTCGCTGATCCGGGCCCGGCCCGCTCCTCGAGGCGACGTCTGTACGGGCTGCTCAGTGGTAGTCATAGCAGCCTCTCCCCTCGTAGCACGGCGACAATCAGATCCGTCGCGGTCTCAGGGGAGGATTCCGGCCGGACACTCCCTGGTGGATGCCACGTGTTCTGCAGCCCGGTAGAGA
Source organism: Phytoactinopolyspora limicola (assembly GCF_011320225.1). GTDB lineage: Bacteria > Actinomycetota > Actinomycetes > Jiangellales > Jiangellaceae > Phytoactinopolyspora > Phytoactinopolyspora limicola. The sequence goes on from NZ_JAAOEN010000002.1 coordinate 356,811, forward strand.
CCTCGTTGTAGTAAGGCGTCTGCGGCCGCGGCGCAGCCGCCTCCAGCGAGTCTCGGATCACGTCGGCCATCGGGAACGTCGCCTGCACGTCCGGGTCTTCGTAGGCCGCGGTGTGCGCCGCCGGGTTGCCATCGTTCACGAAGTAGAACGCCTGATTCTCCGGCGAGACGAGGCATTGGACCGCCGCCAACGCTTCATCAAGGTGATCGGTATGGGTGCCGATGCCGATATTGATGCCGCCGTACGGGGGTCGAGCCGGCTGATCGGAACTCATCGCTGGGTACAGAGCCCAACCGATGTCGTCGAGCACCTCTTGGTCCACGTTGCCCTCGTCGACGGCGGCATTGGTAGCGGCCCAGACGAATGGCCAGTTGACCATAAACGAACCCCGGTCGCTCTGGAACTGGAACATCGAGAGGCCTTCGTCCTGATTCGAGAAACCGGGCCCACCCAGTCCCTCGCGGCCGATGGTGCTCATGATGTCCGCTGCCGCCCGGCCCGCGTCGGACTCGATACCGAGACGGATGTCCTCGACCGGCTCGTCCGGGTTCTCGATGATCTGCCCACCTGCCGACTCGACCAGCGCGTTGATCCACACCGTCAACGCCTCGGCCCGGACCCCTTGGGCGCCGATGTATTTGTCTTGGTCGCGGGCGGCATCGATGACGTCGTCCCAGGTGACCGGCTCGTTCTCCGGGTCGAGTCCAGCCGCCTCGGCAACCGACTTGCGGTACCACAGGATCTGGGTGTTGGCCCAGAACGGAATGGCGACGAGTTCGTCTTTCCAGGTGGCGCCGTCGATGGCACCTTGCACGACGTCTTCGGTGACCGCCGCTGCGACATCGTCGGGGATCTCGGCGAGAAAACCGGCCTCGGCGAACTCTGGGATGAACGGCGGATCCAGACTCATCAAATCGATGGAGCTGTCTTTGGCCGCTAGCCGCCTGGCGAGCTGTTCACGCTGGGCTGATGCCTCACGCGGTAACAAGGAGGTGACGACGCGGTACTGGCCGTCGGCCTCGTCGGTACACCGCGCGGCAATCGCAGCTTGTCCACCGTCGTCGGGGTTGATGTACCAGGTGAGTGTGGGTGGCCCGTCGTCGCTTCCACATGCGACGAGGGCGGTTGTCATGGCGATGACCGCGCCCACGGCGACGCTTCTTCGACCCACGCTTACCTCCCTGAAGCGATCTTCACGTCACTCCCGGGTTTAGCTGTGTCACCACGGCTCCGGGCGACGTGTGAGGCACATTACGCCACAGCCGAACGTTGGCCAAGCGTTTCGCGCAAGCAACATCACAGTGGTAGTCACGACACTCGACAACTCGTTGTGCTACGACCGGTTTCGTCCGCCGCGCTGCCCAGATGTCAAGCCTGAACCGACTCGGCATACGGTGGACTGGTGCACGAACTTCCCGAGGTCATCGCCCGTGGCGACGGAAACTCTGGAGAGGTCGTGCTGCGTCGCCGAATCGCGTCGTCCGGACTCGTCCACGAGCTCATCATCAACGGCACGTTCTTGATGGACACCGCCGAGACCTCCACTGAACAACTGCTCGCGGATGCGTTCCTCGAGCGTCACCCGGCACCTCGCCGGGTACTCGTCGGGGGCCTTGGGCTCGGCTTCACCCTGGCTTCACTATTGGCCGACGCACGTGTCGACCGGATCAACGTGGTGGAGATCGAACCACTACTGATCGATTGGATCAGGGCCGGCCTAGTACCTGGGACGGAGCACGTCGTTGCTGATCCACGTGTCGTGACCACAACGGGCGATATCAATGACGTCCTGCGGACGGCACCGCCCGCTGGCTTCGACGGCATCCTTCTTGATGTCGACAACGGTCCAGGATTCCTGGTCCGAGAGACGAACGCCGCCGTCTACGAGCCGCCGTCACTCGGAGCGGCAGCAGACGCGTTAGCCCCGGACGGGATACTGGCCATCTGGGCGGCCGCGCCTGCGCCCTACCTCGCTTCAGCCCTAGCCGACGTAGTTGGAGAGGTCACCGAGCTCGTCCGGTCGGTCCGCCGGGAGGGGCGACAGATCGAGTACTACGTCTATCTCGCCCGCCGCCGTGCCGGACGTCCAGCGCCCTAGCGACGCTAGTGTGCCGCGACGGCTCCCACACCGAATGCCGCGAGCCAGATACCGACGTGGTGGCTGGCGAAGCCGGCAAGGGTAAAGGCGTGGAACACCTCGTGGAAGCCGAACCAGCGCGGCCATGGATTAGGACGCTTCACCCCGTACACCACCGCTCCCGCGGTGTAGAGAAGCCCGCCGGCGATGATCAACGCCACCACCGCGGCACCCCCGTGGGCTGCGAACTGTGGCAGCCAGAACACCGCGGCCCAGCCCAGCGCGATGTAGATCGGGACGTACAACCACCGCGGCGCACTCAGCCAGAACACCCGGAATCCGACGCCCAGCAAGGCACCGATCCAGACCAGTGAGAGCAGCACGCGGGCCGACTCCGACGGCAAGATCAGCAGCGTGAACGGCGTATAAGTGCCTGCGATGATCAGAAAGATGTTGGCGTGGTCAAGCCGCTTGAGCGACGCCGCTACCCGAGGCGACCAGTGCCCCCGATGGTAGAGGGCACTGATACCGAAGAGCAGCGCGGCGGTCAACGTGTAGAGCGCCGCACTGGCCCGAACCATCGCCGTCGGTGCCAGGATGACAAGCGTGAGCCCGGCCACGACCGCCACCGGGAACGTCGCAGCGTGCAGCCATCCGCGCAGCTTGGGACGGACCGCGGCTAGAGCATCGCGAACCTGCGCGTCGATCGGCATGCTTCCACGGTAAACCACAACACCGACCGTCCGCCCAACACCCGTGGCGGCCACCGGACAACCAAACCGCGGGCTCAACCGTCCAAGATGTGAACGGGGTAGTCTTCTCGCCGGAGCGGTACGCACCGGCGGCGGAAGGAGGTGGTCATGGGCCTGTCCGAGGTGGTCTACCGGGTCTATGCACGCACCTTGCAACGGCAACTGGAGCCGGCCCGGCTTCCCGAACATGTGGCGGTTATCCTCGACGGCAACCGGCGCTGGGCGCGAGCGTTCGGTGCTCCCACCGCCAGTGGCCACCAGGCTGGAGCCGAGAAAGCCCAAGAGTTCCTCACTTGGTGCGACGAACTGCGCATCCCGGTGGTGACGTTGTGGCTGCTCTCCACTGACAACCTCGACCGGCCGGAGGGTGAGCTTGTACCCCTGCTGGGGATTATCGAAGGCCTCATCGACAAACTCGCCGGAGCCCGCCGTTGGCGGGTACACCCAGTAGGCGCACTCGACCTGCTGCCCGACCGCACCGCGACCGTGTTGAAGGAGGCCGCCGACACCACCCGCGACGTCGTCGGGATGCACGTCAACGTCGCCGTCGGATACGGCGGCCGGCGCGAGATCGCCGACGCGGTTCGGGCGCTGCTGCTGGAACACTCCGAGCGCGGTACCTCGCTGGAAGAACTCGCCACGTCTATCACCGCCGAAGACATCGCCCAGCACCTGTACACCAAGGGCCAGCCCGACCCGGACTTGGTCATCCGGGCTAGCGGCGAGCAGCGGCAGTCCGGTTTCCTGCTCTGGCAGAGCGCGAACTCCGAGTACTACTTCTGCGAGGCCCTGTGGCCGGACTTCCGTCACGTCGACTTCCTCCGTGCGTTGCGTTCGTATAGCGAGCGGGAGCGCCGCTTCGGCCACTGAGGACGTGGCAGCGCGGACGGTCGAGTCCGTCGTCGTACCTGATCCAGGTTCGTCGTCGTTCCTCATCCAGGTTCGTCGTCGTTCCTCATCCAGGTTCGTCGTCGTTCCTCATCCAGATCCAGGGACGGGCGCCACGGACCGAGCACAACCCCGGTACCCCGCACCACCCGCTACGGAGTGTTCACCAGCGGACAGCAATGTTCACCACCCGTTCTGGCGTGTCCGGGCGCACCCGGCACCATCCCATGTACCCTGGTCAGTGACGGTTGGGGAGTGAACCAGCCGTTCGGGAGGCTCGTCCAACGTGCTGCTACCACGGCGCGATGGGAGGGCCGGCACCCGGCCCTCGTGGCCCGGTCCCGGCTCTTCACGCGACTAGGAAGTCTGAGTCGGGTGCGCTCAGGCACGAGGGAGACGGACGTGGCCGCTTCCAGGACTCACACTCGTCATCACCCGGTCCCATCCAGCCAGCGCACGACGTACGTTCTCGACACCAGCGTGTTGCTGGCCGACCCGTACGCGATCCTGCGCTTCGCCGAGCACGAGGTCGTGCTTCCGATCGTCGTCATCACCGAGTTGGAGGGTAAGCGACACCATTCGGAGCTGGGCTACTTCGCGCGCAGCGCGTTACGGCTGCTCGACGAGCTTCGCATCGAGCATGGACGGCTCGACGAGCCGTTGCCGGTCGGAGCCGACGGCGGCTCGGTGCGCGTCGAACTCAACCACTCCGATCCAGAGGTGCTGCCGGCCGGCTTCCGGCTTGGCGACAACGACTCCCGCATTCTGGCCGTGGCACTGAACCTCGCCGCGGACGGCCGGCACGTCGTACTCGTCTCCAAAGATCTGCCGATGCGCGTCAAAGCATCGTCGGTCGGTTTGCAGGCGGAGGAGTACCGTGCGGAGGCCGTCGTCGAGTCCGGGTGGACCGGCATGGCCGAGATCGACGTCGGTGGGTCGGTCCTGGACGAGCTGTACCAGGGCGGCACCGTCGACCTCCAAGCGGCCCGTGAGCTGCCCTGTCACACCGGGGTGGTGTTGCACAGCGAGCGAGGCAGTGGTTTGGGCCGGGTCACCGCGGACAAATCCGTTCAGCTGGTTCGGGGCGACCGTGAGGCGTTCGGCCTACATGGGCGGTCGGCGGAGCAGCGCATCGCACTCGATCTGCTGCTCGACGACCAGATCGGGATCGTCTCACTCGGCGGACGGGCAGGTACTGGCAAGTCGGCGTTGGCGCTCTGCGCCGGGCTCGAGGCGGTGCTGGAGCGGCGGCTGCACAAGAAGGTGATCGTCTTCCGCCCGCTCTACGCGGTCGGCGGCCAAGAGCTCGGCTATCTCCCGGGCAGCGAGACGGAGAAGATGAGTCCGTGGGGGCAGGCCGTATATGACACTCTTGGAGCGCTGACCACTCAAGACGTCGTCGACGAGGTCATCGAACGCGACATGTTCGAGGTGTTGCCCTTGACCCACATCCGGGGCAGGTCTCTGCACGACGCATTCGTGATCGTCGACGAAGCCCAGTCGCTGGAACGCAACGTCTTGTTGACGGTGTTGTCGCGGATCGGGAGCAACTCCCGAGTGGTACTCACCCACGATGTCGGCCAGCGCGACAATCTACGAGTCGGCCGGTACGACGGCATCGTCGCGGTGGTCGAGAAGCTCAAGGGACATCCACTGTTCGCACACGTCACCCTGACCCGCTCCGAAAGGTCACCGATCGCCGCCCTGGTCACCGAGATGTTGGAACAGCCACCCGTCTCGTGACCGCCCGGTGATCGTTGCCGCTTTTCCGCCCTCCCACCCGGTGATCGTTGCCCATCGTGCGTCGCTATAGCGACCGGATCCCGGCAACGATCACCCGGGGCTGGCGACCGGATCCCGGCAACGATCACCGGGGCTTGGGCCACGTCCTCAGGGACGAGTCATCCGCAGGACGTCGAGCGCCTCGTCGAGCTGCGCCTCGGTGAGCTTGCCCTGGTCGATGTAACCGCGCTCCACCACGACCTCGCGGATCGTCTTGCGCTCCGCCAGGGACTGCTTGGCGACCTTCGCGGCTTCCTCATACCCGATGTAGCGGTTGAGCGGGGTGACGACGGACGGCGACGACTCCGCGTACTCCCGGCACCGTTCCTCGTTGGCCGCTAGCCCGTTCACGCAACGGTCGGCGAATAGCCGGCTGATATTGGCCAGCAGCCGGATCGACTCCAACAGGTTGCGGGCGATCACCGGCAGCATGACGTTCAGCTCGAAGTTGCCCGACGCCCCGGCGAAGGCGACCGTAGCGTCGTTGCCGATCACCTGGGCGCACACCATACATAGGGCCTCCGGGATCACCGGGTTGACCTTGCCCGGCATGATCGACGAGCCGGGCTGAAGGTCGGGCAAGGCAAGTTCTGCCAGACCGGTGCGCGGCCCGGATCCCATCCAGCGCACGTCGTTGGAGATCTTGTTCAACGAGACCGCGATGGTCCGCAGCTGGCCCGACAACTCGACCAGCCCGTCCTGTGCGCCTTGCGCCTCGAAGTGATTGCGCGCTTCGGTGAACGGCAGTCCGGAGTCTGCTGCGAGCCGGCTAATCACTTTCTCGGCGAAGCCGGGCGGCGTGTTGATACCCGTGCCCACCGCGGTACCGCCCAGCGGAAGCTCGGCCACTCGCGGCAGCGCTGACTCCAGCCGCTCGATCCCGTATCCGATCTGCGCCGCGTAGCCGCCGAACTCCTGGCCCAGGGTGACGGGGGTGGCGTCCATCAGGTGGGTCCGGCCGCTCTTGACCACCGACGCGAACTCGTCCGCCTTGGCCGACAGCGCGTCGCGCAGATGCTGGAGCGCCGGGACCAGGTCGCGTACGACGGCCACCGTGGCAGCAACGTGGATCGCCGATGGGAAGACGTCGTTGCTTGATTGCGACGCGTTGACGTGGTCGTTCGGGTGGACCGGACTACCTAGGCCTTCGGTGGCGAGGGTGGCGATGACCTCGTTGGCGTTCATGTTGCTGGACGTGCCGGAGCCGGTCTGGAACACGTCGATCGGGAAATGATCGTTGTATTCGCCACGGGCTACCTCGGCGGCGGCGGCGTGGATCGACTGGCCGATGTCGGCGTCAATCACACCCAGCTCGGCGTTGACGGTCGCGGCGATACCCTTGATCGATGCGAGCGCGTGGATCAGGGAGTTCTCGATCCGGGTGCCGGAGACGGGGAAGTTTTCGACGGCCCGCTGAGTCTGGGCGCGGTATTTGGCTGTGGCCGGGACTCGGACCTCGCCCATGGTGTCGTGCTCGATGCGATAGTCGGTGTCCCCAGACATGGTGGAGTTCGTAGCGTCGTCGCTCATGCCCATATCATCCCGCGTGGCGGCCGGCATCATCCCGCGGGGCGCCCAGCCCGCCCCCACTCCCCGTGATCGTTAGCAGTTTTCCGCCCCCACTCCCCGTGATCGTTGCCGGGTTTGCGTCGCCATAGCGACCGGATGTTGAGTTCGATCACCGGGTTGGAGGGCAGATATCCGGCAACGATCACCGAAGTTGTCCACAGGTTTAGGCGCCGAGGAGCCAGAGTTTTCCACAACTGCCCAGCAAGGTCTTACGCAGACACAGCAGGCATCACACGCTCTTCGGCATGGACGACGATCTCAAGCACCTGGCCACGACCCAACTCGACCTGATCACCCACACCCAAGCGCTACAGTCCGGCATGACGCCGTCGGCGATCCGGCACAAACTACGTAGCAAACGCTGGACTCGGATACTCCCAGGGGTCTATGCGATATTCAATGGCCAACTCACCCCGGCTCATCATGTCTACGCGGCATCGATGTACGGCGGCACGTCGGCCAGGATCACTGGTGCGCGCGCCTGTCAGCTCCTTGGACTGCGGTACGTCCCCGACGACGAGGGCGTCCAGTTGCTGGCTCGCCCCGAGGACCGGCGACCCCAGGCCGGATTCGTTCGGATCATCGTCACGACGCGGCTACCGGGCTACCAGCTTTGGCGACCTTCACCCGCCGAGGCATCGGCATTCGTCAAACCCGTCCGGGTCGCCTCGGTGGCACGCGCCGTTATGGACACCTCTCGAACGGTCGGCCTCATCACTGCCCGCACCATCCCACGGCGCGCCAACGGACAACCGATTCTCACCGTCCCGGGGGCCGACGTCGCCTATCGCAAAGCCCTCCAAGATGTGCGTGCCCTGACATGCGAAGCTATCCAGCGCGGCCTGACTACGGTTGACGCGCTCGCTGATGAGCTAGAGCACGGTCCACGTCGTGGCTCGGCGTTGGCACGTCGGGCGGTCGACGATGTGTCGGCGGGCTGCAGGTCGGCCCCTGAGTGCGAGCTACGGGACCTGATCGCGTCATCCGAGATCTTGCCAACTCCGACGTACAACGGACCGCTTCCTGGGCTGCCGAATCTGGTTCCCGATGCCTATTTCTCGATCCGCAGGCTGATCGTCGAGGTCGACTCGGTGGAATGGCATCGATTCGGAGACATGTACGAGAAGACCGAGCAGCGACGGGCTTTGCTCGCTTCACATGGCTGGCTCGTCATCCCGGTTTCACCGCAACGGCTACGTGCATGCCCCCATGATGTGCTGGCCGAGATCGAAGCGGCCTACCTGTCCGAACGTGCCGCCTAGACCCGTGATCGTTAGCAGTTTTCCGCCCCCACTCCCCGTGATCGTTGCCGGGTTTGCGTCGCTATAGCGACCGGATCCCGGCGACGATCACGGGGAGTGGGGGCGGAAAACTGCTAACGATCACTGAACGACATCTGGGTGGCCAACTCCGCCACGTCACTGGCAGGTCGGGCACACACGAAATGACGGCACACGTACGCCGCCGGTGCATCGTCGACGAGGGGGCGCTGGCGAAGCAATGGCACCATCGACGACGACGGATCCCGCGGGTCACCGGCCACAACGGCTGCCCCGGCCGCCGCCTGCCGCAAGGCGGCCTGGTGCAACTCCCAGGTGCGCGGATCAGCAGGGTCGCCGACGACGGCCACCTCGACCGGACCGGCCAACAGCGCCTCGGCCGTCGCCAGGCCCCATCCGGCGAAGCGCGGGGCCTGCACGGCCAGGGCGTCATACACGCCAAGCGCCGCCTCCGCCGCTTCCCGATGCCGCGCCGAGCCCGTATACGCCGCGAACGTCAAGAGCGCACCTGCGGCCGCGGACCAGCCGGACGGGGTGGCGTTGTCGGTCGGGTCCTGCGGTCGGCGCACCCCGGCCAACCGGCTGTCAGTAGTGTCGTCGCCGGTGTCGAAGAACCCTCCATCCGGGTCGGCGAAGCGCCCGAGGACGGTGTCGAGTAACTGCTCAGCCAGGGACAACCAGGCCGGGTCGCCCGTAACGGCCAACAGGGCCAGGAATCCCTCGGCGAGGTCGGCATAGTCTTCGAGCACACCGTCGGGTTCGCCGACCACCCCGCGGCGCGATACTCGGCGCAGCCGCCCACGTTCGTCAAGGTGCACCCGGATGAGCAGATCCGCGCACTCGACCGCGGCGTCGACCCAGGCCGGCTCGTCAAACAGGGCACCAGCCTCGGCCAGGGCCGCGATGGCCAGGCCATTCCAGGCGGTGACGACCTTGTCGTCGAGTGCGGGCTGCGGTCTCTGCTCGCGAGCTGAGAGTAGGCGGGCGCGGACCCGTGCCCACCGATCCGGGTCGGCCGGGTCGGCTGGGAGCTGAAGGGTGGAATAGCCCCGCTCGAAGGTCCCGGCCTCGGTGACACCGAGGAGTTCGACGGCCCAGGCGGCGTCGGCGGCGTCGAGGGCTTCGTAGATGTTGGCCGGCGTCCACACGTAGGACGCACCTTCGGCCGGCTGACCGGACACGGGATCGACGGCGTCCGCGTCGAGGGCACTGGCGAACGCACCCTCCGCGGTCCGTAGGTCGCGCATCAGGAACTCGGCGGTCTCTCGTGCGACGCGGGCTGCCAGCGGCGAACCGGTGGCCCGCCACAGGTGGGTGTAGACGCGAAGCAACAACGCGTTGTCGTACAGCATCTTCTCGAAGTGCGGCACCACCCAGGCCTGGTCCACGCAGTAGCGGGCGAATCCGCCGGCCAGCTGGTCGTAAAGGCCACCGCGGGCCATCCGCTCAGCGGTACGTTCCACCATGTGCAGGGCGGAGTCGGAGGCGGTGCGGGCATGGTGCCGGAGGAGGAACTCCAGCACCATGGACGGCGGGAACTTGGGTGCACCCCCGAACCCGGCGTGTTCCTCGTCGAACGAAGCGGCCAACCGGTGCACCGCGGCGTCGAGCTGTTCTGCCGACGGCGCTGGCCGTTCGGCAACGGTGCGCGGACCGTCCAGGCGCTGCGCGATCTCCTGCGAGGCGTTCTCCACCTGATCGCGCCGCTGTCGCCAGGCATCGGCCACCGCCTCCACCACCTGGCGGAACGACGGCAGACCTGGGCGGGGCTGCGGCGGGTAGTACGTTCCGGCGTAGAACGGTTTGCCGGCGGGGGTGACGAACACCGTCATCGGCCAGCCACCCTGACCGGTCAGGGCCTGCACCGCCTCCATGTACACGGCGTCGACGTCGGGCCGTTCCTCGCGGTCTACCTTGATCGCCACGAACTGCTCGTTCAGGAGGGTGGCGATGGCCTCGTCCTCGAACGACTCGTGTGCCATGACGTGGCACCAGTGGCAGGCCGCGTAGCCAACACTGATCATCACCGGCACATCCCGGCGCTCCGCTTCGGCGAAGGCGTCGTCGCCCCATTCCCACCAATCAACCGGGTTGTCTTGGTGTTGGAGGAGGTAAGGACTCGACGCGTTGCTGAGGCGGTTCACCCAGGTCCTTCGTCGTGTAGGCAGTGGCACGGATCAATCTCTACCAACCACGCTACCCGGGTGCCGCCGATTCACCGGAATCACCGAACAATTCAGGCGAACATCCACCGGTGCCGACCATCCGGACCACGCAGGCATGGTCAGGAAGGGAACGCATCCTTCATCGCATCGGGATCGAGCGCCTCGTCGTTGATCTCGTTCAGGCTGTACCAGTTACCCGAGACGTCTCTGAACACTGCCTCCACACCGTACGGGCGGTCGGTCGGCTCCTGGAGGAACTCCACACCCCGAGCGGCAAGTACCTCGTAGGTCTTCCGGCAGTCTTCGGTGTGCCAAGCACCGCCGCTGAGCACACCCTTCGCCATCAGGGCCCGGATCATTGCCGTCGTCTCGTCGTCGTGTTTCGGTGCGCCCGGCACGGTCAACGCCAGCTGGAAGTCGGGGGCACCGGCCGGACCCACGGTCAACCACCGGTACCCGACGCCCATTGTCAGGTCGTGCCGGACCTCGAAGCCCAGCTTGTCGACGAAGAAGGCCTTCGCTTCGTCGTAGTCATGGACATAGACGCCGGCCACGCCAAGTTTCGTGATCATTTCGCGCTCCTTGTATATCGAGTCCGCAGACGCGGCTGGATGAACACGATCGACGTTACGGCCGCGCGGTCACCGTTGGCTTCTCCGGCATTGCTCTGTGTGCCTCGACGTCCGGCGGCGGCGCGTGGTCAGCTGACGTCTGTGCCGACGGGCGCTTGGGTGGGGGTGCCGTCAGCATGAGCACGTAGCATCCAGGGATAGGGGGCGGCCCGGCCTGATGGGCCTCACGCTGATATTGCGCGGGTGACACCCCTACCAGTTCCCGGAACAAGCTGCTGAACGACCCCAGGCTCGAGAAGCCCACCAGGTGGCATACCTCGGTGACGGTTAAGTTGACCGAACGCAGTAGTTCTTGGCCGCGCTCGACCCGCCGTCGGGTCAGGTATCGGCCGGGCGTCTCTCCGTAGGCCGACCGGAACGCCCGGACGAAGTGAAACCGTGAATACCCCGCAGCCGCGGCGATGCGGTCGAGGTCGAGCGGCTCGGCGTAGCAGCGGTCGATGAGGTCACGAGCTTTGCGCACCGCTATCAGGGTTTCGACGGCGGTTCGACTGGCAGCCATGGTTCTTCAGTCTATTCGGGCCCACCGACACTATTCCCGACGCGATAAGGTCATGACGTGACCGGATCAGCCGCTTGTTGCGGGGCCGCCCGCGACCCCGACCAGCCGTCCGCCGTCGCACCCGACGCCACGATCCCTACCGGACCCGGCGTCGGCTCGGCGGGTATGGTCTTGCTGCCCGGCGGGGCGTTCATCATGGGAACCGACCGTACGGACGGTTACCCGGCGGATGGCGAAGGTCCGGCTCGCGAGGTGACACTCAGCCCGTTCTGGATCGATACCACCACCGTCAGCAATGAGAACTTCTCCACGTTCGCCGACGCGACCGGATGGGTCACCGTGGCCGAGCGGCTCGGCACATCGTTCGTGTTCGCCGCGTATTTGCCCGCGAACTTCCCACCAACCCGCGCCGTCTCCGACGCACCCTGGTGGCGGGAAGTGCAGGGCGCTGACTGGCGGCATCCGGAAGGCCCCCAATCCACCATCGCTGACCGGATGGATCATCCAGCCGTCCATCTGACCTGGCGAGACGCGCGCGCCTACGCGAATTGGGCCGGCAAACGACTGCCCACCGAGGCCGAGTGGGAATACGCAGCCCGTGGTGGCCTCGTCCAGCAGCGGTACCCGTGGGGCGACCAACGCGAACCAGCCGGCGAACATCGCATGAACGTCTGGCAGGGGACGTTCCCCACAAGAGACACCGGAGCCGACGGCTACGTCGGCACCGCGCCGGTAGACGCCTACCCACCCAACGGTTATGGCTTATACAACACGACCGGCAATGTCTGGGAATGGTGCGCGGACTGGTTCGACCCGGTCTGGCATCGGGATGGCCCGCGAGTGGACCCGACCGGGCCGCCGTCGACCGGTCGTAAGGTGATGCGTGGCGGCTCACACCTGTGCCACGCGAGCTACTGCTACCGCTACCGGGTCGATGCCCGCAGCTCGAACACTCCCGACAGTTCCGCCGGCAACATCGGCTTCCGCTGCGTTCGATCGGCCGACACCGCCAACTAACCGTTTGATGCGACGTCGGCTGGCACGATCAACGCCCCGCGTCCGTGCCCGGTGATCTCGGAGGGGCGGTGCTACTCGGCGGTCCGCTCGGAGCGGGAGACGCGCCGCTGTTCGCCACCCTCGGACTCGTCGAAACTGATCCGCCCGATCTGTTTGCGCATGCTCCGGTACAACACGATGACGACGAGGAGCAATGCGGCGACGATCCAGAAGGCGGCCGAACCAGCGCTCACCGACAGGCCGCCGACCTCTCCGGTGCGGCCATCACGGAACATTCCCACGGCCATCAACACGTCCACACCACTCACCTTACTCCCACCCATGACGCCAGCCCGCGACGGTCTCCACATGCGGCGTTACGCGCCACTCAGCCACACCCTGGCGGTATCTCACGGTTCCCGGAGCTGTCAGCGGTTCGGCGCTGTCAGCGGTTCGGCCTGACCCCCGCGAACAGGTCGTTCTCCGGGAGTTCGGCGTCGACCATGGAACGGACCAACTCGTAGTCCTCGGTGGGCCAAGCGGCCTGGTGCACCGCCAGCGGTACCGCGAACCATGGCCCCTCGGGGTCGATCTGTGTGGCGTGCGCCAGCAGCGCCTTGTCTCGCACCGGGAAATACTCCGCACATTCGACCCGGGTGGTGATCCGCCGATCCCATGCCGGGTCCGGTTCCCACTCCTTCAACCGCTGCTCATAAGGAGACTCGAGACCACGTCGGAGCATCTCTTCATGTAAGGCGACATGGCGCTGCCGGTGGAACGAGTGGTGGTAATACAGCTTGACGGGCTGCCAAGGCGGGCCCGCCTCCGGGTACAACGCGCCATCACCCGCGGCGTCGAACGCCGCCACGCTGATCTTGTGGCACATGATGTGATCCGGATGTGGGTAACCGCCGTTCTCGTCATAGGTGGTGACGACGTGTGGCCGGAACCGACGGATGGACTCGACCAGCCGGCTGGCGGCCCGCTCGACCGGCTCGGTGGCGAACGACCCCTCTGGCAGCGGGGGCGGCGGGTCACCTTCCGGGTACCCGGAATCGACGAAACCGAGCCATTCCTGCTCGACGCCGAGAATCTCGCGAGCACGGTCCATCTCCTGACGACGGATCTCGCTGATGTTGGCGAGGACGTCAGGCCGATCCATGTTCGGATTGAGGATGGATCCACGCTCACCACCGGTGCAGGTGACGACCAGAACCTCGACCCCTTCGGCCACATACCGGGCCGTCGATGCCGCACCCTTACTCGACTCGTCATCCGGATGCGCGTGGACGTGCATCAGCCGGAGTTGTTCTGCCATCAGCTACCTCAACCTCGTATCACCGGGCCCACGCACGCTCCGCGGCCCACCAAGAGATAATGGTGCCATTGACGACCGACAGCCTTCCGGAGCCCCGTTGACCAACCCCGACACAGATCCGATCGCCGCCCGGTACGGACGTGCCACTGAGCACCTGGGCCAGGGGGCAACGGAGTCTGGCCATCGGCGCCGCAATGTGATCATCATCGTCGTGGTCGCGGTGATCGCCGCGGTGGCTACCTGGCTCATCATCGACTCGCAGCGGGGCGCCATCCGGACCGCACTGCACTCGTGGCACGATCCGGTGGACGGCGTCATGCCGGTGACGGTGGAGGTGGATCGCTCCCCCAGTACCGCCCTCACCTGTCAACTCATCGCCGTCGACGCGCGGTTCATCGTGGTCGGCCAACTCGAGTTCGAGGTCCCGGCGGGTGAACCAGCGCGGCAACGGGTGGCCGTCGAGATCCCATTGCGCGGCGATGGCATCGCCCCTGAGCTGATCAGCTGCCAACGGCAGGAATGATTCGTCGCTCGATTCCCGCTGGACGGACTGCCAGCGCTTCTTCGTCGACATAACCTGGGGTTGGACGGCGATCCAGGTGCGCCGCGTGAGTTGGCCTCCGGCCTCGCGGGATCGCCAGCGAGCAGGCCGAGTTGGTACTGTTGTCTATTCTTCCTGAACTCGACGCTCACCGGGTCAAGGCCCGGTTCCGGACCACACCCTTCTCCGGGTGTGGTCTCGTAACGATAGGCAAGGAGCAGATGCTGTGACCGCTGCAAGCGACAATGTCGCATGGCTCACCGAAGACGCTTACAAGCGCCTTCAGGACGAGCTCGAGTATCTGATGGGACCGGCTCGCACCGAGATCGCCAAGCGCATCGAGGCCGCTCGGGCGGAGGGTGACCTCTCGGAGAACGGGGGTTACCACGCTGCCAAGGAAGAGCAGGGCAAGCAGGAAGCCCGGATCCATCAGCTGCAGCAGCTATTGCAGAGAGCCAAGGTCGGCGAGACCCCTGCCGACGACGGCATCGTCGAGCCCGGCATGATCGTAGAGATCAAGTTCGCTGGCGACGACGAAGTCGAGCGATTCCTGCTTGGCTCCCGCGAGCTGGCCTCTCTCGATGAGTCCGTGGAGTTAGAGGTCTACTCCCCGCAGTCGCCGCTCGGCGCGGCGATCAACGGCAAGAAGGCTGGCTCCACGGCCTCCTATGAGGCGCCGAACGGGCGCACGGTGAAGGTGGAGATCCTCACTGTGAAGCCCTACACCGGCAGCTGACCAACAGACCGTTCATCGACACAGGGCCCGGAAGACATGGTCTTCCGGGCCCTGTGTCGTACCCCTTTCGGCTCGGCCACGTGGGGCAGCCGCGTTGCTGGCGCGCCTCCGAGTTGGCTACTTGCTGGCGGCTGCCTTGTACTTGCGGACCGCCAGGGGCGCGAAGACGCCGATGATCACGACACACCACAGCAGCGCCGCCAACACCGCATTCTGCATGGGCCAGGCGTCGGAGACGATGATGCTCTGGTTGCCGAAGAGGTCACGAGCAGCCGCCACCAGCGCACTGATCGGGTTCCATTCAGCGATGTTGCGGACCACCGTCGGCATGGATTCCGGCGGCACGAACGCGTTGGAGAGGAAGACGACGGGGAACAGCCAGATCAGTCCTGCCGATGCGGCCACCTGCGGGTTCCCGACGGACAGACCGATGAGGGCGCCCACCCACAACATGGCGAACGCGAACAGCAGCATCAGGCCGACACCGCCGAGGAACGGCAGCACACCATTGTGCACCCGCCAGCCGACGATCAAGCCGCAGATCATCATGATGATCAGAACGACGAACTGACTGGCCAGGTCCGAGACGACCCGACCGGCAATTACACCCGAACGGGCCATCGGCAGTGAGCGGAACCGGTCGATCAGACCCTTATGCATATCGTCCGCTAGGCCTACACTAGCCGGCGCCACCGCGAACGCCATGGTCTGCACGAAGATCCCGGCCATCAGATATTCGCGATATGCACCGGCGATGTTCTCCGCACCGGGCACCTGGATGGCGCCACCGAACACGTACGCGAACAGCAGCACGAACATGATCGGTTGGATGAACATGTAGATCTGCGTGTCCGGTACCCGAAGGCCACCCCTGATGTTGCGCCAGGCGATGATCATCGTGTCGTTCAGCACCTGGCTCAAACCGCTGTTCTTCGGCGGCTGCGTCGTCGTGCTGGGTGTCAGATCGGTGGTGCTCACTTGGCCGCCTCCTTCGCCGCCGCGTCCGTACCCGCCGCCGCGTCCGTACCCGCCGCCGCGTCCGTACTCGCGGCCTCGTCCTCGGCGTGTCTCCCGGTGAGCTCCAAGAAGACGTCGTCAAGGGTTGGCCGGCGCAGCGCGATGTCGTCGATCTCGACCTTGTGCTCGTCGAGGTCGCGGATGACGTGGACCAGGCCCTTCGAGCCCATTGTTGTGGGGACGGTGAGTTTGCGGGTGTGTTCGTCGACGACGCACTGGCCGTCGCTGCCCCGCTGCAAGATCTCAATCGCCCGCTGCATCAACGCCGGATCGTGGACGACTACCTCGATGCGCTCGCCACCCACTTTGGCCTTGAGCTCGTCCGCGGTTCCTTCGGCGATGATCCGGCCGTGGTCGATGACCACGATCCGGTCCGCCAAAGCGTCGGCCTCCTCGAGATACTGGGTGGTGAGCAGGATGGTTGCACCGCCACGGACCCGCTGCCGGATGATGTCCCACAAGTCGAGCCGGCTGGCCGGGTCGAGGCCCGTTGTGGGTTCGTCGAGGAAGAGGATCTTCGGGTGGATGACCAAGCTGCCAGCGAGGTCGAGCCGCCGACGCATACCTCCCGAATATGTCTTGGACGGCCGGTCGGCCGCGTCGGTCAACGAGAACTGCTCCAACAACTCATCCGCCCGCCGCGCAGCCTGCTTGCTGGACAGCTGATAGAGGCGGCCGAACATCCACAGGTTCTCGCGCCCGGTGAGGTTCTCGTCGACGGCGGCGAACTGCCCGGACAGGCCGATACTGGACCGCACCGCCTGGGGCTGATCGGCGACGTCGTAGCCGGCCACGAGCGCGCGGCCGCCGTCGATGGGCAGCAAGGTGGTGAGCATCCGGACCGTGGTGGTCTTACCGGCGCCGTTGGGCCCCAACATGCTGACGACGGTGCCCTCGTCAACAGTGAGATCGACGCCGCTGACCGCCTTGACGGCCTTGTCGCCGGAGCCGAAAGTCTTGACCAGACCTTCGGCGATGATTGCATTCACTGCACATTCCTTTCATGAGTCGCCTACCTCCATGGCAACCGTCAGTAGGCGATCCGGCTCACGCGACCACCGCGCGAGCAAACTTCGTGCCTTGCCACAACTCGGGGGATTTGGCCCCACCGCACCACCGTGCCGCCTATCCCTGCGTCAGGGTCAAGCAGCTCGATCGGCGACTCTCAACACTCCACGCCCGCAGGCAACCGGCACCTATCTCAGAAGCTCGGTCGCCTCGTCGAGATCGAGCTCACCGATGGCCAGCCTCCGCAGGACGTCCTCCCGGTCGACCGGCTCGATGACAGCGTCCACTACCCCCGTTTCCTCTATGCCAAGACGTCCCAGTAGTTCGGCATAACGAATCCGGGCCGTCGGATAGCTCACCCCTAGTTCACGGGCGAGCTCTTTCATATTGCCTCGCGAGGCAAGGAACGCGCTCAGTATTTTCCGGTCTTGTGCCCCCAGCGAACAGTAGGCACAGGAGGTAAAACGCCCGGACAACTCGGTCCCGCAGGAACTACACGCCAGCCGCGTGACGTGCAGCACGTCGGCACAGACCGGGCAATCCCTCGGGGCCTGATGGGTCATCTCACGTCTCCGCGATCTGGCGTGCGCAGGGTGACCGAACCCATGACGACCTCGACGTCGATCTCCGCGCCGCCGAGGCCAACCACGACATCACGGTGCCGATCCCGGTTTCGCCGCTCCGGCTCAACCGAGAATCGACCGAGTTGCACGTCGGAGCGCACCCGGGCGTCGGACCCGTTCTCGAGGGTCAGCTGCAACGAACCCGACTCACAGCGGAACCTGGACTGGCCATACGTCTGCACCGTGTGAACCTGGGCCGAGCCGGCTTGCATCAGCAGATCGATCGGGCTCTGGGCACCACGGACCCGTAGCGAGCCCGCCGTCATCCGCACGTGATCGAGATGCGGGACCCCCTCGACGCTCAGTGATCCGGCGATGACCTCTACGCCCACCGGGATGTCAGGCTGCACACGTACTGTCAGCTCAAGGCCTTGCCCGAGGCTGTGCTGCACTTGGTCGGCGACCTCGCGCCAGCGACCGCCCACCAGCAGAACGAAGGCGTTGTCGGTGGGCACCAACTCAGTCTCACCTGCGACGAGGAGGGTGGAGCCGTCCCTACGCACACTGTGCGGCCCGTCGATGGCGGCCGTCGCCACCGTCGGATCGCCAATGACCCTGACCCGACGCGAGGTGGCTCGCACCTGCACCCGGCGGATCTCGCCGATCGACGGCAGCGTCGCTCCCTCGAGCGGCTCAGCCGTCACTGGTGCCCGCTCGTGCACCTGCTCCGGTGAACTGACGGCCAGCTCGTCCAGAAGCCGGGAGGCCTCAGCCGGATCGATCTCGCCCGACGCTACCTTCTGCAGAATCTCACGCTTCCCGTCACCCTCAGCCATGCCTCATAGCATGAAGGTGACTTTAGATAATGTCAATTCTGATTTAGCAAAACGAAAGTCGACCGGCCTATTCCTCCGGAATGGACATCGGGTAGTTCGACTGCCGAAGCCTGGACAGCACCCGGGCGCGATGCTCCGGGCCGCGGGTCTCCAGCTGCAACGCCACCTCCACCTGGTCGACCGGCAACGACGCCGCGGTGCGTTCATGCACGACGTCGAGCACGTTCGCATCCACCGACGCGAGCTCACTCAGCAACTGCGCAAGCGCCCCCGGGGCATCGGCCACCCGCACCCGGATCGATAGGTAACGCCCGGCAGCCGCCATACCGTGCCGGACCACGCGCATCAACAGCAACGGATCGATGTTGCCTCCGGACAGGACCGCCACCACCGGCGGTTCGTAGGCGCCCGCGTCTTCCAGGATCGCTGCCACCGCTGCCGCCCCGGCCGGCTCCACGACCTGTTTGGCCCGCTCCAGCAGCGAGACGAGCGCCCGCGACAGCGACTCCTCGCCGACCGTGACGATGCCGTCGACGTTCTCCTTGATCAGCTCGAACGGCACGTCACCGGGGCGGCCGACCGCGATGCCGTCGGCCATGGTGGACATCCGCTCCAGCGACACCGGCATGCCCGCTTTCAACGACACCGGGTACGCGGCGGCGCCCTCAGCCTGAACCCCGACCACCCGGACCTGAGGCCGCAACTGGCGCACCGCGAACGACACACCAGCCAGCAGCCCACCACCGCCAGTACCAACCAGGATGGTTCGTACGTCAGGACACTGTTCGATGATCTCGGTGCCGACGGTTGCCTGCCCGGCCACGATGTCGGGATGGTCGAACGGGTGGATCAGCACGGCACCCGTTTCGGCCGCGAAGGCCCGTGCGGCCAGCAGCGCCTCGTCGACGGTTGCGCCGGCGAACCGTACGTCCGCGCCATACGCCTGAGTGGCCCGCTCTTTGACGATCGCCGCGCCTTCCGGCATGAACACCGTCGCCGGAGTACCGAGCATGCTGGCGGCCAGCGCCACCCCTTGAGCGTGGTTGCCCGCGCTGGCCGCCACCACGCCGTACTCCCGTTCCTCCGGCGACAGCCGCGCGATCCGCACGTACGCCCCGCGGATCTTGAACGAACCGGCCCGCTGCAAGTTCTCACACTTGAGGTGAACCGGCCCGCCCACCTTGCCGCCAAGCCAGCGAGAGTCTTCCAGCGGAGTCGGCCGCACCACGTCGCGGAGCATCTCGCGGGCAGCGTCGACCTCCTGCATCGTCAGGTCCATAGCCCGAATCCTGTCACCACCCACGCACGGACGCGAACAGCAGCGCACGTCCACGGGGCTCGTCGGCGACACGACGCACTATCGCAACGCCCTGAGCTGGACCGACAGGCTCGCCAACACCAGCCATCCGGAGCGGACCAACCGGCTAAGCCAGGCTCACCCATCACCTCGGCACACCTGTCGGGCCGGCCGGCCGCAGCTCTAAGCCCGATGGGTCCACTATCCGCCGTCGGCTGGGCGGCCCGGGACCCGATGCCGGATCACTCGATACGACGCCGCTGCGATGATCTCCGCCGCGGTACGCAACCGATCCGGGCTCACCCGGTCGATCGTGTCGAGCGGCTGGTGATATGTCGGCTCGAGCGCCGCGGTGACCGGGTCGCGCCAGATGAAGTTGACCGCTGGGACGCCGATCTCATGGAACGCTTGATGGTCGCTGGCTCCCCGGTGGTAGGGCGAGCGCACGATGTCGCCGTAGCCGAGCCGCTCCGCGGCTTGCCGGCCGGCCCGCGACACGAGGTTGTCCGCCGGGTCGTCAACGCCGGTTCCATTGAGCGTGTTCATGAACAGGGTGTTCTGCTCTGGGCTCGCGGTGCCGACCATGTCCATGTTGAAGTTCGCGATGATCCGGTCCCGCTCCGCCGCAGGCAGGTTCTGGGCGTAATGACGGGAGCCTCTCAACCCCACTTCCTCCGCCCCGACCGCCGCGAAGCGGATCTCCGTCGCGGTGGGCAGCTGCGCGTTGATCCGGGCGAGTTCCAGCATGACGGCGACACCGGAAGCGTTGTCGCTGGCACCGGGTGATGCAGGCACGGAGTCGTAGTGCGCCGAAAAGATCACGACCTCGTCGCGCGCGCCGCGGCCGGGCAAGGTAGGTGCCTTGGTAGCGATGACGTTCTGCGAGGTCTGATATCGGTTCATCCGCAGCGTCGCTCCGTCGTCCGCCGCCGCGCGCAGGAGTTCACCCTGTTCGTCGTTCATGGTGACGAAGGGAATCGGGCTGTCGGCGACCGTCGCGGAGAAGATCCGCCAGTCGTCGTTCTGGATCGCCACCCCGACGGCACCGGCTTCGGCCGCGTTCCCGACGATGTCGGCGAACGTGTTCCCGCCCCGCTGGACTAAAGCGATGGCGCCCGCCGTGGCGGCAGGGAAGTCGGCCGGGCTGCCGAATCCCGCATCCACGACAGGAGCGGTGATGCCGTCACCGTCGGTCAGCGCGGATCCACCGCCGGCGCGGACCAGCAGCGCCGTACCGTCCGGGCCGCCCACGTGGAGGTACCCGACTGTGTTGACGTACGGGAACTCCTGGACCTCCACGTCGTAGCCGAGACTCTCGAGCTCGTCGGCGATGTAGGACGCGGCCGCGTCCTCCTCGGGTGAGGACGCCACTCGCGGTCCGATATCGACGGTCAGCGTCTCGATGTGGCCCATGATGCGGTCGGCATCGATGCGCGCCGTGACGATCTTGTCATGGGCTTGGTCGGACGCTCCGCGACTGTCCGCGGCCGGCGCAGCACCGCCCGACGCCGACGTCGCGGCCGGAGCCGTCGCGGCGATCAAAGCGACCGCTCCGACACCGGCGAGGAGCCGCCGAGAGAGTGGAATGTGGTTCATGTTTCCTCCTCGAGGCACGCCCGTCGGTCGGACGGACGCGAGATGGAGCAGGACGGGGTGTGCCGCGGACGATAAAGAGGCGGAGCCCAGCCGGGAACAGCTTTTGAGTAACTGTTGAGGTTCACACCGGCCACGGAGGAACGCGGTGCGGCATCGCCCGCCGGGCGGACGGCCACAAAGCCCTCCTATGCAGGGCACTAGGCTGGACATATGAAGCTTGCGTGGTTGTGTAGTCACGAGTCCTATCAGCCCGAGGTCCTGCTGGAGCACGCGGTCCTCGCCGAGCAGTCCGGCTTCGACGTCGTCACCGGGGCGGATCACTTCCACCCGTGGGTCGACGACGCGTCAGCGTCCAGCTTCGTGTGGAGCTGGTTCGGCGCGGTGGCACAGGCCACCTCCCGCGTCGAGTTGGCTACGAGCGTCACGGCGCCGTTGTTCCGCTACCACCCCGGATTGATCGCCCAGGCGGCCGCCACCATCGACCGGCTGTCGGGAGGACGATTCATCCTCGGCGTCGGCACCGGGGAGGCGATCAACGAGGCTCCCCTCGGGTACGAGTTCCCGGGTTACACCGAGCGGATCGCCCGGATGGAGGAAGCGCTCACCATCATGCACGGCCTGCTGGCCGGCGAGAAGCTCGACATCGACGGCGAGTACTACCAGGCGCGGACCGCGAAGCTGTACAGCCCGCCGGTCGGCCGGGTGCCGGTGTGGATGGCCGCGGGCGGACCGAAGTCGGCCACCTTCGCCGGGCAGCACGCCGAAGGGTTGATCACGAGCGTCAAAGACCCCGCCGACGCGCTGGAACGAGTGATCAAGCCGTATCGCGAGGCTGCCGCGGCCCGGGGTGCGTCGACCACCATCATGGCCACCCGGTGGGTGGTGCTCGCCGGCAACGACGACGAGGCGTGGGACGCGTTGCAGGCCATGCGCGGGCTGCGGGCACCTGGGCGGCTCGAGGTGGCCGATCCGATGATCCTGCGGGAACGGGCGGACGAGATGGATCGGCAGGAAATCCTGAGCAAGTACACGATCGTGCGTGACCTCGATCAGCTCGCCGATGCCTACCGGCCCCTGGTTCAGGACGTCGGCGCTGACTACGTCGCGATCCAGGTGGCCAGCCTCGACCCGGTGGGCACCATCAAGGAGGTCGGAACGCAGGTTCTGCCCGCCCTGCGCGAAGCCACCGCCTAAGCGGCCGCCTCTAAGAATCGGTGATCGTTGCCGCGTTTGCGCCGTCATAGCAGCGCAAACGCGGCAACGATCACTCTGTCAGGGGGTGAGGGCGTGGTCGAGGTCGGCCAGTAGATCGTCGACGGTCTCGATGCCGACCGACAACCGCACCAGGTCCGCCGGGACTTCCAAAGCGCTACCCGCCGCACTCGCATGTGTCATCCGGCCCGGGTGCTCGATCAACGACTCGACGCCGCCCAGCGACTCGGCCAGCGTGAAGACCCGCGCCCGGTTGCACACCGCCACCGCCGCCTCTTCACCACCGGCCACCCGGAACGACACCATGCCACCGAAGCGGCGCATCTGCCGCGCGGCGACCTCATGGCCGGGATGGTCCGCGAGCCCGGGGTAGAGCACTTCGGTCACCGCCGGATGAGCGCTCAGCGTCGCCACGATCCGCTCGGCGTTGTCGCTGTGCCGCTCCATCCGCAAGGCGAGTGTCTTCAGGCCGCGTAGCACCAGCCACGCGTCGAACGGGCCGGCCACCGCACCGATCGCGTTCTGGTGGAAAGCCAGCTGCTCGCCGAGCTCCGGATCGGCCGCCACAATAGCCCCGCCCACGACGTCGGAGTGTCCGCCGCAATATTTGGTGGTCGAGTGGACGACGACGTCGGCACCGAGCGTGAGCGGCTGCTGTAGATACGGCGTGGCGAAGGTGTTGTCGACCACCAGCAGCGCCCCGGCGTCGTGTGCGGTGTCGGCCAGCGCCTTGATGTCGGCGACGTTGAGCAGCGGGTTAGTGGGGGTTTCGACCCAGACCACCGCCGTCGACGGTTGCAGCGCCGCCCGCACGGCGGACACGTCGGATACCGGCACCGCCGTCCACGACACCCCCCAGCGCTCCAGCACCTTGCTAAATAGCCGATATGTGCCGCCGTAGGCGTCATTGGGGATGACCACATGGTCACCGGGCCGCAACACGGTGCGCAGCAGCGTGTCCTCCGCGGCCATCCCGCTGGCGAACGCGAGGCCGCGCGCACCTTGCTCAAGGGCCGCGACGCACTCTTCCAGCGCGGTCCGGGTGGGGTTGGCCGACCGGCTGTATTCGTATCCGCCCCGCAGCCCGCCAACGCCATCCTGCGCGAAGGTGCTCGTCGCGTGGATGGGCGGCATCACCGCACCGGTGGTGGGGTCCGGCTCTTGGCCGGCGTGGATCGCTCGAGTCTCGAAACCATACACGGAGTGGACCCTACGTCATCCCTCACACCGCCCCCATGATCATGAACACTTTTGCGTGCTATCACCCGGAAATATGTTCATGATCATGGGTGGGGACGGTGAGGCGGGGCAACAGCACGTGGACCAGGGGTCCGATGCTCAGCGCGTACAGCACCGTGCCGACCCCCACCGTGCCACCCAGCAGCCACCCGATGGCCAGCACCGTCAACTCGATGCCCGTACGCACCACACGCACCGAGTGGCCCGTAGTGCGGACCAGGCCAGTCATCAAGCCGTCTCGTGGCCCTGGGCCGAACCGCGCCCCGATGTAGGCAGCGGTGGCCACCGCGTTGAGCACTACGCCGGAGATCATGAACGTGATCCGGATCGCCATCGGCTCGGGCTCTGACAACACCCACATCGAGGCGTCGACGGCCAGGCCGATGACGATGACATTGCTCACCGTGCCCAGGCCCGGCCGCTGCCGCAGTGGGATCCAGGCAAGCAGTACCAGCGCCCCCACGATGATCGTCACCACGCCGATGGACAGTGGGGTACGCGATGCGACCCCTTGGTGGAAGACATCCCAGGGGTCGAGACCAAGGCCTGATTTGATCATCAGCGCCATGCTGAAGCCGTAGAGAAGGAGACCTAGGTAGAGCTGGCTGAGCCGGCGCGGCAGCGCTCGACGTGAGAGGTGGCTGAACACTCCGCCATCATCAACCATCGTTGGCCTTTAAATCCAGGACCACTTATGGAAAAGTGGCCTCATGAGATCCATCAATGGCCATCAATTGGCTCGGACTCTCGGGCAATGGCACCTGAATGATCAGCGCCGGCCCACCTACGTGCGGCTCGCCGCGGCCATTCGCGCGTTGATCCTCGACGGCCGGATGCCCCTGGACACCCGGCTGCCAGGCGAACGCGAACTGGCTACCGCCCTCGGCGTCAGCCGCACCACTATCACCGCCGCGTACGACCTCCTGCGCAACACCGGCTACGCCGCCAGCCGGCAAGGATCGGGTACCCGTACCGAACTCCCAGCGGCACCGGCGAACGGGCAAGCGCCCACCACCACCGGGTCGTGGGCACCGTTCGGGCCCGACGGCTCAGAGGTCCTCGACCTCGCCCACGCGTCCCCCGGGGCGCCAGGTCCCGCCCTACTGGACGCCCACCAGAACAGCCTCGCGCAGCTCGCCCGGCATCTACCCGGCTGTGGGTACAACCTGTTCGGCCTGACCGAGCTACGCGCCGCCGTAGCCGCCCGGTTCACGGCCCGCGGACTACCCACCGACCCCGGTCAGATCTTGGTGACCTCCGGCGCTCAACATGCGTTCTCACTGGTGGTCGGGCTGATGATCGACCCCGGTGACCGAGTGCTGATCGATCACCCCACCTACCCGAACGCGATCGATGCCATCCGTCGGGCCAACGCCCGTCCAGTGCCGGTCGCCCTCGTCGACGACGACCCCGCCGCCACAACAACAGCGGGCTGGGACGTCGACGCATTCGACGCGGCCATCCGCCAGACCGCGCCCCGGCTGGCCTACGTCGTGCCTGACTTCCACAATCCGACCGGCCTGCTGGCCACCGCCGATGAACGCCACGCCCTAGCGTCGTCGTTGAGCCGCTACCGCACCATGACCGTCGTCGACGAGACCCTGGTAGAACTCGCGTTGGACGGCGACGTGCCGCCACCGCTGGCCAGCTATTTACCGCCCGACCTGGCGATCACCATCGGCAGCGCGAGCAAAACCCTCTGGGGCGGACTCCGGGTCGGCTGGATCCGCGCCGAACCGTCACTCATCCGCCGACTGGCGGCAGTCCGGGCCAGCGTCGACATCTCCTCCCCCGTGATCAACCAACTGATCACCGCCGAGCTACTCACCTCACTCGACGACGTCCTCCACGACCGCCGGAGCGAGCTGCGACAGGGCCGAGACACGCTTATGGCGGCGCTGGCCGACCAACTGCCATCGTGGCAGGTCCGGTGCCCCCGAGGGGGCCTGGTGGTGTGGTGCGACATCGGCCGACCGGTGTCCAGCTCGCTGGTGGCCGCGGCCGAGCGGCTCGGCGTCCGGCTGGCTTCCGGGCCACGTTTCGGTGTGGACGGTGCCTTCGAGCGGCGGCTGCGACTGCCCTACACGCTGCCCGCCGACGCCCTGCACCAAGCGGTCGCCATGCTTGTACAGGCACACTCCACCGTCGCCGCCACACCGAAACGATCCAGCCAGGACCTGCACGACGTGTTCGCCTGATAGTCGCGAGCCGTCACAGCACCCACCGCCCGGCGTCGACTATCCGGCCCACGCCCCCACATCGGATGTGGGTTGGCGGCCGGAACAAAGGTCCCGGTTATCGTGTTTGACGAGAACCAGGTGTCCCGACGAAGGGACACACAATGATGTCGAGCGGGGCAGCCATGACCGTTCCGCACGACCGCTCAGCACGAGGCCGGGTATGGCGCACGCCGTTCCTGACCAACAACCGTTGCCGTGAGAGAGGTGCGCTGTGCCGCTGTTCGGTTCGTCCGCCAAGACCCAGCTGGTCGCGCCTGGCGAAGCACTGCCCGGACGCGACCAACGCCCGTTCTCGCTGACCGGCGTCCACACTGTGCTCGGTACCCGCATCGACGCCGCACCGCCGGAAGGTCATCAGGAGGCCGTCCTCGGTATGGGGTGCTTCTGGGGCGCCGAACGCGAGTTCTGGCGGATCCCCGGCGTGTGGACCACCGCGGTCGGCTACGCCGGCGGGTACACGCCCAACCCCACCTACGACGAGGTCTGTACCGCACTCACCGGGCACGCCGAGGTGGTCCGAGTGGTGTTCGACCCGGTCCAGGTGTCATACGCCGACCTGCTCAAGGTGTTCTGGGAGGCACACGACCCCACCCAGGGCATGCGGCAGGGCAACGACACCGGCACCCAGTACCGCTCCACCATCTACTGGACCAGCCAGGCGCAGCGCGCCACGGCCGAGGCGTCGCGGGACACCTACGCGCGGCGGCTGGCCGACGCCGGGCACGGCGACATCACCACCGAGATCGCCCAGCTCGGCGCGTTCTACTACGCCGAGGACTACCACCAGCAGTATCTGTCCGATGCCAAGAACCCGAGCGGGTACTGCGGCCTGGCTGGCACCGGGGTGTCCTGCCCAGTCGGCACCGGCACCACCCTCTAGAAACCCCGCCTAGTCTCCCGAAGCTCACTCAGCGCTCATAAGCGGCCCGAGTGGCTTGATCATGTGCGAGCTACTCACCCTATCGGGGGTGCAACTCGCACATGATCAATCAGGACTCGCTATACGCGCGGGTTCTACGTCACAGAAGCGCGGCGGCGTAGGGGCGCGCGTCCCGTCGTGTCCTTGACGGGCTGAGTTTCCTGCTTCTACGCTGAAGGAGGCCTCATACAGCCAGCCGCTTGCACCCCTATCGGGCATGGTGAATGTATGACATGTCGTATCTGGTCCATCCACCTGATGGCGGACGACTTCAGCAACGCAAGCGCTGACACTTCCGTTCGCCAAGGCTGTGGAGGATTGGATTCATGCGTACATTCCATGACGCGAAGGCGATGGCCAAGACCCTGCGTGCGGTGATGGCCGACAAGAACGTGGCTCTGTCACACAGCGAGTGTCTGGAGATCGTCGCACATCAATTCGGGTTCGAGAACTGGAATGTCCTCTCGGCCCGGATCGTGGACCATGCTGGAGCCGACGCGGATGTGCCGACCCGGCCTGATGTTCACCTGGATTCGGCGATTCCTATCGTGCGGATCTTCTCGGTGGACAAGGCGATGGAGTTCTACGTCGACTTCCTCGGTTTCACGCTGGAGTGGGAACATCGGTTCGAGCCGGGCCTTCCGTTGTATGCGCAAGTCTCGCGTTCGGGGCTCACCCTGCACCTCAGCGAGCATCACGGGGATGCTAGCCCAGGGTCGAACGTCTTCGTCCGGATGACCGGCATCGACAGCTTCCACCGCGAGCTACTCGCGAAGAAGTACAGCTACGGCAGACCAGGGATCGAGGAGGCCCCGTGGGATGCACGGGTCTTGAACGTTCACGACCCATTCGGCAACTCCTTGCGGTTCAGCGAGGCGAACAGCGAGCAGTGACGTCCTGACGGCAGGTCCGAACATTCGAGCAACGGGTAACACACACCCGCCGGTGATCGTCGCCGCAATCGTGTCGCTATAGCGACGCGATTGCCGCGACGATCACCGGGAAGGAGTGCGGCGAAACTGGCGTGCCCAACAGCTCACGGTACGCACGGTGACGCCCCGGGGCTCCCGACCGTCGGGGGTCTTTTAAGGTAGAAACGTGACAAGTCCGGGGGTTGGCCACGCCAGGGTGGCCCGCGGGCTCACCCTGTCCGGACTGTGTCTGCTGCTCTCGTTGCTGGCACACGTGGGCGCCGGCGGCTCGATCCACGTCTCCCTCGGGCTCGTGCTGGGTGGGCTCGGACTGTCGGCTATCTGCGTGGCCGCCGCCGACGCTCGCCGCGGTTTCGGGGCCATCATCGCCGTCGTCGGCGTGTCGCAAATCGTGTTCCACCTCCTGGCCGGTCTTGGCGGGCATCACACCCACAGCGTGGGCCAGGCCACCACCCCCGTGATGCTCACTTACCACGCCGTCGCCACCGTGCTCATCAGCGCCATGCTCACCAAGGGCGAGACGCTGATCTGGTCGTTGTTCAGCCTGCTCCGCATCACGACGGCATGGCGGCTCGTCCAGCCGCCCCCGAGCCGGCCGTCGTGGATCCGGCCCACCGGCCTGTCCGCGCCACGCCGGATGACGAGTGTCTACACCCGCCAATGCGCCAGCCTGCGAGGTCCACCAGAGGTCTGCCCAGCCGGCTAACCCGGCTGCGGCTTGCAGACCTCTATCGACGGATCACCTTCGCAGGAAAGCGACTTCATCATGACCATTGCACCGACCCCTGCCCGCACACCCCGACGCCGCCGCCGGCTGGCCTACACCGGTGGCCTCGCCCTCGCCGGCCTCGTCGTCGCCGCATGTGGTTCCGACGACGACACCAGCTCGACCAACAACGCCGAGACCGTCGACACCACCCTCGACGGTGGCGGCCTGCGTATCGACGAACCCTGGGTCAAAGCCGCCGACGACGGCATGACGGCCGCCTTCGGCGTCTTCGTCAACGACGGCCCCGACGACATCCGGATCGTGGACGCCACCACATCGTCGTCTCCGGTCATGGAGTTACACGAGGTGGTCGTCACCGATGGCCAGCCCGCCATGCGGGAGAAGGACGGCGGCTTCGTGGTCCCGGCCGGCAGCGAGCATCTGCTCGAACCGGGCGCGGATCACCTGATGCTGATGGACGTCGTCGAACCGATTCTCCCCGGCGCCGACGTCGAGTTCGTACTGACCTTGGAGGACGGTGCGACGTTCGAGTTCACCGCTCAGGCCAAAGAGTTCAGTGGCGCCGACGAGGAGTACATACCCGGTGAGGGAGGGCATGGCGACGACGGGCACGGCGGCGCACCAGACGACGACCACGGCTCCGACGAGGAGGAAGTGCACGACGATGAGCGTTGAGCTACGCGGCGTCTCCCGACGTGGCCTGCTCACCGCGGGGGTATCCGGTCTGGCCGGTGTCGCCGTCGGGGCGCCCATCACCGCAGCCGCCGAGAGCAACACCGAACCGGATCTACGGGCGCCGTTCGGCACCGACGTCGTGCCATTCCACGGCGCCCACCAGGCCGGTATCGACACCCCGGCTCAGGCGTTCGCGACGTTCGCCGCGTTCGATCTGCTCCCGGAGGTTGACCAAGGTGGTTTGATCCGGCTCATGCGGCTCTGGACGGGTAATGCCGAACGGTTGACCCAAGGCCGTCCCGCCCTGGCCGACACCGACCCGGAGCTGGCCCGTCAACCGGCCAGGCTGACCATCACCGTCGGCGTCGGTCCCGGGTTCCTGGCCGCGGCGGGGCTCGACGATGCACCATCCTGGTTGCGCCCGTTGCCGGAGTTCGGCGTCGATCGGCTGGAAGAGACCTGGTCCGGTGGAGACCTCGCCGTGCAGGTTTGTTCCGACGATCCGGTGGCCATTTCGCATGCCATGCGGATGCTGTCCAAGGACGCACGTACCTTCGCCGAGGTGCGATGGGTCCAACGCGGCTTCCGCCACGCCTCGGGTTCGACGCCGGCCGGGGCCACACCCCGGAACCTGATGGGTCAGTTGGACGGCACCTCCAACGGCACACCGGGCACACCCGAGTTCGACGCCCAGGTCTGGATCCGCGACGGCCCGGACTGGCTGATCGGTGGCACCTCACTGGTGCTGCGCAGAATCCGGATCGAGTTGGAGGAGTGGGACCTGGTCAGCCGGCTAGGGAAGGAGGAGACCATCGGTCGTCGCCTAACCGATGGCGCGCCGCTGACCGGTGACGACGAACATGACGAACCGGACTTCGACGCGGTGAACGACATCGGTTTCACCGTCATCCCGGACTGGTCACATATCCGGCGGGCGCGGCCGGACGATCCGGGACAACGGATCTTCCGACGTTCCTACAACTATGACGAGGGCCCAGCGCCGGACGGCCACGCCCGGACCGGGATGGTGTTCGCATCGTTCCAGGCCGACGTCGATGCGCAGTTCGTTCCGATCCAGCGACGGTTGGACGAATTAGATCTCCTCAACACCTACACGACGCCGATCGGCTCCGCGGTCTTCGCGGTCCTGCCAGGGTGCGAGCCGGGAGGCTGGCTAGGCGAGGCGCTGCTCGGCTAAACGGGTCGCGCCCAACTCCGGCGGATAGCTTCACGGGTGAGATCTCGGTTCGGGTCGCGGAAACGGTGACCCCGACGACGATCTCCCCCGTGGAGGCTTCGGCTGCCAGGTCAGCCGGCCAGATGGCCAAGGAGGTCGGCCCGGGTGATCACACCCGCCGGTTTGCCATCCTCGATGACCATCACCGCGTCAACCGACCTCAACTGCTCGAACGCCGTGGACACCGGCTCGCCCGCGCCCAGCACCTGGAGCGGTTTGGACATGTGTTTGTCCACCGGGTCGCTCAGCGCGGCGGTGCCGGAGAACAGCGCCTCCATGAGGTCGCGCTCGACGACGGCGCCGACCACCTCCGCGGCCATGACCGGCGGCTCGGCCTGCACTACCGGCATCTGCGACACCGCGTACTCCCGCATGATGGCCACGGCGTCGGCGACACTCTCGTTCGGGTGAGTGTGTACCAGCGCCGGCATGTCACCCGACTTCAGGCGGATGACGTCGCCGACCGTGGCACCTTCGGCCGGTGGCATGAACCCGTAGGACATCATCCAGCTGTCGTCGAAGATCTTGGAAAGGTAACCTCGGCCGCCGTCCGGCAGGAGGACAACCACGACGTCGTCGGGTCCGGCCTGCTCGGCCACCCGCAACGCGCCGACCACGGCCATCCCACACGACCCTCCGACGAGCAACCCTTCTTCCCTGGCCAGCCGTCGAGTGGACTCGAAGGATTCCAGGTCGGAGACCGCGACGATCTCGTCGCAGATGTCACGGTCGTAGGTGTCCGGCCAGAAGTCTTCCCCGACCCCTTCCACCAGATAGGGGCGCCCGCTGCCGCCGGAGTACACCGAACCCTCGGGGTCGACGCCCACAACCCGGACCCGGCCGTCGGAGACCTCCTTGAGGTAACGCCCAGTGCCGCTGATGGTGCCGCCGGTGCCGATGCCGGCGACGAAATGGGTGATTCGCCCCTCGGTCTGCTCCCACAGCTCCGGCCCGGTGGTCTCGTAATGCGAACGCGGATTGGCCGGGTTGGCATACTGGTTCGGTTTCCACGCTCCCTCGATCTCTTCGACGAGCCGGTTGGAGACCGAGTAGTAAGAGTCGGGATCCTCGGGCGCCACCGCCGTTGGACACACCACGACCTCGGCACCATACGCCTTGAGAACGTTGCGTTTGTCTTCGCTGACCTTGTCCGGGCAGACGAAAATGCACCGATAACCGCGCCGCTGCGCCACCAGAGCCAACCCCACGCCGGTGTTGCCGCTGGTGGGTTCGACGATGGTGCCACCGGGCCCGATCAAGCCGGCTGCCTCGGCATCGTCCACCATACGCACCGCGATCCGGTCTTTGACCGAACCGCCCGGGTTGAAGTATTCGACCTTGGCCAGCACCATAGCGGGGGCGTGAGCAGCCATGGGGCCGAGCCGGACGAGCGGCGTCTTCCCGATGAGATCGATGACGTTCTCGTAGTAGTCCACGAAGCCGACTCTAATGCAGGCCGGGGCTATTCCGGCGGCGTACGCGGCCCCGTGTCAACCGGCCCGCGAGCGCGTTAGATTGGGGCCATGGTGGGCCTGCTCAACGCACGAATCGCACGTCGAATCGCTACTGCCGCCGCCTACGGAGGCGGCGGTATCAGCGTTCTGAGCGCATCTCTGTACGGATTCCTCCGGCTCCAGGCGCGGGTCGCTCGCAAGGCCATTAGCGGGGTGCCGATCAGCGACCCACCGGATCCCAACGGCGAGTACGGCTCGTTCCACGGCCGACCCATTTCCTTCGCCGTACTCGGTGACTCCTGCGCGGCCGGCTACGGCGTGGACACCCCGGAGGAGACACCTGGCGGGCTGTTGGCTGCCGGGCTCGCCGAGATCGCGGAGCGGCCGGTCCGGCTGACGTCGGTAGCTCAGGGCGGTGCGCGCAGCGCCGACCTCGAAGGCCAGGTCGATCAGGCGCTCGTCGCCATGCCCGACGTCGCCCTCATCATCGTGGGCGGCAACGACGTCACTCACCAGGTTCCTCCCGCTACCGCGGTGCGTAGCCTCATCGACGCAGTACGCGCTCTGCGTGCTGCTGGCTGCGAAGTGGTGGTGGGCACCTGCCCGGACCTCGGCACCATCCGACCCATCCGGCCGCCGCTGCGCTGGCTGGCCCGCCGGTGGAGCCGGCAACTCGCCGCCGCCCAGACGTTTGCCGTGGTCGACGCCGGTGGGCGGAGCGTCTCGTTAGGATCGCTCCTCGGCCCGGAGTTCGCGGCGTCACCCGCGGAGCTGTTCAGCGCCGACCAGTTCCATCCGTCGTCGGCCGGCTACGCACATGCCGCGGCCGCCATCCTTCCGTCGCTCGCCAGTGCGCTCGGCCTGTGGACGGACGAGGATCACACCCTGGACGCCGACCAACATGCCGTGGTGCCAATCTCGGTCGCGGCAGCCGAGGCCGCGGATCACGGCGGGACCGAGGTAGCAGCAACAACGGTGGACGGTGCCGAGACCGGCCCACACGGCCGCTGGGTGCGTCTGCGCGACCACACCACAGCGGCGCACATCGAGGATGAACCGGAAACGCCATATCCCAGCCCGCGATGATGACCCGGCCGCCGACTTCCGGGGTGCTACCCGACCGACGTTACTAGCGGGTAACATGGCCTGATCGCCGCTAGTGTGCCGCGCCGCACTAGTTCTGGATCAGCACCAAGGAGGCATCATGCCGGACGCCGTGATCGTGGCCACTGCCCGCTCCCCGATCGGCCGAGCCTCCAAGGGGTCACTCGTCGACGTCCGCCCGGACGACCTCGCGGCCACCATCATCAAATCCGCCCTGGACTCGGTTCCCGAACTCGATCCCACCACCATCGACGACATCTACGTCGGCTGCGCCGAACCCCGCGACGAACACGGCGGCAACATCGCCCGCCGGATCGCCGTCCTGTTGGGCCTCGACACCGTCCCGGCCGCCACGATCAACCGCTTCTGCGCGTCGTCGGTGCAGACGGCCAGGATGGCCGCCAACGCGATCCGCGCCGGCGACGGCGACGTATTCGTCTCGGCCGGGGTGGAGTGCGTCTCCCGGTACAGCGGCTTCGGCGGCGCAGGTGTCGACCCGGTCGAAACACACCATCCTGGCTTCGCAGCCGCGCAGGAACGCACGGCCGATTACACCCGCACCAATGCACCCTGGCGTAATCCCCGCGACAACGGCGAACTGCCTGACATCTACATCCAGATGGGCCAAACCGCCGAACACGTCGCCACCCTCAGCGGTGTCTCCCGGGCGGATCAGGACGAGTTCGCCCTGCTGTCGCAGAATCGGGCCGAGGACGCCGTCAAGAGCGGGTTCTTCGCTCGCGAGATCACCCCTGTGGAGTTGCCCGACGGCCGGATCATCGACGCCGACGACAGCCCCCGCGCCGGCACCACCCTGGAGAAGCTCAGCGCCCTGGAGCCGGTGTTCCGCGCCGATGGCACCGTGACGGCGGGAAACTGCACGCCACTCAACGACGGCGCCGCAGCCGTCGTCATCATGTCCGATGTGCGTGCGCGTGAGTTGGGCATCACCCCGTTGGCCAGGATCGTCGCCACCGCGACGTCGGCTCTGTCGCCCGAGATCATGGGGCTTGGGCCGGTGGAGGCCTCTCGTCGGGTCTTGAACCGAACGGGGATGAACATCGACGACGTCGATCTGGTGGAGATCAACGAGGCTTTCGCCGCCCAGGTCGTGCCGAGCGCACGCGAGCTCGAGATTCCGTACGAGAAGCTCAACGTCCACGGCGGTGCCATCGCGTTGGGCCACCCGTTCGGGTCCACTGGGGCTCGCATCATGACCACCCTGCTACACGGCCTGCAGGAAACCGACGGCACCATCGGCTTGGAGACGATGTGTGTCGGCGGTGGCCAAGGCATGGCCGTCGTGCTCGAACGTCTCTAGCGTTCATGATCATGGGCACCAGAAAGGATCAACTCATAGCCCTTGTATTGACCTCCGACGTCAGGCAGAGTCGTATTACGGAGCCCTCACGAGCAAACGGAGGCCGCCATGAGCCTGAACCACTCCGAGGAAACCCATCGCAATCTACTCGCCCGTGTGCCTAGTTGCACCGGGCGAGAACTTCGAGAGTGGTTCAAAGCGCTCGAAGCCGGGCCTGCGTTCTCCCGCTTCGACGATCGGGTCAGGTGGCTACGCGCCGAGCATGGGCTCGCCCACGGCCACGCCACCGCGATCGTGCACGAGCACGACCTACGCCGCGCCGCACGCTCGTTCCAGTAGCCAGTTCACATTGCGGCAGGCCCGGCGCCCCGTCGGCACGTGTGCCTGCGCTCCATCATCCGCGCGGTCACGTTAACCCGGGCTTCCCTGCGAGTGCCGCGGCCCGACGAGTCTTGTGCCGGACGGTTATGTGGCTCTTCTTGGGCTTGCGGCCAAAATGTGTCCGCTAACCCTCTTTCCTAGCTTGCGGCGTACGGATAACTGGCGGATGAAGTCTCAGGACGCCGTGCACAGTCGGTCTCACGACATCAGTGGTCACTAAGAACCCACGCGAGCAGGGGGTCGCCGCACTCGCGATGTCTATCGGTCGCCTCGCACGACCCCGGCCGCCAGACCCCTACCTGGGAGCGAGGCTCACCACCACACTCCCAATTGCGAGGGGCCGGTTATGTGTTCACGAGCGTGTGCGGTCATACACATACTGAGGGCGGTGTCAGGTCACCGACCCGACACCGCCCTCAATTATTGACCGCCTCCGCGGCGAGTCACTCTCCTCTGAGAATGGCGAGCAACCGCAGCATCTCGATGTACAGCCAGACCAGGGTGACCGTCAGGCCGAACGCCGCCGTCCAGGCATACTTGGCGGGAATACCTTCCTTGACACCCTTCTCGATGAAGTCGAAGTCGAGGATCAGGAAAACGGCCGCCAGCGTGACGGCGAACAGGCCGATCGCGATCCCGACGATGCCGGTCCGGAACCCGAACGCACTGTCGGACGAGCCGAAGATCTGGAAGAACAAGTTGGCGATCACGAAGACCAGATAGCCGCCCATAGCGATCATGGCGCCACGCTGGAACTTGGGCGTGACCCGCACCCGACCGCTGCGGTACAGGAACAGCGCCACCGCGAAGACACCCAACGTGCCGATCACCGCTTGCGCGACGATGCCGTCGAGCGTCGAGCCGCCGGCGGAGATCTGAGCCCCCTCCAGCATGCCACTGATGGCACCGAGGAAAGTGCCCATGAGCAGCGCATAGGCCAGAATCAGCGGCGGGCTGGGCTCCCGCTTGAACGCGTTGACCAGACCGAGGATCAACCCGCCGATCAAGCCGATGTAGAACAGGCCGGGGACGTTCCAGCCGATCACCGCACCGATCAGCACCACACCGAGCGTGGCGCCGGTGCGCATGACGACGTCGTCATAGGTCATCCGGCCGGTTTGCGTCGGCGTGGCCGACGGGGCGGAATACATCGCTTCGAGCTTCTCGGCGCTGGGCGCCGGCACGTCACGAACACCCGGGCGCCCGCTGAACGCGGCGGACCGCCCGAAGACCGGGTTACTACTCTGCATCGCTCCTCCAACGCCCCAAGGGCAGATCATGTGTCCGCTTCTACTGTACAGATCACGGCTTTGTTTCCCACAGCGAGGACCACCGATGATCGACCCGGCAGCTCCGCCCGAGATCCGGTTCACACGTTGACAGGCGAATTCGGCTAGTGTCGAATGCAGGTGTCGCGGTCCAGTCCGCGACACTTGAGGTCCTTGACCGGGCCTGTCGTTCGCGTAGCGGCCTTGTCCGGGGGGAGACGGCCGAAGCAGAGCTACCCCCCTGACTAGCTCCTCGACGAGGCGCTTTCGAATCGACAGCCACGGCGACGAGGCACCTCAGACACACCATCAACTGCTCGGACCACCTCCCACGTGTCGAGCAGGTCGAGCATGAGGGGCACGGATGTCGAAGTTGGATCCGCCTGAGGCGGGAGCGCAGCAGCCCGGTTCCACCGAGCCAACGCCACCACCGCCTGATCCTGGCACTCCGCCGGGAGCCGACCCGGCAGCGCCTCCGCCGCCTCCTGCCTCCGAGGTGCCAGCCGCCGGATCCACTGGTGCACCTGCCGCGCCACCTCCTCCGCCACCATCGCCACCCGGACCTCCGGCCACTGGATCTTCACGCCCGCGCCGGCGCGGCATCCTGGTTGGCGCCCTGGTCGCGGCTTTGCTCGTCGTGGTGCCGAGTGCGGTGTTCGCCTGGCGGGCGCTCGACGGCAGTGGCACCCAGCCGCACGACGTCCTCCCCGGCGACGCCATCGGCTACGCGCGCCTCGACCTCGACCCGTCAGCAACGCAGAAGATCAACGCGATGCGCTTCCTTGGCCAGTTCCCGGGCCTCGACACCAGCGGTTTGAGCGAGGACATCGATCTGCGCGAGTGGATGATCGAGCAGTTCAACACCGACACCGGTTGCACCATCAGCTTCGAGGGCGACATCGAGCCGTGGCTCGGCGACCGGATGGGCATCGCGGTGTTGCCACCCGCGGAGCCGTACGCCGACCCTGACGGCATCCTTGCCTTCCAGGTGAGCGACGACGCCGCCGCGGACGAGGCGATGCAGGCGATCAACGAGTGCGCCAATCCGGCTGGTGACCATGGGCCCGGCTTTACCCACCTCGACGGCTACATGATCGTCGCCGAGACGCAGGAGATCGCCGAGCAGAGCGCCGCTGCGGCCCGTGAGTCGGCGCTCGGCGACAACGACGAGTTCACCCGGGCAATGAACGAGCTGGGCGACCCCGGTGTCGCGTCGGCATGGATCTCCGGCATCGCCATGTTCGAGGCGTTCGAGCCAACGATGTCCGGTGCCATGGGCGGCGGGATGTTCGATGACGAGTACGGCGACGACGAATACGGCGACGATCTTTACAACGGGTACTCCGACACCGTCGATCCGGACGAGATTCTGGAACTGGTCGAGGACAACTTCCGCAGCTTCGCGGTCACCTTCCGGTTCAGCAACGACTACGCCGAGGTGGCGTCGGTCATCACCGGAGACCTGTACCAAGAAGTCGGCGGCAACGGGGTCAGCGCCAACGTTCCAGACACGACGGCTCTGCTGTTCGGGTTCAGCAACATGAACACCTACCTGAACGACCACTGGGATCTGGTGCGCGAGACGTCCCCTCAGGAGATGGCGATGCTGCAGGGTATGGCTACCGCGATGGGCCTGGAGTTGCCCGCCGACCTCGCCACGGCAGTGGGCGACAACTTCGTGATCGCCATTGACGGGGAGCGACTCGATCTCCGTGCACTGTTCGAGTACGACGATTTCTCGTCGCTCGACATCGGTCTCCAGGTCGTCACCGACCCGGAGGCGTTCACCGAGATGTGGGACCGGCTGCAGGTCGCCGCCGAATGGGCCGAAGTTCCGCTGGACGAGGTTCCCCTGACTCGCACCGACGACGGCTACGTCATCGCCTCCAGCCCCGGGTACTCGGCTGCGCTGACCGAGGGTGGCACTCTCGGCGAAAGCGAAAGCTACACGCGGGCGGTCCGCGACGCCGGCCAAGCAGACTCCGTGTTCTACCTGAACGCCGACGTCATCGTCGAGGCACTGGTGCCCGTCATCGTCGCGCAGGGTGCCGACCCGGACCTGGTGCAGTCGATCGAGTTGATCGATGCCATCGGTTATTCGACCCGGATGCGGGACGGCTTCGCCGAGAGCACACTGCGGATCACGGTCAAGTGATGCCGGCCGTGCGGTGGTCCTGCTGGTGCGGTCCAGCGTGAGCGCGACGTGAGTGGACTGACCAACCAGGACGTAGCCGCATCAGCACTGGTCATACAGCACACCGCACAGGGTGGGCCACGGCGGCTGGAAGAGTGGTGGCAGGCCGCCGGGCTCCGGCTCGACGTCGTGCGCGCCTTCGAGGGGGCCGAGATCCCGGACGAGCTGTACCATGACGCGCTGGTGGTGCTGGGCGGCGGCTACATGCCCGACGACGACACCTCCGCGCCGTGGCTGCGGCCAACACGTTCGCTGGTGAATCAGGCGTTGGACTACGGCCGTCCGCTGTTCGGGGTCTGCCTGGGTGCGCAGATGTTGGCGCTCGTCAGCGGCGGGTCGGTACAGGCCGACGCCGGCGCACCGGAGCATGGCAGCACCCCGATTCGGCTGCGTCCGGAAGCGGCAGATGACCCCCTGTTCACCGGACTGCCAACGGTAGTGCCCGCCATTGAGCACCACCGGGACGCCATCACCGCGCTGCCGGCCCAGGCCACCTGGCTCGCCGCCACCGACCGCTGCCCCTATCAGGCGTTCCGGGTTGGTGCGTCCGCGTGGGGTGTTCAGTTCCATCCTGAGGTGGGCCCGGACCGGATCCTCCAATGGGATGCCGCCGATCTAAGTGAACAGGGCTTCGACCGAGACAAGGTACACCGGCAGGCCGTCGCCGACGACCCGGTTGCCACCCAGGTCTGGCAGCAGGTGGCCGGCCGCTTCGCTCGCGTCGTCGCCGGCGGTTAGGCGGAACGGCCGTCCAATGGCCCGAAGGCCGTCAACGCCTCGACGTCGGACGCCGCGTCGCGCACGTAGTCATCCGCCCATTCCCGGCACCCGGGGAAACCACTGCCCGCTACGACGTCGTCGGCGGCCGTATCGAGATCGACGACGGTGTGTCGTAACTGCACCGTTCCACCGGCCAAGAGCGCCCAGTGCGGACCCGGCCTACCGTAGGGCATCCCGACGCTGCCCGGGTTGACGACCAACCGCTGATCGACCAGCCGCTGGAACGGCATATGGGTATGCCCGCAGACCACTGTGCGGACCTGCGAGTCGACACCATCCAACACGTCCGCCCATCGCGTCAGCGAGCTGTCCACCAGCACGAATTCGTCGTCTCGGCGGGGGCTTCCGTGACAGAACAGCACCGGGCCGAACCCAGCCACGTCGAGGGTCACCGGATGTGGCAGCCCATCCAGAAGCGCCACATGCTCAGCGCGCAACTGCTGCCCGGCCCATTGTGAGACAACGTAGGGAGACTCCTGCCCACGTGCGACGTCGACCAGTTCACGGTCAGCGTTTCCCCGCACCCAGGTAACCCCGTCGCCGAGTGACATCAATAGGTCGAGCGTCTCCACCGGTTGCGGTCCAGCGGCGATATCTCCAGTCAGCACGATCCGCTCCGCCGCCTGGACATCCGGCTCGGCTAGAACAGCTCGCAGAAACGGCAGCACACCGTGGATGTCGGACAACACCGCGACGCTCGATAGCACCTGCCCATCCTTGCCGGTCCCCGCGATTCCAGCAACCGCCGTTCACCGAGAGCTGTCGCCCACCCCGCCAACAAACCGCGGCGGCGTCCGGCAGTTGACAGCTGCTCACTCTGACGATCCGGTCCGAAGCCATCGGAAGACAGTGTCGAGATACTGCTCCCGAGCGGCGTCGGCCGACAACGCCAGGTCGTGGATGCCGCCGCGGATACGAGTGATCGTCACGGTTGGGCCGAGGCGGACGGCGCGAGCGGCGATGTGTTCGACGTCGAGCACACAGTCGGTCTCCGTGATCTCGGGGGTCCACCGCTTGTTGTCTCCACTCCGGTCGGAGCAGCAGACCAGGATCGGGCAGGTGATGTCTAAACCTTGGGCAAGCCGCGCTTGCCCGCGGCGGACGGCTCTAATCCAACCGGCGAGGACCGGAAAACCCTCGTGTGGTTTCCACTGCAGGTTGTAGTCCCACACTCCGTCGGCGTCCTGGTGGATGCTGCGCCCGTAGTGCGGCGCGATGGAGCCGACCTGCCGACGCGGCCGGAACTGGCCTAGGACGTCGATCACCTGGGTGAGGACTACCCGGCTCAACCACGATGCGTTGAGATCGAACCATGGGCTGTTGAGCACCAGCGCATCGACGATGCCGTCGTGGCGCCGTTCATGCGCCCACAGGCTGGTGATCAGCCCACCGGTCGAGTGCCCCATCACCACGACGGTGTCATGCCCATGTTCCTCGCGCAGGATGTGCGCCGCGGCGTCGAGTTCCTCGAAGTACTCACGCAGGTCGGTGCAGTAGTTGGGGGTTTGATGTGGCAGCAACGAGCGGCCGTACTTACGCAGGTCAAGAGCGTAGAAGTGGTAGCCGTGGTCGGCCCATGCGTCGGCGAGGTGGGTCTGGAAGAAGTAGTCGACGAACCCGTGGACGTAGAGGACCGCACGGCCGGGCGGCGCGTCGGTGACGCGCCTGACCAGGGTGGCGACAACCTCACCTTCGCCGTCCGGGCGCAGCGGCAACGTTTGAGCGGTATAACCCTCGCCCAGTACGTCTGTGGTCGTCACACCCATCCCCACCCCTCCCCCATGATCATGAACACTTCTCCGGGTGATAGTACGGCGAAATGTTCATGATCATGGGGTGGGACGCGCGGGACAGCACGATGGGCCGACACCACACGGGTGCCGGCCCATCAAGCTGGTTCTTTTGTGCTATCTGCCGAGGTGGACGGTGTCCCCTCGATCAGATCGGACGGACTCCGGTGGCCTGGGGGCCCTTGGCACCCTGGGTCACCTCGAACTCCACCTGCTGGTTCTCGTCGAGACTCCGAAAGCCGTCGCCGGCGATTTCGGAGTAGTGAACGAACACGTCCGGTCCGTCGTCCCGGGCAATGAAGCCGAAACCCTTCTCGGCGTTGAACCACTTAACTGTTCCCTGGGCCATGTCTGCTCCTCACAGGGCCGGATACTGGATCACACCGTGTGATCCAAGGTCGGTCTAGACGCGACCGCTCCAGGTTCCTGAAACGAGCAGCGCCCGCAACGTCGTTCTTGGCGAGCGTGTGGGTGACACGAACACACAAAACTACGACCGTAATCTGAGACGCGGTCGCGTTCAGATCCATTCCCACCCGTAAGTATCACATCTCACCAGGGGTGTCCACGTCAAATGGCGCCATCGGGGCGCCCGCTCGGCCACATTCACCCGGCTATCCGACCCGCTTTTGGGCGTCGAGCTCACCGATCTTCTGCGGCTGCTGGGCGATCAGTTTCCCCAGGCCTGGTGCGGTGAGTGCTCGCTCGCGCGGCCCAGATGCCGGCTTCCAGCGAGCGTTCAGCGCACCAGCACCCTCGCTGAAATCCGAAGAGCCAGTTTGCAGCAATCATCAGATACACCACGGATCGCGGTGCCCCCGGTGGGACTCGAACCCACACTGGACGGATTTTAAGTCCGGCGCCTCTGCCGATTGGGCTACGGGGGCATTCCGATGGAACTGTACGCCACTACGACGATCAGGGCGATTTGTCCTTGTTCGGCGAACGGGCGTCACACCGCTCCACGCGCCTTCCCTCCCATGATCATGAACACTTTGCCGTGTTATAACACGGCAAAGTGTTCATGATCATGGGAGGGGTCATAAGTAGGTCTTGCGCGGATACACGGCATGGGCGCCCGCGACCCGGTCGACGAACAGGAAGCCGTCGCAGTGGTCGATCTCATGCTGAAGGGCTCGTGCCTCGAAAGCATCGGTCTCGACGACGACCTCGGCGCCAGTACCGGGCAACTGGCCAGCCACGGTCAGCCGGCTGGCCCGCTTGACGTCGCCGGTGAGGTCGGGAACCGACATGCAGCCTTCACGGCCTTTCTCCTTCCGGGTGGCCTCGACCACCCGGGCGTTGCACAGGACGAAGGTGCCGTGGGTAGTCCGAGCCTTGGGGTGATCCGTGACGTCGACGCAGAAAATATGCCAGCCGACACCCACCTGGCACGCCGCCAGACCTACACACCCGGGTGATACCCGCATCGTGGCGACGAGGTCGGCAGCGAGCTGGAGCACAGCGGGGTCGGCGGGATCGACCTTCTCCGACGGCGCCGACAACACCGGGTCCGGCGCCCGCACCACCGGCCGGATCCGCCCCTCGACGCCGAGCTCATGTTCTGACCAGTCACGCACGTTCACAGGACGTCGGCCTCCTGCGGGCGGAAGGTCACGTCGACCCCCAACTCCCGGGCTACCTCGTCGAGCCGACTGGTCAGATCGGCCTCATCAGCGCTGGCAGGAACGTCGACCTCGGCGACCACCAGGTAGAGCTGACCGGTCAGCCGAGTGGTGAGGTCGGTGATGTTACCTCCGTCGGCGGCTACCGCGCTGGTCACCGCTGACACGATGCCGGGGCGGTCTCCCCCGTGGACGGTGAGCACATACGGGCGCCCGGCCGGTGTGGCCAGCTCCTCGGTGGCCACCTCGCGGGCCGTGACCTGCAACGTTCCGTCCGCCGTGAGGCCGGCCAGTGCTTTCTCAGCCGCAGCGGCCGAGACGTCGCCCGCGCAGACCAGCATCATCGCGAAATGACCCCGTAACCGGGTCATAGTGGAGTCTTCGATGTTCACGCCGAGTTCGGCCAGCGCACCCGTGGCCTCGGCGATGATTCCGGGACGGTCGTGCCCGATGACGGTAATGGCGATGAGACTCACATACCTATTGAACACGCCGCAGGACGATCACACCGATCGGGGTGCGCTGGGTGGCGTGCGGGTCAGCTCACCCGCACCATCGGCATCCCGGCGTAGCCATGTTTGTCCGGCCGCACGGCCAACACCTGATGGACGCCGATCCG
The DNA here is from genome assembly GCF_011320225.1 of Phytoactinopolyspora limicola. Taxonomy (GTDB): domain Bacteria; phylum Actinomycetota; class Actinomycetes; order Jiangellales; family Jiangellaceae; genus Phytoactinopolyspora; species Phytoactinopolyspora limicola. The sequence continues at coordinate 400,086 of NZ_JAAOEN010000002.1, forward strand.
GCCCGCGTCGAAAGACAACGCCGACCCTGTCATGTACAGCCGCCACACTCGGGCCCGGCCGGCCCCGGCGAGGGCCACAGCACGTTCCCAGTTGGCTTCCAGGTTGGCCACCCACGCCCGCAGCGTACGCGCGTAGTGTTCCCGGAGCCCATGCACGTCACGCACCTCAAGGCCGCCCGACTCCAGGTGGCGCACCACGTCGCCCACCGGGATCAGCTCCCCATCGGGGAACACGTACGCGTCGATGAACGTCCTGCCCCGCCGTTGATCGGGGGTCGTCGCCGGGCGCTGCCGCGCTCGCACGATCTGATGGTTGAGCAGGCGACCTCCGGGCTTCAGCAGATCATGCAGCCGTTCGGCATAGTGCGGCCAGGTGCGTGAACCCAGATGTTCGGCCATACCGACACTCGCGACGGCGTCGTACGGTCCGTCGTCGATGTCGCGCCAGTCCTGAACCCGGACCTCGGCCAGCCGCCCCAGTCCGGCGTCGGCGATCCGACGCTGGGCGAGCTCCGCCTGCGCAGCCGACAACGTCACCCCGACGACGTCGACACCGTGCTCGCGGGCGGCGTGCAGGACGAGTGAGCCCCAGCCGCAGCCGATGTCGAGCAACCGCATCCCCGGCTCCAGGCCCAGCTTGCGGCAGATCAATTCGTGTTTGTCCCACTGGGCGTCCTCGAGGGTGGCCTCCGGCTGATCCGGCCGCGCCCAGTAGGCACACGAGTAGGTCAGGGACGGGCCCAGGACCAGCTCGTAGAAGTCGTTGCCGACGTCGTAGTGATGGCTGATGGCGGCTCGATCGCGACGCCGGGAGTGGCGGTCGCCGGCCAGCTCCACCTCGATGGCGGGCGGTTTCGGCGGCGGCCCGACAGCGCCGAGCAGAACCGCCGAACGCAGCGCCTCGGCGCGATCGGCAGCCGAAAGCCGCGGCCGCGAGTCCAGGTCGTCCAAGACACCATCCAGCCGGACCAACACACCTTCCAGGTCGCCATCGACGTCGATCTCGCCCGCGACCCAGGCGCGGGCGAGTCCGAGTTCGTCCGGCTGCCACAACACCCGGCGCAGCGCTCGCCGAGACCGCACCACTAGTACCGGGCCGTTGCGGGGCCCAGCGTGAGTTCCATCCCACGTGCGCAGCTGTACCGGCAGTTCCCGTCCGAGCACCCGCTCGACCAGGCCGGCGATCCGCGGCGCCGCCCCTGTGCCAGACATCGTCCTTCCGTCCTCTCCTTCTGGGTGGTCCACCGTCGACAACCTCAACGCTGGTGGACCACCCTGTATGCCAGCATGACTCCCGTGCTGCCGCGGGCCTACGTCTTCGGGGTGGCTGCTCGCCGGAACTCCTCACGTGGCACCCGCATGCGGCCGAGGGATACCACCTCGCGACGGAAGAACCACGCCATGGTCCAGTCGACGAGCACCCGCATCTTTCGGTTGAACGTCGGCATCTTGCTCATGTGATAGGTGCGGTGCATGAACCAGGCGGGGAAACCCTTGACCTTGACGCCGTAGACGTGTGCCACACCGCGGTAGAGCCCCAAGCTGGCGACGGATCCGACGTACTTGTGACGGTATTCCTTGGGCTGCTGACCGTTGAGCGCGGCGACGATGTTCTTGGCCAGCAGCTTCGCCTGCCGTACCGCGTGCTGGGCGTTGGGAGCGCAGACCTCGCCGGGGTCGGCGGCGGTGAGATCGGGGACCGCGGCGTTGTCGCCAGCCGCCCAGGCGTCGTCGTGCCCCACCACCCGCATGGTGGCGGCGCAGCTGACCCGGCCCCGTTCGTCGAGTGGGAGGTCGCTATCGGCCAAAACCGGGTTGGCCTTGACACCCGCGGTCCAGACGATGGTGTCGGCGTCGAACGGCTTACCTTTCGACAGCACGACGTGACCATCCACGCAGGACTCGAGGAACGTCTTGAGCCGTACCTCGATGCCGCGCTTGCTGAGTTCCTCGACGGTGTAGACACCCATTTCGTCGCCGACCTCGGGCAGGATACGGTCCGCGGCATCCACGAGCACCCAGCGCAGGTCTCGCTGCGAGATCTCCGGGTAGTACTTCCGGACCGCGTACTGCGTCAGATTCTCCAACTCGCCCAGGGCTTCGGCACCCGCGAAACCACCCCCCACGAACACAAAGGTCAGCGCCCGTCGCCGAGCGGCCTCATCAGTGGTGGATGCCGCGATGTCGAGCCGGTCCAGCACGTGGTTACGCAACGCGATGGCCTCTTCGACCTGCTTGAACCCGATACCGACGTCGGCGAGGCCGGGGATGGGCAGAGTGCGCGCGATGGACCCGAGGGCCACGACGAGGATGTCGTACGACAGCTCGTACGACGCGCCTTCCTCCGGCTCGATCCGCACCGTCTTCGCCTCGTGCGCGATCGATGTCACCCGCCCGGTGATCACCCGGCAGCCGCGGAGTACCCGGCGCAGCGGGACAACCACGTGCCGAGGTTCGAGTGCTCCGGCCGACGCCTCCGGCAGGAACGGTTGGTAGGTCATGTAGGAACGGGGGTCGACCACGGTCACCTGTGCTTGCCCTCGGCGGAGCCGGCGCCGCAAGCCAAGCGCTGTGTACATGCCGACGTAACCGCCGCCCACGATCAGGATGTTTGGGACTCTGCCGCGTTTCTCGTTCACGCTCAACCCTCGCCTCTCGTCGCGAGACTGGTCCGGCGCGTCGTTGTCACCGTCCCGGGCTCTATTCTCCCGGTGCACCGTCGTTTTTTCCCGATGCATGACCACCTTAACCAGCTTGTGAACACATTCACAAGCTGGTTTCTCCGCGGCGTGTCAGACCGGACACGTCGCACAAAAGCTGACGGGCCGGCGGGTAACGACTATTGGCGGAGCTGATCGCGGGCATCGACGAGGAACTCCACGCCACGGCGCCAATCGTCGCCCACACCGGCCACCCCGGTGACGATCTCGTCGACCCCGACGTCGAGATACGCACCCAAGGCATCGACTACCTGCGCAACACTCTCCGCGGTCGGGATCCGCGCGGCCTCGTCGGCCGTCATGAAGCCGTCCGCCACCAACCCCGCCGCCCGCTCGTCACGCGCCTTCCGTGCCGCGGGACCAACGCCGATGGTCACCTCCGGCGCGACGGTGACCCGCGGCATCGGCACCCCGAGCTCAGCGGTGATGTGCCGAAGGCGGTCAAGCTCTGGCCGTAACGTCTCCGCACCTCCGCTGCCGGCACCCCCGCCGAACCAACCACCGTGCCGGGCCGCCCGCACCAACGCGGCATCGGCGTTGCCGGCCACCCGCAACGGCGGCATGGGTGCGGCCGGCTGCAGCGCGATGGGCACACCACCACCGTCGGGGTCCACCTCGTCGCCAGCCACTAGCCGCGGCAGCGTATCGAGGGCGGCATCCAGCCACGCACCCCGGCGCTTCGTCGGTGCATGCACGGCGCGCCAGAATGGTTCCCCGTTGAAGCCGCCGATTCCCACACCTAGCACTAGGCGGTTGCCGGAGATGTACTGCACCGTCTGGATCTGGGTAGCGGTCCACGCGAGTTGCCGCAACGGCAGCGCGAGGATGCAGGTCCCCAGCCCGATCCGGCTCGTCGCACCCGCGGCGGCCGCGAGCACCGTCATCACCTCGAGGGCCGGACGTTTGTCTCCGGTCACGACGTCCGGCACCCAGATCGCGTCGAGTCCGGCATCCTCGACGTCACGGGCTCGGGCAGGTATGTCGTCGAGCGACGATACGTCGTCGCCGGGTTCGGCGATGGTGGTGAGTGCGATGCCAATGTGCGGGCCAGCCATGGGTGTTCTCCCGTCGACACTGCGGATCAGGTTCAGGATCGACTCTCGAACATGAACCAAGGTTCACGTCAAGCGGCGCTCACCCAGACGTCCGTCGGCGGCCGGTCAGCGGTGCAGAGCCTTGCGCGCCAGCCAGTTTCCGAGCATCTGCGCCAGCTGAACGATCACGATGATCACGAGTACCGTGACGAACGTCACCTGCCAGTTGAACCGCTGGTAGCCGTAGACGATGGCGAAGTCACCGAGCCCACCGCCGCCGACGTAGCCCGCCAACGCCGACATGTCGATGATGCCGATCAGCAGGAAGGTGTACCCGAGGATCAGCGGCGCCAGCGCCTCCGGGATGAGCACGGTCAGGATGATCCGAAACCGCGACGCCCCCATGGCCCGGGCCGCCTCGATCACCCCGGGATCGGTCGCTACCAGGTTCTGTTCGACGATCCGTGCGGTGACGAACGTGGCCATGATCGACATCGCGAAGATCACCGCATCGTTGCCGATCGTCGTCCCAATCGTGGCCAGCGTCAACGGCCCCACCGCGGTGATGAAGATGATGAACGGAATGGGCCGGACGATGTTGACCGCGACGTTGAGGATCGCGAACACGAACGCGTTCTCGAGGAGGTTCCCCTTCCGCGTCGCATACAACAACACCCCCAACACCAATCCGAGGAAGCCACCGACCAGCAGGGTCAGCGAGACCATGTACAGCGTCTCGCGGATCGACTCCAGCAGGATCGGTGTCAGGGTCGACCAATCGCGGTTCACGGCCCACCCCCGGCCCCGACGTCCCGCGCCGCCCCGACGTGTGCCGAGGCCAACGGGTCGTCCCCCAGCGGCTGCTCGCGGGTACCAAGGTCCTGCACGTCGGTGCTTCGGCGCAGATCCGCGATGAGAGCGTCGACGGCGGCTTGGTCGCCGTCGACCTCGATGGTCAGACTGCCGAACGGCCGCTCGTCGATCTCGGTGATACCACCGAACACGATGCTGCCGGCGACGCCGTGCTCGCGCAGCGCCGCCGTCACATCCACACCCCGACCATCGTTTTCCCGCACCGCAACCGTGATCATCCGGCCGGGGTGTCGGTGCCGCAGCCGCTCCAGTGCGTCCGGGCTGGGCCGGTCGCGCAGCGTCGTCGAGATGAACCGTTGGGTGGCCCGTTCGCGTGGAGCGGCGAACACGTCGTAGACGGGACCGTGTTCGATCACCCGCCCCGCCTCCATGACGGCCACCCGGTCGGCGATCGAGCGGACCACGTCCATCTCATGGGTGATGACGACGATGGTCACTCCGAGCTCCTGATTGACCCGTTTCAGCAGCGCCAAGACGTCCTGGGTGGTGTCCGGGTCGAGTGCGCTGGTGGCCTCGTCGGCGAGGAGGATCGCCGGTTGGGTGGCCAACGCCCGGGCGATCCCCACTCGCTGCTTCTGCCCACCGGACAGCTGACTCGGATACGCTCGCGCCTTGTCCGCCAAACCCACGAACTCCAGCAGCTCGGCGACACGTTCCTTGCGTCGCTCCTTGGACCAGCGGGCAACCTTCAGGGGATACGCCACGTTGCTGGCGACGGTGCGCGACTTCATCAGGTTGAACTGCTGGAACACCATCCCGATGCCGGCCCGCACCTGCCTCAGCTCGGACTCACCGAGGGCGGTGATGTCTTGACCATCGACGACGACCTGCCCGGACGTGACCGTCTCGAGCGCGTTGACCAGCCGCACCAGGGTGCTCTTGCCGGCCCCGGAGTAGCCGATCACGCTGAAGATCTCGCCACGCTGGATGTCGAGCGTCACGGAGTCGACGGCACACACCGCGCCGGTGCCGCTGCCGAAGACCTTGGTCACGTCGCGGAAACTGATCATGGGTTGGTGAGGTCGCCTTCGATTTCGCCGAGGATCTCCCGCAGCTCGTCGGCTGGGTTGTCGACGAAGACCGCCGAGCCGCCGGACGACGCCGACGACGCAGCCAACACGTCCGCCGTGTGATACAGCTCGACGAGCCGCTGGAACGTCTCGTTATCCCGATCCTGCGCACGTGCTGCCCAGACGTTGATGTAGGGGCGGGCGCCGGGGCTGTCCGCCTGGTCTTGATAGAGCGCGTCCGACGGGTCCAGGCCGGCATCGGTGACGAAGTCGTTGTTGATGATCGACGCGTCGACACTGTTCAGCGCGACGGCGGTCTGCTCAGCGGATACCGGCGTGACCGACACTCTGGACTCGTCCTCGACGATGTCCGACGGCAGCGACGTCGAGTTCCCGCCGTCTTCCAAGGTGATCAACCCAGCGTCCTGCAGAACGAGCAGCGCCCGCGCCTGGTTCGTCTCGTCGTTGGGGATGGCGACCTCGCCGCCTTCGGGGATGTCGTCGACCGAGTCGTGTTCCTTCGAGTACAGAGCCAGCGGGTAGATCGCCGTGGCGCCGATGGGAGTGAGGTCGTCGTTGTTGGCGACGTTGTAAGCGGCCAGGTACTGCAGGTGCTGGAACTGGTTGAGGTCCAGCTGGCCCTGGGAGAGAGCTGGGTTTGGCTGTGGGTAGTCGGTGAAGTTGATCAGCTCTACCTCGATGCCTTCGGACTCGGCGAGGTCGGTGAAGACCTTCCAGTAGTCGTCGCTGGCACCCACCACGCCGATCTTGATGGCGTCGCCGTCCGTACCCGAGGCGACCGTGCCGTTGTCGTCGCCGCCGCAGGCCGCCAGGACGAGGGCGCCAGCTGCGAGCACACCGACGAGCGTCGCGTTCTTTCCGATCATCAGGGTTGTCCTTTCACAGGGGAACGACCGGCGCCCAGGGGTGTCCTGGCACCGGTGCGGGGAAGAGGGGAATCGGAATGACGGAAGGCCGACGGGCACGACGTCCGGCGAACCGGGACGGTCTAGCCGGGCATACCGCCGCGCCTAGAAGGTCACTCCGCGAGAGCTGAGCTCGAGCGCGACTGGCCGGCGACGAACGTCGTCAGGCGCAACAGCCGCGCATGCTCATCACACACATGGACATGCCACGACGATGCGCGGCAAGCATGGTCCGGTGTGTGTAGGCGAATTCGCGGGACATAACCACCATGGTCAGGCCTAGACCAGTGGGCGCAAAATCGACCACCAGAATTTCTCACATATTGGTCACATTAAGTCCACATGTCGAGATTGATCAGTGACCGGCGCCACATTGATAGCCGAGCGGGCCACGAACACACTCCCCCTTGCCCCGTGATCGTTGCCGGATTTCCGCCCCAACCTCGGGTGATCGAAGTCAAGATTGCGTCGCTATGGCGACACGAAACCGGCGACGATCACCGGGCAGGAGGGCAGGAATCCGGCAACGATCACGGGGCAGGGGGAGGCTGCACCGCGGCCACCCGAAGCCTATTCTTGACCAATCATTCCAATAACTCTAGAGTTACCCCATGGCCCGCACCAAAGAGTTCGACCCCGACGCCGCCCTCCACCGCGCACTCGAACTGTTCTGGGAACGCGGCTATGAGGCGACCTCCATGGCCGAACTCGTCGAACACCTGGGCATCGGCCGGGCCAGCCTGTACGCCACCTTCGGCAGCAAACACGATCTCTACTTGAAGGCCCTTGACCACTACCTGGATAGCAGGGATCCACACCCGATCGAACTTCTATCCCAGCCCGGCCCGGCGGTTCCGGCCATCCGTCGCCTGGTCCATCTCTACGCCGAAGAATCCGCCGGAAACAGCCGCCGGCGCGGCTGTATGGTGGTCAATGCCGCAGCCGAGATGCTGCCCGGGGACGAGCAAGTAGCCCGCTTCGTCGAAGCCTCCTGGACCACGCTCGAAACCGCCATCACCTCGGCACTCGTCCGCGCCAAGGCGCAGGCCGAGATCGACGCCGACGCCGACCCACGCGCGCTGGCCCGGTTCCTCGTGGTCTTCCTCCAAGGCGTCCGAGTCACCAGCAAAGGTGTCATGCCGCCGACGTGGCATCGCGACGCTGCCGAACAGGCGCTGACCGTGCTGCGCTGATCACCTAGAGCCCGCGCCAGCCACCATCACACACTCTTCGCAGCAGAGGATCACTCCATGGCCGCTAATTGGAACGTTCAGTCAAGAATTGGCTGGCCGTTCGTCATCCTCGGCAGCGCACAAGTTGGGCTGATCGCGGCCGTTACCCTCATCACCGTTCCCCTCCCCGAGATCCAGGCCGAGCTCGACTTGAGCCACGAGCACCTGGCACTGCTCAACGCCGCCTACGGGCTGTCGTTCGGCGGCTTGCTGCTGGTGGGGGGCCGGCTCGCCGATCGCCTCGGAGCACAACGGATGTTCGTCGCCGGGATGGCGGCGTTTGGAGCCGCATCACTGATCGGCGCGTTCGCCCCCGGGCTACTCGTCCTCCTCGGCGCCAGGTTCGCCCAGGGCATCGGTGCCGCACTCGCTGCGCCGGCCGCTGTGGCCCTGCTGATCCGGCTGTATCCAACCGACGAACGACGCGCGCGGGCCTTGGCCGTGTGGGGGACACTCTCGGTCACCGGGGCAGTGGCCGGCACCATAGGTTCCGGCCTCATCACCTCGGCGATGTCGTGGCGGTGGACGTTCGTTGTACCCGCGGCCGTCGCCGTTGTGGTCATCGTCGGAGTCCGCACCCTCCCGAACGCAACACCGGAGCCCAGCGTCACGAAGCGCAAACTGGGGGCTGTCGACGGCGCGCTCGTCACGGTTGGGCTGGTGACACTCAGCCACGGCGTCCTCGAATCGACGCTGCTTCTCATCGGAGTGGGCGCAGTGCTGCTCGCCGCCTTCCTCGTCCGCCAGGTCCACTCAACCGACCCGTTGTTACCGCTGCGCCTGCTCACCAACCGGACCCGCGGCGTCGCACTCCTCGTCATCTGGGTCACCGCTGCCGCCAGCGCCACCAGCACGTTCCTACTCAGCCTCTACTTTCAACAGATCCAAGGGCGCAGCACTATTGCTACCAGCGTCGCTTTCCTTCCCCTCCTGCTCGTCATCGCCATGGGGCCGATCAGCCCGGGTTTGGCCAACCGGTTCGGTGTACGCGGCCTGACCACGGCTGGTGCGGTGCTGGCGGCGGCGGCGATGGCGGTGCTCAGCCAGATCGACGTCTCCACGCCATACGTCGGGCCAATCCTCGCCGGATTGATCATCTTCCCGATTGGTTCCGGCCTGGCTTTCGCCGGCGCCACCGTCGCCGCGCTGCGCGACGTGCCGCCCGAACACAGCGGGGTAGCCGGCGGGCTGACCAACACCGCACTAGAGGTTGGCCCCACGGTCGGCTTCGCATTGTTGCTGTCGCTAGCCGCATCGCGAACCGACGCCCTCGTCCGCGCCGGCGAAGACATCACCTCCGCGACCACAGCCGGCTATGCCGGTGCACTAACCGCCACCGCGGCGGCCTTCGCCGTCATCGCCATCGCCGCGTGGCTCACATTCGGCAACAACGCAGGAACAAGAACCCAACCCCCGAAGAAGGAGAAACCAGTGGGAACCACCAACTCGCCGACGCGGAGCCGGGTGCACGAAAACACCCCAGGGAGCAGCGCCGGACGGTTCGACGGCCGCGTCGTCCTCGTCACCGGCGGTGGATCCGGCATCGGCCGCGGCGTTGCCCGAGCGTTCGCGCGGGAAGGCGGCACCGTCGTTGTGTCCGGCCGCCGCCAGGACGCACTAGAGGAGACCACGCGCCTCGTCGTCGACGAGGACGGCGGTCAGGCCATCGCCATCACCTGTGACGTCACCACCACCGACGGCCCCGCGGAACTCGTCGAGAAGGTTCTGGACCATTTCGGCCGGCTCGACGTCGCGGTCAACAACGCCGGCGTGCTCGTCCCCGGGCCGGTGGCGGAGATGTCCGACGACGACTGGGCCAGCATCTTCGACGTCAACGTGACCGGTGTCTTCCGGGCGATGAAGCACCAGATCATCGCCATGCGGAAACAGGGCGGCGGTGCCATCGTCAACATCGGCTCCAACATCGGCGCCCACTCCCGCCTCCCTGGGATGGCCGCCTACGCCGCGTCGAAAGCAGCGGTTGGTGCGCTGAGCAGGACCGCCGCCCTCGAGCACATCCGCGACGGCATCCGCATCAATGTGGTGAGCCCCGGCCCCGTCGACGCCCCCATGTCCCTATTGCCGGGTGAGACCCCCACCGATCGAGCAGCACGGTTCAAGGATCTTGTTCCGATCGGGCGGGTGGGCGACGTGGACGAGATCGCCTCGGCGGTGATGTGGCTGGCCTCTGCCGAGTCCGGATTCACCGTAGGCCACGACCTCGTCATCGACGGTGGCGCCACCGCATAACGTCGTTCTGTCACACCACCCGTCGGGCGGCAAACCGGCCACCGCCCGACGGGTGGTCATCTCGGCTGAGTCTGCCGACGGCTGGTGACCGGCGCCGACTGGCCGCGTGACTGATGCATAACTTCACGTTCGAGTCTGTACTGACCAATGGTCAATCCGGTACTTTCTCCCCGAGGGGAGTCCTCCGCGCTGCCTACCGGTTCCCGCGGCGGACATGTACGAGCAGGCGGGAGTACCTGGGGTGGGAACATCCGAAACCGAAGCGTCCATCATGGTCCCAAATCCGTTGAAGACCGCGCTAGAACGGGTACTGACCAGGGCGTCAACCTTCAACGACGAGCTTGGCGACGTTGAATCGCCGATCACCGAACTAGACACCGGCGCCACCTGGACCGGCTCGGCCGCCCGTCGGTATCACGACGACGTCCTCAAACCGTTGGCCGACGACATTCGCACGGCAGCGGAGTCGCTCGCCGCCGACGTCGAACATCGGCTGCGTGAGCTGGATGACCTGGTGCCCGAGCACGTTGCCATCGCCTTGCAGGTGGAGCTGTCGATCAGATGAGTTCCGGCCGAGCGGACAGTTATTCCTCGATCGACGTCACCGGCCTGCGCGGCGTCATTGAAGATCTCGAGCAGTCGGCCGGGCTCATGGACCGCACACTCCCCGGCCTACGTCGAGACTTCGAGTTCTTCGGGGTCGACACCGCCAACCTGACCAAACTCTCCAACGGCTACCGCGAACTGACCACCGTCGTGGAGGAACTGTGGGAGCGGCACAACCGCGCCGAAGTCCTCCTTGCCGACTATGAAGGCCGCGGGCTGGCCGGGGCGGACAGCATCGTCCGATTCCCCGGCGATCTGCTCGACGGAGACCACCACGTCACACACGAAATCCATCACCAGGACGGGCGAACACCAGGCGACGTGCACACCTGGTGGGAAGGGCTGACCGACACGGAACGGGCGTACGCGATCAGCTATTACCCGGATACGGTTGGTTCCCTGAATGGCGTTCCGATCGCTGCGCGAGACCAAGCCAACCGGCGCGTGATCATGCAGGAGTACACCCGGATGAGTGAACGCTTAGCCGAACTCGAGGCGGGGGCGCCGATCGACTTCTACCCCGACGAGCCGAATCCGCTCCCCTTTTACCTCGACGAGGGTGAACACCTCAAGGAACGCCTCGGCGGCCTCGACGTGATCATCGAACGCCTGGACGATCAGCCCGGTCGGCCCAGGGCGTACCTCATTGACATCAGCACCGACGGGCTCGGCCGAGCTGTCGTGTCAATCGGAAACCCGGATGAGGCAGACAACGTCGCCACGTACATCCCCGGCACCGGCAGCAGACTCAGCGACGGCCTCGCCACCGATATCCGCCGGACGGATCGGATGTTGGAGGCCGCCGACCGTTTCGCCCCGGAGAGCACAACATCCCTCATCATGTGGCTTGGCTATGACGCACCTCAGGACGTCTTCGCCGAAGCCCCTAGCCCGTCGCTGGCGGACAAGGCTTCCGACAACGTCCGGAACTTCCAAGAAGCGCTCCGCACAACCCATCTCAAGGGCCGGTCACACAACACGCTGTTGGGGCACAGCTACGGCAGCACCGTTATTGGTCGTGCGGCACGGGAGGGTGACATCCACGTAGACAACCTGGTCTTCATTGCAAGCCCTGGTGTCGGTGTCGGCCACGTCTCCGATCTCGGCATCGATCCCGATCGGGTCTTCGCGACCCGGGCAAAATGGGACCTGATCAAGGCGACACCACGGAACATCTTGGGTCCGCAGCCTACTGGCGGCGGCTTCGGGGCTACCCACTTCCGAAGCGACAATTCCAACCCACTCGCCGGACATTCCGACTATTGGGAGAGCCAGCTAGCACGACGGAACCTGGCTTACATCATCATCGGCTGGCACGACGAGGTGAATTGATGAAACGACGTGCCACGGCGGCAATACTCATCGCCCTGATAGCGGCATGCGGAGGAAGCGAGCCAGCGATGACCGAGGAAGAAGCTATTGCACAGGTCGAACACCACATCCACGACGCCGCCACACAACTCCATCCGCCACCACGCCTCGAGCCATTGCGACCACTAGACATCCCATGTGTCGACCGCTACGACCAAGCCACGGGCCAGTTCCGCGTCGAACGCGACTACTGGCTCCGAGACATCCCCACCGAAGACAACCAAGACATCTTCAACACCCTCCACCACTACTGGACCACCCAAAACTACGAAATCAAACACGACATCCGCGAAGAACCCAACGCGCGTTTTCTTGAAGCCCAGCACGAAGGCTTCTCGATCAGCGTCCAGGAGAGCACCAACGGAATGCTCAGGCTCGTCGCACAGTCCCCATGCGTGTGGACCGCCGAGTCGCCGGACCAACGGTGACACCACGCGACGTGCGGAACCCGTCCACAACAATTCGCCGCGTCAGAGCGTGGCCGCGCGGGTCAGAACGTCGTCGAGCATCTGCTCGGTCAGCTTGCCCGTGAATGTGTTCTGCTGGCTGGGGTGATACGAGCCAATCAGGACGATCGACGGCGACGATACGTCGGATGCCGAGCTGATCGAACCCGCTGAATCGCCGGGGCCGCGGGGCAGCGACACTTCGGCTCCGTGGCCGAACTTCGGCCGCGGTCGCGGGATCTCCAGACCGACGCGGCCGAGGACGGCGAGCGCCGCATTCCAGGCGAACGACCCCAGTGCCACGACCGCGCGGACGGTCGGCAACACCAGTGCCACTTCACGGTTCAGCCACGGCGCACATGCGTCGCGTTCCGCCGGTGTCGGCTTGTTGGCCGGTGGTGCACAGCGCACCGTCGCCACGATCCGGACGCCAGCCAACCGCAGCCCGTCGCCCGCGTGCTGGGAGGTTGGCTGGTTGGCCAGCCCTACTCTGTGCATCGCGGCGAACAGCCAATCGCCGCTGCGGTCGCCGGTGAAGATGCGGCCGGTGCGGTTCCCGCCGTTGGCGGCTGGGGCCAGGCCGATGACGAGTACACGTGGCGCCGGATCACCCCATCCGGGTGTGGGCCGGCCCCAATACGGCTGGTCAGCGAACGAGTGGCGTTTCGCCGTCGCGACGTCTTCGCGCCATTCCACGAGCCGCGAGCACGCCCGGCACACCGATGATCGCGCCGTCACGTCGTCGAGTGAGGCGTCGGCGGCCAGTTCTACGACGTCGACGGCGGAGGTGGCCACCGGCGTCTCGTCGACGGTGAGATCGTCGGGCCAGCCGGTGCCGGGCGGCACGGGGCTGGGGAACAGCACACCGGTGACCGGATGAGGTAGCTCCACGTCCCCCACCGCACCTCCCCTATCGGTGATCGTTGCCGCGATAACGTCGCTGTAGCGACGTTATCGCGGCAACGATCACCGGGGGTTGAGCAGCTGGCTCCACGCGATGCCGTCCAGGATGTCGTGCTCACTCAGCAGCAGCCCGTCCGCACCGGCCCGCTCGAGGACCCGTCGCAGGATCAACGCACCAGCGGCGATGACGTCGACCCGGCCGGGATGGATCACCGGTATCGCGGCCCGATCGGCGTGAGTAGCAGCGAGCAGCCGGTCGCTGATCTCGGCGACGGCCGCGGCCGGCACCTGGGCGTGGTGGATCGAGGCGGCGTCGTACTCGGTCAATCCCAGGTGAATGGCGCCCACAGTGGTCACCGAACCGGCTAACCCGATCACCGTCGCGGTCTCGGTCAAGGGGACGGCCGACGCCACCTGGTCCAGTGCACCGTCGATCGCCGCCACCGCTGCCGCTACCTGGTCAGCGGTGGGTGGGTCGGCCGCGAAGCACCGTTCGGTCAGCCGCACGGCACCGATATCGACGCTGCGGGCCGCCTCAGGTGTCGACCTGCCGGTGACGAACTCGGTGGATCCGCCGCCGATGTCGACAACGAGATACGGGCCGGGCACCGTCGCACCGAGATCGCGGGTGGCTCCGGTGAACGACAACCACGCTTCGTCGTCGCCGGACACGACCTCGGGGTCGACGCCCAGCAATGACCGCACACCGGCGACGAACTCGTCGGCGTTCTCGGCATCCCGGGTGGCACTCGTCGCCACCATCCGTACCGTGTCGGCGCCGCTCGCCTTGATGACTTCGACGTATTCGGCCAGGGCGGCCATCGTGCGGTCGAGTGCCGCCGCGGCGAGCCGCCCGGTGCGGTCGACGTCCTGGCCCAGGCGGACGATCCGCATCCGCCGATCCACGTCACGCTGCAGCCCGGACGCCGGGTCGAGATCGGTGACCAGCAGCCGGATCGAGTTCGTGCCACAGTCCACGGCCGCGACTCGGGTCACGCTGCGCTCCCCTCGGACGGACGCCACGTGCAACTCTCGGGTGTCCACGGCTTGTCGTCCAGCTCCGCCATCCGGTCCAGTGTGTCGTCGCCCAACGGGTTGATGCCACGGCCGACGGCGAGGCTGTGCGCCGCCAACACGTGCAGGCATTTGACCCGGGTCGGCATGCCACCGGCCGACACCCCGGCGATCTCCTCGACGTGCCCGACGTGTTCCCGACGGGTCAGGTAGTCCTCGTGGGCGGCTCGGTACCTCTCCGCCAATTCGACGTCGGCGGCCAACCATTCGGTCATGTCGGCCATCACCCCGATCGATTCCAACGTTGACGCGGCCGCGACCGCCCGCGGGCAGGTCAGGTAGAACAACGTGGGAAACGGGGTACCGTCCGGGAGCCGGGGTTCCGTCTCGACGACGGTCGGATGTCCCGATCCACACCGGTACGCTACGGCTCGCACACCACGCAGCGGCCGCCCCAGCTGCTCGCGCAGCACAGTCTCGTCGTCGGTCACCATCGACACTGCCACCGTCACCCGATATGCCGAGCGGGCGGCGTCGGCCGCTCACGGTCGGTCCGGATCACGGCAGGTCCTCCTCAGGTGGTTCATCAGCGGCCAACACCGACGCCCAGAGCCGCTCGTGCCAGGCGCCGTCACCCACGGGCGGCAGCCCCTCCGGGCCGGTCTCGTCCTCCTCCGCCTCCGGGTGGATGACGACGAATCCCTGCTCACCTGGCATGACATAGCCGAGTCGCTGACGCGCCTGAATAGCGACGTACGCTGGATCGTCCCACAGCTCCAACTCGGTCTCGAGCTGATCGACCATCTCACGCAGCTCGGCGGCCTCCTGCTCCAGCGCGCTGCGTTCATTGTGCTGCTCGTACCAGGTACGCAGAGGATAGGCGTACGACACCATCAAGATCGCCAAGACCAAGGTCAGCACCGCCGCCCGGCCGGTCACCGATGGGCGGCTACCACCCATCCGGGGCCGCGGTGGTGGCGGTGGCGGCGGTTGTCCGTCGCGGGTCCCCACAGCGGTGCGCTGTCCCCCCGTGCGGCGGGTCGGCTGGCGCGCCGGGCGCGGTCCGCCGCGTGGTGCCCGGGAAGCGCGGGCGCCTGGACGCCGTGCCGCACCAGCGCCGCCCGACGGACGGGCGCTGGGGGCACGACGCGAAGCTGGCACAGCTACTTATTAAACCGTGGGAAAGCCGCAGAACCGGCGTAACGCGCGGCGTCGTCGAGCTCTTCTTCGATCCGCAGCAGCTGGTTGTACTTGGCTACCCGCTCCGACCGAGCCGGCGCGCCGGTCTTGATCTGCCCAGCGTTGGTCGCTACGGCGATGTCGGCGATGGTGGTGTCTTCGGTCTCGCCGGACCGGTGACTGATCATGCTCGCGAAGCCCGCGCGGGTCGCCATATCGACAGCGTCGAACGTCTCGGTGAGTGTGCCGATCTGGTTGACCTTCACCAGCAAGGCGTTGGCTGAACCTTCGGAGATCCCCCGGGCCAGCCGCTCCGGGTTGGTGACGAACAGGTCGTCACCAACGATCTGCACCCGGCCACCAATCGCGCCGGTGAGACTCGCCCACCCGGACCAGTCGTCCTCCGCCAGCGGGTCCTCGATGGACACCAGGGGGTAGTCGGCGACAAGCTGACTGTAATAGGCGCTCATCTGCTCGGCCGTTTTGACCTCGCCCTCGAACGTGTAGCCGGCATCGCCGTAGAACTCGGTCGCGGCGACGTCGAGTGCCAGCGCTACCTGCGAACCAGCGCTGAACCCGGCCTGCTCGATCGCCAGCAGGATGAGGTCGAGGGCCTCCCGGTTGCTCGGCAGGTCCGGCGCGAAGCCGCCCTCGTCGCCCAGCCCGGTGGCCAGGCCCTTCTCCTTGAGGACCTTCTTCAGCGCGTGATACACCTCGGCACCCCAGCGCAGTGCCTCGCGGAACGTCTCGGCCCCGATCGGAGCGATCATGAACTCCTGGATGTCGACATTGCTGTCGGCATGTGCACCGCCGTTGAGGATGTTCATCATCGGCACTGGCAGCGTGTGCGCGTTGGGGCCACCCAGGTACCGGAACAACGGCAAGTCGGCGGACTTGGCCGCGGCCTTCGCGGTAGCGAGCGATATGCCCAGGATCGCGTTGGCACCGAACTTGGCTTTGTTCGGCGTGCCGTCGAGGTCGATCATCTCCTGGTCGATCAGCCGCTGGTCGCTGGCGTCGAACCCGAGCAGTTGGGGCGCGAAGTCGTCCATGACGGCCGTCGCCGCCTTCTGGACACCCTTGCCGAGGTAACGCTGTTTGTCGCCGTCACGCAGTTCGACCGCCTCGAACTGGCCGGTCGACGCACCCGACGGCACGGCGGCCCGCGAGATGGTGCCGTCGTCGAGAGCCACCTCGACCTCGATGGTGGGGTTGCCGCGCGAGTCGAGGATCTCGCGTGCTCCGATCGCTTCTATCGTGGCCACGTCTTCTCCTGATGTTGGGGTATGTCTGGGTGCCGTTCGGGCACGTGGCGGTGGTGACGACGTCGTCACAGCGCTCGCAGTGGAAGCTTAAGGCGCGCCGGGCGGCACTGCGAGAGCCGGGGGACACCGCGGTGCCATGCGTGGACGTCCCAGCCCGGGCCAGCAGCCATGCTCCGCAACGCCTGGTTCGCGTGGCTGGATAAGCCGCTCAATCCAAGCGTGGCTGGATGAGCTGCTCAATCCTCGGCGTCACGCTCGTCGGCGGCGTCTCGTAACGTGCTGGCCAACGAGTCCAAGCTGCCGCTGACCGATTGCACGATACCCTCTGCCTCGTCTGCCAACGGCCCCGCGAAAACACCACTCTCCAGTTGTCCGGACAGCTCTCGCTCCACCGGCAGGACCAGATCGTCGACCTCGTCGGCCAGATCGCGGAGTTGCTGAGCTTCGTCCATGTCGCGATGGTATCGGCTGTATACCGGCGCCGGATAACATCGGGCCAGTCCTCTAAAAGCGCAAGAGGCGGGAAGACTGCAGCAGTGACCAAGGTGTCGATCGACCCCGACGGAGCCGACGAGCTCGCTCGGCGCCTCGACCAGTTGGCCGAGGACATCTCCGACGCCCGCAGCCGCGCCTGGGCACTCCGCGTGCGCTGGGGGTCACTGCGGTCCTGGCCGCTGCAGATCTGGGTGCAGGAGCTGGCCGGGCGGTTACGCACCGCCGCTGCCATCGTCCGTGGCGACGACAACCTCCCGTCCAATTGGGCGCAGGTGGCCGACCGCTACGAGCTTCATGACCACATAGATCAGGCTGACATCGAAAGCGCCCTCGGCGAGTACGCCAGCATGGAGCTCGACCAACTCGAGCATCTGCTGTCGCTCGCGCGGGCGGCGGGGATCCACCCCGCCGACTACGGCGAGGCACTGCAAAACTATTGGGATCGGCGGGCCCTTGACCGCGCCGGCATCGATCCGGACGAGTGGGACCCATCGCTGGGCGCCGATGCCCAGCGGGACATCATCGAGCGGGTTTATGTCTACTACGCCGAGATCTACGGCGAGGACGAAGATTTCCTGTGGGCCGGCATGGCCAACATGATCGGTCCGTCGTTCGCCGCCGGGTTCTTCGACCTGGCCGAGTTCCGCGATATCGCGCAGCGGGTTCAGCAGAACGCGATGTTGCGCTCGCTTCTGGGGACGACGCCGCTCGCTGGCCGGACGCTGAACCTGCTCCTCGCGGAGGCGGCCAACCTCGGTGACCGCGAGCTGGAGTTCTTCGAGACCACGTTCCTTCAGATGCAGAAGGACATCTTCTTCGATCTCGCACCGGTCCATGAGGCGTACTTGGCCGGCGGCGTCGACGCGGTCGAGGAGATGTATCAGGCCGGGGTCATCGATCGCGACGTATACGACGCCTGGGTCGACATCAGCTCCGGTGAGCAGCATCTCGTCGAGCAGGGCAACGAGGCGCTGCTACTCAGGGAGCAACGTGACGTCATCGACGGCTACTACCAGGACATGTACAACCGGCAGCCGAGTGGACCGCTCGTCACCAAGATCATGACGTTGATCGGCGCACCGTCGATTCCCGGTGCCCGGGGGTACCCGGAGGTGTTCGACACCTCCGGCAACATCGCCCATTTCGAGGACCGCTGGGCGCTGATTCAGGAGGACACCTTGCCCGCCTACCTGGAACTCATGCGCAACGACCGCGAGCAGGCCAATGACATCATCTCGTCTCCGGTGTCGAACCGGATCGACGAACAGCGGCTCAAGAACCAGTACCCGATCTTGGGTTGGATCCTCGACGGGCCACCCGTCACGATCTCGATGCCGGACCTCCCCGGCTGGAATCCGCGGCTGCCTTCACCGTTGGACTACATCGTGCCCAGATTGCCGTGGTAGGCGTAGCGGTATGACGGCCGCACTGGACCGACGCCACCTCCGTGGTGCCACCACGGCACTGGTGATGATCATCTTGCTGGGAGCGTGTATGAACGACGACCATCGCGGCGGTTACGGCTTCGACACCGTCCGCACCGACCGCCACGAGCTGGACTTGCGTACCCCGCCCAGCCGGGCCGCGGTGGGCATGAGTACCGATAGCACCGGTGTCTCGGTGTCCGCCGACGACGACGCGTCCACGCCGATCAGCGTGCACCTGACCCTCCCGGATGATGTCGAGCTCACATTGCGCCCACAGCGGCTGGTGATCGAGCCTCGTGCTGGTGCCGGGCGGCCCACCGGCCTGACCGTACGGACCGCTCCGCCGGCGCGGGCCAATCTCATGTTCTCGTTCGACACCGCGGACGCCGCCGAGGTGTTCCTACGCGATCTGGCCAGCCAACTCGGTGCGTACCGGGGCCGGCTGACCGACGAGTACATCGAGCGCACGACCCAGGTGCTGGCTGGAAACGATCGGCCCCACCCGCTCGTCGCCACCAGTGAGATCGGCTATGTGACGTTGTCGGTTCGGCCACGGGCAGGCACGTCGCAAGGCGTCCGGCCGACGGCACAGGTGACGTTCAACTGGTCCGCCATGCCCTCCCCATGATCATTGGCTTTTGACTACCGGATCCGGTAGTCAAAAGCCAATGATCATGGGGAGCGGCGCGGGTAGACGGTGTACACCTCGACGGCGCCCAGGCCCCGGACGGTGGTCGGTGGCAACGCCCGCAACGCGATGCTGGCCTCGTCTTCGAGCGCCTTGGCGGTCACGGCGTCGACCAGTACGGAGTTACGCTCAGCGACCGTGGTCAGGCGGGCGGCCAGGTTGGTGGGGGTGCCGAACACATCACCGAGCCGGGCCAAGACCGGACCGGTGGCGATACCCACCCGGACATCCGGCAGCGCGGGGTTGTGTCCGATCTGCTCCACCAGCTCACATCCGATGATGGCAGCGGCGACTGGTGTGTCGGCGACGAACACCACCTCGTCGCCCAACGTCTTGATCACCCGCCCGCCCCCGCCGAAGATCACGTCGTTGGAGGTGGCCTCGAACTCCTCGACCAGCTTGCCCAGAGCCTCGACGTTGAGCCCACGGGACAACCGGGTGAATGAGACGAGATCGGCGAAGCCGACCGAGGTGGGCGCGGCCAACAGGGGGGATTCGCCCATCTCCGCGATGGCCACCAGCCGGTTGACCGACGATGCGAGCTTGCGCCGCCACGCGTAGATGAGCAGCCGCTCGAACTCGGGCAGCAGCTGCTGTGCCAAGCGGTAGGCCGCGGTGAGCCGGCTTCGTGGGTTGTCGCCCTCCACCACCGATGATTCGACGATCTCCGCGAGGGTCTCGACATGCCACTCCGCGAGTCGGCCCGTCATCCGGCCCAGGGCCCGCACCATTTGGACCGCGGTGGCGTCGTCGACCACCCCCGACTCGACCAATTCGACGACGCCGCGCAGCGCCTCCAGGTCCCAGACGGTGAACGCGGACTCGCCGCCGACGTCGGGGAATCCCAGTGCACGCCAGTATTTGTCGACCGCTTCCGGGGTGAGCCCGACCGCCTCGGCCACCTGCTCACGGGTGTATCGGCGCGAGGCGCCCAGCAAGAGGCGTTCGAGGTCGTCCGGGGTGGGGCGTTCGTTCGTCACGGTTGGTCAGCCTGTGGCGGCATCATCGTTGCTCGGCCTCGTCCTCGGGCTGGATCTGAGTGTCGTCACGGCTCCAATTGTCGTCGTGCGCCTCGGCGACCAGCTCGCTCAGCCGGAGTTGCACGGAGTGCACCCGCGGGACGTCGTACAGCTTGATCTGGCCCTCCTCACTCGCCGCCGACACGATGAGGGTGCCGCACCGCAGGACCCGATCCAACAGGTCCTGCTCGAACGCGGCGTCGTTGATCCGCCGCAGCGGGATGTTCCGGCCGGTGCGGGTGATGATCCCGGTGCGGGTGATGAGCCGGACGTTGGTGACGGTAAACGTGGTGGTCAGCCAGGACAGGAACGGCCACAACGACCAGATGAGCACGACGAGGATGCCGACGATCACCAACGCCCACCGGCCCACCGTGACCCCGGTGCCGTCGTCGTCCGGCAGGATCCCGAGGCCGAATCCGACCGCCGCGCCGGTAACGAGCAGCACCACAACCGGCAGAATGAGCGCCTTGACGTGCGTGCGCAGGTGGTACTCGACGATCTCACCTTCGCTGAGGTGCTTCTGCGGAAAGCCCATAGGCGAATCCTGACACGCATATGGGCCGGCGCGCTGCCATCGGCAGCGTGTCAGTTCTCTATGTGTCAGTTCTCCGGGTTCACGGTGATGTCGAAGATCCACCCTCGACGGGACGGAGGTGCACGATATCGCCCGACCCGACGGCCAAGGGCCGCCCCCCGGTGTCGAGAAGCAGCCGCCCGGACTCGTCGAGGCCGGTGGCAACCCCTTCGGCCATCCGCCCCCCGGGAAGCTCTACCCGTACCCGTTGCCCGAGCGTCGCGCAGCGCTGCCGGTAGGCCTGGGCCAGCCCACCCTCCGGGCCGGCCTGCGGGTCTCCACCGACGTCGAGCCAAGCCTCGTAGCGCCGCGCCAGTTGTTCGCCGAGTGCGGTCAAGACGTCGTCGCGGCCGACACCCGCAGCACCCTCGACGCGCAAGGACGTCCCAGTTGGCGGCAGTTCCGCCCGCCGCTGACCGACGTTCAGCCCCACCCCGGCCACCGCGGCCGGCCCGGCGGGTGTGTCCACCCGCTCGACCAGGATCCCGGCCAGTTTGAGTTCCCCTACCAGGACATCGTTGGGCCATTTCAGCGCCGCTCGAACACCACACAACCCGACGACCGCGTCCGCGGCGGCAACCCCGACCAACAGGGGCAGCCATGGCCAGTGTGTGGTGGCCACATCCACCGGGCGCAGCAAGAACGACACGGCAAGACCGGTGCCGGGCGGCGACTGCCAGGTCCGGTCCAGCCGGCCGCGGCCCGCGCTCTGATGGTCGGCGACCACCGCGGTGCCTTCCGGTGCTCCGGCCCGCGCCAGCTCAGCGACGTCGACGTTCGTCGAGCCCGTGGTCTCGACCCTCCGGACCTGCCACATGTGCTCTCCCGATGCCTCACCTCATGGATCGTCGCCAGCCGGTATCGGAATCCAGCCGGCCGGCGTTGGTCAGCCCGTGTTCTGCAATCCGGCGGCAACACCATTGACACTGATTTGCAGCAGGCGACGGCTGGCGGCCTCGTCCGCGGTCTCATCCCCTCGGCGTAACGTCCGTAGGGCCCGGACCTGCAGGTAAGACAGCGCGTCGACGTACGGGTTGCGCAGCGCGACCGCGCGGCCGAGTACCTTGCGGTCTTCCAGCAGCCGGGCGTGGCCGGTGACGTTCAGCACCCACTCGGTGGCCATGGCGTGTTCGGCCAGGATCAGCTCGGTCAGCTCGGGACGTTCACCCAGCTCCAGGTAACGCGCGGCGATCCTGCGGTCGGTTTTGGCCAGCGACATCTCCGCGTTCTCCAGCATGACGGTGAACAGCGGCCACTCGTCGCGGGCGCGGCGCAGGAGGTCGAGATCTCCGACGGCGGCCAGGCCCGATCCCAGGCCGTACCAACCCGGCAGGTTCACCCGGGTCTGCGCCCACGAAAACACCCATGGGATGGCCCGCAGATCGTCGAGCGACGAGACGGCCAGCCCGCGGCGGGCCGGGCGCGAACCCAGCGGCAGCGAGCCAACCTCCTCCAAGGGGGTGACCCGGGCGAACCACTCGGCGAATCCGTCGCTGCGCACCAAGGCGTGGTAGGCCTCGCGGGCGGTGGTGTCGAGAGTCTCGGCGACACCGGCGAACTCCACGGCGGCGGTGTGGGCGCGCTCCTCCACCTCCGGTGTCGAGGCGAGCAGCACCGCGGAGGCCACTTGTTCGATGTGCCGGCGGGCGATAGCCGGGTTGCCGTATCGGGCGAAGATCACCTCACCTTGTTCGGTGAGTTTCAGCCGGCCGTCCACCGAACCGGGTGCCTGCGCGAGCACCGCGCGATTGGCCGGGCCACCACCGCGGCCCAGAGCACCGCCGCGGCCGTGGAACATGGTCAGAGTGATCTTGTGCCGGGCGGCCCATTCGGCGAGCCGGGCCTGTGCGTCGTACAGCTTCAACGTGGCCGATACCGGGCCGACGTCCTTCGCGGAGTCGGAGTAGCCCAGCATGACCTCGAGCCGGCGGTCGGACTCGTCCAACCGGCCGCACACCTCGGGCAGTTCCAGCGCACTGTCGAGGACACTCACCGCGGCGTCGAGGTCAGCTCCCGTCTCGAAGAGGGGTACGACGTCGAGCGCCATGCTCCGCTCGCCCAGGGCGTGCCGGGCGAGTTCGTACACCGCGGCGATGTCGGCGGCGGACTGGGTGAAGGAAACGATGTAGCGACGGCACGCGTCGGGCCCGAACCGGGCTTGGATCTGAGCCATCACCCGGATAGTGGCCAGCACCTCCTGGGTGCGTTCGGACAGCTCACCCCCGGCGCGCACCTCTTCCAGGGCGACCCGGTGCACCGCGCTGTGCTGGCGCACTTCCAGTTCGGCCAGGTGGAAACCGAAGGACTCGACCTGCCACACGAGGCCTTGTAGTTCGCCATAGGCCTGTCGAGGCGCCCCAGACTGCACCAGGCTCGCCTGGACCGTGCGCAACTCCTCCAGGAGCTCATCGGCACTGCCGTACCCGAGGTCGGCGTCGCGGCGGCGCGTGGCGCCGAGACGGGTCGCCGCGTAGAGCAACGCGATCCGGTGTGGTTCGTTGGGCGAGCGGGCCGCGATGTCGGCGTAGATCTCCGGCTGGGCGGCCTCGGCATCACCCAGCAGCCGGACGACTTCCGGCGACGGCGGGGTGGTCGCGGCGTCGAGGGTCAGGCCGCGGCCGACCTGGGCACACGCCGCTTCGAGGGCGGACAGCACATGATCGGACTGGATCGCCATGGCCTGCCTGGTGATGGCACTGGTGACGTACGGGTTGCCGTCGCGGTCGCCACCGATCCAGGACCCGAGCCGGACGAACGCCGGGACTCTGGGTGCACGCGTTTCCTGAGCGTCGCCCAGCGCGGCGTCGGCCCGCCGGTATACCTGCGGCACGACGTGGAACAGCACGTCGTCGAAGGCGGACATGGCCGTACGTACCTCGTCCAGCGGACCGGGCCGCTGCGACCGGAGTGGGGCGGTGCGCCACAGGACGTCCACGTGTTCCAGCAACAGCCGCTGGGTTTCGACCGTCTCGGAGGCACCCAGCCGAGGGTCGTCCCGGCGCTCGAGGATCTCCGCGACCCGCCGGATGGCGTTGACCACGGCCCGCCGCCGCGCCTCGGTGGGGTGGGCGGTCAGTACCGGCCGGAACTCCAAGTTGGCGAGCAGCCCGTCGGCCTGGTCCGCGCCAGCCAACCCCGCGATCTCGGCGACGGCCTGCGACATAGCGCCGGACAACGGACGATCTTCGGTGTCGCCGGCTCGCAGCGCGCGGATCCGGTGGTACTCCTCCGCGGCGTTGACCAGGTGGAAGTACACGGTGAAGGCCCGGGCGACCTCCTCGCACCGGCGCATGTGCCACGAGCTGACCAGCCGCTCGGCCTGGGTGGCGGCGTCGTCGCCCACGGTCTGGTCTTCGTGGTGCGAGGCGATGACCAGCTCCCGCAGCCGTTCTACGTCGTCGAGCAGACCAGCTCCGCCGTACTCGCGGAGGACATGGCCGAGCGCCTCGCCGAGCACGCGTACGTCGGCGCGCAGGGCGTCGGGCATCTCAAAGCGGGCAGCCTCACGGGACCCCGTTGCGGTAGGAGACACGCCGCCTAGTGTGCCGCACCAGTGGTCCAATGCCGAAGTTGGTGTCGTGGCGCACCTATGACACCAGGGCCCTTGGCGAGATGGGTAGAGTCACCCTGTGCGTTCTCCAAGGGTCATCGTCAACAGTCAACGCCGGCTTGGCCAGCGTGGTCACGTCTCGCGCACCATGCTGCTCGCGGCGCTTGCCGTCGCGGGTGTGACCATCGCGGCCTGTAGCTCCGACGACGGGCCGGGCGGCGGAGACACACCGCTGCTCCAGGCGCTGAGCCGGGTCGCCGTCCCCGACGCCGTGAACTTCATCGAGTTCGGTGATCTCAACCGCATCGACGAGGCATCGGGCGGCACGTTCCAGGGGATCTGGGGCAACCTCGACGGCATGGGCACCTCGAGTGTCTTTAACTACCGCACCCAGCTTCCCGACGTGTTGGGGGTGGACGTGACCGCTGCCGACACCTCCATCGTTGTTGGATTGCCCCCCACGGCCATCACCCTTGTCCAGGGCGGCCAGGACGAGGACGTCATCGTCTCGACGAGTACCGGCTCCGGCTGGTCCGGAGACGACATCCTGGCCACCGAGGCCAGCCCCGCCGAACCGATCAGCCTGGCCGCCCCCCAGGTGCGCCCGCTCGGCTCGGACGTGACGTTTGGCGGACCGGGCGCCGACCTGATGATGGTGGACCCCGACGACGCCGAGACACTCGACGCCGATCCGTTGGTCGGCTCATTGGCCAGCTGTGTTGGTGACGTCATCGCCGCCACATTCGTTGTGGACGACCCACAGCCGGTTGTGGTCGGCGTACGCCCGGACACCGACGACGCCGACGTGCCGGTCAGCATTGTGTGCGCCGCCGCTGACGACGCCGACAGCGCCGAGCAGCTTGCTCAGCGGATGATCGATGACATCAACGACGGCGTCAGCCTCAGCCAGGGCAACCGGCCGTTCGCCGACCTGTTCTCGGTGGTCGGTCATGACGTCATCGACGGCGACGTGCCAACGGCGCAAGTCGAGCTACGCCATACCGACGACGCTTTCGCCATCTCCGCGATGCGACTCATCGCCACCCGTGATCTGCCCGGCCTGCACGGAGGTGAACTCGACTCCGATAGCGACTAATGGCCTGGGTTCGGATTCCGGCCACCATCGCGCCTCCTACACGTGCTGCCGGGCCTCCCGGCCTCGCCGCCAATTCCGCGGCCGAGCTCCCGAAAATGGTTGAGTTCGGCCGAAACGCACGTGGACGATCTTCGGCCCCCTAGTGCGCTACGGCCGTCAGTGCCCTAAAGTCCGGCCATGCGCAAAAACGGATATATCCGATTTCTGCTTAGGGCATGGCTAGGCAGGGTAGGGGGCGCGCAGAGCGGGTCGCCGGTACGTCAATGGGGTTCGGCATCTGGACGGCACGGCCACGACAGGACACGTACTGCACTTGTACGTCGCCTGCCGAACAGGTCGCTAGCCAGAATATCGAAACCCACAAGCCCGGGACGTCCCATTCTGCGGGGCCTCTTGATCGCAACTGCGCTGATCGTCGCCGGCTGCTCTACCACCAGCAGCGGATCCGGCAATCAGGACGACGGCAAGACCGCGCTGGAAAGCTCGCTCAGCAGAATCCAGGCGACCGAGCAGACCACGCGTTACGTCGAGTTCGCCAACACCGCCCTTTACCGGGAGGTCACTGGCAGCGGATACAGCTGGACCTGGGGCAGCTTGGACGGCTGGGGGGCCTCGGTTGCCGGCCCGTACAGCGGGCAACTGCCATCGGTCCTCGGAGTCGACCTCACCGAGGCCGAGATTCTGGTCTCGATCGGTGAGTCACCACATGCCGTGATGCTCATCGGAGGGGGGCAGAAGGAAGACGACGTCGCGTCGTCGGCCGCGGACTCCGGCTGGAACGGAGATGAAGTACTGGCCACGGACGGCAACCCGAGCCAGCCGCTGACCAGTTACGTCCGTCAGGTACGTGCGTTAGACGCGGATGCCGTGCTGGGCGAGGTCGAGGCCGATCTCTCGGTCATCGACTCCGAGCGAGCCAGCCTGATCGACGATCCCGTCATCGCCGACCTCGTGGACTGCCTAGGCGACGTCGTCGTTGCCATGGTGGCCAGCCGCAACTACTTCCCGGGGACACCTCCGGTGGCGGCCGGAGTGCGTTACGACCCCGACCGCCCGGACGAACCCGTGAGCGTCGTGTGTGTACAGACGGTGCTGGCCGGCGATGCGACCGTCATCGCCGCCGCCATGGAGGACGCCCTGTCCACTGGACAACACCCGCGCAGCGAACGTCCTTACACGCGGTATTTCGACAACCCCACGGTGACCGTCGTAGACGAGGGCGGCACCACCGTCCAAATGGTCGCCCGGAACACTGCCGAGGCCTACGCCAGCACCATCCTGCACATGACGCAGGCCCACACCCTGCCGGGCTTCGCCGAGTCCAGCTGACCACCCGCGGCCCGTGATCGGGTCGGCGATCGCGTCGTCATGACGACCGACCGTCCGGCCCGATCCTGGGGTGGTGGGCCGGGCGACCACGACGACGCCAGCATCAACGTGGCGGATGTCACTCGATCCTGGGCCCCCTGCGCGTGAACTTCGTCGCAACCTCGTCGCACCCCTCTGGTCTACCCTGCTGTGGGACCATCAAGCGGAGGGATAGACAACCGTGACCGAAGACGGCCCGGACATCCACACAACCGCGGGGAAGATCGCTGACCTGCAGAACCGGATCGAGGAGGCGGTTCACGCCGGCTCGGCTCGCGCGGTGGAGAAGCAGCATGCGCGGGGCAAGCAGACGGCCCGGGAGCGGATCGCGATGCTCGTGGACGAGGGCACGTTCGTCGAGTTCGACGAGTTGGCCCGGCACCGCTCGACGGCCTTCGACATGGCGCAGAAACGTCCGTACGGCGACGGCGTCGTCACCGGAGTTGGCCTGGTCAACGGCCGCCAGGTGGCGCTGTTCAGCCAGGACGTCACCGTGTTCGGCGGCAGCCTCGGCCAGGTCTACGGGGAGAAGATCGTCAAGATCATCGACTTCGCCCTGAAAACAGGTTGTCCCCTCATCGGCATCAACGAGGGTGGCGGCGCACGTATCCAGGAGGGTGTGGTCTCCCTCGGGCTCTACGGTGAGATCTTCCGACGTAACACCCTCGCCTCGGGCGTGATCCCGCAGATATCGCTGATCATGGGGGCGGCCGCGGGGGGCCATGTGTACTCTCCGGCCCTCACCGACTTCACCGTCATGGTGGACCAAACGTCGCAGATGTTCATCACCGGGCCCGACGTCATCAAAACCGTCACCGGCGAGGACGTCAGCATGGAAGAACTCGGCGGCGCCCACACCCACAACACCAAAAGCGGCAACGCCCACTACATGGGAGCCGACGAGGCCGACGCCATCGACTACGTCAAGGCGCTGCTGTCGTACCTCCCGCAGAACAACCTCGACGAGCCGCCCACATTTCCGGTCTCGGAGCCGGTCTACGAGGTCACCGACCACGACCGCGTCTTGGACACCCTGATCCCGGACAGCCCCAACCAGCCGTACAACATGCACCAAGTGATCGAGACCGTCCTCGATGACGACGAATTCCTGGAGGTGCAGCCGCTGTTCGCGGCGAACATCGTGGTCGGGTTCGGACGGATCGGCGGCCGTTCGGTCGGTATCGTGGCCAACCAGCCCATGCACCTCGCCGGCACCCTCGACATCGACGCCTCGGAGAAAGCGGCCAGGTTCGTCCGAACGTGCGACGCCTTCAACATCCCGGTGTTGACCTTCGTCGACGTCCCCGGCTTCCTACCCGGCACGGCCCAGGAGTGGGACGGCATCATCCGCCGCGGCGCCAAGCTGATCTACGCCTACGCCGAGGCCACCGTTCCACTCGTCACGGTGATCACCCGCAAAGCCTACGGCGGCGCCTACGACGTCATGGGATCCAAACATCTCGGTGCCGACGTCAACTTCGCCTGGCCCACCGCGCAGATCGCGGTTATGGGTGCTCAGGGCGCGGTCAACATCCTCTACCGCCGAGAGCTGGCAACCTCCGGCGATCCCGACACCCGGCGCGCAGAGCTGATCACCGAATACGAGGACACGCTGGCCAACCCCTACACGGCCGCGGAGCGGGGTTACGTCGACGCGGTCATCGAGCCGTCGCGCACTCGGTCCGCCGTCGCGCAGGCGTTGCGGGCGCTGCGCACCAAACGAGAGACACTACCCCCGAAGAAACACGGCAACATCCCGTTGTGACGGCCGAAGCCGTCGGCCACCCTGACGCTGGAGGAACAGTTCATGTCCGATACCGCTGGAGGCGGACTGGACACCCATACCCGGGTGACCGGCACGGGGCCGGTGCCACGCCCACCTCTTCACCGGCGGCTGGCGCCGGGCACCTGGTTCCGGATCGTCGCGATCGCCGAGGCACTCTCATGGGCCGGGTTATTGGTCGGGATGTTGTTCAAATACGTGATCAGCGACACCGAGATCGGCGTCGAGATTTTCGGGCCGATTCACGGTGCCGTGTTCATCATCTACCTAGTGGTGACCCTGCTGGTTTTCCGGCCGCTGCGCTGGGGGCTATGGACGACGGCATGGGCGTTGGCGGCCAGCGTCCCGCCCCTCACGACGCTGATCTTCGAGCGGTGGGCGATGCGCACCGGACGTCTAGACCCCGGCAGCATCCCCCGCGACGAAAGAAGATCACCTGGTGTCTAGCATTAGACTTCAGCACATGAGCGACGAGACCCCGGCAGCCGACGACCAGCCACTGGTCCAGGTCGTCACAGGCCACCCCTCCGACGACGAACTCGCCGCCGTCGTGGCCGTGATCTCGGCGAAGTCCGCTGCTCCAGCCGACCCGCCCGAACCGGCACAGCCATCCACGTGGGCCGCCTACTGGCGCACCGTACGCACGCCGCTGCGGCCCGGGCCTGGCGCCTGGCGCAGCAGCGCGCTCCCGCGCTGAGCACCGCCTCCTTGGAGCCCGCCGAACTCCTCGGCCCATCCGGAGGTGCTCGTCTCGGTGCGAATATCAGATGCCCGGCTCGCGGCCGGCCCAGTAAGGTGCCGCCATGAGCCACACCTCCTCGCCGCCCGTGAGCCAGCCCGATGCGATGAGCGTGGACGGCGTCGCCGACCAATACGTCGATCACCTCGTGCGGCTAGACCCCTACGAAGCGACGTTCGCTGGCGTGGCTGGTCACGACCACCTGTCCACGGATCTCTCGCCGGACGGGTACGCCGAGCGGCTGGCATTGGTCAAGCGGACCCTGGCCGGTCTGGAGAGAGCCGTCGCCAACGAGGACCGCGAGTCGGTGGCTCGCGATGCCATGCGCGAGCGGCTGGAATGCGAGATCGCGTGCGAGGAAGCCGGGCTCAACCGAGTCATTCGTAACTTGGCCAGCCCCATGCATGCCGTCCGCGAGGCCTTCGATCTCATGTCGACGCAGACCGCCGACGACTGGCAGGCCATCGCCTCGCGGCTCGCCGATGTCCCGACCAACCTCGACCGTTATCGCGCAACGATCGAAGCCGACCTCGCCGCCGGCCTGACACCAGCACGCCGCCAGGTGGGCGCCGTCATCGAGCAGGCCAACCAAGTGAACAAGGACGGGTTCTTCACCGGCTTGGTGGAGACGGCACCCGCCCCGCAGCGTGGCGAGCTGGACCGGCTGGCCGTGGCGGCCGGCGAGGCATTCAGCCGGTTCGCCGACTATCTCGGCGACCACGTACACCAACGGGCCCGGGCCGACGACCACGTCGGGCGAGACGTCTACCGGATCGCCAGCCGCAACTTCCTCGGCGCGGAGATCGACCTCGACGAGACCTACGCGTGGGGCCTGGCCGAGCTCTACCGCATCGAAGCCGAACAGGCGGAGCTAGCGCGGCGGATCGTACCGGGCGGGTCGGTTGATGACGCCGTGGCCGCACTGGATGCCGACCCGGCACGCAACATCGCCGGAACCGAGCGGTTCCGGGCATGGATGCAGGAGCTGTCCGACCGCACCATCGCCGAGATGAACGGCACCCATTTCGACATCCCCGACCCGATCCGGACCCTTGAGTGCCGAATCGCCCCCACCCGCGACGGTGTTATGTACTACACCGGGCCCAGCGAAGACTTCTCCCGGCCCGGCCGGATGTGGTGGTCCGTGCCGGAAGGGATCAGCACCTTCTCCACGTGGCGGGAGACGACGACGGTATTCCACGAAGGAGTACCAGGTCATCACCTTCAGGTCGCCCAGGTGGCGTACCACAAAGAGGCGCTCAACCGGTGGCAACGGCTCTTCTGCTGGATCTCCGGCCACGGCGAGGGGTGGGCCCTTTACGCCGAACGGCTGATGGGAGAACTCGGCTACCTCGACGATCCCGCCGACCGGTTGGGCATGCTCGACGCACAGGCGTTCCGGGCCGCGCGGGTCGTCATCGACATCGGTGTGCACCTGGGGCTCGACATCCCCGACGAGGTGGTGCGCCGCGACGGGCTGGCGCCCGGCCCGTGGACGGCCGAGTCAGCCTACGAGTTCCTCGACCTGCATACCCGCCAGGCACCGGAGGTGATCCAGTTCGAGATCACCCGATACCTAGGGTGGCCGGGACAAGCCCCGTCGTACAAGGTTGGTGAGCGGATCTGGATGGCCGCCCGCGAGGAAGCCCGCCGGCGCAAGGGTGCGGCGTTCGACCTCAAGGAATTCCACCGCCAGGCCCTCAACTTGGGCAGCATCGGCCTAGACCCACTGCAGGACGCCCTCGCCCGGCTATAACCCTCGACCGCGATGGGCAAGCTCGACCGCGGTTGGCGAGCTCGACCGCGGTTGGCGAGCTCGACCGCGGTTGGCGAGCTCGACCGCGGTTGGCGAGCTCGACCGCGGTTGGCGAGCTCGACCGCGGTTGGCGAGCTCGACCGCGGTTACAACCCTCGACCGCCCTGAGCGACAGGTGAGCATGCGGGCATGATCGCTCGCTGGGGTGCCTCGCCGGCACACCTGCGCCCGGCATTCGCCGAATCCACCGAGCTATTTGTGATCAACTTCGGTAATGTGTGGGCGCGTGACCGTCACCCGTCTGCTCCTCGCGTCCACATCCCCGGCGCGCCTGGCCACACTCCGCTCTGCCGGGATCGAGCCAGTCGTCCATCCGCCGGGTGTGGACGAAGAGTTGTTCCTCGCCGAAGCCGAAACCCGATTCGGCCCGCTTGCCCCCGTCGACGTCGCCTTGACACTGGCGCGAGCCAAGTCCGAGGCGGTGAGCAGCACCGTGTCCGGCGACATCCTCGTGCTCGGGTGCGACTCCGTGCTGGAGTTCGACAAACAGCTGTTCGGCAAACCCGCCGACGCTGCCCAGGCTGTCCAACGGTGGCGCCTCATGCGTGGCGGCAGCGGCATACTCCACACCGGCCACTGGTTGGTCGACGTCCGTTCACCGGCCGACGGCGGTACCGGCGGCGCGATCGGGGCCAGCGCCTCCACCCACGTCCACTTCGCCGATCTCACCGACGACGAAATCGACACCTACGTCGCCACCGGCGAACCCCTACGAGTGGCCGGGGCCTTCACCATCGATGGACTCGGCGGACCGTTCATCGCCAGCCTCGAAGGTGATCACCACAACGTCATCGGACTGTCGCTGCCGCTGCTCCGCAACCTGCTGGCCGACCTCGGCGTCGCCATTACCGACCTCTGGCGCTAACCCCGACCGCGCCGCCCCACCCGCCGCCCCGTTGTGCACCTGATCTCCGTTTTGACGCCTGATCGTTTTCGTGGCGACGATCAGATGCGTCGGTGGTGACGACGGCCAGTGCCGACGTGCGGTAGCGGCGTCTGATCGTCTCCACGATGTGGGACGGCTAGTGATCAGATGCGCGAACGGGCGTGTGGTGTCCGGTAGTGCATCTGATCCTTTCGAGGCGGCACCGTGTGATCGTGTCGAGGCGGCACCCGTATCCCATCGGATGTGGCGTTCGCGTGCGGCGCGCGGCAGTGGCGCGCGGGGTGCCAGTGCCGCCGATTTCCCCAGGCTGCTGACCGGCGCTCACCGGGGTAGCCCGGAGCTGGAGCCCGGGGTGGTGCGTTGACCGCCTCCACAACTACGACATTTCACCAACGCCAACAAGCGGCCAGCGCACCAGGCCTCAGCCGAGGGCGCTGCGCTCGTTCACAACGCGCACCCGCGAGCCCAGCACACTCACCTGGCGCCCACCGCGACACGATCAGATGCACGAAATGACACCACACGCCCGTTCGCGCATCTGATCACTAGCCGTCCCACATCGTGGAGACGATCAGACGCCGCTACCGCACGTCGGCACTGGCCGTCGTCACCACCGACGCATCTGATCGTCGCCACGAAAACGATCAGGCGTCAAAACGGAGATCAGGTGCACAACCGGGGTTAGACGGGTGGGACGCCGTGGCGTCGATCCGAGAACCGCCGATCCTTGCGGGCAGCCGCCGCCAGCCGGGCGACGATCTCGTCCCGAAGCTGCTCGGGCTCCACGATCGCATCGATCACGAGGTCGGATGCCAGCCGCAGGATGTCGATGTCGGCCTCGTATTCCAGGCGCAGGCTCTCGACGTAGGCGGCTCGCTCGGACTCGTCTTCGATGGCGGCGATCCGGTTGAAGTACACCGCGTTGATCGCCGCCTCGGGGCCCATCACGGCGATCTTCGCGGTCGGCAACGCGAGGCATGCGTCGGGTCCGAAGCCGGGTCCACACATCGCGTACAGCCCGGCGCCATAGGCCTTGCGCACGATCACCGACACCGTGGGTACGGTCGCTTCGGACACCGCCGTGATCATCTTGGCACCGTGCCGGATGATGCCCTGCCGCTCCACAGCCGAGCCGATCATGAAGCCGGGCACGTCGGCCAGGTAGATCAGGGGCACGTTGAACGCGTCGCACAGCCAGATGAATCGGGCTGCCTTGTCCGCCGAGTCGACGAACAGCACACCGCCCTTCACCGCGGGCTGATTGGCGACGACGCCCACTACCTGTCCTTCCAGCAACCCGAAACCGGTGACTAGTTCACTCGCGAATAGCGGCTTGACCTCGAAGAACGAGTCACCGTCCAGGATCGAGTCGATCACCTGGTGGATGTCGTAACCCATCGACTCGTCGGCTGGTACCAGGTCGGCGGTGAACGGCCGGGCCGGTTGATCACCGGCATACGATGGCGGGTCGGCCCGCCACGACGAGGGCAGGTAGGAGAAGAACGCCTTGGCTTGGTCGATGGCGTCGGCGTCGTCGGCGGCTAGGTTGTCGCCGCAGCCCGAGACGGTGGCATGCATCCGGGCGCCACCCATCTCTTCCAGGCTGATCTGCTCACCCACAACCATCTCGGCCATCCGCGGGGAGCCGAGGTACATCGATGCGTTGCCCTCGACCATGATGACGATGTCGCAGAACGACGGGATGTACGCTCCGCCGGCTGCGCTGGGGCCGAATAGGCAGCAGATCTGCGGCACCTTGCCGGACAACGCCACCTGGTTGTGGAAGATTCGCCCGGCACCGCGCCGGCCAGGGAACAGCTCGACCTGGTCGGTGATGCGGGCCCCGGCGGAGTCGATGAACCAGAACACCGGCAGTTCGTCGCGCAGCGCCAGCTCAGTGATGCGCACGATCTTCTCGACGGTACGTGCACCCCAGGAACCGGCTTTGACGGTGGGGTCGTTGGCGACGACGAGCGCCGGGCGGCCGTTCACGAGCCCGCGCCCGGTGACGACCCCGTCCGCCGGTAGCCCGCTGGCCTGTGCGTTGGCCAGCTGCCCGTCTTCGACGAAGGTCCCCTCGTCGAACAGCAGCGCGAGCCGGTCGCGGACGTAGAGCTTGCCCTGTGTGGCGAGCTTGGCCGCTCCGGCTTCCGACGGCCGCAGCGTCGTGTCCCGCGCGGTGGCGACATCAGCGTAGTGATCCTCGGCCACGGCTCACGCTCCCCTTCTCGTCGATCTGTCAGGGTAGCCAAACACGTGCGTCCAGGTCGCCGACTTGTCCGGCCTGACCGGTGGGAAAGATGAGGTGGGGCGGCCGGCCGTAATGGTGTGTGTTGTCATTCGACCGGCAGGCCCAAGCCGCGGGCGATGAGCAGCCGCTGGACCTCACTGGTGCCTTCCCCGATCTCCAGGATCTTCGCGTCGCGGTAGAACCGGGCGACGGGGTACTCCTCCATGAAGCCGTAGCCGCCGTGCACCTGGGTGGCGATCCGAGTGGAGGTGACGGCGAACTCGGTGGCCTGCAGCTTGGCAACCGACGCCGCCTGTTTCACCGCGGCGGACGCAGCCCCCGCGTCGCGCAGCGATGCCGCCCGATAGGTGAGCAATCGGGCCGACTCCGCCATGACGTGGAGGTCGGCGATCTGGAACGCCACCCCTTGTTTGCGCCCGATGGGGACGCCGAAGGCTGTGCGTTCGTTGGCGTAGGCCACCGACGCTTCGAGCATCGCCTGAATACATCCCACGGCGAGCGCGGCGATGGCGATCCGGCCATCGTCGAGAGTGGCGAGGAACTGGGCGAACCCTTTGCCTCTGGCCCCGAGCAGGTGGTCGGCCGGCACCCGGGCACCGGTGAACGTTAGTGGGTGCGTGTCGGAGGCGTGCCATCCGAGCTTGTGATACGCCGGTTCGACGGTGAACCCGGGAGTACCCGCCGGGACGATGATCGCCGAGATCTCGGGTTCACCGGCGTCAGTGGTGCCGGTGCGCGCGGTGATGGTTACACATGAGGTGAGATCGCTGCCGGAGTTGGTGATGAATTGTTTGGCTCCGTCGATGGCCCACTCGTCGCCGTCGAGGACCGCCCGAGTCGACGTGGCGCCGGCGTCGGAGCCGGAGCCGGGTTCAGTGAGACCGAATCCGGCGAGCGCCCGGCCGGCCGTGAGGTCTGGCAGCCAGCGCTGTTTCTGCTCGTCGGTGCCGTAGTTGAGGATCGGGTTGATGCCGAGCCCGACGGCCGCCTCCAGGGTGATCCCCAGCGACTGGTCGACCCGTCCGATCTCCTCGATGGCGACACAGAGGCTGGTCAGGTCTCCACCCGAGCCCCCGTACTCCTCGGGCGCGGTTAAGCCGAACAGTCCTAACTCACCCATGGCCCGGACCACGCCGACCGGAAAATGGTGGTCGAGGTCCCACTGCGCTGCGTGCGGTGCGATCTCCGCCCGGGCGAACTCCCGGACCACTTTGCGGAACGTCTCGTGTTCTGCCGACAGCTCGAATGGCATGTGTGCGTCACCTCGTCGTGATCGCGGACATCGGTTGACGCTTACGTTAACGTAAGCGATAGGGCGACGCCAGACCACGAGGCAGCCTGCCGGAGGATGAACGCCGGAATCACCGAAGAGCACCATCACCGAAGCGAGAGGAGCGATGACGTTGGGCGCCGCCCGGACCTGGACGATCACCGAACTCGCGAACGAGTTCGGCGTCACGCTCCGCACCATCCGCTTCTACGAGGAGCAGGACCTCCTCAGCCCGGCTCGGGAGGGCAGCCAGCGTATCTTCGGCGAGGGCGACCGGGTGCGCCTGAAACTCGTCTTACGCGGCAAGCGCCTCGGGTTCTCCCTGACCGAGATCAAGAAGATCGTCGGCATGTACGACACCGACGTAGGCGAAGCCGGACAGCTCGAATACTTACTTCAGCAGATCACCCAACGCCGCGCCGAGCTGGAGTCCAGGTTGCGGGACATCCAAGCGATCCTGACCGAGTTCGACGAGCTGGAGCAGCGCTGCCGGTCCGATCTTCATCGGCTGGGCAGCGGGTCGTGATTGGTAGGCCGTCAGGAGACGGCCACCATCACTGCGGCGGCGAGAAGGACCAGACCCACACCAACGACGACGACACCCAGCCATGTCCGGCCCGAACGCCAACCGTACGCACCGACCTCTGGCTCGGCCGATCGGACATCCTCGTTCGGCACGTGGTTCTCAGCCGGCTGTAGGTGCTGCGTCGGCGGTAGGTGCTGCGTCGGCGGTAGGTGCTGCGTCGGTGGTAGGGGTGGCGGCGGAACAACAGGACCGGCCGCCACCAGTGTCGGCTCCCCCACGGGTGCGTCGACGGACACTTGCGGCTTCTCATCGACGTCGCGCCCGGGTCCGGGCCACGCGATCTGCTCCAGCACCTCGATGCCGCGGCCGTCGTCGTCGGGAATCTGCGGCGGCTCGACTAGAAGGCCCGTCCGGGCCAGCAAGGCTCGGGCCCGAACGGCGCTTTCCGGCCGGTCCTGAAGGCCGGGCGCGGTTAGCGACTGAACTAACTCCCAGAGCTTCGGCGCTACCCCAGCCGGCACCTCCTCCGGCACACCCGAGCCGTCGTGTCGCATCGGTTGGCCGGTCAGCATCTCAGCCAAGACGACCCCCGCCGCCCACAAGTCGGAGCGCAGGTCGGGGTCTTCGCCGCGCAGCTGTTCGGGCGCGAGATAACCAGGTGTACCGAGCACTGCACTGGTGCGTGTCATGCGCGGTTCGTTGACCGGAACCGCCACCCCGAAATCGCTGAGCCGCAGGTGGGGCCGGCCGGTGCCGGTAGGCTCCAACAGCAGGTTGGCCGGCTTGACATCGCGATGGACCAGACCCGCGTGGTGTACTCCTTCCAGCGCGGAGAGCAGCTGATCAAGCAGCACCGCCGCCCATCCGGACGGCAGGGGACCGTAGTCGCCGAGCAACGTCGCGACCGATCCCCCGCGCACAAGATCCATAGTGAACAGCACCCGATCGTCTTCGCCGGCCCAGCCATGCGGAGTGACGCAGTGTTCGTGCGAGATACGAAACGACTGCTCGCGCACAAACCGCACGAGCGACGCCGCGTCGGCTTGCCTCAGCACTTTTGCCGCACGAAAGCATTCGCTACGCCGGTCCCAGACGATCCACACCGTTCCCATGCCGCCCTGGCCAACGAGTTCGACTAGCTCGTATCGGCCGGCGAACACCTCACCCATGGTCAGCCGCCTCGCGTAGGAGTCGAGCCAGCGCGGCGTGCGAAGGCTCAACGAGTTCGGCCGACGCACGCAGCCGGGCAGGCGAGCCGGTCGCCAGGAGGGCTTTGCGGACCTCCTCGGTCACCGCATGTCTGCTGGACTGCTGAGTGAATGCGCCTGATGCGAGCGAGACTGCCCCCAGGCGGGCTTCGAGCTCATCGGGCTCCAGAGCTAAGTTTGTTTCGGCCAAGTCGAGCAGTGCCGTCAGCCGAGCCACCACAGCCGGGTTACCGATCTTCACCCGCTGCGCGCTGATCAGCTGCGACAGCATCGGAGGTGACAGCCCAAGTACTTCGGCGATACGTCTCTGAGTCAGTCCGAGTGAGTTGCGCACGGTCAGCACCAAGTCGCCCAGGGCGGCACCGTAGAGTTCAGCCTGCTGGCGGCGGTTGCGCTCAATGATCTCCGGTTCCACAAGAGAAGCATGGCATGAAAAGTTGACGTTCGCGATTGCAAATGCTTATGGTGAATTCGCAATCGCAAACGATCGAAGGTTTGGATGATGGCAAACAACCGCAACCAACTCCTCGGCATGTTGGCCGCAGCCGTCCTTACTGGCACCGCGGCAATGCCGTTCCTGGCCCACCCGGCCCACGCCGACCAATCAACCAACCAGGACAACACTGGCCGCCTGCAGCTGGTCATGGACGCTTCCGGCTCTATGGCTGAACCCACCGGCGACGACGCGGGCACCACCCGCATCGAGGCCGCCAAGTCGGCCCTCAACACCCTGATCGACGACCTCCCGGACAACGCCCATGTCGGACTGCGAGTCTTCGGATCAGAAGTCTTCAGCTCCTCCGATCCCGGCGCATGCGAAGACTCGGTGCAAGTCGTCGAGCCCGCCACC
The DNA here is from genome assembly GCF_011320225.1 of Phytoactinopolyspora limicola. Lineage (GTDB taxonomy): Bacteria > Actinomycetota > Actinomycetes > Jiangellales > Jiangellaceae > Phytoactinopolyspora > Phytoactinopolyspora limicola. Next base: position 438,464 of record NZ_JAAOEN010000002.1, read on the forward strand.
GACAACCGCGACAATTTGCGCGCCGCCGTCGCCGACTACGAGCCCTACGGCGAAACCCCCATCGGATACGCACTCCAGCAGGCCGCCAACGACCTCGGTACCGAGACCCAACGCACCATCGTGCTCGTCTCCGACGGTGAACCGACGTGCGACCCGGACCCCTGTGAGGTCGCCGCCGATCTCATCAGCCGGGGCTACAACATGCGCATTCACGTCGTCGGATTCGATCTCGACGAAAACGCGCGGGCAACCATGGAATGCATCGCCGACAACGGCGGCGGGGTGTACTACGACGTCTCCAACGCCGACGAGCTCGCCAATGCCCTCACTGAGGTCTCCACTCGCGCCTTCGAACCGTTCGAGTTGAAAGGCGAGCGCATCACCGGCGGCGCCACCATTGCCGAAGCCACCCCCATCGAGCCGGGCCAGTACATCGACACCTTCGCCAACGACGGACGGTCGTATGCCAACAACATCAAGCCGATCTACTATCGAGTGGATCGCAGCATGGCCGGCTCGACATTACACGCCGGGATCACGGCATCACTCACCGACGGGGATGGCCGCCCACAGAGCCGAGTCCGCATACTCACCGAGGATCGCGACATCTGCGGACTGGAGGCCTTACAGGAATCCTCGGACCACGGGCTACTTGGCATAGGCACCAACTCCACAGCACGCCTCATCCGCAGTGATGATTGTGAGAGCGTGGATTCCCTCATCATCGAGGTGGGCCAGGACGGCCTCTTCGGCGGTGCTGGACTGGCCGGCCAGGACTTCGAATTGGTCGTCTATGAAGAACCACCGACCACCAACTCCGACGAGCTGCCGGCATCGGAGATCGCTACTTGGCACGACATGAGCGCCGGCGAGCCGCGCGACGACATTGAGCCCGGCAATAGCTTCTCGTCCGCGCCGATTGTGGAGCCCGGAACCTACGAAATGTCAATGCTGCCCGGCGAAACCAAGGTCATCGCCGTCGACGCCGATTGGGGACAGCACGTCCAGGCGCTGATGGAGGTCGGCCCTGACGAAAAAGGCAGCTTCGGCACCGGCAGTTCGGCTCGGTACGACCTTCGGATTTTCGGCCCTTACCGAACCCTTCGGGACCGGAACTCCGTCACGGAAGGGCTGCCAGACTGGTCCGAGGAGCGCGGTGACATGAGATTCCGCCTAGGGGCGGCTACACCCTCCATCCGGCTACTCAACCGCGAGGCCCTCTACTGGGACGGTGTTCACGACGCAGTGATCCCGGGTCCCTACTTCATTGCCGTGACCGACAACCAAGACCCGGACGGTGGCAACGACCATCTGGTCGATTACACGCTGACCGTCGACGTCATGGGCGAGGCCGGCGCCGGTGCACCCACATACGACGGCGAGGGTGTCGGCGGCCTCCTCGGCTCCGACACAGCCGACGAACCAGCGACATCGGGCGACACGAATACCGACATCCCCAGCGACGATGACGAGACGGGCACTGACGACGATGCCGAGCAGCCGTCCCCAGGAGAAGATCAAGTCACGACTACACCGCCCTACCACGACATGACCACCAACACCGCGAGCGAAGCCAACGGCGGCTTGTCCATCTCACCCGGTGCGGTGATCCTCGCGGCCCTCGGCGGTGGGGCGCTCGTCGGCGGCGGATATATGGTCCGGCAAGCCCTTAAACGCAGCACTGCCTGAGCCGTTTCCGTAATCATGGGCACGTGACACCTCGCAGGCTTCTAGAGGGCTCACGTGCCCATGATCGACGTGGCGGCGCCTTCATGAGGAATGTCACGATCAGCCCGCTCATCGGTGAAATCTGGTGGACTAACCTGTAGCAGCAGGCCACGAGGAGGTCAGCCGAAGGGAGAGGTTGTGAAGCGCAGCATCACCAAGGTACTCATCGCCAACCGCGGTGAGATCGCCGTCCGGGTCGCCCGTGCCTGCCGAGACGCCGGAATCAGCAGCGTCGCTGTGTACGCCGACGGCGACCGCGACGCTCCGCACACCAGGGTTGCGGACGAGGCATACAGCCTCGACGGCGAGACCGGCACCCAAACCTATCTCGACATCCAGAAGCTGTTGGACGTCGCCGCCAGATCCGGTGCGGACGCGGTCCACCCCGGTTACGGGTTCCTCGCCGAGAACGCCGGTTTCGCTCAGGCCGTCATCGATGCCGGGCTCACCTGGATCGGTCCCCCACCGGCGGCCATCGAATCACTCGGCGACAAGGTGAGCGCCCGGCACATCGCGCAGCGTGCCGGTGCGCCCTTGGTGGCCGGTACCCCCGACCCCGTGGGCGGCGCCGAAGAGGTCGTCACGTTCGCGAAGGAACACGGCCTCCCCATCGCGATCAAGGCGGCCTTCGGCGGCGGCGGACGTGGGCTGAAGGTAGCCCGCACCCTGGAAGAGATCCCAGAGCTGTACGACTCCGCGGTGCGGGAAGCGGTGGCATCGTTCGGCCGCGGTGAGTGTTTCGTCGAGCGATACCTGGACCAGCCACGGCACGTCGAGACCCAATGCCTGGCCGACCAGCACGGCAACGTCGCGGTGATCTCCACCCGCGACTGCTCGTTGCAGCGCCGGCACCAGAAGCTGGTGGAAGAGGCTCCGGCGCCGTTCCTCTCGGAGGCCCAGAACACTCAGCTCTATCAAGCGTCCAAGGCCATCTTGCGCGAGGCCGGCTACGTCGGCGCCGGTACCTGCGAGTTCCTGGTGGGCGCCGACGGCACCATCTCGTTCCTGGAGGTCAACACCAGGCTTCAGGTGGAGCACCCGGTCACCGAAGAGGTCACCGGCATCGACCTGGTGCGGGAGATGTTCCGCATCGCCGAGGGAGAAGAGCTCGGATACGACGATCCGCCGGTGCGCGGGCATTCCATCGAGTTCCGGATCAACGGCGAGGACCCGGGCCGCAACTTCCTGCCCGCTCCGGGCCGGGTGACGACCTTCGTGCCACCGTCCGGGCCCGGTGTCCGGGTCGACGCCGGCATCGAACCCGGCAGTGTCATCGGCCAGAACTTCGACTCCCTGCTGGCCAAGCTGATCGTCACCGGCGCCGACCGTACCCAGGCGATTCAACGGGCTCGCCGGGCGCTTGCGGAGTTCCAGGTCGACGGGCTGGCCACCGTCGTCCCGTTCCACCGGGCGGTCCTCGACGACGACGCGTTCGCACCGGCCGATCCGCACACGCCGTTCCAGGTACACACCCGGTGGATCGAGACCGAGTGGAACAACACCCTGCAACCGTATTCGGGCGGCACTGACGCTACCGACGACACCGCGTCCCGGGAACGGATCACCGTGGAGGTCGGCGGTAAACGGCTCGAGGTGGTGCTTCCGGCCGGTCTTGGTGCCGGTACGGCGGCGTCGGGCCAAACTGCCGCCCGCAAACCGGCACGCCGGCAGTCCGGTGCTGCTGCCACCGCCACCAGCAGCAGCGACGCTCTCGTATCGCCTATGCAGGGCACCATCATCAAAGTGGTCGCGGACGAGGGCCAGCAGGTTGCCGAGGGAGACGTCATCGTGGTCCTCGAGGCGATGAAGATGGAACAGCCGCTCACCGCACACAAGGCCGGCGTGGTCACCGGACTCGACGCCACCATCGGCGCCACCGTCGCCAACGGGTCGGCCATCTGCACCATCACCTCGGAGTAGAGCTACCAGTCAAGACGGAGGCGATACCCGGCGGTGGGCTACGTCACGCAGACGGTGCGGCAGCGGCTGATCAGGGCCGTCGCTTCCGTCGTGGCTACGTTCGTCGTGGCCAGTGTCGCGGCCGGCGTGATGGGTGGCGTCATTGATGGCGCCGCAGCAGCGCAACCAGCGCACACCACCGCCGACACCGGCCCCGGGATCAGCTCGTTGCACAACCGGGTCGATCAGATCGTGCACCACCTCGCCGACGACCCTGTGTATGTGGACCGGGCTATGGGCAACGGAGATGCCGAGGCCCTCCGGGCAGCCCTGCGGGCCGAGATCGACGCCCTGCCGTATCCGGCGTACGCCGTGCTGGTCCACTACGTTCCGGGCGACGATCTGCTCCGAGACGGCTCCGGGGGCAGCGCCGATCCGGCGGAGCTTGCCGCCCTCCTGCACCGACGGCTCGGCGAGGACGGCGTATACGTCGTGGGAATCGAATATGCCGTGAGCGGCATAGCCGCCGGCGTCGACGTCCCCGATCCGGCCCGGTCGTGGCTGGCCATCCATGACGCCGCCCAGGCTGCCGAGGTCACGTTGAGTCCCGGTGCCCAGGCCGTCGCCCAGCTCCGGCTGACCTCATGGGTAGACGACCTCGTCTCACCCGAGGCCGACGCCGCGGCCGCGGAGATCATCGACGAACTGCTGACCCAGCCCGTCATGGTGGTCACCGAGGTCGACTTCCGCTCGTTCTCCGCTCAACGCGAACTCACCACACCTCCGTGGCCCACATCCAGCCGCGACGACTCCTACCTCGGCACCGGCTTCATCGTCGCCATCGTCGTCGCCGCGCTGGCCAACGTGGTGCTCGGGCGACGCGCGGCGGGCCGGGCGATCACCGGCTCGCCCACCGACATCGGCCCAGCACGCGAGCGGCTGGCCACGGCGCTCGCTTCTATCGACGGATGGAAGACCGACGTATCCGGTCCGGACGGTTCAGCCGTACCGCCGGTGGCATGGAGAGCCGCCGACGCCGCCCGACGGCTGCGGGACAGTACCGACCCGGCCGACATCATGGGTGCGGCAGTGCTGGCCGAACATGCCGTGTACGCCGCCTCACACACCGATCCGCCGCCCGGCCCACAGCCCTGTTTCCTCCACCCCTTGCACGGACCGCACCGCACCACCGCCGAGCTACCCGGCCAGCGCCAGCAGGTCCGGGTCCCGGTCTGCCAGCGCTGCGCCGACGACCTCTCGAAGGATCACCAGCCGGATGTGTTCCGGCTACGGCGCGGCTGGCGGGTCATTCCGTACTACCGCCGGCCCGACGTGTGGGCGGTGTCCGGCTACGGCTCCCTGCGCGCCGACCTCCCTGACCTGGTCTTGGCCGGCGCCCGCGCGGGAACTCCGCTCCCTGGGAGGTTGGCACATGAGCCCCGATGAGCAGGAGTCGCAGACACCCGGGCAGCGCAGCCACCTCCTCCCCGCCATTGCCATCGGGCTCGTGGCGGGCGTGCTCGCTGGTGCCCTCGACTGGAACTCCAGCCGGGAACCCGCGGACGAACGGCCGGATCGCAGCTGGGCCACCCGGCAGGAACTGGCCGACTACGCCGACCTTCCACCGGCCGACGACCGCATCCTCGAGGCCGCTGCCGCGTTGGAGGAGGCACCGCTGTACGTCGATCCGGCGCTGTCCCACATGTTGCCGCCCGACGAGCGGGCCGCGGTGATCGAGGCACTCGACGCGGGGCCGCCGATCTACGTCGTCATCGCCCCGTTCATCCGGCAGGACGGCATGGGTGGCAACACCGACGCCGCCGTGATCGCACTCTCCGACGAGGTCGGCCGGGACGGACACTACGTCATCATCGATCAGGACCGGCACGCGTCGTCGGTGGACCGCTACGGTGACGCGCTCACCTGGCTCGGCGCCTCCGTCTACGATGGTCGCTTGTCCAGCGTCATCCCCCGGATGTACCCGCCGGATCGTCGTACTCAGTGGATCCCCGAGGACAATGATGTCGACTGATCGCGTCGCCTCCATCGCCGACCACCTCGCAGAGTCGCCGGTGTACGTCGAGCCTGGTGCACTGCCCGCCGAACATGTTCAGTCGATCACCGAGATGGTCGAGGACTCTCCCGTCCCTATCTACGTGGTGTATCTGCCGCTGCGCTACGACGACGAGTTCAACGGCAGCGCCGGGCAGTTGCTCACCCTCGTCCACGACCAGCTCGGTGCCGACGGCGTCTACGTGTCGATCGATTCGCTGGACGTGCTCACTGCCCGCACCCACGGCGTATCCAGCCAGTACGACGCGGCGCGGGTCGCGCATCAAGAGGACACGCACGTCGGCAAGATCGAGCGGTTCGTGGAACTGGTCGCCACGGGCACCGGCGAGCAGGCCTACCGAGAGTTGCGTGACTCTCGTTCGTCGAGTTCGTCGGAGTCGTTCACCGAGGGTGTCGCGGCGGCGGCCGGCGGTGTCGTGGTCTTCGCCGTCGTCGGCGCCATTATCTGGGCCTTCGCCTACCGGGCCAAGATCCGGCGGGACAGCCGGCGAGTAGCCCGGGCGTACAGCGTGCCGGCCCATGTACTCGACGCGGTTCGTGGTGCCCGCTCGGAGGCCGTCACCGAGCAAGCCCGCAGCACCATCCTGGCCCTCGGAGAGGAGCTGGAGCGTACCGACGTTCCTCCCGGCGGCAGCGCACTAACCGAGTATCGGGCCGCGTTGGACGCCTACGACGCCGCCGGACGCACCCTGGACCGGCAGCAGAACCTCGCCGACATAGTCGGCGCGCTGGTACTGGCCGAGACCGGTGAAGCGCACCTGCGGCGCACCGCGGGCCGCGACGCCCTGCGCCGGCGCCCACGGCCCCGGCCGTGTTTCTTCAATCCGCTCCACGGCGCTGCCCAGCGCGACGTCCGGCTTCCCGGCAGCGCTGCCGGGTCGGTAGGTGCGTGCGGCGTCTGCGCCGAGCAGGTGGACAGCGACGTACAGCCGGATACGCTCCAGGTCACCGTCGGCGGCCAGGACGTCCCCTACTACGAGTCCGGCCTGGAGCCCTGGGCGTCCACCGGCTACGGCGCACTCCGCGCCAACCTCGTCGAACGTGTCCTCACCGGCCAATGAACCTCGTGGTGGTGGCCGGTCCAGGTCGCCGGGTCAGCGCGGCTGACGTCATCGGCGCCCGTATCGTTGCTCAAGCCACCTGACGGCGAAGGTGACGATGCCAGCGGCGTCGACAAGAACACTGGGCGCCTGGCCGATCTGGCCCTGGTTTCCCGCTCCGGTGGCGAGATACTCCTCGACGATGAGCCGAAAGTAGTCGTCCGCTGGCCCCTCGACAACTGGATCGCTGGTGTCGAACTCCTCGACCGTCCGCCAGGTCACCCCACCCGCCGGGCTGAGGAGGGGGTATTCGACCCGGACTCGGCGTTTGCCGGGCAGATCGGCGAGATGTTCGGCATGGTGCAGAAGGGTCATCGTGTCGAGTGGTGCACCCACCATCACCACCTGGCCGCCCGTCTCGACCAGCCGTGCGAACGGTGATCCTTCCCCGTAGCCGAAGTCAAGAGGGTGCGAGGTGACGAACTCCTCCGCGCGTGCGCCGAGGGCGGCCACCGATGCACCGGGGTTGCCGCTGCGCCGCACGCCTGGCCGGGTCCCGATGGTCGCGGCGATGATGCCGTGGCTGCGGGATGGACGGGCGGTCGCCGGGTCGAAGGGCGGCACGTGCGCGCGCAGATGATCCACGACCCGACCGTCGTCATCCCAGATGTCGACCGCAAGCTCCCAGTCCTGATAGCTCAACAGCGTTCCGTCGGGTCCGATGACGTCGAGGACCGCGTCCACGAGGGTGTCCGGCCCGCCGAGAACCGGTCCGACGCGGCTGAACGCAGCGTGGATCATCACCGCATCACCGGCGCCCAGGCCGAGGTCGCGGATGTCTTCGGCGAGCCTCGATCGGGTCAGCACAGTGGACTGTGGTTTCTCGTCCATGGGTTCATTCTGGGCCATCGTGGCTTCTTGCTGCGCATACACCGGCGGCTCAATGTGGTGCCGCGGAACATGATGGCCGGTGTCCGACGTTATGGGCTGACACGTCTCCAATCAGGTACCCGCCATCGAGGAGTGCCCTATGCCGCCCCTGTCCGATCACGCCCGTTCGCTGTTCTCCCGGCCGATACTCGGCTGGGCCACCGCGATCCGTCCCGACGGCTCACCACACAACTCCGTGGTCTGGCTGGACGTGGAAGACGACGACACCGTGCTGTTCAACACTGCCCTGGACCGTGCCAAGGAACGTTTCCTGCGGCACAACCCGACGGTGTCGGTGAGCGTCCTGGATCCCGACCACCCCTTCAGCTGGGCCAGCGTCAGCGGCGCGGCGACGTTTAGCGCCGACGACGGCGCCGAGGTGATCAACCAGCTGGCGCACAAGTACACCGGGCAAGACTTCCGGGACCTGGCCGACGACGAACGACGGGTTACCGTCCGGATCAAGGTGACACATCTCGTGGAGCAGACCGGCCCTTGAGTCCCCTCCCCCCTCACCGGTCCCCCCCTCACCGGTCCCCCCTCACCCGTGATCATCGCCCCATTTCTGCCCCCGCTCCCGGTGATCGTCGCCGGATTTGGGTCGCCATAGCGACACGATTCTGCCGACGATCACCGGGGTGGAGCGACACGATCCTGCTGACGATCACGGGGGGCAGGGGGTACGGCGGCCGCCGACGTTTCATGCCGCATGCCAGGCGCGGGCGAGCGCGTGCACCGTTCGAGCATCGGCGACACCGTCAGCCCGCAGGTCACGGCCCCGCTGGAACACGGCCACGGCGCGTGTCGTCGCCGGATTCGGCCGGCCGGTCGCCTGGTCCGGATGCAGGCGGCCGAGTTCGACGAGGATCCGTTGCAGGGACGCCGGGTCCGCGTCGGGGTTGTGCGCCCACCCGGATAGCCGACTCGACGCGGTCTCAAAGGCGGCGCGCAATGCGGCGAGGATGCGCGGTAGCCAGGTTGTGGCGCGCTCCCGCTCGGCTGGGACGACCGGTATGGCGTGGGTAACCATGGTGCCCTCCTGTTCAGTGCGACTGACACCATCCATCGTGCCGGGGCAGACCCGTCAAAACGTCTGGCCGGCGGATGATTCACCAGGTCAGACCCGTCTGGCCGGGGTATGACCCGCAGTCACGGAGGGTCAACCCGGGGCATGAGCCACCCCTGATGATCAACACCAGGGTCGACCCCGACGCCTAGGCCCGGAACACCGTCACCCGCGCCGAACCCAAGGCCCGGAACGACGTGCCTGAAGCGGTCAACCGGCGCGATGACACGTGGTGTTCTTCACCCCGGACCGGATGTAGCACGCGATCAGCAAGAAGTGGATGATGGAGGTATGTCGAACGCGTGGGACGAAGCCGGGCAAGCACTACGCAACTCACGCCTCTATGTCCATCCCGACGCCGAGGCCGAACTGGCGGCGGCCGACATCCCTTTCACCTCCGGTGACCAGAACGAGGCCCGCTCACATCTCGACGACGCCGCGGTGCCCATCTGGGTTGCCATCCTTCCGGTCGAGGCGAAGGCCGCCAGCCGCGCTCCGCGCGATATCGCTAATGCTGTCGGGCAGCAAGGTACCTACGTCGTCTTCCTCAGCAACGGGGAGGGTGACGCCGTCTCAACCGCTATCAACGGCGTCCGCCAGGTCGCCCACGGCGCGGCCGACTTCGGCACCAACACCCTGGAGTTGATCGAGCACAGCGTCAACCAGATCGAGCGGTTGGCGGAGAACCAGGCCGGTGCGGGCACCGGAGCCGGGGGCGCCACCACCCGCCCGCGCGGCGGCGGTGGCGGGATGCTGCCGCTGGCCATCCTGGTAGCGGCCGGTGGTGGAGGTTACCTGCTCTACCGCCGCAATCGGCGCAACCGCGAACGGGTCGAACTCGACCAGGTGCGTAATGCCCTCGACGAAGACATCACCGCCTACGGCGAGCGCCTGTCCGAACTGGACCTGGACGTGCAGGCAGACTCGGCCGTCCCGATCGAGGCTCGGCAGGAATACGGCCGAGCGCTCGACCTCTACGAGAACGCGAAGATGTATGCCGACCGGGCCGAGAAGGCCGAAGATCTCAAGCCGGTCACCAACGCACTCGAGGAGGGCCGCTGGCTGCTCGGCTGCGTCCAAGCCCGGATGAGCGGCGACTCCCTGCCCGAACGCCGCTCGCCGTGTTTCTTCGACCCCGGTCACGGCCCGTCGGTCGAGGACGTGTCGTGGGCGCCGCCCGGCGGTGTGCCGCGCCTCGTTCCGGCGTGCGCTGCCGACGCCATGCGGGTTAAACAAGGGCTGGACCCGGACGTCCGCCTCGTCCGCGCCGGCGACGGTGAGCGCCGCCCGTACTGGGAGGCCGGTCCCGCCTACGGCGGCTGGGCGGCCGGCTACTTCGGCGCGGTCCTGCCGGCCATGATGGTCGGCACCATGCTCGGTTCGGCGATGGCCGCGCCAATGGCTTACGGAGCTGGTGCCGGTGGTGAGGGTGGCGGCGACTTCGGCGGCGGATTCGACGACGGTGGCGGCGACTTCGGCGGCGGATTCGACGGTGGCGGCGGCGACTTCGGCGGCGGATTCGGCGGCTTCGAGTTCTGACCGCCTGTGACGGCGGCAGGTGCGTACGCCGCATGACACCCGAGACGGTCTCGGTGCTCGCGGCCCGTCAACAGCCTCCGGACGACGGCGAGTTCACCTGCGACGATGCTGATACCGCGGCGATGGACAGCCAGCTCATCCGGCCACTATCACTAGCGGTGTGGGAAGACCGGCTCCTGGTGGCTGACTACGGTTGCCACAGCGTCCTGCAGTTGCCGCTGCCGACCAACAACAGCTCGATCGTTCCGACAGCCCAAGCGCTGCCCCCGCGATAGACAGCCGACGGAACACTCGTCGTGCCGAACACGGGAGACCGCGTGGGACTGACGCCTACCGCTACCAGCGCGCTGCTCAGCCGCGGTGCCGCAGCCGGCGAGCAGCCTCGGCCACCGAGCCGGACAGCGACGGGTACACCGTGAACGCGCGGGCCAGCTGGTCGACGGTCAAGGACGCCTCGACCGCCAGCGAGATCGGGTAGATCAGCTCACTCGCCCGCGGCGCGACCACGACTCCGCCGACGACGATCCCGGTGCCCGGCCGGCAGAAGAGCTTCACGAAGCCGTCCTTGATGCCCTGCATCTTCGCCCGCGCGTTGGTGGCCAGTGGGAGCTTCACCGCCCGCGCGTCGATCTCGCCCGAGTCGACGGCAGCCTGACTCCAGCCCACCGTGGCGATCTCCGGCGCGGTGAAGACGTTGGCGGCGACGGTCTTGAGGTCCAGCGGACGGACCGCGTCGCCCAGGGCGTGCCACATCGCGGTGCGGCCCTGCATAGCCGCCACCGAGGCGAGCATCAGCACTCCGGTGCAATCTCCCGCGGCGTAGACACCGCGTCCGGAGGTCCGCGACACCTTGTCGACCGTGATGAAACCTTGTTCGTCGACCGCTACCCCGCACTCGGCCAGGCCGAGACTCTCGGTGTTGGGCACCGAGCCGACCGCCATCAGGCAATGTGTGCCTTCGACGGTGCGTCCGTCGGAGAGCGTCACCACCACACCGTCACCCACCCGTTTCACCGATGCTGCCCTCGACCGCGACAACACGGTGAGCCCGCGGCGGGCGAAAACGTCCTCCAGCACCAATGCGGCGTCGGCGTCTTCGCCGGGTAGCACTCGGTCGCGAGACGATACGAGTACGACGTCGGAACCCAACGCGTTGTAGCCGCTGGCGAACTCCGCGCCGGTCACCCCGGAGCCCACGACGATGAGCCGCTCCGGCAACTCCTGGAGGTCGTACACCTGCTCCCAGGTGAGGATCCGTTCACCGTCGGGCTCTGCGTCGCGCAGTACACGTGGGCGGGCCCCCGTGGCCACCAACGCGACGTCGGCGACGAGTTCGTCGGTGCCGCCGTCGTTGAGGTCGACCAGGACGCGATCACCGGGAGCGAGCCGTCCAGTTCCGCGGACGATCCGCACACCTGCGCGCTCCACCGTGGCGGTGGTGTCGGCGGACTGGGCCGCGGCGAGCCGTTGCACCCGGGCATTAACTCTGGCCAGGTCCACCCGCACCGCGTCGTCGCCGAGCACCACGCCCAGCTCGGAGGACTCCGCGGCGTCGGTGGCGACCTCGGCGGTGGCGATCAGCGTCTTGCTTGGCACGCAGTCGGTGAGCACGGTGGAGCCGCCGACGCCGTCGCGGTCGACGAGTGTCACCTCCGCGCCGAGTTGAGCGGCCACCAGCGCCGCTTCGTATCCGCCAGGACCGCCACCGAGGATCGCCACACGTGTCACCCCGCCATTCTGGCGCACGGTCGTGCATCTGGCCCGTTCGGGCGGGGTCGTCGGTGGTGCCAGCGGGCAAACCGCGCCGCGGGACGGTAGCGTCTGCCGCGTGTCCGAGAACATTTCCGCCCATGACCTCGCTCGCTCCGCGGCCAGCCAGCTGGCCGAGCTGACCGGTGTACCGTCGCACGACGTTGCCTTGGTGCTCGGTTCCGGCTGGGGAGGCGCCGCCGAACTGATCGGCGAGACCGTGGCCGAGATCCCGGCCGCCGACATCAGCGGGTTCACCACCTCCGCCGTGGCCGGACACGCCGGCACCATCCGGTCGATCCGGGTCGCCTCGGCCGCTGGCGAGCCCACCCGGCATGCGCTGGTCTTAGGGGCCCGCACCCATCTCTACGAGGGGCACGGGGTGCGGGCCGTCGTGCACGGCGTCCGCACAGCGGCAGCGGCCGGCGCGCGCACCCTCGTGCTCACCAACGGCTGCGGCGGCCTGAACCCGGAGTGGGCACCTGGCACTCCAGTGTTGATCAACGACCACATCAACCTCACGGCCACGTCGCCGCTGGAAGGCGCCACGTTCGTGGACCTGACCGACCTGTATGCGACCCGGCTGCGGGCGCTGGCCCGCGAGGTCGATCCGTCGCTCGCCGAAGGTGTCTACGTACAGTTCCGGGGCCCGCACTACGAGACCCCGGCCGAGATCCAGTTCGCCCGGCGTATCGGTGGCGACCTCGTGGGTATGTCCACGGCGCTCGAGGCGATCGCGGCCAGGGAGGCGGGTATGGAGGTGCTTGGTATCTCGCTGATCACCAACCTGGCCGCGGGGATCAGTCCGGCGCCGCTCAGTCACGCGGAGGTCCTGGAGACCGGGCAGGCCGCGGCGCCGCGGATCAGCGCACTTCTCGCGGACATCGTCGCCCGCCTCACCCCATGATCATGAACACTTGTCCGGGTCCTAGCACGGACAAGTGTTCATGATCATGGGACGATGAGCTGATGGGCGAAGTTCTCTACGAGGCTCACACCTGGCTGGCCGACGATCCCGATCCGGCCACGCGTGCGGAGTTGCGTGCCATCATCGAACGCGCCGAAGACGGCGACAGCGCCGCCTTGGCGGACCTCGGTGACCGGTTCGCCGGCTTCCTGACCTTCGGTACCGCCGGCCTACGCGGCCGCCTTGGGGCCGGGCCGAACCGGATGAACCGCTCGGTTGTGCTGCGGGCCGCCGCCGGGCTGGCCCACTACCTCGTCGGGATGCGCGAACCGGTCCGGCCGGACCGGCACCGGGTGGTCATCGGATACGACGCCCGGCACGGCTCCCGGACGTTCGCAGTGGACAGCGCCGCCGTGTTCACCGCTGCCGGGATCGACACACTCGTCCTCCCGCGCGAGCTGCCCACGCCGGTGTTGGCATTCGCGGTGCGCTATCTCGACGCCGATGCCGGGGTGATGGTGACCGCCAGCCACAACCCGCCACACGACAACGGCTACAAGGTCTACCTCGGCGGGCCCGACGCCGGCTCCCAAATCGTCGCCCCGGTCGACGCCGAGATCGCGTCGTACATCAAGGATGTACATTTCACCGCGCACATTCCCCGGGCGGCCAGCGGCTGGACCGAGGTCGGCGACCACGTCGTCGAGGCCTATCTCGACGCGGCGGCCGCCATGGCCAGCTCACCAGCCCCCGGCACCAGTGGACGCGACCTCCGCATCGTGCTGACGTCCCTGCACGGCGTCGGCGGCGCCACTGCGGTCGAGGCGCTACGCCGCGCGGGGTTCCACGACGTCCACCCGGTCGCCGAGCAGGCCGAGCCTGATCCAGATTTCCCCACCGTGGAGTTCCCCAACCCGGAGGAGCCCGGCGCCATCGATCTAGCGTTGGCGCTCGCCAGCCGGCTCGACGCCGACCTCGTGGTGGCGAACGACCCCGACGCCGACCGGCTGGCCGTCGCCCTTCCCGGCCCGGCTTCGTCCGGAGCGGGCTCGTGGCAGATGCTGCACGGCGACGACGTCGGCACGTTGCTTGGGCTACACCTGGCGCGCCGGGGCGGACGTGAGCTGACAGCCTCCGGCGGGGTATTCGTCAACACCATCGTGTCGTCGCGGCTACTCGGCCGGGTCGCCACGGCGCACGGGATAGCCCACGCCGAAACACTCACCGGCTTCAAATGGATCTCCCGCGTGCCAGGCCTCGTCTACGGGTATGAGGAAGCCCTCGGCTACTGCGTCGACCCGGCAGCCGTTCGAGACAAGGACGGTATCTCGGCCGCGGTGCTCCTGGCCGAAATGGCAGCTGAAACGAAGTCCGCGGGCCACACGTTGTGGGACGTCCTGGACGACCTCGCCCGCGCCCACGGCGTCCACGCCACCGACCAGCTATCGATCCGGGTGGATGACCTCAAACTGATCACCGACACGATGCGCAGGCTGCGGAGGAACCCGCCGGCGGTGCTCGGCGGATCGGCGGTATCCACCGTGGACGATCTCCGAGACGGACTGGCCGGCCTGCCACCCACCGACGGACTCCGTTACCTCACCAGCGACGGCGCCCGGCTCATCGTGCGGCCGAGCGGCACCGAACCGAAACTCAAGTGCTACCTCGAGGTCGTCGTCGACGTGGCCGATGACATCGACGCCGCCCGAGTTGTTGCCGCCGAACAGCTGGCCGCGCTGCGCACCGACCTGGCCAGGTTGCTCCAGCTGTAACCGGCTCCGCCGATCGGTCGCACCCACCCGATGCGCCACAAGGAGGCTTACTGCCACCGGGCGTCGGCCACAAGGAGGCTTGTTGTCGCCCAGACAACAACAAGGAGGCTTACTGCACACCGGCGTCCACCACAAGGAGGCTTACTGCACTCCGGCGTCCACCACAAGGAGGCTGACGGCGGCCACGGCGGCATGAGGCATCGACGTGTGCAGTCCCACCTGGGGCAGCGAGACCGGTCAGGCCCGTAGACTCGACACCGTGACTGTGCTCGATCCAGCGCACGTAGCCGACGTGACCTCGTCCGAAGCATCCTTGCGCCGCTTCCTGTACGGGCTTCCCGGCGTTGATCAGGTGGGCGCCGAGGCCCGGGCCGCTACTCTGGCCACGCGGTCTATCAAAACCACCGCCAAGCAGTACGCGATCGACCTCGCCATCTCCATGATCGACCTGACCACACTCGAGGGACAGGACACCCCCGGTAAGGTCCGGGCGCTGTGCGCCAAGGCGCAACGCCCCGACCCGTCCGATCCAACCGTGCCCCCGGTGGCCGCGGTATGTGTCTATCCCGATCTCGCCGCCGTTACCCGCGATGCGCTCGGCGACAGCGGCGTCAAGGTGGCTAGCGTCGCAACAGGTTTCCCGGCGGGGCGCACCAGTCTCGAGGTTAAGCTGGCCGACACTCGAGCTGCCGTGGCCGCCGGCGCGGACGAAGTCGATATGGTCATCGACCGCGGCGCCTTCCTCGCCGGCCGATACGGCCAGGTGTCCGACGAGATCACCGCCGTCAAGGAAGCCTGCGGCGAGGCCCACCTCAAAGTGATCCTCGAAACCGGCGAGCTGGCCACTTATGACAACGTCCGGCGGGCATCGTGGCTAGCCATGCTCGCCGGCGCCGACTTCATCAAGACGAGCACCGGTAAGGTCGCCCCGGCCGCGACCCTCCCGGTCACGCTCGTCATGCTCGAGGCGGTCCGCGACTTCCGCGAGGCCATCGGGCGTCAGGTCGGCGTCAAACCGGCCGGTGGCATCCGCACCAGCAAGGACGCCATCCGTTATCTGGTGCTGGTCAACGAGACGGCCGGCGAAGACTGGCTGTCGCCGGACTGGTTCCGGCTCGGGGCGTCCAGTCTGCTCAACGACCTACTCATGCAGCGGCAGAAGATGACCACTGGTCGTTACGCCGGGCCGGACTACTTCACCCTCGACTAAGCCTGTTGCGCAGCTCGCCTTGAAGCCTGCGGCGGTGCCAGGTGACCATTCCCAGCCGATCAACGACACGCCTGTGGCGATGGCGGTCACCGCGGGGATCGGATATCGCATCCGCGATTGGGGAGCGTCAACCGTGAGTTCGACGATCTCGGTCCATGGCACCGCCCCGGGGCCCGCAGCGCTCCCGGACGCGTCGTCAGGGCCGGACTCACCATCAGGGAACTGGCCAGCACAGCGCACCGTCGCCGCGGTCATCACCAGATGACGAGATCCCGGGTCACCGAAGGTCAGCTGCCCGTCCTCAACCGCTGCGAATGCAACTCGGCGTGCGGTCATTCCTGCCCTTTCTCACCGCGTAGGCTCCCAGTGGGGTCATAACCTACACTCTGGCTGGGATTGACCGGGACATGCAGATGCTCTCAGCGGATACCACCCAGACGCTGCTCGGTCCGCACTGCACCAAGGACCTGCACGGTAGGCAGGACAGACGCGCACCGGCGGACTGCGTAGGTGAGCGCCATTCGATGATCTTCAAGGCTGAAGTCGGCAACTGCATCGGCGACGAGGAACGGCTCTACGTCGTGACTGAAGGCGTCGCACGCCGTAAGCATGCACCCGACGTGGGCATAGACACCACAGATCAGCAGCTGGTCCCGTCCGAGCTTCCGCATCGTCTCCAGCAGGCCGGTCCGGTGGAACGCGCTATACCGCCACTTCGTGATCACGACGTCATCGGACTCCGGGGCGAGCTCGCCGATGATCTCATTGTGCTCAGGTTCGGCCGTCATGCCCGGCCCCCAGAAGTCGCAGAGCAGGCCACGTTGGGCCGGCGACATTCCGCCGGGCTGTGCCGTGTAAGCCACAGGGACATCGGAGGAGCGCGCCGCCGATATGAGCAGACCTATATTGCCAACGAGCTCTCTATAAGGCGACTTCCTCGGGCGGAAGAAGTTCAGGAAGTAGCGCTGCATGTCGTGGACAAGCAGCAATGCCCGCGAAGTGTCGGGCCACCATGGCACCTGGTTCGCCGGAAGGTCGGCGGGCATCGGGTAAGGCCCGATCGTCGGAATCGGCATCACAAAACACCTTCCGAATAGGGTCAGAGTGAAGCTCCACCGTCCACGCACAGTTCCTGCATGGTGATGTGTCTCGCCCGGTCGGAGGCGAGGAAGGCCACAGCATCGGCCACATCGAAAGGAGACGCTAGCTTCCCCAGCGGAATCCCGGCGCGGTACGCCTCGGAGTCACCAGCGATGACGGATTCCGCTCCGTTCCCAGACGTCCACAAGGATCGTTGCATGGGCGTGTCGGTTGACCCCGGCGCCACGATGTTGCACCGGATACCATGCGGCGCCAGCTCTAGCCCTAAGCACCGGGTGAACATGGTGCTAGCCGCCTTCGATGCTGCGTATGCGGCCATGCCTGTCCGCGGCACGTGGGAGGCATTAGAACTCACCGTGATGATCGATCCCGACCGGCGGGGGAGCATGGCTCGGGCGACCGCGCGGGAGAAGTTGAACACTCCGGTGGCGTTGACGCTGAACACGTACGCCCAATCTTCGTCCGTCAGCTCTGTCGCCGGTGCCGTCCGCAGTACCCCGGCGACGTTCACCAGGATGTCCACGGCGCCCAGGTCGCGCTCGACCCGTTTAACCACGAGGTCCACCTGTGCGGGGTCGCGGACGTCGGCCACATAAGGGAGTGCTTCCGGCTCGATGCCTCTCACGACATCGTTCAGGCGATCACCGTCAACATCCACCGCGGCGATCCGCCCGCCACTACGTCCGAGGGTCCGCGCCACGGCGGCTCCGATCCCCTGGGCGGTTCCAGTGACCACAACAACGCGGCCCTCGATTCCCAGCTGATCCATGATTGCCTCCTCGTCAGTGATAGAGCAGCGCCTTGTCCCATTCCTCGTCGGCGCCGAACAGGCTGCGTGGCTTGACGACGTCATGGACCGCGGTGAGCGTCGCACGCGGCACCAGGGACCCCGCAGGCAACGCAGTGACCTCGCAGTACACGCCGTACGCCTCGTGGATCGCCGATGTCAGCGCATTGCGTGCCTCGTCATGGCGCCCGCACGGGACCTCGATCTGCACGCGTAGAACGTCAGGAGACGTCTTCGCCCTCCAGAACATGACCTCAAGATCGGCAGGGAGCCCGAACACCAACTCCTCCAGCCGGTACTGGGTAATCCGCGCTCCCTGGACGGGGTAGCCGAACGCGGCGCGTCCAAACACCCGGATCCTCGGGAGACCCCAGCCGCAGTCGCACGGGGCATAGGAGACCTCGACGTCGTCCTCCAGGTTGTAGCGCAGCAGCGGCATCGCCTCCCGGTACAGCGGGGTGACGACGAGCTGGCCGCGGCCCTCCGGCATGATCTCTGCACTGGCTGGATCGCGCACCTCGAAGATCGCGCGGTCGGCCCAGAGGTGCAGATGGCCCTGGTCGCACTCGCCGGCGAGGCTGCCGGTCTCGGTGGAGCCGTACTCTTCGACGACGGGGACTCCCCAGATCTCCTCGATCCGTCTACGCCGGGGCAAGCTCAGCGGCTCACCTCCGACGAACAAAGCACGCAGGGCCGGGAACTCCCGGTATCCGGCCTCCCTGGCCGCAGCCGCCCATAGCAGTGTTTCGGTCGGCATCGACCAGGTCAGCGTCACTCCCAGATCATGCAGGACCCGAACCACCCTCGAATACGGCATCGCCAGCGACCGGTTATCACCCGGAACCACCGCCGCACCCTGCAATCGGGCGGCGGCCTGTGCCAGATGCCCGGTGATCATGAGAGCGTACGGCGTGCGCACCAGGAAGGTGTCGTCGGGCGTGATCGGGATCCGTTTGCGGGCGTAGCGTTCGGCAAGGTCGGTCCAGTCGGCCTCGGTGTAGAAAGACGGCGTAGGTTGCCCAGCCGTCCCGCTCGACTCGTGGTAAGTGGCGACCCGGTCCATTCCGCAGGCGAGCATGCCGAACGGATAGCTGTCGCGCAGATCACGTTTGGTGGTACACGCAAGCGCGTTGAGGTCAGCACGCGTCCGCCCGACCGTAGGGATTCGGTCGGCGTAAAACGGCGAAGCAGCCGCGCGTTCAAGGACATGTGACAACCGCTCGTCCTGGAGCGCAGCGAGCTCAACGTACCCCTTCCAGTCACCGATCTGCGGCAGGTCAGTCATCGGTAACACCTCCGATGGAGAGCAGTGGGGCACCGTTGGTCCACGAGATCAGGCGCCATTGCTCTAGGCTGATATCGAGTGCGCGGTACTTGGCGAGTTCGACACCGGGGTCCTGTCCCGGGTACTCGGTCCCGAAGAGCAAGCGTTCGGCGCCAAGACGCTCCAGCGCAACGCGGACGACAGCCAGGTAACAGCCCGACGTCTCGGCGAAGACATTTCCGAGATCGGCGACGTCCTTGATCGCACCAAAGTCGATGCCGATGAAGCCGCAGTGCCCCAGCACGAACCGCACGGCAGGGAACTTCGACGCCAGGAAGGCCAGGTCACGCGAACCGCAGCCCGCACGGCCGAGGCTGACGATGTAGACCGCGTGCCCCACCGACTCGGCAACCTCGACGAGGGCGATCGTGCGTTCATCAGTGAGCGGAACACCGTGTACAGCCGGTGAGATCTCGACGCCGCAGAAGTCCGGCCCCCACGCGTGGTACTCGGACGGATCGCGGTGCGGGTTTGCAAAATACCGCGGCAGCAGGCGTCCGCCGGAGGCCGTGCAGGTGGCGAGCACCGCCTCGTTGTCAGCGTCGGATTCGATGTGACCGCCCCAGATGATCTGATCGGACAGGCGATACGGATCGATCACTCCTCCGGCGCTGACCACCGCCCGATCGATGCCGTGATAATCCATAGCGGCAAGCAGCCCGTCCATACCTCCGGGGTGCAGCCGTGCATGAAAGTCGAGGACCGGCATCGCGCTCACCTGGTACCGTTCTCGAACCCGGCCGCGTTCACGAACCGCACCTCATCAGCATGGACCCGCTGGGCGATCCGTCTCGCCATCAACCCCGGACTCGGCGCCTGAAAGACGTTACGGCCCATCGCTAGGCCCGCAGTTCCCGCCTGTAACGTCTCATCCACATAGTCCAGGATCGCGTCGGCATCGGCCTGTCGCGGGCCGCCTGCGACAACCACCGGTATGGGAACGGCGTCGACAATATCGCGCATGACATCCGGCGATCCTGCGTAGACGGTCTTAACGATGTCCGCGCCAAGGTCCGCAGCAACCGTCGCAGCGTGAGCGATCAGATCCGGATTCCGCGGATTCTCGATCTTCGGCCCTCGGGGATACACCATCGCGAGCAGCGGGACGTTCCACCGATCACAGGCCCCGGCGACAGTCCCCACGTCGGCGATCTGTCGCGCCTCGTCCATGGACCCGATGTTGAGGTGCACGCTCACCGCGTCGGCGCCCATGCGCAGCGCCTCCTCCACGCTGGCGACGAGGCGTTTGGCGTCCGGATCCGGGGCACACGCTGTGCTGGCGCTCAGGTGCATGATGAACGACGTTTCGGCGAAATGGGCATCGTTCACTTGTCGGGCACTGCCCTTGTGGAGAACAACCGCGTCAACGCCGTTGCCGGCGAGCCGACCCACAAGATCATCGAGGCTGCAGCCGCCAGTGATCGGACCATCGGTGATCGAGTGGTCTAGTGGCACGATGAAGATCCTGCCGCTAACCCGATGGAATAGCCGTCGCGTCCGGACCCCCTTGGCGAACGTAAGGTTGGCGACCATTGAACATTCCTCTCTTGTTCGGCTGGCCTGCGGTGACACTGACCAGTGAGCGGACCGGTCAGACCGGCAGACTCGACGGTTGCCCGGTCCCGACCTCAGTGAGTTCGAACTCCCGGTGCAACGCCTCCACGGCGTCGACCACGCGGTCGCCAGGCACCGTGACCGACAGCCGCGATTGTGATGTCGAGGTCCGGCCCACCGAAATACCCTTCGCCGCCAGCACGGAGATCAGTCGTGACATGTGTCCTGGCCGGGTGAGCAAGCCAACGCCGATCAGCGACACCTTGGCCATGTCCCCCTGGATCGTGACGCTCAGTTCGGGCGCTCCGTCCGACATAGCTCGGGCGAAGCTCTCGGCGTGCTCCCGGCTCGTGGTGAAGCCGAGACGGGGCTCCCCGGCGCATCCGGTCGAGCAATGGGTTACCTGATCGACTGGGATCGACCGTTGCGCAAGGACTGTGAGTACCTTCTCCGTCGGATCCTTACGGTCCTTGCCGGGCCGTACAACAACACCCGCGACGTCGGTCTCATGGGTGACCGCCATGACAGTGGTGTCCGTCTCCATCATGATGCTCTCTTCCTCCCCGACATCAGTGATCACTGTTCCGAGCTCTTGTGCCCGCGAGCTCCCCAGATGGATCTCCACACCTCGCAGAGCAGCAAGTTCGGCGGCTCGGGTGTGCAGAACCTTGGCGCCAGCAAAGGCCATTTCGGCCATAAGCGCCGTGTCCACGACCGGCAGCACACCGGCCGCGCGCACCAACCGCGGGTCGGCCGTGCAGACACCACCGACATCCGTAAAGATGGCGCAATGGCGCGCGCGTAATGCCGCGGCGAGAGCCACCGCCGTCGTGTCGGAACCGCCACGGCCGAGCGTGACGACGTCGCCCTCATCGTTGATCCCCTGGAATCCGGCGACGACCACGACCTCGCCGGCGTCCAGATGCCGGTAGATACGGCCGGTGTCAATCCCGGTAATCGTCCCGGCTCCTTGACGACCGGCGACGGTGATCCCGCACTGGCCTCCAGTGAGAGAGACGGACGGGACACCGAGCCGGCCCAGCGCAAGAGCCATCTGGGCGGCAGCAGCGGTCTCGCCCGTCGCCATCAGCTGGTCCGCCTCGCGCCGGGCGCGGACTGTCGCGACCCCCGCCCCACAAATCTCCTCGGCCAGCCGGATCAGCTGGTCGGTCGCGTCACCTCTCGCCGACACAACGACAGCCATACGCTTTCCCGAATGGTGGCTGCGGGCGACGCATTCGGCCGCCTGGAGCACCTGGTCGAGCGTCAGAAGTGAACTTCCGCCGTACTTCTGAACCAGAACGTCACCCATTCTCCGCGATTTCCTCCTGCCCAACTGATGTTTTGCTCAAGCCTCCGATTCGACGATGTGTGGATACATCACCGATTCACGGGATATGCCGCGGAATCCCGTGAACGGGTGATGCCTCCAATGACGCGCGAGATGGATGCTGCTGGCGAACGCGTGACGCTTAAGGAGGTTGTCGTGTTCAAACAACGAAGGGCCGAGAATGTCGCTTCCGGGGCCTGGACGCGACGGCTCCGCGACGGCGGCAAGAAGGCGGTGCAGCAACCGGTGTTTCGACCACGCAGTGCCGCTGCGCCGGAGGCAGTTCCAAGACCGCTCGGCCCGTATGCCCCGCCCGGAAGGCTATCGCTACTTCCAGGTGATCCGACACCGCGGCGACGGCTGAGTTTTCTCGCCGTCAACGCTTGCACAGTCTCCAGTCTGCTGATGGGAGGGGCGGCGATCCTGCTGGTCACCCGAGGCGAACCGCACTGGTCGGCGGTGTTCCTCCTCGCCTGCATCGTCATGGATGGACTCGACGGCGGGCTCGCCCGCCGCTTCGGCGTCACTAGCCCGTTCGGTGCTCAAATGGACTCGCTCGCCGATCTGTGCGCCTTCGGGGTGGCAACTCCACTACTCGCCTACTACTGGCTGGAGACGACCACCCCCACGGTCGCGGTCGCCCTGATGTCCGCCTTGCTGGCAGCGTGCGCGATGGTCCGCCTCGCCCGGTTCAACGCCATGCCCAAGAACGGTCGCTACTTCAGCGGTCTCCCGGCGGCAATGCCGACGGGAATCGTCGCCGGAGGCATCCTCCTGGACCTCCGCCCAGGCGTTCCCTACATCGTCTTCGCCGTCATGCTGTCAATCCTGATGGTCACGACCCTGCCATACGCTAAGTTCGGCCGGCTGACCGCACTGCCGTGGTGGGTCTGGCCCGCAGGTGTGGCCGTCGCATTCATCAACCCGGCCACGGCATTCGGTCTCGCTATCGCAGGCTACCTGCTCTCCGGGCCCGCCCTGTGGCTCAGGTTGAGGGACGAGGGCACACCGTGACGCACGTACATGTGGCGATCATCGGTGCGGGATTCTCCGGCCTGTGCATGGCGATCCGGCTCCGTGATCACGGCATGGAGGACTTCATCGTCCTCGAACGCGCCGGAGACATCGGCGGCGCATGGCATGACAACACCTACCCCGGTTGCGCCTGTGACGTCCCATCAGCACTCTATTCCTTCTCCTTCGCCCCCAGGCCACACTGGACCAGCACGTTCCCGACCCAACGCGAGGTCGCGGACTACCTGCACCGTTGCGCCGACACCTACGGGGTCCGGCCCCACCTGCGGCTCCGTCATGAGGTGCTCTTCGCGAAGTGGCGGGAGGAAGAGGCCTATTGGGAGATCACGACAGCACGTGAAACCTACACGGCGAACGTTCTCATCGCGGCAACGGGACCACTCAGCGAGCCGGCTTCCCCTTCCATCCCGGGCCTCGAACGGTTCGCCGGGGACGTCTTCCACTCAGCCGCCTGGGATCACACGCTCAACCTCGCCGACCGCCGGGTGGCGGTCATCGGCACCGGCGCCTCCGCCACCCAGTTCATTCCCGAGATCCAGCCAATCGTCAGCCGGCTATACGTGTTTCAGCGCACCCCGCCTTGGGTGATGCCACGGCTTGACCGGCGTAGGGCCGACTGGGAACGCCGACTTTACCGCCGCTTTCCCGTGCTACAACGCGTGGTCCGCACCACCATCTTCTGGGCGCGCGAGTCGCTGGTCGCCGGCCTCACGGTCAATCGGCGGCTCCTCAAACCAGCAGAGTGGCTCGCCCGTCTCCACCTGCACAGCCAGGTCCGTGACCCGGGCCTGCGGGCTGCCCTGACTCCCGACTACACGATCGGATGTAAACGGCTCATCCTCTCCAACCGCTATCTCCCAGCGATCACCCAGGCCAACACCGAGCTGGTCACCGACGCGATCTGGGCGGTGACCCCGGACGGAATCGTCACCGAAGACGGTGCTCACCGCCTCATCAACGTCATTATTCACGCTACCGGCTTCGAGGCGGCCCACATGCCGATCGCGCACCGCCTGCACGGACGCACGAGTAGCCTTGCTGAACGATGGAATGGCAGCGCCGAGGCCTACCTTGGCACGGCCGTCGCTGGGTTTCCCAACCTCTTCCTGCTCCTAGGCCCGAACACCGTCTCCGGCCAGAACTCCTCGTTGCTCACGATGGAAGCTCAGGTTAACTACGTAGTCGACGCGCTCAGGTTCATGAGCCGATTCCGGGTGGCAACGCTGGATGTGCGCCGCGACACGCAGTCTTCATTCGTCGCCGATGTTCAGGCGCGCATGAAAGGTACGGTTTGGCTCTCGGGCTGTCACAGCTGGTACCTCGACGAACGGGGTCGTAACACTACTCTCTGGCCGGGATTAACCGGGACATTCCGGCGGCGGGTACGGCGCTTCGACCCCGGCGACTATCTGCTGCGCCTCGCCCCGCACGACGCCGACGGTGCAGACTTAACCGGCAAGGACTTGATATGAGCCAGGAGGATCCATGGCAACGGTGAGCGTGCGCTACATCGTCGACAACGTCGACGCCGCGGTCAACTTCTACACCGGGCACCTCGGTTTCACCACCGTATTCCGGCCCGGCAAAGGGTTCGCTATCATCGCCCGCGACCAACTGCGGATGCTGCTCAGCGCCCCACACGGCGCAGGCGGAGCGGCCCAGTCGATGCCGGACGGGCGCAAGCCCAAACCCGGCGGATGGAACCGCATCCAGATCGAGGTCGACGACCTCGACGCGTTCGTCGCGGCGCTCCGGGAGGCGGGGACGAGCTTCCGCAACGACATCGTGGACGGGCGCGGTGGCCGGCAGATTCTCCTCGAGGACCCGTCCGGAAACCCGATCGAGCTGTTCGAGCCGAAGTAAAAGAACTCCCGTACGGCTGCGTGCCGCAGCTGCCTACCGACCGCGCTCGGAGATCTTCTCCTGGTTCGATCGCGAACACCCGGGCTTCCGGTTCTCACCCACTTCTCGATCACGGCCTAGGACTGGGCCACGATCAGCGCCGTCGGCCAAGGCGCAAGCTCCACGATTTCGGTCTCGGTCAACCCGCCGGCCCGGAGCACACCGACCATCTCGGCCTCGGTGCGTTCCTTACCGCCATGTTGCATGAGCATGATGATGTCGAGGAGCTTGCCCAGGTGCGGCTCGTCGCCGGGCGGGATCAACGTGTCGATCACGATAACCTTCGCACCTGGAGCCATTGCCTCGCGGACATTCGCGAGGATGGTGGCGGCATCGTCATCGTCCCAGTCGTGCAAGATCCACGAGAGCACATAGACATCTCCATTTTCCGGTATCCGTTCGAAGAAGTCGCCGCCCTCTGCTCTCGCCCGCCCGGCAACCCCGGTCTTGTCGAGGGTGGTGGGCACATCGGAAACCACCTCTGGCCGGTCGAAGACGACAGCGGTCATCTCCGGGTAGCGCTGGAGAATAGCGGCAGCCAGGTGGCCGTGTCCCCCGCCGACATCAACGAGGATCCTCCGGTCCGAGAAGTCGTACGCGCTAGCCACGGCGGCATGAGTCTGTCGGGCGACATCACCCATCGCCGCGTGAAAGAGCGAGGCCCGGCCAGGATTGGCGGCGAGGTAGGACCACCAGTCGGTGCCGTATGCTCGCTCGAATGAGGGCAAGCCGGTGCGAATGCTATGTTCTAGCCCGGCGAGCGCTTCGTGAGTTTCCCGGGCACCGGCGAGCCGTGCAACGTTGCGCAACGACTCCGGGACGTCGGCCCGTAGAGTCATGGCGAGCGGTGTGAGCCCGAACGTCGCCGGCGCGATCTCCGTGAACACCCCCACGGCCGCGAGCCCGCGCAGGACGCGGTGCAGCGCGACCGGATCTGTCCCCGTCCGTTCAGAGAGCACCGAGACTGGCTTTGGGCCGTCGGCGAGCAAATCTGCGACTCCCAGATCGGCGGCGGTAGCCAGCTGCTGACTCAGAAAGGCTCCGTAAATCAGCCTCATCATTTCGGTCGGCGCGTGCTCACGATCACTCATCCTCAGGATTGTCGCGGTGCCCATCCCGGCAGGGCATCACGTGTTCACGTGATGCCCTGCCGGGCAGTAGGGCAGCACACTGCCGTCAGAGGAGCCTTGGACTCTGGAGGCAGTCAGCATGTTAGGCCCTGTGGCATTCTTCAGCATCATCGTCGTGCTATCGGCCGCGCTGCACTACTACCTGTGGGCGCGGCTGATCCGTGACACCACGGCCCCCGGACGGTGGCGTCGTGTGGGCACGATTGCCATCGCCGGACTCGGCATCTTCGCCACCGTGACATTCATGATCACCCGCACCGTCGCCGTTGATGCCTGGTGGCTGGCGTGGCCCGGGTACACGTGGATCGGCCTGCTTTTCTACCTGCTGATCGTCCTGCTCATCCTTGAAGTTCCCCGGATGATCCTCGCGTTCCGGTGGCGCAGCCGTAACAGAAAGCGCAGCCGTCCATCGGCATCACTGACCACCAAGGAGAACACGCTGGTTACCGCGGACGGCCAGGAGGATGCCGACGCCGAGACGCCAGCCGGAGAGTCCGCAAGTTCCGGTCCAGCGTCATTGCTCGACCGGCGGGTCTTTATCGCCCGCGCGTTCGCGGCGACGGCGGGTATCACCGCCGCTTGCACGGTCGGGTACGGCATGTATACGGCCTTTAGTGATCTGCGAACCGTCCGGGCGACGGTACCGCTGCGCGGGCTGCATTCCAGCGCCTCTGGGTTCCGGATCGCTCTCGTCAGCGACACCCATTTCGGCCCGCTTATCCATGAAGAGATGGCAGCGCGGGTGGTGCGGCACGTCAACCGGCAGCAGGTCGACATGGTAGCGATCGTCGGGGACCTCGTCGATGGCACCATCGACGCGGTCGGCCATAAGATCGACGGACTACGGCACCTGAAGTCGCGTCTCGGCACCTACTTCGTGACCGGTAACCACGAGTACTCCTCCGGCGCGGACTCGTGGTTAGAGAGAGTGCGAGAGCTCGGCATGACACCACTTCTCAACGACCGGGTGGAGATACCCAGCGGGCGTGCGGCGTTCAATCTGGCCGGCGTCAACGACATCGCCGCTCCCATGTACGACGCGTCCGGCCCTGATTACGACCAGGCGCTATCCGACCGCGATCCGGCACATCCGGTCGTGCTTCTCGCACATCAGCCGGTACAGGTCTTCGACGCCATCGAACACGGCGTCGACTTGCAGCTGTCCGGGCATACACATGGCGGCCAAACAGTGCCTTTCGACCGGATCACTGGACTGCAGCAGCCAGTTGTCTCAGGGCTCGCCTCGATGAGCGGCACATCCATCTTCGTTACCCGCGGGGCAGGGTTCTTTGGACCACCGGTCCGCGTCGGAGTTCCCCCGGAAATCGCAATCATCGAGTTGCAAGCCCGCTAGTGTGTCGCACGGGACACTAGTCGCAGGCCACCTGATCTATCTTCGAACCCATCGAGCCGTATAGGCGAAGGCCGGAGGCAGGTTCGCCCACACGGTCCGGCCGACGATCACCTCCCCAAAGCTCTCCTCCAGTAGCGCGCGGAATCGCCGGGCGGGCGGAGCCCAGGCCGCGTGAAGGTATGCGAACGTCACGAATGTCCCCTCGGCCGTCAGGCTGTCGCAGATGCTACCGAGGATCTCCAGCTGGGTCTGCCTCGGATATGCGGCCCAAGGCAGACCACTCACAATCACATCGGCCGCCGCCAGCCCACGGGCGGCCAGCAGGTTGGGTGTTTCCTCGGCGCGGTCGACAGCAACATCAACGTCGGGGAACCGGTCGTGCAACAACGCGGCGAACCGTTCGTTGACCTCCACAGCTATGTGGTGGCCGCGACCACCAAGCTGTCGCTGGATCTCGGTGGTGAACGCTCCCGTGCCCGGACCGAGCTCAACGACGACCGGGGCATTGTGTTCCGCAATAGAACGAGCCATCGGCCGGGCCATGCGCGCCGAACTTGGAGCGACCGCTCCGGTACGGCGCGGATTCCTGAAAAATTCGGAGATAAAGAGGCCGGTTTCTCTCATCAGATCTCTCCCGGAGTAATGACTTTGACTTTGTTGTCAGGATGGCGGCCACGCTCACGCCACACATCGCGTATTCACGCGATGTGTGCTTGCACCGGGCACCAGAGAATGACGGCAATGAAAGAACGCGCCTACGACAGTTTCTTGGAGCGGTCCACTCAATTGGACCCCTCCCGCTGGGAGATCGTCCGCATGCGGGACCAGAACGGCACGGTCCACGAGTACCGGGACCGCAACGCCCGGGTTCGTGCCGGTGACGGTCGACTGAACATCTCGGTGCTGCCGTTCACCCGTTTCCACGACACGGATCCGATGGGCAACAACGCCAAGCTGCTCTGCTTGTCCACCGAGCACTTCAAAGCGCCACCCGGCCTCGAGCTCATCTTCGAGGTGGACATGGCGGTCACGACCAACGGTCAGGTTCCCTTCGATCTACTCGACGCCTTCGGTACGGCCAATCTGGTGGACTTCGCCACCGGCACGGTCATCAATATGGCCGCCACCAACGACACTGTGTACGCCGTGCATGAGCGGCTCGCTGTGCCCAGGGGCACCGGCGAGAATCAGTTCACCCACCGAATCGTCCTGGACGTCGCTACCAGGCCGGGGCAACAGCATCGCTACTCCCTGGCATACCGGTCCGACACGGGCGGTTTTACCTGGTTCGTCGATGGCGAGCCGCACTACTGGGCCGTCGCGCCGGCCCGCCCCACTGGCTTCCAGGTGGGGATGGGTCTCTTCTCCGCCCGCAGCCTGACCCAGTTCAGCCGGGCCGAACGCGAGCACGGCCAAGGCGCGGCGGGGCAGTGGGGACCTTGGCGGATCAGTCTGCGGGAGTTGTCCTATGGGTGAGGTACGGCTGGCGCGTGGCACATCACGATGGCTGGCCCCGATGGTCTCGGCCGCCGCTGTCACGATCGGGGTAGCAACGGCGCGCCGGTCGTGGCCATGGACTGCCGCAGCCACCTCCATGACCGCGCTGTCGGGGTTGATGCTGTGGTTCTTCCGCGACCCCGATCGCACGCCCGGGGCGGGCTCCATACTTTCCCCCGCCGACGGCGTCGTCCAAGCGATCGAGCCGTGGCCAGACGGGCGCACCCGAGTATCGATCTTCATGAGCCCGTTTGACGTGCATGTCAACCGGGCTCCCGCTGACGGCGTGATCACCTCGGTGCAGCATGTGTCCGGTGGATACCTGCCCGCATTCGAGAAAGATAGCGACCGGAACGAACGCGTAATCTGGCGTTTGGACACCAAGCACGGTGATATCGAGTTGGTACAGATCGCCGGTGCTGTGGCGCGGCGGATTGTTCCTTACGTGCCCGAGGGCACACGGGTCGGCCGGGGCGAACGCATCGGGCTGATCCGGCTCGGTTCCCGAGTCGATGTATATCTACCGGAGAACATGATCCCCGCGGTACGCCTGCGGGAGCGGACTCGCGCCGGGCAGACCGCCCTAAATCACGAGGACACGCGATGCGCGGATTCGGGTAACGCGCCATCGTGAACGCATGAAAAGCTGGCCGGACGAAATTCTGGAGAGAATCCTCGGCGGGAATCCGCCGCCATTCGCTCTGGTATACCGCCCGGATTCCCCGCTGGGTTCCGCGGCGCTGGAGGTGTTCTCCGGCGATGCGATCCGGGTGAGCCGCCTCGCGGACCTACCTCTCGGCGGCGCCCAGGGGCCGCGTCTACTGGCGCTGATTCCATACCGCCAGATCACCGAACGCGGGTACGCCTGTCTCGACGATGGCGAACCGATCCGTGGAATCGTCATACGCGAACACCACAACGCCCCAGCCGAGGCGATTCTGCGGCACATTCCCGAGACTCCGATACACCTCCACTCGGACGGCTTCGACGTCAGCGACGAGGCCTACGCGCAAATCGTACGGGAGGTCGTCAAGGACGATATCGGCAATGGCGAAGGGTCGAACTTCGTCCTCCGCCGCACCTTCACGGCCAACGTCCCCGCCGACGCCGCGGCGACAGCACTCACCGTCTTCCGACGTCTGATGCTCAGCGAAAGCGGCACCTACTGGACGTTCGTCGTGCACACCGGCGACAGGACCTTCGTCGGCGCCACCCCCGAGCGGCACGTGACGCTGACGG
The DNA here is from genome assembly GCF_011320225.1 of Phytoactinopolyspora limicola. Taxonomy (GTDB): domain Bacteria; phylum Actinomycetota; class Actinomycetes; order Jiangellales; family Jiangellaceae; genus Phytoactinopolyspora; species Phytoactinopolyspora limicola. The sequence continues at coordinate 468,630 of NZ_JAAOEN010000002.1, forward strand.
GCGGCACCGCAGTAATGAATCCGATCAGCGGAACACTGCGGCATGGGACCGAAGGCCCGGGCCTGCAGGACCTGCTCAGTTTCCTGGCCGACCGCAAGGAAACCGACGAGCTTGACATGGTCGTGGATGAGGAACTCAAGATGATGTCGCGGATCTGCGACGCGGCGCCTTCAGTTACTGGTCCGGCTCTGAAAGAGATGGCACGGCTCACCCACACGGAGTACATCATTCAGGGGTGCAGTGCCCTTGACGCGCGGGAGATCCTCCGCGAGACCATGTTCGCCCCCACGGTCACCGGAAGCCCTCTGGAAAACGCCTGTCGCGTGATCGCGCGCAGGGAACCATCCGGGCGTGGTTACTACAGTGGCGCGGTCGCACTGATCGGGCGGGATGCCGCAGGACGGCACACGCTGGACTCTTCCATCCTCATCAGGACCGCCGATATCGACGACACCGGTCGGCTGCGCATCGGCATTGGCTCCACGCTGGTGCGCCTCTCGGATCCGGCGTCGGAGATCGCGGAGACCCACGCGAAGGCTGCCGGTCTTCTCTCCGCGCTGACCTCGCCGGCTCCACAGACGGATGAACCTGTACGGCGGCGTGGGCTCGCGCACAGTCCGCAGATCCGAGCGGCGCTCGCCGGGCGCAACACCACTCTCAGCGACTTCTGGCTGAACCCGGCGAACGTATGTGACCGCCGCCCGCTGAAACAACGACGCATCCTCATCCTCGACGCCCAGGACGCCTTCACCGCGATGCTCGCCCAGGTCTTAAGGGCGCAAGGTCCCGAGGTCGCTGTCCACCCCTGCACCCGGCCCGGCCGTCTCAGCGGCTGGGACGTGGTCGTCGGCGGCCCTGGCCCAGGAGACCCTCGTGACTCATCCGATCCGCGTGTCCGGGCCCTCCGGGACACGATCACCTATCTACTCGACGCCGGCCGACCGTTACTGGCGGTTTGCCTGTCCCACCAGATCCTCGCCTCATTGCTCGGCCTGGACATCGTCCGCAGGGAGATCCCGAACCAGGGTCTTCAGATGGAGATCGACCTGTTCGGGCGGTCCGAGTACGCCGGCTTCTACAACACTTTCGCGGCGCGCTGCGACCACGACACCATCGACGCGCGCTCGGGCGAAGCCATCTATGTCAGCCGCGACAAGGAGAGCGGCGACGTCCACGCGATGCGCGGTCCCGGATTCGCTTCGGCGCAGTTCCATCCGGAATCTGTGCTCACCCGCAACGGCCCCGCCATCCTCAGCGACCTCATCGTCTCTCTGCTCAACCCCACCATCCGAGGAGGATCATGACCACTCCAGTGGGCCCTCAGAAGACGAGGACGACGACCTATCTCACGATTCAGAGCAGCGACGCCTTTATCCAGCTGCGCCGGCGAGCTAGACGCCTCATCGCCGCGCTGTTCACGGTCTTCGTCGGCTGGTTCCTCGCCACGATATTGCTCGCGGGCTGGGCTCCGGACCTGTTCGCTCTTGAGGTGGCGGGCAACGTCAACGTCGGACTCCTATTCGTCGTCGGCCAGATCCTCTCGACGCTCCTGATCACCGCGTTCTACCTGCGGTACGCCCGCCGCTGGCTTGACCCCCTCGCCGAACGAGTCCGCGACGAGTTCGAAAGGAGCAACCGATGAGTGCCGGGGTACTTTCCATGATCTTCCTTGCGATCATTCTAGTCTTCGTCGCGCGGATCGGCCGCGGGAAGAACACCCCGTCCGACTACTACGTCGCCAATCGGGCGTTCACCGGCCCGCAGAACGGACTCGCGCTCTTCGGCACGTATCTGTTGATGACGTCGTTTCTCGCGCTCAGCGGTGACGTCGCGCTCAATGGATACGACGCGGTCCTCTTCGGCGTCAGCTTCATTATCGCCTGGCTCGTGGCGCTGGTGCTCATTGCCGAACCGCTGCGCAATACGGGACGATTCACCTTGGGCGACGCTCTTAGTATCCGAATGCAAGAACGGCCCGTCCGCATGGCCGCGGCGACGGTCACGCTGATCGTCTTCTTTCTCTACATGACGATCCAGCTCACCGGTGCCGCCGCGATCGTGACACTGCTGCTGGGAGTTGCCTCGCCGCTCGCGGAGGCGATGGTCATCCTCCTCATCGGCACCGCCACCACAGTGATCGTGTTCTATGGCGGGATGCGCGGCACCACCTGGACGCAGATACTCAAGGCGGGACTGCTGTTCGTCGGTGTCGTCGCACTCGGCGGGGCGCTGCTGCTGCACTATCGCTTCGACATCTCTACGCTTCTTGGTGACGCAGCGAGCGGCGCCGGGTCGCAGAGCGCGGCGCTGCTCACCCCCGGCGGGAAGTTCGGCGCGGACACCACGGACAAGCTTCAGTTCGTCTCCCAGATGCTCACCGTGATCCTCGGGCACGCCGCCCTGCCATACCTTTTCATCCGATTCCTCACGACGCCCTCGGCACGCGAAACCCGCCGGTCGGTCTCGTGGGCAATCTGGCTGATAGTGCCGTTCTACGTGCTCGTCATGCTGATCGGCTTCGGTGCCGCTGCGCTCGTCGGCGCAGAGACAATCCAGTCCTCTCCTGGCGGGCGCCTTTCCGCCGCACCGCTGCTCGCCGAGGAGCTCGGCGGCGTGGCCTTGCTCGCTTTCATCGCCTCCGTCGTCTTCATCACGATCATCGCGGTGACCGCAGGCCTCGCGATCTCCGCCGCGGCCACGTTCACTCACGACATCTACCGCAACATCGCTCGGCACACTCCCTCGGAGGGCCAGGAGGTCCACACGGCCCGCATCACAGTCGTGGTTCTCTGCGTCCTCATGACCGTCGTCGGACTGCTGCTGATGCGGCAGAACCTGCATTTCATGCTCGCGCTCAACGTGACGCTCGTCGCGTCCTCGATCCTGCCGACTATGGTCTACTCCTGGTTCTGGCGCCGCTTCAACACCTCCGGGGTGCTGTGGACCATGTACGGCGGCCTCATCACCACGGTAGTGCTGGTCGCGTTCTCGCCGGCAGTCTCCGGTGCTCCGCAGTCCATGCTTCCCGACGTCGACTTCGCGATCTTCCCGTGGTCGTACGTAGGCCTCGTGTCGATCCCGCTCGGCTTCCTCTACGGCTGGCTCGGCTCCAAGCTCAGCCGGGAGCGCGACGACGCCGCCTACGCCGAGATGGAGATCCGCTCCCTATCCGGCGCCGGAGCTGACAAATGACACCGGTCACGGTCGTCGGCGCGGGCCCTGTGGGCATGGTGACGGCGCTCGAGCTCGCCCACCACGGCGTACCGAGCGTCCTCGTCGAGCAGAGCCTAACAACCACTTCCCAACCGAAACTGGATGTCATCAACACCCGCAGCATGGAGCTGTTCGACCGCCTTGGCCTCGCCAGCGATGTCCGCGCCGCCGGGGTGGCGCCGGAGCACGCCTTCGACGTGATCTGGTCGACCGGTCTCGACGGAGAGGTGATCACGACGTGGGACCTACCATCGGTCAACGACGTATGGGACCGGATCCGCGACCGCAACGACGGTACGCAGCCAGCACAGCCGTGGCAGCGGATGTCGCAGACCGTGCTGGAACCGATACTGCGGACCCACTGCGAGGAAAGCGAGCTCATCGATCTGCGATGCGGAAAACGCATCGTCGGACTCGAACAAGACGACGACGGCGTCACGACATATGTCGCAGACGTAGCGTCGGGAGATCTCGCAGCCGTGCGATCCGGTTTCGTCGTCGGGTGCGACGGCCCGGCGAGCACGATCCGGGACATGCTCGGCATCGCCGTGCGGCCAGTGACCGACGTGCCGGATCTGCCTGGCCTCTACCAAGTCCACCTGCGTAGCCATGACCTGGCTACCCTGCACCGACACGGTCGATTCTGGCACTACTTCGCCTTCCGATACGTGATCCTCGCGCAGGACGAAGTTGAGACATGGACCGTGCACGCACATGCCGAGCACCCGGACGACTTCACGGTGCCACCCGAGGATCCTGCAGGCTTGGTGCGCTCGCTCCTCGGTCTCGACCTCGATATCGACGAGGTGCTGGTTACTTCTCGCTGGCGCCCCCGGTTCGTCATTGCCGACTCGTACCGAAAGGACCGGGTGTTCCTCGCAGGTGACGCCGCGCATCAAATGTTTCCCACCGGCGGCTACGGAATGAATACCGGCGTCGCCGATGCGGTCGACATCGGCTGGAAGCTCTCCGCCGTCATCCGCAGCTGGGGTGGCCCCAAGCTGCTAGACAGCTACGAGACTGAACGGCGGCCGGTCGCCCTGAACAACATCCACATGTCGCGGCGGCACATCGGAGTGCACGTCACCGCGGGCCGCATGTTAAAGAGGGGCCGCCCCCTCGCGGAGATCGCCGAATATCTCCAGGCTGAACGTGGGGAGAATGAATACAGCGGAGTCGAGCTCGGCGACCGGTACAACGGATCTCCAGTCGTCTGCGACGAACCGCTCCCGAGCCCGGCGTGGGACCCGTGGCAGTACATACCTACCACCACGCCGGGCAGTCGGCCGCCCAGTGTGTTGACTGCCGAGGGACATTCGCTCTTCGAGCAACTCGGCTCCGGGTTCACCCTGGTCGACTTCGCCGGGGACGGGCGGGCGGAACCCTTGCTCGCGGCCGCGCAGCTACACGAAGTAACCATCAGGCACGTGGTAATCCACGACGATCACGCACGGCGCTTGTGGGAACGCGACCTCGTTCTCATTAGGCCAGACCAGCGTGTCGCATGGCGGAGCAACACCGAATTCAACGCATGGAATGTCATGCGTGTAGTCACCGGAAATCAGTCATGAGAGGTCGGAAACATGATCGAGGACACGACAATCCACACAAGAATCTCCGAAACCGCGCGGAAGCGAAACCGAAATCTGTGGATCATTCAAGGAATCACCGCCGGCTCTTTCTTCATCGCCGGACTAAGCAAGCTAATCTTTCACGTGGAAATCTTTGACCAAATCGGCTGGGGCTCATGGTTTCAGTATTTCACCGGTGTCGTCCAAATAGTCGGAGCGGTGGCTCTCGTCATACCTAGGCTCTCCGGCCTCGCCGGTCTCGCCTTCGTCGGTTTAGCGCTATGCGCCCTCGGTTTCCACGGGCCCGTGCTTGATATCACCCCAATTCCTATCATGCTCCTCGGCGTCATGGCCGGGATAATTGCCTGGGGGCGCCGTGACACCCTGTCTCGCCTGTTCGGCCGATCGTGAGGAGGGAAGAATATGCCGACCACGGTTGTCATCGGCGGAACATCCGGGCTCGGCCTTGGCGTCGCAGAGCACCTTGCCGCGCAGGACCACGACGTCGTACTCACCGGACGCGACCCAAGCCGCGCTAAGACGGCTGCCGAGCAGATCGGCGGCCGGGCACACGGGCTCGCCGTAGATCTCACCCGGCCTGCCGAGATCGGCGAGCACCTCCTCGGCATCGAGCGAGTCGATCATCTCGTCCTAGCCGCCATCGAACGCGACGCGAACACAGTCCAGTCCTATGACGTCGCCAAAGCTACGAGGCTGGTCACGCTGAAGCTCGTCGGCTATATCGAGGTCGTGCACACCCTGACGCCGTGGATGGCCGACGACGCCTCGATCGTGATCATCGGCGGGCTCGCAATGGCCCGGCCTTATCCCGGATCCACCACCGTCTCCACCATCAACGGCGGCGTAAGCGCCATGGTCCGCACACTCGCCGTAGAGCTCGCCCCGCGGCGCGTCAACGCCATCCACCCCGCGATGGTCAGGGACAGTCCGTACTGGGCGAACAAGCCGGAGATCCTCGAACGCTCCCGATCCCGAACCCCGACCGGCAGGCTCGCGACCACCCACGACGTCGTGGACGCCATCGTCTTCCTCCTGCGAAATCCTGCGGTGAATGGCGTCAACCTGGAGGTCGACGGAGGCACGATGCTTGTGTGACAGGCGCACCCTTGGTCGTTCATGGCTCTTCGGCATCGTGGCCGAAGAGCCATGAACGGTTGCGCAGATTGTGCGCCTCGTCCACGGCCGCGTCCCGCTTGCGCTGCCCGTCACCGTCGTAAAGGTGAAGAGTACGCGCGTTCTCCCGGGACGCCTGGTGAACTCGTTCCGTCCGAATTTGCCGCCGGCTCTCGTACCGGCGCAGCGCCTCGGTGACCCCGGCCTCTGTGCTTTCGCCCGGGCCATCCCGCCGCAGGCACGCGGCGAGCGCACACGCATCCTCGATTGCCATATTGGCACCCTGACCGAGGAACGGCAGCATCGGATGAGCAGCGTCACCGGCGAGTGTTAGCCGCCCGCTCCCCCACCGGGTCATGGTGTCCCGGTCGTGCAGGGACCACCTTGTCACCTGCATGGATGCGTCGAGAATCCGGGTCAGGTCCTCGTCCCAACCAGAGTAGGCGGCCATCAGCTCCTCCCTAGTTGCCGGGGTGGTCCACCACTCTGCGTGCGCAGTCTCAGCCGGCGCCGTCGCAACGATGTTGAAAGACGAACCGCCGGACACGGGGTAGCAAACGCAGTGCCGACCGGGCCCGGGCCAGATCGCCACCTTGGGTTCCCGGCGAAGCCAGGGGGCGGCTGCCGAAGGCACCAGTGCACGGTAGACGGTCTGCCCGGAGAATCGAGGCCGGTCCGAGGTCAGCGTCGCCCGTACGACAGAGTGAACACCGTCCGCGCCAACGACGATTCCGTCACCCACCTCCCGCTGGGTGACGGAATCGATTCGGCACCCGAACCGTACGTACGGCGCCGCGAGCTGGAGCAGGCCCTCATAGAGATCAACCCGGTGCATCGTGTAGTAGGGCGCACCGTACAGTTTCTCGCACGCATCACCGAGCGCGGTACGGCCCAGAACACGGCCGTCATCCCAGCGGCGCAGTTCGATCGCCTCCGGCCGAACGGCAGTGGCCCGCAGATACTGTTCAAGACCGAGACGGTGCAGTAGCCGCGCCGCGTTGGGAGATATCTGGAGACCAGCACCTACCGCCCGAGGCCGCTCCACCTGCTCGAAGACCGTGCAGCGCATTCCCGCGCGGTCCAGCGCCGCGGCCACGGTGAGGCCAGCGATGCCGCCACCGACGACCGTGATGTCGAGGGTCACTTCTCGAGGCAGAATTCGTCGACCGCGTAGCCGACGTGCCGTGCCGCACTCGACAAGTACCCGAGGACCCGGTCACCCGGCTTGAACTCGGTCGAGTTGAGCACAACACCGCCGGGCCCGAGGACGCGTACATGCCAGTCGTGCTGGATAATCAGGTTGACTTTCTGTCCGTCCGGCCCTTCGGCATCGATGCTCAGCAGCGGCCGCGACTCGATCTTGACTCGACCCACGACGATGGGCCGGGTCCGCCCTGAGGAGTCAACGGCGAGGACCTTGCCGCCGGACCGCAGCTCGCTGAGGTACCCGGTTCGTTCGGCACCGACCAGCGTGTACGAATGCAGCGCACCGGCGTTGACTCGGAACGGTCGGGTGGGCATGTAAGGCAGCGGATGAGTCTCGCTCGAGCACAAAATCATACCCTGCGAATACGAACCGACGAGGATACCTTCGTCCTCCCGGAAATGAAGACAGCTATCCACACAGACCCGGTCGCCCATCCCAACGTCAGTGATGCTGACGACAGTCAGCTCGGTCAGGGCGATGTCCCGCGAATCAGGCTTCGCCGCGGCGTTTAGCTTCGCGCTCTCCCCCACCGCCTGAGGGGCCAACAGCACGCCGTCGGATCCGTGTTCAAGAACATCGAAAACGATCTCCGCCTCGGCCACGTCCCGAACCACCGTGATCAGGCTTCCTTCAGCCTTGTCCGCCGCGGCGAGGATGATCTCGAGCGGGATCTTGGTGGGATCGCGGAACTCCAGCACACACCATGGGTCAGATCTAGCCACCTCGCAGGCGAGGTTCAGGCTCGGCGAATCGTTGACCTCGACGCGACGGCCGAAGTCCACCTGGGGGTGCTCCGCGGCGAGCTCGGCCGGGTCACGGTCGGCATCCACGATCACGATGTCGACACCGTCAAACGAATCCGGCACCGGCCGCGACTCGAGAAGGAGGACCCTGCTCACCGACGCCGGCAGGTCCCGCAGATCCACCGGGTCGTCCGAGACGAGCGCATCGACGTGCAAGTGCACGGCCTCCTCGACGATCGCGTTCATCTCCGTACCGGAACCGCGGATGTCGATCCAGCAGAGTTTCATGCCAAGCGCCTTTCTGTGAACTTCCGGGCCAATTCCGTGCGGCTATTGATCCCGAGCTTTGTGAAAACGTGACGCAGATGACTATCGACCGTATGGGACGACAGGAACAGCTTCTCTGCTACTTGACGGTTGGTCAGCCCTTCGGCCACGAGAACCGCCACTGGCCACTCGGCCTCGGTCAAGCCGTCCCAGCCTTCCGCGGCCGCGCCCGCGCTCATTCCCGGCGGCACGTCCCCGCCCATTAGCTCGGCATTCCGTATCGCCGTCGCTGGGATTTCCGGAGACTCTCGGTTCGCCATTCGATCCGCGACAGAGGCCCCATCGGACCAACTCTCATTGAGTCCGACCACGAGAACCGCGACCCCTCGGTGCTCGAGGACCTCCCGAAGTTGAAGAAGGAAGATTTTATCCGCCTCGATCAGAGCAACCTCACCTGTGGAGTTCAACAGCTTTCCCTGCTGCTCGCGGCTCACCTCATTTCCTACGAAGGCCACCGCTTGGAGTTCATCAAAGTCTAAGCGCTCACGTTTCATGCGCTTCCCCTTTTGACCGTTGCCGACTTCCATCACCGATGATGGACATCTAGACAATTCGAGTCTCCAGTAGCTCGCCAACCTCGACAACCGGTCATTTCATGCCATGACCAACGGCTGGACGGTTCATGAAGAGAGCTGTACGCCCGCACCTTCCTGCCACCCCAGGCCATCGACGGACGACTCGCACACCTTCAGCGATCAGCACCCGGTTTCCGCAACCTCACCAATCGACATCACCCGATCACCACTTGAGACCGGCGGATTCAGACCCCAACTACACCCTCATCTTGAAGACCCCCTATAGCCGTCTTCAGAAACAACCGACTAATCTAGGTCGTCAGCGTCGAGCCAGCCTCTCGCAACGGCACGCGCTCCCGCCTGAAAGCGACTGCCGGCGTCGAGGCCGGCGAGTAACTCGGAAGCGGCTCTCCGGGATGTCCGCACCGAGACCCCCAGGCGCCGCGCTACGGCCTCGTCCGTCAACCCCTGCGCGAGCAATTTGATCACTTCACGCTGCTGCACGCTCAGCCCCTCTTCGCAAGGGCGTCGGGGAGCTCCCAGCGGTCGGGCACTCTTCCAAACAGAACTGAACAGCGCTACGAGCGCACGGAGGATTCCCTTGCTCGATATGAACATCGCTGTGGCTTCGCCGCCCTCCGGATCCGCAGGAATCAACGCCCGGTCGCGATCCACTATTAGCATTCGCAACGGCAAAGAGGGCGCGGTGCGCACCTCACTCCCGAGTTCATTCAGCCACCGCACGTATTCAAGCGTGGCCTGATCATTGCATGCACTGTCGAGATAGATCGTTCGGAGACGAACTCCACGGCCAATCGCATCGGCGCCAAGCTCTCTTCCTGCCCTAAGGCTCGCAACAGACTGCGCACCGCCCGACATCAACGAACTCGACTCCCACTCACACTCTGATGCCAGAAGTTTCACCCTATCCCGGACGGCGTCATTACCCTGGACGTATTCGATATCGGTATCACGGCCGTCCGTGCACAAATCTGCGTGCTCGGCCAGGAGGGTCGCGATCGCGGCCTTGCACTCATTGAGCTGCTCGTGACGGCTAGCGATCTCGGCCTCTTGCCGTGCGAGCAGAGACCGAAGACCGGCCTCGGGAGGCACCGGCCGGAACGTGGCGGGATCAAACACGGACGGGCGGAGCAGGGAGAGTCGGGCCAGCTCATCCATAGCCGCGCGGACTCGGGAGACATCCAGGTGGAGCTGACCTGCCAGGTCGTGAATTCCCACGTCTGACAACTGCAACATCGCAAGATAGACGCTCTCCGATTCCCTACTGAGTCCTAGCGATTCAAACATGCTGCCCCCATAACAATGCCACTTAGCTAAGCTGATCTTTGATTTGACGTGCCGATCCGGGTGATTGGCAAGTGAACGGGAATATTCTTGTTCGTGGCGGACAGAGATGCGCCACCTGCTCGCGTGCCGCGCTCTCGGGCTGAATCAGCCATCGACACGGGCAACTGGGGCCCTGAGCCGCGGCAGCAACTGTGCAAGTGCCTGGACGCCGGCTTGCTGATCGCTGGCCACTACTTCCATCCCAACTTGCACGGGCGCACACGCCGAGCTCCAGCACTCCTGACCTGCTCCGCCTACGGGTGCCACACAGCCAAGAGCTCCCCGCAGAGCAGCCGCGCGGGCTTGACGCTGGTCACGGCCTGCTTTCATGTTCCCTCCTTGACTATGGGATAGTGGGCCGTCGAACTACTCCATGCAAAAGGCAATTTGCGTCGCAAATACCCACAGCGCCCACCGCGGGATAAATTGTCCCGGCTGGACACTCATAACTCCCACATCGTTAGCTCACATGAATTCAAGTATCCAGATAGTGAAATCGCGGACTCGTGCACATTCACCGCTATACCTCATTCCATGACTCTCGAAGTGATCAATCGACGCCACCGAGTCATCTCAACAAGATCATTCTGGGGCGCAGGGCTCAAATGGTCAAGGTGAGCGCAACTATCTGATCTCACCGATCTTGACGGGACTGGCAGCGATTCCGGCCTATGGAGCATCTGGACCACGAACCGGTTTCTTGAGTGCATCGAGCATGGTGCGATAGGTGATTTCCTGAGTTCCTTGTACCAGAAGTTAATCTTGTGGCGGCATCATTTGCCCTTAGCCTGGCTTGTACGGTCGACATCATCCGAGTCCGCGGCGACCGCCATCTCGTCCGCTTTGGAAGCGGCCGTGCGCAGCCGAACAACTAAGAGAGCCAGCACACCGAGCGCCGTAAGCACAGCTAGAGATGTAGCACCAGCCTGGAGGCCGGAGACACCGCCCGCGGCCCACGTCCACGAGGTGGCTGCGGCCGCCGGGCCGATGGCGAAGCCGGCAGTACGGAACAGCGCCGCCACACCTCCGGCGGTAGCCATCATGTTCCCCGGCACAGCCGCCATCACCGCCGCCTGCAGGGGTCCGCTGAACAGCCCTTGTCCGACGCCCAGAATGAACAGCCGCCAGGCAATGTCGGCCAGGCTCGCGCCCGGACCCACGGGTGGAATGAGCAGCACCATCCCGCCGACGCTCACCAGCGCCCCGATCAAGGCGAGCCGCGAAGCGCCGAATCGGTCCGCGAGCCAGCCGGCGATCGGGGAAACCAACGCCGTTCCCGCTGGGAGGGTGAGGATGACAGTACCCGAGACGTGGGCCGAGACGCCTAGTACCTCGTCGAGGTAGTACGGCATGAGGAAGAATGGCATGCCGACGCCGGTAACCACCAGCATCAGCGCCAGCAGCGGTCCGCCGACTGCTGGACGCCGAACCAGCGCCACAACGGGCCGCATGTTGAACATGGACAGGTTCGGCGATAGGAGCCGTCCTCCGCCCCCTGGCAGCGCCCGAAGACCCAGCGCCAGTGTGATCAATGCGATCGGAACGTTGACCAGAAAGATCGAGCGCCAGCCAAAGGTCTCCACCATGAGCCCGCCTACCCCGGGCCCGGCGACCATACTGAGCGGGATCAGACTCGTGACAATCCCCATCGCCCGTCCTCGGTGCTCCGGTAGAGTGACATCCGCGACGACCCGGTAGGCCATACCGTTGAGCACCGCTCCGGCAACACCCTGAAGGACGCGACCAACCATCAGCATCGCCAGGGTCGGGGAGGCCGCGATGAGTGCGCTGGTTGCCCCAAAGGCGGCGACGGCGACCAGAAACGCGGGTTTTGTGCCGGATCGGTCAGTCCAGCGCCCGGCCGGGATACTGAGCAGCGCCACCGGAATCAAGTAGGAGAGAACCACCCATTGTGTCCCTGACGGTGCGGCGCCGAGGTCCTCCCCTATGGCGGGCAGAGCGAGCGCGACGATCGACATGTCCAGCGCCATGAGCACTATGGCGAAGGCCAGCGCGACGATGGCAGCCCAGTTCGTCTGCTTCATGGCGCCAGGATCGAGCTAAGACATCGGCTTGTGCATTGGGATGGATCCCAATATTCGCGGCACCCTCAGACGTACGACCTAAGCCAGGCCATGACGCCGAGCGATCGCCGCAGCCTCCGTGCGAGATCCCGCCCCAAGCTTGGCTTTGATGCTAGAGACATGGACGCTCGCTGTCTTGGCGGTGATGAACAGCTCCGCAGCGATCCGCCGGTTATCGAAACCCTCGACCACGAGACGCAACACGTCCATCTCCCGGGGAGTCAACCCGAAGGCGCCACCAGACCGCGTGTCTGGCTTACCGAGGGAAGCGCCGGTGCGCCGGGCCAGGCCGGCGATCTGGCCGAGCAGAGGTTCGGCGCGCAGATCCGAGGCGAGTTCGAAGGCACGCACCCAACGAGCGATGCTCGTGGCCCGATCTGAGGTGACCAGCGCATGGGCGGCTCTCGTCAACGCCACGGCCGTACGGTAGGGGTTCCCGGCGGTCTCCCACGCCGACGCCGCGTCGTCCCACCTGGCCGAACCGGTCACCGCATCGAAGTGGACCGCGTGAGCCCGCTGGATCGGGCCGGTGACGCCGAGGTCCGCACGTACGTCTCGCAGTGACTCACCCGCGCCGGCTTCGGCGGCCGCGACGAGCAGCGGCCACGCGAAGCGGGATGCCTGCCGCAGATCGTGCTCCATCACAGCGTCGTTGGCGATCGATCGCGCATCGTCGTGCCGTCCCTGGGCGAGCGCGAGCTCGATCTCCAGCACGATCAGCGGCAGGAGTTCGTGCGGGTCCGAAGCGAGCGGCCGGTTCTCCTCGATCACCATGGCAGGCAGGAGGGTGTCGCCACGGGCCAGGGCGATGAAGGCGCGATGGCGGAGCAGGTGGGCACGGAGCGCCGGCGTCGGCGCAAGCTCGAGGCCACGCTCAATTGCTTCGAGTGCCTCATCCCAGTGCCCCCAAACCGCCAGCGCCTCCACGAGATCGATGCAGTGAACGGCACCAGAGGTACGCGCGAGCCCGGTTTCCTCGGCGGCGGCAATGCCTTTGCGTGCTGCGGCAATCGCGCCTTCGTGTTCGCCGAACGCCTCCAGCAGATGCGACTCGTAGTGGATCGCCCGCATCAAGGCACCTTGGTGCCCGCCTGCGCGTGCGATCTTCTGGGCTTCCCACAACCGGGGGAAACCGCCGGTGAGATCCCCCGCTCGGATCTTCAAGGTCGACAAACAGATCATCGCAATCGCCAGGCTCGCGTCGTCGCCGGCCACCTGGGCTGCCTCCATGGCGCTTTCGGCGACCGCCTCGGCCTCTTCTGCGCCGAAACCCTCCATGAGCCGGGAGGCCAGTCCCGCCAGAGCGGGAGCCTTCTGCCCCTCCGGTGCCAGCCGTACAGCCTCGCGCAGATCGTCGATGTCTCCGCTGCGGCCGAGGTGGCGGCGCATTCGAGCGCGCAGCTGCAGGATTCGTGCGGAACGTTCGTGGATAAGAAGCTCGGTCGCAAGACGTTCGCCGCGTTCGTGCTCCCCGGCAAGGTTGGCGACCTCAACGGCGAGTTCACGGGTCTTCCCACGGCCAGGGCCTTCCAGCGCGAGCACTCGCTCCAGCAGATCCAGCTGTTCGGTATACGCGAGGCTCGCGCCAGCCTCGAATGCCGCACGCCGGAAGTCCTCCAGCGCCCGGGCCGGCTCGCCCGCCCGGTCCCAATGATGGGCCCGCTCCGCGGGCGGCCCTTCGATCGTTTCAGCGTAGCGCCGGTGTAGCGCGGCTCGCTCCCCAGGGAGCAGGCTCCGGTAGACAGACTCGCGGATCAGTTCGTGGCGGAAGCAATACGTATCGCCGTCGACGATGAGCAGACCCGCGTCAAGCGCGGGACGGATCGAGGCTTCGTCAATCATCCAGAACGGTACAGCGCTCATCGCAACGCTCAACTCACGCACCGCTCGCCGTGTCCGTTCAGGCAGCCCGCCGACACGCGCTACAAAGAGGTCCCCGACCCGCTCCGGGTCGCCCGCGTGCAGCGCCTCGACGAACAGCGGGTTCCCCTCGCTGCGCCGACAGATCTCGCGCACCAATTCCGCAGAGGGCTCGGCGCCGACCAGCCCTCGCAACTGGGCCGTCACCTCGCGGCGGGACAGCCGCGGAAGCACCATACGTGTGGCCACACGGGCCAGCTCGGCTAACCGGCCCCGCCGCTCATGATCCAGGTCCTCCAACCGGTAGGTCACGACGGTGATCACTCCACCGACGGATCGCTGGTTGCATATCAGGAAGTTCAGCAGGTCAAGCGTCGATCGGTCCGCCCAGTGCACATCTTCGATGATCAGAGCCACCGGGTGATCCAGCACCTCCAGGAGAGCGAGGATTCGCTCGAACAGCCGAGCCCGGTCGAGGTCACGATCGATGGTGCTGCGGGTGGGACCGAGATCCGGCACCAGCCACGCCAGATCACTCGCGCCGGGCAGAAGACCGTACAGCCCCTCCGAACCCAGCTCCCGGACGAGGGCGCGTAGTGCCGCGGTGAACGGGGCGAACGGCAGTCCTGCCGTTCCTAGCTCGACACAGCCACCGGAAAGGACCCGAAGCTCATCCCCAACCCGGCCGAGCCATTCTGCGATCAGCCGGGATTTGCCGATGCCGCCCTCGCCACCTATTAACACGGCCTCCGCCGCACGGCCGTCCCGGGCCTTTTCGAAGAGCTCCATCAAGCAGGACAACTCGGTGTCACGCCCGACGAACCCTGCATTGGTCACAGCACTATCATGGCAACTTCATCCAACCCGTCCACATCGCCACGTGTAATGTTCATGCACGCTACCTCGGCACAAGTGCCAGCACTGGAGCTCGCAGTGGAGTTTGCTACAGAGCCTCGGTGTGCCGGCCGGGAGTGAGCCGGCTCGATGGCGGGAGACATTCGACAGGCTTCGATGGCTCATCGGCGCGACGGTAACCTGGGGTGTTATGGCCAAGTTCGAGTACGCACCGGCACCGGAGTCCCGTGCCATCGTCGACATCAAGAGCTCGTACGGGCTGTTCATCGACGGCGAGTTCGCTGATCCGGCCGGTGGCGGAGCGTTCAAGTCGGTGAATCCAGCCACCGAAGAGGTCCTCGCCGACATCGCCGAGGCTGCTGAAGCCGACGTGGACCGTGCCGTCGCCGCTGCTCGGAAGGCCTACACACAAACCTGGTCGCGCCTGTCCGGCCGAGACCGCGGCAAGTACCTGTTCCGCATCGCGCGGCTGGTCCAGGAACGTTCTCGAGAACTCGCCGTGCTCGAGTCCATCGACAACGGCAAGCCGATCCGCGAGTCCCGCGACGTCGACATCCCACTCGTCGCGGCACATTTCTTCTACTACGCCGGCTGGGCGGACAAACTCGAATACGCCGGGCTTTCGGGTGCCTCGTCCGGGTCTCCGCGGCCCTTCGGGGTGGCCGCCCAGGTGATCCCGTGGAACTTCCCGCTGTTGATGCTCGCCTGGAAGATCGCACCGGCGCTGGCCACTGGCAACACCGTGGTGCTCAAACCCGCCGAGACCACTTCGTTGACCGCGCTGCTGTTCGCGGAGATCTGCCAGCAGGCCGAGCTGCCCCCCGGCGTCGTGAACATCATCACCGGTGCCGGCGAGACCGGGCGCTTGTTGGTGGAGCACCCGGACGTGGACAAAGTAGCCTTCACCGGCTCCACCGAGGTAGGCAAGGCGATCGCTCGCAGTGTCGCCGGAACCACGAAGAAGGCCACGCTGGAGCTGGGCGGCAAGGCTGCCAACATCATCTTCGATGACGCCCCCGTCGACCAAGCCATCGAGGGCATCGTCAACGGCATCTTCTTCAACCAGGGGCACGTGTGTTGCGCGGGCTCTCGCCTGCTGGTGCAGGAGTCCGTGTACGACGACGTGTTGACCAGCCTCAAACGGAGGCTGGGAACACTACGGGTGGGCGACCCGCTGGACAAGAACACCGACGTCGGAGCGATCAACTCCGCTGAGCAACTGGCCCGGATCCGCGAGTTGTCCGACGTCGGCGAGGCCGAGGGCGCCGAGCGGTGGTCATCGCCGTGTGACCTCCCAGACCGTGGTTTCTGGTTTGCGCCCACCGTCTTTACGAGCGTGACCCAGGCGCACCGGATCGCCAGGGAGGAGATCTTCGGCCCGGTGCTGTCCGTACTGACCTTCCGCACGCCGGCTGAGGCGGTGGAGAAGGCGAACAACACCCCGTATGGGCTGTCCGCCGGGGTGTGGACCGACAAAGGCTCCCGAATCCTGTGGATGTCGCAGCAGCTTCGGGCCGGGGTGGTGTGGGCCAACACCTTCAACCGGTTCGACCCCACGTCACCGTTCGGTGGCTACAAGGAGTCCGGATACGGCCGCGAGGGTGGACGGCATGGGCTGGCGGCGTACCTGCGGACGGAGGACCCGGCGTGAACACCTCGGATACCGGTCGAGCGACGAGCATGAAGTTGAGTGTGACGACATGACCGAACGGCTGGCCGTGAAGAAAACATACAAGTTGTACATCGGCGGCAAGTTCCCCCGCTCGGAGTCGGGCCGCTCCTATCCCGTCGCCGACGCCCAAGGCGAGTTTCTGGCCAATGCGGCGTGGGCTTCGCGCAAGGACGCTCGAGACGCGGTGGCGGCGGCCCGCAAGGCATTTCCGGGCTGGTCCGGCGCCACGGCATACAACCGCGGGCAGGTGCTCTACCGGGTGGCCGAGGTGATGGAGGGCCGACGCGCGCAGTTCGTCGACGAGGTCGCCGCTGGTGAGGGTCTGAGTCGCAGCAAGGCCGAGCGCGCGGTCGACGAGTCGATCGACCGTTGGGTGTGGTACGCGGGATGGTCGGACAAGATCGCCCAGGTGGTGGGTTCGAGTAACCCGGTGGCGGGGCCGTACTTCGACTTCTCGGTGCCCGAACCGACCGGGGTGGTGGCTGTGTTAGCCCCGCAGAGCTCGTCGTTGCTGGGGCTGGTCTCGGTGGTGGCGCCGGTACTCGTCGGCGGAAATACGGCCGTGGTGACGTCCTCATATGAACGGCCGCTGCCGGCCATCACGCTCAGTGAGGTACTCGCCACCTCTGACGTCCCGGGCGGCGTCGTCAATATCCTCACTGGACGGGTGGGCGATACCGCGCCGTCGCTGGCTGCACACATGGATGTCAATGCCATCGATCTTGCCGGTGCCGCCCACGATCACGGGAATGCGACACAACTGGAGCTCGCTGCCGCCGAGAACCTCAAACGGGTGATCCGTGCCCCGGAGGCCGAGCCGGACTGGGCCGCACAACCCGGCTTGAACCGGATCACGTCCTTCTTGGAAACGAAGACGGTCTGGCACCCGGTCGGCACCTGACCCTCCCACGTCCCCCAAGTCCCCGTGATCATTGGCTTTTGACTACCGGATTCGGTAGTCAAAAGCCAATGATCACGGGGACTTGGTTTCGAGGTCCACGGTGGGCAGGTGCACTCCGTAGGGCGCGTCGAGCGACGGTTCGGTGCAGGCGTCGTCTACGTCGCCGTCCAGATAGACATCGCCGTCATAGCCATGCTCGTCGTCTCGCATGGACGACAACCGCGGGTAAACGTTGCTACCCCACGGGTCGGCCACTGAGAAGCTCTCACCCCACGGCGCGTCGACGCAGTTCGGCGCCGGCAGCACCAGCGGTGTTCCATCCTGGTTGTACAGGCGTACCCCGATGAGCAGTTCACCATCGGGGCCGTAGGGGAAGATGTTGGACACGTTCTCCCCGTCGGCCAGCCACTGCTCGCCGTACGTGTCGCCGATGTAGTCGCCCTGCGGCTGATACTCGTCCGCGTAGTATTCGTCGTGGTCAGGCCACGTATCGGCGTAGAACACCTGGCCGGCGCTACTGACCATCGACGACGCAACCGCTACCCCCGCCACCAGGGCCGCGGCGTTGACACCCACCATCGCTGTCCGCCAGTCCCCAGCAAGCCTGCCGTCCACCGCGCGCAGTCCGAGCCACACCGACGCAACCGCCGCGGCGAAGAACACGGCCAGGCCAAGGCCGGCTGAGCTGACGTAGCCCACGGCCAATCCCACTATCGCGGCCCGGACCAGCCACCACGCTGGCCGCAGCGAACGTGTATACCCCAGGGCCGGTTCACCCCACGGTTGTCGCCGCAGCCACCGGTCCGCCTTCAGCACGTATGCCGCACCCGGGATGCTGTGCAGTTCGGCACTGCGGTCGTCAGCTCGGGTCGCCAACGCCAGGATGCAGGCCACGGCGGTCACGGAGGCGACGAGCGAGGCCGCCAGCCATGCCATGGCCTCGGGACCGACGAACAAGACACCGGCGACGCCGATGCCGGCGCAGGCGAGGGCCGCTCCCGCCATTACCGCGGCCAGAAACCGCACCGCCCGGCGAAAGACGCCGACTCGGGTGCTGGGTGGTCGCGCGCGGAGCCCGGCCGCGGCCCGCAGATCCGCCGCGTACTGGGCCGGTGACCCCAAGCGGGCGATCAGGATCGCACCGGACAGGCCCTCACCTAACTCGGCCGCCACGGCGTCGAGGTGCTCACGCACGTCGGACAGGATGTCCGCCTGCTCGTCGGCGTCGAGATCCGCGGTCGCGTCCCGGATCTCACCGAGGTACCAGACCACGGCGGGGTGAGTGTCGCGACGTTCCGTGTTGTCCCGCACCACGCCTTCAGGGTCAACGTTCTCGTGTTCGGCGTTCACGCCTTTACCTTTCAGATGTACGTCCGGTGGTCTCACCCAGCAGCCCATCGACGGTGCCAACGAACTCCTGCCAGGTCTTGCCGGATCGGGCCAGCTGGTCGTGGCCGGCTCCGTTCAGGCTGTAGTACTTGCGGTGCGGTCCTTCCAGCGACGGGACCATGTAGGTGGTCAACGCCCCCGATTGGTACAGCCGGCGCAGGGTTCCGTAGACCGAAGCGTCTCCGACCTCGTCGAGCCCGGCGGCCCGTAGCCGGCGCACGACGTCGTATCCGTATCCGTCCGACTCACGGAGCACGGCTAACACGGCGAGGTCGAGTGCTCCTTTGAGGAGCTGACTGGTGTCCATGGTCACCTTCCCATCACCGGCCGATCCAGTATTACGTTAAACACAGTACTGTCTATGACACAGATCCACCACGACCCCGAGGGTCGACACGCCGAGCCGGCACGATCGGCACAGCATCGGCGCCATAGCGCCACGGCATCCGGCCCCACTGCCTCCAGGTACTCGTGCCGGGTCGCTCCGGCACCATCCGCCCCAGCCGTCCAGTAACATCGGCGTCACTCAGAGCTTCCGCCAATAGCTCGGTGGAGCTGAGCCAGTGGAGGAGCGAGCATGGCAAGGCGGAGGAGGAGGTCGATGCGGCGCCACCGATCGACGACGACAACGAAGCCAGGCGACGCTCGTCCGCTGGCTCAGCCCGCCAGCATCTATTGGCGGACGCTCTTATGCGAGTTCTAGTGGTCGAAGACGACGACAGCTTTGCCGACGCGCTCGGCACAGCCCTACGCCGGCATGGCCACGACGTACTGCGCGCCTCCTCCGGTGCCCAAGCCATCGAGGCTCCCCCGGCCGACCTCGTCCTCCTCGACCTCGGCCTACCCGACATCGACGGCATCGAAGTGCTGCGCCGGATCCGCGCCCGCAGCGAGGTCGGCGTCATCGCCATCACCGCCCGTGGCGAAGAGTCACAACGAGTGCTCGGGCTGCGCAACGGCGCCGACGACTACCTGGTCAAGCCGTTTGGTATGGCGGAGCTGTCCGCCCGGATGGACGCCGTACTCCGCCGGTCCCGCCGCTCCAGTCCACCACCGGGGCAACGGCTGCGCATCGGTCTGGTAGAGGTTGACCTCGCCGAACGGGCCGTCTTCTCCGACGCCGGCCCGGTCGCGCTGACCCGCAAGGAGTTCGACCTGCTGGCAGCCCTGATCCGCGCCGGCGGTGCGGTGCTCAGCCGCGACCACATCCTGGCGGAGGTGTGGCAGACCACCTGGCGTGGCGTCGCCCGGAGCCTGGAGGTCCACGTCGCCAGCCTCCGTTCCAAACTCGGCGTACCGGGCCTGATCCAGACGGTACGCGGCGTCGGTTACCGGCTGGCGATCCCGGCCCGGCCGACCGACCCTCCCATCGACGACACCGTCGTCACCATCACCGCCGCTCCTGAAGCGGACGGTCCGGGCCCCCGCTGACGAGGCCCACGTGCGCCGCCGGTTGCTCACCGCGTACCTGCTGATGCTCTTCGCCGTGCTGGTGGCAGTGGCAGTGCCGTATGCCACCTCCACCGCGACCCGCGATACCCAGGCCGTCTTCATCGACCAACTCAACGACACCGCTCGGTTCGCCTCGCTGGCCGAGCCGGCGCTGCGTTCCGGCGAAACCGTCATGCTCGAGGCCGAACTGATCCGCTACGACGAGCTCTACGGCGTCGGTGCGGCCGTGCTCGACATGAACCGGGAGCTGATCGCCGCCTCCCGGACCGGGCTACAGCTGGACGACAACACGATCCACGCTCAGATCGACGCCGGCCTGTCCGGCGAGCGCTCCGGCATCGACCAGGTGGTCTGGCCATGGGACCACGAGCCGCTGGCGTTGGTCGAACCGGTGGGCCGCGGCGGCGAGGTCATCGGAGTGGCGGTGACCGTCGCCGAAACCGGCCAGCTGCGCACGCAGATCCTTCGACAATGGAGCCTGCTCGCCGCCATCGCCGCGGTAGCGATGGCATTATTCACGCTGGCCGCGGTCGCATTGGCCCGGTGGACACTCCGGCCGGTCCAGGATCTGGACGCGGTTGCCCACGACATCAGCGCCGGATCGTTCGACGCTCGAGTGCCGGAGGACGAAGGGCCGGTGGAACTACGCCGGCTGGCGGCGTCGTTCAACACCATGGCCGACACGGTCACCGGCGCACTCACCCGGCAGAAAGCGTTCGTCTCACACGCCAGCCATCAGATGCGCACCCCGCTCGGTGCCCTCCGGCTGCGCCTGGAGAACCTGGCCGAGCACGTCCGTCCCCAAGGCGAGCGGGAACACCAGTTGACCGTCGCGGAGACCTCACGCCTCGCCGGGATCCTCACCGGCCTGCTGGCGTTGGCGAGGGCGGAAGGAAGTGAGCTGGATCTCGTCGAGGTCGACCTCGACGAGGTGGTCGAGGGCCGGCTCTTGGCCTGGGAATCGGTCGCCGCCGCCCAGGGGGCACAACTGCGTCACCTCGGGGGCATCCAGCAGCCCGTCCTCGCGGTGCCGGAAGCACTCGAGCAGGCCATGGACGCGCTCATCGACAATGCGTTGAAGTTCGGCTCCGCCGGCGGCGTCGTCACCCTCCGCACTGGGCTCTGCCCTGTCGTCTCAACCCCACCGACCGACAGAACAACAGCCATCCCGGCTGGAGCGGTGGTCGATACGACGGATACCCCGGTGAGCCCAACCCCGACGGTGCCCATGGCCGAGATCCACGTCGTCGACGACGGCCCCGGGCTCAGCGCCGACGAGCGCGGACACGCACGTGAACGCTTCTGGCGTGCCCCCGCCCACCAGAACATCCCCGGGTCCGGGCTGGGCCTAGCCATCGTCGACGAGTTGATCACCGCATGTGGTGGGGAGTTCACCCTGCTCGACGCCGAGCCGCATGGGCTCGACGCCCGGATCCGGCTGCGGATCAGCGCGAGCGCTCCTCCCGGTAGTACCGAGCCGCCCCATCGTGGAGGTCGAGCGGGTAGGTCGAGAACGCCGCCCGAAGGTTCAGCCGACGCGCCTCAGGATGTGCCCGGGCCAACTCGTCGCGGGCGGTGAACAGTAGCTCCGTCAGTTGGAAAGCCAGAGATTCGTCCATGTCCTCGTGGACGACGAGGTAGTTGGGAACACCGATGGTGGCCGTCGTCGCCGGCATGCCGTACATCGATCGCGGGATGCTGCGCTCGGTGTACAGCTCGCCGAACCGTTCCCGCATCAGTGGAACCTGGTCGCCGAGGTCGACCAGCCGGATCCGGCCGGCCTCGGCCAGCTCTTTGATCGCCGCCGTCGGCAGCCCGGCGGAGAAGAAGAACGCCGAGATCTCCCCTTCCGCGATGGCCACCGCCGACTCGTCGATGTTCAGCCGGTGCCGGTGGATATCGGCTTCGGCGTCCATCTGGGCCACCTCCAAGAGTCGGTCGACGATCACCTCGGTGCCGGATCCGGCCGCTCCCGTGGACACTTCATGCCCACGCAGGTCATCGAGTGTGCGGATGTCGGATTCGATCGCCACGGCCAGGTGAACGTAGTTGTCGTAGAGCCTGGCCAGCGCCCGGATCGGCTGTTGCTCGTCGAACGGGTCAGCCCCTTCGGCGGCCAGCTGCACGGAGTCGGCCAGGCTGAACGCGACCTCGGCGTCACCCGCGACCACCATCCGGATGTTGTCCAACGATGCCGCGGTCTCCAGCACCCGCGGACGTAACCCCGGCAACTGGGTGCCAACCGCGTCGGCCAGGCCGTGCCCGTAGTCGAAATACACGCCGCCCGCACCACCGGTAGCGATGCGCAGATCTCCGGTAGGGCCGTCCTCGGAGCAGGCAGTGGCCGAGCCGGCCAGTATGGCCAGCCCCAGACCCACGGCGGTGAGCAGCCGTCTCATGGCACCCGACCATAGTGACCGCGCTGAGCACACCGCCAGCCGAGGGAAGCTCAGAGCTTGCTCAACTCCCGGGGTCGAACTGGCTACAAATGCCCGTACCCATCGATACCGTCCGTGGCGTCCCGTGATCCGGGTCACCGTGCCATCCACTCGACGACGAGAAGGAGCCTTTCATGCACCGCCGGACCCGCACCACCGCGTTGACCGCTGTGACCTGCGCCGCCATGGCTGCCGCCGCCGGCTGTTCACAGCCGGCGGACCGGGGTGGTGACGACGAACCGAGCAGCCTGTCCATCGCCACGGGCACCACGTCCGGCATCTACTACCCGGTGGGTGGCGCGATGGCGGAGATCATCGACCGCAACGCCGACGGGTTGAGCGCCAGCGCCGAGGCGACGGGGGCATCGGTCGAAAACCTGCGGCTGCTCGGCAGCGGCGAAAGCGACCTGGCGATCTCCCAGGGGGACGTGGTCTACCAGGCGTTCCACGGCGAGGGCGAGTTCGAGGACGAGTCCATCGAGACTCAGACGCTGATGGTGCTCTATCCGAACGTCTACCACGCGGTGTCGCTCGCCTCCATCCACGACCGGCTTGACTTGGCATGCTTCAGCGACGTCGCCGGGCATCGCTTCTCGGTGGGTGCGCCGGGTAGCGGCAACGAACTGGCCACGAACCTCGTGTTCGACGCCCTCGGCATGTCACCGGACTCGGATATCTCGCGGCAACGGTACGCGTACGCGGAGACCGCGCGGGCCCTGCGGGAGGGCCAGGTCGACGCGGGCTCATGGGTCGTCGGTGAAGGCCACGGCTCCCTCGGTGAGCTGGAGGCCACCGACCCGATCCACCTGATCCCGATCTGCGACGACGAACTGAGCCAGGTCACCGACCGGCACCCGTTCTACACACCGCACACGATCGCCGGCGGCACCTATGCGACCGTCGACGACGACGTATCGACCATCGCACTCTGGAACGTCGTCGCCGTCCCGCCGGACATGTCCGAAGAACGTGGCTACGAACTCGCGACGGTCCTGTACGACAACGTCGAGTCCATCAACCAGGTGTACGCCGGCGGCGCCGACTATCTCGTGCTCGAGACGCTGGAGCACAGCCCGGTACCTCTGCACCCCGGGGTCATCCGCTACGCCGAGGAGCAGGGCGTCGAGATCCCCGACGAGCTGCGTCCGTAAGCGGGATCGAGCATGCGCTCCAGGCGGCGACCACGACGTCGCCGAACCCGCACCGCCGTTCTCTCCACCGCCACCTGCACCGCGCTGGCCGCCACCGCATGCGCCGCATCGGGGTCGGCTGGTGCGGGCGCCGGAGATGCGGCCAGCGACGCCTCCGCGTCGCGGCTGTCCGTCGCCACCGGGACCACGTCGGGCATCTACTACCCCGTCGGCGGGGTGATGTCGGAGATCATCAACCGTGAGATCGCCGACACCAGCGCCAGCGTTGAGGCGACCGGCGCGTCGGTAGAGAACCTGCGGCTGCTCGACAGCGGCGACGCCGACCTCGCCATCGCCCAGGGCGACGTCGTCTACCAGGCCGTCCACGGAGAGGGCGAGTTCGCCGGCGAACCGATCGAGGCACAGACCCTGATGGTGCTGTACCCGAACGTGTACCACGCGGTGTCGCTGGCCTCCGTCCACAACCGGCTCGGCCTGGACTGCTTCAGCGACATCGCCGGGCGCCGGTTCTCCGTCGGCGCTCCCGGCAGCGGCAACGAACTGGCGACCAACCTCGTCTTCGACGCCCTGGACCTAGCGCCGGACTCGGACATCTCCCGGCAACACCTCGCCTATGCCGACACCGCACGGGCGCTGTCCGACGGCGAGTTGGACGCTGGGTCGTGGGTGGTCGGCGAGGGCCATGGCTCACTACGTGAGCTGGAGGCCTCCGACCCGATCCACCTGATACCACTCTGCGACGACGAACGCGACCAGATCACCAGGCGATACCCGTTCTACCGCACCCACACGATCCTGGCCGACACCTACACGACCGTGGACCACAACGTCTTGACGATCGCACTGTGGAACGTGGTCGCGGTGAACCCGAGTATGTCCGAGGAACGCGGCTACGAGCTGGCCCGGGCGTTCTACGAGAACACCGACGCGATCGGCCAGGTCTACGACGGCGGCGCCCGGTACTTGACGCTGGGCTCCTTGCAGAACAGTCCGGTCCCCCTGCACCCCGGGCTCACCCGGTACGCCGAGGAGCAAGGTTTCACCGTCCCGGACGAACTCCGAGACCCCGGTCCGGCAGCGGACGGATGATCGCGAGATGGCGAGCGGCTCGCCGGCGGCCACGGGCGGCGGCGGTGGTCACCATGATCACCGCCGGCGCTCTGGTCGCTGCCATGTTCGTGCCGGTGTGGCCCGCGCTGTCGATCCACCCCGACGGTGCCTCAGCCGGCCACGAACGGATCACCGCCGGGGAGCAGTTCGGGCTCAGCTTCGTCCACTCCGTCGACCACCTGCCCGTCGAGGACTGGTACCGCGTCGACGGCGCCGACATCGTGCAGGAGTCCACTCGGCTCCGGCAGTTCGGCGCCGGCATGGGCCACATCGCCGGGGTGGGCCGCGGCCATGATGCGGGCGACTGGTGGGAGATCACCGGAATGGAGCGGCACATCGGCGAACTCGTCGTCCGAGTTGGTAGCGCGGGTGTCGACCACCAGCTGCATCTCGGTGATCGGCGCATCCCGCTGACCCGTTGCTGGGCCGGGCAGCGGGTCACGGTCAGCGCCACCCGCATCTCCACGCTGCGCGTCCTGACCAGCCATCTCCAGCCGTCCGCCTGCGAGCCGTAGCCGGCTGGCGACCACACCCGCACCCGCTACGTCACGGCCTCGTCCCACACCCGCTACGTCATGGCCTCGTCCCACACCCGCCCGGAGACCACGATGACCGCACCACCGATCACCACCGACCACGAACCCGACCTGTCCGGGGAGGTCAAAGGGGCCCCGCTGTGGCGTCAACTCGCCACCGCCCGCTGGGGCGACGGCCGGGCCGGCGCCATCGTCGGCTACGTGGTGCTGCTGTTGGCGCTCGGGTTGGGCGGCTTCCAGATCTACACGGCGCTCAGCCTCCAGCTCGACGCGTTCCTGCAACGCGTTCTGCACTTGATGTTCGTCCTGGTGCTGGTGTTCGTGCTGCGCCCGGCCGGCAAAGGTGCCTGGGCTCGGCGCACCCCCATGGCCGTGGTGGATCTCTGTCTGGTGGCAGCCGCCATCGCCGTCAGCCTGTATCCCGCCCTACTCTTCGATGAGATCGTCGGCCGCCAGGGTGCCCCCATCACCACCGACCTCATCATGGGTACGGTGGCGATCATCTTGCTCCTCGAGGCGTGCCGGCGGGTGATCGGCATGTTCATGGCCGTCCTCGTGGCGTGTTTCCTGTTCTACGCGTGGATCGGTCCGTTCCTGCCCGGTCTGCTGTCGCACCGGGGGTACACCTTCCAGCGGATCGTCTCCCACACTTACCTCTTCCAGGAGGGCATCTACGGTCTTGCCCTCGGCGTCGCGGCCACGTTCGTCTTCATGTTCATCTTCTTCGGCGCCATGCTTCAGAAGACCGGTGGTGGTGCGTTCTTCATCGACGTCGCCTACGCGTTGACCGGCCGCTACCGGGGTGGCCCGGCCAAGGGTGCGGTGGTGGGCAGCGCCATGATGGGGTCGGTGTCCGGCAGTGCTATCGCCAACACCGTCACCACCGGCGCGTTCACCATTCCCATGATGAAGAAGGTGGGCTACCGGCCACATGAAGCTGGTGGCGTGGAAGCGGCGGCGTCCACCGGCGGTCAGCTGCTGCCACCGATCATGGGCGCGGGTGCGTTCGTGATGGCGGAACTGCTGGGTATCCCGTACACCGAGGTGGTCAAGGTGGCCATCATCCCGGCGCTTATGTACTTCGCGGTGATCTTCCTGTTCGTGGACATTCTCGCCCGCCGGCACGGCATCGAGGGCCTCCCCAAGGAGAGCCTGCCCCGGATGCGTGCCGTGTTAACCGGCGGTTTTCACTTCCTCGTGCCGTTCGTGCTGCTCGTCTACCTGCTGACGCAATACGTGACACCGTTGCTGGCCGGGCTCTACGCGACCGCCGTGCTGTTCCTCGTCGCCATGCTCCGGGCCAGCAGCCGGTTGAGCGTGAAAGACCTCGCCGAGGTGTTCATGCTGGCCGCACGGAACACCATGGGGGTCACCGTCGCTACGGCGGCGGCCGGGATCGTCGTCGGTGTCGTGGGGCTGACCGGGCTCGGACTGAAGTTCTCCAGCATGGTGGTCAGCGTCGGCGGCGGGCACCTGTTCCCCACCCTCATCATGGTGGCCCTGGCCTCCCTGATTCTCGGCATGGGCCTACCGGTGACCGCGTCGTACATCGTCGTGGCCGTACTGGCGGTGCCCGCACTCGACGACCTCGGGCTGCCGCTGCTCGTCGCGCACATGATCGTCTACTGGTACAGCCAGGACTCCAACGTGACACCGCCCATCGCACTGGCCGGATTCGCCGCCTCCGGCGTGGCCGGCTCCAGCCCGATGCGCACCGGGGTCGCGGCGTGGAAGTTCGCCAAGGGGCTGTACCTGATCCCCCTCCTGATGGCCTACTCACCGCTGCTGCTGAACGGCACCGTGCCGGAGGTGGTGGTGGCGGTGCTGAGCGGGCTGGTCGGACTCTTGACGTTCGCCGTGGCCATCGAAGGGTATTGGCTGCAGAAGACGCTGCTCCTGGAGCGGCTGGCCGCGGCCGGCGCGACCGCGCTGCTGCTGGTGCCGACCGCCATCACCGACGTCGCAGGTGCGGTCCTGGCCGCCGCCATGATCGTCTCGCAGGTCCGCCGGCACCGCCACGCTCACACGTCCCCATGATCATGAACACTTTGCCGGGCTATAGCCCGGCAAAGTGTTCATGATCATGGGGACGTGGCTCGGCCGGCGAGCGTAGCGTGGAACCATGAGCAGCTACTACTCACCCAGGCGAGGCGGGCTGAGCCGGCCTCGCGAGGGCCGCATGATCGGCGGTGTCTGCGCGGGTCTGGCCCGGCGCTTCGGCATCAGCGCCACCGCGATGCGCATCATCGCCGTACTCTCCTGCCTACTGCCTGGCCCCAGCGTCGTGATCTATCTCGTCCTCTGGGTGGTTATACCCAGCGAGACCTGACCGCTTGCCCCGCGCCCGCGCCCACGTCCGCGGGCGCGAACAAGAATCACGCCGGTGGCCGGAGGTCAGCCAGGGTGCGCTGCGCCACCAGCGCCGCGTATCCGGGTTTGACGACGTCGTTGATCAACGCGAGCCGCTCGTCGAACGGGATGAACGCACTCTTCAAGGCATTGACCGTGAACCACCGGAAATCGTCCAGGTCGTAGCCGAACGCTTCGGACAGCACCGCGAACTCGTGAGACATCGACGTCCCGCTCATCAGCCGGTTGTCGGTGTTCACCGTGACCCGGAAGCGAAGCCGGGTGAGCAGGCCGAACGGATGCTCGGCAATCGACGCCGCCGCACCCGTCTGCACGTTCGACGACGGACACAACTCCAGCGGTATCCGCTTGTCGCGGACGTAGGCAGCCAGCCGCCCCAGCCGCGGCCGGGTGTCCGCACTCGTCTCGATATCGTCCACGATCCGCACCCCGTGCCCCAACCGGTCGGCACCACACCATTGCAGGGCTTCCCAGATCGACGGCAGTCCGAACGCCTCACCCGCGTGAATCGTGAAGTGTGCGTTCTCACGGCGCAAATACTCGAACGCGTCCAAGTGGCGGGTGGGCGGGAAACCGGCCTCGGCGCCGGCGATGTCGAACCCGACCACACCGGCCTCGCGGTACCTGACCACCAGCTCCGCGATCTCCCGCGACCGCGCCGCATGCCGCATCGCGGTCAACAAGGTGGCCACCCGGATCGGCCGTCCGGAGGCGGCCGATCGTTGCTCACCCAATCGGAAACCGTCTTCGACCGCCTGAACAACCTCGTCCAGCGTGAGGTCACCGTCCAGGTGCTGTTCAGGGGCGTAACGCACCTCGGCGTACACGACGCCATCGGCGGCCAGATCCTCGGCGCATTCGGCCGCCACCCGGACCAGCGCCTCACGTGTCTGCATCACGGCCACCGTGTGCTGGAACGTCTCCAGGTAGCGCTCCAGCGACCCCGAATCCGCCGCCGCCACGAACCATTCGCGCAACTCGTCCGGTCCGCTCGCCGGAAGCTCGTGACCGATCTCCGCGGCCAGTTCTACGACCGTCGCCGGCCGCAGGCCGCCGTCCAGGTGGTCATGGAGCACCACCTTGGGCGCGGCCAGGATCTCCTCCGGCGTAGGTGTCATGTGTGCGACCGTACACCCCGCACCCGGTGACCAACGGCCCGTGTTGGTCTCAGGTCTGCCCGATAACCTCGTGGTGTGGCGCAAAATGTTTACATCGCCTCGGTCACCGGCGAGACCGGCAAGTCGACCGTCGCACTCGGGGTGCTGACCAGCCTGTCCAGACGGATCGGCCGCGTCGGCGTCTTCCGGCCGATCGTGCGCACCGACCGTCGAGCACTCACCAGTGATCTCCCCGGCGGCGGTCACAACCAGGCCGACGACCACAACACGTCCGCGGCCCCCACCGCCCCCCGTCGTCGCGACCACGTTCTGGAGCTGCTCCTGGAGCACGCCGGCGTCGACCTACCGTACGAGGTCTGTGCCGGAGTCACCTACGACGATGTTCACGCCGACCGCGACGCCGCCTTGGAAACCATCCTGCGGCGTTATCACCACATGGCCGAGCGCTGCGCGGCCGTGGTGATCGTCGGCAGCGACTACACCGACGTCGACAACCCCACCGAGTTCTCGTTCAACGCTCGGATCGCCGCCAACCTCGGCGCCCCCGTGCTTCTGGTCCTCAACGGCCGCGACCGCCGCCCCGACGAGCTGCGGGCCGTCGCCGACGCCGCCGTCACCGAGCTCAAGGCCAACTCCGGCCATCTCCTGGGCATGGTGGTCAACCGGGTGGCTCCGCCGCTGCTGGACGAGGTGCGCACGGCACTCGACTCACCGTCGCCGGTGTACGCGCTGCCCGAGGAACCACTGCTATCCGCGCCCACTCTCACCGATCTGCTTGGTCTGGGTGGGCAGCTCTACCGGGGTGACCCGGAGCGGCTCGGCCGGGAGATCCATGGATTCGTCGTGGCCGGCATGACCCTGCCCAACGTCCTCGACCGGTTGGTAGACGACGCGGTAGCCATCGCCCCGTCGGACCGATCCGACGTGCTGCTCGGCCTGCTCATGGCCCATGCCTCGACGACGTTCCCCAACCTCGCCGGGATCGTGCTCAACGGCGGGTTCCCGCTGCCACCGCAGGTGATCCAACTCATCGACGGCCTCGACATCAACCTGCCGATCATCACCATGGATGGCGACACGTTCGCCACCGCCACTGCGCTGGCCGGTGTCCGCGGCCGACTCACCAAAGACGCCGTCCGCAAGGTCGAGACCGCGCGCCGGCTGTTCGACGACCACGTCGACGACCACGAACTCCTCGACCGGCTGGACGTCACTCGCAGCCAAGTGGTGACGCCGCTGATGTTCGAGCATCAGCTGGTGGAACGGGCCCGAACACAGAGACGGCACATCGTCCTGCCCGAGGGTGAGGAGGAACGGATCGTTCGCGCGGCCGACTCGGTGCTACGCCAGGGCATCGCCGACCTGACCCTGCTCGGCCGCCCGGAGCAGGTGGCGGCGGTCGCCACCCGGGCCGGAGCCGATATCGACGACGCGCGTGTGATCGATCCACACCACAGCGCCTGGCGGGAAGAGTTCGCGACTGAATACGCCCGTCGCCGCGCCCACCGCGGAGTGACCCTTGAGACCGCCCGCGACCACGTGGTGGACGTCTCCTACTTCGGCACCATGATGGTGCTGCTCGGTTATGCCGACGGAATGGTGTCGGGGGCGGTGCACACCACGGCACACACGATCCGACCGGCCTTCGAGGTGATCAAGACCGGCTCCGGGGTGTCGACGGTGTCCAGCGTGTTCTTCATGTGCCTGGACGACCGCGTGCTCGTGTACGGAGACTGCGCGGTCAACCCGGACCCCGACGCCGAGCAGCTGGCGGACATCGCGATCTCGTCGGCCCACACGGCCGAGGAGTTCGGTGTATCGCCGCGGGTGGCCATGCTCTCGTACTCGACCGGAGAGTCAGGATCCGGCGCCGACGTGGACAAGGTGCGGTCAGCGACCGTCCTGGCCCGCCAACGCCGTCCCGATCTGTCGATCGAAGGTCCGATTCAGTATGACGCCGCGGTGGACGCCGGCGTCGCGCGGACCAAACTCCCCGACAGCGACGTAGCCGGCCGGGCCACGGTGTTCGTTTTTCCGGATCTGAACACCGGCAACAACACCTACAAGGCGGTACAGCGCAGCGCTGGCGCGGTGGCGATCGGGCCGGTCCTGCAGGGTCTGCGCAAACCGGTGAACGACCTATCTCGCGGAGCCCTGGTACGCGACATCGTCAACACCATCGCGATCACCGCCATCCAGGCACAGACACCCGACCACTAAGAGCTTCGACCGATCTATTGGTGGAAGCTCCAACGTGCCCGGATTCAGCGCTGGGCGAGTGCCGCGATGTGGTCGATCTGGCCGAGCGCGATGTCAAGATCCCGGGCAGGGTACATGCCGATGCTCTCCACCCCTTCCGCCTCCAGCGCCTCGACGTGTTCGAGGGCGTCCTCCGCAGTGCCGATGGGAGCGATGTGTGTCCACCACTCCCGTGGCATGGTGACCAGGCTGTCGACCCCGTGCCGGGTGTACCGGGCCAGCAACTCGTCGACGAACGGCCACGCACGCACACCTGCCGACGGCTCGTCGAGCAGCCCGGCCAGCCACGGCGCCATAGCGCGGTAGGCGTCCTTGCGCTCAGGCTCGATACAGACGACGGAGAACACTCCAACATGGAAAGGAGAAGGGTGCCCGGCCTGCTCGAGGGCGAGCCGCACGTAGGAGGGGCTGGCCGGCTCCGCGAGCAACACACCGCCAGCCACCCGACCAGCCATGGCCATCGACTTAGGCCCCCGCACCCCGGCCAGCAGCGGTGGGACGTCGGCCGGTGGATGATACAACTGGACGTCGTCGAGGTGGACGTATTCGCCGTGTGTGGTGACCTTCTCGCCGGCCAGCAACCGGCCGACGGCCGTCATCACCTCGTCGAGGGCGCGCACCGGGGAGCGCGGCCGAGTGCCCATCTGTGCCATCCACGACTGCACACCATGACCAATACCCGGCAACACGCGGCCTGGACCCAGCCCGCAGAGAGTGGCGATCTCCATGGCGGTGATGGCGGGGTTGCGGGCCACGGCTGGCAGAATGCCGATGCCGACGGTGAGTCGCTCACTCACCGAGAGCGCGGATGCCGCCAGACTGACACCGGCGGTGTAGAAGCAATCTTCGATCACCCAGAGCTGGTCGACCCGATGGTCGAGGCGGCGAGCGACGTCGACCACAGCTGCAGCAGGGAACGTCCGATCGAAGCACATGCCGAGCCGGGCTCGTGTTGTCACCATAACGAGACCGTATCGGTGGACACTGACAGAACCGGGATAGCACACAGGAATGTTCGGGGTGTTGTGATGAGCGCCAGAGTGCTCGTGCTCAACTGCGGCTCGTCGTCGATCAAGTACCAGCTGATCGACACTGAAGACGCAGCCGTGTTGGCTCGCGGGCTGGTCGAACGGATCGGCGAGGAGCACGGCGAGGTCCACCACGAATCACGCGGCACGTCCACCAACCACCAGCTCGAGATCCCTGACCACGAGGCAGGGTTGAAGGCGATGCTGGAGGTATTCGACGCAGCGGGTCCGTCGCTGGCCGACGCCGACGTCACCGCCGTGGGCCATCGCGTGGTGCATGGCGGCGAGGCCTACTCCGGCCCGGTCGTCATCGACGACGCCGTCGAGGACACCATCGACCAACTGTCCGCCCTGGCACCGCTGCACAACCCACCCAATCTCGTCGGCATCCGGGTAGCCCGCCAGGTGCTCGGCGACCTCCCACACGTCGCCGTCTTCGACACCGCCTTCCACCAGACCCTGCCGCCGGCGGCCTACACGTACGCGCTCGACACCGGTATCGCCCACCACCATGGTGTGCGGCGCTACGGTTTCCACGGCACGTCCGTGGCGTACGTCGCCCGTACCGCCGCCGAATACCTGGAACGCGACCCGCAGCGCACCAACCTCATCGTGTTACACCTCGGCAACGGCGCGTCGGCCACGGCGATCCGAGCCGGCCGGTCCGTCGACACCTCGATGGGTCTGACTCCGCTCGAGGGCCTGGTCATGGGGTCCCGCAGCGGCGACGTCGACCCTGGTGTGCTGCTGCACCTACTACGCAGCGGACAGCTGTCGGTCGACGATCTCGACGAACTGCTCAACCGGCGGAGCGGGATGATCGGCCTGTGTGGAGAGCGGGATCTGCGTACGGTCCACCGGTTGGCGGCCGACGGCGACGCGGCGGCCCGGCTAGCGCGGGACGTGTACTGTCATCGAATCCGCCACTACGTCGGCGCCTACCTCGCGGTCCTTGGCGAGACACACGCGGTGGTCTTCACCGGTGGTGTCGGCGAGAACGATGCGTGGGTCCGCTCCCGGTCGTTGTCGGGTCTGCGCGGTCTGGGCATCGAGGTCGACCATGTGCGCAACAGTTCTCAGATGCGCCGACCGCGGCTGATCTCACCCGACGGCGCCCGAACGGCCGTGCTCGTTGTCCCGACGGATGAGGAGTTGGAGATCGCCCGCCAGGCGGTCGCCGTCGTCTCTCCTTGATCATGTGCGAGTTACACCCCTCGGGGCGGGTGTAACTCGCACATGATCAAGGGCCTCCGTGCCGCTGCCGGCGACGAGTTCCCCCTCGACGTGCCGAGTAAAGTGGACCGACGTGGCCGTACTTCTCCAGAACCCGGTGCGCTCGTACGCCTGGGGCTCCCCCACCGTCATTCCCGAACTGCTCGGCCAGGAGCCGGACGGACAACCGCAGGCGGAGCTGTGGGTGGGGGCCCATCCGGGCTCGCCGTCGATCGTTGCCGGTGACGGCCGCACGCTGGGCGAATACGTCGCCGCGGCCCCTGCCGGGACCCTCGGCCCGGCTGTTGCGGAGCGCTTCGGCGGCACACTCCCCTACCTGCTGAAGATCCTGGCCATCGAACGGCCGCTGTCGATCCAGGCACATCCCACCATCGAGCAGGCCATCGAGGGGTACCACGCCGAGGAACAGGCCGGCGTGCCGTTGAGTTCACCAAAGCGGTCCTACCGAGACCGCAACCACAAACCGGAGATGGTGGTGGCACTCACCGAATTCGAGGCGCTGCTGGGGTTCCGGGAGCCGGCAGAGGTCGCGGCGGCGTTGGACCGCATCGGCCGGCCCGAGTTCACCGAGGCCACCACCATGCTCCGGGCGGACGACGGGCTACGTGTACTGGTCAGTCACTGGCTTGCGCTACCAGAAGCGGAAGCTGACGCCCTCGTGGCCACACTCACCGAGGCCGCGGTCCGGCACCGTGATGACGATCCGTTCAGCGTCGTCAACGAACTAGCCGAGGTGTACCCGGGTGATCGGGGGCTGCTGCTGGCGTTCCTGCTGCGTCCGGTACGCCTAACCCCGGGGCAGGCGGCGTTCGTCGCGGCCGGTGTGCCGCACGCCTACCTGTCCGGGGTGGCCGTTGAGCCGCAGGCCAGCTCGGACAACACGCTGCGGGCCGGGCTCACCCCCAAACACGTCGACGCCGCTGAGCTCCAGCGCATCCTGAAATACGAGCCGGATGGTGGATTACTCGTCGAACCGCGTGCACTACAGCCCGGCGAGCAGCTCTACCCGGTCCCCGGGTTAGACGAATTCCGGCTGAGCAAGCTAGATCTCACCGGCGCTCCGCTGCGCCCCAGCGGCGCCGGTCCACGGGTGGTCCTCGTGGTCGACGGCACCGCTACCCTGCGGTCCGCCGACCAAGAAGTGGAGTTGCCCAGTGGGCACGCCGCATTCGTTCCGGCATCCGAACCCGACATCGCCCTCACCGGACCAGCGACGGCGTTCACGGTCACCCCAGACATCGAGTGATCGTTGCCGGATCCGCGCCTCTTCCCTTGGTGATCGAAGTCAAGATCGTGTCGCTATAGCGACACGATCTTGACTTCGATCACCGCGCGCGAGGACGCGGATCCGGCAACGATCACGGAGCTCTTAGAACTGGCCGGTGGTGGTCCCGCCGCCGCCCGCCGCCGGGGTAATGGCGACGTTGTTGGCGCCGGGTTGCCACTCGTCGACGGTGTCCGGGTAGTTCGCCTCCTGCCGCTTGATGCACTTCCATTCCACCGTCGTCGTCGGCGGGAGTTGGCCAACGGTACCGGTCCACGTCGGGTAACTGGTCGGTTCTAGCTTCACCGCGCTGGCCGCGGACCACTCACCCAGCTGAGGGATATTCCCGACGACGTACACCGACTGCCCGGGTGTTGTCTGCCCGCCCTCGCAGACGAAGTCCAACGACACCGGCTGCTCGCCCAGCGTGAACTGGAACGACTTCGCTGTGGCCACACTCAGCGACCCGGACTTCGCCACCACCAGGTTGCCGCCGGCGTTATACCAGCCGCTCGGCGCGGCGTCGAAATCGGCCTTGGTGGCGTACCTGGTCAGCGGAGTGCCGTTCATCGTCACCGCCGATGCCTGGGTGTCCTCCACCACCAACTCGACGACGGAGTCCCGGCTGCCCGCCGCGCCGTCGAACGTGCCGCTCGCACCGGCGACGGTGACAGTCGCCGTCGAACCAGCCAGTTGCTGGGCCAACTGCGTCGTACGGACCGCACCGTCGTGATAGGCGACGGTGGCCCCGTCGTCCTCGTACAGGGTGAAGCTGCTGGCCGCCTCGTCGGCGTAGACCCGCACGATCAGCTCATCACGTGTGCTGTCGTCGCGCCGTCGCCCGTCGACGTTCATCGTCTGCTCGTCGACGTACATCCGGGGAATCAATGCTCCGGCGCGGGCGAACGCGGGCAGCCGGAAGTCCCCGTTCACCGACAGCGGGACGTCCTCGATCCACTCGCCGTCGCTGTGGAACCACTCGTTGGTGTGGTAGTTGACCCACGATCCCTCCGGGAGGTAGACGTCGCGCTGCCGTTCACCCGCGCCCGCGACGACTCCCACCAGTAGATCCTGGCCGACCATCTTCTGATGCCCCATCTCTCGCACCACCGGATCGTCCTGGTGGTAGTACACCAGCGGCGGCACCACCGGCTCGCCGTAGCGATGTGCCCGGTGCGCCAGCGAGTAGTAGTAGGGCGTGAGTTCGTACCGCTGGCGGATGTTGGCTAGATTGCTGGCGACGTCGCCGATCTCGGCCGGTGAGGTCGCTTCGCAGTTGCACAGGTTCTCCGCGTGCGGCCGCACCGGCACCTCGAACCACGAGCCGTTGGCGAACCACTGCGTATACATCTCATCGAGGTCGGAGTCGAGCATCTCGCGGCGGAACCCGCCGATGTCCGATCCGTAGTAGTCGATGCCCGACATCGACATGTGCATCTGGGTGTTCTGCTGCGCCGCCAGCGCGGTCAGCTTGGAACCGATGTCGGCGGACCACATGGCTGTACCGAACCGCTGCAGACCGGCGGCACCGGAACGGCTGAGCAGAAACGGCCGCCGGGTTTCCTGCGCTTCCGCATAGCCCCGGGCGATACTCTCCGCCCACTTGAGGTTGTACATGTTGTGGTAGTCGGCGTGAGCATGTTTACCTGGCAGCACCCCAGCGGTCCAATCCGACGGGCTGTACATCTCCGGCTCGCCGAGGTCCAGCCAATGGCCGAGCACACCGTCGTCGATCAGCGGCGCCCGCTTGCTCTGGTGCCAATAGTCACCGGCGTCGTCCTGGGTCCAGTCGATCATTCCGCCCCGTCCCCACCAGTCGTTGTGGGTGAGATAGACGGGATCACAGGTGGAGCAGCCGTCTCGGACCA
Source organism: Phytoactinopolyspora limicola (assembly GCF_011320225.1). GTDB lineage: Bacteria > Actinomycetota > Actinomycetes > Jiangellales > Jiangellaceae > Phytoactinopolyspora > Phytoactinopolyspora limicola. Next base: position 505,275 of record NZ_JAAOEN010000002.1, read on the forward strand.
GGTAACCGCGCGACGCCAGGTCCGCGTGTTCCGCCAGGGCTCGCCCGATGTAGGACTCTTCGATCGTCATGATGCCGACACCGTCGTCGTCCTCGTACGACGCGATCCGACCCGCCGGGTCGGGAAAGGCCGACGTGTCCCAGCTCATCGACCCCATGGCGGTGTGGTCCGAGCCGGGCTGAACTCCGCCGAACCAGTCCAGGTCCAGCACGAATCCGTCTACCGGGAACTCCTCGGTACGCAGCGTGTCCAGCCGGTCGTCCACCTCGTCCCAGCTCTCGTAACCGAACTCGGACACCCACAAGCCCAGCGCCTTCTTCGGCGGCACCGGCGGATGCCCGGTGAGTTCCATGTAGTCCTGCCGCAGATCCGGCAGGTCGGGGCCGGCCATGGTGTACCAGCGGATCTCGTCACCCCAGGTCCGCACGGTCCAGGGATCGCCGGCGAGATCCCACTCGGTTTTGTACACGTGATCCAGGAAGAACCCGTAGCCGGTGCGGTCCGGCCCGATAGCGAACAGCACCGGGATCTGCGTGTTCCCCACCGGGCCGTTGTCGGGGTCGTAGACCATGGCGTTGCCATACTGTCCGCCGGGGGTACGGATCCGGCCCACCCAGTCGCCGTCCGCGCTGCCGCCGGTGAAGAACTGCTGGCCAAGCCCGTAGGCGTTCTCCATCCCCTCCTTGGTGATGTCCAGACCCTTCCAGCCATGGGTGAGATCCACCGGGCAGACAGTGTGCAGCACCACCTCGGGAGTCCGCGTGGTGTCGGTGACCGTGGAACACAGCGTGCTCGAATCAACCTCCACCCGCAGATCGGCCGTCGCCAGCGTGGACCCGTCCTGGCTGAAACTGCTCGGGCCGGGATAGCCGGTCGCGGCCACCTGTTCGGTGGTGAACAGCGGCGACGACGTTCCCGGACTCGGGCTGACACCAGACACCTCGAAGTGCACGAGATCATCGTCGAGCACCTCGACGATCAGGTAGCTGCTGCCCGAACTGAACTCCACCCGTTCCACGCCCGCCGCTTGAGCAGCCGGCTGGGCAGCCGCGTCCGTCACCGTCGACGGCAACAACGTGGCAGCCAGCAGCACACCCGCAACGGGCAGGGCGAGCAGCGACATCGGTCGCGATGCGCGCATTCCGGCTCCCTTCGTCACGGCCGGCCCACAACCAGGTGGTCGAGGTTGATCGCACCGCTATCGCCGGCGTCGTAGCCGAGTCGGACCGTGTGCGCCCCAGCGCTGAGACCGACGTCGAACTCCGCGTCGCCCCACTGACTCCAACTGCCCGTATGAGGCAGGGAGACCGTCCCGGCCGGTTGCCCGTCGATAGAGACGGTACGGGTGGCGGTGGAACCGGTGGCATTGGTGTAGCGGAACCGCAGCCGATGGGTGCCCGAGGTCTCGGCGTGGACGGCGAATTCCACGGCATCACCCGCCGACTCGAACTGGTCGACAAAGCCGGTGCCGGTATAGCCGCCGTGGTTGTTGTTGGTGCCGGTGTTGATGTGTTCGGCGAATTCGGCTTCGTACGGTGCTTTGTGCACGCCGGACACAACGACGGTGCGGGTGCTGCCGCTCACGCCGAGCTTGACGTGGGTCAGCCCCTGCTCCGGGTCCCAGAACCAGCCATCGGGTGAATTCGCCAGGTCCGCCAGGCTGGACCGCTGGGTCACGGTGCTGCCGCCGACCGTGACCGACGCCGGCGCCGTGCTCGCCACCTGCAACGTTACCGGCTCACCGAGAGCTGGGACCGAGACGTCGACCTGCTGCCCGGCCCAGTTCTCGGTGACGTCGACGGTCCGGTGGGAACCCGCGGCGTCGTCGTAATAGTCGTACGACGACGACCCGGACGGGTAGATCCGGAACACCAGGTTCGTATGCGTGTCGACGTCGTTGCCGACACCACTGCCCAGCTGATAGTCGTCGGCGAGGTCGAGTGGGATGATCGCGCCGGGCCGGGCGTACACCGGGATGGTGTCAAGACCCGCCCAGTACGTCTTGACACCTGGCCCGGTGAACCGGCCGCCGTTCCAGACGTCGTACCACTCACCCTCGGGCACGTAGAACTCTTTGGTGTTCGTGCCGCCATCCGTGATGGGTGCGACCAACAGTTGCTCGCCGAACATGTACTGCTCCTCCCAGTCGGCAGCGTCGGCGTCATGGGGGAAGGCGAAGCTCATCGCCCGCATCATCGGCGCACCGGTCTCCGCGCTACGCACCCCCTCGGTGTAGAGGTACGGCAGCAGATTCATCCGGACGTTCGCGAAGTGCCGGAAGGTCGGAATCACCGACGAGTTGCCGGTGCGGGCCTGCACGTTCCAGGGTGTGCGCGCCTCCGACGGGCTCGGGTCAGCCTTCTCCGAGTGGTACTGCATCACCGGCGAGAACGTGGCCTGCGCCGTGGACCGCAAATACAGTTCAGCGCTGGGGAACGGTCCGGTGAATCCGGCGAGGTCCCACGCCCAGAACGGCACTCCGGACTGCCCAGCGCTCAGCCCGGCCCGGATCGCCTCCTGGAAGGCACCGAACGTCGACGTCTGGTCGCCCGCCCAGAAGATCGAGGTCGACTGTGCTCCCGACGTACCGGCCCGGCTGAAGATGGTGCCGTCGTTGCCGGTCTTGGCCTGCACCTCGTCGTTGTACGCCTCCAGGTAGGAGTTCGGGTACGCGTTGTGCATCTCGGTGCCGTCCCGGCCGTCGGCGAAGGAGACGTCACGGCCGAAGACGAGTTCGCCGCCGTCGGTCTTGAACCCGTCGATGCCGATGTCGTCGAACAGGTAGGAGCGCTTGCTCATCCACCACTGGGTGGCGTCGGGGTCGGTGAAGTCCGGCACCAGGCTGTCGCCGAACCACTGTCCACTCGGCACTCGGTAGTCGCCGCCGTGGCCGCTGCCGACGACATACCCCTGGCTCTGTGCGTGACTCTTGTCGTTCAGGTGCTGCTGGGGAGCGGTGGGCGGGTTGACGTCGAAGTTCTCCTTCAACACGGGGATCTGCCACAGCAGCACCCGGATGCCCTGGTCATGTGCCTGCTCGACCATGGCCTTCGGATCCCGCCACGCAGTGCCGGAAGGGAAGGTGAGGTCGCTGTAGCTGAGATTGTCGCCACCGCCGACCGGGTTGTACGTGGCGCCGTGCCAGACGTAGAAGGTGGCCTCGTCGCTCCACTGTTCCAGCACCATCACCGAATGCGGGATGTCGTGCTGCTCCATGGCGGCCAGCTCGGCTTCGATCTCGTCCTGCGTGTTCCACTCGTTGGCCGAGGCCCACAGGCCAAAGCCCCACTTGGGCGGCAGCAACGGCCGGCCGGACACGTCGGTGTAGGCGTCGACGATCTCCTCGGGCGTTCCGGTGAAGACGTAGTAGTCGAGGGTCGCGTCCAGGCCGCCGCCGGTGTCCAGGGTGAACCCGGCCATGTCGCTGAGGTGGGTGCCGATGTTGAAGATCGAGTAGCGGGTGCTCGGGATGTACACGCCGTATCCGGCCGAGTTCAGGAAGAACGGCTTCGACAGGTAGGTGCGGCTGGTGCTGCCTTGGTCCAGATACTGGTTGTAGACGTAGTTGTGCACGTCGTGGCCACGCTGATCCAGCCGGTCATAACGTTCGCCGAAGCCCTCGAACCGCTCACCGGCCGGGGTGAGGTAGTGATCCTCGATCCGGGTCACGGTGGTGGCGCCATCGCTGGCCCAGCCGATGTTGTGGAAGACGTTGGGGTCGTAGTGGCGGGTGATAAGGGTGGACCCGTCACCCTCGTACACGGAGAGCCGGAACGGCTGCTTCTGGATGGCCAGCACGAGGTCGCTGGTGGCCAGGCGCAGCTCGTCGCTGGTGTCGATCACGGTGTAGGCGCTGCTTCCGGAGATGCCCAGCCCTTGCCCCGTTGGGGCCACCTGGGCCCGGAAGCTGTCTGAGCTGGGGAAGGCGAAGCGGATCTTCGGGGTGAAGTCTCCTGCGCTGTCGCCGGTAATGACGTCCACCGAGGTGCCGTTATCGGTCACGGCGACGACGTCGGTGACGTTGCTCCACGACGTGACGGTGAACGAGAACGGGCCGGTGTTCTTCTGATTGCCGCCGTTCACGTCGGCGTGCACGGTGTAGGAGATCTGGTCGCCACGGTCGAAGCTGCCCAGGTCGACCTGCCAGTAGCTGTTGTTGCCGCTGTTGTACTCCCAGCTCGCGCCGACGGGAGTCTGGTCGATGCCATTCTTCGTCCACGTCACCCACACTGACTGACCCGATTCGACCGGCCAGGTGGTGGCGTTGACGACGACGTTGTCGCCAGCCATCGGATCACGCGGCGCCCGCTCGGTGGATTCGGTGGAGTACAGCTCGTCGATGCCGTGGGGATCGTGGTGGATCCCGTCCAGCGCTTGGGCCGTCGTCGTCGGGACGATCATCGCCAGCGGTAAGAGCAAGGCTGACATCAGGATCGTCCGGATCGGGCGGCGGTGGGTTCGGGCAGATCGTCGTGGCGATGCGGACATCCGACCCCCTATTTGGGACTAAATTTAGAGATAAATTAACGGAGGAGAGATGTGCCGTCAATGGTCCGCGGCGATCCCTCGACATAACCCCGGAGCCGACTTATGCCCTCCTTCCCATGATCATGAACACTTTGCCGTGCGATCGCACGGCAAAGTGTTCATGATCATGGGGACAAAGGAATGGGGTGCGACCCCGACCGCTCAGGCGGGGCGGCCCAGGCCGAGGGCAAGGTAGGCGGCGGCATACCGACCGATGGCCAGCAGGGTGACGAACCGGCCGATTTCGGGTCCATCGGCGACCCGGACCGGATGGATCCGCACCGACGACGCCTCAGCCGTCTCTTGCAGCCGCCGTCGCGCCGCGTCGATCATCGGCGATGTCGCGCCGTCGTCGAGGATAAGCAGCGCGGGACCCAGCGGTGCCGGGCCGTCCTCGAACGGATCGGCGAAAACATCCACCTCGGGGGCATCCGCCAACAAGGGCACCAGTTGGGCGTCATCTCCGGCCACCGCGGGGCGTCCGCTGGCCCGGCGCAGGTTCTCGGCCAGCCGCCGCGCCGCCCGGGCGGCGAGCACCGAACCACCCCAAACCAGCGGCGTGCTGTCGGCGAGGACCAGGGCCAATTCCTTAGCGGGGTTCTCGTCCGCGCTCACCGATGGTGCGCAGTTCTCCGCGACCTCGTCGAGCAGTTCGGCAACTGGCTCGGCGTCGACCTCCGGGCCCAGCCCCAGTCGGTGCAGCGCCGCCAACACCGGCACCGCGAGTGCTGTCGGCTCGGAACTGCCGGCCGGCAGGAAGACGGTTCCGCGGCCAGCCGAGATCTCGTGCAGGTTGGACCCCGCCGGGGCAGCGACCAACAAGGCGCAACCACGGCGTCGCGCCTCGTGCACCGCTGACAGCTCGTCGGATCCCGCGTCGTCCGCACAGACGACCACGACGAGGTCGAGCGGGCCGGCCCATCCCGGTAGCCCTGGATGTGGCCAGGCGACGAACGGCACCGGACAGACCGGCTCGAGGACGGCTCGGAACAGCCGGCCGTCTGGACCCCCGGCGACGACGGCCCGTGGCCGGTCGCTCGGCTCCAGCCCAGCCAGCGCATCGGCCGCGGCGGTGTTCGCGCGGCGAACCTGCGCACCCCAACCGGCCAGCTCCCGGAGAACGTCGTCGATGCTGGCCAGGGCTGCCGGATCGTCGAGCGAGGAGTCGAAGAACATGCTCACACCTTCAGAGGTTCGCGCGGTGGGGACAGCCGCGATGTTACGGATCGGTCGGCGTCCGGGCCTCGTCCACCAGCAGCACGGGGACGCCGTCGCGCACCGGGTACACCCGGGCGCAGCCAGTACAGGCCAGCTCGACGGAGGTGGCGGGTGCGCCGTCGTCAGCGGGTCCGACATCGAGTCGGCCGTGACACGCCGGGCAGACGATCACGTCAGCCAGCAATGGATCGAGCTTCATCACCTCTCCTTCCGCTGATCATGAACACTTTGCCGGGCTATAGCCCGGCAAAGTGTTCATGATCATGGGGTGGTCTCGGGGTTTCGGATCACGTCGAGGACATCGTCGCGCACCCGCTCCATGGTGGCTTCGTCGGCACCCTCCACGTTCAACCGCAGCAGCGGCTCGGTGTTGGACGGCCGGACGTTGAACCACCACATAGGGCTCCCAGTGTGCTCCACCGTTAGCCCGTCGAGGTGGTCGATTCCCACATCGGAGCGACCCTCGAACATAGCCTGCACCGCGGCGAGCGTGGCCGACGTGTCATCAACCCGGCTGTTGATCTCCCCGGACGCGGCGTAGCGAGTGTAAGGGACGAGCATGGCTGATAGTGGTTCGCCGACCGTCCCCAGCGCCGCCAGCGTGTGCAGAGCGGCGAGCATCCCGGAATCGGCCCGCCAGAAGTCACGGAAGTAGAAGTGCGCCGAGTGCTCACCGCCGAACACCGCACCCGTCTCGGCCATCTGCTGTTTGATCAGCGAGTGCCCGACCGGGGTGCGCACCGGCACGCCACCGTGTTCGACGACGATCTCCGGGACCGCGCGGGAGGTGATGAGGTTGTGTACCACCACCGAGCCAGGCGCTCGCCGCAGTTCCCGCACCGCGATCAGACCGGTCAGCGCCGACGGGGAGACTGTTTCGCCTTGCTCGTCGACCACGAAGCACCGGTCGGCATCGCCATCGAAGGCCAACCCCAGGTCGGCGCCCCGGGCCACCACTTCCCGCTGCAGGTCGACCATGTTGGCCGGCTCGATCGGATTGGCCTCGTGATGCGGGAAGGTGCCGTCGAGCTCGAAGTACATCGGAATCACCGTGAGGCCGGGCAGGTCGAGCACGGCAGGCACGGTGTGTCCGGCCATGCCGTTGCCGGCGTCCACCACCACCGTCAGCGGACGGATGTCGCTGAGGTCGACGAGCTGGTGGAGGTACTCGGCGTAGCCGGCCAGCACGTCACGGCGCTCCACCCGTCCTGGCACCACGGCGTCGCTGTGCAGACTGCGATCGGCCATGCTGGGCAGCTGCGACACCCAGCTGTCGCGCCGGTTCGCGGTGTCGGACAGCTCCCGTTCGGCGTGCGCCCTGATCTCGGCCAGACCGGTGTCGCGGCCCACTGGGACCGCACCGGACCGGCAGAATTTGATGCCGTTGTACTCGGCGGGATTGTGGCTTGCGGTGAACATGGCGCCGGGCAGGTCCAACGAACCGCTGGCGTAGTAGAGCTGATCGGTAGAGGCCAGACCGATGTTGACGACGTCGACACCACGCGCCGTGACGCCGCCGGCGAACGCGGCCACGAGGGCGGGCGACGTCGGCCGCATATCGTGACCGACGACGATGGCCGGCGCTTCACCGGCGAGCACGTCGGCGGCGGCTGTGCCGAAGCACCGCGCCACGTCGACGTCCCACTGGTCAGGCACCACTCCACGCACGTCATACGCCTTGACGATCGCTCCGAGGTCACGCACGCGACGACCCTATCGCGCTCCGTGTCGGCCCGACCGCCAGCCGCCCCTCTCCTCCCCCGTGTCCTCATGATCATGAACACTTTGCCGTGTTATGACACGGTAAAGTGTTCATGATCATGGGGCGCAGGGGCGGGTCAATCGGCAATGCGCCGCAGGAACTCGGCGAACCGCGCCAACTCCGCCGTTCCCAAACTGTCGATCAGGTACTCGCGGACACCCCGCTCATGGGTGTCCACAGCCTCGTCCAGGCGCTCCTGACCGGCGTCGGCCAGCGCGGCGTAAGTGCCACGCCCATCCTTTTCCGCCGGGATCCGGCACACCAGCCCTGCCTCGATCATCCGGTCGACCAGACGGGTGAGCCCACTCGGTGACAGCATGACCATGTCGGCGAGCTGCGACATCCGCAACCGGCACCCATCGGCCTCGGCCAGCCGGGCCAAGACTTCATACCAGGCCAGGGGCAGCCGATGCAGTTCCATCAGGTCTGCCTCGAGGTGCCGAGCCACGCTGGCATGGGCGCGGTCGAACGCGCGCCAGACCGCCCGCTGTTCGGCGGTGAGGCGCTCGTCGGAACCGGACGTGATGTTCATCGCTCCATGATCATATGACTGATGATTTCAAGATCAATACGGCACTCCTACTGCGAGAACGGCTGACCGCATCAGGTACCCTGCGATCCCATTGGCCGCGCCCGGGACCCGGCCGACACCGGCGTCCAGATGCGACGAACGATGGAATCGCAGGCGCATGATCACGGGTACCCAGAGGCGGCCCGACCATGTCGGCGAACTCGTCGCCGCCGTCACGATCATCGATCCACGGGTCCGCCCCTGGCCCCGGCAGAAATCCGGCGACGATCACCGCGCCATGGCCGGGGGCCGAAAGACCAGCTCAGGTGATATCGAGGGCGAGCAGATCGTCTTCCGTCTCGCGCCGCACGATCACCCGGGCGGCACCGTCCCGGACCGCTACCACCGGCGGGCGCGGCACGTGATTGTAGGTACTCGCCATACTTCGGCAATACGCGCCCGTACCGGGCACCGCGATCAGGTCACCGGGTTCGACGTCGGCGGGAAGGAACTCGTCCTTGACGACGACGTCGCCACTCTCGCAGTGTTTGCCGACGACGCGCGCCAGCACCGGCTCGGCGTCTGAGCGACGAGACGCCAGCGTGCAGGAGTAGTCGGCGTCGTACAGAGCGGTCCGGATGTTGTCGCTCATCCCGCCGTCCACCGAGACGTACCGGCGCACGGCCCCACCGTCGAGTTCCACAGCCTTAACCGTGCCGACCTCGTACAGCGTGAACGTGCTAGGTCCCGCGATCGCCCGGCCTGGCTCGATGCTGAGCCGCGGCGCAGACAGGCCGTGCGCGGCGCACTCATGGCTGACGATCGCCGCCATCCCGGCCGCCAGTTCCTCCGGCGGCTGGGGGTCGTCCTGGCTGGTGTACGCGATACCGAAACCACCGCCGAGGTCCAGTTCGGGCAGTTCGACGCCGTGTTCGTCGCGGATCTCGGCCTGCAACGCCAACACCCGGCGGGCAGCTACCTCGAATCCGGAGGTGTCGTAGATCTGCGACCCGATATGCGAGTGCAGCCCGATCAACTCCAGCGACGGCTCCGCGAGGATCCGCCGAACGGCCTGGGCGGCTGCTCCACCCGCGATGGAGAAACCGAACTTCTGATCCTCGTGGGCGGTGGCGATGTACTCGTGGGTGTGGGCCTCGACCCCCACCGTCGTGCGGATCATGATCCGGGCCCGCACGCCGCGCTCGGCGGCCAGCGCTGCCAGCCGGCTGATCTCGTCGAACGAGTCGACGACGATCCGGCCGACGCCGGCGTCCAGGGCCCGGGAGAGTTCGGCGGCGGACTTGTTGTTGCCGTGTAGCCCGATACGTTCGGCGGGGAAGCCGGCCCGCAGCGCGGTGGCCAGCTCACCGCCCGAGCACACGTCTAGGCCCAGCCCTTCGTCGGCCACCCAGCGGGCCACCTCCGTGCAGAGGAACGCTTTACCGGCGTAGTACACGTCGGCGCCACCGAACGCGCCGTCGAAGGCGTCGCGAAACGCCCGGGCCCGAGACCGGAAGTCGATCTCGTCGACGACGTACACCGGGGTGCCGAACTGCTGGGCGAGCGCGGCGACATCCACACCTGCCACCCGAAGGACGCCGTCATCACCACGGGTGACCGTGGCCGGCCACAGGATCGGTACGAGGGCGTTGACGTCCTCGGGTACGTGCAGCCACGGCGGCCGGCGACGATGTCCGGCCCCGGCGTGCAGCGCGCCGGCCTCGTGGGTGTACATCACATCCGCTCCGGGGCGGCAACACCCAGCAGGCGCAGGCCGTTGGCGATGACCGTCCGGGTAGCTTCCACCAGCCACAGCCGGGCCCGGTGGATGTCGGCTGCCGGCTCGTCACCCATCGGCAACACTCGGCAGACGTCATAGAACCGGTGGAACGTCGAGGCGGTGTCTTCCAGGTACCGGGCGACGCGGTGTGGCTGCCGGTATTCGGCGGCGGTGGCGACGATCCGCGGGAACTCCCCGAGCGCCGCCAGCAGCAACGACTCGCGCTCGTGATTCAACAGCTCTGGTTGTAGCTCCCCCAGCTCGATGCCGAGTTCGGCCGCGTTGCGCAGGATGGACGACAGCCGTGCATGCGCGTACTGGACGTAGAACACCGGATTGTCCGACGTCTGCCGGGTGATCTGGTTGACGTCCAGGGTCAGCGGCGAGTCGGCCGGGTATCGGCACAGTGTGTACCGCAACGCGTCGACACCCGCCGCTTCCACCACCTCACCCAGGGTCAGCATGGTGCCGGCCCGCTTGGACAGCCGCATTTCCTGCCCGTCCCGCACGATCTTCACCAGCTGGCCGATGGGGATCTCGATGTTGCGGTCGGGATCGTCACCAGCACACGCCGCCATCGCCTTCAACCGGCCGACGTAGCCATGGTGGTCGGCCCCGAGGAGGTAGACGCAGACGTCGAAGCCGCGCTCACGTTTGTTGACGTAATAGGCGGTGTCGGAGGCGAAGTAGGTGTACGTGCCGTCCTGCTTGATGAGCACCCGGTCTTTGTCGTCGCCGAAGTCGGTGGTGCGCATCCACAAGGCGCCGTCGGCATCGAAGACGTGACCTTGTTTACGCAGGACGTCGAGCCCATGTTCGACCTGGCCGGACTCGTGCAGCGTGCGCTCGGAGAACCAGACGTCGAAATGGGTGCGGAACTCGTCGAGCTGACTCTGCTGTTCGGCTAGCTGTAGCCGATAACCCTCTTCGCGGAAGGCGGCGAGCTGCTCATCCTCGGGTAGGTCGAGGATCTCTGGCCGGTCAGCGACGATCGCCCGCGCCAACTCGGCGATGTAGGCGCCGTGGTAGCCATCCTCGGGTACGTCTTTGCCCTGCGCCCGCGCCATGATCGACGTACCGAACTTGTCCATCTGCGACCCGCGGTCGTTGATGTAGAACTCGCGGGCGACGTCCGCCCCCGCGGCCTCGACGACCCGGGCCATGGCGTCACCAACAGCGGCCCACCGGACGTGTCCGAGGTGCAGCGGGCCGGTGGGATTCGCCGAGATGAACTCCACGTTCACCCGGGTTCCGGCGAGTGTGTTGGTGCGGCCATACGACTCTGCGGCAACAACGATCGACCGGGCCAGCTCACCCTGCGCCCCGGCGGCGACGGTGATGTTGAGGAATCCTGGCCCCGCCACGTCGACCCGCTCGACCCCGGAGACCTCTCGCAACCGGTGCGCGAGCCGCTCGGCCAGCTCGCGCGGCGCCGTGCCGGCCTGCTTGGCCAGGCGCATCGCGACGTTGGTGGCGTAGTCGCCGTGCTCAGGGTTACGTGGACGTTCGATCAGGACGTGGTCAGGCACACCGCCGGGCAGGGTGATTTCACCGGCCTCGACAGCGGCACCTAGGGCATCACGTACCGCATTGGAGAGTTGCTCTGGGGTCACCTGGCAAGGGTAGCCAGTTCACTTGCCTCGCCGCCTGCGGCGTCCGCTTCCTGGTCCATGACGTGAGACAACAACCGATCGAGCGACAGGTCGAGGACATCGGCGACGGCCGCGACGGTGAAGAACGCCGGGGTAGGGATCCGACCGCGTTCGATCTTGCGCAGTGTCTCCGCCGAGATGCCCGCCGCAGCCGCGACGTCGCTCATGCTGCGATCTCCCCGGGCACGGCGCAGCGTCTCACCTAGATGCTGCCCACGCTCCCGCTCCGAACCTGTCAGTGGCACACGAACCATAAGCGTTATAGTAATGCCGGTATAGTTATTGGTCACCATCACAATCCCGAAAGATGCCCATGATCGAGCTGAAGACCATTGGTGAGATCGACGCCATGGCCGCCGCCGGCCGCGTCGTCTCCGCAGTCCATCACGCCGTACGTAGCCAAGCCGCCGTCGGGACCTCCCTTCTCGAACTCGACCACCTCGCCCGCACCGTCATCGGCGACGCCGGCGCCAGCTCATCGTTCCTCGGCTACCACCCCTCGTTCGGCGCCACACCGTATCCTGGAGTCATCTGCACGTCGGTGAATGGCGTGATGCTCCACGGGCTCCCCACGTCCTATCGGCTACGTGACGGCGACCTCCTCAGTGTCGATTGCGGTGCACATGTCGACGGCTGGCACGCCGACGCCGCCGTGAGCTTCGTCGTCGGACATCCGCACCCACAAGATCTGGATCTCATCGACGCTACCGAGCGGATGCTCGCCGCCGGCATCGACGCCGCCCAGCCTGGTGCCCGCATGGGCGACATCGGGCATGCGATGTCGCGGGTCGGGCGGGCCGGCGGATACGGCATCCAGACCGACTTCGGTGGCCACGGCATCGGGCGGGCCATGCATGAAGAGCCATTCGTGCCCAACGAAGGGCGGCCCGGCCGCGGGCTGCGCCTGGTACCAGGTCTGGTCATCGCCATCGAGCCGAGCCTGATGGCCGGCGGACAGGACGAATACCGCTTCGACGACGACGGCTGGTCGATTCGCAGCGCGGACGACAGCCGAGGCGCCCACGTGGAACACACCGTCGCCATCACCGAAGAGGGTCCGCGGATATTGACCGCCAGCTGAGGCCTGACCAGAAGCCGGCGACGACGGTTCGGGTTCTACACCGAGGAGCTGGTAACCTGTGGCGTCGGCCCCTAGCCCTCGTAGCTCAGGGGATAGAGCGTCTGCCTCCGGAGCAGAAAGTCGCAGGTTCGAATCCTGCCGAGGGCACCCACTGTGACGTCACAGGACATCGAAGACGGCCGGACCTACGCAGGTGTAGGTCCGGCCGTTTGTTGTTTCCGGGTGGGGCCTGGTGGGCCGCCGGTGCGCGGGTAGATCTTGGTGGGGTCGAGAACGTCCTTGATCATGTGCGGGTTGCACCCACTGCAGAGGGTGCAACCCGCACATGATCAAGGGGCGACGGTGACGGTGGTCCCGTCGAGCAGGAGTGGTTGGCCCGCACCTTCTGCGTGGATAGGCATGATGTCGGTTTATTGGACGATGGGACGGTCGGGGTGCCCCTCGTTGTCGGTTCGGTCCGGACGTCGCGCTTCGGCCGTTCGGTCCTTTCCTCGTTCTGTTCGGCCAACAAGCGCCAACGCGACGAGAAGGATCCCCAACAACGCTGGTAGAACGTAGGCGTCACTCGTCGTGACGCGGTCCGCCACGGCTCCCGCGGCGGTCGCCCCAACGCTGGTGCCCAAGCCCATTGCCGCCGACGCCCACGCCATCGCTTCGGTCTGAGACCGATCCCCGGCCCGGTAGGCGATGCGGGCGAACCCGGCTCCCAGGGCAGGAGATGCCCCCATACCCGCCACCAGACACACCGCGATCGGCCACCATCGCTCGTTGCTGAGCGGAAGGAACGCAACCGATGCCGCCATGACGATCGAGCTGACGATGACCACTTGAGCGGGGCGAAGTGCGGCCAGTCGGGCCCCAGCCAACAACGCCACCCCGGCGCTCCCGACTGCCCACGCAGAGAGCGCCAGGCCCGCATCAGTCGGGTGTCCGTGCTCTACCGACAACGCGACGAGCAACACTTCGATCGAGCCGAGGAACATGCCGGCGGCGATAAACCACAGCAAGAAACGCCACAGCGGCTTCAGAACAGACGCGCGCCGGCGGCGCCGTTGCGTAGGACCGTGCCGCCGCCTGCGAACAGGCCGCGAGACCGGCGCGGACGCGGCCAACGTGGTGGAACCGAACAGCGGACCCATCGTGATAGCCGCGGGCGCCCAGGCCGCACCGAAGGCAGCCACGAGTGTCACGATCGGCGCCGTGACAATGAAGACTGCCTCATCGACCACTGACTCGAGCATGGATGCGACTCTGCGCTGAGCAGGGTCACGCTCCCGCAGCGCCCAACGCGCCCTCACCGTGGCGCCGATATCCACACTGGACAGGCCAATCATCATCGACGCACCGGCGATCGCCCACAACGGCGCGTTTCGCAGCGCCAACAGGCACAGCAGGAGCAATGCGGAGGCTTGGCCGGCAGCGGCGATGAGCAGAACTACGCGCTGCCCGAACGCATCCATCGCTCGGCCCAACTGCGGCGAGACGACCGCAGCACAGAGCACATAGAGGGCAGCACAGAAGCCGGCAGCCGAGTACGAGTGCCCCGCAGCACTCGTCGCGATGACGATCACCACACCAGCACCGGCCAACGGCATCCTCGCCGCGCCGCCCGCCAGCAGGTCGATCCACCGGGAACGGCCTCGGAGCAGCAAACGGTAAGTGATCCTAGGTTCTTGCATCGTGCCTGACTGCGGCCACCTGTCGCACCTCAGCTACGAAATGGGTCACCGCGGACAGCGACGAGGAGGGAGCGGCGGCCCGAAACAACTCGACGCAAGCCCGATGGCTCACTAACCCACCGCCTGCTTGACGAGTTCGGCGAGCTTTTCCCAGGCCTGCTCGCTCGGCTCGGTCAGCGCATACGACGTCGGCCATAGGCCCCGACCCGCGCCTTCAGCTCCGTGGCCCGCTCCTTCATCGCGGCACGCTCCTGCGCCGAGAACCCCGCCTCCGAGGACGCCTCCCGGCTATTCCCACCGGACTTCGACGCGGCATCCATCATCGATCCTCCTCTGCTCGTATCTCCGTCATCTCGGCGGCCACCTGAGCCGGCTGGTCCAGCATGGCTCGCCTGGGCAAGGTTCGCGAATCCTACCGAGGACGCAGATTGGCCAGAAGAACGGCCTTCTCCGGCGGACACCGTACTTTCGACCGGTCCTGCCGGAGCTGGATCTTCCTAGCGTGATCCGTATGAATACTGCGGCTCGGCCAACCACGAGCGGTGTGGTAGCAACCGTCTGGCTCGGCGTCATCTTCCTCCTCGGCAACGCGTTCACCACGTTTATGATCATCGATAGCTGGGGCGGGACATACTGGAGGTTCAACCTCGCCGTCGGAGTGGTCGTGTGCTCGCTGGCGCTCATGCGCACGCGATACCCCATGACGACGGCGGCCGCCGGACTCGCCGTGGCGGCCACCGCGGTCGTGGTGTCATGGGCCGCCGAGCTGCCGCGAGAACCCGGTCCCATCACTGCGCTGGCGCTCTCCGTGTTGGTCGCCTCCGCGATCAGACGGCTTCCGGCCCAGCCCGCCGCGGCTTTGACGCTAGGTGGACTGGCCGTGGTCGCGGGCGCGTGGGCGGCCGACCCCGGGAACCCGGTAGTGGTGCTGGCCGCCATGGGATGGATAGGCGCGGTCGTCATCGGACCCGCCCTCCGCTACGTCGACCGGAGTCAGCATCGCACCGCTCCTGATGGCCGCACCGCCGGACGTCGCCAAGGATCCACGTCGAGCCGGTAGCGTGAGCACGGTGACGGCGCCGAACCGATGGGTCACCATCACGTCGACCACCGGGCTCGCCTCCGTGTTCGCCGGCGTGATCGTGATCCAGGCCGTCGCGATCGCGCAGAGTTGGGGCGGCAACTACTGGCTGTGGACCACGGCGGCCGCGCTGGTTGTGTGTGTACTCGCGCTCCTGCGCCGGCGCTGGCCGGGGTGGCCGGTTGTCGTGGCCCTCCTGGTCGCGGCGCTGTCGATACTCATCGCGCGGTTGGGCGAGCTTCCAGCCGAGCCGAGCCCCGCACTGGCGCTTGGGCTGTCGGTGCTGGTCGGCGCGGCGATCAGGAACTTTCGCCACCGACCAGCCATCGCGGTTGCCGTGGCGGGTCTCGCGGTCGTCGTCGGCAGCGAACTCGCGGCGCGGCCAACGGCTGCCGACATCGCTACCGTGACGGTCATCAACGCGACCACCTGGCTCGCCGGAGTCGCGGTGGGTTCGTGGCTGCGGATGCTGGACCGACGGGCAGAGGCTGTGGCCGACGACGTCCGCCGAGCCGAACGGCTGGACGTGGCGCGGGAACTGCACGACGTCGTCGCCCATCACATCACCGGGGTGCTGATCCAAGCCCAGGCTGCCCGGACGATCGCACGACGCGACCCCGAACAGGCGATGGATGTCCTCACCGGGATCGAGACGGCCAGTTCCGACGCGTTGGCCGCCATGCGCCGCGTCGTCGGACTGCTGCGGGACGCTGACGGCGCCCCGATCGAGCCGACCGGCGCCGAGCGGTTGGACACGTTGGTCGACCACTTCAGGTCGCAGGGCCTCGCGGTACAGCTTGACCTGATCGACGACGATTCGGACTGGCCGCCGGAGGTGAGAAGCACCGTCTACCGGACCGTCCGCGAAGCTCTGACCAATACCCTGCGTCATGCGTCGCAAGCACGTTCGGTGACGGTCACCGTGGGCCAGGAACAGCAGGCGGTCACGGTCGAGGTGGTCGACGACGGCCCACCGGTCCAGGCGCGGACACACCACCGGGGCGGATACGGTTTGATCGGTATGCGGGAACGTGTCGAGACACTTGGCGGCACCCTGCACGCCGGCCCACGATCCGGCGCCGGGTGGGCTGTTCACGCCACCGTGCCCCTCTCCGCGAGGAAACCCCGATGACCATCCAGGTGCTGCTCGCTGACGACCAAGCAATGATCCGCCGCGGCCTGCGGCTCATCCTCGAGGACCAGCCCGACATCAGCGTCGTGGCCGAGGCCGCCGACGGCGCGGAGGCGATTGCCTTGGCCCGTCGGTTGCGTCCGGATGTGTGCCTCGTGGACATCCGGATGCCCAAACTCGATGGCATCGAGGTCACCCGGGCGTTGGCCGCTCCGGACCTGCCGGATCCGCTGCGTGTCGTGGTGATCACGACGTTCGATATCGACGAATACGTCTACGGTGCGTTACGTGGCGGCGCCGCCGGCTTCCTTCTCAAAGACGCCGGCCCTGCCCTGCTCGTCGAGGCTGTTCGCGCCGCTCACCATGGCGAAGCTCTCATCTCACCGTCGATCACCTTGCGGCTGCTGCGGCACCTGACGGAGGCCGGAGCGCTAAGCTCCGATATGTCGCCCGCCGCACCCTTATCACCGCGCGAGATCGAGGTGGTGCGGGCTATCGCCCGTGGCCGCACCAACCACGAGATCGCTACCGAACTGTTCATCTCCCTGAGCACGGTGAAGAGCCACGTGTCAGGTATCCAGAACAAGCTCGGGGTCCGCAACCGGGTAGAGATCGCCGCTTGGGCCTGGGCGAACCGGATCGTGACGAGCACGTAGCTCGGCCATCGGGCTCGGGTGCACCGAAGACCGGCCGAAAGTACCACCGCAGCGCCGGCCTACCATGCTCTGGATCGATGTCTGGGTCACCGCGGCCATTCGACGATGGCATCATGCCAACTGAAGATCGCTCCTTACTGCTGCACGCCGCGGGTTTGACGAAGAGATACGGCCGCCACCGAGCGTTGAACGACATCCATCTCGCCATCCCGCCCGGACGGATCGTCGGCCTGGTCGGCCCGAACGGCGCCGGCAAGTCGACGCTGCTACATCTGGCATGTGGCCTGAGCACACCAACGTCCGGCACGTTGCGGATACTCGGCGCCCGCCCGGCCGCGGACGCGGTACACCTGGCTCGGGTCGGGTTCGTCGCACAAGACACACCAACCTATGCGACGTTGACTGTGGCCGAGCACCTGCGTTTGGGGGCGAAACTGAACCCCTCGTGGGACCACCATCTCGCCCAGCGGCGCATCACGCAGGTAGGACTGCGGCCACGGCAGAAAGCCGGTCGGCTCTCCGGCGGTCAACGCGCGCAACTGGCCCTCACCATCGCCGCGGCCAAACGCCCCGAGTTGCTGATCTTCGACGAACCGGCGGCCGCCTTGGACCCGCTGGCCCGTGACGAGTTCTTGGCCAGCCTCACAGCGTTCGTCGCGGAGCTGGGCGCCAGCGGCATCTTGTCGTCACATCTCCTCAGCGATGTCGAACGGATCTGTGACTATCTCGTCGTACTGTGCGCCGGCCGGATCCAGCTAGCCGGTGCGGTCGACGAGTTGCTGAGCAACCATCATCGCCTAGTGCTGCCACCCGGCGAGATCGACCGGCTACCGCACGGCATCGAACTCATCCGGCTCGAGCACGTCCATGGGCGCGCAACGGCACTCGTCCGCGCCGACGCCGACGCTTCGCTGGGTCGGTATCCGGTCGAGCCGGTCACCCTCGAGGAGTTGGCGCTCAGCTACCTGGGTCGCGCGACGACATCCGAATCGCATGGTGTCGACGGAACGGGGGGCGACGCGATATGAGGTGGTTGACCTGGCGCCAGTTCCGGATACCGGCCCTGGCGGCCGCCGTTCTCCTGATCCTGGCCGGCGGGTACCTGCTGTCGTTGGGCAGCGATATCCGAGAGGCCTACGACACCTACCAGAGCCATTGCGACGATCCTGGCGACTGTGCCCGCGCCGAGAACGAGTTCCGGGAGTCCTACAAGAACACACTGTTGTTTCTCGCGGCTGGTCTCAACCTGATCCCCGTAGCCATCGGGACGTTCTGGGGGGCACCCCTGATCGCTCGGGAGTTGGAGACCGGCACTCACCGGCTGGTGTGGAACCAGACCGTCACCCGCCGGCGTTGGCTGCTGACCAAGCTGGCGATCATCGCCGTTGCCTGCGTGCTTGTGGCGGGTCTGACCAGCGCTATGTTGACCTGGGCGGCGGCACCGTACGACGAGGTCGCCCAGGATCGGTTCAGCACCCTGGTGTTCGGCGCGCGTCATATCGCTCCCATCGGCTACGCGGTTTTGGCCTTCACCCTGGGCGCGATCATTGGGCTGCTGATCCGCAGAACGCTCCCGGCCATGGCGGTCACCAGCGTCGTCGTCATCGCCATACAATTCGCGGCGCCCAACTTCGTCCGCCCGGAACTCCTCTCGCCGGAGGCCGCGGCGGTGCCCATGACAGCCGAGACGATCAACCAGGCCACGAATCTGGGCAACATCACCGGCGGGGCCAGCATCGGCGGCGTGCAGGTGCCCGGCGCTCCCGACGCGTGGGTCAGCTCCACCAGCCCCTTACGGACCGCCGACGGCCAGCCCCTCGACAAGGCAACGTTCAACGACTGTCTCGACACCCCGCCGGACACCGGTGCTGGGGGAAGGTTCGGCGATGCCGCGGTGTGTCTCGGAGATCTCGATCTCCACGTCGCCATCGAGTATCAGCCGGGCGAACGTTACTGGCCGCTCCAAGGGTTGGAGACCGGGTTGTTCCTCGCCCTCAGCGCGCTGCTCGCCTCGTTCGGTGTCTGGTACATCCGACGTGTGAGCTGACGCAGGACACCCGCACCCGGCGCGCAGTGCGGCCGGCTACCGGGCAACCAGTCGGCGCGGCACCTGGAAACTCGGCCGCCATTCGGGGTTCCGCGCCGACTGCTGGTAATCTGTGGGCGGTCCCTGGCCCTCGTAGCTCAGGGGATAGAGCGTCTGCCTCCGGAGCAGAAAGTCGCAGGTTCGAATCCTGCCGAGGGCACCCACTGTGATATGGCTCTTCGGATCTCAGCAGGGGGCGTTGGTGCGCTGAACGCTCGCTGGAAACCGGCAACTGGGCCGATCGAGCGAGGACTCACCGCACCAAGCCGGTTGCTTCCCAACACCACCTCAGGCGACGTTGACATTCCTCCCACCGCCGGTCAGTTCGGGGGTGGTCGAGAGTTGGTCGCGTAGCTTCTCGCCCTCGACGTCGACGTTCGGCACGACGCGATCCAGCCAGCGCGGCAGCCACCAGGCTCCTTCGCCCAGCAACGTCAGCACGGCGGGCACGATGGTCATCCGCACGACGAACGCGTCGATGAAGATCGCGAAGGCCAGGGCGAAACTGATCTGCTTGATGAAGCCGTCTCCGAAGATGAACGCACCGAAGACGCTGATCATGATGATCGCCGCCGCGGTGACCACCCGGGCCCCGTGCCGGAATCCAGTGACGACGGCCCGGGTAGCGGCCGCGCCGTGGACGTGTTCCTCGCGCATCCGGGTGACCAGGAACACCTGATAGTCCATGGCCAGCCCGAACACCACGCCGATCAAGACAACGGGCAGCAGGCTGATGATCGGGCCGGTCTGCTCGACCCCCAGGACGTCGGTGAGCCAGCCCCACTGGAACACCGCTACCGTCGCACCGAACGTGGCGCCCATCGTCACGAGGAAGCCGAGCGCCGCCTTCAGCGGCACCAGGATGGAGCGGAAGACCAGAATCATCAGCACGAACGACAGCCCGACCACCACCGCCAGGTACGGCGTCAGCGCGTCGCTCATCTTCTGGCTGAAGTCGATGGTGACGGCCGTCGAACCGGTCACTGACACCGTCGCCCCGGATTGAGCTTCGACCTCGGCGGACAGTGCGCGGATGTCACCGACGAGGTCCTTCGTCTCCTCGGCGCCTGGCCCGGTCTGCGCGACGACCGAGATGATTCCCGTATCGCCAGTCTCGTCGACGGCAGCGGGCTCGGCCACCACGACGTTGTCCAGCCCGCTGATCGAATCAGCGACGTGCGGCAGCACCGCGTCGACGGACCCGTCTCCGGCGGCATGTACGACGATCACCAGCGGGCCGTTGAAACCGGGACCGAACCCATCGGCCAGCAAGTCGTACGCCTGCCGTCGGGTGTCGTCCTCGGCGTAGCTGCCGTCATCGGGCAGGCCCAGCTCCATACTCATCGCCGGGATCGTCAGCGTGCCGAGGGCTAGGAACGCGACCAGCAGTACGCGTAGCGGATGTGTCGTCACCATTCGCGCCCACGACAGGCCGAGGGTCTTGCCGTTACCCTCCGGATCGCGGGCCCGCAGACCCGGGATCCGGCCACCCAGGATCCGACGGCCGGCGAACCCGAACATCGCCGGCAGCATCGTCAGCGCCGTCAGCACCGCGAGGGCGACGGCGAAGGCGGCCGCGAGGCCCATCTCGGTCAGCACCGGGATCCCGACGACGGTCAGGCCCACCAGGGCGATCACGACGGTCATCCCCGCGAACACAACCGCGTTGCCCGCCGTGCCGACCGCCCGGCCGGCGGCGTCCTCTCGATCCCGGCCGGAGGTGAGTTCATGCCGGTACCGGGAGGCGATGAACAACGAGTAGTCGATGGCCAATGCCAGTCCCAGCATGAGCGCGAGGATCGTGGCGTCCTCCGACAGGTCGATGAACCGGGTAGCGATCGTGATCAGCGAGAGGGTGATTCCCACTCCGACGACGGCGTTCAGCAGCGGCAGCCCAGCCGCGACGAAGGACCCGAAGGTGATGACCAGCACCACGGCCGCGATGGCGAAGCCGATGAGCTCACCTATTTCTCCTTCGTCCATCTCGGGTTCGGCCACGCCGCCGCCGACCTCGACGATCAGGCCGGCGTCGCGACCGCTGTCGACCACCTCCAGCAGCGCGGCCTGTTCCTCCGAGGTGATGACCGAGGACTCGAACGTGACCTCGGCGTACGCCACGTCACCGGCCGGCGAGATGGCCGCCGCCTCGAACGGATCGGTCACATGCGCCAGGCCAGGCAACTGCTTGATCTCACCGATCACCGACTCGATCGCCTGCTCGTGGCCGGCGTCGGTCAACGTCTCGCCGTCGGGCGCCGCGAACACCACCCGGCCGCTCGCGCCGCTCGCGGCCATCTCGGGGAAACGTTCGTCGAGCAGGTCCATCGCTTCACTCGACTCCGTACCCGGGATGTCGAACGATTCGACGGGCTCCTCGTCGGTCGCTCCCGCGCCGATCAGCGCCAGTACAAGAAGTATCAGCCAGCCGGCGGCGACCGCCCAGCGACGCCGGAACGCGAACCTGCCCAGCCGGTAGAGAAAGGTTGCCATGGGCCAACCGTCGTCGTTCTCGCCGGTGGCCGGCGTCGGCCGATCGAGTGATCGTGCTCAGGTTTCTCCGGGCCGCGTACATCCTTCGATTGACGTGTCAGCACGGCGGGAACGCAGCACGCGTTCCCCGCCCGCTATGGAGTGTCGTCGTGAACGTGGTGGCCGTGCAGGAGTGCTTGGGCCATTGCTTTGGCTTGCCGCGCGGGCCGGCTCGATCGCTCGTAGAGTTCGGTGACGGTGGCGCCGTCCATCAGGAGAAGGAGTTGTCGGGCCAGCTCCATGTCGTCGGGGTAGCCAGCGTCGACGAGCAACGTACGCAGGTAATCGGCGACCGCATCTTTGTGGGCGGTAGCCATGGCCCGGATGGTGCTGTCGGGTTCGGCGACCTCGGCGATGGCGTTGATGAAGGCGCAGCCGCGGAAGTCAGAGGTCTCGGCGTGTTCGATGAGTGCGTCGAAGACCGCCAGCGGGGTGCCGCCGAGGGCGGAGGTTCGTTCGGTGAGCCAGCTGCGGTAGCGCTCGTCGTATCCACGCAGCATGGTCACCACGAGGTCGTCCTT
This sequence comes from Phytoactinopolyspora limicola, assembly GCF_011320225.1. Taxonomy (GTDB): domain Bacteria; phylum Actinomycetota; class Actinomycetes; order Jiangellales; family Jiangellaceae; genus Phytoactinopolyspora; species Phytoactinopolyspora limicola. Next base: position 527,490 of record NZ_JAAOEN010000002.1, read on the forward strand.
ACTAGCGAAGTGCCGGTAGAACGACGCGCGCCCGACTCCCGAGACGGAGAGCAGCCGCTCCAGGCCGACGGCGCGGATGCCCTCCGCATAGAACAGTTTCTCCGCGGCGCGAAGGAGTCGGTCACGTGCGTGGGTGGGCATCGGTCGGCCTCCTTTGACATAAATGGGACCGATCGGTACCGTCAGGAACGGAACCGATCGATACCATCCTAGTGCGTGTGGGCTTGCCGGCGCACACCCTCGTGGCGCAGAGAGGCAGAGCGCATGGTCCATTCGCCGAAAACCGAGCCGGACCCGCAGGCATCAGCAGCGGGTATGGGGCGCGTCGCCGTACTGGCGCTGGGAGTATTCGCCGTTGGCACCGGAGAGTTCGTGCTGGCCGGCCTGCTACCGATGCTGGTCGATGCCTTCGACGTGTCGGTGGCCCGGGCCGGGCAGATCATTACGGTGTTCGCGCTGACCTGTGCGGTGAGTGCGCCGGTACTGACCACACTGACCGCAACGTGGCGTCGTCGTACGGTACTGGTGACAGCGATCATGATCTACCTCCTCGGGGCCGCCGGCACTGCGCTGGCCGGTTCGTACGGACAGATCATCGCCGCTCAGATCGTCGCCGCGGCCGGCGTCGGGTTGTACATCCCGAACGCCTCGGTCACCGCGGCCACCTTGGTTGCTCCACGGCTATACGGCCGAGCGATCGCGCTGGTAGTGACCGGCTTCACCGCCGCCGTTGCCTTCGGCGCCCCACTGGGTACCGCCCTGGGCGGACTGCTGGACTGGCGGGCCACCATGTGGTTCACGGCCGCCCTCGCGCTCGTCGGCCTGGCTGGCGTCTTGGCCTTCGTCCCCGGCGACGTGCGGGTAACCTCGGCCGGTGGCTTGCGCGCACGCCTGCAACCTTTGAGCGATCGCCGCGTACTGGCACTGTTGGCGACGACGCTAGTCGCCTTCACCGCCGTGTTCATTCCCTACACCTACATCGGCGTCATCTACGCGCCGGCCACCGGTGACAGCGCGGTGGCGCTAGCGGTGCTGATGTTCACCGGCGGCGTTGCCGGCGCCATAGGCAACCTTGCAGCCGGGTTCTTCACCGACCGGATCGGCGGGGCCCGTGTGGTGACCGTCGCGCTGATCTGGCTGGCCACGGGCCTCGTCCTGGTGCCGCTAGCGACCTCGCACTTCGGCGCCGCACTCGCGATGATCGCGTTGTACGTGATGGCCGCATTCGCCATCACCACTCCCCAACAGCACCGGCTGATCGCGGTCCGCCCCGAAGCCACGCCGGTTGTGTTGTCGTTGAACCAGAGCGTGTTGTACCTGGCGATCGCGATGTCCGGTCTTCTTGGGGCGGCCGGGATCGGACTGGTCGGCGCCCGATACGTCAGTCTGCTCGCCGCTCTACTGGCGCTGCTGGCTCTGGGGCTGTCCCACATCGCCCATCGACTGGCTGGCGGGTCACCGGACCCGAAAGGAACCGCGACCGTCGACGGGTCCCTGACATCAACGTCGATGGCTCGGTAGGTCCGGAGGATCTTCCGACATCACGGTGGCGATGGCCACCCCGATGTCGGAAGCTCCGCGGCCCGGGGCTCAGGTCGTTACCCGCCCAGGTTCATCCTGCGGCTGTGGCCCGCGGTTGCGGGCAGTAGCGATCACCGACCCGGCAAGGATGAGACCGAAGCCGAGTGCGATGGTCACGGTGAACGGCTCATCGAGAACGAGAACACCGAGCGTCACCGCCACCGCCGGGTTCACGTACGTGATGACGGTGGCCCGCGCCGGTCCCACCTCCGCGATCAGCCGGTAGAAGACTAGGAAGGCCGTGGCCGTGCAGATGACCGCCAGACCCCCCGCGGAGAGCCACACAGACGTGCTCAACGGCTCGGACGGCCACTGGGCCAGCCCTACCGGGGTGTAGAGAAGTGCCGCGATGGTCAGCGACGCCGCCATCACCCCGAGCCCCGGGAGTCCCGCCAGGTACCGGGCCAGGATCAGCGGTCCTACGGCGTAGCTGATGACCACACCACCCACCGCCGCCACCGACCACAGGTTCGACGCACCGATGTCGAAACCGACGAGGGCCGCAACCCCTGCGAACCCCACGAGCAGCCCCGCCACTCTGCGGCGATCTACCCGTTCATGGCCGGTGACAGTGACAAGAATGGCCCCGACCAATGGCACGGCGGCGATGAGAAGGCCCGTCAACGAACTCGACAGCTCTTGCTGGGCATGCCCCAATAAGAACCATGGGATGCAGATCTCGATGATGGTGAAGGCAAGCAGCGGCCGCCAGTGCTTCAGGACCGGCCGCAGCAGACCCCGGGCTAACGCCACCGGCAGCAGCAGGACAGCGGCTACCGCGGTTCGGGCGAAGACCAACGAGGCGGGCGACAACTCTTCGACGGCGACCGCGATGAACAGATAGGGAACACCCCAGATCAAGCTCATCGAGATGAACAGCAGCCACCCGCGACGCGACATAACAGACTCCTCGCTTTCAGGCGCTGGCGCCACCCGTCGGGCGGCCGGGATCAAGCATGCACGACGGCAGCAAAAGTGGCAATGACGCCTGACATAAGTGTTCACCCGTGATGATCGGGAGATTTGTTCAGCGTCCCGGAATTCGGATGGACGCAGTTCGGCCCGCCCCAGTGAACTCGGGGCGGGCCGAACGGTGTAACCGCTGTGGATCAGCGCCTAAGGCACTGGTCTTCAGACGGCGGCGGTGTTACGACGAGCGCGGAGCGCGATCGCGGCGCCACCGGCAGCCAGCAGGCCGACGCCGACCAGGATGATCGGCAGCGTGCTCGAACCGGTGTCGGGCAGCTCGGTGTCATCGTCGTCGTCATCGTCGTCCCGGGTGACGACCGTGAAGTCGACCGAGGCCTCCGAGTCGGTCAGCTCCGGGTCGCCATCCTCGACGGTGGCGAAGGCGGTGAACGTGTACTCGCCGTCCGCCAGCGCCTCGTCGGGGGTGAAGGACCAGTTGCCGTCCTCGTCGATCTCGAACTCACCTTCCCAGGTGACCATGTCCTCGTCCTCGTCAGCCGGAACGGCTTCGTCGGACGCGGCGCTGAGGGTGGCCTCCTCGTCGGCCTGGCTCAGGGTGCCCTCGATCTGCAGCCCGATCAGAGCGCCGGGGAACGAGGTGCCCTCGAAGACGACGTCACCAGCAACCTCGTCGCCCTCAGCCGGGACCGTGATGCTGACCGACGGCAAGGTGATGCCGAGGTCGGACACAACCACGCTCTGCACGTCGTCGCCGGCTACCTGCGTCACGGTGGCGTCGAAACGCTGACCGCGCGGCAGGTTGGACTCGGGCGAGAGCTCCCAGGTGCCGTCGTCGGCGACAGTGGTGTCACCGAACTCGTTGTCGCCCACCGTCAGCGAGACATCGGCGCCGGGCTCACCGGTGCCCTCGAACGGCGGACGCGGGTTGCTGGTGGTCTGGCCGTCGTTCGGCGAGTCCACAACAAGCGGCTCGACGTCGGGCTCAGGCTCGCCCTCGGTCACCGTGAAGGAGCCGCTGGCGACACCGGACTGCGAGAAGTTGCCGTAGAAGGCCTGCGCCTCGTAGGCGTATTCCGCGCCGACCTCGAGCTCGTCGTCCAACGAGATGGCGAAGGTGCCGTTGGCGGTCAGGTCCGCCTCGAAGTCACCCAGCTCGTCGATGCTGACCTCAACCCGGTGGTTGGCACCAGCGTTGTCGACCGAACCCTCGATGGTGGTGCCGGCCTCGCTCGTCAGCGCCTCGTCGATGGACGGGTCGTTGACGTCGACGTTCAGCTCCCACTCGGCGCCGTAAAGCCCGAAGGCGCTGAACTCGGAGCCGCCGTCCGGGCCCTCGACCGCGTAACCGATACCCCAGCCGGACTGGTCGCAGCTGGAGAAGGTGGAGCCGGAGTTGACACCCAGGGCGTAGTTACCAACAACGATGGAGCCACCGCTGTCGCCGCCCAGCATGCAGGCGTCGAAGATGAAGCCGGTGACGGTCTCGCCGCTACCGAATTCGACCGACCGCTCGGCCTCCGAGATCGTGCCGCAGGTCCAGCCGGAGGTGGCGCCGGACTTGCAGGCCTCGGCGCCAACGACGGCACCGATGGAGTCATAGACGGTGACGGTCTCGTCGTCAGGGTGGCCAGTGCTGCCGCCCCAACCCGCCACCAGCGGAGCACCCTCCCAGGCGCTGCCGGTCACGTTGATCAGACCACCGTCGTGGCCGTCGAAGCCCGGGCCGAAGTTGAACGAACCGCCGGCGACCTCACCGACGTGCTCACCCGGGATCTCGCCCCAGATGTCGTCATCGACCATGATCGGAGCGTCGAGCTCCAGGTGGTACGCCGGGATGTCGAACTCGTCGTAGTCGTCGTCGACACCACAGTGGCCCGCGGTGAAGAACTGGTCGGCGCCACCGGAGGTGTAGCCACTGAACCCGACCGAACAACGCAGGAAGCCACCGAAGTGGTCGTCGTCGTCAAGCGGGAAGTAGTAGCCGTAACCACCCTTGTGGTCGCGCTTCAGCTCCCAGTCGTAACCGGAGTAGTCACCAGACTCGGGCTCTCCGACCTTGACGTTGGCGCCGACCGCTACGGCCGCGTCGACGTCCGCGTCGGCGGACACGTAGATGGTGACGTCCTGGCCGTCGATGGCCACGCCCTCGATGCCCACGCCGGCAGCACTGAGGCTGGCGGCGACCTCGGACGCGGACTTGGCGGCCTCGGCGTTGGCCAGGTACTGCTCGGCCGAGATGCCTAGGTCGCGCTGGATTGCATCTTTGAGGCCGGACGGCAAAGCCGCCGCCTGCGCAGCGAAGTCCGCGGCCTCAAAGGTCTCTAATGCTGCTTCTGGTGTGGATTCGTCTGCGTACGCGACGCCGGTGACGGCGAATGCGCCCGTACCGACGAGCGCCGAAGCGGCCACAACGCTGGCCAACCTCCGGGCGCCGCGATAGCGGCCCATGGAGTTACTCACGCATGTCTCCAGTTCTTAGTCATGAAACATCGTTTCCGGATGCCCTCGCCACCACGGCGGCGCTCCACCGGCACGTGCCGATGAACCGGAACCGCAGTCACGGTACCGGACTAGGCCTGTGGATAGCACCTGCCCCCTCGGACCGTTTTCGGTAAACATTTGGTAACGAAGACCCTTGTTGGGGAACCCACACACCATAGCCTGCGAAATGGTAATGGAGTGATGAAAGTGCATTAAAGTGATGATATTTGCCGTTATGTCTGATTCGCCCTAGTTCTTGAGGGCTCCGGTTCGAGGGTGCGTCACACGGTCGCGCGGCGGTGCGCAGTGACGAAGATCACGCCACCAGCCATAAGCAGCACCACCGCAGCCATCACCGGCCCACCCACCACCGAGCCGGTCTGAGCAAGGTCGTCCTCGCTTGCCGCCGCGTCGGCCCGGGCCGATTCCGTCGGCTGAGCCCCGATCTCCAGCGCCACGGCAGCCGACCGCTCCGATGTGAGGTCGTCTACCGCTTGCACGGCGCTGACCGCGTACCGACCCGGCGGCAGATCAACCGACTCGACCTTCCATTGGCCGTCCGTGTCCGCCACTGTCACGTGTTCGCCTACCCGTGTGCCAGCGTCGGCAGCAGAGTCACCCATACCCGGATCTGCGGCCTCCCCGCTGTCCGAGCTGTTGGTGGAGTCGCCCGGCTGGACCCGCACAGCCACCGTGCTGCCAGGTGCCGCCGTTCCGCGGAAGCTGTAGCCGCCGTCGGGCTCTTCCTCGGAAGCAACGACCATAGGCGCGCCGGGGACGATCCCGATCCGCTCGACGGCGACGTCGTCGGTACTCGCGGTGGTTTCCTGCGTGATCGTGGCGTCGAACCGACCCGCTCGCTCGGCCGGGCTGGGAGATAGCGACCAGGTGCCGTCGTCGGCGACGATCGCGGCCGTGGAAGACCCGTCGAACGCAAGAGTGATCCGTGCGCCTGGGTCTCCCGTGCCCGAGAACCGGGGCTGAGCGGCAGTGGTGGTCTCGCCGCTGGTCGGCGACTGGACGACAAGGGTGGCGACCTCAGCAACCTCAAAGGAACCTTCGACCGGCGCAGAAGTGACCACCCGCTCGCCACCCACCGGGGTGTGTGCGGCGGTAATGGTGTAGGTGTGCCGGCCCGGCGTTAATGGTTCCTCGACCGGAATCCGCCAGCTGCCGTCCGCCTTGACCGCCGCCTCGACCGTTTCGCCATCAATCCGCACGGTGACGTTGGCCCCAGCCGCTGCGTCGATACGACCCCGGAACGTCGGCCTCTGGCCGGTGACGTCGCCGTCGACCGGAGCCTTCACCTCAGGGGCGCCGACGTGGACGGCCAGCCGCCAGCCGCTTCCATGCAGCGCGCCAACCTTCGGCTCACCACTGGTCAACGGATATCCGACACTCACCTGTACGTCCTGGGCGGGGCCGGCACAGTCGGCATCCGTGCGGGTCGATCCGGATACCACACCCACCGCGTAGTAACCCACGACGATCGGCCCGCCACCATCGCCGGGCACAGCGCAGGCGTCGAGCAGGAAGCCGGTCACGTCCTCGCCGTTGACCGGTACCGTCGCCTCCGTCGCGACGACGGTGCCACAGGTCCATCCGGAGGAGACCCCGGCCTTACACGCCGGGGCGCCGGCCAGCGGCGCGATAGCGTCGAACACCGGCAGGCTGCGGCCTTGCCCGGCCGCGCCGTCGGGGGCCGCCACCCGGGGTCGTAGCCCGACGTCGTCGCGTAGCACGTCGAGGACGGCCATATCGTGTCCACCGCCGAAAGAGATATCTCGGGCGACGAGGTCGCCATCGGTGTTGGGCTCTTCTGCCGACTCGTCGGGCTTCAGCAGCCCGTCGGTGAGATCGTCGAGCAAGGTGTTGTCGTCAGTGTCGGCCTCGTCGGTGCCGGCCTCGTCGGTGTCATCGGCCACCAACCGGTCCGATCCCGCCACACTGATCGGACCGTCGACACCAGTCGGCCCACCGCCGGCGCAGTGCGCAGCGGTGATGGCGGCCGGGCCGGCCTCGGCGGTGGTTCCGTTGAACCCGGCCGAACACGTCGCGAAGCCGTCGTCGTGTTCGGTCACGATCGCGAAACCACCGGAGAGTCGTTCGGCCCAGGGCCCGATGTCCGGCGCGTCGGAGGACAGAGCCGGCTCGGCGGAGATGGCGGCCTCGACGGGGACGAGGTTGTCGGCGCGGCGGTCAGCGAAGGCGATCTGTCCCTGTGACCGGGCAGCCCGCACGGCATCGGCCAACGCGTCGCCCACGTGTACGGAGGCGCCGGTGGCGGCGACCACGGCGGTGTCGCCCCGGTTGTTCACGCTGACGTGCAACGTCTCCCCGTCCAACCATGCCGAACTCACCAGCTCGCCCAGCGAGTCGACGACGTCCACGGCGACTTTGGCGGCGGCGGCTCGAGCTAGGTAACGCTGCGGGGAGATGCCGAGATCGCGCTCGATGGCAGCGACCAGATCGGCGGGTAGTTCGGCGGCCGGAGCGGAGAACTCCGCCGGGTCGAAGTCTCGCATGACGACGTCAGGAACCGGCGCCTCGTCGAATTCTTCGTCGGTGATGGCGGCTGCACCGACACCGGTGGCCGCGGCAAAGACCAAGGAAGACGTCAGTGTCGCGAGCGTGAGACGCTGCCCGACCGCTCGAGCACCCATGAACAACTCCCGTGTCCCCGTAATTAGACCCCCGTCATATGCATACGAACCGTGACACTACCGGCGCATCGACCACCAGTGCGCATCGGGCCGCTTGCAAACCCGTGACAGATTACCCGGCTTCCGGCCCGCATGCATCAAGAACCATCAGGACAGCCTCCACGTGGCAGCAAAGGCGCAGGCCAGAGAGCCGCTTCCACGAAACCGCGGCGCAGCGCCGGTCAGGCCGCCAACCCGAACTGCCGGTGCCTCTGCAGCCAGTCGTGGTACCGCTTGTTGTCGTCCACAGCCGCAAGGTAGGCGCTACGCGCATGCCCCACCACGTCAGCGGAGTCAACCGCGGCGAAGGAACGGTGGCCCACCATCTGCCGCCAGCGCAGCGGGACCCCGGCGATCGGCACCATCGTCAAGCCCGGCGGAGGCCGAAAGCTGGGTTGGCACAACGCCACCGCGCGGCCGGTGCGCACCATGTACACACACGACGGTGGGTCCATCTCGTGCAGCGCCTTCGGGGTAAAACCCGCCCGGGCGCACGCCGCGGCGAAGCACTCACTGAAGCAGCCGTCGCCCGGCATGGCCACCCACAACGCCTCGGCCAAGTCGGCCAGCTCAACCGATGGCTGCCCAGCCAGCGGGTGGCCGTCGTCGACCATCACGAAGACGGCGTCGGTGGCGATGGTCTTCCACACGACGTCTTCCCCGGGCGGAGACGCGTCACCGCAGACACCGGTCAACGCGTAGTCGAGCCGGCCATCGCCGAGCATGCTGGCCAGCTCGTCGGCCGACCATGTCGCGTGAGTGGTGACGGACATCGCGGGCTGTTCGGTGGCCAGCCGATGCACCAGCGGCCCGAAGATGGGGGTGTTCGTGGAGCCGATGCGACAATGCCGGCTCCGCGCCGACGAATTGGCCAGCCGTGTGACGTCGTTCTGAAGTTCTTGCGCCGCGGGAAGCAGCATCCTCGCCCGGGACAGAACGATCTCGCCCAGCGCCGTCGGGCGCGCCCCCAGCCGGTCTCGCACGAAGATCGGCCCACCGAACAGCCGCTCGATCCTCTTCAGTTGGGAGGTCACGGCAGGCTGAGCCAGGCCGAGCGCCGCAGCGGCCTTCGTCAGGCTTCCGGTCTCGGCGATGGTGCAAACGATCCGCAGGTGACGCAGCTCGAGCTCCATAAGAAGGAATGTACGGCGTGGAGCAGATGACCGCTAGTGTCACGGACCGCCTGAACTGCCTGGCCGGGCCGGACCCAGACTGATTGGGTCACCACCGCCTGGCCGCCGACCCCGGCGATTTCGTCACGGGCGACCGCTACCCGTTGAATTTCGCCGCCGTGCTGGATCTGTATCTACACAACTCGGCGAGCCTCGTTCACCACGGCCGCCGGGTCCACCCGCCGGGCAGGCACAAGGGACAGGTTCAGGCATGGGAAAACTCTTCCTCTCGATGATGGTGACTCTCGATGGGTTCACCGAAGGACTCGACAGCAACCTCGAATGGATCGACGTCGCCCAGGACGACGAGGAGTTCAACGCCCACATGGTGAAGGTCTTGAGCGGCATCGACGCCATGATCTTCGGGCGGAGGACCTACGACATGCTGACCGACTACTGGCCGGCGGCCGGGCGGGATTCGGCCGCCACGGACACCCAACGAGAAATGGCCCGGTTGATGAACACCGTGCCCAAAATCGTGGTGTCACATGGGGCACCCGACCTGACATGGGGGCCGGCTACCAGGATCGGTGACGATGTCGCCGCGGAGGTGACCCGGCTGAAGCAGGAGTCGCGGCACGACCTGGCGTTGTTCGCCGGGGCGCGCACCGCGGCGTCGTTCCTCGACCTCGGCCTGGTGGACGAGTACCGCCTCATGACCTATCCCGTCCTCCTCGGAGAGGGCCGCCGGCTCTTTCCGTCTCCTCGGGACCGCCGGGACCTTCGCCTGGTCGACACCACCACGTTCGTCCGGTCAGGTGTGGTGATCCTGCGCTACGTACCCGGCTCGGCCCCATGAACCGGGACGGGGTCGGTTGAGAAACGGGCGGTGCGCGGGTCGCGTTCGGTGCCGAACCGGCGGGTGAGGATGTCGTAGAGTTCGGGGCGCCGCCCCTGGATCCAGCGCCGGCCGGTGGCCAGCGGCAGGAGACCGAGATCGAGGTCGGCGACCACCATGGCGTCGTCGGCGGCCCAGGTTTCGGCCAGGATCCTCCCGTACGGGTCGAGGATCATCGCGTTGCCGGTGCGCACTTCGTCGTCGTCTGGTCCAACGCCATTGCTGAAGACCAGGAAGAGGCCGTTGTCGTGGGCGCGGGCCGGTAGCCACCGCAAGAGCCATTCTCGTCCGTTCGGTCCACGGAACTCCGCCTCGATCCGCTGCGGGTCACGATGCCGGGCCTGCCACGTCTCCAACGGGATGGGTTTGGTGGCGTGCGGGCTTCGGGACGCCGTGCCACCGGTCTGGTGCGGCGCGAGGAGTATCGATGCGCCATGAAGGGCGGTGGCACGGACGTTCTCGACCAGGTTGTTGTCCCAGCAGATCAACACACCGAGACGAACCCCCCATGGGGTGTCGAAAACGGTGTAACGATCCCCGCTGCCAATCGCCTCGTGCTCGAAGGCATGCAGCTTGCGATGCCGGTGCATAGTCCCGTCCGGCAGACACACCACGTAGGAATTGAACAGGCGGCCGGTGTCGTCGGCCTCGAGAAAGCCGGCACCAACACCTATCCCGTGCTCCGTGGCGAGATCACCGACCACACGCACCGACGGGCCGGTCAGCGGCTCGGATAGGGTCCGCAACCGCTCGGCCGGCTGCCGTCGTAGATGCCAGTAGCCGATGAGGCACATCTCCGGGAACGCCACCAGGTCGACGCCACCGGCGGCGGCGTCGCGGACGAAAGCCTCGATCCGGCCGAGGTTGTACGTCGTGTCGTCCGGGCGGGGCTCGAACTGAACCGACGCGGCCCGGATCGTCGTCGTGGTTTCCAGTCCCCGGCCCTCACACATGCCTGATCCTCCGTTCGTCCAGCCGATGTGGCACCGGCCTTAGCGGCCGCCTCTTAGCGTCACCCCGACGGGATCCATGTGTCCAATGAATCTTTATCGGAGTTCTTATAACGTCAAGGAATGGACCTGCGCTTGCTCCGAGCCTTCCTCGCGGTCGCTGATCATCGGCACTATGGGGCCGCAGCCCACCAGTTGTCATTGACGCAGCCGGCGCTCACCAAACAGATCCAGACCCTGGAGCGGCAGCTCGGCGGACACCTGTTTACCCGTGGCCGGCACGGCGCGGCACTGACCGACCTCGGCCAGTCGCTACTCACGGACGCACGTGATCTGGTTGTCCGGTCCGACCTGCTGGCCAGTCGCGCTGTGCGATTTGCGCAGGGCACGGTTGGGCGGCTGTCCGTCGGATTCGGCCTGTCCAGCATCGAGCTGGCCCCGTGGTCGGTTGCTGAGTTCCGACGCCGCTGGCCCGATGTCAGCGTCACTCTCGACGATATGTCGTCTCGGGCACAGATCGAACGGATCGCCGCCGCCGATCTCGACGTCGGTTTCGTCCGCCTTCCCGCTGGCGCCGGCCTCCAGCAGTACACCCTGCGCCAGGATCGACTCGCCGTCGCGGCCCCGTCGGCCCCAGCAGGTGAGCTCGGCGCATGGCTACGCGAGCACGATCTGGTTCGCCTGCACCGCGACAAGGGGCCGGGCCTGGCCGGCCACATCGACCGCTTCTGCGCGGCACAGGCCGCGACGCCCGGCACCGTGCAGGTCGCCCATGATCTCCAGACCGTGCTCGCCCTCGTCGCCGCCGGCGTCGGGCCGGCCCTAGTGCCGGCCAGCGCCACCCGCATCGCACCATCCACGGTGAGCGTCACCCCCATCGACGACCCCGGCGCCAGCTGGGATGTGGGTGTGGTCTGGAACCCGGAACACTGCCCACCGGTGGTGTCCAACTTCCTGAACGTCGTCGTCCCCGGCTCGGTCCGAGCCGGGCAACCGTCGGCGGTCGGTAACGTACGATCATGAACGTCCTGGACGACGAGGTCCGCTCCCGCATGGAGGAGCGTCTGGCATTGATGCGGGTGCTAGCCCGCCTGCCGCACCACGCGCACACCTTGATCGACACTCTCATGGGCGCCGATCACTCACCCGCGGCGACCATCCGCGAGGTCCTCGACTGCAATCAACGACAAGCCGAACAGATCCTCATCACCGCGATCCAGGTCCTCACCCCGGATCGCCAACGGGACATCACCCGCGAGATCGACGAGTTGGAAACCCTGCTCGGCCATCGACAACCAGCGCAGGAATGACGGCGGCTTCGTCCGCGGCCCCAGATCTCCCGGCTACAGGGTGATCACCCGCCGCGCCCAGACGTCCAGCAGGTCGGGATCGTGGCTCACCGCCAGCACACCCATCCGCCGCTCGGCCACCTCCTCGTTCACGACGCCCACGAGCGCCGCCGACGTCGAAGCGTCGAGCATGGACGTCATCTCGTCGCACACCAGATACCTGGGCTCCGCCGCCAGCGCGCGAGCCAGACATGCCCGCTGTAGCTGTCCGTCGCTCACCTCGTGTGGCCGACGATCGAGCAGATCAGCCGTCAGGTCCACCCGGGTCGCCAGCCGCTCCACGTCGGGGCGGGCGGCCGCGGTCGATCGTCCACCGGCCCGCAGCGGCTCAGCGATGACGTCGGCCAGGGTGAACCTCGGATCAACGGACCGCCGGGGTGACTGGAACACGACGCCGACGGCCACTCGGAGCTCCCTCGGCACCCGGTGCCGGGCCCGTCGCACCGGTTCGTCGTCGATAACCACCCCACCCGACCACGGCGGCAGCAACAGCGCGAGCACCCGGGCCAGGGTGGATTTCCCGCAACCGCTCGGTCCGGCCAACCCGACCACCTCTCCGGGCTCCACCGCCAGGCTCACCCCGGTGAGCACCGGGGTTCCACGTCGATACCCGACCGCTACGTCCCGCGCCATCAGCGACATGCCACGGCCCTCTCCCCCGACCACCTCAGTGTCACGTCACCCGAACACACCCCAGGGCACCGATGGTGAAACACACAACCCTCCGGCAAGTTCGTCAGCTCCGGCGGCTGGCCGGGAATAGGCACCAGCCCGCCCGCCGGCAACGCACCCAGCAGACCCCGCGTGTAGTCATGCCAGGGATCGGCCAACACCGCACCTACCGGACCGACCTCCAGAAGCCGGCCGGCGTACATCACGGCCAGATCGTCCGCGGCGGACTCGGCCGCCGCCAAGTCGTGGGTGATCAACAACACCGACCGGCCGCCGGTGGCAAGCGCCCGGAGCAGGTCCACGGTCCGGTCGACCAACACGCGGTCCAACCCCGCCGTCGGCTCGTCGGCGATGACCACGGGCGGATCACCGGCCAGCGCCAGCGCCGTCACCACCCGCTGCGCCATCCCGCCGGACAACTCGTGGGGGTAACGGTCCAACTCCGACGGCGCCAATCCAACCTCGGCAGCGAGTTCCTCGACCCGGAGTGCCTCCCGGGAACGGTCCCGCCGCCGTCCCATCGCCAACTCCCGCACCACCTCGGCGAGCTGCGCCCGGGCGGTCCGGACCGGGGTCAGGTGGGTGGCAGCGGACTGCGGCACCAGGCCGACCCGGCGCCCCCGCACCCGACCGGCCAACACCCGCTCGCTGGCCCGCAGGAGCTCCATCGGCTCACCACCTGCGCCACCCAGTGTCACCGACCCCCGCACCTGAGCGTTGCCCGGCAGCAAGCCGAGGATCGTCGACGCCAGCACCGACTTCCCCGACCCGCTCTCACCCACCAGGGCCAGCACCCGTCCCCGGCGCAACCGAAAGGAGACGTCATTAACCGCGCGGACCGTCCGGCCACCGGACAGCCGCAGCCGCACCGACACCGCGTCGGCGGCCAACACCACCTCCGCGTCACGATGACCCCGACCCGACGCGGTCCTCCCCGCCGCGGCGAGGACAGCCTGTCCGTGATCGACGTTGGGGCCTGGGTTCATGCCCACTCCTCCGCCCGCCGCCGTGGCAGCACATGGTCCCGCCACGCCGCACCACAGGCGGCCACCGCCAGCGTCGCCACCACAAGCATCAGGGACGGAAACACCAACGTCCACCACGAACCGAGCAGCAACGATTCCCGAGCCTCGTCAAGCAGCGTGCCGAGACTCGCCCGGTGCGGCGGCAGACCGAGTCCGAGGAAACTCAACGCCGACTCGTGCCACACGGCGTGTGGGAGCAGCAGGACCGCCGCCAGCACCGCCTGCGGGATCACCGCCGGTAAGAAATGTCGCCGGATCACCCACCGTCGGGACGCACCCCCGGAAATCGCGGCGTCGACGAACTCCCGCTGCCGCAACGACAGGACCTCGGACCGAATCAGCCGGGCCACCGGCGCCCAGTGTGTCAACGCGATCGACGCGACGATGGCCACGACGCTGCCCCGGTAAAGCGCGACGATGACGATACCCAACAGCAGATGCGGAACCGCGTTCACCGTGTCGACGAGCCGCATCACGATCCGGTCCACCCAGCCGCCGACCGCACCCGCAACGGCCCCCACGGCCACGCCTAATACGGTGGAGATCACCGCACACAATCCGGCGATCAGCAACGAGACCCGCAGACCGGCGGCCGTCCGCACGAACAGGTCCCGGCCAGCCTGATCGGTACCGAACGGATGCTCCAACGACGGTGCGGAGCCAGCGGCGGCCAGGTCGACCAGCCGCTCGTCCAGACCCGCGATGATCGGCACTAGGACGGCATACACCACCAGGCCGGCCAGCACGGCGATCCCGACGAACAGCCGCTGACGGGCGGTCAGCCGGGCTCGCCGGCGCGATCCCCGGGCCCGAGTCCAGACCCGGCCCGCATCGAACCACCCGCCGAACCCCACACCGCCCGGATCGCCGGTGCGTTCCTTCGTCCGCACCTCAGCCATCGGCGGCCACCCGCGGATCCAACACGGTATAGACGACGTCGGCCAGCAGCGACCCCAGCAAGACGACCACCGCAGCAAGTAAGGTCAACGCCGCCAGCAGCGGGAAGTCCACCTGCATCGCCGACCGGACCACGGCCGCGGCCACTCCAGGCCAGGAGAACACCGACTCCACCAGAATGGCGCCCGTGACCAGTTCCGGCAGACGGGTGCCGACCAACGTCACGAACGGCAACAGTGCCGTCGGAAGCGCGTGGCGCAACACCACCGTCCGAGCCGGCAACCCACGCGCCCTGGCGCCGACCACATGATCCTCTCCGAAAGCCGCGATCAGCGACTGCCGCACGTGCAACAACAGCCACGGCAGCTGCGACACCGCCAGCACACCCGCCGGCAGGATCAAATGCCGCGACACCTGCCCAACGCTGACCGCCGCACCCGCGTCGGTCAAACCAGCCACCGGCAGCCAGGACAGACCCAAGGCGAAGATACCGATCGCGGCCAGCGCGACGACAAACGGCGGAACCCCCTCCAGCGCATGTGCCACCGCGGTGACCACCCGATCGGCGACCCCGCCCTGCCGCCACGCGGTCCACACACCGAGCATCAGCGCCGTAGCGACCGCCAGCACCAAAGCCGTTCCGGCCAGCAGAACGGTCCACGGCAGCCGCTCCGCGAGGACATCGGCGACCGGCTGCCCGTACGAACGCGACGTGCCGAGGTCGCCGCTCAGCAGGGATCCGGCCCAGCGCAGGTACTGCTCGTACCACGGGTCGTCGAGGCCGAGTGTGTCCCGCAGTTGCTGCTGTTCGGCCGCCCCCGCGGTGAGGTAGCGGTCACCTAGGTAGCCGACGAGCGGGTCGAACGGCGACGCGGCGGCCAGCCCGAACACCACCACCGAGGTGAGGACCAGGACCGGCACCGCGAGGAGGAGCCGGCGCACCGCCATCCGGCCAACCGCCCGGCGCCTGTCCCGTCCCAACCGCGTGATCATTGAGGCGCCTGGCACGCTGGGGTGTCGTGCCTGGCACGCTGAAGTGTCGCAATCGCGCCCGAAATGCCCGACTTGTGGAGCCCTCCGGCGTGCCACGCTCCGACCGGACCAACTCCGCTCACTCGGCGCCTCGCCGTTCCACTCCCAACGTCACGCTCGCCGTCTCCCTCGTCCCTCGTCCGACGGCTCGCCGTTCCCAGTCCCAACGTCACGCTCGACACCTCACTCACTACGCCGCCAACCTCGTCCCTCGGTTGACAACTCCGCTCACTCGCCGTCTCGCCGTTCCCAGTCCCGGAGGTTCCACCACGGCCCCCACGACACCCCATGAGCGTGCGGTTCGATGATCGGCTGGATGTTGGCCCAGGCGTCGGCGTCCCGGATGACGTACGTGTGGTCGAGGAACACGAGCATCACGTACGGCGGATCCTCCACCAGGCGCCGCTGGATCTCTCGGTAGGCGCCGACCCGCTCGTCGTCGTCCAGACTGCGCCGGCCGAGATCCAGTGCGGCATCGACGGCATCGTCGCGAAACCCCGTCGGGTTGAGGAACGGGTTGGCTTCGTCGTGGTCGGCGAACCTCGAATGCAGAGCGGTGTACACCTGCGGATCCGGATCGAACGGAAAGTCGCCACCGCCGAGCACCCCGGCGTCGGCCGGAATCCGCGGCCGGAACTCCGGCCGGTCCACCGCCTCCAACGTGACCTCGATCCCGATGGAGCGTGCATCGGACACGAACGCCTGGCCAAGGTCGCGGCGCAACGTGTCCTCCGGGAAGTACATAACGGTGAACTCCGCTCGCTGCCCGTCCTTCACCCGGGTCCCGTCGTCTCCCTGCACCCAGCCGGCATCGTCCAGCAACCGCTGGGCCCTCTCCGGGTCGTATCCGAACACCGCATCCGGATCGTGGTAGTCACCGAATACCTCGGGAATCAGCGTGTACGCCGGCACGCCGTGACCGGCCAGCACCGTGCTGATCATCGCCTCCCGGTCGACCGCCAGATTCAGCGCCTGCCGGATGTCCGGATCGCCGGTGACGGGGTTGCCGGCCGGCATGGTGACACCGCGCCAGTCCGCACTGGGGTTCGCCACCACCGTCGTACCGTCGGCGGCGGCGCTGAACGGCGCAGCCAGTTTGGGCGGCAGCCAGGCGCCGTCGAACTCACCGGACCGCATCCGCTGGGCCCGCACGTTGTCGTCCGAGGCGGACACGATCGTCAACCGGGTGACCTCAGGCTGGCCACCCCAGTAGTCCTCGTAGGCCTCGAGGACCATCCGCTCACCGCGCCGCCACTCCACCAACCGGTAGGGCCCGGCGCCCATCGGCTCGGTATTCAGCGACGACTCCTCCACGGGCGCCGGCTCCCCGAGTGCAGTGGCCGGGACGATCCCCAGCAGCAGCCGGGTGTCGAACGGAACGTGCGGGTAGTCGAGGTGGAACCGGACGGTGTGATCATCCACCTTCTCGACCCGATCCACCATGTCGTACGACGACGTCAGCGGCGACGCGTACGCAGGGTCGAGGATTGCCTCGAAGGTGGCCACGACGTCGTCGGCGCCGAACGTCGCGCCGTTATGGAACGTGACATCGTCGCGTAGCCGCACCGTCCATTCCGTCGCGTCGCCGTTCACCTCGGGAAGCTCGGTGGCCAACGCGGGCTCCAGGACGGGCAAGTCGTCGTGCTGAGCGAGCCGCAGCAAGCCGTCGTAGATCTTGGACGACCCGTCCTCACCGTGCCCCGCGATCGGGTTGAGGTTGTCCGGCTCGTAGGAGTCGGCCAGCACGAGCTCGTATCCAGAGGTGTCGGTGCCACCGTCGTCGGTGGACTCGCCGCAAGCGGCGAGGAAGAACAACGAGGCGGCAGCGGTACCAGCGAGTACACGATTCACGGAGCGCAACAATAGCTGAACGATTGTTCAAGCATGAAGATGGGCAGGTCCGCCAGGCCGAGCCGATGGCAAGATGGCCACGTGAACAACAGCCCCGCCATCGACCCCTACAAACGCGCCGAGGCCAGCGCCGCGCTGCGGGACGACCACACCATCGACGCCTGGGCGAGACGATTCGCACTGCTCT
Source organism: Phytoactinopolyspora limicola (assembly GCF_011320225.1). Classification (GTDB taxonomy): domain Bacteria; phylum Actinomycetota; class Actinomycetes; order Jiangellales; family Jiangellaceae; genus Phytoactinopolyspora; species Phytoactinopolyspora limicola. The sequence goes on from NZ_JAAOEN010000002.1 coordinate 545,157, forward strand.
CCGACCCCAACCGGCTGCGACTTCTGTTCTGCCTCCATCGCGCCCCCAAGATCGCTGTCACCGACCTGGCCGCCGCCGTCGGGATGAGCGACACCTCGGTGTCACACGCGCTGCGGCTGCTCCGCAGCAACGGTTGGGTCACCTCACGCCGAGTCGGCCGAACCGTGCTGTACTCGCTCGACGACGACACCATCCATGACATGCTGCATCAGCTCGGGGCAACTCACGCCGGCGACCACTAGTGTCCTGCGCCTACAACCCCGAACGCAGATAGTCCGCCACGTCACCGCGCTTGAAATAGTCCGCCCAGCCCGCCGGTGGCAGACCGTAACGCGAATCCACCGCCTCCGGGTCCGCGCCGTGATCAATCAGGAACCGGACCTCCTCCAGCCGACCCGCGGCGGCGGCGAAATGCAACGCCGACGGCGACCCCGCGTTGACGTCGAACCCACGTTCCACCAGGAACCGCACCGTCGACCAGTGATGGAGCCCTGCGACCTGCGCGACGAGCTCCGGCCGGGTTCGCCGCACCTGGTCGACTCGCGTCGGCTCAGCCCCGGCGGCGGCTGCGGCGTCGCCCACCAGGCAGACACCGATCAGCGGATCCTCATGGTCCCGAAAGGCTCGGTACAAGTCACGCAGCAGGCAGATCTCCGCACCGTGCGCCATCACCTCGCGGTTGACGTGCAGCACAAGCTGCGCCATCGAATAGTCCGCGAAGTCGGCGCCCTTGGGGCCAAGTGGTTTGCGCAGGTCGGCGTCGCTTAAGGCGGCGATACCGCCGTGCCAGAGGGAGTACGCCTCGTCGAGAAAGGCCAGCGCCTCGTCCGCCGTGGCCGGCAGCGGCTCGGGCCAGTGCCGCCCGTCGTACATGTCCGCGTCGTCGGGAGCACTGGTGGGCCCGAAGAAAGCCCGCGCCCGGGTGCCGAAGACTTCGTAGCCGATGTGTACGGCACGCCATGCGATGGTTGTCAGGGGAGGAACCGGAGGCTCCGGTGATTGGCGTTCGAGCTGGGGCCGCCCATTATCGCCGGTTCGTAAGCTCCAACTGCCGGGTACTGGCTCCCAGAGGTATTCGTCGTCGGTCAAGCCGTCCAGCCGGGGCCGCAGGTGCACGTTCCAGTAGAACTCGAGCTGTTCGAGCAGCTCAGGCCGCCATGTGTTCGTCATGACACAACGCTAAGAACCAAAGCGGACAGTTCACGTCCTCTTATCGCACCGGTGGGGGTTGCGATGTTGGCTCCGATAGCTCGCAGTGCCATGCCGGGTGATTGTGTTCGGCTGTAGTGGGGTGCACCCGCATTGATCATGAGCGAGTTTTTCCCCGCCCAGGGGGTGCAAGTCGCTCATGATCAAGACGAGCCCAGCGCAGCTGCCACCCGCCTGTGCGATGCCACCCGCCTCTGCGATACCACCCGGCGAGCCAGCCGATTCCAGGTCGCGCAGCCTCCTAGAACCCGCGCGAACAGGGAGTCACCGGGCTCCCCTATTCGCGCGGGTTCCTAAACTCGTCGGGATGACATCGACAGGTGCCGGCTCGTTCGACAGACCCGGCGGCATCCCGGATGCCGTGTCGGTGCTGGCCGCGTTCGGCTTGGCCGGCCGCGTCGTCGACCTGACCCCGGTCTCCGGCGCCTGGTCGAATCGCGTCTACCGGCTCACCACCAGCCGCGGCGTCTACGCGGTCAAGCAGATGCGCAACCCGTGGAGACTCCCCCGCTGGCAGGACTGGCTCGACGCCGCGTGGCGGTTCGAGCAGCGGGCGTTCGACGCCGGGATCGCCATGCCGGCCCCCGTCCCGAACCCGCTGGATGGCGGCTGCCTAGCCTGGGTTCCACCGTCACCCGGATCGGCCCCCGTCCCGGTGCGGGTACACCACTGGGTCGAAGGTCAGGCGCCGTCGCCGCAACCAGTGGATCGGGACGTCGCGATCTGGGCCGGCCGAACCCTCGCGATGCTGCATCGACTCGACATTCGTAGCGCTGACCGCGAGCTCTACCCGGCGCCCAACACCGATACCGCTGACGGCTGGGCCGAGCTGGCCGCGGCGGCACGGCGAATGGGGGCTCCGTGGGCAGCGGACCTCGCAGCGGTAACACCACATGTGGAACAGATTGCCGCACTCAGCCGTCAGGCACGTGATCAGCCGGCCGACGAGACCTTCTCCCACGGCGACATCGACCAGAAGAACCTCCTGCTCACGCCGGACGGACCGATGCTGTGCGATTGGGACGTGGCGATGCCGATGGTCCCACGGCGTGAGCTAGCCGACGTGTCGCTCTCACTGGCTGGTTGGCGTGACGTCGAACTCGCCCGCGATGTCATTCGGGCCTACCGGGTGGCCGGCGGAGGGGACACGGTGATCGAGCCACCGGATCTGGGCCCATCCCTGACATCGAGCCTGGACTGGTTGGCTTTCAACGTCGAGCGCTCCATCGGTCTACGGACGGCAGAACCCGACGACGTCGATCTGGCCCGCCGGCTGGTACCCCAGCTGATCGCCGCCCTCCCCGGCGAGGTCGGCGCGGCGTCGCGAGTCCGGGAGATCCTCGCGACCTAGCGGTTGGCCCGAACCGGGCTGGGCTCGAGGTGAATACCTAACGTGGCGTGGTCATCGATGCTGCGAAGCCGGGCCGCCGTGGGCGTTCACCAGAGCGTCACGGTCCCGAACTGGGCGAAGGCCGGATCTTTGGTGACGAGGTCCAACTGCTCATGCTCGCTCTGCGCGGCGAGCATCCGATCGAACGGATCCCGATGCACGACGTCGAAGCTGCCGGCCCGGAGGCTGTGCAGGTGGCTGATCGGCAGATGTTCAAATTGGTCGGCAGCCACCAGCTCGGTGAATCGCTCCGCTGCCTGTGGAATGGCGCCGAGTTTGCCAATCCGTTGCTTCGTGGCGATCTCCCACGCCGACGCCGCGCTGACGAAGACGTCATTGGCCGGGTCGGCGATCACCCGCCGTGCAGTGCCGGAGAGCCGGTCGTCGTCGGTGAACCACCACAGCAGCACATGCGTATCCAGCAAGATTCGCATCAGGCAAAGTCCCATGCATCCAACTCGTCGTCGGGCAGCGACTCGAAGAACTCGTCACCTAGGCGGCCAGATAGCCGACCCGGCTGCCGACCACCAGTGTCAGCGGCCAACGGCATCAACCGAGCATACGGAACGCCGGCCTTGGCCACGATGATCTCCTGCCCGGCGTGGGCCTGTGCGAGCAGCTTGGAGAAGTGTGTCTTGGCCTGATGCACGTTGACAACGACGCTCATGGCGGCTCCTGTGGACTAAGTCGTTAGACTAAGTCTAACATTCCATCAATCTGTTCGAGCTGCGAACTTCGGCGTCCCGCTACGCCCCGAGCCGCCCGCCACCGTGGAATTTTCTCCAATCCGCCTGAAGCCAAGGCACCTACCATGGCGCCATGACGGAAGGCGCGACGCGACCGGCCCGGATCGAGGACGTCCACGAACTCGCGCTGGAGATGCCACACGTCACCATCGACTACTCCACCGGCGAGGACAATCCCGTCTACCAGGTGGGCGGAAAGATGTTCGTCTTCTTCCGCAACCCGCGGCCCGATGCGTTCGACCCGGTCACCGGAGAGCGCTACCAGGACGTGATCGTCTTCTGGGTAGGGTCCGACGCCGACAAACAGGCACTCATCCAGGACGAGTCCACACCGTTCTTCACCACACCGCACTTCAACGGCCACAAGTCCGTACTGGTGCGGGCCGGCCGCCTTGGCGAACTCACCGTGGCCGAGCTGCGAGAGGTCGTGCAGGATGCCTGGCTGTCACGTGCTTCGACCCGCCGGGCCAAGGAATGGCTGAGCACACATCCGCCGTCGACCTAAAGGCCGCGCGGCCGGCCACTCCCATTCCGCGCGGCCTCATAGGCACGTGCCGTTGCCGAACACCGCGCCCGAGCGGCAGCCCGCCGAGCAGCGGGGTGAGTCAGCGTTCAGGAAGGTCGTCGTTGGTCGCCGCGTCGAGTAGTTCGAGCACGTGGTGGTACTCCCGGCCGGTGGCCTGGGTCATCCCCATCTCGCACGTGCGGTTGGACGAGGCGTAGGCCCACACGTCGTGTTCGGCGAGTTCGGCCGCTTCGGCCCGCGTCGCCCCACTCGTCAGCTCGGGGTAGAACAGGCCACGATCACCCGCGAAGCCACAACAACCCCACGCCGCCGGAACAACCACCCGTTCAGCCGCCGCCTCCGCTACGGCACGTACGTCGTCGACGGTGCCCATGTGCACGTTGGAACAGGTCGGGTGGATCGCCAAGGACCGCAGCCGCCGGTGCACTCGCAGCTCCGGCAGCACCGACTCGCGGACGAACGTCACCGCGTCGAGCACCCGCAGCCGCTCGAACCGCGCGCGGTCGGGAGCGTCGAGAGCGGCCCCGAGGTGGTCCAGTCCGTGAGCACACGAGGACGCGTCGCAGGCGACGGGCAACTCCCCGCCACGCGAGGCATCCCAGACCGCGCGGAACACCCGCCGGGCCATCTCTGCGTTTCCACTGGTGAAACCCTTGGATGCCCAGGGCGTTCCGCAGCAGAGCCCGTCGATCCCGTCGGGGACGGCCACGGCCACCCCGGCCCGCTCACACAACCGCAGGAAAGCCGTCGTCGCTCCCGGGCCGGCCAACTCGCCACCGGCTGGGCCGAACATCGCCCCCACACACGCCGGGAAGAACACCACCGACGCGTCCGGCGGCGCCTGCGGAGCCGGCCGCGGCGGCCCGGCCGGCGGCAGCCCGTGGCTCAGCTGAGGGACCAGCCCTGCACCCAGCATCGTGCGGCCGGCCCGGCTAGCGCCGGACAGCACCGGACCGGGTACCGCCTGCGCAACCTTCAGGCCGGCCCGCACCCCGCGCACCGCACCGGCCCAGTGCCGGGCCGCGGTCAGCCCGGCACGCTGCGCGATCGCACCATTCCGATCCGCCCGCATCTCCTTCATCACCGCGCCGGTGTCGATGTTCACCGGGCATGCGGTGACACACAACGAGTCCGCCGCGCAGGTATCGACGGCGGCGTAGCTGTACTCCGCTTCCAGTTGCCGACGGCGCTCCCCGGTGGCCGCGGCGATCTCGCGCATGAGCACGATGCGCTGCCGAGGTGTGGTGGTGGTGTTCCGCGACGGGCAGACCGGCTCGCAGTAACCACACTCGACGCAGCTGTCCACCGCTTCGTGGACCGCCGGAACCACCTTGAGGTTCTTGACGTGTGCCTGTGGATCGTCGTCGATCAGCACGCCTGGGTTGAGCAGGCCGGCGGGATCGAACAGCCGCTTGATCTCCCGCATCACGTCGTAGATCTGATCACCGAACTGGCGGCGGACGAACGGCGCCATGATCCGCCCAGTGCCGTGTTCGGCTTTGAGCGAGCCGTCGCGGCCGAGCACCAGGTCGACGAGGTCGTCGGTGAACTCCTCGTAGCGGGCGAGCTCGGCTGGTTCGGCAAGGTTCGGATTGATCATGAAGTGTAGGTTGCCGTCTTTGGCGTGGCCGAAGATCACCGCGTCGTCGTAGCCATGGGTGGCGAACAACCCGATCAGCTCACTCACGGTGGCGGTCAGGACGGGAACGGGAACAACGACGTCCTCCAGCAGCGCCGTCGACCCGACGGGCCGCGCTCCGGCGACGGCAGCGTAGAGGCCTTTACGTACCCGCCACAGTTGGCTGCGGGTAGCGGCGTCGGTGGTGAGGGCAGCTGGTGCGTCGAGGGTGAGCCGGCCCAACGACACCTGCGCGGCGCCGACCATCTCGGTCAGCTCCACCGCCGTCCCCGCCTGGTACTCCACCAGCAGTGCCGTGTGCCCAGCGACATTCACTCCGGCGATCGCGTCCGGGACCGCTGGGTCGGCCTGAGCCACCCGCAACGACGCCGCGTCCAGCAGCTCGATGGCCCGGGCGCCGGAAGCGATGAGTGCTTCCAGCGCGTCGGTGGCCCGCGGCAACGAGTCGAACACCAGCAGGGTGGTGGCCGCGTGCGGCAGCAGCGGTACGGTGCGCAGCGTGGCCTCGGCGACAAAACCGAGGGTGCCCTCGCTGCCGACCATCAGATGGGTGAGGATGTCGACCGGCTCGTCGTGGTCGAGCAGGGCGTTGACCCCGTAGCCCATGGTGTTCTTCATGGAGAACTGGTGCTCGATGACCGCGCGCATCGCCGCGCTGCCGCGCACCTGATCACGCAGCCGCAACAGGCCAGCGTAAAGGTCTGGCTCCTGCGCCCGTAGCCGAGCGTCGGCGCCCACCGCACCGGTGTCGACGATGGTCCCGCTGGGCAGCACCACCACCATAGATTCGATGGTCCGGTACGCGGTGTCGACCGTGCCACATGACATACCGCTCGAGTTGTTCGCGACGACCCCGCCGATGGTGCACGCGGACTCACTCGCCGGATCCGGCCCGAGCCGCCGGCCGTAGCGGGCCAGCCGCGCGTTGACCTGGCGTAACGTCAGACCGGGTTGAACTTTGACCCGGGCGCCGTCGTCGAGGATCTCCAGACCGGTGAACTGGCGACGGGTATCCACCAGCAACCCGTCCGACGACGCCTGCCCCGACAGGCTCGTCCCGGCCGACCGGAACGTGACGGGCAACTCGTGCCGCCGGGCGATGCGCATCGCGTCGGCGACGTCGCGTGCACCGCTCGCCTCCAGCACAGCACGTGGGTGTAGCAGGTAGTGCGACGCGTCATGCGCCATCGCGGCCAGGTCGGTGACGGACGTCCGCACCGCCTCGGGCCCGGCGAGGTGGCGAAGCTCGGCGACGACAGCATCGTCCGGGGCGAGGGCAGCGGTCATGAAGCAACCGTACCGCCTGGTGATTTTCCGACCCGACGGCCACCACTGCTTGGCTCCACGGGCGAATCCGTTATCAGGACCTTTCTCTGGGCGTTCCGACGACGATTTCGCCCGTGAAGCGGCCCCCTGGATACTGGCGGGGTGGCAGATTCCGACCTTGCACACCCGCTGAGCCCGCATACTCGCCTCGTCACCGCCGGGCGGCCGGCAGCCGAACCCGACGCCCCGCTCAACGAACCGGTGATGTTCGCATCGACCTACCATGCCGGCGGCGAACGTGGTTACGGCCGTTACGGCAACCCCACGTGGGAGGCGTTCGAGCAGGTGCTCGGCGACCTCGAAGGTGGCACGGCGCTGACGTTCTCGTCCGGGATGGCCGCCACCAGTGCGGTGTTGTCGCTGCTTCCGGAAGGGGCTGTCGTCGTCGCCCCCGAAACCGCCTACCTGGGTGTTCTGGATCAGCTCCGGGAACGACGAGACGCCGGGCGGATCCAGCTACGACACGTCGACATCACGGACCCGACCGAGATCAAAGACGCCGTCCAAGAAGCCGCCATGCTGTGGCTGGAGTCACCGGCCAACCCGAAGCTGGAGGTCGCCGACGTGGCGTCGGCCAGCGCCGCCGCCCGCGATGCCGGTGCGATCACCGTGGTGGACAACACGTTCGCCACCCCGCTTCTCCAGCGACCGCTCGCACTCGGCGCCGACATCGTGGTCCACAGCGCGACCAAACTGATCTCCGGTCACTCCGATGTCGTCCTCGGGGCCACGGTGACCACCAACGATGACACTCGTGGGCGGCTCGAGCGGTATCGCCGGCTGCACGGCGCGATTCCCAGCCCCATGGACACCTTCCTGGCCCTGCGCGGCCTACGTACGCTCGGTGTCCGGCTGGACCGAGCCCAGGCCAACGCGGCTACCCTCGTCGAACGGCTCGGCGCACACCCCGCCGTGACCACCGTCCGCTACCCCGGCTCCGGGACCATCTGCTCGATCGAGGTGGCCGGCGGGGCTGAAGGCGCTGACCGGGTGGTGGGGTCGGTGCGGCTGTGGGTGAACACGACCAGCCTCGGCGGGGTGGAGTCGACCCTAGAACGACGGCGCCGCTGGCCCAGCGAGAGCGAGACGGTCGACGTATCGCTGATCCGGCTATCCGTCGGCATCGAAGACGTCGACGACCTATGGGCCGACCTCGCTCAAGCGCTCGACACCGCTGCGGCCCCATGATGCGCCGCCTCACCACCGTGAACGACGTGGCGGCGGCCAGCGGCCACGACGCCATGGTGTGTTGGGCGGCGCAGCGGCTGCCCGCCGATGGCGCCGCCTTCCGGTACGGGGCCGCGGTCGCCGTCGCCGCGCCCGCCCTGTTCCGGCGCGACCGGCTGGTGATCCGCGGCCCGGTCGACGACGCGACGACCCTCCTCGAGCATCTGCTGCCGTCGCTACCGGACAGCTACGGCCTGCTCTCAGGGTCACCGTTGATCCACGAACTCGCCGGCCGGCTCCCCTCGCTGCAGGTCGTATCGGAGTTCGGCTGGATGGAGGCGACCTCGCTCGAGCCGGTTCCAGCCGGGGCGGCCGACTGGTTACGTGAGGACACCTATGAAGAAGTGACCGCGCTCATCTCCCGGGTGTACCCCGGCTCCTACGCGTTACCCGGAGAGTACCCGGACCACCGTTGGGCCGGGGTGCGCGATGACGCCGGCCAGCTGGTGGCGGTGGGGTCGGACTCGGGCACCGGCGGTGGGGTCGGCTTCGTCTCCGCTGTGGTCAGCGAACCACAGCTCCGGGGGCGCGGCCATGCCCGGGCGGTAGCCTCGTTCGTCGCCCATGACCTGCTCGAACGTTACGGCCGGGTGGCGCTGATGGTCGACGACACCAACCACGCGGCGATCCGCCTCTACGAACGACTGGGATTCGTCGGTGAGTCCGTCGCCGCGGCTGCCCTATCCGACACGTCGCCGGCCACCCGGCGCGAACTCCACGTGAGCAGCCGCTCCAGCGGTCCACGGCCGAGAGTCAGTCTCCAGAGCGACGCCACGGCCAGGGTCACCAGGACGAACCACAGGTAGACCTGGTTCCCGGACATGTCCCAGAGGGACTCCTCGAGCAGTGCGATGGCGACGACGTGCCCGCAGTAGGCGGTCAGCGCCATCGCCCCGGTGGCGGCGAGCGGGAACACGAGCCACCGCACCCGGTCGGCGACCATCAGGCACAGTGCGATCACCCCCAGGGCCACGCCGGCCGAGCCCACTACCTCGAACGGGGTGCCCGAGTGTGGTGCGGCGCCACCTAGCGCCCGTAGATCGACGTCGCTCCAGCTGAAGCCGTCGTCGTCGTAGTCCGGTCCATCGTCATCCCAGTCGCCGGATGGGCCGCCCGGGGGCTCGCAGTAATAGGTGCCATCGCCGTAGTCGAAACACTCCATGCCGGAGACGTCGATCTGATCGCCCGGCACCCGATCGTCGTCGAACCCGCCGTCGATGTCGTCGAACTCGCCGGCCCCATCCGCGCCATCCGTGACTTCCACACCGTCGGGCATGTCGTCACCGTCGAAGGACTCGGTGGTCGCCGCACCCAACCCGTATCCGACGACGGCCAACATGACCCCCGCGGCCAGCAGCAACGCCCGCACTCTGGCGGCTGTTAGGTCGAGCCGCCCCACCCCGATTCCCACCAGGGGAAAGACGATCCAGATCAGGGCGGGGTAGGTGCCGGCAACGAGGATGTCACCGAGCGTCGAGCCCGACTGGTATTGCAGCCATGCCGAGGCCACCAGGTGGAGCACCGGCATCACGACGGCCAGCACGCCAGCCACGATGAAGAGCCGACGCGGCCGCCAGGACAGGAACGGCAAAGCCAGCACGAAGAGCACCGCGTAGTACTCGAGGATCACCGCGACGCTGGAGCCGAACGTGTCCAGGATGCTACCGAGCGCGAACAGCCAGGCGGCCCGGACGAAGATCCGGATTCGGCAACGTACCAGCTCGGCCCCCTCGTAGACCCGGGTCCGGCCGGACAGGATCGCCATGGACACCCCGGCGAGCACCGCGAACAGAATCGACGATCGGCCGTGCGCCACCTCGAGCCAACTCGACGGGTTGAACAGGTTCAGCGACTCCGAGGTGAACGCTAGATGCGCGGCGAACATGCCGAGCACGGCAAGGCCCCGAGCCACGTCGAGCCCGGTGATACGAGCGGTGGATCTGGATGCCGGCGACACCGCTGGGCTACGTGCGGGGTCGGTTTGAACAGCAGACTGCAACGAGGGTTCCTTTCAAGCGGCCCCGACCCGCGCCCGTCGCACATGAGTGTGCACCCGGTTATCCGGTCAGTTCTTCAGTCGGGGTGTCATCCGCGAACAGCAGATCATAACCGGTGTACTCAGCCGATGAGTGAACTGTGAAGAAACGGTTCAGACCAGGACCTTGGCATCCAGGCGCCGACCGCGCGTGCCTTGATCATGTGCGAGCTACACCCCCAATCAGGGGGCGAAGTCGCACATGATCACCTGACGACGTCAGCCCGGCCGACCGGGCCCTCGCCCGATCACGGCCGGGTCAGAGTAAGCCGCAGCCGCCACGCCGCCAGGCTCATCAGCACCACTGCGAACGCCGCCAGCACGCCCAGCTGGGGCAGGATGTCGACCAGCGTGCCACCTCGGCGGCTGAGTTCGACGAACGCCTCGTTCGCCCAGGCATGCGGCGTGATGTTGGCGACGGTGCGCATGGTGCCGCTGAACAGGTCGAGCGGCAACATACTCCCGCCGAGTGCGCCGAGGCCCAGGCCCACCATCACGGTGATACCAGCGGCCTGCTCGTCGTTGTGCATCACCGCACCGACCAGCATCGCCGCCCCAGCGGCCACCGCGGCGAACACGGCGAGCAACACGACGGCGGCGGGAATGTTGCCCCAGGACACACCGAACAACACGGCTGTAGTGGCCATGATGTAGACCGCCTGGAACATGCCGACACCCCACCGGCCGGCGCCTTCACCAACCACGATGAGCCGCAGACTGGTGGGGGTCGCGACCATCCGTCGGCTGACACCGTACTGACGGCTCTGGATCAACGCCGACGCTCCGGTTAGCGCGTTGAGGAACGTCATCAGCAGCAGGATGCCAATCGCGACCTGATCGATGCCGAGGGGTTCGTCGTCGGGGTCCGCGCCCCCGGCCAGAACCCGGTTGATCTCCACCGGCGCCCCGGCAGCGACGGTGCGCTCGACCACTTCGCCGATGTCATCAGCGGCCGCGTCGGTCAGCGTGAGCAGGTAACCAGTGACGTCCGCGGCCACCGCCTCGGCCTCGAACGCTCTCATCACCACCCCCTCGACCTGGGTTGAGCCGTCGCCGGGCCCCAGCATCACCGTCAGCTCAACACCTGCCCCGCCGCGCAGGGCATCTTCGGCGTCGTCGGGAACGGCCACCCCCAGCACGACGTCGCGGTCTTCGACCAGGTCGCGGAGCTCCGCGGAACTGTCGACCCGCTGAACCGAAGCCGCACCGGTGTCCTCCAGCCGTTCGACACTCCGGTCGACGAAGGCCCCGGTGCCGGCGACGGCGACGTCTGGGGCATCGTCGTCGTCGGCGAACTGCGAACCAATGACGAACACGATCAGCAGCGGAAACACCAGCACGAAGAAGAGGTTGGCCCGCTCCCGGAACATCCGGAGCAGGTTGAACGATGCGATCGACAACACCTTGGTCATGGCCGCAACCTCCTCCGCAACAACACGGCCGCGGGCACGCCGGCCACCACCGCGATAACGGCCATCGCGAGCACCGGGCGGCCGACCACCGTCCAGGTCGTCGCGTCGGTCAGGTCCTCCAGTCCGTTGAGGAACCAGTAGTGCGGAGTCATCTTGGCCAGAAGGCCCATCAGCCCCTCACCGCTGACCGGGAACCAGGATCCACCCAGCATGGCTAGACCAACCGCGATGATCGCCTGTGCGGCGCTGGCTCCTTCGGACGTCTTGGCGATACCCGCAACGATGGCCATCAACGCCACCGCGGTCAGCACGGCGCTCACCACGAGCGCCGACACACCGAGCCATGGCCCCCAGTCGGCGCCCATCAGGAGGGTGCCCGTGACCATGAGGATCATCGTGGCCAGCACCCCGAGCAGGAAACTCACCGCTCCTTTGGCCGCGGTAATGGAATCACGTCGGATCGGTGCGGCCAGCAGTCGAGTGAGCGTCCCCGACTTCTTCTCGTCCAGCAGTGTGGTGACGCCGAATTGCACGGTGAAGAAGACGAACATCACCGCCATGCCGGCCATCATCCGGGCTCCGGTATCGAGCCCTTCGCCGCCCGGCCACACTCGGTCTAGTTCTATCCCCGTCGCCGGCGGCACCGGAGCGACGTCCAGTCCGAGCTCGTCGGCGGCACGTGCCAGCAGCCGGGCGCGCTCGATATTCGTGGTGAAACCGACCACGATCGACTCGGCCACCCCGGCCTGGACCGGCCGGTCCGGGTTCTCCACGAGACCCAGCTCAGGTGCACTCCCGCCGTCGGCCGTGACACGGTCGCCGAAGTCGTCCGGGATCACGATGACGGCGTCATAACCATCGGCGTCGATCACGGCGTCGGGATCGGCGTCCGCGTCCAGCACGGTTACCTCGAGGCCACCTTCGCCGTCGAGACCGGCGATGCCGGCACGGAGCTGGCTAGAGACGACCGAGCCGTCCGCGTCGACGACGGCGATGTCGACCTCCAGCTGTCCTTCGCCGAGGTCGCCCATGACGAGATCCAGCACGAAGGCGAGGACCAGCGGGGTCAGGATGCCGAGCAGAAAGAACGACTTGTCTCGCAACCGCTCCTTGAGGTCTTTGGCGGTGATGGTGACGACGGCGGACATCACTCGCGCAGCGCCTTCCCGGTCAAATGCAGGAAGACCGCCTCGAGATCCGGCCGGGCCAGATCGATCGAGCCGATCTGCGCCCCGGCGCCGGCCAGCCGCTCGATGATCGCCGACAACCGAGCCGACCCGTCATCGGCGAGTACGACGACGGCGTCGTCCTCGGCAGCCACATCAGTGACGCCGTCGAGCCCGCGCAGCCGGCTGGCCGCGTCGGCGACCTGACCGGTCACCTCGATCCGGATCCGCTCCTGTTCACCGATGCTCGCGGTCAGCTCGGCCCGGGTTCCCTCGGCGATCACCCGGCCGGAGTCGATGATGCCGATCCGGTCGCACAGCCGTTCGGCCTCTTCCATGTAGTGCGTCGTATACAGCACTGCCATACCCTCACCGGACAGTGTCTCGACCGACTCGAGGATGGCGTTGCGCGACTGCGGGTCGACACCGACGGTGGGCTCGTCGAGAATCAGCAGCCGGGGTGAATGCAGCAATCCGATGCCGATGTTCAACCGGCGTTTCATCCCGCCGGAGTATTTGCTGGTGCGGTCCTTGCGTCGGTCGGTGAGGCCGATGACGTCAAGGACCTCGGCGATCCGCGGGGCGCTGTCCCGCCGGGACATCCCATACAGGGCGGCGAAGAACTTGAGGTTCTCCTCCGCGGTCAGGTCCGGGTAGATGGCGAGATCCTGCGGCACCAGGCCGATCGCGGCTCGGCCACGGGTGGAACGTGGGCGGATCCGTTCACCAGCCACCATGACCGTACCTTCGTCCGCCTCCAGCAGACCAGCCAAGATGGAGATGGTGGTGGTTTTGCCGGCGCCATTTGGACCAAGCAGCCCGTACGTCTCACCAGCGTCGATGTGGAGGGAGACGTCGTTGACGGCGTGGATGTCCCCGAATGTCTTGTGCAGGCCGCTCGCCTCGGCGAGGCGAGTGCCGGGTATAACGGTCACGACGAGCCACCCTATCCGGTGCGCCGTCGCCTACTCGGCACCCCGTAGCGGAACGGGTTGGTGCCCCGCCGCTGCCCACCAGAGATCCTGGTAGGGGCCCGACACACCCACCAGGTCGGCATGTCGGCCCCGCTGGACGACCCGCCCGGCGTCCAACACGACCACCTCGTCCACCTCGTCCAGTCCAGTCAGCCGATGGGTGACCAGCAATGTGGCCCGGCCCCGCGTGGAGGCGAGCAAATCGGCCACTAGATCATCGGCGGTGTCGGGGTCGAGGCCTTCGGTCGGCTCGTCGAGCACCATCAACGGCGGGTCGGCCAAGAGAGCACGGGCTAGCCCGAGCCGCTGGCGTTGCCCACCCGACAACTGTCCGCCGGCTTCGCCGACCATCGTGTCCAGACCGTCAGGGAGCGAATCGACCCAGCTCAACAGGCGCGCATCGGCCAGCGCCGCCCGCAGCCGCTCGTCGTCAGCGGTGGGGTCGGCCAGGCGCAGGTTCTCCCGGACGGTTGTATGGAACAGGTGAGAGTCCTGGGTCACGCCAGCAATCCGGGCCCGGATGTCGTCACCGGCGTACTCCCTGATGTCGTGTCCATCCACCCGCACCGTGCCGGACTCAGGTTCGACGAAACGCATCAGGGCGGCCAGCAGAGTGCTCTTTCCGGAGCCGCTGGCGCCAACGACGGCTACCCGGCGGCCGGGTTCCAGCCGCAGATCGACACCGTTCAGCGCCGGCTCGCGGTCGCCGGCATAACGGACGGTCAGCTCGTCGACCTCGATCACAGGGTGGTGTCCTGGCGCCGGCCGGGGATGGTCAGGATCGGCTACCGGTGGTTCGGCGTCCAGCACGGCGAGCACGCGGGCGGCCGCCGCACGAGCCTCCAGGAGGTGCCGGGCCACTGGCACCAGAGGCAGGATCGGCTCGAACGAGATCAGCGCCACCAGAGCGAGCACCGGCACCATCACCGGAGCCAGGGTGCCGGCGGCGGCAGCGGACAACGCCAGGAGCGTGACGGCCACGGTGGTGGCGCCCTGCACGAGCATGCTGGCCGTTGTTGCCGTCGCGGTGGTGAGCGAGGCCCGGCGCTCTACCCGGGCCAGCTCGGTGCCCGCCTGTTCGGCTTCCATGAGTGCCTGTTCGGCGGCGCCGAAGACGGCGAGATCGGCACTGCCGTGGAGCAGGTCGACGGTGCGAGCGGCCAACTCCGCGCGGGCGGGGGCCAGCCGGCGGGCATTACGACGGCTGGCGGCAGCGGTCACCATGGGCACCACGACACCGGCGACGAGCAGACCTATCGCGAGGGTGACCCCCGCCATCGGCAGCGTGACGAAGCCGAAGCCCACCGCCAGAGCGGCCACCACGGCTGCCGTCGTGGCCGGCACGAACACCCGCACGACGGCATCCTGAACCGCCTCGACGTCGGCGACCATCCTGCTCAGCAGATCGGCGCTGCGGAACGACGGCAACCCGGCCGGCGCCAGCGGAACCAACGCGTCGTAGACCCGGCCACGTAGTGTCGCCAGGGCGCGCAGCGCGGCGTCATGGCTGGCCAACCGCTCGCCATACCGGAACAGACCGCGAGAGACCGCGAACGCACGCACCCCCACGATGGCCAAGCTGAGTGCGGCCAGCGGCGGCTGCTCGGCCGCCCGTGCGATCATCCAGGCCGCGGTGCCCATCAGTGCCAGCGTGGCCAGCTCCGCGATCGCGGAGGCGCTGACCGCCAACGCCAGCCGACCCGAGTGCGGCCGGATCAGCGCAAAGAGCCGACGCATCACCATCAGCGCGCCACCTCCGGACCGGCCACCATGGCCGGCAGGTCGACGAGTTGTCCTCGGTCGACTCTGACGACCCGGTCCGCGTCGGCCACCATAGCCGGGCGGTGGGCCACGACGAGCACCGTCCGGCCGGCCATCAACTGGGACGTGGCCTCGATGACGGCGGCCTCGCTGCCGGCGTCCAGCCCTGCGGTGGGCTCGTCGAGAAGCAGCAACGGGGCGTCCCGTAGGAAGGCGCGGGCCAGGGCGATACGTTGCCGTTGCCCGGCGGAAAGCCCGACACCGCGCTCACCGAGCTCGGTGAGGTATCCGCGTGGTAGTTGGCTGATGAACCCGTCCGCGTAGGCCAGCGTCGCCGCTCGTCGGACGTCGTCGTCGCTGGCGTCGGGGCGGCCGAGCCGGATGTTGTCCGCGACGGACCGCGCGAACAGATGCGGCCGCTGGGGGACCCACGCCAATCGCTCCCGCCACCCGTCGATGTCGACGTCGGCGAGGTCGACGGTCTTTCCGTCGTCGCCGCCGATCAGCACCCGGCCCGACGTTGGCCGCACCAGTCCGAGCAGCAGGTTCAACAACGTGCTTTTGCCCGCCCCGCTCGGTCCGACGAGCGCTACCCGCTGGCCCGCCTCGACGGTCAGCGACACGTGGTCGAGTGCGGGCTCCACCCTGCCGTCGTACTGGACGGTGACGTCGTCGAACGCTAGGCGACCCGTCAAGCGGAGGTTGGGCGGTTGGGTACCGGCCAGGGCGCGGCCGGGCATCGGCGAGCGAGGTGCGAGTGAGTCGCGGGTGAGGCCGGCATCCAACGGCGCAACCTCCGCGCCCGCTTCGTCGAGGATGGCGAATGCCCGAGACGCCACTTCGAGTCCTTCGGTGCTGGCGTGGAACTGCGACCCGAGAGTCCGCAGCGGCAGGTACGCCTCCGGTGCGAGAAGCAGGATCAGCAGTGCGGTGTGCAGATCGATACCGCCGTCGAGGAGGCGCAGGCCCACCGGCACGGCCACCAGCGCCACGGAGAGGGTAGCCACCAGCTCCAGAACCAACGCGGACAAGAAGGCCACCCGCAACGTCCGCATGGTGGCCAACCGATGCTGGTCGGCGCTGTCCCGAACCGCCTGTGCCTGCGCCTTGGCCCGGCCGAACACCCGCAGCGTCGGCAGCCCGGCCACGAGGTCGAGGAACCGGCCGCCGAGGCGTTCCAATGCCTGCCATTGCCGCGCGGTCGCCTTCTTCGTCTGCAATCCGACGAGCACACCGAAAATCGGAATCAGCGGCAGCGTGACGCAGATGATCAATGCGGAGGCGAGGTCGGCGGCGGCCAGCCGGATCACGACCGCGGCGGGCACCACGGCGGCGATGAAGAGCTGCGGAAAGTACCCGGTGAAGTAAGGGTCGAGTGCGTCGAGGCCACGACCGATGGTGGTGGTCAGCCGGCCGGCGTGTTGCCCGCCCACCCACCCCGGCCCCAGTTTCTGGATCCGGCCATGCACCTGCCCGCGAAGCGAAGCCTTAACCGAGGCAGCCGCCCGATGCGCGGTGGCCTGCTGCAGCCAGGACAGCCCGGCACGAACTGCCAAGACGCCGCCGAGCAACCCCACCACGCCGGCGATCTCACCGACTGCGGGCTGCCCCAAGACTCCGTCGGCCAACAGCCGGGCCAGTAGCTCGGCCTGCAGGATGATGAGTATGGCACCGGCCACCGCCATCAACATGAACGCGGTGGTGAAGAGCCTGCCGGCGGGCAAACTACCGATCAGGCGACGGGCCAGCTGGTTCAGAAGTACTCCCGACAGTTATGGGTACAGCCGTTAAGTCTTGTCAGCAAGTGTGGCAAGCGTGGATCGGTAGCTATCCGTCACCCCCTACCAGACCGGACAGCGTCTTGCTGGTCTGGTATGCCGGATGACCGCCAGATCGGGGCCGCGATCCGGCATAGAAGACCAGGAAGTGCGCGACACACCCGACTGGCCGAACCGACGCGACCAGAAGGCCGTCGCCATGCCGGCTGACCTCGGGTTGAGACGACGCGTGACCTAGACCACAATGGCTGCCATGCGACCACGTCAGGCGGACGACTAACCTGTACTAGAGCAGCGGCGGACTCTCACGCGAAAGAAGGCGATCGCTACCGTGGCCTCCACCGGCCCGCCAGCGGGTTTCGGACCGAATGACTGGCTTGTCGAGGAAATGTACGCAAGCTGGCTCGAAGACCCATCCAGCGTCGATCCGCAGTGGGCTGACTATTTCGCCGCCAGCGCGCAGCAGCCCACTTCCTCCAGCACCTCCTCCACCCCCCAAAAGACGACCACGTCCAGCTCGAGGACCACCGTGACTTCCCAGGCCGCGTCCGCTTCCTCCTCCACGTCCACATCTCCTCGTGGCACTTCCAACTCCGGATCCAGCAAAGATTCCGGGGCTACGGCCACCCCTAACACCTCGGCGACCACGCCCAGCAGGCCGGTGCCCGCGGGGGCATCCGGCGGGCGCGAGCCGGAGGCGCCGACGCGCACCTCCGCCACGGCCAAGCCGGCCCCATCCGATCAGGACGGCTCGCCGGCCGCTGACGAGAAGGTCCAGTTGCGCGGCGCCCCGGCGCGCACCGCGGTCAACATGGAGTCCAGTCTCGAGGTACCGACGGCCACCAGCGTCCGCGCGGTGCCGGCGAAGCTGCTGGTCGACAACCGGATCGTCATCAACAACCACCTCGCTCGGTCCCGGGGCGGCAAGGTGTCGTTCACCCACGTCATCGGCTTCGCTCTGGTGCGGGCGCTGCGGCAGATGCCGGAGATGAACTACGCGTTCGGCCAGACCGACAACGGCAAGCCGGCACTGGTCAAGCCGGCGCACGTGAACCTCGGACTGGCCATCGACATGAAGAAGTCCGACGGCACGCGGCAACTGTTGGTGCCCAGCATCAAAAACGCGGAGACGCTCAACTTCGCCGAGTTCTGGTCGGCCTACGAAGACCTGGTGCGGCGGGCCCGCGACGGCAAGCTGGCCATCGAAGACTTCGCTGGTACCACCATCAGCCTCACCAACCCGGGCACCATCGGCACGGTGCACTCGGTGCCCCGTCTGATGAAGGGCCAGGGCACCATCATCGGCGTCGGCGCCATGGAGTACCCAGCCGAGTACCAGGGCGCGGCCATCGAGACGCTGGCCCGGATCGGCGTCTCCAAAACCATGACGCTCACCAGCACCTATGACCACCGGGTCATCCAAGGTGCGCAGAGTGGTGAATTCCTCCGCATAGTGCATCAGCTCCTGCTCGGCGAGCATGGGTTCTACGACGAAATCTTCCAATCGCTGCGGATTCCGTACGAGCCCATCCGGTGGGCTACCGACGTCACCACCGACCACGCCGACGAAGTCAGCAAACAGGCCCGAGTGCTGGAGCTGATCCACGCCTACCGGGTCCGCGGTCACCTCATGGCCGACACCGACCCGCTGGAATACAAGCAGCGCACCCACCCGGACCTCGACGTCACCACCCACGGACTCACACTGTGGGATCTCGACCGCGAGTTCGCCACGGGGTCGTTCGGTGGCAGCAAACGGTTCATGAAGCTGCGCGACATCCTCGGGGTGCTGCGTAATGCGTACTGTCGCACCGTCGGCATCGAATACATGCACATTCAGGAGCCGGAGCAGCGACGCTGGATCCAGGAGCGGGTCGAGAAGCCGATCGACCTCACCCCGCGCGAAGACCAGCTGCGGATCCTTCTCAAACTCAACCAGGCGGAAGCGTTCGAGTCGTTCCTGCAGACCAAGTACGTCGGCCAGAAACGCTTCTCCCTCGAGGGTGGAGAGTCGCTCATCCCGCTGCTCGACGAAGTTGTGGCAGCGGCCGCCGAAGAGCAACTCGTCGAGGTCACCGTCGGCATGGCGCACCGAGGACGGCTCAACGTCCTCGCCAACATCGCCGGAAAGAGCTACTCACAGATCTTCGGTGAGTTCCAAGGCAACATCGACCCGCGCACGGTGCAAGGCTCCGGCGACGTCAAGTACCACCTCGGCGCGGAGGGCGAATACACCGCGCTCGATGGCTCGAAGATCAAGGTGTCGCTCAGCGCCAACCCCAGCCACCTCGAGGCG
This sequence comes from Phytoactinopolyspora limicola, assembly GCF_011320225.1. Taxonomy (GTDB): domain Bacteria; phylum Actinomycetota; class Actinomycetes; order Jiangellales; family Jiangellaceae; genus Phytoactinopolyspora; species Phytoactinopolyspora limicola. Next base: position 564,642 of record NZ_JAAOEN010000002.1, read on the forward strand.
GTCAACCCGGTCCTGGAAGGCATCGCACGGGCCAAACAGGACATCCTCGACCGCGGGCAAGACTTCCCGGTGCTCCCGATCCTGGTGCACGGCGACGCCGCGTTCGCCGGTCAGGGTGTGGTCGCCGAGACGCTGAACCTGTCGCAGCTACGTGGTTACCGCACTGGTGGCACCGTCCACGTCGTCGTCAACAACCAGGTCGGCTACACCACGTCGCCGGAGGAATCGCGCTCGTCGATGTACTGCACCGACGTCGCCCGAATGGTGCAGGCGCCGATCTTCCACGTCAACGGCGACGACCCCGAGGCGTGCGCCCGAGTGGCCCGGATGGCGTTCGAGTTCCGGCAGGCGTTCAACAAAGACGTCGTCATCGACATGTTGTGCTACCGGCTACGCGGACACAACGAAGGCGACGACCCCAGCTACACGCAGCCGCTGATGTACGACCTCATCCGGGCCAAGCGGCCAGTCCGCAAGCTCTACACCGAGGCGCTGATCGGTCGCGGCGACATCACCATCGAAGAAGCCGAACAGGTGATGGCCGACTACCAGCAGCAACTGGAGCGGGTGTTCGCCGAAACCCGCCAGGCCGAGATCGCGGCCGCGTCCAGTGTGCCCAGCTACCCGGACAAGCCGGAACCCGAGGGTGCCATCGTCACCGCGGTGACACCGGAGGTCCTGAAGCGGATCGCCGACGCCTACCTCAACGTTCCGGACGGCTTCACCGTCCACCCCAAGGTTCTGCCCCAGTTGCAGCGGCGCGCGACGTCGCTCACCGACGGCGGAATCGACTGGGCGACCGCCGAGATCACCGCGTTCGGCTCGTTGCTGCTCGACCAGCGTCCAGTACGACTGGCCGGCCAAGACAGCCGCCGTGGCACGTTCGTGCAACGCTTCGCCGCCGTCGTCGACCGGAACACCGGCGCGGACTGGGTGCCGCTCCAGCATCTGGACGAGGGGCAGGCCAAGTTCTACGTCCACGACTCCCTGCTGTCCGAGTTCGCCGCCATGGGTTTCGAGTACGGCTACTCCGTCGCCCGGCCCGAGGCGCTGGTGCTCTGGGAGGCGCAGTTCGGCGACTTCGTCAACGGTGCGCAGACCATCATCGACGAGTTCTTGACCTCCGGCGAGACCAAGTGGGGACAACGCTCCGGCCTGGTCCTGCTGTTACCGCACGGCTATGAGGGCCAGGGCCCGGACCACTCGTCGGCCAGGATCGAACGGTTCCTGCTGATGGGGGCCGAAGAAGCGTTCCGGGTTGCCCAGCCGTCGACGCCGGCGTCGTACTTCCACATGCTCCGCCAGCATGCGCTCAGCCCGCACCACCGGCCGATGATCGTCTTCACCCCGAAGTCGATGCTACGGAGCAAGCGGGCCGTGTCGGAGCCGGACGACTTCACCGGAAGCACGTCGTTCCAGCCAATACTCGGTGATCCCGGCGGCATCGACCCGGCCAAGGTCGAGCGGGTCCTGCTGTGCAGCGGAAAGATCACCTGGGAGCTGTTGGCCGCTCGGGAGAAGCGCTCCGACGAGCGCACCGCCATCGTCCGGCTCGAGCAGCTCTATCCGCTGGCCACTGAGCAAATCCGGGCCCAACTAGCAGCGTTCCCGTCGTTGCGTGACGTGCGTTGGGTGCAGGACGAACCGGAGAACATGGGACCATGGCCGTTCCTTGCGCTCCACCTGCCGGCTCAGCTCCCCGAGGGCGTCAGCTTCCGCCAGGTCACCCGCCCGGCCAGCACGTCGCCGGCCGTGGGGTCGCCGGCACGACACATCGAGGAGCAGAACGAACTGCATGACGCCGCCTTCGGCTGAGTGCGGGTCGCCCAGCCGCGGCTGAACCTGGCCCTCAGCCGCGGCCGAGTTCGCGGGCCATGGCACCATTGCGGCAGATAGGCTACATGGGGCCCTTCGTCCGAGGGGCCCTACTGTCCTGGACAACACATTCGATCGGGAGTTGGGTGTGTACTTCACCGACCGAGGAATCGAGGAACTCGAACACCGCCGAGGAGACGAGCAGATCAGTCTCGGCTGGTTGGCCGAACAACTACGCGACTTCGTGGACGAGAACCCCGAGTTCGAGACCGCCGTCGAACGCCTGGCCACATATCTGGCTCGCCTCGACGACGAGACCGACGACAGCTGACCGGCCCGCGGCCGGACAGCGGAGGTGATGGGAGGACAGCCGGTGCGGGATATCCGGATCTGCGTGTTCGGAGACTCCTTCGTGGCCGGCGTGGGTGACCCCAAAGCGCTCGGCTGGGTGGGTAGGGTCGCCGCGCGGACACCACCGTCCACCGGTGTCGACCTCACCGTGTATCCACTGGGTGTGCGCCGGCAGACCATGGAGGACGTCGTGTTGCGGCTTCCTATGGAGTGTGCGCCGCGCTTCGCCCAGGGCGACGAGGGCCGCATCGTCATCGCCGCCGGCGTCAACGACGCCCACCAGGGTGTCGAACCGGAGCGCACCGCGGCCGCGCTGGAGTTCGGCCTAGCGTCGATGGACGTGTCCACACTGGTCATCGGGCCGCCGCCGGTGGGCGACGACGCCATGCTCACGCGCCTTGCCACCCTCGACGCCGCACTGGCCGAGTTGTGCCAACGTCGCGAACTGCCCTATGTGTCGACGTACGGCGCCTTGGCCAACCGTGATGCGTGGCGCGAGGCCCGCGCCGACGACGGCATTCATCCCAACCAGACCGGGTATGGGCTGCTCGCGTACGTAATCTTGCATGATGCGTGGTATCGCTGGCTCGGCGTCACCCCACCCGACACTCCAGTCCACCCCCGCCCCACCCCGTAGTGCACCTGATCTCCGTTTTGTCACCTGATCGTTTTTGTGGCGACGATCAGATGCGGACGTGATGGCAACGCTGCTGGTCAACGTGCCGCAGCGTCGTCCGGAGGTATCTCGGGATGCGAACGGTAAACGATCAGATGCGCCATCTGACCGTAGATGTCGACGCGTGCATCTGATCGTCGGAGCGCCCACCGCGCCGTGGCTGTTCACCATCTGTTGACGTGCATCATCATCAGCACGGGCGGCGGCCGGTCATCCCGGTGCGTGCGGCAGCCCGTCCCAGACCCGGCGCCTGTTTCCGGGATCCGGTTGGCCCGCATTCAACCGCGCTGATCGCGCTCGTCGGCCTCGGCGTACGTGGTGGCGACGCGCATCCTCGCCACTTGGCTGCAACAAGGTTCCTTACGGCGCGCCGCCGTGTGCAGTAGGCCTCCTTGTTGTTGCCCTGGTGACAGTAAGCGTCCTTGTGCCCAGGGCGGATGCCGCAGTAAGCCTCCTTGCTGCTGCCCGGACGGCAACATATTTCCCTTTGCCGTGAGGCCGCCGCGGCATGCCCCGCACTCCGCTACTGCCAGATGGCGTTAAAGCCCGAATCCGGCTCCTAGCACCATCTGGCGGTAGCGCAGTGCGCGATGTCGTACTGGGATCCGATGGGCCCGACTTTGCGAAGCCTCGGTTGCGCCACGCCAGCAGGCCTCCCTGGCCTCGACTGCAGCCACCTGACTCCGCCCGCACGGCGAAGCCGATCAGATGCACGCGTCGACATCTACGGTCAGATGGCGCATCTGATCGTTTACCGTTCGCATCCCGAGATACCTCCGGACGACGCTGCGGCACGTTGACCAGCAGCGTTGCCATCACGTCTGCATCTGATCGTCGCCACAAAAACGATCAGGTGACAAAACGGAGATCAGGTGCACTACGGGGTGAAGACGACCTTGCCGAAGACGTCGCCGTGCGCCATCGCGGCAAAGCCGTCCCGAGCCTCCCGCAGCGGTATTACCCGGTCGACAGCGGGGCGCAGCCCAGACCGGGCGCAGAAGGCGAGCAGCTGCCCCAGCTCCTCACGGGTACCCATGGTGGAGCCGAGTATCCGCAGTTGCAGGAAGAATACCCGGTTGAGTTCGGTTGGCCCGGACCAGCCGGACGTGGCTCCCGACACCACAACTACGCCGCCTTGGCGCAACGAGCGGATCGAGTGTTTCCACGTCGCTTCTCCCACGGTCTCCATCACCGCGTCAACCCGGTCTGGCAGGCGGGCTCCGGACTCGAAGACCGCATCGGCCCCCAGTTCCCGCGTGCGTTCGGCTTTCTCGACGTCGCGCGACGTGACCCACACCCGGGCGCCGGCCGCGGCGGCGAGGCTGATCAGCGCGGTTGACACACCACCGCCGGCGCCTTGCACGAGGACGGTCTGCCCGGGCTTGAGCTGCGCCTGGGTGAAGAGCATCCGATAGGCGGTGAGCCACGCGGTGGGCAGACAGGCAGCCTCGGCAAACGACAGCTCCGGCGGTTTTGGCAGCAGGTTGCGCCGGGGCACGGCCACCCGCTCAGCGAAGGTGCCTGGATGACGTTCGGACAGCAAGGACCGGCGCGGGTCCAGTGTCTCGTCGCCCAGCCATCCTGGGTCGGAGATCACGGCGTGGACAACCACCTCGTTGCCGTCTTGATCGACCCCTGCGGCGTCACCACCCAAGATCATCGGCAGCTGCTCGGCCGTCAGCCCTACCCCGCGCAGCGACCATACGTCGTGGTGGTTGAGTGAGGCGGCCTTGACGTCGACGACGGTCCACCCATCAGGCACGTCGGGCTCTGGACGTGCTCCCAGGACCAGCCCGTTCAGGGGTTCGTCGGCATCGAAGCTTTCGGCGTAGGCAGCGAACATCTTCCGACCCTACCGGTTGGTCGCCGGCCTCCACGGTCGCCGGCCTCCACGGTCGCCGGCCTCCACGGTCGCCGGCCTCCACGGTCGCCGGCCTCCACGGTCGGCGGCCGTCATCACGGCGCCATCCCTGGGACGGAGGAGCCGGGTTACGGCAGACGGGCTACGCCTTCGTCACGAGCCGCGCGCGCCACCGCGGCCGCGACGGCCGGCGCCACCCGGGGGTCGAATGGCCCCGGAACGACGTAGTCCACGGCTAGCTGGTCGCCGACGATCTCGGCCAGCGCCTCGGCGGCGGCACGCTTCATACCTTCGGAGACCTGGCTGGCCCGCACGTCCAACGCACCGCGGAAGATACCGGGGAAGGCCAGCACGTTGTTGATCTGGTTGGGAAAATCGCTGCGTCCGGTGGCGACGACGGCGGCGTGCCGGTGTGCGACCGTCGGATGCACCTCGGGATCTGGATTGGCCAACGCGAAGATCACCGCGTCCGGCGCCATCTGGGCAACGGCGTCTTCCGGGATCACCCCGCCGGACACGCCGATCAGTACGTCGGCACCGGGCAACACGTCGTGGGCGCCACCGCGCAAGCTCCCGGGGTTGGTGGTGCGGGCCAGTTCGTCCTTGACGGTGCTGAGCCCGGGCCGGCCAGCGTGGATCGCGCCGGCGCGGTCCATGACGACGATGTCGCGCACCCCCATGGACTGCAAAATCTTGGTCACGGCCACCCCGGCCGCGCCAGCACCGGAGACGACGACTCGAACGTCGCCCATGGTCCGACTCGTCAAGCGCAATGCGTTGACCAGTGCGGCGGCCACGACGACGGCCGTACCGTGTTGGTCGTCGTGGAACACGGGGATGTCCAGACGCTGCTGCAATCGGCGCTCCACCTCGAAGCATCGGGGTGCGGAGATGTCTTCCAGGTTGATACCGCCGAACGTGGGCGCCATCCGGGCCACCGTCTCGACCAGTTCGTCGACGTCGCGGCAGTCCAGGCAGACCGGCACCGCGTCGACCCCGGCGAACTCCTTGAACAGCAGCGCTTTGCCTTCCATGACCGGCAGCGCGGCCTCCGGGCCGATGTCGCCGAGACCTAGCACCGCCGAACCATCGGTGACGACGGCGACGGTGTTGCCCTTCCAGGTGAGGTCGTGTACACGTGCCGGCGAGTCGGCGATGGTGGTGCACACGCGTGCCACGCCGGGAGTGTAGGCGAGCGAGAGGTCGCTGGCGTCACGCACGGGCACGGTGGAGCGGACCTCGAGCTTGCCGCCACGGTGCAGGTGCACGGCGCGGTCGGTGAGCGAATCGGCATCGGGTTGAGCCGGGACGACGGGTTGGGACGGGACGATCTCGGCAACCATGTGGTGACCCCTGACGGCGTGCTGGTAGGTCGGACAGATGAGCAGAGAATGCCGGCGACGTCTGCGCCGCGTGATGCCGCGGCAAGCAGGTACCGGCGACGGGGGTCACCCGTGCGGGGCCATTCTGCCATGCCCAAACCGGGGACGAAACCGGTTTACGTGTAGTTCTTTACTCGATCGTGGCCAGATGATGACCACAGCGCACGTGGATGCTGGCAGGATTCGCCCCACCGACCAAGCGGTCGCGCACACCCTCACCGCGACCCCGACGAAGTGCTGGCCTATCACCCAGACCCGGGAGAGCCGCGATGACATTAGCACGCTGGGCACGACCAATCGGTCTCGTATCCGCCGGTCTGCTTCTGCTCGCCTCGTGTAGTAGTGACGACGGTCAACACCAAGCCTTCTTGCTCGTCGAGGAGGGCATGCTGACCGTCTGTTCTGAGGTCCCCTACCCACCGTTCGAGTTCGAGGATCCCGACGCGCCCAGCGGCTACAGCGGGTTCGACATGGACCTCATGCAGGCGATCGCCGATGGACTCGGCCTCGAGATGCAGGTCAGAGTAGTGGGATTCGATCCGCTCATCGATGGAACGGCCTTCGGCTATCGCCAATGCGACGTCGGCGCCTCAGCCATCACGATCACGGAGGAGCGACGGGCCGACATCGACTTCTCCGACCCTTACTACGACTCCCTACAGTCGTTGCTCGTCGCGGCGGACTCGGGTATCTCCTCCATCGACGACCTCGACGGCCACACCGTCGGCATCCAAGCCAGTAGCACCGGGCAGAAGTTCGCCGGTGAACACTTGCCGAGTGGTGCCGAGTTGCAGCCGTACCCGGGTGACGCCGAGATGTGGCCGGCGCTGCAATCCGGCCGAATCGACGCGATCTTGCAGGACTACCCGGTCAACTACGAACACGAGCAGGACGACTCGAACTACACGATCGTCGAGACCTTCGAGACCGACGAACAGTACGGCTTCGCCTACGGCCGGGGAGAACGGCGCGAACTCATCCAAGCGGTCAACGAGCAGCTCGCACAGCTGCGGGAGGACGGCACATACGACGAGATCTACCAGCGCTACTTCGGGGTCGACTGACCGGCCCGCAAGATGCGGCAGACGCACGTCGGGCCCCAGCGGCACCGTAGTTGAGCCCAGCCGCGCACACATCCGACGTCCGAATCGTGCTTCTTTACTCGATCGTGGCCGGAACATGACCCGATCGCATCAAATCGATGGCAGGATTTGCCGCACACAATTAATGGCACTGACCCCGATCGGGAGAGAAACATCGCCATGACCTTGCTCCATATTTCGCGATCGATCGCCGTAGCCGCCGCTGGCGTCCTACTCCTGTCAGCTTGTGGCGACGACGGTGACGACGCCGACACCACCCCACAGAACGGTGCTGACACCGCGGACTACAACCTCGTCGAAGACGGTGTACTCACTGTTTGTTCCGAAGTTCCTTACCCGCCGTTCGAGTTTGAAGACTCCGACGCACCCAGCGGATACAGCGGCTTCGACATGGACCTCATGCAAGCCATCGCCGACGGAATCGGCCTCGAAATGCGGGTTCAGGCGGTTGGCTTCGACCCGCTCCAAAGCGGCACGGTGTTCGCCGCGAACCAATGCGACGTCGGCGCCTCGGCGATGACCATCACCGATGAACGCAAGGAGAATCTCGACTTCTCCGATCCGTACTATGACTCGCTGCAGTCGCTGCTCGCTGCGGCCGACGGTGATATCAACTCGATTGATGACCTCGACGGCCGGGCCGTCGGCGTCCAGCAGGCGACCACCGGACAGTCCTATGCCGAGGGTAATGCCCCCGAAGGCGCCAGCATCCAGTCTTTCCCCGGCGACCCGGAACTATGGGCCGCTCTCCAGGCCGGCAACATCGATGCGATCCTGCAGGACTTCCCGGTCAACTACGAGCATCAAGAGGCCGACGACGGCTATGTGATCGTCGAGACCTACGAAACCGACGAGCAGTACGGTTTCGCGCTGGGCAAGGATGAACGCCCAGCCCTGCTGGCGGCCATCAACGAACAACTGGCCGAACTGCGAGACGACGGCACGTACGACGAGGTCTACGCCGAATACTTCAGCGTCGACTGATCGGGTCAAACGTGCGGAGGACTACCCGCAAGCGCCTCAACCGAGGCACCATGTACGCCGTCTTCGTGGCGGTGATCGTGATGGTCGTGCTGGCCGCCGACTGGGGCCGGCTGCAGCGAGTCTTCTTTCAATGGGACATCGCTCGCGACCAACTTCCCGAGATCATCACGATCGCCGCCAGGAACACGGTGCTGTTCACGCTGATCGCGTTCGGTGGCGGGCTCGCTTTCGGCGTGTTGCTGGCCTTGATGAAGCTGTCCACGGTTGCGCCCTATCGCTGGGTAGCCACGGCGTATGTCGAGATCTTCCGCGGCCTGCCAGCGCTGCTGACCATCTTCGCCATGGCCTACGCGGTTCCGGTCGCCTTCAGCTTCCGCCCTCCCGGCGGCGCCGTCGGCGCAGGTTTGATCGCCCTCATCATGGTGGCCGCCGCATACGTCGCCGAAATAGTCCGCGCTGGGATCCAAGGGGTGCCCAAGGGGCAGGCCGAGGCCGCGCGGTCACTTGGCATGTCGCCGAACCGAACGATGTTCTCGATCATTCTGCCGCAGGCGTTCCGGATCGTGATCCCACCCATCACAAACGAGTTCGTCCTACTGATCAAAGACACGTCGTTGCTGTTCATCGTGGGCACCACACCGGCGATGAAAGAACTCACCACATATTCGCGAGACGCCATGAACACGGCCGGAAACGCCACTCCACTCGTCATGGGGGGCCTGCTCTACCTCATGATCACGATCCCATTGACGCGGCTCGTCGCCGTGCTGGAGAAGAGGCAAGCGAGATCGCGATGACACTACCGGACCAGCTACCCAACGACGTTCCGGCCATTGAGATCGTCGACCTCAGGAAAAGCTTTGGCGCCCTGGAGGTTCTCAAGGGCGTGGACCTCACCGTGAACCCCGGCCAGGTGGTGTGTGTCATCGGGCCCAGCGGCTCAGGGAAATCAACGCTGCTGCGCTGTGTGAACCTCCTCGAAGAACCAACGTCGGGCGAGATTCGAGTAGAGGGTATCGACGTTCTCGATCCAGACGTCGACATTGACCGCGTACGGGCGCGGATCGGCATGGTGTTCCAACAATTCAACCTGTTCCAGCACCTCACTGTTTTGCGTAACTTGACCATTGCGCAACAGCGGGTGCTGGGCCGGAAGAAGGAGGATGCCCGGCAGGTCGCCCTGGCCAACCTGCAACGCGTCGGGCTGGGCGAGAAAGTCGACGCATACCCGGCCCACCTTTCTGGAGGCCAGCAGCAGCGTGTCGCCATCGCGCGAGCGCTGTCGATGGAGCCGGACATGATGCTCTTCGACGAACCCACCTCCGCGCTCGATCCCGAACTGGTCGGTGATGTTCTCGACGTCATGCGCAGCCTTGCCGCTAGTGGAATGACCATGATGGTGGTCACCCACGAAATGGGCTTTGCCCGGGAGGTCGGTGACGAGTTGGTCTTCATGGACCAAGGCGTCATCGTCGAGTCGGGTCATCCCCGGGAGGTTCTCGCGGCGCCCCAGCATTCTCGGACCCAGGCTTTCCTGTCAAAGGTGCTCTGACCTGTCAAAGGTGCTCTGAGCGGCCAAAGGTCGCTGCCGCGACGGTGACCTCGCGTGGTCCTCGAAGGTGTTGTCCCGACCACTCGGCTTGCGAGACCCGGGGAATGTGACAGGCTAACGGCTGAGTGATCTCTCCAATCAGGAGGCCCGGTGAGCGACCCCCAGGCGACGAACGCTGATCTCGTCGAACTGAGCGTGCCCGCGTCCAGTGCGTACCTCGCTGTGCTGCGTACTACGTCGGCGGGGTTGGGCGCCCGGCTCGGCCTCACGCTCGACGACATCGAAGATCTGCGGATCGCCGTCGACGAAGCCTGCGCGATGCTGTTGCCGGTGGCCCAGAGCGGCGCCAATCTGCAGTGCCGTTTCGAGCTGCACGATGACTCCCTAGAGGTGGTCGTCTCGGTCGCGGCCGCCCACACCACCTTGCCAGCTCCGGAGAGTTTCGCGTGGACGGTCTTGTCCGCCCTCGCTGGCGAGGTCTACTCGTCGGTCAAGGATGGACGGGTGGCTATCACGCTGCGCAAGAAGCGGGGGTGAACGCAGGTGGAGCAGACCGCCCTCGATCGAAACGAGAGCCGTGAGCTCCTCCGCGAGCTGGCCTCGCTGAAGCCTGACGATCCGCGGCGGCTCGCCACCCGCAATCGGCTGGCCACTATCCATCTGCCGTTGGCCGAACATCTGGCTCGCCGTTTCGCGGGGCGTGGCGAGCCGTACGAGGATTTGGTGCAGGTGGCCACCATCGGTCTGATCAAGTCGTTGGACCGTTATGACCCCGCTCGGGGGGTGGAATTCTCGACGTACGCCACACCTACCATCCTCGGCGAGATCAAGCGGTGGTTCCGCGACAAGGGTTGGGCGGTGCGGGTACCACGACGCCTACAGGAACTGCGGCTGTCCATTGGTACGGCCACCACGGAGCTCACCCATCAGCTCGGCCGGTCGCCGACGGTCGCCGAGCTGGCCAAGACCTTGCAGGTTGGCGAGGACGCGGTGCTGGAGGCGTTGGAATCGGCGACGGCCTACAACGCCATCTCGCTGGATGCCCCGGAAGCCAACCCCGACACCGGCGCCGCGCCGCTGGACCTGATCGGGCATCACGACGAAGCGCTGGATGGGGTGGAGAACCGCGAGGCGATCTCGCGCATCCTCGCTACGCTGCCGGAACGGGAACGACAGATCATCGTGCTGCGCTTCTTCCGCGGCATGACGCAGTCGCAGATCGCCCAAGAGGTGGGCATCTCCCAGATGCACGTCTCTCGTCTGTTGTCTCGCACTCTCGCACACATGCGGACGTCGCTCCTGGCGGACGCAGCCGATGCCGGTTTCTGAACAACCGCGCTCGTGTGCCCCGGTCCACGCGGCTACGGGCCGCGCCCACTAGGGTGTCCTTTATGCGCGCTCTCGTCGTCGTCAATCCGCACGCGACGACCACCTCGGAGCGCACCCGTGACGTCCTGCTCTCCGCTCTGCGCCACGACCTCGAACTACAGGTGGCCGAGACGACACACCGGGACCACGCCGCGGAACTCGGCCGGCAGGCCCGAGACGAAGAACTCGACCTCGTCGTCGCGGTGGGCGGCGACGGCACCATCAATGAACTGATCAACGGCGTATTGCATCGCGGAGCCGGACCGAAAGTGCCGGCCGTCGGCCTGGTGCCCGGCGGCAGTACCAATGTGCTCGCGCGCAACCTCGGCATTCCCGAAGACCCCGTGGAAGCCACCGGCCTGCTGCTCGATGCGATCAGGTCGGGCCGCCACCAGCCCATCGGCTTGGGCCGCGTCGACGAGCGATACTTCACCTTCGCCGCCGGTATGGGGCTGGACGCCGACGTCGTCCGTGCCGTCGAGGAGGCTCGCGCCGCCGGCCGCCGGTCCACCCATCCGCTGTATGTGCGCACCGCGATCCGGCGGTTTCTCGCCCAGCCGGACCGACGGCATGCCCATATCAGCGTCGAGTCGGCCACTGGCGCCGAACCAATACCGTCCGTCGCGGTCGCCGTGATCAGCAACTGCTCGCCATGGACGTATCTCGGCAGCCGACCGCTGCGGCCGACACCGAAGGCGTCGTTCACCGGCGGGCTCGATCTGTTCGGCCTGACGAGCCTAGGCCTGGTATCCACCCTGACGTCGCTCACCCGGATGACCACCAGACGTGGACCTCGTGGCCGCCGCGTCGTCACCCTGCATGATCAACCTGAACTGCTCTTGCACTCGGCGCAGCCTATGCCTGTCCAGGTCGACGGCGACTACATCGGTGAGCGGGACCGGATCATGCTCACTTCCGTACCCGAGGCCATCCGCATCGCCTATTGAGCGGCCGCGCGAGTCGAGTCACCGCAGGGTGCCCGCCCACCCAAACAGGGCATGACCCACTGACGTCTCGTGAACGGGACATTTACCTCGAATACCGACGCAACAGAGTTATCGATCTTGCTGCCAGCCACCCGGCGACCCGACGCAGCACCTCGGTCAGCACTGGCGGCACAGTCGAGCCAACCGGAGCTAAATGTCCTTTTTATGACGTTTTCTACCCTTATTGTGATGGAGGCTACACGAAGTTTGATGAGATGGAACGCACAAAGCCCTTGTACACGGGTCACGAACTTGTCACCCTTGTACTGCCACGTGGTTAACGGAGGCGCAACCTGCGCGCCCCGGCGGCCACCACGGAAGGACTGGTGGCATCCCCTTGTCGGGCAGCAGCACCGGTAAGAGGTTGTCGGCAGTTCGTGAACGAATTCACGTAATGTCGTGCGCCGGACGGAAACCCTGAATGGCGCCATAATACCGAGGAGCTGTGAGACCCATGGACTGGCGCCACCGTGCCGCCTGTCGCGACGAAGATCCCGAGCTGTTCTTCCCCATCGGGAACACCGGACCTGCGTTGCTCCAGATCGAAGAAGCCAAGGCGGTCTGCCGACGGTGCGACGTCCGCGAGGAATGCCTACGCTGGGCCCTCGAAAGCGGGCAGGATGCCGGCGTCTGGGGCGGACTGTCCGAGGACGAGCGGCGCGCACTCAAACGTCGCAACGCCCGCGCCCGCGCCCGCGCCTACTGATCCCCACCTTCGCCGACATCTCGGCCCCAGACGTTCACCATCCGGCCATCCGCACCGCGGGTGGCCGGCGCAGTTTGTGCGTAGCACCTTCCACGCCCGAGCTTGTCACCATGAGCCCCACCTCACCCGCGAGGCTTCGCTAGCGCAATAAGCGCCAAGCACGTAACTCGGCGGCGGTCAGCTCCGATCATCTGGACCACTGACAAAGATCGAGTTCCCTCAGCATTCACCACACATGCCGTGAAGCGTCCGGCCGGCCCGTGTGAGCACCCTCGAAATAGTGCTTGCAAGCCTTGACGCTCGGTTGTGTCGCCACTATGTTGGTGCAACCGCTTGCATAATTTCGGCCGTCATTTGATACCAGATGATGACGTGCCGTAAATACACAAACCGTGGGTGTCGGCCGAGAGAGGGACACGATGGGAATCACGCAGGCTTTCCGCGCGGCGGCAGTGATCGTCGCCACCGCCGTCGCCGTCACCGCATGTGGCGGCGGCGATGACGCCAACCAGGTAGGCACCGATACCAGCTCCTCCGGTGACCAGGAACAGCCATCGGGCAAGGTGACGTTCTGGTCCTACCCGATCGGCGATGCCAATACCGACCAGTACTGGACGCCTGTGGTGGCTCGTTTCAACGAGCAGTACCCAGATATCGACGTAGAAGTTATCGTCCAGCCTTGGGACGGCCGCGAGGAACAGCTGAACACCTCGCTGGCCGGCGGGCTCGCACCCGACGTCGCGTACTTCAACCCGGACTTCATACCCAAGTTCGTCGAACAGGGTGTCCTCGAATCAGTCAGCGACGTCATCGCCGATGACGTGGACGACTTCCGCGAGCCAGCAGTGGCCGCGATGAGCTACAACGACGAGCTCTACGGCGTCCCGCTCCTGATGAGCGTTAGCTCCGTGATCTGCTTCCAGAACGTTCTGGACGAAGCCGGCGTGGACTGCCCGACCACCTGGGACGAGGCTCTTGAGATCGCCCCGATCGTGAAGGACGCCGGCTACTACGCCACCCAGTACTCGGGCACGACCAGCCTGAACCACTCCTTCTATCCGTTCCTGCTCCAGGCCGGCGGCGAGGTGCTCAACAGCGAGGGGCAGGCGGCGTTCAACGGGCCGGAAGGTGTGGCCGCACTGAGCTTCCTGAAGGAAATGGCTGAGAACGACTACCTGCCCCAGCAGAGCCTCACCACCCAGGAAGACTTCGAGCAGACCCCGGCCGGACGCAGCGAGGTAGCGTTCCTCGTCGACGGCTTCGTCGCCACCGTCAGCCGGTTCGTCGACCCGGAGAACATCGTCGTCAGCCCACCGCTCAGCGGCGCGCAGCCGGCCAACTTCGGCACGGTGGGTGGCCTGTCGATCTTCAACACGAGCGACAACATCGATGCCGCCAAACTCTGGGTGAAGTTCCTGACCTCACCCGAGGAGATGGAGTCGTTCAACCGGGATGCTCACTTCTCCGCCGCCCGGGCGTCGATCACCGGGATCTTCGACGACCCCTTGATGATCGAGCAGGAGAAGTACCTCGACACCGTCTGGTCCGGTGTTGTCCACCCGCAGGCCCGCGAGATCATCGACCTGCTGAAGCCACACCTGCAGGCCGCTCTTCTGGGCCGCACCAGTCCGCAAGATGCGCTGGACGCCGCTGCCGCAGAAGTCGATGGCATGCTCAGCCGCGGATAAGAGCTTCCGCCCATAGATCGGTGGAGCTGAGCCAGTAGAGGAGCGAGCATGGCAAGGCGGAGGAGGAGGTCGATGCGGAGCCATCGATCGACGACGACAACGAAGCCAGGCGACGCTCGTCTGCTGGCTCAGCCCGCCAGCATCTATTGGCGGAAGCTCTGAGTGTCGCGGACCGGAAGCCCACAAGACTAGGGCACTAGTGCCCCGCGTGGGACGTCTGTTCACCACACCCTAGACGACGCTCCGGCCAGCGGGCTCGAAACACCGCTGGCCGGGACGACAGGCAGGAGGCCTGCTCGTGGCAATCGCTGCCCGCAACCGTGCCGGAGCACCCGCGCCGGTGCGTCGGCGCTGGTGGAGGTCCGACAAGGCGGTGATCGCCTACGTCTTCATCCTCCCGTACGTCATTCTCTTCCTCACCTTCAAGATCGCCCCCGCGATCTTCGGCGTTGGCCTCAGCTTCACCAACTGGCGCCCGGTCGGCGGCGCGGACTTCATCGGCTTCGACAACTTCACCCGACTCTTCAGCGACCCCATCTTCTGGGGCGCACTTCGGGTGACGCTGGTGTACGCGATCATCGCCATACCGATGTCGATCACGGTGTCGCTGTTCATGGCCCTCTTGTGCGACCGGACGTTGCGCGGCATGGGCATCTACCGGTCGATCTTCTTCCTGCCAGTCGTCACCAGTTCGGTGATCGCCGGCATCATCTGGGTCTGGATCTTCGGCCAGCAAGGGCCGCTCAACTGGCTCACCGGGCTGGTGGGTGTTGGTCCGCTCGGCTGGCTCCAGAGCGAGATCCTGGTTTTGCCCGCGCTGTCGATGGTCAGTGCGTGGAGCAATTTCGGCTACAACATGCTGATCCTGCTCGCCGGCATGCTGGCTATCCCCCGCGATTACTACGAGGCAGCCGAGCTCGACGGTGCCAACTGGTTCAAGCGGTTCCGGCACGTCACCATCCCGCTGCTCAAACCTGCACTGTTCTTCGTCCTCATCCTGGAGATCATCAAGTCGTTCCAGGTGTTCGACACCATCTACGTCATGACCGGTGGCGGTCCGTTCCGGTCGAGTTACACGTTGACGTACATGATCTACGACCAGGGGTTCGGCTACTTCGACTTCGGCTACGCCAGCGCCGTGGGTGTCGTGCTGCTGGTGATCACCCTGGCGGTCTCCCTCGTCCAACGGTGGCTGTTCGACAAGGAGAAGAAGAAGTGACCGTCTCGACTGCGCCGCAGACAACGTCGCCCCCGACCACACCCACCGGCAGCAAACCGCTCGCCAGGGGTCGTCGCCGGCGCCCCGGACTTATGCACCTGCCGCTGATCCTGGCCGCGGTGATCACCGCGTTCCCGTTCTACGCGATGATCGTCATCTCGCTCCAGCCGGGCCAGCCGATCGACCTGCCCGGTTCCCTGTTCCCCGCGGTGATCTCCTACGACAGTTACCAAGAGGTGCTCGGCAACTCGCGGATCTTCCAGTGGGCCTTCAACTCGGCGGTCTACTCGATCGCATCGGTGGTCCTGGTGCTGGTGTTCGCGTCGATGGCTGGTTATGCGTTCGCCAAGAAGACGTTCTTCGGTCGCGAAGTGATCTTCTGGTCGTTCGTGGCGATGCTGATGGTGCCCTATCACCTGACTCTGATCCCGCAGTTCATCATCGTCTCGGAGATGGGCGGCCTCAACACCCTGTGGGGTTTGACGGTCCCGACGCTCGCCAACGTGCAGGCGATGTTCCTCATGCGGCAGTTCATCCGCGATATCCCGGACGAGCTGATCGAGGCGGCCCGGATCGACGGTGCCGGCGAGTTCCGCATCTACTGGTCGATCATCTTGCCGCAAACCAAACCGATCATGGCGACGCTGGGTACGTTCGTGTTCCTCTGGCATTGGAACGACTTCCTCTGGCCGTTGGTCGCGCAGCGCACACCGGACATGTACGTGCTGACCGTGGGTTTGAACAGCATGCAGCAGCAGGAGACCGTTCTCGCCACCACCATGGCCGGGGCCGTGATCATCTTCGTTCCAACGCTGCTGATCTTCATCTGCCTGCAACGCTTCTTCGTCCGCGGTGTGGTGATGAGCGGGCTGAAATAGCCGCCTAGGGCTACCTGGCCCGGATGGCCAGGTAGCCCCGGGGAGGCGCGGCGCAACAGTGTCGACTGCAACCGCTTGCAGAAACGGAGCGCGATGATCATGCCCTCGCGACGCCCCTCTCACCGGCCCGGCCGGCCTGTCCCCGTGCTGGCTTCGGGCGGTCCAGCCCGGGCCGAGACCCGCCGGAAGTGGTGGAGCAATTGGCTGGGCGCCGAGCGGGCTCCGGACGCGGCGTGGCAGCTCGGCCCCATGGCCGCGTGGCGTGACGAGTTCGACCGAGGCCAGCTCGCTATCACCACCCACGGCACCACCATGGAGGCCGCTCTGCTCCGCCCGGCCGGCTACCCAGGCCACCCCGGCCGGCTGGCCACGGTCGTGCTGCCGTTCTACGACGTCGCATCGTTGCTCGGCGAGCGGTCGGCGCGCACCCTGGATCGGTCGGACGAGCGGATCCGGGCGCATGCCTATGCCCGCCACCTGGTCGGCCATGGCGTCGCGGTCCTGGCCGTACCCTGGTGGTTCGAGTACGTCCTACCCGAATCGGCTCCCCTGACGCCGCTAGCCGCGAGGTACCAACCAGCGGCCGGCCGGCACCGCCGGACCATCGGCGGAACACCACTCGGGCGCAGCATCGGGGATCTCCTCGTCGCCGTCGATGCCCTGGCCTCGGTGCCGTGGATCGATCCGGACCGGATCGGCGTCTTTGGCCACTCCCTCGGTGGGAAACTCGCACTCTTCCTCGCCGCACTGGATCCGCGGATCGCCGCCGGGGTGGTCCACGAGGCCGGCCTGGGCTGGGCCAACTCCAACTGGTCCGATCCGTGGTACCTGGCCGGCGACCCACCGGGCGACCACGATCACGACGAGCTCCTCGGACTGGTGGCGCCGCGCCCGATCCTCGTCGCCGGTGGGAACGACGCCGACGGCTGGCACAACCGGAACGTCGTCGAACAGGCCAGTTGGTATTGGCCCGACACTCATGGCCCCGAGTCGCTCTACCACAACCGCGGGCACACTCCGCCGGACCACGTCCTGCACGCTAGCTACCGCTGGCTGCGGCGGAATCTGGGGAGGTGAGGCCACGGCCGCCTACGTCATCAGCGACCTGCGACCCAGAAAGGCAGCGAGATGAGTAGCACCACTTTTCCACGACCATCCATCCGGACCAGACTTGGCTATACCCTCGGCGCCAGCATGCTGGCCACCGCCGTCCTCGTCGGCACCGGTGCCGGCGCCAACTCGTCAACCGTCGACCCCGCGGCGACCACGGGTACCGTCGTCGGTCCGGTGAACGGCGGCTTCGAAGAACCCGTCGACGACGGCGCCATCCCCGGCTGGACCCACACCCATGGCACCGCCAACCCCGACGCGTTCTCCGTCGTCGATACGCGGGCCGCCGAAGGCGACTACAGCCTGCTGCTGCACAACCCCAGCTCGGAGATCAGCGCCGGGCTCCGCAGCGACCGATTCGACATCACCGGCGGGCATACCTACCGGGTCAGCGCCCAGGTCTACATCGAGGAATACACCAGCCCGAGCGCCTCCTCCCTCTACTTCTACTTCTATGACGAGTCCGGCCAGCAGCTCGAACAGCACACCGTGTCGATCGGGCGGCTCCCGCGGGACAGCTGGCAGCCGGTGACTCTCTACGCCGACGCCCCGGCCGAGGCCACGAGCGCGGCGGTGTTGTTGTACTCGAACATCGCCAACGTCGCCACCTACTACGCCGACGACGTCCAGGTGACCGATCGGGGCGAAGCAGCAGTGGTCGAGGATCTCGGCGTGGCTATGTACACACCGAACGTCCGACTCGGCGCCACCGACACATTGCCGGACGGCACCCCGGTCGCGTACATGTTCTCCGACGGCAACCCGGTCAGCTTCAACGTCGTCGATATCCGCGACGGTCAGCTGCTGGACACCATCGACATGCCGCCCTATACGGTGGCCAGCTCGATCGTGGTCGACGACGATCACAGCGTCTACTTCAGCGTCCGAGCTCCCAACGACGGCACCCTGTGGCGCTACGACCCCGTGGAGCAGGAACTCGAGACTCTCGCCAGCCGCCTCGTCGGGGAGCAGATGCTGCGCAGCCTGCTGCTCGACGGCGACACCCTCTATGGCACCACATACCCGGGCGCCAAGGTGTACTCCTACAACACGGTCAGCGGTGACGTCCACGACTACGGCCCAGTGTTCACCGACGGCGCCTACGCGTGGGGTTTCGATCAGGTGGACGGCGAGCTCTGGGTCGGCACCGGCGCGGTCGGCCGGCTGTACAGCGTCGATCCGGGCAGCGGCGACATCACCGAGATCGACCTGCCGGATGGGGTGGAGCCGGACTTCGTCAACCGCATCATCCGCCACGGTGACCTAGTGTTCGTGGCCTACTCACCGGGCAGCCCGGAGAACGTCGCGGTCTACGACCTCACCGCGGGCGAGTGGTGCTGTACGCAGACGCTGCGGTCCACCGTCGGTACCTGGTCGAAGGCGTCATACGACGGCCAGTTCTTCTACGTGTCCGGCGACACCGTGTACGGCTACGACCTCGATGCCCGGGCCACCGTCTCGATCGGCTGGGAATCCAGCGCGCTCGCCGCGGAGGTCGAGGGAACCATCAGCCTGGAGCTGGTCGACCTGGGCCTGCCGGAGTTCCCCGGCACCAGCCTGGTCGGGCTACGTGGCGACGGCGCACTCTGGCGCTACAACCTAGCCACCGGCGACGGCGACGTGGTGAGCGGCGACATCCACGGCGCGCCGGCCACCGTCCATTCGATTGGCCACGGAGCCGATGGCAACGTCTACGTCGGTGCCTATCTCAGCTCGGGTGTCATGGCCCGCGTCGACCGCTCCACCGGTGAGCTCGAGCAGCTCTCCGGGCCGGGGCAGGCCGACAGCATGATCGCGCATCGGAACCATACGGTGGTGGGTGTCTATCCGAGCGCCTCGTTCTACGCCGGACAACCCGCTCAGGACTGGGAATGGGGCGAGAACCCGTCCCACCTGTTCACCGTGGGCCGGGGTGCACCGCACGGTCAGGATCGGCCGCTCACCATGGTGTCGGCGGGCCCAGTGGTCGCCGCGGGCACCGTGCCGAACTACGGTGAGCTGGGTGGTGCCCTAGTGCTGTTCGATCCGAAACGTGGCGGCGCTGGATACGAGGTGCACCGCAACGTCGTCCACGATCAGAGTGTGGTGGCGCTGGCGTATCGCAACGGTCTGGTCTATGGCGGCACCTCGATCCACGGCGGGCTGTCCAGCGACTCCACCCAGGACGAGGCAGAGCTGTTCATCTGGGACGTCAAGGCCGGCGAGGTGGTCTGGAGCGACGTTGTCGTCCCCGGGGCCACCATCATGCATGAGCTGACGTTCACTCCGAACGGTGACCTCTGGGGCCTGACCGAGACCGGGACGCTGTTCCAGTTCGACCGGCATACCCGCGAGGTGGTGAACACCGTGGAGACGGGTATCACCAACTCCAACGTGTGGGGTCGGCTGAGTGAGCTGTTCTACCGCGAGTCCGATGGCTACCTCTATGGAAACACCGGTGGCCGGCTGTTCCGTCTCGACCCGGACAGCCTCGAGCTAGAGATCCTCGTGTCCAGTGGGGTCCGTGGCGCCGCCGTCGACCGTGACGACACTATCTACTTCACCGACGCGACCAACGTGTTCCGATACGTGCCGAGCGGCGAGGAGTAGGGCTCGACCCTGGTGTGTCGCGCCGGAGATCTCAGGGATTTCCGGCGCGACACACCAGCCGATGTCCGCCGAGATCAGGTGTCGTTGGTGGCGCCACTCCTCACCAACAACACCTGATCGCTCTGCTCCGGGCGTTTCACTCGCGTCCGCGCCGCGACCTCATCCGGGCACCGAATCGTCCAGCTCGACGATCTGCATGAGGTTCCGGGCGATGTGAAACGGGTCTTTGACCGGCAGGGCTACTACCTCGTCGAGTGGTAGACCGGCCCGGTCCCGGATCTGGATCCACTCCTCCCCGTCGGCGCCAGCCGGGAACGTCGACAAGGTGTACGCCCAGATCCGGTCCGCCCACGAGGCGGCTTCGGCATCGCCGTAGCGCCGGGCCGCCAGGGCGGTGGTGTAGGCCGCCTCGGTGTGTACCCACCACAACTTGGTGCTCCACGTCCGGCGGACCAACGTCTCGTACGGCGTGTCTCCGCCCCACCCGCGTGGTTCGACCGGTCCGGATCGATCGGCGTACCGAACCAGCCCACCATAGTCGGGGTCCCAGGCCGCGGCGGCCAGGGCTCCCACACTGGCCAGCAAGGCGGGAACCGGCGCCCGGTCGTCGAGGAGCTCACAGGTCTCGAGCGCCACCCAGACACCTTCCAGGGCGTGGCCGGGTACTCGGTGTCGAGCGAGGAGTGAGCCGTCGTCGTTGGTGTCGGGGATCATTTCGCGGAAGGTGCCGTCCGGCTGTCGGTGGTCGAGCATGGTGTCGCGGGCCTGTCGGAGCCGGTCCATCTCACCCGGATCGGCCACGCCGAGGGCCTGCTTGGCGCGCACCCATTCCAGGAGTGTGTTGAGGAGGATCATCCGCGGCCCGAAGGCGGTGAAACCCGCTGGCACAGCGTACGGCGGGGTCGCCGCGGTGCCTGCGGCGATGCTCTCGGCGGCGGTCGACAGTACGGGCTCGACCGGATCCAACCAGTCGGGCGTTCCGGTCCGACGGGCCAACTCGGCCAGGCCCATGACCACGAAACAGTCGGCGTAGACGCTGTGGTCCTCGCCCGACGGCCCGGCCGTTGGTGAACCTTTCCGGTCGAGGACGAAATGGCAACGTCCGTCCGGCCGGATGGCGTGGTCGAGGAGGAACTCGGCACCGCGAACGGCGTACCGCGTCAACTCGGCCGCGTCCAGCTCGAGCCGGCCGGCCGCGGCCAGCCGCGCCGCCCGGGCGAGAAGCCAGACGAATCTGCCTTGTGACCAGGTGAACTTGTCGGTGGAAACCAACGTACGGCCGCGGTTGTCGAAGCAGGTCAGGAAGCCGCCCGCGGTGTGGTCGACGCCGTGCTGGAGCCAGAACGGGAGGACGACGCCTTCCAGCTGAGCACGAGCGGTGGCGTACACGTTCCCTCCCAGGGATGCAACCGGTTGCGAACAGCGATCGTCCCATCGTTGACCGGGCCAATGCAACCGGTTACAGTGTGATTGCAACCGCTTGCAATCTAGAGAGGTCCGTGCATGACCACACATCCCGAGTCAGTCGAGGGCGTATCGCTGCGGATCGGCCAGGACGCCACGGATACCGGCCAGGCCGCCGCATACGACGCGTCCAAAGCCATCAGGGCGGCCATCGATCACCGAGGCAACGCGCGCGTGATCTTCGCCTCGGCGCCGTCGCAGGAGAGCATGCTCGCCGCGCTGGTGGCCGATCCCGATATCGACTGGTCCCGAGTGCATGCCTTTCATATGGACGAGTACATCGGCCTATCAGCGGCCGACCCGCGCGGATTCGGGCAGTGGATCCAAACCCGCCTACCCGCGGCCACACTCGCCAGCCTGGAACGGATCCGACCCGACGCCGCGGGCACAGCCGAGGCACGTCGCTACGCCGCACTGCTTCAATCCGGCCCGATCGACCTGACCTGCATGGGTATTGGTGTCAACGGGCACATCGCGTTCAACGAACCCGGCGACACCCGATTCGACGATCCAGATCACGTCCGGGTCATCACTCTCGATCCGGTCTCCCGCCAGCAGCAGGTCGACGACGGACTGTTCGAGCGGCTCGACGACGTACCTACCACCGCGGTGACCCTCACGGTGCCGGCCCTCCTCGCCGCCTCCTGCGTCGTGGTGACCGTGCTTGGCAAGGCGAAGGCGCCGGCCGTCGCCACCGCCCTAACCGGACCCATCGATCCGGCCTGCCCGGCCAGCGCCATCCGAACCCATACCGACGCCACCATCCACGTAGACACTCAAGCCGCCGCCGAGCTACCTCGACCGGAAACTATTTAGCCACGTCCTTAATTTGAATTCAGGACGTCTTAAAATAGTATTCGGTCATGCCGGTCTAGTGGGTCATCGATCCTCGATGGCCCGTCCACCCGGCACAGCAGCAGGCAACCGCCCCTGGGCAGACGGAAGGTGCACGGTGCGAACAGTCGAAGAGCTCGAGGAACGCCTCTCCCGACCACGACCAGCCCTCGTCGACGAGCTGCGTAAGCTCGACGGCGACATCGTGGTGCTCGGCGCAGCCGGCAAGATGGGGCCGACACTGGTCCGGCTGGCCACCCGGGCCATCGCCGAGGCAGGTACCGGTGCCCGGGTCATCGCCGTCTCGCGCTTCTCTCAACCTGGTTCGGCTGAAGCGATGCGGGCCACCGGCGCCGAGGTGCACCCGGCCGATCTCACCGACGACGCCGCGATCAGCGCCCTACCGGACGCCGCCAACGTCGTGTTCCTCGTGGGTGCCAAATTCGGCAGTGCCGGAAACGAAGCGGCTACCTGGGCCACGAACACGTTCCTGCCCGGCCGCGTCGCTCAGCGCTACGCCGGCGCCCGCATGGTCGCGCTCTCCACCGGCAACGTCTACCCATTAACCCCCACCGGCAGCGGCGGGCCCACCGAGGAACACCCCGTCGGACCGGTGGGTGAATACGCGATGTCCTGTCTGGGCCGCGAACGTATCCTCAGCCACTTCGCGCAGGCCAACAACAGTCCGACCGCACTCATCCGGCTGAACTACGCGGTCGAGCCGCGGTACGGCGTGCTCGTCGACATCGGGCTAGCCGTCCGCTCCGGCCAGCCGGTCGATGTGACCACCGGGTACGTCAACGTCGTGTGGCAGGGCTACGCGAACGAGGTCATCCTGCGCAGCCTACTGCGGGCTGACGTCCCGCCCGTCGTCCTCAACCTCACGGGTCCGGAGACCATCTCGGTTCGTCAGGTGGCCCGGCGGTTCGCACACGAGTTCGGCGCCGACGCCGAGTTCACCGGCACCGAAGCCGACACCGCTCTATTGTCCAACGCCAGCCGCTGCCACGGCCTCTTCGGCTACCCGGACGTGCCGCTCGAAGAGCTCGTCGAGCTCACCGCGGAGTGGCTAACGAACGATCTCCCACTACTAGGCAAACCCACCAAATTCGACGTCAGGGATGGCAAGTTCTGATGGCCGGCACCACACTCACCTCGACGATCGGACCGGACTCCATGGACGCATTCCGCTCCGGGACGGTGATCCCGGCCCATCCCCTGGCCCTAGATGCCTCCCGCCGCCTCGACGAGCGCCGCCAGCGTGCGCTCACCCGTTACTACCTGGAGTCCGGCGCTGGTGGTGTAGCCGTAGCAGTCCACACCACCCAGTTCGCCATCCACGAACCCGACCGCGGCCTCCTCCAACCGGTGTTGGAGCTGGCATCGACGACGGCGGCCGAGTACGCCGAGAACGCACCGATCCTGGTCGCGGGCGTCAGCGGCTCGACAGCCCAAGCGGTCGCCGAGGCCGAACTCGCCGCGTCCCTCGGCTACCACCTCATCCTGCTCGCGCCGTATGGGGCTACCGAGCTCAGCGACGAAGAACTGCTCGAGCGGGCCCGGGCGGTCGGTGAAGTACTGCCCGTCATCGGCTTCTATCTCCAACCGGCGGTCGGAGGCAGAGTCCTGCCCCGGCCGTTCTGGCGACAGCTGGCCGACATCCCCAGCGTGGTGGGCATCAAGGTAGCCCCGTTCGATCGCTACGCCACCCTGGACGTCGTGCTCGGCGTGGCCGACTCCGACCGCGGCGCCGACGTCACCTTCTACACCGGCAACGACGACCACATCGTTGGGGACCTACTGGCGCGATACCCGACGGGCACCGAATTCGTCGGTGGGCTCCTGGGCCAGTGGGCGGTCTGGGCACACACCGCGGTTCAGCTGCTCGAGCGGACCCGCCGGGCCAAAGAGGGCGACGACGCGGCCCTACGCGAAGTCGCTGCTATAGACATCGAACTGACCGACGCGAACGCCGCCATCTTCGACGTCCGGAATAATTTCCACGGTTGCATCCCCGGCATCCATGAGGTGCTTCGCAGGCAAGGACTGCTGGATGGCATCTGGTGCCTCGACGAGAAGGAGGTGCTCGGACCCGGCCAGCTTGCCGAGATCGACCGGATCTGGGCCGCATACCCACACCTGCGCGACGACCACTTCGTCGCCAGCCATCTCGACCGCTGGCTGCGCTGACCCGACCTACGCTCCCCATCGGCCGCTATCCGGGCCGAGCGGGGGCGGGCCGGCAGAGAGGAGAACGACCATGGAGATCGAGGGTCGGCTCGCGGATGGCACGATGGCCCGCGTCCGCCTCGCCGGTGAGCTGATCACCGCCGTGACACCGGCGCCGGGCACCAGCACCGGGTCTGCTTCCGGCACCGGTCCGGACGGACCTCCGTGGCTGCTACCCGGCCTGATCGATCTCCAGGTCAACGGGTACCGCGGGATCGACGTCAATGCCGTCGACGCCGATCCCGACACCGTCCACGCACTCGTGAGAGCCCAGTGGGAGCAGGGTGTCACTACAATGCTGCCGACCGTCATCACCGCACCCGCGGCACGGATGCTCGCCGCCGTCCGGGCCATCGCCGCGGCTCGCGCGGGCGACCCCCACACTCGGCACAGCGTCCCCGGCATCCATCTCGAAGGGCCGTACCTGTCCGCCGACGACGGTCCGCGCGGGGCACACGACCATGCCCACATCCGCCCGCCCGACATCGACGAACTCGGCCGCTGGCGCGACGCCGCCGGCGACGCCCTGCTGCTGGTCACCCTCGCCCCCGAGACACCCGGCGCCATCAACTTCATCCGTGCCGCTACCACGATGGGTGTGGTGGTCGCTATCGGGCACACCGCGGCCAGCCCCGACCAGATACACGCGGCGGCCGCTGCCGGTGCGCGGCTGAGCACCCACCTCGGCAACGGGGCGCATCCGGTACTGCCACGGCACCCCAACTACATTTGGGCGCAGCTGGCGGACACCCGGTTGGCCGCCAGCTTCGTCGCCGACGGTCACCATCTGCCGGTCGACACCTTCCTCGCCATGCTCCGGGCCAAAGGAGCAGCGTCGTCGGTTCTGGTCAGCGACTCGGTTACCCTCGCCGGCTATCCAGCCGGCGAGTACTCCACCCCGGTCGGGAGCAGCGTGACCCTGCACCCGGACGGACGTCTGACTCTGACCGGGTCGCCCCTGCTGGCCGGCTCAACTGCGTCGCAGGCGGACTGCCTAGCCTGGGCGGTTGGCGCCGCCGGGCTGGACGTCGCCACCGCCGCCACACTGGTATCGGGCAACCCGGCCCGGCTCATCGGGCTCCCCCAGCGCGGCACCCTCGAACCCGGCCGCACCGCCGACCTCGTCCTGCTCTCCGCCGACCTGCGGCACGTCCTCGCCACCGTCGTGCGCGGCGAGCTGGTATATGAGGCGGCGACCAACACCCAGGCACCCGTCCCACCACCATCCACCGGAGGGAACCACACATGACAACCGATCGCATCCGCGTCGGCATCATCGGGCTCGGCCGCAGCGGCTGGAACATCCATGCCGCCGGTCTCGCCGAACTCGACCGTTTCGCGGTGGTCGCCGCGGCCGATCCGGTCGCGGAGCGGCGAGCCGAAGCCGAGGAACGGTTCGGCTGCACCACCTACACCAAGCCGGACGAGCTGATCGGCGCGGCCGACGTCGAGCTGGTGGTGGTCGCCACCCCATCCCACACCCACGTCCCGCTGGCGATCGCCGCCCTCGAGGCCGGCAAACACGTCGTCGTCGAGAAACCTCTCGCCCAGAGCGCCGCCGAGGTTGACCTCATGGTCGCCGCCGCCGACAAGGCTGGCCGAGTACTCACCTGCTTTCACAACCGCCGGTTCGATCCGGAACTGATCGCGATCCGGGAGGCCATCGACTCCGGCCGGCTCGGCGAGCTGTTCCTCATCCGGCGGACCCTGCACCGGTTCGCCCGTCGGGCCGACTGGCAGACTCTGCGCAAACTCGGCGGCGGCGAACTCCCCAACACCGCCTCGCATCTGCTCGACCAGGTCCTCACCTTGATGGACGACCACCCGATCGAACTCTTCGCCGACCTGCGCCGCACCGTGTCGGCCGGCGACGCGGAGGACCATGTCCACCTCGTCCTGAAACCCTCGACGGGTCCCACCGTCGAGGTCGAGTCGACGTCAGCGGTGGCGATCGCCCAACCCGACTGGCTCATCGCCGGCACCACGGGAACGCTGGTCAGCCAGGCCAACCAGCTGACCCTGCGGTGGTTCGACCCAGCCACGCTGCCAGCGCTGGAGGCCGACGATGGGATAGCCGCCGGCCGCAAGTACGGCACCGGCGAGCAGATCGACTGGCAGGAGGAGACCATCGAACTCGCGGCACCTGGCCCCGAACGGACCCTGCGCTACTACGAGCGGCTCGCGGCCACCTTGCGCGACGGTGCGGACCTGTACGTCACCCCCGCCAGTGTGCGTCGCCAGATCGAACTGATGGAACGCGCTCGGACACAGGCCGGGTTCCACTGATCACGGCGGGCCCCGAACCCGTATGGTATGCGGACAAGGCGTGATGCCATGGCAGGTAGGTCAGGGGCTGGGAGGTCGAGGGTGCAACGGGTCACCATCTACTCCGTCGCCCAGGCATGCGGTGTTTCTTCGTCGACGGTGTCCCGCGCCTTCACCCGGCCCGATCTCGTCAACGACGAGGTCCGCCAGCGGGTCCTCGACACCGCCGCCCAGATGGGGTACCGCCCGAACCGGTCGGCCCGCGCCACCGCCACCGGTCGCACGGGCATGGTCGGCCTGGTGGTACCGGACATCACCAACCCGTTCCTGCCGCCGCTGGTCCGGGCCGTCCAGCGGGCCGCCGGCCTCGCCGAATGGTCGGTCCTGCTGGTCGACGCCGAAGGCAACGCCGCCGCTGAAGCCCGGCTGATCAACCAGCTTCAAGGACAGGTGGACGGGCTCATCCTCGCCTCGCCACGGGCCCGTCCAGACGCGCTTCGAGAGGCCATCCGCGACCTTCCGGCAGTGCTGATCAACCGTGAGGTGTCCGGCCTGCCGTCCGTCGTCTGTGATACCGCGCAGGCGTTGTCCAAGATCGGCGACCAACTGCTTCAACTGGGCCATCGTGAGGTCGCGTTACTAGGTGGCCCGGTGGACTCGTGGGCGGCCGGCCAACGCGCCGCCGCGGTTCGGAACTGGGCGGTTGGCGCCGGAGTTGTCCTCGACGAACTCGGGCCGTTCGACGCCTCGTTCGAGGGTGGTCGGGATGCCGCCGACCACATGCTGCGCACCGGCGCTACGGCGGCTTTCGCCTTCGACGACGTCATGGCCTGTGGCGTGCTCGCCGAGTTGGCTGCCCGCGATGTCGCGGTGCCGGGTCAACGCAGCGTCGTCGGCTGCGACGACGTCCTGATGGCCCGGATGGTCACCCCGAGCCTGAGCACCGTCACCGCACCCACCGACCAACTCGGTGGGGTAGCCGTAGACCTCCTCCACCGCGCCATCGACACCCCGTCCGCACGGGCTGAGGCGCGCACCCTGCCGGGTCGGCCGGTCCTGCGCGGATCAACCGGTCCGGCGCCGTCCCGGTAACCAGCTCCGGTCGTCATCACCATTCCCAGCGGGCACGGTGGTCTTCCCGGTGCGGGTGCTGATGACGACGGGTCAGTGCGGCATCGGAAGATCGAGCACCACCCGGGTGCCGCCGCTGGCCCGACGCCCGACGTCGATGGTGCCGCCCAGCTCACCGATGATCAACGTGCGCACGATCTGCAGGCCCAGATTGCCCGAGACCTCGGGGTCGAAGTCGTCCGGAAGGCCGGTGCCGTCGTCGTCGATGACGATCCGCAGCCGGCCGGCCTGGCGGCTCGCTTCCAGATGCACCGTACCGGGCCGGCTGCCCAACCCGTGTTCCACGGCATTCTGCAGGATCTCGGTGAGGGCCATCGCGAGCGGCGTGGCCACATTCGCCGACAACACCCCGAACGAGCCCGTCCGATAACCACGCACTTGCTGGTCCGTGGACGCCACCTCGGCCACCATGGCCAGCAGCCGGTCCGCCACGCCGTCGAAGTCGACGGTGTCGTCCACGGTCTGGGCCAGGGTCTCGTGCACAACCGCGATGGCGCCGACCCGCCGCACCGCCTCTTCGAGCGCGAACCTGCCTTCGGGCACCCGGATCCGGCGCGCCTGTAGCCGCAGCAACGCGGCCACCGTCTGCAAGTTGTTCTTCACCCGGTGGTGGATCTCCCGAATGGTGGCGTCCTTGGTGAGCAACTCACGTTCGCGGCGACGCACCTCCGTGACATCCCGGCACAACACCAGTGCTCCCGAGTAGTGGCCACCCGGGTCCAACGGGATGGTCCGGATGGTCACGACCGTGCCGTTGCCCTCGATCTCGGTGCGCACGTGTTGACGGCCAGCCACCTGGATCTCGAGAGGTTCGTCGACGGCTCCTTCCCTGGGGGCGAGATCGGCCGTGGCCCGGCCAAAATGTTGCCCCACCAGGTCAGCCGACAGGCCGAGCCGCCGGTAGGCCGACATCGCGTTCGGGCTGGCGTAGCGCACCACGCCGTCGGCGTCGAGCCGGATCAGCCCGTCGCCCACCCGGGGAGCACCTCTCCGGCCCATGTCGGTCCGGCGGGCGTGCGGGAAGCGGCCGTCGACGATCAGCCTGGCCAGTTCGCCGGCGCACTCGAGGTAGGCCAATTCCAGCCGGCTCGGCGTACGCACCGATACGAGGTTGGTATGGCGGGCGATCACCGCGATGAATCGCGCTCCTCGGCGCACCGGGATGGCCTCGACCCGCACGGGGACGTCGTCCCACCATTCGGGGTCTCCTTCGCGTTTGATCGCGCCTTTGGCGTACGCGGCGTCGACCAGCGGGCGTCGCCCCTCAGCGAGAAACGCCCCCACGAGATCCTCGACATAAGCCGTCGGCCCGGTGGTGGGGCGCATCTGGGCCGCGGCCCAGAAACCGGCGCCCTCGCGATCCGGCACCCAGAGCACGAGGTCGGCGAACGACAGGTCCGCCATCAGCTGCCAGTCCGCGACCAAGCCGTGCAGCCAGTCGAGTTCGTCCTCGGTCAGGTCGGTTCGGCGACGGACCACATCGTTCAACGACGGCACTCAAAGAGATTACCGCGACGTTTGCTGACTCCCTTTCGATTTGATCACCTCCCTCGTCAAGCGGCGGGGGGATCTGTCAGGATTCTATCTGTGCAGAGGTCGTCGTACTGGGAGCGTGTCGTCGCCGACGGCTACCGCGTACCCCAGGGCGAGGCACTCGACGAGCTCACCACCGAACTGGTGACCATGCTCGGCGAACCCGACCCACACGTCCGGGACGGCATCGCGTTCTCGGTGCTCCAGACGTGGATCTCCGAAGGTGTCTATGACCACCTGTTGTCCGGCCTCGGGGATGGCCTCGCCTACGGGCTGCGGCAAGGGCTGGGCGAACACGGGACCAGCTCTGCCCTGCGGCGCTCGTACTCCGCGCTCGCCCTGGCAGTGGTCATTGCCCGCGACAATCTCATCCACTCGCTGCCACCTACGGTGGTGCTCACCTGGGCCGACTACGCGGTGGCGTGGCTGCTCGCCGAACAGGACCTGCGCGGCTGGGTACCGAATCTGGGGTGGGTTCACGCCATCACCCACGGCGCCGACCTGCTCGGCACCTTGACGGCGTCCCGTCACCTGAACACCGACGAGCTCACCGTGCTGCTCGACGTCGTGGCCGAGCGTCTGCTCATCCCCACCGAGCAGCAGTTCGCCGGACATGAGGACGAGCGGCTGGCCTACGCCACGATGTCGCTGCTCCACCGGGATCTCGTCCCCACCGACACCCTCGAGGCGTGGCTGGAGCGGCTAGCACCAGCGGCCGCGGGTGCCGGATCTCTCACTACCCCCGAGCCGGCCAACCGGGTGAACACCGCGAGATACCTGAGGGCGCTGCATCTGCAACTGCTCCTGGGAGTCCACGGGACACCCAGCCAAGACGTCTCGGGATCGGTCCAAGCCGCCCCGAAGGTCCGTACCGACCTCCTGATCGCCCTGCAGAATGCGCTGCGTACGGGCTCGCCGTGGCTGTATCGGCAGACAACTTCACCCCCGCCGCCACCACCATCGCATCAGTCGTCGTCGCCACACCCCCGGTGATCGTCGCCACGCTTCAGCCTCACCCCCGGTGCTACGACGATCAATCATCGCGGTGGCGGAACGCCGCTCGGTAGCTCTGCGGAGTGGTGCCTAGCCGTCGGCTGAACTGGTGCCGCAACGCCGCCCCCGTGCCGAACCCGGTCGCCGACGCGATCGCGTCAACGGTCAAGTCGCCCTGTTCGAGCATCCGTTGCGCCGCGGCGACGCGGCGACCCAGCAGCCAGCCGTAGGGCGTCACTCCGGTCTCGGCACGGAAGCGACGGGCGAAGGTCCGTGGGGACATCGCTGCCCGGGCAGCCAACCGCTCGATCGTCAATTCCTCGTCGAGATGCGCCTCCATGTAGTCGAGGACGCTTGCCAGGGTGTCCGCCGCCGTCGCCCTGATCGGCGCCTGAATGAACTGCGCCTGGCCGCCGTCCCGGTGCGGCGGCACCACCATCCGACGGGCGATCTCCACCGCGACCTGCGCGCCGTGCTCTTGCCGCCAGAGATAAAGACACGCGTCGATGCCAGCGGCTGTCCCGGCGCTGGTGATCACCGGCCCGTCTTCGACGTACAGCACGTCGGGGTCGACCTTCGCGGCGGGATAGGCACGGGCCAGGTCATCGCTGTACATCCAATGGGTGGTGCAACGTCGCCCGTCGAGCAGACCAGCGGCCCCGAGCACGAACGCCCCGGTGCACACGGACAACACCCGCGCTCCGCGGTCGACGCTGGCCCGCAAGGCCGATAGGAGGGGTTCGGTGAACGGCTCCCGCCCCTCGATCACCTGCAGCCGGGGCATGGCGGGGATCCCAATGAGGTCGGCCTCGTCGAGCCGCTCCAGCCCGTTCTGAACAACGATGTCGAATCCGACGGAGGTGGTGACCGGCCCTGGCCGCGTCCCGCAGAGGGCGAACTCCATCGTCGGCATGCCTTGGTCCGACCGGTCGAGGCCAAAGGCCTCACAGAAGACGCCGAGCTCGAAGGGAGCGACACCCTCCACAGCTAGCACCGCGACATTTCGGATCATTCGACCATGATGCCCGAAGATTGGCAGAATGTCGATGGTAGATGGCATTCCTGCCACTACTGGCAGCAATCTTGCGGTGGGACAATTTCTGCCATGGGACCCGTCATTGCCATCGTCGCTCTCGTCACACTGATGACGTACCTGGTCGTGTTGCTCCTCGACGACGGCCGGCGGTCACGTGAACCCCAGCGGCGCGCCGAAGACTCCTGGTCACCCGACCTGCCCACCGAGCCCTACCGGGACCGCATCCGCCACTAACCCACCCCGCCGGGGTGTAGCCAGGTACCGCGCCGTCAGTCCAGGAGGACGAGAATGTCACCCTCCTGCACGACGTCACCGGCCGCGACCTTGACGTCGACGACGACTCCACCTGTTTCGGCCAAGACGGGGATCTCCATCTTCATCGACTCCAACACCAGCAGAGTGGCCCCCGCTTCGACCCGGTCCCCCAGGGATACGTCCACCGAATGGACATTGGCCACCATCTCGGCCGACACCTGCTCCACCACGTGCCCCACTCCTCTCAGTGGACCGGAGCCCGATCCGCATCCGGCAGCCTATACGCGCCCCTACTCCGGCCACGGCCGCAGCCCACAGCCACCGGCCATTTACCTGCGCCATCGATGGGCGTGGCTCCCACAAGATCACCCCGAACAAGGGTTCACTAGAGCTATTGTGGTGCTCGTTGTGCTAGCTCTGTCAGCCGGCCTCGCCGTCGGCTACGCGAAGCACGGCCGGTTGCGCCGGCTCGCCACGCCGCCACCGGTCCGCAACCGACTATTACTCACCGCACTAGGCCTGTACATCCTGGGCGTGTTCGCCAGCTGGGCCTGGGAGTCCGCACTCGGTGTCCTTTCCGCCCTGAGCTGGCTGGTCGTTGCGTTCTATGCCTGGATCAACCGCTGGATGCCTGGCGCCCGCCTCATCGCCTTCGGCCTGGCGGCCAACGCTCTGGTCCTGCTGTTCAACGGGTCTATTCCGGTATCACCCAACGCGGCCTCCCGGGCCGGAGCCGAGCCGTCGGCCGTCACATCGGCCGAACACACCGAACCCGTCGACGAGTCGACCCGACTATCGATACTGACCAAGAACATCCCCGTTGCCTTTCCCCCGAGGCCGGAGGTGGTCAGCCCCGGCGATATCGCCGTGGCGGCGGGGCTGGCCGTCGTCGTAGCCACCGGCATGACCGGTCACCGACCAACCTCCCCCACACCGCCCGCTCCCCGCCGTCGCAATCCTTACGCCGCTCAACTCGACGAGCGCCCGGAGGGTGAACACCCACCCGACGCCCACACCGACGCCGAGCCGCACCACGATCCCGCTCCCCGCCGGCCCGGCGCCGCCGCACCCGACCACGGCCGGCGACCATCACCTACCCGCACCGGCGAACCCGCACACCAGCACAGCCGTGCCACAATGAAGGGCCAGCGGCCGTCGGACACCACACCGATCCGCCGGCAACCAGTGCACAGCGACACCTAGGGAGCACAGATGGCCAAGCGAGCACGCAAGCGGCGGGGCCGCAAGAAGAAGTCCGCCAACCACGGCAAGCGTCCCAACGCTTAACAGTCCGCGGGGGCCGGCTCGGTGGCAGGCGCCTCGAGCCGGTTCGACGCCACCCGCCCATCACCCCGTGATCATGAACGTTTTGCCGTGCTATGGCACGGCAAAACGTTCATGATCACGGGGTGGCCGTCGGACAGCGCGGCGGTGGAGTTGTTCCGCGCGCAGGGTTTCAACGCGACCACCGTCGAGCAGATCGCCGAAGCAGCCGAAGTGGCCCCCAGCACCGTTTTCCGATACTTCCCCACCAAGGAAGACATCGTCGTCCCCGAAGACGACCTCGGCCCCTTTCTGGCCGCCTTTCAGGCTCAACCCCCGGAGCTGAGCCCGTTGGAGGCCATCCGGCGGGCGTTCCAGGCGACGTTGTCCCCCTCAGCGACCGCGAACTGGATGAACGACGCGATCGTGAACAGCGCGAGCTGCTGATCTTGTCCATTCTCGAGCTGTGGGCGGCCAACCTCGACAACATCACCAGCGGCCTGCTCCAACTTGCCGAAGCGGTCGACGAGCGGGGCGGGCGAGACGCCGCCGACCCACTTATGCGTAGCTTCGTTGGTGCGGTCAGTGGCGCCATAGTGCCGGCCTGGTTCGCGTGGGCACATGATTCCGACCTCGACCTCGCGGCTGGGATCGACGACGCACTGCGCCATCTCGAAGCCGGCCTACCCCTGTGATCACACCCTTGCGCCGGCCGCGTCAGCCATGCCCACGGTGGGCGTGTGCACAGATACGATCACCTCGGCCCCTACAGCGACTGGGCCACCGGCCGGTTCGCCGCGTCGCCCGAGGCAATGAGGTCATGGTCTCGTCAACGACGATGGCCCGCCGCTGGGCGACGCAGTAGCCATTGCCGGAACGTCCGCCGCGGATGGCTGGCTCGGATGGCACCTGAGCGCACCTTGCCCACGATGCGCAGGACGGGCGCACCCGGCTCGGCACGCTGTGTCACGCGGTTGACCAGGCTGCCGCTGCTACTGGAGGCGTTGTCCATATCCACACCCCAGCCGGGCGGCACCGTCATGACGATGGACCCAGCGTCCGCCATAGCCTGGATCGTGACCTCTTGATGTGAACAGACGGCCTGGGTGAAGTCGATCCTGATGGTGCCCGAGGTGCATTCCGCGACGATCAGGGCCGGCACCACCCAGTAGCCTTCCTTGCGCAGCGACCCGCTCTGTGTTTTCAGCGTCAGCGTTCCGGTATCGCGCACCGGCGGAGCCGGCAGATCTGACGTCACGACGTCCAACTCGGCCCGAGTCCGCGCGGCGTACGTAGCGGCCAGCCGTTCGTCCAGCTCAGTGAGGTCCAGGCGGCCGTCAGCCACCGCCGACTGAAGTTGCTCGGCCACGGCGTCCCGGTCGGCGTCGGCCGCCCGGACCGAGCGTTCTGGAACCGGATCGGGCGGATGCGTCATAGCGGCTCCATCTGCCAGTTGATCGATGTGTCATGAGCATAGAACGCCGGACACGGCGACCGCGACGCATGGTCCGGCCCCACGGGCCACGACCCCGCGTTCGCTCCCCTCCGCGGCACACGCGGAACCCGTTGCTCAGAGTCCACCCAACTGCACGCCGCGCCGACTGAGGCCTCGAACGGAGCGTCGCTCCTCAGCGGTAGTACCTCCCCACACGCCGTAACCTTGGCCGGTGTCGAAGGCATAGGCCAGGCATTCCGCGGTGACTCGGCAACTGGCACAGATCTCCTTGGCCGCCTCGATCTGCTCGACGGCGGGGCCGACCGTCCCGATGGGGAAGAATATCTCCGGGTCGGCTTTACGGCAGCTGGCCCAGCTCATCCACTCCGGCCGGCTGACGCCCGACAAGGGGGTCTCGGCGGTGACGGCTTGCTCGATCTGGATCACCCCTTCGACCATTTCGGCCCACTGACCGCCCGGAGCCGAGGCCGCAGCCCCAGCCGGGCTCAGGGAAAACTACTACATACCGTAACACTACATAACGTAGTAGCGCTACGTCCCCGCATCGCCCCGGAACGGCCTCTACACTCAGCACTCGTGGGTGAATCATGACGTGGCAACTGTTCGGCGAGGCGTTCGTCACGCTGTTCGTCATCATGGATCCGCCAGGCACCGTGCCGATCTTCCTCGCCCTCACGGGCACCCGCGCCGCAGCCGGACACCGGGCCCGCGCCGCTTTAGTCGCGGTGACCGTCGCTCTCGGGGTGATCGTCGCATTCGCCCTGTTCGGCCAGGCCATCCTCGACTACCTGGGAATCAGCCTCCCCGCCCTACAAACCGCTGGCGGGCTGCTCCTACTCCTGGTCGCACTCCAGCTGCTGACCGGCGCCCTCGACGACCCCGCTACCCCGACCTCAGGCAACGTCGCCATGGTTCCACTCGGGACACCGCTGCTGGCCGGCCCCGGCGCCATCGTCGCCACGATGGTCTTCGTCCAGCGGGCCGACGAGCGAGCCGACTACCTCGCCATCGCGGCGGCGATCGTCGCTGTCCACCTGCTCCTCTGGATCTTCATGCGGTTCAGCGTGGTGGTCCTGCGCGTTCTCAAAGAGTCCGGGATCTTGCTGGTCAGCCGGATCGCCGGTCTGCTGCTCGCGGCGATCGCCGTCCAACTGGTCGCCGACGCCGTCCGGGCATTCATCGACGGAGCCGGCTAATTCGGTCCGCGGCACCGAAGCCCTACACCAGGCAGTTCACCTCCGACGGCAAGTCGAACAGTAGGAACAACCGCGGATCTCCGAACGTCACGACGCAGCCCACACCCCCAGCACCGACTGTGAGCACCTGCAAGGCGACGGGACGGAAGGTGTCCGACCCGCCCTGCCGCAAATACACCCCAAACCCAGGCTGCCCATTGGCCTGGACCGGAATCAGCCGCAGGTCGCCCGGCCCAGCCGGACAGGCCGTGGCCACCAGGGTGCCGACGTCGGTGGGACCCCGGTACCACACCGGATCCGGCGGCATCTCCCAGACGACGTCGTCGGTGCACAAACTCACGAGGGCGGCGACATCACGCTGCTCCATCGCGTGCTGGTACCGCTCGAGGAGGCGACGTTGCTCGGCCGGCTCCGGCTCGGCTACCTCGTCCTCGACCAGCCCGGCCCTGCGCAACCGGGCCCGGGCCCGCTGGCGAATGCCGTCAACCGCCGTGGCGGTGCTGCCCAGCGCCTCGGCGGCCTCGGCCGATCGCCATTTCAGGACGTCGCAGAGGATGACGACGGCGCGGTGCCGCGGCGGCAAATGCTGCAGAGCGGCCACGAAAGCCAGCCGGACGCTGGACCGCGCGGCCACCACCTCCGCCGGATCGGCGGCAACGTCCCACACCATCCCCGTCGGTATCGGCTCGAGCCACGGAATGTCCAGCTGCTGCCGCCCCGCCGCGACAGGTTGGGTACTCGGTCCGCCCAGGTCGGACGGCAACGGCCGGCGCTGACGGCTCTCCAGAGCGTTCAGGCACACCCGCGTGGCGATCCGGTACAACCAAGTGCGCAGGCTCGAACGCTGCTCGAACGACCCGTAGGACCTCCAGGCACGCAGGAGTGTCTCCTGCACAGCATCCTCGGCGTCATGAACCGAACCGAGCATGCGGTAACAATGCGCCATCAGCTCCGGCCGCAGGGGTATAGCCAGTCGGGTGAACTCCGCGCCGATCTCCGGGCTGGTTTCTCCCACAGCGACGGCCGTACCGTCCCTGGTTGTCGCCATCTGGCCATCTCCGCTCATCATCACCGCTGCCCGCTGCCGGACAGCACGGTCTCCGCGCCGTCGCGGTCACGCGCCGCTGCCTCGCGCACACTTAGATAGACCGCGCCGGTCCGCGAAATTCAGCGGGCGGATGCGGATGACATCAGCTGAGCAAGAAAGCGGCGGCGACGATACCCGCTGCCATAGCCAGCCCGAGCACAGCGCCCGAGACGAACGGGAAACGTTCGGCCAGCGGGACGGCCCGGGGGAACCGTCGAGCGAGCCGGCGGGCCGTGACGGCGCCGTCCAGCTCCTCCGGCCGGACCTCCAGCCACCTGACCAGCCGGCGCATGTCATCAGGTGTCCAGTGTGGGCTCTTCAGCCGCGCGATAAGCCGTTCGCGTCGGTCGAGCACGATCAGGTTCCGGTTGGCCTGCGTGCCGGACGAGGCCGCGACCCGGATGCTCAGCACCGTGGCGATGTCGGAGCGGGCCCGGCTGCGTGGCCACCCGATCGGCCGCACGACCCGGATCTTCTCCGGCGTGACGACGATACGCTCCCGATGTAAGAACTGGGCCACTCCCGCCAACGTCAGCGCCACAACACTGGCAGCCATCACCCCGACCACGCCGTTGCGCACCACCACCAGCGATCCGAGCGCGCCGACCAGCACCGGGGTGCTCTTAACCAGCCTGCGATAACTCTGACCGGACGGGACCACCACCCGCTCCGACGGGCTGATCGCACGCGTGGCCATACGCTGATCCTAGCCGGCGTTTCCTGGCTAGCTGGTTGAGTAGGAAGCAAGGCGGCCGCAAACCGAGTGGTGGATCCCCGCTCGAAACTGGCGTTCGCCAAGTGATGGGCCACCACGGCTGGTGACCGGGTCGTGAAACTGGGCGCCAGCGCGCGTGTTCGACCTGTTCACGAGCCCGGCGAGCCAGCGCGAGTTCTACGGCGACGACGCGCCGGGCTGGGTCGTCGACTCGCGCTGCGAGCTGCGCGTCGGCGGCGTATGGGAGATCGCCTTCGGCCCCTCGCCGGACGAGCTCTACCGGCACCGGCACGTGTTCGAGGCGATTGAGCGCCCTCGCCGCCTGCTGCTGGCCACGACCGAGACCCGCCTCGACGGGTCGACGCTCGCGTTCAGCACCGAGTTCACGTTCGCGCCCCGAGACGGGGCGACCCTGATGACGATGGTTCAGTGGGGCTTCCCGTCCGACGAGTTGCGCGACGGGCACGGCCGCGGTCTGCCGCACGCGTTCGACCGGCTGGCACGGGCGTTGTAGGCCCGAGGAAGGAGGCCCCATGGCGAAGTCCATCCTGTACATGTCGATGTCGCTCGACGGGTTCATCACCGGCCCCGGCGACGGCCCGGACAACGGGCTCGGAACCGGCGGCAACCGGCTGCACGAGTGGCTCGGCGAGCCCGTCTCCAGGCTGCCACGCTTCGACCCGCCGGGGCTGAGTGGGCAGGTGTTCGCCGAGCTGATGACGACGGTTGCGGTCGTCGTCGGCCGCAAGACGTTCGACTACGCCGGGCACTGGAGCGGCGACCACCACGGCGTGCCGATCGTCGAGCCCACGCGCGTGCTCGACGCGCCTGGCGTCACACACGTGCGCTACCGGGTTGTGTCATGAGTGGCCGTCAGACTGGAGTCTCGATGTCCAAGGTGTGGTTCGTGACAGGAAGTTCGCACGGTCTGGGTCGCGCGCTCGTCGAGGTCGCGCTCGAAGCGGGTCATCGCGTAGCGGCGACGACGAGGCCTGGCGAGAAGTCAGTCTGAGCGTCGCCGACGGACGCCGCTGACCGCCGATGCGCCGAAGAACCGCTCCAGACCCCCACATGTTCGAAGGGGTCAGTGGTCGTAGGCGGGGGTGGAGCCGGAGTCCCAAAAGGAACCGGGAGTGGCTGGCGCAGCAGCCGACCCACCCCGCCAGGTCCGTGCGTTTGACGGTCGGTCGGGAGCGCCCACACTCCATAGGTGTGGAATCGATCAGCCAGACGCTGTCGGCCCACACGACGTCGGCCGGGTAGGAACGCCGATCGTGGACGCCCTCACCGCGTCACACGCGGACCTTCACCCCTTGGAATCGGTCATCTAGGTAATACACCGTCACAGCCCGAAACCCCTCACTGACCTGCGCGAACGCTACACCCTCCCGGGATAGCCAGGAAGGTCCCGCCAGTGTCCGTAGCACCAGTGTCGTGCGCGACACCACGGTGGTCCGGTCAGATACGAGGCAGCCCGCTGTCGGTGATGTCCTCGGTGACCTGTATCCGAACCTCGCGGATCTGCGCGAGAACCTTCATGCGCAGTGCATCGGGTGCATGCTCACACGCACAGGAACGGGCCAACACCTGCCGGACGGCACGTTCGAGATCGTACTTGGACAGGCAACTCCCACAGCCGTCCAGATGTGCTTCGATCTCGTCATACGTCAACGCGCGGCCGTCCAGCTCGTGGTCTAAGAACGCATAGACCCGGGCGAGAACCTCAGCGCAGTCGACATCGTCGTCGTTGCAGCTCATGACACTCGCGCACCCCCTGGTCCGCTATTTCCCGCCGGGACGAGCCCTCGCTCTCGAGCGTAATCTTCCAGCAGCTCGCGCAGCTGCCGCCGGCCACGGTGCAGTCTGGACATGACCGTGCCGATCGGCGTACCCATGATGTCGGCGATCTCTTTGTAGGGGAAACCTTCGACGTCGGCCAAGTAGACCGCGATCCGGAACTCCTCCGGGATCTGCTGAAGGGCATCCTTCACATCGGAGTCCGGCAAGTGAGACAGCGCCTCAGCCTCAGCCGAGATCAGCCCGCTGGAGGTGTGCGCCTCGGCCCGGGCCATCTGCCAGTCTTCGATCTCTTCCGTCGCACTCTGCTGCGGCTCACGCTGCTTCTTGCGATACGAGTTGATGAAGGTGTTCGTCAAGATCCGGTAAAGCCACGCCTTGAGGTTGGTTCCCTCTTTGAACTGGTGAAACGAAGCGTAGGCCTTGGTGAACGTCTCTTGCACGAGGTCTTCGGCGTCACTGGCATTGCGGGTCATCCGCAGTGCGGCTGAATAGAGCTGGTCAAGGAAGGGCAGCGCGTCGCGCTCGAATCGCTGCGCGCGCTGTTCGGCTGTCTCGGTCCCGGGCATCGCCTTCGATGGTATCGGCGTTCCGGCCTTCTTTGCTTTCCAGTCCTCCCACTGAGGTGTGGCGAAGACCGGTCGGGGTGCCTCGAGGCAGGCCATACCAGGTGCACTCACGACGTCAGACCCTCCCGGGATATCGTCGGTGACGTTGTTGCGTGACGCCGCTTGTGGACGGCGTCAGCATGGTTAACCCGCCGGTGGCGCCAGGAATTCCCGCACGGCTTCGACAACGGCATCGACGGCCGCTGCTTGGTCGAACGCCTTGGGTACGGCCATGCCGTGATCGGCGTTCTCGATCACCTTCAGCGTGTATTCGCCGGGTGGAAACTCGTCGGGCCGGCCGAACGTGTCGCGCGCCCCTTGCAGCACGAGGGTGGGCACTCCGGACTCGGCGAGTTCGGGCAGCCTGGACTTCTCCGGTTTGCCCGGCGGGTGCAAGGGGAAAGCCAAGGCCACGACCGCCGACGCCCCGACTGAACGGGCCGTGCGGCAGGCCACCCGGGCGCCGGAGCTACGCCCGCCGGTGACGACGGGGACCCCTTTCGGGACGGCGTCCACGATGGCGGCCCAGCCGCGGTCGAGCACCTGCGGCCGCGGCGGCAGCCGCTTACCCGCCACCCGGTAGGGCTGCTCAGCTCGGATGACACCGATACCGTCGGCCGGTAGCCGCCGCGCCAACGCGGCCAGGTCACGTGCTTGGACGCCGCCGCCAGCGCCGTGCCCGAGGACCAGCCACAGACGTGAGCTGGCGTCGCCGTCGATCCATAGTCGGGCCGGGCCTTCCGGCGTCGTCACCATCTGTTCGTCGGTCACCGGGTCATCTCACCATGTTCGACCGGCCCGATGCACTCGCCTCACCCATCCCCGCGTCCAGCCTTGTCAGGCCGGACAAGTCGCCAGGGTGGCGGGCGACGCCGCAGAACTGGACGGAGTAGCTGGCTACAGCGTCACCGGGTCGACGAGGTGCGGACCGTTGTTCCTGACATTGTTGACCTCCGTGGACACCGGGAAGACGTCCAGACTTCCACTGGCCGGAGCCTCCATCAGCTGACGGGCGGCGTCGGTGTCGTCAAGACGGGGGTCGAGCCAACTCTGCCAGTTCTCCCGAGCAACGGTCATGGGCATCCGGTCATGAATGTGGCCGACGTCGTCGGACGCCTTCGTGGTGATGATAGTGAACGTAATAAGCCAGGCGTTCGGATCGCCGTCCGGTGTATCCCGTCGGCGCCAGAACTCGTAGAGGCCGGCGAGAGCGAGCGGGTGCTCATCTTTACGTCGCAGGTAGAAGGGCTGTTTGATGGGCTTGCCGGCCTTCGTGACGCGCTCCGTGGGAAACCATTCGTAGAAGCCGGAGATCGGCACGATCAGCCGTCTGGTCGCGAACGCGCGGCGAAACGCGGGTTTCTCGTGCACCGTCTCGGCGCGGGCATTGATCAAGCGGCTGCCGATCTTCGGGTCCTTCGCCCACGACGGCACCAGGCCCCACGTCAGGTTCCGCATCTGCCGGACGGGCTCGGCGTCTTTAGCATCTCGTGGTGGGCGGGCCAGCACGGTTGGTGAGGGTTTGGTGGGCGCGACGTTCCAATCCGGCTCCAGCCGCTCACGGACGTCGATCTGATCGACGCCGAACTCGTCGGCAAGATCGTCTGGACTCTGGGTCACCGCGTAACGCCCACACATGAGTCTTTTCTATCGCGTGGTGTGGACAACAACCCATTCGACTTTGATTCGTGGTAGGGAGGAGATATGAGCCTCGTCCGCCTGATCGCGCGTCCCATGCTGGCGTCCATCTTCGTCGTCCAGGGGCTGAAGAACGTCCGCGACCCGGAGCCATTGGTCCCGAAGGCCAAGTCGTTCGTCGACCGATTCGGGCCCGTGCTGGAAGAACGCGCACCCAACCTCCCCACTGATCCCAAACAGCTGGTGCGGATCAATGCCGCAGCCCAGCTAGGAGCCGGCGTCGCGCTGGCCACTGGTCGCCTCCCGCGGCTGGCCGCCACCGTCCTCGCCGCCACGTTGGTGCCGACCACCCTCGCTGGGCATCCGTTCTGGGAGTCCGACGATCCTGCTGAGCGCAGCCAGCACCGCATTCAGGTACTCAAGAACGCCGGCCTGGCCGGCGGGCTGCTACTGGCCAGCGTCGACACCGAGGGCAAACCTGGTCTGAGTTGGCGCGCCAAACACGCGACCGACCGCGCCAAGAAGGTCACCAAGGCCACCCGCCGCAAGGCCCGCAAGGCGGCCAACAAGGCGAAGCCCTCCTGAGCCTGGCGCTGGACTGCCGGGCCGCCCCTGGGCGACACGTCGCTCGTGCCGCTACCTGTGGGCGATCACAGCGTGGCCAGGAGCAGCACCCGCGCCGCGGCTCGGGCTTGATCGAAGGCGTCGCCGCCACCAGCGGCTGATCTGACGATCAAGCTGCCCTCATGCACCAACGCCAGTTGCGCGCCGAGGTCTTCAACGGCGGCACCACCGAAACCGCCCTCCCGGGCGAGCTGTGTATACACCGCGCGGATCCATTCTTTCTCCGCCCGCACCACCGCCAGCCCCGGATGCCCGGTATTGGCGAACTCCGCGTAGGCGTTGACGAACGCGCAGCCACGGTCGTACTGGCCGTGCCAGTCTTCCAGTGCGTCGAAGATGGCAAGGACCCGCCGCACCGCCGCCTCGACATCCATCTCGGCTGCCACCGGGGGGTGTTGAGCCAACCGCTCCTGCACGTAGCGCTGCCACCGGTCCACCCGATGTTGCAGGTAGAGCGCCACTAACGCGTCCTTGGAACCGAACCGGTCGTACAGGGTTTTCTTGGTGGTGCCAGCCGCCGCCGCGATCGTGTCCACCCCGACGGCATGAATACCCTTCGCGTAGAACAGCTCGCTTGCCGCGGCGAGCAACCGCTCGCCGGCGGGGGTCATTCGAACCGGGGGCGGCGCCTGGAGCGGCAGCGGCGACTGGGTGGGCGCGGTTGGGTTGGTCACCGGGACTCCTCGTTGAGTTGGTCGGCCGGCAGGGCGGAGGCGACCGGCGCCAAAAGTATACCTACCGGTATAGCACCCGCCATGACCCGGAAGCGGCACCGACCGCCCCGGCTGGGCCGGCCAGCACCTTCAACTCCACAACGGCACCCGAGGCCATGGCGCGGTGATGCACTTCACATCCGGAAGCGACGTTTCCTACACTGACAGTATACAGACCGGTATGTTTACATCATGAGTGTGACCTCTACACCAGGCGCCACCCGCATCGCACCTCCTGCCGCCGCCCACCCGTCCGCCGCCCACCCGTCCGCCACCCCCGCGGCGGATGCCGCCGCCGGCACCGCGCTCGTCGTGCTCTGGAGCTCCGGCTTCGTCGGCGCCCGGCTCGGCGCCGATCACGCCGGCCCGGACACGCTGCTCGCGTGGCGACTGACCATCTCTGCCGTCCTGCTTCTGGTCTGGTTCGCACTACGCAATCGGCACCGATCTGAACCGGGCCGCTTGAGCCGGGCAGCCATCGGGCACCACGTCGTCATCGGGGTGCTCACTCAGGCCCTCTACCTCGGCGGGGTATTCGCCGGCATCGCCGCCGGAGTTCCGGCCGGCACCGCCGCGCTGATGGCCGCCCTCCAACCACTTGTCGTCGCCCAAGCCGCCAGCCG
This sequence comes from Phytoactinopolyspora limicola, assembly GCF_011320225.1. Classification (GTDB taxonomy): domain Bacteria; phylum Actinomycetota; class Actinomycetes; order Jiangellales; family Jiangellaceae; genus Phytoactinopolyspora; species Phytoactinopolyspora limicola. The sequence continues at coordinate 608,370 of NZ_JAAOEN010000002.1, forward strand.
CCTGCTCGGCGAACGGGTCCGCCCGGCCCAACACGTCGGGCTGTGGCTCGGCCTCGCCGGCGTCGGCATCGTGGTGGCCGACGACTTCCAGGCCGGCGGCGCCCAGCCATGGGCCTACCTGCTACCCATCGGCTCCATGCTCGCGTTGTCCGCCGGCACCGTGCTGGATCGTCGCTGGCGTCCCGCTGGCAACCCCGCCGAGGCGCTGACCGTCCACGTCACGTCAGCGGCGGTCGTCGTCGTGGTGATCGCCGCCATATCCGGCGGGCTCACACCACCAGCGTCCGCCGGCTTCTGGTGGGCCGTTGGGTGGACCGTTGTGCTCTCCGGCTTCGGCGGCTACGGGATGTACCTGCTGGCGCTACGCCGACAGGGGGCCACCCGGACCAGCGCCCTGCTCTACCTCACGCCACCCACCACACTGTTCTGGGCATGGATCATGTTCGGCGACCGGATAGACGCCCGCGGCCTAGCCGGCTTCGCCGTCTGCGCGGTAGCCGTCTATCTCAGCCTCCGCCGTTCTCACTGATTCGTCCGCCCGTACGCACTCTCAGTTGATCGGCTCGGAGATCAATGAACGGGCCTCGGTAGCAGCCGACCGTACAGCGTCAGCGGCTTGGTCGTCCGGCTTGGTCTGAGAGTCCCGCTCGGCCTCCACCCGCTCGGTGTACACCGCCACCTCGTGGTCGATACGGGCGGCGTCCCACCCCAAGACCTCAGCCATCAGTTCCGCCGCTGAACGGGCAGCATCCAGGCCCCGGTGCGGGTATTCGATGGAGATCCGGGTACGACGGGTCAGCATGTCCTCCAAGTGCAACGCCCCCTCGTACCGAACCCCGTACGACACCTCCACCTTCAGGTAGTCCGGCGCACCCGGCAATGGCTCCAACAGCTCTGGCCGGTCGATGGTCAGCCCGAGCACGTCGTGTACCAGCGAGCCGTACCGATCCAGCAGGTGACGCAGCCGGTGCGGGTGCAGCCCGTGCTTGGCCGCCAACTGCTCGGCCTGGTTCACCAGCGCGTGGTAGCCGTCCGCACCGAGCAGCGGCACCTTGTCGGTGATGGATGGTGCGCTGCGGCCGCGCAGATCCGCGGCGGCGGCGTCGATGGCGTCGGCGGCCATGACCCGGTACGTCGTGTATTTGCCTCCCGCGATGGACACCATGCCAGGAGCCGGACGTGCGACGGCATGCTCACGAGAGAGCTTCGACGATTCGTCGCTCTCCCCCGCCAGCAGTGGCCGCAAACCGGCATAGACACCTTCGATGTCGTCATGTGTCAACGGCGTGACCAGCACGGAGTTGACTTGATCGAGGATGTAGTCGATGTCCGCCCGGGTTGCCGCCGGATGGGCAAGATCAAGCATCCAGTCGGTATCGGTGGTGCCGATGATCCAATGAGCCCGCCACGGAATGATGAACAGGACCGACTTCTCGGTGCGCAAGATGACACCAGACTCCGAGGCGATGCGGTCGCGGGGCACGACGATGTGCACGCCCTTGCTGGCCCGCACCCGGAACCGCCCCCGGGTACCGGCCAGCCGCTGCATCTCGTCGGTCCACACCCCGGTGCAATTGACCACGACGTCGCAGGTGACCTGCTGCTCGTCGCCCGTCTCGACATCACGGACCCGCACGCCGCTGATCCGGTCGGCCTCCCGCAAGAAGCCGACCACCTGCGTGGACGTGCGCACGACCGCGCCATAGTGGGCCGCCGTACGGGCCACGGTGAGAGTGTGCCGGGCATCGTCGGCCCAGGCGTCGAAGTACCTGATCCCGCCGATCAATGCGTCTCGGCGCAGGGCCGGCACCAGGCGCAAGGCACCCGAACGCGTCAGGTGTTTCTGCCCAGGCACCGACCGAGCGCCACCCATGGTGTCGTACAGCAACAACCCACTGGCGGTGTACGGGCGCTCCCAGAACCGGCGGGTGAGCGGATAGAGGAAACTCACCGGCTTGACCAAATGGGGCGCGAGCCTGGTCAGCATGAGTTCACGCTCGCGCAACGCCTCGCGGACCAGACCGAACTCGAACTGTTCCAGGTAGCGCAGGCCGCCGTGGAAGAGTTTGCTGGACCGGCTCGACGTACCCGCGGCCAAGTCGCGTGCCTCAACCAATGCCACCCGTAAACCGCGGGTGGCGGCGTCCAGAGCCGCGCCGGCACCGACCACACCTCCGCCGATGACGACGACGTCGAAGTGCTCCTCGCCGAGCCGCTGCCAATTGCGCAACCGCTGCTCGGGTCCGAGGCCGCCCACTCGCTCGTTGAACCGACCGTCTGTACCGTCCACGGCCACCTCGGCCTCGCCTCCTCGCGGGTTCGATCTGATGAGGTCACACCTCAAGGCCACCAAACTACCTGTTGATTCCGCCGATCGCGTAGACACTCGCAGATTCGCTGGGTAGGTTGCCGAATAGCTTGGAGGGCTCGATACGAGTACCACGGCAACGGTGCCGGGGCTCCCGGTGGCCGGCCGCGTTCAGGGCGCGTGGCCGCGCCCATGAAGGGAGTCCTACATGGACCTGAGCTTCGGCGAGATCTTCCTTTCGGAGATGCTGGGCACCGGCATGTTAGTGCTGCTGGGCTGCGGCGTCGTCGCCAACGTCGTACTCCCGCGGAACAAAGGGTTCGACGGTGGCTGGCTTCTCATCAACTTCGGCTGGGGCATCGGTGTGTTCGCCGGTGTCTACGTCGCCGCCGAGTCCGGCGCCCACATCAACCCAGCCGTCACCTTCGGTCTCGCGGTCGAGGGCACCACGAGTTGGTCCGACGTACCCGCGTACGTCACTGGCCAGTTGGCTGGTGCGATCCTCGGCGCCGTCGTGGCGTATCTCGCCTACAAACAACACTTCGACGCCGGCGACGAACCCGGCAAGAAGCTGGCGGTGTTCTCCACCGGGCCGGAGATCCGCAACTACGGCTGGAACTTCGTCACCGAAGTCATCGGCACCTTCGTGCTGGTCTTCGTGGTGCTGTCGTTTGGGCCGCACCCCATCGACATCGGGCCGGTCGCGGTGGCGCTCTTGGTGGTCGGCATCGGTGCCTCGCTCGGTGGGCCGACGGGGTACGCCATCAACCCAGCACGTGATCTCGGCCCTCGTATCGCACACGCCCTGTTGCCGATCAAAGACAAAGGCCCCAGCGACTGGAGCTACGCCTGGGTGCCGACAGCCGGTCCGATCGTCGGTGGTGTCCTGGCCGGCCTGGCCGGCGGCGCCTTCTACGGTTGACGGCAGACCATCCGACCCGGAGGAGCGTTCATGGCACAGTACGTAGCCGCCATCGACCAAGGAACCACGTCCACCCGCTGCATGATCTTCGATCATTCCGGTGGCGTCGTCTCCGTCGACCAACGTGAACACGAGCAGATCTTTCCGCGCGCCGGATGGGTCGAACACGACCCCGCGGAGATCTGGCGCAACACCCGGGAAGTTTGCGCCGGAGCCTTGGCCAAGGCGGATCTCGTCACCAACGACGTCGTGGCCGTGGGAATCACCAACCAGCGTGAAACGACGGTGGTGTGGGACCGCGCCACCGGCAAACCCGTCTACAACGCGATCGTCTGGCAAGACACCCGCACCGACAAGATCGTCGAAGAGTTGGGGCAACTCGGGGGTGGCCAGGAGCGCTACCGGCAGGTCACTGGATTGCCGCTTGCCACCTACTTCTCCGGACCGAAGGTGAAGTGGATCCTCGACAACGTCGACGGTGCCCGGGCGAAGGCCGACGCCGGCGAGCTCGCCTTCGGCAACATCGACTCTTGGGTGTTGTGGAACGCCAGCGGTGGGACCAACGGCGGGCTACACATCACCGACCCCACCAACGCCTCACGCACCCTCCTGATGGACCTCGACAGCCTGTCGTGGGACGAAAGCATCGCGGCCGACATGGGTATCCCCACGTCGATGTTGCCGGAGATCCGGTCGTCCTCGGAGGTCTACGGGCACATCCGCGAGCGCGGCCCGCTGGCCGGGCTGCCGCTGGCCGGCATCCTCGGCGACCAGCAGGCGGCGACCTTCGGCCAGGCCTGTCTCGACGTCGGCGAGGCTAAGAACACCTATGGCACCGGCAATTTCGTCCTCCTCAACACCGGCACCGAGAAGGTGGTGAGCGAGAACGGTCTGCTGACCACCGTCTGCTACAAGATCGGCGACAACGAAACGATCTACGCGCTCGAAGGGTCCATCGCGGTCACCGGCTCGTTGGTGCAGTGGCTCCGCGACAACCTCGGGCTGATCAGCAGCGCCGCCGAGGTCGAACGGCTGGCCGACAGCGTCGACGACAACGGCGGCGTGTACTTCGTACCGGCCTTCTCCGGGCTCTTCGCGCCGTACTGGCGCACCGACGCCCGCGGCGCCATCGTCGGTCTGACCCGCTATGTCAACAAAGGGCACCTGGCCCAGGCGGTCTTGCAGGCGACGGCGTTCCAGTCCCGCGAGGTCATCGATGCGATGAACGCCGACTCGGGGGTGCCGTTGAAGTCGTTGAAGGTCGACGGCGGCATGGTGGCCAACGAACGGCTCATGCAGTTCCAGGCTGACATTCTCGGCGTTCCGGTGATCCGCCCTGTGGTGGCCGAGACGACCGCCCTGGGCGCCGCCTACGCTGCCGGCCTCGCGGTCGGCTACTGGGAGGGCGAGGACGACATCCGCGCCAACTGGGCCAAGGACAAGCAGTGGGAACCGAGCATGGAAGAAAGTGAACGGGAACGCCAGTACCGGCAATGGAAGAAGGCCGTGACCAGAACGTTCGACTGGGTCGACGACGACACCGACTGACCCATCGTCGGGCCCACGTCGCGGGCACCGGGGCCGATCGCGTATCGGCTCCGGGTGCCCGGCCAGATACCAACACCAGCTCCTCAACCGATCGTCACCTGATCGTTCCCGAGCCCGATCCAGCACACCGGTAAGCTGGGAACCGATGAGTGAGCCGCCCATGTCTCTCTGGCCTGCACCAACCGCGTCTAAGCCGGTGGAGGCCGACGTCACCTTGCCCGGCTCCAAATCAGTCACCAATCGCGCCCTCGTGCTGGCCGCGCTGGCCACCACACCGTCGGTGTTGCGCAGGCCACTGATGGCCCGCGACACACAGCTCATGGTGGCCGCTCTGCGGGCCCTCGGGGCCGACATCAGCGAACACACCGACAGTTGGAAGGTCACTCCGGCCACGCTGGACACCAGCGCCGACGTCCATTGCGGCCTCGCCGGCACAGTGATGCGTTTCGTCCCGCCGGTTGCCGCCTTGTCCAGCGGACAGGTGCGCTTCGATGGCGACCCCCATGCCCGCGTGCGTCCCATGGAGGCGATGCTCGACGCCCTGCGGGTGTTGGGTGTGCGTATCGAGGCCACCGGCCAACGCGGTCGGCTGCCGTTCACCGTGCACGGCACCGGCCGGGTACCGGGCGGGCCGGTCAGCCTGGACGCGTCGGCGTCGTCGCAGTTCGTCAGCGGCCTGTTGCTCGCCGGCGCCCGTTATGAGCAGGGTATCGAGGTCCGGCATACGGGCAAGCCGATCCCGTCTATGCCGCACATCGATATGACGGTCGCGATGCTGCGCGAACGTGGGGTTCGCGTCGACGCCACCGAACGTCGTACCTGGCGGGTCCGCGCCAGCGCCATCAGAGGCATGAACACCACCATCGAACCCGACCTGTCCAACGCCGCCCCCTTCCTCGCCGCCGCCTTGCTCACCGGCGGAAGCGTGCGGGTCCCCGACTGGCCGGAAACCACCACCCAACCGGGCGATACCCTGCGTGACCTGCTCACTCGTATGGGCGCCACGTGTGTCCTGGACGACGGCCTGACGGTCACGGGCACCGGCACGGTCCATGGCATCGATGCCAACCTGCACGACGTCGGTGAACTCACCCCCGTACTCGCGGCGCTGTCAGCGCTGGCCGACCGTCCGTCGCGGCTGCGCGGCATCGGCCATCTACGCGGCCACGAGACCGACCGGCTCAAGGCGCTCGCCACCGAGATCAACCGGCTCGGCGGCGACGTCGTCGAGACCAGCGACGGCCTGACCATCCACCCCCGTCCGCTACACGGCGGCGTGTTCCACAGCTACGACGATCACCGGATGGCCCAGGCCGGTGCGGTACTCGGCTTGGCCGAGCCAGGCATCCAGGTAGAGAACATCGGCACCACAGCCAAGACACTTCCGGAGTTTCCTCGCATGTGGACGGCGATGCTCGAAATGGAGCACGTCGCGTGAACTCGCGGCCGCGCACCTCGCGGCGATCTCCGGCGTCGTACGACGAAAGCGACGTCCGGATCCGGCCAGGCCGAGGTTCGCGGCCAAGAAGCAAGATCCGCCCAGCGCACAACAATGCGATCCCGGGCATGGTCATCGCTGTGGATCGAGGGCGCTACACCTGCGTCGCCGGTGACGACGAGCACACGGTGGTGGCGATGAGCGCCCGCGAACTCGGCCGACGCGCGGTGGTGGTCGGCGATCGGGTCAGCTTGGTCGGCGACGTTTCCGGCCGCGACGGCTCGCTGGCTCGTATTGTCCGCGTGCACCCCCGGCGCGCCCAACTGCGCCGGACCGCCGACGACGAAGACCCGGTGGAACGGGTGGTCGTGGCTAATGCGGAACAGTTGGTCATCGTCACGTCGGTCACCGATCCGCTGCCTCGCCCGCGGCTCATCGACCGTTGTCTGGTCGCCGCCTTCGACGCCGGCATGACACCGGTGCTGTGTATCACCAAAGCCGATCTCGGGGATCCCGGGTCGCTCCAAGCGTCCTACGCTCCGCTCGACGTCGCCACCGTCGTCGCCACGAGGGACGACGAAGCCGAACTGCGCGACCTGCTTCAGGGCCAGATGAGTGTGCTGGTCGGCCACTCGGGCGTGGGGAAGTCGACACTGGTCAACGCCTTGGTACCCAGCGCGCACCGAGCCACCGGGCACGTGAACGTCGTGACCGGGCGCGGCCGGCATACCTCCACCAGCGCGGTAGCGTTGCGGCTGCCGGAGGGCGGATGGGTGATCGACACACCGGGTATCCGGTCCTTCGGGCTCGCGCACGTGGACCCGGGCGATCTCATCAAGGCGTTCGCGGACCTGACCGCCGAGACCGGCGACTGCCCCCGTGGGTGCACCCACGGCTCCGGCGAGCCGGAGTGTGCGCTCGACGCCGCACTGGACGCCGGCCGTCTGGATGCAGCGCGGGTCGACTCCTTCCGGCGCCTGCTCGCCAGTCGGGAACCCCAATCCGGCGACTGACCCGCCCTGCCCGTCCCCATGATCATGAACACTTTGCCGGGCCATGGCCCGGCAAAGTGTTCATGATCATGGGGACGGGCAGGGCGGAGGCGCTACAGTCTGGACGTGGCCCATGACGATGATCTCCGGTTCGCCCACGTCCTCGCCGACGACGCCGACGCTCAGACACTCAGCCGCTTCCGGGCGGCTGACCTCAAGGTCGAGACCAAAACCGACCACACACCGGTCACCGAAGCCGACCGCGGGGCCGAGGAGGCGATCCGCCGCACTCTGTCCCGGGCGCGTCCCCGCGACGGCATCGTCGGGGAGGAGTTCGGCAGCGATGGCTACGCTGCCCGCCGCTGGGTAGTGGACCCGATCGACGGCACCAAGAACTTCGTCCGGGGTGTACCCGTGTGGGCCACGCTGATCGGTCTCATGGTGGAGGACGAGGTGGTCGCCGGCGTGGTCTCCGCGCCCGCGCTGAACCGGCGCTGGTGGGCCGCCAAGGGCACGGGAGCGTGGACCGGCCGGTCATTGTCATCGGCCGCTAGGTGCCGCGTCTCCAGCGTCAGCACACTTGATGCGGCGTCGCTGTCTTACTCCGACGTCACCGAGTGGGAGAAGCACGGCCGGCTGCCGGAGTTCCTCGACCTGATCCGGGCATGCTGGCGGAGCCGTGGCTACGGGGATTTCTGGTCGTACATGCTCCTCGCCGACGGCGCGGTCGACATCGCGACCGAACCAGAACTCCAGCTCTACGACATGGCGGCCTTGGTGCCCATCGTTGAGGAGGCGGGCGGCCGGTTCACCGGTCTCGATGGCAAGCCCGGTCCGCACAGTGGTGACGCCTTGGCCACCAACGGACTCCTCCACGACGAGGTGCTGGCTCGACTGACCGGCGCGACACACTAATTCCCTGCCTCGATGTCGGTGTCCACCCGGGCTGACGCCTCGGTCTGGCTCGACTCCACCAGCCGGACCTTCCGTAACACGACGGTGATCACTACCGCCGCGACGACAAGAAACACGCTGCCTATCGCCGCTGTGACGTTGATGCCCTGAACGAACGCATCTCTGGCGTCATCGAGCAATCGATCCGCGAGTCCGGCGGGCAGATCCTCTGCCACCGCGACGGCGCCCCCCAGGGTTCCACTCGCGGCCGCCGCGGCTTCGGCCGGGAGGTCACTGGACAGCGCGTTCCCGACGCTGTTTTGGTAGACCGCCGTTGCGACGCTACCCAGGGTGGCGATCCCGAGGGCGCCGCCGAACTCGGAGCCGGTCTCGTTCATCGCCGCCGCTGCGCCCGCGTTTTCCGGCGGCGCGGTGGCGACGACCAGACCATAGGCGAGCGTGATGGCCATACCCATACCTAACCCGAGCACCGCGTATCCGGCGAGGACACTCGTTATCGAGTCGGCGGCGTCGAGCTGGGTCAACAAGCCGAATCCCACGGCCATCAGCGCCAGCCCGGTTCCGACGACGAATCCGGGCCGGACCCATCTGACGACCGCGGTTCCCACGGCGATGCCGATCACGTTCGCCGTCACCATCGGCAGCATCCAGAGAGCCGCGACGAACGGCCGGTATCCGAGCACGAGCTGTAGATACTGCACGACCAAGAAGCCAACGCCCGCACTCGCCAAGATGAGGATGGTGTTCGAGCCGATCGACGCGGCGAAGGCCCGGTGCCGGAACAGCCCGACGTCGATCAATGGATCAGGCCGCGACCGTTGCCGGCGGACGAAGAGATAACCGATCAGCAGGCCCGCCGCGACCGCGACCAATGGCGGCACCCGGAGACCGTCCTCCGCGAGATCCTCGGCCAGCTTCTTCAACCCCCAGATGGTGGGCAGGACCGCTGCCATTGACAGGGCCACGCTCACCAGGTCGAAACGGCCAGGGTTCGGATCGGAGTATTCGGGCAGTAGAAGCGGCGCCAGGATGAGCAGCAACACCATGATGGGGATGTTGATGAGGAAGACCGAACCCCACCAGAAGTGGTCGACGAGGATCCCGCCGATGATCGAACCGAGCGGGAAACCGCTGCTGAACGCACCTGTCCACACGGCAATCGCGGTGCGCCGCTGACGGTCGTCACGGAACATGTGGCGGATCAGTGCGAGTGTCGACGGTGCCAGCGTGGCACCACCGATGCCGAGCAACGCCCGAGCCGCGATCAGCATCTCCGAGGTGGTCGAGTAGGCAGCTAGCAGCGACGCCAGACCGAACGCCACGGCGCCGATGATCAGCAAGCGTCGGCGACCGATCCGATCGCCGAGGGTGCCCATGGTGAGCAGGAGGCCAGCCATGAGAAAGCCGTAGATATCCATGATCCAGAGGAGTTGCGTCCCCGTCGGCTCGAGATCGGCGCTCACTGCTGGCGCGGCCATGAACAGCACGGATAAGTCCATCGAGGCGAGAAGTGCCGGCAGCGTGAGGACAGTGAGGCCGACCCATTCGCGGGTACCGGCCCGATCGGGTAGTAAGTCGTTGCCCATGCCCGAACTATACAAACGTATAATACATATGTCTAGGACGCCCGTATGGGTTACAGTACCGTCATGGGCCACCGCGAAGCACTGCTCGAAGGCGCCAAACGCTGCCTTTACGAGAAGGGGTACGCCCGGACCACGGCGCGCGACATCGTCGCGGCATCCGGAACCAACCTGGCGTCCATCGGCTACCACTTCGGCTCCAAGGAAGCTCTCCTCAATGCCGCATTAACCGAGGCGGTCACCGAGATGGGTCAGGAGTTGCTCCAGGCCACCTCCAAGGACATGACCGGGCCCAGCATCGAGGATCTGAGCCGCGGGTGGAGCAACGCCATCAACCGCCTGAACGACTTCCGCCCGCTCCTCATCGCCCAACTGGAGGCCTGGGCGCAGATCGAGCGCTCACCCGAGCTCAGATCCGAACTCGCCGCCCTTTACCGAGCCCAGACGGAGAACGGATTGGAGCACGCCAAAGCCGTCGCACCATGGCTGGACGATCGCAGCGCTCGCGCCGCGGTCGTCCTGACGAACGCCATCGCCGACGGGCTCATGGTGCAATGGCTGCTCGACCCCGACAACGGCCCCACTGGCGAAGACGTCGCCCTCGGCCTAGCGGCACTCACCAGCGTCGTAACCGACGACGACACGACGCCGCGCCGGCCGCGCGCGGACTCCGAATGACCTGAGTCCACGACGGACCATCCATCGCACACCATGGCGTCACTGAATCATGGCGAATGACCCACGTGACACACCTGCCGGACCACCTGCGACATTCGCTGCCATAACGGCGATATCAGGAAATGCCGGACACGGCGCAAACCAGCAACCAATATCGCGCCACTCTCCACCAGCCTGGTGCCGCAAATCCCAGCCGAAGCAGACACACCTACGCCATTGAAGCGGCCCCCATCGAGGGCCACGCCAGCATCCGGTCACACCGGCCGAACTATCGGGCATTCACCACCGATAGGTCGGACACACGATAACGGGCATACAGGGACACAGCGCCATCACCCCGAATCGTGAACGTCGGAAATGCCGGCATTGCCGGCGGTCATGGCTTGCAGCCGCCGGCGGAGGTGGCATCCGGCGGCACACCCGGGGCGATCAGGCACGGGTGCGCTCTCACGGTGGTGGCAGCGCAGCCACGGTTTGCTCAGCCGCCGAACATCTAGAACACTCACCTAGAGCCTTGGATTGCGACAAACATCCCGCGATCGCGTCATAGCGGACGCATGGGGCCGTATTGGTAGGTGATCGGGGAATGCGGATGACCCGCGAGGAGGGTTGAGTGCACCACACAGCGGGGTGCCGCCGAGAGGGCGCGCCAGCCACGACGCTCGTGTCGTCGTGGCTGGCGCACGTTCGGGGCGATCGCGGCACCAACGCGGACCCGCTCCCGCCACCCGGCGTCAATGCGGTGATGGAGGCCCTATCCAGGCCGTGGCCGGCACCTTCATGTGTGGCCGAGGCGCTGGTGATGTTCGCGTGGGAGCGAGCCTCCGGAGGCTCCGACCTCACCTGCACCATCGACGAGGTCGATGCGCTCTGGGATGTCCTGGAGGCCGAAGGAGTAGGCACCGTCGGCCGCCATCAGGCCAGGCATTGGGTCACCGACGCGTGGGTCGACGCCGTGGCGAGTCAACGCGGAGCGCCGGGCATCGAACCACTGTCCGGACTTCACACCGTCAGCTACCTGTTCGGCCGCATCCAGGAACTGGACCGACTGGCCGACTCCACCACGGCGCACCTCGTCCTGGTCATGATCCGCTGGCACGAACCCAAGGATCCATGGACCCGGATCTCATGCATCCTCCAGGTTGCGTCGGCGCTACGATCACACGTGCGCACAGAAGCGACATTGAGCCAATTTGGAACACACTGTGCGTTTGCATTAATACCGGACGATGGCCGCGCGCGACTCGAACGTGGCGTACTGTTGAAAACACTTGAAACGGGGGAACTCGGCACAATGGGGGTCAGCGTTGAAATCGTCCCACTACCAGAAGATCGGTCCCTTGTAACTGAACTAATCGTACGACTTAGGGACGGATCATTGGTTGGGGATCAATTTGGTCCGATTGGCTGGTTCCAACCCGATGGATACTCCCTAGACTGATCGACATACCGAGAAGTAAAGGGACGCACCGTTGACGACTCCAGCCGAAGCACCGAGCGACGCTCAGCTCATCGCGCGTACTCGCGATGGCGATATGGGCGCTTATGACGAGCTGTACCGACGCCACGTGGACGACGCGTCACGAGTTGCCCGAATTGTCACCAACAACAGCGACGAAGCCCAAGACGTCGTCGCCGAGGCGTTCACCCGGGTCCTTTCCCGGCTGCGCGAGGGCGGCGGGCCGGACACCGAACTCACCCCATACCTACGCACGGTCGTGCGGCGCCTAGCCATCGACCGGCACCGCTTCTCGCAGCGCGGCGACACGCCGGCCGACCCGTCGGTCCTCGAGGTCTTGCCGCGCACCGACGACCCCATGGCCCGAGCCACCGACCGACAACTGGTGCGCCGGGCATTCGAGACCCTGCCCGACCGTTGGCAACAGGTTCTCTGGCACACCGAGATCGAGGGCCGGTCCCCAGCGTCTCTCGCGGCGACCCTCGGCAGCACACCCAACGCGGTGGCCGCCCTGGCATACCGGGCACGAGAAGGCCTGCGCCAGGCTTACCTGGCGGTCAACCTCTCCTCCGAGGTCCGCGCCGAGTGCCGTCCCTACGCGCCCAAGGTGGCTGCCTACGTCCGCGGGACCCTGTCAGCTCAGCACACCCGAGCTGTCACGGTCCACCTCAGCGAATGTGAGCACTGCCGGGAACGCCGCGACGAACTGTTGCTCCTCGTTTCCGACCTGCGTGGCACCTTGTGGCCCGCCCTTCTACTGCCCGCCGCGGTTGGTTCGGCAGTGTTGGCCGGCGCCGCGGGAGCGGCCGCCGTCGCTGGTGGCGGCGCGGCTGCCGGGGGGCAGGCCGCCACCGAGGCGGCCACCGCTACGGGTACGGCCGTCCTGACCGGTGTCGGTGCCGCCACAGCGGGAAGCTCCGGCGGCGGGGCGGGCGCCGGCGCCGCGGGAGCTGGTGCCGCGGGAGCTGGTGCCGGGGGAGCTGGTGCCGGGGCGAGTGCTGGCTCCGGTGCTTCCGGTGGCGGGGTAGCGGCATCTGTGGTCTCGCCCGGCCGGCTGGCCCGGCTCGGCAGCAAGACGCTCGCCGGCGCGGCCGGCGTCGTCGCCGCAGGCATCATCATCGCTGGTGCTGCCATGATGCTGAGCAACTCGTCCGACGATCCCCCGGAGGGCTCCGCTGCACCCCCGGTCGCGTCCCAGAACGACAGCGGCGGCAACGGCTCAGGCGATCCCGGTGGGGGTTGGGACGACGATCCCACCGACCCGGAAGAGTCGGACGCCACTGAAGATCCAGACGAGGCCGACGAACCGGTCGAGCCCGGCCCCGGCCGTACCCCGGGCACGCTGCCCATCAGCCGGCCGAACGACACCGACCCCAGAACCGGCGAAACGCCGCCGCCGGGCTCTCCGTCGCCCACCGATCCGGACCGGCCCCCCTCGGACGACCCGACGGATGACCCCACGGACGACCCGACCGACGATCCGACCGACGACCCAACGGAAGATCCCCCTCCACCCCCGGACGAAGACGAGCCGGAAACACCACCGTCCATCGACGCCGGCCCCAGCAACACCACCGTCCGCGCGGGCCAGACGGCCAACCTGTCGGTCCAAGTGTCCGGCAACCCGCGCCCGTCGCTCACCTGGCAGTACCGTGACGGCTCGACGTCGGCCGGTGCCGACACGACACCCGGGGCCCGCTCGGCGTCGATGGCCAGCAGCGGCTGGCGCGACATCGACGGAGCGACCTCGTCCACTCTTCGGGTCTCGGCCCAACCAGAGCTCGACGGTCGCCAGTACCGCGTCGTGGCCCGCAACACCCACGGCACCAGCACCACGGATCCAGCGGTGCTGACAGTCCACTACGCCCCGCAGGTGACGGGTCATCCGGACGCTCGCGAAACCAACGAGGGCGGCAAGGTCACCTTCACCGCGACCGCCCGGGCCAACCCCGCTCCCAGCAGCGTCACCTGGCAACGCCGTGAACGCGGTGGATCATGGCGAGACATGGGGAAAGGTTCTCTCGGCTCTGGGGGCACCCGCGCCACGCTGGAGCTCACCGACATCAAGCGCTCGTTGAACGACCACGAGTACCGCGCGGTGTTCACCAACCAGGTTGGCACCTCGAACAGCAACTTCGCCCGACTCAGCGTCTTGTGGGCGCCCGACGTGGCCAACGGGCCGAGCGATGCCAGTGCCGCCACCGGCGACCAAGCCACCTTCCAGGCCAAAGCCACCGCGGGCAACCCCGGAAACACCGAGTTCCGGTGGCAGGAGAAACCCCCGGGAGGTTCGTGGCGTGACCTCGGCGGATGGCAGCCAGGTACCACGGCCAGCCGCCGGGTCGACGTGACGAGCACCAACCAGGACGGCAGTCAGTACCGGGTGATCTTCAGAAATCGCGTCGGATCCAGCGAGAGCAGTACGGCGACGTTGCGTGTCGCCCCGAATTCGACCAACGATCTGAGCATCGCCACCCCTGGGGGTGGTCACCAATGGTGCGTCAAACCCACCGGTTCAGGCGACAGGCTGACGTTGGACACATGTTCAGATCCACCTGATTGGCAGGTTTATACCGAACAGACCGACACCGGGCCCAACGGACACACTGTCCGTTGGGCCGACGGGCGTTGTTTGAGCGTGTCGCCGACCCCGCATGAGGATGTGTTCCGCGTGCTGCTCCGCGAGTGCCAGAGTCCCGAGCCCGCGGCTGATCAACTCTGGGCATTCAACCCGGCCGCCTCGTCGCCACAACCGATATCGACGACGTTCCTGCCGATCGGCGCGACGGTGTGCCTCGACGTCCGTGGTGGTGCCATCGCGAAGGGCAAAGAGCTGATCGTATTTAGTTGCCACGGAGGTGCAAACCAGCAGTTCAGGCTGAACTGATCGGCTGACTTACCGCCGGACGTCACCACCCGCCGCCCGACCCACGCCGGTCGTGCGGTTTTGTCGCGTTCTGCCGCCGCCCCCGCCGCTATCCCCCCCGGCTCCTCCACCTGTCAGGCCGGACAAGTCCGCCACCAGCAGCAACGCCCCGCCCTCCCCTGATAGGCCGCACCGAAACCCGACGAGTCAGGGCGGCCGGCGGCTACACCACTGGTCGGCGAGTTGTCCGGCCTGACAACGGTGCAAGAGCGGGGCGGGAGAACGGACTCATTCAGCAGGTTTGTCCTGCTCACGCGCGTGGTCGCAAATTTCTCAAAAAAAGTCCGGCAGCGCGCGTCATGACCGACACCTACGTCCGTCAAGTCGGACATGAGGGTCTTGATCGTCTCGGTAAGGGGGCTACGGCCACATGACCGCATTGATCGACGTCACTGAGCTGCACGCGCAGGACTGGTTTGGTCGAGAGGAGAGCTGGCGAGCACTTGCCGCGTGTCGCGGTATGGACACCGACCTGTTCTATCCGGAAGGGCGCGGGAGCACACTGCGCAAACGGGAAGCACTCGCCAAGGACGTGTGTGCTTCATGCCCAGTCGCCTCACAGTGCCGCGAGGCCGCGGCTGGACAACCGGAGCGCTTCGGCATCTGGGGAGGGCTCACCGAAGGGGAACGCGGCTGGTCGCGTCGCTAGCGACGCTCAGAACCCGCGCGAATAGGGAGTCGCCGGGCCCGTGTGCCCGGGGCCGTGGCGTGCGTGATCGTACGTCGCCGCAGGCCCGGGAAGCGCGTGCCGGAGGCGGGCCACCGACGGAATGTGCCAGTCCATCCAGGATCGGTGCCTGGCTGACCGGCGATGACGCGATCTACCGTGATCGAAGCCAGGTCGTTTGATCTGGCTCACGGCGGATGCCGTCTCGACGCGAGGAGGCCGCATGGCGGGCAGGTACGACCACCTATTCGTCCGGCACATGAAGGAATGCAGCGACGACCTTGTCAACGAAGGGGCGGTCGCCGGCCTGCCCCGCCCTGGCAACGTCGGTGACCCGTTCGCGCTCATGCGTAGCGCCGACGTCGACCTCAGCCAAGTGCACATGGCGTACAGCTGGATCAGCGAGACCGACCAGCAGGTCCATTGGGTGAACGACCACGAGCACGACTACGACGAGGTGCTCATGTGGATGGGGAACAATCCGGATGACATTCATGATCTCGGCGCCGAGATCTACCTAGACATCGAGGGTGAGCGACACGTCATCACCACGACGGGTTCGGTCTATATTCCAGCCGGGACCCGCCATTGTCCGCTCGGCTTCATCTCGGTCAGTCGGCCGTTCTCGTTTATCGCGTTGTCGCTGAACGGGGCTTATTCGTCGGACGAGAATGTGCCCTCTGAGGTGGCTGCGCGCTAGTGTCGTGCACCGGAAATCCGCCGCACCCCTCGTTGCACTCGTGTCCTGCGTGGCTGGCCCGGCCGGCTCCTTCGGGGTTTGGGCCGGGCCGGGCCAACTCCGGGTTCAGCCGACGACGTCGCGTTGGCTGACGCGGAACTCCGACGGCGTGTTGCCGGTCTCGCGTCGGAAGAATCGAGAGAAGTACGACGCGTCGGTAAAGCCGAGCAGGGCGGCGATCTGCGCACAGCTGCGATCGGTCTGGACGAGCTGGCGTTGTGCCTCGTTCAAGGTGGCGGTGCGTAGAACGCGGCCGGCGGTGGTTCCTGCCTCGTGCCGGACCAGGTCGTTGAGGTAGCCCGGCGTGACACCCAGCTGTGCGGCACAGGAACCGACAGTATGCCGCACCGACGGCTGTGATTGAGCGAAGCGGAGAAAATCTCGATACAGCGTCGACCTGGGTGAGCTGGGCGGATGTGGCGACATACGGCGACAGTGGATGAGGAGCAGGACGAGCAGGTGCCGTAGCGCCAGCAGCCGCCCGCGCTCTGAAGCGATGTACTCCTCCCGCATCTCGCCGAGTAGGCGTTCCAGCCGCCGTAGTTGGCGTGGATCCGGATGCAAGATCGCCGCACCGTCGGCGTATAGGTCATGGTGCACCGTCGGCGGGCCACCAACGCCGGCGAGGAAATCGTCGCGGAACAGCACCTGGGTGCCGCCCACACCTTCCCCCTGCCAGTGATGGATCTGACCGCGAGTGATCAAGTAGACCTGGGGAGGCTCGATCCGGTATCTCACCGCGTCGACGGCGTGCCAGCCGGAGCCGGTGGTGACGTAATGGATCTGGGTGAAGTCGTGCCGGTGCGGACTACTCGTGAGGTAAGCCGGCCCGCCGGCATCGATCGGACCGACGAGCAGCGACGACGAGCCGGTGTCCCCGCTCGGTGGCACGATCGAGTGCACCGGCAGGGACCGGAGGTCACTTCGCTGTTCGACCCGCACCATCCACTCCTACGATCACTCTTCCATCGTGCCCGGGCCAGCTCAGCCGGAGCACGGGTTGGGCGGGTTCCACGCGCGGCCGGCCAAGTGCGGTGCACCGTGGGTCAAGCCCGATGATGAGACCGTCGTCATTGGTGCCGACGGAAAATCGGTTGCCTCGATCAGGTTCGACGCCGTTCAATAAGCGCAGATCGAGCCGCAGCCGAGTGGCTCGTACGGATTCGAGTGGGTGAGGAGGCTCATGATTGTGCGCGGCACGACCATCGACCCGTCGTGCAATCTTCAAGGAGCCTCGTGTCCACTTCCACCAACGCGGCTCGGCGTCGCCGCCGCGTCTCATCGTTCCGCTGCCTGAACTGCCGCCTGGACGTCTCAGTCGACGCTCCAGGCACCGCACATCGCAATCACTGCCCCACATGTCTGTGGAGTCGCCATGTCGACGACACGCCGGGTGACCGTTCGGCTGACTGTGGCGCGCGTATGGAGCCGATCGCCATCACCACCCGATCCGACGGCGAGTGGCTCATCATCCACCGATGTGTCGGCTGTGACGAGTTACACCGCAACCGGATCGCCGGTGACGACAACGTGGTCGTCCTGTTCGAGCTCGCGGTTCGCCCGCTGGCCAGAACACCGTTCCCGTTGGCGCAGCTGGCGCAGCTATAGGCGGTTCCCGGCTGGCTGTAGCCCTCGTTGCCCGGCGGATCACGCCATCGTGATCCGCCGTGCAAGCGCGACGACGTCGACGGGTCGGGTGGTGTCCACCCCATGCACCGGGCCAAGCCCCAGCGGTTCGGCCTGGCCCGCCCACACACGCCACTGCTCGTCGTCGACGCGGCCGTCGTCGTGGATGACGTGGCGGCTGGACGCTCTGGCCTCGTACCTCTGCCGGGCAAGCTTGACGGCCACCTGACACCAGACCTCGTGAACGTGGCGGACTCCGGCACGTTCGAGACCGGCGGCGGCCACCGAACGAAGAGGAGCCAGCCATGGGCTTTCCAGGACTGCGCCTCGATTGGTGTCGGCCAGCAATGTCCAGAGTGTCTCTCCTGCGGCGCTGCCGAGTAGTTGGCTCCAACGGCGCTGGCTCATCCCGTCTGGAGGTCCACCGAGCATGTCGGCCAACGTCTCTTTGACGCTGTCTTTACTGAACAGCGGCAGATCCAGCGACGACGCCAGTGCTCGCGCCAGGGTTGACTTGCCGGAGCCCGGAATCCCGTTGACCAACACGACGAGCACCGGCCAACGGTACCGCGCAGCGCCCACCGCCACTCAGGAGACGTGCCGTCGCCGTTCTTCAGCGGTTTGTGCTGCCGAGTGCCCGGACTCGGCTAATGCCGTGGGGGCAGAACCTGCGTCGGGAATCCGCGCCGTCGAGGCCCCTTCCGCCCCCGTCTCCAGCAACTTCAGCCGGTAGTTCAGCACCCCCAGAGCGGCGAGATTCACCAGGACTCCGGGCAACGCGTTGAGTTCCCGATCGGCGAAGTTGAACACCTGACCGACCATGATGTTCAGCAGCACGGCATAACGCAGCATCTGTAGACCACGGCGTTGGTCGCGACGCCACCGCTCCAGCCCGACACCGATGATCCCGACGGTGAGCAGCGCCCACCCCAACTGGATGCCTCGCACCGCGGTGAACTCGTCGATGCTAAAACCGGCGATGTTGAGCACCACGTCGACCAACTGCAACACGAGGAAGGCAAGAACTGCCGCGTAGGCGACCCGGTTCCGGACCAGCGCCCGGAGCAGCCGGAGCAGCCTGGTACGGAAGGCCGCGTACCGTCCGGCGCCATGTCGCGCAACGGGGCACGCGTCGATCAGCTCGCGTACCGCGGCCACCGACCGCACCTCGGCGCCCTGCCGCTCGGCCGCCGCGATGAGTTGGATCGCCTCGTACCGGCTCACGTCGTCGAGCCCTCGTAGCTGTCCACCGGCCCCGATGACCACCGCGTTCGCCAACTGCGTCGGAGGGTCATGGATGGGCCGCTCGGACAACCAGTGGACGGCGAGCACCAGGACAACGAAAACCACGTACATGATCGCGAACGCCGGCTGGAAGAAGTAGTCGTTGTCAGCGGTGACGAACTTGCCGACCTCGTCGATGAAGAGCCCGAACCCGACACCACCAACGAACGCGCTCAGCTCCTTCACCCGAGCTCCCAGGAATCCCAGGAGCAGGACGTGCGAGATCAACATGAGCAGTCCGCCCCACAACATGTGGGCGATGTGTAGGCCACCGCCGCCGATCTGTGGGTAGTCCATCAGGATGAGGTAACCCCGCGTCACGAGGATGGCGCTGATGGCGGCGACGATGAACAACTCCAGCCGGACGACGGCATGGACGTCCTGACCACGGAGTGCTCGCGAACGTAGCGACATCATCCGGCTCCTGCCTCGATACCCGAACGCATGCAGGAGCATACCGATCGGTGCCGCTCGGCGGTCGCCGATTCTACGCGCGGGTGATGTGTTCGCCGTCGACGACGATCCCCACCTCAGGTAGCGGGGTGTCGGCCGGCCCGGTATGCACCGATCCGTCGGCGACCGAGAACTGGCTGCCATGACATGGACACGTGATCAACCCGTCGGACACGTCCGTCACGGCACACCCCTGGTGTGTGCAGGTGGCGCTAAACGCCATGAACTCACCTTCAACCGGCTGCGTGACCACCACCGTCTGCCCTTGGATGATGACACCACCGCCGATAGGCACCTCACGGGCCATGACGAGAAGGTCGGCAGGCTCCCCGTTGTCAGGTCGATCAGGTGTCGGGTCGTCGGTGGCTGCTGGGTCGTCGGTGGCTGCTGGGTCGTCGGTGGCTGCTGGGTCGTCGGTGGCTGTTGGCTCGCTGGTCGCGGGCGGTTCGTCACCACCGAGACCCGGGTCGGTGTCGTCTGGCGCCGGATTCGAGGACTGACCGGTGCTGTCATCCGAGTCCGCGCCACAGGCGGCCAGCAAGGCGCTGAACGCCAGCGAGCCGGCGGCCAGCAAGGCGCTTCTCCGACCAATCCCACAGCCGGAACAGGCGACAGCTTCGACTGTCGCCTGGGTGCCTACGTGGTCGACGCCGTGTTCTCCGTGTTCTCCCATACCTATGGTTCGATCACGAGGCCACGATGGATGGCGGCCACCGCGAAAAAGATCTCCGCGGCCGCCCATGGCGGCCGAGATTCACGGCTCACCCGACGCCGACGTGGGCCGCCTTATCCATCCGCACCGGGCGTGAGGTCGTCATCGCCGAAGGCGGCAGCAAGCGCGGCGGCGATCAACGTGGAAAGATCGGTTTTCCCGTCGTCTTCGGCCCAGCGCACCAACGCGGTGTGCATGGTGGCCAGGCAGGCACTCGCGGCCGCGTGGGCGTGGAACGCCGCGTCCGGCTCGGTGGTGTCGTCCCCGAGAGCGTCGACGATCGCCTGCTGGAGGGCGTAGTAGTTGTCGAGGTGTTTGGCACGTAGGGCGGGCGTCGAGATCATCAGCCGTAACCGGTCGAGGAGGAACTGCTCACTCGTCGCCAGGTCGGGTGTGCGCCGGCCGCTGGTCAGCGTCGCGGCGGCTTCGATGAGGGCACGGCCGATCCGTCGAACGAGCGGCTGAGCGGGAGACGATGCGGCGATCCGCTCGGCGATGAGCTGGCGGTGCTGGTCGACGAGGACGAGGTCCTCCTTGGTGGGGAAATGTCGGTAGACCGTCATGGGTGACACTCCGGCGGCATCGGCGACGTCGTTGATCGCGGTGGCGTCGTAACCACGTTCGGTGAACAGCCGCACCGCATGCGCCTGAATCGTGCGCTGCGTCTCCGCCCGGCGCTGTTCTCTGAGTGTTGAGTGCCGCTCCATCATGTGATAGACACTACCTTGCTGATAGTTACTAACAATTTGGTAGTCACTAACATTGGAGTTGAGCATGAGCGAACTCACCGGCCGCACGGCCCTCGTGACCGGAGCGTCGCGAGGCATCGGGCGGGCCATCGCGATCCGGCTAGCCGCGCGCGGCGCCATGATCATCGTGCATTTCGGCACCGACAAGGAGGGCGCGAGCACTACAGTCGACGAGATTCGGCGAGCCGGCGGAACAGCGCTGGCCGTAGGCGCGGAGCTGGGTGTGGACAACGACGTGGAGACACTGTTCGCGGGCGTCGAGTCTGGCCTGGCGGGGCAGCCGCTCGACATCCTCGTCAACAACGCGGCCGCCGCACCTGCCGGCCCCCTGGGCGCCACGACACCAGCGGAGTTCGACCATCTCTTCGCCGTCAACGTGCGCGCACCGTACTTCATCATCCAGCGGGCGTTGCCCCTCCTCCGCGACGGTGGCCGCATCGTCACCATCTCATCGGTGGCCACCCGGATGGCCAACACCACTCAAACATCGTTCGCCATGACCAAGGGCGCGATCGAGACGATGAGCATGACCCTGGCCAACGAACTCGGAGTCCGAGGAATCACGGTGAACGCGGTAGCACCGGGCGCGACCCGCACGGAGGCCAACGCGGCATTCTTCGAGGCGCCCGGCCTGGCCGAAATGATCACCGGGACGACGGCACTTCACCGACTGGGCGGCGCCGACGATGTCGCTGACGTCGTCACCTTTCTCGCCTCCGACGCCGCGCGTTGGATCACCGGTCAAGTCATCGACGCAAGTGGCGGGCTGTTCCTCGGCCCACGGATTTGATGGCGGACGTCGATGCTCGCACCTCCGGCGTAGCTGAAGCTGGGCAGCCGAAGCGCCACACCCACGGTCACTGCGGTTCGGCCACCTCCGCGACGCCACCCCATCCCTCACAGTGTGGATCACCAATTCCGCTAACTCGGATCTTTTGCGCATATCGTCCCGAGATCGCGGTGATATTCTCATCCCCATGCCGCACTTTCGTGTCAGCCAGGTCGCCGATCTACTAGGGGTTAGCGACGACACCGTGCGTCGATGGATCTCGGCTGGCCACCTGCGGCCCCACACTGACCATGCCGGACGCCAGGTCATCGAGGGCGCTGACGTCGCCGCCTTCGCCCGCCAACGGGCCAGTGAGGGAGGCGACGGTGAGCGGGTGTCGGCGCGCAACCGCATCAGTGGAATCGTCACCAACGTACACACCGACGGGCTCGTGGCCCAGGTCGAGGTAACCGCGGGCCGGTTCCGTCTCACCTCGTTGATGACACGTGATGCCGCTGAGGAGATGGGCCTCGCACCTGGTGTACCCGCCACTGTGCTGGTCAAGGCGACCGCCGCCATCGTCGAGGCCGGAACGGCCCACGGATGAACCGCACCTCGCGTGTGCCCATCCTCGTCCCGGCCGTGGCGGCACTCATCGTGGCCCTGGCCGGGTGTACGTCATCGGCTGTTTCTCCAGACTCCACGGTGGTGCAGGTTGCCGCCGCCGCGGATCTGAAGTTCGCTCTCGACGACATCATCGAGGTGTTCGAGACCGAGCACGAGGGGGTACAGGTCAGCGTCTCGTACGGCTCATCGGGCAATTTCGTCCAACAGATCCGCAATGGCGCACCCTTCGACCTGTATCTGTCCGCCGATGCCAGCCTGGTCCATGACCTGGCCGACGACGGCTACGCCGGTTCCGGCGATGTATTCGGCTACGCCGTCGGACGCCTGGTCGTGTGGGCCGCTGAAGGCTCACCGGCCGACCCACGAGCCGGGATCGCCGGGCTGACGGACAGCAGCGTCACCACCGTGGCGATCGCCAACCCACAACACGCCCCGTACGGACAGGCCGCCGAAGCCGCTATCCGCACGGCAGGCGTGCATGCGGACCTGGAAGACAAGCTGGTGATGGGCGAGAACATCGCGCAGGCCGCTGAGTTCGCGCAGACCGGCAATGCGGATGCCGGGATCATCGCGCTGTCCCTCGCGCTCTCACCCGGCCTGCGCGATCAAGGGACGTACAGCGAGGTGCCTGTGGACGACTTCCCTCGCCTGGAGCAGGGTGGTGTGGTCCTGGACGGCGCTCCGGACTCCGCCCACGAGTTGGCGGACTTCATCACGTCACCTGCCGGTCAAGAAATCCTGGAGACATACGGGTTCTATCCACCGATCGACGCTGGCACCTGAGGCGAGACGTGGACTGGACCGCCGTCGAGCTGAGTCTGCGCCTGGCTGCCGCCACCACGGCAGTTCTGCTGGTGGTGGCGGTACCGCTGGCCGCCTGGCTGGCGTTCTCCCGGCGCCGTTGGACGGTTCTGGTCGAGGCCGTGGTGGCTCTGCCCCTGGTGTTGCCCCCGACTGTTTTGGGTTTCTACATCCTGGTGGCGCTCGGCAACCGCTCCCCCATCGGCCGGTGGTGGATCGAACTGACTGGCTCCCCCATCGTCTTCACCTTCAACGGCCTGCTCATCGCCTCGGTCGTGCATAGCCTCCCCTTCGCCGTCCAACCCTTGATGGCCGCGTTCGCCGGGGTGGATCGGCGGCTGTTGGAGGCTTCCACGGTGCTCGGCCGCACGTGGCCCAGCACCATCGTGCACGTGGCGCTACCTCTGTCTCGCGCCGGGTTCGTCACAGCCGGCGTCCTCACCTTCGCGCACACCATCGGGGAATTCGGCGTCGTCCTCATGGTCGGCGGCAACATTCCCGGCCAGACCCGGACCGTCGCCATCTCCATCTACGACAGCGTCCAAGCCTTCGACCACGCCGCCGCCGGCCGGACCAGCGTCATCCTGCTCGTGTTCTCTCTGGTGGTGCTCGCCACCACGTACACCATCAATCGCAAAGGCAGGCCCGCATGGCCCCGACCCTGACAGTCTGCCTGCGCCACCTCCTCCTGGACGTGGACCTGGAACTCCCCTTGGATGCCGCCCGTCCGGTCACCGTGCTGTTCGGTTCTTCCGGAGCGGGCAAGACCACCCTGTTGCGGTGTGTGGCCGGTTTGGAAGCACCAGCCCCGCCAGCTCACATCACCTTCGACGGCCATGTCTGGAACGACGGGCGACACCGCCTGCCCGCCCGCAAACGCGGCGTCGCCTACTTGTTCCAAGACCACGCTCTGTTTCCCCACCTGGACGTGGACGCCAACGTCGCCTATGGCCTGACCGACCTGCCGCGGCCTCAACGACGGGAACGTGCTGGCCGAGCGCTCGTCGCAGCCGGGGCCGCACACCTGTCCGGACGTGCCACCACCAACCTCTCCGGAGGAGAAGCACAAAGAGTTGCTCTCGCCCGCGCGTTGGCCCCACACCCTCGCCTGTTGCTGCTGGACGAGCCACTCTCCGCACTGGACGGCCCCACCCGCTCGCGGCTGCGCGCCGAACTACGCTCGATCCTGGTGGAGGCAGGTACACCAACCCTGCTCGTGACACACGATCGCACCGAGGCCCTGACTCTCGGAGACAGGATCGTCGTCCTGGTGGACGGACGGGTCCACCAGCAGGGCACGGTTGAAGAAGTGTTCTCCCGGCCCGCGACACCACGGGTGGCCGAGGTCGTCGGGGTGGAGAACGTCGTGACCGGCCGGGTCGGTGAGATCGATGCGGGCCTGGTGCACATCGAGGTGGCCGCGGAGACACTCACCGCGTTGGATCCGGGTGCGTTGAGTACCGGCGACCGGGTCTTGGCCTGTATACGCGCCGAAGACATCGCACTGGAAGAACCGGGGACCCGCCGATCCAGTCCCCGTAACCACCTCGACGCACGCGTCACCGCACTGACATCCGAAGGTGCGCTCCAACGTGTCGACCTCGACGCTGGTGTCCCCCTGGTGGCCTACATCACCCGGCCGGCCCGAGACGAGCTGGGCCTTGCTCCGGGAACACCGGTGACAGCCGTGATCAAAGCCCCTGCCGTCCACGTGATCCCCCGCACCTCGTAGCGCCCGCTCCACCTCCGCTGCGCCTGGCGAGGAAGTTATGGGCATCGCGGGGCTTCCCCCGTGTGCAGAGCCGATCTATGGTCGGGAAGCAAGATCACGAACGGGAGGGCAGCATCCTGAGCGACCCGAACCTTGGCGTCTCGCCCCCCGCTACAGCCTCAACTGTAAAGAGCCGCTAATCACTGTAACGACGCGCACCACTGTTGTAAGTCCACCCGACCTGATACACCCCGAGTGCTACTCCTCCATCTGGGAAGTCACCCGCGATAGTGTCGAAAAACGCATCAGCGGACTTCCGGTCACCAAAGACGCCGAGGACAGTCTCCGGCGGGTCTGGCACATCAGTGAACACGATCCACACCTGCTTCATCACCTCATTGTCACACAAGACTCGAATGGCCCCTCCCTAACGACGAAGACTGCACTAAGGTGTCCCAATATGCTACTAAAGGTGGGGGGGATAGTTCTTTGTGTATTTACCGTACTACTGCTAAACCCTGGATGCTCCGCCGAGCGGAAACTTGACGACGCGACAACCTGCCGTGAACTCGCGACCGGCCTCGCCGAGGCTAACATCGGCTGGCCAGTGGCACAGAACTTCTCAAGAGTCAGTGCAGAATCAATGGC
This sequence comes from Phytoactinopolyspora limicola, assembly GCF_011320225.1. Taxonomy (GTDB): domain Bacteria; phylum Actinomycetota; class Actinomycetes; order Jiangellales; family Jiangellaceae; genus Phytoactinopolyspora; species Phytoactinopolyspora limicola. The sequence continues at coordinate 633,925 of NZ_JAAOEN010000002.1, forward strand.
TGAAGTCCTGACGATTTTTGAATCTGCGACGGACGTCGCCACTCCCCCTCTCAAAACCGATCTAGCCGATTGGGCGACGACGTTCAAAAAAGCAATACCTTACCTCGTTTCGCGAGACGAGGTCGAATTCATTAATTCGATATCCGAATCAGAGCAACAGAGATTCTTTGATGCAAACGTCTCCATCACACAAACATGCGGATGGTAGCCGCAACAGAAGGGGAGAGGGATGAGAACGGTCCGAGTGGGGCAGGCGTTAGGATGCCTAGCTGTCTCCATGATGGTGATTGCCCCCAGTGCCGCAGGTTCCGAGGACGTGCTGGATCCTAACGTCGTACAACTGGAGGAGGGATCGCCGGCCGAATATCAGCCGGGTGACCCTGGCGCGGATACAGTGGATACAATGGCCGTAGACTATTACAATTGCACCCTCTATCCCTCAGTGATTCATAAACGGAAGTCCGGCTCATATAATACCGTGGGCGCAAAGCCCTACACAATCTGCACACAAGGAACACCGACCAGGATAACCCACAAAAGCACTCTGTATAAGGCTCGCTGGCTTGGCCTTAACTGGGAAAGCATGGTCACGAAATCCAATTCCGGCACAAACACTAGAAAGCTGACGCTGAAGACAGTCGAGTGGCGCTGCAGGAATTCTAATAACTCCAACTTCATCCAGCGCACATCCGGAACTTCCGTGCAGGCGGGACGGACATTCTATGCAAATGTCTCCACTACGAAGACGCGGCTATCCTGCGGGAACTAGTGCCCTGCGTGGAAACTAGTTGGTACTAGCTGACGAGCGGCGCTCATTCGTCAGATTCGAGGCGGCACATCCCGGGGTCGTCGGGATCAAGCACGTAGCCGTCGTCGCAGTGGCACTCGGTGCCGTGCAGGTGACCGTGGCCGCCGCAGGGCTCATCCTCGCTCCACAGCTCGGGCTCTGGGTCGGTGATGAAGAGAGCACCAAAGATCCGGCCTTGGTGGTCGATGCCCCAGACGCTGGCGCCTGTGCCCGGTGTGCTGAGCATGGCGGTCACGTCGTCAGGTAACGGATGTAGTTCGAGCGTTCCGTCCGGATCGGCAAGGTCGGCGGAGTAGGCGGTCATGGGCGTGTCGTCGGCTTGGTGGACGTGTCCGGCGATGCGACCGTCGTCGTTGATGCCAGTGATGGTGGTGCGGGCCGCGCCTGGCAGGCTGAAGGGCTCGGCGATGTATTCGTCGCCATCGAACGTGGCGATGAAACCTCGCGTCAGCGGATCCCACATCGGGTCGTCGCCCCACGAGGCGTAGCCGACGACCACGTTGTCCGCGTTGACCTGGATCCCCAGCAGCCGGTTGGCGTCGTCGCCGTGAATGTCGAAGATCACGTCGTCGGATTGCACGAAGGTGGCCATGCCTGCGTCGGTGTAGCCGAGCACGACGTCGTCGACGGCATCACTAATACCAGTGAAGTCCGAACCTGGGCGCTCCAGCCAGTTCACCGCTCCAGACTCTGGATCATAGATGACGCCCTCGGTGCCCCCGTCGCCCTCGGCTCCGCCGACGACGCGACCGTCGCCAGTGAGGCCACGAGCGAAGAAGCCAGGAGCGTCAGCGACGGTCAGCGGAATGAACTCTGTTTTGGTTAGGTCGAGCAGCGCTGGTTCGTATCCTGCGTCGGCGTCGTCGCGGAACCATACGAGCGCCTGCTCGCCGTCAGAGCGAAGGCCAATGATCCGGGTCCAGCTGGCGTCCGGCATCGCGAAGAACTCATATTCACCGTCATCGAGGATGAAACCAACGCTGTCGTAGTTGGTGACCTGCGCCGCGGAAACGTTGCCCGCGATCGACGTGTCGTCGCCGCAGGCGGCCAGCGCCAAGGAGGTAGCGCCCAACCCAGCGAGCACGGTGACCGTTCGACGGCGAGATCGTGGAGTGGCGGTAATAAGTCTCATTCTCATAATCGTAGCCGCTGGACGCTCACCTCAGTTCGGTGGGGACGAGCACCTCAGCCCGATCCGCTTCTTTCCAGGAACGGAATGCCCCCTGGACAACCTGGGATTTCCTGGTTCGGGGCAGTGTGAAGCCGCGTCCGAGCCACGCTCCCGGGCCCCGAAATCCGCCCCCGCGCCGTCGGATTCAGCGCGTCTTCGGCCCGTTGGACGTATGTCATGTTGGGAAGCAACCGGCCTGGTGCGGTGAGTCCTCGCTCGATCGGCCCAGTTGCCGGTTTCCAGCGAGCGTTCAGCGCACCAGGCCCACCTAGTAAACAAGGACGGCCGAACCCGCGTCTATCGGGTTCGGCCGTCCACGATGTCACAGAACCCGGTGACCGCCAGTACAGCATCCGCAGCAGCCTCTTCGAGGTCGGCGTCCGGGTGGTCGATACGTAGCTGCGTCACGTAGGCGTTCGGGCCCGGGGCACCGGGGTCGTCGAAATTGGCTCGCAGATTCACCAACCAAGTGTGCATGTGCGTTCCGGGTGATTTGCCGAACGTCGCCACGACCTGGCGAGCCGCCTCGTCGTGGCCACCTGCGTCATTGTGGAGTAGCACAAATGCGATGTCGTACCAGTCCTTGTCCTTGTTGCGGCCGTGCGCGGCGGCTGCCTTCGCGATCAGGTAGCCGGGCAGGCTCGCGACGTCGAGACGAACGACGCGGAGTGCGCCGTCGACCTCGGCGCGGAACTCGCGCTCAACGGCGCCCTTGGTGGCGTATCCCGTCCCTCGCAGGTTGACTGCGCCTAGATTCTCGGCGCCGGCGAAGTTGATGACCGTCTCAGCTCTCTCGGTGTCGAGGTCGGCCAGCAGCTCGAATTTCACGATCGTCTTCCGCCCGCCTGCGTCGACCTGAATCCAGCGCCAGACCTTGTCGTTGGACGGCTGGAAGTGCGCGTCTCTCAAGGCCTGCTCGAGCCGGCTCGCGTTGGCGGCACCGGCGGCGATCTCGAGATTCACCTGGACGTCGACGTCGGTGGTGCCGGCGTGCAGCCAGGTAGAGTCCGAGCACAGCAACTCCGGCATGAGGCCGCCGAGAAGCACGAAGCCCGGTTTTGCTCCGTAGTGGTACGCGACGCTGGTCAGGGCGAGCTCTGCAGCAGCTCGGGCCCTACGGCTGCGCTCCGGTTCCCCATCGCTCATTGAGCTTCATCTCCCGCAGGTTCGTCGCGATGTCTTCCCCCCGGACGCCAGTTGTCACGAGGTCGGCGTAGCACCTGGCCCAGGGCACGATACTGAGTCCGTCCTGCCAGGTGCGGAGCTTCGCGGTCGCCTTCGTCGGGAAGGGGCGCAAAGTGAGCCGGCCGCCGCGGATGGGCGAGAGGTCCGCTAGATCTGCGACAGAGGCCAGCTGCGGTTGCGTGTCGGCGTTGACGTAGACGACCAGGGGAGCGACCTGGGTGCCGAACGGAGCGAGGACCGTTGCAGCGACGGCCGAGGTTGCAGCCCAGGCGACGTCGTGGCGACTCCAGGTTTTACCGATCCTGGCGAGATCTCGGACGGGGTCCTTGGAGAGGAAGCCCACGTGGACCTCGTTGGCCGGCGGAAAATTCTCCACGGCACCCGCATAGCTGTCGAGGAGCACTCCCGCGTCGTTTAATCGCCGTGCTGACTTGCGACCGCGCGCAGCATCGGCGACGAGCAACCCCTCGGAGGTCAGGAACGCGAGTGCCGTCGTGACAGTGCTGGCCGACATGCCAGTTGCCTTGGCCACTTCGGAGACGGTGGGCCGTACGCCTTCGAGTAGTGCTTCGGCAACGCCGAGGTCGCTGGAACGCCAGCGTTTCGGCTTGACTGGGAGCTGGGTGGCCGCGGTACGGCTCACGACTAGGAACGGGAGGGCGATCTCGGCGGCACCAGTTTCCTCGACCCACCCGACGCCAGCATCTGATGCAGCGGCCCTGGCTCCCGCAGACATCTTCGGTGTGACGAGGACATCGGGTTGCGGGCGCCGTGCGAGCACGTTCTTAACGGCCGGAAGGGTCCCAGCCCTAAGCCATTCGACGGTGACCTTCCGACCGGCGATACGCACGACCGCGTGCCGCCGAGTCGTGTCGTTGAGCCTGGTCTGCCGCGGGTGCGCGGTGGAAAGTTCAACCCCCCGAGGCAGGACGGCCTGCAGGCTCTTGAAGACCCGGTCTGTGTTCACCGCTCTCCCCTTTAACATCGGCAATGCCTGAAATACCATTGCGCAACGAAGTATACGGAAATGGCGAGCTTTTGCGGCGTCGACTCCGGACTCCCCGACCTCGCCGTCACCGATTCCAATTCCGCGACGGTGATGCGGATATGGTGGCACCCGACGGCCACCCCGCCCGACCTGGCAAACAAGGACGGCCGAACCCGCGTCCATTTGGGTCCGGCTGTCTCAGGTCATCGAGGACAGCACTCACCGATGGTGAGGTTCGGGCATGTCAAAGGCCCGATTGGTCATCACCGCGGTCGTCATCGAAGGCCGTCCCGTCACCCAAGTCGCTGCCGAGTCCGCCGTGGCCCGCTCGTGGGTCTACGAACTCGTCGCCCGCTACCGAGCAGACGGCGAGGCCGCGTTCACCCCGCGTTCCCGATGCCCGCCTATGCCGCGCGCCCCAAAGCCACCCCAGACAGCACCAGCACCAGCCACGAACGAGTCCGCCAAGACCGCGTCGACAAAGCCGGCACCGTCACGCTACGCAACGACGGCAAACTCCACCACATCGGAATCGGACGAACCCACGCCGGAACCTACATCCTGCTCCTGATCCAAGACCTCAACATCCGCATCATCGACGCCGCCACCGGCGAACTCCTGCGCGAACTCACCCTCAACCCCGACAAGAACTACCAGGGCACCGGACGCCCACCCGGCCCACAACCCAAAACACAGAAAACCGGACCTACAAGATCGTAGGTCCGGCTGTCCGCGATGTCCTGAGACATCACATGGTAGCGGGGGCAGGATTTGAACCTGCGACCTCTGGGTTATGAGCCCAGCGAGCTACCGAACTGCTCCACCCCGCGTCGCCAGCTTCCCGTCGCCGGGAAACGTTGACAAAACCCCTGGTCAGATCGGATCTTTCCGTTCCAACCAGTTGTTGTTGCCCGGTCGATGGTAGCGCATCCCTCGATCTGAATCGAACCGGCTCGAAGCCCTCAACATGGTCGCCCGATGAGTTTTGCGCACGTGTCGGGTCTACCAGGACAACAGCCCATGAAGGAGTGCGCATGAGCAAGGTGATCGCTGACATCTCGATGTCGCTGGATGGATATGTCACCGCACGTGGAGCTGATCAGGAACACGGCCTCGGCATCGGCGGCGAGGCGATTCACGCGTGGGTACTTGAGAAGCCCCGCTCCCCCGTCGACGAAGCGGTGTTGGCGCACAGCTTCGACACGACGGGCGCGGTGGTGATGGGCCGGCGGCTGTACGACATCGTGGACGGCCCGCACGGATGGAGTGACGACGTCGGGTACGGACACGACCAAGACCAGGCGGCCGCACCGCCGTGTTACGTCGTCACCCACGAACCACCTGCCCAGGTGCGGCTGGTGTCCAGGTTCCGGTTCGTGACCGACGGAGTAGCGGGCGCCATCGACCAGGCGCGATCGGCCGCGGGCCACAAGGACGTCGTCGTCATGGGCGGGGCGAACGTCATCGACCAAAGCCGGGAGGCCAGGCTCGTCGACGAACTCCGCATCCACCTGGCACCACTGCTGCTCGGCGGCGGCACGCGGCTGTTCGACCTCGTCGGCCCGATGACGCTGGTCCAGCGGGAGGTCACCGAGTCACCTCGGGCAACACACCTTACTTATGAGGTCGTCGGAGACGAGGGTGGCCGTAGATCCTGAGGGCGCGACGCACTAGTACAAGCTCGCCCTGCCCGACTCAGCCCTTTCGTCGCCACTCCAGTCCACGTTGAAGCCGCCGAGGTGCGGGTGGTACATATCGTCCCCTGAGTGCTGAGTGAACTCGACCTTGATCCAGAGCGAGTCCAGGTCGAACGTCTCGACGAGAGCGTCGATCAAGGATTGCGCCAACGTGGCTCTGGTTTCGACGGGACGGCCCCGCCGGATGTCACACATGATGAGCGCTGAGGGTGTGGGCGGGCCGGACTGATGGCAGCGCCAGACCCCTCCGTCGCCGAGATCGTGCACGGACACCGTCAGGAGATCCATGCCTACCTGCATGATCTCCGCGTAGATGGCACCGAACCGCTGCGCCAGTGCCTGTTTCTCCGATGGAGTGACGGACAGCGGCAGGTCGATCTGGATCGAAGGCATCGTGTTCCTTTCATACGGCAGGTGCGTGGGGTATGAGCGGCTAAGAAGACACCGGAGATTGGCTGCGTCTCCGTTCCAGCTCGCGGGCAGCTGCGAACATGAGAGATTCCCTGCCCGCAGCCGTGACGAGTTGAACAGCGACCGGCAGACCGCCGATCTCGCCCGCGGGGACGCTCATCGCCGGTACGCCCACCAGATTCCACAGGCTGGTCAGCGAAAGCAGCGCCGAGCGCACCTCCAGCTGGGTTCCCGCCACCGTCACCGTGCGAGTACCCACCGGTGGAGCCACGGTCGGCACCGTCGGCAGCGCCAGCAGATCATGAACCTTCAGCAACTCTTCCACCGTTGCGCGCAGCTTACTTCGGGCCGCGTCAGCTTGGGCGTACTGTCCCGCGGAGACCGTCCGTCCGCGGTCGAGACGCGCGAGAACCTCCGCGTCGATCTGATCCCGGTCAGCCTCGAGATGAGGCTCGTGGACGTGATACGCCTCCCTGCTCTGGATGGTGGAGACGACGTCGAACAAGCTCTGCTCGTGCCCCGGGCCGGGGAATCCAGCAACGGTTTCGACGTGCAGCCCGGTCTGGCTGACGAGTTCGAGCGTCAGCTCTTCGATGTGCGGATCAGTGACGCCGATGGCACCGGGTGGTATCCATCCGACGCTCAGCCGTCCGTGACTCTCGAGCGGGACATTCACCTCTCCACCAGCGAGGACCTGGTATCCGACGAGGGCGTCGTCGGACGTGGCGGCGAAGAGACCGACATGGTCAAGGCTCGGCGCCAGGGGATATACGCCCGTGGTGGGGACAACGTCGTAGGCGGGTTTGAGGCCGATGACACCGCAGAGCGCGGCTGGCACCCGAATGGAGCCGACCGTGTCGGTACCCACGGCGAGCGGCACCATGCCGGCTGCCACGGCAACCGCGCTGCCTCCACTGCTGCCGCCGGACATCCGGCGCGGATCGCGCGGATTTCGCGACGCGCCGTGGACGGACCGATCACCAGTCGCGCCGTAGGCGAACTCATGCAGGGTCGTTTTGCCAACGATGACGGCGCCGCCCTGGCGCAGGCGCTTCACCACCTCGGCATCGACATGTGCTGTCGCGCCGAAAGAGCTGGCCGATCCGCACGTTGTGGGCAGGCCGGCCATGTCGATGAGATCCTTGACGGCGACCGGGATTCCGTGCAGAGGGCCGCGATCGATCCCCGACGTGAGCTCACGGTCAGCCGTCTGGGCCGCCTCCAGAGCGCCTTCATCGTCGATCAGGGCAAACGCGTTCAGGGCTGGATCGAGGCCATGCACCCGGCGCAGCGACGCGGCGACGAGTGCACTTGACGTCGTCTCATGACGACGGAGAGACCGACCAAGTTCGACGACGCCATGCGCAAACGTGGGATGAGAAGTCGCCATCACGTCACCGCGGGAGTGCAACGCTGCTGGTGTAGCCGAGCATCTGGTCGTAGAGATCGGTGCGCCGATCACGGTGTAGATCGTTGAGCTGATTCCAGATCGGAGCGGTCCGGGCCGAGGTCAGGTCGATGTCGGCGTAGATGATGGTGTCCTCGTCCGGCCCGGCGATCCGGTCGATAGGCCAACCGTTCGTCCCGGCGACGAGCGAATTGCCCATGAATCCAGCGCCGCGCTCCTGGCCGATCCGATCGGCGGTGGCGATGAAGATGTTGTTGGCGTGCGCGGCAGTCATCGTCAGATACGCGGCCATGCAGACACCACTCTCGTCGTAGAGCGGCGGCGGGGTCCACACCCAGCCGGTCGGAATACAAATGATGTCCGCGCCCATCTGCGCGACGATCCGGGCGGTCTCGGGGAACCAAATGTCCCAGCAGACGAGCAGTCCGATCCGGCCGATGCGGGTGTCGAAGACCGAAAAGCCCTCGTCACCCGGCGTGAACCAGAGCTTCTCCGTGTTCCACAGATGCGTCTTGCGATAACGACCGATGTATCCCTCGGGGCCGACGAGCACCGCCGTGTCGAACAGCTTCTCACCGTCCTGTTCCACCACGCAGCCAACGATGTACACCTGCCGCTCGGCCGCTATCGTCGCGAACGATTCCACCGTGCGGCCGTTCGGAACCGCCTCGGCATGGGCATACGCTTCCTCGCGGCTCTCGAACACATAACCCGTGGTCGCTAGCTCGGGCAAGACGATGAGGCTCGCTCCGGAATCCGCCGCGGCAGCCAACCGCCGCTCGACCTCGGCAGCGTTCGACTCGAGATTCTCGACCCCGACCCGCGGCTCGAACTGAACCACCGCGACCCGCACGGGACTCACCCTCGCGTCTGCGCCTTCGCCTATCTGAGTTGTCATGGTGTGCTCCTTCCTGGGCTTCAGACCAGCAATCCGGTTTCAAGTTGAAACCGACTGAGTGACCGTAACAGAAGTGGTTTATACTTGCAACCACCTCGACGTCGACGTTGAGGCCAACCAGCGACCAGAGGGAGACGTCGATGCCGCGACGCGTGACTCACGAACGGGCCGAATGCCCAGTCGCCAGGGCAGTTGACGTCATCGGCGACCGCTGGTCCCTGCTCATCATTCGGGACGCCTTCGACGGCATCAGCCGGTTCAGCGAGTTCCGTCGCAATCTCGGGCTAGCGAAGAACATCCTCGCGGCTCGGCTCCGCGAGCTGGTCGCGCAGGGAATCCTGGAGGTTGTACCGGCCGCCGACGGCACCGCGTATCACGAGTACACCCTGACCAGCAAGGGACGGGATCTGTTCACCATTCTCGTTGGGCTTCGACAGTGGGGCGAGGACTATCTCTTCGACGAAGCCGAGCCGCATTCTGCCCTGCTTGACGTGAAGTCGGAACGGCCTCTGGGCAGGCTGCAGGTCACCGACAGCGAAGGTCACGCGGTCACGCCACCCGAGACCTTCGTCCGCAAGGTCGCCCGGCCGTGACGCTGCCCGCGGCTGGAACCCATGGTCTAGCCGTGCGTGCCAGCACGGCCGATGTCGAGCTGGCGTTCGATCACCTCAGGCACAATAACGGCGTGCAGCCCCGTTACCGCACCCGCCAGGTCGTCAACTGGATCAACCTGTCCACACCTCTCGGGCTGCTGGTCTGCCTCATCGGGCGAGCACAACTCGAGCAGGGCGAACACGGCTTGCTCTTGGCCCGGCGGTACCGTTTCCCGCTCCCCCCGGCGCCGGCCTTCACCCTCGGTAACGTCATCCTCATACGCCTCGACGACGAGAAACTCGACCGCCGCCCGCGGCTCTTGGTTCACGAGGCCCGTCACGCCACTCAATACGCCTGGTGCATCGGCCCAGTGATGCTGCTCCTCTACGCACTCGCCGCAGCATGGTCATGGCTACTCACCGGCGACCCCGCATCACGCAACGTGTTCGAGCGCCGGGCCGGCCTGAACGACGGCGGCTACAAAGAGCGCCCACTGCGCAGAGTCTTCCAGACCAGCACCAACCGGCGAGACGATTAACCACCCATGACGCCGTCGGTGGACCGCTCACGCGAGCGAGCCTCCCGCCGAGCAGCGAAGACCCGCAGCGCGCGCAGGAAGTCGACATGCCTGAATCCGGGCCAGTAGACATCGCAGAAGTGGAGCTCCGAGCGGGCCGCTTGCCACAGCAAGAACCCGGACATCCGCAGCTCACCGCTGGTGCGGATGATCAGATCCGGGTCCGGCTGACCGCGGGTATAGAGATGTGCGGCGATGTCGTCGTCGGTCAACCGCTCGGCCAGCTCGGTGATGGCGACGCCCTGTCTCGCCTCGACGTCGAGCAACGATCGCACCGCGTCGACGATCTCCTGCCGCCCGTCATAGCCGATCGCGACGGTCAGGTGGGCGACGCCGGTGCGTTCGCGGCTCCGTTCCGCTGCCAACTCGAGGGCGTTCCTCGTTGAGTCCGGCAGCGCGTCGAGGCGGCCCGCCACATGTAGCCGCCAAGGGCTGGCTGGGTCCATGAGCCGCTCGGCGACAACCTCTTCGATGGTCTCCATCAACAAACGGACTTCGTCGACCGCCCGCTTGCGCAGGTTGTCCTCCGAAACAACGAAGAGTGTGACGTGCCTAATCCCGATACCGAAACACCACTGCAAGACCTGGTCGATGTGGCGGGCGCCGTAGCGGTGGCCGACGCTGGGGTCGTCGAATCCCATCTGACGTGCCCACCGGCGATTACCATCCATCACCAGCCCGACATGCCGCGGAAGTGCACCGTTGGCTAGTTGTTTAGCCAGTCGGCGCGCGTACCAGGCATGGAGCACCGCGTCTAATCCTTCCGACCATTAGTGGCAACGACTGTAGCGCGACACTGACGCCTGCCGACACACGGCCACTTCGCTGCCGCCAGATGGTGTTCGGGCCCGGATTCAGCCCTTAACCCCATCTGGCGGTAGCGGAGTGCCAGAAGGGCGCCCGTTCGTCTTCCGGGTCCGTCGTTGCCAACAGTCACGACGGGTCGGACTCTCGGAAGGTTAGTCCGGGCTCGGCCTCGACGACCCGGCCCCGTCGCCGTCCGTCCCAGGCCGCGACTCCCGGCTGGAACACTGAAGCCGAAGACGCTGGAGTAGGCGAACTTGGCATCGCTTCCTGGACAGCTATCCCGACGACGGAGGCTGCGACGAGGGCGCGAGCTACTAGGGCCGGGGTGGCGGCGCGCTGGGTGATTGCCTGTCGTTGCTGTACGGCGCCTCCGGCGGCGGTCCGGGGTGAACCTGGCAGTCGCAGCCTCAAGATCTGTTTCTACGGCGCGGCGATGCAGTGTGTCTCCGACCCCGGCCGGCCCGATGACCAGTGGCTCCGCGACATCTGGGGGCCGTCGCCGACTGGGCCGCGCTTCCATCGCCCATCACCCTGCCCAGCGGACAACCGGCGCGGCCACGTGGACGTTCTCGGGGTGCCCCTGACAACACCCCAGCCGCTGGGTCGAGGCTATGTTGCCGTCTCCAGCGGATGCAGCAGCCGCGACAGCAGGCTGACGAGTGCCTCCTGATCCTGACGGGACAGCTCGGCGAACAGGCGTGCTTCATGGGCCACGTGGAGCGGAAGCACCGAATCGACCAGTTGGAGCCCCTGATCGGTGAGGCGTATCTTCACCGAGCGTCGGTCCGCAGTGCCGCGGATCCGTCGGACCAGACCTTTGGCCTCCATCCGGTCGATTCGGTTGGTAATCGCTCCTGACGTGACGAGCGAGGTCTTCATGAACGCGCTCGCGGTGAGCTCATGCGGGGCGCCGATCCGGCGCAGAGTCGAGAGCACGTCGAACTCACCCGGCTCGAGCCCGTGTTCGGCCAGGAACCGTTTGATCTCGCCGTCCCACAGTCGTGACAGCCGCATGAGTCGGCCGACCACCCCGATCGGCCAGGGATCGATGTCCGGGCGTTCTCGGCGCCACTGCTCGAGGACACCCTCGACTTCATCCGGCACGAAACCCTCCGCAGATTACTGAACGTTAAGAAACTTGACGTTGATGGATTCAGCAAGGTTAACTATCTTAACGTTGAAGTATATGTGATGAGGAGCCTTGATGAGGACCACCGACGCGCGTATCGCCGTGATCTACTACTCGTCTACCGGGACAGTCCACCGCCTGGCCACCGCGCTTGCCGAGGGCGCCGCCGACCGTGGAGCGGAGGTCCGGCTCCGTCGGGCCGCGGAGCTCGCGCCGGCAGCTGCCGTCGACAGCAACCCACAGTGGCGAGCACACCTCGAATCCACCAACCACATCGCCTCCGCGACGCATGACGACCTGATCTGGGCGAACGGCTACGCGCTGGGTTCACCGACCCGGTTCGGGAACATCAGCTCGCAGCTCCGCCAGTTCCTCGACACAACGTCCGGCCTCTGGGAGCGAGGCGTGATGGCGAACAAGCCGGCCACCGGATTCACCGCCAGCTACAGCACCCACGGCGGCCAGGAATCCACGCTGCTCTCGCTGTGCAACACGCTCTATCACTGGGGTGCCTTGGTGCTGCCGACCGGATACGTCGACAAGGACGTGGCCACGCGGACGGGAGGCAACCCGTATGGTGTCGCACTCAGTCAGCAGCACGCCGCGCAGGACACAGGTTTGCTGGATGCCGTCCTGGACGCCGCACGTCTTCAGGGCGCACGGCTGGCCGACGTTGCGGCCCGGTTGGCCGTCGGCGGACTGGAGGAGGCTGCCGCATGACAACACCGGAGCGCGGCACGAGCCCCGACCACGGCTACGCGGTGATCTACCGCTGGAGGGTGCATCCAGGACGGGAGAACCAGCTCGTCGAGGGCTGGACCCGGGTCACTAGGGCGATGCATGTCTCGTGTGGAAGTTACGGATCGCGCCTGCACCGGGCCGCCGACGGCACCTACCTGGCTTATGCCCGCTGGCCTGACGCTGCGACTCGCAGCAGTTGCTCCCACCCGGACGAGGAGGGCGAGCAGATGATGGCCGACGCCATCGCCGAGTATCTGGAAGCCGCTCACCTAGAGATCGACGTCGATCTCCTGGCGGAGCCGCGTGACCCCAAGGAGATGGCATGAGCTACCCCGCACAGCGCTACTTCGGTCACTCAGGCGAGGTCACCGCAAGATTCCGGCCAGGGAGTGCCGAACCCGATTACGTGACGACGCCGGCTGCCAAGGGCGGTCCCGTTGTTGAGCGCGGCACCTCGTATCACTACCTGGCCACCACGAAATCCACTGACGGGGACTTCGGGCTCTACCGGGTGGACATGGCCGCCGGCGCAGGTGGCCCGGCCATGCACTTCCACAAGACGATGTCAGAGTCGTTCTTCATCCTCGACGGCACCCTCCGCCTCCACGACGGCAGCCGCTGGCTGGACGGTGAACCAGGTGACTTCCTCTACGTCCCGCCGGGAGGGCTGCACGCATTCCGCAACGAATCCGGAGAGCCTGTGTCTATGTTGATGCTGTTCGCGCCCGGGGCGCCACGAGAGGCCTACTTCGAGGGGATCACGGAGATCGCCAGCCTCACCGATGACGAACGCGCACGTTTCTTCATCGAACATGACAGCTACTTCACCTGACGGGCTGCCATCCTCGAGCGCAATGCGCGCCACTGTCGCAACACCTCGGCTGGCGTGATCGTTGACGTACGGACAGTGTTTTCAAGGTACGACGAGTCCGGTCGGGGCCGTTGTCGATTAGGCGCCTGGTGGATTCATGCCGCGCCGCAGGTGACTCTGGACTGATGAGTGACTCCAACCAGCTCCGGCGCCCGAGTGACGAACGCGTCGCGCTCTTTGCTCACCTCGCCAACTCCATCCCCACCGTCGCCCGCCCTATGCTCCTCGCTGTCGATGGCGTCGATGGATCGGGTAAGACCACTTTTGCGGATGGACTCGCTGCCGCAATCGCGGCTTCGGGACGCGTATCCGTCGTAGTTCACGAAGACGACTTCCTCAACCCACGCGCGATCCGGTACCGGCTGGGTCGTCACTCTCCCGAGGGGTTCGTCGCCGACACGTACGATCTGGCTTCGCTCGAATCCGCAGTCCTGGCCCCACTACGCCCTGATGGCGACCGGCATATCCGCCGCGCGGTGTTCGACCACCGTACGGACTCTGCTGTCCGTGTGCCTGCGGAGCAGGTCTCGGAGGATAGCGTCGTGATTGTGGAAGGCATGTTCCTCCACCGCGACGAACTCGCTGATGCATGGGACCTGTCGGTCTTCCTGCACGTTCCGTTTACCGAGACCGCACGGCGGATGGCACAGCGAGATGGCACCAGCCCCGACCCGAATGACCTCTCGATGCGCCGTTACGTCGAGGGGCAGCGGCTGTACCTGGCACGATCAAACCCGCAGGCGAAGGCGGCCTTCGTCGTCGACAACACAGACCCACAGCGTCCGAGACTCATGCGATCTGGGTTAGCGGGCCGCTGACCCAGCAGAGGGGCCGCTAACCCGACACACATTCTGGACCCTAACTCCTAGCCACCCATTTTCCGCTCCTTGTCAGAAACGAAACCCTGGATAACCAGAGGTCTTTCTTGGTAGCGGGGGAGTGTGCAGTGTCACGACATCGGAGTGGAAGGTCTCACGACATCGGCATAGGTGTGTCGCGGGGCCACCGGCATGGCTAACGACGTCGTTGTACCTTCGGGTCCGACGCTGGGGTGTGTCGAAGCGACGCTTGGTCATCGCTGAACGGCAGCTGCGATGAACACCAGACGCGACCTTGATCATGTGCGGGCTACACCCTCCATCGGGGGTGTAACCCGCACATGATCAACGACCCCGGCCGCATCGACCGCGACCCAGGGTTAGCGGGGCCAGCGGGTTAGCGGGGCCAGCGGGTTAGCGGGGCCAGCGGGTTAGCGGGGCCAGCGGGTTAGCGCAAAAAGTGGACCCGGTCAGCCGGGGTCACCGCCAGCTGGGTGCGGTCCTGACCGGCCAGCGCCGGCCTGGTGCGGTGAGTGCTTGCTCGATCGAGCCAGATAGCGGTTTCCAGCGAGCTTTCAGCGCACCAGGACCCGCTCACCATCGAGCCGACCACGACCTACCCACGCGGAGGCGGCCCATCAGGCCCCACCTGGAAACAACAAACGGCCGGACCTACAACTTCGTAGGTCCGGCCGTCCTCAATGTCCTGAGACATCACATGGTAGCGGGGGCAGGATTTGAACCTGCGACCTCTGGGTTATGAGCCCAGCGAGCTACCGAGCTGCTCCACCCCGCGTCGCAAAAGCAAGCATACGCGACGCACGAGCTCGCACCAAATCGCGGGTTGATTCACCCCCACATACACATGATCGTTGGCTTTTGACCACCGAATTCGGTGGTCAAAAGCCAACGATCATGGGAGTGGGGCGGGTGGGTTAGTCGTTGGACAGTTGCTCGGCGCGCTCTAGTGCGTCCTCCAACCGATCCAATGCATCTCCGTAGTCCGACCAGCGCCCTTCTGCCTGTGCTTCTTGAGCGTCCTGCCAGGCCTGCTGCGCCTCGGCGATGGCATCGGCGAGCGTTCCCGACGGTGGCGGGGTGACGTCGTCATCGTCATCATCGTCGTCGTCCTCGTCGATGCGCTGGTCTTCGTCGTCCGGCGGCGTCGGCTCGTCCTCGTCCGGCGGCGTGACTCCGTCTTCGTCGACGACGCCATCCTCATCCGGCAGAGCGTCGTCGTCGATGGCACCGTCCTCGTCGGTTTCGATGCCAGCCTCACCCCGGAAGATCTGGTCGAGGGCATCCTGCAGACTGGCCGCGAACCCGATCTGATCACCGAAGCGGACCATCACCCGCCGCAGCAGCGGATATGCGGCGTCTCCGGCCTGCCGGACCACGTACACCGGCTGGACGTAGAGCAACCCGCCACCCACGGGCAACGTCAGCAGGTTGCCCAGTTCGGTGGTGGCGCCGTCACCCGCACTGAGCAACGTCAGCTGGCTAGCGATTTCTTCGTTGCTCTCGAAGGCGTTGGCTACCTGCCCTGGACCGTCGATCTGCGTTCGTCCCGGTAGTCGCAGCGCCGTGAGCTGACCGTAGTCCTCGTGCCGGACGTCGGCATTCACCGCCATGAATCCGACCAGGTTCTGTCGGCCTCGCGGCGTGTACGTCGTCGTCAGCGAGAACACGCCTTCATCCGTGCCCGGAAGCTGGATCGACTGGTAGTACGGCGGGATGTCGACCTCGAGCGGATCGGCCGTGGGGTCGTTCGGGACGATCCAGCGGTCGGTGCCCTCGTAGAACGTGAACGGGTTGGTGACGTGGTACTGCTCGAGAAGTCGCCGCTGCAGCTTGAACAGGTCCTCCGGGTACCGGAGGTGGCTCATCAGGTCGTCGCTGATCTCCGACTTGGGGGTGAGGGAGTCCGGGAAGACCGACTTCCAGCTCTGCAGAACCGGATCGTCCGGGTCCCACTCGTAGAGCGTCACCGTGCCGTCGTAGGCGTCGACCGTAGCCTTCACCGAGTTACGGACATAGTTGATGTAGTCGTCAGGCTGTGCGGCCAACGCGGGCTGCACGGTGCGGGAGTCGCTGGTGGCTTCCTCGAGCGACACCCGCTGCGAGTACGGGTAGGAGTTCAGCGTCGTGTACGCGTCGACCACCCACACCAGCCGGCCGTCGGCCACGGTGGGGAACGGGTTGGAGTCGACGGTGAGCCACGGGGCCACCTTCTCGACCCGCTGGCGCGGATCGCGGTCGTAAAGAATGACCGACTCCGAGTTCACCCGGTCCGACAGGAGGATATTGGCTTCCTGGAACTTGGTGGCGTAGAGGAGCCGGTTGACGAAACCACTGATCGGCACGCCACCCTCGCCGGAGTACGTATTGCGGCGCTCCTCGCCGGTTTCGGGATCCTCCGGGATGTCGTACTCCACCGGTTCCGCGCTCTCCGGCGCACCGACGATCGAGTACTCCGGCGAACTCTGACCGAAATAGATCCGCGGCTCGTACTCGCCCAGGACACCCTGGGACGGGATGTCGTACTCGGCCCATTGGGGCGAACCGTCCCGCTCGCTGACGTTGCCGTAGGCGGCCACCATGCCGAACCCGTGGGTGTAGACGGTGTGTTCGTTGACCCAGTTGCGCTGGCCTTCCGGGATGCCGTCGACCGAGACCTCACGGGCGGAGACCACGAGGTCGCGCTCTACGCCGTCGATCTCGTAGCGGTCGACGTTGGCCGGGTCGGCGAAGGTATAGAAGCCACGAACCTGCTGAAGCTGCTGGTAAGCCCGCGGAATCAGGGTGGGGTCCATGAGCCGGACACCAGGCACGGTGCCGGCGTCGTCGGCGAGTTGCCCGGCTGCGACGGTGGTCTCCGCGTCATACGTCACCACGTTCACACCGGCGACGTCGTAAGCGGCCCGGGTTGCATTGATGTTGCGCTCGATATACGGCGCTTCGCGGTCCGCCTCGGTTGGGTTGACCTGGAACTGCTGCACGATGAACGGCCACAAGCCGCCGAGCAGCACCGCCGACAGCACCAGCAGACCGGCACCGATGCCGGGCAGTGTCCAGTTCCGCTGCCAGACGTTGAGGAAGAACAGAATGGCGCAGATGAGCGACACGAATATCAAGATCATTTTAGCGGGGAGCAACGCGTTGATACCCGCGTAGTTCCCCCCGGTAAACAGCGAACTGTCGTCGATGACGAGGGCGTAGCGGTCCATCCAGTAGGCAACCGCCTTGAGCAAGATGAACAGTCCGATCAGCACCGAGAGGTGAGCCTGCGCCGCCGGGGTGATCTTCTCGCCGGCGGTCTGGAGCCGAATCCCGCCATAGATGTAGTGCGTGACGGCCGCGACGATCAGGCCGAGCACGACGACGCCGAACCCGAAGCTGAGCACGAACCGCCACCACGGATACGAGAAGGCGAAGAATCCGATGTCGACGTTGAACTGGTCGTCGCGCTGCCCGAACGCTCCCCCGTTCATCCACAGCTGGAACGTCTGCCACTGGCCGCCCGCGCTCGCGCCGGCGATGATGCCGACCAACACCGCGGCGGCACCCATGACCCACACCCGGATCGGATCGATGGCATCCCGATACCGGTCGAGGCTCTGCTGCTCGACGCTCATAGGTCGATAGCTGGGTCGCAGGCGATACGCGACGATGCCGTTGACGACGATCGCGACGGCCATAACCAGGCCGAAGACGGTGAACAACCCGATCCGGGTGAACAGCTGGGTGGTGAAGACATGTGTGAAGTCCACCGAGTCGAACCACAGCCGCTCGGTCCAGAAGTTCACCAGAAGCAGGTAGGTGACGGTCAGGACGGCGAGGACGATCAGAGTGGGGACAAGGGCACGAGACCGGCGCGAAGAGGCCGGCCCTCGCGGAGGACCAGCTGGCCGGGGGAAGTTCTGGCTCACCCCACGAAAGCTATCTTACGGGCAAGCCGCTTATCGAACCGGTCCTGACATCCAAACCGGATCGTGATCTCAATTCGACATCATAACGCCATGGGAGCATGAACGTATGAACTTCGACCCCACCACGACACCGACCGACCACGAACCGCCGCCGGAGCTGGCCCGAGCCGTGGTCGAGATCGAGCAACACGTGGGCGTGGACGGCTGGGATCAGAACCCACGGCTCTACGCCCTGGCCCCCACCGGCGAGCTGGTCGAGCATGCACCACAGCTGGTCAAGCAGCTCGGACTCAAACACGAGGTGATCCCGGACGACGCGCTCACCCCGATCGAGCAAGACGTCAGCACCCAGACCCTGGACGACCTCCTGCCCAGCATCACCTGGCCGGATTCCGTGCGCGGGTGCGCCATCGCGATCGAGCGCATAGTGTTGCCGCCCGGTGCGGAGGACCACGTCCCCAACGACGACGACGCCGCCATGCGGTGGGCGCAGACACACCCGCAACGCACCGACGTCCGCGTGGTCGTCGCAGTGCTGCGGGACGGTTCACGCACGTCGGTGATGCGGGTCCGCGGCCATGAGGCCGACGAGGACCTCATCAGGAATGCCGAGCTGTCGCCGGAGATCGGCGATGCTCTGGCCGACACCCTTACCTGACAAGCGGGGTGCGGGCCGGACAAGCGCCACGAGGGTAGGTCAGCAGGTGGGGAGCTGGGCCTCGTCGCCAGCGTTGAACCCCTGAATGGCCTCGATGGCATCGCTCAGGGTGTCCACCGGCACGACCCGCATGTCACGACCGTTGGCGTCGACTGCCTCACCACAGTTCTCGACCGGGGTGAGGAACAGCTCCACCCCCGCGCGTGCGGCCGCTGCGATCTTCTGCTGCACACCGCCGATCGGGCCGACGTCGCCGTCTCCGGTGATCTCGCCGGTTCCGGCGATGTGGCGGCCGTCGACCAGCGGCTCCTCGGTCAGAGTGTCGTAGATAGCCAACGCGAAGATCATGCCGGCGCTCGGGCCGCCGATGCGCTCGTCGATGCCGATCGTGATCTCTACCGGGTACTCGTACCCCCAGTCGGGCCCGAACCCCACCACTGGCCGGCCGTCGCCCTCGGCAGGTTCGGTCGACGCGGTCACCGTGATCTCGTCGTCGGCGCGCCGGATGCCGAAGTCGACGCTGTCGCCTGGCTCTCGGTCCTGGACGATCTCAGCGACCTCGGCTGGTTCACCAACTGGCTCGTCGTCGACGGTGAGGATGACGTCACCCGGCTCCAAGACACCGTCAGCCGGAGTGTCCTCGAAAACGGTCACCACAACGATCTGCTCCTCGACGTCGTAGCCGAGCTGCCGCAGGGCTGCGACCTTGGCGCTCTCCTGCGACCGCGCCAACTGGCGAGCACTCTGCTCGCGCGACTGCTCTGCGGTCTCGTCGTCGCGATACACCGTGCTACGCGGCACGACCGCACGGTCGGTATCGAACCACGCACGCAGCACCGAGATGAGGTCGAGTTTGGTGTCCGCGGACGTAACCCCCACGGTGGTCAGGTCGAGGGTGCCCGCGGCTTCGTAGGTCTCAGCGCCGTCGACCCGCACCACTGGAATGCCGTCGACCTCGCCGAGGGTGTCCTCCAGCGGGCCGGGTGAGTAAACGACGTACGGCACCGGCAGCAACGACGCGATCGCGATCAGGGCGACCACCAGTGCGCCGGCGACGGACAGGGTGACAGAACGACGGGTCACTCGATTCAGGGTACGGTGTCGCCCGCCGGTTAGGGCGAGCCGACCCACTCCGAGGTGCCGTCGCCGAACTGCTGGTGTTTCCAGATCGGCACCTCACGCTTGAGGTCGTCGATCAGCTTCCGGCACGCGGTGAACGCCTCGCCGCGATGCCGAGCCGACGCCGCGACGACGACCGCGAGGTCGCCGATACCGAGTTCACCGACGCGGTGCACGGCGGCAAGCCCGACCACCGGCACGGCGGCGACGACCCCCTCCGCCACTCGGCGCAGTTCCTTCTCGACCCGCGGGTGCGCCTCGTACTCCAACGCCCGCACCGCACGTGCCTCGTCGATGTCCCGGACCGTGCCGATGAACGCACAGGTGCCGCCCGCGGCGTCGTCGGCGACGGCGGACAGGACCTCGTCCACCGACAGCGGTGTATCTCTTACACCGAGCAGTCTGATCACATCCACCGTTCTACCCCCGTTTTCGTTTGCGTGCCTTGCGAATGACCACGGCGGTACCAAGTATCGCTACCGTAGCGCCGGCCGCACCGATGGTCGCAGTGGCGCCACGCCGGCCGATACGCCGGGCCACCAGGGCGTGCCGCCCGCTGGCATACTCCATCAATGCCTGTAGCGCGAGCTCATTGCTGTACTCAGCTCGCCACCCAGCGGCATCGAGCCTGGTTGTGGCCACGACCCACGGATGTGTCACGTAGTGCAGCTCGCTCACCGACGCCCGCGTCACGCCCAGCCGGTGCAGTCGGCCGGCAGTACCGAAGGTGAACGACGATGACAGTTCGACGCGGCTCAGCCCGGTGATCGCCTCGACCGTCGCTTGCTCCAGGTGTCCAGGGCTGGCTACGGCCAGTGGCCCGGCAAGCCGCCCGACTACCGCCGCCTCCAACGCCGCGGCGAGATCGTCGACATGGCAGAACTGCCATGTCGGTGTGCCACCCTTAACAACCAACAGTCGTGGGGCCTCGAAGTGCCTGGTCAAGACGGTGTCAATACCCGCACCGACGAGGGTCGCCGGACGCACCACGGTGACCGCCATGCCCGGATGGGACCGAGGGGAACGGGCGCACAGCGCCTCCACCTCCAGCAAGTCGCTGATGAGCCCACCATCGGCGGGAGCTCGCAGTTGCGCGTCCTCGTCCAGTGGAACTGGGTTGTCCTCGACCGCTCCGTACACCATGGCACTGGACATGACGACCGCGTGCCGCACTCCGGCCGCCGCCGCCGCGGTAAGCACCGTCTGGGTGCTCCGGACGTTGTGGTGGGATCGGGCGGGCACGTCATCGGTGACGTTGAGGTCGACTGCCACGTGGATCACGGCGTCGGCGCCGGTGAGTCTGGTCACCAAGGCAGGGTCGGTGAGGTCGATGACCCGCCACGTCACCCCACCGGCGTCGCCTCGCTCCCGGTCCACGGCGATCACCTCGCGGACCGCGTCCTGCCTGACCAGCCGAGCGACCAAGGCCCGGCCGACCGCCGAGGCCGCCCCGGTGACGGCCACCACGAGTTTCCTGTTGACGTTGCGCCCAGCGCGAACCGGGCGTGACTCCATGCCCACGTTTGCCCCTCCTGCGGTTACGGTGGAGCGTATGAGGCGCCCCAACCGCTTCCCATCCTGCCCGAGAGTCAGTGGCCTGCTATGAGTGACGTCCCTTTCGGTTTCCGACCCGACGACGATGACGACGAGAACAAGCCCACCCAGGGCGCTGGCGGGTCCGGCCCTACCGACCCTCTGAGCGCACTATTTGGAATGATGGGTTCCGGTGGCCCACAAGGCACGCCGGATCTGGGCCAGATGCTCCAGCAGATCGGCAAGATGCTCTCCTGGTCCGGCGGCCCGGTCAACTGGGATCTCGCCAACTCCGCTGCGCGCGACGTCGTCGCCGCCGGTGGCGACCGCTCGGTGGGCGGGTCCGACCGCCGCGAGGTGGACGACGCGTTCCGCCTGGCCGACACCTGGCTGGACGGTGCCACCTCGTTCCCCGCCACCGGAGGCGCTCCACGCGCGTGGAGCCGGGCCGAATGGGTCGAGGGCACGCAGCGTTCCTGGCGTGCGCTCGTGGAACCCGTGGCCGCCAGGGTCGCCGACGCTATGGGCAAGTCGTTGCCACCGGAGATGGCGCAGGCGGCCGGTCCACTGGTCGGCATGCTGCAACAGGTCGGCGTCTCGATGTGGGGCGCTCAGGTCGGGCAGAGCATCGGCAAGCTGGCCAGTGAGGTCTGCGGTTCATCGGACATCGGTGTCCCGCTGGCCGACGGGCACCCGGCGCTCCTGCCGGCCAACGTCCGTGCGTTCGGCGAAGGGCTCGGCGTCGAGTCCCGCGACGTGTTCTTGTACCTGGCGCTGCGGGAAGCCGCTTACGTCCGCCTGTACTCACATGCGCCGTGGCTGCGCTCCCACATCACGTCCCTCATCGAGGAATACTCCCGGCACGTCAGCGTCGACACCGAGGCCATCGAGTCGAAGCTTCGCGACATCGATCCGAGCAACCCCGAAGCACTTCAGGCCGCGCTCGAGGGTGGGTTGTTCGACCTTCCCACCACACCCGCGCAGAAGGCCGCACTCGAACGCCTTGAGCTGGCCCTCGCACTGGTGGAGGGTTGGGTCGACGACGTCGTGACACAGGCCACCGCGGACCGGTTGCCGTCAGCCGGGGCGTTGCGCGAGACGGTCCGTCGGCAGCGAGCGGCCGGCGGACCGGCCGAGCAGACGTTTGCCACACTTGTCGGCCTACAGCTGCGGCCGCGGCGGCTGCGAGAGGCGGCCGCTTTCTGGGCGGCGGTCCGCGACCACGGCGACGTCACGGGACGAGATGCGTTCTGGGCCCATCCAGACCTGATGCCATCCGCCGACGATCTCAGCGACCCCGCGGCTTTTCTCGCCCGCGACCAGTTCGTCGACGTGTCCGAACTGGTCGATGCCCTCGCGTCGTCCGACACCGACGCTGGTGCTGACGCCGGCGACTCCCACACTGGTGGCAGCTCCGACGAGGCGGGGGCCGCTGAACGGGCCACCGACCGCGAGGCGGAGGCTGACGAAAAGACCTCCGACGACGAGACGGGTGCCGACGATCCGCCAACCGGCGACGACGACACCCGGTGAGCAGATTCGGTCAGCTGCCCGACGGTGAAGTTATTCCTCGGTACTCCCGGGGGAGTTCGCCGCGTAGTCGAGACCGTCGAGGAACCCGCGAGCCCGCTCCGAGCGCGGATAACGACCCACGAGTTCCCAGAAGTCGTCGCCGTGGTTGCCGATCAGCAGGTGGGCCAGTTCGTGGACGATGACGTAGTCGAGAACCCACGAAGGTGTGCCGCGTAACCGCTCCGATAGCCGGATGGTGCCGTCGCTCGGCGTGCAGGAACCCCACCGGCTCTGCTGTGCCGCGCTCCACCGAACGGTCGTCGGTGCGGCTCGCCCGTCGAGGTAACGGCGCGAGAGGTCACGGGCTCTCTGCAGCAGTTGTTCGTCGGACGGCTGTCGTCGTTGTTCCTTCGTCCGGATCCGCTCCACCATCACGGCGATCCACCGGCGTTCTTCCGCCGGGCTGAACCCAGCCGGCACACACACAACAATGCGCCCGCCTTCTCGGTAGGCGGTCACCGTTCGCCGCCGCCGGGCCGAGCGACGTATCTCGACGTCGTTGGTGTCGTCGATGGTCACGGTCGCGCCCGGACGATGTTGGATGACCCATGGCGCCGGCGGGCCAGCGGATGTGGGTCCGGTGCGCCGACCTGGAAGGCTGACGCGACACTGGTGCCTGGCGCCAGCAAGGATGCGGGCCGGCAGCCGGGCGACGACGCGGGCCGGTGAAGAAGGTCCACCGGGCACCCCCTCGGGTTGCTCGGACGTACCACGGCGGGCCAGATCGAGTCATGCCGCCGTGCGTGCGGGTGACGCCTCCTCTCCGGTACCCCGGCACACGCGCCGGGTGGTGCTGGCGGTGCCGCTTGTGCTCCTCGCGGGAACGAGCGTCGTGCACCGGGACACTAACGTGCAGTAAACCGCACCATATGCCCATTGTGGGTAGATTGTGGATAACTCACGAGTAACACTGTGCCAGGGCCGCCCACCACCCGGCGTCGAGTCGACACGCCGAGTTTTTTCAAATTTTCTTCGTCCACACCTGGTGGACAAAGAACGTCCAGGTCACAGCCAAGATCGCTGCTTGAACATCGCTCCATCAACAGGCTTCCCACCGCCTATCCACAGCATTGACCGGTTCCCTACACAACTCCTCCACAAGGTTATCCACAGACCGTGGATGTCAACATGCCATTCGGCTTGCAGACACCGGCGCGTCGCCGTACGTTCACAACAGAACCTACGGACAGAAGCACCACCTCAGGTCACGCACGGGGGAACATTCAACTCCTTGCCACCCACTCGGAAATCCCTGTGCCTCCAGGGTCGCAATGCCCGTAGTAGTCCCGGCGGGGTCTCGGAAAACGACGGCGTTCACGCGCACAACGGGGAAGGTGCGCGCGTGCACCGGCGGCGCTGAGGCCCCGCCGCTGCTTGTGGACAGCGAAGACACGATCGACGCCCGACGCGGCAAAATGTGGTGTGTTCGGCTGGCGCGGGCACTCCACCGCGCCGGCACTCGTTAGCCTGGCGTGGTCACGGCGCACGCCGGGCTCGCGAGCACGGTGATCGGGGAGGTCCTTGCGCGTGCGTCCACTCTTGCACCCTGCACTGACATGTGTGTGGCGAGACGCCACAACCGTCCAGATCGGCACCACGCCGGACCGGGCGCTGGTCATCGGCGGCTTGGGCCCGATCGAGGCGGCCGTCCTTCGCGCATTGGACGGCCACAACACCCTGCCGACACTCCGAGACCTCGCCACCGCGGCCGGAGGCGACCCACAGATTGCCGACCGCATCGTCGACATGCTCGTCTCGGCCGGCGCCGCCGTCGACGGCGAATATGTCACCGCAGACAGCAACGGTCTCCCAGCCGAGAGCACCCCCGACCGGGCCAGCCTGGGCTTGGTCGACCGGAGCACCGACGGTGGCCACGCCACCTTCACCCGACGCGGTCGCAAACGGGTCGAGGTCATCGGTGCCGGCCGCATCGGTGCCACGGTCGCGCGCCTGCTCGCCGCCGGGGGCATCGGAGACGTCGGCGTCGACGACGAGGCACTCGTCGACGCAGCCGATGTCGCCCCCGGCGGCCACCCGGCCGCACATGTCGGCCTGCCGCGGGGCCGCTCCCTTGGCTCGATTCTGCCGCGCCGGCCACGACGCGGCTCCCCATCCGAAGCGCAGCCGGATTTTGTCGTCCTCGCACCCACCAAGGCAGCCGAGCACCAGGCGGTAGCGACCAGTCTGCTGCATGCTGACGTCCCCCATCTGCTCGTCCATGTCGTCGAAATCGCCGGGCTGGTCGGGCCGCTCGTCGTGCCGGGCAGTTCAGCCTGCCTGCGCTGCCTCGACCTCCACCGCACGGACCGGGACCGCGACTGGCCGACAGTGCTCGACCGGATCGCTCGCACATCACCGCGCACTCCGCCGTGTGATACCAGCTTGGCCACCACCGTCGCCGGACTGGCTGCTGGACACGTCCTCGCGTTCCTCGACGGATACGACGTGGCCTCGATCAACGGCACCATCACCGTGGAGCTTCCCTACGGTCTTCCCCGACGCAAGAGCTGGCGGCCACACCCGGAATGCGACTGCGGCGGGGCCGACGCGGCACAATGAAGGTGTGAACGATCTGCCGCGCCGGGCCGTCACCCGAGCTGCCAAACTCGCCAGCCTGCCATTGAGTGCGGCCGGCCGGGCCACACTCGGTCTCGGCCGCCGGCTCAGCGGCCAGTCCGCCGATGCCGTCACCGCCGATGTTCAACGCCGCACCGCCGAGCAAGTGTTCAAGGTCCTCGGAGAACTCAAGGGCGGCGCCATGAAGTTCGGCCAGACCTTGTCCGTGCTCGAGGCCGCCCTCCCGGAGCAGATCGTCGGACCGTATCGGGAGACACTCACCAAGCTGCAAGAATCGGCCCCACCGATGGCGGCATCCACCGTCCATCAGGTGCTCGCTGACGACCTCGGCCATCAGTGGCGCCGGTCGTTCGTCTCCTTCGACGACGAACCGGCGGCCGCGGCCTCCATCGGCCAGGTACACCGCGCGGTATGGCACGACGGCCGCGATGTCGCCGTCAAGATCCAGTACCCGGGTGCCGACGATGCGCTGCGCTCCGATCTCAACCAGGTCAGCCGGCTTGGCCGGACCCTCGGTTCTCTCGTTCCCGGCGTCGACGCCAAGGCGATACTCGACGAACTGCACGACCGAATGCTCGAAGAACTCGACTACCGACTGGAGGCCGACGCCCAGGACGGTTTCGCCCTCGCATACCAGAACGATCCCGACTTCGCGGTACCGCAGCTCGTCCACGGTGCCAGGCGGGTGTTGGTATCGGAGTGGCTGGACGGCACCCCGCTCTCCGAGGTCATCGCACACGGATCGGCCGCGGAACGGGACCGAGTTGGTCTGCTCTACGTCCGATTCCTGTTCTCCGGACCGGAGCGGGCTGGGCTTCTCCACGCCGACCCGCACCCGGGGAACTACCGGATGCTGCCCGACGGCCGGCTCGGCGTGCTCGACTACGGCGCGGTGGCCCGGCTGCCCGAGGGGTTGCCACCATCGATCGGCCAACTGATCAGTCGGGCCCTGGCCGGAGACACCGAGCAGATGCTCGACGGGCTGCGGGACGAAGGCTTCATCTTGCCGCACATCACCATCGACCCGGAAGGGCTCTACGAATACCTCGCGCCGTTCCTCGAACCGGCCGCCACCGAGCGGTTCCGGTTCAGCCGGGAGTGGATGCGCGAGCAGTTCAGCCGGATCAACGATCCACGCCGCCCCGGGTACACGATCGGCCTCAAACTCAACGTGCCCCCGGCGTATCTCCTCGTGCATCGCGTGTGGCTGGGTGGTGTGGGTGTGTTGTCGCAGCTTGGGTCCGAGGGGCCGTTCCGGGCCGAGTTCGCCCGCTGGGTTCCAGGGTTCGACGCCGACTCACCCGTCAGCTGAGCAACGCCTGGCCGCAGGCTGATTCGCCGGGGCCATCGACCGGGAACAGATCGCTAGCCCGGCACCCCGTCGTCGCCCAGAACACAAAGAGGAGCCGCCAGGCGCTCACCTGGCGGCTCCTTCGCTTACTCGATCACCTGGCCCAGCGGTTCGGTGATGGTGGACCTGCGTAGCCGACCACCCGGGATGCGGCCGCTGTTGGTGCGGCTCTAGCTCCCAGGCGATCGCCATCCGCAGGTACTGGTCGATCGAACGTGACGTACAACTACCGGGACCCGTCAGACCCGGCTGGAGGCCGCGACGGCGGCCGCAGCCAACCGACGGGCACGCTGGGCGGCGCGTGCCGCGCGCCGCTCTAGTCGACGCGCCGTTCTCAGGCGGTAGGCGAGGCGATGGGCCTGCGCTTCCTCACGCATCTGGCGGCGATGCTCCCGCGCGAGGTCTTCGTTCAACAGATTCACGTCATTGCTCCAGAACATCAGGTCGGTCGGGTTACGGGTCGACTCGTCGCGGATCGGGTTCACGGGTATCAACTCCTCGTCACGTTCAAATGACCAGTCAGCACGGTTTACGCGGCCAGCTGGGTCTTTCGGGGCCGTCCACGAGGACGCTTGCGGGGCACGACAACGCCGGACTCGAACAGCTCGCCACCCCAAACGCCCCAGGGCTCGCGCCGGTCGATTGCACTGGAGAGACACTGGGCCCGCACTGGGCAGGTCCGGCACAACTCCTTGGCTAGCTCGACGTCCGCCGGTGTGTCGGCGAACCACAGCTCCGGGTCGGTGCGACAAGGAATGTCCTCGTCGGCGACAAGCACGTTGTCGAGAACGCTCGCCAGCATCATGTGGTCGGTCACCTCCTCTCGCTGATCTCGATAGTGGGCAAACAAAAAGGCTGCGGATCCCGGGGTCGGGGTCCGCAGCCTTGGAGGCGCCGATTACAAGATCAAATCGGCGGACCCAAACTACGGAGACCCAGATCACCCTTATTCGTGCCGGTGTGAACCTGCGCCAGGCCATAGCCGCCCTGCACCAGCTGCGGACGCACTGCACCCGTCATCGGAGCCTCGATGGGCGACACGGCGCGATCTCCCAGGAACGCGGAGCGGTCACGGAGGGAAGCCAGGCGCACGCAGTCGACAATGGCGATGCGGCTCTTCGTCTCGAAGTTCATCACTGGGTTCCCCTCCTCTCGCTCTCGATCTTGGTCCGGTACATCCGGCTCGCGGGCACGCTCAACTCTATCGGGCGTGTAACGCACACACTATCGGCTCACCAAGTAAGGGGCAACATATTTTTTGACTACTTGCAGAAGATCGGTAGGTGACGTCCGCCACGACAGCCGCCCCGTCCCCCCTCCCGGTGATCGTTGCCGGTTTTCTGCCCTCAACCCCAGTGATCGAAGTCACGATTGGGTCGCTATAGCGACCCGAAAGCGGCAACGATCACTGGGGTTGAGGGCAGAAAACCGGCAACGATCACCGACGCGGCCTACTAGACGGCGCCGGCATCGCGACACAACTCCAGAACGTCCGCGCCGTAACGGTCGAGTTTGGTCCGTCCGACGCCGGGAATCGCGATCAAGGCCGTCTCATCGGCCGGCTTGGTCTCGGCGATCACGGTGAGGGTGGCATCGGTGAACACGACGTACGGTGGCACCTTCTGCTGCTGCGCCCGCTCCCGCCGCCACTCTCGTAACTGCTCGAATAGTGCCTCGTCCATCGACGACGGGCATTCGCCACACCGACCGAGCTTGCGTGATGCGGCATCGACCAAAGCGGCCCCACACACCCGACAACGGGCCGGGGCTCGGCGGCGGCTCCCGGTTGGAGCGGGGCCCTTCCGAGCCACCCGGGCCGTCCCGCCCGGCCGCAGCCCGTCGAGGAAGCGGCTGGGCCGCCGCGAGCCACGCCCGCCCGGCTGCCGGGCCTGCGACCACGAGACCGCCAAGTGTTCACGGGCCCGGGTGACGCCCACATACAGAAGGCGCCGCTCCTCCTCGATCTGCTCCGGCGTCTCCGCATAGTTCAACGGCAATGTGCCCTCATGAACACCCACCACGAACACCGCGTCCCATTCCAAACCCTTGGCCGCGTGCAGCGAGGCGAGTGTCACACCGTCTGCCACCGGGGCATGCTGGGCAGCGGCGCGCGCTTCCAACTCGCTGACCACGTCCACCAGGCGAGCGTCGGGCCGTGCGGCGACGACGTCTTCGGCTAGCGCCACCACCGCCGCCAACGACTCCCAGCGCTCACGGGCGGCACCGCCTCCCGCCGGCGGGGTGGCCGACCACCCCGCGGCGAGCAGGATCGCCTGGGTGGCCGCTGCCGCGTCCGGCGCGTCGTCAGATGACTCCCCCGCCCGAACCGCCCCCCTGAGCAGCATCGCGGCTTGCCGCACCTCGGGGCGGTCGAAGAACCGCTCGGCGCCGCGCACCACGTAGGGAATGCCGGCGTCGGCTAGGGCCTGCTCATAATTCTCGGACTGGGCGTTGACCCGATACAGAATCGCGATCTCTCGCGCCGGCACGCCGGCCGCGATCAGCCGGCCGATCTCCGCGGCGACCCACTCGGCCTCCGCGACCTCGTCGGGATGCTCGAGAAAGACCGCGCCGGGTCCCGGCGGCCGCTGCGCCTGCAGAGTTACCCCCGCGCCGTTGCCCGTCGCCTTGCGCAGCACCGCGTTGGCCACGTCCACCACCTGCGGAGTGGAGCGGTAGTCGCGGAAGAGCTTGATGACCGTCGCCGACGGGTAACGCCGAGCGAACTCCAGCAAGTAGTCCGGACGGGCACCGGCGAATGAGTAGATGGTCTGGGCGGCGTCACCCACGACACAGACGTCGTCGCGATCACCGAGCCAAAGATCCAGCAACCGCTGCTGCAACGGGGAGACGTCCTGGTACTCGTCGACGACGAAATGGTGATACTGCGCCCGGACCGCCTCGGCTACGCCGGGGTTGGCGTCGAGCAACCCGACCGCTGCCAGCAGAATGTCTTCCATGTCCATCAGGCCGCGATCGGATTTGATGTCCTCATACGCTGCGTAGACGCGGGCGACGGTCTCGGCGTCGATACCTGCCACCTCGCGATGAGCAGCGTCGGCCGCGGCCGCGTATTGCTCCGCCAGGACGTTGCTGACTTTGGCCCATTCGATCTCAGACGCTAGATCGCGTAACACGGCACGGTCGGTAGCAACCCGGCACCGGCTGGCCGCCGTACCAACGATGGAGAGCTTGCTCCTGGTGATCTCCGGTAGTTCAGCCCGGGTGATCTGCGGCCAGAAATACCGTGCCTGCCGCAGCGCAGCCGAGTGGAACGTCCGGGCCTGAACCCCCTCGACGCCCAACGAGCGCAGCCTCCCCCGCATCTCGCCCGCTGCCCGCGTGGTGAAGGTCACGGCGAGCACACGACGTGGGTCGAAGGTGCCGGTCAGCACACCGTGGGCGATGCGGTGCGTGATGGCGCGGGTCTTGCCAGTGCCAGCACCGGCGATGACACAGACCGGACCGGACAGTGCGGAGGCCACCTCCCGCTGCTCTGGGTCCAGGGCGGAGAGCACGTCGGGAACAGCCATGGGCTCCATCCTGGCACCTGCGGCCGACATCGAGGAACACGCGGTGCACATGTGGTGTTGTCTCGAGTGACACCCAGACCCACCCGTCCACGAACGCAGGAGCGTCGATGACCGAGTTCACCATGTACAGCACGCCGTGGTGTGGCTACTGCCACCGTCTGAAGGGTGCGCTCAATCGCGACGGCATCACCTTCGACGAGGTCGACATCGAGGCCGACCCGGCATCGGCTGAACTGGTCATGAGCCTGAACGGCGGCAACGCGACCGTCCCAACCTTGGTGTTCGCCGACGGCAGCTCGCTCACCAACCCCCGCCCGTCGGAGGTCAAGCAGCGGCTGGCCGAGTTGGCCGGCGCCCGCCCCTAGGCCCGGGTGGCGCGGCCTCCGTACTACTCTTCGCGTCGCCCGTCGCCGGAGACGTTCAGGCGACGTACGCTGTGCCGCGCCTACGACGGGGTGCCGTCAGCCGGGGAACGGATGCCCGAGCCAGCCCTGGATCAACCGGCTGGCGATAGACAACGACGTCGGTGTCTTGATGTCCCCGTTATCCAGCGCCGCTTCGTAGTCGGCGCGGCTGAACCAGCGCGCTTCGTCGATCTCGTCGCGATCCGGCCGGGGCCATTCCCCGGTCGCCGTGGCGTAATACCCGAGCATCAGGCTGGACGGAAACGGCCAGGGCTGAGCACCGGCGTACCGGCACGACGTCACCGTGATGCCGGCTTCCTCGTAAACCTCCCGGACCACTGCGTGCTCGGGAGTCTCGCCTGGTTCGACGAAGCCGGCCAGTGTCGAATACCGTCCTTCCGGCCACGAGCGCTGGCGGCCCAGCAGACACCGGTCGTTCTCGTCCACGACGAGCATGATCACCGCGGGATCGACCCGGGGATAGTGCTCCGAGCCGTCCGCGGCGCACCGCCGCACGTGCCCGGCCTGCGCAACCTCGGTAGGTCGGCCGCAACGTGGACAGAACGAATGTGTGGCATGCCAGTTGGCCAACGAGATCGCGTGCACGGCGAGACCGGCGTCGCGGTCGTCGAGTGACACCCCGACCTCGCGCAACGTGAGGCCGCTGGTTCCGTCCGTCGGTGTTCCCGGCTCGCCCAGGGCACCGGCGGCATGAACCGCCATATAAACCGTGCCGTCCTCAGCACCCAGCAGATACCGCTCGCCATCGGGCGCATCGGCCGGTGCGACGTACGACAACGCCCCGCCCGCGACGGCCACCCGGCCACCGTCGACAACGAGCACCCGGGTGGCCGGATCGTGCCATGCCTTGTCCAGCCATGCGGTGTCACCGCGACGATGAGCGATCCGGTCGGCTGTCGACCGGGACAGGGCCAACGGACCGGGCAACGAAAACGTGTCGTCCACAGTCTTCGAGCTTAGACGCCGCGTCAGGTCGAGGGTGCCGGCGGTGAGAGGTCAGCGGTCGGCACGACCACCGACCACCGACCACCGACCACCGACCACCCCGATGATCGTTGCCGGATTTCTGCCCCCAACTCGGTGATCGTGGCCGGATCCGTCGGACTCTCGCGGCTCATCCCGACGGCCGGGCGGGTAACGTCACCCAGGTGAGCACTCACATCGCCGCCGAACCCGGCCAGGTGGCCGACACCGTACTGCTACCCGGCGACCCCCTCCGAGCCGAGTGGATCGCCACCACGTACCTCGATGAGCCGATCTGCTACTCCACTACCCGCAACATGCTGGGATTCACCGGCACCTACGGTGGGCGTCGGATATCCGTCCAGGGCACCGGCATGGGACAACCGTCGCTGTCCATCTACGTCCATGAACTACTGGCCGAATACGGCGTACGTACCCTCGTCCGAGTCGGCTCCTGCGGATCGCTCGTGGAGTCGGTTGGCATCCGCGACCTCGTGGTCGGCATCAGCGCCGCCACCGACTCCTCGGCGAACCACCTACGGTTCGAGGGCCTCGATTTCGCCCCACACGCCGACTTCACCTTGCTGCGTGCATTCGTCGAACAGGCCGAAGCCGCCGGTGTGCGCCACCATGTCGGACAGATCTTCAGCACCGACTCGTTCTACCTCGACCGCCCCGAGTTGCGTGACCGGCTGGCCGGGTATGGCGTGCTGGCGGTGGAGATGGAGGCCGCCGCGTTGTACACGCTGGCAGCGAAGTTCGGCGCCCGCGCATTGACCGTGTGCACGGTGAGCGACAGCATCGTGACCGGTGCGGAACTCCCACCCGAAGACCGAGAACGTAGCTTCTCCGACATGGCGACGCTCGCGCTCGACACCGTGCTCGCCTGAGTTCAGCTCACCGCCGGGGAATCTCGCTCGAAAGCTTCGCAGCGTCGAAGGCCTCCGCGGTGACGGCGGTAAGCGACAGCCACGACGCCTCGTCCGGCGTGAACCACCGAGCCCCGACGGTAGACCCACCCTCGTCCACCACCCTCAGGGTGCCGGGGTCGTCGACGGCGACGTCGTAGTACGGGCGGATGCCGTGCCAATCGATGGGGAAACCCTCGGGTCCGACCTGAGCTGGTTCGTGATGGCTGGCCACACCCAGCAAGCTTCGAACCCGCCCCACCTGTCCCGTCTCCTCCTCCAGCTCGCGTAGCAGCGCCTGGGCGGGCTGCTCACCGAAGTCGGACCCGCCACCGGGCAGATGCCAGGAACCCGCTCCCGGGTATCCGTCGGCCACCTGGGTCAGTAGCACCCGTCCGAACGGGTCTCGCACGAGCCCGTAGACGGCAAACCGCTGCACAGTCGGGCGGCCATTCGACTCCACGATGTGGAATCCCGGAAGCTCAGGCATCTGCTCCGGGGGCATGTCGACCGCCGACAGCGGTAGCTTCAACGCCTGCGCCACAAAAGGGCGTAGCTGCACCGCCGCTGCCTCGTCAACACTCAGCCACGCGGCTTCGTCGACCATCGGTGAGCCGATCCGAAGGTCACCTCCGCTGGCCGATCGGGCACCGAAAATGATCCGGTCGGTGTGTAATGTGACGCCGCGGTGCCGCAGCTCCCGGGTGTCTGCCACGACGTCGACGACGGACTCGACCCGCACCTCAACACCCGTTTCGGTGACGGCTTCACGTCGGACCGCCACCTCCGGATGCTCACCCTGCGTGACGCTCCCGCCAGGCAGCGTCCAGACACCAGGGGTGCCGGAGTTAGCCGACTCTCGCATCAAAAGGACACGTTCGTGCTCGTCAACGCAGATCGCGTAGGCGGCTACCCGGCGCAGCGGTGTCAACTCAGTAGTCACGCTACGTCAGTGTTCCGGCAAAAGCCGGAAAGATCAACGGTTGTCTTGGCGTCAAGATGCATCCGCGGCCGCCGGCAACTCGCTCACCAGCGACTCCAACTCTTTCGCGCCGAGCAGATCCGCTGGTCGCAACGTGATGTTCGCGCGGACGTAATGGAATGCCGCCCCAACCTGTTCAGTGGCAAGCCCCCGCAGCCGAGCGAAGGCCAACCGGTATGCGGCCAGCTGAACCGTCTGGATGGACTCTTCGGCAGCGTCGCGGGGTGGTCGGCCGGTCTTCCAGTCCACCACCTCGATGCCGCCGTCGGCCGTCTCGAACACCGCGTCCACCCGGCCACGGAGCAGGACACCACCGACCATCAGCTCGAACGGCGCCTCGATCTCCACGGGGGTCCGGTCCGCCCACCCCGAGGCGAGGAAAGCCTCCTGTAGCTCAGCGATCTCGCGGTCCGGTGCAGCGCCCTCGTCGGCCGACCCGGGTAGCTCGTCGATGTCGACCAGCCGCGGTGACCCCCACCGCGATTCGAGCCACGTGTGGAACAACGTCCCCCGCCGAGCCAACGGCGCCGGCGCCCGCGGCACCGGGCGGCGCAGGTCGCGGGCGAGTGCGTCGGGATTCTGGCGCAGCCGCACCAACTGCGACACCGACAGGTGTCCCGGCAGGTCAACCTCGATCCGGCGACCTCGGCGATGGCGATGCCGTTCGGCCAACAGCCGACTGATCTCGTCGTCCCACTCGGTCATGGCCGCAGCCGTCTCGAGGTCGAGATCGGCCGCGGACATCTCTCGCACCAGCGCCGCTCCCTCCTCGACGACGACCCGGCGCTCGCCGAGTGGATCGTATGGCCACCGCCACTCCGGCTGATTCTCGGTGAGCGGGTTGATCTCGCCCGGCTCGTCGGCCCACACCGCCACCTCACCCGCACCACGCTGGCAGGCGTCGCGGATCTCCACGAGAAACGGCGACGGCTCCCGCGGCCGTACCGCGTCGTCCCACCGGTAGCCGCTACACACCAGCAGTGACCGTGCTCGGGTCACGGCGACGTAACCCAACCGACGCTCCTCCAGCCGAGCTGCGTCGGCTGCGGCTACGGTGAACTCGTCGACCGCCTCCTTGACCTCCTTCTGGTCGCCCGCGCCGGCCAGATCCAACTGAGGCAACGCCGCGGCGTCACCGCGAAGCGGGTACGGCAGCTCACCTGGATCGCCCAGCCAGGCCTTCGCCCTCTCGCCACCGGCCGGGAAAACTCCCTCGACCAGGCCCGTGACGAACACCGCGTCCCATTCGAGGCCTTTGGCCCCGTGCACGGTGAGGATCTGCACGCGATCACCCGATACCTCGACCTCTCCGGGGGCAAGGCCGCGCTCCGCCGTCTCAGCCGCCTCCAGATAGGCAAGAAACGCGGGCAAAGTGGCAATCTGTGCGGTGCCCTCGAAGTCGGAAGCGACGTCGAGGAATCGGTCCAGGTTGACCCGGCCGGTGGGACCACGCCGCGCGGCCACCTCAACATCGAGGCCTAGTGTGCGCTCAACGTCGAGCACCAGCTCCGTCAGCGACTGACCAGCCCGGCGACGCAGGCCGCGAAGCTCGTCGGCGAGTTGGGTCAGCCGCTGGTAGCCCACGGCGGAGAACCAACCTGCCTCGGTCCCGGTGGGCAGCGCGTCGAGCGCATCGACGATGCCCAGCTGATCGATCTCGTCGGGCACAACCGCGTCGGCGTCACTGGCCGCACCCGCTACTCCCTCGGCGGCGACGCTGGCCACACCAGCACCCGCACCGGCTCCACCTCCAGCGCCCGCACCCGCACCGGCTCCACCTCCAGCGCCCGGCACGCTCGCCGGACCGGCGGGTCCAGCCGGACCGGCTGGGCCCCCCAGCCGACGCGCCCAGCGGGCCAGCGCCTCCAGGTCGCGCGGCCCCATCCGCCACCGGGCGCCCGTCAGCAGCCGCATCAACGCATCACCGCGACCAGGATCGGAGACCACTCGCAGCGTCGCCACGACGTCACTGACTTCCGGGGTAGCGAGCAAGCCGCCGACCCCGACGACCTCGACCGGCAAACCCGTAGCCCGCAACGCCGTCTCCAGCCGGGTGATCTGGCTGCGGTTGCGCACCAACACCGCGGCGGAGCGGCCCTCCGGCGCGGCATCCCAGAACGCCCGCGCCCGCCGCGCGACGTCGGCGGCTTCGTCCTCGGCGGTGAGGTGCAGCCCGACGGTCACCTGCGCCGCACCTCCGAACGCCGACAGCTCAGGTACCTCCAAACCTTCGGAGCGTAATGGGCCGGACAGGAGATTCGCCACGTCCAGAATCTGTGGGCCGTTGCGAAAGCTGGTGGTCAACGAGTCGAGCCGAGCCGGCTCCCCGTGCTCGGCGCGGAACTGGCTGCGGAACGCGGACAAAGTCCCCGCGCTGGCTCCCCGCCAGCCGTAGATCGACTGGCAGGGGTCGCCGACGGCGGTCACTGGGTGCCCATCACCGAACAGAGCCCGGAGCAGCACCAGCTGGGCGTGGCTGGTGTCTTGGTACTCGTCCAGGAGGATCACCCGATACGCCGCCCGCTCGGTCTGCCTCACCTCGGGGAAGCCGTCGGCGAGCCGAGCGGCCAGTTCGGCTTGGTCGGCGAAGTCGACGACCTCATCGGCCCGCTTACGTGCGCGGAACGCTTCTACCATCGGGACGAGGGCGGCTCGTGCATCCTGAACCCCCAGCACCTTGGTGACGTCGGCGTAGATGTCGGTCTTGGTGCGTTGTCCGTGCGCGCGTGGCCGAGCCTGCACCTCCGCGCGGAGTGTCTCGGCGAACGTGCGGACCTGGTCCGGCTCCACCAGGTGCCCGGCTAGTTCTCCGTGGAGGGCCAGGACTTTACCCACGACGGTGGACGCGGCATACTCCACCGCCTCCATCGGACCGTCATAGGCGTTGACCACCCGTTGCGCGTATTGCCACGCCTCGGCCTCGGTGATCAGCCGCGCACCGGGCTCCCGGCCCAGCCGCAGCGCGTGTTCGGCGACGATCCGCCCGGCGTAGGCGTCGTAGGTGGACACCGCAGGCTCCCCATCAAGCAGGCCAGCGGCGGGATCGATGACCCCGCGGGCGGCGAGCTGACTCAACCGTCGGCGGATCCGGGCGGCCAGCTCACGCGCCGCCTTGCGGGTGAAGGTGAGACCGAGCACCTGTTCCGGCCGGACCAATCCGTTGGCGACCAGCCACACCACGCGCGCGGCCATCGTCTCGGTTTTTCCGGAACCCGCACCAGCGATCACCACCCCCGGTTCCAGCGGCGCGGCGATGGCAGCCGCCTGTTCCGCTGTCGGCGCTGGCTGGCCGAGCCGTTGAGCCAGGTCGGCGGCCGAGAACCTCATGGTGTCACCTGCTGGCCGTCGGGGAAGGCGGGGCACGAAGGCCGTGCGGGGCAGAAACCGCACCACGGACCACGTTGAGCTCGGAAACTCCGCTGCGCCATCCCGGCCGCGGTCTCGTCGAGCAGCTGGTGCGCCCAGGTCGGGTCAGGGGCGTCGGCGAGGGGTGGCTGCCACTGCTCACGTGCCTCCCCTCGCGACGGCTTACCAAGCTGAACCAGGCTGGCCCCGCCGGACCGGGGTGGCGCGGCGTTCGACGAGCCCTCCCGCTGGAACGCACCCGCCTCCGCCGCGACCTGATAGACGGCCAGCTGCGCGTGTTCGCTCACCTCGGCCGCCGTCGGTGCACTCTTTCCGGTTTTGTAGTCGACGACGACGAGCCGGCCTTCGTCGTCTTCGTCCAACCGGTCGACCCGCCCCACCAGCCGGGCCCGGCCGACCCGTACGTCGAAGTCGAGTTCGACCCCGACCAGCCGCCGCGGGTTCGCCTGCAACCACCGGGCCATACGCTGCACCATCTCGCGGACCCGCTGATACTCGCGCGCGGCCACCCATCCTGTCCCGGCATCGATGCCCGGCCACAGCCGGTCCAACTCCACCAGCATGGCCGGCTCCGACCACTGCTGCAGGACGGCCTTTTCGGCCAGGTCATGAACCAGCGAACCGACACCGGCCCGAGACATGTCGGCGTCGGTGGCGCCGCACGCCTTCAACAACCAGCGCAGCTCACAGCGGTTGAACTCCTCCACCTTCGACGGTGAGACCCGGACGGGATCGTCCGGACCAACCAGCGGATCGGCAATCGACAACTCGCGCCCGCCGTACCACTGCTCCGGATCGGCTTGAGCCACCCCCTCGGCCGCCAGCCGGCCGAGTTGTACGGCGGCGGCCCGGCGCCGGGCCGCCGCTTCCGCGGGGTCGCACACCACCCGGCGCAGCTCCGCGGTCAGCGACGCGAGATCCAGCCCGCGGCCAGCACGCTCCACGAGCCGCTCCGCCGGCGCGTCCGATGGCAACGGGTCCAGGTCCTCCAGAAACCGGGACGGCTGCTCGTCCTCGTTCGACACAGCGGTGACGACGAGTCGACGCCGTGCCCGGGTGACCGCGACGTAGAACAGCCGCCGCTCCTCCGCCAGCCGTGCACTCGCCCGGGTCACCGCCGAGGCGTCGCGGTCGGCCACCACGTCGACAAGTTCTTCGGTACCGAGCAGACTGCCTCGCTCACGCAGGTCGGGCCACACCCCTTCCTGCACGCCGGGCACGGCAACGACATCCCACTCCAAACCCTTGGCGGCGTGGGCGGTGAGGATGGTGACGGTCTCGGCGGCATCGTCCCGAGCGCCCCGCGCGGTCAGTGAATCGGACGGAATTTGCTGGCCCCGGATGTGGTCGACGAAGCCGGCCGGGCCGGCGCCGGGCATGCGGTCGACGTACCGGGCGGCGGCGTCGAACAGCGCCACCACCGCATCGAGGTCGCGGTCGGCGCCCTGCCCGGACCGGCCGCCGGACAACGCCGTACGCGCCCACCGGCGGGCCAGATCCGACGCCGACCACACAGCCCACAACACATCTTCGGCCGAAGCGCCGGGCGCGCTCGCCGCGGCTCGACCCACCTCGACCAATCGTGCGATCCGCTCCGCCGGTGCGACGGCGTCGCCGTCCAATGGCACCAGCACCAGAGGCTCCTGAATAGCCTCTACCAACAGCTCCGCTGAAGCACGCCCCCCGCCGGCAGCCAGCTCATGCTGACGCAGTTCCTGCCGCAGCCGCCGCAGCGCCAGCGGGTCCGCACCGCCGAACGGCCCGGTGACCAGATCGAATGCCAGCTCACCAGTGAGCTCCCGGGAGTTCAGGGCGACGTCCACCACAGCGAGCAAGGCACGTACCGCCGGTTGATCGACGAGGGGGATCTCATCCAGCCGGACCGTCGCTGGCACTCCGGCGCCCACCAGCGTCCGCCGCAGCGTCGGGATCGACGACGACGCACGCACCAGCACCGCCATGGACGACCACGGCACGTCGTACATCAAGTGCGCCTCACGCAGCCGCGCCGCGACGAAGGCCGCTTCTTGGCTGGGGCTGCCCAACACATGTACGGACACGTCGGCGGCGGCGTAGGGGTCAGCCGGGCGCAACCGCCGGTGCCCCGGTGGACCGCCGAGTCGGGCCGCGACCCGCCGAGACGCGTCCAGCAACGCCGGACCGCTACGCCGCGACAGCGTCAACGCGAGGACCGTAGCCGGGCTGCCGTCAGCACCCGGAAACCGTTCCGGGAAGCGCCGGATACCCTCGACCTCGGCACCACGGAAGCCGTAGATCGATTGGTCGGGATCACCAACAACGAGCAGGTCCCGTCCGCCGCCAGCCAGCAGTTGGAGCAGCTCCTCTTGCGCCGGATCGGAGTCTTGGTACTCGTCGACCACGACCAGCCGTCTCGCATCGCGCTCCCGCGCCAGCAGCTCCGGATCCTCCCGGAGCAACCCCGCCGCCGACCGGACCAGCTCCGCCTGGTCATACGACGGCGGTGTGCGCAGCGCCGTCACGCCCGCGTACTGGTGGGCGAACGTGGCCGCGGCCAGCCAGTCGTCTCGGCGATGCCCGCGGCCCAGCTCGGCCAGCTCCTCCGGAGCCAGACCACGTTCGGCCGCACGCATGAGCAGATCACGCAGCTCACGGGCGAATCCCCGCGTCAGCAACGCAGCATGGAGCCGCGGGGGCCAGTAATCCGCACCAAGCTGCTCGACGTCGCCACGTAGCAACTCCCGGATCAGAAGGTCCTGCTCGGCGCCCGAGAGCAGCCGGGGGGTGGGCTCACCGTTCTGGACCGCCTCACGACGCAGCAGCCCGAAGGCGTAGGAATGGAAGGTGCGCGCCAACGGCTCACGAACGGTGCGATCCAGCCGTCGAGCGATCCGCTCCCGCAACTCCGTGGCCGCCCGCCGGCTAAATGTGAGAACGAGCACCTGCTCCGGGTCGAGGCCGTCATGCACCACCCGGTGCACCACCGTCTCGACCAGCGTCGTCGTCTTTCCCGTGCCGGGCCCCGCGAGGACGAGCAACGGTCCGCCACGATGCTCCACGACCCGTCGCTGGTCGGCGTCGAGCACGGGAGCGGTGAGCGGCGAACGCTTCGGCCGGACGAGCCGCACGGACGGCTCCGAAGGTGTACGCAAGCGGCGCCCTCCTTAGAGCTTCCGCCAATAGATGCTGGCGGGCTGAGCCGGCGGATGAGCATCGCCTGGCGTCGTTGTCGTCGTCGATCGATGACTCCGCATCGACCTCCTCCTCCGCCTTGCCATACTCGCTCCTCCACTGGCTCAGCTCCACCGATCTATCGGCGGAAGCTCTCACGCGACGTCATGACGTGTTTGCCAAGCGGGCTCCATCTCACCATGCCGGACCGACAACGAACTGTCCCGGCGACACCCTGATGCACTGTGCTTCTTCAACCGTCACGGCCCATCCGGCCGCCAGGCGGCACGTCGCATGTCGACCCGGTCGCCGTCGACCGACATCGGGGTGCCCTCAGCAGCCAGATGGCGCCGTGCGGCAACCTCGTTTCCCGGAGGCAACCGACCGTTCGCCGTCACCACCCGCCACCACGGGACGGCCGCCCCGAACGACGCCATCACGGCACCAACCATCCGCGGCCCGCCGCGCCGCAGCTGGGCGCCGATCACCTCCGCGATCGCGCCGTAAGCCATCGCGCGCCCGGGTGGGATCCGCTCAACGAGGGTGAGCACCGCTTCGACATACTCGTCGTCCATACCTCACAGCTCTCCTCAGATACGTCGTTGACCGGCAAAATGCCTCGTCGGCGGCGGCCGCGCAGGCACCGACCATGGTGCTGCTGTGCCCCACCTGAAACCCGGTGCGGCAGACAGGACCGCCACACTAAGATCTGATGTCCTGCGCAGGAAGTCTGCGACAGGACACTGGCTTCGTCGGAATGTGCGGGTCGCCCCCACCCTGCACGCCGATGACGTGCGACGATCAGAATGGCATGACGAACACGACCGAAACGATACGTGCGCGGGGAGGCTCATCGATGGAGCAGCCCGCGCACGGTGCCGGTCATGATGCCACGGCTGCGCCGCAGCCGCCAGCGCCCCCAGTGCGAGTGGACGAACCGCCGCTGCCCCGCCGCACTCGCCGTCCCCTGGACGGGCTGCGGCTCCTGCTGGTCATCGTCGGCACCACGGCGCTCGTCACCCTCGCCGTCGTCGCCGAGAGCACCCTCACCGCACTCACCGGAGACCTCGCCGAACTCGACCAAGTCATGCCGAGCGGCCCAGTCAACATCGTCGCGTTCGCCGCCGGCCTCGCCGCTCAGGCCCTGCCCCCCATTCTCGTCGTCATCCTGATGATCCGGGGACGGCTGCGAACCACGGCCGAGCTGCTGGTCGCCGCCTTGCTGGCGGCCGTCGTCACCGCCCTGGTGTCCGAATGGCTACTCACCGCGGCGCCGGAACGGTTACACGACTCGTTCGTCCCGTCTCTCCCGGGCACAACCGGCGCGCCCGTACCCACCTTTCCCGCCGTGCTGGTTGCCATCGTCACCGTCGTCGCCCGACTCAACCTCAAACGCATCCGCCAGGTTGCCCTGTTCGCCATCACCGCGAGCTTCGCCGTCGGACTGCTGAGCGGCGAAGTCACCGTCGCCGGTATCCTCGCCGCACTTAGCCTTGGCCGGATCGTCGGCCTGCTGGTACGCCTCGTCAGCGGGCAACCATCGGTGGCACCCACTGGACACAAAGTTGCGGCGGTCCTGGAGAACAACGGGTTCGCGCTGAGCACACTACGCGCGGACTCGGTCGAACAGCACCGCCGCTACGTCGCTGACAGCGATGAGGGCCCGCTGGGTGTCCTCGTCCTCGACCGCGACACCGAAGGCGCCGGGACGATGGCCCGCGTGCTCGACCAGATCCGCACCCGCGAAGAGGTGCGGCCGCGGCAGGCGGTGACCATGCGCACCGCCGTCAATCAGATCACGCTCCAGTCGCTGGCGCTGTCGCGGGCGGGCGTGCGCACCCCCAAACTACGCAAGGTCCTCAAGGTCAACGGCGAGTCCACGGCACTCGTCTTCGACCACGTACCCGGCTCGGCGCTATCCAACCTCACCGCTGACGCCGTCACCGACGACATGCTCCGCGACCTCTGGCGACAGCTGCGCAGGCTCCGCCGCAACCAGGTCGCCCACCGGCGGCTGTCCGGGCGCACCATCCTGATCTCCGAGAAGGGCAAGGTCTGGATCCTGGATCCGTCCGGCGGAGAGGTCGCCGCACCGGACCTCGCCGTCCGAGCCGACCTAGCCCAGGCGCTGGTCGCCACCGCACTGGTGGTCGGTGCCGAACGGACCATCACCACCTCCCTGGAGGTCCTCGGGCCGGCCGTGCTCGGCGGCGCCGTACCGCTGCTACAACAGCTCGCCTTGCCCCGCAGCGTCCGCCGCGAGCTTCGCGGGCGCCGCGCCCTACTGACAGAGCTACGCGACGGCCTGATCAGCCAGATCGGCCGAGACACCGAGCCAGTCCGCCTGGAGCGGTTCAAACCGCTGTCGCTGTTGACCGGTGTGGGGGCGGTCGCGGCGGTGTACCTCGTCGGTACGCAACTGGTGGACGTGTCGTTCGGTGAGTTGTGGGAGCAGACCAACCTGGCCTGGCTAGTGCCGGCCGTGGTGTTCATGTTCTTGAGCTTCGTCGGCGCCGCGTTCGCCATTCTCGGCTTCGTGCCGGAGCGGGTACCGTTCATGCGCACCCTGGGTGCGCAGATCTCCCTGAGCTTCTTGCGGCTAGTGGCACCGTCGACCGTCAGCAATGTCGCCATCAACATCCGGCTCCTCACCAAGGCCGGCGTCACCGGGCCGCTGGCCACCGCGAGCGTGGCGGCCAACCAGGTGGGCAACGTCGCCATCACCATGCCCACCATCGCGGTCCTCGCCGTCGTCTCCGGCAGCTCGGCCGCCGCCGGGCTGGAGCCGTCGCAATCCACGTTGATGATCGTCGCGGGTATCCTGCTGGCCGCCGCCCTGTTGATTCTGATCCCGCCGATCCGTACCCGGCTACGGTCGATGTGGGCGGACTTCGCCGAACGTGGCCTCCCGAGGTTGCTGGACGTGCTGAGCAACCCACGCAAGCTGGCCGTCGCCATCGGCGGGATCGTCCTGCAGGCCGCCTCCCTCGTGATGTGCTTCTACACCTGCCTACGCGCGGTGGGCGGCAGCGCCGACATCGCCGCGCTCGCCGTGGTACAGCTCGTGGGCAACACGTTGGGTATGGCGGTGCCGACGCCGGGCGGGCTGGGCGCGGTCGAAGCTGCGCTGACCGCCGGCGTATCCACCATCGGTGTCAGCACCACCATCGCGGTGCCGGCGGTCCTGCTGTTTCGCATCGTCAGCTTCTGGATGCCGATCATCCCCGGCTGGATCCTCTGGACGCAGATGCAGCGCCGCGGCCTCCTCTAACCCCGTTGTGCACCTGATCTCCATTTGTGCACCTGATCTCCGTTTGTGCACCTGATCGTCGCACCGTCTGCAGAAAGGGCCGTCGCGGCATGGCGAAATAGGTGTCGTGCTGCCCATCCGCGCACTTCGCTACCACCAGATGGCGTTAAGAGTCGGATTCGGGCGTTAACACCATCTGGCGGTAGCGGAGTCCGGAACGGGCAGCACGGTTCTCGCAGTGGGAGGCACGCGTGTTGAGTGTCCGGGGCAACAAGGAGGCTTACTGCGGCCTCCGCCCCGGGCACAAGGACGCTTACTGTCACCAGGGCAACAACAAGGAGGCTTACTACACACGGCAGCGCGCCGTAAGGAAGCTTGTTGCGGCCGGCCGTGCGCGGGCGTCACCACGATGGACGCCCTGGCGATCAGATGCGCTGCTGGACGCCATACGACGGTTTGTGCATCTGATCGCCACGCGTCCCACATCGTGGCGACGATCAGACGCCGCTACCGCACGTCGACA
Source organism: Phytoactinopolyspora limicola (assembly GCF_011320225.1). Taxonomy (GTDB): domain Bacteria; phylum Actinomycetota; class Actinomycetes; order Jiangellales; family Jiangellaceae; genus Phytoactinopolyspora; species Phytoactinopolyspora limicola. Next base: position 677,867 of record NZ_JAAOEN010000002.1, read on the forward strand.
CTGGCCGTCGCCACCACCGCGCACCTGATCGTCGCCACGAAAACGATCAGGCGTCAAAACGGAGATCAGGTGCACAAGGGGTTAGTAGGCGGGTTGTGACGGGTCGATCTGGTTGACCCACGCAGCCACGCCACCACCAACGTGCACCGCGTCGGCCAAACCGGCACCCTTGACCACCGCCAGCGCTTCGGCCGAGCGCACACCGGACTTGCAGTGCAGTACTACCTGTTTGTCCTGCGGCAGTTTGCCCAGCGCCTCGCCGGTGAGGAACTCGCCCTTGGGGATGAGGACCGCACCTGGAATCCGGTTGATCTCGTACTCGTTGGGCTCCCGGACATCCACCAGGACGAAGTCTCGTTCGCCCTTCTCCCGCAGGTCCAGCCAGTCTTTCAGCTGCGTCACGGAGATGGTGGAGCCGACCGCGGCCTCGGCGGCTTCGTCGCTGATGGCACCGCAGAACGCCTCGTAGTCGATCAGTTCGGTGATCGGCTCGGCGTTGGGATCCTTGCGGATCTTTAGTTTGGTGTAGCTCATCTCCAGCGCGTCGTACACCATAAGCCGCCCGATCAACGGTTCACCGATGCCGGTGATCAGTTTGATGGCCTCGTTGACCATGATCGAGCCGATGGATGCGCAGAGGACGCCCAGCACGCCGCCCTCGGCGCACGACGGCACCATGCCGGGCGGCGGCGGCTCGGGGTAGAGGTCGCGGTACTGCGGTCCGTGCTTCTCCCAGAAGACACTGACCTGTCCCTCGAACCGGTAGATCGAGCCCCAGACGTAGGGCTTGCCCAGGAGTACGGCGGCGTCGTTGACCATGTACCGGGTGGCGAAGTTGTCCGTGCCGTCGACGATGAGGTCGTAGCCGGCGAAGATGTCGAGGACGTTGTCGTTGTCCAACCGGGTCTCGTGCAGGACGACGTTGACGTAAGGGTTGGCCTCTTTGACCGAGTCGCGCGCGGACTGCGCCTTGGACCGGCCGATGTCGGACTGCCCGTGGATGATCTGGCGCTGCAGGTTGGATTCGTCGACCTCGTCGAACTCGACGATGCCGAGGGTGCCGACTCCGGCGGCGGCCAGGTACAGCAGTGCTGGCGAGCCGAGGCCACCGGCGCCGACGACGAGCACCTTGGCGTTCTTCAGCCGTTTCTGTCCGTCCATCCCGACGTCGGGGATGATCAGGTGCCGCGAATAGCGCCTGACCTCGTCGATGGTCAGCTCAGCGGCAGGCTCTACGAGAGGTGGCAAAGACACGATCGACTCCATCGATATACGTCTCGGTGATCAACCGGGAAAGTTCGGCCTTGTCCTCTGCGCAACAGTGACACAGCCGCACACATTCCCGCGCCAGTGTCCATGTGATGGACATATTGTCTCAATATTCGGACACGTCACGGAGGAACGACCTGATCAGGTCCGCCACCACCCACGGATACTCCATCATCGCCACGTGGCCAGACCGTTCCAGCTTGACCACCCTCGCTCCCGGAAGGGTCTGGCACCAACGACGCGCCGCCCACGCCCCGACGAGAGCGTCCTTATTGCACACCACCACCATCGTCGGACAGAGAACACGCTGTGCGGCCCGCCACGGCGATCGGCGGTGCGGCGCCACGTACTGCGCCACCAGTGAGCGCAGCGCGGTCAGCAGCACCCGCTCGGCGTGCGGTTTGCTGATCCAGCGCATCCTTTCCTGCACGGCGAAGTCGAACTCGTCGGGGTCGACTCCGTCCGGGTCGCCGAACAGCATCGGCGCCAGCCGTCGGATCTGCTCCGGCGTCGGTTCGGTGTTGACCCTGCCCAACATCCACTCGCCCAGCTTGGGTGCGGCGATGACGGCCATCGCCTGAGCGCCCCAGGGCAGCCGGTATTGCGGCATCGCCGGTGAGAGCAGTGTCAGGCTGCGGACCAGGTCCGGACGCGATGACGCCACAAGTACGCTGATCAGTCCACCCATCGAGTTCCCGACGAGGTGAACAGGCTCGTCGAACCGCTCCAGATAGGCGATGACGTCGGCGACGTAGTCAGGCACGGTATGTTCGTCCGACGGCGGAGACTCACCAAATCCCGGCAGGTCAGGTGTCCATTGATCAAGGTCGCCGCGCAGCTCTCGCATCAACGCGGTCCAGTTGGTGGACGAACCGCCCAAGCCGTGCACCATCACCGCATGCGGGAGCCCCGGCCGCGCCGGTTCGGCATGCCGGATGTTGACGAGATGTCCGTTCGAGAGGGTGACCTCGTGGCCGGGCCACCGGGTGATCACAGCCACGTCAACGATGGTATTCGCTCGCGGCGTTCGGCCACCCACCGGCAGGTCCAGCCGTCGAACTTTTCCCCGCCGTCGCCTCGACAACCCTGGGCGCCGACCGCCACGATCGCGCTCAACCCCGCCGATTCGGGGTAGCTTCAAGATGAGAAGGGTGTATCAAAGCTGTCTTTGGGCAACCCGTCAACGCACGCAGGAGGTATAGATGACCGAGTACGATGGCCCCACCGAGCGCGTTGAGAAGCCCGCGGCCGACGCGTTCGAGCAGAGCCGCCCCGTCGACAACGCCGACGCCGGGGCCGGTCGCACCGAGGCCGATCCTGAGGAGCCCGACCTCACGCCGGTCGAGCTGCCCAGAACCCTTCCCAGCGACGTCGATCCCGCCGACGCTTACGAGCAGACCAGGATCGTCGAGTACGACGAGGACGACTACCGATAGGATCCCTCGGAGTCGACATGGAGGTAGACAAGTGACCGCCGTGCCGGACGTACCACCGCGCGGTGTGCGCATGCCCCGCGGCAAGCGACGTGTTCACCTACTGCGGGCCGCCCAGGAAGTGTTCGTCACACACGGATATCACGCCGCGGCCATGGACGAGATCGCCGTCCGCGCCGGCGTCAGCAAGCCGGTTCTCTACCAGCATTTCCCGGGCAAGCTGGAGCTTTATCTTGCCCTGATCGACACGGCCACCGACGGGCTACTGGCCGGCTTACACCGAGCACTGGCCTCCACCGGAGACAACAAGCAGCGCGTGATCGCCGCGGTCAACGCCTACTTCGAGTTCGTCGACGATCAATCCGGGTTGTACCGGTTGCTGTTCGAGTCCGACCTCGCCAACGACCCGGCCGTCCGCAGCCGGCTCGACCGGCTGACCGAGGTGTGCTCCACCGAGATCAGCGCGATCATCGCCGAAGACACCGGCCTGTCCCGGGAGGCATCCACCCTGCTAGCGGTGGGACTCATCGGGATCGCCCAGGTGACGGCCCGGTACTGGTTGGTCACCAACGGCACCATTCCACGCGAGACAGCAGCCGAACTGGTGGCCACGCTGGGCTGGCGCGGGATCCGCGGGTTTCCACGCCTGGACGCGACCGACGACGCCCCGTGACGCAACGACACCCATGACGTCATCCCGGGAGCCGGGTATTCCCGGCGTGCGCCGGCTTCGCTTGCGGCGTACAGCCCGGTCGGTCCGGCATCACCTCGGCTACGCTGGCTTGTGGTCAAGACAATGAAGAGGTCACGCGATCTCCCATGAGGTCGCGCGCTTAGGGGCAGAGCCCCTATCCGGGTGACCTCGAGGGCAAACATCCGGGTATCGCCGGGTACGTAGACGCAGGAGAGGTGACCGTGGAGGTCAAGATCGGCGTGCACAACGCCCCGCGCGAATTGATCATCGAGAGCGATCAGTCACCGGAGGAAGTCGAGGCGGCCGTCCGCAAAGCTATCGAAGGCGGCGTCTTGCTCGAACTGACGGACGAGCGTGGCCGCAAGGTGCTTGTTAAGCCCGAACATCTGGCATACGTCGAGATCGGCGAGCCGGTTGAACGCCGCGTCGGCTTCGGCGCGTTGTAAAACCTGCCTGGCCGTACTCCCGGCGCGCCGGCCAGCCCCATAGCGACCGGCGCGCCGGCGTCGTTTCCGATGCGGAGGCGGCGCCGCCGTGTGTCACGCCATGGCACCTAGTCGGCTGGGGTCAGCCGGATGATCGGATACAGGGCGATCAGCGTCACCACTGCCAGCAGCCCGAATGCTTGGGTGAACCCACCCAGCACATCCCGCAGGACACCCACGACGAGTGGGCTGATCGCCGCACAGCCGTAGCCGACGAAGAATGCCATCGCGCCTAGCCGGCTCGCTCCATCTGGGTCGACGCTGGCGACGACGGGCAGCATGAGCACGAGCGGGAACAGCCCACCGTGGCCGATTCCCAGCAGCAACAGCCACACCCAGGTCGGAGTCCCAGGGCTGGCGGCGAGCCCGAGAAACCCGATCGCGGTGACGACGGCACATCCGGCCAGCGCCGGACGGAGATCGCTGCGGCGGCCCAGCAGGGAAGGCACCATGAGCATGGCTACCACCTGCACACAGATCATGGCGGTGAGGAGCACTCCCGCCCGCGCCTCGGTGTACCCGGCGTCGTCGTGCAACAGCGGCGCCACCCAGGCCAGCTCACAGTAGTAGAGCCCCGAGTTGATCGCGGAGATCGCGGCGACCCGCCACGCCGTAGCGTCGCGCCACGGTAGTCCACTGGTAGCCGGACCCGCTGCCGTCCCGGACCGACGGATATTCAACGACGGCGCCGCGGCGGCCCACATGACCATCCCCAGCACCGCCAGCACCGCCCACGACGCCAGCGCTCCCGGCCATGACCCGACAGCCTCGGCTAGCGGGGCGCTGGCCCCGGCCGCGATCGCGCCGCCAAGCCCGAGGCCGGCGGTGTAGATCCCGGTGACGAGTCCGGCACGGTCGGCGAAGCGAGCTTTGACGACGGCGGGTAGGAGGGTTTGGGTGACGGCGATCCCGGTGCCGACGACGGCGGCACTGCTGAGCTGGATCCAGGTTGCCTCGCCGCCGACGCGGGCGGCCGTGCCGACCGTGACGACGGCGAGCCCCAGCAGGACACCGGCGTGTAGACCCCAGCGCCGGCCGACGTAGGCGGCCAGGGGCGCGCACACCCCCATGGCGAGGGTGGGGACAACCGTCAGCAGCGACACCCCCGTCGCCGAGAGGTCGAGGTCGGTCCGGATGCGGTCGACCAGCGGGGATACCGCGGCTACCGCGGGGCGGAGGTTGAGGGCGGCCACGAAGAGGGCGACGGCGGCGAAGCCCAGCCTGGTGCGGTCGGACATCGCCGTGGCCGAACCGCCGGGCTGAGCGTCGGCCGTGACAGGAGTGACTGGGCTGGGCGGGCGACCTGAAACACGCGCCATGCGAACTGCTCCACTCTTCTCGGATATTCAATGTCCGAGTTATATCACAACTCAGACAGCAAACATCCGCGTTGGGTAGGCTACGGCTATGCGACTGTCGAGCGGCGTCGAATGGGGCCTGCACTGCTGTGTCACGCTGAGCCAGAGCCAGCATCCGGTGCCCGCGTCCAGGCTCGCCGAGCTGCACGGAGTGCCGCAGCCCTATCTCGCGAAGCAACTTCAGGCGCTGTCTCGCGCCAACCTGGTGGCGTCGACGCAAGGGCAGGCAGGTGGCTACGAGCTGACCCGACCGGCCAGTCAGATCACCGCACTCGACGTGGTCGTCGCCATCGACGGCACCGAACCAGCGTTTCGCTGCACCGAGATCCGCCAGCGCGGACCCCTGGCGGCGGACCCGGAACGGTGCCTGCTCCCCTGTGCTATAGCGCGGGCCATGGCCACCGCCGAACAGGCCTGGCGATCCGCGTTGGCCGAGATCACCGTCGCCGACCTGGCCGAACAGGTCGACGCGGACAGCGGCGGCACAGCGCTGGAACGCCTACAGAGATGGTTCTCCGCTACGACGCCAAGCCCAGCTTCGCCATCCGGGCCGCGTGGTTCTCGGTGAGCCGCGCGAACACCTTCCCCAACTCGGCGAGGTCCATCCCCGGCCGGCCCGGTCCACCCACGATGATCGCGGTGATGGCCTCGCGGTCGGCCGCGACCCGCTGAGCCTGCGCAAGCGCCTCTCCCACCAGACGCCGCCCCCACAAGGCGAGCCGGCCGGCCACGCTGGGATCCCGCTCGATGGCGGACCGGACCCGATCGACCACGAAGTCGGCGTGCCCAGAGTCGGCGATGACCTCGGTGACCAGCGCACGTGTGTCGTCGTCGACCGTGGCGGCGATCTCGCGATAGAAGTCGGTGCCGATCTGGTCGCCGACGTAGGCCTTAACCAAGCCTTCCAGCCAGGTGGACGGCGCGGTCTTGGCGTGGAACTCGGTGTACGCCGCCCGGAACGGCGTCATGGCCTCGTCGGCGGATACACCCAGCTCAGCCAGCCGGTCACGGATCCGCTCGAAGTGGCGGAACTCCGCTACCGCCATCCCGGCCAGGGCAGCCTGATCGGAGAGCGTGGGCGCCAACTCGGCGTCGGCCGCGAGCCGCTGGAACGCCAGCAGTTCCCCGAGGCCCATGGCACCGAGCAGGTCGACGATGCCGGCGCGGTACTCGGGATCGTCCATATGTACATCCACGCCAGCAACGATATCCGCAGTTGCGGCGGCTGGCTCACGAGGCGATGAACTCCGCTGTCGACGGCGATGAGGAACCTGCCGCGGCCACCCCGGACGCGTCGTGCGTCACACTTGCCCACGATGCCGTAGACTGGCCTGCTAGTAATGACGATGCGTCCGGACCAACTGGGCGCTCCCGAGGTCGATTCGGACGCCTGCCGGCGCGGCGCTTGGCGCCACGGTTGAGTTCCGCCGTTGAGCAGCCCTGCAGCGTGCACTGTGGACAACACCTCGGGGTTACCCTCCGAGATAGTGAGGCGAACACTCTGACCACCTTCAGAGATCTAGGGGTCCTACCCCCCATAGCCGACGCCCTTGAGCGCGTCGGCATCACTGAACCTTTCCCCATCCAGGAGCTGGCCCTGCCCAGCGCACTGGCCGGCAGCGACCTGTTCGGTCAGGCTCGCACCGGCACCGGGAAGACCTACGCGTTCGGGCTCGCGCTACTGCAACGCGTGGTCAGCCCGGACGAGCGGGATTACGCCGAGGCCGTCGTGCCCGGCAAGCCGCAGGCACTCGTCATCGTCCCCACCCGTGAACTCGCGCTCCAGGTCGCTGGCGACCTCGAAACAGCGTCGACGATACGCCGGGTCCGGGTACTCACCGTCTACGGCGGCCGGGCCTACGAGCCGCAACTCAGCGCGCTGAGCGCCGGGGTAGACGTCGTCGTCGGCACTCCCGGACGCTTGCTCGACCTCGCCAACCAGGGCAAACTCGACCTCGGGCAGATCAAGGTCCTCGTGCTCGACGAAGCCGACAAGATGCTCGACCTCGGGTTCCTGCCGGACGTCGAGAAGCTCATCAGCCGCACGCCCGAACTGCGCCAGACCATGCTGTTCTCCGCCACCATGCAGCCAGCGGTGGTCAGCTTGGCCCGTCGCTACATGCGCAACCCGTTGAACATCCGAGCTGAGACCGGCGACGAACAACAGACCGTGCCCACCACGGCGCAGTTCGTCTACCGGGCGCACAGCCTCGACAAAGACGAGATGGTCGCCCGTCTGCTCCGCGCCGAGGGCCGGGGCCGCACCATCGTCTTCAGCACCACCAAGCGGGCAGCTCAGCGCCTCACCGACGAGCTGACTGAGCGTGGCTTCGCGGCCGCGGCCGTCCACGGCGACCTCAGCCAGCCGGTACGGGAACGCGCACTGCGGGCATTCCGCAACGGCAAGGTCGACGTATTGGTCGCTACCGACGTCGCGGCGCGTGGCATCGACATCGAAGCGGTCACCCATGTGGTCAACCTCAGCTGTCCCGATGACGAGAAGACCTATCTGCACCGCATCGGCCGCACCGGCCGGGCCGGCGCCGACGGGATCGCCGTCACCTTCGTCGATTGGGACGATCTCCACCGCTGGAAGCTGATCAACGAGGCGCTCGACCTCCCCTTCGCCGATCCACCGGAGACGTACTCCAGCAGTGAGCACTTCTTCCGTGAGCTCGGGATCCCGCCGGGTACCAAGGGCCGGCTTCCTGCCGCCGAACGCACCCGCGACGGACTCGACGCCGAAGAGGTGGACGACGCCGACAAGGGTTCGGAGCGACCAGGACGGCAGCGTCGGCGGACCCGACGTGGCAGCTCCGGCTCGCATGGCGGTGGGCAGCGCACCCGCAGCCGGTCGGCGCGTTCCGAGCCTGCGGTGGAGTCCACCGAGGTTTCCGAGTCTCGGCCGCGCAAGCGGGTCCGGCGACGTACTCGTGCGGGCCAGGCGGTCGACCTTCAAGCGTCGGAGTGATCGACCGGCGCTCTGGTCACCACTGTCCTCCCCGACTTGTCAGGCCGGACAACTCCGTGAGCTGCACATCCGGCAGCGCCGAGCCTGACAAGTCGACCGTGAGTTCGGCGTAACCGACTACACATCCGACTTGTCCGGGCCGAGCGCTACCGCTCAGGTGCGGACAACAACCACGTCCGTGCCGACCGGCGCAAACTCCCACAGCGCCTTGGCATCGTCGAGGTCTTGCCGGATACACCCGTCGGACAACGGGGTTCCCAGTTCGGACAGCGTCTGCGCGGCGTCGCCGGAGTCTTTGTAGACGGGGATGTCGTGGAAACCGATGTTGGAGTTCTCGCCCCGGTGGAAGCGGACCATGTAGCGCATGGTTTCTTCCAAGGTCCAACTGATGGCGTCCTCCGACTTGGAGAACACCTGGTACGTACCCTCAGGCAGTTGGTCGTAGCGGCTGCCCGACACCATGTAGGTCCGTTCGACGTCGCCGTCCTCCGCCACCAGCCACACCTGCTGGCCGGTGATGTCGAAGACGACCCGTTTACCCTCACCGCTGTTGTCCGGCAGGGGCGCGGTCGCTTCGGGTTTGGCGTTCGGGTCCGGGTCTGGCTCGTCGGTCGAACCGTCCTCGTCCAGCTCGTCGTCGGCATCGTCGTCAACCTCGTCGACGTCATCCGGCTCACCGGAATCATCCGGCTCCTCCGCCGTGGTGTCGTCGGCATCGTCGGCCTCGGCATCGTCACTGAGCTCGGCGCGATCGATGATGTCGCTCAACGTGCCCAACAGCCGGCCCGGCTGCCGCGAGCCAGACCGCGACAGACCCCCGGGGTCGCGGTCGATGGTCATCTCACCGCCGCCCGATGCGAAGCTCTCCGGAGTGAACTCTGGATTGTCGGCATTGTCCGCAGCACCGGTGATGGCGACGACGCCGGTGGCGACGATCGCGCCACCGGTCACCACGCCGATGAGCCGGAGCCGGAACGACGGACGCCTGGGAGTGGCCGCGTGTGCCCTACGACCTGCTTTCGCAGGCTTACCGTAGCGTCCGGGCATCCGCCCTCCATCCTTGAGCCGACAACGGCCAGCACGTGTCAAGATCACGCCAACCATACGACATTTGCCCATCCCGTCACCGCGTCAAACGTCAGATCACTGATCGTCGTTCCGTTCCGGTGCACTGACCCGGGTGACATTCACCACGCCGCGTCCCGCCGCTCCCGTCACCAGGCTTCACGCGGTATCCGCGAGCCCCGCCCAGGACGCACGGGTGGGCACCGCCGTCCGGCCCTCCGGGCAGTGCGCCCGGTAGTCGCACCAGCCGCACAGGGCCGAGGGCCGGGCAGGAAAGGTGTCGTCGCCAGCCTGTCCGGCTCGGAACGCCTCGTCCGCGGCGCCGCACTCGCCGGCGATGTCGTCGGCCCGGTCCAGGTGCCGGGTCAAACTCAGCTCGTCATGCTCCCACGACACCACCTCTCCGGATGGCAGGTGATGCAGCTCGACCCTGCGGCACGGCCGCCGCAACGTCCGCGCGGCGGCAGCCGCGTATACCGCCAACGCCAACGACGAGCGGGCGTCATCGGTGGTCAGCAGGTGCCGGCCGGTTTTGTAATCGACAACCACCAACTCCGTATCCACGTCGTCGGCCCGCTCGTCCACCCGGTCGATGCGGCCGGTCAGCGAGGTGCCGCCATGGATGAGCCCGACAGTGCGCTCTACACCACGTGGTTCGTCGGCCGGGTCGAGCCTCGTGACATAACGCTCCACCATCACCTGCGCCTTGCGGCGCCACTGCTCGACCTGCTCAGCGTCGCGGAAGCCGTCGGCGGACCAATATGTCGAGACCAGCGCCCCGGCCTTGGCCACGGTCCGGGCCTCCAGCGGCAGCCGCCACCACTCGGCCAGCGCGTTGTGGACCGCCGCACCGACGGTGTTGTGTGCCCATGGCGGACCTTTGGCTGGCGCCGGACGGTCGAGGTAGGTGAACCGATACCGTCTCGGGCAATCCAGCCACGTCGTCAGCCGTGTAGGTGTGGCTCGATAGAGCCGCCGGGGCATCCCTTCGAGGGCCTGCTGTCCGGCGGTGGTGTCGGTCATCTCATGCCTCCGCTCCGGGGCGCCGAGTGCCATGCGGCGTCCGCTGGCCCACCCGCTCCAGCAGACGCTCCCATTCGGCCGGCTCGGTGGTATTCACGCCCAATTCGTGCCCGTTCTTGCCGGTGCCGTGGTAATCACTGGATCCGGTGACGACGAGGTCCAGCTCGGTAGCCAGCTCCCGGAGACCGGCCCGTTCGGCGTGGTCGTGATCCTGGTGATCCACCTCTACGCCGTCGAGCCCGGCCTCGGCGAGGAGGGTCAGCATGGTCCGGTCGAACAGCCGACGCGAGCCGCGCCCCCATGGATGGGCCAACACGGCCACACCTCCCGCGCCGTGGACCCAGCCGATCGCGTCGACGATGTCCGGCGCGTACTTCTCGACGTAGCCGACGCAGCCGTACGACAGCCAGGTCGCGAATGCCTCGTCCCGGCTGGCCACGTACCCTTTGGCGACCATGACGTCGGCGACATGCGGCCGGCCGACGGCGGAGGCACCCTTCGCGTGGGCGAGCACCTCGGACAGCTCTACCGGTAGGCCGGCTTGGGTGAGCCGAGTAGCGATCCGCTGCAGCCGGTCCCGGCGGTCCAGGCGGATCCGCGCCAGCTCACGCGCCAGCGGACGGTATCCGGCGTCGACGTGGTAGGCCAGCAAGTGCACGCCGTAGCTCTGGCAGTGGGTGGAGATCTCGACGCCGGGTACCAGCTCCACGCCCTCCTCGGCCGCTGCCTCGTGTGCGGCGTCCCAACCGTCGTAAGTGTCATGGTCGGTGAGGGCGACGACGTCGAGCCCGTGGCGGCGGGCCTGCCGAACCAACACCTCTGGCCGGTCGGTGCCGTCGGAGACGACGCTGTGCGTGTGCAGATCGATGCGCAAACCTGTTCCCAGTGTTGTCGACAGCACATCCCCCGGTGATGTCTCCACCTGGACGTGCCATTGCTCATGTGGTCTCGCCACGCCGCGGGCGAGCCGGGCTCATGACGATGATGCGAGGCGGTGCCACCAGGTCCGTGGGCCCGATGCCACCCGAGGTCCGCGTGCCCTCCACCCTAATGATCGTAGCCGGGACGGAGCCAGGGCGGCGGAGTACCGTACGGCAGCATCTCCACCTCTCGCCCGAGATCTCGAAGGTCTTCCAGGCCGAGGTCTTCAAGGAGCAGCGCACCGGCCGTCTGCGGGTAGAGGATCATCCACAACCAATGGCCACCGGATTGGCCTGCGTATACCGCATGTTTCGGGTCGCCGTCGACACACCACAAGGGGACCCGGCGACCGTTGAGCTCTACTCTGGCATGCGGCTCGGACCGGACCACCTCGCCGGGGTCGACGGCGTCGAGCCCAGCGAAGCCTGCCCCCAGGCCCACCCCTTGCTCCTCCGCCACCACGACCAGATCGGCTGCCCCGCCGAACGGGTTCGGTCCGCTGATCGCCACCGCGGTGGCCCGAACCCCGGACACATCGTCACCGGCGTGGGCGAGGGCACCCACCACCCATCCGTGCATGAGCGGCCACGGCAGCCACAAGGGCACCGCGGAACGCTGGCTGATCTGCCGGATCAGCGGAGCACTCGGTACCAGCATCGGCGTCACCGGATAGACGGGACCATGCTGGTGGCAGGTCCATCGACTGGACCAAGGCCCCGGGGGTTGTGGCGCGGCGCCACACCGCGGACAGGACAGTTCACCTTTCACCCGGTTGACGCTCCCCGCTTACGTCGTTCACGTCAAGCACTTCGGCCGACTGGTGCTGGATCACGACGCGAAGGTCCGGGTGGGGCCCGCCGTACACGTCCATTCACCCAGTTTGCAAGGACAGCCGCGCCAAGTGGTTACGAGCGTCTTCGGCGTGCTGGTGCTGGCAGTAGATCTCGTATCTGCCGGCGACGATGACACTCTTGGAGGTGAAGTCACGACGACCGCCGGTCAACGCGTAGCCGACCGCGCCGAAGATGGTCATGAACAGCGCTCCCCACGCCATACTCATGACGATGATCGTCAGCCACCCCTCGTCGGTGAACAGGCTGAGCAGCAAGCCGACGAACAGACCTAACCAGGCGCCGGTGGCCAACCCGCCAGCCAGCGCCTTTCCCCACGTCATGCGCCCAGTGACCCGCTCGACCTGGCGCAGTTCGGTGCCGACGATGGCGAGGTGCTCGACCGGGAATTTCCGATCGGCCAGGTAGTCGACCGCCCGCTGCGCTTGCTCATACGCATCGTAGGTACCGACGACCATCCCCGTCGGCAGCCCTGGGACCGGACTGACCATGGCGGACCTCCTCGTTTCGCCCCGCGTCACTCCTATGTTCGCACTATTCCCGGCCGAAGACACCGGAGCCGCACAGACACATCCAGGCAGATGGAGGTCAGACTTCTCCGCGAACGGCACCCCAGTTCTACGCGAAGTTCTACGCGAACGAAGCGACCAGCCAGTCGGGTAGCCGTTCGGTCTGCCGCACCCCGAGCGCCAGCACCAGGGCTTTCTGAACCTTGGGCTCGAAGGGCACCACCAAAAGGTGCATGCCTGCCTCATCCGGGGTGCGGTCCGCCTTGAGCTGGTTGCAGGACACACACGCCGCCACGGTGTTGAGCCAGCTGCGCTGGGCACCTCCTCGCGAGGTGGGCACGATGTGGTCGATCGACTCGGCGCGCCCGCCGCAGTACCCGCAGCGGCGGTTGTCCCGATCGAGGACGCCGCCGCGCGACCACGGCAGCCTGCGCCGGTATGGCACCCGTACGAACCGCACGAGGCGGACGACGAGGGGCGCCGGGAACTCCCGGGTCGCCGAGCGGATGATCCGGCCGGAGTCGGCCTGTTCTGTCACAGCTTTCTCAGTCAGCACGAGAACGATGGCCCGGCGAACAGAGACGACAGCCAGTGGCTCATACGAGGCGTTCAACACCAGCGTCTGCATCCGCCCGGTTCCTTCCGTGACATCGGCCGCTCCTTTACCTCATCTCGTAACGCCGCGCTCCTGCTCCGCCAGAGCCGGACGCGTGGCTCCACAACGCCCGTGGTGGGTCCAGGTGTTCATAGCTGCGGGTTCGCTCCTCACGTCCGGCATTGTGTCTGGTTCGGGTTCACAACTTTGCTTGTATGGGCGAATTGTAGTTAAACCTTCGACGAGACCGGAGTTCAGCCTTCACGACATCGTGTCGACGCTCAACCGAATTTGATCGCCACCCTACGAAAGGGTGCAACACACCGCCCTGACCTGCACTTTCAGTCCGCCCATGGCCGGAGCGGGCAATAGGCCGACTGCCTCCGACGACGGTGGGCCGCGGTAGGCCGCATGCCCGGTGAGGGTCAGCGGGTCGCGGGTTCGGCCGCCAGCGACCGCCACACGTCCGTGACCCGTTGCTGTACGAGGTCGACGGCCTCCCGGATGGCCAACCCGCGTAACTCCGCCGGCTGGACCGGCTCGCCCACTCGAAGACGGATCGTGGGGCGACGCACGATGGACGTCAACGCCCCGCCGAGGGTACGCGCGACGGAACCGGCGCCGATCTCACGGGCGTCGTGATGGGCCACCGGGACAACCGGCGCCTGAGCGTCCAACGCCAGGCGACCAACGCCGAACCGGAACCTGCGCGGTGAGCCGTCCGTGGTCGCCGAGACGTCGCCTTCGGGGTAGATACCAACGATCTCGCCCCGGCCCAGCGCGTCCCTGGCCGCTCGCAAGGCCACCGCACCAGCTTGTCGCCAGCCCACCTCCACCATTCCGGCGTGCCGGGCCAAGGGTCCGATGAATGGGTTCTTGAACACCATGGACGACGCGATGAAGCGGACGTGCCCGTGGTCGGTGCCACATCCGTCCGCGTTGCACGGGACGCTCGGATGCAGGCCGGCCCGGTGCAGCGTGGACAGCACCGGTGGGACGTCGGCAATGGTCGTGTGGTTCACCGCGATGATGGCCGGACCCTGCACCGGCAGGTGTTCCAGGCCGTCCGATTCCACTCGTCCGAACAGTTTGGTCAAGCCGATGGCGACTGCTCCAACTAGCTCCACGGTCCTATTATCGCGTGCCGGTCTCGTCCGCGTGCGCCCCACTCGTCCGGGTCTGCGCCGCGGTCAGTCCTCGCCGTCGCCTTCGCCGGACTCGTCGCCGCCGTCGTCGCTCTCCTCCGGCAGCGTGGAGGGGTCGATGACGTCGTCCTCGTCCGGCGGGGAGACGTCCACGTCGTCCCCGAAATCGCTGAACGTCAGCACACCCGAACCACCGGAGGCGCCCTTCTCCTCGAATCGCAAAGGCAGCGCTTCTCCCGTGGCCGACACCCACAGCGTTCCACCGGACTCGGAGAACACCAGGCCGACGGCGGGGACGCCACCCACGTCCTGCACAGCCGTCAGCTCACCCTGAACCTGGGAGCCCAGCACGGCTTCGGCGAAGTCGCTGCCCTCGGCGAAGATGCGGAAGCTCGAACTCGACTCTTCGGGGATCAGCAGCCACTTTTCCGCGATGGTGTCGTCGACGTCGGCTCCCACGATGTTCGCGATGGTCTCGACGTCGCTGGTGATATACACCACACCATCCGATGCGACCAGCGTGACCTCGCTGTCCGTGGTGACCGACCCGACCGAACCGGCACCCGTTTTGAAGCTGATATCGATGGTGCTGCCGGCCGAAGTGGTCCCGCTCACCCGGTAGGTACCGGCATCGTCGAGGTTGGCGATGGCCGCGGCCAGCACCTCGTCGGGGGTCAGCTGGTCGATGCCGTTCTCCGCCGGCACGGTCTGGCGGTCGGAGGCGATTTGGGCAATCGGCGCAGCCGTCGGCTCATCTGGATCATCACTACATCCAGTGACGACGACGGTCAACGTGACCACGAGCGCCAGCCCCACCTTGCGGCAACTGGACAGTTGCATCGGCGATGGACCTCGCTCTGATCTCGGATCGAACCTGATATGTGACGCCGTGCCAGGCATGTCGCACGGGCCAGCACGGAGTGTACCCCGCAGTAGCGGCGATCGTCCCGTCCTCGTGACCTGGACCTCATCGCCACAGGCCATACCGGGGTTCACCTGGTGGTCACCTGGATGACTCCCTGCGCCCAGCCGGGGTACGCTCCTGCGCATAAAGGCTGAATCGTCCCGTATTCACCGGTGAACCCGGGCCAATCCAGCCCCACAACTCCATACCCACGACAGGGGAGCGCTGCAGCGCTGAGAGTGCGGGACAGACCCGCAGACCCTCGAACCTGATCCGGATCATGCCGGCGCAGGAAGTCGATACGAGATCAGCTGTGGCGCGCTCGCGGAAGAACCCGTTGGCGCGCTCGTGCATGATCAGGCTCCGCACGATGGAGCTCCCCCGTCGTCCTCTGCCCGACGACGTCAGGAGCACCGTGAGCGCTACGAACCCCAGCCAACAGCCGGCCGCGTCCCAGCCGCCAGGCACCTCCCAGCCGCCAGGTACCTCCCAGCCGCCGGCCCGGGGTCGCCGATGGCGCACCGTCGACATCATCGTGGCCTCGGTTCTTGGGGTCGCTTTCGGTGTGCTCTTCGCCGCCTGGAACAACTTCGTCTACCCGACCGTCTACGCACCACTGAGCAGCACACCGTTCAGCCCCGCCATCGGCGCCATCTGGCTCATGCCGGCCGTGCTCGGCGCCCTCGTGATTCGCCGGCCGGGTGCTGCGCTCTACACCGAACTCGTCGCCGCCAGCACGTCCATGCTGTTCGGCTCCGCGTGGGGGATGTCGGTCTTCCTGTCCGGATTGTGGCAAGGCCTCGGAGCGGAGCTGGTGTTCGCGTTGCTCGCCTACCGCCGGTGGGGAGTTGGCATGGCGGTGCTGGCCGGCGCGGGTGCTGGCCTGGCCATGGGGGTCAACCAAGCCATCGTGTCGGTGCCCGAGTTCAGTCTGGACTGGAAAGCCGTCTACGTCGGCTCGGCCGTGTTCACCGGACTCATCGCCGGGGTTCTGAGCTGGCTACTGGCACGTTCGCTGGCCCGCACCGGCGCCCTGGCGCCATTCGCCGCCGGCCGTGCCCAACAGGAGGTCTGAGCCAATGGGTGTGGATGCGGCCAGCGCCGTGGACGTTTCCCCAACCCCTCCGGCTCGAGTGCGCCTGCGCGGTTGGGGATGGCGGTACGCGGGCCGGCGGGATTGGGCCTGCCGCGGCGTCGACCTCGACATCGAACCCGGTGAACGGGTATTGCTCGTCGGCCCGTCAGGGGCCGGCAAGTCGACGCTACTACGGGCCGTCGCCGGTCTACTCGATCCTGAGTCCGCCGCCGAGCATGAAGGCGAGGTCCTGGTCGACGGGCACCCGGCGGCGACCATGCGGGGCCGGATCGGCATGCTCCTTCAAGATCCGGAAGCGTCCCTCGTCATGTCCCGGGCCGGGGATGACGTCGCCTTCGGGCTGGAGAACGCCGGCGTCCCAGGCGACGAGATCTGGCCGCGGGTGCGCGCCGCACTGGAACACGTCGGGTTCCCCTATGGTCTCGACCGGTCCACCGCGGCGCTCTCCGGCGGCGAGCAGCAACGCCTGGCGCTCGCCGGGGCGCTGGTCCGTCGCCCGTCAGTACTGCTCCTCGACGAACCAACCGCCAACCTCGACCCGGCCGGCACGTCACTGGTGTTGGATGCGATCACCACCGCGTTGCGCCCGACCGAACCCCGAAACGAAGCGTCGGGCCCCCTCGGCACCCCCAACGTGTCGGGGACCACACTGCTGATGATCGAACACCGAGTGGATCTGGCGGCCGGCCTCGCCGACCGGGTGGTGGTCGTCGAGCCGGGTGGTGGCGTCGTCGAAGACGGTCCCCCAGCCGAGGTCTTCGCCCGGCGCGGCGCCGCATTGGCCCAAGCCGGCGTGTGGGTGCCAGATCCGTGGTCGCCCCCGATGCCGGACTGGCAGCGCGGCCCTGGAGGACCGGTCCGGCTGCGCGCCACCCACGTCAGTCGCACCTATCCGCGCGCCATCACCCCGGCGCTCCGACCCGCCAACATCGAACTCACCGCCGGGCAGGCGACCTGCGTCACCGGCCCCAACGGCAGCGGCAAATCCACCCTGGCCACCATCCTGGCGGGGCTCGTTCGACCAGACACCGGCGGCTCCTTCCTCGCCGATCTTCCCCACCGGCCACTACATCGCTGGCGGGCGCAGCAACTGTGCCGACGGGTCGGAACCGTCTTCCAGGACCCAGAGCACCAGTTCCTGGCTCCGACGGTGCACGAGGAGCTACTGCTAGGGCCCCGACGGGCCGGACTCGACACGTCGGTGACCCAGCGCCGGGTGGGTGAACTTCTCGACCGCCTACGCCTCGACCGGCTCGCCGGCGCCAACCCGTACACCCTGTCCGGAGGGGAGAAACGTCGCCTGTCGGTCGCCACCGCCCTCGCCACCGCCCCGGACGTGATCGTCCTCGACGAACCCACCTTCGGACAAGACGCCCGTACCTGGCGCGAACTCGTCGAGTTGTGCCGCACGCTGCGCGACGACGGGGCAACCCTGCTCAGCGTCACCCACGACACCGCGTTCGCAGCCGCACTCGCCGACCAGCACATCGCCGTCCATGACGGAACCGCCACCCCCGTCGGCCCACCACAACCCGTCCCCACCCGGGATCGGAGCGGCCTGTGATCATCACCGGAAGCACCGAAATACCCGGCCAACACAGCCCGCTCGGCCGACGGAACCCGGTCGCCAAACTCGGTGCCGCGTTTATCCCGGCCATCGTGCTACTCGCCGGTGTCGATCCCGTGTCGTCGGGTATCGTCGTCGCCGCCGCCCTGGCCAGCGTGCCCGCATGGGGTCTGCGCTGGACCGATCTCATCCGGCGCGGTTGGCCGTTGGGCCTGGCCATCACCTCCATCGCCCTCGGCAACACCATCTTCACCGGCCGCAAGGGTGGCGCGGTCCTCGTCGACCTCGGCCCCCTGTTGATCACGAGCGAGAGCATGGCCGCCGGCGCCACCACCGGTCTCCGGTTCGCCGCCATCGTGCTGCCCGGGATGCTGGCGGTGTTGACGATCGACCCTGTCGACCTCGCCGACTCGCTCGTCCGCCACCTTCGAGTACCACCCAGGTTCGCCTACGGGTCACTGGCCGCCCTGCGGCTCGCCCCGTTGCTGGCCACCGAGTGGGAGGTCCTCGGGCGCGCCCGCCGGGCCCGTGGCCTCGAAGCTGGTCGTAACCCGGTGGCGGCGCTGCGCCTGTTCGGCGGCAAGCTGTTCGCGCTGCTCGTCGGAGCCGTCCGTCGTGGCACCCACCTCGCCGTCGCCATGGACGCACGCGGGTTCGACGCCCGTGGTCCACGCACCTGCGCCCGGGAGAGCCGGTTCACCCGAGCCGATGCCGCCCTACTCCTGGTGTCGGCGGGTGTAGTCGCGCTGGCCGTCACCCTCGCCGTCGGCACCGGCACATGGACGTCGTCGCTGCGCTAATGGGACTGCTGGTAGGCCCACAACCCGACGTCGGACCTGCCGCTCTTCGATACCGGTTCCGGGCGGCGGAGCTCGGTGCGGATGTGGGCGACGGATCTGGTTACTGATCTGGATTACGGAGGGCCCGAAGGTGCCCACGGCGGGTGCCGGTCTCGCCCGGTGGCTCGGGCTCGGGCTCCGGCGGACGGGCGGCCTCACGCACGGCGTCGGCCAGCGCGAGGAGGTCGTCACTACTCGGCCGGTCAGCGTCCGGATCCGGGGCCAGCCGGATGACCTCCCAGCCGCGCGGAGCGACCAACCGCTCGGCGTGCCCGGCACAGAGATCGTAGGTGTGTGGCTCGGCATACGTAGCCAGTGGCCCTAACACAGCGGTGGAATCAGCGTAGACGTACGTAAGCGTCGCGACCGCCACCTTGGCGCAGGCCGAGCGGGAACAACGACGCGTAGGGCTCACAATGGCCAAGGCTATCCCGCGTGGCCTGGCCGTGCGGGGACGGCGCGCGGACGGGCAACGCGGGGACGAAGGTGGGACGGGCCACGCAGGCAGGCCACGCGGGGCAGGCCACACGCGGTCCGCGACCGGACAGCCACCACCCACGTCGAGCGTCACCAAGTTGCTAGTCTGCCCACTGTGAGTCATCCCAGCGGCGATACCCCTCGAGCGGGCCTGCCCCGCCTTCGCCGGGATCGGCACGGACACGGCCTACGCGCGCCGCTAGCCCCGGCAGGATCACCAGTCAACCGGTCCCGCGCGCAGCGTTTCGACGATCTCGTCGTCGAGACTGTCGACCGGCTCCCCGCTCGGTGGCGCGAACGCCTGGCGAAAGTGGAATTCGCCGTCGAAGACGTTCCCACGCTCGACGATTGGAACCATGACTGGATCCCCTTGGCCCGGGCATTCGCCGGCACTGGGGCCCTACCTGCGCGCATCGTCGTCTTCCGCCGCCCCATCGAAACCCGGGCCGGTGCCACCGACCGAACCCGCGAGCTCCTGCGCGATGTCGTGGCTGAACAGGTCGCCGAGATGTTCGGCGCCGAGCCACACGAGGTAGACCCGTCGTATGGAAGCGGCCGCGCCCACTGACCGCTGGCGGCACCGCGCTGCGCGCATTCACCCCATCGCAGCGCCGCTGCTGCCACAACTGTCCGGCATGCCGCTCCCCCGGTGATCACAGTGCCCCCCCAACGTTCCATGAGTGTGGCATCGCGCACTCCGCTACCGCCAGATGGGGTTAAGGGCCAGATTCGGGCTTGAACGCCATCTGGCGGTAGCGGAGTGCGGGGCAGCACGGGCTTCGGCGCGATGGAGCGTGGCGCGTGTCCGGGCGACCATAAGGAGGCTTGCTGCGACATTCCCCCGGGCACAAGGACGCTTACTGTCGCCAGAGCGACAACAAGGAGGCTTACTGCACACGGCGGCGCGCCGTAAGGAAGCTTGTTGCAGCCGACAGACTTGGCACGGGCTACTGCCCACCACCGTGATGACCGGCGGCCGCCGAGACCAACGCCCACGATGAACGCGGCAATATCGGGCACCACACGTAGCCGACGGACCTGGCACGGGCTATTGCTCACCCACTGACGATCAGATGCATCAACCAGCCGAGAGGTTGCGTTCATGCATCTGATCGCCGCGCGTCCACATCACGGGACGCGATCAGATGCACCCCGGTCGGCCATCGCCCGCGCTCAGCACACCTGATCGCCGCCTGAAAAAAGATCAGGTGACAAAACGGAGATCAGGTGCGCAACGGGTTAGTTGGCGGAGGGGTCGAGGACGCCTGGAAGTTCACCGACGACCCGAGGGACGCTGACCTGCAGGGCTGGCGACGGAAGGGGCAGCAGGTCGAGATACGCGCCATCGTCGGCGCTGGCCGACATCTCCCTGGCCACGATGATCGTGTCGGCTTGCGCCGGCTCGACGACCACGGTGGCGAAGGATGCGTCCTCCGGCCGCTCGAGCTCCACCGAGACAGTGCCGCCACCAGGAACGTCGACGTCTTCCTCGTCGACCACCTCGCCGTCGTCGTCGAGCATGCGAAGGGTCACCCGGGTACTGGACGTCTCGATGGAGCTGATGTGCAGCCGGGTCTCGAACCCACTCGTCGCCCGGCCGAACAGGGCAGCCGTGGTGCCGGACAGCGGTGTGGTCGCCGCCGTGTAGGCGAGATCGGGCAGTCCGTCGTCGGGATCGTCCACGACCCGCACCGACGCGGTGACCGGTTCGTCGCTGTCCAGTTCGATGGCGACGGGGTCGTCGGCGAGCCCGGCGAGGTCCATCTCGTAGACGCTGCCTGCCGGTACGGTGATCACCTCGTTGTCCACGGGCGCGAATGGGCCACCTGCCCCGAACATCCGCACGGCGACGATCGCGTCGGTGTTTCCCGGCGCCAGCACCCGCAGCACTCGATCGCCGTGGTCGGGTATCCCCGGGATCACCACTGTCTCGGCGGGCGTACTGGCGGCTGGAACGTAACTCATACCCATCGGGGTCGTCTCGTCGGTCTCGCGTACTTCCAAAGCCGCCGAGACCCGCCCCTGACTGGTGGTGATCTCCACTCCGACCCGCGCCGAGTCGGGAGCCAGCGCGTCAAGCAGCAACACCTGCTGGCTGCGGGCGGGCACCCCGATGCCCTGGGTGGCAGGTGCGTCGATCGGGCCGGCTTCATCCCACAACCGAACGTTGACGACCGCGGCAACCGACGTCGGGTTGGCGAGAATAAGCCGACCGCGTTTGCCGACCTCTCCGGATCCGCCGACGAACCAGTGTTCGCGTGCGGCCGGCGTACAGGCGACGGTGCTGAGTCCGCGCAGATCGATCTCGCCGACGAGCATGGACTGTTCGGCGACCAGCCCGGGCGCCAACGCCGCGGCGCCCTCGACCGCTATCGAGGTCCCCTCGTCGATCTCTACCCGGACGCGTTCGAGTACACCGCGCCCGTCGACGGTGAGTATGGGTTCGGCCGGCTCGGTCGGTTCCGGAGTCGGCTCGGGGGTTGCGCCCGGTTCCGGGGCGAATCCGAGAGCCCGCGCGGTGATGGGTGCGGGTTCGTCGTCAGCCACCGCATCGACCCCTGGCAGCGCGTACACACCCACGTGGGACCGGGCTTCTTCCTCGCCGCCAGCGAATGGGCACACTAGGGTGCTACGCACGACCGGCTCCAGGACTTCCGGGTGTTCTTCCACGACGGAGTCCGGCGCCCCAACCAGCGATGCCGCCCCTAGCGCACCGGCTGTCACAGCGGCCACCACCAGGGCGGTCAGTCCGCTACGCATCAAACATCACCGCCGCGGTCCTCCTCATCACGTCTGCGGGCACGGCGCCCACCGGACTGCCCGGACCTGCGTCGGCCCGCGGCCCGGCGCCCCCGGTAAGTCGAGCTGTCGTCGTCGGGCGGGCCATTGGATGGCGCGTCCGACGGCACGTCAGCCTGGGTGTGCGCAGGTACGTCCCCCTCGGTGTGCGCACGCACGTCCGACGGTTGCTCGGGCCTCGCTCGCCGCGCCCGGCGCCCCCGGTAACGTCCTCCCGCCGGATCGGCCCCGGTGTCGTCGTCCAGCGAATGACCAACCGTCTCGGGCGCAGGCTCCGGCGCCGGTTCGGACTCCGGCCCAGCGGGCCCCCCTCGTCTCGCCGGAGCCGGCGTCATCGGCACCGACGGGTCGGGCCGGTCAGGGGCCGGCCATCCTCGGTCTGGCCGCTCAGGGGCGGGCGCCAGGGCAGGCGGCAGGGCAGGCGGCTGGGTTGGCGGCGCCTCCATCGGCTCCGGGTGGACCGGTGTTGTCATGGGTGGTGCACCCGCCGGCACCAGGTGGCGCTCCGGCTCAGCCGGAACTCGGGGCAGGTTCGGCGATGTCGGGTCGTCCGGGTCGAGCTCGGATGCGTGTTCGACGGCCCCACGCTCCCGCCGCATCCCCGGCAGAGCCAGCACGATCGCCAGGACAACCGCGCCGAGTTGGATCAGCAACACCCCGGCCCGACGCGGCCCTTGATGGGACAGTTGCAGTTCGCCGCCGTCGGGCCCGAGGACGAACGCCTGTGCCCACTCGTCGTGGACCACCGGCTGCAAGGCGACCCCGTCCAGGGTCGCCGACCAGCCTGCGTCGGCAAGTTCGGACAGCACCAGCAGCCGGCCGTCGGCACCATCGGGTACGGTGGCGCTCGCATCGATCTCGCCGCTGTCGATGACCACGCGTTCGGTCTCGGCTGGCTCCGCGGCGTCGTCGTCGGCGGCGGGCTCGGCGATCCAGATCCGCCCGACCGGCTCGTCGACGCGCCACATCGCGGCGCCTTCTGGTGCGCTGGCCCGGACCAGGCCGGGCACGGTGTCGAGAGTGTCGGCAAGCTCACGGTCGAACGGCGCGGTCAGGTAGATGTACTTGGCGGCGAACTCGGCCAGCCGGGCGCCGTCAGCTCCGCCCCGGCCGGAGACGATGTCGGCCACGACCTCATCGACGGGGCCGTACTCTTCCGGTGGCGGGCCCATCTCGGCGTCACCCAGCCGCGGCCCCGAAGCGCGCAGCAGGGCATAGGTGACCCGGCCGTCGTCGGCCCGGCTGAGCACCAGCGTACGTATCCGTTCCGGCTGCATGGCCTCGTCGGAGATGTACGCGGGCAGCACCCGGGGATCGCGCCGTTCCAGCGGGTCGTCGGCGCCGCGGGCCACCCACCACACCGATGCGACCAACGGGACTAGTAGAGCCGCGCTGGTGGCCAGCGCGACGAATGGCTGTCGCCAGCCGAAGGTGCTCTGGGAGAGCCACGCGCGGGCTCCCTCGCCTCCGACGACGGCCGCCACGATCAACGCACCGCCGACGACGATCGCGGGGAAACCGGGCCATCCGGACACCGGTGTCTGCAAGGTCGGTCCGGTGACGGGAATCCTGGACACCAGGACGCCGAACGCCAGCGCCACCCCAAGAACCGTCCAGGCCGCCGCGACCACCAGGCGACGTTGCGGGCGGAACAACGCCGCCCAGCCAGCCAGCACCAGACCGGCGCCGAGCCAGATCGGTGCCCCTCCGGGGCCACCCGGGTGCTGCAACAGCACCGACCACGGGGCCAGGGCGTCACTGGACAACCCGGGACCAGGCATCCCCGCCTCGGTGAACAGAAGCACGGGCGTGTCGAGCACGCTCCCGCTCCACGGAACCAGGACGACGGGAGCGACCCCAACGACGATCGCCATCCTGATGGCGTTGGCGCCGCTGCGGAAGACCGTGGCCACCGCGACGATGCCCAACGCGAGGACCAGGAGCCACGCCATGGGGACGAACGCCGCCATCAGGGCGAGGATGAGGCCAGCGCTCCACGCCGCCCGCAAAGGCCCTGGTTCGCCGGGCTGGCCGAGCGTTCGGTACAACGCGAGAACCAGCAGCGGCGCCAGGACCGCCGCGACGACAGTGCCGAGTCGGCCGGCGGCGAGAGCACCGGTGACGGCCGGCAGTAGGGCGTAACCGACCGACCCCCACAGCCGCAACCACCGGCCGGCGACCAAGCGGCGCAGCAGGAGGTAGGCGGTGATGCCGGCCAGCGGCACGGCCGCCAGCATGAGCAGGTCGATCGCCAGCGCGGGGCTACGCACCACCCAGCCGAGCGCCGCCACGACAGCGAGGTACGGCGGGGCCGGCGTGGGGCTGCCGAGACCGACGCCATGCCATGACTCGGTGTAGGACTGCCACAAGCCACCGATGTCGCTGACCACGGGGAGCAGCGCTCCGCCGATGAGCCGGCCGCCACCGATCAGGTCCCGCGCGGCGAGGATGGTGACCAGCACCAGAGCGGTGACGGACAGCACCAGCGGATGGAGGATGAGCCGGATGAGGAAGGCGTCGTCGGTGTCGGGTGTGTCGTCGGTTTCGGTGGTAGCCGCCCGCCGTTGCGAACCGGGGACGTCATGACCGGATCCCGAGCCGGTGATCAGCGCCAGTAGGTTCTCGCCGGCATGGCGCAGTTGCTGGCCCCGGGCTGGGAACAGATGCCGCAACTGCCCATGTGACCTGCGCCGGGTGCGCCGGCGCCGGGTCCGCCCGCGGACCAGCCGGTCCGGGCGACCCAGCACCGCGAGCACGGCGCCGAGCTCCTCGGCGGCGAGCGCCGGCTGTTTGCCGAACAGGAATCCGAACGACCGGGCTATCCCGCCGCCGAGCAGCCGAAGGAACAGCAGCGGCAGGTAGAGCACCGGCGAGTTGACCAGCAGGACGTAGAGCGCGTTGCGGCGGTCGGCCAGGTGCGGGCGGTACCGGGTGGCGCCGAGCCGGCGCCGGCCGTGTGCGGCCGCCTCGGCGTGTTCGACGGCGGCTCCAGGGCTGACGACGACGGCGTGCCCGGCCTGGTTGGCGCGCCAGCCGAAGTCGATGTCGTCCCGGAAGACCGATAGCAGCGGGTCGAATCCGCCGAGTTCGTCCCAGACGTCGCGGCGAACGAGCATGCCGGCGCTACCAACAGCGAGGACGTCACGGATGGTGTCGTGCTGGCCTTGGTCGTATTCCCGGCGGTCCAGCCCGGTGTGCCGTCGGCCACCACCGGAGATGGTCACGCCGACCTCGAGCAGCTGTCGGTCGCCCCGCCAGCCGAGCACCTTGGGCCCGACGATCCCGGCATCCGGGCGGCGCACGGCGGTCTCCAGCAGGTGCACCAGGGCGTCCGGAGCGGGCGCGCTGTCGTCGTGCAACAACCAGATCCACTCGGTGCGGCCGGTGTCGACCGCGCCGGTACGGCGGGTGGCGGCGAGCATCTCGTCGGCTGCGTGAACCCCACGGGCCACCGCGGCGCCGAAACCCGTCGTGCGGGGGGCCGTGACCACCGCGGGGGCACCGAGGGCGGATGTGAGCAGCTGAGGTGTCTCGTCCCGGCTGCCGGTATCAACACCGATGATGCGGTTGGGTGCGTAGGTCAGCGCGCCGAGCGCCTCGAGCGTGCGAGGTAGCCAACGCCCGCCGTTGTGTGCCACGAGGATCGTGGTGACGTCATGCCCGTGCAGATCGGCGGCGCTCACCGGGGGTTCATAGGTGGCTTCGCCAGCGAAGGCGTCGAGAGCGTCGTCGATCCCGTACCCGGGGTCTTCGTAGACGCTCCGGTTGGCGTCGGGGCCCGACGCCGTTGCGGAGGTGGTTGGGCCGTGGCCGCCGGTCACGTGGCCATCGGAGGGTGAGTGGTATTGGTCGGTTGCCATGCCTCGTCGTCGGTTCCACCGGTGTCAGCGTTGATGGTGTGCTGGCGCACTGATACGCCGATCGCCAACCTTACGCCGAGATTGGCGAAAGAGCCGCACGGAACCAGTGGCGCCACTCATCGACGCTGGTGGGACACCGCACGATCGGGCGATCGGACCGGCTGTTCAGCCGGCCCGTTTCTTCAGCTTGCGTCGCTCCCGCTCGGATAGCCCGCCCCAGATGCCGAATCTTTCATCGTGGGCCAACGCGTATTCCAGGCACTCGTCCTGTACCTCACAGGACAGACACACCCGCTTGGCCTCCCGCGTAGAGCCGCCCTTCTCGGGAAAGAACGCCTCTGGATCGGTTTGTGCGCACAGGGCGCGCTCCTGCCAGCTCGCCTCCTCGGCTTCGCCTCCGAGCAGGAGGTCTAACTCTTGCCACTCACTCACATGGCTCGCCTCCTTCGACCGCTTCCGGCCCTCAGGCCGGCCCCCGTGGTGCTCCGTGGTGGTCGAGGCCTCGGAACACCAAAACGACACGTACGAAATTACATGGCTGAGATACGTGCGCGTCAAGCGGAACCGTGCTAAATATCTTCGGTTCACGTTCGGCAAGTACGGACGAACCAGCTCATCTACCCTCAGGACGGCGCCCATCCAGTGCACGATCGATGAGCCGCGCGATCTCCTTTTCGTCCGGCACGTCGGCCACGAGGACCACCTGCATCAGCAGCCCACAGAGCAGGATAGCCACCATCTTGCCGGTGAGTGAGTCGGTCCGGGCCTGGAGCACCTCGGCCAAGGCGTTGTCCCAGTCCACGGCCGCCTGGCGGAGGTGCGGACGGTGCAGAGCGAGCGCGTAGAGGTTGTACTCCGCCATCGTGTCGGCGCGATTCTCCCGGACCGACCGGATGACGAACGCCGCCAATTCGCGCGCGAGGTCGGCCGCGGGGTCGAGTGATCTCTCCCACGCGCGCAGCTGGGCCACGCTGCGTTCAGCTGCTTTTTCCAGGGCGGCCGCCACGAGATCGTCCAGTGTGGCGAAATGGTAGGTGGTCGACCCGAGGGGCACACCGGCGGCCGCGGCCACTTTGCGGTGAGTGAGCCCGTCCACGCCGTGCTCGGCGATGACGGCGATAGCCGCGCGAGCGATGCGGTCGCGCCGGTGCGGGTCGGTGGGCCCGCGGCCGCGCCGCCCCGGCAGCGAGCCACCAGCGGGGTTATCCGGCGAGCCACCAGCAGGGCCATCGTCGCCAGGACTCGGTGTCACCCGCTCCACGGTATCGCCTGCACTCACTGCCTTCTCCCCGCCATCCCTCCGGCTGAGCCGAGAGATCACCCGCTCCGGCGTCACCAAGCCGGGGTTCGGTCTCGATGGCGACGTGACCCCAACACGATCATGAACGCAGGTGCGCGGCCGGGCAAGAATATGGACAACAGTACACAAATTATGTACGCTCGTCCGCATCTTGTGATGTAGAACACGCGGCTGCACGAAAGCGGGGACATCCACATGCAGGATCTATTCGTCGACGGGCAGTGGGTCGGGTCGACCGGATCCGGGCCGGGGCGGGTGATCCTCAACCCGTTCGACGGAAGCGAACTCGCCACGGTGACCGAGGCCGGTGCGGACGACGTCCACGCCGCCGTTCGCGCCGCCCGCACCGCGTTCGACAGCGGCCCGTGGCGCTCCACTACCGCGCGGCACCGCGGCGAACTGCTCCGCGCCATCTCCGCTCTCCTCGTTCGCGACCGCGCGGAGATCGCCCGAATCGAAAGCCTGGACACCGGCAAAACCCTCACCGAGGGCGGTATCGACGTCGACGACGTCGCAGCCGTGTTCCGTTACTACGCCGGTCTGGCCGACACCGACGCCGGACGGGTCGTCGACACCGGCAACCCGGACGTCGTCAGCCGGGTAGTCCACGAACCGGTCGGAGTCTGCGCCCTCATCACCCCGTGGAACTATCCCTTGCTTCAACTCTCCTGGAAGCTGGCCCCGGCTCTCGCCGCCGGTAACACCGTGGTGATCAAACCCAGCGAGGTCACGCCGCTGTCCAGCATCCACCTGGTGCGGCTCGTGGACGAGGTGGGTTTCCCGGCCGGCGTCGTCAACCTGGTCCTAGGAGCCGGAGCCACCACGGGAGCCGCACTCGTCGAACATCCACACGTCGATCTCATCTCGTTCACCGGCGGCCTGGCCACCGGCCGGGCGATCATGGCCGCTGCCGCCGCCGACGTCAAGCGGATAGCGCTGGAGCTCGGCGGCAAGAATCCGAACGTCGTCTTCGCCGACACCGACTTCGACACCGCCGTCGACTACGCGCTCATGGCGGCATTCCTCCACTCGGGCCAGGTGTGCTCCGCGGGGTCCCGGCTGATCGTCGAGTCGTCCATCCACGACAGTTTCGTCGCCGAACTGGCCCGTCGCGCCGACGCGATCCAACTCGGCAACGGCCTCGACGAGACGACGGAGTGCGGCCCCCTCGTGTCGAGCGAGCATCGGGCGAAGGTCGAGGCCCACATCGAACGGGCACTGGCCGACGGCGCCCGGTTGGTTACGGGTGGCCGGCGGCCGGAGGACCCAACTCTGGCCAACGGCTACTTCCTGCGCCCGACGATTTTCGCTGACTGCCGCTCCGACCTGGCCATCGTTCAGGACGAGGTCTTCGGACCCGTCGTCACCGTCGAGCGCTTCGACACCGAGGACGAAGCCATCCGGCTGGCCAACAACACCAGCTACGGCCTGGCCGGTGCCGTATGGACCAACGATGCCTCACGCGCACAGCGGGTGGCCGGCGCGCTCCGACACGGCACGGTGTGGATCAACGACTTCCACCCCTACGTCCCCCAAGCCGAATGGGGCGGGTTCGGCAAGTCCGGCATCGGCCGCGAACTGGGGCCGTCCGGGCTCGACGAGTACCGCGAAACCAAACACGTCTACCAGAACACGCGGCCGGCCCCGCAACGTTGGTTCGCCGGAGGGGAGAACCGCGATGGGTGAGTACTTCGACTATGTCATCGTCGGGGGCGGCTCGGCCGGTTGTGTACTCGCCAACCGGCTCAGCGCCGATCCGGGGACGTCGGTACTGGTCCTCGAGGCCGGCCGGCCGGACTGGATCTGGGACGTCTTCATCCATATGCCGGCCGCTCTGACCATGGTGATCGGCAACCGGTTCTATGACTGGAAGTACGTATCCGAACCCGAGCCGTACATGGGTGGGCGGCGGGTCAGCCACGGCCGCGGCAAGGTGCTCGGCGGATCCAGCTCCATCAACGGGATGATCTTCCAACGCGGAAACCCCTTGGATCTGGAACGGTGGGCCGCCGACCCGGGCATGCAGACGTGGGACTACGCCCATTGCCTGCCGTACTTCAAGCGGATGGAGCACTGCGCCGCCGGTGCCGACGAGTGGCGCGGTCAGGGTGGGCCGTTGTGGCTGGAACGTGGTCCGGCCGTCAACCCGCTGTTCCGGGCGTTTCTGGATGCCGCTCAACAGGCCGGGTACCCGCTGACGTCCGACGTCAACGGCTACCAGCAGGAAGGTTTCGCCCGGTTCGACCGCACCATCCGCAACGGCCGCCGCTGGTCGGCGGCGCGGGCCTACCTGCACCCGGTCAAGAAGCGCCGCAACCTCACCGTCCGGTGCCTGGCCCTCGCCCACCGCGTGGTGTTCCAGGGCACCCGGGCGGTGGGCGTCGAATACAGCCGCCCCGGTGGGCGCAACCACCGGGTGCATGCCGGCGAGGTGATCCTCTCCGGCGGTGCGATCAACACGCCACAGCTGCTGCAACTGTCCGGCGTCGGCAACCCCGCCGAATTGAGCCGGCTTGGTATCAATCCAGTACAGGCGCTGCCCGGCGTCGGCGAGAACCTCCAGGACCACCTGGAGGTATACGTCCAGCACGCGTGTACCCAGCCGATCTCGTTCAATCCGGCGCTCAAGCTGGTCAACCGGCCGAAGATCGGGTTGCAGTGGTTGCTCTCCCGGCGCGGCCCGGCCGCCACCAACCACTTCGAGGCCGGCGGCTTCGTCCGCGGGAACGACGACGTGGACTACCCCAACCTGATGTTCCACTTCCTGCCGATCGCGGTGCGCTACGACGGCACACCCGTCGACGCGGAACACGGGTATCAGGTGCATATCGGACCCATGTACTCCGACGTCCGTGGCAGCGTCAAGATCACGTCGACCAATCCCCGGCGCCACCCGGCCCTGCGATTCAACTACCTATCCACGGAGAACGACCGCAAGGAGTGGGTCGAAGCGATCCGGGTCGCCCGGGAGATCCTCGCCCAGCCGGCGTTCGGCGACTTCGACGGCGGAGAGCTTTCTCCCGGGCCGGCGGTCCGGACCGACGAGGAGATTCTCGAGTGGGTCGCACGCGACGCCGAGACCGCCTACCACCCGTCGTGTACCGCGCGGATGGGCGTCGACGAGATGTCCGTCGTCGATCCGTCGTCGATGGCGGTCCACGGGCTCGACGGCCTGCGCGTCGCCGACGCCTCGGCGATGCCCTACCTCACCAACGGCAACATCTACGCCCCGGTGATCATGCTGGCCGAGAAGGCCGCCGATCTCATCATGGGCAACCCGCCGCTGCCGGCGGCGCCGACCGAGTTCTACCGACATCGCGCACAGAAAGGGTGAACCCGTGGAGTCAGGTCAACGGCCCGCCGAGCCAGTCCCCACCACCACGGCCGATTCGGTCCCTACACGAAACCGCATCAACCCGCTGGTGTTCTTCGGGTCGTCCGCGCTGATCGTCGCGCTGTCGGTGTGGGCGATCATCACACCCGACGGTGCGGCCAACGCCATCGGGGCGGTCGTCGAGCGCATCTCCCACGGCTTCGGCTGGTACTACTTCCTGGCCGCGACGCTGTTCCTCGTCTTCGTGGTGTTCATCGCCGTCTCCCGCTACGGCAAGATCAAGCTGGGACCACAGCACTCCACCCCCGACTACAGTCTGTTCGCCTGGGCGGCCATGCTGTTCGCCGCGGGAATCGGCATCGACCTGATGTTCTTCTCGGTCGCCGGCCCGGTCACGCACTACCTGGCCCCGCCGGAAGGTGACCCAGAGACTATCGAGGCGGCCCGCCAGGGCATCGTGTGGACGCTATTCCACTACGGGATCACCGGCTGGGCGATGTACGCGCTGATGGGAATGGCGCTGGGGTACTTCGCGTTCCGGTACCGGTTGCCGCTATCCATCCGCTCCGCGTTGTTCCCCCTCATCGGCCAACGCATCCACGGACGGATCGGCGATGCCGTGGATCTCGCCGCGGTCATCGGCACCATCTTCGGCATCGCCGTTTCACTCGGCATCGGGGTCGTCCAACTGAACTTCGGGCTGAACTTCCTCTTCGACGTCCCGGTCGGCACGGCCGCGCAAATCGCGCTGATCACGGTGGCGGTGCTGATGGCCACGGTGTCCGCCGTCGCCGGCGTCGACAAGGGCATCCGCCGTCTCTCCGAGCTCAACGTCGTGCTGGCGATCGGCCTAATGATCTACGTCGCTATCTACGAAGACCCGATCGAACTCCTCAACGGCCTGGTCATGAACATCGGCGACTACGCCAGCCGGTTCCCCGGCATGACCATGAACACCTTCGCCTACGACCCACCCACCGAGTGGCTCAACGACTGGACGTTGTTCTTCTGGGCCTGGTGGATCGCCTGGGCGCCGTTCGTCGGCCTGTTCCTGGCCCGGATCTCGCGCGGACGCACCATCCGGCAGTTCGTGTCGGCCACTCTTGTGGTGCCGTTCCTGTTCACGTTGTCCTTCCTGTCGATCTTCGGCAACAGCGCACTCAGCATCGTGCGCGGCGGGAACACAGAGTTCGGCGAGACCGCCATGGACACCCCGGAGGAGGGCTTCTACACCCTGCTCGACCAATACCCCGGCGTCACGTTCAGCGCTGGTCTGGCCACGTTCGTCGGCCTGCTGTTCTACGTGACCTCCGCCGACTCCGGCGCCCTCGTCATGGGCAACTTCACCTCCCGGCTGGGCTCGTCGGCCACCGACGCCTCACGCTGGGTGCGGATCTTCTGGGCCGCCGCGACCGGCCTGCTGACCCTGGCGATGCTGCTGGTGGGCGGGGTGGACGCGTTGACCAGCGCCACGATCATCATGGGCCTGCCGTTCTCCTTCGTCATGTTCATGGTCATGTGGGGGCTGTACCGGGCGCTGCGGGTCGAACGGTTCCGCGAGGACGCGATCCGCACCAGCCTGCCGTCGTCGCTGTCGGAGCGCACGACGATGGAACCGCGCAGCGTGCACCGCAGCTGGCGGCAACGGCTGGCCCGGGTGATGAGCTACCCGGACCGGCACACGGCCGACCGATTCGTGGAGCAGGTCAGCCGGCCGGCTCTGCACGAGGTCGCCGACGAGCTCCGGGAACGGGGGGCCCACGCGTCGGTCACCGAGGGGATGGTGGACACCGTTGGTCTGCCGCATCTGGAGCTACGGATCCGGTGCGGAGACCAGGAAGATTTCACCTATCGGCTGTGGCCGTCGGAAAGCAGCGTTCCGTCGTTCGCTCCACGCCGGCTCGGCGCCGCGGAAAAGTACGTCCGATATGAAGTCTTCCTGTCCGAGGGCAGCCAGGAGTACGACGTCATGGGCTACAGCAAGGAGCAGCTCATCGGCGATGTCCTCGACCAGTACGAGCGACACCTCGAGTTCCTCCGCCTCACCCCCTGACCCCGACCACCCCCATCTTCTGCGACGTGTCAGGCCGAAAACGGGGTGGGCGGACCGGATAGCCCGCGTGGGGTAGCGTCATGGCGTGCTGAAGATAACCGCGCTGGCCGGCGGCATCGGCGGGGGCCGATTCCTGCGGGGTCTGCTCCGGGCCGCACCGGACGCCGAGATCACCGTCATCGGCAACACCGCCGACGACATCACCCTCCACGGGCTGCACGTCAGCCCCGACCTAGACACGGTGATGTACACCCTCGGCGGCGGAATCCACGAAGAGCAGGGGTGGGGCCGGGCCGACGAGACGTTCTCGGTCGCCGAGGAGCTCGCCGCGTACGGCGCACACCCACAGTGGTTCACGCTGGGCGACCGCGATATCGCCACCCACCTGGTCCGCACCCAGATGCTCGCCGCCGGCTACCCGCTCTCGGCCGTCACCGAAGCGCTGTGCGACCGCTGGCAACCCGGCGTCCGGCTGGTGCCGATGACGGACGAACGGGTCGAGACACACGTCGTCGTCGACGAGGACGGTCACCATCGAGCTATCCACTTCCAGGAGTGGTGGGTGCGGATGCACGCGTCGATCCCCGCCGAGCGGATCGTGTTCACCGGCATCGAGTCCGCCACCCCCGCACCGGGTGTCCTCGATGCACTGGACGCCGCGGACGTCATCGTCTTGCCGCCGTCCAACCCGGTGGTCAGCATCGGCCCGATCCTCGCGGTCAGCGGGATCCGCGAGGCCCTCTCGTCGTCGACGGCACCGGTGGTGGGGCTCTCCCCGATCATCGGCACCGCGCCTGTCCGGGGGATGGCCGACGCCGTGCTACGCACCATCGGCGTCGAGGTCAGCCCCCAAGGGGTAGCGGGTATGTTCACCGACATCCTCGACGGCTGGCTGGTCCACTCGTCCGACTCCGACGTGGTGCCCCACGTCGAGGCCCTCGGCGTCCGCTGCCGGGCGGTGCCGCTGCTGATGAGCGACATCGACGCCACGTCGGCGATGGCCAGTGCTGCCCTCGACCTGGCCGCCGGCATCCGAGGACGTGACTCATGAGCCGCCGCTCCCAGCGGGTGACCGACACCTCAGCACTCCACTACGAGGTGCGCGGGATCCCGGGTATTCCTGAAGTCCGGCCCGGTGACGACCTCGCCGGCCTGCTGATCCAGGCGCTCTCGGGCAGCCCTCAGAGCGCCGCCGCACCGACCGGCCCCGCACCGACCGGCCCCGCACCGACCGGCCCCGCACGGACCACCGCGGACGACGAGCCACCGGCACTGGCCGACGGCGACATCGTGGTTGTCACGAGCAAGATCGTCAGCAAGGCCGAGGGTCGCATCCGCACCGGCGTCGACCGCGACGCCGCCATCGACGACGAAGCCGTCCGCACCATCTCGGAGTGGACCACCCCCCGGGGCCGCACCAGGATCGTCGAGACCAGGCACGGCTTCGTCATGGCCGCCGCCGGGGTCGACGCCTCCAACGTCGAGCCGGGCACCGTCGTCCTGCTCCCCGAAGACCCCGACGCCTCGGCCCACCGGCTGCGCAACGCCCTGCGTGAGCGGCTCGGCGTACGGGTCGGCGTCGTCCTGACCGACACCGCGGGGCGGGTATGGCGCAACGGCGTCACCGACATGGCCATCGGCGCCGCCGGGATCCACGTCGTCGACGACCTCCGGGGCTCGGTGGATCCATACGGCAACGACCTCGGCGTGACGGTGGTGGCGGTCGCCGACGAGCTGGCCGCCGCGTCAGAGCTGGTCCGGGCGAAACTTTCCGGTGTCCCGGTGGCCATCGTCCGCGGCCTGGGCCACCTGCTGCTGCCCGACGGCGCCCCCGACCCCGGCGGGTCCGCGCTCGTCCGTCCGTCGGCCGACGACCGGTTCCGCCTCGGCACCCCGGAGGCCATGCGCGAGGCCGTCACCCATCGCCGCACCGTGACGACGTTCGCCGCCGCCCCGGTCGGACCGGACTTGATCCGCCGCGCCATCGACGCCGCCCGGATCGCGCCCCATCCGGGCCTTGCCGAGTCGCCCGCGCGGTTCGTCGTCGTCGAATCCGACGCCGCGCACAAAGCGCTGGCCGACGTCGTCCGGGTGGTCGACCCTGAGGCAGCGACCATCCTGGCCGGTGCGCCCCGGATCGTCATTCCATGCTCAACTGACACCAGCACCGAGGCCACGCTCGCGCTCGGGGCCGCGGTGGAGAACGTGCTGATCGCGTTGGCCGCCGACGGGCTCGGCTCGGCGTGGCTTCTCCCGCCCGTGGATCAATCCGACGCAACCACCGCGCTCGACCTACCCGCCGGATTGACCCCGTACGGCGCGATCGCTCTGGGCCATCCCGCCTCGCCGGCCCACTAGTCGCGCCGGCGGCCAGGGACCGGGCACACCCCGGTCGGCGGTCAGCGCCAACGCGTAGCCTCGTGCCATGGTCACGACGCCGTACGAGCTACTACGGTCCGAGCTGAACCGGGATGGCTCCCGACCGCTGCTCACCTTCTACGACGATGCCACCGGCGAACGGGTGGAGCTGTCGGTCACCACCTTCGACAACTGGGTGGCCAAGACCGCCGGCCTGCTCCGCGACGACCTCGCCGTCGACTCCGGCGGGCGGGTGACACTGCTGCTACCGCCACATTGGCAGTCGCTCGCCTGGGCCGCGGCGTGCTGGGCGCTGGGCGCATGTGTGGTCACCACCACCGACGACGCCGCAGTGGTGGTCTCTGGCCCGGACACTCTCGACGACGCCGCCGCGGCCGACGTCACCGACGTGGTGGCCCTGTCGCTGCGTCCTCTCGGAGGACGGTTCACCGAGGCGCTGCCGATTGGTGTGCTCGACTACGCCGTCGAAGTGCCCGGCCATCCCGACCAGTTGATCCCGTATGTACCTCCCGCCGCCGAGGAACCCGCCCTCGACCACGGCACGTCCATCCACACGCTCAGCGGGTTGGTGACGCTTGCCCGCGGCCGGGCCGAACAGCTGGGCGCGGCCCCCGGTGCCCGGCTGCTGGTCACCGCGCACGATCTGCCGTCGGCGCTCCTTGACGCGTTGCTGGTACCGCTGGTGGTGGGGGGCTCGGCAGTGCTGGTCCGGCATGAAGACACCACGGGCCGGGCGGCCCGAGTAGCCAGCGAACGGGTGACGCTGGAGGTCCCCACGGCGACACGTCGTGAGACTGCCTAGGTATACATGGCATCATCGGTTCCCGTGCCAGTCATAGAGCCCACCGACGTCGACGTCCTCGACATCTCCGACCTGCGTTTCGCCGGTGGGACGGCGCACAGCATCGCCGAGGAGATCAAAGCCCAGCATGCGGTCGGCTACACCACCGCGCTGATCCACCTCAACGGTCCGCTGGTCGCCAAGGTGTCGCCGGTCAACCCGATGATCCGGCAGGAGGTGGAGCGCGGGCACGCCCATCTGTTGATCCGAGGCGAGGCGGTGCGGGCCCGGCTGGCCGTGGTCCGGCATCCCGCCGTGCTCCAGGAAGCGGCGGACCAACTGCCGCCGGTGGACGCGGATCGCGTGGTGATCGTCGCCAACGCCGCCCCGCACGACATCGACGGACACGAGCACTACCGACCCGAAGATGTTCATCGCATCGCTCAAGACCGGTTCGGACAGGACCCGCTGTGGGCTCCTATCGGGCCGCTGGTCCGCGAGGCGATCGCCAGGCGGGTGCCGCCGGCGCAGCTCCTCGACACCGACTGGGTGAACATCATCGACGTCGACGCCTGGGCCGCGCCGCGCGGGGAACCGGGCGAGCGGCCGGTGATCGGCCGGCATAGCCGGGCCTCGGCGCAGAAGTGGCCGGCCGACGTCGAAACTCTCCAGGCGGCCTACCCCGTGGACGGCTCGTGGACGGTGCGGGTGCTGGGTGGTGCCGATCCGGCCGAGGCACTACTCGGGCAGTTGCCGGCGACGTGGGAGGTGTACGAGTTCGGGGCGATGTCTCCTCGGGAGTTCCTCGCCGGGCTGGACTTCTTCGTCTACTACCACGACCCGCGCTGGATCGAGGCGTTCGGCCGCACCATTCTCGAGGCCCTGGCCAGCGGGGTGCCGGCGATCCTGCCGCCACATTTCGAGGCGCTTTTCGGTGAAGCCGCGATCTACGCCCAACCACACGAGGTCCGCCGAGTGGTCACCGAACTATTCGCCGATCGGGCGGGGTACAACGAGCAGGTGGCCAGGGCGGCAGCCCTGGTGCGGTCGACGTTCGGCTACGAGGCACACGTATCCCGATTGGCCGAGCTGGTCGGCGAACCGTCCGCGCCCGAACCGGTCACCGTCGCACCCGACGAACCTGAACCGCATCGGGAGCCGGCCGTCGTCGACCACGGTGCGGCCAGTGCGGACGACGCGCCCGAACCGGCCCGTCCGCGCATCTTGTTCATCTCCAGCAACGGCTCCGGCATGGGTCATCTGACCAGACTGCTGTCCTACGCGGTGCGGTGTGAGCCGACCGCGGAACCGTACTTCCTGTCGTTGTCACAGGCGGTGCCGATCGTCGCAGAGTTCGGCTACAGCTTCGAGTATCTGCCATCGATGCCGGCCACTGGCCTGGCGCCACAGCGGTGGCACGCCTACTTCGCCGCGAGTGTGCTGCAGACGATGGAGCGGGTCCGCCCCGCCGTGGTGGTCTTCGATGGCACCTGGCCCTACGAAGGTATTCCGTCGGTGCGTGCCGCACTGCCCGAGGTGGCGTGGGTGTGGTCGCGGCGGGGAATGTGGAAGGCCGGAGAAGGCCAGGACCGGCTGGCCAAGGCGGACTGGTTCGACCTCGTGATCGAGCCCGGCGATCTCGCCGCCCCGGCCGACCGTGGAGTGACGGCCAGGGACGACGTCGCGGAGCGGCTCGGCCCGGTCACCTTGCTGGATCCCGACGAGTTGATGAGCCGAGGGGCCGCCCGGGAGGCCCTGGGCCTGGATCCGGCGTCGCCGATGGCGTTGGTGTCGCTCGGGGCTGGCAATATCAACGACACCCGGGGCGATGTCGGGGCATCCATCGCGGCCCTGTGGAGCTTGGGTGTGCAGGTATGCGTCACTCGCGCCGAAATCGCCAGCGGCGGCGGGGACCACCCGGACGTGCACCTGGTGCGTACCTATCCGCTGTCGAGGTATTACCGTGCGTTCGATCTGGCGATCAGCGCGGCGGGCTACAACTCGTTCCATGAGTTGTTGCGCTTCGGGGTGCCGACACTGTTCGTGCCGAACCTGG
The DNA here is from genome assembly GCF_011320225.1 of Phytoactinopolyspora limicola. Lineage (GTDB taxonomy): Bacteria > Actinomycetota > Actinomycetes > Jiangellales > Jiangellaceae > Phytoactinopolyspora > Phytoactinopolyspora limicola. The sequence continues at coordinate 715,631 of NZ_JAAOEN010000002.1, forward strand.
CCACGGCGCTGGACGACCAACCAGGGCGGTCCCGGCACGCGGCCGAGCAGGGGTGGGCGTACGAGTTGCCGTCGGTGTCGGTGGACGCGGCCAAGCCGCTGCTCACGGACCTGTTGGCACATGGCACCGAGATGACCGCCCGGGCGCGGGTGGTAGACCCGGGTAACGGCGCCGCCGACGCGGCAGCTCTGATCACGGGCCTGATCCGCGCACATCAGCTGCGGTGACGGGCCGGTGTCCCCGGTCTTGATCGGCCCGCATCCTTGACGCGTCACCGCCGCCGGGCGCGGGGAGCCGGCGCAGGGCACTATCGTGGACCCGTGGCGAGCAATCCCAGAGTCCGCAAGGCCGGCCGGTATGTGCGTCGACTACCCGGCTACCGCTATGCCCGTCGCGCCCTGCTGCCCCGAATCCGGCAGAGCCCGGGCGCACGTTCACTGGTCAAACGGGTCTTCGACGTCGACGCCGCGCAGCCCGCCCCGATGGATGTCACGCCGGGCAACCTTCTTGGCGGGGTCGGCGCCGAACGCCTGCCTGTGGCGGTGGTGCTCATGCTGCGGGTGCCCGCCGACCGGATACCAGGCGTCGTCGACGAGATCGCGCGACTACAACTGCTGAGCGCCGGGTTCCGGCCGGTGATCGTCATGGACACACCTGCGCTGAGCGCCGTACGTCGTTATGGGTTCCCGGTCGAACTGTTGGTCGCCGAGGAGGAGTGGAACGACGAGTACCAACCGTGGGACGAGTACGCCCGGCTACGGCTGGGCCGCATCGTCGCCACCTACCGCAGTGCGGCCACCGTCACCGTCGGTCCCGACGGGCTCGACGACACCAACCGCCTGATCCTCACCAGCTGCGCTCCGGTGTGAGCAGCCACCACCGCCCCATTGTAGTACAACCGTACTATAATTCGACCCGTGCCTCGATACGTCGATCCCGATCAACGCCGCACCACCGTCGCCGAAGCGCTCTGGCGGGTCGTGCTCCGCGACGGCCTGGAGGGCGCCTCGGTGCGCAACGTCGCCCAAGAGGCCGGCCTGTCCGTGGGGTCACTCCGGCACTACTTCACCACTCAGCGCGAGCTCTACGTGTTCGCCATGCGGCTGACCGCCGAACGCATCGAGCAGCGGCTTCAAGGCATACCCGTCGGCGACGACGCCCGTGAGGTCGCGCTACGTGGCCTGACGGCCGCTCTGCCTCTCACCGACGAGACGATCGCCGAGAACCGCGTGTGGTTCGCGTTCATCACACGGGCCCGGCTCGACCCAACCTTGCGAGAGATCGCCGACCACGAGTACCGCGAGCAGCATCTGCTGTTCCGTCAACTCATCGCCTACCTCGTCGACGAGGGAGCCGCACCAGCCGATCTCGACGTCGATGCCACTGCCACGGAGTTACACGCCTTGTTCGACGGGCTGGCCTCCCACGGCATCAACCATCCGGAACACATGCCGGCCGAGCGCATTTACCACACCGTGGAGCATTGGCTCGATCAGATGCCGCGGCCACCCCGCTGAAGTGCAGCAGGACGCCGGGCTCGATCAACGGACCCGTCGGGCCAGAGCCGCATCCGGCGCAGCCGCCACATCGGGATGGAAGATCCCGGCCAGCGCCTCGACACCGTCCACCAGCCGTGGGCCGGGACGGGCGAACGAGGCGTTGGCGTCGACCGCCCACACCGGTAGCCCGGTCGGCAAGAACTCACCGGCGACGACGTCCTCGGCCAGCCGTATCGACGTTTCCAGCCCATATCCACACGGCGCACTGATCACCACATCGGCGCCGGCGGCAACGATCTCCTCCCACCCGCTCCGGAACGAGCGCTCACCCGAACGGCCCAAGACACATACCCCGCCGGCCGCCGCGATCATGTCCGGCACCCAGTGTCCCGGAGCGAACGGCGGATCGGGCCACTCCAGAACGAGCGCCCGCTTCGGCGACTGGGTGCTGATGCGGTCCCGCACCACGTCCAGCCGGCCGGTCAGCGACGCCACGAGATCCTCACCCGCCGGACGGGTTCCGGTGGCCTCCCCGATGGTCAGCACCGATGCGAGCACCTCGGTGAGCGTGTGCGGGTCGACGGTGAGCACCTCTGCCCGGCACGCGAGATAATCCAGCGCGTCGTGGACCGTGGAGACGTCGACGGCGCAGACCGCGCACAGATCCTGAGTGATCACCAGATCCGCGTCGAGGCCGGCCAGGGCACCCTCGTCGAGGTGGTACAGATCCTCACCCGCCACCATCCGCGCACTGACCAGCTGGTCGATCTGGGCTGGTTCGAGCCCGTCGGGGAGCGCGCTGGTCGACACGATGCGTTTGGTCCGGGCCTGCGGCGGATAGTCGCACTCGAACGTCACACCAACGACGTCGTCACCAGCTCCGAGCGCGAACAGGATCTCCGTCACCGACGGAAGCAGCGAAACGATACGCACGACACCCACGGTATCCGTCGACGCTCCGGCCGCGCCGACGTCGTTCTCCTCAAGTCATGCTCAAAAGGGGTTCACTCGTCCCGCGACCGGTTGTAGCGTGCCCCGGATCATCGAGATCATTTCGGTGTACCCAAACCTGAAGGAGGCGGGTATGACCACGAGATTCCGGCGACGACACCCGGCAACCGCGGCCATCGCGGGCACCTGCGCGGTCGGGCTGGCCCTGGCCCTGGTAACTCCCACACAGGCCGCTCCGCGCGGCCCCGACAAAGAGGCGACCGCCACCGGCCACGGCGGCGCGGTCGCCGCACTCGACCCCTACGGTGCACAGGCGGGTCTGGAGATCCTGCGCCGCGGCGGCAACGCCGTCGACGCGGCGGTCGCGGCATCCGCGGCACTCGGCGTCACCAGGCCCTACGACGGCAGCATCGGCGGCGGTGGGTTCATGGTGATCTACTCAGCCGACACCGGCGAGGTCACCACCATCGACTCTCGTGAAACAGCACCGGCCGCGATGGAGCCGGATGTGTTCATCGACCCCGACACCGGGTCCCCCATCCCGTTCCAAGAGCGGCGCGTATCCGGGCTCTCCGTCGGGGTGCCCGGGCTGGTCCGCGGGTGGGAGCAGGCACTCACCGACCATGGCACCATGCCGCTACACCGGGTGCTTCAGCCGGCCATCCGGCTCGCCCAGGGCGGCTTCGTCGTCGACGACGAACACCAGCGTCGTACGGAGAACAACCGCGACATCTTCCACGACTTCACCTCCAGCCGCGAGACGTTCCTCGTCGACGGGGAGGCACCAGAGGCCGGAACCGTGATCCGCAACCGCGACCTCGCCCGCACCTATCGGCTGCTGGCCCGGCACGGGGCCACCGTGTTCTACGAAGGCGAGATCGCCGAAGCGATCGCCGACGCCGTCACCAACCCGCCGGTGGTTCCCGGCAGTAGCCGCAACGTTCGCCCCGGCGAGATGGAGGTAGCGGACCTGGCCGACTACGAGGTGATCGAGCGGGAGCCCACCGCGACGTCCTACCGGGGCTTCGAGATCTACGGGATGGGCCCGCCGAGCAGCGGCGGATCCACGGTCGGCGAGGCGCTGAACATCCTCGAAGGCTTCGACCTGGACGAGCTGCCGCACGAGGAGGCTCTGCACCTGCTGATCGAGAGCTCCGCCCTGGCTTTCGCCGACCGCAACGCCTACCTCGGTGACCCGTCGTTCATCGACATCCCGCTGCGTGGGCTGCTGTCGGACGAGTTCGCCGCCGAACGTCGGACTCTGATCGGGGCCGACGCCTCGACGAAACCGCTGGCGGCGGGCGACCCGTGGCCGTATGACGACGGAACCCCCGGTGCGGCCCCAGCGGATCCGGCCACGGCCCGCACCGACGGCTCGACGACCCACCTGACCGTCGCCGATGGTGCCGGCAACGTGGTGAGCTACACGTTCACCATCGAGCAGATCGGGGGCAGCGGCATCACCGTCCCCGGCTACGGATTCCTGCTCAACAACGAGCTGACCGACTTCGAGCCAGACCCCGATCACCCGGCCAACGCCCCAGCCGGAGGCAAACGGCCACGCAGCAGCATGAGCCCCACCATCGTGCTGGACGCAGACGGTGCGCCAGTGGCCGCATTCGGCTCACCTGGTGGTGCCCGCATCATCACCGCGGTGCTTCAGGTCGCGGTGAACCACCTGGACCTCGGCATGAGCCTGCCCGAGGCGATCGCGGCGCCCCGCCTGTCCAACCTCAACGGGCCCAGCACCGGAACCGAACCGGAGCTGATCGACAGCCCGGTTGGTGCGGCGCTTACCGCCCGCGGACATCAGTTGAGCGCATTGACCGGCATCGGCAATGTCACCGGTGTGGCCTTCTTGCCAGATGGCCGGCTCCAGGCGGCGGCCGAACCGGTACGCAACGGCGGTGGGAGCGCCGTTGTGCTCCACCCGGACAACTAACGCTCCCACCTCCACACCTCCTCCCCTCCCATGATCATTGGCTTTTGGCCACCGGATCCGGTGGCCAAAAGCCAATGATCATGGGGTTTGGGTGCACATCTCGACCCGTTCGGCTGCCGCCATACCCAAGGTCGACTCGGGATCGAGTAGGTATGGGATCAACCCGCGATGCGGCTGCCCCAACGGCACGAGAACTCCGTCGTCGACGTCTTCCACTTCCACGCCGTGTGCGGCCAACCGGTCGGCGATCGAACCGTGGCCATCCCCATCCTGGGTGTATTGCTCGTCAGTGAGCAGATAGCCACACGGTGCCGGGTCAACTATCAGCGTCGGCTGCTGATTGCTCGGCGGTGTGACGGGGACGTCGCGCCGGCCGTCGAGGTACACCGGTCCCTCATTGGCGATCGCGGCGATCTCCGCGGCCTCGATGGCCGCCTGGACGGCTTGGTAGTGCTCCCGGTGGTAATCGAGCAGATCCCGGAACGCCCACAACTGCGCGTACACCCGGCGCTTCTGGTTCTCCGGGGTGGTGACCAGCGTGTTCACATCACCCTCCGCCGGCCGGGTGACTCCCGGACGACGCCTGGTCTCGAACAATACTCCGACGTGGTTCTTCAACCCGGCAGCGTTCTGTAGCTGCCCCTCCCAACCAGTAGCCACGATCGGGTACTGCAACGGCCACCAGCCGGCACCGGTAGCAGTACCGAACAGCCGGCCACGGACCACCTCGTCCTGGCTCAGGGCCCACAGCTCCTCGCCGACGTTGACACTCCGCGCCCACAACGCCTCCGCGTCGGCACCTTCGGCGGACTGGAACTCATGTCCGTCGATCACCATGTCCGGTTTGTAGTCCCGCATCACCTCGGCCAGGGCAACCGTCTCCGGGTGACGGAGTAGCAGGTGGTCCCGGTTGAGGTCTTGGCCAGCGGAGTTCGGGCGCTGGTTGGCCGCCCGGCCGTCCGGGTTGGCCGTCGGAACCATGAGCACCGTGGATTCGGCCAGCAGGTCGGTCACCCACGGATCGTCGGAGAACGCCAGCTCACGCAGCAGCATCAGGCAGGCTTCCCGTGCCGCTGGTTCGGTGCCGTGGACCGTACATACGAACAGGACCGACGGGGCATCGGCGATCTCGTCGGCCGGCGGCGGGGTGTCCTCGCCGACCACCATCAAGTGCAGCGGCCGGCCCTGAGCGGTCTCTCCGATGGTCTCCATTCGCACTCGGTCACTGTCCATGGCGATCCCATCCAGCACCGCCAGCTCGTCCTCATGGGGTGTCCACTGCGCACCATCATCGAGCTCGAACGCGGTGAGGTGCGCCTCCGGCCCCAGCAGGCCGGGGGTGTCCGCGACCACCACTTCGGACCACTCTCCGGCCGCGGCGGCGCCCACCGCCCGGACCCGCCAGCGGTACTCCTCTCCCGGAGTGAACCCAGCATCGGCGAAGGTCAGCTCACTGCCGTCGTAACGGCCGGGTAGCCAGCGCCCGACCACCTCCGCCGGCTCGTCTCCGGCCACGGTCATCCGCTCGATCTCGTACTGCCAGGCACCGTCAACGGACTCCCATGTCACCGTTGCGAAACCCGTTTCCGGCTGGATGCTCACCCCGGTGACCTGGTCCGGTTGATCTGCCGGAGGAGGCGGCGCGCTGGCGCCGTCGATGCCGACGGAGTACCAGCCCCACTCGTTCACCGCGCCGGACGTCAGGTGCGAGAAGCCGAGCCAGCCAGCCTCATGGGCGGCGTCTTCCACTGTGACCAGCCAGTCTTCCGGCTCGGCCAACCCATGTGGCCATAGTTTGACGTGCAGCAGATCGCCTTCCCGGCGCAGCACGACCCAGTACCAGGAGCGGGCATCGATCGAGTGATCAAGGGATGCGGTGGCCAGCTGAGTGAACGAGCCATCCACATAACGGTTCACCCGGACACTGCTCGCCCGGCCGTCGATGTAATAGCTGTTCTCGGCGCCCGACTCGCCAGACACGTGGATCGGCAGCTGAAACCGGGTCGCCGTTGTCCCGTCGGACATCCGCACCGCGGCCCGAACCTCGACGTCACCCTCGACCCAGCCGTCGTCACCGGGTACGTCCCAGGTCAGCGCCCGGCGCCCACTTTCGGCGCCGACGTCGTGTCGCAACCGGGACGGCGTATCCACCACAGTCCAGTCGCCCGGGCGCCACCGTTGCGACCAGCCATCGGGCACCTCACCGGTGGCCTGGCCGGAGAAGTCGGTCCAGAACTGGCCGTCCTCGGTCACCATCAGCCCGGACTCCACCACATCCACGTCGCGTGGACGATGCCGGCCTGAATCCGCCGCCGGAGTGAACAGCCGTACCCGCAGGTCGTAGTCACCCGAAGCGGTCCCACCTGGTACTACCGGTTCGATCACGCCAGTGCCGCCATCGACAGACCCATCACCAGATGAACCATCGAAGGTCAGCCACTCACCTCCGGAGGACTCCCGGAAATCCACCACCACCGGCCAGTCACGGGTGCCCGCGACGACCACCTCGAAGGACTCACCGGGGCCGGTCCTGGCCGGTTCCGACGCGGACGGCGCCACGATCCGCACAGCAGGCTGGCCGCCGCTGGCCTCGCCGCCCACGTCCGGGCCGGGTGCGGCCGCCACTCCGGACGACAACCCCGCAACCATCACCGCGGCGATACCCACCGGACTGCCGCGTCTCCACCACCTCAACACCCGCCGGTGTCCGGCTCCGCTCAACTGTTGTTCGGCTCTGCTCGCCATACCTTGCTGGCCTCCTCAATGAGAGAACCGGCCGCGGGTGGCCTCAAAAACCCAGCCCACGGCCGGCCCTGGTGACCTGGGATGTTGGCCTAGGGCGCCTGGGCAGCCGCAGGGATAGCAAGCGCACATGGCAGTTCGGGGAGCACCGTGTAGCCGATACCGCGACGAAGTCTCATAGCAGTTCCTCCTCGTCATCACCATCGTTCGCACCCGTCGAGCGCGGGTCCGCCGGGCAATTGCCAGCTGCCACGCCGACGCCACCACAGCGCCTGACGACGTTCGCGCCACGATCGTCACACCCACTGCACCACCACTGGGCCGGACCCGTGACCAGAGATCAGATTGGCTGTTTCGTCATGTCGATCGAACCTCCTCAACGCGATGTCGACCGCCAGCTCGGGGGTGCTGGACGTGGCACCACCGAACAGCAACCTGTCGACACCGGTGAATGGGAGTTGAGGAGACGCTGAGGTTTCTCTTACCCGCCGGACGCCGGGCTTTTCTCCAGCATGTCGGCATCGAACAGCTCGTTGACCAGGCCACCGAGGCGCCGCCAATGCTCGGCCGAACTCGCCGCAGCGGCGTCGATCTGCCCCTCCGCGAACAGATCGATCAGGTGGTCGTGATGCTCCGAGGTGTCCTGCCGGCCGAGGAGGTTGGAGAACTTGCGGTACAGGATGCGATGGATCTGCGGCCGGATGTCGTCGATCATCTTGGTCAGCACCGGGTTGTCCGCCACCTCGATCAACACACCGTGAAAGGCATCGTCCGCGGCGAGTGCCTCATCCACCGCTTGCCGTTGCACGGCCGCCCCGAAGCGCTGGTTGGTTTGTCGCATGCGGCGCAGGTGCCGCTTGGTCAGCAGTGGCCCGGCCTCGCGGACGGCGAGTTCGTCGAGTACCTGCAAAACCTTCAGGGCGGCGGTGACGTCACGCCGACTCAGGGGGGTGACCCGCGTGTAGACACCAGGCTTGGACTCGACCAGGCCGGCGTCGGTTAGACGGGACAGGGCCTCACGCACTGGCGTCCGGCTCAGCCCCATGCTGGCAGCGAGTTCGGTGTCCTTGATCTGCTCCCCTGGCGCGAACTCGCCTTTGATGATCGCTTCTTTCAGGATTTCGTATGCCTCTGAGCTGAACAGAACCCTGCGCAGCGGCGCTCGGGGACTCAAGGGCATGGCCTCAAGGATACATCTGGCCGAGATCGACGAGAGCGGCAAACGCCCATGACCAAGGATGATGCAACCATTGACACGGTAGAACTCTGGACGCAGAATATCGGAACCACCACAGCCACACAGCGTCCACACCCGCTGTGAATCCCGTCCGATGGCACTTGTCCTCGACGGTGTCAGCCAGAGGCCGGACGTCTCCGCGGTCTTCGCGGAGCCCGTGAGCCGACGCAACTGCGTGGATCACACCACGACGTCATTCCAGACCGTCCACCACGCCGGTTTATGCCGCGCTCTCAGCCCATCGAGCGCGTCCGCTGCCCCGCACAACCACAAACCCATCTCTCGATGTGCGAACCCATGTCCTCGGCCACCCGACTCGGCGTCCTGCCCATCGGGTCGACGGCAACCCGGTCCGCCGATCACCCCTGCCACGACGGCTTTCACCGTGGTAGGCGACGGGCCCCCAATCCACAACACCCACTCGCCTGAAAGAGGAACACCAACGATGACACTCGAAACGCCACCCTCGGCCGCCCGCACCTGGTGGCGGCGCTATCTGGAATTCCCGCTCATCTGGAAGCTTGCCATCGGGCTCGGTGCCGGCGTGGTGGCCGGCCTCGTGGTGGGCCCGTCGATCGAGGAGATCAAACCTCTCGGTGATTTGTTCCTCCGGCTGCTGCTCATGGTGGTCATCCCGCTGGTGGTGGCGACGCTGATCGTGGGCGTCTCAGCGATAACACCCGCCCAGCTCGGCCGCATCGGCGGCAAGATCTTCATCTTCTACATGCTGACCTCAACCGTGGCGATCTCCCTCGGGCTCGCGCTTGCGTTCGTCTTCAACCCGGGCCGCGGGATGAGCATGCCCGCCGACGACACCGAACCAGCCGAGGCACCATCACTGGCCGAGACATTGCTGAACATCGTGCCGCAGAACCCCATCGAAGCCATGGCCGAGGGACGCATTCTGGCCGTCGTGTTCGGCGCCGTGGTGGCCGGCCTGGCGATCGGCAGCATGCGGCACAGCCCGGTGGAACGGGTCCGTGATCTGGGCGAAACGCTGCGCAAACTCGCCGAAGCGGCGTCGGAGGTGATGTTCCGGATCGTCCGCGGTGTGCTGGAGTACGCCCCGATCGGTGTCTTCGCGCTGATCGCCGTCGTGGTCGGCCAGACCGGAACGGACGCGCTGCGGTCGCTGGCCGAGCTGATCGGTGTGGTCTACGGCGGGGTGGCATTGCAGATCGGCCTGTATGCGGTTCTTCTGCTGTTGTTCGGGATCAGCGTCCGGCGGTTCTTCGCGCTGGCCCGCACTCCCATGCTCACCGCGTTCGTCACCAGAACGAGCGGCGGCACCCTCCCGGTCAGCACCCGCGCCGCGCAGCGGATGGGGGTCGACGAGAGTGTCTACAGCTTCAGCCTGCCGTTCGGCGCCACCATCAACATGGATGGCACGGCTCTGTACATCGGCGCGTCCGTGGTGTTCATCGCCAACGTGTCCGGCATCAATCTCTCCATCGGCGAGATCCTCGGTGTTGTCCTCGTGGGGGTCCTGGCTTCCATCGGCACCGCCGGGGTACCTGGTGCCGGCTTGATCATGCTGTCGCTGGCCGTCACCCAGGCCGGCTTGCCGTTCGCCGCCGTAGCGCTCGTCGCCGGCATCGACGCCGTGCTGGACATGGTCCGCACGATGTGCAACGTCACCGGTGATCTCACCGGCACCCGCATCGTCGACAGGACCGAGTCCGGCACATCTGACTCCGGCACGTCCGAGACCGGCACGCCCGAGGTGAGCCGTCAGCCCGAATCGTCGCGTCAACCGGACGTGACGTCCGAGTCGACGCTGCGCGGCTGACCTTCCTGATCGCGTGGGCCGCCGTCGACCGGGGCTGCGGCGGCCCACGTCGTTGACCCACGAGGTCACGACCGGCTCAGCTGCCGGAGCGTGCAGGCCGTGGCAGCTGGCCGGCCGTGACCCTCAGGCCCCGAGAACAGGGAGAAGGCGGATGAGACCTACTACAAGATCCACCCCCAGGTTGCGGCCGAGAACCATGCTGGCGATGGGAATCGCCACCGTACTCGGCCTGACCCTGCTCGCAGGCCCGGCCGCCAGCGCCGACGACGCTGACACCGGGACGGTCTACTCTACGGATTTCTCTGAACATCCGGCCGGCCCCGGCGTGCCCGATGGGTGGGCCGAGCACTGGGGTAGCAGCCACTACGAGATCGCCGAGTCACCGTCCAGGCTCGTGAAGACGAGCATCGGCGACGTACGGCACCTGTTGGCGTGGGAGGACGTCGGGGTCGTGGAGGGCGACGTCGAGGTCGCCACGCTCGTCCGGCAACCACAATCCACGCTTCCATGGATGGACATCACCAGGTTCCAGCTCCACCTGCATGCCAGCGGCGAGGCTGGAGCCATCGACGCCTACTTCGTCGACGACACCGGAACCGACCGGCAAGGCGTCCGGATCCGGCGCAGTGTGAACCATGCGCAGTCGACCCGCGCCAGCAACTCCGGGCCGGCGTTCGACATGCACACCTGGCATCACGTGGTCTTCCAGCGGCGTGGCGACGCGCTGCGAGTGAAGGTCTGGCCGTATTTCGACGACGAGCCGGACGAGTGGACCGTCGAAGCTACCGACGGAACCCACCACTCCGGCCGCGTCGGCGTCGGGTATTTCGGTGCCCGCGTCACGCAGGAGTTCGCGTGGTACTCAGTTGGCGTGGGAGACGAGGATGCCGAACGAGCGCCGGCCGGGATCGACGGCATCGCTGAGCCGGCCGTCCCCGTCGCGCCTTCCGCACAGGCCACCCCCGATCATGGCGCGGTCCTGCTCAACTGGGACGAGGTGGCCGGCGCCGACCACTACGAGATCGAACGCGATGGCGAACCCGTCGCGCTCGGGTGGGAGGTGTCGTCGTTCGCCGACGCTGAGCTGCCCCCGGGCGCTTCGGCTACCTACCGGGTGCGTGGGATCAACGCGCTGCTCGGCGCCGGGGAGTGGAGTGCACCCGTCGACATCACGGCGGATCCCCTGCCGGACGAGCACCGGCTCGAGTTCGAGGTCGAGCCGGACCATCCGTGGACCAGTCACGAGGAGGAACTGGCGTTCCTCGCCGATATCGCCGCGGCGTCGGACCGGATGGACTACGAGGAGATCGGCCGCAGTGGTGAGGACCGGCCGATCCACCTGGTCCGGATCGGGCGGGACGGACCACCGGACGATCACGAGATCGCCGACCGGCCCACCGTCCTGATCACCGGCGGCAACCACGGCAACGAGCAGGCCGGCCGCAAGGGTGTGCTGCTTTTGCTGCGTGAGCTCGCGACGTCGACCAATAGCAGGGTCACCGACTGGCTGGACACCTACACCGTTCTAGTGGTACCGACGATCAATCCGGACGGACAGGCCGCCGACACCCGGAACCTGGTGATACCCAACATCGACCCCAACCGGGATTTCCTCGACCTCACATCGCGAGAAACCCGGACGGTCATCGACGTTCTCCGGGACCACCGGCCCGACGTGGTCATCGACGCCCACGAGTGGGCCGGCTCCCCTGGGCACCACCGCGGCGAGATGGAGCTCAACGCGATGGGTAACTACAACACCCACCCGGACCTGCTCGATCTCTCCGGTGAACTCTTCGACGATTACGTCATGACGCGGGCGAACAACGTCGGCGGCTGGCGTAGTGGGCACTACCAGGAGCGTTACGGCCAGCCGACGCGACTGCGCCAGATCACCGGGCTCAAACATGCTTTGTCGCTGCTCACCGAGTCGTCGCGGCATCCGGAGGTGCGACGGGTCAACGAGGTCGACCTGTCCCGGGACGACCCGCGAACCCGGCCACGGCGGGTAGCCAGTCAACGTTTCGTGCTCAGTGAGGCGATGGACTTCTTGACTGACAACGTCGACCGGGTGAGTGCGGCCACCGCGGAGTCGGTTGCCGTGGCGGAGGCCAACCAAGGACCGATGTACACCGACGGAGATCTGCTCAACCCGCCCGGACCGGAGCAGACGTTGGACCCGCCGGTATGCGGCTGGATCATTCCCGAGCGCAACGGCGGTGGTGTCGGCGACGTGCTCGACCACCACGGCATCGAGTGGAAGAACCGCCCGGTGCGTGGTGGCCAGTTGGTCACGTTCGTTCCGGCGGCGCAGTGGGCTCGGCCGGTCGCCATCGTGGCGCTCGATCCTGACAGTCCGTACCGCCTCGACGGCATCACCACCGAACGCCTTCCGGATTCGGGATGGTGCCGCCGCGGCCGACCGTTCACCCCACCCGGGCAGGACTGACCACACCCCCTCCCCATGATCATGAACACTTTGCCGTGTGATGACACGGCAAAGTGTTCATGATCATGGGGAGGGGCCGGGCCGGCCGTCATGAGTGACGCCCAGACCACTCCGCTCGTCGGTAGCCGGTGGGCACGTGCCCCCCTGAGCCGAACCGGCCGGGTTCCGTCAATCGCACCAGGCCTGGACGCCGCTCACAACGGCCGGCTCGGGAGGCGTCGAACTCGACGCATGCCACCCTTGCAGGTATCGCGCTGCTCAATGGGCAAAACGCACGAAGCGCCCATTTATGACGGGGCCTGGAGTATGACGTACGTCACTTTGACGCCCGACGGTGGGCGACTTAGTCCCGGACGGCTGCCACTGCCTCGACCTCAACGAGTTGATCGTCGTAGCCGAGGACCGTCACTCCGGATAGCGTGCTCGGCGCATCGTGGTCACCGAACTCCCCACGCACGACCTCCCACGCCTCGACCAGGTCTTCTTGCCGAGTAGAAGCGACCAGCACCCTGGTGTAGATGACGTCGGTCAGATCGGCACCGGCGTCGTTGAGAGCGACGCGCAGATTCTCCATTACCTTGGCGGCCTGGCCGGCATAGTCGCCGACCGCCGCGGTGGAGCCGTCGGCATTAAGCGGGCACGCACCAGCCAGGAAGATCAGCCTGGCATCAGCCGGCGCCGTCGCTGCATAAGCGTACTCGGCCACGCTGGACAAGGTGGAGGAACGGATCAAGGTGACGGCGCTGGGCATTTCTTCCTTCCGCCTGTGGAGATGGTGGAGACCCTGACATCGCAACACTATGTCAGCGACATGATCACTCCGATCGATGCCACCCGCGATCAACCTATGACCTCTCACACAGTTCAGAGTTGGCGCTCGCGGATCGTGAACCCGACGCCGAGCCGCTCAGTGCTGACGGTGGTCTCGACCAGCTCCGGCCGGGCCTGCGACGGGCCAAAGATCGCCTGCATCGCCACCGCACTCACCAGGTCCAGCGGGCCGGCTACCGCGGCCTCCACCACATCCGGCTCGGCCGCATTACGCACCCAGCCGCTCAGCCCCAACTCATGGGCCAAATTGGCCAGCCACTGCCGGTAGCCGACCGCTTGGACCTGTCCGGTGACCCGCAACCGTACTGCTACCTGCTCCGATTGCGCCACGGTGGACAGACCATGCCGGGCCGTATAGTGATCCATGAGTGCCCGTGACACGTTGCGCACCGGGCCGCTAGCCGGGAAATGATGAGCGCTCGTCGCCGGCAAGGAGTTCAGCTCACAGACGCCAGCCCGCTGCTCACTGAGCGCCAAACGATGGTCTGCCGCCAGAATGTCGACACCCGCATGGCCGAGCCCCGGTACGGCCCGCACCGCCCGCACGGCGAGGTCGAGCAACGACGGGTCGGTCTCGTCCAGTACCTCCGCACTTTCACCCCCAAGCGAGACGTTGCCAGCAGTGGTCAGCGCCACATACTGGCCGGCCGGCGGGACCGAATCCGGATACGTGTCCTGCCGCCTCAATCGCTGCACGGTCGCCGCGTCGAGGGTCAACAGGCGAGAACGTAGGTGTGGGTTGCGCAGTCGCACGAGATTCTTCGCCAGGATCAGCTCGGCGACGGTGGAGCGCCCGTCGCCGACGACGTGCCCGGGTCGGCGGCTGAGCACCGAGACGACATCGTCGCCGACGACGAAGAACCGGTAATCGGAACCGGGGATGTGCTCCTCGATGATCACGGCCTCGAGACCGGCGGCGGCGAGTTCGCTCACGGCTCTACGCAGCGTGGATTCGTCGGCGATGTTCGACGTCACACCACGACCCCCCTTGCCGTCCGGAGGTTTGACGACAACCGGCCAGCCCAGCGCCCGGGCGAAGGCTTCGATCCGTGGCCAGTCGGCAACCGGCATCAACCGGCCGGCGGGCACCGCCACCCCGGCCCTGGTCAGGTAGGCCCGGGAGACGTCCTTGCGGGCGCAGACCTTCGCGACGAATCGGCTCGTGGACGGCCCGGTGGTGCAATGGAAACCGATGCTGCGGCCCGATGCGTCGCTGGCGTGAAAGTCCACGGCGTGAAACCGCATGGTCGTGAGCCCCAGCCGTCGGGCCTCGCGCTCCAGCAAGTAGCTGTCCAGGGAGTTCTTGCCCAAGGTCTCTAGTCCGGGGGTGTCGAATCGGTTGTGCCCGGCCGCGCCACCCCATGGGTCAGCCTTCGCCGCCACCTTCACCTGGATGGCCCGCCCCATAGCACCGACGATGCGCGGCAGACTGGGCTCGGCACCAAGCCCGCTCGGGGCCGGGTCCACCGCCCAACCGCGGTCGACGTCGTCCTCCCCATAGCGGGCCAGCCGTACGGTTGCCTGCCCCGGCAGAAACATGTCCAGCTTCGGCACCACCTGTGCGAGTTCGTCGAGCCCTGCTGCTTCCACGTCGCTGGGATGTCCAGAGCCGGCGACGATCACCATCGTGTCCGGGTCGGCGGCCACCGCTGCTTCGGCGATCCGCAGCGCCGTGCCGATACCTCGCCGTAAACCAACCGAGACCGCCTGCACCGGGCCATCGTGAAGAAACGAGTGCAGATCGGTCTCCGTCTCCACACTCTCGTCCAGCACGATGCGCAACTCTCCACCGCGGCCCCCAGATGCGCCCAGGTCACGCGCTTGCGCCAACAGCGCCGCGAGTTCACGCCGACGGGACCGCGGGATCGGCTGCTCGACGTAGACCGGCGCGCCCAGCCGCCCTTTCGTCCGCAGCGTGGCCAACTCCGCCACCAGGTTCTCGGCGTGCGGCGCCGAATACCGACCGGAGCATTCCAGCCACAGCGGACGCGGGGCACCGCCGGTGTTGTTCACCTCATCGGCGACCAGCAATGCCTGGACATCGCGCTCGACGTTTCCGTGGGCGGCCAATCTCGTCACCGGGTACTGGCTATGCTGGGCGGCCACCTCAGCCCGGATCGCTTCGACGTCGGCACCGGCGGGAATGGTGCTCGCCGACGGCCGTGGCCGGGCCCGGCGCACACCCAGCAACCCGGCCAACCTGGTCCCGCGGGCCCTGGCCACAGCTTCGAGCAACGCAACCTCGAGCGCACCGCGTACACAATCGACAGCGACGTGTTGGCGGCTGGTGCGCGCCGCCGCGTGTGCGTGCCGGGCGAAGCCCGCGACGAGATCCGACACCTCGCGTAGCGGATCAGCACCACCCAGCGCCACTCCACCCAGCTCACCGGCTGCCGACATCATCGCTGCGGCTAGCGTCGGCGAGTTCCACGGTGATTGTGTTCCCGGCGGCAGCGTGGTGACACCACCCCCGATCACGACCTGCTCCGACGCGTCGTCGGCGCGGACATAGACGACGACGCTCAACCGATCCGGCCGGGTGGACCGTGGCCCAGGATCGCCGGCGCCAGCCACTTCCGCTAGGAGGACCTCGTTGATCCGCATGGCGCCTGCTCCTTCGTCCTGGACCCGCCCCGTGGCCGTCGCCGTCCGCAGCAGACCATCATGACCACTTCGGCGCGAAGAAATGGAACAGGCGCACCAGAACTACCACGGATATGACGGCTTGATCCGGCGCGGCCCGTCGATCACCGCGACGTCGATCAAACCCGACGCACGTTCAGGCCGCGGCTTTGACGTCACGTAGGTGTTGTACGTGCGCGAGGACCTCGTCAGTGAGTTCACCGAAGACTGGGCGTCGAGTGGCCAGCTGATAGATCCACATCGCACCCGCGAAGTTGTGTTCCACAAAGAACGGGCCGCCGTCCTTGCCGACGGCGATGTCCCAAGACACGAGGTCATAGTTCAGCAGGTCGGCATGGAGTGCGCGGACGAACTCGACGTACTCCGAATATCGAGGCACCGGTTCGAGGTCGGCGAACGCGACATCGGTCGTGGGGTGCCTCGCGAGAACGCTGGCGTGTTCGTCGAAGCCCTCCGGCAGGAACGAACCATCGGCCTCGACGCCAACGCACACACCTCCCGTCCCGGCGTTGTCGTTGACACGACCGTCCGCTCCGAACCGGGCGAACGTGAGCAGATGGTGGATGTCCTTGCCGAGCCGAATCGTCAGCATCCGGAGGGTATTTACCGACGACGGGTGCACCCGCGCCATCAGCGAATGCTGTTCGATGACCTGCTGAACCAGGAAGTCGCCACCGTACAGCCGCTCGATGTCAGCCAGCGTTCGCGGCTTCCCGTGGATCACGGCGCGGCCATCGGTGTCGAATTCCAGGAGATTGACCCGGATGCCGTTCGCGCTCCTGCTCGGCTTGATGATGGCGCGCTGACATCTCGACGACAACATGGGCAGGACCTCGTGCTCGCCCACCACGTCGTTGTCCGCGTCGAAGTACTTGCCATTGATACGCCGCAGGTAGTTCAGTGGCTGCCGGTCGGTGCGCACGAGGTAGGGATACAGCCCTTTGTCGACGTAGGCACGCTTGACCTGTTTGTCAGCGTTGAACAACCGCTGGATGGTCCGATACTGCGTGGGCGGAAGTACCCGCGGATCGGCCGCACCGGTCAGGTTCTCGTAGGCGATGTGCAGCGCGGGATCGATGTCGACCGCCATGTGCTCCCGCCAGAACGCCCGCGCCGCGTCGACCGAACTCGGCGAGTGAGTGTCCAGCAGCCCGGCATGGTGAAGCGGCCCGAATGCTTCGCCGGCGGGATCGATGCCGAGCCGGTGGTATCTCTGCGCTGCCGCGTCTTCCACGACCTCGTACTGCCTGGTTTTGCGGAACCCTCGGCGTGGCAGGGTCTCCTGGGTCGGATGAACGTCGACATGCTCGACGCGGGCGGCATTCGGCCCGAGTCGGCATGCTTCCAGGAGGGCATCGACCTCGCCGTCAGCAGCGGCCAGCACTTCGACGGTTCCATCGCTCCGGTTTCGGACCCATCCCCGTACGCCCAGCCTGTTTGCCCTGCGTACGACGAAGTCCCGGAAACCGACGTTCTGCACGTGACCCCGGATGAGGAAGCGGACGGCGTTGTGCTCATCTTTGGGCGGGCGAGCGCCGGCCCTGCGGTCATCCGGCTGCGCCGCAACCACGGGCGGTGCGCCCGCCACCATCTCGCCAGCTCCGGCCCGCGAAGGGGTGACCTTGCTCAACAGCTTTCTAGCATCCATTGCATTACCCAAATCGTGCCTGGATCGTTGCTCAAACGTTACAGGTTGATCACCATACACCCTGCTCCGTCATGTCATGAGCAAACGAGCACAACTCGTTGAGGGTTCCCCGCCT
Source organism: Phytoactinopolyspora limicola (assembly GCF_011320225.1). Classification (GTDB taxonomy): domain Bacteria; phylum Actinomycetota; class Actinomycetes; order Jiangellales; family Jiangellaceae; genus Phytoactinopolyspora; species Phytoactinopolyspora limicola. The sequence goes on from NZ_JAAOEN010000002.1 coordinate 733,477, forward strand.
CCATCTCCCGGGTGATCGTTGCCTGGTTTTGGTCGCTATACAGCCTGTTGCTTTTTGCATTGGTGCTGGTCGGCGTGTCGTGGTGCCTGGTGGGTGGTGCTTTGGCATGGTTCGGCGTTATGGCGAAGGGGTACCGGCGTGTGGATCGTGAGCAGGCGTTTTTGTTG
>NZ_JAAOEN010000020.1 GCF_011320225.1 Phytoactinopolyspora limicola
CCAACGCCGCGGCCATCCTGATATCCATCGCTGCCACTCTCCCCGTCATGAACACACAGTCCACAACAATTCAGGTGTCAGCGATGTCCCGAGACATCAACTGTCAGCGATGTCCCGAAACAGGACAACGTTCGCGGTAGCAAGGCGTACATCTGATCGTCAGGGCGTCGACCTCGCCGTGTCTGTTCACCATCGATGGACAAGCATCACCGTCAGCTGTCAGCACCCGGGGCGCCGGTTATCACGGTGGTGGGCAGCCCGGCCCCGACTTGGTGGCTGCCTTCCGGACCCGACTCGATCGCGCACCCATCGCGTCCGCCGCACCCGTCGCTGACGTCGGTGTCGGCATACATTTGTGGCAACACCCACCCCCGCCTAGGCGCAACAAGCTTCCTCACGGCACAGCGCTGTGCGCAGTCAGTCACCTTACGGTCGCTCTGACGACAGTCAGCGTCCTCGTGCCCGGGGCGAATGCCACAGTAAGCCTCCTTAGGGTGGCCCGGACACTCACCACGCGTCCCCCCTGCGAGGACCGTGCCGCCCAGCCCCGCACTGCGCTACCGCCCGATGGCGTTCAAGCCCGAATCCGGCTCTTAACGCCATCTGGCGGTAGCGAAGTGCGCGATGAAACACCGGAGATCTGTCCTTACTCGGCTCAACACCGCCACAGCACGGCCTTCGCCGTCGTCGGCAACATGCCCGCGCAACGGACGAGCACGTGCACGGTGAACGGCCTACAAAGAGCCGGCGGACATCAACGGGCACCAACGATCAGATGCATCAACCAGCCGAGAGGTTGCGTTCATGCATCTGATCGCCGCGCGTCCACATCACGGGACGCGATCAGATGCACCCCGGTCGGCCATCGCCCGCGGTTGGCACACCTGATCGCCGCCTGGAAAAAGATCAGGCGCACAAACGGAGATCAGGTGACAAAGCGGGGGAGGTGGAGGGTGAACGAGCTGCCCAGACCGCTCGCGGATGGCGACGTGAGCGTGAGGTCGCCGCCGTGGGCGCGGGCGATGTGCCGGGCGATTGGCAGCCCCAAGCCGGTGCCTCCGCCATCATGTGACCCGTGCCAGAACCGCTCGAAAATCCGTTCCTGATCGTCAGCGGCGATCCCCGGACCGGCATCGCTGACCATGACGGCGACCTGAGCAGCGGTGACGTCCACCTCGATATCGACGACGGACTCCGCCGGGGCATGTTTGATGGCGTTGTCGATCAGGTTCGCGACGGCGCGTCGAACGGTGGTCTCATCGATCGAGCACTCAGCTGGTTCAGGCGCCCTCAGCGCCAACCGCACGTGGCCCGCGGCGGCCAACACATGCCACTCCTCGACGAGGTCTGCGACCAGCTGGGCCAGGTCGGTTGGTCGGCGATCGATCGTCTGGGCCCGACCCCGGGCGTCGATCAAGAGTTCGTCGATCGTGTCGCGCAGCCGCATCGCAGCCGATTTGGATCGTTGCAGGCCATCCCGGTAGACGTCCAGCGTCGGATCCGGATGGGCCAGTAGAACGTCGGCGTTGGTCGTGAGGACGGACAACGGCGTGCGCAGCTCGTGGCTGGTCTCCTCGATCAGCCGCCGTTGGGTGTCGGCGGCGAGGTCGAGCCGGTCGAGCATCGCGTCGAAGCTGGCCGCGAGCGCCATGATCTCGTCGGGCCCACGATCTAGTGCGATCCGCCGGCTCAGGTCGGATGCCTCGATGTCCTCCGCGACCCGGCGGATGTGGTCGATCGGCCGTACCGCCCGGCCGGCCAGCCACCATGCACTGACGGCCGCTACGGGTGCGAGGCCGATCACGGTGGCCAGCACCCAGGGTGAACTGGACGCCACCGGCTCGGCGACGATCTCGATCTCGACGGCGCCGTTGTCGCCGGACTCGGTGGTTTCGTTCTCAGTGACGATGACGACGCTGAACAGCAAGAGGACGGGAACGTAGCTAGCCAGAAAGCCGAGCACGGCGAGGCGTACTCGCAGCGATCGCCAGCCCAGGCGTAGCGACCGCCAGCTCGGACGCGGCGATCGGCGACTCAGACGCAACGGTCGCCGCCAGCTGCCGGTAGTGTGCTCCGTCACGACGGCTCCCCGAGCCGGTAGCCGGCACCGGTGATCGTCACGATCGGTGGTGGATCTCCGAGTTTCTTGCGCAGCCTGCTGAGGATGACCCGGACCGACGTGGTGAATGGGTCGGCGTTGGCATCCCAGACGTGTTCGAGCAGCTCTTCGGCCGAGAGTACTCGACCGGGATGGTGCATGAAGAAACGCAGGAGCGAGAACTCCCTGGCGGTGAGCCGGAGTTCGACGCCGCCGCGCCATGCACGGCGGGTAGCGAGATCGAGGGTGAGGTCGCCAGTGTTGAGCGTTGCCCCGGCTTCGTCGGCGCGGCGGGCCAGGGCCCGCAGTCTGGCTGTCAGTTCGGCGAACTCGAAGGGCTTGACGAGGTAGTCGTCCGCGCCGGAGTCCAGGCCGGCGACCCGATCCGCGACGGCGTCGCGGGCCGTGACCACCAACACCCGCCGGGGCCGGCGCAGGTCCGGATCGCTCCCCAGCCGGCGGACGAGGTCGAGTCCGTCGCCGTCGGGTAGGCCGAGGTCGAGGCACGCGACGTCGTAGATGGTCAGCCTCAGGGCTTCCTCGGCCGCCGCGTAGGTCGTGGCTACGTCCACCGCGTAGGACTCATTGCGCAGACCCATGGCCACGACCTCCGCGAGGTCGGCGTCGTCTTCTAGGAGCAGAACCCGCATGGCGAGATTGTCGCAGCGTCCGGCGCCGGTCAACCGGCTTTGAGGGCATTCGTCGAGCCGGCCGGCCCGGTCAGGGTCATCCGCTCGCCGTCGAACGTCACGGTCACGTCGGGGCCTCGGCCGGTCGGATCGTCCGGCCGGAAGCTGTCGTCGCCGACGGGAACGAAGGGCGCGGCCGGTGGTTCTTTCGCCTCGTCGACCGCCTCGATGCCGCCGTGCTCGTTCAGCGCGTACCACAGTGCGATCGGCCCAGACTCCGTGGTGACGGTGACATAGGTGCGTAGTTCGCCGGCGTAGATGGTCCCGGCCAATTCGATGCGGTCGACCGGGCCGAAGTCGGCTTCGATCTCCGCCCGTTCCTCGCGGCCCTCCTGGGTGTCGCCGGCGAGGAGGGCGAGGACGGCATCCTCATGTTCCGCGACGGCTTCGGTGGGAATGCCGGGAGGCATCGGGAACACCGCGGCGACGGCGTCGACGCCGGTGGCGGATATCACCAGCTTGCCGTCGCGGGTCGCCACGGCCAGCGAACCTCCGGTCTCCAGCCGGTACGTCCCCACGGCAGCTTCTAGTTCGGCCGGGTCGGTATCGCCCGCCGGGTGGTCTGGCACCGGCACCGACTCGCCGGTGGCGATCGCCGGACCTACCGCCTGAATGAGTTCCTCGGCTGATATGTCCGGTGTGTTCGACGCGATGGCCAGTACGGACTCGCTGTCTGGCAGCCAGGCTACGACGACGTCGTGGCCGATGTCGCCGCCACCGCCCGCCGACAGGAGGGCTGGCACACCGAGGAGCGACGCGTCGACTGCCACCCATCCTGGCGTCTCCGCCATGCCGTCGCCGTGGTCGAACCCGGGCTCATCGATCAGATGCACTGACCCCGGTGCCACGATCCCGCCCGTGAACAGCGCATATGTCCATGACGCGAGGTCGGGTACGGTCATGGCCAGGTCGCCGTTGCCGCTCAGCGCCCAGTGTGGCCCGTGGAAATCACCCATGTGTCCGGTTGAGCCTTCGTCGAGAAGGCCGACGGCGCGTGCTCCGGGTGCCGCCGGTTCGCCATCCCAGAAGCCGCCGGCTATCTGACCGCTGGGCAGACGGAGGATCTGGTTCGCCATGTAGTCGCGGTAGCCCGCGTCGGTCACTTCGTCGACGATCAAAGCCAGCAGCGTGTATCCGGCGTTCGAGTACAGATAGTCCGAACCTGGTTCGAAGGCCTGCTCCAGTTCGCTGATAGCGGCCACGGCCTCGTCGCGCCCGAGCGGCTGGTGGTCGCCGCTACTATGTCCTCCGGTCAGACCGCTGACGTGCAGAAGCAACTGGTGGATCGTGGCCGCGGCGACCGGTCCATCAAGATCGGGTAGTACGTCGCCGGCTCGATCCTCGAGCGACAACTCCCCGGCGTCGACGAGATCGATGATGGCCGCCGCGGTGAACGCCTTGCTGACCGAGCCGATGCCGAACACGGTGTCGGTGGTGTTGGGGACGTCGGGCTCGCGGTCGGCCAGTCCGAACGCGGCGGCACACTCGAGCTCGCCGCCGGTGGAGAACACGAACGACCCGCTGAATCCGGCGGCCGCCCACGCTGCGAGCTTCTGGTGAAGTTCTGGGTCGCAGCCGTGCTCCTCGGTTGTGGCCGATGCGACATCTGACGTGTCGGTGGGCGCGCCCGGACCGGCGTCTTCGGGATTATCGGTGTCGCTGGTGCACGCGGAGAGGATGGTCGCCGCAATAGCGACGGTTCCGAGCTGTCTCTTCATGCCACTGAACGTATGAAGAGACGCGTGAACGTGATGTGAACCGGTGTGACGGTCAAACGTCGAGATGGACGACGCCATGCGTCGAGGTGAGAGCCGCGACCGACGCGTCGTACGAGCGCTGGGCCACCCCGAGATAGATGCAGTCGACAACCGCGAGCTGGGCGATCCGGCTGGCCATCGCCCCGGACCGGAACCGCGACTCTTGCGCGGCGGTGGTGAGCACGAGGTCGGCGTGGGTGGTCAGCGGCGACCGAGCGTAGTTGGTGATGGCGATCGTGGTGGCGCCTCGTTGACGGGCGTGCCGCAGGTAGGCGACGATCTCGGCGGTGTCACCGCTGTGGGACAAGGCGATGGTCGCGTCTTCCCGGGTGAGCAGAGCTGTGGACGCAAGGGTGAGGTGGGGGTCGCTGATGAACAGCGCGACCCGGTCGATGCGGAGCAGCTTCTGTTGGAGATCTTGGGCGGCGAAGGTGCTGGCGCCGAGGCCGAAGAGGTTGATGCGCCGGGCATGGACGAGTGCGTCGATCACCCGGCCGAGTACGTCGAGGTCGAGTTCGTCGATGGTGTCTTCGATGGCCCTGGTGTCGGCATACGCCACTTTGCGCACCAGCGTTTCGAGGGAGTCGTCGCGTCCTATATCGGTGCCGGGGGCGTGGTCGTCCGGGCGCCGGGCGTGGTCGCGGCCGAGTTCGGTGGCGACGGCCAGACGAAGCTCCGGATAACCTCGGAACCCCGCCGTCCGGCAGAATCGGACCACGGTGGTCTCCGAGGTCTGACATGCCTGGGCTACCTCGGTGATGGTTTTCTCGACGACGAACGACGGATCGGCGAGGATGGCTTCCGCGACCCGTCGCTCAGCTGGTGGAAGGGTCGGTGCCAGAGCGCGGACATGTTGGCGTACGCCTCCGGACCACCCTCGTGTGTTCGCTCCGGTAGCCATAGTCGCCTCCCGCTCTGTACCGCGCCGTCGCACGTCAGGGATGTGTCGGTGACGAGCCAGGGTAGAGGAGTATTTCGGTCCCGGCCCATAGGGCGGGGGCCACTGGTTCGCGGGATCCGGCCAGGAGAAGGAGCTCTTCGGGGTTCATGCCATCACCTATGACGTGCCGCAGGGTGTCGCTTCCCCAGAGCAGGTCGACGAAATCGGGATGGGTCCCTTCGGGGTTGACGGCCCGCCAGCCGAACTGTTCAGGGTAGAGCTCGCGCAGCGTCTGAAGCATGGATACGCCGGTGCGCACAGGCGCGAAGGTGCTCCGGTCGGTGACGTGTAGCTGAACACCGCGTAGCGTCTCACCAGCGTACTTGTGGAACGTCGGGGAGAACCGGACGCTGCGGAAACGCACCCCGGGGAGGTTCCGCTCGTTGAGGGCAGCGGCCCAGCGTGCGTCCACATAGGGCGCCCCGACCAGCTCGAATGGGCGGGTGGTGCCGCGGCCTTCGGAAAGGTTGGTGCCCTCGAACAGCCCGGTTCCGGGATAGGCCAGCGCGGAGTCGAGCGTGGGAATGTTGACCGACGGCATCACCCACGGCAGCCCGGTGTTGTCGAAGTAGTGGCTGCGTGACCAGCCGTGCATCGTGATCACGGTGAGGTCGGCGGGCCGGCCCGCGGCGGCGGGGACGGTGGTGGCGTTGAGGTAGCGGGCGAGCTCACCGATGGTCAGGCCGTGCCGCAGCGGGATTGGTGCACGCCCGACGAAGCTGGCGAACGGTGGTTCCAGTAGTGGGCCTTCGGCCACCTGGCCGCTGATCGGGTTCGGTCGGTCAAGGATGGTGAAGGGGAGACCAAGCCGCGCAGCACTGGCCAACATGTCATACATCGTCCATATGTAGGTGTAGAAACGGGTGCCGATGTCCTGCAGATCGACGGCAAGGGCATCCACTTGGGAGGTTCTGAGCACCTCGTCGAGTTCTCGGCCACTACGTCGGTAGGTGTCGTACAAGGGTAGGCCGCTGTCAGGATCCTGGGTGGCTGACTCGCTCTCGCCGGCCTGGACGGTGCCGCCGACGCCGTGTTCCGGTCCGAACAGCGCGGTGATGGGGACGCCCGCGTCGCGCAGCGCGTCTACCGTGGGTGAGAGGTCCGGCATCACCGCGGTGTAGTTGGTGATTAGCCCGATGCGGTGGCCGCGGATCAGGTCTGGCTGGGCGCGGAGCCGTTCTGCGCCGGTGCTGGTGGGCTGATGTACGGCGAGATCCTCGGGGTCCGCATGGTCGACCATGTTGGTAAATTACCTATTGATATTCGTTCTCGTCAATCAATGACGGGGGTGTTTGGAGTCGTGAGTACGGCTCATCTGGGCAATTGGAGGTTGTGAGCTGCTCGGCTGGCCGCCGCCCTCCCCGGGTGATCGTTGCCGGTTTCGCGTCGCTCACCATAGGTGATCGAACCCCGGATTGGGTCGCTATAGCGACGCGAAACCGGCAACGATCACCTGTCCTTGGACACGTTGCGGCACGCGATCCGATCCCTCGGCACCCCAGCCCCCCTTGTCCCCATGATCATTGGCTTTTGACTACCGAATCCGGTAGTCAAAAGCCAATGATCATGGGGACGTGAGCACTGGATGGGCGACGTCCGGGCTGCTCGCGGGCCGCAGTACCCCTAGTAGCCGCAGGTAGCCGGTGCCGAGGTTCTCCACGAGGTGGTGGCAGCCGGCGGGCAGGTAGAACGTCGATCCCGGCCCGATCGTGTACTGAGCGCCGTCGATCTCGACCTGCCCATGGCCGTCGACGACGTACACCATCTCCGAATAGTCGTGATAGTGGAGCGGGGTACGGATCGGGGGGATGTACCCGATGAACTGGGTCATCGCGGCGCAGCCGGTGTCCGGGTCGAACAGCACCCGGAACTTCCGGTCGGAGACGGCGTCGCGTGCCTCCTGCTCGGCGAGGTCGATGGTGGTGTGCCGGGAGCCGGTGGAGATCTCGGCGGCATCCGGTGAGCTGACGGTGACGACGTCGAGTCCGTCCTCACCCGCCTCGATCTCGAAGGCTTCGTCGACCGCGATGTACGCCGCGATTCCCGGACGAAGAGGGTGGGTCTGGCCGCCGCGGCGTAAAGTTCCAGAGCCGGCGACGACGAACAACGTCGCTACCCGGCCAGCTATTGAACCCGACGTCGACGTCTTCGGCGGGATCCGCCAGTGCTCCTGGCGTAGCTCGGTGGCGTCCGCGGCCTCTTGAAGAACGTGGACGGCGCGGGAGCCGGCCGCGTCCCACCGGGGGGCGACGTCGTCGACGGTGCGGACAGCGCTCATGACTCGTTCCCTTCCGTGAGCCGGACAGTCAGGGTGATCTCGGCGTCCAGGAGCTGTGACACCGGGCAGGACCGCTCCGCCTCGGCGGCCAGCCGGGTGAGCTCGTCGTGGTCCACGCCGGCCACCACGACGTCGCAGGAGAGGTCGACCGTCGGTATCGAGAATCCGCCCTCACCCTGAACGAGGTGGACGGTGGACTCGGCGGTCACTTCGGTCGGTGGGGTGCCGTGGTTTTCCAGCACGTTGGTCAGCGACATCGCATAACAACCAGCGTGTGCGGCGGCGATCAGCTCTTCGGGGTTGGTGGCGGGTTGGTCTCCGACGCGGCTCTTGAGCGAGAAGGGGACGATGACGCGGTCGCGCCCGAGTCCCATCGTGCCGTCGCCGTCGCCGACGGTGCCGTGCCACGTCGCGCGCGAAGTTCGGCGCAGGTGCATGTGTCCTCCCAAGGGCCGGTGCAGGTGGGTGCGGGTCAGTTCGAGCAAGAAGAGTGTCGGTCGGGTCTCGGCAGAAATACGGGTCAGTTCTCCAGCAGGGAGACCGGTCCGTTTTCCAGCAGGGACACCGGTTAGTTCTCCAGCAGGAAGAACGGCCGGCCGATCCGGGCCTGGAAGCGTACGTATTCGTCGAGGCGGACGCCGTCGACGCTCTCTCGGACGGCCTGGATCATGGCGACGACGACGTCGAGGTCGTCGACCTCGAACAGCAGGTACCAAGTGAAATCGGGACCGCTCGGTGGCCCCACCATGAACAGGTCGTCGTCCAGCGTCGCCAGTGGCCGCGCGCCGAGCCGGCGCCATTCCTCGACGACCGCGGCGAATCGCGGTAGTGCGCGGTCACGGCGTTCCTCGTCGGACGCGTCGTACCATCCGGTCGCGGCGCCGAGTAGCAGCACGCGGTGTGGTGTGGGCATGGTGGGCGGGACGAACTCGACGGACATCGGGCAACCTCCGGTTAGTGGTCGGTGCGCGGGTTCAGGGCAGCGGCCGCTTGCTGCCCGGCTTCCTCGATGAACTCGCGGCCCAGCCGTTCCAGCTCTGGGGTCAGGCGGATGACCGGGGCGGCGAAGCCGATGCTTGCGACAAGCTCGTCGTCCAGGCCGAGTGCGGGTGTGGCCATCCCCCAGGCTCCGTCGCACAGTTCTTCGCGGTCGAAGGCCCAGCCACGCTCGCGGATGGTTTCCAGGTCGCGGTGGAGCGTTGCTGGATCGGTGATGGTCCCGGCTGCGTGCGGGGTCAGCGGCTCAGCGGTGACCTGGGTGAACGTCTCCTCGCCTAGATGGGCCAGCAAGGCTTTCGCCGAGGCGCCGGCATGCAGCGGGCTGACGGTGCCGACGTCGAGACTGAGCCGGAGCGGATAGTTGCCTTCGATCCGCCGCACACACAGGGCGCCGAGCGGGCGCCGGTGAAAGATCGTGATGGTGGTGGTCTCGTCGGTCTTCCCCCAGAGCCATTCCAGGACCGGCACTAGACGGGCGATCGCATCGAAGGACGCCGTGGCCCGTTGTCCGAGGCTGATGGCGCCTTCGCCGAGGCGGTAGCGACGGTCTCGGGTTCGGGCCAACAAGCCGAAGGACTCCAGGGTGCGCACGATGCGGTGGGCCGTGGCGAATGGCAGGTCGAGTTCTCGGGCGATGCCGGACACGGGCCACTCGGGGTCTCGCCGGGTGAAGAGGTCGAGCACCCGCAGGGCTTTCTCGAGCACCTTAGGGCCGTCCGTCGGCGCCTTGGCCGACCGGCCCTGGGTGGGTTTGCTGGAGCCGCTCACGTGTCCAGCACTCGCCTGGCGGATTCGGAGATCACCATATTGTGGATACCTTTCGGTGGTGCAGCGGTCACGCTGTTCGATCGTTGCTGGCAGTGAACGTTAACTCGCGCTGAGTATGCAGGTCAATAGCTCGCTCTTCAACGAAACTAAAAATCTTCACGCTAACTATTGATATCCGCATCGTGGAGTAATAGCGTGCAGCCTTACCCCGGATCAGTCGGGCCTCACGAACGGAGGATCCATGCGAACCGGAGGAACCACAGGGATCGGAACCGGCTCGGGATGAGCGGTTCCGGGCTACTCGAGATCCGCGGCCTGCAGGTTCAGTTCCGTGCCGAGCCGCCAGCGACGGCCGTACGCAACGTGTCGCTCGATCTACGGCGCGGAGAATGTGTGGCCGTTGTTGGTGAGTCCGGATCGGGCAAGAGCGTCACGGCGATGGCCGTGATGGGTCTGCTCCCGGCCGCTCCCCGCACCCAGGTGTCTGGCGCGATCCGCTTCGAGGGCACCGACCTGCTCGCTCTCGACCCTGCGCGGCGGCGCACGATGTGTGGCACTCGGATCTCCATGGTTTTCCAGGATGCTCTGGCCGCGCTCAACCCGGTGCTGACCGTGGGCTTCCAGATCGCCGAGATGTTCCGGGTACACCAGGGTGCCTCCCGTCGCAGCGCCCGCCGGTCGGCACTGGACCTGCTCGCCCGGGTGGGTATCCCCGGGCCGCGGGAGCGGTACGGCCATTACCCACACCAGTTCTCGGGCGGAATGCGGCAACGGCTCATGATCGCCATCGCGGTGGCGCTGGAACCCGACGTGCTCATCGCCGACGAACCAACCACGGCGCTCGACGTGACCGTCCAGGCGCAGATCCTTCAGTTGCTGGCCGACCTGCGCAGCGAGAGCGGGATGGCGCTGCTGTTGATCACCCACGACCTAGCGGTCGCCGCCGAGGTGGCGGATCGGGTCGCCGTGATGTACGCGGGCCGGGTCGTCGAGACCGGGCCGGTCGGCGACGTGCTCGCCCGCCCCGCCCACCCTTACACCGATGCACTACTACGCTCCCTACCCGGTGAGGCCACGGCGGGCGGCTGGTTGGACACCATCCCCGGGATGCCGCCACCCATCGAGCAGACCCCAGAAGGGTGTGCGTTCCATCCCCGATGCGGGTGGACGCTGGAGCGTTGTCACTCCGAACGCCCGGAGCTCGAACTCGTGAGCATAGGCCGGCATAGCGCGTGCCATGTGCGGGAGCAGGTTCACCATGGTGGATAGCAGCTCGCCTGCCCCGACGCAGCCAGCCGTGCTGGAGGCGGCCGGGGTGATTCGCCACTACAAGATGTCCGAGCGCGGTAACCGCAGCGCTGTGGTCCGGGCCGTCGACGGGGTCACGCTGTCGTTGCACGAGGGGGAGACGCTGGGTGTGGTCGGCGAGTCGGGGTGCGGCAAGTCGACGCTGGCCCGGCTGCTGGTCGCGCTCGACCGCCCAACCGCTGGCACCGTCCGTTTCGTCGGCCGGGACGTGTTCACCGCGTCCAAAGCTGAACGCCGGGTGCTACGCCGAGCTGTGCAACTCGTCTTTCAAGATCCGTACTCGTCGCTCAATCCGCGTATGACGGCGGCGGATCTCATCGCCGAAGGTTGGTACGTCCACGACGGGCTGGTGCCTGGACCGCGGCGGCGCGATGCCGCGGTGGAGCTGATGGAGCGGGTTGGCCTGGACCCTCGCCACGCCGACCGGTACCCGCATCAGTTCTCCGGCGGCCAGCGTCAGCGCATCGGCATCGCCCGGGCCGTGGCGTTGCGGCCGCGGGTGCTGGTCTGCGACGAACCCGTGTCCGCCCTCGACGTCTCCGTTCAGGCGCAGATCTTGAACCTGCTGGCCACGTTGCGGCGGGATCTCGGTCTGTCGTGTGTGTTCATCTCCCATGACCTGGGTGTCGTCCGACACCTGTGTGATCGCGTCGCCGTCATGTACCTGGGCCGCGTGGTCGAGTCCGGTCCGTGCGCGGAGGTCTACAGCCACCCGCGGCACCCCTACACCCGAGCCCTGATGTCCGCGGCGCCAGCGCTGGACCGCGCCGGTACCGCTCAGCGAATCGTTCTGGCGGGCGAAGTGCCCGACCCGGCCGATCCGCCGTCGGGGTGTCATTTCCGCACCCGCTGCTGGAAGGCCGCGGAGCGTTGCGTCACCGAGCATCCGGTGCTGACCGGACCCTCGGATCACCCAGCCGCCTGCCACTTCCCCGAAGACGAGGAAGTGCCACAACAGGAGGAACAGCGATGAAGGCTCAGAGGTCCGGGATCGTCAGATCCCGTGGGAAAGTCTTCGCGGTGGTATTGGCCACCGCACTGATCGCGGCATGTTCAGGGTCCGGCGCCGACGACGGTCCCGACACCGACGGTGTGGAGCCGAGCGCGGACGCGGACAGCGACGCGAGTCCTGGTACCGACGGGGCTACCGACCGCGAGGTCGGCGACCGCATGTTGACGTTCGCGTTGTACGACGAACCCCCGACGCTGGACCCGGCGGTTGCTACCGACGGCGAAGCCGGCAAAGTCATTCAGAACGTCTACGACCAACTGGTGTCGGTTGGGTCGGACGGCTACGAGATCAGCCCTGCGGTGGCGGAGTCCTGGGAAGTGTCGCCCGATGGGCTCACCTACACGTTTTTCCTCCGTGACGGCGTGACGTTTCACGATGGGAGCCCGTTGACCGCCGAGGCGGTGAAGTTCTCGCTGGAGCGGGTCGCGGGGGTGGGTCAGGGGGCGGCGACGCTGATCAAGGATTGGCTCGACCCGGAGAACGACGTCGAGGTTGTCGACGATCACACGGTGCGGATGCAGTTGCGCACGCCGTATGCGGGTTTCCTGCAGATCATGGGGTACTTCAGCGCGGGCTCGATCGTTAATCCGGCCGTCGTCGAAGAACATGGCACCGACGACGACCCCTGGGCCGAGGCATACCTGGACAGCCACGTCGCCGGCAGCGGCCCGTTCGAGATGGTGGCCTGGGAACGCAAGCAGTACGTCCAGTTGGAGCGTTACGACGAGTATTGGCGTGGTCCGGCGCGATTGGCCACGCTAGTGTTCCAGGCCGGGACCGAGGCGTCCTCCCAGCAATTGGCCGTTCAACGTGGTGACGTGGACATCGTCGCCCAACTCCCGGCCGACATGCTGGCGACCGTGGACGACAGCCCGGACGTCGACGTGCTGGTCTTTCCCGCCGCGGACCAGACCTATTGGGTGTTCAACAACGACGCCGAACCGTTCGACGACCCCAGAGTCCGGCAGGCGCTGTCCTACGCGGTGGACTACGACGGCATCCTGACCAGCATCGTCGGTGACAGCGGCACCCGGATGATGGGCCCCATGCCGGCCGGGTTCGTTCAGTTCAACCCGGATGTGACGATCTACGAACGTGACGTCGACCGGGCGCGTCAGCTGCTCACGGAGGCCGGGTACCCGGACGGGTTCACCGTGACCACCGACTACGTCGACGTGGCCAACCTCAAGCAGATCGCGCAGGTCTTGCAGGCCAACCTAGCCGACGTCGGGGTGACGCTCGAGTTGCGCCAGGTCCCGTTCTCCCAGTTCCTCGAGGACGTCGCCAGCGGTGAGTCGGTGATGTATCCGTGGGTCACCAACCCGGCTACCGCCGATCCTCGGGCGGTGTTGTGGACGAAGTTCTCCGACCAGTCCGGCAACGGCCCGGACGGCAACTTCACCCGTTACCACAACGCGGAGGTCGACCAACTGCTGGCGGAGGCGCAGAGCACCGCCGACGAGGACCTCGCCACCGCGAACTACCAGCGGGTCCAGGAACTCGTCGCGGCAGACGCGCCGTGGATCTTCCTCTACGACACCGTGCACCGGCCGGCGGTGCGCACATCGGTCAGCGGCTTCGAGCTGCCGGTGGTCGGGCAGCCGTCGTTCTGGGACGTCGACGTCTCCGAGTGACCACACCGGCACTCACGCTCCGCCCTCATCACCCGCACACCCAGATCACCCGCACCCCCAGACCCGGTGATCGTTGTCGGTTTCCCGTCGCCCTGGCGACGGGAAACCGACAACGATCACCAGCGGGCGGCACCCCGCCGCCCCCATCACCATCACGAACATCGAAGGAAAGGACATGGATGAGCGCCATTGTCGAGGTCGAGACGTGGACCGTGGCCGACGGATCCGAAGCCGATCATCACGAGATGATCCGCAAGTGGTTCGACTTCCTCCGCACCCATCACGCCGAGTTGTTCCCGGAGTGGAAGTCGGTGCGGTACTACCGGGAGCTCGGTACGGATCGCCGTACCCCCACGGGCCGTTACATCATGTTGTTCGAGTTCCGATCGGTGGCCGGCCGGGACGCGTACAAGGAGCGGCGCAAAGACTGGTCCGGGCCCTACGCGGCGTATCGCGAGGTCGATCCGTATCAGTTCTTCAACCATGACGCCGTGACCCTGGAGTTCTGGGAGCCGCGGGAGCCGGATCAGTGGCTCGAGTTCGACTGACCCGGTGGCCGCCGCCGTGGCTGCCGTGCCGGAGCGGGTGGTTGCGATGAGCCGGAGCAGGTGGTGGCGATGAGCCTGAGCCGCTACGCCGGGCGGCGACTCCTGTTGCTGGTGCCCGTCCTGCTCACCATCTCGCTGGTGACGTTCTTCCTGTCGCGAGTGCTGCCCGGCGACCCGGCCCGGCTGATCGCGGGTGTCAACGCCTCAGACGAGCAGGTCGCCCGGTTGCGGGCCGAGTTCGGGCTGGACCGCCCGCTGTTCGAGCAGTACGTCGAGTACCTGTCCAGGGTGGTCCGCGGGGATCTCGGCACGTCTATCGTCTCCCGGCGATCGGTAAGCGCGGATCTGGCCGACTTCTTTCCGGCGACGCTGGAGCTCGCCATCGCCGCCATGGTGCTGACGGCGGTCGTCGGGATCCCGCTGGGTGTGGCCGCAGCCCTGCGCCGCGGTGGTATCGCCGACAACATCAGCGGGGTGGTGTCGCTGGCCGGGGTCGCGTTGCCGGTCTTCTGGGTGGCGACGGTAGGGCTGTTGATCTTCTATTACAAGCTGGGCTGGTTGCCTGGATCCGGCCGGCTCGACCGGGCGATGCTGATGTCGAACGCCGTGCCGTCGAGGACGGGGCTCCTGGTGTTCGACTCGCTGCTGGCCGGCAACCTGCGGGTGTTCGGCAATGCGTTGTGGCACCTCGTGTTGCCGGCGAGTTGTTTGTCGTTGGTCACCCTGCCGCGGGTCGTGCGGATCACCCGATCGAGCATGCGAGAGGTGCTTGAACAGCCATACGTGGCGGCGGCGCGGGCCAAAGGTCTCCCCGAGCGCCGGGTGATTGGTCTGCACGCACTCAAGAACGCCCTGATTCCGGTGCTGTCCATTGGTGGGCTGTCGTTCGGTTTCCTGCTCGGCGGGTCGGTTCTGGTGGAGCAGGTCTTCGGCTGGCCCGGAATCGGAAAGTACGCGTTCGACTCGATCAACTACCTCGACTACAACGCCGTCCTCGGGGTCACGTTGCTGGCCACCGTCGTGTTCATCACCGTGAACCTGCTCGTCGACGTTGTATACGCGAGGCTCGACCCGAGGATCAGGTTGCGATGAGACGTGCCGTTCGCAGAGTTCTCTTCCCGGCGGCGGGGGGCGGTCAACTGCTGGCCCCGGCGCGGCGCCGCCGACCGTGGGCGGTGTACGTGGGCGGTGTCCTGCTCGGCCTGGTGGTGCTGCTCGCGCTGTTCCCGCATTGGATCGCGCCACACGACCCGGCCGCGCAAGATCTGACCGCGCAACTGTTGTCGCCCTCGTTGACCCATCCCTTCGGCACGGACGACTTCGGCCGCGACATCCTGAGCCGGGTGGTGCACGGCACCCGCATCTCGCTGGTTATCGCGGTGGTAACGGTTGCGGTAGCCGTTGTGCTCGGGGCGGCGGTGGGCACCATCGCCGGAATGCGCGGCGGGTGGACCGACGAGATCCTGATGCGGGCCACCGACGTGTTCATGGCCTTTCCCAGCATCTTGCTGCCCATGGTGGTGGTCGTAGCGCTGGGGCCGAGCCTGACCAACACCACTGTGGCGCTGATCGTCGTATGGTGGGCGCCGTACGCCCGGATGATCCGTGGACAGGTCCTCTCGGTCAAAGAGAACGCGTATGTGGACTCGGCCAGAATGATCGACGCGGGATGGTGGCGCATCGTGCGCCGCTACATCTGGCCGAACGCGCTACCGCCGTTCGTCGCCCTGGCCACCGTCGATGTCGGTTTTGTCATCCTGACCGCCGCTGGCCTGGGTTTTCTCGGTCTCGGCGCGCAGCCGCCCACCCCCGAGTGGGGTCTAATGATCGGCGATGGCCTGTCGAGTCTGCTCCGGGCTTGGTGGCCGACCGTCTTCCCGGGGCTGGCGATCTCGGTGGCGGTGCTCGCCTTCAATCTGCTGGGTGATGCCCTTCAGGATCGTTTGGGTGGTCGCCGGTGATGTCCACGCCGCAACCCCGCAGTGGCCCGTGGTGATCGTATTGGTAGTTTCCTCGTGATTGGCGCGCCGCCGGCCAGGCAGCGATCGGGAGGTAACTCAGGTGCGGTTCCGACTCCAGACGAATCCGGTGGTCTTCGGGACGTCGGTGATCGTGATCGTCGCGTTCTTGATCGCGGGGATCACGGCTACGGAGGCGCTCGGCCGAGTCTTCGACGCCATCCAGGACGGCATCGCGTCGTCACTTGGGTGGTATTACATCGTCGTCGTCGCCGGGTTCCTCGTGTTCGTGGTGTGGCTGGGGGCGACGAAGTTCGGCAAGATCCGTCTCGGCCCTCAGGACAGCCGGCCGGAGTACAGCTACCTCACCTGGTTCGCGATGCTGTTCACCGCCGGCATGGGCATCGGTCTGGTTTTCTGGGCGGTCGCCGAGCCGTTGTCACACCTCGCCCAGCCCCCGATGGCCGACCCGAGCACCGCCGCGGCCGAAGCCGAGGCGATGCGGTTCACGTTCTTCCACTGGGGGCTGCACGCCTGGGCCATCTACATCGTCGTCGGACTCGCGCTGGCCTACTTCGCCTACCGGCACGGCCTGCCGCTGTCCATCCGCAGCGCTCTCTACCCGATCCTCGGCCAGCGGATCCATGGCCGTTGGGGTGACGCGGTCGACATCTTCGCCGTATTCGGCACCATGTTCGGCGTCGCAACCTCCCTCGGCTTCGGGATTCTGCAAGTCAACGCCGGCTTGGACAGTCTGGGTATCCTCGAGCAGTCCACCACCGTGCAGGTGCTGCTGATCGCCGGAATCACCCTCGCCGCGGTCGCGTCGCTGATGGCCGGCTTGGACAAGGGCATCCTGCGGTTGTCGGTCACCAACCTGTGCATCGGGTTCGCCCTGTTGCTGTTCGTCTTGTTCGCCGGCCCCACCACCGACGTTCTGTCGAGCGTCGTCCAACAGGTGGGGCACTACGTACAGACGTTGCCCGAGACCACCATGTGGACCGACGCGCAGGAGCAGAGCGGCTGGCAGGCCGACTGGACCATCTTCTACTGGGGATGGTGGATCAGTTGGGCACCGTTCGTCGGCCTGTTCATCGCCCGGGTGTCGCGTGGCCGGACCATCCGCGAGTTCATCTTCGGTGTCTTGCTCGTCCCGGTGGGGTTCACGTTCACCTGGATGGGGGTTTTCGGCAACAACGCCTTCGCCGCTGACCGCGACACCGATGGCCTCTTGTCCGAGCAGGTGGCGGACGATCCCGCGGTGGCGCTGTTCGGGCTGCTGGAGGAGTTGCCGCTCACGTCGATCATGACGGTGTTGGCGATCTTGCTGGTGGCGACGTACTTCGTGACGTCGTCCGACTCGGCGTCGCTGGTCATCGACATGCTGACCTCGGGCGGCAACACCAATGCGCCGAAGATCCAGCGGGTCTTCTGGGCAGTCCTCGAAGGCGCGATCGCGGCGGTTCTCCTGGTGGCGGGGACGAGTGGTCTCGACGCACTACGCACCGCGGCGGTGACGACGGCGTTGCCGTTCAGTCTGGTGATGATCGTGATGTGTTACGGGCTCGTCCGGGCGGTCTACGCCGACGACCACCGGTGGCCGCTCGACCGAGTGGTTCTCACCGACCCCGCACACGAGAGGGTGCCCGAGTGTCCAGACGAGCAACGACGCAGCCCGTTCCGTGACGGGGTTCAGGGGTCACCGTGACGGTGCACCGCTGATCGGGCCGGGGATCCGGTTCATGAGATGTCGGCCCCCGGTGGTGTCATGGGCGACGTGCAGAGTTTGACCATGCCCTGGTCGTTGAGCCGGTAGTCGAACACCTCGCCCCCGGCGTCGAGCTCCACCCAATAACCGTCGACGATCGCCTGGGTATACATCTGACCTGGCTCCGGGCAGCCGAGTGAACCGTCCGGCCACTGCACCGCCTGTGCGCGGACTACCGTGACGCCACCGACATCGACACCCGACCGGCCCGCGGCGTCGGCGATCACCTCATCCAGGAACTCGGCCGGTACTTCACCGGTGACCGGCGGCGGCGCGGTGGGAGCCGGGGTCAGCCGATCCGGCGGTGTTGGATCGGGGTGACCGGTGCCCGGGTCGGGTGTGGTGTCGTTCTCCGGGGTGTCCGGCGTGGTTGGGTCAGGGGCCGGCGACCGTTCGTTCTCGTCGGGCGACACGGTGTCCTCGGTGGGTTGGGGGTGGGTGGGCTCGGTCGGGCCGCCGGTGCCGGGAACACCGGCCTCCGGACTGGAATCGTCAGCGCCGCAGCCGGTCAGCCCGATCACCAGCAGGGCAACGGTGACACACACGCCGCTTCTCATATCGGTGAGACGGCGGGGTAGCCCCTGCCGGTTCCCCCCTTCCATGATCATGAACACTTTGCCGGGCGATAGCCCGGCAAAGTGTTCATGATCATGGGGTAGGTGATCAGTCGACTAGCTCCAGCACGGATGCCTCCCCGCGGCCCGGAGCGCCGCCCCGGTACATCAACAGCAGGCCGGTCTCCGTGGTATTCGGCCCCGGTCCGTTGTCGACGTACTCCAGCGTCTCCCGGCCTCGGGCCGGTACCACACCCGAGCCCACGGAGCCGTCGCCGAAGACACCCAGGAACCTCTCACCCATCGGGGCGATCGTGATGCCGTCGATCTCGTCACCGGGCCCCCCGAAGTAGGTGTCGACCGCCAGCGCCCGCAGGTCGATGGGGGTGCCGGCGTCGGCGGCGTTCATCCCGATCTGTTCACCGCAGATCGTCAGCACCGTGTTGGCGCTGTTGGTGTCGTGGTCGGTGAGGAACCAGGCGGCCGCCTGGTTAGTGGACAGGTCGACCACGAAGGTGGCGTTGCGGCCGTCGTTGAACGCGGAGAACGACAGATCCCGGTTCACGACGACGTAGTCGGGGTCGCCATTCTGGTCGATGTCGAGCCACAGCTCGAACGATGCCGGCGCGCTGGCGTGAGTCTGACGTTCCCAGGTGTTGACCGCGAACGCGAGCAGGAAAGACTCGTCCTCCGAACAGAACCCGGCTGGCACCGGGTAGGTGGCCACCCCGAGGTGACGGAGGTCCGGCGTGGGCATGCCCTGGCCCGGGCCACCGGTCTCCTGCTGCGGGCTGCTGCCGATCAGGGAGTACGTCTCCACCGGTGCGTCCCCGAAGCCGAGGTTGTGTAGCCGGAGGGTGTCCCGGATCGACGTCTCGCGGACGTTGCCAGCCTGCCTCGGCAGCACGTGCCACGGAACGCGGAGGGTGTTGTGGTCGGCGCCGGACTCGGTGAACGTCAGGTAGCCGTCGGACTCCATGGACGTGAGCGCGGCGCCGTCGGCGCCCAGGGCGCCCGATCCGAGGTTCCACTCCGGCAGCTTGGTGGTGTCGATGTCCAACCGCACCCGGACGTCGCGGGAACGCCCGGCCGGCACGGTCACCTGACCCGGCGCACGGACCGTCACCGCTCCCGACGCCTCGTCGTCGGCGAACCGGAAACTGGGTGTGATGTCGAACCGCATCCTGCGGTCGGAGAGGTTGGTGACCTGGACCGTTTCGGTCAACGTGACCCGCCGCTCGTGGACTTCGCGGAAGCCGAACGAGAGCACCGCGCCGTGCTGCTCGGGAACCCAGGCGACCGCTTCGGCCCCCAGGGCTCGGTCGACCCGGACCTCACCGCCACCGATCCGGCTGATCGGCGCCAGCCCGCCCCCGAGCAGTTCGTGGGCGTTCTGGATCTCGGTCTCGCCGGTGTTGATGAGGTTGGCCTTGACCTGCATAGCGTCTCGCTCCGGATAGGCCTGCATGAGCAGCGCCGCCGAGCCGGACACCATCGGGGCCGCCCCGGACGTCCCGCCGAAGGGCCGGGTGCCGGTTCCGGTGCCGACGAGGGCCGACACCGATGCGCCGGGTGCGGCGATCTCCGGTTTGACGATGTTCGATCCCATGGTTGGTCCACGAGACGACGAGCCGACGACGTGGCCCACTAGCGGCGCGCCATCGTTGGGGTCGAACCTGACCTGCACCCCGTCGGCGAGGTGGCTCTTGATAGCGGCGTTCTCCTCCATGCCGATCATGAATCCAGGGATGTCGATCGGGCGGTCTCCGCCGTCGCCGCCGGTGAACGGGGCTTCTGGTGTCACCAAGCCGATGATGCCGGCCAGGCCGCCGGCCTGACTGATGTAGCTGATCTTGAGGCTGAAGTTGCAGTCGCCACGGTCGACGAGCACCACGTAGCCCTCCAGGCTGCCGGGCTCGAAGGGTTCGCAGCCCAAGAGGTTACCCCCGGCGCCGTCGCCGTACTGCACGGGTCCTTCGATGACGTCGTCGAGCGGCGCTGACCACGGCTGGAAGATGGCGCCGTACTCACCGGCGATCGCCTCGGGCGAGAGGACGTCGAGCACGGGCAGCCGGTCCGCTGGCACGTGTGTTTGTGCTACCGACAACGCCGACGGCGCGGCCGCGGGGGTACCGGTGATAAACGGCCGGTCCGAGCTGTTCCCGGACGATGCCACCACGAGAACACCGAGGCCGGCGACGTTCTCCACCGCTTGCGAGAGCTGGTTGTCGAAGTGCTGGCCGTACGAGGCGCCGAGGGACATGTTGACGATGTCGACGGGGTCGCTCGGGTCGCCGGTACCGTACGGGTCGAGCACCCAGTCCATGGACTGCATCAGGGCGATGCCGGAGCAAGCGCTGTCGAGGGTGGCGCAGACCTTGCCGGCGTAGAGGTCGACGGCGGGAGCAACACCATCGAGCCCACCCACGATGTCGGCGACGTTGGTGCCGTGGCCTTCCCCGTCGATCGGGTCGGGGTTCGGGTTGAGCTGCTCCGGCGGGTCGCCGCCAACCCAGAACTCGCCGACGAAATCGTAGCCTTCGACCACCTTGTCGGTGGGGAAGAGCCCGTTGCGTTCGGTGTTGGTGGGGTCGTCCGGGTCGGTGCCGTAGGCGGCCTCGTATGCCTCGACGGTGCCTTCGCCGCCGAGGTTGGCATGGGTGTAGTCGACGCCGGAGTCCAGCACCGCTACCCGGATCCCCTCGCCGTCGAAGCCGGCATCGTGTACGGCGTGTCCACCGATGTAGGGGACGGTGTCGGTCAGCGTCTTCTCGTAGTCGATGACCCGGGCGATCGACAGCACTCGGTCGTCTTCGGCCAACTCCGCGAGGATGTCGGCGTCGACTTCGACCATCACCGCGTTCAGCGCATCCGAAACGGACGCGACCTCGGTGGCGGCGCCGTCTCGGCTGGTGACCGTGCGCAGGATGGCGTCCTGCTGGCGTTCTACGGCAGCCTTCTGGGCCTGCCGCTCGGCGCGGGTGGCATCCGCGGCCGTGACCACCGCGACGGGCTCCTCGCTGAGCTGGATGCTGACTAGTTCGGTGCCGGTGGCGTCGAGCAGGGCGGGATCGAGTTTGCTCTCTACTTCGGACCGGGTCGCGGTGACCGGCTCGTCGAGCTTGAGGTCGCCGAAATGGTCGGAGAACGGGCGTTCAGGCTGCTCCAGATGTTCCTGGGCCACCACTGCCGAGGTGCCAGCGGCGATCAAGCCGAGGGAAATGACGGCGATCGCGAGTTTTCTTACCATCTCGGGGATCCTCCCGGGCCGGTTTATTCGGTTTTCCCCCGTGTGCACAGAACGTCTTACGTCCGGCGCGTGTCGATGTGACGTGACGTTAGCACCGTGTCACACCCCTGCATAGAGTGCGAACGGGTCATAACATCGACTATCAGGTCCGGTTCGGTACTCGGGTGAACGGACGGCTTTCTGGGCCGTCAGCCGTATTCCACCGCGTGTGCGTCCCGGGCGAGCAGCGCCACGTGCAGCGAGGTCAGCGACTCCGGGGCGGTGACGTCCATACCCAGGATCTGCTCGATTCGGGCCAGCCTTTCGTAGAACGCCGGCCGGGACAGGTGAACGGCGGCCGCGGCGTGCGACTTGTGACCGCCATGCTCCACGTGTGCGCGCAGGATGTCCATGAACGACGTGCCGTGTTCCTCGTCGTGGGCCACCAGCGGCGCCAGTTCTCGTTCGGCGAAGGCCGCGAGACGATCGTCGTCGCGAAGGAGTTGAATGAGCCCACGCAGCCGGACGTTCTCCAGGCGGTGGCAGCTGACTTGGCCGGCACCCGGGGTCCGGAGGGCCGCGGAAGCGACATGGCGAGCCTCGCTGAGGGTGCGCCGCACGGACGGGACGTGGCCGACGGCAGCGCCAGCGGCGACCAGAATGGGCAGGGGGCGCGGGGCGGCCTGCGCGGCGCGGTGGATCAGTCCGGCCAGGTGATCGACGGTGGAGATCGGATCGACGCTGGTTGGCAGGGAGAGTAGGGCCAAGACGGCGTCGTCGTCGATGACGGCGACGAGCGCGGCGGTCCCGGCGGCCCGGAGCGTGCTGGCCGTGATCTCGGTCAGGTCACGCAGCCGCTCCTCGGTGGCCAGGACGTGATGGGTCGAGGTGGCGACACCGGCGGGTACCGCCACGAGGCCGACGAGGAGCCGGCCGGTCAGCGGGAGTCCGGCCGCTGGGCACCTGGTCAGCAGTTCGCGGGTGGGGGTGCCCCCAGCGGCCAGCGCGGTGAGCAGGGTCCGGTGGGTCTGTCGCTCGAGGCTCTCGCGGTCGCGGGCGGCCAGCCGTTGCAACGCCAGCGTCGATGCGCCACGTTCGGCCAGGACTACAAGGTGATGTGGCGGGGGTTCGGGGCAGGGCAGGATCAGTCGGCCCCAGTCGTCCCCCCGGGCTCCAACAACCGTCACCAGCCAGCCGGCTGCCTCGTCATACGCGGTGCGTTCGGCCGGAGTCACCGCCCGGGAACGCTGCTCCCACCCGGCGAGCAATTCACCAGCGTCGTCGTCGCCGGCATCGAAGGCCAGGATGTGATGGCGAGTCGACTCCAGGACCACGGGTAAACCACAGATGCGGCGGACTTCGGCGAGGATTTCGGCCGGCTCCGCGCCGGCCACGCTGAGCGCGGTGAAAGTGCGATGGATCCGCTCGGCTGCCCGCAGCTCGCTGAGCTGGGCGTCGACGACGAGTTCCCCGACGGCTTCGGTGACCCGGGCGAACCGCACCTCACGTGCCCACGCGATCAGCGGTAGTCCGGCCTTCTCGCAGGCGTCCACCATGGCCGTGGGTAGTTGATCGCTCCAACGCCGGCCGAGTTCGACGATGAGGCCGGACGCTCCGGCGGCGACGAGGTCGGCCACGTACGCGGCCAGCCGGGTGTCGTCGGACGGCAGGGCGATGCCCGTGGTGAGGACGAGATCGCCACCTCGTAGCAGCCGGGCGATATCGGACACCTCGGCGGAGTGCACCCAACGCACTCGTCGGCTGAGACCGCCGGCGCCCGCCACCACCCGGGGCCCACCCCGGCGAACAGCTGGCATGGCGACCACGTCGGCCACCGTCGGCAACATCGCACTCCCGACATAGTGTCGTGAACTCAGGGCTTCCATTAACAGAATGTCGGTTCCGCTGGGGTGTGCGCAAGGCCTTTGATGGTCACCAGGGCGTTCGAGTCCTGATCCGCTGACCCTGCCGAGCCGACCGCAAGGACCCGCCGTGAAGATCGGTATCCCGCGTGAGCTGAAGAACCACGAGTATCGAGTCGCCGCCACCCCCGCCGGAGTGCGTGAACTGACCACCCACAACCACGACGTCTACGTCGAGCGAGGCGCTGGCGTCGGATCGTCGGTCAGTGATGACGACTACCTGGCGGCCGGTGCCAAGGTGGTCGACTCGGCTGACGAGGTATGGGCCGAAGGTGAGCTGATCCTCAAGGTCAAAGAGCCGGTGCCGGCCGAGTACCACCGCATGCGCGCCGGCCAGGTGCTGTTCACATACCTGCACCTGGCCGCGTCCCGGTCGTGCACCGACGCGTTGCTGGAACGTGAGGTGACGGGAATCGCCTACGAAACCGTGCAGCGGTCGGACGGTTCATTGCCGTTGCTGGCACCGATGAGCGAGGTCGCCGGCCGGCTGGCACCGCAGGTGGGGGCGTATCACCTGATGCAATCGGCGGGCGGTCGTGGTGTGCTGCCCGGCGGGGTTCCGGGCACTCGGGCCGCTGAGGTGGTGGTCATCGGCGCCGGCGTGGCCGGTATGAACGCAACCTCCGTGGCGGTAGGGATGGGAGCCGAGGTCACCCTCCTCGACCTCGACATCGACCGACTCCGCCGCGCCGACGCCCTCTACAACGGTCGGGTTCGCACCGTCGTGTCCAACACGTTCGAGATCGAGCGGGCGGTGCTGGATGCCGACCTGGTGATCGGTGCCGTGCTGATCCCCGGTGCACAGGCCCCGCGGCTGGTCACCAAGGACATGGTGGCTCGGATGAAGCCTGGGACGGTACTCGTGGACATCGCCGTCGACCAGGGCGGCTGCTTCGAGGGCACCCGGCCGACCACCCACGACGACCCGACGTTCGCCGTTCACGACGCTGTCTATTACTGCGTCGCGAACATGCCCGGCGCGGTGCCGGTGACATCGACGTCGGCCCTGACGAACGCGACGTTGCCCTACGCTGTCCGGCTGGCCGACCTCGGCTGGCACGAGGCGTTGCGGCGGGATCAGGCGCTGGCCGGCGGTCTCAACACACACGCCGGCACGTTGACCAATCAGCAGGTGGCGGCCGCGTTCGACCATCCATACACCGACGTCGCGGACGTGCTCACTCCGGCCCGGTGAGGGTGAACCGGGCCAGCCGCCAGCCCGCATACCACGTCGCAGCGGCGAACGCACCAACCAGAAGCACCACCGCGACTCCGAGTGCGACGTCCGCCGACAGCAGGCCCGGGGCGGCGATCGACTCGGCCACCGACAACGCCCATTGTTGAACGCTGAGCACCCGGGCGCCCGGCACGACGCTGCCCACCAGGCTCTCCCAGACCAGCGCGTACACGAGGCCGAGCATCACGGCTTGCCGGAGGATGGTGGCCAGCAGGAGGAACACCGCACTGTAGACGGCGCCGGCGGCGAACGCTCCGGCCCCGAGGGCGACGGCGAGGCTCCCGGAGCCCCCAACCATGATCAGAGCGGCGAGGACGGTCGGCACCACGGCGAAGGTGAACATCGCCGCTACCGCCACCACGAGTTTGCTGTGGATGATCGTCGCCCTGGACATTGGTTTGGCCAGCAAGTAGACGATCGAGCCGTCGTCGATCTCCGGTCCGATCGCACCAGTGCCGACGATCAGCCCGAACAGCGGAAGGAGGGTGCCGAGGGACACCGCCCGGAGAAGGGCGGCGGCCTCGCCTTGGTCGATGTCGGCGAACACCCGCAACAGGACGGCCAGGACGACGATAAGCAGGGCCAGCGCCGCCAGCAGAAGCACCCGCCGCCCGCCCAGCATCGACCGCGCGGTGAGCCGGACAACGGTTGTGTTCACTGCGGTGACCTCCTGGTTCGGCGTGAGATGTGCATGGTCGCCTACCGTCGAATCAAGTAGGAGAAGACACTTTCGAGCGACTCGTCCGCGGGACTGACCTCGTAGAGGCTGATCTCGGCATCGCGGGCCACCCGTGGTAGCAGGCCGGCGAACCGGAGGAACTCGGTCGTCTCGATATTGAGCCCGCCGTCGGTGCCGTCGAGCGCCACACCGGCGACACTGCCATCGGCGATGAGGGCCGCTGCCAGTCCGCGGTCGTCGCTGGAGCGGATCCGGTACTGATGCGGCCGGTCGGTCATCAGCCGGCGGATCTCGCGGTAGTCACCCGACGCCGCGTGCCGACCGGCGACGATCACCTCGATGTGCTGGGCCAGCTGCTCGACCTCTTCGAGGATGTGCGAGCTGAACAGCACGGTGCGGCCGTCGTCGCCCATGGTGCGCAGCAACCGCATCAGCTGCATGCGCTGGCGAGGGTCCATGCCGTTGAACGGTTCGTCCAGTAGGAGGACCGACGGGTCGTGGACCAGGGCTGAAGCCATCTTCACCCGCTGCCGCATGCCCTTCGAGTACTCACCGACCCGTCGCTGTGCCGGTGCCTCCATGTCGACCGCGGCCAGCGCACGTCGGGTGGCCCCACCGGGGTCGGCCAAGCCGTGCAACTGCGCGTTGGCGAGGACGAACTCCCACCCGGTGAGGTACTCGAACGTGGCCTCGCGTTCCGGCACCAGGCCGATGGAGCGGTAGATGTCGGAGTTTCCCCAGATGGGGGTCTCGTCGAGGGTGACGGCGCCGGTGGATGGCGGGAGGAACCCGCTCAGCATGGCGATCAGCGTGGACTTCCCGGCGCCGTTGGGGCCGAGTAAGCCGGTGATACCCGGCCGGATGGTCATCGTGACGTCGTTGACCGCTACGACGTTGCCGAACCATCGCGACACCCTGTCTATCGTCAACGTGGCCATCAGAGCCGAACCCTCCGGTATCGCGCCAGCAGCAGCCGGTAACTCCCGGCGATCACGGCCAGTGTGACGAGGCAGAACACGATGCCACCCGTGGTGCCCGGGGGGCCGGTGATGGTCGACGACTGCGCGTCGAAGGCCCAGACCTGAACGCCGTCCACCAGCGTCATCGGGGAGAGCAGACCGAGCCAGCCGGCCGCTGTCATGTTGTCTTGGCCATGGCCGAACAACCCCTGCATGGCGGAGGTGAGGGTATAGCTGAGGGCCAGGACGGTGATGATAGCCGCGACGCCGAAGCCACGCCGGGCGGTGACCGACGCGATCAGTAGGCCGAGGCCGGCGAGGACCAACGCGTATACCACCGCGCCGGCCAGCGCGGCGAGCGCGTCGCTGCTGTATTCGGCCACGGGCAGCTCGGCCAGGAGGGTCCCCGTGTACATGATGACGATCGGGACGGACAGGAGGATGAACAAGGCCGTACTCAGCGCCGCGTACTTGGCGGCGACGTAATCGGTCCGCTCGAGTGGCCGGGAGAAATACAGGGGAAGGGTGGCGTAGCGGACGTCCAGTGAGACCGCCTGGGGTGCTTGCGCGGCTAAGAAGATCGCGATGACCGCCTGGGTCACCATCGCGTAGCTGGTGTACGCCAGTGGTGGCCGAGTGATCACACCTTGATTCGACCCCACCACCGTAACCACGGCCAGCACGAGCGCCGGCAGGCACATGATGGCGAACATACCCATCGGCAACACCTTCGACCGGCCTGACCGGCCCAGCCCGAAGATCCCCCGCAGACTGTGGGTGAACAGCGCGCGGGTGACCGCCTGGCGACCCAGCCGTGGCCCGCTGTATCCGCGGTAACCGATGTTGTGGATGACACCTACCGGCGCCTGCTCAGGTGGCTGGGTCATGGTCGGCCTCCCCCTCGAAGACATCCGCGATCCGGTGCCGCCTGGGCTGCAGCCGTACCAATCCGGTCCCGGCACGGGCGACGGCGTCGCGGACGAGGTCGTACGTCTCGTCCCCGGCCAACTCGACGACCAGGACGGAGCCGTCGTGCCTCACCTGGAGGCTCGCGTCGGCCAGCGCCCGCGCGACCTCGTCGGTGCCGCTGGTGACTTCGAGTGTCAGCTGCTGGCTGGCCTGAGTGAACTCCGTCGTCGCCGACGAGCGCAGGAGCACGCCCGCGTCGATGATGACGACGTGGTCGCAGATCCGTTCGAGCTCTCCGAGCAGGTGTGACGTGACGAGGACGGAGATGCCGAAATCGGTGTGGATTCTGCGGATCAGCTCCAGCATCTCGTCCCGGCCGCTCGGGTCGAGGCCGTTGGTGGGTTCGTCGAGCAGCACCAGCCGGGGGTCGTGCACGAGTGCCTGGGCGAGCTTCACCCGCTGCTTCATGCCGGTCGAGTAGCCCCCGATCGACCGGTAGCGTTCCTCGTAGAGACCAACGTGGCGCAGGGTGTCGGCGGTGCGTTCCCGAGCGGCGTCGGCTGGCAGCCCGGACATTCTGGCCATGTGGACGACGAACTCCGTCGCGGACACGTCGGCCGGCAGGCAATCGTGTTCGGGCATGTAGCCGACCTGTTCCCGCACCCGCCACCCGTCGGTGGCGGTGTCGATCCCGAGTACGGCGCACCGGCCCGACGTCGCCTCGGTGAGGCCCAGCAGAATCTTGATCAGGGTGGACTTGCCGGCACCATTGGCGCCGACCAACCCGACCACCCCCGGCTGGACCTCGACGGTGAGGCGATCCAGGGCGGTGACGCCGGGATACCGTTTGGTGAGCTCGTTGGTCGCGATCACGGACACGGCGCCCAAGCCTATCCTCAGCGTCCCGGATCAGGCGTCGCGCCGCGCGAACAACCACCAGGCCAGCGCCAGCAACAGCCCGGTCTCGGCGGTGAACACCGCGAAGCCGACCCAAGGATCCAGGAGATTGGGGTCGAACGATTCCACCATCGCGATGCTGCCACCGGCGTTGCCCGGCATGAGCTTGTTCAGCCACTCCCCGAACGCTCCCGGCAGTAGATCCACCAGGGGGCTGGCGACGAAGATGATGGCGATGCCGACCGTCACCGCGCCCGCGGTGTGCCGGATCAGCAACCCCAGAGCTAAGCCGAAGATGGCCAGCACGGACAGATACAACCCAGCGCCGGTGATAGCGCGCAGCACCCCCGGATCGTCGAGGGCGAGCCCGACACCCTGGCGGTCGAGGATGCTGTTGCCGACGAGGTAGCTGATGGCCGCGGTGACGGTGCCGAGCACCAGGAGCATCGCTCCGAGGACCAGCGCTTTCGCCGCGACCACGGACCGGCGCCGCGGCACCGCGGCGAGGGTGGTGCGGATCATGCCGCTCGAGTATTCGGCGCTCGCGGCCAGGATGCCGAGCACCAGTGCGGCCAGTTGGCCGACGATGAGGCCCCAGAGGACGAACGCACCGACCGGCTCATCAAGGGTACTGTCGGCTAGCTCGGCGGCGGCGGCCAAGCACACCAGCGCGGTCAGCCCGACGCTCAGGACCACGAGTGCGGCCAGCGTCCAGGCCGTCGAACGAACCGTGCGGATCTTCGTCCATTCGGCATCGAGGACGTGGCGGAACCGCATCCGCGGCTGCTCCGGTGGCCGGGTTTGGGGTTGCTCAGCGATATCGGGTCGCTGTGCGAGTGCTGTGGTCATGATGGTCACACTCCGGCGGGGGTCAGATGGGTGGTGGCCTCGGCAGCGGCGGGCTCCGGCACGGTCGGGACGCCGGCGTGGAACTCGACGCTCTCGGCGGTCAGACGCATGAAGGCTTCCTCTAGGGAGGCCTGGATCTTGCGCAACTCGTACAGGTGCAGGCCGTGTGAACCGGCCATCGCACCCACCTGTTCGAGGTCGGCACCGTAGACCGCGAGTCCACCGTCGTCGGTGGCTTCCACACGCCATCCGGCGGCACGGAGCTCCTCGGTCAGCCGGGCGCCGTGCGGAGACCGCACGTACACGTGCTCGGTGGAGTTCTCGGCGATGAAGCCGGCCATGCTCGTGTCGGCCAGGATCCGCCCGCGTCCGACCACGAGCAAGTGGTCGGCGGTCAGGGCCATCTCCGACATCAGGTGGCTGGACACGAAGACGGTGCGTCCGTCCGCGGCCAGGTTGCGGATCAAGGTACGGATCCACCGGATACCCTCCGGGTCGAGCCCGTTGACCGGTTCGTCGAACAACAGAACGTCAGGGTCACCGAGCAGCGCCGCGGCGATCCCGAGCCGCTGGCCCATGCCCAGGGAAAACGTCCCGGCACGTTGACCGGCGACCTCGTCGAGACCGACCAGGCCGATGACCTCGTCGACGCGTCGACGAGGGATCCCGTTGCTCTTCGCCAGCCAGAGCAGGTGGTGGTACGCGCTGCGCCCGCCGTGAATGGCCTTCGCCTCTAGGAGGGCTCCCACCTCGCGCAGTGGTGCCGGGTGGTCCCGGTAGCTGCGGCCGTTCACCGTCACCGATCCCGCGCTGGGCCGATCCAGCCCGAGCACCATCCGCATGGTGGTCGATTTCCCCGCACCGTTGGGGCCCAGGAAGCCGGTGACGGTGCCGGGAGCCACCGTGAAGTCGATCGTGTCAACCGCGGTGGTGTCCCCGTAGCGTTTCGTGAGACCGCGTGCAGTGATCATGGTTGTGTCCTTGGAGTTCGGTGTGTGAAGTGACACTCGTGTGCTCCGAGATGTCGTTCTGGCCGTTCCTCACAGTAGGGCGCCGCAACTGCGGCGATAACCCCTTCAAGGGGCAGTCCAGGGCTGGGATCAGGGACATCTCCGGGTCTGCCCGGATGCCGGCGACGGTGATGGCCGGGGGGAGTGCTCTGGGCGCGGGTACTGTTGAGTAGGCAACGCCATATGGCGTTACTTGGGGCCACGTCCACCAGCCGTGCGGACGAGCCAGCACGACGGGACGGAAGCCCATGGACGAACCTGATGCTGACCTGTTCGCGGATATCGCGCTAGAACTCCACCAGCAGGCGAACGTTGAACGCACTCTTGAACGAATCGTGGAATACGCGCAGGACGCCACTGGGTGTGACGAAGCCGGGGTGATGTTGCTGCGTGCTCGGGGCCGCATCGAGACGGCCTTCGCCACGCACTCTCGGGTGGCGGAGGCGGATCGGCTGCAGATGGACATCGGCGAGGGCCCATGCTTGCAGGCCATGTGGGATCACGACATCTTTCGGGTCGACGACACCAGCAGCGATCCCCGATGGCCCACCTGGGGGCCCAAGGCGGCCGATCTCGGGCTCTGCAGCCTCCTGGCGGTCAGGTTGTTCACACCTCAGCAGACCATCGGCGCGCTGAACCTCTATGGCGAACAACTGAAGACGTTCACCGACGACGACGTCGACGTCGCCGATATCTTCGGTCGGCACGCATCGGTGGCCTTGGCGGCGTCGCGAGAAGAAGCCGGGCTGCGTGAGGCGATCGGCGCGCGGCATCTGATCGGTCTGGCCCAAGGGATCTTGATGGAGCGGCACGGCTTGGACGCCGACCGCGCGTTTCAGGTGCTGCGTCGTTACTCACAACAGCACAACGTCAAGCTCCGCGAGGTGGCTGAGCTGGTGGTGGAGACGCGGCAGCTGCCGCCGCCGCGCGAGCCTCGGTGAGCGCGGCGCTGGCCTCGTCGAGTTCATCCTCAGCCACGGCCACGTCGCGTTCGGCCCGTTCGGCAGCCGCCTGCGCGGCGTTCCTCATGTCCTGGGCTTTGGTGGCCCGGCCTTGTGCCGCGGCCAACTCCCGCTGAAGACGTTGAACCTGGCTCTCGGCGTCGTCTAGCTCACGTATCGCCTGGTCCAGGGCGTCTCGCTGGGAGGAGAGCGCGGCCCGGGCGGCCGCAACCTCGCGTACGGCGGCATCGTGGTCGCCGACGCGCTGCTCGATCAGTGCCTGCGCAGCCTCGCGGGCGGCCGCGAGGTCGGGCCCGTCAACCGTGGTGTCGCCTGGCGGACGTGCCGCCGACCTGTGCGCCAACTGGCGGGCCGGGGCCGGGTCGGTCCGGCCGAGCGCGTCGGCCGAGCCGAAGCCCGCATGTCCCAGAGGTTTGGTCAGCCGTCCGGCCAACACCACCTGAGCCGCCTCCGGATGAGCCATGGCCGTGTGCAGTGTGGTCTCGAGGGACTCGATGGCGCTCGTACTGGCCGCTTGCCCGGCCTCGTCGGCCAGCCGCCGGGCATGCCGGGTCAGCTCGCCTACCAGGGTGCGGCCTTCTGCGCTCAGTTCACGCAATCGGCGACCGTCACGGCTGGCCGTGGCCGCCCGCATCTCCGCACCTAGCTCGGGTAATGTGCCCAGCTGGTCCGGGTAGCGGCGGGCAAGCTGGTTGACCAGCCAGGCCGCGACGGTCGGTTTACGCAAGCCGCGGATCCGTGCGGCAGTGTCCCGGTCGGTGGCCTGGTGGGCGAGAGTGTCACGGGAGATGACGAACTCGTCGAGTGGTGCGCCATACACCTGTGCCGCCGCCGCGTCGACATCCATGGGCGCGCCTCGCTCTCCTCGTGCCGGTCCCTTGACGAGTCCAGCATGTCTTGTCCGCCGGATGTCTTGTCCGCCGGCGGGTATCGATCAGGGATGACCGTACCGACAACGAAGCCCACCCGGCAGTGGCAGAGCACCGACGAGCCGCCCCGGTCACCCTGGCTGGTCCGTGCCACCAGGCGGGTCGAGACAGCCCGGACGCTCGACTGGCTGGCGGGGCCAGTGCAGTCGTGTGCACGCCGCCTGGTGGCCGAACCGCGCCGCCGGAACGTGCTGACCGGACGCTGGTTCGGGTATGCCGTCCATGCGCCCGACCCCGCTCGCTATCCTGCGCCCCGATTCGCGCGGGTTCTTAGCGGTAGCCGCCGGGGGCGACCCGGCCCGACACCACGGCCTCAGCGGCGTCGCTCACCTCGATACGGTGCGTCCGGGCGTAGGCGAGAAGCATGGTGAACGCACGTTCGGCGTCGATACCGTGCCGGGCTTGGAGGACCCCTTGAGCCTGTCCGATCACCGTTCGATCGTCGACCGCACGTCGCAGGACCGAGATGCGTTGGGTGGACGCAACAGCGACGGACGCGAGCCGGGCGCAGAGGTTGGCCGAGGCCACGTGGTCCGGCCCGAACCAGCCCGACTCCGAGGAGTACAAGGTCAGGGCACCGAGGGTGGTGCGTTCGGTGCCGAGCCGGACCGAGAGCACGCCGCGCAGCCCCATGCGTGCCGCCTCGCTGGTCCAACGGCTCCACCGCGGGTCGGCCGGGATATCGCGGACGACGACGGGTTCGTGGCGGGACATCACCGCGACGGCGGGCCCTTCGCCGAGCTGTAGCTGGTACCGGTCGGCGCGCTCGGCTCGGGCATCCGTCGCCGAGGCCACCTGGCGGGGGCGCTCGTCGCCCAGCATGATGCTGGCCTGTGAGCAGCCCGTGATGGTGGGCGTATGCTGCAAGATCGTCTCGACGGTTTCCGTGACGTCCAGGTCAGAGTGCAGCTCGCGCGCCAGAGTGGCAAGCTCGACCGACAACGAGTGGTGCACCAGGCACACCTCGGATCGTGTAGACAGACAGTTCTGTCTGTCTAACGTAGACATGATCGTCTGTCAACCTCGTAGACTTGGTGGCCCATGGGTGAGAGGGCAGCCGAGGGCGCGGCGACCGACGCGAGAGAGCGAGTCTTGTCGGCCGCCTATCAGCTGTTCTCGCAGCGTGGTTTGAGAGACGTCGGGGTGGACGAGGTTATCTCCACGGCGAACGTCGCCAAGGCCACCTTCTATCGGCACTTTCCCAGCAAGGAACGGCTCGTGTTGGCATTTCTCGCGCGCAGAGAGCGGAAATGGACCGTCGAGCTGGTGAAGGAAGGCTCCGAACGACGCGGGTCTACCCCGGTGGAGCGGCTGCTGGCCATCTTCGACGTGTTCCAGGAGTGGTTCGAGCGCCCCGACTTCGAGGGTTGTGCGTTCATCAACATCCTCGTCGAGGTTGGCCCCGATCACCCGGCGGGTCGCTCATGTATCGACTATCTCGAGAACATCCGCGCCATCGTGCGAGAGCGGGCCGAGCAGGCCGGCCTGGCGCGGCCGGAGGAGTTCGCGCGGTCCTGGCACATTCTCATGAAGGGATCGATCATGTCCGCCATGGAAGGCGACACGGCAGCCGCTGGTCGAGCCCGGTCCATGGCGGAGGCGCTGATCGAACGGCACCGCTGACGAGGGGGGCCTGAGAGGTTCTCGGGCCGGTTCAGCTGAGCTCACCGAGCAGGTCGTCGAGGATGTCGTCGAGACGGTCGAGATGTGCGCGGATCCATGGCAGTTCGGTTGGCTCCGGTGCGGCGAGTGCGGCCAGCCGTTCGTCGTCGGTGTGGCCGTACAGCATGCTGGTGGCCAGGCGCAGCCGCAGTGCCTTGTCACCGCCCTCGAACTCGCTGGCCGCGACGGTGCCCATCCCGTAGTGCTGTAGGAGGTGGGCGCTCAGTTCTGGGCCGGTGGTCACGTCACGGTTGGCGAGGCGAGGAGCGAGCGGTTCGAAATCCGGGTAGACGTAGAAGGCGGCGCGCGGTGTCGGCACAGTTGCCCCGGCCGCCGTGAGCCGGCCGGCGACCGCCCTTGCGACACTGCCGTGGAGCCGGCGGCTGTGCTGGATCCGTTCGGTCAGCTCCGGTGGCTCGGTGAGGGCATACGTGGCGGCGTGTTGGATCGGTGCGGCCGGACTGGACCAGATCTCGCTCGCTACGCCCACCACGGCTGCTAATAGGGCACGCCCGGCCGGGCCGTCAGGGAAGCGGGCCAGGCCCATTCGCCAGCCGCCGAGGGCCAGGTTCTTGCTGAGGCCGGTGGTGACCACCGTGCGCTCTGGTGCGAACTCGGCCGGGCTGTGGACGACGGTATCGGGGTCGTGGACCAGATCGCGGTAGATCTCGTCGGAGATGATGACGAGATCTAGCTGGCGTGCGACCTCGGCGAGTCGCTGGACGGTGGCCAAGGACGGCACCGTGCCCGTGGGGTTGTCGGGGGTGGTGACAACGACTGCTCGCACAGTGCGGCCGAGCCGCCGGGCCTGCACCACCGTCGTCTCCAGGAGATCCGGCTGGGGAACGCCACCCTCGCCGGGTGCCACGGGCACGTGGAGGGGTGTATGGCCGGTGAGCTGGGCCTGGGTGGCGTAGCTCACCCAACTGGGCGCCGCGACGACGACGTCGCCCCCGACGCTGTGTAGGAGGCTGTAGAGCAGTGGTTTGCTGCCCGGCCCGGCAACGACGGCGTCCGGATCGGTGGGCAGCCCCCGCCGCGCCCAGTAGCCGGCGGCGGCATCGCGGAGCCCGGCCAGCCCGGCTACCGGGCCATAGCCGTTGCGGTGTCCCTCGGTGGCGAGCGCGTCGCGTAGACCTGGGTGTACTGGAAGGCCGGCTTCGCCGAAGCCGAGAGGGAGGACGGGAAGGCCGGCTCGCTGCCGCTCGGTCAGTGCTTCGTTGATGGCCAGTGTCGCCGAGACCGGGACGGACATGAAATGTGCTCCATTTGATGGCATGTGTTCTTGTTGTCTGGGCTGTTCAAGCCCTCTGCCATCCAGCATGAATGTATCTGAGCATCGAAACAAGCGAATGTTTTTTGGGTATAGAATAAGCTCAACTTATGCTCGATATGCACCGTCTCCTGGTCTTGCGCGAGTTCGCCCGGCACGGCACTATCGCGGCCACTGCCCACACGCTCGGCTATACCGCCTCCGCGGTGTCGCAGCAGCTGTCCACTCTCGAACGGGAAGTGGGCACCCCCTTGCTCGACCGAAGCGCCCGCAGCGCGGAGCTCACCGACGCCGGCCGGCTGCTGGTCGAGCATGCCGAGAAGATCCTGTCCGTCGTCGAGGCGGCAGAGGCCGCCTTGGCCGCAAGTGCGGGTGATGTGTCCGGGCAGGTGACCGTCACTGCCTTCCCGACCGCTGCGGTCGCCTTCGCACCGAAGCTGGCTGCCGGCGTGCGGCCGTATCGTCGGCTGCAACTGGTCCTGCGCCAGGCGGCCGGTGCGGAGGGGTTGCGTCGGGTCAGCGCCGGCGATGCCGATGTCGCCATCGTCGAACGCTGGTCAGGAGGGGTTCCGGACACCCAGGGTGGTCGCCTGCAGCATTACCACCTGCTGCGCGACCCGATGGTGTTGGCAGTGCCCAAACGGCATCCCATGGCCGATCCGGCGCAACCGGTTGAACTGGCTGACCTGCTGGCCGACGTGTGGATCGTCGCCCCGAACGGCGAGCCATCCCGCGAGGGTGTCGAACGTCTGCTCGCCCCGGCTGGTGGTGCACCGGCGGCGGCGTGGGAGTTCGAGGGCCAGGGCACCATCCTCAGCCTCGTGGCGCGGGGTATGGGCATCGCGGCGGTGCCGTCGTTGGTCCTCACACTTGGTACCGCCGGAGTGCGATTCCGGCGGGTTCCCGACGACGCGCCGGTCCGCGAGATCTACGCCGTGGCCCGCACCGCCAGCCTGCGCCGCCCGTCGGTCGCGTTCACGCTTCACGTGCTCACCGGTGCCGCCCAGAAGGTCCAGCAGGAACTCGGGTCGCTGCTGGGGGCGGTACGAGACGCGAGCTGACGTGGCCGGGGCACCGTCGGCTCGGACGAGTACATGCGAGCTCCTGGCGACGGGTAGTACAAAGGAAGGAGGGGTGAAGCGATGGCCATGGTGAATGGGCACGGTAACGGCGGCGCGGCACGGCGCAGCGAGCCTCGCGACCGCGACGAAGATTACGATCTCGTCGGTCAGTACCTCAAGCAGATCGCCGGTACGTCTCTACTCTCGGCCGAGCAGGAGGTCGAGCTGGCGAAGCGGATCGAGGCCGGCGTGTACGCCCTTCACCTGTTGGACGACACAGCCGGCGACACACCACCATCGCATCCGCGCGACCACCTATTAGCGATCGTGCGCGATGGTGAGGACGCCAAGGACCACATGATCCGAGCCAACCTCAGGTTGGTGGTGTCCGCCGCACGCAAGTTCTACCGGAACTCCGGGCTGTCCTTCCTCGACGTGGTTCAGGACGGCAACCTTGGCCTGATCCGCGCCGTCGAGAAGTTCGACTACGCCAAGGGATACAAGTTCTCCACCTACGCCATGTGGTGGATCCGGCAGGCCATCGAGCGCGGCCGCACCGAGAAGGCCCGCAGCATCCGACTGCCTGCGTATCAGGTCGAAGCCATTTCCAAGCTCGGCCGTGCCGAGCGCAAACTCACCCTCAGCCTCGGCCGGTCCCCGACCGTCGACGAGATCGCCGTGGAGGCCGACATGTCCCCCGAGCGGGTGGATCAGCTGCGTGAGCTGTCCAAAGACGTGATCAGTCTGGACATGCCCGTGGGCGACGACGGCCACGCCAACGTGGGTGACCTCATCGAAGACACCGAGGTGTTACAGGCCCCGGACGTCGCCGAGTTCCGGGCCCTCGGTGAGGAGTTGAGGGCGCTCGTCGACACCTTGGCCCCACGCGAAGCCATGATCATCACCCTGCGATACGGGCTGCACGACGGCCGGCAGCATTCCCTCCAAGAAGTGGGTGAACGGGTCGGCCTCACCAAGGAGCGGGTCCGGCAGCTGGAGAAGCAGGCTCTCGCGGTGCTGCGTGATCCGGCCCGGAACCAGCCACTACTGGAGTGGGCCGGTTGAGAATTCGCGTATGCCGGGAGACCGCCGACCCGGTGATAACGACGTGAATCCGGCAACGATCACGCCGCCAGGAAGGAGAGCCGGAGCTGCCGGTCCTGGTTGTCGACGTTGGAGTCGACGAACACCACACTCTGCCAGGTGCCGAGCGTAGGCTCACCTCAGAGCACCGGAACCGACAACGACGGGGCGATGAACGCCGGCAACACGTGGTCGCGGCCGTGACCCGGGCTACCGTGCTGGTGTTGGTAGATGTCCTCGCGCGGTAGTAGCCGGTCGATGGTGTCGGCGAGGTCTGGCTCGCTGCCCGCACCGGTCTCCATGATGGCGAGGCCGGCCGTCGCATGTGGCACGAACGCGTGACACAACCCGTCCCCGCGGCCGGCGCAGAACCGGCGCAGCATGCCAGTGACGTCGGTGACGAGTTCGGTCCCGGTGCGCAGTTCGATGAGTGTGCTGTCCATACGTCCATTTTGCGTCCGCCAGGGGCAGGTCCGGGACGAGATCAGGGCTATCCCCGAGGCGCATTGGCCCGTCGGGAACCGACGATGGAAACCAGAGGGCGAGTGGTCCTCCAGCGATGAGAGGGAGAACGATGTCTACAGGTACCAAGCTCCTCATCGGAGCCGGTGGTGTGCTGCTGGCCTGGTGGTTGCTGCCCACGTGGTTCATTCTCTTGGTGTTGGTCGGCGTGCCCGTTGCCGGGTACCTGATGCTCGACAGCTCCCAGCGTCGCCGGCTGACAGGCAGGTCGAACCGTCGACTCAGCAGCTGATGCCGGATGGTCTCGTTGTGCCGAATCCCGGTTCGGAGGGTGCGGCGAACCGCGGGGTAAGGTTCGTCGGTGCCCA
Organism: Phytoactinopolyspora limicola; assembly: GCF_011320225.1. Lineage (GTDB taxonomy): Bacteria > Actinomycetota > Actinomycetes > Jiangellales > Jiangellaceae > Phytoactinopolyspora > Phytoactinopolyspora limicola. The sequence continues at coordinate 37,803 of NZ_JAAOEN010000020.1, forward strand.
ATGACGTGAGAGCGCACGGTGCCGGACCGCGGCATCGGCGCGAACCCCGGCCCAACACCTGGCTGTCACGCGGCGTCGACGTAGCCCGCGGTGCGTTGATCGGCACGGTGGAGACCGTCCCCGGCGTGAGCGGGGGCACGGTGGCGCTCGTGGTGGGTGTCTACGAAACGATCATTACCTCCGCCGGTCACGTCCTCTCCGGGCTGCGGCTGGCTCTTGCCGACCTGCCCCGCGGACGGGGCGGTGGTAGAGCCCGCGAAGAGTTCGCCCGGGTCGAGTGGCACGTCATCGTTCCGCTTCTGATCGGGATGTTCGCGGCACTGGTGGTCATGGCCCGGCTGATCGAAGGATGGGTTGAGGACAACCCCGTACAGAGCCGCGGGCTGTTCTTCGGCCTGGTGCTGGCGTCGCTGGCGGTGCCGTTCTCATTGGCCAGCCGGGCGCCGCGGTCGCCAGACGGGACATCCGGGCCGTGGAGCTGGCGCGAGATCGCGGTGGCGGCCGGCGCCGGAATCGTGGCGTTCGTCGTGGTGAGTCTGCCACCGGGACAGGTCGAGCCAGATCCACCGTTCGTGCTGCTGGCAGCGGCGTTGGCGGTGTCCGCCCTGGTGTTGCCCGGCCTCTCCGGTTCGTTCATCCTGCTGACGTTCGGACTGTATGAGGACACCTTGTCCGCGGTGAACGAACGCGACTTCGGTTATTTGGGGGTCTTCATGCTCGGCGCCGCGCTCGGGCTGGCGTCGTTCGTCAAACTCCTACAGTGGCTGTTGGAGAATCACCGGCGGCTCACCCTCGTGGTGCTCACCGGGGTGATGGCCGGGTGTTTGCGGGCGTTGTGGCCATGGCAGGACGAGGACCGAACCCTCCTCGCCCCGGGAGACCACCTCGGCGCAGCCGTTGGCCTCGCCGCGCTGGGATTCGCGGTTGTCGCCGCGTTCGTCGTCGTCGAGCGCCGTTGGGCGCGTCGCGCCGGCTGAAGCTGGACTGCGGCCGGCGCGCTCAGGTCGCGGGGTCAGCGGGGGCCGCGTCCACCCTCGGTATAGGGCAGCAGCGCCATCTCACGAGCGTTCTTGATCGCCCGCGCCACCTCACGTTGTTGCTGCGGGGTGAGACCTGTGACTCGCCGGGAGCGGATCTTGCCGCGGTCGGAGATGAAGGTGCGCAGGAGGTTGACGTCCTTGTAGTCGACATACGTGATGCCGGCCGCGTCGAGCGGATTCTTCCGCTTACGAGCGGACCGCTTGTCGGGTTTGATCTGCTTGCGGTTGGCCATGTTGTGAGTTCCTCGTGGAGGTCGGGTACGGGTGCTTCGGCACAGACAGAGTCGAATTCTAGGCTGAATGAGAACAGCTCTCAACTGGCGGGTGTGGAGCTGCTCAATGGTGACGTATGCGGGTGCCTGCGGCTCGCCTCACGAGTATCCCACCGATGCCGGCCGGTTGCCAGGTGTAGCTGGAGTGCGGTGATGCAAGGTGAAGTGACCCCTCCCGTCCCCATGATCATGAACACTTTTCCGGGTTATCACCCGGAAAAGTGTTCATGATCATGGGGACGGGGGCATGGGGGTCGATGAAGGTGGACCTGGATCGTGTCGCTTCCATCTGGGCCTTCAGGTCGTCCGGTGCGCCGGCGGCGGCGACGGTACCCTCGGAGGGTGATCGTTGCTGGCTGCGCGCGCTCTAGCCAGCCGATATGGGGTGGATTACCGGTTTGTGGCGACGCAAAAGCGGCAACGATCACCGGGCACACGTCAGGTCGAGAGCTACGTCCGGCCGTTGGTCGTCAGCGACGCCAGGAGAGACACGTTCTTGCTCGTGATACCTGTGACGCCGAGCCGGAGAGCGTCGTCCAGATCTCCTTGGGTGTCGACTGGCCACGTGATGACGTGACGGACGCGGCGGCGCAGCTCGGCGACGATGGCCGGCGAAAGCAGAGTGCGGTGAACCGAGCATCCGAAGATGGACTGTTGGTTCGGCCAGGCGTCCGGCCCCTTGCGGATGAGTCCCCGTAACCGCTCCACCATTGGCCAGCTACCGGCGGACAGAATCGGTCGGATATCCGGGAGGTCGGCGAACGATTTGAACATCCACCAGTGCGGAGTGGAGATGGCCACCGGAACCCCTGCGGCGTGTTCCTGCAGCACGCGGGCTACCGCTGGGCCGAGGCCCAGGCGTACGCCCTTGAGATCCAGCATGAGGCGGTGCCGGTCGGGGCCCAGCTGGTCGAGGACCTCGGCCAGGGTGGGCACCGGGGTGTCATGCCGGTTCATCACCTCACCGGGCTCCCAGAGGAGCTGCCGCCCCAACGTCTTGGCGTGCCGCACCTCCGGTACCCCTTTGAAGTAGCGGACGTCGGCTTCGACGAGGTCCACGCCGGCTTCGAGCGCCGTACGCAGGGCGTCCGTAACGTTGCCGGCACGGTGGGCTACGGTGAGCAACGGACGATCACCGCGGCCACCGTGCGAATCACCGTTTGTGGTCATGGGGGCCTCAGGGTCGGTTCGATTGCTGTTCTCCACCCATTATGAACCTCGTCACCCGTTGCTCAACTTCTCTGTGCGAGGAATCGTCAAGAATCCGTGTCGAGGGTGGCCGTGGACCAGACCGTGCCATCGTCGGCTACCAACTCGACGGAGACGGCAGGGGCGGCAGGGGCCGGCATGACCCACATCGCGCCATCGTCGGGCACCGGCCATTCGCCCAGCGTCACCGCACTTCCGTCGGCAAGCCGCAGCCGGCACTCGTAAGACGTCCCTTCGATCCCGCCCCCCGCCGCCACCACCACGACACGTTGGTCGCCGACGTAGCTCACGGCGGCCATCCCGACAACCTCGTCGTCCGCGGTTGTCAGTGCCGCCCCGGGCATCGACGCCGTGGGCTGATCCGGACCATGGCCGTTCCAGGGTTGATTCCAGGCCGCGACGCTGCCGGCACCGATCAGGACGCCGAGGATTACCGCCGCAACCAGGATCCCGGTCCGTCGGACCCGCCCGTCCGCGCCGTCGTGAGCACCGCGGCGCCGCGCGGGCGCTGCCGACGCCTCGGGGTCCGGAGTGATTCCCAGCGCGGTGAGGACGGTCTGATCGAATCCTGGTCGCGGCTGAAGCACCGGCGCGGCGGGCAGGCTCTGATCTATGGTCCTGGCCGCGACGTCGTAGGTGTCCCGGCAGGAGGCGCAGCCGGTCAGGTGCTCGACGAGCGCATCATGATCCGGTTCCGCGGAGTCTCCGAGGGCGAGATCGATGAGCATGTCCTCGGTGGGATGCTGCTCAGTCATGGTGTTCCTCCGAGCTCATCAGGCCCCTCAGACGCTGTAAGCCGGCCCGAATGCGGGTTTTCGCGGTGCCCAGTGGGATGTTCTCGTACTCGCTGACCTGGGCAGCTGTGCAGCCCCCGAGGACCGCCAGAACGACGGCCCGGGCCTGGTCGGGGGAGAGTGCCCGGAGCCGCTCGATGGCCCGCTCGGCCTCGACGCGGTGCAAGGTGGACATCGCTGGGTCTGGGGCGCGTAGGGAGTCGTGGATGAGCCGCTCCAGGGCTTCGTCGTCGGTGGGTGTGTTCCGCCGCACGCGGACGGCGTCGATCGCGGCGTTCCGGGTGATAGTGAGCAGCCAGGTGAGGGCGGATGCCCGCCGGGGATCGTAGGTCCGCGCGGCCCGCCAGGCCCGGAGGAAGACCTCTTGGCTGACATCTTCGGCCAGGTTCGGATCTCTGGTGATGGAGACGGCCAAGCCGAACACCGCACCCTGGAATCGGCGTACGAACGCCGCCGCCGCGGGATGGTCGCCGAGAGCGAGGCCTTCCACCAGCGCGGCATCGGAGGCGCGATCGGCGTGGGTGAACATTCGCACATTCGAGGATACGTCCGGCGAGCGCCGAGAGATTGCCCACACCAGCGATGATCGAACCGCAATTCCCATCCATCGACGGTGTGTGCTGAGCCCGATCCTGATGCCGTTCGAGAGGCGCACTGGGGCCGCGAGTGGAATACCCGTGGAAGTGCGACCAGCGCCGTGGCTATTGATCATGTTCTTGTTGTTTACCGGCTTCTGCATTGGGCTGGTGTGGAAGCTTCATTTCGGGAGGGCGTTCTCCGGAAGCTTTTTACGCGCGCAGAAGGCAAGTGGGAAGACTTTGCCGATTTGCCCGATTGAACTCGTTCACATAACGGATCAATATCGTTTGTGAAACGAATGCTGGATGGGCGGAATGTGCCAAGGAATCGGGCCCAAATGATACCGCGACACGAGGTGAGCAGAACGCCCCCTGTCGCGAGATGCGAGAGGGGGCGTTCCTCGTGTGGACTTACAGTGGCGAACGGCGGGTTGGCAGTCTACCGACGGCGACGTGCACCCAGCGCGGCCACCGAGAACGTCGGATCAGATCGGGCGTACCTGATCTGCCTGCGGGCCCTTCGGGCCTTGCGTGATCTCGAATTCCACGCGCTGGTTCTCATCCAGAGTGCGGTAGCCCTCTGTCTGGATGGCCGAGTAATGCACGAAGACATCGGCTTCGCCGTTGTCCTGTGCGATGAAGCCGAAGCCCTTCTCGGCGTTGAACCACTTGACGGTTCCCTGTGCCATGTGCTGTGTCCTCCTAGGGGACGGTGTTCTTCTGGGTGCCGCGTGTTGCGACCCCCGGTTGCTGCTGCCGTCTCCCGCTACCGTGCTAGGCACAGAGAAGCGAAAAACGCCCGCTATAACAATCCACGGGCGGTCAAGGACGTGCGAGGAACTGTTACTGCAACCGCGGAAACAGTACCACCTTGAGCCCGCGACCCGCAGCATACGATGTTCGCTCTTTTTGTCAAAGGGCCCTTCCGCACAGTGAGCAATCCAGCGATATCTGTTAAGAAAGTTTCCAGTCTATCTCTTCCAATCCGAGGCCACTCAAGAGGTCGTTGGCGCGGCTAAAGGGACGCGATCCAAAGAATCCGTTATGAGCAGACATCGGGCTCGGATGAGCCGACTCGATGCACGGTGTATCTCCCAGCAAGGGCCGCAGGTTGCGGGCGTCGCGACCCCACAAGATCGCCACGAACGGGGTGTCTCGAGCCACCAGCGCTCGAATGGCCTGTTCAGTCACTGTCTCCCACCCTTTGCCCCGGTGTGCGGCGGGCTTACGGGGGATAACGGTCAACGCCCGGTTGAGGAGAAGGACCCCACGCTCGGCCCATGGCGAAAGATCACCGTTGCTGGGTGGGGGATATCCGAGATCGGCACAATACTCCCGAAATATATTGATCAAACTCGGTGGGAGTGGCCGAACGTGGGGCGCGACAGAGAAGCTGAGGCCCACCGCGTGTCCAGGTGTCGGATAGGGATCCTGGCCGACGATCAGCACTCGGACGTCGGCAAACGGCTGGGTGAAGGCGCGCAGGACGTTGGGCCCTTCGGGCAGGTAGGACCGTCCGGCCGCGATCTCCGCGCGGAGGAACTCACCCATGGCCGCGACCTGACTGGCGACGGGTTCGAGCGCCTGGGCCCAACCGGGCTCGACGAGTTCGGCTAGGGGGCGTGGCTCTGCCATGGGTGGCAACTCTAGTGGGACTCCAGCGCTCACGTGAGCCCGCAGTGCCGCGTGCTGGCATGCCGCCGTTTCACCGGTTACGCCACCGAGGGGTCAGCGCGTCCCTACCGTGTTGCGACATCGTTATCGAAACGATGGTTCGCGGTGTCCGGATTACCCAGTCCGCACAGGCCGCCATAACCTCAGTTCGACCGGTGATGTCCATCACGCCAGCCGGTGGACGCTCGGCCGGCCCGAAGCGCAGTACGCCGAGGCCACCACGTGTTTCGACGCGGGTAGGGCAGCGTTCACACCGGGTACCTTGCGCTAGTGTTCATCTCGAAGCCTTAGAGTCCGAACTCGGAGGTTCGTTGGCGGCAGAGACGGCGACAGCGGATCTTTGGTAGACGACAATGGCATTCCAACCCGTCCGGCCATGCGAGGCACCGCCTCCAAGAGACCATCGCTCGTGAGGAAGATACTCGTGCGCCTACGGATGCGACACTCCCCAGGTGACCCCATCTTCTATGACCTGTTCACGGCCTCGGCCCAGAACCTCCGGGCTGGGGTGCGGGTGCTGTCGGAGGCGCTTGCCCCGGACGCGGATCGGGCCGCCTTGGTCGCCACCCTCAAAGACATCGAACACACCGGCGACGAACACACCCACGACATAGTCAAACGGGTCAACTCGGGGACCAAACCACCGTTCCACCGCGACGACATCTACCGCCTCGCCGGTAGCCTCGACGACGTTCTGGACGACGTCGAGGCGGCCTTGGATTTTATGGTGTTGTACCGCGTCAAGGACCTCCCCACCGGGGTGGCGGCGATGGTGGACGTCCTCGACCGGGCCGCCGAGCTGACCGCTGAGGCGATGCCGCGGCTACGGACCGCGAGCCAGCTCACCAAGTACTGGATCGAGATCAACCGGCTGGAGAACGAAGCCGATCAAACCTATCGGCGGCTCCTCGCCCGGATATTCTCAGGTGAATACGATGCGTTGACCGTCCACAAGCTGAAGGACGTAATCGAGATTCTGGAGTCCGCGGTCGACGGTTTCGAGCGCGTCGCCAACATCGTCGAGCAGATCGCGCTCAAGGAATCCTGACCACACCCTGGACCCCACGGCCTGGGCGCGGCGCCGTTTCGCGCGTCAGCTGGCGAACCAGCGGCGCCAACGGGCCCGCCGGGCCACCGCCCATGCCTGTGCGAACTGTTCCCGGGCTGCCCGGGTGTAGCCGTCCTCCGTGGCAGCGAGTGTGCGCAACCCAGCGGCGACATCGCTGTCGGCGCACTGGTCGGCCAACCGCCGCACCAACTTCCCTGCCTGGACAGCGTCTTGATGTTCACCCAACAGGTCGGTGAGCCGTTCCATTTGCGCAGCGAACTCGGCGGCGGGCGCGCCCAAAGCGGGTGCGACCGCCTCCGCGGCGTACCGGGCGCGTTTGGCCCGCAGCCGGACGTCATGCCACTCGTCGTCGGGGGAATGCGGGGTCAGGGCGTCGGCGGCACCGGACAGCCGCACCCAGGCCCTCCGCACCAGGATGGGGAGCACCTCTCGTCCCGCGGTGTCGGCGCGGGCGGTGAGCGGAGGTTGGCTGCCCGTCCGGGCGAGTTCCTCATGGAGGGCGAGGTAGCGGTGGGAGTCGAGGAGATCGAGGGCGTCCGCCCGGGCCTGCCCGGCGATGGTGTCGAGTTCCCGGGTGATCTCCGCACGGACCGGCTCGACGAGTGTCGGGTCGGTCAGTCGACGGGCATGGGCTCGCAGCCGTGCCCGCAATACCTCGGCCTCGCGGAGGTCGTTCAGGCCGCGGGCGAACCAGGTCAGCTCGGAGCGCAGATGCCGGGTCCAGTCGGGATCGAGCAGCGGCCGGAAGGTGCGCAGGGCCGCTCGCAGCCGCCGGGCGCAGACCCGCATCCGGTGCACCGCCTCGTCGGTCGCCTCCGGGTGGCTACGGAACGCGATGTCCGCGCGCCGTAGGTTTCGGACGTGCAGCGCCGCATAAGCCGCCGCGGTGGCCCCCGCCGGTCCGTCCGGATCCGGCGCCGGGAGTGTTGGCACCTCCGGCTCCGCGGCTGCCGCTGGGCCGAGCGCCCGCACGACCTTGGCGACGAACTCACCCTGCACCGCCCCGGCCGTCGTCAACGCGTCGACGAGGCTGTGCACCAAGGGGCCGCCGGCGCGCTCCTCCAGCTCAAGTTCCCGGAACCGGGCGGTGACGGTGCCATCGGGTGCGACGACGCGCACGGTGTCGTCGACGAGCTCCGCGATCGGTGCGCCGGCCCCACCGTAGACACGCCGCATCGACCGGTCGGTGCGGAGGGTCGAGACGGGCCGCACCGGTGCGCCACGCACGATGACGCGGACCACTCGCAGCAACTCGTCGGGCGGGGAATCGGCAGACACCACTAGCGGCAGCCGGACTTCGTCGCGGACTCCGGGGATCGTCGGATCGGCGGGAATCTTCAACTGCCAGCCTTCGTCGTCGCCGGTGCGTCGGCGTAGGGTGACACCCTCGCGGGCCAGCCGAAGGTCGGTGGTGTCGAAGTACGTGGATTCGAGCCGCACCATGCCGGCATCCTCGACGGAGGCGACACCGGTGACGGCGTGCAGATCAGGAACCTGGAACAGGCCGTGGACACGGAACTTGTGCTCGACCTCGCGTTCTGTGCGAGGACGCAGCACCCGTTCCGGCTCCGTCACGTTGTGTCCTCCCACTGGGGGGCGTCGATTCCGCGCCGCATCATCGATGCCCCCTCCCGCGTAGCTTCTTGCGTTCGATGAGTTCCTGTTGAAGATCACTCAGGGGGGCTCCGGCCGCATCGCGGTGGATCCGATTCCACGTGCCGTCGGGCTCCAGGTGCCACGCCGCGGTGCTGGGATCGAAGGCCAGATCGAACAAGGCGGAGAGATCGTCGAGATGTTGCTGCCGAACCAGCCGGACCAGCACCTCGACCCGCCGGTCCAGGTTGCGGTGCATGAGGTCGGCCGACCCGATCCAGTACTCGGGTTCGCCGCCGTTCTCGAACGCCAGGATCCGCGAATGTTCGAGGAAACGACCGAGGGTGCTGATCACCCGGATGTTGTCCGATAGGCCAGATACGCCGGCGCGCAGGCTACAGATGCCGCGGACCCACACGTCAGCCGGCACACCCGCCTCCGATGCCTCGTAGAGCGCGTCGACGATGACTTCGTCCACCAACGAGTTCAGCTTCAACCGGATCCGCGCCGGCCGCCCCGCGCGATGGTGCTCGACCTCACGGTGGATACGTTCCAGGAGTCCGGGCCGCAGCGAGTGCGGGGCGACGAGCAGCCGTTTGTACTCAGGCTCGATCGAATAGCCGGACAGGCTGTTGAAGAGGTGGTTGACGTCTTCGGCGACGTCGGCGTCGGCCGTGAGCAGGCCGAGGTCCTCATAGAGCCGGGCAGTCTTCGGATGGTAGTTGCCGGTGCCGATATGGCTGTAGCGGCGGATACCACCGGCTTCGTCGCGTACCACCAGGCACAGCTTGCAGTGGGTCTTCAGACCGACCAGGCCGTAGACGACGTGGACGCCGGCTTGTTCGAGCTTGCGGGCCCACGTGATATTGGCTTGCTCATCGAACCTGGCCTTGATCTCGACCAGGGCTAGGACCTGCTTGCCGGACTCGGCGGCGTCCACCAACGCGTCGACGATAGGGGAGTCGCCGCTGGTCCGATAGAGCGTCTGCTTGATGCCGAGCACGTGGGGATCGGCGGCGGCCTGCTCGATGAACCGTTGCACGCTCGTCGAGAAGGAATCGTAAGGGTGATGGACCAGGACGTCGCCCTTGGAGATCGCCGCGAACATGTCGGCCGGGGCCGCGGACTCGACGTCCGGCAGGTCGCGGTGGGTTGCTGGCAGGAACGGCCGGTATTTCAGCTCGGCCCGGTCGAGGTCGGCGATTCCGCTCAGGCCGGTGAGGTCGAGCGGGCCGGGTAAAGAGAACGTCTCCTGGTGGGTGACGCCGAGCTCACGTTGGAGCAGATCGAGGACGTGCGGGTCGACGGTGTCTTCGACCTCCAGCCGGACCGCCGGGCCGAACCGGCGCCGCATCAGCTCCCGTTCCATAGCGGTCAGGAGGTTTTCGGCGTCGTCCTCCTCGACCTCGAGGTCTTCGTTGCGAGTGACCCGGAACGTGTGGTGCTCCTGAACCTCCATTCCGGGGAACAGCAGAGCGAGGTGCGCGGCGATGACGTCCTCGAGCGGCACGAACCGCTGTTCGGCGACTGGTAGAAAGCGGGGGAAGTTGGGCGGCACCTTAACTCTGGCGAAGTGTTCGGTGTCGTTGAGAGGGTTGCGGACCATGACGGCGAGATTGAGCGAGAGCCCGGAGATGTAAGGGAACGGATGCGCCGGGTCTACCGCCAGAGGTGTCAGAACGGGGAAGATCCGCTCTTGGAACAGGGTCCGCACCCGGTCGTGTTCGTCGTCGTCGAGCTCGCCCCATCGGGCCAGCTCGATGTCTTCCTTGACCAGCGCTGGCAGCACGTCTTCGCGGAAACACCCGGATTGGCGCAGCATCAGCTCTCGGGTGCGCTCCAGGGTGCGCTCGAGGAGCCCGCGGGGGAGCAGCCCGCTGACCGCCGGAACGGCGACGCCGGCGGCGATGCGGCGCTTCAGCCCGGCCACCCGGACCATGTAGAACTCGTCGAGGTTGCTGGAGAAGATGGACAGGAAGCGGGTCCGCTCGAGCAGAGGAACGTCCGGGTCCTCGGCGAGCTCCAGCACGCGTGTGTTGAAGGCCAGCCAGGACAGCTCCCGGTCGAGGTAGCGTTCCTCCGCAGCGGGTTGTTCCGGGGCCATACGCACCATGGTGTCACGTCTGCGTTAACCGCAGGTAGCGCTCGTCGGTCCGATCCGCGACGACCGGCCCGGAAGGTGACCGACAGGTGTTCAACCCGTACGCCGGTACGCCACGTCGATAGCGTGGCGGCTGAAACCGAGGCGCTCGTACACGTGTAATGCGGCTGTGTTGTCTCCCTCGACGTACAGCATGATCTCCTCGACGCCGGGTTGCCGGGCCAGGTGGGTCAGTCCCACAGCGGTCAGATGCGAACCCAGGCCCGAGCCCTGCGCCGCTGGGGTCACGCCCAGGACGTACACCTCACCCAGCGGGGCGCTGTCCCCTTCCGCGAGATGCACCTTGGTCCAGTGGAACCCGAGCACCTGACCTTCGGCGTCGACAGCGAGGAAAAACCCCGCCGGGTCGAAGCTGGGATCGGACTGTGCGGCGCGGATGTCGGCGATGGTGCGGTGCCCCTGCTCCGGATGCCAGGAGAAGGCGGCGGCGTTGGCCGCCACCCACGCGGCTTCGTCCTGGCCCGGCACGAACGAGCGGATGGTCACGCCGTCCGGCGGTGTGGTTTCAGGCACTGCCAGGAGGGCCGGACGGCGCAGTTGAAGCAGCTCCCGGGCGCGTTCCAGGCCGGCGCGGCGCGCCAGGTCGCGGGCGGCGGGATGATCTCCGTGTGACCAAATCCACAGCTCTCCACTCGCTGTACTTAGGAGCTGCGACAGCAACGCCCGGCCGTGCCCTTGTCCTCGATGGTGCGGGGCGACCAGCAACTCGGCGGCTAGGCGGGTGCCTTGTCTGCCGGCGAAGGCGGCCCCGGCGAGCGGAGCGTTCCCGCCCCGCGGTGTGGCCTGGTCGACCGGGCGCAGGGCCAGTGCGATCTCAGTGGTGCCCGCCGCGGCGTGGTCCCAGAGATCGTCGGAGAACGGTGCCCGCCCGTCGGCGCGGCTGGCCTCGTCGGCGAGCGCCTGAACCTGGACGAGGGTGTCGTGATCGAAAACTGTGGCGTGGTCGATGTGCACGCGTGCATCATCTCCGATGTGGACCGCACTCCGGCACCGGCACGGTTCAGGTGTCGACGCGGACCGAGTCCAGGGCGACCGGGTTGGTGCGCCGTCGCTCAGCGGTTGAGTGGTGGTCGTCCGGCACGTCTACCACCGTCGACGCGGCCGCTTGCTGGCGTGATCCGCGTTGCTGGGGTGGCACGAACCGGTAGCCGACGTTGCGCACCGTGCCGATGAGCGACTCGTGTTCGGCACCCAGTTTGGCGCGCAGGCGCCGGACGTGGACATCGACCGTGCGGGTGCCCCCGAAGTAGTCATAACCCCAGACCTCCTGGAGCAGTTGTGCCCGGGTGAACACGCGACCTTGGTGTTGGGCGAGGAACTTCAACAGCTCGAACTCTTTGTAGGTCAGTTCCAGGACGCGGCGACCCACGCGGGCGGTATAGGTGGCCTCGTCGATGACGAGATCGCCGGATCGGATCTCATCGGGCTGGCTACCGCTGGCAGCGGCGAACCTGCCCTGCGCCAGGCGCAACCGCGCCTCGACCTCGGCCGGTCCCGCGGTGTCGAGGATGACGTCGTCGACACCCCATTCCGCCGTGATCGCGGCGAGGCCACCTTCGGTCACGATGGCCAGCAGTGGTGCCTCGATGCCTGTGGTGCGTAGCAGGCGGGTCAGGCTGCGCGCTTGGTTCAGGTCACGCCGGGCGTCAACGGCGACGATGTCGCCGGCGGGAGCGTCGAGCAGGGCAGACGCCTCGGCGGGCATGACCCGGGTGTCGTGAAGGAGCAGTCCGAGGGCGGGCAGGACCTCCTCGGGAGGTTCTGATGCGTGGGTGAGCAGGACGATGGTGGCCATATCTCGGTCTCCCTACGAACGCAAAAGGACCCGGGGAGCGCCCTCGCCCAGGTCCTAACTTGCCGAAAAGCATAACGAACCGTGGGGGAATCCGCCGAATCGGGACTCATGATGGGCCGTCGGAGCTGGTTGTGAAGCTTCGATGTGATGTGATGGCCCCATGGCGAAGGTCACGCTGCGTTACTGGGCCGCTCTGCGGGCAGCCGCCGGGGTGAGCGAAGACACCGTGGCTGCGGACACACTGGCCGAGGCGCTCATCGCCGCCCGCGCCATCCGGGAGCAACAGCCCCGGTTCGGCATCGTGCTGGACATCTGCGCGGTGGTCGTCGACGAGGTTCCGGTCGGGCGGAGGGACCCCGCAACGGTGTCGTTGAGTGATGGGTCGGTCGTCGATTTGCTGCCGCCGTTCGCGGGTGGCTGACAGGTGCAGGGGGTCCGTCCGGACATCCCGCAGGACATGAGGAGTATCTAGTGGCGGCGACGTCCGGTCCGCGACCGGCAACGGTTGTGGCGCACGTCACGCGGGGTGCGGGCAGGGATCGAGCGGCTGTTTCGCATGGTGGACAGGGCGGGAAAACGGGCCCGGGCTGACCAGGCAAATGCCGGTGATTGATCGGACTGTTGTCGAGTTGTTGCCTAACCGGCGGAAGCGGACAGAATCGGTCTGTAAGGATTGACGGGTGCCTTCTGCCCGGTATTCCGTGATCGCTGCTGCGTTGGCAGGAGTGCTGGCTCTGGCGTCGGCGTCCAGCGTGCAGTTGATGGCCGGAGGGCTCGCCGTCGTCCAGGTTGTGTTTGCGATGGGCGTCATCCGCTCCTCGGGTATGCACTCGGCGCGGCCCGCGGCCTGGCTTGGGCTGGCTGGCGGCTGGACGGTCCTGATCTGGATCGAGCGAAGCGGTACTCCGGAGTTGGCTCCGATGGTGATCGTGCTGGGGCCTGCGGTCCTCGTGGCGTTCGTGGTCCAACTGCTGCGCAAGGACGGCCGTCCCGGCTTGAACAGCGCGCTGGCACTGGTGGTCACCTCCTGTGTGCTCACCGCCCTACCCGCGGCCTGGCTGGCGGTGCGGGCTACCAGTGAGGGAGCGCAGATCGTCGGGTTGGCGCTGCTGGGAGTGGGGCTGGCCGCGTTGGCCGAGGTCCTGCCGATCTCGCGGGCGGTGCGCCGCGTGCTGGGAGTGCTGCTCGCCGCCGTCGGCGCCGCCGTTATGGGTGTGCTGGTCGACTCCGTGGGTGATGCCGTGCTGCCCGTCAGCGGTGTGGTGATAGCCGCGTTCGCTGGGGTGATGGCGGCGGTGACGTTCGCGATCGCCGACCGGCTGGCCGGGGAGGCCGGCCCGGTCGACGAACCCGTCCTGGTCGCGGTGCCCGAAGACGTCACTGTCCCAGACCTCCCAGCGGTCGGCCACGGCGGCGAGACCACGGCCGAGCCCGAGGCGCAGGTTGGTGCGTATTCACCCGCCGCGGCTCCGGCGAGGGTCGTGGCCGCCTCCATCGTTCCGCTGCGTATCGCCGCCCCTTTCGTCGCGGCCGCCCCGACCGCGTACGTACTAGGCCGGCTCCTGGTCGGTTGATCTGGCGCCATGGCGGTTAGCCGCGCTTGGGGGCTGCCGCCGCGAGCTGGCTTCGCTAGTCGGAACAACCACCGGCGGCTCGGGGTTGTACGCGTCATGATCGAGGGTGTCGTTGTCGTGGCCGCCGTGTTGGTGGTTGCGACGATCTTCGGGCTGTGGCACCGCCGGCGTGATGGCGCGGTGCGCACCATGGGAGATGGTGGTGATGAGCGGCCCGCCTTGGTTGGTGCCGATCTGGGTGTCGAACTCGGCGCCAGGGCCACGCTCGTCCAGTTTTCGTCCGCGTTTTGCCAGCCGTGCCGGGCCGTCCGTGGCCGGCTGGCCCACGTGGCGGATCAGGTCGACGGCGTCCGTCATGTCGAGATCGACGCCGAACGCAACCTTGATCTGGTGCGGCGCTTGGGCATCGTCAAAACCCCCACCACGCTTGTGCTGGATGGCGCTGGGCGAATCGTCGCGCGGGCGTCTGGTGTCCCTAGCCTGGACGACGTCCACGCCGCGTTGCCGGCGACGTGAGGCGGGGCCCGCGTTGGGGAGTCGATCAGAGCCGTGTGCTGAACTCGTTCCCGCGACGTGAGACTTGTTGTCTTGAAATATGAGACCGGGTGTGACGAATGCACGTTTGGGGCTTAGTCTCGGTGACGTGTTTCACGCAGAGCTGACTCGACGTCGCGCCATTGATTACCGGCGCGTGTCCACCATGCTCTGTATGTCCTGACGGGAGCGGCCGGCCGGCGCGCAGCGTGGTCATTCTGCCCGCTCCCTTACGTGTGCGCCTATTCCCCGGCCCGTCCACGTCAGGAGATCTCTACCATGATCGATCCACGAGGCCCCCGTTTCGCCGCGGCGATCACGACCGTCGTGCTCGCTGTCGTGTTGATCACCGGTAACCCTTGGGTACTCGCTGTGCAGGCCGTGGTCTTCGCCATTGGCGCGGGCTGGGGTCCTGCGGCATCGCCCTACGGTTTGCTGTATGCCCGATTGGTCCGACCGCGCCTCGGTCCACCGGGAGAGCTCGAAGACGCCGCGCCGCCGCGATTTGCCCAGGCCGTCGGACTCTTGTTCGCCATCGTCGGTTTGGTCGGGTTCGTCGCGGGGGCGACGGTGCTGGCCTACATCGCCGTCGGGGCGGCGCTGGCGGCGGCATTCCTCAACGCAGCCTTCGGCCTCTGCCTGGGGTGCGAGGTCTATTTGGCGTATCGCCGCATCGTTTCCGCCCGAAGTTCCAACAACACACCACCGGAGGTCTCTCCATGAGCCGCGAGTCCGTCCTTGTCTCGGCCGACTGGGTCGAGCAAAAGCTGGACGACCCCAAGGTCGTCCTCGTCGAGGTAGACGAGGACACCACCGCCTACGACAAGAACCACATCCGGGGCGCCCTCAGGGTCAACTGGAACACCGACCTGAAAGACCAGGTGCGGCGGGACCTAGTCAACAAGGAGCAGTTCGAGGCGTTGCTGTCTCGGTTGGGCATCAGCCCGGACGACACCGTGATCCTCTACGGCGGCAACAACAACTGGTTCGCCGCGTACGCCTACTGGCAGTTCAAGCTGTTCGGCCACGCCGATGTGCGGCTCCTCGACGGCGGCCGGAAGAAGTGGGAACTAGACAACCGCGAGCTCGTCGAAGACGTTCCCGAGCGCGCCGCCACGCAGTACGTCGCACAAGAAGCGGACAACACGATCCGTGCCTTCCGCGACGAGGTTGTCGCATCGATCGGCGCCCAGAACCTCGTCGACGTCCGTTCGCCAGACGAGTACGCCGGCCGCCTACTGGCGCCGGCGCACCTTCCGCAAGAGGTCTCCCAGGTTCCGGGGCACATTCCCACCGCCGCCAACATCCCGTGGAGCAAGGCGGCCAACGACGACGGCACGTTCCGCTCCGACGACGAACTGCGGGAGCTCTACGCGGCTGAGGGTGTCGACCTGAACAAGGACACCATCGCCTACTGCCGGATCGGCGAGCGTTCGTCGCACACGTGGTTCGTGCTCCGCGAGCTGCTCGGCGTGCAGAACGTCAAGAACTACGACGGTTCGTGGACCGAGTACGGCTCGCTGGTCGGAGTACCGGTTGCGGTCGGCGACGAGCCCGGGGAGGTCTGAGCCCATGTGTGGTGCCACGACGGGCGGTGTGTCGCTCGATGGTGTGGATCTGAGCAAGGAGACGGTCATCCAGGGCGTCGTGTTCCGTGACGACGCGCCACTCGCCGGCGCCTACGTCCGGCTGCTGGACTCCACCGGTGAGTTCACCGCCGAGGTGCCGACGAGTACCACTGGCCAGTTCCGGTTCTTCGCCGGGCCCGGCCAGTGGACGGTGCGGACTCTGGCTCCCGGCGCTGAGCCGGTGGACCGGTCGATCCATGCATCCAGAGGCGCGATCAACTCCGTGGACGTCATCGTCGCCTGATCTCCGTTTGTTCACCTGATCTCCGTTTGTTCACCTGATCGCGTGCGTGCGAGCGATCAGGTGAACAACTCGGTCCATCGGGGGCCGGGACGGCATCTGATCGCGTCTCATCTTCCGGACGCCAATGGATCAGATGCACATTTGCCGGGACACGGGCCGTTGGTGCATCTGATCGCCTCCAACGGGTTCAGTAGACGAGTGCTTGGCGGCGCACTGCGCTACCGCCAGATGGTGTTATGAGCCGGATTAGGGCGTTAACGCCATCTGGCGGTAGCGGAGTCCGGGGTAAATAACAGGGTCCCCACCGCCTGGGAAGCATGCCGCCCTCCGGGGCGACAGTAAGGAGCCTTGCTGCGGCATCCGCCCTGGGCACAAGGAGGCTTGTTGTCGCCGGGGCAACAACAAGGAGGCTTACTGCGCACGGCGGCGTGCCGTGAGGAAGCTTGTTGCGGTCGGCCGGGGGCGGGTGTCGCCAGAATGTACGCGGAGACCGACAGGCACCACGAGCACGACGGACGCGATGAACGCGGTCAAGTCGGGTCACGTGTTTCTGATTGATATTCGACGGACCGCGTCGGTGTGAGCGATCAGGTGAACAACTCGGTCCATCGGGGGCCGGGGCGGCATCTGATCGCGTCTCACCTTCCGGACGCCAATGGATCAGATGCACATTTGCCGGGCTGCGGGCCGTTGGTGCATCTGATCGCCCTCAGGGTTCAGTAGACGAGGGCTTGAACGTCGTCGGAGAGTATCTCTTCGACGAATGTCGCGGCTCCGGCGATACGGATACCCGGCAGGACGTCGTCGGGGCCGATGTCCCGACGGGCGGCACACTGCGTACACAGTGTTACCCGGCCGCCGACCAGCAGGCTGGCCAGGAGGTCGGGCAGCGGGGCAGCGTGTGGAAGCTCGAACTCACCGGCCCGGTCCGGTAAGGCGAACCAGGCGGATTCACCGGTCAGCCAAAGTGAAACGTCGGCGCCATTGGCAAGGGCTGTGGCCGCCACCGTGAACGCCTGCGAGCAGCGTTCCGGTGCGTCGGCCCCCGCGGTCACCTTAACGACGAGGGTGTGAGGCATAACCCCACGATAGGCCGCTGCACCGAAAGCCTCGGTGCCCGGCCGGGCGCGGCGCCCGAGGCGCACCTCGACGGAACCAAAACTGGAGTTTCGTCAGACCGATGGCGGAGCCTACGGGCGGTACCGATAGAATCGGGCCCGTGCTGGAATTAGTCTTCACTGGCCTGATGGTGCTGGTGGCCATCGGCTCCGGGTTAATGGCGTTGCTGGTCGTGCTCAGACTGTTCAAGGGCCAGGCCTGATCCCGTCGATGCCCGCCATGACCCCCGGATGCCGCGAACGAGGTCGTCGCCCATGATCGAAGTCCCGGACGATCTCCATCCGGACTGTGTGCCGATCGCCTGGTTGCTCGGACGGTGGGAGGGGGCTGGGATTGGGGATTACCCCACGATCGAGGCATTCAGATTCGGCCAAGAGGTCGAGTTCACCTACGTGCCCGGCCGGCCGTTCCTTTCCTATACGAGCCGCAGCTGGATTCTCGACGACGACGGTAACCTCGTTCGGCCGGCCGCCCGCGAGACAGGTTATTGGCGCCCGCAGGCCGATCAGGAACTCGAGGTCCTGCTGACCCATCCCACCGGGTTCGTCGAGGTGTATCTCGGTCGGATCGAGCCGGCCCGGGTCGAGCTGGCCACCCGCGGGGTGTTGAAGACCGAGACGGCCAAGGATTACCGCAGCGGCCACCGGCTGTACGGGCTGGTCGACGGAAGCCTCATGTACGTCTACGAGATGTCCGCCATGGGGCAGGACCTTCAGCCACACCTGTCCGCGGAGCTCAAACGGGTCACCGGAGGGTCGCAGGCCGCGGACTGAACACTCGGAGCGGTATTTCCACGGTTCCGGGATGGTCGAAGCCTGGTCCGGTGTTGCATATGGTCGTGAGTGTGAATCCGATCTATCGCAGCCCGTTCCTGGACGTTCCCGGCGCGGTCGAAGGCGCTGCCCCCGATCAAGGCGTCGCCGCCCACTACGGTGACCCGTTGCGCGAGCAGCGTCGCCTGGCCGCTGGCACCGGGGCGGTGGACTTATCGCACCGTGCCGTGGTCCGCGTGTCCGGCCCGGACCGTTTGACGTGGCTGCATCAGCTCACGACTCAGCATCTGGAACTGTTGGAGCCGGGGCAGGCGACAACGGCGCTCGTGCTGGATGCTCATGGCCGGGTGGAGCACGCCATGTACGGAGTCGACGACGGCGCGGCGATCTGGTTCCACGTCGAACCCGGCACGGCCGAACCGTTGGTGCGGTACCTCGACTCGATGCGGTTCTGGTCACAGGTCGAGGTAGAAGACGTCACGGCCGACTTCGCCATCGTGTGGGAGCCGGTCAGCGAGCCGGCGGAGCACCTGAGCCGGATCACCAGCCGGGGCCGCGACGTGTTCGTGCCGCGAACCGAGGTAGCCGGCTACGTGAACCACGACACGTTGGCAGGTACGTGGGCCCACGAGGCGCTTCGGATCGAAGCTCACGAGGCGCGGTTGGGGTTCGATACCGATGAGCGCACCATCCCGCACGAGGTTGGCTGGATCGGGTCGGCCGTTCACCTCGACAAGGGCTGCTATCGCGGTCAGGAGACCGTGGCCCGGGTGCACACCCTGGGCCGCCCTCCACGCCGGTTGGTGTTGCTGCATCTCGATGGGTCGGTCGATCACCTGCCGGAGCATGGCGACGACGTACGAGCCGGTGAGCGGACCGTTGGCTACGTGGGTTCGGCGGCCCGCCATCACGAGCTGGGTCCGATCGCGCTGGCGGTAGTGAAGCGGAACGTGCCGGTCGACGCCGCGCTGGAAGCGGGTGGTGTCGCCGCAGCGCAGGAGACGGTTGTGGATCCTGAGATCGGGCTGCACGTGCGCCCACAGCTGCGCTGACCACACACTGTTGCCACGTCAGTTGTCAGGCCGGACAGGTTGGTGACCTGGGGGCGGAACCCGGTTGGCCAGCGGCGGGTCACATGTCGATGATCAGCGTGACCGGGCCGTCGTTGACCAGGCTCACCTTCATGTCGGCACCGAACACACCCGTCTCGACGCGGGCTCCGACGTCCCGCAACGCCGCCGCGAACGCCTCGAGCAAGGGCTCCGAGACCGGTCCAGGTGCGGCCGCGCCCCACGACGGGCGGCGGCCTTTGCGGGTATCGGCGTAGAGGGTGAACTGGCTGACCACCAGGATCGGCGCACCGATGTCGGACGCGGACTTCTCGTCGGCGAGAATCCGCAGCCCCCAGATCTTGCTGGCCAGTTTGCGCGCCGTACTGTCGTCGTCGTCGTGAGCGACACCGACCAGAACAAGAAGACCTTGCCGGCGTGCTGGATCGTCGACGTCGGCCGGGAGGCTGCTGGCCGGATCGATGGAACCGACCACCTGTCCGTTGACCTGAACCGATGCTGACGTCACACGTTGGATTACCGCTCGCACGCGGTCGATCCTGCCATCCCGTGGACCGCTCGCGTCACGGTGGGCTCGGTGCGTTTCACGGTGCGACGAGCCATGGGGACGCGACGTCCGTAATCCGCCGGATCGACCGCCCCGGTGTTGTCAGGATCGAGGTATGGAAACTGTTATCGCTGGAAAGCTCACGGATCTCACAGCCTTCGTCACTGGTGGAGGCCGGGGCATCGGCGCGGCCATCGCACGACGTCTCGCCACCGAGGGGGCCAACGTCGCGTTCACCTATCACCAGGACGACGCTAGCGCTGCCCGAACGGTGCAGGAAATCGAAGCCCACGGCACCAAGGCCCTGGCTATTCGGGTTGACAGCGCTGACGCCGCGGCCCTTGTAGCGGCGATCAAGCGAACGGCCGCCGCCTTCGGCCGGTTGGATGTCCTCGTCAACAACGCGGCTGTGTACCCGGTCATGCCGGCCGCCGACGCTGAGCTGGCCGATGTTGACCGTACCCTTGCGGTCAACGTGCGTGCTCCGTATATGGCGGCGGCCGCCGCGGCCGAACTCATGGGCGACGGCGGGCGGATCGTGAACATCGGCAGCCTTGTCGCCGAGTTCACGCCGTTCCCCGGCCATGGACTCTACTCGATGAGCAAGACCGCACTGGTCGGGTTGACCAAGGGGTTGGCCCGGGAGTTGGGTCCGCGCGGGATCACCGTCAACATCGTGCATCCCGGTCCGACCGACACCGAACTCAATCCCGCCGACGGGCCGCACGCCGAGACGATCCGGGGTTTCAGTGCACTTGGCCGGTACGGCGAGCCTGCGGAGGTGGCGTCGATGGTGGCGCATCTCGCAAGCGACGAGGCGGCTTATGTGACCGGGGCGTCGATCGTCGTCGACGGCGGGTTCACCGCGTAGCTGAAACCGGGTGGGCGCTGCCCGGATGGGGGCGCCCGCCGGCTCACGTCACGCCGGGCAGTGTGCGACCATCGTCGGCGTGACAGCGGACCCAGTGGTGTTGGCCGAGGTAGTCAGGTCGGGCATGGTCGAGTCGCGGCATCGTGGCTCGGTGGTGGCTCTCGACGTCGATGGATCGATCGCCTACGAACTAGGCGACCCAGCAGCCCCCATGTTTCCCCGTTCGGCCAGCAAACCGGTTCAGGCCGCCGCCATGGTCGGGTGCGGACTGGTGGTGGACGAGGATTTGCTGGCCTTGGCCGCGGCGAGCCACTCGGGGGAGGAGTTCCACCTGACTGGCGTCCGCCGGATCCTGGGCGAGGCCGGACTCGACGAGTCCGCGTTGCGGAACACACCCGACTGGCCCTTGGGTGTCGCCGCCCGGGAGGCCGCCATTCTCCGTGGTGAACGGCCATCGTCTCTCGCGCAGAACTGCTCCGGAAAGCACGGCGCCATGGTGGCTACCTGTGTGGCCCGAGGATGGCCTATCGAGAGCTACCTCGACCCCGAACACCCACTGCAGCGGGCCATCGCGGATACGCTGGCCGGCTTCGCTGGCGAGTCCCCGGCCGGCATGGCGGTCGACGGCTGTGGAGCACCGCTGATCGCCTTCACCCTGACGGGCGTCGCCCGGATGTTCAGGGCGCTGGTGCTCGCGGCTCCCGGCACACCGGGACGGCAGGTGGTCGACGCCATGCAGGCTCACCCGGAGACGGTCAGCGGTACCGACCGCGACGAAGCACGGCTCCTGCGTGGGATACCTGGCCTGGTCGCGAAGTCCGGGGCGGAGGCAGTATTTGCGACGGCACTCGACGACGGCCGCGCGATCGCGGTGAAGATCGATGACGGCGGATCGCGGGCCAGCGTAGTGGTGGCGGCGACGGCGCTGCGCCGACTGGGGCTGCGGGCGCCGGTTCTGGACGAGCTGGCCACCATTCCCGTGCTCGGCGGTGGCCGCCCGGTTGGTGAGATCCGCGCGTCGGCAGGGTGGAGCACGTCGTGATCATCAGCGTCGCACGTTGAGCACCACCGAACGCAGCAGCAGCATCATTCCCAGGGCGAGTGCCCCGAGCGCCACCAGCCGTGGTGGTAGCGACAACGCCAGGCCCACACACATGACCAGGCCGAGTCCGGACAGCCAGCGCGGCCAACGCCGTTCGTTCGGTGCCAGCCGCCACGCGGCGAGGTTGGCGACGGCGTAGTACACAAGGATCGCGAACGCGCTGATGGACAGCGTTTGGACGAGATCGCCCGACAGTACGGCGATCGCCGTCACGATCCCGGCGCCCAACTCTGCCACGTATGGGACCTTGCGGACCGGATGCACCGCCGCCAGCGGCCGCGGCAGGTCGCCTTCGGCCGCCATGGCGAACGACGTGCGGCCGACCCCGGCGAGTAACGACAACAACGCGCCCAGGGCGGCTACGCCGGCCGCCGCGGTGACCACCGGCACCAGCCAGCCGGCGTCGACGGTGTCAGCGACGGCCCGCAGCGGCTGCTCCGTAGCGGCCGTTCCCTCGGCCCCGAGGACGGCGAGGACGACGGCTCCGATGGCGAAGTACAGGACGAGGACGAGGGCCAGGCCGATCGTTACGGCCCGGGGGATGGATCGGGCGGGGTCCCGGACTTCTTCGCCGAGGACGGTGATGCGCGCATATCCGGCGAAGGCGTAGAAGAGCACGGCTGCCGAGCCGAGGACGCCGAGCGGGGTGACGGCGTCGAGTGGGGTGGTGGTGACCAACGGCTCGTTCTCCGCGCCGGCTAAGCCCGTAACAGCCACGACCACCAGGACCGCGACGACGCCGATCAGGATGACCCGGGCGGTGCGGACGGTCTTTTGTACCCCGGCGAGGTTGATGGCGGTGAGCAGAGTTACCGCCGCCAGGGCGACGACGACGGCGTGCCGCGGCCACAAGTAGGTCCCGACCGCCAGAGCCGCCGTGGCGCACGAGGCGATCTTGCCGACGACGAAGGCGTAGCCCGCCAACGCACCCCAACGCGGGCCGAGGCGTTCGCGGCCATAGTGGTAGGCGCCGCCGGCCCTGGGGTGAACGGCGGCCAACTGGGCCGTCGACGTGGCATTGCAGAAGGCGGCGACGGCAGCGATGCCGAGCCCGAGCAGCAGCCAGGAACCCGCCTTCTCGGCCGCGGGCTGCCAGACGACGAACACGCCGGTACCGATCATGGCGCCGAGGCCGATGACGACCGCGTCGGCCGTGCCGAGTTGTCGCGAGAGCCTGGACTCCGGTGGGGTCACGTACCCATTCTTTCCCACGTCCTGATCGCCTCCGAGGTGGCACGGTGTATTCGTCGTCATGTCGCCGGACAGTCACCGGGGTGTTTCTTCTACCCTGGTCGGATGGTGTTGCCGAGCCGCTTCCGTGTGGGAGTCCTAGTGCTCACTTTCGCCGCCGCATTCGTGTCGCTCGCGGCCGCACCATTTCATGGAACGGTGCTGCCGCTGCGGGCCGACGGACTGGCCCTGAATTCGGCGGGCGAGGTCGTCGTGGTCGAAGCCGGCACCGAAGCGACCTACCATCCGGGTACAAGTGTGTTGTCCTCCGTGGGGGACGACTCGCCGGCGTGGGCTGCCGCGGCGGCCAAACGCGTCTGGTTCGGGTCCGGAGACCCACCTCTGGGTGCTTATCCGGAGATGGCCGAGCGGGCGCTCCGGGATATTCGCCTGCTGACCAATAGTGCTACCGGAGCGTCGATGGCTGCGCCGGTCACCGCGTGGCGGTATGTGTGGCCGCGTGACGCCGCTTTCGTCGCCGCCGCGTTGGCCACGAGTGGCTACCATGCCGAGGCTGCCTTGGTCCTGGAATTCCTGGCCGGAGTGGCGCCGGAGGACGGACTGTGGGAAGCCCGGTATCGCGTGGACGGTTCGGGTCCGGTGGCGGATGGCCGGGCGCCGCAGATGGATGGGGCCGGTTGGGTGGCGTGGGCTACCTGGCTCGCGGTGGAAACCGCGCCCGGTCCGGCCCACGCGGAGTTGGTGGTCGAGATGATGGGCCCCGCCGTGGTGGCCTCGGCGGACGCGATGGTGGCATCCGTGGGGGACGACGGGCTACCTGCGCCGTCGTCCGATTACTGGGAGCGACCCGAGAGCGAGGTGACCATTGGCACGGTCGGGCCGATGTCATTGGGGTTGAGATCAGCGATTGCGCTGGCACCGAGTCTTGACGTGGATCCGGAGCCGTGGCGTGATGCGGCTACGCGCCTTGATGCGGCCATCGACCGGGAGTTTCGCCCGCATGGATATCCGCGGACGGTGCCCCGTGGTGGGCTCGACGCCGCGGTGAGCTTCCTCGCACCACCGTTCGCACCGCCGTCGCCGTCCGTGCGAGCGGCGGTGCTGGAGACCGAGCGAGCCCTGCTAGTCCCCAACGGTGGGCATCGGCCGGGAGAAAAATGGCGGAACGATGCGAACGTCGCTTGGACACCCGAGACGGCGATGTTGGCGTTGGCGCTGGCTGGCCAGGGCGATGTAGCCGAGGCCCAGCGGCTATTGGACTTCCTGGACGCACATCGCACGCCCCTGGGATCGTTGCCGGAGAAGGTGGACGCGAGCGGGCGGCCGGCGTCGGTCGCTCCGTTGGGCCTGACCGGGGCCATCGTCGTGCTGGCGGTCGCTGAGCTGGAGCGTGGACTCCCAGTGGTGCCGGCGGTCACGTGACGTGCTCCTGGGGTGGGCCGGCGCGGTGACGGCGCCACCGACACCTAAGTTTGCATTTCGCTTGCAATTGTTAGCTAGAGTGGAGGTATGGCCCCACCCAACATCGGCGACTTCCTTCGCGAGCAGCGGCGAACAGCCCAGCTCTCGTTGAGGCAGCTCGCCGATCTCACGGGGGTGAGTAACCCGTATCTGAGCCAGATCGAGCGCGGGCTGCGCAAGCCTTCGGCCGAGGTGTTGCAGCAGATCGCCAAAGCGCTGCGGATCTCCTCGGAGGCGCTGTATGTTCGGGCGGGTCTCCTCGATGAGCCAGGTCACGATCGCTCGGTGGAAGCGGCGATCCTCGCCGACCCGGCCATCAGCCAGGCACAGAAACGGGCCATGCTCGAGGTCTACATGTCGTTCCGGTCGGCCAATGGTGCTGGCGGCGACGCCGGTTCCGAGCCGGACGGCTCGGCTCCTGAAGAAGACGATGATCACGAGAGGTGATGATGATGACCAACGATCCCAAGGCCGTCCGGGCGTTGGCCGGTGCCGCTGACCTGGCCGCGACGTCGCTGCGCGAGTTGTCCGAGCGGGTCGCCGACGCCGTTGCCGACGAACGATTCCGCACCGAGGTGCGCCAGCGGTTCAGCCAGCTTTCCGGCCGAGTTAATGCCGTGGTGACCGATGACCAAACACGCGAGGACGTGCGCCGGCGAATGTCCGAACTCCGGGCCGACGCCAAGGCGTTCGGAGACGAGCTGCCGGGTCGAGTCAAAGAACTGCCGGCGAAGGTTGCCGGTTGGCAGGCCCGGGCCCGGGACGCGTTCACGTGGGAGCGCCGGCACGAGCTGATGACCGAGATCCCGGCCAAGATGCGCGACGCCGCGAGCCAAGCCGCGGAACAGGCCGCCCATACCTACGACGAACTCGCCGAGCGTGGCGAGAGCGCGGTGGCCCGTTGGCGGGGTGACTACGACCGCACCCTGGGGCAACACGTCGTCTCCATCCGCGAGCGGGTGGCCGACGCCGCCGATGACGTCGCGGACGCCGCCGACAAGATCGCCGACGACCTCGAGCAGCGAGCCGACGACCTCGAGCAGCGAGCCGATGGCCTTGAGCAGCAAGCGGAGGGGCTTGAGCAGCAAGCGGAGGGGCTTGAGCAGCAAGCGGAGGGGCTTGAGCAGCAAGCGGAGGGGCTTGAGCAGCGAGCCGAGGCGTTCGAGCAGCCGGCCGACGTTGATGGTGGCGGGCCGGAGTCTGCGTCGGACGACGTTCCGGGGCCACGTGATCCTGCCTGAGTCCGTCGTTCGACCCCGAGCATGGCGATCACCGGGGGATGAAGTCAGGTAGCTAATTGGGCCGCTAACTCTGCCGCGGTGGCGAGATCGTTGGCGATCATGTCCCGGTGGACGTCCGGCACGTCCATCGCGCGCACCTCGGCGAGAAGAGCGGCTGCGCTGTCTTGATGGCCGATCCGCATCCGTAGTTCGGCCAGGTAGACGAGGGCGGGGATCCGTTGATGCGGCGGAGCGTCGGCGTGCCGGGCCAGGGCGTTCTCGAGCATCTGTATTCCGGTCGCCTCGTCGCCGTGGGAGTCGGCCTGGCGAGCGGCTGCGGCCACGGAACGGGCCAGGCGGCCCTCCGCGGGTGTGGGTTGGTCCTGTGGTCCGCCGTCGGGGTCGGCATCACCCTCGGTGACCTGGCGACTGATGCGTAGCCAATTCCCGCCCGGATCGACGACCATGAATCCGCCGCGGGTCCCTTGCATGCGGCGTGGGCGGGTCATCCGGGGGATCCCCGCGATAGGAACCTTTCCAAAGCTCTCGCGTAGGCCGGCGCTGAAGGCGGCGTGTAGTGCCCCGGTGTCGGGGACGAGCACCATCACGTTCCCCATCGATTCGTTCGGGTCGAACTCGGGGATGGCGAAGAAGTGCAGCTCGATCCCACCCCGGCGGACAGCGGCATACGGGTTGGGGCGTTCCTGGCGGTAGGTCACATCGAATCCGAGGGCTTCGTAGAACGGCAAAACATCGTTGAGGTCGCGACAGGGCAGGCCGGGGATGACCGTCTCGGCAGACATGCAAAACACTGTACACTGTTCGGACTATTTTCCGTGAGAGAGTTCGCAGGTGGAGTACGCGGGACGGGGCGACCCAGTACGGACGCTGGCCTTGTTGTGGGACGGTCTGCCTCCGCCTAAGCGCGGGCCACGGCATCGGCTGCACCTGTCGCAGATCGTCGACGCGGCGATCGCGGAGGCGGATATGGCGGGGCAGGCGGCACTGTCGATGCGGGCGTTGGCGCAGAGGCTCGGCATCGCCACCGCCACGCTGTACACCTATGTGCCGAGTAAGGCGGAACTGCTGGAACTGATGGTCGAACGGGTAGCGGAGGGGCAGCCCCTACCTCCTCCCGAGACCGGGTGGCGGCGCGGCCTACGCGATCTGGCCGAGTCTGATCTAGTGGCATACCGTAGCCATCCCTGGTTGTTGCAGGTCGCCACCGCGCGAACCGTCTTCGGTCCGCACGTCCTGGCCCGCTACGAGGCGGCGCTCGCCCTGCTGGACGACGCCGGCCTGCCCGCCCGTGATGTCACGGCCTTCGTAGCGGCGGTCGATTCATATACCCGAGGTGCGGCTGCTGCCGTCGTCGAGGCCGAGCAGGCTCCCGGCCAGACCGGAACCACCGACGATGAATGGTGGGAGAGCCTGGCGCCTCTCCTGGAGGAGCGGATGGGGGGCCGTTTTCCGCGGATCGCTGCTCTGGAGACGGCGGGAGCCTTCGTGGTATCGGACTCCACGTTGCCTTACACCCTGCGGCGAGCTTTGGATCGGTTCGAGATAGGGCTCGACCTCGTACTCGACGGCATCGGCGCCCGCGTCGACGGCTGAGACATTCGGGCAGTCCCTCGGAGATCGTTCGCTAGCGGTGACCGATGACGGTGGACGCGTAGAGTGGGGACGTGGACATGTTCGGTGAAATCCGCGAGTTGCTGGTCATCGGATTGGCGATCGGGGCGCTCGGGCTCAAAGGTTATGCGCTGATCGACGCGCTCCGGGTGCCTACGGGCGCGTTCCCGGCTGCCGAGAAATTGACCAAACCGATCTGGCTGTCGTTCCTGGCCGTAGCGGTGGTGACCGAGCTGGCGTTCTTCCCGTTGCGAGTCCCCATTCTGACCATCATCGGCACCGTGGCGGCCGCGGTTTACGTCATCGACGTGCGCCCCGCCGTACGTTCCTACGGTGGTGGACGGCGGGGATCAAGTAGTGACGGCCCCTACGGACCCTGGTGATCCAGACTTCGCCGGCAGCGAACGCGGGGGTCAAACCGGGCCTGGAGTGGAACATCCGAGGCAAGACGTGGTGTTCTTGCTATCAGAGCCGGTGATCTGGTCGGTCGTCGCATTGGTAGGACGGCCCGCTGGGCAGCACACTGGTAGAAGGAGAGTTCGGAACCAGCGTCGGCTTCGCACCTAGCCACATCAGGTGCGGGGTTCGCGGGTAGACGGAGATAACATCGAGGGGTTAGCTGGGGGCCCGCCCTCCACCGCCGACCACTCGGCAAGGGAGCGCCACTGATGTTCGAGAGGTTCACAGACCGCGCACGGCGCGTCGTCGTCCTGGCTCAAGAAGAGGCCAGGATGCTCAACCACAACTACATCGGCACCGAGCACATCCTCTTGGGCCTCATCCATGAGGGCGAGGGTGTGGCGGCCAAGGCGCTCGAGAGCCTCGGTATCTCGCTCGAGGCAGTGCGTCAGCAGGTCGAGGAGATCATCGGCCAGGGACAGCAGGCGCCGAGCGGGCACATCCCGTTCACGCCACGCGCCAAGAAGGTGTTGGAGCTCAGCCTGCGCGAAGCATTGCAGCTGGGCCACAGTTACATCGGCACCGAGCACATCTTGCTCGGACTCATCCGCGAGGGTGAGGGCGTCGCAGCTCAGGTCCTGGTCAAACTCGGAGCGGATCTCAGCCGGGTGCGGCAGCAGGTCATTCAGCTGCTGTCCGGCTACCAGGGCGGCAAGGAAGCCGCGACGGCCGGCGCCGGTCCGCAGGGCGAGGCGCCGTCGAGTTCGCTCGTACTTGACCAGTTCGGCCGTAACCTCACCCAGGCAGCCCGAGAGGGCAAGCTCGATCCGGTGATCATGCGGGAGAAAGAGATCGAGCGCGTCATGCAGGTGTTGTCGCGCCGCACCAAGAACAACCCCGTTCTGATCGGTGAGCCCGGTGTTGGCAAAACCGCGGTGGTCGAAGGGCTGGCCCAGGCTATCGTCAAGGGTGAGGTGCCGGAGACACTTAAGGACCGGCACGTCTACACCTTGGATCTCGGTGCGCTGGTAGCCGGTTCGCGTTACCGCGGTGATTTCGAAGAGCGGCTGAAGAAGGTGCTCAAGGAGATCCGCACCCGCGGCGACATCATCCTGTTCATCGACGAGATCCACACCCTGGTTGGCGCGGGCGCGGCTGAAGGCGCCATCGACGCGGCGAGCATCCTCAAGCCGATGCTGGCCCGCGGTGAGTTGCAGACCATCGGCGCCACCACGCTGGACGAGTACCGCAAGTACGTCGAGAAGGATGCCGCTCTCGAGCGCCGGTTCCAGCCCATCCAGGTGCAGGAGCCCACGCTGGCCCACACCATCGAGATCCTCAAGGGCCTCCGGGACCGCTACGAGGCACACCACCGGGTGTCCATCACCGATGGCGCGCTGGTGGCCGCTGCCCAACTCGCCGATCGTTACATCTCCGACCGTTATCTGCCGGACAAGGCGATCGACCTCATCGACGAGGCCGGTGCCCGGTTGCGGATCCGCCGGATGACCGCGCCGCCGGACCTGCGGGAGTTCGACGACCGCATCGCCGATGTACGGCGAGAGAAGGAAACCGCGATCGACTCGCAGGACTTCGAGAAGGCTGCGTCCTTGCGCGACAAGGAGAAGCAGCTGATCGCGCAGAAGATCGAACGTGAGAAGCAGTGGAAAGCCGGCGATCTCGACGTCGTGGCCGAGGTCGATGACGAGCTGATCGCGGAGGTGTTGGCGTTCGCTACCGGCATCCCGGTCTTCAAGCTGACCGAGGAGGAGACCTCGCGGCTGCTGCACATGGAGGACGAGCTACACAAGCGGATCATCGGCCAGGAGGATGCCATTTCGGCGTTGTCCAAGTCGATCCGTCGTACTCGGGCCGGGCTGAAAGATCCGAAGCGACCCGGTGGTTCGTTCATCTTCGCCGGCCCGTCCGGCGTCGGGAAGACCGAGTTGTCCAAGACGCTGGCGGAGTTCCTCTTCGGCGACGAGGAAGCACTCATCCAGCTGGACATGAGTGAGTTCTCCGAGAAGCACACCGTGTCTCGCCTCTTCGGCTCGCCACCCGGCTATGTCGGGTACGAGGAAGGCGGCCAGCTGACCGAGAAGGTGCGCCGGCGTCCGTTCTCCGTGGTGTTGTTCGACGAAGTCGAGAAGGCGCACCCGGAGATCTTCAACTCCCTGTTGCAGGTGTTGGAGGACGGCCGGCTCACCGATGCCCAAGGCCGGGTGGTGGATTTCAAGAACACCATCATCATCATGACCACCAACTTGGGTACACGGGACATCGCCAAGGGCGTCAACCTCGGGTTCTCCGCGGCCGACGATGAAGAGCACAACTACGAGCGGATGAAGGCCAAGGTCACAGAGGAACTCAAGCAGCACTTCCGGCCAGAGTTCCTCAACCGGGTCGACGACATCATCGTCTTCCACCAGCTCACGCAGAACGAAATCCTCAAGATCGTCGATCTGCGAGTGGACGAGGTGGACGAGCGGCTCAAGGACAAGGACATGGGCCTCGAGTTGACCCAGGCCGCCAAGGAGCTGCTCGCCAAACACGGCTTCGACCCCGTGCTGGGGGCCCGGCCGCTGCGCCGTACCATTCAGCGCGATATCGAGGACACGCTGTCGGAGAAGATCCTCTTCGGTGAGCTCAGGGCTGGGCAGATCGTTGTCGTGGACGTCGAAGGTGACGACCAAGCGGCCCGGTTTACCTTCACTGGTACCACCAAGTCCGATCTCCCCGACCTCGCCCCGGTCGAGGCAGGTGCCGCGACCCCCACGTCGGGTACCGGCAGTCCGACTGAAGGCGACCAAGCCAGCAAGTAGTCCCACCACAGACGACGACGGCTCCCTTTCTGGTGGAAAGGGAGCCGTCTTCGTGTGTAGTGCGCTCGACATGCCAGATAGAGGCACCCGAGCGACAGGCTTAGAGGCGGCCTCTTAGTCGAGTTCGAGGTCGCATTCGTCGCGGACGTTGGCGCGGATATTGTCGAAGGCCGTCTCAGCTTCGGCGAACTGCTGGATGACATCGTTATCGGGGTTCTCGATGTCGTCGACGGAGGCAAGGGCACGCAACGCCTCGACGGCAGTGTTCCAGTCGCCTTCGACGTCGTCTGGTGCCGCGTCGGCGATATCGGCGAACGCGTCGGCGATCGAGTTGACCATGTCATTGTCCGTCGGATCGACGACGCTGAGGCTGGAATAACGATCTTGCACGTCTTGGACGGACTCGCAATAGTCGGAGTCGCTACCACAGGCGGTCAGGGGGACTGCCAGCGCTGTCACCGAAACAAGGGCGGTGAAACGCGTCATGCGGGCCATGGACCATCCTTCACAGATCATCGGTGGGATTAGACCGATGAACTGTACCGGACTCGTCCAGGCCCGCATGAACCCAGGTCATGGAGCGTATCGGAGGCTCAGGTCAAGCCTCCCGACCGGTATCGGTCAGGCGCACTCGCTCTCGATGTGCTGGGTGATCCGCTCCAGGGCACCTTCGAGGTCGTCGAGGTCTTCGAGAGCGGACAGGGAGTCCGGGTCCTCGTAGTCGACGTTCCCCAGGGCCTCCATCACATCGGCGTAGGACTCCCAGTCGGCCTTGATGTCGCCAGGCGCGACCTCCGCGATGCTGCGGAACTCGCCCGCCAGGTCAGGCGCGCTGTCCGGGTCGGGGGCGGCCATGAACGACGTGCCCATCTCCTCGAGACGCTCGCAGTAGGCGCCAGCGTCGCCGCCGTCGCCGCCGTCGTCGGAGGAGTTGTCGCCGTTGCTGCTGGCGGTGGTGTCATCGTCGTCGCCACCACAGGCGGTGAGCGACACCGCGAGTGCGGCGGCGCCGAGCAGCGAGAGTGCGGTCTTGGAAAGAGTCATGTTCGTTGCTCCTGAAAGATGTCGTGAAACAAACCGCGCCGACTTTACCTGACCGCGGAGACAGCCAGGTATACGGGCGGTACATGCGGTGGACAGCTGGCCTGGTGAGCAACCCCGCACCAACTTGTGGTAGCGACTCGAAGCAACTGGTCAGAGTGAGGAATCGGACAATCCGCCACGGCCTAGGCCGGAAGGCTGTCGTGAGGTCCGTCACTCGTCGCCGTGGAGAATCGCGACAAGGTCGGGACCGACGGAGACTGGCGTCGTAGAGTAGGCAGGTGAGCGACCGAGAGATCGAGTGTTGGCTGACCGACATGGACGGCGTGCTCGTCCATGAAGAGAAAGCCATCCCCGGTGCCGCCGAGTTCCTGCAGCGGCTGGCCGACCGAGAGCGGCGCTTCCTGGTGCTCACCAACAACTCGATCTTCACCCCACGTGATCTGGCGGCCCGGCTGGCCGGGTCCGGGCTGGAGATTCCGGAGGAGTCGATCTGGACCTCTGCGCTCGCCACCGGCCAGTTTCTCGCCAACCAGCACCCCGGGGGCAGCGCCTACGTGATCGGAGAGGCGGGGTTGACCACAGCCCTGCATGAGGTCGGCTACGTGCTGACCGACACCAACCCCGACTATGTGGTGTTGGGCGAGACCAGGACGTACTCGTTCGAGGCGATCACCAAGGCGATTCGGTTGGTGGAGGCCGGAGCGCGGTTCATCGCCACCAACCCCGACGCGACCGGCCCGTCGCAGAGCGGTCCGCTGCCCGCCACAGGCGCGGTAGCAGCGCTCATTAGCCGGGCAGCCGGTCGCGATCCGTACTACGTAGGTAAACCCAACCCGATGATGTTCCGGAGCGCGCTGAACCGGATCGAGGCTCACTCGGAGAACACCGCCATGGTCGGCGACCGGATGGATACCGACGTGGTCGCCGGAATGGAGGCTGGGCTGACGACGTGGCTGGTGTTGACCGGTTCCACCCGGCGGGAGGAGATCGAGCGCTACCCCTACCGCCCGAACCATGTGGTGGACTCGGTTGCTGATCTCATCGACGTGATCTGATCCGCACTCTGCTGACGCTGTGCCGTGCAGGTCAGGGATTGCAGCGTGCCAGGACCGTCGCGAAGTAGCCCACGTCGGGCCGCCACAGTTCGAGGTTCCAACTCGGCTTGTCCGGTTCGGAGATACGCGCGAACTCGACGTGGCAGCGGAACTGGTCGCGCATGTGCGGACGGTCGGCATCCGGCTCTAGTTCGATCACCTCGGCCCACGCGTCGGGCCAACGAGACGCGGGTGCGTCGTACCGGGCGTAGCTCGTCGGATAGATGGCCAGCCGGCGGCCCTGTGGGTCGGGTATCCACTCGGTGCGCTCGATGTACTCGCTTCCCGTGGAAGTGTCCGGGTGCCCGGAGGACAGGCCAGCATGGGGCACGACGCTGACGTGGGCCGCGTGGTCGGGCCCAGTCGAACCGGGCCGGGCCGCTGGCCCCTGGGCGGCTTGAGCTACGACCGAGGAGGTCAGGACCACACTAATGAGGACGAGAACCGGCCCGGCCAGAATGGCTGCCACTCGGCGGGCGGTTCGTCGGTGCTTCGGCATGCTGGGCATTAGACCCCCGGAAGGCGGTAGAGCTCGTCGTCGAGTGGCTCCACGAGTCCGTCGGACACTAGCCCATCCAAGGCACGTTCCCGCTGCACGGCGGCGGGCCAGACGGCATCGAGTTGGTGTTTGGGGACGGGATGATCCGTGCCGCGCAACACCGCCATGAGCCGGCCTCGAACCTGGCGATCGGTTCCCTCCCACGCCTGCCCGCGTCTTGGTGGGCCGTCGTGGGGAGGAGCACCGGCCAGCCGCCAGGCGCATGATCCGGCGATTGGACACTCGTCACATCGCGGGTTGCGGGCCGTGCAGACCAGCGCCCCCAATTCCATGACCGCCACCGACCACGTCGGCGCCGAATCGTCGGTCGGGAGTAGACCGTCGGTGAGCCGGTATTCGGCGGCAGTGGTGGTCCGTGCGGGGAACTGCTGCCCACTCGCTGCTCGGGCGAGCACCCGCCGGACGTTGGTGTCGAGAACGACGTGTCGCTGGCCGAAGGCGAACGTCGCTACGGCGGCCGCGGTGTAAGAACCAACCCCGGGGAGAGCGAGGAGGTCGGCATGCGCCGATGGCACCCGACCCCCATGACGGTCGACGATTGCGCCGGCCGCCGCGTGCAACCGCAGCGCCCGGCGCGGATATCCCAGCCGTCCCCACGCGCGGATGGCTGTGCCCGGCTCCTCCCCGGCCAGGTCGGCGGGCTCCGGCCAGCGCTGCATCCAGGAATACCAGACTGGTTCGACGCGGCTTACCGGAGTCTGTTGCAGCATGACCTCACTGACGAGTACTCCCCACGGGGTCCGTTCGGGAGTTCGCCAGGGCAGGTCACGTGCGTGTGTCGCGTACCAGGCCATGACCTCGTCACGCATCGACAACACCGTAGCCGACATCGGTGTCCGAGCCGCGGTCAGGAGGTGGGCCGCTCACCGTTGATCTCTTTGACGAGCTTCTTGACGGTGTCTTTGAGCGCCTTGGCCACGTCTGGGAGGTCGTCGAGGGAGAGCCGCGAGGCCGGTGCGGACACGCTGATGGCCGCGGGCATGCCGGCGTCGGCCAGTGACACCGCGATGCAGCGTCCGTCGGACTCGTTCTCACAGTTGTCGATCGCGTAGCCGCGTTCCCGGGTGGCCTCGAGATCCTGAAGATACTCCGGGAGTTCGGTGATCGTGGCCGGCGTGTGTTGGGGCATACCCTCGGTCTCGAGGATCATGGTGACTCGATCATCGTCGAGTGTGGCGGCGATCGCCTTGCCGAGTGCGGTGCAGTGGAGGTGGTCGCGGTCGCCCTCTCGGGCGGCCAGGCGGACGCTGTGCGGGCTTTCGACGATCTCCACGTAAGACACGCGGTACCCGTTGAGGATGCCGAGGTTGACGGATTCCTCGAACTGGTCGCGTAGCCGGATCAGGTGCGGGCGGACCCGATCTGCGAGGACCGTGACCTGGCGTGACTGCAACGGAAGGAACGCCGGCCCGATGCGGAACAGGCCGGTGATCGGGTCGCGCATGACGTAACGCCGGGACTCCAGCGTGGCGAGGTAGCGGTACGCCGAACTCTTCGGGAACTGGGTCACCTCGGCCACCTGGGTCAACGAGAACCCGTGGGGGTTCTCCTGGATCAGGTCCAGGATGTTGCATACACGCTGCACAGCGCGGATCGAGTACACCGTACCCGGCTGCTCTGGTTGCTCCATCTCACGAGCTCCTCTTCTGGTCGGGCGTGCGCCCGTTGACGGGCGCGGCCGGTGCCCGCGCCGGCCTGTGTCGCCATGATAGGTATCTTTGGCTGGCCTGTTGCACTTGATGAAACCATACAGAGTAGCGCCACAACAGTCCCAGCACACCGAAATTTGTGCTGTTTGTGCAGAATTCTCGCGTACCCGGCCGGCCAGGTGATGCGACACACGCCACGACCCGTGCGGGTTTTCCACAGGCGGCGGCCGGGGTGGAGGTAGGTTATCCACATTCCAGTTGTGGTGGGTGTTCCGGGACGGCCCGCGGTGCCAGTGTCGTCGGTTATGACACCTAATTCGGAGCCCGCCGTCGTGCGGTTGAAATCCCCGGCCGACGTCGTCGGCGCTGTCCCGTTCCTCATTGGTTTCCACCCGGCTGACAGCTTGGTGGTGGTAGGCCTTAGCGGCCCGGGCGGCCGCACCGGGATGAGCTCGCGAGCTGACCTCCCGCCACCGGATGATCACCACAACTACGCTTCCCAATACGCGGCGCAGGTGGCGCAGGCCGAACCTGACTCAGTGATCCTTGTCTGCTACACGGAGCAGCCGGACGATGACGGACGGCTGCCCGCCGCGGACGTGATCGAGTTCATGATCGATGAACTGTCGCTACGCGAGATCGGCTGCACCGAGGCCCTTCTGGTGCGCCATGGCCGCTGGTGGTCGTACACGTGCACCAAGCCGTGCTGCCCCCGGGACGGCACCCCGTTGCCCGCGACCCCCAGTGCCGAGGTGGCCGCCTTGGAGGCCCGACGGGCGCTGGAAGGTGCTGCCGTCCTACCCGACCGCGAGGCGTTGGCCAAGAGCGTCCAGGGGCCGGTGGCGTTGCGCCGGATCGCTTTGGAGCAGCGTTTCGATGAGATCGAAGAGCGTCTCATGGAGGAAGTTATCGAGCGCGGCATCGAGGCGGTGAGCGCCGAGACGCTATCGCTGGCGCAGCGCCTACGCGAGCGGTTCTCCGACGACCCCAACCAGCTCGACGACGCCGACGCCGTGCGGCTGATTCTGGGCTTGGAGGACAAACTCACCCGCGACGTGCTGATCACTTGGGGATTGGACGACCACCGCGAGGAGTTGCTGGCGTTCCTGACTGTGCTGGTGCAGTGTGCCGTGGATCATCACGCACCACCGATCTGCACCGTTCTGGGGGCCGTGGCCTATCAACACGGCAACGGTGCCTTGGCCGGCGTCGCGCTGGCGCGAGCGCTGCGCCTGAACCCGGACTACGAGATGGCGCAGATACTCGACGCGATGCTGGCCAACCACGTTCATCCCCGTGAGATACGGACGATGACCAGGCGGGTCAGACGGCAGCTCGCGGTCCCGCCGGCCCGGGAGGACGGGATGGCCGCCTGAACGCGGGGAGCGGTCGGCCGGGACGCCCGGAGGTGCGAGTATCCCGGCACACCGCGCTGTCGGCGCCGCGATATCGTGAGCGTCACCGGCCGTGCCCACCCAGCACGAGGTCTGAGGAGAGCTGATACATGGCGGTAAATCGACCAGCGGTGCCGGGTGTGGCGGGCACCGAGCCGGCGCCGGCCAGCGTCGCCGAGATCGCGGAGACCGGAGCGGCCGTCCTCAAGGAGGTCGGCGGAGTCGTCGTCGGGATGGAACGTAGCCTCCGACTTGCTCTGGCGGCCATTCTGGCTGGAGGCCACGTCCTCTTCGAGGATGTGCCTGGGCTGGGCAAGACGTTGGCCGCGCGGAGCCTGGCCGGTGCGTTGGGCCTGGAATTCCGGCGCTTGCAGTGCACGCCCGATCTGCTGCCCGGCGACGTCACTGGTTCCTATGTCTGGGACCCGGGGCCGCGCGAGTTCGCTTTCCGGCCCGGTCCGCTTTTCACCGGCCTGCTCCTGGCCGACGAGATCAATCGGACGCCGCCGAAAACACAGTCCGCGTTGTTGGAGGCGATGGCCGAAAAGCAGACCACCGTCGAAGGCACCACCTTCCCGTTGCCGGCACCCTTCCATGTCTTGGCGACGTCCAACCCAGTCGAGTACGAGGGCACCTACCCGCTGCCGGAGGCTCAGCTCGATCGGTTCATGCTGCGGCTGTCGGCGGGATATCTCGAGGCAGAACGGGAGGCCGAGGTGTTGTCCCGGCGGATCGCCCGTCGGCGCGAGGAGACCCGAGTGTCAGCGGTCGTCGATGCGCAAGCACTACGGTCGTTGCAGGCGGGTGTAGAAACCGTCGACGTCGACGAGTCGATCATCACCTACTGCGTCGATCTCGCGGTAGGTACCCGTCGGCACCGTGCTATCGAGGTCGGGGCGTCGCCGCGGGGTTCACAGGCGTTGCTGCTGTCTGCGCGGTCGCTGGCGGTACTGGATGGTCGCGACTACGTGGTGCCAGAGGACGTCAAAGAGGTGGCGATGGCTGCCCTTGCTCATCGTTTGACTCTGACGCCGGAGGCGTGGACCACCCAGGTGCGTACGTCTGCCGTGGTGGCCGAGGTGCTGGATCAGATACCCGGCCCGGCTGTGCACCGATGACGTCCTACGTCGTTACCGGTGGTGGCCGGGGTGTGGGCCGGGCAGTGGTCGAAAGGCTGACCGCGGACCAGCATCACGTGGTAGCCATCGATCTTGATCCCGGCGCATTCCAGTGGACGATGGAACACCCAGCCCGGGACCGGATCTCCACCCTGGTCGGGGATGCTTCCGACGAAGCCGTCGCGGCCCGTGCGGCGGCTTTGGCTCAGCATGCGGATCCATTGGGCGGCTGGGTCAACAACGCCGCTGCCTTTCGCGATGCCTCCCTCCATGCCGCGGGTGCGGCGCAGGTGATCGATTTGATCGGGGTCAATCTCAACGTCGCTGTTGCCGGCTGCGCAGCCGCCGTGCGGGCGTTCCTCGGGGCCGGAACCGGAGGGGCGATCGTTAATGTGTCGTCACATCAGGCCCAGCGGCCGGTTTCCCGGGTGTCTGCCATACGCCACGGCCAAGGCCGCCATCGAAGGCCTGACCCGAGCCGTCGCTGGCGACTATGGCCAGCACGGCATCCGGGCCAATGCGGTGGCGCTCGGCAGCATCGCCGTGGAACGGTTCGAGCAGGATGCGGCCGAACGTGGTGCTGGATGGGTGCACGAGACCGGCATGCTCCATGCCTTGGAGCGAGTCGGGCGTCCGGGTGAAGTCGCCGACACCATCGTGTATCTCCTGTCCGACCAGGCGAGCTTCATCAGCGGAGCGGTGATCCCGGTGGACGGTGGGCGGGCGGCACTGGCCCGGGAGCCAGACGTCTAGTGCCGCGCGACACCCTGTGGTCCGGCGTTCATTCGCTGGGCGTCCGTACTGGTCATGGCTGGGGTTCAGGTGGTGGGCCGCGTCCCGCCGCGGTGCGGCGGTGTGTAGTGCGCCAAGATTAAGTCTAGGGGGGCTTGAACCTATCGTTTCGTTTTTCGCCCTGCCACGCTGTTCTGCGTGAGCACACGTGGAGTGAACCCGACACCGGGTACCGCGGGCCCGGACCGGGCACAGGGTCGGCTGTCCTTGGCCGCCGTAGTCGAGCCGGCACCGGCGCTACTGCCGTGGCCCGAGGTCACTGACATAAGTCGGCGCCGCAACATGTTCAAGCCAGGCGAACTGGTGGTCGCAACCGAGAAGATCCTGGGTGAGACGTGCCTGTATACCCGTTCCGGCACCAGCGACCTCGTCTCCTCGAAGCAGCATGGCCGGTTCGGCCGTGCTATCCGTATGGATGAGCGGGAACTGCACTGGCGGGCAGTGCTGGCGTATCACCTTCCGTGGGTGGCCAATGTGATCGCCAACATGATGAAGGCACACACGGTGGGGATCTTCGGCGAGATCTATGGTGCGGGTTTGCCGGAGCGGGTGGGTGCGTCGCGGGGCGATGTCAGCCGGACCTACAGCTACGGGGCGGACGCCACCGCGGACCGGCCAGGGTTCGCCGTGTTCGACGTCAGGGTCGAGACCGGGCCGCTGGCGTGGTGGCTTGAGCCCGACGAACTGGACGACGTTATGGGGGAGATCGAAGGTGCCCCGCCATTGGCTCCGCGGCTCTACTCGGGGCCCTATGACGAACAGATGTTGATGGTGCTCAGTTGCGGGGCCGAAACCGTTAGCGGGACCGCCCGCCACCCCCGGGCAGGCCTGGTAGTCCGGCCGATCCGGGATAGGCGATGTCCGGGCACCGAGGAGCGAGCTCTGGCTGCGTTCCCGTCGGCACGGTGAGGTTGCTGTCTGGCGATGTCAGCGGACCTCCTATGCTTTCAAGGGATGAACACCCTATTTCCGGCACGCTGATGGCATCGCATTCACGTGCTGGAAGTGCCCAGGGTTGCCGGAGCCACCGACTCCCGGGCAAGAGGAGTGACCACCAGCCTCCTCTTGTCCGGGGCTTGAACGCTCTAGTGAGTGATCCGCGGCCGAATCTGGGGAATGACCCCATGATAGAAACGCTCAGCCGACAGATTCGTTGAGGGAGAATCCAAACACATGATGACGATGTGCGTGGCGCCTTCGTCAACGAACTCCTGGACTCTGGGCGCCACCTGATCGGGTGAACCGATGAAGTGGTCTTGGCTGAGCCCCGGGATTGCCTCCGGCGGGACGCCGATCTTCCCGAGGGTCTGTTCCACGGATTTCGGGTCACCGCTGAGCTCGGCCAGCCGGAACACCGAGGTATCGATCGACGACGGGTTCCGGCCGACCTCGCGGCAAGCTCTGGCCAGCTCCGCTGACAGCCGCCGGAAGTCGCTCAGCCCGACATTCCAGTTGGCGACGTCGGCGTGTTGGGCCGCGATTCGTAGGCCACGTCGGCCGTGGGTTCCCGTCCACACCGGAGGACGGCGGAGCGGCCGTGGATTGCAGCTCGCACCCCGGAGCTGGACGTGGGATCCGTTGAACGTCACTACATCCTCACTCCACAGGAGGGCGACCGCCGCAAGGGTCTCGGCGAACGTGTCCACTCGTTCACCCGGGGTGGGGAAGGGATAACCGTAGGCGAGTGACTCGGTTTCGTCCCAGCCGCCGCCCAGGGCGAAGATCAGCCGCCCATCCGACATGACGTCCACACTCGCCGCTTGTTTCGCCAGCATGCCGGCGTTGCGGTAGTACGCGCAGGTAACGAGTGCGCCCAATCGGGCATGTGTGGTCACTTGGGTAAGCGCGGCCAGCGTCGAATAGCCCTCGAAGAAGGGGCCGGTCCGATCGGTGCCGGAGGCCATGAGGTGATCGCTGACCCATAAATGGTCGAATCCCAGAGCATCGAAGTCCGCGGCGCTTTCCCGCATGCGGGTCCAAGCAGCCGGCCCAGGCCATCCGGTGAACTCTC
Source organism: Phytoactinopolyspora limicola (assembly GCF_011320225.1). Taxonomy (GTDB): domain Bacteria; phylum Actinomycetota; class Actinomycetes; order Jiangellales; family Jiangellaceae; genus Phytoactinopolyspora; species Phytoactinopolyspora limicola. The sequence continues at coordinate 77,836 of NZ_JAAOEN010000020.1, forward strand.
CGGCGCCTCCATGGGGGACGAAGATCCCCCAGCTGAGTTCGCCTGCTTCGGTGTTGTTGGCCATGGGGGCAGCCTCCCTGTGTCGTGCTTAGTGTGATCCAGCCTGGCCCGGCCCCGGCCGGTTGTCTTGGGAGCATCGGCCAGGTCTTGGCCGGTGATTTCATCGCCCTCTATGACGGTGAGACGCCGTGCGCCGTCGCAGAGGTCAAAGCCTCGACCGTGGCGTTTGCCGGTCAGGGTGGTCGCGACGATTCCGCTCAGCGACGGGGCGGTTGCAGGCGACGATGGTGCAGCACTGGGCGGGTATTCGTGATCAGATGCCCGCGGATACGTAGGCTAACCAGGGTGTGGCCACCGTGAGTGTCGGCACCATGATCAACGCCATTGAAGCCACGTAGACCGCGGCGGCAAAACCCCGGTGGGTGGTGGGAGCCGGCTCGGCCAGCCGCTGGATGCGGACCAGCGGGCTCGTGCCGCTTGAGCCGAGGGTCCCGGCGGGTACCGTCGCATCGGCGAGCCGGACGAGCGCACGTCCGAGCGGAAGGGCGCCCGTGCGGCGGCGGGCCGCGTCGTCGGCGAGCATCTCGACGAGGCCGGAGGCGGCATCGAGCGCGGCTCGGCTCCGCCCGAACCACGGAAACGCGCTGTGTAGCGCCGCGAAACCCTCGACGACGAGGTCGTGCCGGGCGCGGGCATGGGCACGCTCGTGTTCCAGAACGGCACGCAATTCGTCGTCGGCCAGGACATCAACCGCCGATGACGAGATCACCAGCCGAGACGACAGGCCGGGCAGGCAGTAGGCGAACGTTTCACGGGCGTCGAGAATACGTGCGCCTGGTGCACGTTGGTCGATGTGGCTCAGGAGGTCGACCAGCTGTCGGTGGCGACGGCGCCGGGCGCGGAGGCTGGTGCCGAGGGTATGCGCCGCCCACAGCAGGCGGGCCAGCACGGTTAAGGTGAAGACGAAGGCGGCTGCGTGCAGGAGCACCATGCCGAGATTGAGCTGGTCGCCATGGACGGCGAGGGTGGCGACCGATGCGCCGGCGCCGAGCGCTGATAACACGGCGGCCAACGTCAAAGCCTGCCAGAGCACTAGGGCCGCTCGGGGGACCCGGCGCGGCCACTTCGCCCGGGCAAGCCACGCGGGCGCTGGGCCAGCCAGCGCCAGTGCCATGGTGGTGAGAATCAATGGCGTGGCCGTGACGGGCAGGGGTCCGGACAGCATCAGTATTCCCGACGTTCCAGCTTCGCTAGCGCGGCGCGCAATGCGGCGGCGTCGTCGGCGGACGCGGTGTCGACGAAGCGCACCAGGGCGGATGCTCGGCTTTCGGCGTCGACGGTGCCAAGGGCATCATGCATGAGCTCGGCGGTGAGTGCGTCGAGTGTCACCGCGGGCCGGTAGAGGTACGCCCGGCCGTCGCGGATCTGCTCGACCGCACCTTTCTTGGCCAGCCGATCGAGGACCGTCATGACGGTGGTGTAAGCGATGTCTCGGGCCTGTGCCAGCGCGTCGTGCACCTCGCGGACGGTGGCGGCCCGTTGAGGGGGTGTGGGGGCCGGTTCGCCTGGTGGTGCACCGCTGTTGGTTGGTGCCGTCGGGTGGTTGGTGTTGGTGGGCGCGAGTGACCAGAGGTAGTCCATCACGGCCCGTTCCAGCTCGCCGAGGTGCGCGCGTCGTCCTTGTGCCACACCCACAGCATACCTACCTCACGTAGTACGACCTAGCGTCGTAGATAACTACGACGCGATGTAGTATCTACGACGTACTGTAGTAATTGGCCAGGTGCGGATGCACGGTCACCGTCGTCGTGGGAGCGGAGAAGAGCGGGAGATGGACGTTGTCGACCTCGCCAGATGGCAGTTCGGTATCACCACGGTGGTGCACTACTTCTTCGTCCCTTTCACCATCTCGATGGCGTTTCTCGTCGCGATCATGCAGACGATGTGGATGCGGACCCAGGACGAGCGTTGGCTGCGGCTGACGAAGTTCTTCGGGAAGCTGCTACTGATCAACCTCGCCGTCGGAGTGGTCACCGGTCTGGTCCAGGAGTTCCAGTTCGGCCTCAACTGGAGCGACTTCAGCCGCTTCGTTGGAGACATCTTCGGTGCTCCGCTAGCCATGGAGGCGTTGCTGGCCTTCTATCTGGAGTCGGTCTTCGTCGGGGTCTGGATCTTTGGCTGGGGGCGCATCCCGCCGAAGATCCACCTGGCGACGATCTGGGTCACCGCGTTCGCCACCCTGCTATCGGCCTACTTCATCTTGGCCGCCAACTCGTTCATGCAGAATCCCGTCGGCTATGAGATCAACGAGGAAGCCGGCCGGGCCGAACTCACCGACTTCGGGGCGGTGCTCACCAACAAGGTCACCCTCGTCACCTTCCCGCACACCATCTTCGCAGCATTCATGGTGGGCGGCGCGGTGGTAGCCGGAGTGGCGATGTGGCACCTCGTCAAAGGACGCCGGGAACCCACCGCGGCTGAGCCCGGCGCGCCAAGCGATGCCATCACGTTCCGTCATGCCCTGCGGATCGGAGCGGTGGCGGTGCTGATCGGGGGAGTCGGCGCAGCGGTGAGCGGTGACCTGCAAGGAAAGGTCATGACCGAGGTGCAGCCGATGAAGATGGCGGCCGCGGAAGCCCTCTACGACACTCAGCAACCCGCACCGTTCTCGCTGTTCACGGTCGGGAGCCTGGACGGTAGCCAAGCCCTGTACTCGATCGAGATCCCGTATCTGTTGTCGTTCTTGTCCACCGGATCGTTCCAGGGTGAGGTTCAAGGCATCAACGACATCCAACAGGAATACGAACAGCTCTACGGCCCAGGCGACTACACCCCCAACATCCCGGCCACGTATTGGACGTTCCGGCTGATGGTCGGTTTCGGCGGGCTGGCCGCGGCGATCGCGGCATGGCAGTTGTGGTCGACCCGTCGAGGCCGGGTGCCCACCTCGGTGTGGGCATTGAGAGCTACCGTGGTGCTGCCGTTCTTGCCGTTGGCCGCCAACACGTTCGGGTGGGTCTTCACCGAGATGGGCCGGCAACCGTGGCTTGTGTTCGGGCTCATGCCCACCGCGTCCGGGGTGACACCGGGGTCCACCGCCGGCGGTGTGTTCGCCACCCTCGCCTCGTTCACCGTGCTCTATGCCGGTCTGACGGTGCTCTGGGTGTGGTTGCTGGCCAAACACGCCAGACCGGGCCTACCGGACGTGAGTGCTGAGGCTCGCTGGGGCCGCAGCTCAGCCGGCGAGGACGGCTCCAGTGCGGGCGACGCCGCCGCGGGGTCCGGCGATGACGACGCCGCCGACCGGCCCCTCACCTTCGCCTACTGATGAGACACCCGATGGTCACCGCCGTCGTGCCGACAGTCGCCGAACCGACGTGCCCACCCAGCAGGCGCGACCACAACCGACGAGAAGGACGTTGACGATGGACCTGGCAACCGTGTGGTTCGTGCTCGTGGCCGTGTTGTGGGTCGGGTACCTCGCTCTGGAGGGGTTCGACTTCGGGGTCGGCATGTTGACTCGCGGCTTCGCCCGGGGAGATCGCGAGCGGCGGGTGCTCATCAACACCATCGGACCCGTCTGGGATGGCAACGAGGTCTGGATGATCACCGCCGTCGGTGCGACGTTCGCCGCCTTTCCGGAGTGGTATGCCACCGCGTGGGCCGCATACTACGCACCCCTCGTGGTGATCTTGATGTCCTTGATCGTCCGGGGTTTGGCGTTCGAGTACCGGGCGAAACACGACACCGAACGGTGGCGTCGGTGGTGGGACCGGGCGATCTTCTGGGGATCGGCGGTCCCCGCCTTCACCTGGGGTGTGTTGCTGGCCGGGTTCGTGCAGGGCCTGCCCTTGGATGGCCGGCACGACTTCACCGGAGGACTGGCCGACATCGTCACTCCCTACACGATGCTCGGTGGCGCCGTCACGGTTGTGCTGTCTCTGTTGCACGGCGCCCATTACGTCGCACTGAAGACGGTGGGGGATATCCGGCTACGTGCCCGGGCCCTGGCCGGCCGGCTGGCCGCACCCGTGGCCCTATTGGCGGCCGGTTTCGCGGGCTGGACGCTGCTCGACCGAGACGGCGGGCCGATGAGCTGGTTAGCGTGGCTCGGCGGAGTGGGGTTGGTAGTGGCCCTGATCGCCGGACGGGCCGCCATCGTGCAGCGGTCGGAAGGATGGGCGTTTACCGCGAGTTTCACGGCGATGGTGTTCTTCGGTGTCGTGCTGTTCGCCTCGCTGTACCCGAACGTGCTGCCATCGACGACGGACGTGGGTGGACTCACCATCGCCAACGCCGCATCCAGCGACTACACGTTGACCGTCATCACCTGGGTGGCGGTGCCATTCGTCCCCTTGGTGGTGGCGTACCAGACGTGGGTCTACTGGATGTTCCGCCGGCGGATCGGCGTGCAACATATTCCGTCCCCCTAACGGCAGGGGTCATGGGCTGAGCCGCGCATGATCAGTGCGGCGCGGTGAACATCGACGTGCCGGGGTGCGCCGTCCAATGGGTCCATAGCGGCCGATAACCCGCGGCATGCCAGAACGGAGCGGACAGCGGACTCGTCACCGCGTGGTGGAGCAGCATGACGTCGACCGCGGCGTCCCGGAACCGCTCATGTGCCACTGCCACGAGCGCCCGGCCGATGCCGCGTCCCCGGTGACCGGCCCGGACCGACAGGCACTCTAGGTACCCGGCACGGCTAACCCCAACTCGGCTGGTGATCCACTCGGTGCGCGGCGGAAGGTCGATGATGACCAGACCCACCGGTTCGTCGTTGTGGTCGGCGAGCAAGATCGTGCCGTCCCGGCGGTCGAGCGCGCTCGTCAGCCTGGTTCGTAGGGCAGCCGCGGTACCCGGACGGATGGTGCAGGTGCCGAGCTGCGCGTCGTATCGCAACTCCTCCAACTGAAGGTCGACGACGTCCTCCACGTCCGATGGTCCGGCCTCGCGGATCTGCGTGCCCGGGGTTACCTCGGCCGACAGCGGGACGACACGTCCACGGACGGCGATGTCGGCCATCGGGGCGAACCCATACCGCACCAGTGTCTCGACGGCTGCCACGTCCCGGCTCGGCCAGGTGATCGTGGCCGATGTCTCGATTTCCCACGGGTCGATACCGGCGAGAGAGGCACGCCACGCGGTCAGGAGGGCGCTCAATGTGTCGGCGAGATCGGGTCCGTCCAGCCGGACGTCGAGAGAGAACGTCCGTAACGTTTGGAAGCACGATGCGAAGTCGTCCGGAGAGACGTGGTGTTCGCGGCTGACGCCGGCCGCGTATGAGGTGCCCGCTGACCCGGTCAGCAAGATGGCGCCCTGATCGGGGGTGAGCGCGGGTGGCGCCGGCAACACCGGATCGAGCCGCCGCAACCGCGCGGCGTGAGCCGCCGCTAGTTGCTCAGGCGAAGGTGTGGTCACCGCGGCACGGTAACAGGAGCGGGGACGGGGCGCCGCAACGATTGGGCAACGGCTCACCTACCGGCGGGAGTGTGGCAACGATCGTCGGAGTTGAAGGCAGAGATCCGGCGATGATCCCGGGCTGGACGAGGCTAAACGACCAGTTCAGAGCAGGGTGAAGTCGGCGAAGTCGAAGCCGGGTGAGACAACGCAAGAGACGAGGACTGGCTGGTCGGTGGCTGGCTGCGCGGCCTGCCAGTGCCCGGCTGGGACGATCACCTGGGGTGACTCGCCAGCTGCTATCCGGGGACCGAGCAAGACGGTACTGGGGTTCAGATCAGGTGTCTCGCCGTCGCCACCCACTTTGATCCGCAGCGGGCCACCGGAGTGCCAGAACCACAGCTCGGCTGACTTGACCACGTGCCACCTGGACTCCTCTCCGGGGGCGAGCAGAAAGTAAATACACGTGGCAGTAGCTCGTTTGCCGTTGTATCCCTCTGGCCACAGAGTGGTATCGGATCGCCATGTCTCGCGATACCAGCCGCCTTCGGGATGTGGCTCCAGCCCGAGTTGCTCGGCCAGGAGCGGGCGGGTGCTGTCGGCAGGCATGGGCGTCAGGGTAGTGCACCTTCGTCAGCGGGCGCAGACGATCGGAGGATACCCCGCAAGAGTTGGTCGAGGCCGGTCTTGATCCGCTCCGGAGCCATGCCCTCGTCGGCGACCTGATGCAGGTGGAGCCGGCCGGACAACACGGCGATGAGGGCTTCGGCGAGATACGCGGCATCTAGCTCGGGGTCGATCTCCTGAAGCAGCATCATCAGATGATGTCGCTGGACCCGGTAGGCGCCGGTACGGTAGCGCTGCGAACCCGTCTCGGCTTTGGCGAGGATCTCGGCCTGCTCGGTGAGACGATCGACACAGCGGCACAGGTAGGCGCGCAGCCGGGCTGAGGCTGGTGCGCCTGGTCCGAGGGGCGGCGGACCAAACATGAACTCGGACTGGAACTGTTGCTCGCGTTCGTCCAGTAGTGCGTAGGCCAGGCCGGACAGGTCACCGAAGCGTCGGTAGACGGTCCCGATACCGACGCCGGCGGCGGTAGCCACCGCCTCCATCGACAACCCCGCGATGCCCTCGTCTCGAAGAATGCTGGCGGCCGACTCCAGAAGCAGCCGGCGGTTGCGGGCAGCGTCGGCACGTTCGGCCCGAGGCCGGTCGGGCATCGACAGCATCACGCTCATCCGCGGCGGCGGGCAATCGATGTCGGCCATGTCTACCTCCACCTGGTTAACCCTAGTGTCACGGGCTCGCCGTTTCCCATGATCACAACGGCGCGCGTGGTGACCGCGGCCGCACGGATGTGCGTCGTCGTGGGAGTTGGCCACGGCATCCAAACCCAGGTGATACGTGACACCGTGGAGGACTACGATCGAGGCCATGCCCGAGCCTGACGACAACGCGTTCTACGTCACCACGCCGATTTACTATGTCAACGACGCGCCTCATATCGGGCACGCGTACACCACCGTGGTGACCGATTTCATCGCCCGGTGGCATCGGCAGCGACAGGAAGACGTCTGGTTTCTGACCGGCACCGACGAGCACGGCGAGAAGGTGCTGCGGACCGCCGAAGCCAACGGTGTCGACGCGCGGAGCTGGGCTGATCGCTTGGTCGAAACCGCCTGGCGGCCAGTCCTGGAGACCATCGACGCCTCGAATGACGATTTCATCCGGACCACCGAACAGCGCCACGTCGACCGGGTGAAGGAGTTCATGCAAACTCTGCACGAAGCGGGTGAGATCTTCGAAGGCACCTACGAGGGGGCCTACTGCGTCGCCTGCGAGGAGTACAAGCAGCCCGCCGACCTCGTCGACGGCACCGGCGAGTATGCGGGCCGGCAGTTGTGCTCGATTCACGGGCGCCCGGTCGAGATGCTGGCCGAGAAGAACTACTTCTTTCGGATGTCGGCCTATGCGGATCGTTTGTTAGCGCACTACGCGGAGAACCCAGACTTCGTCCAGCCGGAAAGCGCCAGGAACGAGGTTGTCAGCTTCGTCAAACAGGGCCTGCAAGACCTGTCCATCTCCCGATCTACGTTCGACTGGGGCATTACGGTGCCGTGGGACGAGTCGCACGTGATCTATGTGTGGATCGACGCTCTGCTCAACTACGCCACGGCGGTCGGTTACGGCTCCGATGAGGAGAGATTCAAACGGACCTGGCCGGCTGATATCCACTTCGTGGGTAAGGACATCCTGCGCTTTCACGCCGTTATCTGGCCCGCGATGCTGATGGCGGCTGGGGTCCCGCTGCCCAAGCAGGTATTCGCACACGGCTGGTTGCTGGTTGGCGGTGAGAAGATGAGCAAATCCAGGCTCACGGGTATCGCGCCCGCCGAGATCATCGACACGTTCGGTTCCGATGCCTTCCGGTACTACTTCTTGCGTTCGATCGCCTTCGGCCAGGATGGCTCGTTCTCGTGGGAGGACATCGCGGCCCGGTACCAGGCCGAGCTGGCGAACGGGTTGGGGAACCTTGCTTCACGGGTGTCGGCGATGGTCGGGAAGTATTTCGACGGAGTGCTCCCTGCTCAGGGAGAGCCGACGGATGCCGAAGTGGCGTTGGCCAATGTCGCCGCGCGGGCCGTCGCCGATGCCGACGCCGCTGTGGACCGGGTCGCTCCGCATGAGGCGCTGGGCGCGGCATGGACGTTGGTCGATGCCGTCAACGGCTATATCACCGAGCAGCAGCCATGGGCGGTCGCCAAGGACGAGGCGCAACGCGAACGGTTGTCGACGATCCTGTACTCCTCGGCTGAAGCGCTGCGTGTCCTCGCGGTCCTCCTGAACCCGGCCATGCCCAAGGCGTGTGCGCGGATCTGGGCCGCTTTGGGGGCCGAGCCGGCGTTGGGGGAGTTAGCGCGGCAGCCGGTCGCTGAGGCCGGGCAGTGGGGACAACTCGCCGCTGGAGCGTCGGTGACCAAGGGGGAAGCGCTGTTTCCTCGCCTTGACGTTTCGTGATGAGAATCGTGCAGGATCTGGTGGATGTCGTCCGCACCGAGTACGGCTGGCTGGTCGGAAGGTGATGAGCCGGATGCAACGTTCCGCCACGACAGACGATGGTCGGCGCCGAGACCTGGTACGTCCGCCGGCTCCGGAGCCGCTGCCGCTGCCGGTCACGGACACCCACTGCCACCTGGACATCGGGGACGGCGGGGACGACGACACCTTCGGTCCCGACCAGGCCATCGCCGCGGCGGCCGACGTAGGCGTCAACCGCATTGTGCAGGTGGGGGTCAGCCTCCCGTCGTCCGTCGTCGCGGTGGACCTCGCCCGGCGTTACTCGAGTGTGGTGGCCGCCGTGGCGTTGCACCCCAACGAGGCGCCGAGGTTGGCCGTCGACGGTGAGCTCGACGACGCCTTGGCCGGCATCGATCGATTGGCCGGCGCCGGCGACATCGTGCGTGGAGTTGGTGAGACCGGTATGGACCGTTTCCGCACCGGACCGGACGGCATCCCAGCCCAGGAGGAGTCGTTTCGGGGCCATATCGAGATCGCCCGGCGGCGAGAGTTGGCTCTGGTGATCCATGACCGGGACGCGCACGGCGACATTCTGCGCGTGCTCGAGGACGCGGACCTGCCGGAGAGGGTGGTGTTCCACTGTTTTTCCGGCGACGCGGAGATGGCGAGATACTGCGCTCGGCGGGGCTGGTTCCTGTCCTTTGCCGGAACGGTGACGTTCAAGAACGCCGGCTCGTTGCGGGAGGCGCTAGCGGCGGTCCCATTGGAGCACGTCTTGGTAGAGACCGATGCGCCCTTCCTGACGCCCCACCCGCACCGGGGGCGGCCGAACGCGTCGTACTTGGTACCACTAACCGTTCGAGCCATTGCTGAGGTGGTAGGACGTGATCTCGAAGCCGTGTGTTCCACGATCCAGCACAACACCGAGATGGCCTTCGGAACATGGTGATCCTCGTCACGCAAACCGGGGCAAATCGGCTAACGTGCGGGGTTCTCGGCCGGGTCATGAGGTGTTGGGCTTGACTTTTGCGCCAGGTACGTTACCGTTCCGTGACTGTTAGCCGGAGTCGGGGAAGCTCCGGGTGGCGACCAAAGCGGCCAAGCGTCGCGCCCGCTGTCGTGCCGCACCTGTGCACGGCAAAAGGCGAGGCGAGTAGGCTGTGCCACCTGCCCCGTGCCCGGGAAGCTCAACCGCAGGAGCATCGTGCGTCCGTCCGTCAAGACGATCGCGATCAACGCGAGCGTTGTCGCTGCCCTCGTTGGTGGTGGCGTCGCCTACATGACGTTCAACAACGCCGTCGTCCTCACCGTCGACGGCGAGTCCGAGACCGTACACACGTTCGCCAATAGCGTTGGGTCCGTGCTGGACGGTCAGGGCATCGAGGTCGGGGCCCGTGATGAGGTCATCCCGTCGCTGGACAGCAAGATCGAGGACGGTACCGAGATCACTGTCCGTTACGCCCGTGAGATCACCGTCAATGTCGACGGCGAAGACCAGTCCTTCTGGACCACCGCACTCTCTGTCGACGAAGCACTGTCCGAGCTCGACATCCGGCACGAGGGCGCCGACCTGTCGGTGGCGCGATCGCTGGACATCGGTCGGGGCGGACTGAACTTCGAGGTTCGTACCCCCAAAGACATCACGCTGATCGCCGACGGCGACGAAGGCGAGATGATCACCACCGCGTTGACGGTCCGAGAGGCGCTCTCGGACTTCGACATCGAGCTTGGTGACCTCGACATCGTCGAACCCACCCTGGACACGAAACTCGGCGACGAGGACACCGTGGTGGTCAAACGAGTGTCGGTCGAAACCGACACGGTCGAGATCGACATCGACTTCGAGACCACGCGCAAGAACGACGACTCCCTGGACAAGGGCAAGACCTCGGTTGACACCGAGGGGAAGCAGGGCCGCCTGGTCCGCGAGGTCGAGAAGACCTACATCGACGGCGAACTCGAGTCGGAAGAGACGATCTCCGAAGAGGTCCTCGCCGAGCCGGTCAACGAGGTCATCCTCGTGGGTACCAAGGAGCCCCCGCCCCCGCCTCCCGAGGAGGAGAAGGACGACGACAACGGCGGTGGCGGCGGTGGCGGCGGCGGCGGTGACAACGTCGACGGCGGCGTCTGGGACCGGCTGGCGCAGTGCGAGTCCGGCGGCAACTGGTCGATCAACACCGGCAACGGCTACTACGGTGGCCTGCAGTTCTCGCTGCAGACCTGGCGCGCCTACGGTGGCAGCGGCTACCCGCACGAGAACAGCAAGGGCGAGCAGATCCGGATCGCCGAGAAGGTCCGGGCCGCCAGGGGCCACTACGGCGACTGGCCGGCTTGCTCGCGCAAGCTGGGGCTGCCCACGGGTTAGGCTCCATCCACTCGGGCCTATGCTCGAGGCATGACGACCCACGACACGTCCGCTGAGCCCAGATTGCTGGGTTCAGCGGACGTTCGTCGTCTGGCCGCGGATCTCGGTTTGCGCCCCACGAAGACTCTGGGCCAGAACTTCGTGATCGACCCGAACACCGTACGCCGGATCGTGCGGACCGCCGGGGTAGACACGGACGACGTCGTCGTGGAGGTTGGGCCAGGGCTGGGCTCCCTCACCCTGGCGCTGCTGCCGCAGGTCGCGCGGGTCGTCGCGGTGGAGATCGACGCCAATCTGGCCGCGGCGCTGCCGGGCACCGTCGCCGATTACGCACCTGGGCTGCACCATCGGCTGGACGTGGTGCACGCCGATGCGCTGCGGGTGCTGGAGTTGCCCGGCCCGCCACCGTCGGCCCTGGTGGCCAACCTGCCGTACAACGTCGCCGTGCCCGTGCTGCTGCACCTGTTGGAGATTCTGCCGAACCTGCGCCACGCCCTGGTCATGGTGCAGAAGGAGGTTGCCGATCGGCTGGCCGCCGGCCCTGGTTCGCGCACCTACGGGGTGCCGTCGGTGAAGGCAGCCTGGTACGCCGACGTACGTCCGGCCGGTGCGGTGGGGCGTACGGTGTTCTGGCCGGTGCCCAACGTCGATTCGGGGCTGGTGTTGCTCAAGCGGCGCGAGGCGCCCGTGGGCGCCGCGCGTGCGGATGTGTTCGCCGTGGTCGACGCCGCCTTCGCGCAACGTCGCAAGACACTTCGCGGGGCCCTGAGCGGCTGGGCGGGCTCCGCGGCCGAGGCGGAGCGGATCCTCCGAGCGGCGCAGGTCGACCCGGCCGCCCGCGGAGAACAGCTGGCCGTCGGCGACTTCGTCCGCATCGCCGCCGCGCGCCAGCGTGACCGGTGAGGGCCCCGGTTTCACGTCGCCTCACCCGTGATCGTCGGCAAGACTCGGTCGCTATGGCGACACGATGACGGCAATGATCACCGAGCCGGGGTGCTTATACCCGTCAGCGACCACCACGCCGAGCTTCCTTGAGGCTGCCTTTGACCAGACGACCGTAATGAGAAGCGGACGACGATCGGTCGGGTTGATCGATTGGTGTACCCAACCCCCGCTTCGTCGGGCCACACTCCGCTCGTGATCCGGGCAACGGGGTAGATCGTCGCTCGCGCTACTGTCTCTTGTTGTGCAGGTCATCGTCCGGGTCCCCGCAAAAATCAACATCGTGCTTCGGGTCGGCCCCTTGCGGTCTGATGGATTCCACGGCCTGGCCTCGCTGTTCCACGCGGTCTCCTTGTTCGACGAGGTCCAGGCCCGGCCAGCTACTGGAGGTGTCACCCTGGAGCTGACCGGCGGGTACACAGCTGGTGTTCCGCTGGACCACTCGAACCTCGCTGTGCGGGCCGCCCATATGCTGGCCGAGGCGGCTGGCGTCTCAGCCGATGTGCGGTTGAAGGTCCGCAAGGACATTCCGGTGGCGGCCGGGCTGGCTGGTGGCAGCGCGGACGCGGCCGGCACGCTACTGGCGTGCAACCAGCTCTGGAGCTTGTCGTGGCCACGGAGCGCCCTGGCGGAATTGGCCGCGTCCCTGGGCAGCGACGTGCCGTTCGCGCTCCTGGGCGGTACCGCCGTTGGAACTGGCCGAGGTGAACAACTTCAGCCGCTCGACGTGCCTGGCGAGCTGCATTGGGTCCTGGCGGTGGCTGACGGGCAGTTGTCGACACCGACGGTGTTCCGACGGCTGGACGCGCTCCGGCAGGTGGGTGCGGTGCCGGAGGCGCCCGTGGTTGATCCTGCGGCCGTCGCGGCCGTGGCGGCAGGAGATGCCGCCGCATTGGCTCCGCTGCTCGCCAACGACATGCAGGAGGCCGCGATGGATCTGTACCCTGCGTTGACCGAAACGTTGGACGTGGGTCGACGGGCGGGAGCCCTGGGCGGCATCGTCTCCGGCTCCGGGCCAACATGTGTGTTCCTGGCCCGCGACGCGGAGCGGGCGCGGGCCATCGCCGAGACCTTGAGCCAGCTCGATGGATGTACCGCCGCGGTACCGGTTGCCGGTCCGGCCGCCCCGACTCAGCTGCCGGCATAGCGGCTGGGCCCGGCACCTGGCAGTGCGCTGACGGCGCCGATGTGACCAGCTACGGTGGCGGGCTGACGATGTGATTGTCAGTCAGGCGTGAGACACTCTCTGCTGTCATGGCGCCACGCAACCTGGTCAATCTAGAGCCCGTCTCTCTCGCCGAGGGGCATCCCGACGGTCGCCGACCTGATGATCCGGTGGAGGTGCGCTGATGGCGGTGCATCTGCTGGGAGCCGAAGGACTCAGGCTGGAGTACCCGACGCGGGTGGTGTTCGAGTCGGTGACACTCGGCATCGACGAGGGCGACCGCATCGGGATCGTCGGTCGCAACGGCGACGGTAAGTCGAGCCTGATGGGCATGTTGTCGGGGCGCGTCGAGCCGAACGCCGGTCGGGTGACCCGGCGCAGCGGAGTGCGGTTCGGTGTGCTGGATCAGCGGGACGACCTCAACCCGGAGGAGACCGTCGGCCGCGCGATCGTCGGCGATGGCCCGGAGCACGAGTGGGCTCGTGATGCGCGCATCCGCGACGTCATCGGCGGTCTTGCCTCGGACATCCCGTGGGACGCGAAGATCGGCGAGCTGAGCGGTGGGCAGCGCCGTCGGGTGGCGCTCGCTGCGCTTCTGGTCGGCGAGTGGGACCTGATAGCCCTGGACGAGCCGACCAACCACCTGGACGTCGAAGGCGTCGCCTGGCTGGCCGAGCACCTCCGCGGCCGGTGGGCGAAGAACTCCGGCGGGCTGTTGGTCATTACCCACGACCGGTGGTTCCTCGACGAGGTGTGCACCGAGACGTGGGAGGTCCACGACGGGATCGTGGAGCCGTTCGAGGGCGGGTACGCCTCCTATGTGCTCCAGCGGGTCGAACGAGACCGGATGGCGGCCGTGGCCGAGGCGAAGCGGCAGAACCTCATGCGCAAGGAGCTGGCCTGGCTGCGCCGCGGAGCGCCGGCCCGCACGAGCAAGCCCAAGTTTCGCATCGATGCCGCCAACCAGCTCATCGAGGACGTACCTCCGGTACGAAACCCGATCGAGCTGCAACGTCTGGCGGTGGCCCGCCTGGGCAAGGACGTGGTGGACCTCGAGGGCGCGTCGGTGAGCTTTGGGGACCGCGAGGTGCTGCGGGACGTGACGTGGCGGCTAGCGCCCGGTGAGCGCACCGGCATCCTCGGCGCCAACGGTGCTGGTAAGTCGACCCTGCTTGGGCTGATCTGCGGCACCGTCCAGCCCACCTCAGGGAGGGTCAAGCGGGGCAAGACGGTGCGGATCGGGGTGCTGGATCAGCAGTTCGCCCAACTCGCCGAGATCCAAGGTGACCGGGTGCGGGAGGTGCTGGCCCGCACCAAGACCACATTCGCGGTCGACGGCAAAGACCTGACGCCGGCCCAGTTGCTCGAACGCCTCGGGTTCGCCCGCGAACACCTCTCCGCGCGAGTTAACGACCTCTCCGGGGGCCAGAAGCGCCGTCTGCAACTTCTTCTGCTGCTGCTGAGTGAACCTAACCTCATCGCCCTCGATGAGCCTACGAATGACGTGGATGCTGAGATGCTCACCGCGATGGAGGACTTGCTGGATTCCTGGCCGGGAACGCTGATCGTGGTCTCCCATGACCGATACCTGTTGGAGCGGGTCACCGATCAGCAATATGCCATCCTCGACGGTCGGTTGCGCCATGTGCCGGGAGGTGTTGAGGAATACCTCCGACTCCGTCAGCAGGAACCTGCCTCGGGGTCCAGGACGGTCTCGTCCAGCGCGGAATCGCCGATGGCGTCAACTCAAGGAGAGCCTGGTGTTTCGGGCGCGGAGCGGCGTGCCGCGCAGAAGGAGGTCAGCGCCATCGAACGTCGGTTGGAGAAGCTGACGGGCAGCATCCAGACGGTGCATCAGCGCCTTGCCGAGCACGATCACAGCGACTACGAGGGTCTGCAACGCCACACCGACGAACTACGGCGGTTGGAGACCGAAGTCGCGCAGCTGGAAGAGCGGTGGCTGGAGCTGTCGGAACTCGTCGGCTGACGTTCGCTGCCTACTCACCTTCCGGCGATGGTTGCGCTCCGCCTGAAGAAGCCGCCTGAAGCTCATCCTCGTCGTATGTGCGACGGTCGCGCGGCGGGCTCGGCCGCGGGTGGCGCGTTGGTGTGACGTGTTTCACCACGCCGGAATGTATTAGCTCGGGCTGTGGTGGCTCTTCTTATAGGAGGGGGAATAGTGGATGACGCAACGGGGTACGCAGAACGGGGTGAATGGCCGGCGAGGGGCAGCTGTATGCCAGGAGGGTGTGCCAAGAGAACGAGCAGTCGAACAACCACCGGCGAGGTGGGTCCAGAGGCCGAGGCGGGCTCAGAGGTTAGAGATTAAGACCTTGCTCGGCCAACCAGGCCCGCGGGTTGACTGGAGTGTCGCCACCGTTCTGGCGGATCTCTAGGTGCAGGTGAGGGCCCGTGCTGTTGCCGGTCGAGCCGACTCGGCCGATGACGGTGCCGGGCTCGACGGCGCCAGACTCCTGAACGATGCGGGAGAGGTGGGCGTACCAGCTGACGGTGCCGTCCCAATGCCGAATGGCAACTCGTTGCCCATATGGTCCGTCCCAGCCGGCGAAGATGATCTCACCACGGGACAACGCTCGAACCTCCGAGCCTTGGGGCGCAGCGAGGTCGAGACCTTCGTGCCCGGCGGACCACATTCGGCCGGTGGAGCCAAAGCCTGCGGTGATCCGATAGTTGGCCGTCAAGGGGCTGACCCAGCGTTTTGCTTCGCGTTCGGCTCGGGCGGCGGCCTCGGCCGCATCCAGACGTTGTTGCTCCACGATGCCGCTGTGGGCCCGGTTGGCGGTCTGGCTGGCCTCGGACGTCAGCGACTGGCCAGCGTCGGAGATGGTGTCGAGGGCGCCGGCGTCGGTCACTGAGGTGAGCGGCCGCTCGGGGACCGCGTCGAGAGGCTGGGCGAAGTTGTCAGAGCCCGATGCCGGGGACATGGCCAATGCGCCAGATGCCGCGGCAGCGACCGTGACCGAACCCACGACGGAGGGGACGGTGAAGTGCCTGCGGCGACGGTGACGACCGTTACCGGAGCGTCGCGACACGCCTCTGAACCTTCCGACGGGGACTACGGACCTGGGGACCATAGCGGGTCTGTGGCCGTCATCTCAAATGACTCCACGGACTTCGGTCGCCGTCTGTGCTGCGTAGTTGACTGTTGCGGCCGCCGAGTTCGATCGTGACCTGCCTGTGACCTGCGGCGACGCGCTTGCGGCTGTGAGCTATGACACATTTGTCTGGTTGCCGTTATGACGTGTGACCTTCGTCACATTGTTGGATAGCTCTCGTAGCTGCGATGTAGTGCTCCTGGTCACGCCTCGGATAGCCTGCACACGTGGAGGAATCGATAACGGCTGGATCCGGCCGCCCGCTGCGTGTCATCGTCGCCAAGCCCGGGTTGGATGGACACGATCGCGGGGCCAAGGTCGTCGCGCGTGCGTTACGCGACGCTGGTGTCGAGGTCGTGTACACGGGGCTACATCAGACACCCGAGCAGGTGGTGGAAGCTGCCATTCAGGAGGACGCACAGGCTATTGGTCTGTCGATTCTCTCGGGTGCACACATGACCCTGTTCAAACGGGTCATGGAGCTGCTCAACGAGCGAGACGCCACGGACATCGTCGTGTTCGGTGGCGGCATCATCCCGGATGCCGACATTCCGCTGCTTGCGGAGATCGGGGTGGCGAAGATCTTCACTCCGGGCGCCAGCACGCAGGAGATCATCGACTGGGTCAACACCCTGCGGTCTCCGCAACCCAGCTGACCGATACATCGACCCCGGGTGCCGGTGCCCGGGGTCGATGCTGTCCTGCCTGGCCAACTGGTCGCTTTTTTGGCGGCCAGGGCGGTTGTCTGGCTTGCCAGACCCTCCATTACTCCCCATTTGTGCGTTGTTCATCGTTGCGCACCTGTAGGTCTATCAAAGGTCTAGACCTGTCCGATGTAATGGCCTCACCGTCTACACGAGTGGGGTGACTCGGTGTCTCGACAACCGTTACCAGGACAGACCAGTTCCGGCCCGCCTACCGGCCGTCCCGTCTCCAATCGAACACACCGCCCGGCATCACTATCCCGCCGCTCCCGCGGCTGGCAGCTGGTTATGGCCGGCGCGCTGGTCGGTGCGGTTCTCGTCGCGCCACCGCTGGCCGGGGCGGAACCCAGCGGACCACCACACACCACGCCGGTCCCTGGCCCATCCGTCCCATACCTCGACGACGAGCTCACGATCGCTCCCGGACTCGAGCTGTCCACGTTTCAGAGCCTGGAAGCCGACGGCTGGACCTCAGGCTCGGTGCTCACCGTCGACGTCGACGCCGACCTGAGCTTCGACTACCAATACTCGGGTGCCGTCACCGAACTCGAGACCATCCGTGCCGGAGCCGAGCGGACCGGAGCCACCGCGGCCATCAACGCGGACTTCTTCGACATCAACAACTCCAACGCCCCGTTGGGGCCGGGTATCAGCCGCGATGGCGGCCTCGTCAACGCGCCCGTGGCCGGCCGACACCAGGCCGTCGCGGTGACCGAAGCAGGTGCGGTCCAGCTTGCCCAGATCTTCCTCGAAGGCCGGCTCACCATCGCCGGCGGGCCGACGCTTGAGCTCGACGGCGTCAACACCTACCGCCTCCCTGCCGATGGCATCGGGCTGTTCACCCCGCTCTGGGGTGAATACACCCGTGCCGATTCGGTGGCGGGTGCCGCGGACGTCGCCGAGGTCACCGTCGTCGACGGTGTGGTGGCCGACGTCAACGACGAGGCCGGAGCGGGCCGTATAGACGCCGATACCGTGGTCGTCGTCGGGGCCGGTGCTGGGGCTCGAGCCCTACTGGAGCTTGACGCTGGCGACCAGGTAGAGATCACCTACGCGCCGCGCTCGGACCTCGACGACATCGCCGTCGCCGTCGGCGGTAGCCATGTGCTGGTCCGCGACGGAGTGCCGCAGACGTTCAGCGATACCGCTGTGCACCCGCGTACCGCCGTGGGCGTCAGCGAAGATGGCACCGAGGTGTTCCTCGTCGTCATCGATGGAAGGCAAGCACACGCCCGCGGCATGAGCCTCACCGAGCTGGGGGAGTTCATGCACGGGCTCGGGGCCCACGACGCCCTCAACGTCGACGGTGGCGGATCCTCCACCATGGTCGTCCGCGAACCCGGTACCGCCGACCACGACGTCGTGAATAGCCCCTCCGACGGCGAAGAGCGGTCGGTGGCCAACGGCTTGGCGGTCTTCGCCGGTGCCGGCTCGGGAGAGTTGGCCGGATTCCGATTGCTGCCGGCCGCCAACAGCACACGAGTGTTCCCCGGCCTCACCCGGACCGTCACCGCGCTCGGACACGACGAGGCACGTGAGCCAGTGGACGCGAACCCGGAATGGACCGTCGACGCAACCGCGGCAAGCGTGGAGAGCGCCGGCCCAGTAGCTACCATCACCGGGGTGGAGCCTGGTCTTGCCACGGTCACGGCGACCGACGGCGACGTTCGAGAGGAGATCGACATCACCGTCCTGGACGATCTTGCCTGGATGGCGCCGAGCGCCACGCTCGTGCCCCTGGCTGACGAGGACAGCACCGGTCGAATCGAGCTGACCGGCTACGACGCCACTGGCTACCGGGCAGCCCTGGAACCAGCCGACGTCAGCATCTCCGGTGGCGACGGTGTCGTGGAACTGGTGGCCGATGACACCGGGTTCACCGTCGAACCGCTCACCAGCGACGCCTCGGCCCTGCTGACGTTCGAGGCAGCCGGCGCGCGTGCGCAGGTCGCCGTCACGATCGGGCTCGTGTCCGAGACCGTCGCCGACTTCGATGACGCCGGAGACTGGACCATCAGTTTCGCGCGCGCCACCGGCGCTATCGAACCCACCGACGGCCCTGACGGCCAGTCCGGTATCCGCCTGACCTACGACTTCAGTGGAGCCAACACCCGCGCGGCCTATGCCGCCCCGCCACAGCCCTTCGAACTGCCCGGCCAGCCGCAGGCGGTTAAGGCCTGGGTTCATGGCGACGGCAACGGATCGTGGATCCGGATGCGTCTGTACGACGCGCAGGGCACCCTGATGACACTCAATGGCGGGTACACGACCTACACCGGCTGGGAGCAACTGACGTTCGAGGTCCCACCGGGTACGGAGTATCCGCTTGAGTTCCGCGACATCTACTCGGTCGAGCCACGTGGTGACGCGCGCTACCACGGCGAGACATCGTTCAGCGACATCACCGTGGAGGTGGCACCAGACGTCGAGCTGCCCGTGCGCCAGCGCTACCAGGACCCGGTGATCGTCGCCAACGGAACAGCCGACGGTGCCAGCCAGCTGATCGCGGTGATGAACGACTCTCAGTTCGTCGGCCGCGACCCGGACAGCGACATCGTCCAGGCCGCGCGTCGCACCCTCCAGGAGATCGTCGCCGCGGGCCCGGACGTGCTCATCATCAACGGCGACTTCGTCGACGAAGCGGCCCCGGAAGACTTCGCCTTGGCCCGGCGGATCCTCGACGAGGAACTCGGCGAAGCCGACTTTCCCTGGTACTACGTCCCTGGCAACCACGAGATCCAGGGTGGACCGATCGACAACTTCATCGCGGAGTTCGGTGACACGCAGCACGTGTTCGATCTCGACGGCACCCGGATCATCACCATGAACACCGCGTACGGCACGCTGCGTGCGGGTGGGCGGGAGTTCGATCAGATCGCCGTCTTGCGCCAGGCACTCGACGACGCCGCCGCCGACCCGTCGATCACCGGGGTCGTGGTCGCCGGGCACCACCCGCCCAACGATCCGCAGCCGACGGCCAACAGCCAGCTGGCCGACCGTCGCGAAGCCGCGATGCTGGAAACGTGGCTGGCCGACTTCTCTGCCGAGTCGGGTAAACCCGCGGCGTACGTCGCCGGACACGCGGGTGTGTTCCACGCCTCGTCGGTGGATGGCGTCCCTTATCTCGTCGTGGGCAACTCCGGCAAGGGGCCGGCCGGTACTGCCTCCGACGGCGGGTTCACCGGATGGGCCATGCTGGGTGTCGAGCCACGGTTCGCCGACGAAACGCCGAGCCGGCCGGGGCGTGGTTCCGAGCGGGCCCGTGGTGGGCCACATGCCGCGTCGGACGCGGCTCGCTGGCTGACGGTCGAGGTGAAGCCCCGAGTGGACGAGGTGACGCTGGACGCGCCGGAGCGCCTGCCGATCGGCCGTCCGGCGCCGGTAGCGGCGACGTTCCAGCAGGACGACGGGCGGACCGTCCCAGTGGCGTGGCCGGCCAGTGCGCAATGGTCCGGGCGGGGCGTCCATGTCGGTGACCCCGAGAGCGCCGACCCTCGCGATGTTGTTGCCCTCGACCCGCAGGCGGGTACGGTAACGGCCCTGCGCAATGGGATCGCTCGGTTGACTGTGACCGTCAACGGCGAGACAGCGACGCAGACCATCGTCGCCGGCCGGGACTAACCCACCCGTCACCCGCCCGTCCCCTCCCGGTGATCGTTGCCGGTTTCCCGCCCTTCTCCCCAGTGATCGTTGCCGGTTTCCCGCCCTTCTCCCCAGTGATCGACATCAAGAATAGGTCGCTATGACGACGCGAATCCGGCGACGATCACCGGGGGTGGGTGGCGGAAATGCGGCGACGATCACCGGGGGTGGGTGGCGGAAATGCGGCGACGATCACCGGCGGGTGGGGACGGGACGGCGACGGTGATCGCAGCGCAGGACAGGGGTCGAATGCTCCCGGTTCGCCGAACGACGCTAGTCTGCACTAGGCCCCGGAGGTCGCGCGAGCGGAGGCGCACTCCCGTCGCACACCTTTCGACGGGCCGGTATGACGGCCAACGGACCGCGACACGGCAAAGGATGTAGACGCGTGGACCTGATGGAGTATCAGGCGAAGGAACTCTTCGCCAAACATGGCGTCCCGGTACTGCCCGGCGCTGTCGCCGAGACCAGCGAGCAGGCCAGCCAGGTGGCAGAACGCATCGGCGGGCAGGTAGTAGTCAAGGCGCAGGTGAAAACTGGCGGGCGAGGCAAGGCCGGCGGGGTCAAGCTGGCCGAAGACCCCGCGCAGGCGCAGGAGAAGGCGGCCGCGATCCTCGGCATGGACATCAAGGGGCACACGGTTCACCGGGTGCTCGTCACCGAGGCCAGCGACATCGCGGAGGAGTACTACGTCTCCTACTTGCTCGACCGAGCCAACCGCACCTTCCTCGCGATGGCTAGCGTCGAGGGCGGCGTAGAGATCGAGCAACTCGCGGTCGAGCGCCCAGAGGCCCTGGCCAAGATCCCCGTCGACCCGCTGGCCGGTGTCGACGCCGCCAAAGCGGCCGAGATCGCCGACGCCGCCGGGTTCGAGGGTGACGTCCGCGACGAGGTCATCGGTGTACTCCAGACATTGTGGACCGTATTCACGGCCGAGGACGCGACCCTCGTCGAGGTCAACCCGCTGGTGAAGACCCCGGACGGGAAGATCGTCGCGCTCGACGGGAAGGTCACTCTCGACGAGAACGCCGAATACCGGCAGCCCGAGCACGCCGCGTTCGAGGACAAATCCGCGGCCGACCCGCTCGAGGCGCGGGCCAAGGAGAAGAATCTGAACTACGTCAAGCTGGAAGGCGAGGTCGGCGTCATCGGCAACGGCGCGGGTCTGGTGATGTCCACGCTCGACGTGGTCGCCTATGCCGGCGAGGAGTTCAACGGTGTAAAACCAGCCAACTTCCTCGACATCGGGGGCGGTGCCTCGGCCGAGGTCATGGCCAACGGGTTGGAGATCATCCTGTCCGACCCCGATGTCAAGAGCGTCTTCGTCAACGTCTTCGGTGGCATCACCGCGTGTGACGCCGTCGCCAACGGCATCGTGCACGCCTTCGAGCTGCTGGAGAGCCGGGGCGACGACATCACCAAGCCGCTGGTGGTCCGGCTGGACGGCAACAACGCCGACGAGGGGCGGCGGATCCTCGACGAAGCAGCGCTCCCGCTCCTGGAGCGGGTCGACACCATGGACGGTGCCGCGCGCCGCGCGGCCGAGCTCGCGGCGGCGAAGTAAAGGACGGGCGACGACAATGGCCATCTTCCTCAACGAGAACAGCAAGATCATCGTTCAGGGCATCACCGGTGCCGAAGGCACCAAACACACCCAGCGCATGCTCAAGGCCGGCGCGAAGGTCGTGGGTGGCGTCAACGCCCGCAAGGCTGGTCAGGAACTGGACTTCACCGAGTTCGACCCCGACGCCATGCTCACCGTATACGGCTCGGTCGCCGAAGCGATGGAGAAGACCGGCGCCAACGTCTCGGTCGCCTTCGTGCCGCCGAAGTTCACCAAGGACGCGGTGAACGAGGCCGTCGACGCCGGCATCGAACTGCTGGTGGTCATCACCGAGGGCATCCCGGTGCACGACACCGCGGAATTCTGGGCCTACGCGCAGAGCAACGGCAACAAGACCCGCATCGTCGGACCGAACTGCCCCGGCGTGATCAGCCCCGGCAAGTCCAACGCCGGCATCATCCCGGCCGACATCACCGATAGCGGGCCGATCGGCCTGGTCAGCAAGTCGGGCACACTCACCTACCAGATGATGTACGAGCTGCGCGACATCGGCTTCTCCACCTGTGTCGGCATCGGTGGTGACCCGGTGATCGGTACTACACACATCGACGCTCTCGAGGCGTTCGAGGCGGACCCGGACACCAAGGCGATCGTCATGATCGGCGAGATCGGCGGCGACGCCGAGGAGCGGGCAGCCGAGTACATCAAGGCCAACGTCACCAAGCCGGTGGTCGGCTACGTCGCCGGGTTCACCGCCCCGGAAGGCAAAACCATGGGGCACGCCGGTGCCATCGTCTCCGGCTCGTCCGGAACCGCCCAGGCCAAGCAGGAGGCGTTGGAAGCGGCCGGGGTACGTGTTGGCAAGACGCCCAGCGAGACCGCCCGCCTCATGCGGGAGATCGCCGCGTCCTTCTGACCTTGTCGACACCCCGTGGGTGCATCCGATCGACAGGCCGCCCGCCCGTTCGCCCAGAGGGCGCGACGTACGTGGCGGTCAGCGACGAACCGGTACACCCACGGGGTCAGTTGGTGGCAAGCCGGGCTGCTGCCCGCGTGAGCAGGTCGAGCACCAGGGTGGCTAGCTCCTCGTCGGTGATCGTGTCGGCCGTCGCATCCGCGGCCGGAAGATAGTTGAGCAAAGCGACCGCGTTGCCGCGCGTCACCAGCCCGAACGTCGCGGTGAAGTCGGTATCGGCATGCTCGGTCAGCCACACCGAAGCGACGTGGTCGGCGTCCTCCGAGGATTCCACGAGCCCGATCTCGACGCCGTCCTCGGTGTACCCGCTGAGTCCGTCGACAAGAGCGGCGTAATGTTGCCTGGCCTCGTCGTCGGAGGCGAAACGGGCCAGCTCCTGATAGACGGAAGGCCCGTCGACGTCCATATAGCGGCCGTAGTGTCGTCGGTCGAACGCCACGGCACCCTCATCCGCCGGGTCGATGGCCAGATAGGCCAACCCCCACCCGGGCGGCGTGGCGTCGTCGTTGCCCGGCTGGATCTCCCAGCCTTCGAGCTCGAGGTCGGCACCCAACACCTCGGCAAGGTCGGAGTCGGCGAGCCAGCCGGGAATGTCACCCACCGGATCCTGTGCCGCCCGCCGCGCCACCACCTGCCCGACACAGTCCTGCTCCAGCGCGGCACACAACCGCCGCGCTGCCTGCTCCGAATCGTCGGTTGACATCGCGAGATTGTCCTCCGGGCTTGGTCCTCCGCGGGCCACCATCGTCACGAACCCACCCACTCGCATCAGGCGAACGGAGACGAGATGGTGGGTCAGGAACTCATCCGGGTCGTCCCTCGGAGCGAAGTAGTTGGCCATCCATGCCTCGTCGCCCACCTCATTCACCGTCCATGCCTGGGTGAACGGTTCACCGTCGGAGGCCTCCCGTTCTTCGCTGAGCCCCTGCGCACACGATTCGACCTCGGCACGGAGCTGGGAGAACCGGCTCACCGGGTCAGCGGTCGCCTCGATGAACTGAAGGAAGTGCCCGGCGTCGGGGTTGGCGAAATGAACCGACGAGGCACTCTCCGGAACCATCGGCACACACTGGAACGGTGTCTCACGGCCATCCGCCTCAGCCCAGACCGGTGCGTCCGGGCCCAGGTCGGAATCAGCGGCGACATCCTCCAGAGTCATGAGTGCATCGTCGGGAACAGGAGCGACGTCCGGCGGTGCGGTCTCGTCCGATCCGTCCGGCGACGTCGGCACCGCCGTCGGTGACGCGGTGTCGGTCGGGGCCGCCGGGTCCGGGGCGGTGAACAGCTGATCCTGGGTCACACCGAGAATCCCGAGTCCGGCCAGTACTGCGCTCGCGAGCACCACACCCGTGATCTGGTTGCGGGTGCGTTGGGTGGCGCGGTGGCGGGCGGCCGCCGGGCCGGGCAGGTGGATGTCGGTGAGGTCGGCGTTGAGGTCGTGTAGCCGGTCGTGGAACTGGTCGTCGGAGCTGGTGCTCATGGCCGTTCCCCTTCCATGGCTACGGTGGTGTCGGTGAGGAGTTGGGCGAGGGTGGTTCGTCCGCGGGAGAGGCGGGCTTTGATGGTTCCGGTGGGGGTGTTGGTTTCGGTGGCTATTTCGTCGACGCTCATGCCGACGAGGTGGTGGAGGACGATGGCTTGTCGTTGTGGTTCGGGGATTTGGCGTAGGGCGGTGACGAGTGCGACGTGGTCTGGGTTGGGGGGTGGGGTGTTGTCTGGTGCGCCGTGGCGG
>NZ_JAAOEN010000021.1:0-37538 GCF_011320225.1 Phytoactinopolyspora limicola
ACTGTTTGGACAAGGAAGCGCAGCTCCTTCTTCTCGGCGTGAACTAGACATCCACACCGTAAAGACCGGTGGCTGCGCTTCCGCGCATCTAACGGGCTACGTGTTGCGCTTCAGATTTGAACCCGGGGATGGATCCGGCGCTTCAGTGGTCCGGTAAAATAGCGGATGTAGTCAGGGCCTTCACTGCGAGATCTGTGCAGATGAAGGCTCTTTTTCGTGCCGGCGCGGCTCTCGGTATCCGGAGCATCCCCAAAGTCCGCCGGGCTTCGGGAGCGTCACGTGGCAGCCCCGCCGTCATCCCTCGCGCGCATAAGGAGATCCCAATGAATGAACGCCTGCCCGCAACATCGGCCGGTTCCTGGACGCTTGGTGACCGGACCGTCAATCGGCTCGGATTCGGTGCGATGCGCTTGGCAGGCGGCCCGCCGTTCGGCGCAGATGCCGCGCGCGAGCGGTCACAGCTCATTCGGGTACTTCGGCGCGCCGTCGAACTCGGTGTGAATCACATCGACACAGCGGCCTTCTATTTCTCGTCGACGCGTTCGGCCAACCAGCTGATCAGCAGGGCACTGGCGCCGTATCCCGACGACCTGATCATCGCCACCAAGGTCGGGCCGGGCCGGGACACCTCGGGGGCATGGTGGTGGGCGACCCCCGAACAGCTACGCGGCCAGGTGGAGGAGAACCTGCGGCAGCTCGGCCGCGATCACCTGGACGTGGTGAACCTGCGGGTACCGCCGAGCGGCAGGTCTGGCTCGATTGCGCAGCACTTTTCCGCCTTGGCCGATCTGCGCGCTGCGGGCCTCATCCGGCACCTCGGCATCTCCAACGTCAACTCCGAGCAACTGGCCGAAGCTCGCGCCATCGCGCCCGTGGTCTGTGTGCAGAATGCCTTCAGCATCGACGCCTCGAGCGACGAACACCACTTACTCCGGCTCTGTGGCGAGCTCGGCATTGCCTATGTGCCATTCTTCGCGATCGCCGGTGACGGGCGCGAAGCTGGTATGCGCGCCGTCGACGAAGCGGCCGTGCTGGCCGCGGCCAGCAAACATGGCGCGTCGCCTGCACAGATCCGGCTGGCGTGGACCTTGCACCAAGGAGAACATGTCTTGGCGATTCCTGGAACCGGGGATCCGGATCACCTCATCGAGAACGTCGCCGCGGGCGCGATCCGGCTTTCCAGCGACGATCTCGCGTACATTCAAAACCGGGCATGAACCGTCCGATTTGTGGTCTACCGTCGGTCCATGCCCGCGGACGCTGCACGGCGCATGTGGGGCTCTATGCCGTTGTTCGATGACAGGAGTGCAGAAGTGGCCGAGATCGTGTTGTTCCACCATGTGCAGGGGCTCACCGATGGGGTGCGCGCGTTCGCTGAGCAGCTGCGTGCCGCCGGGCACATCGTGCACACGCCGGACCTGTTCGATGGTGAGCGGCTGGCAACGATCGATGACGGCGTCGCTTACGTCGGAAGCCTCGACAAACGGGTTCTGCGGGAGCGTGCCACCACGTTCATCGCCGACCTGCCGGACAGTCTGGTGTATGCCGGGTTCTCGTTCGGTGCGGTCTCGGCGCAACGGCTCGCCCAGACCCGGCCCGGTGCCCGCGGCGCCCTTCTCTACGAGGCCTGTTTGCCCATCACGGGTGAGTGGGCCGTCGGGCCGTGGCCGGATGGGGTCCCGGTGCAGATCCACGGAATGGACGCGGACCCGTTCTTCGCGTTGGAGGGCGACCTCGAGGCAGCACGTGAGCTGGTCGAGACGGTCGGCCCCGAGTTGGCTGAGCTGTTCGTTTATCCGGGTGGCGAGCATCTGTTCACCGACAGCTCACTGCCGGCATACGACGCGGAGGCGGCGGCTTTGGTCGTTCGGCGTTCGTTGGACCTCCTCGACCGGGTAGATCGGGCTTAGGGTCAGGGGCCGTTCCGTCCATGACGAAATACGTGATCGGCCCAGACGTGGCCCTTCGGCTGGCTGTCGACCGTGTCGTCGTCGACCACGAACATCAGATCCTGGCGCCTACACTCCTTCGCTCCCAGCTGCTGTCGCTGCTCTTCCAGGCGGTCCGCCGCGGGGATATGACGAAGAAGGATGCCGAACGGCACCTCGACTACATTCGAGTGCTGCGCATCCGCCTGCTCGGCGACCGCGTCCTGCAAAGCGTCGCCTGGAAGATCGCCGACCAATTGGGCTAGTCCGGAACCTGCGACGCGGAGTACATCGCTTTGACGCAGCTACAGGCTGACGCATTCGTGACCCTGGATGAGCAACTCGCAGGTGCTGTCAAACACCTGGTGACGGTCGCTCCGATTGAGGAGTTGTCCTAACCGAAAGCCCGGCGATCCGCTGGACTGCCGCGACCGCTGGCTCGACGTTCTGGCGTGCTGCGACCGTCCACAACGAACTGTCGAGGGCCTCGATCACCAGGATGTCCTCGGCGTTCCCAGGTGGAGTCCGAGCGACGAGCCGGCCGTCGATCATCTGGTGTACCTGATCGGCGAAACGCAGTAGTTGTTGCCAGTTGAAGTCGACACTCGCGCCACGAGTCAAGCGTTCTTCAAGGTCGAGGACGTCCAGGGCGCTTCCGGACCGGGACATGCCGTGGAAGTCCTCAAGTCGCCAGGCCCAGGTGTTGCTCCCGACGAGATCGAGTATCTGGCGAAGCCCCACATAGTGACCGTGGATCCACGCGGGCACAGTGACTTTCACGTAAGCAGGTTCGCACACCATCCCGTAACGTCCTGCAACGCGAGCGCGGGGACACTCGCCTCGCAGGACGCAAACGCGGTGGCGGCGGCGCCCTCAGCGAGTTGGGCTGAACGGTGCGAGCTCGGCCGGAGCCTGGCCGGTGGTCATCAGTTCCGCCAGGAGTTCTCCGGGTGGCGGGGCCGAGCCATATCGGCGGCAACGTGGGCGATGAGTCGTCTTCGGCCTTCGCGCGAGAGCGGAGAATTCCGGTGGGTCATCTGGACTGCTGCCCCCGAAGTTCTCCGCCGATGACCCAGAGATGGCCGAACGGGTCCCTTACCCGTCCTTGCCGCTTGCCGTAAGGGCGTTCCTCGACTGGAATTACAAGTTCAGCCCCGTGCTTGACCATGCGGTCGGCTGTGGAGTCGGGGTCCGACACTGTGAGCATGATCAGAACCGGTGAGCCTCCCATCGATCCTGGATCGTTCCAACCCCATGCCTGCACGCTCTGCGCTAGGGCGAAAGTAACGGAGTCGAGCGCGAGTTCAGCGTGGTTGACTACGCCGTTGTCCTCGGCGACTCTGAGGTTGACCCGGGCGTGGAGCGCTTGGGTGTAGTACGTGATCGCTGCGTCGGCATCGGAGACCAGCAGTTTGGGGATCAGTTGGACATTCATGTCTCCATGGTCATGGGGTGGGGCGTTGCCAGCCTTGTAGATTTCGGCCCTCTTCATCCAGCCACGAGGTCGGAGTCGTGTCCATGAGGCTGCGGAAGTCACGCACAAGGTGACTCTGATCGTGGTAGCCCGACTCTGCTGCCACATGGGCCCAGGAGACCGCCCCTGCACCGGCGCGACTCACCGCGTGGCCCAGACGCGCCACGCGGGAGGCGAATTTGGGGGTGATCCCCAGCGAGTGCAGCATCACCTTCCGCAGTCGCCGGGAGCTCTGATGCGCCTGGCGCGCCAACTCCTCAACCGACACCGTCCCTTTCCCGACACTGATCAGGTCCAGAGCTCGGAGGGCGTCCTCCGGTCCGATGCCGTGATCATCCCGGGGCAGCTGCTCGAGCAGTCTGACGCGCAAGACATCCTCTCGGTGGTCGACCGGATGATTCGCTAGTTCCTCAGACAGCGAGTTCGCCCACGGAAGAACTGCATCAGTGCTGACACCGCCCGCGTCGACTTCGCTGAGCGGTACCCCGGTCAGACGTTGAAATGCCGCTGGAGACAACTCGACGTAGGCCGTTTGCTGTTGTGAGCGCAGTGTGGTGGTCGGAGTCGCGACATCCGGTCGCATCAGCCCCGCGACAAACCCCTGGGCCTGCTGGACCTGTGCGTCGTACCGGACCTCGATCGGGCCGTCCAGGCTCACGATCAAGCGAGCTGAAAGTGCCGGGACCGCTCGATGCAGGCGAGCCTGACCATCGTGCTCACTGACGGCCACTACGCCGATGCCGGCGGCCCGACATGACTGACGCAACT
Organism: Phytoactinopolyspora limicola; assembly: GCF_011320225.1. Lineage (GTDB taxonomy): Bacteria > Actinomycetota > Actinomycetes > Jiangellales > Jiangellaceae > Phytoactinopolyspora > Phytoactinopolyspora limicola. The sequence goes on from NZ_JAAOEN010000021.1 coordinate 4,171, forward strand.
CCACGGTCGCATTGTCACATTCTCCTGCGGCCCGACCAGCAGGGCAGCCCGGGGGCGCGTCAACAACCTCATGTCCCGCAACACTTAGGCGTAGAACGACGGCGAGATCAACGCACTCACCACCACCAACCGGAGGAATATCGCTGCGCCGCAGGCTGGTACCGCCTCGCTAGCGTCCTGCAACGCGAGCGCGGGGACACTCGCCTCGCAGGACGCAAGCGGCCGGCGGGAGCGTCAGCGGGTGGGCTCGAACGGGGCGAGCTCGGTCGGCGCCCGGCCGGTGGTCATCAGTTCGGCCAGGAGTTCTCCGGTGGCGGGGCCGAGCGTGACACCCCACATGCCGTGGCCGCCGGCGGCGAAGACCCGCGACGAGGTGGTCCGACCGATCAGGGGAAGGCCGTCGGGGGTGCATGGGCGCGCACCTACCCACTCGTCGGCCCGGTTATCCAGTTCGGCGCCGTCCAGGAGCGGGCGCACCGCTTCGGTGATGGCGGCGATACGACGCGGGTCGAGCTTGGCGTCGGGGGAGCGGAATTCCATCATGCCGGCTACCCGGAGCCGGTCCCCCAGCGGCGTGCAGGCTACCCGCTGCGCCGGGAAGTACAGCGGCCCTGCGGGCACTCGCGGCGTCTTGACGCTGAAGCTGTAGCCGCGTCCGGCCTGGACATGGGTGCGCACGCCGTGGGGCCTCGCGAGCCGGCTCAGCCATGAACCGTTGGCCAGCACCACTGCGTCGAATGGCTGCTGCATGCCGTCGGTGGTCTCGACGACGGCCTGGCCGGGTTTGTTGTGGACGGCGGTGACGGCGGTGCCGATGCGGAACCGGGCGCCCCGGACCCGCACCGCCTCGGCCAGTTCGGACACGAAGGTTCCCGGGTCGATGAACCGCTGGCCGTGCAGCCGGATGGCCGCGCCCACGGCCGGCCCCAGGAGAGGCTCGAGTTCACGAGCCTGCTCACCGCTGAGGGTGTCGAACTCGATACCCTGCCCGGCGGCGCGGATGTGTTCCAGTTCCTCGAGCAGTGTGGTGCGCTCGGCTTCGGTGCGGTAGGCGGCGAGGAACGGTGCGGCCTCCTGCGTCGGCGTGTGTACTCCGCCGTCGGCGAGCCGGTCGAAGGCGGGCAGCGCACGCTGGTTGATCGGCACCAGCGCGTCCATCGCCCGGCGCCAGCGCTTGGCAGTGCTGTTGCGGGTGAACCGGGTGAGGAAGCCGAGCAGCTTCGGGTCGGGTCGGAGTGGCACATAAACCGGCGACGACGGACTCAGCACTGCCCGCACGCCGTAGCGCAGCACGGCCGGCTCCGGCAGTGGCGTGGCCAGGCCCGGGGTGAGCCAGCCGGCGTTGCCCCACGACGCACCCGACGCGACCCCCTCGCGGTCGATGACGGTGACGGAGACACCACGTTCTTGCAGGAACCAGGCGGTGGCCAGGCCCACCATGCCGGCCCCAACGATGGCGACGTCACGTGGGGCGCCGATTGCCGGAGTGTGAGAGGTCATGTCTTCGATGCTGGCCCGCTGGAGCGTGATCCGTCTTGGTCTTGAGCGTGCAAGGTTTGCGCAGATCGTTGTGCTGAGAGAACAATATCGGTGTGAGTTCACCCATCGACATCGTGGCCGCCCTGGGCGCACCGCTACTGCACGTCGTCGTCGCCGGGGCGGATCGCGGCGACGTCCGTGACGTGTTCCTCGCCGAGCCACACGACGCGGTCCCCGGCGAGCCCGGCGATCTCGTCCTCGGCATCGGCGTGCCGGGTCTGGAGGAAGCGGTCCAGCTAGTGCGGCGGTGTGCCGCGTCGGGGGCAGCCGCGGTGATCATGCGGACGGCCGTCGCCACACGTGCTCCGGTGGTCGAAGCGGCGCAAGAATCTTCCATCACCCTCGTCGCGGCCGGTGACGGAGTGCCGTGGGCGCATCTGGTGTGGCTGTTGCGGGGGGTGATCGATCGGTCGCCACCGTCGTCCGGCACCTCGTCGGTCACAGGCACGTCGCCGGGCACCTATGACGATCTCTTCGTACTCGCGGATACCGTTGCCGCGATCGTCGGTGCACCGGTGACCTTCGAGGACAGCGCATCACGCGTCCTGGCCTATTCGTCCGGGCAGGGGGAGACGGACACCGCCCGGGTGGCGACGATCGTCGGCCGCCGGGTCCCCGAGGATGTCGCCGCACACTACCGAGCCCGCGGGGTGTTCCGCCGCCTCGTCCGCTCCGACGAGCCGTTTCTTGTTCCGGCCGGACCGGACGGCACGTTGCCGCGGCTGGTGGTCCCGGTCCGGGCCGGCGGGGAATGGCTGGGTTCCATCTGGGCCGTCGTCGATGGGCCTGTTGACGACGCGACAACGGCTGAGCTGCGCCGGGCCGCGTCCGTGCTCGCGCTGCACCTGCTGCGGTTGCGGGCACAGGCCGACATCGCTCGGCGGAGCGCGACCGAGCTGATCCGCTCCGCGCTGTGGCAGTACACACCGGAGCGGGTCATCGGTCAGGCGTTGCCTGGTGCGGGGCCGTGGCGCGTCGTCGCGCTCAGCGCGCCGGAGAGCCACGAAGCCGACGAGCACCTGCAGGTGTGGGAGACGGTGCTGCGCCGGCACGGCTGGCGACGGGCGGTGCTGGCCGATCTGGCCGGCGACGTCTTCGCGGTGGTCGACGCCGAGGGCGGTGACGAGCCCGGCACGTGGGCGTGGCTCCAAGCAGTGGTTCACGAGATGGACGACGCCGGCCAAGGTTGGGTGGCGGTGGCCGGAACACCAGCGATGGCCGCGGAGCTGCCCCGCTCGCGGGTGGAGGCGGCCGAGCTGTTGAGCATTGTGCGCTCGGGACAAGGCACCGATCCGGCGATGTCGGTCGAGGGCGCGTGGGACGCCGTTGTGCTGCACCGTGTGCTCGGCGCCGTCGACCTCGCCGTTCCGGGAAGCCCGCTGCGAGTGTTGCTCGACCACGACGCCGACCACGGCACCGCCTACGTGCCGACACTCGGAGCGTGGCTGGAGCACTATGGCGAGCCGCTGCGGGCCGCCAAGGTGCTCATGATCCACCCCAATACGCTGCGTTATCGCATGCGCCGGCTCCTCGACGTCGTCGACATCAACGTGCACGACCCTCGTCAGCGGCTCGCCCTTTACCTTCAGATAGAGGCGGCGCGAAAGGCGACCGAGCGGGCGACCTGAGCGTCGGCTCGACAGCAGCCGACGTCCACAACACGCGCTGGTCGGTCCCCGGCGCCCCGGAGAGGGACAGCCCGAACGGCACGCCGTCGGACGTCGCGCCCGCCGGGAGCGTGAGGCTGGGGAGGTCGACGAAGCTCGTGATCATGGTGTTGCGCAGCACCCGCCGGTTGGTGTCGGCGAAGACCTCCGGATCGGACTCCACCGCGGCAACGTGTGGCGCCGTGACCGGCACCGTCGGGTAGACAAGGAGGGTGTGGCCGAGCCGTTCACGGACGTGTCGTCGCAGCTCCGTCCGCCGGGCCAGGAGGGTCCGATGGTGGTTCTCCAGGACCGTCCGCCCGGCCAGCAGCCGGCTCCGGATCGGCGGATCGATCAGCGCGGCGTCAGGGCCGTGGACGGCGGAGGCACGGGTGCGGTACGCCTCCGCCGCGACGAGTGTGCCGACCTCCTCGAAGAGCCGCGCGACGTCGTCGAACTCGGGGATCCGGACGGTTCGGATCGTCCAGCCGTCGCGGCGTAGCTCGTCGAGCATCAGCCCGAACTGGTCGGCGACGGGGGCGTCGAGATGGTCGATGAGCGGGCCGCGTGGGACGACGAGGTCGCCCGGCTCCGGTGGTTGTGTGCGCCCTACCGGCACGGCATCGCCGGCCAGCACCGCGTCGAGGGTGATGGCGTCGAGGACGGTGCGGGTGATCGGTCCCACCGTGTCCAGCGTCGGCGCCAGGGGAGTCACGCCCGCCAAACTCACCCGTCCGTGGGTGGGCCGGAAGCCGACCAGGCCGCAGAACGACGCCGGCACCCGGACCGAGCCGGACGTGTCGGTGCCGACCGCACCCGGGACCACACCCACGGCTACGGCCACCGCGGACCCGGACGACGACCCGCCCGGCACCCGCCCCGGAACCAGGGGATGAATGGGGGTGCCGAAATGCTGGTTGGTGCCGAGCCCGGAGAAGGCGAACTCACTGAGGTTGGTCTTGCCGATGGTGATCAGGCCGGCAGCGGCAGCGTTGCGGACCACGTCGGCGTCGGCGTCCGCCTCGGCCATGTTCCGGGTGGTGGCGGAACCAGCCGTCGTACGTATGCCGCGGATGTCGACGAGATCTTTCCAGGCGATGGGCACCCCATCCAACGGCCCGGCCGGTGCGCTGCGCTGAACCCGCCGCACGGTGGCCGCCGCTTCGAGCCGGGCGCGTGATGAGGTCAGGCTGATGAACACGTGCTCGGCCGCGGCGTCAGCCGCCTTGGCCAGGCACTCGTCGGCCAACACCACCGGGTCGAGCCGACCGGCGGCGATCTCCCGGCCGAGCCAGAGCGCGCTTCCTTCAGCCGGGTGAAGGCTGGGCGGAGCTCCCCGGGCGCCGGTCATCGGCCCGCCGCCGGCACGTCGTCGCCCGACACCGGAGCTAACGGCGGAAGCTCGACGAGGTGCTCGACGGGACTGAACGACGCACCAACTCGGCCCATGGGCTGCCATCGTAGGACGTCGACGTGGCGGCGTGCATCGAACAGGGCGGCGTCGACGTGCCAGAGCACGATCCGCCCAATGACAATCGTGTCCCCGCCCGGCTGGATGATCTGTTCCAGCTCACATTCCATGCTGATCGGCGCGGCGGCTACCAGCGGCACGCTGATCCGGTGCGCCGGCCGGGCCGCGACACCGGCCACGGCGAACTCGTCCACCTCGCTGGTGTATTCCTCCGACGTCGCACACATCCGGGCGGCCATATCCGCGGTCACGACGTTCACCGCGAACTCACCCGTGGACCGGATGTTGAGCAGGCTGTCCTTCTCCCGGCCGTCGTCGCGGCGTTCCATGGTGATCGAGACCATCGGCGGAGACGTGGAGACGACGGTGAAGAAGCTGAACGGAGCCAGGTTCCGACGGCCGGATGCGCTCACGGTCGACGTCCACGCGATAGGGCGCGGGTTGACGCTGCCGAACAGAAGCCGGCGCGTCGTCTCTCGCACGCGACGACGATGTCGCACCAGGCCTACGGGCCCGACGTCGGCGTGCCCAGGATCCTCGACCTACTCGACGAGTTCGAGCTTCTCGCCACCTTCTTCATCCCCGGCTGGGTCGCCGAGCAGCGGCCCGGCCTGGCCGCCGGGATCGTCGAGCGTGGGCACGAGGTGGCGCACCACTCCTACAGCCACCGACTGCCCACGTCGATGGCGGCGGGGGAGGAGCGGGTGGACTTCGAGCGGGCCATGGAGGTGTTCGCCGCCCAGGGCATCGAGATCGTCGGGCACCGTGCGGCCGGCTGGGCGACCACGGGGGAGACAGCCGGCCTGGTGGCAGCACACGGCCTGCTGTACGACTCGTCGTTCATGGGCGACGACCGGCCTTATCTGATCGAGTCCGGTGCGGGAACCGTGGCGGAGTTGCCCGTGCACTGGTCCCTCGACGACTGGGAACAGTACGCATTCCTGCCGGAGCCGCACGTGGGTTCGGTGATCGAATCGCCGGTTAAGGTGCTGGAGATGTGGCGCGCGGAACTCGACGCCATGCGGCGCTACCGGTGCCTGTTCAACCTGACCTGCCACCCGTTCCTGACCGGCCGGCCATCCCGGATGGAGTCGCTGCGTCGGCTGATCGAGTTCGGCCTGGAAAGCGGGGACGTGAGCTTTATGCGGTGCCGTGACGTGGCACGACGCGCGGCGGCCGATCCAGCCTTGGTCACCCGTCGAGTTTCGCCGCCGGGCATTGTGCCGTAAGGCCGGTGTTGCCGCGGTTGTTGCTGCGGCAGTCTGTGCGGGCGTGCCCGTTGTGCCCGGCCGGTGGCGGCGCCCACTATGCGGCACGCTATGCGGCGGGCGGGGGACCCGGAACGCCAGGCCGTCGTGACAAGGCAGACAATGGTGTCGATATGAAAACGAACACCGTAGGCGTCGCGCCTTGGATCTGACGTTCTGGATTCTCACGGGCGGGGCGGTTCTTCTTGGCGCAGCCGTCCAGGGCAGTGTCGGACTAGGCCTTGGCCTGGTTGCCGCGCCCGTGGTCACGCTGCTGGATCCGACGCTCATGCCGGGGGCGATGCTGGTGACGACCGCGGCACTGCCGGTGCTGAGCTTGTCCTCGGAGTGGCGGCATGCCGACCTGCGTGGCCTTTCCTGGGCGTTGGTGGGCCGGTTCGTCGGGACCATCGGAGGTGTCTGGGTGGTCGCGGCGTTGGCGCCGAACACGCTGGCACTGGCGGTTGGGATCATGGTTCTGGTGGCCGTCGCCCTGACCGTTTTCGCCGTACGCGTCCGGTCGACTCCGACGACGTTGACCGCGGCCGGGGTGATCTCCGGTGTCACCGGGACGGCGACGTCCATCGGTGGGCCACCGGTGGCGTTGGTCTACCAGCACGACCCTGGTCCGCGAGTGCGCTCGACACTGGCGGTGTACTTCTTGATCGGCACGTTGGTATCGCTGGGCGCGCTCGCGATAGGTGGCCAACTGCACGAGCGGGAGGTGTGGGTAGGGCTCGGCTTGTTCCCGTTCATCATCGCCGGCTACCTCATCGCTCGCCCGCTGCGGCGGGTGGTCGACGGCGGTCACCTGCGCGCCGCGTTGCTCGTCGTGGTGACGATCTCCGGGCTCGTTCTGATCGCACAGTCGGCCTTCATGTCGGGATGACTCGACGGTGGAAGCTTCTACCGGTTGACGTTGGAGGGTTCTACCGGCCAGGACCGGTAGAACCCTCCACCGTTGGCCGGTAAAACGCTCCACCGTCGGCATAACGAGCCAGCCGGGCAGTCGCGCCCAGTCCGTTGACACGGGCGTCTCCGCTGCCGCCCGACCAGCCCGTCCTCATCCTGTCGAGGATGCCTGCGGATGTGCTCGTGGCTCTGGCGCCCGATGTCGGATTCGATCACCACGAGGTCGCCGCGTTGTGCGGGGCGTGTCGGCGAAGATCATAGTTGAGCCCAATCTTGCCGCTCGAAGGACCAGTTCGATCCTGATGTTGCTATCCTAGAGACCAGATGGGCCAGAATCTTGTCAGAATGAGAGCAGGTTCAGGCATGCTTGATGTGCTCCGCGAACTAATCCTCGACGCTCAGGACGCGCCGCTAGACGTCGGTATACCCCGCCACGTAGATGTGCAGACCGTGCCAGGCAAGGCCACCGTCTGCATAGGGGTACGGAGAAGCGGGAAATCAACCTATATGCGGCAGTTGATGAGTCGGCTACTGGAAGCTGGGACTCCCCGCGAGAACATTCTTCATCTCAACTTCTTCGATGACCGGCTACACGCAATGAGGCATGGCGATCTTGGAGTGATTTCGGAAGCCTACTTCTCGCTGTACCCGGAGAAGAAAAACAAGGAGACGGTCTACTTCTTTCTCGACGAGATTCAGGTGCTACCCGGCTGGGAACCGTTCGTTGACCGCCTCATGCGTACCGAGAAGAGCGAGGTCTACCTCACCGGCTCCTCGGCTCAGATGTTGTCGACTGAAGTGGCTACCCAGATGCGTGGTCGCGCACTGTCTTGGGAGATCTTCCCGTTTTCCTTTGCGGAGTTCATGGACTATCACGGTGTGGATTACTCCGCTCCTCGCTCAACGAGGAAGCGACTGTCGGTGCAGAAGAGTTTCGAGCATTTCTGGCAGACTGGCGGCTTCCCAGAGGTCGCCGGTGTCGATCGTCGCTTGCGCACCATGATTCACCAGGAGTACCTGACGGCGGTCCTCTTCCGTGACCTTATAGAGCGGCACGACATTAGCCACCCCCAGGCGGTGGCCGACCTGACTCATCGCCTGATCGACAATGTGGCCTCACTGCAGAGCATGAACAGCCTCACCGGGTACTTAAAGTCCTTGGGACACAAGGTCTCGCGCAACACGGTCGCAGACTACGTGACGTGGCTGGAGGATGCCTTCTTCCTTTTTCAGGTGCGCCTGTTTGACGCTTCACTGGCCAGATCGAACGTGAACCCCAAGAAGATCTACTGCGTAGATCACGCACTGGCTGTCTCCGTGGGATCCGGAATTCTCGTTAACACTGGGCACCTGCTGGAAAACCTGGTCTTTACCGCCCTGCGTCGAGCATCGCCTGAGATCTTCTACTACCGGACGAAGAGCGGGAAGGAGGTCGACTTCGTTGTCCGGCTGCAGAGAGAGAAGCGCATGCTGGTCCAGGTGTGTGACTCGATGGCGAACCAAGCAACCCGAAACCGTGAAGTGGGCGCGCTCTCGGAAGCCATGAATGAGCTAGATATCCGTGAAGGGACAATCGTCACGCGCGCCGAACGCGAGCAGTTAGATGTTGCTGGCGGAATGATCAACGTGACACCGATATGGATGTTCTTGCTATCGCTGAGTTCCGGACGAAACTAGCGCCGCAACGTCGAATTGGTACGGTGACGTCGATCTATTCTTCTTGGGAGTCGGCTGCCTGTAGTTGCATGATGTTTGGCGGTAGACACAACATTGCGCGATCATCAGGTGACGGTGGGTCTCCTATCTGGTCGGGGGGCACCGGCGCAGGCGCTAAGACGGCAATTGGGCTACATGCACATAGCCAGAGGTATTTCACGAGGACAGGAGACGCTCAGTTGCCCCTTGGTGGCTTTAGCCTTGTTTTCTAAGATTTGGCAAATAAGCTGGTTGGATGATGCGTGGGTTCAGCGTTCGGGCAGCGGTCATCGTAGTGTCGGTGGCCCTTGTAGTGACAGCATGTGGTGGTGATGACTCGGCGGTGAGCAGCAGCGGCGATGTAGGGCGGGCGGCTAAAGAAGCTGAGTTGAGCGACGAGACGGGTGTGGTTCAGGCGTGGGAGTTCACCTCCGACGTCGAACTGTCCGAAGGGTCTGACTTCGGTTACCTAGCCGATGCGGCGGCGGAGTTCGCCGGAGCTAACGAGGCTTGGTTGGTAGAGACAGATACACCATGGGATCTCCGCTTGGTGTGGTCTGCTCTGCCTTGCCAAACTGCACCGACCTTGAGCGTAGAGACGACGGATGGCGAGATTTCGGTGATTAGGTTGGATCCGGGACCGGTCGTTTCGCCGGACTCCGAGCATCCCGGCTGCGAGGACATGGAAGTTCGGCATGCGATAGACATGAGGACTTCTGAGCCGTTGGCGGCCAAGCCGGAGATCGTGGTCGACACACCTAAAAAATAGTGGCCCGCAGTACGTGGATGCTGCCTTTGTCGTCTTGTTCTCTGCAAAGCTACGTCACAGTTAGCGTGCTGTGAAGATCCTTGTGTTGATGATGGACCGAGGAAACCTCCAGGGTCGAGCGGCTAATCCCAGTTGGCTAGCCGCACCTATTTTATCCGGCTCTTCACAGTTGAGGGTGTAGCGCGGGTCGGCGTCTAAAACTGACGGAGATACTTGACATCCGGTCCCCTTGGTCATTAAGGAGATCGGGTGAGTGAACCTCAGTTGGACCGCCAGGTGCGTCGGCGCCTGGCGGTCCTACGTCATGTCAAGGAAGTCACCGGAAACGTGGCGATGACGACACGACTTGTTGTTTGCGCTGCGCCTTGCCGGTGTTTGGAGCGCTCCTGAGGGGGTTCGCATCACACGGGGATGCGGTATGTGGCCCAACACGATGCCGCATCGTTGACCGCTGTACCAGTAGGTTTGGAACGGACCATTGATCCGTCCTTGCTCAAGATCGAGAATTGGGTGGACCGGTCAAGAGTCAAGATCCGCGCCGATGTGGCCATGACAGGCTGACTGTCCTCGGAAACCGGGGCTAAGAGCGCACGGCCCCCAGGCGGTCGCCAAGGTCAAGCGGGCGTTCCGGGCGGGCCAGCAGCGGGTGCGCCGGCCCTGAACGCCTTCTCCGGCCGAGCCTTCGTGTTCGGGTTTGGGTATGTGTGCGACGAGGTTGTCGCGGGTTTCCAGTAGCTGGGGGTCGCTGAGCTGTGTCGGCCCGCAACAACGGGCATCGGATGCAGCAGTGGCCGGACCAAGATCGAGGCGCACCGGGGGCGCATGCGGGGCGCAAGAGGGTGAGAAACGCCGTGAAACGTTGACCACCGTTGAGAGGAGAAAAGCCAGTTCAGGCGGCATGTCCGGACATTTGTGCAGGTGGAGAGGACGAGCTGGCCTCTAAGCCGGATTCTGTCCCCCGGCGGACCGGGAGCGGCGACCATCCATCTAGGACCGCCGTTGCCGACGGTCTCGTGCGGTCTACCCGGGAACTCGGGCGGGCCGCCCTCGAACGTTCCCTGTCTGACCTTGCTCCGGGTGGGGTTTACCGAGCCGTCCTGGTCACCCAGGACGCTGGTGGTCTCTTACACCACCGTTTCACCCTTACCGGCTCGCCGAAGCGTGCCGGCGGTCTGTTTTCTGTGGCACTGTCCCGCGGGTCACCCCGGGTGGGTGTTACCCACCACCTTGCCCTGTGGAGTCCGGACTTTCCTCGACGACGCCGAACGACGTTGCCGCGGCCGCCCGGCCAGCTCGTCCTCCACCGTTGAGGATACCCCGGTGGCGGCGCGCCCGGGGGACCGGAGCTTGCGTCCTGCGGGGTGAGCGCCCCGGCGCTCGCCCCGCAGGACGCAAGCAGCGTCGCGGGCTCAGCGGGGTAGCCCGCTCAGAGGCGGACCAGCATCTTGCCGATGTTGGCGCCGCGGAGCACCCCGAGAAATGCTTCGGGGGCGTTCTCCAACCCGTCGACGACGGTCTCCGACGTGCGCAGACTGCCGTCGGCGAGCCAGCCCGCCGCTTTGCTGATGTACTCGGGGAAGAGGTGGAAATGGTCGCTGACCAGCATCCCGCGGATGGTCAGCCGCTTGCCGTAGGCGCGGAAGAAGTCAGGTGGGCCCGGAACCGGTCCGGTAGCGTTATAGCCGCTGATCATGCCGATCCCGGCGATCCGGCCATTGACCCGGAGCGCTTCGATGGCTGCCTCGAGGTGGTCGCCGCCGACGTTGTCGACGTACAGGTCGATGCCGTCTGGTGCGATCTCGGCGAGCTGGTCGGCCACGGATCCGGCCCGATAGTCGATGGCCGCGTCGAATCCGAAATCCTCCACCACCCGTTTCGCCTTTTCCGGCCCGCCGGCGGAACCGATCACCGTCGCCGCCCCGAACTTCCGGGCCAGCTGACCTGCGACGCTGCCGACGGCGCCAGCTGCCGCGGAGACGAACACGACGTCTCCTTCCCGGACCGGCGTGGTGTCGGTCAGCGCGGCGTATGCGGTGAGCCCCGTCGTCCCCAGCGCGCCAAGATAGTCCTGGGGGCGGGCGATGGACGTATCGATGACGACGGCGGACGCGGCGTCGAGCACCGCGTGGCTGCGCCAGCCGGCGAAGTGCGACACCGATGCCCCGACCGGCACGTCGGCGGACGTCGAGGCGATCACCTCACCGACCGCGCTGCCCTCTAAAGCGGAGCCTAGCTGGAACGGTGCGATGTACGATTCGGCGTCGTTCATCCGGCCGCGCATATATGGGTCGACCGACATCCAGGTGTTGCGGACGAGTACCTGTCCGTCGACCAGGTCCGGGATCTCGGTCTCGACCAGCGTGAAGTTGCTCGGCTCCGGTTCACCCGTGGGGCGTGCGGCGAGGTGGATCTCGTGGGCGGTTTGGACATTGGTTGCCTTGCTCGACATGCGGAATCCTCTGGGTTGTTGGAGTGAAGGACCCGGCGGTTCTAAGGAGTGGTCCAGGTGCCGCTGGCGACCGTCGTCGCAACGTAGTCGGCGAACTCTCGGGGTTGACGGCCCAGGGCGCGCTGAACGCCGTCGGACAGGTGCTCGTCATGTCCGTCGCGGATGTATTCTGCCAAGCTGGCCACGACGAGGGCGGTCTCTTTGTCGTAGAGGCCGCGGCTGACCAGATATTCGGCGTACTCATCCGGTGGCGTGGGGGCGAACCGGATCGATCGGCCGCTGGCCGTGGAGATCGCCTCCACCGCTTCGCCGACGGTGATAGCCCGTGGTCCGGTCAGCTCGTAGATCTGCCCGACATGCCCGTCCTTGGTCAGCGCTGCGACGGCTACCGCGGCGATGTCTTCAGCGTCGATGAAGGGATGCCGGCCGGCGCCGGTGGAGATCGAGACCGTTCCGTCGTCGACACCGACGCTGAGGAACGGTTCCTCGCTGAAGTTCTGCGCGAACCAGACCGGACGTAACACGGTCCAGTCGAGACCTGACTCGCGGACGATGTCCTCGCGGGTGATCGCGGCGGTGAACCCCATCTCGACGTACTCGCGAGCCGAGAGCAGCACTAGTCGTTGTACACCGGCGTCCCGGGCGCGTTCGGTGAAGGCTCGTAGCTGGCCGCCGTCGTCGGCGTCGTTCGGCATGATGAATACCCCACTGGTGCCCGCCAGGGCAGAATCCCACGTGGTCTGATCGTTCCAATCGAACCGTATGTCGCTGCTCCGGGAGGCCGCGCGGACGCTCCGGCCGAGTCCGGCTAACTGAGAGGCGACCCGGCGCCCCACCTTGCCGGTGCCGCCGACGACCAGAATCGGTGTTGTTGTCATGTGGACGATCCAACCCCAGAGCGGTGAGACGATGAATAGCTCAGACGCTCGTCCTGATGCGCAATCGTCTAATATGACGGGCGTGGATGTGTTGACTGGGATGTTGTCCGAGGTCCGTTCGAGCGGAGCGTTGTTCGGCCGCACCATCATGGACACGCCGTGGGCGGTGCGTTTCGCCGACGGCGCGCAGCTGACCCTGGTCACCATGGTCCGTAGTGGCGGATGGATCGTGCCGGACGGCGATCGGCCGGTGCGGCTGTCCACCCGAGACATCGCCATCGTCGTTGGGCCCGCGCCGTTCACCATCGCCGACGAGCCGGGCGCCGGCAGCCCTCCGCGGTATGTGATGCACGCCCCGACACTCTGCACCACGGCCGACGGTGAAGAGATCGGCGACCAGCTCTTGCTGGGCACCCGCACCTGCGGCGATAGCCTCGACAGCCCCAACGTGTTGCTTACCGGCACCTATCAGGTGCGTGGCCGGATGTCCGACCGGCTGCTCAACGCCTTGCCGCGAGTGCTCGTCGTGCCGGACGAGGGGAAGCCGTATCCGATCATGGACCTGTTGATCGCCGAGATCGACCGCGACGCCCCTGGCCAGCAAGCCATCCTCGACCGGCTACTGGATCTGGCGTTGCTCTCGACGCTGCGCGAATGGTTCACCCGCCCGGAAGCGTCGCCGCCACCCTGGTACCGCGCGTTAGGAGACTCGACGGTCGGGGGAGCCCTGCGTGCGCTGCATGACGAGCCGGCCAAACCGTGGACTGTGGCCAGCTTGGCCCGCGAGGCTGGCGTCTCGCGGGCCACCTTCGCCCGCCGGTTCGGGGAGCTGCTGGGTGAACCACCCATGGCGTACCTGACCGGCTGGCGGCTTGGGCTTGCGGCCGACTTGCTGCACCGCACCGATGCGACGGTCGAGGCCATCGCTCGGCAGGTCGGTTACTCCAGTGCCTACGCCCTGAGCGCGGCGTTCAAACGGCACTTCGGAACCCGGCCCACGGAGCATCGCGCGCTCAGTGTTGTGGCGTAAGCGTGGCATCAGCACCGTCGTCGGCGTCGGTCGCGGGGTCGGTGTCGGTCGCGGGGTCGGATGGCGAGCGTCGGCGGCGCAGAACGATAGCCACCAGGGCTGACGCCACAACCACCACGCCGACATTCACCGCTGCGGCGGCCTGTACGCCGTTGGTGAAGGCGGTGCGGGTCAGCTCTAGCAGATCCTGCCCGGCGTCGGCGGATACTCGATCGACGACGTGTACGGCCGCGCCCAGGGTGTCCCGAGCTGCACCGGTGACGTCGTCCGGGAGGCCGGCTGGAAGGGTGTCGGCGGTGACCTGACTTCGATAGACAGCGGTGGCGACGCTGCCCCCTATCGCTACGCCTAGAGCGAGCCCCAGCTCCGATGCGGTCTCGGCCATACCTGACGCCGATCCGGCCCGCTCGGGTGGGGCGCTGCCGATGACGAGGTCGTAGGTGAGCGCGATCGCTGGGTTGGCGGCGATGCTGAGGATACTGAAGCCGACGACGGCGACCGCCAGACCTGACTCGGTGCCGACCTGGGTGATCAAGATCAGTCCGATGCCGCTGGCCAGAAGTGCTCCGCTGATCGCCGCGGCGTGTCCTACCCGGCGGGCCACGGCTGGCGCCACGAGGGTGGTGACCACTGACAGCAGCATGGCGGGGACGATCAAGGCTCCGGCCCGTAGCGCCGAGATGTCCAGCACCAGCTGCATGTACTGCAAGATCAAGAATTGGGTGCCGGCGATCACGAGCAGGCCGGCCAGTTGCGCGCCGAGCGCGGTGCTGAACGACCGGCGGGCGAGCAGCCGGATGTCCATGACCGGATCGTCGAGACGCTGCTGGCGCCGGATGAAGATCGCGCCGACCGCCAAGCCGGCTAGCGCGGACAGCAGTGCGACGCCCACGGAACCACCCTTGGCCAGTTCTTTGATGCCGTAGATGATGGCGAGAATGGCGGCGAGCGAGAGGACGACGCTGGCCGGGTCCATCCGGCCGGCGTTGGGGTTGCGGTACTCGGGCAGCAGCGTCCGAGCCAGCAAAACGAGCACTGCCATGATCGGAACACCGACCAGGAACACCGAACCCCACCAGTAGTGCTCGAGTAGAGCACCGCCAATCAGTGGGCCGATGGCGCCGCCGAGCATGAAGTTGATCATCCACGCGGCGATCGCGAAGGAGCGCTGTTTGGGGTCCTTGAACATGTTGCTGATCAACGAGAGCGTCGACGGCATGAGGGTTGCGCCGGTGACGCCGAGCAGGGCGCGGGTCACGATCAGCATCTCGGCGCTGGTCGATACGGCGGCGAGAACAGAGGCGGCGGCAAAAGCGGTGGCGCCGATCATCAGGAGTCGGCGGCGGCCGATGCGGTCGCCGAGGGTGCCCATGGTGATGAGGAAGCCGGCAATCATGAAGCCGTAGATGTCGGTGATCCAGAGCAGTTGTGAGCTGCTGGGCTGGAGGTCGGCACTGAGATTGGGGACGGCGAGGTGCAGCACGGTCAGGTCGAGGCCGATCACCATGGTGGGCAACGCCAACAGGGCGAGACCCAGCCATTCCCGTCGTCCGGCCCGCGGTGCGGCCACGGCGTGGTCCATTGGACTCCTTCGATCAGAGGTGGGTAATGCTCGTCATTAATTACGTTGCGGGCCGTATTTAAATTCCGCGCCGCTGGACTCCGCTGTGTGGTCCGGGTCACGCGGCTCGCCTGGGTACCCTGGCCGCTATGGCGCGCTCAGAGATCAGCCGGCACGTGGGCCGGCCACGAGACCCGGCGCTCGACGAGTCGATCCTGCGAGCCACGCTGCAGGTCTTGCATGAGCACGGGTACGTCGGCTTCAGCCTGGAGGCCGTCGCCGCCCGGGCTGGCACCACCAAGCCGTCCATCGCCCGGCGCTGGCGTCGTCGGCAAGAATTGATCATCGCCGCGCTGGCCACCGTCATCGAGCGACAACCGGTGCCCGACACCGGATGTACCCGATGTGACCTGATGGATGGCCTGGAACTCCTGGCCGACGCGTTGTTGCGACGGATGCCAGCGGGGGTGCTCGCCCCGCTGATCGCCGACTGCGTGCCGGATCCGGATCTCCATCAGCACCTCACCGACCAGTTGGTGCGTCCGGCGCGTGAGGCCCTCACCTGCACGGTCCGGCAAGCTATGGAGCGGGGACACCTGCGGCCGGGCACCGACCCCGCACTCGTCGTCGACGTACTCGCCGCGGTCGTCTTCCACAGCAGTCTCTTCGCCGACACCGAGTTCGATGTCCAGCGCGCCGCCGAGGTGGTCGACCTCACCCTGCGCGGGATCGCTGTCGACTTCCAGCACTTGGTGTTGCTCAGCGAACTACACGATGGCGAACACCGCCACGACGCCCTTCCCCGGTGATCATTGGCTTTTGACTACCGAATTCGGTAGTCAAAAGCCAATGATCACCGGGGGAGGGTGAGGATCTCCGCGCCCGACTCCGTCACCAGGATGGTGTGCTCGAACTGCGCTGATCGGCGCAGATCCCTGGTGACGACCGTCCAACCGTCGTCCCACATAGTCCACTCGTGAGTGCCGAGGTTGAGCATGGGCTCGATGGTGAACACCATGCCCGCCTCGATCAGCCGGGTGGAGCCGGGATCGTCGTAGTGGGGGATCACCAAACCCGAGTGGAACGCTTCGCCGACGCCGTGCCCGGTGAACTCGCGCACCACGCCATAGTCGAAACGTTTGGCGTAGGACTCGATCACCCGGCCGATGACATTGATGGCACGCCCCGGCTTGACCGCCTTGATGCCGCGCATCAGCGCCTCGCGGGTGCGCTCCACGAGGAGCCGGGTTTCCTCATCGACGTCGCCAGCCAGGAACGTGGCGTTGTTGTCGCCGTGAACACCGCCGATGTAGGCGGTGATGTCGATGTTGACGATGTCGCCGTCGGCAACCACCGTGGAGTCGGGGATGCCGTGGCAGACGACCTCGTTGACACTCGTGCACAGCGACTTCGGAAAGCCGCGGTACCCGAGGGTGGACGGGTACGCGCCGTGGTCACAGAGGAACTCGTGGCCGATGCGGTCGAGCTCGTCGGTAGTGATACCGGGTACGACGTGTTTGCCTACCTCCGCCAGCGCCCGAGCCGCCAGCTCAGCCGCCGTCCGGATCCGGTCGATCGTGGCGGTGTCCTTGACCTCCGAGCCGGTGAACGGCGCGGGCGCCGAGCGACCGACGTATTCGGGTCGTTGGATGGACGACGGGACGGAGCGCTGCGGCGAGATGGTGCCAGGTACCACGGGAGTCACCCAAACAGTCTAGTGTCCCCCTTTGGGGGAGTCGTCCCGCCCGGTTGCCGGTATCCGGTGTGTAGGGCTGCGCGGAGGTAGCCGCGTCGATAACCTGGGGTGACGGCGTGGAAAGGAGTCGGCATGAGCCAGGAGTGGTATTGGTGCCTGGATCACGCGGAGGTCGAGCCCGAGGCCGGGTGTGCCAACAACCGGCGGCTCGGGCCCTATGCGACGCAGGACGAGGCGGCCGGCGCCGTTCAGCGCGCACGTGAACGCACCGAACGGCTCGAAAGCGTCGACCGCGAAGAACGCGAATGGGGTTGGGGCGACACCGACCGTTGACGCACTGCGGGTGACTGCTCCGGACGTGTACCGGACGCCCTAGTGGTACGTATGCTCCTCGGCGGGAAACCGGCCGGCCACGACGTCGTCGCCGAACGCCTTGGTGGCGTCCACCAAGGCGGTACGGAGGTCGCCGAACGCCTTGACGAAGCGCGGGGTGCTGCCGTCGCCGAATCCAGCCATGTCCTGCCACACCAGCACCTGGGCGTCGCAGTGAGGTCCGGCGCCGATGCCGACCACCGGGATCGACAGCCGTTTGGTGATCTCGGCGGCGACGTCGGCCGCCACCATCTCCAGCACGATCGCGAACGCACCGGCGGCTTCGAGGGCTTCGGCGTCGGCGATCAGCTCGTCGGCTTGGTCACCACGTCCCTGGACGCGGTACCCGCCGATGGTGTTCACCCGCTGGGGAGTGAATCCCGTGTGTGCCATCACCGGGATGCCGGCGTCCACGATGCGTCGGACCGCGTCGATGGCGGTGCGCCCGCCCTCCAGCTTGACCGCTTGGACACCAGTCTCCTTCAGCACCCTGATGGAGGTGGTCATCGCCTGCTCGGGGGTGACCTCGTAGGAGCCGAACGGGAGATCGCATACGACGAGAGCACGGCTGGTGGACCGGACGACCGCCCGGGCCAGCGGGATCATCTCATCGAGAGTGACCGGCACGGTGTCCGGATAGGCGTAGACGTTATTCCCCGCCGAGTCTCCCACCAGCAGGACCGGGATGCCGGCAGCGTCGAAGATACCCGCGGTGTACATGTCGTACGAGGTGAGCATGGGCCAGCGTTCGCCGCGTTCTTTCGCTGCCCGTAGGTCGAGGACGGTGAGCCGGCGTTGCCGCTCCCCGCCATACAACGCCGAAGACGTGTCGGCCATGACGAGTACTCCTCACGGTTGCCTCGAGGCCCGGTGATCGGGTCCCCCTGACGTACCGCATTCTCCCATCAGGCCAGGCGCTAGCGCTCACCGAAATGGGCAACTTGGTGGAGCCGCAGGTCAACTGGACACGCCGAGACCGAAGCGGGGAAGGTCATCGAGACTGTCCCCGATCCGCATTAACCTTACGAAAAGTGGCCGTTGTCCCTAACAGCCGGACGCACCGCGGTGCCGCACGCGCCGCGGAGTGGTTGTGTGGCGCGGCGGTCGTACTGGTGCTCGGTTCGGGTACGAGCCGAGCAGACTGTACAAAGGAAGAATCTCACGACGTCAGCAGGAGTGGTTGTTCATGCCCCAGATGTGGGTACGTAATGCGGTGGCCGAAGGGATCGGTGCGTTCGCACTGACCTTCGTCGCTGTCATGACCATCGTCACCGGCGATATCACGCCGTACGCGGTGGGACAGGGCATGGTGATCCTGGTGCTCGTGGCCGCGCTCGGGCACGTGTCGGGCGGGCACTTCAACCCGGCGGTCACACTCGCGTTTCTGCTGGGCCGTCGGATCGACGTGGTAGGTGCGTCCATCTACTGGGCTGCCCAACTGATCGGCGGCATCGTCGCGGCGTTGACCGTGCTGCTGGTCACCAGTCGTGACCTCGTCGCCGCCGGAGTGCCGGTGCCCGCCACCGAGGGCGACCTGAATCTTGCCGGTGCCATGATCCTCGAGGCGATCGCGGTCTTCATCGTCGTGCTGGTTGTTCTCGGCACCATCGTCGACCAGCGTGCGCCGCTGTCGGTATACCCGTTCGCCATCGGGTTGGCCTACACCGCCGGCATCTTCGCCATCGGCGGGTTCAGCGGTGGGGCGCTCAACCCCGCCCGTGCGTTCGGCCCGGCGGTAGTCGGCGGAGAATGGGACGGCTTCGCGGCGTGGCTGATCGGCCCGCTGGTGGGCGGTGTCCTGGCCTGGCTGGTGTTCGAGTACGTCATCGGCCGCCCGACGCTCGACGACGAGGTTCCAGCCGAGCCCGTTGTCGACGCACCAACGGACGCCCACGTCGGCGCCAGCCCCACAACGGCGGCGGTGCGCAGCGCAGACACCGCCAACCGGCCGGCCGGTTCGGGCGAGGCCGGCGCCGATCCCGCGTCACCAACACCGCAGAAAACCACCGCGGGCGCCGGCGCCGGACGGCCGCTGCCAACCGAGCGCCCGGATCCGGATCGCTCGGGGTCCCCTGAGCGTGCGGCCTCAGGTGAGGCGCCCGGCCTGGACCAGACCACACGTGAGCGCCGCCCTGGTCCGCGGCCACAGCAGCCACCACCCCCGCCGCCGGTCAGCCGCGACCTTCCGGCGTCCCACAAGGGTTTGCTCGACGAATAGAGACGTCGAACACGAGAGCACCACGTTCAGCTCGGCGGCGGGGGCGGCGGCGAGGTGTGTCCACCGTTGGTGCGACGTTCGGCAGGCTCCGCCGGTTCGCCCGGCTCGGCTTCGGCTGGCTGTGATGGAGACTTCGCCGCGGTGGCCGCATCAGCTCCGGTGGCCGCATCGGCCGCCGCGGGCGAGTCGGCTTCTGCAGGCGGCTCGGCGTCCGCGGGCGACTCAGGTTCTGCGGGCGACTCGGCTTCCGCGGGAGCCGGTGGTGTGACCACTTCGGTGGCTGGCGTGGGGATCGATGCGGCTGACGGACTGACGGGGTGCCCCCTCCATGCCGTCGTGATCGGCACCCGTCGGTCGCGGCCGAAGTTGCGCTCGGTGACTTTCGGACCTGGTGGATACTGGCGCCGTTTGTACTCCGCGGCGTCGACCATCCGGAGCACCCGCGTCACGACGTCGGGCGCGAAACCGGCCTCGATCAGCCGCTCACTGCCGAGATCCTGCTCCACGTAGTGGTCGAGCAGGTCGTCCAGCAACGAGTAGTCGGGCAACGAGTCGGAGTCGAGTTGGCCGGGCCGCAACTCAGCACTCGGGGGTTTGTCGATGGAGCTCTCCGGAATCGGCGGCTTCTCGCCGTGTTCGGCCGCGACGGTGTTGCGCCACCGGGCTAGCTCCCAGACGAGGGTCTTCGGAACGTCTTTCAGCGGCGCGAACCCGCCGACCGCGTCGCCGTAGATGGTGGAGTAGCCGACGGCCAACTCACTCTTGTTGCCGGTGGCGAGGACGAGGTGGCCGTGCTGGTTGGACATTCCCATGAGGATGACGCCGCGGATGCGCGCTTGCAGGTTCTCTTCGGCCAACCCGGTGAGCTCCACGTGGTCCGTGAACGCGTGGACCATGGGCGCGATAGGCACGGTATGCAGGTGTAGGCCGGTTCGCTCGGCCAGTTCTCTCGCGTCGGCCTTGGAGTGTTCGGAGGAGTAGACGCTGGGCATGGCGACGCCGTGGACGTGGTCAGCGCCGATCGCGTCTACGGCGACGGCCGCGGTGACCGCCGAGTCGATGCCGCCCGACAGGCCCAGCACCACCGAATCGAAACGGTTCTTGCGCACGTAGTCGCGCAGGCCGGTGACAACGGCGGCGTACACCTCGGCGGGGTCGGACAGATGTGGTGCGAGGGCCCCGGGCTCGGGTGTGTAGTGCGGCAGTGGCGCGTCGGTGAGTGTCGTTCGACGAACCTTGAACCCGGCTACTCGCTCGTCGGAGGTGCCCCACGGTGGCGGTGCGGGCCGGGTGGGCGTCGGGAGGTCCAGGTCGACGACGAGGCACCCTTCCTCGAACTGCGGCGCTCGGGCGAGTAGGTGGCCGTTGGCGTCGACCACCAGGGAGTCGCCGTCGAAGACGAGTTCGTCTTGCCCGCCGATCATGTTCACGTAGGCCAGGGCCGCGTTGGAGTCGAGCGCGCGACGGCGGGCCAACTCGAGCCGGGTGTCGTCTTTGTTGCGTTCGTACGGTGAGCCGTTGATGACCAGCAGCATGCCGGCGTCGGCCTCCCGCGCGACGGCGACGGGGCCGCCGTCTTGCCACAGGTCTTCGCAGATGGCCAGGGCGACGTCGACACCGTGGAGCCGGACGATTCCGAGATGATCGCCGGGGACGAAGTACCGGAACTCGTCGAACACGCCGTAGTTGGGCAGGTGGTGTTTGGCCTGCCGGGCGAGCACCCGCCCCCCGTAGAGCACGGCGATGCTGTTCTGCGGTGAGCCCTTGGGCCGGCCAAGCTGCACGCTGTCAGCCGTGGTGTCGTCGCGACCGAGGTAGCCGACGACGACGGCCACGGACCCTAGTCCCTCGGCGTCGAGGCGGGTGGCGAGCTGTTCGACCGCGGCGCGGGAGGCGTCGACGAACGAACGGCGCAGCGCGAGGTCTTCTACTGGATACCCGGTGAGGACCATTTCCGGGAAGGCGACGAGGTGGGCGTGCTGCGACGCGGCGTGCGCCGTCATCCGGACGACGAGGTCGGCGTTGGCTTCGAGAGCACCGACGGTCGGGTTCACTTGGGCGAGAGCGAGTCTGATCTGCGGCACATCCTCGAGCCTATCCGCCGGCCGGCCGAGCTGTGGAACCCTGCGAGGTAACCGACCGCTGCGGAGCCACACATTCGCTGGCGCCGCCGACACGCGGTGGGGGGTTACCTGGTGGACACGTGTGTGAGGCACACTGTGCAGCGTGGAGAAGCAGCAGGAATTCGTCCTCCGGACGCTTGAGGAACGCGACATCAGGTTCGTCCGGCTGTGGTTCACCGACGTGCTGGGTTACCTGAAGTCGGTGGCCGTGGCGCCCGCGGAGCTGGAGAACGCCTTCAACGAGGGCATCGGCTTCGACGGCTCGGCCATCGAAGGTTTCGCCCGCGTCTACGAGGCCGACATGCTGGCGAAGCCCGACCCGGCCACGTTCCAGGTTCTGCCGTGGCGGGCCGGCACCGCCCGGATGTTCTGCGACATCCTCATGCCCGACGGCTCGCCCTCCTACGCCGATCCCCGGCACGTGCTCAAGCGGGCACTGGGTGCGGCCGCCGACCGTGGACTGACCTTCTATACCCACCCCGAAGTGGAGTTCTTCGTCTTCAAGGACGCTCCGAAGCAGGGCGAGATCCCGGTTCCGGTCGACGCCAGCGGGTTCTTCGACCACACCGCACACGGGGTGGCCCAGGACTTCCGCCGGGACGCCATCACCATGCTCGAGGAGATGAGCATCTCCGTCGAGTTCAGCCATCACGAGATCGCCCCCGGGCAGCAGGAGATCGATCTTCGTTACGCCGATGCCCTGGCCACCTCGGACAATTTGATGACGTTCCGGGCCGTGGTGAAGGAGGTGGCCCTCTCACAGGGGCTGTACGCGTCGTTTATGCCGAAGCCGTTCACCGATCACCCCGGGTCCGGAATGCACACACACGTGTCGCTGTTCGAGGGCGACCGAAACGTGTTCTTCGAGGCAGGGGCGCAGTATCAGCTGTCCAAAACCGGCCGGTCCTTCATCGCCGGGTTGTTGCGGCACGCCCCGGAGATCACGGCCGTGACCAACCAGTGGGTGAACTCGTACAAGCGGCTGCAAGGTGGCGGTGAGGCGCCCGCGTACGTCTGCTGGGGACACAACAACCGCTCCGCGCTGGTACGTGTGCCGATGTACAAGCCCGGTAAGGGGCAGTCGGTGCGGGTGGAGTTCCGGTCGTTGGATTCGGCCTGTAACCCCTATCTGGCCTACGCCATGCTGTTGGCGGCTGGGCTGAAGGGGATCGAAGAAGGCTACGAACTGCCGCCGGAGGCGGAGGACGACGTCTGGGCGCTCACCGACCGCGAGCGTCGGGCATTGGGGATCGACCCGCTGCCCACGTCGCTGGACGAGGCCATCCGGGCTATGGAGACCTCCGAGCTGGTGGCTGAGACGTTGGGGGAGCACGTCTTCGAGTTCTTCCTACGCAACAAACGTCAGGAGTGGGACATCTATCGTCGGCAGGTCACGCCGTACGAGCGCGACATCATGCTGCCGGTCCTGTAACTGCCGCCGCATCTGAGGGCTCCCTCGGAGCGAGGAACACGCTCCGAGGGGTGACCCGGCGCGGGCGCTCGGCGCAGGCGCGCCGCGCGTCGACGCGTACGTTCCTCGGCCGTCCTGAGCCGGCGTGCTGTTCCGGTGCGATGGCCAGTGGACGCTCTGTCAAACGAAGGATGACTTTCCGGCGACGAATAGTAAAGAGTTGCCGAAGTGTCAGAAAAGTGATGCGTCGAACTCTATGAAGCGGGTGCGGCGGCGCTTTAACGTGGCCGCACGCTCCGTGATCTCGTAACTGGCCACGGCCTCGGCGCCGACCACGGAGCGTGCTTGCCCCGTCACCGAGCACCCGATCAGGAGCGACGTGAGAACACTGCCGTACCTGGGATGTCCGTGCCGCCATGTCCGCCGTGCTGGCCGAGCCCAGTCGATTGGCGACCATGGCGCTGCGTGAGACGCAGCGCCCGCCCTCCGCTCCCCCTGGAGTGAGCCGTCCGGGCGGCCCCGGAACAGACGACGCCGGGCCCGACCGAACTGCCGTCGCCCGCGGCCGGCGCCGGACGCGTGGCCGCGAGGCGCTGATCTTCCTTGCTTTCACCATCCCTAACCTGGCGCTGATCGGGTTGTTCACCTACCGGCCACTGTTCAACAACGTGTACTACTCGCTGTTGCAGTGGAATCTGGGATCACCGACGGCGCGATTCGTCGGGCTAGACAACTACGTGAACTGGTTCACTGACCCGCACAGCTGGAACTATCTGCGGATCACCGTGATCTTCACGGTCGCCACGGTGGGCGGGACGATCGCCGTCGGCTTGCTGGTGGCGACGGTGCTCAATCAGAGGCTGCACGGCCGGGGATTCGCCCGGGCGGTGGTGTTCGCGCCGTACGTGTTGTCCGGCGTTGCGGTCGGGCTGGTCTGGATGTTCATGTTCGATCCCCAGTTCGGGGTGATCGCACCGGTGATCCGGGCGGTCGGAATCGACCCGCCGAACTGGTACAACCAACCCGGGTGGGCACTGGCGATGGTCATCATCGTCTACGTCTGGAAACACCTCGGTTACGCGGCCGTGGTCTATCTCGCCGGGTTGCAGATTATCCCCCGCGAATTGCACGAGGCAGCCGCGCTGGACGGCGCCGGACCGTGGCGCACGTTCCGGTCGATCACCCTGCCGCTGTTGTCGCCCATGACGTTCTTCCTCCTCGTGACCGTCACGTTGAGCTCGATGTCGGCGCAATCGTTCGAGCTGATCCATTCGATGACCCGCGGTGGGCCGGTCGACGGCACCACCACCTTGATGTACCAGATCTACCGCGAAGGGTTCGTCGCCGGACGGGCCGGCTATTCGGCCACGGTGGCCACCATCCTGTTCGTCATCTTGCTGGGCGTCACCCTCCTGCAGATGCGGTTCCTGGAACGGAAGGTGCATTACTCGTGAGCGGCCAGCGATCGACCACGTCCGTCGTCCCCGATCAACCGACCCAAGGGCGGCGCTCGAGTGCACAGCCGCGGCGGCGCGCGGATGGGAAACACGTGCAGCGGTTGCTGAGCGGATATCTGCCGCTGCTGCTGGCCGTCGTCGTCATGATGGCGCCACTGATCTGGATGCTCATCTCGTCGGTCAAGACCCGCCCGGAGATCTTCACCGTTCCGCTCCAGTGGCTGCCCGAGCGGCCGTACGGCGGCAACTACACCGAGGTGATCGAACGTTATCCGTTCGGCCGGTTCTTCCTGAACAGTGTGATCGTCACGGCGGTTGGTGCGGGCGTGAAGGTGCTGCTGGCCATGTTCACCGCCTACGCGCTGGTGTTCATCAGGTTTCCGGCGAAGAAGCTGATCTTCATCTTGATCATCGTCGCCCTGATGGTGCCGCCGCAGGTGGTCATCGTGCCGAACTACACACTCATCGCGGACCTCGGGTGGCAGAACACCTATCTCGGGATCATCGTGCCGGGCCTCGGCACCGCCTTCGGCACGTTCCTGCTGCGTCAGCAGTTCCTGACGCTGCCCCGGGCCATCGTGGACGCGGCGACCCTCGATGGTGCCGGGCACTGGCGCAAGCTGTGGCATGTGGTCGTCCCGATCTCGGCGCCGACGATCGCCACCGTCGCTTTGGTGACGATCGTGTCCGAATGGAATGAGTACCTCTGGCCGCTGATCATCGTCGATCGGCCGGACATGATGACGCTCCCGGTGGCGCTGACGCTGATGCAGAACGCGGACGGCACCAACAACTGGGGTGTCCTGATGGCCGGCACCGCCATGGTGGTGCTGCCGGTCCTCGTCGTCTTCACCCTCCTACAACGACACATCGTCGCCGGTCTCACCCAAGGGGCCACAACCGGTTGACCGCCCCGTCGAGCAACTCCCGGAAGGACTCCACAATGCCCGACCGCAACCTTCACCTCCCCGCCCAGGGGTCGCGCGGCCTGGTCACCCCGGCGCGTGGCCTACTGACCCCGATGTCCGGTGTCACCTCGCCCGGGCGGCGCCGCCTGGCCCTACCGGCCGGCACACTCGACCGGCGGCGCTTTCTCGGCCTCGGGGCAGCCGGCGCCGCGGCTTTGGCCCTGACCGCTTGCGGCGGGCCGTCAACTGGCGGCGACGACGACGCCGACGACGCGGACGCCGCCAGCACCGACGACTACCGCGATCTGACTCCGGCCAGCGAGATCAAGTTCTGGAGTGTGCACCCGGGCAACTCCCGGGAAGCGGACGAGGAACTGATCCGCCGCTTCCAGGAGGCGAACCCGGACATCTCCGTCACATTGGTGACGGCGGGATCCAACTATGAAGAGGTGGCGCAGCGCTTCCAGACCGCGTTGCAGGGCGACGACCGCCCGGATGTGCTGATGTTGTCCGACGTCTGGTGGTTCAAGTACTACCTGAACGGCACCATCACACCACTCGACGCGCTGCTGGAGGCTGAAGAGGTCGACGTCGACGACTACCACGACACGCTGATTGGTGACTATCAGTACGACGGCCGGCAGTGGGGTATGCCGTACGCCCGGTCCACCCCGCTGTTCTACTACAACAAGGAGCACTGGGCCGAGGCCGGCCTGCCCGACCGCGGGCCGGAGACGTGGGACGAACTGGACGAGTGGGCCGAGGCGTTGGAGGCCAACCTCAGCGGGAATCAGAAGGTGTTCCACCACGTCAAGGGAGCGTCGTACGTGGCGTGGATCTTCCAGTCGATCATCTGGGCGTTCGGTGGCCGGTACAGCGAGGACGATTTCACCATCACCCTCGACTCCGACGAAGCGATCGCGGCCGGGGAGTACGTCCGTCGCCAGGTCAACGAGTTGGGATACGCAGGGGTCACTCCCGATGACAACATCATCGACCTGTCCTCGGGTGGGATCTCGTGCACCATCGGCTCCACCGGTAGCCTGTCGGGTCTGCTCGAGGGTTCGTCGTTCGAGGTGGGGGCGGCGTTTCTGCCGGAGAAGGAGCAGTTCGGCTGCCCGACGGGTGGGGCCGGGCTGTCCATCCCGTCCGGCATCGACCCCGAGCGGCAGCTGGCGGCCATGCGGTTCATCAAGTTCGCCACCGAGCCGGAGAACACGGCGTACTACTCCGAGAGCGTCGGCTACATGCCGGTTCGCAAGTCGGCGGTGGATCTCATGGCGGAGGTCTTCGAACGCGAGCCGCAACGGCGGGTGGCGCTGGAGCAGCTGGAGCACACGTCGCCGCAGGACGCGGCCCGGGTGTACATCCCGGATGGCGACCAGATCCTGGGTCGGGGCCTGGAACGCATCATGCTGCAGAACGAGCCGGCGGATCAGGCGTTCGATGTCGTCGCGAACGAGCTGCGAGCCTCGTACGAGGAGAACGTGGCGCCCGTCATCGGCTGACGACCCGCCTCACCGCCCCTCCCGCTCCCATGATCATGAACACTTTGCCGTGCCATGGCACGGCAAAGTGTTCATGATCATGAGAGCGGGCTAGCGTGGGGTCGTGCGAGGAGCGTGGCGGCGGCATGCCCCGATACTCGGCGCCGTCGCGGCCGGCGGCGTCGTCGGTGCGGAGGCGCGCTACCTGATCAGCCTGCTGGGTGACGGACGGCCGGCGTTCCCCTGGCCAACTCTCGTCGAGAACATCACCGGCTGTTTCCTGATCGGCGTTCTCATGGCTGTGCTGCTGGAGCTGACCGACCCGCACCGCCTCCTGCGCCCATTCCTAGGTGTCGGTGTCCTCGGCGGGTACACGACGTTCTCCGCGTACGCCGTCGACGTCCGCGTGCTGCTGCTGGATGAGCGGGTGGTGCCCGCGTTGCTGTACGTCGTCATCACACCCGTGGCGGCTCTGGTGGCGGTGTGGCTCGCGATGCGGGTCACGCGTGCGACGCTCGGCCGGCTGCGACGCGGCGAGTCATGGTGAAATGGACGGAGAGGAGACCGTCATGGAACTCAAAGGTCGCGCGCGGCGGCTGTCGATCATGATCGGGGAGAGCGACACGTGGCACGGCAAGCCGCTGTACAGTGAGATCGTATTGCGGGCGCACTCGGCCGGGTTGGCTGGTGCGAGCGTATTTCGCGGCATCGAAGGTTACGGCGCGTCGAACCATATCCACACCACCCGGATTTTCAGCTTGTCCGAAGACCTACCGGTGCAGGTGGTGATCGTGGATACCGCCGCCAAGGTCGAGCCGTTCGCCGCCCGGATCGAGTCGCTGATTCCGCAGGGGCTGATCACCCTGAGCGACGTCGACGTTGTTCGTTACGCCGGACGTGTCACCAGCGACGATGGCGATAACAACGCCGGTCTCGACGGTAGCGGCGGCAACGACGCCCCGGGAACCGACGGCCGATGACGGCGTTGATGGTGGCCCTCGGCGCTGCCGTGGGGGCACCGCTGCGGTACCTGACCGACCGGTTCATCCAGTCCCGGTTCAGCCCGGTTTTCCCGTGGGGGACGTTGGTGGTCAACGTCGTCGGCTCGTTCCTGGCCGGTGTCGCGATCGCGCTCTGGACCGATGGTCGGCTGAACGACGAGGCGGCGGCGTTGGCCGCGGTTGGATTCTGCGGCGCACTCACCACATACAGCACGTTCAGCTACGAGACACTGCGGCTGTTCGAGGGCGGTGCTCGCTGGTACTCGCTGGGCAACGTCGTCATCAGCGTGACCGCGGGTGTCGGGGCGGCCGCGCTGGGCTGGGCGGTGGTGGTGGCGTGAACTCCTCTAACGACGAAGGGCCCCGTCGACGCGGCGCGGAATACCCAGCGGATTGCCGTCGCGCAGCGCTTCGGGCAGCAGGTCTTGCGGGAACGACTGGTAGGTGACCGGCCGCATCCAGCGGCGGACCGCACTGGCCCCGACGGACGAGTGCAGCGGGTTGGTGGACGACGGCCATGGACCGCCGTGCTGCATGCTCCAGGCCACCGCCACACCCGTGGGCCAACCGTTCCAGATCAACCGGCCGGAGCGGGGGCGCAGCACGTCCAACACCGGAGCGATGGACTGGATGTCGGACTGCTCACCGTGGACGGTGGCCGTCAGGCTGCCTTCCACCGACTGCAACGCATTGATCAGCTCATGGGTGGTGGTGTATTCGACGATGAGTGAACTCGGCCCGAAGCACTCCTCGGCCAGCCGATCGGCGGCTTCGGTGAAGCTTTCGGCCGAGGTGGAGAACAGGGCGGGCACCCCCCACGCACCCGGCTCGGTGTGGAGGCGTGGAGTGACCAGGTTGCGCACCGCGGGGTGCGCGGAGATCTCGGCACTGATCTGGGCGTAGTTCTCCGCGATTCGTGCGTTGAGCATGGGGCTGGCCGGCACCGCGCTGACCGCGTCCGCCAGCGCTTGGTCGAGACCATGACCGACGGGCAGGAACAGCAGACCGGGTTTGGTGCAGAACTGACCGGTGCCGAGGGTGACCGAGGTGACGTACTCGGCGGCGATGTCGGCTCCGCGGGTGCGAGTAGCCGCCTTGGTGACGACGGTGGGGTTGATGCTGCCTAGTTCGCCGTAGAACGGGATCGGATCGACGCGCCCGGTGGCGAGGTCGAACAGCGCTCGCCCGCCGGTGGTGGACCCGGTGAATCCGGCCGCCCGGATGCGGTGGTCGACGATGGCGTCCCGGCCGGCGTTCTGCCCGAACACCACGGTGAATACGCCGGCGGGTAGGTTCTGTTCGGCTACCACCGAGCTGATGATCTCGCCGGTGCGGCGGGACAGCTCCGGGTGCCCTTCATGGGCTTTGATGATGACCGGGCAACCGGCGGCCAGCGCCGAGGCGGTGTCTCCGCCGGCGATGCTGAACGCGAACGGGAAGTTGCTCGCCGCGAACACGAGTACTGGACCTAGCGGTTCGAGCTGACGGCGGAGGTCCGGCCGCGGTGTGGGTTTGCCGTTCGGGGCCGGTGTGTCGATGGTGGCTTCGAGGAAGGAGCCCTCCTCGATCACGTCGGCGAAATGACGCAGCTGGAACGTCGTGCGGGCGACCTCGGTGGTCAATCGGTCCTTGCCGAGGCCGGTCTCGGAGTCGGCGAGGGGGATGAGCTCGTCGGCGCGGTTGTCGAGTTTGTCGGCGATGGCGCGTAGCAATGCGATACGCCCGGTCAGCGGCTCGGACGCGAATCGCCGGGCCGCCGATTTGGCCAAGGAAAGCGTCGAGTTGAGTTCCGCCGGTGGTGTCTCCGATACCCCCATACCCGCGGGTTCTCCCGTGCGTGGGTTCATACTTTCGACCAGAGTCATTCAGTACTCCCTGTCCCGATGTGCACCGCTGCCGCACCACCCCGGGTATCCGGATGTGCCAGCCGCGTTGGACCCCTCCACCGATGCTGTCCGAGCCGTATCCGTGCCGCCGATGGCCGTGTCTTGGCGACAGCCGCCGACGGCCACCTGCGTACGCCCAGGATCGACCGCCACGGCGGTGCCGGCGGCACAACCGCGGCCTGTGGCGTCCCGGACGCCGGGTCGAGCCCGTTTCCGGGCTCGACGTAGGTATAGAACAGGCACTATTGATCTCATTGGTACTTCTTGGTCAACTTGCGAGGTTTGATCTTAGTGGGTGTTTGCGGTATGGACTATGGTGCGTTCGGCTGAGTGTCTCATCCGGTTCATCCTTTCACGTACCGTCCGTCATAGCCGCCGTCACGGTCGCGACCACCCGGGAACGGAGGCCGGGATGGCGGCGACGACGCGGTAGGTTCGGAGCGTGTACGCACGACCCCCACGTTCCCGCAGCCGCGGTGCCGAGCTGGCCCGGGCCGGATTCACCGATACCGAGGCGGCTATGCGCGAGCTAGCGTCCCCGCCGCTCGACGCGCTGGCCGAAGACCAGACGTTGCTGGCGATGTTCGCCGAGGTGGCCGATCCCGATCTCGCGCTCCGTGGGCTCGGGCGAGTACTCGACGCGGCCCGGTCCGACGCGGCCGGCGCGCGTGCCGCGACCACGCTGCTGGAGGCTCTGGGCGAGCGTGCCGTCGACACCCGACGGCTGCTCGCCGTGCTCGGCTTCAGCGCGTCGCTGGCAGATCATCTCGTGCTGCACCCCGAGCACCTCGCCGACCTCGTGCCCGGTGGCCACGAAGGCGACGACGGGCGACCGGCCAGTGCCGGGGCCGAACCAGGCCCACGCAGCGTTCGATCCGAGATGCTGACTGCCGTTGGTGCCGATCCCGGCGCCCTCGAACCAGTGGCCGACGGCCACCACCAGGACCTACTCCGGGCGCTGCGGATCGCGTATCGCCGGCACCTGCTGTCGTTGGCGGCGGTCGACCTCACCGGCGGTGTGGAGATGCCGGCCGTCGGCGCCGAGCTGTCCGACCTGGCCGCGGCGACACTGGAGGCGGCGCTGGCGATCGCTCGGGCGGATCTTCCCGAGGGGGCCGCGCCATGCCGGCTGGCCGTCGTCGGCATGGGCAAGTGTGGCGGCCGAGAGCTGAACTACGTCTCCGACGTCGACGTCGTGTTCGTCGCCGAACCACCCGACGGCGTGGCCGACGACGACGCGTTGCGGACCGCGACCCTGTTGGCCAGCGGGATGATGAAGGCATGTTCGGAACGGACCGTCGACGGCACCATCTGGCCGGTCGACGCCGCGTTGCGGCCGGAAGGTAAGGCGGGCCCGCTGGTGCGGACGCTCGCCAGTTATACCCGCTACTACGAGTCCTGGGCCAAGACATGGGAGTTCCAGGCGTTGCTCAAGGCCCGGCCGGTAGCCGGTGACGGAGCCCTCGGCGGCGAGTTCGTCAACGCGGTCGCACCGATGGTGTGGAACGTGTCGTGCCGGGACGGGTTCGTCGGTGATGTCCAAGGGATGCGCCGACGCGTCGAACACAACGTGCGTCCCGCGGACGCCGCCAGAGAACTGAAATTGGGTCCCGGCGGCCTGCGCGACATCGAGTTCGCCGTCCAGCTGCTGCAACTCGTGCATGGACGGGCCGACGAATCACTTCGGTCGGGTTCCACCCTGGCCGCGCTGTCCGCCTTGACCAGTGGTGGATACGTCGGCCGCGACGACGGCGCGTTGCTGGAGCAGGCGTACGTGTTCCTCCGCACCCTCGAACACCGTATCCAGCTGCGCGGGCTGCGTCGAACCCATCTCGTGCCGCAATCCGACGCCGACCTGCGGGTGTTGGCCCGCTCACTTGGCCTGCGCGCCGCCGACGAGCTGACAGCGCGATGGCAGCGGGAGAACCGTGAGGTGCGCCGTCTGCATGAGAAGCTGTTCTACCGGCCGCTGCTGTCGGCGGTGGCCAGCCTCCCGGGCGATGGGGTGCGGCTGAGTGCGGAGGCGGCGCTGGCCCGCCTGGAGGCCCTCGGTTATGCCGACCCGGCCGGTGCGATGCGGCACATCGAGGCGCTCACCAAGGGAGTGTCCCGCCGAGCGGCGATCCAGCGCACCTTGTTGCCGGTGTTGTTGGGCTGGTTCGCCGACGCGCCGCTGCCGGACACCGGCCTGGCCGGTTTCCGTAAGGTCAGCGACGCGCTGGGGACCACACCGTGGTACCTGCGACTACTCCGCGACGACAACGCGGCCGCGGAGCGGATGGCGAAGGTTCTGGCGTCGGGTGAGTACGCCACCCAGCTGTTGCTGCGCGCTCCGGAGGCGGTGACCATGTTCAGTGGCGACGCCGAACTTGCGCCACGTGGACGGGAACAGCTCGAGGCCGAGGTGACTACCGGCGTTGAGCGACACGACGACCCCATGGCCGCGATTGGTGTGGTCCGTGCGATGCGCAGGCGGGAGCTCTTCCGGACCGCCGTGGCCGACGTGGTGGGGTTGTTGCCGGTGCATCAGGTCGGCCAGTCGCTGACCGCGATCGCGGAGGCGACGTTGGCCGGAGCCCTGGCGGCCGCCGTCCGCACGGTCGAGGCCGAACGTCGGGGCCCACTGCCGACCAGGTTGGCGGTCATCGCGATGGGCCGGTTGGGTGGACGCGAGATGGGGTATGGGTCGGATGCGGACGTGATGTTCGTGCACACACCACATGTGGGCGCCGACGACGAGGCCGCCGCGTCGGCCGCGCTGGCGGTCGCCAACGAGATGCGCCGGCTGTTGGCCGTGCCGTCGCCGGAGCCCGCCTTCACCGTCGACGCCGACCTGAGGCCCGAAGGGCGGCAGGGACCGCTCGTGCGTACCTTGGCGTCGTACTCGGCGTACTACGACCGATGGGGTGAGGTGTGGGAACGGCAGGCGCTGCTCCGCGCTACCGGCTGTTGCGGCGATCCGGAGCTGTTGCGCCGGTTCGAAGCGCTGATCGACCCGTTGCGCTGGCCGACGGGCGGGCTCACCGACGTGCAGGTGCGGGAGATCCGCCGGATCAAAGCCCGCGTAGAGGCCGAGCGGCTGCCTCGTGGCGCTGATCCGTCGACCCATCTCAAACTCGGCCCGGGCGGCCTCGCCGACGTCGAGTGGTGTGCGCAGCTGTTGCAGCTCCAGCATGCCGGGCGGTTCGAGGCGTTGCGGACGACGGCGACGCTCGACGTGTTCGACGTAGCCGTGGAGGTCGGATTGATGCGCGACGCCGACCGTCGAGCGTTGCGAGAAGCGTGGTGCCGGGCCGCCGCGATCCGTAACGCGACCGTGCTGGTCAGCGGGCGAGCGTCGGACGTCATTCCGGCCGATCTGCCCACCTTGGCGGCGGTGTCGCAGGTGATGGGCTATGGGCCGGAGGAGAGCGCCGCGTTCTTGGACGAGTACCGCCGGGTTTCGCGGCGGGCGCGCACGGTCGTCGAGCGCGTCTTCTACGACGACCCCCGCTGAGCGCCCTCTCCCTGTCCAACCTCCCGCCCCTCGCCCCTCCCCGTGATCATTGGCTTTGACTACCGGAGCCGGTAGTCAAAAGCCAATGATCACGGGGAGGGGCGAGGGGCGGGAGG
>NZ_JAAOEN010000021.1:37548-92848 GCF_011320225.1 Phytoactinopolyspora limicola
TCCCTGTCCAACCTCCCGCCCCTCGCCCCTCCCCGTGATCATTGGCTTTTGACTACCGGATCCGGTAGACAAAAGCCAATGATCACGGGGAGGGGCGAGGGGCGAGGGGCGGTGGGGCAGGCGCGGGGTGTGGTTGTCTTGACCCTGACACGATGTGAGGTCGTAGACCTGGGGGAGTCATGTTCAGTATCGGGGACTTCGCCAGGCACGGTCGGGTGTCGGTGCGCATGCTGCGCCACTACGACGCGATCGGCCTGCTGAACCCGTCCAGAGTCGACGCGTCGACGGGCTATCGGTGGTACCGCGCCGAACAACTGAATCATCTCAACCGGATCGTCGCGCTGAAGGATCTCGGGTTCCGGCTCGAACAGATCCGGACCATGCTCGACGAGAAGGTGAGTGCGGATGAGCTGCGCGCGATGTTGGCGCTGCGGCGGGCGGAGCTGGAGACACAGATCCAGGCCGACCGGGCTCGATTGGCCGAGGTGGACGCCCGACTCACGATCATCGAGATGGAGTGGGGAATGCCAACCGACATTCTGGTCAAGCGGATCCCGGCCGTACGGGTCGCGGAGCTCACCGCCACGGCGGCGAGCTTCGCCCCCGACGCGATCGGCCCGGTGATTCAGCCGCTGTTCGAAGAGCTGTGTGTACGCCTGGACCGAGCCGGGGTCACCCCGACCGGGCCCAGCCTTGCCTACTATGACGACGCGTCTGCTACCGACGGCATCGTGGTCCATGCGGCCCTGCCGGTGGACGTCGAGCCAGACTCTCGGCTCGACGTGGAGATCGTCGACCTTCCGGAGATTGAGCAGGCTGCCACCATCGTCCACCAGGGGTCCATGGACGATGTGCTGACGACGGCCCAGGCGCTGGCCCATTGGATCGACGAGCACAGCTTCCGCTCCGCCGGCTACAACCGCGAGCTCTACTTGCGATACGGCGTGGGCGACCCGGACACGTGGCGCACCGAGCTGCAAGAACCGATCGTCTCGTGAACGGAGGAGTCATGTACATCGAACTGCAGGCCGACGATCCCCGGCGCGCCGCCACGTTCTACCGTGGCCTGTTCGGCTGGGAGATCGAACCCGTCGACGAGAACCTTCCCGTCGAATACTGGCGGCTGCACACCCCCGAGTTGGCGGACATCCCTGTCACGCGGCGGGTGGCCGGCGGCATCGTCCAGAGGCAGGCGCCCCCGCCTCAACCTGGTGCGGGGACCAACGCCTACGTCTGTTCATTCGAGGTCGAGGACTTCGAGGCGGCGGCAGGGTTGATCGAGAGGCTTGGTGGCAAGGTCGCGCTGGCCAAGTTCGCCGTGCCGGGCAGGTGCTGGCAAGGTTATTTCCTCGACCCCGAAGGCAACACGTTCGGGCTCTTCGAGGTCGACGAAGCAGCCGCGTGAACGGGTTGGCCCTGAGGCCGGTGCCCGCACCCGGGTACCGGCCCTCAGGGCTTGCGGCCAACCGCCCCGTAGGCGTCGATGGGTTCGTCCTGATCGGCACCGGGCCGCCAACTGGCCATGGGGACAAGGCCGGGTTCGAGTAGCTCGAGACCCGAGAAGAGCTGCCGGATCTCCTCAGGGCTGCGCAGGTTGTACGGCACGGCGCCGCTCTCGGCGAGTTTCTCGCCGCCCTCGGTGATCTCGTTGCCGGTGTT
Source organism: Phytoactinopolyspora limicola (assembly GCF_011320225.1). GTDB lineage: Bacteria > Actinomycetota > Actinomycetes > Jiangellales > Jiangellaceae > Phytoactinopolyspora > Phytoactinopolyspora limicola. The sequence continues at coordinate 39,208 of NZ_JAAOEN010000021.1, forward strand.
GGTGCCGTCCCAGATGACGAGGTAGCTGCCGGACGGGATGGCGTCGATGAAAGACCGCACGATGCGGTGCATCTCGTCGAACGTCTCGACATAACCGAGGACACCCATGAACATCACCGCGACGGGCTCGTTGAAGTTGAGCACGTTGCGGGCGTCGTTGAGGATCACCTCCGGCTCGTGCATGTCTGCGTCGACGTAAGTGGTGACACCCTCCGGCGTGGTGTTCACCAACAGGGCGCGGGCATGGGTCAGCACGAGGGGATCGTTGTCGACGTAGACGATGCGCGCCTCGGAGATGTTGCGCTGGGCGATCTCATGAGTGTTCTGCATGGTGGGGAGGCCAGTGCCGACGTCGAGGAACTGTTTGATCCCGAGTTCACCGGCCAGGGCATCGACGACACGGATCAGGAAGCGACGCGATTGCAGGGCCATAGTGACGATGTCGGGGTAGACATCGGCGACGGCGTCACCCGCGGCGCGATCCGCCTCGAAGTTGTCCTTGCCGCCCATCCAATAGTTCCAGATCCGGGCGGCGTGGGGTACGTCGAACCGGAGTTTGGCAGCTAGGTCGGATTGTGCGGCCATGGTGTCGTTGTCGGCCATGATCGAAGGCCCCCTATGTATGGGTTTCGGCAGCATCCGGGCAAGATCGTACGGCATCCCACTGACGGGCGGAACACCCCGTGCCGCTCCAAATGATCTTCTCAGCCGGCATGGTCGTCGGCGCTGGGTGCAGCAAGCTTCCTTACGGGACGCTGCCGTGTTTAGTAAACCTCCTTGCCGCCCTTGCCCGGACTTCGCTACCGCCAGATCGTGTTAAGGGCCGGATTCGGGCTTTAACGCCATCTGGCGGTAGCGCAGTGCGAGATGGCGCACCGGATCTGGCACTCATCCGGCTCACCGGCCGGACTCTCGGCCGTCGGCGGCCCTACTCTCTGCGACCCGACGACGGTTGACGTCGTCGGCTACGAACAGGATGAAGTCGGTGTTGTGTCTCGGGTCGCCGCGCTGGCCCGGCAAGGTGGCACCGGCCCGTTCCCTCGACGGCGCGGCCCGGGGTTGAGCATCCGGCCAGGTCATGCGCGCGGGACGGTCCTGCTCAGTTGTGCTCTCGGCGGCAGCTACCCAATGGTGGAGCCGGGCGCGGCAGTCGGCGAACTCGCGGTGCCAGTCAAGGGCGGCGCTGCCCCGATGAGGGGAGTGGTAGACGTCGGTCCAGTAATGGTGGAGTGCGGCGAGTTCCCAGACCAGTGGCGGATGGCGGTGCCAATACGGCGGGACAACAGACGTGGGCAGCCGATACGTGGTGCACAGCCAGTCGACCCACTGATTAAGGGTGAGCCACTCACGTTCGGCCTCGTCGGCGGCAAGCCGGTCCCAGTTGACCGGGTGTCGCGGTGTGGTGGACGTCGTATCGCCGCTGCGGTGGAGGTGTCGGGTTCGGTGGAGCACTGTACTCATGAGCCTCAACCAGCCGGTGGCCGTTGGGCCGGACCGGTTCGGTTTCGAGTCCGAGCCCCATAGTGCGACGCTGACGGTTAGTGCGCCGGCGGTCAGGATGACGCCGATGGTAAGGATGACACCCGTCACGTTACGTAGGGCGCTGCTCGCTTGTGCACCGTGCTCCCTGACGGTGGCGCTGAGTTGGGCGGCGAACACGTCGACCGCGGGGGCCAGTGCGAATGAAGTGGTCAGATCGGACATGGTGGATGATCCCTTCTCGATTTCGGCGGATGCGCAGCCTTGTCGGGTCGGCGAGCGCGGGCGCGAGAGAAGGTGTCGAGGATCATGACGTCGGCAACACCCGGGCTCGCCACAGGGCGCGCGCGGATGGGAGGGTAACCGGTCGGATCATCACCTCCGCGCTTTGTCATGAATAGTGGCCAGGTGCCTCCGAAAAGGTCGTCTAGGCCGATTAAGGTGGCAAAGTCTTGAGATTGTTGGCCCCGGTGGGCGAGGGTTTAAAGAGATTCAGCTGATAAAGATATCCGTGACATTCGATTACGTCTGTGAACCTGCTTGAGGGAGTTTGTTTGCAGGCCAGGAGTGGTCCTATCCGATGAATGTGTCAGTGAAATCACCGGCATCTGACCGTTCTGGCGACCGAACATGCCCTACAGTCTCTGACCAGGTGAAATGCATTCATATGTCCATGACAAAATGTTACCCAGCGTGACACTTCGGCTCCGTGGGGGCGAATTCTGCCGGCGGCCGAGCTGAAGACCGGAGCTTGATGGCGGTCAGTGCGTCGGGGAATTGTCGAGTGACGACTCCGCGCCTAGGCCAGTGGTATGACGTACACGTCACCGATCTGGAAATATTCCGCACTCCAGGCCGACGCCGCTGCGCTCCTGACACGTTGGGACGAGAATGGCAACTAGCAGGGCGCGTTAGCTCGGTACGTCATATCGTGGGCACTTCACTGTCGTGGGGGGTGGGTGACACATGGCACCCGGCACTGTTCGCGTATATAGCGAAGGGATGCGCCGTGGTGGGCAACGGTGGAGAACGGATCGACCTGATCGGGCGGGAGCATGAGAAGCGTAAGCTCCGCGACGTCGTCGAGCGCGTGGAGCGTGGCCATGGCAGCGCGGCGGCCATCGTCGGACCGGATGGCGTAGGCAAGTCGGCGCTGTTGACCACGGCGGCTCGGATCGCGCAGCACACGTTCGCCGGCGCCGACGAAGCCGTGGTGGCGATGGCTACCGCAACCGAGGCCGAACGCAACTGGCCCTACGCCGGATTGCAGTTGGTGCTGTCCAGCGTCGTCGGTGCCATGGGGCCGAAACACCTGGCCAGGATGGAACCGGAGCTGAGCCGGCTAGCCGCCGGGCTCGACGCAACCGTCGATCCACGCCGAGTAGCCGTACCGCTCGCGGCCCGGCTCAGCCTGATAGAGGCGCCCGCGATCGTGTTGATCGACGACGCACATCTGCTGGATCTCGCATCCCAGGAGGTGATCGGGTTTCTGGCTCGGCGTATGGACCCATACCCGATCGGCATCGTGCTGGCCGGGCTGGACACCGATCCACCAGCGCCCGTACTCGACGGGGTGACGACGATTCTGCTCGACGACCTCACCCCGGAGCACGCGGTCCAGTTGATACGTGGCCGGTTCCGCGACGTCGCCGAGCCGGTGGCGGCGGAGATCGTCCGACGGCTGGGTGGGCATCCGCGCACGGTGATCGAGACCACCACAGAGCTGTCGGGGAGTCAACGCCAGGGCCAGGCCAGACTGGATCGGTACCTGCCGGTGCCGGCCAGCGTGCGAGGCCGATTGGTCCGACGCGTCGACATGTTGACACCCGAGCAGCGCTTCGCCCTCGTGGTCGCTGCGGTCAGCGAGGACCGCCGGGTGCATCCGCTCGTCGACGCACTAGGAGGGCCCGGCGAGGAGGTGACGAGATGGCTGAGCCAGGAGCACTTGGAGGTCGCGGACGGCTATTTCCGGTTGCGCTCACCGCTACTCGGATCGATCGTGTGGCACGACGCCGGGCCGGTTGAGCTGACCAGGGCGCACACCCTGCTGGCCGACGCCTACCGTGACCTCGATCCCGAGACGGCGTGGTGGCACGAAGCGCAGGCGCGACTCGACAGCGACGACGTCATCGCCGAGGCATTGGAGAGGGTTGCCCGGCAACTGTTGGGCCGGGGCGAGTTCGAAAGGTCAGCCGCCTTTGCACGGGAGTCGGTCCGGTTGACCACCAAACCGTCGCCGCGGGTACGACGGACGCTGCTGGCCGGTGGGCTCGCGGTGTTCGCGGGACACTACGACGAAGCCATCCATTTGGCTAGGGAACGGATCCGCTCCGGGGTGCCCGACCCACACGGTGCGGTCTTGGCGCTGTTGGAATCCCGGGCCAGATTGGCGCAGTCCGGTGAAGTCCCCACCGACCTGATCGTTCGGCATGCCGAGCGTCTAGAGCATTCGGTTCCTGACCTGGCCGCACAGTTCTGGCTCGTCGGCGTTCGTGGCCACGCCGACCGAGCGGAGATCGACCAGGCGGCAGGTTACCTAGCCCGGGCCCGGACATGTCTATCTGGAGCGGCTGCCGACACACGAAACGCCTACTACCGAATGGCGGCGTGGACGTCGGCGCTGCGTGGCCGCTTCGATGAGGTCACGGAACTACTCAGCCACGACGTCGACGGCTCCGACGTGTTGATCGAGGCCGATCGGTGTCTGCGCAGGGCGATGATCTTCACCCGTCTCGAGCGGTTCGACGATGCCCGGCGGCTCCTGCGGGTGATCACTGAGGAGCGGCGTTTCGGTGAAACGTCCGCCGTGCTCGGACACGCTTACGTGGTGGCCATGGTGGTCGACATGCGTGCTGGTCGGCTGGAAGCGGCTCGCCGGGCGGCGAACGCCTGGCAGCGCATCATTGGTGCGGAGCGAGCCACCCGGGGAGCGGTGCCCGCGTATATGGTGCGCGTGCACGCGTTGATGGGGAATTGGAGGGCCGCCGAGGAGTGCCGAGTGGCCGCGTGGCGGGTCGCCCGGCAGGGCGGCGACACGTGGACGAGCGCGGTGGTCCATGCCGGCGCCGGCGCCATGGATCTGCTTTTCGGCCGGCCCCAGGACGCTATCTCCGAGCTGGAGCGCGCCCGTGAGCTGGCGCTACGCCACGACGATCCGTCATTGCTGCTCGTCGAGCCGGACTTCATCGAGGCGTGTGTCCAGGTCGGTGTTGTCGATCGGGCCCGCGACGCTCTCGCGGTCTTCAACCGTCGGGTCGACGCGGTACCGACGTCGTGGGGACGCCATACCCTGGCCCGGTGCCGGGCACTGGTGGCCGGCGTGGAGGCGGACGAGATGACGGAGGAGCTGTACTCCGCCGCGGTCTCCGTTTGCGCCGACGACGTCTCACCCGTGGAACTGGCTAGAACACAGCTTCATTACGGACACTGGCTGCGGCGGGCTGGCCGGCGAACCGAGGGCGACGGATGGTTACAACGCGCGGCGGCGCTCATCGCCGAGACAGGTGCGGCTCAACTGGCCGTACCGGGGGAGTTGCCCATAGCTGCCCGGGCCGCCCCGGCGGGCGACGGCCCGGAGCTCAACGGTATGACCGCACTGACCAACTCCGAGCGACGCATCGTCGAACTCGTCGCCGAAGGACGGCGCAACCGGGAGATCGCCGTCGAGCTGTACATCTCGGTCCGAACAGTTGAGTCCCATCTAGGCCGTGCCTTTCGCAAGCTGGGTGTGCGGTCCAGAGCGGAGTTGGCGCGGATGATCGCCAACCAGCGCCGAGGTTCGACGGTGGAGTTGCCCTGACCCGGTGGCGGTGGAGCTGCCCGGTCCGGCGGCATCGTGTGGCCGTCAATCGCGTGCAAGCGCGAAATAGGCCACCCGCAGCGCCTGCCGGGCCCGGGTGGCCAGGCTAGATACGGCATTCGGAGTGAGCCCTAAGGCGGCGGCGAGCTCGGTTGGTGAGTAGCGGTCGACCTCGATGAGCCACAGAACGCTGCGCCAGCGGCCCGGCAGGCTGGCCCATGCGGCCCCGACCAGATCTGACTGCCAGGTAGCCACTCCCACGGGGTCGGGAAGTTCTTCGGTGGACGCTTCATCGGAGTACGTAATGCGGCTTTGTCTCTTGGAGTGTTCATAGGCCAGCCGCCGCACGGTGGACAGCAAGTAGCCGCCGAACGAGTCGGTGGGGCCGTGACCGGCGTAGATGGCCCGGAGGACGAGGTAGAACGCCTCTTGGACGAGGTCCTCGGCGGTATGGGTATCGCGGACGATGCGATGTGCGGTGGTACAGGCCACCGGCGCGATGCTCTGGTAAGCGCGGGCCACGGCGTCGTCGTCCCCGGCCCGGATCTGCGCTAGCCCAGTCTCGACGTCGGTACCCGCTCTCCGACTGTTGTCAACTCCCGCCCCATGAGTCATGTTGTTGACGTTGCCCCTGCCGCCACATCGAGTCATCAGAGGTTTCCCGCAACGCGGAGGCCAAACGTTCTGCGTGCGTATCCGTAAAGACGGTCAAAAGCGCATGAAAGGGACGTGAAGTGATGTGTGGCGGGAAAATTCGGCGGGAAGTTCGGTTCGTCGCGTGCGGATGGACCCTGAAGCGCCCTCTTCATAGTCAAAGAGGTCGTGTTCCAAGGACGCGACCGGTCCCACGGGGGACGGCGCTTCGCTCCCTGCCCCCCAAGTAAGACGGGAGCGGAGCGCCGGTCAACTGGCCTGTGGAGACACTCACGCAGGAAGGCCGGGGATAGGTGCCCACCTGTCCCCGGCCTTCTGCATGTGCGCTCGCCTCGGGCATTCCGTCGGAGGCATGTCGGGGTTAGCGGCCAGCGACTTCACCCCAGACTTCACCTTGAAGGGCTAGCGCCCGCGGTATATGTCCGCCTCGCCCACCCACCCCCGTGTGCACCTGATCTCCGTTTTGCCGCCTGATCGTTTTCGTGGGGCCGATCAGATGCGCGGTGGTGGCGACCGCCAGTGTCGAGGTGCAGTGGCATGCATCTGATCGGCCCCACGATGCGGACACCCCGGCGATCAGATGCATGAAAGGGCTGTGTCGGTGGGTTGGTGCATCTGATCGCCGGGCGCTTCGGCGTCGTTGCACGACATCCTGCCGGGGTACATAGCCGACCCGGTGTGCGCCCAACTGGGTACCCGTGGCAGCTCGCGGGGCAAAGATTTGCCGGGGGCACTTCATGATCAGATGCACGACGCGGTGCTGAAAGCGGTTGTCGTACATCTGATCACCGGGGTGTCCACATCGTAAGATGCGATCAGATGCGTGCCACCGCACCTCGACACTGGCGGTCGCCACCACCGCGCATCTGATCGGCCCCACGAAAACGATCAGGCGCCAAAACGGAGATCAGGTGCACGCAGGGAGGGTGGGGGGAGCGGTTCAATGGGCGATGACGTGGAACGGTGCCGACGTGCACCGCACCATTCCGCGAGGCGCGGGGTCGGCTGGAAGGTGGTCGCCGGTGGCTCGCAGCGGATGGGATGACACGACAACCCGTTCGTCGGAGTTCACCACCGAGAGGTTGGTTCCGTGTGCGTCGACGGCGGCGACCAACACCGGTTCGAGCGATTCCACGAGTACATCAATGCAGCTCACCCCAACGAACTTCGCGTCGATGGTGAGAGGCATGGAGGTAGTCAGCGCAAGTTCGGTGCTGCACAGGTAGTCGACGTATGGGCCGGTGATGTGGAGTTGGTGGGTCTCGCGGGGGACTCGGAACCACTCCAGGCGCTGGTATTCGATATACCCGCGGTCGGCGAAGTCGGTGGAGCCAACGAGCCGGGCTTTGTCCGGCCCTTGCCACCAGGCGATGGGGCTGCCGGCTCCGTCCATGACGTCGGCGGCCGCGATGAAGCCGGCGCCGTACACCGGCAGGTTGGACTGGTCGATAGCGGCGTGCGCGGACGGTTCGACGAGTGTCTCGAGGCGGTCGGCTGTGAGCTCCCCGCTGCGGATTGCTTCGGCCATGGTGATGCGCAGAGAGGGTTGCCATGACTCGAGGATGGCGAAGATGCGCTCGAAGAATGCGTCGACGCCGTGTGCCACGCTGTGCAGCGCGGACTGTTCAGCTACCTGCACCATTGGTCTGCTCCTTGTCTCGCCCGCCCGTTCCGTTGGCCTGCCCCTCCAACAGCATCCGGCGCCGGTTGACTAGCCAGATCACCGAGTACTCCACACTCTCCGACAACACCGACCGGGCCGTATCGGCGGCGCCGTCCCGGATGGCGTTGACGTGTTTGACCACTAGTTCATGGTTCACCCGCCGGGCGGGCTCGTCGTCGTCCTGCAATGACAGCAGCGGTGCGATCTCCTGTTGGAGTGCCATGTGCTCGCGGGTTAGCCGCGCGGACCGGCTCAGCGCTGCTAGTTCGAGCTGGACGTCGGTGACCATACTGCGCCACACCTCCGGTGGCGCGGTGAGGTTTCGGTCCAGGATCCCGAGCAGCACGTCGCACTCTTCCGGTCCGGCCCGTAGGCAGGCGAGTTCCGCGCAGGCCGCCGCGACGGCCCGGTAATGCGCGGCGAGGTCGTTCAGCGCTACCCGCGTGGTTCTGAGTAGCCGTTGCTCGTTGGCGCGCACGCTGTCGTGACGCGAGGCTGACACGAAGCTCCCGCCACCGCGGCCGCGGCGTGTGGTGATGAGGCCCTGCTCCCGCAAGCTGCCCAACGCCTCGCGCACGGTCACCACCGCAACCCCGAACGCCTTGGCCAGCTCGAACTCGTTGGGGAGTTTCTGCCCGTCGTTGAGTACCCCCGCCCGGATGCCTTGCGCGATCCGGCGCTCCACCAGGGTAGCCCGCCCGTCGTCTCCTAGTGGGGCAAAAACCCCAGCGTGCATACGTGAGACGTGGGCTGCTCCGTGTGTCACAGCACCTCCTCTAGCGATGGCCGGACCGCCCCCTCAGCGCTCCGGTGGTGCCCATTCTCCATCCCGGGGTCGCCCATGACCAGTCTTAACATCCGATTTCAAATGTTTACAAAAACATCTGGAACCAGATGTTATAGTCCTGTGAACTGCGCCACACCAGACCAAGGAGAAGTGGCTATGCGATCGCCAACGACGCTGACCCCGAGCCCGGCTGAGGTCGGCGCCGTGCCGGGTTCCGGCCTCGCGATCTCGCTCCGCGGGGTCAGCAAACACTTTGGTGAAACCGTCGCCGTCCGCGATCTCGACCTCGACATCGCGCGCGGCGAGCTGTTCTCGATGCTCGGCCCGTCCGGGTCCGGGAAGACCACCATGTTGCGGTTGATCGCCGGATTCGAGCGGCCCACATCCGGCCGGATCCTGCTCGGCGGGACCGACGTCACCCACAAGGCCCCGTTCGATCGCGACGTCAACACCGTGTTCCAGGACTACGCGCTTTTCCCCCACATGAGCGTGGCGGACAACGTCGGTTACGGACTCTCCGTCCGCAGGGTGCCTCGTGTCGAACGTCGGCGCCTGGTGCGCGAGGCACTAGAGCGGGTGCGGCTGGAGCAGTTCACCGCCCGGCTCCCGTCGCAACTATCCGGTGGGCAGCGGCAACGTGTGGCGCTGGCGAGAGCACTCGTCTTGCGGCCGACGGTGCTCCTGCTCGACGAACCACTCGGAGCCCTCGACCGGAAGCTGCGCGAACAGATGCAGATCGAACTCAAAGAGATCCAGCGTGCCGTCGGCATCACGTTTGTGCTTGTCACCCACGACCAAGACGAGGCGTTGACGATGAGCGACCGGGTAGCTGTTTTCCATGAGGGCCAGATCGAGCAGGTAGGACCCCCGGCCGAAGTGTACGAACGGCCGGCGACGTCGTTCGTCGCCGGTTTTCTCGGCGCCGCGAACATCATCGAGGCGGACCAGGCCGCGGACCTGTTCGGCCGGCCGGAGCTGCTGAGCATCCGCCCGGAGAAGCTGCGGGTTGTTCAGGAGCGCGACGTCGTCGACGCCATCGCGGTGTCCGGAGTGGTGGCCGAGGTCGTCTACTCCGGGCCGGCCACGACGTACATCGTCGAAGTACGTCCCGGCCTCACCCTGATGGCGACCCGGCCCAGCGCCGAGGGCGCCGCGCACGTATCGGCGCCTCAACGCGGCGATGTGGTGCAGGTGACCTGCGCCGCCGCCGATCTCTACCCGATTCCCAGCAACACCCCATGACAAAGGAGCAACTCATGCACTGGAGAGCAACCTCTGCCGCCGGCGTGGCCGCGGCCCTGATGCTAGCCGCATGCGGCGGTGACGACGGGAACGGCGGTGACGCCAACGGCTTCATGCTCGACGTCCCCGACATCCCCGCCCACGGCGAACTCGGTGAAGCGGAGGGTGAGGTCAACATCATCGCCTGGCCAGGGTTCGTCGAGGACGGCTCGAACAACCCGGACGCGGACTGGGTGAGCGAGTTCACCGCCAACACCGGATGTGTGGTCAATCGCCGGATCGGCGAGACCAGCGACCAGATGGTGACTCTCATGCGCAGCGGCGACTACGACCTGGTCTCCGCTTCGGGCGACGCCAGCCTCCGACTCATCGCCGGCGGCGACGTGGCCCCGATCAATCTCGACCTGGTGCCGCACTTCGGGGATCTCGTCGACGGGATGAAGGGACAGATCTACGACCACGTCAACGGCGAAGCCTACGGAGTGCCCATCGGCCGGGGCGCGAACATCCTCCAGTTCAACTCCGACGCCGTCGAGACCCCGCCGAACAGCTGGAACGTCGTCTGGGAACCGGACAGTCCATATGCGGGGGACATCATCGCCTACGACTCGCCGATCTACATCGCCGACGCCGCGGTCTACCTGATGCACCACGAACCCGACCTTGGGATCACCAACCCGTACGCTCTGGACAGCGACCAGCTCGACGCGGCAGTTGAGCTGCTCAAGCAGCAGAACTCCCTGGTCAGCGAGTACTGGGCGCTTTACACCAACAACGTCTCGTCGTTCCAGAGCGGCACGAGTGTGGTCGGCACCAGCTGGCAGGTCATTCTCAACGTCCTCGGCGACGGGTACGACGGTGTGCTGCCGGTCGAAGGATCGACGGGATGGTCGGACACCTGGATGATCGCCGCCGAGCCGAAGAACCCGAACTGCGCCTACATGTGGCTCGATTGGTCCACCCAGCCGGAGATCAACGCCGCCATCTCCCAGAACTTCGGGATGGCCCCGGCCAATGCGCTGGCCTGTGAGGGATCCGAGGAGAACGAAGCGCACTGCGAGATCTACCACGCCACCGACGAGGACTACTACGCCAACGTGTGGTTCTGGACGACCCCGATCGAACAGTGCATCGACGGCCGCACCGATGTCCGGTGCACCAGCTATCAGGAATGGACCGAGGCCTGGGCATCCGTTAAGGGCTGAGCCCGTGTAGCGCGGCGGGTCGGAGCCCCCTGCCGGCCCGCCGCCGTCACCCACCTGAGCCCTGGAATGCCAAAACCACGTAAGGACGACAGCCATGCACGATATGCGGCGGCCCACCGCCCACCGGCTCTCGACCGCCTTACACGCCCGGCCACGGCTGCGGCTGTACGGACTGTTGTCGCTGCCGTTGCTGTGGATGTTCGGTGTTTACCTCGTCTCCTTGGCGATGCTGCTGGTCACAGCGTTCTGGACCACCGATCCGTTCACGTCCAAGGTGATCCCTGGCTTCACCACCCGCAACTTCGAGAACATCCTGACCACGTCGTCCTATCTGAACACGGCCGGGCGCACGGTTGGTATCGCGTTCCTCGTCACGCTGCTGTGTGCGGTGTTCGCGCTGCCGCTGGGGATCTTCATGGCTAAGGTGGCGTCCGCCCGCTGGCGCAACTTCCTCGCCATGGCCATCACGTTGCCGCTGTGGGCCGGGTACCTGGTCAAGGTCTTCGCGATGCGGATCAGTTTCGGCGAGAACGGGCCGGTCAACTGGCTGCTCGATCCGTTCGGGCTCAGCGGCCCCGGATACGGCCTGCCGGCGGTGGTGCTCACCCTGACGTATCTGTGGTTCCCATTTATGGCCCTGCCGGTGTACACCGCGATCCGGCAGATCCCGCCCAACTTGTTCGACGCCGCATCCGATCTAGGGGCCGGGACCTGGCGGGTGATCCGGACCGTTGTCCTGCCGCTGCTGATGCCGGCCATGATCGCCGGTTCGGTGTTCACGTTCTCGCTGAGTATGGGCGACTTCATCGGCACCCAGTTCGTCGGCGCCAAGGTCCAGATGCTCGGCACGGTGATCAACCAGAACGTGAACCTCAACCCTCCGCTGGCCGCAGCGTTGTCCGTCATTCCGATCGTCGCCGTCGGTCTATATCTGTTCGCCGTGCGCCGCACCGGTGCGTTGAAGGAGCTGTGAGGCGATGTTCCACCTTTCGCGAACCACGAAATGGGCCCTCGGCTTGGTTGCCGCAGCCATCCTGACCCTCATGTACGCGCCGCTGTTGCTGGTGATGGCGAACTCGTTCAACGACGCACAGATATCCAGCTGGCCGATCGAGTCGTTCTCGTTGCGATGGTGGGAGCGGGCCATCGAGAGCCAGGCCATTCTCGACGCGCTGTGGGTCTCGGTTCTGACCGCGCTCGGCGCCACCGCGATCGCCCTGGTGCTGGGGTCGCTGGCGGCCCTGGCGTTGCAGCGCTACAGCTTCTTCGGCAAGAACGCGGTCAACCTGCTGATCATCCTGCCGATCGCACTCCCCGGAATCGTCACGGGAGTCGCGCTCAACAACACGTACAAGAACATCCTGGAACCCATTGGCATCCACGTCGGCTTCTTCGGCCTGATCGTGGGGCATGCGACGTTCTGCGTCGTCATGGTCTTCAACAACGTGCAGGCCCGGCTGGGCCGGATGAACCCGCGCCTGGAGGAGGCGTCGAACGACATGGGGGCGGGTCTGTGGACGACGTTCCGCCGTGTGACGTTCCCCGGGTTCCGGACCGCATTCGCCGCCGGCGGGCTGCTGGCCTTCGCGCTCAGCTTCGACGAGATCGTCGTCAGTATCTTCACCGCGCCACCAGGGGTGGAGACGCTGCCTCTGTGGATGCTCAACAACATGGCCCGTCCGAACCAACAGTCGCTGCTCAACGTGGTCGCGACCGTCATCATCATCGTATCGATGGTGCCGGTCTACCTCTCGCAGCGGCTATCGCGCGACGTCAGCGCCAACTGACGTTAGCGCCCCCGACGTTAGCGCCCCCGACGTTAGCGCCCCTGGACCCCGGAGAGCGAGAGAAGTCAGAACATGACAACAGTACGGAGCTTCATCGACGGCCAGTTCGTCGAACCGACCAACGACGCCACGACGATGCCGCTGATCGACCCCAAGACCGGTGAGGTCAACGGCGGCGCACAAAACGCCACCGACATCGACGTCGACCGCGCGTACGCGGCGGCCAGCCGGGCGTTCGATGACTGGCGACGGACTACTCCAGCGCAGCGGCAGAAACTGCTGCTGGCCTTCGCCGACGACGTCGAACACCACGCCCGTGACCTCGTCGCCGCCGAAGGCCGTGACACCGGGGCGCCCGATCACATCACGAGGGCGGAACAGATCACCCCGATGGTCGATCAGATCCGATTCTTTGCCGGCGCCGCCCGCCTGCTCGACGGGAAGTCGGCGGGGGAGTACTTGGAGGGCCACACATCCTGGATCCGACGCGAACCGATTGGCGTCGTCGGCCAGGTGACGCCGTGGAATTACCCGATGATGATGGCGATCTGGAAGTTCGTCCCCGCTGTGGCGGCCGGGAACACCGTCGTGATCAAGCCGAGCGAGACCACCCCGACCACCACCACCATGCTCGCCGAACTCGCCACCCGGCACCTCCCGGCGGGTGTAGTGAACGCCGTCGTGGGTGATCGCGCGACCGGTGCGGCGGTTGTCGCCCATCCCACCCCGAAGATGGTGTCGATCACCGGTTCGGTCACCGCTGGCCGCCAGGTTGCGTCGGCCGCGGGGGAGCGGATCAAACGCACCCATCTGGAACTGGGCGGCAAAGCGCCGGTCATCGTCTTCAGCGATGCGGATCTGGCGGCCGCGGCTGACGGTATCGCTATGGCGGGGTACTTCAACGCCGGACAGGACTGCACCGCGGCCACCCGGGTGCTCGTCCACACCTCGATCGCAGACGAGTTCACCGAGTTGCTGGCCGCTCAGGCTCGGGCTGCCGTCACCACGTATGGCCGGCCGGCCGAGGATGAGGAGGCGTGGGTTCCGCCGCTGAACAACGCGGACCAATTGAAGCGGGTTCTCGATGCGATCGCCCGGGTTCCCGACCACGGCACCGTCGTGGCCGGAGGTCAGCGGCAGGGAAGTTCCGGCTACTACGTCGAGCCAACCGTCATCGGCGGGCTACGGCAGGACGACTGGTTGAGTCAGCACGAGATTTTCGGCCCGGTGATCACTGTGCAGCCTTTCGACTCCGACGACGAGGCGCTGGCCTGCGCGAACGGCGTGCAGTACGGGCTCGCGTCGTCGGTGTGGACCAAGGACGTCAGCCGCGCGCTGACCATGTCGGCGGCCCTGGACTTCGGCTGCGTGTGGATCAACACCCACATTCCCCTCGTCGCCGAGATGCCGCACGGCGGGTTCAAGTCATCCGGGCACGGAAAGGACCTGTCGATGTACGGACTCGAGGACTACACCCGGATCAAGCACGTCATGGCGAGCATGGGCTGAGGGGAAGAAAGCCGTGTACCAGATTCTGAGCGCGGAGCAGATAGCCGACTCGATCGTCGTGCTCGATATCGGCGACGCCACCACTGTCCGTGGCTATGACAATGTCGACGATACCGATGCTGGTTTTGTGTACGACGTCGCGGTCGGCCAAACCGCGCGGATTCCGCTGACGAAAGAGTGGCTGCGTTGATTTCGATAAGACGTCGCGGGCCACTCTGAGCAGGCGACCGACCCGGCACCCGTCGTAGGGACGAGTACCGGGTCGGCCGCCGCTTCTGGTCGACTATCAGCAGGTCAACGGCCCGCTGATCTCAGATGTCGTAGTAGAGCTCGAACTCGTGCGGGTGCGGCCGCAGCCGGATCGGGTCGACCTCGTTGGTGCGCTTCCACTCAACCCACGTCTCGAGGAGGTCTTCGGTGAAGACATCACCCTCGGTGAGGTAGTCGTGGTCCTCTTCGAGCGCCTTCAGCGCTTCCGGCAGCGACGCCGGGACCGTGGCGATGTCGCCGAACTCCTCAGGCGGCAGCTCGTAGAGATCCTTGTCGACCGGCGCCGGCGGCTCGATCTTGTTGCGGATACCGTCGATGCCGGCCATCAGCAGAGCGGAGAAGGCCAGGTACGGGTTGCACGACGGGTCGGGCACCCGATACTCGATGCGCTTGGCCTTAGGCGACGTACCCGTGATGGGGATACGCACCGCAGCCGACCGGTTGCGCTGCGAGTACACCAGGTTGACCGGAGCCTCGAAGCCCGGCACCAGGCGGTGGAAGGAGTTCACCGTGGGGTTGGTCAGGGCCAGCAGCGACGCAGCGTGCTTGATCAGGCCACCGGTGTACCAGCGGGCGAGGTCCGACAATCCGGCGTATCCCAGCTCGTCATAGAAGAGCGACGAGCCTTCTTTCCACAGCGACTGGTGGACGTGCATACCGGAACCGTTGTCGTTGAACACCGGCTTGGGCATGAAGGTCGCGGTCTTGCCGGCGGCCCAGGCGACGTTCTTGATGATGTACTTGTACAGCATCAGCCGGTCGCCGGCGTGCAAGAGGGTATCGAACCGATAGTTGATCTCGGCCTGGCCGGCGGCACCGACCTCGTGGTGTGCGCGCTCTACCGGGATGTTGGCGCCCAGGAGCGTCTTGACCATGTCATCGCGCAGATCGGCGAAGTGGTCGGTGGGCGGAACCGGGAAGTAGCCACCCTTGTACCGGGTCTTGTAGCCGCGGTTGCCGCCCTCTTCCTGTCGGCCGGTGTTCCAGGCGGCTTCGATGGAGTCGATGAAGTAGTAGCCGGACCTCTCGTTGGTCTCGAAGCGGACGTCGTCGAAGACGTAGAACTCGGCTTCGGGGCCGAAGAAGGCGGTGTCGGCGATTCCGGAGCTGGCCAGATAAGCCTCAGCCTTCGTGGCGATGTTGCGAGGATCGCGGCTGTAGGGCTCGTCGGTGAACGGGTCGACGATCGAGAAGTTCAGCGCGAGAGTTTTGGCCTTGCGGAACGGGTCGATGAACGCCGTAGCAGGGTCGGCGATCAGCTTCATGTCGGACTCGTGGATCGCCTGGAAGCCGCGGATCGACGAGCCGTCGAACATGACTCCGTCGTTGATAGCGTCGGCATCGAAGGTCTCTGCCGGGATCGTCAGATGCTGCATGACCCCGGGAAGGTCACAGAAGCGGACGTCGATGAACTCGACGCCATCGTCTTTGACGAACTTCAGAAGCTCGTCGGCGTTGGTGAACATGTGTCTCTCCTTCGCGCCGCGCGAGGATGGCCGGAATGTCGACGGTCGGCGTTGACCGAGACGCTCGTTCGGTAGCCCCGGCGAGCCGTAACGACGCACACCCACCGCGGCCTGGTATGGCACCCACCGTTGGTCCCGACGCTTGGGCCTATCAGTAGGTCCTTACAGCTCGGGACGGTATGAGGGCGGGATTTCCCGCTCATGTCTCTAGTGTTTCACGACTGTTACGTCGCTGTATGCGGCTCTGACATTGCACTTGAGCGCGCGGCCCGACTTCTCTGCCCTCGCCCCGGTGTGCAGCAGGGTGGGAACGGAGTGAACCGTTGACAACTCGACCGTTTGGTGCGTCGCCACCGCCCGTCGTCCAGGGCCGGACCCGGCGGTCGATAGGCTCACAGACGTGAACACCGAGGAGCCTTCCACGTCCCCATCCGGCCTTCCCCGAAGCGGGCCGGGATCGCCGGCTCCGTGGAACCGGCGGATCGCCGCGTTGGTGATCGATTGGGCGCTGGCGAACCTCGCCGCGGTGATCATGGTGGGTGGTCAGGTCTGGGAGTTCGAGGCGGGGCTGACGTGGGTGCCATTGGTGTGTTGGTTCGGCATGGTGTGGCTTGCGACGGCGTTCACCGGTGCCAGCCTGGGGCAGTGGATGCTGCGGATCCGGATCATCCGGCTCACCGGGGGCCAGGTAGGTGTGGTGTGGGCCGCCGTTCGGACAGTGTTGATTCTGCTGGTCATTCCGCCACTCGTCTTCGACAAAGATCGCCGTGGGCTGCATGACGTAGCCTCCAACACCGCCGCCGTCAACGGTCCGGATTAGCGCCGAATCGGCACCGGACATACGGCCGAGGAGCCGCCGGCGAGGCCGCGGTGGACGGTGACGGCAGGCGCCGGCCCGAAAAGCGGCGGCCGGTAGGTGGCCGCCGACCCGATCAGCGGCGGCCGGTAGGCGGTGGGCCGGCCGTGGGAAGCTTGAGCCCCTTCGGCAGCGGTCCTTTCGGCATGCCGACCGGCTGGGTGCCCAGTGCGCGCAGCCGATGCCGCAACTCGGTGACCTCGGCACCCCGCAGGTTCTTGGGCAGTTTACGTAGGTGTTTGGCGAGTTTCGGCAATGGCACGAGTCCGTCTCCGCGGCCGACCATGATGTCGTACACGGGGGTCTCCGGAGCGACGCGGGCGTGCCGCTTCTTCTCCTGCGCCAGCAGGTTGGCCACCCGACCGGGAACTTCACCCTCGCCGATGAGCACGATGCCTGGCCGGCCGACGGCCCGGTGTACTACGTCCTGGTGCCGGTTGGCGCCCACCCCGGGCTCGGTGTCCCATCCGCGGCGCAGCGTGCCCAACGCCGCCGCCGCGGCACCTGGCCGGCCCTCGATCTGCGCATAGGCGGCGCGTTCGGCGCGGCGGCCGAACACGATGGCACCAGCGAGCATGGCGGAGGGTAGGCCCATGATCAGCCACATCCACAGCGGTCCGAGCAGCAGGCCGATGAGGACGGCAATGCCGAGCACGCCGACGATGTAGGCGAGCGTGATCCAGCCGACCCACCGGTCGGACCGTCTGGCCATCCGGTACGTCTGTTTGATCTGGGCGATCCGGCCCGGCTTCTTCTCGGTGGAGTCCTGCTCTTCCTTGCGCGCCATAGGAAGGATCCTACTCATCGTTCGGGTCGGACTCACACAGTCGGGTTGGACCTTACCCGCCGACCAGTTCCCGGTGCGGGGCTTGGTGCGTTGAACGCCTCCACAAACCAGCCAAAACGTCAACCATGGCAGGCGCTCAACGCACCAAGCGCAGCCAGGGATGAGCGAGGTGGGGCGGAAATCCGGCAACGATCACCGGAGGCGGAGTGGGGAGAGGAGGGGAGGGGGTGTGGGCAGGAAAGGGAGGGGTGTGGGACGAGGTGGGAAGGGCCGCGTGGGACGGTGAGGTGGTGCGGGGGCGGGAGCTGACAGTGTGGTGATCCGGCTACGACGAGTGCTGATCGGTGCGAGCGGCCATGGCCTGCCGGTATAGCCGGCCAGCGCGGTACGACGAGCGCACCAGGGGCCCGGACATAACTCCCGCGTAGCCGATTTCGGTGGCCTCGGCGCCCAACTCGTCGAACTCCTCCGGGGTGACCCAGCGATCCACGGGATGGTGCCGTGGCGAGGGGCGCAGATACTGCGTGATGGTGATCAGATCACACCCGGCGTCGTGCAGGTCGACCAGGGCCTGCGAGATCTCCTCGCGGGTCTCGCCCATACCGAGGATGAGGTTCGACTTGGTGATCATTCCGGCCGCCCGCGACATGGACAAGACGTCGAGTGAGCGCTGGTAGCTGAACGCCGGCCGGATGCGTTTGAAGATCCGCGGCACGGTCTCGACGTTGTGGGCGAACACCTCGGGCGCAGCGTCGAAGACCTCCTGCAGCAGGTGCTGTTTGCCGGAGAAGTCGGGGGTGAGGATCTCCACCCCGGTGTTCGGGTTGAGCTGATGGATCTGGCGGATGGTCTCGGCGTAGAGCCACGCACCCTCGTCGTCGAGGTCGTCGCGGGTGACGCCGGTGACGGTGGCGTAGCGCAGCCCCATGGCCTGCACCGACTCCGCGACCCGGCGCGGCTCGTCACGATCGAGTTCGTCCGGTTTGCCGGTGTCGATCAGGCAGAAATCGCAGCGGCGGGTGCAGTGGTCGCCGCCGATGAGGAACGTCGCTTCGCGGTCTTCCCAACACTCGAAGATGTTCGGACAGCCAGCTTGCTGGCAGACCGTGTGCAGCCCTTCCCGTTTCACGAGCGCTTGCAGGTCACGGTATTCCGGGCCCATCGTGGCCTTGGTCTTGATCCACGACGGCTTCTTCTCGATGGGCGTCTCGCTGTTGCGTGCCTCAAGGCGCAGCAGGCGGCGTCCCTCCGGTGCGACTGTCACGTTGCCACCTTACGAGGTCGGGTCGGATGGTAACCACCGGCGCTGGCCGGTGTGGTGCCGGAGGTCACGCGGGGGCCGGTTCAGCACGGACGACGACGAGGTGTTCGCGCACCTTGGGGAGGACCTCGGCCACGCCGGTCACCCGCCCCAGCTCGCGCGAGATGGACGTGACGGTGGCGTCGGAGATGCCGCACGGGACGATCCGGTCATACCAGCTGAGATCGCAGTCACAGTTCAACGCGAACCCGTGCATGGTGACACCTTGGGCCACCCGGATGCCGACGGCGCCGACTTTGCGGGCCGGGCCGTGTTCGTCGGCCGGCACCCAGACGCCGCTACGGCCTTTGATGCGTTCGGTGACCAGGCCGAAGTCGGCACACACGTCGATCATCAGCTGTTCCACCCGCCGGACGTATGCGACGACGTCATATGGCCCGGGCAGAGCCACGATCGGATATCCGACGATCTGGCCAGGCCCGTGCCAGGTGATCTTGCCGCCGCGATCGACGTCGATGACTGGGGCACCGGCGTCGATGAGGGGCCGCTCATGGGGTTTGGTCAGCTTGCCGGCGGTGTACACCGGAGGATGTTCGAGCAGCATGACGGTGTCGCCAACATCGCCGGCTACCCGGGCGGCGTGGAGGCGACGTTGCTCACGCCAAGCGTCGTCGTAAGGCACGGGGGTGTCGTACTGGACCACCTGCACGTCGCTCATGGTTGACGAGCCTATGTCGGACCGGCGGGAATCTGTATGGCTCGAATCACTCAGCCGAACGGTTATCTCGCCCCGTCCCGAGTGGTAACTCGGCCCGAAATGCGTCAAAGTTGATAGCTGTGCCTGGATGAGGAGCGTCTGCGGAGGTCAAGGGAGCCTTCCCTTGACTGGCGGCGACGCGGTAGAAAAGTTGATCTCTAGCGGCGAAACCCGCCAGACTTTGGAAACATAGAGCCTATGGAGGGCCGGTTGCACGTACCTGGTTACACCGCCGGGCGGCGGCTGGGATCAGTGCATTCGTCAATGTGGCTGGGGTTTGACGACGCCACCGGGCAGCCGGTGACCCTCAGACTGGTTCAGGGTGATCTCGACGCGGTCCGGGCCGGCCTGAACAGCGCCATCCTCGTGATGCGCGCCCTGCAGCATCCCCACATCATCGCCGTCCACGACATGGTGGAGACCCCAGCTGGGCCAGTACTCGTCCTCGGGGCGGCCGAAGGCGGCAGCCTGGCCGACATCCTGGTCAACCGCCGAACTCTCCCGCCGGGAGAGATGGTCACCGCCTGCGCGCCCATCGCGGAGGCGTTGGCCGAGATCCACCCGCACGGCATCGTCCACGGCGCGATCACGCCGGACGACATCGTGTTCGCCCGGGACGGCCGTCCCATGCTGGCCGGTGTCGGGCTTGCTTCCATCGGTGGCCAGGTCGATCTGCGAGCTCCCACCATCGCGCCGGAGATCGTCTCCAACGCTGAGTTCGCGCCCCCGGCGGACGTGTACAGCATCGCCGCCATGGGGGTCGTCGCGCTCACCGGCCCGGTGTCACCGGATCGGCTGTTCGCCGCCTCGGCCGAACAACTGCTGGCGACGGGGGTGGCGCCGGCTGCGCAGGCCGTGATCACCCGGGCCATCGGCCGCAACGTCGGACGTCGGCCGCCGGCGGAGACGCTGGTCAACGCGTTGTACGCGATCGCGGATCCGGAGCCGGTCGAGCTGATGGAACTCGAATCGGAGGCACCACCACAGCCGGGTGCGCCAGGGCCGGTCGGGCTGCCCACCAGCGGCGCGCCGCCGTTCGCCGATCCGTTCGAGACCACCCAAGACCCTGGCCCAGCGCCGGCCTTCGCCGACGATCCGACGGGGGACGATGAGCTCGACGATGTCACCGCGTACATGCGCCAGGTGGCAGCACCATCGTCAGGGCGCCGCGCCCGTCGCGGAGGTGGCGACGACACCACGTCCACCACAGCCGAGGCCGTAGCGCAGGCCGCACCCGATCCGGAGGCGGCGGCGAGCCCCGGAGGTCGCCGGGCGCGCACTCGCCGGTCAGCTCGAGCTGAGCCCGCGGCGGCCGCCGCCGAGAGCCCGCCACCGCGCCGTTCGGCCCGAGCCGAGCCCGCGGCGGCCGCCGAGAGCCCGCCACCACGCCGGTCAGCCCGAGCTGAGCCCGCGGCGGCGGCCGAGAGCCCGCCACCACGCCGGTCGGCCCACCGTTCCGCCAGCGGCGATACCACCACGCCCGCGTCCTCGCGGGGTCGGCGCGGCGGACGGCGGCCGAGCAAGGGCGACGTCACCAAGCTGGCGAGCGTGCTGGTGGTGATGCTGCTCATCGCGGGGGCGATCGTGCTGTTCACGGAGGCGTTCGGCGGCGATGACGAACTGCCCGAGGCGGGCCTGGGTAATCCTGAGGCGAGTGATACCGGGCCCAGCGACTACTGCGGTGGTCCGCGTCCGGCACCGGACGAAGAACCCCCCGAAGTGGCCGACTGGACACAGGAGGTCCAGCGTCTCTATACCTTGCGCGCCCGGGCCTTCGAGGAGGTCAACGCGGAGCTGCTATGCCAGGTGTACGCCCCGACCAGCCAAGGATTGGTGCGCGACGTCGAGTTGATGCAGGAATACGCCGACAACGACGTCCGCACGCAGAATCTCTCGTTCGAGGTGGTCGACGCCGAGCTGGTGGAGCAGAACGGCGGGACCGTGGTGTTGGAGATCTCCGACCGGTTGCCGCCATACCAGCTGGTAGATGGCAGTGACGAGGTGGTTGAGGATAAGCCGGGGATGGATGGCGACACCTGGACCGCCGTGCTGGTGCCGGTTGCCGACGATGCCTCCGGGACTCCCACCTGGCGGTTCAGCTGATCGCCGCGAACCACGGAGCCCGCCGTCCGGCCGAAAGGTTGGTCGGTGTGCCGTCCAGGCGGTCAGGGCACGTTCGGGTCGAGCGCCGCGGCGACCACCGTCCGCGCGGTTGGATGCTCGTGCTTGAAACCTGCTCCGGTCAGCCGCGTAGGCACCACCCGCATGCTCCCGGCGATGTAAGCGGAGAGCTCGCCTATGGCGGTGCGCAAAGCGAACCGCGGCACCGGCAAGACGGCCGGCCGATGTAAGGCGTGGGCGAGCACCCGGGTGAACTCCGCGTTGGTCACCGGCTCCGGAGCCGCGATGTTGTAGGGGCCGGAGCATCCCGGTGTCTCGATGAGGAAGCGCAGCGCGCGCACCGTGTCGGCCAGGGAGATGAAGCTCCAGTACTGCCGGCCGCCGGCGAGTGTGCCACCGAGGCCCAGCCGGAAAAGGGGCAACGTCTTGGCCAGGGACCCGCCTCGACGGTCCATCACCATGGTGAATCGGGCGTGGCAGACATCGATCCCGGCGGCCGACGCCGGGTGCGCGGCGTGTTCCCAGTCGTGGCAGAGCCGGGCCAGGAAGTCTTGTCCCGGCCCGGAATCCTCGTCCAATAAGTGATCACCACGGTCGGCGCCGTAGACGTTCATCCCGGATGCGGAGAGGAACACCCGGGGCGGAGTATCCAGGCGGGAAAGGGTGGTCGCCAGGATGGTAGTGGAGTGGATCCGGCTGCTGCGCAATGTGTCTTTGTAGGCCTTGGTCCACCGGCGGTCGCCGACACCCGCCCCGGAGAGGTTGACGACCGCGTCGAGCCCCTCGAGCGGGTTCGGGTCTATGTCGCCGACCCGTGGATCCCACCACACCTCGTCCGGGCTGGCCGGCTGGCGTCGGACCAACCGGAGGACGTCATGGCCGTCTGCCGTCAGCGATTCCCGCAGCGCCGTGCCCACGAAACCACTGGAACCGCTGATGGCAACCCGCATCGAGTTCTACAGACCCAGCTCACCCTCGAACTGGCCGGCCTCCAGACGCTGCTTGACCGCCGTCAGGTACCGGGCGGCGTCGGCACCGTCGACGATGCGGTGATCGTACGTCAGCGCCAGGTACACCATGGAGCGGACCGAGATGTTGTCGGAGCCGGTGTCGTCGGTGACGACCACCGGCCGCTTGACCACCGCTCCGGTGCCGAGCATGCCGACCTGTGGCTGGTTGAGGATCGGCGTGTCGAACAGGGCACCCCGGCTGCCGGTGTTGGTCAGCGTGAAGGTTCCGCCGGAGATGTCGTCGGGCTTGAGTTTGTTGGACCTCGTGCGCTCGGCGAGATCGGCGATCTGGCGGGCGAGACCGCCGATGTTGAGGTCGCCGGCGTTCTTGATGACCGGGACCATGAGCCCGCGCTCGGTGTCGACGGCGATGCCGAGGTTCTCCGCGCCGTGGTACACGATCTCCTCGCCATCCACGCTGGCGTTGACGACCGGATAGATCTTGAGCGCCTCGACCGCCGCCTTGGCGAAGAACGGCAGGAAGGACAGCTTGGTGCCCTCCCGCTGCTGGAAGTCCGCCTTGGCGCGGTCGCGTAGCCGGGCCACCCGGGTGACGTCGACCTCGACGACGGTGGTGAGCTGCGCTGATGTCGCCAGGGAGTCAACCATGTGCGACGCGATCGCTTTACGGATGCGGCTCATTTTCTGCCGAGTGCCGCGCAGCGGCGACGGCTCGACCGGGGCAGGCGCCTCGGCACTGGGCTGTGCCGCTGGGGCAGCTGGAGCCGCCGGCGCCGACGTGGCCTGGGCGGCCGCTTCGGCAGCAGCCAGTACGTCCTGTTTGCGGATCCGCCCGCCGACGCCGGAACCGGTGACCGTGGAGAGGTCGACGCCGTGTTCAGCGGCGAGCTTGCGCACGAGTGGCGTGACGTAGGGCGTCGTCTCGTCCCCGGCCTGTTTGGGCGCTGGGCTCGACTGCTGGGCCGGTGCCGCGGCGGCCGGCTGGGCGGCCGGTGTGGGAGCGGCTTCGGGTTGTGCGGGCTGCTCTTGCTGTGCCGGAGCGGCTTCGGGTTGTGCGGGCTGCTCTTGCTGCGCGGGAGCAGCCTGCTGCGCTGGAGCCGCTGCTCCGGTGCCGATGATGGCGAGTTCGGCGCCGACCTCGACGGTTTCGTCTTCGGCGACCTTGACCTCGAGGAGGGTGCCGGCGACGGGGGAGGGGATCTCGGTGTCGACCTTGTCGGTGGAGATCTCGAGGAGTGGCTCGTCGACGGCGACCTGGTCACCGGGCTGCTTGAGCCAGCGCGTCACAGTGCCCTCGGTGACGCTCTCGCCGAGCGCGGGCAAGGTGACCGGCGTGCCTTCGCCCGATGGTTCGGCGGCGTCCTGCTGAACAGGCTGGCCAGCGGTGGATTCGTCGTCGGCCGGCTGCTCCGGGGCTGGTGCCGACTCGGCCTGCGGCTCGCTACCTTCCTCCGCAGGCTGCTCAGCCGGTTGATCCGCACCCTGATCGGCCGGCTGCGCACCCGTATCGGCGTCGCCGCCGCTCTCGCCGTTCTCGCCGATGATGGCGAGTTCGGCGCCGACCTCGACGGTTTCGTCTTCGGCGACCTTGATCTCCTGGAGGGTGCCGGCGACGGGGGAGGGGATCTCGGTGTCGACCTTGTCGGTGGAGATCTCGAGGAGTGGCTCGTCGACGGCGACCTGGTCACCGGGCTGCTTGAGCCAGCGCGTCACAGTGCCCTCGGTGACGCTCTCGCCAAGTGCGGGCAGGGTGACAGAGGTTGCCATCATCATTCCTCTCGAGAGTCCTACGGCCATGAGCCTACGCGAACGTATCAGCCAAGGAAGAGCGTATAAGAGGGCACACCAGCGGGGAGTCGCCGGGCTCGCGTCGGCGGGCGTGGTGGTTCGGGGTGGTGTCGGGCTGCCGACACCACCCCGACCTCAGCCATGGACATGTAGTGGTTTGCCGGCGAGTGCCAGATGCGCCTCGCCGAGCGCCTCGCTCTGCGTCGGATGGGCATGGATCAACTGCGCGACCTCGTCAGGCAGGGCCTCCCAGGCGCAGATCAGCTGAGCCTCGCTGATGAGCTCGCCGACGCGGGCACCCACCATGTGTACGCCGAGCACAGCGCCGCCTTTCTCCCGCACGAGCTTCACGAAGCCTTGTGTGCCGAGGATCTGGCTCTTGCCGTTGCCCGCGAGGTTGTACTCCAACGTCTGGACCTTCTCGGCGCCGAGCCGTTCGGTGGCCTGCGCCTCGGTCAGCCCGACCGAGGCCACCTCCGGGTCGCTGTAGGTGACACGGGGGATACCTGCGTCCTGGACCGGTACCGGCGCGAGCCCAGCGATGTCTTCGGCGACGAAGATCCCATGCGCGAAACCGCGGTGGGCCAGCTGTAGTCCAGCGACGATGTCTCCGACCGCATAGGTACCCGACACGCTCGTGCGTAGCCGTTCGTCGGTGACCACGAATCCGCCCGAGTCGAGCTCGACGCCGGACTCCGCATAGCCGAGATCTTCGGTGACCGGCCCGCGTCCGACGGCGACGAGCAACAGTTCGGCGTCGATCTTCTCGCCGCTTTCCAGTGTCACCGAGACGCCGGCGTCGGTGTGCTCCACCCCGGAGAACCGGGCGCCCGTCTTGACGTCGATACCACGTTTGCGGAAGGCCCGTTGTACGGCTTTGGAGCTGGCCTCCTCCTCGACGGGCAGCAGCCGCGGCAGAGCCTCGACGATGGTCACCTCGGAGCCGAAGGAGCGCCACACGCTAGCGAACTCGACGCCGATCACGCCCCCACCGAGCACCACCACCGATGCCGGGATCCGGTCGAGCGTCAACGCCTCGTAGCTGCTGATGACCTTGTGTCCGTCGATCTCGACGCCGGGCAGGCTGCGAGCGCGTGATCCGGTCGCCAGAATGACGTGCTCAGCGGCATATCGGGTCCCGTCGACGTCGACGGCGTTCGGACCGGCCAGCCGGCCGGCGCCCTCGATCAGCGTGACCTTGTTCGCCTTCACCAGTCCTTGCAGGCCCTTGTGCAGGCGGGAGACGATGCCGTCCTTGTACGCGTTGACCGCGGTGACGTCGACACCCTCGAAGGTGCTCTTGACGCCGAACTGCTCGCTGTGCCGGGCAAGGTCGGCGACTTCGGCGGCGTGGAGGAGAGCCTTGGTGGGGATGCACCCGTAATGCAGACAGGTGCCGCCCACCTTGTCCTTCTCGACCAGCGCGACGTTGCGCCCCAGCTCGGCGGCGCGGAAGGCCGCGGCGTACCCGCCGCTGCCTCCACCTAGGACCACAACGTCGAAACTGCTGGGCTCGGCCATCATTCACTCCTGTCGGTTCCGTGATCACTTATGATCCGGTCGTGTCCCGGCGCGTCCCGTCGCTTGTGGCAGTGGGCACGCGTGATTCGATCCTGCCATCCGGGCCGTGGGTGGTTGGTGCCGGGATCGGTAGCTCCGGCCCGCACGACGACGGCTCGATGGGTGCGACCGGGGCGGCCTGGACGAGATACTGTCGGTGTTTGACGACATGACGGAGGTTGAAGGTATGCGATGGTTCGGCCGGCGGCGTAAGAGCGCTGAGGGCAGCCTGGATCGGGCCGCTGACGACGCCGACACCAAGCACCTGAAGGAGTTCGCCAGCTCCCGTCACGGTGTGGAGGCGTTCGTCGAACCACCAACCACCATGACGGCCACCACCGTCGTTCTCGTCGCACACGACGGCGAGTGGACCCGACGCCGGGTACACGATGCCGGCGCCGCGCACGACCTCGCCCGCAAGCTCGGGATACCCGCGTACGACGCCCAGGTGGTCGGCTACCCGCAGCGGATGCGGGAGTGGAACCGCAAGACGGGCGGGCGCGGCGTCTGACCTGCTCCTTCACACCGTGTGGCGGAAGGAGCAGGCTCTCACAGTGCGCCGGCCTCCAACTCCTCGACGATCTTGACGAGGGTGCGGACGGCCGCACCGGTGCCGCCCTTCGGGGTGTAGCCGAACGGCTGTGCCTCATTGAAGGACGGACCGGCGATGTCCAGGTGCGCCCACGGTGTGGCGTCGTCGACGAACTCCTTCAGGAACAGACCGGCCTGCAAGGCGCCGCCGCTGCGGTCACCGATGTTGGCGATGTCGGCGATCGACGAGTCGAGCTTCGCCCGCAGGTCGGACGGGAGCGGCAGCGGCCACATCTGCTCGCCGGAGTTCTTGGCCGCGACGTGTACGCGAGCTGCCAACGTGTCGTCGTTGGCCATGATGCCCGACACCCGCGGGCCCAACGCGACGATGGCCGCACCGGTGAGTGTGGCCACGTCGATGATCAGGTCGGGTTCGTCCTCGGCGGCGCGGACCAGCGCGTCGGCCATCACCAGGCGGCCTTCGGCGTCGGTGTTGAGTACCTCGACCGTCTTCCCGCCGTACATGGTGATGACGTCCGATGGGCGTTGGGCCTCTCCCGACGGCATGTTCTCGGCCATCGCGGCGTAGGCGGTGACCGAGACCCGTGGTGCCAGTTCGGCGACGGCGAGCATGGCCGCCACCACCGCCGCGGCGCCGCTCATGTCGCTCTTCATCGTCTTCATGCTGTCGTTGGGCTTCAACGACAATCCACCGGTGTCGAAGGTGATGCCCTTACCCACCAGCGCGAGGTGTTTCTTGGCCCGCGCCGCCCGGTAGGACAGCCGGATCAGTCGAGGCGGGTGTACCGAGCCTTGTCCGACCCCGATCAGGCCGCCGTAGCCCCCCTTGGCCAGCGCCTTCTCGTCGAGGACCTCAACGGTCAATTTGGTGCCTTTCGCCAGCTTGGTGCTCAGCTCGGCGAATGTTGCCGGTACGAGGTCACGCGGCGGGGTGTTGATCCAATCGCGGGCGCGGTTGACGGCGGTCGCGATGACCTCGGCGCGGGTGACGGCCTCTTTGACCGCTTTTGTCTTGACGCCCGGGCCGAGGATGGTGACGGTTTCAACCGGGGTTTTGACCTCGCCGGTTTTGTAGGAATCGAACGAGTAGGCGCCCAGCAACACACCTTCGGTCACGGCCGCTGCGTCGGCTTCTCCGTCGATCGGCAAGGCGAACGCGACGCTGCCGGTTCCGGCCAGCGACCGGCTGGCGGCGCCGGCCGCTCGGCGCAACCGTTCACGGTATTCCGGCGAGCCTGGTTCGGCCTGGGGGCCCGTGCCCACGGCGACGAGCACCGGCGCCTTCGTCTTGCCCTGCGTGGTCAGTTTGGTGATTTCGTCGACCGTGCCGGCGGCGCCCAACTGGGCGAGGGTAGTGGCGAGTGTGCCCTTGAGGGCTTTGTCGATCGCTTCGGCGCCGGGTAGGAGCACCGGACCGTCCGCACCGCTGGCGAGGGCGACGACCACGGCGTCGACCTTGAGTCCGGTCGGGCTGGCAGAGGACAAGGTAACGGTGCTCACGGTTCTCCCTGACGTCGTCGTTCGAGGAATCGAATGTCGATGCTACTCGTCGGGTTCCGACGCCCTCGGCACACGGGTGACGTGGTCCCTGCCGGCCGCGCAGGCCGCGGCGTACTCGCCGGGAGTCATGCCGACGACGTGGTTGAAGTCGCGGATGAAGTGGGCCTGGTCGAACCACCCCAGCTCGACCGCCATGGTGGTGGCGTCGATGGTGTCATCAGCGGCGAGCATTTCCGCTGCGTCGTGCAACCGGTAGCGCCGGATCACCCATTTCGGGCCGACGCCGACGTAGCGCTGGAACAGTCGCTGCACGCTGCGGATGGAACATCCGTGGAGTTCGGCTACCTGACTCACCTTGGTGATGGTCCGGCTGCCGAGCATCGTCGCCACCATGTCGAGGACCAGCTGGTACCCCTGATCGGCTGGGGGTAGCCGGTTGCGTAGGAACTCGTCGCAGAACTCGACCCGGGAGTGGTCGTCCGGGGCGGTGAGAATCTCCTCCGCGACATCGTCGACGGCCGGACCGAACACGTCGCGCAACGGGACCCAGCGGTCGGTGACGGTGGCGGCGGCGATGCCGGTGATGGCGGTGAAGCCGCCGGGTCGGAGCTTGACCCCGATGACGTAGCCGGAGCCGGTCAGCGGCCGAGACCAGCTGCGGGTGCCGACGCCGTGAACCTGGCCACCGGCGCCTGGTAGGAAAGTGATGTTGACGCAGGGGTGCGGGATGAGCTGGACCTCGTAGGTTTCGCCGGCTGGTACGTCCCATCGGACCGACCAGTACCGTTCGACGAACTGCCCGGTCTGCGAGGACGCGGGGTAGCGGCGTAGATCGACGTGGCGACTGGTGGCCAGCGGGTTCAACAGGCCCTTGGTGCTGGCCGTCGGCGCCGGCTGTTGTGGCGGCCGGGGTGGCTGGGTCGCGGTGGTCATATGTGTGTCGCGTTCTTACAAGATTCAGCTGTCCGTGATCCGGAGTGTGGACACATGACAACGAAGGTAAACCCTATTCCCGACGGCTACCACAGTCTGACCCCGTTCATCGTGTGTGTCGACGCGGCCGGCGCGATCGACTTCTACCAGACGGTGTTCGGCGCCGAGGTGCTGAGCCGTAACGATGGTCCGGACGGCTCCGTGCTCCATGCCGAACTGCGCATCGGGAATTCCATGCTGCAGCTCAGTGACCCCAATCCGGAGTACGGTCTGGTGCCGCCCGAGCCGGGAGTGGCGTCGTCGTCGTTGATGTTGTACTGCGACGACGTTGACGTGGTGTTCGCTCGAGCGGTCGAGGCAGGGGCGACGGTCCGGGTGGCGGTGCAGACCTTCGTCACTGGTGATCGTTTCGGTAGTGTCATCGACCCTCACGGGCGGCGTTGGGCGATCATGACCCGAGTCGAGGACGTACCCGAGGATGAAGCCAAGCGGCGTGTCGACGAGTGGGTGGCCTCGAACACCAGCTGAACAACTGTCGTGTACTCCACGGCGAGCTCATCTCTACGGGATGAGGCTCTGAGATGGGAGACACGCCGTCATCGTCGATGATCGACGAGCGGTTTGTGGTGGCGGTGTGCACCGTCGGGGCAGGGCCTCTAGGGTGCTACCTGTGCGGTGTATGCCGCTGCCTGAGGAACCGCGACGTAACGGAGACGTGTGACCGTGACACCTGCCAGGACCTCCCTGTACAACCGCCATGCCGAACTCAGGGCGAAGTTCGCCGAGTTCAGCGGGTGGGAGATGCCATTGCAGTATTCCGGTGTGGTCAATGAACACACCGCCGTGCGGGAGCGGGCCGGGTTATTCGACGTCAGCCACTTGGGGAAGGTGTCCGTCAGCGGACCTGGCGCGCGGGCGTTCGTCGATTCGTGCCTGACCAACTCCCTCGACAAGATCGAGCCTGGGCATGCGCAGTACACGCTGTGCTGTGACGAGTCCGGGGGCGTCGTCGACGATCTGATCGTGTACCTACGGTCCGACGACGACCTCCTGCTGGTGCCCAACGCCGCCAACAGTGCGGAGGTGGCCCGCCGGCTAGACCAGGCCGCCCCCGAGGGGGTGCAGGTACGCGACGAACATCGCCGCTACGCCATTCTCGCGTTGCAGGGGCCGGCCGCCGACACCACGCTGTCGTCGTTGTGGATCCCTGTCGGGCACGAGTACATGTCGTTCGTGGACGCCGAGTACAACGACATCGCGATCACCGTGTGCCGCACGGGCTACACCGGTGAGCGAGGCTACGAACTGCTCGTGCCCTGGGACGACGCCGGCGTGGTGTGGGATGCCATCCTCGCCTGCGGCGAGCCGAACGGGGTGGAGCCCTGTGGCCTGGGCGCCCGTGACACCCTCCGCACCGAGATGGGCTACCCGTTGCACGGACAAGACCTCTCGATGGACATCAGCCCGCTGCAAGGCCGTTCCGGGTGGGCGGTCGGCTGGACGAAACCGGCCTTCTGGGGGCGGGAGGTGCTGCTCGCGGAGAAGGCCGCCGGGCCAGCACGGCGGCTGCGCGGCATCCGGTCCACCGGGCGGACGATCCCGCGGCCCGGTATGGCCGTCAAGGTCGACGGCGCTGACGACGGTGTCGTCACCTCCGGTACGTTCTCGCCTACTCTCCGGGTAGGTATCGGCCTGGCCTTGCTGCCTCCGAAGGTGACCGAAGGTGCCGAGGTGAAGGTCGATATCCGGGGCCGGTCGGAGACGTTCGAGGTGGTCCAGCCGCCGTTCGTCAAGACGTCGCCGTCGTGATGGCCCGCGCGCCACTGGGCCCGGGGCGGGGTGCTACGTACCCGGCTTCGTTCCGTCGCTGGTTACGCCGGTGGTGGATTCCGCGGGGGCGTCGTCGGGCAGGGCGAGGTGACGAGGAGCGTGGCGCAACGGAGACAGCCACGCCACGGCAGTGGCCACCGCGATACTGATCTGGCAGACGAGCAGTGCTACTCCTACGTCGATGCGGTCGGCGAGTAGCCCGACGGTCAGCGCTCCGGCCGGAAAACCAGCACCGAACGACGTCATCCGGCCCACCGTCATCACCCGGCTCATCAGTGGCTCCGGGGTGACCTGTTGGCGCAGCGTCACGGAGTTGGCCGCGATCACCAGGTAGGCCGCGCCCCAGGCGGCGATGGCGAGCATGCCCAGCACCCAGTGCCCTGACGCCGCCGTCATCGCTCCGGCCGCGCCGGACAACGGCAGGCAGATCAGCGCGGTGCGGACGCCGCCCACGCGATACACCAAGCGCGGCATGACGACGCTGCCGACGACGGCGCCGATTCCCCATGCGGCGAAGACGAAGCCGAGCCGCCAATCACCTTCCTGCACGCCGAGGTTGTGATCGGCCCACACCACGAGGATGCCGACGAGTGAGCCGCCGCTGTATGCCACCAGGAAACCGATGATGGTCATGTAGCGGAGGATCGGGTGGTCGACGATGAACCGCACACCCTCGGAGATGGCGGTGCGAGTGCGTGGCGTGACCCCGCGGCGGGCGCGGTTGAGCGGCCGGACGATCGACCGGACCAGCAGAGCCGATGCCATGAATGTCACGGCGTCGACCACGAGCAGGGTGGCTGGTGAGACGAGGACGAGCAGCAGGCCGGTGATCGCCGGGACGGTGGCTTCGACGACGGTGCCGCCACCGGCGATCACCGAATTGGCCGAAGGTAACCGGTGCCGCGGCACCAACACCGGTAGGGAGCCGAGGTTGGCGGCGTCGAAGAAGACGAACACGGTCTGCGCGACGAAGGCGACGATCAAGACGTGTGCCGCGGTGAGATGATCCAGCCAGGCGGCTACGGGGATGCTCATCAGAACCAACGCGGCAGCGATATCGGCGCCCACCATGATGGCCTTACGCGGGAGCCGATCTGCCACGACGCCTGCCCACAGGCCGGTGAGCAGGTAGGGGATGCCTTCGGCGACGGCCACCAAGGCGGTCCAGGTGGCTGAGCCGGTGAGGCTGTACACGAGAACCGGCATAACGACGAACGTGACCGCGGAGCCGGCGAGGGAGACGAACCGCGCGCCGATGTAACGGCGGAGGTCGGGATCGCGCAGAAGCGGGCCATCTGCCCCATGAGAGTGATGCTGCACGCCTACCCCGCTTGCCCCCGAAGCCACACTTTACCAGGGAGACAACAGCATGACGGAGTGGATGTCAAGGCGACGCCCGGATGGCGGCCGAGCATGGTGGCAAGTGCTCGGGAGACGCTGATCGGGGGTGGATGAGAGTGCTGATCTCGCGGGCGGCCCGACGTCCGTCGTCCCCTGTGCGTCGGCGGCGAACCGCCCGCGACACCCATCAAGACGGAGTGCGGCGCCCACCATGACGCGTGATGTGAATCATTCCTCAACCGGATGTGCCGGAGGGTTGGCGACGGCCGCCTGACGCGAAGCGGGAACGGAGGCGTCGAACTTGGCCCGACGCGCCGCGCGACGCAGCGCCGACAGCACGGGTGGCCCGGCCACGAGGCACAGCATCGCCGTCACCGCCGCGCGGATCAGATCCCACCCAAGCGACGTGGCCAGCAGGAACGCGCCGTAGCGGACGGTGTTGCTGGTGATTGGGTCGCCGGGCACGAAGCTGATGCCGGTGTCGGCGAAGGAAACGAACGGCCAGAACCACAGGTTGATCAGGATCCCGTAGAGCAGTCCGGCCACCGCGCCGTATCCAGCGAGCATAAGCACCTCGGCCCGCCCACGTAGCGGAGGCAGGAGTCCGGCCAGCAACGCGATCCACCCGGCGGCCATCATCTGGAACGGCAACCAGGGCCCGACACCGCCGGTGACGAGTGCGCTGGCCAACAGGGTGAGCTGACCGAGGACGAAACCGAAGCCTGGCCCGAGTGCCCGCCCAGCGACGACGAACAAGAAGAAGGCGGGCTCGAACCCGCCACCGCCCCCGCCGAGCATGCGCAGCCCGGTGCCGAGGGCAGCGAGCACGCCCAGCAAGGCGATCGTCTTGGCGTCCATCCGCCCTTCGGTCAGCTGAGCCAGAACGATGAGGAGCAGCAGCGGCAGCAGTCCGGCGAACAACCACGGGGCGTCGGCGGAATGCGCCAGGGCGGAGTCGGGCTGGGCCAGCAGCGGCCAACCGAACGACACCACACCGATCGCCGACACCAGGATGAGCGCGAGTGTGCTCGGGGCCGGGATCCGTAACGCGACCACGTCCCGCCCCATGATCATGAACACCTTTCCGGGTTATAGCCCGGGAAACTGTTCATGATCATGGGGCGGACGGCGGCGACGGTCAGCCACGGCTGCGGAGCGAGGATCTTGGCTACCTGCGGTGCGAACGTGGGCGAGCCGACCACCACGTCGGCGGTGGCTCCGTCGGCGACCACCTCGCCGTCGGCCACAACCACCACCCGGGTCGCCAACTCGGCCACGAGCTCGACGTCATGGGTGGCGAGAATGACGGCGTGGCCGTCGGCAGCCAACTCCCGGAGGATCTCAGCCAGCCGCTCCTTGGCCGGGTAGTCAAGCCCCCGCGTCGGCTCGTCCAGAAGTAACAGCGGCGGCCGGGCTACCAGGACGACGGCGAGCGCCAGTGCGAGTCGCTGTCCCTCCGACAGGTCCCGCGGGTGAGTCTCGTCGTCCACCCCCGGCGCGAGCCGGTGCAGCAGCTCTCGGCAGGCGCCCGGCGACGCACCCGTGTCGGCGTCGGCATCGGCGCATTCCGCCGCGACGGTGTCCGCGTAGAGCAGATCGGTCGGGTCTTGAGGCACGAGGCCCACCGCGCGCACGGTGCTGGCGGGGGCGGCCGCATGCGGATCGACGCCACTGACCCGGACCGTGCCGGACACGGGTTCCACGAGCCCCGCCAGAGCGGTCAGCAACGACGACTTGCCCGCGCCGTTGCGGCCCATCACCGCGACGATTTCCCCGGCGCCGACATCGAGCGAGACGCCATGGAGGGCCACGGTCGAGCCGTACCGCACCGCCAGGCCCGACACATGGCAACGTGGCAGGGCCGGGTCCGGGCGCTCGCCGTGCCTCCCACCGGCTGGAGCGCGCCCAGGCCGGCTCCGCAGCCGGCGCAGCCACCGGGGGCCGACGCGCCGGGGTGGGGCTGAGCCGGCCGGATGATCGTCACCGTTGCTCGGAACGTGGGGAGGCGGCACCGGAGGCGGCACCGACGGGGTCGCCCGGTCGGCGGCCGGTGCGGGGCCCTGCGGTGCTTCCCTCACCAGATGCTCCCTGAGCGGTGTCGCGGCGCGGCGGGCGTCCCGGATGGACAACGGCAGGGGAGACCAACCGGCCAACCGGCCTAACTCGACGACCGGTGGGGCCACGAGCGCGGTCCGCATCACCTCGGCCGGCGTCCCGCTGGTGACCGTCCCGTCGCCGGGCAAATGAACCACCCGGTCGGAGTACTGCACAACACGCTCCAGCCGGTGTTCGGCCAGCAGCACCGTCGTTCCCAGGTCGTGGACCAGGCGGTGCAGGGCGGCGAGGACGTCTTCGGCGGCCTGGGGGTCAAGGGCCGACGTCGGCTCGTCCAATACCAGGATCCGTGGGTGGGCGATCATCGCCGCGCCGATGGCGACCCGCTGCCGTTGCCCACCCGACAACGTCGACATCGCCCGGCGACGTACGTCGGCCAGGCCGAGCAGGTCCAGCGTCTCCTCCACTCGGCGGCGCATCACGCCCGGTGGCAACCCCAACCACTCCATGCTGAAGGCGAGTTCGTCCTCGACCCGCTCGGCGACGAATCCGGCGCGTGGGTCCTGTCCGACGAAACCGACGACGTCGGCGAGGTCGCGGGGTCGATGGCGGCGGGTGTCGCGGCCCTCCACGAGGACCCGGCCACCGAGAGATCCGCCGGTGAAATGCGGGACGAGGCCGTTCACGCAGCGCAGCAGCGTGGACTTTCCCGTGCCGGTCCGCCCGACGACGAGGCACAACTCGCCTTCGCCGACGGTGAGGTCGACGTCGCGCAACACGGGTGCCGCCGCGTCGTCGAAGCGGACCGATACCGCATCGAAGATGATCACGACGGCACCTCCTGACGGACCCGGTGTGGAGGCGCCAGCCAGGCCGGAGCCAACGCGGCGAGTGCTCCGACGGTCGCGAGCAGCGGGAGGTCCGGCATGATCAACGGCACCACCATCAGGTTCATGCCGGCCTGCCCGAGGGCGCCGGCGACGACGAACGCCGCGGCGACCACCACACCCGACCCCGCCACCAGCCATTCCGGAGTCCGCCACGGATCAGGCCGATACCGGGTCCGCTGCGCTCCGCGGCCACCGAGCACCAGGCCGGTGACGGCAGAAGCCAGCCCGATGCCGAGTCCGGCTGGGGCCACCGCGGTGGCCGTACTGCCGTCGAGCAAGCCATACAGCCCGACGCACACACCCACCAGCCCGGCCAGCACCAGTGGCCCGGACGATCGGCGACACCGCGGGTGCACCGCCGCGGCGCGGCCGAAACCCCGGGAGTCCATGGCCGCGGCGAGATCCAGCGAGCGCTCGAGTGACCCCTGCAACACCGGCATCGCCACCCGGCCGATGGCCCGGATCCCCCGCGCGTGCCGGCCGCGTAGCCGGTGCGCGCGGCGGACCCGCCCGGCGTCCTCGATCAAGCGCGGAGCGAACGTCATCGCCACCACCAGCGCCACCCCAGCCTCGTAGAGCGCCCCGGGCACCGAGCGCAGTAGGCGGCGGGCGTCGGCCAGCGCGTTGGCGGCGCCAATACACGCGAGGATCGCCGCCAGGCGGAGACCGTCGTAGAACGCGAGGGTCAGCGTTTCGGCGGTGATGGGACCACCCAGCTTCACCCCGGCCGCCCACTCGGGCAGGGTCAGCTCGGGAAGTCGGACCACCACCGTTCCACCGCCGTATGCCGAGGTGAAGAGAACCTGGATGGTCATCCGGACGGCGATGATCAGCAGCCCGAGCTTCAAGAACACGGCGAACGAGCGGCTCCACGGTTCGTCGCCCCGGCGGGCCGCGACGACGTAGGCCGCCACCGCGATCAACAGGGCCAGCAGGAGCGGGTTGGTGGTCCGGCTCGCAGCCGCGGCGAGTCCGAGGGCCCACAACCACCATGCACCGGCGTGCAGGGCGCGGGGGAGCCGGATGTCCGCCAGCGCCCGATGGAGGCCGTCCCGGCTCATCGTCTCCGCGAACGCCGCGCTTGGAGGATAGCTCCGGTGGCGATCAGCACGATGATGGCGAGGCCGATGGTCAACGCCACCGCGCGGTTGTCATCGCTGGTGGTTTCGCTGTCCGGATCGTCAACGTCGGCGTCGGCCGCGTCTGCGGGCAGGACCAGTGTCACGTCCTCCCCGTCGTCCGTTGGTGCCGCACCGTCGACCTGCGAGCTGCATTCGGTTGCCGGGTAGCCGTCGAG
Organism: Phytoactinopolyspora limicola; assembly: GCF_011320225.1. Taxonomy (GTDB): domain Bacteria; phylum Actinomycetota; class Actinomycetes; order Jiangellales; family Jiangellaceae; genus Phytoactinopolyspora; species Phytoactinopolyspora limicola. The sequence continues at coordinate 75,568 of NZ_JAAOEN010000021.1, forward strand.
GCCGCAGGCCATGCCTTGATCGAACCGGACCTCGGCGACGGCGGTGAGGACGTCCGCGCCGCTGGCGTCCTGCGGCACCACCGCGCACGCACCACGTGCGTCGGGTGGCGTCTCGCCGTCGGGGGCGTCGTCCGTGGTGCCGTAGTCGATGACGACGGCGACCCGCTTCTCGTCGTCGTCGGCGGTCGCCGCTGCGCAGATCTCGTCGAATACGTCGCCGGTGCGAGGGAGCCGGGTACTGGAGGTGTCACCGACGGCCAACCGCCAGCCTTCGAGCGCCCCGTCCGCGGGGACAGTGTCCGCCGGCCCAGTGGGCGCGAACGTCCATTCGCCGTCGGACCATTGGAAGTAGCCCCAGTACCGGAACGCGTCGGCGTGGGCGTTTGAAACCAGAGTGATCGAGAGCAGAGCGGCAATAGCCAGGGTGGCCAGCACTCGCAGGCGCATCGGTCAAACCTTTCGTTGAGCGGTCCGGTGACGAGGTGGACCGCATCACCGCCGGCGCGGATACGCCGGACCGTGCGAGTGTCCAATGCCTCGTCCCGCAGGCCTCGACGGAACGTGGGCCGCTCGCATCCGATCCGGCATTCCGGCTCACCACGGAGATGGGACGCGGCGCATAGCACCGCGCGTGGCCTACGGCTGCGGGTCAGCGTCGGTGTCCGACCGACTTCCCCGGACCGGGTGCGTGAGGTGGTTCAAGCCAACCACACCCCTGTGAGCTGGTCAAACTCGCTCAAGATCGGAGTCGGCATCTTACCCCTCGCCCGTGATCGTTGTCGGCTTTCAGCCTTCATCCCCGGTGATCGTTGTCTGATCCGCGTCGCTATCGCGACCGGATCACGACAACGATCACCGGCCCGGAAGGCTGAAAGCCGACAACGATCACGGGCGAGGGGTGCTGCGGCAGCGGGTGTCGGCGGCATGTGGCAGGCTCGACGTGACGACGATGGAGGAGGCAACGAGCGATGGCGTGGTCCTGGCGATTCGTGAACGCCGACGGTGAGACGATGATGAACGACGAGGGCACGCCAGCCGGGCAAGGTGTGGAGTTTCCCACCCAAGCCGACGCCGAGAGCTGGATTGGTGAGCACTGGCGCAATCTCGCCGACTCCGGTGTTGATGGTGTCACCCTGTTGGAGGATGGGCGGGAAGTGTACGGGCCCATGAGCCTGCAGCCACCGGAGTGACCCGTCCACCTGGTGCGGCCAGCCCGCGGACGTCCGCGTCAAGGGAGCGTATACCGCCCGCGTGAGACCATTTGTCCGCTTGTATCGACAACAGCGCGGACCTTCGGCGTCCGCGCATTCGGGCCCGCGGTGCGGTCCCGCGGCGGGTATGTGTGGTGCGTTTGGCCGGGTGTGCCCGCCCGGGGTGGCCGTCCGTTTCGCCGGACCGGGTCTGCCGCTAGTGGAGGAATGTTGTGCGAAGTTTGGTCCGATCGTTCGTCGCCTCGGTTCTCGCCGCGCCGATCAGCTTGGTCGTCGTCGGGGTGTTCGTGGTCCCCGCGGCCGCGCAGACACCGGTGGGCGAGGCCTGTGATGCCATCCTCGTGGACCATGCCGGCCAGTTGAGCGCCGGTGAAGCCGCCGAGGTCGAGCGGGCCGCGCGGAGTTTCCGCAGCGACCTCTCCTACGAGGTCCGCATCCGTGTCCTCACCCAGGAGCAGGCACCGTTCCTCGAAACCTGGGTCGACGCCGAGGAGCAAGCCTGCCGGTCCTGGCAGGGACCAGACGGGGGCTTCCGCGGCAACCTCGTCGTGCTGAGCCTGACCACCGACACCGCCGACGAGACCGGCGAGACGCTGATCGCCTACGGCGACCGGATGCCCGACGCCATGGACGACATTTGGCCTCGTATTCAGGCCGACACCATCAACCCCGCGCTCAACGACGGGGCATGGGCTCGAGGAATCGTCGAGGGGTTATCGGATATCCGCGACGTCATCGACCCCCAGGAGGACGTCTCGGTCGCGGGTGTGGTCATCGCGGCTACTGGTGCCGCCGGCATCGGAGGTGGCGTGGTCTACGTGCGGCGACGCCGGCGCAAGCAGCTAGCGGACCGGCTGCATCGCAGCGCGGCCGAACTCGACACCTTGACTCTGCGTCTCGACCCGCTGACGGAAACGCTGCGCCGGGACATCGAACTCGTCCGTACCGCGATAGCCGACGACGAGGTGGCCGCGGCGGTCGGAGAGTCCGGCCAGATGCTCGATACGGCGGATCAGTTGGTCTATCAACGCTCCGAACTCAGCGCCGATCGCGACCTGCTGACCAAACGGCGCAGCCTGGCCCAGGTCACCCATGGTGTGCAGGAGTGGGAGGCGCTGGAGGCATCGGTGCGCGACCTGATCCCGCGGCTCGAAGGTGAGCAGACCCGTCTCGCGGCGATCCTCGCCGTCGGTCAGGAGGCCCCAGGCCGCCTCAACCACATCGCCGAGCTGAAGTCCCAGGTCGAGCGGGCACGTGAACAAGCCCAAGCAGACGGATACGTGACCACTACCGACGCGGCCGTGCTGGACATCGTCGACGAGAAGGTTGCCGTCGTCGGTCGGCTGCTGGCGGAACGGCGGTTGCTCGCGGTCGACGCGGAAACCACCAAGACGATCGCCGGTTTGGAGACCGCGCGTGAGTCGCTCACCCGGCTGGCGGAGCGCGAGGCGAGCTTGCGGCGGCAGCTCGACGAACTCGATCAGGCGCAGGCCGACGTCGCCGGACTCGACGCCACCGCGGCCAACGCGGAGGAGACCTTGCGCGCGGAATTCGCCCAAAGTGTGGTCGAACCCGTGGCCGGCCGGGTCGAAGCCGGCCAGGACGGCATCGAGCGGGCCGCGGCATCGATCGCGGCCGCCCGCGACGCCCTGGGAATCCGCGACCTCGGCGCGGCGGAGCGCTGCCGCGGCGACGCCACGACAGCACAAGGCTCCGCCCGCTCGGCCTTGACGTCGGTCGTCGACCAGCTGGAGCTGGCCCGGGAGCTACGGCAGAGTGTGCCGGAACGGCACCGCGCGGCGGCGAACGCGGTCGCCATCCTTCGTGACGTCGTCACCAAACTCGGTAGGGCCGCCACCACCCAGCTTCAGCAGCAGGCCAGTGAGCTCGCGGTGCGTGTGGAGGCCGTGAACCTCCAGGTCGAACGGCCGGACTGGATCGCGCTGGACCAAGAGCTGCAGGCGATTGCCGCCGACGCGGAGAAGGCTACCGCTGAAGCAGAGAAGATCCGTCATCAGGAGGAGCAGCGGCGCCACCGCGAGGCGGACCGTCGGCATCGTCAGTACAGCCGAAGCTTCGGCAGCTCGACCGGAAGCCGGCGGCGTTCATCGTCGCGGGGCGGATCGTCGCGGGGCGGTTCGTCGCGGGGCGGTTCGTCGCGGGGCGGTTCGTCGCGGAGGTCGAGTGGCGGCAGCCGCCGGGGTGGGTCGTCGCGGCGATGACGGGGGTCCGCGGCGCCGAAGCCGGCTCTGTGGAGAAGGGAGCTGAAGAGCCGGGCGTGGGTCATTCGGGTGGTGCGAGGTCCTTGGTGTAGTACCGGTTGATGTCGCGGACCGGCTCACTGGAGTAGGCGTCGGTGGGCACATAACCGCTGGAGGTGTACAGGGCGATAGCCTCCGGCTGTTTGACCCCGGCGGTCAGCACGATGCGTTTGTAGCCGGCTGCCGCCGCTTGACTCTCGAGTTCGGACAGTAGCCGCCGGGCATGGCCGTCGCCACGATGGTCGTGTGAGACGTACATACGCTTGATCTCGGCGACCAATTCGTCGTGACGCCGGAACCCGCCAGTAGCGACCGGCTCGTTGCCGACGAATCCGACCAGGAACTGGCCTTGTGGTGGGGCGAACTCGTCGGGCGCCACCGGGGTGTCGCCGCCGTCCCCATACCGCTCGATGTACTCCTGCTGAAGCTCGTCCTCGAGGGCGCGCACAACAGGGTCGGAGTAGCGCAGCGACCGGATGGTGATTTCTACTGCGCCGGTCTTGCCGCGGGAAGTGTCCCTCACACCAGATCTCCAGGTTTGACAGTCGGTTTGGGAAGCCTGAGCCGGCGGATCTGCATGGCTCTCATCAGTGCGTAGAAGGTGTGGCCACGCCGTTGATCGTCCGGGAATCTCTTGCGGAACTCTCGTTTGACCCGGATTCCCAACACCGTCATATCGACGAACAGCATCAGCATGACGACCAGCCATACGGTCATGCTCAGCAGCTGGATCTGCGGGATGGGAACGAAGTTCAAGAACAGGACGGCGAGAATGATCGGGAGGAAGAACTCGCCGACACCTCTTCGGGCGTCGATGAAATCGCGGAGGAACTTCCGCTCCGGACCTTGGTCACGCTGGAGGAAATAGCGCTCGTCGCCCGACGCCATGGCCTGTCGTGATCGGGCGCGCTGGGCTTTGATCCGCTCACGTTCCTTGCGCATGGCTTCGCGGCGGTTCAGTGGCGGGCGTACCCGTTCTTTTCGGGCCTTCTCGGCTTCGGTTCGCTTCGGAGTCGGGCGGCCTTTGGCCGTCGGCTGATTCTTCTCGGCACCGCTAGCCGAGCCGGCGCCGTCCTGGGCGGCGGCGGTGGCGTCGGTGCCGGAATCGGGCGTCTTGGAGTCGGATCGGCGACGGAACACACCTATAGGGTAGGTCAGGAGTGCAACCTCCCCTGCCATCGCGGGACTTGACGCCGTAGGGTAGGAGGCGAAACGCTCCGCACTACCATCAATGATTCACGCTCGAGAGAAGGGCTACCTGGCCACATGGGGATCCTCCAGCGAATGTCCATGATCTTCCGGGCCAAGGCCGAGAAAGCATTAGATCGCGCCGAGGACCCCCGGGAGACCCTCGATTACTCCTACAAGAAGCAGCTCGAGATGCTGCAGAAGGTGCGCCGTGGCGTGGCTGATGTCGCCACCAGCCGCAAGCGCATCGAGGTGCAGATGACGCAGTTGCAGCAGCAGGGCGACAAACTCCAGCAACAAGCCAAGAAGGCGCTATCGCTCGGCCGGGAAGACCTCGCCCGGGAAGCACTGGGCCGTCGCTCGGGCGTGGAGGGTCAGCTGTCCGACCTCCGGACGCAGCACGAGACGCTGCAGGCGGAGGAAGAGAAGCTGACGTTGGCCGCACAGCGGCTGCAGGCCAAGGTCGAGTCCTTCCGCACCCGGAAGGAAACCATCAAGGCCACCTACACCGCTGCCGAGGCGCAGACCAGGATCGGTGAGGCGTTCAGCGGCATCTCCGAGGAGATGAGCGACGTCGGTCTCGCCGTCCAGCGCGCCGAAGATCGTACGGCTGAGCTGCAGGCGCGTTCGGGTGCCATCGACGAGTTGCTCGCCTCTGGCGCGCTCGACGACGTCACAGGCGCGCCGGGCGACGACATCTCCGCCGAACTCGACCGGCTCTCCTCGACCAGCGACGTCGAGCTTGAGCTCGCCCGGATGAAGAACGAGATCACCGGCGGGCCGAGCGAGGCGCCCAAGGCGCTCGAAGGCGAGGCTTCGGCGGCTGAGGCGGTCCAGGCAGACCGTGAGGAGGAGCAGCGGTGATTGTCCGGATCATGGGGGAAGGCCAGCTCCGCATCGCGGATGAGCACTTCCCGGAACTGAACCGACTGGACGATGAGCTCGGTGAAGCCGTGGAATCCGGCGACGACGAGCGCTTCCGCGCCGCCTTAGTGCGCCTGCTGGACCAGGTCCGCCAGGTGGGCACACCGGTGGGCGACGACGAGCTCGTCGACAGCGATCTCGTCCTGCCCTACGCCGAAGCACACATCGACCAGGTCCGCGAGCTGCTCACCGAGGAAGGCCTGATCCCACTCGAGCCGCCCACCCGCTGACAGGCACGGGCTGGGTCCACGACGGCGGTATCTCGTCCGGTTCTTCCGGGCGGGTGCCGCGTCGTCTGGGAACGCTGCAGCACGCTGCGGCGTTGTACTGAACGGGTGCTGGCTGGCGATCCGGCCGGCGCCGACATCGGTTGGAGCAGGAGGACACCTACGGTGGCACGCACGAAGTTCGCCCCAGATCGTGGGCTGACAGTCCGCATGGTGGCGACCATGGTCTTGCTGGCGCTGCTTTATGTGGTGCTGGTCGGGGCCATATCGGTGGCTTCGAATGCGTGGTTGCTGGGAGTGCTCGTGGGCCTCGGTGTCCTCTGGGCGCAGTGGTACTTCTCGGACAAACTCGCTTTATCGGCGATGCGTGCCCGTGAGGTATCTCCCCAGGAGGATCCCGCCCTGCACGCGATGATCGACCGGCTGTGTGCACTGGCCGACATGCCCAAGCCGAAGGTGGCGGTCGCCGACACCGATCTGCCGAACGCGTTCGCTGCCGGTCGCAGCCCGGATCGGGCGGTCGTGTGCGTGACCACCGGTCTGCGGCGGCGGCTGGACGAGCGTGAGCTCGAAGCCGTGCTGTCACACGAACTCTCGCACGTCGCACACCGAGACGTCCTGGTGATGACGGTCGCATCTGTTGTAGGGGTGCTGGCCGGCTTCATCACTCGTATCGTCTTCTTCAGCGGCATGGGGCGCAGCCGCAGCAGCAACAACAACGGCGCTCCGATCATTCTTGTCGTGATGTTGGTGGCCGCGGTGGTGTACTTCGTGAGCTTCCTGCTGACCCGGCTGCTCTCCCGGTATCGGGAGCTGGCCGCGGACCGGGCAGGTGCGATCCTCACCGGCCAACCGTCGGCCTTGGCCAGCGCTCTGACCAAGATCTCCGGCGACATGGCGCGGATTCCGTCGCAGGATCTGCGCGCCGCCGAACCTTACAACGCGTTCTTCTTCGTCCCAGCGTTAACCGGCAAGATGGACATCGCGGCGCTCTTCGCCAGCCACCCACCGCTAGAGCGGCGCTTGGCGCAACTCGACAAGATCTCAGTGGAGCTGGGCCGAGAATGACCCGACCCGCTCGTTGTAAGGTCGGTGGGTCGCACCTCGCATCATGAGTGATGAACTGGTGAACAGCGTGGGTGGCAGTTCGGCGGGGGAGTATGGGTAACTGGTTGGCGGAGAACGCAGGGCAGGCGAGCTGATGGGTTTTTGGGACACGATCTTCGGCCGATCCAAGCGTGTCGAGCCGAATCTCGACGCTCTCTTCGCTCTGCCTACGGCGGCCTTGACGCTTGAGGCGTCGGCCCAGATGCATCCCACCGGGGTGGGCGCGGTGTGCTTCCGGCAGGCAGAAGGAGGCCCTTTCGCCCGGCTCAAGGCGGAGATCACCGAGCTGCTCGACGGCGCTGAGCCGGAAGAAAGCCGTGATGAGTTCGGCTATACGTGGCTCGTGGTCAAGCGTGCCCCGGACGACATGGCGGCGCTGTGTACCGATCTGCACGCGGTGAACTCGTCCCTGGAAGCAGCCGGGTTCGGTCCTTCGCTGCTGTGCACCACCATCGGGCTACGTTCCGACGACGCCCGCGGGCTGGCCCTGGTGTATCTGTACAAGCGGGGGACGTTCTACCCGTTCGCGCCGGTCGACAGCCGGGCCCAGCGGCGCGACAACGCCTTGGAGCTGCAGGTGCGGGCGCTCGTCAGCGGCGACCTCACCATCGAATCCGACGTCAGCCGCTGGTTCCCGGTCTGGGGCGCACCCGGCGTCTAGCCCCGTTGTGCACCTGATCTCCATTTGTGCACCTGATCTCCGTTTCCACCTCTGATCGTTGTCGGAGCGGAGTGCCTGATGACGACGTAGGCGGTGCGGACGGCCGGCGTCCGTACGACGTTCGTTGCGCGCTGCCGATGGTCAACGATCAGATGCAGTAGTCGCCGATGTAGGCGTGGTTGTGCATCTGATCCACCCAACGTCCACATCGTGGCGATGATCAGACGACCGTGCCGAACAACTGCGCATCTCACGGCTCGGCAAGCGCATCTGATCATCGGGGTATTCGCCGCGCGTGTCGACACGGTGGCAGCAGGTGGACGCCGCTCCTATTGCCCGTGCCCCCGTGCCCCCGTGCCCCCGGCGTGCGGCGTTCGGGCAGGGCGTGCGGGTGTGACATGCCAGCGGCGTGCTCACGCGCCCGATACATCCCGTTTGTGGGGCCGCTCGATGTGCCATTGCTTCGTTGCCACGTCTGCGGGCATGACCGCCTGCTGGCTCAGAGTTGCGGATAGACGGCGTGTGAGGTGGCCTATTCGCAACTCTGAGCCAGCAGGGGGCACACTGCGAAACGATCAGATGCGTACCCCGCACACCGACACTGGCGGTCGCCACCACCATGCACCTGATCGTCGCCACAGAAACGATCAGGTGACAACAGGGACGGTCAGCTCTTGACGGCGCCGGCGGTCAGGCCCTGGATCAGGTAGCGCTGGGCCAACGCGAACAAGACGACCACGGGGATGACGGCCAACACCCCGGCAGCCAGGATGCCGCCCCAGTTCTGCGCGCCCATACTCTCCATGACCTGGGCGATGCCGATCTGTACGGTCCGGGTGTTCGACGAACTGGTCATGATCAAGGCGTACTGGTAGTCGTTCCACGCCAGGATGAACGCGTACAGTCCTACCGCCACCAGACCCGGCTTGGTCAACGGGAGGATCACGCTGACCAGCGTGCGGAACCGGCCGGCACCGTCCACCTGTGCGGCGTCTTCCAGTTCGGTGGGCACGTTCTTGAAGAAGCCACTCATCAACCACACCGCGGCCGGCAGCGTCATGGTCTGGTAGATCAGCACCAGGATCGTGCGAGTGTCCAACAGCTGGAGGTTCATCGCGATCTGGTACCACGGCAGCATGATCATCGGCCCCTGCACCATCTGCGCGATCAGCAGCCCGACGATCGCCACTCGGGCGCCTCGACCCTGGTAGCGGGCCAGCCCGTAGCCGGCGAGGCAGGCGAAGAACGCGGTGAGAAGCGCCGTCAGCCCACACACGATGAGTGTGTTGCCCATCAGCTTGGTCATGTCGAGCCCGCGGCCGCCGAGCGCCCAGGAGTAGTGGTCCAGGGTGGGCTCCTCGATCCACCAACTGGGTGTCGACGAGAAGATGGTCTGGTTGGTCTTCAACGACGAGACCAGCAGCCACAGGCCGGGTAGCAAGATGAAGCCCATGACGACGGCGAGCGCGCCGTATCGCCCGGCGGTCTTGGCGGCGGAATCTCTGAACACGATGCCCCCTTGTTATCGCCGGCCGAACAGGCGGGCGAGGATGCCGGCGATGATGAGGATGATCAGCATGGCGGTGGCCGCGACCGCTCCTGCCATGCCGAAGTCGAAGCGCTGGAATGCCTGCGTGTACACGTAGGTCGGCAGGATGCTGGTGGCGAAGCCGGGACCGCCGTTGGTTAGTGCCCAGATCACCTCGAACTTGAACCAGGTCAGCACGACGGCGATCATGCCGGCGACGAACAACGTCGGCCGAATCATCGGCAGGGTGACGTACATCAGCCGTTGCCGGGCGGAGGTGCCGTCGACGTCGGCGGCTTCGAGGACGTCGCGGGAGATACCTTGCAGCGCCGCGAGCACCATGAGGGCGATGAACGGCGAGCCCATCCAGGTGGAGGTGAGCAGCAACACCGGCCACACCCAGATCTCGGACCCCAGCCAGACGATCGGTTCGTCGAGGATCCCGATCTGGGTGAGGTAGTGGTTGGCCAGGCCGTGTTGCCCGTCGAAGATCCACCGCCAGATGATCGCCACCACGACGACCGGCATCACCCAGGGGATCAGCATGAGCCCGCGCCACAAGCCGCGCAGCCGCAGCCGTTGGTTGAGCACCAGGGCGATGGTCGTTCCGACGACGAGTTGCAGGGTGGTGGAGCCGATCACCCACAGGAAGCTGTTGCGGACGACGCGCCAGAAGTTGCGGTCTTCGGTGAACAGGTGCTGGTAGTTGTCCGCGCCGACGAACCGTTGTGGGTCCGGGCTGGTGAGACGGTGGTCGAAGGTGCTGAGTCGCACCGTCTCGAACAGCGGGTAGAACTGGGCGACCAGCAGGTAGAGCAGCACCGGCGACATCAACAGCAGCCAAAAGCCGTGTTTCTGCCGCCATCGGCGGATCCGTCCGGGCCGGGACACGCTGCCCGGGTGAGGTGGCTGCGCCGGGCCCGGCCTGCCGGTTGGGGCAGGCCGGGTGCCGGGGCGTGCCGTGGGCACGGGGGTCTGGTTCACTGCCGGTCCTTGACCTCGCCGATGCGCTCCATCAGAAGCTCGTACGCTTCGTCGGTGGTGATGCCGCCGTCGTTGAAGTTGCGCATGATCTCCTGCACCTCCGGTTCCATCTCGGGCTGTCCGGGGATGGGTTCGTAGGCGACTCCGCCGTCGTCGATGAGCGCCGTCATGTCTTCGATCTGTTGTTTCTGCCCCTCGACGGCGTTCGGGTAGATCTCGTCCACGTGCTCGAAGATGGCCTCGTGGTCGACGGTGGTGCGGGCGGGTACGTGGACGACGCTGGCCTGGCGGGCCACCCATTCGTCGCCGACCAGCCGTTCCAGCACGCTCCAGGCCAGGCCGGGGTCGTCGCCACCGGAGAACACCGCGTAGCCGACGTTCATCACCGGGGCACTGCTCTGCTCCGCGGACGGGCCGGCGGGGTAGGCGATCTGCCGCGAGACGCCGATGATGTCGGGGTTCAGCTCGTAGACGTTGGGTGTGAAGAAGGTGCCGGCGGCGATCATCCCGATCTCGCCGTTGGCGTAGGCGCGGAACATGTCGGCGTAGTCCCAGGTGATGTCGGCGGCCGGCCGGTACGGGCGTAGTGCCTCGAAGTGGTCGAGCAGCTCACGCCACTTCTGTTCCGACGCTGGATCGGTGTCGTTCATGAGCAGGTCGTTGCTGTAGGCGGCCGTCATGGGCACCCGGAAGGCGAAACGGGGGTTGCCCATCGGGTAGGCGAATCCGTGGGTGTCGTCGGTGGTCATCGCCTCCGCGGCGGCCTCCATGTCGGCCCACGTCTGGAGATCCTCGACCTGCATGCCCGCCTCGGTCAGCAGTTCTTCGTTGACGACGAGGGTGAACGCCTGCGCCAGATACGGCACCGCGTACAGCTGGCCGTCGACGGTCGAGTATTCGAGGGTGCCAGGCCGGAACTGCGAGCGGTCCAGGTCGCTGTTGTCCAGGTAGTCGTCCAAGGGGGCCAGGCCCTGCAGGCGCACCAGGTCGAGTACGTCCTGGGTCATGGTCAGATCGGGTGGATTCCCGGCCTGGATCTGGATGGCCAGCTGATCGGCCATGTCGCCCCAGGACATGAAGTTGTAGTCGAGCGACAGGTCCGGGTTGAGGTCGGCGAGGTCAGCTTGGAAGTCTTCGGCGACGCGCATCTCTGGGTCGGATGTGCCCGGCCAGATGAACTGCAACTCGCCGTTGGCGTCTTCCAGGCTGGTGACGTCGTTGGTGTCGCCGTCGCGGGCGGGTGGGCCGTCGTCGTCGGAGCCGCAGGCGGCGAGAACGAGGGCGGCGGCGATGGCGGCCGATGCCAGCTGGCCGCACCGGCGGCGAGCGGTCATGGGGGTAGGTGGGGTCACGGCTTGCTCACTCCTTTGTGCTGCTGTCCGGTGGTTCACCGATCGGTGGCCGCGGCCGTTCGGCCAGGGCGGGGCGGCCGCGGCTGTGGGATGTCTGGCCGGGGATGTCCGGCCGGGGGATGTCCGGCCGCGGGACACGCTGGACCGCTGGCGGTGGGTGCAGGGCGGTCGTCGGGCGTTTGGGCCAGTCAGCGAACCGGGTGAAAGGTGGGGTCGTCGCGGTAACACCGCTCGATCTCGGTGCGGTCGCGATCGTCGAGTGACGGCAGTGGCATCCGGCTGGTGCCGATGTCCAGTCCCTGGAGGCGAAGAATCTCCCGGAGGAAGGCCAGGAAGTCGTAGCGCTCCAACCGTTCGATGAAGGCGGTGGCCTGGCGTTGGAGGGCCCGGGCGTCGTCGACGCGGCCTTCTTGGATGGCTCGGTACAACTCGACGTACAGCTCGGGCATGACGTTGTACGTCGACCCGACTCCGCCGACAGCACCGTAGAGCAAGCCGCCGAGGAGCACGTCGTCCATGCCGTTGTAGATGAGGAAGTGGTCGGGGGTGTGTTCGGCGATCCGGCCCATGGCCCCGAGGTCTTTGGAGCTGAACTTCAGCCCGGCGAGGACACCCTCGTCGGCGAGGGTGAGCAGCCACTTCGGATCGAGGTCCCGACCGGTCAGGGACGGGATGTGGTAGCCGTACAGCGGGACGTCGACGGCGGCCGCCACGGCGCGGTAGTGGTCGGCCATGGCGTCGTCGGGGATGTCGTAGTAGAACGGGGCGACGGCGGCGACGGCCTGTGCGCCCGCTGCGTATGCGTGCTTGGCCAGTTCCACCGTGGTGCGGGTGGCGAGGGTGCCGACGTGTGCGATGACCGGTACTTCGGCGGCGACATGGCCGATGGTGGCGTCGAGTAGTGCTTTGCGTTCGGCGACGGACTGAACGACACCTTCGCCCGCGGTGCCGCCCACGAACAGTCCGTGGACGCCGGCGCCCAGCAGCCGGTCGACTAGTTTGAGTGTGCCGGCCACGTCGATCTCGCCGTCGTCTTTGTACCCGGAGATCAGGGCCGGGAAGATGCCTTTCACTGGACCTCCTCAGGGTTGGTTGGTGCCGCTGGCCGGGTGGCGTCGTCGACGTGGCTGGCCTCCACCGAGTGTTCGATGCCGGCGAAGTGCTGGCTGACGGCTTCCACCAGCCGCCGGGGGTCGTCGGTGCGCAGGGCGGCGATGATCTCGGCGTGGATCTCGACGGCGTGGGGATTCTTCTCCGCCAGCTGTTCTCCGATGCGGTTGTACAACTGCCAGAACAGGTCGATCAGGTCGAGGACCAGGCGGTTGCCGAGTGGTGCGAACAGCCGCCGGTGAAAGGCGAGATCCAGTTCGGGTGGCGGTTGACCGTCCACCTGTTGCTCACGCATCTGTTGGACGATCTCGTCGAGATCGGCGAGGTCCTGCTCGCTGAGCACCTTGCTGGCTTTGACGATCAGGTGCTCTTCCAAGGCGTGCCGGACCTCCAGCACCTCCTCGAACGCGGCTCCGTCGAGGAGCAGCCCGTAGGGCAGATGCTCGAGGATGGGATCGAAGGTGAACTTTCCGACGAACAGCCCGGTGCCATGGCGTGCCTCGATGACGCCGAGCGATTCCAGGCTGCGGGTGGCCTCCCGCAGCGAGGCCCGGCTCATACCCAACTGTTCGGCCAGCTCCCCCTCGGACGGGAGCGGATCTCCGGGCCGCAGGCCGTGGTCGAGGACGTATTGCCGGACGGCCTTTTGGGCCTGGCGGTAGAGGGGTACACGCATCGAGTGTGACTCCGATCGACGGTTCTGGACGCCCGGACGAGGCCGGGGCGGGGCGAACCCCTATGTAGGCGAGTGATCGTCAGAGCAGGTCAGCGGCTTCTCTGATGGTCATCGCCGAGCGGATCGGACAAGCTCCGGGGAGACGGGTCCGGTAGTGCATGCACGGAATCTCACATCAGATATCCGATATCTGTCAACCCCTTGACGGCTTTCTGATGATGCTTGTTAGATATCCGATATCTCCGGAGATTAGATATCCGACATCTACTCGCGTGGGAGGCATTCATGCCCGATTCCCGCACCACGAGCCCGAACTCAGCCGCCACTCCTCCAGGTGCATCGCCGACCGGGCCCACTCAGCCAGAGCCGACGCAACCTGGGCCGCACGCGGCTCCTAGCCGGCGCCGGGTCCTGTCGGCCAGCGCGGCAGCCGTGGCCGCGGCCGTTGCCGCACCCGTCGCGCTGGCATCACCTGCGTCCGCAGGTGCCGCCACGGCTGGCGGCTCGCCGGGTCGGCCGGGTCTGCCGGCTCGGCCAGTGACGTGGACTCGACTGCCCGACATCCCGGCCAACGTCGATACCTGGTCGCCGTCGCTGCCCGTCGGCGCAGGACATTGGCGGCAGGTCGGACTAGCCGCGATGGTCGCCGGAGTCCACGACGACCACCTGATCGCGGCCGGCGGGGCCAACTTCCCCGAACCCGCCCGCACCGCCACCAGGGAGAACGAACTCGGCAAGGTCTACTGGGCCGACGCTTTCGTGTTACGACGACGAGATAACACCTACGAGTGGGTGGACCGTGCGATGCGGCTGCCGGACGCGGTGGCTTACGCGGCCACCGTCAGTACGCCGCGCGGTGTTCTCGTGCTGGGCGGTGAGGGCTACCGGGGCGGCGCCAACGGCACCGGGCAGGCCCCGCTTGAGATCTTCGCCGACGCCTACTATCTGCGCTACGACACCACCGCTGGTGAGCTGGTCCGCGACGATCTGCCCGATCTCCCGCGGCCGATGTCGTATGCGGTCGCCGGCGTCGTCGACGAAACCGTCTTCGTGGCTGACGGTGGCGACGTTTACCGACTGGATCTACGTGACCCCGACGCGGGATGGGCGAGCGTCGAACCCTGGCCAGGTGAACCACGACGGGTCGCCGTCGGCACGGCCCAGAACGGCCGGTTCTACGTGTTCAGCGGCCGCAGCCAGGACGCGGACGGCGAGTGGCGGTTCCACCGCGACGGGTACGCCTACGACCCCCGGCGCCGGCGTTGGGCTCAGGTGGCGGAGCTGCCATGGTGTGTGACCGCCGGGTTGGCACACCCCGTCGGCCGGGATCAGATCCTCGTCGTCGGCGGCGACAAAGACCTCGACCGCTGGAACCTCATCGAGCATCACACGGCCCTACGTGGGCAAGCGCCAGCCGGCTCGGCCGAATGGCACGAACACAACGACGTCGTCACCTGGCTCTTCGACCACCACACCGGGTTCAACACCGAACTACTTCTCTACGACACCCGACGAGACCGCTGGCAGGAGATCGGACACTATCCGGGCTCGCCGCCGGCCACCGCTCCGGCGGTGCGCTGGGGCGACGACCTCGTCGTCGTCAGCGGTGAGGCCGGGCCCGGAATCCGGACGCCGCGGGTGTGGCGGGCCAGCGTCGCCCCCGGTCGATCGCCGGTTGCCTGATGTCCGCCCGCCTGCGCCCGGCGCGCGAATCAACCGGCGGACAGATCGAAGTCGACCCGAAGACACCACCCGGCCAGCCGGGTGGGACCTATCCGCATTCCCCATCCGAGGAGAGGAGTCGCCCATGTCGTTGACCGACCGGCGCATCCGTACGTCTCGACGTCGATTGGCGAGGACCCTGGCCCTGGGCCTCGCTGCCACCACCGCGCTCTTGACGGTTCAGGTCACCGGTAACGACGGCCCGGCCGCCATGGCGCAAGCCCCGGGTCCATCCGGAACCGTCGTCTTCGAGTCCGGTACCGACGGCTATCACACGTTCCGGATCCCGGCCATCGTGAAGGCCGCGGACGGCACACTGCTGGCATTCGCCGAGGGGCGGGTGGACGGCGGCGGCGACACCGGAGACATCGACCTCGTCCTGCGCCGGTCCACCGACGGCGGCCAGACGTGGGGCGAGTTGCAGGTGGTCGGCGACAACGGCCAGAACGTGTTCGGCAACCCGGCGCCCGTCGTCGACGAGGACACCGGCCGGGTGATCTTGCTCAGCACCCACAACGCCGGGAACGCCACCGAGACCGCGATCCGGCGTGGTGAGGTTTCCGCCGAGGAGAGTCGCCGGGTGTTCGTCCAGCACAGCGACGACCACGGGGTGAGCTGGTCGGAGCCACGAGAGATCACCGCCGACACGAAATTGCCGGACTGGCGCTGGTATGCCACCGGTCCGATGCACGCGATCCAGTTGCAGCACGAGCCATATCGCGGCCGGCTGGTCGTGCCGGCCAACCACTCCGCGGCGCCCCCTGACGGCTCGGGAGACACCGGCGCGGAGAACAAGTACTACGGCGCACACTCGCTGTTCAGCGACGACGGTGGCCAGACGTGGCAGATCGGCGGCGTCGACCGGCCCGAGGACGGTGTCATCAACCCGAACGAGAACAGCGCGCTGGAGTTGAACGACGGCCGGGTGTACTTCAACGCCCGCGACCAGAACGGCACGTCGCAACCGACCCGGGCCGTCACCTACAGCAGCGACGGCGGCGCCAGCTTCGACGGGCCGTACCGGTCGGAGCCGCAGCTCCCGGCCCCCGTGGTGCAGGGGGCGACGGTGCGGCTGTCGTCTACCGCGCTCGGTGACCGTGCGAACCGGGTGCTGTTCTCCGCCCCGCGCGGGCCGGGACGGGCCGGCATGCGGATCTCCAGCAGCTTCGACGAGGGGCAGACCTGGAACGACGGAAAACTGATCCACGACGGGCCGGCCGCGTACTCGGACATGGTCCGCCTCAGTCAGAAACGGGTCGGTATCCTGTACGAGGCCGGCGTCAACGGGCCCTACGAGACGATTACCTTCGAGCAGTACACCACCAGAGACCTCGACCGGCCGGAGCCGCCGGACCCGCCGCACCGGCTGCACACTCCGGACGGCTCAGGGTCTGGCAACGACGCCCAGGTGCACGGCGCCCCGGCATTGATCGACGGCCGCTTCGGCCAGGCGCTCGACCTCGCCGAAGGTGACCACCTGGTGGTTCCCCCGTCGGAATCCGTCCTGGGAGCGGGGGACACGTTCACCGCCGCGGCCTGGTTCCGGACCGAATCGTCCACGTCGCAGGCGATCCTCTGGGCGTACGGCGTCGGCTCTGGTGCGCCGCAGTGGTGGATTCGGGTGGAGCCGGCGGCCAACCGGTTGCGGGCGTTGGTTGATATCGGCTCGGCTTCGCGTTCCCTCGTCGCCCCCGGAAACCTGGCCGACGGCGAGTGGCACCACGTCGCGTTGACCCGCTCGGGTACGGCGATCACGTTGTACGTCGATGGTGAAGCCGTGGCAGTGGCCGATGATCTAGCCGGGTCGACCTCATGGAACGCGCGGCATGGGATCCACGTTGGTCAGCGCTTGGACGGCGTCAATCCGTTGGTTGGTGCGGTAGACGAGGTTTACCTGTACGACCAAGCGCTCTCGGCGGCCGAGGTCGCGGCGCTGGCCGGCGAGAACGCCGCGGTGGGCGACGGTCAGGTTCTGCATCTGGAACTCGAGGCCATGGTGCGTGGGGTTCGACGGTGAGCCTCGCATGTGGCGGGTGCTACCGCCGCCGCTCGCGTGCACCTGATCTCCGTTTTGTCATCTGATCGCAGGGGTCGAGGCGATCAGATGCGCCAACCGCGGACGACGGCGCGGTGTGGCGCATCCGATTGCGTCGTGGAATGTGGACGCGCGGCGATCAGATGCATTGCAAACGTGTGCGGTAGCTGTGGTGTCTCGGGACATCGCTGACGGGTGTGTCTCGGGACATCGCTGACGGTTTGAGTGTGTCATGTGGGTTGGGGTTCGCGGTGGCCGCGTAGGTCGTAGCGGGGTTGGGCGCTGGGTTGGTAGC
>NZ_JAAOEN010000022.1 GCF_011320225.1 Phytoactinopolyspora limicola
GGCATCACCACACCACAACTCGCCACCACCTAGCCACACCACAACCCCAACCACCACCCAGACAGGAACACCCTTCCCGAACGACATCACTCACCACCAGCCGCCCCCGTAAAACGCAACAGGCTGTATAGCGACGTGAAACCGGCAACGATCACCGGGGTGGGAAGCGACTCGAACAAGGGGGAGGAACGGGGGAGGAGGGGTCCGTCGGCGAGACCATCATCGGACCATCAGCCGATCGAAAGCCGTTGCCTGCATGGTGGATCCAGGAGTCCGACGTCACCGAGGAGGATCTCGAATGGAATCCGCCACACCAGTCTTCACAGTCGACGAGACCACCCGTGCACGTATGGATCGGCGACTCACGACGGAGTCGATCATCTGGCTGACGACGGTCCGACGCGATGGGCAGCCGCAGTCGTCACCGGTTGGTTACCTGTGGGACGGGGTGAACATCCTGATCATCAGCAAACCGCAGGATCCGAAGGTCCGCAATGTGCGTCGCAACCCGAAGGTCTCCCTCCATCTGGAGCTCGACGAGAACGCCACCGAGGACGGTGGGGTGCTGTCGCTTGAGGGTGAAGCTGTGCTGACGGAGGGACCCCTCAGTGGTTCGGAACGGGTAACCTACCTGGACCGATACAGTGACGAGATCAGCGGCTTCGGGGTATCTCCCGACGAGCTACTGGCGATGTATTCCGCTGTGCTCCGGGTGGTGCCTACTCGGGTTCGACTCTACTGACGTCACAACGGTAGGCGGTGCCCGTGCGCCTCGACGAGCGCCTCGGGTGCGGTCAACCGCCACGCCTCGAAGGTCAACTCGGCCAGTTCGTCTACCTCGATGCCAGCTAGATGGACGACGACCCAACCGAACTGGCCGGCCGTGAACTGGATCTCGAACACGGCCGGCCGTTCGGCCACGAGGGCGAGTTGTTCGGCGATGGTCTGCTTGAGGCCGACTGTTTCGGTGGCCGGCCACATGTATCCGAAGGTTTTGTCGTGAACCTTGAAGGCGGTGTAGTTGGCTGACTCGGCGTGACCAACATCGGGCAGGCGATCGACCATCTGGACGAATGCGGCAATGGGTACGGCCATGAACCACATCCAATCAGGTCCTGGGAACGCTGGTCGCGGGCGGTTCCTTTGGCCCGCGGCGCCTCCTCCCATCCATCGTGGTGTGTGGTGGGTGTGGGAGCACCCCACACCCACCACGAAACACGGTCCACGTCAGTGTGGTGTGGCGGGTTCGGCGTCCTTCCCGGTATCCGCGGCGGGCTCCGCCTCGGCGTCGTGGCCGATTGGGCGGATGTGGCGCAGCAACACGACGGTTATGGTGGCCAAGGCAATCAGAAGGCCCGCGCTGACGGCAGCCGTGACGTTCATCCCGGCGGTGAAGGCGGCCCTGGCCGCGTCGGTGAGTTCGGCGCGGGCCGCCGCCGGCAGTTGCTCGGCCGCGACCAGCGCGCTGGCCAGCCCCTCCCGCGCGAGCTCTGCTACGTCCGGTGGCAGGCCGTCCGGCAAGGTGTCGGATAGCTGGTTGACGTAGATCATCGTGCCGACGCTGCCGGTAGTGGCCACCCCCATCGCGATGCCGAACTCGCCGCTCACTTCGGGTAGGGCGGCTGCGGAACCCGCCTTCTCCGGTGGGGCGGAGGCGATGACCAGGTCGGTGCCCAGCACCATCATGGGTGCGGTGCCGAGGAAGACCACGAACACGCCGGACAACAGCAGTGCCAGCCCAGGGGCGCTATCCACCTGCGTGAGCACCAGGAATCCGCCCGCCATCACGGTTAGCCCGGTGGCGACGAGGTACGGCGGCGGCAGCCGGCGGGCTACCAGGGGGACCAGGACGGCGACGATCATCTCGAGTACCGCGGCCGGGGCGATCCGCAGGCCAGCTTGTAGTGGTGAGAGCCCTTCGACGAGTTGCAAATACTGAGTGATGAACAGGTACACCCCGGCGATGACCGCCATGCCGACGAGCATGATGCCCAGCGCCGCGCTGAACGACCGGTTGGTGAACAGGCGTAGATCCAGCAGCGGGTCGCGGAGCCGGAGCTGACGGCGGGCGAACACCACCCCGAGCGCTCCACCTGCGATGATCAGCGCGACCGGCGCCAGAGCCAGGCCGTCTTTGGCGAGCTCCTTGAGACCGTAGATCAAGGGCAGGATGGCTCCCAGCGACAGCGCGACGCTGACGACGTCCACGCGGCCCGCGTCCGGGTTGCGGTACTCGGGAAGGAGCACCGGTCCAAGCATGAGGAGCAGCACCATCACCGGTACTCCGAGCAGGAAGACCGATCCCCACCAGAACCATTCGAGCAGGACACCGCCCACCACCGGACCGAGGATCGCTCCGCCGGAGAACGCGGCCATCCACACCCCGATCGCGAAGGCACGCTGCTTGCGGTCCTTGAACATGTTGCTGATCAAGGCGAGGCTCGACGGCATCAACGTGGCGGCGGTGATACCGAGCAGCGCTCGGGTGACGATCAGCATCTCGGCCGATGTCGAGTAGGCGGCGGCGAGGGAGGCGAGTCCGAAGGCCGCGGCGCCGATCAGGAGCAGCCGGCGGCGGCCGATGCGGTCGCCGAGGGTACCCATGGTGATCAAGAAGCCGGCGATCATGAATCCGTAGATGTCCATGATCCACAACATCTGGGGGCCGGTGGGCTGCAGGTCCGCGCTCAGATGTGGCAAGGCGAGGAACAGCACTGTGTTGTCCAGTGCCAGCAGCAACACGGGCAGGAACAGCACGGACAGCCCGAGCCATTCTCGCCGGCCGGCGCGTTCGCCGGACGCTGGCTCGTTGGTGACCGACATGTCGAGACTCCTTCGTGCGGTAGATGGATCCTGGTTCACGACAAAACGAATTCGGCGGTTCGCGGTCCCGCCCGCCGGATTCTGGTTCCGGGGATCGGCGCGGTCGGGTGCTCGGTGCGACCAAGGCTCAGCCGTCGTTGGTCGTGGCGCGATGCTGGCGGAGGATGCCGGCCCATTGCCCGAGCTCTCCGAGCATGGTGCCGACGGCGGCGTCGACACCCGAGGAGATCGAGTCCGGCCGACTGGTGCAGGCGGGGTGGGTGTCGGCGAGGCTGACCCCGGCTCGGACCGGCACGGCACCGACGCAGGTGAAGACGAGGCGCAAGTGGGCGACGGCCCGCAGGCCCTGAGCTGGCCCGCCGTAGGAGATGAACCCGACGGGTTTGTTCACCCACTCGGTGTCGAACCAGTCGATGGTGTTCTTGAGAAGTGCGGGAAAACTCCCGTGGTGTTCGCCGGTCACGATCACGAAGCCGTCGGCCGCGGCCAGCCAGGGCGCCAGATCGCACACGGCGCGTGGACGCTGCTCGCGGTCTTCGGCGATCAGTTCGGGCGTCACGTCTGGTAGCCAGGTGCGGGTCAGGTCGATCACGTCGAGTTCCACGCCGCCATACCGGGTGGCCTGGACGGCGAACCAGTTGGCCACGGATCGTCCGGTGCGTGCACCGCTGACGATGTTCACCAGGCGGATCGTGTCCTCGGACATCGTGACGTCCTCTCATCCGTACGAGCGGGCCTCGACGCGTGGCCGGTGGTGCTTCTTCGGCACCGACTCCAGCGGTCTCCCGATCAGTCTCGACGGCGGGGATGCCGGTTCACTGTGGGTTGGCTGTCGATCCGCGGTAGTGGCCGCGCCAGTCGTCGTCGATCCTGCTCACCGGCTCGGTTAGCGTGATGGCATGCGGTTCGGAATCCTCGGTCCATTGGCGGTGTGGTCCAGTGCTGGGCACCCGGTCACGGTGCCGGAACTGAAGACCCGGGCCCTGCTCGCCGACCTGTTGGTGAATGTCGGGCGGGTGGTGTCCGCCGAGCGGCTGATCGACGACGTCTGGGGTGCGCAGTTGCCCGAGAACCCGGTGAACGCCCTGCACGGCAAGGTGTCCCAACTACGGCGTACGCTCGAAGCCGTCGAGCCCGGTGGGCGCCATCTCGTCGTGTCACGAGCACCCGGGTATCTACTCGACGTCGACGACGAGGTGCTGGACGCGAGCCGGTTTCAGCGGCTGATTTCCCAGGCTCGAGAGCACGTCAACCCACGTGACCGGGCCGCCTTGCTCGCCGATGCGCTCGCGCTGTGGCGTGGCCCGGTCCTGGCCGATTTCGCCGACGCCGAGTTCGTCCGACCGGCAGCGACCGAGCTGGACGAACAACGTCTGGTTGCGGTCGAGGATCAGGCCGCCGCTCGGCTGGAACTCGGCGAGCACCCGCTCCTCGTGGGGGAGCTGAGCGACTTGGTCGACCGCCACCCGCTGCGGGAACGGTTACGTGAATTGCATATGCGCGCCCTTTATCAGTCCGGCCGGCAGAGCGAGGCCCTGGCCAGCTTCACGCAGCTCCAGACTCGACTACGCGAGGATCTCGGAGTCGACCCAGGGCCGGCGGTCACGGGTTTGCACCAGGCGATCCTCAGACAGGACGAGTCGCTCACCACGGCGGCGGTGCCGTCGACGGCGCGATCGACCATTCCCGTGCCCCTCACGGAGCTCATCGGCCGGTCCGACGAGGTCGCCGCGGTGAGTGCGTTGTTGCGGGCACACCGGCTGGTGACGTTGACGGGTCCAGGAGGCGTGGGCAAAACCCGGCTTGCTGTCGAGATCGCCAGGGAGTCGTCGACAGCGTGGACGGATGGTGTTCATGTGGTTGAGCTGGCCGCCGCCGACCACTCCGCCACTGACGCATCGACGCGGGATCCGAACCCGGCCGGGATATCGGTGAGCGAGCTGGTGGCGGTCACCCTGGGCATCCGCGAGGGCGGGACGGCTGGTGGGACTACGCGGGGCAGATCCGGCGGGCCGGTCGACCGGCTGGCCGAGGCCCTGGCCGGGCAGCGGTTGTTGCTCGTGCTCGACAACTGCGAGCAATTGATCGGACCGGTCGCGGAGCTGGCCGAGCGGTTGCTCGCCGCCGCACCTGGGGTACGAATCCTGGCCACCAGCCAGGAGCCGCTACGCGCACACGGGGAGGTGGTGTGGCCGGTGCCGCCCCTGGCACTGCCGGATCCCGCCGAACCGATCGACCCGGCATCGTTGGGCCGCTACCCAGCGGTGGATCTCTTCGTGGAGCGGGCCACCGCCGCCACCCCTGGGTTCACCCTCGACGCGGGCAACGCCGATGCCGTCGTCACGATCTGCCGGCGGCTGGACGGTGTCCCGTTGGCGCTGGAGCTGGCGGCGGCGCGGGTGCCCGCCTTGGGGGTACACGACCTCGCAGCACGCCTCGACGACCGCTTCCGGGTGCTGACCACCGGACGCCGGCAGGCACCGGGCCGTCAGCAGACCCTTCGCGCGGTGATCGACTGGAGCTGGGAGCTGCTGACGGACCCCGAACGTGCGCTGTTGCGGCGCCTGGCGGTGCATCCGGCAGGGAGCACGTTGGCGGCGGCCGAGGTGGTAGGAGCTGGTGGTGACGTCGCCCGGGAGGACGTGGCCGATCTTTTGGCTCGGCTCGTCGACCGATCGTTGGTCATGGTGGTGGATCCGGGGCACGGCGAACGCCGGTTCCACCTTCTGGAATCGGTCCAGGCGTATTGCCTGGAGCGGCTTCTCGAGGCGGGCGAACACCTCGACGTCCGCGGTCGCCAGCTGCGTTACCAGGTTGAGCTGGCCGAGCGTGCGGAGCCGCATCTGTACGGCCCGCACCAGCGCGAGTGGATGGAGCGGCTGGACGCCGAGTCCGCCAACATCCGGATGGCCCTCGACACCGCCGCTCAGATGTCGGCCGCAACGCTAGCGCTACGGCTCGGTAATGCGCTGACCTGGTATTGGGTGGTACGAGGCCGGATTGGAGAGTTGCTGCGGTCGCTGGGGCTCGCGCTGTCGGTGGCCGGACCGGCTCCCGAGGCCATCCGGGCGCGCGCGGTTGTCTGGCGGGCCGCGCTGACCTTCGGCGCTGGCGACCACACCGACTGGGCGGAGCTGAGCCGCACCGCGCTGCCGGCGCTGGAGCAGCTCGACGATCCGATCGAGCGTGCTCGTGGTGAGTGGGCGCTGGGTTACTCCTTGGTCAGTGTTGGCACCGATGCCGAAGCGGAGGGCGCTGAGCTGCTGGAACGGGCGTGGGGAACGTTCCGCTCGGCGGGCGACCGGTGGGGTATGGCGACGGTGCTCGCCGTGCGTGGGGCACACGCGCCGCGCCGGCAGGATCTAACCACGGCTATCCGCGACAGCGAACAGAGTCTCGTGTGGTTCCGCGAGGCGGGGGATCAGTGGGGGCAGGCGATGGCGGGTTCCGCCCTGGGGGACCTGGCCCTGCGGACGGGGGACTATGGTCAGGCGGCACGTCACCTGCGCGCCGCGCTGCGGATCTCCGAAGAGCTCGGGTTGTGGGCGGACGCATCGTTCGTCCTGTCCAGCCTGGGCCGGGTCGCATTGTTGACCGGCGACACCACCACCGCGGAGGAACTGTACGGGCGGGCCCGGCGGTTGGCCGTCGAACATTTCATCCCGGTCGCCGTCGAGCTCGCCGAGGTTGGCCTCGGAGCGGTGGCCCGGCGCAACGGTGATCTGGAGGCGGCCGAAGAGCGTTTCCATACCTGGCTCGGCTGGAACCGCGATGTCCACGCCCACGACCGGGTGGCGGAGATCCTGATCGAACTTGGGCGGATCGCGGTGGCACGTCAGACACCCGACAGCGCGGTAGCGTTCTACGAGGAAGCCTCGACCAGCGCGGCCGAGGCAGCTGATCCGTGGCTACAGGCGCTGGCCATGGAGGGGCTTGCCGGGGTGTACGTGGACACCGGGGCGCACCATGAGGCCGTGCGATGGCTGGCCGAGGCGGCCGCACTGCGGGCAGCCACCAACGTGCCGCCACCACCTGCCGAACGGGACGAGGTGGATCGCCTCGGTGCCGAGGCTGTAGCTGTTCTCGGCACCGAGGTGGTCGCGGGGGCCTACCGTGCGGCAGGTGCGCCGCACCCGCCCGGTGGAGCGTCCGGCGCCCAGATCACCCCTTGACCGCGCCCGTGACCAGGCCGGTGGTCAACCGTTTGTGGACGAACAGGAAGAAGACCACCACTGGCAGGGTGAACAGCAGCGATCCGGCCATGATGGCGCCATGGTCCACCCGCTCCTGTTCGACGAAGAACGCGAGACCGACCGGCAGCGTGCGCAACGATTCGCTGCGCACGAAGGTCAGCGCGAACAGGAACTCGTTCCAGGCGGCGATCCACGCGAAGATCGACACAGCCGCGATGCCTGGCCCCGCTAGAGGCAGGATCACCCTGCGCATGGCGCCGAACCTGGTACATCCGTCGATCAGGGCCGCTTCTTCCAGTTCGTTGGGCACGGAGAGGAAGAATCCTCGCAGGATCCAGATCATGAGCGGGGTGATGAACGCGAGGTACGCGACGACGAGCCCCCACAGGCTGCCGGTCAGCCCTAGGTTGCGCATCACGATGAACAGCGGGATGAGCAGTACCACGACCGGGAACAGCTGGGTGGCCAGGACCACGAGTGCGAGGTACTTGCGCAGCGGGATGCGGAAGCGGGCCAGGGCGTAGCCGGCCATGGTGGCGACGATCAGCCCGATGATCGTGGTGGACACCGCCACCATCAACGAGTTGCGCAGGTACCGGCCGAACCCGCGATCCAGCACCTGGGGGAATCGGTCCCAGACGAACTCCGACGGCCACCAGACCGGTTCCGGGGTGATGATCTCGGACTGGGGTTTGATGGCGGTTACGGCCATCCAATACAGCGGGAAGACCGAGAACAAGGCGACCGCCGCGGCTGCGAGGTAGAGCAGCGTGCGGGTGATGATCCGCCGGCGGCGGACCTGGGCCGCGGTGCGGTACCGGAAGGTGGACGGGGGAGCGCCGGGGGGCGGAGCCAGCGAGGTAGTCATGAGATCTGCTCCTCCTCCCGGATCAGCTTGATGTAGATGATCGTGATGACGATGAGGATGAAGAAGAGGACCATCGCCAGGGCCGACCCCATTCCCCACTGGCTCTGCGTGATGCCCTCCACGTAGGTGCTCACGGAGAGCACCTCGGTTCGCCGTGCCGGACCACCACCGGTGAGGACCCACACCTGGTCGAACATCTTGAAGTCCCAGATGGTGGAGATGACCACGAGCACCAGGAGTAGCGGTTTGAGCATCGGTAACGTGATCAGCCGCAGACGTTGCCACGCCGTGGTGCCATCGAGTTTGGCCGCTTCGATGACGTCGTTCGGAATGGTCTGCAGCCCGGCGAGCAGCGCCAGCGTGACGAACGGGAACGACTGCCAGATCACCACGATGCCCACGACGGCGAAGGCCGTGTAGAACTGCGTGAACCAGGAGAAGTCCTCGAATCCGGAGAAGCCGAGCTTGGTCAATGACCAGTTGACGACTCCGTACTGCCCGTTGAACAGCCACTGCCAGACGAACGAGGCCGCGATTTGCGGTATGGCCCAGGGCAGCAGCACCAGGACGCCGAGCACCTTGCGCCCCCGGAACGGCTGGTTGAGGAGCAACGCCACCGCGATGCCGAGGATCATCGTCCCGACCACGCAGATCAACCCGAAGACCACCGTGGTGATGGCGGAGCGGCGCAGGATCGGGTTGGAGAAGATCTCGATGTAGTTGGCGAACCCGATGAAGTCCATCTCGCCCTCGGTGAGGGCGCGGATGCCGGACGCGTCGGTGAACGACAACCAGGCGGTCCGGACAACCGGATATCCCACCAGGCCGATGATGAACAGCAGCGCCGGCGCGATGAGCAGCAACGGGAATAGCTTGTCGTCGAAGATGCGCCGCCACGAGCGTGCGGGTGGCCGGGCCGGTGACCGGTCGGGAGTGTCGGGGCGCACCGGGCGGGGGACGAGGGAACGGCCTCGGCGCCCGCCCGGCATCGCGGGTTCGGTCAACGCGCTAGTCCTCTACGCGGCTGCGGATCTCGCTGTCGAGGTTCTGTGCCGCTTCCTCGACCGTGAAGTTGCCGGCGATGAGCTCTTGCAGGGTGTCCTTGACCACGGTGGCACCCTCCATCGCTCCCCACCATCCACCAACCGGGTAGGCACGGGCGTGGTTGATGAACTGGTCCGCGGCGACGGGCGAGAGCCAGTCGGACTCGTCGACGGTGGCTTCGGCCTCGGCGACGGTGCCGGGGAAGAACCCGGTGGTTTCGGCGAACGACGTCGCCTGTTCCGGCGCGATCATGAACTCAGCCAGGGCGGCGGCCAGTTCTTTCTGCGGGGAGTCCTCGAAGACGACGAGGTGGCTACCGCCGGCCAGGGTGTCCCGGCTGCCGCCGGGTCCTTCGGGCATGATCACCGCGCCGAGGTTGCCCTCGAGTTCGGGGTTGTTGTCCACGATGCCGGTCACCTGCCACGGCAACGCGATGAGCATCGCGGACTGTCCGTTGGCGAATTCCTCGGCGAGGCTCAACGAGGTGAAATCGTCGGTCTGGGCATCGGCCGGGCTCCAACCGGTCTCCCAAAGGTCCTGGAAGAACTCCAAGGCGGCATGGCCGGCTTCGGTGTCATACCCGGGCTCCCAGGAGTCGCCGTCCTGTGCGGCGATCTCCCCGCCGGCCTGCCAGACGAGTGGCAGGAAGTAATGCTGGTTGTTGGCCGCGACCTGGAACGGCGCGATGTCGCCGACCTCGTTCTCGATGGCCTGGCCGACCTCGAAGAGTTCGTCCCACGTCTGCGGTGGCTCCACTCCGGCCTGGTCGAGGATGTCGGTGCGGTAGAGAAGCACCCGGGAACCGCCGTACCAGGGGTAACCGTAGGCGGCCCCATTGATGGTGGCCGACTCCTCCAGCACGGGTACGTACTCGGCGCCGCTGAGGTCGACCGGAGCTAGCACCCCTTCCTCGGCGAAATCGGCGGTCCAGGTGTTCCCGGATTCGGCGATGTCGGGCATGTCACCGGCGATGATCGCGCTGGTGTAGTGGTCTTTCCCGGCTGTCCACGGCACGTATTCGACGGTCACCGAGACGTCCTCGTGTTCGGCCTCGAAGGCGGCGACCATCTCGTTGACGCTGTTCCCGACCGGGTCTCCCGCGTCTCCCATGATCCACATGGTGACCTCACCGGAGTACTCGCCGTCGGGGTCGGGAGCCACCGCGCCATCGCCGCCATCGTCGGTCGCGGCCGGACCGTCGTCGTCGCTGCCACACGCCGTGGCCACGAGGGCCAAAGCCGCGGCGACCGGGAGCCACCTGAGGGCCTTCGTGGTGCCAGTTCTCATGTCCTTGACCTTCCGTTCGCTGGTGTACGTATCGTCGTTGATGTACGTATCCGGGGGCCCGGTGGTTCCGTGGATTCACCTGCACCGACCGCGGTGGCCGGCCGGTTCTCGGGCCGCAGGTGTCGGGTGCGATCGGCGACGGGGCCGGGTAGGTCCCGCCAACGAGGCGCGGCACCGCATTGGCCGGTGTGCCGACGTGGCGTGCCCGGCTGGTGGTCGGGACCACGACACAACGTCGGCCAAACGCCCACGAGGCCGCAACCTCCACATGTCCGACGGGTAGTCATCCTAACGAAAGGTACTCCCTTTGGAAGGGATCGTGATGTAACCGCAACGTGGCGGTTGTGCCGGGGCTGGGCGGCCGCTGCCGCCCCCACCGCGACAGCGGCTGCCGCGCCCGGATCCGAGCGTGGTGAGTATGGAGGCTGGTGACCTCCGGGGCGGGTGGGGCCCGCGGTGGGCGCCGGGTCACGGTGACGAGCACGTCCGAAAACGCCGGTCGGAGGCGGTGTGACGACACGGCTCGGGGGCGGGTGCCAGGCACCCGCCCCCGAGGGTCTCCCCGGACTCGCGGCATTCCTCCTTTGTTTCTCTTGTCGGGTCGGTGTTTCGAGCTGCTACTGGGTGACGAGCCTGAGGTTCCAGCTGCTCAGCATCGGGTTCACCGGCTGGAAGTACGTGCGCGGTGTTTGGCCGGAGCCGCAGAAGCCGGAGCCGCCGGAGGTGACACCCTGAGCGTTGATGCCGGCTGCGATGAACGAGCCGCCGGAGTCACCCGGGCGGGCGCACGCGCTGGTCAGCGTCAGGCCCCGCACGGGACCCTGCGAGTAGTTGACCGTCTGGTTGTAGGCCAGGATCTCGCCGCACTGGTAGCCGCTGGTTCGGCCGGACCGGCAGGTGGCGGCCCTGAGCGGCGCTACGGCCGAGCCGTTCACCGGCGCGAACGTACCGTTGTATCGGGAGACGAGGGCGCGCGGTGTCCAGTTCGCGTTGACCGAGACGTACGCTGCATCCGCGCCCGGGAACACCGAGCGCTCGAATACACCCTGCTGGGCGCCATTGTGGCCGGTGGTCCGGGCGCCGACGCGGCCGCAGTGGCCGGCGGTGACGAAGCCGCGCGGCTGTACCGCGAAGCCGACCGAACATCCGGACCCGGGGATGTTGTATGCGTAGCCGCCGATCACGTCATACAGCGTCTCGGGTGCTTGGTTCGAGATCTCCAGGCGCACCGAGCGAGGGTCGATGCCGGCCTTGGCGACCCACGAGCGCGCCTTGCCCAGCGAACCGCGGGCGGCTTCGACGACGACGGTGTTGTCGATGAGGTCGACGTGCCAGCCGTGGACGTCGGACGCGTCCGGCGTTGGTGCCGCGTTCAGCGTGTCGACGACGTCGTTGAGCTCCGCTTCGCTGTGGGTGACCAGTGTCGGGGTCGCGCCCGCGGCGCGGACCTCGGCGGCTTGGCTGCTGTCGGTGATGCCGACGACGAGGGTGCCGTCTTCGATCCAGCTGCCGCCTAGGGCGTCGCCGAAGGTCTCGTTGAGCTCCTCATTGATCTCGATGGCCTCGAGGTCGCTCTGGAACAGCTCGATGGCTTCGGCCCTGGTCAGGTCGAAATCGCGCTGCGCGGCCTCGAGCATCTCCGGGGTGGCCAGGCCGGCGAGGTCGACGTCGTCGGCGGCGTCGTTGGCGCCCGCGCTCGAGGTGGTGGCGAGGGTGACGGCCAAGACCGCGGGCAGGGTAGCCACGGCCAGTCTGGTGATGCGTCGATCCATGTGGATCTCCTCATGGGGGTGTGATGGTAGGAGGCGGAACCTCCAAGGGGGTATCCGTACCGTAGGAGCGACCGCGGCTTTTCGGGTACATAACAAAAAGGTCATATCACCGATATGACTAGTGTTATACGAGAGGTATTACGGTACGTACCGGCATGACAAGCAGATGTCCTGACAGTCTGTTATCACTCTGGCGATCAACTATTTCAGAAACAATGTCCGCCAGAGCAGGTCCTGGTTCGACGCTTAGGACCCCGGCGACTCCCTATTCGCAGGGGTCCTTAGGGTCGACGTCGGTTTTGGTCAGGTGTGTTCGGAGATCAGGACGGCGGTCGAGCTGGATTCGAGCGCCCGGAAGATATGTGGCATGTCACCCGGATAGGCAATGTAGTCACCCGGTGAAAGTTCGACGGGATCGTCGGCCAGGCCGACATGGGCCCGACCGGAACTTACGATGACATGTTCGATGACCCCCGGCATATGGGGGTCGGAGCGGCGTGGTTCGCCGGGCTGGGCAGTGATCAAATAGATGTCCCTGCGCGCGTGCGGCGGGCATGACGCCAGCAGTGTGGCTGTGTAGTCGGCGTGTTCGGCCGCGATGGCCGGCCCTTCCCCGGCTCGGATGACCTGGACCTTGGGCCGTGCCGGCTGGACCAGTTGGGCGAACGGTACGTCCAGGGCCACGCTGAGAGCCCAGAGGGTTTCGACGCTGGGGTTGCCGGTGCCCGACTCGAGTTGCGACAGAGTCGATTTGGCGATGCCGGCCCGCCGGGCCACCTCGGTGAGCGACTGCCCACTGCGGCGCCGCTCCCGCTGGAGGGAGCTGGCGATCACGTCGAGTGGTGCTCGATTCTCAGCCGGCATCGTTCGCTCCATGCGTCGACTCGTTCGTCTTGACGAACACAGCGTACGCCGTTCATTCTAGTAACCGATGCGTTCGATATGGCGAACACTGGGGCCTGGGCTGATGCGGGACATCGCCCTGCTGTGTGCTGCCGTCACCGTCGTCGGTGTGTCGTTCGGGGCTATCGCCGTGGCATCGGGGCTGGCGGTCTGGGTGCCCATGCTGTTGTCGGTGGTGGTCTTCGCCGGTGCCTCGCAGTTCATGTTCGTGGGTCTGATCGCCTCCGGCGGGCATCCGGTCGCTGCGATGGTGGCCGGCCTGCTCGTCAACGCCCGACATGTGCCGTTCGGGTTCGCCATCGGCGATGCGATCGGGTCTGGGTGGCTGCGACGCATCGCCGGTAGCCATCTGATGGTCGACGAATCGGTTGCTTTCGCCCTGGCTCAGCCGGACCCGGCCCGCCGTCGAGCCTCGTTCTGGGCCTGTGGTGTGGGTTTGTTCGCATCGTGGAATGCCGGAGTTGTGCTGGGAGCCCTCGGCGGCAGCGTGGTCTCGGACACCGATGCGTTCGGTCTCGATGCCGCCTTCCCGGCGGCCTTGATGGCCTTGGTTCTGCCGTCTCTGCGTGACCCCGACACCCGGCGAGCGGCGTTGTTGGGGGCCGTCATCGCGGTGGCCGTGACGCCCCTGGTGCCACCCGGGGTCCCCGTGCTCCTCGCCTTGGCCGGGTTACTGGTCGGTCGGGTGTGGAGTACGCCGCGCACGAAGTCCGAGGTGGTGTCGTGACCATTCTCCGTGGCGTGACCAGACTCGATGATGGATCCGGGCCGAGGACGGTGCCCTCTTGACCACACTCGTGCTGGCCATCCTGGTTCTAGGTGCGGGCACCTTCGCGTTCAGGTTCGCCGGCCCGGTGCTTCGCGCCCGCATCGAGCTGTCCGCGCGTATGGAGCGCCTGATGGCGATGTCGGCCGTTGTGTTGTTGGCCGCGCTCGTGGCCACCGCGGACGTGATGGAGGGCCAGGAGCTCGCTGGGGTCGCTCGCCCCGCGGGAGTGCTGGTGGGTGGGGTGCTCGCATGGCGGAGAGTGCCATTCGTGGTCGTGGTTGTTGGTGCCGCGGGTACGGCGGCAGTCCTCCGTCTGCTGGGAGTGCCGTGACGACTGGCACGTTTTGTTCGGGTTGAGGGACGACGGTTATCGTGGTGAGGTGCCGAGAGCAGGACACTCGTGCAGGAGCACACCGTGCGGCAACGCTGAGTCGCAGATGTCAGCGGAGCAGGAGTACGTCGATGTCGTGTATCGCCGCTTCGACGTCCTGCGGGACACCGCATTCGACCATTTCGTGTCCGGAATCGGTGCGCCCCGGTCCTCCACCCACCAGGGGCGGCTCGAACGAGACGAGATGGCCGAACACTTCGCCGGGCGGGCGGCGCGGTTGTCCGCGGCCGAACACGGGCTGGTCATCGGCCGCCTCGACCCCGACGACGACGATCCGCTGTATATAGGTCGCGTCGGGCTCTACGACGCCGACTACGATCCGCTGCTCATCGACTGGAGAGCGCCCGCGGCCATTCCGTTCTACCGGGCCACGCCGGCCGCACGGCTGGGGATGCGCCGACGCCGGCACATCCATCTGCGCGGCCGTCGGGTGATCCGTCTCGACGACGACGTGCTCGACTTCGACGCCATGGATGACGACGAGCGCAGCCAGCTCACCGGTGAGGCCGCGTTGTTGGCTGCACTACAGTCGGCCAGAACCGGCCGGATGAGCGACATAGTAGCCACCATCCAGGCCGAGCAGGACCAGGTGATCCGCTCCGCGGCGGACGGCGTGCTCGTCGTGGAAGGCGGCCCCGGGACGGGCAAAACCGTCGTGGCGCTCCATCGCGCTGCCTACCTCCTCTACACCCACCGGGAGCGACTCGCCCGCCACGGGGTACTCGTCGTCGGCCCCAACACCACCTTTCTGCGGTACATCGACCAGGTGCTGCCCGGGCTGGGCGAAAGCGACGTGGTGCTGGCATCGCTGGGTGACCTCTACCCAGGCGTGGCCACCGACCGCGCCGAGCTCCCGGCCACCGCGGTGGTTAAGGGAGACCTGCGGATGGCCGATGTGATGCGGCAAGCGGTGGAGAACAACCAGCGCGCCCCCATTGGCGGGTTGCGGATCGTGACCGGGCGAGATGTCTATGTCCTCGCCGATCAGACCTGCCGGCGGATCCGCGATGGCGCTCGTGAACTCGCCCAGCGCCATCAACTGCCACACAACCGGCTGCGCCAGTACGTCGTGAGTGAGGTGCTCGACGAGCTGACCCGGCAGGCACTCGAAACGGTGGCCGCCGTCGTGGACGGCGTGGAGGTGCCGGAGCAGAACGACGACGAAGACGACCGCGACCTAACCGACCTCGTCGACGAAGACGCCCTGCGCGGGGAGCTGCGAGCCGCTCCAGCGGTGGGTGAGGCGCTCGACGTGTTGTGGCCGGAGCTGACCCCCGAAGGCCTGCTCGGCGATCTCCTCACCGATGCCCGCCTACGCGCCGACGTCGCACCACAGCTGAATCCCGACGAGCGGGACGCGCTTCAACGGGCCGATCCCCGCGCCTGGACCGTCGCCGACGTTCCGTTGCTGGACGAGCTCGCGACCCTCGTCGGTGCGCTGGATGCGACGCTGGACCAGGCCGCCGGACAACGCGAGCACGCGGCCGCCGAACTGGCGCGGCACGCTGAGCAGGAACGCCAGCTCGTCGCCGACGCGTACCACGTCGCCATGGACATGGCCATCGACGAAGAGGTCGCGATGCCGGTGGATGCTTCGCTGGTGTTGTCCCGGTACCACGACACCGGCGGGCCGGACACACTTGCTCGGCGGGCCCGGCGCAACCGGGAGTGGGCCTACGGCCACGTGATCGTGGACGAGGCGCAGGAACACTCCCCGATGGCCTGGCGGCTTCTGGCCCGTCGGTGCCCGTCGTTGTCGATGACCGTCGTGGGTGATGTTGCGCAGACGGGGTCGGTGGATGGCGTGTCGGCATGGGCAGACGTGTTCGATCCAATAGCTGGGCCGCGTTGGCGGCGGGCACGCCTCAGCGTCAACTACCGATCGACCGAACCCATCATGAGCCTTGCCGCCGACGTGCTCGCCGCCGGTGGACTCGACGCCACCGCACCACGCTCGGTCCGGGCCGATGGAGCACCGCCGGTGTCGTGGCTCGTCGCCGCCGATGAGCTGGTGGACATACTCCCGCTGATGGTGAAGCGGGAACGAGAAACCCTCGGCGACGGAACGCTGGCCGTGATCGTGCCCGAGGGCCGGCTTGCCGCCGCCGCGGCGAGTGTGCGGAGCAGCTGGCCGCAGATGAGAACCGCCGCCGACCACGATGTGCTGGATTCGACCGTTGTGGTGCTGACCGCGCAACAGGCAAAAGGGCTCGAGTTCGACGGTGTAGTCGTGGTGGCTCCGGACGAGATCGTCGCCGCGTCGCCCCGTGGATACTCCGACCTCTACGTCGCTGTCACCCGGCCGACTCACCGGCTGGCCGTGGTGCACTCCGGACCTCTGCCAGCCGGGTTGGCCCGCCTCGAGCCGGCGTGACGGCACCCCGCCGACCCGTCGTGATCATTCGGGTGGGGAGTGATGGTATCGCGCGCGCAACAACGCCGCGGCGGTCAGGACGACACCGCCCAGAGCGGCCGCGAACAACAGCGCACCGCGTTCACCGAAGCCGTCGATCACCAGCGCGTACAACAGTGGTGCACTGGCAGAGAACATAAATCCGGGGACCAGCAGCCGCCCGACGAAGGCACCATAGGTTCGGTGGTCGAAGAGGACCAGCGGCAGGGCACCGCGGGCGATGGTCAGCAGACCGTTCCCCGCTCCATACAGGGCGGTGAAGACGACGGCGAACAGGAGAACCTGCCCACCCCACAAGCCGGCGACGAAGCCGGCCGGCAACAGGCTCGCCGCGCCCAGCGCGAGGGTGAGCGGAGGGATCCGCCGCCCGAACACCACGTCGGCCAGCCGCGCGGTCGACTGCGAGATGCCACGCAGCGTCGATACCCAGACGGCGGTAGCCGCCGCCAACCCGAGCCCGGTGAGCAGATTGAACAGATGGGCCGACATGCTGGCCCCAAGGAACGCGATCGAGGTGACCATCACGGTGTAGAGGGCCCCCGCGATTCTGCGCTCGCGCGCAGTGATGGCCAACGGCGCGGGGATGTTCTGCCCGTCCGCTGGTATGTGGTCGGCGAACCGGGTATCCGGTAGGGCCATATGCAACGGCAAGGTGAGCAACGCGAATCCGGCATAACAGAACACGGCGCCGCGCCAACCGAGCTGGTTGGCCAGCGCGTGTCCGATCGGCCAGAACGCGGTCGAGGCGAGCCCACCCAGGAGAGTCACCTGCGACATCGCCCGGCGTGCCGTCGGGCCGCCGATCCGCGCCACGGTGGCGAAGGCGGCGTCGTAGAGAGTGCATCGCATGGACACACCGAGGCAGATCCAGGCGGCCACGTAGGTGATGGGGTGATGTGCGACGGCGACCAGGGTGCAGCCGAGTGCGGCGAGCACCGAGCCGGCACTCATGATGCGGCGTCCACCGTGCCGATCGATCAGCCGTCCGGCCAGAGGTGAGAGCAGACCCATCACCACCAATGCCACCGAGAACCCGCCATAGACGAAGGCGGAGCTCCAGTTCAGGTCGTCGGCTATGCGGCCACCGAAGACGCCGATCAGATAGTAGGTGACGCCCCAGCAGATCAGCTGCGAGGCGCCCAGGTGGTGGACGGTGCGGCGCGGTATCAACGGTTCAGCGCATCTGGCCGAGTGCTCGCGCCCGGCCCGAGTGCACGTTGCATGAGGACCGAATCGATCCACCGGCCGAACTTGTACCCGGCGGCGGTGAGAGTGCCAGCGTGATGGAACCCGAGCCGCTGGTGCAGCGTGATGGAACCCGTGTTGGTGCCGTCGCCGATGACAGCGATCATCTGTCGCCACGGTCCGGCGGCGCAGCGTTCGATCAGCGTGTCCAGAAGTGTCCGCCCGACGCCGCGACGATGTGCGTGCGGGGCGACATAGACGGAGTCTTCGATCGTGTACCGGTAGGCGGGACGAGATCGGTACGGAGCGGCGTAACAGTAGCCGGCGACATCTCCGTCGAGCTCGGCCACCAGGTACGGCAGCCCCGCCGCGGAAAGCGCCGACCAGCGCGTCCGGAGCTCGTTCACGGTAGGCGGTACCTCCTCGAAGGTGGAGGCGGTGTGGAGCACGTAGTAGGCGTAGATGGCCTGGACAGCCGGCAGGTCGGCGTCGGTAGCCGTCCGGATGAGTGGTGCCTGCGACGGGGAGTGTCGAGGATCGAGGGTGGAAGTCATGTCGGAACCGTCACTGCATTGGCCCTCCGCTCTCCTGCCGCGCCGGATATCCGCGACCGGACCCCGCCTAATACGGTGCCGTCCGGGATGGTGTTCGCTGCTCCGGCAACGACATTCATTATTTCAGTTGCTGTCGAGCCGGCCGGGTGCGGCTAGGCACGGGAGCGACGGCGTGTATCTACCTACAGCCGCCGGCCCTACGAGATCTGCGTCGCCGGCATCCGAGGTTGCAGATCGAGGTGCGCACCGCTAACACGAAAGACATCGTCCGAGCCGTCGAAGAGAACCAACTCGACCTGGGGCTGGTGACCATGCCGATCCGGGGCCGAGCCTTCGCGGTGACTCCCCTCATCGAGGATGAGCTCGTGGTGATCGGCCCCGCCGACGATCATGCACTACCGGCAGTGGTGACACCGGGCGCCCTGGGCACGCTTCCCCTCGTGTACTACGAGTCCGGTGGCGATACCAGGCATCTGGTCGAGGAGTGGTTCGGGCAGGCGGGTGTCGCCGTGCGCCCCATCATGGAGCTGGGGAGCGTCGAAGCCACCAAGGAGCTGGTAGCCGCGGGCCTGGGCTACGCGATTCTGCCTCGCATGGCGGTCCCGCCCGGCATGGGGCCCATGATGTCTGGCGGGCCGCCGAGACACGGCTGAATCTCATGAGTGGACCTGGGCGGTCTTACCCGTCCCAGTCCAGCGTGCGTGGGAGTACCCCTTCCAGCCCGAGCAACCAACGTTTGACCTCTAACCCGTCGCCATTGCCGCCGCTGTAGCCGCCCAGGCCGTCGTGCGCCACCACCCGGTGGCACGGCACCACGATGGGAATGGGATTGGCGCCCATGATGCCGCCGATGGCCCGGGCCGGGATCGCGCCGCCGTGCCGTTCGGCCAGCTCCGCGTAGGTGAGGCTGGCGCCGTACCCGACCGTGGCATGCAGGACGTGGAGAACCGAGCGGCCGGCGCTGGAGGTGAAGCGCCAGTCCAGGGGCAGATCGAACGTGCGGCGGCGTTCGGTGAAGTACTCGGATAGCTGACTGACCGCGTCGCGGGTGCGTGCGGTGTCGTCCGCCATGGGCAGCTTGTATCGTCGTCGGAGTTCATCCGGTTCCGACCAGCTCACCGCGGCGACCCCGATCCGGGTGACGGCCACACTCAGGGTGCCGACCGGGGTGGCTAACCCGGCCACGCCGATATCGTCCGGCGTCGGCCGCTCCTGCGCTCCGGCCGGCTCCGGTGGGGATACATCCGGGTCCATGCGGTCATTCTGCCCGGGGCCAGTGACAACGTCGGCGGTTGCGCCCTGTTCCACGGTCCGGTGACGACGGGTCCACCTATCTATGCCCGGGGTGGTGGTGTAGCGGATGCCCCGGCACCGGGTGGTGGGATCGTCGACCTCGCGCAGGTCAGGTGCGAAATTTCCGGAGAACGATGATTTCTCGGCGCGGCTCCGGTCTGAGTAGGTGGCACGCCGATCGGTGTGCCACTGGGTGGCGATGGAAGGACGTCGATGAACGCGAACACCTTGACTGATCCCGCGATCCGAGCGAGCCGGCGGGAGTGGATCGGGCTGGCGGTGCTCGCGCTGCCGACGCTCCTGCTGTCGATCGATATGAGCGTGTTGTACCTGGCGCTGCCGCACCTGGCCGCGGATCTGCAGCCGAGCAGTAGCCAGGTGCTGTGGATCATGGACATCTACGGGTTCATGATCGCCGGATTCCTCGTGACCATGGGGACCTTGGGCGACCGGATCGGACGCCGCCGGCTTCTGTTGATCGGTGCTGTCGCCTTCGGCGCCGCCTCGGTCTTCGCCGCCTATGCGAACAGCGCGGAGATGCTGATCGCGGCTCGCACGCTGCTCGGTGTGGCTGGTGCGACATTGATGCCGTCGACGCTGGCCCTGATCAGCAACATGTTCCAGAACCCGAAACAGCGGGCGTCCGCGATCGCGGTGTGGATCAGCTGCTTCATGGGCGGCACGGCGATCGGGCCTGTGGTGGGCGGTGTGATGCTGCAGTGGTTCTGGTGGGGATCGGTGTTCCTGCTGGGAGTCCCCGTGATGATCGTGTTGTTGATCACCGGTCCCATCTTGTTGCCTGAGTACCGTGACGGCAGCGCCGGCCGGATCGACCTGACCAGCGTTGGGCTGTCGCTGGCGACGATCTTGCCCATCATCTACGGACTGAAGGAACTAGCGAAGGCGGACTCCTACGTCATACCGGCTGTGTCGATCGCTGTAGGCGCCGCCGTAGGTGCCGTCTTCGTCCGTCGCCAACTGCGCCTGAGCGACCCCTTGCTCGACCTACGCCTGTTCCGTCACCGCGGGTTCCGCGCGGCGTTGATGACCATGCTGGTGACGGCGTTCTTCATGGGTGGGCTGTTCCTCTTCGTCAGTCAGTACCTCCAGTTGGTCAGCGGTTTCACCCCGCTGACGGCCGGGTTCTGGCTCGTACCACCAGCTGTCGGCATGATCGTCAGCACCCTCGCCGCGCCCCGCGTCGCGCAGCGGATCGGAGCGTGGCCGGTGATCACCATCGGCCTCGCGATGGCCGCCGTGGGGATCACACTGCTGACCCAGGTGGGTGTCTCGGAGCGACCCGTGCTCGTCCTCGCCGGCTTGATGATCGTGACGTTGGGCCTAGGCCCAGGGGCGGCGCTGGTGACGGACATCGTCGTAGGCTCGGCGCCACCGGAGAAGGCCGGATCAGCGGCCTCGATGTCGGAAACCAGCGGAGAGTTCGGCATCGCCACCGGTGTGGCGGTGCTCGGCAGCCTTGGTACCGCGATCTATCGCAGCAGGGTCGAAGTCCCGGAGGAAACACCGGCCGAAGCCGTCGACGCCGCCGGCGACGGGTTGAACGGCGCCGCCGCGGTAGCCGGTCAGCTCCCCGACAGGTTGGGGGCCGAACTGCTGGACAGCGCTCGTGAGGCGTTCACCAGCGGGTTGAACATCGTCGCCGGCCTCGGTGCGGTGGCCATCACCATCGTGGCGCTGATCCTGCTGCGCACGATGCGCAAGTTCAAGGAGGACCACACAACCGACGACGAGCGCACCGGAGAACTAGTGTCCTGATTCAGGACACTAGCGGGAGCCACCCCGGACGCATCCTGCCGGGAGCACGACGATCCGACGGTCGCCCGGCGAGCAGAGCCGCTGCTCGCCGGGCGACCTACGTCCACCCGGAACCGGCACGGCCCATGGCTGACCTGGCGCCTGCACTATCCGGGTACGGGGAGCCCGATTTGTGGGAACGCCCTAATTACGCCGATCCTGACTGGTGTAAAACGTGGCTGCGCAGGAGCGACCAGTCCGACATCGTGGTGAGCAGGGATCGCGGAAACGACCGCGGCTCCGATGCCTTTCGGGCCGGTGCGCCGGCCCAGCCGGTCGAGTTGGAGGATCTCGATGACCGAACCCGATCACAGCGCAGCGGCACGTCTTCGGCGCAGGTTGTCCGCTGCCGACATGGCGCGGGTGGCCATGTTCGCCGCCCTGATCGCGGTGCTCGGCCTGCCCGGATCGTTCAGCCTGTTCGGCAACGCGGTGCCGATCACCCTCCAGACGCTCGGGGTTCTTCTGGCGGGAGCCATCCTGGGTGCCTGGCGCGGCCCGCTGGCCGTCATCGTTCTGCTTGCTCTCGTCGCGGCCGGTCTTCCGCTGCTGGCCGGCGGGCGCGGTGGCCTGGGGGTCTTCGCCGGGCCGTCGGTCGGGTATCTGATCGGCTGGGTGGTCGGGGCGTTCGTCGTCGGCTGGATCATCGAACGGGGCGGCCGCCGCCCCGGACTGCACTGGGTGTTGTCCGCCTGTCTGCTCGGCTCGGCACTCATTCTGCTCATCGGGGTCCCGATCCAAGCTCTGGTCACCGGAGTACCGCTGGCCACCACCGCGAAGTTGTCGCTGGCCTTCGTGCCGGGGGACGCCATCAAGTCGGTGCTCGCGGCCGTCGTTGTCAAGGGAGTGCAGCGGGCCTACCCCGAGGCGTCACCTGCGGTCCGCCGGGCCCGGCAGGCTGGTGACAGCGGGCTTCCCGTTCACGGCCCCAGGTAGGTTGCCTCCGTGCCCGTAGCAAGAGACGTCCTTGATCATGCTGCCCGTCGTCCCGGATCGGTCGCCGTGCGCACGCCCGCGGCGGATCACACGTTCGCCTCCCTGGGGGCTGACGTCGTCACCGCGGCCGACGCGCTGTGGACGCGGGGCGTGCGGCCCCGGAGCGTGGTCGCCATCGATCTTCCAGACCCGGCACAGTACCTGGCCGCGCTACTAGCCACCGACCTGATCCGGGCGATACCCCTGGTGTGTGACCCGTCGTGGGGTGTCGAGCAGCGCAGCGCCGTCCTCGGCGCCGTCGCCCCCGATGTTCACATCGACGGGTGGCCGATTGCGGCGACCTCTCAGCCGTCCGATACCGATACCCGACGCGGCCCGGAGCTGGACACGTTGGCCCGGCTAGCCGCCCAGGGGCTCGGCCGCTTCACCGACCGGGTCGGACCAGCTGCCCCTGACGACCACGCCTGGGCGGGTTTCAGCTCCGGCAGCACCGGGCGGCCCCGGGCCATCGTCCGGACGCGTGCCTCGTGGACCGCGTCGTTCGGCGCGGCCGCCAAGCTCACCGGGCTGAACGGCGGCGTCGACACCGTCCTCGTGCCCGGCCCCCTGGCGTCGTCGCTGTACTGCTTCGCCGCCCTGCATGGGTTGGCCGAGGGCTGCACGGTAGTGCTGACCGGCCGGTGGTCCGGCCGGCTGATCCGCCCGCACCTGCCGCACGTCGACCTCGTCCACGTCGTCCCGCATCAGCTCGGTGTGCTGCTCGACGACCTGGAGGTGTCCGGTCCGGGTCGGCTGCGTACCGCCGTCGTCGGTGGCGCCGGACTACCTGCCGGACTGCGAGAACGGGCCGCCCGCGGTGGCGTCGACGTCGTCGAGTACTACGGCGCCGTAGAACTGTCGTTCGTCGCCGTGGACCCCGACGGTTCCGGACTACGCCCGTTCGATCAGGTGGAGATCGACATCCGCCCGGTACCCGGCGGGACCGACCTCGGCGAGGTATGGGTACGTTCCCCGTGGGTGGCACACGATTACCTGGCTGGCGCCCGGGGCCCGTTCCGCAGCGACGGCACTGGTTGGGTGTCCGTTGGCGACCTGGCCGAGATCGGCGCTCCCGGTGCGCCGCTGCGCCTGCGTGGACGGGGTGACGGAGCTGTCCTCACCGGCGGCGCAACCGTGGTACCCGAAGATGTCGAGGTGGTGCTGGCCGGTGTCCCGGGGGTCAACGGGGTTGTTGTCGTCGGCACGCCACACCACCGATTGGGCGCCGTCGTCACCGCCGTCATCGAGACTGGCGCGGAGTCGGTACCACGGGTAGCGCTGGAATCGGCGGCTCGCCGCGGCCTGATGCCGGCCCAACGGCCCCGGCGCTGGTTCGAGATCGATCAGCTGCCGCGCACCGGCTCCGGGAAACCCGCACGCGCCGCGATCACCGAAGGGCTCCTCCGCGGCGGCCTCGGCGTGCGGCCGGTGCGGTGACGGCATGGACGCCCTGACCCCCGTTGTCGTCGCCGCCCGGCGCACCGCCATTGGTACGGCTGGACGGGCCCTGTCCGACGTGCCGGTCGACGCTTTAGCGGCCCCAGTGCTCGCTGCCGTGGCCGGCGATCTCGACGCGGCCGGAGCGGCGGCGCCGGTGAGTGCCTCCGCGTCGCGGACGATTCCGGACCCGTTGGGGATCGAGCCGGCCAATGAACTGGCGCGGGGCGAATTGGCGCGGTGGATCCGGGTCGACGACGTAGTACTAGGCAACTGCATGGGGCCCGGAGGCAACATCGCCCGGGTCAGCGCACTACGGGCGGGACTCGGCGTCGACGTTCCCGGAGGCACTGTAGACCGCCAGTGTGGCAGCGGCCTGGCGGCTATTCTGCAGGCCGCCCAGTCGGTCCAGAGCGGCGCGGCCCAGGTGGTCGTCGCCGGTGGTGCCGAGAGTGCGTCGACGGCTCCGCTGCGCGCACACCGCGGATCCGAACCGGACGCGGCGCCCACGCCGTACAACCGCGCCGCGTTCACCCCACCGGAATTCGGTGACCCCGGTATGGGGGAGGCCGCCGACGCGCTGGCCTCCGTGTGCGGGGTGAACCGCGAACGTCAGGACGCCTACGCCGTCGCCAGCCATGCCAAGGCCCGCGCCGCGCGATCCAACGGCCGGTTCACGGCCGAAACGGTGGTCGTCGCCGGGCTCACCCAGGACGAACGCCCACGGACACTACGAACCGCGACCCTCGCTCGGATGCCGGCGGCATTCGTCCCCGGCGGGACGGTCACCGCCGGCAACTCCTGCCCGATCAGCGACGGTGCGGCAGCCGTGGGAATCGTCACCGAGGCGGCCCGGGTCCGCGCCGGGATCCCCGGTCTGCGCCTGGTGGCCGGAGCCGTGGTCGGGTGTGACCCACGCTGGCCCGGCTGGGGGCCGGTACCCGCCGTCGAACGTGTCCTCGCCGCCGCCGGCGTCAGCATCACCGACGTAGCCGCCGTCGAGATCGTCGAAGCGTTCGCCGGCCAAGTGCTGGCCGTCACCGACGCGCTGGGGCTCGATCCACTCGACCGGCACGGCGACGTCGTGTGCGCGGACGGAGGCGCCCTGGCTCTCGGCCACCCGTGGGGCGCCACCGGCGCCGTCGTAGTGGTCCGATTGTTCAGCCGGCTGGTCCGCGGGGGCGCGCCGACCGGCACCCTCGGCCTGGCCACCGCGGCCGTCGGCGGGGGGCTAGGCGTAGCGGCGCTCTTCGAGGTCGTCGGATGTTGACCGGCGCCTACGTCGCGCGCCCGTCGCCGCTGCACCACCTGCCCGCCGGAGGAAAGCTGGCGGCGCTGGCCGTCGCGTGCACCGGCCTGCTGATGGTGCGCACCCCCGCCGGGGTAGGGGTCGCCACGGCGGCCGTCGCCGGTCTCTATGTGGTTGGCCGGATCCGTCCGGCGGAGGCATGGGCGCAGGTACGTCCGCTGCGCTGGTTCGTCGCCGCCATTCTCACCGTCCAACTGCTGATCACTGATGTGCCCGCGGCGATCTCGCTCACCGCCCGCATCGTCCTGGCAGTGGCCCTCGCCGGGCTGGTCACGTTGACCACCAGGACAACCGACCTGATGGCCGCCATGGAACGGGCCCTCCGACCGCTGCGCCGGCTCGGCGTCGACCCGGCACGGGTCGCGCTGTTGATGTCGCTGGCCATCCGGAGTGTGCCCGTCGTCGCCGGGATCGCCCGGCGGGTCCGGGACGCGCAGCGCGCCCGCGGCCAGGAACGCAGCATCCGCGCGTTCGCCGTGCCCCTGGTGGTGGGGGTGCTGCGACACGCGGACACCCTGGGCGAGGCCCTGCAGGCCCGCGGTATGGACGACTGACCGATCACGCGGCAACAATCGGAGGTATACACATGTATGTGGCCAGGCTCGGCCTGACGCCCGTCAAAGGGATGACACATACGTCGTTCGCACAGCTCGACTTGGACGCCGCCGGGCCCCGGTACGATCGCGAGTTCTGCGTCGTCGAGGCTGCCACCGGGCGGGTATTGCGTACCGTCGAAGACGACATGGCGATGGCGTGCCACGCCGTCTGGAAACCCCCGGTGCTCATGATCAGCACGCCGATCGGCGATGTCACCGACGAAGTCCCGGCGGCGACACCCGCGCCCGGGCTGGTCGGCTACTACTGGGACCGCGAACTGGCGCTGGTGGCCGTACCTGGACCGTGGACGGAGCTGCTGAGCCGCTACTTCGGCCGGCCGGTCCGGCTGTGCCGGGTGCGTGGTGCCGCCCGGCCGGTGTGGGCCGGCCCCGTGTCGCTGGTGACGTCGTCGGCGCTGGCCGAGTTGGCACACCGGCTCGGCCGTCCGGTGGACGACGGGGCGAGATTCCGCGCGACGATCGTCGTCGACACCGGCGAAGATGCGCCGTTCGTCGAAGACGCGTGGGTCGGATCCAGGCTGCGGATCGGTAGCGCCGTGATCAGCATCGACGAACACCTGCCGCGCTGCGCCGTGGTCGACCGGCGGCCGGGGGCGGGCGGATTCGACGCACGTGTACTCGCGGCCCTGGCCAGCGACCGCCGGTTCGGGGGCGAGATCGTATTCGGGGTGGCCGGCAGAGTGGAGGTGCCGGCGCGGATCACCGTGGGCGATGAGGTGGTGCTTCTGCCAGCCCAGCCCAAGGGCTGACGTCAGACCCGATCCCTGTGCGACGTCGCGCACTCCGCTACCGCCAGATGGCGTTCAAGCCCGAATCCGGCCCTTAACGCCATCTGGCGGTAGCGGAGTGCGGGGCAGGGCGGCGTGGTCCTCGCCGTAAGGGAAACCGTGCCGTCGCCACGACAACAAGGAGGCTTACTGCACACGGCGGCGTGCCCGGTGGAGATGATGAACAGGCACCCATCCGACGGCTGGATCGTCGGTCCCGGAACTACCGTCGAGGGGATAATCGACGATTACCGACGTGCGTGCGGGCAATCCCGGCAGGTCGCCGCTGGGCTGACCCTTGACGACACGGCGCCGCATCCACGGATGGGCTGGGTCTCGTTGGGCTGGGTGTACGTGCACATGATCGAGGAGACCGCGCGGCATGCCGGTCATGTCGACATTCTCCGTGAGCAGATCGACGGTTCGACCGGCTTCGACGGTTGATAGCCGGATGGTGCGCCGCCATCTGGTGGTAGCGGAGTCCGGGGTAGGGCGGCATGAACCTTGTCGTCGCCACAACAAGGAGGCTTACTGCGGCCTCCGCCTGGGCATAAGGACGCTTACTGTCGCTGGGGCGACAACAAGGAGGCTTACTGCATATGGCGGCGTGCCGTAAGGAACCTTGTTGCAGCCAGCGCGACGGCCCGTCACCCGTTCAGGTGTGTTGACGATGGCCAGAGCCGCGCGGTGGCGGTGTTGGGCTGGATGAGTGTTGGGTCCCGGTGCGACATTGCGCACTTCGCTACCGCCAGATGGCGTTAAAGCCCGAATCGGGGCCCTAACACCATCTGGCGGTAGCGGAGTGCGGGGCAGGGCGGCATGAACCATGTCGTCGCCACAACAAGGAG
The DNA here is from genome assembly GCF_011320225.1 of Phytoactinopolyspora limicola. Lineage (GTDB taxonomy): Bacteria > Actinomycetota > Actinomycetes > Jiangellales > Jiangellaceae > Phytoactinopolyspora > Phytoactinopolyspora limicola. The sequence goes on from NZ_JAAOEN010000022.1 coordinate 27,264, forward strand.
GCTTACTGCGGCCTCCGCCTGGGCATAAGGACGCTTACTGTCGCTGGGGCGACAACAAGGAGGCTTACTGCATATGGCGGCGTGCCGTAAGGAACCTTGTTGCAGCCAGCGCTGAGGGTGGCAGCGTCACGCGCCGATGGTGATACACGTCAACAGATGGTGAGCAGACACGGCGCGGTGGACGCCCTGACGATCAGATGCGTGTCTTGCTATCGCACACGTTTGTCCCGCATCTGATCGCCGAGCATCCGCATCGTGAGACGCGATCAGATGCACCAACGGCGCCGCCCACCGCCGTCCGCACACCTGATCGTCCCCGTGGAAATGATCAGGTGACATAACGGAGATCAGGTGCGGATCTACCTGTGGGCGGGGTGGGGTTGGGGTGGGGTTGGGGCGCGGCACGGCGCCGGGGCGCCCCTAACCTGTTGGCTTGTCCAGCGCCGGTCGGCTAGACAGGATGTCATGAACCCTGAACTCGACGTGCGGGTGGGCACGGCCGCGGATAGCCGGGCCCGGTCCGAACTTCTCGCCGGCCTCTTCCTGTCGGACTTCGACCAAGCCATCTCCGACCGACGCCAGATGGTCAACGAACCCGAGCGTTCGTTGGTGGCCACTGACGGGGAGCAACTGGTCGGCACGGCGGCCATTTTGTCGCGGGAGATGTCTGTGCCCGGCGCCTCTCTACCAGCCGCCCATGTGACGGCGGTTGGTGTCGCCCCGACGCATCGCCGCCGTGGTCTGCTGCGCCGCCTCATGGAGACCCAACTCGGCCAGATACGCGACCGGGGCGTCGAGCCGATCGCCGCGTTGTGGGCCAGCGAGAGCGGCATCTACGGTCGTTATGGGTACGGACTGGCTTCGTCACACGTCAGCTACTCGATTGCCACCGCTGAGACGTCGGTCCCTGGGCAGACGCCGGCTGGCCGGTTGCGGATGGTGCCGATAGAGGATGTCCGAGACCAGCTGGCCGACCTCTTCGAGCGGGTCCGGCTGGACCGGCCGGGTATGTCCAACCGGCCGGGTCGCTGGTGGGAGTACCTCGTGCTCGACCCTGAGTCGAGGCGCGACGGCATGAGCGCCCGGCGATGCGTCGTGTACGAGGATGACGGGCACCTTCAGGGTTACGCGCTGTGGCGGGTGAAGTCGGAACGTAACGCGACCGGACCGGCGGGTCGAGTGCACGTATCCGAGTTCATCGCGGGTACCTCCCAGGCCTACGCGGCACTCTGGCGGTTCCTGCTGGAGATCGACCTCACCAGGACGGTCACCTATCATTTCGCCGCCGTCGACGAGCCACTCCCGCATCTCGTCACCAATGCCGAGGCCGTGGGTGTCGAGACGAGCACCGCTCTGTGGGTCCGGGTGGTAGATGTCCCTACGGCACTAGCTGCCCGGTGCTACGCCGCACCGGTCGACGTCGTCCTGGAGATCGGAGACCCTTTGCTGTCCGGCAACTCCGGCCGGTGGCACCTCGTGGGCGACGCGACGTCGGCCACCTGCAAACCAACGGACGCCGAACCGGCGCTCTCACTCGACGTAGCCACCCTGGGGGCGGCGTACCTGGGCGGCACATCGCTGACGTCGTTGGCGGACGCCGGCCGGGTGGACCAGCACCAGCCCGGTGTCTTGGCGTCGACGAGCGTCGCGTTCGGATGGCACTGCGCACCCACCGCTGTCGAGATCTTCTGATCCAATGACACCCACCCGGCCAGCGGAGCGCCAGATTCCGGTCCGCGAATCGGGGGGTGTGGCCAGGCGGTCAGGGACCTAGGCTGTTGGCGTGCCTAGCAACGACGACCATCACCCCAACACCCCTAGCCGCATCGAGCAGGCCGCTCGCCGGTTGCGTGAGGCAGCCGTGTCGGGTGTGCCCTGTCAGCCGGTCCGCGATCTCATCGACGCCGGTGACCTCGCCGGCGCGTACGCCGTGCAGAGGCTCAACATCGACGCCGCCTTGTCCGCCGGCGCCCGGCGATGCGGCCGCAAGGTCGGGCTGACGAACCCCGCCGTTCAACGTCAGCTCGGGGTAGATCAGCCCGACTACGGCACCATCCTCGACACCATGGTGTTCACCAGTGGTGCACAGGTGCCGTTTCGTGGGCTGCTCCAGCCACGCGCCGAGGCCGAGATCGCCCTGGTCCTGGGCCAGGACTTAAGCGGAGGGCAGGTCACCGCTGAACAGGCGGCCGCCGCCGTCTCCGGTATCCGGCTGGCCATCGAGGTGGTCGACAGCCGGATCGCCGGCTGGGACATCACCTTTGTAGACACCGTCGCCGACAACGCCTCGTCGGGCCTAGCCGTTCTCGGTGCGGAGTTGTCGCCGCCCGACGGGCTGGACCTGGCCGCCGTCGAGATGACGCTGAGCCGCAACGGAGTCGAAGAGTCCACCGGACGTGGTGCGGCCACCCTCGGGCACCCGATGAATGCGCTGGCGTGGCTGGCCGCGGCCGCCGACAAGCTCGGCGATCCGCTCCAGGCCGGTGAGGTGGTGCTCACCGGAGCCCTGGGGCCGGTGGTCGACGTGCGGGCCGGCGATGTCGTCACCGTGGAGTTCACCGGTCTGGGCACCGTCCACGCGCACTTCGAGTGACACACCCATAGCGGGGTTGGCCGGGGTCGTCGGTCGCCGGCGGGGAAGTGATCACCCGAGCAAGGCGTCAGCGTCTCGCATGATACCTTCACCCTCGTCGTCGACTGGGAGGTCGTGCCGATGGGGCGCTCGGACTTCGTGGGGCGGACCAGGGAACTCGGCGTATTGGCCGAGGAGTTCGCCGCGGTCCAAGTCGGTGGTGGTGATCGCCCTGGGCGCTGTGTTGTCATCGGCGGGCGCCGGCGCTCCGGCAAAACCCGGCTGGTGCAGGAGTTCATCGAGCGTGCGCATGCTCCGAGTGTCTTCTTCACCGCCGCCGGTATCTCTCCCGTGCAGGAACTGGCGAACCTGGTCGAGGCGATCACCATCTCCGGTCTCGCCGACGGCAGTGCCGAGCAGCAACCCTCGACCTGGGACACGGCGTTCCGGACGTTGGCTGACGTGTTGCCGACGGACCGGCCGAGCATCGTGGTCATCGACGAGTTTTCCCATCTGATCGAACGGGTCGACAATGTGGAGCCGAGTCTGCTGGCGGTGTGGGACGAGGTGATGGCCGCCAAACCGGTTCTTTTGCTGCTGGTGGGTTCCGACCTGCTGAGAGCTGGCGAGCAGAGGCGGCCCGGACAGCGCCTGCGGCAGAATGCTCGCCAGTTGGCGGTCGACCCGTTGTCGCCAGCTGACGTCCAAGACATGACGGGCCTCACCGCGTCCGAGGCGTTGGAGGCCCGGCTCGTGACGGGTGGTATGCCGCTGTTGTGCCGTGAATGGCGGCCCGGCCGCAAGCTGACGAGCTTCCTTCGCTCTGGTCTGGTCAACCCGGCCACCCCGCTCGTGTCGTCCGGACAGACGTTGATGGGCGTCGATGTGCCGGACGAGGCCCACGGCCGGATCATGCTCCCGGCCATCGCCACCGGTGAGGGCAGTTTCACCGCGATCCTTCGGGCCGCCGACGTGAACCGTATGACGTTCAACCGGTCACTGGAGATCCTCACCCGCAAAGGTGTCGCCGTCGGTGATCGGCCCCTGTCCACCTGGCCGTCGAGGGAAAGCCGCTATCGCATCGCGGACTCCTACTTCGGCTTCTGGTTGCGCTTCGTTATGCCGTATCTCGGGGAGATCGAACGTGACCGGAGTGACCTGACGCTGCGCCGGATCCAGGCGGCGTGGCCGGCGTGGCGGGCCTGGGCTATCCGGCCGCTGGTGCGGGCCTCGCTCGACCGGCTGCTGCGACGGCTCGATGCCCCGTGGCTCGACCATGGGTCGGCCACGGTGATCGGGGGTTACTGGACCAGGTCCAACAGTGTTGTCGTCGACCTCGTCGGCGCCGACCACGCACCAACAGCGAACCGGATAGGCCTCGTGGGCGCCGTCCATTGGGAGAACTCCGGAGGGTTCGACCCGATGCGGGTAGCAGCGTTGGCCGAGGCGCGAGAGCGGATTCCGGGCGCCGAGTTGTACACACCGATGATCGTTGTGTCGCGTGAACCCACTGAGGTCGTTGGGGTCGACGCCACCTTCTACGCCGACGATCTGGTGGCCGCCTGGCGGCCCTGACCCGGACCGTCAGATCAGCGGAGCTCGGGCGGGGGACACTAGGCTCGCTAGACCGCGTCGAGATCGACGAAGCGACGCACCGTGGCATGGTCCAACGGGTGCGTCAGGAGCTCGAAGGCATCCTCGGGGCGCAGCCAGCGCAGCTCGTCGACCTCGTCGTGCGGGACGAATGTGCCACCGAGGGCCTGCATCGACCAGAACCGGACCACTTTCGGCCGCGCGGGCCGCTTCCCGTTGCGACCCCGGTCGGAGTATTCGACCTGGTCGACGAACGGGCCCAACGTCACCTGCAACCCCGTCTCCTCGAGGACCTCCCGGACGGCGGCTTCCTCCCATGTTTCGCCCGGGTCGAGCTTGCCTTTCGGCAGCGACCAGTCGTCGTACTTGGGCCGGTGAACGACGACGATCTCCACACCCGGATCGGCATCCCGCCAGACCACGCCGCCGGCTGCCCGGACCACGTCACGTGCCCGATTGCTCATATCGCCTGCCTCGTCACTCTCACATCATCGCCCACACCCCCGCCGTCGGCGAAGCGCGGCCGCGCATCGGCCCGCACCCCATGGGAGTCCCGGGGCGGTGCAACCATCGCCTTCGATGGTCGCGGCCCGGTCCAGGTTTCTCCGGCGGGGCGGGTGACTACCCTCGAAGGGTGGTGACTCGCGCTGCCGGATCGGATTCCCCCGAACCGGCCCAGACCCAGCCGGCGGGCCGATCCCGGCGCCGGCTGGGTGTTGAGGTGTGGATCGTGCTGGGCCTGTCGCTCGGCCAGTCCGGCGTGTACGCGATGGTCCGGCTCGTGGATCGGTTGACCCGAGAGGAGCGGCTGTCCCAGCAACGGGCCACGATGAACACCTCGCGGCATGAGCGCGAGTATCTAGACCTGACCTACCAGCTGCTCGGCATCGGGTTCGCGCTGGTGCCGGTGGCCCTGGCGTTGTTCCTCCTGTCCGAGCCGGGTCAGTCGGCGCTGCGCCGGATCGGGCTGGAGCTCAGCCGACCCTGGCGGGACGTGGTTATCGGCGCCGGACTGGCCGCCGTCATCGGTATACCCGGCCTTGGCGTCTATGCGCTGGGCCTTGCACTGGACTGGAACGTCAGCATCTCCCCGAGCGGCCTCAACGACCACTGGTGGACGGTCCCGATACTGATCCTGGCCGCGCTCAAGAACGCCCTACTGGAAGAGGTAGTGGCGGTTGGGTATCTCATGACCCGGCTGCGTCAGCTGGGCTGGCAGGTGCCGGCCATGATCGCGGCTAGCGCGGTCTTGCGTGGCTCGTATCACCTGTACCAGGGCTACGGCATGGCCCTGGGCAACGTCGCCATGGGTGTGGTGTTCGGTTGGTGGTATCACCGAACCGGGCGCGTGATGCCCCTGGTGATCGCGCACACCATCATCGACGTCGTGTCCTTCGTCGGCTACGAACTATTCGGCGAGCAACTCGGCGTGTCTTCGTAACCGCGCCGGGCGTCAGCAGCATCAGTCGCCGACGGGGATGCTCGACAGGTGTGGCCACAGGTCGCGAAGCGTGCGGAAGTCTACGTCCGGCAGGCGGTCGAGGGTGGCGAGGACCTCGCTGCGGGCGTGATTGGCGTTGGCACGGTCCAGGAGTTCGGCCTTCGTGGCCGGCCGTCGGCCGAAGGCGTCTTCGACGAGGTCGGCGATCTCGATTCGGGTGACGTTCACGGGGGTCTCCGGTTGGCGAGATGGGAGTGTGATCGTGATGGCGCGGGGCGTGCCACCCAAGCGCCGTCGCGCACTCTACGCCGGCGAATCAGCGTGCGCTGCCCTTTTGGCCAAATCTGGCAGAGGATGTGCACGGACGGCGCGAGGATGCCGTCGACGCTCCAACCGAGGCAGCGGGGGACCGGTAGTGCCGCTGGCTCCGGGTAACAGGCGGCGGCCAGCGACACCTCGGCGTCGGGACCGCACAGAAGAGCGCCGCCGGCATCTGTCGCCGGCTGGCTCAGCGGAGACCTGAGGGCATCGTGCCCGGCCGATATGGGCCACCGATGAGCACAGGATGAGAACGGTCTCATCGATGACTTGATCACTTCGGTGGGTGGATGGGCAGGATGGTCTGTATGACCTCGAACGAGCCCATCGCTGACGCAAGCGCCATCGATGCCCTCGCTGGGGAGTACTGGGAGGCCTACCTCGACGCCGAGCCACTCGTGGCATCTCTGCTCGGCGACCATCGCCACGACCTACGGGTGGCCGATCGCAGCGTCGACGCCGATCAGGAGCTTCGCCGGCACTGGCTCGATCTACGTGCCCGGGTGTCGGCTATCGACCGGAGCGGGTTGGATGCCACCCGGCGCGACACCCGTGACCTGCTGTTGGCCGAGCTCGACCGGGCTGTCGGCTGGATCGACCTGCGTCTGGTCGAGCTCACCTGGGACCAAACACAAGGCGCCCATGCCGAGTTGCTGCACGCGGCCGGCCGGCTGCGGGCGCCGGATCCGGAGGACGCGTTTCACGCTGTGCTGCGGATCGACTCGATGGCGACGATGTTGCGGCAGGCCGTCGACCGGTTCCGCGCGGGGATAGCGGCCGGCCGGACCCCGGCCCAGGCCAGCATCGTGCGCAGCTGCCGCCAGATCGACGACTACCTGGCGACACCATTGAGCAGCGACCCCTTCGCCAACCTCCCCGGGCCGGACGACTGGCGGCACACTCCTGCCTGGCAGCGCGACATGTTCCAGGTGGTCCGGGATCGGTTGCGTCCCGCGTTCGCGATGTACCGCGAAGCCCTGGCCCAGCACCTGCAACCGGTAGCCCGCCCGGATCGACAACCCGGCCTGGTGCACCTGGCCGACGGTGAGGAGATCTATCAGGCTCTGGTCCGGCACCACACCGGCCTGTCGATCTCTCCGGAAGAGCTCCACGCGGCCGGGCTCGATGAGGTCAGCCGGATCGTGTCGGGCGAGCTGGTCGAGATCGGTGCTCGCGCGGTGGGCACGGGGCAGCTGCCGGAGATCCTCAAGCGGCTCCGGCATGACCCCTCACTACGGTTCCAGACCGGCGGCGAGATCCTCGACCGAGCCCGTGACTATGTGGATAGGGCGTCCGCCGCCGTCGCCGACTGGTTCGGGATCCGCCCCGAAGCGCCCTGCGCCGTCCGCCGAACCCCGTTCTACCTCTCCGACGCCCCTCCTTCCTATTACTGGCCACCGGCAGCTGATGGCAGCCGGCCCGGGGAGTATTACGTCAATCTGTGGAACCCGCAGCGGACCGGCCGCTTCCTGGGTGCGTTCACCGCCTACCACGAGGCGATACCTGGCCATCACCTCCAGCTGGGGATCGCCGCGCAGCAGTTCGACCTTCCCGCTTTCCGGCGTTTCAGCTTCAGCCACACGGTGTTCGTTGAAGGCTGGGGCCTGTACGCCGAGCGGCTGGCCGAGGAGATGGGGCTCTACGAAGACGACCTGGACCGCCTCGGCATGCTCAGCGCCGACGTCTGGCGGGCCAGCCGCCTCGTGGTCGATACCGGTCTGCACGCCCTTGGGTGGACACGGCAGCAGGCGATCGACTACATGACCGACCACGTACCGCTCGATCCGGGCACCATAGCGGACGAGGTGGACCGCTACATCGGGATGCCGGCGCAGGCGCTGGCCTACAAGGTTGGGCAGAGGGAGATCCTGGCGGCCCGGCGAGAAGCGAGCGCGGCCCTGGCCGACAGCTTCGACGTCAAGGCGTTCCACGACGTCGTGGTGGGCGCCGGGACGGTCAGCCTGCCGGTATTGCGTCGTCGACTGGCCTCATGGCTGGCGGAGTCGAAGGAGGCTGGCAGGATGGGCCCATGACAGCAGACCAGACCAGCACCACGCTCCAGTCGATCGCCGACGAGTACTGGGATGCTGTGGTCGAGTCTCGCCCCCTTTATGCGTCTCTGCTAGGTGACCATCGGTTCGACGATCGAGCCGACGACGTCTCCGCCGACGCTGAGCAGGCTCGACGGCGTTTGTGGACCCAACTTCGCGAACGCGCGGCCGCGATCGCCCCGGACAGTCTCGACGAGACCGACACGGTCACCCGCGAGCTGCTCATCGGGGAGCTGGACGACACCATTCGTGCCATCGATCTCCGGGTCGCCGAACTTACGTCCGACCAAATGCAAGGTGCCCACGCGGAGTTGCTCATGAGCGCCGGGCAGTTGCAAGCACCCGAACCCGACCACGCCCGGATGGCGCTGGCCCGGATCGATGAGTTCGCGCGGCATCTCGACCAAGCGGCGCAGCGTTACCGAGAAGGGCTGGCCGCTGGTCGTACCCCAGCGAGGATCGTCGTGTCCCGGTCGCGCAGCCAGGTTGAGGGTTATCTCGCCACTGACCTCGGCGCTGATCCTTTCGTGTCACTGGCCGGGCCCGACGCGTGGGATGGCGAGGCGGCGTGGCGCGCCGATCTGGCCGCCGCGGTGCGGGACACGCTGCGTCCGGCGTTCGCCCGCTACCGTGACGCCCTGACCACCGAGCTCTACCCGGCGGCGCGGGATGACGACCACCCAGGCTTGGTGCACCTTTCCGATGGGGCGGAGCTTTACCAGGCGCTCATCCACCACCACACCGGTCTGCCACTGACCGCCGACGAGTTGCACGAGATCGGTCTGGACCAAGCGACCCGAGTGCTGCCTGCGGAGTTCGCCGAGGTGGGCGAGCGCGCCTTCGGCACTCCGAAGGTCGCCGAGATCTTCGACCGGCTGCTGACCGACACCGCCTTGCGGTACCAGACCGCGGACGAGATCCTCGACGACGCGCGGGGCTGCCTGGCCAAGGCGACCGCGGTGATGGGTGCCTGGTTCGGCATCGTGCCGGAGGCGGCGTGCGAGCTGGTCGCGGTGCCCGATTACCTCGCTGCCGATGTCCCCCCGGCGTACTACATGCCACCGGCCACCGACGGCAGCCGGCCCGGCACCTACTTCGTCAACCTGCGTGAGCCCACTGAACGCAGCCGTCCCCAGACCGCGTCGGTGGCGTACCACGAGGCGATTCCCGGGCACCACTTGCAGCTGGCGATCGCCGCGGAGCGGTCCGATCTGCCGGCGTTTCGTCGGCTGTCGCTCGGCCACAATGCCTACATCGAGGGCTGGGGTCTGTATGCCGAGCGGCTGGCCGACGAGATGGGCCTGTACGAGGACGATCTCGACCGCCTAGGCATGCTGGCCTCCGACGCGTGGCGAGCGTGCCGGCTGGTGGTCGACACCGGGTTGCATGCCCGGGGATGGACCCGCCAGCGGGCGATCGACTTCATGTCGGAGTATGCGCCGTTGGAGCCGGACACCGTTGCGGTCGAGGTTGATCGTTACATCGGGATGCCGGGCCAGGCACTGTCCTACAAGGTCGGGCAGCGCGAGATCTTGACGTTGCGGGAGCAGGCGCGGACGGCGTTGGGTGCTCGGTTCGACATCAAGGCGTTCCACGACGTCGTGCTCGGCGCCGCGACGGTGAGCCTGCCGGTGCTGCGGCGCCGGGTGACCGATTGGGCGGGTGGCACTGCCTGACCCTCTCCCCGGCGACGATCACCGGGCGCGGCGGTATGGTGGTGGTATGTCCTCTGGTTGGTTCGTGACTCGCACCCGCACCGGCTCCGTCCGGGCGCGAGTATCCGTGCGCCACTGAGCGCCGCCCCGACCACCCCAGATCCGCACCGGCCCCGGCGGGTTCGCTGTGTTGACCCCGGCCGCCGGCATGAGTATCAGTGGAGCCACCTATGCCCCGTCCGATGCCCGACAAACCGACCCTTGACGGTCTCGACACCCACTGGCCCATCCGTTGGGCGCAGAACAACACCTACGGTTTCGACCGCACCGCGACCCGCGATCAGGTCTACTCCATCAACACACCACCACCAACGGCGTCCGGCGACCTCCATGTCGGGCACGTGTTCTCCTATACCCACACCGACATCGTCGCCCGTTACCAGCGCATGCGAGGGCGGCAGGTCTTCTACCCGATGGGCTGGGACGACAACGGCCTGCCCACGGAGCGCAGGGTGCAGAACCACTACGGCGTGCGGTGTGATCCGTCGCTACCGTACGACCCCGAGTTCACCGTGGCCGAGCCGGAGCCGGGTGCCCGCCCGGTGCCGCCCAGGGACCAACGGCCGGTGTCGCGGCGTACCTTCATCGAGTTGTGTGAACGGCTCACCGCTCGCGACGAGCAGACGTTCGAGCAGTTGTGGCGGCGCCTAGGTCTGTCCGTCGACTGGTCGTTGACCTACACCACCATTGGTGCGGCCGCGCGGACCACGTCGCAGCGTGCCTTCCTGCGCCAGGTGGCCCGCGGTGAGGCGTACCAGGCCGAAGCGCCGACCCTGTGGGACGTGACCTTCCAGACGGCGGTCGCCCAGGCTGAGCTGGTGGATCACGAACGGCCGGGGGCGTCGCACCGACTGGTGTTCACCGGTCCGGATGGCCGCTCGATCCAGGTGGATACCACCAGGCCCGAGCTCGTGCCGGCGTGTGTGGCGGTGGTGGTGCATCCGGACGACGAACGCTACGCAGCCATGCACGGCTCCACCGTGCGAACCCCGCTGTTCGGCGTGGACGTGCCGGTGCTGGCGCACCGGTTGGCCGAACCGGACAAGGGCACGGGTGCGGTGATGGTGTGCACGTTCGGCGACACCACCGACGTCACCTGGTGGCGGGAGCTGGCGTTGCCGACCCGGGCGGTGGTTGGTCGAGATGGCCGGCTGCGGGCCGACGCACCGGATGGGGTGCCCGCCGCGATCTATCGGGAGCTGGCCGGCCGCACCGCGGCTTCCGCCCGAGGCCGGATCGTGGAGATGCTGCGTGCCAGCGGCGAGCTGGTGGGCGAACCACACCCGATCCAGCACGCGGTGAAGTTCTACGAGAAGGGCGACCGGCCCCTGGAGATCGTCACCAGTCGCCAGTGGTACGTGCGCAACGGCGGACGCGACCCCGATCTGCGCACCCGGATGATCGAGCGAGGCCGGGAGCTGATGTGGGTCCCCGAGCACATGCGGCACCGCTACGAGCACTGGGTGGACGGACTCACCGGAGACTGGCTGATCAGCCGGCAGCGGTACTTCGGTGTGCCCATTCCCATCTGGTACCCGCTCGATGCCGCTGGTGAGCCGATGTACGACGAGCCGCTGCTCCCCAGTGAGGACGACCTGCCGGTCGATCCCAGTTCCGACGCGCCGCCCCGGTACGTCGAGGAGCAGCGCGGGCGGCCCGGTGGGTTCGTGGGTGACCCCGACGTCATGGACACGTGGGCGACATCGTCACTGACGCCGCAGATCGTGTGCGGCTGGGAGCGTGATCCCGACCTGTTCGCGCGGACGTTCCCGATGGATCTGCATGCCCAGGCCCACGAGATCATCCGGACGTGGCTGTTCAGCTGCGTGCTGCGGTCCCATCTGGAGCACGGCAGCTTGCCATGGCGCCGGACCGCCATCTCCGGTTTCGTCGTCGACTCGGACCGGAAGAAGATGGGCAAGTCCGTCGGCAACGCGACCACGCCGGTGGGTGTCATCGACCGGTACGGGGCCGACGCGGTGCGCTGGCGGGCGGCGGGCACCCGGCCGGGCCGCGACACGCCGTTCGACGAGGCGCAGATGAAGGTCGGGCGACGCCTGGCGGTCAAGGTCCTCAACACCGGCCGGTTCGTGCTCCGCCTGCCGGACGATGGACCGCCGGACGGCGTCGCGACCGATGACGGCGCGGGGGCGACGATGCTCGAACCACTCGATCAGGCGATGCTGGTCGAGTTGGCCGGTGTGGTCCACGCCGCCACGGCTGCCATGGACACCTACGAGTACACCAACGCCCTGGATGTCACCGAGCGGTTCTTCTGGACCTTCTGTGACGACTACTTGGAGCTGGTGAAGAACCGCGCTTACGGCAACCACCGTGACCCGGCAGCGGTCGGAGCCCGCACCGCGCTACGTGCCGCGCTGTCGGTGCAGCTCAGGCTGCTGGCGCCGGTCATGCCGTTCGTCACCGAGGAGGTGTGGTCCTGGTGCTCGGACGGTTCGATCCACCACGCGTCCTGGCCGGAGCCGGCGGAGTTGATGGCGCTGGCCGGCCAGGCCGACGCCGGTATCTTCGCGGCTGCGAGCGAGGCATTGGGCCGCATCCGTGCGGTGAAGCACGAGCGGCGGCTGTCCGTGGGGGCACCACTCGACCGGTTGGTCATCCAAGCCGCACCCGCCGATGCCGAGCTACTGCGACTGGTCGTCGACGACGTCGCGGCGGCCGGGCGAGTGGGTGAGCTGGATCTGGTGACCGGACCGGCGGACACCGGCATCGTCGTCATGGCCGCCGGCTGAACCGCAGGTTCGTCGGCACTCCGCGTCCGCCACATGGCCTATCGGCGCCTATTCGCACCGGAATGCCATCTGGTGGACGCGGAGTGGCGCCGTCGGGCCGTGATCTCGCGCACCGGCGCGACACACTAGTGGCAGGTTGGCTCCATCAACCCGCCAGGACGGCGCTACGCTGGTTCCCTACGTCCCAACGTCTGGGGCAATGTGTTGGAAGGAGCTGTGTCCGCCGTGTCGGACGCTTCAAGTTGTCGATCCGCTGAACCCCGCCCGCCCGGGCCTTCCGCGCGGAGCGCCGGTGGTCCCATCTGGCCGGAGCCGGGTGATCCGCGATGACCGCGGTGCTGGGGATCATCGCCGTTTTCCTCCTGACCTTCGGCACCGCCTACTTCGTCGCGCAAGAGTTCGCGTATGTCTCCGCGGACCGGATCGAGTTGTCCCGGCAGGCCGCCGCCGGCGACAAACGCGCGGCGTCCGCGGTACGGGTGATGAAGCGGCTATCGTTCATGCTCTCCGCCGCCCAGGTCGGTATCACCGTCACCGCGCTGCTGGTGGGTTTCCTCGCCCAGCCCGCCTTCTCGCAGGTGTTGCGGCCGGTGTTGGATTGGATCGGGTTACCGGGCTCAGCGGTGACGGGTGTGTCGATCGCCGCCGCGTTTATTCTCGCCACGGTCATCCAGATGGTGTTGGGCGAGCTGTTCCCGAAGAACCTCGCACTGGCGAAAGCCGAGGCCATGGCCAAGGCCTTGGCCGCGTCCACCCATGTCTACCTGGCGATCAGCGGCCCCGTCATCCGGATGTTCGACAGTTCGGCGAATCGCCTGCTGCGGTGGGTTGGAATCCAGCCTGTCGAGGAGTTGCATCACGGCGCCACGCTCGAGGAGTTAGGCCACATCATCGATGAGGCCGAGGCACAGGGTTCACTGTCTCCGCAGCTCTCGGACGTGCTTGGCCGGGCCCTGAGTTTTTCCGAGCACACGGCTGGGGAGGCCATGGTGCCACGCCCAGACGTCATCAGCGTGTCCGCCAACGCCCCGGCGGCCTCGGTGATCGACCTGATCCGCGCACACGGCCACACGTCGTACCCGGTCCTGGGGGCCACCACCGACGACATCGTCGGAGTGGTGGGAGTACGGGAGCTGATGCGGGTGCCGGAGTCGATGGTGACCGACTCCATGGCCGGCGACATCGCGCGGCTGCCATTGCTGGTGCCCGACAGCCTCGCCCTGCTCCCGCTGATCCGGCGAATGGGCGAACACGACGACGAGTTCGCCTGTGTCCTCGACGAGTACGGTGGACTCGCCGGGATCATCACTCTTGAAGACATCGCCGAGGAGCTGGTGGGTGAGATCGAGGACGAGACCGACCAGGAGTCGGTGCCAGCGACCCTCGTCGACGGCTGGTGGTTGCTTGACGCCGGCCTGCGGGTCGACGAAGCCACGACCTATACGGGAATCGAGCTGCCCGAGTCCGAGGACTATGACACCGTCGGTGGACTGATCGCGGCCCGTCTCGGCCGCCTCGCCGAGCCCGGCGACGTCGTCACCATCGACCTTCCAGGCACTGACGATGAACACCGCGGGGTTGTCATCGAGGTCCAGTCCGTGGACCGCCGGGTGCCGGAACGGATCCGGATGCGGCACGCGGTGGAGGTGCAGCAGTGAGCCCCGGTCTTGCCCTGTTGATCACCGGGCTGCTCTTCGTGGCCAGTGGGTTCTTCGTCGCTGCTGAATTCGCGCTGGTCGGCGCGGCCCGGCACCGGTTGGAGCGAGCCGTCGCGGAGCGTCGGCGCGGCGCCCAGGCGGCATTGAAGGGTGTACGGGAGTTGTCGCTGATGCTGGCCGGCGCCCAACTCGGCATCACCATGGTGATGATCGGCTTGGGAATGGTGTCCGAGCCGGCGCTGCACCACCTGCTCGAGCCCCCGGTGGCGGCGTTGGGTCTGCCGGACTCGGCGGTGCGGGTGGTGGCGCTGATCATCGCCTTGGCCATCGTCACCTACGTACACGTCGTCGTCGGCGAGATGGCGCCGAAGTCGTGGGCCATCACCCACCCGGAACGGTCGGCGATGCTGCTGGCGCCGGCCTTCCGGGCGTTTACCTGGCTGGTGCGGTGGCTGCTGCTCGCGCTCAACGCCCTCACGAACGTTTTGGTGCGGATGGTGCGGGTTCAGCCGCGTGACGAGATCGTGACGGTCCGGAATCGCGAGCAGATCCACCAGTTGGTCTCCGAGTCGTCGCGCCTGGGCCTGATCCGGCCCGACGACCACGGCGTGCTGACCCGCACGCTGGGTGCGCCCGGCGCGGCCGTCGGCCGGATCATGGTGCCGATGGAGCAGATGGTGACCGTCGACGCGTCCGCCGGCCCGCAGGAGGTGCTCGACGTCGCGGCGAGCCACCGGCGCACCAGATTGGTCGTGCGAGACGGATCCGGCGCGGTGGCCGGAGCGGTGCATGCCCGTGAGGCGTTGGCCGGCCGCGGGCTCGACACGCCGTGGACGGCGGGCGAGATGGCCCGGCCCATCCCGTCCGTGGACTCCGGCGCCGATCTCGTGACCGCGGCCGAAACGTTGCGCCGCGCGAGGTCGCAGCTGGGCCTGGTGCGCGACAGTGAGTACCGTACGGTCGGCCTGGTGAGTATGGACGACCTCGTGACCAACATCCTGGTGAGCGAGACGTGATGGCGCGGCCGGTCTTCTTCTTGACCGATTACGGTCGCCGCGACGGCTTCGTCGCCGCCTGCCACGGCGTGATGCTGCGGATCACGCCGGGGGTGCGGATCGTCGACGTCACCCATGACGTGCCAGCACAGGATGTCCGGCACGGGGCAGTGGTGCTCGCCCAGACGGTTCCCTACCTGCCGCCGGCCGTGCTGGTCGCGGTGGTGGATCCCGGGGTGGGGGCGGCGCGCCGAGCCGTGGCTATCGAGGTTGGCGACCATGTGCTGGTCGGCCCGGACAACGGCCTGCTGCCGTGGGCGGCCGGTGCGGCCGGTGAGATACGCCGCGTGGTGGAGCTCACCAATGCCGCTTACCTGCTGGAGACCACCGCGGTGACCTTCCATGGCCGGGACGTGTTCGCACCGGCCGCGGCGCATGTCGCCGCCGGAACACCCGTGTCCGCCCTGGGCCCAGCCGTGGATCCCGCCGACCTCGTCCGGTTGCCCGAGCCACGAGTGTCGGCCGGTCCAGGTGTCGTGGACACCGAGGCACACGTCGTCGATCATTTCGGCAATGTCGCGCTGGCCGCCCGCGCGGACCATCTGACCACCGCCGGACTGTCCGCCGGACAGGTGGTCCGGGTGCAAGCCGGCGACACTGGCCAGCCACTGGAGGCGAGCGTCGGCCGGATTTTCGCCGACGTCGCCCCCGGCGAGCTGGTGCTTTACGTGGACTCACACGGCTACGTGGCGTTGGCCGAGAATCACGGTAACGCCGCGGCCCGGTTGGGGGTGGCGGCCGGAGATCCGGTTGTGGTCAGCGTGGCGCCTCCTCGGTGACCGGAGCCGCACGCCGGCCGTTCAATGCCCAGGCCAGGGATGGGCCGAGACCCCCGACCCGGAGCGGGCGACGACGTGCCGAGTCGGTCACCGCGAGCCGGCCTCGGGGTCTCCTCCCTCGTGGATGCCGTGGTAGATGCGTTCCCGCAGGCTATTCGCCTCGTCGCTGGTCATGGTCCGGTCGGTGGGCCGCAACACGAGCCGGACGAGCAGGTTCACCTGGCCGGGCCGGATGCCGAGACGTTCGCGGGCAGCCTGGGGGAGCACGTCGTACGTGGTGCGGGAGAGGATGGTGACGTCCTCGACGAGGTCGGCGTGTGGCCCGAGGAGCTCCCGGATCCGGTCGCCGAGTGTCTCCACGTCGGCCTCCGGGGTGACGGCGATCGAGATGTCGCGGATGGCCGGCGGCAAGTCGGAGACGGGCCGGTACGGTTCGAGATCCCTCATCTGCTCTGTCACCCGAGGATCGGCGGAGCGCAGCAGCCGGATGTCCGGTATCCCCTTGCGCAGCATCAACATCCGGTCCAGCCCCATCCCCAGCGCCAAGCCGCTCCATTTAGCCGGCTCCAGCCCGGCACCAGCGAGCACGTGCGGGGCCGCGAGGCCGCATTCGGCGATCTCGACCGGCTCGTTGCCCTGGATGACGTCCACCTCACGGCCGTCGACGGTATACGGGTGGTCGGCGGTGGACCACCGCCAGTGGGCACCCGGGAGGAGAGCGTCGACGATCGTGGTGACCATGGCGTGCAGATCGTCGTGGTCGAGCCGGCGCCCGCCGCGGCGGAGCAGCCACAAGTCGAGCTGGTGCGGAGTGCCGGTGTGGATTCGATCGATGGCGTCGCGCCGGTGGCAGATGCCGGGTAGCACCAGCAGCGTCTGCCAGCTGTTGTGAGCCGGCCCGGCCCCATGTGGCTGGGCTGGAGCGCCGGCACGTGGAACACCATGGTGTTCGCGGGAGATGCGGCGCAACGCCGGCGGGACACCAGCCGATGTATGGCTGCGCAGCATGGTCGTCTCGCTGACGTAGCGGGTATAACGAGCTTCACGGGAGACCGCATCGGGGGCGTAGCCGAGCCGGTCGTAGTTGTCTTCCAGGCTCACCAGAGGCCGAGCCAGCTCGCGTCGGATGGGGGTGGCCCACCGTCGGGCCAGCGCGGTCGCGGCGGCGTCGACGAGCAACTGGATGGCGTGTTGTCCCTGGTCCGGGTCGGTGAGATCGCGGACTGACAGCGCGTCGATCAGAGCCGGCAGGGGTAGTGGTGCGGCGGCGGTGTGGTGCTGAGGCACGGGGCCGGCGATGTGCCTCGGCGCCGCTGATGTAGTGGGATGACCCGGCATGTCCGGGTGAGTACGGGTGTTCACGGTGGAACCTACCTTCGCGGTACGCGGATAGCCGATGGGGGAGACTCCCCCGGTCGGTGCGGTGGCCGCGAAGGGTGAAGGCTAGGTGCGCGAACCCTCCGGGCGGCGAACCGTCGCCGACCGGGGGCACATAAACAGGCGCTGACCTGGCATAAAACTGAGCGTATCCCGCCGCACCCGCCGATGCCAACCCGGCCGGACCGGGTCAGCTGATGGGGGAGTCCTCGAGAAGTCCGCGCTGGTAAGCGATGGCTACCGCCTCGGTGCGGCCCGCGGCCCCGAGTTTGGCCATCACTCGCGACAGATGGACGCTCACCGTCTTCTCGCTGATGAACAGCTCCTCGCCGACGCGGCGGTTGGTGTAGCCACGTGCGACCAACTCCAGGACGGCGGTCTCGCGTGGGGTGAGGACCTGGACACCCGACACGGGTGCACCCGGCAACGCCAACCTGGCGCGACGAGCGAGCGACCGGACGGACTCGGCCAGGGGAGTCGCGCCGAGGTGTTGCGCCGCGGCCAGCGCCTGGCCGAGTTCGGCGGCAGCGTCGTCGCGGTGGCCGCCGGACAGCAACGTCTCGGCCAACCGCCGGCGCGCCACTGCCTGCTGATAGACGTCTCCGTAACCGAAGGCCTCGACGACGGCGCGCCAGGGGCCCGCGTCGGTTGAGCCCGACAGCCGGGCGTACTCGGCCCGGGCCCGCAACAACCAGGCTTGGCCCTCAGGGCCCATCTCGGCGGAGCGGGCATCACCATGCTGAGCCGTTTGCTCGGCACGTTCGAGCAGTTCCTTGCCGGCGGCGAGGGCGTGTTCGACGGTGGCCGGATCAGGGGGCGGGCCGACGGGGCGGGCGTGGTCGGCGTGGGCGGCCAGCGCAAGCGTAGACAGCCGGATACCACCCATCGGCCACTCTTCACCCGAGGAGGCCCGGACGGCCTTGAGGGCTTCCTCGCTGATCCGGATGGCGTCGTCGTGGCGACCTTGCCAGCCGGCCAGCTCGGCGCCGGCGATCCCGGCGAGCAGCGCGATCTGCTCGTCCTGGTTTCGGTACCACGCCGAACGCAGCTCGTCGAGTGTGCGTTGGGACTGCTCGAACTGTCCACGTCCCACCTGCACCAGCGCGGCCGCGGCAGCGAGCAGGCCGGCGATGACATCGGAGACGCGTTCGCCAGGCGGCGCGGCTGCTTCGGCGGCAGCGTCCCAGTCTCCGCGGGCGTAGTGGATCACGCCGCGCAACCACCGGATGTTCCGGCCGTACATACTCCAGGTCAGGCCGACCTCGGCGGCCCGGGCGGCCGCGGCGTCGGCGATCTCGGCCGCCTCGTCCAGGCGGCCTCGATCGAAGGGGATGAAGATGAGATTGAACCGGGCCCGCAGCTCGACGTCCAGCGCACCAGCCTCGACGGCGAGCTGCTGCGCCCGCCGGAGCAGCGCGGCGGCCTCATCGGAGTGTCCTTCGCGTTCCTCGCAGAACGCCAGCGAGATCAGCGCATCCGCTTCGGCGGACACCGCACCGGACGCGCGGGCGTCGTCGGCCGCCGCCACCGCCAGGGAACGGCGCTCCGCGTCGGACGTGCTGACCCTCGACCACAGCCCGAGCACCCAGGAGCGTGCGGCGCTGGCGGGGGTGTCCTTGATGAGTTCCCAGGCGGTGCGGATGGTCTCTTCGGCTTCGGTCCAGTGACCATTGGCAAGCAGTACCTGGGTGAGTTGGCGGCGAGTATCGGCCGACACGATGGGATCGTCGCCCGCATCGGCCAGCGGCACGGCCGCCCGCATGTAGGCCAACGCTCGGTCGGGTAGACCCGCGGAGCCAGCGGCCGTGGCCGCCTTGCGGGTCAGCTTGAGTTCGGTGATGCCGGCGTGCGACTCGGGATTCTCGACCGCGCCCCACAACTCGAGTGCGGTCTCGACCTGTTGCAGCGCGAATCCGACCGCACCCTTCTTCCATGCGTGTTGAACGGCGCGGACCGAGGCCGCCAGCGCGGTGGGGAGATCGTTGGCGTTGCGGCTGTGATAAGCCAGTGGACCCGCCATACCCGGGTCGTCCATCCTGGCTAGCCGCTCGGCATAGGCCGCGTGCAGCCGGACCCGTTCACCCGGTAGGAGGTCGGCGTAGATGACCTCACGCAGCAGGGCGTGTCGGAAGGTGTAGGCGTCTTTGACACCCGGGACCAGAATGCTGTGCTGAATGGCTTCGCGTAGGGCGACGTCCAACTCCCCTGCGTCGATGTCGACGATGGCGTCGAGGGTGGGGTGTCGAACGTGCCATTGCCCCGATACCGAGGCAGCTCGCACCACTCGCTGGGTGGTCGGCGAGAGCTTCTCCAGCCGGGCCAGCAGGACATCGGCCAGCATCGACGGGATGCTGTTGGTGCCGAACGAGCTGGCCGCGAGAAGTTCTTCAGCGAAGAAGGCGTTGCCCTCCGAGCGGCTGGCGACGTTGGCGATGACGTCCTCCGGGGTGTTGCCCTGTCCGAGGAGCCGGACGAATTCCTCGGCTTCGGCGGGGCCGAACGGGGCGACGTCCAAGCGTTCCACCGCGGGCAGCCGTACCAGCTCCGCGAGAAGTGGGCGCAACGGATGCCTGCGGTGGAGGTCGTCGGACCGGTAGCTCGCGATGATGAGAAGCCGCTGCCGGGCCAGCCGCGAGAAGAGGAAGGAGAGAAGATCGCGGGTGGAGGCGTCACTCCAATGGAGATCTTCGATCTGCAGCACGAGGGTGTTGCTCGCCGCGAGATCCTGCAGCAAACCGAGGATGGCATCGAACAGTTGAAGTTGGTCGAAGTTCTGCGCGGTGCTGGAGCCGGTTGGGGCCTCATCGGCGCCGCCGTCAGCCGGCAGCGGCGGGGTGGTATCGCGTTGGCCGCCCAGCATGGCCAGCTGCGGCCGGGCCGCCAGAAGTTCGGGGGCGGACCCGCGTATTTGGTCGATGATCTCGATGAAGGGGAGGTAAGGAAAACTGGCCTGGTTGATGTCGACACATCGGCCGACCACAACTTGCGCCCCCGCCGTGCGGGCGACGTCCGCCATCTCGGCGAGAAGTCGGCTTTTGCCCACCCCTGCCTCACCTGACACGAGCACGGCGCCGGCCGTACCAGCGCGGGCGCGATCCAAGGCGGCCCGCAGCTGTTGTACTTCGGCGCCGCGGGCGTAGAACGGGAAAGTGGATCCGAGCCTGGGCACGAAATCCATCCTTGCATGCGCCGCTGACAACGTCGCGGGTGTTTTTGTGCTGACGCCCGAAGGGGCGGGATGTTGTTGATCGGCTGGAGCCGCCGTCCCTCGTGCCGGCATCGACATCTCCCATCGATCTCACGGCGCTGCCCGGTGGACGATTCTCTGCGCGCCGTCAGGCGGTCCCAGTGGGTGTTGGCCGCTGTGGGGTGGACCCACCTGACGGCGCCGGACCGAACGGGTCAGGCGGCAGTGGTGCGTTCGGGGGTGTGTGCACGCGCGTCCCGGCGCCGACCCGGACGGGCCTGGCAGGTGGCCGACGACGTTGAGGTCGTGGCGCTGGACGCACGATCGTGTTGCGTCGACGTGCCCTGTTCAGGAATGTGTCGCGGCTGCGTGGTGCTGGCGCTCGCCCGGTCGACGCTGCTAACCGCGGCCGGGCCTCGCCGCATCGCCCGGCGGGCCCGCGCCCGCAGCCCACGCTGGCCGAACGACCGGCGCAGCTCCTCGCGCCGGTAGGCGACCTCGGCGTTGATCGAATCGTAGGTGTAAAACATGATCACTCCCCGTCGGATGCGGCCCTTTCGTGCTCGTACAAGAAAAGACTCGTCGTGAGGGGTGAGCTGGCACATCAGCGGTTCACGTACTTCCCCGCGATGAGGGGCGACGGCGTTGGGTAAGGCCCGCGTAAGGGTGACCTGAGGTGCCTTACCGTCGTCGATCGATGCATCCACCGACCACCAACGTCAGTCGCGGAAGATCCGTAACCCGGACCCTAGGGTGGACCAGTCCGCAGGTGACCGCACCAGGATCCTCTACGGTGGTCGTGCCCACTCGCGTGTAAGGAGGCCGCCGTCGTGACCAGTGTGCCCAGTGTGTCCTACTCGATCACGGTTCGCCTGGAGGTACCGGCCGGAGGTACCGCGGTCAGCTCGCTGACCGCGACGGTCGAGAGCGCCGGTGGACTCGTCACAGCGCTGGATGTCACCGCCTCCGGGCACGAGCGTATCCAGGTCGATGTCACATGTGCGGCCACGTCGGCGGCCCACGCCGACCAACTCGTCGAGGCGCTGCAATCGGTCCCCGGTGTGATCATCGGCAAAGTCAGCGACCGCACGTTCCTGGTCCACCTGGGTGGCAAGATCGAGGTCAAGTCGAAGGTGCCGATCCGGAACCGAGACGACCTGTCGCTGGTCTACACGCCAGGTGTGGCGCGGGTGTCCCAGGCCATTGCCAAGAACCCCGAGGATGCCCGTCGGCTGACCATCAAACGGAACACCGTGGCGGTTGTCACCGACGGCTCGGCCGTTCTCGGCCTCGGCAACATCGGCGCCATGGCGGCGCTGCCGGTGATGGAAGGCAAAGCCGCGTTGTTCAAACGGTTCGCCGACATCGACGCCTTCCCCATCTGCCTTGATACGCAGGATCCCGACGAGATCGTCGAAACCGTCCGGCACATCGCCCCGGTGTTCGCCGGGATCAACCTCGAAGACATCTCGGCGCCACGTTGCTTCGAGATCGAGGCACGCCTACGGGAGATCCTGGACATTCCGGTGTTCCACGACGACCAACACGGCACCGCCATCGTGGTGCTGGCGGCGCTGATCAACGCTTTGAAGGTGGTCGGCAAAGAGATCGGCTCCATCCGGGTGGCGATGGCGGGAGCCGGCGCCGCCGGCCATGCGATCGCGCAGTTGCTGCACGCGGCCGGGGTACGTGACCTCGTCGCCGCCGATGTCCACGGCGTCATCCATCCCGACCGGCCTGACCTCACCGGGGTGCCAACGTGGTACCTCGAACACAGCAATCCCCGGCGGATCACCGGCGCCTTGCGCGACGCGGTGGCCGGTGCGGACGTGTTCATCGGCGTGTCGGCGCCGAACGTCCTCGCTGCCGCCGACGTGGAGTCCATGGCCCCGAATGCCATCGTGTTCGCGTTGGCCAACCCGGAGCCGGAGATCCAGCCGCAGGAGGCGAGCCGGTTCGCCGCGGTAGTGGCCACCGGCCGCAGCGACCACCCGAACCAGATCAACAACGTCCTCGCCTTTCCCGGCGTCTTCCGCGGTCTGCTCGACGCGCACAGCAGGAGCGTCACCACCGAGATGCTCTCCGCCGCGGCCCGCGCGTTGGCGGCCACCGTGAGCGATGATGAACTCAATGCCGCGTATATCGTGCCGAGTGTGTTCCATCCGGGGGTTGCCGAGGCGGTGGCCATGGCGGTGCGGGGCAGTGTAGAGAGCATTAGGAAGGTAGCCGAGGAGACCGGCGAGTTCCCTGCGGTTCCGGTCTGACGGACACGAGGAGTCGCGGAGATCATGGCCGAGGCCAGGTTGGTGGGGCGGTTGCTCGTAGCGACGCCGCAACTGCGCGGGTCGACTTTCGAGAACAGCGTCATTCTGATGCTTTCACATGACGGCGACGGTGCCCTCGGTGTCATCGTCAACCGGCCCACCGAGGTGCCGGTGGGCAATCTACTGCCGACCTGGCAGCACGTCGCCTCCGAACCGAGTGTGATCTTCCAAGGCGGACCGGTCGAGACCGACAGCGCACTCGGTCTGGTGCGCCTGGGCTCCGGGGGAGAACCGCTGGGTGTCCGCCGGGTCAGCGGGGAGGTCGGCGTCGTCGACCTCGACACTCCCACCGAGGTGGTCGAATCGGCCGTTGGTGGGATGCGGGTATTCGCCGGCTACGCGGGATGGGCCGCCGACCAGGTGGAAGGCGAAATCGACGAAGGTTCCTGGTACGTGGTCGACGCCGAGCCCTCCGACGCATTCCGGGTCGACGCACAGGTTCTGTGGCGTGCGGTGCTGCGTCGGCAAGGTGGAGAGCTGGCCCTGATGGCATCGTTCCCGGCGGACCCGACGATGAACTAGTGCGCCCGCACCGAACCCGGCGCGCTCTTCCGGCCTTGTTCCAACCAGACGACGCCGGCGTTGTACATGACCACGGCTGGGCCGAGGGCACATGGGTGCGTCCAGGAGTTCCGCGCGATCCAAGCGCCAGCTTCGTCTCGGCGGTGCCAGCCCGGTATGAACGGCGTCCCTAGGCTGCTACCGGAGGGGTTGGATTTGGTGAACGGAGTGGAGTTGGTGCAGTAACGGAGTGGCGGAGGTGTTGTTCTGGCGACACTGATGGCACTCCGTTCACGCACCAACTCCACTCCGTGCGCTAGCTCCACCCCGTGCACTAGCTCCACTCCGTGCACTAGCTCCACTCCGTGCACTAGCTCCACCCCGTGCACCAACTCCACTCCGTGCGCTAGCTCCACTCCGTGCGCCAACTCCACTCCGTGTGGCGGGCGTCGTTGGGTTGCGGGTGCCTCGCGTCGTGCGTGAGCTCCACCTGGGCGACAACACGCTTCCTTGTGGCGCACTCCGGTCTGCCACAAGCCTCCTTACTGTGCCTATAGCGACAACAAGCCTCCTTGTGTCGACGTGGAGGGTGCAGTAAGGCGCCTTGTGGTGGCCATGGTCGGTCCGTCTGGGCGGCGAATGGCTCACCCCGTGCGGCTGCCCATTGCGGTCGACCACAAGGTTCCTTATGGCTGCTGCCCTGGGGGTCGCGATGGCTGCTGCCCTGGGGGTCGCGATGGCTGCTGCCCTGGGGGTCGCGGCGAACGGAGCGGAGTTGGTGCCGCAACGGAGTGGCTGAGGTGTGGTTCTGGCGACACCGCCGTCACTCCATCACGCACCAACTCCACTCCGTGCGCCAACTCCACTCCGTGTGTCGGGCGTCGTTGGGTTGCGGGTGCCTCGCGTCGTGCGTGAGCTCCACCTGGGCGACAACACGCTTCCTTGTGGCGCACTCTCCGGTCTGCCACAAGTCTCCTTACTGTGCCTATAGCGACAACAAGCCTCCTTATGTCGACGTGAAGGGTGCAACAAGCCTCCTTGTGGCGGGCGCCTGCGGCGCGGTGAGCGTCGTCGTGGCCGGGTGTGGCCTGGCCGAGAGGACATCCACCCCGATCTTTCCGGACGTGACACATCAACCAACTCGATGTACCGTCACATCAGTGTCCTCTAGTCACATTGATTGACACGCTTAACAGGATTGGGGGAGGTCGGCATGGACCGGAAACCCACTCGCCGCACCATCCTGGCCGCGAGCGCGGCCCTACTCGCCGGCCCAGTCCTGCCGGGTATGGCGCACGCCGGGAGCAGCCCGACCACCTCGGCGCGATCGCTCGGTCCAGCCTTCGGGGACGCCGCCGACGGCCACGACGTCCCGCGGGATCTGCTCGTCGCGATGTCCCAGGCCCTCTCACATGGCCAGGACAGGTCGAGTGCTGATGGCAGGCGGGGGGTGATGCAACTCGCCGATGGCGCGGCGGGCCTGCTCACCCGAGCCGCTGAGCTCGCCGGACATCCCCCAGACGACGTCCGGACCACCCAGCGAGCGAACATCGACGCCGCCGCGGCGCTGCTGCGCTCGTTCGCCGCCGACGCGGGGCTCGGCCCGCGGGAGCGATCCCAACCCGAGTCCTGGTACGAGCCAGTGGTGCGCTACACCGCCATCCCCGACGTGATGGTGGCCCGATGGCAGGCTGACGCGGTCTACGCCGCGCTGACCCGCGGGGTGCCGGAGCTGAAGAGTGGTGGGGAGCCGGCCGCCACGCCGCGGCACCCGGTCGCGCCGGTGGTCACCACGGCTGCACCGATGCCTGAGCCGCGGCGGTCCGACTACCCACAAGCGCGCTGGGTAGCAGCACACTCCAGCAACTACCGGACCGCCGACCGGCCACGAGAACACGCCATCGACCGAGTGGTCATCCACACCGCGCAGGGCACCTACGCCGGAACCATTTCCTGGTTCCAGAACCCCAGCTCGAACGTGTCCGCACATTACGTCGTGCGATCGTCGGATGGGCAGGTGACCCAGATGGTCCGGCACAAAGACGTCGGCTGGCACGTGGGTAGCTCCAACAGCCGGTCCATCGGCATCGAGCACGAGGGCTGGGTCGACGACCGATCGTGGTACACCGAGGCGATGTATCGCTCGTCGGCGGCGTTGACCCGGTTCATCTGCGAGCAGCACGGCATCCCGCTGAACCGGACACATATCGTCGGACACAACGAGATCCCGGGTGCCACTCATACCGACCCCGGCCGGCATTGGGACTGGGACCGATACATGAGCTACGTGCAGGGTGACTCCGGCCGATGGAGAACCGTCGTCGACAACGAACACTCGGGGTTCGCCGCGAGTAGCCGCTGGGTGCGCGCTACCGCGTCGGGGTACGAGGGCACCCATCACCATGCGCGACCGGTGCAGGAGAGCGACGTCGCGTGGTTCAAGGCCCGGATCCCGTCCACCGGCAGCTACCGCGTCGAGGTCTGGTATCCGGAGCATCCGACGAACAACTCGCGGGCACCGCACCTGGTCAACACCACACGCGGCTACGAGGTCACCTATCTGGACCAGCGTGCCGGTGGTGGCCGATGGACCGACCTCGGGGTGTACCAGTTAGCGTCGGGCACCCGCCCGGTGCTCGGCGTCAGCCGCTGGACCGGTACCGACGGATGGATCGAGGCCGACGCGGTCCGGATCAGCTCGACATGATCGACACGGTCCGGGTACAGCTAGTGCACGACACTAGCTGTACCCGGCCACCTCACATCTGATCCAAGAACCAGCGCTGACAGCTGCCGGCCCAGTACGGCCAGATGATCACGCTGGCGCCGCGGTTGGGTGAACACCCGGCCACGTCGAGCGACTTGCCCGTCATGGGGGCGAGAATGCTGTAGGTGTTGTTGCCGCTCGGCTCGATCCGCCAGACCTGACACGGTGAGTCGCTGGCGGTTCCCAGGTTGACAGCCGCGCCGTCGGCTTCTGAACATCCCTCGATATTCAGCGCTCTGCCACTACTGGGGTCGACGATGCGGTAGAGATCGTCGCCATGTGGTTCTACCCTCCATCGTTGGCAGGGGCTGCTCTCGATCCAGTCCCAGATGCGGATGTTCCTTCCGTCGCAATGATTCACATCGAGGACGCGACCCTGGCTGACCATCGCATGAACCTTGAAGCGGCCGTCTAGCTGCGGGATGCTCGGTGGGCGCAGGGTCCATTGCTGGCTGCGGGCGGCGCCGCATTCGCGTTGGACCAGTAGGCTTCGATCATTGGTGGAGCCACCGCTGATCGACGCACATTTGTCGCTGTGGGCGAAGCGGACCCGGACGACCGTCTCGTAGCTGCTGCCGTCGACGTACTCCAAGGTGACCTGTTGGTTCGCACCCCCATGACAAGGAACGAGTGAGACCGGTTCGTCGTCGTGGAGCCGGGCCTGGGCGACCTCGGCACACTGGAAATTCTGCACCGACCGGATCTCGTACCGGTCCGTACCCGCCACCGGGACCAGCCGGAACCGGCCACTCAGTGAGCTGGCGGAGCAGGATGCTTGGAACAGCGTCAGGCGTAGCCCAGGCTCACCGATGCCCGTGACGGCGTGGACACACTTGTTGCTGTGCCGGGCGATGAGTTCGTATGTTCGATGTTCGAGGTGATAGGCGGGTCCGGCCACCGCCTTGGTCGGCTCATGCGCGGCGACAGTCCTTCCGCCGAAGGCACCGCCGGTCGACTCGAACGTCCACACTTCCCGGCTGCCGTCGGCACAGCAGGCATAGAGCACGGCGATGTCGTCTCGGCCGCTCAGATTGAAGTCGCCCGGGACGAGAGTAGCGCGGCCGAGGTCGAACTCGTCGCCACGCCACCACGACTCCTCGGTCAACGTGGTCCCGGTCGACCGGAATACCCGGAGCTCAACGTCGTCGGGTTCGTGTTCGTAGGCCAGCACGATGTCGCTGCGGCCATCACCGTCCACGTCGCCCACCGCGGTTTTGATGTTGTCCCAGCACAACCGCCCATCTCCGGAGTCGTGCAGCACCGAGGGCGTGGGATCGAACCGGTCCTCGGCTGACGGGTTGACCTCGAACACCAGCCGGCACGAGGCATCGCCTCGAACGGTCACCAGATCGGCGGTGCCGCTACCGTCGACGTCAGCCACCAATGGGATGGCACGCTGGTCCGGGTCGGGCCGATCGTCGCTCAGCCAGACCTGGGGTTTCGACAGATCCGCACCCGGGAAGACCAGGATTTCTCGGGTGCGGTCGGCGCTCCAGCGCTGAACGACGATGTCCGCGCGCCCGTCACCCGTCACGTCACCGGTGTCGAATCTGGTGGTGTGCAGCGACCAGGGCGACTGACTGGTCCACTGTGCGGGTTGGGCGTTGTAGCGGTTGCCGTCCGAGAACAGCGGATACAACCCGACCCGACGACCTGCCTCCTCGCGGAAGAGCGCGATGTCGGTGCGGCCGTCGCCGTCGAAATCGCCGACCACCGGGCGGACGCGGAACAGCGGGAAACCACCGTTGGCTCCGGTGTCCCATGCGACGGTGCCAGGATGAAACCCGTCGTCATGGGCGATGAGGTTCCACACCGCCGTGCGGCCGAACCCCTGATCCAGGACCGCTGTCACGTCCGGGCGGCCGTCCCCGTTGATGTCTCCGCGCACCCGGGTGGGCTCCGCCGGATTTCTCTCCACCGCGAGATCCCAGGCCGAGGTGGGGTCGCTGACGTTTCCGGCCCGGTCCACGGCCTGCACGTAGAGGCGCCGGCCGGTACGTTCGGCCACTGTGATGGGGACGGTGGCCGAACCATCCGCCCGCGCGGGCACTCGCATCGTGATCCGGTCGTGCTGAAAGCCGTACAGATACTCGGCGACGTCGGTCTCGCCGGTGGCCGGTTCAAAAGTCACCGAACCAGTCGTGCGGGCGGGGATGACCGGCTCGCCATCCGGGTAGTCCTCCGACCGGACGCTGGGCACGGCTGGTTTCGTGGTGTCGATGACGAAGTAGCAGCGGTCCGTCCAGGGTCCGTTGTCCTCTCCGTCGGTGCTGTAGGCCCGAACTGAGTAGACTCGATCTTCTTCGAGAGTGCCGGCCGGGATGGCCGGCCAGGAGAAGGCCGCCCCGGACGTGGTGATGCTCGACCACACCGAGTGCACCGGCGCCGTGTGCGCGATCTCGAGGAGGGTCCGGACGTTCTGGTGATCCGGGTCGCTGGCCACACCGGAGAACTGCGGCTGGTCGGTGGCGATGGGGGTCGGGGCGTCCGGGCTCCCGCACGTCTGAGGGCGGCGGAAGTTGAGATAGCTGGGCTGCCGTGGCGGGTTGTTGTACTCGATGACGATCTTGGCCGTGTCTGGTTTGAAGCGTTTCCACAGATGAGGATCAGATTCGTTCGGCGCACGCAGGCCCAGCGCGATGTGATCGGTCCCGGCGTCGGCGATCCGCTGTACCACCGTGGTCAGCGTGGGGGAGGCGAACTCCATCCCCATCGCCGGCTGGCGACACGAGGAGTAGTTGGCTCGCCCGGCTGCCGTGGCCACGTGGCCGATCCAATGTCCACCCGAGTTGTTCCAGGTCAGCGGGTGGGCGGGGTCGATCGATCGGGTGTGCCAGAGGTGGACGTCGGTCATCGCGCACGATGCCGAGTGCTCAAGGACGACAAGAAAGGACACCTTCTTGATCCGCGCCCCTGCGATCGGGCCGCTGCTCATCTGGAAGAACGAGCGATACGTCACCACCGGCGGTCTCCAGTCTGAGTACCCCACCTTGGCGCCCTCGTTGCGGTCGTAGTTCCAGTACGACGTCGTGGGCGACGACCGGTTGACGTGGGTCCACCGATACTGGGGGCCGGCGAACGACGGGTCGATGACGACGGGGAACGTCGTCTCGTCGGAGGTCAACATGTCCTGGTCTGGTACTACCGTCAGGACATAGTGACCGGAACCGTCCGCGGTCAGCTCGACGTCCATGGCGACGTGTTCGCCGGGCACGGGTTGGTCACCGGCGACCGCGGTACCGTCCGCCGTGCCGGTAGGGCCGGGTGCTGCCGTGGCGTCGTCAACGGCTTCGGCCGCGGTGTCCCACATCAGCGGCGTCCCGCCGAGGTACACGACCTCGCCGTCGGCATCGGTGGCCAGGGTCACGCCGTCATCGGTGACCTCCAGCTCCAGATCCACCGCGGCCAAGGGGTACTCGATCCGTTGGAGGTCGGCCTGCTCGGCAGCCTCCCGGTCGTGCACTATCAGCAGCTGGGTGAAGCCGTCGCGCTCCGCGGTGACAGTGAGATCTACGCCCGGCATGACCTCCGGGTAGACGGCCGTGGAGCCGTCCAGAGTGGGCTCCGGTAGCGGGGTCGCCCACCCCAGGGTCAGGTGCGCACCGTCGGGGTCGCCAAGGATCGCCAGGTCGGTGTCGCCGCCACCGGAGAGCCTCAACTGCCCGACGGCCGCGACTGGCTCGACGGAGCCACCAGGGCCGATGTGGAGTGTGGTGTCGACCTCGGCCCACTCTCCCTCGTCGTCCTGCACCCGGACCGGCAGGGCATGTTGTTCGAGCGTGAGTGTCCCCGTGGGGTTGGCGAACACCTGCGCCGTCTCGGTCCGCAGTTCGTCGATCTCGACGCGTTCACCTGACTCGCGGGCCGCTGCGCCGGCAGCGGCCTCGGGCCCCGACGCCACGTCGTGGTCGATCTCGTCGGTTGTCGGTTCGACGCTGCGGTGGGTGTTGTCTGAGCTGGCATCGGCGATGAGCGGATCGGATGACGCCTGACCGGGGCCCATGGCCGTGAGCGGAAATGCGATCAGTGCCGCCAGGCCGGTCAGGAGCGTCGTCTTCAGCGGGTGGGAGCTGGCTGGTGCCGCCATCAGAAGACGTCCATCTCTTTGAATACCTTGATGATGCCGAGTGCGCTACCGGCCAAGAAGCCGAAACGCGCGGCCCGCCCTAGGCCACCGGTTGGGTACCCAGCGGTGCCAGGGTTCGGATCTCGGCTCTGCCAGTTGTTCTTCGGAAGCTGGTGGGCCCACTCCGGGTCGCGTTCCACCAAGGGGGTCGTGTCGCGCCACGGATCGAAGTTCGGACGGCGCGTGGCATCGTCACCGCTGGGCGGATCGGTCCGGTCCGGCGGACCGTCCGCGCGGTCGGACGACCTGCTGGACGGCCCGGATTGGCTGGGTGGGCGCTGCTGTGGGGCCTTGTTCTCCGGCTGTCGCTGGGGTCGACTGGACGGCTGGGATGGTCGCGGTTGGCGGTTCGACGACGGTTTCGGCTGGGTGGTCTTCTTGGGGGTTGACGTGTTGCGGGTATTGGTCCGCGCCTGTTGCTTGGCTCGGGATGAAGGTTTCGCCTTGACCCTATTGACGGGTACACGTTGGACCGTCCGGACGATCTGGTTCTTCATACTCCGGATCGTTCGGATCACCCGCTTGATGGTGGTGATGATCCTGGTCACCCATTGCGTGAAGGTCCGGAAGATCGTCGTGATGTGAGAGAAGAGCCGGCCGAAGAACCCTTTGACCTTGGAGACGACGTTGTTGGCGACGGTCCGTACCACGGGAGCCTTGGTGGTTACCCGGGACACCACGTTGGCCGCTACCCGGGTGACCACCGGCACGGCTCGCACGGCGATGGCCACCACCACGATGAAGAACGCCTGTCCATCGGGATCGGTAAAGGTGACCGGGCTGTTGTTGGCGTAAGCGTAGCCATGGAGTTGCTGGGGATCGGAGTAGTCGGCGACGGGATCGACGGAGATGAACCGTCCCGTGGTGGAGTCGTATTCGCGGGCTTCGAGGTGGGTCAGGCCGGTGCCGGGGTCGTGAACGCCGCCGACGAACCCTCGGTTGTCCGGCCAGGCCGACGGCGGAGCGCCACGTGTGTTGCCGTAGGGGTCCATTCGGCGCCGATGGACCTGCTGGGTGTCGTCCTCGATGGCGGTGTGGTTGGTGCCATGGTGGTCAGGGGTCACCCAGGTGAGACCGTCGTGAGTGCGGGTGGCCACGACCTGCTCGCCATGGGTGTAGTAGCGGGTGCCCTCCACATCACCGTCCCCGGTCAGGGTGATCTCGGTGTGGTCGAGGTACAGAGTGGTACCGGCGCGGTCGCTGCGGAGTAGCCGGTTGCCGTCCGCGTCGTAGACGAACGAGGTGGCGTCCTCGTCGGTGGCGATCTCCACCAGGTGTCCTTCCGCATCCCAGGTGAAGGTCTCGGCGGTCCCGTTGCGGGTACGTTCGGCAAGGTTGCCCGCGGAGTCGTAGGTGTAGGTATCGGTGCGGCGGCCACCGTCGTCGTCGATGGTTTCCACACCGAGCAGCGCATGGGGCTGGTTCGCGCCACCGTCGGGGTAGCTGTATGTGCTGGTGCTGGTCCGGGTTGCGGAGTGACGGGTTTCGCTGAGCCGGTTGCCGATCTCGTCGAAGGTCCATTCGTTCCAGTAAGGCGTCGCACCGCCGAGCCCGCCGGTAGATGGTTCTGCCGAGCAGTCGGAGTTCTCTGGTGTCCAGGCACTGGTGAGCCGGCGGCGGTGATCGTAGGTGAAGCACTGGGTGTCGGGGGATTCGTCGAATCCGGGCGCCGGCTCGTCGTTGATCTTGGTCACGTTCCCGGCCTGGTCATAGGTGTAGCTGACGTTGGTCACCCGCCGGGGGCGCAGCTCTCGTTCGGTGACGACGCGAGACAGCCGGCGGGTGGCGACGTCGTACTCGTATTTGTGCTGGACCCAGCGGCCGGCGTGTTCGGAGACGAACGTCGAGACCTCGCCGAACGGCGTGTAGTCGGTTTCGGTGACATAGGTGCCCAGCTCGCTGGCCATACTGACCGGCAGGTCCTCACCCGTGTACTCGTACCGCAGGGTCTCCGCCGGCAGTTCGCCCGCCGCGGGCAATGTGGTGGTGGCTACCTCTCCGGCGTCGGTGTACGTGTGGCTGGTCGAATAGGTGCCGGCCAGGTCGTCCTCGGTTTCCGGGAGCACCACTTCCTGGCCGGTGGGGCGGCCAGCGGTGTCGTAGCCGGCCACGCGCACGGTGTAGGGGGCGCCGTCGACCCAGCGCGTCGTGGAGGACAGCCGCCCGGGTAGGAGGGTGTCGTATTCCCACTCGGCGAGCGGCGGCCCGTCGACGGTGTCACGACGCACCGACGTCTTCCGGCCGAGTTCGTCGTAACCAAAGGCCAACGTCTCACCGCGGGAGTCGGTTTGGGTGATGCGCCGGTCGAGATCGTCGTAGGTGTATGTCGTCGTTCCTTTGTCCGGGTCGTGTTCGGCGACCATCCGGCCACGAAGGTCGTACTCGAACGCCCACTCGTTGCCCGCCGGGTCCAGCACCGCGGCCAGTTGACCCGCCGGGGTATAGCTGTACACCGTCTCGTCGAAATCTGCGTCGCCGTCAGGAAGAGCGCCGTCGGCGTCGTTGTGGTGCCGGATCCTGGACGTGAGTCCGCGGATACTGGTGAACGTGGTGGTGGCTGCCTCGCCTTCGGGCGGGACCACAGTGTGTCGATCGCCTGCGTACGTGTACTGGGTGGTCTGGACTACTTCGCCGTAGGACACCAGTTTTTCCACCAGCGGGCGGTCGGCGCGGTCGTAGGTGGTCAGTTTCTGTCTTGGTAGGGCCTGCTCATCCGGGATGGCTACGTCGGTGTTTGGTGGGGCGTCGTTGTAATAGGGTCCGTTCTCCTTGACCACAAGTCCGCGAGAGTCGTAGATGAGGTCTTCGATCACGCGACCCCCACCGGGCGCGGGCCGCTGGGTCTGCCGTGGCCGGAGCAACCCGTCGAACAGTTCGTAGACGGTTTCGGTCGAGCCATCGGCCTGCAATGACGTGGAAGCGACGACGTTCGCTCCGTCAGCGCGTTGGGTGTAGGTGTAGGAGAACGTCGGCTCGTCCGAATTCTTCCGCTGGCCAGGCGCCCATACGTCCGCCGTCCGGCCCAGGGGATCATGGCTGATGTCCGTTCGTAGCCCAGCCTCGTCGATGATGGCGGTCTCCTCACCCCACGCCGGGTTGAGCATGGTGGTGACCGTCGCGCCATTCGGGCGGGTTACCTTCGCCCGGGTGAGTGGGCCGCCGGAGGCGGGTGTGTAGGCGACGGTAGCGGTGTGCCCTAGGACGTTGGACACCGACTTCTCCCGGCCAAGGTGGTCGTAGGTGAGGCGGGCGACCACCTGGTAACGCGGCTCGCCATCCGAGCCGAACCCGGATAGCCGTTCCGCTGTGGTCACCGCGCCGCGGGTGGGTGGCGCGCCGTGGCTGTCAGCACCGTCGTAGTACAGGCGTTCGTCCTCGATGACGTCGTCCGGACCCCAGTCGGCGTCGCAGGACGCAGCGACAACCAGCTTGCGCGCCGGAAGTTCGAGCAGGCCGGCCGCGGGATTGGACGCGTACTCGTACCGCGCACAGGTGTCGTCATCCGGGTCGTCGATGTCGCCGAAGTCGGCGGTCATCGCCAGCACGCCATCGTCGGTGTAGAAGTTCTCAGATCCGGATACGCGTTCGGCGCCGTCGTCGAGAGCCTCGGTCTGGCGCATGGCCCGTTCTTCGGTCTTGAACGCCCGAGTCGTGCCCCACGGGTGTTCCTTGGTTGCGGTGGGATCGGAGACCCAGTGATCGGTGATCTCCCGGCTCACCACGGTGTCGCCGTCATAGGTCACCTGCTCGCGGGCTTGACCGGACAACGGCTCGGCATCGCGAACCGACGTCCCGGTCGAGTCCGTGATGGTGGCCGACCTCTGTCCGCCGGATTGGGTGCGGTCACCGTCCATACCCCGGAAGTACCTGGTCTCGGTGATCGACTGCTCGCCGTCGGGATGCCCCTTGGTGACGCGGACGTGGTCATAGCCGCGCCACCTGGACCACGTCTTCTGATCGATGTCGACCAGCCCATCGACGTCGTCGAACCGCCACGCGGGTTTTGACAGGTACTCAACCTCGGTCACCGCTGGTTCGAGGCCGCTGACCCGGTCCGATTCGGTGACCTCTGTCACGACGTATTTGTGGAACCAGTCTTCGCGCTCCGGTAGGCCGTCCGGTGTCCACTTCGCCGGGTGGCAGCGCCGTTCGTTGGTGGCCGGTTCCGGCAGATCAGCCACCGTGCAGTCGGGTTTGGAATAGGCGACTGCAAGGCTGCCGCCGGTGCCGTAATGCACCGCCGACACGCGCCACCATTTCATCGCGGGGATGCCGTCGATGCCGTCCACGCGGTTGTCCATTTGGATGCCGTCGAAGCGGACTTCGGGTGCGTTGAGCTCTCCGCCCACCAGACCGGTCTGGGTGATCCCGTTCAGCCACAGGCCGGCGCGGGTGCCGTCGCCGGGGGCCGGGAATGAGTGCCGCAGACGCCACGATGCCACGTCCGTATAGTCCGTGCCGTTGTGCACCTGCGTTCGGACGCCGGCCAGGCGCCTTGTCGTCCAGAAGGTGGGTGAGAACTTGTTGTCACAGCTGTCGGTGCTGTTGCAAGCCTGATCCAACGGGGTGTCCGGGAAGGTCTGCGGTGCATCGGTTGAACACGCGCTTCCCGGGATACACCGTGGTTCCGACTCGAAGATCACCCGCGCGTCGGCCGGCCTCGAGAACACGTGTCCGTCCCGATGGCCGTACTCGATCCGTACCAGATGGCTAGCCCGCACATAGGTGCTGACGCTGGTGGCGGTCAGATCACGGGCGTAGTTGTTCGTCTCCGTTTCGTAGAAGAGCGCCATGGCATTACCCCAGGGGTCGACGACGTAGTCGAGGTTCCAGCGGTATGCCTGATCACAGAACGAGTCTTTGAACGCGGCCGAGTGGCAGGGTTCACCGGCGTGATTCCCAGCGACGGGTACCGTCCGGACCGAGTTCGTCTCAGGTTTGCCCGCCGACCATCCGGGCAGCCGATTCAGTCCGAAGAAATATCGGGTGCCGTTCTTGGCGGTGACCACCCAGAACTCGCCGTCGCGGGCGCCGTTGGTGGCACCGGTGTGGCGCTCCACCCGCGATCCGTCGTCGGCGCGCGGTTTCCAGATGTCGTCCTGAGCGCCGTCGACCTGGACGAGATCAGTACTTGATCCTTCCAAACTCAAGGTGGCGTTGTCCGTCGCCCAACACAGGTCACCCACCGTGCGGTCGCCGTTGTTGCCGCCGCGGTCCATGCTGCACTGTCGGTATCGGCGCTCGATCGAGCCACCGCCGGTTATCTCGAACCCTTCACCCGCCCAGCTCGGCTGGTTGTTGGTGGACGAGGTCCGCCCGTCCACACCTCCCGACGAGTACGTGAGTTCCACTGTCGGCGCGGGCCCGGCCGCGGCCGGAGGGACGTCCAGCGGATAGCTCCAGTTGAAGTTTCCGGCTTGGTCGCCGACGCTCCACGTCGCGGCGGGCGACAGCTTCGACGCGGTGAACCGTCCAGCACCGCCGGCCGGCCCGGCGATGACGGCGTACTGGGTATCGCTCTGGCTCACGTCGACGTCCGCCCACAACACACCAGACCCGTCATTGTGGGTGGCGACGGGCTCACCAGCGCATTCATCGTCGTCTGGGGAGGCCGATGTGCATCCTTGCGGAAGTTCGACGAGGCGGAGCCGGCTGGCCCAATCTCCGCCGAAGGCGTGCCGGAACTCCTCGTACCCGATTCCTAGCGACACCGTGGTCGCCTTGGTGACGCCGTCGGTGCGAGCCACTCGCAGAACCAGCCGGTCATCGCCGCGATCGACGAGTTCTACGTCCACACTGCTGGGCATGGCCGTAGCCCGGAGGGGGTGGTTCTGCTGGCGGGGGTGGTGTAACCAGATGGGTAGCCCACCGGCGTGAGCGGTAGGGCCACTGGTCACGGCCGCTGACAGCGCCGCCGAGTCGGCCACGTCGATGGGGGCCTGTACAGCGGTGACATGCGCCGTGCCGGGTTCCGGCCAGACCACGTCGGGCGGATCGGCTACCGCGGCTAGGTCCGCTGGGCTCGGGTCCCAGTCGACGAATTCCGCGTCCGAGACGGGAACCGAGTCCTCCTCGGTGACCACCCAGTCCTCGAGGTCGCGAGGCCGGCGGTCAACACCGGCTGCCGGTCCGGCCAACGTAGCCAGCAACGCCAAGCCGAGGGCGAGGGTGCACCACAGGCGCAGCGAACCGCGGACGGTCAGCCAGGTCGAGGCGACAGTGGAGGGTGTAGGAGATGGAGTCGGAATCTGATGTGGGGACACGGTGATCACCGCCAGGCATCAGGGGGACGCGCTCCGGATGTGACGCCTCAGCGGGATCCCGTGACTGATCGACAAGATGGCCACAACGTAGGTGGAAACCGGCCGGTGGCTGAACGATTAAGTTGTCGATTGTTTCGACGCACGCCCGGCACGGCAGTTCGGAAGCGCGAGCCACCGGCGGCCCGCCACACGGCGTGCGCGACTCGGTGTGGATCACGCCGTGTGGTGGACCGGTTCGGTGGTGTCAGGCAGCCAGCAGGGCCGGAACGCGGGTTCTCATCCGATCTCGTGGAAGCGGAAGTACTCGAACGTCGCGACGGTCGCGGGTTCGGCGCCGCCGCCCGCGTAGAGGCCGACGCGTGGTTCGGTGCCGGCCGGAAGTGTCCAGGTTGCGCCCCAACGCCAGTTCTCTCCGTCGCGCGAGCTGGCCGAGCGGTAGAGCAGATCACCGGTGTCCGGTTCGACGGTGTGTGCGATCCTGAGCCACAGCGTTTCCGCCGCGGGCCCGCCCAGGTGCGCGCCCCAGACGAGGCGGCCTCCGTCGGCCAGTTCCTTGCCGAACTCCACCTGGCGCGAACTCCAGATCGCCACGTTGCCCAAGCGCAGGAAATGGTCGTCGTCGACGTGGACGATCAGGCCTGCCTGCTGGTAGTTGCGGATCGTGTCGACGCCGAGGTCGATATCGAGTTGTGTTTCGGCGATCCAGTCGCCGTCGGGAGGTGTGCGCAGCAGCAGTGGGCCAGTGTTCGCGTCGCCGACGACGTCGACGGAGGCGAGCGGCCAGTGTAAGGCGCCGTCGGTGGTGCCGACCGAGACGTCGGGCCGCACCCAGTCCCAGCCCGCGTCGAGTTCGCCGCCGAACTCCTCGCTGAAGACGGCGTCGGCGGCGACCGGCTCCGCCACTGACTCGGTGACCGGGACG
Source organism: Phytoactinopolyspora limicola (assembly GCF_011320225.1). Taxonomy (GTDB): domain Bacteria; phylum Actinomycetota; class Actinomycetes; order Jiangellales; family Jiangellaceae; genus Phytoactinopolyspora; species Phytoactinopolyspora limicola. The sequence continues at coordinate 64,666 of NZ_JAAOEN010000022.1, forward strand.
TGGGCCGGGACCACCGTCAGATTGGCGACCTGGACTTCGCCACCGGCCGCCGTGAGGCGCACCGGCCGTGGGATGTGAGCGCTCGGGGGCAGATCGACGCTGACCTCGGCATCGACGTCGCCCAGCCGGCTTTCGCTGAGCCGGGCGACAACCTGCCCGCCACGGGACTCGACGGCCAACGATGTCCACACCGACGGGTCGTAACGCTCCGGCAGGTCCGCGACATCCTGCACGGTGGTGCGGGGGGAGGTGGCCTCGAGCCGCAGTTCTCCGGCCGCCGGGTCCAACGTCACGGAGACGCCGCTTCGGCCGGCTGCCGCCAGGGTGATGGTGAACGCGGTGTCGTGGTCTGATCCAGGAACCCGGACGTCGGCCTCGACACGTGTCTCTCGCGGTGCGTTCCGCTTGGTCACGACGGTGGCGTCGCCGTCATCGGCGATGAGACGAGCGACGGCACCGGCGTCACCGCTGGTGTCCTCACCGGCCCGCCACTCGCCGCTGGCCGGGGTGAGGGCATCGTTGCCAGCGGGATCGGCGCTGTTGATGCCCAGCTCGCTCGCGGTCACCGGCGCCGGCTGGGGCGTGTCGCTCGCTCCCGCTCCGGCCCGGGTCACCGGCCAGCCGTCGATCCAATCCAGCCGGTCGATCATGGCAGGGCGCCGGTTGACACCGCCTGGTTCGTTGAGCCACGCCTCGTTCCGGTCGATGGCGTGGTAGACGATGTGATCCTGCCCGGACACGTCGGTGATGATCGCGTGATGGCCCACTCCGATCCACCGGTTGCCGTTCTGCGCCAGCATCTGGGTCCCGCCAACGCGTGAGTCCAGCATGGATACGCCCTCGTGGTCTACGAACGGCCCGAATGGGTTCTCCGAGCGCCCTGCGTAGACGCTGTAGCCCGTGGTCGGACCGGCGCAGCAGTTCGCCGACGACGCGGTCAGGTAGTAGTAGCCGTCGCGTTTGACCACGAAGGCGCCTTCATACCGGTCTGGCCGGGCCACCTGCACCGGTTCGCCGACGGCTCGGGTCCCGGTATCGTCGAGCTCGGTGACCCACAGGCCACCGTGGTAGCCACCGAAGTACAGGTAGCGGGTGCCGTCGTCGTCGGCGAATAAGGCTGGATCGATCGTGTTGAAGTAGCCACCGCCACCATCCGGCCGGGGCGCGACCACCGGGCCGCCGGAGTCGGTCCATGGCCCCGCCGGTGTAGGTGCGGTGGCCACGCCGATGGAGTAGTTCCACGGGCCGGGGTCGTCGACGGTTTCGGTTGCCGTGTAGTAGAGGAAGTACTGTCCGTCGACGTAGCGGATGTCCGGTGCCCAGTAGTACGACGCCGACGTCGTCCATGCGGGCCGGTCGTCGTCGTCGAAGATTGTGCCCAGGTACTCCCACTCGGCGAAATCGCGGGTGCGGGCCATGTGCATGAGACCGAACTCGCTGGGGCCGCTGTGCAACGGGTCACTCGTGGCGTACATGTACCAGTACCCGTCTTTGCCCCGCATGAGCGACGGGTCGGCATACGTGTCGGAGAATGGCGCGGAGATCGGGTTCTGGGTCGTGACGGCGGGTCCGGAACCCGGACGGGCCGAGCCGTCGTTCTCGGGCACACTGCCCGTACCCGGTGCGGCAGCCGACGCCGCCAGCACGGACACGACGAGCCCGCCGATGGCGACGGCGCTTCCGGTGGTCCGGAGTAACGCTTTCCGTTTGGACATGGGCATTCATCCCTTCAGGCCGCTGCGCGCGACACCCTCGATGACATAACGCTGGGTGAAAATGAAGAGGATCAGGACCGGGACGCTGGCAACGAAAGCACCGGCCATCATCACCGGATAGTCCGTGGTGTACGCGCCTTGAAGTAGTCGCAGCCCAGCGGGCAGCGTCAACCGTTCCGGGCTGAACAGCACGTAGATGGGCCAGATGAAGTCGTTCCAGTTGGTGAGGAAAGACAACACCGCCAAGGTGGCGAGGGCGGGTTTGGCGTTTGGCAGCGCGATCCGGGTGAAGATCTGCCATTGGTTCGCGCCGTCGATCAGTGCGGCTTCCTCCAGTTCATCGGGGAGCATGGCGAAGAACTGCCGGAGGAAGAACACGCCGAACGCGCCAGCCGCGCCTGGAACCACCAGCGCCCAGATGGTGTCGAGCCAGCCCAGCCGGTCGATGATCAGATAGTTGGGCATCAAGAAGATGAAGCCCGGAACGAACAGGGTAGACACGATGACCGCGAAGAACCCACCGCGAAACCGGAACCGGAGCCTCGCCAGCGCATACGCCGCGGTTGAGGCGGCGACGAGTACGAGCAACATGTGCAACGTCGCGGCCAGGAGGCTGTTGTAGAACCAGCGCAGGACCGGGTACGAGCCGTCCAGCCGCAGGAGCCCTTCGTAGGCCGCCGTCGTTGGCTGCTCCGGCAGGAGGGTGGGCGGCACCGACGTCGCTTCCGGGTTGGTCTTCATCGACGTGAGAAACATCCACACGATGGGCCCGACGAACACGACGGTCAGCACGGCGAGCAGCGCCCAGAACATACCCGTGCGCACGACGGAGCGGGTAGTGGCTGCCCCTCCGGCCGACTGTTTACCCGGGGGCGCCTGCGGAGCCGGCGTGGTCAGTGACATCACCGTCGCCTCCTTCCCCGCACCATCAGCACGTTGAGGATCGAAACAATGCTGAGGAACACCGCAAGCAGGTAGGACATGGCGGCCGCCGATCCCATACGGAACGACTCGAGGCCCTCGCCGAGGATCACCATGAGCGCCGTGCGGGTGGAGTCTCCAGGCCCACCGCTGGTGACCATCACCGATTGGCCGAACATGTTGGCCGACGCCAAGGTCGTGATGATCACGACGAAGAGTAGGACGTTCCTCAGACCGGGCAGCGTCACATGGCGGAACTGCTGCCACCCGGTGGCGCCGTCGACCTTGGCCGCGTCGTACAGCTCCCGGGGAATGTCCTGCAGACCGGCGAGATAGATGATCGTGTTGAACCCGAGTGTCCACCACACGGTCATCAGCACCAAGCTGATCCACGCCCACGGCTGCGCCGTGATCCACGGGATGGGTGTGCTGATGCCCAGTGCGTTGAGCGCCCCCTCTAACCCGAGTGCGCTGATGGCGGCGTTGACGATGCCGATGTTCGGGTCCAGGACGAACCGGAACAGCAAACCGACGACCGCGACTCCCAGCACATACGGCATGAAGAAAACCGCGCGGAAGAACGTCCGGCCGGGGAAGCGACGGTTGAGCAGGATCGCCATGGCCAGGGGCACAGCCATCAAGAGCGGCACACTCGCCACCGTGAAGATGGCGGTGGCCCGCATACCGTTCCAGAAACTCTGGTAGGCAGCCGACGCCGAGTCGAACAGGTTGAGGTAGTTCTGCAGTCCGACGAACGGCTTCACCTCGAACATGTAGTCCCAGTCGTGCAGGCTCATCCAGACACCGAACACCGCCGGAACGGCTACGAAGGTGATGAAGATCGCCAGGAACGGAGCCATGAACGCGTACGGCGTCCACGCGGCGTGCCGGCGGATCGGCCGCGGCGAGCCGCCGTCCGTCGTGCGCGCGCTCCGGCCGGGCGACATGGTGGTGGTCGCCACGGCCGGTCTACTCCCCGAACCGGTTGCGGTTCTCTTCGAGCTTCTTGGCGGCGCGTTCGGCTGCGGAACGCAGCGCATCCGCCGGTTCTTTGGTCAGCAGCACTGCCTCGTTCAACGCCTGGTCGAAGTCTTCGAAGGCGTCACCGATGCCTGGCACCGCCGGCGGGAACCGCAGGTAGTCCACCTGCTCGGCAAATGTCGCCTGATCTGTGAGCTCGGCGAACTCCGCTGACTCGCGCACCGATGTGCGAGCCGGGACCTGGCCGCCCTTTGCCCAGTCCACCGACTGCCGGCTCACCCAGTTGATGAACACGCGGGCCGCGTTCAGCTTGTTGTCATCCGGACTCCGGGGTGTGGTCATGACGAAGTTGTGTGATCCCGCCCATGCGGCGGGAGTGCCACCGATGTTGGGTAGCGGCGCCACACCCCACTCGAGGTCCGGCACCTCGTTGAGGCTGTTCATGTGCCAGATGCCGTTCCAGTTGAACGCCGCCTGGCCGTTCTGCAGCGCGATCGCATCGGCGTCCTGCCCTACGTCGCTGGGGCTGTAACCGTCGTGGATCGCGTCGACCATCCAGGTCAATGCCTCGATAGCAGGATCCTGGTCCCAGAGCACCTCGGTGCCATCGTCGCTGAACAACGACCCGCCGAACTGCCAGATCAAGGACTGCAAGGTCATGCTGCCGGTGAAGGCGTGCGGCGACATCCAGTGGCCGCTGATGCCCGCCGACTTCAGCGCTTCGAGCGCGTCCTCGTACGACGCGCGGTCCATCGGCGGAGCCTCGGGATCGAGTCCGGCCTCCTCGAGAACCGTCTTGTTGTAGTAGAAGCCCAGTGGGTGCACGTCCAGCGGAATACCGAAGCGCTGGCCCTTGTACTCACCGGCCGACCACACCGCGTCCGCGAAGTCCGAGGAGTCGAGCTCTAGAGCGGTGGCGACGTCATCGAGGGGCATGATCACGTTGCGCGCCGCGTTCGTGGATAACGAGTCGAGGTGCATGATTCCGACGTCGGGACCACGGCCCGAGGTCACCGCCGCCGGCAGCCGCGAGTAATAGTCGGCCCACTCCATAACCGTCATCCGGACGCTCACCGCATCCTGCTCGGCGTTGAACTGGTCGACCAGTTGCTTCATGAACGGGCCGTCGCCGCCGGTGAAGCCATTCCAGAACTCGAGTTCGACGCTGGGTCCGTCGTAGGTGTCGGCAGCTGGCTCGGCGGGTGCGCTGGCACCCGGATTGGCGGGTGAAGAGCCCCCGCCGCAGGCGCTGAGCAGGGCACCCGCGCCCACGGCGGCGGTTGCGGTGAGAAAGCGGCGGCGAGACAACGGGTGGGCGGGGATGGCGTCGAGACGGTTCACGGCAGCTCCTTCTCAGGCTTTGAGTGACGGCGCATCAGGACTGTGCCGGGTGGAGGCGGACGAGGTGCCACGACGCGGGAGGCAGCGTCGCTTCGAGTTGACCGTCGCGGACTGTGGTGCCGTCGACTGGACGCGGTGTGACGCGGTCGGGACGGTCGGCGGTATTGGTGGCGCTCGGGTCGGCATCGCTGAGCGTGAGGTGCTCCACCAGCCGGTGCCCCTCACCGGCGAAGGCTCGTAAAGACACCCTGAGCGCCGCTGGCCGATGCCGGTCCCGGTTCGTGGCCAGCAGAGTCAGCCCGCCGGTTGTTGGATCGTGCACGGCACTGACCCGGGTCGCGGGGACGTCGCCGTGTTTTCCGGTAGCGAGCGACGTCCCGCGGACCTGGGTTTGCAGGACTGTGCCGCGGGCGTATTTCGCGGTGAGAGCAAAGGGGTGAAAGATCGTCTGCCGCCACGCCGAACTCCCTGGTTCGGTGCGGATCGGCGCGATGACGTTGACCAGCTGGGCCTGGTTCGCGATAGCGACGCGATCGGCGTTGTCCAGCAGGGCCATCAGCAGATCACCGACCACGACGGCGTCGGTCACGTTGTACTCGTCCTCGATCAGCGGACCCCCCGAGCGCACGGCGAGGCCGGCTTCGCCAGGGAAACGGCTCTGGTACCAGACGTTCCACTCGTCGAACGAGACGGTCATCCGTTTCCTGCTGCGTTTCACCGCGGCGACGTGGTCCGCCGTCGCGGTCACAGCGGAGATCATCCGGCGCATGTTCTCCGAAGATGTCAGAAAGCTGTCGATGTCGCCGGCCACCGGCTCGTAGTAGGCGTGCAGCGAGATGTGGTCCACAAGGTCGTATGTGTGCTCGAGGACGGTGCGTTCCCAGCTGCCGAACGTCGGCATGCCGCTGTTGGAGCTGCCGCAGACGACGAGTTCGATGTCCGGATCCGTGCGCCGCATGGCGCGCGCCGTCTCCGCCGCCAGCCGGCCATATTCGTCGGCGGTTTTGTGCCCGATCTGCCACGGACCGTCCATCTCGTTGCCTAGGCACCAGGTACGGATGCCGTGTGGCTCGCGGCGTCCGTTGGCGGCGCGCCGGTCGGCGAGGGTCGTGGAGCCGGCCGGGAGATTGCAGTATTCGAGCAGCTCGACGGCGGCCCGGACGCCACGTGTGCCGAGGTTCACCGCCATCACCGGGTCGAGGCCCAGGCCGCGGGTCCATTCCGCGAATTCGTCGACGCCCACGGTGTTCGGTTCGATCGACCGCCACGCGAGGTCCAGACGTTTGGGCCGGTCCTGCACCGGGCCGACGCCGTCCTCCCAGCGGTAGTTCGAGACGAAGTTGCCGCCGGGGTAGCGGACGTTGGTCACGCCCAGCTCCCGGACCAGCTCGGCGACGTCCTTGCGGAAGCCGTGTTCGTCTGCCGTGGGGTGGTCCGGCTCGAAGATCCCGCCGTAGACACATCTGCCCATGTGCTCGACGAAGCTGCCGTAGATGCGGGGGTCGACCGTTCCAACGGAGAAGGCCGGATCCAGGCCGACGTGGACGTCGTACACGGGTACCTCTTTCGTTCGGCTGATGTCGCCCGGGACGCCGGTTGTTCGGCATATGTCTCCGACGCCGCGGCGTTTACAACGGATAACCGTGCTCACATCCTGGACGTCATTTCCTCCGTTGTAAAGGGTGTTGCAGGATTGTTTCCGAACGCGAATGTCGGGCCCGGCCTCCGCGTGACGACGCGGATCGGGTGAGCGGCACGCGTGTCGCGGACCGGCGGCATAGACTCGAAGCTGCTCGCCGAGGTGGAAGGGGAACTGTGGGCGCCCGCTTGAAGGACGTGGCAGATCGCGCGGGCGTGTCGTTCAAGACGGTCTCCAACGTCATCAACAACCACCCCAACGTCACGCCCCAAACCCGCGAGAAAGTTATGGCCGCCATCGCCGAGCTGCGCTACCGGCCGAACGTGTCCGCCCGAAGCCTCCGGCACGGTCGTTCCGGCTTTCTAGCCCTCGCGCTGCCGGAGCTTACGTCGCCGTACTTTGCCGCGCTCGCCTCCGAGATCGGATCAGCAGCCAAACGCGAAGGACTTGTCGTGCTGATCGAGGAGACCGGCGGTGACCGCGAGGGCGAGCAGATCGTCCTCGAGGGCCTCGCCTCACATCTGATCGACGGCATCATCTTCAGCCCGATGGCCACACCCGCGGAAGAAGTCGCCGCACGCTCGGACACCACCCCGATGGTGCTGCTAGGCGAACGCGGCTATCCGGCCGGCTACGACCACATCGCCGTAGACAACGTCCGGGCCGCCCGGGAGATTACCCAGCATCTCATCGAGTGCGGCCGCACCCGGATCGCCGCTATCGGCGCCGAGCACGGGTCCGGCACCGGCGTGCTGCGGGCCTGCGGATATCGGGCGGCTCTGGAAGCCGCCGGGCTGAATGTCGACCCAGACATCATCGTCTCCGGTGTGAGCTACAGCCGCGCCGGCGGTGCGCGCGGGATGGCCGAGCTGCTCGACGGCGCTCAGCCCATCGATGCGGTGTTCTGCTTCAACGACGTCTTGGCTCTCGGTGCGGTGCGCACGCTGCACCAACGTGGATACCGGGTGCCTGAAGACGTCGCCGTGGCCGGGTTCGACGACATCGAAGACGGCCGGTATAGCTCGCCGTCCCTTACCACGGTGTCGCCGGACGTCCCCTTCCTCGCCGACGAAGCCGTCCGGTTACTGGCCCGCCGGGTGGCCGAGCCCGGTGTTGCCGCCGAAGATATCGAGGTGCCGTTCACCATCGAGCCCCGGGAGAGCACCATGGGAACAAACCACCTGACCTGACGGCCTGATCCGGGGTACCCGGGATCGGGCTACTCGCGGGCGGTGGCCCAGCCGCGGATGGTATCGATGCGTTCCTGGATCTCTTCGGCCGTGGCCAGAGCAGCCGGTGGTCCGCCGCACGACTTGCGTAGCTCGGTGTGGATTACGCCGTGTGGTTTGCCGGTGCGGTGATGCCAGGCGCCGACCAGACCGTTGAGTTCCCGGCGGAGAATGGCGATTTGTTCATGGGCCGGGATCCGCCGGGCCCCTGTCATGTCGACGCCGTCGGCGGTGTCGGACCCGGAAGGCCCGCTGCGGTCGCGGTCGGCTTGCTGCTGTTCGGCCTGCCGGCGCCGCAAGAGGGCTGTGACCTGATCGGGTTCGAGGAGGCCCGGAATGCCCAAGTAGTCGGCCTCCGCGGCCGACCCGGCCTGCGCCTGGGTGCCGAACTCGCCGCCGTCGTAGAGCACGCGGTCGAAGGCGGCATCGGACCCGAGGGCCTCGAATGGCACCTGCTCCTCCGTGCCGGTCTCCTCGCGCTGGGCGGCGGCGAGCAGCGCCTCCTCCGCGGCCAGGGGATCGTCGTCGGGGGCCGCCGTCTTGCCCAGCACGTGATCGCGCGAGGTCTCCATCTCGGCAGCGAACGAGAGCAACGACGGCACCGTGGGCAAGAAGATCGATGCCGTCTCACCACGTTTCCGGGCCCGCACGAATCGGCCGACCGCCTGGGCGAAGAACAGGGGTGTCTGGGTAGCCGTCGCGTAGACACCAACGGCGAGCCTGGGCACGTCGACCCCTTCGGACACCATCCGGACGGCGACCATCCAGCGGTCGTCGTTCTCGGCGAACTCGGCGATCTTCTTGGAAGCGCGTGGCTCGTCGGACACCACAACGGTCGGACGTTCGCCGCCGATCCGGTGCAGCAGTCTGGCGTAGGCCCGAGCATGCTCTTGGTCGGTGGCGATGACCAGGCCGCCGGCGTCCGGCACGTGTCGGCGGACCTCCGTCAGCCGGGTATCGGCGGCGCGCAGTACCGACGGGATCCATTCACCGTCCGGATCGAGCGCGGTGCGCCATGCCTGGGCAACGAGGTCTTTGGTCATTGGCTGGCCGAGGCGGGCCGCGACTTCGTCGCCGGCCCGGGTGCGCCAGCGCATCTCGCCCGAGTAAGCCATGAACAACACCGGCCGCACCACGCCGTCGCGCAGGGCTTCGGTGTAGCCGTAGGTGAAGTCGGCCGCGCTGCGCTGGGCGCCGTCGGCTTCGGGAACGTAGGTGACGAACGGGATTGGATTGACGTCGGACCGGAACGGGGTGCCAGTGAGCGCGAGCCGGTAGGCGGCCGGATCGAACGCCTCGCGGGTGGCGTCACCCCACGACAGGGAGTCGCCGGCGTGATGGACCTCGTCGAGGATCACGAGCGTGCGGCGGTTCTCACAACGGGCTCGATGCAGCATCGGGTGCGCCGCGACACCAGCGTACGTGACCGCGACGCCCGTGTAGTCCCGGCTGGTGCGGCCTTTGCGGCCGGAGAAGCTGGGATCGATGGTGATCCCGACTTTGTCTGCGGCGTCGGCCCACTGCCGCTTCAGGTGTTCGGTGGGGGCGACGATGGTGAGCTGGTGGACGACCCGCTTGGCCAGCAGTTCCGCGGCGACCCGGAGCGCGAAGGTGGTTTTTCCCGCGCCGGGGGTGGCCACGGCCAGGTAGTCCTTCGGCTCCCGGCTCAGGTAGTCGTCGAGCGCTGCTTGCTGCCAGGCACGCAACCGCCCCGCGGTTCCCCACGGGGCGCGCGCCGGATAAGCCGGAGGCAGGTGCTGCGCGGCGGAGGTGCTCACGTATCTCCTGTGTGGTGGACGTCCGGGCAGAGCAACGCCCGATCCGCGACCCACGCCAGGAGGGGCGAATCAGGCAGTTGCTTCGACCTTAGCCGTCCACGGTGACAGTTCAAGGACCGACGTCCGGAGAGTGCTGAACACTCGGCTCCACGACCCGGATCCGGCCGGCCGCCCACGCCCCGAACGCCGCGAGCGTCGCCATGAGGGCGAGAATCACGGCGTACACCCAGAGCGGCACGGACGTAGTGGAGGCCGTCTCGCTGCCGTGCCCGGATCCGAAGATGGTGCCGGCCAACCCGACGAACGTGATGGTGCCGATGTTGTCGCACATCTGCAGAGCCGCCGAGTTGGAACCGTGGTCTTCCGGCGGTGACAGCTGGAACAGCAATACGCTCAGGCTGGACATCGCCATCCCCATACCCACCGCACCAACAGCCCACGCTGCCGCGGCCACGAAGGCCGGCACCGCGGGGAGCAGCACGAGGCCCAGCGCGGCGATGGCCGCGGAGACCGTGCCGCTACCGACCTGGACCAGAACGTGTCGAGGAGCTGTGGTCCGAGAGCGGCCCTGGTACCAGGAGCCAGTCGCCCAGCCGAGGGCGGCGCCGGTCAGGGACAGTCCGGCGAGAGTGGACGACAGGCCACGTTCGGCGACCAGCAGCAGGGGGAGGAAAGCTTCCGCGCCGAAGAACGAGCCGGCCAGGATGCCGCGCATGACGACGACGGTGGGAAGGCCACGGCGTAGCCGCAAGCTGCCCTTGGGCAGGAGACGGGGGACCGTTGGTACGAGGACCGTGACGGCGGCGATGGCGATGAGCAACGCGGTGAGGTCCGGCCGAGTGCCCGCGTACTGCAAGGCGGCCATGGCGATGGCGACCGCGGCGGCCAGGGGAAGCCGCCGGCGGCGGGTGACCGGGCCGGTTGGTGGTGGTCCGTCGATGGCCCGCACTGACGGCAGGATCAGCAGGATGGGGATCAGCACGAAGGGAGCGATCCCGAGGAAGACCCATCGCCACGACGCATGGTCGGCCAAGAGCCCGGCCACCAGAGGGCCGACGATGGACGGCAGCACCCACGCGGCGGCCATGGCGGCGAAGATCCGCGGGCGCATCGTCTCGGGATAGGACCGACCGACGGTCACGTAGAGCGCGACGATGACCATCCCGCCGCCTAGTCCCTGCGCGGCTCGCCCGGCGATGAAGGGCCACATCGACTGGGCCGCGCCGGCCAGGAGTAGTCCGATGCTGAAGGTGATCGCACCGGCGACGATCGGCAACCGCGGGCCGCGGCGGTCGCAGAGTTCCCCGGAAAGCACCAGGCCGAACAGGCTGGTGGTGAAGAAGCCGGAGAAGGCGAGGGCGTAGAGGGCGACGCCGTCGAGGTCGGGCACCGCCTTGGGCATCGCGGTGGCGACCGCCATGGCTTCGAAGGCGATGAACGCCACGGTGGCGACGATGCCGATGGTGAGATTGCGGTGCGCACGGCCGAGGACGCTGGGAGAGTCCGTCGGGGTGGCTGTCACGAGTAAATACTAGAGACGCTCATGTACCGCGTCCAGTCAGTTCCTCCCCCTTCCCATGATCATGAACACTTCGCCGTGTGATCACACGGCGAAGTGTTCATGATCATGGGAAGGGGTTCGTACACTAGATGGGGTGAGTACCCAGATGAGCCCTGGCTCCGAGACCATCGAGGACCGCCGCACACAGCCCACCCGCGGCGACAAAGACGGCGATCGCGATCGGTTCTCGCACTATGTGCCGAAGAAGAAGCTGACTGACGCGATGATCAACGGCACGCCGGTGATCGCTCTGTGCGGCAAAGTCTGGGTGCCGAGCCGTGATCCCGAGAAGTACCCGGTGTGTCCGGAGTGCAAGAAGATCTGGGAGAAGATGCGCCCGGGCCAGGACGCTTAAAGCTTGCGCATAGCCCGGCCTTGCTCGGCACTGTCTACTACCGCGTCCAGATCGGCTCCGGTCGACGCCAACACCGCAGCGGCCACCGCCCCTTCAACAAAAGGGGCGTCGGCCAGCCGGACTACCGGTGCGGCGTCGTCATCGTCGAATTCAGCCAGCAACGTCTTGGCCGTCAACACCGAACTGCCCATGTCCATCAACACCACCACCCCCGAACCCCCGTCCGCCTCGGATACCGCCTGACTCACCACATCGATACTGGTGCCCATGCGGCCGTCGTCCGTTCCGCCGGCGGCGATCACCGCGACGTCAGGACCAGCGAGGGCGTGGGCCAACTCGGCCGTTGCCCTGGCCACCGCCATGCTGTGCGACACCAGGACGATCCCCACGGTCATGGCGCGGTCACCTCGGCTAGGGCGCGCAGGATCAGCACGGTTGACGCCGCACCTGGGTCTTCGTGGCCGATGCTGCGCTCACCCAAATAGCTTGCGCGGCCCTTGCGGGCCTGCATCGGCACCGTGGCGGCCAGGCCGGCTTCCGCCGCTGCCACGGCGGCTTGTCCGGCTGCGTGGAGATCAAGGGTGGCGCTGGCAGACGTCTGGAACGCCGCCACCGCCGGGGCCAGCGCGTCGACCATGGTCTTGTCTCCATGGAGGGCCCCGCCGAGTTCCTCGATGCCACGCAGCATGGCTTCGAGCGCATCCGCCACCGCGGCGACGTCGCCCTCCTCGCGTAACTCCTTGCCGGCTTGTCGAAAGCCGTTGCCGTAGAGCGGTCCGGACGCGCCACCAGTCTTGGAGATCAGGCTACGACCGGCCGTTATGAGAGCCTGCCCGGCGCTGTCGGGCTGCTTCTCGTCAAGCGCGATTTCCGCGGCCGCCAATCCGCGAGTGAGGTTGGCACCGTGATCGCCGTCGCCGATCGCGGTGTCGAGCCTCGTGAGGCGGGCCTCATCGGCTCGGACGAGTTCATAGGCCCGGCGGATCCAGGCGACCGCTGTCGCGGTGTCAAGAATCATGGTCACATCCCCCACCGAAGTGCCGGTGTGGAGACGGGGGCGTCCCACAGCCGGACCAGCTCGTCGGACAGTTCGGTGACGGTGATGGAGAAGCCGGCTTGGTCGAGGCTGGTGATGTAGTTGCCGACCAGGTTACGGGCGACGGTGACCCCCCGGCCAGCCAGCCAGGCCGCGGCCTCGGCGTGGGCCGCATAGAGTTCGATCAGCGGGGTGCCGCCTTGGCCGTTCATGATGACCAGGACGTTGCCCGAGACGGTGCGATCGGCGTGGATGGCGTCGAGGGCGTAGGCGACCAACTCGCGGACCGGTGCGAACTCGCCACGTGCGCGCCCGGGCTCGCCATGAATGCCGACGCCGAGCTCGATCTCGTTGTCGGCGAGATCGAAGCCGGGTGTGCCGGCCGCCGGTACCGTGCCAGCGTGTAAGGCGATGCCGAAGGAACGGGAGCGTTCGTTGACCTCGGTGGCGAGCCGCGCAACAGTATCGAGATCGGCGCCTTCCTCCGCGGCGGCTCCGGCGATCTTTTCGACGACGATGGTGCCGCCGGTGCCGCGCCGCCCGGCGGTGAAGGTGGAGTCTTCGACCGCGACGTCGTCGTTGGTGACGACCGACACGACGCGGATGTCGTCGTCCTCGGCGAGCTCAGCTGCCATCCGGAAGTTGAGGACGTCGCCGGTGTAGTTCTTGACGATGTGCAGGACACCGCGACCGGTGCTGGCGGCCTGGGTGGCGGCGAGAATCTGATCCGGCACGGGAGACGTGTAGACCTCACCGGGTGCTGCCGCATCGAGCATGCCGTACCCGACGTACCCGCCGTGCAGCGGTTCGTGTCCGGAGCCGCCACCGGATACCAATCCGACCTTGGCCGCTGCTGGCTGCGCGCGAGAGATCACGCGGTTCTCAGCGTCCACCGCGAGGTCTGGATGGGCGGCGGCGATACCACGTAGGGCATCGGTGATCAGGGAGTCGGGACTGTTGATCAGCTTCTTCATAGACGCACTCCAACCCTGGCTCGGCGACTCGTGACCCGCTCGCGGGAGAGCGGCGCCACGTGTATGGACACCCTACGCCTGCCAGTGCGCCGGTGCGGTTGGAACAGGATGCTCGACGACGGCCTCGCCGGTGCGGCGCATGGTCACCGCCGATCGGGGTGCGCACCGGCGAATGTCGCCCGATGGGTTCGCCGACACAACCCTTCTGAACGCTGGTGGCGTCTGAACAGTGAGTGGATGTGACCCAGGCCCGGCGAAACAATCGGTGGTGATGATGCTGGCACGGTTGCGCGAGGCATTCACCGAGATGGCCAAGCTGGAGCTACCTCGGTTGCGTCGCTTCGCCTATGGAGTCTGTGGCGACTGGTACCGCGCGGATGACCTTGTTCAGGGTGCACTGGAGCGGATGTACGTCGCCTGGCCCAGGATCCACTTGGTCGTCGACCCAGGCGCGTATGCCCGGACGGTAGTGGTCCGGTTGGCGATCAGCGAGTCGCGAAGGCATTGGCGTCGTCGGGAGCGGACAACGGACGTCGTGCCGGAAGTGCCGGTTCCGGATGCGGCGAGTGGTGTGGACACCCGGATCGATCTCGCGCAGGCCCTGGCCGGATTGACGGTGAAGCAGCGAGCCGTGGTGGTGCTTCGTTACGTGGAGGATCGGCCAGTGGCGGAGGTCGCCAGCATCTTGGGGATCGCGCCCGGAACGGTTAAGCGGCAAAGCCACGACGCACTGATTCAGATGCGGTCCCGGCTGGGCGACCCTAGGTCCAGCCCGCGATCGCCAGGGGAGGTGGCCGACCATGGATGACCTGGCTGGCGTCGTCAGTCAACTACGGACGGCAAGTGACCGGGCATACGCGCCCCGAGACTTCGATCTCGATCGGGTGATCGAGCGGGGGGAGGTCCGCCTTCGACGGCGGCGCGCCATCCACGCGAGCGTGGGAATCCTCGTCACCGTTGCCGCTGCGGTTGGGCTGCTCCTCGCGTGGCCGGACGGATCCGACCGGTCGGTGATCGTGCCCGCTGAGACCCCGTCCGCCGGTGAGGCGGAACGTTTGCTCGGGGTTCTCGCTACCACACAGCGAGGTGACGACCGACGCCCCTGGACCGCCGAACTGGAGGAGCAGGGTGTGCTGCGTGCGTCCACCCGAATGCTCGGGGAGTGGGAGCGGTCGACGTTCTGGGCGGCCACGTCCGAGCGTGGAGAGGTCTGCCTGATAGTCGACCGCGGGCTCGGCGCGTACCCGGATTCGGCGTCGGGATGTGTGTCGCCGGCCCGGTTCGCGCGGGAGGGGAGGACGGTTGGCCTCGGTGATTCCGACGGTGGAGTGATGGCGTTTCTGGTGCCCGACGGGTACGAGCCCAGCAGCGCCGAACTCGAAGAGTGGATCTTCATTACACCTAACCTCGGCGTGCAGGACATTCCTGGTTCTTCCATTGAGGGTGAGTGGTGAGCCAGTGCCCATTCCGGTACGTCGGCGCCTGCCCCCCAACAGTTGGCCGGCGGGCAGCCCCCGGTGGGGGTGTGTCAGTGGCGTCCACACCTGGCGGTCAACATGGTTGAACTCGGTGACTACCATTAGTGAGGTGTCCAACGAGACAGCAGCCCCCGCGGTGGGCCCGGTGCTGCCCGACGAACCCGCGCCGGTCTTGTTGATGAACACCATCTGGGCGGATCGCTCCGGCGTACACGATGCCCTTGACTCCCCAGCGGGCCTGCGCAACTGGTTGACGGCGACCGGGGTCGAACTGTCGGCCGAAGCGCCGCCGCCAACTCACACCAGACGTTTCCGAGAGCTGCGCGATGCGGTACGGCGGATCGCCGCGGCGATCACCGACGACTCCCGGACCGCAGCGGCATCACCCACCACAGATATCGAGCAGGCTATCCAGGTGATCAACGCGGCAGCGCTGCGTTCTCCGCTGGTGCCGCAGCTCGCCTGGGAAGACGGGCGGGCGCGGACCGCCGCGACCAGCCCGGCGGACGCCGTCGACGCCGCGTTGTCGGCCACCGCGTTGGCCGCCATCTCGCTGCTGGGTGGCGCCGACCACGGCAACCTCCGGGCGTGTTACGCGCCGGGGTGCGTGTTGTACTTCGTCAAGAACCATCCGCGACGGGAGTGGTGCTCGGCGTCCTGCGGCAACCGAGCGAGGGTGGCGCGACACTATCGGCGCCGGCATGGCGGAGGGTGAACACGCGCAGCTGGGGTTCGGGGGGCGACGTTGCCGGCGGCTACCTCACCGGCGCCTGCGGGTCACCAGCCAGATCAGCACCGCCAGGAGGCCGGCTCCAGCGAGGTAGGGGCCGTAGCGCCGCAAAGAATCGCGGGCTCCAGTCAACTCGAGCAGATCGATCGGCTCGACGTCAACCGCGGCCTGCTCGGCCTCGGCATTCTCCACCGAGCCTCGTTCGAGGTCGGGCGGCCCACTCTGAGCACTGGTGGGCTCCGTTGCCGGGGCCGGGTCGTCGGCGGCAACCTCAGCTGACGGCGGTTCCGTTGACGCCGCCGTGGCATCCGCGCTGGCTGTCGAAGCCGCACCGAGGGTGGTGGCCAGGCAGTCGGCGAACTGGCCGAGGAGTTTGCCCCCGACGTCGTTGATCATGCCTCGGCCGAATTGGGCGGGACGGCCGGTGATCCGCAGTTCCGTCGTGACGTCGACCCGGGTGGAGTCGCCGTCGGCGGTCATCGCCGCGGTGACAGTGGCCGCCGCCGTGCCGGAGCCCCGGCTCTCCTTGCCCGATGCCTCCATGACGAGGCGGTGTCCGGCATCGTCAGTTTCGACGAAGCGGCCGGTTCCGCGGTAGAGCAGCGAGATCGGCCCGAGTTTGACCTTGACCGAGCCGCTGAAGGACTCGCCGTCGAACTCGTCCAGGGTGGCGCCGGGCATACATGGCGCCACCCGCGGCACATCGAGCAGCACCTTCCACGCGTCCTCGACCGGTACGGGCACCGTGAACTGGTGATCGAGCTGCATATCTCCCTCATTCCTGTTGACCGGCCGGTGTGCTGGCCGGAGCACCGTAGCGGGCGGAACCCGGGACCGGATCGGAGGCGGATGGCACCGGCCCCGGATTCCTCATGCCGATGTGCAGATGCCGCGTCAGAGACCTCCCGCCGCGTGAAGCGCACGGCGAGTCAGGACCGTCGCGAGGTGCGCCCGGTAATCCGCCGACGCCGATAGGTCGCTGGTCGGCGAGGTACCTTCGGCGGCTCGTGCGGCGGCATCGCGCAAAGTGCCTTCGTCGGCCGGCGCATCAGCGAGCGCTTCCTCGACGCCGTGCGCCCGCACCGGTGTGGTGCCCATGTTGGTCAGCGCCACTCGGGCTTCGGTGATGGTGCCGTTGGAGCGGCGCACAGCCGCGGCCACACCCACCAGCGCCCACGCCTGAGCCACCCGGTTGAACTTCTCGTAGTGGGTGCCCCACCCGGTCAGCTTCGGAATGTGTACCGCGACCAGCAGCTCATCGGGCTCCATAGCCGTGGTCAGGTAGTCCACGAAGAACTCCGACGCCGATACCATCCGCCGGCCCGATGGCCCGGCCACCTCGAACGTTGCGTCCAGCGCGGATGCCACACCGGGGAGGTCGCCGGCCGGGTCGGCGTGCGCCAGCGATCCGCCGAAGGTGCCTAGATGCCGCACCTGGCGATCTGCGACCGTCGCCGTGGCCTGCGCGATCAGCGGTGCATGTTCGCGGATCAGCTGATTCGACATGACATCGTGGTGGGTCGCCATAGCCCCGACGACGATGTGTTCGCCGTCGTCGTGGATATCGCGCATGCCGCCGACCCCGCCCAGGTCGACGAGCACCGACGGTGCGGCGAAGCGCAACCGCAGCATGGGAATCAGGCTCTGGCCACCGGCGAGGATCTTCGCGTCCTCTCCGCCCTCAGCGAGTGCCTGGACGGCGCCGTCGACGCTGCTGGGCCGGGTGTACTCGAACGCTGCCGGGATCATCAGCGGTCACCCCCTTCGGTGGCGGACTTCTGTTGAGCCGCCTGGATGGCCTGCCATACCCGTTCGGGAGTACAGGGCATGGCGACGTCGGTGACACCGGCCGGTCTCAGTGCGTCGACGACGGCGTTCACCACCGCTGGTGTCGAGGCGATGGTGCCGGCCTCGCCGACCCCCTTGGCACCTAGCGGGTGGCCCGGTGCCGGGGTTTCGGTGCGCCCGGTGACGAAGTCGGGGAGATCGGCCGGACTGGGCACCGTGTAGTCGACGAACGTGCCGGTCATGAGGTTGCCGTCGGCGTCGTAGACGGCTTCCTCGTACAACGCCTGCGCGACGCCTTGGGCGATACCGCCGTGCACCTGTCCTTCGACGATGAGCGGGTTGACCACCCTGCCGACGTCGTCGACGGCGACGTAGGAGCGGATGGTGACCCGGCCGGTCTCGGTGTCGACCTCGGTGGCGCACAGGTGTGTCCCGTGCGGGAAGGAGAAGTTGTCCGGATCGTAGGTGGCATCCGCGTCGAGAGTGGGCTCTACGCCGTCCGGCATCTCGTGTGACGTGAACACCGCGAGCGCGCAGTCAGCGAGGGTCTTCGCCGAGCTAGGTGATCCTTTGACCCGGAACTGGCCGTCGGTGAACTCCAGGTCCGACGGGTCGCACTCGAGTAGGTGAGCCGCGATCGGTTTGGCCTTGTCGACGACCTTCTGGCAGGCGTTGACCAGCGCCGTGCCGCCGACGGCGAGAGAACGGGAACCATACGTGTCCAACCCCTTGTGCGAGGTCCGGGTATCGCCGTGGAGCACCTCGACGTCCTCGAACGGCACACCCAGTTGGTCGGCCACGATCTGGCTCCACGCCGTCTCGTGTCCTTGGCCGTGCGGCGAGGTGCCGGTGACGACCTCGACCTTGCCAGTGGGCAACATCCGCACCGACGCGGACTCCCAGCCGCCGGCGCCGTAACGTAGCTGACCGAGGATGCGGGACGGTGCCAGCCCGCACATCTCGGTGTAGGTGGACACGCCGATACCGAGCTGGATGGGGTCGCCGGACGCTCTACGCTCCGCCTGCTCCCTACGGAGGGCGTCGTAGTCGAATAGTTGCATGGCGTGATCGGTGGCGGCCTCGTAGTTTCCGGAGTCGTACGTCAGCCCGGCGACGGTGGTGTAGGGGAATTCGTCGTGGTTGATCCAGTTCCGTCGGCGTAGCTCAATGGGGTCGAGGTCGAGTTCGGCGGCCAGCTCGTCCATCAGCCGCTCGATGGCGTAGGTGGCCTCCGGCCGCCCGGCCCCGCGGTACGCGTCGGTCTTGGTGGTGTTGGTGAACACACCCGTGCACTCGAAACGGTACGCGGGAACCTTGTAGATGGCGTTGAACATGAAGGCACCCAGGATCGGCACACCAGGTGTGACGATGCCGAGGTAAGCGCCCATGTTGGCGAGCAGCTTGACCGACAGCCCGGTGATGGTGCCGTCCCCCCGCGCGCTCAGGGTGATGTCTTGGATCTGATCGCGGCCATGGTGGGCGGAGAGCATCGACTCCGAACGGGATTCGACGTACTTGACCGGTCGGTTCAGCCGGCGGGCCGCGGCGAAGGTGATGAACTCCTCCGGAGTGATCTGAAGTTTGCCGCCGAAGCCGCCGCCGACGTCCGGTGCGATGACCCGGATCTTGTGTTCGGGTGTGCCGGTGCACATCGCGAGCATGAGGCGCAGGATGTGGGGGATCTGGGTAGCCGACCACATGGTGATTTGGTCGCCGGTGGGGTCGACGACGACGCTGCGCGGCTCCATGAACGCGGGGACGAGCCGTTGCTGCCGGTATCGCCGAGACAGGACGACCTCGGCTTCGGCCTCCGCGTCGGCTACGGCTCCGCCGGTGCCGGCCTCGGCGGAGTCGAAGATCCAGGTGTAGGACTTGTTGGTGCCTTGGGCGCTATGGACAAGGGGGGAATCAGCGGTAAGGGCAGCCTCCATGTCCATCACGACGGGTAGGGGTTCGTAGTCGATCTCGATGGCTTCGAGAGCGTCCTGTGCGCTGGCTCGGTCGCGTGCGGCGACGACGGCGACCGGCTCTCCGGTGTGCCGTACTTCGTCGACGGCCAGCGGCGGATAGTCGGGCACGACGGTGTCTTCGGTGACCGGCCACGCACATGCCAGTGCTCCCTGGATGTCGGCGATGTCGCGCCCGCAGAAGGCGTCGATGACGCCTGGCAGGTGTCGGGCCGGACTGACATCGACGTGGCTGATCCGGGCGTGTGCCATCGGGCTGCGCAGAATGGCGAGGTGGAGCATGCCCGGCAGGGTGATGTTCTCCGTCCACATGGTGCGGCCGGTGATCAACCGGGCGTCTTCCTTGCGGCGCCGATCTCGGCCGACCTCGGTGCCGGAGCCGTGCTCGGTGACAGTCATCGTGGCACCTCCTGGGCATTGGCCTCCGTGGTGGATGCCGGCTCGGCGGCCTCGGCAGTAGGCGGCGCCGTGGCGTGCATCGTGGCCGCGGCATCCTGGACCGCGCGGACGATGTTCTGGTAGCCGGTGCAGCGGCAGAGGTTGCCTTCGAGACCCTCACGGACCTCGTCGGTTGTGGGGGAGGGGTTCTCGCTGAGCAGGTCGACGGCGGCCATGATCATGCCCGGCGTACAGAAGCCGCATTGAAGGGCGTGGCTGTTGTGGAAGGCCTGCTGAACCGGATGAAGGGTGCCGTCCGGCCCGGACAGTCCTTCGACCGTGGTGACATCCATGCCGTCGGCCTGGACGGCGAGGACAGTACAGCTCTTGACACCCTTGCCAGCCAGCAGGACGGTGCACGCACCGCAGTTACTCGTGTCGCACCCCACCACGGTGCCGACTTTGCCGAGCCGGTCTCGTAGGTGGTGGACGAGAAGGGTGCGTGGGTCGACGTCGTCCTCATACTGGATGCCGTCGACCGTCATGCTGATTTTGGTCATGGGCCCTCCTCCCGTACACAAGGGCCAGCTCGGACAGACCGGCCCGATGGTGCGCATCGGTAGGGCGCCGTAGCGCGCTCCACCTCCTCGTGTCAGGTGACCTTGATACGCCCGACGGCGTCCAGATCCCGGTGCGCGCTTATGCACATCAAGCAAAGTCCACCGTGGCGGGTTGCCGCAAGAGGTTCGGCTGATCTGAATGACCGTTCCCCCGTCCTCTCCCCATGATCATGAACACTTTGCCGTGTCATGACACGGCAAAGTGTTCATGATCATGGGGAGAGGACGGGGACAGGGGTGTGTGACCGGCGCCACGGCCCTGAACTTGGCGATCATGCAGGACAACGCGGCACAATGTCTGAATTATGACGGTTCGGTGCTGGGCAACGGTGCACGGTTACCGGCTACGCCGCCGTCTCGGATAGCTCAGTCAGGCTCGCGGCAACGATGGCGCGGTATCTGCCTTGGTCGCGAGGAGGCCTCTTCATGCTCTATGACTGCCCGGAGTGCGGCTTGCCGGCGACCGTGTCCAGTCGGGGTTCGCTGTGGAGCACCGATGGTCCGGTTGAACATGTCGACGCCCATTGCGCGTCTGGACACAGGTTCTTGGGACCGGCGGAATCCCTCCGTGTCCTCTTGAGTGTCGCCCGGGCCTGAGTGGGCGACACGTGAGGGTTGGGCCGACTACCCGATAGTGATGGTGGCTGTTTCGGAGGCCAGCGATTCGTCGTTGACGCCGACCAGGCGAAACCGGTTCTCGCCTTCGCGGCTCGATGCCACCGTGCCGCTGAACTCTCCGTTGGCGTCGGTGACCCGGGGTGTGACGGGGAAGTCTTCCCAGGGTCCGTCGTTGATGCTGCGCTGCAGCTTGAGTGTGACACCCTCTTCGCCGGACTCGATGCGACCCGAGTAGGCGACCTGCGAGCCCGGCGACACCGAAGACTCCGTAAACGACAACGTGATGGCGCCGGACGAGGTGTCGTCACCGTTCTCGTCGTCGTTGGGATCGTTGTCGTTTTCGTCGGCGTCATTGTCGGAGTTGTCGTCCGAGTTGTCGGGGTCAATCGGCGCGGTAGGGGCGGCGCTGGGCTCCCCGTCGCCCGATTGCGTGCCAAGGTACGCGCCGCCGGCAAAGCCGACGATCGCTGCGAGTATCAGGAAGGCGGCCAACGTGCCGCCGGATGCGCGTCTGGACACTCTGCACATTCAACCCTGGCCGGGCGGGTGGTTGGCAAGTGGGGTCCGCACTGCGGAAGGGTTTATGTCTGTTTTGGGGTAATTTCACTGCTCGGCGGTTCGGACCAGTGGCAAGATTCGTGGCTCGACGACGTCCGCCAGGGCGATAACCGTGGAGATCCGCACGACGTTCGTGTCGCCGACGAGGTCGTCGATGACTCGTTGGAGGTCGTCGTTGTCACGGGCGACGATCCGGCAGATGAGGTCGCCTTGCCCGGTGATGGTGTGAGCCTCGAGCACTTCAGGGATCCGGTCGAGATGTTCGGCCACGGCTCCGCGGGCGCCTTGTCGAATATCCAGGAACGCGAACGCGGTGACCCGGAAGCCGAGCGCCGCATGGTCGA
This sequence comes from Phytoactinopolyspora limicola, assembly GCF_011320225.1. Taxonomy (GTDB): domain Bacteria; phylum Actinomycetota; class Actinomycetes; order Jiangellales; family Jiangellaceae; genus Phytoactinopolyspora; species Phytoactinopolyspora limicola. The sequence goes on from NZ_JAAOEN010000022.1 coordinate 86,677, forward strand.
CGGCCGGGGCGAACGAGCGGATCACGCCAGTGGCCACGAGCTTGTCGAGGCGCGACTGAACCGTGCCCCGCGCCACGTTGAGCTGACGGGATGCTTCGAGGACTCCGATTCTCGGTTGTTCGGTGAACAACTCGATGATGCGGACGTCAAGCGGATCGATCATCGTTCGTCCTCTCGGCGGTGTGCTCGTGATGAGTCCATGTGTCAGGCAGGTGAAAGAAGGCTATGCAAACTGTATAGCTTTCGCCGTGTCTAGCTATTCATCATGCGCACGATGATCAGTGTTTCTTCGACCTGTTGCGCACACTGGGCGGGTGGGGGCACAGTCCTGACCAACGGGGTACCGCACACCCTTCGGAGCACCCACCTGGGTACCGATGAGCGCTGGAGGCGACCAATGAGCACAGCTGACTCGACCCGCACCCTCACCCCGGAAGAGCGTGCGGCCGAACTCGACATTGACCAATTGAAGCAACTCGTCGGCCTGGTCGAGTACGACGAGAGCAAAGACCCGTTCCCGGTGACGGCGATGGATGCCGTGGTGTTCGTGGTCGGCAATGCCACCCAGGCGGCGCATTTCTATCAGTCGGCATTTGGCATGGAGTTGATCGCCTACGCCGGGCCGGAGACCGGCGTCCGTGATCACAAGGCTTTCGTGCTGCGTAGCGGCTCGGCCAGGTTCGTCCTCAAGGGGGGCGTGACACCGGAGAGCCCACTACTTGACCACCACCGCCAGCACGGCGATGGCGTCGTCGACCTCGCTCTTGAAGTGCGTGACGTCGACGCGTGTGTGGCGCATGCCCGCAGCCAGGGGGCCACCGTGATCGAGGAGCCGCATGACGTCTCCGACGATCACGGCACGGTGCGCACGGCGGCGATCGCCACCTACGGCGAGACTCGGCACACGTTGATCGACCGTTCCGGCTACACCGGCCCGTATCTACCGGGCTACGTGGCTCGCCAATCCGGCTACGTCAAACGGGATGGTGCACCCAAGCGCCTCTTCCAAGCCATCGACCACTGCGTCGGCAACGTCGAACTCGGCAAGATGGACTACTGGGTCAACTGGTACCGGAAGGTCATGGGCTTCGTGAACATGGCTGAGTTCGTCGGCGACGACATCGCCACTGAGTACTCGGCCCTGATGTCGAAGGTGGTCGCCAACGGCAACCACCGGGTCAAGTTCCCGCTCAACGAACCGGCGGTGGCGAAGAAGAAGTCGCAGATCGACGAGTATCTCGAGTTCTACGGCTCCCCGGGATGCCAGCACATCGCGTTGGCGACCAACGACATCCTGCGCTCCGTCGATCAGATGCGGGCCGAAGGTGTGGAGTTCCTCGACACTCCGGATGCCTACTATGACGACCCGGAGTTGCGGGAGCGCATCGGCAAGGTCCGTGTTCCCATCGAGGAGCTCAAGAAGCGGGGCGTGCTGGTCGATCGGGACGAGGACGGTTACCTGTTGCAGATCTTCACCAAGCCGATTGGTGACCGGCCGACGGTGTTCTATGAGCTCATCGAGCGACACGGTTCCCTCGGGTTCGGCAAAGGCAACTTCAAGGCCCTGTTCGAGTCGATCGAGCGGGAGCAGGAGCGGCGCGGCAACCTCTGAGCCTCCGCTCACCCCACCCTCAGCCGTCCCCATGATCATGAACACTTTGCCGTGCCATAGCACGGCAAAGTGTTCATGATCATGGGGACAGGCAATCATCGGCCGGATAAGTTATCATCGGCATATGGCGATGAATGTTGACGACGCGCAACCGGTCAGCGGGCGTCTACCCGGTGTGGGCCCGGCGCCCGTCCTGCTGTTCCATAGCCTGGCCGACCCGGCGAGGCTAGCGATCGTCCAACTGCTGGCCGATGGCGAGCGCCGCGTCGTGGACCTCACCAAAGAGCTCGGGCTGGCGCAATCCACGGTCTCCGGCCACCTGGCCTGCCTGCGGTCGGCCGGCCTCGTCGACGCCCACCCGCACGGACGGTCCACCTTCTACGCGCTGGCCCGTCCCGAACTCTGGCCGCTGCTGGCTGCCGCCGAAGAGTTGCTCACCGCCAGCGGCACCACCACCACGCTGTGTCCTGAGCACCACCGCCCCGAGCCCGTGGCCGTGTGCGGCGCGGCGGTACGCGGGTGCACCATGCACCATTCGGGCAGGCACTGATGGGCTTCGGACACGGACACGGGCACGCCGGTCCCACCACCGGAACGGCCGGCTACGCCTACCGCAAGCGGATGGCCGTGGTTCTCGGCATCATCGTCGCCATCACCGCTGTCCAGGTGGTTGGTGCGTGGTTGTCGGGGTCGATGGCGTTGCTCGCCGATGCCGCACACAGCCTGACCGACGGCACTGGGGTCGCCGTCGCGCTCATCGCCACCATCATCGCGGCCCGGCCGCCGAGCGCGAAGCGCACCTTCGGTCTCCAGCGGGTCGAGATTCTGGCGGCGATGACCAATGCGCTGGTGGTCGGTGTCGTCGCCATTCTCGTGATGATCGGCGGCGTCCGGCGGCTGTTCTCGCCGGGCGAGATCGAGAGCGGGGTGATGCTGGCCGCGGCCGCGGTGGGCCTGGTCGGCAACCTCGTGTCGCTGTTCATCCTGCGGCGTGGGCAGAAAGACAGTCTGAACGTGCGTGGCGCCTATCTCGAGGTGCTCGGCGACATGCTGGGTTCGGTGGCCGTCGTCACCGCCGCTCTCGTGATCATGGCAACGGGGTTCCTGCGGGCGGATGCTATCGCGTCGATCCTCATCGGTTTGATGATCCTGCCGCGGGCTTGGATGCTCCTGCGCGACGTCCTCAACGTGTTGCTAGAAGCCACCCCGAGGGGTGTCGACCTCGACGAAGTGCGCCAGCACATGATGAACGTGCCCGGCATCGTCGACGTCCACGACCTGCATGCGTGGACGATCACCAGCGGGGTGCCGGTGCTGTCGGCACACGTCGTCGTCGACGAGGTCGAACTGGCCGACTGTGGCAACGACTCCATTCTGGACGGCCTGCATCAGTGTCTGGCTGGACATTTCGACATCGAGCACAGCACATTCCAGATCGAGCCCCGAGGGCACGTGGATCACGAGTACGCGAACCACGAATGACCACCCAAACACCGGTGATCGTCGCCGGTTTCGTGTCGCTATAGCGACCATATCCCGGCGACGATCACCCGGTGTGGGGTGGGGGGTGTGGGGTGTGGGGTGTG
>NZ_JAAOEN010000023.1 GCF_011320225.1 Phytoactinopolyspora limicola
CTGACGTGGACGCGGATGTTGATGCTGACGTGGACGCGGATGTTGATGCTGACGTGGACGCGGATGTTGATGCTGACGTGGACGCGGATGTTGATGCTGACGTGGACGCGGATGTTGATGCTGACGTCGATGCGGATGTTGATGCTGACGTCGATGCGGATGTTGATGCTGACGTGGACGCGGATGTTGATGCTGACGTGGACGCGGATGTTGATGCTGACGTGGACGCGGATGCTGACGCCGACAAGGACGGCGACGACCTGCCTGACACCGGTAGTGGAGGCCCGCTGCTGGTAGCCATGCTTGGAGCCTTGCTGCTTGGTGTTGGCGTTGTTGTGTTCGCCGCCAGCAACCGACGGCGCGCCATCGTCGAGTAGTTAGTTCTCTCGGCACGAAAGAGACAACGACGGTGGGTCCGCACGCAATACCTGTGCGGGCCCACCGCTGTCCGTCAGAAACGACGACTGGCAGACGTGTCTGCGAGGGGGATTGGGGGCATCGGATGCAGCAGACAAGGCCGGCCTGGCTTAAGTTCCTGGCGGGTGTGCTGGGCCTGGCGGTTGGCGCGCACCTCGCGGTGACGGCGCTGTTCGTCGGTCCGAACAACGCAGCGAAAGACTCGCTGAAGGAACCGATGAACGCCTACATGCTTCCCATGTTCCAACAGAACTGGAGCCTGTTCGCACCGCGGCCCATCGGTACCGAGCGGACCTTGTTCGTCCGTGGGTGGTACAACGACCAACGGCACACCGAGTGGGTCAACGTCACCGATCTGGAGATCGACGCCGCGGTGCTGCACAACCTCACACCGTCCAGGGTCGGTATCGTCACCCGCCGTGCCGCGACCCGCATCGGCCAGCAACACGCCAGGATGACCAGCGAGGAACGGTTTGCGCTGGCCAGCCACTACCACCATGACGCGTGGGACCGGCTGCGGGCCCGGATGATGCGTGAAGACGATCGATCTCCGGCGAGCCGGATCTCCTATGTGCTCCGCTATGACCAGGCAATCACGGCGTATGCGACGCAGTTCGCGTATGCGTGGTGGGGTGAAGACGCCGGCGTCAAGTATGTGCAGTTCAAGACGGAAGAGAGCCGGGCGCCGTCGTTCGCGAACCGGGATCGTCAACCAACGGTGGTCACCCGGGAGTTCGGCCGCCGGCCGTTGATCGAGCACGACGGTCAGGACCGGGAGGCGTTCGCCGCCGCGATCGAGAGGTTCGCCCGATGAGCGCACGAACTCCCGTGTTGTGGAACGATCACGTCGCACCCAAGCTGCGGTTCGGTGAGGACTGGCTGCTTGGGGCCAAACGTGCCACTTACGGTCTCGCGATGATGCGGATCCTGTTCGGCCTGACCGCGTTGGGCTTCCTCGCCGCCAACTGGCTCAACCGGCACTACCTCTGGGGCGACGCCGCCCGCTGGTTAGAACCGATCGACGACAACGGGGGCTTCAGCTGGCCGTTCACCTTCTTCCGGGGCGGCAGCAGCCAGCTTGAGCTGGACCTCAAGCTCGGCCTGGTGGCGGTCCTGCTGGTGTTGCTGGTGCTTGGCTGGCGCACCCGGATTCTCGCGCCGATCATCCTGATCTTGTGGGTCAGTCTGATCGAGGCGCAGCCGATCTACGGCGACCAGAGCGACAACATCTTCCGGATCCTCTTCTTCTACATGTGCTTCGCCGACACCTCCGGGCGCTGGTCACTAGATGCGCGCCGGCGAGCCCGACGAGTTGTTGGGCAGACTGACGGCCCCATCCGGGTCCAGATCTCGCCACAACTGCGCACCAACACCACCTTGGCCGCCGTCGTCTTCCACAACTTCGCTGTTGTTGCGATCGCCGTGCAGGTTTGCATCATCTACTTGGCCTCCGGCCTGTACAAGGTCCAGGGGGAGTTGTGGCAAGACGGCACCGCCGTCTACTACCCGATGCAGGTTGGCCAATACGCACCGTGGCCGGCACTCAACGAGCTTCTGAGTTCCAGCGCTCTCGGTGTCATGGTCGTCACCTACTTCTCCGTCTTCATTCAGATCTTCTTCCCACTCATGCTGCTCCGCCGCACCAGCCGAATAGTCGCACTAGTTGGAGTGACAGCCATGCACCTCGGCATTGCCGTCGTCATGGGGCTGCCCTTCTTTTCTCTGTTCATCCTCGCCGGCGACATGATCTTCATTCGCGATGTCACATGGAGGAAGATTGGTGAAAGAGTTCTGCGGACTTGGGATCGAGCTGCTATCCGATTTTTTGACGCGATAGCCGTTAAGCGCAATCCTGGAGAAGTTGACGGCATTGATGCGGGTTGGGGCGACGTTCCAGAACGACATCGTCAGAAAGATCGGATAACAGCATAACTGTGTGCTGTTTGTACTCATTTAGGTGGTTGGCTCAGACATGGTAAGAAACAAGCTACTTGCTGCCACGTTCGGTTCTGTTGCGGCCCTTGTGCTCTCTGCTTGTGGCTCGGACGGCCAGGCTGGGGATGTGGCCGGCGAGCGCGGGGTAGAGGTGAATAGGACGGTCCTCGAGGAACTGCAGGCCGTAGAGGGTGGCTTCTGTGCGCAACTAGAGGCAGCCGTCGACGTATTTAGCGCGACCGAGGTGAATGATCTAGAGTCGCTCGCAGATGCCAGGGACGTCGTTGGGTTACTTCGTGAAGAAGCTCCGTTTGGCCTGGAAAGCGCGCTCGAATCTTATTATGAATTCTTCGAGGACTATCTCCCGCTGTACGAGTCTGTTGGTGGGAGGAAGCAGGTCACTGAGGAGGAAGCGGTTGAGCTCGTTGCTCAGTTGGCAGCTATTGTCGAAGAGCATCAGGTCGAGGAGGCCGGCGTGGAGTTAAGTGTTTACGCGGAGCAGGAATGTGGCCTAGATATCCAAGGGTAGGCTACCGGTACTTTCGGTGATGCAAGGAAAAGTGAATCGTGCGGTTCGCTGGTGTCGCAGGACCGCATAGCGAGTCGGGGTTGTATCGCCCCCCAAGCAGACCCCGACTCGCGTAGAGGGCGGCCAGCACAGGCACGAGCTGGCCGCCCTCGCTCTACTCTGTTGCCGATGGTTCTCGAGTCTCTTGAGAAATGTCGGCCGCAGTCGAGCGGCTAGGATTTCGTCATGCCGCTCTAATCCAATAGACCGTTGCCAGCAACAGTTGATGACGAATTACCTCTGTGAGAGGGGTCACATCCGTGGTCGGGTGGCGCAATTCAGAGCGGCGTGGCGCGCGGAATCGAAGCCAAGGCTCCAGAGGTGGTGTTCAGAATGAGTTCCACCTGTTCACCCGCAGGAGCACCAATGGTGTCCATGCGACAGTGGGAACAATGGCGCAGGGCGCTCAGCTACGCGGGTCTGGGTGGGGTCCGATAAACGCACCGAGGGTGTACCGGCCCAACTTGGTCAGTGTGTCATGGCAGGACGCATCAAGCGCCGCGCGTGCCGGCTCGGCACGTCCGCTCCAGAGCTCGGCTTAGGCTGCTGTGTTCCCGTGACGGGTCCAATCCAGCAGGGCCGCGTCCGATGTGGGTCTGTGCACCCGATCTTCCCCCCATGGTGGCCACACAAGACCGCGCCACCCTTTGTAGAAGACCCGTTTGACGAGCCGCCGATGACGTCATTGCGGTAGTGATCCGCGTCACAGCACGCACGTGGTGACTCAGCCTATAGCTAGTCCGGCGGTCAGCAAGGCGGCGAACACCAGACTGGTGAGGCCGGTGGTCTGCAGAGCCGGGATGAGTGCGGATCCCTGCGCGCCGCGTAGCACCGGCCGTGCTGCCATCCAGGTGACCGGTGCCGCGAGCCCAGCCAACAACGCCCACGGACCGGCGTCCAGCGCCAGCGGCACCACCAGCAGGTAGGGCAGCACCATCAGCCCGGCGTACAGCAGCCGGGTGCGTTGCTCGCCAAGGAACACCGCGAGTGTACGTTTGCCGGCTACGGCGTCTTGGGGTGCATCACGAAGGTTGTTGACCAGCAGGAGGGCACAGGCCATGCTGCCCACCGCGACGGCGGCGACGAATGACACCGCGGTGAGCCGTTCGGCTTGTACGTAGGTGGTGCCCATGACGGCGACCAACCCGAAGAACACGAACACCGACAGCTCGCCCATGCCGCGGTATCCGTACGGACGGGAGCCACCGGTGTAGTACCAGGCCGCGCCCACCGCGGCGGCGCCCACTGCCAGCAGCCACCATTGTTGGATGAGCACCACTAGGACGAGACCCGTCACGGCGGCGACTCCGAAGCTGAGCCAGGCCGCGAGCTTCACTGCGCGGGCGCTGGCCACCCCCGACGCGACCAGCCGCAGTGGCCCGACGCGGTTGTCGTCGGTGCCGCGCACGCCGTCCGAGTAGTCGTTGGCGTAGTTGACCCCCACCTGCAACGCGAGGGCGACCACCAGCGCCAGCACTGCTCGGCCGAGGTGTGCCGCTCCCGCGGCGGCGGCCGCACCGGTACCGACGATGACCGGTGAGAGTGCCGCGGGCAGGGTTCGTGGGCGGGCGCCCTGCACCCAGGTGGAGGATGTGGCCATCAGTGGATGGTACGGCTGAGCTGCTCGGCCAGCCCGCGGCGGTCCGTCTTGCCGTTCGGCAGGGTGGGCAGCGACTCGACGGTGATCAGCTCCTTCGGTGCGTAGGCCGCCGGCGCCCGGCGCATGACGTGGGCCCGCACCGACTCCAACCGGGGCGGCTGGGCGGGATCGTGGGCGACCACGGCGGCGACCACCCGTTGGCCCCACTCCGGGTCGGGAAGGGCTACGGCCAGCGCTTCACGGACGCCCGGGTGTGCGGCGACGAGATGGTCGACGGCGGCCAATGGGACGTTCACCCCGCCGGAGACGGCGACGTCGTCCAAGCGGCCCACGACGTCGAGCCGGTCGTCCGGGCCGAGGTGGCCGATGTCGGCCGTGGTGAACCAGCCGTCCCCGAACGCATCGACGCTCAGCTCCGGCCGTAGGCGATAGCCACTGGCGAGCATGGGGCCGCGAAGGCAGATTCGGCCGGCGTCGTCGATGCGGACCTCGACGTCGTCGAGCGGGAGTCCGTCGTAGACGCAGCCGCCGCAGGTCTCGGTCGAGCCGTAGGTGGTGACGACGGAGACTCCGGCGGCTCGAGCCCGCTCCAGCAGTTCGGCGGAGATCGCCGAGCCTCCGACGAGGACGGCGTGGTAACCCGACAGCGCGGCCACGGACGCCTCGCCGCCATCCAACAGCGCGGCGAGCTGTCGGGGGACGAGCGCCGTGTACCGGCGGTGGGGCCCGGAGCCGAACAGTCGCACGCTCGCAGCGGCGAACATCTCGGGGTCGAACCCGCTGGACAGGTCCATCGCCACCGGCTCGGTTCCGGCGACGAATGACCGAGCCAGCACCATCAGACCAGCCACGTGGGTGGCGGGCAGGGCAAGCAGCCATTGTCCGGGACCACCGAGTCGGCGTAGCGTCGCGGTGGCCGACGTCTGGATCGCCTTGGCGCTGAGCATGACCCCTTTGGGTTCGCCCGTGGAGCCCGAGGTGGGGATGACGAAGGCGATGTCGGTGTCTTCCAACGGGGCCTCGGGCCGGAGACTGGCCAGGAGTTCGTCCCGGAGCGGCTCGGGGTGGGTGGGTACGGGCAGCAGCGCGGGGCCCCCGTCGAGGGCGGCCACCACGGCTGGATACACACGAGGCAACACAGCAGGTGTCAGCGGCACCTCGATCGCCTGGAGCGAGCGGGTAGCCGCCGACATCGGCGTCGGAGGTGGCCTGTCCATCGCACTCCCAGCTTACGGAGGTTCAGTGGATCCGTCACGCGGTGATCATCACAAAGGTGTGATCCGTCGCGATTTCAACCGGCCGGGTATTCTCTGGCTGAGCGGCTCGGCGGCCGACACGAGTGTCAGCCGCCCAGGCCGTCAGTAGTACCAGGGAAAGCGCGACCAGTCGGGATCGCGTTTGTCGAGGAATGCGTCCCTGCCTTCGGCGGCTTCGTCGGTCATGTAGGCCAGTCGGGTGGCCTCTCCGGCGAACACCTGCTGCCCTACCAAGCCGTCGTCGACGGCGTTGAAGGCGAACTTCAACATGCGTTGAGCGGTAGGGCTCTTGCCGTTGATCTTGGTGGCCCATTTCAACGCGACGTTCTCGAGGTCGGCGTGCGGCACGGCGGCGTTGACCATACCCATCCGGAACGCTTCGTCGGCCGAGTACTCGTCGCCCAGGAAGAAGATCTCGCGGGCGAACTTCTGGCCAACCTGGCGGGCCAAGTATGCCGAGCCGTACCCGGCATCGAAGGATCCGACGTCGGCGTCGGTCTGCTTGAACCGGGCGTGCTCGGCACTGGCCAAGGTGAGGTCGCAGACGACGTGCAGGCTGTGTCCGCCACCAGCGGCCCAGCCCGGGACCACGGCGATGACCACCTTCGGCATGATGCGGATCAGGCGCTGCACCTCGAGGATGTGCAGACGCCCGGCTCGTGCGGGATCGATCCGCTCGTGGTGGCCGGTGCCGCGCTCGTCATCACCGGACCGGCCGGCGTCGTCCGGCTGGCTGTCGGCGACGGTGTAGCGGTACCCGTCACGGCCACGAACCCGTTGGTCTCCGCCGGAGCAGAAAGCCCAGCCGCCGTCCTTGGGTGACGGTCCGTTGCCGGTGAGTAGCACGCAGCCGACATCGGGTGTCATCCGAGCGTGGTCGAGCGCCCGGTAGAGCTCGTCGACGGTGTGTGGTCGGAAGGCGTTGCGCACTTCGGGACGGTTGAACGCGATCCGGACGGTGCCGTGGTCATGACCGTCGACGACGTGCCGGTGGTAGGTGATGTCGGTGAAGTCGAATCCTTCGACGACACGCCAACGATCAGGCTGAAAGGGTGCGGTGGTCACGCGTGCCACTGTACGGGCGGGGGCGCGCCTAGGGGCTCACCGGCCGCGGCAGCGGCGCTTCGTGCCTGCGGAGACGCCCGCGGGTGAGCGGGGAACCGATGTGATCGAATTCGGTGGAGGGCGGAACCTCCGCCGCCCGCGGTTCGTCTTACGTTATGACGTCGCCCGCAATCTGTGGAAAGAACGCGGATGATCAAGGAAGATGGTGTGTATGGGGTCTCGTCTGCTGGCCAGCGCCGGAGCGGTTACGATCGCTGGGGCGGCGGCGTTCGCGCTGATCGGCAGTGCCAGCGGCGGATCTGCGGATGACGACATCCGGGTTGTGGCGAAGGTGCTGGCCAGTACGCCCAAGCCAGTGGTCGCCGAGCCGTCGCCGCGGGACTCCGAGCCGGTCGAGGCGCTACATGCCGATCCCGACGCCGAAGATCTAGATGCCGCCGAGCTGATCCTGTCCGTGCCGGAGGACCCCAATGGCTGGGACGACGTGATGTTCACGGCTGAATGGCGCACCGTCGACGGCACCCCCGTGCAGGGCGTCGTCGACCTCCAGCGGGTTGACGGCGGCACGTGGGAGACCGTCGCCGAGATCGACATTGGGCCCGAGGGTGGTAGCACCGAACTGGATGTCGCCGAGACGAGTATCTATCGCGCGGCGTACGGCGGTTCCGACGACGTCGACGCCGCCGCGTCGAACCACGTCAGCGTGGTCGCCTCGGACCTCCTGCCGTCCAGGGTGACCGTCACGGCCTCGCCTACCGGTGACGACACCGCGGAGGTCACCGCAACCTGGACGACGGAGGCCGGGGTTGCGGTGATCGGAGATCTCGATCTGGAGATGAAGGACGGCGACGAGTGGGAGACCGTGGAGACGGTCGCCACCAGTGCCGACAGCACGGCCACCATCGAGGTCGACGCTGCCACCGGAACCGAGTTCCGCTTCACGTATGCCGGCGGCGAACGGTTCGAGGAAGTCCGCAGCGACGTCGGCATCGTGCTGGGTGATGACGTCCGCAGCATCGACGTCCGGGTGTGCAACAACAGCACCGACATCGACAACCTTCCGTACGGAGTGGCCTGCCACTACGCGCCGGTCACCGTGGACACGTTCGTCGCCGCCCACGACTACCTCGGCAACGCCTGGTGGAACGCGATGCCGATGGGCACCATCGTGGAGCTGAAGGGTGAACAAGCCGGGATTTACGAGGTGGCACACCGGGTCATCGCGCCCGGCCGCGGTTCTGCCCTGGGCAGTGCTTCCAATTGGGCCTGTGGTGACGAATGCGACGTGATCCTGCAGACTTGCCAGGGGGCGAACACCGGGTTCACCTGGCTACGCAAGGTCGATTAGCGACGCACTAGCAGTGCGCACGCCCCGGCGAGGCAGAATCGTCGGGTGAACCATTCCGTCACCGCCGCCGACGTGATCGTCGCCGAGCTGGCCGTCCTCGGTGTGCAGCATGTCGTCCTCGCCCCCGGTTCCAGAAGCGCGCCGTTGGCGTTCTCGCTGCAAGCGGCGGTCGGCCGTGGGCAGATGCGGTTGCATGTGCGAATAGACGAACGGGCGGCTGGTTTCACCGCGCTCGGCCTCGCCCGTGTTGCCGGGCCGGTGGCTGTGGTCACCACGTCGGGAACCGCGGTGGCGAATCTGCATCCCGCCGTGCTCGAAGCCGCCCACGCCGGGGTGCCGCTGATCGTGCTGAGTGCCGACCGGCCGCACGAGCTGCGTGGCACTGGGGCTAACCAGACAACCGATCAAGTCGACATCTTCGGGTCGGCGGTCCGGTTCGTAGCCGACGTGCCGGCACCTTCCGGGCGCGCTGGCGAGCACTCGGACCTCCGCAACCTGCTGGGACGGGCCGTCGCTGCCGCCACGGGGGCACGCACCCGGCGACCCGGACCGATCCACCTCAATCTTGCGTTTCGGGAACCACTGGTCCCCGATGCGGCGGACTGGCCGAGTGCAACGTCCGTCGTCGCAGGCCAGGTCCCCGGGCGGGTCCAGGTCGACTCCGCGGCGGTGGACCACTCGGGTCACGGCGGCGCGCCTGCTCGGTCTCTGGGGCGCGGCCGGCACACCGTTGTGGTGGCCGGCGACGGCGCCGGCGACGACGCTCGCGAACTGGCCGAGCAGGGCGGCTTTCCGTTGCTCGCCGAACCGTCGTCGGGCGCTCGTGGGGGGCCTAACGCGATCATGCTCTACCGGTTGCTGCTGGGCCGGCCGGAACTCGGCGGGCGGGTGGAGCGGGTGGTGGTGTTCGGCCGTCCCACCTTGTCGCGCCCGGTGAGTGCACTGCTGGCCCGCCGGGACGTCGAGGTCGTGGTGGTGGCGCCTAGTAGTGATTGGCCCGACCCCGCCCGCAACGCCGCGGTGGTCACCACCGCGGTGCGCGCCGAACCGGACCCGGCGGGCGCCGATTGGCTCGCCCGTTGGATCGCTGCCGACGCGGCGGCGCGACAAGCGGTCAGCGGTGTGCTCGATGCCAGCGGGTTGACTGGACCGCAGGTAGCCAGGGAGTTGTGGTCTGCGACCGGCCCCGGCCAGGTGGTGGTCGTCGCGTCGTCGAATCCAATCCGCGATCTCGACCTGACCGCGCCACCGTGGTTCGGGGATAGCGCCGCCATCGGTCCGCGGGTAGTGGCCAATCGGGGGCTGGCGGGCATCGACGGCACGTTGTCCACTGCCTCCGGGGTGGCGTTGGGCTCCGGCGGCTTTACCCGGGTCCTGATCGGTGACCTCGCCTTCCTCCACGACCTCGGCGGGTTGTTGGTGGGGCCGCTGGAGCAGCCGCCGGAGCTTCAGGTGGTGGTCGTCAACGACGACGGAGGTGGCATCTTCTCGCTGTTGGAGCAGGGCGCGCCGGAGTATTCAGCGGATTTCGAGCGGGTGTTCGGCACACCACATGGTGCCGATATCGCTGCGTTGTGTGCCGGTTACGGGGTGACCCACGAGCACGTCACGGACCTTTCCCGGCTGCGGGAGCTGCTGATGGCGCCGCCGCCCGGCCGTTCCGTCATCGAGATACGGACCGAACGGCATGGCCTGCGCGATCTGCACGCTCGCCTACGGGCCGTCGTCGACGCCACCCTCTCCCATGATCATGAACACTTTGCCGGGTGATAACACGGCAAAGTGTTCATGATCATGGGGAAGAGGGGTCAGGTGGTGAGGGCGTCTCGCATCGGCACGAGCTTCGCCACACTCTCGGCGAGCTCAGCCGTGGGGTCCGAGCCGGCCACGATGCCGCAACCGGCGAACAGCCGCAGCCGAGTCCGGTCGATCGGATCGACGTGGGCGCAGCGCAGCGCGATGCCCCATTCGCCGTCGCCGGAGCTGTCGATCCAGCCCACGGGGGCCGCGTAGCGGCCACGGTCGAGCCCCTCGATCTCGCGGATCACCGTTCGTGCCCGGTCGGTCGGGGTGCCGCCAACGGCTGCCGACGGATGTAGTGCACCCGCCATGAGCAGCGCGGACGACTGGTCCGAGGCGACACCGGCGATATCCGTGGCCAAGTGCATGACATTCGGCAGATGCAGCACGAACGGCGTCTCGGGGATGTTCATGCTGGAGCAGAATGGCGCCAGCGCGTCGGCCACCGAACGCACCGCGAACTCGTGCTCCTCCAGGTCTTTGCTGGACCTGGCGAGCGAGGCGGCGAGTGCGAGGTCGTGGACGTCGTCGCGGGTCCGGCGGATGGTGCCAGCCAGGACACGGGACGTGACCAGCCCGCGCTCGCGCCGGACGAGTAGTTCGGGTGTGGCCCCGAGGATGCCGTCCACGCTGAACGTCCAGCAACGCGGATAGCGATCACTGAGCCGGCGCAGCGGCCAGCGAAGGTCGACCGGGCGCGAGCATTCTGCGATCAGCTCGCGGGCGAGGACCACTTTCTCCAGTTCGCCGGCGTTGATGCGGTCGACGGCGCCGGCGACGATCCGCTCCCACGCGGCGCTACCGAGAGTGCCGTCGGTGAAGGTGACCGGCCCGGGCCGGCGGGTCGGCTTGGCTAAGGGGAGGTTGGGCCAGGGCGGCAGGTGACCGTTGAGGCTGACGGTGGTCACCCACCAGCGCCCCTCCCGGTGTCCCACAACGGTTTCGGGCAGGACCAGCGACGACGACGTAGGGCCGTCGTCGAACGTGAACGACCCGAAGGCCACCGGCCCGGAGCCCGGAAGCTGCACCTCGTCGCGGATCACGGCGGTGCGGACCAAACCGCGCCACCACTGCTCGGCCTCGGTGAACCGGCCGGGTCCCGTGGTGTCGAAGCGCGCCGCCTCACCCCAGGCGGCCAGGCCCTCTCCGCGGCGCAGCCAGACCAGCGGCGCCTCACTGGGCAGCAGCGACAACAGTGGTCCGGGATCGGGGATCTCCACCGTGCGGGCCACGAGCGCGGTTTCGGCTGCCTTCAGCGGCGCAGTTGTCACGGGCGTCAAGCCTACGACGTCTCCACTGCACACCCGCCGACAGCGGGCTGACGATTTGGTCACAGCGGCCCGCTACCCACGCTGGTTATCATCCGAGACATGACCGTCGTGTGTGAATGGCCGGCGAGGTGATCCACCCAGCTCCGGATCGGGCGGCGCGCGCCACCCAGCGTGCGTGGGGTGTCACGATCGCGACCGGCGTCATGGTGGGTGTCCTCGCTGCCGGTGTGCTGATCGCCGCCGGCAACGACGGGTCGACGACCACATCCGAGACTGCCCCGGCCATGGAAGGAGCCGTCGCCGCGGACCACATGGGCTTGCTCGAACCCGGCATGGTCGAGGCGTTGTTCGGCGAGTTGGAGGCACGGGGCGTGACCCGGTACCACGCCGTCAGCATCCGTCCCGACTGGGCGACCTTCGAGGTCGAGGTAGCGCCCGGTGCCATTCAGTACGACACCATTACGTATCGCGACGGCGGGTTTGGCGAACGAGAGCCCGCAGGAGAGATCGACACCGACCCCGACGCCACGTACTTCGAGGCGTCGGCCCTCGCGCCAGGGGTGGTCGGCGCGGCCGCCGCCCGGGCCGCCGAGGTGGCAGGGTTGCCGGACCGGCCGGTCAGTTACATCCGCATCGACCGGCAGGGCTGGTGGCGGGGGATCTTGACGGTCTCGGTCCAGCTCGAATCCGACTCCTATGGCTCCGCCGCTCATGTCGTGTGGGACGGCTCGGGCCGGCACCTGCTCAGGGATGGGTCCTGACGGTGCCGATACGAGGAACCGGACGCCGACCGGAGCGACGGTGGCGGCCATCCGATGCCGACCGCGACCGATACTCCGCGGCGATCGCCGCCGCGTACGGAGAGGGCAGGCTGACTCTCGACGACATGCAGGAACGGACCGCGGCAGTGCATGACGCGGGATCGATCGCCGCGCTCGACGAGCTGGTCGCCGACATCCCGGGTGTCGAGGCGCCACCGTCTCCCGTCATGCCCGTACCGTCCGTCAGGCCGGCGCGAGCGAGGCGGGAGATTGTGTGGATGGTGCTGGTGGGCACCCTTGTCGCGGTTGGTGTGGCCGCGGCCGGGATCGGCCTGGTAGCACCCACGAGTGTCGAGACGGGCACGAGGGACGCCGACATGGAGGTGGCGCCGGCGGAGAACCTGCGGCCGGCCGACGTCGAGCTCCCGGAGATCGCCACGGAGAAGCCCGATCTCCATACCGAGGCCGGGCTGGTGCACATGTGGGACGTCATGCTCGAACACGCACCCGACGGGATCCAGTCGATGACCATCAGGCCGGAATGGGCCGAGGTGCGGGTGCTGGCCGAGACCGATCGGCCCGGCTTGGCGTCGATCAGATACGAGGCCGGCCTGGCGACCGAGCCGGAATGGGAGCGGTCCTACAGCGAGAGCGAAGGATCGTCGATCGGATGGGACGACGTCACCCCCGAAGCGGTCGCGACAGCCATCACAGGTACGGCCGACGCGGTGGGGCGCCCTGGCGCCGACACACTGCACGCCTCGGTAGCCCGCGGCCGATGGCACGGCAATGAGGTGACGATCCACGTCGTCGTGGAGGACGAGGGCCAGACGTTCTCCGCCACCTGGGACGCCACCGGAACGACGGAGCTCAGCAGCCAGTGACCCCGGCGCCGGCCGGGGCTGGATTCGAGTGAGGATGCCCGGCCCGCGAACCCGGTGGTGTCGCGCACCGGCCCACATCCGCAAGATCCGTAGGCCTGGCCCTAGGCTGGGCGGTGTGAGCCGAGCTTCCCTCGACAAACAACCACATGAGGTCGCGACGATGTTCGACGATGTCGCCGAGCGTTACGACCTCACCAATGACGTGCTCTCCTTCGGGCAGGACCGCTACTGGCGGCACGCCGTCAACCAAGCGGTGCGTCCGCTGCCCGGGGAGCGTGTTCTCGACCTCGCCGCGGGTACGGGCACGTCCAGTGAGCCGTTCCGTGCCGCGGGCGCGGATGTTGTGCCCTGCGACTTCTCCCTCGGCATGCTGCGGGCCGGGAAACGGCGGCGGGCTGAGCTGCCGTTCGTGGCCGGCGACGCTACCCGGTTGCCGTTCGCTGCCGCGTCGTTCGACGTGGTGACCATCTCGTTTGGCCTGCGTAATGTGCACGACCCCGACCTGGCGCTGCGCGAAATGCTGCGGGTGACCAGGCCGGGTGGGCGCCTCGTGTTGTGTGAGTTCAGCCACCCGACGTGGGCACCATTTCGCACGGTGTACCTCGAGTACCTGATGCGCGCCCTGCCCACGGTGGCCAGGCGGGTGTCGAGTAATCCAGATGCCTACGTCTATCTGGCCGAGTCGATTCCGGCTTGGTCGGATCAGGCCGAGATGGCCGGGCGGATCCAGCGGGCCGGCTGGTCGGAGGTGCGGTGGCGCAATCTTTCCGGCGGGATCGTCGCTCTCCATCACGCGCTGCGCCCGTAAAGTCTCGTTCTGGTTGCCAAGGCCGCTGCCCACCGCCCCGACTTTTTGTTGTCAGGCGCTGTGCTGGTGGTTCCGCTGCGCACCGAGTTGTCCGGCCTGACATGCGCATCAGGGTGGGGAACTATTTTCGCAACATCTATGATGCGTAAATTCGCAGGTCAGACATAGTGGGGGCGGTCGAAAGCCCTAGGGGTGAACCCCTAGACTTGGTCCGGAAGCTAGTTAGTGAATTCATTCACTAACTCCGCGATGACGCTACAGAACCGTCACGACCACTGGTGAGGACCGGATGAACGCGCAGGCTGACGACGCCGACGTCATCGTCGTCGGTGCCGGGCCAGCTGGTTCCACGACGGCCTACTACCTGGCCCGGGCCGGGCTCGACGTACTCCTCCTCGAGAAGTCGTCGTTCCCCCGAGACAAGGTCTGTGGGGACGGCCTCACTCCGCGCGCGGTGCGTCAGCTCGTCCGGATGGGTGTAGACACCTCCGGCCCGGGGTGGATCCGCAACCGCGGTCTGCGCATCATCGGCGGCGGCATGCGGTTGCACTTGCCATGGCCCGAGCTGGCCAGCTATCCGGACTACGGGCTCGTACGCACCAGGATGGACTTCGATCACCTGCTGGCCGCCCATGCCGAAGGCGCCGGTGTACGCCTACACGAGCGCACCAGCGTCGTCGGTCCCGTGATCGACGAGCGCACCGGCCGGGTAGCCGGCGTGCACGCCAAGCCGGTCAACGAACGCGGCCGCGCCGAAGGTGGACCGGTTACGTATCGGGCGCCGCTGGTCGTCGCCGCCGATGGTGTCTCGTCCCGGCTGGCGACGGCAATGGACCTGCACAAACGCGACGACCGCCCCATGGGGGTGGCCGTGCGCACCTACTTCAAGACGCCGCGCCATGACGACGAGTGGATGGAGTCGTGGCTCGAGTTGTGGGCAGCGAACGACCGCGGCGGACGTGACCTGCTGCCCGGGTACGGCTGGATCTTCGGCGCCGGCAACGGCACCAGCAATGTCGGTCTCGGCATCATCAACACCTCCAAGGCGTTCGGCCAGGTCGACTACAAGGATCTGCTGCGCCGATGGGTGGCGCAGATGCCGGAGGAGTGGGAGTTCGCCGACGAGAACCGCGTGGGCGACGTCCGCAGTGCGGCCCTGCCCATGGCGTTCAACCGCCAGCCGCACTACAGGAAGGGACTGCTGCTGGTGGGCGACGCCGGCGGCATGGTCAACCCATTCAACGGTGAGGGCATCGACTACGCGATGGAGGCGGCCAGCCTCGCCGCGTCGGTCATCGCCGATGCCCGTTCCCGCGTCAACGCCGACAGCCGGGAACGTGTCCTACAGGGGTACCCCGCCGCGTTGAAGAGCGAGCATGGTGGATACTTCACCCTCGGCCGGATATTCGTCCGGCTGATCGGAGACCCGCGCATCATGAAGATCGCCACCAATCATGGGCTGCCGCGCCCCTGGTTGATGCGGTTCACCCTGAAGCTGCTCGCCAACCTGACCGACCACCGCGACGGCGACGCCTATGACCGCGTCATCAACGCGCTGACCCGCCTGGCGCCGGCAGCATGAGGCGGAGGCAGAATATGGCACCTGTGCCAGCCGGTGAAAACGGCGGACGTGACCAGGGCACCGCCACGAGTGCCCGTGAGGGGAGCTGAACGCGCGTGGAGCTGTACGCGCCGATGATCGGCCTAATTGTGGTGGCCGCCGTCTTCGCGG
Source organism: Phytoactinopolyspora limicola (assembly GCF_011320225.1). Taxonomy (GTDB): domain Bacteria; phylum Actinomycetota; class Actinomycetes; order Jiangellales; family Jiangellaceae; genus Phytoactinopolyspora; species Phytoactinopolyspora limicola. The sequence continues at coordinate 15,446 of NZ_JAAOEN010000023.1, forward strand.
TGGGTTCGGTGTTCGCCTCGTCGATGCTTGGCCCGAAGCGCTTCAACCGGGTCCGTCTCGACTCCTATGAATGTGGCATCGAGCCCACGCCACAACCGGTGGGCGGCGGACGAATCCCGATCAAGTACTACCTGACCGCGATGACGTTCATCATCTTCGATATCGAGATCATCTTCCTGTACCCGTGGGCGGTTCGGTTCGACCACCTCGGCTTGTTCGGCTTCGTCGCGATGGTGACGTTCCTGTTCCTGATCACTGTCCCGTTCATCTACGAATGGCGTCGCGGAGGGCTCGAATGGGACTAGCCAATGAGTGTGTACAGGTGGCGCCTTGCGGAGCACGACGGAGGGAGAAGGTGAGCGCGGACTATGGGAATTGAGGAGAAGCTTCCCTCGGGTGTCCTGCTCAGCTCGGTAGAGAACCTCGCCGGGTGGATGCGTAAGGGTTCGGTCTGGCCGGCCACCTTCGGTTTGGCGTGCTGCGCGATCGAGATGATGTCGTTCGGTGCGCCACGGCACGACTCGTCGCGCTTTGGTATGGAGGTGTTCCGGGCGTCTCCTCGGCAGGCCGACCTGATGATCGTCGCCGGCCGGGTGAGTCAGAAGATGGCCCCGGTGGTCCGGCAGATCTACGACCAGATGGCCAACCCCAAGTGGGTGCTCTCCATGGGCGTGTGCGCCAGCTCTGGAGGCATGTTCAACAACTACGCCATCGTTCAGGGTGTCGACCACATCGTCCCGGTGGACGTGTACTTGCCGGGGTGTCCACCACGGCCGGAGATGCTCATCGACGCGGTGCTGAAGCTGCACGATCAGATCCAGCACAGCAAGCTTGGTGCCCACCGCAAGGCGGCCGAGGCCGAGGCCGAACAGGCGGCACTGACGGCCACTCCGACGCATGAGATGAAAGGTCTGCTGCGGTGAGTGAGACGCCCGACAAGGGACACCCGGACCCGGAGGGGATGCAGCCAGGCCTCCCGTCTGGCCCGGAAGGGCCGGCGCTGCCCCCAGAGCATCCGAGCCGACGGGGCATGTTCGGTGCCGACGGCTCTGGTGACACGTCCGGATACGGCGGCCTGGTGGTCCGGGACACTAGCCCGGTCCGCGGCGAATCCACCCCACAGCCCTGGGCCGAGGAGTTCGAGCGGCTGCACGACGAGGTCGGCTCCGCGCTGGAGCGGGCCGGGCTCACGCGGGACGACGCGGTAGAGAAGGTTGTCGTGCACCGCGGCCAGATGACGTTGTTCGTCAACCGGGAGCACCTGGCGGAGTTGGTCAAGGTGCTGCGGGACGACGCTGCTCTGCGGTTCGAGATGTGTATGGGTGTCAACGGCGTGCACTATCCCGACGAGACGGGGCGCGAGCTACACGCGGTCTACCAGTTGTTGTCGATCACACACAATCGCCGAGTCAATCTCGAAGTGGTGTGCCCGGACGACGACCCCCACATCCCGTCGATCACGGCCACGTACCCGTCGGCCAACTGGCACGAGCGCGAGACCTACGACTTCTTCGGGATCATCTTCGACGAGCACCCCGCGCTTACCCGGATCGAGATGCCCGACGACTGGCCGGGGCATCCGCAGCGGAAGGACTACCCGTTGGGCGGCATCCCGGTGGAGTACAAGGGTGCGACGATCCCGCCGCCCGACGAGCGGAGGGCGTACCAATGATCTCCGAGTCGAAAGCGAGCGAGACCAATGTCTGACGTCACGTTCTCGTCGGCCGAGAGCACCGACGACCCCTATGCCGGCGTCCGGGAGACGACGGAAGGCCCGGTCTATACGGTCACCGGGCAGGACTGGGAGGACGTCGTCGGAGCGGCCGCGGCCGGCGAGGAACGGGTTGTGGTCAACATGGGACCACAGCACCCGTCCACCCACGGTGTGCTGCGGTTGATCCTCGAACTCGATGGTGAGGTGGTCACCGACGCCCGCGCCGGTATCGGCTACCTGCACACCGGTATCGAGAAGAACATGGAGTACCGGACGTGGACCCAAGGTGTCACGTTCGTCACCCGCATGGACTACGCGATGCCGTTCCACAACGAGACCGCCTACGTGCTCGGGGTGGAGAAGCTGCTCGGCATCACCGACGACATCCCGGAGCGGGCCAATGTCATCCGCGTGATGATGATGGAGCTCAACCGGATCTCGTCGCATCTGCTGTGTATCGCTACCGGTGGTATGGAGATCGGCGCGCTGACGGTCATGACTATCGGGTTCCGTGAGCGGGAACGGACCCTCGACCTCTTCGAGCTGATCAGTGGCCTGCGGATGAACAGTGCGTACGTCCGGCCCGGTGGCGTCGCTCAGGATCTCCCGCCCGGAGCGGTGGAGAGTGTCCGCGAGTACCTGCGGTGGATGTGGGACCACATCGGCGAGTACGAGGCGTTCTGTAATGAGAACGCGATCTTCAAGGGCCGCACCGTCGGTATCGGTTACCTGGACCTGGCCGGCTGTATGGCGCTGGGTATCACCGGGCCGATGCTGCGGGCCACCGGCCTGCCGTGGGACCTGCGTAAGTCGCAACCGTACTGCGGGTACGAGAACTACGAGTTCGACGTACCGACCCGTGACACCTGTGACGCCTACGGGCGGTTCCGGATCCGGGTCGATGAGATGAAAGAGTCTCTGAAGATCGTCGAGCAGTGCCTGGACCGGCTGGAGCCGGGGCCGGTGATGGTCGAGGACAAGAAGATCGCCTGGCCGGCCCAGTTGGCGATCGGCAGCGACGGCATGGGGAACTCGCTCGACCACATCCGGCACATCATGGGTGAGTCGATGGAGGCCCTGATCCACCACTTCAAACTGGTGACGGAGGGATTCCGGGTGCCGCCGGGCGAGGTGTATTCGCCCGTCGAGAGTCCACGTGGTGAACTCGGCGCCCACGTCGTGTCCGAAGGTGGCACTCGCCCGTGGCGGGTGCACTTCCGCGATCCGTCGTTCAACAACCTCCAGGCGGTCTCCGCTACGTGTGAGGGGAGTATGGTCGCCGACGTCATCGTCGCCGTCGCGAGTATCGATCCGGTGATGGGTGGGTGCGACCGGTGAGCCCCAGCGACGACGTGACGAATGAGCAGAGCGGCCGGCCCGAGGAACGAATGAGGAGCGGAGTGCCACCAGAAGATGCTGCCGCGACCCGTCCTGGGGTGGCCGACAGCGCAGCGACGAAGCTCGACGCGAAGGCCCGTGCCGAGATGCTGGAGATCGTGGCACGTTACCCGGAACCACGCTCGGCGTTGCTGCCGATGCTGCATCTCGTGCAGTCGTACGACGGATATGTCACGCCGGCCGGCATCGAGATGTGCGCCGAGGTGCTCGGGCTGACCGAGGCCGAAGTCGCGGCGGTGGCCACGTTCTACACGATGTACAAGCGCCGCCCGGTGGGTGACTACCACGTCGGCGTGTGCACCAACACGTTATGCGCGATCATGGGCGGCGACGCCATCTGGTCCGAGCTCTCCGAGCACCTCGGTGTGGGGCATGACGAAACCACCGACGACGGCACGGTGTCACTCGAGCGGGTGGAGTGCAACGCCGCCTGCGACTACGCCCCGGTGTTAATGGTCAACTGGGAGTTCGTCGACAACCAAACGCCGCAGTCGGCTCGCGAATTGGTGGACACCTTGCGCTCCGGTGGTGCGGTGAACTCCAGCCGCGGCCCCCGGGTGTGCACGTGGAAACAGGCGGAGCGGGTCCTGGCCGGATTCCCCGACGGCGCGGAGACCCAGGGTGTGTCGGCCGGCCCGGCCTCGTTGGCCGGACTCCGGCTCGCCAAGGAGAAAGGGTGGACCGCTCCCACGGGCGGTCAGCCTGAGCTGGATGCGACGAGCGGGGAGGACCAGAAGTGACTGCGACACCTGGGGCTCCGGGCGAGGCCCGCGCCTCGTCTCTGACGCCGGTGTTGACCGAGCGCTGGGACCTGGAGGACTCCTTCACCCGTCGGGTCTACGAGCGCAACGGCGGATACAAGGCACTGCGGCAGGCGTTGCAGCGTTCCCCGGAGTCGATCGTCGAAGCGGTCAAAGACTCCGGCCTGCGCGGCCGCGGTGGCGCCGGCTTTCCCACCGGCATGAAATGGAGTTTTGTACCGAAGGATTCGCCGAAGCCCACCTACCTGGTGGTGAACGCCGACGAGTCCGAGCCGGGTACGTGCAAGGACATCCCGTTGATGATGGCCGACCCCCACCTACTGGTGGAGGGGGTGATCATCTCCTCGTACGCGATCGGCGCCACACACGCGTTCATCTATGTACGCGGCGAGGTGCTGACCGTGATCCGCCGGCTACAACACGCGGTGGTGGAGGCATATGAGGCCGGCTTCATCGGCGCCAACATCCTCGGTTCCGGTTTCGATCTCGAGATCACCGTCCATGCGGGTGCGGGCGCCTACATCTGTGGCGAGGAGACCGCGCTACTGGACTCGTTGGAGGGACGGCGCGGGCAGCCGCGGCTCAAGCCACCGTTCCCCGCGGTGGCCGGGCTGTACGCTTCGCCCACGGTGATCAACAACGTGGAAACCATCGCCTCGGTGCCGTCCATCGTCAGCAACGGCTCCGGCTGGTTCCGTTCGATGGGCAGCGAGAAGTCTCCGGGGTACGGGATCTTCTCGTTGTCCGGGCACGTCACCCGGCCCGGACAATACGAGGCGCCGCTGGGTGTCACGCTCAACGAACTACTCGATATGGCCGGTGGTATCCGGGCCGGGCACGAGCTGAAGTTCTGGACACCGGGCGGATCGTCCACCCCGATGCTCACCGCGGAGCACGCGGACGTACCACTGGACTTCGAGGGGATGGCCGGGGTTGGATCCATGCTCGGCACCCGGGCACTACAGATCTTCGACGACACCACCTGCGTCGTGCGGGCGACCGGACGTTGGGTCGAGTTCTACAAACACGAGTCTTGCGGCAAGTGCACCCCGTGTCGTGAAGGTTTCTGGTGGATGGTGCAGATCTTCGACCGCCTCGAACAGGGGCAAGGCACCGAAGCCGATCTAGAGAAGCTGCTCGACATGTCGGACAACATCGCCGGGCGTTCGTTCTGCGCGCTGGCCGATGGCGGTGTCGCACCCGTGATGTCGTCGATCCAGTACTTCCGCGACGAGTACATCGCCCACTTCGAGCACGGCGGCTGCCCATTCGACCCGGCGGACTCAGCGCTGTTCACCGTCGAACGTCAGGAAGAAGCGGGGGTCAACGCTTAATGACCGTCACCACGAACTCGACGCCGGACGACGTCGAGCAGAAGGAGAACCTGGTCACCCTCACCATCGACGGCTTCGAGGTGAGTGTGCCGGAGGGCACCCTGGTCATCCGCGCGGCCGAGATGATCGGGATCCAGATCCCGCGGTTCTGCGACCATCCGCTGCTGGAGCCGGCCGGTGCGTGCCGGCAATGCCTCGTCGAAGTACCGGACATGGGCAACGGGCGTGGCATGCCGAAGCCGCAGGCGTCGTGCACGTTGACGGTGATGCCGGGCATGGTGGTCAAGACGCAACTCACCTCGCCCGTGGCGGACAAGGCGCAGCAGGGCATCATGGAGTTCCTGCTGATCAACCACCCGCTCGACTGCCCCGTCTGCGACAAGGGCGGCGAATGTCCGTTGCAGAACCAGGCGATGAGCAACGGGCGGGGCGAGTCGCGCTACGAAGGCAAGAAGCGGACCTACCCGAAACCGATCAACATCTCGGCGCAGGTGCTCCTCGACCGGGAGCGTTGTGTGCTGTGCGCACGCTGTACCCGGTTCTCGCAGGAGGTCGCCGGTGATCCGTTCATCGAGCTGCTCGAGCGGGGTGCCCTGCAGCAGGTAGGCATTTACGAGAAAGAGCCGTTCGAGAGCTACTTCTCCGGCAACACCATCCAGATCTGCCCCGTTGGTGCGTTGACGTCGGCGGCCTATCGGTTCCGGTCGCGGCCGTTCGACCTGGTATCCGTGCCGTCGATCGCCGAACACGACGCCGGTGGCAGCGCTATCCGGGTCGACCACCGGCGCGACACCGTCATGCGCCGCCTCGCCGGCGACGACGCCGACGTCAACGAAGAGTGGATCACCGACAAGGATCGTTTCGCGTTCCGCTCGCACTCTCTCGACGACCGACTGACCCACCCGATGGTGCGGGACGAAGACACCGGCGAGCTGGTGCCGGCCTCCTGGCCCGAGGCGCTGACGCTGGCCGCCCGCGGCCTGGCCGCGGCCCGCGACGGCGGTGGCGTCGGCGTGCTCACCGGGGGCCGGTTGACGTTGGAGGATGCCTACGCCTACTCGAAGTTCACCCGGGTAGCGCTGCGGACCAACGACATCGACTTCCGCGCCCGCAGCCACTCCGCCGAAGAGGCGATGTTCCTGCACCGGCTGGCCACCGCCGGACTCGGGGTCACCTACGGTGATCTCGAATCCGCCTCGACGGTGCTACTCGCCGGCTTCGAGCCGGAAGAAGAAGCCGGCACGGTGTTCCTGCGGCTACGCAAGGCAGCCCGCAAGGGCACCACGGTTCATTCGATCGCTCCGTTCGCCACCCGTGGTCTGAACAAGGTGTCCGGGCGGCTCATCCCAGCCGCCCCCGGCACCGAGGCCGAGATCCTGGATGCGATCGCGGCCCGTGATTCCAGCGTGGCGGACCTGCACGACGCGTTGGCCGAGAGTGGTGCGGTGATCATGATCGGTGAACGCCTGGCCGTGGTGCCCGGTGCGATCAGCTCGGCCGTCCGCCTGGCCGGCGCCACGGGCGCGCGGCTGGCGTGGGTGCCGCGCCGGGCCGGCGAACGCGGCGCTATCGAAGCAGGTGCCCTCCCGACGCTGTTGCCAGGGGGGCGTCCCATCGACAACGCGGAAGCCAGGGTAGATATGGCGACGGTGTGGGGTGTCCCACACCTGCCGGCGCTGCCCGGCCGGGACACAGCCGGCATCATCTCCGCCGTGGCCGACGGCTCGCTGTCTGGGTTGGTTGTTGGTGGCGTCGAACTCGCCGACCTACCCGACCCCGCCGCCGCTCGGGCCGCTCTAGAACGTGCTGCCGCCAGCCCGGACACGTTCGTTCTGAGCCTCGAAGTGCGCAGCAGCGAGGTGACCGAGCTGGCCGACGTTGTCCTCCCGGTGGCGCCGCCCGCCGAGAAGGCCGGCACGTTCGTCAACTGGGAGGGCCGGCACCGTCCGTTCCCCAAGGTCTTGACCCAGAGCGCCGCGTGGTCGGACGCCGCCGCGCTGGACGCCGTGGCGCGTGAGCTGGGCCTGGAGCTGGACATTCGGGACACCGATGGTGTGCGGGCCGAACTCGCCGAGCTCGGCACTTGGGACGGTGAGGCGCCGATGCCCGGTGGTCACGCGGCTGAGCCGCCCGCGGCGGGATCGGGGCAGGCCGTCCTCGCCACCTGGCGGATGATGCTCGACCTCGGACGAGCTCAGGACGGTGAACCACACCTGGCTCGCACTGCCCGCACCCCGTGTGCGCGGCTCTCGACGGCGACCGCCGCGGAGATCGGTATCGCGGATGGCGAGCTTGTGACCCTGCGGACCTCAGCCGGATCGATCACGCTGCCACTGGCGGTGACCGAGATGCCGGACCGGGTGGTGTGGGTGCCACAGAATTCCACCGGCTCCCGGGTTCATGCCGACCTTGGAGTCGAGTCCGGTGCGATCGTGACGCTCTCGGGAGGTGAAGCGTGATCGCTTATCCGGCGCTCGCGGAGATCCGGGCCGTGGATCAGGTCGAGGGATTCGGCGACGACCCGTGGTGGATCATCGCGATCAAGTGCCTGGCCATCTTCGTGATCCTCGTGCTCATGACGCTCTTCACGATCGTCTTCGAGCGCAAAGTGGTCGCCAAGATGCAGCATCGGGTCGGACCCAACCGGGTCGGCCCGAAGGGTTGGCTACAGAGCCTCGCCGACGGCGTCAAGCTCATGCTCAAGGAAGACATCATTCCGAAGGCCGCCGACAAGATCGTCTATGTGCTCGCGCCGATCGTCGCGGTTGTTCCGGCGTTCCTGATCTTCGCGGTCATCCCGCTCGGGCCCGAGGTCTCGATGTTCGGCCAGACCACGCGGCTGCAGCTCACCGATACCCCGGTGGCCGTCTTGCTGGTGCTCGCCATCGCGTCCGTCGGAGTCTACGGACTGATGCTGGCCGGCTGGTCCAGCGGATCGACCTACCCCCTGCTCGGTGGCTTGCGGTCGTCCGCTCAGGTCATCTCGTACGAGCTGGCGATGGGGCTGTCGTTCGTCGGTGTGTTCTTGTTCGCCGGCACCATGTCCACCTCGGGCATCGTCGAGGGGCAGGAACGGCTCTGGTACGGGCTCATCCTGGTGCCGTCGTTCGTCGTCTACCTGATCTCTATGGTGGGCGAGGTCAACCGAGCCCCGTTCGACCTTCCCGAGGCCGAAGGCGAGCTCGTCGCGGGCTGGGGTACCGAATACTCGTCGATCAAGTACGCGCTGTTCTTCCTCGCCGAGTACATCAACATGGTCAACGTCTCGGCGTTGGCGACCACCCTGTTCCTGGGTGGCTGGCGAGCCCCATGGCCGCTCTCGGCGATCAACGACGGCATGTTCAACGAGGGCTGGTGGCCGCTGCTGTGGTTCTTCGGCAAGGTCATCGCACTGCTCTTCCTGTTCATCTGGTTGCGGGGAACGCTGCCGCGGCTGCGGTACGACCAGTTCATGAAGTTCGGCTGGAAGGTACTGATCCCCGTCTCCCTCGGCTGGATCGTGCTGGTGGCGGGTATGCGCCTGGCGCTCAACGAGGGTGTGCAGCGTGAGGAACTGATGATGTGGGGTGGGGGCGCCCTGGCCGCCATCCTTGTGGCATCGTTCGTCATCCCACTGTTCACCGAACGCCGAGCGGACGTCGACGAGGACGAGCCATCCGCCGAGCCGGAGTTCGACCCATTTGCCGGGGGACATCCCGTTCCACCGCTACCCGACCAGCAGGTCCCCGCGGTGCCGGTGACCGCGGGCGGAACGGCAGACGAAACCACCGAGAGCGAAGCTCGTGAGGAGGGCCCCAGTGCCTGAGTTCCTCGATCCGATCGCGGGGTTCGGTGTCACCTTCCGGACCATGTTCCGCAAGACGGTCACCGCTGAGTATCCCGAGAAGCCACATCCGGTGGCTCCACGTTTCCACGGCCGGCACCAGCTGAACCGGCATCCCGATGGGCTGGAGAAGTGTGTCGGGTGTGAACTGTGCGCATGGGCGTGCCCGGCCGATGCCATCTACGTCGAGGGTGCGCCGAACACCGACGAGGTCCGCTACTCTCCCGGAGAGCGCTACGGCCGCGTTTACCAGATCAACTACCTGCGCTGCATCCTGTGCGGGTTGTGTATCGAAGCGTGTCCCACCCGTGCTCTGACGATGACCAACGAGTACGAACTCGCCGACCACTCGCGGGAGAGCCTGATCTACGAAAAGCAGGATCTGCTCGCTCCGTTGCTGCCCGGCATGGAAGAGCCGCCGCACCCGATGCGGCTCGGCGACACCGAGCGTGACTACTACCTCGGTGCCGGTACGCCCCCCACTGGTGCCGGTACGCCCCCCACTGGGGGCGCGCACACCGGCGGCGCAGCCGGAGAGGGGGACCGGTGAGCCTCCTCGCCACCGTCGCGGCGCAGGTCGCCGAGACCTCCAGCGGATCCACCGGTGAGCAGGTGCTGTTCTGGATCATCGCGCCCCTGGCCGTCATTGGTGCACTCGGCCTGGTGACGTCGCGGAAGGCCGTCCATGGTGCGCTCTTCCTCGCCGTCACCATGGTGGGGCTGGCGATCCTCTACATCGCACTCGAGGCGCCGTTCCTCGGTGTGGTGCAGATCGTCGTGTACACCGGCGCGATCATGATGCTCTTCCTGTTCGTGATCATGCTGGTCGGCGTCGACGCATCCGACTCCCGGGTCGAGACGATCCGTGGCCAGCGCGCAGCCGCGGCCGTCGCGGTCGTCGGCGTCGTCATCCTGCTGGCCTCGGTGGCCGGCCGGGCGGCGCTGCCGGACCCGGCCGGAACCGCGGACGCCGCGCCGGAAGGCAACGTGTACGGCATCGCCGACCTCCTGTTCGGCCGCTATGTCTGGGCCTTCGAGGTGGTCGCCGCAGTGCTTATCACCGCTGCGGTCGGTGCCATGGTGTTGACCCACCGCGAGCGCATCTCGCGACGCCTCAGCCAGCGCGAGCTCGCCGAGAAGCGGTTCCGCGAAGGTGATCCGCGCCAAGCGGCCGGTCTTCCACCACCCGGTGTCTACGCCCGGCACAACGCCGTCGACACACCGGCGCTGCTGCCCGACGGGACCCCGGCGGAATCGTCGGTCTCCCAGGTACTGGTGGCGCGCGGTGCCACCCGGCCACCCGAAGAGTTCGCGGCCGACATCGACCAGATCGGTGGCGACGCAGGGATCGACGAGGCCGGACCAACCAGCGACGACGCCCCACCTGGAGGGGAGCCACCGGGTAGCGACGCACGAGGTGTCGCCGGACCGTCCGGACCAGCGTCGGCCGGGACCGACGAGGATGCCGGCGATAACGACCAGCCCGGCTCCGGTGACGGAGGTGCAGCTCGATGAACCCGACGTCGTACCTGGTGCTGGCCACCCTCCTGTTCACCATCGGCGCGGCCGGCGTGCTCCTGCGCCGGAATGCCCTGGTGGCCTTCATGAGTGTCGAGTTGATGCTCAACGCGGCCAACCTCGCCTTCGTGACGTTCGCACGGATGCACGGCAACCTCGACGGCCAGATCGTGGCGTTCTTCGTTATGGTCATCGCCGCCGCCGAGGTCGTCGTCGGCCTGGCCATCATCGTGATGATCTTCCGGACTCGCAGGTCAGCGTCGGTCGACGACGCGAGCCTGCTGAAGTTGTGACGGGTGAGGACAGGTGAATTCGATCAACTCGTTGTCCCAGGGCTTCGCGGTCCAAGCGGATGTGGTGCGAGCCGACACCGTCCAGGTGGTGCAGGAAGCCAGCGGCCTGTTCTCGTGGACCTGGCTGCTCATCGCGCTTCCCCTGGTCGGCGCGGCAGTGCTGCTGCTCGGTGGCCGGCGACTGGACCGCACTGGTCACCTGATCGGCTCCGCCGCGGCGATCGGGTCGTTCGTCGTCGCGGTAGCGCTGTTCATCGCGCTGCTCGGGGAGAGCGGCGGGGAGCGCTCGTACCTGGTCCCGTTATGGGAGTGGTTCAACGCCGGTGGCTACGAGGTCCGCGTCGACCTCTTGCTCGACCAGCTCTCCATGGCGTTCGTGCTGCTGATCACCGGTGTGGGTTCGTTGATCCACATCTATTCGATCGGCTACATGGAGCATGACGAGCGCCGGCGCCGATTCTTCGGCTACCTGAACCTGTTCGTGGCCTCGATGCTTCTGCTGGTCCTGGCCGCGGACTACCTCATCCTGTTCATTGGCTGGGAGGGAGTCGGCCTCGCGTCGTACCTGCTGATCGGCTTCTGGCAACACAAGCCATCGGCGGCGGTCGCGGCGAAGAAGGCATTCGTCGTCAACCGGGTCGGCGACATGGGTATGGTCCTGGCGATCGCGTCCATGCTGGTTGTGTTCGGATCGTCGTCGTTCGAGGTGGTCTTCGCCGGCGCCGGATCGGGAGTCACCACCGGCTGGCTGAACGCGATCGGTCTGCTGCTGCTTCTGGCCGCGTGCGGAAAGTCGGCGCAGTTCCCGCTACAGTCCTGGCTGCTGGATGCGATGGAAGGCCCCACCCCGGTGTCGGCGCTGATCCACGCGGCGACGATGGTCACCGCCGGCGTCTACCTCGTGGTGCGGTCCGCGGCGATCTACGATCTCGCTCCGGAAGCGCGCACCGCCGTCGTCGTGATCGGAGCGATCACGCTGCTGATGGGTGCCATCATCGGATGCGCCAAGGACGACATCAAGAAGGCGCTCGCCGGCTCCACGATGAGCCAGATCGGTTACATGATGCTGGCCGCCGGGCTCGGACCGGCCGGGTATGCCTTCGCGATCTTCCATCTGATCACTCACGGGTTCTTCAAGGCCAACCTCTTCCTCGGTGCCGGCTCGGTTATGCACGGCATGAACGACGAGGTCGACATGCGCCGCTTCGGTGCGTTGCGAGCGGCGATGCCCGTCACGTTCGCGACGTTCGCGCTCGGGTATCTGGCGATCATCGGGCTGCCACCATTCGCCGGGTTCTTCTCCAAGGACAAGATCATTGAGGCGGCGTTCGCCGAGAACATCTTGATCGGCATCTGTGCGCTGCTCGGGGCGGGGATCACCGCCTTCTACATGACCCGCGTCATGCTGCTGACCTTCTTCACGAGCAAGCGTTGGGCCGACGACGCACACCCCCACGAGTCGCCGCGGGTGATGACCTGGCCGCTGATCGGGCTCGGAGCCCTGTCCGTCGCCGGAGGCGCGGGGCTGTTGTACATCGGTGGCGGCATCGTCGACTGGCTCGAACCCGTCACCGGCGAAGAACACCACGATCTGCCGCTACCGCTGGCGCTGCTGATCGCTCTTACCCTCACCACAGTGGTGGCCGGGGTGGCGTTGGCCTGGTTCATGTACCAGCGACGCCCGGTGCCGGCGGTTGCGCCGGCCGGCAACCCGCTGGTGACCGCTGCCCGTCGTGATCTCTACGGCGATGCCGTCAACGAGGCCGTGCTCATGCGGCCCGGCCAGTACCTGACCCGGTCGCTGGTGTACGTGGAGAGCCGTGGCGTCGACGGCGCCGTGCTCGGGGCCGCCAACGCGGTCGGCGGGTTGTCGTCCCGCTGGCGCCGTTGGCAGACCGGTTTTGTCCGCTCGTACGCGCTGACCATGCTGGCCGGTGCCGGCTTGGTCGTCATTGCCATGCTGTTGGTGAGGCTGCCGTGACCTTTCCCTGGTTGACCACACTCATCGCGGTGCCGGCGCTCGGCGCCGCCCTGACGGCCCTGGTCCCGGCCGGCCGGGGCCGGCTGGCCAAGCAGGTCGCCATCGCCTTCTCGCTGGTCACGTTGGCTGTGGCGATCGCCGTGATCGCACAGTTCGAGCTGGGCGGCGATCGTTATCAGCTGGCCGAACAGCACGTCTGGATCGAGCCGCTGGGTATCCACTGGGCGCTCGGCGTCGACGGCATCGGGGTAGCCCTGATCGCGCTGACCGCCGTGGCCACACCGATCGTCGCACTGGCGATGTGGCCGGAGGCCGAAGCCGAACGCCGCGACCCCAAGCCGTTCTTCGCGTTGCTGCTGCTCGTCGAGGGGATGATCCTCGCCGCGTTTCTGGCCAAGGACCTGCTGCTGTTCTACATCGTCTTCGAGGCGATGCTGATTCCGCTGTACTTCATGATCGGTATGTACGGGGGGCCGCAGCGGCGGTACGCGGCGCTGAAGTTCCTGCTGTACAACCTGTTCGGTGGCTTGGTGATGCTGGCCGCCGTGATCGGCATCTACGTGCAGTCGGTTGACGCCGGCAACCCGTCGTTCCTGCTGACCGACCTGATGGCCCTGGACATCGGCGCTGACGCCCAACGGTGGATGTTCCTCGGCTTCATGCTGGCGTTCGCCATCAAGGCACCACTATGGCCATTCCATACGTGGTTGCCCGACGCCGCCGCCGAGGCCACGCCGTCGAATGCGGCGTTCCTGTCCGGAGTGGCCGACAAGGTCGGTACCTTCGGCATGATCGCGCTCGCGGTACCGCTGTTCCCGGTCGCTGCGCGCGACTTCGCCCCGGTGATCGTGGTGCTCGCGGTGATCAGCATCGTGTACGGCGCATTGCTGGCGATCGGGCAGACGGATATGAAGCGATTGATCGGCTATACGTCGATCTCTCACTTCGGCTTCATCGTCCTGGGTATCTTCGCGTTGACCGACCGTGGCGCAACCGGGGCGACGTTCTACATGGTCAACCATGGTCTATCCACTATCGCGCTGTTCGTCGTCGTTGGTTTCCTGATCTCCCGGCGCAACTCGCGGCTGGTGGCCGACTACGGTGGCCTCCAGAAGCCGGCGCCGAAACTGGCCGGGGTCTTCTTGTTCGCCGGCCTGTCGGGGTTGGCGTTGCCGCCGCTGGCGACCTTCTTGTCCGAGTTCCTCGTCATCGCCGGCACCTTCGAGCGATACCGCGCGGCCGCCGTCATCGCCACCGGCGGGATCGTCCTCGCTGCCCTGTACATCTTGTGGCTCTACCAGCGGACCATGACCGGACCGGTGCGCGACGACGCAGCTGGAACCCGTGACCTGGGTCGCCGGGAGATCGCCGTGGTGGCACCGCTGATCGCCTTGATCCTGGCCATCGGCATCTTCCCGCGGACCGTCGTCGACGTCATCGACGACGGCGTCGGCCCGACCCTCGCCGAGGTCGAGGTCGATGTGCCGCCGCCACTGGTGACTGTGAACGATCTCGTCGAAGGGAACGATCAGTGACCGCGCCGTCTATCGAATACGCCGCCCTGCTGCCGATGATCATCGTGCTCGGCGCGGGTGTCGTCGGGGTGCTGGTCGAGGCGTTCGTGCCGCGACGTCCCCGCCACGCCGTCCAGGTAGGGATTGCCCTGCTCGCGTTGGTCGCGGCGCTCGTGCAGGTCGTGCGGCTGCGCGACACCGAGATCATCGGAGCCGTTGGTTCCGTCGCCATTGACGGGCCAGCCCTGTTCCTGCAGGGCACCCTGCTTGTCATGGCGATCATCAGCGTCATGTTCTTCGCCGAGCGGCGGATCGAGAGCGGCGGGAACGCCTTCGCGCCGGCGGCTTCGTCGTTGCCGGGCAGCGAGGACGAACGGGTCCTGGTCCGTGATCGGGTCCTGCAGACCGAGATCTACCCGCTGACGATGTTCTCGGTCGGCGGCATGATGCTCTTCCCCGCGGCCAACGACCTCCTGGTGATGTTCATCGCCCTTGAGGTGCTGTCGCTCCCGCTCTACCTGCTCTGTGGCATGGCCCGGCGGCGCCGACTGCTCTCGCAGGAAGCGGCGATGAAGTACTTCTTGCTCGGCGCCTTCGCTTCGGGGTTCTTCCTCTTCGGTGCCGCGTTCGTCTACGGGTACGCCGGCTCGCTGGAGTTCGCCGCGATCGACGCGGCGCTGGCGGCGCGGGTGGGCCAGGAGGGCCTGCTGCTGGCCGGTGTCGGTCTGATGGCGGTCGGGTTGCTGTTCAAGATCGGCGCGGTGCCGTTCCACGCCTGGACGCCCGACGTCTATCAGGGCGCACCCTCGCAGGTCACCGCCTTCATGGCGGCGTGCACGAAGATCGCTGCCTTCGGCGCCATGCTCCGGCTGTTCTACGTTGCGTTCGGCGGTATCCGCACCGACTGGCAACCCATGCTCTGGGCCGTGGCGATCATCACCATGGTGGTCGGCATCGTCGTCGCGCTCACCCAGACCGACGTGAAGCGGATGCTCGCGTACTCGTCTATCGCCCACGCGGGTTTCATTCTCACCGCGTTGGTGGCCGTCGACGAGGTGGCTATCGCCGCGATCCTGTTCTACCTAGCCGCCTATGGACTCACCACGCTGGGTGCGTTCGCCGTCGTCACGCTGGTACGGGACGCGGGCGGCGAAGCTACTCACCTGTCCAAGTGGGCTGGTCTCGGTAAACGGTCGCCGCTGCTGGCCGCGACGTTCGGGCTGTTTCTGCTGGCGCTGGCGGGCATCCCGCTGACCAGTGGTTTCGTCGGCAAACTGACGGTCTTCGCGGCGGCCTTCCAGGGTGGAGCGATGCCTTTGGTGATCGTCGGTGTGGTCACGAGTGCGGTGGCGGCGTTCTTCTACGTGCGCGTGATCGTGCTGATGTTCTTCTCCGACCCGGCGCCCGAAGGGCCCACGGTAGCGGTCCCGAGCGCGTGGACGGTGGTCGGCATCGGTGCGGCCGTGGTGGCGACGATCGTGCTGGGTATCCTGCCTGGCCCGCTGCTGGAACTCGCCGAGCAGGCGGCGGTCTTCGTCCGCTGACGACCTCCTGTGCCGGAGCTGTCGGGGACGGCGGGTACCGTGTGGAGGTAGGCGTCGGTGTGTTCGGTCCGGTTGGAAGGGTTGGTGAGCGTGCAGAGTCTCGGCATCCCGTCGGTTGACGCAGGTCTCGAAACGTCGATCAGCGCTGCCCTCGACCAAGTCGAGCAGCGCTTGCTCGAGGCTGTGAAGTCCGACGACACCATCCTCTCGGAGGCGTCCCGGCATCTGATGCGGGCGGGAGGCAAGCGATTTCGCCCCCTACTGACGTTGGTCGCCGCTGGCTTCGGCGACATCGACGCCCCTGGTGTGGTGCCGGCCGCGGTCGTGGTGGAGTTGACCCACGTCGCCACGCTGTATCACGACGACGTCATGGACGAGGCCGAGTTGCGGCGGGGCGCACCAAGCGCGAACGCGCGGTGGGACAACACCGTGGCCATCCTCACCGGCGACTTCCTGTTCGCCTGCGCCTCAGACCTCCTGGCCGACCTAGGTCCGGAGTCCGTGCGGATCCAGGCCCGCACGTTCCGCCGCCTGGTCCAGGGCCAGCTACGCGAGACCGTCGGGCCTCAGGCCGACGAAGACCCGGTGGAGCATTATCTATCGGTGTTGGCGGACAAAACCGCGTCCCTCATCGCCGCTTCGGCGCGGTTCGGCGCACTCCATTCGGGTGTTTCCGACGACGTCGTGGAGATCCTCGGCTCCTTCGGTGAGCGCATCGGCATGGCGTTTCAACTCGCCGACGACCTCCTGGACATCGCCGGCGAGTCCGCCTTGTCCGGCAAGACACCGGGTACCGATCTACGCGAGGGAGTGCCCACCCTGCCGGTTTTGTACGCTCGTCGGGCCGCACGGCCAGGTGACGAGCGGCTGCTGGAGCTCATCTCCGGGCCGATCGCCGACGATGCCGATCACGCCGAGGCGCTGGCACTATTGCGGGATCATCCAGCACTGGACGAGGCCCGGCACGACGTCCGTCGCTGGGCTGACGATGCCCACGCGGCGTTGGGCTCGGTACCGGATGTGCCGGCGCGGCACGCACTAGAGGCGTTGTGCCACATGGTCGTCACCCGTACGTCGTAACTACCGCCGTCCAGCGTCAGGGGCTGAAACCGGGCTGCTACCGCAGCTAGCCTGGACTTCGATGCCGGGACGAACCGAGTAGGCCACGCATCCAGGTCCGGGTGCGCGGTTCACCCACCGCCAGCACCGTGATGAGCAACACGCCCCACGCGAACTCCTTCACGAAGTTGGCGCCGCTACTCCCCGCCATCGCCATGTTGAGTCCCGTCGACACCTGCTGCATCACCGCCATGGCGAGTGGTACCGCAAGGAGACGTCCGGCGCCGCCGTACGGGCTGACCCCGGCCAGCACGGCCACCAGGATGGCCAGCAACAGATACGAAGATCCGAATCCGACCGAGATCGAGGTGGTCCGAGACAACGCCACAACTCCGGCGATAGCCGCCAGGGAGCCGCTCACCAGATAGACCGAGATCTGTGTTTGCGCCACCGGTAGCCGGGCGTACCGGCTGACCTTCTCCGAGGCGCCGACGGTGTAGACCCGGTAGCCCCAACGGGTAGACCTGGTCATGAGGGCCAGAAGGACGGTCAACGCGACAAATATCAGCAACACCAGTGGTACGCCGGCTATGAGCAACGAGCCGAGGGAGCCGATCTCTTCGGCGGCGTAAACGGTGGAACCACCCGTGATGCCGGTGGCCAAACCGAGGAACAACGTCATGGTGCCTAGGGTGACGACGATGGGTGATACCCGCAGCGATGACACGAGTACACCGTTCAGCGCGCCGGCTGCCAAACCGACCGCCACCGCGGCCAGCAGGGCTACCACAACGGCAAAGCTGCCAAGGTCTGGCGCTAAAGCAACGCTGACCTTTGCCGCCACGATCCCGGCGAGGTTAGCTACGGCCACGATGGACAGATCGATTCCACCCGCGAGCATCGCACAGGCCACCGCGAGGGCGAGGATGCCGATTTCCGACATCTGAAACAGCATCGACGTGAGATTGCGGCCGGTGGGGTAGTTCTGAGGCTGGAGCGCACTCAGCACGACGAACTCCACCACCAGCAGGACCACCAGCAGGGTCATATGCTGCCGGTCGCGCGTGAGGTTGGCATCGCGATGACGCAGTGCCAATCGTTGGCGAATGTCTACCTTCATACCGACGCCACCACTCCTCGTCGCCGCTCGGCCCGTCGTCGTCGAATTGCTGGCAGCGCAACGCCTAAGAGAACAAATGCGCCGACAAACACCTGTTTCCATGCGCTTGGGATGCCGACCAGCACCAAGCTGGAGTCGACCAGCGTGATGAGGAGAACGCCGAGAATGGTGCCGAGCACCGTACCTCGTCCACCGGCGATCGACGCGCCACCGAGCACAACGGCTGCCAACACCATCAGCTCGGAGCCGACAATAGTGAACGGATCAGCGGCCCGGATCATCGTCGCGGACATCAGCCCCGCTACTCCGGCCAACGCTCCGGAGACAGCGAATACGGACAGCCGCACGGAGGTGATCGGGATACCGAGCCGCCGCGCCGCCTCCGGGTTCCCGCCTAGTGCGTAAACCGCGCGTCCCCAGTTGGTGTAGCGCAAGGCCAAGGTCAGGGCCACGGCGAGTCCCGCGAGCACCACCACACCGGTGTGCAAGGGGGCCTGGGCGCCATTGGCGGACGAGACGGTGACAACGGACGAGCGGCCGAAGTCGCTCATTTGTGCGGGGAGCGTCATGATGCGGTCGGTTCCCACAAACGCTAGCAATGCACCGCGGTAGAGCGTCAGCGTGCCCAGCGTGACGATCAGCGCGGGCAGCTTGAACAACGACACGAGGACGCCGTTGACCAACCCCAGCGCGGCACCGATGGTCGCTGACATCAGGAAGGCGATGATGACGGGCCCCTCGTAGCCGATCTCGGTCAGGGTCACCACTGTCACGTACATCGACGCGACGGCGCTGGCCGACACCGAGACGTCGATCCCGCCCGAGATCAGGACCACCAGCAGGCCGAGAGCCATGATGCCGATAACGATCATGCTGCGCATGATGCTGAACATGTGCCCGGCGCTGAAGAACGACGGAGCCGCGAACGCGAAGGTAACCGCCAGCACACAGATGGCGATGGCGAGCACGGATTCATGCCGGCTCGCGATCCGTTTTGTCAGTTCGCCCACGTGGGTACGTCCTCGTCTGTGATCGTCGACCAGATGGTCTCTTCGTCCAAGGCCGTCACGGGCCAGCGCCCGGCGACTCGACCTCGTCGGACGACAACGATCTCGTCGCAGATGTCCAGCAGTTCGGCCGGCTCGTCGGAGATGGCGAGGACCGCCATTCCGCGGTCGGCGGTGGACCGGATCAGCTCGTGCAACTCGGCCCGGGATCCGACGTCGACACCAACGGTCGGATTGCTCAGGATGATGGCTTCAGGCTCGGGAGCGAGGGCTCTGGCGAGCAGCACACGTTGCTGATTCCCGCCGGACAACGTCGACACGGCGTCGTCGACGTCGTCAACCTTGATGTTCAACGTTGCCCGCCAGCGTCGGGCAATGGCCCGGATCAGCGACGGCCGAAGCAGTCCGAACCGGTTGGTCGCCTCTGGTAGGTCGTTGAGCACGATGTTGTGCCCAACCGACCAATCCAGGAGGAGGCCCTCACTGAGCCGGTCTTCGGGGACGTATTGCAGGCGGCGCAGCTGGCGGGGATGTCGGACCGGAACCCCGCGGACCAGGATCTGGCCCGCGTCCAAAGGCAGCAGGCCAGCCAACGCCAGCCCGATCTCGGCGCGGCCAGACCCGAGGATGCCGGCCAGGCCGACCACACGTCCGGCATGGACGGATAGGTCGACGTCGGTGAATCGTCCGGCCAGCGAACCCGCCCGCAATTCGAGCACCGGGGTAGTGGATGGCGCCGGGGCCGGAGAACGTCGGCCCCGTTCCACGATGCCTCCGGTCATGAGGGTGGTGATCCGGTCAGCGTCGAAGTCAGGTGCCGGCCCGCTCGCGGCCACGAGGCCATTTCGCAGGATAGTGACCTCGTCGGCGACCTCGGCGATCTCGCGCATTTTGTGCGTGATGAACATGAACGCCAGGCCGGTCGAGCGCAGATCACTGATCAACTCAAGCAGCCGGTCGATTTCGTCCTGAGTCAACGCCGCGGTGGGTTCATCCATGAGGATGATCCGGCTCTCGGACGAGATCGACCTGGCAATCGCGACCAGCTGCCGTTCGGCGACCGACAACTCCTCGACCAGGCGGCTCGGGTCCACCGCCAGTCCGACCCGGTCGAGCGCGGCGTGCACGGTGTCCAAACCCGCTCGTGGTCGCCGCCACCGGAGCAGCCCTGATCCGGACGGTGGGAGGAGGTTCTCCGCCACCGACAGATTGGGGAACAGCGCCAGATCCTGATAGATCACCCGGATGCCGGCGTCGACACTGGTCCGGGTGCTGACGCCTGGTACGGGCGGAGAACCGCCCAGTACCAGAGTGCCGCTGTCCGGCTGCTCGACACCCGCGAAGATCTTGGTCAGGGTCGATTTCCCGGAGCCGTTCTCGCCAACCAGGCAGTGCACGGTTCCGGCGGGTACGGCGAGATCGACCCGATCCAGCGCCTGGACGTTCCCGTAGCGTTTGGAGATCTTCTGGGCGGCGAGAACCACATCACTTGTGGTCACAGGTGCGCCTAGAAGTCGAACTCGTCGATGTTGTTGATGTCGACGTCGAGCCAGGCGTTCCCGTAGATGACCGATCCGTCAACGGTGACCGATTCATAACCCTCGACACCGAGGTCCATTCCGTCAGTGATCTCCTCACCGGCGCGGATCTTCATAGCCACCACGTTCATGGCGTAGCCGGCCGCCGCGGGGTCCCAGCCGCTCATCATGTCCACGGCGCTGGCTTCGAGCAGGTCCCTGACGTTGGACGGAACGCTGGTACCGACAACGACGATCCGCTCGGCCAGCCCTGCTTCTTCGATGGCTTGCCCGGCGCCAACGATGTCCACCGCCGACGATCCCTGGACACCTTTCAGGTCTGGGTAGGCGGTGAGCAATTCGCGGGTTCGCTCGTAGGCGGTCTGGGTGTCGTCGTTGGTTTCGACGTAGTCGCCGACGAAGTTCATGTCCGGGTAGGTGGCCTCTTGGTGTTCGCGGGCGGCCTCAACCCAGGCCATGTGGGTAGCCGACGTCAACGAGCCGACCATGAGGGCGTAGTCCCCTTCTTCGCCCATCCGCTCGGCCATTGAGTCCATGAGATGTACCCCGTAGTCCTCGTTGCGGAACGCCTCGATGTCCCACTCGGTATTGGAGAGCTCGGGAGCTTCGTGGGTGACGACGGTGATACCGGCCTCCTGGGCGCGGCCGAGAACCGACTCGACGGAGTCGGGCTGGAACGGCACCACCGCGAGAACGTCGACGCCCTGGGCGATGAGGTCCTCGATCACCTGCACTTGCTGGGCAGAGTCAGCCTGGGCCGGGCCCTGTTGGAATGCGTTGACCCCGTGGTCTTCGCCGAACTGCTGGACGCCCGTGGCCATGCGGTCGAACCAGGCCACACCGTCGAGTTTGACCACGGTGGCGAAGGTCTCGCCGCCTTCTGCGGCAGGTGGTTCGTCGTCGGTGTCGGTGTCACCCGGTGGTGCTTCCGGATCGGCCGCCGACGAGGTGTCATCCGCGGTGCTGCATGCGGCGGTCAAGGCCAGAGCGATACCAGCTGCTGCCGCGATCGTCAGTCGTGCACGTCGCATGTCAGTCTCCTTCGGTAGTGTTCGTAGTTGTTTGAATCTAACAGTAAGAATGAGCAGATCACAATGTTTGTTCAATGGGTCGACACCGGACCGTGTCCAAGTCGAAACGTGGCCAAGCAGGAGGCAGACGTTAAGGTGAGGCACCGAGGAGGGCGCATGAAATCTGAGCGGCACCGTGTGATCATCGATCTGCTCGACGAGCGAGGCACCGTGAGCGTGGCAGAGCTCGGGCAGACACTCGACGTGTCGGAGATGACGATCCGCAGAGATCTGCTTGAACTGGAGCGGACGGGCGTGCTGCGCCGGGTCCACGGCGGCGCTACCAGTGTGGGCGGGCGTGCCTACGAACCTCCCTTTCGGGTGCGGGAAGGACAGAAAACCGCACACAAGCGCGGCATCGCCGTGGCGGCGGCCGGTCTCGTCGAGCATGGCGACGCCATCGCTCTCGACGTCGGCTCGACCGTGCTCATGATGGCCGACGCCCTCACGTCGGTGCGTCAGCTGACCATCGTCACCGCGAGTCTGCGGGTTGCGTGGTCGGTGGCATCGACGCACGCACTGGAGCAGACCGCGCGCTTGATCCTCACCGGCGGAGTGGTCCGGGCCGAAGAGTTCTCGCTCACCGGCCAGGCTGCCTCGGACACGTACCGGTCAATGCGCCTGGACAAGGCGTTCGTGGGTGTTGGTGGGCTGTCGCCGACGGTTGGTGCCACGGAGTTCAATCTGGAAGACGCCGAGGTCAAACGGACGATGATCCGGTCCGCCCGCAAGGTGATCGTGCTCGCGGACGCGACGAAGCTCGGACGGGAGAGCTTTGCCCACTTCGCGCACGTGTCCGACATCGATACCGTGATCACCGACCAGACCGCCGAACCGGCCGTGCTCACCCAGCTCCGGGACGCCGGCGTCGACGTCATCACCGCGCCACCCGTCGCAGACTAGTGTGCACCTGATCTCCGTTTTGACGCCTGATCGTTTTCACCGGGGTGATCAGATGCGCGAACGACGTGTTGACGGCAGGTGACGGAACGGTAGGTGCATCTGATCGGGTCTTACAGTGTGGATGCGTAGCGATCAGATGCATGAACGGCGCCTATCGGTGGGTTGGTGCACCTGATCGTTAGCGCCTGGCGTCGATTTGGACTGCCGCTGGGAGGCGAATGCTGAGCAAAGGTGCGATAACACAACCGGGGCATACCCGCGCCAGACAACGAGGGCAGCCGCCGACCGGTTGCCGATCAGATGCACTACCCGCCCTGAAGCGGCTATTGGTGCATCTGATCGCTAGGCGTCCACATCTCGGGATGCGATCAGATGCACACGCCGGGCCGCCACACGCCGCCAACACGTCGTTCGCGCATCTGATCACCCCGGTGAAAACGATCAGGCGTCAAAACGGAGATCAGGTGCACAAGGGATCGCTACCGCGTGTGGGCCCCAGCCAGGGGTGAGGTAACTTGGCCGGCACGGATCAACGGTTCGCCGTCCACCAGGAGGTCACCGGCACCGTGTGGACCGTCGCGCAGATCCTTGACGATGTCCCAGTGCAGCGTCGACTGGTTCGTGCCGCCGCATTCCGGATATGCCCGCCCGAGTGCGATGTGAACGGTGCCTAGGACCTTCTCGTCGAAGAACAGGTCGCCGGTGAGCGTCGTCAACGCAGGGTTCAGTCCGATGCCCAGCTCACCCACGTGCCGGGCGCCGTCGTCGGTGTCGATCAACGCCTGCGCCAGGCCGGCGCCCTCCTCGGCCTGAACGTCGGTGACCGTTCCCCGCTCGAAGGTCAGCCGTAGACCTTCGATCGCGCGACCAGCGAAGTAGAAGCGTTGGGGAAAGGTGATGAATCCTTCGACACCGTGGTCATGTGGTGCCGTGGCGAGTTCGCCGTCGGGCAGGTTCGCCTCGCCGGCGAAGGTCACCCAGCGCCGGCCGCCGATGTCGAGGCGGAGGTCGGTGTCCGGGGCCGTGATGTGGACTCGATCGGCCAGCTCCAGGCGGTGGCCCAGGTGCTGCCATCCCGCCCGCAGAGCCGGCCAGTCCGCGATACAGCCGGCGAAGAACTCGTCGAACAGCTTTCCCGCGTCGATACCCACGAACTCGGCCCACTCCTGGGTGGGTACACGGACCACTGCCCAGCGGGTCTCGGACCAGCGAAGAGCGGAGATCGCGCCTTTGGCGGCTCGTTGGATAGCGAGGCGGGTGTCGTCCTCGCGGGTTGGCGCCGGCGGCTGCATGCCGCGGAACGAGACGTGCACGTCGGACCAGCGCAGCGCATCAGCTTCCACGTCGGGTACCCGACCCAGCAACTCTACTGGGGCGTGTTCCAACGCCGCCCGGTCGAACCGTTCGTCGGTCAGCAAGGTTTGCGGGAAGGCGCCGCGCCGGTAGCACTCGGCGACGAATGCTTCGGCGGCCGCGACCGACGACGCGTCGGTCAGGAAGATGCTGACGTTGTCACCTTCGGTGACACCGGTTCCATCGGCAGCGACCCGGGCGAGGTCGCGCCATTGGTCCATGCGGTTCACGGGTTAGCTCCATCCGGTGTGACGTTGACGTCGTGCATCAGGTGCCGGGTGGCCCGATAGAGGCCGGTGGTCTGCTGGTACAGGTGGTCATACACCTCGGCCCGGGTGGGGTCGGGTTCGACGGTGCGGCTGACCCTCACCCAGGTGTCGACCGCGGCGCGGTCGGCGAGCACACCTACCCCGAGGGCCGCGAGGGCCGCGTCCCCGAACGACGCGCCCGAATGGGCCGCCACCTCCTGTGTGCGCTGGGTGGAATCGGAGACCGCCCGGAGCCAGACCTCGTTGCGGGTGCCGCCGCCCACGGCACGGATCAGCTCGGGCGCCGCCGCCGCGTCGGCATAGGCATCGAGGTTGGCCCGGACCCCGCAGGCGACTCCTTCGAGCAGCGCGCGATAGATGTCACCGCGGGTGTGCGACAACGTCAGCCCAAAGATGGTTCCTCGCGCGGCGGGGTCGTTGATCGGGGTCCGCTCGCCGCTGAAGTACGGCAACGCGATCAGCCCACGAGCACCGGGTGGCGACGTCGCCGCCTCGTCGGCCAGCCGGGCGAACCACTCGGGCCGGGTGTGGACGTCGGCGCCGGGAGTGACGACGTCGAGGAACCATTGAGTCAGGCTGCCGGCCGTGGCGGTGCCGGCCGCCAGGACATAGCTGCCCGGGAAGACGTATGGCGCCGACCAAAGGTCCGGGTAGGGGGTTGGCCGGTCCAACATCTCGATCATGAAGATGGTGGAGCCGTACATGAGCATCAGCCGACCGGCCTGGGTGATGCCCGCGCTCACGGCCTCGGCGGGTGCGTCGGTGGTGCCGACGATGACCGGGGTGCCGGCCGGCAGGCCGGTGACCTCGGCGGCGCGCGGCGTGACGACCCCCGCGATGTCCGAGGCCCAGCCGAGCTCCGGCAGACGTTCAGCGGTGACGACGTCTTCACACCCCGACGTGTCCCACTGGGCGTCGTGCAGGTTGTAGAGCGGATGGAAGTACCCGGCGGTTCCGTGGTCGATGACCCATCGACCGGTCAACTTGCCGACCAGGTACGTCTGCGAGGTGACGAACCGGGCGGCCCGTTGATACACGTCGGGTTCGTGGTCTCGCAGCCATGCGATCTTCGGTCCGGCTGACTGCGTCGACAACGTGTTCCCGCTGCGTTCCATGATTGCCTCGCGGCCCAGGCGGGTTTCCAGGGCGGCGATCTGTTCGGTGGAGCGGGTGTCGACGCCGTACAGGATCGCCGGCCGGAGCGGTGAACCGTCGGCGCCCAGCGGGAGTACGCAGGGTCCGATGGCGCTACAACCAACCGCTGCCACCGCGCCGGGCTCGACGGCGTCGTCGGAGAGGAGGTCGCGGACTACGTTGACGAGCCCGGACCACCACACCTCGTCGGCATCGTGTTCCGCCCAGCCGGGGCGCGGCACACTCAGCCGATGGGGCCGAGCTGCCTGCGCCACGACCTGGCCGGCCGCGTCGACCGCGACACCTTTGGTCTCGTAGGTGCCGACGTCGACGCCGATGACGACGTCGCGGCTCACGTGTGAACGACCGCTTCGCTGGTGCGCAGCTGCCGTACCTCGGACATCAGCGTCTCCACTCGGGCCGGGTCGACGGAGTTCTCGAAGACGCCGTCGCGTTTGAAGAACGTTCCGACGACGGCGGCGTCGGCGATGGACAGGGTCTGCCGGACATTGTCCGCCCGTACACCGGTGTTGACGACGACGGGGGTGGTGCCGGCCGCGGCCTTGACCGATTCGAGTGTGGCGACGTCGGTGGCCGCACCCGCTGTGAGACCAGAAACGCAGATGGCGTCTGGCCGGTTGTTGAAGACCGTCGACCGGGTGATGTCGGCGAGGTCACGGTGGGCCAGATAGGCAGCGGCCTCGGGGACGATGTTGAAGAGTAGGCGCACGTGGTCGCCTCCGACTGCCTTGCGGTGTCTGGCTGTGGCACCCGCGTCGGTGTTCCACAGGCCGAAGTCGCTTGCGTAGACGCCGGTGAAGATCTCCCGAACGAACGACGCACCGGTGGCGACGGCCAGATCGATCGAGGCGCGCGCGTCCCAGAGAACGTTGACGCCGAAGGGTACGTGGATCTCCCGGGACAACTCTCCGATCACGCGGGCCATGGTGATGGCGGTGATCGGCTCGGTCTGGGTGAGATACGGCAGGCTGAACTCATTGGAGATCATCACCGCGTCGACACCACCTGCCTGGAGCGCCGCCAACTCGTCCCGGGCGTGGTTCAGGACTCCGTCCAGGCCGCTGCCAGCGTCGTAGCCGGGGTCACCGGGCAGGGCAGGCAGATGACACATGCCGATCACCGGCTTGGACACGCCAAACGTTTCCTCGAGCCAACTCACCCTGCTACCTCCAGTGGAACGTGTTCAATGATGTTTGAATATTACATCACAGATGTGCGAGCGAAGGGTGAGCTGGTTGGCGGCAGGGTGCGGCGGCAGGGTGCGGCGGCAGGGTGCGGCGGCAGGGTGCGGCGGCAGGGTGCGGCGGCAGGGTGCGGCGGCAGGGTGCGGCGGCAGCGAGTAAGGACGTGGGGCGGGCGCGGCTGCCCGTGGTCGTGACGCTTGTGGAGGTCAGCCCGCGGTGGTGCGCGCGTGATCGAGTTCGAGTGAGCCGTGTCGTTGACGGCGGTGATGCAGCGCGTCCGTAGTCAAGATCGCGAGGGCAGTCCAGACCAGCCCGAAGCCGACGAACCGCACGGCCGGGACCTCCTCGTTGAACACGGTGATACCAAGGACGAACGCGATGCTCGGCCCCAGGTACTGCATCAGGCCGAGGGTGGTCAGGCTAGCCCGGCGCGCTGCCCCTGCGAAGAGCAGCAGCGGTAGGGCGGTGACCACGCCGGTGCCGATCAGCAGCAGATCGGTGCCTAGATTGAACCGGCCCAGCGCGGCGTCACCGTTGAACTGCCAGAAGATCAGCAGGCCGAGTGCGAAGGGAAAGACGGCGGCCGTCTCCAAGGCGACGCTCCCGACAGCGGGCACCTGGATCTTCTTCTTGATCAGACTGTAGAAGCTGAAGGTCAAGGCCAGCGTCAGCCCGATCCAGGGCAGCTGGCCGTAGTTGACGGTGAGGACAACCACGGCGATGCCGGCGATGCCCACCGCCAGCCACTGCACCCGGCGTAGCCGCTCGCGCAATACGATCACCGCGACGAGGACCGTGACCAGCGGGTTGATGAAGTAGCCGAGCGAAGTCTCGATGACTCGTCCTTGGCTGACCGCCCAGATGAAAGTGGCCCAGTTCACGGTCACGATGACGCCGGCCAGGCCAAGCAGTGCATACGTGCGGACGCCGAGGCCGCGCAGATGTGTAAGTCGCCGGGTGAACGCGACAATCAACGCAACTGTGACCAGCGACCATACGATCCGGTTGGCCAGAACCTCCAGGGCGTCGACGTGATCGAGTAGCGCCCAGTACAGCGGTAGCAGTCCCCAGAGTCCGTACGCGGCGAAACCGAAGACGAGTCCGGAACGGGGACCTGGCACTCGCGACATGGTACCGGGTCTGCAAGGAGCTATCGATCCTCATGGTGCTGACGTCCCAGCCGAAGGGTCTGGCTGAACACCTCAATATGCCCTCAAGACCCCTGATGCCCCCCGCGGCGAAATGGTTCGATGAGGCGCAATCGTCACAAGTCGACATTGTTGCTGTGTCCAATAACACGAACCCGGCCGGCGCCGGACCTTGATCGATACCCCCGGCCGGAGTGGTGGCAGCGACGACGTTGTGAGCGGTGGTGTCGTCGACGGGATGGAGGCCCAGCCACATAACACCCGTCCAGGCAGTTGCGGTGTAGAGCAACAAGGAGGATCGGTGAGCATCATTCAGCGTACGGGTCACGTGTTTATCAGGCGCATAGGTGTGGTGGTCACGGCGGTTGCCGTGATCGCTGGGTTGATGTCGACGGCGGGGGCCACTGCCTCGCCGGGGTCGTCCCCATCGGCTGGACACCCCGGCGTCGAGATCACCGCGCCGGTTCCGGATGAGCCGGCAGAAGCGGCGGCCGGTGAATCGGTGACGGTCTCGTTCAGCACCAACCGGGCATGGCCTTTTGTGGTGGATGTCCGGGCGTCGTCGACGGACGGGGACTGGCAGCCGTTCGCGGACAACACCGGGCGTGGAACCGCGCACGACGGACACAACGACGTTGAACTCCGGCTGCCCGAACTGGCCGATGGTGATTACGACCTTCGGGTGCGGCTGTTCACTCCGAACGCGAACCCGGATCGTCATCGGCCGATGGCTGAGGCGGACGTCGAAGCCGGGCTGCGCGTGACGTCCGATGCGGCGGAGGTCTTCACCACCGACTTCAAGGAGGACGGCCAGGTGGTCGGCGAAATGCCGGCCGGATGGTCGGTGTTGTGGGGCGACGGCGCTGGATTCGAGATCGCCGACGCTCCGCGGCGTGTGGTGCACACGAACACCTCCGGTGGACAGGAGTCGATCGTTCTCGACGCGCCGGGGATGATCGATTTCGACCTGGACGCCGAGGTGGCCGGCCTCGTCCGGCTGCCAGCGGAGGCCAATCCGGCGGGAACGAGCACCCGGTTCCAGATGCACATGCAGGCCAGCGGCGAGCCGGGGAGTCACAGCTCGTTCTACACCGACACCACCGCCACAACGGTACGCCTCGGTCGCTACCGTGATGGCAGCTACACCAACCGGGGCACGGCCTACCAGTACGAGGTCCCGGCAGACGCGTGGCACCACGTGGTGATGCAGCGCCACGACGACGTATGGCGCACCAAGATGTGGCCGTACGGCACTGCCGAACCGGCCGACTGGATGGTCGAAACCAACCGCACCTCTCTCGACGGTGAGGTGCCGGCTGGGCAACCAGGGATCGGGCACTTCGCGGCGGGCGCCGTCCAAGAGTGGGCGTGGTTCTCCGTCGCCGTCGGCACCGACGCCGACCTGGTGGTCGCCGAGCGGGCACCGGAAGGACTGTTCGAGCCGGAGCCGGGCGCCGAGGTCACCGCGGTACAGGTGGAGCCGGAGTCGATCTCGCTGGGGGTCGGCGTCAGCGCCGAGCTGACGGCGACCGCCGTATACGACGATGGCGCCGCTGTCGACGTCACGCAGAGCGCGGACTGGGCGAGTGCCGACGACGACGTCGCGACGGTGCCGGCCGGTGGTGTGGTGACCGGTGTCTCCGGCGGAACCGTAGAGGTCACAGCTACCTTCGAGGACGTCACGGGGGCCGCGACGGTCACCGTCGACGCTGATGCGCATGTGTACACCACCAACTTCAAGGAAGACACCCACATTGCCGGGGAGTGGCCGGACGGCTGGAGTGAGTTCCGGGTCACTGGCGACTGGTCGGTGCAGAATGCGCCCCGGCGCCTGGTCGGCGAGATCTCCGGTGGCCGGCAGGGGGTCAGGTGGGAAACCCCTGGTGACGACGGCGTTATCGAGGGCGACGTTGAGGTCGCCGGCTTGGTGCGTACCAACCTGCCCGCAGGCAACGCGCTGTTCCAGATCGTGTTGCACGGGGCTGAGCACGGCACGGACGACTACTACTACGTCGATGCCCGGCTGGGCTCCAATGCCATCCGCATCAACCGATTCCTCGCGGGGTCCTTCAACGTGCTGCGGTCCGCCCCTTCGGGGGTCCAGGTCGACAGCGACGTGTGGTACCAGGTGGTCTTCCGACGTGAAGGCAACGGGTTGGCGGCCAAGATGTGGCCGTTCGGCGAGGACGAGCCGGACGAGTGGCAGGTGAGCGCCGTTGACACCACACATCAGAGTGGCCAGGTAGGTGTCGCACACCTCAACACCGGAGCTACGACCGATTGGGCGTGGTTCTCGGCAGCGAGTGGTGGTTTGGAGGCGGAGCGGGCACCTGAGGACGTATTCGACCCCGCCCCGGATGCTCAGCTGTCCGAGGTGGAGATCACGCCGTCCACGATCGCCATCGAGGCGGGTGATACGCGGGCGTTGCAGGCCACCGCGATGTATGACGATGGCGCCGGTGTGGATGTCACGGCTACCGCGGACTGGGCCTCCGACGACGAAGCGATCGCCACCGTGGATTCGGACGGCGTGGTGACGGCTCATGTACCGGGTGACACGCAGGTCAGCGCCACCTATGCCGGCATGACTGACACCGCCGACGTTAGTGTTGTCGACTTTCTGGCCCCGACGACCGGGTTCGAGGACCGCGACGGTGCAGGCTGGACCACGCTGGAGGAGGAGCTGGAGTTCCTCCAGGAAGTGGCCGATCGTTCGGAGCGGATGAGTTTCGAGCAGGTCGGTGAGACGGTTGAAGGTCGGCCGTTGCATCTGGTCCGGGTCGGGTATCCCGTGGCACCCAGTGACGAGGAGATCGCTGACGGTCAGAGTGCGTTGGTGGTGGCTTCGCAGCATGGGAACGAGCCCGCCGGCCGGGAAGGTGCGTTGCGCCATCTTCGGGACGTGGCATTTAGTGAGGATCCCGAGGTGGTGGCTCAGCTTGAAGACATCACGATGCTGTATATCCCGACGGCGAACCCCGATGCGCGTGCGGCCAACGTGCGTACCAACGCCGACGGGATCGACACGAATCGGGATCACCACCTGTTGGAGACACCGGAAGCGGCCACGGTTGCCGAACTGGTGATGCGGTTCGACCCGGAGATCGTGCTGGATCTGCATGAGCGGCCCAGTGGCAGTGAGCCGGATATGGAGCTGTTGTGGCCGCGTAACCTCAACGTGGACGAGCAGTTGCGGGAGCTCAACATCGAGCTGGTCGAGGACCATCTCTTCCCGGCGTTGGAGGACGAGGGGTTCACGGTAGGGCTGTATGGCTCGCCCGGCGGTACCGGCGGAGGAGATGAGCGGATCTCCCGTAACGTGTTCGGGCTGCGGCACAAGATCGCGTTGTTGACCGAGACCGCTGGGCAGGATCCGCCGATGTACCGGGTCGAGTCGCAGACGGTGACGGTGGCTGAGACGCTGGCGTTCTTCCATGACCGCCTCGGCGACGTCGTCGAGCAGACGTCGGATGCACCCGAACGGCGTCGGGCTCATGGGGCCGGGCAGGGAGCGTTCTACCTCGAAGGCCGCGATGATGTTTCGCCGCCGCCAGCGGGCGGGATCATCGATCCGGGCGTGTGTGGCTATGTGGTCTCTGCCGAACAAGCTGAGTCGATCGACCGGCACGTGGGTTTGTTCGGTATCGAGATCGATACTCTTGATGATGGTCGGGTGTTCATCGGGATGAACCAGCCGATGATGACGATCATCCCGTTCCTCGTCGACCCGCGCGCGACCTACAACGTCGCGGTCGGGACCGCTGTCGACGACTGCGACGACATCCCGGGACCGGCGGAACCAGCACAGTTCGCCACAAGCTTCACTGAGCCGGAGCACACGGTCGGTCTGCCTCCACACGGGTGGAGCGAGTACCGCGCGGCCAGCGAGTGGGCGATCGACGATCTGCCGCGGCGGCTCGTGGGCCAGAACACCGGCTCCCGCCAGGGGCTGATGTGGGACGCGCCCGGCCCCGGCGGTGTCGTCGAGGGTGATGTCGAGGTGTCGGGGCTGGTACGTGCCCCGAACTCCGGCGCGGCGGCGTTCCAGCTGACGCTGCAGGCGTCCGGCGACGGCACGGACTACTACTACGTCGACGCCCGGACGACCACTCACACGATCCGGATCAACCGATTCCGGGACAACAGCTTCAGCGTGCTCCAATCGGAGCCGTCCGGATTCGAGGTCGACAACGGTGTGTGGTACCAGGTGGTCTTCCGGCGTGAAGGCGACGAACTGGCGGCCAAGATGTGGCCGTTCGGCGAGGACGAGCCGGATGACTGGCAGGTGACCACGGCTGACACCTCCCACAACAGCGGTCAAGTGGGAGTGAACACTCTGTTCAACGGAACGGTGAACGAGTGGGCGTGGTTCGCGGTGGCCACAGGCGGTCTGGAGGCCGAGCGGGCACCGGACGGCGTGCTGGAACCGGGTGCCGACGCCGAACTCGACCGGGTCGAGCTGGCACCTTTGGCTCCCATCGGCAAACCCGGTGACACCGTCGAGCTGACCGCCACCGCCGTGTGGGACGACGGCAACGGGTATGACGTCACCACGGCTGCCGACTGGTCGTCGGCCGATGAGGATGTCGCGACGGTGACCGGTGCTGGAGAGGTGACCGCGGTCGACGAGGGCACCGCCGAGATCAGCGCCGTCTACGAGGGTGTGTCGGGAACGGTCCCGTTCACCGTCGACGAGGAGTATGTCCATACCGGCGACGGCAGCCACACCTTCGGTGCCGGGCAGGTCACCACCTCCGAGGGGGGCATGGTCTCGTCGGCGGACGGGCTCGCCTCCGAGGCGGGGGCGCGGATGCTGGCGGACGGGGGCAACGCGGTGGATGCCGCAACCGCGACGGCGTTCGCGCTGGCCGTCGTCGAGCCCAGCATGTCGCACCTGGGGGGCCGGGCACAGATGTTGATCCGGCTGGAAGACGGTGAGTATGTGGGCATCGACGGCGGAACCCAGGTTCCGATCGACTATGACCCGGCGCTGGCACCACCGTCGCATGAGGCCGGCCGCGGCTACGGTGCGATCGCGACCCCGGGTATGGTCGCTGCCCTGATGCAGGCCCATGAGGAACATGGCAGCATGCCGTTGGCCGAGGTCATGGCACCGGCTATCGAGCTTGCCGCCGAAGGGTTCGTGTTGCCGCCACGGCAGGCTACCAACCTCGTGCCGTTTGCCAACGTCAACGACGAGCAGTACGCGGCCGCGCAGAGGTATTTCTTGCGGCCGGACGGTACCCCGTACCAGGCCGGGGACACCTTGGTCCAGGAGGACCTGGCAAGTGTGTTGGAGGCGATCGCCAACGAGGGCGCCGGAGTGTTCTACGACGGATGGATCGCGGACGCGATCGCGGCTGATATGGAGGAGTTCGGCGGCTTTGTCAACAGTGACGAGCTGGCCAGCTATGAGGCGTTGCCGAGCATCGTCGTCGACGGTAGCTACCACGACTACGACCTCTACAGCGTGTACGACCCGGCCCGTGGGCACGTGACGATTCAGGCTCTGCAGATGTTGGAGCACTTCGACATGGCCCAATGCGCCCCGGGTGCCGGATGGTTGTCGATGATCCACCAGGCGTTCCGGATCAGCATGTCCGACCGCGGGCTGGACGCCGGCAGTCCGGAGGCGTCAGCGGAGAGGCTGACCTCGAAGGAGTTCGCCGCTGACCGGGCACAGGCGATCTCTGATCACTGTGATCCGGACAGCGGGGCCGGTCCGCTCGTCGCGCCCTTCGGGTTCGAACCGGGTGCCGGTGACGGTGGTGTCGACAGCACTGAAGGTGACGCCAGCCAGTCCGAGCAGGACGACGCTTGGCGCGACTGGCCGTACATCGACGACCTCGACCCGGACGAAGAGTCGCCCGACACGACGCATCTATCGACGGCCGACCCCGCCGGAATGGCGGTGACCCTGACCCAGACCATTGGGCCGGGAAACGGATCGATGGTCGCCACTGAAGGGCTGGGATTCCTCTACGCCTCGACTATGGGTTACTCGTCCGCGGCGCCCGGTGCTCGGAATAGCACCAACCTGACGCCGATGATCGTCGAGCGTGACGGAGAACTCGCCTACGTTCTCGGGGCGGCGGGCGGCGGCCGGATCCCGACTGCCGTCCTGCTGACCCTGGCCCGGACGTTCGATCAGGACCTGTCGTTTGCCGAGGCGATGGCCGCACCCCGGTTCCACTCGACCGCGATGGGTACCATCCGGCCCGAACAGGACGACCGTGCGGACGTGTACTGGCCGCAATCCACGGTGGACGGCCTTGGCGACCTCGGATACTCGCTCGTGTTCGAGGGCGGTCAGAACTACGGACGGGTACACGGACTCCATTACGACGCCGACACCGGTGTCTTCACCGGGGTGGCCGACCCCCGAAGGGAGGGCCAGGCCGCCCGCCTCCCCTAACCCCCACCCCACTCCCACCCCCTCCCCATGATCATTGGCTTTTGACTACCGGATCCGGTAGTCAAAAGCCAATGATCATGGGGAGGGGCTTTAGGGTCTGACTATGGCTGGACGCTGGCAGTTCTGGATCGATCGCGGCGGAACCTTCACCGACATCGTGGCCCGTCGGCCGGATGGCTCCCTGATGACGCACAAGCTGTTGTCGGAGAACCCCGGCAGCTACCACGATGCCGCGGTGGCCGGAGTCCAGGCGTTGCTCGAGCCCGGTGCCGAGATCGAGGCGGTCCGGATGGGCACGACGGTCGCGACGAACGCGTTGCTGGAGCGGCGCGGTGAGCCGACCGTACTGGTGATCACCCGTGGGTTCGCCGACGCGCTGCGGATCGGCTACCAGGCCCGGCCACGGATCTTCGACCGGCACATCGTCCTCCCCGAGTTCCTGCACGAGCGCGTCATCGAGGTCGACGAGCGCGTCACCGCTGAGGGTCAGGTGCGGCGCGCTCCAGACCTGACACAACTGGAACCCGAACTGAGAACGGCATACGACGACGGGTACCGGGCGGTCGCCGTCGTGTGCCTGCACAGCCATCTGTATCCAGCACATGAGCAGGCCATCGGCGAGCTGGCCGATCGGATCGGATTCCCTCAGGTGTCGTTGTCCAGCCAGGTCAGCCCGCTGATGAAGCTGATCCCGCGGGGCGACACCACCGTGGTGGACAGCTACCTCTCGCCCATCCTCCGTCGGTACGTCCGGCAGGTCGCCGACGAACTACCGGGAGTACGGCTGATGTTCATGCAGTCGAACGGCGGTCTCGTCGAGGCTGGGCATTTCCGTGGCAAGGATGCGATCCTCTCCGGCCCGGCCGGTGGCATCGTCGGGATGGCGAGGATGTCGAGTCTGGCCGGCTTCGACCAGGTGATCGGGTTCGACATGGGGGGCACCTCAACCGACGTCTCACACTACGCCGGCGAATATGAGCGAACGTTCGACACACAGGTCGCCGGGGTTCGGTTGCGCGCCCCGATGCTCGACATCACCACGGTGGCAGCAGGTGGCGGATCGATCCTGCACTTCGACGGCTCCCGGCAGCGGGTCGGCCCGGAATCTGCCGGTGCCAACCCCGGTCCAGCGTGTTACCGCAATGGCGGTCCACTCACGGTGACCGACGCCAACGTGATGCTCGGCCGGATCCAGCCGGACTACTTCCCAGCCGTCTTCGGCCCCAACGGCGACGAACCCCTCGACCAGCAGGTCGTCTGGGCGAAGTTCACCCAGCTAGCCACCGAGATCAGCGGCGCAACCAACACCGACCGGAGCCCCGAGGCCATTGCCGAAGGTTACCTGGCCATCGCCGTAGCGAACATGGCGAACGCGGTGAAGAAGATCTCCGTGCAGAAAGGCAAAGACGTCACCGAGTATGTGCTGACCACGTTCGGCGGGGCGGGCGGTCAGCACGCGTGCGCCGTCGCCGATTCACTCGGCATCCGCACGGTGCTCGTACCGCCGATGGCCGGTGTGTTGTCTGCCTTGGGGATTGGCCTGGCCGACACAACAGCCATGCGCGAGCAGTCCGTCGAAATGCGACTCGACCACGATGTAATGAGTCGGCTACGTACTGTCGCGTCGTCGCTCGAAGAGTCCGCCCGGGCCGAGCTGACTGCCGAAGACGTTCCCGACGAGCGGGTCCGCGTCGCCGCCCAGGTCCACCTGCGCTACGACGGCACCGACACTTCCGTGCCCGTCGTCTTCGCCGAACCGGAGGAGATGATCTCCGACTTCGAGCGGAGCTACCGTCGGCTGTACTCGTTCCTGATGGACCGGCCGCTCGTCGTCGAAGCGGTGTCGGTCGAAGCCGTGGGGGTCTCTGAGGCGTCGCTGGCTGGCCTGGGGTTGGGGGATCCCCGACAGGGTGCGGACGGGCATCGGCGAGCGAGGAACGAGCGAGTCGCGGGCGAGGAGGGGGTCCCCCAACCCCAGACCACACCAACGCCGGCCACCAGCTCCGTACGGATCTACTCCGGGGGCAGCTGGCGGCAGGCGCCGTTGGTGCAGCGAGAGCAGTTGCTGCCGGGGACGACGGTCGACGGGCCGGCGATCATCACCGAGGCGAACGCGACAACCGTCGTCGAGGACGGTTGGCGAGCGATGATCACCGAGTACGGGCATATCCAGATCGACCGGGTCCGGGATCGCGGCGAGGTCAGCGGTGTGAGCACTGACGCCGACCCGGTGATGCTGGAGATCTTCAACAACCTGTTCATGTCGATCGCCGAGCAGATGGGTGCTCGGCTGGAGTCGACGGCGCAGTCGGTCAACATCAAGGAACGGCTGGACTTCTCGTGCGCACTGTTCGACCCGGACGGCAACCTGATCGCCAACGCGCCGCATATGCCGGTGCATCTGGGATCGATGGGCTCCAGCGTTCAGGAGGTCATCGAGCGGCGTACCCGCACTGGCGAGTTGCGTCAGGGTGATGTTTATGCGGTGAACGATCCCTATCACGGTGGTACTCACCTGCCGGATATCACGGTGATCACTCCGGTATTCGACGAGGCTGGAACTGACGTGTTGTTCTACGTCGCGTCCCGTGGGCATCACGCCGAGGTTGGAGGCCTGACACCGGGGTCGATGCCGGCATTCAGCCGCGACATCCACGAAGAAGGTGTGCTGTTCGACAATTGGCTGCTGGTGCGAGACGGCTGTTTCCTCGAGGAGGAGACGATCCGGCTGCTGACAGAGGCGCTATACCCGTCCAGAAGTCCGGATACCAATATCGCCGATCTTCGAGCCCAGATCGCGGCGAATGAGAAGGGTGTGGCTGAGGTCAACCGGATGATCGACCATTTCGGACTCGAGGTGGTCCAGGCCTACATGCGACACGTCCAGGACAACGCGGAGGAAGCGGTCCGACGGGTTATCGACGCGCTCGACGACGGTGAGCACACGTATGAGATGGATCAAGGGGCGGTCATCAAGGTTGCGGTGACGGTGGACCGGGTCGCTCGCTCGGCCACGATCGATTTCAGTGGCACGTCTGCTCAGCTGGAGAACAACTTCAATGCGCCGACGTCCGTGGCGACGGCGGCCGTGCTCTACGTGTTCCGCACGCTGGTGGCCGACGACATCCCGTTGAACGATGGCTGCCTGCGGCCGCTACACGTCGTCGTCCCCGACCACACCATGCTCTCGCCGGAGTACCCGGCGGCCGTCGTCGCCGGCAACGTCGAAACGTCGCAGGCCGTCACCGCCGCGCTCTACGCGGCGCTGCGGGTTCAGGCCGAAGGGTCCGGCACGATGAACAACGTCACCTTCGGCAACACCAGGTACCAGTACTACGAAACGATCGGTTCCGGCTCCGGGGCGGGCAATGGTTTCGACGGCGCGTCGGCCGTGCAGACCCATATGACCAACTCCCGCCTCACCGACCCGGAAGTGCTCGAATGGCGCTACCCGGTGCTCGTCGACAGCTTCGTGATCCGCCGGGGGAGTGGCGGAGGAGGCAGATGGACCGGTGGCGACGGTGTGATCCGGCGGTTGGTGTTTCGCGAGCCGATGACGCTCAGCACGTTGTCCGGACACCGCCGGGTGCCGCCGTACGGCATGGCCGGCGGCCAGCCGGGCGCCCTCGGTCACAACCGTGTCGAGCGGGCCGACGGCACAACTGTCCCGATGGGCGGCAGCGACTCGGTGGACGTGCTCACCGGCGACGCGCTTGTCGTCGAAACACCGGGTGGCGGCGGCTACGGCTGACCCGTCCGGGGGAGCGGGCTCCCTCCCCAGAGGGAGGTGACACACCGCGGACCCGGCATACCTTCGGGCGTGTGGACAACCCTCGTCACCTGCGCATTCAGAAGTTGGCCGGCTATGGCGCCGCCATGGCCATGCTGCCGTATCTCTTGATCAAAATTGTCTGGACAGTCGACGGCCTGCGTGGTGGCGGTCTCGACGACGGAGTATGGGAAGAGCTCGACTGGACTCAGGTAAACGCCCTGACGGTGGCGATGGCGGCGGTGGCTGTCATCCTTGGGCTCATGCTGGCCCAGGACTGGGGCCGGCGGGTTCCTACGTGGGTGATAGCCCTTCCCGCCTGGGTCGGTATGGGCTTCTTGACGCCCCTCTTGGCCGTGGTGGCGGTGCCGTTCACCGAGTCGGTGGAGGAGGCGACTACCGAGGTCGCCGGTGAGCTGCCATTGTGGGAGATGGTGCTGATAACGATCTCCTTCGCCGGCACTGGTCTGGGGTTGGCGATTGCATTTCCGCTGTATGCGCGGCGCAGGTGGCCGGAAGCATTTGTTGGTATGGCGGGTATGGCCGGTATGGCTGGCGAGCAGGAGACCTCCGCCACCGCGGCGGCCCGGCCCCGTCCAGTGGTCCTGGCTCGGGCCGCGATGGCGCTATGTGTGGCGCTGGGGGTGGGCCAGCTGTATTGGGCTTTGGGCGGCACCGCTGGCCTCGAGTTCGCCGAGCTTCAGCTGCGCGATGCGCGGTGGCATGTCTTCACCGCCAACTCCGGGCTCTGGGCACTCATCGCGGCATGGGGAGTATGGACGCTGACGCGCCGGCGTGGCCGGTTGCCCATCTGGATCCCCATGCTGGCGGCCTGGGTTGCCTCCGGATCGTTGAGTGCATGGGGCGCATGGAAAGGGATCTTCACCGCCCTTGTCCCACCGGAGACACCCGAACACCCGTTTGCGCTAGCCGCCGTCAACCTGTCCGGATTGGTCGCCGGGGTGCTCGCTGGCCTGACCCTGTTGCTAGTGCTGCGAGTCCGCCGTGCCGCGGGTATCCCACTGGGAGCGTGAAGGGTAAAGTGATGTGCGAACGAATATTGTGCTAGCTCTAGCGATGGCGGGGGCACACGTCGCCGCGAGCGCTTCCCCTGCCGATGCCGAAGAAGCCGACGCAAGGATCAGATCAGCGCTCGCCAGAATAGCCGAGCGTGCAGCAAGAGGGCGGTCTATGGCACCGGTGGCTAACCACCGGGGTGCCGCAGCGTAGAAAGAGCTAGTCAATGAGGGTGATGGTGTTTGGCCTGGTGGCGGCTGTCGCCTTCGTTGCCGCGGCGTATTTCGTCGCGCTTGTTATTGGTGGCCTCGGTGGCGGCGTAGGCACGCCGCAGTTGGCAGGAATCGTCATTGGTGTAGGAGTTATTGAATTCTACGTCGTACGGAGAATTCGGCGAAGATCATCGACTGTTGAAGGCACGTAGCCCGTCAACACGCTTATCCGCCAGCGTGCCCGTTTAGATCACTCAACGGTCCAGGTGTCGCGGCCAGCAATCAGTGCGTTGAGGTCACCTGAACCTTGTGTGTCGACCGCATGGTCGACTTGATCGTTCATGAGGTCACCGTAGGTAGGCCGGTCAACCTGCCGGAAGATGCCGATCGGAGTGCGCGCCAGGGTGCCGGGGTCGGCTAGCCGGGACAACGCGAACGCTCGGCTCGGGTCCGGGGCGTTGGCGTCGTGGACGATCACGTTGGGGTCGTCGCCGGAGCAGATCTCCAGCCCCGAGGTGGCAGGGTTGCGCCGGATACCGTGCTCGCCGTTCGGGCCAAACCGTACCGGTTCGCCGTGTTCGAGGCGGATGAGCACTTCGTCGCGGGTCTCGCGATTCTTGAGAATCTCGAAGGCGCCGTCGTTGAAGATATTGCAGTTCTGGTAGATCTCGACGAGCGACGTGCCGCGGTGAGCGGCGGCGGCCCGAAGCACCGACGTCAGGTGGGCGCGGTCGGAGTCGATGGTGCGCGCGACGAACGTTGCCTCGGAACCCAGGGCCAGAGAGACCGGGTTGAACGGTGCGTCCAGCGAGCCCATCGGCGTCGACTTGGTGATTTTGCCCTGCTCACTGGTGGGAGAGTACTGGCCCTTCGTCAGACCGTAGATGCGGTTGTTGAACAGCAGAATGGTCACGTTGACGTTGCGACGCAGTACGTGGATCAGGTGGTTGCCGCCGATAGACAGCGCGTCGCCGTCACCAGTGACCACCCAGACCGATAGGTCAGGACGCGACGTGGCAAGGCCGGTGGCGATCGCCGGTGCTCGCCCGTGGATCGAGTGCATCCCGTAGGTATTCATGTAGTACGGGAAACGCGACGAGCAGCCAATGCCGGAGACGAAGACGACGTTCTCCCGAGCCAGGCCGAGCTCCGGCATGAACCCCTGCACGGTAGCGAGTACGGCGTAGTCGCCGCAGCCGGGGCACCAGCGCACCTCTTGGTCGCTGGTGTAGTCCTTCTTCGTCTGCGGTGCGTCCGTGGTGGGCACGCCGGTGAGCCCGGGCATCCCCAGTTCGGTGGCGGTCACAGCTGGTCCACCTCTTTCATGATGACCTCGGCGAGCTCTTCGGCTTTGAACGGCAGGCCGCGGACCTGGTTGTAGCTCACGACATCCACCAGATACCGAGCGCGGAGCAGCAGCGCGAGTTGACCGAGGTTCATCTCAGGCAGCAGCACGCGGTCGTATCGGCGTAAGACCTCGCCGGTGTTCGCCGGGAACGGGTTCAGGTGCCGCAGGTGGGCCTGGGCGACGTGGTGCCCGGCCCGTCGGGCCCTGCGGATCGCGGCGCCGATGGGACCGTAAGTGGAACCCCAGCCCAGGACCAGTAGTCGAGCCTGGCCGGTGGGGTCGTCGACCTCGAGATCGGCGACGCCGGCGATATTGTCGATCTTCGCTTGGCGGGTGCGGACCATGTAGTCATGGTTGGTGGGATCGTAGGAGATGGCCCCGGACCCGTCGGCCTTCTCCAACCCACCGATGCGGTGTTCCAGCCCTGCGGTGCCGGGGGTCGCCCACGGGCGGGCCAGGGTCTGCGGGTCGCGTAGATAGGGCCAGAACTCCGCGGCTTCGGGGTCGTCACCTCGATGATTGGGTTCGGTGGCGAAGTCAGGATCGATGTGCGGCAGCGTGCCCAGATCCGGGATGGGCCAGGGCTCGGAACCGTTGGCGAGGTAGCCATCGGAGAGCAGGAACACCGGCGTGCGATAGGTGACCGCTATCCGGACCGCCTCGACGGCAGCGTCGAAGCAGTCGGCCGGGGACGCCGCGGCGACGACGGGCACCGGCGACTCGCCGTTGCGGCCGAACATCACCTGCAGCAGATCGGACTGTTCGGTTTTGGTCGGCAGACCCGTCGACGGCCCACCACGCTGGATGTCCACGATGACGAGTGGCAGCTCGAGCGCCACCGCCAAGCCGATCGTCTCCGACTTCAACGCCACACCCGGCCCGGACGTCGTGGTGATACCCAACGAGCCGCCAAACGACGCGCCCAGAGCGGCACCTATGGCGGCGATCTCGTCTTCGGCTTGGAAGGTGCGGACCCCGAAACGTTTGTGTTTGGAGATCTCGTGGAGCACGTCGGACGCCGGAGTAATGGGGTAGGAGCCGAGGAACAACGGCAGGTTGGACTGGCGCGCCGCAGCGATCAGCCCGTAGCTCAACGCGATGTTGCCAGTGATGTTGCGGTACCGTCCCGCTGGCATCGGAGCCGGGCGGACCTCGTAGGATACCGCGAAGTCTTCCGTCGTCTCGCCGTAGTTCCAGCCGGCCTTCAACGCGGTGACGTTGGCATCGCGGATGTTCGCGCGGGTGGCGAACTTGTTCTCCAAGAAACGGACCGTACCGTCGACGGGGCGTCCGTACATCCAGGACAGCAGCCCGAGCGCGAACATGTTCTTCGACCGCGACGCTTCTTTGCGGGTCAAGCCGAACGGCTCGAGCGCCTTCATCGTCATACCCGTGAGGTCGACGGCGTGCACCTGGTACGCGGTGAGCGAGCCGTCGTCCAGCGGGCTGGTGGCGTAGCCGATCTTCTTCAAAGCGCGGGCGGTGAACTCACCAGAGTCGATGATGAGGATCGCGCCGTGGGGAACATCGGCCAGATTGGCCTTGAGTGCCGCCGGGTTCATAGCCACCAGGACGTCTGGCGCGTCCCCCGGGGTAAGGATGTCATGGTCGGCGAAATGCAGCTGGAAGCTCGACACACCCGGCAAGGTCCCCGCAGGAGCACGGATCTCTGCTGGGAAGTTGGGGAGAGTGGAGAGATCATTGCCGAACGTTGCCGCTTCGGCCGTGAATCTGTCGCCAGTGAGCTGCATGCCGTCACCGGAATCGCCGGCGAACCGGATCACGACGCGATCGAGTTCCCGGACCTCTTTCGCCGTCACGGCGTCTTGATGCCTCCTGGATGATGGCGCCATCATCGGCGCGTCTGGTGGCCTGTGCCTCCTCGAGGTCGCGGCCCTCCCGAGCGGCGCGGCCCTCTTACCCCCATGCTAAGGCAACCCTGACCTAGCGGTCGTGTCGTCCAACGTGTGAGAGCCCGGGCCTATTCCACCGGAACCCGGCAACGGGTTCACACGTTCGTATCGTGTGAGCGTGCAACACTCTCGTGCGCTTCGCAACCTGGTGCGGACGGCCCTGCTCTTGGCGGTCCTGTGTCTGGGGGCGGTGTACATCGGGTCGCGGTTCGGACCACTCGGATACTGGCTGGCACTGCTGGCCGTGCTGACGTTCTGTACGTATCTCCTGGTCCGCAGCGACGCGGTTGTGGTCCGGGCGATGCGTGGCTACGCCGTGGGCGAGGCCGAGCAGCCCGTCTTATGCAACGTTGTACGGGACATGAGCAGCCGGGCGCGCCTGCCGATGCCACGGGTGTACGTGAGCCCCACTCCAGCCGTCAACGCGTTGGCCAGTGGGCGCGACCCACATCACGCTGTGATTTGTGTCACTGAAGGCGCCTTGGATGTTCTCGACGAACAGGAACTCCGAGCTGTCGTGGGGCACGAACTGGCGCACATCCGTAGCCGCGACACGCTGCCCGCGTCGGTGGTGGGCGGCCTCAACCGAGTGGTGATGGTGGTTCCGGTTGCCGGTGTGGCACTGGCCGCCTTGTTGCGGCTGACTATCAGGCGCAGCCGAGAGTTCGACGCGGACCGTGAGTCAGCGCTGATCAGCGGTGAGCCGCTTGCCCTGGCCAGAGCATTGCGGAAGCTGGACGCCGCCGCCCGCGAACTCGGGTTGCCGGCGGAGCCGGGTGTGGTTGCTGCCAGCCACCTGATGATCACCAGCCCACTGCGCCGTGGGGGCCGTCGGTGGTTGTGTCGTTCTCACCCGTCCACTGCCGAACGGGTGGCCAGGCTGGAGCAACTGGCCGGCTACCGCCGCTGACGTCCGTCGTGGCCGCTCCGGGGCTCTTCCGCTGGGCGGTCACCCGACACCCATTCCGGTGATCATTGCCGCATAGCGACGCCGGGAATGGTCACCGGCGGTTGGTGAACTGCAACGCGAAGTCGAAGTCCTGCTCTCTCAGCAGTTGCATGACCGCCTGGAGGTCGTCCTTCTTCTTCGACGCAACGCGAACCTCGTCGCCTTGGACCTGCGCCTTGATCCCCTTGGGGCCTTCATCGCGGATCACCTTGCTGATCTGCTTCGCTTGGTCCTGCGTCAGCCCGTCCTGCAGGGTGGCGGAGATCTTGAAGAGGCTGCCCGACGGGCGTGGATCGTCGGCGTCGAGCGCCTTCAG
Organism: Phytoactinopolyspora limicola; assembly: GCF_011320225.1. Classification (GTDB taxonomy): domain Bacteria; phylum Actinomycetota; class Actinomycetes; order Jiangellales; family Jiangellaceae; genus Phytoactinopolyspora; species Phytoactinopolyspora limicola. Next base: position 59,071 of record NZ_JAAOEN010000023.1, read on the forward strand.
GGAGACGTTGCGCTTGACGAGTTTGTCCTTGAACACGTCGAGGACGGCCCGGACGCGGTCTTCGGCGGACGCCTCCATCTCGATGCCGTACTGGCCGTTCCACCTGATGGCCGCGTCGGTCCCCCGGAAATCGAAACGCTGGGAGATTTCCTTGGCGGCCTGGTTGAGGGCATTGTCGACTTCCTGGCGGTCGATCTTGCTCACGACGTCGAACGACGACTCGGCTGCCACGTGATGCTCCTTGTCCGTGTGTGTTTGTGCGGTGCGGCGTGCAACCCGGCGACGCCGGGGCCGGTCCGCCCGCGGCGTGGTGCCGCGGTGCTTGCCCCGAGCCTAGTGTGTCGCGCCGGAGATCCGTGTGTCTGAATGTGGCGCCCAGCCGGTGCATCGTCCGGTGGGCAGGTCGGCACCGACGAGGGTGCCGACATCGCCGGCGGGACCATCCGGCCGCCGCGTCGACGATGTTGTCGCGCATGTCATCGCTGTTGGTGCGCCCGGTGTGGGGACAGTGGTCACGACACTGGCGCCAGCGGTGACGGCGAGTGAAGAGTCGGCGTATCCCGTTGTCGAAACCATCCGCCGATAGGGTATTCTCTCTTCGGTCCTGGGCGTTGCCCGGAGCCCGGCAGGTTGCCCGAGCGGCCAAAGGGAGCTGACTGTAAATCAGCCGGCACAGCCTTCGCAGGTTCGAATCCTGCACCTGCCACCATGGTGCCTAGAGGCATCGACACGGCCCGACCCTCCCAGCTGGTGGGTTCGGGCCGTCTTCATGTCCGACTCCGCGCGTGATGCGCGTTCTGCTCGTTGTCGACTGATCGCCGGTGGCCTCGCGTCGGCGAGAGACGCGGCCCTCATCGAGGGGTGCGTCTACCTTCGCGTTCGTCGAGCCAGGACTGAAGGGCGGCCAGCACCACCCCGGAGATCTTCATGCGGTGCTCGGCCGCATAGCGCTCGGCGCGTTCCCACAGCTCCAGGTCGGCGTCCGTCACGTATACAGCTTTACGCACTCCCATGCACATCAGCATTCATTAGTCATAATACTTCACACTTATGAGCACAAAGAGTAGTGTGAGCGCCGGTGCGGCTGGTGAGCTGGCGACGTGGGTCGACTCCGGGGGGCACTCGCACCACTAGGGCGAGTATCCATGGGGAGCACCGTGTCGGTTGCTGAACAGGGTGGATCGGCAGACACCGGATGGGCGCGGGTCGGCTTGGCCTTCGAGCATTTCGAAGCCACCGAGGTCTGGCCTCGATATCTCTTCGAGATGGTGGCTGATCATCTCGCCACCCTGATCGAGTCTCGGGAGCTGGCGCCAGGCAGCAGGTTCCCAAGCGAACATGATTTCGCTGCCGAGTTGGGTGTGTCCATTGGGACCGTCCGGCGGGCAACTCAGGTTCTTCGGGAGCGAGGTTTGGTGCGTACCTTCCGGGCTCGTGGAACGTACGTCGTCGGCCCGTCCGCGTCCGCGTCCACGTCCACGTCCGGGTCCGCGGACGATGACGTCAGAACCGACGGCTGAGGGTCGCCACACCTTCCTCGCCATGCCCTCGTGTGTCGTTCGCTGGGCGGGCGATCATCGGGAATGAGCAACGACGGTCATGCGTTGTACCGTATTGTCAAGAACGATTATCATCCTCTGTTCACGTGACGGAGTGGCCAACAGCAGTACGGGAGGACAAATGAAGAAGGGGATTCACCCCGATTACCACGCTGTGGTGTTTCGGGACAACGGCGCCGGCATGGCGTTCCTGACCCGCTCGACAGCGACGTCGGACAAGACCATCGAATGGGAAGACGGCCAGACGTACCCGGTAGTGGACGTCGAGATCTCCTCGGCCAGTCACCCGTTCTACACCGGCCGGACGAAGATCATCGACACGGCGGGCCAGGTGGAGAAGTTCCGTCGCCGCTTCGGAAAGGCGGACTAGGGAGACGCCCTAAGCGACCCTGAGAACAGGTGTCGGTGGCGGTGTGGAGCGGATTCGCGTGTGCGGTGGTCAGTTGTGTATCCTCATGAGGCGCACGCGCCCCAATAGCTCAGTCGGCAGAGCGTCTCCATGGTAAGGAGAAGGTCTACGGTTCGATTCCGTATTGGGGCTCTGGATTGTCCTGCCGCCTATGGTGCTGGGACATCTTGGCGGGGTAGCTCAGGTGGTTAGAGCACACGGCTCATAATCGTGGTGTCGCGGGTTCGAGTCCCGCCCCCGCTACCGCGGCCAGCGGCACCCTCCCACGTGCTCGATTGGGAGACTATGCCAATGGTCGGCTACCCTTACCAGGTTCGTTGTCCGTGTATGTGAGAGAGGCACCCCGTGGCCGCCAAGAGCGCTGACATCCGTCCCAAGATCACTATGGCTTGCACGGAGTGCAAAGAGCGCAATTACATCACCAAGAAGAACCGGCGGAACGACCCAGACCGGTTGGACTTGAAGAAGTTCTGCCCGCGCTGCCGTACCCACACGGCGCACCGCGAAACGCGCTGACTGTGCCGCGCTGCCTGCCGCTACCCGGTCTCGCTGCTGCCGAGCCCGGGTCCGTGGCAGGTTTCGCTCGCCGGTAACGTCGAATCATGGCCATCGATCCATCCGCCGTGGGGCGGGTCTATCCTCCGCAACCGTATGAGGTGAGCCGGGAGAAGGTCCGCGAGTTCGCCGACGCTATCGGCGACCCCAACGCCATCTACGTCGACGTCGAGGTGGCGCGTAAATACGGGCACCGGGACGTCGTCGCGCCACCTACGTTCGTCATGATTCCGGTGATGCGCGGCTTCGATCTACTCATGGAAGACCTGGGTATCGAATACGCCCGCGTCGTCCACGTCGACCAGCGGTTTTCTTACAGCCGGCCGCTCATCGTCGGGGATCGACTCGAGACCACCACCACACTCGACGCCATCCGCCAGGTCGCCGGCAACGACCTGCTCACCATCCGCAACGATGTCCGCGGTGCGGACGGGGACGAAGTGTGCGTCGCGCAGGCCACCTTGTTGATCCGGCCCGAGGAGAGCGCCGATGCCTGACCCGCTGACGGTCGGCCAGGTTGTCGCGGCGCAGGAGTACCGCATTACGCGGGAGAACCTCGTGCGCTACGCGGGTGCATCCGGAGACTTCAACCCCATTCATTGGAACGACCGCGTCGCTGCCGCGGTCGACCTGCCCGGCGTCATCGCACATGGCATGTTGACCATGGCGCTGGCCGGGCGGTTGCTCACCGACTGGCTAGGCGACCCGGCTTCGGTGGTCGAGTACGGCGTGCGTTTCTCCCGTCCCGTGGTGGTTCCCGACGACGACCAAGGTGTGGCGGTGCATGTGTCCGCGACGGTCACCGAGGTCCGTGACGACGGTCTCGTAGCGGTTGACCTCGCCGTGCGGGTAGCTGACCAGAAGGTGTTGACGCAGGCTCGGGCCTTGGCTCGACCGCCTGAGAACGACGACGACTCCGGCCCCGGGCTGGCGTCGGGCGTGGCGGACCAACCGGCGACGTGACGGGAGCGCTCATGCGTGAGCGGAGCGGGCTGATGTTGGCCGAGCTGACCACGCTGCGGATTGGTGGCCCGGCGAAGCGGCTGGTCGAGGTCGACACGGAAGCCGATCTGATCGACGTGGTCCGCGAATGCGACGCCCGGGCCGAGCCGGTCCTGGTGCTTGGTGGCGGATCCAACGTGGTGGTCGCCGACGAAGGGTTCGATGGCACGGTCGTCCGGGTCATGACCCGCGGGCTCGACGTCGACGCCTCGGCGTCGTGCGCGGCTGACGACATCGCCGCATGCGGAGGCATCGTCGTGACCGCGGCCGCCGGGGAGTTATGGGACGACCTCGTGACCCGTGCGGTCGCCGAGGGCTGGACCGGTATCGAGGCGCTGGCCGGCATCCCTGGAGCGGTGGGCGCCACCCCGATGCAGAACGTCGGCGCATACGGACAGGATGTCGCCCAGACCATCTGGACGGTGCGTACCTTCGATCGTGTTGACGCGCGGGTGCGTACGTTCGCCAACGCCGACTGTGGGTTCCGGTATCGCGGCAGCCGGTTCAAGGGATCTGACCGCTACGTGATCCTCTCGGTGAGCTACCAACTACGCGAAGGGACCCTCGGGGCTCCGGTGGCCTATCGCGAGCTGGCCGGGGCGTTGGGTGTTGAACTCGGGGAGCGGGCACCGGCCTCGGAGGTTCGCGCGGCGGTGCTGAACCTGAGGCATGGCAAGGGGATGGTTCTCGATCCGCACGATCATGACACGTGGAGCGCGGGATCGTTCTTCACCAATCCGGTGCTCGAAGCCGACGTCGCCAACCGGCTGCCGGCGCAGGCGCCGCGCTGGCCGCAGCCCGACGGGCGGGTCAAGACGAGCGCGGCGTGGCTGATCGAGCATGCTGGGTTCGGCCGCGGCTATGCCGGCGGGCACCAGGGCGCGGCCTCGTTGTCCACCAAACACACACTGGCACTGACCAACCGAGGCGGCGCCAGCGCCGCCGACGTGCTGGCCTTGGCGCGGGAGATCCGGGCTGGCGTGTTCGACGTTTTCGAGGTGGAGTTGGCCAACGAGCCGGTGCTCGTCGGTTGCTCCCTCTGACCCTCCGCACGCCCCTTCCCCATGATCATTGGCTTTTGACTACCGGATCCGGTAGTCAAAAGCCAATGATCATGGGGAAGGGGCGTGCGGACTGTGGTGAGCTGTGGCACAATTTCTGCTCGTGACTGACACGCAGAGCCTTCTGACCGCCGTCCCGGCGTGCTCTGGTGTCCCCTGCTGTTGTTGTCGTTGATCGACCCGACGACGCCAACCCGATCATCACCCGGCCTATCCAAAGGCCGCTCCAACTGACAGCAGGTCATGATGTTCCACGTGTCTTCGCCCATCAACGGGCATCCCGCGGCTGGTCAGGGCAGCTCCATGCATGGACGCACGGTGCTTGTGGTGCACGCTCACCCCGACGACGAAGCCATCTTCACCGGCGTGACCATCCGCCGGCTAGCCGATGCCGGCGCGCGGGTCGTTCTTGTCACCGCCACCCTGGGTGATCTCGGACAGGCTCGAACTCCGCTGCGCGCCGGAGAGACGTTGGTGCAGCGACGTACCAGCGAACTCGAGCAGGCAGCTGAGTTGCTCGGTGTGGCCCGCCTGGTCCTCCTGGGCCGACGCGACTCCGGCCTGCCCGGCTCCATCGACAACCTCCATCCGGACGCACTAGCCGCTGCCGATGCCGAACTGATCGCTGTTCGACTCGCCGAACTGGTCGAGGCGGAAGGCGCCGAAGCGGTCATCCATGACGACGACGCCGGCATCTACGGCCACCCCGATCACGTGGCGGTCAACCGGATCGGCGCCCGTGCGGCGGGTTTGGCCGGAGTCACCTCCTACCAGACGACGGTCGACCGCGATCACCTCCACGATGCCCGCCCGCACCTGGTGCACGCAGCGGCGCGAGCCACGGCGCTCCCGTTCGGCGTGGCCCGGTCCGAGGTGGGGTTGGCCCTGGCCGCGACGCCATCGGAGTTGGCGGCCAAACGGGCCGCGATCGCGGCGCACGCCAGCCAGATCGGACCGGCCGAGCTGGCTCACGCGAGCTTCGACGACGCCTACGGCTACGAGTGGTACCTGCGCACCGGTGGGGCCGGCATTCTGGATGACCTTGCGACCGGGCCGGCGGTCACCCGTCCAGCGGTCCTGGCTACGGCCCCTTGACCAGATCATGCGGCCAGCCGGGTTCCGGCTGTGGCGGACGGTGATGTGGTCACGCGGAGTCGGACAGCCAGCCGTCGAGATCTTCCAGGAACTGTTTGCGGACGTCCGCCGGTGCCGTGGACCCCTCGATAGACGACCGCGCCAGCGCCGCCAGCTCGGTGTCCGAGAAGCCATGCACGTCTCGGGCGATCTGGTACTGGTCGAGTAGCCGAGAGCCGAAGAGCAGGGGGTCGTCCGCTCCCAGCGCGATGCGTGCACCGGCGTCCACCAACATACGTAGTGGCACATCTTCCAGCGCCCGGTAGACCCCCAACGCGACGTTCGACGCGGGGCACACCTCGAGGGTCACGTCGTCATCGACGATGCGCCGGAGCAGCGTCGGGTCTTCGGCGACACGCACACCGTGCCCAAGGCGGGTGGCGCCCAACGTGTCCAAGCAGGCGCGGATGTTGTCAGGGCCACGGAGCTCGCCACCGTGCGGCGCGGCCAGTAGTCCGGCCCGATGCGCGATGCGGAACGCAGGCCCGAACTCTTCGGTGACGCCGCGTCGTTCGTCGTTGGATAACCCGAAACCAACAACCCCCTGACCCGCGTACTGCGTGGCTAGCCGAGCCAGCGTCCGCGCATCCAGCGGATGCCTGGTCCGGTTGGCCGCGACGACGACGGCGATCCCGATACCGGCCCGATCACCCGCCGTCCGAGCGGCGTCGAGGACGAGGTCGGTGAACGCGGTGATGCCGCCGAACAGGTTCGCGTAACCCGATGGATCCACCTGAATCTCCAGCCACCGCGAACCTTCCGCGGCGTCGTCCTCCGCGGCCTCATGAAGCAGCCGGCGAACGTCGGCCTCGGTTCTGAGCACCGATCGGGCCAGATCGTATAACCGCTGAAACCGGAACCAGCCCTTCTCGTCGGCGGCGGAGAGCTCCGGTGGCCAATGATCTCTGAGTGAGTCCGGTAGGCGTACTCCATGGACATCGGCCAACTCGACCAGTGTGCCGTGCCGCATCGAGCCGGTGAAGTGCAGGTGCAGGTGGGCTTTGGGGAGCAGGCGGAGATCTCGGGAGGCCACAGTCATACTCTGCCTCGCATTGTCGGTGAATGCGATGCAGGTGGCCAACTTCACCGCGGCATGAGCCGGTCGACTCGGTGTGATCCGCCGCACCGGTCAGCGGGCGGTGTCAGCTGAGTAGGCGCTGGATTCGGGTGACACCTTCAGCGAGGTCGTCATCGCCGAGGGCGTACGACAGCCGCAGGTAGCCGCTCGGCCCGAACGCCTCTCCGGGAACGACGGCCACCTCCGCTTGCTCGAGGATGATCTCGGCCAGCTCGACGCTCGTGGTCGGGGTGCGTCCACCGATCTCGCGGCCGAGCACACCCTTAACCGACGGATAGGCGTAGAAGGCGCCCTGTGGCTCCGGGCACATCACACCGTCGATCGCGTTCAGCATCGACACGATGGTCCGGCGGCGCCGATCGAATGCCTCGCGCATGGTGTTCACCGCGCTGAGGTCGCCCCCGACCGCCGCGAGTGCTGCCCGCTGTGCCACGTTCGAGACATTGGACGTGGCATGTGATTGGAGGTTCGCGGCTGCCTTGACCACGTCTTTCGGCCCGATCAACCAGCCGACCCGCCAGCCGGTCATGGCATACGTCTTGGCGACGCCATTGACGACGATGCAGGTGTCGGCCAGTTCTGGAACCTCGACCGGCATCGAGCTGAAGGTGGCCTCGCCGTAGACGAGGTGCTCGTAGATCTCATCGGTGACCACCCAGAGGCCGTGTTCGTGCGCCCAGCGGCCGATGGCGCGGATCTCTTCACGGGAATACACAGCGCCGGTCGGGTTGGACGGCGAACAGATGAGAAGGACTTTGGTGCGCTCCGTGCGGGCGGCATCGAGCTGTTCGACGGTGACCCGATAACCGGTCGACTCGTCCGCCACGACCTCAACGGGTACACCCCCGGCCAACCGGATCGACTCTGGGTACGTGGTCCAGTAGGGCGCCGGAAGGAGGACTTCGTCGCCCGGGTCGACGATGGTGGCGAACGCTTCGTACACGGCCTGCTTGCCGCCGTTGGTGACCAGCACCTGGGCGGGCTCCACCTGATAGCCGGAGTCACGCGCCGTTTTGGCGGCGATGGCGTCCTTGAGTTCGGGAAGCCCGCCCGCCGGGGTGTAGCGGTGGTTGCGCGGCTCGCGGCAGGCTGCGACGGCGGCTTCGACGATGTAGTCCGGGGTGGGGAAGTCTGGCTCGCCGGCACCGAACCCGATGACCGGCCTACCTTGCGCCTTCAGCGCCTTCGCCTTGGCGTCGACGGCCAGCGTGGCCGACTCCGCGATGGACGAAATGCGTTGCGAGATGCGGGGGCGCGAGGTGCCGGACGTGGTACCGGCAGAGGTAGCCAGGGTCATGCGCCTATCCTTGCATCACCTAGCCAGGTCATGCCAAGAATTACTCCGCTAGGCCAACAAACTTTCACCGCACGCAGGGAGCTTCGGCTCGGCCGGTTCTGCCCACGAGCCGACGGGATCCCGGCGCCCCATCCTGCGCGGCCTCTAATACGGTTTGGCGGACATCCATCGGTAGTACTCGCTCGACTCCGGCCGGTACAACTGGTACAAGATCACAGCGGCGAGGGCGGGCGAGATGAGACCGATCAGGGCGCCTGCACCGAGTCCGGTACCGGCCAATCCGAGCACCGCGAACAAGATGTTCAGCGCCCCAAGGATGGTGGCGACCACCCGCGCCCACGAGCGGCCCTTGCGGTTCGCCGAGGCCAGCCACAACCAGAGGATCACCGCGATGACGGGGATCGCCACGTTGAGTGTGTAGGTCATGCTGATCGCCGCGTCGATCTCTTCCGGGGTGCGGTCGCTATTGTCGGCATCGAGGATGGCTCGCTCGATGTCGTCCCGGCTGAACAGGCCGAGCACGAACATGAAGGTGTGCAGGACGGCCCCGACGTACATCAGCTTGACCGCTGTGCGGATCGGCTTTGGTGCCGTGATCGTTTGCCCGTCGGGCCCGGAGACGCCGCCGGAGCGCCAGGCGTCGGACATGCCGTTGCGCCATGACCGAGCCGAGGCGGAGCGTTCGGGTTTCTGGCCGAACGGGTCGTTATGAGGCTCCTGCTCGCGGTCACCGCCGGGCGTTGTCCCGGTCATCTCGTTCCCCTCATGAAGCGTGGTCTGCTGGGATCGGCGTTCACGTCGAGGTTAGTGTCGCTCGTCAACGTCACGCCAGTTAGGTGGTAGTGGTGGCCCGCGCAGCTGGTGAGTTCTCGCCGGTACGCACCAGCCTGAGGAGCCGGGAACCTGCGAATTGTCTCGCGAGTTCGACCTTCGTGGTGTTCACCCCGTACACTCTTGTCTTCGGTGGTCGCTTGACCCTACTCGACTGTGCCCACAGTGCTCTGGCGAGTAGGTGAAGCCCGTCCACCGAAGGGCAGTAGCTCAACTGGCAGAGCACCGGTCTCCAAAACCGGCGGTTGGGGGTTCGAGTCCCTCCTGCCCTGCTGGTCGCTTCGACCGCGCGCTCGCCGGCGCCGGTCGTGGTGGCCGTGCCGGCCACGCCGCGTCGATGAGCGGCGAACACATGACGAGTGAGGTAGCACGTGACGGAGACGAGCGGCCAGACGGCGACCCCGGATCGCCCGCGCCAGCCAAGGCGACGCGGACCGATCTCGCGGTTGTCGCTGTGGGTTCGGCAGGTCGTGGCCGAGCTCCGCAAGGTCGTCTACCCGACCCGGCATCAGCTGGTGACCTACACGGCCGTCGTGCTGGTCTTCGTAGCCATCATGATCGCCATCGTCTCCACGCTCGACTTCGGCTTCGGCTGGGCGATGCTTGAGGTATTCGGCTAGGGAGACCTAGTCGTTGCGCCCACCGACGCACCGTAGCTACCAGGAGGAAGAAGCCCGCACCGTGTCCGAACAGCAGACGCCTCTCGAAGAGGCCGAGGCCGCGCTCGTCGAGCCGCAGCAGGCTACCGACGACGAGCTGAGCGACCCCTCGGCTACCCCCGAATCGGACGCCGCCGACGGCCCTGATGAGCCGGCCGCGACGTCCGACGCCGCCGAGGGGGAGCCCGAGGACGATGACGCCACGGCAGGTGGGGACGGCAACGCCGCTATAGAGCAGCCGGAAGGTGAACAGCCGGATCCGCTGGAGGAATTCCGACGGGTCCTGCGGGCCAAGCCGGGTGAGTGGTACGTGATCCAGACGTACTCCGGCATGGAGAACCGGGTGCGGCTCAACCTCGAGAACCGCATCAGCAGCCTCAACATGGAAGAACACATCTTCGAGGTGGTAGTGCCCACCGAAGAGGTCGCTGAGATCAAGAGCGGCCAGCGCCGCATGGTCAAACGCAACCGGTTCCCCGGGTATGTGCTGGTCCGCATGGAAATGATGGACGAGTCGTGGGCGGCCGTCCGCCACACGCCGGCGGTGACCGGCTTCGTCGGTCACGGCAACCAGCCGCTTCCGCTCACCCTCGACGAGGTAGAGCGCTGGCTCGCCCCGAAGATCGAGGAGCCGGTCAAACAGCAGGATGAGAAGAAGCCGGTGGAGGTGCTCGACTTCCAGGTCGGCGACTCCGTCATGGTGATCGACGGCCCCTTCGCCACCCTGCATGCCACCATCAACGAGATCAACCCCGACTCCCAGAAGGTCAAAGGCCTGGTCGAGATCTTCGGCCGGGAGACCCCGGTGGAGCTCTCGTTCAGCCAGATCCAGAAGCTGTGACCCGCGTCGGCCGACGTGGCCGGCCGGTTCGCTGACACACCCACCCTGATCCCAACACACGACGAGGACCCGAACGAAGATGCCCGCGAAGAAGAAGGTCGCAGGCCTGATCAAGCTCCAGATCCAGGCCGGTCAGGCCACCCCAGCGCCGCCCGTTGGTCCGGCGCTCGGTCAGCACGGCGTGAACATCATGGAGTTCTGCAAGGCCTACAACGCCGCCACCGAGAGTCAGCGCGGCAATGTGGTGCCGGTGGAGATCACCGTGTACGAGGACCGCTCGTTCACGTTCGTCACCAAGACACCTCCGGCGGCCACCCTGATCCTGAAGGCGGCCGGCATCGACAAAGGCTCTAGCGAGCCGCACCGCAGCAAGGTCGCCACGATTACCCGTGACCAGGTGCGCGCGATCGCCGAGCAGAAGATGCCCGACCTCAATGCCAACGACATCGAGGCCGCCGAAAAGATCATTGCCGGCACTGCCCGCCAGATGGGCGTCGACATCAACTGATCTGTTCAGTCCCCCGCCGGTGGCACCAGCCCCCGGTCGTCCGGCTTCCGTCGGACACGTGGGAGGGCAGCGCTTGCCCCCACCACAACTCCCGAACGTCAAGGAGAAATCATGAAGCGCAGCAAGGGTTATCGCGCGGCCGCCGAGAAGATCGACAGCTCTCGGCTCTACCCAGCCGCCGATGCCGTCCGTCTGGTCAAGGAGACCTCGCCGACGAAGTACGACGCCACCGTCGAGGTTGCGATGCGGCTGGGAGTCGATCCTCGTAAGGCCGACGAGATGGTCCGAGGCACGGTCAACCTCCCGCATGGCACCGGCAAGACCGCACGGGTCCTGGTCTTCGCCGTCGGCCCCAAGGCGCAGGAGGCCACTGACAACGATGCCGACATCGTCGGCGGTGACGAGTTGATCGAGGAGGTCCAGAAGGGCCGGCTCGACTTCGACGCCGTTGTGGCGACCCCGGACATGATGGGTAAGGTCGGGCGGCTGGGCCGGGTGCTCGGTCCGCGTGGCTTGATGCCCAACCCGAAGACCGGCACCGTCACGATGGACGTGGCCAAGGCTGTGTCCGACATCAAGGGCGGCAAGATCGAGTTCCGGGTCGACCGGCACGCCAACCTGCACTTCGTCATCGGTAAGGTCTCCTTCTCCGAGCAGGCGCTGGTGGAGAACTATGCAGCCGCCTTGGAGGAGATCAACCGGCTCAAGCCGTCCTCCTCGAAGGGCCGCTACATCAAGAAGGCGACTCTGACGTCGACGATGGGCCCCGGTATTCCGCTGGATCCAGGCAAGGTCCGCACCGAAGCGTAAAAGCCTGTTACGCATTGCGGGAGCGGGGCACCCTTGATGTCAGGGGTGTCCCGTTTCCGCGTCAGGAACGGGGGAGGATCAGGGGTGGTTTCCACCCTCAGGAGGAGCGTCGCGCAGGATTCCCTGTGCTGAGATGGCAGGCATGTCGATGATGGCCACGTTGGCCGAGCGGACCGCCCCGATTCGGCGCCGGCTGCCCGCCGTCCAGCAGACGCTGGACGCGGTGCGCCGGGTGCCGGTCCTTGGGCCGGTCATCTCCTGGTTGCGGCTAGATTTCGCCGGCTCGGTGGTCGGAACATTCTTCTTCTGCTGGTCGTTGACGCCGTCGCTGCTGCCCCGGACGTGGTACTACCAGGCCCTGGTGACCGGCGTCACCGCGGCGATCGGCTATGCCGTTGGTGTGGTCTTCGGCACGCTGATCCGTTTCGTCTACCGGAGAGTCCGCAAGGATCACCCGCTGTCCCGCCGGACGGTGCGGATCGCATGGGCCAGCTTCGGCGTGGTGGGCACAGGGGCCGCCACGTGGTACTTGTTCGGATCGGCGCGGTGGCAGAGCGATTTGCGGGAGCTGATGGATGTCGACAGCCCCCGGTTGATCCACTACGTGCTGATCCTGCTCATCTCGTTTGTCATCTTCGCTGGCTTCCTGGCCGTCGCGCGGTTGCTGCGCGGGATCTCTCGTTGGCTGGGCCGGCATCTAGCGCGCTGGGTGCCGATCCCGGTGGCGGTCGTCACGTCGGGTTTGATGGTGGCTGCCATCGTCATCTGGTCGTGGACCGGCCTCTTCTACCCGTGGCTGTTGGGAGCGGCCAACAACGCCTTCGCGGCCATCAACCAGGAGACGGTCGCCGGCGAGAGCCCGCCTACCATCACTACCCACGCGGGCGGCCCGGGTTCGTTGGTGACGTGGGACTCGCTGGGCCGCAAGGGGCGCGAGTTCATCTCGGACGGCCCGACAGCTGTTGACATCGAGGCGTTCAGTGGCCGGCCGGCGCTCGACCCGGTGCGTACCTACGTCGGCATGGACTCGGCCGAAACGTCGGCCGGGCTCGCCTCGCTTGCCGTCCGCGAGCTCGAGCGGGCTGGCGGATTTCAGCGTGAGGTACTCGTGGTGGTGACGGCCACTGGCACTGGATGGGTCGACGAAGCGGCCGCTGATGCCATCGAATACCTGCACAACGGCGACACCGCGATCGTGTCGATCCAATACTCCTACCTGCCGAGCTGGCTGTCGTTCCTGGCCGACCACGAGCAGGTGGACATCGCCGGCCAAGAGCTGTTCGACGCCGTCTACCAGCGCTGGCTGCGGTTGCCGGAGGATTCGAGGCCCCAGCTGGTGGTGTATGGCGAGAGCTTCGGGGCGGTGGGGAGCGCCGCGGCGTTCGACGATCTCGACGATCTCGTGTCGAAGGTCGATGGTGCACTTTGGGTCGGCCCGCCGGAGTGGCATCCCATGCGGCAGGAGCTCACCGCGAACCGAGATCCTGGCACGCCAGAGCGGCTGCCGGTATACCAGGGCGGGGAGACTGTCCGGTTCTGGGGTGGCTGGCAAGAGCCGATGGATGTCGAAGGCTGGCGTCAGCCGCGGGTCCTGTTCCTCCAACACGCATCGGATCCTGTCTCCTTCTGGTCGCCCGAGCTGATCTGGTCGCAGCCGGACTGGATGCGAGAGCCACCTGGACCCGACGTTTTGCCTGACCTCAACTGGTACCCCTTCGTCACGTTCTGGCAGTTGACCGCCGACATGGCGGTGTCCGCGTTGATGCCCGAAGGGCATGCTCACAACTATGGCGGCGAGCTGGTCGACGCCTGGCTGATGGTGGCCCCGCCAGACCACGACTGGCGGGCGGAGAAGCTTGAGGAGCTGCGCGAGATGGTGCAGTCGTTCGATCACGAGGACGACAGCCGTCTTTGGTGACGGCCTGGGCTAGGTCCGTGGTACCGCGCCGACGCCCCCCGTGTGTGCACCTGATCTCCGTTTTGTCACCTGATCTTTTTCTGTGGGGCGATCAGGTGTGCCAACGGCGGACGACGGCGCGGTGTGGTGCATCTGATCGCCTCCACCATGCGGGCGCGTGGCGATCAGATGCGTCAACGCGGCCTGTCGGTCAGTTGATGCATCTGATCGTCACGCCCGATGACGACCGCGCGGGATGCAAACAACGACGAGTCACCCCACCACCAACAACACCCCCAGCCGGGCCCCCGGGGTGACCGGGCCCGCCCACCGGACCTCCAATGACCGACCCACTCGCCGGACCCCACTCGCCAGACCCGCCACCGATCCGCTGACCAGACACCTGCTGCCGATCAGATGCACAACCCGCCCCAAAAACGCTGATCGTGCATCTGATCGCCACGCGTCCACATCACGGGACGCGATCAGATGCATCACACCGCGCCGTCGTCCGCTGTGGTGTCTCGGGACATCGCTGACGGGTGTGTCTCGGGACATCGCTGACGGTTTGAGTGTGTCATGTGGGTTGGGGTTCGCGGTGGCCGCGTAGGTCGTAGCGGGGTTGGGCGCTGGGTTGGTAGC
>NZ_JAAOEN010000024.1 GCF_011320225.1 Phytoactinopolyspora limicola
TCGGGCGCAGAAGGAGACCGGGCTGGGTTTGGTGTTGCATGCGGTGAAGAGTGAGGTGGGGGCGTGGATGTTGGATGTCCTCGAGGATGAGGGTGTTGATCTGCGGCGGGTGGCGGTGGGGCACTGTGACACGTATCCGAAGGTGGATTATCACGAGAGTCTGGCCCGTCGTGGCGCCATGGTTATGTACGACGGTTGCAGCGGCTTCGACGCCATCAATCAGGAGCGGCGGCTGAACAATGCCGTCGAGCTGATCCGCCGGGGCTGGGGATCCAGCCTGCTGCTCTCTCACGACGTCTGCGTACTGGCCATGCGGGAACGGCGCGGCGGACCCGGTTACACCTACGTGTTCAACCAGATGCGTCCCGACCTCGTCGCTGCCGGAGTGGACGAGGAGGTGGTCGAGGCGATCTTCACCGAGAACCCCCTGCAATTGCTCATCGGAAGTCGTGATCGCTGACAACGCTGTCCCGCACCGTATCCGCGTCGACGCCCGGCTTTAGCTCACGCCACGTGAGTGGGCGTTGGTTGGCCGCGGTCCGGGACTCGAAGAGAGACGAGGATGACATGAGCAACAGACGAGGTACACCGCTGAACCGCCGCACCATGCTGGGCGCTGTGGCCGCCGGAGCGGGTTTGGTCGCGCTCAACCCGGCCGGGGCTCTTGCCGCGCCGCCGGACCACGCCGGTCGGCCCGGTGGTCCCAAACCACGCGAGACACTCCTGCCGGCCCAGACGTCATGGGACCCAGAGCCGGAGTTCAGAGGCACCCAGGGGTTCGTCGAGCTGCCTGACGTGCGGCTGTGGTGCTGGGATTCCGGAGGGACGGGCCAGGCCATCATCTTCCTGCATGCCCATGTCGGTAGCGGGGCGACGTGGAACTACCAGCATGACGCGCTCTCGAAGGCCGGGTACCGGGTGATCAGCTACTCCCGTCGTGGTTATGACATGTCCGAGCGGGGGCCGGAGGACGATCCGGGAACGATGGCAGATGACCTCGACGCGCTGGCGACGGCGTTGGGTATCGACCGGTTCCACGTGGTCGGCACGGCCGGTGGTGGCTTCGCCGTCTTCGACTACGCGTTGTCCTTCCCGGAGCGGCTGCTCAGCGCCACCGTCGCGTCGACCCTCGCCGGCATCCAGGAACCGGAGTTTCAGGATGTGACGAGGGCGATCCTGCCGCCGGGCTGGTTCGAGTTGCCCGAGGACTTCCGCGAGTTGGGGCCGTCGTACCGGGCGGCGAACCGGGAGGGGACAGCGGCATGGCTGGACCGCGTGGAACATGCGTATGACAACTACATGCCGCAGGGCTCCAAGAACGCCATCACGTGGGACGCGATCAGCCGGGTGCGGACACCCGTCATGCTGTTGACCGGGACGTGTGACCTCTACCTACCGCCCGCCAGGCTGCGACAGATCGCCAGCCACGTGCGCCAATCCGAGACGGTCGTGATCAGCGAGGCCGGGCACACGCCGTTCTGGGAGCAGTATCTGGCCTACAACAAGGCCGTGCTCTCGTTCGTGCGCAAACATCGACGGTGAGGTCAGGGATGTCCGAGATCGAGTTCGAAGCCACCGAGGACGGTGTCGGCGTCATCACGCTGAACCGTCCGGAGAAGCTCAATGCCTTCAACTTCGCCATGCACCGCCAGCTCGCAACCGTGTTGACCAGCTCGGAGCTGCAGGATCTGCGGGCGGTGGTGCTCACCGGCTCTGGCACCGCGTTCTGCGCGGGTACCGACCTCGCCGAGTTGGGCGACCAACTCGGCGAGGCGGGTTCGGCGGCGTTCGAGGTGTCGACCGGGTCCGAGCTGTCGGCGAACTTCCGCGGCGCCCGACCGGTGATCATCGCGGCGGTCCGTGGCTACGCACTCGGTCTGGGCACCCTGGTGGCTATGCTCGCCGATCTGGTGGTGTGCGCCGACGATGCGCAGTTCGGGCACCCGGAGATCACCCATGGCCTGGTGCAGGGTAACGGCATCCCACGTCTACGTGAGGTCGTGGGAACCCGCAACGCCATGTCGCTCCTCGTGACCGGACGCCGGATTCCGGCCCAGGAGGCGTTGGCGATGGGCATGGTCAACGAGGTGGTGCCGGAAGCGGGGTTAGCTGATCGTGCCCGCGAGCTAGCTACCCAGATCGCCGGGAACTCCACCTATGCGGTGCACATGACCAAACGTTTCTTCTATGAGGCGGCCGAGATGCCCTACTCGGTGGCGGTACAGGCCGGCTACCGGGTGATGCGGACCGCTCAGCTGGCCCGGCGCGAACAGGCCAGCGCCACGTTCAGCTGGTGAGCGTCATGCTGCCGGCTGATCTCGTGGAGCTCGACGTCACGGGCCACGTCGCCACCGTGACGTTGAACCGCCCCGACGTGCTCAACGCGGTGAGTACACCGATGTACGAGCGTGTGCTGGAGGTCTTCACCGGGCTCGACGTCGCCTCCGATGTGTGGTGTGTGGTGCTCCGTGGGCGAGGGCGCGCTTTCTGTGTGGGTGCTGATCGGGCGGAGCGGGCCACCATGACCGACCAGGAGTTGCGCCGGCGGCGCGCACTGACTCCGCGGGTGTTCGACGCGATCTACCACTGTGGCCCGCCGGTTATCGCCCAGCTCCACGGCTATGCCCTCGGCGGCGGGTTGGAGCTGGCTCTGGCCTGCGACCTGCGCGTGTCCGCCGACGATGCGGTGTTGGGGCTGATCGAGACCAGCATGGGTTCGATGCCGGCCGGCGGGGGCACCCAGGTGTTGCCGCGGCTGGTTGGCCCCACGCTGGCCAAAGAACTCGTGCTCACCGGACGCCGGTTCGTCGCTGAGGAGGCGCGGTCATGGGGTTTGCTCAACCGGGTGGTTCCGGCCAGCGGCCTGGAGTCAGTGGTCGCTGAGCTGGCCGCGGCGGTGACTACGGTGGGCCCGCTGGCGAATCGCCAGGCCAAACGGGCGCTGAACTTGGCGTTCGACGTGGATGTGCGGGCCGGCGTGGAAGCCGAAGCGGCGTTATACGAACGCTTGGTGACCAGCCGTGACCGGCTCGAAGGTGTGGCCGCGGCCAAGGAGCGCCGCCGGCCGGAGTTCACGGGAGAGTAGAAGTGAGTGAGCCTTGTCGGCATATTTGACGTGTGATACATTACAGATCTCCTGTAATGTACGGAGCACTCGACTTCCTATGGAGAGCGCTGGCTCTACACACGGGTTCGCTCCCGCGCCGCCGGGGCGGGCTCTGCCGGTCCACACCGGATCGGATCTGTTACGAGCGGCGGGTCTTCGTTCGTGCCGCACGCGTTCGGCTTTCGGTGATAGGAGCGCACAAAGATGGTGAAGCGAAGGTTCAGCCTCGTAGTGGCCGGTGCGGCCGCGGCGTTGCTTGCGGTCGCGGGATGTAGCGACACCAACGGTGGAACGGGAGGCGACGCGGAACGAGAGCGGCCGACCATCGTGTACGGCATCGGCGCCACCCAGATCACCGCCATGGATCCCACCCAGGCGGTCCAGCCGTTGGACCGAGTGTCCACCATGATGATCTTCGACGGACTAGTCCGGTACCACGTCGGAGACGTCTCCGCGCCATTCGAGCCGGGTATCGCCGAAGCGGTTCCCGAGCCGGAGATGGACGGTGACACCCAGACATGGACCATCCGGATCCGCGACGACGTCGTCTGCCCGGCGGGCCGTCATACGGAGGCCTACCAGCTCACCGCCGACGACGTCGCGTACTCACTCAACCGCGCCGCTGACCCGGACCGGTCGAACTTCGCGGTGAACTACGCGGCCTTCGACACAGTGGAAGTGGTCGACGAGTCCACTGTCCGGGTCATCATGAGCACACCGCAGTCGCCTACGGCGTTCCTGCCACTCATCAGCAATTGGGGGCCCGCCGGGATCGTCTGCATGCAGGCTGTCGAGGCCGAGGGCGACGAGGAGTTCGCCAAATACCCCGTGGGCACTGGCCCGTTCATGCTCGATAGCTACACCCCGAGCCAGTCGCTCAAGCTCGTGGCGAACGACGACTACTATCTCGGCGAACCACTCGCTGCCGGATGGGAGTTCCGGTTCATCAGCGACGACGCAGCCCGGCAGGCCGCACTACTCAGCGGCGACCTGGACGCTGCCGATGCTGGTGCGGGCGACGGCGGTCGGTGGCTCGATCAGGTCGACGCCCACGACGGCTTGAAAGCCGTGGCCACGCCGATCTTCGGTACCTGGTACTTCCTGTTCAACACCGAACACGAGCCGTTGGACGACGTCCGAGTGCGGCAGGCGATCTCCCACGCGATCAACCGCGACGAGATCATCGCCGTCACCGGCGAGAATCTCGCCTTCCCCACGAAGAGTGTCGTCGACAGCGCGTTGCCTGGCGGGATCCCCAGCGAACACGTCGAGGAGGCCGGGCTCGAGTACGAGTTCGACCTCGATCGGGCCAGGGCGCTGCTGGCCGAGGCCGGCCACGAAGGAGGCGGCTTCTCCCTCGACATCGTGTCGCCGAACGCGGGCGGGGTGTTGACGTACTACGAGATCGTTCAGGCGCAACTGAAAGAGATCGGCGTCACCGTCAACATCGAGACCGTCGACACCGCCACCTGGCAACAACGTGTCTTCTCCGGCAGCGAACCCTTCGTGGTGAGCCTGGTGGCCTTCCGGCCCACCCCTCAGGTCACGTTCGGCGAGTTCTTCCATTCCGACTCGATGGTCGTGGGTGGCGCCCGGCCGGCGCAGAACTTCTCCTTCTATGGCGGCGCCGACGACCTCATCGAGCAGGCCGGCGCCGAGACCGATCCCGACCGCCAGCAGGAGCTGTGGCAGCAGATCGGCGACAAGCTCCTGGACGACGTCGTGGTGAAGCCGTTGATGGTCACCAAACGCGCTTACGGCGCCGTCGACGGATTCACCCTGGGCGGCACCGAGCCGGCCGAGAGCGTCCCGGGTAACTGGCAGGCCGGTCACGACGCCACCATCCGGGAATGACCACGCACTCGCGAGGCACTGGCCAGCGCGTGAGGTATCGAGAGGAGTACCGATGATCGAAAGAATCGGCTGCACGGTGGGGATGCTGGGAGACCCCGAGCATCCGGGCGATATCACCGCCGCCGTGCGGACCGTGGAAGACGCTGGCTACGAGTCGGCGTGGACCTGGGAGTCGTTCGGTCCAGACTGCTTCACGCCCCTGGCGTGGTGGGGTTCACGTTCGACGTCGATGCGGTTGGGCACGGCCGTGGCACAGATGGCCGCACGGGCCCCCACCGCGATGGCCATGGCGGCGATGACGCTGGACAAGCTGTCCGGCGGCCGGATGGTGGTCGGACTCGGTGTGTCCGGGCCGCAGGTGGTCGAGGGTTGGTACGGGGTGCCGTTCGAGCGGCCCCTGGGCTGGACCCGCGAGTACATCGACATCATGCGTCAGACGATGGCACGCGAGCGGGTGTCCTACCGTGGCACCACGTACAACCTGCCGATCTCTGGGGGTAGCGGTCTCGGCAAGTCGATCCGGACCGCGCTGCGGGACGCGCCGCGCACCGACATCCCCATCCATCTCGGCGCCGAAGGTCCGAAGAACATCTCGCTAGCGGCCGAGATCGCCGATGGCTGGCTGCCCACGAACTTCTCGCCGCTGGCTGACGACTGGTACCGGGAACGGCTGGAGATCGGGTTCAAGGCCCGTCCTGGCGGGAGGCCGGAGCATTTCGAGATCGCCCCGGCTGCCTCGATCTCGATCGGCCCGGACACCGAGACCGCGGCGGCCCGGTTGAAGCCGGGTATCGCCTTCCAGGTGGGCGCCAATGGTGCGGAGAACATGAACTTCCACCTCAACGCGGTAGCGCGGCTGGGCTTCGAGGAGCCGTGCCGGGAGATCCAGGAACGGTTCCTGGCTCGCGACCGGGAAGGTATGGCGGCAGCCGTGCCGACGGAGATGGTGGAGGCGATCGCACTGGTTGGTACGCCGGAGAAGATCAAAGCCGACCTGATGCGCTGGCACGACACCGTCGCGACGTCGTTCATCGCCCGGGCTTCTCTCAAGGATTTGGTGACGCTGGCGGGGATCTTCCACTCCACCACCGGCGCAGCGGCTGAGCAGAGCGCTTGAGTGTGGTGAGGGCGGATGGAAGTGGTCACGGATGACGTCGAGTAGTCCAGCGGGAGCGGATCGGTATCAGCATTGGATCGGTGGTCGCGAGCACTCTCCGGCGGCCGGAGAGTGGATCGTCTCTATTCGGCCCGGTGGTACCGAACCCCTCCATGAGATCGCCCGGGGAGACGCCGAAGATGTCGACAGTGCCGTGCGGGCCGCGCAAGCGGCCGCGCCCCCGTGGGCGGCTGCCCGGCCGGCCCGGCGCGGCCGGGTTCTCGCCGGTATCGCCGCCGGCATCCGCGATCAACTCAGCCGCCTCGCCGAATTGGAGGCCGCCGAGACGGGGAAGCCGCGGCAGCAGGCAGAGATCGAGATCAAAGGTGCGGCCGCCTATTTCGAGTACTACGCCGGGCTGGTCAATCTCCCCACCGGCGACATCATCGACCTGGGCGCCGGGTTCCACGGCTACACCCGGCACGAACCCTTCGGCGTCGTGGGTGTGATCACGCCGTGGAACGTGCCGCTCAACCAAGCCGCTCGTGCGGTGGCCCCAGCCCTCGCCGTCGGCAACGCGGTGGTCTGCAAACCGTCGGAGCATACGTCGGCCACCACGGTGGAGCTGGGCCGGATCGCCGCCGACGCGGGGCTGCCACCAGGAGTGCTCAACGTCGTGACGGGTATGGGAGCCGTCGCCGGTCAGGCCGTCGTCGAACATCCGGGGGTGCGCAAGGTGGCGTTCACCGGATCAGTGCGGGCGGGACGGGAGATCGGCCGGATCGCCGCCGACAAGATCATCCCGGTCACCTTGGAGCTCGGGGGCAAGTCTCCCAACATCGTGTTCGCCGACGCTGATCTGCCGGCGGCCGTGGCCGGTTCGGTGCGCGCGTTCGTGGCCAACGCCGGCCAGGTGTGCTCCAACGGCACCCGTCTTCTGGTCGCCGAAGAGATCCATGAAGAGTTCGTGGATTCCCTGGCGGCGGCCGTTGCCGACGTCAAGCCCGGAACCGACTACGGCCACCAGACCACCCGGGAGCAGTTCGATGCCGTCCTGTCGTACTTCGACATCGCCGCTGCTGAGGGAGCCACCTTAGTCACGGGTGGCCGGGCCACGGGCGAGGGCTGGCTGATCGAGCCGACGGTCTACACCGGCGTCACCAACCAGATGCGGATCGCCCGGGAGGAGATCTTCGGCCCCGTCGTGGTGGTCATCCCGGTCGCCGACGAGGCCGACGCGATCGGTCAGGCCAACGATTCCGAGTACGGACTCGCGGCCGGTGTATGGACGCGTGACCTGGCTCGTGCCCACCGGGTAGCGGCGCAGTTGCAGGCCGGTCAGGTGTTCGTCAACGACTGGACGGCCGGGCTGGTCGAAGGGCCGTTCGGAGGCTACAAGAACAGCGGGCACGGCCGCGAGAAGGGAGTGGAGGCACTTCGGCACTACACCCAGACGAAGTTCGTATCGATCAAGATCTGAGTGCCCTGACCGGGCATGGAACACACATGAGGAGCTGCTCGTGACCACCAACCTCCGTCCAGCCGAGTTCGACTTGACCCAACGGAAACAGCGACCGCTGGTTCCGCCGAGTGCTACCCCCATCAAGCCGGAGGAGATCCTCACCCGCAATCACATCATCCACATCAGCGACGACAAGAAGGTCGTGTACGGCCTGTGGGAGTGTGAACCCGGCACGTCACGGTGGGAGTACGAAGACCGGCAGGAGATGATCTACGTCCTGGCGGGCAAGATGACCGTCCAAGAGGACGGCGGCGACCCGGTCGAGCTGACGCCGGGCATGAGCGCGGCGTTCCCGGTGGGCTGGCGTGGCACCTGGGACGTCCACGAGACGTTCAAGAAGATCTACGTCGTCGTGCGACCCTGACGCGCAAGCACGGGTGAATCCCCGCGCTGTGGTGCTGCCTCACGGTGCGGGACGGCCCAGCCCCTCCACCACCTCCGCGCCGGGCCAGGCGGCCAGCTGCGATCCAGGGATCGTCAGCTTCGACCGTCGCAGCCCGCTGCCGATGACGGCGGATGGCAGCGTGGCGACGGCGGGGTCCACCAGGATCGGCCACCCGTCGGGTAGGCCAAGCGGGGTGATCCCGCCGTACTCCATGCCGGTGGCGATCACGGCTTCGTCCATGGGCAGAAACGACGCTTTGCGGACATCGAGGTAGCGGCGCACCACGCCGTTGACGTCGGCTCGCGTCGTCGCCAGCACCATGCAGGCGGCGACGCGAACCTCGCCGCCCCGGCGGCCGGCCACCACAACACAGTTCGCCGACGCGTCGAGTGCCACGTCGTAAGCGGCGCAGAATTCCGCCGTGTCCGCGAGCGTCGGATCGATCTCCGCGACCGATACGTCCACGGCTGGTTGGTCGGTCAACGCGCGGCGTACCGGCTCGGCCAGGAGATCCGGGCGCTGTTGGGCCGGGACCGTGGCCAGTCGGCCGATGGTGGCGGGGCCGGTCATGTCAGTGGGAGTAGACGGGGACGACCATGCCACGGGCCAGCGTGTGGAAGGCGAGGTTGAAGGAGACCACCGCCGGCGTGGCGTCGTCGCCCACTCCCTCGGCCCGCAGCGACGGCACGTCGACGGCGTGGACCACGAAGAAGTAGCGGTGTGGGACGTCGCCCGCCGGTGGTGCGGCGCCGGCGTAACCATACCCGCCGGTGTCGTTGCGCACCGAGAACGAGCCGTCGGGTAGCCCGAGTCCGTCGGCTGCTCCGGCACCCCGGGGGATCTCGGTGATCCGCGCGGGTATGTCGACTACACCCCAGTGCCAGAAGCCGCTGGGGGTCGGGGCGTCCGGGTCGAAGCACGTGACGACATAGCTGAGGGTGCCTTCGGGCGCACCTGACCACCGAAGGTGCGGTGAGAGGTTCTCGCCGGTCATGCCCCAGTCGTTGAAGAGGAAGTCGTTCGCCAGTTGCTCGCCGTCCTGGACGTCGTCGCTTTCGACATGAAAACTCCCGACCTGGGGTAGTAGGGAGTAAGGATCGGGAGCGGTCGGCCGCTCGAGCGACATGAGATCCTCCAGAGTGTTGTCGGCGTCGATAGTGACGTTAATGCAAACATGTCGGTGTGGCGCAACCGTCTCACGATCGCATGTATGACGCTTTGGGCGTTTTGTGTCGATTGCTGGGCGATATGGAATTCCCCTTCGACTCCGCGAGCGCGGCGGCTACCCGGCGGACCCTGGAGGAGGCACAAGCACTGCTGGAGCACTACGTCCTGATCCGGCCGCGCCGGGCCGACACGCCACTGCTGGTGGCGGTCTGTGGCGCCACCGGTGCCGGCAAGTCGACCTTGGTGAACTCGGCCGCTGGAGAGATCGTCACCACTCCGGGGGTGCTCCGGCCCACCACTCGGGTCCCCGTGTTGGTGCATCACCCGTCCGACACCCCGTGGTTCCCCAGCGAGCACGTCCTCTCCGAACAACGGTCGGCCGTCCGGGTGCCGAGGGGCGTCGTGCTGATGGACACTCCACCGCTGGCGTCGATCGCCGACACCAACCGACCGGCGGCGCCGCCGGCCATCGCAGCCGCCGATCTCTGGATCTTCATGACCACCGCGGCGCGTTACGCCGACGCGGTGCCATGGCACGTGCTGGCCCGGGCCGCCGACCGCCGGGTTCCGATCACCGTCGTGGTCAACCGCGTACCCACGGACGCCATGACCGAGATCCGAACCCACCTCGCCAGCCTGTTGGCTGCCCGGGGGCTCGGCTCGGCCACCCTCTTCGCGGTGGAGGAGACCACACTCGACAGCTCGGGTATGTTCCCGACACACGTCGCCGAGCCGGTCGTGCGCTGGCTGCATGAGGTCCCCGGCGAGGTCTCGGTGCGCACCGTCATGGCCCAGCGTGCGGTCGACGGCGCGATCGACCACGTGCTGGCCTTGGTGTCCCAGGCCCTGGACGAGGCCGAGGTCGACGTGTTCGGCGACGCCGAGCGGGCCGAATTGGGCGTGGCCATCGCCGACGTGCGGGCCGTGCGAGGTGCGGCCGGATGACCACCCGCCTGGCTGCACTCGCCACCGCGCTCGACGCTGGTTCCGGGCGGTTCTTCGACCCCTCCACAACCCAGGCCCGGGCCGTCCTCGACCGGGCCGGTGCTCGCCTGGAGCATTCCCTCGAACACACTGTCGTGGCGCTGGCCGGCGCCACCGGCAGCGGTAAGTCGTCGCTGTTCAACGCGCTGTGTGGCATGGGGATCGCCCGAGTGGGAGTGCGCCGGCCGACCACCTCACGGCCGTTGGCATGTGTCTGGGGGATCAGCGGCGCCGAGGCCCTGCTGGACTGGCTCGATGTCCCCGACGAAGGCCGGGTGTCCCGCGAGAGCGTCCTCGACTCCGGTGCGTCGGATGCGTTGGACGGGCTGGTATTGCTGGATCTGCCCGACCACGACTCCACCGAAGCCGACCACCAGCGCACGGTTGACCGTCTGGTCGATCTGGTCGACCTGTTCATCTGGGTGATGGATCCGCAGAAGTATGCCGATGAGGCTGTCCACGAGCGTTACCTCCGCGGGCTGTCGGCACACGATGACGTCACGGTCGTGGTGCTCAACCAGATCGATCGACTACGCGCCGACGACGTCGATGCCTGCCTCGCCGACCTGCGACGGTTGCTCGACGACGACGGCCTGACCGGTGCCCGGTTGTACCCCGTGTCCGCGGTCACTGGCGCCGGCGTCGACGAGTTGCTTGAGTTGCTCCGCGACACGGTCGCCAAGCGGCTGGCCATTCGGGAACGTATCGAGGCCGACACCCGGCGCATCGCGCTGCGTATGGAACAGGTGGTCGGTTCGGCCGCTCCCGGTGAGCTCGGCCCGGGGGAACACGAGCGTCTGGTGGACGGCTTGGCCGCCGCGGCGGAGGTCGATCAACTCGCCACGGCGGCGGGCCGGATGTACCTGCGGCGTGGGCGCGCGGCCCAGCCGCCCGAACCACCCGTCATCGACGAAGCTGTGACCACCCCCGTCGTCGAGGAGTACGGTACGGCCGCGGTTGGTTCGCTGAGCGCCGGATGGGGCGGCTCGATCCGGGCCGCCGCGACCGAAGCGGCAGCCGATGTGCCGGACCAGCTGGTGCGCGAGCTGGCCGAACTCGATCTTCGTGAACGCCCGCCACGCTGGTGGCAGCTGACCGGGGCGGTGGAGTGGCTCGCGATACTGACCGGGGTGGTCGGCGGTGGGTGGGCGCTCCTCGTGGAGCTCCGCTCCCGGTTCGAGTGGGGATGGCTGGACCGGCTGGATATCGCCGAACCCGAAGTGATCGGCAGCCCGGTGTCACTCGTGCTGCTGGTGACAGGTGGGGTGGTGGCCCTCGTCCTCGCCGTCGTGCGTTATCTGGCGGCCCGCCGTGCCCGACGTCGCCGGGCCGACGAAGCGCGGGCGGAGCTACGAGCGGTGGTGGACCGCGTCGCTACCAACGTGGTGGAGAAGCCGGTGGGCGCCGAGCTTGATCGTTACCGGACCTTCCGGGAGGCGTTGGCTGACGCGGCCGCCGACTAACCTCCCCTTCCCTCCTCCTCCCCTTCCGGTGATCATTGGCTTTTGACTACCGGATCCGGTAGTCAAAAGCCAATGATCACCGGAAGGGGAGGAGGAGGGAAGGTTGTCCACAGGTCATGGCGGGAGTCGTGGCAGGTTATCCACAACCGTCGATCGGGGTCTTCCGGTGCGCGGTCGGATCGGGGAGTGTCGAAGCAGTCATCTCCAAGACGAGTACAGGAGGTACTGGATGACTGCCGCAACACTGACCGTCACCGGGAATGTCGCCAGCGAGGTCGTGCGTGAGGAGAAGCGTGACACCAAGGAGCCTTGGACCCATTTCCGGATGGCGTGTAATGAACGCCGGTATGACGCCCAGGCCGGGTCGTGGGTGGACGGCGAGCCGTCCTTCTACACCGTCGTCTGCTGGCAATCTCAGTTGGCCAAGAACATCTGCCTATCGCTGAAGAAGGGCGACCCGGTCGTCGTCCATGGAAAGGTCCGGGTCCGGGAGTGGCGTGACAACAAGAACGTGCAACGGTTCAGTGCGGAGATCACGGCGAGCTCCATCGGGCATGATCTGTTCCGGGGTACGTCCACGTTCCAGCGGAACACCCGGGTGTCACAGGTAACGCCGGACAGCGCCGAGGTCATGGAGAAGCTGGCGCCGTACGTGTCCGAGAGCGACGGCGTCGACCAAGCGTCGGGTGAGGTCATTCCTGGTGACGGCGACGCCGTGCCGTGGCCTTCGACGCCGCCGGAGCCACCGGCGGCGCGGACGATGGAAGTCGGCTCGGGGCCGGGTACCGCCGTCGCCGGCGACGAATCCGATGATGACGACGACAACCAGGACGAAGCTGGCAACCTGGCCGAGGTGGGCCTGGCGGCTTGAGCGGCGGTACCCGTTTGGTGGCTCCGGGCTGCTCCGGAGCCACCAAACGTCACGAGCTGGGGCATGCCGTTTAAGGATTCGCCGTCGGAGGCCGTAGGCTGGGGAGCGCTATGGCGGAATTCATCTACGTGATGCGCAAGGCGCGCAAGGCGCACGGCGACAAAGTCATCCTCGACGACGTCACGCTCGCGTTCCTTCCAGGGGCGAAGATCGGTGTTGTCGGCCCGAACGGGGCCGGTAAATCGAGCGTGCTGAAGATCATGGCCGGCGTCGACCAGCCGTCCAACGGCGAGGCCTACCTCACTCCCGGTTACACGGTCGGCTTCCTTGCTCAGGAGCCAGCCCTGAACGAGGAGAAGACGGTCCTCGGCAACGTCGAGGAAGGTGTGGCCGAGACGAAGGCGATGCTCGACCGGTTCAACGAGATCGCCGAGAAGATGGCGACCGACTACTCCGATCAACTGCTCGACGAGATGGGCAAACTCCAGGAACAGCTGGACCATCGCAACGCCTGGGACCTGGACTCCCAGCTCGAACAGGCCATGGACGCATTGCGGTGCCCACCTCCGGACGCGGATGTCAGCGTGCTCTCCGGTGGTGAACGGCGCCGCGTCGCACTGTGCCGGCTCCTGCTGGAGCAGCCCGACCTGTTGCTGCTCGACGAACCCACCAACCACCTGGACGCGGAGAGCGTGCAGTGGTTGGAGCAGCATCTCGAGAAGTACCCAGGCACGGTTGTGGCGGTCACCCACGACCGCTACTTCCTCGACCACGTGGCCGAGTGGATCGCCGAGGTAGACCGCGGCCGAGTCCACGGCTATCAGGGCAACTACACGACGTACCTGGAGAACAAGCAGGCTCGGCTGAAGGTCGAGGGGCAAAAAGACGCCAAGCGGCAGAAGCGGTTGAAAGACGAGCTCGACTGGGTCCGGTCCAACGCTCGTGGCCGGCAGACCAAGCAGCGTGCTCGACTGGGCCGCTACGAGGAGATGGCGGCCGAGGCGGACAAGGCCCGCAAGCTCGATTTCGACGAGATCCAGATCCCGCCGGGGCCGCGGCTTGGCAACGTCATCGTCGAAGCCGAAGGGTTGGGCAAGGGGTTCGAGGACCGCACCCTGATGAAAGACCTGTCTTTCTCGCTGCCCCGCAACGGCATCGTCGGCATCATTGGTCCCAACGGTGTCGGTAAGACGACGCTGTTCAAGATGATCGTCGGTGACGAGTCGCCGGATGCCGGTACGTTGCGGATCGGTGACACGGTTAAATTGTCCTACGTCGACCAGTCGAGGGCGGGGATCGACTCCGCTAAGACGGTGTGGGAGGTCGTCTCCGACGGCCTGGATCACATCAAGGTGGGCCAGGTCGAGATGCCTAGCCGGGCCTACATCGCCGCCTTCGGGTTCAAAGGTCCCGACCAACAGAAGCCATCCGGGGTGCTGTCCGGTGGCGAGCGCAACCGGCTCAACCTCGCACTGACCCTCAAGCAGGGCGGAAACCTCATCTTGCTGGATGAGCCCACCAACGACCTGGACGTCGAGACGTTGCAGTCGTTGGAGAACGCCCTGCTGGAGTTTCCTGGTTGCGCCGTGATCACCTCACACGACCGCTGGTTCCTGGACCGGGTGGCCACCCACATCCTCGCGTGGGAAGGTGACGCGGAAGATCCGGCCAAATGGTTCTGGTTCGAGGGCAACTTCGACGCGTACGAGAAGAACAAGATCGAGCGGCTGGGAGCTGAGGCGGCGCGCCCGCATCGGGTCACTTACCGCAAGCTCACCCGCGACTGAAACAACAGGCGGGCTTACCGGCCATCTCGGCCGCGGGCCGGTCGCCGGCAACCGCCGTCCTGTAGCCGTCGCGCCGTCATCGAAGGTCGGCCCCGGGTCTCGTCCCGGGGCCGGCCTTCTTTTTGCGCCCAAGGTCCCGCGCCAGAACCCCCGGCGGGGAGCGATGACGGCCGCCCGTGACCGGTCCGGCAACCTCAACCAAGGACCCTCTCACCGCGGTTGTGCGTCGACTGAGGAGAACGCGGTCTAGCGCTGTGCCCGGCGCCAGGATCAACGCGCCCGGCGCGTCGGCCGCCAGTGATCGTTAGCGGATTTCCGCCCCCGGGCCCGGTGATCGTTGCCGGATTCGCGTCGCGATAGCGACCGAAATCCGGCAACGATCACCGGTGAGGAGGGCGGAAATCCGCTAACGATCACGGCGGCTTAGAGCCCGGATCCGGCGCTTAACGCCATGTGGCGGTAGCGAAGTGCGGGGCACACCAGGCGATCCGGTTGGTCCGGAGGGCACCTGTCGCTGCGCAGCGGTTGACAAATGATGGAGATGTTTATTCAATATGCCTGACTGTCGACAAATGAAAGTCTCTAACGCTCAGTGAAAGTCACCGGGATGTCGACCATCAACCGGAAGGACGGATACAGCGTGGTGAAGACGAGAAGCAGGACCTGGATGGTGGCCGCCCTTGCCGCGGTACTCGCGGCGGGATGTGGCGGCAGCGGGGGAGGATCGGGCGACGCCGACGCCGACGCCGACGCCGTGACCACGATCCGGGTGCCCAGCTGGTGGTTCGGTGAGCCCGGCAACCGTGACTGGCTGAACGCCGCGATCGAGGCCTTCGAGGCGGAGAACTCCGACGTCAAGGTCGAGGGTTACGAGTTGGCCTTCGGTGACTACACCGACCAGGTCCTCACCGAGGTGTCGGCTGGTGATCCGCCGGACGTGCTGCACCTGACCCTGACGAACATCGGCGACTTTCGACGGATCGGAGCCCTGGCTCCGCTCGACGAGTATCTCGCCGAGAGCGACATCGACGAGCAGACCTACGTGCCAGCCCAGTGGGAAGAACCGCTCACCGTCGATGGCACCACCTATGGCGTCATTCAGATGATCGCCAACTACACACCGTTCTACAACGTAGACATGTTGGCCGAGAAAGGTTATGACGAGTTCCCGGCCGACCCGGAGAGCTTCTACGCGATGGTCGAGGACATCGCCGATCCTCCCGAGCAGTACGGATACGCGGCGATGCTGCGGCCCGGATCGGCTCAGCAGACCTACCTCGACATCGCCCAGTGGGTGATCGCCAATGGCGGCCGGCTCGCCCGGGACGGTGAGGTCACCATCGATGCGCCGGAGAACGTCGAGGCACTCGAAGATCTGCGGGCACTGTATGAAGGCGGCGGAATGCCGCTCGACGTCGACAAGTCCACCTACCGGCAGATGTGGTGGGAGGGCAAGATCGGCGTCATCTTCGACGGCTCCTGGATGATGGGTTTCGCCGAGGACAACAATCCGGACATCGTCGATCGGCTCGATACCGCGTACCTGCCCTGGCCAGGGCAGGCCACCGCGTCGACCTACCAGCTCTGGGCGGTCTCCGAGGCGAGCCCGAACAAGGAGGAAGCCTTCCGGTTCATCGCGTTCCTCCAGAGCCAGGAGTGGCAGAAGGAGATGATCGAGACTACTCGTGCGGTGTCTCCACGCACTGACGCGATGCCCGAGGGATTCCTCGACGAGAACCCGTGGTTCGAGATCTTCGACGAAGCCGCCCGCGAATTCTCGGTCCCGATCATGCCGCCGGAGCTGCTGGACCATGGCAACGAGGTGATCCGCATCGTCACCGGCGCATTCGAGGCTGCCTTGTACCGGGGGACCCCGGTGGCCGACGCGCTGGCTACCGCCCAAGCTGAGGTAGAGGCCGTTGTCGGCGACTGATCAGGGAGCCCGAAGCGCCGGACACGCACGGAATGGCGTGGGCGCTGTGGCCGCCGGGATACCCGCCACACCCGGCGGCCCGGCTCCGCCATCTCCGGCCGCGCGCAGGGCGCGGTCGCGGTCCGCGTCGACGCGGCACCGGGCGGCCGGGCGTGAGGAGAAGTGGCTGCCGTACGTTTTGACCCTGCCCATCTTGGCCACCGCCGCGGTTTTGATCTTCGTGCCGCTGGGCCTAGGGATATGGGTCAGCTTCACCGACGCCGACACCCTGAGCCCCGATGCGTTGACCGGCGAGTTCACCGTCGAGAACTACACGAAGTTGGTGTCGGACGGGGCGTTCTGGAACTCGGTGCGGGTGACCGTGGTCTACTCCGTCGGCAGTGTCCTGGGCAGCCTGGTGCTGGGGTTGCTGACCGCCGTGGTGCTCAACCGCGCGTTCCGCTACCGGGGGCTGGTCCGCACGTTGATCTTGCTGCCGTGGGCGGTGCCGAACGTGGTGGCCGTACTCGTCTGGGTGTGGATGTATAACCCGCAGCACGGCGTGCTCAACTACCTGCTGACCCGCCTCCCGTTGGTTGACACCGCACCGTCCTGGCTGAGCAGCCCGAGTTATTCGATGCTCGCGGTGATCATCGTCACCGTCTGGAAGTCCTATCCGTTCAGCACATTGATGTTCCTGGCTGGCTTGCAGGGTATCCGGCATGACCTTTATGAGGCCGCCGCGATCGACGGTGCGAACGGCTGGCGGCAGTTCCGCGACATCACTCTTCCGGGGTTGCGCAGCGTGGCCAGTGTTGTAGTGGTCCTGGTCACCATCTGGAGTTTCGGTGAGTTCACCTTCATCTTCCTCATGACCGAAGGTGGGCCGGCCGGAGCGACCGAGACGCTCGTGCTCAACATGTATCAGCGTGCCTTCCGCTTCTTCGACGCCAGCTACGCGTTCGCGGTCGGCATGGTGCTGTTGCTGCTGGCGGTCGCGATCACCGCGGTGTACGCACGGATCACCCGGGTGAGGTGGTGAAGCCATGACTAAAACGCTCACCAGAACGTCCGCAACGGCGACGGCACTCACACCCGTCCCCGCCGGTGTGCACCGGCTGGCCCGGCTGTGCCGTGCCGCTGGGCTCTTCCTCCTGATCGTCGCACTGGTGTTGATCGCGATCTTTCCGATCTATTGGATGCTCGTCACCTCGGTTCAACCTTCGACGAGTCTGTTCTCGTGGCCGCCGCGGCTGGTCCCCAGCGACGGGGTGAGCCTCGGGGCATACACGGAGATGCTGACCTCGTCGGGGCTGTTGGGTTGGGTCGGCACCAGCATCCGGGTCTCGCTGGCTACCGCGTCGATCTCCGTGGTGGCGGCGTCGCTAGCGGCGTATGCGTTGTCCCGGTTCAGCTTCCGCGGCAGCAAGGCAACCGAGATAGGCATGCTGGCCACCCAGATGTTCCCGGGTATCTTGCTGGCCCTGCCGATGTACCTCGTCTTTCTCCGACTCGGCCTCGTCGACGACGTCAACGGGTTGACCCTGGCGTACCTGGCGTTCATCGTCCCCGTCAGTGCCACGCTGCTCAAAGGGTTCTTCGACTCCATTCCGAAAGACCTCGAAGAGGCGTCGCTCATCGACGGCACATCGCGTATGGGTGCGTTCTTCCGGGTGACGTTGCCGTTGTCGGCGCCGGGCCTGGCGGCGACCTTCCTGTTCGCGTTCATCGTGTCCTGGAACGAGTACCTGTTCGCGCGGATCTTGGTGCGGAGCGCGGAGAACTGGACGATCTCGTTGGGCATCGCTTCGTACATCGGGGAGTACGTCACCCCGTGGGACCAGATCATGGCCGGCGCCGTGCTGGTCACCCTGCCGGTCGCGGCGATGTTCCTGTTCCTTCAGCGCTACCTGCTCCAAGGCCTGACCGCTGGTGCGGTCAAGGGTTAGCGGGCGCCGTGCTTCGAGTAAGGAGAGCTTCATGGGTCATGCCGAACTGCGCGACCTGACCAGGGTCTTCGGTGACGTCGTCGCCGTCGACCACGTCGACCTCTCGATGGCCGACGGCGAGTTCGTCGTGCTCGTCGGCCCATCCGGGTGCGGCAAAACAACCACCCTGCGCATGATCGCGGGGCTGGAGACCGTCTCGTCAGGTCAGATCCTCATCGACGGGTCCGACGTGACGAACGCGCCGCCGCGGGCTCGCGACATCGCGATGGTCTTTCAGAGCTACGCGCTGTATCCACATATGACGGTTGCCCGCAATCTCTCGTACCACCTGCGGCTGCGGCGCCGTCCCAAACACGAGATCAACGAGCGGGTGCAGCGGATCGCGGCCGCCCTCGACATCGAGGCGCTGCTGGACCGGCGGCCGGCTCAGTTGTCCGGCGGCCAGCGCCAGCGGGTGGCGCTGGGCCGGGCGATCATCCGGGAGCCAACGCTGTTCCTCATGGACGAGCCGTTGAGCAACCTCGACGCGAAGCTACGGGTGCAAACCCGGGCCGAGATCGTGGCGTTGCAGCGGCGGCTCGGTGTGACGACGGTCTACGTGACACACGATCAGACCGAGGCGATGACCATGGGATCGAAGATCGTGGTCATGAAAGACGGGCGGGTGCAGCAGATCGACTCGCCGGCGCGGGTCTACAGCGATCCGGCCAACACGTTCGTCGCCCAGTTCATCGGAAGCCCGGCGATGAACCTTGTCCAGGTGGAATTGGTTCCCGACGGCGACCCGGTCCGGCTGCGATCACCTGGCGGCTGGTCCGTCGACGTGCCGGAGCCGCTGGCCGGGCGGCTGCGAGCAACGGCCCCGGAGCGAGCCCTGGTGATGGGGGTGCGGCCGGAGGATCTCCACCTGGCATCGGACCCGGACTCGGGCGGGCTGCCGTTCGAGGTGGTGGTGATCGAGAACCTGGGCCATGAGGTGCTCATCGACGGCACCGTCGGTGAACATGGGCCGCGGGCCGTCGTGCGCGCTGGTACCGGCCTGCTGGATCGGCTACGGCCCGGTGACCGGATCCAGGTGCGGCCGGACTGGCCGAGAGTGCGGTTCTTCTCCGCCAACGATGGGAGCGCGGTTGTGCTCGACCAGCACGGCTTACGACAACGAGACGAGGTGACGGTCCGGTGAAGGCTCTGGTGACGGGTGCGGCCGGCCGGGTGGGGCGGCGTTTGACCACCCGGCTGCGGGACGCTGGTGTTGATGTCGAGGCGCTGGTGCTCCCCGACGATACGGCCGGGCAGGAGTGGCTGACCGCGCAGGGTGTGCGCTGCTATGTGGGCACACTGGGCGAGCGCCAGCTGCTGCGTGAGGCCTGCGCCGGAGCGTCGTACGTCGTCCACCTAGCCGCCGTCATGGACTGGTCAAGCGAAGCCGACCATACGGTGTTCGAGCAGAACGTGCGGGGCACGTTGAACCTGGTTGAGGCAGCGGCCGGCAGCACCGAGCTGCGGAGGTTCTTTCTGGCCAGTAGCGACGAGGTCTACCCGTCGCTGGGGGCGGCGTACGTGCCGATCGACGAGGCACATCCGCAACGCCCCTACAGCGCCTACGGGCTGAGCAAGCAGCTGGCCGAGTCGATCGTCGACTACTTCGGCCGGGCCCGAAGGGTACCCGTGACCACGGCCCGGTTCGCGCTGGTCACCGAGGCACGTGAGGTGCTCAGCCCGGACGGCTGGTTGGGCCGGTTCCTGTTCGCGCGGCCGTTCCTGGGAATGTTGCGGGCTACCGGCCGGGAGGCAGCGGCGGCGGTGCTCGAAGCGGCCGGAGGGTACGACCCTGACGTGCTCGTCGACGCGATGGACGACGCGGGACAGCCCTACACCTTCCACGTGGTGGACGTGCGTGACCTCGTCGAGGGGATCTGGTTGCAGCTCACCGAGGAAGCCGCGGTGGGTGAGACGTTCAACCTCAGCGGGCCAGCGCCGTTCACCTATAGCGAGGCCGCGGACCTCTTGGCCGAGGCCACCGGACGCCGGGTGGTCCGAGTCCGGCTACCCGGTGTGCGGATCGACGTGTCGCACGACATCACGAAGGCCCAACGGATGCTTGGCTATGCACCGGAGATCGACATCGGGAGACTCATCGGCACCGCGACCCGTGCCGGTGCGGCAAAGGAGTGATGATGCCTGACACGCGACCCGGAGACGACACCGGTGGGGGTTCGCTGCAATCGGTGGATCGGACGGTGGCGATACTCAAGGTCCTCGGCACACCGGTGCCGAAGGCGCTGAGCGTCGTCGCCCAGGAGACCGGGCTGACGGAGGCCACCGCGGGCCGGTACCTCAACGCACTCGTCACCCACGGTTTCGTCGTCCGTGATCAGGAATCGAAGCGGTACCTCCTCGGTCCGGCGCTCCCCGCGTTGGCGGGCAGCATGTATGCGGGCAAGGATCCGGTGTCGCTGGCGCTGCCGGCGATGGAGCGGCTGCTGGGTGAGTTCACCGAGACGGTCAACCTCGGGCTGCGCCGCGGCGGTGAGCTCGTCGTCGTGCATGCCTTGGAGAGCAGCCATTCCATCCGCAAGGGCGCCATGATCGGCGAACGGGACCATTGGCACGCGTCGGCGCTGGGCAAGGCGATCCTGGCCACCTTGCCGGAGTACGAGGTGCGTGAGGTGCTCGCCGCTGGGCCGATGACCGCGCTGACCGAGCACACCCTCACCGAACCGGATGAGTTCCTGGCGCATTGCGACCTTGTCCGGCAGCGCGGGTATGCCACCGACGCCGATGAGTCCGAGATTGGGTTGCGCTGCGTGGCCGCCCCGATCGCCCGCCCGGGTGGGGCGGCCCGGTTCGCGCTCAGCGTCAGCGGACCGTCGCATCGGCTGGACCCGGAGCGGATCGAGCAGATCGGCCGGGTGATCCGGGATGAGGCGCGTGCGGTCGCGACCGCGATGGCCAGCGTCGTCGACACCCGGCCGGCGGATGAGGGCTAAGAGGTCGCACGACCCCAAAGCTGACATGACAACACGACGAAGCGATCGAATGCAGGGAGAGACAACGATGCAACAACCAGGGCGCGCAGCCATTCCGGGTGGCGTCAACAGCGGGCAGCGGCTGGTGCCGGGCCTGGAGAACCTGGTGATCACCGGGGCGTCCGGAGCGACGTTCACCGACGACCAGGGCCGGACCTACACCGACTACCACGCGGCGTTCGGGCCGCCCGTGCTCGGGCACAACGACCCCGACGTCGACGCCGCGGTGACCGCCGCGGTCCGGTCCACCGACCTACCTGGCGTGGGAGTCACGAGCCAAGAGATCGCCCTCGCTGAGACGTTGGTGGGGTTGTACCCGTCGGTGGAGCGGGTGCTGCTGACCGTCACCGGCAGCGAGGCGACGTTCCATGCGCTGCGGGTGTCGCGGACCGCCACTGGCCGGCGTCTGGTGGTTAAGTTCCAGGGGTGCTATCACGGCTGGCACGACTCCGTCTGCATGAACGTCATCTCCGCTCCGGACCGGGTGGGGGCCAAAGACCCGATGAGCGAAGGCATCCTGCCGGAGGTGCTCGACGCAACCCTCGTGTTGCCGTTCAACGACCTCGACGCGGTCCGCCGGGCCTTCGACGAACACGGCGACGACATCGCCGCGGTGATCATTGAGCCGATCCCACACAACATCGGATGTGTCCTGCCGGAGCAGGAGTTCTTGACCGGCCTCCGCGAGCTGTGCACGGCCCGTGGCTCGGTGTTGATCTTCGACGAGGTGATCACCGGCTTCCGGCACGGTCTCGGCGGCTACCAGGAGATCTGTGGGATCACCCCGGATCTCACCACCATGGGTAAGGCGATCGCCAACGGCTACCCGCTCGCCGCGATCGGTGGCCGCCAGGACCTGATGGAACTGTTCAACACCACACCCGGCCGTCCCGCCTTCTTCGCGGGGACGTTCAACGGGCACCCCGCCATGGTCGCCGCGGCGAACGCCACCATCACCAAGCTCAAGAACGAACCGGTCCACGACCACCTGTTCCGGCTGGGCGAACGGGCTCGGCAGGGGTTGCGGGAGGTGTACGCCCGGCTCGACGTGGACGCCGTGGTGTCCGGGTTCGGCTCGGTGTTCGTCACCTACTTCATGCCCGGTCCGGCACCGCGCAACTACGACGACCTGCTGGCCAACGACGCCGACTTCTTCGTCGGGTACCGGCACGAGCTCATGTCCCACGGCATCTTCGAGCTGCCGCTCAACCTCAAACGCAGCCACGTCTCCTACGCACACACCGACGCCGACATCGACCAACTGCTGGATGCGACCGAGAAGGCCGTCCGGCAGTATCTACAGCGGCCATGACACCCGCCGCGCAGCGGTTCAGTCTCAGCGGGCGGCGGGTGTTGATCACCGGCGCCCGCCGGGGGATCGGACGAGGTATCGCCGTGGCGCTGGCCGAGCACGGGGCCGACGAGGTGATCGTGCTGGACCGGCCCGGGCCCGACGACCCCGACGTCGAGGCCACCCTGGCCGCGGTGCGGGCAGCGGGCTCGGCGGCCCGGTACGTCGCTCACGACCTCGGCGACACCGTAGGGATCCGGCCGCTACTCGCGCGGATCCGGCGCGACGCTGGGCCGCTGCACGTCGTCGTCAACAATGCCGGGGTAGCAACCCTTGAACACGCTGGCGACGTCACGGTCGAGCAGTGGCGGCAGGCGATGACGGTCAACGCTGAGGCGGCCTTCTTCGTGGCGCAGGCCGCCGCCGAATCGATGATCGACGACGGTGTGGCCGGCCGGATCGTGAACATCACGTCGAACAACGCGGTGGTGGCGGAGGCGGGGCTCGCGGCGTACAACGCGTCGAAGGCGGCGGTCGAGTCGATGACCCAGACCTTGGCCATCGAGCTCGGCCCGCACGGCATCACGGTGAACACCGTCGCCCCGGGGATCATCGACACCGGTCTGGCCGAAGACTTCCCACTGGATCGGGAGCGGTTCGACGAGTACTACCGCGAACACATCCCGCTGCAGGGCCGGTTCGGCCGGGTGGACGACTGCGTCGGTGCGGTGGTGCTCCTGGCCTCCGACGCCGGGTCGTACATCACCGGTCAGCGGATAGTGGTAGACGGGGGAGTGCTCGCCAGCCAGGTGCCGCGGTTGCAGTTCATGCCGCCGCCCCGCCGGTGGGCGCCGGGCAGCGCTGAGAAGGGGGACAACGGTGACGACGACTGATGGTGGTGGCGGTGCGCCGCTGGTCAGGGAGGTAACACCGGAGACCAACCGGTGGCGGCCGTGGGCTACCCGGCTGACCGCCGGCGTTGCCCAGGTCGATGTCACACCGCCGGTGGGTATCCGCGCCCACAACTGGGGTGCCTCGCGCGTGGAAGTGGCCACCGGTGTACATCAGCCCCTCACCGCCAGCGTGTTGAGCTGGCGCGACGGCACCGGATGGCGCGACCTCGTCACCGTCGACCTTGGCTGGTGGGGCAGCGTCGAGCGGTACCTGAGCGTGTTCACGCCGTTGTGCGACCTCATCGGTGCCACTGAGGAGAGTCTGCTCCTGCACCTGGTGCACACCCACGCCGGACCAACCCTGGCGGTCGAAGGCGACGACGCACCAGGGATGGAGCTGGTCGGGCCGTATCGGGCGGAGCTGATCGACCGGCTTGCCGGCGCGGTGCACCAAGCTCGATCCGCGGCCCGCGAATCGGTGGTGACGTGGGCGTACGGAAAATGTTCACTGGCGGTCGGCCGAGACCTGCCCTGCGGGGAACGTGACGTCGTCGGCTTCAACCCGGATCAGCCGGCCGATGACACCGTGCTCGTCGGCCGAGTGAGCACCGCCGGAGAGGTAGCCGCGGTGCTGGTGAACTACGCCTGCCATCCCACCACACTGGCGCACGAGAACTCGCTGCTCTCACCGGACTTCATCGGCTCCACCCGGGCCGTCGTGGAGGGCAGGGTGGGAACGCCATGCCTGTTCTTCCAGGGCGCCTCCGGCGACCTGGCCCCACGCGACCAGTACCTTCCCGGCACCAGCCTGGCCGAACGGAACGGCCGCTCGCTGGGCTACGCCGTGCTGGCGACGCTGGAGACGATGGGTTCACCGGGCACCGAGCTGGCCTTCGACGGTGTGGTCGAGTCCGGCGCGCCGTTGGCGATCTGGCGTGAGCACCCGGCCCCGGCGCCGGCGGCCACCAGCTACCAGCGCCTGCCCGTGGAGCTCACCCGGACCCCGCCCATGACCGCCGCGCAGCTGGCCGAGCGGTTCCCCGGGATCGACCCGGTGGCGGCGGAGGAACGGCTGCGCCGGGCCACCCGGCTGCGGGAGCACTACGCCGACGGTGCGACCCTGACCTACCCGGTGTGGATCTGGACGATGGGCGACGCGGTGATCGTCGCCTCGCCCGGCGAGGCATTCTCGCTGCTCCAGACCGAGCTGCGGCGGCGGCATCCGGACCGGCCGATCATGGTGCTGAACCTCACCAACGGCCCAGGGTTCATGTATCTGCCGACCCGGGCTTCCTACCGGCGCGACCGGTACCAGGTATGGCAGACCCTGCTGGCCGAAGGCTGTCTAGAAGAGGTGATCGACGTGGTCGACGCCCACATCCCGGCCCGGTCCGCCGAGGCTGCGGGACACCAACCGTCGACGGCGGAGCCGACATCATGACGAGCGCGAGTGGGGTAGGCACAGACCGCCCACGGCGGAGCCGGCGCTGGACAGCCGGGACCGACGAGACGGCGATGTCGCACCGGGTGGCGTTGCGCATCGGCCCGGCCGGCCAGGATCAGCCGGTCATCGGCATCGCGGATACGTCCAGTGCGTTGAACCCGTGCCATGACGGGTTCGCCGCGTTGCTGCCCCACATCGAGCGGGGCATCCGTGACGCCGGCGGCATCCCGGCCCGGTTCCCGGTGATGTCCCTCGGTGAAGACTTGATGAAACCCAGCGCGATGCTCTATCGGAACCTCGTCGCGATGGAGATCGAGGAGACCATCCGGGCCAACCCACTGGATGGTGTGGTGCTGCTGGCCAACTGCGACAAGAGTGTGCCCGCTGCCATCATGGCGGCGGCCAGCGCGAACCTGCCCTCGGTGCTCGTGCTCGGCGGGGCCAGGGCAGCACCGGAGTTCCGCGGCCGCCCGCTGGGCAGCGGTACCGAGTTGTGGCGGGCGTTGGAGGACCGGCGGGCCGGACTCCTCGACGACGACCACTGGGCACGCCTGGAGCGGTGCCTGGCCGGGGCCGGGGCAGGCGCGTGCAACACCATGGGTACGGCGTCCACTATGGCGGTGATCGCCGAGGCGTTGGGTATGTGTATACCGGGCAGCACCGGGTTGCCCGCGTCGGGTACCGATATCGAGCAGATCGCCTACCAGGCCGGCCGGCTCGTAGTGCGGCACGTGGTCGACGACGTACGGCCCGCCGCACTGATCACCCAGGCTGCCATGGACAACGCGATCCGCCTGGTCGCGGCCATCGGTGGCTCCACCAACGCACCCGTCCATCTCGCGGCGATCGCCGGCCGGCTCGGCCTGGAGGCGGGGCTGCGCCGGATGGACACGTTGTGGCGGGACGTGCCGATGGTGGTCGACGTCGAGCCGGGCGGGACCCGGCTGATTCACGACTTCCGGGCGGCCGGTGGAGTGGCTGGACTGTTTCGGGTGCTCGGATCGTCGCTTGAGCCCGACGTCCGGGCCGCGGACGGCCAGCCGTGGTCCAACCATGCCGCGGAGATCAGGGTCGACGAGCAGGTAATCCGGTCGCCGGCCGAGCCCGTCGCGCCGGCGCCCGCGCTGGCGGCGGTGTTCGGCACGTTGGCTCCCGACGGTGCGGTGATCAAGGCCGCGGCCGCGTCGCCGGAGCTGATGGCGCACTCCGGGCCGGCGCTCGTCTTCGACTCCTATGAGGTGATGCGCGACCGCCTCGACCGCGACGACCTGCCGGTGAGCGCCGACCACGTGCTGGTGATCCGGGGCGCTGGGCCGATCGGTGGGCCTGGGATGCCGGAGTGGGGGATGGCGCCGATCCCGCGCCAGCTGGCCGAACAAGGTGTCCGCGACATGCTCCGAGTCAGCGACGCCCGGATGAGCGGCACGAGTTTCGGCACGGTGGTGCTGCACGTCGCTCCCGAATCGGCCGCCGGTGGCCCGCTCGGCCTGGTCCGCGACGGTGACCGGATCAGCTTCGACCTCGCCCAGCGGCGCCTCGATCTCGACGTGCCTGCCGACGAGCTCGCGCGTCGTACCCCGGCGGCGCCGCCAGCGGCGGCAACCGCGCACCGGCGTGGCTGGCCCCGCCTGTACCGGGAGCACGTACTGCAGGCCCCCGACGGATGCGACCTCGACTTTCTCGTGGCGCCCGGTCCAGGCCCCGAGCCGTTCGTGGAGCCGGTGGTCGGCCGCTCCTAGCGGTCCGCGCTCGGCGCCGTAGAATCGGTGCCTGTTCACGTCACCCGGTTCGAGGATGGTGCCTGCACCAATGGTCCGCCACGTCACACAGGTGCAGGTGCGATGGGCCGACCTCGATGCCTACGGGCACGTGAACAACGTCGCGTTCCTTCGTTACCTGCAGGAGGCCCGGGTCGACCTGCTGTTCGTGCAGGCATCCAGAGACGGCGTATCCGGCCTCGCCGAGGGCGTCGTGGTCCGGCGGCACGACATCGACTACCTGGCGCCCTTGCAGGCGGGAGCACATCCGCTCCGGGTAGAGATCTGGATCCACGAGGTCCGCAACGCCACCTTCACCGTGGGGTACGAGCTGATCGACGAGCACGCCCCGGAACCCCGCGTCTGTGCTCGGGCACGCACGGTGCTGGTCCCGTACAACCTCGACGCCGGGCGGCCGCGCCGGTTATCCGATGACGAACAGGCGCTGCTCCACCGACACCTCGACGCAGATCGGCTGGTCCCGCCAGCCGAGCCAGCCACGATGCCGCTCCGTGACGAACCCACCAAGACCCACCTCTACGAGTGCGCGGTACGGTTCGACGACCTCGACCGCTACGGGCACGTCAACAACGTCACCTTCGCGGAGTACGTTCAGGAGGCCCGCATCGACTTCGCGCGTTTTCGGCTGTTCGACGTCGACGGAGGGCCGCCGCACGCGGTGGTGGGCGGACAAAGCCTGGAATACCTGGCCCCGGTTCCAGTGCGTTCCGAGCCACTTCACGTGTACCTGTGGCTCACCAAGATTGGCGACACGTCGTTTCACCTGGCCGCCGAGGTGGCCGACCAGCACCAGGTCTACGTGCGTGCGGTTAACCGTCTGGTCGCCATCGATCCGTCCGGCCAGCGGGCCCGCGCGCTTGTCCCCGCTGAGCGGCAAGTTCTCGAGCAGTTCCTCGGAGGCACTACATGACCACCCTGACCCCGGCACACCCCGGTGGTGCGGCCGATGTGGCGACCTTCGCCCAGCGCGTCGCCCGATTCGAACCCGAGGCGGTCACCCGGATCGTCGCTCACGGGCAGGTCGCGGGGTGTTTCGCCGAGACACCATTCGACGCGCTGGCGCTGCGGACGGTGGCCTTGGCCGAACCCGTGGAGATCGACGTCGTGCTCGAAGCCGCCACTCTCGCCGCCCGCGCCGTGGGGGTCGGTGGTGAGCTCGAGTTGCCGCCGGCGCTGCCGGCGCTGCGCTGGACCAGCAGCCTGCCGCCGCGTTCGGGGTGGTCGGAGCTGGGCAGGCTGGCGCTGG
Organism: Phytoactinopolyspora limicola; assembly: GCF_011320225.1. Taxonomy (GTDB): domain Bacteria; phylum Actinomycetota; class Actinomycetes; order Jiangellales; family Jiangellaceae; genus Phytoactinopolyspora; species Phytoactinopolyspora limicola. The sequence goes on from NZ_JAAOEN010000024.1 coordinate 27,778, forward strand.
CCGACGTGGTGGCCAGGGTGGACAACGGCGTGGAGGAGTTTCGACGCCGGGCTCCGGACGAGGCTAGTGGCCGTGACTTACGCGCCGGGCGGGCAGCGCTAGAAGGGTTGGCGGCGCAGATCTGGGACGTCGAGATGGCCCACGGTGTTCCGCTCCGGCTGGCGCATGCCGCGTCGTCCTACGGGTTCCTCGGCGGACAGGGTGAGGTCGTGTTGCGCTCGGTGGGATCGTGGCAGCGGCTCGACGCACCGAATGGAACCGTGTTGGCCCGAGGTGGGCTGGCCCTGTTCGCCCTCTGAACGCCCCGCCCTCGCCCGTCCTCGCCCCGCCCCATGATCATGAACACTTTGCCGTGCCATAGCACGGCAAAGTGTTCATGATCATGGGGCGGGGCGAGGACGGGGCGGGAACAGTCAGGTGGTGACTAGCCAGGCGGACGTATCAGCTGGCAAGTGGCCGTCGGCATTGAGCGGGCCACTGGTCAGCAGCACCTGCCGGTGCTCGGGCAGGGGCACCGGCGCGGCACCTAGGTTCACCACACACACGAATCCGTCCGATCGGTCGAATGCCAGCACGTCGGACCCGAGGTCGCGCCAGGTGATCGTGTCGGAGGCGAGGCCGGCGTGGGTGTTCCGGATCCGCAGCGCCGAGCGATAGAGCTCCAGCATCGACCCTGGATCGCCGTCCTGAGCCTCGACGGACATCGCCCCCCACTCGGCCGGCTGCGGTAGCCACGAGCCTCCGGGACCGAAGCCGTACGACGGGCCGCCGGACGTCCAGGGCAACGGCACCCGGCAGCCGTCGCGGCCCCGTTCGGTGTGCTGCGATCGCTCCCACACCGGGTCCTGGAGCGCCTCGTCCGGCAGGTCGATGACCTCCGGAAGGCCCAGCTCCTGGCCCTGGTAGACGTAGGCGCCTCCGGGCAGCGCCAGCATGAGCAGCGCCGCCGCGCGGGCCCGTCGTCGCCCCAGGTCCTCGTCGAAGAGACGCTCGTCCGACCTCTGCTGGACCGTCCCACCCGTGGTGTCGGTACGGCCATAGCGGGTCACGACCCGTTCGACGTCGTGGTTCTCGAGCACCCAGGTGGCAGGCGCGCCGACGGAGCCGAGCACCGTGACCGACTGCTCGATGGAGACCCGCAGCGCCTCGGCGGACCAGGCGGCCTTGAGGTAGTCGAAGTTGAACGCGCTGTGCAGCTCGTCGTCACGCAGGTAGCGAGCCAGCCGCTCCGGGGCCTCGACCCACGCTTCGGCGACGAACAGCCGTGGCGGGTCGTAGGCGTCGGCCACCTGTCGCCAGCCCCGGTAGATCTCGTGGACGCCGTCGCGGTCGAAGAACGGGTGGTCGGCGATCTGTGGGGAGTCGAGCAGGTTGGACTCGTCGTAGGGGAGGTCGGGTGCCTCCATGTCCTTGACCATGCCGTGGGCGACGTCGATCCGGAAACCGTCGACGCCGAGGTCGAACCAGAACCGCAGGACACTGAGGAACTCGTCACGGACTTCCGGGTTCGTCCAGTCGAGGTCCGGCTGGGTGACGTCGAAGATGTGGAAATACCACTGCCCGGGGCTGCCGTCCGGCTCGGTGATACGTTCCCACGCCGGGCCGCCGAATACGCTGCGCCAGTTGTTCGGTGGCTGGTCACCGTTGGGTCCGCTACCGTCGCGGAATATGTACCGGGCCCGTTCGGGCGACCCGGGGGCGGCACGCAGCGCGTCCTGGAACCACGTGTGCTCGGACGAGCTGTGGTTCGGCACGATATCGAGGACCACCTTCAGATCCAGCGCGTGGGCGTGGTCGATGAGCTCCTTCGCCTGAGCGAGATCACCGAAGCGTGGATCGATGTCGCGGTAGTCGGCGACGTCGTATCCGCCGTCGTTGAGTGGCGACGGGTACCAGGGGTTGATCCAGATCGCGTCGACACCGAGATCGCGCAGGTAGGGCAGTCGGCGAAGAAGGCCGGCGATATCGCCCTCGCCGTCACCGTTGGCATCGGCGAACGATCGGATGTAGACCTGGTAGATGGTGGCGCGGCGCCACCAGTCGCTGCGGGATCGTGTCACGAGCTGCCAGCCTATGATGGTCCGGACGTCGGGGCGACGGGAACGCCGATGTGTGCTGTCTCACATGTTACGACGACGCCGTGGGAGACCGCGGTGGCCAACGAGGAGGGGCGCCCCATGAGAAGCGTCGATGTGCTGGTAGATGCGTACGGCCGAGTCCGCGAGGGGGTACACCACGTCGTGTCCGGGCTCGCGCCGGAGCAGCTGAGAGCCCGGCTGGACAGCGAGGCTAACTCGGTCGCCTGGCTCGTGTGGCACCTCACCCGGGTCCAGGACGACCATGTGGCCGACGTCGCCGGAGTCGACCAGGTGTGGACCTCCGACGGCTGGGTGGAACGGTTCGCGCTGCCCTTCGACGCGTCGGCCACCGGTTACGGGCACACGAGTGACGACGTCGCACAGGTTCGGGTCGAGTCCGGGGCGTTGCTGACCAACTACTACGACGCCGTGCATCACCACACACTTCAGTACCTGAGTGGGCTGACCGACGCCGACCTCGACCGCGTTGTGGACATGTCCTGGGACCCTCCGGTGACCCTCGGGGTCCGGCTGGTGAGTGTGGTCGACGACGGAGCTCAGCACATCGGGCAGGCGGCGTTCATCAGAGGTGTGCTCCAGCGCCGCTCCCCCTCCCGGTGATCATTGGCTTTTGACCACCGGATCCGGTGGTCAAAAGCCAATGATCACCGGGAGGGGGGAGGGTTATTCCTCGAAGGTGTTGACCAGCGAAAACGCCGCGCGTTCGAGGTAGTCCCAAAGCGTCTCCCGGTACATCGGCGGCAAGTCGAGTTCGTCGACGGCGACCTTCATGTGGTGGAGCCAGCGGTCGCGGGCCGCCGGATTAACCGTGAACGGGGCGTGCCGCATCCGCAGCCGCGGGTGCCCCCGTTGTTCGGAGTACGTCGTAGGACCACCCCAGTATTGTTCGAGGAACATCCGCAACCGCTCCTCGGCCGGGCCTAGATCCTCTTCGGGGTACATCGCCCGGAGTTCGGGGTCTTCGGCCACGCCCTGGTAGAACCGGCGGACCAGCTTGGTGAAGGTGTCATGGCCGCCGACGGCCTCATAGAAGTTGTCCACACGCGTCGTCACACTTCCCATTGTGGCAAGCCCACTGTTAGTGCCGCCACGACGGCCGGGCAGGATGGGATCAACCGTTGACGTGACACACATGTTGGACGTCGGAAAGGATCTCTCTTATGGCAACCACCCGCACTGCCACGACCCGCTGGGAAGGCACCCTCTTCGAGGGCGCCGGGCAGGTCACCTTGGAATCGTCCGGCCTGGGCACGTATGACGTGTCGTGGCCGGCGCGCGCCGAGGAGCCGGGCGGCAAAACCTCCCCCGAGGAGCTCATCGCCGCCGCCCACTCGTCCTGTTTCTCCATGGCCTTGTCCAACGGTCTGGCCAAGGCAGGCACCCCGCCCACCTCGCTGGACACGAAGGCCGAGGTCACCTTCCAGCCCGGCGAGGGCATCACCGGCGTCAAGCTGACCGTCCGTGGCACCGTCGACGGCATCTCCGCCGAAGATTTCGCCGCCGCGGCCGAAGCGGCCAAGGAGGGCTGCCCGGTCAGCCAGGCGCTCACGGGCACCACCATCACGCTGGACGCCGCCCTCGCTTGATCCCCATGATCATGAACACTTTGCCGTGTCATGACACGGCAAAGTGTTCATGATCATCAGATCGTGGGGGGCTCAGACTTCCGGAGCGGGCGGCCGAGAGGCCTTCTGCTGCTGTTCGATCGGAGTGTCGTCGGTCGACGCCGGCTTCTCGGCCGGATCCGCCGGCGCTGCCGGGCTGGTGTGCGGCGCCTCTGGCGCGCTCGGTGCCTGCGTCGGGCTGGGGGACGGCGTTGGGCTGGGGGACGGCGTTGGCTCCGGCGGCTGCGTCCGGCTCGACACCCGCCCATCCGATTCCGGGGGCTCCTGCCGGATCCAGAGCGTGCGCTGTGGGAACGGGATCTCGATACCCTCGGCGTCGAACCGTCGTTTGATCCGCTCTCGCAGCTCGCGGGCGACCTTCCACTGTTCCAGAGGCCGCGTTTTGACGACGAGCCGGATGTCGATGCTGTCGTTGCCCAAGGCCTCGACCCCCCACACCTCGGGCTCCTCGATGATCAGGTCTTCCCAGAGTTCCTCGGTGGCGAGCTCGAAACTCACCTCTTCCAACAGCCGGCGAACCACGGTGGTGTCGGAGTCGTAGGCGACGCCGACGTCCACCACGGCCCGGGCCCACTCCTGGCTGAAATTGCCGATCCGGAGAACCTCACCGTTACGTACGTGCCAGACCGCGCCGTCGACCGAGCGCAGCCGGGTGACGCGCAGGCTGACCGCCTCGACCGTCCCGGTTGCCTCACCCATATCGATGACGTCCCCGACGCCGTACTGGTCCTCGACGAGCATCGCCACCCCGGCCAGGAAGTCCTTGACCAGGTTCTGCGCGCCGAACCCCAGCGCGACCCCCGCGATACCGGCCGAAGCCAGCAGCGGGCCGATCGAGTAGCCCAAGACGTCCAGTGCCATGACGATCACTACCACCGCCACGACGGCGGTGACGGTGCTCTTGGCGAGTGAACCCAAGGTTTGCACCCGCTGGACCCGGCGCTCGGAGTAGACCCCAGCGCCACCCAAGACCACGCGGGCCGCCGTCTTCGAGCCGAGCATGGTGGTCCGGGGCTCTTTGTCGACGGACCGCTGTACCAGCCTTCGGATAAGCCTGTGCAGCACGTAACGCACAACCACGCCGATCACGATCAGCATGATCAACTGGAGCGGCTTGTCCAGCAGGACGTTGGTCCACCAGTCGTTGCTGAACCGTTCCGGGTCGGCGTCGTCCTGCACGCGGATCGTCACGGCGATTCACCCTCCAGGCCGAGCTGGTGGGCGAGAAAGCTCAGCTGGTCGGCAGAGAGGTCGACGGTACGAGACACCGCCCGGGCACCGTGGCCCACCTCACGTTCGGCCCGAAGCAACACGGGGCGGTCGTCGACAGGAGCGTTGGTAGCCCGTTGCAGGGCGGCGGCCATCTTCCGGGCATGGAGCGGGTCGACCCGGGTGTCGCCGTCGAACACGGTAAACAGCACCGCCGGATAGGTCACGTCGTCGTGAACGTGGTGGTACGGCGAGTAGCCGAGCAGCCAGTCCAGCTCGTCGGGGTGGTCGGCGGTTCCGTATTCGTCGTTCCATGTGGCGCCCAGGCCGAACTGCTCGTAGCGGACCATGTCCAGCAGCGGCGCCGAACACACCACCGCGCGATAGGTGTCAGGACGCTGGGTGAGGGCGGCGCCGACGAGCAGGCCGCCGTTGGACCCGCCGGAGATGCCGAGCTGGTCAGGTGTGGTCCAACCCTGCTCGACCAGGTAGTCCGCGGCGGCATGGAAGTCGTCGAAGACGTTCTGCTTGTTCTCCCGCATACCACCCCGGTGCCACTGCTCACCCTCTTCGGACCCGCCACGTAAGCCGGCTACTGCCCAGATGCCGCCCGCCTCGACCCAGGCGAGGATGCTGGCCGAATAGGCAGGGGTGAGGGCGATGTTGAAGCCGCCGTAGCCGTACAGCACCGCCGGGCGCGGGCCGGGTGCTCCGTCGTCGGGGGCAACGATCACCATCCGCACCGCGGTGCCGTCCGCCGACCGGTACGTGACCTGTTCGGATCGCACCGCTGGCAGGTCGACGCTACCGGGGCTGGTGGCCCAGGTGGTGACAGTCTGGTCGGTGGCGTCGTACCGCAGAACGAGCCCCGGGGTGGTGTGGTCGGTGTAACCGAACCAGCATTCGTGGCCCCCCTCGGGCCGTTCGCTGAGCCCGCCAATGCTGCCCAGGCCGGGCAGCGGCACGGTGTGGAGGTGTTCGCCGGTGGTGAGGTCGTGCACGCTGACCTCGGAGATGGCATGCCTGGTGCGGGCGGCCAGCAACACCGGCCGGTCGAGTTCCGGCCCGTCCAGGATGGCGTAGTCGTCCAAGACCGCGGTGTCGTCCTCGGGGAGCAGGTCTTGCCAGTTCTGCGGCTCCGGGGCTGTTGGGTCGACGACGGCGAGCCGGCGACGCGGCGCGTCGAGATCGGTGAAGACGTAGAGGCGTCCGTCGCGACCAACCTGCGGGTAGACCTTCGCATCGAGACCGACCGCCACGGCTTGTAGATCCGGTGCGTCGGGCTCACTGGTGTGGAGGTCGGCCATCCACACGTCGTTGCGGGGAGCCGTTCCCTGGGCCGCGGCGACAACCAGCCAGCGGCCGTCCCGGCTCACCGAGGCGCTGTAATAGTTGGTCTTGTCCAGGCCAGCGCCGAAGATCTCGACATCGTCGGCCGGGTCGGAACCCACCCGGTGCAGGTAGACGCGGCGGTGATACTGCCCCTCACCATCCGGCACGGCATCCGGGGGGAGCCGCCGGACGTAGTAGAACGCTTTGCCGCCGGGTAGCCAGCCGATAGGAGAGTAGCGGGCTCGGTCGATGGGACCGTCGACGATCTCCCCGGTGGCGACGTCCATCACCAGGACCGCCGACTCCTCCCGGCCGCCTTCGGACAGCTGGTAGGCCAGGAGATCGCCCTCCTTCGACGGCTGCCAGGTGTCGAGTGTGGTGGTACCGGCGGGGTCCACGACCATCGGGTCGATCAGCACCTCTTCGGCGCCCTCCGGCCCAGCCGTCAGCAACACCGCATGCTCCTGGTCAGGGGAGCGTCGAGTCCAGAAGAATCGTCCACCGCGCCACACCGGCGCCCCTACCGCACCGGAGCGCAGCAGATCCGTCAACCGTTCGGTGAACCGGTTCCGCGTCGCCCAGCGGGCGCGATGGCTGCGGAACAGCGTGTCCTGTGCGTCGGCCCACGAGCGGGTCGTGTCGGCGTCGGGATCCTCCAGCGCGCGGAACGGATCCGGCACGGAGCGACCATGCAGAACGTCGACGTCGTCCCCAGCCGGGGCGGCCGGATACTGCGGATTCGAGTTCGGGGTATCGAGTGCCACCCGCCCGACTCTAAGCGACAAGAGGGCAGCCAGTCGCGGTCAGCCCCGCGGCTCTCGCCACATGGGGATCACCGTCGGACCGTCCGGAAGGACGATCTCCCCCGTCGGGCGAAACCCGAACTTTTCGTAGAGCGGTACGTTGCCCAGCGCCGACGACTCCAGGTATGCGGGCATACCCGCGGCGTCGACCCGCGCTAGTCCGTCTCGTAGCAACGCGCCACCGATTCCGCGACCCGGCCACGCTGCGCCGACGGTCTGCAAATACCAATGGGGCGGACTCTTCGGCCTGGCCCGGGCGACGGTACGGAAACTGGCACCCGCCCGTGGCAGGGCGGTGCCCAGCGCACGCACGAGGTAGGGGAGATGCCGGAGGGTGACGAGTGGGTTGGAACGCTGGCCCGGCAACGCCCACAGGGCCGCACCCGCGATCCTGCCGTGGTCGATGGCCACCCAGGTGCCGTGGGGAGTGGTGTAGGCCTCGAAGGCGAACAAGTGGGTGAGCCGGCGGTGATAGTCGCGCTCCGGGAGCACGTGGCGCATGAAGGGGTCGGTGTCGAAAGCCTGGGCCAGCGCAGCGGCGACGGCAGGCATGTCGGATCGCTGCGCCTTTCGTACCACTGGACCAGCCATGGCTCGACCTTACCGACCGGACACAGGCGTTATGGTCGACACCAGCACATGAGGCGTACCTCGACGACTTCGGGATGGGACAGCACAGCATGGTGACGGATCACGTGGGCCACCGGTTCGACGCGCCGACAGTGGAGGATCTCCGGCAGCACGGCAGCGTCAAGTGGTCCAAGTTTCCGCAGGCCCTCGGCGCGTTCATCGCGGAGATGGACTTCGGCACCGCACCTGCCGTGGCGGCCGGGGTGCGCGCCGCCGCCGATCAGGCCATGTTCGGCTACCTGCCTGACGCGCTGGCCAGCGACCTCGGTGCGGCTTGCGCCGAATGGCACGAGCGCCGCTACGGCTGGGCGGTCGACCCAGCCTCCGTACACCCCGTCGCCGACGTCCTGCGGGCTCTCGAGGTCACCATCCGGCACTTCACCCGCCCGGACAGCCCCATCGCGCTGCCCACACCGGCGTACATGCCGTTTCTCTCCATCCCGGAGATGATGGGCCGCGAGATCATCCAGGTGCCGATGCTGGAGGGGGAGGACGGGTGGAGATACGACCTCGACGCCCTGGATCAGGCGTTCGCCGCCGGCGCCGGCCTGCTGGTGTTGTGCAACCCGCACAATCCGATCGGACGGGTGCTGCGCGACGACGAAATGGTCGCCATCGCCGAGGTGGTGGAGCGGCATGGCGGCCGGGTGTTCGCCGACGAGATCCACGCGCCGCTGGTATATGAGGGACACCGTCACCGGCCGTACGCGTCGTTGTCCCCCATGACCGCTGGCCACACCGTCACGGCGACCTCGGCGTCGAAGGCGTGGAACATCCCGGGACTGAAGTGTGCGCAGCTCATCCTGTCCAACACCGCCGACGTCGAACGGTGGCGTCGCGGCCACGGAGCAGAGGAGTACCGGTACGGTGCCAGTCCGCTGGGCGCCGCGGCCAACACCGCCGCCTACCGGGACGGCGAGCCGTGGCTGGACGACGTCGTCGAATATCTGGACGGCAACCGCCGGCTCCTGGGGTCGCTGGTCGCCGAGCACCTGCCCGGAGTCCGCTACACCATGCCGGAAGGCACCTATCTGGCGTGGCTGGACGTGCGCGAGGCCGAGCTCCCGTCCGATGATCCGGCGCAGCTGATCCGGGAGCACGGTGGGGTCGCGTTGGTGAACGGTGTGGACTGTGGCGCCGCGGGGGCCGGGTTCATCCGGCTCAACTTCGCCACACCCGCCCCGATCCTCGAAGAGATCGTCCTCGGCATCGCCCGCGTGTGCACCTGATCTCCGTTTGTGCACCTGATCGTTTCTATGGCGACGATCAGGTGCACAAGCGATGGCGACGCCATTGGTCGACGCGTGGTGGTGTCGTCCGATCACGTCTCACGATGCGAACGTCCGACGATCAGATGCATCAACGGGCTGTCACGGTCGGAGCATGCATCTGATCGTCCGGAGCCGGAGCCGGAGCCGGAGCCGCAACGGGATCGGGGGACGGTGCAGGCCGCGATCGCCGCTGTTCATGCGGAGGCGACCCGGCCGGAAGACACTGACTGGTCTCAGGTACTGGCGTTGTACGGGATGTTGTCCCGGATGGTGCCGCAGAACCCGATGGTGATGCTCAATCATGCGGTGGCCCTGGCGATGGTCGACGGACCACGGGCAGGGTTGGAAATGTTGGACGGTTTGGAAGACGACCATCGGCTGGTCCGACACCACCGGCCCAGTGCGGTACGGGCACATCTACTGGAGATGGCTGGCGACTCCGACGCTGCCCAGGAGGCTTGTCTGGTGGCTGCGGCCCGGACGACGAGTCTGCCCGAACAGCGGTACCTGCAAGCCCGTGCGGCCCGGATCCCAACCGCCAACACCAACCCACGCTGACCCACGCAGGACACTAGATCCGCTGTCTGCTTCCTTGCTGCGCGCCGCCGTGTGCAGCAAGCCTCCTTGTTGTCGCCCTGACAACAGTGAGCTTCCTTATGGCGATGGCTTGCCTGCAGTAAGCGTCCTTGTGGTGGCGGCGCGGCTGGGGGTGCGGTGGCGGCGAGCTGGGGTGCGGTGGCGGCGCGGCTGGGGGTGCGGTGGCGGCGCGGCTGGGGGTGCGGTGGCGGCGCGGCTGGGGTGCGGTGGCGGCGCGGCTGGGGCGGCGACCGGGGTGGCGACCGGGGCCGGGGCCTTAGGTGTAGATCGCCTCGACGGCCCATTGACCATTCTCGACGGTGAGCAGCCAGGCCCGGCCGTCGTCGGTGGTGACCTGGAACCGGGCACAACGCCGGCTGCGACGGCGATCCCACCAGTACTCGCGGATCGGCCAGGGTCCGGTCCAGGCGGTGATGGTGAATGTTTCGCGCCCCACGACGAGCTGGGTCGGGGGCGCCGACACCACTGAGCGTCCACTGACCGTGACCGGCTCACCGGTGGTGTCGAGGATCCGAGCCGATCGGGGTTCGGCTGGGACGATGGACGGCGCTGGCCGAGGGACTCGGCCCGGCCACGGGTGCTCGGCGGGTAGGGCCGGGGCCGTTGTGTCACCCCATGGCACCCGCACCACCTGTTCGGCTGGTCCGCGGCCTCCCGCGAGCCGGGGCCGGGTCACGGCGGTATGGCCGAGCATGACCTGGATCCGAGTAGCTGCCCGGGAGACGTGTTCGTCGTTCTCTGCCTGCCCCCACAGTGGGAGTTGCCGTCCGGTATCGATGACGACCTGGTCGGGGGTCAGTGCGAGGCGGGCCAGGCTACCGGTCAGCCGGCCGGCGGTGCGCCAGGCATCCAGCTGCCAGCGGACCCGCTCGGCCACCGCGAGACTGGACAACAAGCCGTCGTGCCGCCACAGCCGGGCCAGGCTCTGGCCGTCGGTGGTGCTGGCCTCGACCTCTACCCGGACGCAGGCCAGCCCGCGTTCACCCAGCTTGGCGTGCATGAGGTCGGCCAGGCTCTTGGCGGCGAACACCGCGGGTTCAGATTGCTCGATTGGGGGCTCGAACTCGAGATGTGCGGAGAGGTCTTCACCAGGTGGGCGGGTGGCCGGCGGGCGGGCCTCCAGGCCGGAGGCGAGCCGGTGGGCGGTAGCGCCTTCGGCGCCGAAGCGGGCAAGGACGTCGCGGAGCGGTAACTCGACGAGGCGGCCCAGTGTGCGGATGCCGAGCCGGACCAGGACATCGGTCAGATCCGGCAGGTCCAGGACGGACACGGGATGTCGGGCGAGGAATTCAGCCGTGCCGGACGACGGGATGAGGCAGAGCCCGTCGGTGTCGTCCAAGGCGGCCCGGGCGGCGAGGTTGGCCGCGAAGACGCCGTCGGCCACACCGACGGCGCAGATGAAGTCTCGGCTCAGCACCGCGTCGCGGATCAGCGTAGCCACGGATTCTTCTCCACCGTAGTACCGGCTCGGCCCCCGGGCGGGGATCGCCAGCAGGCCGGGACGGATCATCTCCACCCGCGGGCAGACCTCCTCGACGAGCGCAACGACCTGCTCGAACGCGCGAGTCTCGCCCTCAGGGTCGGCTTCGAGGACGGTGAGCTCTGGGCAGAACCGTTGGGCATCGCGCAGCCGCTGGCCACGGCGGACCCCGGTAGCCCGGGCCGCCGGGGTACAGGCGGAAACTCGGGCGGAGCTAAGCACGACGGCGGGGATCGCGGGGTCGGTTCCAGCGGCGGTGAGGGGCCAGTCTGGGCACCAGACCACGAGTGTGCGTTGCTGATCCATCACGCCACCTGATGGGTGCTGGAAACCGGGGTGGTGGTGCTGGCCTGCCGCTCGGACATGTTGGTCACCGAGGCTAGTTCGGCACTGCTCACCGAGCCGTCGGGGCCGGGCAGCCACAACCAAGCAGAGCGTGGCCGACCTCCGGTGCGGCGTCCTTCCGCCACAACTTTCACGCGTCGGCTGTGTAAGTGTCCATGGCCTTGCTGGACTCCCAGCCACGACGAGGACTCCACCCGTAGCCGTACCGACGCGCCGTCCCACCCGCCGGTGGTAATCAGCGCGCAGCCGGACCGGCGAGCCAGGGCGGTGAGCCGCCGGACGATACCAGCCTGCGGCCGGGCTGGTGGCTGGAGCAGGACGATATCGACGGCTTCCAAAAGTGCTGCGGTGACATCGGCCCACCGGTCCGCCGGACGGTCGACGAGCAGGACTCGATCAAGATCGCAGCCAAGATCGGCAGCGGCGACGGCGCCCAGCTCGGGTAGACCAACAACCGCACTCCAGGAACCTTCCTGCGAGGCCCCGGCGAGCAGCGCCAGCGCCAGCGCACCTGGGGCGTCGAGACTGACCACCTGACCGCGGGGGAGTCCGGAGAGTAGCCCATGGAAGGCCGGTAGGACCGGGAGAGAGAACTCTTCAAGAGCGGTGTACAAATGTTCGGTTCCGGCTACCTTGGCCAGTGCTTCGGCCGCTCGCTGACGTCTCGATGGCCTCATGCTTCAACTATCGAATGTGTGTTCGATTCTGTCAACCGCCTACACCGCGAGCTTCGCCCGGTGGCCGCCCGTCGCTACGGCGCCAGCATGCTATGCCGGCACCCAATCCTTGAAGCCGAGCTGTTGGTACAGCGCCAGGGCGGGTTCGTTGTCGCCGCTCACCCGTAATGCCAGTCGCGTATCGTCGGCGCCCGCGATGGCAGCCTGTGTGCCGCGCACCAAGGTCCTGGCCAAACCGCGGCGTCGATGTAACCGGTCGGTGAACAGTTCGATGATGAACGGACAGTCGGGAGTGTCTGGCCACGGCGCTCGAACGACCAATAGCAGCGCCGCGACGATCTGCTGGTCGCTTGATGTAGCAACCAGGGAGGCGTTCTGCCACAGCTCGCCGTAGTCGCCAGCGAAGGAGGCTCGGACGTCGGTCAGTGCGTCTTCATAGGTGGCGCTCGCTGTCCCCGGATCGTAGGACTCGAAATACAACCGACCGAGCGCTTCGGTATCCGCTGGCCGGCAGGGCCGAATCGCATATCCCGCTGGCGCGTCACGCCGAGACGTCGGCGTCGTGGCTGGGCAGACCAGTGTCCGTTGTGTAGACACCCGAACATTCTGACAGAATCGCGCGCCAGTTGCCGCTCGATATTGGCTGTCGCCGTGGCCCGCCGCGAGGTCGGATACGGCGGCGCGGATGAGGCTTCATCTGGGGTGGTTGGACCGTCGCAAAACCAGAGTGACGAAGCCGAGTGTGCCTCGGTAGCCGCGCAGCCAGGCGTCGCGATGGCTATTCGCGACCGCCATGGCTTCGATGCTGCCGGGGTCGTCAGGGTGGTCGAGGGCCCAGCTAGCGACCGCGCCGGTCCATGCCCACTCGTAGTCGTCCCACTCGTGCTGGGTGCTCACGTGCCCGGCGATCGGGATCCAGCCTTCGGCCCGGATCTGGTCGACCGTCGTCGCGAGGTCGCTGTATTCGTCGGCACTGAATCCGACGTCGAGGGTCTCCGGGCCCGGGGGTTGTTCCCAGAACCCGTCGCCGAGTACCAGGCATCCACCGGTGGCGACGTGGCGTCCGGCGGCTTGGATGGTGGGCAGCAGGCCCCCGAATGCGTGGGTGGCGCCGACGCTGAGGACAACGTCGAACGAATGGTCCGGCTGGAACTCGTTCGCGTCGATGGCGTGTAGCGCGATCCGTTCGGGCCGGCCCACACCACGGAGGGTCTGTCGGGCGTCGTTGATTGCTTCCGCGTCGACGTCCACACCCTCCACGTGAAGGTCGGGATGATCTTGCAGGGCATGGCTCAGCCAGGCACCCTCGGCGCAACCGAGGTCGAGTAGGTGCTCGTCGCCGCGCTTGATGGCATGGCTGAGCAGCATGCGGACGGAGGCGCCGTGTAGCGGGGCGGCGATCGGGTGGTTGGTGTGGGCGATGCGACTGAGCTGGCTGCGATCCATCGGGTCATCCTGTCAACGATGGCGGCGGGGCGCCGGTGAATATTCGGCTGCGGGCGCCGGGCTTGGTGGGTATAAAGGTCGACGTGATCCGGGTTGCCCGTGCCGACGACTTAATCGCCCTGCAAGAGATCGAGGTCGCGGCCGGTGCGCCGTTCCGTGACCTCGGCATGGACATGATCGCCGACGACGATCCGCCTACCGTCGCAGATCTGACGGCGTTTCAGGTCGACGGCCGGGCCTGGGTGTCCGTCGACGAGCGTGACGTCCCGGTGGCTTATGTACTTGCCCAGGTGGTCGACGGGGAAGCACATGTCGAGCAGGTCTCCGTGCATCCGCGCTACGCCCGGCGCGGGCTGGGCCGCGACCTGCTGGAGGTGGTGGCCGACTGGGGGCGTCGGCAGGGTCTGGCCGGGCTAACCCTCACCACCTACGCCGACGTTCCATGGAACGCGCCGTACTACATCCGCCTTGGGTTCCGGGTACTGGCCGACGGTGAGCTCACCGACGGTTTGCGACGCATCCGCGAGGAGGAGGCCGCCCGGGGGTTGGATGCCTGGCCGCGGGTGGTGATGCGGCGGCCGCTGACACGCTAGTGCGCATGGTGCACTCGACCGTCGAACTGCACATAACCGAGGGTGATTTGTGCCAGGGCGGAAGCGTTGATTATCGTTGCGATAACGATAATCAACACATTCTGCGGGGAGTCGGATGCGATCTCGGGGGATGGCGCCGGCCGAGACAGCGCCGGCCGAGACAGCGCATCAAGTCCGTACCGCCGAGATGCACCACGGTGCCAGCGCTACCGCCACTACCGGCACCGAAGATGGCGTCCGCCCCCGGACTCGCACCCGTGCCGTCGCCGCCCTGGGTGCCTTGGCGGCGCTGCTGCTCGGCGCGCTGGTATTAGCCGTATCGATCGGCCCGATCCAGATCCCGTTCACGGAAACTGTCCAGGTGGTCCTCGGCAACCGGAGCAGTGAGCACGCATCGATCATCGACAGCATCCGGTTGCCCCGCGTCCTGGTGGGGTTGTTCGTGGGTGCCGCCCTGGGGGTGGCCGGAGCAGTGATGCAGGCGTTGTTCCGCAACCCGCTCGCCGAACCAGGTGTGCTCGGAGTATCCAGCGGGGCTGCCGTCGCCGCGGTGGCGGTCATCGTCTCCGGAGCGACCGCGGCTGGCGCCTGGGTTCTGCCGCTCGGCGCCTTCACCGGGGCACTCGGGGCGCTGGTCCTTGTCTATGCGGTGGCCAGCGCCCGGCGTGACCGGTCCATCGCGACGTTGTTACTGATCGGGATCGCTCTCAACGCGCTGTTCGGCGCCGTCGTCAGCGCCATGGTCACCAATGCGCCCAATGACGACACGTTGCGCGGCGTGGTCTTCTGGCTCAACGGCGACCTAGTGGCCCGCACCTGGAGCCATGTGCAGATGGTAGTTATCCCGGTCGCCATCACTCTGGCGGCCGTGCTCGTCTTCACCCGCGACCTCAACGTCATGCTGCTCGGCGAGGTCCAGGCCCAGGCTAGTGGGGTTGACGTGGTGCGGCTGCGCCGCGTGCTGCTGGTCCTGGCCGCCGTCCTCACCGGCGCCGCTGTGGCGGTAGCCGGAATCATCGGCTTCGTCGGCCTGGTGGTGCCGCACCTGATCCGCATGGTGCTTGGTCCGGATCACCGGTTGCTGCTGCCGAGTGCCGCGCTGCTCGGCGGCACGTTCTTGGTGCTGGCTGATCTCGTCGCCCGGATGCTGTTCTCACCTGTCACCTTGCAGACCGGTACGGTCACCGCCTTGATCGGTGCACCGGTATTCCTCCTGCTGGTCTTGCGACGACGACGGGCGCCCCGGACATGAGCGCCTCGGACATGAGCGCCAACGGGACGGCGCCAGCACCACATGGGCTGCGGGCAGACGGCATCACGGTGGAGATCGACGGCCGCACGATTGTCGACGACGTCACTCTGGCCGCCCAGCCGGGCCAGGTGCTCGGTCTGATCGGACCGAACGGCGCAGGGAAAACCACGCTGGTCCGGGTGTTGGCGGCGGTGGCCACCCCAGCGCGAGGTGAGGTGCGCGTCGGGGGCCGCGCGCTGCGTCGCCTGCCCGCCCGGGAACGCGCCCGCCAGGTGGCCTACGTGCCGCAGGACACCGCGTTGGACTTCGATTTCACCGCGCGCGACGTCGTGCTGATGGGGCGGCATCCCCACGTCGGCCGGTTCGAGCCGTTGCGCGTCGCCGATCATGACATCACTGACGCCATGCTGGCCGAGGCGGGAGCGTCGCACCTGGCCGGCCAGTTGGTCACCACGCTGTCGGGAGGTGAGCGCCAGCTGGTGCACCTAGCCAAGGCGCTGGCGCACCAGCCTGAGGTGCTGCTACTGGACGAGCCGGTCGCCGCGCTCGATCTGCGGCACCAGCTCCATGTTCTGCAGTTGTTGCGCCGCCAAGCCGACCGTGGGCTGGCGGTGATCGCGGTGCTGCATGACCTCGAACAGGCGGCCCGGTTCTGTGACCGGCTGGCGTTGATGCAGCACGGGCGGCTAGTCGTCTCCGGCCACCCGCGAGAGGTCCTGACCCACACCAGTCTTGCGGAGGTCTACGGCGTCAACGCTGTCGTCGTCGACGACGTCACGACCGGAGCATTGCGGATCACCGCACTTGACGTCCTCCCAGACTTCGCCCCAGTTAAGAGATGAAAGTGAGTTGTTCGATGACCGCACGTTTTGGCACCGACCGGCTGCGCCGGTCCCGTCTACATCCCGCCGGCTGGCTGCTGGTCCCGGCGCTCGCGCTGGTGCTGGCCGCCTGTAGCAGCGACGACGAGCAGCCGACGGCGTCGGCCGCGGCTGACGAACCAGTCGCTGCCGAAGCCCCCTCGAACGTGGCTGCCTTGTCCAGCGACACCGCCGAAGCCGTTCGTGCGCTGGCCGGCGCCGACCGGCTCGTCGCTGTTCCGGCGAGCACCACCAACGAGCATCTCGGCAACTATCCGGACGAGATGGAGCAGGTGCCCAACCACGTGCCGCCGAGCGACAATCTCGACCCGGAGCAGGTGCTGTCCTGGGGGCCGGACCTGATTGTGGTCACCGCCCGCCACGACGGTGAACAAGACGCGGACGACCTGCTGGAACAGAGTGACGTGCCCCTGGTGACGATCCAGAACAACTGGGGCAGCATCGACGAGCTCCAGGAGAACTACCGGGTGCTCGGCGAGGCTCTGGGGGCGCCTGAACGGGCTGAGGAGCTGATCGCGGACATGGATGCGGAGCTCGCTGCCGTCGCTGGTCACCTGACCGACGCCGACGACGCGCCGACCGTCCTGGTGTTGACCAATCAGGCGGACAATCCGTTCATCGCCGGACCCGACTCGATGCCGACCGACCTGGTTCGCCATGCCGGAGGTGCACCGGCCGTTGAGGATGCCGGTATCGAGCGCACCATGCCGGCCGAGCCGGAGCAGATCATCCGGACGAACCCGGACGCGATTCTGCTGGTGGATGTGCTCGGCAAGGGCCGCGAGTCGTTCGACGGGGTGCTCGGTAACGAAGCGGTAGCCGAGATTCCCGCCGTCGCCGAGGAGCGCGTGCTCATGCTGCCCGGCCGTTCGGCTATGGCCTCGGCCGGCGTACACGTCGTCGATGGTGTGCAAGAGATCGCCGCCTGGCTACACCCGGCCGGGTGAGGGCAGCCACCACCCAGGTATCGAGTTGTGGTGGTGGTCACCGGTGGCTGTCCGGGCGCGGGCCCAGTGTGGATCCGCGCCCGGATCCAGGCTGGGCCGCCGCGGTGAGACGGCCCAGGGCCGTTGTCATGCGCCACAAGGGCGCCGGCGAAGGAGTTGAAGGGAAACGTATGTTCGATTATTGTCAAACATACGTTCGATGGTGGTGGTCCTGACGCGGCGCTGAGAAGAATCCTCCGCCGAAGCTGCCGCCACCACTGTCGAGGGCGAGGCGGCATGCCTTCGTGAGGTGCGCGTTGATGATCGGCTGGGGTGAGTATGGGATGGCATAACCCACCGGTGTCCTGGCAGGAGCTCGAACGTGCGCTCTCGTGGGGCAGTGGCTGGCGTAGCGATGGGGAGAAGCTCCCACGTGAGGTCGGCTCCCTGATCCGGCGGCCCCGCTCCGGTGACGAGGAGGTCCGCCGGCCGGACCACACCGGTCCGGCCTGGGCGGAGCTGCACTGTCATTCCGCGTACAGCTTCCTCGATGGTGCGTCCGAGCCGGAGACGCTGGTGGTCGAGGCCCTTCTGCAGGGGGTCGAGACTCTTGCGATCACCGATCACGACGGCATGTACGGCGTGGTGCGGTTCGCCGAGGCGGCCCGTGACGCCTACGAGATGTACGGCGAGCAGCTCGGCGGGCGCAGGCTGGGCACGGTGTTCGGGGCGGAGTTGAGCCTGGGGTTGACCGCTCGGCAGGGCGGCGTACCCGATCCCGAAGGGCACCATCTGCTCGTCCTGGCCCGAAATCCGGAGGGTTACCGCCGGTTAGCCGGAGCTATTACCACTGCTCAGCTGCGGGGAAAGAAGGGCCAGCCGATCTACCACCTGGACGAGCTGGCCGATCAGCACGACGGGCAGTGGGCTGTGCTCACCGGCTGCCGTAAAGGGCTGGTTCCGTCGGCCCTCGAACATGACGGAGCCGACGCCGCGGAGAGCGAGTTACACCGACTGGTAGACATGTTCGGCCCAGAGAACGTCTTCGTGGAACTGATCGACCACGATCAACCACTCGACGATGCCCGCAACGACACCCTGTTCGAGCTGGCCCAGCGGGTGGGAGTGGCGGTGGTCGCATCCAACAACGTCCATCACGCCAGCCCGGCCGACGCCGATCTCGCCCACGTCTTGGCCGCTATCCGGGCCCGCAGCAGCCTGGACGACCTCTCCGGCTGGCTGCCGGCCGCCGGGACGGCGCATATTCGGAGCGGGGCGGAGATGGAACAGCGGCTGGCGCGTTTCCCTGGAGTCCGGGAGGCCACCGTCGAGCTGGGCCGGGCCTGCTCGTTCGACATCACGCTGATCGCCCCGAACCTTCCCGAGCGAGAGGTTCCCGACGGCCACACCGATGCGAGCTACCTGCGGGTGAAGGTCGAGGAAGGCATCAACACCCACTATCCGGAAGGCCACCCGAGAGCAGCCGAGGCGCGGCGTAAGGCGGAAGAAGAGCTGGCCGTCATCGAGCGGCTCGGTTTCCCCGGGTACTTCCTCATCGTCTTCGAGATCGTCGAGTTTTGCCGACGCGAGGGCATCCTCTGCCAGGGACGAGGGTCAGCGGCCAACTCGGTGGTGTGTTACGTGCTGGGCATCACCGCCATCGATCCGATCCAACACGAGCTGCTCTTCGAGCGTTTTCTCACCGACGCTCGGGTCGGCCCACCGGACATCGACATCGACATTGAAAACGCCCGCCGGGAGGAGGTCATCCAGCACGTCTACCACAAGTACCACCGCGAGTACGCGGCTCAGGTGGCCAACGTCAACAGCTATCGGCAGCGGATGGCGCTGCGTGATGTCGCCCGTGCCCTGGGATACAGCCCGGGCCAGGTGGACGGGTGGTCGCGACACGTCGGACACCACGAGCCGATCTCTCCCGACATCGGGGTGCCGGACGACGTCGTGCAGCTGGTCTACCGGATGTTGCGGCTGCCGCGGCACCTGTCGATCCACTCCGGTGGCATGGTGCTCTGCGATCGTCCGGTGGGGGAGGTCTGCCCGGTCGAATGGGCAAGCATGCCGAATCGGAGCATCCTGCAGTGGGACAAGGACGACTGCGCAGCCGCTGGACTGGTGAAGTTCGATCTGCTCGGCCTGGGCATGCTTTCGGCGCTGCGGGAGTCGTTCGACCTGCTCGACGAGCAGACCGGGGAGCGGCTCACGTTGAAGAACGTCCCGCAGGAGGACACGGCGGTTTATGACATGCTCTGCGACGCCGACACCATTGGGGTGTTCCAGGTCGAGTCACGTGCTCAGATGGCCACGTTGCCCCGGCTCCGGCCGGAGGAGTTCTACCACCTGGTGATCGAGGTCGCCCTGATCCGGCCGGGGCCGATCCAGGGCGGCTCGGTGCACCCATACATCGAACGCAAGACCAAGGGTTACCGCCCGGACGAGCATCTCCCGCATCCGACGATGGCGAACGCCCTCAACCGCACGTTGGGGGTGCCGCTGTTCCAGGAGCAGATGATGCAGCTGGCCATCGACTGCGCCGGGTTCAACGGCCGAGAGGCCGACCAACTACGCCAGGCGATGAGCTCGAAGCGGTCCGAGGAGCGGATCGGGCGGCTACGTGACCGGCTGTTCCGAGGGATGGCGGCGAAGGGGATCGGCCCCGATATCGCCGAAGACATCTATCAGAAGCTGCTGGCCTTCGCCAGCTACGGGTTCCCGGAGTCACACGCGTTCAGCTTCGCCCACCTGGTCTACGCCAGTGCGTGGTTGAAGCGGTATCACCCCGCCATCTTCACCACCGCTTTGCTGAACAACCAGCCGATGGGGTTCTACTCGTCGCAGACGCTGGTGGAGGATGCCCGGCGGCATGGGGTGGTGGTCCGTGGTGTCGACATCAACGCCAGCGACGTCAAAGCGACGCTGGAGGAGCGGGTGCCGGTGGAGTCGGATCATCCACACGCGCCGCAAGCTCCGCAGCCGGTGATCCGGCTCGGCCTGTCCACGGTGCGCGGCCTCGGCTCGGAGCCGGCTCAGCGGATCGCCGACGGCCGGCCGTATGACGACGTCGCCGACCTCGTCCGCCGCGCCCGGGTGCCGCAGGCAGCACTGGAGTCGCTGGCTACCGCGGGTGCGTTCGGCTGTTTCGGCCTGGATCGCCGGGCGGCGTTGTGGGCGGTTGGTGCTCTGGCGAAAGACCGCGCCGACCAGCTGCCAGGCACCTCGCCGGGCGCCGTCGCGCCAGTGCTGCCCCGGATGACGGCGATCGAGCAGACCTTCGCCGACCTCTGGGCCACCGGGGTCTCGCCGGACAGCCACCCGGTTCAGCACGTGCGTGAGCAGTTGGAGGCGTGGGGTGCGGTGCGCACCGTCGAGTTGCGCGATAGAGACCACGGTGAGCGCCTGATGGTGGGTGGCCTGATCACGCACCGGCAGCGGCCGCCCACCGCGGGTGGCATCGTGTTCATGAACGTCGAGGACGAGACCGGCATGGTCAACGTCATCTGCCCACCGGGCGTGTGGAAGCGGCAGCGGCGGGTCGCGTTGGAGTCCACCGCCATCGTCGTCGACGGCCGGCTGGAGCGGCTCGACGGCGCGATCAGCCTGTACGCGAACCGGCTGGCTCCGCTGAAGGTGACCGGTAGCACCGGCAGCCGTGATTTCCGTTGATGGGCCTTCAGCGATCGGTTGTCGGCCATGAGCACCGCTGCGCCGAGGGCCCTCAACCCAGGTTCTACAGTGATGCCATGCTTGCGGATCACGATGACGAGGTCCCTCTGTTCGGTGGTGATGTCAGCGACGGCGTGGTCCGACGCGGTGACACGGTCCGCCGCGCGCTCACCCCCAACAGCCCTGCCGTCCATGCCTACCTGCGGCATTTGGAGCAGGCGGGTTTCCCGCACTCACCGCGGTTCCTCGGTATCGACCACCAGGGTCGCGAGATCGTCACCTACATTGACGGCGAGATGGGTGGACGACCGCTGAACTCGTGGGCGGTGACTGATACCGCGCTCACCGAGATCGCGGTTATCCAGCGTCATTTGCACCAACTCTCGGCCGGGTTCACCCTGCCGGACGGGGTGGAGTGGACCGAGGGGCTTGGGAGTGTGCCCGATGCCCCGGCGCCGCCCGGCGAGCCCGACGTCGTCGGTCACAACGACATCACTTTCGAGAACGTGATCTTCCGGGACGGTCGTCCGGTTGGCATCGTCGATTTCGATCTCGCCGGGCCGACTTTGAGGCTGCTCGACATCGCTACCACCCTGCGGTACTGGGCGCCGATGTCGCCACCGCAGGATCGCGATCCTGCCCTGCACAACGCCGACGCGGGGCACCGGGCCAGGCTGTTCGCCGATGCCTACGGGCTCGACGCCACTGAACGCGCCGACCTGCTCGACGTCACCGACTGGCGGTTCGAACGAGCCTGGCACGCCATGAGGCATCGGGCGGAAACCATCGGTGGCGGATGGGCGCGGATGTGGAACGACGGCGCCGGTGATCTGATCAAGCGCAGCCACGCGTGGTTCAAAGAGCACCGCCTAGCCATCACCGACGCCTTGACCCGGTAACGTCGTCTCCGTGCGTCTCGTCATCGCCAAGTGCCAAGTTAATTACGCTGGCCGGCTCACCGCTCACCTCCCCATGGCCGTCCGGTTGATCATGGTCAAAGCCGATGGGAGTGTGCTCGTGCACTCCGACGGAGGCTCCTACAAACCGCTGAACTGGATGAGTCCTCCGTGCACCCTGGTCGAGGACGACCACGTCTGGACGGTTCAAAGCACCAAAACCGACGATCGCCTGGTTATCGAGATCGAGGAGCTCCTGCACGATACCCACTTCGATCTTGGTGAGGATCCCGGGCTGGTCAAGGACGGGGTGGAGGCCCACCTGCAGCGGCTGCTGGCGGAGAACGTCGAGACGTTTGGCGCCGGCTGGCGGCTGGTCCGCCGCGAGTATCCGACGCCGATCGGGCCGGTCGATCTGTTGTGCCGCGACGAGTCCGGGGCGACGGTTGCGGTGGAGATCAAGCGCCGTGGCGAGATCGACGGGGTGGAGCAGC
Source organism: Phytoactinopolyspora limicola (assembly GCF_011320225.1). Lineage (GTDB taxonomy): Bacteria > Actinomycetota > Actinomycetes > Jiangellales > Jiangellaceae > Phytoactinopolyspora > Phytoactinopolyspora limicola. The sequence continues at coordinate 50,015 of NZ_JAAOEN010000024.1, forward strand.
TGACCCGGTACGTGGAGTTGCTCGACCGCGATCCGCATCTGAGCCCGGTGCGCGGGGTGTTCGCCGCGCAGGAGATCCGGCCGCAGGCTCGCACGCTGGCCGGCGACCGCGGCATCACCTGCGTGACGGTGGACTACGACGCGCTGCGCGGACTGGACGATCCGTCGACGCGACTCTTCTGACCGGCCCGGCCACGCGGCAACTTCTCCAGCTCACCGCGGATCTCGTCGACGGCCTGGCAGGTGTCAGCCACTGGGTCGTGGTGCTGGACGTGTTCGGCGACCCGGCGTAGTAGCTGCCGCAGCTCTGACCTCTCCGGGGCTTCCAGCGGGGCCAGCAGGTGGTCTTCGGCGGCGGCTAGATGCCGCTCCAGTCTTACGAGCAGGTCGCGGCCTGGTTCGGTGGCGACGACGTGGCGCACCCGGCGGTCGGCCGGGGCCGGACGTCGCTCGACGAGGCCGGCATCGGTCAGATCGTCGATCAGGTAGGTCATGACCGTCCGGTCGATTCCGAGGTGCTGAGCGAGCGCGAGCTGGCTGCTGGGCGGGCAGTAGGCGGCCGCCGCGAGCACGTGATAGCCGCGTGGGCCACCGGGTAGCTGCTCCAGTGCGGTGTCGAACGTCTTGACGTAGGCGCGGAAGATCCGCCCGAGCGCCCAGCCAAGGTCGGTTTCCAGGCCGGTGACGTGGCCCTGCTCCGCCGCCGTTGTCATGAGGTGCAGTCTACGCGCCGAGGGGAAGGTTTGCGGCAATGAAGATGTTCAGGTAGACATATGTTCTGTAAAACAGATGATTGGATGAATGATGCCTGACTATGGTCACGAGTTGCTCTTCGGTACCTTCATCACACCGTCCGCCGCTCAGGCTGACCACGTCGTCGAGTTGGCCCGGCTGACCGACGAGGTGGGCCTCGACCTGGTCACCGTCCAGGACCACCCGTACCAGCCCGCTTTCCTGGATACCTGGACGTTGCTGTCGGTCATCGCCGCACGCACCTCCCGGGTTCGAGTGCTGCCCAACGTGGTGAGCCTGCCGTTGAGGCCGCCTGCCGTGCTGGCCAAGAGCGCCGCCACACTCGACATCCTGAGCGGTGGCCGGGTCGAGCTCGGCCTCGGCGCCGGGCCGTTCCTGGAACCGATCGTCGCGATGGGCGGCCCGAAGCGGACGCTGGGGGAGAACATCGAGGCTCTTGAAGAGGGCATCGAGATCATCCGCGCGATGTGGCGGCCACACGATGGCCCGGTGCGGGTGGGCGGACAGCATTACCGGGTTTGGGGTGCCAAGGCTGGTCCGGCCCCAGCCCATGAGATCGGCATCTGGCTGGGTGCGGTCAAGCCCCGAATCCTCGGCCTGACCGGCCGGCTCGCTGACGGCTGGTCGGTCAGCTCGCCCTATGCCGGGCCGGATCAGCTGACGGATATGAACGCACGAATCGACGAGGCCGCCACCAGCGCCGGCCGCGACCCGTCGGCCATCCGGCGGCTATACAACCTCATGGGAAGTTTCGACGGCTCCGGTGCTGAATTCCTCCAGGGGCCGCCAGCCGTCTGGGCCGAGCAACTCGCCGAACTCGCCGTGACCGAGGGGATGAGCACGTACATCCTGGGGAGTGACGACCCGCTCGTCATCCGCCGGTTCGCCGCCGAGGTGGTGCCGGCGGTTCGAGAGCTGGTCGGACAGGAGCGTGCGGGTGCACCCGGCGTCGGATCGCCGTCCGAGACGAGTGGCTCTGGCGTCCGGGTACCGGTGGAAGCCGAGCCCACGGTATTGGGTGTCGCGCCCACGCCTGACGACGGCCGTCGGCTCAGCAGCGAGCGGGTATGGAATGACGACGAACGTCCCACGGGCCCCACACCCGACACCGAACGCAGCTACACCGCCCATGAACGTGCGCGCGGCCAGCACCTGATCGACGTCCACAACCACCTGCGGGCCGAACTCGACGAGCTACGTGGCCTGATCGACCAGGTCGAGGCCGGTGCGATCGAGCCCGGCGCCGCCCGCTCGCACATCAACACCATGACGATGCGGCAGAACAACTGGACGTTAGGCACGTACTGCGAGTCCTACTGCAGAGTGGTCACCACCCACCACACGCTCGAAGACCAAGCGCTCTTCCCGTACCTACGACGCGCCGATTCCCGGTTGGCTCCCGTCATCGACCGGTTGGAGCAGGAACACGCGGCCATCCACGGCGTCCTCGAGCGGGTGGATCAGGCGCTGGTCGGTCTCGTCGGTGGCCGGCACGGTGTCGGGGAGGTCCGGGCCGCTGTGGACTTGCTCACAGACACGTTGGTGTCGCATCTGTCCTACGAGGAACGCGAGCTGGTGGAACCCCTCGCCCGGCTTGGTCCCCAGTGATCGGCTTGGTTCCCAGTGCCCCGTACATCTGGGGGCGGGCACTAGGCTGTCTTCCATGAGTGCGCACTTCGATGTCGTGGTCCTCGGTGCAGGCCCTGGCGGATACGTCGCCGCGATCCGCGCCGCGCAGCTGGGTAAGTCCGTTGCTGTCGTGGAATCCAAGTACTGGGGCGGGGTCTGTCTCAACGTCGGCTGCATCCCGAGTAAGGCGCTACTGCGCAACGCGGAGCTGGCCCACCTCGTCAAGCATCAGGCCGATACGTTCGGGATCAGCTTCGACGGCGAGGTACGGGTCGACTTCGCCAAGGCGTTCGAGCGTAGCCGCGACGTCGCCGAGGGGCGCGTCAAGGGTGTGCACTTCTTGATGAAGAAGAACAAGATCACCGAGTTCGACGGCTGGGGCACGTTCACCGACGCGAATACCCTCGACGTCGCCCTCAACGCGGGCGGCAACGAGACCGTCACGTTCGACCACTGCATCGTCGCCGCCGGCGCTACCACCCGGCTGCTGCCCGGCACCCAGCTCAGCGAGCGGGTCGTTACGTACGAAGAGCAGATCATGCAGGGTGAGCTGCCCGGCAGCATCATCATCGCCGGTGCTGGCGCTATCGGGGTGGAATTCGCCTACGTGATGGCCAACTACGGCGTCGACGTCACCGTCGTCGAGTTCCTCGACCGGATGGTGCCGCTGGAAGACCCCGACATCTCCAAGGAGCTGGCCCGGCAGTTCAAGAAGCTGGGCGTCACGGTGCGCACCTCCACTCGGGTGGACGCCATCGATGACAGCGGCGACAAGGTCAAAGTTACGGTCACCAGCGGCGACAAGGAAGAGGTCCTCGAGGCCGACAAGGTCCTCCAGGCCATCGGCTTCGCCCCTCGTGTCGAGGGATACGGCCTCGACAAGACCGGGGTCAAACTCACCGAACGTGGCGCGATCGACATCGACGATTACATGCGGACCTCGGTACCCAGCATCTACGCCATCGGCGACGTCACGGGCAAGCTCATGTTGGCCCACACCGCCGAAGCGATGGGTGTCGTGGCGTCCGAAACCATCGCCGGCGCCGAGACCATGCCGATCAACTACGACATGATCCCGCGTGCCACCTACTGCCAGCCGCAGATCGCCGCGTTCGGCTACACCGAGGCCCAGGCCAAGGAGAGGGGCTACGACGTCAAGACGGCGAAGTTCCCGTTCATGGCTAACGGCAAGGCGCACGGCCTGGGGGAGACCGCCGGCTTCGTCAAGATCGTGGCCGACGCCCAGTACAACGAGATCCTGGGCGCGCACATGATCGGCCCGGACGTCACCGAGTTGCTGCCGGAGCTGACTCTGGCCCAGCAGTGGGATCTCACCGCCGACGAGGTCGCACGGAACATCCACGCGCACCCGACCCTGTCGGAGTCGGTCAAGGAGGCCATTCACGGCATCGCCGGCCACATGATCAACATGTGAGCACCTAGCCCGCTCACTGAACGCGCTTTGAGGTTGCGCGCCTTGGTGTAGGGAGATCGGCGTCCCAAAGGTGTTCGTGGGTTGGCCCGGAAGGTGTGTGCACCTGATCTCCGTTTGCTCACCTGATCTTTTTTGTGGCGACGATCAGATGCAGGAGTGATGACGACGATGCTGGTCAGCGCGGTGTGCGCTGCACCTGATCTCGTCTCATGGTGTGGACGCTTAGCGATCAGGTGCATGATGCGCTCCTGCAAGCGGTTGTCGTGCATCTGATCGCCAACCGTCCACACCGCGAGACGCGCAGCCGAAGGCAACCCAGGTGTTTCTGCACTCCGCTACCGCCAGATGGCGTTAATGGCCGAATTCGGCGTCTAACACCATCTGGCGGTAGCGGAGTGACGGAACCAGCGATAGGCGGTCACTGGCCCGGCTGGGAGGCACTCGCATCCCCCAAAGTCAACTAATACTTGACGAGAATTCCACACCTACCGTACGGTTCTCGCCATGACTGTGACTCACACCTCGCCCCCTGCTCCGACCGGCCCAGGTCACGACACCCCCATCGACGTTGTCCACGTAGGGCTCGGCCCGATTGGACAGCAGGTGCTGACCTTCCTGTCGGATCGCATCAGCTACCGCAGCGTTGGCGCGGTGGACATCGACCCGCAGCTGATCGGGCGCCCCCTGGGTGCTGTCGCGGACGTGGTGAGCAGCGACGCCGTCGTCGTCGGCTCCATCGGTGAGTTGCCCAAGGCGGCGCCGGGCGCGGTGGCCATCCATTGCGCCGGGTCCTCGTTGGAGAAGGTCGCGAGCACCTTCGTCGAACTCATGGAGGCCGGCTACCACGTCGTCTCCACCTGCGAAGAGCTGTCCGACCCGCGGGCGACCCAGAGCGAGCTGGCCGCACGGCTCGACCGAGTAGCGGTCGACAACGGCGTGGTGTTGCTCGGCACCGGGGTGAACCCGGGCTACTCGATGGACTACCTGCCGGTGGTGCTGGCCGCGTCGCAAAGAGCGGTTAAGGGTGTCACCGTGCACCGGGTCCAGGACGCCGGCCTGCGGCGGCTGCCGCTGCAGCGCAAGGTGGGCGCGGGGCTGACGGTGGAGGAGTTCGCCGAGCGAGTCCAGCAGGGCACCATCCGGCACGTCGGCCTGCCGGAGTCGGCTCGGCTGGTGGACCGGGCGCTGAACCTGGGATGCACCAACTTCACCGAGACCATCGACCCGGTCATCGCCACGACGGCTGTCCCGTTGGGCGACTCGGCGGTCGAGCCGGGCCGGGTGCTGGGGATCGACCAGCTCGTCGTCGCGCACCGGGACGGCGAAGAGCTGATCCGGCTGCACCTTCAGATGGCGGTTGGGCTTCCCGACCCGCGGGACGTCATCACTGTCGACGGAGACCCGGGCCTGGAGACCGTCATCCGCGGTCTACACGGAGACTCGGCCACCGCAGCCGTGGTGGTGAACTCGCTCGGCCGGGTCCGGGTGGCGCCGCCTGGGCTGCGAACCGCCGACGAGATCCCCGCCTCCCCGCTGAACTTCTAAGGACACCGGGTGGCCAGCCTGCTGATCAAGAACGCCCGCATCGTCGACGGATCGGGTGCCGCGGCCCAGCCGGGTGACGTACTGCTCGATGGCGACCGGGTCGCCGCCGTCGGTGCTGACACCGGCGGAATTGCGGATCGGGTGATCGACGCCGACGGCCGGGTCGTGTGCCCGGGGTTCATCGACATGCACAGCCATGTCGATTTCACCATCGAGCGTTACCCCCGGGCCGACGGGATGCTGCGGCAGGGGGTGACCACCATCGTCACCGGTAACTGCGGGATGAGCCCATTCCCAGCTCGGGCGGAGGACGGGGCAGGTGCTGATCCGCGCTGGCCTGACCTCGACGCGTTCGCGGCGGCGATCTCGCGGCGTCCGGTTGCCGTCAACGTCGCTCCACTGGTGGGCCATGGTGCGGTGCGGCTGGCCGCGATGGCCGACCCGGGCGCGGCCACCCCCAAACCCAGCGAGCTGACCCGGATGCGCAGCCTCGTTGCCGCCGCCATAGCGCAGGGTGCACACGGCATGTCCACCGGGTTGATCTACGACCCGGGCCGGTTCGCCGAGACGGCGGAGATCGTCGAGCTGGCCATGGTGGTCGCGGCACACGGCGGCTTCTACGCCTCACACATCCGCGACGAGGGCGACGCCCTGGTGGACGCGGTCCGCGAAGCACTAGAGATCGGCCACGCCGCCCAGGTTCCGGTGCAGCTCAGCCACCATAAGGCCAAACGGCGCCGGAACTGGGGAGCGGTGGGGAAGACCCTGCCCATGGTTGACGACGCCGCGGCGGCCGGACTGGACGTCCTACTGGACTGCTACCCCTTCCCGGCCAGCAGCACCAGCCTGTGGGCGTACCTTCCCACCTGGGCCCGGGCCAGCCGGTTGCTCGGGGAGCGCAACGACGACGGCCGCCTCCCGTCGGACCTACGCAACAACGTGATCGAAGGGATGGAGGAGCGTTTCCCCGGCTCGTCGTCGATCCCCGGCGCGGGCACCGACCTCGACGACCTCACCATCGGCGACATCGCTGTTCCCGACCGGTTCGAGCGGCATATCGGGCAACGGCTGGTGGACGCGGCACACGCCGACGGAGTGTCCCCGGCCGACCTAGCGCTCGACATGCTGCTCGCGGGGGAGAAGGTGCAGATCATCGACCACGCGATGAGCGAGGCGGACATGCGGACCGTCCTGGCACATCCACGGTGCATGATCGGCAGCGACGCCCGGCTGATCCACCCGGACATCCCCGGCGTGCCGCATCCGCGCAACTACGCCACCTTCACCAGGTTCCTCCGGCTGGCGGGGGATGGGTTGATGCCGCTGGAGGAGGCGGTACACCGGTGCACCGGGCTACCCGCTCAGCGGCTCGGATGGGCCCGCGCGGGACGCCCGGCCCCGGCGAAACACCTGGACCGCGGCCTGATCCGGCCCGGGGCAGCCGCCGACCTGCTGATGTTCGACCCCGACCGGTTGCGCGACCACTCCACCTTCGATGACCCCAAACGATTCAGCACCGGCCTGGACCTGGTGGTGGTCAACGGTGTTGTGGTCGTCGAGAACGACGACGACACCGGAGCAGCCGCCGGCAGGTTCGTCCGCAACCACCCGGCGCCGGCGAACCGACCGCCCCGAACCGAGACGAGGGGAGGGCAACCATGGCCGGATTCGTCGGCAGGCGCCTCGTCACCCTGATCCCCGTCCTGCTTCTGGTCGCGCTGATCACGTTCGGCATCCTGCATTTCACGCCGGGTGATCCGACCATCGCCATCCTCGGTATCGACGCCACTCTCGAGCAACGAGAGGAACTCCGCCAGGCGCTGGGCCTCGACCGTGGGGTGGTGGAACAGTTCCTGAACTGGGCCGGTGGGCTGCTGCGTTTCGACTTCGGGCAATCGTTGTATCTGCGGGTGCCGGTGGCCGACGCGCTGGTCCGGTAGCTGGAGCCCACCGCGTTGCTGGCGGTGTACTCGCTGGTGGTCGCGCTCGTGGTCGGTATCCCGGCCGGGGTGATCTCCGGGGTGCGCCGCGGTGGACTGGCCGACCGGCTGGTGATGGGGATGACGGTGGCGATCAACGCGGTGCCGAACTTCTTCCTCGGCATCCTCGCCATCATGTTCTTCGCGGTGCAGTTGGGCCTGCTGCTCACAGGTGGTTATGTCTCACCGGCCGACGACGTCGCCGGTCGTCCCAGGAACTGGCATCCTGCTCAACGACGGCCTGGCCGGGCGGGGCAGGTCACCGCGGTAGCCGAGCCGGTGCGGCGTGGAAAGGGATACGCGGCGGTGTGGCCGCTGTAAGATCGGCAGCCAGAGTTGACGTCGAGTGGAGAACACGTGGCGCGAAGCGAGCCGCCGGGCGCCGGAGCACGAACAGGATTGGACCCCACGGTGGTGGGTGCGCGGATCCGGGCCCGCCGCAAAGAACTCGGCCTGACGCTGCAGAACGTCGCCGACCGCGCCGACGTGTCGAAGAGCCTCGTCAGCCGGATCGAGATCGGCAAGACCTGGCCGTCGGTGGGTGTCCTAGAGCAGATCAGCGCGGCGTTGTCCACCACACCACGGGTGTTCGTCTCAGAAGACGACGCCGTTGACCGGCCCAGCTCTGCCGCGGACGGTGACGACCCGCCAAGGGGTGCCGACGACGCCGTCCATGTGGTGCGTCGCGCGGCCCGCAAGAGTGTGACCTACCCCGGTGGACGTCATCCGCTGCAGCTACTCACACCAGATCTACAACGCCCCTTCGAGGTCACCTTGGCCGAGGAGAATCCCGGACAGTGGTACGACGTGGCCCGGACGGCCGTGGAACGGGAGGAGTTCGCGTTGGTGCTGGAAGGCCAGTACGAAATCGACGTCGACGGCGAGGTCGTGAGCCTTGACCCGGGCGACAGCATCTACTTCAGCCCGGGCGGTCCGTATCGGGTACGCGCCGTTGGCCCGGTGCCGGCGCGGGCCATCTGGATCTCCACCCCGCCGGGGTTCTGATGAGTACCACGGAAATGGCGCAGCCGGCCCCCGACGACGGCGTCCTCGACGTCGATCTCGGGCGGCGGCTACGTGCGGCCCGTCGGGAACGACGGCACAGCCTGCAGTTCGTCGCCGACCAGGCCGGGTTGTCCAAGAGCTTCATCAGCCAGCTCGAGCTGGGGCAGTCCGCGGCGTCGCTGGGGACGCTGAAGCGGATCTGCGCCGTCCTGGACATTCCGGTGTGGGCCCTGCTCGACGACGCACCGACGTCCGCTTCCGACGACGATTCGTCGGAGGCGGGCCGTCGGGTAGCCGTCGTCCGCCGTCACCATCGGAAGGTCCGCCGCCCGGCCGGTTCGTCGACCGAGATCTCGCTGCTCACCCCTGACCTGAACCGCAAGATCGAGGTCACTCTGAGTGTCGTTCAGCCTGGTGAAGGGTACGGGCACGAGCCGTACACCCACCGCGGTGAAGAGTTCGGTCTCGTGCTGTCCGGTACCTACGAGGTCACCGTCGACGGGGTTGTGCACGTGCTGGAAGAGGGCGACAGCATCTACCTGCCGAGCCACCTGCCGCACCGCACCCGGGCGCTGGGCGACGTACCCGTGACGACGTTCTGGGTGGTCACGCCCCCGTCCTGAGGCCCGTGTCCAGCAGTGCTGGACAACAGCACGAATGCTCCGGTGCCGGGCAATGGGCGGATTCTGCGCATCGTCAGTCCTTGGTCTGCCGTCAGATCGCCTGAGCTGACGGGACGGGAGGGGCGTGCGGCCGCGCCATCAAAGTACGGTTGAAGTTCACATATGTCAATGTTTACTGGACATTCTTGTGGTCCGGCTTCGCTTCAACGCGGAAGGTTCCGCCGCCTTGAGCGCGACGAGCTACGTCAGTGAGAAGTACATTTCTCTTGCGCCAGCAATGGCGTGCAGCGCACATACTCACGAGGAGCTAACGGTGTCCGAAGCCGAACGCACAGCGAACCCAGACGGACCGCCCGCCGCAGCGGACCCTCCGGCGAAGCGATCGCGACGCCGCTGGTTCAGGGCGAGCCTGATCATCGGGCTGGTGGCGGTGATCGCCGCGGCCACGACGCTGATCGTGCAAGGAGTGCGGGAACGCAACCGTCAGGCCGAGTTGACGGCGGAGGCGGAGACGGATGCCGCTCAGTTGCTCAGCGCGCTGGACGTCACCGCTGAGGCGGCGGACGCCTACGAGGGAGTCGCCACGGCCTCGATGGTGTTCCTGACCGATGTCGCCCTCGTCACGCAGGACGCGGCCGCCGAACACGCGTCGGAGTTCCCGGACGAGACAGTCGCTGAACTGGACGCCGCCGTCGAGGTGCTGGGCGGGTTGACCGAAGGCGAGTTCGACGCGGTCGGCGCGGCGCGACTCCACAACGGGTTCAATGCCGATGACCTTGCCGGTGAGCTGGCCGAGCGGTACATCGAAGCCGACGCCGACGAGTTCGACACGGAGAAAGCGCGGGTCGCGGCCGAGGCCGAGCGGCTCGCCGATGTCCGTCGTGAACTGACAGATCAGGCGGACGAGCTGTCCGATGCGGTCGACGCCGTCGATCAGGTAATGGTGAGCCTCGCCGAAGAGGTTGCGGCCATGGGGAGCGGCATCATCGAGGATCACCCGAAGGCTTCGGACAAATCCGTCAAACGGCTGAAGAAGGCGGTTGGTGTCCTCCAGGAACTGGCCGCGGCGGAGACGCTTCTTGTGCCGGCCAGCGACGGATCTGACGATTCGGACGAGGCGGCGGAATCAACGGTGGCCGACGCACTGGTCAGCTTCGCCAATGCGGGCGAGAAGGTCCGTTCGTCGCACGACAAAACGGTGGCTGAGGAGGAAGCCGCGGCTGCCGCCGCTGCTGCGGCCGCGGCGGCGGAGAAGGAACGTCAACGGCAAAGCGGCGGCGGCTCCGGCGGTGGAGGAGGCGGCGGCTCCGGTGGTGGCGGTTCCAACAGCGGTGGCGGCGGCTCCGGCGGAGGCGGCGGAGGAGGCGGCGGCCAGCGGTTCTGCACGTACAACCAATGGACACCCAACGGCCTGATCCTGCTCCAGCGGCCGTGCTAGGTCGACCGTTGAGCTAGCTGCGCCTCGGTGGTTAGTGTCATGGGCCGCCGGTCCATGACACTAACCACCGCACCGTCATGTGGAACGGGGGTGGCGGGGATGTTCGCGGCGCAGGTGCGTGGCGAGGTCGACCGAGGCGTCGATCTCGGCTCGCCGGATGGAGACACTTTCGACGTTGAAGCCGTACGGGATGCCCAGGCGTTCACAGAAGGCCGCCAGCTGGTGGGCCGTCTCGGCGCAGTGGTCATATGAGGTCGTCAGCGGGGCATCCGTATGGTCGAGGTCGTTGCGCATCCACCGTGGCACGTCGACCCCCAGCCACTCCAGAAATGCCAACGTCTTGAGGGATCCGCATACCGACAGGGTGAAGATCACCGGAACTGGTCGCACGCGACGGGCCGCGCATTCGTAGTGGTAGTCGGAGACCATGCTCTTGGCGGCGTCGGCGTCGTACACCACCTGGGTCACGAAGAACGCGCAGCCGGATTCTTGCTTGCGCAGCATCCGAAGGTGTTCGTCGGCTCCTCGTGAGTGCCGTTCGGGGATGGCGACGGCTCCCAGCGGGAGATCGGGGCGCACGTCGCGGCGGAGCGCCTGCGCGTCACGTAGGGAGACGTGGACTGCCTTGGAGCTCGACGACGCTCCGACGAAGACGCTGGCGACTCTGCGGGGATCCTGTTCGGTCAGCCAGTTCTTGAGGGTGGCCTCGTCGTACTTCCCGACGCAGCGGTAGACCACAACCGGCCGATCCCATGCCGCGAGGTGGTGGGTGTGGAAATAACCAGGGTCCATCGTCGGCAAATACGGGAACGGCCGCTCTTCCGGGTTGCGGTCGCTCTCGTCGTCGATGTCGTAGAGGATGAGGCCGTCGACGTCGATCGTGCGGAGCCGTTCCACCGTGATGTCGGCGATGCGTTGTGCGTCGTCGGGCTGCGTTGTCCGTCGTGGCGGAGTGATGCTGAACAGCAGCAGACGGCTGTCCCGGTTGCTGAGCCGCTCGGTCAGGTCCACCCATTCTCCTCACCTTGGGCGCGTGGCCGCGCCGGTCGATTCACCACCCCTCGCTCACCGTAACGGTGGATCGGCTGCGGGTGTGCGGTCGGTCTTGCTTGATCATGTGCGAGTTACTCCCCGCATACAGCCTGTTGCGTTTTACGGGGGCGGCTGGTGGTGAGTGATGTCGTTCGGGAAGGGTGTTCCTGTCTGGGTGGTGGTTGGGGTTGTGGTGTGGCTAGGTGGTGGCGAGTTGTGGTGTGGTGATGCC
>NZ_JAAOEN010000025.1:0-34129 GCF_011320225.1 Phytoactinopolyspora limicola
ACGATCGCGGTACCCGCGCGGACGTTCGCGCACTGGAACAACGGCTGGCACACCGAACCCGGCACCTACACCATCCACCTCGGCACCCACATCAACCACCTACCCCACCAAACCCACATCCACCTCCGATAGCGGTGCCGTGTTCAGCTTTCAGCAGTTGCGCGGGTTCGTTGCGGTCGCCGAAGAGTTGCACTTCGGTCGGGCCGCTGATCGTTTGCAGATGACGCAACCACCGCTTAGCCGGACGATCCAGAAACTCGAGCGTGTGGTTGGGGTGCGCTTGCTCGACCGCGACAACCGCAAGGTTGTGCTCACACCGGCCGGTATCGCGTTCCTGACGGAGGCCCGTCGTCTACTCACGCTGGCGGAGTCCGCTCCCAACCTCGCGCGCCGGATCGCGGACGGTGCTGCGGGCATCATCCGGATCGGGTTTACGGCTACGTCAGCTTTAGGGCCTCTCACCACGGTTCTGAATGTGATCGAACAGGCGCTGCCGGACGTGGGTATCGACCTTTTCGAACTCGTGACCCGCCAGCAGATTGATGCACTCGCCGCCGGTGAGATCGAGCTCGGTCTCGCGAGGCCGCCGTTCGACGAGAGGGTCTTCGCTTCTCGGCCCCTTGCCCGTGAGAGGCTCTTGCTTGCGGTACCGAGCGGGCACCGGCTCGCTTACCTCGGGCGCCGGGTTCTCGCCTCCGACATCGCCAACGAACCGCTCATCATGCCGTCTTCCACGGAAGCGCACTATTTTTACGATCTCGTGGTGCGGTTGGTGCCCATCTCGCACCAGAATGTCATCCACTCAGTAAGCCAGGCCTTGACGATGGTCTGGCTCGTTGCCGGTGGACGTGGAGTGGCTTTCGTTCCGGCGTCGGTGACTCAGCTAGGCATAGATGGAGTTGAGTACCTTGAGTTGGGCGGCTTGCCGGACGACTCTGTCGAACTATGTCTGCTGTGGCTGCGCGAATCGCGTAACGCAGTGCTTGCGTCGGTTCTTGATTTGCTTCACGACGTTGTCATCTAGGGTCTCGTGTTGCCCATCGCATTGGGAGCTGCGCATAAGGGTGAACCTGCGAATTTCGGGTCTCTACGGTTCGCCGGCCCCGGTGCTGTCCGTTGGCAGGTCGGCCCGTTCCTGACCTGGGCGCGCCAGCGCCGGCACCTACCCAGGTCGATTGTCCTGCTTGTCGGTTAGAGGGGCACGCCTGAGGCGCCCACCGACGCCGAAGAACGTTGGCGGATCGACCAGCGCTTGGTCCGCGACGACAACCTCGATCCCGTCGACCGCATCGCCAGCACCTTGATCTTGCTCTACGCCCAGCCGCTGGTGCGCATCATCGCTCTGACCACCGACGACGTGATCGTCACCGACGCAGGCACGAGGCTGAAGGTCGGAGCCGACGCCCTCGAACTGCCCGAGACGTTCGCCATGATCGTCCGGCAGCTGCTCCACCGCCGACGCGCCAGCCATGCTCGCCGGGGTTCTCGGACTCAGAATCGCGGGCATCAACCGCCACACCACCACCGCGAAAGGCCAGTGCGCGAACTACGCCGCCGACCGTCAGCACTGAGCCGAGAGTAGAGCATTTCACGGACTTCGAATACGCCCGTCCTGCCAGCTGACCGCGTCCGGAACCGCGCTGCGAACTCCACCGTCCGCTGCCAGTCCTCGCCCGATACCAACCCGTCCACCGCGGCGGCCAGGCGCTCGTGCAGCGCTTCCAGCTTCGCGTCACGCTCGGCGTGGCGCGCCCCGGAGTTGGACTGTCTGGCCATCAGATTCGGACCCTTCATCGTGTCGGCCATCGGTGACGACCTGCTCACAACCAGTTACGCCAGAATGACCAGCCAGATGGGTGCCTGAGCAAGACGTCAAAGGCTGATGCGACGATGGGTGACCGGTGGTCCTGTAGTGAGGCTGCATCATCTCGCGGCCGGGGAGTTGATCTCGAAGACCGCAACCTTGTCGCTTGCTGCGGCAAACTCGGCTGGATCGCCGCTGGCCACGAGTCCAATACGGACGAAGAACTGGACTCCGTGGGGGACCTCCTGACCGAGGCGTTCCTCTGGTCGGCGCAGCGCCGGGTGACCAAGACCGCGACCGTGTCATTGCACAACAACGTCTACGAGGTCGACGCCACATTGGTCGGGCATAAGGTCGAGTTGGTGTTCGATCCGTTCGATCTGACCCGCATCGAGGCCCGATACGACGGGCGAAGCTACGGACCCGCGGTGCGGCACACCGTTGGCCGTCACGCTCACCCCAAGGCCCGCCCGGAGACGCCAGCCACGCCAACGCCGGAGCCCACAGGCATCAACTACGCCGAGCTCACCGCCGAGATCCACCACCGCCAAATCGCAGAGGCAGAGCGGATCAACTACACCGACCTCGTCAACGCCGGTCCCGCCGCCCAACTGCCGGGACAGCTGAGCATCCACGACGCCCTCCACGACCAGGGCTCCGAGGGCTCCGAGGGGAGCATGCGGTGAGTGTTGAGCGGTTGCAGGCGCACTACGGGTTCACTCGGATGCCGTTCGGGCGGAACCTGGCACCCGGGATGCTGCACAGCTATCCCGGCCACACCGAGGCCGTCGTGCGGACTGCTGGTGCGTCGAACAACACGCCATCGGAGTCATCACCGGAGAAGTCGGCGCCGGCAAGACCGTCGCGATCCGCGCGGCCACCACGTCCCTGGATACCTCGAGGCATCTGGCGACCTACCTGCCCAACCCCTCGGTCGGGGTGCGGGGCATGCTGCACCACATCGTCTCGTCGTTGGGACGCACACCCAGCTTCTACACCGCCACCCTGGCGCCACAGGCCGCCGAGGCACTCGCCGCCGAACACGCCGAGAGGGGCCGCACCCCGATCGTGATCATCGACGAGGCGCACCTGCTCGACACCGCCCAACTCGAAGCAGTCCGGATGCTCACCAACCACGACATGGACTCCGGGTCACCGTTCGCGACCCTGCTCGTCGGGCAGCCCACCCTGCGCCAACGCCTCAAACTCGGCGTGCTCGCCGCGCTCGACCAGCGGATCGGGATGCGCTGCACCCTGGCCGGGATGCCACGCGAGGACACCGGCAACTACATCACCCACCACCTGCGCCTGGCCGGACGGGACGACACCCTGTTCTCCGACGACGCGATCACCGTCATCCATAACGCCTCGCGCGGCTACCCACGAGCGGTGAACAACCTCGCCGTCCTCGCCCTCACCGCGGCGTTCGCCCGCAAACAAGCCCTCGTCGACGAGAAAGCCGCCCGCGCCGCCGTCACCGAGAACACCGGAGAATGACCACGCCGTCCCGAATCTGACCATCCCGGCACGACCCTGATCAAGGCCCCACCCCGAACCCCGGAGTGGGGCCTTGATCGTCACCCCACTTCAGAACCCACGCTGACGCCGTCATCAGAAACCTCAGTGCCGCTCAACACATTCCTCGTTGTGCTCGGCGTTCTGAGCTTGAGTGCTCTGCTTGCCCTTGAGTGCCGGTCGGTCCGGCGCCGGGCCGTGCTCGTGCGCTGTTGAGGCAGCAAGTTCACGAATGCGAGCTAGGACGGCGTGCCGTTCTTCGGCGGTCAGGTCGGTGCTGGCGGTGGTGTTGTTGAGCCAGAGCCCGTCGGCGGCCAGCAGTGCGAGACGCTGGTCGGTCGACAGTGGCTGGTCCGGGTCGTGGGTCCATCGGCGTACGAGGGCGCGCCAGCGGCGCTGGCTTTCTGGGTAGCGCATTGCGTCGATGAGCACTGCCAGTTCCGCCGCTGGTGGCGGGACCGTGGCGGCGGTGGTGATGAAGGCGACCACGCGTTCAGTCACGGTGGCATCCTCGGGGTCGGTGCCGAGCACCTCGGTGACCTGCTCCTCCCAGGCATCAGCGATGTGATCGAGGACCGCGGTGATGAGGTCATCACGATGGCGGAAGTGATACAGAACCCCGGCTTTGGTCACCCCGGCTTCCGTGGCGACAGCGTCGATGGTCAAGCCACGAATCCCAACGTCACCTGCTAGCCTCAGGGCCGCCTGTAGGAGCTTGGTGCGTTTGCTCGGTCTCATGACCCCACCATCTCAATGTGTCCCGCCGGCGAACTCGATGATCAACACGCCACCGATAATCAGAGCGATACCGGCACCCATCATCCAGGTCAGAGCATCGTTGAAGATGAACTTGGCCAGGATCGCCACTGCCGCGATGCCGCAGGCGGCCCAGATCCCGTAGGCCACTCCGACCGGCATGCCCTCGCGCAACGTCAGGGCCAAGAGCACGAAGGCGCTGAGATAACCCAGGACCACCGTGATCAGCCACAGCCAACTGTCCTGCGAGGCCCGCAGCGACAACGTGGCGATCACCTCCATCACGATCGCCGATCCCAGCAATGCCCACCTCTTCATGCCGCACGCTCCTCGATCTCTCGGCATCAACCTCCTTAGTAACTATACCATCCGGTCAGTTACGCGATGCCGTCCAGGCCAGTCACCTCCTTGTCTCGTGTGTGCCCGGTTCGGATGGGACGGTCGGCACTCGCCCGCGCCATCCCGGAGCGCGGTGGCGATCGCCTCGGGGCTGGCGGGTATCGTCCTCGGCCCCGCCTTCGTGCCGGGTGGCCTCAGTCCGTGTTCGTTGCCACGTTGGTGCTCGAACTCGTTGTCGTTCCCCTGGTCTTCTGGTGGCACGTTCGCGTCGTCGGTGCTTCCGGCGTGCGTTCAGTTAGACGTCCCCGGCTCACCGCTCAGCCGTGAGCTGGGCGAGCAGGTGCCGCAGTTGCGCGGCATCACTCGTGGAGAGGGTGGAATGTAGTAGCTCGTCCTCGACTGCTCGAATAGCCCGCTTGGCCTTCGTGTACACGGAGTGCCCGCTGCTGGTCAGGCGAACGGTCCGCTGACGTTGGTCGTTCCCGCGGGCGCGGACGATGAGTCCGCGGGCGGCTAGGTCGTCGAGGTGCCGGCCGAGGCGGGTGGGGTCGCGGTTCGTCCGGCGCGACAACTCGACCTGGGGGATGGCCTCCGTCGACGCCAACTTTGTGACGATCGCGTACTCCCACATCGATAACCCGGCCTCACGCAGAATCGGTTCCTCCAGTGCCACCAGCTTCGGGAACAGGCGAGCCAGCAGCGCGGCCAGGTCCGGCTCCTCTGCTGACCGGTCTTTTTCGTCGGACACAGACACCGTCGCTCTCAAATCATCTACCGTGGTAGAGTATTTTCATCGTGCACCGCGTTCAGTCGCCGTCCACGAATGACCGTCATCTGAAGACTTCACCGGGACTCGGTCGCGATGCCGAGACCGCTGACGTAGGAAGCGAGGGTGCGCCGTGGACGTATCCATTCTGCACACCCTGACGGAGGATCTCGCGGCGTTCCTGTCCGAGGTGACTCAGGGCGATCTCCGGCGACCAGTGCCGAGCACAACCGGCGACGTGGGTGATCTATACCTGCACGTCATCGACCAGAACGTCAGTGTGGCGACCGCCATCACGGGCCAAGCAATCCTGCGCGGCACGCGGCACCACCCGATGGACAGGGCGTCTCTCGGCGCTTCCGTGGACTACTACGGGGACTGCGGGCTCGAAGCAGGATATCGGCAGACGGCACACCTCATGGAGAACTCGTTCGCCTCTACTGCCGACAGCGGCCTGCTCTACCAACCAAAGGGTTTCCCCGACGCCGTCGAGTTGACAACCCTCTACGAGGTGCAGATCAGCAACGCCATCATCCACACCTGGGACGTCGCCCAGGCCCTGGGCTTGCCCTATCGACCCGACCCTCACATCAGTCAGAGGGTTCTGCGCGCCGTCGTCCCGTGGCTGGCCGAGCCACTGCCGGGGACGTTGCCAGGCAATGCCGCGTCGTCGACGGCAGTAACCGATGACGCGGACATCTTCGAGTCCATTCTCAAGCTGTCGGGCAGAAATGCCGGCGTAGCGATCAAGGCTGATAGTCGCCAGAGGGAGTCCCATCACGCCGCCCTGTCGCCGAGGTGACTGGTCTGCCGTTCAGTTCCGGACCTGCGTGGAATGTCGACCGCCTGTTGGATGCCGCGCTTCGGTCAGGAGTTATGGGCACTGTGTCGGAGTTGGGCTTGGAGGCCGTCGAGCAGGTAGCGCAGGCCGGTGGTGAAGTCGGCGTGCCAGTCCTCATGGTCGAGGTACCGCTGTTGAGCCAGTGTCGGGTAGCGGTCTGCTTGGTCTTGGAGGAGTTGTTGGCCTAGTTCGCGGTCGTGGTCGCTGATGTCGAGGGTCGACTCGGTGGAGGCCGATCCGACGATCTGGTTGTACAGCAGCCAGGTGGCCGCCGACAGATCGGCGCCAGTGAATCCGGCCTGGTGGAGGGTCGCTTGGAGCGTCTCCATCCGGTCGAGGAAATTCGGCCCCAGGCTGGGCCGGGCTGCCGCAACCGGTGCGACCCACGGGTGTCGGATGAGGGTCGAGCGCCAGGCCAGGGCGAGATCTTCGATCCGGTGACGCCAGGGCTTTTCGGCGGTGGGGGTTCCGGTGTCGATCTCGGCGAAGACGTGGTCCACAGCCAGGTCGAGGATGTCGTCTTTGGTCTTGACATGCCAGTACAACGACGGCGCCGCGACGTGGAGCCGTTCGGCGACCCGCCGCATGGTCAGTGCGCTGGCACCGTCGCGGTCGAGGATGTCGATCGCTGCCTCGACGATGCGTTCCCGGGTGAGCGGAGGCTCGCCGCGATCCTGGCGTGCCGGGCGGAGCCACACGCTGGACAGGGCGGGCGCGTCGGCCTCGGCGCGTCGTGTGGGCATTGGCTGTCCTCCGTCCAGTCGTGATCCCCGCAGGGCCAGCGTAGTACTATCGTAGATGAAACTAACGATGTTAGGGATAAGCGAACATTGATAGGGGATGCTAATGCGGGAATTGTCGACACATGCTGGCCAGGCCACCCGGTGGTGGGTCTTGCCGCTGGTCGCAGCGGCACAGTTGCTGGTCGTGTTGGACGGGACCATCGTGAATATCGCGTTGCCGTCGGCCCATGCGGACTTGGGGCTGGGCGATGAAACGCGACACTGGGTCATCAGCGCCTATCTGCTGGCATTCGGCGGTCTGTTGCTGATCGGTGGTCGGGTCAGTGGCGCGATCGGCCATCGTCGCGCGTTCGTCGTTGGCCTTTTGGGGTTCGCCGGCGCCTCCTTCATCGGTGGACTTGCCTGGAGCCCGGCGGTGCTCATCGGCGCCCGGGCGTTGCAAGGTGTGTTCGCTGCGCTGCTGGCGCCGGCCGCGCTGTCCCTGTTGTCGGTGTCGTTCAGCGACCCGGCCGAACGTGGGCGAGCTTTCGGTGTCTTCGCGGCCGTCGGCGCTACCGGGTCGGCGATCGGGCTGGTTCTGGGTGGGTTGCTGACCGAATTCGCGAGTTGGCGGTGGTGCCTTTACGTCAACGTGCCCATCGCATTGCTGGCTGCGGCCGGAGCGGTCCTGATTCCTAGGGTGGCGCCGCTGCCCCGCACCGGGCGCGTCGACGTGCTCGGGGCGGCGCTCAGTGCCGCGGGCTTAGCGGCGATCGTGGTGGGGGTCAGCCAGATCGAAGCCCACGCCGGCCTCTCGCCGACCGTGATCGCGCTGCTGGCGGGCGGGATCGTGCTGCTCGCGCTGTTCATCCGGGTCGAACGCAGCGCATCGAATCCGCTGCTGCCGCTGTCGGTGCTGGCCAGCCGAGCCCGCGCGGGTTCATTCATCGCGGTCGCGTTGATGTTCCTGGCGATGTTCGGGTTCTACCTGTTCATGAGCTACTACACCCAGTCCGAACTCGGCTACTCACCTGTTCAGGCCGGTATGGTGCTGCTCATCCACGCGATCGCCGCCCTGGCGGGCTCGATGCTCATCGCCGGGCGGCTACTCGGTCGCGTCTCGCCCACGCCTCTGATATTGAGCGGTCTGTTGTCGGCCGCGGCCGGACTGTTCATCGCGAGGTGGATCGAGGTCGACTCGGCCCACGTTCTGACCTTCTATCTGGTTCCGGCCATGGTGTTGACCGGGATCGGCATGGGACTGGTCATCGCCTCCACGGCCAGCACCGCCACCCACGGAGTACGCGGCCACGAGATCGGCGCCGCCTCGGCCACGTTCAACGCCTCTCAGCAACTCGGCGCTGCCATCGGCGTCGCCCTGCTCAACACCGTGGCCGTCATGGCCGCAAGGGCCCACACGGCCGATGCTTCGAGCGCCGAAGCCACCATCAACGGTTACTCCACCGCCCTCACCGTCGGCACCGGTAGCCTCCTCGCCGCCGCCGCGATCGCAGGCCTCTTGCTGCGTGCAAGCCACATCGCCGCCACCGACGATCACGAGGTGCGCCGAGGCGAGGGCTACTGACCTCCGGCCTTCGGCTCCGCTACACCACGACAGTGGATCAAGGCTCCGGCCGTCCTGTCGAACGTTGGTAAGCTCGGCGCGACCAGCGTGACCACGCGACTCTCAGGACCTGGCCAGGGTTCTTAGGCTTTCCGCGGGCGGCCACCAATGCCGATTCGGCCTGGTCGCTGGCCCGGCGGCCCTGGAGGCTCAGACATGAACACGTTGTCTCCCCGCTTGGCGGCGATCGTCGACGCGCTACCGCTCGAGCCGGGGATGCGGGTGTTGGAGATCGGCGGAGGTCCGGGGGTCGCGGCAAAGGCCGTCGCCGAGCGCGTCGGTGGTGGCCACATTCTCATGATCGACCGCTCCGCTAAGAGCATCGCCCTGGCCCAGAGGAACGCCGCCAAGGAAATCCGCGCCGGCGTCATGAGTGTCCGTCAGGTTGCCGCCGAGGACTTCCAACTTCTCGCGAACGAGCAGCCATTCGACCTGGCCTTCGCCGTCCGGGTCGGCGCCCTTGACGGGAGGCGCCCGAAGGCTGGCGAGATCGTCCTGCAACGGATCGCCAACGCGCTCACCCCGAACGGGCGGTTGTTGATCGACGGCGGGAACCCGTTACGCGATCTGCGGCTCCCGCCACTCCACGACTGACGCATAGCGTCGTGCACGGATCTCCGCCGACACACTAGAGCTTCTCGGCATGGCTCGCGTCCTGTCGGCTGTCGCGTGGCCGTATGCCAACGGCCCCCGTCACATCGGCCATGTAGCCGGATTCGGCGTTCCCTCCGACGTGTTCAGTAGGTACATGCGAATGGCCGGGCACGACGTCCTCATGGTGTCCGGGACTGATGAGCACGGCACCCCCATCCTTGTGACTGCTGACGCAGAGGGTATATCGCCCCGTCAGCTAGCTGACACCAACAACGCTGCCATCGTCCGGGATCTCGTGGATCTTGGCATGTCCTATGACCTGTTCACAGGACAACGACGGGAAATCACTACCGTGTAGTCCAAGAACTGTTTCGGACCTGCCGACGCAACGGATACGTTGTCGAGCGGGCCACGCAGGGCGCGGTCAGTCCGTCCAACGGTCGAACACTTCCAGACCGATATATCGAAGGAACCTGCCCAATATGTAGCTACACAGAGGCTCGGGGCGACCAATGTGACAGCTCGCCGGTCACCAAGCCCACGCCGATCTTCGCCAAGCTCGATCCATCTGTTGTCGCCAATGAGATCGCACGTCTCGAAGGCTGACCCGCCGCGGCTGCCGCCGCCGATAGCGATGTGGCCAGCATCCGGCTATGTGTGTGAGCTTCCGGTGACGTTGGTTCCCTTGGGTGTGACGAAGAAGACGAGCGCGGCGACGCCGATCATGATGCAGCCGCCAACGAGCCCGGTTGTCTGGAGGGCGTCGGTGAAGACGGTGCCGGCTTCGTGGGCGAGGTCGGGGAGCTGGAGTTCGCCAGCGATGGCGTTTGCGGCACCGAGGGAGTCCTTGGCTTGGTCGGCGAGCACTGGATCCAGACCGGCCACCACATCCGTTCCGGCGAGGCCGGAACGGTAATACATGGCGGCGATGGTGCCGATGACCGCGATGCCGAGTACGGCGCCGAGTTCGTAAGAGGTCTCTTCCAAGGCTCCCGCGTTCCCAGCTTTGGCTTCTGGCGTGCCCATCATGATCATGGCCGACCCGATCGCGAGCGACCCGGTCCCGGCGCCGACGAGGGCGAGTGCGACGAGCACGGTGATGACGGTGAGTGTGCCGTACTGCACGCCGATGAGGAGCAAGCCGACGGCTGCCACGAAGA
This sequence comes from Phytoactinopolyspora limicola, assembly GCF_011320225.1. GTDB lineage: Bacteria > Actinomycetota > Actinomycetes > Jiangellales > Jiangellaceae > Phytoactinopolyspora > Phytoactinopolyspora limicola. The sequence goes on from NZ_JAAOEN010000025.1 coordinate 10,122, forward strand.
TGCCGCCCGCGAGGACGGCGCGTGCTCCGATGGCGCGGGCCACCAACGGCGCGAGCAGCGCGGAGGCCGCGGCACCGAGCGCGGCCGGCAGCATGCGCACGCCCGCTTCGATGGGGGACGCGCCGTTGACGAGTTGCAGCCATTGGGCGATCAGCATCTGGATGGCGATCATGGCGAAGATCGAGCCCAGGGCGGCGATGATCCCGGCGGAGAAGATGCGGCTGCGGAAGAGGCTCAGGTCGAGCAGGGGAGCGTCGCTGCGGAGGCAGCGCACGACGAACCAGGCCAGCAGAATCGCCCCCACGGCAAACGCGGTGATTGCTTGGGGGACCAGGAGGCTGGCTTCCTTGCCGAAGATCTTGATCGCCCACACCAACAGCGTCATGCCGGCGAACGAGAGCACTACGGCGAAGGCGTCCCAACGTCCAGGGTTCGGAACCCGAGACTCCGGGATGAGGAAGGCGCCCGCGACGATGGCGACGACCATCAGCGGCACGTGTACGAGGAAAGCCGCGTGCCAGGAGAAGTGCTCCAGGAGCAGGCCACCGATGAGTGGCCCGCCTGCGGCGCCGAGCATGGAGACCGCGGCCCAGATGCTCAGCGCGGCGGCGCGTTCCTTGGGGTCGGTGAAGATCACCCGGATCAAGGAGAGCGTGATCGGCATGATCATGGCTCCGCCGATGCCGAGCAGGGCGCGGATAGCGATGACGGCTTCGGCGCTGTTGGCGAGGAGGACGAGGATCGAGACGGCACCGAAGATGACGTAGCCGATCAGCAGCATCTTCTTGCGCCCCCAGCGGTCGGCGATCGCCGAGAAAGAGACGAGCAGGCCAGCCAGAAGGAGCGAGTAGATGTCGATGATCCAGAGCTGCTGATCGGAACTGGGTTGCAGCTCGGCTGACATCTCGGGGATCGCGATGTGCAGGATCGTCATGTCCATCGTGATCACGAAGAGGCTCGCGGTGAGGACGGCGAGGGCGGCCCAGCGGCGGGCCCGACTCAGCGGAGCATGCAGGGACGTTGGTGCGGTGTGGGGTGGTGGTGTGGTGGTCATGGGTTCGTTTCCTGCGTGGTTGTGACTGGGCCGGGCATGGCGACGAGCGCGCGGATCACCGCGGTCAGCGCGTCGCGGCTCAGCGGTTCTTCGTCGAGGCCGGCATGCAGGGTTGCACCGTTGAAATAGACGGCGATCGCGGTTGCCTGGGCGTGGCCGATGTGCGGGGTGAGGAGTTCGATGAAGCGGTCGTCCCAACGCCGTGCCAGGCTGCGTAGCTGCGGATCGGTTGCTCCCGAGGCCAGCAATGCGATCGTCGCGTGCACTGCGTGCCGGTCGCACAGAAACCGGTGCAACTCCGCCGCCGCGTGCTCCGGGTTCGTCGCAATGCCGGCGAAGTCGATCGTCGCCAGCTCCTGATCGATCTCTTGTGCGAGGTACTGGAGGGCGGCTTCGCGGAGGTCATCGATCGAACTGAAGTACTTCGTCGTGGAGCCGAGGGATACCTCCGCGCGGGCCGCTACCGCACGGTGGGTCAAGGCGGCTGTGCCCGCTTCGGTGATGATCTCGCCCGCGGCGATCAGCATGGCACGCCGGCGCCCCTCAGGGTCACGACGGCGAGGTGCCGGATTCGCAGTCGACATGTCGACCTCCTCAACGTCCACCGTTCTGGGGATGACCCTCGACCGGTAGGGAACATTTGTACATGTACTTTTGTACATCATGACAGAAAGCCGTCGCAACCTCGAGAATTGTGGTCAACAGTCGGCCACAATTGCCACTACCGTCATAGCTGTCAGAGTCGCGCCGCCCTGTGGTGGCGACGAGCCAGATCAGAGGTCGATCCCGCCCATCCAGGGCGGTGGCCCGCACGTTCGCACATGAGGAGTACCGCTATGACCATTGCCGTGACGACGCCCACCGGGAACGTCGGCGCACATCTGCTTCGCCTACTGGTGCAGGCTGGGGTCCGCCCGCGAGCCCTACTTCGTGACCCGTCGAAGCTGGGCCCGGACGTCGCCGACCAGGTGGAGGCGGTGAAGTTCGACGCGTGGGATGCGGGTTCCGTGATCGAAGCGACGAGCGGGGTCAGCGCCTTGTATTGGGTCAGTCCTACTGCGATGGACCGCGACCCGCTGGCGGCCCACGCCATGGCCGCGCGTCATGTCCGGGCCGCCGTTGAGCAGAACCGGATCGACCGGGTCGTGTTCCAGTCCAGCGTCGGAGCGGAGAAACGGCATGGCGTGGGTGAGATCGACGGCCTCGCTGCGACCGAGGTGGAGCTCGACTCGACCGGTGCCTCGGTCACCCACCTCCGGTGCGGCTACTTCTTCACCAACCTGCTGATGGAGATCGAGTCGATCCGCGGCGGCGTGTTTGCCACGGCGATGGATCTGGACCGGCGCCTGCCATGGGTGGCGCCCCAGGACATCGCCGCGGTGGCTGCTGGCCGGCTACTTTCGTCCGCCTGGACCGGGCGGCACGTCCAAGCCGTGCATGGTCCCGAGGATCTGTCGTTCCGCCAGGTAGCCGAGCAACTGTCGGCCTCGCTGGGCCATTCGGTGGTGCCCCAGCAGCTCACCGACCAGGACGTTCGGACCGCCCTCGGCGATCTCGGTCTGCCTGCGCCTCAGATCGAGGCGTTGGTGCAGATGACGGCAGGGATCAGGGACGATTTCACCCCGGAGGATCCGCGCGGCTACCAAACGACGACGCCGACGACGCTCGCGGCCTGGGCGGCGACCCACCTCGGCTGATAGCCTCCGCCCTAGTTGCCTCCGACCTGTCAGGCCTGACAGGAGCGTCGCTGCTGCACACGTAGTTGTCAGGCCTGACGCTCGGTGCCGGAACTCCGCGCTGTCCGGCCTGACACGAGTGTCGGCCCTGCTCACAGAGTTGTCCGGCCTGACAGGTGGGCCAGCAAGGGTGGTTACCGCGGTGGAGCGACGAGGCCCATCTCGTAGGCGATGATGACGAGCTGCACTCGGTCGCGGGCGTCGAGTTTGGTGAGTAGGTGTGCCACATGTGACTTGGCCGTGGCCGGGCTGATGAACAGCGTTGCGGCGATCTCACCATTCGACAAGCCGCGGCCCACGAGGGTGAGGACCTCGCGTTCCCGCTCGGTGATGCCGTCGATGGGGCGGCGCGTCGGGCCTGGTTCAGGTCGGGCGACGAACTCCTCGATCAGCCGGCGCGTCACACTCGGTGCGATGAGGGAGTCGCCGTTGGCGACGACGCGGATAGCGGCCAAGATGTCGTCGAGAGGCATGTCCTTGACGAGGAACCCGCTGGCGCCGGCCCGCAGCGCGCCGTAGACGTACTCGTCGTCGTCGAACGTGGTGAGGACCAGCACCCGTGTTGTCCCTGGACCTTCGGTGATGATCTGGGTTGCTTCGATGCCGTCCATACCTGGCATCCGGATGTCCATCACGGCGACGTCGGGCTGGGCATCGTGAACCAGTTGGACGGCTTTGGCGCCGGTACCGGCTTCGCCGACGACGTCGAGGCCGGGATCGTCGGCGATGAGCACGCGTAGCCCTGCGCGTACCAGCGGCTGGTCGTCAGCGAGTATGACGCGGACGGTCACGGGGCCTCCGGTGGGACCGGCAGTGAAACCGCGACCCGGAAGCCACCGGCAGGTTGTGGGCCGGCGTCGAACCGTCCGCTCAGCAGACCGGCTCGTTCGCGCATCCCGGCGATGCCGTAACCGGTCTCCGCTACTGGCCCGCCAGCTCCGTCGTCGACGATCTCGATGGACAGCTCGTCCTCCTGGCAGTCGATGACAACATGGCACTCGTGCACTCCAGCATGCCGCACCACGTTGGTGATGGCCTCCTGAACGATGCGGAACGCGGACATCTCGATGTCGGCTGGAAGTGGACGGCGTCGCCCCCGCCACTCCACGTGGACCCGTACCCCGGCGTCCATCGTCGTCGCAACCAACGGGTCGAGGTCGGCCAGTGTTGGCGCTGGACCCAGCGGTGCTCCACCCGAATCAGCATCCGCCTGCCGCAGCGCGCCGACCAGCCGGCGCAGGCCGGCGAGGGTATCCCGGCTGGTGGACTCGATGACGGCGAGGGCCGCCCGAGCCTCTCCGGGCTGGGTGTCGATCACCCGGCGCCCCATACCGGCCTGGATGGCGATGACGCCGATGCTGTGAGCGACCATGTCATGGAGCTCGCGGGCGATCTGGATCCGTTCAGCCTGCACCGCCTCGGTGGTCGCGTGCGCCCGGAGTAGCTGGCTACGCTCGTGTCGATCTCGAATGGCGCGGCCGGCCAGCCAGGCGACGACAGTGGCCAGCGTGAGAAATACCGCAGTGCTGGTGTAGTCGTCGGATCCGGAGGTGTAGTAGGTCGCCGCCGCAAGCTGCACGCTGAGCACGACGACGGCGCTGCCCACCGATATCCAGCGCGATCGAGTGGCGGCGATGAGCCCAACCGCTAGGTGCTGCGCGAGCGCCAGCAAGGTTCCGAGTTGCCACGCCGGCTCGCTGACGATCACGGTGAACGAGCCGATCAGCATAAGCGCCAGGGCGGGTAGCGGGTTCAACCACAGCAGCCCGATCGGTAGGGCCGTGAGCACGGCCGGCAACAGCAGGTCGACACCACCCGAGCCGGGGGGCCACGTCAACACCGCAACGATCAGGAGGAGCGGGTAGGCCACGGCGCCGCACCAGGCCAGCACCTTGGGGCCGGCCGAGCGCCCGCGTCGCCAGAGTCTCGCCAGCGGCACGCGGTGGGTAGCGTCGTCCATACCGGGATCGTAGGCTCGCAGCCCCGCCGTGCCATCGCCTTCGGGGCGTACGCCTCTCGGATACCTCGGTCGATCTCGAAGTGGCCCAGGGCGGGATGTGCTGACGGTACGCTCCCGCGCACCGTGAGGGCATGATCGAAGCCAATGGACTAACCAAACGGTTCGGCCGGACAACGGCGATCGACGACCTGACGTTCACGGTCCGCCCGGGTCAGGTCACCGGTTTCCTCGGTCCGAACGGCGCTGGGAAAACGACGACGCTACGGATGATCCTCGGCCTGAACCGCCCCACACGCGGCAGCGTGACCGTCGACGGGCAGGTGTTTCGGGATCGCTCCCGCGGTCTCCGCCACGTCGGTGCCCTGCTCGACGCGGACGATGTCCACGGCGGTCGCAGCGCCAAGGCACACTTGGCCGCCCTGGCTCGGAGCAATGGGATATCGCGACAGCGGGTCGACACAGTCCTGCAGGAAGTGGGCTTGGCCGATGCCGCGCGGCGCCGGATAGGTGAGTTCTCACTGGGGATGAAACAGCGGCTCGGTATCGCCGCTGCCCTGCTCGGTGATCCGCCGGTGCTGATGTTCGACGAGCCGCTCAACGGTCTCGACCCGGAAGGCGTGACATGGGTACGTGCCCTGTTCCGGCGGCTCGCGGCCGAGGGGCGGACGGTGTTCGTCTCCAGCCATCTGATGGGCGAGATGGAGAACACCGCGGATCACCTCATCGTCATCGGCCGCGGCCGTCTGTTGGCGGCAGAGAGCCTGGCCGCGTTCGTCGCCCGAGCCGATTCCTTGGAAGAAGCGTTCATGACGCTCACCGCTGACAGCATCGAGTACACCGCTGGAGGATCCCGATGACCCGCGTCACGTCCGAGACGACCCCCGTCTCCACTCCCACCGCCGGCACTCGCCCACCAGCTCGTTTCGGTGCCCTCGTAGCCTCGGAGTGGATCAAACTGTGGTCGCTGCGCTCCACCTACTGGGCGCTTGGCCTTGGCGTCGTTGCCGTCATCGGGATCAACGTCTACTCCACCCTCGCCCTCCGTCGCCTCCTCCCGGAGTGGTCCGCCGAGGCCAGGGAGAGCTACAACTACATGAACGACGCCCTCGGCCAGGCTCCGTATCTCCTGCTCTTGATCGCCGCCGGCATCATCGGGGCGTTGTCCATGGCCGGTGAATATGCCACCGGGATGATCCGCACGACCTTTGTCGCGGTACCGGCGCGCCGATCGGTGGTGATCGCCAAGGCCACCGTCATCTCGGGCGCGACACTCGCGGTGGGCATCGTCGTCGCTACGACGTCAGTCGGCCTGACCCAGGTACTCCTCTCGGGCCAGGATGCCGGCTTCGCGATCAGCAACAAAGGCGTCCCGACGGCCCTCGTGGCCTCAGCGGTTGTTGTGCCGGTGTGTGCGCTGGTCGGCATGGGTATCGGTGTGTTGATCAGGCACACCGCCGGCGCGATCTTCGGCGTATTCACCGTGATCGTCATCTTGCCCCAGCTCACCATGGGAACCACCTACTCGTGGGTGGTAGACCTCAACAACTCGACGCTGTGGAGTGCATGGATGACGTTGCGTAACACCCCGATCCGGGAGCTGATGCCAGCCGAGCTATTTACGTGGCCCGTGGGCGCGTCGTGGCTCGTGCTGGCGGTATGGCCGCTCGTTGCGGTGGTCGCGGCCGTCGTCGTCACGCACCGACGGGAGGTATAGGGAGCGCTCTTTACGGTCAGCCAGAGATCCGCCAGCTGCCCACCGGCGAGTACGCGGAGTCGACCACGGTCTCCTCGATCCCCGGCTGGAGGTTGTAGTGCTTGAGGTTGCCGGCCCAGTAACGCAGGATCCGGCCGAGTTCGGTCCCGGGTTCGTCCGCTAGCGCGTCGAGCTGGACCTCGAGACTGAAGGTGCGTGACCCCATGTTTGTGCCAGCGACGTGTTCCGGATGTTCGGCGGTTGTGTTCGAGGAATCCATGCCTTGAATTTATCGTTCAAATACCCTGTGAAACTTTGAAGGCAATCACGGCTGATGTCGACCGCAAACCTTAAAAGCGGGTTGGAGGCCGACAACCGACATCGCTGCGCCGGTCGACCTCATTGGGCGCCTCCTGCGGCGGTACGTTCAGGCCGTCGGGCGCGACGTACCCGAAGGCAACCGTCCGGTGTCAGGGTCGCGTCGAGTCAGGCAGTAAGGCACACCCGCGGGGTCGCGCATCGCGATCCAGTGCTCATGCGTGCCTTCCCTGCGCGCCCCCAGCCGTTCGTGGGCAATGGCGGTGGCGGCCGTATCGTCACACGCCAGATCGAGGTGGGCGTGGGCCCGGCCGTCGCCGGCATCGTTGGTCCGTTGCAGCAGTATCCGTAGCGGAATGCCATCCGGCCGGTCGAGATACGAGAACTCCGGGCGGGAGCCCGGGTGCAGCGTCCACCCGGTGAGGCGAGCCCAATACGTGCACTCGTTCTCATACTCGGCCGGCGGGATGTCGATGCACAGCTGGTCGACGATGGCCCGGGCGCCGCCGTCGAGTGATACGGGCAACGGGCGCTGGGCGGATCCGTCGTGACCCACGACGCAGAAGACGAAGCCCGCAGGCGAGCGCATCACGACGACGTCGTCGAGCTCCCGAAGCACCTCAGCGCCGAGGCGTCGCGCGTGGCCGGCCGTACCGGTCATGTCGTCCACCGCGAGGTCGAGATGGCTCCCGCCCCTACCGGCGGCGACCCGCTGGACCCGCAGGTACGAGTGGCCGCTAGCCGGCAGGATCGTGGCGAACTCGGCATATGCGCCCCGGCGCGGCGACAACGTCGAGCCAGTCACTGCCAGCCAGAACTGGGCCGTGGCCTCGAATGAGGACGCCGGGCGATCGATGAAGGCCACCAGCCATCGCACACTCATGCCTTCACCGTATCGGTGACGGCCGACACCGGCGACGGTCAACGCTGGCGATGGCCGACCGATCATTGATAGCCGGGCGCCCGGTTCTCTTCCAGGGCCACCCGGCGGCACCGCTGGTGCCCCCCGGTCGCGGCCGGAAACCGCCGGATGATGTCGGTGCCGGTCGATACCGTCATGGGTGAATATCATCCGTTTCGCCAGTGAGGACGCTATGAACACCGCTCACGCTTTCCGTGCGCTGCACGCCGATGGCCTGTTCGTCATGCCGAACGCCTGGGACCCAGGGTCGGCGCGGATCCTGGAGAGCCTTGGCTTCCCGGCCGTGGCCACCACCAGCTCCGGACACGCTGCCTCCTTGGGCCGGCTCGACCAACAGGTCAGCCGAGACGAGATGTTGTCCCATGCCGAGACCATCGCCGATGCCGTGGAGGTACCGGTCAGCGTTGACTCCGAAGGGTGTTTTCCCGACGCCCCCGGGGGTATCGCTCGCACCGTCGAGCTGATCGCCCAGACCGGCGCCGCTGGGTTGTCTCTTGAGGACTACCACCCTGAGCGGGGTGTCCTCCCGATAGCCGAGGCCGTCGAGCGGGTCGGCCAGGCGGTGGAGGTGGCGCGCCGGTCCGGGCTAGTGCTCACCGCACGAGCGGAGAACCAGCTCTACGGGCACGGCGACCTCGACGACACCGTGCGCAGGCTCGTCGCGTATCGAGAAGCCGGCGCGGACGTCGTCTACGCCCCGGGGCTGGTCGACGTCGGCGACATCGAGCGGGTCGTGCGTGAGGTCGGTGGCCCGGTCAACGTCCTGGTGTTGCCAGGTGTGCCGGATTCCAGCCGGCTCGCTGCCGTCGGGGTGCGCCGGGTGTCCACCGGCGGAGCATTGGCGTGGGCGGCTTACGGTGCGCTCGCGGCCGCCGGGCGGGAGTTGCTCCAGGACGGCAGCGCGTCGTACCTGTCCGCGGGGTTGTCGCCGGATGACACCAAGGCAGCCTTCGGCCCACGCCGCTGAGCTCGCCGGCGCCCGGCTTTCGTCGTTGTCGGCACCCGACGTCTGAGACCCCGGACTCGGGGTATGGGCGGAGGGTCGGCAACGAGGGAGGATCGATGTCGCAAACGGTTGGTGACTACCTACTCCAGCGGCTCCGTGAATGGGACGTCACACACGTGTTCGGCTACCCGGGTGATGGCATCAACGGCATCGTGGCCGCATTCGGCGAAGCGATGAATCAGCCGCGGTTCATCCAGTCGCGGCACGAGGAGATGTCAGCGCTGCAGGCGGTGGGCTACGCCAAGTTCAGCGGCACGGTCGGCGTATGCCTGGCGACGTCGGGCCCGGGCGCCATCCACCTGCTCAACGGGTTGTATGACGCGAAGCTGGACCACGTGCCCGTCGTCGCGATCATCGGCCAGACCGCACGTACGGCCCTGGGCGGTCAGTACATGCAGGAGGTCGATCTACGCGCGCTGTTCAAGGACGTCGCCTCTGACTACGTAGTGGAGGTGAGCGTCCCGCAACAGTTGCCCAATGCCATCGACCGCGCCTTCCGTACCGCGGCCGCGCGGCGGGCGCCGGCGGCGGTGATCATCCCGGCGGATGTCCAGGAAGAGTGTTACGTCGCGCCTGAACATGAGTTCAAACACGTTCCGTCCAGTCCACCGGGCGGGTCTCGATCGGTCATGGTGCCGCCGGACGACGAGATCGCGCGCGCCGCCGAGGTGCTGAACGCGGGTAGTAAGGTCGCCGTGCTCATCGGCCAGGGAGCGCGCAATGCGGCTGAGGAGGTCGTGCTGCTGGCCGAGGTCACCGGTGCCGGTGTCGCCAAGGCACTGCTCGGCAAGGACGTGCTTCCGGACGATCTGCCGTATGTCACCGGCGCCATCGGCCTGCTCGGCACCCGGCCCAGCTATGAGCTGATGCGAGACTGCGACACCCTGCTGATCGTCGGCTCCAACCTGCCCTACACCCAGTTTCTGCCCGATCTTGGACAGGCCCGAGCGGTGCAGATCGACATCGACGGCGCGCTGATCGGCCTGCGGTATCCCACCGAGGTGAACCTCGTCGGTGAGGCCAAGGCGACCCTGCGGCGCATGCTGCCGATGCTGCATCACCAGGAAGACCGCTCGTGGCGCGAGACCATCGAGTCCAACGTCGAGTCATGGTGGGCCACCATGGAGCAGCAGGCGATGCTGGACGCCAAGCCGGTGAACCCGATGCGCGTGGTGCATGAGCTTTCCAGCCGCATCCCGGACGACACCATCGTGACGGCGGACTCCGGGTCGTCCACGAACTGGTACGCCCGGAACCTGCGGATGCGGGGCTCGCTGTCAGGAACCCTCGCCACGATGGGCTCCGCCGTTCCCTACGCGGTCGGCGCCAAATTCGCGCACCCCGATCGGCCGGTGGTGGCATTGGTCGGCGACGGCGCGATGCAGATGAACGGCTCGGCGGAGCTGATCACCATCGCCCGGTACCGGGAGCTCTGGGACGATCCCCGCCTGGTGGTATGCGTGTTCCACAACAACGACCTCAACCAGGTGACGTGGGAGTTGCGCGCTATGGGAGGCGCGCCGAAGTTCGAGCCGTCACAGGTCATCCCGGACGTGTCGTATGCGGCGTTGGCTCGAAGTGCCGGTCTGGACGCGATCACCGTCGACCAACCCGAGGAACTCGGCGCCGCCTGGGAGCGTGCACTGGCGGCTGAGGCGCCGATGGTCCTCGACGTCCATTGTGACCCGGAGGTCCCGCCGATCCCGCCGTCGGCGACCTTCGACCAGCTGAGAGACACGACGAAGGCCCTCCTCAAGGGCGACGCCAACCGCTGGCGGGTGCTGGTCCAGGGCATCAAGACGAAGATGCAGGAGGCTGTGCCGGGCCGCTGACCGTGCAGTTCCGCCAGGACTGCCGCTGGCCCAGTCCACTACTTGTTGACTGGCTCTGTTATTGGGCCAGCAGAGAGAGTCACGATGGTCTCGACACTGAGATGTCGGGAGGACCATCATGCCGCTCAGTCAGGGCGAACTCGACGAACTCGCCGGACGTTGGGACACCTCCGGCCCCGGCGCGGTGGCAGCCGAGCTGGACCGGTTGGCCGAGTGTGCCGCCTCGGCCGGTGCTGACCCGTTGCTGCTTGTGGTGATGTGTGACGATCATGAGCCGGCCGTAGCCAGAGAGCGAGCCTTCGCCCGGGTGGTGGCGCAATACACGAGACGGTGCCCGATCATGGCGCGCTCACAGGTAGATCACGATTGCGCCGCGTCCAGCGGCCAGCCGGTGATTCGCCAGTAATCTCGGGTTTGTGCAGCTGCTGGAGAGGCACACGCAGCTTGCCGAGTTGGATGCGGCGCGGCGGGACGCCCAGTTCGGACGGGGCAGCGTCGTGCTCGTCGCGGGAGACGCCGGTTCCGGAAAAACCACTCTGGTACAGCGGTTCGTTTCCGGTTCGGCGAGATCGGCGCGCGTGCTGCGCGGCATGTGCGACGACCTACTCCTGCCCCGCCCACTCGGGCCGTTCCGCGACATGTTCCCGCACGTGGGCGCTGAACTAGCGGCCGCCAATGCCGGCGACACCCGCTGGATCAGCGGATTCTTCGACCGAGTTGTCGACGAACTCATCGCACCGGCGCGGCCCGGCATCGTCGTCGTCGAAGACGCCCAGTGGGCCGACGAGGCGACGTTGGACGCCATCCGCTTCCTCGGCCGCCGGATCGGCCAGGTCCACACCATGCTCGTCGTCACGTTCCGCGACGACGAAGTGCCCGCCGACCATCCGCTGCGACTAGCCGTCGGCTCCATCCCCGCCGGCGACATCCGGCGGATCCACTTGGAGCCACTGTCCAGGGAGGCGGTCGCCCAACTGGCCGGGCACAACGACATCGACGAGTTGTACGAGTTGACCGGAGGCAACCCGTTCTACGTGCGAGAGATGCTGGCTCATCCGGACCCGTCAGTGGTACCACCCACCGTCCAGGACGCAGTGCTCGCCAGGGTGCGGCGGCTCCACCCCGCCACTTATGCAAGTGTCGAGGCGGCGGCGGTGCTCCCCGGCCGGGCCGAGCGCTGGGTACTGGATGGGTGTGCCGACGCCGCGCGGCTGGACGAAGCCGTCCGGCTCGGCGTCCTGCAGGCCGACGGACCGGTGCTGCGGTTTCCCCACGAACTCAGCCGTCGGGTGGTCGAGCAGAACCTGTCCGAGCGACGGCGCCGCGAGCTCAACGCGCAGGTTCTGCGGGTGCTGTCCACCCGCGACGTCGAACCGGCCCGGTTGGTGCATCACGCACATCAGGCCGGAGACGGTGCGGCGCTAGCCCGGTACGCGCCGCTGGCCGCGGAACGGGCCGCCGGGGTGAGCAGCCACCGGGAGGCCATCGCACACCTGGAGCACGCGATTGCCAACGCCGAGCACATCCCGGACGAACGGCTGGCCGAGCTGTTGGAAGCCTACGGTGCCGAATGCGAGATGGCGCGGGTGCAGGACCAGGCTCGCGACGCCCTGCGCCGCGCCATCGAACTGCGCGCCGGCCTTGGCGACCACCTCGGCGTCGGGCGTGGCCTGTGCCGGCTGTCGAGCCTCGAATGGGCGCTCGGTGACGGTGTGGCGGCCCGGCGGACGGTCGGCCGAGCCGTCGCCGTCTTGGAGGCGCAGCCGCCGGGTGCGGAGCTGGTGGCCGCGTACGGTCAGGCGGCCCGGCTGGCCATGACCGGATATCAGACGGCCGAAACCCTGGCGTGGGGGGAGAAGGCGATCGCCCTGGCCGATGGCGTTGGAGACGCCCGGGCAGCGGTGCATGCGCAGGTCACCGTCGGGGTTGCCCACATGCTGCGGGACCCCAACAACGGCGGCCCCCTGGCCGCGGCGCTGACCCGAGCGTTGGAACTGGACGACGTGTACGCCGCCAGCCGTGCCTACATCAATCTCGCCCATGGACACATCCGGGAGATGCGGTACGACGAAGCAGCCCGGTACGTCACCGCCGGTCTGGCTTACTGTGAGGCCCGCGAGCTGCAAGCTCTCGCCGACTTCCTCGTCGCGGTGCGGTCCTGGGGCCACCTGGAACTGGGCCGATGGTCGCTCGCCGAGCAGGACGCGGACACGGCTTCGCGTGCATCGGAGGTCGCTGCGCGGCTGATGGCGCTGAAGGTCACCTCGATGCTCCAATCCCGGCGTGGATCGCCGCAGGCCGCGGCGACGGTTGGGGCCTGCGGCGACCTTGCCGCGGGGCTGGGCGAAGCGCCGGCCCTCATCAACGCGGGAACCTCACGCGCCGAGCTGGCCTGGCTCGCGGGCGACCCGGGCGCTGCCGCCCGCGCGGTGGTGGGCCTGGCGGAGCTAGCCAAGGACGTCGGCACCCAGCGATACCTGGGGGAGACGGCCTATTGGCGGTACCGCGCTGGGCTGCCGGAGGGTGTACCGGACGGGGTGCCGGAGCCGTACCGGCTGCAACTGTCGGGTTATTGGCGTGAGGCGGCCCGCGCGTGGGACGAGGTGGGACGGCCCTACGAGTGTGCTGACGCGCTCAGCGACGCGCCCGATCCACGCCCCCGGCTGGAGGCGCTGGAGATCTTCGACCGGCTGGGCGCGGTGCCCCGCGCCGCCATGGTGAGGTCTTCGTTGGCTCGGATGGGTGTCACGTCGGTTCCGCGAGGTCCCCGAGCGCGGACGAGGAACAACCCGGGCGGGCTCACTCCCCGGCAGACCGAGGTTCTAGTCTTGCTCGCCCAGCAGCTGACCTATCAAGAGATCGCCGAACGGTTGCAGGTGTCTCCGAAGACTGTCGACCACCACGTCGCGGCGGTCCGGCTGAAACTGGACGTGTCCAGCCGGGACGATGCCGTTCTCGTCGGGCGGCGGCTCGGGATCCTCACCGGTGACGAGGGGCAGGCCGCGGGGCCGACGTAAAGATGGGGTGGTCCAGACCCAGACGTAGGGACCCACTCCCGACGCCGGCCACCCGCCGCCGACGTTAGCGTCGGTGTGGTCATGGACATCGACCTCGCCGGGATGGGCTCGTTGCTGCGGGTGCGCGACGGCATCTACGCCGACGACCTCGTCCTGGCCGCCATCGTCCGGCTCGATCTGCTCACCGTGCTCGACCGGGAGGTGGTGACCCTGGAGACGTTGTGCCGGCGCAGCGGTATCGCGTTCCGCTCCGCCGACGTGTTGTGCACGCTCCTTCGGGCGATGGGCCTGCTCGAGCCGGGGCCAGTGCTGCGCCCTAGTCCGCTGGCCAGATCCTGCCTGGTGCGGGGCGCCCCGTTCGATCTGCGTCCATATCTGGCCTCCGCGGCGTCGCGGCCCACCTGTCTGGAGCAGGTCGAGCTGTTGCGGACGGGATTACCGGCCCGGTGGACCGGCGGGCGAGCCAGCGTGTGGCCACACGACCCCACCTTCGGTGAGCACTTCGGCGGGATCAAGGCGCCGCGGGCGCGGGCACTGGCCCCAGCCCTCGCGGAAGTACTCGACACGCTGCCCGCGACGGCCGTGCTGGAGGTCGGCGGATGTGGAACGACGGTGGCGGCGCTGCGCGAGCGGCGTCCCGAGCTGGCGGCAGGGGTATCCCAGAGCCCGGAGATGTTCACCGCCTTACCCTCGGGATACGACGTCCACGTGCTGCCCGACACACTTCACCGGTGGAGCGAGCGCCGCGCCCGGGAGATCGTCGGGCGCTGTTATGGTGCGTTGGCCCCAGGTGGGCATGTCGTCGTGGTCGACTCCCATCTCAACGCCGACAAAACCGGACCCCTATCGGTGGCCCGTTATTCCGCGCTGGTGCTGTACGCCACCGAAGGGCAATGCTGGTCCGTCGGCGAGGTAGCGGACTTCCTGGCCGGTGCCGGGTTCCGCGGCGTCCAGGAACGGCCCGCCGGCCTGGACCGGACCGCCGTCGTCGGCCGGAAACCCTCCAAGCCCCGCCCCTCCCCGCCCCGCCTCTCCCCATGATCATGAACACTTTGCCGTGCCATGGCACGGCAAAGTGTTCATGATCATGGGGAGAGGCGGGGCGGGGAGGGGCCGGCGAAGTGGCATGCGGCCGGATGTCCGTCGCCGCGGTCGACCAGCTCAGGTGCCGAGTCGATGCACAGGGCCTGCTCGTCCGGCCGTAGCCGCTGGGCGAACGTCGGGCAGCGGGTGCGGAAGCGGCAGCCGGACGGCGGGTCCGCGGGGTTGGGGACATCCCCGGTCAGCACGATGCGCCGCCGGGCCCGTTCCCGGTGGGGGTCCGGCACCGGGATGGCGCTGACCAGTGCCTGGGTGTAGGGGTGGGCGGGGGCGGCGAACAGGTCGTCGGTGGGGCCGGACTCGACGATCCGGCCCAGGTACATCACCGCCACCCGTTGGGCGATGTGCCGGACCACGGACAGGTCATGCGAGACGAACAAGTACGACAGCCCCAGCCGATCCTGGAGGTCCTCCAACAGGTTGATCACCCCGGCCTGGATGGAGACGTCGAGGGCGGAGACCGGCTCGTCGAGGACCAACACCCGGGGTTCGAGGGCGAGCGCCCGGGCGATCCCGATGCGCTGCCGCTGACCACCCGAGAACTCGTGTGGGTACCGAGCGCCGTGCTCAGGGTTGAGACCTACCAGCTCCAGCAACTCCCGGACCCGCGCCTCGCCGCCGGGTTTGTATCGGCCGTGGATCCGCAGCGGTTCGGCGAGCAGCGCCGAGACCGGCATCCGCGGGTCCAGCGAGGCGAACGGATCCTGGAACACGATTTGTAGGGACTGCCGCAGGACACGGATCGCCGCCCGCGAACGGCCGGTGATCGGTTGCCCGTCGTAGTACACCGAACCCGACGTCGGGGGGATCAGGTCGAGCATCAGGCGTGCCGTCGTCGACTTCCCACAGCCAGACTCACCGACCAAGGCCAGCGTCTCGCGTGGAGCGACGTCGAGCGACACACCACACACCGCGTGGATCTGTCCGACGGTGCGGCGGAGGATCCCGCCGGAGCGGACCGGAAAATGTTTCACCAGCTCGCGTGCCGCGAGGATGGGCGGTGCGGAGTGGGCGGCCGGCTGCGTGGCCTCGGGGGTGAGAGTCATGACAAGGCGTCCAGATCGATCGACGTGGGCCGGAACAGGTCGGACGGTGCCACTCCTACCAGTTGATCGCTGAAGTGGCAGGCCGCGGCGTGGGTACCCGCTCCCACTGGCCGAAGTGGGGGTTCGGTGTCCCGGCACACGTCCTGAGCCATGGGGCAGCGCGGCGCGAACGGGCAGCCGGGCGGCAGGTTGATCAGCGACGGCGGGGTGCCGAGGATCGGGGTGAGACGGTGCTGCCGGCGCTCGTCGACCCGAGGCAGACTGCCGAGCAGCCCCAACGTGTAGGGCATGGACGGGGTGTAGAAGATCTCGTCGACGGTGCCGGACTCCACGAGGGTGCCGGCATACATCACCCCCACCCGGTCCACGTGTCCGGCGATGACCCCTAGATCGTGGCTGATGAGCACGAGGGCCGCGCCGGTGGCCGCACGGGCGGTCTCGAGAGCGTTCAGAACCTGCGCCTGGACGGTGACGTCCAACGCGGTGGTGGGTTCGTCGGCGATGATCACGTCCGGATCGTTGGCCATGGCGATGGCGATGACCACACGTTGGCGCATGCCGCCGCTGAGTTCGTGTGGATAGGCGTGCACCCGTTGTTGGGGATCCGGGATTCCGACGATCTCGAGCAGTTCAGCCGCCCGCGTCCAGGCATGGCGTTTGGCCCCTGGGTTATGTACCTGGATCGCCTCGACCAGTTGCCGGCCGACCTGGTGGACGGGGTTCAGCGACGTCAACGGATCCTGGAAGATCATGGCGATGTTCCGGCCCCGCACGGTGCTGATCCGGGCGTCGTCGAGGCCGAGGAGTTGCTGGCCCAGTACCCGTGTCGACCCCGTCACCCGTGCCGTCGCCGGCAGCAAACCCATGATGGCCATCGACGTGACCGACTTGCCCGACCCGGATTCGCCGACGATGCCGAGTGATTCACCGCGGCGCACCTGGAATGTGACGCCACGTACGGCTGTGACGGGGCCATCGTCGGTTGGCAGTGTGACGCTGAGGTCGTCGACCTCGAGCACGACGTCGGTCATGGACAACGGTTGAGCCACCTCGTCACCTCCGGGTCATGGTCTGACGGGGGTCGAGTGCGTCGCGCATGCCGTCCCCGACGAAGTTGATGGTCAGTGCGATCAGAACGATGAACACGCCGGGTGGGTAGAACAACCAGGGGCGGGTGAAGGGGGCGGCCCGGGCGTTCTCGATCAGTAGACCGAGCGACGTATCAGGAGGCTGGATCCCGAAACCTAGGAACGACAACGCCGCTTCGGCGAGGATGGCGAACGCGACGGCCAAGGTCCCGGCGACGATGATCGGCCCGGCGGCGTTCGGGATGAGATGACGCAGCACGATCCGCGAGTTCGACGCACCCATCGCCCGGCACGCCTCGATGAACTCCTGTTCGCGCAGCGAGAGGACGACGCCGCGCACCACACGTGACGTCCCGGTCCAGATGAACGCCGAGATGACGAGGGCCACCGCCCACCAACTGGTGCCGCCGCGGACATTGCCGGCCATGGCCGTGACCAACACGAGCAGCGGCACCACGAGGATCACGTCGACGAAACGCATCATCAGGTTGTCGACCCAGCCGCCGTACAGGCCCGCCACGGCGCCCCACAACGAGCCGACCGTGGTACTGATCAGCGCCACCGTGAGTGCCACCTTCAGCGACTGCTGGGTGCCGCGCATTACCTGGCCCATCACGTCCTGCCCGGCGGTCGTGGTGCCGAAAGGGTGCGCCATGCTGGGCGGCGTGCTGGCCGGGATGGCGCGGTCGACGGTGTGATCGTAGGACCAGAGCAGCGGACCGAGAAACGCGAACGCGACGACCAACACGAACAGGACGAGGCTGGTGACGGCCAGCCGATGCCGCAGGAAGCGGCGGGCGGCCATCCGCGCCTGGTTGCGCTGTTGGGTGGTGATCGCTTCGGCGGCCACGGGAGGTGGGGCGGCCAGGCCGGGTTGCAGGTCAGCCATAACGAATCCGCGGGTCTAGAACGCCGTAGAGCAGGTCGGCGACGAGGTTCGCCGTGACCACAATGATCCCGCTGAGCATCAGCCACCCCATCACGGAATAGGAGTCGTTGGTGCTGACCGACTCCAGGAAGAAGTCACCCAGCCCGCGCCATTGGAAGATCCGCTCGATGATGATGGCTCCGTCGATCGTGCCGGCGATCACCAGCGCCGATACCGTCGTGAGCGGGATGAGTGCGGTACGGAGGGCGTGCCGCCGGATGACCACCCGGTTGCGTACCCCCTTGGCCCGGGCCAGCCGGACGTAGTCGCTGTTGAGCACCTCCAACATCGACGCTCTCTGGTATCGGCTCAACGCCGCGTACCCGGTCAGCATCAGCGCCAACGTGGGCAAGAACAGGTGAGCGGCGGCGTCGGTGAACGACTCCCAGGCGGTGAACCCGCGGGTGTCGGCCGAGGCGGCACCGATCGTGGCGAACCCGGTGCCCAGCTCGCGGTTCGCCCAGACACCACCCTCCTTGATCAGGGCGCCGATCCAGAAGGCCGGCATCGCCAAGGCGAGGAATCCGGTGAAGGTGAGCAGATAGTCGACGGTGGAGTATTGCTTAACCGCGCTGATCACGCCGGACACGATGGCCAGCCCGATGGCCATCATCAACGCGATGACGACGAGCCGCAGGGTGATCAGGAACCGAGCGCCGATCTCGGCACCGATGTCGAACGCCGGTCCCCGGACCGATGGCCCGAACTTCCCTTGGAGCAGGCCGATGTCGCCGTTTCCGCCGATGCCGGTCATCCACAGCAGATACCGCTGGGGCACCGACCGATCGAGGTACATGCGTACTTCTTCGCTGGCGATCACGGCGGGATCGACGGGCGGCTGCGCCACTCGGAGGTCGCCGAGCGGGTCTCCGGAGAGGTCGATGAGCAGGAAGCACAGCACAGATGCGGCGAGCAGCACGGGGATCGCGGCCAGCAGCCGGCGCATGGTGTACACGGCCATGGGGGGCAGCCCTTTCCGTCGACTACTACCGCGAGTGGTTCGTTGGAGATGCCCGGGCGGGTGGCCCCGCGCAGAGTGAGGGTCACCCGCCCGGACGTTTGTGGAGGGGTAGTGGCCTACTGGACGGCCGTTCCCCACTCGTGGTTGTTGTAGACGCCGCGCAGGCTGGTCGCGGTGTTGTCGCGGACGTTGACGTAGTCGTCGGTGATGAAGGTGAACACGGGGACGTCCCACAGGGGCAGTACGTAAGCCTCGTCGAGCACGATCCGCATGATCTCGTTGGCGATGTCGGCTGCTTCGTCGATGTCGAGCCGGGTCAGCTCCTCCTGCGCGAGCCGGTCGACGTCGTCGTTGGTGAAGCCGCCGAAGTTGCTGGGGCTTCCCGTGGTGTAGTACTGGCTGGTCAGGCCGACGAAGGCCGGGTCACCGCTCCAGCCGAACTGGGCGATGTGGTAGTCCCCCTCGAACAACATCGTGCCGAGGTCGTCGGTGGGTTCGATGTTCGTCTCGACCCCGATTTGGGCGAGGTCCGCCTGGATCAGCTCCATCGACGTCGACCGCACCAGGTCGGAGGTGGCTCGCAACCGGAACGGACCGATCTGGTCGCCGTCGAGGGTGAGGGTCTGGCCGTCGAACTCGTAGCCTGCCTCGGCGAGGATCGCCAGCGCGGCGTCGGTGTCTCCGCTCCCCATGCCGGTCTCCGTCACCAAGTCGACGTGGTTCGGGTGATCCTCGGCGAAGAGGTGGTTGGTGCGGCGGGTGTATTCCGGGTACATCTCGCCGTAGATGCGGGCGGCGATGTTGTCGGCGTCGATCGCGGTGAAGATCGCCCGGCGGAGAGCGACATCCTGGAGTTCGGGGACGTCCAGGTTGAAGTCGATGTGCTCCCAGGCGGGGCCGGGCTGGATGTGGTAGTGGACGTTCGGCATCTGATCGAGGCTGCGCAGGATGTCCTCGATGAGCTGGATCGGCGAGCCACCGTGGATCTCGTTGTTCGACAACGCAGGCACCCAAGCGCCCTGATCCGGGATGATCCGCATGATGTAGGTGTCCAGGGTGGGCTGGGTCTCGCCGTACCAGTTCTCGTTCGGCTCTTTGATCACCCGCTCTTCGAGATTGCCTTCGACGATGCGGTACGGCCCGCCCGAGAACGTGGGCATGGTCTCTTGCAGCCACTCGAAGTAGTCACCGAGCTGCGCCGGATCGTCGACGTCGAAGCCGTTCTCGGCCGCGACGTGGGCCGGCATAACACCACCGCCGACGTCGTCGACGCCGAACATGGTGAACCATTCGAGATTGACCTCACCCGGTTTGAGGGTCAGGGTGACCGTTTTGCCGTCATCGGAGCCTTCGACGCTCTCGATCTGGTCGAAGTTGGTGGTGGCCCGCGAACGGCAGCCCTCGCAGTGCCCTGCCTCGGCGCTGGTGCCGAGTTTCCAGCTGACGCTGAAGTCGTCGGCCGTGATCGGGGTGCCGTCGTCCCAGACGGCTTCGTCGCGGATGACGTATTGCCAGCTATACGGGTCCTCGGACAGGAGTTGTGGCTCCTCGGCCAACAGGTCCATATTGAACTCGAACGTCTCGCGATCCGGTCCGAACATGCCGATGTGCGGGTAGATGCCGTGGAGCACCTGGAGGCCATACACGGTCCCACCTTCGGGCGAGTAGGTGTTCCAGGTGCGCACGCCGGAGACCACCAGCCAGGTGATCGATCCGCCGTCGGCACGTTCCCCGCTGTTGCAGTTGTAGGGGTCTTCGGGGCAGGTCTCGAAACCGGGCTGGGCTTCGACGCCGTTGCCAGGTGGGTCGGCCGGGTCGGTGGTGCCGGGGCCGTCGGCGCCCTCGGTGTCGTCATCGGATCCGGCACACGCGGCCAGAGCCATGACGGGCACCAGGACCATGGCGGCGGTCCGCGCCAGCTTCGTTCGGGCTTGCATCTGGTCCTCCTCGTCGCCTGCCGGCGGGCGACGTTGACCGCCGCCGGCGTGTTCGGACCGATCGAACGCTACGGGCCCGGGACCAGGGACATCGTCGGGATGAACTCCCCATTTCGGAGTGCTAGTCACCCTATGTTCGGGGCCGGCGTCCCCAGGTCGGGTCGGTGTTATGGCCCCAGAACGGGGCGCTGGTTCCGGAACCCGGCGGGGTTGGCTAGGGCCGCGGCGCCGCCGGGCATCACCGGTTCCACTGCGACCTATGGGGGAGTTTGGGAGGCTTGTCAGTATTTGTGCTGGCCAGTACAGTGTGGGAGGCCCCGCGGGGGAGGCCTGACATGTTATGTCGACCGGGTCCAGCCGCGGGCGATCCTCGGGGCCAGGCCCATGTCATCAGGAGGGGAGCATGGCTCGCCTGTCCCTGTCTCGCCGGACCGCCGGCGTCCTCACAGCAGTACTCCTACCCGCTACGTTGCTCATGGCCACCCTCGCCGTTCCAGGATCGGCCACCGAGCCGAGCACGGAACCGGCGCCCGAATTCACCCCACCCGACGAGTTAGAACACCCCGAGATCGTGTCCATCATGGTCGGCGACCGAGCCGAACTCGACGAGCTGGTCGAGACCGGCGTCGACCTCGGCGAAACCGTTGATCACCTCGGCGGCGGCCTACGGGTCGAGGCCATCATCACCCCATCGGAGCAGCGCTGGCTCACCACGCTCGGCTTCGATGTCGGAGAACCGCTGCTCACCGAGGACGACTTCGTCGCCCTTCAGGAACAACGCGACGCCGCGATCGAGGACATCGAGGCAGCAGAGGCGCAAGCCCTGCAGCAAGGCGACGACCTCCGAGTCCAGCGCGCCGTGTGGTTCGAGAACCACGGTGAGACGTTCATCGAGGTAGAGGTGTGGTCGGCCGCCGGTTCCGGTTCGGCCAGCGTCATCCTGACCGTCAGCCTCGACGCTGGACCCGGAACCGACATCGGTGACGGCGCCACGTTCAACCTGTCGCGCAACGTCGACGCCGGGCATTACATGTTCCACCGCATCAACGTGCCGCGGCCCGAAAGCACCGTGCCATCACGGATGCGGGTGACCAGCACCCTCGCCGGTGAGGTGATCGGTGAGGTCGAGGCCGACTTCACCGAGTTCCTCGACGGTGAATATCCGGGTGGTCCGGGCGCGCCCAAGGACTGGGGCAACCTCGCCACCGGGTTCATCGATCACTACGTGGACGCCACCGAAGCGACCGAGAAGATCGAGTCGTTGGCGGCCGAGTTCCCCGATCTGGCCGAGATCATCGAACTACCCCATGAGACCAACGGCTATCGGCGCAAAGCCCAGGCCGTGTTCCAGCCACCACCCCCCTCGTTCGTCATCGACGCGCCGTCGGCCGCCGCGGGTGAATACGCGGCTGCCGCCTCCGATTTCGGTGGCGTCACCTCGCTGGACGGGGTTGGTGGCGACGTGGTGCTGGTCAGCGATGGCAGCGGCAACCCAACCGAAGGGTGCGGGCCGTTGCAGGACTTCGAGCCCGGAGACATCGCCCTGATCGACCGCGGCACATGCCCGTTCGTCGATAAGGTCCGCAACGCTCAAGCGGCGGGTGCGGCCGCGGCCGTCGTCGCCAACAATGTGCCCGGCGCCCCGTTCGCGATGACGGGTAACGCTCCCGACATCACCATCCCGTCGGCGATGATCTCCATGGACGACGGCGCCACGATCAAGGACGGTCTGCCGGCCAGCGGCACACTGTTCCGTCCGAACATCAACCCGCATCGCGTCGTCGTCGACTCCCTGGCTTGGGGGCACGAGGGCGGCAACGACATCACGGTCGAAATGGCCGACCCGGGCGCCGCCGATCAGCCACTCACCGTTACGGTCGCCGGGAATGACATCCGAGTCAGTCTGGCCACCAACTCCGCCGGGAAGCTCACCAGCACGGCGGCCGACGTCGTGGCCGAACTGAACGCCGCTGCTGGTCACCTGGTCGAGGCGTACACCTTCCGTGGCAACGCCGGCGACGGCGTCGTGCACCCCTGTGTGCCCGATCGATGCTACGGCGACCCCGGCACCACCGAGCTCAGCGATTTCCTCTCCGCTCCGGACTACGTCTCCCGGGACCCGTTCACCCCGAAGGCGATCCGGATCGGCAAACATCGCGACGGCTCGAAGGTGGGTGTGTTCCTCTACTCGCAAGAACACGCCAGGGAATGGGTGACGCCGCTGGTCGCCTTGGAGACCACCGAGCGGCTGCTGCGGAACTACCAGTCCAATCCGACCATTCGGAGACTGGTCGACAACCTCGACATCTTCATCATCCCGTCGGTGAACCCAGACGGTGCGCATTACTCCATCCACGATTTCGCGCTCCAGCGGCGCAGCATGACCAACCACTGCCCAGCAGGCGGTCCGGTCGATCCGCTGGCCCGCAACTCGTGGGGCGTCGATCTCAACCGCAACTTCCGGGTCGGGACCATCGACCAAGGATTCAGCGGGGCGTCGTCGGTGTGCACGAGCGATGTCTTCGCCGGTCCGGAACCATTGTCCGAGCCAGAGGCGAAGAACGAGATCTGGCTGGTGGAAGAGAACCCGAATATCCGGTTCGCGATGAACACCCACACCCACGGCGGTTACTTCATGTGGTCGCCGGGCGCGTACCAGCTGCCCAGCCGGGACGGGTTGGAGCGGCCCAGCTATGGCATCGAGTCCTACTTCTACGAGGCATCCGACGTGATCCTCAACCGGGTCAAGGAACATCGCGGCACGTCCGTGTGGTCCAGCCGGGTTGGACCGATCAGCGACGTGTTGTACTCGGCGGCCGGAAACTCCGGTGACGACCACTTCTACGAGAGCGACATCTTCGCGTGGAGCTTCGAGGCCGGTTCGCCGCTGTGGAACGGTAGCCAATGGGTCAGCGTCGGCTTCACTCCGCCGTACGAGGAAGGCCATGAGCAAGCGATGGAGTTCTCGCACGGCTGGCTCGGCATTCTCGAGGTGGCCGACATGTACAGCCGAGATCGCATCCCACCGCGGTCGACGTTGGAGCCTGGTGCCGGCCGGTACAGCGGGTCGGTCGACCTCACGTTCGATCTGAGTGAGCCGGCGGATGTGTACTACACACTCGACGGCAGCCGTCCGACGTTCGACTCCCCGCGGATCGAGTTCTCCGGGCCTCGCCAGGAGCAGGAGCCGATCACCATCACCGAGACGACGACCATCAAGTGGTTCGCCGTCGACGTGGCCGGCAACACGCAGAACTACTACCGTCCGGACGGTCCTGGCCGGAACTACCGGCAAGCCAGGATCGTGATCGACTAACCCCACCCACCCCTCCCCCCGTCCCCCTCCGATGATCATTGGCTTTTTGGGGGCGGCGGGCGGGCGGGGAAAACCACCAGAGAGGGCGGGGGG
>NZ_JAAOEN010000025.1:34139-52072 GCF_011320225.1 Phytoactinopolyspora limicola
TGGTCATCCCCACCCCCCCCCCCCCCCCCCCCCCGCCCCCCTCCCCTTATCTTGGGCTTTTGACTACCGGCTCCGGTAGTCAAAAGCCAATGATCATCGGAGGGGGCGGGGGCGGAAGGTGATCGCGACCGTGAGGACGAGTAGAACGGCCGCGACACCCGTCATCACGAATCCGACGTGGTGCATTCCCCGGCTGGACAGATCCCGCTCCAGAATCACCCCCAAGACGCTGGTGGCCGAGATAGCACCGAGGTAACGGAACGTCTGGAACAGCCCGGCCACCGCCCCGGCCCGGTCCGGGGGAGCCGCCGCATAGAGCATCGTCTGCAGGCCGAGGTGGTTCACCCCGTTGGGGATACCCAAGAGGACAGCGATCCCGAGCAACACGAGTACCGGCGTGGTGTCACCCAACACTTGTACGGCCAGCGTGGCCAGGAACAGCAGGCCGACCCCGAGCACCAAGGTGCGGGCCGGCCCGTGCCGGCGGATGGCCCGGACGGTCAACGGGATCACAACAATGCTCAGCACCGTCATCGGCAGCACGAGTAGGCCGACGGCCTCCGGACCGAAACCCCGCACGTGTTCCAGCCACATCGGCAACCCGAAGAAGACACAGTAGAACACCAGGTTGATCCCGCCCTGCTGGACGAGCACCACCCCCAACGCCCGGTTGGTCACCAGGCCGCGGATGTCCATAAACGGTTCGTCGACCGCGAACTCCCGCCAGATCAGAAGGGCGAACGCCGCCGCGACCACTGGCAGCAACCACCAGTGCGGCTCCTCGGCCAGCGACAACACCAGAACGATGAGCGTGCTGAGCGCGATCGTCGTCAAGGCGATGCCCGGCAGGTCGAGTTCGCGTACGCCGAGCCGGGGCCCGGCGTTGGTGGCGACCCGCGGCAGGATTCGGGCCGCCAGAACGATGCCGACCAGGGTGATCGGCACGTTGACCAAGAACACCGCTTCCCAACCCGCCACCGCTACCAGGAGGCCGCCGAGCACCGGGCCGAGCGCGGCGCTGGCCGAGCTGGCCACACTGAGCGTGGCCAGCGCACTCGCCGGCGGAGTGCGGGCCGGGCCGGTAGCCGCCGCCCGGATCAGGATGTGGGCACACGGGAATGCCGCCGACGTCGCCACCGCCTGGGCCACCCGCGCGGCCAGCAGCCAGCCGAAGGTCGGCGCCAAGGGGGCCAGCGCGGAGGTTACGCCCATGAGCACCAGCCCGGCGATGAACAGCCGTCGGGCGCCCAGCCGGTCGGCCAACCGGCCCATGAGTGGTTGACCGACGGCGGCCGCGAGGTAGAAGCCCGACGCGGCCCAGGTGGAGGTGGCGATGCTGACCTCGAACTCGCGCTGCACGCTGACCAGCGCGATCGCGATCATGGACGAGTTGAGCGGGTTGAGGACCGTACCCAGCGTCAAAGTGAAGAGCAACCGGTTCGGAACTCCTCCTCGGTCGCGGGCCACGCGAGGCATTCTCCCAGGTGTCGTGGCGCGGCCGGGCCGCCGACGCAGGCGCCGCTGCCCCGAACCGATGAGTTTCAGCGCCGGCCGCGGTCTATACGAGTAAGAGTGGACGGTCCTCATCCGCGGCGGTGAGGTCTGTGCTAATAGGTGATGGGAGCAGTATGGTCATGACCGTGGTCGTCGAGAAACCTGTCGGTGAGGACTTCACCAGCCTGGCCGACCCGTACCGGCGTGAGTTGCTCGCGCACTGCTACCGGATGCTGGGATCGGTCCACGATGCCGAAGATCTCGTCCAAGAGACGTACTTGCGGGCGTGGCGTGCTTACGACCGCTTCGAGGGCCGCTCGTCGTTGCGGACCTGGCTGTACCGCATCGCCACCACCGCCTGCCTGACCGCCCTCGAAGGCCGCGGTCGCCGGCCGATGCCCACCGGCCTGGGCGGACCAAGCGAGCCGGACGGGGCTCTCGTCGAACGGGCCGAGGTGCCGTGGCTGGAGCCGGTGCCCGACGCGCTTGTTGGTGCCGACGACGCCGACCCGGCCGCGGTGGTCACCTCGCGGGAGAGCATCAAGCTGGCGTTCATCGCGGCGTTGCAGCACCTCCCGCCCCGGCAGCGAGCCGTACTGATCCTGCGCGACGTGCTCCGATTCCGTGCGGCCGAAGTCGCCGAGACACTCGACCTGTCGACGGCCGCGGTCAACAGCCTGCTCCAGCGGGCTCGCACTCAACTCAGTCAGGTGGCCCCCGACGCCGACGGGGCACCGTCCACGCCGGCCCTCACCGCCGAACAACACGACCAACTCGACCGCTACGTGGCCGCCTTCGAGACCTACGACATCAAGGCGCTGGTGGACCTCTTCACCGCGGAGGCGGTCTGGGAGATGCCACCGTTCCTGACCTGGTTCCACGGCGCGGAGAACATCGCCCGTGGCATCGCGGACAAGTGTCCGGCCAGTGGCCCCGGCGATCAACTCATGGTTCCGGCGGCCGCCAACGGGCAGCCCGCGTACGGGCTCTACATGCGCGGCAGCGACGGCGTGCACCGCGCCTTCCACGTGCAGGTGCTGACGTTCGAGGGGCTACGGCTACGCCACGTCGGGGCGTTCTTCGATACTCGGCTGTTCCCGCTCTTCGGGCTACCCATGGTGTACTCGGGGCCGGCCAAGCCAACTCGCTGACGGCGAGATCAGCGTGTTTGATCACGATGCCGTAGACGTGTTCGCGGACAGCCTCAGCCTGCTCGATCGCACTATGAGTTATACCCTCGGCAGTCTGGAGCTGGTCACCGACGAGTCTCTGGCTTGGCCGTCGCCCTGCGTCGAATGGGATCTGCGGGCGTTGTTGTCGCACATGCACGACTCCCTGGTCACCCTCGGCGAGGCCGCGGGATTAGGTTGGATCGGTCCCCGGCTGGCCGAACCGGCTGGCCAGAGCGCGGCGGTCTTGGTGGCTGGGGTGAAGCGCAACGCCTGTGAGCTGTTCGGTGCGTGGGCGAGCATGGGGCGACCGGCGACGGTGTCCGTCGGACAGCACCAAGTGTCCAGCCTGATGGTGGCGGGTGTCGGCGCGCTGGAGGTGGCGGTCCACGGGTGGGATGTGGGACGCGCGTGTGGGCGGCAGCGGGTCTTGCCGGTGTCGTTGGCTGAGGCCTTGCTGGACATGTGTCCACTGCTGGTGTCCGACGAGGATCGGCTGGGACGGTTCGCGGCTCCCGTGGTGGTGTCGGCCTCGGCCGACCCGACGTCTCGTCTGCTGGCGTTTCTCGGGCGGGACTCCGGTCCGCTGCCGAGTTAGAGCCTGCGCCCGCACCAACAAGCGCCCCACCCAGTGTGTGCACCTGATCTCCGCTTTGTCACCTGATCACCTTTGTGGCGACGATCAGATGCATTGTTGTGACGACCGCCAATGTCGGGGTGTGGTGGTATGCATCTGATCGCATCTCACGGTGTGGACGGTTGGCGATCAGGTGCACGACAACCGCTTTCAGGAGTGCGTCGTGCATCTGATCATCCGGTGGGACGACGTCGTTGATCAGCGACGTCGTCGTCGTTCATATGGCTTTCGGTGTTCGGCCGCGGCGGGTGGGGTCGCGGGCATGAACGTGCTGGCTCAGAATTGCGGATAGGGCGCCTGGAACGCGGTGTATCCGCAATTCTGAGCCAGCAGGCTGGCGCCTCAAGAATTGCCAGCACAGTGCCGTGAATGAGAACATGTGTACGTGACGCCCGTCAGTATTCTGCACGCTGACCTCGACGCCTTCTACGCGTCGGTCGAGCAGCGGGATCAGCCAGGCCTGAGGGGCCGGCCGGTCATCGTTGGCGGCGGTGTGGTGCTGGCTGCTAGCTACGAAGCCAAGGCCTACGGCGTGCGGACGGCAATGAACGGACGTCAGGCCCGGCGGCTGTGTCCGCAGGCGGTGGTCGTCCAGCCGCGGATGTCGGCCTACTCCGAAGCGAGCCGGGCCGTGTTCGAGGTGTTCCACGACACCACTCCCGTCGTCGAAGGTCTGTCAATCGATGAGGCATTCCTCGACGTCGGCGGGTTGTGGCGCATCGATGGGCCACCCGTGGAGATCGCCCGGCGGTTGCGCCACCAGGTGTGGGAGCGAGTCGGCCTGCCGATCACGGTGGGTCTGGCCCGCACCAAGTTCCTCGCCAAGGTCGCCAGCGCGGTCGCGAAGCCGGATGGCCTGCTGGTGGTCCCTCCCGACGGTGAGGCCGAGTTCCTGCACCCGCTGCCGGTGGAGCGTTTGTGGGGCGTAGGGCCGGTCACCTCGGGCACGCTGCGAGCCAAGGGTATTGTCACCGTCGGCGATATCGCCGTGCTGCGTCGCGGCACACTCGTCGCCATGCTTGGCCCGGCGGCCGGTCGCCACCTGCACGCCTTGGCACACGGGCTTGATCCACGGCCGGTCGAGGTGGGGCGGCGCCGGCGCTCCATCGGGTCGCAGTCGGCGCTGGGGCGGCGGCAGCGCTCGCTCGATGAGCTCGGCGGGATCCTGGCTGCGTTGGTCGACCGGGTTGCCCGCCGGTTGCGGGCCGGCCAGCGGGTCGGGCACACCGTCGTCCTGCGGCTGCGCTTCGGTGACTTCACCCGCGCCACCCGATCACACACCCTCGCCGAGGCCACCGCCGACACCCAGGTGATCCTCGCCGCCGCTCGTGGGCTTCTGCGCCAGGTCACCCCACTGATCGAACAGCGCGGATTGACCTTGATCGGCATCTCGCTGAGCAATCTCGACGACACCCGCGCGGTCCAGCTCGCGCTCCCTTTGTGCCAGCGTGACACCGATGGGCTCGACGCCGCCGTGGACCACGTCCGCGACCGCTACGGTGCCGCGTCCCTCGGCCGGGCGTCGACGCTTGGCCGCCAGGTGGGCCATCCGGTGCCCCTATTATCAGATTGACCTGCGCGAACACGTCATATTCGATTGACATCCACTGGTTGACCAGACAAGCTACGGGAGGCGGCGATGAGATTCGTGCCACATCGTGGTCTATCCAGTCAGACATCGGACCAACCAGTGGCACGTAGGGGCATTCATGTACACGGAATTGTCGTCGGCGAACTCCCCGGCAGGACCTTCCACTCCCATCTGGCCGCGCGGCACCATCCGTCGAGTCGACGGCGGCTGGCTGGCTCACGTCGACGACTACGATCCCATCCACGGCCACGTCCGGACCGACCACGTCGACGCGTCCTGGGACGGCGCCTGGCAGTGGCTCGACGGCATGCGCCGCGTCATGGCCTGACCCGTGTCGGGTAGGTCAGGCAAGTTCCTGGATCACCTGGCCGAAATCCTTCATGTAGGGCTCGTGGACGGTGATGTAAGAGAAACCGAACCGTTCCCGGTTCTCGCGTAGCTGATCAGCCATCTGTTTCGGGGTGCCGATCAGCACGAAGGGCGTTTCCAGCACCTCGTCCACGCTGAGGTACGGCGCACGTTCGGCCACCAGCGTCTCGGCGTCCCTCCGGCGGTCGGTGGTGACAACAACCGCCTGCACCAGGACGTTGAACTCGATCGACTCGGCGCGTGGTCCGGCGAGGTCGCGGACGAACGCCACCCGCTCCTCCGCTTTGGCCGCGGTGGTCAGCTGGAAGGTACCGGGTGGTTCACCTTTGACCTGATACATCCCTCCGATGCCGGCGATGTCCGCGTGCTCGGCGGCGAGAGTGAGGACCCGATCTCCGGTTCCGCCGATCAGGAGGGGCGGCCCCGACCCGCCAGATCCGTGCCGCTGGATAGGTTCCAGTTTGGGCCGGTCGAAGATCCGCCGCACCCGCTCGGCGGACTCGGGTGTCGGCACGCCGTCGGAGAACAACCGGTACAGCTCGTGGATGGTCTCGCCGAGCCGGTCGACCCGTTCGGCGAATGGTCGCCAGGGCACGTCGGCAGCGTCGAACTCCCATTTCATGTGGCCGGCGCCAAGGCCCAGCTCGAACCGGCCGCCACTGAGATGGTCCAAGGTCACCGCCTCGCGGGCCAGCATGGCGGGGTTCCAGAACTCGTTGTTGATCGTCAGCGTGCCGATCCGGAGCCGTTCGGATGCCTCGGCGGCGATGGCCAACGGCGTGAACGGTGAGCCACTGGTGAGGTGGTCGATGCTCAGGACGACGTGATAGCCGAGCGTGTCGGCCGAGCGACACATCTCGGCCAGGTCTTTGCTGGTTCGCAGCCCGGAGACGTTGAACCCGAATCTGAACTCTCGCATGACGCCACGTTGCCGGATCGGCGCCGAAGGCGGAAGGGTGATCACTACCGGTGAAAGACGCGCGGCGTAGCATGTGCGTCGAGGTGATGGAATGCGCGCGGTTCAGGTACAGCAGGCGGGTGGGCCCGAGGTCCTCGAAGTCGTCGACGTCGAACCACCGGAGCCCGGACCGGGTGAGGTGCTGGTCGACGTCGGCACCGCCGGTGTCAACTACATAGACACATATCAGCGCAGCGGCATCTACCCGATGTCCACACCTTTCGTGCTGGGCATCGAGGGTGCGGGTACGGTGCGGGCGCTCGGCGCCGAGGTGCGTGACGTCGCGGTCGGCGACCGCGTCGCCTGGAAGGACGCCATTGGTTCGTATGCCGAGCAAGCGGTCGTGCCGGTCGGCCAGTTGGTGCCGGTTCCCGACGACGTACCGGACGAACTGGCCGCCGCGCTGCTGTTGCAGGGTATGACGGCGCATTACCTGTGCACGTCGTTGTACCCCGTCCGTGAGGGCGACTGGGTGGTGGTTCACGCCGGGGCCGGTGGTGTCGGCCTGCTGCTCACCCAGATGGTCAAGATGCGTGGTGGCCGGGTGTTGGCCACGGTGTCCACGCCGGAGAAGGCTGAGCT
Organism: Phytoactinopolyspora limicola; assembly: GCF_011320225.1. Classification (GTDB taxonomy): domain Bacteria; phylum Actinomycetota; class Actinomycetes; order Jiangellales; family Jiangellaceae; genus Phytoactinopolyspora; species Phytoactinopolyspora limicola. Next base: position 40,940 of record NZ_JAAOEN010000025.1, read on the forward strand.
GGCCCGCGGTGCGGGCGCCGACGAGATCACGTCGTATGAGACGTTCGTCGACCGTGCCCGCGAGTTGACCGGCGGCGCCGGGGTGGCCTGTGTCTACGACGGTGTCGGGCAGGCAACGTTCGAGCAAGGGCTTCAGGCCCTGCGGATTCGCGGGACGATGGCGCTGTTCGGAGCGGCCAGCGGGCCGGTACCGCCGGTCGACCCGCAGCGTCTCAACGCCAACGGGTCGCTGTTCCTGACCCGGCCCACGCTGGCGCATTACGCGAGGGACCACACCGAGCTGCTGGAGCGGGCCCGCGACCTGCTCGGCTGGGTGGTCGATGGCCGGCTCGACGTCCGGGTGGGCGGCCAGTACCCGTTGACCGAGGCGCGGCGCGCCCACGAAGACCTCCAAGCTCGCCGGACGACCGGCAAGCTGGTCCTACTCCCCACAACCTCCCCATGATCATTGGCTTTTGACTACCGAATTCGGTAGTCAAAAGCCAATGATCATGGGGAGGGGAGGGGCGGGTGGAGCGGGGTTAGTCGAGGTAGTAGATCCGGTCGCGGTACTCGTCGAGGAGCCGCTCGTTGCGCTCGGCGCCGTCGGCCAGGTTGGCCGACAGGAAGACCGGCGGGGTGATTCCACGCTGTAGCATCCCGTCGATGACGGCCGCCATCAGAGCGTGCAACATCGCCGCGGCGGCCACCCCGGACGCCGGTCCGAACGGCTGGGGTACACCGTCGTCGGTCAGCACGGCATCACCCAGGGGCACCTTGGTGTCCAGCACCACGTCGCTGACGTCGGTCAGCCGCTCGCCGGAGGCGTTGCGGGCAGGAACCTCGTCGTAGGCGGACGAGGTCACGGCGAGCACCGTCACGCCGCGGTCCCGGGCGCTGCGGGCCACCTCGACCGGCATGGCGTTGCGGCCGGACAAGGAGACGACGATCAGCACATCGCCGGCTCGAAGCGGGCTGGTCTCGATCAGTGCCGGACCGTACCCGGGTAGCCGCTCCAGCCGGGAGGTGAGGGTCGTCGGACGGATGGTCATACCGTCGACCCCGGGCGCGAGTAGCGGGTTGACGAGCATGAGACCGCCGGCCCGATACACGATCTCCTGCACCGCGAGCGCGGAATGGCCGCAGCCGAAGGCGAACAGCCGGCCGCCGTCGGCGATCGTGGCCGCGATGTTGTTGCCCACCTCGGCGATGTGGTCGGCTTCCTCGTCGGCGATGCGCTGGAGGATGCCGACTGCCGCGTCGAGATAGCGGCGCGCGGCCGGTGCGGGCGCCGGGCCGGCGGGGGCGGATGGTGGGCTGGTGGCCACAGGTGAGCTCCTTCGGGGTTGGGTACAGGGCGATGGCCGCCTCACACCAGGCGGCGGCGGGTGAATGCTCCTCCGTCGGTGGGGACGTCCAGTGAGGCTCGCAGCTGGTAACGGTCGCCGCGGTACCGCGAGACGACGTACTCGACCGGGCGTCCGGCCGACGTGGTCACCCGCTCCAGGAGCAGGAGGGGGCTGCCTCGGGGTACGCCGAGGAGTTCGGCCTCGGGGGTGCCACTGGGCACCGCTTCGATCGACTCCTCGCCCGCGTCGAGGACCAGGCCGAACTCACGCTCGAGTGTCTCGTAGAGGGAGCTGTCCTGGAGGTCGCAGCTGAGCAGGTGGGGAGCCAGGGCGGCCGGGACGTGTGTGCGTTCGATCGCCATGGGGACCTCGTCGGCCAGGCGAAGCCGCTCGATGATGTGGATGTTGGCGTCGGCGGGGATCTCCAGCAGCTTGCTGATGAGACGACCCGCGGGTGCGGTGCGCTGCTCCAGGACCCTGGCTCCGGCGTGTACACCTCGCGCGGTCATGTCGCTGGTGAACGACGTCAGCCTGACCGGCAACCGGACCTTGCCGGGGGAGACGAACGTGCCACGGCCGGGGACGCGGTACAACCGGCCCTCGGCGACCAACAGTTCGAGGGCCTGGCGTACGGTCATCCGGGCAACGCCGTACTGGGTGCTGAGCACTCGTTCGGACGGGACCGAACTGTGTGGCTCCAGATCGTCGATGGCGTCGAGGATGCGCGCACGCACCTGCGCGTGTTTGGGTACCGGGCTGTGCGGGTCCACGCTGCCCGGACCGTGGGACGGGAGCCCATCTGCGGCCACGAGTGTCCTCCCAACTCTCGAGGAGTCTCGATTGTGCAGTCTAAAGGTATTGTCCAGGCCGGTCTAGGCCAGTACAGTCCTACTGTCCCAATCGTTGGGATGCCTGCTACCGAATGTCAACCGGCCGATCCACACGGCGACGCCAGGGAGGGAACACCGACGTGGACGTTCTCGAGTTCATCGCCACCAACATCTTCAACGAAGTGGCCATCCTGATCGGCCTGATCACGTTGATCGGGCTGCTCTTGCAGCGCAAACCGGTCGACGACGTCGTCGGCGGAGCAGTGCGGGCCACCATCGGCATCATCATCCTGTTCATCGGCGTCGACGTGTTCGTCGGCGGATTGGCCTCGTTCCAGGCCATCGTCGCCAGCGCGGTGGGGCTCGACCCGCCCGAGGCCACCAATACGCTCAACGAGTTCTTAGGCACCCACGGCAGCAGCGTGGCTCTCGTCATTACCTTCGGCTTCATCCTGCACCTGGTGCTGGTGCGGGTGCTCAAGACGCGGTACGTCTACCTGACCGGACATCTGCTGTTCTGGATGTCGCTCGTGGTCACCGCGTGTCTCGTGCAGGCGTTCGGTGACCTCGACGAGTGGCGTCTGGTACTCGTCGGAGCCGTCATCGTCGGGTGCTACTGGACCATCCAGCCGCTGTTCATCGCCCCGATGATGCGCAAGGTGATCAAGTCCGACGACTGGGGCTTCGCCCACACCAGCTCGTCGGTGGCCTGGCTGGGCGGCAAGGTTGCGCCGTTGGTTGGCGACCCGCAGCGAGACGACGTCGAGAAGATCCGAGTACCGAAGAAGGTCTCGTTCTTCAAAGACATCACCGTCTCGACCGCCGTGGTCGTCGGTCTGATCATGCTGATCGGTATGGTGTTCGCCGACAGTGACGTCGCGGCCGAGCAGGCTGCGGCCTACGACCCCGAGATCAACTCATGGGTGTGGGCGGTGATCGCCGCGTTCCGGTTCGCCGCCGGCATCGCGATCCTGCTGTACGGCGTGCGGATGTTCCTGGGTGAGATCGTGCCCGCGTTCACCGGTATCAGCCAGAAGGCGATCCCTGGTTCCCGGCCCGGCCTGGATGTACCCACCATCTTCCCGGTGGCTCCCAGTGCGGTGATGGTGGGATTTCTCGCCACCACCGGGACCTTCCTCATCCTGATGGGCGTCTTCGCCGCTGCCGGATGGTTCGTCCTCGTCCCACCGATGATCATGTTGTTCTTCGTCGGCGCGGGTGCGGCGGTCTACGGCAATGCGTTCGGCGGCTGGCGCGGTGCCGCCGTCGCCGGCGTGATCAGCGGTATCACCCTCGCGTTCGGCCAGTGGGTTGGGTGGCACCTGCTGTCCGACACCGCACCGGAGCTGGCCACGCTGGCCGACCCGGACTGGTATCTGATGATCCTCGTCGTGCTCGGGCTGGGTGAACTCTTCTCCGGGCTCGGGGAGAACGCCGTACTTCTAGTGGGAGCCGTCCTCCTGGCCGTTTTCGGTGCCTGGCTGTGGGTGATCAAGCGGATCCAACGGCGCGCCGGCGAACCGGTCACCGGGTTGGAGGAAGAATCGGAACTGACCGATCAGCCGTCCGGGCAGCCGTCCGGAGAACAGTGAGAGCGACATGAACCAGAACGACTCGAACCGCCAGCTACAGGTCCTGACCGTGTGTGGTGTGGGTATGGGCAGCAGCCTGATCCTGCGCATGAACGCGGAGAAGGCGTTGAGCACCCTCGGCGTGAGCGCCAAGGTGGAGCACACCGATATGTCGTCAGCGCGGAGTATGCGGGCCGACGTCGTCATCGCCCAGGGGATGCACGCCGACGACCTCGCGGGTGTGGCGCCGGTAGTGCTGTCCATCTCCAACTTCATGGACGTCGACGGCCTGCGGCGCCAGTTGGACGAGGCGCTGCGGGCGCAGGGGTGGCTCGGTGATGAGTGAGCCCGACGACGACGCTCCGGTGGTCGCGGCAGCGACCGGAGTTAACGCCGCGGATTGGCGGGCGGCCGTGCGGGCGGCCTGCCAGCCGTTGGTCGATGCCGGGGCAGTGGAGCCCCGGTACACCGACCGCTGCGTGGACATGGTGGAGGAGCACGGCCCCTACATGGTTCTAACACCCGGCCTTGCCTTGGCTCATGCCCGGCCAACCGATGGTGTGCGGCGGCTGTGCCTGGCGGCCACCACGCTGACCGAGCCGGTTATGTTCGGCCACCCCGACAACGACCCGGTGGACCTGCTGATCGCCTTCGGGTCCCCGGACGACTCCAGCCACATCGGTCTGCTGCAGAAGCTGGCCGAACATTTGCTCGCCGGCCTCGCCGATACGTTGCGCGATGCGCCGGACCGGGCGCGGGCGATCCGCGCCCTCGAGACCGTCGTAGCCGATCTTTAGAAGGGAGACCTACGTGGTACGTGCGAGAGTCTGGGCGCCGGGAGGGCTGGCAGTAGCGGCGTTGTTGGTCCCGATGCTGGCCGGTGGTGCCGGAGCGGAGGAGCCGCCGGCGGGGTCGGCAGCGGCCGGTTCGTCGTTGGCGGAGTCCGCGGCGGAATCGTCGGCGGACTGGCAACTGCTGCACTCGGAGAACTTCGGCCGGCTGATCCCTGGTGACGACACCGGCTGGTTCGCCGACAAGGACGGCCCGGATAGCCCGTACCACGTCGACCACTACGACAACGACGGCGAGTACTTCCGCACGTTCGGCGGTGAGACGTTCGACCAGCACCTGGCCGGTATCGATCTCTACCGTCGGTCGTTCACGTTCGGCCGGGACGGCTGGCTGACCGCCGAACTGGCCGCCCGCGACACCGATGGTCAGGGTGTGGAGAACGAGGCGCCGAGTATCACTCGGTCGGTGCTCCGCGGTGCCGGCCCGACCGGGCGGATCGACGTTCCCACCCACCACGGCGGTGCCATCGTCCGCTCCACCGAGCCGCTGCCGGAGGAATACCGGGTAGAGGTCACCTTGCGGGCCATCGATTTCGGCGGTCAGCGCGATGGCGAGTGGGACTACGACGGCATGGTCAACGGCTACGTGCCCACCGGATGTAAGACGTTCTTCCCCTGGGCAGGTGGTGCGACATGGAACTACGACCAGGACGAGTGCGACTTCCACGATGTCACGACCGACTCCAACGGCTTCTACTACCTGTCGATCATGGACTATGACCGGCCGGCGCCCCACAACAACGTGTTCATCCACACCCATCGCAAGGTGGTGATGGACGGATACAACCGCTACCGCTACACGGGCAACGGACTGCGGTATTGCGATCCGGCCACCGGTGAGTTGCAGCCGTACGAGTGGGGCAGCGGCAACGGCGTCAACATGTTGTTCATGACACCCGACCGGCGCTACGCCAACCAGCCCGGCACCGAATACCTGATGCACAGCGAATGTGGCACCGAGGTTGGTGGCGGCATCGTCAGCCAGGTAGATCTGATGCCTGAGATGATGCCCCGGCACAGCTACCGGTTCGCCGTCGAGCGGCGGGACGGGAAGTACGTGCTGGAGGCCACCGGCTACTTCCGGCACGTCGGTTACCGGACGGTCCGGTACGAGCAGCCGTTCGACGACGGCGAGAACCCGATTTGGCACTACAACCAGCGCGCCGACGAGTACGACGGACGGCACAACGGTACGTGGACCTATACGGCGGGTGAGCGCACGTTCGTCGACGAGGATATCTGGCCGGCCGGCTCCGCCTACCCGGACTATTTCCTCGTCGGGCAGCCGCACATGAACTACTACGAGGGCAGCGCGCACATCGACGACATCCGGCTGTACGTCCCGGCTGACTGAGTCCGGCCATCAGCGCGGCACAGCCATGATCGGCCGGCTACCGACGCGCAGCTGATCATGGTTGGTCCCTCCCGGGGTGGGCCCGCCCCGGGAGGCCAACCATGATCAACAACGGCGCGACGGTTGCCGAGGGTGTCCGGTAGCGTGGCGTCGTGGCTACCGGATCTCGAACATTCACCACCCGGCCCGAACTCGTTGGCTCCTTCGGCATGGTCGCGTCCACACACTGGCTGGCGTCGCAGACCGGCATGGCCGTCTTGGAGCGTGGCGGGAACGCCTTCGACGCGGCGGTGGCCGTGGGGTTCGTACTTCAGGTGGTGGAGCCCGAGATGAACGGGCCCGGCGGTGAGGTACCGATCATCGGCCGGCGGGCCGGTGAGGATCACCCGTTCGTCGTCTGCGGGCAGGGCACCGCTCCGGCGGCGGCCGACGTCGCGACGTTGCGGGGCATGGGCCTCGACCTCATTCCGGGCAACGGGCTGCTGCCGGCGTGTGTGCCCGGCGCGTTCGACGGCTGGATGACGTTGCTCCAGCGTTATGGCACTCTGGGGCCGGCCGACGTGCTGTCCTATGCCGTCGACTACGCCGGAGGTGGTTTCCCGCTCGGGGTGTCCGCGGTCAACACCATCGGCGACGTCGCCCCGTGGTTCGATGAGCACTGGCCCAGTTCGGCGCGGCTGTGGCTGGCCGGTGGTGGCCCCCCGGCGTCCGGCACTCGGTTCGTCAACCCCGAGCTAGCCGCGACCTATCGGCGCATCGCCGACGGCGCGTCCGCCGCATCCGCGGACCGCGACGAGCAGATCGACCATGCCCGCCGGTCCTTCTACGAAGGATTCGTCGCCGAGGCGATCCTCACCCACGTGGACCGGGCCTTCATGGACGCCAGCGGGAGAGCGCACCGAGGCCTGCTCAGCGGTGCCGACCTCGCCGGCTGGCGGGCCAGCGTCGAGGAGCCGGTCACCTACACCTACCGCGGACACACGGTGGCCAAGGTTGGCCCGTGGAGTCAGGGGCCGGTGTTCCTTCAGCAGTTGAGTCTGCTGAGCGGCTTCGACCTGGACGGGATGCACCCCTGGGGACCCGAACTGGTGCACACGGTGGCCGAGTGCGCGAAGCTCGCGTTCGCCGACCGGGAGGCTTTCTACGGCGACCCGGATTTCGCCGACGTTCCCCTGGAGCACCTGCTGTCACCCGAATACGCCGCCGGCCGCCGTGGTCTCGTCGGGCACACGGCGGACCTCGGTGACCTCCGTCCGGGGCGCCCGGGCCGGCACGAACCCCGGCTACCCGCATTGCGGCCCGACCCGGAGCTACCGTCCGGCCGTGGCCTCGGTGAACCGACCCTCGGCCCGGTCAAGGGAGACACCTGCCACCTCGACGTGGTCGACAGGCACGGCAATGTCGTCTCGGCAACACCGAGCGGAGGCTGGCTGCACGGCTCGCCGGCGATCCCTGGCCTCGGTTTCTGCCTGGGGACCCGGGCGCAGATGTTCTGGCTGGAGGACGGTTTGCCGAACTCGTTGGCGCCGGGCAAACGGCCGCGCACCACCTTGACGCCGTCGATGGCGTTCCGCGACGGCGAGGTGATCGCGTTCGGCACCCCGGGTGGCGACCAACAGGACCAGTGGTCGCTGCTGTGGTTCCTCCGGCGGGTTCATCACGGCCTGGACATGCAGGCCGCCATCGACGCACCGGCCTGGCACAGCACCCACTTCACGTCGTCGTTCTACCCGCGGGCCGCACATCCCGGCCGGCTGCACGTCGAGGCCAGGGTGGGGGAGCGCGCCGTGCGGGCGCTGCGGGAGCGGGGCCATGACGTCGTCGTCGAGGGCGACTGGACGCTGGGGCGGATGTCGGCAGCCGCACATGCGCCGGATGGCACCGTTCGTGCGGCGGCCAATCCCCGCGGTATGCAGGGCTACGCCGTCGGTCGCTGACCCATGATCATCGGCACTTGGCCCCCGAATAGCGGGGTTAACTGCCGATGATCATGGGGTCGGGTCGGTGAGGTCCGCCCGCATGACGTGGAAGGTTCGGGTGATGGTGAATCCGCTGGTGAGATAGAGCTGGCCGGCCGGTGTCTGGGTGCCGGTCCACAGGAACCACGCATGTTCGGCGCCGTGCTCCCGCATCCGTTCCAGAGTGACGTGCAAGATGATCGTGCCAAGGCCGAGGCCGCGATATCGACCGACCACCCCGAACGGTCCGAACCGACTGACGTCGGCACGGAACGCGCCGTAGATGGCGAAGCCGGCCACCGCACCCTCGGGAGACCGGGCAAGCACCACCCGATCGGCTCGGCCAGACCGGACGACGGCCTGCCGGATGATCTCGCCCCAGTCGGGCGCCAGCTGGGTGGCGGCGACGGAGATGACGTCGGGGATGTCATCGTCCGTCGCGGGGCGGACGACGTAGCCCTCGGCGTGCCGGGCGGCCCGACGCGAAGCCACCACCTCTGGCAGCCGGTAGGTGTCCAACGGTCGGCTCATCGCCACCGGCCGCGACGTCGTCTCGAAGCCCGCACGTCGCAGCAGGCGGAGTCCGTCCGGGTAGGCATCCGCGTCGAGCCCGGGCAGGAAGTAGGCGGGCGGGTAGCCGGAGTACACCGCCCACCGGGAGCCACGCTCGCGCAGAAACACCTTGGCGCGCTCGACGAGTTCGGTGCCGATACCCCGCCGCCGCGCTGCGGGGTCGACCACACCGAGGGTGATCCAGCCGCCCTCCGGGTCGACCGGAACGCCGGAGAGCCCTCGATGCCGCACCGCGTAGACGAACCCCAGAATGGTGGTGGTGTCCTCGGCCACGATCAGCCCGTCCGGGTCGAAGTTCGACTCGAAGAGTACCCACTCCGCGAACCACGCGGGGGAGACCACATCTTTCGGCATGCCCTTGTTGATCAGGGCCACGAGCGCTTGGGCGTCACCGGGCCGGAACGACCGGTAGGTGATGTTGTTGATCGTGACCTCCGGGTCTCAGTCGATGATGGCGACGCGCGCACCGTCGCCGGTTGACAGGGCGACGGCGCGGCGAGTCCGGGCGAGGCAACCCCGCATGATGAGCTGCGCGGCGTAGTAGTCGATGTAGCGGAACCCGTACGTCTCGCCGCGGGCGAACGCCTGGCCCTGGATGGCGGCGTGCCAGACCTCGAATGCCTCGTCGGAGATTGGTACGTACGTATCGGCGCGGAACTTGCGCTCGTCCTCCCAGTTCTCCGCGTAGAGCAGCTGCGCTACCCCGTGCCTGTCCCCGCCCGCGGGGTCCCAGCCGGGAAGACCGGCTAGAAACCGCGCACGTTCGGCAAGGTGAGACGCGTGCTCGTGGTCGGTGTGGATGCTGTGCCGCCAGTGGGCGACGACCATCTCGGGCCGGGTGGTGCGTACGAGACGGGCCAGCCGACCCGCGACGTCGTCGGTGACCGGCAGGAATCCGTCCGAGATGTCGTCGAAGACGTGGAACTCAGCCCCGATCGCGGCGGCGAATGCCCGGCCCTCCTCGATCTTCTGCGTCTTGTACTCGTCGATGCCGAGCCGGGGATGACCGCGTTCACCGGGAGTCAGCGCTACCAGGGTGGCGCGGCCGCCGTCGAGCACCGCCTGAGCCAGCAGCGGCCCCGCCGCCAGGTCCATGTCCCCGATGTGGCCACCCACCGCCATGATCGACTGGGGTTGCACCTCCGCGCCGCCTCCTTTCGCTGTGTGGCAGCCGGGCACCAGCTGCCACGTTGGAAATTTACCGATGGCGGACAGTTTTGGTCAATGGTTTGCTGCGTCGTTCCTTTGGTGTCCGCGTCTTGACCTCAACCAAGGTTCATTGTCGAGGCTTGAGGTGATGTCGACGGCCGACTCGAAACAACGAAGGGTGATCACGATGCGAGTGGTGCAGGCAACACATTTCGGCGGACCAGAGGTCCTCCAGCCAGGAGAGGCGGCGCCACCGTTGGCGCAGCCGGGTCACCTGGTCATCGAGGTGCGCGTCGCGGAGATCCTCTTCCTCGACACGCAGCTGCGCAGCGGCTGGGGTAGCGACTACTTCCCCATCGAACCACCGTACGTGCCGGGCGCGGGAATCGCCGGCACGGTCGTGGAAGCCGGAGCCGATGTGGATCCGTCGTGGGCCGGGCGACGGGTGATCGCCGCTCTCGGCTTCTCCGGCGGATACGCCGAGCGGGTTGTTGTGCCGGTGGAGAAGGTAGTGGAGGTGCCGTCGAACGTAGATCTGACGTCGGCCATCGGCGCACTACACGACGGGCCGACCGCACTAAGCCGGGTGGAGAAGGCGGAGATCAAACCGGGCGACAGAGTACTCGTCACGGCAGCCGGTGGCAGTCTCGGCAGCTGGCTGATCCCGCTCGCCCGCGCGGCCGGAGGGCACGTCGTCGCCACCGCGCGCGGAACCGAGAAACTGGAGAAGGCGCGCGAACTCGGAGCTCAACACACAGTCGATTACACCACCGAAGGCTGGACCGACCAGGTGCGCCAAGCCACCGGCGGACACGGAGTCGACGTCGTCTTCGACGGCGCGGGCGGCACCGTGGGCGGCTCCGCGTTCGAGATCACCACCCGAGGTGGGCGCTTCTTCGCGTACGGCGCCGCCAGCGGTGACTTCGCCCCGATCGACGGTGACGAAGCCGACCGTCGCGGCATCACCGTCGTCGGCATCGACGAGCAGCTGACACCGGAGGAACGCGAACGCTACATCCTCCGCGGGCTAGCCGAGATCGACGCCGGCACCGTCCGGACCACGGTCGGGGCGGCGTACCCGCTCGAACAGGCCGCCGCGGCGCACGCCGCCATCGAAGCCCGGACGGTGGTCGGCAAGACAGTGCTCACCATGTGATGCCGTCGCGGTCTGGCCGGCGGGCCGGCACACATGCCGATGCCGGTCGCCACACCGTACGCGGCACCATCGGCACCGCCATCGTTGTGCACCTGATCTCCGTTTTGTCACCTGATCTTTTTCCAGGCGGCGATCAGGTGTGCCAACCGCGGTGTGCGGCGCGGTGTGGTGCATCTGATCGCGTCCTACGATGTGGACGCGCGGCGATCAGATGCACCACAAACGTTCGCGGTAGCTGTGGTGTCTCGGGACATCGCTGACGGGTGTGTCTCGGGACATCGCTGACGGTTTGAGTGTGTCATGTGGGTTGGGGTTCGCGGTGGCCGCGTAGGTCGTAGCGGGGTTGGGCGCTGGGTTGGTAGC
>NZ_JAAOEN010000026.1 GCF_011320225.1 Phytoactinopolyspora limicola
CCGGTGCCGCTGGCGCCAAGCACGCTGTCGGCCTCCCAATGACCGAACTCGGCTCGGTCCTCGATCACCGCGGGGCGCTGGTGGATCGGGATCCGATAGCGGATCTGGGGTGCTCGGCGGACCTTGCGGGCGGGTCCTCGCTTGCGACGTTTGCGCTGTCCACGTGCCAGGTATTGCCACAGGGCCAGCCCACGTTGGACTGGTGAGTAGATCCACGCATAGAGGGTTTCGTGGCTGACTTGGTGAACCGGGCCCTGTACAGCGCGAGCAAAGGCGCGGTCGCGGCGTTGACGTTGGCGATGGCCGCTGACCACGTGGGCGAGGGGATCCGGGTGAACTGTGTGAATCCGGGCACGGCGGACACGCCGTGGGTGCAGCGGTTGCTAGACGCGGCGGAGGATCCGGCGGCCGAGCGGGCCGCTCTGGACGCGCGTCAGCCGTTGGGGCGGCTGGTCACCGCGAATGAGGTGGCGGAGCCGATCGTGTATCTGGCAAGCCCAGCGGCGGGTTCGGTGACCGGGACGGCGCTGGCGATGGATGGCGGGATGCAGGGGTTGCGGGTCCGCCCGGTGGGTCAGCGATGAGCGGCCCGGCGGGGCACGGTGGGGCTGCCGGTCACCCCGGCGAGCCGGGCGAGGGTGCGGAGCGGGTGGTCGGCGCCGAGCGGGTGCTGGTGGTGTTGCGGGAGCTTGCCGGGCATGCGGACGGCGCGACGTTGGACGAGGTATCTCGGGCGGTGGGTGGGTCGAAGCCGACTATTCACCGCGCCTTGGGGGCGCTGCGCAAGGTCGGGTTCGCCCGTCAGGATGAGCGGGGGCGGTACGTGCTGGGGGATGAGTTCCTGCGGTTGGCCTTCGCCCACCATGAGCAGCGCCCGGAGCATGTGCGCATCCGCCCGGTGCTGCAGGCGCTGGCGTCGAGGTTCGGGGAGACCGCGCATTACGCGGTGCTGGACAGGCGGGAGATCGTGTACCGGGCGAAGGTGGACCCACCTACGGGCGCGGTGAAGCTGACCTCAGAGATCGGGGGCCGTAACCCTGCGCATTGCACCGGGGTAGGCAAGCTGCTGCTGTCCCACGCGTTGGGGTCGGATGAGGCGGTGCGGGTTTGGGTGCATGCGGGCGGGGACCTGCCGCGGCGCACCGCGAACACGATCACCCGTGCCGACGCGTTCGTGGCGGAGCTGACCCGGATCCGGGAACGCGGGTATGCGGTCGATGACGAGGAGAACGAGGACGGCGTCGCGTGTGTCGCGGTGCCGGTGTGGCTGGGCTCACCGTCGGTGCCCAGCGGCGCGGTGAGTGTCAGCGCCATCGCCTACCGCACCCCGTTGCGCACCCTGGTGGGCGCGGTGGACGAGATCCGCTCGATCACCGGGGGGATCGGATGAACTTCGATGTGGTGATCCACGGTGGGCTGGTGGTGGACGGGACGGGGGCGCCGCCGTGGCGGGCTGATGTCGGCATCACTGGTGGTGCGGTGTCGGCGTTCGGGCAGCTGGCCGAGGTGTCGGCGGGGGAGGTTGTCGACGCTGCTGGGCGGCTGGTGATGCCGGGATTCGTCGACGCGCATTCGCACGCGGATGTGCGGGTCCTCGACGACGACGTGCAGCTGGCGTTGTTGCGCCAGGGTGTCACGACGGTGGTGACCGGGCAGGACGGGGTTTCCTTCGCGCCCGGTGGTGCTGCGGCGGTGCAGTGGGCGGGGGAGTACTTCGCGGGAATCAACGGTCCGGCCGAGGTGTCGTGGCGGGATGGGTTGTCGCTGGCGGAGTATCGGGCCGGGCTGGATGGGCGGGCGCGGGTGAATACGGCGCATCTGCTGCCGCATGGCACGCTGCGCTACGACGTCGCCGGTCTGCAGCCGGAGCTGGATGGTGATCAGCTGCGAGGGTTGGTGCGCCGGGTCGAGGATGGTCTGGGCGAGGGCGCGGTCGGGTTGTCGACCGGGTTGCATTACGTGCCTGGCCTGTATGGGGATGTGGATGAGTTCACCCTCATCGGTGGGGCGCTGGCGGCTGCGGGCCGGCCGTGTGTGACGCATATGCGCGGGTATGAGGCCGATGCGTGGATCGGGATGGGCGAGGTCCACACCATCGCGACCCGGTCCGGGGCGGCGGTGCACGTGTCACATTTCCACGGCCCGTCGAACATGCTCGTGGACCTGGTCGACCAGGCCCGCGAGGACGGTGTTGACCTCACCTTCGACTCCTACCCGTACCTGCGGGGATTCACCCTGTTGACGGTGCCGCTGCTGCCCGCGGATCTGCTCGCGCTGCCGCCCAGGGTTCTGGTGGACCAGCTCGGCGATGCCGGTGTGGTGAGCCGGCTGCTCACCGACTGGTTTCCCAAGGTTGGGGACGTGTTCGACCGTGCCGTGATCGCGGGCGCACCCGCGGTGGAGTTCACCGACGTCGAGGGCCTGTCGGTGACGGAGGCCGCGGCGAAGGCGGGGATGGGCCCGGGGGAGTTCGCCATCGCGTTGCTGCGGGCGACCGGCGCGGCGGCGACGGCGGTGTTCTGCCAGCCTCCGACCAACACCGACGCAGATGTGCGGGCCCTGCTGCGGCACGAGGCACACATGGGCGGCTCGGACGGGATCTTCCTGGGCGGTCACCCGCACCCGCGGGCCTGGGGCACCTTCGCCCGCTACCTCGCGCTGCACACCCGAGACCTGGGCGATTGGACGTGGGGCGAGGCGAGCCTGCACCTGGCTGGGCATCCGGCGCGCCGGTTCGGCCTGGCGAGGCGGGGTGTGCTGCGCCCGGGCGCGGCGGCGGACGTCGTGCTGGTGGACCCGGGCCTGGTGCAGGACACCGCGACCTACCCGGACCCGGCCCGGCTGGCAGTGGGGATCGACGAGGTGTGGGTCAACGGTCAACGCGTCCTGCACTCCGGCGAGCTCACGCCGCAGTTGGCGGGACGGGCCCTGTCATGGGGCGACTGAGAAGAACCATCAACAAGAGGAATCATCGGCCAATCGCGTGTCCGATACATGCGACGCACGAAGGGGATCAGTAGTGCCTGAGTTCATCATCAGCGAGAATTTGCCGGAGCCGGCCGGCCCGTACAGTCATGTCGCCCGCGCGGGAGGCACCGTGTGGACGGCCGGGTTTGGCCCGTTCGACCCGGCCACGGGGGAGGTCCCGGAGGGGATCGAGGCGCAGACCGAGGTCACCATCGACAACGTCGAGCGAGCGTTGAAGGCGGCCGGGCTTGGGCTCGGCGACGTGGTGAAGGTGACCGCGCATTTGCAGCATCTGCATGAGCACTTCGCCCCGTTCAACGAGGTCTACGCGCGCCGGTTCACCGGCACTCGCCCGGTGCGCACCACGGTCGGCTCGGACCTGCTGAACATCCTGGTCGAGATCGACGTCGTCGCTGTGGCCGACACGACTGAAACGTCGTGACCCAGCCGATCGGCGTGAACGGGCAGGTCGCCGTCAACCAGACAGCAGATGCGAACCGACGGTCTGCGAGCGCGGATGGGTGGGTGATCGACTGGCGGTGCAAGAGCTTCCCACCTTCCGCGGACGGGGTGCACGCCGCGCAGGTCCACACCGCCGGGTGGGACCTGTTCGACGACTTCAGCACCCCGATCGCGGTGCTGGATGCCTCGGCGTTGGAGCACAACCTGGACACGATGCGCCGCTTCTGCGCCGAGCGTGGGGTGCGCCTCGCCCCGCACGGCAAGACGACGATGTCCCCGGAGCTGATCACCCGCCAACTCGCTCACGGGGCGTGGGGGATGACCGCCGCGACGGCGTGGCAGGCGCGCGCCATGGTCACCATGGGGGCGCGGCGGGTGATCATCGCGAACGAATGCCTCGATCCGCCCGGGCTGGGCTGGATTGTGGAGCGGATGCGCGACGACCCCGGTCTGGAGTTGTTCGTGTTCGCTGATTCCTCCGCGGCGGTGCGCCAGATGACGCTGATCGTGAACCAGATCGATGGCGGGCGGGCGTTGCCGGTGCTGGTGGAGGTCGGCGTCCCGGGTGGACGCGCCGGCGCCCGCGACGTCGCGTCGGCGGTGGCGGTCGGTGAGGCGATCGCGAGCGCGCCGGGCCTGGAGCTGGCCGGGGTGGCCGGGTTCGAAGGTGTGATCGGCGGGGCACGCGATCCCGCCACCCTGACCCAGGTCCGGGCGTTCCTGGCCACGATCAGGACCACGGCTCAGGAGTTGATGACCCGGCGGGCGTTCCGGTCCGGTGCGCCGGTGCTGCTGTCGGCCGGTGGGAGCATGTTCTTCGACCTGGTCGCCGATCAGCTCACCCCGGCCAGTGGCGGCGTGGGGTATCACCTGCCGGTGGAGGTGGTGATCCGCTCGGGCTGTTACCTCACCCACGATCACGGCATCTACCACGCGAACACACCGCTGGGCGGCCCGGACGGGCTGCGCCCGGCGATGCGGGTGTGGTCCAGGGTGATCTCCACCCCCCAACCGCACCTGGTGATCATCGACGCGGGCAAACGGGACATCTCCAGCGACACCGGGATGCCCACGGTGCTGGCACGCCGCCGCGACGGGCACGTCACCGACATCAACAATGCCACCAACCGTGGCTCGGTGGTGGACGACGTGGTCGTGGTCGATCACTTCAACGACCAGCACGGCTTCGTCCACACCACCACCCCCGGGACGCTGCAGGTGGGTGACCTGGTCGCACTCGGGGTGTCGCACCCGTGCACCACGTTCGACAAGTGGCGCGCGATCCCCGTCGTCGACCACGAGCATCGGGTGATCGAAGCGATCCGCACCTGCTTCTAGCGCACGAGTGAAGGGACCGTGAGGAGAGGGCTATGACTGACTGGACATCGAAGACTGTGGTGATCACCGGCGCCGCCGGAGGGATCGGTTCAGTGTTGAGCCGCTGGTACGCCACGGCCGGTGCCCGGGTGGCGCTGGTCGGCCGCACCGAGGCGATTGTCGCGAAGCTCGCCGCCGAGCTCCGCGACGACATCGACAGCGACGGCGACGTACGGGTCAGTCACCACGCCGCGGACATCTCCGACGCCGACGACGTCGACCGGCTCTTCACCGACGTTTATGCGGCTTGGGGGAGCATCGATGTGATGGTCAACAATGCGGCGTTCGCCTACGACGAGGACCTGCTCGCCACCACCCCGCAACAGTGGGACGAACAGGTCGCCACCACCCTGCGTGGTCCGTACCTGTGTGCCCGCGCGGTGCTGCCCGGCATGCGCGAACGCGGGAACGGGGTGATCCTCAACATCTCCTCGGTCAACGCCCAGGTCTATGTCGGCAACGAGGCCTACAGCGCCGCGAAAGCCGGCCTGGACTCACTCACCCGCAGCATCGCCGTCCGGTACGGCCCCGACGGTGTCCGCGCGGTCGGGCTCGGGGTCGGCACCGTCGTCACACCCGGGGCATGGGACGCCCGCATCGAACGCGACCCCGGCGTGCTGGAGCGGCTCACCCGCTGGTACCCCGCCGGGCGCCTCGGACAGCCCGACGACATCGCCCACCTCGCCGGATTCGTCACCTCCGATCAAGCATCCTGGATCACCGGCACCACCATCATGATCGACGGCGGGCTCACCGCCGGCAACCCCGTCATGGCCGCCGACATCCTCAGCGAGGTGTGACACGCATGCGAGCACTAGTGTTCAACGGGGCATGGGACCTCGCCGTCACCGAAATCCCCGAACCCGCCCCGGGCGAGGGCGAGGTGCTGATCCGGGTGATCGCCACCGGGATCTGCGGCTCGGACATCCACGGCTACACCGGCAAGAACGGTCGCCGCTTCCCTGGCCAGATCATGGGCCACGAAACCGTCGGCCGCATCGAGACCCTCGGCCCCGGCGTGCCCACCTCTTCCGGGCTGCACCCCGGCACGCTCGTCACCGTGAACCCCGTCATCGGCTGCAGCACCTGCCCAGCCTGCACCGGTGGGCAGGAACAGCGATGCGCCGACCGGCAGGTGATCGGAGTGACACCCGAGATCCAGTCCGCATTCGCCGACCTGTTCACCGCCCCCGCGACCAACGTCGTCGCACTCCCCGACAGCATACGCGCGGAGATCGGCGCACTGACGTGAGTGTCGACTATTTGATTCTGTTCTAGTTGTTCGAACTATGCCTGGAGGGCTGTGGTGGAAAGCGGTAATGACCTCGCTGGAGTTTCGGTCGTTGTGACGGGCGGTGCGTCGGGTATTGGCTTGGCTACGGCTCAACTGTTGGCGCGCGGAGGAGCGCAGGTGGCGGTGTTCGACCGCGACGTGGGCGTCTTGCCGGCTGGTCTGTACGGCGTTAGGTGTGACGTGAGTAACGACGCGTCGGTGCGGCGCGCCATTGACGGCGTCGCCGACCGGTTAGACGGCGTGGACGTGTTGGTGAACAACGCTGGTGTCGGTGCAGCAGGCACGGTAGAGGACAACAACGATGCCGAGTGGCATCGGGTATTGGACGTGAATGTCGTCGGAATTGCCCGAGTGACCCGTGCGGCGTTGCCGCACCTGCGCCGCTCGGGTCGGCCGGCGATCGTCAATGTCTGCTCAATTGCCGCGACAGTCGGGCTGCCACAGAGTGCGTTGTACAGCGCGAGTATGGGTGCGGTGCTGGCGTTGACTAAGGCGATGGCCGCCGATTATCTGAGTGAAGGGATCCGAGTGAACTGCGTAAACCCGGCCCCAGTGGATGCATTTTGGGCGCACCGGCAGGTGGATGGGGCAGGGGACCGTGATATCGAGCGCACCGCGCTACAGGCTCGTCAATCGCCCGGGGTCACAGTGAGCGCGGAGCAGGTGGCCTCGGCGATCGTCTATCTGGCGAGTCCAGCGGCCGCATCCGTGACCGGTGCCGCGTTGGCTGTGGATGCTGGCACGCATGGCGTGCGATTACGTGCGGAGGCGACATGATGGCGCTGGGGGACACCGTGCATGTTGATGAGATTTCTACTGATGTCGTGGTCGTGGGAGGTGGTCTTGCTGGTGTTTGCGCTGCGGTTGCCGCCGCTCGGATGGGTCGGTCTGTTGTGTTGATTACGAACCGACCGGTTCTCGGGGGGAATTCGTCCAGCGAGGTTCGTGTCTGGGTGGTCGGCGCGACCGCACACGGAAAGCACCGATACGCGCGAGAGACCGGAATCATCGGTGAATTGTTGGTGGAGAATCAGTACCGTAATCCGGATGGAAACCCGTACTACTGGGATCTCGTCGTGCTGGAGGCGGTGCGTTCCGAGCCGAATATCCAGCTTTTTTTGAACACGGATGTGCGAGAGGTCGTCGCGTCTGGGCCCGAAGATGCCAGATCGATTGATGCAGTTGTCGGGTGGACGATGGGTTCGGAACGCTTGACCACATTCCGTGGCTCGATGTTCCTCGACTGCACCGGTGACGGGCTGGTGGGGTGCCTGGCTGGCGCGCGGTACCGGATCGGGCGGGAGGCCCGTTCCGAGTACGGCGAGCTCTGGGCTCCAGACGTCGCCGACGATCTGACGTTGGGCTCGACGATCCTCTTCTACACCAAGGACGTCGGCCATCCGGTGCCTTACGTTCCACCTAGTTTCGCCCGGGATATTACGGCCACGCCGATCCCGGAACAGCGCATCATTCGGACCGGCAGCAACGGGTGTTTCTACTGGTGGATCGAGTTCGGTGGTGAGCTGGACACGGTCCACGACAACGAAGCGATCCGGGACGAGCTCTGGGCCGCAATCTACGGAGTCTGGGACTACATCAAGAACTCCGGCCGGTTCGATGACGCGGAAAATCTCACCCTGGAATGGGTCGGCGCTGTGCCAGGCAAGCGCGAGTATCGGCGATTTATCGGCGATTACACGCTGACGCAGCAAGACGTTGTCGGCCAGTACGACTTCTCTGACGCTGTAGGCTTCGGTGGCTGGTCAATCGACCTGCACCCTCCGGGCGGAATGTATGCCACGGAGCCCGGTGCGAAGAAGTGGCATATCGACGGCAGCTATCATATTCCGCTGCGGTGCCTGTATTCCGCTAACGTTTCTAACCTGTTCTTTGCTGGGCGGAACATCAGCGCCAGCCATGTCGCGTTCGGTAGCACGCGAGTGATGGCTACGTGTGCCGTGGTCGGCGAGGCCGCGGGCACAGCAGCCGCGCTCTGCGTCGATAAACAGGTCAACCCCAGGAGCTTGGCGCAGAATCACGTCGAGGAACTCCGCCAGACGCTACTGCGTCACGACGCCGCAGTCCTCGGATTGGCGAACACCGATCCCACAGATCTGGCCCGATCCGCAATGGCGTCAGCCTCTAGCACAATGGCCCGACTGACAGTCGACGAGCCCGACGGGCGCCACTTGCTGGAGGCCGATCTGGGTCTCATCGTCCCTGTCGATCCGGCGCTCAGCGGCATCGACCTGCTCCTCGACGCCGACGAACAGACCGAGGTCACCGTCGACATCTACGACACGGCGAAACCGCAGAACTACGTGCCCCACACGTTGATCGCGTCGACGACGACGGTGCAGCCATGCGCGGACGAGTGGGTCCGGTTTGATCTGCCATGGCACCCCAGCACACCGCGAAACGCGTTCGTTGTCGTCAGGGCCAATCCCGCTGTCACCGTCCACACTGAAACCGGCCGTACTCCGGGCGTGCTGTGTTTCACCCGTACCGAACCACCGGAGGCGGATTATCCACAGCCGTTGTTGGAATGGCGCAACACCCTGGGCCGGGAGACAGCGTGTTTCCGGCTTGATTCGGACACCAGCGCATACACGCCCCAAATGGTTGTCGGTGGGTATGCGCGTCCGTATGGTGGGCCGCAGATGTGGGTGTCCGAGCCGCTGTCGCGCGATGATCGGCCGTGGCTTCAACTCACCTGGCAGCGTCCTGTCGTGGTTGGTGCTGTGGAGATCATTTTCGATGACGATGTCCATGAGGATCTGATCAATCTTCATCACCACTACACGCCGGAACGGATCCTGCCCACGCTCGTGCGTGACTTCCGGATCGAAGCCAGGATCGGCGGCGGATGGACCACGCTGGTCGAGGTCAGAGGCAATCGTCGACGCAAACGTGTCGTGAAGCTCGACCAGGCGGTCACGACCGGCCGTCTACGTCTGGTCGTTGAAGCCACAAACGGCGCACCGCGAGTTCACGTCGTCTCGTTTCGTGTGTTTCCGCGAGCGTGACCTACCCCGGCGACAGAGCCGCTGGCAAGAAACGAACAGAAGGCAGATCCGAGCAATCAGTAGATCGGACTATCTCGATGCAAGGAGCATGAGGATGGCTAGGAAGCGGTATGTGGTGGTGGGTTTGGGTTCGCGGTCGCGGATGTATACGCGGGCGTTGCTGGCGGATCACCGGGATGACGGCGAGTTGGTGGGTTTGTGTGATGTGAACCAGAACAGGATGGATGTCCAGAACAAGTGGTTCGCTGACGAGTTTCACGTCGGCCCGGTGCCGACCTATGACGCGGCGGAGTTCGCTCGGATGCTGGATGAGCAGCGCGCGGACGCGGTGATCGTGACGTCGGTGGACCGTACGCATGATCATTACATCGTGGCGGCGATGCGGTCTGGCCGGGATGTGATCACCGAGAAGCCGCTCACCACGGATGAGGTGAAGTGTCAGCGGATCCTGGACGCCCAGGCCGACACTGGCCGGGCGGTGACGGTGACGTTCAACTACCGGTACGCGCCGCGTAACAGCAAGGTCCGTGAGGTCATCGCCTCCGGCGCGATCGGTGACGTGGTGTCGGTGCATTTCGAGTGGCTGCTGGACACCCGGCACGGGGCGGACTACTTCCGTCGGTGGCATCGGGACAAGCGCAACTCCGGCGGGTTGATGATCCACAAGTCCAGCCACCACTTCGATCTGGTGAATTGGTGGCTGGGTGCGGTACCGGAGACGGTGTTCGGTTTCGGGGGGCTGCATTTCTACGGTTGGGACAACGCCCAGGCGCGCGGCGAGGCGGTCCGTAGCTACCGCAGCCACGGCAGCGACGATCTGGTGACGAATCCGTGGGCGATCGATCTGGCCGAGTCGCCGGAGCTGAAGGGCCTGTACCTGGATGCCGAGCATGAGGACGGCTACCTGCGCGACCGTAATGTGTTCACCGACGGGATCAGCATCGAGGACGACATGGCGGTGCTCGCCCGGTATGACACCGGGGCCACGCTCACTTACCACCTGACGGCATACTCGCCGTGGGAGGGCTACCGGGTCGGGTTCAACGGCACGAAGGGGCGGCTCGAGCTCGACGTGGTGGAGCGGTCCTATGTCTCTGGTGGCGTCATCGATCCCAACGCTGCGGGTGTCGATCAGCCCGGAAACGAGGCGATTGACCGCACCCGGATGACGCTGCGGCCACACTGGGAGCCGCCGCAGCCGGTGGAGATCGACGAGGAGGGCGGCGGCGGGCACGGCGGCGGCGACCGCCGGCTGCTGGCCGATATCTTCGGTGAGCGCCCCGAGCCGGACCCGCTGGGCCGCGCCGCTAAGCACACCGACGGCGCCTACGCCATGCTCACCGGAGCGGCCGCCAACCGCTCCTTCGCCACCGGACAACCCGTGTCCATCTCCGACCTGATCGACCTGCCGTGAATTTCATCGCTGTGAGCCGAGGCAAGGTCTGCGAACGAGTTCGTTCGTTCTGAACCGCCTGCACGACGATCCGGCTGACTATGGCTGATTGAGATGTACGAACACCGCAAGACGAGGCGTTGGAGTGTGCACATGCCACGCCTCGACGCCGTCAATCACGCGATCTGAGCGATGTGTCCATGTCTGAGGCTGCTGCTCCATGGTTGGCCGGGGTCGGGAGGGTGATGATCGACGGAAAGGCATGAAACGTGTGCTGATGATGTCGAGATGGAACGGGTTGAGCGGTGTTGCGCAGGGTCGATGTCTGTATCTACGGAGGGACGCCAGCGGGGTGCGCGGCCGCGGTGGCGGCGCGCCAGGAAGGCGCATCTGTGGTCTTGGTGGAGCCGAGCCGGTGGTTGGGTGGGATGTTGGGGGCGGGGTTGGGTCCGGCGCAGGATTGTCCGATGCCCGACGCGGTGGGGGGTATGACCCGAAACGTGGTGTTCGGCTTTGGCGATTGGCCGCCACGGGCCCGGAAGGGGTTTGCGGCTTGGTTGGACCGCGAGGGAGTGCCGGTGTTGTTTGATCACCGGGTGCAGGAGGTACAAGCGGAGGCCGCGCGGATCGGCACGGTGCGGTTTGGTCATGCTCCGTTCGATGGATGTGGAGTGCCCGCACCCGGGTTTAGCTCGGAGGGCTCCCACGTGGTGGAGGCAAAGATCTTCATCGATGCATCCTACGAAGGTGACTTGATGGCGCAATCAGGCGTGAGCTACCGAGTTGGGCGGGAGAGCACTGATGCGTTTGGCGAGCCTCTGGCAGGTGTGGGCGAGCCAACGAACTGGACCCCCATCGACCCGTACCTGGATCCCGGTCAGCCGGAGAGCGGGTTGTTGGTTGGCGTTGACCCTGATCACGGACTGGCTCAAGGTTCGGCCGATGGATACACCCAGGCGTACAATTTTCGGTTCTCAGTGACGACTGACGCGCGCCGCCGGGTGCCGTTTGGTCGTCCGCGGCGGTACCGGTGCGAGGAATATGAGCTGGTTGGGCGGTACGTGCAGCAC
This sequence comes from Phytoactinopolyspora limicola, assembly GCF_011320225.1. GTDB lineage: Bacteria > Actinomycetota > Actinomycetes > Jiangellales > Jiangellaceae > Phytoactinopolyspora > Phytoactinopolyspora limicola. The sequence continues at coordinate 11,590 of NZ_JAAOEN010000026.1, forward strand.
CTGGTTCAAGAACACGGCGACGACCAGGATGAGCTGGCTCGGCGCCTAGTTGGGATCTTCCCTGGGTGGTTGAACGAAGGGGACTACAACTATCAGCGCGCGTCGTTGGTGACCATCGCTCCGCTAGGGGAGAGCCGCCACTACCAAGACGCCGGCTGGGATGAACGCTCGGCGATCTGGCGGCACCACATCGAGTACCTGCGCGGTCTGCATTACTTCATGAGCACCGACCTGCGTGTACCGGAGTTCTTTCGCGTTCGCACGGCCGAGCTAGGGTTGGATCGGGCGATGTACCCGGATACGGAGGGGTGGCCGCATCAGCTGTATGTGCGAGTAGCCCGTCGCATGCGTGGCCGCTACACCCTCACGCACCAGGACGTGACCGACCAATTTACTGTCGACGACTCCGTTGGGTTGGCGCTGTACGGAGTCGACGTGTACCCGGTGCGCCGCTACGCGTGCCGCGGCTCAGACTACGACTCGCCGCAGATAGGTGTGGCCACTGAGGGCAATATGTTCATAGGTGGCTCTAACGGGACGGGCCGCCCTTTTCAAGTTCCATACCGCGCGATCACTCCCCAGCGAGACGAGTGCGTCAACCTCCTGGTTCCGGTCTCGTTGTCCGCGACCCACGTCGCCTACGCTGCGACCCGGATGGAACCCGTATTCAGTGTCCTCGGCGAATCCAGCGGCGTCGCCGCCGCGCACTGCGTACAAGAAGACCATGACGTGCAAGACCTTGACATCCCCAAACTACAGGAACGACTCCAGACGCGAGGACAAGTGATTAGTTGGCCAGAGTTGCCGACAGACGGATCATCACCCATTGTCGCGGCGCGATCGATCCCCGTTGCCGATGGCAGAGCGCGATGACACGTGCCGAGAAGGCGGATCTGAGCGGATTCGGTGACCTTTCCCGATCAGGAATCGAGATCGAGAAACACCGAGTGGCCGATTGCGTGTTGACGGTACAGACGCCAGCAGGGCCAGTGGAGCGAGGCGAGGTCAGAGTGACCATCCAACGTCATGGCTTCATGTTCGGCGCCAACGCGTTCGGCCTGGGAAAGATGGCCCTGGTGCCCGAGGGCGACAACCCAGACCAGAACGGCGCGGATGCTGCGGTGAGTGGTGCGAGGGTGAGCGGATTACCTCACGAGGTGGCGGGCAAGATCGCGGATGCGGCGATAAACCGGCGGGTTCAGCAGCACGGAGCAGAATATGAACCCCAACGCGCTACTGACGATCTGGTGTACTCCGAGTTGTTTACGCGGGTGTTCAATCTCGCGGTGGTCCCGGTTTACGAGGGAAGCCTCTCTCCTACGCCGGGCATGTTTAGGCTTTGCCGACCTGCGTCGATCATTAGATGGGCAAGAACGCACGGGCTCACTGTGAAAGGGCACCCGCTAATATTTCACAACCGCAGGCTCCTCCCACCATGGTTGACGCGCATAGATGAGGCCGCCTACTGGCCATGGGCGGAACGACGGATCCAGACCCTCCTCGCTCGGTTCGACTGCGTGGTTGACATTTGGGACTGCGTAAACGAACCCCTCGGCCACCCCCCACCGGGGTGCCTTGGCAGCGGTTCACCGAGCGTTCAGCTATGCGAGAGCACAAGCCCCACGTGGACCGCTGACGCTGAACATCAGCGGCTCAGAAGCGTTCAGCGCGCAGAAGATGCCACTCTCGGTCGAACTCCTAAAACGGGCATTCGATGCCGGAGCCCCTCCAGATGTAATTGGCCTCCAAGCCCACCTAGGCAAACTGAACGGTGTGGCCGAACGCCTAGTCCGTGGGCTGGACGCGTTCAGCGAGTTCGGGCTGCCGATCCACATCACCGAGATCACGTTCAAGACTGATGGCGATAACACGTTTGCCGATGAAGACCGCCAAGCCCGCGATGTCGAGGCGTTCTACACCTATATGTTCTCTCGTCCTGAGGTCAAAGCGTTGAACTGGTGGGATCTGACCGACCGCCACAGTTTCTCCGAAGTGGGCGGACTACTGCGACGAGACCTTTCGCCGAAACCCGCCTACGATGTGCTCACGGAGTTGATCCGGCGACGCTGGTCAACCGACACCACCACCTCGATTGAGAATGGAGAAGCTCACTTCCGGGGCTTCTTCGGAGACTATGAAGCGGAAGTCCGGCTTCCGAACGGCTCTACCGAACATGCGACCTTTACCTTGCATCCCGAAATTGACCAGCCTGTTGCGCTCCAAGTGGGAACGGGGTGCCGCGAACTTCGTCCAGTGTGGGATACGCCCACACGCCGAGGGGTACGACCTTCTGCGGCCGCACATCGACTACGTCCAGATCAAGGATGCGCTGATGGTCGATAGAACGGTGGTGCCTGCGGGGGAAGGTGACGGTGAGGTGGCCGCGACCGTTGTCGCGCTGCTAGCGGATGGGTTCGGCGGGTTCTTCTCCCTGGAGCCGCACCTGAAAGCTGGCGAACGCTACGGCGGCTACAGCGGACCGGACCTGTTCCGCGTGGCGACACATGCATTCACCGCCATCCTTGACCGCCACGACATCCCGTACCACTGATGACCCGTGGCCCATCTGATGGCCGTGCGACAACCGCGACGGCGCGATGTGTTCACCCAGGCCGTGACCGGCCTGATCAGCACGAGTGTTTGGAGTTTCGAGTGATGACGCAGTTAGGTACACCGCCAGCAGAGCCGATCGATGATGAGGAGCTGCGGGAACGTGTTGAGAGGCTGACGCTTGAGCAGAAGATCCGCCTGCTGACCGGAGCCGACAAGTGGCGTCTTCATGTCGAGCCCGCGGTGGGGCTGGGGCAGGTGGTGTTGTCCGATGGCCCGTCGGGGGTTCGTGGGGCGTTCTGGGATGAACGTGACCCTAGTGTGAATCTGCCGTCGGCGACGGCCCTTGGTGCGACCTGGGATGCTGCGTTGGCGTACCGGTATGGCGCGGCCCTGGCGGCAGAGGCCCGGGTAAAGGGCGCGCACGTGGTGCTGGGCCCGACGATCAACCTTCACCGTACCCCGTTGGGCGGGCGCCATTTCGAGGCGTTCTCCGAGGATCCGCTGCTGACCTCGCGGTTGTGCGCGAGCTATGTCCGGGGTGTGCAGGACAACGGGATCGGCGCGTGCCCGAAGCATTACGTCGCCAACGAGTTCGAGACCGACCGTAAGACGGTGAACATGGTCGCCGGGGAACGTGTGCTGCGAGAGGTCTACCTGGCCGCGTTCGAGGACACGGTCATCACCGAGCGGCCGTGGCTGGTGATGGCCGCCTACAACTTTGTGAACGGCGCCGCGATGACGGAGAACCCGCTGCTGGCGGAGCCGCTGTGCGGGGAGTGGGGCTTCGACGGCGTCGTTGTCTCGGACTGGGGCGCAGTGTATAGCGTCGAGCCGGCCGCACGGGCACGGATGGATCTGAGAATGCCCGGCCCGGACCGAGGGTGGGGCCTGCAGGTGCTAGACGCGGTGCGAGCCGGGCGGGTCAACGACGACGCGGTCGATGAGAAGGTGATCCGGCTGCTCAGGCTGGCTGGGCGGGTTGGTGTGCTTGATGGTGTCGAGCCGGTGGTGGCCTCGTCGGCGCCGCCGGTGGATGGTGCGGAGCTGGCCCGTGAGGTCGCGGCCGACGGCATGGTGCTGGTCCGCAACAACGACAACGAGCTGCCTTGGAACGCCTCGACGCTGGGCTCGGTGGCCGTGATCGGCAATCACGCTCTGGTGCCGCGTTCTCAAGGCGGCGGAAGCGCCCGGGTGGCACCCGCCCACGTGGTGTCCCCACTCGAGGGGCTTCGCCAGGCACTCCCGGGAACGCAGATCAGCTGGACCCTCGGCGCGGCGGTCGCGCACGGCAAGATCGCGCCGCTGGCGTTGGACTCGCTGTCTGACCCGGTGACAGGCGAGCCCGGGATCAGGGTCCGGTTCCTCGACGCCCAAGGTGAGGAACTGCTCAGCGAGAACCGCCGCAGCGCCGACCTCGCCGCACTGAATATCCGCACGCGTCCGGACGTCGCCAGTGTCGAGGCTCGGACCCGGTACCTGCCGCCGCACACCGGAACGGTCCAACTCGGGGTCGCCACGAGGGACCCTGTCCAGCTTGCCGTGGACGGGTCTGGCGTTCTGGAAGCTGGCCTTGGCCGGGCTGACAATGCTGGCCTGGATAGTCCGCTGCTGCCGCGCCCGGTCAGCACCCCAATTGAGGTGACCGCAGGACGGCCGGTGGAGCTCCTGGTCCGTCTAGACGTGCGGGCCCGTGGAACAGCGGAAGGGCCATTCTCGCTCACGATCGGCATCGACCACGCCACCAGCACACCGCAGGAGGAGATCGCCGCGGCGGTGCGGGCTGCCCGTGAGGCTGATGTCGCGGTCGTCGTGGTGGGCACGAGCGACGCCGAGGAGAGCGAAGGATACGACCGGACGACGCTGGCGCTCGCTGGAGGTCAGGACGAGCTCGTCCACGCGGTGGCAGCCGCGAACCCGCGCACGGTGGTGGTCGTCAACGCTGGTGCGCCGGTCCTCATGCCGTGGCGGCATGAGGTCGCCGCGGTACTGCTCACCTGGTTCGGTGGGCAAGAGTTCGGGCATGCGCTGGCCGACGTGCTTCTCGGCGTTGTTGAACCCGGTGGGCGTCTGCCCACCACATGGCCAGCGGCCGAGGCCGACGTGCCGCTGCTCGCCACCGCCGCGACCGACGGGGCCGCGGACTACGACGACGCCGGTGTCCACGTCGGATACCGCGCGTGGCTGAAGTCCGGTGCCGAGCCTGCCTACCCGTTCGGCTTCGGCCTGGGCTACACCACGTGGCAGATCACCGACCTGCAGGCACCCCAGACCATTCGCCCGGGCGAAAGCCTGGACGTCATCGTCACTGTGCGCAACACCGGCCACCGTGACGGCAAATACGTCGCCCAGCTGTACCTATCACGCGACACGACCGAGATCGACCGCGCGCGGCGGTGGCTAGCCGGATACGCCGTCGTCCGTGCCCGTGCTGGCTCCGAGGAGTCGGTCACCATCAAGGTACCGGCCCGGGCCTTCGCGCACTGGGACAACGGCTGGCACACCGAATGCGGCCCGTACACGATCCACGTCGGCCCACACATCAACGACCTACCCCACCGCGGCCAGGTCGACATTCACTGACGACCTGTCATGTCCGCGGGCTGGCGAGAGTCAGTTGGTTTCGGAGGATTGCCGGATGTCGTCGGCAGCCACGATGGTGTTGATCTCTGCGGAGGAGTGGTGGCGGGAAGGAAGGGCGCACACGGATAGGTCCTTCGGCCCAGCCTGCTCGGGCGGTCCAGGCGTCCGATGCTCGGCGGGTGGCAAGCTTTGTGAGCCTTCCTGCCTGACTGTGCGCGGCGTCGACTTCCCTCACGCCCGATTGCCTGGCGTGGTGCCGGTCGTGGTGCGAAATGGAGTGAACGAGGGTGGCTACAGGCATGTCGTGCAGCTGCCAACGCGACTGTTGTTGCTGGTAGTGGTTGTATGAGGCGCCGTCAGGTGGTCTTACAAACCAGGGGTCGCTGGTTCGAAACCAACTATGCCCACGCGATCGAACAGCGGGACGCGGGATCGTCCATGGGAATCCCATACCACGGGCGGTTGCCGTCGCCACTGTGCAAGCCGCGGACCCCGACGGCCTCGCAGGGGCCAGCGAGCGTGGGGGCTCGGTTCATCTTCTACTTCGTGCCCTGGCGAGTGGCTGTGCGCGTTGCAGGGGCTCCCTAAAGCTAGATGACACCTTCGGCGGTTAGGCAACGGCGCGCGCTCCGCTTTGGCCTCGTGTGCCTTTTGAGCTGGCGTGGGAGGTGCGAACCAGAAGAGGGACGTGGTCTTATGGCACGGGTAACAGGGACGCTCAGTGATTCCCCAAAACGTCGTCGGGCACCGCAGGCATATACACCGCGCCTCGGGTCGATCGCTGCCGCAGCAGAGTTTCTGGACGTTCACCCGCGTACTGTTCGCCGAATGATTCACGTGGGTCATCTGCGGTGCTATCGCGTGGCGCGGCTGCTCAAGGTGGACATGAACGAGGTTCATGCCCTCGCGCAGCCGGTTCCGCCAGAGTCCGTCAGCGCGTGATGGGCCGATGGCCGGCCGTGCTCTTTGCCTGTTGGGGCGAGGGTGGGGAGCTTGGCGAACTGCTTGAGAGACGGACAAAGACGCATCGCGGGGATGTCTGGGTTCGCGCCGCATGAGCCGCCTCTGAAGGTCCTGCGGTCTCTAGGCAGCGCTTCGCCGGGAAGTTCTGTGCTGCTTAGCGTGGTGAGGCATGTTCCTAGGTGACTTCCAGCGGCGGGGGTACGGAAGCGTCACGCCAGGACGATCCATGCGTGCACGACGGCCAGTTGCGCTTTACCGATCGGGTGAGGGTGGTCTCGACCGAGTGGCGTCGGCACCCGCCGCGCGACGCGGTGTTCGTCCCGACGACGAACACCGCGTCTGGCGGTGTACTCAGTGGCACGATAGTGGCACGGTCGCCACGATCGACTTCGTTGCTTCGGCTCTGAACTGCGCAAATGTGTAGCTCCCGCACCTGGACTCGAACCAGGAACCCTCTGATTAACAGTCAGATGCTCTGCCAATTGAGCTATGCGGGACCGCTGGCGCGTAACGCCAGCCGCCGCAGAAGGTTACCAGGAAACGGGGGCTGTTTCCCAATCGGCGAGCTGGCTCGGTGTGGGCTGGACGGGCCGGTTCGAGGGGTGCCTCACGGTCCCAATGTCACGGCAGGCATAGTAGGTTAGGACAGGACGTAAGAATGTCAGGACAAAGTCTTGACGAGTGACGTTTGCCCGAGCAAGACTCGCACCAAGCCTCGCGGCCAGGGCCACCCTGGTCAGCCGTTGTTACCGGGTGAGGCCCAGCGGGTGGGTGAGGTGCCGGTGCGCCTGTGGCCGGCTAGGGCAGACCGATATGAGGAGCGTAGAAGCATGCGGATCGGGTTGGTGGGTGTTGGACGCATCGGGGCGTCCCATGCGCAGGTGGTCCGGGACCACCCGGAGGTCACCGAATTGGTGTTGGCAGATGCCGATGCCGCCCGGGCCGCCAAGGTGGCTGCCGACCTCGGTGTACGCGCCGTCGAGACACCGGAGCAGGCGTACGAAAACGTCGACGCGGTCGTCATCGCGGCGGCCACGGCGGCACACGCCGAGCTGCTGATCGCGGCGGCCCGGCGCGGGCTGCCGGCCTTCTGCGAGAAACCGGTGGCGCCGGACATCGCCGGCACGGTACGTGTGCTGGATGAGGTGCGACGTGCCGGCATCCCGAACCAGATCGGCTTTCAGCGCCGGTTCGACGCCGGCTACGCGGCAGCGCGTGAGGCCGTCCGCACCGGAAAGATCGGCGGGCTACGCCGGGCGCACCTGGTGACCGCCGACGCCGAGCCGCCACCACCCGGATACATCCCCACCTCCGGCGGCATCTTCCGCGACTGCCACGTGCACGACTTCGACATTCTGCGGTGGGTCACCGGGCGGGAGGTGGTCGAGGTGTATGCCATCGGCGCCGCGCGCGGTGCGCCGGAGTTCGCCGAGTCCGGCGACGTCGATCAGTCCGCGGCGCTGCTCACGCTGGACGACGACACCGTCGTCACGCTCCAGGGGTCGCGCTACAACGGCGCCGGTTACGACGTGCGAATGGAGGTGGCTGGAACGGAGGGCACCTACGCCGTGGGTCTCGACGACCACACCGCACTCGTCTCAACCGAACCGGATGTCACCTTCCCGGCCGGAGAACCGTTCCGGGAGTTCTGGTCCCGCTTCTTGCCCGCGTATCAGGCCGAGATCAACGCGTTCGTCGACGTTGCCGCGGGTACCCGGCCGAGTGCTTGCACGGTGGCCGACGCCTTGGAGAGTTTCTACATCGCCGAGGCCGCCACCCGCTCCCGCGTCGAACACCGCCCGGTGCGCATCGAGGAGGTCCGGATCGGATGAGCGGAGCGCCACCAGACGCCATGAACGGCCCTCACGAGGTCCTCACCATGGGCCGCATCAGTGTCGACGTCTACCCCCAACAGGTAGGTGTCGGCCTGGAAAACGTGGAGACCTTCGGCAAATACCTCGGCGGCAGCTCCACCAACGTCGCCGTCGCAGCCGCCCGCCACGGCCGCCGGGTAGGCACCATCACCCGGACCGGTGATGACCCCTTCGGTCGTTTCCTGCACCGGGCGCTGCGCGAGTTCGGCGTCGACGACTCGATGGTTGCCGCCGTTCCCGGCCTGATGACGCCGGTGACGTTCTGCGAGATCTTCCCACCGGACGATTTCCCGCTCTACTTCTATGGGCGCACTCCAGCGCCGGATCTGCGGATCGCCGCGGACGAACTCGATTACGACGCGATCCGTGCCGCCGAGGTGTTCTGGGTGACCGTCACCGGGCTGTCCGAGGAACCCAGCCGCAGCGCCACCCTTGCCGCTCTGGAGGCGCGGGGGCGCGCCGGCATCACCATCCTCGATCTCGATTACCGGCCGATGTTCTGGGTGTCGCGTGAGGTGGCCCGAGAGCAGATCGAGCGGGCCCTCCCGCACGTCACGGTCGCCGTGGGCAATCTCGACGAGTGCCTGACCGCGGTCGGCGAAGACGAACCCCGAGCCGCCGCGGCGGCCTTGCGAGCTCGTGGCATCGACGTCGCCGTCGTCAAACAGGGACCCAAAGGGGTACTGGCCCAGGACACCACCGGCACCTACGAAGTCGCACCAACACCGGTCGACGTCGTCAACGGCCTGGGCGCCGGAGACGCGTTCGGTGGCGCGCTGTGCCACGGGTTGCTGTCCGGCTGGGACCTGGAGCGTGCCATCCGCTTCGCCAACGTCGCAGGTGCGATCGTCGCGTCTCAGATCGCTTGTTCGTCGGCGATGCCGACCACGGCCGAGGTCGAGACGCTCCTGAAAGGGGCTACGTCGTGATGGGTGAGATGATCGAACACGACCACCCGGTCGCCGCGGGCCAGCAGGCACCGGACGCTGACCGTGATGGGCGGCTGCGGACCATCGTGCGGGCCCGGACCGGCCGCCCGGGGGCGATCGCCGAGGCGGCCGCGCGGCGGATCCGCCCGGACAGCCTCGTGGGCCCGTCCGGCAAGCTGATGGTGATCGCGGCCGACCATCCAGCGCGTGGATCGCTACGGGCCGGCAGTGATGCGATGGCTATGGCCGACCGCGCCGACCTGCTCGACCGGATGTTGATCGCGCTCTCGAGGCCGGGGGTCAACGGAGTGTTGGGTACCGCGGACCTCCTTGAAGACCTCTTGCTGCTGGGGGCGCTGGACCGGAAGGTCGTCGTGGGCTCCATGAACCGCGGCGGGCTAGCCGGCACCTGCTTCGAGATCGACGACCGCTTCACCGGATACAACGCCGAAACCATCGACCGGATGGGTTTCGAGATGGGGAAGATGCTGCTGCGCATCGACCCCGAGGACCCAGCCACCGTCGCCACGATGGAAGCATGTGCCACAGCGGTGTCGCAGCTGGCGGCGCGGCAACGAGTGGCCCTGGTCGAGCCGTTCATCTCGCACAAAGTGGACGGCCGGGTCCGCAACGATCTGTCCACCGACGCGGTGGTGCGGTCGGTCGCGGTCGCGGCCGGGCTCGGCACCACGTCGGCCTATACCTGGCTGAAGCTGCCCGTCGTCGATGACGACCCCGAAGGTATGGAGCGGGTGCTGGCCGCTTCGACGCTGCCGGCGGTGCTGCTCGGCGGGGAGGTCCCCGACGACCCCGACGCCGCGTTCCGGCAGTGGGAGAAGGTGTTGCGGCTGCCGACGGCGATGGGGCTGGTGGTGGGGCGTACCCTGCTGTATCCGCCGGACGGTGACGTCGCTGGGGCGGTGGACACCGCGGTGAGTTTGTTGTGAGCGGCGAGTGTGGTTCGAGGTGGATGTGATGACGCGCAACGATCATTTTCTTCCGGCGGGGGATGCGGTCGGCGGGCCGTTCGTGCTGGCGGTGTCGCCGGCCACGGACGGCCCGCTCGGCTACTCGTCGTTGCGGATCGTCGAGCTGGTAGCCGGCGAGACACACACGTTCGATACCGGCGACGAAGAGATGTTCGTGCTGCCGCTGTCCGGATCGTGCACGGTGGTGTGCGACGGCGAGGAGTTCACCGTCGACGGTCGGGAGAACGTCTTCGCCCGGGTGACGGACTCGGTATACGTGCCACGCGACGCCGGGGTGTCGATCACGGCGACGGGACCTGGCCCCGGGCGGTTCGCGCTGCCAGCGGCGCGGTGCACCAACCGGCTGCCGGCGCGGTACCGGGCGGCTGAGGACGTCCCGGTGGAGATCCGCGGTGCTGGTCACGCCACCCGCCAGGTGAACAACTTCGGATCGGCCGGGGTGTTCGAGGCGGATCGGCTGATCGCGGTCGAGGTGATCACTCCGGCGGGCAACTGGTCGTCGTACCCGGCGCATAAACATGATGAGCACCGCCCGGGTGAAGAAACCGAACTGGAGGAGATCTACTACTTCGAGATCTCCGACGGTCCTGGAGCGGACGGGGCCGCCAGCCGTGGCACCACGGATCGGCAGGGGTTCGGCTTCCACCGGGTCTATGGGACTCCCGGCCGGCCGATCGACGTGCTCGAGGAGGTGCGTACCGGCGACGTCGTGCTGATCCCGCATGGCTGGCATGGCCCGTCGGTGGCAGCGCCCGGCTACCACATGTACTACCTGAACGTGATGTCCGGTCCTGGTGAGAAGCGGGAGTGGCTGATCTGTGACGACCCCGCGCACTCCTGGGTCCGCGACGAGTGGCCGGACCAAAACCCGGACCCCCGCCTACCCCTCACCTCCCCATGATCGTTGGCTTTCGACTACCGGATCCGGTAGTCGAAAGCCAACGATCATGGGATGGGGTGTGGACGAAGGAGAGATGAGATGGCGACGACGGTGCGGCTGACGGTCGGGCAGGCGACGGTCCGCTTCCTCGCCCAGCAGTACACCGAACGCGACGGCGTCGAGCACAAGTTCGTCGACGGCTGCTTCGGTATCTTCGGCCACGGCAACCTCGCCGGACTCGGTCAGGCGCTGCTCGAGGCTGAGGTCAACGACCCGGGCGCGCTCACCTATCGGCAGGCCCGCAACGAGCAAGGTATGGTGCACGCCGCGAGCGCGTTCGCCCGGATGCGCAACCGCCTCTCCACGCTGGCGTGTACCGCCTCGATCGGACCTGGCGCCACGAACATGGTCACCGGCGCCGCGTTGGCCACCATCAACCGGCTGCCGGTGCTGCTGCTTCCCGGCGACGTCTTCGCCACCCGCGTCGCCAATCCCGTGCTGCAAGAACTGGAGAGCCCGGCCGGTTACGACGTGTCGGTGAACGACACGTTCCGCCCGGTGTCCCGGTTCTTCGACCGCGTCTGGCGCCCGGAACAACTACCGTCGGCCCTGATCGGCGCCATGCGGGTGCTCACCGACCCGGCCGAAACGGGGGCCGCCACCATCGCGTTGCCACAAGACGTACAGGCGGAGGCTTTCGACTGGCCGGTCGAGCTGTTCGAGCGCCGCGTATGGCATGTGCCGCGGCCGGTGCCGGAACCAGCCGCGCTGGCCCGCGCCGTCGAAATGATCCGGTCCGCGCAGGCCCCGATGATCGTCGCCGGCGGCGGCGTCATCTACAGCGAGGCATCCGAGGCCCTGCGGGAGTTCGCGGAAGCCACTGGTATTCCGGTGGGGGAGACCCAGGCCGGCAAGGGTTCGCTGCCGTACGATCACCCGCTGGCACTGGGGGCGGTGGGGGCGACGGGCACGACGGCGGCCAACCGGATCGCCCGCGACGCCGACGTCGTCATCGGGATCGGCACCCGGTACAGCGATTTCACGACGGCCTCCCGCACCGCGTTCCAGCATCCCGACGTGCGCTTCGTCAACGTCAACATCACCGGGTTCGACGCGGCCAAACACGCCGGCGTGCCGGTGGTGGCCGACGCGCGGGAGACGCTGGTAGCGCTGACCAGAGACCTCGCGGGATACGACACCGGCGCGGACTACCGCGAGCAGGCGCGGGCGCTGGCCGCCGACTGGGACACCACGGTGGAGCGGGCCTACCGGTTGGGGCACGAACCGCTGCCGGCACAGTCCGAGGTGATCGGCGTGGTGAACGACCTCTCCGGGCCGCGCGACGTGGTGATCTGTGCGGCTGGTTCCATGCCCGGCGACCTGCACAGACTCTGGCGCACCCGCGACCCGAAGGGTTACCACGTCGAGTATGGGTACTCCTGTATGGGCTACGAGATCGCGGGTGGGGTCGGCGCGAAGCTGGCTAGCCCGGACCGGGACGTCTACGTCCTGGTGGGCGACGGCTCCTACCTGATGATGGCGCAGGAGCTGGTCACGGCCGTTCAGGAAGGTATCAAGATCATCGTGGTGCTGGTGCAGAACCACGGCTTCCAATCCATCGGGGCACTCTCCGAGACGGTTGGTGTCCAGCGATTCGGCACCAAATACCGGTATCGCGACACCACCACCGGGCGCCTCGAAGGGGACCGGCTGCCGGTCGATCTCGCCGCCAACGCCGCCAGTCTCGGCGTCGAGGTGCATCGGGCCCGCGGCATCGACGAGTTCCGCGCCGCACTCCGTCAGGCACGAGAAGCGACGGGGCCGGTGTTGGTGCATATCGACACCGACCCGCTGGTCTCCGCACCGGACAGTGAGTCCTGGTGGGACGTACCGGTAGCCGAGGAGGCCGAACTCGACGCCACCCGTGCGGCACGCACCGCCTACGAACAAGGCAAAGCCGCTCAACGCGACTACCTGTGACCCACCTGCCGCAGCCAGCTTGAAATAGGAAGAGGACACCGTGACAACCATCCAGCACTGGATCGGCGGACGGACCACCGCCGCAACGTCGAACCGGACCAGCCCGGTGTGGAACCCGGCCACCGGCCAACAGCAGGCCGAGGTACTGCTGGCCGAATCCGCCGACGTGGCCACCGCCGTCGCTGCCGCTCGTGCGGCCTTCGAGGGATGGTCGCAGACGTCGCTGTCGAAGCGAGCCAAGATCCTCTTCAGCTTCCGGCAGCTGGTGGACGCCCGCGCGCAGGACCTGGCCGAGATCATCGCCGACGAGCACGGCAAGGTGGTCTCCGACGCCCTCGGTGAGGTGCAGCGCGGCCTGGAGGTCGTCGAGTTCGCCTGTGGCATCCCGCACTTGCTCAAAGGCGACTACTCCGACCAGGTGTCCACCGGTGTCGACGTGTTCAGCTTCCGCGAGCCGCTGGGTGTAGTCGCCGGGATCACGCCGTTCAACTTCCCGGTCATGGTCCCGATGTGGATGCATCCGGTGGCCATCGCCTGCGGCAACACCTTCGTGCTCAAACCAAGTGAACGGGACCCGTCGGCGTCGATGCTGGTCGCCGAGCTCTGGGCGGAGGCCGGGTTGCCCGACGGCGTCTTCAACGTCGTCCATGGCGACAAGACGGCCGTCGACGCGATTCTCGACCACGACGACGTCGCGGCCGTGTCGTTCGTCGGCTCCACCCCGATCGCCCGGTACATCCACCAGCGGGCCAGCGCCAACGGCAAGCGGGTCCAGGCGTTGGGCGGCGCGAAGAACCACGCCATCGTCATGCCCGACGCCGACGTCGACTACGCCTCCGAGCACATGGTGGCCGCCGCGTTCGGCTCGGCGGGGGAGCGGTGTATGGCGATCTCGGCCGCGGTGACCGTGGGTGACGCGGGCGACGGGTTGGTGGACGCGGTAGCGGCGAAGGCGGCCAACGTTCGCGTCGGCCCCGGCCGCGACCCGCGGAGCGAGATGGGCCCGGTCGTGACGGCGGCTGCCCGCGACCGGATCGTCGGGTTGATCGGCACCGGCGCCGACCAGGGAGCCACCCTCGCCGTGGATGGCCGAGGATATACCGTCGACGGGCACGAGAACGGATTCTGGGTTGGTCCCACCGTCATCGACCGGGTGACTCCGCAGATGGACGTCTACACCGAGGAGATCTTCGGGCCGGTGCTGTCCGTCGTCCGGGTGGACACGGTGGACGACGCGATCGCGCTGATCAACGCCAACCCGTACGGCAACGGTACCGCCGTGTTCACCTCCAGCGGGGAGACCGCGCGCCGGTTCCAGCGAGGTGTGCAGGTCGGCATGATCGGCATCAACGTGCCCATTCCGGTACCTATGGCGTACTACTCGTTCGGCGGGTGGAAAGACTCCCTGTTCGGTGACAAACACGTCCACGGCCCCGAGGGTGTGTCGTTCTACACCCGGGCCAAGGTGATCACCTCCCGTTGGCCCCGCGTGGACAACCCAGTCGGCGCCAGCTACCACTTCCCGACCAACCAGTGACGGTGGAGGCCGCAGCGTGACGATCACAGGAATCGCGAATGCCCCGGTCAGCTTCGGGATCTTCGAGCTGACCACCGGCGCGGACTTCCCGGAGCCGGAAGCCATTCTCGCTCCGCTACAAGAGCAGGGATACACCGGGATCGACCTCGGCCCGGTTGGCTGGTTAGGCACCGGCGAGGTGCTCCGGGAGCGGCTGCGCCGGTTCGGGTTGGCCCTGGCCGGTGGTTGGCTCGACCTACCGTTCACCGCGGCCGATGACGAGTTCGACGCCGCACTCGACGGGCTCGACGAGGCGCTGAAGATCTTCGTCGCGGCCGCCGAGGAGTTCCCGGACCGGCCGCCGCTGCCCACCCTGGCGGACATGGGTTCCGACGCCCGCCGGGCCAACCCGGGTGGTGGCCCGGATCTGATGCTCGATGACGCGGGCTGGGAACGGCTGGCGACCAACGTGGCGCGGGCGGCGGCCCGGGTCCGTGCGGCTGGACTGAAACCGACGTTCCACCACCACGCATGTACCCATGTGGAGACGCCGGACGAGATCGACATCTTCCTGGACCGCACCGACGTCGACCTGACGTTCGACACCGGTCACCTGCTCATCGGCGGGGGCGACCCGGTGGAGGGCTGGAAGCGGTGGCGGACCCGGATCAACCACCTGCACCTGAAAGACGTGCGCCGCGAGGTGCTCGACCAGGTGGTGCGGGAACGGGCCGGCATGCGTGCGGTGTGGGAACGTCAGGCGTTCGTGGCGCTCGGCGCTGGTGACCTCGATCTTGCCGGGTTCATGGACGCGGTGACCGGTGATGGGTTCGACGGGTGGATCGTCGTCGAGCAGGACGTCGTTCCGTCGCCGGCGGATCCGCCGCGACGTGCCGTCGACGACCAGAGGGCGAACCGGGAAGCGCTGCGCCCCTGGGCTCCGTAGCCCGCCCAGCCCTCCCCACCCCGGCCCCATGATCATTGGCTTTTGACTACCGAATTCGGTAGTCAAAAGCCAATGATCACCGGGGGGAGGGGGAGAGGGTGTTTACCCGGCGGTGGGTCAACACCGCGAACCCGCTAGCCATCACCAGAAGGACGGCCAAGGACAGCAGCCACCACCCCGGAGCATGCGACCACAACGGGTCCTGCGGCCCATCCGGGACCAGCGTGCGCAGGTCGGACGTCGCGGCACTGGCTGCGTAACCCCATCGCGACGGGGCGAGCCAGGAGATCACACTCAACACCGCGCGTCCCGTCACCGGAATCAGACCACCACACAACACGAGCTGCGCCATCACCGTGATGACGAGGATCGGCATCACCTGTTCGGCCGACTTCACCATCGACGAAAGCCACAACGCCAGCAGACACGACGCGTAGGCGGTCAACGCGACCGCCATCGTGATCTCGACCGCGCCAGGTAGGACGGTGACACCGCTGGCAGGCATCGCCTTGACGATCGACACCGTGCCGACCAGCAGCAGCGCCTGCACGCAGCACACCGCGAAGAAAACGGTGAATTTGGCGCCGACGTAGGCCCATGGGGCCAGGCCGGCCATCTGTTCCCGGGCCAGGATCGCCCGCTCACCGATCACTTCACGCGCCGACACGGCCGCGCCCATAAACGACGCACCAACGATCAACACCACCAGCAGTTGGGTGGGTTCGGTCGGCGCGTCGATCGCCGGTGTGCGCAGGCCCTGGCCACCTGGCACCGCGAAGGCAAGCAAGGCGAGCATGACCGGCAACACCGCCAGGAACGCCGCGTAGGGCCGGTCGGCGACGATGAGCCGGCAATGACGAGCAGCCAGCGTGCGTGCCTGGCGCAGCCATCGCTGATCGGGATCGCTGGAGGTGGAACGGGTCTCCACACTGCTGTGCCGGGCCGATCGATCCGCCTGCTTCTGCCGGTCGGCTCGGTAAGCGGCGTGTGCGCCGGCCGGATCGTTGCTGACCGCGTTGAACACCTCCGACCACGACGACCAGTCGGCGCGGCGCAGGAGATCGGCGGATGTGCCCACGTAGGCGGGTAACCCACCAGGTGCCAGGAGCAGCACCTGGTCGCACAGGTCGAGGTTGGTCGGGCTGTGGGTGATGACCACCACGATCCGCCCGGAATCGGCGATCTGCCGCAACCCGGCCATGATCTGCTGATCCAGGCCGGGGTCCAGGCCCGACGTGGGTTCGTCGAGAATGAGCAGCGATGGCTCCGTCAGCAGTTCTAGTGCCGTCGACACCCGTTTACGCTGGCCACCGGAGAGCTGATCGACCCGGGTATCCGCGCGTGGCGTCAGCCCCAACTCCGCCAACACGTCGTCGACTCGGGCGTCCGCATCGTGCTGGTCGACATCGGGTGGAAGCCGTAGCCGAGCGGCGTAGGTCAGCGCGCGCCGGGTGCTGAGTTTGCCGTGCACGATGTCGTCCTGCGGGACGTATCCGATCCGGGTACGGACGACGTGTACGTCGCGATGTACGTCGAAGCCGTCGTACTCCACGCTGCCCGACGTGGGCGTGAGTATGCTGGTCAGCACCTTGGCGAGAGTGGACTTTCCGGCGCCCGACGGTCCTATGACGGCGACTAGGCTACCGGCGGACAGCTCGAGGTCCACGTCGTCGAGGAGGGTGACGCCGCCCGGCAAGGAGTACCCGAGCCGGCGCACGCTCAGCCAGGACCGTTCGGTAGCGACAACCAGCTCACCGTCGTCGAACACGAGGTCGGTGTTGCCGATCGTGATGGTGTCGCCGTTTCTCAACTGGGCCTGGCGCACTGGGCGGCCGTTGACGAAGGTGCCGTTGGGGCTGTCCAGATCGGTGATCGTCCATCCGGTGTTGGTGCTGGCCAGGACCGCGTGGTGGCGGGACGCGGTCAGATCGGGCACCACCATGTCGTTGCCCGCTCCCCGGCCAATGCGGATCTGCGCGGATGGAGTTGGTGTGTGCTGGGGCTCGGGCGTGGCCTCGGTTGTCTCGAGCTGGACGACAGGACCGCTCGCCGGGTCCGCCAGCCGGATCGTCGTGGGCTGTTCCAGTGGTAGCGACGACACGCGTTGCCCGTCGGCGAAGCTGCCAGACGTCGACTGGTCCCGAAACCACCAATGGCCATCGTCATGGACAAGGGTGGCGTGGATCCGGGACACCCGTAGATCACCGACGTGAAGTGCCGCCTCGTCGTCGCGCCCGATCGTGTACGGCCCCGGAGGGGATAACACGCGGCGCTGTGATGCTCCCAAGCCGTCGTCGACGACGACCACCAACGGAACCGGCATCGCCGGCTACTCGTCTTCGTCCGTTGTCTCGGGAACCTCGTCCGGGCTGCCCAGTACCTGGGCGTCGCCCCAGACGACATAGGTGCTCGAGCTGTTGGCCAGCGTGACCAGTTCCAGCCGGAGCACCCCGGTGACGTCGATGTCGATCTGCGCGGCGTCGCCGAGCCCCAACGTCTCCTCGAACAGCAGGCGACCGTCACCGTAGACCCCGATCTGGACTTCGGAGTCCGACGGTGCGTCGTCCCGCGGGCCCACCACGGCCCGGAACTCCCGGTAGCCCCGGCCGAGATCGAAGCCGGCCCGCCGGGGTTCGCTGCTACTCCTGGTCCACGTCAGCACCGACCGGGTGAACGTGTCGCCGGAGATCCGGGCGGCCGCGGTGTCGACCGAGCCCTCGACCGGTGATTGGTCGGCGAGGAAGGTGATCACGGGGCGCCGGGAGACGGTGAGAAGAACGTCGTCGGAGAACGGTTGCCCGGCGGCGGGTTCCTGCTGGATCACCTCGCCATCGGGAACGTCCTCGTCGAGAACGTCGATGGTCTCCACCGTCACACCCAAGCTTTCCAGTTCTCGCAAGGCGCTACCCAACCGTTCACCCACGACGTCGGGTGCGGTGACCGGCTGTTCGGCGACCACCAGTGTGACGGACTCGGTGGTGGTCGAGCCGGCCCGCGGCTGCTGAGACAGCACCGTTCCGGACGGCTCCGCGCTGGCCTCGCGCTCGACGTGGACGTCGAAGCCCAACTCGGCGAGCTGGTCCCGGGCGGCATCGACATCGTGTCCGGTGACGTCGGGGACCTCCGGGTCGTCCTCAGGTTCGTCGCCGGATTCACTTGCACCGACCTGCTCGGTGGAGTCCGCGTCGGTGTTTGCCGCGGGGTCGGCGTCTGCGGTGGCGTCGGCGTCGGTGGCGATGGGCGTGGTGTCACCGTCTCGCCCGGCGAGCGCGATGACGATGGCGATGGCCGCCCCGACGAGGATCACCGCCGCCGCGGCGATCCCGATGAGCCGTCCGCGCCGGGACCGGCCGCCGCCGGCGGCTCGGACTGGCTGAAACTTCTGTGACACCGTGCCCACCGCCAACGCTTGGGCCCATTCGACGACGTCGGTTGGCCGCCGAGACGGATCGCGTTCCAGCATCGACAGCACATGGCTGGCGAAGCCTTCGTTGTCGTCGACCCCGGTGACGGCCAGCAACCGCGTCCGCATTCCCGCGGTATCCAGCGGGTTCGGTGGTTCGCCGGTGAACAGGTAGTACGCGATGGCACCCAGGCCGAACCGATCCGACGCCTTCGATGGCGGGGCGCCGGCCACGATCTCGGGAGCCAGGTACGCGGGAGTGCCGACGAGCGTCGCGGAATCGGCGTCCGCGAACCGGGCGAAGCCGAAGTCGACCAGCCGGACCGCGCCGTCGGGGGTGACGATCACGTTCGCCGGTTTGACATCGCGGTGCAGCACTGCCGTGCCGCCGGTGGCCTCACCTCGGTGGAGGTAGTCGATGGCGGCGGCCAGCCGCGAGATGATGCGGGTGGCCTCGAGCGGATCCCGGTCGGGTCGGCGCTCCACCCAGGTGACCAAGTTCTCGCCCGGTACGAGGTTCATGACGAAGTACAGGGCGCGAGTAGACGGGTCCGACTCGCCGGGGCGGTGCGGTGCCGGTCCCTCGAATGCCTCTCGCACCTTGACCAGGTTTGGATGGTCGAGGCTGCGGAGAAGCTCGGCCTGTCCGCGTAGCCTTTCGGACAGTTGGGTATTACGTGCGTCGCTTTCCGCCGGGAGGATCTTCACCGCGACCGGCAGTTCCTGGCCGTCGACGTCGACGCTGCCCGCCCAGAGCTCACCCTCGCCGCCGCGGGATCGCAGCTCGGTCAGCTTGTAACGGTCGGGCGCGCCGAATGGGCCGACTCTGTCCTGCTCACCGTCACTCGCACTTGTCCCGGCGTCATGGTGCCGCACGCTTCCGCCTCTCCTGTCCACCAGCTGGTCGGGCCAAGCCGCGTCCCCGCCGGACACGTCGTCGGCCATAGTTGATCTCGGGAAGTTTTCCATGACAACGAGAAGAGTGCTAGTGCCCCTTCCTCCTCCCGGTGATCATTGGCTTTTGACTACCGGATCCGGTAGTCAAAAGCCAATGATCACCGGGAGGGGGAGGGGGTGGGGTCGAGCACCGTGGCGGCGTAGCGCTGCTTCATCAGGGTGACGACGTCGTCCGGGGCGGCCGCCCAGATGTCGGCGTTGAAGATCTCCACCTCGATGTCGCCCCGGTAGCCCGCGGCCTCGACGAGCCGGCGCAGGTGCCGCAGGTCGATGTGGCCGTCGCCCATCATCCCGCGGGCCAGCAGGGTATCGGCGGGCAGCGGGGTGATCCAATCGCACACCTGGAAGCTGGCGATCCGCCCGGAGGCGCGTCGGATCTGCCGCTCCACGTCCGGATCCCACCACACGTGGAACGTGTCGACGACGACGCCTACCGCCTCGACCGGATGCTGTTCGGCGAGGTCTAGTGCCTGCCCGAGGGTCGACAACACACCTCGGTCGGCGCAGTACATCGGGTGCATCGGTTCGAGCGCCAGCTGCACACCGCGGTCAAGGGCGTAGGGGACCAGTTCGGCGATACCGTCGGCGACCCGTTGCCGGGCGCCGTGTAAGTCGCGGTCTCGGCGTTGGCCCGCTTCGTCGTCGGCCGACTGATCGTGGGTGGTGCTGCCCGGCAGGACGGGCGCGCCGGAACCGCTGCCGTCCGGCAGTCCGCCCACCACCATGACCAGGCACCGGGCGTTCAGGTCGGCGGCTTCGTCGATGGCACGGCGGTTGTCGTCGATGGTCCGTCGCCGGTGTGCATCGTCGGCGACGGTCAGAAACCCGCCGCGGCACAGTGACGAGACCCGTAGGCCGGCGTCGCGCACCAGCCGCGCCGACTCGGCGACCCCGTACTCGCGCACCGGTTCCCGCCACAGTCCGATCGCTTCGAGCCCGGCCCGGACGCACCCGTCGACAGCTTCCGGCACCGACCACCCGTTGGTGGTCTTCTGGTTCAGCGACAGCCGCCGCATCTCAGGCCACCCCGTAGGTGCGCAGGAGCGTCGCCATCCGCGCCGCGGCAAGCTCCGGGTCGGGGAACAGCCGCGCGGCGTCGGCCAGCCGGAACGTCTCCACCAGATGCGGCAGGCTGCGGGCGCTCTGCAGGCCGCCGACCATGGTGAAACCCGGTTGGAAACCGGATAACCAGGACAGGAACGCGATCCCGGTCTTGTAGTAGTACGTCGGCGCACCGAACACGTGCCGGGCCAGCGGGACGGTTGGTCCGAACGCCGCCTCGTAGGCGTCGTCGTCGCCCCGATCGAGGGCTTCCAAAGCCGCGGCGGCCGCGGGTGCGATCGCGGCGAAGATGCCGAGCAGCGCGTCGCTGTGGTGGGTGCCGTCGCCGCCGATCAGCTCGGGATAGTTGAAGTCGTCCCCGGTGTAAACGCGGACCCCGGCCGGCAAACGAGTACGTAGCGCCTTCTCGTGACCGGCGTCGAGCAGTGACACCTTGATCCCGTCGATCCGCGCCGCATGATCGTGGATCAGCCCGACGACGTGGTCCGTGGCGGTCTCGACGTCGTCGCTACCCCAGTAGCCCCGCAACGCTGGGTCGAACATCGGGCCTAACCAGTGCAGAATGACCGGCTGGTCGGTTCTAGAGATGATCCGGTCGTAGACCGCCCGGTAGTCATCGGCTGTCTGGGCGACGGCGGCCAGGTGCCGGCTGGCCATCAGGATGATCTGCGCACCGGTACTTTGCACGACATCGATCTGGGTCTCGTAGGCGGCGGCGACGTCGTCGAGGCTGTTGGTGGGCTGGTCCAGGTGGTCGGTGCCGGCGCCGGCGGCGATCCGGTGTCCCGACGACGACGCTTCGGCGGCGCTGCGGCGGATGAGCTCCTGCGTCGTCGGCCAATCGAGGCCCATGCCGCGTTGTGCGGTGTCCATCGCCTCGGCGACACCGAACCCGTACCCCCACAGGTGGTGCCGGAAAGCCAGGGTGGCGTCCCAGTCGACGACGGCCGGCGCACCGGGCGTGTTGTCGCCCAACGGGTCGGCGACGACGTGCGCAGCGGCGAAGGCGATCCGGGACTGGAACGGCCGCTGGGGGAGGGGCCAGTCCGCAGCGTCGTTCATGGTGTGCCGGGTGCTGCCGCCGTCAGCGGTGGGCAAGGTGATCGTGGTCATGGCGTCTCCGTCCGTTGCGTCCTGCTCCCCGAGCGCCCCCGGCCACGCGTTGCAGGACGCAAGGTGGTCACGGCGTCAGCTCCGGCAGTTCGACGCGCGCGCCACGCCGCGAGGATTCGAGCCCGGCCTCGGCCAGTCGGACACCGCGTGCTCCGGCCAGGAAGTTGTACGGGTGCGGGCCATCGTCGACCACGTGCCGGATGAAGTCTTCCCACTGCGCCTTGAATCCGTTGTCCGTCGTGGAATTGGCGGGGACGTCTTGCCACTGGTCGCGGAAGGGTTCGGTCTCGACGAGGTCGGGGTTCCACACTGGCCGGGGGGTGGCGCCGCGGTGCTGGGCGACGCAGTTGTGCAGCCCGGCGACGGCGCTGCCGTGGGTGCCGTCGACCTGGAATTCGACCAGTTCGTCACGGTGCACCCGTACACACCACGACGAGTTGAGCTGGGCGACGACGCCGTTCTCCAGCTCGAAGATCGCGTACGCGGCGTCGTCGGCGGTGGCGTCGTACGGTTTGCCCTGCTCGTCCCACCGCTGGGGGATGTGGGTGACGGCGCGGGCGGTCACCGCCTCGATCCTGCCGAACAGGTTGGTGAGCACGTAGTCCCAATGGCAGAACATGTCGGTGACGATGCCACCGCCGTCTTCGGCGCGGTAGTTCCAGCTGGGCCGTTGGGCCGACTGCCAGTCGCCCTCGAAGACCCAGTAGCCGAACTCGCCGCGGACGGAGAGGATGCGCCCGAAGAACCCGCTGGCGATCAGCCGGTGCAGTTTGAGCAGACCCGGCAGGTACAGCTTGTCGTGGACAACACCGTTCTTGATGCCGGCCGCCTGAGCCCGGCGGGCCAGGTCCAGTGCGCCGTCGACCGTCTCGGAGATCGGCTTCTCGGTGTAGATGTGTTTACCGGCATCGATCGCTTTGATCAACGAAGCTTCGCGGACCGAGGTGAGTTGCGCGTCGAAGTAGATCTGCATCTCTGGGTCGGCGAGCGCGGTGTCGACGTCGGTGGTCCAGCGGCTGAGGCCGTGGCGGTCGGCGATCTCGCGAAGCTTGGTTTCGTTACGCCCGGCCAGTAGTGGCTCGACCCGCACCCGGGTGCCGTCGGCGAGCTCCACTCCGCCCTGCTCGCGGATAGCCAGGATGGATCGCACCAGGTGCTGGCGGTAGCCCATGCGGCCGGTGACGCCGTTCATGATGACACCGATCGACGTGCGTGCCATTCGTCCTCCTCGTCGGAAAGCGCTTACCGACGAAGCTACACCACGCTGCCGCGTTTCGGCCAGCTCCCACCACCTCCCGCCTCATGATCGTTGGCTTTTGACCCCCATATACGGTGGTCAAAAGCCAACGATCATCGGAGCGAGAGGGGGTCACTGGGTTAGGGCGTGTTTGATGGTTTCGTCGATCTCGGTGGTGCATTGGTGGACCCGGTCGCCCGCTGGGCGCAGCAAGCCGTCTTCGCCGGCGGCGTACATCTCGGCCAACTGCTCGGCGAAGTCCGACGGCAGTCCCGCCTGCTCCAACGTGCTGACCCACTCCTGGCGTGGCACGTTGACGACAGTGGCGGTCGTGTTGAGCGCCGCCGCCAGCTTCTCCGCAACCTGGCGTTCGGTGTAGGCGTGGCCGTCAAGGTCGATGACTTCGCTGTGTGTAGGTGGTTCGACCAGGAGGTTGGCCGCGACCGCGCCGATGTCCCGGGTGGCGATCATCGGGATCGCAACGTCGGCGGACGAACCGAAGTTCGGATAGATACCGTCGTGCCGAACGGCGTCGATCGCTTCCTCGAACTTCTCCTGGAAGTGGGCCGACCGGACTGCGGTCAGCACCGTCCCGGTGTCACGTAGTTCGTTCTCCAGATGGTGCAGCCAGCGGATCGGACCGGTACCCGCCGGTAGGTGAGCACCGATAGAAGACAACATGACGACGTGTGGCACGCCGCTGTCGCGTACCGCACCGGCAATGGAATCGATCAAACCACGCTGGGCTTCGGCGTCGGTAGCGCCCGGTATAAACGGCAACATCACGAAGAAGCCGTCGACACCGTCGATCGCCTTCGCCAAGCCGGCGCGGTCTCGCAGATCGACGACGGCGGCTTCGGCACCTAGATCGGTCCACGCCGCTGCCTTGGCCGAGTCCCGAACCAGGGCTCGGACGGGCACCCCCTTAGCCCGCAGCTCGCGCGCGGTGGCTCCTCCGACGTGTCCTGTTACTCCGGTGATGGCGTACATGGGCTCGCTCCGTTCGATCGTGGATGTGGTGAGCCTGAACGGCTCTGAAGTGGCGGTGGCCGTGTCTCTATTCGACCGGAACGCCGCTGCGCGGACCATGGTTGGAACGCCTGCCCACATGTCTGTGCGTCTGGCTCACCGCACACCGGCCTCGTAAGCTGGACCCATGGATGCGCTCGATGGCCTGCTGGATGGAGCCCGGGCGCGTGGGGCGATGTTTCACCAGACGATGCTGGAACCGCCGTGGTCGTTGTACATCGCCGAAGAAGCGCCGCTGACCCTGCTCACCATGCCCCGCGGTGACTGCTGGATTCTGCCCGAGGGCCTGCCGCCGGTACGGCTGAACACCGGCGACGTCGCGGTAGTCCGAGGCACCGTGCCGTACGTCGTCGCCGACGATCCGTCTACCCCGCCGCAGCTGGTGATCCATTCGGGAAACCGGGCGAAGACGATTGATGGGGTCGATCTCACCGACGAGCTGACCATGGGTGTGCGCACCTGCGGGCTGGACCCCCACGGGTCCGACGTGTTGCTCAGCGCCGCGTACCCGGTTCCGTACGACGTCAACGAGCGGCTACTGGCCACCCTTCCCACCGTCCTCGTCGTGCCGGATGCCGACGCTCGCGGGCCCCTCATGGATCTGATCGTCGTCGAAGCGGACCGAGACGATCCTGGCCAGCAAGCCGTCCTGGACCGCCTGCTCGACCTAGCCTTGATCGCCACTCTGCGGACCTGGTTCGCCCGTCCGGAAGCCGAAGCACCGGGATGGTACCTGGCGCAGCGCGATCCGATGGTTGGTCCGGCGCTTCAGCTCATCCACGATCAGCCGGCCCGGCCATGGACAGTGGCGGCGCTGGCCGGCGAGGTAGGGCTGTCCCGGTCGGTGTTCGCCCAGCGCTTCACCGAGCTGGTGGGCGAGTCGCCGATGGCATACCTGACCGGGTGGCGGCTGGTGAAGGCCGCCGACCTGCTGCGGGAGACCGACGCGACGATCGAGTCGATTGCCCGCAAGGTCGGCTATGCCAACGCCTTCGCGCTGAGTGTCGCCTTCAAACGGGTTCGTGGGGTCACACCGAGTCAGTTCCGGGCGTCAGCGCCGCGAGAGTTCGTCGAGGCGCCCTAGCTCGGCGTCGAGTGCGGGCCGCAGCGCCGGTGCCACCACCATCCGGATCGGCGCGGGGAAGCGTAGCACCTGGAGCCGGCCGAATCGGGTGCCGTCCGGGTGCGGGGCAGCGGCCATGCCGATGACGAGGAACCTGCTCTGCATCCAGCACCAGCGTGGTCTCAACACCACACTCATCCGGGCCCGCAGGCCGAGCCGGCCCCGCACGTCGGCAGTGAGCTGGTCGCCGCTGCGGTCGGTGATGCGTAACGAGCGGACGTGTGGCTGGATGTCCGGCACGGTGTGTTCCAGGTCGGCGGCGAGCGGCCACAACTGGTCCGGATCGACACCGATGACACGTTCGGCTACGACGGCGCCAGGCAACGCCGCAGCAAGGATATGCAGGCGCGCGACGGGATCGATGTCGGCGACGGGCCATGGTGTGTTCATCGTTGCCACTCCTGACGGAAGCGTCGGCGGGCGCGGAACAGCCGTGAGCGTACGGTGCCTGCCGGGACGTCGAGTACGTCGGCGATCTCGGTTTCGGTCAGCCCTTCGACACCGCGGAGGACCAGCACGGCCCGATGTTCGGGGGCGAGACGTTCGAGGACAGAGGTGATGTCGGTGTGTAGTTCGGGATCGTCCGGTGCTGGTATGTCCGCGAACCAGTCGACCGGCCCGGGGGGAACCGCCTGGCGCTGACGTGTGGTCCGGATGGCGGCACGGATCGCGATCCGCCTGGCCCAGCTCCACAGGGCGGCCGGTTCGCGGAGCTGGCCGAGCTTCTGGAAGATCGTCGTGAGCGCTTCTTGGGCGGCGTCGGGACCGTCGTGCAGGGCGATCGGGCCGCACCACCGGCCCACCGCGGGTTCTAAGCGGGCCAGGAGGTCATGCATGGCCATCGCGTCGCCGGCCTGCGCCGCCCGGACCAGGCTCGCGTCGTCACTCTCACTCAGCAAGGAAGTTCAGGAGCAACTGCTCCACCTGCTCAGGGCAGTCGGCGTGGACATTGTGCCCGCACCCTTTCAGCCGGTGGACCTGGGAGTTCTCGATGCCACGGCCTAGCCGGTCGGCGAACTCGGCCGGTAGGAAGGCGTCTTGTTCACCCCACACGATCAGCGTCGGTACGTCAACTAAGCCCAGGTCATCTTCGGTATCGGCCCAGTCCAGCCGGCGTTGAGAGAGAACCAGCGCACGCCGGTTGTCGACCTGCAGCGCGGTACGCGAGATCTCCTCGACGACCTCATCGGTCACGCGGTCGCCGTTGACAAAGGCTTTGTTGAGGAAGCCGCCGACGTCTGCGCGGCCCATCACGTTGGCCGCCGCCTCGCCGATCATCGGAATCTCGAAGATCCGCCAGTCCCACACATCGGGCTCGTCGATGCCGCTGGCGCCGAGCAGCGTGAGGGAACCGACCCGGTCTGGATGCAGCTGGGTGTACCGCAACGCCCAACCACCGCCCCATGAATGCCCGACCAGGGCGAATTCGGTGAGCCCGACAGCGTCGACGAAGACACCTAGCGCCGAGGTCATCGCGGGAACGTCGTAGGCGAAGCCGGCATCGGTGGTGGTCGTATAGCCGTTTCCGGGCATGTCCACCAGGTAGACGGTGTAATCCTCCCGTAGCGCCTCAACGGTGTCCCGGAACGTGTAGGACCACTCACCACCGCCGTGCACCATGACGACGGCAGGCCCGTTCCCGAGCTTCTGGTAGGAGAAACGCGCGACCTCGGTGTCAACGATGGACGGTGGGTGTTCGCGGTGAAACTGTGAACCAGACAACTCCGGTGACGGAGGAGTCCATAGGTACGCCAGACCCGTGAGTGCGAGAACGGCGGCTGCGACGAGGCTGCCGAAGACGAGCAGGATCCGGCGCGTCCAGACGCGTCGCGCGGGTTGGCTGGTCGGTGCCATGAGACTCCTTCACTAGATAGCTATGAAGAAGGAGCCACGAGGAAGGCGCCGGCACTCCATCAAGTGATGCAGCACACACCGCTTCGGTGCGTCGAGTCAGCTCACGCCGGAGTCCGTGCGGCCGAGCCGCGCGACGGGCGCTACCCGTTGTCGCGTGGTGGGGTGCTCTGGCGGATGACGACCTCGCCCGAGATCCTGCGTACCCTCGGCGGGTCGCCGGGTTCGGCTTCGAGTGCGAGGTCGAGGGCGATCGCCCCGGCAGTTTCCAGAGGCAGCTGAACCGTGGTGAGCGCGGGGCTGAGGTCGCGCAGGGTGGTGATGTCGTCGAAGCCGGCCATACCAAGCTGGCGAGGTAGGTCTAGGCCGTGCTCGCGGCAGGCCGTCATAGCGCCGACAGCCATGACGTCGTTGGCGGCGAACACACAATCGAGGTTCATACCTCGGTCCAGCATCTCGGTCATGGCGGCGTAACCGCCGTCGCGGGTGAAGCCACCGTGAACGACGTCGGCTGGTGCGACCGCCAACCCGCGGGCCACCAGGCCGGCCCGGAAACCTTCGACGCGGTCGCGGGCGGTGAGCAGAGTTTCCGGTCCGCCGAGGATGCCGAACCGCTGATACCCCAGGTCGACCAGCTGGACGGCGAGGTCATAGGCACCGGAGTAGTTCTCCAGCACGACGGTGTCGACCGGCAGAAGATCTTGGCTGATCATCACCACTCGGCCACCGATGCCTTCGAACGAGGCCACCTCGCGGCGCAGCGCGTCGTCGTCCGGGCTGTCGGCCATCCGGCTGCCGACCACGATGACCACCCGGCTGTGCTGCCCGCGTAGTGCGCCCAGGTGTTCGACCTCCCGGTCGGTGCGGCGTCCGGTGTTGGCCAGGGTGACGAGCATCTGATGTGCTTCCGCGGCCCGGATGACACCGGTGGCGATCGAGGAGAAGTAGGGGTCGGCGATGTCGTGGACCAGGAGGCCGGCGATGTTGGTGCGGCCTTTGGCCACCGCCTGCGCCTGGGAGTTGGCCGCGTAGTTGAGTTTGTGCGCAGCGGCCAAGACACGTTGGCGGAGTTCGTCGCCGACCTGGCGCGTGCTGCCGTTGATGGCGCGCGAGGCGGTGGCGAGCGACACACCTGCCTCCCGAGCGACGTCGGTCAGCGTGACCGCGCTGCTTCGCTGGTCGGGCATGGAGTCCCCGTTCCTGACGTGCCGGCTGGAAGGCGGTTTCCACTCTAACGCGAGCCAACCGGCTCCGGTGATGTTTTGACGGTGAGCGTCCGTCGTCGGGGGAGTGGGGCCGGTCCCACAAGACGATCGCCTGGTTGTGGCCGCGGCGGCGACAACCAGGCGATCTCGGTGCTGTTGGTGATGTGGTTAGCTGGCCCAGGCGAGCAGCGTGTGTTTGCGCTGTGGCTCGCGGAGGGCGGCCAACGCGTGCTTCTCGAGTTGGCGCACGCGTTCCCTGGACACCCCGACCTCGTCGGCCACGTCCTGGAGTGTGTGTTCGCGGCCGTCGGCGAGGCCGTAGCGCAGTTCGATGATCCGTGCCTCACGTGGCGGCAGGGAGTCGAGCACGGTGCGCAGGGAGTCGACCAACGCGTGGTGTTCGGCGACGTCCTCGGCCCGCACGACGTCGTCGTCCTCGATGATCTCGCCGACCGAGGTGTCGCCGTCTTCGCCGATGGGGGTGTCGAGGCTCAGCGGATCCCGCGAGACCCGTCGCAGTTCGATTACCCGCTCGACCGGAAGCCCGGCCTCTTCGGCGATCTCTTCGACCGTCGCGTCGCGGCCCAGCAAACGCTGGAGGTCACGCCCCACCCGATGCAGCTTGGCGACCGTCTCGGCGACGTGGACCGGCAATCGGACCGTCCGAGTCTGCTCAGCCAGTCCGCGCTGGATCGACTGGCGGATCCACCACGTCGCGTAGGTGGAGAACTTGAACCCCTTGGCGTAGTCGAACTTCTCGACCGCCCGCATCAAGCCGAGGTTGCCCTCTTGGATGACGTCGAGGAAGGGAAGCCCGCGGTTGGACAGCTTTCGGGCGACCGACACGACCAGGCGGAGGTTGGCCCGGATCATGTGGTCTTTGGCATGCTCGCCGTCCTGGGCGATGGACTCGAGCTCCCGGCGATGCTTCGGGGTGATCTTGCGCTCGCCTTCGCCGGCGCTGGCGGCTCGAAGCAACTCGGCCGCGTATACGCCCGCCTCGATGCGCTTGGCAAGATCCACCTCCTGGGCCGCCGTGAGAAGTGGTGTCTTTCCTATTTGCGCGAGGTAACGACCGACCAGGTCAGGTTCCCCGTCGGAGCCGCCGCCGCGCTTGTTGGCGCGGGTGACACTCGTGTCTGTGGCCACGGTCATGGCTCCTCCCTTCCTGTGGTAATCGGACGGTACCCAGTTCGTCCGACGAACATACGTTCACAACGTCCGGGGCGTCCGAGAGATTCCGAACTAGCTGAGAAGTTGCTGAGAATGAGGGCAACCGAAAGGGCCGGCGTTCGGCATATGGGCCCGCGATTGGCAGCCGTCGTCGTCGATCGCTGCCGCACCGACCCCAGTTCCAACGTCGCTACTCCGCCCCCTATTCCCATGATCATGAACACTTTGCCGTGTCATGACACGGCAAAGTGTTCATGATCATGGGAGGGGTGGGTCAGCGGGCGGTGGTGACGAGCTCACGGGTGTCCGCTGCGGCGGTGCCACCGGGGGTCTGGTCCGGATCGGGACTGGTGGTCGAGGCCTGGGCGTGGGCGGTGCGGTGCTGCCGGGTGACGCGGACGAGTGCCAGCACGCTCACCGCGGCGAGCACGGTGGCCATGACGAGCGCCAGGCTCATCCCCGCCGTGTCGTCGCCGCTCATCCGCCAGACCACCGTGGCCAGCGCGGGCCCGAGGGCGATACCCAACTGGCGGACGAGGCTGGTGGTAGCGCCGATGGTGGCCATGAGGTGCCGTGGTGCCCGCGACATCGCCATGTTCTGGTTCTGGCCGGCGAACAGTCCGGCCCCGACACCGGCGATAGCCAGTCGCCACGCGAAGTCGAGCGGGCCCCATCCGGCGTTCAGCGGCACCAACAGCACGATCCCGGCGGTGACGCCGACCGCCCCGGCGATGGCTACCGGCCGGGCTCCCCAACGGTCGGCCAACGCGCCTCCGAGCAGGCCGAACAGCATGACCCCGGCCGGGAAGGCGAGAACGGTCAGTCCGACGGAGCTGGCGGAGAGGCCGGACTCGCGTTGCAGGTAGAACGGGATGAGGAACTGTACGGCCATCACGGCGGTCATCTCGACTAGCAGAGCGATATGTAATCCGAGCATTCCTGGAGCGCGGACCGCTTGGAGCACCTGGGTGCTGCCGGGCTGACGGCGCCAGAGGACGAGCAGCGGTAGCGCGACGAGGGTGACGGCCAGCCACGCGGCCCCGTGTTCGGCGGTGAGGGACAACGCCAGCAGGATCGCGACGCCCGCGCCGCTGAGCACGGCGGTTTCGGCCAGCCAGGCCCGGCCGGGCAGCTTCGGTGCCGGCCCGGGGGAGAGCTGGGTGGCGGCGATGGTGATGACGAGGGCGCTCACGGGGACGTTGAGATAGAAGATCCAGGACCAGCCGAGAGAGTCGATCAGGAGGCCGCCCAACGCCGGTCCGCTGATAGCGCCGAGCGGGCCGAGGGTCATGAAGATGGACATGCCGCGCCCGCGGGCCTGGGGGAGTACCGCGGTGGTGACCAGGACTGGCAGGATCGCGAACAGCGCTGCGCCGAAGGCTCCTTGGATCACCCTGGCGGCGATGAGGGTCCCGATGTTCGGTGCGAGACCAACGGCGATGCTGGCGAGTGCGAAGCCCGCGACGGAGCCGAGGAACGCCTGGCGTTGTCCCATCTGATCGAGCCAGCGGCCGGCCGGCAGGCTCAACGCGACCATGGGTAACACGTAGCCGAGGATGATCCATTGGGTGAGTGTGGTGCCGATGCCGAAGTCGGCCTCGATCGTCGGCAGCGCGACGTGGACGACTGTCACGTCGGCTTGTGCCATGAAGACGGCGAGGCCGGCGGCGATGACCAGCCACCAGCGGTTGCGTTGAGTCGTGTCGTTGGTGTGCATGGCATCCTCCGAAACTTCACATGGTGTGCATAAAGTAAACTACACACAGCGAGTAATTTCGTCAATAGGAGGGCGCATGACTCGATCCATCGACGCGCCACGTAACGCGCGCAGCCAGCGCACCCGCGACGCCCTGCTCGGCGCCACCCGCGACATCCTCGAGGGGGACGGATTCGAGGCGCTGACCATGGCGGCAGTGGCTGAGCGGGCGGGGGTGTCCCGGCGTGCGGTCTACCTGCATTTCACGTCGCGCGTGGAGATGGTCAACGCACTGTTCGACTACATCGCGCGGCACGAAGGCCTAGCTGACTCGTTAGCCCGGATTTGGCGGGCGCCGGACGCTGAGGCGGGATTACGAGAATGGGTGGCACACCTGGTCCGGTATCACCCGAGGGTCATGGCCGTCGATCGTGCTATCGAGCGGGTCCGGCGGGTGGACCCTGACGCCCAGCGGCACCGGAATGCGGTGACCGAGAGTCAGCTGGCCAGCTGTCAGCGCCTGGCCCGGTGGCTAGAGACGGAGGGTCGCCTGGCGCCGGAGTGGACCGTCGACGGCGCGGCCGACCTGCTTTTCGGGCTGATCTGCACGGAGCTGTTCGAGCGGCTCCTCGAGACTCGGTCGTGGACGCCGGATCAACTGGAAAAGAACCTGTGGGTGGTGTGCCGTTCGGTGCTTGTATCGGGGTGAGGTTCGCTACGGGCCGGCTGCTGCCGCCTGTTGCGGCGTGCCATTCATTGACGACAGCAGCACCTGAACCCG
This sequence comes from Phytoactinopolyspora limicola, assembly GCF_011320225.1. Lineage (GTDB taxonomy): Bacteria > Actinomycetota > Actinomycetes > Jiangellales > Jiangellaceae > Phytoactinopolyspora > Phytoactinopolyspora limicola. The sequence goes on from NZ_JAAOEN010000026.1 coordinate 43,430, forward strand.
GTTGAGAACCCGCGCGAATAGGGCGCCCCTATTCGCGCGGGGAACATTAGGAGGCGTCGAGCCCCCAGGAGCGAACGCGGTCGGGGTGGATGCGGATCAGTGGCTGCGGTCCGTCGATGGCCTCGGCTCGGCCCCGGATCTCGACGGCGCGGGGCCGCCATGGAGGCAGGATGTCGTCGACGACGATGGCCGCCCGCCCGGACCGGCCGACGTCGCGGAACTTCTTGGTTGCGGAGAAATCGCGTCCGCCGACGTCGATGGTGTCGAGGTCGCGGTTGTAGGTCCAGCCGACGGGGGTGACGTGTGGTGTGCCGTCCGGGCCGACGGTGGCGATACGTGCGAGCCGCCGCTCCGACAGTAGATAGTTCAGCTCTTGGTCGCTGAAGACACTCATGAATGACCTCCCGAGAACGATGCAAGAAGTATACGTTATGTGAACTTTCTGGTCGAGATGGTTGTCCCGAAATCTGCGCTCCGAGCCAAGCGGTGCATCTAAGCTGACCAAAATAGCCTCGCTGACCTGCGAGAACCGAACGAGCAGAGGATGCGTCTCTACTGACGTGAGAAGACGACGGTCGAAACCGAGCACCACCGTGTCCGGTGCGCGGGCCGAACCCAGCGACGACGAGCTGCTCCGCGCCATCGGCCGCGGCAGCCAGGAGGCGTTCGAGGAGTACTACACCCGGAACGCAGCCTGGCTGCTACTCCGCCTGCGTCGCCGATGCGGCGATGCCGAACTGGCCGCCGACGTCGTCCAAGAGACCTTCCTGGCGGTGTGGCGGGCAGCTGGGTCCTATCGTGGGCGGGGCCAAGCGGGAGGCTGGTTGTGGTCGATCGCCACCCGGCGACTGATCGACGCTCATCGGCGACGGGTGGCCCGTGGTGAGTCCGTGGCCGTCGACCTGGACCACGACCCAGCCGTAGCTCCATCCGCGGAAGAGGAAGCCCTGGCCGCCTCGTTGGACGCGGATCTGGCCAGCGCCCTGCACCGGCTCGCGCCCGAGTTGAGAGCTGTTCTACAGGCCACTGTGCTGGACGGGTTGTCGGTCCGAGAAGCCGCCGTCCTCCTGGACATTCCCGAGGGAACGGTGAAAACCCGGGCCCGGCGGGCGCGGCTGCACCTCAAGGAGGCACTGACATGACCTGGCATGTTGCACGTCCCACCATCCTGGCCTACGTCGACGGTGACGCGGCCGAGGCCGATGCCTGGTCCATCGAGGCCCACGTGACCGACTGCGAGCGCTGCCGAACTGAGCTCGCAGCGGCCGCCGCCGACGATCCGGCGCTCGCCGCCGATCTGGCCGCCTCGCGGACCGCCCTTCTCGCGGGGTTGCCGCCGCAGGGCCGGATACGCCGTGGTTCACCTGCGCGCGGCCTGCGGATTCTGCTCGCGTCGGGGCCCGCGGCACGCGGCCCGTGGTTGCTGGCTACCCTGATGGTTCTCGCCCTGGCCATCGGGCTTGACCTGGCCAGTTCCGGAGCGGGCCTGCTCGGCTCGACGGCGCCGGTGCTCGTGCTTTTAGCACCGCTGCTGCCGGTGCTGGGGGTAGCGGCGTCGTACGGATCCGGCCTCGACGACGCACACGAGATCATCGCGACGACGGCGGCGGGCGGCCTACGTCTGCTGCTGATCCGCACCACCGCGGTGCTCGCCGTCACCGTCCCCGCGACGATCGCCGCCGGCCTGGTGACCGGCCTGGCGTGGTCGGCGACGTGGCTGGTTCCCGGGTTGGCGCTGACGACACTCACCCTCCTGGGCGGGACCGTCGTCGGCGTTACCCGTGCCGCCGCCCTCGTCGGGGGCGGCTGGGCCTTGGTGGTGGCCGTCGATGTGATCAGCGAGACCACCATCGCACTCCTCACCGGTCCAGCGACACCGGCCTGGCTGGCCGTATTCGGGCTCAGCGCCGCCGCCCTGGTGCTGCGACGCGCGGCGTTCAACCATCTCCCCACCTCGATCCGACCCCATAGCGAGGCTTGATATGACCGCTCCAACCACACTCGGCACCCATGTCGAGGTCCGCGATCTCGTCGTGCGATTCAAGAACCGGACCGCACTCGAAGGGCTGGATCTGAACCTGGATGCGGGCGTCCATGGCCTGCTCGGCCCCAACGGCGCGGGGAAGACGACCCTGATGCGAGTGCTCGGCACCATCGCCCGGCCAACGTCTGGTCAGGTGGCGGTTCTCGGGCACGACCTCGGCAACCAGCGCGCACTACGTGACGTCCGCCGCCGGCTGGGATATCTACCGCAGCATTTCGGCTACTACCCGCGCTTCACCGTGCGGGAATTCGTCGAGTATTTCGCCTGGCTCAAAGAGATGCCATCGGCCTCGATTCCGCTGGCCGTCGATCGAGCCATCGAACGGGTCGGCCTGGCTGACCGCGCCGACGATCGGTTGAAGCGGCTCTCGGGTGGGATGTTGCGACGGGCCGGAATCGCACAGGCGATCGTCAACGACCCCGACCTGCTCCTGCTCGACGAGCCGACGGCCGGCCTCGATCCGGAGCAGCGAGTGGACTTTCGCCACCTGCTCCGCGCCATCGGTGTCGACGCCTGTGTCTTGGTGGCCACGCATCTGGTCGAGGACGTCGCCGTGGCCTGCACCGAGGTGAGCCTCGTGAACGGCGGCCGGACTGTGTTCAGAGGTACCCCCGACGAGCTGGCCGCCGCCGGCGAGCATGCGCCGGACGGCGAGTTGAACTCCGGCGATTCGCCGATCGAACGCGGCTACACCGCGGTGCTCCGCGCGGATCGGGCCCGATGACGATGGCGACGTGGCGGATTTTCCGTACCGAGTTTGTCCGCGGCGTGGCGCCGGTCGCCCTGGTCGCGATGGCCGGGGCAGCCGTGGTGCTGCTGGCCGCTGAGGCTTCGGCATGGGTGGGCCGGTGGGGTGCGCTGGCCGAACAGATCCGGGTGATCCTGCTGGTCCTAGCGCCGGTCGCTGTCACCGCCGGCGCATGGCAAGGGGGACGGGAACACCGCCGCCGGATGCCCGAGCTGACCGGAACGACGTCGCGGCCGCCGTTTCATGCGGTGTTTATGGCCTGGGGGTCGACCACCGTCGGAGTGTGGCTGGGATTAGGTGTGGCGTGGCTGGTGGCGGTGTTGTTGGTGGCGCCGAACGCGACATATAGCGGCGGTAGCTGGTGGTGGACATTGGTGGTGTCACTGCTGGGCCTCGCGGCGGCCAGCGCCATCGGGGTTTGTGTCGGACGGCTGGTGCCGGGCCGGCTGGTGGCACCGATCGCCGGAGTACTCATGTTCGTGGTGGGCGGTGTGGCCACCGGCCGCAGCGACGGGTTGAGCTGGGTTGTGCCGGCGATGGGCTATCAAAGCCGTGGGCTGAGCAGCCTGGATACCGGGTTCCAACTGCTTCAGATGGGCTGGTTCGCGGCGTTGGCGGCGACGGCCCTGGTGCTGGCCGGCGCGATCCGGACATCGCTCGCCGTTGTGCCCGCCGTGCTGGCGGCGGTGGTGGCGGTCCCGATCATGACTGGGCCGGGCGATGAGCGATGGCAACCCGATCCAGCGGCGCGGGCCTTGGTGTGTGCCGGTGAACGCGGTGCCGAGGTGTGTCTGACCAGGGTTAACGCGTTCCTCATGGACGAGGCGGCGCCTCGGGTCCAGGCCCTGCTCAAGCGGTGGGACGACGTGCCAGGTGGGTTCGAACGAGCCGTCGACTCGTCGGCGCTTAGTTCTGACGAATGGCTGATCGAGCCGGATGGTCAGACTGGACGCCGCACGGCGGTGCTGGATATCACTGGTGGGCTGATGACGTGGGATGGCGGATTGATCCCCGAGGACGATCCGGGGATCACCATCGAGACCGTCTTCGGGTGGAATCTTCCCGGGGTGTTGATCCAGAGCTGTGAGACCGCTGGCCGCTTCGACGACGTCCCGCTCGAGATCTGGGCGGTAGGAACCGTCGCCGAAGAATGGGCGGGCGGCAACCCGGATGTCGGCACGGTCCGGGTGTCCGACGTCGGCCCAGGTGAACAGCCGAGTTCGGCTGAGACCGGCCCGGGGCCCGAGGCTAGTGCGGCCCAGCACCTAGCAGCGCTTCCGGAGGCCGAGCAGAAGGTGTGGATGGGGCGGTATCTGGAAGCCGCCAGCATCTGCGACGCCGACACCCTGCTGGCCCTCGGTGGTGAACTCCAATGATGGGTGCACTGGCCACGGCCGGTGTCCGCGGGCACCGGTTCACGAGCAGCAGTGGTTATGGAGCCTTCCTCGTCCTGCACCTGCGGGCCCGGGGTGTCATGTTCAGTGTGATCGCCGTCGGCGTCGTGGCCCTGATCGCCTGGGCAGGTGCCAACCACCTCATGAGCCAGCCGTTCTCGTCCGGGCCGGACGCACGGATTCCGGTGGTGATGGGGGCACCGTTGCTGGCCGCCATCGTCGTGTCGTTCGGGCTCAGCGGGCGCGACGAGTGGCTGGAGCGTTCTACCGCCTTTCCATGGCGGCGGGTCAGGGCGGTGCACGCTACCGTGATGGCGGTCGTGGCAGGTGCGATCCTGGCGCTGACCGGGCTGCGAGCGGCGCAAACGTACGGATCTTTCGAGCTGGTGCGTAATACCGTCGGGTTCCTGGGGCTGGTGCTGGTGGCGGCGGCGGTTGTGGGGGTCGGCTTGGCGTGGCTCCCGGTGAGCGCGTATGCCGCGGTGATCTACCTGGCCGCACCTCGTGACCTGGGAGGGCACACGGTGTGGTGGACGTGGCCGCTCCAGCCGTGGAGCACATCCACCGCGGCGTGGATGGCGGCCATGCTCGTCGTCGTCGGCGTCGTCGCCTATTCGTGGTGTGGTGCCCGGCTGACGAGCGACAACAGTCACACCTGACGCTGATCAAAGGTGAGGCAAACGAGCTGAACTCACCGGACGTCGCCCGATGTGCTCAGGGGTTCGATCCGCGACAGGTCGAGGCGCCGGTAGTCGGCAGTGTCCCAGCACCACACCTCGAGTGCTTCACCGTCGTACGTCACGTCGGAGATCAACAGGCTTGATGTCTGGCCGTCGTCATCGTGGTAGGTGATCCGGGTCGGCACTCCGTACTGCAGTCGTATGATCAGCTGAGTCCAATCCGGCCCAGAGGACTTGCCGAACAAATCCCGGAATGCGGGACGGATCCCGCCGCTGCGACCAGGACCGGCTACTGCCGTCTCTACTTCCGGCGGCTCCCCGAGTAGCCGTTTCGCGTGTTCGACGGGGTCTTGAGGCGCTTCCATCTGACGGCGGATGAGATCGTCATCCGGATCGGGCTCGGCGTCGTCCAGCGGAGGGCCGAGTTCGGTGAACGACGCATCACGGCCGCCCATATAGACCTTGCCTGTCGACCGGGGGGCGGCCGCCGATGAGGGAGTCGCGTCGGCGGCGCGCTCGACGCTGAGCACTGCGCTTCCGTCGACCCGCTTCTGGACGGGGACATATCCGGCAGAGCGTAGCGCCTCCAGGGTGTCGGACACGCCCGACGACGCGACCAGCACGGTCGGAGCGACCTGACCGAGCTGGAGCTTGGCGAGTCTGCGGTGAGCTGCGATTTCGGTCACCAGTGTGGAGTCGGCGCTGACGATGACACTCGCGGCGTGGATGACGCTGACCTCACCGTGCCGCCGTTCGACGTCGTTGATCATGTACACGAGTGGCTGCGGAAGCTCATGGTTGGCGGAGATGCTGGTGAGGTCGCCGATCAGCTTCTGGGCGGTGCTGCCGGTGTCGAAGGCCCGACGAATGCTGGCCGGCGTGAATCGCCAGCTGGTGGCCGCACCTTGGGATTCGCGATCCGCGGCTTGGTCGAGCAGGCTCGCCAGGTCGGCGTCGGCGGATCCAGTGACGACGGCGGTCAGGTCGGTGCCGAACAGCGCCGTGGTGCGGGCACCGGCGACGAGGACGTCGACTGCGTCGACCAGGTCGGATGAGTTGACGTCGACGGCAGGAGAGGGATGAGCGACGAGCGCCCGGCCGGCGTCGCTGAGAACGCCGGCAGCGACGAGCCCGAGGAGAGACGCCTCGGTGAGCGTGGCGTTCGTCAACTCGGCGATGACATCGTCGCGAATCCTGGGTACGTGCCAGCCAACTGACGTGGCCAGCGCACTACGGTCGGTCAATGCACCGTCGTGCTCGCTGAGAACCTGGAAGACGATCCCGTGCACCTCGTGAAACAGTCCGTGGGGACCATCGAAGACGCTGTTCAGGAACTTCTGATCGGCTAGCGGCGCCCATCCGAGGTTCCACCAGTCGACGAGCAGAGAACGCAACCGAGTGCTCGATGGCATCGCTTGCCATGGGGCGAAGGCGGCGGACGGCACTAGTTGTTGCGCCGGTTCGGGTTCGGCACGGCGCTTTCTGGATCTGCCCTTCCGCCTGGAGGGTGGTTGGTCGTCGCCGGAGTCAACTGGCTGGCGCTCCAGCAGGAGGCCCTGGATGGCGAGTTCGACCGCCAGCGTGGTCTCCGGTGTCGACGATCCGAGCTTCTTGGTGATGGCCGAGATCGCTCGGGTGCCGACGCCGCCGCTCTTGAGTAGTGGTATCGGTGTGGTCGAGGCGTACTCGACGACGCTGACGACACGATCGAGCGCCCGCAACGCGGTGGCGGACGCTTCAGCGGAAACCTGCTGAGGTTCCATCGGCGTGACCGGTAACGCGGGACGATTGGGCGTGAACGGGAGCCTGAAGTCGGGCCCGCGTAGCGCGAGGCAGATCTCGAGCGGCATGTGCGACGTGTATTCATACGCGTCGTACACCACGAACCCGTGCCGGACCGCCCACACACCCGGTGACATTGACTGATCAGCGCGGTGTGGGTAGCCGGAGGTATAGCCGAACCTGGGCGTAAGGTCGCTGTTCGGCCCGCGCCACGCGATCTCCTCGAGGATCTCGCGAGTGTCCGCGGTGGCTTGCGCGAAGAGGTGACGCACGTTGCCTGCCCGCCCGAACCAGACGACGAGCCGGTCGACGATGTTTTGCTTTCGTCCAGCGATGCTAAGGCCCAGCGCTGCGGCGATCTGTTTCAGTTCCTCGACGGTGAACCTCGGCAGGAGTTCGGCCATCGGCGACCCGAGATTGTGCAGCTTGACCTCGTCACCGACCACCTGGTTGAGATGGATGCGGCCGCCGTTGTCAGTCCACGCCAGGCCGTGCGCGGCAAGCTGGCGGAGAACCGATTCGACATCGCCGGGCAAAGCTCGATCAAGCCAGCCGACGACGTCGGCGGACGCCGGTGCCGTGCCGCCGCCCAGGTCGGTCGCCAGCCGGATCGCGTCTATCAGCTCCAAGCACGGCAGCGGCAGCTGGTCGATGACCACGGCTGCGGACTTGGGCTCGGAGAGTCGAAGCGCCAGCTGGTCGAGGTCGCGGGGCCACGGCGGCACCAGGACGTCGGCCCGGTGCGCCAGGACCTGTGCCAGATCGTCCGTGCTTAGACGCCGCAGCCAGGCGATCAGCTGCGGGTCAGCTTCCTGGGGGTGGGAGTGAAACATGTGTCCTCGCAGCGATGCGGAGCCGAAATCACCGCCGAGACTACGCGATTTGTCTAGCCTGCCGTTTGAGCCTCTGCATTTGAGTGCTGGCAGCCGTGGTCTGATCTTGTTCGGCGTTCCGCCGTGTCGCGGTGGAACCCGTCGCCACCGGGTGCGCCCACCCTCCCCCACGTGTGCACCTGATCTCCGTTTTGACGCCTGATCGTCTTCGTGGGGGTAATCAGATGCGGTCGACGACGCGTTGACGGCGTGTGACGCGACGGTGGATGCATCTGATCGGGTCTTGGAGTCTGGACGCGCAAGCGATCAGATGCATAACCGGGACTTACCGGTGCGTTGGTGCATCTGATCGTCAACACCCTGGACGCGTCGATTTGCGTCGTGCGACAAACCCGCGGCACGGGCGCACCCGCCCCCGTGCTCCGGACCGCCGAGAGTGCCTGGGTGCCTGACCCACTAGATGATCAGCGAAAGATAGACGGCCCGACGGTGCACCGTTAGCCCATTTCACCCCGCAGGGATGGGCAACCTGCCCGTCACCCGATCAGATGCATAACGCGCCGTAAAACGCCTGTCCGTGCATCTGATCGTTATGCGTCCAGACTCTAAGACCCGATCAGATGCAGCCACCGCGCTGTCACGCGCTGTCCTGTTTCGGGACATCGCTGACAGTTGATGTCTCGGGACATCGCTGACACCTGAATTGTTGTGGACTGTGTGTTCATGACGGGGAGAGTGGCAGCGATGGATATCAGGATGGCCGCGGCGTTGG
>NZ_JAAOEN010000027.1 GCF_011320225.1 Phytoactinopolyspora limicola
AAGTTGAGCGCACGGTTGTCCCCACGCTCACCATCCGGGCGCAACGTCACCTCATAGGTAACCGTCACGGTCTGACCCGCGTCCAGCGTCCCGGTGATGTGGAACCGGTTCGCATCCAGCCCCTCCAACGACAACGCCGGATCAGACACATCCGGACCCGCCGTCACGTCACCGTCGTCCAGCACATGCGTCAGATCATCGACGGTGTCGACCGTGCCTGGCGCCTGGCCGACGTTTTCGAAGGTCAACGTGTACGTCAGCACGGTCCCGGCCTGAACCGGGTCCTCCGACGCCTCAACCGACTTCGACTCGACGACGAAGGCTGCCGGGATCCGGACCGAGTCACACGGCTCGGTGTCCGGCGCGGTCTGCTCTTCCGGCACACAGGCCAGGTTGAGCAGCACGTGATCACCTTCACCGGTGTAGGTGACGGTGTAGGTGATCGTCACCGACGCGCCGGCGTCCAGCGCACCTTCCCAGCTGACGATGGGATCGTCGAACTCGAGTGTTCCTGGCTGATTCGCGTTGAGCGACCCCTCGTCGAACGTGGCGTCGTCCAGCACATCGGACAGGTCGTCGGTGACCACCGCGGGGGCATCCGCCGTGTAGTGACCCGGCCCGACGTTGGTCGCGGTGACGGTGTAGGTCACCGTCTCGCCAACCGCAGGCAGGTCGGCCTGGTCAGCTGTCTTCTCGATCTCCAGGCGCGGTAGCTCGAACTCGTTCTCCGCACACGGTAGCCCGGTCTGCGGGTCACGGCCGTTCTCGTCCGGCGGGTCGCACTCCGGAGTCACCGGCTCGCAGTCCGGATCGGCCGGGTCGCAGTCCGGCACGAAGGCGACGTTACGCACCACGCCGTCTCCGTCGCCGGTGAGCGTCACCTGGTAGGTGATGGTCACCGTGTCACCGGCGTCCAGCGCACCTTCCCAGCTGACGATCGGGTCATCGAATTCCAGCGTGCCCGGCCGGTCCGCACTGAGCGACCCCTCGTCGAACGCGGCGTCATCCAGCACCCCCGACAGATCGTCACGCACTCGGGCCGGGTTATCCGCCGAGTAGTCCGACGTGCCCGAGTTGGTGAGCGTCACCGTGTAAGTGACGGTGTCACCGGGGCGCGAGTCCGCCGTCGCGTCCGACGTCTTCTCCACGTCGAGGGCGACGAACTGCACGAGGTAGTCTTCGACCTCACCGGACCGGGCCGCACCCACCGGTGACGGGTCGTCGACCTCCCCGCCGTACAGCCGGAAGCGGGCGTAGGTGTCGCTCTCGGTGGTGGCTTCGCCGAACGTCAAGGTAAACGTGTCCGACGTGTTGGCCGCAACCGTCACGACGTCCGACCGGTCACCGGCATCGAACGTCCCGGTACCGCCCAGGTCGACCCAACCGGCCAGGGTGGCCGGCTCATCGGTGTTGTTGGTGACCACCACATCCACGGTGACCGGCTCGCCGGGCACCAGCACGATCCCGTCGGCCACGCCGTCGTCGAAGGTGTCCAGGTCCGCCTCGTCCGACGGCTGGCCGTCGGTTTCATGGCTGACGTTTTCACCGAGCATCAGCGACGTGGTGTTGGTGTCCGGGTCGTAGTCCCGCAGACCATGCCGCGGTCCATCCGAGTCCAGCAACGTCCGGTAGCTGTCCGGGGCATCACCGTAGTCGGTGTAGATCGGGGCGATCGCGCACCGCGCGCCGTCGTTGTTACCCGACGGCGGCCCGTCCTCCACGAACAGCGAGGCCGTGACGTCCTGGATGTCGATGCGGTAGATGTTGCCGCTGATGTTGCTGGAGACGTACAGGAACTCCTCATCCGCGAAAGCCGCACCGAACGTGGTGACCCCTTCAGCGTTGAGCTGAGAAAGCGGGCCAGCGTCGTGGTGCAGACCGGTCGCCATGTCGAAACGCCACAGCCGCCAATTGCTTGTTTCCGTGTTGCGCAAGACCCGCCAGAGGTTGTCACCTCCGCCAGGCACCCAGGCCCAGTCACCACTGTTGCTCCAGATCCCCGACATCTCCCCGCCCTGCACGGTGCCCCAGTTGAGGACCTCCATGAAGGTATCGCCCGGGTTCAGGTCGATCTGGTACCAGCGGGCGTGGGCAGCCGAGCCGACGGCATTACTCACCCAGTAGTGGCCGTTATTGTCGACATCACCAACCGGGAAAGAGTCCTCCGCGTTGAGCTCGGGGTGGTCCGGCACACCAAGAGTGGCCGACGACCCGTCCGCGCCGATCCGGACGACGCCGGTCCGATCCGGCCCATCACCAACGAGTTCGTTGTCCCAGCCGTAAACGAAATCGTCGACGACGTTGTACGCGGCCGCGTTGACGCTGCGGCCCTCGATCACCACCTCGGCCACATCGACGTCGCCGGTCAACAGGTCGACGAACTGCACCTGGGTGGGCGGTTCCGCACCCGGATACTGGAACAGCAGACCGTCCGGCGAGCAGACCCACGGCTCCTGCACGTCGGCCGGCACCACGATCTCCTCGGCAACGTCGACCGGCACATAGGTCCAGTCGTCGATCCAGCGCTGGTCACCCCAGCTACCGCCGATACCGTCGTTGGCGTTGTCGCGGCAGGGCCAGCCGTGCACACCACCCGAACTGTTCACACCCGCGCGGCCGTCAAGTTGCGGGGTCACACAGGCGCGGTCCTGGACTCTTAAGTTGGTGTCGTTCCAGTACAACGTCTGATCGCCGGCGCCCGGGCCGTTGAGGCGGGTCACCTCGATCCCGTCGCGGATCTCGACGTCCCAGTTGGCGAAGTGGATCTCACCGGTTCGCTCGATGGAGACCCGGACCGGCAACTCCTGGAACGGCGAGACCTGAATGCCGCTGCCGTCCAAGCCGTCCCACGTCACACTCCCGCCGCCGTCTTCGGCGAAGCCCGGCAGCACGAGGTCGTAGGTGCCATCACCGTTGGTGTCGATCTCCACCGAAAGCTGCCCGGTGAAATTGTCGACCGCGTACTCGATCTCTCCAGCACGCGATCCCGGGCCATCCTGGCTGAACGTCACATCGGTGATGAGCGGCGTAGTCGTCGGCGGCACAATCCAGTCCGTCGCACCGTCCCAGCGGGTCGCCGTCTCCGGCAGGTCCGCGGCAGGCTGCTCGAAGAAGATCTTGTAGAGATCACCGCAGTCACCAGCCGACGGGACCCACAGATTGGGGTCACTGTGTGGCCCGTCGGACGTCCAGCTCTCATAGGCCGAGGCACATGTGTCTGCATACGCAACACCCGTGGCGTCGGCGTAGATGTCCGAGTTCACACCGTTGTAGCCGTGGTAGGTCGCTTCGTAGAGGTACCCGGTGTCGGTCTGGAACCAGAGATCCAGGTCGAGGTCGTGCGTCGACGTGGCACCTTGCCGCATCCGGTAGTGCTCGCTCCAGACGCGACCATCAACGGCGGTCGCGCCGGACATCACGTTGATTTCCCAGAAGAACGCGGAGTTGACCACGTGTGAGTCGATGTGGATCCGCCAGATGCCGGGCTCGCCGGACGCTCCCTGCCATTCACACGGGGTCGCACCGTCAGCTGGAATCTCGCACGTCTCCGCCGGGAATCCTGGCCCCTCGAGCTCCACCGTCGCACCACCGACGATTCCGCCCGGCGCCTTGGTAAAGGCGACATCAAGCGTCTCCCCGGCCGCCACGTAGGCGAAGAACGTCGTTGTCAGGACGCCGCTGGTCCCAGGGCTCGATGACATCGGCGCCACGGGGCCGGAGTCGTCACCTTCATCCTCGACGGACTCGTCGGTTGCGTCCTGCTGGACGCGGTCGGCAGCCCCATCGGCCGGACCGGGGCCATCACGCGAGTTCTCTGTAGCTGCCTTCTCGCCCGACGTGTCCTCATCGGCAGCTTCGTCGTGGGTGTCCGCGTCATCGTTCACCGCGTCATCGTTCACCGCGTCGTCGACGGCCACGTCGTCCGATGTGTCCTGCTCGGCGGTGTCCTCTTGAGTCGAGGCGTCGGCTTCACCCAGCAGCTGGGTCGCCTCGGACTCGGCGCCCTCCTGGTCGAGTGCCGTGGTGGCCATAACACCAGCGGTTGGCAGGCCAGCCACTAGTAGTGCCGTCAACACAGCTAATGCCGCGACGCGGCGTGCCGGCGCATAGGACTCGGCGTTCGTAGTAGTCGAATGGTTGTGTCGAGTTCGGCGGCCGATGAAGGCCAGGACGTCGCGAAGTCTCCCCCGCCGCGGCCTGCGCCGCCCCCTCGTTGGCGTCGTCATGACTGGTGGTCTCCTTACCTCGGAAACTGCAGTGCCCTGGATCCACGAGACCCAGCGCATTACCCCCCGAGGTGCCCCGTACCTGCCTGCGTCCGCCCGGCGGATCGTTCGACCGTGCGTTGGCGGGTTGGAGCCACCCTCTTTGGCCTAAGAGTCGCCTCGCCGGAACGCTCGCACGCACAGCAGGAAAATGTGTCCTGCGTCATATCGACCACCCCGGGCGGTGTGCCGCCATGCCTTCGGCCCAGCAGGCGCAGGCCATCTGGCACTCGAGAATTTCGTACCGTCGACCCAGATCGGGCCGGATTTGGGGTACGACGCTAAGCCCGCGCATTCTAAGGCGGCCGGCGCTCCACTCCCCGAGAATTGGGGGGCCAGGGGGAGCGGAGCACCTATCCCCCGTTGCAGTGCGGGACGAACGGATCGAAAGCCGATCATTCGACCGCCTGCCCACACACCTGGATAAGAGCCCCTTGACCTCAGATCAGCACGCCATTCCGGCGAATTCTCTGACCGCCCGCCCTGGGGCCGGCATATACCCAGCTCAACCTGGCGATACCCGCCGAGGTGTGGCGCGCCTCACATGGGCAGCCGCCAATTCACCTCCGGTGATCGTTGCCGGATTCGCGCCACCGCCCCACGATGATCGAAAGCCAGGTCGCGTCGCCATGCAGGCCGGCAGATGTCGGCGGAGGCATCAGGACATCGCAGGATTTCGGGGCCGACGCAATGAAGTGACGCAGCCGCGAGGGGGTGCCGAAGGGGCACGAGGCCGCACATCGGGCAATCGACTACGTATTTCCTTGTATTTCCCGATAAAAGATCACCCCCAATAGGGCCGCTGGGCAGATCGATCGGTGACGGAAGTTGGGGATAAAGGACGTCCTCCCAGCCCACGGCCCAGGTCGGCTAAACAGAAGCAGAACCACGCCAGCATTCTGCGCCGAATTCTTCCGTGAGCCACGTCACGCATCTACTGGCATCATTCGGCGCCACTCCACACGTTATATAAGGCGTTTGACCAATTTATCCTGAATTGTGTCTTTTAAGTCATGGAATATCACCCACAGTGAGATTCCGGCGTTTTAGCGACGCGCGACCTTGGGGGGAGATCGGCTTGAGCACGATGCGAGTGCCCGGCGCACATCGGAGGGTCCGGGTGGTCGTACTGATTCCGGCACACAACGAGGAAGACCGGGTGGGCTCAGCATTGGAGTCGTTGCAACGGCAGACCCGGACGCCGGACCGAGTCGTCGTAGTGGCCGACAACTGCAGCGACATGACCACCTCCGTCGCCCAAACCAAAGGTGCGGAGGTCATCGAAACCGTCGGCAATACGCAGAAGAAGGCCGGCGCACTCAACCAGGTCCTGGCTACACTCCTGCCGGACCTGCACGAACGGGACCTCGTTCTGGTCATGGACGCCGACTCAACGTTGGCGCCGCGGTTCGTTGAGGTAGCCCTGACCACCTTGCGCAGCGACGACGGCATTGGCGCCGTCGGCGGAATCTTCCTCGGCGAACCAGGCGCCGGGCTACTGGGTGAACTCCAGCGCAACGAGTATGCCCGGTACCAGCGACAGATCGCCCGGCGCGGCGGTGACGCACTCGTCCTGACCGGCACCGCGACCCTTCACCGGGTAGACGTGCTACGGCGGCTCACAACCGAACGAGGTCAGGTCTACGACACCTCCGCACTCACCGAAGACAATGAGATCACCCTGGCCATCAAGAGCATGGGCCTTCGCTGTGTATCCCCTCCCGAGTGCATCGTGGTCACCGAGGTCATGCCCACCTGGCGCGACCTGTGGCGGCAGCGGCTGCGGTGGCAACGCGGAGCACTCGAGAATCTGCGCACCTACGGCATGACTCGGGTCACCCTGCCCTACGTCGCACAGCAGGCCGGGATGGCGTTCGGCGTCCTCGCTTTGTGGCTCTACCTCATTTACACCACCTACATCGTCGCCAGCGGACAGTTCGGGTTCCACCCGATCTGGACGCCCCTCGGACTGATTTTCGTCGCCGAGCGGGTCGTCACCGTCTGGCACCGAGGCGCAAGGGCGCGCCTACTGGCGGCACCGCTGATCGTGGAGTGGGTCTATGACCTGTTCCTTCAAGGGGTGCTCATGCGATCAGCGTTCGACATTGCTTTGCGCCGACCCGCCACCTGGCATCACGTCGGCGCAGCCGCAACTCGGTAGTCGAACACGCCGCCAACACACGCAACACCAACAACCACAACCTGAAGGAAGCAGTAAACAACCATGTACCAAGGCAACCCACTGAACGCATCCGCCGCTGTCGTAGGTGTTGGAGGCGCCACAGCACTGGCCGACACTGGCACTCCGGGCTTCTGGGCCCTCGTCGCCCTGGCCGTCGGTTTGAACACGATCGGCTACCTCCTGCTGGCCACTCGCAACCTGCTACCGGCTCGGCGGCGCAGCACCACCTAACGCTCACTGCGTCCTGCAAGGTGTGGGCAGTGGCGCTCACCTTGCAGGACGCAACAGTCGCGGCCGCACGCCAACGTCCTGCAGAGTGTGGGCAGTGGCGCTCACCTTGCAGGACGCAAGCAGCTACGCGGGGGTGAGAAGGGTGGAACCCAGCGGGCGGTCCCGGTCGAAGCCGGGCAGCATAAGGAAGGTGCCGCTGGCGGTAGCCGTGACGTACTCCATCATCCGGTCCTGCTCGTCGAGGCGCTGCTGGGTGACGACGAACGTGCGCAGATCACGCTGGAAACAGACGAACATCAACCCCACCTCGTCTCCCTCGGCGTACGCGTAGCCGCGGCGCAGCATCAACGCGCTGCCCGTCAGCGCGGGATGGGCGGAGCGGGAGTGCGAGCCAAGAGGGGTGAGGTACTGGCCATCGGCGGTCTTCGCGGTCAGGCTGACCTCATCCCGCAAGGAACCACCGGACATCGGGGCCCCATCGGCCTTGTGCCGACCGACCATGGCCTCCTGCTCATCCACCGCCAACCGATTGAACGCCGCCACGTCGGTCCGCAACCGCCGCACCACCGCGACGGTGCCACCCGCGACCCTCGGGTCGTCCCGCAACCACACGTGTTCGGCCAGCTCATCGGCGCCCCTAGGCACGATGATGCCGTCATGGAAGCCGAACGGGTTACGGACGATGCCATCTCGGCCCGGGCCACGGAACCCAAACTGCCGCCACCGCTGCGTACTGCCCGGGAGGGCATCGAGCAACGCATCCACGGCTGGCGGCAAGACGGCCGGGTCACTGGCGCTGGCGATCATCAAGACGTCGCCGCCGACCCGATCCGTGGCCAGCTCAGCGTCGGACACGAACTCGGGCAATGGCTCGGCCCCTGGCAGTTCACCGTCGATACCAGCCACCACACGGGGCCCCACCCCGACGGCCACGGTTAAGTCGCCGGTGTCGTAGGACGCGTCGGCAAGGAACTCCAGCAGCCGGTCCCCCACTGGCGCAAACGTCGATACATCCGGCGACGCCACATCCGCGACAACCGTCAGCGAATAGGGCTGCGGATCGGCCGGCGTCGCAATACCAGCCTGATGGTCACCCGTCGCCGGAACCGGCGAACCGCCGGCTGGGGCCGGCTGAGCAGCAACCGCCGGTTCGACACCACGACCTGCCACGCTGCCACCGATCAGCCCGCCGGCGGTCATCCCCCCGGCTCCGATAGCCAGCCCGGTGAGCAACCGCCGTCGCGACGGTCTAGACACCATCCCACCCCTCTTCCGGTCGACGCCACGGAAAGTGGGGTGTGCCCCGGCTCATGACCAGGACACACCCCACGTCAGCTAGCTGAAGAACCGAAGGTTGATGTTAGTCAACGCTCCGATCCGCCGCAGCCAGTTTGGTACGACGACGCGTTGTGCCAGCCACCGTCAGACCACCAGCCACGAGGACAAGACCGGCCACAAGCAGCCACAACGAGAAGCCAGCACCGGTGTCGGCCAGGTCGTCACCTGGGTCCCGCGGATCCCGGTCGTCCGGGTCCGGATCCGGGTCCGGGTCCGGATCGCTCGGGTCGTCCGGCGGGTCGACCGGCTCGCAGGCGTCGGCGTCGAGCTCGTGCCCGTTGTGGTCAAGCAGACCCACATTGAGCAGACCCGATCGGGTGCCGTCGCCAGGCTCGTCCACACACTGCGCGGACTCCACCGTGAGCGTGTCGCCGTCCAGCGTGAACAGCACACCCACTTCGTACGTGTGGGTCGCACCGGCCGCAATGGACACCTCCTCGGTCAAGGCGTTCTCCGCTGCGTCCGGCTCGTTGCCTTGTCCGGTGAACGAGTCGAGCACCTCGATGTCACCAGGTGCGGTGTTGGACGCCCGCACGTCGAGGATCTCGATGCCCTCACCGAACCGGAACTGGTCGTACAGCACGTACTCCCCGCCGGCACCGCCGTCGTTGGTCACCTCGAGCTCGTAGGTGATCACGTGCCGGTCGCTGTTGATCCGCTCCGGCCCGTCGACGACGGTTTTGTCCAGCTCGATCGACGGCAGGTCAGCACAGTCGGTGTCGACGAGTTCGTCGCCGCCTTCCGTGTACAGGGTGGCGACGTTGTTCAGACCGCCGTTCTCGAAGTTGCCGCCCTTCTCGTCCTGGCACAGCGCCTGCGAGTTGCCGTCCTCGTCGACCGCGAACGACGGCGGCACGTCGGCCACGACCCGCACCGTATATACGTGCGGCGCGTAGCCGTCGTCGTTCATGCCGGCCAGGGCGACGTCCTCGGCGATGACCAGCTGGTCGACACCGTCCCAGTCGTCGCGGACCGCGACACCGTCCGGCGCGGAGACGACGGCGGCCTCGGCCACCTCGACACCCTCGCCGTAGAGCAGTTCATCCTCGAGGTCGTAGACGGTCGCACCCGGCAGCAGGTTGCGCACCACGATGTCGTAGTGCACCTCCCACTGGCCGTCGCCGATCGGCTGTGCCGAGACCAGGTTCTTCTCCAGGTCCGGCTGGCCGAGCGACACACACACCTCGTCGGTGTCGGTGAGGTCGTTGTGCTCCAGGCCGGTGCTGTTGGCCAGGCCGCCGTACTCACCCGAACCCGGCGGCGGGCAGGTCATCGACTCCTCGGTCAGGGTGTCCTGGTCGAGAGAGAAGACCACCTCCACCTGATAGAGGTGTTCTCCACCAGCCTCCAGCGGCACGTCCACGGCGATGACGTTGACCGGGTCGCCCTCGGGCCCGCGACCGGTCCACGTGTCCAGCACGTCGGCCACGTCCGGCGCGGTGATCACCTCGGACTCTTCCACCACGATGCCGTCGCCGTAACGAAGCTGATCGGTGACGGTGTATTCGCCGTCGGCCGAGCCGTCGTTCGTCGCGACGATGTCGTAGGTGATGGTCCAGGTGCCGTCACCGTTGCTCACCGGTCCGTCGCTGATGGTCTTGTCGATGGTGAACGACGGCAGCTCAGCGCAAGCGTCGTCCTCCTCGACCAGGCCAGCTTCGTCGGTCAGCGTCGAGCCGTTGTTGAACGCGGTGTTCACCGACGGATCACCAACCGCCGCGGAGCAGCTGGTCGGGTCGTTACCGTCCTCGTCCAACTCGAATGACAACGGCACATCGGCGATGACGGTCAGCACGTACTCGTGTGGTGCGTAGCCGTCGTCGGCGGTGCCCAGCAGCGGCACCTCTTCGGCGATCCGCAGCTGATCCTCACCATCCCAGGCCGGGTCGTACAGAACCACCCCGTCCGGAGCTGACGTGACGTCGGCGGAGACGATGTCCACCTGATCGGTGAAGCGCAGCTCGTCGTCGAGGTCGTACCAGGTGGCCGCGACCCCCTTGTTGAACACCTCGATGCCGTAGACAACCTCCCACCGGCCATTGCCGATCGGGGTGGCCGAGATCAGCGACTTCTCGTGAGACGGCTGGCCGACCTCACGGCACTCGTCGTCGAAGTCGGGGTAGCCGTTGAACGACGAGTTGGCGTCGTTGTACAGGCCGGTGCCGTCTTCTTCACCATCGACGAGTGTGCAGTCGGACGGGTCGGGACCTTCCGGCGGATGCGGCAGGTCGATCGTGAACCGCACCGCCACGGTGTACTGATGGGATTCGCCACCGTCGATCGGCACATCTTCGACGATGAGCGTGTCGGCCAGACCGTCGAACTCACCGCGGGTGGTGATGTCGCCCGGATCCGTGTTCTCGGCGACGACGGAACCGTCGATGATGTCGATACCGCTGCCGAAGCGCAGCCGGTCTTCCAGGTCGTACTCCGTCGGCACGTCGGTCTCGTTGGTGACGGTCAGACCGTAGACGATCTCCCAGACGCCGGGCAGGTTCTCCCGGTCGACGACGTACGGCTCGACCTCGACGGTCTTGTCGAGGGTGACCAGCGGCAGTTCGCTGCACTCGGCGTCCACCAGGTCGTCATAGTTCTCCGGCGACATGGTGGCGACGTTGAACAGTCCGGTCGTGTTCTCAGTACCCGGTCCGGCATCCGGCACACAGGACAGCTGGTCCAGGTCGACCAGCGCCTCACCCGTTTCCGGGTCCGCGTTCAAGGCGACTGTCACGGTCAACGTATAGACATGCTCGGTGCCGTTGTCCTCGGTCGACTGTGCGTCGATGGCGACGTAGTCGGTGACCACCCGCTGGTCGTCGACGCCGTCCCAGTCCGCGTTCAGCAGCCCGTCGGCCTCCGGCGGTCCGGAGACCACCTCGGTGCCGACGATCTCGATGCCTTCGCCGTAGCCGGTCAGGTCATCGGTGAGCAGGTACGAACCGTCGATCATCCCGGTGTTCTCGGCGACCAGTTCGTACGTGATGGTCCAGGTGCCGTCCTTGTCCGGCGACTGGATCGGGCCTTCCACCATCCGTTTGTCGAACTCGTAGCTGATCTGCGAGTACCCGAAGTCGATCGTGTGGTCGTTCTCGCCCGGCCCGCCGGTAGTGACCAACGCGAACGGGAACGGATCGGTGGAACCTTCGGGAACGATCCCGTTCGAGTCGTTCTCCTCCGGGTTCACACTGTCCTCGTCACCGGTGTGTGGCACGGTCGGGTACCACCGGTACAGCGGACCGCCCTCGGCGTAGTCGTCCGGGTTGTCGATGCCGACCTCGTAGTCGGTGTTCGTGCGCAACTGGTAGTCCTCGTCGAACGAGGAGAAGTAGTACTCGCCCTTCTCGTCGGTCAGCGTGGTGTTCACCAGTGTCCGGTTGCCGTCTCCGTCGACCTCGTAGAGGTTGACCGTGGCGCCTTGCACCGGGTCCTCGTCCGGATCCTGGATACCGTCGTTGTTGACGTCGTACCAGACGTAGTTGCCGATCTCGATCGGTGCCGCCGATGCGAGCACCGAAGCCGAGCCCAGACCGTTGCCCTTCGCGGTGACCACGTTGCCGACGGTCCGGCGGATCATCGCACCGTTGCCCGAGTAGGCAGCACCGGTCTCCTGATAGAGCCGGTACGTACCTTCCTGGAGGCCGCCGTGAACGACGTGAACCCCGGTCGTCATGACGCCGTCGTCGCGGCTCGGGTTGATCACGATCGAACCCGTCGACTCGTTGTCCTGGTTAGCCACACCGAAGCCGGTGTTGAAGTAGCGCAGGCCGCCGGGACCCATGTGGCCGAGCTGGGCGCCCTGTCCGGTGACCCCCTTGTGTACACCGTTGTTCTCCAGGGTGAAGGTCCCATCACCGTTGGGTGCGGCGATGAAGACATCACCTTCGGACCGGACCGACGTGGTGCGGTTGTCGCCGTCATCCGGGTCACCCGACAGGAACGTCGTCGCCCCCATAACGTCACCGGTGAGGTCCCGGATGGGGATGATGAGATCGCCGTGCAGCACCTTGACCCCGGCCACCACGGGCTGGTTGAGGCGCGCAGCGGTGCCGTTTCCACCAGGCTGGTGGTAGTGCGTGCTCTGCGTCGCCCACGGCTCGAACGTTGGCCTGAAGCCGCTTCGCGCGAAGTCGAGGGGGAAGTCCAGAACCTGCGTCAACGAGCCCGGAGCATCCGCGTCGAAGCTGTAGACGTAACCATGGAGGTCACTGACCTGCCGGCTGGTTTCGGCCGTGTCGGTAGCACTGATGTACATGGTTCCGGTCAGCGCGTCGGCGCCGACACCGTAAGGCCGGATGTCGCCGGTGAAGACGTCGTCGAAGAAGAACTCGTCCACCGCGACGGGCGCGACGCTCGGGTCACTGCCAGTGTCTATCCGGATCAGCGAGCGGTTGTGGAGGTTGACGGCGAACAGGTAGCGCTCATCCGGGCTCATGGCGATCTCGCCGATCCCGGCCCGGCCAACCTTGTTCCACGCCTGTGCGTCCCGGAGCCACTCGTAGGCGGGATTCTCGGGCTCGACGCTCGGCCGGAACCCGTTGGGGTCTCCGGCCGGGGCATCTGGGTCCGGACCACCGAGATCAATACCGTGGTCGGCCAGGTCCACGTATACCTCAGCCGAGGCCGTCGGTGCCGACCAGTCGGCGCCGTCCGGCGTCACCCGGTAGATACCGCCGATCCCCGCGGGCCCGAAGGCCGAGTGACGCCGCATGTATGCCGCGGTGAAGACAGTGGGAACCCCACCAACCTCGTCCGCCCGGGTCATCGCCGAGCCGTTCGTCGCTCCGATCTCGCTGAACTGAACTCGACCAGTCTGCGGTACCGGTGTGGTCTGGTTAGGGCTCTCGGCATCCCACCAGATAACGCCGGAGGCGGCAGCGTCGGCGTTCGGACCATCGCTGGTGGCGTAATGGACGATCGGGATATACACCTGCGGGTTGGCATCGACGAACGCGGTGGGCACGTGAAAGGAGAAATCCACGCCATCCACGTCGCCACCGCTGACGTCGACGAACTGAACCGTAGTGCCGTTTGCGGTGCCGTCACCGCGGCCCACCACAGTGTCGCGCCACTCGGCCCACTCCGGTGCATCCGGCACATTGGCTTCGACCCGCCATTGTTCAGCGTCACTGGTCACCGGCAACGTGTATGTGCCGTCCGCGCCGGTGGTCACCGGGCCCGCGACGTTTCCGTCGCCGTCATAGGCGTAGACCTCGACTCCGGCCAGCCCGGACTCGTACGAGTCGAACATGCCGTTGGAGTCGTAATCTTGCCAGATCGTGCCCGAGATCTCGTCGCCCTCCGCAGCCGTGGCGGCCGGCGCCGAAACAGTGCCTACCAGCACTGAACCGGCGAGGGCAACAGCGCATAGCCCGGCTGCCCCCTTTCGCGTCGCGCTCTCACGCTTGGGAGCCCGACGACGGTCACCACCCCAGCCCGAGCCTCTTTGACCTTGTGGTCTCACTGAATAGCCCTTCTGTTGATCCGCGACTTAAGCCGCCCCCCAATGAGCCATACGGTGTACTCCGCGTGGCGGTAGATACATCCGTGCCTCAAGCCAGAAGAGTCATCAACACACAGATCAGCACGCGATGTGATGTAGATCTCATTTTCAAAGGTTTGAAGACAGCGACAGCAACATGTGCAGGGACGACGTAGCGGGCGGAGTTGTGCATACACTCGGCGACCATGGGGAAGAGCGGAGCGGCCGACCCGCTAGCGCAGCTAGGTCGGCTAGGTGTGGTGATCGCTGCGGCGACGGCGCTGCTCATGGCGGCATGCGGATCGGCTGGAAGCGACGACGATGATCCGAGCACAACGGCACCGAGCACCACACCGGCAGCCGGTGCCGACCTGGTACGGGTGCCGGACGATGCACCCACCATCGGCGCCGCGGTCGAGCAGGTAAACAACGGCGGACTGGTGCTCGTCGCCCCGGGGACGTATCCGGAGGAGGTGACCATCAACAAGTCGGACGTCACCCTTCGCGGCGAGGACCGCAACGGCACCATCATCGACGGCGAGGGCTCCCGCTCGTTCGGGGTGTTCGTCTCCGCCGACGGCGTCCGGATCGAGAATCTGACGGTGCACTCCACGCTGTTCTACGGCGTCTTGGTTACCGGGATGCACGACGAGAACGGTCCGCTGGCGCACGGCGGCCCCGGATATACCGAACTCAACCCAGAACAATTCCCGCCGGTAGAGCGGTTCGCCATCAACCACGTCACCGCCTACAACAACGGCCTGTACGGCATCTATGCGTTCAACGCCCGGCACGGCACCATCACCGACTCATACGCCTCCGGCTCCGCCGACTCGGGTTTCTACGTCGGCCAGTGCGAGGAATGCGACATCCTCGTCACCGCCAACGTCGCCGAACGCAACGCTGTCGGGTTCGAGAACGCCAACGCCTCCGATTCGGTGATGGTCGCCGGCAACCGCTTCTCCGGCAACCGGATCGGCCTGACCCTCCTGTCCAGCTACCAGGAGGCGTTTACGCCGCAGCGCGAGAACCTCGTTGTCGGCAACCTCATCATGGACAATACGAGCGCCGACTCACCTGCACATGCCCACGGCGGATTCGGGTTGGGTGTTGCCATCAGCGGTGGACAACGCAACGACATCGTCGCCAACCACATCGCCGGCCACCCGAGTGCTGGCGTCGTCCTCAGCAACGCCGAAGACATTCCGGCGCTGGACAACCAGTTCCGCGAAAACGTGTTCGGCGACAACGGCGTCGACGTCGCCGACACATCAGCCACCCGCGCCCCCACCGCCGGTACATGTTTCGAGACTGACGGGGCGGCAACGTCGTCGCCAACCACATTGCTCGACGGCCCCTGCCCGGGTGGTGCTGGCCCGGCATCGCCGGACCCTGGTGCGGTTCCCGAGGTGATCACACCGCCCGGTATCAGTTTCCTCGACGTGCCCGCACCCCCGGATCAACCGAACCTGGCCGACGTCGAGGCGATCCCGGACCCCCTACCGGCAACGGTCGAGCTGCCGGATCCCGCCGACTTCGCGGTTCCGGACACCACCCTGCTGTCCGACCGCGCGGGGACCCCGTGAGGCGCCGGGGCCGTCGCCCATTGGTGGCCACCTCCGTGGCCGTCGGCATCGCCTTAGTGGCCGCCGGCTGCGGCGGTTCGGACGAGGAGCCCGACGGCTCGGCGCCGGCTCCCACCACCACCGAGGCCGCCGATGTTCGACCACTCACCACCGACGAAGCCCAACGCCTGGCCATGATGCGCTTCTCCAACTACACCGCCGGGGTCCGGTCGGTCCAGTTCGAGCTACGTGACTCCGGCCAGACGTACCGGGTGGACGGATGGGTCGACTTCGCCGCCGCGCTTGGTTACGCCCACGTCTGGGAGGGCTTAGACGGCGAGCCACCCACACTCGTCGCCTGGACCAAGATCGGCATCAGCTCGCATGATCCGGTCGACGGCGCTGATCGTCCACCACTTCCCCCGCCGAACACCAATGGCGACGCTACCGCCTGGACGTCGTCGGAACTCGCCCCTGACGCGTCCCGGCTCCACGCCGCGCTGGCCACCATCCTCTTGGCGGGTCACGATCGCCCGGACAACCCCGTGTTGCTTCAACAGACCGATGCGCGGTGGTCCCATTCCGACACCGTGGATGGCACGCCGGTGGACGTCTTGTTCGGCCCAACGTCCGACGAACCCTACGATGCCG
The DNA here is from genome assembly GCF_011320225.1 of Phytoactinopolyspora limicola. GTDB lineage: Bacteria > Actinomycetota > Actinomycetes > Jiangellales > Jiangellaceae > Phytoactinopolyspora > Phytoactinopolyspora limicola. The sequence goes on from NZ_JAAOEN010000027.1 coordinate 15,712, forward strand.
CTACGTCGAGCACGGCTGGAGACGGCAGCGACGCTACCGTGCGCTACTGGATCGACGGCGAGAGCCTGCTGCGGCGGATGGAGTTACGCCTCGGTGGAGCAGGCGAGTGGACCGCCATCGACTTCGACGAGGCGGATGTCGACTTCGCCCGCCATTTCCTCCCCGCCGCCTAGTGTCGCGGGGTGTCGCCCGGCTACGAGTTTCGCAAGACGGTCAATCCGTATCGGCGTGTGACCCGCCGGTGAGGGTCGCCTGCGGCGTGAAACCACCTCCACGGTACGCTGATCATGGGTGTAGGGCTGCTGAGACGTCCCCTCCTCGTCGGTATCGCACAGACTTCGACCAGGTCAGGGACCACAAGCAGTTGGCCAGGGAGGACACGTGGGTACGGGCGGGTCTGGAGGACCACCGGCACCAAACAGGTTGGCGCGAACGTCGTTGGAACGTCGGCGGCTCGTCGAGTTGATTCTCGGTGCGTCCGCTGCCCCACTGACCGTGATCCAAGGCCCGGCCGGGATCGGCAAGTCCGTTCTGCTGGAACAGGTGGCTCGCAGAGCCTGGCGTGTCCGTGTCGTCCAGCCGGGGCCGGACGACCACCTGCCCACCTATCTCGGGCGGTCGGCCGACCTCGATGGTGCGATGACACTCACGCTGATCGACCGTCCCGGGCCCCTGTCCGAGCTCGATGGGGCAGCAGTGGTAGAGGCCAGCCGCCGGTCACCGACCACATTCGTCGTCGCTACCCGGACGCCGCTCGACGTCGTCACCGGGGGTATGCAGCTCGATGGCGGGGCACGCATCATCTCCATCGACGATCTTCTGTTCACACCCGACGAGGTCACCGCCCTCGCCACCCGATACCGGATCGAACTCACCCCGCAGGACGCTGCCGACGTTCACCTGGCCACCGACGGTTGGCCAGCGATGGTGGACGCCGCACTACGTTCACATCGCGTCGGGAAGCCAGTGCTGCAGCGGCACCTACAAGACCTCATCAGTCGGTTCATCCGCGAAGAAGTGCTCGCCACCGTCCCCGACAACGAACGTGCGATGCTCATCGTCGCCGCCGCCCTCCCGCAGTTCGACGCCCCGGTACTCGCGACTGTCCTGGCTGAACAGTTGCCCGAATCCGACCTGGCAGCACGCCAGACCATCGAACGCTGGGCAAGCTCCGGTTGGGTGGTTCCCGCTGCCAGCACCGGCTACTGGCGCATGCCGAAACCCCTACGCCAGAACCTGCTCACCGAGCTGAACAGCAAACACCCTGACCAGCGAGTAAGCCTCGTCGACCGAGCCGTCCGCGCCCTCGTCGAACAGGACCGAACGTCAGAGACTCTGCCTTATCTGGTCGAGGCGTCCGAACGGGTCGTCTCGGAGCTCCTCCGTGCTCCGGGACGTATCCAACTCGGCAGTGGCCACTACGGGGACCTGATGTCGTCGGTCAACCAACTCGCCGACGACGACCTCGCCAGCCATCCCGCGTTGCTGCTGATCGCCGCAGTGGAGGCGCTGCGCCAACCACCGGACGTCGCCACGTTCATGTTGCGTCTCGACCAAGCCGACGCCAAGGTGGACCGCAGTTCACTCAACGCCAGCCTGCTCTCCCTACACTCGATGCGAATTCTGGCCGCCCGCATCGACGGCGACCTCGAACGGGCCCGCGAGATCGAGCATGCCGGACAGGCCTACATCGACGCCGCCACCGACGAACAACGGCGTGAATACGTCACCAGGCTGGCGTACTTCAATCATCAGCGGGGCACGACACGCCTCGCTGAAGGAGATCTGCCCGCCGCCGACGCGGCGCTACGTGTGGCCCGGACGCAAGCCCACACCAACGGTGCGGACTGGCATCTTGCCAACATCACCACATTGCTGGGGTACACGGCGTTCCTCCGCGGCGAGGTCGATGCCGCGGCCGAGCTAGCGGACTCGACGGTGGCGTTGCTGCAGAGCCGCGGCTGGTTGGACCGGCAGTTCACCGATCACCTCTACCTGACCCAGGCTCTGCTGGAGATCGAGCACGGCCGGGGACATGCCGCGACCACTTTGCTCCACACGGCACAGAGCCGCCTCGAAGCCGACGCCGAGCCACCCGCCGCTCGGCTGGCCCTGGCGTGGTCGACACTCGGTATCCTGCTCGACGACCCGACCATGGGCGAGCGCGCCTTCCTGCTGTGCGGGCCCGACTACCGCACCAACCAGCTGCCCCTCAATCGGTTCTTCACGGCGATCTCACGCGCCCAGGTCCGCCTGGTTCATGGTGAACCCAAGGCGGCGCTGGCCGAACTCGACGACGTCACCCCGCCGCCCGGCCATGCGGCGCAGCTCGCCCTGACCCGGCACCGGGTGTACCTCGCACTCGCCGACGTCGACCACGCGGCCGACGAGTTAGCCGGCGTCCATGACCTCGCCGACGTGCCACTCACTGTGCGGGCCGACCTGCACGCGGCGGCGACGGAATGCGCGTTGCGCCGCAACCACGACCCCCGTGCGCCGTTCGGTCGGCTGCTCGCGATCCTCGAACGCACCGGCGCCCGGCGACCGGTTCTGCTCTCGCCGTGGCTACGCGACGCCCTCGTGTCCGGAGACTTGGCGGTACCCGAGTCCAGTCCGGCGGCCGGACTGGGCGTGGAGGTCGAAGCCCTCCGATCGGCCAATCTGAACGGAGTTCCCACGCTGTCCGAACGGGAAGCGCAGATCCTCGCCGCCCTAGCTGGTCCGGATACGTTGGCCAACATCGCCCGGAACCTATATATCTCACCCAATACCTTGAAGACCACGACCCGCGCGATCTACCGCAAGGTTGGAGCCTCCGACCGACACCTAGCCGTCAAGATCGCGCGGGCGATTGGCCTGCTGCCGGTGTCGGCACCGTCCTGATCGTGGCCGGAGCTGAAGGATAGATCAACGGCGCGCGAGGACGAGCCGCCCGGATAGCGGGATGCACCGAACGACGCTCCTCGCGCCAACCGTCAACTCGGCGAGGAACGGATCAGCGAACGCACCACCCGCAGGCCAACCGACAGCCGCGCGAGGTCGAACGTCTCCCCCTCGATCACCTCGGCCAGTGTCCGCCGCGCCCGGGCGACGACCGCCTCGTCACTGTCCGACCACGCTTGCACCCGTTCCTCGGCACCGGAGTCCTCCTCGGTGTGCTGCAGCACCTGCGCGGTGAGCGCCGTCTGCGCCGCATGCAGATCGTCGCGCAGCGCTGCGCGAGCCATAGTCTGCCAACGATCATTACGCGGCAACGAGATGATCCGCTCCAATAGCCGGCCAAGCCCGAGGTGCTCGCCGAGAGTGAAATGGACCCGGGCCACCTCGATCAAGTCCGTCCCGGTGGCCAGCGAATTCTCCACCATGCCAAGACCCGAATACGCTGGCGGCAAAACCGCCACCCGCACCGCGAGATCCTGTGGCACGCCGACCTTGACGAGGTCGTCGCGGCGGGCGGAGTAGAGGTCTAGCTCCCGGCCGACCAGAACGTCGGGCAACACCTCGAGTAGGCGTGCGATAGGCGCCTCGAAGAACCCTATCTGCCAGGCGATGTCGATCGGTGGCCGGCGGTTCACCACGAGCCATCTGGTAGCCCGCTCGGTGATGGTCCGCCCGGACAGCCGCATTTTCGTTTGCACCTCGGCCGACACGTGGTTGTCGAGAGCCGCCACCGCCGCGTACAACTCGGGCATCCGGAACACCGCACCGGCCACGGTGTAGGCACGGGCCAGGTCCTCCCACGACCCGCCAGTCTCCATACCAAGCCGGAAACCGAACGTGGTGCCGGCCTTGTTGACCAACTCGTTCACCAACGTGTTGGTGATGATCTCCCGCCGCAGCGGGTGATCGGCGATCCGTTCCGCGTAGCGATCGCGCACCGCGCTGGGGAAGTACGCGTGCAGGATCGCCGCGAGGTAGGGGTCGTCCGGGAGCGGCGTCTCGAGCAACTCGGTGTACATCGTGTTCTTCGTGTAGGCCAGCAACACCGCGATCTCCGGTGTGGACAACCCCCGCCCGGAGTTCATCCGCTCGTTCATCTGCCGATCGGTGGGCAGTGCTTCCAGCGTGCGGTCGAGCACACCACGGCTCTCGAGACGGCTGATGTAGGCACGATGTACGTGGGCCAAGTTGGGCGCGTGGTAGACACCCATCGCCAGCGCGACGTTCTGCCCGTAGTTGGTCGCCAGCACCAGCTCCGAGACTTCATCGGTCATCTCGGTGAGTAGTTCGTTGCGCTGCTTCTCGGTGAGATCGCCGGCCCGCACCACACCATCGAGAAGGATCTTGATGTTGACCTCGTGGTCGGACACGTCGACGCCGCCGGAGTTGTCGATCGCGTCGGTGTTGATGCGGTAGCCGGCTCCGTTCTCGGCGACGCCGCGCTGCGCGTACTCGATGCGGGCCCGCTGGGTGAGACCGAGGTTGCCGCCCTCGCCTACACACCGGCAGCGTAGCTCCGTGGCGTCGATACGCACGGCGTCGTTCGCCTTGTCGCCAACCTCCGCGTGTGATTCGGTGCTCGCCTTGACATACGTGCCGATGCCACCGTTCCAGAGAAGGTCGACCGGGGCGGCGAGAATAGCGCGGATCAGCTCGGCCGGGGTGAGCGACGACACCGATGCGTCAAGATCGAGAGACTCGGCGACCTGCCGGGTGATCGGGATCTTCTTCGCCGTACGTGAGTAAACTCCGCCGCCCTCGCTGATCACCTCCCGCGAGTAGTCGTTCCACGTGGAGCGGGGCAACTCGAACAGACGACGACGCTCCGCGTACGACGTGGCCGCGTCCGGGCTGGGGTCGAGGAAGACGTGCCGATGGTCGAACGCAGCGACCAGCCTGATGTGCTCGGACAACAGCATGCCGTTGCCGAACACGTCTCCGGACATATCGCCGATACCGACGACCGTGAAGTCCTCCGTCTGGCAGTCGCGGCCCATCTCCCGGAAATGCCGCTTGACCGACTCCCAGGCTCCCCGAGCGGTGATACCCATGGCCTTGTGGTCATAGCCGGCCGAACCACCGGAGGCGAACGCGTCACCGAGCCAGAAGCCGTAACTCTTCGACACCTCGTTGGCGAGGTCGGAGAAGGTCGCCGTCCCCTTGTCGGCAGCCACCACCAAGTAGGGGTCATCGGCGTCGTGCCGCACCACTCGCGGCGGCGGTATCACCGTACCGTCGTCGGCGCGGTTGTCGGTGATGTCGAGGAGACCCTGGATGAACATCCGGTAGCACTCGACCCCCTCGGCCTGCCACGCCTCCCGGTCGGTACTCGGATCCGGCAGCCGTTTGCCGACGAACCCACCTTTGGCGCCTACGGGCACGATGACGGAGTTCTTCACCGCCTGAGCCTTGACCAAGCCCAGGATCTCCGTGCGGAAGTCTTCACGACGGTCCGACCAACGCAGCCCGCCCCGGGCCACCGCGCCGTAGCGAAGGTGTACCCCTTCCACCCGGGGAGAGTAGACCCAGATCTCGAACTTCGGCCGTGGCTCCGGCAGCTCGGGAATAGCACCCGGGTCGAGCTTGAAGCTCACCGCCGGTTGACGCTGGGCCCCCGGCCGGTCGGTGCGGAAGAAACTGGTGCGCAGAGTCGCCTGGATCAAGTGCAGGAAAGAACGCAGGATCCGATCTTGGTCCAGACTAGCGACCTCGTCCAACGCGGTTTCGATCCGCTCCGCGACCTGTTGGGTCGCGGCGGTACGCTCGTCGAGGTCGCTGGCGGCATCCGGGTCGAAGCGCATCTCGAACAGCTCGACGAGCATCCGAGCGATGTCCACGTGTGCCGCCAGGCACTCCTCCAGGTAACTCTGGCTAAACGTCGAGCCAGCCTGCCGCAGGTACTTCGCGTAGGCTCGCAGGACCGACGCCTCCCGCCAGGACAACCCCGCCAGCGGCACCAACGCGTTGAACCCGTCGCTCTCGGCCTCTCCGCGCCACACCGCCGCGAACGCATCCTGGAAGAGATCCTTGAGCTGGTCGCCATCGCCGTCCCGCAGCGCCTGGAAACGCAGGCCGAAGTCGTAAATGTACGCTGCCGTCTCCGCCTCGCGCCGGGTGATCTCGTACGGCCGCTCGTCGACCACCTCGACGCCCATACGTGAGAGCAACGGCAGCACATGGGTCAACGAGATCGGTGAACCAGTCCGGTAGATCTTCAGCCGGCGGTCCGTGACCGGCGCACCAACCGGGCGATAGAGGTTGAGGCCCAGTCCGTCGATGTCCGGCAGCCCTTCGAGCCGACGAACGTCCGTGGCAGCCGTGCGGGCCGGGAAGTCTTCTTTGTAACCCTCCGGGAAGCCGTCCTTGTATCGGCGCAACAGCTGTGCGGCTGACTCCTCACCCATCTGCTCGGCCAGTGCGTCGGAGAAGTCGTCCGTCCACGCGCGAGTGGCGGCGACGAGTTGTTTCTCCAGCGCCGAAGCATCGAGCTCCGGCAGTTCTTGCTCCGGTCGGCGACGTACGACGAAATGCAGCCGGGCCAGCATCGACTCGCCGACCCGCGCGGTGAAGTCGATGGATTCGCCTCCCGTGGCGGACAACAAGAGCCGCTGAATCCGTTCTCTGACCTCGGTGTTGTAGCGATCGCGGGGAAGGTACACGAGGAACGACAGATACCGCCCGTAATCGTCGCGCCGGACGAACATCCGTAGCTGGCGGCGATCTTGCAGATTGACGACGGCCAGGGCAATCGGCAGCAGCTCGTCCGTGGAGGTCTGGAACAGCTCATCCCGCGGATACGTCTCCAGCACCTGCAACAGATCCTTGCCGGAATGGCTGGCCGGCGCGAATCCACTGCGCTGGACCACCTCTTGTACCCGGCGGCGCAGCACGGGAATGCGCAGGACGCTCTCGATGTAAGCCGCCGATGTGAACAGCCCCAGAAAGCGCCGCTCGCCGACCACCTGGCCGGCATCGTCGAACATCTTGACGCCGATATAGTCCAGGTACGCCGAGCGGTGCACCGTTGCCTTGGAGTTGGCCTTGGTCAGCACCAGCAATCGCGCCTCGCGTGCCTTGGCTCGGACCTCGGCCGGCAGCTTGGCGAACGAGCCCGACACGTCCTGATCGGCACGCAAGATGCCGAGCCCGGTGCCGGTGACGGCGCGCAGGACGTCATCGCCGTCGATCTCTTCGAGCAGGTACTCCCGGTAGCCGAGAAACGTGAAATGCTCGTCAGCCAGCCAGCGCAACAACTCCCTGGCCTCCTCCACCTCCTCCTCCGGCACCGGCAGTGTCGCGGTATCCAGGGCGTCGGCGATCTCCTCGCAGCGCTGCCGCATCCGGGGCCAGTCCTCTACCGCGTCACGTACGTCGCGTAATGCCCGACGCAGGCTGTCCTCGATGTGCCGTTGTTCCGCCGGGTCGTCGCAGCGGTCGATCTCCACGTACATCCATGACTCGACCACGGCGTCGGGCATGCCAGCGAGCCGCGCGTCGTTGTCGTCGATGTCGATGATCTCCAGCAGCTTGCCCGTCACGTCACGCCGGACCGTGATCTGCGGGTGCACGATCAGGTGGATGGTGTTGTCATCCGAGTGCAACGCCATCGTCACCGAATCGACGAGAAACGGCATGTCGTCGGTTACAACCTCGACGACGGTGTGCCCGGCGGACCATCCATGCTCGTCAACCGTCGGTGTGAATACGTGTACGATCGACGATCCCTGCGGGCGCTGCTCGGCGGTGCGACGATGCGATGCGGCGGCGCTGAAAATGTCCAGTGGATCTCGATCGACCAAGTCTTCCGGGGCTACGTGTCGGTAGTAGCGACGCAAGAAGCTCTCCGCAGCCGGCGGACCGGATCCGTTGGTGACACCGGCAGGCAGCTGGCGGCTGACTCCACCGCGTTCAGCAACCGCTGCCGCCTTGGCGAGCAGATCCGATTTGGCCTCTTCCAGCCGGTTACGCATGACCTACCACCCCCGGGGAGCACACCGTCCACCTCGTTGTAGACAGTCCACCAACAACCCTAGTGCCCGACCCTAGGCGTCTGGCAGGGGTGGTACCGATCCTGTGCCCTTCCTCGTGCCTCTACGCTAGGAGGCTCACTCCCGAGGGGTTTCCCGCCGTTAGGACCACCCAATGCGTCAAGATGGGAAACATGGACCTGCACAGTGAGCTTCGCTTCGACGCGGACCCGTACGCCGTTTTCGGCATGCTGACCGACGAGGCCTACATAGCCAAGAAAACTCTCGCGGCCAAGGCGTTGCGGCATCAGATCTCGGTCGACCGAGACGGTGACAGAGTCACCATCGAGCTGGTCAGGATCATGCCACCAGACGTCCCAGACTTCGTCCGGCGCTTCGTCGGCGAAACGATCGACATCAAGCAGGTCGACGTCTGGGAACCGGCCGCTCCCGACGGCTCACGCACTGGCCGGATCACGTTGGAAATGGTCGGTATGCCAGTCACCTGCGCGGGAACCATGACCCTCGCGGCCAATGGTGCGGCCACCGTGCTGACCATCACAGGGTCGATCAAGGCCGGTATCCCTCTGTTCGGCAACAAGATCGAGGAAGCGGTCCACCAAGGCCTGACCGAAGCCGGCAAGATCGAGGAACAGGTCGGGCAGGCTTGGCTCGCCGGTGAGCGTTGAGTCTGTGCTCAACCCCGGTGCGAGCTGGAGTGCCGCTAGCGCCCAGGAAGACCGCCGTCGACCGCACGCAACGGGACACTACGCTCAGCCGCGCCATTACGCCGCCCCGCCTGACGCGGGGTGGCCGCCGGTGTATCCACCGTCCGGGTGGTCGGAGTCGACTCCGTGGTGTCCCGCTCCATCAGCGCCTGCGCGAGGTCGGCCGGGCCGGTGACGCTCATGGCCAACGCTCGGCCCAGGTCGTCGCGGTCGAGGGGCTCATCGGCCGTGCGCCGCAGCCTGTCCGAGAGGTCGATGACTTTGTCGGCCGAGCCCAACGCGGCTCGGGCCGCCGTGAGGTGGCCACGCTGCAACGGCCGTCCGGCGATCAACTGTGCTAGGGCGTCGGCGGTGTCGCTCCAGTCGGCCGCCGAAACCTGCTCACCAACCAGACCCGCGACTCCGGCGATGACCCGGTCCGCGGCGGCGACCAGCTTTTCCGCCGTCTCGCTGTCGCTGTCGAGTGCGGCCAGCCGTAGCGCTACCGCGGTGACCAGCGCGCTGTCAGCCGGACTGCGCCGGGGTTGGGAGAGAAGTCGCACGGCCCGTGCGACGTAAGGCCGGGTAGGCAGCCGATCGTCCATTGCTGTGACACCTCGTGTTCGTCAGTAGGTTCCTAGTGTGATGTGTCAGAGCGACCTTGTCACCGTCTCTGCCACCCAGGCGAAGCCTCGCCGCTTCATCGTCGTTCGATGACTCCGCATCGACCTCCTCTATTGTGCGAGGCATCCGCCTGAACGTCGGATCCGGCGACGGATCCGTGACACTCGACACTGGGCTCGGTTCCCGTCAACCCATGTGCGGGTATTCGTGCCGCCGTGGTGGAACGAACGTCTCTTTAATAGCACGTGCACTGGTCCATCGCAGGAGATTCTGCACGGAACCGGCTTTATCATTCGTTCCGCTAGCCCGGCCTCCACCGAACGGCTGTTGTCCGACGATGGAACCGGTGGGTTTGTCGTTGACGTAGAAGTTACCGGCGGCGAAGCGCAAGGCATCGGTGGCGGCCGAGATCACCGACCGGTCCTGGGCGATGACCGCTCCGGTCAACGCGTACGACGCCACACCCTCCAGTTGCTGAAGCACGCGGTGATAATCGCCGTCGTCGTAGACATGAACACCGAGGATCGGGCCGAAGTACTCGGTGGTGAAGATCTCGTTCTCCGGGTCGGAACTTTCCAGCACCGTCGGCCGAACGAACCAGCCCTCCGAATCATCCAGCTGTCCACCGGCGACGATCTCAACGGAAGGATCGGCTTTCGCCCGCTCGACCGCGGCGGTGTGCTTGGCGAAGGCGCGATCGTCGATCACCGCGCCGAGGAAGTTGGAGTAATCGGTGACCGGCCCCATGGGAAGCGACTCGGTGAGCGACAGGAAATCGTCGCGCATCCGGTCCCACACGGAGCGAGCGACGTAGGCGCGCGAGGCCGCTGAGCACTTCTGACCCTGGTACTCGAAGGCGCCCCGAACCAAAGCTGTCCGCAATATGTCTGGATCGGCGCTGGGGTGCGCCAACACGAAGTCCTTACCGCCGGTCTCGCCCACGATCCGCGGGTAGCTGCGGTAACCGGAGATGTTTTCGCCGATCGTGCGCCACAACGTCTGGAACGTACGGGTGGAACCGGTGAAATGGATACCCGCGAGGTCCGGATCGCTCAGTGCCACGTCGGACACGTCGAGGCCGTCACCGGTCAGCATATTGATCACGCCAGGTGGCAGCCCTGCCTCCTCCAGCATCCGCATGGTGATATGAGCGGACAGCTGCTGAGTGGGACTGGGCTTCCAGATGACGGTGTTACCCATCAACGCCGGAGCGGTGGGCAGGTTACCCGCGATGGCCGTGAAGTTGAACGGCGTGATCGCGTAGACGAACCCCTCCAACGGCCGGTGATCGACCCGGTTCCACACGCCAGGGGCATGCCGGACGGGCTGTTCCTCCAGAATCTGGCGGCCGAAGGCGACATTGAAGCGCCAGAAGTCGATCAGCTCACACGCGGCATCGACCTCGGCCTGCACGATCGTCTTCGACTGACCGAGCATGGTGCTGGCGTTCAGCCACCGCCGGTACGGGCCGGCCGCCAACTCAGCAGCCTTCAGGAACACCGCCGCGCGATCGTCGAAAGACAACGAGCGCCAGCCCGGAGCCGCCTCCCGGGCTGCTGCGATGGCCGCTCGGGTGTCATCCTGGGTGGCGTTACGCATGGTGCCGAGTACGTGATGACGAGCATGCGGTTGGACAACGGGGATCTCCGCGCCACCACCGTATTTCTGGTCTCCACCAATCGTGCACGTCAGGTCTTTACTCGTGGACAGAAGCTCAGCGATCGCGGTGTCGACCTCGGCGCGCTCCGGCGATCCTGGTGCATACGCGAGGTTGGGCTCGTTGACCGGCGGCGGGACACTCGTCACCGCGGTGATCCCGCCGGGGGCAGCGAAGGTGGAAGACATGGTGCAAGGCTCCGTTCATCTTCGAGCGGTTGATGCCACTGAAGCCAGTATCCCTCGCCTGCCCAGCTGAACAGAACCCGCCATCGCACCCTGGCTCGATCGTGGGTTGCCCGGCAGCCGCCGCCACGTCCCGAGCGAGCTCGCCCAGGATCGCGAGCACCCGGTACACGACACCGATGTCGGGCACCGGTGCACTCATGTCGTCAGCGGCGTAGCCGAGCCAGCCGTCGTGATGGCGCCGCCGCTGCGCCGAGCATCCGGCCCGCCAGTTCCCGGATCGCCTGCCGTGCCGGCGACCGGGGAGTCGTCTCCGCCAAGGTCAGGCCGGACAGCAACGCCGCGTCCAGAGCCTGAGGGTCGTACGGCACGAACCCGTACGGCGTCCGTCCGGCATAACGATTCAACGCGGCTGCGATCTGTTGTTCGGCATCAGCGCCGGCCACCGAAGATCGCACCCGGTTGACGACCACGTGCGCCGCTGTATCGGGGGCCACCTCTGCCAGTTCATCCAGACCCCGGACCAAGCGGCCGAGGCCAATGGGATCCCCCGCGGCGACAACAACGATGGCGTCGGCCGCCCGCAGCGTGCTCAACGTTGCTGCGTTGCGGCGCGGCGCCGCCGAGTCGAAGCTGATCGATTCGTCTTCCTCCAGGCAGAAGCCACAGTCGACCACCGTGACGGCCGACACCAGACGGGTCTGCTCCCACACGGCGTCCAGGGCTGACGCGCGCAGCTCCGTCCATCGCGACGGCCGCACGATACCCGTGAGCACATGGAGCTGAGGGGTGATCCGACGGGCGTAACGAGCCAGCGAGATCACGTCCAACTGGCCACTATTGGCCAACCGCGCAGCACCGGCCAGGCCCGGCGCCTCGTCAAGTAGTCCCAGCGCCTGCGCTACCGACGCTCCGTATGTATCGGCGTCGATCAGCATGGTTGATTGGCCGATGAGCGCGGACTCCATGGCGATGTTGACAGCCAGGGTGGTCCGGCCGGGCGCACCGCAGGGACCCCAGACCGCGATCAGCCGACCTCGTTCACCACCGCGTTCGATGAAGTCGATCGCACTGGCGTCGGCATCCCCAGCACGGGAGCCACCACCGGCCCGGATGGCGTCCTCGATACCCGTTGTGGCCGGGTCCGTTGCGCCTCTGGTGGTTGAGCCGGGCGACTTCTCGGCTACTTCGGCGTCGGCCACCGCCGCCAGAATCGCCGCGGTGAGGGTGTCGGTGGCGGCGTCGACCGACACCACGTGCCGGACGCCCAGCTGGGTCAGGCGCAGCCGGTCCGCCGCCGCTTCCGCCCCTGGTAGAACGCCGACCACACCCACCCGGCCGCGTTGCAACACGGCGAGTGCTTCTCGATCCAACCGGCGCAGATCAGCCGGTACCAGCACCGCCTGTCCGAGCCCAGCCCCCGCGGCGGCCAGAAGGTCAGCCAGATCGACGCAGCGACGGGCCACGGCGATCCGGCTCGGGGCGGTCTCGAGACGCTGGACCAGCTGGGCATCCCAACCGGTGCCGCTGGCCGCGACCAGCACCTGCAACTGACTCATCGAGTCACCACCACGCCATCTCAGGCCACACCCGGCAGTCTGGACAGATACACCCGTCCGTCCCGGCCGGCCGGGATCAGCTCGCCAACCAGCTCGTCCAGCTCGGCCCGGTCAGCAGCCAGGACGGCGAGAGTGATCGTGGTGTCGGTGCCACTGACTCCCAGCGCTCCACCCGAATCCACATCTGTGACCGTCAGGCCAGAGACCAGCCGGTCGGCCTCGTCGCGATCACTGAGCGCGACCCACACGTCGACGACGTCACCGGCGCGCAGCCCGGCCGGCGCCTCCGTCGTGGGCACCGCAAGCGTCACGTAACGCAACACATCCGCGTCAGCGAGTTCCTCGGCGTCGGCCACCGCACCGACGGGCAGGAGCTCACCTGCACCGACGTCACGCATCACCACGTGCCCCTCACTGAGCTCGGGCCCCACATAGAGGTCGGGCACCGAGTCGACGGCTACCTGCCGAACCTCGACCAACTCCGGAGTTAGCTGCTGACCAGCGCTCAGGTCGGCCGCTGCGGCAAGCACGGGCACCGTGGCGTTCGCCCCGGCGACGACCCGAGTTCCGATCACGACGGGAAGAAGCACAAGCAGCGCACCGACGATCAATTGGGGGCTGCGCCAGCGAGCTCGACGCAGCCGAGCAGCCTGCGGTGCGGACATCTCCGGGCCGGTCTGGCGGCTCGCCGGAGTAGCGGTGTCGATCATCACGCCGGCCAGCGTAATCGCGGGGCCGGCCGGGCGCAGGAACTTCGATCAACTCGCCGAGATCTCATCAACCGGTGCCACACCCCGCCGTCGTTGACGGCACCCACCCATGGTCGGCCCGCCCGCACCGAGCTGGCGGGGAGGCTGAACGACCAGCTAAGACGTCCGACGGACAACAGCCAAACCGCCCAATGGAACACTCACCGACACAGTTCGACCTCGTCCCCACCGCGCCTCGCCATCCACGGCTGGGGCCATGTCCACGTGGTCGGCCGCCACGGCGTCGATCGTTCCGTTCACCATACTGCCGTCGGTCAACGTCACGCGCACGGCGGAACGGTCCCGGGAGATGACCGAGAGTGCGTACCGCACGCTTGCACGCCACAACACGCCCGCACCTCCGGTCGGCACCACCACCCGCGACCCGACACCACAGACCGACAGGGTCGCGGCCATAGGAATCAGCAGCTCGGCGCCTGCCTCCTCGCCCAGCAACATCCAGTCGGCGCCCACCTGCCTCAGCTGTCCGCGTATCTGCCCAGCACCAACGGTCCGGACGTCGAGAAGTGCCCCCTCGCACGACCGGAGCCGGTCGACCAGATGAACGTTCCTCCGCTCGTCGCGGACACGCTCCGCAACCTCGTCCTCGAGTTCGAGCCGATCAACTTCGGCGAGTTGAGCTTCCACATCGCAGAAGAGCCGTTTCCAACGCACGCACAGACCGTAGCCGCACGGGACGTACCCACGTGGCGATTGTCAAGGTTTCCCTTGACGAAGAGTCGAGAACAGGTTTCCATAAGAAAACAGAAGCAAAACTAAGCAAACGAAGGTTAGACGAGGCTTAACAGGCATGATTCATGGTGTACAGCCCTCCAAACCCCAACCAGTCCACCGGTCTCGGCGGCTTCCCATCCGACTCACCCGCGCTATCGGCACCCTCACCGCGTACATGCTGGCGCTCGGTGGGTTGTGGTGGGCAACCGGCACGTCGACGGCGGCAGTGCTGGCCGGCACTGCCACGTTCGACCATCTCGTGGCCGCCGTGGCTACTCTCTTCGCCTGGGCCTTGATGGGCTGGCTCCTGCTCGTCGCCGTCGTCGCCGTGGGCGGTGGCGCTCGATCCCGATCGGATATTCCGGGACGGGTGGTCCTCGGACGGATCGTGCCAGCAGCCGCTTCTCGGATGGCCCGGGGCATGCTCGGTCTCACCGTCATAGCGGTGCCATTCGCCACGAGCCCGACCGCGCTCGCCGCGAGCACCGGCATCGATGTCACGTCGCACTGCATCTCAGGTTCTTTGCCCGACGTCGGTCGGCCCGACGTCGTTGTACCCGACGTCGGTGTTCCCGAGGGCCCGTCCGACGGCACGCCGATCCCCACACCGACCGCGCCTCCCCCGGTCGAAGAACAGGCCAAGCCGGCCATCCCCGACGTGACCGTCGAACCTGGCGGATCACTGTGGAGTATCGCGGCCGAACATCTGGGACCGGACGCCAGCGACGCTGAGATCGCGGTCGAGTGGCCCCGCTGGTTCGCCGCCAACACCACCACCATCGGACCGGATCCCGACCTGATCCATCCCGGTCAGCTGCTGCGCCCACCTCCGCCGCTGTAGCCGGCCTGCCACCTGCACCTACCGCCCGAAGTCACGAGGGAGCCCTCACCTTGCTCACCCGCACAGCCGGTAGCGCCCCGCGCCGGCTCCAGCCGCCGTCCACCGAGCCTCCGTACGACGATGAAGCCGGCACCGTCCCCGCCACCCACCCCCGGCTCCGTCCCGTCGGAACGATACGGACCGCCCAAGAGTCGCTTCCCCTGTCGGTGCGGCCCCGCCAATCACTGACCCGCGCGGCACCGGCCAGCCGCACCACACCGTCGCTCGTGCCCGGCCCCACACCGTCGCGGCGCGGCACGGGCCTGGCCGAACCGCGCCGCTGGTGCTCCCGCATCGCACAGGCCCTCGCGGAAGTCCTCTACGGTCGACGACCACTCCACCAGCTGAGCCAGTGGGTGAGCGACGACGTCCAGTTCGCCCTGACACGACGGGTCGCGGCGCAACGACGAACCGTACCGGGGCCGGCACCGTCGGTCCGCACCATCCGCGTATGCACGGTGAATCCACAAGTCGTAGAGGCCAGCGTCGTGCTCCAGGTCGGCAGTCGGGTCCGGGCTCTGGCGCTGCGGCTCGATGCGGCCGGTGATCAATGGGTGTGCACGGCCCTCGAGCTGGTCTAGCGCCCGCTCCCCCTCCTCCTCCCCATGATCGTTGGGGTTTTTATAACCGAAAAAGGAGTGAAAAAAAAAAGAAAAAGGGGGGGGGGGGTTGGGCGCCCGCCCCCCCCCCCCCTCCCCATGATCCTGGGCTTTTGACTCCCGGATCCGGTCGTCAAAAGCCAACGATCATGGGGAGGAGGGTTCGCCCCAGGCCCGGGTGAATGCCTCGGCGTAGCCACCCTGGCCGGCGAGAGTGGGATGGAAAGACTCACGAACGAACGAGACGAACAGATCCCACCGGACCTCGGGATCGTCGTCCGCCGCCTGCTCGGCGCCGCGGCTGAGCCTCAACCCGTAGATCCAGTCGTCCGGTGCGTTGTCGCACGCTTCATGGCCATCGAAGACGGAGACGAGGTGGGAACCGGCCGAACGCACCCCAGCAGCGCTCGCCGCTTCGCCTATAGCATCGTTCAGCGCAAGGCCAAGGCGCCGGATCATCTGCCGCTCCGCGGTGCTCAGCAGCGGAGTCAACGCCCGGCACTGGCTACGGACGTCGGGGTCGGGCACCAGGAGCGGATAACCGCCGACGATGAGCATGTCCGTCGGTGCGAGTGCCTGCACGTCCCGGTACAGCTCCGTCAACGGGTCAACCAGCGCATCGATCCGGTCCATCAGCACCGATTCCCGATCAGCACAGCCAACGAGCGGGATGAAACACCTGGACAGCTCGTTGGCGAAACCGATGTCGTTGCCACCAACCGTCAAAGTGATCAACCGGCCGTTGCCGCCGCCGAGGTCAACCAACTGGTCGAGCTGGCGGTAGACGTCGTCGATGTCGGCACCCGAGCAGGCCAGCACCGCGCGGTTCGCGGGTGGAACCGTGTCGGCGAAGATGCTCATGGCCCACGCCCGCGACGTCCGGTCGCAATCGTCGTCGTAGTCGCCGGCGCCGAGCCCAGACGAATACGAATCGCCGAGTGCGATGACGCCGGTGGGCACCGAATACACCGAGTGATCGTTCCGGAACAGCCGGACGAGCGTCTTCTCCACACCTTCACCCGGCTTGGGGGAGACAGCCTCGGCCGACCCCGCGGGCACCAGCAAGACTGCCGCCAGGAAGGTGGCCATAAGCGTCCCGGCTAACCTGGGCAACGCGCCACGGCGGGGACGCTTGCTACCTCGACATCGCACAGGCGCCATGACACGACCATAAACGGACTTGCGACTCCTCGGAACCGGTTTGCCGAGGAGCCACATTCCGCTGATCGTTCAGATC
This sequence comes from Phytoactinopolyspora limicola, assembly GCF_011320225.1. Classification (GTDB taxonomy): domain Bacteria; phylum Actinomycetota; class Actinomycetes; order Jiangellales; family Jiangellaceae; genus Phytoactinopolyspora; species Phytoactinopolyspora limicola. The sequence goes on from NZ_JAAOEN010000027.1 coordinate 32,551, forward strand.
CGTAAGGTGATCGGCCCAGGCACCCAGTCAGACACCCGGATTTCCGGGTGCCCGACGCTAGTGTCGGGCTCGCCGTGGAACGCAGCCCCGCAGCGGCATCAGTTCATCGCCGCCCGCGTCTTGGGGTCACCGTGGCAGCGTTTGAACTTCTTCCCAGACCCGCACGGGCATGGCGCGTTCCGCGAGACGGTGTCGTACTCGCCGCCCCCGTTGTCCGACGCCGAAGCGTGAGCGCCCCGCGCACCGCCGGGGCCAGACGCCACCGCGGAGCCTGCCGAGCCCGAGCGTTCCACCCGCCGCTGCACGTCGGCGTCGCCGTCGACAGTGGGCGCCGTGTACTGCAACTGCGCCGGACGGCGCACCGGGGTGAGCCCCGCGGCCTCGACGACGGGAGCGCCGGCCTCGTCGGATGGCTGATCGCCATCCTTCGGCTTGACCTGGACCTCCAGGTTGAACAGCAGCCCGACCGATTCCTCCTTGATGCCGTCCATCATCGCCGCGAACAGGTCGAAACCTTCCCGCTGGTATTCGACCAGCGGCTGCTTCTGAGCGAAGGCGCGCAGGCCGATGCCCTCACGCAGGTAATCCATCTCGTAGAGGTGCTCACGCCACTTGCGGTCGATGACCGTGAGCAGAACCCGGCGTTCGAGTTCACGCATCACCTCGGAGCCCAGTGTCTCTTCGCGGGTGGCATAGGCGGCCCTGGCGTCGCCGACAAGACGTTCGCCGATGACATCCGGAGAAAGCCGTTCCCGGCCACCGGCATCCTCGACGATCTGCTCGGGTTCGACCGACACCGGATACAAGGTCTTCAGAGCGGTCCACAGCTGGTCGAGGTCCCACGTCTCCGGGAAACCCTCACTCGTGGCGCCACGCACGTAGCCACCCACCGCGTCATCGATCATGCCGAGCACCTGGTCGTGCAGGTCTTCACCCTCGAGCACGCGACGTCGTTCTTCGTAGATGACCTGCCGCTGGCGGTTGAGGACATCGTCGTACTTCAGCACGTCCTTGCGCATCTCGAAGCTCTGTGCCTCACGCTGCGACTGGGCACTCTTAACCGCACTGCTGACCCGCTTGTGCTCGATGGGTTCGTCGTCGGGCTGGTTGAGCGTGCGCATGATCATCTCGACCCAGTCGGCCTTGAACAGCCGCATGAGGTCGTCCTGAAGCGACAGGTAGAACCGCGACTCTCCAGGGTCGCCCTGACGGCCGGACCGACCGCGCAACTGGTTGTCGATACGCCGGGACTCATGCCGCTCGGTGCCCAGCACGTACAGGCCTCCCGACGCGCGGACCTCGTCCCGCTCAGCGGCTACCTGTGCCTCGTACTTCTCCAGCACCGCCGGCTCGGCAGCGCTGTACTCCTCTGGATTCTCAACCGGGTCGAGGCCGCGTTGCCGCAGTTCGGCGGCGGCCATGAACTCGTGGTTTCCGCCGAGCATGATGTCGGTACCACGACCCGCCATGTTGGTGGCGACGGTCACCGCCCCCCGCCGGCCCGCCTGGGCGACGATGGCGGCCTCACGGTCGTGCTGCTTCGCGTTGAGGATTTCATGGGGCACCCCACGCTTGCGCAACATCTGGGCCAGCCGTTCAGACTTCTCGACGCTGGTGGTGCCCACCAGCACCGGTTGACCCTTCTTGTGGCGCTCGGCGATGTCTTCGACCACCGCGTTGAACTTCGCGTCCTCGGTCCGATAGATCTGATCGTCGTTGTCCAGGCGCGCCAACGGGCGGTTCGGCGGAATCGGCACGACGCCGAGTTTGTAGATCTTGTCGAACTCGCTGGCCTCCGTCATGGCAGTACCGGTCATGCCGGCGAGCTTGTCGTAAAGGCGGAAGTAGTTCTGCAGCGTCACCGACGCCAGCGTCTGATACTCCTGCTTGATCTCTACGCCTTCTTTGGCCTCGATGGCCTGGTGCATACCTTCGTTGTACCGGCGCCCGGACAGAACCCGGCCGGTGTGCTCGTCGACGATCAGCACCTGCCCATCGACCACGACATACTCTTTGTCCCGCCGGTACAACTCCTTGGCCTTGATGGAGTTGTTCAGGAACTGAATGAGCGGGGTGTTGGCGCTCTCGTAGAGGTTCTCGATACCGAGCCAGTCCTCGACCTTCTCGATGCCGGGTTCGAGGACGCCGATCGTGCGTTTCTTCTCGTCGACCTCATAGTCGGTGTCGCGGTTCAGCCGCTGGACCAGCTTGGAGAACTCGCCGTACCACTTGGTGGGCTGGTCGGCCGGACCGGAGATGATGAGGGGGGTTCGGGCTTCGTCGATGAGAATCGAGTCCACCTCGTCGACGATCGCGAAGAAATGCCCGCGCTGGACCATGTCTTCTTGGCGCTGCGCCATGTTGTCGCGCAGGTAATCGAAGCCGACCTCGTTGTTCGTGCCGTAGGTGATGTCAGCGGCGTAGGCGGCGCGGCGCTGGGTCGAGTTCAATCCATTAACGATGATGCCAACGTCGAGGCCGAGGAACCGGTGAACGCGGCCCATCCATTCCGCGTCGCGGCGGACCAGGTAGTCGTTGACGGTGACGACATGGACACCCTTGCCGGCGAGTGCGTTGAGGTAACACGGCAGCGTGGCGACCAGCGTCTTACCCTCACCGGTCTTCATCTCGGCGATGTTGCCCATGTGCATGGCCGCGCCGCCCATGATCTGGACGTCGTAGTGCCGCTGCCCCAACGTGCGTTTGGCGGCCTCACGCACCGTGGCGAACGCCTCCGGCAGGAGGTCGTCCAGGGTCTCGCCGTCCTCGAGCCGCTTACGGAACTCGTCGGTCATGCCGCGTAGTTCGTCGTCGCTCAGGTCGACGAAGTCGGACTCGATGCTGTTGACCTGCTTGACGATCGCCTCGAGACGCTTAAGGACCTTGCCTTCCCCGGCACGAAGAATCTTGTCGAGAAGAATGGGCACGAGGGTCAACTCCTAGGCACAGTTCTGCGAGGCGGTCAAGGCCGGCGGGTGAGCGGCCCCGACGTCCCCATGGTACGCGGCAATTCCCACCAAAGATAACGACTCAGCAGCACCCTAGGTTTCCTGGCCCGCACCGTCCGTCCCGGCTCCGGACCGCCCACGATATCCGGTTGCCGACTGGGTACAACACCTGGGCACGATACCGTCATGGAACCGTCCACGCTCACCAGCGATCGCGTCCTTCTCTCCCCTCCGGGGCCGGACGACGTCGAGCGCATCGCACAGCTGTGCCAAGATCCCCTCATCCAGGAATGGACCACTGTTCCAGTCCCGTACACGCTGGCCGACGCACTCACCTTCGTCACAGTGTTCATCGCTGACGGCTGGTCCCGCGGCACCGCGCTGACCTGGGCCATCCGCGAGCCGAGCACCGGCCGCGTCGATGGCATGATCGGTGTTGACCTCTCCGGTGACGGCAAGGCCGAGATCGGATTCTGGCTCGATCCGGCAGCCCGTGGACAGGGCATGATGGCACACGCGGTGCGGCTGGTGGCCGAGCATGTGTTCTCCCGCGCCGACCTCGGCGTCACCCACATGATGTGGTGGGCCTACGTGGGCAACTGGCCGTCACGCCGCGTCGCGTGGGCTACCGGGTTTCGCTACGAGGGTATGGTGCGCGGCGGCGAGCCGCAGCGAGGCCAGCGACGCGACGCGTGGGTGGCGACCCTCCGCCCCGGTGAACCGATGGCGCCGGCCAGCCCGTGGCTCGACGTCCCGACGATCCACGGTGAACGGTTGTCGCTACGCCCGTTCGAGGACACCGACGTAGACAACGTCACCGAGGCATGCAGCGATCCGACAACCCAGTACTGGGCCAGCAACCTACCCAACCCCTATACCTCAGACGACGCTTCGCGGTTCATCCACCGGACCCGAGAAGACGCCGCCACCGGCAGCGCGGTGCACTGGGCCACCACTCTTCCGGCCGGAGGACCAAGTGTCGCCACGTTCGCGCTGCGGCTACTGGGGCCACACAACGATCAGGCGACCATTGGTTATCTCGTGCACCCGAAGGCACGCCGCCTGGGCATCGCGACCGAAGGCCTCCAGATGGTGGTGCGGCACGCGTTCATCCCGGTCGAGGACGGCGGCCTTGGGCTGCGACGACTGATGATCCAGCACGCCGAAGGCAACGAGGGTTCACGCAAGGTGATCGAACGGGCCGGTTTCCGGTACATAGGCGTCGAGCGCGGAGAGCAACGGTTGTCCGGTGGCACCACCGTCGACGGCCATCGCTACGACCTACTCCCCGACGACCTCCCCTAACCCCGTTGTGCACCTGATCTCCGTTTTGGCGCCTGATCGTTTTTGTGGCGACGATCAGATGCGGATGTGATGGCGACGTCGCTGGTCAACGTGTCGCAACATCGTCTGGGACCATCTCACGATACGGGCACAAAACGATCAGATGCACGATCGAGCCGTTGACGTTCGTTAGCGCATCTGATCGCCAGATATCCGTACGGTACGCCGATCCCGACCGGGGGCGCCGGCTCGAGGTGGGGCAGACGCCGGAACGTCTGTTGCCGTCGCGGGCGCGAGCCACCATGCCCGTCACCCGATCAGATGCACAACTCGACAGAAATCGTTCAGTAGTGCATCTGATCGCCAAGCATCCAGACCTTGAGATGCGATCAGATGCACCAACTGCGCCGTCGCGCGCCGTCAACACGTCGTTCGCACATCTGATCACCTCGGTAGAAACGATCAGGCGCCAAAACGGAGATCAGGTGCAGAAGGAGCCCGGGGCGCGTCAGCTCTGTCTCCGAAGTGCGACGTCCAACTCGGGGGCGAGGTCTCCGACACCGACCACCTCGACGTCGCCGAGGCCCATCCATTCGCTCATCACGACGAGTTCAGCAGCGAGTTCTTCGGCGGTTTCGTCCGGGGCGGCTAGCTCTGCCCAGGCTGCTTGCACTCGGAGCACGCCGGCCTGCCGGTCTGCTTTGAGATCGACCCGAGCGACCAGGCGGTCACCGAGCAGGAAGGGCAGCACATAGTAGCCGTGCACCCGTTTGGCCTTGGGGACGTAGATCTCGAGCCGGTACCGAAACCCGAACAGAGCTTCAGTGCGCGCACGCTCCCAGATCAGGGAATCGAACGGGCTCAGCAGGGCACGTGCGCGCACTCGCCGAGGAGTACGGGCCTCACGGAACAGGTATGCCGGCCGGCTCCAGCCGTCGACTTCGACCGGCAGGAGCTCGCCGTCCTCTACCAGCTCCGCTATGGCGGCCCGGCTCGGTGCTACGGGAAGGCGGAAATAGTCTCGTAAACACTGCTCGCTGCCGACGCCGTGAGCACGGGCGGCGATCCGGATCAGCTCACGGTACGCATCTGGCTCCGCCGGGGTAGGTGCACCGATCACTTCAGGCGGCAAGACACGTTCTGGGAGGTCGTAGAGTCGCGCGAACGAGCCGTTGCGGCCCGCCGCGGTGATGTCGCCAGCCCAGAACAGGTACTCCAACGCGGTTTTGGTGTCCGACCAGTTCCACCCCCAATGGTCACGCCGGCGCGGGGCATCGTCCTCCACCTGCGTGGCCGTGACCGGGCCCAACCGTTTCACCTCGTCAAGCACCCACGCCACGAACTCGGGCTGCTCCTGGGCCAGGCGCCGCATATGACCCCACGCCCCCTCGCTGGCTTGCGCCATTCGATGCCGGAGCAACGGTTGGTACTGCACCGGGATCAGCGATGCCTCATGGGCCCAATATTCGAACAACATGCGGGGGGACCGGCTGGCAGCATCGTCCAGCAGCGTCCGCGGATACGGCCCGACGCGAGAGAACAACGGCAGGTAATGCGAGCGCGACAGCACATTAACCGAGTCGATCTGGAACAGGCCCACCCGGTTGAGCACTCGGCGCAGGATACGCCGATCCGGCCGGGCCGGCCGCGGATCCGCGAACCCCTGCGCGGCCAGCGCGATCCGCCTGGCCGCCGCCTGGGTCAGCTTGTCACGTTGAACCATGCGGCGGACGTTACCAATCTCCACCGACAACGTCCGCCGCCACCAACAACGTCCGTCGGCGGCACGGCCCAGCCGCACATTCGGGGACTGCTACACGTCGAGATGGATCACGCCGTAGTCATATCCGTGCCGCCGGTACACAACACTCGGCATCTTGGAGTCGGAGTCGACGAACAGATAGAAGTCGTGTCCGACCAGCTCCATCTCGTAGAGGGCTTGATCGCGTGTCATCGGAACACCCTTGTGGGTCTTCTCCCTGACCACCATCGGCCCGTTGCGCTCGATGTATACGTCGTCGTCCGCGGTCATGGCGGCCGGGCGGGGTTCATCTAACGGCCGCGGATCGGTATCCGGCGTGTCCTGCTCCGCTGGACCGCGCTCCGCGGTGGACTGCGCTGGGACCGCGGACGGCGGTGTGCCCAGGTCGGCGGGTGGGCTGAGCGGCGCTGTGGCCGCAGCGACGGAGATCGGTGCGCGATTGCCCCGGTGTACCCGGCGACGATCAGCTGCCTTGCGCATACGGGCGGTGAGTTTGTCGAGTGCGAGATCGAGCGCGGCGAACTTGTCCGCGGAGGCGGCTTCGGCCCGGATCACTGGTCCTTTCGAGTAGACGGTCAGCTCGACGCGGTCGGAGTGGTCGGCCTGCCGGGGGTTGCGCTCCTTCGAAACCTCGACGTCGACCCGGATGACCTTGTGATCGAATTTGGACAGCTTGGAGAGCTTGTCGGATACATGATCACGGAAACGATCAGGCACATCGACACGACGGCCCTTGACGACAATATCCACTCGGAACCTCCCAGAATGTGGGTCAAGCGGTCGAGAGGACACCCGCATACCGGGCAGCGACCCGGACTTCCTGCTGAGTTGAGGGATGGACCGCGGGTGCCATGCACAAACGTTAGCCGCTCGACACCGGTTGTACACGTCGATCTCTGATGTTCGTTACCTCACCTCCCTCGGCGGTGCACATCGTTGGTAGTCATGCGGCGAGCGCCACAACAGCCGCCCCACACGGAGCGGAATCGGCCACAGCCAACGCCCGAGCGGCCTCACGCAGGGTCGCTCCAGTGGTCATCACATCGTCCACGAGCACTACACAGTGCCCCGCCAGGAGCCGCCGCGCCAGCCCGCGGACGGCCATCGCGCCGTGCAGGTTCGTCTCTCGCCGCACCCGACCTAGCCCGGCCTGATCGGCAACCCCACGAACATGTCGAAGGCCGGTCACGACCGTGGCCTCGGCGCCAGATCGCCGGAGCACGGACGCGGCCCGGCGGGTCATACGTAGTACCGGGTCGTGTCCACGGGCACGTGTGGACGACGGACGGGATGGCACCGGGACCATGACCACTGCCTGATGCTTGTGGTTCGGGCAGGAATCACCCGCCGCCAGCGCCGTCACCGCGACCGCCAGAGCTTCACCTAGCGGCCGGCTCAACCCCAGGCGGCCACGTTCTTTGTGTTGCACGACGATCGTCCCGGCGGCTCCGGCGTACGCGGCAGCGGCGACCACCCGAAGACCCGTCGTGCCCGGCACCTCACGCGGAGGCGATGCCGGCCCGAGCAGGTCAGCCCGGCAGATATCACACAACGTCGCGCCCGGCGCGGTGCCACACCCAGCGCAGGTGCGGCCGAATGCGAGGTCCGACGCAGCGGCGATCAGCGCATTCCACCACTGACCCGTCGGCATCTAGGTGGTCACCTCCTTACCAGCGGTTGCCTCCACAAATACGCCTCCCATACGGCACACGACAGCAACGGTCACGGGTAGACCGGTGCCTGCCCGTTGCCGATCTCGGCCCAACTGGTAGGCGAATCGTTCTCCATGAGAGTGCCTTCGTCAGTTGCGGCCACGATGCGCTGCATCGGGCCGGCGGCCACCGACACCGCCCCGGGGATGGAACCGCGAGCCGACCGCACCTCACCGAAGACATCCAGCGCGTAGACTTCCCGTTCTTGGTCGTCGGGTTCGACGAGCAGGACGAGCCGCTCGGCGCTCGCCCACGCCACGTCGAGGGCAGTTCCTTCGGGCCCGATACGACGTGGCTCTTCCAACGACAAATGCGCGGGGTCGTCGCCGTCCCGAACCACCACCGCCAGGTAAGCCATACCGTCGACGATCAGCGCCATCCGGGTGCCGTCGGTGGAAATCGCTACCGACGAAACGTCATGGAGGTCAAGCTCCGGCCCGCGAACCGCTACCGGGGAACCGTCCGGCCGTGCGGCGATCACTTCACCGCCGGCGCCGGCCTGGTTCACCGCCCAGATCACGTCATGCCGGTCCCACGCGGGCGAGGTCAGTCCGGTGCCGTTGAAGACTGTGGTGCGGGGGGCGTCTTGGTCGAATTCCGCCGCGTACAGCTCCGTGCCGTCGGCTCCGACCGCTACCGCCCGCTCACCGCCAGCCTTCACCGCGACCTCGGTGACGTCACCAGCGACGCCCAGTGGGCCGGCCACCGGTTCGAAACGGTCCACGCCGTCGGGACGCCACACCACGTTGCCGTCCAGCACCGCGTGCAACGCTCCACCGATGCTTGCCTGGTCCGGTTCGTAGAGCTCATTGTCCACCGTCGGGTCGACTGCCTCGTCCTGGCCGAGCAACGGAACTCCGTCGGCGTTCATCACCACCTTGGTGATCTCGGACAGCCCAGCCAACGTGCAAGCGAGCTGCGCGGCCATGTGTTGGCGCTCCATCTCCACGGTCTCGTGTGCGGCCTCCGTCAGGTCAACCGTGGCGATGCCGGATTCGATCGGGACACTGGGCACACTCAACGCGACTGTTTGAGGGAAGGCGCTACGTACCGCCGGGCTCAACCACTCGGACGGGCCTTCGAGCAGGGTCTGGGTGAGCAGTGTGGCCACCTGACCATGTTTGGGCAGATACACCGGATCCCGGACCAGAACCTCGAACGAGGGATCGAAGTAACACACGTTGTGTGACTCGAACTCCCGCTCGAAGTTGGCCTCGGAGATGATGATGCCGTCCGGCGGACCGGAGATGCGCCATTCTCCGTCGACCCTGCGCACCGGCAGGTCGAGTTCACGAGTGGTGCCGGCGTCCTGCACCGTGTAGGAGCCATCGACGCCGACCTCACCAGATACGGTCATGGTCATTCGCAACTGGCCGTTGTCCATGACCTCGATGGTTGGCCGCACTCCCCGGTGAACGGTGACGCCGACACTAGGATCCCATGACGACGCGGCGTCAGGGGTGAGGAACTCTTTGGCGACCTCGTACCCCGGCAGATAGGCACTCATGGCATCCACGAAGCCATTAACGATCACCGCCGGATCCGCGCCGGGGGGTGGTCCTCCGGGGTTGTACGCGGCGAACGCGGGCTGTTCCTGCGCCCGCACGGGGTTGCCGGCCACCACTGGTCCGGACGTGGGCACCCCGGAGCAGCCGGCCATCAACCCAGCCACACCCAGCGCAAGGGCGATGTTCGCCCGCTTACCCATCCCCGCTCACCTCACTGCTCCGGCGTTGTGGCCCGGGTCGACGTGGGTAGCCGACCCAGCGTCGGCGTCGGCGTCAGCGGCGTCAGCACCAGCGGCCGGGGCGGAGCGCGTCCGTCCGGCTGGCAGCGCCGGCGTCGCGTCGTCGTCGGCGGCGGCGGCATCATGGCCCAGCTGCCGGTAAGGCCCGCCCACCCCTGGTGTCCGCACGGCGCTACCGACGTCCTCCGGGACCAGGGTCAGCGGCGACGACGTCAGCTCGGTGCCCGCCCGCCGCGGAAGAGTCAACCGGAAGCGCGATCCCTCCCCGGGTTCGCCCCACGCCTGCAACCATCCGCCATGGAGGCGGGCGTCCTCGAGCGAGATAGACAGGCCCAGGCCGGTTCCGCCGGTGGATCGCGCCCGCGCCCGGTCGGCCCGCCAGAAACGGTGGAATACCAACGACGACTCCCCTGGTTTGAGCCCGACGCCGTGGTCTCGCACCGCCACCGCCACCGCGTCGTCGTCGGCAGCCACCCGGACTGTCACGTCTCGTCCCTCACCGTGCTCCACCGCGTTGACCACCAGGTTGCGCAGTACCCGCTGGATGCGGCGGGCGTCGATCTCCGCCACACACGGATAGGGCGGCATGTCCAGGACGATACGGCTCTCCTTACGTTCGGCCAGCGGTTGGGCCGCGTCGGCGACGCCGTGGACGAGGTCGCGCACGTCATGTTGTTCGGCGCTGAGCACGGCGGCACCGGCGTCGAACCGGCTGATCTCCAGCAGGTCGTTGAGCAGCATCTCGAACCGGTCGAGCTGGGTTTGCAGCAGCTCCGCGGACCGGCGCACCACCGGGTCGAAGTCGTCGCGGGACTCGTGGAGCACGTCGGCCGCCATGCGGACCGTGGTGAGCGGCGTGCGCAGCTCGTGCGACACATCGGAGACGAACTGCTGCTGCATCCGTGACAGTTCCTCCAACTGCCCGATCTGCTGTTGAAGGCTCACCGCCATGTGGTTGAAGCTGGTGGCCAGCCGGGCAAGGTCGTCGCGTCCGCGCACCGCCATCCGCTCGGTGAGCCGCCCGGCCGAGAACCGTTCGGCGATCCTTGCCGCGAGTCGCACCGGCGTCACCACTTGCCTCGTCACCAGCCAGGCGAGCGCACCAAGCAGCAGCAACAACAACAAACCAGCGGTGACCAGGGCATTACGGACGAGATCGAGCGCGTCCTGCTGCTCGGTCAGGGGGAACAGGTAATACAGCTCGTAGTCTTCCCCAGTGGCGGTGCCTAGCTGCCCGCCGGCAACCAACACTGGCACCCCAGCGTCTTCCTCGACGGCGCCGTTGGGCTGCGGCAGCGCCGCATAGGTCCGGAAGATCCGGGGCGCACTCTGGACGGCCTCACGCAGCTCTTGTGGCACTACGTCGCGGGCTAACTGCACGTCGAGGCCGTCCGACGCGAGCGACACCGCGTTGTCCTCGGAGCCGAGCAACAGGACCTCGTACAAGGCCTCGTCGGAGCCGGGTTGGCCCCCGCGGTTGGCGAGGCGGTCACCGATGTCGCGTAGCAGCGGACTCCAGGACCCCGTGGTGTTGTCGGCGGCGCCGTCCAGGACCCCCTGGGCGAAGTCGATTCCCGCTGACACATCCGCCACCGCCGAATCGGCCTTCGCGTTCAACAGGCCGTCGCTGATCTGGCGCATCAGGGTGACTCCGAGCAGGCTCACGACGACGAGCGACAGAGCCAGCGTCGCCGTGATGACCCGGAGTTGGATGGACCGCTGCCATGCTCGACGCACCGCCTGCCATGGACGCGCGAGCGCCTTGGCCATCTCCCTACCCTGTTCCAGCCTTGTAGCCGACGCCGCGGACAGTTACCACGATCTCCGGCCGTTCAGGATCCTTCTCGATCTTCGACCGAAGACGCTGAACATGGACATTGACCAGCCTGGTGTCGGTGGCATGCCGGTAACCCCAGACCTTCTCGAGGAGTTCCTCTCGAGTGAACACCTGCCACGGCCGACGGGCCAGGCAGGCCAGGAGGTCGAACTCCAGCGGGGTCAAGGACACTGGGTCGCCGTTGCGTTTGACCGAGTGCCCGGCGACGTCGATGGTGACGTCGCCTACCTGGAGAGTCTCCGGCTTGGGGTCGTCCGTCCGGCGCAGCCGGGCCCGCACCCTCGCCACCAGCTCCTTCGGCTTGAACGGCTTGACGACGTAATCGTCGGCGCCTGACTCCAGACCAACCACCACGTCCACGGTGTCGCTTTTAGCCGTCAGCATGACGATCGGAACCCCGGACTCGGCCCGAATCTCCTTGCAGATCTCGATACCATCCCGGCCTGGGAGCATCACGTCGAGCAGGACGAGGTCCGGCTTGAAGTCCCAGAACGTCGGCATGGCGTTGTCGCCACTAGTGACTATGGCGTGCTCATACCCCTCCCCGCGCAACACGATTCCAAGCATTTCCGCCAACGCGGTGTCGTCGTCGACGATGAGCACACGTCCCTTCATAGTCCATATGGTGACACTCCCAGCGCCCGACTGCGAGTGCATGCCTCGCGAAGTGCAATGATGGCCCGTAACACACACCACATTCGACACGTATCAACGGCCGGAAAGCTCGAAAGAAGGGAACCATGTCGGGAACCGACCGTCCCCACGGCTGGGGGCCGCCTGGCGGTGACAGCGGCTGGGAACGCCCCGGCGCACAACCTCCTCCCGGCGCACAGCCACCCCCGAGCCCGCAGCCGCCCCCCGGTGCATCGAGCTACCCCGATCAGCCTTCCGATCCCTCCGCGAGCGGTTGGGGATCCGCACCGGGTTGGTCCTGGCGTCCGCCTGATGTCAAACCAGGTGTGGTCCCGCTGCGCCCGCTGGGTGTCGGCGAGATTCTCGACGGGGCGGTCACCACCATCCGGCGCAATCCCCGGGTGATGCTCGGCCTGTCCGCTGCCGTGGCCATCGTGACCCAGTTGGTCGGTATGGCCGTCATCTGGGTGGTGCTCGGTGAGGCCGCCACTCTCGACGAGCTCAATCGGGAGCTCACCGCCGACGAAGCGCTCGATTTCCTCGGCACCACCCTTGGCGGCATCGGGATCCTGTTGTTCGTCACCTGGGTGGGGACGGTTTTCCTCACGGGCATGCTCACCGTGGTCGTGGGCCGCGCCGTCATCGGCCAAGACCTCAACCTCTCCGAAACATGGCAACACGCCAAACCCAGGCTGCCACGCCTGTTCGGATTGACCATCGTCTACACGTTGGTCTGGAGCGGCGCCATCTGGGCGGTGATGATCGGCACCTTCGTCCTCGCCGCGGGCGGCAACTCCGGCGGCGCTATTTCGCTGCTCGTCTTCGGCATGCTGGCCGCTGGCCTTCTGGGCATCTGGCTCTATGTGCGGTTTGCTCTGGCCACCCCGGCGCTGATGCTGGAGACCACGACGGCGGGCAGGGAGCGGCCACAACCCATCGGCATCGTCGAGGCCCTGCGCCGATCCAACCACCTGGTGCGGAACTCGTGGTGGCGGGTCTTCGGAATCCTGCTCTTGGTCCTCGTCATCGTCTTCATCGTCGCCCAGGTCATCAACGTGCCGTTCAGCCTGCCGGCCACACTCGGCGACGGCGACCTGTTCACCATGACGGGTATGTCCTTCGGTGCACTGGTCATCAGCACCCTCGGTAGTGTCGTCAGCGCCACCATCACCGCGCCGTTCAGCGCGGGGGCTACGGCTCTGCTGTACGTCGACCGGCGCATCCGCGCCGAGGCGTTGGACATCGAGTTGGCCCGGGCGGCCAACGTCCAACTCCCCGAACGCCCGGAGGGTTATGGCCCTGGAGGGATACCGCCGGGTCCACAATGATCGGTCAGCGCCTTCCTGGGGCGAGCATCCCGATCGACCTCGACCGGGAGGAAGCTCGCGAGCTTGCCCGGCACGAACTGATGCAGCCGGGTTATCAGCGCGAGACCGCATGGCCGACGCGGGTCCTGGAGTGGCTGCTGGAACAGTTCAACCGGCTGATCAGCGGCGCCGCCGAACATATCCCCGGTGGCTTGGCCGCAGTTTTGATCATGATGGCGGTGGTGGCCATAGCCGTCGTTGTCATTCTGCGCACCGGGCCACTCGCCCGCCGCCGCGCCCATCGCGATCCTATCTTCGCCGCACACCGCCAGACAGCGGCCGAACACAGAGCCGCCGCGGACGAGGCGGCCTCGGCAGCCGATTGGACCACGGCTGTTCTGGAACGTTTCCGTGCCGTTGTCGCCGCCCTGGAAGAACGCACGATCATCGAGGACCGTTCCGGACGCACGGCTGGCGAGGTCGCACGCACCGCCGGCGAACGGCTGCCCGCGGTCACCGCCGAGATGACTCGCGGTGCCACCCTGTTCGACGAAGTGCTCTACGGTGGGCGGCCCGGCACCGCGAACGACGATGCCACGATGCGGGAACTGGACGCGACCGTCGCCGCCGCCCGTCCACACGTCGACACCGACCGTCCCCTGACGCCGGCAGTGCCCCGATGACCCAGCCAGCCCCAGGACCATCCACCACACCACACCCGGCGGGTGAACGTGCGGCGGCCGCGCCGCCAGCATCCGGCGAGGCATACTCCGCCGATCCCACCCTCAGCCAGCGCTGGTACCGGTGGCGTTTCCCGATGCTCGTGGTAGCTGGGTTGGTGCTGTTTTCCATCATCATCACCGCGCTGCAAGGCTCGGGACGTGGTTTTCTCGATCCGGATGGCGTCAACGCCAGCGGTGCCCGAGCGGTCGTCCGGCTACTCGAGGATCAAGGAGTTCACGTCGACGACGTCCGCACCACGACCGACGCGCTGGCCACGGCTTCCACCGGCACGATATTGATCACCGAGCCGGATCGACTGGCCAGGGAACAGTTCGATGAACTGGCACAGTCGGGCGCCGATCTGATCCTCGTCGCACCCAGTCGGGTCGACGAGCTCGCCCCCGGATACACCAGGGTTGGCGAGTCCGTCGACGAGGTCCTGGCCCCAGGTTGTACCCTCCCCACCGCTGAGCGAGCTGGGGACGCGCGCGTGGGCGGTTCGTACTATGCCGGACCGGATGTGCGCGCATCGTGTTATGGCGGGTCGTTGGTGGTGGGCACGGCCCCAGGTGGCGGTCAACTGGTCCTGCTCGGCTCCCACGCACCGGTGGTCAACCGCCACCTGGACCAGGACGGCAATGCCGCCCTCGCACTGGGGCTACTCGGCCAACATGAGCGGTTGGCCTGGTATCGGCCGAGTTTTCAGCCACCACCCGGAGCCGAACGCAGCGCGGCGGATCTGGCACCGGATTGGGTGATACCGGTGGGTGCCCAACTCATCGTCGCGGCGTTGCTAGCCGCCTGGTGGCGAGCTCGGCGCTTGGGTCCGGTTGTGGTCGAGCCGCTACCGGTGGCCGTCCGGGCGTCCGAGACCACCGAGGGGCGCGCCCGGCTCTACCGACGGAGCCGCTCTCGCGATCATGCCGCGGCCATCCTCCGCGAGGCGGCGGTCCGGCGGCTGCGCGGCCGCCTCGGCCTACCAACCGGCGTGCCGCTCGACGCCGTCATCGATGCCGTCGTGGCCCACACCGGACGGACGCCAGACACCGTCGCCGATGTCCTCGCCGGCGCCCCACCAGTCGACGACCCCGATCTCGTCCGGCTCGCGGACACACTCGACGAACTCGAACAGGAGGTACACACATCGTGACCGATGCGCCCGAGGCAGCTTCCCCGCCGCCCGCGGCGGACACAGAACGAGCGCGGTCCGCGCTCAGCGCGCTGCGGGAAGAGGTGGCGAAGGCTGTCGTCGGACAGGACTCCGTCGTCAGCGGTCTCGTCATCGCTCTGCTGTGCCGTGGGCATGTCCTGCTGGAAGGGGTGCCCGGGGTGGCCAAAACGCTGCTCGTGCGGGCGCTGGCCGCCGGATTGGAGGTGGAGACCAAACGGGTACAGTTCACCCCCGACCTCATGCCCGGCGACGTGACCGGCTCGCTCGTCTACGACGCTCGTTCGGCCCAGTTCTCCTTCTCCGCCGGTCCGGTCTTCACCAATCTGTTGCTCGCCGACGAGATCAACCGGACACCACCGAAGACACAATCGGCCCTGCTGGAGGCCATGGAGGAACGGCAGGTGTCCGTCGACGGCACACCACGGCCACTGCCCGACCCCTTCATCGTCGCCGCCACTCAGAACCCGGTCGAATACGAAGGAACCTATCCGCTACCCGAGGCCCAACTCGACCGCTTCCTGCTCAAGTTGACCGTGCCGGTGCCAGGGCGCGACGACGAGATCACCATCCTGCGCCGCCACGCCGACGGGTTCGACCCACGAGACCTGAGCGAGGCAGGGATGCGAGCGGTAGCCTCTGCGGCGGACCTCGCGGCTGGCCGGGCCGCGATCGCTACCGTTCGAGTGTCGTCCGATGTACTCGGTTACATCGTGGATATCGCCCAAGCCACCCGCATGTCACCATCCGTCCAGCTAGGCGTCTCCCCGCGGGGTGCGACCGCACTGCTGCGCACGTCGCGGGCCTGGGCGTGGCTCTCCGGCCGAGACTTCGTCACCCCCGACGACGTCAAGGCGCTGGCTGGGCCCACGTTGCGGCACCGGCTGGCGTTGCGCCCCGAAGCGGAGATGGAAGGTGTTACCGCCGACTCCGCCCTCGAGTCCATCCTGGCCACGGTCGCGGTGCCGCGCTGATGGTTCTCTCCGGCACGGTCGCGCTGTTGGCGGCACTCGCAGCCGTGGCGGTGGGTGTGGTCGCACCAACGGCCGCGGGTGTCCTCGTCGCGACTGGTGTGGTGCTGGCCTTGGCCGTCGTGGATGCGTTGCTCGCCGGATCGATCCGCACGCTGCGATTCACCCGGGCCGGCGCCACCACCACCCGGCTCGGTGAGACCGTCACGGTGACGCTGACCGTGCAGAATCGTGGCCGGCGACGAGTTCGCGGGCGGTTACGGGATGCGTGGCCACCATCGGCCGGTGTCACCCGTGATCGGTTCGCGCTCGACGTATCGCCAGGTGAGCGCCGCTCCATCGAGGTGGAGTTGCGGCCCTCCCGGCGAGGTGACCGGCCGGCCCACCGGGTGAGCGTACGCAGCATGGGACCACTGGGGCTCGCCGGACGGATGGGTTCGCACGTTGTCCCATGGACGGTACGGGTCCTGCCGCCCTTTCATGCGCGTCGCCATCTACCGGCCAGGCTGGCGAGACTACGCGAGTTCGACGGCCGGTCCGCCGTGCAGATCCGGGGTGCCGGTACCGAGTTCGACTCGTTGCGCGAGTACGTCATCGGTGACGACACCCGTTCCATCGACTGGCGTGCCACGGCCCGTCGTGGCGACGTCGTCGTCCGGACGTGGCGGCCGGAGCGGGATCGCCACGTACTGATCGTTCTGGATACCGGAAGGACCTCGGCCGGCCGAGTGGGCGACGCACCCCGGCTCGACGCCGCGATCGACGCGGCGCTACTGCTTGGCACGCTGGCCGCGCGGGCCGGCGATCGAGTCGAGTTGCTGGCCTACGACCGTCGGGTCCGGGCCACGGTCGAACGCCCGGCGGCGACGGAGGTCTTGCCCAGGATGGTGAACGCGCTGGCCGGGGTTGAGCCGGAGTTACTCGAGACCGACCACCGCGGTCTGGCGGCGGAGATCCGGGCGCGCGCCGGACGGCACGCGCTCGTCGTGCTCGTCACCGGTATCGACTCCGGCACCGTGGAACATGGCCTCCTGCCCGTCGTCGGCTCGTTGACCGGCCGGCACACCGTGTTGATCGCTTCCGTCGCCGACCCTCGGCTGGCCGAGATGGCCTCCGCGCGGGGCGATGCGGTCGCGGTATACGCCGCTGCCGCGGCTGAGTTCGATCAGCAGGGCCGACACGAGGTGGCCGAACTGCTCCGCCGGTCCGGTGCCCACGTCGTGGACGCACCGCCGGCCGATCTGCCACCGGCCGTCGCCGACGCCTATCTCGACCTCAAGGCAGCCGGCAGGCTCTAGGCACCACACACCTCCGTGATCGTTGTCGGTTTTCTGCCCCCATCCCCGGTGATCGTCGTCGGGATCCGGTCGCTATAGGGACCGGATCCCG
>NZ_JAAOEN010000028.1 GCF_011320225.1 Phytoactinopolyspora limicola
CCAACGCCGCGGCCATCCTGATATCCATCGCTGCCACTCTCCCCGTCATGAACACACAGTCCACAACAATTCAGGTGTCAGCGATGTCCCGAGACATCAACTGTCAGCGATGTCCCGAAACAGGACAACGTGTGCGGTAGCGAGGCGTGCATCTGATCGACCGCGTGTCCATCGCATTCGCCGTGCGCGTAGGTGTCGGCGTACATGGTGGCGATCACTATCCTTGGCGTTGGCTGCAACAAGCTTCCTTGTGGCACATTGCCGTGTGCAGCGAGCCTCCTTGTTGTTGCCCTGGTGACAGTAAGCGTCCTTGTGTCCGGGGTGGATGCCGCAGTGAGCCTCCTTGTTGTGGGCCCGGACACTCACCACACTTCCCTCCCACAGCGAGGACGGTGCTGCCCTGTCTCGGACTTCGCTACCGCCAGATGGGGTTAAGGGCCGGATTCGGGCTTGAACGCCATGTGGCGGTAGCGCAGTGCGCGATGAAGGCGCACATAGGAGATCAGGTGCACAAGCGGAGATCAGGTGCACAAACGGAGATCAGGTGCACGGCGGGACGTCAGCCGGGGGATCCCGAACGACCTCGCCGCCAATATCCAAAAGCGTGTAGGTCGGGACGGTCCACGCCGCGCTCGGCAGCGGCGAATCGGCGCACCGCCCGGACCTCGGACGTCTCGCCCGCAACCCACACCTCGACCCGTCCGGACGGCCACGGCAGATCTCGGACGGCTGTCTCCAGCGCGCCCGTCGTTCCCGCCGGTACACCGTCGCGGTGCAGCCAGCGCAGCGACAGCTCTGCCGTGGTGGACAGAGGCTGTTCTTCGGCAGCGTCGGCTATCTCGATGAAGGCATGGACCGGAAACCCGGCCGGTGCCGTCTCCAGGAGCGCGGCGACCGCAGGAAGGCCGGTCTCGTCGCTCACCATCACCAGTGCATCACTGGCGAACGACGGAACGGCGTGTGGCCGAGGCCCAGTAAAGGTGATGGTGTCGCCCGGCTCGGCCTCGGAGGCCCAGCGGACGAACGGGCCGTCGCCGTGTAGCACCACGTCGATGTCCAGCACACCGGTGGATTCGTCGTAACGGCGGACGGTATAGGTGCGACTCGGTGGGCGGGCGCCGCTCGTCGCACCGAGTTCTACGTCGGCGGGTGGTGAGAGCCGGAGTACCTGGTTGGGGCAGCCGGGGTCGAACGGCAGGTGCGGGGTGTCGACCGCCGCGGTGAGTCGAAGCATGGCCGGAGTGACGCTGTTCCTGCCGATGACCCGCAGCAGACCGGCCGTGGGGTGCGGATCCGCCGTGCTTCCCGGCGCTTGGCTGGTCACCGTAGGGGTGCCTCGACGGACACGGTGGCACGTTTCGCGGCGGCGGCGGTTAGTTCGTCGATCGGGTACGACGTGGTGGCGCTGCCGCCGCGCACCGAGACCACGGCGGCTCCGTCGAACTCGAACGTCAGCGCCTCGCCGTACGAGCCATACCCCACACCACCGGAAATCTTCAGCGTCCGGTCGTCGACGACGGTCAGCGGTGTGAGCCCCTGCGTGGGGTCGTCGGACGTGGGCACCATCAGGTACAGCCGGCCACCCAACAGGGCGACGTCGGAAACCCGCCACAGGTTCGCGTAGCGGCCGGTGAACCGGCGCAGATCCACGCCGTTGGCTGGCGGCGGAGAACCACCGTCGGCCAGCGGCGCCCCCTCGACGGCCAAGTTGACCAGCCGGATCAGGGCGTTGGCGAGGGTGTCGGCCGGCCCGTCGATGGCATTGGTGAGCACGGAGACGGCCAGCCGGTCGGCCGGGTCGAAGTATGTCCGAGTGATGTGTCCGGGGTAGCCGCCGCCGTGGCCATAGACCCGACGGCCGCCGAACTCGAAGCGCGCCAACCCGAAGCCGTATTCGGACTGCCCTCCTTCCACCGTCCACTCGGCACGGCGCATCAGACGTTTGGACTCGTCGGTGAGTAGACGCTCGTCGCCATCGAAATGAGCGGCGGCGTAGCGGACGACGTCTTCCGCCGTGCTGTAGAACCCGGTGGCCGCGGCCAACGCCCGAGTGTCGACCTGGTCGATCGGCACCCGATGGTCGGCGTAGGCGAGTGAGCTGTAGCCGCGGGCGAAGTCGCCCGCGCGGGCGGGTTCGTATTCGGGGCCGGTGTCGGCCAGCCCGAGACGTGCGACGACGTGCTCGGTCACGTAGCTGTTGTAGCTTTGCCCGGAGGCCGCCGCCACGACGAGTCCCAGCAGCCCGTAGCCAATGTTGGAGTACTTGAAGCGTTCGTTGGCCGCGATGATGTCAGCGCGGTCCGTGGCGATCCTCTTGAGCTGTTCCTCATCCGGGAACGAGTGGTAGAGCTGCCAGAAGTCGCCGTCATGCCCGTCGCGCACCAGGCCACTGCCGTGGGCGAGCAGCTCACGCAGTGTCAGGCGGCCGGCGGCGCTGTCGTGGAGGAACGGCACCCACCGTTCGACCGCGTCGTCGAGGCGCAGCGCCCCTTGCTCGAGCAGTTGCAGCACTGCGGTGGCGGTGAACGTTTTTGAATGGGACGCGATACGGAACAGGTGGCCCCGGGTCAGTTCGGTGCCGGCTTCGATGTCAGCGTAACCGTAGGCGCTGGACAGCATGATCTCGTCGTCGTATAGGACGGCGGCTTGTACCCCCGGGATCCGGGCGTACCCCTGACGGAACCTCAGCCAGTAGTCGAAGTAGGAGACGGCGTCGGCGACGGCGGCACGGGTCAGCTCACTCACGGCGTTCCAGCTTAGGAGGTCGGCCGCCAGCGACGTCGCCGGGCTCGCCAGCGTGGCGTGATCAGTTCAGCGGGAAGGCAGCCGCGGGGTCGGCGACGACGGCCAGCGCGGCACCGACGTGCTCGACCTCGACGACCCGGATGCCGGGCGGCACCGGCCCGGGATCGGGAGGAACCAGCGCGGTGGTGAAGCCCATCCGCTCGGCTTCGGCCAGCCGGCGCTGCAGACCGGTGACCCCCCTGATCTCGCCGGCCAGGCCCACCTCGCCCAGTGTGACCATCCCCATGGGGGTCGGCTCTTGTGCCGCTGCGCTGGCGACCGCCATGAGCACGGCGAGGTCGGCGGCTGGTTCGACCAACCGCGCGCCTCCCACCGTCGACGTGTAGACGTCTCTGGTGCTGAGCACCACCCGTCCACGCCGTTCCAGCACGGCCAACACCATGGACACGCGGTTGGAGTCCAGCCCGCTGTTGGCCCGACGGGGCGTGTTGAGGGCCGACGGCGCCACCAGAGCCTGCACCTCACCCAGAAGTGGCCGCCGTCCCTCAACCGTCACGGTGATACATGTTCCAGGAACCGGCGCGGCATGGCGGGAAAGGAACAGGCCCGTAGGGTCGGGGAGGGACGTGATACCGGTGTCGGTGAGGTCGAAGCAGCCGACCTCGTCGGCTGGGCCGTAGCGGTTCTTGACCGTACGCACCGTGCGTAGCCGTGAATTCCGGTCGCCCTCGAAGTGCAGGACGACGTCCACCAGATGTTCGAGGACACGAGGCCCGGCGATGGAGCCGTCCTTGGTGACATGGCCGACCAGCACGGTAGCAACACCGCGTTCTTTGGCCACCCGGATCAGGGTGCTGGCGACCTCGCGCACCTGGGTGACCCCGCCCACCGGGCTATCCAGTGCCGGACTGGCTACCGTCTGCACCGAGTCCAATACGATCAGCGTCGGCTTGACCTCGTCGATGTGGGTCAGCACCGCGGACAGATCCGTCTCCGCCGTGAGGAAGAGCTGATCGGCCATCGCGCCGGTACGCTCGGCGCGCAGCCGCACCTGTGCCGTGGATTCCTCGCCCGTGACGTACAGCGCGCGGCCAGCGTCTTCGGCCCACCGGGCGGTGACGTCCAGTAGCAGCGTGGACTTACCAACCCCCGGCTCCCCGGCGAGCAGGATGACGGCACCCTGGACCAGGCCGCCACCGAGTGCGCGGTCGAACTCCTCGACCCCGGTGGGACGCGACCTGGCAACCTCGAGGCCAACGGCGACGATGGGCTGGGCCGTCCGGTTGACCGGACCGGCCTGGGTAGTACCAGCTCGAGGGGACGCGGCTTCGTCGACCGTGCCCCAGGCCTGGCACTCGCCGCAGCGGCCGACCCACTTCGAGGTGGTCCAGCCGCACTCGACACACCGGAAGGTCTGCGCTGCTTTCGCCATGAACAGAACCGTAGACCCTGGTACCGACAACACCGAGGACGGTCAGAACGTGCGCCAGAACAGGTTCACCGCGTAATCGACCGTTGTGCCGGGGTGTTCGGCGAGGATCACGTCGGCGGCATCGGGGGCGAACTCGATACGGACCACGGCCTCGAACGATGCCCGGTCCGGCTGCACCCAGGCGATGTCCAGCTGCCGGCGATGCCAGCCGTTTCGGGCCCAGAAGCGCTCCACCGCGGCAGCGTCGTACGACGGGAGCGCCCGGCGGAACCAGCCTCCGAACGTCGACCGGGTCGCGTCATTGTCGACGACGAATGCGGTTCCGCCGCGGCGCATCACCCTGGACAACTCGGTGAGGCCGGGTTCACATCCGGGCCCGAAGAAATACGCCCACCGCGCGTGCGCCACGTCGACCGACGACGACGGCAGCGGCAGCGACTGCGCGGTGCCGCGCAGCACGGTGACCGTCGGCCCGAGTTCAGCGGCCCGGCGCTGGGCGCGGCGCAGAAGCGGCGGGTGCGGCTCGACGCCGATCACCCGGGCGGCGGCCTCGGCGAAGCGCGACAGGTGAAACCCCGAACCGCAGCCGATGTCGAGGACGACCTGCTCGGACCAGTCGTGCACGCCGCGCATGGTCTGTTCGATCAGGCCGCCCGGGTCGACCCCGAGGTTCTCTATTTCATAGACATCGGGGTACTTCCAGATGTTCGGGCTGGGGATGACGTCGCGGCGCACCCAGCCACGATATAGCCCGCTCTGGCGCTCACCACCAGGGCCGACGACTACCGAGGTGGGGCAGTGGCGGCAGCTGTGGCGGGGTGGACCGTGAGGGGGAGTTGCGCGGCGAGAAACGCCTGGCAATGCTGGGCAAGTTCGTCATAGGCGGGGTCGCCGACGAGTTCGCGGAGTTCGGCCTCGTTGGAGACGTAGACCGGCTGCCCGCCGACATGGGCCCGCGGTGAATCAGTGCAGTACCAGTCCATGTCGTGGCCGCCAGGCCCCCAATCGCGGGCCTGGTACTCGCCGACGGTGATCTCCAGGTAGGTGCTGCCGTCGGCGCGGGTGACGTCGCGGTAGGTGCGGCGGATCGGCAGCTGCCAGCACACGTCCGGTTTGGCCCGCAATGGATGTATGCCCGCGCGTAAGGCGTACGTGTGCAGGGCACAACCTGCCCCACCGGCGAATCCGGGCCGGTTCATGAACACACATGCGCCGTCGACGGTGCGGGTCTTGTGTTCGCCGTCTTCGTCGGTCTCCACAACACCGCGGCGGAGCCCGTCGTCACGTAGCTGCCACACGTCGGCGCCGAGGCGGGTAGAGACCTCGCGGACCCGCCGTTCGTCGTCCTCGTCGGAGAAATGCGCGCCATGAGTGCAGCAGCCGTCGTCGGGCCGGGAAGCGTAGATTCCAGGGCATCCACGACCGAAGATGCAGGTCCATCGCGACGTCAGCCAGGTGAGGTCACAGCGCAGGATGTGGTCCGGATCGCTGGGGTCGGTGAACTCGACCCAGGTACGTGTATCGGCCGGTAGCCGTTCGGGTGTCGGGTCGGATGGCATCCGCTGGCCATGGTGCCGTGGTGTGTCCGGCGTCGGCCCGGCCAGATCTCGCTGCTCTGCACTCCCCACGGGACGAGCGTAGGCGCCAGCTCGGATAGCTCGCTATGCGGCTCCCGGAACCGGCCCGTCCGCAAGCTTTCGTGCGTGTGGAACCCGGGGCCCGGGCGGTCAGCAGGCAGGGCCCTACTCGTTGAATCGATCATCGACGCAGGGTGCTTCGTGGACGGCGCGCGACGAATCGAGCTTGGAGCCCGGTAACCTCGGATGATGCGCATCGGAGTTCTGGACGTGGGGTCCAACACCGTGCACCTCCTCCTCGTCGACGCTCATCCCGGGGCGAAGCCCCTACCGGCGTACAAGGAGAAGACGGAGCTTCGCCTCATCGAGTTGCTCGACGGCAACGGTGAGTTGAACGGGCACGGCGCCGAGCAACTGGTCGAGTGTTGTGTCAACGCGGTGGAGATCGCCGAAGACAAAGGCGCGACGTCGATGCTCGCGTTCGCTACCTCCGCACTACGCGACTCGCCGAACGGTGCGGCCCTCATCGACCGGGTCAACCGAGAGGCCGGCATCGACCTCAAGGTGCTCTCCGGCGAGGACGAGTCGAGGCTGACGTTTCTCGCGGTGCGGCGCTGGTACGGATGGTCGGCGGGGAGGCTGCTGTGCTTCGACATCGGCGGCGGCTCGCTTGAGCTTGCGGCCGGCATCGACGAGGATCCCGATGTCGCGGTTTCGTTGCCACTCGGAGCGGCCCGGTTAACCCGAGACTGGTTCACCACGGATCCACCATCCGAGGACGAGCTGCGTGCGCTCCGCCGTCACGTGCGCGCCGAGATCGCCGAGGTGGTGGGGAAAGTGAACCGGTTCGGCGCACCCGATCAGACGGTGGCGTCAAGCAAAACGTTCCGTTCTCTGGCCCGCGTCACCGGTGCGGCGCCGTCCGGAGAAGGGCCGTACGTACGCCGGACGCTGAACCGGGCAGAGCTGGCCGAATTGGTCGACCAACTTGGCCAGATGCCCGCGGCCGAGCGGGCGAAACTTCCCGGCGTCGCCAAGGGCCGGGCCGAACAGCTGCTGGCCGGGGCCGTCGTCGCGGACGCCGCCATGGACCTGTTCGACGTGGAGTCGATGGACATCTGCCCGTGGGCGCTCCGCGAGGGTTTGATCCTGCGCCGGCTCGATCAGCTCGAAGGTGTGGGCTCGGACTCGGCGGAACCGTCCAGCGGTTCATGAGCCGGCCCTCCACCGTTTGTGCTGACCTCCTACGCTTGGGGATGTGTCTCAGCTGCGGCAGAGTGTGTCGGGAGTGTTGAGCGTGCCCGACGCACCGGTGGGCCTATCCACCGCGTCCGTCTACCCTCAGGGCACCGAGGCGGCGTTCCAGATGGCGGCATCACTCGGCTATGACGGCGTCGAGCTGATGGTGTGGACCGATCCAGTCAGCCAGGACGTCGACGAGGTGGCCCGCCTCTCGCAGCGATACCACCTGCCCGTCCTCTCCATACATGCGCCGTGTCTACTCATCACCCAACGGGTGTGGTCACCAGACCCATGGGTCCGGTTGACCAGGTCGATCGAGGCGGCGCAGCAGTTGGGCTCGCCCACCGTCGTGATCCACCCGCCATTCCGTTGGCAACGCGACTATGCGCGTGGGTTCGATGAACGAGTTGCGGAGCTGGAGGACGAGAGCGGGGTGACGATCGCGGTGGAGAACATGTATCCGTGGCGGGCAGCCGGCCGCGATATCGCCGCGTATGCGCCGCACTGGGATCCGACGTCGGGCCCGTACCGCAATATCACCCTTGATCTCTCCCATGCCGCTGTCGCCGGCGCCGACTCGCTGACGATGGCCGAGGAGATCGGCGACCGGCTGGCCCACGTACACATGACCGACGGCACGTCGTCGTCGCGCGATGAACACCTGGTGCCGGGTCGTGGGAACCAGCCGTGCGCCGCGTTGTTGGAGTGGCTGGCCTGGAAGGAATGGTCGGGTGCGGTCATCCTCGAGGTGACCACCAGGCGCGCACGCAGCGTGGCTGAGCGTGAGGCGGATCTTGACGAAGCGCTCGCTTTCACCAGGTTGCACCTGGCCACTGCGGTGGAGACCGCCTTCGCCGTCGCCGCCGACGGCACCGCGGAGCAAGTGGCGCGCCGGAGGAAGCCGTGAAGGAACACCCGCGCCGCCGAGGCCGTCCACCGGGTGGCCAGAGCTCGCGTGGGGGCATTCTCGCCGCCGCCCGAGCGGAGTTCGAGGAGCAGGGGTACAACAACGCCACGGTCCGGGCGATCGCTCGCCGGGCCAACGTCGACCCGGCGATGATCCACCACTACTTCGGTACCAAGGAGAACCTGTTTCTGGCGGCCATGGACATCTCAGTCAGCCCGGATGAGCTGGTCGAGTCCCTGGCCGGTGGACCTCGTGAGGAGCTCGGTGAGCGTGCGGTGCGCACCTTCCTGCGCTTCTGGGGCGATCCCAGGACGCGTGGACCGCTCTTAGGGTTGCTCCGTTCGGCGATGACGAACGAGATGGCGGCGTTGCTGCTGCGTCAGTTCCTTGCCAGGGTGGTGTTGAGCCGTGTCCTGGTCGTGTTCGAGGACGTGCCGGATGGGCGGCTTCGGGCCGAAGCGCTGGCGGCACAGCTGGTGGGTATCGGCATTCTGCGTTTCGTCGTCAAGCTGGAACCCATCGCGTCGGCGTCCGACGAGGAGCTGATCGCACTAGTCGGGCCCGTGGTTCAGGGGTACCTACCCGAGCCGTGACTGAAGATCGGGCTACTTCTGCAGGCCGACCTTCTCCCGGGGGTCGGGCTGCAGTACGACGGTTCCGGCGGCACCTGGGCGTTCGTCGTCGGAACCGTCAGCGGTGGACGTCGCTGGCTGATCAGCCGACTCAGGTGGGGTTTCGGGCGGCCGGCGGGACTCCTTCAGCCGTTCCAGGCCGACGGCGATGGCGAGCCCGGCGAGAACCACGGCGCCACCGACGATCCCGTCGAGGATGTAGTGGTTGCCGGTGAGCACGATGGCGATGAACATCAGCACGGGCATGAGGACGCCGGAGATCTTGGCGAGCGTGGTGCGTCCGACGGTGACCCAGGCGATGGCTAGCAGCAGGATCCAGCCGAAGTGCAGGCTCGGCATGGCCGCGTACTCGTTGACCAGGGGTGAGGCGTTGAAGTCTCGGTAGGCCTCGGAGTTTTCCGCGACGGTGTCGGTGAAGCCGTGCTGGGGAAGGAACCTGGGCGGCGCCAGGGGGAACATCGCGAAGATCACCAAGGTGATGGAGCCGGAGGCCAGCAGCGCGTTGCGGAACAACGGATACCGGTCGGGGTGCCGGATCAACAGCCACAACAGGGTGCCGACCAACACGGGCCAGTAGCCGCCGATGTAGATGGCATTTATCACGTTGATGAGTGCGTCGTTGCCGACGATCCAGTCCTGCAGGTCGGGCTCGATGAAGAAGCCTAGAGACTTCTGGAACGAGATGACCCGTTCGGCGTTGTCATAAGCAAGATCGACACGGTCGTCCGTCATGCCTCTGACCAGGGAATACAGTAGGGCAGCGCTGAGGATCAGCACGACTTCGCGGACGCCTAACCGAACTCGCTGGCTCCGAGCCGCCCGGCTTACACGTTCGAGTACCCGGGCTCCCATGACATCCGGACCTCCCCTTGGTTTCGCTTACTTGCCAGCCGGCAAGTAAGGTAGATACTAGTACTTGTCGGCCGGGTGTATCTGCTTCGGCGACGAGAATTGTTGCGTGATTCGGGCCACAAGGCCGTAAAAGAGGCCGTAAAAGAGGCCGCAAAAGAGGGCGCAAAAGAGGGCGTGAAATGAGGATGCAGATGGGAGAGACCGCAAGAGACGTGCCGCCTAATACGGCGGAACGGATTCGCCAGGTCGCCCTCGACCTCTTCTCGCGCAACGGCTATGAGAAGACCTCGCTGAGAGAGATCGCCGAGGAACTCGGCATCACCAAGGCGGCGGTCTACTATCACTACCGCAGCAAGGTCGACATCCTCGACGACCTCCTCCGACCGGTGGCCGAAGCCGAAGAGCAGATCCTCGACGAGGCGGCGCAATTCGCTCTGGACACCATGGAGGGCCGGATGCGCCTCGTGGAGCGCTACCTCGACCTGGTCCTCGAACACCGCCAGCTGACCAGGTATGTCGTCAGCGACATCGTCGGCGCGAGCAACTCCGGGATGGTGCCCCGGCTGCAGCGCAACGACCGCCAGCTCAACTCGTTGTTGTCGCGGGCCGGCTTGTCGCTGGCCGACCAGGTTCGTACTCTGTCGGCCCTGGGTGCCGTGATGGCCGTCCTTAGCCTGGCCGAAGTGCCCGCCGACCAGTTGCGGCCGTTGGTCCGCCAGGCAGCGTGGGGGGCACTCGGACTCGACCGCCCACCGGCCGAAGAGCCGGTGCCGGAATCGCCCGCACGGCTCTGAGCCGACGGCGCCGATCACACCACCGTCAGCGGGCGCCGCTGCGCCACCGTGCCGTAGCCTGTCCTCGTCCCCGGTGAGGGGTATGGACGAAGGGAAGGTGCGGCTGCGTTGCCAGGATCGTTGTCCAGGTCGCTGCTGTTGCGAGCGGCCCGAAGCGTGCGTCTGCGGAGCACGGTGGAACGCGTGCCGGTCACGCGCAAGTTGGTGGCGAGGTATGTCGCGGGGACCGAGGAGCAGGACGCCACTCGAGTATCCGGTGAACTCGTCTCGGAAGGTATGACGGTCACCGTGGACTTCCTCGGCGAAGACACCCTCGACCGACAGCAGGCGGCCAGCGTGGCCGACTCGTACGTTTCCCTGCTCGACGCGCTGCATCAGTCCGGCCTCTCGTCGGCCGTCGAGGTATCCCTGAAGCTGTCGGCCCTCGGCCAAGCGCTCCCAGCGGACGGAGAGGCGATCGCGTTGGAGCACGCACGCAAGGTGTGTGACGCCGCGCGCCGCGCCGGCACCACGGTCACGTTGGACATGGAAGACCACACCACCACCGATTCCACGCTGGGTATCCTCCAGCAACTCCGCTTAGATTTCCCTGAGACCGGCGCCGTGTTGCAGGCCTACCTCCGGCGCACCGAAGCAGACTGTCGTGATCTCGCCTACGAGGGCTCGCGGGTGCGGCTGTGCAAGGGTGCCTACAACGAGCCGCCGGGTGTGGCCTACACCGATCCGCGCGAGGTGGATCGCGCCTACGTCCGGTGCGCCAAGATCCTGCTCGCCGGCCCGGGGTATCCCATGCTCGCCACTCACGACCCACGGCTGGTCGAGATCACCGGGTCCCTCGCCGCCAAGTACCGGCGCGAGCAGGGCAGCTACGAATACCAAATGCTCTATGGCGTGCGGCCGGAGGAACAGCGCCGACTCGTCCGCGCCGGCGAGCGCATGCGGGTGTATGTGCCTTACGGTGAAGATTGGTACGGCTATCTGGTCCGGCGGCTGGCTGAGCGCCCGGCCAACATGTTGCTATTCGTTCGATCGGTGGCGAGCAAACGATGACTGTTGCGATTCTCGGAGCCGGGGTCATGGGTGAAGCCCTGCTGTCCGGCCTGGTCCGAGCCGGCAAGCGGGTCGACGAGCTGTTGGTGACCGAGCGCCGGCCGGAACGGGTCAAGGAGCTGACCGAGCGCTACGGCGTAGAGGCGGTCGACAACCCGACGGCGGTCAAACGCGCGGACACGGTCATCGTCGTCGTCAAGCCGCAGGACATGGGTGCGTTGCTGGACGAGGTCGCCGCCTCGGTGCGGCCCGGCCACCTGATCGTGAGCCTCGCGGCCGGCATCACGACGGCGTTCATCGAGTCCCGGCTACCCGAGGGTACCGCCGTCGTACGCGTCATGCCGAACACTCCGGCGCTGGTAGACGAGGGGATGGCGGCAATCTCACCGGGCTCGCATTGCGACGATGCTCATCTTCGCGAGGTCGAGACTCTGTTGCGATCCACGGGGCGGGTGATGCGCGTTCCGGAGCGGCAGTTGGACGTCGTCACGGCCATCTCCGGTTCCGGCCCGGCCTACGTCTTCTACGTGTGCGAGGCCATGATCGAGGCCGGTGTTCACATGGGCCTTCCGCGGAGCACCGCCACGGAGCTCGTTGTGCAGACCTTGGTCGGGTCGGCCAAACTCTTGCGGGAGACGGGTGAACACCCGACGGTTCTGCGTGAGGGGGTCACCTCGCCGGGTGGCACCACGGCCGCGGCGTTGCGTCTGCTGGAGGAGGGGCGGGTGCGAGCCGATTTCCTGGGAGCCATCGAGGCTGCTCGCGACCGCTCCCGCGCTCTGTCGTCGGGCAACGTCTGAGACCAGCTGCGAGGAAGCAACCGCTGAACCGGTCCGGGGCGACCTCCCAGCGGGCGAGGGACGTGCTCTAGGGTCGACCTCTATGGCGGGGCGAACGAACCAGGGCGGCACCACCCTGCACGTGGCGTGGGATGATGCCCTGATCGGGTATGACTTCGGACGAGACCACCCGATGAACCCTCTGCGCCTAGCCCTCACCATCCGGCTGGCACGTGAGATGGGGGTGTTGGACGGTGCGGGTGTCCAGGTGGTCGCGCCACCGTTGGCCAGCGACGAGCTTCTGGCCACCGTGCATACGGCCGACTTCATCGAGGCGGTGCGCGCGGCAAGTGTCGATCCCACCCAGACCGATCTAGGCCACGGACTCGGCACCGACGATGTCCCGTGTTTCGCGGGCATGCACGATGTCAGCGCCCGGATCGTCGGTGGCACGGTGGCGGCGGCCCGGGCGGTGTGGGCTGGTGCCGTCACTCACGGGGTCAACGTCGCCGGCGGCCTGCATCATGCGATGCCCGCGGCAGCGTCCGGCTTCTGCGTGTACAACGACGTCGCGGTCGGCATCCAGGCGATGCTCGACGCCGGGGCCGAGCGGGTGGCGTATGTGGACGTCGATGTCCACCACGGCGACGGCGTGCAAGCGGTCTTCTATGACGACCCACGCGTGCTCACCATCAGCCTGCATGAGTCGCCCCGCACACTTTTCCCTGGTACCGGATTTCCGGACGAGACCGGCGGGCCAGCCGCCGAGGGGGGCGCGGTCAACGTCGCGCTGCCACCGGGCACCGGTGACGCCGGCTGGTTGCGCGCCTTCCACGCCGTGGTTCCGCAGGTCCTGCGCAGTTGGCAGCCGCAGGTGCTGGTCTCGCAGCACGGCTGCGACAGCCACGCCGACGATCCGTTGGCGCACCTGGCACTGACCGTCGATGGGCAGCGAGCCTCGTACGTCGCCCTGCACGCCTTGGCCGCCGAGTTGTGTGACCATCGCTGGCTGGCCACCGGTGGTGGAGGATACGCGCTTGTCGACGTCGTGCCGCGAGCGTGGACACATCTGCTGGCCATCGCCGCGGGAGCACCGATCCCCCCGGAGACCCCGGTGCCCGCCGGGTGGCGCGAGTTCGTCCGGACCCGGCTGCTGACGGTCGGTCCAGCCCGGATGACCGACGGGGCCGACGGTGAGTACGTACCGTGGGAGAACGGGTACGACCCCGCGGACGCACTGGACCGCGCCATCATGGCCACCAGGTCGGCTGTCTTCCCCTGGCACGGCCTCGATCCGCACTATTAACAACCCGCGCGGGTTGTTAAGGGCTCCGATCGAGTGCCGCGATGCTGAGTGCGACGGGGGCTGGAGTCATCACGAAAAGGATCAGTTTGGCTACTCCCCTTTCCCATCCGTCACATCAGCCACTACCATCGTTAACACGCTGCCGAAGTCGATGCGCGAGAGCCGCGCCGCCGGCACCGTGGTGGAGGAGCGATGACGACGAGCGGACCGGAAACACCCGATGGGCGGCCGCTGGGCGAGGTGCGGTTCCTGACGGTCGCCGAAGTCGCGACCGCCATGCGTGTGTCGAAGATGACGGTCTACCGTCTGGTCCATGCCGGCACGCTGCCGGCCGTCCAGGTGGGTCGGTCGTTCCGAATACCCGAGAGTGCTGTCCATGAATACCTGGACAAGTCCTATGTGCAGGGTATGGAGGCTGGCTGAGCGGCTTCGGGTACGGCTACCGAGGCCACCGCGCGGGCAAGCTTCGCGGCGCCGGGTATGATCGAGAGTGCGGCGCTTGGACCCGCGCGTGCACGTGCATGCTCGGGGTCCGGGTACCCTATCTAGGCATCGCGTTCACCGATGAACCTTAGGTCGGCACGCGACACCCATCGTCAGTCCAAGTCAGTCCAAATCGAGTGAGGTTGCCCTGTGGGCTCTGTGGTCAAGAAGCGACGCAAGCGGATGGCGAAGAAGAAGCACCGCAAGCTCCTGCGCCGTACCCGCGTGCAGCGGCGTCGCCAGGGCAAGTAGGGCGATGACGCCGGCTCCGGTCCGGCCGGCGCCGTGACAATACCCTGACAGCAGCAGGGGGAGGTAGGGCACACGGTGGCCAGGATCGTGATGGTGGTCGGCGTGGCACGTTATCTCGGAGCGCGCCTAGCCCGATTGCTGTCGGAGGACCCGACTGTCGGTCGGGTCATCGGCGTCGACGTCGTTCCACCCACCGAAGACATCGGCGCGGCTGAGTTCGCCGAAGCCGATATCACTACATCGGCGGTCAACCGGGTCATCGCTCGGTACGGGCCGGACACCGTCGTGCACATGAACATCCTGGCGACCCGCTCCGACGCGGGTGGGCGGGCGCCGCAAAAAGAGATCAACGTCATCGGGACGATGCAACTCCTGGCCGCCTGCCAGCGTTCCGACACGGTCAGCAAACTGATCGTCAAGTCGTCCACAGCGGTGTATGGCGCACATCCGGCCGCACCTGCACTGTTCGCCGAAGACATGGTGCAAGGGGCGTTGACCCGGCGGGGCTACGAGAAAGACGCCGGTGAGGTCGAGGCCTACGTGCGGGGGTTCTCGCGCCGGCGGCCCGATGTCGCGGTGACCATTCTTCGCCTGGCCAACGTCATCGGTCCCACCATCCGGACCGCGCTGTCGGAGTACTTCGCGCTCCCGATCGTTCCGGTCGTACTGGGCCGAGACCCCCGGTTTCAACTCGTCCACGAGGACGACTGCCTAGACGTGCTGCGGCTGGCCACGGTCGAAGACCATCCGGGCATCTTCAACGTGGCGGGCGACGGTTTCATGGTGGTCAGCCAGGCGGTACGGCGGGCCGGTCGGATACCGATGCCCGTGCCCAGCCTGGGGGCTCCGTTCGTCGGTGGGTTGCTGCGCCGGACGGGGATCGCGGATCTCGACTCGGTCCAGGTCCGGTTCCTGACGTACGGCCGCGGTGTCGACACCACCCGGATGAGCCACGAACTCGGCTTCACCCCCCGATACGGAACCGTCGACGCGTTCGACGCCTTCGCGCAGGCGAGGGCGCAGGGTGGTCTCCTCGACCGCGAGCGGGTGACCGCCGTCGAAGGTATGTTGCAGTCGCTGATCAGCCGGAACGGAACCAGGTAACGAGCATGTCCTACCCAGGTATCGCCGGAGCCGTGGAGCGATTGCAGCAAGCCCTCGCCTTCACGCGGCGCCGGCTGACCGGAGATTTCACCGTCGACGCCTTCGGGTTCGACGAAGAACTCACCGAGCAGGTGTTGTTGCCGCTGCTACGGCCGCTCTACAGCACCTGGTTCCGCACCGAGGTGCGCGGCATCGAGAACATCCCGGACTCCGGTGCCGCGCTCGTCGTCGCCAACCATTCCGGGACCATCCCGGTCGACTCGTTGATGACCCAGCTGGCCATCCACGACGAACACCCGGCACATCGGCACCTACGTACTCTCGCGGCGACCCTCGTGTTCCAACTTCCGGTCATCTCCGACCTGGCCCGGCGTAGTGGTTCGACCCTCGCATGCACCGACGACGTCGCCACCCTGCTGAGCCGGGGTGAGTTGGTGGGGGTCTGGCCGGAGGGATTCAAAGGGGTCGGCAAGCCGTTCTCCGAGCGATACAAGCTGCAGCGTTTCGGTAGAGGCGGCTTCGTGGCCGCTGCCCTGCGCGCGGGTGTTCCGATCATCCCGTGTTCCATCGTCGGGGCCGAGGAGATCTATCCGCTAGTCGCCAACGCCGACTTCCTGGCCCGGCTGCTCCGCCTGCCGTATGTGCCGATCACGCCCACCTTTCCATGGCTCGGCCCGCTTGGATTGGTCCCGTTGCCGTCGAAGTGGATGATCGAGTTCGGCGAGCCGATCGCCACCGACGGCTACGGCGACGGCGCGGCGGACGATCCCATGGTCATCTTCGACCTCACCGACCATGTTCGCGATGTGGTGCAGGGAACGTTGAACACCCTGCGGGACACGCGCGGTCACCCCTTCCTCTGACCCAGAACACCCGGGGATCAGCGGCGGTTGCGAGCCGCGACGACACCGGCGACGGTGCCCGCGGTAGCCCCGGCCGCGGCGGCTACACCCAGGGTGGTGTTGCGCCGACGCCCCCGGTAGTCACGGATCCGCCAGCCGTGCTGTTTCGCGTGCCTTCGCAGCCGTCGATCGGGATTCACCGCACACGGGTGACCCACCAGCGACAGCATAGGAATGTCGTTGGCCGAGTCGCTGTAGGCCGAGCAGCGGCCAAGCTCCAGACTCTCTCGTTCGGCCAACGCCTCCACCGCGGCCGCCTTGGCCTCGCCGTGCAGAAGATCACCAACCAGGCGGCCGGTGTAGTAGCCGGCTACGTGTTCGGCGACGGTACCGAGCGCGCCGGTGAGGCCCAGACGTTTCGCGATGATGGTCGCGATTTCGGCGGGCGCCGCGGTGACCAGCCATACCCGCTGGCCCTGGTCCACGTGTAGGTGGGCGATCGCCTGAGTGCCAGGCCAGATCTTGCTGGCCATACGTTCCTCGAAGATCTCTTCACCGATGGTGGCCAGCTCGGAGACCGAGCGGCCGGCGATGAACGACAGCGCGGTGCTGCGTGCCTCCTGCATATGGCCGGAATGTTCGGCGCCGGAGGCAAACCGCACCTGTTGGTAGGCGAAGCGCACTAGATCGCTGGTGCGGAAGAAATCTCGCGCGTAGAGGCCACGAGCCAGGTAGAACAGCGACGCGCCGCGCAGCATGGTGTTGTCCAGGTCGAAGAACGCCGCCGCGCGGGAATCGGGTGGCAGGTCGACGCCCGCTGTCTCCTCGGCCGTCTGGGCGGCCGCCTGACCCACATATTTGTACCGGGCCCGGCGCACGGTCATCATCTGGCGCACGGTCATCAAGAGTAGTGTGAAAGCCGCCTTGCGAGGAGGGTGATGTGCGGTTCATCAAACGCTGGCGTGGCCGCGGACAACCGGCCGGCGACGACACCATCGGCGCCGTTGGCTTCGGTGAATCCCCGCAGTGGCCGGATCACCTACCGGATGTCGGGGCCGCAACGAGGGTTCTCATGCTGGGGCGGCCCGGCTGCCACCTGTGTGACGATGCTCGCATCGTCATCGACCGGGTGTGTGCGGAGTTCGGTGTCGGATGGGAGGAACACAGCATCGACGGTGAACCGGAGTTGCGGCGTCGGTATGGTGACCAAGTGCCGGTGACGTTCGTCGACGGTGCCCAGCACGACTACTGGCGCGTGGACGAAGACCGCCTGCGCATGGCCCTGCGGCGGGATCGTCGAGCCGCGAGTGGTGGTGGCGAGGGCCCGTAGGTGCTGGCGGCTCGGGGTGGTGTGAGACCGTTCGGTGCTGGCTCGGGGCCCGTGGCGCCCCGGGAGAGCTGCTGTTGTAGCGGCGTCTCATAATCCACAACTGCCAAGATCGCAACTTTGTGCGTCGCTTCACAAGTGGCCTAGGGTTGGGTCATAGTACGTTCCACCGGTTTCGGGGACGACACCCACCCCGGCATGTCGTGTCCGGTTCCGGCCGACCGGGGGAGACCCGTGACCCGTCCACGTCGCACGTTGCCGCAGCCAGCCCGGCCGCCGGTGCCCCGAGGGGTACCCGAGGCCACGGTGGCGCGGCTCCCGCTTTACTTGCGGGCGCTCACCAGTTTGGCCGAGCGCGACGTCACCACGGTGTCGTCGGAAGAACTCGCGGAGACCGCCGGCGTCAACTCCGCCAAGCTACGCAAAGACCTGTCCTACCTGGGGTCGTACGGCACGCGGGGCGTCGGTTACGAGGTCGAGTTCCTTCGCCATCAGATCTCCCGCGAAATCGGGCTCACCCAGGATTGGGCCGTTGTCATCGTCGGCATCGGTAACCTCGGCCACGCGCTGGCCAACTACGGGGGTTTCGCGTCCCGCGGATTCCGCATCGCCGCGCTCATCGACGCCGACCCCCAGCGCACCGGTGAAGAGGTGGCCGGGCTCAAGGTCCGGCACGGGGACGAGCTGGAGAAGGTCGTCACCGAACTCAACATCGCCATCGGGGTGATCGCTACCCCCGCTCGAGCCGCCCAGTCGGTCTGCGACCGGCTAGTCGCCGCGGGCATCACCAGCATCCTCAACTTCGCACCCGCGGTTGTGCAGGTGCCCGAGGGGGTCGACTTGCGCAAGGTAGATCTGTCGACGGAACTACAGATCCTGGCGTATCACGAACAGCGGAAGAACGGGTCCGCGCTGGCCCTCACGGCTGAGCAAGCCGTGGAACTGGCCAAGGCGGTGCGTGGATGAGCCTTCTGGTCGTAGGCCTCTCGCATCGAAGCGCGCCGGTCGAGGTGCTCGAAGATGTCGCGCTGGACCGGGACTCCGTCGCCAAGGTTCTGGACGAGGTGCATACCGCCGAGCACCTGTCCGAGGCCGTCGTCATCGCCACGTGTAACCGTCTGGAGCTGTATGCCGACGTCGCCACCTTCCACGGAGGTGTGGAGGAGGCGGGTCGGTTCCTGGCGGCACACTCCGGGGTGCCGCTGGAGCTGCTGACCCCTTACCTCTACGTGCACTATGCCGACCGCGCGGTGTCGCACCTGTTCCATGTGGCCAGCGGGTTGGACTCCATGGTGGTCGGTGAGGCCCAGATCCTTGGACAGGTGCGCGAAGCATTCCGATTCGCGCAGACCTCGGGTATCACCGGGCGGGTTTTGACGGAGCTGTTCCAGGCGGCCCTGCGAGTGGGCAAGCGGGCCCACGCCGAAACCAACATCGATGCGGCCGGACGGTCACTCGTCACGGTCGGGCTGGCCACGTTGGCCCCGGCGATTGCCTCGGAAGGATGGGCGATCAACCAGGTGGGCGGGGCGTCGTGGCGAGACCTCGTCGCTGGTTTCCGCGCCGTTGTGGTGGGCGCGGGTTCGATGTCAGCGCTGGCCGCGACCACCCTTGCGCAGGCCGGAGTGGACGTGATCGTCGCGAACCGCACGTTGGATCACGCCCGCAGACTGGCCGACTCGGTGGGCGGTTCGGCGGTGCCCATGAGCGAAGTTCCGAGCATTCTGAATGACGTCGACCTCCTGGTGTCCTGCACCGGTGCGGCTGGTGTCGTGGTGCCCTACGACATGGTCGAGGCCGCCGTGGACGCCCGCTCTGGGCGGCCGCTGGGCATCCTCGATCTCGCGCTCCCGCACGATGTCGACACGATGGTCGCGCACCTGCCGGGTGTTGTCTTGGCCGACCTCTCCGCGCTGGCCGAGGCGCAGGACGCCGATGGCGGAGCGGTCACCCACGACGTCGAGGCCGTCCGGTCCATCGTCATCGAAGAAGTCGAAGCGTATTCGGCGGCCCGACGGGTAGACCGGGTGGCGCCCACGGTAGTGGCGTTGCGCTCGATGGCCGCAGAAGTGGTCGAAGCCGAATTGTTGCGGCTGGACGGCAGACTGCCCGACCTCGACGACCGCTCCCGCCTCGAGGTGACCGCCACGGTGCGCCGCGTCGTCGACAAACTCCTACATGCACCCACGGTTCGGGTCAAAGAACTGGCAGCGCAGCCGGACGGTGCGTCGTATGAGGACGCGTTGCGGGAGCTGTTCTCCCTCGACTTGAGATCCATCGACGCCGTCGCCAAACCAGACGCGGCGCAGCGTCAGAGCCGGGGTGAGCAGTCATGAGCACAACGCTGCGGCTCGGTACCAGAGGTAGCCGGCTGGCCATGGCTCAGTCGAGAAGGGTGGCGGATGCGATCACCGCTGCCACCGGACAGCCAGTCAGCCTCGTGGAGATCACCACCTACGGCGATGTCTCCGATGAACCCCTGGCCACGATCGGTGGTACGGGCGTTTTCGTCAGCGCGTTGCGGGAGTCGCTGCTCGCCGGCGACGTCGACCTAGCTGTGCACTCGCTGAAAGACTTGCCTACCAGCCCGGCCGACGGCCTTACACTTGCCGCCGTGCCACTACGCGCTGACCCGCGCGACGTGCTCTGCGCAAGAGACGGCTTGACACTGGGCGAGCTGCCGCCGGGGTCCAAGGTGGGTACGGGTTCGCCGCGGCGGGCCGCTCAGCTGCGGGCGCTCGGCTTGGACCTCGACGTCGTCCCGGTGCGGGGCAACGTCGACACTCGGCTGTCCAAGGTGTCAGATGGCTTGCTCGACGGTGTGGTCTTGGCGCATGCCGGCTTGGACCGGCTGAGCCGGCTGGACGCCGTCACCGAGATCCTCGACCCGATCCAGGTCTTGCCCGCACCCGGGCAGGGCGCACTGGCGGTGGAGTGCCGACGGGACGACGCCGCGCTGATCAAGCAGCTGGCCCAACTGGACGATCCCATGACGAGGGCCGCGGTCTCCGCCGAGCGAGTAGTGCTGGCCGAGCTGGAAGCCGGGTGCAGCGCGCCGGTTGCGGCGTACGCTGTGGTCGCAGAGGCTGACATGCAAGGTGAGGAGCACATGGACCCGCCCCCTGCCGGGGTGGCGGGCGAGCCGGTGGGTGGCACCGGCCCCATGGAGCTGTATATGGAGCTGTATATAAGGGGCGCCGTGGTCAGTGACGATGGCGCCGTGACTATCCGCAAGTCCGTCACCGGTCCGGTCGGGCAGGCCGAGCAGCTTGGGCGTGCTCTCGCCCACGAGATGCTCGACGATGGGGCCGGGACAGTCATCGGTGCCGAGATGCCGGCATCGAAGAAGGAGAACGTCTCGTGACCACTCCGCGCAACGCGCGTCAGCGCATCGAACAAGGTGGCGTCGCCTTCGTCGGCGCCGGTCCCGGTGATCCGGGGCTGCTTACCCTCCGGGCGGTCGAAGCTCTCGGCGAAGCCGATGTCGTCGTCCTCGACGAAACCGTCCATCACCGCATGTTGGAGCACGCCCCCGACCTCGTCGAGGTGGTGGACGTGAGCGTCGATGACACCGGTGTGGCCCTCACCGCCGCGGCCCGAGGCCGCCGGGTCGTGCAGGCCGCGAAGTCC
This sequence comes from Phytoactinopolyspora limicola, assembly GCF_011320225.1. Classification (GTDB taxonomy): domain Bacteria; phylum Actinomycetota; class Actinomycetes; order Jiangellales; family Jiangellaceae; genus Phytoactinopolyspora; species Phytoactinopolyspora limicola. The sequence continues at coordinate 20,955 of NZ_JAAOEN010000028.1, forward strand.
GGCCGGCGAGTCGTCCGCCTACTGGAGGGCGATCCGTTCAGCCATGTCACCGGTGCCGACGAGGCGCTGGCCTGCGTCAAGGCCGGTATCCCGTTCGAGGTGGTAGCCGGCGTGGCTACGGGTACCGCGGTGCCCATGCACGCGGGTGTGCCGCTCGTGGCCGGACGGCGCCGCACCAGCCAGCTTTTCGATGTCAACGGCAAGATCGACGTGCAGTCTTGTACCGCCGACACCCTCGTTTTCACCGGGGTCGACGAGCAACTCGGTGACCTCGTCCAGAGCATCATCGATGCTGACCGGGTGCCGAGCACGCCGGTTGCGGTGGTGACGCGGGGCAGCACGGTCGAGCAGCAGACCATCGTATCGACGCTGGACCAAGTGGTGTCCACGGTGAAGGTGGCGAAGCTGGAAGGCCCCTATGTCGTGATCGTCGGCGACGCGATCGACAACCGCGACGCATTGTCGTGGTTCGAGACGAAGCCGTTGTTCGGATGGCGGGTGCTGGTGCCGCGGACGAAGGAACAGGCGGCTTCGCTGTCCACGGCGCTGCGCCGGTCCGGGGCGGTGCCTGAAGAGGTTCCCACCATCTCGGTCGAACCACCCCGGAACCCACAGCAGATCGACAAGGCCGTCCGCGGCATGGTCGAGGGCCGGTACGAGTGGATCGCGTTCACGTCGTACAACGCTTTGCGTGCGGTGAAGGAGAAGCTGGTCGGTTATGGTCTGGACGCCAGGGCGTTGTCCGGACTGAAGGTCGCCGCGGTGGGTGAGAAAACCGCGCAAGCGCTGCGTGACTGGGGTATCGAACCCGACCTGGTGCCGTCCGGCGAGCAGTCGGCCGTGGGTCTACTGGCCGACTGGCCGCCCTACGACGAGGTCCTCGACCCGATCAACCGGGTGTTCCTGCCGCGGGCCGACATCGCCACCGAGACTCTGGCCGCTGGCCTGATCGACATGGGGTGGGAGGTCGACGACGTCACGGCATACCGCACGGTGCGGGCCGCGCCGCCGCCGGCGAAGACCCGTGAGTCGATCAAAACGGGCAAGTTCGACGCCGTGTTGTTCACGTCGTCGTCCACGGTGCGCAACCTCGTCGGCATCGCAGGCAAGCCGCACGCCAACACCGTCATCGCGTGTATCGGTCCGGCGACGGCGAAGACGGCTGAGGAGCATGGCCTGCGGGTCGACGTGATGGCGCCCGAGCCGTCCGTCGAGTTGCTAGCCGTCGCGTTGGCCGAGTTCGGTGCTGCTCGGCGGCTAGCCCTGCTGGAGGCTGGTGAGCCGCTGTTCAAACCGTCGCAGCGGCGGCGTGCGTCGGCGCGGCGGAAGAACGCCCAGTAGCTCACTGATGTCACCTGATCTCCGATATGTCACCTGATCGTTTCACCGGCGGCGATCAGGTGAGGCAGCGGCGCCGAACGGTCGAGTTGTGTCATCTGGTTTGATCTCAGATAGTGGAAAGATAAGGATCAGGTGACGGTCCGGCAGGCTGACGGGCGACTTCGTCATCTGATCGACACAGGGCGCACCCGGCCCGTCCGGCCATTCCTGAAGGAGAAAGCCGTGCCGTTTCCCGCCGAACGACCCCGGCGGCTACGCCGCACGCCTGCTATGCGGCGCTTGGTCAGCGAGACGACACTCGAGCCACGCCACCTCGTGCTGCCGCTGTTCATCCGCGAGGGAGCCACCGAGCCGAGGCCGGTGCCGTCCATGCCGGGGGTCGTCCAGCACACGTCGGAGACGGTACGCAAGGTTGTCGTCGAGGCGGTGGAAGCCGGCGTCGGTGGGCTGATGTTGTTCGCCATCCCGGAACGCAAGGATGCCTCCGGCAGTGCCGCCTACGATCCGGACGGCGCGCTGAACACGGCGATCCGCGAAGTGGTCGGTGAAGTCGGGGCGGCCACGGTGGTCATGGCCGACCTATGTCTCGATGAGTTCACCGATCACGGCCATTGCGGCGTGCTGGCCGCTGACGGCACGGTCGACAACGACGCCACCCTTGACGCCTACCGGCGTATGGCGGTGGCACAAGCCGAAGCCGGTGTACACGTAGTCGGCCCCAGCGGCATGATGGATGGTCAGGTCGGGGCGGTGCGAGAGGCCCTGGACGGAGCCGGCTTCGCCGACGTTGCCGTCCTCGCTTATGCCGCCAAATACGCGTCGGCGTTCTTTGGACCGTTCCGTGATGCGGTCGAGTCGTCGCTGACTGGTGACCGTCGTACGTATCAGCAGGACCCGGCCAACGCGGTCGAGGCGCTCCGCGAGATCCGGCTCGATGTGGACGAAGGCGCTGACATGATCATGGTCAAGCCGGCGATGTCCTATCTTGACGTGGTGACCCGCGCCAAAGACCTGGTCGACGTTCCGGTGGCGGCTTACCAGGTGTCGGGTGAGTACGCGATGATCGAGGCGGCGGCCGCGAACGGTTGGATCGATCGGGACCGGGCCGTACTCGAATCGCTGACGTCGATCCGGCGCGCGGGCGCGGACATCGTGTTGACGTACTGGGCGGTTGAGGCGGCGCAGCGCCTCAGCCGGGGCTGATCGCGCGGTTGCCGGACCGAGTACTGGGGTCGGGCGCCCGTGTTGTGGACCGAGCTTGCTCTGGTGACGGGGTTTCTCTCATCGAGATAGACAATCGGGATAAATCGCTTAAAGCGGACATTTGGCTCTGGCTCTTTGGGTGTCGTCTGTACCTGGCAGGGGCGGATCTGATAGCGTCCCGGCGGATCTCTAGTATCAAAGCTGTGCCGTTGCACAACTGAAGATGACACCCGGGAGATAGAACAAGTGAGACAAACACACCGCCGATGGCTGACGGCCGCGGTGGCGAGCACAGGCGCCGGAGCACTGGCGTTCGGTGCGGTCACCCTGCCCGCAGGAGCCGACGAGAACGACGTATCTATTCAGCCCGACAAAACCATCGAGGCGACCCTCGCCACTGTCGTGGAGCCTGGGTCGAGTGGCCCCGAAGCTCTCGACCAACTGACCGACGCCGGACTGGCGGCGGTTGCGTCCCGGGCCGGCATGACCGCCCAGGAACTGAAGGATTTGCTGGCCGCTGACTTGGCCATCGTCTCCTCGACCGGTCACGTCGCCATTGTTGACCAGTGGAAGAACGTGCCCGACGTGGTCGACACCGACTTCACGCCGGGTTCGGTGCCGGGGAGCCCGGAAGAGGGTTCCCGCCCAGGGGCGAAGCACACCATCTACATCGACTTCGGCCCCACCACTATCGAGGGCACCCTCTGGAACTCCGAGTTCGGAGTCGATGCGTTCCAGGTCAGCGAGTACCAGGTCAGCGACGCCGTCAAGGCCGAGGTCTGGGAGCGCATCGCCCAGGACTACGCGCCCTTCGACGTCAACGTCACCCTGACCGACCCGGGTGCCGACCTGTGGCGCTCCGGGCCCGACGATGACGAGTACGGTTCCCACCTGCTGATCGTCGGCGACAACAACGACATGGCTGAGCTCGGCCTCCAAGGCGGCGTCGCCTGGCTGAACGGGTTCGGTAGCGAGTTCTTCAGCCCCGCGCTGGTCTCGGCCGAAGGTGTCAACCACAACCCGAAGGCCATCGCGGACGCCGGTAGCCACGAGGTCGGCCACAACCTGGGCCTCAACCACCACGGCCACGTCGACAGCGACCTCACCGATGGCGACACCACCTACTACGTCCCCAGCGAGGGGCTGTGGGGCCCGATCATGGGTGCGCCGTACAACGTGCCGATCGGTACCTGGTCCACCGGTGACTACGCCGGCGCGGACAACGACCAGGACGACATCGCGGTCATGACTGACCAGAGCGCTCCGGTCGAGTGGTTCGCCGGCCTGTTCGACCAGAACGGTGACCCGTGGGAAGGCGGGGTCTGCCGTTACATCGACGGTGACCTGGACAACGACTTCGAAACCACGCCGCCCGGCTCGGGGCAGAACTTCTACGAGCCGACCGAGGCCAATCAGTGTGCCTTCGAGGAGAGCGACCACCCGGGCGCGCCGCTGACGGCGGAGTTCGAGTTCGTGGGTCGCACCGCGCTGATCTCCGACCCGCACGGTGACAGCACCGGTGACGCCACCTCGCTGGACAACGCGGACGGCACGTTCGCCGACGAGGGTGTCATCATCGACCGGGACGACACCGACGTGTTCAGCGTCGTCACCATTGGTGGACCGTTCGTCGCCATCGCGGAGCCGGCCAGCGAGGTCGGGGCCACCCTCGACATCAAGCTGTCGCTGCTGGACTCCGATGGCGAGGTCATCGAAGAGGCTGAAGAAGAGACCACCGACGTCAACGGCGAACTGGCCGCTGGTATGGGTGCCTCTATCACCACCGACCTCGACGCCGGCGTGTACTACCTCGCCGTCGAGGGCCGTGGCGAGGGCGACCCGAGCCAGAGCACGGTTGACGTGAGCGCGGGTTACACCGACTACGGCAGCCTCGGCTACTACACCCTCACCGGTGCGGCCGAGCCGCTGGACGTCGACCCCGTCGTTATCACCGCGCCGGAGGATGGCGCCGAGGTGGACCTCGGTGAGCTGGACGTCACCGGTACCGCTGAGCCCGGTGCCGAGGTGTCGCTGACCCTCAACGACGACGCCGCGGCCGATGCCACCGCCGACGACGAAGGCAACTGGAGCACCAGCGTCGACGTCAACTACGGCGAGTCGACCATCACCGCCACTCAGTCGGTCGAGGGTCTGGACGTGCCGGGATCGGACTCCGTGACCGTGAGTGTCGCGGTGCCCGCACCCGAGATCGCCCAGCCGTCGGATGGCGACACCGCCAGGATCGCCACACCCACCTTCAGTGGTACTGGGATTCCTGGGGCGACCGTCACGCTGATGATCGTCTGCGAGGACGACTTCTCGCTGACCGCCGACGCTGACGACGCCGTGGATGCCGATGGCGAGTGGTCCTTCACCCCGGAGGAGTCGCTGCCGAACGGCGACTGCACCGTGGTGGCGACTCAGACCATCAACAACGTCAGCTCGCCGAGCACCGACGAGGTGAACTTCACCGTCGACGTGCGTGACGACGAGGGCGACGAGGACGGTGACGAAGACGGCACCGAGGATGGTGACGAGGACGGCACCGAAGATGGCGACGAGGACGGCGACGACCTGCCGGACACCGGTGCGGGTAACCTCACCGGCCTGGCGATCGGCGCCCTGCTGCTGGTCGTCGGTGGTGCGCTCTTCGCGCGCACTCGCCGGGCCCAGGCCCTGAGCTAGTCAGGCTTCAGCATTGAAGACCTGACCGGTTCGACGGACCGCTCAGAAGAGGGGCGTGGAGACGCGGATATCGCGTCGCCACGCCCCTCTTTTCCGTTGCTCGGGCACGATAGGGGAACTGATGGGCGGCGCGGACCGTCCCACGAAGGAAGCGGATCGTCTGCGGAGCGCTGCCTGGAAGCCGGTGGGGACCACGAGTTGGACACATCACAACTGGAGGAAGACATGGAGCCGCGAGACAGGCCGGCCACCCTGGGCGAGATCGGCCTGAAAGTCTTGCCGGAGCCGATGAACGGTGTTGAGGCGATCGAGGCGTTGGGCGACAAGCTGGATCTGGTTGCGCGGCGCAACGGTATGACGCCGGAGAAGTTGCGGGCCACCATGGAGCGGGACCGCTCGTTGTGGATCTCCCCGCGGGGGTTCATCGTCTACCGGGACCCTGCGCCGCCAGCGCCGACCGATTCTCCGAGCCCTCCCACCCCATGATCATGAACACTTTGCCGTGTCATGACACGGCAAAGTGTTCATGATCATGGGGATGGTCGGGGAGTGGTCCGGCGGCGGCGCTGTTCGGCTGGGTCGGGCACCGGAGCCGCGGCCAGGAGGCGTTGTGTGTACTCCTGTTGGGGCCGGGTGAGCACGTCGTCTCGCCGCCCCTGCTCGACCAGCACCCCTTGATGCATCACGGCGATCTCGTTGGCCAGCAACTCGACGACGGCGAGGTCGTGGCTGACGAACAGGCACGAGAAGCCGAGGCGGGCCTGGAGGTCGAGGAGGAGGTCCAGCACCCGCGCCTGCACCGATACGTCGAGCGCGCTGGTGGGTTCGTCCGCGACGAGCAGCACCGGGTCAAGCGCGATCGCCCGTGCGATACCGATACGCTGGCGCTGCCCGCCGGAGAGTTCGTGGGGAAACCGGCGGCGCCACGACGCCGGAAGCTCGACGCTCTCCAGCAGCTCACTGACGCGGCGTTCCAGCTGTGCTCGACCGGCTCGGCTGCCCTGCAAGCGGATCGGCTCGGCGATGCTGTCACCGACGGTGAGCCGGGGATTCAGCGACGACGCCGGGTCTTGGAACACCATGCCGATGCGCCGGCGGACGTCGCGCAGCTGTCGGCGGGAGGCGCGGGTGATGTCCGTGCCGTCGACGACGACGCGTCCCGTGGTCGCCCGCAGCAACCCCACCGCGCATCGCCCGAGTGTTGTCTTGCCGGAACCGGACTCGCCGACCAGCCCGGTGATCTGTCCGCGGGGGATCGTTAAGGTGACGTCGTCGACCGCGCGGAACGCACCGCGCCCGAGCCGTCCCGGGTATTCGATCACGACGTTGTGTAGTTCGAGGGCGTTCGATGCCCCGGCCGGTTCCGCGGGGCGAGGGCCCGTGGTGGCGGGGGCGGCGTCTGGCGCGGTCGTGGACTCGAGTAGCCGCCCAGACTGGGGCCGGTGGCCCAGGTGAGGGACGGCGGCGAGGAGCTGCTGGGTGTAAGGGTGCTGGGGGTTGGCGAACAGGGCGTCGACGGGGGCTTGCTCGACGATCTCGCCCCGGCGCATCACCACGACTCGGTCGGCGATGTCGGCGACCACCCCCATGTCGTGGGTGATCAGCACTATGGCCGACGTGAGCCGGTGCCGGAGGTCGCGCAACAGGTCGAGGATCTCGGCCTGGACGGTGACGTCGAGCGCTGTTGTGGGTTCGTCGGCGATCAGTACGGTGGGGTCGCAGGAAATGGCCATCGCGATGACGGCCCGTTGACGCTGACCACCGGAGAGCTGGTGGGGGTAGTAGCTAAACCGTTCGGCCGGGTCGGGTAGGCCGACGACGTCGAGCAGTTCGACGGCACGGGCACGGGCGGCGGACCGGGACAGTGACGTGTGCAGGCGGAGTGCTTCGACGATCTGCGAGCCAATGGTCAGAACCGGGTTGAGCGCCGTCATCGGCTCCTGGAACACCATGGCGACGTCTTTGCCGCGCAGCCGTCGTAGCCGGGCCTTGTCCGGAGTGGTGACGTCGTCGCCGCCGACCTCGATCCGGCCGGTGCGCCGTGCCGTGGCCGGCAGCAGGCCGAGGACGGCGGTGGCGCTGATGCTCTTGCCGGAGCCGGATTCACCGACGACGGCGAGAATCTCGCCGGGCTGAACGCTGAACGTGACCTCATGGGCCGCGTCGACTCTGCCGTCACCGGACGGGAAGCTGACGGTCAGCGCGTGTAGGGCCAGGGCCGGCGTGGTCATGTCGCGGCCTTTCTGTCGCCGTTGTCCAGGTGGGGTGACTCGACGTGGGTGTAGGCGCGTTTGATGGTGGCCAGCTCGAGCCCGATCTCGGTGCGTCGCAGGCCGGGAAGGTTGGCCAGCACCTGCGTGATGAAGCGGTGCAGGTCGGGTTGGTCACGAAGCACGACCTCGCAGGTGAGGTCGCTGTACCCGGCGGTAGCCGCGACGTATCTGACTTCTGGGCGGGCGGCGAGTATGCGGGCGGCTTCGTCGAGGTGCCGCAGGTCCATGCCGAGCCAGCACATGACCTCAACGCCGTAGCCGAGCAGTTCCGGCCGGACGATGGTGGTGAAGCGGACCCTGCCGTCGGCGACAAGGGCGTTGAGCCGTCGTTTTGCCATGGACTCGCTGATGTTGAGCCGGCCGGCGATCGAGGCGAAACTCAGCCTGGCGTCTTCGGCCAGGAGGGCCACGAGTGCTTCGTCGCGCTCGTCCAGGGAGTCCGGCTCGTGCTCGACGATCTCGCCACGATCGTGGGTGAGTGCGGCGGTGGTGTCGTCGTCGAGAGTGCCGTGTGACCACACGTGGGCAACTTTGTAGTGGGCGATGACGCTCTCGGTGACGGTGGAGCTGATCCCCGGCACCTGCTCTACCTCGTTGAAAAGGATGTGGGCGAGCTGCCGCTGGGACGGCACGATGAGTTCGAGGACGACGTCGAACGAACCGGTGACGAGGGACAGGAACCGGACGTCGGGGCGTTTGGCCAGCTCGGCGGCGACCTGGGTGACCAGGCCGGCCTGGCATTTCACCTGGAGCATCACGGGGTGGCCGTAGCCGCAGCGCAGCGGGTCGGTCGAGGCAACCACCCGGACCACACCAGAGGCGAACATGCGCTGAGCGCGTCGGGCGACGGTGGAGTCCGATGTGCCGACGGCGCGAGCGATCTGCTGCCACGTGGCCCGGCCATGGATCTGCATGGCCGCGACGATCTGGCGGTCTAGTGGGTCGAGCGCGGGGGAGTGTTCGGTCATGGCCATCCTGTTCTGCGTCGTCGGAACGAGCTTAGCGGACGTTAGATGCAGGAATCCATCTTGTAATCTCGATCAAGCGTCTATCTCAGTCATATAGCTTGCCAACAATGCAGATTTCTGGCACCGTAGCAAATCCAACAGTAGGTATCCGGTCCGGATACCAGCTTTTTGCCACACCGCGCAGCCGTTCCAGGAGGTCTTCCGTGCTCGAGCCAGCCCCGCGTTATGACGGGTACCGGTCGTACAGCTACCTGCGGGAGGGCGTCGACTACAAGTCGTTCGACCTCGCTCAGGAGATTGGCCGGGTGCCCGAGTACACCGGACTCGGGTTGACCGACACCCAGCGGGAACGCGTATCCCGGCTGCTGTCCGAGAGCCTGGTGATCTCCACTCACGAGCACCCGAGCCGGTTCCCACAGCAGATCGACGAAACGATCGACTACAACCGGCACGGCCGACACCGCACCGGATACGAAGGATTGGCGCGATCCGGGCTCACTGTCGTGTTCGACAACTTCATGGACGGTACCGCCTGTGTCACGAGCCACGCGGGCTGGAAATGGACCGACATCATCGCAGACCTCGGCATGCGGTTCAGTGACCTCGCCCAGCAGGACTTCGTCGTCAAAGCAGAGACGGTGGCCGACATCAGGCACGCCCAAGAGACTGGCCGTATCGCCCTAGTGGCCGGCTTGGAGGCGGCGACCCCGATCGAAAACGAACTCGACCGGATCGACATCCTCTACGGGTTCGGTGTGCGCCAGATGGGCATCGCCTACAGCGAGGCGAACACGCTGGGCAGCGGGCTGAAAGAGCGTCGCGACGGTGGCTTGACGGCATTCGGCCGGCGGGCCGTCGAACGGATGAACGCACTCGGCATCATCATCGACGTCTCTCACTCCGGTGATGTGACGTCGCAAGAGGTGATCGAGCATTCCACGAAGCCGATCATCATCACCCACGCCGGTGCACGCGGGGTATGGGACACCAACCGGATGAAGCCGGACCACGTCATCAAAGCCTGTGCCGAACGCGGCGGCGTCATAGGTCTGGAGGCGGCACCACACACCACCCTCTCGGCGGCGCACCCCAAACACAACCTCGAGTCGGTCATGGACCACTTCGTCTACTGTGTCGACCTGGTGGGCATCGAACACGTCGCGTTCGGACCGGACACGCTGTTCGGTGACCACGTCGGCCTGCACCGCCTGTTCGCTGGCCACTTGTCGATCGGCGAGGCCCACGGCTCGGCAGAGTACGAAGAGGTCGAGTATGTCGACGGCCTGGAGAACCCGGCCGAGTGCTTCTGGAACATCGTCGGCTGGTTGGTCACGCACGACTACTCCGATGACGAAATTCGCGCCGTCATCGGTGGCAACGCGATGCGAGTGATCGAGGAGGCTTGGAACAGATGACACGCAGCAGGATCACCCGGGCGGGCTGGCGGGGCGCGGCGGTAGCCGTGTCCGTGGCAGCCATGATGGCCGCCTGCAGTCCTTCCAACCCGGACGCAAGCGACGACGCGTCGGGTCCGGACGGCGGTGCCGCCGATGCCGATGGCGACGACGATTCCGGCCGGCCCGCGGGGGAGGCCGGCGGGGACATCCGTATCGGTACCACCGCCGACGTCGTCAACTTCAACCCGCTGGTGGGCAACAGCCGGACGGATAGTTGGGTGACCAACCTGATGTACCCGGCGATGATGACCATCAACGCCGACGCCGAGAAGGTGCCCGCGTTGGCCACCGACTGGGGTTACGACGACGACGGCCTCGGGGCCTGGATCGAGATCCGGGACGACATGACGTGGACCGACGGCACGCCACTCACCGCGGCCGACGTCGCCTTCACCATCGAGGCGATCAAAGAAGAGAGCCTCGGCACGGTCGCCGGAATGATCGGCGCGCTCGACGGCGCCGAAGCCGTCTCGGACACGAGGGTGGAGTTCACCCTGAACCGTCCGGACGGCGCGTTCATCAACAGTGTCGGCTTCTGGATGCCGATCGTGCCGGCCCACGTCTTCGGTGAGGTGGACTCGGTCGCGGAGTTCGCCAACGACGAGGAGTGGGTGTCGGCCGGCCCGTTCGTCCTCACCCAGGTTGATCGCGGGCAGCGGTACATCCTCGAAGCCGTGGAGGACTACCCGCTCGCGGAGGGCGGACGGGCCAACCTCGACCGTGTTGTCTTCCGGGTGTACCCGGACGTCAACACCCAGGTCCTCGCGTTGCGCTCCGGTGAGTTGGACTTGATCGCCAACGCGTTGCCGCCGTCGATGGTCAACGAGGTCGCAGGTGACGACTCGTTGCAGACCTACCAGGTGCCGTCGCTCGGCTGGGCACACATGCAATACAACATGCGCCGCGAGCCGCTCGACCAGGTCGAGGTGCGCCGCGCCCTGGCCCATGCGGTCGACTATGAGGCGATCCGCCAGGTGGTGCTCGGTGGTAACGCCGTGTCGGCGAACTCGAGTGTGCTCACCCCGACCTACCCACAGTGGGCGGAGGAAGACGCCGAGGAGTACACCTACGATCCGGACCTCTCCCGTAGCCTGCTGGAGGACGCCGGTTTCACCGACTCCAACGGTAACGGCATGTTCGACGACCTCAGCTTCGAGATGGTCTACGACAGCGGCGATCCGATCATCGCGACCTGGGCGGAGCTGGTCCGGGACCAAAGCGCGGAAGCGGGTATCGAGATCCGGCTCGCCGGTCTCGAACGCAACACATACATGGATCGCACGGTGAACCGCGATTTCGACATCTACGCTGGCTCGTGGGCCATCATCGACGAACCGCAGTCGAACTTCACGTTGCTGTTCCACGAAGACGGCTTCATCAACTACGCCGGTGTCGACGACGCGGAGATCAACCGCCTGATGGAGGAGTCCGCCACGGCGCTCACCGTCGACGAGGCACGGGAACCGCTGCATGAGATCGCCAGGATCGTCCGAGACGAGGTGTACGACAACGTGATGTACGTCGAACAGTTCACCTTCGCCGGCGCGGCCGGCTGGACCGGTCTCGACGCGAAGCCGAGCGAGCTGTTGTCCGTGGTCAACCCGCAGTCTCTGGCGTCGGCCCAGGCGCCCGAGTGACGCTGCTCGACCCGTCCGTCACCACCTCGAAGAGGACCTAGACACACGATGGCGCTCCTGCGGTTCGGCTCGCTGCGGCTGCTACGCGGCGTCTTCACCCTCTGGTTCGCGGTCACCGTCACGTTCTTTCTGGTCCGCCTGCTGCCGGGAGACCCGGCACTGGCGGTGGCCAGCCCGACGATGACCGCGGACCAGCGGGAGAAGATGCTGACCGACTTCGGCCTCGATCAGCCGCTGTTCCTGCAATACCTGAGCTACCTCCAGCAGTTGTTGCAGGGCAATCTCGGGATCTCGTTCCGGCAGAACCAGCCGGTGCTCGACATCCTGATGGAGCGGTTGCCGTGGACGTTGCTGCTCACCGGAACCGCCTTGATCGCGACGCTGATCATCGGGCTGCCGCTCGGAGTGCTGGCCGCCACCCACAAGGGCGGTGCGATCGATCGTGCCGTCCAGGTGGGTGGCGTGGTCGGGCAGTCGTTGTTCGTGCCGACCGTGGGCATCGCGCTGCTCTACATCTTCGGTCTTGGCCTCGGGTGGTTCCCGATCGGTGGGGCGATGGCGTCGGACGTCTATGGTTGGGACGCGTACGTGAGTATCGCTCGCCACCTCGTCCTGCCGTGCCTGAGCCTCGTGTTGTTGCAGATCGGGGCGTACGTGTTGACGCTGCGGACGAATCTCATCGACGCACTCGGCGAGGACTACTGCAACGTCGCCCGGGCCAAGGGCTCCCCGGAGCGGACCGTGGTGTGGAAACACGCTCTGCGTAATGCCTTGCTGCCGACGACGACCCTCGTCGGCCTACAGGTCGGGTTCCTCGTGGGTGGAGCCGTGTTGACCGAGACGATCTTCGCCTACCCCGGGATCGGGCGGGCGATCTACGAGTCGGTCGGCCAGCTCGACTTCCCGGTGATGCAGGGGGCGTTCGTGTTGCTCGCCGCGACCGTCGTGATCGCCAACTTCATCACCGACCTGGCCTACGGATTCCTCGACCCCAGGGTGAGGGTGCAATGACACCGGGAACGAGACAGGACGCGCCGGGCGGAGAGCCGGGAGGCGACGTCGACCGTACGGGAGTGCCCACCGGAGGTGGCGACCCCGGGCTCATCGACCTGCCGGAGGGGGATGCCGGTGTGGCGCCACGGGTCCGAACGTGGCGGGCCTTCCGGCGCAACCCGTTGGGTGTCGTGTCGATTGCCATCTTGGGTGTCCTGATGATCGTCGCGGTCGCAGCTCCGCTGATCGCCGAGTACCCGAGCGGGTACGGCACCGAGGTGCTCGCGCCACCGTCGGGCGAGCACTGGTTCGGCACCGACAATCTCGGCCGAGACATCTTCGCCCAAGTGGTGTGGGGCACCCGGACGAGCATGATCGTCGGGTTGGGTGCGGCGGCCCTCGCGATCATATTGGGCGTGGCCGTGGGGGTCAGCGCGGCGTACTTCAAACGCCTGGACACCCCGCTGGGGATGCTCGTCGATCTCATGCTGTCGCTGCCGGTGCTGCCATTGATGATCCTCGTGGCGGCGCTGGCCGGGCCGAGTGTGTCGACCTTGGTGGTCGTCATCGCCGCGTTCTCGTGGCCGGAGGTTGCCCGGGTGGTGCGGTCGCAGGCGATGCCCGTCGTCACGCTCTCCTTCGTCGACGCCGCGCACGTCGTTGGAGCCCCGAACCGATGGATCATGATCCGGCACGTCCTTCCGGCGGTCTCACCGGTGATCACGGTATCGGTGGTGCTGACCGCGTCGAAGGCGGTACTGAGTGAGGCCGGCCTGTCGTTCCTCGGCCTGGGCGATCCGAGCAGTTGGTCGTGGGGGGCGATCCTCCACAACGCACAACGCACCGGTGCCTTGAGCTCGGCGTGGTGGACGGCCGTCTTCCCATCGGTGGCGATCCTGCTGCTGGTCGTGGCCGCGACGTTATGTGCACTGGCCTACAACGACGCCCGCAACCCCCGGACCCGGCAGGACTCCAGGTGACCACGCCGAACCGGACCGACCCCACCAGCAACCGATCATGACCTCGACGAAGGATGCGATCTGGCCGTGACGTTCTCGCAACGCCTGTTACCCGACTTCTACCGCCGGCTGCACGATCACCTGCGGTCCCGGCTCGACGCAGCCGGGCTGGACGCGATCGTGGTCGACGACTGGCGCGACGTCGCCTACCTGACGGGGTTCTTTCACCATCCCAACGAGCGCCCGGCCGCGGTCTGGCTGGGCCGCGACCGGTGTGTGTTGCTGGTGCCCGAACTCGAACGCGAACACGCCATGGCACAGGGGTCCGTCGTCGACGACCTGGTGGCTTTCGACGAATACCCCGGTCTGGCCAGCCCGTTCGAGACGCTGGCCCGGGCGGTACCAGTCGGCGGGCGGTGGGGACACACTCCGTCGTTGGCCACGGGGCGGCTGCACGAGTTCGGCACGGTGTTCGGTGGAGTCAGCTGGGAGATGACGGGCATCGTCGATGATCTTCGGCTGATCAAAGAGCCCGAGGAGATCGAGCTGCACCGTCGAGCCGCAGAGCTGGGTGATGTGATGCTGCGGGCCGGCGTGGAGCTCGTGACAGACGCCGTGGCCGACGGAGAACTCCCCACCGAGGCGGAGTTGGCCGACGACGTGATCCGGGCGGGTAGCCGGTGGATGTACGCCGAGCACAGCGACGTCGTCGTGGTTCCCATGCTGACCGGGGGCCTCGTCTATGGCGGTGAGAACTCCGCCTACCCGCACGGGCTGCCGTCGTCGTATCGGCTCCGCCCCGGAGACACCTTCATCCTGTCGCTCGGCGGGGCTGTCGGCGGGCGATACGCGGAAAGCGAGCGAACGTTCTTCCTCGGTGAGCCCACCCGTGAGCAGATCGACTATTTCCTCGCCGATCACCACGCCCAGCAGGTCGGCACCCAGGCGATCAAGCCGGGTGCGCGGTGCAACGACGTGAACCGAGCCTGTCTGGACATCATCCGGAAGGCTGGGTATGCCGCCAATATCCGGCATCGGCAAGGACATGGGATCGGCCTGAACTTCCATGAGCCGCCGTGGCTGGAGGACGGCGACACCACGGTGTTGCGGTCCGGGATGGTGGTGTCGAGTGAACCCGGCGTTTATGTGCCGGGCCATGCGGGTTACCGGATCTCCGACACCGTACTTGTCACCGACGACGGCCCAGAGCGGCTGACGACCTATCCGCGGGATCTCGACGACGTCGTCATCGACCTCCCATGATCATGAACACTTTGCCGTGTGATCACACGGCAAAGTGTTCATGATCATGGGGAGTAGGAGGAGAGCAGAATGATCGTGAACATCAACGGAAACCCGCTCGACGTGGAGTTGCTCGGCGACGACCCGGACGCCCCACTATTGATCGCCCACCACGGAGCACCCGGGATTGGGTCGAAGCGGGAGCCGGCGGCCGCGTTCGGACATCTCAGCGATGTCTTCCGGGTCCTGGTGTTCGACGCCCGCGGCAGCGGCAAGAGCGGCGACACACCACCGTTCACCCACGAGCAATGGGTGGCCGACATCGACGCGCTTCGGGAGTGGGCGGGCGCGGAGCGGTTCGTGATGGCCGGCGGCTCCTACGGTGGGTTCCTCTCGATGGAGTACGCGATCACTCATCCGGATCGGCTGCTGGCGATGGTGCTGCGGGACACCGCGGCTGATCAGTCGCACGACGATCTGGCCATGGCCAACGCCCGCGCGTCGGCCCGGGTGGAGATCGATGAGGAGAAACTGGCCCGGATCATGGAAGGCAGGGTCCGCGACGACGACGACTTCCGCGACTGCTGGGCGGCGATCCTGCCGTTGTACGACTACGACTTCGATCCGGCGACGTTGCCCGAGCGGATCGCGTCGGTCGACTACCACTACGCGACGCACAACTACGCCTTCTCGGTGAACCGTCGTACCTACGATGTGAAGCCGGGCCTGCCCAAGGTCAGCTGCCCGACGCTCGTGACCGTGGGGCGCGCCGACTGGATCACGCCGGTGGAGTGCAGCGAGACCATAGCGGAGCTGATCCCGGACGCCGAGTTGGTGATCTTCGAGAAGTCGGGCCACTCGCCGCCGCTGGAGGAGCCGGAGCGGTTCCAGAGCGTCGTGCGCGACTTCCTGACCCGCCACGTGTTATCCCCCGCCCTCCCATGATCATTGGCTTTTGACCACCGAAATCGGTGGTCAAAAGCCAATGATCATGGGAGGTGGGTGGTGAGTTTGGGGGCTGGCGGGTTACGGTGCCTCGGGAAAGGCATCCGACGGTGATCGGAGAAACGCCGTGCCCCACGAGCGCGAACAGTGGGCCACCCGCGCTGGATTCATCCTGGCGGCGATCGGCTCCGCCATCGGTCTGGGCAACATCTGGCGATTCCCCTACGTCGCCTACGAGCACGGTGGCGGCGCATTCCTGCTGCCCTACCTGATCGCGCTGCTCACGGCCGGCATACCGCTGCTGATCTTGGAGTACACCATCGGTCGGCGGTCCCGCCGCTCGCCGCCCTACGCCTACCGGGCCCTGGCGCGCCCGGCCGAGACGATCGGCTGGTGGCAGGTAGCGATCTGCTTCGTCATCGCCACCTACTACGCGGTGATCATCGCATGGGCGGTCCGCTATACCGGGTTCTCCTTCGGCCAGGACTGGCAGCCGGATCCAGAGGCCTTCCTGATCCAGGACTTCCTCCAGCGTGCGGACGAGCCCGGGATGGTCTCCTCCTACGTGGCGGGTGTCGCATGGCCGCTCATCGCGGTGTGGGCGGTAACCCTAGGTGTCCTCGCACTCGGTATCCGGCGCGGGATCGAGCGGGCCAACAAGATCTTCATCCCGCTGCTGGCGCTGCTCTTCGGGATTCTCGTGGTGCAGGCGCTCACTCTGGAAGGTGCGTCCCTTGGCCTGGACGCGTTCTTCACTCCGGACTGGGACGCCATCACCCGCGGCAGCGTATGGGTGGCTGCCTACGGCCAGATCTTCTTCTCGTTGTCGGTCGGCTTCGGGATCATGATCACTTATGCGTCGTATCTGGGCCGACGCGCCGACCTCACCGGCTCGGCCATGGTGGCCGGCTTCGCCAACAGCTCGTTCGAGATCCTCGCCGGCATCGGGGTGTTCGCCGCCCTCGGCTTCATGGCTACGGCGGCCGGCGTTGGTGTCGGAGACGTGCTCGGTGAGGGCGGCATTGGCCTGGCGTTCATCGCGTTCCCGCAGATCATCTCCAGCATGCCGGCGGCCGGCAGCCTGTTCGGAGTGCTGTTCTTCGGTGCACTCGTCATCGCCGGAGTGTCGTCGCTGATCAGCATCGTCCAGGTGGTCATCTCCGCGGTACAGGACCGCACCGGCTGGCCGCGAGTCCCCTCCGTCCTCGTGGTGGGCGGCGCCATCGCCCTGGCGTCGATTCTGTTGTTCCCCACCACGGAGGGGCTGTACATCCTCGACGCGGCTGATCACTTCGTCAACCAGTACGGCATCGCGATGGCGGCCTTGGTCGCGGTCATCGTCATCGCCTGGGTCTTGCGACGGCTGCCAACGTTGCGAGACCACGCGAACGAGACCTCCGCGGTGCGCCTGGACCGGTGGTGGCTGATCACCCTGGGCCTGATCACGCCACTAGTGCTCGGCTGGATGATGGTCGACAGCGTGCGTGAGGAACTTGCCGCCCGGTACGAGGGCTACCCTCTGGGATTCCTGCTCATAGCGGGCTGGGGAGTAGCAGCCGGGGTGTTGGTCGTCGGGGTTGTGCTCGCCGCGTTGCCCTCGCGTCGCGTCGAGCGGTTGACCAGCGTCGTGGAGTCGGAAGGGAGGCGCTGATGTCCGGCGAGGCCATCGTGATGCTCGTGGTGTCCGTACTTGTCGTCTGGGGTGGCTTGATCACCGGCATCGTGGTCTTGCGTCGGCATCCCGACGAGCCCGACGACGGCGTACAGCGCCGCGGCCACCTGGACGAGGACACCGACGTCGCCGACCAATGATCCGGGCCGGCCAGCATGTGTGCTGCGGACGGTGCTCAACGAGAGTCACCCGGCTACGCGTCCGGTGGGTGGGCGACGGTGTCGAGTTCGGCGGGGTAGCGGGTGTCGTTCCAGTACTCGCCGTGCCCGGCGATCTCGCCGTCGAGGGTGGGTGGGTCCAGGAGGCGGACATCGACGTCAGGGCCGCCGGTGGACTCGTCGGCTGGGTCGTGTAGTACCCAGGACCCGATCGGGTCGGTCTCGCGGTAGAGGTTGCGCCAGCGGCCGCCGACGATCGCCGACACCGAGCGGAGTACGGATTCGTCGAGATACGCCGGAAAGTGCCGGGCGTAGAGACGGCGCAGAGGTGACCCGTGGGTGATCAGCCCCACGCGCGCGGCGACGTTCCGCGGTAGCTGCATGATGGTGGCCGCGGCCAGCACCGAACCTTGGGAATGCCCGGAGAGGATCACCCGTGAGTTGGGTTCCGCCGTGAGCGCGGTGACCCGGTCGACGAGTTCGGGTACGGCACGTTCACCGTAGGACGGCGGCGCCAGGGGATGTGCGACCCTGGGCCAGAAGCTCCCGACGTCCCACAGGATGCCGACGACGCGGCGCAACGCCGGATTCCGCGCCGTACTCCACACCAGCCCCACGAGGCCGATGGCGAACGCTCCCATCATCCACGTGCCAAAGGTGGTCAGCGTCGACAGCGGAGGCCGCTCGACGAGTTGCCAGTTGTCTGCCCCGGAGGCATAGACCCCTATCCCGGTCAGTAGCACCAACCCGGCCGCCAGCACCACTCGGCCGATGAAACGTCCCGAACCGTCGGTGAGCGACGCGGCGACGGTGACGATGGCGATCCGCCGGGCGGCGTCCTCGTCGGCGGCCATGCCCGTGGTTGGGCTCGGTGAGGAGGGCTGGCCGGGGTCACCTGCCGCGGTCTGCTGGGTGCGGTACTCGTCAGCCACTTGTGTCGTCGTGGCGCCGATTCGGCGGACCGCGCTGACGGCAATGCCGGCCGCGATCACAACGACCGCAACGACGATCACCGCGCCGGCCGCCCCCGCCCATGCGTACGACGGTGGCAGCACCAGCGGCAGGTCGGTGGACCACGCGCTCTGCTGGACCGCGAAGGGGAGCGCGTCGTCGTCGATGATGCGGTCGAGCGCCGTGCGAACAGTGCTGGCCGTGTCCACGCTGATCACGGGTTGTCCGAGAAGGTCGGTGACCCGGTAGATCAGGCCCGCCGAGAAACCACCGGCCACGAGGAACGCGATGGTAGAAACCGCAGGCGCCCCGAGGCCGCGCATGGTGACCCGGAACCCGTCGCGGCCCTGCCGCCACGGGAGCTGTGCCGCGACGGCGCCGGCGAGCAACAGGATAAGCAGCATGGCGGCCCCGAAGGCGAGTAGCACCGCGGACCGTACCCCGGGGAGATCAGTGGCCGGTTCCCAGGTCCCGTGGTCCCAGACCGAGAACACCACGGCAACCAGGAAGAGTCCGAGAGAGATCCGCCGGGCATTAACGGCGACGGTGGTGTGGTGCGCGGACCGCCCGGCGATTCCTTCGGTGGCGACGAGTACCGCGGCGCCCGCCACCAGCGCCAAGGCGACGGCGCACACGACGAGACCGGCCACTCGCGCCGCTCCCGATGCCGCCAACGTACTGGCCGGCCACGCCACGGCTGCCGCGATCAGCGCCGTGGCGGCGGTGACATGGGCGGTGCGTAGCGCCGACATGCCTGGGTTGCCGCGCCAGAAGCTAGGCCGTGACATCGGATGCTCACCCTCGGCGGCGACGGACACGTCGGGTTCCGGTTCGGTGCGTCGCCGCGTCCGGCGGCCGAGCAGGCCGATCCCGAACACCACCGCGACCGGTACGAGCGCGGTGAGGGCTACTCGTGCGCCTGGCTCAGCGGCCCATCCGTCGGCCAGTACCGTCGTGAGGGGTGACGACGTGGCACACCGCCAGGTTCCGCCGCATTGCCACCCTGCTACATCCATGGCCATCTGCACGGCTGCCAGCACCATCATGAGGGTGAGCGAGAGCCCGAACAGGCGCAGCAGCACCGCCGACGCCCGGCCGGCGGCGGTGCGGACCCTTCCGGCGGCCGCCGGAAGGGCGGGCAGCATCCAGTGGGCGAGATTGGCGAGCATGAACGGCAGCAGCATCAGCCAGGCGGCCCGGGCGAACGATCCGGACGTCAAGTGTCCCCAGCTGTAGGCCTCTAGCCGACGTCCATTGGTGTTGAGGTCGGCTGATAGTCCGCCTGGGTACCAGCGGCGATAGAAACCTGATTTGTCGTCGCCGGCCACCCGTTTGAGGAGAGGATGGCTGAGTACGGCTTCAGGTGGCGTGCCGCTGACGCCGTGGATGCGCAACTCGGTGTGCCCGGCCAGGCCGGTGTCTAGGCTCTTATCGGGCCCCGCGTCCACGCTTGTGTGTGGGGATCCGGTGTTGTGTTCCGCGGCCATGCGGTCCACCCCCTGCGCAGCCTTGGAGATCATGGTAGTTGCCTGTGCCACCCCTGGGTGATCGAAATCAACATTGGGGCGCTATGGCGACCCGATCCCGGCAATGATCACGGCAGGTGGGTGCGCAGAAGTTCGGGTGATTTCGTTGGTTGAGACCGATTTGTTAGTTTGGAGCGACTCGCTAACTTGACTCATTCCAGATAAGACTGCGAGGATCGCACCATGGCCACCGATGCACCAGCGACCCCGGGGGAACTGGCGCCGGAAGACCGGCTACGGGCGGCCGGCCTACGGGTCACCGCGCCACGCCTGGGCGTGCTCACGGCATTGGAGCGCGAGCCGCATGCCGATGCCGACACCGTCGCCCGCCACGTGCGGGCCGCGCTCGGCGCCGTCTCGACACAGGCGGTCTACGACGTGCTTCATGCGCTCACCGAGGCCGGACTGCTGCGTCGGATCGAACCGGCCGGCTCGGCAGCGCGGTACGAGACCCGCGTCGGTGACAACCACCACCACCTCGTCTGCCGGTCCTGCGGCGTCGTCGTCGACGTCGAGTGCTCCGGGGACGCAGTCCCTTGTCTGACCCCAGAACCCGCCCACGGCTTCGTCGTCGACGAGGCCGAGGTGACCTTCTGGGGTCTCTGCCCCACCTGTACCAGCGAATCCAAGGAGAACGCGTGAGCAACAACCCACCCACCACCACCAACTCCGGCGCCCCCGTCGCCAGCGACGCTCACTCCCTCACCGTCGGGCAGAACGGCCCCATCGTCCTGCATGACCATTACCTGGTCGAAAAGTTGGCGCAGTTCAACCGGGAGCGGGTGCCCGAGCGGGTTGTGCACGCCAAAGGCGGGGGCGCCTTCGGCGTACTCGAAGTCACCGAAGACGTCAGCCAGTTCACCAAGGCGGCGCTCTTCCAGCCCGGAGCACGCACCGAAGCGCTGGCGCGGTTCTCCTCCGTCGCCGGCGAACAGGGCAGCCCCGACACCTGGCGTGATCCGCGCGGGTTCGCCTTGAAGTTCTACACCAGTGAGGGCAACTACGACCTCGTCGGCAACAACACGCCGGTCTTCTTCATCCGGGACACCATCAAGTTCCCCGACTTCATCAGGTCGCAGAAGCGGCTGCCGGCCACCAACCTGCGCGATCACGACATGCAGTGGGACTTCTGGACGCTCTCCCCGGAAAGCGCGCACCAGGTCACCTGGCTCATGGGCGACCGCGGCCTGCCACGTAGCTGGCGCAACATGGACGGTTTCGGCTCACACACCTACCAGTGGATCAACGCCGCCGGCGAGCGGTTCTGGGTGAAGTACCACTTCCGGACCGACCAGGGCCACGAATTTCTCACCCAGGCCGACGCCGACCAGATCGCAGGCGAGGACGCCGACTACCACATTCGCGATCTATACACCGCCATCGAGCGCGGCGACGCCCCCACGTGGACCGTACACGTCCAGGTGATGCCGTACGCCGACGCCGCGAACTACCGCTTCAACCCGTTCGACCTCACCAAAGTGTGGCCGAAGGGCGACTACCCGCTGATCAAGGTCGGCACGCTGCGGCTGGACCGCAACCCGGAGAACTACTTCGCCCAGATCGAGCAGGCGGCGTTCGAGCCGAGCAACTTCGTGCCCGGCATCGCAGCCAGCCCGGACAAGATGCTGCTCGGCCGGATCTTCTCCTACGCCGACGCGCACCGCTACCGGATCGGCACCAACTACGCCCAGCTCCCCGTCAACGCGCCGAAGGCCGAAGTCAACTCGTACTCGAAGGACGGCGCCATGCGGTACTCGTGGGCCTCGCCCGACCGCCCCGTCTACGCCCCGAACAGTGTCGGCGGACCGGAGGCCGACCCGTCGCTCGTGGGCGACGCCGGATGGGAATCCGACGGCGAACTCGTACGTGCGGCGGCCAGCCTGCATGCCGATGACGACGACTTCGGCCAGGCCGGCACCCTGGTCCGCGAGGTCCTCGACGACGCCGCCCGGGATCGACTGGTCGGCAACATCGCCGGGCACGTCAGCAAGGTCACCCGCGACGACCTACGGCAGAAGGTGTTCGCCTACTGGCGCAGCGTCGACGAGAACCTGGGCAAGCGCGTGGAAGAGGCGGTCTAAGCAAAATCGGTGTCCGCCGCCCCCCTGTTGTGCACCTGATCTCCGTTTTGACGCCTGATCGTTCTCGTCAGGGCGATCAGGTGTACGAACGGCGGGCGGCGGCGCGGTGTGGTGCATCTGATCGGGTCTCAGAGTGTGGATGCGTGACGATCAGATGCGTCGCAAACGTGTGCGGTAGCTGTGGTGTCTCGGGACATCGCTGACGGGTGTGTCTCGGGACATCGCTGACGGTTTGAGTGTGTCATGTGGGTTGGGGTTCGCGGTGGCCGCGTAGGTCGTAGCGGGGTTGGGCGCTGGGTTGGTAGC
>NZ_JAAOEN010000029.1 GCF_011320225.1 Phytoactinopolyspora limicola
CAACCGCTCCGCCTCACCCAACCCCGCCCGCGCCGTCAACTCATCCAAATGCCGCGACGTGTAAGCACGAAACCGCCGCCCCGACGGCGAACCCGAAGACGCAGCAGCGTCATACGTCAAAGTCATAAGCACCTCTCGAGCTTCGGACGGGCACTACCCACTGGCGACGTTGGCAGGGGCACCACAAGAACTTCGACCATACGACGCCCACGACCCGGTCTCGCAAGATCCGGGTACACCCTGGCATCTCGGCATCGAGCGCGGCATTGAGCACACGTCGACCGGATGCCGCAGGGCAGGCATAACCAATGGGCGGTCGTGGCTCCATGGTAGACGTCTTGGTCCCCAGCAGTCAGGCACCGGGCCGGCCAAACGTGAACAATTCAACAAAATCCGGGTGTGTATCGTGCTGGCGAGCTCAGATCCAACCGTGCCGACGGGCGACATGAACCGCTTCGTGGCGGTTGGCCGCGCCAAGCTTGGCCGTAGCCGACGATAGATAGTTGCGCACGGTGCCTGGTGTCAGTGCCGCCCGCTCGGCTATCTCTTCGACGGGAGCTCCCTCGGCCGCCAGCTCCAGAACGTCGGACTCACGGGCGGTCAAGGGACTGTCTCCCGCGCCGATCGCCTCGGCCGCCAGCTCCGGGTCGACGTACCGTCCACCGGCGTGCAGCGTGCGGACCACATCGGCCAGCACCCCGGCCGATACGGTCTTGGGCAAGAACCCGCGCACTCCCACCGACAACGCCCGCTTGAGATACCCGGGCCGGCCGTGGCTGGTGACGATCACGGTCCGGCAGCTGGGAAGTTCCTGGTGCAGTGCCTCGGCCACGGCGATGCCATCCATGTCCGGCATCTGAAGGTCGAGCACGGCGACGTCGGGCCGATGGGTTCGGGCCATCGCCAGCGCCTCGGCACCGGACGCGGCCTCCGCCACGACGTCCAAGTCATCTTCTAGCTGCATCAACGCGCGCAACGCGCTGCGCACCAAGTTCTCGTCGTCGGCCAGCAACACCCGGATGGGCTCAGCGCCACCCTCAGCACTGCCACCCGCGGTCCCAGTCTCGGGCCCAGTCTCGGTCCCGGGTTGAGTCATCGTGTCGCCCCGTTCGTTGTCGCCCCCGCGGGGTCTTGGCTGCCAGAGTCGACCGGGACCGACGCCGTCAGCCGGAAACGTCCACCGTCGACCGGTCCGGCCGTCAGGGACCCTCCGAGCCGCTCCAGCCGTTCGGCCAGACCGGTCAGGCCGGAGCCGGGCCGCGCCGGAGTTCCCGGCGGCCGATCGTGGATGTGGTCGTTCTCCATGGTCACCGTCGCCCATCCGTCGGCGCTCACATCGACGGTGATGACACACTCCGTGGCGTCGCTGTGGCGTAACACGTTCGTGGTCCCTTCTCGGACCACCCAGGCCAGCGCTTCCTGCACCGGCCCGGACACCTCGACGTCGGCGCCGATGATCCGGCTCCGCGCGCCGGCGGAGCGTAGCACCGACCGGGCACCGGCCAGCTCCGCCGTCAGATCTGCCTGCCGCGCGCCTCGCACTACCTCTCGGACCTCCCGGAGCGAGTCCTGCGCGATGGTATGGACCTCCAGCATCTCCGCCGCCGCCGGCTCGGCGCGGCCACGCCTGGCCAGCTGCGCGCCCAGCTCGCTCTTGAGGGCGATCACCGACAGGTTGCGGCCGAGCACGTCATGCAGATCGCGGGCGAAGCGCAACCTCTCCTCCGCAACCGCCAGCCGCGTCTCCGTGTCCCGGCCGCGTTCCAGCTCCCACATCACGACGAGCATCCAGATCGACATCCGGTAGGTGAATGTCCCCGCCCCCGCGGCAATCAGCGAGCTGATCGCCAAGGCAAGCGCGGACCGCGCCGGCCAGCCTGAGACGAAGGCGAACCCGCCGAGGATCGCCGCGGTCGCCGCACAGACCGGCATCAGCCGTCGGAGCGTCAGCCACGGGGTCAACGCGACCACGGCGTACACACCGAACACGGCAACACCGAACGCCGCACCCTCCCGGTTCGCGGCGAGGTCACCTTCGGCTGGGAACATGAGCAGCGCCGTCACCACACCGCAGCCCGCTATCGCGAGGTGGAGTGCGAGCAGCCCGGCCGGCCGGGACCCGCCGGCCAGCGCCGTGTCGATGCCCTGGTGGATGACGGCGATGCCGGTGCCGACATGCCCGACGGCTAGCGCGATGAAGAGCACTACCCAGTGCGGTGCCGGTTGGTCGGCGTTCACCGCGATCATCACCGCGAAGAACGCCTCGGCTCCGCACAGTGCGTAGAGCGACCCCCGGCTATAGAGGTCGAAGCGTTGCGCGCCGCTGCCGTTTCGCAGCCGCTCAACCCAGATCGACACGCGTCAAGCCTCTCAGACCGCACCCATTCAGCGACGAGGTTCCCAGCGGAAGCCGCGCCGGGTCAGCCAGGCACCGATGACAATCCACGCCACGAGGATCACCGTCGGCGCGGCCGCCTCCCCGAACGTCGCCGCGAAATCGACCGGTGCGTCCGGGCCGATCGTCCCGGACCAGCCGAGGTTGCACAGCTCCACCACCGGAGTCAACGGCAGGTAACTCGCGACGTCACCGAGCGTGTCGGGCAACGAGTCGAGCGGGATGAAGAGCCCGGAGAAGATCACACACACGGCGAACAGCGGCAAGGTGCTCATCTGAGCCATCTCGACGTTGCGGGTCATGGCCGTCGACGCCGCCGCAAGCAGCACGAACACCGCGATCCCGCCGATGACGGCTACCACGATGAGCA
The DNA here is from genome assembly GCF_011320225.1 of Phytoactinopolyspora limicola. GTDB lineage: Bacteria > Actinomycetota > Actinomycetes > Jiangellales > Jiangellaceae > Phytoactinopolyspora > Phytoactinopolyspora limicola. The sequence goes on from NZ_JAAOEN010000029.1 coordinate 2,766, forward strand.
ACGGATTCACCGGCACCGACAGGTCCAGGAGCACGAACGCCCCCAGGGTCACCAGGATGATCTGTGCCACGGCCAGGGCCACGGCCGGAACCGCCACCCCAAGCAGGATCTCCGGATCCGACAACTCACCTGCTCGCAGCCGCTTGAGGACGAGTTCCTCACGGCGCGCCACGTAAGTGCTGACCAGGTTGTAGTAAACGACGTACAGCAACGCCAGCCCGATCATCGACACCACGGTGAGCTGCGCGGCATCGAAACCGCTGTCCTCGTGTGCGTCGACGCCACGTAAGAACACCACCGTCAGAAGCGGCAACGCCGCGCCGACGAACAGGGCGGTCCGGTTGCGGAGCAGGAGCCGCAGTTCGGCCCGGCTCAGCGAGGTGACCCGGCGGACCGACCCGAAGATCCGGGCCGGCGTCGGTGTCCGTCCGGGTGCGCCCGAACCTGCGCGGGCCCTGGCTTCACTATCGACGCGGCTCATCTGTTCGTTCCCTTCGTGGTAGCGCCGGTCAAGATCCGCCGGGCCATGCTCGGTCCAGGCGTCAGGTCCATCGACGTGTCGTCGGCGTCGCCTACGTCGCTCGTGTCGTCGGCCACCGCCAGGAAGACCTGCTCGAGTGATGCCGGGCGGGCGGCCAGCCCGTGCAAGGTGACGTCGTTGTCGTCGGCCCACCTGAGTAGCTGGGTCAGCGTGCGCTGGAGGGCTTCGGTCTGTACGGTGATGCGCTGGCCGTCGTCGACGAGAACGGTGCCGGCCAGCTCCGGCAGTTGGTCGCGCCGCCAGCCGTCGCCGATGCCGAAGTCGATAGTCGCCGGCTGGCTGGCCACCACCTCCTCGACGGTGCCCGTGCGGGCGATCCGCCCACGATGCATGATCGCCAGCCGATCGGCCAGCGCCTCCGCCTCATCGAGGTAGTGCGTCGTCAGGAGCACCGTCGTGCCGGCGTCGAGCAGGCCGCGGATCATCTCCCACGTCTGCCGCCGGCTTTCGGGATCGAGCCCGGTGGTCGGTTCGTCGAGGAACAACACCTCCGGTCGGCCGAGCACCGCCAGGGCGATGTCGAGCCGGCGACGTTCACCCCCGGAGAGCTGCTTAACAGCGACGTCGGCCCGCTCGGAGAGGCCCACCATCTCCAGCGCGTCGCCCACCGGGCGAGCCGAGGTCAGCGTGCCCGCCCACATAGCCGCCGTCTCGGCCGCGGTGAGATCACCGGGCAAGCCACCTTCCTGAAGCATGATGCCAACTCTGGGGCGCACGGAGGCGCGGTCCCGGTACGGATCACGTCCCAGAACGCGCACCTGGCCTCCACTGGCCGGGGCCAGACCTTCGATCACCTCGAGCGTCGACGTCTTGCCCGCTCCGTTGGTGCCGAGCAAAGCGAACAGTTCCCCCGTGCGCACGCCGAAGGTGATCTCGCGGACGGCCTCGAATCCGCCGGCATAACGGCGGCGAAGTCGGTCCACTTCGATGACGTCGGCCATATGTTCCCCCTAGTACATGGATCGGTTACATGGATCGGTTACCTGGATCGGCTTCTGGTTGGATCGGCTGGATCCATCGTCTCCGCCGTCCGGCGTCGGCGGCGGTGAGCTGCCCCATCAGTTCTCGTGTGAACCTCCCGGACCGGACATGACAAACGTCATGGTCTTCCGCGGCGGCCGATTGTGCATACGATGGCCGGTATGGCCACAACGCCCGACCGCACCCGTATCCGCTTCCCCGACATCAGCTCCCGCGCCTACGAGCATCCTGCCGATCGCGGTGCGCTCGTGGCTCTCCGGTCTCTGCGCGGCTTCGATACCGTGCTGCGCAAGATGGCCGGCCTGTTCAGCGAGCGCGCCCTCCGTCTGCATTTCCTCTCCGGCGCCGTGCGCGTGGGCGAGACGCAGTTCGCCGCCGTGCATCAGGACGTCGTCGACGCCGCGCACATCCTCGACTTGCGCGCCGTGCCCGACCTCTACATCGTGTTGGACCCCGTGCCGAAGGCTATGGCCATCGGCAAGGACAAACCGTTCATCGTGGTGAGTACCGGTCTGTTCGACCTGCTCGACGCCGAGGAGCGCCGGTTCGTCGTCGGCCACGAGGTGGGTCATATCCTCTCCGGTCATGCCCTCTACCGCACCCTGCTGCTCGCGCTGACCAATCTGGCGCTGCGGGTGGCGTGGCTGCCCGTTGGTTACTTCGGTCTGCGCGCTATCGTGCTGGCGCTGGAAGAGTGGCACCGCAAGTCCGAGCTGTCGGCCGACCGCGCCGGGCTGTTGACCCTCCAGGACCCCGACGCGGCCAAGCGCGCGTTGATGAAGCTCGCTGGTGGCTCCCGCCTCGCCGAGATGGACATCGAGGCGTTCCTGCAGCAGGCCAGAGAGTACGACGCCGCCGAAGACGCCCGCGACGGCCTGATCAAGCTGCTCAGCCTCATGGGCCGGACCCATCCCCACGCCGTCGTCCGGCTCGCCGAGCTTGATCATTGGGCGGGATCGGGTGAATACAGCCGGATTCTGGCCGGTGACTATCCGCTCCGCACCGACGACGCCGACGCCTCGATCAGTCAAGAGGCCCGGAACGCGGCCAAGTCTTACCAAGAGGCGTGGGCTCGCTCGGCGGATCCGCTCATCAAGATCCTGCGCGACGTCGCTGGTGGCGCCCAGGACGCCGGTGGAAAGATCTTCGACAACATCTTCAACCGCAACCGCGGTGACGACACCAACCGCGACTGAGCACACCCTACCTGGCCGGTGGAATTCCACCCTCGACGGCCGATCAGCCGCCGAGGGTGGGTTTCACCGCCACCAGCCGGGCCAACAACCCGTTCACGAACCCCGGCGACTCGTCGGTGGACAACTCCCGCACCAGCGACACCGCCTCGCTGATGGCCACCGGGTCGGGCACGTCGTCGCGGTAGAGAATCTCGTACGCACCGAGCCGCAGGACGTTGCGGTCCACCGCGGGCATCCGCACCAGCGTCCATCCCTCGGCGTAGGCGGTGAGCAACTCGTCGATCCGTTCGCGGTGCACCATCACCCCCTCCACCAGCGCCACGGTGTACTCGTTGACTGGTGGATGACCAGCGGCGATCCACCGCGACAGGGTAGATCCGAGGGCGAGTCCCTGCTGCTCGGACTCGAAGAGGATGTCCAATGCCCGCTTGCGGGCGCGGGTGCGGGCAGGCATGGGGAGGTTTCAGTCCAGTCCGGCGATCAGGACGCGCGGCCGAGGTAGGAGCCGTCGCGGGTGTCGACCTTGACCTTCTCGCCGGTGGTGATGAACAGCGGCACCGCGATCTCGTGGCCGGTCTCCAACCGGGCCGGCTTGTTGCCTCCGGTCGATCGGTCGCCCTGTACCCCCGGCTCGGTGTATTCGATGGTCAGTACCACCGACGCGGGGAGTTCCACGAACAACGGGTTGCCGTCGTGGAGCCCGACGACCGCGTCCTGGTTCTCCAGCAGGTAGTTCTGGGCGTCTCCGACGGTTTCCGCGGGGACGTGAGACTGCTCGTACGACTGAGTGTCCATGAACACGAAGGCGTCGCCGTCGCGGTAAAGGTAGGTCATCTCCCGCTTGTCGACGTTGGCGGTCTCGACCTTGACGCCGGCGTTGAATGTCTTGTCGACAACCTTGCCGGACAGCACGTGTTTGAGTTTGGTGCGCACGAACGCACCACCTTTGCCGGGCTTGACGTGCTGAAACTCCTGCACCGTCCACAGCTGGCCGTCCAGGTTCAGCACCAGGCCGTTCTTGAGGTCGTTGGTGGTCGCCACGTCAGTAGTGCCTCTTCGTCGTCGTTCGGTGTCGACGCTCAGGCGTCGAGCACCAGTAGGTCCTTGGTCAACGGCGTGAGCAGCTCCGGGCCACCGTTCCACACCGCCAGTGTGTCCTCGATCCGGACGCCGCCGCGGCCCGGCAGATAGATACCGGGTTCGACGGTCACCGTCATGCGCTCGGACAGTGTACCCACCGCGCTGTACCCGAGTGTCGGCGCCTCATGGACCTCGAGGCCCACGCCGTGTCCGGTGCCGTGCCCGAACTGCTCGTGGTAGCCGGCCTCCGTAATCACCTGACGAGCGGCGTCGTCGACCCCGATGCACTCCCCGCCCGGTGTCACGGCGGCCCGGCCGGCCCGTTGAGCCGTCGCGACGATGTCATAGATCTCACGCTGCCAGTCCGCCGGCTGGGCTCCCACCACGCAGGTGCGGGTGCAGTCGGCGTGGTAACCCGCGTATTGCGCCCCAAAGTCGATCTTGAGCAGGTCGCCGCGCTCGACCACGGCCCCGGTGGGCCGATGGTGGGGTATCGCGCTGTTGGCGCCCGTGGCCACGATGGTCTCGAAGGCGATCCCCGCGGCGCCGAGTTGATACATGCGCCATTCGAGGTCGCGGGCGATGTCCTGCTCGGAACGGCCACGTAACCCACCGGCCTCGAACAACTCCTCCAAGGCCCGGCAGGAGATCTCACATGCCCGCCGCAGCGCCTCCAGCTCGGCGTCGTCTTTGACCGCCCGCAACTCTTCGACCGCGCGCCCGAGGTGGGTCAACTCGATCGAACCGGCCGCCTCGACCGCTCCGGCGAGTTCCAGCGTCATGTCATGTGCCTCGACCGCTACCCGCCCCGCTCCGGCCGCCGAGGCCCGTTGGGCCAGTTCGACCGCGACCGGCCGTACCACCACGAGCTCGACGTCGGGTGCGGCAGCTCTGGCCGCCGTGGCGTACCGCCCGTCGGTGGCGAGGGTGGCAGCACCGTCCGCGGTGACCAGGACAGCGGCGTTGCTGCTGCTCAGCCCGGTCAGGTAACGCACATTGACCAATCTGGTGATCAGCGCCGCGGGGAGGTCACGGGCAACGAGGTGCGCCGCCAGGCGGGCGCGGCGGTCGGCATGCTGTTCGGGCATGTACCGACCTTATGAGGTCCACCGTCATGGATGCCCGGCGGGCTCTACGTCCCCGCGCCGCGGGCCCACCACTCCGGGCGGCCGGACCACTCCTTTGTCCGACCGCCGCCCGCGGCGCGGGGCAGCCTGACCGCTCTCCAGGCCCAACGGCGACCGCTCGTATCGATATACGGATTTCACCCCCTGGGACGGCCAGTTGTCGGTTACCATTTTGATCATGGTCGAGGTGGGTCTGATCGTCGCCCTCGCTCTCGCCATCGCGGCGAGCATCATGATCCTGCGACGCAACACCGAACGCGGTGGTTCCCCTGGTGAGTACACCAACCTTCCCGACGTCGAACTCGACCTGAAACTACAAGAAGAGGTGCGCAATCTGGCGCACCACGGACACACCGAAGAAGCGATCAAACACCTCCGCAAACAGGCCCGGCTGACGCCGCACGAGGCCACCGTCGTCGTGCAGACCCTGATGGTCGGCAAGACGTTCCCCGACCCCTCCACCCCCCAACAGTCCACGGAGTCCGGGCCCAACGCCGTCGTCGACGACGATCTCCTCAATCGGCTGCACCTGTTGGTCGCTCAGGACCCGCACAAGCGCAACGCCGCCATCCAGCTGCTGCGTGATCGAACCGGGATGAACGCCAAGGACGCCCGTCGCTTCGTGAACGCCTTGTGACGCCTAGTCGATTTTGATAGCACCGCAGCGCTAGCATTTTCTCTCCACCCGAACTACGCTGGTCAACATGCGTCAGCTCTTGGTACGGATACCCGACGATCTCCACGCACGCCTGACCGCGAAAGCGAAACGAGAAGGTATCTCGGTCAACGCCTTGGCCAACCAGGTGCTGGATGCCGCAGCGCCGGCCGAGACGACATCCAACGGCATCGTCACCCGGCGTTATCGGCTCCGCGAGAAAGCCCGCAAGATGGGGGTTCTCGTGGAGACTCCGGCCCCTCCGGTACCGCCCGACCGCTTCGCCGCCGCGTTGAAGGCCAGTGAGGGCATCGCCCCGGTCACCGAAGGATCCGACAACGAGCCGGGCTAAGAACCCGCGACCCGGGGACGGCCAGGTTCATGACGAGAGGGGAATGAGGGTGGTGGATGCGGTACTGACGTATGTCGACTCATCGGTCCTGACCCGTTCATACCTGGCCGCCGAGCCAGACCATGCCGTTGCACGTTCCTTCGTCGAAAACGGCAAACTGCTGGTCACGGCCTCGTTCACCGTCATCGAGGTCACGTCGACGCTCGTGCGCGCCAGCCGTTACAAGAAGCTGCCGGACGCGGACGTCTTGATCGAAAAAGTACACCAAGAGGTGTCCGCCGACGGGCCCATCGAACTCGTCCGGGCCGATCCGGCGCTGGCCGAGAGCGCGGCGCTGACCATCGTGCGGCACTACGCCCTGCATCCGTTGGAGGCGATGCACCTCGCGGTCGCGGATGTGGTGGTCCGCTCGCTGGCCGAACCCGGGGAACAGATCGGCTTCGCCACCTACCGAGGCGCTCAACGGCGGGCCGCCCAAGCCCTCGGGTATGTGATCAGCCCGCTTGTCCCGCCGCCACCACCACCGAAGGAGTAATACCTCAGCCTTCGGTCAGTCCGAGCGCCACCGCGCGTAAGGCCAACAGGTACGATCCGAGCCCGAACCCGGCGATGGTGCCGGTGGCCACCGCGGCCACCACACTCGTGTGCCGGAAGGTCTCCCGGGCTGCCGGATTGGAGATGTGCACCTCCACCAAAGGGGCCGTCAGCTGGGCGCAGGCATCACGCAGCGCGTAGGAGTAATGGGTGAACGCCGCGGGGTTCAGCACCACCGGGAGGCCGCCGTCAGCCGCCTCGTGCAGCCATCCCACCAGTTCGGACTCGTCGTCGGTCTGCCGGACCTCTACCTCGAGCCCCAGTTCGGCACCTGTGCGTTGACACTGCTCCACCAGGCCGGTGTACGACGTGTCGCCGTACACGTCCGGCTCCCGGGAGCCCAGCCGGCCCAGGTTCGGCCCGTTCAGCACCAGCACCCGCGTCGTCATCCATTCAGCCTTTCGACTACTCACATCGGTGGAGGGTTGCCCCGGCGCCACGTTATCCAGATACCTCCGCATAGGCGGCCACCAGCAGCTGTGGATCCGGGCCGTCGAGAATACCCGGCTTCGCCAGCCCATCGAGGACGACGAAACGCAGCCGGTCGCCACGGCTCTTCTTGTCCACCCGCATGGCGTCCAGCAGCCGCGGCCACGCCTGCGCCGGGTAACTCGTCGGCAGGCCCATTCGCTCGAGAAGCGACCGGTGGCGGTCCGCCGTGGCATCGTCGAGCCGGCCCGCCACCCGTCCCAACTCGGCGGCGAACACCATACCCACCGAGATCGCCGCGCCGTGCCGCCAGCGATACCGCTCGACCTTCTCCACCGCGTGGCCCAAGGTGTGCCCGTAGTTGAGAATCTCCCGCAGCCCCGACTCCCGTAGATCAGCACCAACAACGTCGGCCTTGACCCGCACCGATCGCTCGACGAGAGCCCGCACGTGGGGACCGTCGGGGCGCGCGGCCGCCTCGGGGTCGCTCTCGATGATGTCGAGGATCACCGGATCGGCGATGAACCCCGCCTTGATTACCTCGGCGAGCCCGGCCACGTATTCGTTCTTCGGGAGGGTCGTCAACGCGTTCAGGTCACACAGCACCCCCGCGGGCGGGTGGAACGCGCCGACCAGGTTCTTGCCCTCAGCTGTGTTGATGCCGGTCTTACCACCAACCGCGGCGTCGACCATACCGAGCACCGTCGTCGGGATCGGCACCCACCGCACCCCCCGCAGCCACGTCGCGGCCACAAAACCGGCAAGGTCGGTGCTGGCGCCGCCGCCGACACCAACGATGGCGTCGGACCGGGTCATGCCGATACGGCCGAGTACAGCCCAGCAGTAGGCGGCGACGTCGGCGGTTTTGGCGTCCTCGGCGTCGGGAATCTCGATCGCGTGTGCCTCGAACCCCTGCCCGACGAGGTCGTCCCGGACGGCGTCGGCGGTAGCCCGCAACCCGGCCGGGTGGATCACCCCCACCCGCTGTACCCCGGGCCCGAGAAGCTCCGGCAACTCGCCGAGCAGCCCGGAACCCACCACGACGTCGTACGGGGCCTCACCACCCACCCGGATGCGGGTGGGTGCGCTGTCGACCCCCGCGGGTTCCTCAGACACGGGCGATCACATCCTTGGCGACCTCGGTCACGCCGCGGCCGGAGCTGACCACGGTGATGGACGCGACCTCCTCGTACAACGGCCGGCGCTGGTCGAGTAGCCGCTTGAGCTGTGCACGCGGGCTGTCCAGCAGCAGCGGACGATCCTGGTTGAGCCCGACGCGGGACACCGCGTCAGCAAGCCCGACGTCGAGGAAAACGACCGTGTGCCCGCGTAGCTCGGCCCGAGTATCAGGATCGCCGACCGCTCCCCCGCCCAGTGCCAGCACACCGTCGTGTTCGGCCAGCGCCCGGTGGACGGCCGCCCGTTCGAGCCGCCGGAACTCCGGTTCGCCGTCCTCGACGAAGATGTCGGTGATCGGCTTGCCGGCCGTGGCGACGATGTCGTCGTCGGTATCGCGCATGACAAGACCAAGCGCCGCGGCGACCTGGCGCCCGACACTCGACTTGCCCGCCCCGGGCGGGCCCACCAGCACCAGGCGGGGGCTCATCGGACCGACAACCTCTCCGGGATGGCGTCCAGGTAAGCGCGGAGGTTGCGGGCCGTCTCCGCCACGGAGTCCCCGCCGAGCTTCTCCAGCGCCGCCTGCGCCAGGACCAGCGCCACCATCGCCTCGGCCACCACACCCGCCGCCGGTACCGCACACACGTCGGAGCGCTGGTTGTGTGCTTTGGCTTCCGCACCGGTGCTCGTGTCGATGGTGCGCAGCGCTCGCGGAACCGTCGAGATCGGCTTCATCGCCGCGCGGACCCGCATGACCTCGCCGGTGGACATGCCACCCTCGATGCCGCCGGACCGCCCGGAGGTGCGACGTACCCCGCCGCCGTCAACCGGCTCGATCTCGTCCTGCGCCCGCGAGCCCCGGGTGCGGGCCAGCTCGAAGCCGTCGCCCACCTCGACACCTTTGATCGCCTGGATACCCATGAGCGCACCAGCCAACCGGGCGTCGAGGCGGCGGTCTCCGTGTACGTAGCTGCCGATGCCGGGAGGCATGCCGTGCACCACCACTTCGACGACACCGCCGAGGGTGTCACCGGCTTTGCGGGCCGCGTCGACCTCGGCCACCATGGCGGCGCTGGTGTCGGCGTGGAAACACCTCAGGGGGTCGGCGTCGAGCTTCTCGACATCGTCGGCACCGGGCACCGGACCGCCCGCCGGCACCGCGACCGTGCCGAGCTCCACCGTGTGGCTGACCAGACGGACCCCACCGGCCTGCGCGAGGAACGCGGCGGCCACAGCCCCTAAGGCGACCCGTGCTGCCGTCTCGCGGGCGCTGGCCCGCTCCAACACCGGGCGGGCCTCGTCGAACCCGTACTTCTGCATACCGGCGAGGTCAGCATGCCCGGGACGCGGGCGGGTCAGCGGCGCATTACGGGCGAGTCCGTCGAGCTCCTCCTGATCGACCGGGTCCGCGGCCATCACCCGTTCCCACTTGGGCCACTCGGTGTTACCCACCCGCACCGCGATGGGGCTGCCAAGGGTGCGGCCGTGGCGGACGCCACCGAGGAATTCGACCTCGTCGGCCTCGAACGACATCCGCGCGCCACGCCCGTAGCCGAGCCGGCGCCGGGCAAGCGCGGCGGCGACGTCGCCACTCGTGACGTGAACGTCGGCCGGCAGACCCTCGAGGATCGCGACGAGTGCGGGGCCATGCGACTCTCCCGCGGTGAGCCATCGGAGCATGGCGCCATCTTCCCACGCGGCTCCGGACGCCCTCCCTCCGCATTCCCTGGCCCGCGGCCACCCAGCTCCCCCACCCACCGGTGATCGTCAGCAGATTTCTGCCCTCCACCGCCGTGATCGTTGTCGACTTGGCGCCGCTATAGCGACCGGATCATGCCGTCGATCACCTCGGGTGAGGGCAGAAATCTGCTGACGATCACCGGTGGCTGGGGGGGGGGTGGTGACGTGGCCGAGCGGAGCGAACACTTGACCGACAGGTGAGATACGCTCGCGTGCGTGGCCCACGATCTCGACCCGGCCTTCATGGCCCTTCCCATGCGCCAGCTCGCCGACGCCGCCTTGCACCACGCTCGCGGGTTAGGCGCCGAACACGCCGACTTCCGCCTCGAACGCATCCGCTCACAAGGCCTCACGCTGCGCGACGGCAACCTCGACACCAGTCGCGACGGCGAGGACGTCGGGTTCAGCGTCCGGGTCCTGCACGAGGGTACGTGGGGTTTCGCCGCCTCCGTCGATCTCACCGCCGACGAGGCCGTCAACGTGGCCCAGCGCGCGGTCGAGATGGCCAAGGTCGCCCGTGATCTCAGCCCGGACCGGGTAGAGATCGCCGCCGAGCCGGTCCATGCGGACGTGACGTGGATCTCCGCCTACGCGGTGGATCCTTTCACCATCCCAGACGCCGACAAGATCCAACTACTGGCCGAGCGGTCTCGACGGGTGCTGGCTATGGCCGGCGTCGACCACGTCACCGCCCAGCTCGACCAAGTGCTGGAGAACAAGTTCTACGCCGACACCGCCGGTACCGTCACCACCCAGCAACGGGTGCGGGTCCAGCAGTTCTTCGAGGCCCTGGCGGTCGACGCCACCAGTGGCCGGTTCGACACCATGAGCACCCTCGGCGCTCCGGCCGGGCGCGGCTGGGAGTACGTCACCGGGGCCGACGGCGTCGTCGATTGGGATACCGACCTCGACGAGCTGGGTCCCCTGCTCGCCGAGAAGCTGGCCGCCCCGTCCGTCGAACCGGGCCGCTACGACCTCGTCATCCATCCATCCAACCTGTGGCTCACCATCCACGAGTCCATCGGGCACGCCACCGAACTGGACCGCGCGCTGGGCTACGAAGCCAACTACGCCGGCACCTCCTTCGCGACGCTCGACAAGCTGGGCACCCTGCGCTACGGCTCGCCGGCCATGCAGGTGACCGGCGACCGCACCACACCGCACGGGCTGGCCACCATCGGCTACGACGACGAAGGAGTGCAGGCGCAACGCTGGGACATCGTCCGCGACGGCGTACTCGTGGGTTACCAGCTCGACCGCGCCATGGCCCGCGCCAACTCCGCCGAACTCGGCACCAGCCGGTCCAACGGATGTGCCTTCGCCGACTCTCCCGGACACGTCCCGGTGCAACGGATGGCCAACGTCTCGCTGCAACCGGCCGAGGCGGGGCCCTCCATCGACGAGTTGATCTCCCGGGTGGACGACGGCATCTACGTCGTTGGCAACAAGTCATGGTCCATCGACATGCAGCGGTACAACTTCCAGTTCACCGGCCAGCGGTTCTACCGCATCAAAGACGGCGAACTCGACGGTCAGCTGCGCGACGTCGCCTACCAGGCCACCACCACCGACTTCTGGGGTTCACTCGAGGCCGTCGGCGGCCCGCAGACATACGTCGTTGGTGGAGCTTTCAACTGCGGCAAGGCGCAGCCGGGTCAGATCGCGCCGGTCTCCCACGGGTGTCCGGCCGCGCTGTTCCGCGACATCAACATTCTGAACACGGGGCAGGAGGGTGGCCAGTGACCCGGCCGATGACACCGCAGGAGATCGTCGAACGCTGCCTAGAGCTGTCGCGGTCCGACGGCATGATCGTTTTGGTTGACGAGACGTCGTCGGCCAATCTGCGATGGGCGAACAACACCCTAACCACCAACGGCGTCATGCAAGCCCGCAAGGTCACGGTCATCGCCATAGCCGGGGCGGGCACCGGAGCCTCCTCCGGAATCGTGGGCCGCAGCGCCGTCGCCGCCGACGACCTCGAACCGCTGGTCCGCCTCGCTGAACGGGCCGCCCGCGACAACGGCCCCGCCGAGGACGCCCAGCCGCTGCTCGACGGCGATGCCGCCACCAACTGGTCCGACGAACCCGGCCAGACGTCGGCCGGCACGTTCAAGGGGATCGCGCCGGCCCTCGGTGAAACGTTCACCCGGGGCCGCGTCGACGGTCGCGTGCTGTACGGATACCTGGAACACCAGGTCGAGACCACCTACGCCGGGAGTTCCACCGGGTGGCGATTCCGGCACGAACAGCCGGCCGGTTCCATCGGCATCACCGCCAAATCGGCCGACCGCACCCGGTCGGCGTGGGTAGGTCAGGCCGCACCCGACGTGGCGGAGTTCGACGTGTCGGCGCTCGACGCTGAACTGGTGCGCAGGCTCGCCTGGGCCGAACGGACCGTCGACCTTCCGGCCGGCCGTTACGACACCGTCCTCCCACCGTCGGCGGTGGCCGACCTCATGATCTACGCGTATTGGACCATGGGCGCCCGCGACGCCAACGACGGACGCACCGTCTACGCCAAAGCGGGCGACGGCACCAGAGTGGGCGAGAAGCTGTCGTCGCGGCCAGTGACCCTCTGGTCCGACCCGGCCGCACCCGGCCTGGAATGTGCACCAGTCGCGCTGGCCCACGCCTCGTCCGGAGAACAAAGCGTGTTCGACAACGGCTACCCGTTGCAGCGCACCGACTGGATCAAGGACGGCACCCTCGCCGCGCTGATCCAGACCCGGCACACCGCCCGCCGCACCGGACTCACACCCACCCTCGGGGTCATGAACCTGGGGATGGACATCGCCGATAGCCGCGGCGGGCTCGACGATGTCGTCGCCGGTGTGGAGCGCGGGCTACTGCTCACCTGCCTGTGGTACATCCGCGAGGTCGACCCGCAGACGCTGCTGCTGACCGGGTTGACCCGCGACGGCGTCTACCTCGTGGAGAATGGCGAGGTCACCGGGGCGGTGAACAACTTCCGGTTCAACGAGAGCCCGGTGTCGCTGCTGGACCGGATCTCCCAGGCGAGTGTGTCGGCACCAACGCTGGGCCGGGAGTTCGGCGACTACTTCCCGCGCACCTCGATGCCCGCGGTGCGGATACCGGACTTCAACATGTCCTCCGTCAGCCAAGCCTCCTAATCCCCTGCTTCCGCACCTGATCTCCGTTTTGACACCTGATCGTTTCTACCGGGGTGATCAGATGCATGCCCGACGTGTTGATCGCGGTGAACGGCGCACGTTGGGCATCCGGTTGCGTCTCACGAGGTGGACGGAGAACGATCAGATGCATCAACCGGCGAATACCGTCCACCAGCGCATCTGATCGTGCCCGACAATGCCGGCTGGGCCTGGGCCAGCCCCATGGCGCACGGGCGGCACGGTGTGACGGGGGACGGCACGCCGGCGGCACGGTGTGACGGGGCATGGTGCGCTCAGCGCTCGTTCCTATGGGTGACATGTCTGAAATGTGGAGGCCGTCAACGTGTCACCCCGGCGATGCCCCGGAAACACATCGGCGCATCCCGGCCCCAGCCTCGAACCGCCCCGGAACATCTTGGAGGAACTCGCCGCACGGACGTGCCGTGATACCAACGCCGCATCCGATAAGCACGGTGCTGCGTCGAAAAGATCAGATGCGCTGGCGGACGGTATTCGACGGTTGATGCATCTGATCGTTCTCCGTCCACCTCGTGAGACGCAACCGGATGCCCAACGGGCGCCGTTCACCGCGATCAACACGTCGGGCATGCATCTGATCACCCCGGTAGAAACGATCAGGTGACAAAACGGAGATCAGGTGTCAACACTGGGGCGGGGAGATCCGCTGACCTCTAACTCCGCGTCGCCGTCGCCGTCGGTGTCGCCGCCATCCGCGTCGCCTGCCGCGCTGCCGGGGGCGTTCCTATCCGCGGGCGACTGATTGGCACCTGCCCCGCCGTTCCGGCGCCGGCGACGGTTGATCAAGAACCGGCTGACTTCGACGAGAATGGTGATGCCGATGGCGATGGAGAAGCCGACAGCCAACCCCTTGAGGGGCTCCTCGCCGAAGGTGATACCACCGAAGTAGCCGATCAGCCCCGCATACACACCCCACGACGACGCGGCGAAGATCTCGAAGAAGGAGAACTTCCGCAGCGGGTAGTGGACGGTGCCGGCGGTCAGCGTGACGGCGGTCCGTCCGCCGGGGATCTGCCGGCAGACGACGAGGATCAGACCGCCGCGTTCCTGGAGTTGTTGTTCAGCCCAACCGAAGCCGTTGCGTAGCTTGGAGCCGGGTTTGGCCCGGTTGTAGAGACGTCGCCCCGCGAAGTGACCGATGGTGTACGCCATGTGGTCGCCGATGTAGGCACCGATCGACGCGACCAGAATGACCAGACCCAGCGACGGGGGTCCGCTGGCGGCGAACACTCCCGCGGTGATGACCAACGTCTCGGCCGGCACCGCCGGGATGACGGAGTCGATAGCCGCGAACAACAGGATGACGACGTAGATCCATGGTGAGGACATCGCTTCCTGGGCGACCTCTAGGATCGCATCGGCGAATTCGCCCAAGGCCTCCAGCATCGTCCTCTTCCCGCCGTGCCAACGTGAAACGGGGTACCGCCCGCCCCGCGCTGTGGCGGGCCGGATGGTTCCATCCTTTCACGACGGTACGACGTCCTGTGGCCAGGGACGTCCGCCCCTGGGTGGAACCTCTGCTCATCCACCCGGAGGGGAAGCCCTGATACTTCCCGGCGCGGGGCCGGGGACGTCAGCCCTCGAATGCTTCCGGCGCCGGGCAGGAGCACACCAGGTTGCGGTCGCCGTAGGCACCGTCGATGCGTCGGACCGGGGGCCAGTACTTGGCGTCGCGGGCCACTCCAGGCGGGTAGACGGCATCTTCCCGCGAGTATGGGTGCGGCCACTCCCCCACCAGCGCTGCCGCGGTGTGTGGTGCGTTGCGCAGCGGGTTGTCGTCCGCCGGCCACTCACCGGACTGGACACGATCGGCTTCGGCACGGATAGCGATCATCGCGTCGCAGAAGCGGTCCAGTTCACCCAGGTCCTCGGATTCCGTCGGCTCGATCATCAGGGTCCCGGGCACCGGGAATGACATGGTCGGTGCGTGGAATCCGTAGTCGATCAGCCGTTTGGCGACGTCGTCGACGGTGACGCCGGTGGCTTTCGTCATCGGCCGGACGTCGACGATGCACTCATGGGCGACGAGGCCACCTCGCCCCGTGTACAGCACCGGGTAGTGTTCGCGCAGCCGCACGGCGACGTAGTTGGCGGCCAGCACAGCGGTTTGGGTGGCCAGTTTGAGCCCGTCGGGGCCCATCATGCGGATGTACGCCCACGAGATGGGCAGGATCGACGCGGACCCGAAAGGTGCGGCGGACACCGGGCCCACACCGGTGGCGGGACCGGCCTCGGGCAGCAGCGGATGGTTGGGCAGGAACGGTGCCAGATGTTCCCGAACGCCGATAGGCCCGACGCCCGGCCCACCGCCACCGTGCGGGATGCAGAAGGTCTTGTGCAGGTTGAGGTGGCTGACGTCGGCGCCGAACTCACCCGGCTTGGCCAGCCCGACCAGCGCGTTGAGGTTGGCGCCGTCGACGTACACCTGGCCGCCGGCGTCGTGCACGAGCCTGGCGATGTCGCCGATGCCTTCTTCGTACACCCCGTGGGTGGACGGATACGTCACCATGATCGCGGCCAGGCGGGCACCGTGCTCGCCGATCTTGGCCTGGAGGTCGTCGAGGTCGACGGTGCCGTCGTCACCCGCCCCCACCACCACGACCCGCATGCCGGCCATCACCGCCGACGCCGCGTTGGTGCCATGGGCGCTGGACGGGATGAGGCACACGTCGCGCTCATCGTCCCCCCGCGACCGGTGGTAGGCCCGGATGGCCAGCAGCCCGGCGAGTTCCCCTTGGGAGCCGGCGTTCGGCTGCACCGACACGGCCGCGTAGCCGGTGATGGTCGCCAGCCACCGCTCCAGCTGCCGGATCAGCTCGACGTACCCCTCAGCCTGTTCAACCGGGACGAAGGGGTGGATACCAGCGAAGCCGGGCCAGGTGATCGGCTCCATCTCGGTGGCGGCGTTGAGCTTCATGGTGCAGGAGCCGAGGGGAATCATGCCGCGGTCGAGTGCGTAGTCTTTGTCCGCCAGCCGACGCAGGTAGCGCAGCATCGCCGTTTCGGAACGGTGGGCGTTGAACACCGGATGGGTGAGGAACGGCGTGGTCCGGCGCAGCTCGTCCGGGATGGCCCGCCCGTGGCCGTGGCTCGGTTCGAGTCCCGTGCCGAACGCCTTGAGCACGACGGCCACGTCCGCGTCGGTGGTGACCTCGTCGCAGGCGATGCGGACCCGGTCCCGCCCGTCGAGGCCGAGGTTGATGCCGAGCTCGGCGGCTTCGGCCACGACGGCCTCGGCGCGCCCTGGCACCCGCGCCAGGACGGTGTCGAAGAAGGTGTCGTGAACCACCTCGACCCCACCGGCGCGCAGCTGCACGGCCAACGTGGACGCGTGGGCGTGTACCCGCTCGGCGATCTCGCGGAGTCCGTCAGGGCCATGCCAGACGGCATACATCGAGGCCACGACGGCCAGCAATACCTGAGCGGTGCAGATGTTGGAGGTAGCCCGTTCCCGGCGGATGTGTTGTTCGCGGGTCTGTAGCGCCAGCCGGTACGCCGGTGCACCGTCGGCGTCGACCGACACCCCGACGAGCCGGCCGGGAAGACCGCGCTCCAGGCCGGGGCGGACCGCCATGTATCCGGCGTGCGGCCCGCCATAGCCCAGCGGCACCCCGAAACGTTGAGAGCTACCAACGACGACGTCGGCGCCCAGCTCTCCCGGCGCCGCGAGGAGTGTCAACGCGAGCAGATCGGCGGCGACGGTGACCTGGGCGCCCCGCTCGTGGGCCGCGGCGATCAGCGGGCGGAGATCGCGTACCCGCCCGGAGGCACCCGGATATTGCAGCACCACGCCGAAGAGTTCGCCGTCGGGTAGCCCGGCGTCGAGGTCGGCCACCTCTACCGTGATTCCCAGCGGCTCGGCCCTGGTCTGCACGACGGCGATGGTCTGCGGCAGGCAGTCGGCGTCGACGACGAGTCGATCGGTTCCGCCGCGCACCGACCGGCGCATCAGGGTCATCGCCTCGGCCACCGCGGTGGCTTCGTCGAGGAGGCTGGAGTTGGCGGTGGGCAGGCCGGTCAGGTCGGCCACCATGGTCTGGAAGTTGAGCAACGCCTCCAACCGGCCCTGCGAGATCTCCGGCTGGTAGGGGGTGTAGGCGGTGTACCAGCCGGGGTTCTCCAGCACCCGGCGGACCACCACCGGCGGGGTCACGGTGTCGTGATACCCCTGGCCGATCATCTGGGTCTGTCGCCGGTTGCGCCGGGCTAGCTGGCGCAGCTCTTCCAGGGCCTCCAGCTCGGTGGCGGGTGCCGGCAGGTCGAGTGCGCCGACGGTGCGGATGGTCTCCGGCACCGCCGCGTCGGTGAGTGCGTCGAGTGAGTCGTAGCCGACCGCGGCCAGCATCGTGGAGATCTCGTCGTCGCGTGGGCCGACGTGCCGGGCGACGAACGGTGCCGCACTGGTGACAGCGGACAGCGGCTGTGCATGGGACGAAGTCGACATGTTCGGAGCTCCTCGGTCTACGTGTACATCGAGCGCTCCCCCTCTGTCGCGCCGGCCATGACCAACGCTTCAGAGCTGCCTGTCCCGGCCGGTCCCTGATGCCTGAGAGGTTGACGGGGATGTTGCCCCTTCGGCGCCCCGCCGCGGCACACGCGCTCGCCACGGGGACTCTCCCGGCCGGAGTTGACGGCTATGCGGCCCAGCATAGCGCGACCGGCCGACCAGCCACGGCCAGCCACGGCCAGGCATCGTGAGCGGAAGGGGTGGTCGCGGTGTAGCGTCAGGTGAGTGCCAAGTGTCGCTTGGGAGTTCTGGGGCGCAGTCTGCTCCGACGGTTGGGCAATGCCGTGCGCCGCGGGTTAGGCCGTATCGCGCGGTGGCGCCCGCACTTCACCCACCCCGCACAGTTGGTCGTCGCTGGTTTCGCCACGGCGATCGCGGTCGGAACGGTTCTTCTCTCTCTCCCGGTGGCTCGCGAGGGCCCTGGCTCGGCGTCCTTCCTCGAGGCGCTGTTCACGGCCACTTCGGGTGTGTGCGTCACCGGGCTGATCGTCGTCGATACACCCGTCTACTGGTCGACCTTCGGTGAGGTCGTCATCCTCGGGTTGATCCAGGTCGGTGGCTTCGGCCTGATGACCATGGCGTCGCTGCTGGTCATCCTGGTCTCCCGCCGCCTCGGCCTACGCTCGCGGCTGAGCACGGCCGCGGAGACGAAGAGCCTCGGACTGGGCGACGTGCGACGAGTGGTGTTCGGCGTGGCGAAGGTCAGTATCGTCTTCGAGGCAGCCACGGCCATACTGCTGACCGCCCGGCTGATGATCGGCTACGACGAACCGTTCGGCCGCGCGACCTACCTCGGCGTGTTCCACGCGATCTCCGCGTTCAACAACGCCGGATTCTCGCTGTATGTCGACTCACTCGTCGGCTTCGTCGACGACCCTTGGATCCTGCTGCCCATCGCGATCGCGGTGATCTGTGGTGGCATCGGCTTCCCCGTCATGCTGGAGCTGCGCCGTGAGCTGCGCCGGCCGGGCCGTTGGAGCCTCCACACCAAGATGACGGTCTGGGCGACGGCCCTGCTGCTGGTGGGTGGCACCGGCTTCATGCTGCTCAGCGAGTGGGGCAACGAGCGCACCCTCGGATCCCTCTCCCTGCCGTCCAAGGTGACGAATGGCTTCTTTCATGCGGTGATGCCCCGTACGGCCGGCTTCAACAGCCTCCATGTGGACGAGATGACCGAGGGCACGTGGCTCGGGACCGACGTGCTGATGTTCATCGGCGGCGGCAGTGCCGGTACCGCGGGCGGCATCAAGGTCACGACGTTCTTCCTGCTGTTCTTCGTCCTCCTCGCGGAGGTCCGCGGCCGGCGGGCGGTCAACGTCTTCGACCGCCAAGTGGACTCCCGGGCTCAACGCCAGGCGTTGACCGTCGCGCTGCTCAGCGTGGCGGCCGTCGTCATTCCGACGATCATCATCGTGGAGACCACCGACGTCCCCACCGACCAGGTACTGTTCGAGGTCGTCTCAGCGTTCTCGACGGTGGGATTGTCCACCGGGATCACCGCCGACCTGCCGTCCGGCGCCCAAGCGCTGATCGTCATGCTCATGTTCATCGGCCGCCTCGGACCCATCACGTTCGCCAGTGCCCTTGCCCTCCGGCAGCAGGAGCCTCTCTACCAACTTCCGGAGGCGAGGCCGATCATCGGCTGACCCTTACCTCAACCGCTGACGACACGGCGCCCTGATCGGTTGCGGTTGCGTGAACGCGGTGTAATGTCGCGCGAGTGCACGGGGACAAGGGGGCACGCGACGCCGGCTGGCTGGCATGGTTGATGAGGCACCGGCCGCGATTTACGCATCCCACACAGTTCGTCGTCGCGGGTTTCGCCTTCATGGTCACCGTCGGCACGGCGATCCTGATGCTGCCCATCGCGACCGAGGGCCCTGGGTCGGCGAGCTTCATCGAAGCGCTGTTCACGGCGACGTCGGCGGTCTGCATCGTCGGGCTGATCGTCGTGAGTACGCCGGACTATTGGTCGACGTTCGGCGAAGTCGTCATCATGGGCCTGTTCCAGGTCGGTGGCTTCGGCATCATGACGATGAGCTCGCTCCTCGTCGTGTTGGTCTCTCGGAGGATGAACCTGCGTTCCCGGTTGACGACGGCCGCCGAGACCAAGAGCCTCGGACTCGGCGATGTCCGGCGGGTGGTGACCGGGGTCGCCAAGCTCAGCATCACGTTCGAGGCCACCGTGATGATCATCTTGACCACGCGGCTCATGATCAGCCACGACGAGCCCTTCGGGCGTGCCCTCTATCTGGGTACCTTCCACGCCGTCTCCGCGTTCAACAACGCCGGCTTCTCGCTCTACAACGACAGCCTCGAAGGATTCGTCACCGACCCATTCGTGCTCCTGCCGATCGCCATCGCTGCCATCGGCGGCGGCATCGGCTTTCCCGTCCTGCTCGAACTACGCCGCCAGTTCCTGAAACCACGTGGCTGGAGCCTCCATACGAAGCTGACGGTCTCGATGACCGTGCTGCTACTCATCCTCGGGTCCGCGTTCATCATGGCCAGTGAGTGGCGCAACGACGAGACTCTCGGTCCGCTGAGTCTGGCCGGCAAGTTCCTGAACGGGTTCTTCCACGGCGCTATGCCACGGTCTACCGGCTTCAACAGCCTGGACATGGAGCAGATGAACGAGGCAACCTGGCTGGGCACGGACGTGTTGATGTTCATCGGCGCCGGCAGCGCTGGCACCGGCGGCGGGATCAAGGTCACCACGTTCGCGCTGCTGTTCTTCGTGATCTACTCCGAGCTTCGCGGTGAACCACATGTCAACATCTTCGACCGCCAGATCAGCTCCCGGGTTCAGCGCCAAGCACTGACCATCGCCCTTCTCACAGTGGCCCTGGTGGTCATCCCGACGGTGTTCACCCTCTTCGTCACCGACCTGTTCAGTCTCGACCGCGTGTTGTTCGAGGTCATATCTGCTGCCTGTACAGTGGGATTGTCGACCGGAATCACCGCCGACCTCCCTGCCGGTATTCAAGGACTTCTTGTCGTGTTGATGTTCGTCGGCCGACTCGGCCCCATCACCCTCGGCACTGCCCTAGCCTTGCGGCAGCGCACACGCCTGTACGAATATCCCGAAGGGAGGCCGATCATTGGCTAAGAAGCAGCGCGACAGCAACGTCGTGGTCGTCTGCGGCCTCGGCCGGTTCGGCAAATCACTGGCGTTGGAGCTGATGAAGGAGGAGACCGAGGTTCTCGGCATCGACGCCGACGCCGACAAGGTCCAGAACGTCTCCGGTCGGCTCACCCACGCCGTCGTCGCCGACACCACCAAGGTGGAGGTGCTGCGGCAACTGTCGGTGCACGAGTTCACCCGTGCCGTGGTCGGCATCGGCTCGGACATCGAGTCGAGCATTCTGACGGCGTCGTCGCTGGTGGAGATCGGCATCCCCAACATCTGGGCGAAGGCGATCAGCAACTCCCACGCGCGTATCCTGACCCAGATCGGTGTCCATCACGTCACCCGACCCGAACACGACATGGGTATCCGGGTAGCACACCTGGTGCGCGGCCGGATGATGGACTACATCGAGTTCGAGGACGGCTTCGCCATGGTGAAGACCACTCCCCCGGCACACATCGTGGGTAAGCGGCTCAGTGACTCCAAGGTTCGCCAGGAGTACGGCGTGACGATCGTCGCGATCAAACGGCCTGGTGAAGGATTCACCTACGCCACGGCGGACACCATCATCCGCCCGGGAGACACCGTGATCGCCTCGGGGCTCACCCGCGACTCAGAGCGGTTCAGCGAAGCGTCCTGACCCCCAGGAGCCCAGCCCAGGTGCCAGGGCGAAGGCCCTCAGGCCGGTTTGGCCTCTCGGGCCCGGCGCCGGGCGGCGAGCTGATCACCCGGGTGTTCCTGGCCGTCCTCGCCCGGCCGCTCGGCTGGCAGCTCCACGAGGGTGGCCTCAACCTCCCGCCACACCCGGCCAACCGCGATGCCGAACACACCTTGGCCGCCCTGCACGAGGTCGACTACCTCGTCGGCAGAGGTGCATTCGTAGACGCTGGCGCCGTCGCTCATGAGGGTGATACCGGCGAGGTCTTCCACGCCGCGTTCGCGGAGATGGTTCACCGCCTGGCGGATCTGTTGAAGGGACACTCCGGTGTCGAGGAGCCGTTTGACGATCTTGAGCACGAGGACATCGCGGAACGAGTACAGCCGCTGACTCCCTGAACCCTTCGCCGAACGCACCGTGGGCTCCACCAAACCCGTGCGTGCCCAGTAGTCGAGCTGCCGGTAGGTGATACCGGCGGCGTTACACGCCGTAGGGCCGCGATATCCGACGTCGTCGGGCACCGGGGAGACGGCGGTGTCGAAGAGCTGTCCCTGACCGTGGACGGCGCCGGCGGCGGAATCGTAACGCCCCGGCGAACCGATACCGGAAGTCTTGTCTGCGCTCACGCCGTCCCCTTCGTTATGGATGTGACAGGAGTGACGCTAGGCCCCAGGCGATTCCGGGTCAATGCAACACGCGGGCAAGCCTCAAGCTCGAGTTCAGCTTGAGCTCGACGCACCGGCTGATCCTGGGCAGACATGGTGCTCAACGCTCCGGCGGTTGGCCGTGGAAATCTTCGGGCGACACCTGGTCGAGGAACTCGCGGAACTTCGCGACCTCGTCCTCGGCGACCTCTTCGGCCTGCCCCTCGCCGTCAGCCATCAGAACGCCGGCTTCGTCCAGCAACACGTCGGCCGCGTAAATCGGCGAACCGGTCCGCAACGCCAGCGCGATGGAGTCCGACGGGCGCGAACTGACCTCCACGCCACCAGTAAAAACCAGCTCCGCGAAGTAGGTGCCATCACGGACCTCGGTAATACGGACCTGCTCGAGCGATGCTCCCATCGCCTCGAGCACGTCCTTGAAAAGATCATGGGTCAGCGGTCGGGGCGGCACCACACCCTGCTGAGCAAAGGCGATGGCGGTGGCCTCTACCGCACCGATCCAGATCGGCAGGTAGCGGTTACCACCGACCTCGCGCAGCAGCACGATCGGCTGGTTGGACGGCATCTCCACCCGGACGCCGACGACGTCGAGTTCGCGCACAGAACCAGACTACCTTGGCATGGCCGATGCTCCCAGGGCCCACAAGCACAATCGGCCGGCGGAGGCGGACTCGCCCGTCGGGCCGGTATGGATCACCTGGGCCGCAAGCGCCTGACACCCGCATCGACGAACGCCGCATGCAGCCGGGTGGTCAGCCGGGCGATCTCGGCTGCCGTCTCTTCCGCCCGGCCCGCGGCGTCGGCACTGCGCTGCCGCAACATGGGCGCCAGGACCTGCTCGACGAGGTCGACCTCACGCTCGGCGGCACTGCGGACCGAACGCAGATGCCGGGGCCGCAGCCCGTACTGCGCTAGTTCACCGGCCGTACGGGCGACGAAGAGCGCGTGGGCGTCGTAGACGCCGGAGCGGCCCGGCTGCACCAGCGAGAACGACTCCAGCTCGGTCAGCAGGGTGTCGTTGATACCGGCCGCCTCCAGGAGCGAGGAGCGGGTCAACGCGACCTCATCCTGAGTGGGCTTCGTATTGGCCGCCGTATAGGGCGTGACGGTGTGTTCTCCGTCCGAGACCAGCTCTATACCGCGGTCGAGCTGCTCGAGCTGATCTTTGATCACTCGTAGCGGAAGGTAGTGGTCTCGTTGAACGGTGAGGACGTACCGCAACCGGGCGACGTCGTCGCCGGTGAAACGGCGGTAACCGGATGCGGAGCGCTGCGGCTCGACCAGACCTTCGGTCTCCAAGAAACGGATCTTGGAAATGCTGATATCGGGAAAATCGGGCCGCAGCTGGGCCAGAACCTCCCCGATACTCATGGTCTGGCGAGCTGGCAGCGCCGAGCTCACCTCGGTCCGCCTCCGAAACCGTGCTGACTGGAGTAGTAGACCAGGCGGTATTTACCGACCTGGACTTCGTCGCCGTTCGTGAGCGAGACCTCGTCCACGCGGTCACGGTTGACGTAGGTGCCGTTGAGGCTGCCGACGTCCGACACCACGAAACCGCCTTCGACGCGGCGGAACTCCGCATGCCGCCGGGACACGGTGACGTCATCGAGGAAGATGTCGGAGTCAGGGTGTCGGCCCACGCTCACCGCGTCGGAGTCCAGCAAAAACCGGCTACCGGCGTTGGGACCCCGCAACACCACGAGCAACGCGCTGCCCTCGGGCAGTGCGTCGACCGCGGCCTGATCGCTGGCACCGAGGTCGCGTCCCTCGTCTCGGTCCGCGTCCTCGCGCGGGATCATCATCGTGCTCGTGGCGTCGCCAGCCTCTGGCTGCGACACCGACGTCACGATCCTCGATCCACACTGCGAGCAGAACCGGGCATCACTCGGATTCTCGTGCCCGCACTGAGTACAGAACGGCATCGGCTCGGCCTCCCGCCGCTGCGTCCGCGGCTCGACATCTTCGGCGCGTCGTGAGTCTATGCCAGACTCACGATCTTCGCCTCTAGGGTTGCGAAAGATAGTGGAAACTTATGGCTGGACCAGGCACAGGGTCAACTTCGCGGCTTGTCGCCTAGACCCCGACCGGCCACGGTTAACCCTCGACCTGCGCGCGGTAGTCCTCAGCGCTCATCAGCCCATCGAACACCGAGGGGTCGTCGGGCACCAACTCGAACATCCAGCCCGCACCGTAGGGGTCGGTGTTGATCCGCTCCGGCGCGGAGTCGAGTTCGTCGTTGCGGGCCACGACCCGGCCTGACATCGGTGCGAAGAGTTCACTGACACTCTTCGTCGATTCGAGTTCGCCGCATGTCTTTCCGCCGGTGACGGCGTCGCCAACGGCCGGAAGCTGGACGTAGACGATGTCGCCCAACTGTTCCTGAGCGAAGTGGGTGATGCCCACCCGGACGCTGCCATCGGCCTCGCCCGGCTTGCGCACCCACTCATGCTCGGAGGTGTATTTCAGGTCCTCGGGGTACATGGGTGGATTCTGCCTCCTTCAACGGCGGGACGCCTTCCAGCGTGCACGCCACATCATCACACGCCCAGGACTCGTCGTCGCGGGCGCCCTCCGGTCAATCTTCCTCCGGCGCCGGCCGGGCATGCTGGGGTTCCTGGACCTCGTGCAGGGTATCGACGGTAAGCTCGCTGAACTGAGTGATGGTGACCTCGGCGTCCTTCTGCTCCAGTTTGCTCACCACACCTTGCGGAAAGTACATCGCCTCTTCGAGGTTGACGGGGTTGCCGATGGCGGTGACGACGTACGTGGGCTCCAGAGTGCGCCCAGACACCCGCACCCCACCGTCGGCGTCCAAGAAGTGGGTGTCGGCGACCACCCGGACCGAGGTGTCGCTACCGACCCCTTCGATCTGGATGGCCTCGGCGCCCGCTGAGCGAAGTTCCTGCACCGCACCGAACAGTTCGACAGACCTGACGTTCGTGTCCGGATCGCTGACCGTCATCTGGATACCGGGCCCGGTGGCCGGGGCGGTGCCTGCCATGATCTGAGTCTGCCGCAGCCGCTCCTCTGCTTGGGTCATCGCCACGCTCTCCGCGTCAGCGCTGGAGATGAGTTCGTCGCGGCCGCGCCGGAGTTCGGTGATCTCTTCCTCCAGCCGGTCACCCTGACGGCGCAGACCGTCGTAGATCTGCATCAACTCATCCCGGCGGGCGTGGGCGAGCACGTCTTCCTCATCGCCGCGCACCTGAACCACCGCGGCGAAACCTAGAATCCCGACGAGCAGCCCGACACCAACATGCCCGGCGTGCGGCCGCTTGGTGAGGGCCCGCCAGAACCGTTTGGCTCCGGACGGCGCCACCGGGGTGAACCGCGGTGGCGCCGGCTTCTTCGCGGCAGGGCCGGGCTCCGGCGAAGTGTCGGGGGTCTTCTCGGCCGCGCCGTCCGGGACCTGATCGGCAGCGTCGTCCGGTGGCTGCTGGTTCTTATCCTGATCGGTCATGGCCACTCACGCCCTGAACACCAGCCGTCTGATGCTCGCGACATTGGTGAAGATGCGGATACCCAACACGACGATGACCGCCGTGGACAGCTGTGCCCCCACGCCTAATTGATCACCAAGGAAGACGATCAGCGCCGCGATGAGCACGTTGGCCACGAACGAGACGACGAACACCTTGTTGTCGAAGATGCCCTCCATCACCGCCCGGATCCCACCGAACACGGCATCGAGCGCGGCGACGATGGCGATCGGCATATAGGGCTGAAGTTCCAGCGGCACCGAGACGTCGAGGAACAGTCCGGCGATGACGCCGACCAACAGGCCGAGAGCGGGGATCACGAGGCCTCCTCCGCATGACGTGCGTAGATGAGCTGTGAACGGGCGGCCGGTAACTCCAGCCACTCCTCGACCCGCACCGCCGAGCGCACGCCTTGTTGCTGTGCCACCCGCAAGGTGTCACCTCCTGGCCCTTCGCTGAACCGGCTCGGCAAGGTGCGGGAGTCACCAATGGCCCAAACGGCATACGGCGGTTTAAGGGGTTGCTGGTTGATATGGATGATGTTGTTGGCCATCCGGATGGCGCTCATCGTCGTCAGCCGCTCGCCATTGATGCTGATCGCCTCAGCGCCGGCCGCCCAGAGTCCATTGGCCACCATCTGCAAGTCGACGTCGAGGACCCGCGCCAGGTCGGGCCGCTCGGCTGCCTCGATGTCTTCGGCGTCGTCGAGCACCACCGCGATACCTGGTCCGGCCACGGCAGATGTGCCGGCCGCCCCCTGCAGCAGCTGAAGCCGCTCGCGCAGCGACTGGCCGGTGGAGGTCTGCCTCAGCTGGGTGTCTTCCAGCTCCGAGATCTCCGAACGTAGTGACGCCAGCGAGTCTTGCAGCCGTTCGGTTTTGGCCTCCTCGCCACGGATCCGCTCGATGAGGCCTTCCCGTTCCGCCGATACCACACCGACGCTGCCCTGGGCCTGCACGATGGCCATCGCCAGCAACAGCCCGAGGGCGAGCATGCCGATCACCAACGCAACCGAAACCCGGGACCGCACCGTGCGGTCCCCGCCATCCTGCTCGCCGGTACTGCGGCGACGGGCCGCGGCCTGGGCATATCCGGGTTCGAGTGACTGGGAGAACAGGTTGTTCAGCAGTGACATGGAGGCGTCGCGGGGCCGCGTTTCCGGTCTGTTCCTGCCCGCCACCGTCATATCCGCTGCACGCCTACCCAGACTCATTGATCATGCTCGTCTTCCGGCTCTGCCGCCACACCAGTCCGGAGCAACCGGCGAGCCTGCTCCACATAGAGGACGCCGGCCCACCAATACAGGGCGACCCCCCAAACAGCGAAGGCCCACCCGAACACCTGTGCCAAGGTATGCAGAGTACCGTCACCTATGCCGAGCAGCAAGAGCGGAAAGGCGTAAAGCAGGCAGAATGTGGCGGCTTTGCCGAGAAAATGCACCGGCAAACTGATCAAACCACGCCGACGCAAGATCGGAACGAGGCACAAGAGAAGAACGTCGCGGGAGACGAGCAAGATCGCAAACCAGAGCGGAATGATGTCCCGAAGCACGAATGCGACGATGGTGCTAAAGATATAGAGCCGATCGGCCAGTGGGTCGAGAAGCTCCCCGACCCGGCTGATCTGGTTCCAGCGGCGCGCCAACTTTCCATCGAGGTAGTCGGTGATGCCGGACAGGGCCAGCACCGCCAACGCCCAGAGGTCGGCCTCCTGAACGAGGATGAGCCACAGGAACAAAGGCACGCCGAGCAACCTGAGCAGGGACAGCAGATTCGGGATGGTGAAGACCCGATCTGTCTGCACCTCCGTCTCCTGCACTTCCACGCGGGCCGCCCTTTCTACCGCGTCAACCGTCGGACCCACGGTACACGCACGGTCGACGCAACTCAGCGCCTGTTCCTGAACAGTTCAGTTCTGGGCGTATCCGCCCCTTCCGGGGCTGGGAAGGTATGCAGCGACGAGTCGAGCGCCATGACCGCCGCATGCAGCGATGTGCGCACCTCCGCGGAGTCGAGGCACACGCCGAGAATCCGGCCGATGGCCTCGAGCCGCTGATACATCCCTTGCCGGGACAAATGTAACGCTAAGGCCGCCTCGGATTTATTGCCACCGTGCCCGACGTAGACGCGCAGGGTCTCCAGCAGCTCCGTCCCGTGCTGGCTGTCGTGTTCGAGCAACGGCCCGAGCGACCGTTCGACGAACGCTTGCAGCCTTGGATCCTCGCTGAGGATGTAGAGCAGTCCCCGCAGTTGGATGTCGGGCAACTCGTAGTACAACTTCCCGACTCCGGATCGCCGAGCGACGTCGGCGACCTGCCCGGCCTCCGCGAACGAACGTCGTACCTCGTCGAGTTCGCGGACCGTCGATCCCACCGCTACCACCGCCGGCAGCCGATCCCGGCCGAACCGTTTGTGGATCTCCCGGGCCAGCCGCTCGATCACCGACCGACGGCTGGTGCCGGCAGCCAGCGGCACCAGCGCCCCGAGCCGTGGTCCCGGCAGCACCCCGACGAGCGCCCGGACGTCGGCTGCCCGGGCAGCGGCGGCGACGAGTTCGGCCGGGTCCCCGGCCTCCCGCCCCGCGCTGGTCGCGTTGGTGTCGTGGCCGGCGTCGACGACGACGGCCACCAGGGCCCGGCGCCCGATCGGCACCCCGAGCGCCTTGCTGCGGACCTCGACCTCCTGCGCCGACGAATACCGCGCATCGACGATGTCGGACAGGATGGAACGATGCGCGTGGCGCTCCAACGTCTCACGGTTCCGTTCCAGCAGGCGGTTCAGCGTCAACGCGGTGGCGCCCCGCTCCAGAACCAGCACCTGGGTAGGTGACGGGTCGTCGGCCGGCAGCAACACCAGCCGCCCCCATGCCTCCCCACGTGCCTCTACCGATGTCACCACCCATCCCTCCGGCCCGCACACGCCGGTGCGCGCGTCGGCACGTACCACTCGTGAGCGAGCCTCCCAGTTGCGCAGCAGGTCCTCCACCGGCATTCCCCCGGTGTCGTATCCGATCACCTGGTGCATGAGGTTCTCGAACACCACCGGGCACCCGGCCATGCGGGCGACCTCGCTAATGATCTGGTCGGGTGAGCCGCCCTCCACACACAAGGCGGTGAACACCTCGTGCGCCTGCTCCGATGCTCGCAGTGCGGCGAACTGGTGCTCGACGATCATCGAGTGGACCGACTCGGTGATCTTGACGAACTGCACTTCCCGGTGGAGCGCCACCAGGGGTAGTCCGGTGCGTTCGCAGGCGCGGACCAGTGCGGGCGGGAGGGTGGTGAACCGGCGTCCGAGTTCGACGATCAGACCCGACGCGCCGGCGCCGGCCAGCTCCGCCGCGTACCGGCGCAACTCCACGTCGTCGACCGGTAGGAAGACACCCGTGGTGAGGATCAGCTCACCACCCTGCAGCAGACCGGCGATGTCCGGCAGCTCGCTGACGTGCACCCAACGGACCGGGTTGTCCACGTGCGCCCGGGCGGCGAGGACCTCGGGCCGGCCGACGAGTACTGCCGGCAGGCGGAGCACCTCGGCGACGGTGAGTACCGTCCGCGGGCTGCCGACCTCACCCGACACTGCCCGCGGCCTTTCGATATCCGCACACGGCGGGCCTCATCTCCGGTTCTCTGCGGATGACTGGGATCTCGTCGGGACGACGAAGCTGGTCGATCAGATCCACCCTAGCGCCACGACGGGTTGACATGATGTCCGAGATCGTCGCCCGCTGCGGACATGATGTCTATCGCGAGCCGCGCGCCCCCGGTGACAGAGTCTCCTCACCGTCATTGGCCGGTGCCGCCGGCCAGTCTGGAGGAGCTATCCATGCCCGATCACTCATCCACCGCCGGTGACGGGCAGCCGCCGCATCTACGCCGACGGCTGCCCACCATCGGCACCATCCTGATCACCCTCTCGGCCATCACACCGGCGTCGTCGGTGTTCATCATCGCGCCCGGTGTCATCGGGCAGGCCGGCACCGGCGCCTTCTACAGCTTCGTCGGGGCCGGCGTCGTCGGCATCTTCATGGCCTTCGTCTACGCCGAACTGTCGTCGGCGTACCCGTTGACCGGTGGCGAGTACGCGATCGTCGGCCGGACCCTCGGCCGCCTGCCCGGGTTCATGATCCTGGGTCTGCTGCTGGTCATCCAGGTCTTCATCATCGCGGTGATCGCCCTCGGCGTGGGGGTATACCTCGGGGTGCTCTTCGACGGGCTCAACGTCGCCATCGTCGGCGCCATCACCGCGCTCGCGTGTGCTGGTATCGGAATGTTGGGTATCCGGTTCAACGCGGCCGTCACCGGCGCGTTCCTGGTGATCGAGATGATCGCCCTGGTGGTCCTCGCCGCACTGGGCATCGTCCGGATCGAACGTCCGATCACCGAGTTGCTCACCAACCCCGTGGTGCTCGACGCCGGCGGCATGCTGGTGCCGGCCTCAGCCGGGCTCATCACCGGGGCAACCGCCGTGGCGATCTTCGCGTACAACGGCTACGGGTCCGCCGTATACATGGGTGAGGAAACCCGAGACGCCTCTCGCGGGATCGCCCGCGCGATCCTGTGGGCTCTAGGGATCACGGTGACGTTCGAGCTGATCCCGGTCACGGCCGTCATGCTCGGTGCGCCGAGCCTGGAGGACCTGCTTGGTGCCGGCAACATGATGGAGTACTTCCTGCTGGAACGCGGCGGCGAGACCCTCAACACCATCATGAGCCTGGCGGTGGCCCTGGCGATCATCAACGCCGTGCTCGCCATCATGCTGTTCGCCGCCCGCCTTCTGTACAGCACCGGGCGGGATCACGCCTGGCCACGTCCGGTCAGCGACGCACTCGCCCGGATCCACCCGAAGTACCGCTCCCCCTGGGTCGCCACCCTCGTCGTGGGCGTGGTCGCCGCCGCCGTGTGTTTCATGGACGAGACCCTCCTCCTCGTAGCCACCGGAACCGGCCTCGTGGTCATCTACGGCTCCCTGTGCCTGGCAGCTCTGGTCGGCCGGCGCAACGGGAGCACCGCACATGGCGCCTACAAGATGCCGTGGTTCCCGCTGCCGCCACTGATCGGCATCGGCGCCCTGCTCTATGTCATCTACGAGAGCGCACGCGACCCCGAGATCGGCCGGCCCAGTCTGTTCGTCTCGCTCGGCGTCCTTACCGTCTCCGCGCTCTATTACCTGCTGGTGATCCGGCGACGCCGGCAGTGGGTCCTGCGCGGCGCCGCCGACGAAGACGACGTCGTAGCGGTACCGTCAGCCACGGACGCAACCAGCACCACCGATGTCCCCGAACCTCCCCGGGAGCCAGTGTGACCCCACCCGCCAGCGGTACTACCAGCAGCACCCGCCCCCGGGCCCGTGAACTCGGCATCCCGTTCCCCGGACGGCCCGGCGCCCACAACGCCCTCACCGATGTCGGCGGGGTCGAGGTCGGCACGGTGACGCTCGTCGACGGTTCCGGCCCGCTCCGGGTCGGACACGGGCCGGTGCGCACCGGCGTGACGGCCGTCCTCCCCCGGGGCCGCGGGGGCGTGGGTGCCTCGTGCGCGGCCGGCTGGTTCTCACTCAACGGCAACGGTGAGATGACGGGCACGGCCTGGCTCGAGGAGACTGGCGCGCTGAGCTTGCCAGTTCTCGTCACCAACACCCACGCCGTGGGGCCGTGCCACCGTGGCGTCATCGACTGGGTGTCCAGCAACCTGCCCGAGCCGCCGTCGGAGTGGTTGCTGCCGGTCGTGGCCGAGACGTGGGACGGCTACCTCAACGACATCTTCGGCTCACATATCCGCCCGGAGCACGCGGTGCGGGCCATCGACGCCGCCACCGACGGACCCGTCGCCGAAGGCGCCGTCGGCGGCGGGACGGGGATGAACTGTTATTCCTTCAAAGGCGGCAACGGCACGTCGTCCCGGCTGGTCCGCTACGGCGACCACACGTACACGGTGGCCGCGTTCGTTCAGGCCAACTTCGGCGCCCGGGCCGAGCTCACCGTCGCCGGGGTGCCGGTGGGAACGGATCTCGCCGACGACAACCCGATCGAGGACAACGACGGGATCGCTCCTCCCGGCTCCGGCTCGGTGATCGCCATCGTCGCCACCGACGCACCACTGCTCCCGGGTCAGTGCAAAGCCCTGGCGCGGCGGGTACCGATGGGCCTAGCCCGCACGGGCACCACCGGGTCCCATTTCTCCGGCGATCTGTTCCTCGCCTTCTCCACGGCGAACGCCGGGGCGCTGAACAGCAGTTTCCCTCGAAGCGACGGCCCGGCCCCACTCCAGTCGATGGAGTTCGTACCGTGGGGCGAGATGGACGCCTTCTATCAGGCGACGGCCTGGGCGGTGGAGGAGGCGGTGATCAACGTCCTGGTGGCGGCGGAGGAGATGACCGGACGCGACGGCCACCGCTCCCCTGCCCTGCCGGTGCCACGTCTCATGGAGCTCCTGGCCGCCCGCGGAGTTTGTTAGTTGTCAGGCCACGGGATCACGCATCGCCGCGTAGTGGCAGGCCGAGGGGTGCCCGTGGGCGAACCGGTCGATCAGCTCCGGATCCTCCTCGGCGCATCGGCTATCCGCCTTCCAGCACCGGGTGCGGAAATGACAGCCGGACGGCGGATCGATCGGACTGGGCACGTCGCCCTCCAGCACGATCCGGTTCGCCTTGGCCACCGCCGACTCGTCGGGGTCGGGAATCGGGACCGCGGACAGCAGCGCCTGGGTGTAGGGGTGTGTCGCCTCTTCGTAGATCTGCTGCTCGTTACCCAGCTCGACGATGCGGCCGAGGTACATGACGCCGACCCGGTCGGAGATATGCCGCACCACGGACAGGTCGTGCGCGATGAAGATGTAGGACAACCCGAAGTCGTCCTGGATCTCCTCCAAGAGGTTGACCACCTGCGCCTGGACGGAGACGTCGAGCGCGGACACCGGCTCGTCGCAGATGATGATCTTCGGCCGGAGCGTCAGCGCCCGCGCGATACCGATCCGCTGGCGCTGGCCGCCGGAGAACTGGTGCGGATATCGGTTGATCATCCCCGGGTCGAGCCCGACCCGTTCCAGGAGCTCTTGCGCCTGCGTCTTCCGCTGCCGCCGCGGGACGGTGTCTTTGTGGATCTCCCAGGCTTCGGTGATGATGTCACCGACGGTCATCCGTGGGTTCAGCGAACCGTAGGGGTCCTGGAAGATGATCTGGACCTCGCGGCGCAACTTTCGCAGCCGCCGGGCCGACATCGCGAAGATGTCTTCGCCCTCGAAGGTGGCGGTGCCGGAGGTAGGTTCTTCGAGCCGGACCAGGGTTTTGGCCACGGTCGACTTCCCACAGCCTGACTCACCGACGATGCCGAGGGTCTCCCCCCGGGCCAGCTCGAACGAGACCCCGTCCACCGCCTTGACGGTGGCGAGACCACCGGGGCCGATCACCTTACGGCCGATCGGAAAGTGCTTGATCAGGCCGTCGACCTTCAGCAGGGGCTCACCCGTCACGACAGCACCTCCTCGGCGAAGTGACAGGCGGTGAGCCTGCCAGGCAGGACGGACCGCAACAGTGGCCGTTCCTCCACACAGGTGTCGGGTCGCTTGTACGGACAACGCGGATGGAACGGGCAGCCGGACGGGATCCGCGACAGACTCGGTGGTGCACCCGTGATCGGCACCAGCCGATGGCCTTTGTCGGTGACCCGCGGGATCGACTTCATCAATCCCTCGGTGTAAGGATGCGCCGGGTTCTTGAACACGCTGTTCACGTCGCCCTGTTCGACGATACGACCCGCGTACATCACCGCCACCCGATGCGCCACCTCGGTCACGACGCCGAGGTCATGGGTGATCAGGATCAGCGCCATCCCCAACTCGCGCCGCAGGTCGTCGAGCAGTTCCATCACCTGAGCCTGCACCGTCACGTCGAGTGCGGTGGTGGGCTCGTCGGCGATGAGGATCTCCGGGTCGAGGGCCAGCGCCATCGCGATCATGGCCCGCTGCCGCATCCCGCCGGAGAACTGGTGTGGGAAGTCGTCCACCCGCGCGGCCGCGTTCGGGATCTTCACCAGTTCCATCAGCTCGATGACCCTGGCCCGGGTAGCCTTACGCGACATCTTCCGATGGACTCGCAGTTGCTCGCCGATCTGCCAGCCCACCGTGTACACGGGGTTCAGGGCCGAGAGTGCGTCCTGAAAGATCATCGTGATGGCGCGGCCGCGGATCTGGCGCTGTAGGTGCCTGTTGGCCAGCAGGTCCTCACCGTGGAAGAGGATCTGGCCGTCGGTGATGAAACCTGGCGGGGTGTCGATCAGGCCCATCAACGCCTGCGCGCTGACGCTCTTGCCGGAGCCCGACTCACCCAGGATCGCCAGCGTCTCGCCGCGGTCGAGGGAGAAGCTGACCCCGTTGACGGCGTTGACGACGCCATGGGTGGTCCGGAACTCCACCGTGAGGTCGCGGACCTCGAGCAGCCGGTCGCCCGGCGCTAACACCACGTGGGGTTCCTGCGAGGGTGCGGTCATCAGGGTCGGTCCTTACCGTAGCTTGGGGTCGAGTGCGTCCCGGAGGGCATCGCCCATGAGGACGAACGCGAACACCGTCAGCGCGACGAACATTCCAGGGAAGAACAGCAGGTGCGGGTCGGTGAGGATCCGGCCTCGCGCACCCGACAGTTGCAGGCCCCACGAGATGGACGGCAGTTGCAGCCCCACGCCCAGGAACGTCAGCGACGCTTCGGCGGCGATCACCAGACCGACGAACACGGTGGCATACACCATGAGTGGCGCCAGCGCGTTCGGCAGGATGTGTTTACGCATGATCCGCACGTCGCTGGCCCCCAGCACCCTGGCCGCTGCCACGTAGTCGGCGTTCTTAGCCGAAATCACCGAGGAGCGCATGATCCTCGTCATCACCGGCCAGCTGAACACGATCAGCACCCCGGCCACCTGGGGAATCGCACGTCGTTCGATGACCGACAGGAAGACGATGGCCCCGAGCAAGAACGGCAGCGCGAAGACGAAGTCGGCGAACCGAGAGATCAATGCGTCTCGCAGCCTCCCGTAATACCCGGCCATCAACCCCAGCACAAGAGCGATCGCCGCGGTGAGGAAAGTGACCGCCAGCCCGATGACGATCGATGCTCGCGCACCGTAGATGACCCTGGCGTAGTAGTCACATCCCTGCAGGTCGAAGCCGAACCAGTGCTGCCCGCTGGGCCGCTCCAGCGATCGGGAGAGGTCGCAGGAGCGCGGATCCGTGCCGGTGAACAGCTGCGGCGCGATGGCCATCACGATGAACAGCACGACGAGCAACGCCGAGATGACGAAGAACGGGTTACGACGCAACTCCCGCCAGGCGTCACCCCACAGGCTCGTCGAGTCCACCGACCCACCAGCCGCGGCCGTTTCCTGCGCGACCGCCTGATCCCGGTTTACTTGTGCATCAGTCATAACGAATCCGCGGGTCGAGGTAGGCGTAGAGGATATCGACGATCAAACTCAAGCTCACGAAGACGAGCACGAACAAGGTGACGATACCGACGATGACCGTGCCCTCCTGGGCACCGATCGCGCGGAACACCTCACCGCCGAGCCCCGGCAAGTTGAAGATGCCCTCGATGATGACCGTGCCTCCCAACATGGAACCGAGGTCGGCGCCGAGGAACGTGACCACCGGTATGAGGGAGTTGCGTAATGCGTGCCGGACCACCACCCGGCGTCGGCTCAAACCTTTGGCCGTGGCCGTCCGCACGTAATCCGCGCGCAAGTTCTCCAACAGCGACGTGCGCAACAGACGCGCGATCAGCGCCATCGACGTCGATGCCAGCATCGCACCCGGCAAGATATAGCTGTACCAGCCTTCGCCGGCACCAGCGATCGGGAACCAACCCAGGTGTAGGCCGAACACCACCTGTCCGATCATCGCCAACACCAGCGTCGGGATCGCGACCAGAACGGTCGTGGAGACCTGGACCAGCGAATCGACGAACCCCTGCCGGCGCAGCGCGGAGAGAATTCCGGCGATACCACCGATCACGGCCTGGATCACGAACGCCGTCAAGACCAGCCGAACCGACACCGGTGCACGCTGGGCGATGATGTCGCTCACCGGCCGGCCGGTGAAGGTCGTCCCGAAGTCACCCTGGACCAGCGCCAGCATGTACTTGCCGTACTGGATCAGCAACGGGTCGTCCAGGTTGTACTGGTTCCGCAGGGTCTCCCTTACGGCGTCACTCATCGGGCGGTCGCCGGCGAGAGCCCGGATGGGGTCACCCGGAATCGCGAAGACCAGCGCGAAGATGATGAACGTCGCTCCAATCACCACGGGGATGAACTGGAGCAGCCGTCGTAAGACGTAGCCTTTCATCGCATCCAGCCTGCAGTCTCAGCAAGGGCCGCCCCCAACGGGGCGGCCCTCACTGTCAGCGGTCGCTGAATCACTCGTTGACCTGGACCTGCTCAACCCGGGTGAAGGTCCGCGGGTCGACGTCAACGTTGCTCACCCGATCGGTGAACACCGAGGTCCTGGTCTCGTACCACATCGGGATGACCGGCAGGTCCTCCAGCAAGATGTCCTCAGCCTGCTGGTACAGCGCGTCCGCCTCTTCCGGGGTTTCGGCGCCGTTGCCTTCGGCGATCAGGCTGTCGAACTCCTCGTTGGAGTACCCGGTGTAGTTCGAGCTCTGCCCGGTCGTGTAGATGGGCTCCATCGAGTACTGCGGGCTCGGGTACGACAACACCCAGCCGAGCCGGAACGGGCCGCTGATCTCGTTGTCGTCGTGTAGGTCGAGGTACTGGGCGAACTCCAGGCTCTCGAAGGTGACGTCGGTGACACCGAGGTTCTGCTGCCACTGGTTGGCGACGGCCTCGGTCCAGTCTTCGTGCCCAGCACCGGAGTTGAAGTAGATGGTCAGCTCCGTCGGGCCGCCAGCGGCCTCATACATGTCCGCCGCGGTCTCGGGGTCGAACTCGCAGTAGTTGCACGCGTCCGCGCGGTGCTGCGGGAGCACCGGCGGAATCACGGCCGTGGCAGGAACCCGTGCGCCGCTGAAGATCGCATCGATGATCGGCTGCCGGTCGATGGCCATCGACATCGCGTGCCGGATGTCCGGGTCCTGGAACTCCTCCTGGTACAGCGGGAAGCCCATGTAGGTGAACGACGAGCTCTCCGCCCGGAGCAGGTTGTCTCCGAAGTCCGTCTCGACGGTAGCTTCGCGCTCCGGCGGGATACCGGTCAAGATGTCCAGGTTGCCCGCCTGCACGTCGAGGTAGGCGGTGTTGATGTCGTCGTAGATCCGCCAGACGATGCGGTCGGCGACACCTGGGTTGTCCGCCGGCCAGTCCTCGTACCGGGTCATGGCGATCTCGACGTCATGCTCCCACACGCCGTCCATCTCGTACCGGCCGTTGCCGATCGGCGCCTCTTGGAAGGCCTGGATGTCGTCGAACGCCTCGTCCGGTATCGGGTAGAACCCGGTGTAGCTCAGCATGACCGGCAACGGGGAGAACGGCACCGTCATCTCGATCTCGAGCGTGGTGTCGTCGATCGCCCGGACACCTTCCATGGTGTCGGCGTCACCGTTGATGACGTCTTCGTAGCCGACGAACTTGTCGTAGAAGCTCGCGTTCTGCTGAGCGTTGTCCGGGTCGGCCGCCCAGTTCCACGTGTCGACGAA
The DNA here is from genome assembly GCF_011320225.1 of Phytoactinopolyspora limicola. Classification (GTDB taxonomy): domain Bacteria; phylum Actinomycetota; class Actinomycetes; order Jiangellales; family Jiangellaceae; genus Phytoactinopolyspora; species Phytoactinopolyspora limicola. Next base: position 39,825 of record NZ_JAAOEN010000029.1, read on the forward strand.
CGACTGCGCGGTGACCGGGTCACCGTTGTGGAAGGTGAAGTCATCACGGAGGTTGAACGTCCAGGTGATGTTGTCGTCGGTCTCCCAGTCGGTGGCGATCAGACCGTACGCCTCACCCGTGTCGTAGTCGACCGCCGTCAGGCCGCTAAACAGCTGCTCGAGGACCGCGCTACCACAGACTTCGGTGGAGTTTCCGGGCACCAGGAACTGCGGCTCACACAGGTAGATGCTGAATTCGCCGCCGGCCTCGACTTCCGCAGGTGCGTCATCCGGAGCGTCGGCGGGGGTGTCGTCGCCGTCGTCGTCGCTGCCACACGCTGCCGCCAGCAGGGCGACGGCGGCGACAAGTGCGCCCGCCCTGGCTCCTCGTTTCTTGAATGTCACGACTAATTACTCCCTTAGTGGAGCAGAGGGTTTGCTAGAGGTACTGAACATACCCACCGACCGGCCACTTGACCAACGCGACGGCGCAAGGAACGTCGCGGTGTTACGCACCTGATATAGATCCGCCACTTCGACGGCTAACGAACCGGTCACGGCCAGCGCGTCACGGCGGCACCGTCCCAGCATCAAAGCTGGCTGCGCACGACATCCAGACGCAAACACGAGTACCGCGGCACCTGACCGCCACCGTGACCTCCGTGATGACCCAACCGCGGCGTGGCCGCTCGCCGCGACGCCGGCGACGACACCCAACGCCGCCCCCCTTTGAACCAGCACGATGGGACGGCGCAAGGACTTCCACCGCGCCTCCGACGATCACCATCACCCTGCGCTGGGAGCTTGAAATCGAACATGTGTTTGATTAAAGTTCGGGGTATGGATTCGCGTACTGCTTCTTTGTCGCCGGTAGCCCTGGACCGTGATGGTCCGGTAGGTATGGCTGGTGAAGCAGATGCGGTGTGGGTAGGGCTGGTGGAAGCTGCCCTAGCTGGAATCGATCTGGCCGATTCCGACTTGGCCGGGAGGGGCGACCCAGTCTGGGGGGACGGCGAGTTTCAGGGGTATGACCCGGAGTACGTGCACGCAACCATCACGGCGTCGTTAGCTGCTGACCCGGGTGTGGGCGTAGGTGGTCTGGCGGGTGGGTTCGAGGCGTTGGGTGACGTACC
>NZ_JAAOEN010000003.1 GCF_011320225.1 Phytoactinopolyspora limicola
ATCAGTCGGCGTATTGCTCGAATGTGGTGTTGCGTGATTTGGTGTGTGATAACAACCGGCGCAACGCGCTTAGTGTGATCTCGGTTGATGGGCTGGTTGTTGAAGGGTGTCAGTTCTCGCAGACGCAAGGGACGCTTCCGGAGTCGGGTGTGGATTTTGAACCGAATTTCGCGGATGAGCGTATATCCAATATTACGATGACGGATTGTGTGTTCGAGGGGAATATCACGCGGGGTGTGTCGGCGATCTTGAGTGCGCTGGATCAGACATCGGCGCCGGTATCCGTTCTGATTGACCGGGCTACGGTTTCTCATCACATGGGGGAGTCGCGGCAGCTTCCGAGTGCGGTGTTCATGACCAGTGCCCGGAACGGCGTCACAGGTCAGATCGAGGTCCGGGACTCCCTACTCAACGTCGAACCAGCCTCAAGCGCCATTGGTAGTTTCAACAACGACGCCAACGGCGTCGAGATGCACTTCACCCGCAACACCGTCTGGAACTGGGGCAACGCAGCCCAAGATCTCAAACCCATCGATATCCAGGCGGGCACCCAGCAGGCGTTCGGTGGATTGATATTTGACGACCTCGTTTTCGTCACCGACCAGCCACCGTTACTCCTGCGGGCGCGGAGTTCGCCTGCGCATGACCCAGGCGGAACGGCGACACTCGCCAACATCCACGGCACCATCACCGTCGTCAACCCCCACGGCGTCGACGTCGAGACTGGTGACAATCCGCCGGTCGACTACGATCTCACGGTGCAGACGGAGAGTGTCGGGCTGCGGGCCGACGTCACCGTCACCGCGCAGTCGTCGTCGGTTTCCGGTGGCGACGACGCGCAGCTGGTCTTCACCCGCGCCGGCGGAGACGCCTCGACCCCGCTCGCCATCGCCTACGACGTCAGCGGCTCGGCCCGAGAACGATACGACTACGGAGGGCTCGGCCGGGTCGCAGTCATCCCGTCCGGCGCGAGTCAGGTCACGGTCCCGGTGCGAACCTTCGGGCGACGGCAAGCAACCGATCCTGTGCACCGGCAGATTGTTGTCATAGTTGAGACCGGCCACCGCTATGAAGTGTTGCCCAACAGCGTCGCGAGTGTACTGATCACCGATTGAGTGGAGCGCTACTTTGTCCCGTCGAAGGTACGCCGTCTGTGGGTTGTCCAACCGCGGTGTGACGAGTTTCGTGTGCCCATTGCTGGGGGTTCGCGCGGGAGAAGACACGGAACTGGGCTTCGGTGCCAATCATGAGGACTACTCAAGCCATGGTGGCCTAGTGGCGGTGGTTGATCCGGACAAAGAACGGGTCGCGCAGTTCAACGCGGAGCTGATACCACCAGGGCACCCGCGGGTGCCCTGGTACCCGCCGGATCAGTTCGGCGCGATGATCGAGCAGGATCGGCCAGATACGGTGATCGTGGCATCGCCTGACCATACGCATACGGATTACATCCTCGCGGCGTTGGAGCGGGGCGTTGACGTGATCACCGAGAAGCCAATGGTGACAACGGCGGCTGACGCAAGGCGGGTGCTGGCCGCCGAGCGGGCGTCGCCGGCGAACGTCCTGGTCACTCACAACCTGCGGTATGTGCGGCGGCATCAGCAGATCAAGCGGCTGGTGCGCGACGGCGCGGTCGGTCGGCCCACCTATGTGACCTTGGAGTATCACGTAGACATACGGCATGGCGCTAGCTATTTCCTGCGGTGGAACCGGCGCCGCGCGCTATCTGGTGGGTTGTCTGTGCACAAGGGTGCGCATCACCTGGATCTGGTGTCGTGGTGGCTGGACGACGTGCCAGAGCGGGTCTATGCCGTAGGCGGGCGGAGCTACTACGGTCCGGATAGCCCGCACCGACCTCGTTCCGCCGACGGGACCACCTACAGTGGCCGGGAACTACGGGCGCGCGATCCGTATTTTCGGGCGCAGGTAGGTAGTGGCGCCTTTCCTGACGATGCCGCTACTGACCGGGTCGGATTCCTCGGGCTCACCTACCCGCATCAGTATCCAGCCGGCCGAGAAATGTACCTGTACGACGACGAGATAGACATCGAGGACACCTACTCCTCGCTGCTTTCATATTCGAACGGTGCCAGCCTGAGCTACACGATCGACTTCTCGTCGCCGTGGGAGGGGTATCGGTTGGTGATCAATGGCACGCACGGTCAGCTGGAGACCATGAGTGGACGCCTCCCTGACGGGACGCCACTGGGCGATTCGTCTTCGATCATCTATCGGCCGCTTTTTGGTGAACCCGAGACCATCGAGGTTCAGACGGTGACGGGCGGGCATGGTGGAGCTGATCCGTTGATGCGTCGGGATATCTTCGTCGAACCCAGCGCGGCGTCCCGTGAACTCGGGCTGGCGGCCTCCTCTCTCGAGGGAGCGGTGGCGGTGGCTGCTGGTGAGGCGATCTGGCGCTCGTCCGCCGAGGGGCGCGTGATCGAGTTGCGTGAGCTTCTCGGCGAAGAGTTAGACGGCTGAACCGAGCACTCGAGCGGGGCCATGCTGGACATCGGGCTGGCTTCTTACCGGCCTGCCGCATCTTCCTGCGACGGATAAAACGCTATGTCGCTGGAAATGCCGGCGCCGTTTGCCCTTGGTGTCGGCAATCAGTGCAGCTAAACTGCATGCGCTTGCACAATAGATGACGGAGGTCTGCGATCATGGCCCGTTCCTTCTCCCTCGATCCTGGCCGCAGGCCGTGGGCCTGGATGGGGATGGCCGAATGGTGTGAGGAGGACGGTGCTGCGCAACCGTGGCGCATCAACCGGGATCTAGCCATGACCTCGGCTTCAGCTGAATTCGTCGCAGGTGCGCGTGAGCCGTGCGGCGTGCGGGCGCGGGTGTTTACCGATGCGCGGAGGCTGGAGCTCGTGACGCGGCGCACCAACCGACCTGGGGGTGTGTGCGATGTATTGGTGGACGACGTCCTTGTGTATCGGTGGCGTGCAGGTGTGGGCGACAGCCGGATGGCATGTGACCTGCCCGGGCGTGGCATGCGCACGGTCGAAGTCTGGTTGCCTCAACAAGGGCAAGCAGCCTTGGTGGAAATCGCTCTGCATGACGCCAGCCAGGTTCAGGCGGCCCCGGCCGCAGACCTTTCCTGGGTGACTTACGGGAGCTCGATCACCCAGTGCGCGGCCGCGGAAGGCCCGTCAGAGACGTGGCCGGCGTTGATCGCGCGCCAGCATGACTGGCAGCTGAGATCGCTCGGCCTTGGTGGTCAGTGTCACCTTGATACAGCAGCTGCCCGCACCATTAGAGACGAACCGGCTGACCTGATTTCGCTGTGCCTCGGAATCAACATCTACGGACAATGTACGTTCAACGCGCGAAGCCTGCCGTCCGCCGTGACGGGGTTTATCCAGACAGTCCGGGACGGCCATCCCAAGACGCCGATCGTGGTGATCTCGCCGATTAGTTCGCCGTTGCGCGAAGCTCAGGCGAACGGGGTAGGGATGACCTTGCAGGACGTCCGCGGTGTTGTGCATGGGGCCGTAGACCTCCTGATCAACTGCGGAGACACCGGACTGTACCCCGTCGACGGTCGAGATGTGCTCGCCGATGGCGAAGCGGGCCTGCTCTTCGACGGAGTGCATCCAAGGGCGGAGGGCTACCGGCTGATGGCCGAGCGGCTCGCGCCACTATTGGCGAGCGTGATTGCCACCTGAGGTTGCTGCTATTGCAGCAAGCGCTTGTATAGCGTAGGATCCTCGAATGCGAGAACCACTCTCGTGACCGCGCCGCACACGAATACTCCACTAGTTGCTCAGCTCAGTCCTCGGCGTCACCTCCAACGAACGTGGGAGTGACGTCAGCAAAGGAGGCGGCACCGAGAAGGTTCCTCTACGCCGCGACGGCGACGTATGCAGGGAAAATTGGTCCGATTCCGGAAAGCAAGCCAGGGATTCCATGAGGTCATAGTCGCGCTTTCGGGCGCGCTCTTCTAGGAGGTACTGGGATGACGCTAGATGCCGATGTGACCAGTCTCATCGTGGATACCGACGGTCCGAGCGACACCCGGCTGACCCTTGGTCGGACGTTCCGGGAGCATGTGAGCCTTTTCAACGGCCTGGCGTCGGATCCTCCGGCAATACCAAGTTCGGTTACCTGCGTCGAAACGCTGGGATACTTGCTGGAAGGTAGCGGACGGGCGACGTACCGCTTTTCGTCTTCAATAGACGGAGCTTATGTCTCGGCCAACCCTAGAACGTCCTTCCTGGCGGCAGATGGCCGGGGGTTCGGACTAGTGGCGGACAAAGGGATCAGCCCGTTCACTTTCGGGGCCGCAGGCGATGGGTCTACGGATGACAGCGACGCCGTGGAAACCTTCCTTGGATACATCTCCGAGAACAATGTCGGACTGGCAGATGCAAGTGGACACTTCGCAGTCTCTCGAGCACTATTCTTTGGTGACGGCGTAGCTTCACCGAGTACCAAATCGGTGCAAGGAGAAATGCAGCTATCCGCAACCCCTGGAAGTTCCGGTCAAGCGATCCTCACCATAAGAAAGTGGGACGGAGGGTACTGGGAATCACTCAGGGTGACCGGAACCGGATCGGTTAGCACATTTAGCACTCGCACATGGCAGACTGGCCTGGCGCTCGACGGTGCGGGTCGGATAAAATTTGAACGGATACATTGCGCCCTATTCAGCTATGCGGGAATCGCCCGAATAGGTGGCAATGTTACCGGCTGCCACTTCGGCGAAGTAAGGGCGTATGACTGCGGCCCAGGGGCTCGTGGCGCGTCGGCGAATTTCGGAATCTCCGCAGCTTGGTCAGTCCGGGTCGATTCCGGATCAAGCGGCTCATTGGCGCAACGTACGACTATAAGTGTCGACACGTTGCCGCCTGAGTTTGTGTCGGACGGAGTATGGGGCGCGGTGGGCGATGCGCCGTACCTCGTAAGAATCAACGACAGTGGCGGCGAACCGAGGCTCTACTTCATCTACGGAATAGATCGTGGCAGTAGCACCCTCACGATCTTTCCGTGGATTGATCCGAGTTTGACCAGTGGCACTCTGGACTATGTGTACGGTGGTGGCCTGTTCATTCACGGTAGTGATAACAATGTCATAGGTTTCGACATGATCGATGCGATGCGCTGTGGTGTAGCTCTCAGCTGCGGCAGTCCATATGGCCCCGTCGGGCGGCGTCTCATTAGTCAGGTCTGCGGAATCGCAGTGAGTGTAGGGCGGCATCCAGCGGGAGCAGCGCTCGGGACCCACGTTGATGGGCTCTATTGTGAGAACAACATTCATGACATCGTATCGGTCAGCATGTCCACGAGCGATGGCGTGTACGCCTGGTTTGGGTCAGAGTACGCATTGAATCTGGCGAAATGTGCGACAGTAGCGGCGCCGAGGCTGTCCAGTGGGGAATTCTCTTCCCGTTTTATGGGTCTGCGTGGTTTCACTATCGCGTATCGCGGCTCGTTCCTGGTAGGCGAGAAGGCCCCGCACAATAGCGTGAGTTCAACTCACCTGGTTGAAATCGCTAGGCCTGACCAACGCTTGGTGCTGAAGAAGGATTCCCATGAACTGAATCTATCTCTGGACAAGGATGTTCATAGGCTCATGGGCTATGACAGTCTTGAGCTCATCTATCTCGGAAGCGGCCCTAGTCAGGAACCAACCGGCACCATCACAATAAACGCACCTTCCGGATATGAGCTCGACGATGGCAGTGTGACGCGGCACTATTCATCGATGTCTGGAGTCCTTCGTGTTCTGGTATGGGTTGACGTTAAGGAACAGATAGTGACGCTGATCAAGCTAAGCGGATAACCGGATTTAAACGTATAGCCGACGCAGCACTGGGGTGAAGTCCATCCCGTCACCGCCCCACTGAGAGTTGGGCCGGGTATCGAGCGGTGCCATGTCCCTTAGGGGCCAGAGGTAGGTATCGAGCTAGCACGCGATGTGAGAGGCAGGTAAAGATGTCCGAACGATCCGCGCAAGGCACCAACAGGCGGTCCGTGTCCGTACCGGAAGGACTGACACGTCGAACGTTCCTAGCTGGCGCTGCGGTGGCCGGCCTGCAGATTGTGGCTCCATCCGTTGTCAACGCGGCACCCGGCCGCCAAGTGGTATTGGCGACCAACGGTCGCCCGCGGGCGACGATCGTGGTTCCGAAAAACGCAACCGGGTTCGAGTCCCAGGCGGCTGATGAACTTCGTCACCACGTCGAACTCATTGCTGGCGCGACCCTTCCTCGAACGGAAGTTGGCGGGAAGTCGAGAACGCCGATAACGATCTATATAGGCCGTGCGTGCCCGGACCCCGTCAGTTTCGTTCCGGGATTCGATGGAGAGAGCGATGCGTTTCGGCTCCAGATTACCGATGACACGATCCAACTGGCATCGAACCCTGGGAGCCGTGGAGTCCTCAATGCGGCTTATGAACTTCTCGAGCAGGCGGGGGTTCAGTGGCTGATCCCCGGTCCGTCTGGTACGGCGGTGCCACCAGGCAAGATTGCCAAGGTATCCGTCCAGGACGAAAGTGTTATACCGGCTTATGAGAGTCGAATCTTGCAGCCTACGAGATACAACGGTGCGATGCCGGAGGGCGTTGATCCTTTAGAGGCTGCGGCTTGGATGCGGCGCAATAGACTTGCGGGCTCGCTGCTCGGCAGGCATGGCATCCCAATGTTGCCACCTGCCGACAAAGCGACCGAGCCCGAGTTGTTTATGCATGACACCGATGGCAGAGTGCTGAACCAGCTTGATGTCTCTCATCCAGAAGTGCTCAGGCGTGCGATAGCCGCTGCGCGTGAACTTCTTGCTGGCGAGCCGGATACGAAGTATCTAAGCATGGGGCCAGTGGATGGTCTTGGGTTCGGAGAGTCGGAGTGGGATGCTGGAGACATTGATCCCCTTGGCGGGATTCTCAGTGTCACCGATCGTTATGTGAAGTTCTATAACCTTATTCTTGAGGACATTCAGGCTGATTATCCTGATGTTGGAATAGCCTTCTATGCCTATATTGCCCTCGATCGACCTCCGGTGAGAGAGATTCCGAATCCGCGCCTGTTGCCGCTATTCGCGCCCATTCTTGTGGATCGTGTGCATTCGATGGGCGATCGAGATGGTTACGAGCGGCGGTACTTCAAGAGGCAAGTCGAGCGTTGGCGGGACCTAGGTCTCCAATGGGGGTACCGGGGGTATTCGTATAATCTCGCGGATCCCGGGGTGCCGTTCTCCCCGCTTCCTCAGATCGCCGAAGAGCACCCGTTGCTCCGAGAGTTGGGCGCATCGATATCTATTCGTATCGAGGGCCTTCATAGCTGGGGGCATGATGCACCTGGCTATTACCTGTTGGCCAAGTTGATGTGGGATCCGACGCTTGTGGTTGAACCCATAGTGGACGAGTTCTTCGACGCGTCTTATGGCCCTTCGGCAAACGACATGCGTCGGTACTTTTCCAGGCTGGAAAGTGCGATCTCATCCGCGGCCATAACAGCGGGGAACATCTATGACTTTCCCGCCATCCTCGATGAGGATTTGATCGATAAACTAGATGCTGACTTGGCGGATGCTGAATCGACTGCGCGTGATAGCGGTAGAGCGGATGTGAGTGACCGGATCCTGATCACGCGCAAAGCGTTCGAGTTTGGCCGGCACCTCCTGGACGCGATTCGCGCGTGGCGGTCCTTTGAGTTCGCTGAGGCTAAGCGTCTTTATGACCTCGCAGTTGGCCTGGCCGATGAGGCCGCGGCCTCAAGTCCGGTGGCGATCTATCCGAATCGGCGCAACTATCTCGGCCGGTTCTGGGGCGATCAGATGAACCAAGCCGCAGAGTTGACGGAGGGCGGCAGGGAGATTGTTGCGCGATTGCCGCAGGAGTGGATGATTCTGCTCGATTCCAATGATGTGGCGTCGAATGATGAGGTGTGGGCTGCTGGCGTCGACACGCGTACGTGGCGGTCGGCAGATACTGTTGAGAAGTCGTGGACTAGGCAAGGACTGAGGTACTACAAGGGGACCGCCTGGTATCAATGCAAGGTGCATGTGCCTGACGAGTATCGCGATCGGGAACTCTTTCTGTGGCTCGGGACTGTCGACGAAACGGCGCGCGCCTGGGTAAATGGCCATGAGCTCGAGGTCACCCGCGGTGGTGGCTCATTAAAGCCCCAGGAGTTCAATGCGACTGGCCGGGTGGTAGCCGGTGACGTGAATGAGATCACGATCAAGGTCGCGAATGCGTCACTGAATGAGATCGGCACTGGCGGGATTATGGGTCCTTCGCTGTTGTGGGCAGGAGGAAATGTTTCGGCTGACGATGTACGCCTGATGCCGAGAAAGCGTCTGGTTGAACCAATACGTTTGTCCCAGCCGAAGGTTCAAAAAAGTCCGCCTGATGCGGAGTGGATGGCGCAGCTTCCGGATATGTGGAAGGCATATGCCGATCCATATGGTAAAGCGGTGTCGGAGTTGGGACTTTGGGAGGCGGGATTGTCCACGGATGGTTGGCTCGATGTGGATGTCGTGAACTCGCCCTTAGAGGAGCAGGGATTCGCCTACTATCGCGGGGGAATGGCGTATCGGATGACCACCTTACCCGCGTCGGTTGATGATCTAGATGGTTGCCGGCTATGGATCGCGGGCGCCTACGGTGAGGTTCGGGTCTGGGCGAATGATGAGGAGCTAACCGTCGTAGGTGCTGGGAACATGGGGACGCCGTGGGAGTTTGACCTCAGCGGTACTCCTGTGCGTGAGGATTCTAACGCGATTGTCATTTCGGCTACCGGTTCGTTCGATGGTGATCGTCCAGGTTCCATCACAGGTCCGGTCTATATCTACAAACCAAGTTGAGCTCGCAGTAGGCCGGCAGGCTTAGAAAGCATAACGGCGGGGTTTATAGGTCGATATTGCGGGGCTTGGGTGTTGAATGCTGCACCCGAGCTCCGCTATCGACGTCGCGACGATGAGATAGCGGGCGACACGGAGAGGTCCGATATCTGCTGTGTGGCCTGATGGTCGCCGAGGGTGCGTGTTGCCTGTTCACCTGCTTCTTTATGGTTGGCGCTGTCGTACCGTGAGTTTCCTTGTTGGCGCCGGGGCAGCAACGGGCTCCTTGTGCCGAGACGGGGGATGGGGTAAGCCTCGTTGTGGCCGGGGGAGGGGGAGCTCAGGCGGCCGGATGGGGGTTTGGCACGGGGCTCGTCGAACCCCGAACGATGAGCCGGGTTTCTAGCTGCACGAGAGACGGTGCAGCGTCGCTGGTATTGGCGAGGTCGAGCACTAGGTCGACCGCCGCCGCGCCCGCCTCCGCGCCGGGTACATGGATTGACGTGAGAGTCGGGTAAGCCATGCTGGACATCGGACTGTCGTCGATACCGATGACACTGATGTCCTGACCCACCTTGACACCGCGTTCGTTCAGCCTGGCCATGAGGCCGAGGGCGATCATGTCGTCGTAGGCGATAACCGCGGTGATGTTGGCGGCGCTGACCAGGTCCGCGGCCCGGACACCGGCCTGGATCTGCGGTTCGAATGGCCCGAACTCGACCAGTTCGACGCCGACATCGGAGCATGCCTTCCGTACCGCGGTCTGGCGCTGGGTGTTGGACCAGGAGCGGCGCGGACCGTTGAGGTAGCCGATAGCGGGATGGCCGAGTGCGGCGAGATGTTCAACTGCTTCGAACATGCCGTCGTCGTTGTCGACGAGGACACTCGCCGCCCCGGGGACCTCGCGGTTGACGAAGACGATCGGGGTCAGCGCAGCGAGCTCGCCGAGGCGGTCGTCGGGAGTGCGAGGCGAGACCACGATCAGCCCGTCCACTCGTTTACGCATCACTTCCGCCCGGCGGATCTCGTCCGCCGCGTGCTCGTCGACGTCAGCGATCAACACGGTTTTGCCCCGGGCGGTGGCACGCGCCTGGACCGCCTTGATGATGGGCGGAAAGAACGGGTTGGCGATGTCCGGCACGATCAAACCGATGAGATCGCTCTGTCCCGACGTCAGAGACCGTGCCACCTGGTTAGGGACGTAGCCCATGTCTCGGGCAACCTTGCGCACCCGCTCACGGGTTTGAGCGTTCACCTTGTCTGGATCGGACAAGGCTCGGGACACCGTGGACGGGGACAGGCCGGTGGCACGTGCGATGTCGGCAAGGGTGACGCTCATTGGAGCCTTCCTGAAATCATTGCTGCATGTTCCTGCGATGATACAAACCGTATATCGTCGACGCCCTCTTCGCTAGTGTGATACCGGCAAGACACGCCGCCAAGAGTGTTGTGACTAGTGTGCACTCGCTTGCTGAACTGTTGCACTTGGCTGCAATGGTGTGCGGGCAGCAGGAGATGGGTGCCGCTGACAGGGCTGGGTGTCCTGGCGTACCTGGCGGTGGGTCATGGGCACATGGTGCGGGCCCGGGAGGACAATAGCGGGGCGTCTCAAAACCAGCGCGGTCGACCTGCCCCCGCACATCGACTCTTTTTGGTTAAGTCAATTCCCGGACCCGCGCTGGTGATCATACAAGTGATCCGGCTGTAAGGGGAACCCTCCACCGGGAGTGTCGCAAGGCGCAGACCCGAAGGACCAGCCGCTCACAAGGGTGTCCGTCCCCGTGCTGCGCTTGATCGTGCGGGCCATCGGGGCGGAGCCAGTAGGGTGGCTACCAAGATCCACGACAGTGGAGAGGACGACCAATTCCAATGCCCACGACGCCAACTGTTGACCCGCGTGATCCGCTGGATGGCGAATACTGCCCGGTTCCCTTGGAGTTCGACCGGCTCGACCCGGCCACCGCGCTCCAGAGGTCTCGTGAGTTCCGGGACGACATGGCCAGGCGTCGCACGGTGCGGGCCTTCTCGACGGAAGACGTGCCGTACGAGCTGATCGAGAACGCCGTGGCCACGGCCGCGACGGCGCCGAGCGGCGCACATGCGCAGCCGTGGACCTTCGTCGTCGTCTCCGACCCCGACGTCAAAGCGGAGGTGCGGGCCGCCGCGGAGGAGGAAGAACGTCGTTCGTACGAGTCACGGATGCCCGATGAATGGCTGCGAGCTCTACGCCGTCTGGGTACCGACGACGTCAAGACACATCTGACCGACGCTCCCTACGTCATCGTCGCGTTCGCCCAGGCGCACTATGTGGGCCCGGACGGCTACACCCGAAAGCACTACTACGTGCAGGAATCCATGGGGATCGCCTGCGGACTGCTGCTGGCGTCGTTGCACCGGGCCGGGCTGGCCACGCTGACCCATACCCCGAGCCCGATGGGGTTCCTGCGGACCATCCTCGGCCGTCCGCGCAACGAGCGGCCGTACCTCGTGGTGCCCGTGGGATATCCCGCGCCGGATGCCACCGTTCCGGACATCACCCGCAAGGATCTACGCGACGTACTCGTCACCGTCGCTCCGCAGCACCCGCCAGCCGCTCGGGGCGAGGCGGTGCGTGGCCGCGGCGATACCGCCCGTAGTTCGACGAGAGGGTAGAGCCGATCCGTCCGGTTCATACCCGGCACTGACACCCGGCACTGACACCCGGTCCGCACCGTTCAGAGTTGGCGCAGAAGTGCTTGTTTGGCGGTGGTGAACTCGTCGTCGGTCAGCACACCGTCGCGATGCAGATCGCCGAGTTCTCGTAACCGCCGCAGAAGGGCGTCGTGATCGCCGTCCCCGGGCGCGGGGGTCGCCGGTGCCGCGGCGAGCGCGGGGGAGTCGTCGCCGCCGGCCGCTCCCGGATGAGGGAGCCGAGCGGCGACGGCCGCCGCCAGCATGGCCGTCGTCCCGCCGAGGCGGCGCATTCCCCATGTGATGCAGTTCGGATCGTGTTTCGGCATCAGCGCCGACGCGGCGGTCAGGCGGAAGCGGAGGAAGCCATTCGTCCAGCCGACGATCGGCACCCATTCGACACCGAGGACGTCGTCCAGGGAGATCTGTCTGGGGCCGCCGGCCTTTTTGCCATCTTCGGCCCACTCGGTCCACTCGATGTGGATCCGGGTGCCGTCGAACGAGGCGGTGCCGTCGCCGGCGCTGGCGGTCAATGGGACGGCCGGTCCGGGCATGAGAAAACGATCACACGGACCGGGCGGGACCTGTTCGAGCATGAGGGCGTTGCGGACTTCGTCGACGAAATACTCGGCCATACCCGCGGTGGTGGAGTCGATGGCGAGCCGGTACGGATCGGCGTCGTCGCCGAGTTTGCCACCGGCTACCTGGAGGAACGGGTCGGCCCCGTCGCGTAGGCGCAACCGTAGCCGACCGCCCTTGCGGCCGGGCTCGTACGTGATGCCCGCCATCGCCCGCAGCGGAACGGTGAGTTCGCCCAGGGCTTGGCGCAGCGCGTCCACCCGCCGGTCCTGCCCCGGCACGATACGCACGAGTTCGCCATCGAACGTCCATGTGCCATCGCGCACGATCACCTCGGCCATGAGTCCGATCGTAGCGACGGACGCGGAGCGGAGCATGACGCACACCCAGGCACGGGCGGGGCCGCCGTGACCGGCACCCACCTACCCCGGAGACCGGTTGCCTTGTCCCGCTTCTGAATCCAGTTCTCTCTGGTGGGCGCCTGGAGGTGAGGTTTCGGATTCTTTCGTCGATAAGAAAGCGCGCCAGACGGGAAATGAATCCACGAATTAGGTATCGGCGCCTAGCAGGGGGGACTTCATATCGGCGTCCGATATGGCGATATTTACATCTCGTCAAGAGGCGTTTGGGAATGTCCTTTTTACATAAACGTCCCTTGACGTATCTTGGCTGGTCTCTTTGAGGAGCAGTGATCGAGGTCGAGCGGCGATCGCGATAGGCCTGATGGTGAGGGAAGAGATGGTTCATCAAAGACCTCACCGAGTATGGAGAGAACGGGCCTCGCTGGACGCCATCCTCAACGAATGGCGACCTTCACTCGTAGGCGATGTGACCGACGTCGGTGTGGTGAGAGCCACTATGATGTCGGTCGGCAAGGCCGGCGACGCCGAGCTATGTCGCCACCCGCGTCGCACTTCGGGCACGGGCCGCCGCACGGAGCCGATCGAGACAGCGAGTTCGGCGATCAGCATGCGTTCGCCGCCTGGGCGGGAAGTGTGGGCTCCGGGTGGGGCGCAGCTGGTGCTTTCCTGGCAGCGTCGGCCCTGGGGCGACAGTGGTGATCTCTGAGTCCTGCCGGGCGGTCGAGCGTCACCAGGTGACATACAGAATGGGCAGGTCCGCACCCGTCTGCCGAGCGGTACCGGCACACCGCTCCCCATGACGTAGGGAAAGAATCTGGACAGCTATTATCCCGCGATGAGCGGGGTGGCTGCAGCGTCTCCCAAGCCCGGTCGGAGACGGTTTCCGGGTGCCGATGTGCTCAAATGACAGGACATATCGGCCAGGAGGAGAAGTTGATATATCACTAACTGCACTACGCTGAGTTCAGCACGTCATAGGCGTATTTCAGTAGCGATAACAGGCGACCGGCAAAGAGCACTCCGACGCTCCTTGGATGGCGTCATGAAATCACGGCGCAAAAAAGGCGCCACTTCTGTCTAGTATTGCCGACGACTGCCCGATAGGATCAAGTTATGAAAGGCTCTTTCGAATGGGTGAAGCGCCTGAAGACTTCTGGGGGAATCGTCGCGGGGCCCATGGCTATCGCGCAGGGGTAGGGAGTAGAACGGCGAATGACGGGGCACGAGGGGATTATGATCGTCGACGGCCATCCATCGATGTGCTGGGCGTTGACGGCGCTGATCAGCGAGCATCTCGGGCAGCACGCCGTCAGTGCTGTGCCGAACGTCAAGCAGGCGGTATCGGACATGGCCACGACCGCACCGCGCGTCGTGATCACCGAGCTATGGTTCGACGGCCCTGGGCACGGAAGCGATCTGTGCCGGTTCGTCAAAGGGCTGCCGCAATGCCCACATGTGATGGTCTTTTCGGCCAACACAGAGGCTCAGGAGGTGGCCGCCATGGTGGCCGCTGGTGCGGATAGCTTTGTCCACAAGAGCACACCCGTCGCCGGGGTGATCGATGCCATCGAGCGGACCATACAGGGAGAACGGGTCTGGAAGGTCGACGAGAGGTACCTGAACAGCCAGCATTCTTCTCCCATATCGCGCTCCTTCTCACCGTTCACAGCACGTGAGGAAGAAGTGCTCAAGCTGATTCTCGACCGGCGGACGAACGCAGAGATCGCCGAGGAGTTGACACTCGCGCGCCAGACAGTGAAGAACCACGTGAGTAGGGTGCTTCAGAAAACCGGGGTCAACAGTCGGCAGGAATTGTTCAGCAAGAGCGCTGCTAGATGACTAATTCCCACGCAGCGAGGCGCCGCCTGAGCGCCACATTCAGGCGCACGGATTTCGGTGCACAACACCTAGCCGGCGGTGAACCGGGCTGACGTGGTGGTGGTGCTCAGGTTTCCTCAACCCACTCGGCGATGAGTTGCGCAGCCCATGACCCCAAAGGTGTAGCCGAACGCGGAACGGCGCAAGGGGTGCCGGAGAACCGAGGCGCGGGGGCTGGTTGTGGTACATCGTCCACTGAGATCACCGTGTCCCGAGTGGCCGCTCGAGAGCTGGTGGTCACCTCCGGCAGAGTGGCCACCGGGCTCACGCACGCATCCGTGCCGGCGAAGATAGCAGCCCATTCCCGCTGGGAGCGGCGGCGGAATGCGTTCGTGAACACCCGCCGCATCTCATCCCAGACGGAAGGATCACGGTGCCGGGGAACGGCATGCGCTACACCGAGCAACCGGACGAACTCCCAGTAGAACTTGGGTTCAAGGGCGCCAACGGCCATGTGTCGCCGATCAGATGTCTCATAGACATCGTAGAAGGGACAACCGGAGTCCAGGAGGTTCGTCCCGGGTTCAGCCCGCCATTCGCCGGCCGCGTACATGCCGAAGATCATCGTACTCAGATGGGTGACCCCGTCGACGACCGCAGCATCGACGACCTGGCCAGGACCGCCGCGCAGGACGTGCTGCCGGGCCGCCAGCACACCGATGACCAGATACAGCGCACCGCCACCGAAGTCACCCAGCAGGTTGAGTGGAACCGGCGGTGGGCATCCCTGTCGGCCTAGAGCGCCGAGCACACCGGAGGCGGCGAGGTAGGTGATGTCGTGTCCTGCGGTGCCGGCCAGCGGCCCGCTCTGGCCCCACCCCGTCATCCGGCCGTAGACGAGGGAAGGATGTGCCTGTAGGCAGATGTCGGGGCCGATCCCCAGCCGCTCGGCGACACCTGGACGGAAGCCTTCGAGCAGTACGTCGGCGTGGCTGGCCAGCGTCCGGACCAGCGCGCGGCCATCGTTGTCCTTGAGGTCGACGGTCAGGGTGCGTTTACCTCGGTCGAGTATCTGCTGTCCCTGGGTGGGCAGATCAGCCGGCAGATGCGGCCGGGGCCCGCCTGGTTCGCCTGGCCGCATCACCTTGACCACATCAGCGCCCAGATCCGCCAGCAACATTCCACCGAACGGCACCGGACCCAGCGCCTCGATCTCCAGTACTCGCAGGCCGGCCAATGGCCCGTTTCCCTGCGCCGAGTTACCCACTTGGAGCCTCCGTCATGCGGCTGAGTCGGTCGATGGCCTGGGCCATGTCGGCGTGCGGGCTGGTCGGGCCAAGCGGTACGACAGGGCCGACGCTCATGTGTGGCGGGCGGGTCACCACCCAGAGCACCGCCGCCGCCACATCATCGGCGGAGAGAAGCTCGTCCGGCGTCGCACCGAGCGAGTCCGGCGGCGGGGAGAGTGGCGTGTGCACCCATCCTGGGCATAGCGCGACGGCACGGACCCCGTGTTCGCGGTTCTCCAGCGCTACGGATTCGGTCAGGGCGTTCAACGCACGTTTGCTGGCCGCGTAGCCGGCTGTGTGGCCGACGGTGCTCATGGCGACAGCCGAACCGATGTTGACGATGGTGCCGGAGCGCTGGCTGCGCATGTGCGGAAGAACGGCTCGGATGATCAGAAACGGCGCCGTCACGTTCAATCGGAACATCAGATCCCAGTGCCGTGGGCGCAGCTCGTGCACTTGTTGATAGCGAACCACGCCTGCACAGTTGACCAGCACTTCGGGGGTTCCCACCTGCTGCACGGTCTGTGCGACGACCCGTTCGGGGCCTTCGTCACACGCCAGGTCCATGGCCAGGACGGAGGCTGTCGCACCGGCCGCACGGATGCCGTCGGCGATCCCGGCGAGCACGTCGGCTCTGCGTGCCACCATGACGACGTGGTAGCCGGCGGCGGCGAGCGTCCTGGCCGTCGCGGCGCCGATCCCTGAGGAAGCTCCGGTGACGAGTGCGACCGCAGGGTTGGGCGCACCGTCCCGCTCCACCAACGCCGCCCCCGGGGAGACAACGGGCGCACAGTCGGCAGCCCTGGCCATCGGCCGGCCGGCGGTCACACCACACCACCGGCCGCCAGTGGGGGCAGACCACCGAGCGCGTACCCGCCATCCGCATGGAGCAGTGCGCCGGTTACATATGCCGATGCGTCGGATGCCAGGTACGCGGCCAGGGCAGCCACGTCCTGAGGGGCTCCGGCTCGGCCTGCGGGAATCCGGGCCAGCCAGGCCCGGTGGAAGTCAGTCGACACCACGTCGGCCATCGGCGTATCCACGATGCCGGGGGCCACGCAGTTCGCCCGGACGCCGAAGCGCCCAGCGGTCGCGGCCACGCAGCGGGTGTACTGGGCCATGGCCGCCTTGCTGGCACCGTAGCTCTCCATCCGCGGGATAGGTACGTTCTGAGCGCCGACCGAACAGATCCCCACGACCGAACCGCCCCGGTGGTCGCGTGCCCACCGGCGGACGAGTGCCGCGGTCAGCTCCGCGTAGGCGTGATAGTTCACGTCGAGCGACTGGTTTCGCAACTCCGCCTCCCGGCCCGGGGCGTCGACAGCGAACAGCCCGGTGGCGTACACCATCGTGTCGATTCGGCCTTGCTTCTCCCAGCAACGATCGACGAGGCCCGCGAGGTCGGACAACCGGCTCACGTCCTGACACCGGACCCACGCACCCTGGCCTAGGGCACGTACCTCGTCGGCGGCGTCTTCGAGTGCCTTCACGCGCCGGGCGACCAGGGTGATGTCGGCGCCGCGCCGCGCCAGCTCAATGGCCGTCGCCCGGCCGATGCCGCTGCTCGCGCCCACGACGAGAGCATGCCGACCGCGAAGGTCGTACAGCCGCCCGGCCGCAGCCGACACAGGCTCAGTCGGTTCAGGATCATGGTCGGCACCGTCGGCATGGGTGGCGGAGTCCTTCGACCCGCCAGTATGCAGCGGGGGTATGAGGGACAGATCCATGCCACCGTCGATCGGGATCGTCTCCGCGACGGTGTAGGAGCAACCTTCCGAGGACAAGAGAAGAACCCCGGCGGCCAGATCGATGGGTCGGGCGACTCGACGTAGCGGAAGGTGGCGGACGATCGCGGCGGCACGGTCGGGGCTCGGCCGATGCCCTAGGCTCGGCGCGAGCCCCACCCGCATCTGGTTGGCGACGACGCCGGACGGCGCTACCTGGGCTGCCATGTGTCGCCACCAGGCGAGGTCCGCTGCACGGGAGGCGACTTCGTCAAGGGGTACACCTGAGTGCACGCCGCCCTGTCCATCGATCACGAGGACAAGTCGGCCCGAGCCGCGCTCGACCATCCGTTGGGCGAGGCTCGCCACCCGTGCGCGGGGTAGCGGTGGCGCCGTTGTGGCCGCATTGAGGACGCTGGTTCCCGTGAGCAGGACGCAGCAGACGTCCGGAACCTCTGCGCCGTCCTCGTCGACAAGCTTCAGACCCGCGCCCACGAATGCGGCCGAGACCACAGGGTAGCCGGGGCGGTTGTGGTCGAGGATCAACCCGGTCGATCCGTGTGGGCGGTGCGAATTCAACTCGTTCACCGGTCTCCCTCGTGGTATTCCATCAGGACGGACGTTGCGTCGCCGCCGGCGCCGGAGCTGATCAGCAGCGCGTGCCGGCCCACTATCGGAACGCCGCGGCCGGTGACCGGGGAGGCCGGGAGACGGGAGTACGGCGTACGGCAACCGGTCACCGGCGTGATAGCACCGTTGCGGAACATCAGCGCCGACGACAGGAACTTGAGGAGGCCGGCGCACCCGGAGATGTGCCCGAACACAGCCTCTTGGTTGCTCAGCAGGAGGTTGCCGTCGTAGCCGAACGAGGTGCGCAGCGCGGTGAGGACGTCACAGAACAGGTCCTCGATATTGCGGGTTCCCTCTGCGAAGCCGTTGACGAACGCCAGGTCGGCGAGGGTGACTCCGGACCGATCCAGCAGGTGGCGCACGTCGTGCACGAAGTTGTCCGCGGTCCCCGAGTCGACGGGATTCTGCCCGTTGTTGCGGGACGAGCGGAACCAGAGCCGCACGCCCGTGCCGTCAGCCGGGGCGCGGGCTCGCTCGGATTCCAGCACGACGGCGAGAGCGCCCTCCCCGGGAGCGTTGCCGTCCTGATGTTCGTCGTGAGGACGCACGGCCCAGGGATCGCTGGAGAGTGTGGAGGCACGGAAGCCGCGCTTGCCTTCGTGGACGGTGCTGGCGAGGAAGATGGGATCGAGGGTGGCGTCGGCTCCGACGACCACCGCCCGATCGATGGTGCGAGCCTCGATCATGGTCGTGGCGATCTCTAGCGCACGCATCGAGCAGTTGCAGCCACCAGTGATACTCAGCGTCTGAGCGTGGATGCCGAGAAGTGAGCAGATGCCGCTCGCGACGCTGCCGGGCGTTCCCGTGAGCCAGTAGTCCATGCCCAATGTCGCGGGGCCGCCCTGGTTGTACGCGGCGAAGTACCGGCCGGCCTCCTGGAACGCGTACTGCATGGACGCGATGATCAGAGCCGACCGATCGTCGTTGAGATCAGTCGGCTCGAGCCCAGCATCAGCGAGAGCGTTCTGCACCGCGCCCATGGACAGCGCGGTGACCCGCGCCATGCGCCGGGCGATCCGCTCGGGCACGCCTGTCTCCGCCGTGACATCCCAGTCTTGGACCTGTCCGGCGATCCGGAGTGGCAGCGCAGCATGAGAGAACGGCGAGAGCTGGGTTTGCCCGCTACGCAACACGTCCCACAAGTCATGCCGGGTGCGGCAGGTACGGCCTTGGCCCGGCAGAACGCTACCCGCGCCGACGAGCCGCAGCGGGTGGGGGCCGGACCCAGTGACCTGAGCCGGTTCAGGTGCCATGCCGGCCTCCCGGCTGTGCGCCGTGTTGGCCGGGGCCGGTCAGTAGGAGGGCACTCACCACACCGCCCATCTGGTAGTTGAAGCTGAAGGCCAGATCGGTAGGCAACGGTGCCGGATGGTCTCCAACGACCACGGTGAACGGGCAGTCCTCGGCGACCTCCCCGCACCTGGCCGTCGGACAGATCTCTCCCCGGCGCATCATGAGCAGTGTCGCCGCAGCTCCCACCGCCCCCAGCGGCGCCGCGTTGTGCCCGAAACACGCCTCCTGGTTGCTCACCACCAGGTCCCCGCAGTCCTGCCCATACAACGTGCGCATGGCGTTGAACTCGGTGACGTTGAACAGTGGATCGCCCTGGGCGCCTCCGTTGACGTAGCGGACCTCCCTGGGCTCGATGCGCCGGTGGCTCGGGCGGGCCCGCAGACACGTCCGGGCCGCCCGGACGAGGGAGTCGCCGCTCTCGTCGGAGCTCACCGCGCTGGCCAGCGTGCCCCGCGCCGATCCGTGCGCCAGGACACGGCCGTAGGCCTCGCGGCCACGACGTTCGGCATGCTCGCGGCTTTCGAGCACGAGCGTGGCAGAGCCCTCGCCGATGTTGAACCCATCGGCATGCTGATCGTAGGGGCGCATCGATCGGTCGAACCGCAGCTTGGTCGGCGGGGAGTCGAACGACGGCCGGTGATCGGTGCGTTCGGCCACCTCCCGCAGCTCTTCGAAGTGTGCGACCCGATCAAGGTTGAACGAGTCGACCCCGGTGACGACGGCCACGTCGAGCTCGCCGCAGGCGATCTGGTTGGCTGCCGTGCCGAGTAGCGCGGCCGACGACGCGCAGCCACACGAGAGGGTGTAGTTGGGGCCGCCGCTGCGCAGGAGCGACGCCTGTACGTTCGCCACGTCGGTAGCGGTCACGGACACCGCCAGTCTGATGAAGAGCGATCGAGCCGCGGCTGGGCTGACGGTTCCGGGATCGGCCCGCACGCACTCCAGATAGGTGTCGAAGGAGTTGTCGACGCCGACGCGTCCGGTGAGCACCCCGGCATCGGCACAGTCGGTGCCCCGCCAGTCGAGCCCAGAGTCGTCACAGGCCTCCACCAGGGAGAGCAGTCCGAACCGGTGAACATTGGCGTAGTTCTTGAGGTAGCGCTGCGGGATCTCGGGCACTGCCTTGGTGAACTCTTCGTCGTCCAGAAACACCCGGCCGTAAAAGAAGCCGTCGTTGTCCAGGTTGGACAGCCCGCGGGCCACCGTTGCCCACAGATCGTCAGATGTCCGGACGACGGTCTGCCGTGGGCCGGGAAGGCAGAAACCCATTCCGGTCACGAGAACGTCGCGTGGCCCAGTGTCGATCTCAAGCACAGTGTCCTCCGTCGACTAGACATGTGTTCATATGGCGCCGCCGTCGATGCCCACCGACTGGCCGGTGATCCCGGAGGAAAAGTCGGACAAGAGGTACGCGATGAGATGGGCTACCTCGGTCGCGGAGAGCAGTCGCCGCAGAGCTGTGTTGCGCACGGCGTGCCGCACGTAGCGCTCCCAGGTCAGGCCATCGAGTCCATGGTGTTCGGCCAGGCTGGCGATGAAGTCGCGGCCATATCGCTCGCCCTCGTCCAGGCCGGGGGTGTCGACGAGGCCGGGGAGGACGGCGTTCACCCGCACACCGAACGGGCCGAGCTCGAGGGCGAGCGACTCGGCCAGTCCGCGCAAGCCGAACTTCGACGCACAGTAGGCCGTGTTGGCCGGTATCCCGCGTCGGCCAGCGACGGAGGACACGATGACGATGCTGCCCGATGCACGTTCCATCATGGTCGGCACCACCAAGCGGCAGACGCGGAATGCTCCGGTGAGATTGACGTCCAGGGTGTGCTGCCAGTTCTCTTCGGTCTGATCGACGAGGAATGCCTGCCGCATTCCGTATCCGGCGTTGCTGACCAAGAGGTCAACCGGTCCGAACCTGTCGACACACCGTGCGACCGCACTCTCGACGGCGTCGGGGTCACGGAGATCCGCGGGTGCGACGCAGGCACGACCGCCGGCGTCGGCGATCTCCTTGCGGACTGCTTCGAGCGCGGGCTCGTTGCGGCTCAACAGGGCCACGGCAGCCCCTTCACCGGCGATCACCCGAGCCGTCTCGGCGCCGATGCCGCTGCTGGCGCCGGTGACGAGGGCCGTTCGTCCGGTCAAGGACTGTCTCGTCGCAGGTGGCACGTTCACTGTTGGTCAGCCTTTCCAGGGATGGCGCACGTGGGATCACAACCGGAAGAGCAAGGCGCCCTCGAAGAACCCGGAGCCGATAGCCGGGGTGAGGTAGAGCTGACCCGGCCGGGTTCGCCCACTCAGAAGTAGCTCGGATAGCGCGACGGGGATGGAGGCGCTCGAGGTATTGGCGCGGCTTTCGATCGTCACGACGAACCGGGCCTGATCGATGCCGACCTTCTCTTGGACGGCGTGGTGAATTGGATCCGTCGCCGGGTGCGGCAGGACCCAGTCGACGTCGTCGATCGTCAAGCCGTTGCGGGCGAGCATCTCCTCGACGACGCGTACGTTGCCATCGATCGCGCGTTCGACGATCTCGGGTCTGCTGGTGATCCAGCCGTCCGGCTTGCGCGCCCAAATCATCTGAGCACTCTCCCCGTCGCTGATCAGCAGTGAGTCGATGAGCCCAGCGGCGCCGTGGCCGGCGTCCTGGAGGTCGTGCCGTTCGAGAACTACGGCCCCGGCAGCGTCGCCGGCGACCAACTCGCCTTTGCTGCCGGGGCGGGTCCGCCTGGAGAACTGCTCGGAGCATGTGATCACCGCGACGTGCCAGCTACGCATGGCGATCAACATCGCGGCGGCGGTCTGTACCCCGTGCACGAAACCGGTGCAGGCGCCGCAGAGATCGAAGCCGAGGGCGTTGGAGGCACCGAGCCGGCTGGCCACGGTCGGTCCCAGCTCTGGCACCCACTGCCGCTCGGTCCAGTTGGTGACGATGACGAGGTCGATGTCTTCCGGGGCTCGTCCGGCACTCCGCAAGGCATGGTGAGCGGCGTGCACGGCCATGTAGTCGACGGTCTCTTGCTCGTTGGCGATGTGTCGGGACTTGACGCCGAGCCTTCCGATCACCGCCTGATCGACCGGGTTGAACCGGCCTTCGGTCGCCGCGGGGGTGTTGTGTTCGACGTGTTTGGGGAAGTAGTGGCCGATTCCCGTCAGCCGGAGTCCAGAGTGCGTCCATATGCCGCCGACCCGTTCCGTCACGGTCATATCCGTCTCCTTTGCGCTGAAAGCGATGTGTCATCGACCGGTGAACTGTGGCTCGCGCCGCTCGAGATAGGCGGCCGGGCCTTCGGTTCCGTCCTCGGTCTCGGTGCAGGCACGCACGTGGTAGAGGTCCTGCATACGCAGGCCATACTCGATCGGCTGCCCCCAGGTCCTCTCACGCAGCTCTTTGAATAGGGCGATGGCCTTCGTTGGGGCGTGCGCGAGCCGCCGACCCAGGTCCGCCGCCGCGCGATCGAAGGAGTCGTTGGCGACAACCCGGTCCACGAGACCGATCCGCAGTGCCTCGTCCGCCTCGACGAGCCGTCCGGTCAGAAAGATCTCGGTGGCTCTGGCTGGCCCCACGACTCGGGCCAGCATGACCGCGTTGCCAAGGTGACCGAGGTGAATGAGGCCGCTACCGATGCGTGCCCGCCCACTAGCCAGCCGGTAGTCAGCCGCGCAGGCGATCTCCGCTCCGGCTCCGACCGCGGCGCCGTCGATCGCCGCGATGGTGGGTTTCGGTGCTTGGATCATCGCTTCGCAGATTCTGAGATAGAAGGCGTCTCCGGTTTCGGGGAAGGAGGGAGTGTGCGCTCGTTCGCCCTCGACCAGCTCACGTAACCCCGAGATGTCGTCGCCAGCGCAGAAACAGTGGTCGGTGCCGGTGAGCAGCACTGCCCGCACGGCCGAGTCGTGAGATGCTCGCACCACCGCTTCCAACAGGCGCGTGCCTAGCTCCCGGTCGAGTCCGTGCCGCCGGTGCGGCCGGTTCAGCCGAAGGGTGGTCAATCCGTCGGCGTGTTCTTCGTGGAGCACGGCGCCGGTTTGGTCGAGAGGGTCCATGGGTCTTCCGTTCGTTAGCTGACGGGTGTCGTCGTCGGGGCGAGGCCGGGGCGGGGGACCGACAGCTGCCAGCCCGTCAGAACCCGGGGCCGGTCTGCGTCACGTGATCCGGGCAGGGAAACCACCTCCGGACACCTCGAGCACCGTGCCGGTGAGATAGGTGTTGTCAACGGCGTGTTGTACCGCCGCCGCGATCTCGCTCTCCTCGGCGAATCGTCGTAGCGGCACCTGATGGCGAAGTCGCTCGATGAATCGACCGTGTGCGGGATTGTCGGCGCTCTTCTCCCGCAGCGCTTGTCCGTTGACGACTCCGGGTGCAACGGCGACGACGCGTACTCCGAACTCAGCTAACTCGAGCGCCCAGCTGCGAGTGAGCGACACTACGCCCGCCTTGGCGGCGGCGTATGCGGATTGCCCCCACGAGCCTGGCCACGTGGAACTGGCGATCGGCACGATCACTCCTGGTGTGCCGGCCTGCGCCATGGTGAGGGCAGCGTGCCGGCCCACCAGGAAAGTCCCAGTGAGGCAAAGGTCGATGATCTCTTGCCATTCCCCGGTACCGTGCATCGACCACGCGTCGCCGTCGTGCCGCGGCGCGCGGATCAGCTGCTTCGACAGGTTCCGGCCGGCGGCCATGACACACACTCCGAGTGGGCCGCCCTGAGCGATGTCGGTGAACAGGCGGGCAACGCTGCTCGGGCTGGTGACGTCGACCTCGGCGGCGGCTAGGTGCCGGCCCTGAGCGGCCGCCTGCCCAATGGAGTGGTCGAGCTGGGTCCGGCGCCGGGCCGCTATAGTCGTCGGCCACCCCGCCTCGGCAAGGGTCTGTGCCACCGCCGCGCCGATACCTCGGCTGCCGCCGACGACGAGCGCCCGCGCTTGGTGTTGCGGCGTCACCTAGACCTCCTCCATCTCTGCGTCGGGTTGGTTGTCGTGTCTTCTCGTCACAGGCGGAACAGGAGGGCACCGTGGTACCAGCCGGCGCCGATGGCCGGGCTGAGGACGAGGTCCTCTGGGCGGAACATGCCGGCATCGCTGAACTCCGACAGCACCACCGGTATCGAGGCGCTCGCGGTGTTGCCACGGTCATGGAAGTTGACCAAGAAGCGCTCGTCCGCTACCCCGAGCTTGTCGCGCAGTCTCTCGTTGACGGCGTCGGTTCCCGGATGTGGAACCACCCAGTCGACGTCGTCGACGGTGTATCCGGAGCGTTCCAGGACGTGACGGCAGGCATCCACCATGTCAGCCGCCGCATGGTCGGCCAGCTCCGCGCGGCTGGTGATCCACGCGTCCGGGGTCCGCACGGTCACCAGGTCCGCGCGGCTCCCGTCGCTGCGAACGATCGAGTCGAGCAGTCCGCCGCGGCCGCTGGCTGTGCGCTCGAGCACAACCGCGCCAGCTGCGTCGCCGCAGATGAGCTCGCTCTTACTGCCTGGACGTGCCCGTCGGCTGAACCGTTCGGAGGACACGACGACGGCGTATCGGAGCTCGGGCATCGCAACCAGAGAGGCAGCGGCCAGTTGGACACCATGAACGAAACCCACACAGGCCGCCGAAACATCGAAGGCGAACGCCGACGTGGCACCGAGCAGTTCGGCGACCTGCGGTGCGTGATCGGGCAGGTAGGGCGGGTCCGTCCAGTTGCTGACGACGAGAAGGTCGAGGTCGTCGGCGGCCAGCCCGGCATGGCCGAGGGCCGCGCGGGCCGCATGGCTGGCCATGAACGCGACGCTCTCGTGATCACCGGCGACGTGGCGCGAGCTGACGGTCACCCGGCCGAGGACGGCGGTGTCGACGACGTTGCCCGGTCGCCGATATGAGTGGACGTCGTTTCGGACGAGGCGCTCGGGGTAGTAGTGGCCGAAGCCGGTAATCGCCAGGCCCGCGGCGATCCACCGGGGCGTGCTGCCGGGGCCCCGCTGCGGGTAAGAGAGCGCCGCTGTGGTGGACCTACTCATGGTCGCCTCCTCGCGGGCGGCCGTAGCTGAAGAGCATCGCCCCCCAGCTGAATCCCCGCCCGATGGCCATGCTGAGGATGCGGTCGCCGCGTTGCACGCGACCGCCGTGGACGTATTCCGATAGGCAGCCGGGCACGCTGACGCTCGACGTGTTGCCGCGGCGGTCGATGTTGAGAAGAACCCGTGGGTCCTCGGTGATCCCGAGCCCTTCCTGCACCTGGCGGATGAGATTGAGATTTCCCTGGTGCGGCACTATCCAATCGACGTTCTGCGGCCTCAGGCCAGTGTTGCCCAGCACCCGGCGTGCCGCGTCGATGAGCATGCCGGGGGCGACGTCGCCCACGAGCCGCCCTTTCATCAGCATCTTGTCCTGCGAGTCGATGTCGAACGCGTCGTAGTGGGTCGCGTCGGAGGACAAGGTCAAGGCGTGTAGGCCGTCTGACAGCTGGCCGGGCTCTTGGAGTGCGACGTCGGCACGCCACACAGCGGCTGCGGCGCCCCCTCCGAAGAGCACCGAGTTGCGAAAGGAGAAGTTCAGAATCGGCCGGGGGTTCTCGGCGCAGACGACGAGCACGTTGCGTGCTTGAGCGGTGGCGATGAGACCACGAGCCACCAGGCTCGCATGCATGAACCCGGCGCAGGCCACCCCCATCACATCCAGGCACATCGCCGTCCCCGCACCAATACGGCGTTGTACCGGCAACGCCACGTCCATGTAGTTGTTGCCCGGACTCGTCGGGTTGACGCGCGGCCTCGACGTCGCACTGGTGCCGATGATGGCGTCGATGCTGGAAGGCTCGACGCCCGCGTCGTCCAGGGCCATCCACACCGCACGCTCCGCGGTGTCGACATGCCGCTCGCCATCGGGGAGCCAGTGCCGAGTGTGCACCCCGGTGTTGCGAACGATCCAGTCGTCGTCGACGTCGAGCCCGAGCTCTCGGGAGAAATAGCCGTTCTCGATCGGCTCGCCCGGGAAGTCATGTCCGATCCCGTCGAGGACCATCAGGACTCCCGGCCGGGCCGATGTGCCAACTGCGGGCGAGACCTGACCTGTCCGTGTCGTCATCGGTAGACCCCCTCGGGGTCGATGGATCGCAGCAGTGCCAGCTCGGGGGTGGTGAGCGGCGGCTCGTGGCGCAGGCGTCGCGCGACCCCGGAGCCCCACGCGGTGAGTTGTGCCACGGCGTCGACCGGTGCCAGGCCGGCGACCCGCGGCGCGGGGAACCAGGTCGTGAGCGTGAATGGCTCCGTGCCGCCGTCCCGCTCGAACTCGCCAAAGTCGGCGACGACCCAGCGCACAGTCCGTCCGGGTGAGGTGATGAAGTCGACGGCCGGCACGTACCGGGCGGGTGAGGCAGGTGCCACGATCATGGTGTCGACATGGCTCGCCACGTCGTTGGCGCCGCCCGAGCCGACGAGGAAAGCACCGCTGGACGTCCGGCTGGTGTTGACGTTGCCGAGCACGTCGATCTGAGCCGCCGACAGGACGCCGAGGGTGCGCCCGCGGTCGCCCGCGACCAGGCCGCCGAGCACGTCGAGAGTGCCAGCCAGCAGACGGGCTCGGGCGACGTGCCGCTGGGAGAAGAGAAAGGTGTCTCCCGGCTCCGGCGTGAAGTCGATCATGCCGAGCTCGTTCACCAGGTCGACATGCACCCCGGATGTCTCGAGCTGGTGCGCCGCTAGCCAGCACGCGAGGTGGGAGACTCCAAGACCAGCGAGCACGGTTCGATACCCACGGCTCTCGACGGCCCTGGCGATCGCTCGGGCGGCCATGACGACGTGCCATTCCCGGTCTGAGGCGGCGCCTGAAGCCACCTTGGTCGGGCCTCGGGCGCGTACGGCCGCCGGCGGCGAGGCAAGCGTCGCGGCCGGCACGTCGACGGTCAACGCGGCGAGCCTGGTCGGGCCGAGCCGGTCGAGATAGCCATCGTGGCCTCCAGATCCGGAGACCCATTGCCGAAACCACTCCCGGCAGGTGGCCGGGTGGACGCAGGCGGCCGCGAGGTCGGTGAGAAAGGCGTAGTCGTCCAGGTAACCAACGACGTCCGTGCCGGGCATTGGCGACAGACCCTGGGGATGTGCACCGAACGGACAAACGGCGACACCCAGGACACGCTCGGCCGGCACCACGGTGACGGCCCCGGGAGGTGCCTGGTCGCATACCGCCTCCACGGTCGCGAGCACGCCTTGCCGGGCGGCCAGGGCGCCCCACCAGCCTTCACCGGCCGGGCCGCTCAGGTAGAGATTCCCGAGCTGGTCGGCGTAGTGGGCATGGAGCAGGGTGACGTCTGGGGTGAGCGGCGGGACCAGGACGGCCGGGCGGGCGCCGCTCGTGTCGGTGGACACGACGGGGAGCGGGGCGGCGCGTCCGGTCGGAAGCGACGAGCCGACGAGCGAGCCGGTGACGGCGCCTGGTGTCTGGGTGGCCCCGGCCACGAGCCGCTGAAGGAGAGACAACAGGCTCCACTCCTCGACGGGGAACGGTACTCCCTCGGGAAGCCGCGCGTAGAGGGGATTGGGCCGCGCGGATGGCACCGTGTCGCCGGCGAAGCAGGTCACCGCCCTCGAGATGACGCCGGCCATGACCAGGGCATGCATGGATGCGTGCATCGCGTTGACGCTGACCTCGAACGTTC
Organism: Phytoactinopolyspora limicola; assembly: GCF_011320225.1. GTDB lineage: Bacteria > Actinomycetota > Actinomycetes > Jiangellales > Jiangellaceae > Phytoactinopolyspora > Phytoactinopolyspora limicola. The sequence goes on from NZ_JAAOEN010000003.1 coordinate 27,791, forward strand.
CGCGTCTTGCGAAGCTCCGGGCTACGGCCAGGACGAGGGCGTTGGGGCGCGACATGGTCGATGCGACATGCAGATGCAGACCCGAGGTCAGGTGGTCAGCACACAACTCGTCGACGTTGCGAGCGAGACGAATGCCAGGCGCTGGAGTGGTCATCCGGTACCGCCCGCCACGTCGCGGGGCCCAGCGTGGCTACGTCGCCCGCCGGTCATGCCGCGGCCTCGAGGACCACGGCCGAGCTCTGGCTGCCGATGGCGAAGGACAGGGACAACGCCAGCTGAACCTTTCCCGGACGGGGCCCTTCGGTGACGTGGTCATGATCACATTCAGGTTCGGCGATCTCGCAGTTGATGGTCGGGGCCAGGCACTGGTGGCGAAGCATCAGCGCGATGGCGGCGCAGTTCATCAGTCCGGCCGCCCCGAGGAGATGCCCGTAGATCGGCTTGATGGAGCCTAGGGGCGCCCAGGTAGAGCGCCGTGGCCCGAAGAGGTGTGACAGCGCACGGCTCTCGGCGACGTCGTTGTATCGCGTAGCGGTGCCATGGCCACAGATGTAGTCGAGATCGTGCGGAGCCCGGCCGGTCGCGTCGAGCGCCTGGTTCATCATGGTGGCCGATGTCCGGCCCGAGAGGTCCATCCGAGTGGCGTGAGCAGCCTCGTTGATGCTGTGGTAGGCACGTAGCGACGCATATGGCCGCGCGCCTCGGGCGAGTGCGTGAGGCGCCCGCTCTAGCACCATCACCACGGCACCTTCGCCCAGCGCAAATCCGTCGCGATGGACGTCGTACGGTCGGATGGCCCGTTGCGGCTCGGTCTCCCGAGTCAAAACGCTGCTGCCGGGTGAGGAGTACAGCTGCAACAGTTCGGGAACGAGCGGGAGCTCGTGGCCGACGACGAACATGACGTCGGCGCGGCTCTCCTGGAGCTCGTGGGCGGCGATGCCTAGCGCCTGGTGTCCGCCTACGCAGGCGTTGGCGATCGTAGTGACCAGGCCGCGGGCGCCCAGCTGCACGGCGCTCAATGCCGCGGGTGTCCCCGGCAGGGACGCGAAGATGGACTGGGTCACGGAGATCGGTGGCACGTCGGGGTTGAACGTCCGGCCCGAGGCCGTCTGTGACCACCACTCGACGGGCCCGCGGGCGCTGGAGGCGACCACTCCGGTGCGGTCAGGGGTGATGTGGTCGAGCCCGGCGTCCAGGGCGGCGTTCCGTACGGCGGACAGCACGATCAAGATGTCACGGCTGTACCGTTTCGCGAAGCCGTCGGGCAGCCCGGGCACGTAGCGCTGGTGGTGGAAGACGTGGATTCGCCCTGCGCTGTGGACTCCGGTCTGGCCACGCAAGGTCGCTGGCAGCTGGCTCAGTTGGGATAGCCCGCTGCCGAGGTGGTGCCAGACGTCGTCCGGGGTGTCCGCGTGCGGCAAGATGAATCCGAGCCCACTGATGACGACATCGCGAAATGCGGCCGCTTGTGCATGATTGCGCCCCACCATGATGTCCCCTATATGCCGGTATTCCCCTTCTGTGCTTGCGGTTCCTAACTCCACCGCATGGCGGGCGGATCGGCGAGGGCCGAGGAGTACCCCTTCTCGATGGCGTGAGGGACCATTAGTACCGGTTTGTCCGGGTGCGGCGAGGAGCAGATCGAGACCACTGGTCCACCTGCTGGTACCGCGGGTACCTATTCGGTGCGCGCTTGAGTACTTCAAGGCCGATGTCCCCGTTCCTGCCGGAGATTAGTGTGAGTCGCGAGCCGTGAAGGCGCTCGTGGTGCACAAGGGGGAGCCGGCTGTGCGTTGTAGCGCCGTGGCTTCACCGGTCTAGGTGTTGTTCCGTCATCCCACACAGCCAGGGAGCTGCCACAACCGATGGTCGACAGCGTGAGCCTCGAGTGCATCGACCACATCCTGGTGGTGACGATCGATCGGCCGGAGCGGCGCAACGCCATCGACGTAGCCACCGCGGAAGCGATCGCCAGGGGAGTGGACCTTCTGGACGCCGATCCACATCTGCGGGCCGGTGTTCTGACGGGATCTGGTTCTTGGTTCTCGGCCGGGATGGACCTGGCCGAGCTCGTGGCAGGCCGTGGAGGTTCGGTACCGGGACGGGGATTCGCCGGCCTGGCCGAATCGCCGTCGGACAAGCCGCTGGTGGCCGCCGTCGAAGGCGGGGCGTACGGCGGTGGGCTGGAACTGCTCCTCTGTTGCGATCTCGTCGTCGCCGCCAGTAACGCGCGGCTCTGCCTACCGGAAGTACGTCGCGGTCTGATCCCGGCGGCCGGAGGGCTGTTCCGCCTGCCAGGCCGGTTGCCACACCACGTCGCCATGGAGGTCATACTCACCGGCGAGCCACTCACCGCCGCGCGCGCCGAGAGGTACGGATTGGTCAACCAGTTGTGTGAACCAGGCAAGGCGCGGGACGCCGCGATCGAACTCGCCAGGCGGATAGCGGCGGCGGCGCCGTTGGCCGTGCGGACCGCCAAGCAGGTCGTGACCGAAGCCTACCGGTGGCCGCGGGGCGAGGAATTCGCCCGCCAGCGCCCGTTCGTCGATCGTGTGCGTGGCTCGCGGGACGCGCGGGAGGGTTCGCAGGCCTTCCTGGAACGACGAGACCCGATCTGGACGGGCTCATGACGTCCCCGCACCTGGGCCTCACCAGTGGTACCGGGCCCGCGGTGGACGAGACCTGGCAGCCACCGGAATGTGGGTGCATTCTCATGATTGACCACAGCGAGCCGAATGACCTGCAAAGACACCCTGACGAGAAACGGGTGGCGGCCTGGGTGGACACCATCTGCGATCGGCTCGCTCATCATGGGCTCACGCCGATCGCTGGACGAATCGTCGGACATCTCCTGGTGTGCGAACCGCCATATCGCACGGCCAAGGAGCTTGCGGCCGAGGTGAGCGCCAGCCGCGCTGCCATCAGCATCAGCACCCGGCAGCTGGTCGAGGCGGGGTGGCTGCACCGGTGGACCCGCCGCGATGACCGCGCCGCGGTGTACGGGATCAACTGTGCTCAGTGGGCTCAGCTGATCCGACGCCAGCTTGCCAGCACCACGGAGCTGCGGGAGCTCTTCGACGAAGGAATAGCGCTGGTGGGTCACGACAATCCCCGGGCCCGACGGTTGTGCGCGGCCCGGGATCCCTACGTCTGGATGGAATGGGAGTTCGCCGAGGTGTGGAAGCGCTGGGAAGCCAGGAGATGGGCACATCACGCAGAGGAGGAAACACCATGAGCGCCGTCCCGGTCGTCTCATGCGTGGGCGTCACCAAGAGATTCGAGAGTCTCACCGCGGTCGACCGCCTCGATCTGGACATTCCCGCCGGGATCGTCTTCGGTTATCTCGGCCCCAATGGCGCAGGCAAGACGACGACGATCAGAATGATCATGGGGCTTGCGCGCCCGACGTCCGGGAGCCTAGCCCTGTTCGGGGTCGATCCGGCATCGCCGCGCAACGCCGACGTGCGCATGCGGGTCGGCTACCTACCGGGCGAGCTGCGCCTGGATGAAAAGCTGACGTCCGGTGAGCAGTTGGAGCACTGGGCTCGGCTGCGTGGCCCCACGAGTGTCGACGCCACCTACCGAGACGCGCTCGTCGATCGTCTCGGGCTCGCGCTCGATCGCCCGGTCCGCACCTTGTCGACGGGCAATCGACGGAAGGTCGGATTGGTCGGCGCCTTCATGTCTCGCCCGGAACTCCTCGTACTCGACGAGCCGACCAGCGGCCTCGACCCGCTGATGCAACAAGAATTCTTGAGCATGGTGGACGAGGTGAGGGCCGAGGGTCGAACCGTTCTGCTCTCCTCACATGTGTTGTCGGAGGTCGAACGGCTGGCGGACCGGGTGGTGGTGCTCCGTGCTGGGCAGATGGTGCTCGACGGAGCCGTGCCCGAACTTCAGCGGCAGGCGCTGCAGAAGTTGACCGCGACGTTCAACGGTGCGCCTCCGGTCGCGGAGCTCGAAGGACTGGCCGCGGTAACCGACGTCACCGTCGACGGAGCCACCGTCACCTGCCGCATCACCGGCCCGGTACATCCGGTGCTCGACGTCCTGGCCCGGCACCGTGTCGAGGCGATCACCGCTCCTCAGCGTGAAATCGAGGACGCTTTCTTGGACCTATACGACACCTCGGGTTCACCCGAGCAGCCGAATGGAGCGGACACGTGATCGGCGGCAAAGAGGTCGTGGTCCACGCACACAGACGCTTGCGCCGTGGGGCGCTGATCTGGGCGGGAGTCCTGCTCGCCCTCATCTTCAGCGTGATGGCGGCCTGGCCCGGGTTCCGGGACTCCGAGACCGGCGTGTTGACCGACGACTTACCTACGGCCGTCACCCGTGCGTTTGGCCTGTCCGACCTCGGCGATCCGGCCGGCTTCCTGGACTCCAACTTGTTCTCCCTCGTTCTGCCGCTCCTGCTGATCTGTGTGGCCGTCGCATGGGCCAACGGCCTGACGGCTGGAGACGAGGATGCCGGCCGGCTCGAGGTGGAGTTGTCGTTGCCCGTCACCCGCGCGGGGCTGATGGTCCGCCGCTTCATCGTCGCCGCAGGGTGGCTGGTGGGGCTTGGAGTGGTCGTCGTCCTTGGGCTCCTTGTTGCCATGCCGGCCTTGGATCTCGACGCTTCACTGGCGCGGACAATGGGTGCGACAGCAGCTGTTGTCCTGCTGGCGATACTCCATGGGGCGGTGTACTACTGTGCAGCAGGCCTGGGTGCCCCGCGCAACCAGGCACTCGGCATCGCTGGTGGCGTGGCCGGGGCCGGTTATGTCCTGCGCTCGCTGCTGCCACTCAGTGAGCCACTTGAACCCGTCGAAGTGGTATCGCCGTGGTACTGGTTGCTCGGGGATGGCCCGGTGCAACACGGGGTCCCCATCGGGGGCGCGGTGCTCGCACTGGTGATGGTTGGTGTCCTGCTCATGGTGGGCAACTGGGGGCTGACGCGCAGGGACATCCGCCCCGCGTAGCGTTTGGTCCGTCCGACGCCGTCGTACAGCGCGGTCATCCAGAACACCACCCGATGCTGGCGCAGCTGACTTGCTGGCTTCAAATGACGGATAGATGCTCCGCAGAGGGCTCTATGCGCCATAGAAAGCCAGGAAGTGGCATGCGGGTTGGTCGGGTGCGGAGCCTCAGAGCCGGGCGACGGGTTGTCGCAGGATGGTCTTGAGTTTGGCGGGTTCGGTTTTGCGGGGATCACCGAGGTAGATCTCGTGGTGCCGGCCACGCAGCGTGAGGCCGTTCGCGGGCAGGTAGTCGTCGTGCAGGCGCTGCAGGGTGGCGGCCTCGTCGTCGTACGGACCGATGTGCATGATCTGCGCGGCCGGGCCTTCGGTGTAGCGCTCGAAACGCAGCCGTCCGAGTGCCGGTAGATCCTTCTTGCTGGCCGTGGTCTGGATGGCGTCGTCCACCATGGACTGGGTGATCCATTCGGGCTGGTTGATCATCATCGTCCATTGCCACTTGTTTTTGTCGCGGCTCTTGAAGACCGCGTAGTCCTCAGCCCACCAGAGCCCTTCGAGTGGGGCGACGACGTAGTCGCGGCCGAGCTGGTTCTTGCTGGCGAATTTCAGCGTGTACGCCACGGCGTAGAGTGCCTCGACGGCTTCCCGGTACAACTCCGACGTGTTGGGATCGCCGTCGCCGTCGACCATCAGAAAGGCCATCTCGGGGACCTCGACGAGTTGGAAGTCGCGGGCGTGTGGGGCGTAGAGGTCCTTGCGGTCTTTCTTGACGTCGAACTTGTCCATGGTTCCTTCCAAGGTGCGGATAGTGGTGTCGAGCCAGGCCAGTTCGGTCTCCATATGTGCCTGGCTGTAATGGAAGATGGCGGCGACGAATGGAGGGACCATCTCCTGCGTGGCCCGCGCTGTCAGCACGGTGGTGAGTTGCTCGCTGAGTCGAGCACGCCGCTCGCGCAACGCGGCGACGACCTCCGGGGTCGGTAGCGCTGGACTGTTGGCGAGGCCGACGAGCACCGACGGGTGTGCCGGCCGGAGTTCGGCGAGCGCTGCGCGGGTAGCAGCCGCCAGCCTGTCGGCACCGGCGGTGGTGACCGCGTAGGTGCGTCGGCCCTTGCCGCCACCAGCGGGGGACTGGCTGGAAACCAGTCCTCGTGACGCCAACCGGTTGAGAACGTAGTAGATGGACGAGAAACCCAACGCCGTCCACTCCCGGATGCCGCGTGCCTCGATGACGGCTTCCAGCTCGTAGCCATGCCGGGGGTGTTCGGCGACGAGGCCCAGGATGGTCAGTTCGGCGTCGGTGAGTGTGTCGGCCACGGGTCTATTCTAGCACTAGAATAGACCCGGCGGCTCACCTCATCTTGGGCCGCTCCGAATGGAAGTCATGGCCGGTTCAACGGCGGCGGCGCTGGGCCCGGTGGTTGCTCAGCGGATCTGTTCGACACCCTCGAGTTTGTGTCGCAAGGTCAGGAGAATGCGGGTGAGTAGCCGTGAGACCTGCATCTGGGTCACGCCGATCTCCTGGGCGATGTGCTGTTGTGTCCACCCCCGGAAGAACCGCAGGAGGAGGATCTGGCGGTCTCGTTCGGGCAACTCCCGGCACAACGGCGCCAAAGCGACCCGGGCCTCCGACCGGGCGAACCCGCCGTCGGTCTCACCCAGCGTGTCGGACAGCCGGACACCGTCGTCGGTCCGGCTGGGCGCGTCGATGGACGCCGGTGTGTAGCAACTGCGGCACGACACGGCTTCGTCGACCTCGTCGACGGGGATCCCCAGCTCATCGGCGATCTCCGTGGTTGTCGGCGTATGTCCCAGTTCCTGGGACAGCTCGGAGCTGGTGGCGGTGATCTGGCGGTGCAGGTCTTGAATCCGGCGCGGTGGGCGGATCGTCCAGCCGTGGTCGCGGAAATACCGTTTGATCTCACCGGAGATGGTAGGGACGGCGAACGATGCGAAGTCGACACCACGGTCCGGGGAATATCGCCGGACCGCATTCACCAGGCCCAGCTGTGCCACCTGAATCACGTCGGACAACTCAACCGAACGGTTGGCGTACCGCCGAGCGATCGACTCCGCCCATCGACGGTTGACCAGAATCGCCTCGTCCTGCAACCGACGACGCTCGTCGGGGTCGATGCACGCGGCAGCCTCGCTCAGTAGCCGATGGGTCAACTCCCACCGATCCTGCGAGTCGTGATTGCGCTCCTTGACATTCTGTAGGTCACTCTGACCAGGCATAACCCAACACCTACTCAACATTCGAGTGGACGTAGCTGCCTGCTCAACCACGACAAACGCCGGGACGGCCACCAATCCCGCGACGATCGCCCCGGTTTTGGTGCCCCTCCCACCAGAGCCTCTACCCGTGTTGCCAGATCACAAACAAACGTAGGTGCCGGGTAGGCGTAGAGCGCACCGAGGTGGGTACCGGTGACGAGTGGCGCCTCGTAACCCCGGGGCGTGCCAAAACGAGGGAAGCGAGCAGACGATGATGCTGACTCTGACAGACGAGGCGGTCACGGCGATTCGGGCGCTCACGGCGCGGCCCGACGTGTCGGAGGGGGCCGGCCTGCGGATCTCGTCGGCGGCGGCGGAGAACGGTTCGGTGGAGGTGGTCGCCGCCTTGTCGGCCGGCCCGGCCCCGAGCGACCACGTCGTCGAGGCTGCCGACGTGACGGTCTACGTCGATGTGATGGTTGTTCCGGTCGTCGAAGACAAGATCCTCGATGCGGAGACCACCAACGAAGGACAGGTGCGGTTCGACCTGCTCAGCGTCCGTGGCATCGACGACGGAACAAGCGGGATATAGGGCAGGACGAGGCGCAGCCCGGTAGGCAACCGGGATCGGCCGTCGCGCGTCATGGTGGTCAAGAACCCAAGCCCGGCCAGGTCACCCGGCCGGCGACCCCAGGAGGTCACCATGACCATCAAGCATCGCGCCCGCCGGGCCGCGGTGGCGATCGGCCTCGCCACCATCGTTCCACTGGGCTTGATGGCCGCGGCACCCGCGGCTCATGCGTCCAGTGGCTCGTACGACGGAAAGGTCGTCGCGTCGACGTCGTTGAACGTGCGTGCGGCGCCGACGTCGGCAGCACCCAAGGTGGGGTCGCTCGCCCGCGGGGCCAAGGTGAAGATCCAATGTAAGGTCTTCGGGCCCTCGGTTGGTGGCAACGACCTCTGGTACAAGCTGTCGAGTGGGAAGTGGGTCACCGCCCGGTACGTGTCCAACGTGGGGGCCGCGCCGCACTTCTGCGGCAAGGGCAAAACCTACGTCGGCAAGGTGCTGCCCTCGACCCTGAACGTGCGCACCGGGCCGCACACGTCGAACGCGAAGACCAGTTCGGCGCCGCGCGGCATCGAGTTGGTGCTGGTGTGCAAGGTCGACAGCAAGAAGGTCGACGGCAACCCGCGCTGGTACCAGTTGGTCGGAGACGGCGGCGGCCAGTGGGTGGCGGCCCGCTACGTGTCCAATGTTGGTGCCGCACCACCCTATTGCTGAGGTGCTGAGCTTCAGGCAGCCGGCACGCGGGGGTCAGGCGACGCTCCGAGCAGCGCCTGACTCCCGGAGCCCTTCGATGATGCGTTCCGTGGCGGCAGTACCGAAACCAGCCGCCACCTGCTGGTCGACCAGCGCCTTCACCGCGTTCAGCAGCACTGGGCTGACCCCGGCGTCCTGGCCGGCCCGGTGGATGGCGTCGACGGCGGACTTGGTGAAGTTGAGGTCCTGCCCGGCGGCGTGGTAGTCGCCGCGGTCGATCGGGCCGGCGAAGGCCGGTAGCTGCTGGGCCATGGCGGTCAGCCACGGGACCGCACGAGTGGAGAAATCCTCGGCCGATATCCCTGCGTCGCGTACCATGGCGGCGCCTTGGAAGAATCCGGCGAACATGAGGTACATGCCGGCGAGCAAGGCGAAGTCTTGCAACGCCGCGACGCCAGGGTCGGCGCCGACGTAGTCGGCCGTGCCGAGTAGCTCCAACGTCTGGCGGTGGGTGTCGAACACCGTGCGGTCGCCGCTGTAGAGAATCGATGCGTCCGGCTGGCCGATCATGTCGGGGACAGCCATGATGCCGCCATCGAGGTACCCGGCGCCGTGGGGTGTCGCCCAGGCGGCCAGCTCGCGCGATTCCGTCGGTGTGGTGCTGGTGAGGTTCACCAGAACGCGGCCGGTCAGGCCAGCGGCGATGGGGTCCAACACGTCGTGGACGGACGAGTGGTCGAGCAGGCACACGATCACGAGATCAGCGGACGCCATGGCCTCCTGAGGCTGCTGCGCGTGGATGGCTCCGGCCGCGACGAGTGACGTTGCGCGGCCCGGCGTGCGGTTCCAGACGGTGGTGGGGTGTCCGCCTTGGAGGAACGTGCGGGCGAGCGCCTGCCCCATGGCCCCTAAACCGAGGACGGTGATCGCAGGGAGGTCGGTGTTGGTAGCCGCAGAGCCGCTGGCGATGGTGTTGACCCCGGTGGCGGTCTTGGTCGCAGGTGACGTGTGCTGTTCTGGTGCCATACCGTCATGGTTGCCGGATACCGCCTGAGCGGCAAGTACCTACTATAATGTGGGGTACTTACCTTCTGGTTTGTCAGCAGGTCAGCTAGGTTCGCCGGAGGCGAGATGAGAGACGGGCCATACTTCTGTGGGATCGACGCCGCCATGGACGTGGTGGGCGGCAAATGGAAAGCACTCATCCTCTGGGAGCTGCACAACAGCGGGATACGCCGCTTCGGCGAACTCCGTCGGGGTTTACCAGGGGTGTCGGAGAAGGTGCTCATTCAGCAGCTGCGGGAGCTGGAGCAGGACGGCATCGTCTACCGGCAGGTCTACGCCGAGGTTCCGCCGCGCGTGGAGTACTCGTTGACCGACCATGGCCGGGCGTTGAACGACGCGTTAGGGCCCCTGGGAGAGTGGGGCAGTCAGCGCATCGAACGGATCGGCGCTGAGCGGATACCACACCACTCTGGCTGACCCGCCGGTGTAGAGGCGCTCTGATATCGTCGGTGCCTGTACCGCACAGGTGGCGGCCTCCCTATTCTTTGTGTGCCGGTGAGGCACTGGTGGAGGTCATCCATGTCTACGATCCACGTACGCCCGTTTCGGCGTGAAGACCGCGATCAACTCACCGCCTTGGTCAACGCACACGTCCAAGCGGTTGTCCCGGGTGCGTCGGTACCGGTCAACGCGGTGCTGAGCCAGCTCGAACGCGAACCCGGCGAGTTCGTCGTCGACCCATGGGTCAACCAGCGGGTCACCCTCGTCGCCGAGCAAGATCGTCGCGTCGTCGCGGCAGCACACCTGACCCGGTACGGTCCGGGCGACGACGTCGGTGCCGAGTATCGTGACGCCGCCGAGATCAACTGGATGCTGTTCTGGCCGGAGACGCCGTCGAAGCACCGGTATACCAACGCGGCCGACACCCTGCTTGCCGCCTGCCTGAGACAGATGGACAGGTGGGCGGCCCGTCGCTGGTACGCCGACGGTGCCCTGCCCGCGCCCGGTGTGTACGGCGTACCTGAGCAGTGGCCACACGTGCGTTCCAGCTATGAGCGGGCCGGATTCGTCCACAACGGGCACACCGAGGTCGTGCTCCTCGCCACCATCGACGACCTGCGGGTTCCCGCAGCTCCGCTGTCCGGCCTGGTGAGCAGGCGGGCGGTCGGTCCGCTCGGCACTCGGATCACCGCTACCCGAGAAGGCCGGTTCGTCGGGTACATCGAAGTGGACACCAACCTGGACCACGCCGGGCGGCTGGTCCGCTTCGGCGCGTGGGCCGACATCTGCGATCTTCACGTCGCTGAACCACACCGGCACGACGGTGTCGCCGGCTGGCTGATCGGGACGGCGGCGCAGTGGCTGCGCCTAGCGGGGGTGGCACGTGTCCTGGCCTACGCCTGGGCCGAGCACGACGACGAACTCGCTACGCTACGGGCCGCCGGTTTCGGTGACCTCACCAGCACGGCGCGGGGTTGGGAGCACCCGTCGAGGCGTACTTCGGCCGGCGTCCACTCCTGATGCACCCGACCATCGAGGTGCGCCGGCGTGGGGTGTCCGGTGTGCCCGGATGTGGCGGACGGCGCCGATATGTCCGGCACACTACGATGGCGGGGAACGGTGGGTCGCTTGGTGGGGCGCAGGGAGGTTCGTGATCATGACATATCCGCATGGAGCCGACGACGCCGGACGTCCGGGCTCGGTTGGAGAGCACGCTCTCCAGGAAGCCTCAGGCAGCCGCGATCGGGCTGATCGTTTCTATCGGGAGCAGATGTCCACGCAGCTCAACGAGGAGATGCAGGAGTTCATCGCGCGGATGGAGATGGTATTCGTCGGCACGGCCGACGGCCAGGGGGAATGCGACGTCACTTTCCGGGCCGGCCCCGCGGGTTTCGTGCGGATCCTCGACCCGCGGACGATCAGCTGGCCCGAGTATCGCGGCAACGGCGTGCTGGCCAGCACGGGCAACATCACCGAGAACGCTCACGTCGGGCTTCTGTTCATGGACTTCGTGCAGGACCTCGTGGGTTTGCATGTCAACGGTGCGGCGGCGTTGCTGGCCGCCGACGAGTTCGAGCAGCGATACCCGACCGAGCACGTCGCCGTCGACATACCGGGTCGCCAGCCGGAGCGGTGGGTGGTGGTCGACGTGCACGAGGCGTACATCCATTGCTCCAAACACGTCCCGCGTCTGGTGCCGGTGCCGCGGAATCGGGCGTGGGGTACCGACGACCGCAAGAAGAAGGGCGGCGACTACTTCGGCGTGGCCGCCGAGCGAGGACTGGCGCCGCATCAACGCAGTGGCGCGTCGGGTCGGTAACACTTTTTCGCCGATACCTGGGCAACAGCCGCCGCACCCGGGCCGACAGGGGACTTTCGGCCCTAGCCACAGAGGTGTCTCGGGCGGACACTGATGGTGGGTTGGGGCCGGCAGGCCGCCTAGAGGAAGGCACGCCATGACCACGTCGACGGCGAGCGGCAGGACGGTCGGGCGCCCACGGGCCAGGCATCAGGCGGCAGGGCGGACCGGCAAGGCCCTCCGGATGCTCCTCGCTACCGCGGCGAGCGGCGTGCTGCTGGTTGGCCTCGGCGTCACCGCGTCGGCTGAGCCGGACACGCCGGTGCGCTACCCCACGGGGGCGTCGGCCACGCGGGCCGACCGGCTGGCGTTCGACACGTGTACCGCGCCGTCGCTGGACGCGTTGCGGGCGTGGAAGAGTGCCTCGCCGTACCGGGCGGTCAATATCTATTTCGGTGGCAACAACCGTGGGTGTACCCAACCGAACCTCACCGCGTCGTGGGTGCGGCAGGCGACCGCCCAAGGCTGGCGATTGCTGCCGACGTACTTCGGTTACCAGCCATCGTGTATGTACGGCAACAAGCCGAACCGGTATACCGCGTCGAACGCGACCGCCCGTGGCACGTCCGATGCGAAAGACGCCGTGGCGCGGGCGAAGGACCTGGGCCTCTTGCCCGGGAGCGCGTTGTACGCCGACGTCGAGCATTACAACCGCGCCGACACGTCCTGCCGGACCTCGGTGCGCCGTTACGTGTCGGCGTGGACGAAGACACTCCATGAGGCCGGCTACCTGGCCGGCGTCTATGTCCACCAGGACTCCGGCCTGCGGGACCTGTCGGCCAGCTACGATTCCACGACGTACGCCCGGCCGGACGCGGTGTGGATGGCCCGGTGGGACGGCAATCGATCCCTGACCGGCTGGCCGACCTCCCCGAACAACCACTGGGCGATCTGGCAGCGGGCGAAGCAGTACCGCGGCGACCACGACGAGACGTGGGGTGGCGTCACCATCAACATCGACAGCGACGTGATCAAGGCGCCGGTGGCCACGGTGGCCCGCCGGTACACCGTGACGAGCGGTACGCCGTTGAACGCTCGCACCGGTCCAGCCACGTCGTACGCACTGGTACGGACGTACCAGCCGGGCAGCACGTTGTCGGTGGTGTGTCAGACGACGGGCCAGCAGGTGGGGTCGACGAAGGTGTGGAATCGGCTGAGCACCGGAGCGTGGGTAACCGACCGCTACGTGTCGACACCGTCGACGACGGGTTTCACGTCCGGCCTGCCGCGGTGTATGTATCCGGGCCAGGTCACGGCGAACGTGGCACTGAACGCACGGACCGGGCCGGGATCGTCGTATCCGACGAAGGGGAATCCGTTACCCCGTGGCTCGCTGGCCTACGTCATGTGCCAAGCCCCGGGTAACAAGGTCGGCACGACGTCGGTGTGGAACAAACTCCGCGACGGCCGTTGGGTGAGCGACTACTACGTGTCCAGTCGGTCCAACACGTCGTGGAGCACACCGGTGCCACGGTGTCCGTGACTCCCGTCACCGGGGGTGGGGGAGACGTACGAGGGCTCGGGCTCTGGTGAGCACCCGGCTATCGCCGGCCCTGGCTTCCAGCGCGATCTCGACGACGCCGTGGTCGGGCAGGGCCGCGATGGTCGCCGTCATGGCGATGCTGACGCCGGTGTCGTCGTCCGGAACGACAACGGGCTGGGAGAACCGGACGCCGTATTCGACGACGGCGCCCGGGTCCCGCAGCCAGTCGGTGAGCAGGCGGCTACCCAGCGCCATGGTGAGCATTCCGTGCCCGATGACATCGGGCATACCAACCGCCACCGCGACCCGTTGACTCCAGTGGATGGGGTTGAAGTCGCCGGACGCCCCGGCGTAGCGGATGAGGTTGTCCCTGGTGAGCTGGTACGTACGCTCAGCCACGATGTCACCGACGGCGAGGTCGGTGAGCGGGCGTGGTGAACGTGCGGTGGCCACGGATCCTCCGGGTGAGGTGATGGTGCTCGGGCGGCGACGTGCCGCGGGCAGGTCAGGGGCCCGCGGTCGGGATGATCTTGTCCGGGTTGAAGTTGCCGTTCGGATCGGCGCTGTCGAGCAGGCCACGCATGAGCGCCACCCCTTCGGGAGAGATGTCCTGGGCCAGCCACGGTGCGTGTTCGACCCCGACCGCGTGGTGATGGGACAACGTTCCACCGGCGTCGATGAACGACTGCTGGATCGCCGATTTGACGTGGTCGTATTGCTTGATGGGTTCGTCGCCGTGGACGAAGGCGAAGGTGAAGTACAGGCATGCTCCGCTGTGGTAGGAGTGCGACAGGTGGCACATGATCCAGCCCTGCACCCCGAGGTCGTCATAGGCGCGGCGGGCGGCCGCCATCGTGGTGTCGTACAGCGGACGTAGGGCGGACCAGGGGGCAGCGGTCTCGGAGACGTCGGCGGCGGCGCCACGGTCGAGCAGGAAGTCGCGGATGTACGGGGTGTCGAACTTCTTCTGGTCGTACAACGCCCCGGGCCCTTCACCGACGTAGACCCCGCCGTGCCGGCGGACGATCCGCCGGACCAGCCGCTTCTCGTACCGCACGTGTGCGGCGCTGCCTTCGTAGCCGATGAACGACAGGCACATCTGGGACAGATCCCAGCCACGTTTGCGCAGGAACGTGGTGAGTGCCTTGGTGCCCAGCGACTTCAGGCCGGAGCTGGGGGTGCGGGTGGCGAAGGAGAACGCGCTCTCCGGGGCATCGGACACCCGGGTGACCGACGGGCTGGCGTCGCTGGCGGCGATGTCGCGCATGGCGGCGAGGCCGGCGTCCCAGCTCGGGAAGAGATACCCCAGGATCTGGCGGACCGGTGGGATGCGGTGCACCTGCACGGTGGCCTCGGTGATCACGCCGAGCCGGCCTTCACTCCCAACGATCATCTCGCGCACGCTGGGACCGGTGGACGCGCTGGGGATGGCCCGGATGTTGACGACGCCGTCCGGCCGGGCCAGCCGCACGCCACGGACGATGTCGGCGATGTCGCCGTATTTGTCGGACTGCATACCCGAGGAGCGGGTGGCGATCCAGCCGCCCAGGGTGGAGTGAGCGAAGCTGTCAGGGAAGTGGCCGAGAGTCCAGCCGCGTGCGGCCAGGGCGCGTTCGAGGTCAGGGCCTTGGGCGCCGGCTTGGATGCGGGCCAGGCCGGAGGCGTCGTCGACGTCGAGTAGTTGGTCGAGCCGGCCGAGGTCGAGGGAGATGACGACCCGCTGTTCGTCGGTGGCGGGTTCGAGGCTGCCGGAGATGTTGGTGCCGCCGCCGAAGGGAATGAGGACGGCGTCGGCGTCGACGGCGGCTCGTACGAGCGCCCGCACCTGGGCTTCGTCGGCGGGGTACACGACGACGTCGGGACAGCGTTCGATGGCGCCGGAGCGCACCCGTAGGAGGTCGCGGATGCTCTTGCCGTAGGTGTGCACGACGCGGCGCATGTCGTCGACGTGGACGTGCTCGGCGCCGACGATGTCGGTGAGCTGCTCCCGCAGGCTGTCGTGGAGCCGCGAGGGCGGGACGTCGAGCGACTCGAACGACTGCGGAGGCGCCGGGGGTGCCGAGACGTCGAGGCCGATAGCCGCCTGCACGAACGGCGCGAACTCAGGTTTGTTGTGGTGCTCGAAGCTGACGCCGTCGTCGCCCCATCCCCACCACTTCATGTGTTTGACGTGGGTCATGACATCTCCCTTGGATCGCCGGCGGGGCCGTTCGGGCGGGCGCCGTCCGAGCTGTTCTTGTCATATAGTCGCCGCACTTCGTCGGCCAGACGTTCGGTGAACGCCGTGGGGGACTCGTCGGGTTCGGGCCGCAGGGGGGTGCCGATGGCGACGATGACGTGCGGCCGGCCCCGCACCGGCCAGTTCTTGCCGCGCGGCATGGCTTCGTAGGCACCAACGAGGGCGACCGGAAGGCACGGAACGTCGCAGGCGATGGCGAGGGCGGCCGCGCCGGGTTTGAACGGGCCGATGGTGCCGCTCGGGGAGCGTCCACCCTCGGGGAAGATCAGCAGCGGGACGCCGCGCTGGAGGAGTTTCTTGGATACGCCGGAGTGCACCCGGGTACCCGTGCGGTCGACGGGGAAGGTGTTGAAGACCAGCGACGTCAGCCATTTGCGCCAGCGCACCTCGAAGAAGTAGTCGGCCGCGGCGCCGGTGGCGAGGTAACGCGTCAACCGGCGTGGCAGCGCGCCGATGATGAGCGGGGCGTCGAGGTGGCTGGCGTGGTTGGCGGCGACGATGAACGGGCGCGTGACGTGGTCGAGGTCGGTGTAGGCGCGGACCTCGACCGTGGTGAGGGTCCACACCAGGGGTTTGAGCATCATGCGCTGGAGGATGAACCGTGGCACGGCCAGGCCACGGGAGGTGAAGCGCCGGTAGCGCTTCTCCTTGGACGCTGCGCGCGTACCCCGCGGGACCATCTTGAGAATCACCGGACCTCCTCGTCCCCTGGATCTGGAGTCCCCCGTCGAGATGTGATTCTCCCCGATACGGAGCGGACGGCGCCTCGGGGTAGGTGTCGGACCGCCCACATCAGTGCACGGTACCGGGCGGAAGGGATGGAGACGACCTTGCCGCGGGCGACATCGCGCAGGCAGGTGGTGACGACGTCGTCGGTGTCGGTCCACAACCACGAGGGGATAGACGAGGTGGAGATGCCGGCGCGCTGATGGAACTCGGTGTGGACCCAGCCTGGGCACAGAGCGGTGGCCTGAACACCGGTGCCGCGCAGCTCAACGGCGAGGCTCTCGGTGTAGACAGTGACCCAGGCCTTGATGGCGGAGTACATACCCATGGTCATGTATCCGGCGGTGCTGGACACGTTGATGATGGCCCCGCGGCCACGGGGGAGCATGGCGCGCGCGGCGGCCCCGCCCAGAACGAGGACGGCGCGGCACATGACGTCGAGGGCGGTGTCGAACGGGTCCGGGTCGGGGTCGGTCAAGCGCTGGCGTACGGCCATGCCGGCGTTGTTGACGAGTATCCCGATGGGCTCGTCGACGGCGGCCAGGCGGTCGGCGACGCGCTGGACGTCGGCGGCTTGGGCGAGGTCGGCGCGGAGGATGGTGGTGCGCCGGCCGGTCTCGGCGGTGATGGTGTCGGCGGTCTGGTGCAGCCGCGCTTCGTCGCGGGCGACGAGCACGATGTCGTATCCTCGTCGGGCGAGATGCTGGGCGAATGCCAGCCCGATGCCTGACGTCGCCCCGGTGACCATCGCGCTGGTAGGGGGCTGGCTCGCCGGATCGGCCACCGCGCTATCACTCCTTATGGTGTCATCTCGGCCCAAAACGAACCCTCGTTCTCTTAATTTGCCACATCCCCTTGTACTTGTCGACGCCGCCTCCTTGTAAAGAAGGAACGTCCGTTTTACGGTTCGAGGTATGCCTCGGGTGTCGCAAGAGCATAGCGACTTACGTCGTCAACAGATCCTGGGTGCCGCGCGCCGTTGCTTCGTCCGTGAGGGGTTCCACCAAACCTCCATGGCCGACATCTTCGCCGAGTCCGGACTGTCGGCCGGGTCGGTGTACGGGTACTTCAAGAGCAAGAACGACATCATCGGCGCTATCGCGGGCGACGTCGTAGCCGAGATCGTCCGGCTCCTCGAGCCGATCATGGCGGCGGAGCCGCTACCCACCTGGGAGGAGGCCATCGAGCGGGGACTGGTCTCGGCCAGCCAGGTCGCGTTCGGTGACGAGGGATTCGGCCGCCTGGCGCCGCAGGTATGGGCCGAGGCGATGCGGGACGAGGCGCTGCGCGACGTGCTGGGGGAGCGCTACCGGCGGATCCATGAGCTGATCGCCGGCCTGGTGGCGGCCGAGCAACGGGCCGGCCGAATCGCCGCCGACCGGGACCCCGTCGATGTCGCGAAGGTCTTGTTGTCAGTGGTGGTTGGATACATGTTGCAACGGCTGTTGCTGGGCGACATCGAACCAGTGGTCTACGCCAGGGCGCTGTCCGCGCTGGCGAGGCCGGGCGATTAGGTGGGTGTGAAGTTGCCGAGCGGCGCCGGTGTGTGGCAAGTTAAAAGAACGGATATTCGTTTTAGCGGCCTGATGATCCTCCTGTCAGGGGGTAATGGAAGACTGGGCCGAGCCGAGTTGAGGAGGTGTTGTGTCCGGATCTCACCCGAGATCACCCATGCTCGCCATGGGTGGCGGACCGACCACCAGCTCCTCGATCCCATTCGACGTGCGGGCCTTCGCCCACGGTGCTACCGGCTCGCACCGCGATGAGCTAGGCCTCGCGGAGTACCAAACCCGAGCCTTGCCTCCGGATACCCTGCGCAACCTGCAACACCTGCGCCATCTGGAGAGTGCCACCATGCGTTACCTGAGGCAGGTACTGGTCACGCCCACCCACAAAGACGCCAGGATCACCGCGTTCCTCACCACATGGGCGTTCGAGAAGTACTGGATGGCCGACGGACTGGCCGCCATCCTCGAGCACCACGGCTGGTCACCCAACTCCACCCAGGCGCAGACCCCGGCACCTCCGGCCGACCGGTGGCGCCGGCTGCAAGACCGCTTCGCGCCGATCGGACGGTCGCTGGTCGACAACGCCGTCGGCGACGACATCATCGCCGTGCACATGGCCGTCGGCGCTATCGACGAATGGATCATGCACGCGGCGTACCGGCGGGTCGCCGAACTCGACGACCACCCACGGCTGCGACGCACCGTCGCCACCTTCGTCGAGATCAAGACGCGGCACCTGGAGTTCTTCGAGGCCGAGGCGCGGGAACGGCTGGCCGGCTCGCAGCGCGCGCGCCGGCTGACCCGGAGCCGGCTGCCCCGCGCGTCGTGGCCACCACACGCCCGGCGCCGCCCGGGCTCCGCCGACGCCGGATTCTTCGGCCACCTGTTCGCCGCCACGCCGGTCGTCGTCAACCAACTCGACCGACAGATCAGGACGCTACCCGGACTGGAATCGCTTGCGCTGGTTCGGGCAACAGTGGCAGCGTCAACCATGCCGCGGCGGTCGACCCCAACGACGGCCGGCCGGCACCGATCCACCCCCTTCCCGTACCGGAGTGACACATGACAACGCCAGGGCACACCCTGTCAGGCGCCCACGTGCTGCTGACCGGCGGCACGGGATTCGTCGGGCAGGCCGTGCTGGAACGGTTGCTCTCGCGGTATCCGGACACCCGCGTCAGCGTGGTCATCCGGCCGAAAGGCAGCATGTCCGCCGACGACCGGCTGGTCCGGCTGCTCCGCAAGCCGGTCTTCCGCACCTGGCGACGCAGCGTTGGTGCCGCCGAGGCCGAACGGCAGGCCAGGGAGCGGATCGACGTCGTCGCCGGAGACCTCGCCGACGGCGTGGAACTGCCAGCGGACCTTCACACCGTGATCCACGGCGCGTCGGCGGTGAAGTTCGACCCACCCATCGACGAAGCGTTCGACACCAACATCGGTGGCGCCACCGGGCTGTACGGAGCGCTGCGCGCCAGCGGTGCCACACCCCATGTGATCCACGTGTCGACGGCCTACGTCGGCGGGCTGCGCAAGGGCATCACACCGGAGCGTTCGCTGAGCCACGAGGTCGACTGGCGCGCCGAGGCCGCGGCGGCGACCACCGCTCGGCAACGCATCGACCTCGCCTCACGCCAGCCGGAGGTGCTGCGCCGGTTGCTGGCCCAAGCCCGGGCCGAACACGGCAAGGTCGGCCCGCAGGCGGTCACCCGGGCCACCGAGGCGGCCAGGGCGGAATGGGTCGACGAACATCTGGTCGAGCAGGGCCGGCTGCGGGCCCAGAGCCTCGGCTGGACCGACGTCTACACCTTCACCAAGGCCCTGGCCGAGCGGGCCGCCGAAGACCTCTGGGCCGGGTCCGGCCAGCGGTTGTCCGTCCTGCGGCCCACCGTCATCGAAAGTGCGCTGCGGCATCCGTTCCCGGGCTGGATCGACGGCTTCAAGGTGGCCGACCCGCTGATCTTGGCTTATGGCCGCGGTCAGCTGCCCGACTTCCCGGCGTTGCCGGACAGCGTGCTCGACATCATCCCGGTCGACTTCGTCGTCAACGCCATCCTGGCCGCGGCCGAGACCCCGCCGGAGCCTGCGTCGGCGCCCCGCTACTTCCACATCGGCTCGGGGGCATCCAACCCGCTGGCGTTCCACGAGATGTACCGGAACGTGCGGGAGTTCTTCGTCGCCTCGCCGCTGCCCAAGGAGGACGGGCACGTGCAGGTGCCGTCGTGGCGGCTGGCCGGCGGGCGTCGGGTCGAGCGGTCCATGCGCCAGCGGGAGGCGGTGGTGGCCGGCGCCGACTGGGTGCTCACGAGGCTGCCGATGACAGCCCGGTCGCGCGGCTGGGCCGACCGCGTCCACGGCTTGCAGCGCGATCTACGCTCGCTGCGCACACTCACCGAGCTGTACCGGCCCTACGTGCAGACCGAGATGGTGTTCGACGACACCCGGGCCCGCGAGCTACACGAGTCCGTTCCCGCGGCGCTGCGCGACGAGCATGGGTTCGACGTCGCGGAGATCGACTGGGTCGACTACCTGCAGCGGGTCCACATCCCGGCGATCACCACCCTCAGCCGGGCGTTTAGCAGTAGGCCAACCACCACTCCACGCCCCACGCGGATGTTGTCGGTGCGCTCGGACGCGCTGGCGGTGTTCGACCTCGAAGGCACCGTGCTGGACTGGAACCTCATCGAGCAGTACCTCTGGTTGTGTCGCTCGCTGGGGCCGGTGTCGCGCTGGCCGCGCGAGTTGGGCAGCCTGGCGGTGGCTCTACCCGGATACGTACGGGCGGAGCTGCGCGACCGAGGTGAGTTCATCCGGGCGTTCGCTCGCCGGTACGAGGGCCTGCCGGCCGAGGAGATCCAGAGCATCGCCCAGGGGGCGTTCGGCCGGGCGTTGCGCCAGCGGGTCCTTCCGGACGCCGTGGCCTCCGCGCAGGCACATCGAGCCGCCGGTCACCGCACCGTGCTCGTCACCGGGTCGATCGACATGCTCGTCGATCCCATCGCGCACCTGTTCGACGACGTCGTCGCCGGCCGTATGCACCAGGCCGACGGAGTGCTGACCGGCTACCTCGACGCACCACCGCTGGTGGACGAGGCCCGAGCGGCCTGGCTGACGCAGTATGCCGACCGGCACGGGCTGGACCTGCGCCACTCGTACGGCTACGGCGACAGCCACGCCGACGTCGCCTGGCTTCAGCAGGTAGGGCACCCCGCCGTGGTCAACCCGGACGGCAAACTGTATAGGCACGCGCGGCGGCAAGGCTGGGCGGTGTACCAGTGGAGCCGTTCGGCCGGGGCACCAACACCCGGCCTCCGCGCGGAAGCCGGCCACCCGGCCGTCGACGCGCGGTGGCCCGATGGTCGCGACGAGCGGAAGGACACCACGTCGCATGGCGTTTGACATCGAGCGGTTCGCGACGAAGTCCGAACGGGTGCAATGGAAAGACCTGTCGTTCGACGACTTCCGGGAGAAACCCCTACCTCCGCACACGTTGCGCAGCCTGCGGTACATGTGCGACGTCGAGTACCACACGGTGTGTTACCTGCGTGACCTGCTCGTCACACCCGCGCACGAAGACGAAGACGTCAACACCTTCTTCACCATCTGGAACCGTGAGGAGTTCTGGCACGGGGAGGCGCTGGCCGAGGTGCTGGGCTGGCACGGCATCACCGTGAACTTCGACGCGTTGAAGGCCAAACGGCTGAAGGTCGGATGGAAAGACCGCCTGGACCCGGTGAAGCAGTCCGTTCTCGGCAACGTCATCGGCGCCGACTTCATCGCCACCCACATGATCTGGGGCGCTATCAACGAATGGTCGGCCAGCGCCGCGTACACCCGGCTGGCCGACCTCGAAGGCCACCCCGCCCTGGCCGAGCTGCTGCGCCGGATCGCCCGGCAAGAGGCGCGGCACGTCGCCTTCTATGCCACGCAGGCCCGCAAGCGGCTGGAGGCCAGCAAGAAGGCGCGAGTGGTCGCCCGGTTCGCGCTTCGGAAGGCGTGGGCGCCGGTGGGCTCCGGGGTGATGCCGGAAGACGAAGTTGTGCACGTCATGACCCATCTGTTCAGCGGCCCGGACGGAATGGCCGAGATCCGCCGGATCGATGAACATGTGGGGCGGATGCCCGGCCTGGACGGATTGACCATCGTCGAAGATGCGATGCGTGCTCGTGGGGTAGCCGCCTGAGCGGAGCACCCGGGTGCTCCGCTGGCATGCTGCAAGGAAAGGAACGTCATCGGGGCGTCGACCGGCCTCGGTGCGGTGGAGGTGGTTGACGGTGGCGGTCGGGGACTCCTACGCGGCCCAGGCTGGGCGGGCAGAACACCCTGAGTATTGGCATGACGTACCGGGACCACCCGGCGACGGCACGCGCCTGTTGCGTCCGGTGGCGGTCGGCGTGGTCCGAGGGGCCTGGCGGGTGCGGGTCCACGGCCACCACAACATCCCCGCTCGAGGTCCGGTGATCCTGGCATCGAACCACACCAACATCGTCGACGGTCCGCTGCTCTATGGTGTGGTCCGCCGACCAGTTCATGCGCTGGTCAAACAGGAGATGTTCGCGGGTGTGCTGGGCCCGGTGCTGCGTTACATCGGGCAGATACCGGTCGACCGGTTCGCCCCCGACCCGGCCGCGGTCAAAGATTGCCTGGCGGTGTTGCACCGCGGCGGTGTCGTGGCGATCTACCCCGAAGGCACCCGCGGCACGGGGTGGTTCGAGCAGACGAAACCGGGGGCGGCTTACCTGGCGTTGTGCACGGGAGCCCCCATCGTTCCGGTGGTGTGTATCGGTGCGGGGGCGCGAGGTTCCACCGGTCGGCTGCCGCGCTTGCGCAGCACTATCGACGTCGTCTTCGGAGCACCGATCGAGACCACCGCGGTGCGTTGGCCACGGCGCCGAACCGTGGTGGGCGAACGCGCCGACGACCTCGCCACCCGGCTGCGCGAGCACGTCCGCTGGGCCTGCGAGCTCACCGGCCGTGACCCGGCCGGCCGGCCGCTGGCTGGGCGCGAGTTCACCCGGCCGACGGCTCCGCGGCCCGGTGACGACAACGTCAACCGCGCACAGGCAGGGTGAACGATGCACCAGCGGTGATCGTCAACGGTTCGGCGAACACCTCCTGGGCCACGACCTCGGCGGCGGCCACCACCTCGATCGACCGCAGCGTGAAGGCCCCGGAGGTACACTCCAGCCGGACCGCGCCACCGGACTCGACAGCCCGGCCCCAGCCGTGGTCCAACACCAACGGCCAGCCACCACCTTCGGGTGGCCGGGCCAACCGCAGCGCGCCCGTGGCAGCGTTCCAGCGCACCCCGGTCAGCGCGTCGAGAACACTCCAGCCGGCCATCGCCCGCACGTAGTGATCACCACACTCGATTTCGTTGTACGGGTTGCGCCGACGGCCGTCGTAGCGGGCCCAGACACCGTCGAGGATCGCGTGTGCCTCGTCGGTTAGTCCCTCGTACAGGCAGTGCGCCGCCACCTGGTATTCGGTCCCGGTCCACACCTCGTCGCAATAACGTGTCGGTACTCCTGGACGTCCGCCGGCCGGCCACGAACACATAAGGAGGCCGGTGTCGTCGCCGTCGGCGAATACCCGCTGTCCGTGGTCGACGTCGCGGAAGCCGCGGCGTAGGTTATGGCGGACCACGGCCCGCAGGGCGGACCGGACGTGGTCGGGCGGGAGAATGTGGCCAAGATCCAACTGGTGTGCCCACCACTGTCCGATCAGCTGATCCGACAGGCAGCCGGCACCCCACTGGTAGTCCGTCGACTCATCGGGGTCGAGCACCTGGATGTAGTACTCGCCGTCGAACAGCAGCGTGTCGTAGGCGGCGCTACCTTTCTCGAAGCGCTCCCGGACCGCCTGCGCGGTGGCGTCGTCGTCCACGAGCCGCGCCATCTCCTCCGTCGCCCGGAGTGCGGCCAGCCACAGGCTGCCCATAAAGCTGTTCACCCCGTGCAGATCGATGTCGTGGGTGGACGGCTGCACGCCGCGCAACACCGCGGTGCCGTGCGGGTCCCAGCGCCCGGTGATGTGCTCCATCAGGCGCAGCACGTGTGGCCAGTAGCCGGCCAGCCATCCCACCCCGGCCCCGTTGCGGACCTCGCGGTACGTCTTCAGCACCGCGCCGAGCATTCCGTCGAGGGCCGGTTCGTGTGGCCCGCCGATGCCCACGTCCCATAGCTGCCGCAGGTAGGTGGGCACGATCACGCGGTGCGGAATGGATCCGTCCGGTGCTTGCATGACATCGAGTTCGGTCTGGCGCATGTCGCGCTCCAACGTTGGGAACAGCGTGGCCATGGCCTGCGCGTAGTTCCACACATGGGTGCAGTTGAGCGGACACGAGCCGCCGATGTCGCCGGACCACATAACCGTCGACGCCCCCAACACCCCTTCGAAGCCGAAGAAGGTGCCATCGGCGGTGCGGAAGCAGCTCGGGCTGCGCGGCGTGGACGCCTGCGCGGCCAGGTGCTCGGTGGTGGTGGCGTCGAGGGCGGACTCGTCGAGCAGGTCGGTCCAGGCGGTGGTGGCGTCGACCAGGTCGGTCCACCGTTCGGTGACGTCCCGGGCAACATCCCGGGCATCCTCATACGCCTGGGTGTAGTGGTTGCCCAACCAGAAGCGGGTCGGTCCCCAGGCCGGCTGCGGCGGACCGAACTGCTGGAAGTTGACGTAGCGGTTGGGAAAGTGCCAAGCCAGTAGGTACCGGATGGAGACGTGGGCGCCGGGTTCGAGATGGAAGGGCGCGGCCAGGCCGCCGTTCCAGGTCTGCCCAGCCGGGCTGGCACCGCCGTGCACCGGTGGTGCACTGGACTGGAAGTCCGGGATGTGTGGCGCGGCTCGGCCGAACTCGGCCGGCAGGCGCGCGCCGCGTCCGCGGAGGAACGCCATGAACTCCGCGGGCTCAGACCACTGTGCCGATGCGGCGGCGGCCGGTGTGTCACAACCGAGGAGCATCTGGCCCGCACCCGCCGCGGCCGGATCGAGGGTGGAGTTCTCCAGCAGCAGGTGGGTCCATCCACCGGCGCGGACGGTGCGGTTGGTGTTGCCGCCGTATCCCGGAAACCGGGTGCCGTGGATCGGTGAGACCCCGTCGTAGCCGATGGCGTTCTGCAGCGCAGCCCCGAGCCAGCCGTGGACCGGGTAGGCGCCGGTGTTGGTGAGGCTGAACGTGAACATCGCCACCGGCAGGCCGGAGACGTCGGGGTCCAACGGCACCATCGGAGTCAGTGCGCGCAGCCGGACGTCGAGGGGAAGTGCACCATCGTGGAAGGTGACATCGGCGACGGGGTAAGTGGCGGCGAAGGTGGTGGCGTCGACCCCGTGCCGGCTGGCCAGTTGGTGTTGCCAGTCGGGGAGGGTGTCGTCGTTGACGAGGGGGGTTGGCAGCGGTGGGGTGGCCGGTGGGCGGGCCTGCAACACGCGCAACTCGTCGATGGGCGGCTCCCATTGGGTAGCCCGCAGCGCGAAGAACGATCCGGGCAGGTCGCCGAGGTGGTTGCCGATGTTGTGCAACTGCCACTGGCGCAAGCCCCCGTCGGCGCCCAGGGCGAGGTTGCCGGTGCCGATGCCACCCAGCGGCATCGCGACGTGCGGGCCGTCGACGGAGCGGATCTCACGTCTGGCTGCCACGGTTGAGTCTCCCTTGATCATGGTCGGCGGGGTTGGATGGTTGGGTGCACGCCGAGCGTGGCCAGGCTGGTCCACGCGGCGGCGACGACGACGAGGGCACTCGCGGCGGGGACAACGGTGAGCGTGATCGGCCACCGGCCGGCCAGGTACCCCGATGCGGCGACGAACACCAGTGCCCCCAGCACCGGCACCGGGCGCCGGGCCACCGCGGCGAGGCTCACCCACCACAGATACCGCCAGCGGGCCTGCGGGTACTCGATACCGAG
Source organism: Phytoactinopolyspora limicola (assembly GCF_011320225.1). Lineage (GTDB taxonomy): Bacteria > Actinomycetota > Actinomycetes > Jiangellales > Jiangellaceae > Phytoactinopolyspora > Phytoactinopolyspora limicola. Next base: position 53,445 of record NZ_JAAOEN010000003.1, read on the forward strand.
AGGTAGGGCCACCACGGCGCCCGCCGCGGCGAGAACGGTGACACAGCCGCTGAACAAGGCCGACCCGAAGAAGACGGGCGATCCGGTGGCGCCCCACGCGTCGAACCCGATCAGTGTGAGCAGGGCAGGCAGCATCACCGCGGCGGTGACGCCGGTCAGCCGGCGCCAGGCCACCCAGCGAGGGCTCGGCGCCGGGCGGCCCGACGGGGGCACCGGGGAGTCGTCGGAGTCCGGTTGGGTGGCGATCCGGTGGGCGACGAGGACGAGGAGGGCCGTCGGTGCGGCCAGCACCAGGCCGGCCAGCCCGATCCGCGGCACCAGGACCGGTGGGGTTAGATTGGCCACGAGCCAGGCCAACACCCCGAACGGCAGTGAGGCGGCCACCACGAGGTGAAAGTGTGGCCAGAACCGTCTCGCCACCCGGCGCACCCAGTCGATGTTGGAGCCAACACCGACCCGGCCCTGGATGACCGTCGCGGGTGGTGCGGCATGGGGCGCCGGTGGTGTGGCGTGGACGGCCGGGTACGGCCCGGCTGTGGCGCTCATCCGCGCATCCCGGCCGTGGCCACGCTGGCCACGAAATTGCGCTGGAAGACGATGAACAGGACGAGCATGGGGACCACCACCATCGTGATCGCGGCGAACACCACGGCGGCCGGTGCGCCGCCATGCCCGGCCTGCAACGTGACCAGGCCGAGGGGGAGGGTCATCTTGTCCGGGCTACTGATGAAGATGAGCGGACCGAAGTAGTTGTTCCACGATGCCTGAAATCCGAGGATCGCCAGCGCGGACAGGGCCGGTGCCGAGAGCGGAACCAGCATCCGGAACAGGATCCAGAGGTGACCGGCGCCGTCGATCCGGGCGGCCTCGTCGAGTTCCCGGGGGATCGAGGTGAAGTACTGCCGCAGGAAGAAGATGGCGAAGACGTTGATCAGCGCGGGCAACCACAGGGCGGTCAGGGTGTCCACCAGCTGCAGGTTCCGCATCATGATGAACACCGGGATGATCACGAGCTGGGCCGGCACCATCAGCGCACTCAGCATGATGATCAGGATGGGTGTGCTACCCCGGAAGCTCAGCCGGGCGAAGGCGTACGCGGCCAGCACACTGACCAGCAGCGAACCCCCGACGCTGAGCACCGCCACGATCAGGCTGTTCAGCGCCATCCGGCCGATGGGAATCATCCGGTTGACGTCGACGAAGTTCTCCACCGAGAACGGATGTGGTACCCAGGTGGGCGGCACCGAGAACGCCGATCCGGGGGCGGTCAGGCTGGCCGCGAACAGCCAGATCAATGGCGCCACCATCAGCACGCCGACGACGAGCAGGACGAGGTCTAGCAGGTAGGCACGGGCACGGCGGCGGCGCCGGGTACGGCGCTTCGGCGCGGTGAGGAGGTCACGGGCGGGAACGCTGGTGATGGTCATCGCTCGTGCACCCACTTCCGGGCGCCCCAGAATTGCAGCAGCGTGACTCCCATGATGACGAAGAAGATCAGGATGGCGATCGCGGAGGCGTAGCCGATCTGGAACGCCTGGAAACCGGTCTGGTAGAGGTACATCACGATGGTTCGGGTGGAGTTCTCCGGCCCGCCACCGGTGATGATGTGGATCGGGTCGAAGATCTGAAATGCCCCGATGAAGGTGATGATGGTGGCGAAGAACAACACCGGCGACATCATCGGGATGATCACGTTGAACAGGATCTGCCGGCTGTTCGCCCCGTCGGTACGGGCAGCCTCGACGAGTTCGGTGGGCACCGTCTGCAGGCCGGCCAGCAGGATGATGAAGGTGAATCCGATGGTGTACCAGAAGTCGATGCCGATGATCGCGGTCAGCGACCACGATGGATCGACGAACCAGTTGGGTGCGTCGATCCCGATCCGGCCCAGGTAATACGCCACCAGCCCGAAGCCGGGATCGAGGACGTATTTCCAGAGCAGTGCGACGGCGGCCCACGAGAGCAGGAACGGGAAGAAGATGGCGCTGCGGGTGAAGTAGGAGAGCACCCGGTTCATCGGCCGGTTGACCGCTAGCGCCAGCAGGAGGCCGCCGCCGATATGGGTGGCGACCGACGCGAAGGCGAACAAGAAGGTGTTGGCCATCACCCGCGGCAGGAGCGGGTCGCTGAGCAGGCGGGTGAAGTTGTCGAGGCCGACGAACTCGCGCGGCGTGAGCAGGTCCCACGAGTAGAGACTGAGCACCATGGCCGCCGCGAACGGACCGGCGATGAAGACGATGAACAACACCAGGCCCGGGCTGAGGAATAGGTAGCCGGCCAGCGCCTCACGGCGGCGCCGACGGCGCCGCGCAGTGGCGTCCGCCACTGGTGGCGCCGCCGCCGGGACCGGGAGGAGCGCGGTCACAGCAACTCGGCCAGCTGCTGGTTGGCCTGGTCGAGCGCCTCGGAGGCACCGGCGGTTCCGGTGACCACCCGGCCCCAGGCCTCTTGGATGACGGTCTGGGCCTCGGCGCCCCGTTCCGGTGACGGAATGGGGGTGGCATAGGAAACGGCCTCGGCCAGCTTCTCCGAACCCTCTGGTGCGTTGTCGAGGAAGTCCGGGCTGTTGGCCACGGAGAGCCGAGCGGGGACGATGGTGCCGCCGATGGACGCGTAGAAGGAGCTGGCCTCGGTGGAGGTCATGTATTTGATGAACGTCCACGCGTCTTCTTTGTGCTCGGACCCCTTCGTGATTGGCCAGGCGTCCCAGCCGATGGGTGAGCCGTGGCCGGTGTTCTGCGGCATCGGCACGATCTTGACCTTGTCGACGATGTCGAGGCGGCGCATCTCCAGCACCGGCCACCGGCCCCCGGCCAGGGCGGCCAGCTCGCCGCGGCTGAATGCCTCGCCGACCTCGAAGGCACCCCCAGGCTCCGGTGCTAGTTCGCGGGCTACCATCTCCCGGCAGAACTCCACGGCCTCGATCGCGGCGGGAGTGTTGTAGGTGGGTTCGTCCCAGTCGTCATTGAAGGTGCTGGCGCCGTTGGTGAGCAGCCACGGCATGATGTCGGTGAAGTAGCCGCTGCCCATCGGCAGCATGTAGGCGCCGGTGTTGGCTTTGATCTGTTCAGCGGCCGACATGAACTCGTCCCACGTCCAGTCGTCGCCGGGCAGCGGGACCCCGGCTGCCTCGAAGGTCTCTTTGTTGATCCACATACACACGGTGTTGTAGCCGCCGGGCACGTAGTAGGTGCGACCGTCGTGGGAGGCATAGCGGGTGTTCCACTCGTGCAGGTTGGGGTCGATGTCGGCGAGGTAGTCCTCGATGACGTCGGCGTCGGCCTCCATGTAAGAGTCGAGTGGTTCGAGGATGTCACGGGCGGCGAGCAACCGCTGGCCTTCGGTGGCGATCTGGATGATGTCCGGGCTCTGACCGCCGGCGACCCTGGTGGCGACCGTGTTGACGAAGCCGGCCCAGTCGTCGGCGGCGATACCCTGCGCTTCCAGGCCGACGTCGGGGTAAGACTCGTTGAACCGGTCGAAGAGCTGCTGGAATGCCTCTTGCTGGGTGGCGTCGCCGAAGTAGACGAAGGTGAGGCTGCTGGCTCCGCCGCCACACGAGGCCGTCGATCCCACGACGGGGACGAGCAGGCCGGCGCCCATCAGATGCATGAAGCGCCGCCGCGACAGGCCGCCGCGGGTTGGCGCGTGGCCGGGTACCGCTGTGGGGTGAACCATGGTGTCGAGCCCTCCGTCCGGTCGGGTGACCGTCGAGACGAGATGGATGAGAGGCCAAGTACAGAGGGGAGCAGGTCTGAGCAATCGATTACTGCACCCTAGGACCAACGTGCCGGGGCGTCAAGAGCAGCCCCGGCGTGGCGGCCTCGGTCCTCACGTGCGGGGCTCCGGAGGGGTTCGATGACGTGGGCGTGGGCCGGGCGGCAATCGGCCGACGCCACGTGATGTGACGTGTGAGTGCTGGTCACGACCTGGTTCGAGGGATATCCGAGGCAGGGTGAGTGACGTGCGCGAGTGGCGGCTGGTATGGCGTCGCGGCGGTGGTGATGGCCGACGATCTGCCGGCGAACGACTCACATGTGGGGTGGTGGCGGGTGACTCGATCAGGATGCCGACCGCCGTGGAGGCGACGTCCGTCGGCTAGGCTGAGCAATCGATTACTTGCCTGAGGTGCGATGGCTGAGTGCCACACCGACCAGGCAGATCACCCCGCCGGCCAGCCCAAGGAGAGTGGGAATCTCGGACAGGAACAGCCAGGACATCGCTACGGACACGGCCGGCACAGCGTAGGTGGCCGTGCTCAGGCGGCCGGCGGTCATCCGGCGCAGCGCGTAGGCCCACAGGGTGAAGCCAAGGGCGGTGGGCACCAAGCCGAGGTAGACCGCACCGACAACCGCGGCCGCGGAGGCGTCGCGGAGTTCGTCCAGCAGTTGTGGCAGCCACGGTAGAAGCACGGTGGTGCCGACGGCGCACCCGATCCAGATCGCGGTCAAACCGTCCACGTAGCGCAGTGCGACCTTCTGGAGCAGGACGCCACTGGCGAACAGGCCGGCGGCCAGAAGGCACAGGGCCACGCCGACGCCATTGCGTTGGCCGGACGAACCCATCGCGATGATCCCGACCCCGCCGAATGCCACGAGTGAGCCGATCACCAAGGCCCGCGGGAAACCTTCACCGAGCAGCCAGCCGGCCCCGAAGGCCACCAGGAGAGGGGCCACGTTGACCAGGAACGCGGCCGTGCCGGCGTCAACATGCTGCTCCGCGGCGTTCAAGGCGACGGTGTAACCCGCCAGCCACATGATGCCGTAGCCGACGACCAGCGGAATAGCGCGCCGGGGAACCCGGCCGACCCCGGTGGCGCCGGCGCGGGTCCGGGTGGCCAGGGCGATCACGGTGAGGGCGAGGGTGGCGACGGCGAGCCGGATGAGTGCCATCGGGGCGGGGGAGAAGGTATGTCCGACGTCGCGGATGACAACGAAGGCCGATGCCCACACCACCACGGTGACCGCGGCGGCGACGGCGGCCGGGCCAGGGCGGCGGATGTCACGCCGAACCGCGACCGGTGGGGGCGCGGTGATGTGTAACTGGCGTGGTGGCTCGTGGCGACTGGACACGACCTCATCGTCGTCCCAATAAAACAAAAGAACAAGCGACTATTGATGGACGATCGTTAAGGAACGCTATACAATTTCCGGTATGTTAGATGTGCCACGGTTGCGGTTGCTCCGCGCGGTCGTCGCCGCCGGGTCCATCCGGGCCGGAGCGGCCGCACTCGGATACACCCCGTCGGCGGTCAGCCAGCAACTTGCGCTGTTGCAGCGCGAAACCGGTCTTACGCTGCTGGAACGGGTCGGCCGCGGGATCGAACCAACGGCGGCCGGGCAGGTCCTGGCCGCCGAGTCCGAGGTGTTGTTCGCGGCGCTGGGCCGGATCGAGAGCGTCGTGAAGGATCTGCGAGCCGGCCGGATGGGCAGCCTGTCCATCGGCTACTTCGCCTCGGCCGGTGCCGCCTGGCTGCCCCCCATCGTGGCGGCTCTTCAGCACGAGTTTCCCGAGCTCCGCCTCGAGTTGCGGATGACGGAGGTGGAACGGATGCGCCCCGGCTACACCGCCCCGGACATCGACGTGTTCGTCCAAGGGCCGGGTACTGCCGATCCGGACGACGCGGAGATCATCAGGCTGACCGCCGACCCATACTTGGCCGTCATCCCGGCCGGGCACCGGCTCGACGGCGCCGACGAGGTTGCGCTGGCCGACCTTGCAGCCGAGCGGTGGGTCGACAACGACGTCCACGACGGCGCCTGCCGCCGCGTCTTGCTGGATGCCTGCGCCGAGGCCGGATTCGCACCACAGTTCGCCGTGGAAACACACGACTACCCGACGGCGGTGCGTTTCGTGGCCACCGGGGTCGGCATCACGGTGCTGCCCTCGTTAGGACTCCACCATCTGCCGCCCGGTCTCAGCGTCGTCCCGGTGGTCGATCCGACACCAGTGCGTCAGATCAGCGTCGCGATCAAGAAGGCCATCACCACCCACCCCGCGGCTCGGCGGGTGCGAGACCTCCTGACCACCGCGGTCACCGGTGTGGGCGCCACACCAGTACCGCCATCGGCAGTGGGCAGCAGCACCGTTTAGGAAGGCCCGGTGGGTGCTCGCGGCAGCGGGAGCGTCGGCATGAGGACGCTTTGGGGGGATCCCTTGAGGCGGACTCGGCTCTGAACCGTGAGTGTGGAGCCCCAGAAGTAGCACGGAACGCGACTCGCAGGCCCCCGGGACTCGGAGTGTTTGCCGCAGCGGTGCGCCGGGCGAGGTCCGTATCGACCCCCGGGTCCATCCGCATGCGGTCCAGCCGCATGCGCAGGACTGACACACCGCCTCAGCGCGGTCTGCGACGCGGCACGGGACTGCTCAGCGTGTGTTGACTCGGCCCACTACGCCCAAGCAGCCTCATGGCTGCTGCCTCGGGGAGTTGGAGTTGGTGCACGGAGCGAAGTTCGTGCACGGAGCGAAGTTCGTGCACGGAGTGGAGTTAGTGGAGGGAGTGGAGATAGTGCAACAGCGGAGCGGCGCAGGTGTTGCTCTGGCGACACCGACGCCACTCCGATCACGCACCAACTCCACTCCGTGCACCAACTCCACTCCGTGCACCAACTCCACTCCGTGGGCCGGCGTCGTTGTGTTGCCTGGGCTGTTTGGCCGGCACGACGCGGGGTAACCGGGACGACATGTCCGAGCACAGCAGTCCAGACCGGCATGACGATGCACCACGCCATTCAGAGCGGCCGGACCGTGGCCGCCGTTCGCAGCTGTCGTGGCGGCCACGGTTCTTCGTCACTGCGGCGCTCGGCCTGGTGCTATTCGTCGCGTTCATGATGATCCTGTTGTGGGTCGTCTCATAGACACCTGAGACCACCATGGCGCGACCGGTATGGACGGGAAGCATCAGCTTCGGGCTGGTGAACATCGGCGTGGCCCTGTACAGCGCCACGCAGAGCCGCGACGTATCGTTCCGCCAGCTCGAGCAGGGCACCGGCCGGCGGGTCCGCAACAAACGGGTAGCCGAGGGGACCAACCGCGAGGTCGAGTACGAGGACATCACCAAGGGCTACGAGACCAACAGCGGCGACTACGTCGTCGTCACTCAGGACGAGTTAGACAGCGTCCGCCCGGACAAGTCGCGCAGCATCAGCGTGGACGACTTCGTCCGCATCGACGAGGTCGATCCGATCTACTTCCAGCGCAGCTACTACGTCGCACCGCGGTCGGAAGACCAGGAGCACGCGTACGCGTTGTTGCGGGAGGCGATGAAGGAGGCCGGACTAGCCGGGGTAGCTGGGCTGGTGATGCGGAACAAGGAGCATCTGGTGGCCATCCGCCCGCGCGACGACGTCCTCGTGCTCTCCACCATGTTCTACGCCGACGAGATCCGCGCACCACACGACGTCGTCGACGGGCTGCCCGGCGACCAGGATCTGCCCAGCCGGGAGCTAGACACCGCGGTGCAGCTCATCGAGCAGTTGAGCACCGAGTGGAAGCCGGAGAAGTACCACGACACCCATCGTGAGCAGGTGCTGCGGTTGGTGGAGCAGAAGGCTCGCGGCAAGAAGATCGAGGTGGAGGAGCCGGAAGAGCCCGTCGACAACGTGATCGATCTGGTCGCCGCGCTGGAACAGAGCATCGAGCAGGCGAAAGGATCCTCGGCGCCGGTCGAAGGCGTCGTGACCACGGAGTCCGGAGGCGCCGTTATGGCCGCGGCATCACGGGTACCGGTGGGGGAGAGGCGTCTGTAGTAGGCGCCGACGTAGAAGGAGGACACGATGACCACGGCTGAGAAGAGTATCGATGTGAACGTCGCGATCAGCACCGCGTACAACCAATGGACCCAGTTCGAGGACTTCCCAGCCTTTATGGCCGACGTCGAGTCGGTGACGCAGTTGGATGACCGTCGACTCCATTGGGAGGTGGAGATCGGTGGTGTACGTCGTGAGTTCGACGCCGAGATCACCGAGCAGCACCCCGAGGAGCGAGTCGCCTGGCGCTCGACCAGCGGGACGGAACAAGCCGGCGTCGTCACCTTTCACAAGCTGGACGACGCGACGACCCGGGTGACTCTCCAGCTCGAGATGGAACCCACGGGGGTAGCCGAGACGGTCGGAGAGAAGACCGGGCTGATCTCGCGCATGGTGGAGCGCGACATGAAGAACTTCAAGGAGTTCATCGAAGGACGCGGGGTCGAGTCGGGTGCGTGGCGGGGGGATATCCCCCGCGAGGGATGACCGACCAGGCCAGGTGGCCGCCGAGACTGGCGGCCACCTCGCGCCGGTCACCATGGCGGGTCGGACGCCCGGTGCCTCGAGGTAGCCCCGTGCCCTCAAGGTAATGGTTCGTCGGGTGTGTCGGCGGGGCGCCGCTTGACCCGGCCCCACCAGCCGGTGACGGCGCTGACGAGCAGGAGCACTACGGCGATGATGAGCATCCAGCGAAGTGCTTCCACAGCCAGGCCCACGCCGCCAAGCAGCAGGGCAAGCAACAGCACGAGTAGGGCGATGGTGAGCATGATGGTCCTCCGGACGGCGGAAAGGGACAACTGGAGGCCGCGTGATGCGGATCCGGCCGCGTCAACAGGCTGCTGGCGCCTTGATGGGCAGCCCGCGGCTCAACGACCGACGGCCTTCTCCAACTCTTTCTTGGTCATGGTCGACCGGCCTTTGACGTTCTTGCGTTTGGCCTCTTCGTAGAGCTGCTTCTTCGTGCGGCCGCCGGGCCCGCTGCCCGAGCGCAACCCACCACGCCGCCCCGATGAGATGTCTTGGGTCGACGAGCGGCTCTTCTGCTGCGACGTGCCCGAGCGGGCCCGCTCCTTGTTGACCGTACGAGCAGCGATCTCCTTGGCGGTCTCCTCGTCGTAGTCGCGGTCTTTCAAGCCGGACTTGATGTGTTCGTATTGGCGTTCGTCCTTCTTGCGCCACTGTTCCTGCGGCATGCGGCTCACCTCCATCCGGCGTGATACCCCAACCGCTGCGGCGAAAACACCGCGTCGCTCCCGGGAGGCCCTGGACTGACGGTTGGATTCTGGGTGGGCGGAAGAGGGCACCAACGTCGCGACCTGGACCTGGGGGTGGATGGCCGCGACGGCCCACCGGGTGGTGACATCCGGCGTTTCAACGAGCCGGGATTGGCTATGTCGTTGACTAGACGCACCCAGGTGCGGCCGGACGTACCCGACGAGGCCGCGCCGGGTTCGGCGGCGCCTACTCGACGTGCCGAACATGGTGAGACCGAGGTCGACCGGCTGGAGACCGCCGAGTTCCAGGTCGAGGAGCCTCAGGTCGAGGAGCCTCAGGTCGAAGAGCCGTAAGCGGCGAAGGCTGGGCTCGAGCCTGGCTGGTGGGTGGTGGTTCATTCGTCGGAGGACGACGCTCGGACCGATCGCCAGCGGATCGCGACGACGATCCCGTTGATCAGCGCGGTGAGCGCGACGACACCGAAGAGGATCGTCGCTGCGATGGCCGCGGCGTCGCCGTCGGTGGCGGCTTGGATGCCGAACACGGTGGCGGCGGCGCCGGCGACCACGAGTCCGAACGCTGCGAGCCCGAGCCGCGTGCGGTACATCGACCGTGCTTGGCGCGGCTCGGCGCCCGACGGCTGCGGCCGGTGCAGCCAGTTGTCACCGTCATCCTCGCCCTCGTCGTTCACGGTCACAGCATTACCCCCGGGCCGCCCACCAAAACCCGGTCGGGCGGCGTTGACAGGTGCCAGCTTGCCGCCCGTTACGATCCACGTGATGAATGCCGCCAACAGTCGACTCATCGACATGCTCTCGACGTATCAGCCCGATGGCCCCACCGAAACGGCCGACGTGGCTCGCACCCGCAACCTCGTTGAATCCACGGTCAACCCGTGGGCGCGGTCGATTCCCCTGCACGTCACCGCATCGGCGTTGATCGTGCATCCGGAGAGCGGCCGGGTGCTGCTGCGTTGGCATCAGCGGCAACAAGCCTGGTTGCAGATCGGTGGGCACGCCGACCCAGGGGAGACCGACCCTCTGCAGGTGACGTGTCGGGAAGGGCGGGAAGAAACGGGGTTGACCGACCTTGCCCCCTGGCCGACGGCCGAGTTGATCCACGTCGTGATCGTGCCCGTGGCGGCCCGTGGTGATGAACCGGCACATCACCACGCCGATCTGCGGTTCGTGTTGGCGACGTCGACCCCCGAGCGGGCCCAGCCGGAGTCACCCGACGCGCCGCTGCGGTGGTTGTTGTTGCCGGAAGCGGTTGAGGCAACGAGTGAGGCGAACCTACGCGAGAGCCTGCGGCGGGTGGCGCCGATGCTGGAGGTGTGAGCCAGGGCGGCGGGGGCGTCGTGCTGGATCACCGCGGGGTTGCCGCGTCGGGGCGAGCGGTGGGCCGCTGCGTCGTCATTGGCCTGGCACGCTGAGGTGTTCCACAAACTGGTGCAAATGGGCCTCAGGGACGACGCTTCAGCGTGCCAGGGACTACACCTCACCGTGCCACGCAGCGTTTCGCCGACCACGATTGCTCCGGCAGCCCTTGAGGCAGGTCCGTGATGCGGAGTGCCGACGGGTAGTCGAAGATTGGTCGAAAGTAGACGGTCCGACGTGACCGCGTTCATTGCGTTCATCGTGCCCGCCGGTCTCGCCGTACATTCTGGGGACACCATCCTCGGCCGGCTGCAACAAGCTTCCTCACGGCGCGCTGCCGCCCTGCCCCGGACTTCGCTACCGCCAGATGGCGTTCAGGCCCGAATCCGGCTCTTATCGCCATCTGGCGGTAGCGAAGTGGGCGATGCCACACCGGGATCGGCGGCGTGTGCCGTGCTTCCGCACCTGATCGTCGCCACGCAAAAGATCAGGTGCGGAAACGGAGATCAGGTGCGGTCGGGGTGGGGGCCGAGCAGGTCCCAGCGGTTGCCCGCGATGTCCAGGAATACCACCACCTGGCCGTACGGCTCGGTCCGCGGGGTGGTGACGAAGGTGACGTCAGCCGCGGCGAGGCGTTGGTAGGTGGTGTCGAAGTCGTCCACCCGCAGGAAAAAGGCGACGCGGCCGCCGGTCTGATCGCCGACGGCCCGGTGTTGACGTTCGCCGTCCGCCCGGGCCAGGAGCAGGCCGGTTTCGGCACCCGGTGGACGGACCACCACCCAGCGTTTCGGCCGGCCGTCGTTGGTGTGGGCGGGGGAGTCTTCGACGAGGTCGAAACCCAGGGTGTCGACGTAGAAGTTGATGGCGGGGTCGTAATCCTCGACCACGATGGTGACCAGCGCGAGGTGTGGCATTAGCCGATGGTACGGCTGTCCACCGTGCCGACCACGAGAAAGTTATGGGCCGGACGGCGGGGGAGGATCGAACAGCAGCTCCGGCAGCATCGCGGAGACGACGACGTTGGGCAGGTTGACGACGCTGCTGATCCTCAGGTCGGCGGCGACACTGCTGATGACGTACGCCTGCTCGCGGCGGTACCCACGTTCGCCCAGGAGCGCGATCAGATGCCGCAATGCGTTCGCCGCGGCGAGGTTGAGATCACCGGGCCGGGCGGTCCCCGTGGCGTCGACCGGCATGCCGGTCGTGGCGATGAACCGGCCGTCACCGGGCGCCGGGCTAGGCGGGGCGACACCGCGGCGTTCCACCATGGGCCACCACGCTCCGAGCCGCTCCGCGGCACCTGGGCGCACGGTGATCCGCACGGTGCAGGTGGCGGTGGTCTCCACAGCGGTGAGGCACACTTCGCCGTCGCCTTGTGCGGCGTGTGCGTCGCCGATGGAGAGCAGCGCCCCGTCGACGGCCACGGGTAACAACAGGGTGGCGCCCGTGGTCAGTTGCCGGATGTCGAGGTTGCCGCCGTTTTCCCGCGGCGGCAGCGTACGCAGTCCGGCCCGCGCCGCGGCCCCGCCCGGTGGGATGGCGCCGGTGGTCAGCGGGCCCGGGGTGCCGCCGCCGAGTTCACGTGCGGTCCATGCCAGGAGCTGGTCAGGCGACGGGGCGACCCCCACGGTGCCCGGGAAGGGAGCGACGGGCACCCGCACTCCGGGCACCTGAGGAGACGACGCCCAGCCGTCGGCGATGTCCCAATGCGCGAGAAACGGTTCGGTGAATTCGGTACCGAGGAACCCCAGCCCAGGCGGGACCGCCGTGTAGCCCCACGGGCCGGGATCGACGTCGAGAATGTCGATGGCGAGCATGTCGCCGGGCCGGGCCCCGCACACGAGTATCGGCCCGGTCAGCGGGTGCACTCTCGACGCATCCAGGGCGGCCACGTCGGCCGCGGTCGACTTCGGGGTGATCTGTGCGTCCAAGGCGTCGAGAGTGTCGACGACGACGACGTCGCCGGGATCGATCTCGACGACGGGGGCGATGTCGGGATGCCAGCGGTTGTGGCCCACCCCGGGCTGTTCGGCCAGGGGCCGGCCGGCCGTAGCGCGGAGCCGATGACGTCGGCCGACCGGCGTATCGGTCGGAGCCGGGTCAGACATGTCAGACCCCCAGGTGACTACGCAGGGTGGGGTCGTTGATGTCTACCCCGGAACTGTCTCGGGCCAGCACCACTCGGCCCTGCTCGAGCACTAGCAGCCGGTCGGTGAGGCTCACCGCCAGAGTCAGGTTCTGCTCGGCCAAGAGGATGCCGACACCGTCGTTGGCGAGGTTGCGGATAGCGCCGGTGAGCTCGTCGACGATGCTCGGAGCCAATCCTTCGGAGGGCTCGTCGAGGAGCAGAATCCGCGGCTGTCCGACCAGCGCCCGCCCGATCGCCAACATCTGCTGCTCACCCCCGGAGAGCACACTGGCGCGACGGTTGCGGATGTCGGCCAGTTTGGGGAACAGGTCCCAGACCCGGGTCAGCCCGGCACGCACCGTGGCCCGGCCGAACGCGCGGGTCAGTACCGACAGGTTCTCCTCGACGGTAAGCGACCCGAAGATCATCCGACCTTGAGGGACATAGCCCAGTCCGATCCGCGCCGGCCGGTGGGCGGCGCCCCGGGTCAGATCCGTACCGTCGACGGTGATCCGGCCCGCCGTGACAGTGGGTTCCGGCCAGCGCATCACCGCGCGCAGCGTCGATGTCTTACCCATCCCGTTCCGTCCGATGAGCCCGATCACCTCACCCTCGGCGACCTCGAGCGACACGTCGTGCAGCGCCGCACCCTGGCCGTACTGGGCGGCCAGGGACGTGACCGACAGCCTCATGTGTCCTCCGTTCCGGACGTGGAGCCCAGGTAGACCCGGGCGACCTCCGGGTCCGCCCGCACATCGGCGGGTGGCCCGTCCGCGATGACCTGGCCGGCGGCCAGGCAGATCACCCGCTCGGCGACGTCGAGCACCAGCGGGAGGTCGTGTTCGATCAGTACGACGGTCAGGTCCTCGGGCAGGCCTTTGAGCACGCCACGCAGGCGGTCCCGTTCTCCGTGGCCCAGCCCGGCGGCCGGTTCGTCCAGCAGGAGCAGACTGGCACCACTGAACAGAGTGATCGCCAACTCCACCAGCCGTTGGTCGCCGTAGCTGAGTTCTTCGGGGCGCGTGTCGAGCAGCCGGTCGAGGCCTAGATCGGCGATGATCTGGTCCTCCTCGACGGCGCGGCGTTGGCGGGTGGGGGCCCGGGCGGCCAACGCGAGGTTGTCCCGCACCAGCAGGGTGGAGAAGACGTTTGTGATCTGAAACGTCCGCCCGAGCCCGCGCCGGGCGCGCGACTCGGCGCTGGCGCGGGTCACGTCGTCGCCGTACAGGGTCACCCGTCCGTCGTCGATCGGCTCCTCGCCGGCGATCACCCGGAACAAGGTGCTCTTGCCGGCGCCATTCGGACCGATGATGCCCAACCGTTCGGACTCGCCCACCCCGAACGAGACGTCCCGCAACGTCCACACCCCGCCATAGTGTTTCGAGCCGCCTTGAACCTCCAGCACGGGGGAGCGGACACCGGCCGCGGTGCTGTGGTGTGGGCGGTCGGTGCTGGTAGTGCCGTTGACGATCACGGCGGTGGTCCTCTCGTGAGGGGTCTGGTGGTGACGCGGCCGGCGGGGCCGGGGACGGCAGGTACGGGAAGAAACCTGCCATCCCCGGACGTAGGGTGGGCGCCGCGAAGTGGTGGCGGTTCTAGTCCAACGGGCAGTCGCTGATGTACGCGTCGCAGTTCTCCGGCCAGTCGAAGCCCTGATAGTCGCGGTTGTATGCCGGCTGCTCCACGTACATGTCGTAGTCGTACCGGAAGTTCGGCCCGGACTGCTCGTACGTGTCGATGACGAAGTTCTCCATCACGCCGTCGCCTCGGTCGCGGGCCTCGCGGATGTGCACGTCGTACAGGACGTTGCCGTGTTCGTCGACACTGAGCGGGCCCAGCACGCTCTCCGGGAACTCGGCCTGCTTGAGGACCGCGATGAACTCGTCGGCGTCGCTGACGTCGCCGTCGAGCTCTTCCAAGCCGTGCCGGACGAGCGCACCGGCGTGCCAGGCCAGGGCCGGGTCGGGGTCGGACGGCTCGCCGTAGGCCTCCTCGAACCGGGTGGCGAAGTCTTCCACCACCGGGTCATCCAGCGTGCCGGTGAAGACACCCGCCGAGATCATCCCCTCGGCTTCCAACCCCATCGCTTTGAGAATCGACGGGCTGGAGGTGACGTGGTGTCCGAGGACGGGAACGGTGTCCAGCAGGCCGAAGTCGGTCCATGCCCGGAAGAACGCCACCGCGTCGCCCACCGGCATCCCGAGGTAGACCGCGTCGTGGTCCTGTTCGGCCAGTTGTGCCATGAACGGCCCCAGGTCGGCGGTATCGCCGAACGGTGGCCACAGCTGGGTGACGATCTCGCCGCCGTTGTCGGTGAAGGTGTTGATGAAGCCACCGCATATCTCCCATCCGGTGACGTAGTCCGAACAGATGGTGGAGACGCGTTCATAACCCTGCTCGGCCGCCCACTCGCCGAACGGCATCGAGACCTGGCCGTGGGTGATGCCGTACCGGAAGATCGTGTCCGGGATGTCGCGCAGGAACTCCTCGCTGGCCGGGATGCCGTACACCTGGGGGAGCCCGATGCTCTCCGTGTACTCGCCGACCGCCAGTCCTTCGCTGCCCAGCAGGGGACCGACGAGGATGTCGATGTTCTCCTGCTCCACCAGGCGGCGGGCCTCCTCGACGGCCACACTCGGGTCGGCCTGGGTGTCGCCGGTCACCCACTCGACGGTGCGGCCACCGGCACTGGTGCCGTGTGTCTCCCAGTACAGCTCCCAGCCTTTGACGAACAGTTCACCGGACACGGCGACCGGACCGGAGAAGGGCATGAGTACACCTACCCGCACCGGTTCGCCGCCCTCGCCGGCGTCGCCCGGGTCGGCCTGATCGTCCTGCGACGTGCCGTCGTCGTCCTCGAACTGACCGCCGCCGTCCTCACTGCCTTCGCCGGCGCAAGCGGCCAGCATGACGACGCCGACCACGGCGGGTAACCATCTCCTGGTGCGCATGTCCTGTCCTTTCGATCGTTTTCGCACCTGCCGGGTGCGGACGGTGACGTCAGTGCTGTGGGCGTTCAGGTGTTCCCGACGGCTGGCTTGAGCCGGGCGGCTCGGCTGGTGCCGACGGTGCGTTCTGGTCCGGCGATCGCCGCCCGGCCAGCCGGGGGATTCGGCGGGTGAGTTTGGCCCACGCACTGGCGAACGCCCCCGCCAGCCCGTTGGGCAGGAACAACACGGTGACGATCATCAGCGCGCCGACGATCAAGTTCCATCGGTCGGTCACGGGCACCACCCAGGTTCGGGCGGTCAACAAGACGGCCGTGCCGAGCAGCGGTCCGAGGAACAACGCGCTGCCGCCGAGGATGACGGCCAGTGCGACCTGGACCGAGTTGCCGACGTGCAGGGTGGTCGGGCTGACGAATCCGAAGTACCCGACGTAGAGGATGCCTGCGACACCCGCGAACAATCCTGCGATGGTGAAGGCGATGAAGCGGTGCCACGCATTGGAGTAGCCGAGACTGGTCATGCGGGTAGGGCTGTCGCCGGTGCCGCGCAGCCGGGTGCCGAGAAACGACGTGTGCAACCGCCATAGTGCGAAGACGGAGACGGCGACCACGGCGAAGGCAGCCCAGTAGAAGTCGTTCGCGGTCTGGATGAACTCCGGGGGGCGTACACCACGAATGCCGTTGTTTCCGTTGGTGACGCTGACCCAACGTTCGGCGGCACCCCACAGCAGCATGCCCTGGGCGACCGTGATCATGACGAACGTGACCCCTTGAGCACGGACGATCATGACCGCGAACAGCATCGAAACCAGACCGGTGACCACCAACGCCACCGCCGCGGCGGTGAGGAACGGCAACTCCCAGCGAGTGACACCGATGGCGACGACGTAGGCGGCGACGCCGAACAGTCCGGCATGCCCAAGAGAGAGCACCCGGGTCAGGCTGACGAGTACGTTCAGGCTCATCGCCAGCAAACCCATAAAGAAGATCCGGGTCAGCAGGCCGACGTGGAACTGTTGCAGGAACATGGGCGCGACAGCCACGATGACGAGCGTGATCACTACCGCGAGGAAACGCCGGTTCTGATTGGTCTGATCGGTCCACCGGCTGGTCAGCTGCGGCATCAAGGTGGTCATGCGTTGGCCCCTCGCAATCCCTGCGGGCGGATGACCAGCAGGATCAGCATCGGCCCGAAGATGATGAAGTAGAGCAACTCCGGCGCGTAGACGGTGGCGAAGCTGTAGGACAATCCGACGACGAGGCTGCCGAGCGCGGCCCCGGAGAGGCTGCCCAACCCGCCCAGCACCACCACCACGAGGGCTAGCAACAGGATCTGGACGTCCACGCCGGGTGCGATTCCGAACACGATGCTGCCGAGGAGCCCGGCGACGCCGGCGAGGAACCCGCCGGCCATCCAGACGAACCAGTACAGCCGCCGCACGTTGACCCCCAGCGACGCGAGCATGGCGCGATTGTCGACACACGCTCGCAGCAGCGCCCCGACCGACGTGCGTTCGATCAGGTACCACAATCCGAATCCGACGGCGAGCGCCAGGCCCATCAGGAACAGCCGATAGATGGGGAAGGCGACGGGCATGAAATCAGCCGCGCCGCGGAGGAACTCCGGGGCTTGAACCCCCACCGGGTGCCCACCCCAGACCGCGAGAGCGGCGTCGGCCAGAACCAGAGACACGGCGATCGTGAGCAGAACCTCACGAAGTTCGTTCCCCTGGACGCGGGCGAAGAGGCCGACGCCGCCGATCACGGTGGCGATGCCTACCACACCGCCGGCTACCAGCACGGCCAGGAGGTAATTGCCCGTGCCGGAGATCACCGCCGCGGCCAGGTAGGCACCCCAGAGGTAGAGAGCGCCGTGGGCTAGGTTCAGCAGCCGCATGATTCCATAGAGGAGGGTGAACCCGCCGGCGATCAGGAACAGCAGTGCCGCGAACGACAAGCCGTTGAGAACCGAACTCAGCAGAATCGACATCCGGCCTCCGGACCGCTCGACGCCCCATACAGCAATTGATGTGCGTGATACGAACATCTGTTCACTAGTGGAAAGTAAACCTAGTGACAGCCGGACGGCCGGGCTATGAGCAGAGCGAAGACCACTGTGCCGTCAGCGCAAAGGTGCGTGCGGTGCATGCCGCGACCGCGAGCAACCGGGCTGATCTCGGGGTGGTCCCGGGGTGGTCCCAAGCTGGTCCCGAGCCGGGTGAGGGGTATTGCCGGGGTCGGGGCGCGTGGGTCAGGGCGTCGCGTGGGTCCGCTGCGGCGCGCCGTCCTCCGGCGCGACGTGATCCGGCTGGTCGCCGAGGAACCGACGCAACCGCTCACCTTCGACGTCGACGTCGGGCAGCACCCGGTCCAGCCATCGAGGTAACCACCATGCGCGTTCACCCATCAGCCGCAGCACGGCCGGCACGATGGTCATGCGCACCACGAACGCGTCGATGAACACGGCGAACGCCAGCGCGAACCCGACCTGCTTGATGAAGTCGTCGCCGAGCACGAAGGCGCCGAACACGCTGATCATGATGACTGCGGCCGCGGCCACCACTCTGGCGCCATGCTGGAAGCCGGTGATGATGGCGCGGGTGGCGGGCGCGCCATGGACGTGTTCTTCGTGCATCCGGGTGACGAGGAAGACCTGGTAGTCCATGGCCAATCCGAAGACGAGCCCGATGAGGATGATCGGCAACATGCTCATGATCGGGCCGGTCTGTTGCAGCCCGATCGCGTCGGCCAGCCACCCCCATTGGAACACCGCCACCGTCGCACCGAAGGTGGCCGCCATCGTGACGAGGAAGCCGAGTGCGGCCTTCAACGGCACGAGGAGGGACCGGAACACCAGGATGAGGATGAGGAAGGACAGGCCGACCACAACGGCGAGATACGGAACCAACGCGTCCGCCATGGTCTCGTTGAAGTCGATGACGACCGCCGTGGGACCGGTCACCGCCAGGGTGGCGCCGGTGCGTTCCTCGATGGCGCCGGACAACGCCCGGATGTCGCGGACGACGTCTTCGGTCTCCGGTGCACTGGGGCCGGTGCTGGGTACGGCGATCACGATGGCGGTATCGCCGGCGTCGTTGGTTCTGGCGGGCACGGCGGTTACGACACCGTCCAGCTCGGCCACCTCGGCGGCCACCGCGTCCACGACGGCGTCGGCGTTGGTGTTGGTCTCGGCGTCGACGACCACGGTCAGCGGGCCGTTGAAGCCCGGACCGAATCCAGCGGCGAGGAGGTCGTAGGCCTGCCGCTGGGTGGTGTCGGTGCCATAGCTGCCTTCGTCGGGCAGGCCGAGCTGGAGGCTGGTGGCCGGCAACGCCAATGCCCCGACCGCGAGCAAGGCCACTACGAGCACACGCACCGGGTGGTTGGTGACGATCCGGATCCAGGTGCGGCCCAGGCTCGGCTGTTCGGCCTCGGGGTCGCGGGGGCGCAGGCCGGGGATACGTCCGCCGAGAATCCGTCGTTTGGCGAACCCGAACAGCGCGGGCAACATGGTCAGCGCGATCAGCACGGACATGGCGACGGCGAAGGCAGCGGACAGGCCCATCTCGGTGAGTAGTGGGATACCAACAACCGTCAGCCCGACCAGCGCGACGATCACGGTTAAGCCGGCGAACACGACGGCGTTGCCGGCGGTGCCGATAGCCCGCCCGGCGGCCTCCTCGCCGGGGCGCCCGGTGGCGAGCTCGTGCCGATACCGAGATGCGATGAACAGCGAGTAGTCGATGGCCAGGGCGATGCCAAGCATCATCGCCAGGATCGACGAATCCTCGGACATGTCGATGAACCGGCTGGCCAGGGTAATGCTGGAGATGGTCACGCCGACCCCGATGATGGCGTTGAGCAGGGGCATCCCCGCCGCCACGAACGAACCGAACGTGATGATCAAGACAACGAACGCGATGGCGAGCCCGACGAGTTCGCTGCTGCCCTCGAACTCCTCGGCGCTGGCCACCTGGCCGCCGATCTCGACGACGAGACCGGCGTCGCGGCCTTCCTGGGCGGCGGCGAACAGCGCGTCTTGTGCCTCTTCGTCGAGCAACGGGTCGGTGTAGGCGAGTTCGGCGTAGGCGACGGTGCCATCGGGGGAGACGGCATCGGTGTCGAACGGATCGTCGATGCTGACCAGCCCTGGTGTGGCGGCGACGGCATCCACCACCTGGTCGACGATGGCCCGGTTGGCCGGGTCGGTGAGGGTCTCGCCTTCCGGCGCGGCGAACACGACCCGGCCGCTGGCACCGTCAGCCGCCATACCCGGGAACCGCTCGTCGAGCAGGTCCATGGCCTCTTGTGCCTCGGTGCCGGGGATCTCGAACGATTCGACGTGGTCACCGGACGACGTTGCTGCGCCGAAGCCGGTGAGCACGAGCAGCAGCACCCATGTGCCGGCGACGATCCATCGACGCCGGTAGGCGAGCCGGCCGAGCCGGTAGAGAACGATGGCCACGCACTGCTCCCGTCACGTTTGAGGCACGCGCCCGGCCCGGGTGCCCCGGGCGCGTGCATGCGACGACATTAAGCAAGAATCGATCCGCGGCGCGGCCGTTTCGGCGAAATCGCTCCGGCCCGCCCGGTCAGAGGTGGTGTCCGCCCACCGACAGCCCGGTGCAGGTCAGGCGGGTGTGGGTAGGTTCGCGAAGAACCTCCGGATATCGGCGGCGTGGGCGTCGGGTTCCTCCATGGCCACGAAATGGTTGCCCGGGTTGCCTTCGGGCCAGTGGACGATGGTGTTGTGCCGCTCGGCGAGCCGCCGGAACAGTGCGGGGCCACCGCTGTAGACGCCGGTGGGCACCTTCGCCTGTCCGGTCGGCCAGACGAACCCGTCGTCGCTCAGCCCGTTGTACATCGGCCACGACGACGTCCCAGACGTGCCGGTGAACCAGTACAGGCTGACGTTGGTGAGGATGTGATCGCGGTCGATGACGTCTTCGGGCACCTCGGCCATCGGGGTGAACTCGTGGAACTTCTCCAACATCCAGGCCAGCAGGGCCACGGGGGAGTCGTGCCAGCCGTGCGCGAAGGTCTGTGGCGCCACCCGGAGCAGCGTGTGGTGGTCGACGCCGCCTTGCGCCCACTGCTGTATCTCGGCGTAGACGGCGCGTTCCTCGTCGTTCATATCCGGCACGTCGGCCTCCGTCGGGAATCCCAGTCCGCCGTCGATGTGGACCCCGACCACGCGATCCGGAGCGGACAGCGCCACCTCAGGTGTGACGTAGGCGCCCAGGTCGCCGCCCTGAGCGCCGAAGTGTTCGTACCCGAGCCGGTCCATCAGCTCCACCCACATACGAGCGACCCGCTGGACCTTCCAGCCGGTCTCTCTGGGTGCCGAGGAGAACCCGAACCCGGGCACGGACGGGATGACGACGTGGAACGCCTGCGCGGGATCGGCACCGTGGGCACGCGGGTCGGTCAACCGGCCGATGATCTTGGTGAACTCGACGATCGACGCCGGCCACCCGTGGGTGAGGATCAGCGGCAACGCATCCGGCTCGGGGGAGCGGACGTGCAGGAAGTGGATGTCGTAGCCGTCGATCTCGGTGATGAACTGCGGGAACGTGTTCAGCTCGGCCTCGTGAGTCCGCCAGTCGTATCCGGTCCGCCAATGCTCTGCCCAGTCACGGAGGTAGCCGGTGGGTACGCCGCGGTCCCAGCCGTCGCCCGGAAGCTGGGCAGTCCAGCGGATACGCGCGAGGCGCTCGTGAAGGTCGTCGATGTCCGCTTGGGCGATGTCGATGCGGAACGGGCGGATGGCGGGGGTCATAGCGGTGCCTTTCGTCGAACTCTGACCAGGACGATGGCGACACTAGATGCCAACTAGGTCAGATCATGACCTAGTTGAGTGGGAGACTTTTCCCATGACCGACACACCCGCCAGACTCCTGAGTTTGCTCTCGCTCTTGCAGACGCCGCGGGAGTGGCCGGGTAGTGAACTCGCCGGGCGGCTCGGAGTCAGCCGTCGCACGGTGCGTCGCGACATCGACCGGCTGCGCGAGCTCGGCTACCCGGTCGAGGCGACGATGGGGGCGGCCGGCGGGTATCGGCTGGTGGCGGGGGCGGCTATGCCACCACTGCTCCTCGACGACGACGAAGCGGTGGCCATCGCCGTCGGGCTGCGGGCGGCCGCGGGCAACGCGGTGGATGGCATCGAGGAATCGTCGGCGCGGGCGTTGACGAAGCTGGAACAGGTGCTTCCATCGCGGTTGCGCTACCGCGTCCGTACTCTCGGGGAGGCTACCGTGCCCATCTCGGGCGACAGCCCCGTCGTCGACGCCGAGGTGCTGACGGTGCTGGCGGGCGCCGTCGCCAACCGGGAGAAGGTGCGCTTCGGATACCGGTCGGGGGACTCGAGCGACACCTCACGCCTGGTTGAGCCGTTGCGGTTGGTGACCGCCGGGCGTCGCTGGTACCTCGTCGCCTTCGACACCACCCGCGACGACTGGCGCACCTTCCGGCTCGACCGGATCCACTCCCCGCGGGCGGTGGGGAGCAGGGTCGTGCAGCGGGATCTGCCCGCGGAGAGCGCGGCCGACTACGTCGCCGGCCGCCGCACCGACTGGGGTACTCCGGTCCATCGGATCGTGGTCACCTTCCACGCTCCGGCGGCGTCGGTCGCGGGCCGGCTCGGCGATGAACCGGGCGAGATCGAAGCCCTCGGGGAACACCGATGCCGCATGCGGGCCGAGCGCAGCGACTCCATCGACTGGCTCGCCGCCCGGATGCTGATGCTGGGCTGCGAGTTCGAGGTCCACGGCCCGGAAGCTTTGGTGGAGGTGTTGCGGACGATGAGTGCGCGCGCCGCTCGAGCCAGCTGAACCCGGAAGAGGACGCATGATCATGAGCGAGTTACACCCCGCGGGTGGGGTGTAACTCGCTCATGATCATGCGGCGTGGTGAGCTGGGGCGCGGAATTCAGGGTGGGGCGGCGGTTAGGGGCACGGGTAGGGTCGGCAGATGGGTACGGCCGCGTTGACGTCGCTGGTGTCGAGCGCCGTGGCACGGCCTGCGGAGAACGACTGCGAGGTGTTCAGCAGCGCGTTCTGGGGCCAGCCGGCCAACTCCGTCACCAGCCTGGCGTTCGTCGTGGCCGGTGTTGTCATCGCGGTCGCCACCCGCGGGCCGGCCCAGCCACGACGGCTCATGTACGCGTTCCTGGTGGCTGCGACCGGGATTGGGTCGTTCGTCTTCCACGGCCCGGCGCCCTCGTGGTCGCCCATCGTGCACGACGCTCCGCTGGTGGCGTTGCTTGCCTTCGTGGCCGCGGATGCGGTCTCCGATCTGCTTGGACGCCGGCTATCGGATGTCTGGTGGGTCGCGCCAGCGGCGGTGTTGATCATCGTTGCCGGCGCGGTTGGGTCCGCTAGCACGGCGGTCCAGGGATTGGCGGGTGTTGGAGCGGTGTCGGCGACGGTGATCCGCGCCTACGCCCGTCCGTCGGCCCGGCGCACCATCCTGACCGCAGGTGTGGTGGTCGGGGCTGGTGCGCTGATCGGCACGTTGTCCCGCAGCGGCGGCCCGCTGTGCCAGCCGGACAGCCTGCTTCAAGGCCACGCGATCTGGCACGTACTGGCAGCTGTCGCGTTGGTGCTGCTCACACCGGTCATCGGCCGGGTGACGGCGGGTCGCTCCGCGGGCCTGCGGTGAGCGCCCTTGTGCCCGCCGCCGCGGTGCGGTAAGCCTCCTTGTGGTGCCTATGGCGACAACAAGCTTCCTTGTGGCGTCGTGAGGAGGTCGGCGACGAGTTCGGCGGTGACTCGGGCAGCCCCCCGCGTCAACACGTGATGGTCGCCCAGCACGTCGGCGGTGGAATCGGGACCGTGGTCGACGACGATCACCTCGGGCCGGCGCCGGCGAACCGTGTTCACCACCTCGACCTGCCACGGTCGGCGCTGCGTACCCCGGACACACACGATCACCGGTCGGTCGGGCACCGACCGCAACACCTGATCGGGATCCTGGCCGCCCTCCCGCAACCGGACCACAACGGTGCCCGGGAGCCGGGCGGCTATCGGAGCGCCGATCCCCCAGGGGACGTCTCCGGTGGCGGGGGACGGCTCGTCGTGCAACTCGAGGACGACGGGTGCGGCGTCGAGGACCACAGCTCCGCGGACGGAGATGACCTGGCTGGCAGCCTCGACCGCGGCGCTCCCGGTCGCCGCCCGGTTGGTGATCGCCGTCTCGTCACGGCGTTCGTGCACCCAGAGACGTAGCCGCTCGACCCGCGCCGCGGCCTCGGCCAGTCGTTCTTCGGGTAGCCGTCCCTCGAGTACCGCCTCGACCAGCGCGGCGGCCATGGCTTCCGGCAGCTCCGGATCAGTGCTGTCACCGCCGATGCACAACGCGTCGACCCCGGCGAGCAAGGCCAGGACGCCGGCCTCCGCGTGCCCCACACCGCGGCTGATGGCATGCATGTCGAGTCCGTCGGTCATCACCAGGCCGTCGTATCCCAGCTCGTCGCGCAGCAGCCCGGTGATCGTGTCAGGAGAGAGGGTGGCCGGGGTGGATCCGTCGATGGCGGGGACGACGACGTGTGCCGTCATGACGATCTGCACGTCGGACTTGATCGCGGCGCGGAACGGCGGCAGGTCGGTGCGCTGGATGTTGTCCAGTGACCGTTCCAGGACCGGGACGGTGTAATGGCTGTCGTCGCGGGTGCCGCCGTGGCCGGGGAAGTGTTTGGCCGCGCCGGCGACGCCCGCCCCTTGCTGACCGGTGACGAACGCGGCTACCTGGCGGGCTACCAGGTCGGGGGTGGCACCGAAGGCACGCATGCCGATGACCGGGTTGGTCACTTCGCTGTCGACGTCGGCGACGGGTGCGAAGTTGATGTCGATGCCGCACTGGCGCAGCCGGGTGGCTAGCTCGGCGGCGACCCGTTCGGTGAGCGCCGGATCGTCAAGCGCCCCCAAAGCCCCGTTGCCCGGTAGGGCGGAACCGCGAGAGGCGTCCAACCGGGTGAGGTCGCCGCCTTCCTCGTCGATACCGACGAGAAGATTGGGTCCGGCGTCGCGCAGCGCGGCCGTCAGCTGCGCGACGCCGGCGTCTCCCCGTTCCGGATCAACGTTGCGGCCGAAGAGGACCACCCCGCCCAGGCCCTCGGCGGCCATCCGGGGTAACCAGGGCGGTGGTGTGGTGGTTCCGTCGAATCCGGGGAAGAGGGTGGTCAGGGCGAGCCGGCGCAAGTAGGCCGGGCCCACCCGGGGAGCTGGGGTGGTGGTTGTTGGCATGAGGTCAGCCCTTCACCGCACCGGACACCAGACCGGCGGCCATGCGGCGTTGCACGAGGAGGAAGAAGATGATGACTGGGATCGCGATCAGTGCTGATCCGGCCATGATGCCGGCCCAGTCGCTCACCCGGTTGGCGTCGGTGAAGGTCCGCAGCCAGAGGGGGAGGGTCATGCTGTCCGGCCGATTCATGATCACCAAGGCGAGGGTGAACTCGTTCCATGCCTGGAGGAAGGCGTAGACACCGCTGGCGACCAGACCCGGGGCGAGCAACGGCAACGTGACGCGGAAGAACGCCTGAGTCCGGCTACACCCGTCGACGAGCGCGGCTTCTTCGAGTTCACGCGGTACGCCGGCGACGAACCCCCGCAGCATCCAGATGGTGAACGGCACCACGGTGGCGACGTAGAGCAACGACAACCCGAGCACGCTGTTCAGCAGTTGCCAGCCTTCCAGCATCTTGAACTGGGAGATGAACAACGCCTCGGCCGGGATCATCTGGATGACGAGGACGGTGACGATGAAGCTGGTGCGGCCCCGGAACCGGAAGCGAGACAGCGCAAGCGCCGCCAGAAAGGCGAACAGCAGCGCGGCGACCAGCGTGATGAGGGTGATAGTCAGGCTGGTGCGCAGCGCGCTGAAGAATCCGCTGTCGAGCACCCGCTGGTAGGCGGCGACCGAACCGTCGATCGGCAGGAACGTCGGCTCGGTGCTGCGGATCCGGTTGTGCGGCAGGAACGAGCTGTTCACCATCCAGTAGATGGGGAACGCCCAGATCAGGGCGATGCCGACGGCCAGAGCACCGAGCAGCCGGCGGCGCCCTCGGCGCCAGAGCGAACCGGATGCGCGGGCCGGCTTGGGTGTGCCCGGGCGCGCCGGACTCTTCCGGGCGGACGTGATGGCGGGGGTCGCGGTCACGTGTTCTCCTCCCGGAGCAGGATCCGGACGTAATAGAGGCTGAGCGTGACGGTGAGCAGCAGCATGAACCACGCCGCCGCGGCGGCCATCCCGAACTGCCCTTCACCGATGCCGAGCCGGTAGATATAGGTACCGATCAGGTTGGTCTCGCGGGTGATGCCTCCGGCGTCCTGGAGGACGAAGATCTGGGTGAAGACCTTGAGATCCCAGATGATCTGGAGCAGACCGACGATCAGCAGGACGGGCCGGATGAGCGGCACGGTGATCAACCGGAAACGCTGCCACCCGCTGGCACCGTCGAGCCCCGCGGCCTCGCGGAGTTCATCGGGCACCTGGGTGAGCCCGGCGTAGACGGCGAACGCGACGAACGGCACACTCATCCAGACCACGACGATGCCGGCGACGATGAAGAACGACAACGGATTGATCAGCCAGGAGTGTCCGCTGAACTGTTCCAGTCCGAGTCTCGTGAGCAACCAGTTGATGACGCCGTACTGAGAGTCGAACAACCACTGCCAGACGGTGAGCGAGGCCAGGTGGGGCATCGCCCAGGCCAGCAGCAGGGTGATCTGCAGGATCAGCCGCGGACCAGTGCTGACCGCCATCATCAGCGATGCCAGCGCGGTGCCAACCACCATGGTCGTGGCCGCCACGATGAGGCAGAACGCGATGGACTTCGCCACGACGGACCAGAGGTAGGAGTCCGTGAGCAACGTGGCGTAGTTGTCGAAGCCAACCCACTCGGGGTCCGCCCCGAACTGCTGGGCCAGGCCGAACTCTTGGAACGACATCACGGCCTGGCGCAGCAACGGGTATCCGAGAGCGGCGACCAGGACGGCGATAGCAGGGATCAGGAGGACATAAGGTGCGCGTGGCCGGCGCCCGCGGCGGGGACGGTGAGCCGGGGCGCCGGCCGGTGGTGGCCCGGCGGCCGACTCCGGAGGGTTCGTGCTGAATCCGGAGTCGGCCGCCGCCCCACGGCCCCGCACGTGCGGCGTCGATGCCATGTGCGGTGTCAGTTGAGCTGGGCGCTGATGGCCGCGTCGGCGTCGCTGGCGAGCTGCTCGATGTCACCGCCGTTGGCGATGGCCACGAACAGGTCTTCGAGGATCCGGGAGCCTTCCACCGACGCCCAGGCAGCAGCCGCCGGGGTGAGCTTGGCGTTGGACACCGCTTCGATGGTGGCCTGCGCGAACTCGTCGTCGCCGAGCCCGTCGGCGAGCGACACCTTGGCCGGGGTGAGCCCGTTCTCCGGGTATTGCCGCTGGAAGTCGTCGCTGAGGATCAGCCGGACCAGGTTGGTGGCCAGTTCCTGGTTCTGGGAGTTGGCCGAGACGGCGATGTTGGAGCCGCCGAGCAGCACCGGCGCCGGCTGGCCGTCGGAGCCGGGTAGTGCGAACACACCCACGTTCTCCATCATGTCCGGGCAGCCGATCTCCTCGTTGTCGATGCTCCAGCGCACCCAGCCGGGCCGCAGCATCATGCCGATCTCGTCGGCGCAGAACGGCACCTCGGGCTCGGCCTCGTTGCCGTCACGAGGTGCCCCGGACGCCTCCTCGAACAGCCGCTGGACCAGTTCCAGGCCAGCTTGGGACTCCGGGGTGGACAGCGCGCCGACCCACTCGCCGTTCTCTTCGACCGCGAAATCGCCGCCGGCATCCCAGAGGAACGCCGCACCGTCGCGCCAGTCCTGACCGGGCAGCCAGAATCCGGAGAAGTTGGCGACGTCGGCGTTGTCTTCCTTCAAGGTGATGGCGGCGTCGACGAACTCCTCCATCGTGGTCGGCACGTCGAGCCCGGACGCGTCGAACAGGTCGGTGCGGTAGAACACGTAGGCCGACCCCGCGTACAGCGGAACGGCGTAGGTGCGGCCCTCGGCGCTGCCGGCCTCCACGAAACCTTCGAGGAGGTCGTCGCCGCCGAGTTCGGGCAGCAGGTCGGTGATGTCGCTGAAGGCTCCCACGGTGGTGAAGGTGGGAGCTTGGGTGTTGCCTACCTCGACGACGTCCGGTGTCTCGCTGGTGCTGCCGAGCGAGGTGGTGAGCCGGTCCATCAGGCCCTCCCACTGCTGCTCTTCGATGACCAGCGTGGAGCCTGGGTTCTGCTCCTCGAAGGCGTCGACGAGCCAGTCCCGCATCGAGTCAGGTGTGTCCGGACCATTGAGCCAGAGCCGGATCTCGGCCGGTTCCGGCGCGTCGCCGTTACCGTCGTCGTCCCCGTCTCCTCCGTCGTCGTCGGCCGAGGCGGCCGGAGCTTCGGCATTGGCGTCGTCGTCGCCATTGCCGTCGTCGCTGCCGCATGCAGCCAGCACTAGTGCAACGGCGGCAAGACCGGCACCCAAGACGCGTGTTGTTCTCATGATTCCTCCCCTTGGCGAGGGTGTGCAGGCATTGGAAAGAGTATTAACAATTACGGACTCTACTGTAAGGTTTATTGCCAGTTATGGTCGTCACGGTTCCGTAACAGGTTGGGAGCCGGGTGGTATCGGCGCCGCTGGTAGGTCAGCTCGTCGACTCGAACAACGTTTGGCGCGCCAGGTGTACAGCAGTGAGGACGGCGCCCCGGAGTACCGGCTCAGTCTCGATGAGGGTCGGCACTACGGCTGGATGGACCGGGGCGATGTTGCGCACCGCCTGCGCGACCATCTGGCACAGGATCTCGCCGCCGGCGGCGCCGACCTCTCCGGCGACGACCACCAGGGCGGGGTCGACCACCGAGCAGACCGCCGCCATTCCCAGCGCCAGACGGTCGGCGAACGCCTGGAGAAAACCCTCCGCAGCGGTGCCGCCGGCCAAGGCGGCCCGGACGGCCTCTGCCGCGCCGTCGGCGACGATCCCGTACTCGCGAGCGAGCTCCGCGAGGGCCCCCGCGCCGACCAGTCCCTGGAAGGCGCCCTGGGCCGGGCTGTCGATCCGGGCCGGCGAGGAGACGCCGGGGACCGGGAGGTAGCCGATCTCGCCGGCGGCTCCCGTAGCGCCCCGGTGGAGGTGTCCGCTGAGGACCACGGCGAGGCCGACGCCTCGGTCGACCCACAGCAGCACCATGTCGTTGACGTCGCGGCCGGCGCCTTCGGCGCGTTCGGCTGCCGCCGCCAGGTTGACGTCGTTCTCGAAGGTGACGTGGCAGTCCAGGTCGGCGGCGAGGGTGGAGCGTAGCCCTCGGTGCCAGCCCGGAAGGTCGAACGAGAGCTCTATGTCGCCGCTGACCGGGTCGACCACACCGGGCATGCCGATGACGATGTCGTCGACGGCGCCGGGGGCGACTCCGCCACTGGTGGCGACGTCGACCGCCATGTCGTGGATCAGCTGTTTGGGGTCGGTGGTGTCGGAGACCGGACGTTCGATGCGGCCGATGACGGTACCGGTGACGTCGGCCAGGGCGGCTTTGACGAGATCGGGATTGAGCTCGATGCCGATGCTGTGGGCACATCCGGGCCGGATGGCATAGAGCTCGGCGTTGGGGCCGCGGCCGGCGGACTGGGTGCCGACGACCTCGACGAGGTTGCGCTCCTGCAGGCGGGCGAGGAGCTGCGACGCCGTCACCTTGGATAGGCCGATCCGCTGCCCCAGGCCAACCCGAGTGAGGGGGCCATCCCGGAGCAGCAGCTCCAGCGCGCTGCGGTTGTTGAGGGACCGGAGCAGGCTGGGTGTGGCGGGTCGCTGAGACACATCATCTCCTTATTGGAAATAGTCTTTCCAATATTGTCCTTGTCGACAGATTACATCGTCCGGGTGACTATCGCGCGGCAACGGGTGGGAGCGCAATCGTCGCCATTGCCGCCACAGCCGTGCACGGCGGCCCAGTCATGGCAGTTGATCTACCGGCCGGCTGGTCGGTCGGCGGTGCCGGCCAACTCGGCGTCGACGACGGCAGCGAGCCCATGCGCGGCACCGGCGTCGTGATGGGCATCGAACGACGCTCGGCCTAGGTGATGGTGGATCCGGCCGGAGATACGATCCACGTCCACCCGCTCACCGGCCGGAAGCGGGGCACCTGACCGACGCCGGGCGGCAGCGGCCGCCCCGAGCAGGTGCGCGGCGTGATCGTGCTGGCCGAGCAGCGACGCCGCACCGGCCAACCCCTCGAGCGACAACGCCTGAGCCCGCGGATCGCCCACCGCGCGGGCCGCGGCGAGGCCGTCGAGGTGCCATGCCAGCGCCTGTTGAGGGTCGCCGCGCAGTTCGGCGACGAACCCGAGCTCCGCCCAGATGAGTGCCAGCCCGACGTTCGCACCCGCCGGGCGGTTCCACTCCAGCCACCTCATCAGGTGTCGTTCGGCGGCGTCGAGGTGTCCTTGGCGCCGGGCGCTGAGCGCCAACCCGATCCCGGCCATCTCCTCCGCTGGGGTGTCGAGCTGCCGGGCGGCGAGCCGGGCCGCCGCACCGTGTAGTTGGTCGGCGCGATCGTAGTCGCCACGCAGCAGGGCCACCCGGCCCAGGCGCGAGAGCATAGCCGACTGTTCGGACCACATCTGCAGATATTCAGCGATCTCCAAGCCCTGCTGATACAACTCTTCAGCCGCGTGGTAGGCGCCGGTGATCTCATAATGTGTGCCTCGTGCGTCGATGGCTTGGAGCTGGCCCCAACCGTCGCCGAGTTCGGTGAACGCCGCCGAGGCCCGTTCAGCCAGATCGAGTGCCGCCGCGAGGTCGCCGCGGAACAGAGTGAGGGTGGCCTTGGTGGTCCGGGCCGCGGCGGCACCCCACACGTCGTCCACCTCGGCACACGCGGCCAAGGCTTGCTCGATCAGCCGGGTGCTGAGATCGTGATCGCCCGCGGTGAACGCGGCATAGCCGAGGATCCAGCTGGCCCGGGCCCACCCCTGGGTGTCACCTGTGCCGTCGAACGATGACAACACGACGTCGGCCGGCTCATGTGGCCGGCCACCTTCCAGTCCGGCCAGACCGGCATGCCAGCTGCGAACACGGGCCTGGACGGCCGCCGGTGCCGGGCCGTCGACGGCGAGAGCGCGGGCCAGCATCCGGGTAGCTTCGGTGCGGCGGCCACGTAGGTACCAGTACCAGGCGAGCGCGTCGACCAGCCGCAGGGCGTCGTCGGCATCGGCATCGGCGACCGCTGAGTCGAGCGCCTGCCGGAGATTGGCCGCCTCGGCGGCGAGCGTGGCCAGCCACCGGCACTGACCCGAGCCGTGCAACTGTTCCGCCGCCTGCTCGGCCAGCCGCAGATA
Organism: Phytoactinopolyspora limicola; assembly: GCF_011320225.1. Taxonomy (GTDB): domain Bacteria; phylum Actinomycetota; class Actinomycetes; order Jiangellales; family Jiangellaceae; genus Phytoactinopolyspora; species Phytoactinopolyspora limicola. The sequence goes on from NZ_JAAOEN010000003.1 coordinate 84,205, forward strand.
ATGGTGGCGATGCCGGGCGGCGACCGACGCCGCCTCACCCGCCTCGTGCAGCCGGTGCGTCCCATAAGCGGCTACCGACTCGAGGAGACCGTACCGTGGTTCGTCGTCGTTGACCGTGGCGACGACGAGCGACTGGTCAGCCAGCCGGGCCAACGCGGCGGCCACATCGGACGGGGCTACGTCTGGTCCTGAGCACACGGCTTCGGCCGCGGCCAGCGTGGCACCGCCGGAATGGACGGCCAGCCGGCGCAGGACCGCCTGCTCACGCGGTTCCAGCAGCTGCCAACTCCAATCGAGCACCGCACGTAACGTGCGCTGACGGGCCGGGACACCACGACGGCCAGCCGAGAGCAGATGGAAGCGGTCGTCGAGGCGGCGAGCGACCTCGTGGACCCCGAACGCCGGGACCCGGCTAGCGGCCAGCTCGAGCGCGAGCGGGATGCCGTCGAGCCGCCGGCACACGGCAGCCACGGCGGCGGCGTTGCCGGCGGTGAGGCGGAAGCCGGGTTGGGCGGCCGCGGCGCGGGCCACGAACAGCTGGACGGCGCTGAACGTATCGAGAACGTGGGGCTCTCCGGCCGCCGGCGGCGGGAGGTCGAGCGGCGGGACCCGCCACACCACCTCACCGGGCACGCCGAGGGTTTCGCGGCTGGTGGCCAGAACACGTAGCCCTGGAGCGGCCCTGAGCAGCCGGGCGATGACATCGGTGGCCGCGTCGACGACGTGTTCGCAGTTGTCCAGCACGATCAGGACGTGGCGAGAGCGCAGCGACCACTCCAACTGGTCCAAGGTGTTGGTGTCATGGTCCGCGGCGTCGCCGTTGGTGGTCATCGAGCTGGGGGAGTCTCGGACTCCGAGGGCGTCGGTGATGGCGTCGGCAACGTCGTCGGCGGTGACCTGGGGACCGGCGGGTAGGGCGCCCAGTTCGACGAACCAGACGCCGTCGGCTGGAGCTGCGCTGACGCCGTCGCTGCCCACGTCGCCGTCGTTGTCTTCGTCGTCGTTGTCTTCGCCCGCGACGGCGAGCGCCAGCCGGGTCTTGCCGACGCCGCCCGGTCCGATCAGCGTCACCAGCCGGTGGGCCTGCATGAGCGCCCGTACCTCCACCATGGCTAGGTTCCGGCCCACCAACTCGGTGACCGGGGTGGGCAGGTTGGCCGGGGTGGGGAGGTTGGCCGGGGTGGGGAGGTTGGCCGGCGGAGAGGGCTGGTGGGGTGGTTCGGTGGCGCGGGTGAGGTGGCGCGGCTGGACGTTGGACAGCAGCGTCGGGTCCTGTTCGAGCATGGACTGGTGCAAGGCGACCAGCTCCCGGCCGGGGTCGAGCCCGAGTTCGTCGGCGAGGCGCGAACGTAGCTCCTGGAAGCTGGCCAGCGCCTCGGCCGGCCGGCCCCCACCGTAAAGTGCCCGCATGTGCGCCGCCCGAAGGCGTTCTCGGAGGGGGTGCTGACCCACGAGGTCGGCCAGCTCACCGGCCAGGCTGGCGTGTTGGCCCAGCTCGAGGCGGACCTCGGCGAGCTCTTCGTGTGCGACGAGCCTGTCCTCTTCCAGCTTGGCGATGGTGGCCTGGGCAAACGGTTCATCGCGGAACTCGGCCAGCGCGGGACCCTCCCAGAGGGCGAGCGCATGGTGGAGCCGATCAGCGCGTTCACCGGCGTCGTCGAGTGTGCGCGCCTGCGAGACCAGCGCGGTGAAGCGGGCGGCGTCCAGGGTTTCCGCCTGCGCCTGCAGGATGTATCCGGCCGGCTGGTGGGTGAGGAGTGCGCGGCCGTTCGGCGCGGCCTGATCGAGCACCCGGCGTAGCTGAGACACCTTGGTCTGCATCGTGTTCAGCACCCGCACCGGGGGAGCGGAGCCCCACAGGTGCTCGATCAGCCGGTCCACCGAGACCGGACGGCCGAGCTCGATCAACAGGCTGGCTAACAGCACGCGGACTTTGGCCTCCGGCACGGTGACCGGCTGGCCAGCCGCCGACCACACCGCCAGTGGTCCAAGGATCCGGAACCGCACCCCCTCAACGTAGTCCAGCCGACTGACAGTCAGGGCTCGCCGCCCCGGCGGGGTCGAGCGTGAGCCGGACCCCCAGCGAACCACCAGCCGCCCGTGAGCGCTCGCCCCGAGACTCGACCTGACCGCACCGAACCGCGATGCCGGCCTGGTCCGACGCGCTGGACGGCACACGTGCGTCCGGTCGACCAGACGCCGAGAGAGGACACGACGATGACAGGATCGAACGTACCGGTGACGATCCTCGGGCTCGGCCCGATGGGTAGCTCGCTCGCCAGGGCTTTTGTAGCTGCGGGACACCGCACGACGGTGTGGAATCGCACGCCGTCGAAACAGGTACCGCTCGTGGCGGCCGGCGCCGAGCCGGCTGAGACCGTCGCGGAGGCGGTAGCAGCCAGCCCGCTGGTGATCGTCTGCGTGATCGACAACGAGGTCGCGGCGTCGATCCTTGGGCAGGCCACAACCGAGCTGTCGGGCACAACCGTGGTGAATCTCACCTCCGACAGCCCGGACCGCGCCCGTCAGCTGGCCGCATGGGCCGCCGAACACGGCATCGGCTACCTGGACGGCGCCATCATGACCCCGGTCACGTCGATCGGCCGTCCAGAGGCGGTGTATCTCTACAGCGGGCCGGACGAGCTGTACCAGAGGCATCACCCGGCGCTGGCCAGCCTGGGCGGCACCGCGTCGTACCTGGGCACCGATCCCGGCCGAGCGGCCTCCTTCGACGCCGCCCTGCTGGACATCTTCTGGACCGGAGTGGCGGGGGTGGCGCACGGGCTCGCCTTGGCCCGGGCCGAAGGCATCACCGGCGCCGAACTGCTCCCGTACGCGCAAGGGATCGTCGAACTCATGGGCGAGGTCGCCGTGGAACTGGCCAAAGCGGCCGACGACGGCGAACACCCGGGCGACGAAGCCACCTTGGTATCCGCGGCGGCGGGCATGACCCACGTCATCCATGCCGCACAGGCGCGGGGGATCGACGCGAGTGTCCTACGGGCGGCGGTGGGCCTGGCCGACAGCGCGATCCGCGCGGGCCACGGCGAGGCCGGCCTCGGCCAGATCATCGAGTCGATGTATCCCCGGAGCACGACGTGACCAACCGCACCCTCACATCGCTCTTCTCTAGGGAGACACCCTGATGAACAACAACGTCACCAATACACCGAGCGGCGCACACCGCGGGCTCCGGGTCGGCGTGATGGTTATGGCCGACGCGCCGATGAACGTCTTGCTGGACCGGATCCGGCGGGTCGAGGAACTCGGTTACGACCAGCTGTTCGTGGCCGACCATCTCGCCCACCCGTTCACACCCGGCGCCACCTGGTTCGACGGTGGGAGCTTGCTCGCTGCCGCGGCGGTGGCCACCGAGCGGGTAACGGTGGGCACCATGGTGAGCAATCCGATCCTTCGCCCACCCGCGCTGCTGGCGCGGGAAGCGGTCACCATCGACCATCTGTCCGGCGGGCGGCTGGAGCTGGGTATCGGCGCCGGCATCATCGAACGAGACCACCGCGCCATGGGCACCGCACCGTGGTCGGTGAAAGAGCGGGTCGGCCGGTTCGTCGAATACGCCCGCATCGTCGACGAGTTGCTGCGGGCGACGGGGGACACCTATGGGTTCGACGGCCGCTGGTGGCAGGTCGCCGACCTGCCGACCAACCCCGGAACGGTGCAACGGCCGCGACCACCGATCATCGTCGGTGGGCAGGCGCCCACCATCCTGCGGGTCGCGGCGGAACGAGCCGACGTGTGGAACACCATTGGTGACATGGAAGCGAGTGTGTCGGAGAACATCGAACTGACCAGGGAGCAGAACCGACGTCTAGACGACCTCACCGCCGAGGCCGGCCGCGAGCCCGCGTCATTGCGCAGGTCGGTGGCGATCGACCCGTTCACCGCGCCGGAGCCGTTCGAGGAGCAGGTCGAGCGGTTCGCCGCCGTCGGGTTCGACGAGTTCTTCTTCACCTGGCCGGACAGCGAACACGAACCCGAGTTGGAGCGGATCGCCAAGGCCCTTCCAGCGCTACGTTGACGATCCAGTTCATCGTTGCTGGGGGTTCCGTTCAGCCAGGACCTCTGGTGTGCTGCCGCCGGTTCCGGATGGGCGGCTACGATCGTCGCCAGCGCTAGCGTGATCGGCACGCGCGAGTGGGAGGGGCGATGGTAGGAAACCGGATTCGCGAATTTCGAACCAGCCGCGGTCTGACTCTGACCCGGCTGGCGGAGGTGACCGGTTTGTCTACCGGCCTGATCAGCCAGGTCGAGCGCAACATCACCGATCCGAGCCTGGAGACGTTGCGCAAGATCGCGCAAGCGCTGAACGTCCCGTTGTTCGACCTGTTCCGCGAGGAAGAACAGGCGGCGGTCGCGGTGGTGCGGGCCGAGCGACGGATGCTCGTCGGCTCTCCGCACAGCCAGGCCACCTACGCCCGCGTCTCACCCGGCTCGGGCCGGCTGGAGCTGCTCGAAGGACGCCTGGAGCCCGGCGGCGTCTCCTCGGACGAGCCGTGGTCACATCCGTCGGAGGAATGTGTCGTGGTCCTGGAGGGGCAGTTGACGGTTGAGGCCGGGGGCGAGATCCGCGACCTGGATCAGGGCGACAGCTGCTACTTCGACTCGCGGCTGCCGCACCGCTACGTGAACGGGTCCGATGCGCCCGTGCGGTTCCTGCTCGCCGTCACACCCCCGAGCTTCTAACCACCCCCCACCCCCGTGTGCACCTGATCTCCGTTTTGACGCCTGATCGTTTTTGTGGCGACGATCAGATGCGTCGGTGGTGACGACGGCCAGCGTCGACGCGCGGTAGCGGCGTGCGGGTGCACCTGATCGTCTCCGCCATGTGGACGCCCGACGATCAGATGCACGAACCGTCGCATGACGTCCGGCAGCGCATCTGATCCTTTCGAGGCGGCACCGTGCTGATCGGATACGGCGTTGATAGGCGGGCGCCAGTGCCGCCGGCGTCTCCCGGGTGTTTTCGGGCCTTACCCGGGTAGCCCGGAGCCGGGGCCCAGGTTGGTGCGTTGACGGCCTCCACATCTCCGACATTTCGCCCACTAGAACAAGTGTTCAGCGCACCAAGCCTTCGTGCGAGGGCCATGCCCTTGTTCGTGGCGGGCACCCGCGGGCCCAGCTTGCCCACCGAGTGCCCATTGCGACGCGATCAGATGCGCTACCGGACGTCATGCGACGGTTCGTGCATCTGATCGTCGGGCGTCGACATAGTGGGCGGAGTGTCAGCGATCTCCTGAGACACGCCTGTCGGTGTGGCGACGATCAGGTGCGGGTGTTGCGGGTCGGGTGGTGTCCGGGGATGTTGTATGCACCTCATCGTCTTGATGGTCTGGTGTGGGTGCTGGCAACTGTCCCTTGACAGTGGGTTGTGATCAGATGCGCTGCCGGACGTCATCTGACGGTTCGTGCATCTGATCGTCGGGCGTCCACATGGCGGAGACGATCAGGTGCACCCGCACGCCGCTACCGCGCGTCGACGCTGGCCGTCGTCACCACCGACGCATCTGATCGTCGCCATGAAAACGATCTGTGAATGTGGGATCGGTCGTGCTGGCTAGGACTGCCGCCAGGCGAACATCGGCGTCGGGCTGCATGACGTGCCACTTTGGCCCGTTCAGTGGGCCATCGCGCACTGCGCTACCGCCACATGGCGTTAATGCCCGAATCCGGCCCTTAACCCCACCTGGCGGTAGCGGAGTCCGGGGCAGGGCAGCGCGGTCCTCGCCGCAGGGGAAGCGAGTCGTCGTCAAGGCAACAACAAGGAGGTTTACTGCACACCACCAGCGATGACCGGCGCCCCCGTGCTGACGGTAGACGCCCGGCCACAGACGGTAAACAAACACGGCACGACGGACGCCGCCCTCACGATCAGATGCACGCCTCGCTACCGCACACGTTTGCCATGCATCTGATCATCGACGCGTCCACATCATGGACGCGATCAGATGCACCACACCGCGCCGCACACCGCCGTTCACACACCTGATCGCCCCTGCGGAAACGATCAGGCGTCAAAACGGAGATCAGGTGCACAACGGGGGTGGTTAGCCACGGCGTCGCAGGGGGACCCGGCGGGTTTGTAGGGCTGCCCGCGTCTTGTCCAGCGCGGCCAGGGTGCCCTGGTAGCGGCGGTGGGCTACTCCGACGAACAGGCAGTCGATCACCGCCAGCTGGGCGATGCGGCTGGCCATGGCGCCCGACCGGAAGGTGGTCTCGCGGGCGGCGGTGAGCAGCACGTGGTCGGCCTGTTCGGTGAGTGGTGAGCGCGGCACGTTGGTGACGGCGATGGTGGTGGCGCCGGTTTGCTTGGCTACCCGGAGGACGTCGATGGTGTCGGTGGTGGTGCCGGCATGGGAGATGGCTACCGCGACGTCGCCGGCGGTGAGCAGTGCGGCCGAGGTCAGGGCGGCGTGGACGTCGGCGACCCCGGAAGCGGCGAGCCCGATCCGGCGCAGCTTCTGGTGGAGGTCCTCGGCGACGATGCCGGAGGCGCCGGCACCGTAGATGTCGATGCGCCGGGCGGTGGTGACGGCCTGGACCGCCTGTTCCAACGCGTCGAGGTCAAGGGTGGCGACGGTGTCGTCGATGGCTTGGGCGTCGTTGGCGGTGATCTTGGCGACGATGGTGCGGAGGTCGTCGGTGTCGTTGATGGTGCCGTCGAGGGGGCCGTGTAGGGAGGCGGCTTCCTGTCTGGTGACGTCGCGGGCGAGGGCGATCCGCATCTCCGGGTATCCGCGGAAGCCGACGGCGCGGCAGAAGCGCAGCACGGTTGCCTCGGAGGTTGAGCATTGCTCGGCGAGCCGGCTGATCGAGCGTTCGGACACTCCGGCGGGGTCGTCGAGGACCGCCGCTGCTACGCGCTGCTCAGCTGGGCGCAGGGTGGGGAGGGCGGTGCGGATCCGGACGAGTGCGTTCGGCGGCGACGGTTGAGGGGTGGCGGGCGGGCTGGCTGGGGTGTGGGTCATGGCTGTCGCACCGCCGCGACGGTGAGGTCGGCCACTTGGCGGCGCACCGACGAGATGTCGGACCATTCCCGGGAGGGGTGAACCCGGTTGGTGAGCAGGACGGTGACGGTGCCGAGGGTGGGGGTGACCACGAGCGACGTTCCGGTGAAGCCGGTGTGGCCGAAGCCGCCGCGAGCGGCCAGCTCACCCATGAAGGTGGCATCGGCGATCCGGGGTCCGAGTCCGTGCCGGTAGCCGGGGTTCAGGTGGGTGGGGAGGTGGTCGGTGGCGAACGCACGAGCGGTTTCGGGGGCGAGGATCCGCACTCCGTCGAGTTCGCCGCCTCGGCGAAGCATCTCGCCGAACCGGGCGAGGTCGGCGGCGGTGCTGAACAGGCCGGCGTTCCCGGCGGTGCCGCCTAGTGCCCAGCAGTTCTCGTCGTGCACCTGGCCGCGTACCATCCCACGATCGACGTAGGGCTGGTGTTCGGTGGCGGCGGAGCGAGACACCAGCGACCGGCCGGGGCGGTAGCTGGTGTCGGAGAGGCCGAGGGGGTCGACGATGGCGTGGTCGACGAGGCGCGGCAGGCGGCTGCCGGCGAGGCGTTCCAAGAAGAGGCCAAGGGCGATGTATCCGACGCAGGAGTACTCGAACGCGCTGCCGGGCGTGCGGGCGAGCGGGGCTTCCAGCACGGCCGCGGTGCGCCGCGCCTGGGTGGGCAGTTCCCATAGCCGGCGCACGGCGGGCAGGCCGGAGGTGTGGGTGAGGAGGTGCCCGATGGTGATCTCGGCCCGGATGTCGTCGGCCCACTCCGGAAACTGGGTCGCCGCTGGTGTGTCTAATGTCAGTAGGCCCTCGTCGGCCAGCACGAGGGTGGTCACGGCGGTGAAGAGTTTGGTGAGGGAGGCGATGTCGAACACGGTGTCGGGTTCCATCGGCTGGCGCTCGTCGGGCGGCAGCAGGGTGGGTCCGTCGGGTCCGGGCCCGTAGCGGACCGCGTCTCCGACTGCCACGTGGTCGACGACGGCGCCGTCGCGCAGCAGGAGGGCGACGGCGCCAGGGAAGCGGGGGTGTGCCGATGGCTCGGGGCCGGGCGCGAGGCCGTCCTGGAGGAGACGCCGGAGTGTGCTCATGATGGCAAGGGTACGAGATCATCAGAGCCGTGTAAGGGATTGACTTATTGCCCGACTATAGTGGCAATTATTGACACGACGGGCGTGACGGACTGTGGGACGTGATCGACCCGCAGCACGAGAGGAACCGATGACCACACCGTTGGAACAACTGCTGACCGAGCAGGTCGACGCACGCTACGCGGATATCGACGCCGCGTCGGTCGGCGAGTTGGCGACCATGATGAACGAGGCGGACACTACCGTGCCGGCGGCCGTGCGAGCTGCCCTGGGCCAGATCGTCCCGGCCGTCGAGGCGATCGTGGCCGGGTTGCGTGAAGGTGGCCGACTGTTCTACATCGGCGCCGGCACGGCGGGCCGGATGGGAGTGCTCGATGCCTCCGAGTGTCCTCCCACGTTCAACACCGCACCTGACCAGGTGAACGGCATAGTGGCGGGGGGCCTGGACGCGCTGGTGGAGGCGCAGGAGGGTGCCGAGGACGACGAGGACGCAGGTGCCGCCGACATCCGTGCACACGGCGCCGGTGCCGGAGACACAGTGGTGGGCATCGCCTCCAGCGGCCGCACACCCTACGTGCTGGGTGCGTTGCGAGCAGCGCGTGAGCTCGGAGCATTAACCGTCGGACTGTCGTGCAACGCCGACAGCGACATCGGGCTAGCCGCCGACTTCCCCATCGAGGTGCTCGTCGGGCCCGAGGTGGTGGCCGGGTCCACCCGGCTCAAGGCGGGGACGGCGCAGAAGATGGTGCTGAACATGATCTCGACGATCTCGATGGTTCAACTCGGCAAGACCTACGGCAACCTCATGGTCGACATGCGGGCGACCAACGCGAAGCTGCGCGAGCGGGCCGCCCGCATGGTGCAGACGGTGACGGGCAGCGATCGAGCGACTGCCTTGTCGGCGCTGGAGCTGGCGGACATGGAGGTCAAGCCGGCGATCCTTCTGTTACGGGCCGGCGTCGATATCGACGAGGCGCGTCGCCGCTTGCACCGGGCGGGCGGCCGGTTGCGCGCGGCCCTAGGCGAGGAGTAATCGTGGCGACGGAAGGGCAGCCGTGACCGCCCAGGAGCAGCCGTGACTCCATCGTGTACGGCACTCGGCATGATCTCGGGAACGAGTCACGACGGGATCGACGTCGCCGCCGTGCGGTTCACCCCCGCAGCTGACGGGGCGCTGCGCGGCGAGGTGGTGTACACCGCCAGTCCGCCTTACCGTCCGCAGGTGCGTGCGCTGCTGCGGGCGACCCTCCCGCCGGCCGACATCCGCTTCGCCGACGTGTGTGAGCTGGACACCTTGATCGGGCAGGCGTTCGCCGAGGTCGCGGCCGACGTCGTGGAAGCCGTCGGCGATGTCGACGTGGTGTGCTCCCATGGCCAGACCGTCTACCACTGGGTGGAGGGGACCCGAGCGTTCGGTACGTTGCAGCTCGGACAGCCGGCGTGGATCGCCGCGCGGGCCGGTGTGCCGGTGGTGTCCGACGTGCGCATTCGCGACATCGCCGCCGGGGGACAGGGCGCACCGCTGGTGTCTCTGCTGGACGTTCTTCTGCTGGCCAGCCAGCCGGGTCGGGTTGCCGCCCTGAACCTTGGCGGCATCTCGAACATCACGGTGCCGGAACCGGCTGGGGGCGGCGCACCGGTGGCCTACGACATCGGTCCCGCCAACGCGCTGATCGATGCCGCTATGGTGGCCGCTCAGCCGGACGGCCCCGGCTACGACGTGGACGGACGCCTTGGTGCCGCCGGAACGGTGCAGCCGCGACTGCTGGCGGACCTGCTGACCGAGCCGTACTATGCCGCACCCGCCCCGAAGACAACCGGCAAAGAGCTGTTCCACGGCGAGTACCTCGCTGCCGCCCTGAGCCGGCACCCCGGCCTCGGGCTGGCCGATGTCGTCGCTACCCTCACCGCGCTGACGGCGCGTACGGTGGCCGACCAGGTGCGCGCGCACGGTGTCGACACCCTGGTGGTGTCCGGGGGCGGGTGGTTCAACCCCACGATGCGCACGATGCTGGCCACCGAGCTGCCCGGAGTGGCTTTGCGAGCTTCGGCCGAACTCGGAGCTCCCGTCGACCTCAAGGAGGCGATCGCGTTCGCGGTGCTGGGCTGGCACACGTGGCACGGACTGCCGGGTGTCGTCGCGTCGTGTACGGGCGCGGCCAAGGCCAGTGTGCTGGGCACCGTGACCCCGGGCCACGGCCCGTTGCGCCTGCCGGCACCACTGCCCATAGCCCCGTCGTCGCTGACACTGGTGGACGGTCGCCGCTCCTAGTGGGTTCGCCCGCTAAGGAAGATCGACGCAGGCCAGCCGGTCGCCGGCGTGACCAGCGTGGCCGGGGTCGGTCATGGTGTGGTGTTCGTGGATGACGATCGAGTTCGCCTCACCCTCCCGGGGGGTCCACCGCACCGTCGCCTCCGCGGATCCGGCGCCGTCGTCGTCAGTGGTCAGGTCCAGCCATACCTCGTTGTCCGGGTTGGCGTAGGCGGGGTCGGTCGACGGCTGCACGGGATCCAGGCTGTTCTGGTAATGGGGTCCAGCATCGGCCGGGTCCGGGCCGCATGCCCCGGTGTGGAGGTGTGCGCCGAAGTCTCGAGCGGGCTCGACGTCCTCGATGTGCAACGTGTAGGTGGTGCCGCCCGGGTCCGCGGGCGCCACGGTGACCTGGACGGGTGCACCGGCCGGAACCGCCGAGGGGTCATAGGTGACAGCGTCGGACTCGGCGGGATCTTCGTTGAACTCCGCGTTGACGATCGACTCGAGTTCGTCGGCGGTGGCTGACGTGTCGGTGTTGCCGCCGCATCCGGCGCTGGCGAGCAGCGCTCCGGCGAGGGCGGTGGCGGGGAACAGACGCAACAGGCGTAAGGGGGGCACGAGGAACTCCACGATGGGTGCGACGGTGGGGCAGATCGCGACCGTACTCAGGATCGGGCCGCCGCACCTGGCGAATGTCAAGATCGACATCGACATGTGCCCAGCGAGGGGAACTTATGTCGGAACGATGGGATACCCGGCGTGATCACTGGGCCAGGAGATCCAAGGCTTGCTCGGCAATGCGTACGAGGCGCAACTCGTCGGCCAGATCCGCGGCGGAGTTGGCGGCGAGCTGGATGATCAACACGTGCGGCACGTCGTCGGCGTCCTCCAGATACCACGACAACACGAAGACGCCTGGTGCGCTGCCACCCTTGTAGGCCGCATAGGGCCAGACGTCGCCGTCGACCGCTACGCCGGGATTGAGGGCCAGCAGGTTGCGGGTGATGCCGGAGCTGTCCTCGGCGGCGAGGACCTGTACACCGAGATGGGCCGCGGCGACGTCTGTCGCGCTGGCGAACCAATCCACCCCGGCGGTCCAGGCCACGTCGGTGATGTCAGCTGGAGCGACACCGAGCGCGCCCGGGGGCACCGCGTCGAGTAGGTCGCCGCGGCGCTGGGCGTCGGCATCACTCCAGCTATCGCGGAGCCGCGGGTCCGACCACGCCAGGTGGAACAACTCCCGGGTGGTGATGAACGGCTCCAGCAGGTCGGGCTGGTGGTGACCCATAGCGGCCGCCGCGGCCTCGACCGCGTCGCGACCGACCAGGTCGATGAGCAGATCGGTGGCCGTGTTGTCGCTGATGGAGATCATCTTCTCGGCGGCGTCGGCGACCGAGACGAGGGTACCTTCGGCGGCGTCCTGCAACTGGCCGGTGGGCAGGCTGCGCACGTCGTCGGTCACGACCAGCTCGTCGTCCCAGGCGATCTCGCCGTCCAGCACGGCCTGTTGGACTGCCCCCAGGACGTACAGCTTGGCCGTCGAGCCCAGCGGGCGGGCGGTAGCGGGGTCGAGGGAGTGGATCTCTTGCCAGGTGCCGTCGTGGTCGCGGGCGGCGTAGATGCCGACGTCGGCGCCGGTGGCCGTCAGCAACTCGTCCACCTCGGCCCAGGTGGCGATCTCCGGAGGGGGGTCGTGGGGCGCCACGGTGAGTGTGCCGATCCGGCCGTCGTCGTCGACCAGCAGGGTGAGTAGCCAACCGGTGTCGTCGGCGCCGGAGAGCTGGACCCGGGCCGCGTCGTCGCTGCCCTCGTAGCCGACGACGGTAAACGGGCCGAGCTGCCGCAGACCATTAAACGTCAGCGCCACCTGCGGCGCGGGAACCTCGTCGAGGAACGCCTCGGAGAACCGTTCTTCGGCGGTGTCGGCGTCGGGCCCGGTCTCGGAGTGCAGTTCGCGCAGGACCCAGGTGACCTGTTCACCGGCCGGCGTCGCGGGAACGTGGGTGTCCGTACCGTCCGGGGTGGCGGGTGCGGTCGGCGTGTGGCCACCGTCGGTGTCGGGCGGGTGGGCAGCTCCGTCGTCGCCGGAACCGCAGGCGACAAGTAGGCATCCGGCCAGGACGCCGACAGCGAGCTGAGCCCGGCGGTGCCGGCGCCGACGGGGATGACCGGGGTGCATTGGTGGCGCTCCTCACGGGCGGACGGGTGGACGGTCGCCGGCGCGGGACAGCGTGGGACGGCGTGGTGCTCACAGTCTCGCAGGTCGCCGGCCGGATCGGTTGAGTGGGCAAGAAGAATCATGACGTGCTGGCAACCAAAAGTCAGATGCCAAGTCATGACTCTACCCGTGACTACTTAGGTGAGTTCCTTAGAAGGGTCGGAACGAGAAAAGAAGAAATTTGCAAAAACTCTTTACCTCGCCACGAGTCATCGCTAGAGTCATCGCCATGACCCGCCGGATCAACCAGAATGGCTAGCCAGAGACGTCGGGTCGAGAAAACCGGAGACACTCGGAGGGAGGCGGCTCATGGGACTTTTGGATTCGCTACTCGACACGCTCGGTGGCCTGATCGACGACGTTCTGGCGTTGATCCTCGGCCTGCTGTAAATGCCCGTCGGGCCTCCCTCTAGAGGTCCTCACCTAGAGATTCGGACATCGGCCGGCAGGCGCGGCGCGGGGGAACGCGACGGCAGTCCGGATAAGAACGAGTTCCATCGCACGGGGGATATGGTCCGCGTGTGTCAGCTCATCAAAGCTGCCACACGCGGACCATTCATTTGTCTTCACCCATAATGTCGCGAATAGGCAGAGTCGATTTCGCGGCAATTCACCGATCGGTCGGGAGTTGGTCATGCGGCAGACTGGTCCGCGCCGCCCGAAGGTACGCGTACGGGGTGCGGAGCCGGAAGTTCGCCACCCGCGACGTGTAGACATCGGCGTAGCGCTCCACTTGCCGAGCGAACAAACTTTTGTCGTTGCCGGCCCGCATCAGCGGGCCCCACGTGGAGTTGCCCAACTCGGCGGCGGCCTTCGCCAAGGGCGTGATCCGCAGATCCAGCTCTCGAAGCCGCTCCAGCAGCGAGCCGATCGACGGAGTGTTCACCAGCGCGGAGGTGTCGCCATCGTGATCGGCGGCATGTTTGGCCTGCGCCAGGCGGGTCTGCGCCACGACGTCCTCGAGCTCGATCTTCTCGTGCATCAACCGGACCAGCTCGGCTTCATCCGACGCGAAGCGTGCGGCGTCACCGATCTCGGCCTCCAACTCGCGCATGATCAGCGCCGTGCGCCACCGCAGCACCGACTTGGTCACGTGGACGTCGCCGAACAAGTGATCACCGGCGTAGAGGATCTGCGCACCGTCGAGGCCCAGGCTGCGCTCCACCAGGCGGGCAGACGCCCCGTGGTAGACATCACCCATCCGCAGCAGGCCCCGATGCGGCTGCATGAGGCCCCGATCGGTGTCGACGATCTGAAAGGCCGGGCCGTCCTCGGCGAAGAACCGGGGTTTGGCGGCCGACACCACCACGAGATCGAACAGATCTCGCCACGATCCGGTGGGGACATGCTGATCGAAGGTGAAGCTCATCATGTCGCGGGTGTAAGACCACTCGCTGTTGGTGATCAGCATCAGCCGCTTGCCCGCCAGCCGCTGGTCGAGCAACGTCTGGGCGGTCTCGCCGTCGACGACGCAGAAGCGCTGCGGGTCGGCGGCGATCTCCGCCTTCAGCGTTCCGATGGCGTGCGACTCGTCGAGCGCCGACGACACCGCGTGGTACAGCTCGTCATACCCCATCGGGCCGTCGATCAGGTCGGCGTCGAGCCGGTCCACCAGCTGTGCGTACAGCGCCGCCTCAGAAATGGAGAACATGGTGTTGAGAAACCGGAACCGCCGCTCGCCGAGGTCCACGAACACCCCCGCGTAGGTGCGTCGCAACTCCTCGAACGACAACTGCCGGGTACCATGCTGAGCCTGGATGACGTAGCCGAAACGGGTGGCCTTGACGAGGTTGCCGAGATCGAGGTCGATCACCAGCCCTTGGAGGTAGCGGTCGGCGTCGAAAGCAACGTCGTGGACGGGGAATCCCCGCTCGCTGAGCAGCCGGCGGGCATGCTCGAAAGCTGCTCCCTCCCACTCGTCGGTGCGGTAGTGGATGAGCGTGTAGTCCATGTCGTAGCCGACCGCCTCGACCGACCGCAGGTTGAGCGTGCGGTTGGCGTAGACGTCACGCTCGGGATCGGCGGCTGGTGTCATTCTTCGTCTCCCACGTTCAGCGCATGCGCGGGGTCCCGGAGACCCGGCTCCCACCATCTCATCTCGACGTCCGGACAGGTGGCACGGGCGCCGGGCCGTTGCCTGATCGTGGTCATTTGGGTCCGCCTCGACGGCATGACGACGGCTCCGACCGGGGATGATCTGCATCACATCGGCGAGCCGATGTGCAGATCGGGTAAGAAATCAGGCACAATCTCGGCGCTGGACCGGGCACAACCGCGGGCCTTCGTGCGTTACGAAAGGCACGAAGGATCGTGGAATGGCCTGAAGCCACACCAACAAGAGAACTGACTGCTATGTGCCCAGCGAGGGGGACAGCCCGATGGCAACCGATTACGACGCACCACGCAAGACCGACGACGAGATCTCCGAAGACTCCATCGAAGAGCTGAAGAACCGGCGGATCGACAAATCCTCCGGCATCGTCGACGTCGACGAGTCCGAGCTAGCCGAGTCGCTTGAGCTTCCCGGCGCCGACTTGTCCAACGAGGAGCTCGCTGTGCGGGTCCTGCCGCGGCAGGCCGATGAGTTCACGTGCAGCCGATGCTTCCTCGTCCACCACCGCAGCCAGCTGGCCAAGGAGGAACGCGGACAGTTCATCTGCCGCGACTGCGCCGCCTAAGCGCTCCCAGCCTCCTCGCGCGCCGCCCCGATCACGGCTGCCAGCCGTTCGGGGCGGCGGCTGGACAGCAGCCAGTACGGCGTCGGGTCGTCGTCGTCCACGACCTCGATCCGGATCACGGGGGTGATGTAGCCACGAACCAGGTAGTAGGCGGTTGGACTCAGGTCGCGTCCACGGGCGGTACGGGCCGCCTCGCCGTGCAGCACCTCGACGGTGCCCACGGCGTGCAGAGGCAGCCGCGCCGGTCCGGCGGTCAACATTCCGCCGGCCACCTGGATCCGTGGCCGACCGTAGGCGATGAGCACCGACCCACCGACGACGAAGAGCCCGGCCGCGACCGGGACCGACACACGAGGGCCATAGACATGCTGGTAGATCAGCCAGACCGACCCCAACAGGCCCAGCATGAGCAGCCACCAGGACAGCGGAGCGGACAGCCGCTCGCGGTAGCGGGTAGCGCCGTTCGCGGAGGACGGATCCGAACTCCTGGTCATAATCAGCAGGGTGCCACGCTCACAGCAGTGCGGCACGGGTAGGGTCGACGGGCGTGAGCGACGTACCGAACTCTCCAGCAACTCCCGTCGAGGTCCTGGTCACCCGGCTCGACGGCGGCATTCCGATGCCGTCGTACGCACACCCCGGTGACGCCGGTGCCGACCTCGTCACCACCGAGGCGGTCACCATCAAGCCGGGTGAGCGGGCTCTGGTCGGTACAGGCATCGCGATAGCGTTGCCCGCGGGCTACGCTGCTTTCGTGCACCCGCGCTCCGGGCTGGCGCATCGACTCGGGGTCAGCATTGTCAACACCCCCGGCACTGTGGATGCTGGATACCGGGGCGAGATCAAAGTTTTGCTGGTCAACCATGACCTCCGTGAGCCCGCTGTGTTCGAGCGGGGAGACCGCATCGCCCAGCTCGTGGTGCAGCGCGTTGAACGTGCCGCCTTTCACGAGGTGGAGCGGCTACCCGGATCGGCTCGCGGCGACGGTGGATACGGTTCGACTGGGCGCTAGTGTGCCGCACACTAGTGTCGATGGTCGACGGCTTGGGTCATCCCAGGTCGCCGACCCGCCACACTGGTGGCGGCCACGAGCAGACGTAGGGAGTTAGTGCAGGTGTTCCGACGCCGACGACGAGACGAGCAGTCGCGCGAACCGCGGCCGGACAACACCGCGGCCGAATCGGCCGAGCCGGAGGCAACCTCGGCCGCGGACCCATCCGAGGGGTCCGGGCCGGCGGACCGTCCCAACGGCCCGTACGACTCCACCGAGGTCGACCTCGACACGATCCGGACCGAACGCATCGACCTCGGTGGGCTGCTGATCCGCGGCGTCGAGGGGATGAAGATCCAGCTACAGGTCGACAAGCGCTCCGGCCGGGGCACGAGTGTGCTCCTGGCGGTCGGCGAGGCCGCCGTACAACTGGTGGCGGTGGCCGCGCCCCGCAGCTCTGGCCTGTGGGAGCAGACCAGACTCCAGATCACCACCGACGCCCAGCGCCGCGGCGGCAGTGCACAGGAAGGCACCGGTCCGTTCGGCACCGAGGTGCGCCTCGTCATTCCGGTCACCACGAAAGACGGCAAGAAGGGGGCCCAGCCGTCCCGGGTCTCCGGCATCGACGGTCCCCGGTGGATGGTGCGGGCGACCTTCCTCGGTAAGGCGATCACCGACGCCGCGGCTTTCCAACGGCTGGTGGACGTCGTGCGCCAGGTGGTCGTAGTGCGTGGCGACACCCCGATGCCACCCGGTGAGGTCATCGCTTTGCAGCCGCCGGGCCGCAAAGAAGCCGACACCGACGTCGAGGCTGAGTCGGACGTCGAGGCAGATGACGTCGAGGCAGATGACGACGCGGCGGACGATGTCGAGGCAGATGACGACGCGGGCCCCACGATCACCGATGCCGAGGCAGGGCCTGATCCGGAGCAATCGGAGCCGGAGAGGTGAGCCCAGACCAGCCGCGTGCCGGCGGCGCCGCGGAGGGTAGCCGCCCCACGGGCGACAGCCGCCCGGAAGACCTGAGTACTGAGGCAGAGTTGGGCCACCAGGCCGGTGCAGCGGGCCCGTCGGGTTCGCCGGAGCACCTGCCGCCTCGCCCGCGAGGCGGCTGGATGGCCAGCCTCGCCTCCGACGACCGGTTCGCCGCCAAGAACGCCCTGACCCCGGGTGCGTTGCTCGATGCGGGACTCCCGCTAGCGCTGTTCACCGCGGTCTACACCATCGGTGGCCGGGACCTGACGTTGTCGTTGTGGGCAGCGCTGGGCACGGGTGCGCTCCTTGCGGTGATCCGGCTGGTCCGGCGGGAACCGATGCAGAGCGTGATCGCGGGTTTCCTTGGGGTTGGGGTGGCGGTGTTCTGGGCCAGCCGCACCGGCCGGGCGGAGGACGTGTTCCTGCCCGGACTACTCATCAACGTCGGTTACGGCCTGGCGTTCCTGGTCTCCATCGTGGTGCGCTGGCCACTGGTGGGGATCCTGGTGGGGCTGGCCACCGGCATGGGTACGTCGTGGCGGCGTGATCCAGTCCTGATGAAGGCGTTGATGAAAGCGTCGGCGCTGTGGGTCGGGATGTTCGCCTTCCGGCTGGCCGTGCAGGCACCCCTGTACTTTGCGGGAGAAGAACAGCTTGGCTGGCTGGCCAGTGCTCGACTCGCGATGGGTGCACCGCTGTTCCTGCTGGTCGCCTACGTGTCGTGGCTCATCATCCGGCCGGCGTTCCGCGCACACCAGCAACGAGCGTCGGTGGCGGGGCAGCAGGAGGAGATCCCTACCGGTCAGCGGCAGCCCGGCGGCCATGAGGCGGCGAGCCCCGACCATGACCCATCCGCCGGTACGAGCGGTTCCGATCCGCATCGCTGACGTCGGGCCGGCCCAACACGGAGCGATGTTGCTGCACGGAGTGAGGTCGGTGCGTCGACGGAGTGAACGACGTGCGGCGGTAGCGACAGTTTCGGCACTCCATACCTGCACCAGCTCCACTCCCTGCACCAGCTCCACTCCGTGCACTAGCCGCCACGGGCGACCATGGCGGTGGCCATAAGGAGGCTTGTTGTTGCCTGGGCCGCAATAAGGAGGCTTGTGGTCGTGCGGTGGTGGCCGTAAGGAGGCTTGTTGTTGCCTGGGTCCGCGGTCCCAGGCCCGACGTGCCCGCCGTCACCGTGGGGAGAGTAGGTCCTCCAACTGCTGCTCGCGCTCGGGCGCGGCGACGAAAAGCAGCTCGTCGCCGGATTCGAGCACCAGCTCGGCCTGCGGGCTGTGGACGTGCCGTCCCCGGATGATCGAGACGAGTGATGTGTCGCTCGGCCAGTGCAGGTCTGCCACGGCGGTGCCGACGATGGGGGAGTCGCTGGGCAGGGTGAGTTCGACGAGGTTGGCCTCGCCTTGCCGGAAGGTGAACAGCCGCACCAGCTCACCGACGCTGACGGCCTCTTCCACCAGCGCACTCATGATCCGCGGGGTGGAGACCGAGACGTCGACCCCCCAGCCCTCGGTGAACAGCCATTCGTTGTCCGGGTGGTTGACCCGTGCCACCACGCGCTTGACCGAGAACTCCGTCTTGGCCAGCAGTGACACGACGAGGTTCACTTTGTCGTCACCCGTGGCGGCGATGACGACGTCGCAGCGCTGTAGGGCAGCCTCCTCCAGGGTGGACAGCTCGCAGGCGTCGGCGAGCAGCCACTCGGCGTCGGGTACCGAGGCGGCCTTGATGGCGCTGGGGTCGCGGTCGACCAGCAGGACTTCGTGGCCGTTGCCGAGCAACTCGGTAGCGATGGAACGGCCGACGTTGCCGGCTCCGGCGATGGCGACGCGCATCATGGGTGTCAGCTCTCCGTTCCGCCGGTGATGAGGTGGAGGAGGCGGGACACCCCGACGTCGGGCATCATCGTGTGGACGCGGTCGCCCTCCTCCAGCAGCGTATCTCCGCCCGGGATGATGCTCTGGCCGAGCCGGCTCAGTAGTGCCACTCTGGTACCGGTGACCTGTTCGAGTACCCGGACCGGGCTGCCGACCCATTTGGCGCCGACGGGAGCTTCGGTCAACCGCACCGTGCCGGAGGGGTCGACCCATTCGGCGGCCGCTTCTTCCGGCAGCACTCGGCGTAGCACCTGGTTGGCCGCCCAGCGCACCGTGGCCACGGTGGGAATCCCCAGCCGCTCGTAGACCTCCGCGCGTCCAGGATCGTAGATGCGGGCGACGACGTTGTCGACGCCGAACGTCTCGCGGGCTACTCGGGCGGAGATGATGTTGGAGTTGTCGCCGCTGCTGACCGCGGCGAACGCACCAGCGTCGGCGATTCCGGCCTCGTGCAGGACGGAGCGTTCGAAGCCGACCCCGGTGACCGTCCGTCCTTCGAATCCCGGGCGGAGGCGTCGGAAGGCGTCCGGGTTGCGGTCGACGATGGCCACCGAATGACCCCGCGCCTCGAGGCTGTGCGCCAGGCTGGACCCGACTCGGCCGCAGCCCATGATGACGATGTGCATCTGTGCCTCCACCCCGCTTTTCTCAGCGGTCGCCCTGTTCGTTCGCCACCCGGGAGATCTCCGTGCCTGAGTCTGGTGTCCGGCCGGAACCGGCTGGCGCGGCCGTCGTCGGTCGATAGTTGCACATCGAACCCCTCCTCCGCCTCCGCGCGGCGTCCACCTGGATAGCAGAGGCGGCGACAGACGTTCCCGCGCAGGGCATCAACAGCAGACATTAAGATTATCGGTTGTGACCGCCGGAGTGGAGATCATCGTTGAGTTGGGTCCGGTCGCCCACGGCGGATCGGTGGTGGCCCGGCACGAGGGCCGGGTGGTGTTCGTCCGGCACGGCCTGCCTGGTGAGCGAGTGTCGGCGCGGATCACGGAGGGGGCTGACGACGCCCGCTATTGGCGAGCCGACGCCGTCGAGATCCTCAGGGCGTCGCCAGACCGGGTCACCGCGCCATGCCGGTACGCGGGCCCCGGCCGCTGCGGCGGATGCGATTGGCAGCACGCCACCCCGGAGGCCCAGCGCCGGCTGAAGGCGGCGGTGGTCGAGGAACAACTGCGGCGTCTGGCCGGGGTCGAACGGACGGTTGTGGTCGAGCCGGTCCCGGGCGACGACGCCGGGCTGGGGTGGCGCACCCGGGTCACCTACGCCGTCGGTGACGACGACCGCGCCGGGCTACGCCGGCATCGTTCCCACGAGATCGTGCCCATCGACACCTGCCTGATCGCGCACCCTGGTGTCCGGTCGGTCGGCGTCGAGGAGCGCGGCTGGCCGGGCGTCACCTCGGTCGCCGCGACCGCGTCCGGCACCGGCGACCAACAGTTGATCGTCGAACCAGGTCAGCGCGACGTCGAACTCCCCGAATTGCCAACCGACGTGTCCGTGTCCATTCTCGACGAGCGGGGCCGCCCGCAGCCACACCAGGGCGACGGCACGGTGACCGAGGTGGCGGCCGGGCGGCGCTGGCGGGTCAGCGGTGGCGGATTCTGGCAGGTCCACCCAGGTGCGGCCGATGCCTTGGTGGACGCGGTGGCGCGGGCGGTGGCCGCGCGGCCCGGAGAACGGGTGCTCGACCTCTACAGCGGCGTCGGTCTGTTCGCCGGTGCGCTGGCGGCGCAGGTCGGCCCCAGTGGGGCCGTGGTGGCGGTGGAAGGTGACCGCCGAGCCGTCGCCGACGCGCGGCACAACCTTGCCGACCTGCCACAGGTGACGGTCGAGTCCGGGCCGGTGGACCGGGTGTTGAGCCGGGCCGGCGATCTCGCCGCGGACATCGTCGTGCTCGACCCGCCTCGGGCCGGCGCCAAACTCCCGGTGGTCGCGGAGATCAGCCGGCTCCGGCCGCGGGTGGTGGCCTACGTAGCGTGTGACCCAGCGGCTTTGGCCCGTGACGTAGCAACGTTCGCCGCCCATGGATACGAGCTCACCGACCTGCGTGCGTTCGACCTGTTCCCGATGACGCACCACGTCGAGTGTGTCGCAACGTTCCATGATCATTGACGATTGACCACCGGATTCGGGGGTTAAAGGCCAATGATCATCGGGTACTGAAAGGCTAGGTCCATGCAGTTGCGAATTTTCACCGAACCGCAGCAGGGCGCCAGCTATGACGACCAGCTGCGCGTAGCCCAGGCCAGCGAACGGCTCGGGTTCGACGCCTTCTTCCGCTCCGACCACTACCTGGCGATGGGAAGCTCGGATGGCCTCCCGGGTCCCACCGACGCGTGGGTCACCCTGGCCGGCTTGGCACGTGAGACGTCCAGCATCCGGCTTGGCACTCTGGTGTCGTCGGCGACGTTCCGGTATCCGGGTCCGTTGGCCATCCAGGTCGCGCAGGTCGACCAGATGTCCGGCGGCCGGGTCGAGTTCGGGCTGGGCACCGGATGGTTCGACGCGGAGCATGCCGCTTACGGCATCCCGTTCCCGGATCGACGCTTCGGCCTCCTGGAGGAGCAGCTCGAGGTGGTCACCGGATTGTGGTCCACCCCGGTCGGAGAGCGCTTCTCGCACACCGGAACGCACTACACCGTGACGGACTCCCCGGCGCTGCCCAAGCCGACACAGGACCGGATGCCGGTGATCATCGGGGGCCACGGCCCACGCCGCACGCCGGCCCTGGCGGCGCGGTTCGCTACCGAGTTCAACACCGCCTTCCCACCGAAGAGCGAGGTCGCCAGCCGGTTCGCCGCCGTGCGCAAGGCATGTGAAGACGCCGGCCGCGACCCAGACGATCTCGTGTACTCCGTCGCCTTCGTCTTAGCCTGCGGCAAGGACGAGGCCGAGTTCACCCGGCGGGCGGCCGCGATCGGCCGCGACCCAGCCGAGGTACGAGCAAACGGCCTGGCCGGCACCCCGCAGGAGGTGGTCGACGGCATCAACGCGGTGCGTGAACTCGGCGCCAGCCGGGTGTATCTGCAGATGCTGGATCTGTCCGACCTGGACCACCTGGAGCTCGTGGCGGCCGACGTCGCGCCGCACGTCGCCTGACCGGGAACCCGGCCACCCCGCTCAGGCCGATCCCGGCTCGACCAAACCGGTCTCGTAGGCGACGACGACGGCTTGGGCGCGGTCGCGGAGATCGAGTTTGGTGAGGATCCGGCCGACGTGGGTCTTCACGGTCTGTTCGGCCAGCACCAGCGCCGCGGCGATCTCGGAGTTGGACATCCCGGTGGCGATGAGCTTCAAGACCTCCGTCTCCCGAGGGGTCAACACGTGCAGCAGTTGAGGCCGTGGCCGCTTCGCGTCCGGCCGGCGGGCGAAATCGGCGATCAGCGTACGGGTGATCGACGGTGCTAACAACGCGTCGCCGGCCGCGACCACCCGCACCGCGTGAACGAGATCGTCGGCGGGGGCGTCCTTCAGGAGGAACCCGCTGGCGCCGGCCCGGAGCGCGTCGTAGACGTAGTCGTCCAGATCGAAGGTGGTCAACATCACCACGCGGGGTTTCGGCTCGCCGGGCCCGCGCAGGATCCGGCGGGTGGCCTCCAGCCCGTCGAGCACTGGCATCCGCACGTCCATGAGGACGACGTCGGGCCCCAGCCGGCGGACGGCGTCGACGGCGGCCGAACCATCGGCGGCGTCACCCACCACGTCGATGTCCGGCTGTGCGGCGAGCAACGCGCCGAAACCCTGCCGGACCATCGCTTGGTCGTCGACGATCAACACGCGGGTGGGTGCCCTAGTGGTCACCGGATCGCTCCTCTGCGGGGTGGTGGCGAGGTGAATCGTGGACGGGGATCCGGGCATGCACCTCGAACCCGCCGTCGGCGTTGGCTCCGGCCTCGAAGGTACCGCCCACCACGCTCGCCCGTTCGCGCATCCCGATCAGCCCGTGTCCGGTGGTGACCTGGTCAGGATCCGATCGGGCGGGCCGCGCCGGCGCTGGCTCGGCGCCGGCCGGGGGCGCCGAGTTGAGCACGCGTAGATCCACGGCGTCGTCGAGAACACCGACGTACACGTGGACGTCGGAACCGGGTGCGTGCCGGGCCGCGTTGGCCAGTGACTCCTGCATGATCCGGTAGATGGACAGGCCGGCCGCCGCGCCGACGTCCGGCAGCGGCGGTCTCATATGCAGGCGAACGTGCACGCCGGATCGGCGGACGTTGTCGACGAGATCCTCGATCTGCTCGAGGCCCGGTTGGGGAGTGGTCGGCGCGACCTGGTCGGTGGCGCGCAACACACCAAGCATGGATCGGACCTCGTTGAGTGCCTGCCGGGCCGACGCGCTGATGGAGGCCAGTTCGTCGGCGGCGGCGGGGGAGAGATCCGGAATCCGGTAGGGGGCGGTTTCTGCCTGGACAACAACCATCGACATGTGATGGGCGACGACGTCGTGAAGATCGCGGGCGATCCGGGTCCGTTCCTCCAGGACCGTCCGGCGGGCCCGTTCCAGCTGGCTGAGTTCAGTCTGCCGTTCCACCTCGTGGCTGGCCAGGCGCCGGGTCCGCATCAGGTCGCCGATCAGCGCCAGGGCCGACGTCGTGACCATGAGGGTGATGGCTACACCGGCATTGTCGGCGGTACCGGCGGACTGGCTCGCGACCGTCACCGCCCACACCCAGGCGACGGTCGCCCGCTGGTGGCGCACGGCCACCAGGAACGTCATGGCGAGCCAGACGAACTGCATGGCGACCGGCCAGGTGCCGGGGTCTTGGCCGCCGCTGGGGGTGCCGATCACGGCGACGACGATGGCCACCAGGGTGATCAGCCGCCAGCCGATCAGCGCGTACTGCCGGGCCAGGCCGATGGGCAGGGCGATCGCCGCGGCCAGGATCGGGAGGACGAGGTCATGGACGATGATCGTCTCGTGGAAGGAGCCCACGCCGAGCCAGAACACGCCGAGTGCCAGGATCCACGGCGATGCCGTACGAACCCGGCCGGCCCAGGGCCGCGAACTCAGGAGGCGTTCGGCGAACGGGCGCCCGGTTGGGGGTGACGGTACCCAGTCCACGAAGGCCTCGCGAAACCCGGCGAGCAACGCTGCGGGGACGTCCCTGGCCGAGATGACCACGTCCGGGGGAGGTGGCCGGCGGGTCCGGACCAGGCCGGTGAGCCCCATGACCACACCGGCTAGTCCGATGAGCGCGGCCCCGACCGACCACCCGGCACGCAGCTCGTCCGGCACGGAGACACCGAACAGGACTGCGGTAGCGGTGGTGGCGATCAGAGATACTCCGGCCCGCCTCAATCTGCCCCGCCCGGCTGGGACGGACAGGCCAGTGGCGAAGACCAGGGCGAGCAGGACCAGGCCATGTATCACCGGCCATGGCCAGGGGTCGCCGTCCACCACTGGCATGGCCCTGGACACGACGAGCGCTCCTGCCGCGGACACCAGCCAACCCAACGCGGGGGCGGCGACGACGAGCCCCAAGGGTGCGGCGGCGGCGAACGCGGCCACCACGATGAGAGGCCCATCGACGTCGAAGGTGTCGCGGACATCCGCGAGTGCGATGACGAACGCGATCAATGCGGTCATCCACGGCCACCACCCCCGGGGACCTGTGGGGATGGGCACCGTCGCGAGCCGGCCGCGCGGTGCGGCGTCCTGAGCATCGGCCACCTGCTCAGCGTAGTCACCACACGACCTCGGCGCGTCGCTCTATGGAGGTAGGTCCGGCGTCACTCCACGGGGTGAGGGGAGGCGGCCCCGAGGACTACGGGGCCACGGCAAGGTTGGCGCCGGAGGCCGATGATCCGGCGGGTGTGGCTTCGTACCGTCCATCGTCGTGGGCCACGTGTTCGGCCCTCGAGGGTGAGACGGAGGAGAAGCCGAATGGGTGTGCGGATCAGCCTGATGCTGGCCGCGGTGCTGGTGTCGTTCATTCTGACCGGAGCGGGCCAGGTGCGGCAGACCGGGACCGGGCCGGAGGACGCGGGGGCGGCCCGAGCCGTGGTGGCGGCCACCGGGTTGGGTGCCGGCCATGCCACATCCGGCTCGACTCCGGACGGAGAACGGCGGCAGGACTCAGCCGTGCGGGCCGTTCCACCGGACTTCGCCGATGTCATGGGGTACGAGCCGGACGTCGTCACCGGACCGGACGGGACACCACGCGTCGTGCAGCCACATGGCGACTGTTCATCGCCGTTCGGCCCGACCCACTACGACTTCGAGTTTGCCTGCAAGGCTCACGATTACGGCTACGACCTGCTGAGATACGCCACTGCACACGGCGGCGCACTGGGCCCCTGGGCCAGGCAAGCGATCGACGAGCAGTTCGGTTCCGACCTGCGGGCCCGTTGCGAGAAGATCGGCGGCGACGTCGGGTGCCGCGCCGTGGCCGCGGTCAGCGAGCGGGCCGTCGGCATCAACTCATGGCGGCAGGGGTACGGCAACCCGGGCCGCGAAGACCCCGTGCCTTACCTTGCCTCGGCGATGGTGATCCTGTTGGCGCTGGTCACGCCCCTGGTGGTGGAGCGCTTGCGCCAGGCCCACCGGGTGGTCGCGGCGGCGCGCCGGGAGCGGCCGGTGGGCACGACGGAGCGGCCGGTGCGCACGATGGAGCAGCCGGCATGACGCGTGTGGTGGCCGGCATGACGCGGGTCGTGGCCGGTGTGGCCGCGTCGACCCCGCCGGGGCGCGACCGGGTGATCGACGCCGTACGGAGCTTGAGCTTGGTCGTGGTGGTGGCCGGGCACTGGCTGATGGCCGGGCTCGCCGTGACCGCGGACGGCCAGGTGCAGGTGGTCAACACGCTCACCGTTGTGCCGGAACTACGCCCGCTCACGTGGGTGTTGCAGGTCATGCCGCTGTTCTTCGTCGCCGGGGGATTGGCCAACATGCGGGTGTGGGTGCGGCTGCGGGCCTCCGGCGGCGGCTACGTGGAGTATCTGCGTGGCCGGCTGGTGCGCTTGCTGGCGCCGGTGGTGGTGTTCGTCGTCACCACCCAGGCAATCCTGGTGGCCGCGTGGGCGGCGGGGACACCGGCCGAAGACCTGGCCTACGTCGCCCGGCTCCTGGGCCGTCCACTGTGGTTCTTGGTGGTGTATGTGGTGGTGACGGCCGTGGCGCCGGTGATGATCGCCGGCCACCGCCGGCGGCCGTGGACCACGTTGCTGGTGCCGGTGGGGCTGGCGGCGACCATCGACGTCGCACGCGTGGCGACGGGTTCGGACCTGTTGAGCGAGCTGGCGGTGGTGAACTTCGTGCTGGTCTGGCTGGTGGCCCAGCAGGTCGGGTTCTGGTACGCCGATGGGCGCTGGCCGGCCCGGCGGACCGGTGCGGCGTGGGTGGTGGCTGGTGCCGCCCTGGTGGCCCTGGTGGGGTTGACGGTGGCGGGGCCCTACTCGGTGAGCATGATCGGCCTGCCGGGGGAGATGTCGAACATGAACCCGCCGTCGGTGTGTCTGCTGGTGCTCACGGCCGGGCAGGCGGCGTTGATCATGGCGCTGCGGCCGCGGCTGAACCGGTGGCTGGCGCGGCCTTGGGCCTGGGCGGTGGTGGTCGCCGTGGGAGTCCGGGCGATCCACCTGTACCTGTGGCATCTGCCGGCGCTCGTCGTGCTCGTGGTGGTGATGGTGGTCGGCGGCGGCACCCTGCCGGAGGTCGGCGGCGCACTGTGGTGGGCGACCCGGCCGGTGTGGCTGGTGGTGCTCGCCGCGATGCTGGCCGGGCTCGTGGTGGCGGCGGTGCGGGTGCAACGGTGGTGGCCGGGGCGGTTCAGTCAGGGTGGGGCGGGCCGAGCGTCGACTGTGCGGGTGGCGGCCGGCGCGGTGTTGCTGGTGGGCGCGCTGGTGGGGTTCGCCACCGGGGGTTTGGAGCCGTTCGGACCGGCCGGTGAGTGGTTGTTCGGTGTGCCGGCGTGGCTTATCCCCAGCACCGGGTGCTTGGTGGCGGGATGGGTGATGGCAACAGCCGGGCTCGGTCAGCGGTACCAGTCGCCGTCGATGTACCAGTCACCGTCGACCTTGCGTAGGTCGAAAGAGTAGGGGAAGCCATACATGGCAGGTACGTCGCCGTCGACGCTGGCGGTGTCGGTGGAGGTGTCCACCTCGGCCGAGTCGAACGTCACCTCGGGCAGTTCCTCGTCGACCGGGATGGCTACCGAGTTGGCCCAGGTGTCGACGGCGGTCAGGCAGGTGTCCCAGTCCGGGTGATCGTCGTCGAGAGGGTGGTCGTCGCCACCGAGGTTCAACTCACAGGCGCTTTCGGCATCGACCTCGGCGAGTGCGGCGAAGAAGTCTTCGGCGGCCGACACCGCGCGGTCCTCGTCGCTACCGCCGCCGCACCCGGACATCGTGAGCGCCGCGGCGGCGATGGCGATGGTGGTCAGGTGGCGAGCGCGCGGCATCAAAAGCTCCTTGGGCGAGGTGATCAACGGGTTGTGCGCTATCCAAACAGATCGCCCGCCGGACGGTGCGCTCGGGGAGTGGGTCGGTGGTGGCGAGAAAGCTTCACGCCGTGTATCTTGAACTCAAGATAAAGATGTGGATAGGCCCTCCGCGGTCGGGTAAGGGCAACCTGATACGTGTCGTGTCAGGCGGCTGCGCGACCATGGAGCCTGTCAAGGCCCCGTCGGGATGCGCGGTTCGGCTGTCGCGGTCCACCCCGGGGCCAAGCTGGCGCTTCTGGGCCGCACGACGGCGAAGGCGAAAGGTTGGGATTGGACGTGGCGAGCAAGAACAGCTTCGGTGCGCAGGGCACTCTCCAGGTAGGGGGAGACACGTACGAGATCTACCGGCTGGCTGCCGCCGGGCCGGTCGAGCGCCTGCCGTACAGCTTGAAGATCCTGCTGGAAAACCTACTGCGCACCGAGGACGGCGCCAATATCACCGCCGATCACGTACGTGCGCTGGTCGACTGGGACGCTAAGGCCAAACCCAGCACTGAGATCCAGTTCACGCCCGCCCGGGTGGTCATGCAGGACTTCACCGGGGTCCCGTGCATCGTCGACCTCGCCACCATGCGCGAGGCCATGAGCGATCTCGGCGGAGACCCGGATCGGATCAACCCGCTGGCGCCGGCCGAACTGGTCATCGACCACTCCGTCATCGCCGACGTCTTCGGCGCGCCGGACGCGTTCGCCCGCAACGTCGAGCTCGAATACGAGCGCAACAAAGAGCGCTACCAGTTCCTCCGCTGGGGCCAGGGTGCGTTCCACGACTTCAAGGTGGTGCCGCCAGGCACCGGCATCGTGCACCAGGTCAACATCGAGCACCTCGCCCGCACCGTCATGGTGCGCGACGGTGTCGCGTACCCGGACACCTGCGTCGGCACCGACAGCCACACCACCATGGTCAACGGCCTGGGTGTGGTCGGATGGGGCGTCGGCGGCATCGAAGCCGAGGCGGCGATGCTTGGCCAGCCGGTCAGCATGCTGATCCCGCGGGTGGTGGGCTTCAAGCTGTCCGGCGCGTTGCCGGACGGCGCTACCGCCACCGACCTCGTGCTCACCATCACCGAGAAGCTGCGCCAGCACGGTGCCGTCGGCAAGTTCGTCGAGTTCTACGGCCCCGGTGTACCCGAGGTTCCGCTGGCCAACCGGGCCACCATCGGCAACATGAGCCCCGAATACGGCTCGACGATCGCCATCTTCCCCATCGACGAAGAGACGGTGCGCTACCTGCGGCTCACTGGCCGCAGTGAGCAAGAGGTGGCGCTGGTCGAGGCGTACGCCAAGGAGCAGGGGCTATGGCACGACCCGTCGGTCGAGCCGGAGTACTCGGAATACTTGGAACTCGACCTCGGTAGCGTCGTCCCCTCGATCGCCGGCCCGAAACGCCCGCAGGACCGGGTGTCGCTGTCCGACGGCAAGGTCGCCTTCCGTACGTCGTTGCGTGATTACGTCGCCGACGAGCCGGTCCCACACACCGATGTCGACGAAGCCGTGGAGGAGACCTTCCCGGCCAGCGACCCGGTGTCGGTACACCACGGCGACGGCGGCGAGACACCGCGTGAACTCGTGTCCGCCGCCGCCCGGTCCAACGGCCGCGCGTCGAAGCCGGTGCCCATCACCCTCGATGACGGCACCGAATGCGTGATCGACCACGGCGCCGTCGTCATCGCGGCTATCACGTCGTGCACCAACACCTCCAACCCATCGGTGATGGTCGGCGCCGCCCTCGTCGCGAAGAAGGCCGTCGAGCGTGGCCTAAACCGCAAACCCTGGGTGAAGACCACCCTGGCCCCTGGCTCCAAAGTGGTCATGGACTACTACGAGCGAGCCGGGCTCACCCCGTACCTGGAGAAGCTAGGGTTCCACCTCGTGGGCTACGGCTGCACCACGTGCATCGGGAACTCCGGGCCACTCCCGGAGGCGGTGTCGGCCGCGGTGAACGAGAACGACCTCGCCGTCGTATCGGTGTTGTCCGGCAACCGCAACTTCGAGGGCCGGATCAACCCCGACGTCAAGATGAACTACCTCGCCTCGCCACCGCTCGTGGTGGCGTACGCGCTGGCGGGCACCATGGACCTCGATCTCACCACCGATCCGCTCGGTACGGACGCGCAAGGGCAGCCGGTGTACCTGAGCGACCTCTGGCCCTCCCCGGCAGAGATCGAAGAGGTGGTCGACTCCGCTCTCGCGAGTGAGATGTTCACCCGCGACTACGCCGACGTGTTCGCCGGTGACGAGACGTGGCAGTCGCTGCCGACCCCCACGGGCAACACGTTCGAGTGGGACCCGCAGTCCACCTACGTGCGCAAGCCACCGTACTTCGACGGCATGAGCGCCGAGCCGAGCCCGGTCGCCGACATCAGCGGAGCGCGGGCCCTGGCCAAACTGGGCGACTCGGTCACCACCGACCACATCAGCCCGGCCGGCGCCATCAAACTCGACTCTCCGGCGGGGGAGTATCTGTCATCGCACGGCGTGGCGCGGCGCGACTTCAACTCCTACGGTTCCCGTCGGGGCAACCACGAGGTGATGATCCGCGGCACCTTCGCCAACATCCGGCTACGCAACCAGCTCGCCCCGGGTACCGAAGGTGGTTTCACCCGCGACTTCACCCAGGCCTCCGACCCAGCGGACGCCCCGGTCAGCACCATCTACGACGCCTCCGTCGCCTACGCCGAAGCCGGCATCCCACTCGTGGTCCTGGCGGGCAAGGAGTACGGTTCGGGTTCGTCGCGCGACTGGGCGGCCAAAGGCACCGCGTTGTTGGGGGTCCGGGCGGTCATCGCGGAATCCTTCGAGCGGATCCACCGGTCCAATCTGATCGGCATGGGTGTGCTGCCGCTGCAGTTCCCCGACGGCGAGAGCGCGGAGTCGCTGGGCCTGACTGGCGAGGAGACCTTCGACATCACCGGGGTCGAGGCCCTGAACGCGGGTGACACTCCGGCCACCGTGAAGGTCAAGGCCCGCGGTAGCCAGGGTGAGATCGAGTTCGACGCGGTGGTCCGGATCGACACACCGGGTGAGGCCGACTACTACCGGCACGGCGGCATCATGCAGTACGTGCTGCGTGAACTTGTCGGTAGTAAGTGACCTGCTCGAATATGAGACTGTTCAGCTGCACGAGAGACATACTTCGATCGCGGTCCTAGAGTCCCACAGAACGTGCCCCGTCAGGCATCGGCCTGGCGGGGAGCTTGTATTGTGCTGTTCCGTGGTCCGTCGTGTGCTGCTGGAGCATGGAACCTCTGATAGTCGCCTCTGCGGGTGCCGCCAGCATGGCCCTGGAAGCGCTGGCCATCCACATATGTTGGTACACATCATCGACACCCAAGCGCGGCCACGGTCGGCGACCAGACCTGCAGGGCCCTCGGCGCGTGGCGGACGGACCCACCTCGGCACCTCCTCGGGCTCCGTGGGTCGATGCCGACGCTGTTCCTGAACTGGGTCACACTCGGGGTGAGGGTGACCAGCGACTGCAAGGGCCCGGGCGAAACGCGCGGTCCTCGTCGCTGAACGACTTGGCCGCGAGGCCGAGCGATTACTGGGCGGCGTCGACCAGGGCAGGTACCTTCGCCCCACTGGCGTAGCTCTGCCTGCGGGCGGTGAGCATGCACTTGGCGGTGCTCACAGCGAGCCGAGGATCCGTGTCGACGCTGTCGGCGAGCCTGCGCAGGTGGTCCCCCGGATGGACTGCGGATCGGGAGAACATTTGAGCGCGTGCTCGGTCCAGTTGTTCCCCGACTGCGATCCGGCCAATTCGCACCGTGCCTCGTCGACGTCAAATCCGCCATCACGCAGAATCCGGGACCACTTGTCCCGTGGCCGTCGTTGTTGCCCCAGCCGGTCAAGATACCGGTGCACCCACTCACGCCGAGGAGTAAAGGACCCCATGCCCGGCTACTTCGTCTCGTTGGGATGCGAGGTGTGGACCTGCTCCAGGTAGACGGTGCTGCCGTCGACGTAGAACCACACCCGTGCAGTGCCTTTCAGCGTG
This sequence comes from Phytoactinopolyspora limicola, assembly GCF_011320225.1. Taxonomy (GTDB): domain Bacteria; phylum Actinomycetota; class Actinomycetes; order Jiangellales; family Jiangellaceae; genus Phytoactinopolyspora; species Phytoactinopolyspora limicola. The sequence goes on from NZ_JAAOEN010000003.1 coordinate 115,740, forward strand.
GGCTTGTGCTGCCATCGCTCGTAAGTCCGCCCGCCCCGTGTGATCGTGCCCAGGGATCCCTCGAGCGGGTAGTTGGTCGGTGTCTTCGTCAGGGGTGTGTGGGTCAGGAAGTCCCAGGTGTCGCTCATGGGATTCCTGATCGTCGCCACGAGGTCGCGCCAGCCCTTCTCGGACTGCTTGGTGGCGTACTTCAACACGTACTCTGACCTTTTCGCCGGTCGCGGGACCAGGGACTCCTTGGGCATGATCAGGGACGCTCGACGACCGTGTCACTGCCAGCTTCGTCGTCCTCGTCGAGCCACTCGACCGGCTGCGAGCCCAGACCCGCGGCGATTGCCGTGGCCGTCTCGCGCCAGCTGGTGAGCTTGGCGATCGCCAAGTGCGGCTGATGCGTCGAGAAGGATGCGCGCGCGGCGTCGATGAGGTCTCGAGCGCATTCTTGCCGGTCTTCAGCGCTCAGCGCGTACATCCATGGGTACCGGCTAGCCATGCGTTCGGTCAGGGGGCCGTCATCGAGCGTCACCGTGATGAGCGTGGCCGCGATGTGCAGGAGTTCGGCCCGGGCGTCGGCTTCGCGTTTGGACATGAGCACCAGGGACTCGCCGTCGCGGCGGGTCACCGTGACAGGGTGGTCCTCTGCCTCGGCGAAGACCTCGGCGGAGTGCTTGCTCAGGTCCGAGGAGCGCCGGATGGCCGCGGGGAAGTCAGCTGCGAGTGTCATGGTTTTTATAGTATTCCGATCGTGTTCGGAAGTCCAACAAGTGGGTCGGCACTGCGCAGCCTGCGCTGACGGGTAGACGCTCGCGGCGAGGAGACGAGGGCTGCGGCGCAGGCTGCGGCGCGCCTATTGCGGCGGGTCGCCGTCGAACACCGACAGCGGTGCCTCGACGCCCTCCTCGCGCGGGCCCATCCCGAGGATGCCACCGAGCAGCACAACCAGCCCGATGATGCACAGCCACACACCACCGGACAGCTCACTTGTCTGCCAGTTGCCGTCGATCATCCGCATCACCGTCCACAGCACGAAGGTCACCGCGCCGATCAGCCAGGCCAAGCCGAGGATGAACCGGAACCGCAACACCGCGCCGAGCAGGCCCAAGGCGCCGACCACGGCCAATGGGGCGGCCACCGAGCCCCAGTACGCCGTGGCCGTACCCGCGGGGCTGGCCTGGAACAGTTGCTGTAGCGGCCAGTCCTGAGGCCCCTCATCCCCGTACCAGGCGGGATAGACGCTGATGGAGACGGTGAGAGCGCCCAGCAGAGCGATGCCCGCACCGATCCACCGCCGGGGCGAAGTGATCCATTGGTTCACATGCACTACCGTTGCACATTTGTGGGCACGGCGGCATCTTGAATGGCCCAGGGCAGGGTGCGTAGGCCGCCGATGACCTGACCGGTTCAGCACATAGGATGGCGCCGTAGTCCGGTAGAGGAGGCGAGGCGCGTTGGGCGTGCTCGAACGGGTGAATGAGCCCCGAGACTTGCGGAGTCTGTCGGCGGCCGAACTCGACACACTGGCCGCGGAGATCCGCGACCTGATCGTGCGCACGGTGTCGCGTACCGCCGGGCATTTGGGCCCCAACCTGGGGGTCGTCGAGCTCACCATCGCCATGCACCGGGTCTTCGACTCGCCGCGCGACCCCATCATCTTCGACGTCGGGCACCAGTCGTATGTGCACAAGCTGCTGACCGGCCGCGTGGACCGGTTCGACACCCTCCGGTCCAAGGGTGGGCTGTCGGGCTACCCGAGCCGGGCGGAGAGCGCCCATGACTGGGTAGAGAACTCACACGCGTCCACCGCGCTGTCGCATGCCGACGGCATGGCGAAGGCATTCGCGGTGCGCGGCGAGCGGGACCGCACCGTGGTGGCTCTCGTCGGCGACGGCGCGCTCACCGGCGGCATGTCCTGGGAGGCGCTCAACAACATCGCGGGCGACGCCCCCACCGACCCGAACAAACGTCCGCTGGTCATCGTGGTGAACGACAACGGCCGTTCGTACTCGCCGACGGTGGGCGGCTTGGCCCGGCACCTGTTCGGATTGCGCACGGACCCGCGGTACGAGCAGGCACTCGATCTCGTCAAACGGTCCTTGAACCGCACCCCGCTGGTAGGCCATGCGACGTACGAAGCCCTGCACGGGCTGAAGAAGGGGTTGAAGGACCTGCTGGCGCCGCAGGGAATGTTCGAGGACCTCGGGCTCAAGTACATCGGGCCGGTCGACGGCCATGACCGCGATGCCGTCGAGCACGCGCTCACCCAGGCCAAACGGTTCGGTGGCCCGGTCATCGTGCACTGCTTGACGCAGAAGGGCCACGGGTACGACGTCGCGGTGCGAGACGAGGTCGACCACATGCACAGCCCGTCGGCGTTCGATCCCCTCACCGGCGAACCCACCGGCCGCTCCGGTCGCGCGCTCACCCACACGTTCAGCGAGGCGCTCGTAGCCGCCGGGCGCCGACGGCCCGACGTCGTCGCCATCACGGCGGCCATGTTGTGCCCCACCGGCTTGGAGGCGTTCGCGCGGGCCTTCCCGGACCGCACGTTCGACGTCGGGATCGCCGAGCAGCATGCGGTCACGTCGGCCACCGGCATGGCCCTGGCCGGCCTGCATCCGGTGGTGGCTATCTACTCGACCTTCCTCAACCGGGCATTCGACCAAGTCTTGATGGACTGTGCGCTGCACCAGACCGGGGTGACGTTCGTCCTCGATCGGGCCGGCATCACCGGCCCGGACGGCGCATCACACCACGGGATGTGGGACATGTCCATCCTCCAGGTGGTACCCGGCCTGCGCCTGGCGGCGCCGCGTGATGCCACGCAGCTCGTGGAGCAGTTCGACGAGGCGCTGGAGGTCGCCGACGCACCGACCGTGGTCCGGTTCCCGGGTAAGGAGTCGGCCGAGATCGAGGTCCCGGCCCTCGAACGGGCAGGCACATGTGACGTCTTGGCCCGAGGCGAAGCGGCGGATGTGCTGTTGGTGGCGGTCGGCGCGATGGCGGCGGCGGGCGTCGAGGCGGCCGAGCGGTTGCGGGCCCAGGGGGTGGGGGTCACCGTCGTCGACCCCCGGTGGGTCAAACCCCTCGACGAGGTGCTCGTGCGGTGGGCCGGCGAGCATCGGCTCGTCGTCACCGCGGAGGACAACACCAGGGTCGGCGGTGTCGGTGCGTCGTTGGCGCAACTGATCCGCGACCACGGCGTCGACGTCCCGGTCCACAATTTCGGCATCCCAGCGCAGTTCCTCGATCATGGCAAACGAGCCGGCGTCCTCGATGAGTTGGGCCTCACCGGGCAAGGTTTGGCGCGGGAGATTTCCGGGCTGGTTGCCGCGCTGGAGTCCAACGAGTCGATGCCGTCACCCAGCGGAACGGTGTAGGCGTGCCCAAACTCATCGGCCGACGGCACAACAAACACGACACCAACGGGCCGCACCACGAAGGTGCCGACTGGCTCCAGCGCGAGGGTGCGGTGGCCTGGCGGCTGCTGGGTATCGGGTTGGTGATCGCCGCCTCGGTGTACCTGGTCATGCAGATCAAGTTCATTGCCATGGCGGTCGTCCTGGGTTTCGCCATGGTCTCGCTGCTGTGGCCGCTGGCGCGATGGCTGCGTTCGTACAAGATCCCCGCGGTGTTCGCGTCGTTGATCTCGGTTCTGCTCTTTCTGGGTTTCTTCTCGGGGATCGTCTTTTTCGTCGTCTACGAAGTCATCGAATCGTGGGACGACATGGTCCGGTCGGTCACCGGCGCCGTGCAGGAGTTCACGGAGTGGTTCGAGGAGGGGCCGTTCGGCCTTGATACGGGCAACATTCAGGATCTGCTGGACGACGTCCAAGACCAACTGGGTGACGTCCTCAGCGGGGTCGGGCAGGCCGCGGCCACCGGTATCACCCTGGTCGGCAACTTCGCCGCCGTCCTCCTGATCGCGATCTTCTTCACGATCTTCGCGTTGACCAGCGGTGACAAGCTGTGGGAACAGTTCGTTCGGACTCTACGGCCAGAGCACCAGGCGCCGGCACACGTGGCGTTCAAGGCGTCGATGAAGACCACCGGCAACTGGTTCTACGCCTCCACGGTGACGGGTCTGGTCGACGGGTTCTTCATCGGGCTCGGCCTGTTGATTCTCGACGTTCCGCTGGCCGTCCCGATCGGTGCCCTGACGTTCGTGATGGGATACGTGCCACTCGTCGGCGCCACCCTGGCCGGTGCGTTCGCGGTGATGGTGGCGTTCTTCTCCGGCGGCCTGAGCACCGCTATCTGGGCGCTGTTGATCGTGTTGGCGGTGCAGCAGATCGAAGGCAACGTCCTGTCGCCGCTGCTGATGTCGCGGGCGGTCCGGTTCCACCCGTTGATCACGCTGGTGCTCACCACCGGAGCGGGATTCGCGTTCGGTCTGGTGGGGCTGTTCCTGGCGATTCCGGTGGCTGGAGCGATCACCGCGGCGATCATCGGTTGGCGGCGAAAGATGCGGGAGCAGGAGGCCGCACACAAGGAGGCCATGGATATAGAGGCCGCCGAACGAGAGGCCAGCGAGGTGGGGATGCCCGGTGCGCGCGTGCCCGAGGTCGACGACGACGATCTCGTGGGCTCCCAGCCGGTCACGGAGCGGCGCGACGAGGCTGGTGACACCGGACATAACACGAGGTCGTCGCCGCCTGAGCAGGGCGGGGACTAGCTCGGCAGCGTTGTGGTTCCAGGTGTCGCTCGAGGGTCTTGACAAGCCTATGGTGGCCCGGTAGACACTAAACCAGCAATTTGGCAGGGACCTTTCCTAATTGATCGGTTGCCATGTCCGCGGAGCCTTCGCCCGTCACCGTCGACGGCCGGACGCGCCGATCGGAAGCATGAGTAGCCGACGGGGCAGCGTGCCTGCCGATATGGCCCGCAAGCACTGAGCCGGCGTGTGCGTGCGTGGTCTGTTGGTCCTGATGTCCGTCGATCTCTCCTTCCCTCGTCGCACGTGTCTACCCGGTCTCCCCATCGAGAGGGCCAAGCGATGAAATCCCCGGTCAGATCATCCATTCCACGCCTGCTGGCTGCGACCGGCTTGGCTGGTGCGTTGGTAGTCGCCAGCGTCGCCACCAGCGCCGGCGACGACCAGCAGGGAAGCTGTTACCCCACACCAACCGACCTGCTGATCACCTTCCAGCCGGTCGAGCATTCCAGCGGTGCGACGTCGGTGCGTACCGCATTGACGATCCACAACAACGACACCAGTTGCGCCCTGGACGACAATTGGGAGTTGTTCTTCAACTTCGTCCGTCCACCAACGGCGATCGTCAACGACGACGCCCGGCAGGAACTCGCCGATCAGGGCCTCGAGGTGAGCCGGGCCGACGCCGCGGACAGCGGCGACTACTACGTCATCCGGCCCACCGACACCTTCGACGCCGTCGACCCGGGTGAGCGGCGCGAGGTAGATTTCCTGGTCCAGCTCTGGACCATTCACAAGACCGACGCCCCGCAGGGGTATCACATCTCCTACGACGGCGGACCGCCCCATTGGGTGCCTGGCAAGGCGTTGCTCGATCCAACCGACCCGGCACAGACCACCGCCTTCTCCGGCGACGTACGCCCGGTCGAGTCGGCGGCGAGCCGGTTCGAGGAGAACACCACCGAGCTCATCGACCTGGAGCTGGCCGACCGGATCCAGCCGCGTCCGCTCTCCGCCACCGAGGGTCAGGGCACGCTGAAGCTGGACGACCGGTACGACATCCGGCACCCGGGACAGCTCAGCGGTGAAGCCGACTATCTCCGTTCGGCCTTGACCGATGTCCTCGACGGAGACTTCCCCCGCCACGAAGGCAAGAAGAAGCGGATCATCGACCTGTCGATCGACCCATATCTCGACGTCGACGGGGACGGAGACCCGGACCCGGAGGGTTACACCCTCGACATCGGCACACACGACATCCACATCGTCGGCGCCGACGCGGCGGGTGTCCTCTACGGCATCCAAACGCTACGCCAGTTGATCCCGGTCGACGTCTACGAGCAGGCGGCGTCGGGCACCAAAGCCAAGCGGGCCGAGATCCCGCGGGCCAGCATCGCCGATGCGCCCCTGTTCGGATTCCGGGGTCTACACATCGACGTCGGCCGGCACTTCGAGAGCAAAGAAACGATCTTGAAGTTCCTGGACCTGATGTCCTTCACCAAGCTGAACCAGCTCCACTTCGGCATCACGAACGACGAAGGCTGGCGGCTGGAGATCCCGGGCCTGCCCGAGCTGACCGACTTCGGAGCGCGCCGCGGATTCGACCTCGACGAGGTGGAAATGCTGCACCTGGGTATGGGATCGGGCAACGATCTCCTACCCGGCGACAACATCGAAGGCAAACCCGCCGACCGCCAGGAGGCCAACCTCGGCCGGGTCCCGACGTTCCAGGGTATGGAGCAGGCCACGGCCAACCTCGTCGGCAAAGGCAGCGGTCATTACACCGCCGACGACTTCGTCGAGATCCTCGAGTATGCCGCCGAACGACACATCGACGTCTACCCGGAGCTGAACTTCCCGGCCCACGCCCGCTCCTCGGTGCAGGCCATGGAGCGGCGCTACGAGCGGCTCAAGGACGAAGACCCGGAGGCGGCCGAAGAGTTCCGGCTGATCGACCCGGACGACACCACCGAAACCCGCAGCGTGCAGCTCTACAACGACAACCTGATCAACCCCTGCCGGGACAGCACATACACGTTCCTGCAGAAGGTCGTCGACGAAGTGGCGGAGATGTACGACGAAGCGGGGTTGGAGCTCACCAGGATCCACCTCGGTGCCGACGAACCGCCGAGAGACCCGGACCGCAACATGTGGGCCGCGTTCTCGCCGATCTGCCAGGAGAACCCGGAGACGGCCGGCAAGGACGACGACGAGCTGTGGGACATGTTCGTCACGAAGTGGAACGACATCGCGCTCAGCGCCGCGACGGCAACCACGGGATGGGAAGAAGTCCTGACCGTCGGCGACGCTCCGATGCTCGACAACTTCGCCCCGATGGCGTGGCAGAACGTGTGGGGCTGGGGGCTGGAAGAGCTCGCCTACCGGTACGCCAACGAAGGCCGCGAGGTCATCCTGGCCCACGCCACCGCGTTGTACCTGGACCTGGCGTACAACAAGGATCCAGATGAGCCCGGCTACTACTGGGCCAACTACATCGACGAGGAGAACACCTTCACCTACCAGCCGTTCGACGTCTATTCCACGGCCACCGTCGACCGCTGGGGCAACCCGTTCACCCCGAACCCCGACTGGGAGCAGTTGACCGAAGAAGGCAAGGGAAACATCCTCGGCATCGAAGCCCAAATGTGGGGAGAGAACGCCAAGGCGCCTGAGATCCGCGAATATCAGGCGTTCCCACGGCTGCTGGGCGTGGCGGAGCGGGCCTGGGTGCGCGACATCCCGAGTCCCGAGGAGATGCCACAGCACTGGGACGTGTGGTTGAACACACTCAGCCAGGTAACCCTGCCGCTGCTGTCGTACTACCAGGTTGTGGGCCTGCCCGACGTCGGCGTCAACTACCGCATCCCGCTGCCGGGAGCCGAGATCGACGACGACGGCCTGCTGACGGCCAACGTGCGGTACCCCGGGTTCACGATCCAGTACTCCAGCACGGGTGGACGGCACTGGCAGACCTACCCGGGTACCACGCCGGTCGGTTCGTCGGCCCTGGTGCGCACCGTTGCACCCGACGGTCGGACCAGCCGCATCGCGCCGGTGGACGTCGAGCACTGGGAGCCGGGCACGCCGTACCACGCGTGGTCGGTGGTGAATCACCAGGGAGAGCTGTTCAACGCGCGGCAGCCGCACATCTCCGTGCCGGGCTCGACGCCGGACGTCTCACCGGAGTTGTGGACACTACTGCAGTGAACGTGATATTGGCTCAGGTATCTAGAATGGAGTAACCATCCCCAGAGGGCGGGGCTGCTCGTGACCGGGCGGCCCCGCCCTCTCCCGCTTCACCCACCCCCGTTGTGCACCTGATCTCCGTTTTGTCACCTGATCGTTCCTGGCGGGGCGATCAGGTGTGCTGAGCGCGGGCGACGGGACACGCCGCCGATCCCGGTGCGACCTCGCGCACTTCGCTACCGCCAGATGGTGTTCAAGCCCGAATCCGGCCCCTAACACCATCTGGCGGTAGCGAAGTCCGAGACAGGGCAGCCCGGCCCCCTACCGCAAAAGGAAACGTGCTGATCTCCCGGCAACAACAAGGAGCCTTGCTGCGGCATTCGCTCCGGGCACAAGGAGGCTTACTGTCGCCAGGGCAACAACAAGGAGGCTTACTGCACACGGCGCCTCGCCATAAGGACGCTTGTTACAGCCCCGCCACCATGACGACGGCCGGCCCCGCGGTGACGGTCATACACGTCCACAAATGGTGAGCAGAACGGCGCGGTGGGCACTATGACGATCAGATGCACGACTAGCCACCACAACGACTTTTCGGCATCTGATCCTTAGAGCGTCCGCATGGTGGAGGCGATCAGGTGCAGCACACCGCGCCGCGCCCCGTCGTTCCGACACCTGATCGCCCCGGCAGAAACGATCAGGTGACAAAACGGAGATCAGGTGCGCAAGGGGTTAGGGGGAGGGGAGGCTGGCGACTCCGGGCGGGAGGAAGCGGCGGCCGGTGGTCTTCTCGGCGACGCCGGACCGGTCGAGGTACGGAGTGATACCACCCAGGTGGAACGGGTAACCGGCGCCGAGGATCATACACAGGTCGATGTCTTGTGCCTCGGCGACGACCGACTCGTCCAACATGAGCCGGATCTCCTCGGCCAGTGCGGTCAACACGCGTTCGCGTACGCCGTCGTCGGTCAGGGGGTCGTCGCCATGCTCAAGCAGCGCCGCGGTGTCGTCGTCGAGATATGGCTGGCCCTCCTCATCCCATGACCAGACACCTGGTTTACCAGCCTCGACTAGCCGGCGCAGGTTGTCCGACACGGGGAACCGGTCGGGGAAGGCGGCGTTGAGCGATTCCAAGACGTGGAGCACGACGGCGGGCCCGACCAGCTGGAGCAGCGCGAACGGCGACATTGGCAGGCCGAGTTTCAGCAGCGCCCGATCGGCTACGTCTAGCGGTGTACCTTGGTCGACCGCGGACAGGATCTCCGCGGTGAGCCGTAGCAGTAGCCGGTTGACCACAAACGCGGGTGCGTCCTTCACCAGGACGGCCGACTTCTTGAGCGACTTCGCGGCGGCGAACGCCGTGGCCAATGTGGCGTCGTCGGTCTGTTCGCCGCGGATGATCTCCAGCAGAGGCAGCACCGCGACCGGGTTGAAGAAGTGGAACCCGACGAGACGGCCGGGCACCTTGAGGACCGATGCCATCTCGGTCACGGACAGCGACGAGGTGTTGGTGGCCAGTATGCACTCGGAAGAGACGATCGACTCGAGCTCACCGAGGACCTGCTTCTTGATGTCCATCTGCTCGAAGACGGCTTCGATGACGAAGTCGGCGTCGGCGAAGACCGACTTGTCGGTGGAGCCGGTGACCAGGGCCTTTATGCGGTTGGCTTGGTCGGGGCCGATCCGGCGTTTGCTGAGGAGTTTGTCGACCTCGGCATGGACGTAGCCGACGCCGCGGTTCACGCGTTCGTCGTCGAGGTCGGTCATGACGACGGGGACCTCGAGCCGCCGCGCGAACAGCAGCGCCAGCTGGCTGGCCATCAGCCCGGCGCCGACGATTCCCACCTTGGCGACCGGCCGGGCGAGGTCCTTGTCGGGTGCGCCGGCCGGTCGCTTGGCACGACGCTGGACGAGGTCGAACGCGTAGAGCCCGGCCCGCAGTTCTTCACTCATGACGAGGTCGGCCAACGCTTGGTCTTCGGCGGCGTACCCTTCCTCCCGCGACGACGTGCGCGCAGCGGAGATCAGCTCCAGCGCCCGGTATGGAGCCGGCGCGGCGCCGTGCACCCTGGCGTCGGCGATGGCCCGGCCACGGGCTACCGCGGCCTCCCAGGCGGATTCGCTCCGGTCGATCGGCGCCCGCTCGACCGTAATGTCTCCACGGACCACCTTCGCGACCCAGGCCAGAGACTGCTCGATGAAGTCGGCCGCGTCGAGGGCAACGTCGGCGAGGCCCAGTTCGGCCAGCTTCGGCCCGTTGAGCATCCGGTTCTGGTTCAGGGGGTTCTCGACCATGACGGTGACCGCGGTGTCGGGACCGGCGATGTTGGGCACCTGCCAGGCCCCACCCCAGCCGGGGATCAGGCCGAGGAACACCTCGGGCAGGCCGAGCCCGTTGGCCGCCTTGCTGACCGTGCGGTAGGTACAGTTGAGGGCGATCTCCAGCCCGCCACCGAGGGCGAGGCCGTTGATCAGGCCGAAGGTGGGCACTGGGCCGTCGGCGAGTTTGCCGAAGACCTGGTGGCCTAGCCGGGCGACCTCGACCGCCTGGCCGTGGTCGGCGATCATCGCCATACCTTTGAGGTCGGCGCCGGCGGCCAGGATGAACGGTTTGCCGGTGATGGCGACGGCGACGACGCCGGGTTCGGCGTAGGCCGTGTCGATGGCCCGCTCCAGGCCGCGCAGAGTGGTGGGTCCGAGGGTGTTGGGTTTCTTGTGGTCGAATCCGTTGTCGACGGTGATCAGTGCCGCCTTGCCGGCCCCGAGCGGCAGGTCGACGAAGGTGACGTGGGCGTGGCTGACGACCTCGTCGGGAAAGGTCGGGAAGGTGTCGGCGGTGGTCATCAGGCTGCGGCCTCCTGATCGTCAGCGGGGCGGTCGGTGTCCTGCTGGGCGGCGGGGGAGTAGTGCGGGTTCTCCCAGACGACGGTGCCGCCCATGCCGAGCCCGATGCACAGTGTGGTGATGCCGTACTGGACGTCGGGGTGGTCCTCGAACTGCCGGGCGAGGTGGTTCATGAGACGTACACCCGACGACGCCAGTGGGTGGCCCACGGCGATGGCGCCGCCGTAACCGTTGACGCGGGGGTCGTCGTCGGCGATGCCGAAGTGGTCGAGGAACGCCAGCACCTGGACGGCGAACGCCTCGTTGATCTCGATGAGGCCGATGTCGTCGATGGTCAGGCCGGCCTGTTGGAGCGCCCGCTCGGTGGCGGAGATGGGGCCGACGCCCATCATTTCCGGCTCGACTCCGGTGAACGCGTACGCCCGCAGGAGCATCTTGGGGGTCAGTCCGAGTTCGGCGGCCGTGGTGGTGTCGGTGAGTAGGGCTGCGGTGGCGCCGTCGTTGAGGCCGGCGGCGTTGCCCGCGGTGACCCGGCCGTGGGGGCGGAACGGCGTGCGCAGCCCGGCGAGACCTTCGACGGTGGTGTCCGGCCGGGGTGGTTCGTCAGCGGTGGCCAGCCCCCATCCGGACTCGGTGCTGCGGGTGGCGACCGGTACGAGGTCGGGTTGGATCTTGCCGTCGGCGTAAGCCTTGGCGAGCTTCGCCTGACTGGCCGCGGCGTAGGTGTCGGCGCGCTCCCGGGTGAGGTGCGGGAACCGGTCGTGCAGGTTCTCCGCGGTGTTGCCCATGACGAGGGCGGACGGGTCGACGAGCCGTTCGGACAAGAACCGGGGGTTGGGGTCGATGCCTTCACCCATCGGGTGCCGGCCCATGTGCTCGACTCCGCCGGCGATCACCGCGTCGTAGGCGCCGAAGGCGATCCCGCTGGCAGCGGTGGTGACGGCGGTCATCGCGCCGGCGCACATGCGGTCGATGGCGAAACCCGGGACGGAACGCGGCAGTCCGGCCAGCAGTGCCGCGGTGCGGCCGATGGTGAGCCCTTGGTCGCCGGTCTGGGTGGTGGCGGCGATGCCGACCTCGCCGATACGTTCCGGAGGCAGCGACGGGTTGCGCCGCAACAACTCGCGAATGCAGTTGACGACGAGGTCGTCCGCGCGTGTCTCGGCGTACATACCGCCCGCCTTGCCGAACGGCGTACGCACGCCGTCGATGAACGCGACATCTCGAAGTTGCCTGGTAGACGGGGACACGAAACCCTCCTGCATGGGCGGACGGCGATGGCCGCGGGCGCCATCGGCACGGGAACGATGTGTCTCGTGGACATTACCCCGCGGCCGGATTGGCACCTGCTCTGACGCCATATTACTCACGAGTAACAATACTCGCCATCCCGCCCCGCGTGTCGAGCTCGACGCGCCGGTCAGGTACAGGACAACACGTTCTTGAGCGCCTCCCGGCGGGACAACGGGGAGAGTTGATCATGGTGGATGGAGACGAACGTCCGCACCCACGCGGGGTCGAGCTTGGCGTGCTGGCGTAGCGCCCAGCCGATGCCCTTGCGGAGAAAGAAGTCCTGATCGTCGAGGTTGGCTAGCACACATTCCCGTAGGAGCTCGATGTCGATCTCCTCGCCCGAACCCACCTGACAGATCACCGCCGTGCGGCGGCGCCAGCGGTCGGGATCACGCGACCAGGCCCGGATGACCGGCGCGGTCGCCTGCGGATGAGCCCGCAGCACCCGGCCCACCAGGTGGATGGCGACGTCGTCCACGTGATCCCACCACGCGCCGGTGACGATCAGATGATCGTAAAGGGGGAGTGACGTGGGGTCGCTGGCCCATTCGGTGTAGGCGCGCGCCTGGGCAACATCAGTAGCGGCATAACGCTCCTCGCGGTACTTCGCGCCGTCCCACAGATCGCGGACGGCCGCCTCCCAGGAGCGGTGGTCGGGCAGGGTGTGCGCCCGCAGTACCGGCCGCAACGCGCGAGCCCGGGTCGGCTTCTGCACCCCGAGGAACGGCATCTGCGACTTCATGTAGGCCCGCATCGGCTCTGCTTTGTCCGGGTCAGCGGCAGCCCGGAGCGCAGCTCGGATCTCGGCGACCAGCCGACCGTCGTCACGGCTCACGGCGACCACCTTAGAGCCTGGTCCCCGGAGTCGGCGCCGGGGTGGCCACGACGTGGACACCCCGCACCAACCCCGGGCTCGGCCCCAGGCGTCGGAAGGCGTCAGCCGGCCACTGGCCGCATCCGGCCCCAGTGCCACCACGGCACGGTGTAGTCGAGTTGGTCGGCCCAGCCGAAGAAGTCTTTGCTGCGCGGGTAGTACATGCCGTACCAGAAGAGGGGGACCCACTCGGTGTCGCGGGCCCAGACCGCCTGCAACCGTCGGTAGTGTTCGCCTCGTTCGGTCAGCGTGGTGGCCTCCCGGGCGGCCTGGTAGGCGGCGTCGACGTCGGGGTTGCGGTGCCCACCCATGTTGTTCCGCCCGGTCGACGAGTACTTCGTCGCCGTGATCTCGGGGTCCGGCGCCATCGAGCCGCCGACGATGATCAGGTCGAACTTGCGGTCGCGGCGGACCCGCTCGGCCCAATCCACCGACGGCAGACCGTCGAAGGTGACCTGGAAGCCCACAGCACCGAGCTGCCGGGCGACGATCTCAGCCAACGGGCGGTGGCCGTGGAACATGTCCATGTAGTACATCCGGAGCGGGCCGCGCCGGCCGGCGGCGTCGGCGGTCAGCCCCGCCTCGTCGAAGAGCCGCATCGCCTGCTCGACGTCGTGCCCCGGCGCCCTCGCCTCGGGATTGAACGCCCACTCGGAGGTGGCGAGCAGGTAGTGGTCCCACGCCTGGGAGACCCCGGGGTCGCCCAAAGCGGCGATGTCGGCGCGGTTGATGGCGTGGGCGATGGCCCGCCGGGCCCGTCCGTCCTGCCACCGGGGTTGGGTGTGGTTGAAGTCGAGCAGGGCCATCCCGGGCCCCTCGCGGGTGAAGAGCTCGACGTCGGTGCCGTCCAGCAGGTGCAGCCGGTCTCTGGTGAGCGTGTCTTGTGGAACGATGTGTGCCTCGCCGCGGGTGACCATCCGGACACATTCGTCGCGGTCGGGGACGATTTTGAGGATGAGCCGGTCGATCTGTGGCCGTGGCCCCCAGTGGTTCTTGACCGCTTCCATGATGACGTGTTCGCCCGGCACCCACTCGGCCAGCCGGAACGGGCCGGAACCCACCGGGGCGAGGTTGTGCGGATTGGTCGCCCAGTCCGTTCCTTCGTACAGATGCCGCGGCAGAATGTGCGCGAAGATGAAGTTGCCGAGCAGGACCAGGAAGCCGGAGTTCGGCGAGCTCAGGTGGTAGTCCACCGTGTGGTCGTCCACCGCGACGATCCGCTCGACGTCGGTCAGGAACATGGCCCCCTGATAACCCATCTCTTTGGCATGGCTGTGGGTGTAGACGACGTCGTGTGCGGTGAGGGGTTCGCCGTCCTGCCAGCGGGCGGCCTTGTTCAGGTGGAAACGCCAGCGGCGGGCGCCGTCCAGGCATTCCCAGTGGGTCGCCAGGTCCGGGTGTGCATTGATGTCGTACCACTCGTTGAGGATGACGCGGTTGTAGATGTTGTTGCAGGCCAGGTAGCCGGCGCTGCCGGTGGTGTTGCGGTAGACGTCGTTGAACTCGACGGCGTCATGCGGGGTCGCGACGATGAAGTCGACAGTCAACGTGGTTCTCTCCTTGAGTGACTAGCGCCGGTCAGAGGATCTCGCCGACCGGGCACGGGGCAGGCCGGCTATCGTCGGTCGGCCAGGCGCGGGTGAGTGTGCGTGGTTTGGCCCGCTCGGCCCGCGGATCGGGAATCGGAACCGCGGACAGCAGTTCCTGGGTGTACGGGTGGTGCGGGGAGCCGATGACCTGACTGGTGGTGCCAAGCTCGACCATCTGGCCGCCGAACATGACACCCACCCGATGCGACAGGTCGGCGACGACGGCGAGGTCGTGCGCCACGAACAGGTACGACACCGACCGCTGCTCCTGGAGGTCGCGAAGCAGACCCAGAATCTCCGCCTGAACGGACACGTCCAGCGCCGACACCGGTTCGTCGAGCACGATGAGCCGGGGGTCCAGAGCCAGCGCCCGGGCGATGGCGATCCGCTGCCGCTGCCCGCCGGAGAACTCGTGCGGGAATCGGTCCATACTCGCCGCGGGGAGCCGGACCTGGTCCAACAGCTCGACGAGTCGGCTGGTCGGCATCGGTACTCGTTGGATGCGGGCCGGTTCGCTGATGACGTCGGCGACGGTCATCCGCGGGTCGAGTGAGGTGTACGGATCCTGGAAGACCACCGACATGTGGGTCCGGAACCGGCGGGCGTCCGCGCCACGGAGCTGGCTCAGGTCGGTGCCGGAGAACCGCACGTGACCGGCCGTGGGCCGTTCCAGTCCGAGGATGGAACGGAGCAGCGTCGTCTTGCCCGAACCAGATTCGCCGACCACGCCCAGGGTCTCCCGCTCGGCGAGCTCGAAGGACACCCCACACAACGCGTGCACCACGCCGGCCCCGCGTCGCCGGGCCCGCCGGCTCGGCTTGAAGTGGGTGGCCAGCCCGGACACGGCCAGTACGGCCTCGGTGGATGTGGTGGTCACGGGCGCCTCCCGTCGGATCCGAGGTGGGGGGCGAGCGCGAGCAGCTTCCGGGTGTATTCGTGTTGTGGTGCGTCGAACATGCTGAACACGTCGGCTTCTTCGACGACGACGCCCGCCCGCATGACCGCGACCCGGTCGGCGATCCCGGCCACGAGGGCGAGGTCATGGGTGATGAACAACATCGCGGCGCCGGTGCGTTCGCGGGCGATCGCCAGCGTCGCCATCACCTGCGCCTGGACGGTGACGTCGAGTGCGGTGGTGGGCTCGTCGGCGATGATCAGGTCGGGGTCGTGGATCATGGCCAGCGCGATCGCCATCCGCTGCCGCATCCCTCCGGACAACTGGTGCGGATAGTGGGTCAACACACTTCGCGGATCCTTGATGGCGACGCTGTCGAGCAGCTCGACGGCCCGGTCGGTGGCCGACCGGCCGCTCAGCCCGGCCAGCCGCATCGAATCCGCGAACTGGGCACCGATGGTGAGCGCCGGATTGAGCGAGGTGGACGGATCTTGCAGGATCATCGCGATCCGCCGGCCCCGGTACCGCCGCCACCGCTCGAAGCTCAGATCGGTCATCTCGTCGCCGTCGAACCGGATGGAACCGGTGCAGAGCGCGGCTGGCGGGACCAGACCCACCAATGACAGGGCCGTCATACTTTTCCCTGAGCCGGACTCGCCGACCAGCGCGACGACTTCCCCGCGGCGAATGGAGAGGTCGAGATCGTGTACCGCGGGCTGCCCGGCGAAATCGACCGTCAACCCGGCGATGTCGACGAGGGTGTCGGGACGCTGCGGACCGCTCGAGCCGGCGGGGCGGGTCCGGGCAGCCGACGCGGTGGCGGCCGCCCGCGCTCGCCGTACCGCGCGGCTGGGTGTGGTCAACGGGTTCACCGGCGACGACTTGGGGTTGAACGCGTCGCGCAGACCCTCGCCGGCGTAGTTGACCGACAACACGATCAGGATGATCAGCAGACCGGGGAAGTAGAACAGCCAGGGCCGGGTCAACACCGCCGATTGTGCGTCGGCCACGAGCAACCCCAGCGACGTGTCCGGGGGTTGCACACCGAAGCCGAGGAACGACAGTCCGCTTTCGGCGAGGATCGCGGTTCCGAACATCAGCGTTGCCGCGACGATGATGTGATCGGCGACGTTCGGCACCAGATGGCGGAACATGATCCGCAGATGCCCGGCGCCCATCACCCGGGCGGCGTCGATGTACGGCAACTCGCGCAGGCTGAGCACTACCCCGCGGACCAACCGCGAGACCGACGTCCACATCAGTGCACCGAGCACCAGCGCCAGCGCGCTCCACGACACCCCGCCCGCCGATACCACGGAGCCGAGGAAAGCCGCGATCGCGATGGTCGGCAGCGTGAGGGTGAGGTCGACCAGGCGCATGACCGTGGCGTCGACATACCGGCCGAAGTAGCCGGCCACCACCCCGAGGACCACGCCGATGAAACAGGCGACCACCGTCACCGAGAACGCGATCAGCAGTGATTGCTGCAACCCGCGCAGGATCTGCGCCAACAGGTCGCGGCCGAGTGTGTCGGTGCCCATCGGGTGGGCCGGCGACGGCGGCTGGGACAGATCCGGGGTGATCTCGCCGTAGTCGTAGGGCCAGAACCTGGGGGCGACGACGGCGACGAGCACCAGCAGCAGGAGGACGGTCAGCCCGGCGACCCCTAACCGGTGGCGGCGGAATCGGCGAAGGACATAAGCGGCGCGGCGGGTCCGTGGCGGACCCGGAGCCGTCGGGGCGGACACCATTCCAGGTCCGAGGTCGTTAGTCGCCATAGCGCACCCTCGGGTCGGCGACCGCGTACAGCAGGTCCGCGATCAGGTTGAACAGGACGACGGCAGTGGCGGCTACCAGTAGCCACGCCAGGACGGCGTTGGTGTCGCGTAAGGTGATCGACTCCAGGAGGAACCCACCCATGCCGCGCCACTGGAAGACGGTCTCGGTGATGATGGCCCCGGAGAACAACACCGGCAGATCCAGCGCGACGATGGTGATGATCGGGATCAGCGCGGGCCGCACGACGTAGGAGCGGACGATGCGTCGGCGGGACAATCCTTTGAGCACGGCGAAGCGGACGTGGTCGCTGGCCAGGCTCTCCACGACGGCGGTGCGCTGATACCTGCTCCACGTCGCGAAATGGACGAGGGCGAGCACGATCGTCGGCAGCATCAGGTGGGCCATGGCGTCGAGAACGGCCGCGATCACTCCGTCGGGCGGCGGCACCGACGACGCTCCCACGGTGGCGAAGACCTGGTAGCCGAACAGGTTGTTGAACCCGATACCCCACTGTTTGAGCAGGACCGCCAGCCAGAACGACGGCAGTGCGAGCAGCACGAACGCCGCCGGGGTGAGCACCACGTCGGGCCAGCGCCGCTGCCGCAGCGCGGACACGGTGCCGGCCAGCATGGCGAGTACGAGTGCCAGGACGATGGCGACCACGACCAGCCGGAGGGTGACACCGAGCCGGCTGGTCAACTCGGCGCCGATGTCGCGGGTGGCGGTGGTGGACGGTCCGAAGTCGCCCTGGAACAGCCCGGTGATCCAGGTGATGTATCGCTGGACCAGGGGCTGGTCGAGTCCGAGCCGGTGTTCCTCGGCCTCGATCACCGAGTCCGGCACTGGTGGTTGGCGGTCGCGCAGTTCGGCCAGCGGGTCCCCGGACACGGAGATCACGAGGAAGATGACCATCGACGACAAGACAAGTACGCCGACGGCGCTGGCCAGCCTCCGCACTATGAGTCTGCCCATGGACGCTGCTCTCTTTGGTGGTGAGTGACGTCAGGCCGGGCTGGTCCCGACCGGCCGGATGCGACCCCAGTGCCACCATGGCACGGAATATCCCACCTGGTCAGACCACCCGAAGAAGTTGGTGCTGCGGGCGAAGTAGGTGCCGTACCAGAAGAGCGGGACCCATTCGGTGTCGCGGGCCCAGATCGCCTGCAACCGTCGGTAGTGATCGCCTCGTTCGGCCAGGGTGGTGGCCTCCCGGGCGGCGACGAAGGCGGCGTCGACGTCGGGGTTGTGGTGCCCGGCCATGTTGCCTTGGCCATCACTGGTGTATTTGGGCGACATGATCTCCGGGTCCGGGGTCATGGACCCGCCGACGATGATCAGGTCGAAGTCACGGCGGGCCGTCACCTGGTCGGCCCACTCCACGGAGGTGAGCCCCCGGAACTCGACGTCGAGCCCGGCCGCGGCGAGCTGGCTGGTGATGATCTCGGCGAGCGGGCGGTGGCCGTGGAAAAGATCCATGTAGTACAGGCGCAGCGGGGCGGTGCTCGACCCGCCGGTGATCCCGGCCTCGGCCAGCAACGCACGCGCCTGGTCGAGATCGTGGGCGGGTGCGATGGCGTCGGGGTTGAACGCCCACTCGGAGGTGGCGAGCAGGTAGTGGTCCCACGCCTGGGAGACACCGGGGTCGCCCAAAGCGGCGATGTCGGCGCGGTTGATGGCGTGGGCGATGGCCCGCCGGGCCCGTCCGTCCTGCCACCGGGGTTGGGTGTGGTTGAAGTCGAGCAGGGCCATACCCGGGCCAGGGTCCTGCATCAGCTCGATGTTCGCCGTCGCACCGTCGAGGAGGTGCAGGCGATCCCGGGTGAGAGTGTCTTGCGGGAAGTAGTGTGCCTCGCCGCGGGTGACCATCCGGACACATTCGTCGCGGTCGGGGACGATTTTGAGGATGAGCCGGTCGATCTGTGGTTGAGGCCCCCAGTGGTTTTTGACCGCTTCCATGATGACGTGTTCGCCCGGCACCCACTCGGCCAGCCGGAACGGGCCGGAGCCGACCGGGGCGAGGTTGTGCGGATTGGTCGCCCAGTTGGTGCCTTCGTAGAGGTGTCGCGGCAGGATGTGGGTGAAGATGAAGTTGCCGAGCAGGACCAGGAAGCCGGAGTTCGGCGAGCTCAGGTGATAGTCGACGGTGTGGTCGTCCACCGCGACGATATCTACTACGTCGCGGAGGAACCGGCCGCCGGTGTAACCCATCTCCTTCGCGTGCAGGTGGGTGTACACGACATCGTGTGCGGTGAGGGGTTCGCCATCGTGCCAGCGGGCGGCGTGGTTGAGGTGGAAGCGCCAGCGGCGGGCGCCGTCCAGGCGCTCCCAGTGGGTGGCGAGGTCGGGGAAGGCGTTGATCTCGTTCCACTCGTTGAGGATGACGCGGTTGTAGATGTTGTTGCAGGCCAGGTAGCCGGCGCTGCCGGTGGTGTTGCGGTAGACGTCGTTGAACTCGAGGGCGTCATGCGGGGTCGCGACGATGAAGTCGACAGTCACGGAGGTGAGGTCCTTTCGGAGAGCACACGAGTGCGGGGGAGACCGAGGGGATAAAAGCGGGGTCCTACTCGACTCGGCCCCACTGCTCGACGTTCATCGTCGTGCCGTACTTGCTGGGATTAACGAAGATGTTGCGGTACTCGTCCGGGTGCACCGCCATCCATGGCGAGGCGAACAGCGGCATCACCACACCGTCGCCGAGCAGGGTGAGGTCGAGCTCGTTCATGAGCTCCACCTGCCGGGCCGGGTCGAGCTCGGAGCTGGCCTCGGCGAGCAGCCGGTCGGCCTCGGCCGAGGAATAGCCGAAGGAGCGTGGTGCGTCGGTCCCGTACCACTGCTGCATCGACAGCGGACCGAGGTCCAACGCGGTGCCGGTAGCCATGATGTCGAAGCTGCCGTCGCGCAGGGCGGGGGAGTAGCGGCTGCCGTCGGCGGGGTCGATGACGATGGTGATCCCCAGCGGCCGTAGCTGCTGCTGGGCGATCTGCGCCAGTTCCATCCGTAGGTCGTCCGTGGCCAGGGTGAGGAAGGTGAGCTCACGCAGCGGGCTTCCGTCGGGGAGGACGAGCTGGTCGCCGTCGAGGGTGTACCCGGCGTCTTCGAGGACGCTGATGGCGGCTTCGATGTCGCCGATGCCCATCCCGACCACGTCGGTGTTCTCCCGGTAGGCGTCGATGTCGCCAACCACCTGTCCGGGGATATGGACGCTGCTCTTCATCAACGGCTGGTCCGGAGCGAACTGGCCGATGGTCCGGGTACGCATGTCCTCGAAGTCGAGTGCGGTAGCGATGGCCGTACGCAGGGCGGGGTCGCTCATGACGTCCCCGGTGGTCTTCATGCCCAGGTGGTAGTAGGTGAGCGTGGAGCCCATGGTCACCGTCATCCCCGACATGGTCCGGACCTGTTCGAGGGTGTCCAGCGTTGGTGTCTGGTACACCAGCTGGACCTCGCCGTTCTGTAGCGCTGTCACTTGTTCGCCCTGGCCGGTGATGTATCGGGTGATGATGGTGTCCAGATGGGCCGGCTCGCCGTACCACTCGGGGTTCTTCACCATCGTCATCGAGACCCCGTCGGTGTAGTCCTCGACGACATACGGCCCACCCGACACGGCGGGCACGTTGGTGCTGAAACCTTCGTTGAACGACGTGGCCAGATCACCGTAGGAGTCGGCGACGTGGGCCGGCAGGATGTAGTTGAACAGGCTCTGCCACGGCGCGAACGGCTCGTCGAACACCATGGTCACGGTTCTGCCGTCGTCGCTGCCGTCGACGGTGTTGATCAGCGAGTAGCCCTCGGTGAACGCGGCGCTGCACTCCGGGCACTGTGCCGGGTCCTGGACCGCCTGGGTGTAGGCGAAGTCGTCGACGGTGATCGGGGTGCCGTCGGACCATACGGCGTCGGGCTGGATCCGATACTCAACCGTCATTGGGTCGTCGGCGATGACTTCCGCCGACACTAGGAGCGCTTCGTTGACGACCACCGTGGTGTCGGGGTTGGTGAGGAACGGATGCGGGTACAGGGGCCACTGCTGCTGGCGCTGGCCGGTGGTGTCACCGGCGGCCGACAGCGGGTTCCAGTCGACGATGGGGCTGGTGGCGGCGATGGTGAGGGTGCCGCCGTCGACGACCTCGGCCACCTCGGCCGGGTTGGTGGTGCCGGCTTCGTCGCCGGTGGAGTCAGTGGTGCCGGTGGAGCCGTTGGCGTCGTCGTCGTCGGCCATCGCGCTACAGGCGCTGACGCCGACGACGGCCAGCAGGCCGAGCGACGCGACGATCAACCCAGATCTCGTGGACACAAGTCCTCCGTTTCCGGTTCCCCGTTGTTCCCCATGTGTTGACGGCTTGTTCGCCGGTTGGCGGTAGCCCTGGACGCCCTGACCATAGGATGGCAATATGTGTAACACAATAACTATATGTCCATAGACATATGTCTCGACGACTTGTGATGGCTGAGATGACCGCGCTCGATACCCCGCACCCCGACAGCCTGTCCGTGATCAAAAAGCGTCTGACGCTGCGCACCACCTCCGCACTCACGCGGACCGTGCTGGAGTTGATCTCCGCCGGCGAGCTGCCGCCCGGAACCCAACTGCCCACCATCCGAGATCTGTCCGCAGCGGTCGGGATGAGCCGCTCGGCCGTCGGGCAGGCATGGCGGGCGCTGGCTGCCCGCGGACTCATCGAGAGCCGCCGGCGAGGCGGGACGTTCGTGCTGGGCAAAGCCGCACCACCACACGCGAAACGCTACGAGAGCATGATCCGCAGCTCGATGGACATGCCCCGAGACCTCGCCAACCTCCGCGGCGACTCCCTGCCGGCACCACACCTCGGCCCCGCCTTCGAGCACGCCCTGAGCCAACCGTCGCTCAACCGGCCGTTCGCGCAGCCGATCGACGACGAGTTGGCCGCCGCGGTGCAGCCGACCTGGCCGTTCCCGACCACCCAGTTCCTCGCCACCCACGGCCTCGTGGACTGTCTAGAGATGACCCTGTCGGCGATCGTCAGCCCAGGTGACAAGGTGGTGGTCGATTCGCCGACGATGGGGCGGGTCCTCGACATCCTGGACGCGATCGGGGCCACCCCGCTACCGGTCCGGATCGGTCCCGACGGGCCGGATCTCGACGAGTTGCGCCGAGCGATGATCAGCAAGCCGGCCGCCTTCGTCTACCAACCCGTTGGCAACGTGCCCCGCGGCCGCTCGGTCACCGCCGAGTGGGCCGCCGGTGCCGCCGAGATCGTCGCTGGCACGGTCCCCGTGATCGAGATGTCACAGGTCTCCCACATGTACGACGTGCAGCACTCCATCGGCGCACACCTGCCGGCCCAGGTCATCCATGCCCGCAGCTACAACTTCTTCTTCGGCACCGACATGCGGCAAGCCGTCGTCGGCGGCGACCCCGAACTCATCAATACGTTGTGGATGCGGCTGACCTACTCGTCGCGCTTCGTCAGCCGCATCCTCCAGTCGGCACTGGCCTACCTCCTCACGGCCGAGCCGGCGATCGGGCGGATGCAGCGGTTCGTGGCCGAGGCGTGGCGGCGGCACACGTTGCTGAGTCAATCGCTGGCCAGGCACGGCTTCACCCTCGACTCGGTGGCCGGACCAAGCCTGTGGGTACCCGTGCCGGACGAGCACTCGGCCTGCGCCCGGTTGAGCAAGGACGGCATCGTCGTCCACCCGGGTCAGTTCTTTCAGGCGGAGCTGGACCGCCACCCCCACGTGCACGTCAACGCGGCCGCCGTGGCCGACGATCACGACGACGTCGCCGCCACCATCGCCCGAGCGTGCCGGCGACACCCGATGCGATCATGAACGGCCCGGGTCGGAATGTCGGCCCAACGGCCGGTATGTCCGTCGGTGTAGCCGTCGGTTCGATAGGTGAACCCGCGGCGCTGGTGTGTCTGTGTTCCAGCCGATGTCGGTGGACGATAGGCTGGCAGCCCTGATGAGCACCTCGTACGACTTGATCGTCATCGGCGCCGGGCCCGCCGGTCTGGCGGCAGCCTGGCGCGCCGCCCAGCGGGGGTTCAAGGTCGCGTTGTTGGAGCGCGCCGACCACACCGGGGGGATGGCCGCCTCCGTCGACGTCGCCGGCATCCGGGTCGATCAAGGATCCCACCGCCTCGACCGCGCCACCCCGGACGCCTTGCTCGCCGACCTACACGGGTTACTCGGTGACGATCTCCAGCTACGCCGCCGCACCAGCCGGATCCGCGTCGGTGACCAATGGTTGAGCCTTCCGTTGCGGGCCGACGAGGTTACTCGCCGACTCCCGCCGTCCCTCCTCGCCCGGATCGCCAAAGACTCCGCGGCGATGTCGTTTCGGCGGGGCGCCGACGACAGCTACGGTGCGGTGGTCCGGGGCCGAGTCGGCCCCGCCCTCTATGACACCGTGTACGGACCACTGGCGGGTAAGCAGTGGGGGGTGTCCGGTGACGCGCTCAGCGCCATGCAAGCCCACCGGCAGGCCGCTCGGCTGAGCGCCTGGCGGGTAGCCGGACGTGCGGTGAGCCAGGTACGACGCAAGAAGCAGGCCACGGCCGGCGGCTACTACTACCCGAGGGCCGGCTTCGGCCAACTGGTCGACACCCTCGCCGACGCCGCGGCCACCTCGGGCGTCGACATCAAACTCGAAGCCGAAGTCGACCGCGTCCGGGTCTACGAAGACGAGGTCGAGGTCGGCACCCAGGACGGCGACGTCGTCACCGGGGGGCTGGTGTTCTCCACCCTCCCACTACCAGTGCTGGCCCGCATCTCCCGCCCCGCACCGTCGCTGACCTCCATCGAGTCGGCCGCGCGGCTGCGTTACCGGGCGATGCTTCTGGTCTACGTCGTGCACGAAGGTGGGCGCTGGAGCTCGTTCGATTCCCACGACATCCCCGACCCACGCACCCCTGTGCTGCGGATCTCCGAACCCACCAACTACCGCGACAATCCCGCCGACCCCGCCGATCACTCCGTGTTGTGTGCGGAGATCCCGTGCAGCATGACCGACGAGGTATGGGGGCTCGACGACGAGTCGCTGGCGGACTTGGTCGACGAGACGCTGGGGTTGACCGGCCTGCCGGCCGTCAACCGCGTCCACGTGGAAACCCGCCGGCTGGGCCAGGTGTACCCGATCTACCGGTTGGGTTATGAAGACGACTTCACCGAGGTCGACGCGTGGGCGCGGATGATCCGCCGGGTGGTCACGTTGGGCCGGCAGGGTTTGTTCATCTTCGACAACATCCACCAGGCGTTGCTCATGGCCTACGACGCCGTGGGGGCGGTTCGCGACGACGGACGCTTCGACCGCTACGCCTGGACCGTCGCCCGGGAACGTTTCGCGAAGAGCGCCACCCACCCGTAACCCGGCACCCAGCGGATCAGGGGGCGGTCAGCGCCTTGGCGACCGGGCCCGCGGTCAGCCGGACCTGCCAGTCGCGTGCGCCGCGGGCGCGGAACGCCTCGGCGATCCCGTCTTCGCTGATCGGCTCGGGTGGATCCCAGGTGACTCGGCGCAACGTCTCCGGCGCGAGCAAGTTCTCCACCGGCAACGTGTGCGCCTCGGCGACCTCGGCGACCGCGGTCCGGGCGGCGGCCAACCGGGCGGCCGCCTCCGGCTCCCGCGACACCCAGGTACGCGCCGGTGGTGGACCGTCGTAGCGAGCCGTCTGCGGCGGCAGTTGGTCGTCGGGTAGCTGCCGGGCCACGTCGATAGCCCCGAACCAGCGTTTGACCTCACGCCGCTGTGCGCGGCCCCGGAAGACCGGCATGCCGGCCAGTTCCTCGGCACTGGACGGCAGGGTGATCGCGGCGTCGATGATGGCCGCGTCGGGCAACACCCGGCCGGGGGACAGGTCGCGACGTTGGGCAAGGTCGTCACGGGCCAACCACAACTGGCGCACCGCGGCCAGGCTGCGGCGGTCCCGGATACGATGCAGACCCGACGTGCGCCGCCACGGATCCGACCGCGGCTCGGGAGGCGGCATCGCGGCGAGCGCGGCGAACTCTTCGTGTGCCCACTCGAGCTTGCCGGTGTCGCGCAGCTGCCGTTCGAGTATTTCGCGTAGTTCCAGCAACAGCTCCACGTCGAGTGCGGCGTAACGGATCCACGACTCCGGCAGCGGCCGGCTGGACCAGTCCGCCGCCGAATGGCCCTTCTCCAGCTGGAAGCCGAGAATGTTTTCCACCAGCGGCGCCAGCCCCACCCGGGGCAGGCTCAGCAGCCGCGCCGCCAACTCGGTGTCGAATAGCCGCGACGGACGCATACCCACCTCAGCCAGGCACGGCAGATCCTGGCTGGCCGCGTGCAGAACCCACTCGACGTCGGTCAGGACGGTACCCAATGCGGAAAGATCGGGGCTACCCAGCGGATCGATGAGGATGGTGCCGGTGCCAGCCCGCCGCAGCTGGACCAGGTAAGCGCGGTGCCCGTATCGGTAGCCGGAGGCGCGCTCAGCGTCGATGGCCACCGGCCCGTGGCCCGCGGCGACCGCCGCGACGGCCAGATCCAGGCCCTCGGGGCTGTTGACGACGTCTGGGAGTCCATCACGCGGTTCGGTGAGAGGGACTGGTTGCTGGGGAGTCACCTGCGCTGCTGCCTTGGTCGAAGACTGGGCATCGCCACGACGCCGGCCGGTAGCGGCAACAGGCCAGCGGCGGAGGTCAGGCCGTCACCCCAGGCCAGTGCGTGTGGCTGGAGATCTGGTTCGAGTGGTGTCCACGACGCCCGAATCTCGACATCGGCGGTGGCGGGTTGGCCGGCCATACCACCGAACCCTTCGGAGGTCACCCGGGTCACGGTGCCGCTGGCGGCGGTATAAGGGGCCGACCGAGCAGCCAACGCGTCGGTCAGCCACGTCCAAGCCACCGCCAGCAAGAGCGGGTCGCTGCCGATGTCCGGCTCCAGACTGGCCCGAATGTAGGTGACCAGGCGGAAGTCTCCGTGCCATGCCTCGTGCCCGCCGGGTTCGTGCAACAGGACCAGGCGGCCGGTGGCGATCGGGTCGGGATCGGGCTCGTCGGCGTCGACCATGACCTCGGCGCTCAGCGCGAACGTATACGTGGCCAACCGCTTGGGTGGCGACGGCTCATCGAGCTGGACTTCGGACCGGTACTGCGCGGCGCGCAGCGTCTCTACCGCCCGCACGAAGGCGGCCGGTGCCTCCGGCTGGAGATGTTCGCTGCTCCTGGCCACACAACGCAGGTTAGGCCGGATTACGGCCGCTGTCAGTCAGCCACGCCCAACATGACACGATTGATGCGTGAACAGCAGCCTCCTGGTCCGTGCGTGCCGTGGCGAACCGACCGAGCGTCCACCCGTGTGGTTCATGCGGCAGGCCGGCCGGTCCCTGCCCGAGTACCGCAAACTACGCGAGGGCGTGCCGATGCTGGAGTCGTGCCGCCGCCCCGACATGGTCGTCGAGATCACTCTCCAGCCCGTCCGGCGCTACGGCGTCGACGCCGCGATCTTCTTCTCCGACATCGTGGTACCGATCAAAGCCACCGGTGTCGACGTGGAGATCCAGCCCGGCGTCGGACCCGTCGTCGCCGAACCGGTACGAACCCGGGCCGACCTCGAACGGATCCGGCCGCTGGAACCGGACGACGTCGGCTTCATCACCGAATCGGTCCAGACCCTCACCCGCGAACTCGGCGACACACCGCTGATCGGGTTCGCCGGAGCCCCATTCACCGTAGCCTCGTACCTGGTCGAGGGCGGGCCATCCCGGCACCACGAACGCACCAAGGCCCTGATGCACAGCGACCCCGATTTGTGGCACGACCTCCTGGCCCGGGTGGCGCAGATCTCCGGCACGTTCCTCCAGGTGCAAGTGGCCGCCGGGGCTAGCGCCGTGCAGTTGTTCGACTCCTGGGCCGGTGCGTTGTCCAAGGCGGAATATCAGCGGTTCGTCCTCCCACATAGCGCGGCCACCCTCGCCGGTGTCACCACGGTGCCAAAGATCCACTTCGGCGTCGGAACGTCGGAGTTCCTGCCACTGCTGGCCGAAGCCGGTGCGGACGTCGTCGGCGTCGACTGGCGCCTCCCACTCGACGAAGCCGCCCGCCGGGTGCCGGGCCGAGCGGTGCAGGGCAACCTCGACCCCGCCCTGCTGCTGGCCGATTGGTCGGTGGTCGAGGCCGAGGTCGACCGGATCGTCGCGGAAGGACGGGCCGCACCGGGACACGTGTTCAACCTCGGCCACGGGGTGCTTCCCACCACCAACCCCGACGTTCTCGCCCGGGTGGTCGAGCACATTCAGGGCTAGTCGCCTCTCAATGTGTCGGTACCTGCCGGCGCCGGAGCCAGACAACCACCGGGGCACCCAACGCCGCACCGAACAGCAAGAACGGCAACGCCGCCCCGAGGCCGGTCGACGCCGCGCCGAACACGTCGGTGAACGCACCCCAGCCGTTGGCCAGGCCGGCGAGGAAACCGGCATCGTCCTCGTCGTCGGGCTCGTCGTCGATCACTTCCTCGTCCGGCAGGGAGAAGTGCACCGTGACGGTGGCCAACGAGGTCAGGTCCGCCAGCCGCTCCTGGCGGCTGAGCAGTGCGTCCAGGTCGGACTCCCGGCTGGCCAGCTCGGCTTCGAGCGCGATGACGTCGCTGAGGTCGGAGGCGTCATCCAGGAGCTCCCGGATGCGGGCGATGCTCTGCCGTTGCGAGGAGATCCGGGACTTCGTGTCCACCATGTCCTGCGTCGCGTCCTGGGTGGATCGGCTGCGATCGGTGACGGTGCCGAGCGCGCTCAGCTCACCGATGGCGTCGGCATGGGCCTCGGCCGGGATGCGCAGGGTGATCGTGGCGGCGTCGTCGGAGGTCGTCTCGTTGGCGACGAACCCACCGGCTTGACTCGCGATGGTCCCGGCCCGCCAGGTGGCGTCGGGAATGTCGTCGGTGACGATCTCCAGCTCCACCTGGTAGATGATGTCGCGGCCGACCGCATCGGTGGTGGTCCGGGTGATCACGCCGCCCGAGGAGCCGGCGGCGGCACCCCGCCGCGCCGCGTCGGTGTCGTCCTCGGCAGCCTCGGTGTCGCCGTCTGTATCGTCGGCGTCGTCGTCCATCGCTGCGGCGTCGGAAGCAACGTCCTCCGATCCGTTGGCGGCCTGCGACGTCGCACCCGCGCCGGCGTCGCGATCGTCGTTGCCCCCGGAGCAGCCGACCAGCGCAAGGGCGGCTCCGGCGGCGACGTAAGCTACTACCGTTCGTCGTTTCATCGTTCTCCTCCAGCGGTGAGATCACGGTGTGACGTACGCCGCCGGGCCCGGTGCGCGGTCGTTCGATCGGACGGCGAGTCAGCCGGTCTGGTTTCGGAATGGCAGGTCACGATCCGGCTACGGCAGGTGCCCGGGGTAGCTGGACGGCGCGTGAGCGCCGAGGGCGGACATCCGGAGTGGGCGGACATACGGAGGTGAAATAGACCGATGGCAAGCGGAAGTGCACCCGCGCGCGGGCCGGTGCGGGTCGCCGTCGTCGGCGGCGGGATCAGCGGCCTGGCCGCGGCCTGGTTCCTCCGTCGTGAGCTGGGTGAACACGCCGAGATCACCGTCCTGGAGCAGCGGGACGTGATCGGCGGTCACCTGCGGGTGTCCGAGGTGGCCGGCGTACCCGTCGACGAGGGAGCCGAGTCTTTGCTGGCCCGCCGGCCGGAAGCGGTGGAGCTGGCGCGCGCCGCCGGCCTGGACGCCGACATCGTGTACCCGGCCGCGGTGGGTGCCGGGTTGTGGAGCCGGGGTGCATTACACGCACTGCCGGCGGGCACCGTGATGGGTGTGCCGGCTGACCCAGCCACGTTGAGCGCGCTGCTCACCGCGGACGAGATCGCCGCGGCCGTCCGCCGGGATGGCGTGCCTGCATCGGAGGCGTTCGCGGGCGGCACCGATGCCATTCGGCTGCCGCTCGACGCCGACGTCGCCATTGGCCGGCTGGTCGGCGCACGGATGGGCCGCGCGGTAGCCGACCGGCTGGTGGAACCTCTGCTCGGTGGTGTTTACGCTGGCCGAGCCGATCAACTGTCGTTGGACGCCACCATTCCGGCGCTGGGTGCCGCGGCGCGTCGGCACACCAGCCTGGCCGCCGCGGTCCGCGACGTCCGCGAGGCGACGCCAGCCACCGGTGGGCCGGCGCCGGCTGGTGGCGCTCCGGCCCCGGCCACTCCGGTGCCAGCCGCCGCGGCCGGGGCAGTGTTCGCCGGACTCCGCGGCGGCGTCGGCCGGCTCCCGGCCGCTGTGGCCCGGGCAGCCGGGGCGACGGTGCGCACCGGCGTCACCGTGCGTGGGTTGCGGCGGGTGGCCAGCGGCTGGGAGCTCGACACCGGCCCGGTGCCCGCACCCGAGATGATCTCGGCCGACGCAGTGGTGCTGGCGGTACCGACCGCACCCGCCGCGCGGCTGTTGAAGGAGGTGGCGGCCGGTGCGGCTGCCGACCTCGGTGCGGTGGAGACCGCCAGCATGGCCATCGTGACCATGGCGTTGCCGGCGTCGGCCTTTCCTCGACCACCAGCGTCGTCGGGATTCCTGGTGCCACCGGTTGATGGCCATCGGATCAAGGCGGTCACGTTCTCGTCGGTGAAATGGCCGTGGCTGGCTGCCGAGGCGGCAGACCTGGTGCTGGTACGCGCGTCGTTGGGGCGCCAGGGAGAATCGCAGGTCCTCCAGCGCGACGACGCCGACCTCGTCGAGGTGGTCCGGCACGAGTTACGGGCCGCCGTCGGCGTCAACGGAGCACCCGTCGACACCCGGGTCACCCGCTGGGGCGGCGCGCTGCCGCAATATGCGGTTGGTCACCTCGACCGGGTGGCGCGGGTGCTGGATGCGGTGAAGCAGGTCCCCGGGCTGGCCGTCTGCGGCGCCGTCTACGCAGGTGTAGGCGTTGCCGCGTGTGTCGCGACGGCGGAGGAGGCAGCTGAGAGGGTGGCTGCGGACCTACGGTCCGGCTATGTCAGGATCGAGGCATGAGCGAGCAGCCGCCACGGCCCAAAGCGCGTGAACTCAACCAGGTCATCCGTTACACCATGTGGTCGGTGTTCCGGGTTCGGGCGGCGCTGGCCGACACCGATCGGGGGCCGCTGGTGGCCGGGGTCACCGGGCTGATCGACGAGCTGGCGGGGAAGGACGTCGTGGTCCGCGGCACCTATGACGTCGGCGGGTTGCGCGCTGACGCCGACATCATGGTCTGGTGGCATGCTCCGGCCATCGAGGACCTCCAGGCGGCCTACCGGCGGCTGCGTGGCACGGCGTTCGGCGGCTACCTGGAGCCGGTGTGGTCGCAGGCAGCCCTGCACCGGCCCGCGGAGTTCAACAAGAGCCACATCCCGGCGTTCCTGGCCGGCGAGGACGCACGTGCTTACGTGTGTGTGTATCCGTTCGTCCGTTCATACGAGTGGTATCTGCTGCCGGACGAGGAACGACGGGCGATGCTCGCCGAACACGGTCAGATGGCCCGCGGCTACCCGGATGTGCGGGCCAACACGGTGCCGTCGTTCGCGCTCGGCGACTACGAGTGGATCCTCGCCTTCGAGGCGGACGAGCTGCACCGGATCGTCGACCTCATGCGTCACTTGAGGGGGTCGACGGCCCGCCGGCACGTCCGCGAGGAGGTGCCTTTCTACACCGGGCGGCGGGTCCCGGTCGAAGAGCTGATCACTTCGCTGCCGTGACGGCGGGTTGAGCCCGACGGGGTTCGGCCGAGCAACCGATCCACGGGCGAGGCTACGGCGCGGGCCGCACCATAGGCACGTGCGGGATGCCGTCGTCGAGGAACTCCGGCCCGGTCGGGCTGAAGCCGAGCTGTTGGTAGAAGTCAGCCAGGTAGGCCTGGGCGTGTAGTTCACACGGCCGGTCCCCGATCCGGTCGAGGGCGACCCGCATCAACCGTCGCGCCAGACCGGCACCTCGGGCTTCGGTGGCCACCGCTACCCGGCCGATCCGGGCGACACCGCCGGGTTCGGCGAGCACCCGCAGGTATGCCACGGGAGCGCCGGCCTGCTCGTACCAGATGTGCAGGGTATCGGGTTCCAGGTCGCGGCCGTCCAGCTCCGGGTACACACACTGCTGCTCGACGACGAACACGTCCACCCGCAACCGCAAGAGCGCGTAGAGCGTGTGGGTGTCCAGATCGGCGAACGACGCGGTGTGCAAGATCGGCCCATCGCTCACGCCGCTCAGACTAGCCCTTGTCCCCATGATCATGAACACTTTGCCGTGCGATCGCACGGCAAAGTGTTCATGATCATGGGGACAAGGTGATTGCCAACGGTGGGTTTCGGGTGCATGATCTTGGTCACCGGACAGCGCGACGAAGCGAGGTTCGCTATGGCATCCGAAGACACCCGCAGCCCGGCTCGGGAGATGTTCACCAGCCGGTTCGCCTTCGTGGCCGCCGCCATCGGCATGGCCGTCGGCACGGGCAACATCTGGCGATTCCCGCGCGACGTCCACGACTGGGGCGGTGGTGCATTCCTGCTCGCCGTGGTGGTCGCCAACCTCGTGTGGGCCATCCCGTTGCTGATGGCGGAGTCGTACATGGGCTCCAAGAGCCGCCTCGGCACGGTGGGCGCCTTCCGCGACGTCATGGGCCGCAGATTCACCTGGATGGGTGGATTCATGGGGTTCGCGACCATCGCGATCATGTTCTACTACTCGGTCGTGTGTGGCTGGGCCATCCGCTACTTCGTGTACGGCATCACCGGCAAGTTCGAGTCCGGCATCACCGTCGACGAGACCCGCACCATCTGGGAGGGTTTCGTCGACAGTCCGGCCCAGACCATCACCTTCCACGCCATCGCCATCGTGCTGGTGGGGCTGGTGGTGATCCGGGGGCTCAAGGGCGGCCTGGAAGCTGTGCTGAAGATCGTCGTTCCGGCGCTGTTCGTCCTGCTGGCCATCCTTGCGGTACGCGCCATGATGTTGTCCGGGTCGGCCGAGGGGCTGCGATATCTGTTCGTGCCGGAGTGGGGTCAGCTCCGGGACGCGGAGCTGTGGTTGCAGGCGTTCGCGCAGATGGCGTTCTCCACCGGGGCCGGCTGGGGCCTGTACCTCACCTACTGCGTGTACATGCGCCGCCGGGAAGACTTCGCGCTCAACGCCACCACCATCGTGGCCGGCAACCACCTGGCGTCTCTGCTGGCGGGCATCGCGGTGATCTGCACCGTCTTCGCGTTGGGCGGCACGGCCTTGGGTGAGCAGGCGACGGGCGCCGGCAACGAAGGCCTCACCTTCGTCTACCTGGCCGCACTCTTCGGTGAGATGCCTGGCGGCACGTGGGTGTTCGCACCGCTGTTCTTCCTGGTTCTTGCCCTGGCCGGGATCTCCAGCCTGATCGCCATGGTCGAGTTGGCCACCCGCAACGTCGTCGATCTCGGTGTGCGGCGCCGGGTCGCGGTGCCCGGGATCGTCGTCGTCACCTTCCTGGTCGGGCTACCGGCGGCGCTCAACCTCGACTACCTCAGCAACCAGGACAACGTGTGGGGTATCGCGCTGCTGATCAGCGGGCTGTTCGCGGCCATCGCGATGATGAAGTACGGCCTCGAGCAGGCCCGCCGCGACATGGATGTGGACAGCGACTTCGGGGTGCGGGCCTGGTGGACGGTGCTGATCCGGCTGTTCCCGGTGATGTTCGCGGTGCTGTTCGGCTGGTTCATCTATCAGTCGGTCGACAGCCCGGGCAAAGACTGGTGGAACCCGCTGGACACGTTCAGCCTGGCCACGATGGTGGTGCAGTGGGCGGCGGTGGCGGCGATTCTGCTGCTGCTCAACAACGTGCTGGCGCGGCGGATCCGGCCCGGCCCGATGACCACCGTGGCTACCAGCGACGATCCCGGCCCGAACGGTTCAGCGGGAAGCTGAGCCGTGACGACGGGGTGGAGGTGACATATGGACACGGAAACCTGGATCTGGACGATCGTATTCTTCGGCGGCACCGTGGTGATCGTGGCGTTCCTGCTGTATTGGGCCTGGAAGAAGGACCGAGGACGGGCCTCCGGGCCGGAGGACGACGCCCATTAGGCTGAGGGCATGACCGTTTCGCCCGCACCCGACGCCGAGGTCGTCGACCTCTGCCGCGACCTGATCCGCATCGATACGTCGAACTTCGGTGACAGTACGGGGCCGGGTGAACGTAAAGCCGCGGAATACGTGGCGGCTCAACTCGACGACGCCGGGTTGGCCACCACGGTCTTCGACTCCGAACCCGGCCGCACCAGTGTGGTCGCCCGCATCGACGGCGCCGACCCGGCCCGCACCGACGCATTGCTCATCCACGGACACCTCGACGTCGTCCCGGCCCATGCGCCGGACTGGACCCACCACCCGTTCTCCGGTGAAATCGCCGACGGCTGCGTCTGGGGCCGTGGCGCGGTGGACATGAAGGACATGGACGCGATGATCCTGTCGGTGGTCCGTGACCGGCTGCGCACCGGACGTCGCCCGGCTCGCCCGGTAGTGCTGGCGTTCCTGGCTGACGAGGAGGCCGGGGGAGCCCTAGGAGCGCACTGGGCCGTGCAGCACCACAGGGAGCTGTTCGACGGCGTCACCGAGGCGATCGGCGAGGTCGGCGGCTTCAGCCTGACCGTCCGCGACGACCTCCGGCTCTACTTGATCGAGACGGCGCAGAAGGGGATCGCCTGGATGCGGTTGACAGTCGACGGCCGGGCCGGGCACGGGTCGATGCTCAGCGACGACAACGCCGTGACCGAGCTGGCCGAGGCGGTCGCCCGGCTGGGCCGGCACGAATGGCCGGTGCGGATCACCCCGGCTACGCAGGCGTTCCTCGATGCGGCGAGCGAAGCCTTCGGCGTCGAGCTGGATCCGGCGGATCCGCAACAGCTGTTGGAGACGTTAGGCAACATCGGCCGGATCGTCGGCGCGACGGTCCGCAACACCACCAACCCCACCATGCTCAAGGCCGGGTACAAACACAACGTGATCCCGGGCCGGGCCGAAGCGTACGTGGACGGACGTTTCCTGCCGGGCTATGAGGACGAGTTCGAGTCCACCCTCGACGAGGTGCTCGGACCCAAGGTGCGCCGCGACTACATGGTGCACGACATCGCCGTGCAGACGGAGTTCGACGGGTCACTGGTAGACGCGATGACGGCGGCGCTGCTGGAACACGACCCCGCGGCGCGCACCGTGCCGTACACGTTGTCCGGCGGCACCGACGCCAAGGCGTTCAGCACGCTGGGCGCGCGATGCTTCGGGTTCGCGCCGCTGCGGCTGCCACCGGACCTCGACTTCGCCGGCATGTTCCACGGCGTCGACGAGCGAGTGCCCACCGAGAGCCTGCGCTTCGGTGCGCGGGTGCTGGATCGCTTCCTCGACCTCGCCTGACGGGCTCGACTGCACCGGGACAACAACGCTAGGTGTCGACGGGTGACAACGACCGGCGCACCCGGAGGATCTTGCGCCGCAGCGTCACCCGTCGGGTGCCGTCCGGAAACCGACGCAATCTGGCCAACTCCCACCGGCCGTACTCGGCATGTTCGGTCAGCAGCTTGCGGGCCGCGCTGCGGGAGGTGTCGCGGGACAACAACAGGTGGCGGAACTCGTACTCGGTGGCACGGGCGGCAGCGGAGCGGATGCTCGACGCCACCACGTGTTCCATTGAACTATCTTGCCATGGTGACCACGGGGTGTGGTGCCGGGTATTTATGAGCGGCGGACGTGTCGGAACAGGTACGGTCGGACATTGTGACCACAGCTCCGGACGATCGCGCCCGCCTCCAGACCGCGCTCGACGATCTCACCGACGCTCTCGAGAACCACCTCGAGGCCTGCGTCGCCCGTTCCGGTGAAGGTGACATGGCCGTCCAGGCCGCGTACACCGCACTCCGGCATGCCGCCGAACGTTATGACGACCTCCTGTTCGAGCTGCGTGAGGAGGTCACCCCGTGGGAGTTCCCCGAGGGTCCACACGTCGACATCGAATACGAAGACCCCGACGCCGAGCCCGCGTCGGTGGGGGTGTTCGTCCGTCGGGACTATGACATCGTCGACGGCGACGAACTTCTCCGGGCCGGTCGCGAGGCCTACGGCGAGCTGTACCCGGCCCATCCTCGGCAGGCCGCCGATGCCGACGTCAACCACGCTGGGCGGGCGTTGTACCAGCTGCTGCATGCCTTCGGAGTGGACGGCCTGGACCAGCGCGCCGAACCGTCCGGGCTGCTACCTCGCGGAGGTACGGTGTGGGTTCAGGAGCTGACCGACGGCGACGGCGACACCCTGGTCGACGAGCCGTTCGCGGTGGTAGACGACGAGATGCTCATCTACCGGCTCGACGAGGTCATCGGGCCGGACGAGGACGATGCCCAGGGCTGACGTGACCACTGGTCATGAACAGCATTGACGGCACGCCATGTCGCCGGTAGAACGTCTGGCATTCACCGGTACGTCGTCGACCGTTGCCCCGCCGCTGGGACAACCCTGCGACCGTGGCCACAGCCGGCCACCGCAGGCACGGCGCGACGTCGTGCCGCCGAGTGTTGGGGAGTACCCGAGTCCATGCCCAGATCCCGCAAATGGCGGCTGCTCGCCGCCGGCGCCGTCCTGGCCGTGCTGGCCACCACGGTGCCGGCCCAGGCGCGACCAGCCGCGGATACCGAGTTCCGCGTCAACCCGTACCTCCAGAACCCGTCCACCACCAGCATGACCATCACCTGGTTCACCAGTACCGGCGAACCCGGTGACCTCGTCGTGCGTGGCCCCGGCCTACGGGGTGCGGCCCGCTACGTCACCGAGCCCGAACATCTGCCGGCCCTCGACTACACGCCGGCCGAGCTGGAGCAGCACATCGAGGGCCTGGAGCCCGGTTCGTGGCTGCATCAAGGCGGCAATTACAAACACTCCGTCGACGTCACCGGGCTGCAACCCGGCCGACACTACGTGTACACGGTCCGCTCCGGTGCGGACCGTTTCCATGCCCACTTCACCACAGCGCCGTCGCCCGACCGGTGGAGCCGGATCCGGTTCGTGGCGCTCGCCGACTCCGAGACCGAACCTCTGGGTCGCGTCCAGCGCCGAGAGTGGGCGCCCGGCTCTCTTGCCGACGACGGGCAGCCGCGGCCCAGTGCCGACGCCGGCGGCACCTGGGACCAGACGTTCGGCACCACCATCCTGTCGCAGGTGCGCACTCTGCGGTACATGCTGACCGAAGACGCGGGATACCGGGAGAACCTGCGCGTCATCGACGAGCGCCGGCCGGACTTCGTCGTCATGCCCGGCGACCTGGTGCAAGGCGGTGGGTATCAGCCGGGCTGGGACGAGTTCTTCCGGCACAACGCCGGCGAGCACGCCAGCGGCCTGTCCTATCGGCCGATCCTCCCGGCCATCGGCAACTGGGAGAACTTCGGCGCGCTCAACGGCGGGTACGGGACCGCGGCCGATCGCAGCCCGGTGGTGCGCTCCCGCGCCAAGTACCACGCCTACTTCGACTCGCCGGACAACGGCACCGAGGCACACCGGGACAACTACTATCGCGTCGACTACGGCCCGGTCACCGTCATCACCCTGGACAGCTCCAACGGTGAACCGGACGATCATCCGAGCAACTACCCGGCGGGGGAGAAGGCCACCGGCCAGGAGTACCGCGGCCCGGGAACCGACACCCAGAACAACTACACCCGTGCGGAGTACGAGGCCGCCGGCGGGACCGACCTCGCCGACCTCAACCCCGGCAGCGTGCAGTGGAACTGGGCCGAGGAACAGCTCGCCGCCGCCCGCGACGAAGGGCAGATCGTCTTCGTGCAGTTCCACCATGCGCCGTTCAGCAGCGGAGAGCACGGGCTGCCGATGTATCACGAACTCACCAGCGGTCAAGGTGGCACTCCGATGCGCCAGTACCACGACATGTTCGCCGAGTACGGGGTGGTGGCGGTGCTATCCGGGCACAGCGAAATGTTCGAGCGGAGTTTCGTCGACGACGGAGCCGGCTCCGGGGTGCACTACTACGACGTCGGAGTGGCCGGCGACGGCCTACGGGGGGAACGGCGAGCCGGACCGTCGCTGACCGACCCCCTGTTGAGGTACAACCCATACCGGCAGTGGACGGCCGATCAGGACGCCCCGGAGCGGTGGGAGTACGTCGACGGCACCCTGACCCTCGTCGACGGCGGCAAACACTACGGGCACCTCGAGGTCAACGTGCAGCGGCTGCGCGACGGCGCCCGCGTGACGTTCACCCCGGTGTACGTGTTCCCGATCTTCGACGCGGACTACGAACTGGTGCGTACCGAACGCCGGGAGTACGGCGACGAGATCGTGGTCGAGGTAGGCGCTGACGGGGTCGTCCGGAGCACCTGACGGGCGTCGTCCGCACCAGCTGACCAGCTGACCGGACGCCCCGGCGTCGGTCAGCTGGGGGGCGGAGCGTCGGGTGCGGAGACGTCGTCGAGGGCGGCGCGGATCTCGTCCGGCAGCTCCAGGTCTTCCGCCGCGAGCTGAGTGGTCAGCTGCCGGGCGGTGCGGGCGCCGAGGATAGGCGCGGCCACCCCCGGGCGGTCGCGCACCCACGCCAGCGCCACCTGCAGCGGCTGCACGCCGAGGCCGTCGGCGGCGGTACACACAGCCTCGACGATCTGGCGGGAACGGACGTCGAGATAACGATCGACGAATCCGGCCAAATGGGGGGTGGCAGCCCGAGAGTCGGCCGGGGTGCCGCCGCGGTACTTGCCGGTGAGCACACCCCGGCCGAGCGGCGACCACGGAAGGATACCCAAGCCGAACTGCCGCGCCGCCGGCACCACTTCGTCCTCGATGTCCCGCTGCACCAGGGAGTACTCCATCTGAGTAGACACCAGCCGGGTGTGTTCACCCGCCCGGGTCTGGTGCACCGCGGCCCAGGCGGTCTGCCACCCGGCGTAGTTGGAGACCCCTGCGTAGCGCGCGCGTCCGGACGCCACGGCGTAGTCGAGTGCACCGAGGGTCTCGTCGAGTGGGGTGCCGTCGTCCCACGTGTGCACCTGCCAGAGATCGACGTAGTCGACGTCGAGCCGGTCGAGCGACTCGTCGAGCTGGTCCAGCAGGGCCTTACGGGATACGTCCGTGACGTCCTGGCCGAACGGTCCGCGCCGGCCGGCTTTGGTGGCGATGACGAGCTCGGTTCGCGGAATGGTGGTGCCGATCAATGCCCCGAGGACACGTTCGCTGGCGCCCTCGCCGTACGATGCGGCGGTGTCGACGAGGGTGCCGCCGTGCTCGACGAATTCCTCTAGCTGGACGCGGGCCTCGTGTTCGTCGGTGTCGCGGCCCCAACTGAGCGTGCCGAGGGCCATGCGGGAGACGAGGAGCCCGCTTCGTCCGAGTCGTCGTTGTTCCACATCAGCGACATTACCGGTGGTCAACGATCAGGCGGGGCCGACGCGCCCTGGACCGTACCACTCGGCGGGTGACGGGTACGGACCAGCCAAGACCGCGGAGGACCGATAGAGTCGGCGGATGCGGCTGGCATTGAACCTCGGGTACTGGGGGAGCGACGACACTCGCGACCACGTCGAGCTGGCACGGGAGGCCGAGCAGCTCGGATATTCCTCAGTGTGGGCCGCCGAGGCGTACGGCTCCGACGCGCCCACGGTGCTCACCTGGATCGCGGCCCAGACCACCAGCATCGACGTCGGCAGCGCCGTGATGCAGATCCCCGCCCGGACACCGGCCGCGACCGCCATGACCGCCGCGACGCTGGACACGTTGTCGCAGGGACGGTTCCGGCTCGGCCTCGGCGTGTCCGGGCCGCAGGTGTCCGAAGGGTGGCACGGTGTACGGTTCGCCGACCCGCTCGGCCGCACCCGCGAGTACGTCGACGTCGTCCGCGCGGCACTGGCGCGGCAGAAACTGACGTACAACGGCCGGCACTGGCAGTTGCCGTTGCCCGACGGGCCGGGCAAGGCCCTCCAGCTCACCGTGCGGCCGCACCGCGAACACATCCCGGTGTACCTGGCGTCGATCGGTCCGAAGAACCTCCAGCTGACCGGTGAGATCGCCGACGGCTGGCTGGGTGTGTTCCACGACCCCGAAGACCCCGTCGCGCTCGGACACCTCACCACCGGCCGCCGCCGCGCCGAAGCCACCCTCGACGGGTTCGACGTCATGCCCACCGTGCCGGTGGTCGTGGGCGCCGACGTCGCGGCCTGCGCGGACCCGATCCGCTCCTACGCCGCGTTGTACCTCGGGGGGATGGGCAGCCGGACCACGAATTTCTACAACCAGCTAGCCGTACGTATGGGCTTCGAGGCGGCCGCCGCCGAGGTCCAGGCCCTGTTCCTGGACCGCCAGTACCGGGCCGCCGCGGCAGCCGTACCGATGGAGTTCATCGACCGCACGTCGCTCATCGGACCGGTAGAACGCATCGCCGAACGCTTGCACGCCTACGCCGCCGGCGGGGTCACCACCGTGTCGGTGCTGGCCCTGACCGGCACGCTCGACGATCGCAGGCATATCCTGCGATCGGTGGTCCACGCCGTCGACGCGGCGGGACTGGCTGGTTGAATCGCCGACCCTTCCGAGCCCGGAACGGCCGGCCGTACGGAAGGTTGAGGCAACGGGGTGGAGTGGTTCCAGGCAGCTGTACTCGGCGTCCTGCAAGGGTTAACCGAATTCCTGCCGATCTCGTCGAGCGCACACCTGCGCATCTATCCGCAACTGTTCGGCTGGCCGGACCCGGGTGCGGCGTTCACCGCGGTCACCCAGATCGGCACCGAAACAGCGGTGATCCTCTACTTCATCAAAGACATCGCGCGCATCATCAGTGCATGGGTGCGCTCGCGCGCCGGCACCGCGGGGATGCGTAACGGCTCCGACGGACCCGGAACGTTGCCCCGGCAACTCCCTTACGACCCAGCCGACGTCCGGCTCGGCTGGTACGTCATCATCGGCACGATCCCGATCGTGGTGGCCGGGATCACGTTCAAGAACGTCATCGAACACGACTTCCGGTCGTTGTGGATCGTCGGCACCACCCTCGTCGTCTTCGGGGTGATCCTGGGCGTAGCCGACCGGCTGGGCCGGCGCGAACGAGACGTCCGTGGAATCGGGCTGCGCGACGCGTGCCTGGTCGGTGCGGCCCAGGCCCTGGCCCTGATCCCAGGTGTGTCCAGGTCGGGTGCGTCCATCAGTATGGGGCTGCTGCTGGGTCTCGACCGCGCCACCGCGGCCCGGTTCGCGTTCCTGCTGGCCATTCCCGCGGTGCTCGGCGCCGGGATCTACGAGTGGCCGTCGGCGATCGCCGAGGGTTCAGTGTTCGGCATCGGCCCGACCTTGCTGGCCACCGCCATCGCGTTCGTCGTCGGATACGCCGTCATCGCCTGGCTCTTCCGGTGGCTCGAGCGGCGGTCATTCGCGCCGTTCGTCGCCTACCGGATCGTCTTGGGCGCGCTCACCCTGATTCTGCTCGGCACCGGCACGTTGAGCCCCTTCGCTTAGAGCATTCGAACGGGAGCGGGCGGGCCCCAGGGGAGGGGCCGCGTTTCAGGGACGGAGCGGCCTTACGACGGGTTGGGCGCGCCCTGAAGCCACGGGCCGGGGTCGGTGTGCTGGCCGTCCAGCCGCACCTCGAAGTGCAGGTGCGGCCCAGTGGAGTAACCCGTGGAGCCGATCCGGCCGATCACCTGGCCCTTGTCGACCTGCTGGCCCACCCGCACGCTCAGGCCCGACTGGTGGGCGTAGAGAGTGCTGACCCGTCGACCGTCGAACACGCCATGATCAACGATCACCATATTGCCGTACGCGCGGTTGAACGTTGCCTCTACGACGGTGCCGGCGTCGGCGGCATAGATGTTTCCGTTGCCCCGGCCGAAGTCGATGCCGGTGTGCATCTTGACGTAGCCGAGGATGGGGTGCAGCCGCTGCCCGTACTGTGAGGTCACTCGGCCGGTGGCAGGCCGGACGAAGGTGCCGCTGCCGTGCCCGGGGCCGAAATCGTCGTCACTGAGCCCGTCGAGGTAGTCGCCGACGGCGGTGGCCTCGTCGAGCTGCTCCATGTAGAGCTGGTAGTCCTCGAGAGCGGCCTCCTCCGCCAGTGCGAGGGCATGCTCGTATTCCTCGAGCCTCTCCTCCTGCGCGGCTTGGGCTGCCACGGCGACGGCTTCGGCCTCCTCCAGCTCGTTCAGGGTGCGGGCGGCCTCCTCGGCCAGCCGCTCCTTCTCTCGACGTTGGCCCTGCAGGGTGGCCAGAGCGTTGCGGAGATTGGCCTCGTCAGTGGCCAACTGGCCGAGGGCGGAGTCGCTGGCCCGGAGGAGGGTGCGCATCCCGAGGTAACGGTCGCTCAGCTCTTCCGGGGTGTCGGCGCCGAGCAACACACCCACCGTGGACAGGCCGTTGTTCTGGTAAGCCTCCTGGATCACGGTGCCCAGCGCGGCCCTAGCTCCGGTGGTGCTGTCCTGAATGGCGTCGATCTCGCGTTGGGTGCGCTCGACAACCTCGGCGGCAACCTTCGCGTCACGCTGCGCGGCCTCTTCGGCCTCCTGGGCGGACTCGACGTCGGCTTGGGCCGCGGCGAGGTCGAGTTCAGCCTCGTCGATGCCGGCCAGTGCCTGCTGGAGCAGCTGATGGGCCTCGGCGACGGCGACCGTCTGAGCATCACGCAGTGCGGCCTCGTACACCTCGGCCGGGTCCTGACGGTCCCGATCCGTGGGGTCGTGCGGGGTGTCGGTGGGCGGCGCCGTGGGCTCACCTGCGAATTCGTCCTCTTCGTCGCCGTTGTTCTCGTCGCCGTTGTCTTCGTCGTCGGAGTCCGCCGGATCGTCGGAGTCCGCCGGATCGTCCGAGTCCTCCGGGTCGTCGTCCGGCGGGTCAGTGGGCTCGTTGGTGGGCTCGTCGGTAGGCTCGGCCGTCGGTTCATCCGTTGCTGTCGCCGTGGCAGTGGCGAGTGGCCCGGGTGTTTCGGGCCCGGCGTAGGCAGGCAGGCCAAGGGCAGCGAGGGTGAGACCGGCACAGGCGGTCACGGCCGCGAAGACGTCACGTCGAGGGCGCCGCATCAGCGTGGTACTACTCCTTCCATCCCCGTGCCTCAAGCCTTGTGGGCCGCCGGCGCCGGTGGCGGACGTTAAGTTGTCCTTATCTTGCATAGCTCATTCCGGCGGAATTCGCGAGCGGGACCTCACGGATTCCTCCGACACAAGCCGACGTAATAGTACAAAACGTGCACCCCTTTGTTCATTTCCGCCACCCAACCCCGGTTGTGCACCTGATCTCCGTTTTGTCATCTGATCATCTTTATGGCGACGATCAGATGCGGCGGTGAGGCCTACCGCGCGGGCCACGGCACCGTGAGCTGCATCTGATCGCAGCCGACCCATGCGGGGTTGGAACGATCAGGCGCCACAACTGGGCGCGGCCGCGCCAACACCGCATCTGATCGTTAAGGCGCCAACATCGAAATGATCAGATATGCGCCAGCGCACGACAGTAAACATTGACGTATTCGCACATTTGATCATTCGACGTTCAGTTGGCGGCGCCGAGTGTCGGCGCCGGAAGGGGACCCTCGGCGATCAGGTGCATGAACCGTCGCCTGGCGCCGGGTAGTGCATCTGATCGTGTTGCGATGGGCGCAAGGTGGACGTGCTGGGCGCGCGGGTGCCCGTCAACGGACGAGGGTAGTGCCGTCGGATGACGCTTGATGCGCTGACCGCTTGTTGGTGTGGGTGAAATGTCGCAGTTGTGGAGGCGGTCAACGCACCAACCCAGGTCCTGGCACACCGGGCTACCCCGGTGAGCCCCGGACAAATCCCCTGGGGAAGTCGGCGGCACCGGCGCTCCGCACGCCACCGCCGCATCCGCCTCGCACGCCACCGCCACATCCGCCCCGTGGGCGAACGCCGCATCCGCGTAGCACGGTGCCGCCTCGAAAGGATCAGATGTGCTACCGGACGCCATACGACGGTTGGCGCATCTGATCGCCCAGCGTCCCACATCGTGGAGACGATCAGACGCCGCTACCGCCCGTCGGCACTGGCTGTCGTCACCACCGACGCATCTGATCGTCGCCATAGAAACGATCAGGCGTCAAAACGGAGATCAGGTGCACAACGCGGGAGGGTGGGGCACGGTCTAGGCTCAGGGCGTGCCTGTTGTGTTGTTGATCCGTCACGGCCGTACTGCCGCGAACGCCTCGGCCACGCTCGCCGGCCGCGCGCCGGGGGTGGAGTTGGACGAGACGGGCGAGGCCCAGGTGCGCCGGCTCGGTGAGCGGTTCGCGGGCCTCACGCCGGCTCGAGTGGTGAGCAGCCCGCTTGAGCGCTGCGTCGGCACCGCGAAGGCCATCGCCGACGACGTCCACACCGACGAGCGCCTACTGGAGTGCGACTACGGCGCGTGGACCGGTCGGCGCCTGGGTGAGCTGCGCCGGATGGCCTTGTGGAAGGTGGTGCAGGAGCATCCGTCGGGGGCTACCTTCCCGGGTGGTGAGTCGATGCGGTCGATGCAGGGGCGTGCGGTCGAGGCGATCCGGGATCATGACGCACAGGTGGCCACCGGCGCTGGACCGAACGCGGTGTGGGTGGCGGTTTCCCATGGTGACGTCATCAAGTCGATCGTCGCCGATGCGTTGGGCCTACACCTGGATCAGTTCCAACGCCTAGTGATCAATCCGGCGTCGATCACCGCCGTGTCGTATACCGAACGACGCCCGTTTCTGCTCAGGCTCAAC
This sequence comes from Phytoactinopolyspora limicola, assembly GCF_011320225.1. GTDB lineage: Bacteria > Actinomycetota > Actinomycetes > Jiangellales > Jiangellaceae > Phytoactinopolyspora > Phytoactinopolyspora limicola. The sequence goes on from NZ_JAAOEN010000003.1 coordinate 159,468, forward strand.
GACACCGGTGACGATCTGCGGGGGTTGTGGCCCCGGCGTTCTCGGCGTGCGCCGTCGAGTGATGGAATCGTTGGTGGCGGCGCGGGTTAAGGTGTGTGACGTGGCTGCTCAGGTGTTCCGTTTCGACGCCCCGGACCGGTTCGTCGCCGGCACTGTCGGCCAACCGGGCGATCGCACGTTTTTCCTGCAAGCGCGGGACGAACGTCAGCTCACGAGTGTGGTGTTGGAGAAGGAACAGGTTTCGATCCTGGCCGAGCGGGTGGACGCGATGCTGGACGAGATCTTGCGCCGCACCGATGGGCAGGCGTCGGTGCCGGTCACGGCGTCGGTCGACGACGAGGACTTGGAGCCGCTGGAGCAGCCGATCGTCGAAGAGTTCCGGGTGGGCACTCTCACGCTGGCGTGGGAGGGCGAGAGCGAGCGGGTGGTCATCACCGCGTATGCCGTCGGCGAGGGCTCCGAGGACGACGAGGAGGAACCTCCGGAGAATCCGGACGAGTCCGCCCGCGACGTGTTCATGGTCAAGCTCACCGGGGCCGAGGCACGTTCGTTCGCCAAGCGGGCGCAGGCGCTGGTGGCGGCTGGGCGTCCACCGTGTCCGCTGTGTGGTTTGGCGTTGGACCCCGACGGGCATATCTGCCCGCGGCAGAACGGCTACCGGCGTCGGGACTGATCACGTGGACGTGCTCGGCCTGTTGGCCCGCGGTGAGCTCAGTGTGGAAGGCCGGCTGGTGGTGGCCTCGAATGTCACGCTGCTCGGTGAGGTGACTCATGGAGATCAGCGGGTCCGCTGCGTGTACAAGCCGGTGGCGGGGGAGCGGCCGTTGTGGGATTTTCCCGACGGCACGCTGGCGGCCCGGGAGGTAGCCGCGTACCTGGTGTCCGAGGCTACGGGATGGCACGTGGTGCCGCCGACGGCGATGCGCACCGACGGACCTCTGGGGCCGGGTATGTGCCAGCTGTGGGTGGAGCAGCCGCAGCAACCTCCTGCGTGGGTGGACGTGGTGGCCCCCGACGAGGTCCCGACGGCCGCCCTGCCGATCCTCGAGGCGGTCGACGGTGACGGCGAACCCGTGGTTTTGGTGCACGCCGCCGACGCCGGTTTACGACGGTTGGCCCTATTCGACGTGGTGGTGAACAACGCCGACCGCAAGGGTGGCCACGTGCTCGCCGGCGACGCCGATCTCCATCCCGAGATGGCGGACATCGTGGGGGTCGATCACGGTGTCACGTTTCACCTCGAGCCGAAGCTGCGCACAGTGTTGTGGGGGTGGGCCGGCCAACCTCTCCGCGCCGACGAGCGCGACGACCTGCAGCGGCTGGGTACCCGGCTGGCAGGGGAGACGGGGGAGCAGCTCGCCGAGTTGCTGGCCGAACCGGAGTTGGCCGCGATCGATGCCCGAATCGCGACATTGCTGCAGGTCAACCGATTTCCGGAGCCTGAGGGGCGGATGCCGGTGCCGTGGCCGGTGTTCTAGTCGACGCCGCCGGCCTTTAGAGTCACAGGTATGCGTGCCTGGGCAGCTCCTTTCCACCGGCCCCTGCCGGGGCGCGGTCTCCCCGTCCGGCTCCACGACACCGCATCGGACTCGGTCCGGCTGGCGGCCAAGGGACCTACGGCCTCGCTGTACGTGTGCGGGATCACCCCGTACGACGCCACGCACCTGGGCCATGCCGCTACCTACGTCGCCTTCGACGTGTTGGTGCGGGCCTGGCGGGATGCCGGCCAGGAGGTGCGCTACGTACAAAACGTCACCGACATCGACGACCCCCTCCTGGAGCGGGCCGCCAGTGTCGGCATCGACTGGGCGGAGCTAGCGGCCACTCAGGTCCAGCTGTTCCGGGACGATATGGCGTGGCTTGGCGTGATCCCGCCGGATAAGTACGTGTCGGCCGTCGATACCATCCCGCGGATCACCGAACTGATCGGCCGGCTCAAGGACCGCTCGGCGGTGTACGACGTGGATGGCGACCTCTACTTCTCGGTGCGGTCCGATCCGCGTTTCGGTGAGATCTCGCACCTCGACGCGGCCACCATGCGCACGTTGTTCGCCGAACGCGGCGGCGATCCGGACCGGCCTGGCAAACAGGATCCGCTGGACTGCTTGGTGTGGCGGCTGGAACGGCCGGGGGAGCCGTCGTGGCCGAGCCCGTACGGTGCGGGGCGCCCAGGGTGGCACATCGAGTGCACGGCGATCGTGCTCGACCATCTCGACACCGGCGGCGGTATCGACGTTCAGGGCGGCGGCAACGATCTCATCTTCCCGCACCACGAGATGTGCGCGTCGGAGGCACACGTCGCCACCGGCCGCTGGCCGTTCGCTCACACCTACACCCATGCCGGCATGGTGGCCTATCAGGGCGCCAAGATGTCGAAGTCGCTGGGCAACCTGGTTTTCGCGGCCACGTTGCGCACCGCCGGTCACGACCCGGGTGTGGTGCGGTTGGCGCTGTACGGACACCACTACCGTTCGTGCTGGGAGTGGACGGACACCATGCTGGACGAGGCCTCGGCCACGCTGGACCGGTGGCGTGCGGCGGTGGCCGCCCCGGCCGGTCCCGACGCCGCCCCCGTGCTCGACGAGGTGCGCCGCTGCCTGGCTAATGATCTCGACGTGCCAGGTGCGGTCGCCGCCGTCGACACATGGATGCGGCGTACGCTCGCCGACGGCGGGCCCGACCCCGCGGCTCCGGCGCTGATGGCCGACGTGGTCGACACCTTGCTCGGCATCGGCCTACGGCAGTGACGTCTGGCCTACTGCAACGACCGGCGCCTGGCCCAGGGCAGCGGGTGGGGCGAGGCGTAGGATTGGACCGGAAGAATACCGTTCCCTTGACCTAAAGAGGTTCGATAGCCCGTGTCCGACCACACTCCGTCGACGCACTCGGCACCGTCCAGCTCGGCCGCGCAGGTCCCCGAGACCGGAACCGCCCGAGTTAAGCGCGGCATGGCCGAGATGCTTAAGGGCGGCGTGATCATGGACGTGGTCACGCCCGAGCAGGCGAAGATCGCCGAAGACGCCGGCGCGGTGGCCGTGATGGCCCTTGAGCGTGTCCCCGCCGATATCCGTGCGCAAGGCGGCGTGGCTCGGATGAGCGACCCCGATCTCATCGACGGCATCATCAACTCCGTCTCCGTCCCGGTGATGGCCAAGGCCCGCATCGGGCACTTCGTGGAGGCCCAGGTGTTGCAGAGCCTGGGGGTCGACTATGTCGACGAGTCCGAGGTGCTCACCCCGGCCGACTACACGAACCACGTCGACAAGTGGCAGTTCACGGTGCCTTTCGTCTGTGGGGCCACCAACCTTGGCGAGGCGTTGCGGCGGATCACCGAGGGGGCGGCCATGATCCGCTCCAAGGGTGAGGCGGGCACCGGTGACGTCTCCAACGCCACCACCCACATGCGCCAGATCCGCGACGAGCTGCGGCGGCTGCAATCGCTGCCGAAGGACGAGCTGTTCGTGGCGGCCAAGGAGTTGCAGGCGCCGTACGAGCTCGTCCGTGAGGTCGCCGAGGCCGGGAAACTGCCGGTGGTGCTGTTCACCGCCGGTGGTATCGCCACTCCCGCCGATGCCGCGATGATGATGCAGCTGGGTGCCGAGGGTGTGTTCGTCGGATCCGGCATCTTCAAGTCTGGAGACCCGGCGAAACGCGCCGAGGCCATCGTCAAGGCCACCACGTTCTACGACGACCCCGACGTCATCGCGAAGGTATCGCGTGGCCTGGGTGAGCCCATGGTTGGTATCAACGTCGAGGACGTTCCCGAGCCGCATCGTCTGGCCGAGCGCGGCTGGTAACGGCCCGCAAACGAGGCGAGTGTGGGACCTGCTGGCTCAGAATTGCGGATGGACCGCCTCTGAAGGTGTCTATTCGCAATTCTGAGCCAGCACGTTCATGCCTTCGGCAGGGGTGGCCCTCAAAGCGGTCGACGTGCAGGCCGATCGGCTGGCCGAGATCGTCGGGTTAGAGTATTTCATCATGGCCGAACCTGTCAGCAATGATGTCGACGCCGACGACGTTTTCCTGGAGTGGGAGCAGGATGCCGATGGTGTGTGGACTCGCCGAGCGGCCCGGGTGATCGTCGTCGCTCACCAGCATGTGCTGCTGTTGCGTGGCTTCGATGTGAGCAACCCAGGTCGGAGCTGGTGGTTCACTCCTGGTGGTGGGATCGATGCCGACGAGTCTCCCCGGGCCGCGGCGGCCAGAGAAGTGTTCGAGGAGAGCGGCCTCCGGCTCGATCCCGCCGACCTGGTTGGCCCGGTGGCGCGGCGGTGCGCGTCGTTCCCGTATTTCGGTCGGCCGTGCCGCCAGGAGGAGCTGCTGTACTACGCCTGCGTCGGTGCCGCGGAGTCGGTCACCACAACGGGATGGACGGCGGTAGAGCAGGTGTCTGTCACCGAGCTGGCCTGGTGGCCGCTCGACGAACTGGCCGCGACACAGCAGACGGTCTACCCGCCGGAACTGCCGGCGCTGGTTCGCACTCTTGTGGCGGATGGTTGGGACGGCACCACCCGCACCATCGATTAACGAACCCTCCCGGCCCACCCACGCTTATGGGCACTAGGCGGAGCGCGCTGCGCGGTGCCGAAGCTGGGATGTGTTGGCTTCGCCGCAGGTGGATCGGGGGATGTGGTCCAAGAACTTCACCGATGTGGGTGTCTGCACCGGGGTGAGTCGTCCGTGGCAATAGTCGATGACGGCTGTCTTGGTCAGCTGAGCGCCGGGGGCCGGCACGATCCACGCGTGGACGGCCTCGTCGATCACCGGATCGGGGATACCGACGACGGCGACGTCGGCGACGAGGTCGTGGCCGATCAGCACCCGCTCGACCTCGGTGGGCGAAATCAGCGTTCCCGACCGGCGGATCATGTCCGTCTTCCGGTCGACGACGTACACGTATCCGTACTCGTCGGTGTACGCGTAGTGGTCGGTGTGCAGCCAACCATCCCGGATGGCTTGTTCGGTGACCCGTGGGCGACCGTGATATCCCTGCATCAGCGTCCGCCCAGCTTCGCCGGAGCAGATCAGCTCGCCCATCTGTCCGGGCGCGACGTCGACACCGGAGTCGTCGACGATGCGTACCTCGCGCCCAGCCACTGGTAGGCCCACCGACGGCCAGCGGCGTTCTCCGAACACGGGTGCGGCGGTGATCAACATCATTGCTTCGGCCACACCATAGGCGGGCACGAGGTCGATGCCGAAACGGCGCTCGAAGGCCAGGCGCTCGCCGTCGGACACGTTGACGGTCGACAGGAGGCAGCGCCGGACGTGATGGTCGCGGTCGGACGGGTCCGGGGGCTGGGCGAGCAGCGCACGCAGGTGTGACCCACTGAGATTGACGACGGTGGCCTCGTGCCGGCGGACCTGTTCGAGGTAGCGGGCCGGGTGGAAGCCGGCGACGAGCACAGCGTGGGCCCCGATGGTGAGTGCGGGCAGCACGGTGGCGGCCTGGGCGTTGACGTGGTGCAGAGGGAAGGTGGTGAGCAACGTGTCCGAGTGGTCGAGGGCCAGTGCGCGGGCGGTGTGCTCACCGGCATGTAGGCAGTTGGCATGGGTGAGGGTGATGACGCGCCGGGTGGGCCGTGCCCCTGGGCTGACGACGACTTGTGCGGGATCCTCCGGCTTCGGCACCCGCGAGTGGCTGACGGGCTGGGCGGCGCGCACCTGCTCGTAGGTGACGGCGCGGATCAGCGTCCACGGGTCGCCCGGCTCGACGGACGGGTCATCCGTTTCGGTGTTGGTGACGGCCGCGACGGGCTCGGTGCCCTGGACGACGTCGTCGAGGTCGTCGCGGGTGATGGTGGTGGCGACGGGTACGGCGACGGCGCCGAGCCACATGAGAGCGAACCAGGAGAAGGTGAGTTCGGGGCCGTCGCCGAGGTGGAGCAGGACGGGGTCGCCAGCTACCACTTCGAGGTCGGTGAATCCGGCCGCCACGCGCCGGATCTCGTCCAGGCTCTGGCCGTAGGTGTAGTGGCTGATCGGCCGCACGCCGTCGTCGACGGTAAGAAACGTCCGTTCGCGGTAAAGATAGGCCCGCTCGCGCCACAGATCGCGAACGTTGCGTTGCCCGATCAAGTCCATCGTTCGGCCTCCCGTGCGGTGGGCGACGGCGGGGTGTCCGACGGGCCGGTGCGCTGGCTGCCTGCGGTGGCGCCCACGTCCGGTGACGGTGTTCTGAGGAATGGCGACGGTGCAGTGAGGAATGGCGACGGTGTAATGAGGAATAATGACGTTAATGAAAGAACTCTTTTCGATTAGTGGAGAGTCTAGTTCATAGACAAAAACATCTCAACGGTCCGTGGCCGCGCCGCGGCCCGCCGGTACGGGCACCGGGTACGGTTGACGCGTCAGACACAACGGACCTGGCCAGCCGGGACGGCATCGGCCAGCCTCGTCAGAGTAGGAACACATATGTCTCACCGGCCCACGGTCGGCGTCCTCGCCCTGCAGGGCGACGTACGCGAGCACCGGCGCATCTTGGCGGCGTTGGGCGCCCACACGGTCGCTGTCCGCACCGCGGATGAGTTAGAACGGATCGACGGTTTGGTCATTCCCGGCGGGGAGTCCACCACCATGTGGCGCTTGGCCCGCGCCTTCGACCTCCTCGATCCGCTGCGAAAGAAGATCCGCGCCGGCCTGCCGGCCTACGGTTCATGTGCCGGCATGATCATGCTCGCCGACCACGTCGAGGATGGTGTCGACGGTCAGGAGACCATCGGCGGCATGGACGTGACGGTGCGCCGCAACGCTTTCGGCCGCCAGCTCGACTCGTTCGAGGCTGCCCTCGAGTTCCCCGCCATCGGTCAGCCGGCGCTGCACGCGGTGTTCATCCGCGCACCGTGGGTCGAGCGGGTCGGCCCGGACGTCGAGGTCCTCGCCCGGGTGGCCGCCGGGCCAACTGCCGGTAGAATCGTCGGGGTACGAGCCGGCCGGTTACTCGCCACGGCGTTTCACCCCGAGCTCACCGCGGACACCCGCGTCCACGGGTACTTCCTCGAGATCGTCAAGGAGGCATAGCCGCATGTCCGGCCACTCCAAGTGGGCCACCACCAAACACAAGAAAGCCGTCGTCGATGCGCGGCGCGGCAAGCTGTTCGCCAAACTGATCAAGAACGTCGAGGTGGCGGCTCGTGTCGGTGGGGGAGACCCGGCGGCCAACCCGACGCTGTACGACGCCATTCAGAAGGCGAAGAAGTCGTCGGTGCCCAATGACAACATCGACCGTGCCGTCAAACGAGGCTCCGGTGCCGAAGACGGCGGCGCCGACTACCAGACCATCATGTACGAGGGTTACGGCCCCAATGGCGTGGCGGTGCTCGTGGAATGCCTGACGGACAACCGCAACCGGGCCGCCTCCGAGGTGCGCATCGCGATGACCCGCAACGGCGGCTCCATGGCCGACCCGGGGTCGGTGTCGTATCTGTTCGACCGCAAGGGAGTGGTCGTCGTCCCTCGGCAGCAAGGTGAGCGCCAGCTCAGCGAAGACGAGCTGCTAGAGGTGGTCCTGGACGCCGGCGCCGAGGAGGTCGAAGACCTCGGCGAGTCCTATGAGATCCGCAGCGAGGCCAGCGAGCTGGTCCAGGTGCGTAGCGCCATCCAGACCGCCGGACTCGACTACGAGTCCGCGGAGTCGTCGTTTGTCCCGTCGGTCACCGTGCCGCTCGACGAAGACGGCGCGAAGAAGATCTTCCGGCTGATCGAAACCCTCGAAGACAGCGACGACGTCCAGAACGTCTTCGCCAACTTCGACGTCTCCGACGAGGTGATGGAAGCGGTCGGCTGACGGGCGCGTGATCCCCTCGGCGGTGCGGGTGATGAACAGGTGGCCATGGGCAGGCTGACAACCGCCGGCGTACACGTCGCCGGCGTGACCAAGTCCTTCGGTGATGTCGAAGTGCTGCACGGCGTTTCCCTGTCCGTTCAGGCGGGCCGGATGCTTGCCCTGCTCGGTCCCAGTGGATGTGGCAAAACCACCCTGTTACGCATCATCGCTGGTCTGGAGCGCCCTGACGCCGGTACCGTCGTCGTCGGTGAACACGTCCTGACCGACGGCAGGCAGGTGGTTCCGCCGGAGCGCCGCCACGTCGGCATGGTGTTTCAGGACTGGGCGCTCTTCCCGCACCTGAGCGTGGCGGCCAACGTGGCTTACGGACTACGCAAACTCCCGGCCGCCGAGACCAAGGAACGGGTGGCGGACGCCCTGGCGATGGTCGGCCTAGCCGAACTTGCTGACCGTTCCCCGGAGACCCTCTCGGGCGGGCAGCAGCAGCGGATCGCGCTGGCCCGCGCCATCGCGCCGCGCCCTTCGGTGTTGTTGCTCGACGAGCCGTTCTCCAACCTGGATGCCGCACTGCGCGGGCAGGTACGCACCGAGGTGCACCATCTGCTCGCGGCGCTGGGTATCACCACCATCTTCGTCACCCACGACCAAGAAGAGGCATTCGTGCTCGGCGACGATGTCGCCGTGGTGCGTGGTGGACGCATCGTGCAGCAGGCAGCGCCGACGGCGGTCTACGCCCGCCCGGCCGACCGGTGGGTGGCGGAATTCGTCGGTGACGCCAACCTGCTACCCGGTCAGGCCCAGGGTGGCTCGGCGAGCACCGTCATCGGCCCCATAACCTTGGAGGCGGAGCACCATGGTCCGGTGGACGTGTTGGTGCGGCCCGAGGAGTTGCGCATCGTCGCCGATGTGGCCGGCGGCGCCCAGGTGGAGCTTGTGGAGTTCTACGGTCACGACACCGTCAGCCTGGTTCGATTGGCCGAGGGGACGTTGCTGAGGGTACGGACACCGGGAGCACCCGTCGCGGCCCGGGATGAACGTGTGGAGCTGACGTTCGCCGGCGACGGCGCCGTCGCCTACCCACGATGACAACGTGGGCATCCGTGCGGCACACCAGCTCGGCTGGGAGCTCAGCGGCGGCCGGGGATCCAGAGTTTGCTGGCAGGTGAGGGCTGCTGGGGCTGCTGCGGAGGGGCCGGGCTGGCAGCGGCCTGACCGGCCGTGGGCGGCGCCGGCGCTTGCTGGAGATCATTCGCCTCGTTCTCGCCCTGCGCGCCGGCCTGGCGTTCCGCCTCGACCTGGGCGAACCTGAGCTGGTCGAGGATCTGCGCGACCTGTGCGGCAAGTTGATCGGACACGAATGGCCGGGTGTGGTCGACGATGACCCCGCTGGTGTCGATGAGCAGGCGGGCGTCTTTGCGGCCGAGTTTGGCCTGGGCGGCCATCAGCAGGCTGGACAGGACATCGCCGAGCACCTGCTCAGCCGGCGCCGAGCGCAGCTGTGCCAGGTACTGACGGGTGTCTTCGTCGGAGATCGGCGGGGCGGTGCCGCCCGCGTCCGGTCCGGATCCAGGTGCCCCAGCCGCGCCCTGACCCGCTGCCGGGCCTCCGGTGGTATCGCTCACGTCTCCATCCCTCACCTCGGCGGAAGCTCTAAGGTCAGAATACTGTGGCTTTCCGGTGTCGAGTGTGGCGGCAGGGGTCAGCGCGACGCCACGGCGGCGAGTTCTCGGCCCGGTTCTCGATCTGCCGGTTGAGACGGACCGGGCGGCTGCTGCGGCGGCCCGCCCGGACGGCCGGGGCGCGACGGACGGATTTCGTCTCGTAGGGCGAGTAACGCCGTCGGCAGGCTGGCCAGCACGACGAGCGCGAGCGCCGGGGCCGCCGCCCGGCCGTAGAAGTTCTCCGACGTCGCACTCCACACCTGGGTGGCCAAGGTGGAGAAGCCAGGTGGTGCCAGCATGAGTGTGGCCGGCAGTTCTTTCATGACGGTCAGGAACACCAGCGCACCGGCGGTGAGCACACCAGGACGGGACAGTGGCAGCACGACGCCGGTGAAGGTCCGCACGGGCCCGTGCCCCAACGTCCGGGAGGCTTCCTCCCAGGCCGGGTTGACCTGCTGGACGGACGCTTTCATCGGTCCGAGGGCCAGCGGGAGGAACATCACAAGATAGGCGATCACCAGCATGGTCATCGTCTGGTAGACGACGGGTGCCTGCCGGGCGCCGAAGGTCACCAGCCCTAACGCGACGACGACGCCGGGTAAGGCATAGCCGATCCAGCTCGCCGACTCCAACATTCTGGTGGTGCGGCTCTGGTGCCGCGCCGCCAGCAGGGCGATCGGCCATGCCGCGACGACGACGGCGACCGCCGCCAGCGTGGCGGCCTGAAGGCTGTTGCCGACGAGTTCCCCGGTGAGCCTCAGAGGCTCACCCGCACTGATACCCCGGACGAGCCACAGGCCGATGACGCCGACCGGCAACGCGGCACCAACGGTGAAGACCGTCATCGCGGCGGTGAAAGCCGGCCACCGCCACCGGCCAAGGGAGTGCAGGCACACCCGCCGGGCGCCGGCGTGCAGCGCCGCGGCCCCGGCCCGGCGTGAACGCAGTTCAGCCACGAGGACGACGATGGCCAAGGCAACCAGCAGCAGCGCCAGCACTGCGGCTCCGGACCGGTCGATCAGTCCGTATCGGATGTAGATGACCCTGGTGAAGGCATCGAAGCGGAGCATGGACACCGCGCCGAAGTCGCTGAGTGTGTACAAAGCCACTAGCAGCGCACCGGAGGCCAGGGCTGGGCGCAACGCTGGGATAAGAACTCGGCGGAAGGTGCCGAGGGCGGACTGTCCCAGGGTCCGGCTGGCTTCTTCGGCGCTGGGGTCCATGCGCCGTAGCGCGGCCCGCACGGTGAGGAACACGTACGGGTACGAAATGATCGTGAGGACGAACCAGGCACCCCAGAAGCCGTAGATCGACGGCAGCCGCTCGACACCCAGCGGCTCCAGCCAGCTTTGGAGCAGCCCGCGGGGGCCGAGGAACGAGACGTACGCGTAGGCGGCGACGTATGAAGGCAGCGCCAGCGGTAGGGCCAGCAGCACCGTCAGGAGCCGCCGGCCCGGGATGTCGGTTCGGATGGTCAGCCATGCCAGCGGGGCGCCAAGCACCATCGAGCCGACGGTCACGGCTGCGGTGAGGCCAACCGTGTTGACGATCACCTCGAGAGTGCGAGGCTGGGACAACACGTCCCAGGCGTGCGACGCGCCGCCTTCTCCGGCCCGGATCAGCAGGTAGACCACGGGCAGCAAGGCCAAGGCCGCGACCACCGCGGCGGCGATGGTCAGGGCCCGGCTGGATAGGCGGCGCGTCGCTGGCACGAGCGTTGGCTCCTACAAGACTCCGGTTTGAGTCAGCATGTCGAGGGTGCCTTCGAGATCTTCAAGCTGGCCGAGGTCGATGGCAGGTGGGGTGAGTTCGTCGATCGACGGCAGCCCTTCCGGTCCATCCATCTCCTTCACCAGGGGAAACTCCCAGGTTTCCTCGACGAAGTAGGTCTGGCCGGTCTCGCTCAGAAGGTATTCGACGAACTCCGCGGCTGCCGCTTGCTCCTCCGACGTCTGCAGGATCCCGGCTCCGGCGACGTTCACCAGGGCGCCGGGGTCGCCGTCGCCGTAGAACTTGTTGGCGGCGGCGAGGTCGGGTTCGTCGACCAGCCGCGGGTAGAGGTAGTAGTGATTCACCAGGCCGGCGTCGACCTCTCCGGCGGCGACCGCGTCGACGATCGGCCCGTTGCGCTCGTACACCTGGGTGTTGTTGTCGCGCATCGCTTCCAGCCAGGCCGCGGTGGCGTCGTCACCGTCGATCACCCGCATCGCGGTGACGAAGGCCTGGAAGCTGCCGTTGGTTGGCGCCCAGCCGATCCGGCCCTCCCACTCGGGGTCGGTGAGGCCGGCGATGGTGTCCGGCAGATCGGCTTCGTCGAGCCGGTCGGTGTTGTACACGACGACGCGGGCCCGGCCGGACACCCCGACCCAGTCGCCGGCATCGGATCGGTACGCGGGGTCGACGAGGTCCAGCTGGTCCTGGGGGAGCGGGGCCAACACGCCGGCGGCGGACAGCGCACCAAGCGCACCGGCATCCTGGCCGAAGAACACGTCGGCGGGGGAGTTGGCGCCCTCGTCGAGGATTTGCGCGGCCTTCTCGGCGGTGTCGCCGTAGCTGGCCACGACCTCGATGCCGGTGTCGGCCTCGAACTGATCGATGATCGGGCCGACGAGTTCTTCACTGCGCCCCGAGTACACCGTCAGGCTGCCCGGCTCGGGAGCGTCGCCGGTGTCGTCGTCGCCGGACTCGTCACCGTCGGCATTCTCGTCGGCGTCGGTATCCTCGTCGGCGGCCGCGGTAGTGTCGTCGTTGGTGGCGTCGGTGTCGTCGTCCGAGCCACATCCGGCGACGATGAGCATCGGAACGGCGATCACGCCGAGTGCGACACGCAGCTTCATTGAGCCGGGACCTCCCTCTATGGTGGGCAGCCTCTTGTCGCACCCGGCGACATGGAAGGCAAGCGTAGGCTAAATTAGGTGAGCCTCACCATAACGGTGATGGCGGGCGTCTGCCAAACCTCAGCCCCCGGTGTCCGGCGTGAGAAACGCAACTCGCCCCGCTTCGACGGATCGCGCGGCGCGTCGGACCCTGGCCCGCCGTGGCGGCGACTACAGTGAGTCCCGAACTGGTGTTCGGCAGCGGGCTCGGGTGAGGAGAACGGCATGCGTGTGCTGGGGGTCGACCCGGGATTAACCCGGTGTGGGCTGGGTGTGGTCGATGGCGCACCGGGTAAGCCGTTGCGGTTGGTCGACGTCGACGTCGTGCGCACTCCCGCCAGCGACGAGCTCGGTGAGCGGCTGCTGGCCATCGAAACCCGGATCGAGCAGTGGATCACCGAGTACCGGCCGGACGCCGTCGCCGTCGAACGGGTGTTCAGCCAGCACAACGTCCGCACGGTGATGGGCACCGCCCAGGCCAGCGGCGTCGCTACACTCGTGGCGGCCCGGCGTGGCCTGCCGGTGGCCACTCACACCCCTAGTGAGGTCAAAGCCGCCGTCAGCGGCAATGGCCGAGCCGACAAGAACCAGGTCGCGTTTATGGTCATGCGGCTACTCCGGCTGGACGGCAAACCATCCCCGGCCGACGCCTCTGACGCCCTGGCCCTGGCTATCTGCCAGGTCTGGCGCGGTGGCGCCGATCTCCGGCTGCGCACGGCCTTGAACAGCGCCAACCGAACGAATGGAGTCCGTCGATGACCACCGAAGGAGCCAGCCGATGATCTCGTTCGTCCGCGGCCAGGTGTCGACGGTGCGGCCCACCGAAGCGGTGCTCGACGTCGGCGGTATCGGCCTGCAACTACATTGCACGCCGGCCACTACCGCGGAGCTGCGTACGGGCCAACAGGCCCAGTTGGCCGCCAGCCTGGTGGTCCGGGAAGACTCGCTCACGCTGTATGGCTTTGCCAGCGACGACGAGCGGGTGGTCTTCGAGTTGTTGCAGACCGCCAGTGGGGTGGGCCCTAGGTTGGCCCAAGCCATGTTGTCGGTGCACAGCCCGGACGATCTCCGCCGTGCCGTAGCCACCGAAGACCTCGCCGCGCTCACCAAGGTGCCAGGCATCGGCAAGAAGGGCGCGCAACGCATCGTGATCGAGCTGAAAGACAAACTGGGGTCCGGCGTGGGCGGGGGAGCGACGGGCCCTGTCACCGGGGGTGCCGTCGTGGCCGGCGGGTGGCAAGACCAGGTTCGCTCGGCCCTGCTGGGTCTTGGCTGGTCGGCGCGTGACGCCGACATCGCCGTCGATCGCGTCACGCCGGACGCCACCGAGAATGGCCAGCCGCCGGACGTGTCGGCACTGTTGAAGGCCGCTCTGAGAACATTGGCGAAGACATGACCACCACGCCCGCACACTCTGGGAGGGCACACCCCTAGTGTTCGACGAGCCCGACCACATCGAGGCGCGTCTGGTCGGCGGGGGAGCCGACCCGGACGAGCGCGCAGTCGAGGCGGCACTGCGTCCACGGACGCTGGCTGAGTTCGTGGGCCAGGAGCGGCTGCGCGAGCAGCTGTCCCTCGTGCTCGACGCTGCCCGCCGCCGCGGTCGCACCGCGGACCACATCTTGTTGTCCGGTCCACCTGGGCTCGGCAAAACCACGTTGGCGATGATCGTGGCCGCCGAGATGGGGGTGCCGTTGCGGATCACCAGCGGGCCGGCCATTCAGCACGCCGGCGACCTCGCGGCGATCCTGTCGTCCATCAGCGAAGGCGACGTGATCTTCTTCGACGAGATTCACCGCACCGCGCGCGCGGCCGAGGAGCTGCTGTACACAGCGATGGAAGACTTCCGGGTCGACGTCGTCGTGGGCAAAGGTCCGGGTGCCACGGCTATCCCGTTGGAGCTTCCGCCGTTTACGCTCGTCGGCGCCACCACCCGCACCGGGTTGCTGCCCGGGCCCCTGCGTGATCGCTTCGGTTTCACCGGCCATCTGGAGCTTTATGAACCCGCGGAGCTACAGCGCGTGCTGGTGCGATCCGCTGGCCTGCTGGAGGTCGATCTCCGCGAGGAGGGGGCACGCGAGATCTCGGGCCGTTCGCGGGGCACGCCGCGGATCGCGAACCGGTTGTTGCGCCGGGTCCGAGACTTCGCCGAGGTGCGCGCCGACGCCATCGTCACCGGCGACATCGCCCGGTCGGCGTTGGAGGTCTTCGAGGTGGACCACATCGGCCTCGACCGCCTCGACCGCGCCGTGCTCAGCGCCCTGTGCCGCAACTTCGGTGGCGGCCCGGTGGGTTTGGGCACCCTCGCGGTGGCCGTGGCCGAGGAACGAGAGACCGTCGAGGAGGTGGCCGAACCGTTCCTCGTGCGGGCCGGACTGCTGGCTCGCACCCCGCGGGGTCGGGTAGCCACCCCGGCCGCCTGGACCCATCTGGGCTTGGCGGTGCCTGCCCAGGCGCCATTTGCCGGAATCGACGGTGAGCTTGACCTGTTCAGCGTGGCAGATGAGTAGGATAGTGGGGTTCGGTGTAGCTCGTGCCCCCGATGGTGTGTCGGGCTGCATGGGCACTAGAATCGCGCGAACGTTCCCGGACAACCCCTAGCCGAAGGAAGCTGTTAACTCATGGAAGCGCTGCTGCTCCCCATCTTGCTGATCGCGGTCTTCTACTTTCTGCTTATCCGGCCGCAGCAGCGGCAAAGGCGGCAGATGCAGCACATGCAGGCGACCCTCATGGTCGGTAGCAAGGTCATGACGGGTGCTGGCCTGCTGGGTACTGTGGTCTCCGTCGACGACGACGAGGTTGAGATCGAGGTGGCTCCGGGCGTCACCAACCGGTATGTCCGCCGAGCCATCGTCAACATCCTGGAGAGCCCGGACAGCCCCGAAATGGAGTTGGCCGAAGCCACCGGCGAGTCGCAGGACCCGTCGGACGCCGCGGGTTTGGACACCTCGGACGACGACCCCACGTCCAGCGACGCATCGCGGGACCGCGCCAACGACGGCGAGAGCCGCTGAACACGTCGGCGAGTCCCATCGGCGCCATGATGGCCGACGAACACCGCGAGCTGCTGCTGTCGCACATCCGGGATATCCCAGACTGGCCGGAACCCGGCATCGTCTTCAAGGACATCACCCCGCTGCTGCGCCACCCAGCGGCCTTCAGCACCGCCGTCGATCTACTGGCCGGCTCGGAACGTGGCCAGGTCGACGTGGTCGTCGGCATCGAGGCACGTGGCTTCATCCTCGGCGCACCGGTCGCCCACCAACTGGGGGCTGGCTTCGTGCCGGTGCGCAAAGAGGGCAAACTCCCGGCCAGCACGTCGTCCACCAGCTACCAGCTGGAATACGGCGCCGCCACCATCGAGGTGCACCAGGACGCGTTCGAGCCGGGTGATCGGGTGCTCGTCGTCGACGACGTCCTAGCCACCGGCGGCACAGCGCATGCCACCGTCGAGTTGGTCCGCGCCGCGGGTGCCGAGGTGGTCGGGGTGAGCGTGTTGATGGAGCTGACGTTCCTCAATGGCCGCGACAAGCTACCCGGCGTGCCGCTCGCCGCTCTCCTGTCGTTCTGACTACCCACTCGTTCTGACCACCCGCTCGTTCTGACCACCCTCGCCGTCGGGTCAACGGCGCCATGCCGTCCTTCCCAGGGTTTCGTCGCGTGGCCTGGCCCACGCATGGGGTACTGTCGGTCCATCTGGTGACTTTGGGTTAGGCCAGGGAACATGGTCAGCCTAGACTGTGTTGTCTCCTTCGTAGGGACGAGAGGAGGCCAGTGGCCGAGCAGAACGCTCCTAGTGGCGCGCTGGCGCCAGTTCGAGTCCGCGCGCGGCTCGCGCGCTTGACGTCGCAGCGCCAGCAGTCCGAGCCTGCCCTCGAGCCGCTGTTCCGCACCATCAAGGCGGTGCACCCGAAGGCCGACTTGTCCGTCGTCGAGAAGGCGTACAACGTCGCACAGAATGCGCATAGCGGGCAGAAGCGCAAAAGCGGCGACCCATACATCACCCATCCGCTCGCCGTAGCCACCATCCTCGCTGAGCTGGGCATGACCCCGCCCACGTTGGCGGCGGCGCTGTTGCACGACACCGTGGAAGACACCGACTACGGTCTCGACGAACTGCGCGACGAGTTCGGCGACGAGATCGCCATGCTGGTCGACGGCGTCACCAAGCTCGACAAAGTGAAGTACGGGCAGGCATCCCAGGCCGAGACCGTCCGCAAAATGGTCATCGCCATGGCGAAGGACATCCGGGTGCTGGTCATCAAACTGGCCGACCGGCTGCACAACGCCCGAACCTGGCGGTATGTGTCCAAGGAGTCGGCCCGGCGTAAAGCCCGCGAGACCATCGAGATCTACGCCCCGCTGGCGCACCGGCTGGGCATGAACACCATCAAATGGGAGCTCGAAGATCTCTCCTTCGCCACGTTGCATCCGAAGGTGTATGACGAGATCGTCCGGCTGGTGGCCGAACGGGCTCCGTCTCGGGACGACTACCTGGTGACGGTTGTCGACCAAGTGCAGGGCGACCTGCGCGGGGCCAAGATCAAGGCGTCGGTTAGTGGACGCCCGAAACACTATTACTCGATCTACCAGAAGATGATCGTCCGTGGCCGCGAGTTCACCGACATCTACGACCTCGTGGGCCTCCGGGTGTTGGTCGAGTCGGTCCGAGACTGTTACGCGGTGCTCGGCATCGTGCACGCCCGATGGAATCCGGTGCCTGGCCGGTTCAAGGACTTCATCGCGATGCCGAAGTTCAACATGTACCAGTCGCTGCACACCACGGTTATCGGGCCCCAGGGTAAGCCGGTCGAGTTGCAGATCCGCACCTACGCCATGCACCGGCGGGCCGAGTACGGCATTGCCGCGCACTGGAAGTACAAGGAAGACAGCAACGCCGGACGCGACACCTCCAAGGCGGCCACCGCACCCGACACCAACGGCACCAGCGACATGGCCTGGCTGCGGCAGCTCCTGGACTGGCAGAAGGAGACCGAAGACCCAGGTGAGTTCCTCGAATCGTTGCGGTTCGAGATGGAATCCAACGAGGTCTACGTCTTCACCCCCAAGGGAGACGTCGTCGCGCTGCCGGCCGGGGCAACCCCGATCGACTTCGCCTACGCGGTCCACACCGAGGTCGGTCATCGCACCATCGGTGCGCGGGTAAACGGCCGGCTGATCCCGTTGGAGTCGAAGCTCGACAACGGCGACGTCGTCGAGGTGTTCACCTCCAAGGCACAGGGCGCCGGTCCCAGCCGGGATTGGCTCACCTTCGTCACCAGTGCCCGGGCCCGTAACAAGATCAAGCAGTGGTTCTCCAAGGAACGCCGTGAAGAGGCCATCGAACACGGCAAGGACGCCATCGCGCGGGCCATGCGCAAACAAGATCTTCCGCTACAGCGGATGCTCAGCCAAGAGGCGCTCACCGCCGTCGCCGACGAGCTTCGATACGGCGACATCTCCGCGCTGTACGCAGCGGTTGGTGAGGGCCACGTCTCGGCACAGAGCGTCGTGCAGAAGCTGGTTCACACCCTCGGCGGAGAAGAAGGCACCACCGAGGACGCCGCGGAAGCCGCCAGCCCAGACCGGCGCCGTCGGCGCACCCCCGGTGACCCCGGGGTAGTGGTCAAGGGGGTCAGCGATGTCTGGGTCAAGCTATCGCGCTGCTGTACGCCGGTGCCCGGCGACGACATCATCGGCTTCGTCACCCGGGGTTCGGGTGTGTCCGTCCACCGTGGCGACTGCGTGAACGTCGACGCGTTGCGCAAGGAACAGGGCCGCATGGTCGACGTCGAGTGGGCGCCGACCTCCAACAGCATGTTCCTCGTGGCGATCCAGGTCGAGGCGCTCGACCGAGCCCGCTTGCTCTCCGATGTCACCCGGGTCTTGTCCGACCAACACGTCAACATCCTGTCGGCCACGGTCGTCACCGGCAGCGACCGCATCGCTAAGAGCAGGTTCACCTTCGAGATGGCTGATCCGAAACACCTCGGGCACGTGTTGAAGGCCGTGCGCAGTGTGGAGGGTGTCTTCGACGCCTACCGCCTCACCAGCGGTGTGCCCGCGGTATCCAACTAGTGTGTCGCACCGGCGGGTCCGGACGTCACACGTCCGCGCGCCTTCGGCGCATCCTCACCGAGGCTGCATGACCACGATCGCGGTTGGTGACGATCGAAGCGCCGCGTGCTCGTCGAGTCGTTGACTGACCTGTTGCCATTCGGCCCACAGCCGCGTCCGTTCCGCACCCTCGGCCGCCCGCGCTGACACGGCGTAGGAACCAGTTGCCAGGTCCACCGTCGCGTCCGGCTGCGCTTGGAGGTTCAGCCACCAGGCTGGTTCCGCGTCAGCCCAGCCGTTCATCGCCAGAGCGACCAGGTTCGGGCCGTCCTCGATGTAGGCGAGAACCACGCTGCGTTCTTGGCCGGAGCGGCGTCCGACGGTGGTGAGCCGCAACATGCCCCACCGGCCGGGTCGTGGCCGCCGCAGCCCCACCCGGCCGCCGCTGACCCGATAGGCCAGCCGGTGAGCTCGCCAGAACATGCGGACGAACCAGCGAGGTGGAAGACGTGGAGGCTGCGTAGACACTAGCCGGCGAACTCGTCCCGCGCTTGGACAGCCTGTTCCAGCCAGGCCCGGCGCGCGGTAAGAGCTTCCTCCGCCTCGCGCAGCTTGCGCTCGTTGCCGGACGCACGGGCCTTCTCGACCTTCTGTTCCAAGTCCGCGATCAGCGTCTGTAGCTGGTCGACGGTGTCTTGTGCCCGGGCGTAAGCCTCGGGATTGCTGCGCTGCCACTCAGCCTGCTCGGCTTGCCGGATAGCGTCCTCCACCCGGCGCAGCCGGCCCTCGACGCCGCGGCGGGCATCCCGCGGCACGTAACCGATCTGCTCCCACCGTTCCTGAATCGACCGGAGCTCGGCACGTGCGGCCTTCCAGTCCTGGATCGGTAGCAGTGCCTCGGCTTGGACCAACAGCTCCTCCTTGAGCTGCAGGTTGGCGCTCTCTTCGGTGTCGCGTTCGGCTTGATGGGAGTTACGGGCCTCGAAGAACGTGTCTTGAGCGGCGCGGAACCGCTTCCACAGCATGTCTTCGACGTTGCGGGGCGCCGGGCCCGCGGCCTTCCACTCGGCCATCAGTTCGCGGTACCGGCGCGACGTGCCGCCCCAGTCGGTGGAGGTGGCCAGGTCCTCAGCTTCGACGAGGATGCGCTCCTTGATCTCCCGGGCGCCCTCCCGCCGTTCGGCAAGTTCGGCGAAGTGTGCCTTGCGTCGCCGGGTGTATTGGGTCCGGGCGGTGGAGAAGCGTCGCCATAGGGAGTCGTCCACAGCGCGGTTCAGCCGGGCAAGAGACTTCCACTCGTCGAGTAGCGCCCGCAGACGGTCCGCGCCGTGCCGCCAGTCGTTGCCGTGTGCGATCTCCTCAGCCTCCGCGGCGATGGCTTCCTTGCGGTCGCGTGCCTCGTCCTGCGCCTGGGCCCGGGCCGCGCGTCGCTCCGCTCGTCTTTCGGAGACGTGTGACTCGACCGCGTCCAGCCGGGTAGCCAACGATTCGAGGTCGCCCACGACCTTGGCGTCGACCAGCGCCTCGCGCAGCCGCCGCACCCCGGAGGCGATCTCGTCGGGAGTGGCCGCGCCGGACCCGAGCCGCTGCTCCAACAGATCGACTTGGACGGCCAGGTCTTTGAACTTGCGCCCGAAGAACGCCAGCGCCTGCTCGGGCTGACCAACCTGCCACGAACCGACCGAGCGCTCACCGTCCGGGGTACGCACGAACACCTCACCGGCGGCGTCGACCCGACCCCAGTCGTTGGAGGCGACAGTCTCGGCGGTGGATAGTGGTTCGGCGGTGGATAGTGGTTCGGTGGTGGCCGGTGGTTCGGCCGTGGCCGGTGGTTCGGCTGTAGTGTCGGAAGGAGTGTTCTCGGGTGCGGGAGCCGGGGCCGCGGCGGTCGGCTCGTCGGCGGCTGCCTGGACCTGCTCTGGCTCCGGGCTACCGGGGAAGTGCGTCACGGTGGGGTCCTCATCCGGGGCTGGGGTGAAGCCATAGGGATGGCATATGTTACGAGGGCTCAGTCTAGGCAGGATAGGCCCTGATGAAGATAACGAGTTCGCGGCAATCACGGCCGGGCCGGTAACCTTCACCGAGTGCTCCTCCTGACGCTCACCAGTCCCGTGCTGGGTGCCAACTGTTATGTCGTGGCCTCGGACGCGGGCGAGGAATGCGTGTTGGTCGACCCCGGCGTCGGCATCGACGAGCAGATCGGCGACGTTCTCGCCCAGCACTCGTTGCGCCCGGCGGGGGTGCTGATCACCCACGGACACGTCGACCACACCTTCTCCGCGCCGGCCTTGTCGCGCCGCTACGACGTCCCGGTGTACATCCACGCCGCGGACGAGTACCGGCTCGACGACCCGGTTCGTACGTTGGGGCCTGACCTGGCGATGGCCTTCGCCAGCCTGGGCGCGCAGTGGTCCCGGCCGCCGCGGGTGCGGACGTTCCAGGCTGGCGCGTCGTTGGAGGTCGCCGGCCTCACCGTCGAGGTGATCCACGCCCCCGGACATACGGAGGGTTCCACCCTGTACGTCGTGCCGCGGCCGGAGGACCATACCGGGTCGCTGTGCTTCACCGGCGACGTACTTTTCGTCGGCACGGTCGGCCGTACCGACCTGCCGGGTGGCGACCCACACGACATGCACCGCACCCTCGCCGAGCTGGCTCGGCCGGAAGCGGACGGTGGATTGCCCGACGACACGACGGTGCTTCCCGGACACGGCGACAGCGACTCCCTCGGCCGGCACCGTGCCACCAACCCGTTCCTGCAGAATGTGCGAGGACACCAGTGAACCAACCCTTGTTCCGTGCCCCCAGGGGCACGTTCGATCTGATCCCCCCGCGTGGCGAGGCGGTGCTCGCGGTGCGCGAGGCGATGGCCGAACCACTAAGCCGCGCCGGATTCGGCTACGTCGAGACCCCATCGTTCGAGGACACCCAACTGTTCGTCCGCGGCGTGGGCGAATCCACCGACGTGGTCACGAAAGAGATGTATTCGTTCACCACCCGTGGCGGCGACGACGTGACACTGCGCCCGGAAGGAACCGCGCCAGTAGTCCGGGCGGCGCTCGAGAACGGGCTGCACCGGGGCGCGCTGCCGGTCAAGCTCTGGTATTCGGGCTCGTTCTACCGTTACGAGCGGCCGCAGAAGGGCCGCTATCGCCACTTCTCCCAGGTGGGTGCGGAAACTCTCGGCACGGAAGACCCGGCTAGCGACGCCGAGGTGATCGTGCTCGCCATGGATGCCTACCGGGCGCTGGGCCTCACCGGTGTGCGCCTCGTCATCAACTCGCTGGGTTCCGACGAGTCCAGGCCGGCTTACCGCGCGGCGCTCCAGGACTTCCTCCGACGCCTCGACCTCGACGACGCAACAGCCAAACGGGTCGAAGTGAACCCACTACGCGTGCTGGACGACAAACGGCCCGAGATTCAGGCGGCACTGGCCGACGCTCCGGTCATCGCCGACTTCTTGTCGAAGGGCGACCGCGCCCACCACGACGCGGTCCGGACCCTGTTGGCCGATGCCGGTGTCGCATTCGACGACGACCCACGCCTAGTGCGGGGACTCGACTACTACACCAGGACGCTGTTCGAGTTCATCCACGACGGTCTCGGCGCGGCTCAGTCGGCCATCGGTGGCGGCGGCCGGTACGACGGCCTGGCCGAACTGATTGGCGGGCCACGCCTGCCGAGTGTGGGCTGGGCACTGGGTGTCGACCGGACCTTGCTGGCCATCGAGGCCGAAGGGCTACCGCTGCCCGGCACGGCCGGGGTGGACGTGTACGCCGTGCCGCTCGGTGAAGCAGCCGCCGCCCGGCTGTTCGGTGTCGTCACCGAACTGCGCAGGGCCGGCGTCCGCGCCGACCTCGCGGTGGGTGGGCGCGGTCTGAAAGGCGCGATGAAAGCTGCCGACCGCAGCGGCGCGCAGGTGGCGATCGTCGTCGGCGAGCGGGATCTCGCCGACGGGGTGGCGCAGGTTAAAGACCTGGGCACTGGCGACCAGCGGCCGGTGCCGCTCGCCGACCTGGTGACCACCCTGAGTGCCGCACTAGACAGCTAAGAGCCAAGCAAGACGCGGCCGGGTGCGGACCCCAAGGAGGTGCGCACCCCGCCGCGCCGGGGTAGCCGGGGGGGCAGGGTGAGCGCCCTCCTCACCCTGCCCCGCCGCTCGCCGGGGGGGGTGCCTTCCGCTTGCGTGCCCCCCCCCCCGCCCGCTACTGTGTCGCCGGTGGCTCAGGTTCAGCGCACCGCTGACGTCGACCCTGGGTCGTCGGGCTTGACGGTGATCATCTTCCATTCGGGACGGCCGAAGAAGTCGAGGCTTCCCCGACGCACCGTGAATGCCAGCAGAATCAGACCGACCAGGTTCGGCAGCGCCATCAACCCGTTCATGATGTCGGCAACCTTCCAGATCAGATCCAGGCTGGCCACTGCGCCGACGATGATGAATCCGCAGAACACCACCCGATACGGCATGACGGCTTTCCGTCCGAACAGGCGATCCATGCACCTTTCGCCGTAGTAGGCCCAACCGAGGAGCGTCGAGAAGGCGAAGAACGCCAGCCCGAGCGTGACCAGAGTGCCACCCCAGTCCCCGGGCAAACCCTCCCGGAACGCCTCGGCGGTGAGCACCGAGTCGGTGAGTTGTCTTCCGGTGTCTTCGTCGACCTCAAAGTACATTCCGGTGGTGACGATGACCAGGCCGGTGAAGCTCACCACCACGAGCGTGTCGAGGAAGGTCTGGGTCATCGAGACCAACGACTGACGGACCTCATGGGTGGTCTTCGCCGCTGCCGCCGCGATACCTCCCGTGCCGAGGCCGGATTCGTTGGAGAAGATCCCGCGGGCCACCCCTCGTCGCAGAACGGCGAGGAAGGCGGCTCCAGCGAACCCGCCAGCCGCGGCCTCACCGGTGAATGCCCCCTCGAAGATCGCTTGGATGGCGTTGGGTAGCTCGCTCGCATTAAGCAGCAGCACGATGGTGGCGCCGAGGATGTAGAAGATCGCCATGAACGGCACGAAGGCCGCGGTGAACCGGCCGATGGACTTGATGCCGCCAAGAATGACGATAGCCGCGACGAACATCAGCACGAGTCCAGTGACCCATCGCGGTACACCCCATTCGTTGTTCAGCGCGGACGCTACCTGGCCGGATTGCACACCGTTGCCGATACCGAACGCCGCCAGCGCACCGAACACCGCGAAGAGAATCGCCAGCACCTTACCGAGCGAGGCCATCTTGCCCTCGCCGTACTTTTCCCGCAGACCATCGCTGATGTAGAACATCGGGCCACCGCTCTGCTCCCCAGCGGCGTCCGTCCGGCGGTACTTAACTCCGAGGAACGCCTCGGCGTACTTGGTGGCCATGCCGAGCAGCCCCGTCACCCACATCCAGAACAGGGCGCCCGCGCCGCCGATGGCGATGGCACTACCAACCCCGGCGATGTTGCCGACTCCGACCGTGGCGGCCAGCGCGACCGTCAGCGCCTGATAGTGGGTGATATCGCCTTTGACGTCTTCGCCTTCCTTGCGCTTGATCAACGCCAGCCAGAGGGCATGCGTGAGCTTGGTGAACTGCACACCACGTAACAGGATGGTGAGAAAGAGGCCAGTGCCGAGCAGGAGCGGCACGAGTAGTCCGAACTCGACGATCTGAATGTCGAGGCCGCCCCAGATCGAGTTGTTGATGTTGTCGACGATCTTCTCGAGAAGTGTCGGATCCTTCTCTTCTTCCATGCGTCGCCTCCTCGTTCCCGCTTTGTGAGCGGGCCTGGCTGGTCGAAATGCCAGGGCGTCGCACCTGCCTCGCGGTCTGTCCGGCCTGAGCCGGTCACGCCGTGGGACACGTCCCCGTTGCGTGCGTCCCGGTCTAGATGGACCGGGAGAGTAGCGATGGTCACCGGGTCTGGACAAGGCGCCACGCCAGGATCGTTATCAACGATTCACGTCTTTGTCGCCCAGCGGGGTCTCCCGAGCCGGGTGGAACCGAGTCGCGCCCGGACACCGGCCTTACGTAGGATCGCGGGTGGCGTCCACCGCCAGCTCCGCCACCACACCGTCGCCCGAAAGAGGATCCGAACGTGCTCCGCACTCATGAGGCCGGCACGCTCCGTGCCGACCATGCCGGTCAGTCCGTCACGCTCACCGGGTGGGTTGCCCGGCGGCGCGATCACGGGGGAGTGGCGTTCCTGGATCTCCGCGACGCATCTGGGGTAGCTCAGGTGGTGGTTAGGGATGAGGATGTCGCCCACGATCTGCGGGCCGAGTACTGCATCCGGGTGGTCGGGGAGGTGCGTCGACGCCCCGCCGGCAACGAGAACCCGGCGCTGCCCACCGGTGAGATCGAGGTCGTGGCCGACACGGTAGAGGTGCTCAGCCCGGCCGACGCGTTGCCCTTCCAGATCGACGACCACGTCGACGTGGGGGAGGAGGTGCGGTTGAAGCACCGCTACCTCGACCTCCGGCGCAGCGGCCCGGCCAAGGCGATCCGGCTGCGTAGCCAGGTCAACCGGGTGGCCCGCGACGTGCTGCTCGACGACGGCTTCGTCGAGGTCGAGACACCGACGATGACCCGTTCCACACCTGAGGGGGCCCGAGACTTCGTTGTCCCGGCCCGGCTGCGCCCAGGGTCCTGGTACGCGTTGCCGCAGTCGCCGCAGTTGTTCAAGCAGTTGCTCATGGTCGCGGGTCTCGAGCGTTACTTCCAGATCGCTCGGTGTTACCGCGACGAAGACTTCCGTGCCGACCGCCAGCCGGAGTTCACCCAGCTCGACATCGAGATGAGCTTCGTCGAGCAGGACGACGTCATCAACCTCGCTGAACGGGTCATCGCGGCGCTGTGGCAGCTGATCGACGTCGAGGTGCCGACCCCTATTGCCAGGCTGACGTATCGGGACGCGTTCGACCGCTACGGCACCGACAAACCAGACCTGCGCTTCGGGCAGGAACTCACCGAGGTGACCGCCCATTTCGCTGACACGTCGTTCCGCGTGTTCCAGGCGCCGTACGTGGGAGCGGTGGTGCACCCGGGCGGGGCGGCGCAAACCCGCAAGGAACTCGACGGCTGGCAGGACTGGGCCAAGGCTCGCGGCGCCAAGGGACTCGCTTACGTGCTGGTCGGCGCCGACGGAGAGTTGTCCGGCCCGGTGGCCAAAAACCTCTCCGACGCCGAGCGCTCCGGTCTACCAGCGCTGGTTGGTGCATCGGAGGGGGACGCCATCTTCTTCGCGGCCGGCCCACGCAAGCAGGCTCAGTCGCTGCTCGGCGCGGCCCGCCTGGAGATCGGGCACCGGGCCAACCTCATCGACGAGTCCGCTTGGGCGTTCGTCTGGGTGGTCGACGCTCCTTTGTTCGAGGCGGTCGCCGACATCGACCCGGGCGACGTCGCGGTGGGCGGAGGAGCCTGGACTGCCGTCCACCATGCGTTCACCTCACCCAAGCCGGAATGGCTCGACACCTTCGACGACGACCCCGCGAACGCACTCGCCTACGCTTACGACATTGTGTGCAACGGCTCCGAGATCGGTGGCGGGTCGATCCGTATTCATCGGCGGGACGTGCAAGAGCGGGTGTTCGATGTCATGGGCCTGTCGGCCGAGCAGGCCCAGGAGAAGTTCGGGTTCCTGCTCGACGCCTTCAAGTACGGAGCGCCCCCGCATGGTGGCATCGCGTTTGGTTGGGACCGCGTCGTCGCATTGCTGGCCGGCTCGGAGTCGATCCGGGACGTGATCGCGTTCCCGAAGACCGGCGGTGGTTATGACCCGTTGACGGCGGCGCCGGCACCGATCACCGCACAGCAGCGCAAAGAAGCCGGAATCGACGTGATCCCGGACGACGAGTAGAGCCGGCCCCCGGACGCGGCGACTAGAGACAGCGCCACCTCCCGGGCGGCGAGCAGAGACAGTGTCACCTCCCGGGCAGCGTCCAGCAGGGCGGGCCGCTGGACGCTCAATAGGGTGGATCGTCCGTCTCGTCAGGTGCGGCCCGTCTTGCTGGCGTTGTGGCGCCGCCGTTCTGATCTTTGGCTCCCGCCGGTACGTCGGGCGCGATGCGGGGGAAGGTGACCACGGACGAGTGCCCGGTGGGGCTGGTCCATTTCTGCCGGCCACCTCCGAGGTGTTCGATAGTCCACCCGGCACGGTGTTTCTGCACGTGGCACCCTTTGCACAGCGCCGAACAGTTACACGCCGAGGTCGGTCCGAACGGCCACGGGGTGCGGTGATCGATCTCGCAGCGCTGGGCTTGCTGATGACAGCCCGGCATCACACATTCACGGTCGCGGAGGAGAACGAAGTCCACCAGCTCTTGCGGCGGGACATACCGGGTGGTTCCGTAATCGAGGGCGTACCCACCCGCCGGGGCGGTCCCCACCCACCGCCACACCCCAGCCGCGGCCAACACCCGGGCCGCGTCGGCGTCGATCGGGCCGTATCCATCGAGAAACGCGGGGTGTTCACTCAACCCGAGCAGGGTCGACAATCCCACGGTCACGTTGACCGTCACCGCCCGACCATGTGCCTTGGCCAACCGCGCCCCGACGGCTGTTCCACAACCGGCACACTCCCGCCCGCCTAGGTGCCCGGTGGTCAACGACAACCACCCCAAGGAGGCAAGCGCATCCGCCCGCCGCTGCCCCCGGGTCCGACCGGCACATTCAGGCACCCGCCCACCATCCCTGCCGGTCGATCCGGCGGCGCTCGAACCATCCGCGACGGGTCCACTATCCCCGTGGCCGGGTTCGCCGCGGCCGGATCCGCTGGGGTCCGCATAGCCGGGTCCGGCAGAGCCGGCATCCCCGCCGGTCGATCCGGCGGCGCTCGAACCATCCGCGACGGGCTCACTATCCCGATGGTCGGCTCCGCCGCGGCCGGATCCGCTGGGGTCCGCATAGCCGGGTCCGGCAGAGCCGGCATCCCCGCCGGTCGATCCGGCGGCGCTCGAACCATCCGCGACGGGCTCACTATCCCGATGGTCGGCTCCGCCGTGGTCGTGGTCGCCTGCCGGGGATGTCGGCCGGTCGGCAGCGCCCGCACAGGTACACGTGCGGGAGTGTTCACAGCTGGCGCTCTGTTCGGCATCGGCGGCGGCATTGAGCGCAGCCATCACCGCGGCGGCCTCTTCGGCCGGTAGGTACGCCGTCAGCCAGGCCATCCCGTCCTCACCCGGCTCCATCCACACCCCTCGCCGGTCACGGGCCCGCCGCCGGCGTCGTTTGGCTCCTACCGCGTCAAGTTCATGCAACAACTCGTTGACCACCCGGGACAACTTGACCTCGGTCCAAGCGTGCACGAACGGCAACACAGCCTTTTCGATCAACTCGGCCACCTCGGGCCCACACTTGCGCAACGCCCGGGTCAGGATCCTGGCCTTGGCCACATCCAAGCGGCCCTCCATCAGGGCTCGATGCACCCTCGGGTACTCCTGAACCAGCGTGACCGCCTGATCCACCAACCGCTCCGCTTGCGGCTTGGTCCACGGCCACACCACACACAACGCCGCCGCCGTCACCGGTACCGGATGCAACGACGAGAACCGCCCACCCCCATCATCCGGACACAACTCATCACGACCGGTCAGCTCCGCAGCTACCTCGGCCTGCCGCGCCGCGCACCACGCGATCATCCGCTCCCAACCAGCGACAGCATCGGCCAGTTCATGCACCTCCAACTGCGTCGGGACCGCGGCATCCAATCCCAGCACGAACCCCACACCAGGCCGCACTCCGGCAAACCGCGACCCGTCGCCACCGGGAACATCCCCGCCACCAACATCTCCAGCACCAACATCTCCGGCACCAACACCCGGCACGCCCGGTGCCCTGCCCCGTGGCCCCTCAACAAGGCGCTCATCAGCGAACTCGAACCGGGCGCGCTCAGCATCGACCAGCCGCACCCACTCACGGTCCAGCCCGCCTACCAGATTCCCCGACTCGACGCCCACGCCGCCCAGATCATCGAGATCGTTAAGGTCGCCCAGCGCAGCGTCACCCGCCTCGAACCGGGCGCGCTCAGCATCGACCAGCCGCACCCACTCAGCATCCACATCGCCCGCGGCACACACTCCAACACCCCCGATTGGGGTGTCCGGCTGTGGGGTCAACTGCGGCATCGTCATCCTCACATCATAGCCGAACACGTGTTCCTATTCAATCGTTTGAGCGGCTCCGCGAGCAGTGTTGATTCACCGCACCACCCGATGGCGCGTCTAGGTTTGAGCTGGCCCGCGCGAGCGATATAAGCAACCAAGGTTGACTATCGGAATTTAGTCAACTACGGTTGCTTATATGTCCGGTGCAGAGAACGTGAGCTCCGCCGATCCGGGTGATCAGCTAGCTTCGGTCGCCGCTCTACGGCGCCTGGCCGACCAACTGGAAGACGCCGCCGTCGAGCAGGCGATGCGGGCCGGTTGGAGTTGGCCTCGGGTCGCCGAGGCTCTCGGGGTTACTCGCCAGGCGGTCCACAAGAAACATGCCAAACGCCTCATTGCTGCTGGCGTGGAGTTACGGAGGCGTGAGAATGACTAGTTTTGACACGTACTTGCCCGCGATCCTCGAGCAGGCAGAACGCGAAGCTCAGCGTGACGGTGCTTCGACGTTCGAGGTGCACCATCTGCTTCTAGCTATCTCCGCAGTGGGGGAGGGGACCACCACAACCGCTCTTGAGTCGGCTGGCCTGAACTACCAAGCCATCCAGGAGATGTTCCAGCGAGAGTTCGAGCACAGCCTGAGTACCGCCGGGGTCTCGCTGGCCAGCGCCGATCTGCCGAAGCCCACTCCAGGGCCGGGGCGCCCGAAAGTCGGCACATCGGTCAAACTCGCGCTGGAACGCAGCCTGGCCGCGGTGACCCGGAAGAAGGACCTCCACCCGGCGCACCTGCTCCTCGGGGTTGTCCAGGCGCCGGTTGGCACCGTGCCGCGGGCACTCGCCCTCGCCGGAATCAGTCAGGCCGAGCTGCTGGCCGGTATCGAGCAGGTCCTAGCCGACCAGAAGTGACCAACCCGCCAGACGGCACACGATTCATCAGGCAGATCGCCTCATCAGGCAGATCACCGCGACGGTACGACGAGGGTGAGAATGACACGACACCAGCAGATCGCGCTCAGGATCGACGGACTGCGTATGCGCTACGGCACGGCTGAGATCCTGACGGACGTCACGTTTCAGATGCGCCATGGCGAGATCACGGCCCTCCTCGGGCCCAATGGCGCCGGCAAAACCACCACGATCGAAGTCCTCGAAGGATTCCGGCAGCCGTCCGGTGGTCAGATCGAGGTGCTGGGCACCGACCCGGCCCAGGGCGGCTCCCAATGGCGCGCACGGGTGGGCGTCGTGCTCCAGTCATGGCGGGACCACGCACGGTGGCGGGTTCGGGAACTGCTAGCGCACCAGGGCAGGTACTACACCCGCTACGCCACCGATCTGATCGAACGACCCTGGGATGTCGATGACCTGCTGGAGGTGGTTGGCCTGACCGATCATGCCGACCAGCAGGTCAGGCTGCTCTCCGGCGGGCAGCGGCGGCGGCTGGACGTCGCCATCGGGGTGGTGGGCCGGCCCGAGTTGTTGTTCCTTGACGAGCCGACCGCGGGCTTCGACCCCGAGGCCAGGCGGGAGTTTCACGACCTGGTGCTACGGCTGGCGGCGGAAGGTGACACAACCGTCCTGCTCACCACCCACGACCTCAATGAGGCTGAGAAGCTGGCCGACCGCATTCTGATCCTCGACCGTGGACGGATCGTTGCCGACGGTACGCCGAGCGAGCTTGCCCGGCAGATCGTCGGCGACGACCTTGTGCGGTGGACCCACAACGGCCAGCGGTATGTACGTTCGACCACGGACTCGACATCATTCATCTTCCAACTGTTCCAACAGTATGGCGACGCCATCACCGACCTCGAAATACAGCGGTCGTCATTGGAAGACACCTATCTGCACCTCGTGCGTCAGGCCGAAGCCGGCGCCGGGACCACCACGTCGCCAGAGTTGGGGGAGGTTGCCTGATGCCCGGGAGCACCAGGACATTACGCACGGGGGTCGCCCGTGGCCTGGTCGAGCTACGCCAGGGTTTCACCGGTGTTGAGCTGGCGGGTCAGCTGCTCTGGCCCATGGTGACGCTGGCCGCGCTCTTTCTCGTCCGGAACCGGAGCGCCGGCGACAGCGACGTCAGCCTGGGTGGCTGGGCTTTGCCTAGCGCCCTGGGGATGTTCGTCACCTTCGGCATGCTCCTGATGGTGCAGCATCTCAGCGCGGAGCGAGAGGATGGCACGTTGCTGCGTGCCAAGGCCACCCCGCACGGCATCCAGGGCTACTTCATCGGCAAGCTGGTCACCGTCTCGGGAACCATCCTGGTGTACCTGCTGATCCTGCTTTTACCTGGGCTGTTCCTCGTGGACGGTGTGGTGGTCGGCAGTATTGGCGGTTGGGCCACGCTGTTGTGGGTGTTGGCGCTCGGCCTCATCGCGACCCAGTCGATCGGCGTGGTGATAGGTTCGCTGCTTCCCAGTCCTCGGGCCGCGGGCTATCTTGCACTTCCGGTCTTGGGCCTCGTGGGTATCTCAGGCATCTTCTATCCGATCACGGCGCTCGCGGACTGGGTGCAGTGGATCGCCCAGGTGTTCCCCATGTATTGGCTTGGCCTGGGTATGCGTTCAGCTTTCTTACCCAACGACGCCGTCAGTGTGGAGATCGGCGCATCGTGGCGCCACCTGGAAACCGGCGCGGTGCTGGGGGCCTGGGCGTTGCTCGGACTCATCGTCGCACCGGTGGTCCTGCGGCGGATGGCGCGCCGCGAGTCTGGGTCCCGAGTGGCCGCACGCCGCGAGAAGCTCCTCCAGCGCGTGGGTTGAGTCCCGGCGTCACAACTGGGTTACACTAGCGCCCATGGCTAGTGCCCCCACCAGCGCCGCCTTCTTCATTCGGCTGCGCCGTTCCGTCACGGCATAACCTTTCGCCGGCTGTTGAGCCGGACGTGGGTAGTGCCGTGAACCGCGCCTGTCCCTGACCTGTTTGGCCAGGTCGACGGCGCGGTTCGTCGTGTCCAGATGACGGAGGCGAGCCGGCCCGCCCAGCCCTGCGGGTCGCTCCCAAGGCTTTCTTGGCTGTGGTGAACCATGTCCGCGCGTACGCGCACACTTTCCTTGCCGGACAACCGATCCGGCATTCATCTGCTCAACGATCGTTCGGTGGCCCGACGGCTGATCCGTTCGGCGAACGTCGGCGTCGACGACCTCGTGCTCGAGTTCGGTGCCGGCACCGGCGCGCTGACCGGTCCACTGAGCGCCACCGGTGCACGGGTCATCGCGATCGAACGCAACCCCGCGTTCGTCACCCGGCTCGGGCGTCGCTTCGGTGATCACAACTCTGTCCGGGTGGTGGCCGGTGACGCCCGAGTGGTGCCTCTGCCGCGTCGGCCGTACTTCGTGGTGGCGAACATCCCGTACTCCATCTCGACGAGCTTGGTCAGGCGGTTGCTGACCCCCGACGAGACCTTCCTGCGATCCGCCGATCTGCTGGTGGAGTGGGGATTCGCGAAGCGAATCACGGCGACTGAACCGCGCGATTACGAGGTGGCGTGGTGGCAGTTGAGGTTCGAGATGTCGATCGAGCGTCGGGTGGCGCCCACTAGTTTCATACCGGCACCGTCGGTCGCCTCTGCCCATGTGCGGATCCGACGGCGCCGGGGATTGGACCGGGGAACGGTGCACGCGTTGCGCCTCGAACTGCGTCGCCGGTATGGCGTGTCGCGCCGGCGTCGCCGATGAGTTGAAGGGGCGCCGCGCCCCAAAGCGGACAACTTGGACACCTTTGGGAGGGTGTACGAGTTGGGTGTTCCTTTCGATCTTGCTGTGGGTCGCAGGTGTTGACAAGCGACTACGCGGTTCGCCTTGACAGGGTCCTGATCCATGTGTCAACGTCGGTATCGAAGCAAGGCCCCCCAAGTAGCAGTGGCGCGGTATCCGTTCCGGATCCGCGCCACTGCGCATTTCTGGAACATTCTCCGCTCACTCCGCGACGAGCTCCGCTCACTCCGCGACGAGCTCCGCTCACTCCGCGACGAGCTCCGCTCACTCCGCGACGAGCTCCGCTCACTCCGCGACGAGCTCCGCTCACTCCGTGACGAGACAGCTCGCCCGGGCTCGCGAGCCCGGCGATGCCCTCGTCATGCCGCCTCATAAGCTCGGAACATGGAACAGGAAGGGCTCTTCGGGCCCGCGGCGGGGTCTCCCGCGCCGTCGGGTGGTTCGCTGGCCGGAGCTGATCAGGAGTATGAAGGTCAGCCGCTGGCGGTACGTATGCGTCCGCGCACCCTCGACGACGTCATCGGCCAAGGCCACCTGCTGGGCCCGGGTACACCATTACGTCGGCTGGTGGAGGAAGACCAGCCGATGTCCTTGGTGCTGTGGGGGCCGCCAGGTACCGGCAAAACCACCCTCGCCTATGTGGTCAGCCGCGCCACCGAGCGACGTTTCGTGGAGCTGTCCGCGGTGACCGCGGGTGTCAAGGATGTCCGGGAGGTGATGGACCGGGCCCGGCGCGAACTGGTCCGGACCGGCACCGGCACGGTTCTCTTCGTCGACGAGGTCCACCGATTCTCCAAAACTCAGCAGGACGCGCTCCTGCCCGGCGTCGAGAACCGCTGGGTCTCACTGGTGGCGGCAACCACCGAAAACCCGTTCTTCGCGTTGATCAGCCCGTTGTTGTCCCGGTCGTTGCTGCTCACCTTGGAGCCCTTGGCGAAGGAAGGTATCGAGGAGGTCGTCCGGCGCGCGCTCGAGCACGAGCGTGGACTGGCTGGGCAGGTGTCGATCGACGACGACGCTTGTGAGCATCTGGTCCGGCTCGCCGGCGGCGACGCCCGTCGGGTGCTGACCTATCTCGAGGCGGCCGCCGCCGCGGCCTTGAGTAACGCCGACACCACCATCACCGTCGAGATCGCCGAGAAGGCCGTGGACCGGGCCGCGGTCCGCTACGACCGCGACGGCGACCAGCACTACGACATCACCAGTGCGCTGATCAAGTCGATCCGCGGCAGTGACGTCGACGCCGGGTTGCACTATTTGGCCCGCATGGCCGAGGCCGGCGAAGACCCGCGGTTCCTGGCCAGACGGCTGGTGATCCTGGCCAGCGAAGACATCGGCCTGGCCGACCCGTCGGCGTTGCCGACGGCGATGGCCGCGGCACAGGCGGTGCAGCTCATCGGTTGGCCAGAGGCGCAGATCACCCTCGCACACGCGGTGATCGCCCTGGCGTTGGCGCCGAAGTCGAACAGCGTGGTCAAGGCCATCGGCGCCGCCGTGGGGGACGTCCGTGCGGGCCTCGCCGGAGCTGTGCCACCGCACCTGCGCGACGCTCACTACTCCGGCGCCAAGAAACTCGGCCACGGCTCGTCGTACGCCTACGCACACGATGATCCACGCGGCGTCGTCCAGCAGCAGTACGCCCCGGACTCGGTCGCCGACAAGCAGTACTACGAGCCCGGCGCCCGCGGCGCCGAGCGAGACTATGCGGAGCGGTACAGCCGGCTCCGGCAGATCCTCAGAGGTTCCTGATGTTGCACCATGTCCGACTTGTCGTGAGACGGCGATCACCTGGCCGCGGATAGTCGACGCCCCAAGGCGCGGAACGCATCCGGCGCGGTAGGGTCGGGCCCTGAACACGTAGCGAATCATCCCGCACGGAAAGGGCGGCACTTCCATGTCCGTAGGCGAGATCGCCGGCCTGATCGCGGCCGTGGCCTTCGTCGCACTCGTCGCAATCCTGGCCTTGCCCGTCATCAAGTTCGGCAAGACCGTCGACGAGCTCACCAACACCGTCCGTGACCTGCGGCGCGAGCACGTGGCCAAGACGGCGGTGACGGTCGACGAGACCAACGCTTTGCTGGCTTCGACCAACGCGCAGCTGCAGCGGGTGGAGGTCATCACGGCCAACGCACAGACGGTCACCACCAACGCCGCGGCGATGTCGTCGCTGTTCGCGGCCACCGTCGGCGGGCCGATGGTGCGGGTGGCGGCATTCACCTACGGAGTGCGCCGCGCTATGGCCAGCCGTAAGGAAGGCAAGGCCGGCCGGGGTGGACGCGGATGAAGCGCGTCTTCTGGATCGCACTGGGCGCCACGGCGGGGGTGTTGATCGTACGCAAACTCACCAAGGCGGCCGACAGCATGACCCCCGAAGGTGCGGCGGACCAGGTGTCCAAAGCGCTGAACTCGGTGTCGCAATCCATCCGTGAGTTCGCCGAGGACGTCAAAGCCGGGATGGCCGAACGAGAAAATGAACTTCGGGATGCGCTTGGCGTGTCGGACAATGGAAGTGAATCGCACGCAGAGCCCGACTTGGAGGCCGTTGATGGTCTCCTCTATCCCAACCAGCGGAGAGGCACCTTCTAAGTATGGAGACCGCCGAGATCCGGCGCCGCTTCCTTGAGCATTTCGACCGGAACGGTCACACCGTCGTCCCCAGCGCGCCGCTGATTTCCCCTGACCCGTCAGTGTTGTTCGTCATCGCCGGGATGGTTCCGTTCATTCCGTACCTGACCGGTCAGCAGGCAGCACCGTGGCCGCGCGCCACCAGCGTGCAGAAGTGTATTCGTACCGGTGACATCGAAGAGGTCGGCAAGACCACCCGGCACGGCACGTTCTTCCAGATGAACGGCAACTTCTCGTTCGGGGACTACTTCAAGGAAGGCGCCATCACCTACGCCTGGGATCTCATCACCAGGTCGCAGGATGACGGCGGATATGGCTTCGATCCGGCCAAGATCTGGGTGACCGTTTATCAGGACGACGACGAGGCCGCCGCGTTGTGGCGCAAGGTCGCCGAGATTCCGGACGAACGGATCCAACGCCGGGGCCTGAAGGACAACTACTGGCACACCCATCAGCCAGGTCCGGGTGGGCCGTGCAGCGAGATCTACGTCGACCGTGGACCCCAATATGGGCCCGACGGCGGCCCGGTGGCAGACGAGGACCGGTTCCTGGAGATCTGGAACCTGGTCTTCATGCAGGAGGAAATCACCGACGTCAAGAGCCAGGAGGAGTTCCGCGTCGTTGGTGAGCTCCCAGCCAAGAACATCGACACCGGTATGGGGATGGAGCGCGTCGCCTACCTGTTGCAGGGTGTCGAGAACATGTACGAGATCGACCAAGTGTTCCCGGTCATCCAGCGTGCGGCCGAGCTCTCCGGCAAACGATACGGCGCGAACCACGAGGACGACGTCCGTATGCGGGTGGTCGGAGACCACGTCCGCAGCTCGCTGATGTTGATCGGCGACGGCATCACACCGTCCAACGAGGGCCGCGGCTACGTGTTGCGGCGGCTGCTGCGCCGCAGTGTTCGGGCCATGCGCCTACTCGGTGTCGACGCGCGCAGCCTGCCCGAACTCCTGCCGGTGAGCCGAGACGCTATGGGGGCGGCCTATCCGGAGGTGAAGTCCGACTTCTCGCGGATCTCCGGCATCGCCTACGCCGAGGAAGACACCTTCCGCAAAACCCTGCAGACCGGCACCCAGATCTTCGATCTCGCCGCCGGCCAGACCAAGAAGACCGGCGAGGTCACCCTGGCTGGTGACACCGCGTTCAAACTGCACGACACCTATGGGTTCCCGATCGATCTCACCTTGGAGATGGCGGCCGAACAGGGCTTGGCGGTCGACGAGGCCGGGTTCCGCCAGCTGATGGCCGAACAGCGCGACCGGGCCAAGGCCGACGCCCGGGCGAAGAAGATCGGCCACGCGGACACGAGCGCTTACCGGGAGCTTCGTGAGCCCGGCCCCACCCCGTTCACCGGGTATCAAGAGCTGAACACCGACACCCGGGTCCGTGGTCTGCTGCGGGATGGCGCCACGGTTCCCGCCGCTCAGGAGGGAGATACGGTCGAGCTCGTCCTGGACCGTACCCCGTTCTATGCCGAGTCCGGCGGGCAGGACAGCGACGCCGGCCGGATCACCGGCGACGGCACCGAGCTGGAGGTGCTCGACGTACAGCGGCCGATCAAGGGCCTCATCGTGCACAAGGTGCGGGTGCTGAAGGGCGAGCTGGTCAGCGGTCAGGATGTGCTGGCTCGGGTCGATCCGGAGTGGCGGCTCGGTGCCTGTCAGGCACACTCGGGCACCCATGTGGTGCATGCCGCGCTGCGGGAGGTGTTGGGGCCGCAGGCGCTGCAGAGCGGTTCGTACAACAAGCCGGGTTACCTACGCCTCGACTTCGCGTGGGGGCAGGCGCTTGGCCGGGAGACCCGCAGTGAGGTCGAGGAGGCCGCGAACCTCGGTATCCGCCGTGACCTTCCGGTGTCGGCGACGTACATGCCGCTGGAGCGGGCCCGCGAGATCGGCGCGTTGGCGCTGTTCGGCGAGACCTACGACGAAGAGGTTCGGGTCGTCGAGATGGGCGGCGAATGGTCGCGGGAGCTGTGCGGCGGGACCCACGTCGCGAGGTCGGCTCAGATCGGGCTGGTGACACTCGTCGGCGAGGGGTCGGTTGGTGCCGGCTCCCGGCGGGTGGAAGCCTACGTCGGCATCGAAGGGTTCCGCTATCTAGCCCGTGAGCGCACCCTGGTCAGTCAGCTGTCCGACCTGCTCAACGTGCAGCCTGACCAACTGCCGGAGCGGGTCGCCCGGCTGCTGGGCCAGGTCCGCGAGGCGGAGAAGAAGGTGAACCAGTTGCGGGCCAGCGCCCTTGGCGCTCAGGCCGCGGAACTCGCCGGGGGAGCCCTCGACGTCCACGGTGTGGCGTTCGTCGCGCACCAGGCGGCTGCCGGCGGCACGGCCGACGAGTTGCGCACACTGGCCCTGGACGTGCGGGCGCGCCTAGGCAACGAACGCCCGGCCGTGGTGGCCGTCGCCGCGGAGGGCGGCAACGGCCGCCCGGTCGTGGTGATCGCTACCAACGACGAAGCCCGCCGCCGGGGTCTCAAAGCGGGCGAGTTGGTGAGGGCCGCAGCGCAAACCCTTGGTGGTGGCGGTGGCGGCAAGGACGACGTCGCTCAAGGCGGCGGGTCGGACCCGTCCAAGATCGCCGACGCGCTGGGCCGGATCGAGCACGTCGTCGGCGAGAACGTGACCCACGGCTCTTGACGATCCGTCCGGGACCCCGTTTGGGTATCGACGTCGGCCGGGTACGTATCGGGGTGGCGGCATCGGATCCCGGGGGCGTGCTGGCCACTCCGGTCGAGACGGTTCGGCGCGGACGTGGCGACCTGGCCCGTCTCGCCGCGCTCGCGTCGGAAAGAGAGGTGGTCGAGGTGGTGGTCGGGCTGCCGCGTACGTTGCGCGGCGACGAAGGATTGGCGGCCACCGAGGTGCGCGCGTTTGCTACCGAACTGGCACTATATGTGGCACCATGTCCTGTCCGTCTGGTCGATGAACGTATGACCACGTCGGTCGCCACCCGGCATAGGCAGGCCGGTGGCGTGTCGTCGCGGGAGGGTCGGCGTACCATCGACCAAGCCGCGGCGATGGTGATCTTGCAAGATGCGCTCGACATGGAACGGGCACGAGGCGTGCCACCAGGAGAGGTAGTGACGGGAGCCTGATGAGTCACGCGGGAGCGTCGAGCGATGCGGACGGCCAACCCCGTTCGCAGCGCCGGGGACGGCGGAAGAAGCGCAAGAAACGCCGGTTCGGCTCGTTCTTCGCCGTCCTCATCTCGCTGAGTGTGATCGGTGGAGTGCTGGCCGGCTTGTATTACGGCGGAAGCGCCGTCCTCAACGCCATGTCAGGCTGGTTCGGGGACGCCGAGGACTACCCAGGGCCAGGTTTCGGCGAGGTCACCGTCACCATCGAGGACGGTTTCACCCTGCGCGCCATGGGGACGGCGCTGGCCGAGGCCGACGTCGTCGCCAGCCAGGAGGCTTTCGTCCAGGCCGCCGAGCAGAACCCCGGCTCTATCCAGCCCGGCACGTACACCCTCTACCGCCAGATGAACGCCGAGGATGCCGTCGACGCACTGATCCAGATCGGCAGCACGTCGGAACGGGTGACTATCCCAGAAGGTTTCCGGGTGCGCCAGACATTACAGCGCCTCGCCGAAGGGTCCGAATTCGAGCTCGAGGAGCTGGAAGAAGCCCTTGAAGAGGTGGAACTGCCTGACGACGCCGAGGACGACGCCGAAGGTTTCCTGTTCCCAGCCACGTACGATCTCCGCCACGACGGTACCGCCGAGTCGCTACTGACAGCGATGCTCCATCGGTTTAACCAGGCAGCACTTTCCCTTGACCTCAGAGACGCAGCCGACAACCGGGACATGACCGTCCGGGAAGTCGTCACCGTAGCGAGCATCATCCAGCGCGAAGTCCGCTCCGATGAAGACATGCCTCGAGTTGCCGCAGTGATCTATAACCGGCTTTCCGGTGAGTGCTCAGCCGCCGGAGTCGCAAACAACATGCTGCAGATGGACTCCACCGTCCACTACGCCGTGGACGATTACACGAGTGTGTTCACCTCGTCGGAGATGCGCCAGATCGACTCGCCGTACAACACCTATCTGAACCCCGGCTTGCCGCCTGGACCCATCGCCTCGCCAGGGGAGGCCGCCCTTTCCGCCGCCCTCGATCCAGCCGACGAAGATAGCTGCTACTTCGTCACGGTGAACCTGGAAACCGGCGAGACGCGGTTCGCTGCTACCGAGGCCGAACACAACGACAACGTCGAGCTGCTGCGGGCGTATTGCCGTGAGAACGACTGCTGACCCAGGCCCGGCCCGGCGGTGTGCGGTGCTCGGAGCGCCGATCTCCCATTCGCTGTCTCCGGTGATCCACCGCGCCGCCTATCGCCATCTGGGGCTCGATTGGACCTACACCGCCCACGAGGTCGGCGAGGACGAACTCCCGGGTTTCCTGTCCGGCCTCGATCATCGCTGGCGTGGACTGTCGCTGACGATGCCACTGAAGAAGGTCGCGCTCGAGGTCGCCACTGAGATCAGCCCGCAGGCCCAACAGCTCGAGGTGGCCAACACGCTGGTCCGGCTACCTGATGATGGCTGGCGAGCCAGCAACACCGATCTGCCGGGTTTTCTCGACGCGCTGGCCGAACGTCAGCTCAGCGACCAGGCCCCGGATGTGGTGTGTATCTGGGGTGCCGGTGCCACCGCCACCACCGCGCTCGCCGCCAGCGTTGAGCTCGGTGCCGGTCGGATCCATTTGCATGCCCGGTCACCCGAGCGGGCTCAGCGGGTGGCCGCCGTCACCCGCCAATGGCCGGGGGCCCCAGCGGTCGACATCCGCCCCTGGCAGATCGGCGATGAGTGTCTGACCGCCCGGCTGACAGTGAACACCGCGCCGGCCGGGGCACTCGACGGGCTGGCTGCCCAGCTGAGCGCGCGCGGGGGACCGGAGCGGGTGCTGTTCGAGGTGCTGTACGACCCATGGCCGACACCGATCGCGCACCACTGGGACGCCTCCGGCGGGGTGGTCCTGGGCGGGCTGGACCTGCTCGTTCATCAGGCCGCCGGTCAGGTGGTGGCGATGACCGGACGCCCGGCACCCATCGACGTCCTGCGGGCGGCCGCCGAGCAAGGACTCGCCGCACGGGCCATGCCGTGACCCCGGTTCTGGCCGGCGCCGGCCTAGTGGTCGGCGCCGTGCTGCCCTGGGTGATCGCCTGGATCCCGGACCGCAGCCCCGACGAGGATGAACCGCCACCCACCCCGTATCGGGAACTCGCCGCGGCGCGTGGGTTGCCGGTGATCCTCGCCGTCTGCACGGCAGCGGCGTGGGCGCTGATCGGCGTGGCCAGCTCTGACCTGGGCGCCGCGACGACCGCCTTCCTGGTGGTGGCGGCAATGGGGGTGGCGATGGCTTATGTCGACATCCGGGAGCATCGGTTGCCGGACTGGCTGACCGTGCCGGCGTTGGTAGCAGCGGCGATCGCGCTGGCTGGCGCCGCCGCCGTCGACGATAGCTGGGCACGTTACGGCCGGGCGTGGGCCGGCGCCGGAGTGGTATTGGCGTTCTACCTCCTGCTGGTCCTGTTGCGCCCAGCCGACCTCGGCCTCGGCGACGTCAAGCTGGCGGCGGTGCTGGGTCTGTTGTTGGGGTGGATCGGCTGGCCGGTACTGGTGTTCGGGGTGTTCGCCGGGTTCGTGGTGGGCGCGCTCCTGGCAGCGGGTTTGCTGCTGGCCGGTCGGGCCGGGCGGCGCACCTCCATCCCGTTCGGCCCGGCCATGTTGCTCGGCGCGTTGGTCGCGGTGGTCTGGGGCGAACCACTCGTCGACGCCTACCTGGCGCTTTGAGGCACCCGCAGACTCGGCTGATCATCCCGCCGGAGTGCCCCGTGGCCGGCGGCCCGGACCGGTCAGGTTGACCTCAAGTTTGCTTCAGGTTTTAGCCTCGTGGAAGATCCGCGGTCCACCCGGGGTTGTCTTCGCCAGGAGGAACACACATGAGTATGGAAGTCACGGCATGGAATGCCGTGTACAACGCGATGCATGCCCAGGAGGACCGCCGCCCGTTCTCCAAAGCGACGATCCGGCGGATTCTCGGCTTCGCCCAGCCGCACAAGCGTGAGCTGATCGGGTTCCTGGTGCTCAGCGCCATCGGCGCCGGCCTGGCCGTCGCCACCCCCGTATTGGCGGGGCGGGTGGTCGAGGGCATCATCAACGGAGAAGCCACCAGCGTGGTGATCACTCTCGCCGTGGTGATCGCCATCATCGCGGTGGCCGAGGCGGGCTTCGGCCTGTTCGAGCGCTGGCTCTCCGCCCGCATCGGCGAGGGCATCATCCTCGACCTGCGTACCGCGGTATTCGGTCACGTGCAGAAGATGCCCATCGCCTTCTTCACCCGAACCCGGACCGGCGCCCTGGTGAGCCGGCTCAACAACGACGTCATCGGAGCTCAGCGCGCGTTCAGCGACATCTTGTCGGGTGTGGTGAGCAACATCGTCACACTCGTGCTGGCGCTGGTCGTGATGATGACGATCTCCTGGCAGATCACCCTGCTGGCATTGGTGTTGCTTCCGGTGTTCGTCCTGCCCGCCCAGCGGATGGGCCGCCGGTTAGCCCGGCTGGAGCGCGAGGCCGCCAATCACAACTCACACATGAGTACCCAGATGACCGAACGTTTCTCGGCGCCCGGCGCGACCCTCGTCAAACTGTTCGCGCAACCGGCGAACGAGCTGTCGGAGTTCGCGTCGAGAGCCCGCCGGGTCCGCGATATCGGCGTCCGGACCGCCATGGTCCAGTGGGTGTTCATCACCGCACTCACGCTGGTCGGAGCGTTGGCGCTGGCTCTCGTATACGGACTGGGTGGCTTCTACGCGCTGCGCGGTGAACTCGACGCCGGCTCGGTCGTCGCGCTGTCGCTTCTGCTCGCCCGCCTCTATGCGCCGCTGACGGCCCTGGCCAGCGCCCGGGTCGAGGTGATGAGTGCGTTGGTGAGTTTCTCTCGTGTCTTCGAGGTACTGGACCTGAAGCCGCTGATCGACGAGCCGCCGAACGCTCGGCCAGTGCCCGAGGGGCCGGTGTCCGTCGAGTTCGACCACGTCGACTTCGCCTACCCTTCCGCGGACAAAGTCTCGCTGGCCTCACTGGAGGAGGTGGCGCGGCTGGACGTGCGCGGTGGCGACCAGATCCTGCGCGACGTATCGTTCCGCGCCGAACCCGGCCAGATGGTGGCCCTCGTCGGGTCGTCCGGTGCGGGCAAGTCCACCATCGCTCAACTCATCCCACGGCTGTACGACGTCGATGACGGCGCGGTGCGCCTGTCCGGTGCCGACGTCCGGGAGTTGTCGATCGAATCGTTGCGTCGGGCCATCGGCATGGTGACGCAGGATGGCCACCTGTTCCACGAATCCATCCGGGAGAACCTGCTGCTGGCCAGGGCTGAGGCCAGCGAAGACGAATTGTGGGACGTGTTGCGCCGGGCCCGCCTCGACGACCTTGTAGCCAGTCTGCCCGCGGGGCTGGACACAGTGGTCGGGGAGCGCGGCTACCGGCTGTCCGGCGGTGAGCGGCAACGCCTTACCATCGCCCGGCTGTTGCTGGCCCAACCACGTGTCGTCATCCTCGATGAAGCCACCGCACACCTCGACTCGACGTCCGAGGCCGCGGTGCAGGAGGCGCTGGGGGAGGCGCTGGCCGGACGTACGGCGCTGGTCATCGCGCACCGGTTGTCGACGATCCGGGCCGCGGATCAGATTCTGGTGATCGAGGCGGGTGAGGTGGTCGAGCGGGGGACCCACGTCGAACTACTGGCGCGGGGTGGACGGTACGAGGAGTTGTATCGCACTCAGTACCAGGAGCAGGCTTCGGCGGCGGCCGACGCGGTTCCGGAGCCGGCTGGCTGACGGCTCGGTTGCGTGGCTAACGCTGTTAGCTTAGAGTGGTGGCTAACAGCGTTAGCTAAGGAGTTGTGCGCCCATGTGGACTCGGATACTGCTGATCGCCCTAGGGTCACTCGTCGTGATCGGAGCCGGCCTGTATACCTGGACGCGGATCTCGCCGGGGCAGATCCATACCGAGATCGAGATCGATGCCACACCCGACGAGGTGTGGGAGGTGTTAACCGACCTTGACGACTACCCGGCGTGGAACCCATTCATCGTCAGCGCCGAGGGCGCCGTCGAGGTGGGGGAGAGGTTGGTCAACGAACTGCTCATGAGCCATGGGAACAGCACTATGACGATCAAGCCGACCATCACGGTGGCCGACCCGGGCCGCGAGTTCCGCTGGCTGGGCCGCTTCGTTGTTCCCGGCATCATCGACGGTGAGCACTACTTCGTCCTCGAACCGACTCCGGACGGCGGCACCAGAATGATTCACGGGGAGAAGTTCACCGGCATTCTGGTGCCCTTCGCCGGCAGCGC
Source organism: Phytoactinopolyspora limicola (assembly GCF_011320225.1). GTDB lineage: Bacteria > Actinomycetota > Actinomycetes > Jiangellales > Jiangellaceae > Phytoactinopolyspora > Phytoactinopolyspora limicola. The sequence continues at coordinate 202,631 of NZ_JAAOEN010000003.1, forward strand.
CCTCGACGTCACCGATAACTTTGTGGCCATGAACGAAGCATTGAAGGCGCGGGTAGAGGGAACCCACTGATGGGCTGGCCGTCGGCGCCGCCACTGTCGCCACTCACGCCGCGCGCGGAGCAGATCGTCGACACCGCCCTGCACCTGCTGGAAGATTCTGGGCCCGAGGCTCTGACCATGCGCACCCTCGCCGAACGGCTCGGCATCCGCGCGCCGTCGTTGTATAAACACCTACCGGACAAGCCAGCTCTCGAAGCCGCCCTGATCGAGCGTGGCCTGCTCGCCATGGCCGAACACCTGTATGCCGCACTCGGCGACGGCGAGCCGCCGGAGACTCAACCACCCCGTCCCCTCCGCGAAGGCGGGGCTGTACACCGGTTGCTCCGGGCCTACCGTGCACAGGCCACCAGCCGGCCGAACCTGTACCGGCTATGCACCGCGGGCGAGCTTCCCCGGGCCCGGCTGACACCAGGTCTGGAGGACTGGGCGGGCGCTCCGTTCTACCACGCCACCGGCGACCCGTATCGTGCCCAGGCGTTGTGGTCGTTTGCCCACGGGATGGTGATCCTGGAGATCGACGGGCGATTTCCTCCGGACTCAGCGCTCGACATCACCTGGGCGAGGGGCGCCGAGGTGTTCTCGGGATGACGGCTCGGCGATCGCCCGGTTTCAGCGACCCCGGGCGGGTGGCGGTGGCGTTCCCGTGGCGTACCCGGCCTCGTGCAGCACCGGCAACACATACGCCAGAGCCTGCACGGTTTGACTCCGGTCGCCGCCCCCGTCGTGGAGGAGGATGACCGCGCCGGGCGCCACCCCTTCCACCACCGCACGGGCGATGGCCTCCGCGCCGGGGCGGCTCCAGTCTCTCGGGTCCACCGTCCAATTGAGCACGGTCAAGCCGTGGCGCCGGGCGATCGGTGCGACCTCGGAGGTGACCGCCGTACCAGGCTGGCGAAAGAACGCCGCCCCCAGGCCGGGAGCGGCGTCGGCGATGGCCTGCGCGGTGTCGGCGATCTCTCGTTCGATCCGGTCAGCCGATCGGGTGGCCAAACGATGGTCGTGGGTGTCGGTGTGGTTACACAGGGCGTGGCCGTCGTCGGCGATCCGGCGGACGAGGTCGGGATGTCGGCGAACCTGCTCGCCCACGACGCAGAACACGGCTGTGGCATCGTTCTCAGCCAGCAGGTCAAGGATCTGTGGGGTGTAGACCGGATGTGGGCCGTCGTCGAACGTCAGAGTCACAACGGCGTCGGCCCCCGGTGCGTCGGGCGGGTCCGGTACTGCCAGGCCACCCGTGTCGGGAAACGACGCACCACCACCGGAACGCGACGACCCGGACTCGTCCGCATCACTGCCGCTGCCAGCATCACCGCTGGTGCCGTCGCCTTCGGGGGCGCTGGTGCGGTCGGCTCCAGACGTGGGGGAGGCAGCCCCAGGGGACTCGTCGGCTGAGCCGTTGTTCGCCATCATAAAAGCGAAAAGGCCGACGACGAGGCCTGCCACAACGGGCGCCGGTACCTTCATGTGCCTCCCTACCCGAGGTACATGGACTCTTCACCGATCGTAAACGATCACCTCGTGGCTGTGGGGGATCGTTGCGCGAAAAGGGGCAGCCCCGCCTACCTCGCGGGGTGCTCCTCAGCCGGTTGGATGTGGGCGTCGGGGCCCGGATATACCAGTGCCTCGGCGCCGCTATCGGTCCACCGGACCAGGAACGGCGGAGCGCCGTCGGGGCCATGTGTCTCGAGGATCTCACCGTCACGGCGGGCCAGTCCGACTTTGGCTCCCTCCACGACGAGATGGTCTCCGGTGTGTGCCTGCACGTCGTCCTCCCTCGTCAACTGTTCAAGGGGTCCCGGCGGAGGGCGACCCCTCAATACCAGGGTGCGCCGGGCGGCGCCCCATGCGCAAGGACATCCGAACCGGCGACTGGCCAACGCGCAGCTGTTGCCACAATGGTCGGCATGACAGTTCATGAGGTCGGCGTCGACGCCGTTCCCAACGACGGTGTGCTCCTGGACGTGCGCGAACCAGGGGAGTGGCACGCAGGTCACGCACCGCAGGCGGTCCACATCCCCCTTGGGGAACTCATCGACCGCGTGGACGACGTGCCAGACGGCGATCCGGTGTATGTGGTGTGCAAAGTGGGTGGGCGTTCGGCACATGCCGCAGCGTGGCTGAACAGCATCGGCCGGTCGGCGGTGAACGTCTCCGGAGGTATGGAGTCGTGGGATTCGGCGGGTTTGCCGATGGTCAGCGAAACAGGGGAGCAGCCGTTCGTGGCGTGAAACAGGCGAGGGCGCGTTCCTCGCGCGTGGTGTCAACCGACCCAGAGGCAGAACGGGTGACCGGCCGGATCTTTGTAGACCCGAACCTTCTCTTGAGGCTGCACCCCGGCGAGGGTCGCTCCGCACGTCCGGGCATGGGCACCGGCCGTTTCGAGATCGTCGACCCGGATCTCCAGATGCACCTGCATCTGTTGATCGGTCGGTCCAGGATCGGGCCAGACCGGCGGCGTGTGGTTGGACTCCGTCTGGAACGCCAGCCCGACTCCACCGGAAGGATCAGGCAACGTCACCCAGTCCGGCGACTCGACGGAGATTTCCCAGCCGAGCAGCCGCTGATAGAAGTGGGCGAGCACCCGCGGATCCGGCGCACCGAGCGTAACTGTTGTTAATGTCAGCCGGCTCGTCATCACCGTCTCCTTCGACGTACCGGTTTGAGGTGATATCGACAGTATTACCCATCACCGCCAGCCCCACCGTGGTCTCCGCCCCGGCGGTTTCTACTTGACATAATGTACATTATCGGCGCGCAATAATGGAGTTGGTGCATGATCGGAGTGGCGCCGGTGTCGCCAGAGCAACACCTTCGCCGCTCCGTTGTTGCACTATCTCCACTCCGTGCACGAACGTCGATCAGTGCTCGTCGCGGTACTTGGGTACGTCGGGTGCGTCGTCGAGATCCCGCAGATCGTGTCCCGGTGCATCCGAGCTGACTCCCAGGCCACCGGTTCGTGGTTGTGGGTTCAACAGCGAATCTTGTGCTTCCTGTTCGGCGACCGCTTGTTCGCTCTGACGTTCGCGGTCGATCTCCCGTGGGTCCTCCCCCGGGGTCACCGGCTCTTTGGTGCGTCGGTCTTCAGCCATGTCCTTGTCTTTACCCCGGATCTGACTCCGGTATCGCTCCGCTCAGCCGGGCCCGCAGGCCGCGACAGTACTCGATGAACTCGGGCGGCTCGTCGACGACGAAGTCGACACCGGCGATGATCACGACGGCCGTGAGCCACTCGAACGAGTCGACCCAGGCTGTGTAGCGGCACCGCCCGTCCTCCAGGGGTTCCAGCAACCCGTCCCGCGCGCCGAGGCGGGCTCCGATCACCTCGACCGGTGCGCCGAAGGTGATCACCGCCCGGTATCTGGCTTCCCGCCACGACATCTCCACATAGGCCGCCCCGGTGTCGGCCGGCAATTCACGCGGGGTGAAGTGGTGTGGGGTGAGCGTGACGTCGGCGACCCGGTCCAGCCGGAAGGTACGCCAGTCCTGCCGCTGAACGTCCCACCCCAGCAGATACCAGCGTCCGCGGTTGAGGACTTGACGGTATGGCTCGATCTCGCGTGTGGTGGGTGCGCCATCGCGGTCGCGATAGCTGAAGAGGATCCGCCGCTGGCTGCGGGCCGCCCGGCCGACGACGCCGAACACCTCAACCGGGATCGTGGCGGACGCGGCAGGCGGTACGGCCTCGGTGACGTCGCGGACGGCTGCGACCGTTGCCCGGAGCCGTACGGGCAGGATTCGTTGGAGTTTGCGCAGCGCCCGGCCGGCCGCGTCGTCGATGGGAGCTTCGTCGTCAGGAGCGTGAGTGAGCCCACCGTTCGTGGGCGCGACGGCGGCTGCGGTCCGGAGGCTCACGGCCACCGCGACCGCCTCGTCGTCGGTGAGCAGCAGCGGCGGCATCGCGGCGCCCGCCTCGAGCCGGTAGTGGCCGCCGGGGCCGGTGCGCGCCACGATCGGGTAGCCCAGTCTGCGCAACCGGTCGAGGTCACGGCGTAATGTGCGGGGCGGTACGTCCATCCGGGCGGCTAGTTCGGGGCCGGTCCATTGCTGTCCGGTCTGCAGTAAAGAGAGCAGCGTCAGCATCCGCTGGCTCGGATCGCCCATGACCCTAGACTCTCACTTCAGCCTCTCCGGCCTGACACCCTCACAACGATGCGCTGCCAGTGACCAGATCGGCTGGCCAGGTGAGAGTTTCAGCGTCGATCTCGTCTATGGTGCGCTCCACCCATGCGAGCTCGGCTTCCTGCATGTGCAGGGCGTACTCCACTTCGAGGACGAAGAGTCGCGGGTGTCCGGCCGCCTCCAGCTCCCCCAGCGCATCCTGGTGTTCTGCCCGCAGCTGGTCGATCTCGGTGCGCAGCCGGCGGGCGCGTTCCCGCAATGCGCTCCGCGCTCCCGACGTACCTAACGCACCGAGATAGGTGACCGCTGAACCGAAGGTGGGGAACTCGTCACGTGGCTCTCTGACCAGTTCATCGATCCAGTCGACGAACGCCGTCCGCCCGTCGGCGGTGGGTGCGTAGATCGTTCGCTCCGGTCGGGCGCCGATCTGGACCTTCTCCTGAGCTTCGATCCATCCGGCCCGTTCGAGCGCCCGTACCGTGTCGTAGAGCGACCCGGTACGCAGCTTGAAGGAGCGATCCATGCCGCGCCCACGGAGCTCGGCCGCGATGCCGTGGGGATGCATCGGCTGTTCGTGTAGCAGTCCGAGGATGGCCAGGCCGAGCATGTTCGAGACGGGGCGGCGTCCGGAAGTCGACATCGATACGTCGCCTCCAATCAATCGGTTCCGAGTATCCTATCTCCTCCCGATGGACGGTTCAAGGAGCCTCGGCGGCCTCCACCGGCGCCGCCCGCAGCGCGACCCAGGTCGGGAACAGGATGGTCGCGAACGTCAGTGTCACCGTGGCCCCGACGATCACAGGGTAGATCCACCCGGGCCCGCTGGGCAGGATCGTCCCGTCCAGGGCCAGCCCGAACGGGATGAGAGCTCCAGCGGCGACCGCGGTGCCGAGCAAGACTCCAATCAGCGCCGTCACCGACGCCTCGACCGACATCATTCGCAGAACCTGGCCGCGGGTGGAGCCGATCAGCCGTTGCAGGGCGAACTCGTCGCGCCGCTCGGCGGTCGCCACGATCAGCGAGTTGATCAGCGCGATCACGGCGTAGCCGACCACCACCGCCGCCAGCAGGAAACTCGCCACCCGACCGGTCTCGTCACCCTGCGCATGTGCGGCGCTCGCCGCGGCTCGGTCCGCGACGACGACGCCGGGCACCCCATCCACCGCCGCACGGATCGCCGCGGTCAGCGCCGCCGGTGACACGCCGGGCGCGGCCTTCACCAGGATCTGCGGCAACGCGCCGTTGGTGGTGTGGGGCAGCAGCGTCATCGCGGGTACCATCGCGTAGCCGAAACCGTCGGGCGGGCTGAACGATCCGACCACCTCCATGGTGGTCACCTCGCCGTCGCCCCAACGCAGCTGGACACTGTCGCCGAGGTTCGTGCCGCTGTCGTCGAGTACCTTCGTCGGCAGCACGATGCTGTTGCCGGTGAGGTTCTCGTAGTCGCCCTGTTCCGCCGGATGTGCGATCGTCTGCGGTGCGCCCGACGCCGTGACTCCCTGTAGCTCGAGCCGGCTAGGTCTGACCCGCTCATCCGCTGTGTTCCCGTACTTGTCCTTACCCGGACCGAGGATGGTTTCCAGCCGACCTTGGCTGGGCACCGAGGCGGATGCTCCGGCGACCTCCGGCAGGCTGGAGAGGTCATCGACGAGTTCCGGCGGCAGCGCGCCGGTATCCGAGTTGACCACGGCGTCGGCGTTCAGGCCTTCGGCGAACATCCGGCTGCTGGCATCTTCCTGACTGGTCTGTAGGAAGATCAACGCGGTTGCCAGCCCGGTGACCAGCATGATCGGGATGACCGCCGAGGCCAGCCGGACCTTGCGCACGGACGCGTTCAGCATGGCCAGCCGGCCCGGTGCACCGGTGAGCCAGGTGACCGGCCAGCGCAGCAGTGCCGCCAGCCACCGGCACAGACCGGGGGCCACCAGGGCGATCCCGACCGCCCAGAGCATCGCGGCGGGCGCGGATGTGCTCGCCGCGATCGGTCCGGTCATCACCAGGGCGGTCACGATCGCGAGCGCGGCCGCCCCGCCCAAGAACAGGACGGCCAGGATCACCCGGATCGGGCTGACCCAGCGGGTCTGCAACGTCGCCTCGGCCATCGCCTCGGTCGGTCGGACCTTCGACACCCGGCGAGAGGCGATGGAGGCCGCGACGAGCGCCGCGACCAGAGTGGCGCCGGCGCCGGCGAGCCTCGGAATGACGCCCTGACTGAAGATCATGACGTCCGGGATCAGATCCTGCCGGACCAGGACGTCGAACATGAACCGACCGAACGCCACGCCCGGCGCGAGCGACAGGCCGGCCGCCAGCAGCGCGATCACCGAGGTCTCCGCCATCACCAGGCGGCGCACTTGCCCCGGCGTGACTCCGACGGTGCGCAGCAGCGCCATCTCCCGGCGACGCTGCTGCACCAGCAAGGCCACGGTGCTGCCCACGACGAAGATCGCGACCATGGTGGCCAGACCACCGAAGGCGCCCGCGAGCGGAATCAGGTTCTGCGAGCCAGTGATCGACTCCGGGTACTCGGCGCGCCCGCGTTCGTCGCCGCGCAACACCCGCGCTCCACGGTCGGCCACGGTGTCGCGGACCGCGCCGGCCAGCGCCGCTAGGTTGGTGCCCGGATCAGCCAGCACCCCGATCGCGTCGATCTTTCCGGGCCGATCGTACAGCCGCATAACCTCGTCGTCGGTGAACAGCAGCGCGGCCCGGGTGCCGGTCCGGCTCTCGGCGATCCCGCTGACCTCGTAGTCCTGCGGGGTCCCACGCACCGACACCGTCACCTGCGCAGCCAGCTCTAGGTCCAGCCGGCCGGCGGTGATGCTGTCGACAACGACCTCTCCGGCCCCCCTCGGCTCCTCCCCCGCGACCAGCGTGAAAGGCGCCAGCGACGCACTGGACCATCCGTGCCCGGCCGCGGTGACCGCCTGGCCATCCACCGCGGTGATCGGCACCGACACGTCCGGCACCGCCGCGGCCACGCCGGGCACCTCGGCGACGGCGTCCACGAGGCTCTCGTCGAGCAGCACCCGCTCGGTCATCGGTTCGGTATGGTTGCCGACCGGGTTGGCGCCGGGATACCCCTGGCTTCCGCTGACGACGATGGGCGCCGCGGCCAGCCGCTCGGCTTCGACGTGTCCGCGGATGCCGGTTTCCAGCAGACCGCCGCAGGCTTGGACGACGACGCCGCCGATGAACAGCGCGATCAGGAGCGCAACGAACCCGCCTTTGCGGTACCGCAGAGTCTTGAGCGCAACGCGTAACATCAGCGCGCCCGGTCCGGGGCCGCGGGCCGGTGCATCCCGGCCCACGCCCCGAGCTGGGTCATCTGGCTGGCCACCTGCTGAACCGAGGGGCGTTCGAGTTCGGTGCTCACCCGGCCGTCGACCAGAAACACCACGCGGTCGGCGTGCGCCGCGGCCACCGGGTCGTGCGTCACGATCACCGCGGTCTGCTCACCGGCATCCACCGCCGTGCGCAACAGCCCCAGGATCTCCAGCGCCGTCTGGGTGTCCAGGGCACCCGTCGGTTCGTCGCCGAACAACAGGACCGGTTGGGTGACCAAGGCCCGGGCGATCGCCACGCGTTGCTGCTGGCCGCCGGAGAGCTCACCCGGGCGGTGTTTGCGGCGGGAGGTGAGGCCCCGTACGTTCGATGACGTCGTCCACGAGCCTTCGGTTCGGCCGGCTGCCCGCCAGCCGCATCGGCAACGTGACGTTGTCCACCACGTTCAGTGCGGGCAGCAGATTGAAGCTCTGGAAGACGAACCCGATCTGATTCCTGCGCAGCTTGGTCAGCGAACGCTCTTTCATCGCCGTGAGATCCCTGCCCTCCAGCACGACACTGCCCGACGTCGGACGGTCCAGGAGGGCGGCACAGTGCAGAAAGGTGCTCTTGCCCGAGCCGGAGGGCCCCATCACCGCGGTGAACGTGTGGCGCTGGACGCTGAGCGACACCCCGGCCAGCGCCGTCACGGTGTTGCGTGACCGCCCGTACACCTTGTGGACGTCCTCCAACCGCAGCAGATCATCCGTAGCTGGTTGGCGCTGCTTCGAGCGCATGGCTGTCTCCTCATATCGCGGGCCCCGTCTATCCGTCGGAATCCGCGGGCTCGGCTAGGTTGTCGAGCTCGGTTGGGTTGTCGGGTGCCGGCGGCGTGGTGTCCACCTGGGGCAGGAACGTCGCCAGAGCCATCGTCGTCCAAAGAGCCATGATTGTGGTCGCTTCCCCTCGTCGCCGGTGCCCTGACGGGTCGACGAACCGTTCGTGATCACCAGACTGCTGGGCCCGTCCTCCGCGGGGCAACCCTGGCGGCACAACGTCAGGGACAAGACAGGGAGATCCCCGACCTGCTCTTCATGATCTTGTCAGGGTGGGATCAATACTGGGGGTGGTGCCTCGCCCCGTCATCGGATGGCGGGGCGGAACCGGGTGACATGGACGGAGATGGTCACGCGCAGCGGGGAGGCCACGGCCAACAGCCGGCTGGCGCGTTCCGCGGCGGTCAGATGAAAGGCGCTGGGCCCCATTCCGATCAGTTGCTCGGCGGCGGCCCGATCGAGGTGGATCGAGTAGCGCAGTTCGTCGCTGCGCTCAGCCGTGAACCAGCCGCTCATCACCTCGTCAAGCCGTCGCTCCTTGTTCTCGTCCACGCTGATCAGGCCGAACGTCTCGACGAGCTCGGTCAGATGCTCCGCCGCGGGCGTCACCACGACGAGACACCCGCCGGGCCGCAGAACGCGGTGGAACTCGGTGACGTTGCGCGGGGCGAAGATGTCCGTCACCGCGGCGACGGATCCGTCGCGGATCGGCAGGGTGCTCCAGGCGTCGGCGCCGATCGCGGCCGCACGTGGATGGGCGCGGGCGGCCCGCCGCAGCGCTGGTGTCGACACGTCCATCGCCACTCCCCAGGCCGAGGGCACGGCGTCGAGGACGCGGGCCAGGTAATAGCCGGGGCCCGCACCGACGTCGAGCACCACCGGCCGCTCCCCCGGGGTCGCCGGCAGCCCGGCGGCCACCGAGGCGGTGACCGAGTCGGCGATCGGCGCGTAGTACCCGGCACCCAGGAACCCGGCGCGGTCGGCCAGCATGTCCGCGGTGTCGCCGGCGACGGCGCCGCGCCGTCCGGAGCGCAGGTTCACATACCCCTGCCGGGCCCGGTCGAACGAATGGCCGGCTAGACAGTGGAGCCCCTGGTTGCCCGGCGACAGGTGGGAACGGCAGACCGGGCAGGTGAGGATGTCGAGAACAGGTTCAGCCACCACGCCCCCGATCTTCTCACCAGCCCAGCAGATTCGACCGCCGCCCGGCCGATCACCGTGAGGTACGCCGCCGGAACAGCTGTCCAGAGACGGGGACGACGATGACGAGGATCCCGACGCACCAGGCCACGGCCAGCCAGGCGTTGTTCCCGATCGGCGTGCCCATCAGCAGGCCACGCACAGTCTCGATGATCGGGGTGATCGGCTGGTGTTCGGCGAACCCGTGCAAAACCGACGGCATCGTATCGGTGGGCACGAACGCACTGCTGACGTACGGCAGGAAGAGGATGAAGAAGGTAAACCCCGACGCCGCGTCCGGACTCTTCGCGATCAGTCCGAACATCACCGACACCCACGTCATCGTCAGGATGAACAGGGCGATGACACCGACCGCACCCAACCAGTCCAGCACCGAGCCGGTCGGGCGGAACCCCATGACCAGGGCCAAGCTGATCACTAAGCCGGTGGCGAACAGGTTCCGCGCCATGCTGGCGACCACGTGCCCGAACACCACGATCCAGTTCGCGATAGGCAAGGTGCGGAAGCGGTCGATGACGCCGGTGGCCATGTCGTTGGTGACGTTGACCGCGGTGACGGCGGCGCCGAAGCCGGCACACAGGAGGATGATGCCCGGAACGACATAGTTGATGTATTCGGTGCCGACCTCGATGGCGCCGCCGAATACGTAGACGAACAAGACCAGAAGCATGATCGGCAGGAACACGCTCATGAACAGCGCGTCGAGGTTGCGGATCGTGTGGCGCATGCCGCGGCCCACGAGCACCAACGCGTCGCTGACCGCCCACCGCAGCCGGGGTCGGGGATTGTGTCGACGGATCTTGTGGGCGGGTGCCTGGTCGATGATGGCGGTCATGCCGCGTTTCCTTCCGCGTCGTCCTGGATGGTGCCCGTCAGGCTGAAGAACACGTCGTCGAGGGTCGGTTTCAGCAATGCGAGATCCGCGACTTTGACACCGGCCGCATCGAGTGCGGTCAGGATCTGCCGGACGTCGTCCGGTCCGTCCACGGCCAAACTCAGCTTCGTGTCCGGTTCGTGCCGGCGGATCGTGTCGACGCCTATGACGCCGGCTGCCGCCGTGAGTTCGGCCGAGCCGGCGAACTCCAGCTCCAGCCGTTCGTTTCCGATGGTCGACTTCAGGTCGGCCGGGGTACCTTCGGCGATGATGCGGCCGTGATCGATCACTGCTACCCGATCGGCCAGTTGGTCGGCCTCTTCCAGATACTGGGTGGTCAGCAGGAGGGTGATACCGGACTCCACCAGCTCACGGATCACGTTCCACATGCTCTGGCGGCTGCGTGGGTCCAGCCCTGTGGTGGGTTCGTCCAGGAAGATGATTGGCGGTTTGGCGATCAGGCTGGCGGCGAGATCCAGTCGGCGACGCATCCCGCCCGAGTAGGTTTTGACCGGCCGCTTTCCCGCCTCGACCAGGTCGAACTGCTCGAGCAACTCGTCCGCCCGCTGTCGTGCGGCGGACTTACCGAGGTGGTAAAGCCGGCCGATCATTACGAGGTTCTCGTGTCCGGTCAGGATCTCGTCGACGGTTGCGTACTGTCCGGCGATCCCCACGACGCTACGCACCTCGTTCGGTGCCCGCGAGACGTCGTGTCCGCCGACGGTGGCTACTCCCCCATCGGCCGGGAGGAGCGTGCTCAAGATCCGCACGGCGGTTGTCTTGCCGGCCCCGTTGGGCCCCAGCAGGGCCAGCACGGCACCGCGCTCGACGACGAGGTCGACGCCCTTCAACACCTCCGTCTTGCCGAAGGATTTTCGCAGTCCGCTGGCTTCGATAGCTGGTGGCGATTCGGTCATGAGTTGCCGTTCCCCTTCAGATATGTGTGTGCGCTGTAAACTGTATGCGCTATAGACTAAGATCTATGCTATACACAGTTCTAGGATTGGCGTCAACACGGATCCATCGAGAGGACGGTATGAGCGCGGACCTGCCAGCTGACAGCTACCCCTTGCGCACCCTGGAGCTGTTATGGGGACGTACCGCCCCGTCCAGCCGTGGTCCCAAGCCAACCCTGAGCGTGCCGAAGATCGTCCGCACCGCTATCGGGATCGCCGATGAGGAGGGCCTCGACGCCGTGTCGATGCGTCGGGTCGCCGAAGAGCTCGGTTTCACCACCATGTCGATCTACCGGCATATCCCGAGCAAAGAAGACCTACTCGACCTCATGCAGGACGCCGCCGCGGAGTTTCCGGCCGATGTCGACCCCGAATCCATGCCGGCCGACTGGCGCGCCGCGGTGCACTGGTGGGCGCGGCACAACATCACCATGTTCCGGCGCCACCCGTGGTGGCTGGATCTGCCGATCAGCACGCCGCCCATGGGCCCCCACCACATCCGGTGGATGGACCTCATGCTGCGGGCGCTGGCCCCGTCCGGTCTAGCGGCTGAACAGAAGCTCGGCGTGCTGATGCTGATCAGCATGTACACACTCAGCGTCGGCCGGCTCGACCAGTCCATGCGACGCGGTGCGGTGCGCACCGGCGTCAATCCCGAACAATGGGAGTCCGTCTACACGACCATGCTGGCCGAGGTGGTCGACCCACGTGAGTTCCCCGCGGTGGCCGAACTCGTGAAGGACCGTGCTTTCACCTACCGCGGTACGAGTGTGCAGGATCCGGAGCAGCTCGGCGAGGTGCCGGCCGACCCTGCCCACGATGAGGCGTATCAGGATCTCGCGTACGGCCTGGACGTCATCCTCGACGGTATCGAGGCGCTCATCGCCGGTTCCCGGTGATCGAAGGTTATTCGAGCACCGGCTATTTGAGGACACCCGCGGTCAGCCCGGCCTGGATACGTTTCTGGAACAGGATGTAGACGATCAACACCGGCAGCAGCGCGATCACCAGGCCAGCGAACAGAGCGGTCCAATCGGCCCGGAACCCCGTCTGCGCGGCGAGCACACCCAGACCTTGTGCGAGTACCCGTTTGTCGCTGTCCTGCATGATCACCAACGGCAGCACGTACTGATTCCAGTGACCAAGGAAGTTGAACAGGGCAAGACTGATCAACCCGGGCTTGGCCATGGGCAACATCACCCGGAAGAACAGCGAGAAATGGGAGCAGCCGTCCACGATGCCGGCTTCGGCGACCGCCGTCGGCAGCGTGCGGAAGAACGCGGTCAGGAAGAACACCGTGAACGGCATCGAAAATGCCGTATACACCAGCGCAAGGCTGAAGTAGCTGTTCAACCCGAGGAACTGCCCGACGAACGGAAGGTCGCCGAGGTTGCGCACGATGAAGAACATCGGCACCAACGCCAGGAAGACCGGCAGGACGAGTCCGCCGACGAACCCGAAGTAGATGATCCGGTTGCCGGGAAAGTCGTAGCGCGCCAACACGTAGGCGCCCATGGCGCCGAACAGCATCGTCATGGTCAATGACATCGACACGACGATGACGCTGTTGAGGAAGTACTGGCCGATGTTGGCCGCTGACCACGCCCGGGCGAAGTTGTCCCACTCCAGCCCGCTGGGGAAACCCATCGGATCGGTGCGGAACTCGCCGTTGGTCTTGAACGACGAGATGATCGCCCAGAGCAACGGCAGGGTCGTGATCAGCCCCCAGAGCAGAAGGAAACCACCGTTGAGAATGCCGACGGCTTTCGCGCCGATGCCGACGCCCGGCTGGCGACGTCCGGGCGCGGGGCCACCCGCCGACGGTCGCTGCGCCGTGGGGGGTGGGGTCACCAGGTCTTTCGCCATCACCCTAGCTCCACTCGCTCGCGGCGCAACACGCGCATGAATATGACGACGATGGTCATCGTCAGGAACAACATCAACACGCCGATGGCGGCGGCATAACCGAACCGGCTGCTGGCGAACGCCTCCCGGTAGATGGCGACCCCTAAGACGTCGCCGGCACCCTCGACGCCGCCATTGACCCCCAACATGATGTGCACGATGGCGAAGCCGTCCATGGCCTGGATAGCCATGTAGACCCAGCCCACCTGGACGGTGTCCCATACCAGTGGCAACGTCACCTTGCGGAAGGTCGTGAACCGGCTGGCCCCGTCGAGCAGGGCCGCCTCGTAGATGTCACGTGGAACCGACTGCATCGCCGCGGAGAACAACACCACGTAGAAGCCGACGAACGACCACGTCATGACGAGAACAACAACCCAGATCAAGTACCGGGGTTCACCTAGCCAGAGCCGGGTCAGCGACTCGAGACCGATCTTGCTGAGGAAGGTGTTGATGATCCCGCCCGCACTCTCCGGGGCGAAGACGTACTTGAACAGGACCCCGACGATGGCGATGGACAAGACCTGCGGGAAGAAGTACACCACTCGGTAGATCGACGAGCCACGTACTCCGGCGACGGCGGCGTTGCGCCGCCGTCCACCCACGTTCAGCATCGATGCGAAGAACAGCCCGAGCGCCAGCGTGAGGACCGGCACGAACACCAACAGGATCAGGTTGTTCCGCAGCGCCGTCCTGATTTGGTCGTCGTTCCACATCCGGACGTAGTTGTCGAACCCAATGAAGTTCTGGGTAGCGGTCAACCCGCTCCAGTCGGTCATCGAGATATAGATCGCCTGGAGATAGGGCGACAACATGTAGATGGCGTAGACCGCGACCGGAGGCAGCAGGAACGTCACGATGAAGAGGTATTTGCCGCGCCTCATCGGGTCGCTGGCCCGTCGGGTCTGGGGCCGGTGTGGCCGGGCGCGTTTCGCGGGCGCCCGGCCGGCCGGTGTCGACAGCGTCATACTGATGGGTCCTCGAGCGTTCGACGACGGTGTGTTTACCGGGACTGCTTGTTCACGGAGTCGTCCTCGCGGAACTCCCGTGCGACGTCCTCACACCGCTCGACCCACTCATCGACGTCCACGGCGCCACGCAGCAGCGCACCGGTGGCTTGGTCGATCCCCGGGTTCTCCATCGTCGGGTACCACGTCGGGTAGAGCCAGTTGATGATGTTCTCACCAGCGGCCTCCAAAGCCGCCTGGGCCGACGACAACCCAGGGGCCTCCAGCTCGACACCTTCCGAACCACCCACCACCGACGTGAGGCTGGTGACCGTCTCGGTGAAGCCGCGGGCTCCATCGAGCGAGATCATCGCCCGCATGTACTCCATACCCGCGCGGGGGTTGTTTGCCTGAGCGGGAACGAAGTAGGGCTCCCCCGCCGTCGCCCGCAGCGTCTCCACGGGCAGCACCGCGTCCGTGGACAGCAGCGGGTCGGGCATCATAGCCAGCTCGAACGTTGGGTCCTCGGCGATGGCGTCGGCCTCTTCGTTCTCGATCCACGAACCAGAGGGGCAGAACACGGCTTCACCTCGGGCCCAGAGCCCCTGGGCGTCCCGGAACTCCATGCCTTCGACACCTTCGAGGTAGTAGCCGCGTTGCCCCAGGTCCCACAGGGCATGGGCGGCCTCGCGGATGGCCTCGTGGCCCCACGCACCCTCTTCCAGGTTGTCGATCGCGACCAGGATGTCGGGCCCGGCCAGTTTGGTGGCCATACACAGCAGTGGCCAGTTCATGTACCGCGGTGCCGTGACTCCCTGATAGACCCACGGGGCGATGCCGTGATCGGCGATGTCGGCACACACGTCCAGCATCTCGTCCCAGGTGGTCGGGACCGGCCAGCCGTTCTCGTCCATGAGGGTCTTGTTGTACCAGGTGCCGTAGACGGTGAACGTGTAGTTCAACACGTAGGGGATCCCGTCGCGGCTGCCCAGCTCGACGGTGCCGGGCAGCAGCATGTCCCGCACCGGGACGCTGGGGTCGTCCCAGCTGGGTGCGTCGAGCAGGTCGGTCAGGTCTTGGACCAGGCCGTCGGCGATGAGTTGGCCGGTGTCCATCTGGCCGTCGCCGGAGTTGTTGACGAAGTCCGGCGGGTCGCTGGCGGCGAACCGAGCCTGAAGCTCACCACCGATATCAACGGCGGCTCGGTGGTTGATCTCGACGTCGGGCCAGCGTTCGCCGAAGATCGGCTGGTGCACGTCGGTGGCGTAGGTGTCACCGAAGCCGCCGTCGAAGATGTAGATCTCGACCGGCTCGTTCTCCGGGATTCCCAAGGGGTTG
Organism: Phytoactinopolyspora limicola; assembly: GCF_011320225.1. Classification (GTDB taxonomy): domain Bacteria; phylum Actinomycetota; class Actinomycetes; order Jiangellales; family Jiangellaceae; genus Phytoactinopolyspora; species Phytoactinopolyspora limicola. The sequence goes on from NZ_JAAOEN010000003.1 coordinate 218,130, forward strand.
TCGTCGCTGACCTCGGGCGGTGGGTCGCCGCTATCGTCGCCGTTGCCGTCCCCGTTGTCGTCTCCGCCTCCGGTGGCGCACGAGGCCAGGAAGGCGCTCCCCGGGCCCAACGCCATGCCACCGACGGCCAGCCGTTGCAGGAACGTGCGCCGGCTGGGCTCGGTCGAGGTGATCAACTTCCGATTGGTGCTACTCGCCATCTCTGCCACTCCTTCTCGAACCGCTCTGTTCAGGCTTGATGGGGCAGGTGCCCGGCCGGCGCTGGACGGCGACGCTCAGCCGCCGCGCCGGATTCGGCCCTGGTACCGCTTGAGTAGTGCTTCGTTGTGGGTGTCCCCGCCGGGCACGTTGGCGGAGAGGTAGACAGGGGGGTCCTCGCCGGCCGCGAGCAGCCGACGCACCACCTCTGCCGTGAGGAACTGCGCCAGCAGTGCCGACGTGATGGTCGACACCGCACAGACCGCGCCGCCGCCGGGTAGGGGCAGCACGGCATCTCCGAACGGGCCACCGTTGTCGAGCACCACATCCGCAAAATTGGAAAGTTTCCTGCCAGAAGGATGTCGCGACTCTACTCGTGCGCTATGGGCGAGGGAAGTGATGGTGACCAAAGCGTGACCACGTTCTTTTGCGAGGCTGGCCAACCCCACCACACTCCCGTTGATCCCGGAGTTCGACACGATCACGAACGCGTCAGCCGGGTCGACCGGGGTTGCCTCGTACAGGCGCCGCCCGATGTCGGGATCACGTTCGGCATGCGGGTCGGCGAGAATACCCGGCGACTCCCCGTTCTGCACCACTAGGTCGCGCAGTGCAATCCGATTGGACGGGATCAGGCCACCGGCTCGGCCGGCGATCTCCATCGCCACTGCCTGCGAGTGGCCGGTGCCGAACGCCTGAATCACCCCGCCTCGCTGGATGGACTCCGCGAGCAGGTCGGCGGCGCGAGCGACGTTCTCCATCTCCTGCTCGGTAACCCGTTGGATAGCGTCGCGCATCTCGGTGAGGTATGCCTGTGCACTTACCGGCCCGGCCGGACTCGTGGTCGGGTGCGCATCTGGCGGCTTCGCGATGTCGTCGTCCACCTACTGCCCTACCTTCTTCACTCGTGGACCCTTTCGATGGCCACTGACGGCGTCGGCCGTCATCTTCAGCGCGGCGATCGTCTGCTCGTGCCGCCGCTGAGCCACCGCCACGTAAACGAGGTCGAGGACGATGATCTGCGGGAGCCGGGACGCCATCGGCGCCGGGCGGAAGGTCGTCTCGTGAGTGGCCGTGGTCAGGACGATGTCGGCGACCTCCACCAGTGGCGAGTCGGGCACGTTGGTCAGCGCCACGGTCGTGGCGCCGCTGCTGGCGGCGACCGACAACATCTCCAGCGTTTCCCGAGTGGCGCCGGAGTGCGAGATGCCGATGGCGACGTCTCCGGGTTTGAGCAGGACCGAACTGGTCAAGCCGGAGTGGACGTCGCCCCAGGCCCAGGTTGGTACACCGATCCGATGCAGGCCGAGCTGCATCTTCCCAGCCACCAGGGTGCTGCCGCCGGCACCGTAGAGGTCGACCCGGCCCGCACTGTTGATGGCATCGGCCGCGCGGTCCACCGCTGCGAGGTCGAGTTGGGCCACCGTCTCCTGAATGGCGCGGATCTCCGCGGTCGCGACCAGGCTGGCCACCCGGTCGAGCGGGTCGGTGGGGCTGATCTCCCGCCCGATGTCGATCTCCCAGCCGGCGACCGACGATGATCGCCCGGTCTCCTCCGCCATCGCCAGGCGCAGATCGGCATACCCGGGCAGACCCAGCGCCCGGCAGAAACGGGTCACCGTCGCCGGAGACGTCCCGCTACGTTCGGCCGTCTCCAAGATGGTGGATCTGGCCACCCACGCCGGGGCCGACAGGACCTGCTCCCCCACCCGTTGCAGCGCGGTCGGCAGGTTGGGCAGCATCGCCCGAGTCCGCGCCAGGACGGCGTCACCGCTGAGCCGCTCCCCCGGCCACCCCGCGTCGTCACCGGATGTCGGTCCGGACGGCGGGGCCGATTGCTCCGTCACGGTTGGCTCCTTTGCTTCCCTCGTGCGCAGCTGAGCGTTACTGTCCTGGTAGGCACCGGCGTATCGGCCAGTGATGGCGGTTGAGCGACCCTTGGTTGTGAGTTTCACATCTCATGGCGTGCGATAATGTTCTGAAAACTATTTCTGGCAGCTCTCCGGTGTCAAGACTTTCTCCATAGGTTGCCGAAAGCGTGACATCGTTGCCGGCTCGAACGAGACGTGAGGTGGCGTGTGGCACATCCGGCAGGTCTGGTTCTCGGTCTCGACATCGGCGGCACCTCGACGCGGGTCCTGGTCGCCGACACCAACGGCCGGCGAGAAGGCACCGGGCGTGGACCCGGCGCCAACGTCACGTCGCACGGCGCCGACAAATCACTCGACGCGTTGTCGACGGCGTTGCGCGTGGCCCTGACCGGCCTCGACCCAGCTCGAGTTCAAGCCGCCGTGATCGGTACGGCAGGTCCGGAGAACTTCACCCAGCCAGAGGTCGCCGCCGGTTTCGACCAGATCTGGCGTGACCTCGGGCTGCGCTGCGACTACGAGATCACCGACGACGCCCGGGTAGCGTTCGTCGCTGGTACCGCCGAGCCGGACGGCACGCTGCTCCTGTGCGGCACCGGCGCTATCGCCGCCCGATTCGAGCAGCAACGACGGGTGCACACGGTGGACGGGCATGGTTGGCTGCTCGGTGATCTCGGATCCGGATTCTGGCTCGGCCGCGAAGCGGTTCGGACCACCCTCGACGTACTGGCCCGCCACGAACGGCCCGGTCCGCTCGGCCGCGCCGTACTGGCAGCGCTGCTGACACCACGAGGCGACGAAGCCGACCCGGCAGGTGCGGCCCTCGAACGGTTGTCGACCTCCACCGACTACCGGGCGTTGGCCGACCGGATCGTGCTCAACGTGCACCAACAACCGCCCATCGCCTTGGCCGAGCTAGCCCCGTTGGTCAGCGACAACGCCGCTGGCGACCCCGACGCCACTCGCGTCTTGGAACGTGCCGCGGACCACCTGCTCGCCTCGGCGTCAACCGTGCGCACTACGGACGGCACGCCGATGGTGCTCGCCGGATCGTTGCTCACCTCGGACACACCACTGCGGCGGCTGCTGGAGCCACGGCTGGTCGAACAGTGGCCGAAAGCCACGATCAGCGCCGCTCGTGATGGAGCCGCCGGCGCCGCCTGGCTCGCGGCGAGTCGCCTGCTAGGACCAGGCAGCACAGCCAGCGTCGAGTTGCATAGCCGGATGGTGGCGCCCACGGCTTAGGGCGCTGGCCGCCCATCGATCTGGCCGCCGATGAATGTCCGTGCGGCGCTGGGCCCGCCCGCGGGTGCCTGCCAGGCCCAGCGCCGCACCACGTCTGCGCCGGTCAGTCCAGGCCAGGAACCGGGAACCGGCCGGTGAGCTCGGACACCTCACCGTGCACCCTGGCAACGGCCTTCTCGACCGCCTCGGTGTCGTCACCGGCCAGGGTGGAGACGATCTCATCCATCCATCGGGCGACCTCACGCATCTCCGGCTCGGCCATGCCCCGGCTGGTCAGCGCCGCCGTGCCCAGCCGCAGCCCGGACGGGTCGAACGGCTTGCGGGTGTCATACGGCACGGTGTTGTAGTTGGCCTCAAGCCCCGCCTGGTCGAGGATCTGCGCGGCCGGTTTGCCGCCGACCCCCTTCGAGGTGAGGTCGATCAGGATCAGGTGGTTGTCCGTCCCGCCGGAGATGAGGTCGAATCCGCGCGCCTGTAGTTCCTCGGCCAGCGCCCGAGCGTTGGCGACGATCTGGTGGGCGTAGTCGGCGAAGCCCGGTTGAGCCGCCTCGTGCAAGGCCACCGCGATACCCGCGGTGGTGTGGTTGTGCGGGCCGCCCTGCAAACCAGGGAAGACCGCCTTGTCGATGGCTTTGGCGTGCTCCGGGGCCGCCATGATCATGGCGCCGCGAGGCCCCCGCAGGGTTTTGTGGGTGGTGGTCGTGATGATGTCCGCATGGCCCACGGGCGAGGGGTGGGCGCCACCAGCGACCAAACCCGCGATGTGCGCGATATCGGCCACCAGCACGGCGCCGACCTCACGGGCGATCTCGGCGAAGGCGGGAAAGTCGATGACCCGCGGGATGGCGGTACCGCCGCAGAAGATCAGGGTGGGCCGCTCCCGGCGGGCGAGGTCGCGGACCTCGTCCATGTCGACCCGGCCAGTCTCGCGGCCGACGTCATAGTGCACGGCGTTGAACCAGCGGCCGGTGGCCGACACGCTCCAGCCATGGGTCAAATGCCCACCCATCGGCAGCGCCATACCCATCACGGTGTCGCCCGGTTTGGCGACGGCGAGATAGACGGCGAGGTTGGCCGGTGATCCGGAGTAGGGCTGGACGTTGGCATGCTCGGTCCCGAACAGCGCCTTGGCCCGGTCCACCGCCAACGTCTCGATCTGATCGATGACCTGCTGGCCCTCGTAGTAGCGGCGACCGGCATAACCCTCGGAGTATTTGTTGGTCAGCACCGTGCCGCTGGCTTCGAGCACCGCCGCCGAGACGTAGTTCTCGGAGGCGATCAACTTGAGCGTGTCGCGCTGACGGGCCTCCTCGGCTGTGATGAGTCCGGCCAATTGGGGGTCGACGCTGCGCAGATGGTTCGGAGTTGCGGTCATGACGCGGTGGTCACTTCCTTTCCCTCGTCCGCTGGTGGTCCGGAACACCCAGGCGCGCGGTGCCTCCGCCGTCAGCTCCCCGGTGGTCAGTTCCACCTCGAGCCGCATATCGCGGCTCGTTTTGCGCCAGTCGCCACGGCCTTCACGATAGCGGCTCACGCCGACCGGCGACACCGCCCCTCGTGCGGCGGTGGTGTCGCCGGGCCGCGGGGCACCTCTCCCCCGAGGCACTAGGCTGGTTCTGTGGCCTTGCGACGCCCACAACCTCCACACCCGTATTTCGACCATGCCGGGCCGCTCGCCCTTGCCCATCGGGGTTTCTCCCGCGCCGGGTTGGAGAACAGCATGGCTGCCTTCGCCGCGGCCGTGGACCTTGGATACCGCTACATCGAGACCGATGTCCATGCCACCTTCGATGACGTCGCGGTGGCCTTCCACGACACCACCCTGGATCGGGTCACCGACGGTTCAGGGGTGATCGCCGAACTGCGGTGGCCGGAGGTCAACCGGGCGAACATCGGCGGCACCGAGCCGGTGCCACGGCTGGACGACGTCCTCGGAACGTGGCCACAGTTGCGGGTGAACATCGACATCAAGGCGGCGGCCGCGGTAGAGCCCACGGTCCGTGCTATCGAGCGCACTCAGGCTCATGATCGTGTGTGCATCGCGTCCTTCTCCGACGCGCGTCGCCGTGCGACGACCCGCCGGCTCTCGCGTGCGGTCGCCACGTCGGCGGGACGTTCACTCGTGTCGAGTTTCGTGTTGGCGTGCCGGGCCGGTCTGGCCAGCCGGGCGCAACGCTGGCTGGCTGGAGTCCATTGCCTCCAGGTGCCTGTACGTTTCGGTTCGCTGCCGGTGGTGACGAGCCGGCTGGTGGCGCAGGCCCACCGCGGCGGGCGACAGGTACACGTGTGGACCATCAATGACGCCGCCGAGATGCACCAGTTGCTCGATCTTGGTGTCGACGGCATCGTCACCGACCGGGCCGACGTCCTCCGGGACGTTCTGATCCAGCGCGGTGCCTGGCCCGGGTGAGGCCAGCGGAACCGTCGTAGCCAACCTGCGAATATCACGATGTGCCTGTGGACAGCAACGTGCGATCCACAGGCGGCCCGGCCGAACATCACCACATGACGAAATCGCTTTACCTTCCCTCCGCTGACGATGTCCGCCACCACCTCACCGCGGCGCGCGACGCCGGCGCCCTGCCAGACTGCTCATTGCACGTGCTGGTCGGCGACGTCCACGGATTCGCCTCGATCGCCATCTTCGTCGACGAGGTTCCCCCGGACCCGCCGCTGGCCGAGCGGATCCATGTGTTGCAGAGCTCGCTGCGGGCCCTTGCTGATGTCATGACGGTGCACAGCGTGCTGATGGCCATCAGCCGCTCCGGCCCCGACCCGACCCAGCGCGGCGACGTGGACTGGAGCGACGCCTTCGGCTCGGCCACGATGGCCGCGGGTATCACCAGCCACGGCGTCTACCTGGTGACGCCTGGGCAGGTGGGGCGGATCGACCGGCCTACCGCGCAGGCGGCGTGAGCGCCCCGACCATCAGGGAATCAGGCGGTGAACCACGCGCTTCGGCGGATCGCTTTCATGGCCCCTCGCCGGGTCGACGGCTCCAGGCGGTGGATGTACACGATGCCATCGAGGTGATCCACCTCATGCTGGAGGCATCGGGCCAGCTCGCCCTGGCCCTCGACGCGGACCGGCTGGCCGTCGGCGTCGACCCCCTCGACCGCGGCGTACGCGGCCCGTTGGGTGGGATACCACAGCCCCGGCACCGAGAGACACCCCTCGTCGCCGCCCTGGTCACCCGAGGTCTCTACGAGGACGGGGTTGAACACCACCCCACGTTGTCCTTCGATGCCGTACGAAAAGGCCCGGGCAGGCACGCCGATCTGGGGTGCCGCCACGCCGGCGCGCCCTGGAAGGTCGAGAGTGTCGAGCAGATCTTGGGCCAGGGATCGGCTGAACTCGCCGAATTCGGTGACCTCGTCGGTGACAGTGCGCAGCACAGGGTCGCCGTACAACCGGATCTCACGGACCGCCAACGTCGCTCAACTCTCCTTCTTGTTCGACCGCCCGACTACCCTAACCTCCTCGGCCAACCCTCAAAGGCGGGGTCCAAAAGCCGCGCCGGTCTGGCATGTCGAGGGTGAATCGTCGCCGTGCGGCGACCGCCCGCGCTACCATGGAGAACGAACAACGAGGTAGTCGCCTCAACGGCGGAGTGAGCGAGATCACGCGGTTCGGTTGGCGTCAGCACCGAGTTGTCCGGAACACTGGCGTGGCTTTACTCGTTCTTCTAGTGCCGACCATGTCCGCCAAGAGGTTGTTCAGGGGCCTAGGCTCCGGAAGGGTTTCTACATGTCTGAGCGTTCTACCCTACGTGGCTCCCGCCTTGGCGCCCGGAGCTACGAGGACGAGCGCGGCGTCGAGTTCGCTGAACGACAGGTCATCGCCTACAGCTGCCCCATTGGTCACCGCTTCGACGTGACCTTCTCCACCGAGGCTGAGGTGCCTGCCCTCTGGGACTGCCCGCGCTGCGGCGCGGAGGCGCTGCGTCAGGCAAGCGAGCGGCCCGAAGAGAAGCCGTTGAAGCCTGCCCGGACGCACTGGGACATGTTGCTCGAACGCCGCTCCATCGAAGAATTGGAAGCCCTGCTGGACGAGCGTCTGGAGTTGCTGCGGGCCGGCCTATTGCCTGGCGCGGCACACCTGGCGGCCAACGCACGGGAGCGCAAGAAGACCGCCTGATCGCCGGTTCAGCTGTCCCGTTCTTCAGGATCGGCCGACAGTTGATCGCGGATAGGACTGTCCGGCACTACTTCTCCCTCGACCACGTCGCCACCACTCGCGGGGCCACGTCCGGTCGGGGTGGGAAGGGTGCGTAGCGCGGCCGCCGCGAGCCGGCGGCCGACCTTCCGCCGCACCGGAGGTACCAGCAGTAGCAACGCCGCCGCGTCGGTGATGAACCCGGGAAAGACCAAAACCGTCCCGGCGAGAAGTGTGACCCCAGCGTCGGCGATGCGTTCCTGCGGGGTCGGGCCATCCTGCGGCGCGAGCGGGTTGCGGGTGTTCGCATCGGCTACACGTGCCGCGTCGGCCGCGGCGGCTCGCAATGACCTCCAGGCGTTGAACCCGGCCCGGCGCATGAGCCACAGGCCGATGACACTTGTGGCCAGGGCGAGGATGATCGCCAGGCCGAAACCGATCGCCTGTCCGATCGCGACGAACACGACGATCTCAAGCACGCCGCCGAGGAACGGGGCGAACGCGCCGACGGTCCGCCGGCGGCGGCGCCGCACCTGATCCTGGCTCATGATCACCTTCTCCTCCGTTGTCGTAACCTGAGCTTGGACGTTATCTGGCCCAGGCGGTATTCCAGGCCCCAGCGGGTCACCCGCACCAGCGCCTCGCGGACGATCGCGGCACCCATCTTCGATTCCCCTTGCTCGCGTTCGCTGAAGGTGATGGGGACCTCGGTGGCCCGGAGCCCGGCGCTCACGGTGCGCCAGGCGAGGTCGATTTGGAAGCAGTACCCCTGCGAGGCTACCGCGTCGAGGTCGATCGATCGAAGGGTCTCTGCCCGGAATGCCCGGTAGCCGCTGGTCGCGTCCCGCAGCTGCATACCGAGCACGATCCGCGTGTAGGTGTTGCCACCGCGGGACAGGATCTCCCGGTGGCGCGGCCAGTCGACGACAGTGCCTCCGGGCACATAACGCGAGCCCACTACGAGGTCGGCGTCGGCCAATGCGGCGAGTAGGCGGGGTAACTCTTCGGGTTGGTGGGAGCCGTCGGCGTCCATCTCCACCACGTACCGGTACCCGGCATCCAACGCCCACCGGAATCCGGCCACATAGGCCGCCCCGAGGCCGTTCTTGGCCGTGCGGTGCAGCACGTGCACCCGGGTGTCGTGGGAGGCGAGCTCGTCGGCCAAGGCACCGGTGCCGTCCGGCGAGTTGTCGTCGACCACCAGCACGTGTACGTCGGGTGTGGCCGTGTGGACCCGTGCGACGGTCTTCTCGACGGTGAGTGCTTCGTTGTACGTGGGAATGATGACGAGGACCTCGAGGTCCGGCGCGGCTCCCGCTTCGGGCTCGGTCATCACCGCTCCCTCGCGTCGGACGGCAGGGCGGCGGCCACCATCACGGGCTGCTCCTCCGGCTCGGGGTCGGATCGCGGGTTGCGGCGTAGCGTAACCAACCCGGCGGCCCCGAGGACACCCAACGCGAGTACGACCAGAATCCCTTCGGGCCAGGCACCGACGACGGTGGCGAGGGTCTTCGCGTCGGACAGTTGGACGTCGGCCACGAGCACGTCCTGGGTGAACAGCTCGGCTCGTTGCAGGACGGTGCCGTCGGGGCCGACGATGGCGCTCACTCCGGCTAGCGCGGACACGATGACGGTGCGTCCGTGCTCCACCGCGCGGAACCGGGACATGGCCAGATGTTGTTCGGTCATGGGTGAGTCGCGGAAGGTGGCGTTGTTGGTCTGCACGGCGAGGAGCTGCCCGCCCTCGGCGATGGTGTCGCGGACGATCCCGTCGAAGCCCACCTCGAAGCAGATCGCCATACCGATGGCTCCGGCCGCCGTATCGAACAGGCCGACGGTGTCTCCGGCGACGAAATCACGTGGCTGACGGTCGACCTCGGCGGTGACCATCCGGGCCAACCGGCGCATCGGGATGTATTCGCCGAACGGCATCGGGTGGCGTTTGACATAGCTTTCGTCGGGGCCACGGCCCGGGTGCCAGAGAACGGCGGTGTTCTCGATGTTCTGCTCGTCGTCGGTGGGGACCCGTACGTTGACGAAGACGGGGACGCCGATCTCGTCGACCGCGCCCTGGATGTTGTTGTACGTCCGTTGGTCGCGGTAGGGGTTCATGTCGGAGGAGTTCTCCGGCCAGACGACGATGTCGGGCTGGTCCACCAGCCCGGCGCGCACGTCGCGGGCCAGCTGCGTCGTGGCTTCGACGTGGTTGTTGGTCACCACCCGGGCGCGGGAGTTGAAGTCCAGGCCCATGACGGGCACGTTGCCCTGGACGGTGGCGACGGTGATGGTCTCACCGTCGGCGGCTGGTGGTGACACCAGCAAGCCGGCCAGGAGGAGGGCTACGGCACAGGTGGCCGCGGCCAGGCGGACGCCTAGGTCACGCCGGATCACGATCCAGGCCAGCAATCCGGCGGTCAAGGCGACGGCGAACGAGACCAGAGGGGTCCCACCCAATGCCGCCAAACCGATATAGGTGCCGTCGACCTGGGAGAACGCGAGCTTTCCCCAGGTGAGCCCGCCCCATGGCACCCGGCCGCGTAGCGCCTCGACCGCTACCCATACGGCGGCGATCCACACCGGCCAGCCGGCCAGCCGCTGGACCAGCGTGAGGCCAATCGAGAGCGGAACGAAAAACGCGGCTTGAAGTATGGCCAGCAGAATCCACGGAATGGGGCCGACCTCGAGGCCCGTCCACCACATCAGCGGCAGGAAGAACGCGAGGCCGAACACGAAGCCGTAGGCGGCCGAACGCTTCAAGCCCTGCTCGCGGACCAGAAGGACGTAACCAGCCGGCGCGAGCGGGGCGAGGAACCACAGATCGAATGGCGAGAACGCCAGAACCAGCACCAGTCCGGCTATCGCGGCGCCGGCTGCCCGGATCCACGCGGAGTTCCGGGCGACCTGGCCCGGGGCACTGGCATTCACGTGTCGGGCTCCATCCACCAGCTCGCGTTTTGTCCTCAGAGGACAGTACAACGAACGGGAAACCGGTGTAGTGCCCGGATCAGGGCAGAACGGACATCAAGCCAGGGACGCGGCCCGGCCGCCCTTCGGACCGAATCGCGATGCCGCCGGATGCGGCTCACGACCCGTTGTCTACTGGACGGCCGGGCCCGACCTGGTCTCACCCCGTGCCGCCACGGGCGACATGCCGGGCCCCGCCGCGCAAGCGCGGGCCTGGCTGCTGAGGCGCCGCGATGTCCACCGCTAGGCGCCTCGGCCCCGGTCACGCTGCTGACCCGGGACGTCTACCCATAACGGTTCGTCCGCTGGTGGACTTCATGCGACTCTGCTCCAGTAGGCCGAACATGTCAACCTCGCCCCAACCTGGGCAAACATGGAATCGTGCCTGGTCAGAGCCCTTCGGCCGGAGAAAATCGATCATGAAATAAATCATTTCTCCAAGCCTGTCGAGGCAGATTGTGGAATCCGCGGGGACATTTGTGCGACCGCTAGCTATGACATAGTCATGATCGTTGTCATAAACATCCCCTAGATCACGGAGAGGGTGGTGATGGAAATGTCGGCGTAGCCGAACCCGACGCCGTTGCATCGAGTTTTCCGCGGTGGCGCGGGAGTTGGGGGTATCGGCCGCGGCGATGTCCGGCTGGTACCGTAAGACTTGCGGTTGCCGACGTCGACCGTGGGAAGATTTCCCGTCAGGTTAGGCCACTGGTCTCAATACTTAGGGGGTCGTGCATGGCTGTTCAATTGAGCATCCCGCCCGACAAGGTCCGTGCCATTCTCGGTGAGCACCTGCTAACCGATGGCTTCAAACTGGTGCTCGATACCGCGGCAAGCCACGGAAGCTGGCTCGTGGATGCCCGCGATGGCAGCCGTTACCTCGACATGTACACGTTCTTCGCTTCCGCACCACTGGGCTGCAACCCGCCCGGAATCGTGGACGATCCAGAGTTCATGGAACTCCTCGCCGAGATCGCCGCCAACAAGCCGGCGAACTCCGACATCTATACCACCCACTTCGCCGAGTTCGTGGCCACGTTCAGCCGCGTCCTCGGAGACCCCGCACTCCCCCATCTGTTCTTCGTCGAAGGTGGTGCGCTCGCAGTGGAGAACGCACTCAAGGCCGCCTTCGACTGGAAGAGCCGGCACAACGAGGCCGCCGGGCGCGACCGTTCGCTCGGTACTCGCATCATGCACCTCACCCAGGCTTTCCACGGCCGTAGCGGCTACACCATGTCGTTGACCAACACCGAGCCGAACAAGACCGACCGCTACCCGACATTCGATTGGCCGCGGATCGACGTCCCAGCCATCCGGTTCCCGCTGGCCGATCACCTCGACGAGGTCATCGCCGCCGAGCAGCGCGCACTGGAGCAGGCACGCGCCGCTTTCCGCGCGCACCCACACGACATCGCCGCGTTCATCTGTGAGCCGGTCCAGGGTGAGGGTGGCGACAACCACATGCGCGCGGAGTTTCTCCGGGCCCTTCAAGAGCTGGTGCACGAACACGACGCGTTGTTCATCGTCGACGAGGTGCAGACCGGCGCCGGCACCACCGGTACACCTTGGGCTTACCAGCAGCTCGGCCTCTCCCCCGACATCGTCGCCTTCTCCAAGAAGATCCAGGTCGGCGGGATCATGGCCGGCGGCCGGGTCGACGAGGTACCCGACAACGTCTTCGCGGTATCCGGTCGAATCAACTCCACATGGGGCGGCGGACTCGTCGACATGGTTCGCTCGCGCCGCATCCTGGAGATCGTCGAGCGTGCGGGCCTGATCGAAACGGCCGGTCCCAAGGGGGAGCACTTCCTCACCCGGCTCCGTTCGGCCGCCGCTGACGCACCACCCGGCGCCGTCACCAACGTACGCGGACGTGGACTGATGGTAGCCGTCGACCTCATCGACGCCGCGGCCCGCGACGCCGTCCTGACCGACCTGCGAGAAGTCGAGAGGGTCATCGCCTTGCCGAGCGGAGTGCGAGCGATACGCTTCCGTCCAGCACTGTCGGTGTCCCATGATGAGATCGACCACGCGGTGGCGGCGTTCGCCCGAGCCGTGGTCCGGCAGACTTCGTGAAGAGAGGAACCGCGATGCCAGACAAGCTCGTGACCTCCGTCGTCGACGGTGTACCCGTCGAAGGCGGCCGCACGGTCGCCAGCTATAACCCGGCCCGTCTCGACGAGGTCGTCGCCGAGATCTCGTTCGCCGAGGCCAGCACGTTCGTCGACGCCGCGGCCTCGGCCAAGCGGGCGCAGGCGGCGTGGGCGGCGGTCCCCCCACCGGTCCGCGGCCGGGCTATCGCCCATATCGGTCGGCTGGTCGAGGCCAACATGCACGAGCTGGCTCAGCTGGTCACCCGAGACATCGGCAAACCCTACGGCGAGGCGCTCGGCGAAGTCCGCGAGATCGTCGATACGTGCGACTTCTTCCTCGGCGAAGGCCGGCGGCTCTACGGACAGACCGTGCCGAGCGAGATGCCGGACAAACAGCTGTTCACCTTCCGCAACCCAGTCGGCACGGCGGCGATCATCACCGCGGGCAACTTTCCGGTCGCGGTGCCGTCCTGGTACATCGTGCCGGCGTTGCTCTGCGGCAACACCGTGGTCTGGAAGCCGGCGGAGTACTCCGCGGCGGTCTCGGCCGCCTTCCACGAGATCTTCGTCCGCGGTGGCGGGCTCCCACCCGGCGTGTTCAACGTCGTCCACGCCGACGGCCCGGCCACGTTCGCCGGGTTGGAGCGTGCGCTGGCCGACGGCACCATCGACAAAGTGGGTTTCACCGGCTCTCCCGAGGTTGGCCGCGAGATCGGCGCGCTCACCGGTCGGAACCTGCAGACCGCCTGCCTCGAGCTCGGTGGCAAGAACCCCCTCGTCGTCACGCCCACCGCCGATCTCGACCTCGCCGTCGAGGGTGCGCTCTTCTCCGGCTTCGGCACCGCCGGCCAACGCTGCACGTCGTTGGGCACGGTGATCGTCCACGAGTCCCAACACGCGGAACTCGTCGAGCGTTTCGCCGCGGCCACGGCGGCAGCCGCGGTGGGTGACCCCACCGGGGACGTCCTCATGGGGCCGTTACTGGATCAGAAGTTCGCGGATCGTTACGACACGTTCCTCGAGTGGATCCAGCCCCATCACACCGTGTATGGCACTCCGGGGCGGATCACCGCGGAACTCCCCCGTGCCGGGTTCCAAGGCGATCCAGCGGCGGGGTTGTACTACCACCCCGTGATCGTCGACGGCGTGCGGCCCGGCGACGCCCTGTTCGATCAGGAAACGTTCGGGCCGATCGTGGGGGTCACCACGTACGTCGACTTCGACGAGGCAATCGAGTTGGCCAACGCGCCTGGTTATGGGTTGTCGTCGTCCATCTACACCACCAACCCGGCCGACGCGTTCGCCTTCCGCAGCCGGATCGGTGCCGGCATGGTCAGCATCAACAACTCCACTTCCGGCGCCGAAGCCCACCTACCGTTCGGTGGCAATGGCAAGTCGGGCAACGGCTCACGCCAGTCCGGGTTGTGGGTACTCGACCAATTCACCCGCTGGCAGTCGATGAACTGGGACTACTCGGGCCGGTTGCAGAAGGCGCAGATGGACGTCGCCGAGCTGGTCCCCGACACCGAGTTCCGGCTCGCCGGCGGACAATGAGATGAACACCCCAGCTGGCCTCGAGGCCGCCCAGGTCGCCCTGCTGGACCACCTCGCCACACTGGAGGTGCCCAGCGGGGCCTCCAGCGCGGAGACAGGTGACCCCGAGCCGCTGTGGCGGGTGTTCGACGCCCAGGTCACCAGCCGCCATCTCGACGCCGCGGCGCGTGAACTCCAGGCCGCCGGCCGGGCCTACTACACCATCGGCTCGGCCGGTCACGAAAGCAACGCCGCCGTGGCCGAGGTGTTGCGCCCGGACGACCCCGCGTTGTTGCACTACCGCTCTGGTGGCTTCTACGTGGCCAGGGCGGCCCAGGTGGAGGGGGTCGACCCGGCCAGAGACATTCTGCAGGGTGTCATGTGTGCCGCCGACGAGCCGATCGCCGGCGGCCGGCACAAGGTGTTCGGCCATCCGGCGCTGTCGGTGATACCGCAGACATCCACCATCGCCTCGCACCTGCCCCGGGCCGTGGGCCTGGCCATGTCACTGCACCGGGCGCACCGGCTGGGGGTTGCCGGAGCGTGGCCGGCCGATGCCGTGGTGGTGTGTTCGTTCGGTGACGCGTCGGCCAACCACTCGACCGCGGCGGGCGCCATCAACACCACCATCAACACCACCTATCGCGGCTTGCCACTGCCCTTGCTGCTGGTCTGCGAGGACAACGGGTTAGGCATCTCGGTGCGTACGCCGTCGGGCTGGATCGAGAGCGCCTACGGGTCGCGGCCCGGGTTGCGGTACTTCTTCGCCGACGGCGCCGATACCGCCCAGGTGCTGCGCATAGCCGCCGAGGCGGCCGACTTCGTCCGCACCCAACGCCGCCCGGCGTTCCTGCATCTGGCCACCGTCCGGTTCGGCGGGCATGCCGGGAGCGACGCGGAGATCAGCTACCGGACCCACACCGAGGTCGCCGCCGGGTACGGGCATGATCCCATCCTCGGCACCATGCGCGCGCTGGTGGACGCCGGGGCGGCCACCCCGGAGGTGCTCGCGAAGCGTTACCACCGGATCCGGGCCGGCATCGACGACGTCATCGCCGAGCTGGGGCAGGTGCGCCAGCTGGCGGCGGCGGCGGAGGTCATGGCGCCGCTGGCACCTCATCGTCCGGACGACGTCGAAGCGGTCGCCGCCGAGCTCGCCACACCCGTAGATGAGGATCCACCACGCGCGCGCACCCTCGCCGAGTCGATCAACGCAACCCTCGCCGGGGCGCTCCAGCATGATCGGCGTGTTGTCGTCTTCGGGGAAGACGTCGGCCGCAAAGGCGGCGTCTACGGGGTCACCCGCGGGCTCCAACGCCGTTTCGGAGCGGCACGGGTCTTCGACACCTTGCTCGACGAGCAGTCGATTCTCGGCCTCGGTCTCGGCGCCGGTCTGGCCGGCCTGGTGCCGGTGCCGGAGATCCAATATCTGGCGTATCTGCACAACGCTGAAGATCAGCTCCGCGGCGAGGCGGCCACGCTGTCGTTCTTCTCCACCGCCGCGTACAAGAACCCGATGGTGGTCCGGATCGCCGGGCTGGCCTACCAGAAGGGTTTCGGCGGGCACTTCCACAACGACAACGCAGTGGCCGTGTTACGAGATATCCCCGGTCTGGTGGTGGCCTGCCCGGCGCGGGCCGACGACGCCGCTGCCATGCTGCGCACGTGCCTCGCCGCGGCCCGGGTCGACGGCACGGTGTCGGCGTTCGTCGAGCCGATCGCGCTCTACCATGCCCGCGACCTGCACACCGCCGACGACGGCGAATGGCTGGCCGCCGATACCGGGCAGCACGTGCCGATCGGTGCCGCCCGCGAGTACGGCACCGGCACCGACCTCACCATCGTCACCTTCGGCAACGGCGTGCCCATGAGCCTCCGGGTGGCCCGGCGGCTGGGTGAACGCGATATCCACGTCCGTGTGCTCGACTTGCGCTGGCTGGCGCCGCTGCCGGTGGCGGACATCCTGCGCGCGGCCAACGCCAGCGGCCGGGTTCTCGTCGCCGACGAGACCCGCCTGTCGGGAGGTGTCGGAGAAGGTGTGCTCAGCGCCTTGATCCAGAACGGGTTTACCGGGCGACTGGCCAGGGTCGCCAGCCAGGACAGCTTCGTGCCGCTCGGACCGGCCGCGACGCATGTGTTGCTCGGTGAAGAGGACATCGAGTCGGCGGCCATCGAGATGGTCGGGCCACCGGCCGCGCCGGACGACGACGGCCGCCACCGGAAACGTCGCGACCCCGGTGGGCAGCGTTCCCGCCGGCGGCGTTGACATCATCAGAGTGGGCCGCGCGGAGTACGGCGTTCCAACTCGAACACACCAGCGAGGAGAGACGAGCGATGACGGGTACCAGCCCGCTTGATCTGCTGAAGGTCGACCACCTGCTCGACGATGAAGAGACGGCGATCCAGGAGACCGTTCGGCGCTTCGTCGACGACCACGTCCGGCCCCATATCGCTGGCTGGTACGAAGACGGTCTCAGCCCCGAAACGGTCCGCGAGGTGGCCCGTGCCGCCGGCAAGCTGGGCCTACTGGGTATGCACCTAACCGGGTACGGCTGCGCGGGCACCAACGCGGTGTCGTACGGGCTGGCCTGCCTAGAGCTGGAAGCCGGCGACTCCGGCCTGCGTAGCCTCGTATCGGTTCAAGGATCGCTGGCGATGTACGCCATCTGGAGGTTCGGCTCCGAGGAGCAGAAACAGCGGTGGCTACCCGGTATGGCGGCGGGCGAGCTGATCGGCTGTTTCGGGTTGACCGAACCGGATTTCGGGTCCAACCCAGCGGGCATGCGCACCAGAGCTCGCCGCGACGGCTCGGACTGGGTGCTCGACGGCACCAAGATGTGGATCACGAATGGCACGGTGGCCGACGTCGCCGTGGTCTGGGCGCAGACCGACGACGGCATCCGCGGCTTCGCCGTGCCGACCGACACCCCCGGCTTCTCGGCGCCGACCATCGGCCGCAAGCTGTCGCTGCGGGCGTCGGTCACCAGTGAGCTGGTCCTCGACGGGGTCCGGCTGCCGGCCGACGCGGTGCTGCCCGACGTGACAGGGCTGCGTGGCCCGTTGTCGTGCCTCAACGAGGCCCGCTTCGGCATCGTGTTCGGTGCGCTGGGTGCGGCGCGGGACTGCCTGCAGGCCACTCTGGAGTACGCCTCCGACCGCGAGGTGTTCGACCGCCCGCTGTCGTCGTTCCAGCTCACCCAGGCCAAACTGGCCGACATGGCACTCGAGCTGCAGAAGGGATTCCTGTTGGCCATGCATCTGGGCCGGTTGAAGGATTCCCATCGGCTGGAGCACCGCCAGGTCAGCCTGGGCAAGCTGAACAACGTACGAGAAGCGTTGGGGATCGCCCGCGAATGCCGGACGATCCTGGGCGCCAGCGGCATCACCCTGGAGTACCCGGTGCTGCGGCACGCGAACAACCTGGAGTCGGTGCTCACGTACGAGGGCACGTCGGAGATTCACCAACTGGTCATCGGCCAGGCCCTCACCGGCAGCCCCGCCTTCAGCTAACCCGCCGTTAGGCGTCTAGTACGCGCTGCTCCGCGCGGTGTAGCAGCCGCCGGTGGGCGTCGAACACCTCGTCGTTGGACTCCAGGCTCGCTCCGGGCACCGTCGGGGACACGAACGTCGGCAGCTCCACACCCTCGCCGGCCAGCACCGCGGCCGTCCGCGTCAGGATCTCGTGGCTGACCACCGCGGCCACGACCGTCGACGCACCACCCACCGGCCGGCTCCAGCCGTCCACGTCGATAACGGCGTCCTCCACCGGCACCCCGGTGTCGACCACGAGGTCGCACACCTCACCCAGGCGTTTGCCGCTGGAGTGTTCGGCCGGCCGGCTCAGGTTGGCCGTCGACGTGACCGCGACCGTCGTCAAGCCGCGTTCCCGTGCGTACATCGCCGCCTCGATCCCAGCCGAGTTCCGGCCACCGTGGGAGTAGACCACCAGCACGTCGCCAGCGTTCAGCGGCTCGTGATCGAGGAACTTGTCGATGTAGTTCTCGGTGCGTTCCAGCCACAGCAGCTCGCGCACCCCACCGGGGCCGAGCACGTTGTGCCACATCAGCCGCGGATCGGTCAGTGGATGGATGCCGGCGAAACTCCCGTACCGAGGAAACGCCTCGATGGTTGGGATCACCGAGTGACCGCTGCCGAACAGGTGCACCAAGCCCCCGCCTTGTAAGGCGGCGGCGGCTCGCTCAGCGACCTGGTCGAGCACGTCGTTCTGGCTCTCCGCGAGCTTGCCCAGCAGCTCGATCAGGGCGTGGGTGTATCGGGCGGTGGTGACAGTCATGGACCGTCCTCTCTTCATTCGGTACGGGCGGCGTCCGGGTTGGTCCGAACACCGCGTGTTCATGGGTTGCGTAGGCCAAGTCGGAGCCGGTAACGGTCGCCACGCATGACGCTGTGGCAGAACTCGAACGGTCCACGGGTGTCGGAAGTGATGCGTTCGACGTAGAACGCGTGGGTGCCAACTTTCACCTGGAGCAGCTCGGCGTCTTCGGCGAGCACACCACCAACGGTGAACGTCTCCACCGCTTCCAGCGGGGTGACGCCGTACCGGCTGCGCAGCAGCCCGTAGAGGGAGCCACTGCCCAGGTCGATCGCGTCGAGGCCGGGGAACCGGCCCAGCGGGAGAACGCTGGTTTGTACCCCCACCGGCCGGCCACCGCCGGTGCGCAGTCGGCGCAGCTCTACCACTGGCTCGTCCGCCGCGAAGCCGGCGTCGTCCGGGACAGCCGCCGCGGCGGCCGTGGTGGTGCGGGCGGAGACCACGCGGCTGCCGGCGGTGACGCCGATCTCGGCCATCTCCGCGGTGAACGACGTGACGCCCCGGGCGCCGGCGGTCAGGCTCTGGTCTCGGACGAACGTGCCCCGACCGCGCTCGCGGACGACGACACCGCGGTCAGCCATCCTGGCCAGGGCCTGCCGCATGGTGACCCGGCTGACGTTGTACACCTCGCAGAGCTGTTCCTCGGCCGGCAGCTGTTCGCCGGCCTTCCATTCGCCGACGTCCACTCGCCGCTGCAAGTCCCGTTCGACCTGCATGTACAAGGGCACCCCCGACGACGGGTCGAGTCCGCCAGCACCGGTCATGTCCATACCTCTTCTCCGCTTCGGGCCGCCTCGACGGCTCCGGCCACCCCAGCCATCCAGCCGAGTTCAGCCGGGACGACCGGTACCTCGTGCCCATGCGGCGAACCCCATCGGCGATATTCGTCGTCGAGCACCGGGTGTACGACGTCGAGAATGCCGGACACGCCGCCGCCGATCACCACCAGTTCCGGGTCCAGCATGCTGGCCAGTGCCGCGAGTCCGCGACCGAGCCGCCGGGCGTAGCCGTCCAGCCGCCGGGCGGCGCCGGGGTCACCGGCCCGCGCCCGGTCCGCGAGAGCTTCCGGGGCCAGCGGAGCGGCCAGGTGCCGCAGCGCCGTGCCGGAGGCGGCCTGCTCGAACCCGCCGTGTGCCGGATCCGGCCGGGTCCGCGGCATGCTGAGCCATCCCCAGGCGCCGGCGCTCCCCCGTGCTCCGCGCCAGATCCGGCCGTTCACCATCAACGCACCACCGATGCCGGTTCCTACGGCGACGAGGACGGCGGATCGGGCGCCGCGGGCGGCACCGCGCCGGGCCTCGGCGAGGAGCGCGAACGCCGCGTCGTTGCCGATGGTCACCGGACAGCCGAGCCGGGCGGCGAGATCCACCCCCACCGGTTGGCCTTCCAACCACCGCAGTGCGGGTACGAAGCCGGCGGAGTTGCCGCTGACCGTGCCGGGCAGGCCCAGGCCCGCCGCCGTCACCGGGCCGGCTGTCGCGGCGTATCCGGTGATCACGTCCAGCAGCGCCGGGTAGTTCTGGGGTGCCGGCTCCCGGCTGATCTCGGTGGAGGTTCCGTCCGGCAGTTCCACCGTCATCCGCACGGACGTGCCGCCCAGGTCCACGCCGAGCAGGGAGGTGCCGTGGCTCATCCCTTCACCCCCGACCTGGCGATGCCGGCGACGAACACCCGCTGGGTGAGGAGAAACACGACGATGGTGGGGATGCTGGCGATAGCGGCACCGGCCATCACCACGTTCTGGTACTGGACGCTGGTGCTGTACGACAGCAGCTGGCTCAGCATCAGCACGACGGGGAACTTCTCCGTGCTTTGCAAGATGGACAGGGGCCAGATGAAGTTGTTCCAGTAGAAGACGAACGCGAACACACCCAACGTCACGATGGCCGGCAGCACCAGCGGTGCCACCACCCTGGTGACGATACGCAGCTCCCCCGCTCCGTCGAGCCGGGCGGCGTCGATCAGATCGTCCGGCACATCGGCGATGAACTGGCGCATCAGGAAGATCCCGAAGCCGTTGGCGAGCCAGGGCAGCATCACGCCGAGATAGCTGTCCGACAGGCCCAACTGTGAGACGAGCCAATACAACGGCACGAGGGTGACGATCGGCGGCAGGAACATCGTGGCGACCATCGCCCAGAACAGTGCGTCGCGGCCCCGGAAGCGGTACTTCGCGAACACGTAGCCGGCCAGAATGCTCGTCACCAGCACGGACAGCGTCGCGACCCCGGAGACGAGCAGACTATTGGCGAAGGCGCGCCCAAACGGCAACACGTCGAACACGGTGCGGTACGCGTCCAGGGTCGGCTCGGAGGGCAACCACGTCGGAGGTGTCCGCATCAGCTCCTGAGGGCTCTTCAGGCT
This sequence comes from Phytoactinopolyspora limicola, assembly GCF_011320225.1. Taxonomy (GTDB): domain Bacteria; phylum Actinomycetota; class Actinomycetes; order Jiangellales; family Jiangellaceae; genus Phytoactinopolyspora; species Phytoactinopolyspora limicola. The sequence continues at coordinate 238,883 of NZ_JAAOEN010000003.1, forward strand.
GGAGCTGAGCATCCAGAACAGCGGGAACGCGGGCACCAGGAGGACCATGGCGAGGGTCACTCGCAGGCTCACCCGCTGTAGCCGTCGGGTGATCATCGCCGCCTCCGCATCGCCACCATGAGGGCGGCTCCGACCGCCACCATGAGCAAGAACAGTGAGAACGCCATGGCGCTGGCCTGTCCGGCGAGACCGTACTCGAAGGCGGTTCGCTGGATGGTGAAGGACAACACCTCGGTGCTCCCGGCCGGGCCACCCTGGGTGAGGATGTAGATGGGGTCGAACACTTGGATGGCGTTGACCACGGCGATCAGCACCACGAACGTCATCGTCCGGCCCAGCATCGGCAGGGTCAGCGATGTCGTCTGCCGCCAGAACCCGGCACCGTCGACACGAGCGGCCTCGTACAGCTCCCCTGGGATCTGGGTGAGCCCGGCCACCACGAGCACCGTGTAGTAGCCGATCATCTGCCACACATGGAAGACGACCAAACTGATCAACGCGGTATCCGGCGAACTCAGCCAGCCGATCCCGGTGATCCCGACCGCACCCAGGATCTGGTCGAACGGCCCATAGGTCGGTGCGTACAGCGCTCCCCACACCATCGCTATCGCCACCGTTGGTACAACGTACGTGGCGAACAACGCCGTGCGGATCGCGGCCTTTCCACGCATCGTCGGGAAGTAGAGCAGGAGGCCCAGCAGCACCGACAGGGGGATGGTGAGCACAACGACGAGCAGAACGTAGAGAACGGTGTTGCGTAGCGAGTTACGGAACCCGGCATCGGACCAGAGGCCGGCGTAGTTGTCGAGACCTCGCCAGGTCATGTCGCCGAGCGAGGTAAACATCGACCACTCGTGGAGGCTGATCCATACGGTGAGCAGGATCGGCACCACCATGAAGATGCCGATCACCAGCATGGCCGGGGAGAGGAATATCGCCGCCCAGCGCCGCTCGCTGGGCCGGGCAGGCGCCGGCCGCCGGGTACGTCCCGGGGCGGCCGGCGTGCCGGTGTGTACGTCGGTCGTCACAGGTGAGCGCTCATTCCTTGGCGGAGAGGATCGAGCTCACCTCGGACTGCGCGTTGTCCATAGCGGTGGCCGGGTCGACCGAGCCGAAGAGCAGCTGCTCGAGCTGCTGCTGGAGCGCCACGGTCATCTCCTCGCCACCCAGCACGCTGGGGAATGGTGTGGCGTCGGGCAGGAGGTCGACGTAGGCGGCGAGGAAAGGTTCGGCCAACTGATCGGCGTGGGCCTCGAGGTCGCTGGTGCGGCTGGGCAGGATCCCCATGGACATGAGGATGTCGCCCATGGCCGACGACCCGTCGGCACCACTCGTGTCACCGTTGAGCCAGGTGAGAAAGTCCCAGGCTGCTTCCTGCTGCTCATCGCGGGCGTTGCCGTTGACGATGGTCAGCCAGGAGTAGGACACGCTGCTGGCGCTGGTGCCGTCCGGCCCCACCGGGATCGGCGCGACGGCGACGTCGTCGAACCGGTCCCCCATCGCCTCCTGCAGTGCACCTTTCCACCAGTTCGCCATGATGATCATGCCGGTCTTCTCGTTGACGAAGTTGTCCAGATAGGGCCCGGTCGTGTTGGCGTTGGCCCCGCTCATGGTCGGCACCGTGGCGCCGCTGTCGACCAGCTCGGCGTAGAGTTCGGCCACGGCGGCGACCTCTGGGGTGTCGAGGGTGGGGGTGGCCGCGTCGAGCAACGCGCCACCGTTCGAGGCCACCATGGACAACCAGGGGTGTACCGTGCCGGCCGGCCAGCTGCTGATCACACCGAACCCTTGCCGGCCGTCGCCCAGAGCCGAGATCGCGTCGGCGGCGTCGGACAGCTCGGCCCAGGTGGTGGGCGCGGCCTCGATCCCGGCTTCGTCGAACAGGGCGGTGTTGTAGTTCAGGGCGTAGAGGTTGACCTCGTTCGGGAAGCCGCGGACGGCGTCGTCCTTGGTCACACCGGCCACGAGGTTGTCCGGCCAGGCATCCGTCACGGCATTGGCGATGTCGTCGGGTGCGGCCGCGGCCAATTCGTCCCGCACCAGTTCCGCGAGCCACAGGTCGTAGACGCTGGCCATGGTCGGGCCGTTGGCCGAGGAGCCCTGGGTGCGCAGGGTGCTGAGCAAATTGGCGAACGGGACGGCGCGGATCTCCACCTCGATGGCGCCGTCGTGTTCCGACTCGAACTCCGTGGCCGCCTCCTCCAGCATGGCGACCTGCTCCGGGCCCCAGTGGGTCAGGAACGAGATGCGCACGGGATCGGAGCCACCGGCCGAGCCACCGTCGTCGGAGCCACACGCGGCCAGCACGAGGGGTACGGCAGCGGCGGCGGATACCAGGCGCAGACCTCGTGCCCGGGCGGTTCGTGTGCGCATGCAGCCTCCTCCGAAGTAGTTCTAAGTTTGGAATGTTATAACAACTTGCCGAGTATGACATGGCTCCCCGGTCCGGGGCTACCCCGGGGCGAGCCATCCCCGAGGTTCAGGCGACGGTGGGGCGATTCTCGTACGGCGTCGACAACACGATCATGGTCCGGGTGGACACGTTGGCCGACGAGCGGATCCGGGCCAGCAGATCCTCCAGGGCGCCGGGTTTCTCCACCCGCACCTTGAGGATGTAGTTCTCGTCACCGGCCACCGAGTGGCACGCCTCGATCTCGGTGATGGATGCCAACCGCTCCGGCGAATCGTCGGGCTGACTGGGATCGATCGGTTTGACCGAGATGAAGGCGGTCAGCGGTAAACCCAACGACTCGTGGTCGACCACCGCCGTATAGCCGCGGATGACGCCCCGCTCTTCTAGCCGCCGCACCCGCTGATGCACCGCCGAGGTGGACAGGCCGGTGGCTTTGCCGAGGTCGGTGTAGCTCATCCTGCCGTCGCGCAGGAGCAGCGACACGATCTGCCGGTCGATGTCTTCCACCCCGCTACTGTAGATGCTCCGTGACGACTACCGTCGTGACCTGCATCGGCGTGGCGCTGGATCGTGACCCGACCGTTAGTGCGACGTGCCGATGCCACGGATCAACGTCTCGACGAGCGCCGTGGCCGTGGAGTCGGCATCCTCGAGCTCACGGCCGTAGAAATGGCGCAGGAACGCCCGCTGCAAGCAGGCTCCGAGCAGCAGTGACGACGCCGCCGTCGGATCCAGGTCCGCACGCACCCGGCCGGCCGCCCGTTCTTTCGTGAGGTAGCTGGTCAGGGCATGGTTGACACCTTCGGGGCCGGCTCCGATCCGGTGCAGGTCGGCGCGGAGTGCCTGCAAAACCTGACGGTCGGCGAAAACACCCGCCGCCATGGTGAACGTCTCGTCGTAGAAGAGCAGCGCGGACCGCGCAACCTCGCTCAGCGTCGTGGCGACACTCCCCCGGCCCACTCGGTCGCCCAGGGTCGCCAGCACCTCGGCCAGGCCGGGCGCCCGCTCGGCGAGTACGGCCACGAACAGCTCGGTTTTGTCGGCGAAGTGTTTGTACAGCGTCGCTTCGGAAAACCCGGCCCGGCGGGCGATCTCCTTGGTGGTCGCCCGGGTGATGCCGTCGTCGCGCATGATCTGCGCGGCGGCGTCGAGTATCAAGTCGCGGGTTCCCACGAGACATCCCTTCGAGACGGCGTCGACGAGTAGCGACAAACCGGTCGGGCCTGACGTGCTCGGGCCGGCTTGACAGGTGAGTGAATACTAACCACACTATAGTTAGTAAGTGTTCACTCACCACTCGTAGAGGTGAATCTATCTATGCACATCTGCATTCTCGGCGCCACCGGGGGCACCGGACGGCACCTGGTCGACCAGTCCCTGGGCCGCGGCCACAGCGTAACCGCGTTGGTTCGCACGCCGGCGAAACTCGCCGACCTCCAACACGACCAGCTCGACGTGGTCGCCGTCGACGCCATGGACCCGGTGGCACTCGAACCACACATCGCCCGCTCCGACGCCGTCGTGTCGGCGATCGGGCCGGTCGAGAAGGGGCCGTCGGACGCATGTGCCGGCAGTGCCAACGCCATCACCGCGGCTATGCACGCCACCAAGGCCCGCCGAGTTGTCCTGATCAGCGCTGCCGGCCCGTACACCGACGGCGACGGACCCTTCACCCGTTTCGTCGTCAAACCTATGCTCCGCCGGATGCTCCGGCACCCGTTCGCCGACATGGTGGCCATGGAAACGGTCGTCCAGGACAGCGACCTCGATTGGACGATCATGCGCCCGCCCATGCTGACCAACAAGGCGCACACCGGCCGGTACCGGGTACGGCACAACGCCAACGTCCGCCGCGGCTATGCCCTCGCGCGGGCGAACCTCGCCAGCGCCATCCTGGACGTGCTCGACGACCAGACCACCTTCCGTATCCCGCTCGGAGTGGCCCGGTGACGAATACCGGTGTGATCAGGCCTCGACGATCACCAGCTCGCGGGGCCGGAGATTGAGCCGCTCCACCCCGTCGGCGGTGGCGACGACGATATCTTCGATGCGGGCGCCGTACTGCCCGGCCTTGTAGAAGCCAGGTTCGATGGAGAAGGCCATACCCGCCTCGATGAGCCGGGTGTCACCACCGATGATGTACGGCTCCTCGTGTGAGTCCATGCCGATCCCGTGCCCGGTGCGGTGGATGAAGTACTCCCCCAGCCCAGCCTCGTCGAGCAGATCCCGCGCCGCGGCGTCGACCGACCCCGCGGTGACACCTGGGCGGACCCGGTCTACCGCGGCGATCTGCGCCTTCAGCAGGACGTCATAGTCGGCGGCGAAACCGTCGGGAACATGTCCGACCGCGTAGGTGCGGGTGGAGTCCGAGCAGTAACCCGCCTCGGTGGTGCCGCCGATGTCGACGACGACGACGTCGCCGACCTCGACGACCCGGTCGGCGGTCTCATGGTGCGGGCTGGCGCCATTCGGTCCGGAGGCGACGATGACGAAATCCACCGTGACGTGTCCTTCGGCGATGATGGCGTCGGCGATGTCGCGGCCCACCTCGGCCTCGGTGCGGCCCGGGCGCAGCCACTGCGGCACCTGGGCGTGCACCCGGTCGATGGCGGCGCCGGCCTCTCGAAGTGCGTCGATCTCGGCGGCATCCTTGCGCATCCGCAGCTCCGACAACACCGCCCCGGCAGCATGTTGTTCGGCCGCCGGCATGGCCGAGCGGAACCGCAACACCTTCTCCGCCCACATGTGATCGTCGAGCCCAACCCGTTGCACGCCCGGAAGCAGGTCGGCGACCAGAGCGATCGGGTCCGCCGATTCCGGCCAGGGGCGGATGTCGACCGCGAGATCGCCGGCCGGCGACGCTTGCGCCGCGGGCTTCTCCAGCTCAGGTACAACGAGGCTGGCCGGCCCGTGGACGGGCAGCACGAGGCAGGTGAGGCGCTCCAACGGCAAGGCGGCGTACCCGGTGAGGTAACGCAGGTCCGATCCGGGAGTGATGAGCAGGGCGTCCAGGCCGGCGGCGGTAGCCGCGTCACGGGCCCGGTCCAGGCGGGCGTCGAAGATGTTCGTCACAGCCCGAAGCCTACGATCTCCGCCCGCCGGTGCCCAGCACCACCCGGCGGCGCCGCGGCATCCTGCCCGACCCACCGGATCCGTGGCAAGCTGACCCCGTGACCCGCCTCATGCTGCTCGACACCGCGTCGCTGTACTTCCGCGCCTTCTTCGGTGTGCCGGAGAAAGTCACCGCACCCGACGGCACCCCGGTCAACGCCGTGCGTGGGCTGCTGGACTTCATCGCGCGGCTCACCACCGACCGGCAGCCGTCCCGCCTGGTGGCGTGTCTCGACGCCGACTGGCGACCTCCCTTCCGGGTGGCGTTGCTGCCGAGCTACAAACAGCATCGGGTGGCCGACGCCGCCACCAACGCCGAAACCATTCCGCCCGCCCTGGAAGCCCAGGTACCGGTCATTCTCGAGGTGCTGGACGCCCTCGGGATCGCGCACGTCGGGGTCCCCGGGTTCGAGGCCGACGACGTCATCGGCACTCTGGCCACCCGTGACACCGGACCGGTCGACATCGTCACCGGCGACCGCGACCTGTTCCAACTCGTCGACGACAGCCGCGGGGTCCGGGTGCTCTACACCGCACGTGGGGTCGGCCGGCACGAGATCATCGACGAAGCGGCGGTCGCCGCCAAATACGGCATCCCGGGCCGTTCTTATGCCGACTTCGCCACCTTACGCGGCGACCCCAGCGACGGGCTGCCCGGCGTCGGCGGAGTGGGCGACAAGACGGCGGCCACATTGGTCGGCAGGTTCGGCGATGTCAAGAGTCTCGTCGCCGCCGCTGACGATCCCGGCGCCGACCTCTCCCCCACCATCCGGCGGCGGGTCCTCGACGCCCGCGACTACCTGACCGTCGCACCCGGCGTCGTCGCGGTACGCACGGACGTTCCGGTGCCGCCGCTCGACGACCACTTGCCGGCCACACCAGCCGATCCGGCCGCACTAGCGGCGTTGTCCGAGCGCTGGGGCCTGGGCTCGTCGGTGACCCGCGTGACAACAGCGCTGGCCGAACTCCCGCGCTACTGACGGGAGGATCGTCAGACGCTGGTGGCGTAGGCGACTACACCGCGCCGCAACGCTCCAGCAGCCAGCCGCGCGGTTTCGCGGAGCTCGGTTCCGGCCGCCGCGTCGGCCACCTGGTCCAGCAGGTCCAACAGTTGCCGGATCGCCCGCACGAAGTCTCCCGCCGCCATACCAGAGCTGCGCAGCACCGAATCGAGGCGGTGCCCGCTGGCCCAGCGCCAGGCCGCATCGGCGAAGCCGAAATCCGGCTCACGGAGGAAATCGACCCCGTGGTCGGACTCCACCGCGTCGAGATCCGACCACAGCCGCACCATGGTGCTCAGAACCTCCCGCACGGCGTTGTCGGGCAGCGCCGGACGGGCCGCGTCGTCAGGCTGGCGCGCCTCGAAGGTCAACGTCGACACACACGCGGCCAGTTCAGCCGGGTCGAGACCGTCCCACACCCCTTCGCGTAAACACTCCGCGGCGAGCAGATCCAGCTCCCCGTATAACCGGGACAACCGCCGGCCGGCGTCGGTGGCGGTGTCACCGTCGAGGTAGCCGAGCGAGTCGAGAACCGCACATACGCGGTCGAATTGCCTAGCGACGGTGTTGGTCCGCGACTCGATACGCCGCGACAACTGCTCGGTTTCGCGCTCGAGCCGGTGGGCTCGCTGGGCCCAACGAGCATGCTCCTCCCGTTCCGGGCAGCGGTGACACGGATGCCCACGAAGCTGCCGACGCAACTGGTTGAGCTGCTCGTCATCGGTGGCCGCGGCGCGGCGCGAACGCCGGGCAGGTCGGTCGTCATCGAGCACCCGAGCCCGCAGAGCAGCTGCCAGCTCCCGGCGGGCGGCCGGGACTTTGGGGTTGAACGACCGTGGAATGCGCATCCGGTCGAGCGCCTCGACCGGCTCGGGCACGTCGGTCAACGACAACCGCCGCACCTGCCTACTTTCGGTCAGAACGGTCGGCCGGGGCCCGTCGCCGCGGGCCGAGCCGCCGGGTACACCGGGGTCCAGCACTACCGCCAGCCCGGCGGCTTTTCCGGCGGGCACCCGGATGACGTCGCCTATCCGGAGCCGCTCCAGCGAATCGACCGCGGCAGCCCGCCGGAGTGCGCTGCCTTCCCTGGCCAAGGCGCTCTCTCGGTCCTTGATGGCCCGCCGCAGACCCGCGTACTCGTCGAAGTCTCCGAGGTCGCAGCGCATCGCCTCGCGGTAGCCCTGAATAGCCTCCTCGCTGCGGCGCAGCTGCTGCGCCAGGCCAACCACGGCTCGATCGGCCTGGAACTGAGCGAACGACGACTCCAGGATCTCGCGCGCAGTGCCCCGGCCCACCCGGTCGACGAGGTTGACCGCCATGTTGTACGACGGCCGGAACGACGAACGCAGCGGATACGTGCGGGTCGAGGCCAGCCCCGCGACAGCGGTGGGATCGAAACCGGGCTGCCAGAGCACAACCGCATGCCCCTCCACGTCGATCCCACGCCGGCCGGCGCGGCCGGTGAGCTGCGTGTACTCGCCTGGGGTGACGTCGGCATGTGACTCGCCGTTCCACTTGACCAGCCGCTCCAGCACAACGGTGCGGGCGGGCATGTTGATACCCAGCGCCAGGGTCTCGGTGGCGAAGACGGCACGGAGCAGACCGCGCACGAACAGCTCTTCGACGGTCTCCTTGAACAGCGGCAACAAACCAGCGTGGTGTGCGGCCAGCCCGCGCTCCAGGCCATCGAGCCAGGCGTCGAATCCGAGGACCCGCAGATCCTCGTCCGGAATGCCGGCGCAGCGCTGGTCGACGATAGCTCTGATCTCGGCGCGTTCGTCCGCTGAGGTAAGCCGTACACCAGCGACGACACATTGCTGGACGGCGGCGTCGCACCCGGCGCGGCTGAACACGAACACGATGGCGGGAAGGAGATCCGCCCGGGCGAGCCGGTCCAACACCTCGACTCGGCCGGGTGGGTAGACGCCGTCACGAGGACGGCGGTTGCGGGGGCCGCGGCCCCCACGCCGGCCGCCATGGCCACGGGTGTCGTCCACGCCGCGGGTATAACGAGTCAACTGCGGATTGACAGCGCGTCGGGTATCGTCTCCGGCGCCGGTCTGGGCGAACAGATCCATCATGCGCGACCCGACCATCACGTGCTGCCACAGCGGCACCGGGCGGCGTTCTTCGACCACCACGTCGGTGTCGCCGCGGACGGTGGTCAACCAGTCGCCGAACTCCTCGGCGTTCGACACCGTGGCCGAGAGGGAGACGACACTCACCGATTCGGAGAGATTGATGATCACTTCTTCCCAGACCGCGCCGCGGAACTGGTCGGCCAGGTAATGCACCTCGTCCATCACGACGTAGCCGAGACCGGACAGGGTGGACGAACCGGCATAAAGCATGTTGCGCAGTACTTCGGTGGTCATCACGACCACCGGCGCCTCGCCGTTGATGGTGGTATCGCCGGTGAGCAATCCGACCGACGCCGCACCGTGAATGGCCACCAGGTCGTGGTACTTCTGGTTCGACAACGCTTTGATCGGGGTGGTGTAGAAACACTTGCGCCGCTCTTCCAGCGCCAGGTGAACGGCGAACTCCCCGACGATGGTCTTGCCGGCCCCCGTGGGAGCGGCCACTAGAACGCCGCGGCCCTGTTCGAGGCTCTCGCAGGCGCGCAGCTGGAAATCGTCGAGGGGGAACGGGTACGCCGCCCGGAATCGACCAAGCGAGGATCGACGAGAGACTTGCCGGCGCCGCGACGCCGCGTATCGCTCCGCGGGCGAGCTCATGTGGCCCAGGCTACAGAACGAATCGTCGGGAACGCGCGGTGGACCCAGCGAGTCGTGGTCCGGATACCCGTCGGCGTGTCCATGACAGGAGGCGGTGCCGCCCCGGCCGCCTACTGCTCGTCGTCGCGGCCGATCCGGTCGAGCATCTCGTCCGGCGTGGCTTCGTCGTCGGCGAGGTCGGAGCCCCGTTCACGATCCCGGCGCCGGTCGAGGAACCGGCAGACCAGCACCGCTGCCTCGAACAGCAGCCACATCGGGGTGGCAAGGAGCATGAGGGTGAGAGGGTCGCCGGTGGGGGTCGCGACGGCACCGAACACGAAGATGCCGACGATGACCCAGCGGCGCGCCGTCGACAGGGTCTCGTGCCGGAGCACACCAACGGCGTTCAACAGCACAACGAAGACGGGCAACAGGAAACCTACGCCGAACACCAGGCCGAGACGGATGACGAACGACAGATATTCGCCGAACGGGACGTAGTTCTCCACCAGCTCGGTGGGTGTGAAGTTGAGCAAGAACTCCCACGCCCGCGGCATAACCCACAACGCCAGCCCCACTCCGGCGGCGAACATCGGCACGGACACGCCGACCACCGCGCTGGCCCACTTCTTCTCGTTCGAGTACAACGCCGGCGTGATGAACGCCCAGACCTGGTAGATCCACACCGGTGCACCCAGTACCAGTCCGGTCCACATCGCGATCTTCAGCGGGATGAACAGCGGGTCGGTTGGGCTTTGGTAGATGGCCCGTGCGTCGGCCCCGGCCTTCTCCGCCGCATCGAACATGGGTTGCAGCAGAAAGTCCATGATCTGGTCGCGGAAAATGAAGCCGACCAGACCGAACAGGACGACGGCAGCGGAAGCCTTGAGCAGCCGCGAACGGAGTTCTCGCAGGTGCTCCACGAGGGTCATTCGGCCTTCGGGGTCGCGGTCCGGGCGAGAGCCCTTCTTGCGACGGCCGATCAAGGTCGCCACGTTTCGCTCAGCCGCCGCGGAGGGTTAGGAGTCGCGTTTGGTGGACTCGTTGGCCCGATCCGATGGTGTCTCCACCTTGGTGGGCTCGACGGCGGGCGCCTCGCGCTCGGTGCTGGACGCCGACTGCGGGGCGTCGTCGGCCAAGGAGTCGTCGTCCTTCCTGGAGTCGTCATCCATGAGACCTTTGGTCTCAGTCTTGAAGATCTTCAGCGAACGACCGAGGCCACGCGCGGCCTCCGGCAGCCTCTTGGCGCCGAAGAGGAGCAGAATGATCGCGGCAATGATCACCAGCTGCCAAGTACCGATGTTGCCCATGTTCGACCTCTTCCTGATGCGGCCTGTGCTACCGATGGTACGTCAGGGCGCGGGGACCGCCGCGGAGCGTTATGGCGGGCCCTGTCTCCCCTGAGATCCTACGACGTGATCCAGCTCTTGGGAAAGAGCGCCCACTTCCTGAGAAAGGACCTTGCCTTTGCGAGCGGTGGAACGGATCGCCAGCACAACGACGAGCACCGCGATGACGAACAACACCGCCACCGCGACAAACAGCCAGAACGCCAATGTGGACATCGGTGTCGACCCTATCCCACCTCGTAGGCAGCCAGAGCGGCACGGGCGTCGTCGACCACCTCGGTCGCCAGGTCGGCGGGGTCGACAACCCGGCCGGTGGAGCCGAGCCGCAACATGAGCCGGCGCAGCCACCGCCGGTCGCGAACCCAGAGCCGGAGCCGAATGCCACCATTCGGGAGTTCCTCGGCGGATTCAAACGGATAGTAATCGGTGACCCAGCGGCCACCACGCGTCAACTCAAGCGTCACCAACTCGTCATCCGGCGAGGGCTGGAACAGCCCGTCGGAGAGGTCGCGCGGACGGGCCTGGTCGGGTAGGTCGGCCGGGGCGTCGAGAATCGAGACCGCGGCCACCCGATCGAGCCGGAACAGACGCACCTGCTCGGCGCGCCGGCACCAACCCTCCAGATAGAGCCGGCCGTCTACCACCACCAGCCGCATCGGGTCGACGTCTCGTTCGGTCGTCTCGTCCCGAGCCGGCACCCAGTAGGACAGGTGTAATCGCCGACGTTCGTCGAGGGCGGTCCGGACAGTGGCCGCGACGTCCGCGACCGCCTCACCGTCCACCTGGATCTGGACCGCGGCCGCCCGCTCAGCGACCTCGCCCGCGGCCTGTTCCAACTTGGTGATAGCCCGGTCGATCGCTTCCCGGTCGAACGAACCCGGCACGTCGGCCAGCGTCCGCAGCGCGACCAGCAGCGCGACGGCTTCATCGGTCCGCAGCCGCAGCGGCCGGGCCAGATAGTCGGCGTTGGAGACGCTGATGATCCCCTCACCTTCGACCGACTCCATGTCGACCTCGATGTAGTCGCCCATGGCCAGGCCGGGCAGCCCGGAGAACCACAACACCCGCAAGTCGCGGATCACCTGACGTTCGCTCACGTTGAACAGGGCTGCGACGTCGGCCACCCGGGCATAGGGGTGGGAGCGGAGGTAGGGCAGCATCGACAGCAACCGCGACACCTGGGCCGGAGCACTGTCGGCTCGGCGCTGGCGGGGTTGGCCCGTGGTCACGGTGTCTCCTCCACGATGTCGGTGAGCCACTCGACGACACGTTTGCGTAGCTCGTCAGGTTCCAGGGCGACGACGTCGGCCCCATGGGTGGCGATCTCCTCGACCAGCCGGGTCTGCGACGAGTAGCTCACCGTGACCACGTCCCAACCAGGCACGTCGGCCGGCCGGACGTCGGTAGCCCGGCGGCGAAGTGTGTGGCCGCTGCCCTCACGCACCTTCAGGGTGGCCACCGAGAGGTCACGGTGCTCGGGTGAGGGAGCCAGCGAACTGGCCGCGGACCGTACGTCGTCCGGTGGCGGAACCTCATAGCTGCCTGGTTCACCGTCGGGTTCGACGTCGCCAACGATGCGCGACAGCCGGAACATCCGCGCGTCCTCGCGATCGGTGTCGAATCCCAGCACGTACCACCGGCCATGCCAGGACAACACGCTCCAAGGACGCAGGTGTCGTTGCATTCCGGTGGCGCTGGATACCTTGCGATGCCAGAACCGCACCGGCCGGCGGTCCCGCACCGCCTCCCACAGCGGCCAGAAAGCCGGCTCCTCGCCCCCCACTCGCGGCTCCACCGCACCCAGCGCCCGGGTGTCGGCCTCCACCCCGGCCGCTTGAAGCTTGACGACCGCCGTGCTGGCCGCCGCGGCCAGCCCGGAATGTTGCCATGCCCGCGCGGCCAACCCGACCACCGCGGCCTCGTCCGGCTCCAGCCTGATCTCGGGTAGCTCGAACTCATGCCGTGAGATGCGGTAGCCGGGTTCATCCTCGCCGAAAGGGTCGTTGCTGCCGATCTCGATCGGGATGCCGACGTCGCGCAGTTCGTCCTTGTCGCGCTCGAACATGCGGTCGAACGCCTCGTCGGTCTGGTCGCCGTAGCCGCCGACGACGCTGCGGATACGGCTCTTCGGCACGTAGCCACGCGCGACCAACAGACAGATGACCAGGTTCATCAGACGTTCACTCTTCGCCTGCTGAGACACGCGCACCTCCTCACACATTCTCTGGCGGTCGTGACGCGGCGCCCACACGACACGGTGGGTACATCCGGGCGCCGGACCGGCGACGCCAACGGCACCAGGTTCACCGTGAGACTACCCCTCCACTAGGCTCGTCGGCGTGATTCGGTGGCGGGACGGCGTGGTAAGCGCCATCAGGGCTTCGTGGCCCGGAGTTCAAGAGCTGGTGGTCACAACCACCAACAACGGCGAGGTCCGTGCCCTCGCGTATACCGCGCTGGTCGGCACCCCTCAGGTCGGAGATCGGGTACTGCTGAACACAGCGGCCCTCGACCTCGGCTTGGGCACCGGTGGGCACGCACACGTCGTCGCTATCCCGGACCGCCTGCCCGCCGACCCGGAGCCCAGCCCGGGGCATTTGGTCAAGGCGCGGTACACCCCGCTGCAACCGATCGTCCTGGGCGCCGACGAACAAGAGTCGCCGTGGCACGAGACCCTCCGTTCGGCCGACGACCTCGACGGAATGCCCGTGGTCATCGCCGATCTGCACTCGGCCGTGCCAGCGGTGCTGGCCGGAGTACGAACGGTCACGCCGCAGTGCCGGGTCGTCTACGTCATGACCGATGGCGGCGCGCTGCCTTTGTGGTTCAGCCGGACGGTCGCCGCGTTGACGAACGCCCGGTGGCTGGCCGGCACCGTCACCGTCGGGCAGGCCTTCGGTGGCGACCTGGAAGCGGTGACCCTCCACTCCGGCCTGCTGGCCGCCCGCCATGTGCTGCACGCCGACATCGCGGTAGTCGCCCAAGGCCCGGGCAACCTCGGCACCGGCACCCGGTGGGGCTACTCGGGCGTGGCCTGCGGCGAGGCGGTCAACGCCACCGTCATACTCGGCGGCCGGCCGGTGGCATCGTTGCGGATCAGCGAGGCCGACCCGCGTGAACGACACCGCGGGGTCTCCCATCACAGTCTCACCGCCTACGGCAAGGTGGCGCTCACCTCGGCTGACGTCGTCGTACCGAAACTAGAAGGCGAGTTCGGGGAGACCGTGGCCGCTCAGGCGGCCCGGTTGGCCGGCCGGCACAACGTCATCACCGTAGCGCCCGACGGGCTCGACGACGCCCTCCACACCAGCCCCGTACACCTGTCGACGATGGGCCGCGGCCTCGACCGGGACCATGCGTACTTTCTCGCCGCCGCAGCGGCCGGCCGGCACGCCGCCGCGCTCCTGAGCCATGACAGCTAAGAGAGGCCATCGTCGGCAGCCGTGAACCGGCGCCGTCTCAGCGCACGTTCAGCAGGTCGATCACGAAGATCAACGTCTTGCCCGCCAACCGGTGCCCCGAGCCAGGCGGTCCGTACGCCAGATGCGGCGGTACCACCAGCCGGCGGCGGCCACCCTCGCGCATACCCGGGATGCCGTCTTGCCACCCCTGGATCAAGCCACGCAATGGGAAGTTCACCGGTTGGCCGCGGTTCCACGACGCGTCGAACTCTTCGCCGGTCTCGAATTCCACGCCGACATAGTGCACCGTCACCTCAGCGCCGGCGGCGGCTGGCGAGCCGGCGCCCACATGAAGGTCGGTGATCTCCAAGTCGGAGGGTGGCTCTCCGTCGGGAAAGTCCACCTCTGGACGGTCGAGCATCATGAGTGCTACTCCCCCGTGTGGTGGTATGAGTGGTCAGCTGGCCGGCATACGCCGACCAGCTCGATGTGGTCTATCGGCAGTACATCAGTAGGTGCCGAGCACGTCGACGATGAGCACGAGAGCAGTACCCTCCGGCTCCTCGTCCTCGACACCAGGCATCGCCGCGTCCTCGGCACTGATCCGGGTCAGGATCCGGGAGCCAACGGTGAGGCCGTCGGCGACATCGTCCCAGCCTGGCAGCGTCGCCAGCATGTCGATGGTGACCTCTTCAGGGGTGCCCAACTCCCACGTGCTTTGGGCACCTTCGCCGTCGGGATACGGTGCCTCCAACATTTGCACGATCACCGAGTCGAGGATCTCGTCGCCGTCGCCGCGCAGGATCACCGTGGAGTCCGACTCCTGCGGTTCCGACGCACCCTCGAAGTTCAAGGTTGGGGCGCCGGTTTCGCCGCCTTCGACCTCCGGCAGGTCGTCGGATAGGCCGTCGACGGCTTCACCGGTGGCGGCGGCGTCCGGCGCGATCGAGTCGACGACGTCCACCACGAAGATCAGCGTGTCGTCGGCGAGGTCGTGACCCTCTTGGCCGCCATACCCGCTCTCCGGTGGGATCGACAGCAGGACACGAGAACCGACCTTCTGGCCGGTCAAGCCGTCCTTCCAGCCCGCGATCACCCGGTTCAAGGAGAAACCGGCGGCGGACCCACGGTCGTAGGAGTTGTCGAAGACGTACGGCACCGACTCGGCCTCGGCCTGCTCGTCATCGAGACCAGCCAGCGCCTGTGGGTCGAGGTCGTCAGGGTTTCGCTCGTCCCAGGCCTGGCCGAGATAGTGGGCCAACACGTAGTCGTCGGCGCCGATCTCCCGGCCGTCGCCCTCCGTCACGGTCGTGACCTCGAGCTCGCCGGCCGGCTCGCCGTCGGGAACCTCCAGGGTGGGTTTCTCGCCGAACTCACCAGACACGTTGATGCCGCTGGCGCTCTCCGATCCGTTGTCGGAACTGGCCGTCGTGTCGTCGTCGGAGCCACACGCGGCCAGCATCAAGCCGGAGGCGAGCAGCGCAGAAGTTAACAGGCGTAGATTGCGCACGTGAATAGATCCTCAATGCTCGATGAGCGGTCGCGTGACGAAGCAGGAACCAACCTTAACTCTTGATCTCAGTGGCTGCCAGAACGCCCCTACCGAGCGTCGGACGGCACTGCCGGACCGCGATTGGCTACCACGTGACAGTCCAGCTCACATACTGTCGATCAGGCGTGCGACCCGCTCGTCAGTGGAGCGGAACGGGTCCTTGCACAGCACCGTTCGCTGTGCCTGATCGTTGAGCTTGAGATGCACCCAGTCGACGGTGAAGTCTCGTCGGCGTTCTTGAGCGCGTTTGATGAACTCACCCCGCAATTTGGCCCGCGTCGTCTGCGGCGGCACCGACTTCGCCTCGAAGATCTCCAGATCACGTGCGACCCGGGCTACCGCGCCACGCCGCTGCAACATGTAGTACAGGCCGCGGCCGCGGTGGATGTCGTGGTACGCCAGATCGAGTTGGGCGACACGAGGGTGCGACAACGTCATGCCGTGCCGGGCACGGTACCGCTCGATCAGCCGGTATTTGGTGACCCAGTCGATCTCGCGTTCGATGAGCCCCAGGTCGCCGGTATCGACGGCCTTCAGGGTGCGCTCCCACAGCTCCAGCACACGATGCACAACCGGGGAGTCGATCTCCCGGCGCTCCACGAAGTTGCGGGCCTTCGTGAAGTACTCCTCCTGGATCTCCAAGGCCGAAGCCTCGCGGCCACCAGCCAGGCGTACCTTGCGGCGGCCGGTGATGTCGTGGCTGATCTCGCGGATAGCTCGGATAGGGTTCTCGAGCCCGAGGTCGCGCAGCCCGATACCAGCCTCGATCATGCGTAGAACGAGGTCGGTGGCCCCCACCTTGAGCAACGTGGTGCACTCGTTCATGTTGGAGTCGCCCACGATCACGTGGAGCCGCCGATACCGTTCGGCGTCGGCATGGGGTTCATCGCGGGTGTTGATGATGGGCCGGCTGCGGGTGGTGGCGCTCGACACACCCTCCCAGATGTGCTCAGCCCGCTGGCTGACCGCGAACATGGCGCCGCGCGGGGTCTGTAGCACCTTACCCGCGCCGCAGATGATCTGCCGGGTGACCAGGAACGGGATCAGCACGTCAGCCAGCCGGGAGAACTCGCCGTGCCGGCCTACCAGGTAGTTTTCGTGACAGCCGTAGGAATTGCCGGCGGAGTCGGTGTTGTTCTTGAACAGGTAGACATCACCAACGATGCCCTCCTCGGCGAGTCGACGCTCGGCATCCACCAGGAGGCCCTCGAGAACACGCTCTCCCGCTTTGTCATGAGCGACCAGATCGGTGATCGAATCGCATTCCGGGGTGGCGTATTCCGGGTGGCTGCCGACGTCGAGGTACAGCCGTGCCCCGTTAGAAAGGAATACGTTGCTGCTTCGCCCCCAGGTGACCACCCGCCGGAACAGGTACCTGGCCACCTCGTCGGGCGAGAGCCGACGCTGACCGCGAAACGTGCACGTGACGCCGTACTCGTTCTCCAACCCGAAAATGCGTCGATCCATGAATCGACTTTAGTCTCCTGAATCGTCAGACGTGGTCTCTGTTGCGTCTCGATTCGGTTCGGTGAGTAATGTCTCCAGCGCTGCGCCACGGATCCGGCGGAACGTACGCCGCGGCCGGCGCCGTTCCAGCACGGCCACCTCGAGCTGCGACGTGGACAGCTGCCGCGATTCGCCTCCGTCGTTGCGTCCCAGCGCACCAACCGCCAAGTGCAGGGACTCCTCGATCGACGCCGAACGCTGGAACCCCTCACGGACGTACCCGGCGACCTGCTCGGCCGGACCACCCATGACCGCGAAACCGTTCTCCGCGAAGACGGAGCCGTCGTAGACGATGCGATAGATCTCGTCTTCGGACTCGTCCCGGCCCAGCTCCGCCACCACGATCTCGACCTCGTATGCCTTGGGATCCTGGGTGAAGATGGTGCCGAGGGTCTGGGCGTACACGTTGGCCAGCGCCCGGCCCGACACGTCCACTCGGTCGAAGGCATAACCGCGCAGGTCGGCGAGGCGAACTCCGGCCTGCCGCAGGTTCTCGAATTCGTTGTACTTGCCGACCGCGGCGAAAGCTATGCGGTCGTATATCTCACTGATCTTGTGCAACGACGGCGAAGGGTTCTCCGCCACGAACAGGATCCCGCCCGAATACTGCATGACGATGACCGAACGCGACCGGGCGATGCCCTTGCGGGCGTAATCGGCCCGGTCTTTCATGATCTGCTCGGGCGAGACGTATCCGAACTGCATCGACACCGGTGGGGTTCCTCTCGAGGCCGGGGGTGGTCAGATCAGCGAATGCGGTGCGGGCGCATCAGCCGGATGCGGGGGCTTCTTTAGTTCAGCGGCGCCTGGGGACCGTCCGGGCGGCTGCTGCGGGCCGACACGACCCGATCGACGATCGGGGCAACGGCATCGTCGGAATAGCGGTCGAAGCCGTCGTGGTCGACCACGGCGATGATAGGGAAGATCCGGCGATGCAGGTCCGGGCCGCCGGTGGCGGAATCATCCTCGGCGGCGTCGTACAGCGCCTGTACACACGCCGTCACGGCCTCCTCGGCGGTGAAATCGGCCCGGTACAGCTTCTTCAACGCCCCTTTGGCGAACAACGAACCCGAACCGACGGAGTAATACTCGTGCTCTTCCGAGCGTGCGCCGGTGGGGTCGTACGAGAAGATCCGGCCCCGCTCGCTACCCAGGTCGAACCCTGCGAACAGCGGGACAGCCACCAGGCCCTGCATCGCCAGCCCGAGATTGGCCCGGATCATGTGGGCAAGGCGGTTCGACTTACCCTCCAACGACAGGACCGTACCCTCGATCTTCTCGTAGTGCTCCAACTCCAGCCGGAACAGCTGGACAAGCTCCATCGCGATGCCCATGGTGCCGGCGATGCCGACCGAGGAGTACTCGTCGGCCTGGAAGACCTTCTCGGCGTCGCGCTGGGAGATCAAGTGGCCGGCTGTGGCCCGGCGATCACCGGCCATCACCACGCCACCGGGGAAGGTGACCGCGACGATGGTGGTGCCGTGTGGCGCCAAGCCGGAGAAATCGCCGCGCCCCGCGTCAGCGGCCAGCCGCCGTCCAGGGAGTAGCTCGGGCGCGTACTGGCTCAGGAAGTCGGTGAACGACGACGTCCCCGACACCATGAAGGCCGTTGGCAACCGTCCGATCTGGGACAGGTCCACTTACTCTCCACCTTTCTGGACGAACGACCTGACGAAGTCCTCCGCGTTCTCCTCGAGGACTTCGTCGATCTCGTCGAGCATCGAATCGACATCGTCGGCGAGCTTTTCCTGCCGGTCCTTGACCTCTTCGGAAGCCTCCGCCGCCTGGGCCTCTGTGGTCTCGGCGTCTTCATTCCGGCGAGGCTGCTTACGCTGCTGCCCGCCACCTGTCTCACGCGCCATCGTGAACCTCCGATCGTCGCCTCAGTACGACCTTATCCGGCCCAAGTGACATCGGCGCCCTAGGGACCGGTTCGTGATGCACATGATCTTTCGCCTTGGGCGAACCGGCGCACGCAGCTCCCCGCCGTTTTCGTTGCCGGACCCCCCGGGCGAGACGGCGTCGGGCTCACCGTCCGGTCAGCTCCGTCACCAGGTCAACCGCGGTGTCGCAGCGGTCCAGCAGGCGCCCCACATGTGCCTTGGTGCCCCTCAGCGGATCAAGGGTAGGCACCCTTTGTAAGGCGTCGTGCCCCGGCAGGTCGAAGATCACCGAATCCCAGGAAGCGGCGGCGATCGTCTCGGGGTACTTGTCCAGGCAACGGCCCCGGAAGAATGCCCGAGTGTCCTCCGGCGGCGCATGCACCGCCCGGGCGACCTGGGTGTCATCCAGCAGCCTGCGCATCCGCGACTTGGCCACCAGCCGGTGGTACAAGCCACGCTCGGGGCGGACATCTGAGTATTGCAGGTCGATCAGATGCAGTTTGGGGCTCGACCAGTCCAGCCCGTCCCGTTCGCGGTAGGACTCCAGAAGCGCGAGCTTGGCCACCCAGTCGAGTTGGTCGGCCAGCGCCATGGGGTCGTTGCCCAGCGTCGTGACGATCGACTCCCACCGATCGAGTACGTCCGCGGTGATCGGGTCGACGTCCGGCCCGAAGCGATCCTCGACGAACTTGCGCGCCTGCTCGGCGTACTCCGCCTGCAACTGCACCGCGGTCAACCGCCGGCCGTCGGTGAGTTCGATCAGGTAACGCAGGCTTGGATCGTGAGAGACCTCGTGCAACGCATGGACCGGGCGCTCGATAGCCAGATCCCAGCCGAGAAAACCCTGTTCGATCATGGTGAGTACCAGCGCCGTGCTGCCCATCTTCACGTACGTGGAGATCTCGGACAGGTTGGCGTCGCCAACGATGACATGGAGGCGGCGATACCGCTCGGGGTCGGCATGTGGCTCGTCTCGGGTGTTGACGATCGGGCGTTTCAGCGTCGTCTCCAAACCGACCTCGACCTCGAAGTAGTCGGCCCGCTGAGAAATCTGAAAGCCGTCGCGGCCGCCGTCCTGCCCCAAGCCGACCCGCCCGGCGCCACAGACCACCGGCCGGGAAACGAAGAACGGCACCAAATGCCGGACGATGTCGGCAAACGGCGTGGACCGATTCATCAAGTAGTTCTCGTGGCAGCCGTACGACGCACCCTTGTTGTCCACGTTGTTCTTGTACATCTGGACGGGAGCCGCACCGGGAAGGTGAGCGGCGAACCGGGCGGCCTCAGCCATCACCCGCTCCCCCGCCTTATCCCAGAGAACCGCGTCGAGAGGGTTGGTGACCTCAGGCGACGAATACTCCGGATGGGCGTGGTCCACGTAGAGGCGGGCGCCGTTGGTGAGGATGACGTTGGCCAGCCCGATCTCTTCGTCGGTCAGCTGGCTCGGGTCGGCGCCAGTACGCGACAGCTCGAACCCGCGGGCGTCTCGCAGGGGGTTCTCCTCCTCGAAGTCCCAGCGTGCCCTCCGGGCCCTGGCGCGCTGGCCAGCATAGGCATTAACCACCTGCGACGAGGTGAGCATCGAGTTGGCGGCGGGGTTGCTCGGCACCGAGATGCCGTATTCGGTCTCGATCCCCATGATGCGGCGTGCGCTCATGTATCGAGCCTACGTGACACCCGGCCGGGGGCGACTTATCACGCCCCGGCCGGTGCTACATCCGGGTACTCGACGCCGAGCTGACCAAGTGCGTCGTCCAAAACTCGCATCACCTCGACGGTGTCGGCCAGCGGCATCTCCGGGCACTCGGTCCGACCCTCACGGACCGCCTGCGCCACCGCCCGGAGCATCGGCACATAGCCGTGCCCCTCCGACAGGTGCTGGAACACCTCCGGGTGCTCCACGCCACGCTCGGGCGTCCGCACGTACGTCATACGCCCCGGGTGGTGGAACCGCGGCGCGAACTCGATCCGTCCCGTCGTGCCGACGATGCTGGCAGCGCCGGCCAACGGCGATCGCAACGACACGTCCATGTGTGCGCGCTGGCCACCGGGCCAACTCAGCAACAGGCCCGCCTCGGCGTCGACACCCTGATCGGTGAGCGTACCCACGGCCGCGACCTCGGCCGGAGCACCCAGCAGCATCTGCGCGAAGCCGACGGTGTAGACACCAACATCCAACAGCGCGCCCCCGCCCAAAGGGCGGTTCCACAGTCGATGATCAGGCCCGTGGGTGGACGCGAAACCCAGCTCCGCGCTCACCATCCGAACGTCACCGATGACACCGTCGGCCACCATCTGCCGGGCCTTCACGATGAGTGGGTTGAACCGGGTCCACATAGCCTCCATGCAGAACACACCCTGCTGGACGGCGTAGGCCGCCAGAGACTCCGTCTCCGCAAGCGAGTGGGTGAACACCTTCTCGCACAACACCGCCTTGCCCGCCTCGGCCGCCAGCCGCACGGCGTAGGCATGCTGCGGGTGTGGGGTGGCCACGTAGACCACATCCACCGCGTCATCCTCAACAAGAGCCCGCACCGACGAATAAGCCGTGGTCACGCCGAATTCCCGGGCGAACGTGTCAGCTCGATCCTGGACCCGGGAGCTGACCGCCGCGATCCGGGAGCCCTCGAGGAGCTTCAGGTCGGCGGCCACGCTGTGGGCGATGTCACCGGTGGCGACGATGCCCCACCCGATCACCCGTTCGTCGATGTCACTCATGACGCCGACCTTAGCGACCGCCCCGGGGCACTCCCCCACCACCACACCCGTTGTGCACCTGATCTCCGTTTTGACGCCTGATCGTTTCTAAGGCGACGATCAGATGCGTCGGTGGTGACGACAGCCAGTGCCGACGGGCGGTAGCGGCGTCTGATCGTCTCCACGATGTGGGACGGTCGGCGATCAGATGCGCCAACCGTCGTATGGCGTCCGGTAGCACATCTGATCCTTTCGAGGCGGCACCGTGCTATGCGGATGCGGCGTTCGCCCACGGGGCGGATGCGGCGGTGGCGTGCGGGGCCCGCCGACTTCCCCAGGGGATTTGCCCGGGGCTCACCGGGGTAGCCCGGTGTGCAAGGACCTGGGGTTGGTGCGTTGACCGCCTCCACATCTGCGACATTTCACCCACACCAACAAGCGGTCAGCGCACCAAGCGTCATCCGACGGCCCTACCCTCGTCCGTTGACGGGCACCCGCGCGCCCAGCACGTCCACCTTGCGCCCATCGCAACACGATCAGATGCACTACCGGACGCCAGGCGACGGTTTGTGCATCTGATCGCCAACCGTCCCACATCGTGGAGACGATCAGGTGCCGCTACCGCCCGTCGGCACTGGCCGTCGTCACCGCCGACGCATCTGATCGTCGCCATGAAAACGATCAGGCGTCAAAACGGAGATCAGGTGCACAAGTGGTGGGGTGGCAGACGTTGGGGCCGCGGAACCGAGCGGTTCTCGCGGCCCCCTGGTGAGAGGTAGCGGTCGGGTGTTAGAGGTGCTAGCCGGTGTTAGAGGTAGCGGTCGGGTGTTAGAGGTACTAGCCGGTGTCAGAGGTACTAGCCGGTGTCAGAGGTACTGGCCGGTGTTGGCGACCGTGTCGATCGAGCGGCCGGCCTCGCCGGTGCCGGACTTGCCCGAGATCAAGGTCCGGATGAAGACGATCCGCTCACCCTTCTTCCCGGAGATACGTGCCCAGTCGTCCGGGTTGGTGGTGTTCGGGAGGTCTTCGTTCTCTTTGAACTCGTCGAAGCAGGCGTTGAGCAGGTGCTGCACGCGGATACCTTTGACGCCGGTGTCGAGGGCGTCTTTGATGGCCATCTTCTTCGCCCGGTCGACGATGTTCTGGATCATTGCGCCGGAGTTGAAGTCCTTGAAGTACAGCACTTCTTTGTCGCCGTTGGCGTAGGTGACCTCGAGGAACCGGTTCTCTTCGGTTTCGGAGTACATACGCTCGACCGACCGTTGGATCATTGCCTCCACCGTGGCCGTGGGGTCGCCGCCGTGTTCGGCGACGTCGTCACCGTGCAGAGGTAGGCCAGTGGTGAGGTACTTGCTGAAGATGTCCTTGGCCGCTTCGGCGTCCGGGCGCTCGATCTTGATCTTCACGTCTAGGCGCCCAGGCCGCAGGATGGCCGGGTCGATCATGTCTTCGCGGTTGGAGGCGCCGATGACGATCACGTTCTCGAGGCTCTCCACGCCGTCGATCTCGGACAGCAGCTGGGGCACGATGGTGTTCTCCACGTCCGATGACACACCCGAACCGCGGGTCCGGAACAGGGAGTCCATCTCGTCGAAGAACACGATGACCGGGGTGCCTTCGCTGGCCTTCTCCCGGGCCCGCTGGAAGACCAGACGGATGTGCCGTTCGGTCTCGCCGACGTACTTGTTCAGCAGCTCGGGGCCCTTGATGTTGAGGAAGTAGGACTTGCCCTCCGACCGGCCGGTTTTCCGAGCGACCTCCTTGGCCAGCGAGTTGGCCACCGCTTTTGCGATGAGTGTCTTGCCGCAGCCGGGCGGGCCGTACAGGAGCACCCCTTTGGGGGCCCGCAGCTGGTGCTCTCGGAACAGATCGGCGTGCAAATATGGCAGTTCGACGGCGTCGCGGATCTGGTCGATCTGCCCTTTCAGGCCACCGATGTCGACGTAGTCGATGTCCGGGACCTCTTCGAGGATGAGTTCTTCGACTTCGCTCTTGGGGATGCGTTCGTAGACAAAGCCGGAACGAGGTTCGAGCAGCAGAGAGTCACCCGAACGCAGGCCGGAGTCTCGCAGCGGCGAGGCTAGCCGGACCACGCGTTCCTCATCGGTGTGGCCGATGACGAGTGCGCGTTCAGTGTCGGCCAGCAGTTCCTTGAGCATGACGACCTCGCCGACCTGCTCGAACTCCAACGAGCGCACAACGTTGAGCGCTTCGTTGAGCATGACCTCTTGGCCTGGGCGCAGCATCGACGAATCGACCTCGGGGCTCACCGCCACCCGCAGTTTTCGCCCACCGGTGAACACGTCCACCGTGCCGTCGTCGTGGCCTTCCAGGTAGGTGCCGAATCCGGATGGCGGTTGAGCCAGCCGGTCGATCTCTTCTTTCAGCGTCACGATCTGGTCGCGGGCTTCCCGCAGTGTCGCCGCCAGCCGCTCGTTCTGGGCGTTGACCGAAGCCAATCTCGCCTCGAGAAATGCCACTTCACCAGCGAGCTCGGAAGGCTCACGCCCTGCTCCCCGGCGTGTGTGCTCGAAGCCGTCGTCATGCGTTGCCACGGTCGCACCTCCTCCTCGGGCTTCCTCGTATCCCTGACCCTACATTCGCATACCCGGATCACGCCTCCGGTAGGCCTCTCGTGACGAGATGGTGACGTGATCGTCGGCGCGGCCAGGTTTCGCTGTGAGCCGCGGTCCGGTCAGGCCTGTGCGCTGGGGGCGGGTCGCCGGCGACGGACCGGCGCGGTGACACCTGGGGCGAGGCGGCGTGCGGTGACCAGGAAACCCGTGTGGCCGATCATGCGATGGTTGGGACGGACGGCTAGCCCTTCGACGTGCCAGCCGCGCAGCAACGTCTCGCTGCTCTCCGGTTCGGTGAACCCGCCGTGTTCGCGCAATGTCTCGACGATCTTGGACAGCTGAGTGGTGGTGGCGACGTAACAACACACCACCCCGCCGGGGACCATGGCGCTGGCCACGGCGTCGACGCATTCCCAGGGGGCGAGCATGTCGAGGATCACTCGGTCGACGTCGGTGTCGTCGACGGCTTCGGCGAGATCGCCAACGGTCAGGCGCCACGTGTGCGGACTGAAGCCGAAGAACCGCTCGACGTTCTCCGTAGCGATCTGGGCGAAGTCGGCGCGTCGCTCATACGAGTGCACATGGCCATGCTCTCCGACCGCACGTAGCAGCGACATGGCCAAGGCGCCGGAACCCGCCCCCGCCTCGACGACACGTGCGCCCGGGAAGATGTCGGCCATGGCGATGATCTGCGCGGCGTCTTTCGGGTAGATCACGGTGGCGCCGCGCGGCATGGACAGAACGTAGTCGGCCAGCAGCGGACGCAACGCCAGGTAGGTGGTGCCACCGGTGGAGACGACGACGCTGCCTTCCGGAGCGCCGATCAGCTCGTCATGTTTGAACGAACCCTTGTGTGTGTGGAACTCCCGGCCGGGGTCGAGGGTGATGGTGTGGTGCCGCCCCTTCGGGTCGGTGAGCTGAACCTGATCACCCGCCCGGAATGGGCCGGAACGCCGTGCGGTCTCGGTGGTCGCCATGCGACGAAGGCTAACAACCGGCGCTGGTCCGTCCGGCCGGCAGCACGGCGGCTACCCGCCCCGGCCGCTTACCGGCCGGCCAGTGCGGCGTCGACGTCGGACGCGGCCAGTACCCCGAGCATGCGGCCCTGTTCGTCGACGACGAGGTACTCGGATGTCAGCTCATGGCGCATGGCACGCAGGAGATCTTCACCGCGCATGTCCACACCCACCACCATGCCTGAGCGCAACGGGCGTGCGACGTCGGAGGCCGGCACCCAGGGCCGCCGCTCCTCTGGCATCGCGGCGAGGGCGGCGTCGTTGACCAGGGCGGTGGGTGCACCGGCGCTGTTGGTGATGACCATCGACCTGGCGCCGCGCTCGCGGGCCAGGCGCAGCGCCTCGGACACCGGTAGTTCGGGTGGCACGGCCACCGCTCGGCGGAGAAGCCGACGTGGGTCTAGGTCGGGTAGCCGCGCCCGCATCCGCCCGACGGCCAGGCTCTGAGTGGCTCCGCTCCACAGCATGAAGGCCACGAGCACCCCCCAGAGCAGTCCGAACGTGGTGGGCCGGCCTCCGGCGACGGCGAACGGGACGGCCAACACGAGCACCGCGAGGACCTGTCCGGCGCGGGCGGCTACGCGGGTGCCGCGGTGTTCGTCGCCGGTGAACCGCCATACGGCCGCCCGCAACATGTGCCCGCCGTCCAGTGGTAGTGCGGGTAGCAGGTTGAAAGCGCCGACGACGATGTTCGCCGCGGCCAACACCCGGAGTAGATACTCGGGTATGTCGGCGGTGACCGGGATGGACGCGGCCAGGGCCAAACCTCCGAGCGCCAGCGATACGGCTGGTCCGGCGGCGGACACGAGCAGGTCGCGTCCTGGAGTAGGGGCGTCGCGCTCGATTTCGGTGTGTCCGCCGAGGAAGTGCAGCGTGATGCCGCGCACGGGCAGGCCGAACGCCCGCGCGGCCAGCGCATGGCTGACCTCGTGAAGGAACACGGACACATAAAGGAGGACGGCGAAGGCGAAGGTGACCACGTACCCGGCGGAGCCGAGGTCGGGAAAGGTGCGGGCGACGAACGGCTGGAATCCAACGGTGATGACCGCGGCGACGACGAACCACGTGGGGCTCACGTGGACGGGGATCCCGGCCACCCGTCCGAGCCGAAGATTGCGCCAGCCGCCGAACCGCATACGAGAAGCGTACGGCTTAACACACGGTGGGGACGGAACCGCGGGGTCCGCCCTCGTCGGAAAACCGTTCCATGGGCCGCGCCGCTCCGGGATCCTGTCGGTGCCGTCGTCTACGCTTCTTGGGCATGAACACCCCAGTGGCGCAGCCAGCGGCTACTGCGGCCGGTGAACATCCGGCTCCGCCGGTGTGGAGCCTGTCTCCCTCGCGCGCCGCTGACTTCATGAGTTGTCCGTTGTTGTACCGATTCCGCAGCATCGACCGGCTTCCCGAGCCTCCCAGCCCCGACGCCACCCGCGGCACCGTGGTGCACGCGGTGTTGGAGCGGCTGTTCGACCTCCCGGCCGACCAACGCACCCCAGCCGAGGCTGTCCAGCTGGTCCGCCCGGCGTGGGAGCAGCTGCTGGCCGACGAGCCGGACGTGGCCGAGTTGTTCGGTGCCGATGCCGAGGCTCTCGACGAGTGGCTGGGCGGCGCGGAGGGCTTGGTCCGCCGCTACTTCGAGCTGGAGGATCCGACCCGGCTCGAGCCGGCGGAGCGGGAACTCTACGTGGAGACGGTGCTCGATTCCGGGTTGACTCTGCGCGGATACGTGGACCGGTTGGACCGCGCCCCCGCCACTGGGGAGCTGCGGGTGGTCGACTACAAGACGGGAAAGGCCCCGCGCGCCGGCTTCGAGCAGCGCGCCATGTTCCAGATGCGCTTCTACGCCCTCGTACTGTGGCGGCTGCACGGCACGGTCCCCCGTCTGTTGCAGTTGGTGTACCTGGGCAGCGGGGAGGTCCTGCGGTACGAGCCGGACGAGGCCGACCTGCGCGCCACCGAACGCAAGTTGGGTGCGCTGTGGACGGCTATCCAGCGTGCCATGGACAGCGGCGACTGGCGGCCCAGTCCGAGCCGGCTGTGTGACTGGTGTTCCCACCAGGCGCTGTGCCCCGCCTACGGGGGCACGCCGCCGCCGCTCCCGGAGGCGCCGGTGATCTCGGTCTCGGACACCGAAGCACCGTCGCCACGGACGTCCGCGGCCGACGTCTGAGGCGGCCTGGGCCGCACCTTAGGAACGCGCGGGTTCTAAGGCACTCCCCTGCCGCCGGATCGTCCTTAAGGTGGAGAAGAGGCTTCGGCGTCGGGGATGAAGGCATCGCTCATGCCGCCCCTTACCGTTGGTGTATATGACTGAACCGCCTGGTCAGCGAGCGCGCATCGATCACAGGCTCTTCGATGGCCTCGTGGTCGCGGTTCTGCTCGCCGTCAGTGTGGTGTCCACGGTCATCTACGACCTGGAAGACGTCGAAACGCGGCCTTTCGACGCACTCTGCCTGCTGCTGGCCGTCGTCACTACCGCACCGCTGGCCGTACGCCGCCGCTTCCCGGTGACGTCCGGGTTGGCGATCGGCGCCGGGATGCTTCTGTACCTGGTGTGGAACTACGCGTCAGTGGGCCCCTTGCTGGTTGTCCTCGTCGCCATCTATTCCGCGGGCGCCTACGCCAACCTGGCCGGCGCGTTGGTGGTGTTGGTCGCGCAGATCGCGGTCACCGCGACACATCTGATCGTGGAGTTCGACGATCTTGGACTGTCCGCAGCTACGACGTACAACCTCGGGTTCTCCGTACTCGGGTACGTCGGTGTGCTGGCCATCGGCCGTAGCATGCACCGGCAGCGTCGATATGCCTCGGCGTTGGAGCTACGCGCCGACCGCCTCGAGCAGGATCGCGCGGCCGAGGTTCGGGCGGCGCTGGCCGAGGAGCGTGCCCGGATCGCCCGGGAGCTCCACGACGTCGTCGCACATCACGTATCGGTGATGACCGTCCAAGCCGCCGGGGCTCAACGATCGTTGCCCCGGAACCCACAGCTCACCGCCGAGGCGTTGCGGTCGATCGAGACCACCGGCCGGTCGGCTTTGGCGGAGATGCGCCGCATCCTCGACATCTTCCGCGGTAGCGGGTTGCCTCGGAACTTACCCGAATGGATCACCATGCGGGGCCCTCAGCCGGGGGTGGCGGATCTCGAGGATCTGATCGAGCAGGTTCAGGGTGCGGGGGTGCGAGTCACTCTTACCGTCGACGACGACGTGCGCGACGTGCCGGCCGGGGTCGAGCTCACCGTCTTCCGGATCGTCCAAGAGGCGTTGACCAACACGTTGAAGCATGCCGGACCGTCGACGGCCGAGGTGCGCCTGTCGCGCACGTCCGACGCGCTGCTCGTCGCGGTGACCGACGATGGCCGGGGTCTGGCCGCCGCCCTCGACGGCCGCCGCCCGGGGCATGGCCTGCTGGGTATGCGGGAACGGGTGACCCTCTATGGTGGGACCTTGGCGGTCGGACCCAAGCCAGGCGGCGGGTATGAGGTACGGGCGCGGATCCCTTTCGACCATTCCGAACGTCCGGCGGTGTGAAGATGACGGTCACCCATCCCATTAGGGTTCTGCTCGTCGATGACCAGCCGCTGCTCCGTACCGGCTTCCGGATGATCCTCGAGGCCGAAGCCGACATCGCCGTCGTGGGTGAGTCCGGTGACGGCGAGGCCGCGCTGTCCGACACCCGGGCTTTGCAACCTGACGTGGTGCTCATGGACATTCGGATGCCACGTATGGACGGTGTCCAGGCCACTCGGGCCATTACCGGTAGCGCCCGCGCGCAGCCTCCTCGGGTGCTGGTGCTCACCACCTTCGATCTCGATGAGTATGTCGTGGAAGCGTTGCGTGCCGGCGCGAGCGGCTTCTTGCTCAAGGATGTGCCGGCCGACGAACTCGTGCACGCCATTCGGACCGTGGCGCGAGGCGACTCCGTCGTGGCGCCGAGTGTCACCCGGCGTCTGCTCGACATGTTCGCGGCGCGGCTGCCGGCCAGCGACGCTCCCACGCCATCCAGCCTCGACCATCTGACCGCCCGGGAACGCGAAGTGCTGATGATGGTCGCCCGCGGGATGTCCAACGCCGAGATCGCCGCCGAACTGGTGGTCTCCGAGACAACCATCAAAACCCACGTGGGCAACCTGCTGACCAAGTTGAGTGTGCGAGACCGCGTTCAGGCCGCTATCTACGCTTACGAGAGCGGGTTGATCACCCCCGGCTCGCTATGAGTCAGCCGTGGCTCCCAGCCCCGGTCACGTGATCGTTGCCGGCCAGGTTGAGTCTCCTTCTGCAGGATGAGACGGCGTCCGGGGTCCTCCTCGCGACGGAGTGCGCACTCCCCACCTGAATGCCATCTAGCTGGACCGATGCGCCTCTAGAGTCGTGGGTGTAAGCGCCGAACCGAGGGAGCATCTCTTGATGACCAACCACGATTCCGGGCCGCCTGCGGCCAAAGCCGTCGACCTGACCAAGGTCTACGGAGCCGGGGACACCCAGGTGGTCGCCCTGGATGGGGTGACCGTCGACTTCATCGCTAGCCAGTTCACCGCGATCATGGGCCCCTCCGGCTCCGGCAAGTCCACGTTGATGCACTGCATGGCCGCGCTCGACACACCGACGTCCGGCCAAGTCTTCATCGGCGATGTCGAGTTGAGTGCGCTCAACGACAAAAAGCTGACCCGCCTGCGCCGGGACCGTATCGGTTTCGTCTTCCAGGCTTTCAACCTGGTGCCGACGTTGACGGCACGGGAGAACATCACGCTGCCCCTCGACATCGCGGGCACCCGCGTCGACCGAGACTGGTTCGAGACGATCATCTCGACGGTCGGCCTCAGCGACCGTCTCAAACACAAGCCGAATGAGCTCTCCGGTGGTCAGCAGCAGCGGGTCGCCTGTGCCCGGGCGTTGTTGAGCAAACCCGAGATCGTCTTCGCCGACGAGCCGACCGGCAATCTCGACTCACGATCCGGCGCTGAGGTGCTGGCCTTCCTGCGCCGTTCGGTGCGGGAGTTCGGTCAGACCATCGTTATGGTCACCCACGACCCCGGCGCGGCGGCCCACGCTGACCGAGTGTTGTTCCTCGGAGATGGCCGCCTCGTGGACGAGATGATCGATCCAACCGCGGAGAAGGTGTTGGAGCGGATGAAGGGCTTCGACGCCGTCGGTACCGGACAGGTGGGCTGAGTCCATGCTTCGTGCCACACTCAAGAGCCTGCTCGCGCGCAAGCTGCGGCTGGGTATGAGTGCCTTCGCCGTGGTGCTCGGCGTGGCGTTCGTCACCGGCTCCTACGTGTTCACCGACACTCTCAACCGTACGTTCAGCGATCTCTTCTCCGACCTGCACGCCGATGTTCTGGTTCGCCCGGCCGCGCCGGAGGGCCAAGACAGCTTCGCCGCGCTGGCCGGCACCACGTCGGTCTCCATCCCGGCCGATCTAGTCGGCGAGATCGCGGCTTTGCCGGGGGTGGCCGATGCCTACGGTGAAATCGAGTCAGGAGGCGTCGGGGTACTCGACCAGGACGGTGACATCGTCGGTGTTATGGGCGGGCCCGGCTTGGGCGTGGGGTATGACCCCGACACATTCGCCGACGACTCCGTCGTCACCGTCGTCGATGGCCGCGGCCCGGAGGGTCCCGGTGAGGTGGCTATCGACGCCCGGACCGTCGACAAGGCTGGTTTGGACGTCGGTGACGAGGTCGACCTGGTCACCCTGGGTAGTGAGCCAAGACTGTCCGCGGAGCTCGTCGGGGTGTTGCAGTTCGGCGGCGACGACGACGGCCTCGCCGGGGCGACCATGACGGCGTTCGACATGCGCACCGCCCAGGAACTCTTCCTCGACGGGGAGGATGCGTACACGATCATCTCGGTCATCGCAGCCTCAGACGTGAGCGCCGAGGAGCTACGCGACACCGTAGCGGCGGTTCTTCCGGACTCGTTGGAGGCGAGCACGGGCGCCGACGTGGACGACGAGATGATCTCCGCCGTCGAGGAAGGTCTCGGATTCTTCAACACCTTCCTGCTCGTCTTCGCCGCCGTCGCGTTGTTCGTCGGTATCTTCATGATCCTCAACACGTTCTCCATCCTGGTGGCACAGCGCAGCCGGGAGATGGCCCTTCTACGTGCCTTGGGAGCCCGGCGGTCCCAGATCACCCGCTCGGTGATGATCGAGTCGTTTGTGGTGGGGCTGATCGGTAGCACGTTGGGCCTGGCCGCCGGGCTTGGATTGGCCCGGCTGATGCAGGTGATCTTCGGCGCGCTTGGCATGGAGTTCAGCGGATCTCTGGTGCTCGCGCCGCGGACCGTGATCGTCGCGTTCGCCGTGGGCATCGTGGTGACGATGGTCGCCGCTCTGGCTCCGGCCCGGCGGGCGTCGAAGGTGCCTCCCGTGGCGGCGATGCGCGACGACATGGCGATCACCGGCTCTTCCCGACGCAACCACGGATTGCTAGGCGGACTGCTCACAGCTGCCGGTGTGGCGGCGATGGTGGCCGGGTTGGCCGACGCCGTGCCGGAGGCGTTGTTGTTCGTCGGCCTGGGCATCCTCACCACGTTCGTTGGGGTGGCGTTGCTCGCCCCGATCATCTCGGTGCCGCTGATCCAGGTCATCACGGGCTGGTATTCCGCGGCCTTCGGGACGACCGGCCGGCTGGCTCGGCAGAACGCCATGCGTAACCCACGGCGGACCGCGGCGACCGCATCGGCGCTGATGATCGGACTGGCGTTGGTCTCCGCGATCGCGGTGGTAGGGGCGTCCACCAAGAAGAGCATCGACGAGGCACTCGACGAAGGGCTACACGCCGACTTCGTCATCACCAACAACACGGCGGGCGAGCCGTTCTCCCCCACGGTGGCGGACAGCGCCCGCGACATCGCTGGCGTGGACACCGTGACGTCGATCCGTTCGGCGTTCGCCGTCGTCGAAGGTTCCCAGGAGACCATCACCGCCATCGAACCGGACGCGTTCGCGGTGGCCAGCGACTTCGACATCGTGGAGGGTAGTGGTGACCTCGCCGGTGGCGGCGCGGTGGTCGGCGACGGCCGAGAAGACGACGTCGCGATCGGCGACACCGTGACCATCGAGATGGCTGGGGCCTCCACCGAGGTGCCGGTGATCGGTTACTACGATTCCGACAGCCCACTGCTCTCCGGTGGCTACATCGTCGGCTTCGACACGTTCACGCAGGTGGGGGCGCCCACCGTCGACACCACCGTGCTCGTCATCGCCGCATCGGGTGCCGAGCTCGGAGCTATCGAGACGGGTCTGACCGAAGCCACCGCCGAGCTGCCCATGGTGACGGTCCGCAACCACGAGGACTACCGGCAGTCGCAACGCGATGAGCTGGACCAACTGCTGAACATCGTCTACGCCCTCCTCGGCTTGGCGATCTTGGTAGCGATCCTGGGCATCGTCAACACGTTGGCCCTGTCGGTGATGGAACGCACCAGGGAGGTGGGGCTACTGCGGGCGGTCGGGTTGAGCCGGCGGCAACTACGCACCACGATCCGGCTGGAGTCGATCGCGATCGCCGTGCTCGGCGCCGTCCTCGGCATCGGACTGGGGCTCGGGTTCGGCATCTCGTTGCAGCGTGCCCTCGCCGATGAAGGATTGGCCAGCCTCGACGTGCCGATCAGCCAGCTGGTGGTGTTCCTCGTACTGGCAGCGGTGGTGGGCATCCTGGCCGCGGTCTGGCCAGCGCGCCGGGCGGCTCGGTTGAACGTCCTACGAGCCATCACCACCGAGTAGGAGAGAAACCGCAGCACATGTGGGGTCTACTTGCTGCCGCGGCGGCTGTTGCGCCCGGTCCGTCCGTGATCGAGAGGTCACCGGCGGATCGGGCCGTCGGCGTCGAAGAAGGCGGCGAGATCGCCGGGGACGACACCGGCCAGACTGCGGATCACGACCACACCTAGGCCCGGGTCGATCTCGACGGCGTTCGGGACACCGAGAACCCGCATCCCGGCCGCCACACCCGACGCGGCTCCCGGGGGTGAGTCTTCGATAACCACACAGTCGGCCGGTGCGACACCGAGTTCGGCCGCCGCGGCCAGGTACGGTTCCGGGTGTGGTTTTCCCTGGGTGACGGCATCGCCGGTGATCATGACGTCGAACGTCCCCGCGGGCAGCTGAGCCACCACGGCCTCGGCCAGCACCCGGTAGGACATGGTCACCAACCCACAGGGCACACCATGGTCGCGTAGGGCGGCCAGCAGCTCAGAGGCACCAGGGCGCCATTCGGCGCCATGTTTGACGCCGGCCAGCACCTCGGCGAGAAGTTGGTCGACCACCTCGGCGGCGCTGAGCGGGAGATCCGCCTTGGACCGGATGTACTCACCGGCCACCAACAGGTCGCTGCCCACCAGCGCCAAGCTGTCCGCCTCGGTCCACGTGCCGCCGTGCCTGGCGACCAGGTCCTCCTCAGCAGCTATCCACAACGGTTCGGTATCGACGAGGGTGCCGTCCATATCCCACAGAACGGCAGCCGGAAGCGTAGCGACCACGTACTCCATGCTCTCACGGACCAGGCTGCCCAGCCGGAGGCAGCACCTGATCCCGCTCAGCCATGACCCGTCCGAGCTCGGCTCGGGAGCGTATGCCGAGTTTGCGGTACACCCGGGTCAAGTGTGCTTCGACGGTTTTAGGGCTGACCAACAGCTCCGCGGCGGCTTGCTGATTGGTGCGGCCCGCGCAGATGAGCCCCGCCACCCGTTCCTCGCTGGGGGTCAGCCCGTCGACGCTGGCCGCCGTGGGTCTGGCCAGCCCCAACCGGTGGACTTCGTCCTGGGCGTTCCGGGCCCACCGGGCCGCCCCTGCTTCCCGAAACAACTCGGCTGCTCGTTCCAGCGACGCGCGGGCGGCTCGCCGGCGGTTGCGGCGCCGTTGCAGCCGTCCCATCACCAAATAGGTCCGGGCCTCCTCGTAGCCCAGACCCAGGTGGTCATGTGCCACCAACGCATGGTGGAACGCGGCTTCGGCGTCGTCGAGGTCTCCGCGGGCGACGCACAACAGGCCCCTGGATCGTGCCCCGACGGCACTCGCCCACGGCCGCGAAGGGCGGGTGCCGCTCGATTCGAGGACACCCACCAAAGTCTCCGCTTCATCGAGACGCCCTAGTGCGATCATCGCCTCAGCCACATCGGGGATCAGCGATGACACCCCAGGGTCGGCCTGCATCGCGGCGGCGCCGACCATGCGGCCGGCCTCGAACCACCGCACCACCTCGCCATGGTCTCCAACGGACAGCTCGGCCATACACAGTGCCGCGTAGGCGTGGAGTGACCACATGGCCGCACCCTCGTTGGCGAACAGGTCGAGTGCGGCCAGTCCCGCCTCACGGGCCTGCTCCACGTCACCACGCCAGGCACAGATGTAGGCCACGTGCACTCGGGCAATGGCTTGGGCACGGCCAGGAACGACGAGACGTTCGCGGTGGGCGGCCGTGTCGGCCAGTTCCCGCGCCGTGGCCACATCTCCCTGCCACAGGGCAGCGACGACCTGCAGGACCGACACCAGGTCCGCGTCGGTTTCCTCGCCGCGATCGAGGCACCGCTGGTGAATGATGGCGAGTTGAGCGCGTGCTTCGGTGACCCGCCGCGCCCAGAGGTGGACCATCCCCCCGATGAGCGTGGGCCGCAGCATGGAGCGGAGGGGACGATCGGGGTCCTCCAGAGCTATCGCCCGAGCCAGCGTGGCGTCGTCCACGTCGTCGCCGAGCAGAAACGCGGACATCACCAGGCAGCCCAGCGCTTCGGCCAGCAGACCGGCGTCATGGGCCTGTTCCGCCGCTTGCACGGCGATCTTCGCGTAGCCGAATGCCTCGGCGGCTCGAAGTCCGGTCCCGTGCACGAAACAGAGTTCGACAGCGGCGGTACCGCGCTGGGTGCTGTCCTGGGCCGCTTCATTGAAGGCGCGCTTCAGCACGTCGGCCGATGCGGCGTAATCGTCCAGCTGGTATCGCGCCATGCCGAGCAGACGGAGGGCTTCGGACCGTGGCGGGCCGGGAGCGAGCCGGTCGACGACGTCGGTCAGGATCACCTCGGCCGCATGTGAGTCTCCGGCGCCCAGATGGTCACGGGCGCTTCGCACCCGCCGCTCCGGGGTGTCAGCGCCCAGGGCGATCGCGGTCGACAGGAGCTCAGCGGCCGACGCCGGAGCTCCGCGGCCGCGGGCCTGCGCGGCGGCCGCTTCGAGGGCGTTGATGACCTGTGGTTCCGGTTCGATCGTCGACCGGGCCAGATGCCAGGCGCGCTCCTCGACGTCCTCCACGACCTCGCTCAGTCGCCGGTGCACCGCGCGGCGGGTGGAAGGTGCCGCGTCGCCGTAGACGGCGCTGGCCAGCAGCGGGTGAGTGAACTCGATCCGCCCGCCGGAGACGGTCACCACACCGCGGTCCTCCGCCGGGCCGAGTGCCCGGACCAGGTCGACGTCTCCGATCGCCGCCTGAGTGAGGTCCGCGCGCCGCGACGCCAAGGCGCTGACGACGAGCAAGACGTGCCTGGTTAATGGCGAGAGGACCTCGATGCGTCCTTGGACGACGGCGTGCAGGCTGGCCGGCATCGGGCCGAGGTCGACGGAGTTCGGCCGCGCCGCACGGGCCAACTCCAGCGCGAAGAACGGGTTGCCGGCTGCGGTGTCGGCGATTCGCGCGACCAAACGGAGGGCCAGTGGCCGGTTGGTCCGCCGCCGGACGATCTCGTGGATCGCGCCGCGGGCCAACCGAGGCAGGGTTAATGTCTCACGACGGGACGGATCGGGCGGCAGGAGGTGTGCTGCGGGGAGCCGCACCCCGCCTCCTGCCGCCGGATCGTCATCTCGCCACGTCGCTAGGACGGCCACCGGTCCCGTACACCGTCGGACCGAGAACTCCAAAGCCCGGCGGCTTGGTTCGTCGAGCCATTGCAGGTCGTCGACGGCCAGCAGGACCGGTGACCGGCGGGCCAGCTCCTTCAGAACCGACAGCAACCCGGCGCCGACCGCGCGGGGATCCGGTACGCCCGATGCGCCCTCGGTGCGCAGCAAGGCGGCGTTGAGTGCGTGCCGTTGCGGAGCGGGCAGCCGCGCCCACCCCTCACGTTCGGTTCCGTCGAGCAGATCTGCCAGGCCCGCATAACTCAGCCGCATCTCGGCGGTGACCGGTCGGGCGGTCATGACGCGGGCGCGGCGGCCGGCGTCGTCGACACCGGCCTGCCACACGGTGGTTTTCCCGATCCCGGCTTCGCCTGCCACCACCAAGACCGCGGGCCCAGCGTCGAGCCCGTCGATCAGCCGGCGCACCACCGCGAGTTCACTCTCGCGGCCGATCACGGGTGGCGACACAGATCGATTGTGCCAGCGGCGCGGCTGCTCCATCATCCGTTGCTGAGTCCCCTCGGGAGACGAGCTACCGGGCCGCGGCCGTGACCCTGCGGATCGAGGTGCCGGCGACACAATGACGTCCCAGATGGTTTCACCACCATCCGCGTCGCGCATCGGGTGTTTCCCTACCACATCGGTCAGGTGGGTGTGGTGGTCGTCGACACTCGGCCACGGCCAGTGCGCACCGCGGGCTGCACTAACCGTAGGGTGGACCACGAGGGAACGACGGTGTTCCCGAACCGTTGCGGTTCAAGCACAACACCGACAGTTTCGGGTTCGCGGAGAGGGCCCGTCCCAGGTAACGTCGAACGCATGCGTGCCGACGCAGGGGAAGGACCAGCGTGATCGAACTGGACAGCGTTCCACAGCTTCGCCAGCCGGTGCTGGTCGCCGCGTTCGAGGGATGGAACGACGCCGGGGAGGCCGCCACGGCCGCCGTCGAGCACCTAGAACAGATCTGGCAGGCCGAACCTCTGGCGTCACTCGACCCCGACGACTACTACGACTTTCAGGTCAACCGGCCCGTCATCTCGCTCGACAACGACGGTGCGCGCAATCTGCGTTGGCCCACCACTCGGCTGACCGTGGCCACCTCCGCCGACCTACCCCGAGACTTCGTCCTGCTGCGTGGCATCGAGCCGAACATGCGGTGGCGGGGATTCTGCGCGGAACTCCTCGGAGTGGCCGCCGAGCTCGGCATCGAACGGGTGGTGACGCTGGGTGCCCTACTCGCCGACGTCCCGCACACCCGGCCGGTCCCGGTCACCGCCGCCAGCAGCGAGCCTGGTGGTGTCGAGGCGATGGGCCTGGAGCCGTCCCGGTACGAGGGACCCACCGGCATCGTGGGGGTGTTTCAGGACGCGGCCACCCGCGCTGGGTTGGACGCGGTCTCGCTCTGGGCGGCGGTACCCCACTACGTCGGTCAGTCGCCTTGCCCGAAGGCCACCGTGGTGCTGATGCGCCGCTTGGAGGACCTGCTGGAGGTCTCCGTGCCACTGGGTGACCTCCCCGACCAGGCCGAAGCGTGGCAACACGGCGTCGAAGAGCTGGCGCAGGAGGACGCCGACGTCGCCGAGTACGTGCACCGGCTCGAGGAAGCCTCCGACGCCATCGACCTGCCCGAGGCGTCCGGCGAACACATCGCCCGCGAGTTCGAGCGTTACCTCCGCCAGCGCGGCATCGGCGATCAGTAACGCCGAGTCCCTCCCCGGCCCACGTGCTGCGCGTCAGCTGTTGAACGCGCGTGGGATGGTGTCGTCGAGTTCAGCCGTCTCCGGCCACGGTGCGTGTCCGGCCAGCCGCAGCCAACGCACCAGAACCTTACGGCGCAGCCGCTGAGCGGCCCGCACGACCTCGTTGTGGAATCGCCGAGCGTGCGCCGCACGCCGGCAGGCCAGGCTCAACTCGCCGAGCGCGTCCGCCAGCAGCGGCACGTCCTCCCGCCAGGCGGCAAGCTCCTCGGGTTCGCCCAAAGCGGCGGTGAGCACCGCGGTGAGGTCGCTCTCGGCCTGATAACGCTCGTTGTCGCCCGCGGTGCGGGCTCGGGACGCGGCGTCGGCGACCACGACCGACGTCGCCGGGTCGAGAAGGTTCGCGGTGGCCAGTTCGAGTGCCGACGCCGAGCGCCGAAGCAGTTCCGCGTCCAGCACGGCTCGCGACGCGTCGACTCGTGCATGGAGCCGGTCCAGGCGCCCCGCCGTCCAGGACAGGTACACACCCAGCAGGAAGAGCACGCCGACAACAACCGGAATCCAGATCACAGCGTCCGACCCTACCTACCCCGCTGCCCGTGCGCTCCCCCGCCCGTCGCGGCGTGCCCCGGCGGCGGAGTCACCGGCCCGGCAAGCGGAATCGGGGACCGTCAGCCGGCGACCCGGCCGCCATCACCATCTCGTACACGGCCAGCACTTCGGTGGCGATCTCCGACCAGTCGTAGCGGCGCACCGCCACCGACGCGGCATCCCGGTACCGTTGCCGCCGCTGAGGGTCGCCCAGCAGCGCGATGGCTTCGGTGGCGAGGCTCTCGGAGTCACCGATCGGCACGAGCGCACCCAGCCGGCCGTCGTCGAGCACGGCCCGGAACGCGACCAGGTCGCTGGCGACGACGGGAGCTCCGGCGGCCATGGCTTCGACGATCACGATGCCGAACGACTCTCCGCCGGTGTGTGGTGCGATGTACACGTCGCTGCTAGCGAGCATGGCGGCTTTGTCGTCGTCGCTGATGGCGCCGAGGAAGGTCACGGCGTCGCGGTGCTCGGCGGGGATGCTGCGGCGGGCTTCGTCGACATCGCCGGGGCCGGCCACGAGCAGCCGGGCGTCCGGATGCGCGGTGTGGATGGCGGGCCAGGCTCCCAGGAGCACCGGCAGTCCCTTGCGGGGTTCGTCGACCCGGCCGAGGAAGCTGAACGTGCCACCGGCCCCCTGCCACTCCGGCCGTGGTGGCGCCGTGAAGCGGTCGACGTAGAGGCCGTTGGGGATCAGGACGGCATCGCCGCCGAGGTGTTGGACGATGGTGCGGCGGGCCTCGTCGGAGACGGCGATGCGGGCGCTGAGCTTCTCGAGAGTGGATTGGAGAATGCCGTGGCCGGCGCTGAGCACCCGGGAACGTTTGGAACCCTGGTGGAAGGTGGCCACGGCCGGCACGTCGGCCAACCACGTGGCGAGCAGGCCGAGGCTGAGGGTTTCGGGTTCGTGGATGTGCACGAGGTCGAACTTGCCGTCGCTGAGCCACCGGCGTACCCGCGCCGCCGCGCGGGGGCCGAACAAAACACGCGCGACCGAGCCGTTGTACGGGATCGAAACCGGACGTCCGGCTTTGACGACATACGGCGGGACGTCGTCGTCCTCTCCCCCGGGTGCCAGCACCGACACGGTGTGGCCACGGGCCATCAGCTCCTCGCTGAAGTCGCGGATGTGGAATTGCACCCCACCGGGGACACCCCACGAGTAGGGGCAGACGATCCCGATATTCACGGCGCGGCCAACGTGCTGCCGGGGTGTTCGGATCCCCGGGCGGCCTCGATGTCGGATTGAAAGATGCGTTGGGCCATATGCCAGTCCTCCGGATGCTGGCGGATGCCTACCTCGAAGGCATCCGCGACACGCTGCGTCATGGTAGCGATGCGGTCGGCGCGGCGTGCTGGAATCTCGATAGGTTCGTGGAACCACAACACGACGCCGTGGTTCGGCTCCCGGCCTTCGTAGGCGAGAGTGGTAGGGAGTAGGGTCGCACCGGTCCGCAGCGCGAGCATGGCCGGACCGGCCGGCATACTCACCGGTTCGCCGAAGAACGTCACCGGTACGCCGCGCCGGGACAGGTCACGTTCGGCCGGCAGGCAGACCGC
Source organism: Phytoactinopolyspora limicola (assembly GCF_011320225.1). Classification (GTDB taxonomy): domain Bacteria; phylum Actinomycetota; class Actinomycetes; order Jiangellales; family Jiangellaceae; genus Phytoactinopolyspora; species Phytoactinopolyspora limicola. Next base: position 278,789 of record NZ_JAAOEN010000003.1, read on the forward strand.
TCCCCCTGACTCCAGATGGTTGGTGAGCCGGCTCATCACGTTCTCGGCGCCGGTGAGCGGCAGGATGGTCATACCCAATTGTTCACGGTAGGCGAGGAACCGCTCGAACAGCTTCTCCGGACGCAGCCGTTCGGCGACACTGGCCACCGGTGCGCCGGTCAGGCACGACCATGCTCCGGCGTGGTCCCAGTTCGCCATGTGCGGCAACGCGACCACCACTCCTCGCCCCTCGTCGAGCGGTGCTCGGAACCGCTCCTCATGGAGGGTACGTACCCGGCCGACGATGCGCTCATGCGTCCAGTCACCGATGCGGAACGCATCACACCAGTAGCGCATGTAGGAACGCAGCGCCGCCCGGCTGAGCGCACGCAGCTCGGCGGGGTCGGCGTCGGGTACCACCCGGGCCAGGTTGCGTTCGAAGCCGCGAGCGGCGCCGCCGCGGCGCCGCCAGGCAACGTCGGCCAGGGTACGGAACAGTCCATAGGCGGCCGGCTCGGGTAGCGCCCGCACGGCCGCCCACCCTGCGCTGTACAGCGCGAGCCGGCGCCGGTCGGCGAAGCGCGTCATGCCTGGACCGCCTGCTGGTGGACGTGCCGGACGCGCTGGAACACCGTCCACGCACTGGCGGCCATGAGTAACCAGAGTACGACCTCGAGGACGACGATAGACAGGCCGAACAGCCCAACGAGGCCGGTGGTGACGAGCACCGCCACCAGCCGGTCGGCCCGCTCGGCGATCCCGCCGGAGGCGGTATAGCCGAGGCTCTCCGCGCGCGCTCGTGCGTACGAGACCACCGCGCCCAGGGCGAGGCAGGCCATGAGCAGGGCTGTCATCCGCGTGTTGTCGCCGTCGCCGGCGAACCACAACGCGAGGCCGGCGAAGATCGCGGCGTCGCCGACCCGGTCCAACACGGAGTCGAGGAACGCTCCCCAATTGCTCTTCCGTCCGGACAGCCGGGCCATGATGCCGTCGATGTTGTCGGCGAAGACGAACGCGGTGATGACCAGCGTGCCCACCAGGAACTCACCACGTGGGTAGAACGCCAGCGCACCAACGGTGACGCCGGCGGTACCCACGATGGTGACGACGTCGGGGCTGATCCGCGCCTTGGTGAAGGCCCGCGCGATGGGCGTCAGGATCCGCGTCGTGTAGACGCGCGTGTATTTGTCGAGCATGGCCTGGTCTCGTCAAGCTCCTCGTGCGGCGGGCAGGGGCTGTCGGTTGTGCCAGCCGCATCCGAAGACGGTACGTCCGGCCACGCCATCGTAGGAGATGGAATCTCGACAGCCCCTTGCGGATCCTCGGATGGCACAGCAGAGTGGCATTCACAACGCAGGATGGTCGGCGCCGGCACGCGGGGGACCGACGACGCACGGGAGGCGACGCGGCGCCGCCAGAGATGAAGGGCAGGCGCGATGGCGGGCCGAAACTCTCAAGGACACACCCCCACGGCCGTTGGCGGCACCGCCGACCCCCCGACGGCCGGGGAGGTCCGCAACGTCGTCCTGGTGGGGCATACCGGAGCCGGAAAGACCAGCCTGGTAGAGGCGCTTCTGGCGACTACCGGCGCTATCTCCCGGCCGGGCCGGGTCGAGGACGGCAACACCGTCAGCGACTACGACGAGGCCGAGGTGCGCCAGCAACGCTCGGTCAACCTGGCGCTGGCTCCGCTCGAGTATGCCGGGGTGAAGGTCAATCTGCTCGACACCCCCGGCTACGCGGACTTCGTCGGCGATCTGCGGGCCGGGCTACGGGCCGCGGACTGTGCGTTGTTCGTCGTCTCCACCGCCGAGCCCATCGACGGAACCACCCGTATGCTCTGGACCGAGTGTGCTGCCGTGTCGATGCCGCGTGCCGTCGTCCTGACCAAACTCGACCACCCGCGCTCCGACTATGCCGGCACGCTCGCATCCTGCCGCGACGCGTTCGGCGAGAAGGTACTCCCGCTCTATCTACCGGTGTCCGATGGCGGGCCGGCCACCGGCCTCGTTGGCATGATCAGCCGCAAGCTGTACCAGTACGCCGACGGACGACGGGCCGAAGCCGAGCTGACCGACGCCGATGCCGTGCGGCTCGACGAGGCTCGGGGAGAGCTGATCGAAGGTGTCATCGAGGAGTCCGAGGACGAGACGCTGATGGAGCGTTACCTCGGTGGTGAGGAGATCGACCCCAAGATCCTGGTGGACGACCTCGAACAGGCCGTCGCGCAGGCGTCGTTCTATCCGGTGTTGCCGGTGTGTTCGGCGAGCGCACTCGGCACCACCGAGTTGCTCGAGGTCATGACGAGCGCCTTCCCCTCCCCCGCCGAACACCCCATGCCCGCGGTGACCACCATCGACGGCGAACCGCGAGACAACCTCAGCTGCGATCCCGCCGGCCCGTTGCTCGCCGAGGTCGTCAAGTCGACCACCGACCCGTACGTCGGCCGGATCAGCCTCACCCGGGTGTTCTCCGGCACGCTACGCCCAGATCTGCCGGTCCACGTGTCCGGTCATTTCTTATCCGGCGGCGGACACGAGGAACACGACGAAGACGAACGGGTCGGCACGTTGTCGTCCCCGCTGGGAAAAACCCAACGGCCGGTCGGGCAGGCACCGGCCGGCGACATCGTCGCGGTCGCCAAGTTGTCCCGTGCCGAGACGGGCGACACCCTGTCCGACCCGCAGCAGCCGCTGCTGATGCGCCCGTGGGACATGCCCCAGCCGATGTTGCCGGTGGCCATCGTCGCCCGGACCAAAGCCGACGAGGACAAACTGTCACAAGGGCTGTCCCGGCTGGTCGCCGAGGAGCCGACGCTGCGAGTGGAGAACAACGCCGAGACACACCAGCTGGTGCTCTGGACCATGGGCGAGGCGCACACCGACGTGTTGCTGGACCGCCTAGCCAAGCGGTACGGCGTCGAGGTCGACCACGTGGAGCTGCGGGTGCCGCTGCGGGAGACCCTGGCCGGCCGCAGCGGTGGCCGAGGCCGGCACGTCAAGCAGTCCGGTGGCCATGGACAGTACGGGGTGTGCGAGATCGAGGCGGAGCCGCTGCCGCAGGGGTCCGGGTTCGAGTTCGTCGACAAGATCGTTGGCGGGGCGATCCCACGCCAGTTCATCCCATCGGTCGAGAAGGGTATCCGGAGCCAGATGGAGAAGGGGGTCTCCAAGGCCGGCTACCCGATGGTCGACATCAAGGTCACCCTGCTCGACGGCAAGGCACACAGTGTCGACTCGTCGGATATGGCCTTCCAGATGGCCGGGGCGCTGGCGCTGCGGGAGGCCGCCGCCGCGGCGGGTGTCAGCCTACTCGAGCCGTTCGATCAAGTGTCCATTCTGGTGAACGACGACGACGTCGGCACCGTGATGAGCGACCTCTCCAGCCGCCGCGGCCACGTACTGGGCACCGAAGCCGTCGGTCAGGGACGCAGCCTGATCAAGGCTGACGTCCCCCAGACCGGCCTAGTCCGGTACGCCATCGAGCTGAGAGCCATGAGCCACGGCACCGCCACCTTCACCCGCGAGTTCGCCCGGTACGAGGCGATGCCCGCCCATCTCGCGGCGAAGGCCACCGACGACGGATAACAACGGCGTCACCCACGTGTGCGTCGCAGCACCAACGATGCCCCGCCCCCGGCCAGCACGGCACTGGCCCCCGCCCCCAGCAGCCATCCCACCGGGGCGATGCCGGTATCCGGCAACCGGGGATCCTTGCCCGGCGGCGCCGGGGTCACGGTGGTGCTCGGCTCCGGGGTCACCGTCGGTTTGGGGGTGACGGTGGGTTCGGCCGTCGGTGTCGGGTCCGGTGTGGGTGTCGGGTCCGGCGGGTCCGTGGGTTCTGGTTCGGCCGGCACCGTCAGGTAGGCCCGCTCGATCGTCTGCTCCAGCGTGTTGCCGTCGTCGTCGGATAGCCGGGCCCGCAACGACACACTGCCCGGCTGGTCGGGATGGATCACGGTGAACGATTCTCCGGTGATCGTCGCCGGTTCCCACGATGCGCCGTCGTCGTGTGACACATCGATGGTCAATTCGTCCACCTGGCCCGCCGCCGCGCCATGAACCTCGAACGGGACGGTGAGCTCCGTCCCGGCCACGGCGGTGCTGGTGAGCGACAGCTCAGGCGCGAACCGCACCACCGACAGCGGGAACAGTTGGTTGGTGCCATCCTCCGGTGCGGCCTCGACGTCGAAGGCCCACGTCACCTGCACCCGGCTGCTCACCCTCGACACGTCCTCCGGCCGGGTGACCTCGGTGCTGAGCTCCAGCCGCCCGGCACCCGCCGGAACCTCCCAGGGCCCGACCGGAATGTCCTGGTCATACAGGGCCTCGTCGACGGTCAACACCTCGGCGCCGTCGAGCAGCACCCGGGTTCGTGCGGTGTCGTAAGCCGAATACCCGGGGTTGCCCGCGCCGTCACCGAACATCGGCACAAACGCCCACAGTTCATCGTTCGAGCGCACCACTCTCGGCGGGATCCACGGGTCCACTACCCCCAAGGCGGGACCGAACACGCCGATGTTGTAGTCCCGTGCCGACTCCCGGCCCGGCTGATGCCCACGCGGGACCTCCTGGACGAAGGTCTCTATCTGGAAGCCCTCACCCTCGGTCTGCTGAGCCGCGCCGAACGACCACCGGCCTTCACTGCCGAGCACGTGGTTGGTCCGCTCAGCGGGGAGATCAGTGGGGACGACGATCGTCATCAAGCCGTCGTCGACGCCGGTCCAGCTGGCTACCAGTGCTCCGGACCGCTGCGAGCTGTGGCCCAGCCGCATGGTGACCCGCTCGAACTCGTCGCCCGTCGGTTCGCGTTCCAGGCCGGCCAGAAGAGTGCCGGACTCTTGCCAGGCGGCGTGATACCACCCGGCTGAGTCACCGGGGCCGGGGGCCTCCCACCCACCGGCCAGACCGGCCCGGAGCTCGTCGGCCGAGACCGGTGCGCCGAGTTCGGCCAGCCAGATGTTCTCCGGACCGGCGTCGAACATAATCAGGGTGTTGCCGAGGCCGTACCCGTCATGGAACACCATGTGGCCATATACCGACCACGACGCGGTAGCACCCGGATCGGGCATCGTGATGTCGAATGGTTCGGTGTCCCGTGCGTCCAGCACGATCTCGGTATCGTCGGTGATCTCGAGTTTCGGTGTGATCATGCGGGCGAAGATGCCGTCGCCGGGTTCCAGATCCCCGACGAGGTGATAGACACCTTCCGGGACCCGCAGGGTCACCTGGCCGGTCTCATCCGGCGCGACCCAGTCCCAGAACTCGGTGTCCAACCCGTCGATCGACATACTGCCGTCGGCGGTGCGGGCTCCGTCGAAGTCGCGAAACGTCATGGTGAGGTCGTGGTGGGGACCCTGCCGCACCACCCCGACCGCCGTGGTCACGACGACGTCGCCGCTATCGTCGGCCGCGGTGATCGTGCCGCCGTAACCGGCGTGCGGGGCGTCCATCCTGGTGTCAGCCGTGACGGTCACCCTGGCCGCGCCGCCGGCCGGCACGATGACCTCGGTGGTGTCGACGGTGAACATACCGTCCGGGGCCGGCTCGCCGGATGGGTCGAACCCGTCGATCGACAACACCAGCTCGACCGGTTCGGCGCCGTGGTTGTGGTAGGTCAATACCTCGTCGGCTGGATCGGCCTCGTGCGGGTATTCGTGCACGCCGAAGTCGAGCGCCCCTGGTTCGGTCGTCACCGATTGATGGATCGCCCGGGCGACATCCAGCCGTCCCGATCCTTGGCCGTAGGCCGACGTACGCCGGTCCGACTCCGCCGATGCCGTGAGCGCCGTCTTGATCTGGTCGCCGGACCAATCCGGGTGCTGCTGAGCCAGGATGGCCGCCGCTCCGGCCACGTGGGGTGTGGCCATCGAGGTGCCATCGTGTGAGACGTATCCGCTGCCGCCAGCCTGGGCGGCGGTGATGTCGACCCCCGGCGCGGTGAGATCGGGTTTCAGCGCCCCATCGGAGGTCGGCCCCCAACTGGAGAAGTCGGCCAGGACATCACTGCTGTCGACCGCCCCCACGGCCAGCGCGGACGGCGCGGCGGCCGGACTGTCGACGGACCCCACCGAGGACGGCCCCGCGTTGCCTGCCGCCACCACGAACAGGGTGCCGTGCTGTTCCGACAATGCCTCGACGGCCTCCTCGACCGGGTCCAGACCTGGTGTGTCCGGGGCGCCGAGACTCATGTTCACCACGTCGGCGCCCTGCTCCACGGCCCACTGCATGCCGGCGATCACCGTGGATTCCGACCCGAAGCCGTCGTCATCCAGAACCTTGCCGTTCAGCAGCGTCGCACCGGGGGCGACCCCGCGGTACCGATCGCCCTGACCGGCCACCGTCGAGGCCACATGGGTGCCGTGTCCGTCCCGGTCCAGCGCGTCGTCAGCATCGGAGAAGTTGGCCGCGGCAGCGACCCGGCCGGTCAGATCGGGGTGGGTGTCGTCGATCCCGGTGTCCAGCACCGCTACCGTCGCGCCCGTTCCGTCGAGCCCCACCGCCCAGGCGGCCGGGGCGCCGACCTGCGGCACGCTGTCCTCCAGCGCCGCTTCGACCGGTCCGTCCAGCCACATCCTCTGGACACCGTCGGCCAACACCGTCGATGCCCCCTCGCCGCGGGTGGCGGCCGCCCAGAACGCCGCACCGGCGGCGCGGTCCACCACCGCGGCAACGCTGGACACACTCGGCAACGTTTGGGTGGCCTCCGCTCCGGCCGCCGCGGCGACCAACCGCTGCGCGGCGGAGTCCGAAGTGGTGTGCTGGACGATGACGGGCAGCGTGGCCCGGTTCGTGTCGTCGTATCCGTACTCGACCAACCGGGTCACGTTGAATAACCGCTCGTCCAACGCGCCGCGGGCCAGCAACCCCGCGGCGTCGGCGGGCACCACGAACGTACCGCTGTCTCGCGTCGTCACCGAGACCGGTATGTGCTCCCGCCCGGCCGCCGGCAGCACGGTCCGCACCTGGCCCTGGGCGTCGGTGACCACGCGGTCACCGGTGAGCAACGTGACCGTGGTGCCCGCGTTCATCGCCAGTGCGGCCGGAACCGAACTCTCCGGCGTCGCCGCCGACAGCCACCCACCGGCGACGGCCAGCATCCCGACACTGGACGTCATCGCCACCAGAACGGTGACCAGCCGAACCCTTCGAGTTCGCATGTTTCCCCTTGTACTCAGCTATGGCGCATGAACACCGGCAATCTATGGCTCTTCGATCTCCGGATCCAGGGAGATCAACGATCTCGCACAAGATCCTCATCGGATCTTCACGATCGGCCTACTTCTGCCGACGCCAGGTGCCGCGCTCACCACGCCATGAGCCACCCGTCGTCAGGCGGGTCAGGGTGATCCGCGGCTGGCGGCGCGTCTGGCTCATCGGTGTCAGGCCGTATGGAGGACCAGTGAAGCCAGCCGGCTCCGGTGTACTCCACGGCACGTGTCTGCCCGGCCCCGGGCGTACGTTCACAGTCGGAACCCATGTCACGAACCCCTCGACGATCAACTCGCGGACGGGTTGCCCCGTCCTCTCACTGATAGGACGCGGCGACGTGGGCCTCTGGTTGTCAGCCAGGCTCAGCCAGTAGTGTTCGGCCACCCCGCGGCCAGCAACTCCCGGGTGTCGGCCAGCAACTGCGGCATCACCTTGGTGTCGCTGAGCACGGTCATGAAGTTCGCATCGCCGCTCCAGCGCGGCACGACGTGTTGGTGAAGGTGGGCGGAGAGCGACCCCCCGGCCACGCCGCCCAGGTTGAGGCCGACGTTGAAACCGTGGGGTGCGGACACCGCCTTCATCGCCACGATCGCATCGCGGGTCATGGCGGACAGCTCTGCCGTCTCGTCCGGGGTGAGCGACTCCAGATCACCAACGTGCCGGTAGGTGACCACCATCAGGTGACCGGGGTTGTAGGGGTGCAGGTTCAGCACCCCGTACACGTGGGTTCCCCGCGCCACGACCAGGCCGGCGTCGTCGTCCATCGTCGGGATCGTACACAGCGGACACGTAGTGCCATCCCGCTCGGCGCCCGATCCCGACTCGCCCCGGATATATGCCATCCGGTAGGGCGTCCACAGCCGTTCCAATCGATCGGGCACTGTTGACTACCTCCGAACTACCTGCGACTCTCCGGTGTGGCCGGCCTCGGATATGCCGGCGTGATCAGACCTGGATCCGGCGGCGAACGGCGTCGACGATCTCCGCGATGGCGTCGTCGATCGGTACACCGTTGTTCTGCGTGCCGTCCCGGTACCGGAACGAGACCGCACCCTTGGATACGTCGTCGTCGCCGGCTAGCAGCATGTAGGGCACCTTCTGGTGCTGGGCGTTGCGGATCTTCTTCTGCATGCGGTCGTCGGAGGTGTCGACCTCGACCCGGATGCCGTGTTCGCGCAGCCGCTCGGTTACCGCCCGCAGATGTTCGACGTGTTGGTCGGCGATCGGGATACCCACCACCTGAACCGGGGCCAGCCACACCGGGAACGCCCCGGCGTAGTGCTCGACCAGGATGCCGAAGAATCGTTCGATGGAACCGAACAATGCGCGGTGGATCATGTAGGGGCGTTGTCGGCTGCCGTCCGCCGCGGTGTACTCGACGTCCAGCCGCACCGGGGTCTGTAGATCCACCTGCAGGGTGGACAGCTGCCAGCTGCGCCCGATGGCGTCGCTGACATGTACGTCGATCTTCGGGGCGTAGAAGGCGCCGTCGCCTTCGTTGATGGTGTAGGGCAGCTCGGCCTTCTTCAGGGCGGCTTCCAAGGCGGCCTCGGCCCGGTTCCAGTCTTCGATAGCGCCGACGTACTTCTCCGGCCGGGTAGACAACTCGGCGTGGAAGTTGGTCAGCCCGAAGTCGCGGAGTAACCCGAGGACGAACTCCAGCAGGCTGGCCAGCTCGTCGGCGAGCTGCTCCGGGGTGCAGAAGATGTGCGAATCGTCCTGGGTGAACCCCCGCGAACGCACCAGTCCGTGGACGACCCCGGACCGCTCGTACCGGTACACCATGCCGAACTCGAACAACCGCTGCGGAAGCTCACGATACGAGCGCCCCCGGGACTTGAAGATCAACGTGTGCATCGGGCAGTTCATCGGTTTGAGGTAGTAGTCCTGCCCGGGTTTACGCACCGCGCCGTCGTCGTCGTACTCGGCGTCAAGGTGGACCGGCGGGTAGAGATCGTCCTTGTAGAAGCCCAAATGCCCGGACTTCTCGAACAGGGCGTCTTTGGTGATGTGTGGGGTGTAGACGAACTCGTAGCCGGACTGCTCGTGGCGCTGCCGCGAGTACTCCTCCATGATCCGCCGTACCGTGGCGCCCTTCGGGTGCCAGACCGCCAGCCCGGGGCCGATCTCGTCGGGGAAACTGAACAGGTCGAGCTGGGCGCCGAGCTTGCGGTGGTCGCGCCGCTCGGCTTCGGCCAGCCGCTCCAAGTGGGCCTGGAGCGCCTCCTTGTTCTCCCATGCGGTGCCGTAGATCCGCTGCAACTGGGGGTTGTTCTCGTTGCCGCGCCAGTACGCCGCGGCCACACGCATGAGCTTGAACGCCGGGATGTGGCGGGTGGTAGGCAGGTGCGGGCCGCGACAGAGGTCTTTCCAGGCCACCTCTCCCCCACGCCGGACGTTGTCATAGATGGTGAGCTCGCCGGCGCCGACCTCCGCCGACGCGCCCTCGGCAGCGTTCTCCGCACCACTCTTGAGCCCGATGAGCTCCAACTTGTACGGCTCGCCGGCCAGTTCGGCCCGGGCGTCGTCATCCGACACCGCCCGGCGGGCGAACTGCTGGCGTTCCTTGATGATGCGCTGCATCTGCTTCTCGAGCCGTTTGAGATCCTCCGGGGTGAACGGCTCGGCGACGTCGAAGTCGTAGTAGAAGCCGTTCTCCACCGGCGGGCCGATGCCCAGCTTGGCGTCGGGGAACAGATCCTGCACCGCCTGCGCCAGGACGTGTGCGGTGGAGTGGCGCAGGATCGCCCGGCCGTCCTCGGAGTCGATCTGGACCGGCTCGACGTCGTCGCCGTCGCTGAGCACCCGGTCCAGATCCACCAGCTCGGCACCTATCCGCGCGGCGATCACCCCCGGTTCGTCGGCGAACAGCACGGCGGCCGTCGTGCCCGCATCCACCTGTCGCTCGGCTCCGGCGACGACGATGTGGATCTTTTCGGACACGACATTGCTCCTTAGGTCGAGAAATGACATCGGTTGGCTGAACTCGCTCGATGGTACCCGTGCTGGGACGTACAGTAGAAACAGATAAAGGAGGTCGGTGTGGGCGGCTTCGGCATAGATCTCGGCACCGCCAACACGGTGGTCGGTCATCCACGCCGGGGCATCGTGTTCGACGAGCCGTCGGTTATGGTCGCACACTCCGACGACCCCACCACACCCGTCCTCGTCGGTCGCGACGCCCGGGCGCTCACCGGCCGCACCCCCGCCGGCTACCAGATGGTCCGGCCGCTCCAAGACGGAGTGGTCGTCGACCTCGAATCCGCCCGGGCGTTCATCGTCGCCATGTTGCGCAAGATCCGCCGGCGTGGCTGGCCCGGAGAGCGGCGGCGGGCCGTCATCGGGGTACCGGCCGGCGCCACCACACTCGAGTGCCGGGCGCTGCTGGAAACCGCGCACGAGGCCGGGCTGCGCAAGGTCGCCTTGCTGCCCGAACCCATCGCCGGCGCGTTCGGGTCCGGTATCGACCCCCTGGAGTCGCGGGCTCACATGGTGGTCGACATCGGTGGAGGCACGTCGGAGATCACCGGGTTCTGTTACGGCGGCGTGCTCGCCTCTCGCACCTGCCGGGTGGCCGGCGACGAGCTGACCCGCACCCTGACCCAGTACCTGCGGGCCGAGCACCGGCTCATGGTGGGCGACCTCACCGCGGAGACCATCAAGTCCACCGTCGACGACGTCACCGATCCACCATTGATCGTCGAGGGCCGCGATGCCGCCACCGGCCGGGCCCGGCTGATGACCCTCGAAACCGACGAGGTCAAGGACGCGCTACGGGGCACCGTCGACGAGATCGTCCACACCCTCACCGGCTGCCTCGAGGATCTCCCAGCCCAGGCGACCAGCGACATCATGAGCAACGGGGTGCTCGCCATCGGTGGTGGTGCCCTCATGTCCGGTTTCACCCGGCTGCTCGAAGAGACGTTCGGTTTCCCGGTCAAGCTGGCCGGCCGGCCCCTCACCTGCGTGGCCGAAGGCACCACCCGGGCGTTGAACCATCCGCCGGTGCTCGCGGCCTACGGCGGATGACCGACCCCGGCCACACCGGAGTTCACTCGAAGTAGTGCTGCATCAGCTCGAGAGCCACCGGGCCGGAGGTCTCCGAGCCCATCCCGCCACCACGCACGTACGTCGTGACGACGATCTCCGGATCGTCGACGGGGGCGACCGCGGTGAACCACGAGTCCGGTGCGCTCAGCGGCGACGCCGGGTTCTCCGCCGACCCCGTCTTGCCACCCGCCGGCACCGGGAGCACCCCGAGCTGAGCCGCCGTACCACCGGTGACGGCGGCCCGCAGGCCGTCCCGGACCGGACCGAGCTGGCCGGCGAAAGCCAGCCGCTCAGGTTCGGGCACCTCGACCGTAGCGCCGTCGCCGTGCTCGGCCGCCAGCCGGGGGGTGACCAGCTCACCGGTGGACAGAGCGGCGGTCCAGCGGGCGGCCTGCAGCGGGGTGGCCACCACGGGGCCCTGCCCGATCCCCAGGATCACGGTGGCCCCCGGATACCACGTGCCACCCGCGTTCGTCACCGACTCCGGGGTGTCCAGCACACCTGGGCTCTCCCCCGGCAGGTCGATCCCGGTACGTTCGCCGACGCCGAGCTGGCGTGCGGTGCCGATCAGCCGGTCCGCGCCGAGTTGCCAGGCGAGGTCGTAAAAATAGACGTTGTTCGACCACGCGATCGCATCGATCATGTTGTGCGGCGGCATCGGCCGCCAGTTCGCGAACGTATGGTTGCCCAACGTGTACGACGCACCGGTGGGCACCACCCGGTCCGGAGCGATAATCGCGTGTTCGGCATTCGCCGCCGCCGTCACGAGTTTGAACGTCGACCCCGGTGGCGCCGCGTGCTGGGTGGCCTTGTGTGTCAGCGGCAGCCCCGGCGCCTCCACCTCCGCCCGCAACGCCGCGACGTCGATCGGGGGTGTGTAGACGTTGTTGTTGTACCCCGGCCGCCCGGCCAGAGCGAGAATGGCACCCGTGCTGGCGTCCATCACGACGGCGGCGCCGACATCTCCGCCGCTGGTGTCCATGGCCGCGGCCAGCGACCGGTCGGCCAGCTCCTGTAGTTCCAGGTCGAGATGGAGCCGCAGATCGTCGCCCGCGACCGGATCGACCCGGCCGGCCGCGGCCACCGGCCGCCCCACCGGGTCCACGTAGACACACTGCTCACCATCGGTGCCCCGCACGACGTCGTCGTACTGTCGTTCCAGCCCGGCCCGGCCGACGGTGGCTCCGAGCGGGAGATCGGGCCAGCGCTGCATGTCCTCCGGCGTGCCGACGCCGACATACCCCAGCACCGGGCCGAGCAGCTGGCCGTACGGGTACTCACGCCGCTCCGACGGCGCGACCAAGACGCCGGGCAGTTCCTCGGCGGTGAGCCGTCCGGCGGTGTCCGGATCGACGGTGGCGACGGTGACCGTCAGCTCGTTGCCGCGCCCGTGCAACACGTCCTGTACCTCGTCGGGCGACTCGCCCACGGCGTCGGCCAGGCGCGCCACGGCGGCGTCGTCGGTGTCGGGAAACATCCCCGGCAGCACCCGGACGTCGTACTCGTCGCGGGTGATCGCCAGCGGCGTGCCCGTGCGGTCCTCGATGACACCCCGCTCGGCCGGCAGCCGGACACACCTGGTCATCTGCTCGTCGCTGGCCGCCCGGAGCTCGTCGGCCCGGGCGTCCTGGGTGTACCAGGTGAAATACGACAACGCCAGCAGGTTGGCGGTGAGCACCACGGCACCGCTGCGGGCCCAGCGGGGTCGGCGCCGGCGGCCGGCTGGCACGTCCCACAGCGGCCAGCGGCTATCACCGTCGCGCCGCATGGCGAGGACGAGGCCGAGCGCGATCAACGTGGCCAGCGCGGCGGTACCGCCGTAGCTGAACAGCGGGATGGGCAACCCGGTGTGCGGTAACAAGCCAAGGTTGGCGGCGATCGACACGACGGTCTGGACGCCGAGCAACGCCGCTACGCCGCCGGCCAGGAGTGCACCCTCTGGTGAGCGCGACGTCCGGCTGATCACGGCAAGCCGCCACACGATCACCAGAACCGCTAGGGCCACCGCCACCCCGGCGGCGAGCCCCCAGCTGTGCACGATGCTGGCGAAGGCGAGGTCGTGTTCGGCCTCGGGCAGGTAGCTCACCCGGAGGTCGTGCAACGGCTCGCCGGCCGTGCCGGTCACCCCGCCGAGAGCGATAGCGATCTCGGCCTGAAGCATCGCCCAGCCCGAGCCGCTGGCGTCGCGGTCGCCGGAGATGAACGCCTGGATCCGGCCCAGCTGGTACGGCCGCAGCACCAGCACCGCCAATGGCAACACCGCCAACACTGCTCCGAACAGGGGCAGAAGTGGAAGCAGCGGCACCCGAGCCAGGAGGATGACGAACGTGGTGACCGCGGCGAGCACGAGGCCGGTGGAGAGGTCGGGTTGCAGCATGATGAGGCCGGCCGGGGCGGCGGCCAGGCCCAGCGCCACCAGGAATCGCCGCCGGGTGTAGCCCGGTGCCAGCATCACCGCCAGGACCACGACGACGGCAACCTTGGCCAGCTCGGACGGCTGGAGCGTGACGAAGCCGAGATCGATCCACCGCCGCACCCCCCGGGTGCCGTCGTCACCAGCTAGCACCACGAGCAGCGCAAGCAAGGTGCCGGCATAGAGCACCCAGCCGATGCGAGACAAGAAGGCCGCACCCCAGCGGGCGAGCACCAGCATGATGACGACACCTACCGCGACGATGGCAAGCTGGCGCAGGGCAAGGTCGGAAGCGCCGATGGTGACGAGGTTCAGGGCGCCGAGACCGGCCAGCACCGCGACCGCGGCCACGATCGCTACGTCGACGGTGCGAGCGCTGGCCATCGGGCGGGCCCGCGCCGGCGACGACGGGGTGATACCCGGGCGGGTCAGTACCCCCCACTGGCGGCTCTGGAGGGTGGGCATGACGACACCCTCAGCACGTGTCGGCGTCCTCGGGCACCAGCATCGGTCCCGACGCGGCCTGGTCTGGGCTGTCGGTGACCGCGAAGACCGCAAGCGCCGCGCCGTCCGGCAGATCGACCTGCGACAACCCCCACACCTGGGTCCATCCGGACTGCGCGGTGACGGTGACCCCACCCTGGGTGGTCGACTCGGCGGCACAACGGTCGACGATCTCGAAGCCCCACGTCACCTGGCGCGCTGATCCAGCCGGATCCAGATCGACCTCGACCCGGACCGGACACGGCGAGCCCGCCGTACACGTACCCGCGGTGGTCTCCATCCGCACACCCGACACGGCGCCGGCCGACTCCGGGGCCGGCGCCTCGGCCGTCACCGGGCCCGAAGCGGGGTCGGCGTCGCCATCGGCTTCGTCGGCGTCGTCGTCTGGTTCCGGTGGCGGCGAGACCGGCTCGATCTGCACCGGCGGCGGGTCCGAGGAGCCGAACAGCTCGTCCCAGGTGTCGCGCACCTCGTCCCAGATGCGCGGACCGGCCCACCAACCCCCGGCGACGAGTGCGGCGGCGAGAAGCAGCAGCACGAACACCTTCAATCGGCCACCGCGGCGGCGCCGGTGAAACAACATCCGGCGCGGCACCCGGCCGTCCCGCGGCAACCGCGGCCGCCGGGTCAGCGGGGTGGCAACCGACGCCGCTGTCTCCCGGGCCCTGGGTTCCTCGGCCGACGTGCCGGGGTCGAGGCTCCGGCTGGCCACCGCCAGCGCGCCGAGGCCCCTGCGCACATGCTCGACGCGGCGCGGGCTGCCGCCATCGAGCAGCTCGTCGGCGACCTCACCCACCCGCCCGGCCAACGCGGTGACGTCGCCGTTGACCTCTTCGAGGCGCATCAGCCGGGCGACGGCGCTTTGCCGGCCCGGCCCGGCCCGCCGGGCACTAGCGATCAGCTCATCGAGCACCGCGGCCGCGGACCCGGCCGTGCCGGGGGTGTCAGCGCCGTCCCAGAGTGGATCGAAACGCACCTGGCCGGTGCCGGTAAGCCGCACGGACGCGGCGTCGATACCGACTCCGTCGGAGCCGATCCGGTGGATGGCATCGAGCCCGCCCACGAGATCCCGCGCCAGCAGTGCCGCCTGGGCGGGGGTGAGGGTGGCAACGGTCAGCAGCCGCTGCAGCGGCACCGCGAGCTCCTCGTCAGCTGGTGGTGGCCGACGCGGGATCTCCTCGGCAGGGCACCGCCGCGCCGGCCAGGCGCTGTGTAGCCGCCTGACCTGCCGTCTCAGATCTGCCGCTGTCTGGTTTGCCATGGCGGTCTCTCGACGGAGGTGGCCTGAACTGGCACGCCGCCGATGTACCTAGCCGATGGCACGTTCGGCGACGTCGCCTCTGTGTCCATTGTCCCCGCCGGTTGCGGCTTTGTCCGCCGTTTTCGATCACGAGTCGGCGTCGGCGGCGATAGCGGCCGCGAACCGGGCCGCAGCCGCGTCGTCCTGATCGAGGAACAGGCTCGGCTCGGTCAACTCGAGCTCCAGCAGAATAGGCGTACCGTCGGGTCCCGGGATCAGGTCGACCCGTACGTAGGTCAGTCGCGCCACGTCCGGCACCGCCGCGAGCACCTGAGCGGCCACCCGATGTTCCTCAGCCGACGGGACACGCGGGGTGATCCGCTCGTTCCGGAACAACCCGGCCACCCCGCGGTCCGGGCCGTCGAGCATCGGACCCTTCCGGATGGCATGGCTGAACTCCCCATGGAAGAACAACATGGCCGTCTCACCGAACGCGTCGACAGCGGACAGGTAGGGCTGGATCATCACCGTGGCCCCCCGGTCGAGCAACCGGGTCACATGGGACAACGCCAGTTCCCGATGCTCGGGGTTGGTGGTGGAGTACCGTCCGGTGTCGACCGAACCGGCACTGATCGCGGGTTTGATGACGTATTCGGTGGCCGCGGCCAGACCGGCCTGGGTGTCGAGGTCGGCGTCGTCACCGGGCAAGCTGATGGTGTCTCCCGGGGCGATCCACCGGGTGTGGACCACCGGCACACCGTCGTCTCGGAGGTCGCGCAGATAACGTTTGTCGGTGTTCCAGCGCACTACGTCTACTGGGTTGACCAGCCGCGGCACGCCAGCCGCCCAGGTGAGGAACTCGTCGCGGCGGCGCGAGTAATCCCATGTGGAGCGGAGCACGGCGAGGTCGTACGACCCCCAGTCGACTCCGGTGTCGTCCCAGACCACCGGTTCGGCGACGATGCCGCGTGTTTTCAAAGGTTCGTATAGCAGCTGATCGTCGTCGGGAAGCTCAGCCAGCTCCGCGCAGGTGACCAGCGCAATCCGCGTCATCGTGTGTCCTCCCCCGGATTCGTATGACGGCACGGACCGACGATACGCGAAGTCCGGCACAGCACCCCGTTCGCTCCCCCAACCATCGGTGCACACACCGCCACCCGACCCGCTTGATGCCAAACGGTCGCGCCGAGCACCAACCGGTCTATCGAAACACCTACTCGCCTGGGATCATTCATCTGGTCGAACATGAGGGGTAGCCGCTGCCATGACCGCCCAGAACGGAAAGACCTCCGGACATCACCCATGGGGCGCCGTCGCCTTTACTGCCGCCCTAATTGCTGGCGTGCTCGCCGGCTTAGCTACTGGAATCATCCAAGATCTGGTCAACCTGGGTGGACGGGAGTCACAGTCCGCTGAACCCTCGGCTGCACGGACGGTAGCTACTCCGCTTGTAGCGCCAACTGACGGGCGCAACCGCATCCAGGAGCTGGGTCTTGGCATAAGTCCGGGTGAGATCTCCATTGCAGCTCGTGAATACACCACCATCGAAATAACGGACGCTACACCGAATACCTATATCGACGTCGAGATCGCACAACCGGATCACCTCGTGGGCGAGCTCAGCGGAATCTGCCCCGACCTCACTGAAGGCCCTTGCCACCTTGTCTATCGCGGCGGAGGAATGCCGGACCGCGCTGGGGTCGTGACGATCGAATTCCCGAGTGACCCAGATATCGAACTCCACCCTGGGCTCTACGAAATCACCGCACAGGATCGGCACACAGCGGCGGTGGTCTCCATCGACCTCAAGGTGCGCCGATAGCCAAGGTCGGTGACAAGCCAACGTCGGAGTGCTTCGTTTGCCGTAGTTGGGTCGTGCACGTGACGGTGGAAGGTTGTACGCGCTATAGCGAGGAGAACCCTCCACTGTCACGCCGAAAACCTTCCACCGATCGGTATCGCCGGCGGCGCGACGCCGGTCTTGGGGCGCGGGCACTCGTTGGGTCGTGGCCGTCCCGCTCTGGAATAAGAGTCGGACGGTCCGAGCGATAAACTGCGGCAGTGTGACCCCTATGCACCACAACTCTGCCGACCGCGCTGCCTCTCCCCACTCCGCCGCTGACCAACCCGTCCGGCGGGTCTGTGTCTTTTGCGGCTCTAGCCCGGGCAGCCGGCCGGATTACACCGCGGTTGCCACCGAACTCGGGCGCCGCCTCGCCACCGAGCGGATTGGCGTGGTTTACGGCGGTGCCCGTATCGGCGTCATGGGAGCGGTGTCGGCCGCGGCGCTGGCCAACGGCGGTGACGTCGTCGGTGTCATTCCGGAGGCGTTGCTCCTGCGCGAGGTGGCCCACTTCGACCTGCCGGATCTGCGCGTGGTCGGATCCATGCATGAACGCAAAGCGACGATGAACGAGCTGTCCGATGCCTTTATCGTGCTGGCCGGCGGGTACGGCACCTTCGAGGAGTTGTTCGAGGTCGTCACCTGGGCGCAGCTCGGCCTGCACCACAAGCCCATCGTCCTGCTCGACGGAACCGGCTACTTCACTCCGGTGCTGACGATGCTCGACCACGCCGTCGACGAGGGCTTCGTCTCCCCAGCCGGGCGAGCGCTCGTCCAGCACGCCACCGACGTCGATACCGCGCTGAAACTGGTCCGTCAGCCGGCGCCGCCGCAACCCGAACTCGTCCGCCTCTCTCCCGACGAGACCTGAGTCGCAGCCACGGTTCTGGCTCCGGCCCATCAGCAGTGTGCGGAGTGGAGTTGGCGCATGCAGTGGAGTTGGTGCAGCAGCGGAGTTGAGTTGGTGTCGCCCTGACCGCACCTCCGGCACTCCGTTCGGACACCAACTCCACTCGTTACACCAACTCCACTCCCCTAGCGCGAAACGAAAGCAGCAACGATCACCGACGGGTGGTGGCGCCCTCCCGGGTGCGGTACTGGACGATCGCGATCCCGGCGACGAGCAGCACGGCGGGCACCGCGCTCACCAATGCCGGATACACCAACGCGATTCCCGCGCCCACCAGCAACAACCGTTCGATCGGGCGGGCCGGGCGCACGAGGTATCCGGTGAGCCCTGAGCTGATCGCCAGCATCCCGAGCAGCGCCGTCAACACAACGGGAATCAGCTCGACGACGTTCGTATCCTGGAGCAGCAACGCTGGTTCGACGACGAAGATGAACGGGATGATGAATCCGACGATGGCGATCCGCAGCGCCGTCACGCCGGACTTCAGCGGATTGGCCTGCGCGATCCCCGACCCGGCATAGGCGGCCAGGCACACCGGCGGGGTGATGTCGGCCAGGATGCCGAAGTAGAAGACGAACAGGTGCGCGGCGATGATCGGCACGTCGAACTCGTTGAGCAGAATGGGCGCCGCGATGGTTGCGGTCACGACGTAGTTCGCCGTTGTTGGTAGCCCCATACCCAGCACCAGGCAGGCAAGCATCGTGAAGACCAGCACCAGCGGGAAGTGCCCGAACGCGAGGTCGAGGATGCCACCGGCGAGTTTGCCGCCGAGGCCGGTCGCGGTCACCGTACCGGCGACGATCCCGGCGGTGGCACAGGCCGCGATCACCGGCAGCGCCACCCGTGCCCCGGCCTCCAGCAGCTGCACCACACCCCACCAGGACAGCCTGGTAGACGAGCGGAGGAAACTCAGCGCGAACGCCGTCACGATGCCCCACAGGGCGGCATTGGCCGGGGTGCGCCCGGACAGCAGCAGCCCGACGATGACCACCAGGGGCAGGAGCAGATCCATCCGTACCGCGAGGCTCCGCAACGGCGGCAGCTCGCTCACCGGGGCACCGACGATGCCGCGCCGCTTCGCCTCGAAATGGATCCCCATGAATAGCCCGGTGAAATAGAGCAACGCGGGCACCAGGGCCAGGATGATGATCTCGCTGTAGGGCACGCCGGTGTACTCGGCCATGATGAACGCCGCGGCCCCCATCACCGGCGGCATCAGCTGGCCGCCGGTCGACGCCGACGCCTCGGTGGCGGCGGCGAAGGTTGGCTTGAAGCCGGCCCGTTTCATCATCGGGATGGTGAACGAACCCGACGCGACCGTGTTGGCCACCGAACTGCCGGACACCATACCCTGCGCGGCGCTGGCCACCACGGCGGCTTTGGCCGGGCCACCGGAGTAGCGGCCGGTGGCGCGGTAAGCGAGGTCGTTGAAGAACGATCCGATGTTCGTGCGGACCAGCAACACGCCGAACAGTAGGAACAGGAAGATAAACGTCGACGAGACCTGGATCGGGGTACCGAACACCGAGCGGCTGGTGAAGAAGGTCTCGGTGGCGAACGAGTCCCAGCTGTACCCGCCGTGCGAGAAGATCGGCATGTGCTCGCCGAAGATGCCGTACAGGATCGCCGCCCCGGCAATGATCACGATCGGCAGCCCCACGCAGCGCCGGGTGCCCTCCAGGATCAGCACCACACCGAGCACGGCCACGATGTGGTCGGTGTCGGTGTACCCGAGGATGCGGACCTCCGTGCCGACCAGCCGGGTGTAGTCGACGACGATGTACAGGTTGGCCGCCAGCGCGGCCAGCGCCAGCACGACGTCGTACCACGGCACTCCACGCCGTCCGCTGAGCGTCGCCTTCGCCGGGTAAAGCAGGAACACCAGACCCATGGCCGCGCCCACGTGGATGGCGCCCTGCACGAGCGTGGGCCGGGCCCCGTAGAGGGCCGTGTAGAGCTGGAAGACGGTCAGGGCGATGGCCAGCGGTGCGACCACCCAGGCCCACCACCCGAGATTGGTACGGTACCGGCTGGCCGTGTCGTGCTGGCGCAGTACTTCCTGCGCCCGTTCAGCAGCCTCCTGCTGGCCTACGGCCTCCCCTTGGCCGGCCGCCGACCCAACCTCCGAACCAGTCGGGTCGTGCACTGTCGTATCGCGTTCGCTCACCATCGCCCTTTCCGCGTCCGCGGATCGCCTGGCTCCGAGCCCCGATCCGGGGCCCGGAGCCAGGCGATCACTCGACTACAGGAGACCCTGCTCCTCGAAGTAGCGCTGAGCGCCGGGGTGCAGGTCGAGGTTCCCCTGGCCCAGCAGCGCGTCATCGAGGTTGATCAGGCCACCCTGGGCTAGCGAGATGTCACCGGAGTGCTCGTAGATGATCTTCGTGATCTCGTACGCCAGATCCGGGCTGACCTGCGTGGTCGACGCGGCTACCCCGGCGAACACGGACACGGTGCTGATGTCCTCGTCGAGGAACGAATACGCGTCGGCCGGGATGGTGTACGCCTCGAAATCGGTCTGCCCGGCGATGTCCTCGGCGATGCTCTGCTCGATCGGGAGCAGCCGGACGTCGTGGGTGGCCGCCAGCTCGTCCAGCGAACCCGCCGGGACACCGAGGATCTCGATCGAGGCGTCCAGGTTGCCGTCTTGCAGCCGGGAACGGGCGTCGCCGAAGCTCTCCTCGAACGCCTCGTAGTCGCCGTCCTCGATGCCGTGGGCACTGAGGATGGCCTGGGCGACGGCCCGGGTGCCGCTACCGGGCGGGCCGACCGAGATCCGCTGACCGGCGAGGTCCTCGATCGATTCGTAGCCGCCGGACTCGAGGGTGATCACCTGGGCCGCCTCGGGGTAGAGCTGTCCGAGCCAGCCGATGTTGTCGAGCTCCAGACCCTCGAACTCCCCCTGGCCGTTGACCGCTTCGATGGCGGTGTTGTTCTGGGTGAGGCCGAGTTGCATCTCACCCTGGAAGATCCGGCCGAGGTTGTCGACGGAGGCGCCGGTCTCGATCGCGTTCACGGTGATGCCGTCGATGTGTTCCTCGAACAGGTTGGCGTATTCGGTGCCGAGCGGGAAGTACACACCCGCCGTGCCGCCGGTGCCGAAGGTCAGGCTGGTGACGAAGTCGCCCTCGTCAACGTCCCCGTCGTCCCCGTCGTCGGCGTCGTCGTCCCCATTGTCGCCGTCATCGGGATCCTGCTCCGTGGCGGCTGTGTCGCCGTCGTCGCTGCTGCCGGCGTCGTCACCGCCACACGCGGCCACGCCGAGTGCGACGACCCCCACCAGGGCGATGGCCCTGGCCGCGCGAATCCTTCTCATCATGCTGTCCTTCCTAGTGTTGGGCAGGTCGTGTCGTTGCAGCCGGACGGCGAGGCGCAGCCGCCGTGTCACCCGATCCGGCTGGTTCCGCTACCGAGGACACCGGTGCGCCGGTAGCCGCCCTCGATCTCGACGGTGACCGTGGTGCGGTCTCCGGCGAGTGGGTCTTTCTCGTCGAGGATCACGACGAACGCGTGTTCCTCGTCCGATCCCGCAGCCACCCCGAGGCCGGTGAGGCTGGCCCAGCCGGGTGCGGTCTGGAGGGTGCCGAGACTCGTCGCTCGGAAGGTGAGGTCGCTGTCTCGATCGGTGACGGTCAGCTGGCCGGTAGTCTCTCCCCCGCGATCCCGTACGTTCAACGCGACCTGGATCGATTCCCACGCCTCCGTCAACGGTGGCGGATCGTCGGGCATCCGCGGCGCCCGTTCTCCCCCGGTGGCGGCGCTCAGATATGACCATTCGGTGACCGCACCGGAGCAGCAGTGCGACGGGCCGACGAGTCCCGAGCCGCCACCAAGCTGGTCGATGTCGTAGGTGGACACCTGGACCTGCCAGTCGGCCGGTTCGGATTCGGCGTCCGGCCACATCTTGCCGAGCAAACGGTGCCCGACCCGCTGGAACAGCACTCGGTACCAGATGTTCTCGTTCACCGGGAACGGCATCGTCTTGCTGTCTTGGGTGAAATAGCCACCGTCGAGGTAACGGCCGATCTGCAGCTGGTTCGGGGTGCCGCTGGCAGATTCCAGCCGGGCCCGAAGGAAATACGTGTTCTCATTCGTGGCGTCACCGGATACCAGCGCACCGAGGTGGAACAACGTCTCGTGCCCCTCCCCGCGGACCCGGCCGTAGAGCTCGACGTCTCCGTCGACCTCGCCGACCGCGTCCCAGGTAAGAGCCCGCCGGCCGGCGGCGGAGTTCATCCGCAGCCGACGCGGGCCGTCCTCGACGGTCCAGCTACCGGTGCGCCATTGTGGGGTCCAACCTGCTGGTGCGGCGCCGGCGGCGTCGTCGGAGAAGTTGGTCGAGAAGACCTGCCCGCCCGGTTCACGACGGTCGACCGGTTCCACCCGTCCGTTCACCGCGGCCCGGCCGCCCTGTGTCGACGCGGGTCGAGTGATCATCCCGCGGGACCGGCGCAGCGACCGGCCGGCCTGGATCCCGGTCAGCTCGCCGCCGCTCAACGCCAGCCGGCCGTTGACGACGACGTGTTCGATGCCTTCGGAGAACTGTCGCGGCTGCTCGAACGTGGACCGGTCGATGACGGTGGCGGGGTCGAAGACGGTGACGTCGGCGGCCATACCAGGAGCGAGCAGCCCACGGTCCACCATCCCGATCATGGTGGCCGGCAGATAGGTCATCTTGAACACGGCTTGCTCCAGGCTCAGCACACCCTCCTCGCGGACGTAGCGGCCGAGCACCCGCGGGAACGTGCCGTAGCTGCGGGAATGTGCCGTCGACGACGTCGTGGCTCCCCCGTCCGAACCCACGGCGGTGGTGGGGTTCAGCAGGATGCGGCGGAAGTCGTCCTCGTCGCCGAAGGTCCAGATACAGGATTCGTTGCCTTCTTCCCGGCGCACCCGCATCACCGCCTCACCCGCGCTGACCGGTGAGTCGTCCCAACGGGTGGCAGCCACCTCGGCCAGGGTCTGGCCGAGCGAGCGGATCCACACGTCTTCCGGCCCAGGGACCCGGCTGTGCAGAAGGTCTTCGATCTCCTGCTCGATCTGCGGCCGCAGCTCGGGGTCGTCGAACCGCTCGAACATCGCCGCCGATCCACCGTCGCGGATCCACTGCGGGATGGTCGCGTTGATTCCGGTCTGGCTACGCAGATACGGGTACACGTCGGCGGCCGCGTAGGTGCCGCGAGCGTTCGCCGCCTCCAGCAACCCGATGGTCTGTTCGGATTTGCCCCAGTTCCCGGGGCCCATGACCTTCATGTGGGTGATCACCGGGGTCAGCCCGGAACTCTCTCCGATCACGACGGTTTCTTCGGTGGCCTCGATGACGTCGTCGTTCTCACTGCGGATGTGGTTGGGGAAGTTGGTCCGCCACGGCCCGGCCGGGGTGCAGACGTCGATCACCTGATCGGTCTGGGCGAAATAGGCCGGTGTGTAGTACAGCCCCGCCGACACTCCCCAGGCGCCGTTCTCCAGGCCGGCTATCACCTGCTTCTGCATCCGGTCGACCTCGTCCGCGCTGGCCCGGCGGTCTTCGCTGCCGACGACGCTGCCCCACACGGCGTTGAAGCCGATATACGCGCCGATGTTGATCGCGAGGCCGTTCTCCTCGATCGACAGCCGCTCCGCGATGCGGATGATCCCGCCGCCGTCGGGGTGCAGGATCTCGGTGGTGACCCCCTGCCGCAGCGAACTCTCCGCGACCGGCAGCGCTGACAGTGCCCCATGCGAGTGCACGTCGATGAACCCCGGGCAGACCACCAAACCACGTGCATCGATATCGGTGCCGGCGCCCGCGCCGGTGAGATCCCCCAGGGCCGCGATGTGACCACCCTTGATCCCGACGTCCGTGACCACCGCGTCCCGGCCCGAGCCGTCGACGACGGTCCCGGACCGAATGATGATGTCGAAGTCCGCATCCGCGGACCCCGTGTTCTGTGCCATGGCCGGGGTGGCGCCCTGAGCGCCGACCGTTGCCGTCACGGCTCCCGCGACGGGCAGGCTCAGGAATCGCCGCCGTCCCAGTTCGAATCGCCGTCGGTTGCTCTCGCTGTTCATGTCCGCTCAGCTCCCTCCGATCCGTGCCGTCTGACGTGCGCGCCCGACCGTCCGCCTCGCCGGGGTTCATGTGATGAAATCAGCGCAGGTGGCTGGGCGGAACGGCTCTTGAGGAGGTATTGAGCATCGGGTGCGGAGGTTAGAGCTTGTTCTCGCGGTAGTACCGCAGAGCGCCGTCGTGCAGGCGGACCGGCTCGGTGAAGATCGCCCGCCGTCGGTCGAGTAGGCCGGCGGCCTCCACGTGGCGGGTGATCGAGGATCGTTCCTCGAAGAGCACCCGTACGGCGTCGTTGACGAGATCCTCCGGCACGTCGGCGGAGGTCACGAGGTAGTTCGGGACCGCCATCGCGGATACGCTGTCGGGGATGCCGTACATCCCTTTGGGTACGACGGCATGCCGGTAGACGCCGCCGTGTGCGGCGTTGACCGGGTCCACGTACTGGTCGACCGGCACCAGCCGGATGGCCTTGCTGGCACCCAGCGACGACATCCCCGGCGTCGGCAGCCCGCCAACCCAGAAGAACGCGTCGAGCTCACCCTGCCGGAACGCGTCGATGGAACCGTCGATGCCGAGCGCGGCGTTGTCGAGCTCGTCCGTCTCCACCCCGGCCGCATACAGCAACCGTTGAGCGATGATCTCGGTGCCGGATCCGGACGCACCCAGTGATACTCGATGACCACGCAGGTCCTGCAGCTCAGTGATCGAGGAATCGGCCGGTACGACGACATGGACGAAGTCGTCGTAGACCCGGGCGACGGCCTCCAACGGCAGCGGTTCGGCGAATGGCGCTCGCCCGATGACCGCGTCCACCGCGGTGTCACCCTGGGTGAAACCCAGCACCGCCGCACCGCTGACCACCCGCTCGATGTTGTCGACCGAACCGTTGGTCTCGGCCACGAGGACGCTGAGCTCCAGTCGCTCCGACATGGCGGCGGCCAGGTGATGTCCGTAGTTGTAGTAGACGCCGGTGGTGCCGCCGCCGGCGATGACGTACTGCTCGTCGGGTTCGGCCGCACCCCGCGAACACGCGGCTATGGCCAACAGCGTGAACAGCGCCGCCGTCAGCGCCCGCGGCAGGGCCCCCGACCGGCTCATCCGGCATCTCCTCCCGCCGGAACCCGCAGCGTGACCACCAGGCCACGATCCGGACCGGGGGTGATCACCAACGTTCCGCCGCACGAGGTCAGGAATTCGGTGGCGATGGCCAGGCCAAGCCCGGAGCCGGGTACGTCCTGATGGCCCGAACTGCGCCAGAACCGCTCGGTGGCGAGTTCGAGATCGGTGGTGGTGAGACCAGGGCCGTCGTCGTGCACGGAGATCTCGGCGAATTCACCGCCGTTGGAGACGGTCACCCCCACCGTGCCTCCCACTGGGGAGAACTTCACCGCGTTGTCGAGGATGGCGTCGAACGCACTCTCGATCATGATCTCGTCAGCCACCCCGAACACCCGCTCACCATCCCGGAGTGCAAGGGTCACCTCCTGCTCGGCCGAGATCGGCTCCCAGGCGCGTAACCTGCGCCGCACCAGGTCCTCTAGATCCACCGGCCCCGCCTCGGGCACCGCTTGCTGCCCCCGAGCGAGAAGCAGCAATGCGTCGAGGATCCGCGCCATCCGCTGCCCTTCCTCCCGCGCCCGATCGGCCTCCTCTGCCCATTCGTCCGGCAGCCCCATCGCGAGATGTTCGATGCGCAGCAAGAGCGCGTTCAGCGGGTTGCGCAGTTCGTGTGAGGCGTTGGACACGAACTCCTGCTGCCGCTGAACCAGGTGTTCGACCTCTTCAGCCATGCTGTTGAACACCGCGATCATGTGCCGCAGCTCCGGTGGGCCGGTGGTATCGGAGATCCGGGCCTCCATGTGGCCCTGCCAGATCTCCTTCATCGCCGAATCGACCCGTCGCACCGGCCGTAGCACCCAGTTGGCCAGCCGGGCGATCAAGAACAAGCTGGCGCCGACGGCGAGTGCACCTCCGAGAGCGAGCAGCAGCCATTGGCGCAATACGTCACGGCTCAAAGACTCCATGTTCGACGAGGTCACGACGACGCCGATCAGGTCGCCGTCGTCGAGCACCGGTTCGGCCAGGACGAGGTCGGCGAACCGCCATGGCAGCACGGTGCGGGGCGCGTCGCCGCGGCGACCGGACAACGCGGTGTGCACCGCATCGATCGCCGCATCGTCGAATGTCGCCGGGGTTATGCCGCTGGTGGCCCACACCTGCCCGTCCCGGTCCAACACGGCCGCGCCGATGCCGTAGACCCGCCGGTAGCGCTCGAGCTCCCCTTCGATCACCAGGGGGTCGTCGGTGCGTAAGGCTTGCCGTGCACTGGTGACGAAATAGCCGGCATCACCGAGCCGGTCGACGAACAGTTCCTGCTGAGCGGCCAGCGAGATACTCCGGCCGTACGCCCCAGCGAGCACAGCGAACAGCGCGATGAGCGGCACGACGAGGATGACGATCAGGCGAGCGCGCACCCATCACCTACCCGCTGGCCAGACGGTACCCCACGCCGCGCACGGTCTCGATCACGTCGTGTTCGCCAAGCTTGCGCCGGATCGAGCCGACATGGACTTCGAGGCTGCGCCCGAGCCCACGCCAGTTGGTCTGCCACACCTCACGCAGGATCCGTTCGCGAGGTAGCGCCACCCCGGGGTGGCGCGCCAGCAGCGCCACGACGTCGAACTCCTTCTTGGTCAACGGCACCGACCGTTTGCCGGCGTACACCAACCGGGACGCGAGGTCGATGTGGACCTCACCCACCCGTACTGGTTCGTCGAGGGCGGTACGCGGCACCTGTGACCGACCGCGCCGGTTGATGGCTTCCAAGCGGGCCAGCAGCTCGCGCACGTCGTACGGTTTGACGAGGTAGTCGTCCGCGCCGACCTCCAGCCCTTGGATGCGGGAACTGAGCTGGGATCGGGCCGTCGTCATCACCACCGGCGCGTCGGTCAGCCGGCGCATCCGGCGGCAGAGGTCGAGCCCGTCGACGTCGGGCAGCCCCAGATCCAGGAGGATCATGTCGGTCTCGGTGTCAAGCTTGTCCAGCGCGTTGGCGCCGTCCTGGGCCCAGGCGGTTTGGTACCCGGCCCGGTTCAGCACGGCCACGAGGGCGCTGGCGACGTGAGCATCATCTTCGACGATCAGCAGACGCACGACGAACCTCCCGACGGTGATAGCAGGCGACCATAGGTCACACCACCCGGCCTGTCGACCTGGCGCCGCACGCGGCCCGGGTCCCGGCACGTTATCAACACGTGCCGGGACCGGACCGCACCGCGTCCGGCTATTCCGCTGGCGGAGTCACCGACGCGGGGTTGGCGCACTCGGCGGGATCGTACAGCGCGACCCCGTCCACCAGGTTGGCTCGTGCGGCACCGTCGAGCAGCAACGGCACTACCGTCATCAGCGGCTGAGCCATAGTGACGAACACGCTGTCCTCGCCCACCTGCTCGGTGACGAGCGGGAACAGCTCCACCGGGCCGGCGATCAGCTCCGCCTGCGCGGCGGTGATCACGTAACCGCAAGGCGGTGGGTCCATCACGTCGCCATCTCCCGGCGGATCGTTGTCGGCTCCGAACAGGTAGAACGGCTCGGACTGGTCGGCGCCGACCTGCTCCTTGTGTAGCGGCGCCGCCGTCACCGCCGCCGCGACCTCCTCCGCACTCTCCCGCTGGAACCGCAGGACACCGTGCATCGTCGCCATCTGTGCGTCCACCCGAGCCAGGTGTGGATCTTGACCGGCGGTCTCGGTCAGCATGCCCAGCCCGTGCCGCAGGCCGATGACGTTGCGGCCGATCATCTCGTTCTCGTCACCCGGCGACCCAGGATTGGGGCCGTAGAGGCCGACGGTGTACCCGGCGTCTTCGGTGTCCGGCCAGACGAAGTCCTCCACCATCTCCTTGGCCAGCTCACGTACGGGTTCGTGAACGTTGAGGTTACGTGGCCAGAGGAGTTCCATGTCCGGGTTGCGGCCGCCGGGACGCTCGTGTGCGTCGACGGTGATGTGTGGCGTGAAGTCCCGCAGCACCCTGGCCATCGCCTGGGCCTCCGGGGTCGTCACGTGCAGATGGTCCCGGTTGGTGTCGACGTCGTCGGCGTTCCGGCGGATGTTCGCCTCCCGGCCGTCCGGGTTGGCCGTCGGGATGACCAGGACGGTGGTCTCTTCGAGCTGGGCGATCAGCTCGGGGTCGTCGGTGAGGGCGAGGTCGCGCAGCATCTGCAGGGCCATCTCCCGTGGCGCCGGCTCGTTCCCGTGCTGGGTGCCGATGATCAGCACGCTGGCTCCGTCGGCGATCTCCGCGTCAGCCGGCGGCGCCGGGTGCCCGAGCCGAACCAGGTGGATCGGGCGGCCCTCCACCGTTTCCCCAACGACGTCGTAGGTCATCCGCTCCGAGGCGGCGTCGACGGCGGCCAGGAATTCGAGCTCCTCATCATGGCCGGTCCACTGGCTTCCGGCCCGCTCTTCGAACCCGGTCAGCAGTGGGTCGGGATCCGGGAGCGGGAACAGGTCGGCGGGTGCGCGTGGTGCGCTGGAGCCGCTGGTGCCGACGCCGTACCACGCCCAGTCGTTGACCGACTCGGCGGTCAGGTGCGCCACACCCACCCGGCCGGCGTGGTGTGCGGAGTCGGACGCCTCGACCAGCCATTCCTCCGGCTCGGCCATACCGTTCGGCCAGATCTTGGCCCGGAGGTTGTCACCCTCGCGTTGCAGCACGACGTGGTACCACGCGCCGACCCCGATGGTGTACGGCAGGTCCGCCTCGGCCAGGTTGGTGAACGAGCCGTTCGTGTAGCGGTTGAGTCTGATGCTTCCGGACCGGCCGTCGAGGTAGTACCCGCTTTCGCTGCCGGCCTCCCCCGTGACGTGGATCGGCAGCTGGAACCGGGTGGCGGTGAACCCATCGGGCAGCTGGACCACGGTGCTGACCTCGACGTCTCCGTCGATCCAGCCGTCGGCGCCGGGCACGTCCCAGGTCAGAGCGCGCCGACCGCCGGCCTCGTCCACCTCGTGACGCAGCCGGGACGGATCGTGCAACACCGTCCACGAACTGTCCCGCCACTGGGCGGACCATCCTTCAGGTGGGGCGCCGGCGTCGTCGCCGGAAAAGTCGGTGAAATGCCGGGTGCCGTCGTCGGCGACGACCAACGCGGCGGTCTCGATGTGTTCGTCCCGGGGGCGGTGCCGGTCGGGGTTCGACCCCGGGGTGAACAGCCGCAGCCGGACGTCGTACTCCCCCGGTTCGGCGGTGCCGGGAACGCTCACCTCGACTGTATTGTCGCCGAGTTCCGCGGTGCCGGAGCCGCTGTCGGCGTCGAAGGTTTCCCAGTCACCACCCGGGGTGGCCCGGTAGTCGACGACGAACGGCCAGGCGCGGTTGCCGGTAAAGGACACGTCGACGACGTCGCCGGCGTCGATGGTGGCCGGATCGGTGCTGGTGGGTGCGGTCAGCTCTATAGCCGGCGTGCCGGCCTGCTGGGGCTGCGCCGACGACGCCACGGTACCCGCGCCCATCAAGAGGGCGCCGACCATGGCAGCGGATACGCCGAGTGCACCGGCCCGCCTGAGCCGGCCCCTGTGGAGCCGGGCACTCGCGGGCGGACCCGCGGCGCTCGTCATGCTGGTCGTGCTCATCGAACCTCCTCATCGCGGCGTCTATGCCGCTGGGGGGCAGAAGCGTGGGACCACGCAACCAGTCCTGGCTACCTCGGTGAACCGGTATTGAGCAGATTCTGAGGTTTTGAGCATTTAGAACCCGCGCGAGTTTGGAAGTCGGCGGGGCTCGCGTGCCCGGGCATGTCAGCTGATCGGCATTACCAACGTTGCTCATCAGTCGACGCACAAACCCAGCGCGCTTCCTTCTTCCGCCTCCTTCCGCCTCGCTATCCAGGTGCCCGACCCCACCCCTAGCCGGTGCCCTAATCGCGGGACCTCTTAGCTTGGCGCTAAGCCTCTGTCGGCTTGTTCGGCTGACTGGTGGGTGGTCTCGCGGCGTGCCGTGAGCGAGGCCGCGGGCGTCGAACACGAAGACAACGAAGTTAGACCTACCTGACGTGACCGCTTGTGTCACCGCTTGTTGTGGCGATAAAGTCGAACACATGAACGAGCAGGCGATGGGTGGTCCCACGGCAGTGGAAGACCGGGACACGGTGGCTGGTGAGGTCGCGGTGATGGTGTCCCGGCTGGCCGAACTGTCCACCATCGTTGAAGACGACGCCGCCCGTATCGATGTGTTGGCTGGGTTGGAGCGGTTGAAAGCCGCCGCCGCGGCAGCGCAGTACGAGGTGATGGTGCGCTTCGCCGAGTCTCAGCGGGCGGCCCGGCGTGGGATGGGATTTGCTGAGCGGCACGCCACCCGTGGGGTGCCGGAACAGATCGGGCTGGCCACCAGGACCTCACCCTCGGCCGCAGCGCGTCAGCTGGGCCGGGCCCGGGCGTTGGCCTGTCACCTCCCGGGTACCTTCGCCCTGCTACGCACCGGTGAGATCTCTGAGTTCGCTGCGACGTTCGTGGTGAATGAGACCTCCCATCTCGCCCCGGAGCAGCGGCGTCAGGTTGATGCCTGCCTAGCCGGTGAGATCACCGGGATCGGGCCGCAGCGGGTTCAACGGTTGGCCCGGCGCTACGCCATCGAAGCCGATCCGGCCGCCGCGGTCACCCGGGCTTCCCGAGCGCGCAAAGACCGCCGGGTCGGGGTGCGCCCGGCGCCGGACACGATGACCGTGTTCTCCGCACTGCTGCCCTGCGAACAAGGGGTCGCCGCCTACGCCGCGTTGCGTCGCCACGCCGACGCGGTGATCGCTGCCGGTGGTGATTCCCGCACGCGGGCTCAGGTCATGGCCGACACCCTCGTCGAACGGCTCACCGGGCAGGCCACCGCCGACGCGGTATCCGCCGAGATCGGGCTGGTCATGACCGACACCTCGCTGCTCGGCGGTGATGGTGCGGCGGCCGATCTGCTCGGGTCCGGACCCATCCCCGCCGACACCGCCCGAGACATCACCCGCCGCGCCGAGGATGGCGACGACGAGCGGCGGGCCCGGGTCTTCCTACGACGGTTGTTCACCGACCCGGCCACCGGGGTCGTGGTCGATTGTGACCCTAAACGGCGCCGGTTCGACGGCACCCTCGCCCGGCTGCTCACCTACCGCGACGGCGGCACCTGCCGCGACCCCTACTGCGACGCACCCATCCGGCACTTCGACCACATCCACCCCTACACCCACAGCGGGCCCACCACCCCGGCCAACGGGCGAGGAACCTGCGCCCGTGGTAATTACGTCAAACAACAGCCCGGATGGACCATCCGGCTCGTCGACCCGTACCGGCACACCGTGGAAACCACCACACCCACCGGACACCGATACACCTCACACCCCCCGCCTGCTCCAGGGCACCGGGTCGGCGCCCAACCCCGCGCCGCCTAGAAGCGTAGCCCTGACCGAACGAGGTTCAGCCGCCGTCGCTGTTGCGGTGGTGCTCCAACAGGCGGTGCGCCAGCGCGGTCCCGACATCGCGTAAAGGTGTGGGCGTGTAGACGAATGTGCTCGGCCCGGCGACTACCTGGAGCAGCGCCAGCCGCTCGCGGACCGGCTCCAGCAGATGGGCCCGCATCCGGATCTCGTCGTCGGTCTCGTTGACGACCTCGACCGATTCGGCGAACCGCTCCACCACCCACCGCGCATCCTGCGGGACCGCGATGTCCACCACGACGACCCGCCGGTTGGCCGTGATCCGCTCGTCGACGTCGACCGGGCGTCGAAACGTCTCTTCGAGCACCAGCACGTCCCGCAGCCCCGACAGAAGGAACGTACCCGTGCGGTCGTCGTCGAGGCCGGCGTCGAGCTCCCAGCCGCGGCGGGTCTTGGTGAGCCGGTACGGCCAGATCACGTGCTCGCGGATGCCGGGTTGCCAGGCGCGGGCATACCTGACGCGGACTTTACGGTTGCTCCGCAGTGCCTGCCCAACCGTGGCCACGAGTTCGGCCAGCCACGTGCTCCGCCTGGTGCCGATACCCTGCAGCGCGGTAGCCATCAGCGAGTCGAGCGCATCGTCGAGATCGCCGTTGTCCGGCTCGACGGCGAGCAGGTCCTGACCGGCCCGGTAGACCCGGGCGAGTTCGTCCACCGTGACGTAGTCGGCCCCCACTTCCGCGGTGGAATGCGGGATGGCCGAGACGTATTCGGCCTCGTCCGGCGGGGCGTCGATCCCGTCGGCATCGTGGAAGCGGATGGTGGACGGTCGACTGATCCGTGGGTAGTACCGCAGCGGCATGTCGGCGGCGTAGTAGACCCGTAGTTCTTCGCGCAGCGCGTCGGGATCGGTGTCCAGGGAGAGCGCTAACTGAACCAGCGGCAGTCCGTTGGCGTGCATCGACAGCACGTGCAGGGCTCGGGTGACCCGATCGAATCGGCGGACGTAGACCGGTGGGCCGGTCACGTCAGCTCCTGCTGGGTGGTGAAGCGTTCGAGTTCGGCGATGATCTCGGCCCGGACCTCATCCGGGCCGACCACTCGGACCCGGGTGCCCAGCTCGTACAGGCGGGCCCGGAACGCCGCGCGGTGGGTCACATCGATGGTCAGCCGGACGCTGCCGGCCACGTCGTCGCACCGCAGCGGGCTACCCAGCATCATCTCGACCTGCTGGCGGTGTTCGGGGGCGGTTTCGACGACGACCTCGATCGGCGGGTCGACCGTCCAGGTGATGGGGTTCAGCTCCTCGTACACCAGGTCATCCGGAACGGTGGCCGTGCCGGGCTGATCGACGACGACGTCGGCCATCCGGTCGGTGACGAACCGCTTGATGGTGGGGTCCGCGTCCTCATGTCCGACGAGATACCAACCCGACGCTCCCGGATGGATGAGGTGCGGGTGTACTTCCCGCCATCGGTGTTTGTACCGGAAACCGATCAGGCAACGGCGCTCGGTGGCGTAGGCGGCTTTGTCCAGGGCATCGTGGCCGGGCCGGTGTGGCTCACTGGTGCGGACCAGCGCGGCGTCGGCGGCCGGTTCCGCATCGAAGAGGTCGTCACCGAGTTTGTCCACGAAGTTGGTGGCGCCGGCGGCCAAGGCGGCCCGCACCAGCTGGACCTGGTGTCGGGGGGCGAGGTCGACCCGCAGGCGGGTGTCTCGGGCATGCAGGCGGTACCGGCCCGCAACCCCTCGTTCGGTGGTGTTGCGGATGTCCCAGCCGACCTTGCGCAGCTCGGTGACGTCGCGGTTCAGTTGCCGGTGTGGGTCTTTGGTGGATCCGTACCCGGCGATCTCGATGAGGTCCTCGGTGGACAGCCCTCGTGGCTCGGCCTCGTCCAGGGTCACCAGGATGCGGATCAGCCGCTCCAACGGTCCGATCTGGTCACGTCCACCCGCCACCGGCTCCGCCCCCTCCGCGCTCCCCGGCTGTTGGTCGCGTGTTCGCCTGAGACACTAACGGTGTTCCGGGTGTGACGGAACCATACGAGCTCGAATTCCGCGCAGTCATACACGATCTTTCCGATCTTGACAATCGGTCAAACGGATGATCGACGACATCTCGATGCGCTCTTACTCTGCGACTTTAATAGGAAGGTTTCTTATCTATAGGAGGTGCATCGTGCCCCGCCGTCGACGATTACCCCGCTTGCTCGCCGTCTGCCTGGCTCTCGTGCTTCCGGCAGCGCTGCTGTCGGCAGGACATAGCTGGGCGTCCGAGCAACTGTCCGCCACGTTCACCAAGACCTCCGACTGGGGTTCCGGCTACGTCGCCCAGTACCGGATCACCAACGACGGTTCGACCGCCGCCGACGGCTGGACCCTTGAATTCACCATGGGCTCCAACCAGACGGTCGGCAGCGTCTGGAACGGCCGACACCAGGCCAGCGGCCAACGCCATGTGGTCACCAACGAGTCGTGGAACGGCCGGATCGCCCCCGGAGCGTCGGTGACCATCGGGTTCGAGGGTGCCTACTCGGGTACCTGGTCCGATCCCACCGGCTGCACCATCAACGGTCAGCCGTGTGACGGCGAGACCGAACCCGAAGACCCACCCGACCCGCCGGGCGGGCTCACCGTCACCGGCGTCACCGCCACCGCCGCGACGCTGTCGTGGGACGCCTCCCCCGGCGCCACCGACTATCTCGTCTACGTCGACGGCTCCCAGCGCAGCACCACCACGGCCACCCAGGCGACCGTTGGGGGGTTGACCCCTGAGACCACCTACTCGTTCACCGTCGCCGCACGCAACGCCGCCGGGACCTCCGATCAAACCGCTCCGGTCACCGCCACCACCCTGCCTCCCAGCACCGGACCCGGAGACGACCGTATCGTCGGGTACTTCACCCAGTGGGGCATCTATGGCCGCAACTTCATGATCCGTGACTTGCACACCAGCGGCGCGGCCGAACGTCTGACCCACATCAACTACGCGTTCGGCAACGTGTCCTCCAACTCGGAGTGCTTCATCGTCAACCAGACCGGCGTCGGTGACGCCTGGGCCGACTACCAGCGCGGCTTCTCCGCCAGTGAGAGCGTCGACGGGGTCGGCGACGTCTGGAACCAAGAGCTGAAGGGCAACTTCAACCAGATCCGCAAGCTCAAGGAGATGTACCCGGACCTGAAGGTCTACATCTCTCTCGGCGGGTGGACCTGGTCCACGTACTTCTCCAACGCCGCGCTCCCACAGAACCGGGAACGGTTCGTCAAGTCCTGCATCGACCTGTACCTGCGTGGCGATCTCCCGATCCAGGGCGGAGAGCCACCGGGTGGCCCCGGCTCGGCGTTCGGCGTTTTCGACGGCATCGACCTCGACTGGGAATGGCCCGGCTCCGAAGGTGACGACGGCAACATCATCCGGGAAGAGGACAAGGAGAACTTCACCGCCTTGCTAGCGGAGTTCCGCACCCAGATGGACGCACTAGAGGTGGAGACCGGCCGCACCTACGACCTCACGGCGTTCCTGCCGGCCGATCCGCGCAAGATCGACGCCGGGTTCGAGGTCGACAAGATCTTCGACTACTTCGATTTCGCCACGGTCCAGGGGTATGACTTCCACGGCGCCTGGGAGATGACCGCCAACCACCAATCCAACATTTACGACACCCCGGGCGACCCCTCTCCCGTCCAGTTCAGCGTCGACACCGCCATCCAGGCCTACCTCAGCGGAGGTGCGCCGGCGGACAAACTCGTCGTGGGTGTGCCCTACTACGGCCGGGGCTGGACCGGGGTACCCAACGGCGGCACCAACGGCCTGTTCCAGACGGCCACGGGCCCCGCGCCAGGTACCTGGGATCCGGGCATCGAGGACTACAAGGTGCTCGTCAACAAGCCCGGGCCACGGTTCCGGGACGAGAGCACGGGTGCCTACTGGCTCTACGACGGCAACGAGTGGTGGACCTACGACGATCCGGTCCTGCTCACTCAGAAGACCAGTTACGTGAAGGACAACGGCCTCGGTGGAGTCATGATGTGGTCGCTGGATGGCGACGACGCCAACGCCACCCTGACCAAGGCCCTCCACGCCGGCCTCCACCAGTAACCCCACCCCATGATCATTGGCTTTTGACTACCGGATCCGGTAGTCAAAAGCCAATGATCACCAGAGGTTCTCCAACGCGTTGACGGCGTCCGCGCCGGCCAACTCGAACGGATTCAGCACGGCGTCCGCACCGATGTCGCTCAGCGCCTGCATGTCGTGGCGATTGTGGGCGGTGAGCACGATCCGACCCTCGTAGCCGTGTTGGCGCAGCCCGTCCAGGAGGGCACGGCTGATCTCCGGCGTCGGTACCGTGCTGATGACACACCGAGCCCGCGCCAGCGGCAGCGACTCGAGAAAGTGGACGTCTTCGGCGCTGCCGAACACCGTCGTCACGCCGGGCAACTGCGCCGTGGCTTTCCGCGGGTCGAAGTCGACGGCGAGCACCCGGTAGCCGGCATCGACCAACCGGCGCACGAGGTGCCCCCCGAACCGGCCTAGGCCGTACAGGATCACATCGGCCTCGACGTCGGCCTCATCCGGGTCGGGTCGGCGGCCCGACGAGCGGTCGAAGACCTGCAACCACCGGCCGATCCGGGCATAGATCTGATGGGAGTACAGGATCAGATAGGTGGAACCACCGATGGTGATCAAGCCGACGACGGTGATCAGGCTGACCGTCGCACCGGTGATGTGGCCCAGCGAAAGCCCGAGTGCGGCAAGGATCAACGAGAACTCGGAGATCTGCGCCACGGTCAGGCCGGCGAGGAAGCCGACCCGTACCGGGTAACGCATGACGCCCATGATCAGGATGACGATCAACGGGTTTCCGATCAGCACGAACAGTGAGAACACCATCGCTTCGGAAAGCTGCCGGCCAGCGTCGACGAATTCGAGCTTGGCTCCGAGTTCCAGGAAGAAGAAGAGCAACAGGAAGTCTCGGATGCTGACCAGGCGCGCGCCCAGCGCGTCCCGGTAGGGCGTCGTGGCCAGCGAGACCCCAGCGAGGAAGGCCCCCACCTCCGAGCTGAACCCCATCCATTCGCTGAACGCCGCCACCGACACCGCGTAGGCGACCCCGAACAGCACCAGGAGTTCCTGCGACCGCGCGATGTGTGACAACAGGCGCGGCAGCACGTAGCGCATCAATAGGCCGATGCCAATCAGCAGCCCAGCCCCCTTGGCGATGACGCCGATGACGTCGAGTGCGACGTTGTCGCCGGTCTCCTGGCCGAACGCGGTCAACGCGATCATCACCAGGACCACCACGATGTCCTGCACGATCAGGAAGCCCACGGCGATCCGGCCGTGCAGGGTCTCCAACTCCCGTTTGTCCGACAGCAGCTTCACGATGATGATGGTCGACGAGAACGTCAGGGCGATCGCCACGTAAAACGCGGTCACGCGGTCCATGCCGAACGCGATGGCGATCGCGTAGCCCACGATCGACGTGAAGGCCACTTGCCCCAAACCGGTGGCCAAGGCGATCGGCCCGGTGGTCCGGATGAGATGGAGATCCAGCCGCAGGCCCACCAGGAACAGCAGGATGGCGATCCCCATCCCGGCCAGCAGCTCGATCGTGCCGTCGGCTTCCACCCACCCCAGACCGGCCGGGCCGACGAGGATGCCAACGCCGATGAAGGCGACGATCAGCGGCTGACGCAGTCGGGTAGCGATCAACGCGGCAAGGGCGGCGATCGCCAGAACGGCGGCCACCAGCGGAAATGGCTCCAGATCCACCACAGACAAATTATCAGGGATCCGCAGCTGGAGCCGGTGGCGCGCCGACCAAGCCCGACCGGCCCTCCCGGTGGGGACCTTCGCCCCTAATGAGGCGACCGCCAGCCGGGAAAGGGTGGAACCAACAACCCCCCCGACGCTGGAGACCACCCGATGACCACAGGGCTATCCCTCGTTCCAGAGATCAACATCTCCGCGGACCCGGCGGTGCCGGCCGCCGCCCGCGACCGAGCCTGTCACAAGATCTCCGCGCTGACCCGGTATGCCAGCGAGCCGATCCTGCACGCACGGATCCGCTTCAGTGGTGTCGACCCCCGCCAGGGCCGGTCCGTGACCGTCCAAGTCAACCTCGATGTCAACGGCCGCCTGCTTCGTGCGCAGGTGTCGGCGGACACCCCGTTCGCAGCTATCGACCTCGTCGAAGACCGGCTACGACGCGGGTTGGCGCGGATGGCCCGGCACTGGGAGGCGCGGCGGGGCGGTACGCCGCGCGGCGGGACGGGCGAGTGGCGCCACCAAGCCACCCCCACGAACCGGCCGCCATATTATCCGCGGCCGGTCGGCGAGCGGCGGGTCATCACCCACAAGACCTACGCCCCGGCCCGGATCACACCGGCCGACGCCGCACTCGACATGGACCAGATGGACTACGACTTCTACCTGTTCACCGACGCCGACACCGGTCAGGACGGCATCGTGTACCGGGCTGGAGCCACCGGCTACCGGCTGGCCTACGTCGACCCCGGCGACGCCGGTGACGCCGCCCAACCCGTCCTCCCCGCGGCACTAACCCTGAGTCCGCACCCGGCCCCAGTCCTGTCCGACGACGAAGCGCGCCATCGCTTGGACCTCACCCGTCAACTCTTCGTTTTCTATGCCGACGACGCGGTAGGCCGCGGCCGGGTCGTCTATCGCAGGTACGACGGCCACTACGGGCTCATCACACCCGCTCGATGACATCAATCCAACGACGAACAGCCGACGAAGCACAACCGACGACGAGCAACAGGAGAAACACCATGACCATCCGCGTAGGGATCAACGGGTTCGGCCGGATCGGCCGCAGTTACCTCAGGGCCGCACTCGACCGCGATATCACCGTGGTCGGCATCAACGACATCGCACCCGTCGCCACCCTGGCGCACCTGCTGGAACACGACTCCACGTATGGGCGGCTCGACAACGACGTCGAACACGGCCCCGATGACATCCTCATCGACGGTGAGAGCATCCCGGTGAGCGCGCACCGCGACCCGCGCGATATCGAATGGAAGCGGCTCGGCGCCGACGTGGTGATCGAAGCCAGCGGGCGGTTCCGCACTCGTGAGGAGGCTGGCCGGCATCTCACCGCCGGTGCGTCCAAGGTGCTGATCTCCGCGCCGGGCAAAGACGTGGACCTGACCGTGGTGATGGGGGTCAACCACCACACCTATGACCCGGCCCGGCACGACGTGATCTCGAATGCTTCCTGCACGACGAACTGCGTCGCGCCGATGGTGAAGGTGCTGCACGACAACTTCGGCCTGGTCAAAGCCGTCATGACCACCGTCCACGGCTACACGAACGACCAAGTGGTGCTGGACTCGCCCCACAAGGACCTGCGCCGGGCCCGTTCCGCGGCGGTCAACATCATCCCCACCACCACCGGCGCGGCCCGCGCCGTCGGGCTGGTTCTCCCCGAACTGGCCGGACGTATCGATGGGGCAGCGCTGAGGGTACCCGTCGAAGACGGCTCGATCACCGACCTGGCTGCCGTGCTCGACCGCCCGGTCACCGTCGAGGAGATCAACGCCGCCTTCGCGGCCGCCGCGACCGGCGAACTCAGCGGCATCCTGCGGTTCACCACGAAGCCGATCGTGTCGCGGGACATCGTCGGAGATCCGGCATCGTGTGTGCTCGACGGCGGACTCACCCAGGCCAACGGTGAACTCGTGAAAGTGTTCGGCTGGTACGACAACGAACTCGGCTACACCGAGCGGTTGCTCGACCTCACCGAGTACGTCGGGCGTTGATGAACGAGCGGATCCCAATGACGAGGTACGCCACCAGCACGACGAACATGATCAGGCTGACCACGATGGCGGCGGGCCGGTCGGCGGTGCCGTCGATGAGGTCGCCGATCTGAGCGACGTTCATCAGCGAACCGAGCGCACCGAGCAGGGCGATCACCATCGCGGCGTGAAAAGCGTGCCGCCGACGCGATTCGTTGGCGGCCAACCAGCCGCACACCAGGATCAGCACCCCGACGACGCTGGGGATCAGCGCGGTCGCGCTGGCCGCGTCCGACGCGACGTAGGCCACGACTCCCGCGAGCGTCAAGATTCCTCCGACGCCGAGTGTCGCTGCCCTCATGTCTGCCACCCGTTCCTCCCGTCGCGATCCACTGCTCGGTCCGCCACGGTAGACCATCGGACGGGCGCGCCGCCAACCGCCGGTACGGCCCTGGTCAGGCGCCGCCGGCCACCGCGATCACCTGCCCGGTGATGCCAGTGTTGGCGGCCGAACCGAGGAACACCACGGGTGCCGCCACCTCGGCGGCACTGAGGAGTCGGCCGATCGGCACCGTTGGCTCATAGTGCTGGCTGATCTCTTCGGTGATGAAGTCGGCGTTGGTCTCGGTGCGGGTGAGTCCGAACGCAACGACGTTGGACAAGATGTCGCCATCCTGGCCGACGTTGAGGGCCACGGATCGACTGAAACCGTGGAGTGCGGCCTTGGCAGTGCCGTAGTACTCGGCGCCCGACATGCCGTCGGTGGCGATACCCGACGAGATATGCACCATCCGGCCCCAACGGCTAGCCCGCATGAGGGGGGCCACGGCGCGGGTCAATCGCACCGCCCCGTCGATGTTCGTGCGCAGAGTAGCCGTCCAGTCGGCGTCCGGGGTGTCCTCGAACGGCTGTCCTGGCGTCGGGCCGTCGTTTCCCCAGAAGACCGCGTTGTTCACCAGCACGTCGACGCCGCCGGTCCAATCCACCGCCTGTCGAACCAGTTCGGCCGGGGCGTCGGGGTCGGCCATGTCGTAGGCGGTGACCATGGCCCGCTCCCCCACCTCCTTCGCCACCAACTCAGCGGCATGAGGGGACCTCCGATAGGTCAGTACAACGTGTGCGCCCTCCGCGGCGAACCGCCGCGCGAGGTGGCGGCCGATCCCGCCGGATGCGCCGGTGACGATGACGGTTCGACCGTCCAGTCCTAGTTCCATGTCTTCTCCTCCGTAGGTGTGACCGCACCCCACGGTGCCGCCAACCCCGCTCGGCAGGGAGGCCGCGCTGAGACTAGCCCTGACAGGGCCAGCCTGACTGGGTGGCGATGCGGGTAGCGTGAGGATGTGAGCCAGAACGAGTTCGGCGCATTCCTCCGCTCGCTGCGTGAGTCGGTGTCGCCGCAGGAGGTTGCCCTGCCCGCCACAGGGCGCCGGCGTACACCAGGGTTGCGCCGCGCCGAGTTGGCCATGCTGGCCGGGATCAGCGTCGAGTACCTGACCCGGCTCGAGCAAGGACGCGACCGACACCCGTCCGGACAGGTGCTGGCGGCTCTGGCCGACGCCTTGCAGCTCAACCCCGAACAGCGGTTGCATCTACGCTGGGTGGCGAAGTTCAGCAGCGGCGATGGTGGCTTGTGTATCCGTCCCGAGACCCCGGACTACGCGGTGCGCCCCAGCGTGTACACCCTGCTGGACAGGTTCGAGCCCGGTGCGGCTGTTGTCGTCAATCGGATCGGGGACGTCCTCGCCTATACCAGTGGTTATCGACGCCTGGCCCAGCCTCTGGGCACCCTCGACGTCGAGATCCCCAATCTGGTGCGCTACGTGTTCACCGATCCCCGGGCCCGTGCGGCGTATCCGGACTGGGAGCACGTCGCCGACGGCTACTTCGCGCACGCCCGGGCCGAGTTCGCCCATCCTGATGCGTCCGCTGCCGAGTTGTCCGCCGACATCGAGTTCGCCGCGGGTTCGGCTTTCACCGATCGGCTCACCGCCCCACCCGCTGTCCCGCAGTACGCCGGGATCGAGCGGATGGTGCACCCCGAGGCCGGTGACCTGCGGCTCGCTTACGAATCTCTGGAGATCTCCGGCAGCCCTGGTCAACGCCTGATC
Organism: Phytoactinopolyspora limicola; assembly: GCF_011320225.1. GTDB lineage: Bacteria > Actinomycetota > Actinomycetes > Jiangellales > Jiangellaceae > Phytoactinopolyspora > Phytoactinopolyspora limicola. The sequence continues at coordinate 320,273 of NZ_JAAOEN010000003.1, forward strand.
GTCCATGTGCCGGCCGACGACGCGACGGCCCTCGCCCTCGACCGGCTGAACGGGATCCGTCCCGGCGAGCTCCGGGCCGTCCGGGAAGCTTAAGGGCCGCTCAAGGTCACGGTTTCCAGCTGGGATCACGTCCGGTGAGAGCCACGATGCGGTCGAGGGTCGGAGCCGACTCCGCGACTGGCACCTCGGGACCGTACGCCCCCATCTCACGCCCCATGCTGGCCATCTCGGTGAGCTCGGCGTAGACGCGGTTAAGCAGTGCATCGTTCCACACCGGCACCTGCCCGCTGGCCCGGGCCAGGTCCCAGCCGTGCACCACCAGCTCGCTCAGCACCATGCCGCCGATCATGCTGGCCGGCACACCGTCCGGGCTGACCATCCGGGTGGTTCCTTCCCATGCCTCCGGCCGGGACCACGCGCCAACTAGGCCCTCCAGGTTCCGCTCCACGGCTTTGGCCCAGTCGCCACCGGTGAGGTCAACGTCGGCCTCGTCCTCCGCCGGTGGCGGGACGGGGTCCTTGTGCCCCGCGCCAACCAACGACGGCCCCCAGAACAGCAGGTGGTTCAGCAGGGCTCGGACGTCGTACTCCGTGCAGGGAGTGGGAGCCGTGAGTTGGCTCTCGTCGATTCCGCGGACGATCGGCGACACTGAGCCGGCGGCTAAGGTGATGAATTCGCTGTCAGACATGACAACAGGCAACCACGCGACGCGGCCCGCCGTATTGAACAAACGCGACACCGCCGGATCACCCGCATACACTCTGGGCGTGGGCAGGGATACCCGCGAGCTGGCCGGTGCCTGGACGACGTTCCAGCAGCACTCGTTCGCCGACCCGTCACCCGACCTCGCGCCGTACGTCGAGCGTTACTGGATGGTGAGCTGGGACTACGAGGCACCGTACCGGCAGCTGATCGTGCCCTACCCCAACGTCCACCTGACTTTCCGCGACACCGGCGCCGCCGTTCACGGGGTGGCCAGCCGGCACCAGATGAGGGTGCTCGACGGGCAGAGCGCGGTGTTCGGTGTGGCCTTCCGGCCGGGTTGTTTCCGTCCGTTCCTCGGCGCGGCGGTTGCCACCATCACCGACCGCTCATTACCTGCCACTGAGGTGTTCGACCCCGCGTTGCCCGACCCGCCCACCGTCGAAACGGTTGAGCGGTTTCTCCGCGATTGTGCCCCTGTACCCGACCCCAGAGCGGCCGAAGCGGCCGACATCGTCGCCATGATCGCCGCTCGCCGGGAGCTGACCAGGGTCGACGGCCTAGCCCGCCGGTGCGGCATGACGGTACGCCAGCTCCAGAGGTTGTTCGCCGAATACGTCGGCATCGGCCCGAAATGGGTGATCCGTCGGTACCGGCTCCACGAGGTCACCGAGCGGCTCGCGGCAGGAGCAACGATCGACTGGGCAGAACTCGCCGTCGACCTCGGCTACGCGGACCAAGCCCATTTTGTACGTGACTTCAAACGGATGTTCGGCGAGTCGCCTACCTGGTACGCGGGACGCTATGGAGCTTGAGGAACGCCCTCAGGCGTAAGTGCGCACCGTCTTCAGGACTTCGGTGGCTCGCTCTCCACGCTGATCAAGCGCGCTAGCGTCGTCGGCGGCCAACCGCTGAGCCGCTACCCGGCAGAACACCCCGGCCGGTCCAGAGATGGAGACCTCGGCGTCCACCGGCCCGAACTGCCACGGTTCACCGCCGGGAGAGGTCAGCTCCAGCCGCGCCGGCGGCGCGTCGTCGCGCCCGGCCCGCGCATACGCGTACGGAAGTGTCCGGTGCGCGAGCCACGCGACATGGCGCAACCGGTCTGTGTCCGGATACGGCAAACCCAGCGGTTCGGTGACGTCCAGTGCGTGTGTCCAGTGTTCGGCCAGCCGGGTGGTGGCCAGGGTGGCCGGCTTCAGCGTGTTGGTCACCCACTGGATCCGGCGATCCGGATCACCGGTGAACAAGACCCGCCGGGCCTGCTCGCTGGCCGTCCGCCACCGATCGAGTACGGCGGCCCAGGGCTGGCCACGTTCGGCCCGCACCCACCGGTCCATGGCGTCGTCGGTGGTGCCGGAGCCGAACGGTCCAGGTAGCCGGTCGGTCTCTCCGGCGGCGAGTGCGGCTACCGCTTCCTCGGTCTGCGCGAGGTGTAGCACGACGTCACCGACGCTCCAGCCCGCGCATAACGACGGTTGCTCCCACTGAGCGTCGGTCAGCCCGGCCAGCACCTCGCCCAACGCTTCCTGCTCGGCGCGTAGCGCCTCGAGAACTGGGGTGGATCCGTCTGCCATAGTCCGGTCTCCTCAGCACGAACACCAGGCGTCCACACCCGGATTCGATCACTGTAGTACGACGCTCGCCGGACCGTCATTCGATGAACTGTTCGGTTGCGACGAGCCGCCGGTCCCACTGAGCTACGCCCGCGTCGGCGCCCCACTGCTCGCAGAACAACCGCATCCGACGGCACATCGCCACCATGGCCGCATGCCGCAGCGGCCATTCCGGCGTCGCGCCGTATCCGGCGAAAAACGCGTCGAACTGACCGGCGAGGTCGGGATGATGGGTGCGGACGATCCACTCGGCCATACTGACATCGTCCACCGGATCGCCGACTCGGCTGAATTCCCAGTCGATCACCGCCGCGACCACCGTGCCGGTGGGGTCGAGCAACATGTTCTGCGGTCCGAAGTCGCCGTGGACCACACACTGCCCTGGCTCGCCTGCCGGGTAGCCCAGGGCGGCTGGATCCAGGGCATGCAGCCGGGCCAATACGCTCCCACACGCCCCGAGGACCTGCCGCGGATCTGCACTGATCAGCAGCTCCTGGCCGTGAACGCCCGCCACGTAGCCGATGCGCAACCCGCCATCTGGACCGGCAAGAACGTCTGGGACTGGTAGGTGCGAGCGCAGCCGGGTCAACGCCACATACTCAGCGTGGCGGCGCTTATCCGCGTCCGGGCCGAGATACTTCTTCTCGACGTACTGGCGCGTGCGCCGGGTGGCGTTGGTGTAACCATGCCGAAGCTGCGGGACCGCCGCCTTGTTCTCGTCCATGCTCACCTGTCTCCCGGTCAGCGGATGACCCGGCGGGCGACGAACCGCGCCATCCGGCCGAGGGGCGGATACACGGTGCGCATGGTGTCCGGCCACAACGATTTCGACAGTACCGCACGTTCATGGCTGAACGTCTGGATCGAGTGTTCACCACGGTACCGGCCCCAACCACTTGGCCCGACCCCGCCGAACGGGAGGGCCGACGCGGCCAGGTGGGCGACGCCAACATTCAGTCCGAGTGCTCCCGACGATGTCTGCTGTGCGAACACCCGGCGTACCGCAGGATCGTCGCTGAAGACGTACACGGCCAGCGGTTTCTCACCGGAACGCACGATGCGGATGGCCGCCGCGGCGTCGGGGACCCGCACGATGGGCAGCACCGGTCCGAAGATCTCCTCCCGCATGAGCGGGTCGTGTGACGTGACGCCGTCGACGACGGTGGGCGCCAGATATCGTGCCGCGGGATCGACCGCTCCCCCGATGACGACGTCGGCCGTGGTCAGCATCCGGTGCAGCCGGTCAACGGCGTCCGCGGAGAGCATCCGCCCATAGTCGCCGCTGGCCGCCGGGTCGTCGCCGTAGAACCGGGTGATCGACGCGCGCAACGCTGGGATCAGCGCGTCGGCGACCGCATCAGTGGTGAGCAGGTAGTCCGGAGCGACACACGTCTGCCCGGCGTTGAGGAACTTGCCCCAGGTGATCCGGTCGGCGGCGGCGCGTAGATCCACCGTGTGGTCCACCCACACCGGTGATTTCCCGCCCAGCTCCAAGGTGACCGGGGTGAGCTGCCTGGCCGCAGCCTCGGCGACGATCCGCCCGGTGTACGCGCTCCCGGTGAAGAACACGTGGTCGAAGCGCTGCTCCAGGAGGCTGGTGGCCTGATCGGGGCCACCTTCCAGTACCACCACGGCCTCGTGATCCAGGTAACGCGGCAGCAACTCGGCCAGCACCTGACTGGTGGCCGGGGCGAGCTCACTCGGCTTCACGACCACGGCGTTCCCGCTGGCCAGGGCCCCGGCCAGCGGGGTGAGCGCGAGCTGGACCGGGTAGTTCCACGGCGCGATCACCAACACCACACCCAGTGGCTCGCGGACCGTCCAGCCCCGCGCCGGCCAGAGGCTGGGTGGTAACCGGTGCCGTCGGGGGCGCAGGTACCTCTGGAGCCGGCGGGCGAGGTGGTTGGCTTCGGCGACCACTACCCTGATCTCGGTCAGCTGCGCTTCAGTGGGAGATTTGGCGAGGTCCGCGGCCAGCGCACGCTCGAATGCGGGTGACCGTTCGGTCAGCATCCGGCCCAGCGACCGTAGCTGCTGCCGCCGCCAGTGCACGGGCCGGGTATACCCGGCGTGGAAATACTCCCTCAGTCTCCCCACGACGTCGGCGGCGGGTTCGGGCGGGTTCATCCACCCACCTTGCCATGGCCGTCAGACGGGGTCCGCGAGCTGGTAGAGCCCCGAACTATCGGACAGTGGGTAACGGACCTGGCCGTCGCGGACCGTCGCCAGAGCCGGATATCGGCCGGCGACCCGCACGTTGCCGCCCGGGACGTATTGGCGGCTGTTGTACTCCAGGTGTCGCGACGTCAGGTCCAACCCGCTGACCAACCGGGCCGAGTGCACGTACGCCAGGTCGACCGTGGTCAGGTCCTGCACGGTGACCCACAGTCCGCGGGCCTTCATCACCCCGTAGGCCAGCATCGCCGGGCTCTGCCCCTTGCTTGCTTTGACGACGACGCCGGACCAGCCCCGTTCGGCCAGGTGCACCAGATCCGCCACGTCGGTGAAACCCTCGTCGAGAAGGACGGGAACACGTTCGCTGAGCCCACGCATCAGCTCCGGCGCCGGGTCGGCGTCGCGCGGTACCGGCTGTTCGAGGTAATGCAGCGCGCCCGCCGCTCGTGGCGAGAGCCGTGCCAACGAATCGAGGAACTGGTCGAGCTCGCCCACGTCACGATAACCCTCGTTCGGGTCGACCGCGATGAGGACCCGACCACCGAGGTGGTGGCGGCGCTGAGCCACCTCGAACACGTCGGCCACCCGGCGGGCGTCGTCGGACGGGTCCTGGCCGGCCACTTTGACCTTCAGATGCCGCGTTCCCTCCAGGGCCAGCCACGTCTGCAGCGACCGCCGACCATCGGCGCATTCGGCCGGGGTCAACGGATCGTCCACCCCGACGACGTGTTGGACCGGCAGATCGTGGGTGTCACCGGTGAGGTAGTCCCCCGGATACCGGCCGGATAGGTCGCTGGCGATCGCACCGAGGTCGACCCCGAGGCACTCGGCGTCATACATGGACATCGCCGGTCGGGCAGCCGCATGCGCCCAGGCGTCGTGTACCGCGCTGTCCACCGCGCCGAGGGCCAGCAGGCCGGCCAGCCGTGGCACCTCACCCAGGTCGCCTTCCAGATCGAGCCACAGCTCGATCGGATCACCCAGCCGATGTTCGGTGCTGGCGACGGCCAGCCGCTCGGTCAGCGCCCGCAGTGTCGCGTCGCGATCACCTGGATCACCGTCGGCTCCGGGCCACGCCCACGGCACTGACAGCACCGTGCTGCCGCGGCCACGGCCTCTGCGCCCGCGCCGCGACTCGACCTCTACCCCGACCTCCGCCACGGTGAACCCGGAGATGTCCCGCCCGCTGATCGTGAGGGGGTGGTCCAGTTCGACCCAGCGGAAGGTGACGGCGGCGTCGACGACACGTACGTCGGTGTCTCGCATCGGTGCTCAGCCCAGCCGGTCGTAGATCTCGGCGGTCACCTGATGGCGCAACGGTTCTTCTCGGAGGAACCGGCCGATCTCCTCGACGACGGTGCGGCCCTGCCCAGCCCGAGCCTGCACGGTGCCACCTGCTACGTGCGGCGTGAGCACGACGTTCGGCAAGCCGAACAACGGGCTCTCCGCGGGCAGCGGCTCGTCGTCGAACACGTCGAGGCCGGCGCGGATGCGCCCGGACACGAGCTCGGACACCAGAGCGGACTCGTCGACGATCACCGAGCGGGCGGCGTTGATCAACACTGCCCCATCGGGCAGCCGAGCCAACTGCCGGGCCCCGACCAGGCCGCGGGTCTCAGGTGTGGCCGGTGCGCAGATACAGACGACGTCGCTGGTGGCGAAGAGTTCGTCGAGGTCGACGAGCTGGATGTCCAGGTCATCACCAGGATCCGCCACCGCATAGGGGTCGTAGGCCGCTAGCCGGCTGGCGCCGAGCCCCTTCATCAGGCGGGCGTAGTGCCGACCCACCCGGCTCAGGCCCACGATGCCGATCCGCTGCGCCGCTACCGACCCGCCGAGTATCCCGTTGCCCGCCGCGGCCCAGTCTCGGCTGTTTTGCATCCCGCGGTCATGGGTGTGCACGTTGCGCAGGATCGTTAGGGACAACGCCACCGACATCTCCGCGACGGCCTCTGCCATGGCGGCGGCGCCCCCTTGTGCCAGAACGAGGCCGTTCTCGATCGCCGCGCGTGGGAATAGGCCACGGACCGACCCGGCCGCGTGGACGGTTAGGCGTAGCCGGTCACCGTTGAGTGTCTGCGGCGGGAACGGCTGAGTGCTCCACGACGTGACGAGGATGTCGGCGCGGCTGGCGACGTCGTCCGGAACGGGCACACGATGGCCGTCGGGGCCGAATTCGACGTCGCCGAGGGTGGCCAGTTCCGCGGCCACCGACGGCTCGAAGAGCAGGTTGAACTCCTCGCGACGGATGGCCACGTAGATCTGCGGGCGCTGCGGCATTGGCTTCCTCCCAAGAATCTGCAACCGCTTGCACAGTATCAAGACGCATCGCCGGCCCCGCCGGACCCAACCTGTAGCGTTGACGATGCCATCCACACCCGAGGAGATCACGTGACCGACGCCGCCATGGCCGACCTCATCGCCCGGCTCCCCAAAGCCGAGTTGCACCTGCATATCGAGGGCACCCTCGAGCCGGAGCTGAAGTTCACCCTGGCACAACGCAACGGCATCGAACTCGAACACCGCACGGTCGACGAGGTCCGGGCGTCGTACACCTTCGACTCGCTGGCGTCCTTCCTCACCGTGTATTACGACTCGATGCGGGTCCTGGTCACCGTCGACGACTTCTACGACCTCACCATGGCTTACCTGCGTCAGGCGGCGGCCGACAACGTCCGGCACGTGGAGATCTTCTTCGATCCGCAGGCGCACACCAGCCGCGGCGTGCCGTTCTCCACGGTGATCGGCGGACTCCGGCGCGCCGTCGTCGACGCCGGTCGCGACCTCGGTGTCCACGCCGAACTGATCATGTGCTTCCTGCGTGATTTCACCGCCGAACACGCCATGAGCACCCTCATGGAATCCCTGCCGTACAAACACTGGATCCTCGGCGTCGGTCTCGACTCCGACGAGCGCGGCAACCCTCCGTCGAAGTTCGCCGCGGTCTTCGCCCGGGCCCGGCAGGAGGGATACCTGCTGACCATGCACTGCGACATCGATCAAGAGAACATCCACGAGCACATCCGCCAGGTGCTCGACGACATCCAGGTCGACCGGATCGATCACGGCACCAACGCGTTTGGACACCCCGAACTGGTCGCCGCCATCCTGAAGCGCGACCTCGGACTCACCTCGTGCCCGGTCTCCAACCGGTGGGTCACCGGCAGCATGAAAACCGATCAGATCGTCGGACTACTCGATGCCGGGGTGAAGATCTGCGTCAACTCCGACGACCCCGCCTATTTCGGCGCCTACGTCAACGAGAACCTCCGCCAGCTCGCGGACGAGGCTGCCCTCAGCCGCGACCAGGTGGTCCAGCTCGCCCGCAACTCCTTCGAGGTCTCCTGGCTACCGGAGAACCTCCGTGCCGCCTACCTCGCTGAGGTCGACGCGGTGGCCGCCGCTAGCTGACCAGCTGCCTCGCCAGGATTCGGGCGAACGCGCCGTCCAGCACGTCGAGTTCGTCCGGAGTCAGCCAGTCCGCGAAGGCTCGTTCGACGACGGTGGCGTTGGTGCGGATCGCCGGGTGCAGCACAGCCCGGCCCTCCGGCGTGACCCGCACCATCACCCCGCGCGAATCGTCCGCGGCCTCCTCCCGCACCACGTAGCCACGTCGTTCCAGCCGGTCCACGAGGCGGCTGACGGCGCTCTGGCTCAGGATCACCCGGTGCGCCAACTCCCCCGGCCGGATGCCGTCCCGCGGGATGTTGACGAGGGTGTCGAACTCGTTGAGAGTGAGTCCGTGGAGGGTGGTGAGTTCCCGTTCGAGTTCAGCCAGGACACCGGCGTGGACCTCCATCAGCGAACGCCACACGTGCACCTTGAACCGCCGGGTCGGCGTCCTGGTCTCCGCACTGCTCATGTTCTCCCCGTTGACCTCCGCTTGAGATGCCCCTGCATCGACGTGACGGGATACATCGTGAACGCGACCCATCGAGCACCGCCTCCACGTCGGAATATACCTGCATCGCCACGAGTTCATGTCTATGCAACGTCATGGACTTTGCGCGATCAGGAGGGAAACTATGCAGTTCGGGATATTCAGCGTCGGTGATGTCACCACCGACCCCACGACGGGCACCACGGCATCCGAACACGACCGGATCAAGGCTATGGTGGCTATCGCCAGCAAGGCCGAAGAGGTCGGGCTCGACGTCTTCGCCACCGGCGAGCACCACAACCCGCCATTCGTGCCGTCGTCGCCGACCACCATGCTCGGCTACATCGCCGCGCGGACCCAGCACCTCGTGCTGTCCACCTCGACCACCCTCATCACCACCAACGACCCGGTGAAGATCGCCGAGGACTACGCGATGCTGCAACACCTCGCCGACGGCCGGGTCGATCTGATGATGGGCCGGGGCAACACCGGGCCGGTCTACCCGTGGTTCGGCCAGGACATCCGCAACGGCATCGCGCTGGCCGTGGAGAACTACGCGCTGCTGCACCGCCTGTGGCGCGAGGACGTGGTCGACTGGTCCGGGAAGTTCCGCACCCCGCTTCAAGGGTTCACCGCCACCCCGCGGCCGCTGGACGGCATCCCGCCGTTCGTGTGGCACGGCTCGATCCGCAGCCCCGAGATCGCCGAACAGGCCGCCTACTACGGTGACGGCTTCTTCCACAACAACATCTTCTGGCCGATGTCGCACACCAGGCGGATGGTCCAGTTGTACCGCCAACGATTCGAACACTATGGCCATGGCCAAGCTGACCAGGCCATCGTCGGCCTGGGTGGCCAGGTGTTCATGCGCGCGAACTCACAAGACGCGGTGCGCGAGTTCCGGCCGTATTTCGACAACGCGCCGGTCTACGGGCACGGCCCGAGCCTGGAAGAGTTCAGCGCCGAGACACCCCTAACGGTCGGCAGCCCGCAGCAGGTGATCGACCGCTACGCCGCCATGCGCGAACACGTGGGCGACTACCAGCGTCAACTGTTCCTCATGGATCACGCCGGCCTACCACTTCCCGTCGTGCTGGAGCAGATCGAGATCCTCGGCAGCGAGGTCGTGCCGGTGCTGCGACGGGAGATGGACGCCGCCCGGCCCGCCCACGTGCCCTCCGCTCCTACTCACGCGTCGTTGAAGGCTGCCCGCGACGACGCGGCACTCACCAGCGCCACGCACTGAGCGCCCGACACCGGCCACATCACCGAGGAGACGTATCCATGACCGTTCGACAACTCGCCGTTGTCTCGGCCGGGCTGAGCCAACCGTCGTCCACCAGGCTGCTGGCCGACCGGCTCACCGGCACCACCCAGGAGATACTGCGAGAGCACGGCGACGAGTCGGAGGTGACCGTCATCGAGCTACGCGAACTGGCCGTCGACATCGCGAAACACCTGGTCACACAGGTGCCCAGCCCCGCCTTGAGCACCGCGGTCGGGTCGCTGGCGCGAGCCGACGCGCTGATCGCGGTCACCCCGGTGTTCACGGCCTCCTATAGCGGGCTGTTCAAGTCGTTCTTCGACGGCCTAGGCCGAGACGACCTGGCCGGCCTGCCCGTTCTCCTCGGCGCCACCGGCGGGACCGAACGTCACTCGCTGGTGCTCGACCATCACCTACGCCCGATGTTCGCCTACCTGCGCGCCCTCACCGTTCCGACCGGGGTGTACGCCGCGTCCACCGACTGGGGGCCCGGCCGCGAGCAGGAGGGCGGGCTTCAGCAACGTGTTCACCGCGCCGCCGACGAGCTCGCCACGCTCGTGACCGGGCGCGCTCTGCCGCGTGCGTCCAGAGATCCGCTCACCGTCGACGTCCCCTTCGAGCAACTGCTGAACGGCCAGTAGTACTGGTGCAGTCCAGCCTTGAGGGGCGCGGTGAGCGGCAGGGGGTGCTGTCCACGCCGTAGAGTCGAGAGGTGAACACCACCATCCGCGGTCTCGGTGGCCATCGTTGTCAGCCGTTCGCCGGACAGGCCGGTCATAGCGCCGCGTTCGCGCTGATCTACCAGCGTGATCCCTGGTGTTGGGAACCGTCGTTGGGTTTTCACCGCTCGTCGGCTCCGACCCGGCCGGTGGAGCTCGGGGTGAGCCGCGACAAGATGGTGGGCCCGGACGCGATCCACTATCACCAGGCGCTAGCCCTCGGCTACGGGCACGGCACCTCCAACGATTCCTACCTCGACGGGATCTCGCCGTTCGTCTACCGCTTCTGCGAGATCGGGCAACGCATCAGGTTCACCGATCCATCTCCGTTCGCCGTGTTCGGGCGCGCCGCCCGCGACTATGAGTGGCTGCGCGGTGCGCCCCCGGAGCAACGCCATCAGGTGCACCGGGCGGTGTTCCGGGCGGCGTACCAGCTGATGCGGCCCCGGCCACAGGGGTTGCACGGGTGGCAGGACGTACTCGACTATGCCGCCCGCGGCAACCCGGCCTCCCCGACCTTGCAGGGATGGCTCGAGGCGCGCTCGGATGAGGCCTGGCAGGAACGCCGCACCCATACGGGCTATCGGGAGCTGGCGGCCGGGCACACTCTGCGCGGTATGGTCTACGGCACCAACGGTGGCTTCAGCCGGGGGCTCGTCGAGCTGTACTGCCTGGCACTACCCGCCGAGCGGCACGCCGCCACGTGGCTCTCCGCTGTTGGCAGCGCCATCCAGGATCAGGTCGCCGCGACGGTTGGCTGACCCGGCCGCGGTCAGAGGTAGAGGCCGACGTCGGCCGGGGCCCAAGCACCGGAGCGCACCAGCGACATCAGGGTGGACGTCGTCAGCGTTTCACCGTCGGACAACACCGCCCGCCGCACCAGCTCCCGCAGGTCGGCTCCCGAAGCGCCTTCCGTGGCGTTGGCCACCACCTGGCTGTCGACGCGTTCGCCCAGCGGACCGAGGTAACGCTGCAGGATCCGACCCCGGTGCTGAGCATCCGGAAGGGCCAGTTCGATGGCGCGGTCGAACCGGGCGGCCCGCACCGCCGCGTCGTCGAGCATACCGACGTCATTGGTGGTGGCGACAGTGACGACGTCCTCATGGCTGCTCATGGCACCGTCGAGGGCGGTCAGGAAGCTGTGCAGGCCGGCGTCGTTGCCGTGCTGGCGTTTGCCGACCACGAGGTCGAGATCCTCCATGATCACCAGCGCCGGCGACAGCCGGGTGAGCTCGTCGTAGACCGTGTCCAGCTGGTTGGCGATCACCGGGGCCGAACAGAACACGACGGTCACCTCCCCCGCCAATTCGGCGGCGAGCACCCGGCACAAGGCGGACTTGCCCGTGCCGGGCGGACCATACAAGAGAACGCCGCGGTTGGTGCCCAGGTTCAGGCTGGTCAACAAGGCCCGCCGGCGGAACAGGGCGGCCACGTTGAGGTCGATCTCCGCCCATACCGCCGCGGGCACGATGACGTCGCCGCGGCTGGCCTCCGGCACCGGCACCTGCCGCACTTTGAGGCCGTGGTCGACCGTCACGTGGAGACAGCGGCCTCGCAGGTAATTCTCCGGACCACGGGCGCGCGCCACCACCTGCTGCAGGTAACGTTCCGCGGCTTCGGCATCCTCGGCCCGGGAGTAGATGACGAACTCTTTCTGAGCCCACCTGGTGCTGACGTAGACGACCAGGGGAACATCGGCCAGCGTCCCGGGCTCGAACGCCGCCACCATCGCACTTGGCACCGTCTCGATCTCATCATCGAGCTGCAGCCGGTCCCAGGTGGGGCTTTCGTCGCTGGTGGACCCGGCGGTCTCCACCGGCGGGTGCTGACGAAAGTCGGCGCCGAACACCCGGGCGACGAGTTGCGCGGCGACCGGCCCGAGTTCCTCGCGGGTGGCCACCAGTGCGGCGGCGCCGGTACCGAGATAGCGCTGAGCGAACTCGTCCTCGTCTTCGGCAACGCGCAACGGCATCGCCGCATCCAGCAAGTGGGCGAGCCAGGTCAGGGTGTCGCGCACGTCGGTGGGCATCCGCCGGTGGACCCCGGCAAGTGTGTGCTCCACATCATCGGTTAGTTCGTGATCGACGCTCATGACCAGCACCTCCTCAACGTTTGAGCGCAACACCTCCCGCCGCGCATTCGTTGATGGAAGCGCACCTTCGTGTGACCGCGAAGACATTCATGACGACATCACCGTAGGTGATCAGCCTACGGTATGGCCAGGTATTTACCGCTCTGCCCCACCTGGCCAGTTTCCGACGTTCTCCGGCGGCTACCGATGCCGCGGAACGCCGACGTCACGGACCGCGCCGCGGTCGGCCGACGTGACCATGGCGGCGTAGGCCAGCAGCGCCGACGACACCACTCGGGGCCGCTCGGCTGGGTGGTAGCCACCCTCCGCCTCGATCACCGCCCGCCGGTCGCGCAACGTCTCGTCGGACACGTGCACAGTGACCTGCCGGGCCGGGATGTCGATGGTGATGTGATCTCCGTCGCACACCAGCGCGATGGCCCCGCCGGCCGCCGCTTCCGGTGAGACGTGACCCACCGACAAACCCGACGTCCCGCCAGAGAACCTCCCATCGGTGATCAGCGCACACCGAGCGCCGAGACCACGTCCCTTGAGGTAAGCCGTCGGATACAACATCTCTTGCATGCCGGGTCCACCGCGCGGCCCTTCGTAGCGGACGACGACGACATCGCCGGCCCGCACCCGGCCGCCCAGGATCGCCTCGACGGCCGCCTCCTGCGACTCCACCACCACAGCCGGCCCGGTGAACGTGGAGATCGACGGGTCGACCCCCGCGGTTTTGACGACACACCCGTCCGGGGCGAGATTGCCGCGAAGCACGGCCAGGCCGCCGTCACTCGTATAGGCGTGCGCGACGTCGCGTATGCAGCCACCCTGCGCGTCGAGGTCAAGCTCCGCCCACCGGCGTGACTGCGAGAACGCCCGCGCCGAACGTTCCCCGCCGGGGGCGGCATGGAACAACTCGACCGCGGCGGGATCCACATTCGCGGCCCGGATGTCCCACCGGGCCAGCCACGACTCCAACGACGTCGCATGCACACTCCACACCTCCGGGTTCAGCAGTCCGGCCCGGTGCAACTCCCCCAGCAGGGCCGGAATCCCACCTGCGCGGTGCACGTCCTCGATCAGGTAGTCGCCGTTGGGCGCCACCTTGCACAGGCACGGAACCTGCCGGGACAACGCGTCGACGTCGTCGAGGCTGAACGCCAGCCCGGCCTCGTGGGCGGCAGCAAGCAGATGGAGAACCGTGTTGGTGGAGCCACCCATGGCGATGTCGAGTGCCATCGCGTTGTGAAAGGCGGGCCACGAGGCGATGGTGCGTGGAAGGGCACGGTCGTCGTCGTGATCGTAGTATCGACGAGCCAGCTCGACGACGGTCCGGCCGGCTTGCTCATACAGGTCACGCCGGGCCGTGTGGGTAGCGAGCACGGTCCCGTTGCCAGGCAGGGCGAGCCCGAGCGCCTCGGTCAGGCAATTCATCGAGTTCGCCGTGAACATCCCCGAACACGACCCACATGTCGGGCACGCCTGCGCCTCCATCCGGGCCAGGTCGTCGTCGGAGACGTCACCGGCCACCGAGTCCGCCACCACGGTGACCAAGTTCAGCCCGGTGCGCACCGTGCCATCGACCAGGGTCGCCCGGCCACCTTCCATCGGCCCACCAGAGACGAACACCGTGGGAATGTTGAGCCGCAAGGCCGCCATCAGCATGCCGGGGGTGATCTTGTCGCAGTTGGAGATACACACTAGGGCGTCCGCGCAGTGAGCGTTCACCATGTACTCGATGGAGTCGGCGATCAGGTCCCGCGACGGCAGCGAATAGAGCATGCCGCCGTGCCCCATGGCGATCCCGTCGTCGACGGCGATCGTGTTGAACTCACGGGGCACTCCGCCGGCCGCGGCGATAGCCTCACCGACGATCCGGCCCACCGGCTGTAGGTGAGTGTGGCCCGGGACGAACTCGGCGAAGCTGTTGGCCACCGCCACGATCGGCTTGCCGAAGTCCGCGCCGTCGACGCCCGCGGCCCGTAGCAGGGCTCGAGCACCGGCCATGTTGCGCCCATGGGTGACCGTTCTAGAACGAAGAGCAGGCATACCCACCATTCCCGCACCCCGGCGGCTGGTGTGGAAGACAGCGCTGATTCTAGTAGTGGGAGCACCAGGGACCGTTCTACAATTCGGCCGATGAGCCAGGAGGCGCAGCGCAGGCAGGAACTCGGCGGGTTGCTGCGCAAACGCCGCGCCCAGCTGGTGCGGGCCGACTTCGACCTCCCACCCGTTGGCCGAAGCCGCACACACGGCTTGCGGCGGGAGGAGATCGCCTACCGGTCGGGCCTCAGCGTCACTTGGTACACCTGGCTGGAGCAGGGGCGCGACATCAATCCGTCCCGCCAGGTCCTCCAGGCCATTACCCGCACGATGCGGCTGAGCCCGGCCGAGCACGAGTACGTCCTCGCCCTCGCCGGTTACACCCCGGACCAGGCCGACGACTCCGCCCCGGCGGCGCTTCCGGCGCATATCCAACGGCTACTCGATGCCCAGGGGCACGCACCCGCGTTCGTCGTCACACCCGAGTGGTCGATCGCCGGCTGGAACGACGCCTATGAGGCTCTCTATCCGACCGTCGCCACGGTCGAACCGGAGAACCGCAACCTCCTATGGCTGATCTTCACCGATCCGGCGGTGCGGCGGATGCTCCCGGACTGGGAGAGCACCAGCCGGCATTTCCTCGCGGAGTATCGGGCCGAGGCCGGTGCGCTGCTCGGCCAGCCCGGCCACGCCACGCTCCTTACTCGGTTGTTGTCCCACAGTGCGGAGTTCGCCCGGGCCTGGGAGCATCACGAGATCGAACGTTTCGCCTCCCGGGAGCGGCGGTTCGTCCATCCGGACGTCGGTGAGCTCGTCTTCGAGCACCACCGCCTCTCCCCCGCCGACCTCCCGGATCTGCACATCGTGGTGTACCTGCCCGAACCCCACACCGGGACCCTGGAGAAGATGCGGACCCTCAGCGGCTAGTGAGTCACTAGTGTCGCGCAACGGTCGGCTGATCCGGTGGGGGTAAAGTCCGGTACGTGCACCAACGCTTGATTCGTCCCCGTCGCAGCTCAGTCCTCCCATTCGCCGCCGTCCTCCTGTTCGCGGTGGCCGCGTGCGGCGACGGCGAGTCGACGAGTGCCGCCAACGCCGTCGTACCGGACCACCCAGCCGGCAGCGCGGAGCCAGGGGTCACGATCGACGACGTCGCCGCCGAACTGCGCGAACTGCCCGCTGTTGCCGACGTCGCGATCTCCGAGATCAACCAGGGCGGCCGGCAGGTGCCCCGGCTCGACCTGATGGCCCACCTCGAGTACGGCGTCAGCTGGTCGCGGGAAGTGTCGCAGGGCATCGTCAACACCGGATGGCCCGAGGCCGAGCCGATCGAGATCTGGCTGAACTGGACCGCCGTGGAGGTGTCCGCACTGGCACATCCGCTACCCGACGGCATCGATCCGGTGACCGATGCCTACCTGATGGCCTCGACCCCCGGTGTCGTCGGTGCGATGTTCGACGGCGAGCGCGGCGAGGTCACCGTCCGTGACGGATCCGACCTGGTGAAGGTGGCCGACGTCGCCCTCGCCCACGACGTCGCCGTACCCGAGATCCGGACCGCCGACGGCGCCGACGTCATCGACGTAGCGTCGCTCAGCCCCCGGCCCACACCGGTCGAGGTGCCGTTGCCCTGGCCCGATGATCCGCACGCCGTCGACTGCGCCGACGACGACCTCGACCTGGCCGTCCTCGACTCCGATGCCGCCACCGGCCGCCGATGGTTGTTCGTCAGCGCCACCAACGTCGGTTCGGAGCCGTGTGTCATCGACGGCTACCCGGAGGTCGGCTTCCACACCCGCGACGAGCGGGCACTCGACGTCACCGTGAACCTCGGCGGGGTGACGATGCAAGAGAAGCCCGACACCGAGCGGGTGGTCATTCCCGCCGGAGCCCGAGCGCTGGCCGCCGTGAGCTGGCGGGCGATGCCCACGGCGGGGAACTGGGACGGCCTCACCGCGGAGATCATTCTCGCCGCCCGGCCCGGATCGGTACCGACCGAGCTACCGCTGACCTCCTACGCCTTACCGGTCGAGGTTGCCGCCGAGTACGCGATCCACCGGTGGACACAGTCCACACTCGACATCGTCGACGGCGGCGAGGTGTCGGTGACACGCTGGGTACCGGACGGCACCGCCTTCTGAGCGCGCGCACCGAACGCGGCCTCACAGTTGCGCGCCGTGTTACCGGTCGCTCTGGTAGACCGGCTCGATCTGGATCGGCTGGCCCCAGTTTCAGGGAGCTTCGTCGATCCCACCTTGCGCTGGCGGCACTCCGACCTGCTCTTCACCGCGCCGCTGGACGGTCATGACGCTCCCCGCGGTCCTCCCCGTCGTTGTGCATCACAACCGCCGGCCATGGACCTGCCCCACCGACATCGTCGACCTCCTCGACCTCGACCGCGACACCTCCGAAGCTGCGCAGGTGTATCTGCCCCGGTTCCGGTTCCTCCTCGATGACCTCGCCCGCGTCGACGAACAAGCCCTACGGGCCCGCCCCCTAACCTCACCAGCACGCATCACCCTGCTGCTGCTCAAGATCGCCGCTGGCAACCCTCGCCTCGCCGACGAGCTACACGACCTGTTCGCCACACTCGGACCAGAAGCAGAGGAGGCATACATGACCACAGCAGAAGTACTCCGTGCCGAAGGCCGCACCGAAGGGCGCACCGAAGGGCGCACCGAGGCGCTCGTGCAGCTACTGACGCTGAAGTTCGGCCCACTCCCCCAGGCCACACTCAACCTCCTCCACACTGCGACCACCAACCAACTCGAAACCTGGACCGCCCGTGTCCTCGGCGCCGACACCTTGGACGACGTCATCCACTAGTCACCGTCGAAGGTGATGCCGAACGCGTTGAGCGCGGCCATCGCCTCTGGTCTCCGTCGTTCTCTGATAAGAACTTGAAGATCATCAGGCGATGGCCGCTCCATTGACCCGGGCGACACGCCGAACAAGATCAACCCCTGCGGTGATTCTCAACACCGGAGGTTAAACGACAAACCTAGTCGTCGAAGACCAAGGTGAACGTGTCGGTCGAATTCCGGACGTCCTCGGCGTTGCCGCTCAGCGTCAGATTGGAGAAGGTCGCTGAGCCCACCGCCGGGCCTTGACCGGCCTCGGGCATCTCGTTGACCCAGATGCCGATGCCGGACTTGTGGTCGTATTCGTCGCCGCTGCGTTGCGCTCCGGTGATGCTGACGTTGGTCAGCACGGTGTCGGTCACCGGATTCTGCGGCTGGCCACCGACGTAGTTCGTCTGGAACATGATGCCGATGTAGGTGGGGTCGATGATGTCGACATCACTGATCCGGATGCCCTGGAACTCCTTCGACGCGGAGAACAGCCAGATTCCCGGGAAGGTCTGCCCGCCCCAGAAATGGCCCCCGGCGCGTTCGATGGTGATGTTCTCGAACCGGGTGGGTGGACTCGCGCCGAAGCCGTCGAACGGGTAGCCGAAGTCCAGCGAGCTGATAGTGACACCCGAATAGACCAGGGTGTCGGCGATGTAGATGTCGCGGAACACGTTGTCGTAGCCGCCATAGACGGCCAGGCCAGCGGCCCGCCAGGTAACCAGCGACGTCAGGTTCTCGTAGACGTTGCCGGTCTGTTCGCCGCCACCCAGGTCGGTTGCGGCGAACAACGCGAAGCTATCGTCGCCGGTCCCCCGCGCCTCGACGTTGCTGACCAGGTTGTTGGCGCTGCCATTGGTCATGTTCATCCCGTCGGCCCACAGATTGCGCATCCGGGAGTTGGTGATGGTCATGTTGTCGGTGTTGGCGCCCCAGTACATACACACGAAGTGTTCGACCCAGACGTCGTCGATGGTGATGTCGGCGACGTTCTGGAAGTCGAACACCTTGCCTGGTCCGTCGATCCGGGACGTGTAGTTGCCGAAGTACGCGAACCCGCGGAACGTCGAACCATTCATCGACGAGTCCGCTTGGAACCCGACGTCGGTGTTCGCCTGGGTCTGTGGTGCGTAGAACCGGGTGAACCACGGTCCGGCGCCCAGGATTTCGATCGACCGGCCGTACACCTGGAACTTCTGTGCGGTCTGGTAGTCGCCGGGCGGCAGGTAGACACCGAGCAGGTCACCCGAGGAGTCCATCCGTACCTGGTCCAACGCCGCTTGGACGTCGGCATGGCCGAAGCCGGCGGGTTCGACGTATCGGGCCGGGTCCGGGTTGGGCACCGGCTCGGCGTGTTCCAGGCTGATGAAGTCGACGGCGTAGGTGGTGGTGTTCTCCGGGTCCTTCTGCAACCGGATGGTGCTGCCCGCCGGGATCACCTCGTCGAACAGGATGTTCGCTTCGTCGTAGATGTGGCGCGGGTCGCCGAGGCCCGGCGATGTTCCCGGATTGGCCTCGTTGCCGTACAACCAGGAGTACCGCGACGTCAGGGTGATGGGTGCCAGGAGGTCGCCGTCCACGTAGATGTTCAGAGTGTCGGTGATCCCGCCGCCGCCCGGTGCGTCCGGGATCGAGGCCCGCACGACGAGGGTGTTCGTGTCGGCCTGGCTGGCGAACTCTACGTAGGCGCCGGTGGTGTTCAAGGTGACTGCCTGCCGGCCGGACGCCTCACCCGCGGGGTCACCAACACTTCGGTTGGGGCCCACCACCTGCGCTCCCCCACCCACGGTGCCGTCTTCGGCCTCGTAGATGTCGAACGGGAGCGTGGCACCGCGCCCGGCCATCAGCGGCACCCGCACGGTGTTGTTGCCCTGTTTCACCGGGTGTTCGTTGGCGTCCGGTGCCACCTCGACGGTCACCTGGTATCGCCCTTCGGCAACCGTCCAGCTTCCCAGGGCGAGCGTCGCCGCATCCCCAGCGCCGATGACACCATCGTGGGCTCCGGTCAGGGTGTGCACCTCGGCGCCGGCGCCGTCGCTGACGGTCAGCGTGACGTCATGTGGACCCGCCGCGGTGTCGATGTTGCCCTGGTTGGTGATGGTGACCTGGAACTCGGCCTCGTCACCCACCCCGGGCCCGGCCGGTGTCCACGACACCTCGGGTACCAGGTCCGACGATTCGATGGCGGTTACCACGATCGGGTCGTCATGGTGATAGGTGTTGTTCGTGTCGTCGCGTTCGACGATCAGCCCGTCCGGATCCACCTCGGCACCGACGGTATAGGACCCCGCCGCCAGCGGCTCGAGCGTCGCGGTCACGGTTGCCTGGTCGCCGGCCGCCAGCGGCTCCAGGTCAGCGTCCGCGCTCACCTGGTCCGCAACGAGGAAATCGACGGTGGTGGCCCCGGCTGGGCGGTCGCCGACGTTCTCGACGATGGCCGACAGCTCGATTTCGGCCACCTCGTCCGGCGCGCCCGGCTCCCACGACATGCCGGTGATCACCAGGTCGGGGTTGGGCGCCGGCGTACCCATGACCAACAGTTCGGCGACCTGACCGTTTGGTGCACCGGTGTTGGCGGTGAACTGAAGGCGTAGGTCGGCGACGGTCGCTCCGACCGGGATGGTGACGGTGTTGCCGGTCGCTGGGTCGAAGTCGTAGGACGCCTGTGACACCAGGGTGGAGAACTCGCCGCCGTCCTGGCTACGGCCCAGCACCTCCAGGGTCTGGGTCCGCGCTGCCCAGATCGGGTCGGGGTTGAGCCGGACGACCACCTCGTCCACCACGGCGTCCGCGCCGAGGGCGACGGTGAGCGTGCTCGGATACGCCCCTGGTGCGCCCTCCCAGTAGGTGGTGACGTCACCGTCGTTGGCGTTCGTGGCCTCGAAGACATGGACGGACGACGACGCCTGGATCGGTTTGCCGGCGGCCAGGTCGGTGCTGCTACCGCCGGTGCCGGTCCGGGTGACGGCGTTGCTCGGAGCGGACGTGTTCCCGGCGGCATCGCGGGCCCGCACCGTGTAGGTGACGGTGTCGGCCGGTGAGCGGGTGTCGACGTAGCTCAGTACGTCGCCGTCGACGCTGGTGAGCAGCGCGCCGTTGGCGTAGATGTCGTACGCGACCACCCCCACGTTGTCCATCGACGCACCCCAGCTGAGCTCTACCTGGCCGGGTTCGGACTCGGTGAAGCTCAGCTCACCCGGTGGCGTGGGCGGCTCGGTGTCGCCGTCGCTGGGCCGGTAGACCTCGAGTTCGGCCAGTTGTGCCGCCGGCCAGCCGGTGTTCGCCGTGAACGTGAGCCGCACGTATCTGGCCGGGGTGGGGTCGGCGGACAGCCGGGCCGTGTTGGCCTCGGCCGGGTCGAAGACGACGTCGGTAATAGGCAGGAAGGTGGTGTATTCCGAGCCGTCGGTGCTCGTCTCGACGGTGATGGTCTGGGTGCGTTCCGCCCAGTTCACCGTCGGCAGCTTCAGGGCGAGTTCGTCGATGGTGACGGCAGCGCCGAGGTCGACCTGGAGCCACTGGGGGAACGTGTGGTTGGCGCTCTCCCAATAGGTCGACTGGTCGCCGTCGGTGGCGTTACTCGCGACGTAGACATCGGTGTGGCTACTGGCCGTGGTCGGTTGTCCGGCCGCGAGGTTCTGCCGGGCCGTCGCCGGCTCGGCTTCGGTGGCCGCACCGCCGGGTGCGGTGGCGAGGCCGGCCACGGCGAGAACGACGGCGGCCAGGCTGGCGACCGCACCCCGCAACCGGCGATGGTGATGGACGGATGGTCTGGACGGCGACATCGCGGTGTCCTTTCCGTGGGGAACAGGAACGTCACGTCGTGTGTGCCCGCCAGATGACCACGACTCCGCACACATCTTGAGTAGATATGCACGACTCTTGCGTGAATCTAGCCAGAGATTACTGCGCGGTCATCACATCCGTCAACGGTGACGGGGCCTCCGATTCTCGTCATCTCGCACAATCACCCCGCGACCACGAGCCATTCGATACCAAGGACCGCAAGATTCTTGCGCACACTTGCGGTACGCTTGCGGGCATGGCTGGACGACTAACGGAAGTAGCAGCGAAGGTCGGCGTCAGTGAGGCGACCGTCAGCAGAGTCCTCAACGGGCGACCAGGCGTGTCCGAGAGCACCCGCGAGGCGGTGCTGACCGCGTTGGACGTGCTCGGATACGAGAGACCTACCAAGCTGCGCGGCGATCGCGCACGGCTGGTCGGGCTGATCCTGCCCGAGTTGCAGAACCCCATCTTTCCCGCGTTCGCCGATGTGGTTGGCGGACTCCTGGCCCAGCAGGGCCTCACTCCGGTGCTGTGCACCCAGACCGTCGGGGGGGTAACCGAAGCGGACTACATCGAGCTGCTGTTCCAGCAACGTGTCTCGGGTGTGCTGTTCGCCGGCGGCCTCTACAGCGGACTCGACGGAACCCACGATCACTACGGCCAGCTCGACGAGCGCAAGCTGCCCACCGTCACCGTCAACGCCGGCGCTGAGCTGCCCTTTCCGCGGGTGTCGTGTGACGATGCCGTGGCCGCCGAACAGGCGGTGAACCACCTGATCTCACTGGGCCACACCAGAATCGGATTCGTCCTCGGCCCGGCCGACCACGTACCTTCCCAGCGTAAGCTCGACGCCGCCCGCACCACGCTCACCAGGGCCGGGGTCGACACACCGGCCGAGCTCGTGGAGCACGCGATGCACTCACTGGAGGGCGGACACGCGGCGACCACCCGCCTGCTGCGCCACGGCGCGACCGCCGTGGTCTGCGCCAGCGACCCTATGGCGCTCGGCGCGATCCGGGCGGCTCGCCGGGCAGGTCTCAGCGTGCCCCGAGATCTGTCCGTCGTCGGGTATGACGACTCCGCCCTCATGAACTGCACCGAACCGCCCCTGACCACGGTGCGGCAACCCATCGAGGCAATGGGCAAAGCCGCGGTCGAGCTGCTCGTCGGCCTGATCGGTGGCAGCGCCGTGGAGTCCGACGAGTTGCTCTTCGAGCCCGAGCTCGTCGCCCGGGGCTCCACCGCACCACCCCCGCGATCCTGAGAAAATCTATTTCCTGCAATCTTCTGTTCAACTCTTGCGGTTGTCTTGTCGAAACATTAACGTAACGCGGCATGAGCCACCGGCAACCATCAACCGAGCGCACCCACTGGTGGCGTGATGCGGTTATCTACCAGGTGTACGTCCGCAGCTTCGCCGACGCGAACGGCGACGGCGTCGGAGATCTCGCCGGCGTCCGGACCCGGTTGCCGTACCTACGCGATCTCGGAGTGGATGCCCTGTGGTTCACGCCGTGGTACGTGTCGCCGATGGCCGACGGCGGGTACGACGTCGCCGACTACCGCGCCATCGACCCCACCCACGGCACCCTGGCCGAGGCCGAGCAGCTGATCAGCGAAGCCCACGAACACGGGTTACGCACCATCGTGGACATCATCCCCAACCACGTCTCCGATCAGCACCCTTGGTTCGCGGCCGCGGTCGCGGCCGAGCCGGGCAGCCCGGAGCGCGAGCGCTTCTGGTTCCGGCCCGGCCGCGGTCCCCAGGGCGACGAACCCCCGAACAACTGGACCTCCAACTTCGGCGGGCCCGCGTGGTCCAGAACGAAGAACCCGGACGGCACCCCCGGCGACTGGTATCTTCATCTGTTCGCCCCGGAACAACCCGACCTCAACTGGAACCACCCCGACGTCGCCGCCGAACATGAGGACGTCATCCGGTTCTGGTTCGACCGAGGTGTCGCCGGCATCCGCATCGACTCCGCGGCGCTGCTGGTGAAAGCCCCGGAACTACCCGACGTCGGCCCCAACCTCGCTCCCGGCGATCATCCCCACGTCGACCGCGAGGAACTCCACGGCATCTACCGCCGCTGGCGGGACATCGCCGACAGCTACCCCCAACCACGGGCACTGGTGGCCGAGATCTGGCTACCGGACATGCACCGCACAGTGCGGTACCTGCGGCCGGGTGAACTCCATGCCGCCTTCAACTTCGACTTCCTCACCTGCCCGTGGGACGCCACCCGGCTGCGCGACCGCATCGACACGACGATCCACACCCACCGCGCGGTCGACGCCCCACCCACCTGGGTGTTGTCGAATCACGACGTCACCCGCCCAGTCACCCGGTACGGCCGTGCCGACACGTCGTTCTCGTTCGAGACCCGGCGCCGCGGTGTCCCGACGGACCTGCGGCTCGGGGCGCGCCGCGCCCGCGCCGCCGCCCTGCTGGCTCTCGCGCTACCTGGTTCGGCGTACATCTACCAAGGCGAAGAGTTGGGGCTGCCAGAGGTGGAAGACATCCCACTCGAGCACATCCAGGACCCGATGTACACCCAGTCCGGGGGTGTCGATCCCGGCCGGGACGGCGCCCGAGTGCCGCTGCCCTGGTCCGGCCAGGCCCCGTCGTACGGCTTTAGCCCACCCGAGGCCGCGGCCGAGCCGTGGTTACCCCAACCCCCGAACTGGGCCCACCGCACCGTCGAAGAGCAGGCGGGTGACCCTGCGTCGTTCCTCTCCCTCTACCGGACCGCCCTGCGGATCCGCCGCGCCGAACCCGCTCTGGGCGACGGCCCGATGAGCTGGCTGGACAGCGCCCCCGACGTCCTCGCGTTCACCCGAGGCGACGTGTGCTGTGTGGTCAACCTGTCGGCCACACCTACCCCGCTACCACCACACGGGCGGGTGCTGGTCTCCAGCGGCCCGCTCCCCGACGGCCAGCTCCCGCCCGACACCGCGGCCTGGCTACGCTTCCCGCCCTCTCCGAACCGAACGGAGCCCGCACGATGACGAGTACCCGTATCCGGATGGGCGTCGCCGCCCTG
Source organism: Phytoactinopolyspora limicola (assembly GCF_011320225.1). Classification (GTDB taxonomy): domain Bacteria; phylum Actinomycetota; class Actinomycetes; order Jiangellales; family Jiangellaceae; genus Phytoactinopolyspora; species Phytoactinopolyspora limicola. Next base: position 344,428 of record NZ_JAAOEN010000003.1, read on the forward strand.
GTTGTGACCCTGGGCCTGGCGGCCTGCGGTGGCGACGACTCCGCCGACGACACCAAAACCGACGACGACGCCGGCGCTACCGACGAGTCCAACGTCGACGACGAGGTCACCATCAGCGTCAGCAACCTGCCACCAGCCACCGAAGAGGGCGACCGGCAGGCCTTCCTCGCCCGCGTCGACGAGTTCGAAACCGCCTACCCACACATCACCATCGAACCGAGCGAGTACGAGTGGGATGTCACCACCTTCGCCGCGCAGCTCGCCGGCGGGACCCTGCCGACCACGTTCCAGTTCCCGTTCACCGACGGCGGGAGCCTGATCGCCCGCGGTCAGGTCGCCGACATCACCGACGAGGTCCGGCAACTTCCCTATGCCGACGACGTCAACCCGAGTGTGCTCGAGGTGGCACAGGACGACACTGGTTCCATCTTCGGCGTGCCGATCGCCGCCTACGGGATCGGTCTGCACTACAACCGGGAACTGTTCGCCGAGGCCGGGCTGGATCCCGACCAGCCTCCGACGACGTGGGACGAGGTACGTGAGTACGCCCGGACCATCGCCGAGGAGACCGGGCAGGCCGGCTACGCGCAGATGACGCAGAACAACACCGGCGGCTGGATGCTCACCACGTTGACGTATTCCCTGGGCGGGCGGATGCAGGAGGGCGCCGGTGACGACGTCACGGTCACCGTCGACAACCCCGCCACGGCCCGTGGGCTGGAGATGCTGAAGACGATGCGTTGGGACGACCAGTCGATGGGTGACAACATCTTGTTCGACTGGGGCACCATCAACCAGGCGTTCGCCGCCGGCCAGATCGGCATGTACATGGGTGGCTCCGACGTCTACAACAGCCTGGTCACCGAGAACAACATCGACCCCGACAGCTACGGTCTCACCGTGTTGCCGCTCAACGGCGCCGACGCCGGAGTGCTCGGGGGCGGGACCATCGTTGGTGTCCGTCCGGATGCTAGCGCGGCCGAGCGGGCTGCCGCGGTGGCGTGGATCGACTTCTACTACATGGCCAAACTGACCGACGAGGACGCCGCCGTCGCCGACGCGCAGACCCTCGCCGACAGCGGCGCACCCGTCGGGACACCCGCACTGCCGGTCTTCGACGCCGACCAGTTGGCCCGCTCCGACGCGTGGGTGGCCGACTACGTCAACGTGCCGCTGGAACAGATGCGGTTCTTCAAGGACAACATCCTCGACCAGCCGCTCGTGCCTGAACCGCCGGTGCGTGGCCAGGAGCTCTACGCCGAACTCGACGCTGTCGTCCAGGCCGTGCTGACCGACAAGAACGCCGACATAGCGCAACTGCTGGCCAACGCCGACGCCAACGTCACCGCGCTGGTCGAGAGCAACTGACAGTCCCGGCCACCTGAGAGGGAGGGTTCCTGGTGAACGCGACGGTGCGCTGGGTCCGCGGCGGCGGCCTGAGCACGCTGGTCCTGCTCATACCGCTGCTGCTGGCGTTCGGATATTTCGCCTGGTTCCCGATCGGGCGAGCGGTGGTCATGAGTTTCCAGGAGACCAACCTGGTCGACGCCCCCGCCTGGATCGGTCTGGACAACTTCACCAAGGTGCTGAGCGACCCGCTGTTCTGGACGTCGATCCGCAACACGGTGTACTTCACCGTCTTGGCGCTGATCTTCGGCTACCCGGTTCCGCTGGCGCTAGCCGTACTGATGCGGGAGTTCCGTCGCTTCACCGGGTTGATGAGTGTGCTGGCGTATTTGCCGGTGGTGGTCCCGCCGGTGGTTGCGGTACTGCTGTGGCGGTTCTTCTACGATGCCAGCTCCACCGGGGTGTTCAACACGGTCCTCGGATGGTTCGGCCTGGGCCCGTTTCCGTGGATCCAGGACGCGTCGATGGCGATGCCGTCGCTGGTCCTCCAGGCCACCTGGGCGAACGCCGGCGCCACGGTCATCATCTATCTGGCGGCACTCACGTCGGTGCGGACCGAGTTGTACGACGCCGCCGAGGTGGATGGTGCGGGAGTGTGGCGCAAGGTGTGGCACGTGACGCTGCCGCAACTGCGCAACATCCTGTTGATCACGCTGATCCTTCAGGTGATCGCTACCTTCCAGGTGTTCACCGAACCGTTCCTGATGACCGGTGGTGGCCCGAACAACGCCACCACCACCATCCTTCTGCAGATCTACAACTATGCGTTCCGATTCGGCGACTACGGGGCGGCGACGGCGTTGTCGCTGTTGCTCGCGCTGTTCCTGGCGGTTATGTCCGCGCTGTACTTCCGCGCCACCCGATCCTGGAGCACCTCATGAGCAACCCCGTACACGTCCCGGAGCGGTCCACTACTTCGCGGCCGGCGGAAGCTCCATTGCCCGCCCCGCCGGCCGCGAAGCCCCGGTCACGTCGGTCCGACCCCGCTGACCGGGGCATCCTGTCCGTCTTCGACCGCCGCCGCGGCCGGGTCCGCTGGATCGTGCGGATCGCGCAGACGGCCGTGCTGTTCATGCTGGTGGTGGCCAGTCTCGGGCCGATGTTGTGGCTGGCCAAGGCGGCCATCAGTACGACGCAGGACACGCTGCGCAGCCCGATGGCGTTCTGGCCGAGCGGCTTGGACTGGGAGAATCTCTCCACCGCTTGGAATCAGGCCGAGATCAGCCGGTATTTCGCCAACACGGTCTGGCTGGCTATGGGGTCGTGGGTGGTTCAGCTGTTGGTGGCCACCACCGGCGGCTATGTGCTCTCGGTGCTGCGGCCGCGGTATTCCCCGGTGGTGACCGGTGCGGTTCTAGCGACGTTGTTCGTGCCCGGCGTGGTTGTCCTGGTGCCGCTGTTCCTGACCGTGCTCGACCTCCCGGTGTTCGGGGTGTCTCTGCTGAACACCTACTGGGCGATCTGGCTGCCGGCCGGGGCGAACGCCTTCAACGTGCTGTTGGTCAAACGCTTCATGGACAACCTGCCACGGGATGTGTTCGAGGCGGCGAGGGTGGACGGCGCCGGCCCGTTCCGGCTGCTGTGGATGGTGGTCTTGCCGATGTCGCGGCCAATCCTGGGCGTGGTGTCGATCTTCGCCGTGCTGAACGCGTGGAAAGACTTCCTGTGGCCGCTGATCGTGCTGCCGGAGCCGACGCTGCAACCGTTGTCGGTGCGGCTACCCACCATCCGCGACACGGTGGAGTTGGACGTCTTCCTCGCCGCGCTGCTCATCTCGACACTGCTACCGATCGCCATCTTCCTGGTCTTCCAGCGGCTGTTCCTTCGCAACGTGAGCCTGGGCTCAGCTGTTAAAGGCTGACCTCGAGGTCGTGGTCGGCCAGCACCTCGTCGATCACGGCACGCTGTTCGGCCGCCGTGTCGGGGTCGGAGTCGATGGTGCCGGCCAGGACGATCAGCGCTTTCCACAACGCCCATCCGCGGGCACGTGCCCATGCCCCGGAGTCGGGCTCGACCACCTCGCGGAACGCGGTGCGGCTCGGGCCGGAGAACATAGTCCACGAGATCACCAGGTCGCAGGCCGGGTCTCCCACCCCCGACGTGCCGAAGTCGATCACGGCGGTCAGCGAACCGTCGCGGACCAGCAGGTTTCCGTGGGCGATGTCGCCGTGAAACCACACCGGCGGGCCGGTCCACGTCGCGTCGAGCGCCGACTTCCACACCGCGGTGGCGCGTTCGGTGTCGATCCGGCCGGCCAGGGAGTGCAGCGCCCGGCGGGTCTCGTCGTCGTAGTGCTCCGGTGACGTACCCCGGTAGAAGCTGTGCGCACCCGCGAGCGGGCCGTCGGTCGGGTCGGCTCGTCGCAGCGCGAGGACGAACTCGCCCACCGACTCGGCGAAGGTCACCATGTCGGCGGTCCGTTCCGGCTGGGCGGTGTCGCCCGGGATCCATCGCCGCACCGCCCACGGATGTGGATAGCCCTCCCCCGGCTGCCCCAGGGCCAGCGATTCCGGGATAGCCAACGGCAGCACCGGGGCCAGCCGCGGCAGCCACCGGTGCTCTTTCTCGACGGCCGGAACGTAAGCCTCGTGGGTGGGCAGCCGCACCGTTAGGTCGTCGCCGAGCCGGTAGGTGCGGTTGTCCCAGCCCTCGACCTCCACCGGCCGGACCGGCAGCGACGCCCAGTGCGGGAACTGCGCCGCGATCAGCCGTCGAACCAGCTCCGCGTCGATCCCGGCTCGCCCATCACGCTGTTGTTGGTCAACCACCCCCGGATTCTGTTCGATCCGGCTACGCCCGGGCAACCGACTTTTCCGACGCTGCCGTAGCCTCGAATCATGGTGGCCGACCCGCACGTCGACGTGTCGCGGATCGGCCCACGCCGCCAACGCCTGCTCACCGACGACGGCACCGTCATCCACGCCGAACACTCCCCCGCCCGGTCCGGCAGCCGCGACCTGGCCGTCGTCGTCGCCCACGGATTCATGCTCCATTCGGGGCATCCTCGGCTCCGCCGGATCGCTGCCTGGCTGCGGGAACGCGCCGGTGTGGTGTTGATCGATCTCCGTGGTCACGGGCGTTCCGGGGGCGAATGCACGTTGGGATGGCGTGAGGTTCTCGACGTCGACGCCGCGGTTAGCTGGGCCCGCTGGCTCGGATACCGCTCGGTGGCTACCGTCGGGTTCTCGCTCGGTGCCGCCGTCGTCCTGCGGCACGGGGCGCTGTTCGGCGGGGTCGAGCGGATCGCCGCGGTCAGCGGCCCCGGGCAGTGGTACTACCGCGGCACCCCCCGGATGCGTCTCTTGCATCAGCTGGTCCTCAGCCGCCGAGGACGTCTCACCATCCGGATGCTGCGCCGCACGACGGTCGCCAGCCGGGAATGGACCGAGCCCCTACCTATCGACCCGGTCGAGGCGGCCGGGCGGCTGGCCGCGCCGCTGCTCGTCGTCCATGGCGATCGCGACGACCTCTTCCCCGTCGAACACGCACAGCGGCTCAACGCCGCGGCCGGCGCCAGGGGCACTCTCTGGCTGGAGCCTGGTTTCGGCCACGCCGAGGTGGCCGTCGGGGCCGACCTGGGCCGTCGTCTCGCCGGGTGGCTCGCACCGGCCCCTCGACCAATGGCGTGACCTGCTCTTTCCGCACGCTTGACTCAACGCTGACTCAACCTTGACTCGGTGGCGGCAGGCTGCCATCGGACAGGCGGGGTGGGTACGACGAGAGGGGACCGACCATGCCCGAACAGACACGTGAGACGACGCGGTTGCTGCGCCGTGGCAGCCGGGGCGACGATGTGAAGCGGCTCCAGCAATCCCTGGCCAGCGCCGGATTCGACCCCGGCCCGATCGATGGGATATTCGGCGCGCTGACCGAGGCCGCTGTTCGCGGCTTCCAGACGGCGCACGGCCTGGTGGTGGACGGCATCGTGGGTCCCCGCACCCGCGAAGCCCTCGCCGCGGCCGGCCCGGGGCCTAGTCCCGGTCCAGGTCCAGGGCCTAGTCCGGGGCCCGGTCCTGGCCCGACACCAGCTACGGGTGTCGACTGGTCCACCGTCGATGGTGATACCCGGATGCGTTACGTCATGGACCGCCTGGTGGGCCACTATGGCTATCCGGTCAACGGCGCCGCGGGTGTAGTGGGCAACCTCTGGGCCGAGTCCGGAGTCATCCCCCAACGCATCGAAGGCAGCCGGGCGAGCACCCCGATGCGGGCCAAAGATTTCGACGGCACCGTCGTCGACTTCACTGCCGAGCAGGTGATGAACCGCAACCGGATCGCCCGGACCGGTCCGGCCCTTCCCGGCGTGGGTTTGGCGCAGTGGACCACGCCGGGCCGCCGCGCCGGTCTCTTCGAGCACGAGTACAACGGTGCCCGTCTCGGCGCCGACGTCATGTTCGACATGGACGCATCCGTGGACTACCTCGATCACGAACTACGTACCTCGTATCGCCGGGTTCATGGGGTAATCAGCCGGCCGGATGTCAGCGTCGACGACGCCTGCGACGAGGTGGTGTACAACTTCGAGGTTCCCGGTTCGATCCTCGACAACGGGACCAAACTGCCCCGTACCGACCCCCGGGTACAGGAGGTCTTCCGTGGCCGCCGCACCCACGCCGCGCGGGCCTTGCGGGTCCACGAGGCGCAACCGAGATAGGACGCAGAATCATGGGATTCCCACTCAACGATCTCGGTTCCGCCTTCACCGAGCAGATCTATCAGACGGTGATGGGCGGCGACGACGACACAGTCAAACCGAATGACAACACGTTCTTTACCTGGGTCATGCCCGGGCTGCCGTTCAGTGCGGAGGACCTCGAGTTCTGTTCGCTCGGGATCTTCTCCGCCGCGGACGCCGAGACCCAGAACAAGCGCGCTGCTCAGGCGTACAACTTGGCCACACTTCTCGATTTCATCCCCGATATCGGTCTCGCCTACACCAGCGAAAAGCAAGCGGGAATGTATAAACCCGACGCTGAGAAACGGTTGAGTGAGATGTACCGGCAGATCCTGCGTTTCTCCAAGGTGGCCGACTACCCGTTGACCGAGGAGCAGCAGGCCAAGCTGGACAACCTGCGCGGCAAACTGTGGGTGACGAAGAAGGTGACCAATCTCGTCACCGACGAGGAAGACGAGGTGACCGAACCATCGCCGTTGATGAACGCCTACAACGACAAAATGGTGAAGTATCTGGACGCCGCCACCGAATACAACAGCAAGCGAGCGGCCGCCGCCGGCGCTACCGGCGCGGAGGGTAAACAGGCCTCCGCCGACTGGATCCTCAACCAGCAGAACTACTTCCTCAAGGTCAAAGCGGCCGCCGACGCCTGGACCTCCGGCGGGTATCGCAACGAGGTCGACGACATCAACGCCTACATCAACCAGACCACCCAGCGCAGCCTCAAGCTCTGGAAGCAGCAACTGTTGGAGCGCTACGACCAAGCACAGATCTCCACACCAGAGGTCGGGGTGTCGTTCCCGTACACCACACTCGTCCCCGGCGATCTTGCCAACTCCCGTGGCTGGACCGGGCTCAAGATGTCTCAGAACACCACCGAGTGGGCCAAGAGCACTCGGCAGACGTCGTGGCGGGCCGGTGGTGGGCTGAACCTGGGGTTGTGGAGTTTCCGCGCCAACGGCCAACGGAAAGACTCGTCCTACACCGAGAACCACCAGGTGAGCGACTTCTCCTTGGAGTTCGAGATGTGTCAGGCGCTCATCGTGCGGGCGGGTTTCTACCCCGAGTTCTTCTCCAACCGGGGCTGGACTTTGCGCAAGGGTGAAGGCTGGATGTTCGACGACCTTCCCTCCGACGGTGCTCGGCCACCCAAGGGCGAGTTCATCGGCTACGCCACCCAGGCCATCTTCGTCCGTGATGTCACGATCACCTCCGAGGAGTTCGTTAGTGCGTTCCGCAAGACGGCGGCGGAGACCGAGGTCGGCGGCGGGGTCGGTTGGGGGCCGGTCCGGCTGTCCGGCAACTACCAACGCTCCACCGAGAACGAGAACTTCAAGAGCGAGGCGGAGGGGAAGACCCTGACGGTCCCCGGGATGCAGATCGTCGGGTTCGTCAACCATCTGATCGGCAAGGCGCCGAACCCACTCGAAGATCTCGACGACACCGAGTTCGTGTAGCTCAGGAAGGCGCACCATGAGCGGCATCGACGCGACGGTTGTGCTCGGCCTGGCCGGCAAGGTCAATCAGGTGTTCGCTGATGATCATGCCTACCAGTCGTTTCCCCTGGCTCCCATCGGTCTCAAGGCCGACAGCCTGCGGGCGATGGTCCACGACCAACTCAGTGCGGCGGGGGCTCATGCTCACGCCCAGTTCTCCCTCCTGGTCAACGAGATCCCCGCCGGGCCGCTCTGGCAGCCGGCTGGTGATCGACTGTGGGACGTGTACGGAGATCTGCTGACCGGTGGTGTCGTCGAGTTACTCGAGCCACGGCCGACACCGGAACGCACGGCGGCTTATGAAGCCGCGTTCGCGCGGTTGTACGAGGTCGGTGCCGACGGCGTCCCGGTCCCCAGCGACATCGTGGTCGCGTACGAACAGCACCGCGACGCCTACCGGGCGGCATCGATCGAGTACAACAACCGCAAGGGTGAAGCGCTCATGGCCGCCGACGAGGCCGCGCGGAAGGCCTGGGAAGACGATGAACCAGACCTGCGCGCCGCCATCGACGCCGCCCTGGCGGCGTGGCACGGCCCTGGGCACCGCGCCGAGGTGGAGGCCGCCCGGCAGGTTCTGGCCGAACGTGGCACCGATTCGCCGGCCACGGTGTGGGAAGGGTTCCGCCGGCTGTTCAACCCGCTGATGCCGGAGATCTTCTTCCGGTCCACCGTCGAGAACCTGTCGTACGTGCCGACTGGCTACCTGCCGTCCGACGTAATTGACACCGGGTGGCCCCGGATCACGGTCACCGCCGCCGAGCTGCGCCAGCTGGCCGAGCAGGCCCCACCGGAGCTGCGCAGCCGGCTGGGCAGCAGCGCCGACGCCGGTATCACCCGGGTGACGTTCGAGTACTCGTATGTCACGGTGAGCCGGCCCTGGTTCACCCCAGCGTTGTTCGCCTCCCGAGCGTGGCGGTTCACCGATGCCGCCCGGATGCTCTCCGATGGCCAGACCCCGCCCACCGGTGAGTGCACCGCGTACGTCGTCGGCCTCGTCCTTGCTCGCCGGATCACCGTCGAGCGTTCCGGTCAGCAGGCCACCGATCAGGCGATGAGTCTGGGGTTCCTGCCGACCAAGGCGCTGGTCCAGACGGTGGACATCGCCCGCCCGTACACGGTCACCGATCTCACCTCCCGGGTGGCGCTTCGGCAGTCGTTCGCCCAGGTCGCTGCCGCGACGGACACCACGCCGCTGCTGGCCGGAGCCCGCGCCCGGCAGATCGCCGCTAAGAACTATCCGTCGATGCGTACGAGAGCACCCCGGCCCGACCGGCCACCGCGAGCCGGGTCGGAGAGCTCGGCGACCGTCGAATCGACCACCGACCCGAACGACGTGTTCGTCCTCGCCCTGCAGTGTCGGCTGCTCCCCAGATCACCCGATCCGGATCCGGAGTTGCTGGGCAAAGAGCCACGGCGGCGCCACACCGTGGCCAAAGGTGACACTCTCAGCAAGATCGCGGCCAAGTTCTACGGCGATGCCCACCAGTGGCGCTCGATCTATGCGGCCAACCGCGATGTGATTGGCCCCGACCCGGACGTCATCCGGGTCGGCCAGAAGCTCACCATCCCGTAGTCATCGACTCAGGACGACGGGCCGAAGAAATCGGCGATCAGCTCGGCACAGTTGTTCCACGGCGTCAGCGGCGCACCCGGGACAGCAGCGTGCCCGGCCTTGTTAAACAGTGCCTCGCCGGCCGAGCCGGTGTGGATGTGGGCGTGGTGTGCGTTCAACGGCACGGGCTTCCCGGCCGCGAGGTCGACACACTTCCGGAATCCCACGGGGTTGCCGTAGTCGTCGAGTTCGAGGCCGAGGACGAGCATGTGTGGATGTGGTGGTGGTTCCGACTGGGCCGGTGCCAACCCCACCGCGCTGAACAGGAACCCGGCGCCACATGCGAGAGCAAGGACACGCTTCTTCATGGTTCTCCCCCTTCATCCGATGCGGGTTAGGCCCCGCACGATCCGTCATGCTCCAGCTGTGGGGTCAAGAAGTAGTCAAGGCACGTTCAACGCCTCGGTGCTACCTGCTCCGGAGTTCGTACCAGGGGCTCGGGCAGAGTTCGGAACACCCACCAGCTCAGAGCCGGCATCAGGATCAGGGGCGCAAGTGCTATCTGAAGTGACGCCACGTCGGCCAGCCGGCCGAGCGCCGGGCTCAGGACTCCTCCCACGCTGACCGCGAGGCCGAGTGTGATGCCGCTGGCCGTTCCCACCCGGTTCGGCAGGTAGTCCTGGGCCAGGGTGATCTGTAGGGAGAACGGGACATAGAGCCCGGCCGACGTCAACGCGACGAAGACGTAGAGCGCCGGGCCGGGAACAACAACGACACCGGCCACCGCCACCACCGAGAGCAGGTATGACCACCGCACCACCACAACCCGGTCCCAGCGCCGCGCCAGCCGTCCACCGAGTACGGTCCCGACGGCGCCGCCCAGGTATAGCACGAACAGCGCGGCAGTACCCGCGGCCGTTCCGGCGTCCATACGTTGCTGCGCGTACAGGGCGATGAAGGTGCTGAGGCCGACGAAGACGATCGATCGGCACACCACGGCCAGCGACAGCCGGGTGAACGATGACCAATCGTCCGAAACGGACTGGTTGCCGTTCGGGGCTCCTGCGCCGTCATCAGGGGTGGACGGCGGACGGTGCACGCCGCGGGTCAGGCTGCGCACCACGGACAGCCCGAGGACACTACCGGCCAGCGCGGGCACGATCAGCAGTAGCGACAGCCGCAACCCACCCGCGGCCATCACCCCCGCCACCATCAGCGGGGCCAGCGCGAAGCCGATGTTGCCGCCCAGGGAGAACCACCCCATCGCCGTGTGGCCGCCGCGGCTGACGATCCGCGCCACCCGCGCCGCCTCCGGGTGGTAGGCGGCTACCCCGATCCCCGAGATAGCGACGAACACCAGCGTCAGCGGGTACGACCCAGCAACACCGCTCACCGCGATGCCCAGCCCACCGACGATCGTGCTCACCGGGAGGAGCCACGGAACCGCTCGCCGGTCGGTAAGGGCGCCGAACAGCGGCTGTGCCACCGACGACAACAACGAGGCGGCCAGTACCAGCCCTGATGCCGCCGCGTAGGTGTAGGCGCGCTCGACGACGAAGAACGGCACCAGGGCGGCGACCGCTCCCTGGTAGACGTCGACGCAGGCGTGTCCAACGGCTAGGACGGTGATGGGTCTGTTCTTCGACACCCTGTCATCGTCGCCGCGGCGTCGCCTGTCGCGCTTCCGATAATCTGTCTTCTGATGACGGAAATCCGCCACATCGCCTCGGCGCCGACCCGGGCTCAGCCGCTGGCCCACGGCGTGGGCATCAGCGCGCACCGGCACGACGACCATCAGATCGTCTACGCCGCCCGCGGCGTGCTCGCCATTACCACCGACGCCGGAACCTGGGTGGCGCCAGCCACTCGCGCCATCTGGATCCCGGCCGGCACCGTCCACGCCCATCGGGCGCACGGCGACCTCGAACTCCACCTGGTTGGCTTGCCCGCCACGCACAATCCGCTGGGACTGAGCGAGCCCACAGTTCTCGCTGTGTCGCCGCTCCTGCGGGAGCTGATCCTCGAGTACACCCGCACCGACACCCACGACACCCCAGCTGAGCGCCGGCTGCGCTCGGTCCTGCTCGACCAGGTCCGGACCGCACCCCAACAGCCCATCCACCTACCCACCCCAACTGATCCACGGCTGCGCCAGCTCTGCGCCATCCTGTACGACGACCCCGCCGACTCCCGGACCCTCGCCGCACTCGGTCGTGTCGTCGGCGCCAGCGAGCGCACCCTCGCCCGGCTCTTCAAGGCCGATCTCGGTATGACGTTCCCGCAGTGGCGGACCCTGCTGCGCCTCTACCGCGCGGTGGTCCTGCTCGCCGACGACACCCCTGTTACTACCGTCGCTCACGCCTGTGGATGGGCGTCGGCCAGCGCGTTCATCGACGTGTTCCGGACGATGTTCGGCCACACTCCCGGCACCCACCGGGCCAGACCGATCATTTGACTGGCATGCCAGTCAAATGACCGGTACCCTAAAACTATGCTGTTCAACGAGCCATTCGGTGGCGTGATCCCCGGCCCGCAAGGAACGGTGCTGGCAGTACTGCTGCGCACCGACGCTCCTTTGACGGGACGGCAGATTCACGCGATGGTCAGCGACCGGCACAGTCTCTGGTCGGTTCAGGAGGCGTTGAAAGCTCTGTTTCAACTTGGCCTGACACATACCCAGTCCATCGGGCGGGCAACCGTCCACACCATCAACGAAGACCACTACTTCACAGCGCCACTCCGCGCTCTGCTTGATCCGATGGCATCCTTGACAGACACCGTGCGACACAGCGTCGGCGATAGCGTGGAGGCAGTCATCCTCTTTGGCTCCCTCGCCCGCGGCGAGGCCCATTCCGGTAGCGACGTTGACCTCGCGGTGATCGCACCATCCGGCTGGGATGGCCGCACCGAACTGGAAGATGCCGTTCTCAGCCGCATCGGCAACGACTGCGAGATCCTTGTTTTTTCCCGTTCCGAGTTCACACGCCTCGCAGCAGCCCGGGAACCCGTCGTCGACAAAATCCTCACCGATGGCGTTCCCCTGGTCGGCTCAATTCCACGGGTCGACAGGACTAAAGCCGCATGATGGCCACATCTGAACAACACAACCACGCCAGGAACTTCCTCAAGAAGGCCGAGGAGTACCTTGCCTCGGCAGAAGACAATGTCGCCGCTGAGCGGCACACTCCCGCAGCCGGCGACGCCATCCATGCTGGCATCAGCGCCAAAGACGCCATTGTTACTGCACTCACAGGAACCACGAGCAAGGGCAAAGACCATGCCACCGCCGCCAGAGAGCTCAGACAGGCTCTGGGGCAACGGCCTCAAGCAGCCACGGCAGAGAAAGCCCTCCGCGAGCTTGTCTCCGCAAAAGGCGAGGTGGAATACGGCGTCGCACTCATCACATCGTCGAAGGCCGAACCGCTCGTGCGACGAGCGCAGAGCCTCGTCGCACTCGCTGTCCAGATCGTCCGCCTCGGTAGCTGACCACTGCGGATCACCACGCCTGAGCATCGACTTCCCCACCGCGCTTCCATGGCGAATGCGCCCACCCGCGATGCCCAACACCGCCCATGTCTCATCTAGATGCAGCGCAGCGACACGAGACGCACAGGCGGCGATCGATGACACCCTCGCGAATGAGGTGACGATCGGCCGGAAGTCACCGCGTCGGTAGTCATCGAGCAGGTCGAAGTAGTGCTGCCGGTTGGCTACCAGAGCCGATGCTGGTGGCACGACGATTCTCTCGGTAGCGCCGCGGCGTCGCAGGATGGCGTTGATCAGGGCCCGGCCGACGCGTCCGTTGCCGTCGGCAAAGGGGTGAATCGACTCGAACTGGGCATGCGCGATTCCGGCCTGCATGAATGCCGGCATGTGCGGACGTCATGGTCGAGACATCGATCCGCCGGGTACGTTCGACCTCCGCCATCATGGTGCCCAGCGCCTCGGTAGCCGCCACCATCGGCGGCCGCCGACGAGTTCACCTTGACACCGTGAAGCGCACGAGCGTAGTCATCGATGCAGGCCTCAACATTTTCGATCTTCGGTTCACCTCCATGTGCCCCCTAAACCCGAGTGCGCGGCGGTGACCGTGGCGTCGATGCCCCCCCCAACAGTTGCCTTCGTTGACGAGAGTCGAACACTGTGTTTGGGTTCTGATATGGACCAGATTTGGCGTGCGTTTGGCCACACGATTCCTTTAATCGTTGCGATGTGTTTGATTATCACCACGCTTGCATTTGTCATATATTTGTTCAAAAATAGGCGGTATGGTGTTTTTTCGGCAAGGAGAAGTGCATCTTGGGCTGGCTTGGCGGCGTCAGTCGCCGTGGCGGTTGCCATAACTCTGTCCCCTGGGCACGGAGTGGAGAACCGCACTCTTGAATTAGTTCCGTTCCGCAGGTTGTTCGACGGGTTCGGGCAAGAAATGACCCTTACCCAAATGGCGGCCAACTTCGCGCTCTTCGTGCCGATCGGCATCTTCCTCGCTTTGGCACTACAAGATACTTCGCGGCGGTGGAGCGCAGCAATCCTAGCGGTCGGGTTTCCGTTGATGATTGAGATAACTCAATACCTGTTTGTCCCTGGGCGAGTCGCAGCAGCTGAAGACTGGATCGTCTGCTCGGCGGGTATCTTTGTTGGTCTGGCTCTAGGCTATGGTGGCCGCCGAATGGCGACATCCGCCTCGGCCATGCACCGGACATCGCCGCGAACTCCGAACGCGTAGCGAAGACCGGTTCATTCACCCGGCGGCCGGTACCAGGGCAGCGCATACCGCCACCAGCGGTGTGCCGGTTGTGACCGGCGCGAGTCGCCGGATGAAAACAACGTGGCCGTCGCGGGCCGCCGTGATCTCGCTGATGGTTCTGCCCATGAAATCGAGCACCCTGCCGAGGCGGTCACCTGTGCGGACCGACGCAAGAAGCTCAACGTCGGCGACGAAGTGGCCGTCGCGGTCGGCGGCAACGAAGCTGTCCGTGTCGCCGGGGCCGTGGAGTCGGAGCCGAATGGGTGGGCCGGGTTGAGCACAACCGTGGGGCAACATCCCCCACGACTCCGCGACTCGCAGGACCCCGGTGGTGTAACTCGACACCACCTTCTCCGACAACACCCCGCCGACCGGTGACTCCACGTACATCGCGGGGATCCCCCGTTCGGCTGCGATCGTGAGTGTGCGTCCCGCACCGAGCGTCGGGTGCGTCCACACGACGTCGAAGCCGAATGCCGTAGCCATGGCCGTCGAAGCATGCCCCACGGCGCTGCCATCGCCGAGCGCTCCGGCGAAGAGCGGCAGGTCCGCATCCTGGCTAGAGGTATGCAGGTCGATAAGTCCATCGGCATCGGCGATGACCTCATCTGTCAGAAGGGCTGCCAAACGTTCGGTCGGGGTCCCGGCAGGATCGCCGGGAAACGTGCGGGCCAGATCGAGACCGTCCGCGGGGCCGGTCCGGCTGAAGGCGGCATAGGCGGCCTCGTGGACGATACTGATCACGTCCACGAGGCCCGCCTGGAGCGGCCACGGCTGTAGCGTGAGGCGGCCAGCACCCACGATGCCTCCGATTTCGTTGCCGTGGACGCCGCCCAAAACAATCAACCTTGGCCCGGGCCGGCCGGAGTCGAGCCGGTGTCGAGTCACACCCAAACCCGCATCCCGGGGTGCCACCAGGCGATGGCTGGTCCATTTCGTCACCGTTGATACTCCTCGGGCCTCATACCCGGCTGGCTACCAGCCGGGCCGCTGCCACCAGCTTGATCGCCGCTCCGCTACTGACCTGGTCTGCACGCTTCCCCTTATCGACGAGTCTGATGAAACGGTCGAAGCCATCGACCACCACGTCGTCACTTTCGGCGCGTTGCATCAATCTTCCGATCTGGGTGACCTGCGCCCGGAGTGTGCCGGCGAAGCCCCGTTTGATGTCACCGGACTCGGTGAGGTCTCGTACCAACGCCATGAGGTCGGCTACGGTCTGCTGGCTCACCTGTTCAGCGGTGACCGCACCTTGAATCCACGATGCCGGCAAGTCGAACACGCGCCACTTTTCGTTTCTCACCCGATCGCCCATGACGCCGATCGACTCGGTGCCGCGCCAGTGATTGAAGACGTAGACACCGTCGTATCCAGCGCGGTAGAACTGATTCGCGCGCTCTCGATACATATCTGCGGTCATCCTGCTGCGCACGACACCGCTGGAGTAGCCGCGCTTGATCAACTCCTGTTCCAGGAGAGTGAGGTCGCTACCGGACAGGGTATGAGTAGTACCGCCATACAAGCTCACATTCGTGCCTGCCACGATGTCGGCAAATTCGTCGACATTATCCCAGAACTGCTCATGGGAGATGTTAGACGGAACCAGAACGTCAATCAGTTCTTGATCCACCCAGGCAGCAATGTCCAGACCATACGCAAGCGCATTGGCATGTGGCACCCGGGCTATGATCGTCTTTTCCGGGAGCAGCGCTCTTATCTCTTGAACCACGCTGGTTACTACGTCTGCCCGGAACTGCTGCCAGCGCTCACTCCCCTCGGGTGTCACCTCGGTCCGAGCATCTGTTCCATACTGCTGAAAGTACGCGTCCAGGAGATCGGGCTCCCAGCCAATAAGCTCGGGATACCGGCAGAAGTCCATGTCGATTCCGTCGACGTCCGCCATGTTGGCTAGTTCGACGAGGACATTCTTTATATAGGTGCGGAACTTGGCGAAACTGTAGCTCATACGAGCAGCGTTCGTCGTACCGTTGTAGTTTCTAAAGAGAGAATCTTGATAGTCGTCCCAGATATTTCCGTTATACCAGGGGTACGATGCCATGGAATAGAACGTGTCCATCCGCAAACCAGCGAACGCAGCCAAGCCATGGTGCTTCGCCCGCGCGGCCACCACTTCGAGCGGCACGATGTCGTTGTCGACATAATCGAGGATGGTTTGCATAGCGACCTTGTCGCCGTCACGCATGAGGTCTTCTTGTTCAGGTGTGAGTGACGCATAAGGAACGCCCGCATACTCACTAGTGTGAGTGAACAAGAAGGTGGTACCAGCCGTCCAGGTCAACGCTTCGACGTCTGAGGCGGCATAGATGTCCACCACTTGCTCCTGAAGCTCGGGTACGGTCTTGTAACGCCCCTCGAAGAAGTCCGATAAGCCGTCGTTGTTGTACACCACTCGCTTCGCCGCTGGGCCTTCGTCAGGCTCCGCTGCGAGCGCGGTCTCATCGGCAGTCAGCCCGACGACCCGGATGTAGGCCATCCGCGTCTGAGCTTCAAGGACGGGGGCAATGATGAGCGAATCGCCCGTGAATTGCCCGGTCCAGGCTTCAACCTCACCCAATGCACGCTGCCCGAACGCGTGGTCCGGGTCGAATTCCGGAGCATCGCCGATCTCTATGATCCGGGCCTGGCCGCCGACCTCTACCGAGAATTTCTCCGTCCCTGTGAGGTATCCGACATACACGCTTAGCCAGCCATTGAGGCTGAGCGGCACTACTAAAGGTTCGGCCGACTCGGTGCTGTCCAGGAATAGCCCGGTCTCGTCACCGCCATCGTATTCGAATGTTCCTAGATTCCATCCCGCAGCGACGGCATCAACTCCATCTTCGGTCTGACACTGATCGATGTCCTTCAACAGAGACACCATTTCCGGCACCGCTGAAATGGTGGATCCCGCGCTGACTACCTCTGCCTCGTCCGGGGCTTTCCAGCGACGCTCAGGCCTCGACAAGAGCTCCGATCCGCGGCTGAGGGAACACACGATGCCAAGCTCGCCGGTGTGCCCCGCGGGGTCCAGCTCTGCCGACACGTGGCTCGTGGTGGGTGTTGTGGTGAGCTCGGCAATCGATTCATCCCCGCTCAACGAGTAGTGCAGAGCCAGGCTGCCGGTGGAAAGATCGCGCGGATCGACGTCGGAGAGCCCAACAAGGGTGGCAAGTCCCCTGCTGTCAGACGCTGGCAGTACGGTGACGGTCGCGATGTCGGGCCGATACCAGGCGGTGGCAACATCGCGGGAGAGTTCAAGACCACTGAGGTAAATCTCCGTCGGACCGGACGGCGGCGAGCTCGGATCCAAACCAAAACGAAGTTGATCCGGCTCGGTGGTCGACGTGCTGATGTCGGTATCGTAGGCCGCGACTTTCTGCCCATCGAGCTCGAGGAAGAAACGTCCGAGCCCGTCTACACCCAGCTGCCACCGGTGGAACCTTTCATCTATGGGAACGACGCCATCAAATGTGTCTCGGGTGCCAAGTGCGCCGTTGACTATTGACACACAGTCGGAGTCGCCGTAGACGACGTCGTACTTGCGACCTCCGGCAACCACCGAGAGGTGAAAGCCGTATTCTCCATCGCCCGCGGATTGCAGGCTCGCGACCTTGGCCAAGAAGCGGAGGGACCAGGTGCCTGAGCCGAGCTCGACGGACCGCGTCGCACTCACCGACGTGGGCGTCCGGCCCATAGCAGGCAGGGCTGCGTGAGGTGCGCACCCGGGTACGTCGCCGCCCACATCGCGCACGCAGGCCAGACCCAGCCGACCTGCTGCAGGAACAGATCAAACAGATCATCATCGAAGACCAGCTCGCACCGGGCGACCCGATGCCCACCGAGCTTGACCTGATCGAGCGTCTCGATGCGGGCCGAAGCTCCATCCGCGAGGCACTCAAAGCCCTCCGGGCCACCGGCATCGTCGAGATCCGGCACGGTTTCGGGACGTACGTGGGGCAAATGTCACTGTCGGGGATCGTGGAAAGCCTCGTGTTTCAGAGCAAGATCGCCCTCTCGGCGGGTGAGCAGGACCTACGGCACCTCGTCGACATTCGAGAAGTCATCGAACACGGCATGCTCGCCAAGCTCATCGAACTTCCCGACCCGCCTGATCTCAGCGCCGCAGCGGAGGTCATCGAGCAGATGAAGAAAGAGGCGAAAGTCGGCCATATCCATCCGGAAACCGACCGGTCCTTCCACGAGGTTCTCTACCAGTCGCTCGAGAATTCACTACTCGGTCCGCTTCTAGGCGCCTTCTGGGACGTATCCAACCGGGCGGGCAGTACTTACTACGGGCCGACACAGGAGTCGCCCTCGGACACCGTCCGCCACCATCAGGCGATCTACGACGCGGTGAGGCGCCGTGACCTGTCGGCTGCCCGCACCGCCATGACCGAACACTTCCACGGTGTCCGTGAGCGCCTCGGCTCGCGCCGCTGACTCCTCGCGATACGCCTTCACCCAAACACGGAGCGGATATGTTGCACCATGCCCTGCCCATCGGCATCGTCACCCCACTCGTCGCCATGACGAGCACGGACGGGAAACCGGACGAGGACGCTGTGCGCGCCCTGATCGACCGCCAGGTGGCCGGCGGTGTGCGGGCGGTCCTGGTTAATGGCTCAATGGGCGAACTCGGCAATCTGACGGTAGAGCAGCGCATCACGATGACCGAAACCGTCGTGCGCGCCGTAGCCGGCCGATTGCCGGTCTGGGCAGGTGCGGCCGGCCTGGGCACTGCTGAGACCGTGGAGAACGCCATGGGGTCCACGGCTGTCGGCGCCGACGCGATCTTGGCATTGCAGCCCCTGTTCTTCGATCTTTCGGACTCTGAGCTGGAGCGCCACTTCACGGCCGTAGCCAGCGCTATCGACGTCCCCCTCCTGGCGTACGACGTCCCTCAGCGCACCCCTCGAAAACTCCCGGTACAGCTGACGGCAAAGATGGCTCGCGACGGAATCATCCAGGGGGTCAAAGACTCCTCGGGAGACCTCACCGCCGCCCGTGAGCTCACCCTCGCCACCGACGACATTTCCCACTTCGCGCGCTACATGGGGACCGAGATCGCGATCGACGCAGCCGTCACGCTGGGTTTCCACGGCTCTGTTCCGGGCTTGGCCAACATCCTTCCCGCGGTAGGTGCAGCTATCGACAGCGCAGCCCGAGAGGGCGACTTTTCAGCGGCCGCGCAGTCCCAGGGTATTTACGCTGCCCTGCTCAAGCTGCTGAACATTCCGCTCGCCGGTGCGGGTGGTATATCGGTCGCCGCGGGTGCCTTCAAGGCGGCCGTCAATCACGTCCTTGGCCGCGCCCACTCTCCGGCTATGCCGCCACTCACCCAGCCGGACGCCGAGTTCCTCAACTCGATCGCGGCGGTCGTCGACCCGCTGTTGACCTCACCCGACGGCTAAGAACCCGCGCGGGGTTGGGCGCCGGCCCGGTGTCCGGGGGCGGGCGGGGGTTGTGAGGTGTAGCGGTGTCCGGTGGGGGTGGTGGTTTCCACGATGTGCCGGTACGGGTCGACCAGCCGGATGGTCCAGCCCGGCATCTGTTTCACGTAGTTGCCGCGGGCGCAGGTTCCTCGCCCGTTGGCCGGGGTGGTGGGCCCGCCGTGGGTGTAGGGGTAGATGTGGTCGAAGTGGCGGATCGGTGCATCGCAGAACGGGTCCCGACACATCCCACCATCACGGTAGGTGAGCAACCGGGCTAGGGTGCCGTCGAACCGACGCCGTTTGGGGTCGCAGTCGGTGATGATCCCGGCGGCCGGGTCGGTGAACAACCGCCGCAGGAAGACCCGCGCCCGCCCCACGTCATCGCCATGGTCATGGTTGTCACGGTCATGGTTGTCACGGTCATGGTCGTCACGGTCATGGTGGTCACCGGCGCGGCGGTCTGCGGCGCGACGGGCGATGTCCCGCGCGGTCTCAGCAGGGATCGGCCCGTACCCGAGCAACTCCGCAGCCTCACCCCCACCACTGCCACCGGCGCCGCCGTTGCCGCCGAGCAGTGAGGTGTCGGTCATGACCAGGCCGATCTCGGCGGATACCGCGTTGGCGGTGGCCTGCCCGGTGACGCGTTCGACGAGGGTGTCGGCCATGATCTGATCCCGCGAACGCTCATCACCGCCGGCGGCGATCACCCCGTCAGCGTGGCGACGCAACGCCGCATAAGCCGCGACCCCTTGTTCACAGGGCAGCAGCGCGGAGAACACGGTCATGGTGTCCGGCGCCGGGCGGATGCTGACCCGGCGGTCTGTGCGTGCTCGGGATGCCCGGGTGACCGCGGCGGCCGGGTCGGCTTCGATGGCGTAGCGCCGAGCCAACCCCCGAACCCGACGCACCCCAATCCCGACCACCTCACCGGCCAGGCGAGCATCAACCCGACGCCGCAGCTCCGGATCCAGGTGCGAGGTCTCATCCACCACCACCGTCGCAGCGAACTCAGAAATCTCACCCCGCCGCAACAGAGCGAAAGTCCCCGGAAGATCACACCTCAACGCCCGGGCCCGACCCAGCTGACGCGCCGCCGACGACGGTGAGGTCCTGGTAGCCAGGCCGATCTGTTCCGGCACCCCCCGCAAAGCATGCCGCTCAGCAAACCCCATCCCACGCCGGGCCGCACGCTGCGACTCGGCGAAGCGCACCATCACCTCGAACTGCGCCGCCGCCGCGGCTGCCTTCAACCGCTCCAACCCAGCCAACACATCCACCCGCGCCGCATCATCCTCGACGACGGCGGACAGCTCAGCCAGCCGGGACACCATCACCGCGACCTCACCAGCCACCCCACCTTGGCCGGCCACCGCGCCAGCGGCCCCGTCCTGGTGGTCCACCACTGTGGGACCGTCCACCACACGTACGCCCATGGCACCCACCCCGCGCATCACACCGGCTCGACCATCACACCGGCTCGTTCATGCGTTCGATTCTACCGCCACAACAACGAGCAACACAACCGGCCACGCAAGGTAGATCCGCGCTTTGTGGTCTTCGTGATCGACACCCTTCGGCCTTGCTCACGACACGCCGCGAGACCACCCACCAGTCACCCGAACCAGCCGAACCGGCCGAACCGGCCGAACCAACCGACAGAGGTTAACGCCAAGCTAAGAACCCGCGCGTTCCAGCTCGGCGTGATGATGGACGATGCGCCACCGGTCGGTGCGGCGAAGGACATCGGTGACGCGGTGCACCACTGGCGCCGCCGCACCTTCCAGCTCAACCCGTAGCAGGGTCCGGACCAGCGCGGTTTCACCCCACACGTCCACACCGATCACCTCCGGGGCGACACCGAGCACGGTGGGCCCGGCGGCGCGATCGGCCGCTCGGCGGTCGCGCAGGTCGTCCAGGGCCGGCAGGCCGCGCAACAGCTCGGGTGCGTCGCTCTCCCAGATGGTGATGGCCGGATCGAGATGAGCGTCGAAGGCGGGGCGGTCGCCGAGGCTGCGGTAGAGCGAGGCGATCACCTCGGCGACCTCCGCGCGGGCGGGTTCGGTCGCCACGTTCTCGGTCATCTCACGCTCTCCTCTCCCCCGTCAGTTCGGTGAGTCCCGCACGCAGCGGCGCCAGCCCCATCGGCCCGAGCTCCAGCGCCGCCGAGTGGAAACCACGGAGGTCGAACCGGTCGCCCCAGGCCCGCTCCGCGTCACGTCGCACCTGGTACCACAGCCGGGAACCGACCTTGAACGCCAGCGCCTGGCCGGGCCACCCCAGATAGCGATCCACCTCGAAACGTGCGGTCTGCGGGTCGACGCCGGCCACCCGGTGCAGCATCCGCACACCACGTTCCGGGGTCCAGGTCTCACCCTCGACGAAGCCGTTGCCGGCCGGAATCGGCAGCTCCAGGTGTAACCCCAGGTCGATCACGATCCGGCAGGCCCGCCACAGTTGGGCGTAGATCTGGCCAAGATGCTCACCTGGATCGTCCAGCAGGCCGATCTCGGCGGCCAGTTGCTCGGCGTAGTGTGCCCAGCCTTCCGCGTAGCCGTGGACGTGGCACAGGTACCGCTGCCACGGGTGCAGATCGACCAGGCCGTGGGTGATGGCGTACTGCAGATGATGGCCAGGGATCCCCTCGTGGTGCAGGGTGCTCACATGCCGCCAGGTTGCGACGTGATCGGTACCGTCGGGCACGGTCCACCACACCCGGCCGGGACGGGTGAGGCCCGCGTCGGGAGGTGTGTAGTACATAACACCCGACGCAGCGGTGGTCATCCGGGCTTCGACCAGCCGGGTGGCCGCCGGGATGTCGAACCATTTTCCGTTGACGGCGTGGGTGACGGCGTCCAGCCGGTCCTGCAACCATGCCCGCAGCGGCTCCCCCGTCGCCACCTGGCGGTCCGGGTCGGCATCGAGCACCGCTGATGCGGCAGCCGGGTCCGCCGAACCGCAGATCTCGGCGGCGAGTTCTCGCGCGCGGCCGTTGAGCCGGGTTATCTCCTGCCAGCCCCAGCTGTACAACTCGTCGAGGTCGACGTCGGCGCCGAGGAACGCACCGGCGGTGACCTGATACACGTCCCGGCCGACGGCATCACGAACCGGCGCGCGGGGCACAAGAACTTCCCGCAGCCATCGGGCGAACTCCGCCGACGCCTCGGTGGCCGCACGTGCCGCGACTACCATCTCCGCAACCGGGGCGTCGGCCGGGCAGCCGTCGGTCAGCCCACCGTAGAAGTCAGCGGCCACCCAGGCGTCCACCTGGCCGGCGAAGATCTCCACCTGACGGCGGGCGACCACGTCTCCACGATCCGCTGCCGCCTCAAGCGTCGCAGTGTATTCGCGCAGCGCACGCGGCACCGCACGGAGGTTGTCGAGCACTACCCGGCAGTCCTGAGCCGACACCCGCGGCAGGTTGTCGAACACCTGACGGAGCAGGTGTACGGGGGTGGCGAGGGGCGCCAGCAACCGCCGGGTGAATCCGACCTCGTCGAGCGCGGCATCGCTGGTGAGCCGTTCGGCCAGGGCGAGTCCAAGTATCCGGTCGGGCCGGGTGACCGAAGCCTGCGTCTCCGCCGTCTCCTGCTCCCAGCGGCGAACCTGCGCCAGGCTCGCCTTGACCAGCCGGTCACGTTCGGCGAACGCATCCGGCCCGAGCGGCGGGACCCGGACGGTGGCCTCGTGGCCACCTGCCTCCGCCGCAACAGGATCCAGCGGGGCCAGACCAGCCAGGTAAGCATCCGCGATCCCCCGGATTCCGGCGGCGCCGGTCATGCTGGAACCTCGGCGACACCGGTGCCGTGTTCGATGCCCAGTTCGGCCCGGACCGCTGGCAACACCCGGGTGCCGAGTAGCTCGATGCCGCCGGCCCCGGTAAGCCCGTGCGGGGTGCCGAATTCGACCCTCGCGGCGCCCGCCGCCGCGAGGGCCAGCGTGTGTTCGGCCACCTCGTCCGGGGTCCCTGCGAGACAGAACAGATCCAACACCTCTCGCGGCAGAAGCTGACCCGCCGCGTCGGCCTTACCCTGTGAAACCAAGTTGTGGATCCGGGTAAGCAGGTCAGGATCGATCTCGGCGGACCGGTCCAGCCCGGCCACCACGTCCACGTACATCGCCACCTCACGTCGGGCCAACGCTCGCGCCGCGTCGCCATCGTCGTCGACGACGGTGACCGCACCGACCGCTACTCCGACGTGTGCGCCGCCGGCGGCGTCCAGCCAGCCGCGCATCCGCCGGACCATGGCTGGGTTGGCGCTGCCGCCGATCTTAACCTCCTGCGCCACCTCGGCGGCTACGGCGGCGCCCCGTGGACCCCAGGTTCCGATCATGACGTCGACGTCGCGTCGCAACGGCGAGTAGGCCAACCCGACGCCGGGATCGAGCCGGAACACCGAACCCTCGAAACCAGTCTGGTCGCCGGCCAGCAGCGCCCGGGTGACCCGCACGGCCTCAGCCACCGCCGTCACCGGTTTCCGCTGCTGAACCCCGAGGCGTGACAGCCACGACCCGCGGGTGATGCCGAGCCGGGCGCGTCCCCCGCTCGCGGCATCGAGTGCCGCGTGCTGCCCGGCGATCTCCACCGGGTGGGTGAGATACGGGTTGAGGCAGGCCGGCATCAGCGAGATCCGGCTGGTCGCGGCGGCGGCCTCCAGGAGTGCGGGCAGCGGGGGCTGGAATCCGAGGTCGGCGTAGACCGACAGGCCGTCGAAGCCAAGCTGTTCGATTCTGCGCGCCGCTGCCGCGTAGTCACCGAGGGCCTTGTCCGACTGCACCGCTACCGTGATCCGCATGGTCAGGTCAGCTCCTCGGTGGGAATCCGGGAGACACCGGTGCGTTCCACCCGCATGATCAGGCGTTCCTCGGGGTCCGGACACGCGATCTCGGACTCGCCGGCCAGCCAGTCGCCGTCGTCGAGTGCCCGCTGCATCGCTGGCAGCAGCGGGAACGCGGCGGCGAGCGCGTAGAGGCAGAAGTGCCGGCCCGCCGGGATGCTGAGCTGGCTGGACCGGGTCAGCTCACACGAATCCCCCACCTCCATTCCGCACACGGAGCGGCCTTCGATCCGATCCACCACCACCCGAAGGTCAGCCACTTCGGTGACACGCTCGTTCTCGCTCACACCACACCTCCGGTTCGTAGCAGTCCACGGTCGTCACGGACGATCCGCCCGCCTTGGATCACGCCGTGCAGGCTCCGCAACACCGACACGTCCGTCGTCGGGTCGCCCTCCATCAGCAGCACGTCCGCCC
This sequence comes from Phytoactinopolyspora limicola, assembly GCF_011320225.1. Classification (GTDB taxonomy): domain Bacteria; phylum Actinomycetota; class Actinomycetes; order Jiangellales; family Jiangellaceae; genus Phytoactinopolyspora; species Phytoactinopolyspora limicola. The sequence goes on from NZ_JAAOEN010000003.1 coordinate 368,989, forward strand.
GAGCACCCGGACGCAACGTGCCGCAATCGTCTCCGGCCCCCAGCCAGTCGGCGGCCGCGCTGGTGGCGGAGACCATAACGGCGTGGGCGGTCATACCGGCCTCGGCCATGAACTCCATCTCCCGCACCGTCGCCGTGGTCTCGTCGTACGGCACCTGCGGCGGCAAGTCGGTGCCCATGATGATCGGCACCCCGGCGGCGATGGCGTGTTGCAGACTCTCCCAATGCCGTGGGCCCGCGGCCAGCGCACGCTCGATCATCCACCGGGGAACGCCGGTGTCCAGGAAGAACTGCTCACACCGGCTCACCGTGATGGTAGGGCAATACGCCACCCCACGCTCGGCCATCCGGGCACACAACGCGGCGTCGAGCTGGTACCCGTGTTCCACGCAGTCCAGGCCGAGCTCCACCGCCCGGCTGATCGCTCCGGCCGGGCCAGCGTGTGCGGTGACTTTACGTCCCCAGTCGTGTGCGGTGGAGATCACCGCGGCCATCTCGTCGTCGGTGAGCTGAGGGGTGTCGATCTGTTCGTGCTCACCGGCGATCCCGCCGGAGATACACACCTTGATCAGGTCCGCCCCGGCCCGGATCTGTTCTCTGGTGGCCCGGCGGAACCCGTCGGCACCGTCGGCCTCCACAGCGTCGGCCCCGTGTCCATGCCCACCGGTGCAGCACAACGCGTGCCCGGCGGTATAGATGGTGGGACCGTCCACCTGTCCCCGCCGGATCGCCGCGCGCAGCGCCATGTCCGCGAACCGGCTCTCCCCCACCAGCCGCACGGTGGTGACACCGGCCCGCAGCACCTCGCGGGCATTTCCAGCGAGCAGCAAGACCTGCTCGGCGTCAGTGGCGGCCTTGTTGGCCTCCTCCATCGGTCCGGGCAGCGCGAGTCCGAGGTGGACGTGCATGTTGACCAGGCCCGGCGTGAGGGTGGCCCCGGAGAGCTCGACGACGACGTCGCCGTCCGCTCGAGCCTGGCTCAGGATCTCCTCTACCGGTCCGGCGGATCGCACCGTGCCGTCCGGCGCCACCCGCAGGCCCTGATCACCCACCGCGGATTCCGCCCGTCCATCCCAGATGGCACAGTCCACCAAGGCTGCCCCCTGCCCGGGCCGGGTCAGGGCATTTCTCATGATCGGGTCTCCTCTCGAGCGGGTTCAGCCAGCCAACACTCCACCGAGTGCGGCCCGAAGGTGGTCACCGGCGGCGACTCGACGCAGGCGTCGACCGCCACGGGGCAACGCGGCCGGAACCGGCAGCCGTCGGGTACCCGCGCGGCATCGGGGACCTCGCCGCGTAACGGCACCGGCAGGCCGGGCCGTTCGGTGATCCGCGGCAGCGCCTCGATCAGCGCCCGCGTGTAGGGATGCCGGGGTGCACTCCACACCTCATGGGTCGGCCCCATCTCCACGATTCGCCCCAGATACATAACGGCGGTGACGTCGGCGATCTCCCGGACGAGGGCGAGATCGTGGGAGATGAACAGGATCCCCACGCCCAGTTCCCCGACCAGCGAGACGAGCAGGTTCACGATCTGCGCCTGTGCCGACGCGTCCAACGCGGTGACCGGCTCGTCGGCGATCAACACCTCCGGCCTTGGGGCCAGCGCCCGGGCGATCGCGACCCGCTGGCGTTGCCCGCCGGAGAACTGATGTGGATACCGCTCCGCTGCGTCCGCGGGTAGACCGACCAGCTCCAGCAGCCGGATCACCTCGGCCTGCCGCGCCTGCCCACGCAGTTCGACGGCGATCCCGTCCGCCACCTGCGATCCCACCGTGCGCCGCGGGTTGAGCGAGGCGTATGGGTTCTGGAAGACCATTTGCAGGCGGACGTCCTGGGTGGAGCGTCGCCGCCAGCGCAGGGGCGACACCGGCCGGCCGTCGACGAGTACCTGACCGGAGGCGACCGGCTCCAGCCCGGCCACCGCGCGGGCCAGCGACGACTTCCCGCATCCGGACTCGCCCACCAGCCCAACGATCTGGCCCCGCTCCACCTGTAGCGACACGCCGTCCACCGCCCGGACGGCGCCCCGCCCCCGTGAGGTGTACTCGACGGCGGCGTCGTCGATCCTGAGTGCACTCATCCCGGCACCTCCGTGAGATCCGGTAAAACTCGGCAGGCGACGTGGTGCCCCGACGCCACCGCCGTCATGGCTGGCACCTCCGATGTACACCCGTCCTCGGTGTAACCGCAGCGCGGCGCGAACGGACAGCCCGGCGGTGCGGTGGCCGGGGTGACCGCGCTGCCTGGGATGGTGGTCATCGGGAGGGGCCGCTTCGATCCGTTCGGCTGGGCCTCGGCGGCGGTTCCGCCGCGGACCTCCCAGCTGTCGTCCGCGTGTGGACGGGCCCGCAGCAACGCCGCCGTGTACGGGTGGCGCGGCCGCAGCAGCAACTCCCCGGTGGGACCGGACTCCATCACTCGGCCGGCGTAGAACACGTAGGCCCGGGTGGTCAGCGCGGACAGCACCCCGAGGTCGTGGGTGATGAACAGCACCGAGAGGTCGGACTCCCGGCGTAGTTCGTCGAACAACTCCAGGATGCCGGCCTGGACGGTGACGTCGAGAGCCGTGGTCGGTTCGTCGGCGATGAGCAGCTCCGGCTCACACGCCAGGGCGCTGGCGATCGCCACCCGCTGACGCATCCCGCCGGACAGCTGGTGCGGATAGGTCCGCAGCGCACCCCGGCCGCCGGGGATCCGGACCCGGTCCAGCAGCTCGAGTGCCCGCCGCTCGGCACCTCGCCGGTCGAGACCAAGGTGGTGGCGGAGGTGTTCGGTCAGCTGGCGGCCCACGGTCAACATGGGATGCAGCGCCGCGGTGGCGTCCTGGAAGACCATCGCGATGCGCACACCCCGCACGCCCTGCCAGCCCCGCTCGTCGAGCCCGACCAGTTCGGTCTCGCCGTCCAGCACGGCGGAGCCGGACACCTGGGCGTTCTCCGGGAGCAGGCCCAGCAGTGCCTGCGCGGTCATACTCTTTCCAGAGCCGCTCTCCCCCGCGATGCCGACGATCTCACCTCGCCCGACATGCAGGGTGGCGTCGTGAATGACCGGCAGCGGACTCCCGTCGGCCCCGGGTAGGGAGACGGCGAGGTGACGGACGTCGAGCAGCGGTGTCACGACAACCCCCTCGCATAACGCGGATCCAGCCGGTCTCGTAGCGCGTCGCCGAGGATGTTGAAGGCGAGCACGACGGTGAGGATGGCCAGGCCCGGGAAGGCGCTGACCCACCACATCGACAGGTCCCGCGAGCCGGCCGCGATCATCGCGCCCCACTCCGGTGCTGGTGGGCGGGGCCCGAGGCCCAAGAAGGACAACGCGGACAGCATCAGCACCGCGTTGCCCAGTTCGAGGGTGGCAAGCACCACCGCCGGGCCGACGGAGTTCGGGACCACGTCGCGGCGTAGCGCCTGCACCGGACCGACCCCCAGCAGCCGCGACGACGCCAGATAGTCCGAGCCGCGCACCGACAGCACCGAGGATCGGATCACCCTCGCATACGTCGGCCAGGAAACGATGATGAGCGCGATGACCGCGTTACGGGTGCTCGGCCCGAATGCCGCCGCGACCGCCATCGCCAGGATGATCTGCGGGAACGCGAAGAACAGGTCGGTGATGCGCATGACGATCTCGTCGACGGCGCGCCCGATGTAGCCGGCGAGTAGACCCAGCAGCGTCCCGATCGCCAGGGCCACCGCCACGATCGCCACCGCCACGGGCAACGACAGTCGAGCACCGTGGATCACCCGGCTGAAGACGTCCCGGCCCAGCTCATCGGTGCCGAACCAGTGCTGGCTCGACGGCGAGGCGTAGATCTGAGCCGACTGCGTCACCGGATCGTAGGGGGCGACGAGCGGAGCCAAGAGCGCCGCCAGCACCCAGAGCGCCAACAGGCTCAGCGCGACGACGACGGACGGCTGACGCCACACCCCGGACACCGAGCGGACCCGGAGCCGACCGGCCCATCGGCGCCGCTGGAGCAGCCGGCGAGCCCGGGGATCGTCGCCCGGGGTGGTGGGGTCGGTTGGCGGGCCAGGCAGCGGCGCGTCGATTCGTGGACTGGTCATGACAGCCGGATCCTCGGATCGATGACGCCGTACAGCAGATCGACCATCAGATTCACCAAGGTGTAGACGACGGCGACGAACAAGCTGACCCCGAGCACCGCGGGCAGATCCAGTCCGCTGGCGGCGCGGAAGGCGTACTGCCCGACACCGGGCCAGGAGAAGATCTGCTCCACCAGCACGGTGCCGGAGAGCAACGAGGCGAACGCCAGACCGGACACGGTAATCACCGGCACCAAGCCGGCGCGCAGCACATGCCGGCGGACGACGGTGAACGTCGGCAGGCCCTTGGCCCGGGCAGCGCGGACGTAGTCCTGGTCCAGCACCTCCAGCATCGCCGACCGGACGAACCGCACCAGGGCCGCCACGGTCAGGCAGGTCAGCACCGCCACCGGCAGGACCAGGTGTTGCACCGCGTCCCACCAGATCATCCACTCCCCCGCCAGCAAGGCGTCGACCGTGATCATTCCGGTGACCCGTGGTGGCGGGGTGATCCAGCTGCTCAGCCGGCCGCCGGACGGCGCGACACCGAGCAGGTAGAAGAAGACGTAGAGCGCGACCAGCGCCAGCCAGAACGGCGGCGTGGAGAGTCCCAGCAGCGATCCCACCCGGACCACGTGGTCACCTCTGCGGCCGTGCCGCAGCGCCGCGTACAGTCCGATCCCGGTGCCGAGCACCACCGAGAGGACCATCGCGGGGATCGCGATCTCCAACGTGGCGGGCACGTAGGTCATCAGGTCGCCGAGTACGGAGCGGCTGGTCTGCCGAGAGACACCCAGGTCGCCTTGGAGGAGATTGCCGACGTAGATGGCGTACTGGGTGATGAGTGGTTCGTCGAGCCCCCATTTCGCTCGATAGGCGGCGACGACGGACGGGTCGTTGAGCGCCGTCTCGGACAGGCTCGCCGTCATCGAGTCGCCCGGCACGAGCTGAATCAGGGTGAAGGTCAGCACGGTGACGCCGAAGAGCAGGACCACCGTCGTCGCCAGGCGTCGCAACAGCAGCCGCGCCAACGGCGCGTGGAACAGGCGCGACCGGAGCGGCCGGCCGGTGCGTCCCCGCACCGGCCGGTCAGTCTCCAGGGTCAAGACCGGCCCACCGTACGCAGGTCGACCTGCCAGCCGGCCGGCGAGTACTCGACGTTCGTGAGGTCGGGGGTGGCCACGACCACACCGGAGTTGTACGCCAGCGGGATGAGCGGGCTTTCCGCCTCGATCAACCGCTGCCATTCCTGCATCGCGGCGTCCTGCGCGGCTGGGTCGAGGGCTTCGTAGACGGCCTCCCCGGCGGCGATCATCTCGGCGCTGGCCAGCTCCTCGGACCAGCCGCTGCGCAGGGCGCTCGGCTGCCCGGGTGCGAAGTTGTTCACCAGCGACGACGCGACCGGGTAGTTGAGCGACTGCGGGCTGAACCGGAACTCGACCCGGCCCGCGGACTGTGCGTCCAGGAACGCCGCGATCGGCTGCGGGTCCAGCTCGATGGTGATGCCCGCTTCCCCGGCGTCGTTCTGGATCTTGGTGGCGATCGTCTCCAGGTCCACACCGCGGTAGGTGATCGCCGGATACATCAGCGAGATGCTCGGATCGTCGATGCCGCTCGCGGCCAGGTGGTCGGCGGCAGCGTCGAGATCCTGAGCTTTGGTCTCGTCCTCGGGCAGGGCACCGGGGAAGGCCGGCGGGACGAGGCCCGCGGCCGCTCGCGCGTCGTCACCGAACAACGCGGCGATACCCGCGTAGTCCATCGATGCGCGCAACGCCTTGACGAAGTCCGGGTTCGAGGAGACTTCACTGACGTCCGGGTCCTGGTGCAGCGTGACGAAGTAGAAGGTATCCAGTGCACCCGACGTCTGCAGCGAGTCGTCGAGCCCATCCAGCAACCGGCCGGACAGGTCGAGCACGATCTCGGCACCCGAACTGCGTTCGATGGCCAGCTTCTGGTTCTGCGCCTCGACGTTCTTGATGACGATCCGGTCGAAGTCCGGGGCGTCACCCCAGTACGACTCGTTGGCGGCCAGCACGATCTCCGACGCCGGGTCGAAGGAGTCCAAGACGTACGGGCCCGAGCCCGCCGAAGTTTGGTCGAGAAACGGCGTGGCTGTGTCCTCAGCCGCCGCGTCCTCGCTGTCCGTGGCGCCGTTCTCGGCGGCGACCTCGGAGTTCAACACCCCGGCGGCGGGCATGGCCAGGATGGTGGGGACGTTCGGGTTGGGCTGCTCGCTGCTGACCACCACCACGCCCTCTTCCGGAGACGCGGCGCTGAGCCCTTCCACCGTGACCGACGGACTGCCCTTGAGGTTTCCGAGCCGGTTGATGCTGAAGACGACGTCGGCGGCGGTGACCGGATTCCCGTCCGAGAACACCGCGTCGTCGTTCAGCCGGAACGTGAACTCGGTGGCGTCGTCGTTGGCTTCCCACGACTCCGCGAGCAGCGGTTGTGGATCCGACACGTCGGACCCCGAGAAGGTCACGAGGGTCTCGTACATCGCGTGGACCGCCAGCGCTCCGGTCGCTTCGTACACCTGACCTGGGTCGATGCTGTTGATGACGAACGACGTGCTCACGGTGAGCGTGCCACCGGCGGGAGTGTCGCCGTCGCCGTTTCCGTCGTCGTCGGAGTTCCCACCACCTCCGCCGCCCCCGCCACTGGCAGTGCAGGCAGACAGCGCGACGACGGCGGTCATCGCGGTCATCACGGCCGCCATGCGGCCGATCCGGCTTCGCACCATGCTTCTCCATCCCGAGACGGCTCACCCCGGCGAGCTGCTCAACGTGTCGACTGCGGCCGGTCTCTGGCGAGACCCCACGCCGTATGAGAGCATGACGAGAGTCCTGTTGTACAGCTTGGTCAAACATTTTCACCGTAACGAAACATCGAGGTGGCCATGATCGGTGATCGCCTGAGAACACTGCGCCAGCACCGCAGCCTCACCCTCCGGCAGGTCGCCGACGAGACCGGACTATCCGCGGCGCTACTCAGCCAGATCGAGAACGGACGCACCGACCCCAGCGTCACCACCCTGCGCAAACTCGCCAAAGTCTTCGACGCCGAACTGGCCTCGCTCTTTCACGAGCCCGACGCTCCGCCGGTCCACGTGTCCCGACCCGGGCAGCGCTTCCGCATGGTGGCACCAGCCGGTCTCGTCACCTACGAACGCGTCACCCCCGGACGCGGAGACCTGGAAGTACTCCACGCCGACCTCGCACCGGGCGACACCAGCGCCGAGGTTCCATGGAGCCACCCGTCCACCGAATGCGTCTACGTACTCGCCGGCGAGATCCGGGTGGAGGTCGGAGACCAGGTCCAGCAGGTCCGCGCCCACGAGGCCGTGACATTCGACTCCCGCCAGCCACACCGCTACGTCAACGACTCCGACGACGTCGCGTCGATCCTCGTGATGGTCACTCCCCCAACCCCCTGATCATCACTTGGCCGTCGGGCACGTGCATGCTCGGGGAGTTCGTGGTCCAGCTGGTTTACCATCACCCGAATTTGTACAACACGAGTGTGCGTAACGGCATGCCCGTAAACTACGCGCCGCGTTTTACCGCGTCGCTACAAGGAGGCTTACTGTCGCCAGAGCAACAACAAGCCTCCTTATGGCACCGCAAAGTACCGCAAGCGACCGCTACAAGGAGGCCTACTGCGGATGGCCAAGCTCGGCCCCTGCCCCCGGGCCAATCCCAAGCGTGGTTTTCAACCTGGTGGTCACTGGGCTCCGTGCCACATCTTCTACGTTGCTGCTGGTCGAGGCGGTCAGGCGTAGCGCGGCGCGCCGCTCAGACGTCCCACTACTGCGTCGTCGCATCTGGTGCAGACGAAGCCGCTTTCGAGGCCGGACCGGGAGTCGAGGTTCTGGTGAGTGTTCACGCAGGGATCAAACCCGAAGCGGTTTGTCAGTGCTTCCAGGTCCAGCACCACGTCGAAGTACACCCACTCGCGGCAGTTCTTCGACCACAGGGCGCCCCGGGCCGTTTCGGGAATGCCGGCGGCGATCAGCTCAGCTTCCAGCGCGGCCAGATGCATACAGACCATGTCGTCAGGGCCGACCTCCTCCAGTCAGCGAATCGCGTCCGTGGTTTGTTCCGTTCCCGCCCCTGTCGGGGTTCGTCGTTCCCTTTGTGCAGGTTATCAACGAGTTGTGCAGCTTTGGGCTTGAGAACTACGGCGTCAAGAGACCTATTACCGCACGGTGCCACCGTTCGGCCCTTCGACTCCGCGGCCCGCGGCGCTGGCCCAACCTCGCAACTTGCTGCACCAAGCGTCGCATCAGCCCGACTCGCCTCACGGTCAGTCTTCGGGGACTCTCGGTATCCCCACCGCATCGCTCACTTCGTCATCGAGCGCCCGCTAGCTCCAGAGGCTGAAGCTGCCACACGGCTCTACCTCTGGTGCCACCGACCCACACAGCGAGCGCGGTCACGAGCACCACGCGGGGCACATCATCCGGGTAGCTCCCGTCGCCAGACAATCTCACCGATCTTGTGCCCCGCCAGCGTGGTGTCCAGCCATACGATCTCCCCCGGCATGACGAAGGGGTCCGACCGCGAATTCCAATCCTCAACGATTCTCACCATGGCTTCAGCGGCCGAACAGTCCCAGGGAACATGACCGGAGCCGTCGACCTCTCCCGCGACGACCAGTCCGGTAAGCAGAAGGCGGGCGATGAGGCCGACCGAGGGGTCTCGAAGGTCTTCTGGCTCAGTGGCGCCAGACTTCCGGACTAGGTCGATGACCTTGGCTGCCGACATCCAATCCTCAGGAGCACGAGCGAGAGGGTCTTCCTCTAGCGACCTGGCGGACTCAGGCGTTACCATTCGCCGTGCACCTTCCGGTCCGCTTCCATCGGGAACCGAATGTCGATAGTACGGCCGGCACGCCAGGATGGCGCATCTCCAAACGACAAAGCGAGTCGCGTCTCTCAAATGAGCTACGCAGGAAGCCCAGCATCGGAAGCCCTCACATTGCAACGCAGCCACCGCCCGCCTGCACTACACACGTTCTACTGCAAACAGCCACACGGAATCCCATATTCCGATAATTCACGGGGCCATGGTGGCTGCGGCGGAAACCACTCCATTAGCGAGCCCGCATACTCCAATTCTAAAGCGGCGTCCGCCACTGCAAACGCCTAAACATTACCAACACTTTCCTCCCGAATGAGGCGGGCACATCATTCACGACGCCTCCTGGACCTGAACCGAGGCGCATCGAATAACGATACCAGCATCTTCCGACCATAAAATGAACTCCAGAACGTTGTGCCCAGAATGCCCATCAACATTCATGTGCACCTCAGTCACATCGGCATAGGACCAGGGTAACGGGATAGCGTTATAGAAACGGAGATCTGCAACCGCCTCGCACTCGATTCTGTATGAGTTTATCTTTCCATCAACGACTTTAACTTCTAGGCAGCACTTATGGCCAATGGGGTCAAGATAAACTGATGTCAGCTGACCGCCCCACAAATCGTCCAACGTAGCCATCAACTAACTCCCACTAATCCTTGTGATGATCGAAAGAATGTCACCTAATGAAGTCTCAGTAATGTCATGGTGAGTCAGCCTGGCGTTCGTAGAAGCCTCTCCAGACGTTGTATATGTGCCCTTTCCGGAAACACTGACGCGGTAATAGTTGGTCCTTGTCCCTCCGTGTTCCATGACTCGAACGACAATACCTCGTCTCCCGTGCGGAATCGTAATTGTGTAACCACCCTTATTGGCCTTTAGCATACCGCCGGTTGCGCTTGCCACCGCTTCAGCGAGAACACGGGGCTGCATCGCGCTTCCTGCAGTCGCGGCTGGGAACGCAGCAGTAGGGACGCCCAAACGGCCTACGAGGCCGGGTGGGCATTGTCGGAGGATGCCGCGGGTGACGGCGCTGAGCCCGCTGTAGCCACCGGCAACGGCGGTTCCCCAAGACCCGATCTGGTAGCCGCGGTTGTACGCGGCGGGGTCTCCGGCCATATCGGCGAAGAGGTTGTCGAAGAGGTCGCCGTCCCAGCCGACGTCTTCCATGCCGTTGGCGAGCTTCAGCGCACCGTGAGCTGTCTTCTCGACTGCGCTCAGCGTGCCGTCAGCGACGCCTGTCACGGCGGAAGAGTGGCTTTTGAAAGGCTTGAGGAATCTGTCCCAACACACGGCCACGCTGGGGCAGGCACCGGAGGGGTCGGTGAGCACCGTGGGCTGGTTGCCCACGTACGCATACGGGCTCTCCCACGGCGTCCCGACGCCCGGCATAGCCGGGTCGATAGTAGTGAAGCGGCCGTTGGCGGAGTCGTAGTCGCGTTGGCGTAGGTGCAAAAAGCCGGTAGCGGGGTCGTGGTACTCGCCGGTGAACCCGAGCCCCACCTGGCCGGTGGTGAGCCCGTTCTCGGTGGTCGTGCGGTAGGCGCCGAAAGGTTCATAGGTGCCAGACCAGATGGTGGACGCGTTCGAGCGTCTGACCACGTTGACGACGCTACCGAGATGATCGGTCAGCAGCGCGGTGGGGATTCCGTCGTAGTCGGCCCATGCAGGGTCACCGAACGGGTCGTACATGTAGGTGGTGCCGGTGCCACCGTCGTCGACATGGGCGAGCATCGGCAGGGCGTGGTTGATGTCCCAACTCAACGTCCGGGGTATGCCGTCGTGATCAACGCCGGTGCGGTTACCCGTTGCGTCGTAGGTGATCTCGACCGTGGCTGCGCCGTCGTCGATGCCGGTGAGCTGGTCGTACTCGTCATAGGTCCAGGTGGTGTCCCCGTCGCCAGTGAGGTTGCCGTCGGCGTCGTGGGTATAGGTGGTGGTGCCGGTGGTGAGGAGCTGGTGCGCGGCGTCATAGGTATACGTAGTGGTTCCGGGGTCGTCGACGCCGTGTCGTTCCTCAGAGAGCCGGTTGCCGACGTCGTCGTAGGTAAAGGCGATGTATGCGCTGGCCTGGTCGTCGCACGTGTCACCGCTGCTGAGTCCATAGCAGACCCGGTCCAGCCGGCCCGCGTCGTCGTAGGTGTACGACTCGGTCGGCCCACCGCCAGTCTTGCTGACGAGCCGCCCGGCCGCGTCGCGGTTGTAGACGGTGTTGGGACCGAGCTGCAAGCCACGCGCGTAAGTGATCCTGCTGATCCGGTTGGCGGCATCGAATGTGCGGGTCTGGGAGGAGGTGTTGTGTCCGATGGTGCCGGCGGGCCTCGGGTGCTCCGTCTTGACTAGGTTGGCGTTTGCGTCATATTCATAGGTCAGCTCGTACACCCCCGGCACGTCGGTGCCGACCCGGCGGCCGTCGGCGTCATATGTGTGCTCGAACGCGGCTCCGGTGGGGTACTCGACCGCGGTGACGAGCCCACGGGCGTCGTAGCCGTAGGAGTATTCGTCGTTGCCGCGGGCCACGGTGGTGACCTGCCCGCCAGCGTCGTAGTCAAGGGTGGTGCTGCCGCCTGGGTCGGAGAAGGAGCTCAGCCGCCCGGCGTCGTCATACCCGAACGTCCGGGTCCCGGACGCACCGGCCACGGTGATGGGTAGACCGCGGGTGTCGTACTCGGTCTCGATCGTCCACGCTGCCGGGTTGCCGCTGTCGTGGCCGCGGGCCGTGATCGTGGTGGTCTGGTTTCCGTCCGCGTCGTAACCGAACGTGCGGACGCGCTGCAACGGGTCGGTGATCGAGATCGGCCGCTGGGCGGCGTCGAAGTCGTAGGTGGTGACACTCCCAGTTGGGTCGGTGATCGTTTCCAGCTGCCCGGTTCCGGTGTAGGTGTACGACGTGGTCGCACCGTCCGGCCCGGTAACACTGGTCGTCTGCCCGGCGACGTCGTAGCTGAAGGTGGTGGTCGACCCGACCGGGTCGGTGCGTGAGGTGACCAGCCCACCCGAGTCGTACTCGCTCGTCGTCACGGCCCCCAGCGGATCGGTCACCGATACTTGGTTGCCCTCGGCGTCATAGCCGTAGCCCCACGTGTGATCGCCCGGATCGGCACCGGATTCGTTCCCGCGCGCAGTGGTCCGGCCCACCATCCGAGCATCATCGTCATAGCTGTACGTGGTGGTATGGCCTAGCGGGGTTGTCTCCGCGACCACTAGCCCGTCCCCGTCATAGGCCGTTGTCGCGGTCTCTCCGGCCGCATCGGTCACCTCAACCGGCAGATTCCGCCCGTCGTACTCGGTGGTAGTGGTCCGCCCGAGCGGGTCTGTTGTAGCGACGACGTTCCCGTCACCGTCGTACTCGGTGACAGTGGTTTCCCCGGCCGGGTTGGTGATCGACGTCTGCCGATACCGCTCGTCGTAGCCGTAACTGGTTTGGCGGGCATCCGGGTCGGTCTCCGACACCAGATTCCCCAAGCCGTCGTACTCATACGTCCAGGTGTGATCGGCCGGGTCGGCACCGTCCTCGTTCCCCCGCGGGCTGGTCATCGACACCCTCCGCCCGTCACCGTCATACGTCCACGTCGTGACGCCGCCTTCAGGATCGGTCGTGGACACCCGGTTGCCCATCAGGTCGTATTCGTGAGTTGTCTCGCCGCCGTCCGGGTCCGTCTCCGTGACAAGATTCCCCGCCGCGTCGTATGCCCGAGTCGTCGTCCGTCCCAGCGGGTCGGTGACCTCGACGAGCTGACCCAGCAGGTCGTACTCATACTCGGTCACACCGCCGGCGGTGTCAGTGGACGAGATCAGATTCCCGGCGTTGTCATAGGCGTAGGTGTTCGTGAAATCACCCGGATCAGCGCCCGACTCGTTACCCCGCGCGGTGGTCTCCGCGATGACCCGGCCCAACGAATCATGCTCGACGGTGGCCCGGTGACCCTCTGGGCTGATCCGCGCCGTCTGGTTGCCCTCGGCGTCGTACTCGAACTCCGTCGTCCGCCCCTCCGGCGTGGTGGTCGTCTCGACCAACCCACGAGATGTGTACGTGTACGACGTCGGCCCACCCTCACCATCGATCTCGGCCACCACCCGGTGCTGCGAGTCATACTCGAACTCGCTCACCCGGCCTTCAGGCGACGTCGACGACTCCAACTCGCCATCACCGGAATAGGCGAACTCCTCCACGTCACCATTCGCGTACTCTGTCCGGATCAGGTTGTCGTCACTGTCGTAGATGTGGTCGGTGACTCGTCCATGCGGGTCTACCTCGCTCACCAGCCGCAGCCGATCGTCATAGACATACGTGGTGACCGCACCCTCCGGCGTCTCGGTCTCCAACAACACATTCGCGTAATAGTGATCCCGCGTCACGCCACCGTTCGGGTCCGTCATATATGTCGTGAGGAACTCGCCATCCTCGACATAATCGAACGTCGTCACCCCGCCACTGGCATCAACCTGGTGCACCACCCGGTCCTCAGCGTCGTACGTGGACTGCATAATCGTGTTCCCCAGAGCGTCCACGATCTTCACCAGGCGATCGGACGAGTCATACTCGTACTCGGTCACCCCACCACGCACATCCGTCACCGATGCCAGCAGATCACCGTCGTAGGAATACAACACCGAACTTTCATCCGGTGCCGTAATCGACGAGATAAACCCATCCGTGTTGTACTCGATTTCGAACTCACGACCCGACGCATCCAACACCGACGCCAGTTCCCCACCGGAATACGACAACGACACACCCTGCCCCGACGAGTCCTCCGCGCTCATCAAACGCCCTTGCGCGTCGAAGCTGATCGACTCGTGGCTCTTCGTCGCCAGCTCGAACCCCGGGCCTGCCGCTTTCAACTCACTGGAATGCCCGGGCTGCTTCTGGAACACGCCACCATCGTCGGTGTAGGTCACCCGTTGGCCGTCCTCGGCCACATAGGTCACCGCCGACCCATCCTGCTCCAACTCCGCGCCATACGGAAACGACCAGCCCTTACCCAACAACCCGACATACTCGTTGTTGGAGTTATACGTCCGCGACGCCGAAAACCCCTGCCCGACCCCGGCGATCTCGGCGTCCACCGCAGACTCCATCAACGCGCCGGTCGCGGTATTCACCGGATCGCCACGAAACGCATTCAACGGAAACAACCGCCCCGTCGACGTCTCGCAGAAACAATCCCCCAGCGTCGACTCTACCGGCAACCCAGGAACACCTTTCGCCGGAAATGGGTCACTGTAGGCAAAGTCGCTCCACGCGCCATCGATTTTATAAGCGACAGCGAGGTAATAATCAGTTCCCACTTCTAGCTCAACGCCCCAAGGATCAAGCTCACAGGCACCCTCAGCCCCAACGCTTCCATAGACTCTGACAGCGCGCATCAGCCGAACGATGAGACCCAGGTCGAAGTCAGCAATATCAAACACGACCTGGTCGTCACTAGCTCGATGCAAGCGAACAGCCTGATCCCCCAGCAGAACTGGCTCATGCGGGAGGACGTCATCTGGGTGTCGCCAACGAATATCTCCCCATGTAGCACATCCAGCAATGACCTCGACTGGACCGTATCCCGTAAAGCTCATGAGTGGCAGAGATTGAGTAGCATCAGACTTTCCTACCCTTGGTCCGGTCTGCCCACTCCCGACACCCGTCCCGCCGAGCAGCAAACTCTCGCGCACCTCGGCCGTGGGCTTCAACCCGAATCCCGGAATGCGATCTTCTGCCGGAACCAACTCGGGCGGTGATGGCGGAACCGCAAGGTCTGATAGCAGACGACCATTTGTCGAACCGATTCCGGAGGCTCCCAATTGCCCGACAGAATCAGCACTAGACGGTGCGGACATCCCTGCAGCCAACAACGCCACACAGGTCCCCGTCGAAATTAGGCGCGCAGCATTAACCAAGAATCGGCGATCCACCACTAAACTCCCCTCGCCCACCAATCTCCGTGACCCCGAGGATGCCAGCCGACGTTACAGACGGCAACCCTCAAATCGGAAAATACGTGGCGTACGGGTCATGTTTCCCTCGTCATTCAACGGTTCATAACGCGGGATTCATTAGCAATAGAGCAATCGGTATTCGCGATAGTGAAACAGGCATACGCGCCATGTTCATCAACGGGCCGACGAGGGCAGCACACCAGATCCGCCCATCGACACAGCTGGTCCGGCAGGTCGAATGCGCGGTCACCCGACACGTTGGCTTCGCGCGCTGAACGCCTCCACAAGGGGCTCATAACGGGCGCGCCAACCAGCGCTCAGCGCACCAGGGCGCCCGAGGGGGCACACGCCGGCGGCCATAAGGAGCCTTGTTGCCGCTCACCGCGTCGCCATAAGGAGGCTTACTGTCGCCAGAGCAACAGTAAGCCTCCTTATGGCACAGCAAAGCGCAACGGCGGCGGCCACAAGGAGGCTTACTGCGGATTACTTCGGCAGACCCCCTAGCCGGCGGGCCAGGTGAGGCGTACGTTCGACGTGAGGGGATCAGACCGCTCCGGCGTCGCTGGAGCGCACCATGCAGGGGGGTCTGTCATGGCCAGATCAACTGACGACGCCGCCGATCGTACGCTCAAGGAACGTCACCGGGCCATGTGGGCCCTCGGCGATTACCCGAGTATCGCCGCCGAGATCATTCCCGAACTGGGCACCATCCTGGTCGAGGCCTGCCAGGTAGGCCCCGGCGACGCTGTTCTCGACGTCGCCGCCGGGGCCGGCAATGCGGCGATCCCGGCGGCGCTGGCTGGCGCCGAGGTGGTGGCCTGCGATCTCACCCCGGAACTCTTGGAAGCCGGACGTGCCGCGGCGGAGCACTACGGACTCCGGATCACCTGGCGTGAGGCCGACGCGGAGAACCTGCCCTACGCCAACCGCGCATTCGACACGGTGATGTCCTGCGTCGGTGTTATGTTCGCACCGCACCATCAGGCCAGCGCGGACGAACTGGTCCGGGTATGCCGGCCGGGCGGCACCATCGGGCTTCTCAGTTGGACCCCGGACGGCTTCATTGGGCAGATGTTCGCGGCGATGAAGCCCTACGCTCCCCCGCCGCCACCCGGCAGCCAGCCCCCACCGCTGTGGGGCAGCCTGGATCACGTGCGAGCCCTGTTCGGCGAGCGCGTCAGCGACGTCTCCGGTGATCTGCGGACGCTGCGCGTCGAGGCCTTCGCCGAGCCCGTAGAGTTTCGCGAGTACTTCAAACGTGGTTACGGTCCAACGATCGCGGTGTATCGCAACATCGCCGACGACCCTGACCGGGTGGCCGCACTCGACCACGATCTCGACGAGCTGGCCCGGCGTTTCGGCCACGGCGCCGGCCGGTTGCGGATGGAGTGGGAGTACCTGCTGTTCACCGCGCGCGTGGTGTAACCGGAACGACGGTGAGCAAGCCGCCGAGCCCGACGAACGTGTCCGGGCTGGTGGTGTAGAGCGGTAGATCTTCGGTGATGGCGGTGGCGGCGATCATCAGATCGACCACCCGGCGGCGAGGTGTCCGCCCCACTGCCACGGCCCCTGCGGTCAGCTGTCCGTAGATCCGCGCCGCCTCGGCCTCGAAGGGGATCGGCTCGAACTCGCTCTCCACGCGTTGAAGAGTGTCGATCCGGCGGGCCCGCTCCTCGTGTTCGTCGTAGGCGCTCTGCTCGTCGTTGGAGCGGACCAGGTGCGTGCCAGCGGACAGCTCGGCGAGGGTGATGGCGCTGATGGCCATCTCGTCCGGCAGTTCGGCCGGGTCCACTCGGTGCCGCAGGAGCACAACGTTGGTGTCGAGCAGTCCACGTTCACCAGCACCACTACCCATCCCGGTGGCCCAGCTCCTCGTCATACGTGACCGCTTGGTCGGCCCGGATGACGCCGACGTCACGAACCTGGGCGCCACGGGACATGGCGGCGAAATCGGCCCTGGATACGTACCGACGACGACGCGGGAGCGGGACGAGCGCGCCGATCTCCTGGCCACCCCGGGTAACGGTGAACGAACCACCACGCTCGACCGCGTCCATGATCTCCTTCGACCGGAGTCGGAGATCTCGTTGAGTGATCTTCGGCTGCGCCCCCATGCGCTCGACCGTAGCACTCCGTGCCACCACGTAGCACGAGGTGGCACCGCTAGGCTCAGGGGATGCTCACCGTCACGCTGCAGCCACTTCGTGAGGAGCACGCCATCGCGTTACTCGCCTTCGAGCGGGAGAACCGCGAGTACTTCGCCCGGTCGATCCCGGATCGTGGCGATGCCTTCTTCACCGAGTTCACCGCTCGGCTGCACGATCTCCTCGCCGAGCAAGCCGAGGGCCGCATCCTCTTCCACGTCATCGTCGACGACGAGGGGCAGATCGTGGGCCGAATCAACCTCGTCGACGTGAACGACGGGGCGGCCGAACTCGGCTACCGCATCGGCGAACGTTTCGGGGGGCGCGGCTTCGCCACCGCCGCGGTCACGCAGGTGTGCCAGCTAGCAGCGGAGACCTACCAGCTGACCAGGCTGACCGCGGTGACAATCCTGGACAACAAGGCGTCACTGGCCGTGCTTCACCGCACCGGCTTCGTCGCCGTTGGCGACATCGATATCGACGGCCAACCAGGCCGCCGGTTCGAGCGCTCGTTAGTGGCTGCCGACCTGGTGTCCGGTACGGCATGATCTCCTCGTGACCATCGACACCCCGGGCGAGCCGGATCCGGTACCCGGCACCGCCGCCGTTGAACCCGCGACCTCTGAGCCCACCCCCGCTGAACGCTCCGCCGGTGCGAACCGTTGGCGGACCGCCGTCTCCGCGGTGCTGCTGGTGCTGGGCTGCTCCCTTCTCGTCCCAGCGGCGGTGGCGGGCTGGCTGCGCTGGGTGGTCACCGACACTGACAACTACGTCGACACGGTCAGCCCGTTGGCCGACGACCCGGCCATCCAGGCTGCGGTGGCCGACCGGGTGGCGGAACGGATCAGCGACCACATCGACGCGGCGGCCGTCGTCGATCGGGCGGCTCGGACGCTGGAAGACGAGCGGGGGCGCACCTCAATGGCGGCCTCGCTCGACGCCCTAGCCACACCCATCGACGAGATGACCACCTCGTGGATCGCCGAGCGCACCAACGATGTCCTGGGCACCGACGCGTTCCAGGAGGTGTGGTCGACCGCCCACCGGGCCGCCCACCGCGCCCTGGTGGAGATCGTCACCGGCCGCGGTGATGTGCCCGGGTTGGTCGCGGACGACGAGTCCGTCGTGATCGATCTGGCGCCGCTGGTGGAACTCGTCCGCGACCACCTCGTCGAGAACGGTTTCGAGCTTGCCGAGCGGATCCCCTCCACCGAGACGGAGTTCGTTCTCTTCCAGTCCCCCGACCTACCGGCAGCTCGCGACACACTTCGTACACTCGACTCACTCGGGTTCGTCCTGCCGATCGTGGCGGTTGTCTTGATCGTGGCCGGAGTGGCCGTGGCACAACGCCGCCGGTTCGCACTCGCGGCGGCCGGGGCGGGGATCACGGTCGCCATGGTCGCAACGGCCGTCGGGTTGCTCCTCCTCCGCGGTCGCAGCCTCGACCAGTTGCCCGGCACGGTCGACCGGGACGCCTCGGCGGCCATGTTCGACCAGCTGACCACCACGTTGAGCACCGGGGTCTACATCGCGCTGGCCGCGGGGGTGCTCGTCATCCTGGCCGCGCTCCTGGTTGTGCCGGGCCGGAGGTCGTAGCGTTGCGGTATGGCCCGTCGTTCCCTTCCGTTCGTCGGCGATCTGCTGGCGTTCGGTTCTGACCGGCTCGGGTTTCTGACCCGGTTGGCGGCCGAGCAGGGCGATGTGGCCCGGCTCACCCTTGGGCCGTATCGGTGCTGGCTGCTCACCCACCCTGACCACGTGCGCGACGTGCTCGTCGATCACCCCGCCCGGTTTCGGAAGGGCCCGGTGCTCCAGCGGGCCCGCGTCGTCCTCGGCGACGGATTGCTCACGGCGGAGGGCGACGTGCATCGTCAGCACCGGTCAATGGTGCAGCCCGCGTTCCACTCGCGCCGGATCACCGGTTACGCCGAGTCGATGATCACCCAGGCAACCGCGATGACCGACCGGTGGACCCCTGGCACGCCAATCGACCTGCACGCCGAGACGGTCCGACTGACGCTGGCTTCGGCCGGCACCACCCTGCTCGGCGCCGACGTCGGGGACGACGACATCCGCACCGTCGAACATGCCATCGCCGACCTGCTCGCCGCCTACAAGCTGGCGTTCGTGCCGTTCGGCTGGCGTCTGCAGCGGATCCCGATCGGTCCGGTCCGGAAGCTGCGCCGCGGCCGCACCCGCCTGTACGACGTCGTCGACCGGGTGATCGAAACCCGCCGGGCCGATACCAGCGACGCCGGTGACCTCCTCTCAGCGTTGGTTCACCAACCCGACGGTCAGACGTTGTCGCATCAGGAGCTCCGCGACCACGCCAGCACCTTGCTGCTGGCCGGCCACGAGACCACCGCGAACGCGTTAACCTTCGCCTTCCACCTCCTCGCTCACGACGCCTCGGCCGAGGCGCGGCTGCACACCGAGGTCGACGACGTGCTCGAGCAGACCACTCCCACCCCGGGCGACGTGGAACGGCTGCGGTACTGCCGCGCGGTGATCTCCGAAGCGCTGCGGCTTTACCCACCGGCGTGGACCATGGCCCGGCAGGCGCTCACCGACCACCATCTCGACGGGCACACCATCCGTTCCGGCGACCTCGTGCTGCTCTCGCAGTGGGTGATCCATCACGACGCCCGGTGGTGGCCGGAACCCGAACGGTTCCGGCCCGAACGCTGGCTCGACGCCACGTCGAAGGACCGTCCGCGGTGGGCGTACTTCCCGTTCGGCGCCGGGATCCGCCGGTGCATCGGCGAGGGGTTCGCATGGACCGAAGGGGTGCTCGCGCTGGCGACGGTGGCCCGCCGCTGGCGCCTACGCCCACTGCCGGGTCGCCCGCTCACGCTCGACCCGCTCATCACCCTCCGGCCGAAGAATGGCCTCTGGATGCACCCCGAACCACCTGAGCGCTAGGTTCGCCAAGGCGAACCTAACGGCAGACCATCCATCTGGTATTCACACGGCTGGCTTTCCACGGTAGCCTCGCTAATGCGGAATTGAGTTCTATCGCGGCTCAGCTAGTTGACACTCTGTTGTTACCCGTCGATCAGCCAGCCACCGCCACGAAAGAAGAGATATCCGCAGATCGGAACCCATGTTGTCTAGCCCTGTGGTCTCGGATGAAAGGCGACGATGAGAATGCCGAGTCGAAGAGTGGGTCATGCACAGCATAGGTACCTCCAAACTTCCATCAACGGCGCGTTGGTACCATCCTAGCCATTGTTGCCTGTGCTGTAATAGGTCTAGTCTCGATTTCACCAATTGCCTACGGGCAGCCGACACCCGGCCCATTAGAGCCTGAAACTGAGGACGCAGGTTACTGGGCACCCTCCTCGGCCGTCACAGACGACCCCGCCCCACTGGCGGAGTCTGGGATTATTACAGCCGGTAAATGTAAGTACCGCCAAGCAAACGACAATCCACATATTTCCTCTACTTCACCCAGGGCGGTGTCCGCGCACGGATACTGGAAGATTGTCGGAGGTACGTGTCCCAGCAAGGCGAACGTGGATATCTATTTACAAGCGGCATGGTGCAGCAGCAACGGTACCTGCGGATGGCGGACCGTCGCGACCGACAGCAAAGACGTCAGAGCCGGCGGTGGGTCCGGGCGGCGAGCTACGGGGAGGGTGACATGCGCTGGAACCGGCACAGTCGGCTACCGTGCCTGCGTCGATGTCGACTTGATTGGAGTGGCAGATCCGCCTGGTTATACGTATTCAGCCTCCCGTGATCTTAGATGTTATCCATCCTAATGCGCGCAACCAGTGATGAAGAGAGGGCGCATGAATACCCATGCGCACACCTCAGGAGCCTCAATGAATAACCACGAAGCCGGGAAATGGGTTCCCTATTTATCCGACAACCAATCCAATAACTCTGGAGACGCTCTCCTTGACAATGAACGATCTGACCTCGGCGAGCCGAATAATGTAGTCGGCCTTGGCGCCATATGTGATCTTAGTGGTACCTCGGAAGACGGCCGTGCGGTGAGCTATTCAGTTAGTGAATTCGCCCTCTTGGAAGACGGACGAAAGATCATCTTACGGGACGGTCTCGGCTTCACAATTGGCTGGGGTGCCGGTGTCTCGTCCGTGTCCGAGGTCTGGAGAGATGAGACGCCGGAGTCCATCACTCGAGACGTCCTGAACACTGTCCTGCCCGACGATGACGACACCGGCGAGGACCACCCTTGGGAGTGGCTGGCCGAGCTGGCGCGAGGGCGTGGTCTGATGGTGACCGCCGGCGACCTTCGCGGCCTTCCCTACGAGGTGGAACTCACCGACCGCGTTCTCGAACTACTCTCTACGCCCTGACCACATCGACGTTAGCCGCGTGAAATGTCGGCGTCGAACAACTCGCGGTGTGCCGCCAGGCGCAGCCGGCTGCGTTCGATGTGCATCCGAACGACGTCCTCACCGGCCCGAACGTTCCCGGCACGGATCGCATCAGCGATGAGGCGGTGTTCCGCCGCGACGGTCTCGTAGTCGGCGTCGGTGAAGGTGGTCAGCAGAATGCGCCGGTATCGCTGGGTCTCGTTCCACAGCCCCTCGATCGTGCGCAGCAAACGGCGGGTGGGCACTCCGGCGTAACACGCGAGGTGGAACCGGCGGTCAGCGTCGAGGAAACCCGGGGGGTCGGGGGCGGCTGCCTCGACTTCGCCGAGCAGAGTGTCGACGTGGGCGATCTGCTCAGCGCTCAGGTGCGGGATACTCTCGGCCAGCGCGAGCGGCTCGAGGCGTTCGCGGATCTTGTAGATGTCGGTGTGTTCCTCGAAGTCGAGCACGGCGATCCGGGCCCCGCTGTGTGGGCGGATCACCACGAGTCCTTCACTCTCCAGCTGCCGCAGCGCTTCGCGCACCGGGAGGCGGCTCACCCCGAGGTCGTTCGCCACCGTCTCCTGGCGGACGTGGGTGCCCGGCGCGAGGGTGCCGTCGTGGATGCGCTCCCGCAGGTACCGGGCCACACTTCCGGCCGCCGGCTCGCCGGCGGGGTGCCCGGCGTCGGCCACGTTCGTCGTGCCGTCCATACTCGCCTCCACGAGGTTGGCTGACCCGACCGATTATCACCCGCGCGGCAGCGAATCCCCCGTCAGGGCTGATAAGAGCCGGGTGTCCAAGCCCGGGTGGCGACGCCGATCGTGTTCCACGCGTTGATGGTCATGATCAGGCCGAGCAGCGCCGCCACCTCCGCCTGCTTGAACACCGCCGCCACGTCGGCGTAGGCCGCGGCGGGTACATGGGTGTCGGCGAGCTGGGTGACCACCTCGGTGAACGCCAGTGCGGCTTGCTCACGGTCACTGAAGTAGCCGGTTTCCCGCCAGGCGGGTAGCGCGTACAGGCGATGTTCGGCCTCCCCCAGCGCCCGGGCGTCTTTGGTGTGCATGTCGATGCAGTACGCACAGCCGTTGAGCTGCGAGGCCCGCACCCGCACCAGCTCGCGCAGGATCGGTTCGATGCCGGCGTCGTCGAGCGCCGCGGTAGCCGCGCCGTCGAGCCGGTTGACGGCAGCGGCGACGCCGGGAGCGAGGGCGTCGAAGTCGAGTCGCGGTTCGATGTCGGACAGGTTCGTCGTGGTAGTCATGACAACTACGCTAGGCCGCAAGCGGACCGCGGGTATGGTCCATTGTCATGCCAGTCTCGTGGGCCACTTTCGGTGGCGACCTGCACGTGGAGATCACCGGGGCCCGACCCCGACAAGACCTGGAAGACCAGGTCCGGCAGGCGATCCGGGACGGCCGGCTGCGGCCCGGGGCGCGGCTGCCGTCATCCCGCCAGCTCGCCCGCGACCTCCAGCTGGCCCGCAACACCGTCGCCCACGCCTACGATCAGCTCGTCGCCGAAGGCTGGCTGGCGGCGCGGTCCGGCGCCGGCACCTGGGTCGCCGAGCATCATGCCTCGTCGCCGGAACGGCCGAAGCGGCTGGACGAACCCCGTCCGCCACGCCTGGACCTCCGGCCGGGCCACCCCGACGTTTCAGCCTTCCCGCGCTCGGCATGGCTGGCGGCGGCCCGCCGGGCCCTGGCGTCGGCGTCGCACACCTCCCTCGGGTATGGCGATCCGCGCGGACACCCGGAGCTGCGCACGGCGCTGGCCGAGTACCTGGGCCGCGTCCGCGGTGTGCTCGCCGCCCCGGACCACATCGTCATCTGCCCCGGAGTCACCCAGGGGTTGCAGCTGGTGTGTGAGGTCCTGCGGGAGCGCGGCGCGAGCCGGCTCGTCATGGAAGGTTACGGCCACCCCCTGCACCGTGGCCTTGTCGAACGATCTGGGCTGGCCGTCAGCACCACCGACGTCGACGAGCAGGGAGCCATCGTCGACGACGTACCCCCGGGCGACGCGTTACTCCTCACCGCGGCACATCAGTTCCCCCTCGGCGTCGCGCTCTCCCCCGTCCGCCGTCGAGCCGCCGTCCACCTGGCGACCACCGCCGGAACCATCCTCATCGAAGACGACTACGACGGCGAGTTCCGGTATGACCGCACCGCCGTCGGCGCACTCCAGGCGCTAGC
Organism: Phytoactinopolyspora limicola; assembly: GCF_011320225.1. Classification (GTDB taxonomy): domain Bacteria; phylum Actinomycetota; class Actinomycetes; order Jiangellales; family Jiangellaceae; genus Phytoactinopolyspora; species Phytoactinopolyspora limicola. The sequence goes on from NZ_JAAOEN010000003.1 coordinate 392,494, forward strand.
CCCCGACCACGTCATCTACGCCGGCACGGCCAGCAAGAGTCTCGCCCCGGGTCTTCGGCTCGGCTGGCTCGTCCTGCCGGCGCCGATGGTCGACGACGTCGTCGCCGCCAAACAAGCCAGCGGGAGGCTGCCCAGCAGCATCGAACAGCTCACCCTGGCCGAACTGATCACCTCAGGAGGCTACGACCGGCACATCCGCCGCCTCCGACTCGCCTACCGGCGCCGACGCGACCGCCTGGTCGCCACCATGGAACAGATGGCCTCGCCGCCACGGGTCACCGGGATCGCCGCCGGGCTACACGCCCTGGTGGAGCTACCACCCGGGGTGGACGAAGCGGAGACCGTGGCACGGGCCGCACGCCATGGCCTTGCCATCGACGGACTCACCACGTACACGGCACCCGGGCATACCCGCGCACCGGCGCTCGTCGTCGGCTACTCCACCCCACCTGAGAGCATGTTCGGCACCGCGCTGGCCACTCTCCGCTCGGTTGTGCAGCCCCGCGGCGCCGGCTGAGGATGGGCTGGCTCAGGTTGCCGCCGAAAACCGTTTCGCCCGGCCGCCCGACCTGTGGCACTGTTCTGCTGTGCTCGGTATTACCGATCTGTCCACCTACCTCGTGGGTCTCGCCGTGATCATTCTCATGCCGGGCCCCAACTCGCTCTACGTCCTTTCCGTGGCTGCGCGGCGCGGAGTGCGCTCCGGTTACCAGGCCGCGGCCGGCGTGTTCTGCGGCGACGCCGCCCTGATGGTGTTGTCCGCGGCTGGTGTTGCGTCGCTGCTCAACACCAGCCCGGTGGCCTTCTCGATCGTCAAGTTCCTCGGTGCCGGTTACCTGACCTGGCTGGCCGTCGGGATGCTCCGGGCCGCGTGGCACCTCTGGCGGCGACGCGCACACCGCCCGGCGGGCACGACGGAAGCCGAGACGCCGGCAGGCGCCAACCGACCCGCCGCCACCGAACGCCCGTACCGCCGCGCGCTCGTAGCGAGCCTGCTCAACCCGAAGGCGATTCTGTTCTTCGTCGCGTTCTTCGTGCAGTTCGTCGACCCCGCCTACCCCTACCCGGCGCTGTCGTTCCTCGCACTCGGTGCCTGGGTGCAGTTGTTCAGCCTGACCTACCTGAGCATCCTGATCTTCACCGGGGTCCGGCTGGCCGCGGCGTTCCGGCGCCGGCGCCGGCTCCAAGCGGGTTCGTCCGCCCTCGCCGGCGGGGCGTTCCTCGGTTTCGCCGTCAAACTCTCCTTAACTAGCGCGAGTTGACGCCCTTCGCGATCCGGCCTCCAATGTCCGGGTCGATGGCGCGCCAGATGGAAAACTAGAATTCAGGCGGACTTGTGGCGGGCGCCGCCCTCGATGTGGACCGTCTCGCCCGAGATTAAGCTTGCGTGCAGCAGCCACATCACCGTATCGACGACGTCCTCCGTCTCGCCATAACGTCCGACGAAGGTGCCTGCCGCACTCTTACTCAGCAACCCAGCCTTGTTCTCACCGAGACGCCCCGGACGGGACAGAGTTGCAACGCACGAACCTGGCGATACGGTCGCCCGCCCCACGGGCCACCACCCAACAGCAGACATCACACCTGCAGAGTTACAACGACCACAATGGGCAGCGAGTGTCTCGTCAACCTGGTTCCTTGCGCGACGGTGAGGAGAAGCGGGTTTACGAGACACTCGCTCTCCTGCCTCGGGTAGGCGAGCCTCCAAGAGTTCAATGATTCTTATTCCGACTCGGCACCCGCGTCGTCCCGTTCCACGCGCATATAGCCCACCGATTGAACGGATACAGCCACCACTGTGGCGACGAGAACCCCCACCCCGGCGATCGGCGTGATGTGCCAAAACCCGGCGACCACGCCAACGAATCCGACCCCGAGGGCCGTCTGCCGAGCCACTTGGACGTAGGCAGAGCTGGCCACCCGCCGTCGATACATTTCCTGGCTGTTCAACACCACAAGGGCGGCGAGGATCGGGATGGCAACCGAGAAGGCGATCACACAGATCTTCGCGGTCAGATCGAATACCTCCGGCGCTGCCGTCAGAAACGGCTGCATCATGACAATGCCGATACCGATCAGTCCGCCGTACATCAGGTTGAACTGCCGGAGTCGCTCGTCCAGCTGCGCGGCCTCCCGCTCTTTCCACCACGCGGTCTCCGCGGCGGCGCGCTGCTTCCACTGCTTCGCCAGTTCAGCTTGCTCTTGGCGCCACGCCTCTTTGTCCCATTCGTTCTCATCCACGAGCACAATGATGTCGGACCCGTACCGAACTGTTGACAACCTGAGGATTCCTCGACAAATTTCTAGCCGGACAACCGTCTAGAAGCCACACGCTACGGGGAGACGCGGCTCGACCGCCACGTGTCGTACGTAGGTTGATCATGTCGGGTACCGGCGAGCCGCCGCATCGACGGATACACCCCGAGGGCCGACCAACCGTCGAGGACATCGCCGTCCAGATACGCACAGAGCGTGAGGGGGCGGGCCAGGAATTCTGGCCGTGGAGCGGAAGGGAACGGCCGACGTCATCGGCTATTGCGGGCTGACCTGCCACGGGAGCTACACGGCGATCTGGTCTGATTCGGCACCGAAGACCTGTGGACGGTACTGCCTGCGGAAGACCCCTACGAGCCGCGCAAGAGCGTGTGGTGGAGCACCTCCTTCGGTGGGGGGAGCGTTGAGCCTGAGCCCGACATCGATGTTGTATGGGAACGCCTGGACGTCGATCAAGCGCCTATTACCAACGACGGGGAAGGCACCAATGCGCACACTCCGGAGGATGGCTGGTTCATGATCGCTGGCGGCGACCCCAGGGAACCTGGTTGCCGGCGGGTGACAGCTAGCTACCGGGGTGCTCAACTCAGCTACGTGTACGAACTACCCTGAGACCAGCGACGACGCACCACGAACCCGCTGGTGCATCCGACACTAGAGAACGGGATCCGGCTCCGATTCGGAGTCGATCACCTGGCCGGTGCTGGCGGCCATGGCGGTCAGCGCCGGAGTCACCCGGTCCACGATGGACCGGCCGATATCGCGGAGCTGGCCGATCTGCTCCTCCGTGAGGGCATCGATGACCAGACGCCGAACGATGTCGACATGCCCAGGGGCGGTGGCCACCACCTTCTCCCAGCCGGCGTCGGTGAGGATGGCGTTGGTGTAGCGGCCGTCCGCCGGACATGGCGCGCGGCGCACCCAGCCGCGCTGCTCGAGCCGTTTCACGACGTGTGACAGCCGGGACAGGGAGCTGCTCGTCCGCTCAGCCAGGGCACTCATCCGATGGGTGTGCTCAGCTGCCTCAGAGAGCATGGCGAGCACGAAGTACTCGAAATGGCTGATCCCGGCGTCGCGTCGGAGTTGAGCGTCGAGCGCCGCCGGAAGTTTGGTCATCAAGGCCGCCAGCGGCAGCCACGCATCCATTTCTGCCGGGGTCAGCCAGCGTGGTTCGGCCGATGGTGCACCTGTGACGGATACGTCTGCCGGATCAGCTCCCACCCTGCCAGAATACGCAGTTCGCGGCGGCGTTTAGCGCCCCCCCCAGCCAAGACTTGAAGCTTCAAGTCATTGAATCTATCGTTCATAGTGCTTACGGTTGACTTGAAACTTCAACTCACCGTGGGTTGATACCACGTACATCCAGCTCGAAACATCGACTCAAGGAGTTCCTGTGATTCGCTCGCCCCTGACCCGCGACGTTGCCCTGTTGCTCGCCCGCATCGGCATCGGAGCCGTGTTCATCGCCCACGGCTGGCAGAAGCTGTTCGACTACGGCATCGACGGAGTCGCCGCCAGCTTCGACCAGATGGACGTTCCGCTACCCACGGCGGCGGCATGGTTCTCCGCGCTGGTCGAATTGGTCGGAGGAGCAGCGCTCATCATCGGAGTGGCCACCCCCGTCGTCGCCCTATTCCTGCTGGCCGACATGGTCGGCGCCTACATCTTCGTCCACGCCGGCAATGGCATGTTCGTCGAGCAGGGCGGCGCCGAGCTGGTGCTGGCGCTCGGCGCGGCCAGCATTGTCTTCGCCGGCCTGGGAAGCGGCCGGTTCAGCCTCGACCACGTCGTAGGACCACGCCTGTGGAAGACCGAGGCCGCCGGCACCGAATCCCGGTAGCCGAATTATGACGTGGTGGTGATCTCGATAGTCTCGCGCCGGATCAGCCCGCCGAAGAGGTCGAGCGCCACCACCGACACGCGGTAGCTGACACCTGCCTCCAGTCCGCCGATCCGCACCCTCGTATCCCCCGTTTGCACCACGGTGACGCCGTCGACGAGGACGACGTAACCAAGCAGGCCGAGCCGGGCACTTGCGGCGAGCCACGACAACGTCACCGAACTATCGGTCAGCAGCTCAACGACGAGGCCATCCGACCCCGGCGGATCCGGGTCGGGATCTGGATCCGGGTCGGGGTCCGGGTCGGGGTCCGGGTCGGGGTCCGGGTCGGGGTCCGGGTCGGGGTCCGGGTCGGGGTCCGGGTCGGGATCCGGATCTGGATCCGGGTCCGGATCTGGGTCCGGGTCGGGATCTGGATCCGGGTCGGGATCCGGGTCCGGGCTTGGGTCAGGATCTGGATGCGGGTCAGGATCGGGATCCGAGGTCGGCGGGTCCGGGCCTGGGTCGCGCTCGGAAGGATCGCGGTCGGGCCTATTCGACGACGGCACTCGGCCGGTCTCGTCCTGGCCTCCGGCGCTACGGCTCGAGCCACTCGCCCCCGCCCCATCAGGTACCGATGCGGCCCGCACCGCGGATGCCTCGCCCGAGCCACCGGCCGGCCCACCTACGCCAGGCGCCCCTAACGCATCTAGTGCACCAGGGGCACTGCCCGTCCAGGGCAGGGCGTATACCGGCGCCCCATCCTTGGCCGTGAGATCGACAGACGCAGGCAGCACCACACCACCTGAGCCGGAAATCACCAGTGGAGCAGCAAGGACCGCAGCCAGCCGGACGAGCCTCGGCGATCCCCGACGATGACCACGCTGCCTTGTTGGCACGCTCGGCTGACCGGCCGCCGCTGGCACAGCCGCCGCTGCCGCGCCCGCCCCGAGTGCGGTGACCGTTCCGTCGGGTGCGAACCTATTCACGGTGTGGTGCCCGCTCGGATACCACGTGACCACCGTCAGTGGCCGTTGCTGATTCCGCACCACATCCATCAACACGCCGATGACAACGGCGTTCGTTGTACCAGTGACGACCGCTTCGGATCGATGCGCTACATAAAGGGTCACAGCTCCCGCTGCGTCCACGACGATCGTGGCGTCGGCCACGTTGGTTTCTGTCACAGCTGCCCCCCGGAAGCTGTCAACTATGTGTTCATGCAACCAGGCGGAACGATATGCCAGATTTGACCCCTTGTGTACCCCTCAAATTCTGAGCAGGGCATCACACGAGGGCTAGAGCGGTGTTACCCGGCGGCGGTTGGCTGGCTCCACGTAGCCCGCACCGAGCGGCGGGCAGCACCGGCGGCGTGCCGCACCTGCACCACAATGCCCACCACGGCGAGCACCAGGCCGCTCACATACCAGACTGGGTGGTCACCGGCCGTCACCTCGGCGTCGACGACGGCGTTGATGTCAACGACGTCGAAGATCAGCATCAGGCCGGTGATCACGACGCTCGCACCAGCGAATGCGCTAATGACGATCAGCAGCACCTGTGGAAGGTTGGCGACGATGGCGAACAACGCCAGCGCAGCCCCACACACCACCCCGATCAGCACGAGGCCCCACGCCTCCTCGACTCCCACCGTGGCGGCCACCGTGCTGCCGAGTACGAAACCCATCGACGCCATCGCCAGGATGATGCTCACGGCGAAGAACAGGTAGGCCAAGGCCGCGAACAGTGCGGCCAGCAGGATCGCAACGATCCAGCCCGCTGGGGAGTCGAGGTAGCCCTGTTCGGTCAGCCGGTCGACCAGTCCGGCACCCACCGCGAAACCGACGAAGGCACCCCAGACCGCCAGGAGGAAGCGCATCGCGACGTGGCCTCGCAGGCACAGGAAGGCCCCGATGACAACCGCCAGGACTCCCACGACGATCTCCGGCATCACCTTCTCCACCTCCGCTCCTTAGCGGCCGCTTAAGACCACGGTACGAGCGATGCCGGGTATCGGACTAGTGCATTGGGTTACTCCAAGCCAGGCACGGGTGCGCCAACGAATTCACCTGGGCGAGCACCGCGACGGTTGGGCGGTTCCGTCTCGGCGGCGTCCAGGAACGAGCGAGCGAGGACGCGGCCGTCGGGGTCGGCGAACCACAGCAGCAGGCGGCCGGGAGCGGAGTGCGCGGGTACCGTCAGCGTTGCCGGTGGAGACAACCGGAAGGGCTCCGCCACCACCCGCGGTGTACGCGCGTCCGGTGCGGTCACCATCCGGTCAATGGGGGCACCGGACTCGACCCACGCGGCGTAGACAACGCCGGAAGCCGACGACGGACCGTGGTGTGACACGCGGATATCTAAACCGAACGACGTTGCCGGTGGTTCGATGTCAGCGCCCGCCACCAGGGGATCGACGTCAAGGATCAGCACGGTATCCGCGTTCACACTGGCTGGAATACACCCTCCCCAATCCTTGGGCCGACGTGCCGCGTCGAGCAGTCCGGCCGCTTCGTGTTCCACGTCGGCGAACTCGGTGTAGACGTAGCCCGCGAAGCGGTCATGCCGGCGCAGTTCCTGGGTCTCCCAGCGCAGATGCCAGGCCCGTTCAAGACTCGTGAAACCCTCGCCGTACTCGCTGTTGAGGATCGGGAGGCCACGACGCGGCACGTCGGAACTGGCATAAAGCGGCTTGTCGACGGTGAAACCAGGGCCGAGCCGGACCGGGAACGTGTCCTGCTCCCCCGAAGCCAGCCGGGCCATGGCCTTCTTCCACTCTCCCAGGTCAGGCTCGTAGTAGTGCCAGTCGACCAGGTCAGTACGGACGTGCGACCAGCCGGAGTTCTCCACGATCAGCCGAGTATCGTCCAGCTCGCGCATCCGGTGGTAGGCGTCGGCGGCAGCCCGGGCACGGAGTTGGCTCCCGGGGATATCCCAGTCCAGGCCCCATTCTTCGTTGTACAGACCCCAGATGACGATGCTCGGGTGGTTGCCGTCGCGCTCCACCATGGCCGGTAGCTGCGCCTCGAACGCGGCGGCCGCCTCGGGTGAGAACCGGCTCGGCCCGGCTGGTTCGGCCCACACCAGCATGCCGATCCGGTCCGCCTCGTGTAGCCACTGCGGCTCTTCGAGTTTGAGGTGTTTGCGGACTAGGTTGAATCCCAGGTCACGGGCCAGCTGCAGGTCGTGGAGCAGCGCAGGAGTGTCCGGCGCCGTGAGCCCGGTATCGGGCCAGTAGCCCTGGTCGAGTACACCGCGGAGATAGCAGCGCTCACCGTTGAGGTACAGCTCCTCGCCGCGCGCCTCGAAGCGGCGCAGCCCGGTGGTCGCCACCACCCGGTCAGCGCCCTCACCGGATCCGCTCCAGACCTCCACCTGGTACAGGTGTGGCTGCTCAGGGGTCCACGGGGTGGGGTCGGTCAGCTCGATCCGGCCGGTGGCAGATCCGTCGTTGTCGGCAACCAGCTCGAGTGTTTCACCGGAGCCGACGACGGACGCCATCACGGGCACCGCTGTGGGAGTGTCCCCCGCGAGCCGCACCGTCACGTCGATACCGGTCAGGCTGTCGCCACGCAACACCACCGACTGTGCGTAGGTGCGCCCGCGCGCCTCCAGCCACACCGTCTGCCAGATCCCCGATGTCGGGGTGAACGAGACACCGTCGTAGTCGTCGCGCGGGATGGATCGCTGCTTGCCGTGCGGGATGGCACGTTTGTCGGCCGGCGCGGCGACCACCACCTCCAACTCAGCGGGTTGGCCGGGTACGAGCTGGTCGGTTACGTCGAACTCGAACGACTCGTAACCGCCGACGTGCTCTCCCACGACGGCTCCGTCAATTCGTACGACGGCGTGATGGTGAACCGCACCGAAGCAGAGGACGACGCGGGCCGTCCCCCACTCCACGGGCGCCGCAACGGACCGCCGGTAGGTCCCTTGCTCCAGCCAGGTGCGGTGCACTCCGGACGCCTGGCTCTCCCACGCGAACGGCACCGTGATCTGCCCCGCGAAGCCTCGAGCCCCGAAGTCCCAGGAACCGTTGAGATTGAGCCATCGCTCGGAGCGATCGCGGTCGGGCCGGGGATATTCCGGCCGAGGGACCTCTGCGGCGTCGGACTCCGCGCAGATCGTCGTGGACTGAGGATGGAACCGAGTCATGCATCAACCCTTCACACTGCCGGCCAGGATGCCGTTGATGAAATGCCGCTGGAGCAGGATGAACAGCACCAGGAGCGGAATGAGCGCGACGGAACTCGCCGCGAGAAGTTCGCCGGTCACGGTGGCGTAGTCGGCCCCGATACGGTTGCCGGTGATGTTCTGCGCAAGTGTTGAGAGCATCACCTGGAGGGTGGCCATCCGGTCGGAGCTCGCCACCACCACCGGCCAGACGAAGTCGTTGTAGATGTTCATGGTGGTCAGCACCGCGAGACCGGCCAGCCCGGGCCGGATGACTGGCACTACCACCCGCCAGAAGATGCCGAACTCGCCGCTGCCGTCGACCCGGGCGGCGTCCAGCAGTTCGTCGGGCACTGCGCTGATCACCTGACGCATCCAGAAGATCGCGAACGCATCGACCGACCCCGGCAAGATCAGCGCCTGATAGGTGTTGACCCAGCCGAACTCCTTCATCTGCAGGAGTAACGGAATGATCAGGACGATCGTCGGCAGCATCAGGGTCACGAGTACAGCGCCGAAGATGACGTTCTTGCCCACAAAGCGGTATTTCGCGAAGGCGAAGGCCGCCAGCGGGGCGAAAAACATGGTGATGGCGCCTTTGGCGACCAAGACGATACCCGTATTGACGAACCCTTGCCCGATCGGAACGTCGCGGAACATCGCGATGTAGTTGTCGAGGGTGACCGTGCTGGGATCGAAGGTGAGTGGCGCGCGGATGATGTCGTTCGCTGGTTTCAGGGCGGACAGCAACGCCCATACCACCGGCGCGAGGAACGCGACCAGCAGCACCATCAGGAACACGTGGGAGCCGATACGCCGGCTGGGAGTGGTGATGTCGGTCATCGCGTTAGTCCTTCGCTCGCAGCAGCCGGACGAAGAATAGAGACAGTGCCATGACGAGGATCACCAGCAGGAACGAGTTCGCCGCGCCGGTCCCGAGGTCTGCCCGGGTGATGTGGTTGTAGAGGTAATAACCCGCGGTGGTGGTGGAGTTGTATGGCCCGCCCTGCGTCACCACAAACGGTTCGGCGAACATCTGAAACACCGCAAGGGTCTGGAGAACGACGGCGAACATGATGGTTCGCCGTAGTAGCGGCACGGTGATGCTCACGAGCTGCCGTGGCTTCGACGCGCCGTCCAGCTCCGCCGCCTCATAGAGGCTGCCGTTGATCGACTGCAAACCGGACAGCAGGATGATCACGATGAATCCCGTCGTCTTCCAGAGGAAAAGCAACGCCAGCGTCGGCTTGGCCCAGGTGCTCGTCGTCAACCAGCCAACGTCGGGTAGACCGAACACACCGAGTAAGGCATTAACCGCCCCGTACCCTTGGTCGAACAGCACCACCCAGATCTGGGCCACGGCGACCAGCGGCGTCACGAACGGCACGATGAACGCCACCCGGTAGAGGCCGCGCAGCCGCAACGTCGCCGAGTTCAGCAGCACGGCGACGAGCACCCCGAGTGCGATCTGGACGGGTACGATCAGCAGCCACAACACACCGGAATTGCCGAGCGAGTTCCAGAAGGCCGGGTTGGTGAGGAGATAGGTGTAGTTGTCCCAGCCGACCCATTCCGCGGCTCCCGTCCCCCGCCAGTTCGTGAAGCTCAACCGGGCGGTGAAGATCAGCGGGTAGACGCTGAACACGAGGAAGACCACAACGAACGGCAGGACGAACACGTACGGCGCGAGGCGCCGGCGCGCTCCTCTCACTGGCGGTCGACCAGGTTGGTCTGGATCGACTGGGTGGCCTGGCTCAGGACCTCGGCCGGGGTTAAGTCGCCATCGAGCATCCGCTGGATGTCATTGCCGAGGTAGTCCACGGCGCCCGCCCACCAGCTGGGGGTAGGAGCACCACCGGGGATCTGCGCTCCGGCCTCCGTCGCTACCACCCACAGGTCCTGGCCGCCGAGGGCGTCCACCGGGTCGAACAGCGGCGTGCCCGGGTCCGCCGCGGGCTGGTAGCTCGGAATCGACGTGTTGAGACCGGTGGGATAGACGTCGTTCGGCCCCCACACGGCGGTGTAGCCGGCCTCGTCGAACATCAGGAATTCGTAGAACAGCCAGGCAAGGTCAGCGTTCTCGCCCTCCCGAGGCAGTACGAACGACGAGCCACCCATCGCCCCGCTGCGCGGTCCACCGGCGTCCCATGCGGGTAGTTCCATGGCCCGCCAGTCGCCGGCGGCCTCGGTCAGCAACTGTTGCGGCGCGAAGCTGAACCAGATGGCCCACGGGTAGAAGACCTGGTTGCCATTCTCCAACTCGGCGAGGTCGGTAGGCGTCAGGTATTCGGCGCGAGTACCAAGCTCTTCTTCGCGCACCGTGTCGAGGAAGGTCAGGATCCGCTCGAACTCCGGGCTTTCCAGGCGCAGCTCACCGTGGGCGTCCGCGATCGATGTCCCGAGCTGGCTGGCATACATCTCCAGCTGGAGCTGGCCGAGGAAGGCCGACTGCTCGAGGTGGATCGGCCCTGAGCCGGGTACGGCCGCCTTGTAGGCGCGGGCGGCATCGAGCAGGTCGTCGTAAGTTTCGATGCTGGTGGCGTCTACTCCGGCGGCGTCGAGCGCGGCGGCGTTATAGAAGAGCAAACCGGGGTCGAGATCGAAGGGCACGCCGAATATCCCACCGTCGACAGTGTTGACGTCGAGCTTCTGCGGCGCGATGTCAGCGGTGTAGGGCGCGAGTACCTCGCTGAGGTCCCAGAGATAGTCGGCGAACCCGCCGATCTTGGCATCATCGAGGAACACACCGTCGGGCACATCGGTCCCGGTGATCAGGGTGTTATGCAACTTCGCGTCGATGTCGACGGCGATGTGGTTAACCGTGATGCCCGGGTAGGTGGCGTTGAAATCATCGATGACCCCCTCGAACACCTCGAAGAGGTCACCGGAGCGATCCCAGATGGTGATCTCACCCTCGGGTTGATCGGCGCCCGGGGCCTGCAAGATATGAGAGGTTTCGTCGCTGGTGGTGGTCTCGGGCCCGCACGCGGCGAGCCCGAGCCCCACGACTACAACGGCGGCGGCGACGGTCAGACGTGCGGGCCGGCGCCGGAGGTGATGGCGATACATGGACACACTCCTCGCGTGGTTTTCCAACGTCTGCAAACTGTAGCCGTCATTTGCCGACGTTGTAAACGTTAAGATGTCGACCATGCCCGCAACACTTCGTGACGTCGCCAATCTGGCCCAGGTGTCGGTCCGCACGGTCTCCAACGTCGTCAGCGGATACGAGCACGTCAGCGAGCGGATGCGACAGAAAGTGATGCGCGCGATCGAGGAGCTTGACTACCGCCCGAATCCCGTCGCCCGGACCCTCCGGACCGGACGGACGGGCATGCTGGCACTCGTGGTCCCCGAGATCGACGTGCCCTACTTCAGCGAACTCGCCCGCGACGTCATCGACGCCGCCGCCGAGCTCGGCTATCGGGTGATGATCGACCAGACCGGCCACGACCACGAGCGCGAGCGCCAGCTCCTCCTCGGCGACGACCGAACCATGCTCTTCGACGGCCTACTCTTCAGTCCACTCGTCACCAAATCTGAGCTGCTCGACATGCATGGCACCACGAGTATGCCGCTGGTGCTCTTGGGTGAGCATGAGTTCGACGGCCGCTATGACCACGTCGCTATCAACAACGTCCAGGCCGCCCACGATGCCGTGTCTCACCTCGTGTCACTCGGGCGCACCCGGATTGCCGCGATCGGCACCCAGCCGCTCGAAGAGTACGCCACACCGCTACAGCGCACCGCGGGCTACGAGGCGGCACTGCGCGATGCCGGACTGGAAGCTAGGCCGGAGCACGCCACCCCGGCCGCACACTACAGCCGCGCTGACGGTTATGCCGCGGCATCCGCGCTACTCAGCACCTCCCCTGCCCCGGATGCGATCTTCTGCTTCTCCGACCTGCTCGCCGTCGGCGCGCTGCGCGCGGCTTTCGACTCCGGGTTCCGGGTACCCGACGACGTCGCGGTGATCGGCATCGATGACATCGAGGAAGGGCGCTTTACCCAGCCTTCACTCAGCACGGTGGCACTCGATACGCCGCTGATCGCCCGGGAGGCGGTACGACGCATCGTCGCCCGTATCGATAATCCCGACACACCCGCCGAAGAAGTTGTTGCCGAGCACCGGCTCGTACCGCGGGAAAGCACCTTGGGCAGCTAAGAACCCGCGCGGGGCTCCAAGCCACCCCTATTGCAACGTCGGCAAATCGCTGGCATGGTTCTTGCAACGTCTGCAAATTGTGGACTGCCCCACCCCGAGGGAGGACACCTATGACGGGAACCAACCGCCGGGCCACCGCAGCACGAGCCGCACTCGCTCTGCCAGCGGCCCTGATCCTCGCGTTAACCAGCACCGGCACCCTCGTCGCCGCCGGATCAGACACCACGCCGGCAGAATCGGCCCAACCGGACCCAGGCCCAGGTATCACCGCCACCGGGTCGGTGCTCTATTCGCCCGATCTCGGCCAGTATCCGAACGGCACCGCGGGTTACCCCCGAGCGATCCGTCTCGACCACGACGGATCACCCCAGGAGACGATGCTCGCCACCTTCGCGAAAGGCGGCCACGCCGCACCAACGACGTTGCCGATCTATCGCAGCACCGACGGCGGCCTGAACTGGACCGAGATCGCCGAGATCGGATCCAACACACCTGGCTGGGATCTTGAAGCACCAACGTTGTTCGAGGTGCCGCGCGACATCCCGGGCCTTGATCAGGGCGACATCCTGGCGTCGGGCACCGCCTGGGAGGTGGGCAACTACACGGCGCAGAAGGTCGAGGTGTTCCGCAGTACCGACCACGGCGCCACCTGGCAGTTCCTGTCGAACTGCACGGAGACATCCGGGTTGCCCAACACCTGGGGGCACGGCATCTGGGAGCCCACCTTCCTCGTCGGCGACGACGACACCCTCGCCTGTTTCATCTCCGACGAGCGCCCGGCCAACACCCCCACCAACAACCAGAAGATCGGCCACTACACCTCCACCGACGGCGGCGCGACGTGGAGCACGACCCTCGTCGACGACGTCGCCTTCCCCGCCGACAACCTTGCCCGCCCGGGTATGCAGACCTTCGCGGAACTACCCGACGGTCGGGTAGCCATGACCTACGAGATGTGCCGGGACGCCACCGACCCCGATCATGCCTGCGAGGTTTACCTCAAGTTCAGCGACGACGGCCTCGACTGGGGCCCGGCCGACGACCCCGGCACCCTTGTCCACACTCCAGATCACCGCGAGCTGCTACACACCCCGTATGTCTCCTGGCTACCTGGCGGCGGCCCCAACGGCACCCTGCTGGTCTCCGGTCAGCGCGTCGTCGCGGGCCCGACGGGCAACAAGACGGTACTGGCGGAATCCGGCACCGTGCTGTTCGCCAACACCGACCTGGGCGCCGGCGAGTGGTTCGAGGCGGCCACCCCGGTCACCGTCGACCCGACAGGCGGATATGCACCCGGCGTACCGTCGTGCCCGGGATACTCCACACCGATGATCCCGCGCGAGGACGGCACCACCTACCTGTACCTGGCGGCTACCTGGCTCGGTCAAGGTAACCAATGTGAGGTCCGGTTCGGCATCGGCACCCTTCCCGGCCCGACCGGTCAGATCGTCGGCCCGGACGGCAAATGCCTGGACGTCGACACCAACACCGCCGTCAACGGCAACGCCGCCCAGCTGTGGACCTGCGGGATCGCTACCGGCCAGCGGTGGTCGGTGTCGCCGGACCGCACTATCCGCGCCTTCGGACGGTGCCTGGATGTCGACGGCAACGGCACAGCGAACTTCACGCCAGTCCAGCTGTGGGAGTGCAACGGCTCCGGTGCACAACAGTGGGTGCTGCCGAGCTAACTGCGGGTTCGGCGCGCGAGGCTCGTTCGGTCATTTCGCGTCGGCGTAACAGTTGGCCACGGTGATACTCAGCGGAAACCGCACGGGGAAGTCGCCGAAGAGAAGCTCCCCGGCTTCACCGGCGGCGGCGCGGACCTCGTCGGCCACTGCCTCCGCCATCGAGGTGGGTGTGTGGATCACTACCTCGTCGTGCAGGAAGAGCGCCAGATGTGGACGGGCGGAGAATGGCTCCGGCACCACTCCGCCCGCCGCATCCGGCGCCTCCCCCAGTGCCCACAGGCGCCGCCTGATCGACGCGGTCCAGCACAACGCCCACTCCGCCGCCGTACCCTGCACGACGAAGTTTCGGGTGAACCGGCCCCACGAACGTGTATAGGACCTCGCCTTCGCGGCCGCACTCTCACCGGCGTCGTCCTGGTATGCCCCGGCTTGCAGCTCATGCCACGTGGCACCGGGCGGCGGTGAGCTGCGGCCGAGATGGGTCGTCACGATTTCACCCCGCTCCCCCGCCTGGGCGGCCTCGTCGACGAACGCCAGCGAACGTGGAAAAGCCTTCGCGAGCCGAGGCAACACCTGCGCACTGGATCCAGTAGTTCCGCCGTACATCGCGCCCAACATGCCCACCTTGGCCAACTCTCGGGTGGCCACCGCACCAGACGCCACGATGCCCGCATACATGTCCGCGCCGCGGCCATCGGTACCGCGACCGGCGGCGGCCATCGTTTCGTCACCCGCCATCGCGGCCAGCACTCTCGGCTCGAGCTGGGCGGCATCAGCGACGACGAACGTCCACCCCGGGTCCGCGACCACCGCCCGTCGCACACTCTTCGGAATCTGCAACGCTCCCCCACCCCGCGATGCCCACCGGCCGGTGACCACACCCCCCACGATGTATTCGCTGCGGAACCGGCCGCCGTGCACCCACGCGTCGACCCACCCCCATCCGTTGGCGGTTAAGAGCCGGTACAACGACTTGTACTCCAACAGCGGCTCGATGACCGGATGGTCCAGCCGCTCCAGCTCCCACTTCCGAAGACTCCGGGCGCCGACCCCCGCGTACCCCAATGCCTTCAGGAGGTCGCCGGGCGAGTCCAGGTTGAGACTGTCGGGAGCTTCCAACGCCGCACGGATCCGTGCGGCGAGCTGCTCAAGGCGCGCCGGACGTTCCGTTCCTCTGGGCCGCGGCCCCAGTATCTCGGTGAGGATCGCGTCATGGACGTCGGCGCGCCACGGTAGCCCCGCGTGATACATCTCAACCGCGGCCAGCGCACCCGCGGACTCGGCCGCCACGAGCAGGCGGAGCCGTCCGGCCGCAGGCGACGCTGCGACCGCCGCGTTCTGCACCTGAAGCTCCGCGACGGGATCCGGCTCGGGCACATCGGCCGACACTAGATCGGCGAACAGGGGGGCCGGCTCGTCACGATCTCCCGCCCCCAGCGGGGCGGGCGGCATACCATCCCACCGCCCCGGCTGGGCCGCGTCCGGCTCCGGCCAGGTCACGAGGGCCGACTGCCGAAGGATCCGATGCGCCAGGCGTAGATCCAGGGAACGCTCGACTCTTACCCCGGCCGACAGCAGGGCTGGGTACCACCGATTCGTGTCATCCCACGTCCATCGCGGCCGTGCGGCTGCCGCCGTCTCAGCCTCCCGGACCACGGCGGCCAACTTTCCCATAGCCACTCGTCGCTCGTGACCAGGCAGGCCAACGCCCACGACACGCACCACACCGTCCGGCTCGGGGACCACTACTGGCTGCACCTGACCATCCTGCCTGCCCCCACTGACACGGACACGTCTGTCGTCATTCGAGGCGCCGAAGAATCGGCATGGCTGGTTGGTTGGGATGGTCGGGGCGGTCGGGGCGGTCGGGGTGGTTGGGTTTGTGCGGGTCCCGGGCCACAATGCCGCCACATACCCCGGTGATCGTCGCCGGTTTTGTGTCGCTATAGCGACCGGATCGCGTTTTCGATCACCGGGCTTGGGGCGGTCGGATGGCTGGTTGGTTGGGCTGGTTGGTTGGGCTGGTTGGTTGGGTTGGGGTGACTGGGGCGACTGATTGGTTGGCGTGACTGGTTGTGTTGAAGCTGGTAAGACGGGTAGAATCGAACGTATGAACGAGCAGGTGGTGGATGGTTCCACGGACGTGGACGGTCGGGACACGGTGGTGGGTGAGCTGGCCTCGATGCTGTCCCGGCTGGCCGAACTACCCGCCATCGTCGTTGATGACGCGGCCCGCATCGACATGCTCGCCGGGTTGGAGCGGTTGAAAGCCGCCGCCGCGGCAGTGCAGTACGAGGTGATGGTGCAATTCGCCGAGTCCCAGCGGGCGGCCCGCCGTGGGATGGGATTTGCTGAGCGCCACGCCACCCGTGGGGTGCCCGAACAGATCGGGCTGGCCACGAAGACCTCACCCTCGGCCGCGGCCCGTCAACTCGGCCGGGCCCGGGCGTTGGCCTGTCACCTCCCGGGCACCTTCGCCCTGCTACGCAAGGGTGAGATCTCCGAGTTCGCCGCCACGTTCATCGTGAATGAGACCTCGCACCTCGCCCCGGAGCAGCGCCGCCAGGTCGACGCCCGCCTGGCCGGTGACATCACCGGGATCGGGCCGCGCAGGGTTCAAGGCCTGGCCCGGCGCTACGCCATCGAGGCCGACCCGGCTGCTGCGGTGGCCCGGGCCGCCCGGGCACGTAAGGACCGGCGGGTCGGGGTGCGCCCGGCACCGGACACCATGACCGTGGTGTCGGCGTTGCTGCCGTGCGAACAGGGCGTGGCCGCGTATGCGGCGTTGCGTCGTCATGCTGACGGGGTGATCGCCGCCGGTGGTGATGGGCGTACCCGGGATCAGGTCATGGCCGACACCCTCGTCGAACGCCTCACCGGACAGGCCAGCGCCGACGCGGTCTCGGCTGAGATCGGGCTGGTCATGACCGACACCTCACTGCTCGGCGGCAACGGCGGCGCCGGTGGCAGTGGTGATGGTGAGGCTGCGGAGTTGCTCGGGTACGGGCCCATCCCCGCTGAAACCGCGCGGGACATCACCCGCTGCGCCGGGGACCGCCAGGGTGAGGACGAGCGGCGGGCACGGGTCTTTCTGCGGCGGTTGTTCACCGACCCGGTCACCGGGGTCGTGGTCGATTGTGACCCGAAACGGCGCCGGTTCGATGGCACCCTGGCCCGGTTGTTGACCTACCGCGACGGCGGCACCTGCCGCGACCCCTACTGCGACGCACCCATCCGGCATTTCGATCACATCCACCCCTACACCCACGGTGGAGTAACCAAGCCGGGTAATGGCCGAGGCACCTGCGCCCGCGGCAATTACGTGAAACAAATGCCGGGCTGGAGCATCCGGCTGGTCGATCCGTTCCGGCACATCGTGGAAACCACCACCCCCACCGGACACCGATACACCTCACAACCCCCACCGGCACCCGGCGGACGACAACGCGCCGCCTGAGGGCGTCGAATAACAAACAGATTACGCCGCATCGTTCACCAATCCGGGTCCGGAACAGGTCCGAACGAGGGGCATGACGCACCAACGACGCTTCCGGTGGCCAGGGGTGATGGCTGCCCTGGCTGGTGTCGTCGCCGGCGGGGTCACCCTTGGTGTGGGTGAGCTGGCCAGTCTCCTGGTGGGGCCGATGACCTCACCGTTCTTCGCGGTCGGAAACACGATTGTCGATCTGACCCCGGAATGGCTCAAGAGTTTTGCCATCTCGACGTTCGGTGAGAACGACAAGAACGTCCTGCTGCTGACACTTGGTGCGGTGCTGACGCTTTTCGCGGCGGTGGCGGGCTGGTTGCAGCTGCGCAGGCCGCCGCTAGGCCTGATGTTGGTGGCACTGCTCGGTGTAGCCGCCATTGCTGCCGCGGTCAACCGGCCGGGCAGCGATGCTGCGTATGCCATTCCGTCCATCATTGGCGTCACGGCGGGAATCACCACGCTCTGGCTTCTGGTGCGACAGCCGTCGGAGCCGACGAACATAGTCTCCGGCGCGGACCGGCGCCGGTTCCTCATGTTGACCGCTGGTGCGGCCGGGCTCGCCGTGTTCGCCTTCCTCGGTAGCCGCCGGTTGGGCCAGACCCGGCAGGACGTCCTGGAAGCCAGAGACCGGTTGCGGATGCCGCGGGCCGCGGACCCGGCGCCGAGCCTGCCGGCGGACGTCGAACTCGACGTCGACGGAGTCACCCCGTTCACCACGCCGAACTCGGACTTCTACCGGGTCGATACCGCCCTTGAGGTTCCCGTCGTCCATCCCGACGACTGGCAACTCCGGATCCACGGGATGGTCGACCGGACCGTTGTCCTCACCTTCGATCAGCTCGTCTCGCTGCCGCTCGTCGAACGGATGATCACCCTGACCTGCGTGTCCAACGAGATCGGCGGCAACTTGGCCGGGAGCGCGGTCTGGCGTGGATATCCGCTCGAAGAGCTGCTTCTCGAGGCCGGCCCCGACGCCAACGCCGACATGGTGCTCTCTACCAGTGTCGACGGCTACACGGCCAGCACGCCCCTGGACGTGTTGACCGACGGTCGAGACGCCTTGCTGGCCGTTGCTATGAACGGCGAACCGTTGCCGCTACGGCACGGTTTTCCAGTCCGCATGGTCGTCCCCGGCCTGTATGGCTATGTTTCGGCGACGAAATGGGTCGTCGACCTCGAAGTGACCAGGTTCGACCAGGCCACCGCGTATTGGACGGATCGTGGCTGGGCGGATCGGGCACCGATCAAGACCGCATCCCGCATCGACGTTCCGGGTTCGTTCGCCCGCCTCGATGCTGGCACGAATGTCGTCGCCGGGGTGGCGTGGGCGCAGCACCGTGGCATCAGCCGGGTGGAGGTCAATGTCGACGACGGTCCGTGGCAGGACGCTGAGCTGACGGCCGAGGCATCCGCCGACACGTGGCGGCAGTGGTTCTGGGACTGGGACGCCACCCCCGGCCGGCACACCCTCCGAGTCCGGGCCACCGATGGCGACGGCGAGCTTCAGACCAGCGACAAAGCACCACCGATTCCCGATGGCGCCAGTGGCTGGCATTCCGTCGTGGTGGAGGTGGTCTGAAGAGCAGATCTAACCCTCCACTCCACGAATCCCGGACAGCACAAGGAACTCACTCGAAAGGAACAGATCATGAGACTGACCACCCGACGCACGTCCGCAGTTCTGGCGGCGGTGGCCGCTTTGTCGCTCACCATGGCCGCCTGTGGTAGCGACGACGCCAACGACACCACCTCCGACGATTCGGTCAGCGCCCCCGAGGAGGACGCTCCCGATGAGGACATGGACGACGGCGTCACTGACGATGAGCCCGACGAAGACACAGCTGACGACGCTCCTGACGACGCCATGGCCGGTCCGGTCGGACCGGGCTGCGCCGACTACGCCGCCATGGTGCCCGACGGTGACGGCTCGGTCGAGGGAATGGCCCAAGACCCGGTCGCTACGGCCGCGTCGAACAACCCGCTGCTGACCACACTGGTGGCGGCCGTGTCCGGTGAGCTCAACCCTGACGTGGACCTCGTCGACACCCTCAACGGCGGCGAGTTCACCGTTTTCGCACCGGTCGACGATGCTTTCGCCGAGGTCGACGAGGAAACCCTGGGTGCGCTCGCAGAAGACGCCGATCTGCTGACGACGGTGCTCACCTACCACGTCGTGCCCGGCCAGGTGGGTCCTGAGGACATCGCCGGTGAGCACGAAACCGTTCAGGGCGACACCGTCACCGTCGAAGGAAGCCCGGACATGTTGGCGGTGAACGACGCCAACGTGATCTGCGGCGGTGTCGAGACCGCCAACGCCACGGTCTACCTCATCGACGGTGTGCTCTTGCCGCCGATGGACTGACGGCGCGGATCTGAGAAGTAGCGCGGTCCCTTGCCTCGGGGGAGCAAGGGACCGCGCTTCGCCTGCTTTCGCTTAACTCGAGGGCCGCCGACGGTCAGTATGGTGGCGTGGACGTTCTTCTTGGTCGGCACCAATCCGCCGTCGACGCGGTGCCGAATCGATGGTGACACGTTGGCTGCTGAAGAGCACGGAGGAACCATGACGACGGCCTGTTACAGCTGGTGTTCCTGATGCCGGACCTACACGCGGTTCCGCCTCCGGAGCCAACCGAGCCCGACGGGGTCGACGTCCTCGGTCGGTTGCTGAGTCGGTCGGCACGCGGTGATGTTCAGGCGTACGAGCAGCTCTACGACGAGGTTGCCGGCGCCGTGCTGGGCGTGGCCCTTCGGGTGCTACGCAACCGCGCCCATGCCGAAGAGGTCGCTCAAGATGTGATGGTCGAGATCTGGCGGATGGCGTCGCGTTACACCCCGGAGCGGGGTAGCGCCATGGCGTGGATCATGACGATCGCGCACCGCCGCGCCGTCGATCGGGTCCGCCGTGAGCAGGCGGCCACCGACCGAGAAGAGCGGGCGGCCGCGCGGGACGAACCTCGCCCGTTCGACGAGGTGTCCGAGCAAGTCGAATCCCGTTTTGAGCAGCAACAGACCCGCCGTTGCCTCGACGCACTAACCGACCTGCAGCGGGAATCCGTGACCCTCGCCTATTACGACGGATACACCTACCGGGAGGTCGCCCAGCTCTTGAATGCACCCCTGGGAACGGTCAAGACTCGGCTACGAGACGGATTGATCCGGTTGCGCGACTGCATGGGGCTGGGGAGATGACGATGGCGACGAATGCCGAGATCCACACCCTGGCCGCGCCGTATGCGCTGCACGCGTTGTCCGGTGAGGATGCCGAACTGTTCGAGCGACACCTCGCTGACTGCGGAGCGTGTCGAGTCGAGGTGGATGAGATCAGAGAAACGGCCGCACGGCTCGGCACCGCAACCAGCGTATCTCCGCCCGCGGATATGAAGGCCAATGTGTTACACCGGATCCGGCAGGTCCGCCCGCTTCCGCCCGAGGCGGCAACCGACGACGGCGATCGCAAAGTGCTCGAGGTCGGGGCTCGCCGGCCGGCATGGCGACGCTGGTGGGCTCCGGTGGCCACCGGACTGGCCGCGGCTATGGCCGCTGGGGTCATCGCCCTGGGTATGCAACTCAACGAGACGCGTCAAGACCTCGAACAAGCTCAGCAGATCGGCGCGCAGATGCGGGAACTGGTCACCGCACCGGACATGGAACTCATCCGGGCCGAGGCCGACGGTTCTTCCGGCATGGTGATCATGGCCCGTTCGCAGGGAATCGCGGTGGTCCAGATGAGCGGCATGGACCCGGCACCCACTGAGCACACCTACCAGCTGTGGTTCATCGGCGACGACGGAGCCCGGTCCGCGGGTGTGCTCGGCGACACCCACAACGGTGAGATCGGGCCATTCACCGCACACGGACTCGACGACGCGGATCATCTGGGTGTCACCATCGAGCCGGCGGGCGGATCCGATCAGCCAACGACGGACCCGGTGATGCTCATAGAACTGCCGGCATGACATCAGCGCCGGGCCGGTCGGCCGAGAACGTGGCGTAGTGCCGCTTCGAGGCCGGGGTACCGGAACGTGTGACCGGCGGCGCTGAGCCTGGCGGGCAACACCCGTTGGCTCGCCGCGGCCAGCTCTTCGGTAGCTTCCTCGCCGAGCAGCAGCCGCGGGCCGATCATCGGGACCGTCAGCAGCGTCGGGCGGCGGAGCACACGTCCTAGGGTCCGGGTGTACTCGGCGTTGGTCACCGGTTCCGGTGCCACCGCATTGACCGCGCCGCTGAGGGACTCGTCGATGGCGGCTCGAAGGTAGATATCGACGAGGTCATCGATCCCGACCCACGCCATCCACTGCTGGCCATGACCCAGCCGACCGCCGAGCCCGGTCCAGAACAGAGGATGTTGCAGCCGCAGAAGGCCTCCGGCCGGGGTCAGCACGAGGCCGGTGCGAACCTGCACGAGGCGCAGTCCGGCGTCTGCCGCCGGTTGGGCGGCGGCTTCCCAGTCCTGCACCACACCGGCCAGGAAACCAGCACCGCTGTCGCTGTCCTCGGTGCGGATCTCGTCGCCGTTGTCCGGGCCGTAGTACCCGATGGCCGACGCGGTGACCATGGTGTGCGGGCCGTCCGATGCGTGGGCGGCGACCTCGGCAAGCCGCCGAGTCGGCGCCACCCGGCTCTCGCGGACGGCCCGCCGGTGAGCCTCGGTGAACCGCCCGGCCAGCGATGCCCCGGCCAGGTGGATGACGACGTCGACCCCGTCGAGCAGCCGCGGGTTGGGGTCATCCGGGTTCCACTGCCGCTCGTCACGGGTTCGCGGCGGCCGCCGGACTAGCCGGACGACGGAATGCCCGCCCGTCGTGAGAAAGGCCGACAACGCCGAGCCCACCAGGCCGGACGAACCGGTCATGGCGAACCTCACCGATCCGGACAACCATCGCTGTGAACGCTGATGTGCGGCAAGATCGGCGGCTAGCTGGTCATGCCGGTACCGAAAGGTGGATTCCAGCATCGACCTCGGCACGCGAGTGTCCACCCGGTCGATGATGCGAGTTTCGGACTCGCCCAGACTCTCGAACGAGTGCACGTGCCGCCAGGGGACGGCGTTGCGCAGTGGTGCGCCGACCAGTTCGTCGGCGAATCGATGTGGCCGCTGATACTCCTCGGCACGGTGCTGGGCCCGCAGCGTCACACCGCCCGGAAGCTTGACCGTCGCGTGCCCGTCGCGCAAGGAATCTGATTCCTGGGTGATCCGCGCCGGCTGCCACGGCGGCAGCAGCCGAGTGAACGCACCGGGGCGCTCATGCCAGGCGAAGACCTCCTCGATTGGCACGGGCACATCGCTCTGATAGATGAAAGTCATCCCGTTCCGCCCTTCCTCCCGGCGCGGGCAGGCCACCACACGCGGGATCCAATGTCGTGCGCCAGCGCCGGAACCAACAGCGAGCGCACTACGAACGTGTCAAGCAGTACCCCGAAGGCGACAATGAACGCGATCTGGATCAGGAACGAGAGCGGCACCACCGCAAGCGCGGAGAACGTGGCTGCCAACACCACACCCGCGCTTGTGATCACTCCACCCGTCACCGACAATCCCCGCCGGATGCCGGGCCGGGTCCCGATCACCCCGGCTTCCTCCCGCACCCTGGTCATCAGGAAGATCGAATAGTCGATGCCGAGCGCGATCAAGAACACGAAACCGAACAGCGGTACCGCCGGATCGACACCGTCGAAGCCGAACACGAACTCGAACACCAGCGCCGCCACGCCGAGCGTGGCGGCGAACGACAACACGTTCGCCAGCAGCAACACTATCGGTGCGACGAGCGCTCTGAGCAGGATCGCCAGCACGATGAAGACGACCACCAGCACCAGCGGGATGATGACTTGCCGGTCACGCACCGAGGCCGCGTCGGTATCCAACTGGACCGCTGTGTCGCCACCCACCAGCGCACCCGGCACCGCGTCGCCGAGCTCGGTACGCAGCCGGATCACGGTGTCTTTCGCCGCGTCGCTATCCGGCGGGTTGGCCAAGGTACCGGCGACGATGACCGGTTCGTCGGTCAGCACTTCGACGTCCACGATGCCCGGGTCAGCGTTAGCCGCGTCCAGCACCTGGTCAAGGGCATCGTCGGGCCCCGCCACCACCACCGGACTACCGGATCCTCCAGGGAAATGCCGCGCCAGCGCCTCCTGTCCGGCTACCGCTTCCACGTCGGTACGGAACAGGTCGCGCTGGGCGACGCCGTCCGCGTCCAGCCTGGGAACAAAAGCCGCCAGTACGGCCAGGCCGAGGACGGTCAGGATCCACACCGGACGTGTTCTCCGTCCGATCAGCGCCGCGAGCCATCCCCACACACCGGACCGCTCCGGAGCCGGGGATCCGTGCCGCGGCCGGAACGGCCAGAACGCCGCCCGGCCCAGCAGCAGGAGGATCGCCGGCAGAAAGGTCAGCGACGCGGCCAGCGCCATCGCGATCCCGATGGCCGCCACGGGTCCAAGGCTGCGGTTCGAGTTGAGTTCGCTGACAAGAAGGCACAACACGCCGAGGATGACCGTCCCACCGGAGGCCACGATGGCCGGCAGGGCGCCTCGGATCGCCGAACGCATGGCGCCGAATCGCGACGCCTGGCCGCGGAGCTCCTCCCGGAACCGAGAGACCAGCAGCAACGCGTAGTCGGTGGCGGCGCCGACCACCAGGATGAACATGATGCCCTGGCTCTGACCGTTCAGGGTCAGCAGTTCGCGGTCGGCGAGCCAGTAGATCGCCCCGGCCGCACCGGACAGGGCCAGCAAGGCTGACGTGAGCACCACGATCGGCAGCAACGGGCTCCGATAGACAACAAGCAGGATGACCAGCACAGCGGCTACCGCGACCTGGAGGAGCAACCCGTCGATGTCGCCGAAGGCCTCCCCCAGGTCTGCGGAGAATCCGGCGGGACCCGTGACGTAGACCTCACCCGGCGTCTGCCCCGCGAACTCCCGGATCTCCTCGACCACGGTCGAACTGCTGACGTCCTGCGTTTCTTCGATCTGCACGACGAACTGTGCCGCGTCGCCATCGGCTGACGGGATCACCGTGGCCGGCGGTCCAACGATGCCGGGGATACCGCTGACGCGTTCCGCCAGCGCCTCGACCTCAGTGATGTTCTCGTCCGTGCCGTCGTGCTCCACCACGATGATCGCCGGAGTTGAGTCCTGGCCTTGGGCAGCCCGTTGGAGGTCGGCCACCTGAGTCGACTCGGCGTCGCTGGGTAGGAACGCCGTGTTGTCGTTGGTTTGTACGTCCGAAAGTTTGCCGGTGTACGGGCCTAGCAGCCCACCCAGGGCAACCCACACGACGGCGATCAACGCGGGCAGGAGCCAGCGAGCCACCGGGGATCGGAGCGTGTTCTGCTTCACCGAGCACTCCAGAGGGTTGGCTGGGACGGGCGGCGGCCGGGGTTTCCGGGCTCAACCAGTGGTGGTGGGTAGTCCAGGTCGGCCCGTTCGGTGTCGTGAAGCCGCCACGGCTCGTGCACCGCGGCGCCGGAGAGGTGTGCCAGCTCAGGCACGTAGCGCCGGACGTAGTGCCCTTCGGGGTCGAAGCGGTGTGCTTGCCGGATCGGGTTGAGGACTCGGTTCGGTCGGGTGTCGTTCCCGGTCCCGGCCATCCACTGCCAGCCGCCGTTGTTGTTGGCGACGTCGCCGTCGACCAGCCAGCGGGCGAAGTGTGCGGCGCCGTGGCGCCAGTGCACCCGAAGTGTTTTGGTCAGGAACGACGCGGTGATCAGCCGCGCCCGGTTGTGCATCCAGCCTTCGGCGAGCAACTGGCGCATGCCGGCATCGACGATGGGCAAGCCGGTACGGCCCTCCCGCCAAGCGTCCAACGCGTGGGTGTCTTCGCGCCAGGTGATGTCGCGCGGGCGGTAGTCGCGGGTGGAGATCGTGGGAAAGGCGGCGGTTACCTGATGCATGAAGTCTCGCCACGCCAGTTGCCGGACCACCTCCGGTGCGACGTTCTCGAACCGCCGGGCGACGTGCAGTGGTGACACGCACCCCAGATGCAGGTACGGACTCAACCGGGTGGTCTGGTCGGCGGCGAGGTCGTCCCGGTCCGGCTCGCTGGCCTGCACTGCGTTGACAGCGACGTCGAGGGCCGCCTGGCCGGCCCCCTCACCACCCGACGGCAACACCGGCGAACGTGCACCCGCGACGATGTCGTCGCCGGCCGGGAGCTTGCCGATGTCGATACCACCCGGGAACGGTACGGCCAACGGGGCCGGTACGACGTCGCGCCAGCGGGTGGCCTGCCAAGCCCGGAAGTACGGAGTGAAAACGCGATAGTGATCACCGCTGGCCGGGGTCAGTTCACCGGCCGGAACAACCGTCACGCCTGGGCCGAACTCGACCTTCAGTCCGGACTGGTGGCCCGCGCGGACCAGCGCCTGCTCGCGAGCCTGGGCATAACCACTGACATCCGCGGAGCCGAGGATCGTCGACGCACCTGCGGAGACCGCGAGCCGAATGGCTTCCTCCACCACCTCACCAGTGCGGATCACCAGGTCGCCACCCAACGCACGTAGGGCTGACCGCAGATCGGCGAGCGCCTCGGCCAGGAAGAGCGCCCGGTTGGGCGAGGCCGTGGTCAAGCGGCGGATCCGGCCGTCGACGACGAACAGCGGCACCACCGTTGCATGCTCGCGGCAGGCCCGGGCCAGTGCAGGGTGGTCATGGACGCGCAGATCGCGCGTGAACAGAACGACGGCGGTCATGCGGACCCTCCGGCGATGTCGCGGAGCAGGGCGACGACGCCGAAACCGTCCGCGGCCCAGCCGTCGCCACCAAGTTCGGCCGCGAAGGTCGCCGACGTCACCGCCGGACCACCAATGAGCACCGGGGTACCGGGGGCGGCATCGCGGACCACAGTGGCCACCCCCGGCACCGCATCGAACCGTTCCCGCGCCCCGACGCTGATCCCGACCGCACAGAGGCCCGCACCCACCGCGGCGGCCGCTGCACCCACCGCGTCGGCCGGCGTGTCGCCGCCGAGTTCGACCACACGGTAACCCGCGCCGCGCAGCACCGTCGCGAGAATGGCGCCCGGTAGAGCATGTGAATCGTATGGCGCGCTGGCGAGCACAACGGTGCCGCGCCGCCGCCCGGGCCGGGTCGATACCGCTCCTAAGCGGCCGACGAGGCGCACCGCGACCGCCGTGGCACGGTGTTCGTCGCCTACCGTCAGCTCACCTCGCTCCCACCCGTCGCCGATGTCGCGTAGCGCTGCCGCCACGACCTCGACCAGCACCGTGGCAGGTTCGGCCCCGGCGAACAACTGCGCCTCGATGATCCGCCACGCCCCCGGCTCGTCACCGGCCAACAGTCGCGCTCGTAGGGCGCGGCGCCGGGACTGGGGCTGTGGGTGTGCTCGTCGTTGGCCAGGGTCGGTGCGCCCTGGCCGCAGGGTGTCCAGGTCCTCGGGCTGCACCCACCACCGGCCGGCTCGTTGCACTGCCGGTAACCGGCCCATGCGCACATAGCGATAGGCGGTCATGTAGTGCACGCCTAGCCGCCGCGCGACCTCTGCGAGGTCAATCGACGCGTCGGCCCCGCGGGACACTTCAACAGGCATGCCCCTTTTTAGCACTAAAACAGGCGGCGCCGCTCAGCCATCCGGTTGATCCACCACAACACTTCGACGAGAGCGATCCCCGCCACCGCGCACCCGGCGCCAATCAGGGTGTACTGCTGATTGGACGGGTCGAGCAGGAACAGCTCCTGGGTGAGCGGAGTGATGAACATCAGCGCCGACGATGCCACCATCGCCCCGATCAGCAGCGCTTTCCACCAGGTATATGGCCTGGCGACCATGGCTAGCACCCACAACGCGATGGCGATCAGCGTGATGAGCGCGGTGGTGCTGGCCTGAGTCCGGGCCTGCACAGACGCGTCGATACCTTCGTAGACGAGCACGTACGACGTGAAGCAGGACACGGAGATGACAACACCGGCCGGCACCGCTAACCGCATCACCCGGCGCACGAAATCCGGGCGGGCCCGTTCATAGTTGGGTGCAAGCGCGAGAACGAACGCGGGCAGACCGATGGTGAACCACCCGGTGATCGTCACGTGGCGCGGGAAGAACGGGTAAGGAAGCGCGTCGAACCCAATCAGTCCGGGGATACCGACCAGGATGGCCAGCATGACCGAATAGACGGTTTTGGTGAGAAACAGATTGGAGACCCGCTCGATGTTGCCGATCACCCGCCGTCCCTCGCCGACCACGTACGGCAGGGTGGCGAATCGGTTGTCGAGCAGCACGATCTGTGCCACCGACCGGGTGGCCGGCGTACCGGAGCCCATGGCCACCCCGATGTCGGCATCCTTGAGAGCGAGCACGTCGTTGACTCCGTCGCCGGTCATCGCAACCGTGTGCCCGTTGGCCTGCAAGGCGCCGACCATCGACCGCTTCTGCACCGGAGTAACCCGGCCGTAGACGCTGGAGGCGTCCATAGCGCGGGCCAGCTCGTCCGGGTCCTCAGGGAGCGAGCGTGCGTCCACCGGGTGGTCGGCGCCGGGAAGGTCCAGCGAGGCGGCCACCGCACCCACCGACGCGGCGTTGTCGCCGGAGATCACTTTGACGGTGACCTTCTGCTCGGCGAAGTAGTCGAGGGTGGCCTTGGCGTCGGGCCGGACCTTCTGCTCGAGCACCACCAGAGCCATCGGCGCCACCCGCCCCGGAGCCGACGGCGCGTCAACTGCTATGTCGGCGCGCCCGAGCAGCAGCACCCGAAGCCCCGTCGAACTGATCCGCTCCGCCTCGAGCGCCTCATCACTGCGCGCCGGCAGCAACACGTCCGGCGCTCCGAGTACCCAGTGGCCCTGACCGTTGAAGCTCGCACCGCTCCACTTGCGCGCTGACGAGAACGCGGCCACCGACTCGACACCCCACCCTTCCGGGTTGGGGAACACCTCGCCAATCGCCGCCAGGCTCGCGTTTGGCCTCGGGTCGGCGGCGGCCAGCGCACCTAACGCTTGGTCGATGGAGGCACCGTCACCGAACCGGCGGACGTCGGCTACCCGCATGGCGTTCTCGGTTAGCGTTCCCGTCTTGTCGGCGCAGACCACGTCAACCCTGGCCAGGCCTTCGATGGCAGGAAGCTCGTTGACCAGACACTTGCGCTGCCCGAGCCGCACTACTCCGACCGCGAAGGCGATGGACGTCATGAGCACCAGGCCCTCTGGCACCATCGGGACCAGCGCCGCAACCATCCCGCGTAGTGCTTCGTCGAGTGGTTGATCACCGGCGAGCTGGTTGTAGATCGACAACACCCCGGCGGGGATCAACATATAGGTGATGACCTTGAGGATCTTGTTGATCCCGTTGCGCAGTTCGGAATTGACGAGCGTGAACCGGCCCGCTTCCGCGGCGAGCTTGGCGGCGTAGGCCTCGTGGCCCACCTTGGTGGCCCGGTACGCGCCATGACCCGCCACCACGAAGCTGCCGGACAAGATGTGGTCGCCGGCAACCTTCATGACCGGATCGGACTCGCCGGTCAACATCGACTCGTCCAGCTCCAAGGCCTCGCCGGCGACCACGTCTCCGTCCACCACGATCTGTTCGCCGGCGGACATCTCAATGATGTCGTCGGCGACCACTTCGTCGGGTTCGAGTTCTATTACCTGGCCGTCACGGCGCACCCGCGGCTTGGCCTGCCCGACGATGGTCAGCTTGTCCAACGTCCGCTTGGCGCGGACCTCCTGCACCATGCCGACGAGGCTGTTCGCGACGATGACCCCGGCGAACAGCCCGTCCAGGTAGCTCCCCGTCGACATGACGATGACGAAGAGCACGGCCAAGATGGCGTTGATCCGGGTGAAGACGTTGGCCCGGACGATCTCCCCCATGCCGCGGCTGGCCCGAACCGGCACGTCATTGGTACGCCCTTGGGCCACCCGCTGTGCCACCTCGGCCGAGGTCAACCCTTGATCGATACCGCCCACAACAGCCATTCATCCCCCACCGTGCCAGAGCCCTCACTTCTGGGCAGCATACGGCGGAGGACGAATGGGGGTGACGGTTTCTCGGCAGGGTCGCGTACTACCAGTAGAACCGGCGACCACCAACCGGGCGGCCAACGGCACCGAACAACCCCAGCACAGCGCCTATCACGGCCACGATGACCCCGATGGTCACCAATAGCCCAATGTTCGCAACGAGCCCAACGACCAGCAGAACAACGCCCAAGACAATCATGCTGGCGCCCCAATCTCGATCAAATCGGATGTATCGGACACCACTGAAGTACCCACCCGCGGCGGAAACAATCATGAACCGCTGCCGTGCGGCGGCGTGTCCTTACCTTGAGCGGCGGGCCGCACCTCAAGCCCGACGTATCCCGCCGAGTGCACACCAACCGCGACGACGCAGATGGTGGCTGGCCTGCGCGTCGCTGTCGGTCATGTTCTTATCCTTGCGTCCTACTACTGGGATTCATGGCAGCGACTCGGCCTCGAAACGGAATCCCATGCCGGGTTCGGTGATGAAGTACCGAGGGCGGGACGGCACCGGTTCGAGGCGCTGGCGGATCTGGGTCATGAAGACCCGCAGGTAATTGGTCTCGGTTCCGTAAGAAGGCCCCCACACCTCATGAAGTAGCTGCTCGTGAGTGACCAACCGCCCCGCGTTGCGCACCAGGACCTCCACGATGTGCCACTGCCGAGGCGTCAACCGGACCGGCTCGCCGTCGCGGGTCACCTGCTTGGCGGCGAAGTCGATGGTGAAGTCCGGGGTGCTCATCACCGCGGCGCCCTCGGGCAACACGGCCCGGCGCATCGCCGCGCGTAGCCGGGCGAACAGTTCGTCCATGCCGAAGGGTTTGGTCACGTAGTCGTCAGCGCCGAGGTCCAGCGCCTGCACCTTGGTCGACTCCGTATCTCGTCCGGAGAGCACCACAATCGGCACCGAGGTCCACCCCCGCAGACCACGCACGACGTCCAGCCCATCCATCCCGGGCAGCCCGAGATCAAGAACCACAAGGTCGGGGTGGTGGCGGGCGGCCAACTCCAGGGCCTGCTCGGCAGTGCCGGCCACGTCGGTGACGTAGCCCCGGGCCCGCAGGTTGACGTCGAGTGTCTTACGGATGCCGGGGTCGTCGTCGACGACGAGCACCCGGCCCGTGGCGCCCTTTCCCGGGCCGTCCTTCCCCGTGGTCATGACCGTGATGATAGGCCGTCTAGCGTGAGGTTGAGCTCCAGCACGTTGACTCCACGCTCCCCGAGGAAACCCAAGGTGCGCCCAGACGTGTGCTCGTCCACCAGCCGGAGTACCTCGTCGACCGGTACTCCACGTTCGACGGCTACCCGATCGGCCTGAAGGACCGCATTGGCCACCGAGATATGTGGATCGAGACCGGATGCCGACGCGGTGACCGCGTCGACCGGCACGTCCGCATCCGCGGCCAGGCCGTTGACCTGGCGATACTCCCCCGCCAACCGGTCAATCTCGTCGAGCAGAACCGGGTTGGTCGGGCCGAGGTTGTGCCCACCGCTGGCCGAACCGTCGTACTCGACGGCAGACGGACGGGAGTGGAAGTACTCAACGCTGGTGAACGGCTGCCCCATCCAGCGGGAGCCGACCACCTCACCGTCCCGTTCCAGCAGCGAACCGTTGGCCTGATCATTAAACGCAACCTGCGCCACGCCGGTCACCGCTAGCGGGTACACCACCCCGGTGATCAGGGTGAACACCAACAGCATGCCCACGGCCGCAGTGAGCGGCCCGGTCCACGGACCATTCAGCCGAATACTGAGACGACGCATATCAGAACACTCCCAATGCGGAAATCGCTATATCGATGAGTTTGATGCCGACGAATGGGGCAACCAGCCCGCCCAGTCCGTACAGCAGCAGGTTGCGGCGCAGCATCGTGGCCGCGGTCAAGGCCCGGAACTTCACTCCACGCAGCGAGATCGGGATCAGCGCCACGATGACGAGCGCGTTGAAGATCACTGCGGCAAGGATCGCCGACTCCGCCGAGGCCAGTCCCATGATGTTCAGCCGATCCAATGCGGGCAGCACACCGGAGAACATCGCCGGGATGATCGCGAAGTACTTCGCGACGTCGTTGGCGATGGAGAAGGTGGTCAGCGCACCCCGCGTGATCAGCAACTGTTTGCCGATCTCGACTACCTCGATCAGCTTCGTGGGGTTGGAGTCGAGGTCCACCATGTTGCCGGCTTCTTTGGCCGCCTGGGTGCCGGTGTTCATCGCCACGCCGACGTCGGCCTGCGCCAGCGCTGGTGCGTCGTTGGTGCCGTCGCCGGTCATCGCCACCAGTGCGCCGCCGCGCTGCTCCCGCCGGATCAGCGCCAGCTTGTCCTCGGGGGTGGCCTCGGCTAGCACGTCGTCGACGCCAGCTTCGTCGGCGATGGCCCGGGCGGTGCGCGGGTTGTCGCCGGTGACCATGACGGTGCGGATGCCCATCGCGCGCAACTGATCGAACCGCTCGCGCATCCCGGCCTTGACGACGTCCTTGAGGTGGACGACGCCGAGCACCCGCGCGGTCCCATCGTGCACCTCGGCGACGGCCAGCGGAGTACCACCGGCCCCGGCGATGCCCTCGGCCACGTCCGCCAAGGCACCGGGTACCTCACCGCCGGACTCCTTGACCCACCGCTGCACCGCATCGGTGGCGCCTTTGCGCACCTGGTAGCCGTCGTCGTCGACGCCGCTCATTCTGGTCGTCGCGGAGAACGGCACGAGCACCGCGGTGTCACCCTGGCCGTGCCCATTGACGCCGTGCCCTTCGACGCCGTGGTGAGCCTTCGCGTAGCTGACGATGGACCGCCCTTCCGGGGTGTCGTCGGCGAGGCTGGACCGGTAGGCGGCGATCGCCAGCCGGTCTTCCGACACACCAGGCATAGGCACGAAGGCCGCCGCCTGCCGGTCGCCCAGTGTGATGGTGCCGGTCTTGTCCAGCAGCAGCGTCGTCACGTCGCCGGAGGCCTCCACCGCCCGTCCGGACATCGCCAGGACGTTGCGTTGAACCATCCGGTCCATGCCGGCGATCCCGATCGCGGACAGCAACGCGCCGATCGTCGTCGGGATCAGGCAGACCAGCAACGCGATCAACACGACCACGTTCTGCTGGGCGCCGGAGTAGAAGGCGAACGGTTGAAGCGTCACCACGGCCAGCAGGAAGATGATGGTCAGCCCGGAGAGCAAGATGTTGAGCGCGATCTCGTTCGGGGTCTTCTTCCGTTCCGCACCTTCCACCAGTGCGATCATCCGGTCCAGGAAGGTCTCGCCGGGGCGGGCGGTGATCCGGACCACGATCACGTCGGACAGAACCCTGGTGCCGCCGGTCACCGCAGACCGGTCACCGCCGGACTCGCGGATCACCGGGGCCGATTCTCCCGTGATGGCCGACTCGTCGACGCTGGCCACACCCTCGATCACATCGCCGTCACCAGGGATGATCTCACCAGCGGCGACCACACACTCATCCCCCACCGTCAGCTGAGTGGCGGGCACCTTCTCGACGGTGCCGTCGGGGCGGCGGCGCAGCGCCATCGTCTCCGCGCGGGTCTTGCGCAACGTGTCCGCCTGCGCCTTGCCCCGCCCTTCGGCCATCGCCTCGGCGAAGTTGGCGAACAGCACCGTGAACCACAGGAACAGGGTGACCAGGGCGGCGAACACGTTCTCCGCAGCGGTGTTGCCACCGGCGTCCACGATGAACAGCACCGTGGTGACAACACTGCCGACCAGGACGACGAACATCACCGGATTACGGGCCTGGACCCGCGGATGCAACTTCTTCACCGCCTCCACCAGCGCGCCACGCACGATACGGGGGTCGAACAACGACCGTTTTGGTAGCGGGTGCCGATCCCGAGCGCTGCTGCCCGCGGACCGGTTCATCTCGATGGTTTCCATGGGTGGTTGTGGTACTCCTTGCGACAGGTAGGGCTGATGACGCGGTCTAGAGCGACAGGTGCTCGACGATCGGGCCTAGAGCCAACGCGGGAAAGAAGGTGAGTCCGGCAACAATCACGACGACGCCAACCACCAGCCCGCCGAACAGCGGAGTGTGCGTCGGCATGGTGCCGGGCGAGGCTGGCACACGTTCCTTGCGGACCATCGATCCGGCCAGCGCCAGCACCGGGATGATCAGGAGGAACCGGCCCACGAGCATCGCGATGCCCTGGGTCGTCGTGTACCAGGTGGTACTCGAGTCGAGTCCGGCGAAGGCGGAGCCGTTGTTGTTCGCCGCCGACGCGAATCCGTAGAGGATCTCCGACAGCCCGTGTGGTCCGTCGTTGTTCAACGACCCAAGGGCGTTGCCGTACACCGCGGAGATCGCCGCGAACGTCAACAGCACGGCCGGCATGGCCAGCACGTACAACATGACCAGCTTCATCTCCGCCGCCTGGATCTTCTTGCCCAGGTACTCCGGCGTCCGCCCGACCATAAGACCAGCGATGAACACCGCCAGGATCGCCATGATCAACAACCCGTTCAGCCCGACGCCCACGCCGCCGGGACTGACCTCGCCGAACATCATGTGCGCCATCGCGAGCCCACCACCAAGCGGGGTCGCGCTGTCATGCATCGAGTTGACCGATCCGTTGGAGGTGCCCGTCGTGGACGCTGCCCACAGGCCGGACGCGGCCGGACCGAACCGGACCTCTTTACCCTCCAGGTAGCCACCGGACTGGTCTTCGGTGATCGTCTGGCTGACCCCTAGGTCGTCGAGGCGCGGGTTACCTCCGCTCTCGGTGAGCATGGCGCCGATCGACATCGCACCCCACACGGCCAGCATGATCCCGAAGACCGCGCGGCCTTGGCGGCGGTCACCGACCATCCGGCCGAAGGCGAAGGCCATCGCGAATGGGATGATCAGGATCGCCCACGTTTCGACGAAGTTGCTGACCACGGTCGAGTTCTCGAAGGGGTGCGCGGAGTTCATGTCGAAGAACCCGCCGCCGTTGGTGCCCAGCTGTTTGATGGCGATCTGGCTGGCGCCCGGGCCACCCGGAATGAGCTGACGGGCCCCCTCCACCGTGGTGGCCACCGTGTGCCCGTTGAAGTTCTGGATCACCCCTTGGCTGATCAGGACCAAAGCGACGAGGAACGACAACGGCAGCAGGATGCGGACAGTCCCGCGGGTTAGGTCCACCCAGAAGTTGCCGAGCGTCGACGCGCGCCGCCGGGCCAGCCCACGGATCAACGCCGCCATCACCGCCATGCCGACCGCGGCCGAAACGAAGTTCTGCACCGCGAGCCCGCCCATCTGGGTGAGGTGGCTCATGGTGCTCTCACCACCGTAGGCCTGCCAGTTCGTGTTGGTGGTGAAGCTGACCGCGACGTTGAACGCCACGTTCGGGGCCACACTGGGCAGTTCCACGGGGTTCAGGGGCAACGAACCCTGCAGCCGCTGCAATCCGAACAGCGCCAGGAACGACACCAGGCTGAACCCGATCAGCGACAGCGCGTACCGGGTCCAGCGCTGCTCGCGCTCCGGGTCCACTCTGCAGATCCGGTAGATCAACCGCTCTACCGGCAGGAAGACACGGTCACCTGGGGCCTTCTTCTCGTCACCGTAGACCCGGGCAATGTAGCGGCCCAGCAGTGGTGCCGTGACCAGCAGAACAATGATCAGTACGACGAACTGCACCCAACCGGCGCCAGACATCAGAACCTCTCCGGAAACAGCAGCGCGGCCACCAGGTAGCCGGCCAGCGGGACAGCAATCACCAACGCGACGACGTTGTCCCAGCTCATGTCCGGCTCACCTCAATCGGCGCCGGGTGGGATGGCTGCTGCGCGGTGTCGGCAGGAAGATCTGTCTGGTCCGGCCCAATGATCCGGTCGCAGCCGCGCACGTACCCGACGCATGCGGTGAAGAACGCGATACCGATCAGGACGAAGACGACGTCGGCCAGGTTGTCGGCCATCCGTCGCACTCCTTTCTTCGATGTGGATAGAGACGAGGGCGCCTGGTGACCGAGTGGCAAACGATGACCGAGTGGCACCGGCACAACGCACCCCGGTCGACTCTCTGGCGGCAAACCCGCGGCGACAAGGCGCATAACGCAGCCTTAGCGGCCCGGTCGGACCGATTTAGCGGTTCCTTAGCGCCGGAAGCGCCCGCACCGGCCGCGGCACCGAGGACAATGGATGGCCGGAAGGAGTGGTGGAGAAGACATGGCGCGTGGCCAGCTACGTATCTATCTCGGCGCGGCACCGGGTGTGGGTAAAACCTTCGCCATGCTCGGTGAGGCACATCGGCGCAAGGAGCGCGGCACCGATGTGGTGATCGGGTTCGTCGAGACCCATGGCCGGGCCAAAACAGCGGCCATGATCGGCGAACTGGAGGTGGTGCCCCGCGCCACTCTCAGCTATCGCAGCGCGGAATTCGAGGAGATGGACGTCGCGGCGGTACTAACGCGCCGTCCGGAGGTGGTCCTCGTCGACGAACTCGCACACACCAACGTGCCCGGCTCACGTCATACCAAACGATGGCAGGACATCGACGAACTGCTGGATGCCGGCATCACGGTGCTGTCCACCGTGAACATTCAGCACATGGAGTCGCTCAACGACGTCGTCGAGCGCATCACCGGCATCACCCAGCGCGAGACCGTGCCCGATGCGTGGGTGCGCAACGCCGACCAGATCGAGATCGTCGACATGACACCCGAAGCGCTGCGTCGCCGGATGTCACACGGCAACATCTACGGCCCCGACAAGATCAACGCGGCTCTGACGAACTACTTCCGGGTCGGGAACCTGACCGCGTTGCGTGAGCTGGCGCTGCTGTGGTTAGCGGGCAAGGTCGACGAACAACTCGACCGGCACCGCAGCGAGCATGGCGTGGCCACCCCGTGGGAAGCGCGCGAGCGCGTGGTGGTCGCCCTCACCGGTGGGCCCGAGGGAGAAACCCTGATTCGCCGGGCCGCCCGAATCGCCGAACGGAGCAAAGGTGCAGACCTGATGGCGGTGCACGTGGCCGGAGGTGATGGCCTGGTGGGCGCCAACCCCGTCCTGCTCGAACGGCAGCGGGTGCTGGTCGAGGACCTCGGCGGCACCTTCCACCAGGTCCTGGGCGACGACGTGCCAACGGCGCTCATCGACTTCGCCCGCGGCGTCAACGCCACCCAGCTTGTCCTTGGTGCCAGCCGGCGTGGGCAGCTGGCGCACCTGTTCTCCCCCGGCGTCGGCGTGACCGCCACGGCGCTGTCAGGCCCGATCGACGTTCATCTCGTCACCCACGAAGAAGCTGGTAAAGGCCGCCGCCGGGGTGCGGCCGGCAGCGCGCTATCGGCACACCGGAGGTTCGTCGGGTACATCCTGACCGTTGTCGGCCTGGCGGCGGTGACGCTCGGACTGCCCCGCAACGAGGACTCCTTCCCGAGCGGGGTGTTACTGGTATTGGCCCTGGTCACCGCCGTGGCGCTCACCGGCGGGATGGTGCCCGCCGTCGTCGCCGCCATTGGTGGTTTTCTTCTCCTCAACTTCTTCTTCACCGAGCCCTACCACACGTTCGCCATCGACCGGGCGCAGAACGTGCTCACACTCATCGTGTTCCTGGTGGTGGCGGTCTCGGTCAGCGTCGTCGTCGACCAGGCCGCCAGGCGCACCCGTGAGGCCACGATGGCCAGCACCGAAGCCCAGACACTCGCCTCCGTCGCTGGCCACGTCCTGCGTGGTTCGCGCCCGTTGACGGCGTTGCTCGAACGGCTCCGCGAAGCATTCGCCCTCACGTCGGTGACGCTCCTGGAACGACGTCCCGACGTGCCGGCGGGCCCGTCCCGACAATCCGACCCAACCGGTTGGACCGTCGCCGCCCATATTGGCGAACCCGTCTGCGCCACTCCCGCGCAAGGCGACGTCGAGGTGTCTATCGATCAGGACATGTCGCTAGCATTACGCGGCCGGTCCCTTCCAGCTAGCGATCGCCGCATCATCGAGGTCTTCGCTGCACAGGCCGCCCTGGCATTGCGTCAGGAACGGCTAGCGGCGGCGGCCGCGGCGGCCAAACCTCTCGCCGAGGTAGACCGGATGCGTACCGCGCTGCTTGCTGCCGTGAGTCACGACCTCCGCACCCCGCTGGCCGCGGCGAAGGCGGCGGTCACGAGCCTGCGCAGCCAGGAGGTCCAGTTCAGCCAGGAGGACCAGGACGAACTACTCGCCACCGCGGATCAGGCGCTCGACCGGCTGGCCCGCCTCATCGCCAATCTGCTCGACATGAGCCGGCTACAAGCCGGGGCCTTGGGCGTCACTCTGACCGAGGTATCCCTCGACGACGCAGTCCCCCGCGCCCTTGATGAGCTCGGAACCGCAGGGCACACCGTCGCTATGGACTTTCCTGCCGCCGTACCCCCGGTACGCGCGGACCCCGGCCTCCTCGAACGCGTGCTGGTTAATGTCATCGGCAACGCACTGCGTCATAGCCCGGCCGGCCACCCGCCCACCGTCGCAGCGTCGACGATCGGTGATCAGGTCGAGCTGAACATCATCGACCACGGGCCAGGCGTGCCGGAGTCGGACCGCGACCGCATTTTCATCCCATTCCAGCGGCTCGGAGACACCAACAACGACGCCGGCGTCGGCCTCGGTCTCGCGCTGTCCCGCGGACTGGTCGAAGCCATGGGTGGCTCGCTGACGCCAGCGACCACCCCCGGCGGCGGCCTGACGATCAGGATCGCCCTTTCCCCCGCTGACTAGCGGGTGGAGGGTGTGAGGTGTATCGGTGTCCGGTGGGGGTGGTGGTTTCCACGGTGTGCCGGTACGGGTCGACCAGCCGGATGGTCCAGCCCGGCATTTGTTTGATGTAGTTGCCTCGGGCGCAGGTGCCTCGCCCGTTGGCCGGCGTGGTGGGTCCACCGTGGGCGTGGGGTTGGATGTGATCGAAGTGCCGGATGGGTGCGTCGCAGAACGGGTCGCGGCAGGTGCCGCCGTCGCGGTAGGTCAACAACCGGGCCAGAGACCCGTCGAAGCGGCGCCGCCGGGGGTCGCAGTCGACCACGATCCCGGTGACCGGGTCGGTGAACAACCGGCGGATATAGACCCGCGCCCGGTGCTCGTCACCACCACGGCCATGGCTGTCACCGTCATGGCTGTCTGCGCTGCGACGGGTGATGTCGCGGGCGGTTTCGGCGGGGATGGGTCCGTACCCGAACAGCTCCGCCGCCTCAGTGTTGTCTCCGCCGAGCAGTGCGTTGTCGGTCATGACCAGCCCGATCTCGGCGGAGATGGAGTCGGCGGTGGCTTGCCCGGTGAGCCGCTCCACGAGGGTGTCGGCCATGATCTGATCCCGGGAGCGCCCGTCCCCGCCAGCGATCACCGCGTCGGCATGGCGGCGCAGCGCAGCATAGGCCGCGACGCCTTGTTCACAGGGCAGCAGCGCGGAGAGCACGGTCATGGTGTCCGGTGCGGGGCGGATGCCGACCCGGCGGTCTTTGCGGGCTCGGGCGGCCCGGGCGACGGCGGCGGCAGGGTCAGCCTCGATGGCGTAACGCCGGGCCAGGCCTTGAACCCGCCGCACCCCCACCCCGGTGATCCCACCGCTGGCGAGGCGCGCGTCGACCTGGCGGCGCTCCTCGGGGGCGAGGTGGGAGGTTTCGTTCACGATCACCGTGGCAGCGAACTCGGAAATCTCACCCCTGCGTAGCAGGTCGAAGGTGGCCGGGAGGTGGCAGGTCAACGCCCGGGCCCGGCCGAGCTGACGCGCCGCGGCCGAGGGTGAGGTCTTGGTGGCCAGCCCGATCTGCTCGGGCACACCCCGCAGGGCGTGCCGCTCAGCGAACCCCATCCCACGCCGAGCCGCACGCTGAGACTCGGCGAACTGGACCATCACCTCGTACTGCGCCGCCGCCGCGGCTGCTTTCAACCGCTCCAACCCAGCCAGCACATCGATGCGCGCGGCGTCGCCCCTCATGGTGGTGGACAACTCGGCCAGCCGGGACACCATCACAGCGAGCTCACCCGCCACCGTGTCCCGACCATCCACGTCCGTGGAACCGCCCACTTCCATTGGACCACCCACATCTGCTCGTTCGTGTGTTCGATTATAGATCGGCAACCATTATCATTACAACAGGAGCCTCAGCACCGGTCCGAACCAGAGGCAAAGTATCGGCCCGCGTCCCGTAGGATGCCACCCAGCAAGATCACAAAGCGCAGAGGTCCTACCAGGCTGCCTACTGGAGCCCAGATGAGCGACCCTGAAGAAGCGCTTGTGCCCAACCCCGTCTATGTGGATCTGCAGCTGCTCCGTCACACCCTCGACCAGCTCGCGCCGGACATGAGCGAAGCTCTGTCCGACGCAATGAAGCAGATGGAGAGCGGCGCGTGGCGAGGACGGACCACCGCGGCTGCCTTCGAGGCCGAACTCACCGGCCACCATCAATGGCTGCGTAGCGCGGTTGACACCATCCTCGGCCACATCGACGACAGAATCCGGACCACGGAACCCGAGGTACCCGAGAGCGAGGCCGCTGCGCTCCAGATGCTGCTCGACGGAAACTCCGGCTATTAGGCACGAAGGACTCAACGGTGAACGATATTTCGCAGATCGATATCCCAGCCATGCAGGTGATGATCAGATCACTCGACGACGGCGGCGCCGGATTACTCGCGGCAGCTTCGCGGCTGCGCTCACGTGCGTCGTACCACGGATTGGCGGCGGACGAACTCCGGCAGATGGTGCACATCGGGCAGTGGGCCCAGGACGAGTTACCGGGGCTACGCGCGCGGCTTCGGCTGGCCGAAGCGATAGACACCAGCGCTGCTGATGGTCGCGCCGTCGTCAGCTTCTCCGAGTCTGCGCTCAACCACCAACTCACCGATCCGATCGCTCTCCGGGCATTCGGCGGCGGTCTCAATGTGTCCGCCACGTTCGTCGTCACCTTGGAGACAGGCGAGAACGTACTCATCGAAGAGCTCAGCGACGGCAGATTCCGGGTCACCCGCGGCCAAGAGTTCGCGGTGGGTGGTGGCATCGGCACAGGAGCACAAGCCGGCGTCGTCATCAATGGCAACGAGTACGGTCTCGGCGGGTCTGCGTCGGCCGACGTCATGTTGTCGTTGCGGCAGGGCACGGCGTACCACTTCGACGATCTGGCTGAGGTACAGCGGTTCCTCGTTCTGGATGGGGCCACGTCAACCGCGCTCGATATGTTGCCGGTTCCCAGGCCGTTTCACCCATGGATCAAGCAGCAGACGCCCTGGATGCCGGAGACGGATGAATGGTTCGCTGAGGTCGGCGTCGAAGGCCGCGCCCAAGCTCGTGCAATGGGGACACTCGCGGTCGTCGGCGGTGAGGCAGCACGGGGCAACTACCTTGGTGGAACATATCGGCGCGACGGCACCGCCACGGTGTACCTCCGTGGCACCGCCGAGTGGGCATGGAGCGCACACGTGATCCCATTCGGCGTCGAGGCGGGATTCGCCCTGGACGGGGAGATGCTCGTCGAACTGGACCTCGACGCCAACGGCAACCCGACCGCGCTCCGGTTCCGGGCCGCCGGGATCGGCGAAGGCTACGTGCGCGAGCGAGGCGACACCCTGTTGGGCACCGAAGACCCACAGTATGTGGAGCTCACCTGCGAGCTTCCCATCGACTGGCCGGCCGATGCCGAGCTCATCCGCGACACTCTCGGCGGCCTCGGAACCCCGGTCAGTTCGATGGCGGGAACGGCGGCGGCTCGGCTGGCCACCGAGATCGCGGAACGAGGCTTCATCTACCGAGATACCTACGCCCTCAGTGAGTATGACGTCGCCGGGTTCGCCGACGCCGAGATCAAAGGCATAGGTGTAGGGGCCGGCGCAGGTTTCGACGCCGTTCAACGGCATCATGTGGGGCGCGAGTACCGTCATGACGGCGTGTGGGTCCCCACCACACCACCGTGACAGCACATGTCGGACGAGGCGAGTCCGCTTACAGGCCGATGCCGTGGCGGAAGATCCCACTCGGGTCGACGTCCTGCTTCAGCCTGGCCAGCCGGTCTCGGGTCCCCGCGGCGAAGGCGTGCCGGGCGAGGGCATGGCGTTCCTGCCCCTCGGTGAAGTTGAGATAACCCGGCAACGTGGCAAGGTTCTCCGCCAGGCGCTCCCAGGTGTGGCCGAACCGCTGCTCGAGTTCCACGTCCGCTTCCGGCGACATGATCAATCCGACCAGTTCGAGAACGTACGCACCAGTGCGGGCGTCGAAGCTCACATGAGGATTCGGTGTGGAGATGGCACCACCCGCATGGCGTAGCTCGGCGAAGAGGACGGGAGACGGCGGTTGGTCACCCACCACGGCGTCGATCATCGCTTCGCCCACGTTTGTGCCTGCCTCGTGTAGCCACCGCCCGCTGGTCGCCGCCGGCAGCGGATCGACGGGGTCTTGAGAGATCTCGGCACAGCGGGCGAACGGCAGCACCCCGAACGTGTCCAGGAGCGGAGACCGCCACCGCCGCCACTCGTCGACCATGGCCTTGCCCTCCGCGAGGTCTCCCGAATGGCAGCCGCGGAATATGGCGAACGTCTGTCCACGCAGCGGTTCCGGCACGATATCCAGCGGCGGGAACGCTGTGATGTTGAACGCGCTGGTCAACTCGGTGGGAGCGTCGGCGGTCCGGGTGCGGAACCGGTCGAAGACGTCCAAGGCCGCGTCGACGGGATAGAAGAGGTTACCCGCATACACCTCGTCGACCGGGGCGAGGGCAACCGTCATCTCCACGATCACCCCCAGCGTGCCGCCGCCGGCGCCGCATAGTCCCCAGAACAACTCCGGCGACGATTCCGCGGTCGCGACGACCACCCGGCCGTCGGCGAGCACAACGCGCAAGGAGCGCACACTATCCACCGCCAACCCATAGTGGCGTGCCAACCAGCCAGTGCCGCCACCAACGGTGTAACCGACAGCGCCCACGTGTGGTGCCGAACCCAGCAAGGGGGCGAGCCCGTGTTCCTGGGCAGCGGCGAGCACGGGCCGCCACGTGACGCCGCCACCCATCGTCGCGGTGCGCGCGGCCGGATCGATGCGGACGCCGTCGAACGCTGACATCACCATCAGAATGGACTGCTCGTCGGCGGGGACCACCACGCCGTGTCCCGTCGTTTGGACAGCGACACTCAACCCCAGCTGGCGAGCGTAAGCGAGGGTCACGACGACGTCGTCTTCGTCGGCCGGAACGACGACGGCCGCCGGCCGGTGGGTCCAGGCCAGGTTCCAGGCGGCCGCAGCCGTCTCGTATCGCGTATCCCCCGGAGTGATCACCGATCCGCGGACCGCGGTGGTCAGTGCGTCGATGCGTGATGGGCGGGAAAAGGAAATCGTCATGTCGGACCCCCTGCTAATCGTTGTCGGCACCTCATGGCTGTGGTCAGTCTTCGCCGTGCGGGGTGCGGGGGCCATCCCGCCGGCAGTGGGTTCTTCGCCGAGGCGTCCCCCTCAAGCTAGGGATATCGCGAGCCGTTCCATGCGAGTAGCCTCGGACAATGGGGAATGCGGACTCGGTCCAGCTCCGCCACGGCGCACATCGCGTTCACGAAATATGCGCCGACGCCGTCGAACCGACAGAATTCGTCGACGCGTTACGGGAGGTCTTCGCCCGCTCTCTCGGCGTATGTGCGTCCTTCATCAGTGCCACCGACCCGGACACCACGATCGTCGCTACGGCCGCCGTCGTCGACAACCTCCCGCTGGCGATGTGTGCACCGTGGTTCCACAACGAGTTTCTCGCCGAGGACTTCAACAAGTTCGCCGACCTGCATCGCAACGCTAGCGCCGTGGCCACCCTGCACCGGGCGACACAGAACCACCCGGTTCTGAGCCCGCGCTACGTCGAGCTGTATCAACCCGTCGGGTTCGGCCCGGAACTGCGCACCACGTTTTCCATGGATGGCGCCTGCTGGGGAATCGCGAATCTGCTGCGTGAAAGCGGAACTCAGGACTTCGACGACGTCGAGCTGGCCTGGGTCGAACAGCTTCGCCGGCCGATCGCCGACGCTCTGCGGCGCAGAATCCTCGGCTCCGGGGTCCACGACAACGACGACGTCATCCCCGGAATCGTGACGTTCGATCCCGATGGGCACATCCTCTCGATGTCGGAGAACGCGGCCGCCCTTCTGGACGAACTCGACATGCTGCCCATCGACGCCGGGCCCGACGTCCAAGTGCCGGGTCAGGCGTACATGGTGGTCACCTTGGCCCGCGCTCGCGCCACCGGCCACGGCAGCGCACTGCGTCCGGTCACCCGGGTTCGGGGTTCATCCGGGCGATGGCTCACCCTCCGGGGCGACTGCACGACGGCACGCTCGGGTGAGATCGTCAACGTCGTCCTGGTCATCGAACCTTCGCGACCGTCCGAGATCACGCCGCTGCTCGTCGCCGCCTACAACCTCACCGCCCGAGAACAGGAGGTACTCGGTGAGCTCACGGCGGGCCGTCGTACCGCTGAGATCGCCGCCCGGCTGTTCATCTCCGAACACACCGTGCGTGATCACATAAAGTCGATCTTCGCGAAGACGGCCACCACGTCGCGGGGTGAGCTGATGAGCACCATGTTCCACCAGCACGCCTACCCCGTCACCAACGTCGTGCACCACTGAATGGCACCGCGACGTAGGCGGCAACCACCACGAGGAACAGCCCTCCCGCCATCACCCACATTGCCGGAGTCACCTCATCCGCGATCAGCACCGCCCACCAATAGGCGCCTCCGTCGCTTTCGGGGTCAGACTGGTCCGGCATCCCGAACATGGCACTGACCAGCAGCACCACCATGGGCGGTAGCCACGTCAGCAAGGGCCGCCCCACAACAACCATGACGGTCGCCAACCCGGCACACACCAGAACATTGCGAGCGATGGGCGCCGCGTCTACGTCCGCGCCGGCCAGGACGCCGACGCTGGCAGCCGCCACCGCGGCGGTGGTCCAGGTGAGGATCCACAACAGGCGGGCCAACGCTGCCCTGGGCGGATCCGGTAGCGGCGCGCTCGTGGGATAGGCGCAGGCGACGGCGGCGGCAACCCCGGCGATGGCGGGAATCAGCAGCAGTGCCGCCACCGGGTCCGCGAACACCACCATACCGAGCCGTCGTACTGATACCTCGGCGCAGATGAGTGACGCCAGGGCAGTGATGATCATGACGAGGCCAGCGAGCCGACTGTGATGTACGCCGACCCACGCTCGCCCGGCTGTCGTCACCGCTCAAGCTCACATCGGGCGAACCGATCGATAACCTCGGTGGTCTCACCCGGCGAGAGCAACCGGTCGTGGTCCGGATCGAACCACCGGTCCCCGGTTGGGAGCGACGCCAGGTCCAGCCAGGTGAAAATCAATGCCGTTAAGTCGCCCCAGAACTC
This sequence comes from Phytoactinopolyspora limicola, assembly GCF_011320225.1. GTDB lineage: Bacteria > Actinomycetota > Actinomycetes > Jiangellales > Jiangellaceae > Phytoactinopolyspora > Phytoactinopolyspora limicola. The sequence continues at coordinate 437,383 of NZ_JAAOEN010000003.1, forward strand.
GTCCGGGGGTCCGATGTCAGCCCTCAGGGCATCACAATGAACCGGGTCGACCAGCCCATAGGCGACCTCAAACCATTGCATCTCTTGGCCTTCCAGTACCTCGGTGGGGATCTGGAACCCGCGGGTGTCGAAGTTGTCGGGCCAGTAGGTGCGGCTCCTTTCGTGCACGGCGTCCGGCACCAGCGCCGGGTAACCAGCGTCAAGTGCCGCTTCCGACAAAACCTCGATCTTCGCGACCAGATCCGCGCGAACCCGATCATGCTCGACGTACGTACAGATCCGTGGCATAGACCCGGAACAGTGATCGGGCGGAGACGCATCAACAACATAACGGTCACCCGGCAACACCGCCGACGCAGCCGGCACCACCGCGACCACACCAAGCGCCAGCAGCGCCCCGCCAACCGTGGGCAGCACCCGGCCAGATCTCTCCCGAACCCCGAGCAGAAGCAACACGCCTGCGGTCACGGCGAGCACCAGAGCCTGCCCGCCCAGATAATCGAGGTTGTATCCGTAGCCGATCCGCGGCGCCGATCCAGCACCCGTCTCAAGAAGCGCGAACCGCCCCGAGAAACCACTGCCTTCATCACCAATCACCAGGAAGAGCACCACACAGACCACCCCGGCCGCCAATCCGGCGACGATCGGCCCCAGAAAACGGCCAATCGCCGACCCCAGGGCAACACACCAAACGATCACCAGGAGGCCCACTGCCAAGGCCAGCATCATCGGACCCCACCCCGCACTAGGCCTGGTGACACCACCCAGCACCAGAACGACGCCCACAGCGACAAGATGAACACCCATCAACGGAACCGCACACCACATCGCCGCCCACACCAGCGGCCGTTGATGCCCCGCCGCAGTGACCACCAGATGTACCCGCCCCGGACGGGTGAACCGAGCCGCATCCACCGCGCTCAACGCCGCGGCCAGCGGGCCGACCAGCCACAACACCCCGGACAACCAGTCAACGGTCCACATCCCCTCACCGCGATACGGCATCCCCGTCAGGGAAAAGTCAAGGATGAACCCGACCAGGTGAACCGGCGCCGCCCACACACCAAACAGCGTGACCGCCGCGAATCGCACACTCACTCCGATTCTCCGATCAGTCCGGACACGGCGCGCTCGAGCGGCGTCTCCCCCGGTGCTGACGCCACGTCACAGCGCTCCAGCTCCACCACCGAGCCGTCGAACACCAACGAACCGTTGCGGATGACGATCACCCGCCCACCTAACCCACGGACGTCCTCAACAAGGTGCGTCGACACAAGCACCACCCGGTTCTGGGCGTTCCCAACGATCGTTTCTCGCAGCACCGCACGTTGCCGAGGATCAAGTCCCCCGCTGGGTTCGTCCAGCAAAACCACCGGCGGGTTGTGAACGAGCGCGTGCGCAATCCCCAGCCGCTGCCGCATTCCTTTCGACAATTCGCGGATCTTGCTCTGCCGACGGTCCAACAGCCGAGTCTGCTCCAGCACACTCGTCACAGCCGCATCGCGATCCTTCCTCGGCACGCGGTGTAACCACGCGACATAGTGCAGGAACTCCTCGCACGTCGCGGCTCTGGGCAGGTCCAGCTCCTCCGGCAAATATCCAAGCAACTGGCTTCCTGGCCCCTCGAGGCGTAACGAACCTGAACTTGGCCGGTCAATCCCGGCCACCACCCGGAACAGGGTCGATTTTCCCGCGCCGTTCGCTCCCACCAGACACGTCACACCAGGCTCAAGGTGCAACGACAACGGGCCCAACTGAAACCGACGCCCGTGTTTCTTCACGAGGTCTTTAGCCACGATGGCACCCGGCGACAACACCGTCACCCATTCCTCCCAAACATTCAGGCAACCCATAGGTTGCGCCAGGAGACACCGAACGGCTGTCTCCTGGCGCAAGAAAAGTCGAACTCAGTAGCTGGTTGGTCCCCGGTAGATCCAGGACGAGTGTTTGTCGGGTTTGAACGTACGCCGGTCGAGAGTGACCCGTATCTGGCCCCGCGCACGCACCCCGGCCGACGGCATCGCCCCCTCCTTGGTGCCTGCCAGTCTCGCTGAACCGAGGCTGAAAGTGACCGAATGTTATCGGAAACAACACATCCAGAAATAGACCCCAAGCCGAACCGTGCGGATTCCGGATATCTCCCGTCGGCAGTGGTAATGTCCGGACGTGCAGGAGAGGATCACCTTCTTTGATCAGGTCTACGGCATCGGGTTGCGCATCGCGGCTGGTAGTGGCCGCAGTTGGATGGACCAGCCCGGCGGTGACCCACAACATGCACATTGCCAGATTGATCTGCCCGGTGACACGCTTCTTCCGTCGACGGACCTTAAGCAACGCTTGACGTCAGGTGTCTTCTTTCTCGCCTGGGATGACGTGCTGCGCTTCGCTGACGAGCTAACCGACCTCGCCGTCGCGCCCAGCGCGGAGACGGCCAGCCTGGGTGACCGTAGTACTCGGCTGAGCGTCCGGATCCGACCCGACGGACGGTTGCGCGCAGAGGCCGTCATCGCTCAGGGCCATCACGTCGCCATAACAGTGCGTTGCCAGACGTTGTGGGATTGGCACTTCGGTGTCCGGGAGGACTTGCCGGCCCTCGCGGCCCGGTTGCGCTCGGCGGTTTCCAAGACCCGCCCGCCGAACCGCCAAATGTAGTTTAATGCTGGCCGCTGAGCTGGCCCGTGGTGCGCGCGTGCAGCGCGGCACTGTGGGGGTTGAGCCCGATGATCTCGGCATCGACACCACGTGCGGCGTACTTGGCGACGACGGTGTCCAAGGTGGCGACGGCTGAGGTGTCCCACACATGGGCGTCGGTCAGGTCGATGATCACCCGGGGCGTCGGCTCGGCGTAGTCGAAGCTGTGGACCAGTTCGTTGGTGGAGGCGAAGAACAGTTCGCCGGTGATCGCGTAGATCCGGATGCCGCCGTCCGGGTCCAGGACGCTGGAGACGTCGACCAGATGCGCGACGCGCCGGGCGAAGAAGATCGCGGCCAGCAGCACACCGGCGATGACACCGTACGCGAGGTTGTGGGTGGCCACGACGATCACCACGGTGGTCACCATCACCGCCGTCTCGGTGAGCGGCGTCCGTTTCAGCACACTGGGCCGGATGCTGGACCAGTCGAACGTCGAGATCGACACCATCACCATAACCGCGACGAGTGCCCCCATGGGGATGGCCGCGACGAGGTCACCCAGCACCAAGATCAACACGATGAGGGTGGCACCGGAGGTGAACGTGGACAGCCGGGTACGTCCACCCGACTTCATGTTGATCACCGTCTGGCCGATCATCGCGCAGCCAGCCATACCACCGAAGAATCCGGTGGCGACGTTGGCGATGCCCTGTCCACGAGCTTCGCGGTCCTTGTTCGACGTCGTGTCCGTGTAGTCGTCGACGATCTGCGCGGTCAGGAGGGATTCCAGCAGCCCGACGAAGGTCAAGGTCACCGCGAACGGCAAGACGATCATCAGCGTCTCGAGGGTCAGCGGGACCATCGGCACCCCGATCACCGGCAACGCGTTGGGCAACTCCCCCATGTCACCCACGGTCGGCACGTTGATCCCGAACGAGACGGTCGCGACGCCGAGCACCACGATCGCCACCAGCGGCGAGGGAACCGCCTTGGTGAGCCGCGGCAACAGGTAGATGATCGCTAGCCCGGCCGCCACCAGGACATACACCGGCCAGGACTCCCCGACCACGTGGGGCACCTGGGCCAGGAAGATCAGGATCGCGAGTGCGTTCACGAACCCGACCAACACGGTTCTGGGCACGAACCGCATCAACCGGCCAACACCCAGCATGCCCAACAGCACCTGGAGCACTCCCGCCACGATCGTGGCGGCGAACAGATACTCGACGCCGTGCTCACGCACCAACGGCACCATGACCAACGCCATCGCTCCGGTCGCCGCGGAGATCATGCCCGGACGGCCACCAGCGATGGAGATGATGATCGCGATGGAGAAGGAGGCGTAGAGGCCAACCTTCGGATCTACCCCCGCGATGATCGAGAAGGCGACGGCCTCCGGGATCAGGGCCAGGGCGACGACGATCCCGGCCAGGATGTCCGCCTTCGGGTTGGACAGCCAGGCCTGCCGGAATCGAGTCCAGAGGCTGGAGCCGCGGGTCTTGAGGTTGGTGGTGCGGGGTTGTGCGGACAGGGCAGGGTCAGGCGTTGTCGGCAACGTCATCCTCGTGTGTGACACCCGGGTGCGCGAAGCTCCGCCACCCCGGGCGGCGGACATGTCTCAAGCTCACACAGCGACGTCGACGGCGCTGGAGCAAGGTGGTACGGCCAGCACAGTGGTGCCGGGTCTTTCTCAGGCATATGGCGCGGAGAGCTTCACGCGCTATTGCATCTTACGGGGATGACGGTCCGATGACCGACCAGTAGCGCCTTCGCGAACGAACTTGTCCCTGTGCCCTTGATCACGTCACACGTCGTTTACCCCGGGGTGCTCAGCGCCCTGTACCGTCGGCGCGCCCAATAACCGATGACGAGCAAGGCCGCGACGAAGGCGACGAATGAGGCGCCGAGGCCGGTGGTGACGAAGAGGTACACACATGCACCCACAGTGGCCGCGGACAGAATGAGGCCGTCGAACTGCCAAGCGAACATGGCCAGTGCCGACGCATCTCCGAATGGCGTAGGCACCGGCATCAACAGCGACACCGGCATCGGCCCTTTGCCAGCGGCGTACGCGGTCGAGATCAGGATGATGACAACCGACTCGAGGGCGAGCGCCGCGCCCGGCAGCGACAACCGATCACTCATTCCAGTGCCCGCCGCCACCATGGCCGAGAGCACCACACAGACGGACAGGGGCGCCATCGAATGCAGGGCTAGCCGGTGCCCAACGGTATAGCGGACGAGCCGGGGCCGCGGAGCGCTGTCGGCGGCAAGCCGGAAACCGTCACCGAAAACCGTCATACCCGAATAACCCAGGACAACGGCCAGTACGACGAGTGCCGGCTGAATACTCGAAGGCACCGAATCAACCTGGGCTAATACGAGTACGCACCCGCCGACGCTCGTCACACCCCGGAGAAGTCTGGCCGGGTTCCGCGACATTGCGAGGACGTCACGCCACAGCCATCGTGCGCCTTTCGGTAGGTGACGTGGGGTGCGCCAGTTCCGGCCCACGGCGGGTGGCGCCCGGAAGACCGCCGTAGCACCCGCGAGATCACCGGTGAGCGCCCACGATCCGGCCGTCGACAACGTCTGCGCCTGTTCGCGCAGATCGCGGTAGCGAATGGTGTCAAGCAACCTCGGAACGGCCACGACGCCGGCCGCCGCCACGGCCGCGAGCAGGACGAAAGCCAGCGCGCCCGGCCCGTCGTCGCCCGGCCAGCCCGCCGCAACCCAATGCCACGCAATGACCGGCCGGACGGGTTCGACCAGCAGGTAGACGAGGTAGACCGCGCCGCCCACCACGACGATAGCCGCGTGCTTGCGCCTGCTGACAACCTGACCCGCCAGCCAGGTCACCGAGGTGATGACGCCGACGAGGATGCTCACCGACGTGAACGCGACGACGGACCGGACCGCAACGGCGTCTTCGAGCCACAGAATCACCAGCGGAAGTGCACCCAACACACCCACGAACACCGTCAGCAGCCCCGCCGCGACGAGGAACGGCCGGCCCAGGGTGCCGCGACGGGAGCGTGGGCCTTGCACCACCACGTCGACCGCGAACGAGTCCAGCATCGCTGGCCCTCTGACCTGGCCGAACCCGAACGCCAGCAGGAGAAGTGCCCCACTCACCGCGCCGACGATGACGGTCATCGAGTCCGACTGCATCACTGCCAAGGCGCCTGGATCGCGCAAGGCGGTGACGGCGGCCAAGCCCAGAGGTCCGATGACCACAACGAGCACGAGTACGGACATGTACGCCGCGTTGGCGATCTTCGACCACGTCAACCGCGTCGTCATCCCTCGAGATGGATCTGGTAGCCGGCGAAATGAGCGCGCAAGCGTGCGTTATGAGTTGCCATGATCACGGTCCGACCGTCCGCCAGGAGCCGGTCGATGACCTCGGCCACCAGGTCCACGCGCTCATCATCAAGCCGCTGTTCCGGCTCATCCAGGATCAGAACATCGAACGGGCGAGACAACACCAGCGCGAGCGCAAACAACTGCGCCTGCCCCGTCGACAACTCGTGCGGATACCTCGTCGCCAAGTGATCGATCCCCAACCCGGCAAGAGCGTCATCAGCGATGGGCTCGTCCGGAGCGAAGAACCCCGCCCAGGTGTCCGATACGAACTCGACGTGCTCGGCAACCGTCAAGTTCCGCGCGAAGGCCGGCGCACCGATCGACGCGGCCAGGCAGCGACGGAACTCCCGATTCCGGTCATCAGGTGTCATGCCGCGCACGAGACAGGTGCCTGACGACGGTGTTACCAGGCCCGCCAGCACGGAGAGCAGAGTTGTCTTCCCCGCCCCGTTCTGACCGGTCAGGCTCAGGCACTGTCCTCGGACAACACTGAATGAGGTCGGCCTCAGCCGTACGACGTCGCCCTCCCCTACGGAGACGGACCGGACGTCGATCATCGGATCGGGGTCCCCACCCCAGCAACACCATCCATCGACCGCACGATACCTGCCGGCTCCTAGACTGTGCCGCAATGGATTCGCAACATGATCACGGTGTAGGTGTCGTCGCTGAGTCGGGTGTTCGCCGCCCTTCCGGCGCCCCGCCGACGGCCTGGTCGCGTGGCTGGCGCCCGGCACGCCTATCATGCGCGCCGCACTGCCGGACGGACGAGAACTCCGCCACGCTCCGCTCCATGAACGGCACCAACACCCTCGAGCGTCCGAACGCGACGTCTGGCGTGGCAACGGAACGCTGAAGATCGCGCCCACTGGGCGGCCGTGGTCGGTCTGGCTCTTCTGGGACGACCACTGGCATCACCTCTGCTGGTACGTGAATCTCGAAGATGTCCACGTCCGGGACGACGCCGGAATCGTGACGCGTGATCACGAGCTCGACGTCGTCATCCGCGCCGACGGATCGACCAAGATCAAAGACGAAGACGAGCTGGACGCCGCCGTCGCGGCAGGGCGCTTCACCGCAGCCGACGCCGCATCCTTCCATCACCACGCGCGGGACATCCTCGGAATAGCGCGGGCTCGCGGAGCACCCTTCGACGACGATTGGCCACTATGGCGACCAGATCCGGGCTGGCCACTCCCCCAATTGCCGGTGTCAGCCTGGCAGAATCGCCAGAGTGCAAATCAAGATGCTCGGACCGTTCGAGGTGCGCACCGACGGTAGCGAGGCGGCAGACGTACCGGGTGCGCGGCTGCGCGCACTCATGATCGCTCTGGCGCTTACGCCCGGGCGGATAGTTCCGAAAGCTACGCTGGTCGATTGGGTTTGGGGAGAGAATCCACCCGCCGATGCGGCCAATGCCCTGCAACGCTTGGTGTCCCGACTGCGCAAGGCCCTACCCGACGGCGCGATCGAGGGACGGACGGGTGGCTACCGGCTAGTGGTGGAGCCGGCGTCCGTCGACGCGCTGCGGTTTGAACATCTCCTTGCCCAGGCGCGCCAACAGGAGGGTTCCACACGACTCGAGTTGCTCCGCGAAGCCGTCGGGTTGTGGCGAGGCGCCGCCATGCAGGACGTCGGCCTACAGGACAGCGACGCCTTCGACGCCGCCACGGCACGGCTGGAAGAGCTCCGCATCGTCGCCATGGAGGATCGTTTCGACGCCGAAGTCCAACTGGGCCACGGTGCGGACCTGGTCACCGAACTGACCGACCTGGTCGCGGCGCATCCGCTAAGGGAACGGCTGGTCGCGGCGCTGATGCGAGCCCTGGTGGCCGCGGGGCGGGACTCCGATGCCCTCATGGCCTACGAACGCACCCGGGAGACTCTGGCGGACACGTTGGGCGTCGACCCCTCACCGGAGTTGTCGGCGCTGCACGTCGCACTGCTGCGGGGCGAGGTCGACCGACGGGAGGAGAACCACCCGACCAACGTGCGGGCTGAGCTCACGAGTTTCGTCGGTCGCGACGCTGACCTCGCCGCGGTCCGCGAACTCGTCGTGAAGCACCGGCTGACCACGCTGATCGGACCGGGTGGTTCAGGGAAGACGAGGCTTGCCACGGAGACGGCACGAGCCATGCTCGGCGACCTGCCGGACGGGACCTGGCTGGTCGAGTTCGCCCCCATCCGCGCCGACGGTGACGTGGCACAGACCGCCCTGGCTGGGCTCGGGCTCCGCGACGCTCTCCTCGGCGCGGACCCGAGTACGGGCCCGGCGGATAGATTGATCGCGGCGCTCCGTGACCGCGAGATGCTGCTGATCCTGGACAACTGTGAACACGTGATCGAGTCGGTGGCGACGCTGGCCGAACGTGTCCTTCGCGAGTGCCGCCGGATGCGGATCATGGCGACGAGCAGAGAGCCGCTCGGTATCACCGGCGAGGCATTGTGGCAGGTTGAACCCCTGACGGTGCCCACCGGCGCTAGCCGTGCCGAGGCCGCCTCCTCACCAGCGGTGACGTTGCTGAGGGACCGGGCCAGCGCGGTACGCAAGGACCTCGGCACCGATGAGCACACCCAGGCAATGATGGTGCGCATCTGTCGGGCGCTCGACGGGATGCCGCTGGCGATCGAGCTCGCGGCGGCCCGCCTGCGCACCATGACCATCGAGCAGCTCGCCAACCGGCTCGACGACCGGTTCCGATTGCTGACCAGCGGGAGCCGCACGGCGTTGCCGAGGCACAAGACGCTTCGTGCCGTGGTCGACTGGAGCTGGGAACTGCTTACCGACGCCGAACGGACCGTGCTGCGCCGGTTGTCGGTGTTCTCCGGTGGCGTGGGCCTGGAGGCGGCCGAGCAGGTCTGCGCCGGCGATGTGGTCCACGAGGGCGAGATCTTGGAGCTGCTCACGTCGCTGGCCGAGAAGTCGCTGCTCGTGGCGGTAGGTGGCGCCGCCCCTCGCTACCGGATGCTCACCACGATCAAGGAGTACGCCGCGGACCGGCTAGCCGAAGCCGGCGAAGCCGATCAGGCCCGGAAGGCTCACCTCACCTACTTCACCACACTCGCCGAAACCGCCGAACCACACTTACGCCGCGCCGAGCAGCTGACCTGGCTCGCCACGCTGGCCGCCGATCACGACAACATCAGCGCCGCTCTGCGCGGGGCGATCGCGGCCGGTGACGCGCCTATGGCGATGCGGCTTGCCGCCGCCACCGGCTGGTACTGGTGGCTCGGTGGCCGCCGGACCGAAGGCCTTGACCTGCTGATCGCCGCCGCCGACCTCCCCGGTGACGTACCCGACGAGGTTCGGGCCCTCACGTATGGCTTCGTCGTGCTCTTCGTCACCTCCGGACAGGGCGATGAACACGTCGGCGCGGAATGGATCCGTAAGGCATACCAGTTCGGCCAGCGCTCCAGCGGCGGCAACCCTCTGCTCGAGTTCGCGGTTCCGCTGCAACGCATGCTGGACGCGCCGGATGAAGTGTTGCCCGCGATCGAGTCGTTGTTGGACAGTGTTGATCCATGGGTGCGCGCCATGGCGCGGTGGCAGCTCGCCAAGATGCGCTCCTTGCTCGGCCAGGGCGGCCAGGACGTAGAAGCGCAACTGGAGCTGGCGCTCGCGGAGTTCCGGACGCTCGGCGAACGATTCGGGATCTACTTGGCGCTGTCCGAACTGGCCCGCCAGCATGCGATGCGGGGCGAGCTCACCAGCGCTTGTGAGTACTACGACCAAGCGGTTGCGGTCCTCACCGATCTCGGCGCCGTCGAGGATGTCATCGAGGTGCGGACCCTGCAGGCACCGTTGTACTGGCTGAACGGAGATCAGGAGGCTAGCGCCGCCGCCATTGCCGACGCCGAACGGAAGGCCGAGGGGATCACCTGGCCATATGCGCTGGTCGACCTCGCGCTCGCCAACGCGGCGCTGGCGCGCTGGCGGGGCGAGACGGAGGAAGCGCGGCAGTATCTCGGAACCGCGACGACCCTCTTGGGTGATGCCGCCGACCGGCCTATTGTCCGGGCGCAAATCCACCACATCCTGGGCTACCTCTCCGACGATATCCGGGAAGCCCGCACCCACCGGGTGGTTGCCTGGCAAGCGGCCTCGGAGCTGGAAGCCCCACCGGTAGTGGCGCAGGCTCTCGTCGGCGTGGCGGACCTCGCCCTCCGCCTCGAGCAGTACGAACAAGCAGCACAACTACTCGCCGCCAGCGATCACCTGCGCGGCCTACCGGACCGCTCCGATCCGGATGCGGCCAGGATCGAGCACACAGCACTGCGTCACCTCGGCGAACAACGGTTCGCCGAGGTGACGCAGCAGGGTGCACAGGCTAGTCCGGTTGATCTGGTCGAGGACACCTTCGCTTCGTAGGGTCAACTCTTGGCACGCTGGACGGTGACGTCACCGTGCCGGGTACGGGCGTGAACCGAAACTTTGGCATCGGTAGGGCCTGGTTCTCCGGGCGATGCGACGAAGTTGTGCACCGCTCCTCGTTCGCTGTTGACGTCGATGGACGCGGCGGCGCCTTCGGCGATGCCAACCTCGATGTCACCCGAGCCGTTCGTGAGGTTCGCCCGGCCGTTGCTCATTCGGCCGATCCGAATGGCACCGCTGCTCGTCGTAGCGGTGATACTGCCGTCGACCCGGTCGATGTCGAAGTCGCAACTGCTGCTCCTGAGGCCGACGTCGGCCGCGGCACGGCCAATCCAGGCCCGGCCGCCCGAATTCAGTAGTGCGACTGTCCCCTCAACTTCGGCGATCCGCATCGTGAATGCCGCGCCGTCGATATCGGTGCGCCCCGCGATGTGGCCGATCTCGACATCCCCCGAGGCGATGCTCGCTTTCAGGGTGTCGGTGCTGTCCAGCTGGACCTGACCCGAAGCCATGTGCAGTTCGCAGTCACCCAGCGTGCCGCCGGAACGGACAACGGAGTGCGCGAGGTAGACGGCGAGGCGAGATCCGGTGGGCAGATCGACGCTGATGGCGACCGAACCCTTCTTGTCCCCCGCGGTCTTCATCTTGACCGACAACTGACCGTCGATGAGCTCGACCTTGGTGTTCTCGGCGACCTTCACGTCTTTCCGCCTCGACGGGTCGAGGGGCCGGACGTCGACGACGGTGTCGGTGCGATCGCTGGCGGTGACCTGCACCTGGGCTCCGGCGACCTCTACGGTGGCGGCGATGGGTTTTGGTGTAGTGAATGTTGGCATCACAAACTCCTTCTAAGCGCGCTTCTTGAATGTCGATCCGGCCCACAGGAACCCGACGAGAGCGATCCCGAGGCACCAGGCAATGGCGGTGATCACGTCGCTGCTCTCCGCAGCGCCTTCCAGGAGTCCGCGGATCGCCTCGATCATCGCGGTGAAGGGCTGATATTCGGCGAACTGCCGCAGACCCGGCCCCATCGTCTCCGCCGGCACGATCGCGCTGCTGAAGAAGGGCAACATCACCAGCGGCACAGCGGCGATCCCGGCCGTCTCAGGGGATTTCGACGCCAGTCCCATGGCGACGGTGAACCATCCGGCCGCGAACCCGAGTAGGAGAACGATGCCCACCACACCTAGCCATTCGGCGAAGCTCGCCGACGGCCGGAATCCCAGCAGAAAGGCCACTCCGATGAGCGCGGCGATGGCGATCAGATTGGTCAGCAGACTGGCGACGACGTGGCCAGTGAGCACTGAAGCCCGGGTGACGTCCATGACCTTGAAGCGGTTGATGATGCCCTTCGTGAAGTCCGAGCTCACCGAGATCGCCGTCGAGCTCAGCCCGTAACACACCGCCAGGAGCATCAGGCCCGGCGTGGCGTAGTCGATGTAGTCGACACCGACGTCGAACGCGTCGCCGAACATGTACACGAACATCAGGAGGATGACGATCGGCATCAGGACCGCGTTGAAGACGGTGGTCGGGTTTCGGGTGATGTGTTTGACGTTGCGTCCCAGCATCACCATCGATTGGGGTTTGCTGCTCATTTCCCGGCCTCCGTCGTGTCGGTCGTGGTGGTGTGGCCCGTCAGGGCGAGGAAAACGTCGTCGAGGTCCGGCGTGTGCACGGAGAACTCGTCGGCGCTGAGTGCGTATTCGTCGAGCCGGTCCAGCAGCGCCCGCACCGACCTGGTGCCGCCATCGCTGGGTACCCGCAGAGTTAGGGCTTCGTCGTCCCGCGTAGCGTCGGCGAACAGAGGTGCCGCGGTGTCGAGTTCGGTGACGGTGGCAAACCGGAATCGGACGTGAGTACCCGGGATCTCCCGCTTCAGCTGGTCCGGAGTGCCATCCGCGACCAAGTGCCCCTGGTCGAGGACCGCGACCCGGTCAGCCAGCTGATCGGCTTCCTCGAGGTACTGGGTGGTCAGGAAGATGGTCGCGCCGTCGGCCACCAACTCCCGGATGATCGACCACATCGTGCGCCGGCTGCGTGGGTCCAGGCCCGTCGTCGGTTCGTCGAGGAAGATGATCCGAGGGTTTCCGACGAGCGTCATCGCCAGGTCGAGCTTGCGGCGCATGCCGCCCGAGTAGGTGGACGCCGGCTTCTTCGCGGCCTCCGTCAGCTCGAACCGTTCCAGCAGGTCGGCGATGATCTTGGCGCCGTCGCGGGATGAGATGCGACGGTTCAGGTCGACCATCAGCTGCAGGTTCTCCTGCCCGGTGAGCAACTCGTCGACCGCCGCGAACTGGCCGGTGACCCCGATGGCCGCACGCACCGCTTTGGCCTCGGACTCGACGTCGTGTCCGGCGACCCGGACCGTCCCGCCGTCGGCCTTGATCAACGTGCTGAGCACGTTCACCGTTGTCGTCTTACCCGCACCGTTGGGGCCGAGCAGGGAGAAGATCGTGCCCGCACTGACATCGAAGTCGATGCCGTCGAGGACGACCTTGTCTCCGAAGGCCTTTCGTAGCCCCGAAACCGCTATCGCTGTGTTCGTCATGGCACCAACCGTGCCGGGCCGTCCTGTCACGGACCTGACACGAACCCGTCACGCCTACTGACACCGCCGAACTGGCCACACCCAGCACCATGTAGTAAATGTTTAATCGTCCTGATTATCTCGCGGATATCTTGATGAAGCATGTCGACCTGTGTACAGTTGCTTGATGTAAATCTTGAATAGTCATGGAGGTCTTATGAGTGCACGTGTATCGGTGGCAGGGGTCGGCATGGTGCCGTTCGCCACGCCGAGTAAGAGCGATACGTACGACGTGCTGGCCGAGGGTGCGGTGGCCGCCGCCTTGGCCGACGCGGACGTCGATCTCGCTCAGGTCCAGCAGGCCTACGCGGGTTATGTGTACGGCGACTCAACCAGCGGGCAGAACGCGCTGTACCGGGTCGGCATGACCGGCATACCGGTGATCAACGTCAACAACAACTGCTCCACCGGCTCGTCCGCGCTGTTCCTCGCCCGGCAGGCGGTGGCCTCCGGCGCCGCGGACTGCGTGCTGGCGTTCGGGTTCGAGCAGATGCAGCGCGGCGCGTTGAAGTCGCACTGGGACGACCGGCCCAACGCGTTCGGCCGCTTCGACGACGTGCTGGAGAAGGCGCTGGGTGCGGACCTCGATGTGCCGATGGCGGCCCGCTACTTCGGCGGTGCCGGTGCCGCCTACGCACGGAGGTACGGCACCAAGCCGGAAACGTTCGCTGCCATCTCGGTGAAGGCTCGCACCCACGCCGCCAACAATCCGTACGCGGTCTTCCGCGACCCGGTGACCATCGAGGAAGTACTGGCCTCGCCACCCATCTACGGCCCCCTGACCCGGTTGCAGTGCTGCCCACCGACGTGTGGTGCGGCGGCCGCGGTGATCGTCAGCGACGAGTTCGCCCGAAAACACGGTCTGCGGCGCGACGTGGCGATCAGGGCGCAGGCCATGACCACCGACACCGCGTCGTCCTTCGACGGAGACCTGATGCGACTCGTCGGCTACGACATGTCGAAAGCCGCCGCCCACCAGGTGTACGAAGCCGCGGGTGTCTCCCCTGAGGACATCCGCGTGGCCGAGTTGCACGACTGCTTCACCGCCAACGAGCTGATCACCTACGAGGCACTCGGCCTCACCGGCGAGGGCACGGCGGAGAAGTTCATCGCCGACGGCGACAACACCTACGGCGGCCGCGTCGTCACCAACCCATCTGGGGGTCTGCTGTCCAAGGGCCACCCACTCGGCGCCACCGGACTAGCCCAGTGTGCCGAGCTGGTCTGGCAACTGCGCGGACAGGCCGAGGCCCGGCAGGTCGACAACGTACACCTGGCCCTGCAGCACAACATCGGCCTCGGCGGCGCCGCCGTGGTGACCCTGTACGAGAAGGTGAGCTGAGCATGGCAGTAGATCCCGCGATCATCGGCACAGAGCTTCCCTCGACGACGATGACCGTCGACGAGGGACGGTTGCGGTTCTTCAGCACGGTGATCGGCCACGAGATAAGCGCCGACCTCGCCGTGCCACCCACGTTCTTGTTCTCCATCGAGCTGGAGAATCCCAACCCGTTCGCGTGGCTCGCCAACGCCGGCGTCGACATGCGGTTCGTCCTACACGGAGAGCAGTCCTTCACCTATCACTCGCTCGCCCACGCGGGTGACGTACTGACCGCGAAGCCTCGCATCGCCGACACCTACAGCAAAGGCGGCGGTGCACTCGAGTTCATCGTCAAGGAGACCGCGGTGTCGCGCGCCGACGGTTCATCCGTGGCGGACCTGAGCACCGTCATCATCGTGAGGAGCCCAGCGCAATGACCACCACCGTCGCGATCGAGGCCGGCACCGAACTGCCGCCGTTGCGGATCAAGCCGATCTCGCGTACCACACTCGCCCTGTTCGCCGCGGCGTCCGGCGACCACAACCCCGTACACATCGACCTCGACGTGGCCCGCTCAGCGGGGCTGGACGACGTGTTCGCGCACGGCATGCTCTCCATGGCCTACCTCGGCCGGCTGCTCACCGACTGGGTGTCACAGGAACGGATCCGTTCCTACCGGGTGCGGTTCGTGTCGATCACACCGGTGCACGGCGAACCCACCTGCACCGGTCGCGTCGTGTCGGTCGAAGACGGGCTGGCCACGCTGGAGCTCGCCGTCACCCTCGCCGACGGCACGGTCACCCTCACCGGCGATGCCACCGTCGCCATCAACTGACATCGTCTGAAAGGCAACAACACCATGGGAAAACTGGACGGCAAGGTCGCCATCGTCACCGGTTCCGGCCGCGGCATCGGCGCCGAGATCGCACTCAAACTGGCCGCTGATGGAGCCTCCGTCGTGGTCAACGACCTCGACGACGGACCCGCCAAGGCAACCGCCGCGGCGATCGAGGCCGCTGGCGGAAGGGCCGTGATCTGTGCGGGCAGCGTCACCGACGACGGTTTCGCCGACCGGTTCGTGCAGACCGCCGTCGACTCCTTCGGCGGCCTGGACATCATCGTCAACAATGCCGGTTTTACCTGGGATTCGGTCATCCAGAAGTTGACCGACGAGCAGTGGGACACCATTCTCGACGTACACCTCACAGCGCCGTTCAAGATCTTGCGCGCCGCCCAACCAGTGATCGCCGCCGCCGCCAAACAGGCCAGGGAAGCCGGTGAACCGATTCCCTGCCGCAAGGTCGTCAACATCTCCTCGGTGGCCGGGCTCGGCGGCAATGCCGGCCAAGCCAACTATGCCGCCGCCAAGGCCGGCGTCACCGGCCTCACCAAGGCACTGGCCAAAGAGTGGGGCCGCTACAACGTCACCGTCAATACCGTCGCCTTCGGCCTGATCAAGACCCGGCTCACCGAGGCGAGCGCCGACGGAGACTCAACCATCGAGGTCGCGGGCAAGGAGATCAAGGTGGGCGTCAACCCGGCTCTGGTCGCCACCATGGAGCAGATGATCCCGCTCGGCCGTGCCGGCACCCCCACGGACGCGGCCGGGGCGGTCTACCTGTTCTGTATCCCCGAATCCGACTACGTCAGCGCCCAGACCCTGGTCTGCGGTGGCGGCTTCATGTTCTAAGACCATCATGAAACGGACCCTATTCGAGCCGGAGCACGAGGCCTTCCGGGACAGCGCGCGCACCTTCATCACCAGAGAAGTCGCGCCGCACTACCCAGAATGGGACACGGCTGGCATCGTGCCGCGCAACCTGTTCGTCAAGGCCGGTGAGCTCGGGCTGTTCGCCGCCGTGCCGGAGCGGCACGGCGGTGCCGGTGTGGTGGACTTCCGCTACAACACCGTGTTCGCCGAAGAGGCCGCGGCCGCCGCCGTGACACCCGCGACCCTCGGCCTGTCCCTTCAGTCCGACATCTGCCTGCCCTACTTCCTGGAGCTGGCCAATGCCGAACAGCAGGCCCGCTGGCTGCCTGGCATCGCCGCCGGGGAGCTGATCACCGCCGTGGCGATGACCGAACCGGGCACCGGCTCAGACCTATCGGGCATCAGCACCCGCGCGGTCCGCGACGGCGAATGTTACGTGGTCAACGGCGCGAAGACCTTCATCACCAACGGCATCAACGCCGATCTGGTGATCACCGCCGTGCGCACCGGCGACCACCCGCACCGCGGCCTGTCGCTCATTGTCGTGGAACGTGACACACCAGGCTTCGAGCGCGGCCGCAATCTGGCCAAGGTCGGCCTGCATGCCCAGGACACCGCCGAGCTGGCGTTCACCGACGCCCGGGTTCCGGTGGCCAACCTGCTCGGTGGTGAGGGCGACGGATTCGCCGGCCTGACCCGCAATCTCGCGCAGGAACGGGTGTCCTGCGCGGTGTCCGCGGTCGCCCAGTCCGTCGCGGCGCTCGGCTGGACGATCGACTACGTACGGGAACGCTCCGCCTTCGGCCAACCCATTGGAGCGCTGCAGAACACCCGCTTCCGGCTCGCCGAACTCGCCACCGAGATCGACATCGCCCAGCACTATGTCGACCGCTGCGTGGCGGACGTCGTCGCTGGTGAGCTGAATCCGGTGACCGCGGCGAAGGCAAAGTGGTGGACCACCGAGTTGCAGGGCCGGGTGATGGACACCTGTGTTCAGTTGCACGGCGGCTACGGCTACATGCTGGAGTACCCGATAGCCCGCGCCTGGCAGGACTCGCGGATTTCCCGCATCTACGCGGGCACCACGGAAGTCATGAAAGAGATCATCGGCCGGTCGCTCGACCTGGACTGACGGATATTCATCAACGACGGGAGCTTCCCATGTCTCATAGAACGCCGCGTCGCGGTTCGTGGATCGCAGCCGGGACGGTTGTCTGTGTGGCCTTGGTCAGTTGTGCCGGAGACGCCGGCGATGACGACGTCGGCGAAGCGCCGCTCGGTAAGGAGTTAAGTTCCGAGGACGCCGGTGAGCAGTGCGACGCACTGGTCGGCTACGTCGCCGACAGCGTCACCGTGGAATCGACCACGTTGGTCGCCGAGGCCGATGGGGTTGGTGAACACTGTCTGGTCGAAGCCGTGATCCGTACCCCCGGAGACGACACCGTCGATGGGAACGACGTGGGCTTTCACGTCGGGCTCCCGTCGACCTGGACGGGCGACTTCTTCTTCCAAGGCGTCGGCGGCTTCGCGGGCGAGGTAGGCAGTCTGGATGCGGGTCTGGTGCGCGGGCACGCCGCGGCGTCGACCGACACGGGGCACCGGGCAAGCTCGGTCGACGGCAGCTGGGCGTTGCACAACTATCCGGCGCAGCTCGATTGGGCCCACCGTGGCACACATGTCGCGACGCTGGCCTCGAAGGCGATCGTTGAGGAGTACTACGCGTCGACGCCGCGCTACTCCTACTTCGAGGGATGCTCGAACGGTGGTCGGCAAGGTCTGATGGCCGCTCAGCGTTATCCCGACGACTTCGATGGCATCGTGGTGCACGCTCCGGGTATTTCGCTCGTCGCGATGGTGGCGTCGTGGGTATGGCAGATCCAGGCGCAGCTGCGAACCGAAGGTGCATGGTTGCCTCCTGAGGACATCGCCGCGCTGGACGCGGCCACCCTGGAGGCCGCGTACGCCGCCGATGCCGCGGTGGCCGACCTGGTGGTGGCACCTGACCGCATCGACGGGGGTGTCGCGGCGACGTTGGTCGAGGCCGACATTCTGACCGCGGAGCAAGCGGCGGCGGTGACGGCGATCCACGGTGGCTGGCCGGACCGCAGCGATCTGGTGCCCGGTCACCCGATCGGCCACGAATCGACCTGGCCGGCCTACCTCACCGGCATGGTCGCGCCGGTGCCAGGTGACAATGGACTCACCTTCCCGGCCGCCGAGGGCATCCCCGTCGGTTGGATCCTGGCCAGCGAGATCCTGCGCTACTTCGTCTTCGACGATCCCGAGTACGACCTCGCGTCGTTCGATCTGGACACCGACCTCAGCCACCTGAGCGAACTCGCATCCTTACTCGACGCCGACGATCCGGATCTCTCCGAGTTTCAGGATCGTGGCGGCCGCCTGCTGATGACTCACGGCCTAGCCGATCCCGCCATCAACGCACAGCACACCATCGGATACTACGAGCAGGTCCACGAGACGATGGGTTCCGACATCGCCGACCTGGCGCGCCTTTATCTCGTGCCCGGAATGGACCATTGCCGCGGTGGCGCTGGGCTCACCCACTTCGACGCGCTCGACGCGATGGAGAAGTGGGTACACGACGGCACCGCACCCGATGAGCTCCGCGCGACGGACGAAACCGCGGAACGCCAGGCTCCGCTGTGCCCATACCCTGCCCAGATCGTGGCGAAAGAGAACGGCGACGATCTGTGGAGCTGCGAGTAAAGAAGTCCGGCGCGGTTACCGGCTCGCCACGACTGAGGACGTGTCGGGCCGGGAATCGCCCAGGCTGATCGCCGCGTGAAGGATGGCCTGGCCGACGGCGACCGTGTCGGAGACGAGGTGGGTGCGCGTTCGCAGATGTTTGGTGCGGGCGACATTGTTGACCATGGTGAAGATGGCTTGTACACACATCTGTGATTCTGGTTCGGACAGCGCCGGATTCGCCTCGCCCAGCAACCGTAGCCATTCACCGACGTAGCTGTGTTCGAGCGCCACGATCTGCCCTTTGTCCTCCTCCGGCAGGTGGGCGACCTCGGTCAGGAGGGTGCCGACCAGTTCCGGGTGGGCGATCATCAGCTCGACGTAGCTGCGCAGGGCCATCTCGAGCGCCTCGCGAGGACTGGACGCGTGTGCGAGGGCATGGCTCAGTCCGAGTTGCAGGCCGGCTGCTCCTCGGGATAATGCCGTGATGAGCAGATCGGCCTTGGAGGTGAAGTGGTTGTACACGCTGGCGCTGACGATGCCGGCGGCGGCACCGATGTCGTCCATGCTGACGTCGTGGTAGCCGCGCTCGTTGAACAGCCGGATCGCCGCGCCGAGCAGCACTTCGCGCCGCGATACCGGGGTGATACCGCGGTTGTTGGTGTACGGCACGGACTGGGTCTGGCCGGTGTGGATATCGCTGTCCCACACCGCCCGGCTGAGCGTGACCAGGACGGCGACGGTGTGGTCGGACGGCAGGTCGAGGGCGTAGAAGGACGGGCTGAGCAGGACGCCGGTGGTGGACCAGGTGAGAAAGTCGATGTCAGCGGGTGAGATGTCGGCTCGGGTCTGCCGGAGCAGCTCCCCGATCCGGACCGCGAGAGTCCGCACATGCTCACGCAGGGCGAGTCGCTGCTCCTCCGGCAGATGACGGCTTTCTCGTTGCCACAACACACCCAGCTCGCGGTGCTCGACGGTCAGCTCGGCCAGGTCGGACAGCAGTAGCTCGGGTTGGTCGCCCGCTTGGCGGTTGGCCAGGCTGTTGTCGAGCACTTCCAGCGAGTGGTCGATGACGTGGCTCAGCAACTCCTGCTTGTTGCGGAAGTGGCGATAGAGCGCACCGGGAGTCACACCGACGTCCTGTGCGATGTCGGCCATGCTGACCCGGTGGTAGCCGTAGCGGTGAAACCGCCGAGCCGCCGCGGCCAGGATCAGCGCCCTGCGGTTGCGGGGACGGGTGCGGGCCGTGCTACGTCGCGCCGATGGTGTGTGCATCGTGTGCCTTCCCACCCCTTTCGCGCTGACGATGCCATTACTCTAGACGCCGCGCGATGCCTCAGGTCGTAAAGGCGGGCTACTCCAGGGCGAACTCGTACGACGTGGCGGCCTCGGAGGTGACGGCGCTGTCCAGAACGGCCAGTCCGAACGGTTTCTCCGGGTCGACGACGAACATGGTGCTCTCCAGCGGTGGCACCCGCGAGTCGGGGGCGCCGTACTGGTAGTCGCCCGTCAGGCCATCGAAGCTCACGACACCGAGGCCATGTGCAGCTTCCAGAACCCCCACGTGGGACAGGTCCCCGAGTTCTACGGCCGCTTCCAACGCCGCTGTTAAGGCCTGCGCCATGAGGTAGCCGTAGATGAAGTAACTGTCGGGTTGCTGCTCTGGTGCATACTCCTCGACGTGGGCGATCAGCTCGCGCATACCCGCGACGGTGTCGTCTCCCCATTCGGTGCCCTCAGAGACGACGATGACGTGCTCTTGGAGGTACTCACCGATCGGCGATTCGGCCATGGCACCCATGTAGGTCGGAGCTACGCCGTACCACTGCGGTGTGTATCCGGCCTGCGCGGCTGCGCCCCACACTCGGGCGGCGTCGCTGGGTGTCGTGGCGAGCACCACCATGTCGCAGCCCGCACGGCGCAGCGCCCCGATCTGGCCCGAGTAGTTCTCGGTGCCGGAGCTGAAGCGCTGTTTGCTGGCGATGTCGATGCCGAGTTCGGCGGCGGCGTGCTCGGCACCGTCTTCGGCCGCGTCGCCGACGACGTCATCCTGTCCCATCGTGCAGATGGCGGCATCGTCGCCGCCGCCGTGGGTGAAGTAGTGCTCGATGGCGTTGATGACCTGTATCTGATACGGGGCGCCAACCGGGAGCAGGTTGTCTTCGGTGACCCAGAGCCCGTCGAGTGAACCTGGTACGGCAAGTACGCCGTCGCTGTCCAACTGCGGGAGCACCGCCTGGGTCGAGGGGGTGCCGAGCAGCTGGACGATCGCCACCACGTCCCCCTTGATCTTGTTGTACTGCCGCACCGCGACGTCGGCGCTGTACTGCGTGTCTTCCAGCACGAGCTCGACCGGGTATCTCCCGGCGATGCCGCCGGCGGAGTTGACGTGGTCGAACCAGACCTGGTGGCCGGTGGTCATCGGTTCGCCGATGACCGCGACCGGACCAGAGAAGGCGCCGAGCACCCCGACCCTGATCGATTCACCGTCGAAGCCGGTGGTCGTGGCGGGTTCGCCGGCGTTCCGGTCGGCGTCGTCAGAAGTTCCGCCCGCACCGCCGCAGGCCGCGGTGGCCAGGGCGACGGTGACGGTGGCGGCGAGTGTGGTTGTTGCGCTTCGGATCTTTCGGGTGCTCATGGTGGGCGTCTCCTTCGCGATCAGTAGGTGAATGGCCAGGAGGTGAAGTAGGCCTTGATCCGTAGCCACATCGCGGCGATGCCTCGGGGCTCGAACACGATGAACAGCACGATCAATAGGCCGAACAGAATGGCGTTGAGGGTGTAGGCGGTGATGATGCCGTCGCTCCCCGCGCCGGAGCGCACGCCGGGGATCGTGGTGCTGTATCGATCGATCAGCGCTGGCAGGCCGCCGACGAAGAGAGCGCCGAGCACGGATCCGAAGATGGTGCCGAGACCTCCGACGATGATGATCACGATGTACTGCACGGAGAGGAGAAGAGTCCACTCGTCGGGGCTGACGAACTGCTGATAGGAGCCGAACAGGGCCCCGGCGACGGCAGCCATCGCGCTAGAGACGACGAACACGCCAATCTTGTGGCGACCGACCCGGACACCGATGACCTCCGCGGCCTGGTCGTGGTCTCGGATGGCCTGCAGCGCACGTCCTGGGCGGGTCCGGACGAGATTCTTCGCCAGCAGCGCGACCACCGCCACCAAGGCCCACACCAGCCAGAAATAGCCCTGATTACGCGAGTACGTCTCACCGGCGATGGTGAGCTGACTAAAGTCGACCGGGCCCACGGCCGCCGCCGCGTTCACCGGGGTTCCGCTGTTGCCGCCGGTGAGACCGGTGTAGTTGCGCCAGACGTGCTCACCGATGAAAACCAGGCCCAGCGTGACAACCGCCAGGTAGAACCCGCGAATGCGCAACGTGAAGGGGCCGATGAGTCCCCCGAGTACCCCACCGGCGACGGCGGCGGCGAGCAGCCACCAGGGCATACTCAGCCCGAGGTCACCGCCAACGCGGGCCGCGCAGTAGGCGCCCGCGGCGATGAAGAAGGCATGCCCGAGGGAAATCTGCCCGGCGTAGCCGGTGAGCAGGTTCAGTCCGATCGCACCGATGGCGGTGATACCCGCATAGATGAGCACCGAGAGCCAGAAGTCCTGCTGAACCACGATCGGCAGGGCGAGGAACACCGTCACCAAGACGGCTAGGCCGAAGCGTGACCACGGGGTGCGCCACAGCTTGAGGTCGTCGGCGTATCCGCGAACGAGTCGATGGTGTGGGCGTTGGGCGCCTTTAAGCATCAGATCCGCCTCACTTCTTTGGTTCCGAGCAGCCCATAGGGGCGGATCAACAAGATCGCGATCATCAGCAGGTACGGCACGATCGTGGACACGTTGTCGCCGGCCCAGGAGAACAGCTGGTCCTGATAGCCGCGGGTCAACGCCTCGGCCAGCCCGATCAGGAGCCCAGCGAGCACGGCACCGGCCGGGGAGTCCATCCCGCCGACGATCATGGCGGGGAACGCGACCAGCGCGATCAGGCCGATCTCGGGCGACAGCCCGCCGGGACCCGCCGCCACCGTGACCCCGGCGAGCGCGCCGAGCGCCGACGCGATCGCCCACGACATCGCGTAGACCCGGCGAGCGCTGATGCCCTGCGCCAACGCGGCCTCCGGATCGAACGCCGTCACTCGCATCGCCAGGCCCAGCGTGCTGAACCGGAAGAACACGAACAGGGCGAGTACGGCCGCGGCGGTGAGGGCGATCGTCCACAGATCACGTACGCCGAGCACGATGTCGCCGACCGCAACCGTCTGTACGTTCCACGGGTTGGTCGGGTAGCGGTGGTCGAAGCCCCAGACCACGGTGACCAGCGATTCCAGCACGAAGAGCAGACCGATCGTGACCATGACGACGGCGAAGGGCGGCTGGCCCACCATACGCCGCAGCACGGTTCGCTCGAATCCGATACCGAGCACGGCGACGGACAAACAGGCCAGCGCGGCTGCCACCGCGAAGGCGATGCCGATGTGGTTGGTGTAGGTGTAGGCCAGGTAGGCACCGATGGCCAGCACGCCGCCCTGCGCGAAGTTGAGTACACCGGTGGCTTTGTAGATGATGACGAACCCGAGGGCGATCAAGGCGTAGGTGGAGCCGAGGGCCACACCGGCGAACGCGTTCTGGATGAGATCGGTCATGGGTACATCGCCTCGATCTGGCTCGCGAAGGCGCGGCTGATGGCGGCACGTTTGACTTTCTGCGTCGCGGTGAGCTCGCCACTTTCGTGATCGAGTTCTTTCGGCATGACGCTGAAGCGTTTGATCTGCTCAACCTGGGCGAGCTGGCGGTTCGCCTGATCGACCACGGTGGCGACGAGTTCGTGGACCTGCGGCTTGGCCGCCAGATCCTCGTACGTCGTGTACGGCAGGTCCCGGCGGGTGGCCCAGTCGCCGACGGTGTCCCGCTCGATGCCGATCAGGGCCGTCAGGTATTTGCGCTGGTCGCCGATGACCACCGCTTCTCGCACGTAGGGCGACGACTTGAGCAGGTTCTCGATCTCCGAGGGAGAGATGTTCTTCCCGCCCGCGGTGATGATGACGTCCTTCTTGCGGTCGGTGATCCGGACGAACCCGTCGGTGTCGACCTCGCCGATGTCGCCGGTGTGCAGCCAGCCGTCGCCGTCGACCGCCTCGGCCGTGGCGACCGGGTCGCCAAGATATCCCTGGAACACACCTCCCGAACGGGTCAGGATCTCACCGTCGGGTGCGATGCGGATCTCGACGCCGTCCAGTGGTCTGCCCACGAAACCTAGGCGTACGTCGTCGGTGGGGGTCATGGTGCACACCGCGGTGTTCTCCGTCTGCCCGTACCCTTCGCGGACCACAACCCCAAGAGCCCACACGAACTCCAGCACCTGAGGTGAGATGGGCGCTGCCCCACTCATCGCGGTCCGCATCCGCAGCAGGCCAAGCCGCTCCCGCAGCGCACGAAAGACGAGGACGTCACACAACCACGCCAGGGCGCGCTCGCGCATCGTGATGGTGCCGTTCATCCGACCCGCAGCGATTCTTTTGCCCCAGCGCATACCGGCGGAGAACAGCCATCGCTTCAGGGTGCTCGCATCGGCCATCCGGACCTCGACGGTGGCCAGCATGCGCTCCCACACTCGTGGGACGCCGAGGAAAACCGTCGGTTGGACCTCGCGCATGTCATGGACGAAGGACGCCCCGCCCTCGCCGAAGTTGACCCGGCAGCCCGCCCACAGCGGAGTCATGAGCGACAGCAGCCGTTCGGCCACATGGCACAACGGGAGATAGCTGAGCAGGTCGTCGTCTTCGGTGACACCCAGCGCGTCACGGAAGAGCACTCCCGCGACGGCCAGATTGTGATGCGACAACATCGCCGCCTTCGGCGGCCCGGTGGTGCCCGAGGTGTACACGAGAGTCGCCGTATCCGAAGGTGAGAGCTCTGCCACCAGGTCGGCGAAGTTCTGGCTCGCCGCGCCGCCGGCGCCCAACTCCTCCAACTCGGCGAAGGTCAGCAGATCGGTGATCCGATCCCGGCGGACCCCCCTGGGCTCCATGACCACCAGGTGTCGCAGATCGGGCAGCCGGTCGCGCACCAACAGCGCCTTGTCCAGCTGTTCCTCATCCTCGGCGATGAGCACGGAGCAACCGGAATGGCCGAGCAGGTATTCCACCTCGGCGGCCGGTGAGGTCGGATAGATGCCCACGCTGTGCGCCCCGAGGCCCTGGATCGCGAGGTCGGCGATCAGCCACTCCGGCCGGTTCTCGGCATGGATGGCTACCCCGGTCCCCTTGCCGACTCCCAGGTGGGAAAGTCCGGCGGCCACGTGCGCCACGCGGGTGGCGTATTGCTCCCAGGTCCACTCCCGCCAGTACCCACGATGTTTCTCCCGCAGCGCCGCCAGGTTCGGCCGCTCGCGGGCGTACTCGAGTAGCCGAGCAGGCAACGTCGCGAACGTCGGGGTGGTCGGCGTGTTCATGCCGCCCCTCCCAGATACGCCTCGATCACCCGAGGATCCGATTGCACCTGTTCCGGTGTGCCGCAGGCGATCACGACGCCGAAGTCGAGCACCAGGACCCGGTCGGCGAGGTCCATAACCAGGTCCATGTCGTGTTCCACCACGATCATCGCCACCCGGGTTTCCCTTCGGACTTCGACCAGGTAGCGAGCCATGTCCTCGGTTTCCTCCATGTTCATGCCGGCGACGGGCTCGTCAAGCAGCAAGAGTGCCGGCTCCATCGCCAGCGCCCGCCCCAGTTCGGCCCGCTTGGCCACGCCATAGGGCAACAACCCGGCCGGTGTTCGCCGATAGGGCTCCAGGTCCAGCAGTTCGATGACGTCTTCGACGGCGGCTCGGTGCGCGATCTCCTCGCGTTTGGCCCGGCCCCACCACGCCATACCCGCCCCGAATCCGGTGCGCATCAGGCGATGCCGGCCCAGCATCAGGTTGTCGACCACGCTGAGATGCTCGAACAGGCCGAGGTTCTGAAACGTCCTGGCCACCCCTCGCTCCGCGACTGCCGCTGGTGAACGGCCGGTCAGGGGTGCGCCGCCCAGCAGGATCGATCCGAGTTGCGGCCGGCACACCCCGTTGAGGCAGTTGAACAACGACGTCTTGCCGGCACCGTTCGGACCGATCACGGCGAACAGTTCGCCACGATCGACGCCGAAACTCACCCCGTTCAGCGCGGTGATACCACCGAAGGTCAGGGTCACGTCACGAACCTCGAGCAACGGTTCGTAGGTGTTGTCGGATGTCATGCGCTCCACCGCTTCTTCCGTCGGTAGGTCTTGACGTCGGCAAGCGAGCGCCGGGTAGTGGCACCGAGATAGAACTCGCGGATGTCCGCGTCGGCCAACAGGTCGGCCGCCGGCCCATCGAGCGCGATCTTGCCGGTCTCCATCACGTAGCCGAACGTCGCGATCGACAGCGCCATGGCGGCGTTCTGCTCGACCAGCAACACGCTCGTACCCTGCCGGTTGATCTCCACGATCACCTCGCGCACTTGAGCGACCATCTGGGGAGCCAGGCCGAGCGACGGTTCGTCGAGCAGCAGGATCGTCGGATCGGCCATCAACGCCCGGCCGATGGCCAGCATCTGTTGCTCACCGCCGGAGAGGTATCCGGCGACAGAGCGCCGATACCGGGCTAGTGCTGGGAACAGCCCCAGCACGCGGTCATAGGACTCGCGGACCTCGGACCTCGAACGCCGGGTGTACGCTCCGGCCCGCAGATTCTCTTCCACGGTCACCTCGGCGAAGACCCGCCGGCCCTCCATCACCTGCGCGATGCCGCGCCGCACCATCTCGGCGGGATCTGCGCGGGTCACGTCCACCCCGTCGAAATGGACCACTCCCTTGGTGATCACGCCGCGATGTGGCCGCAGCAGACCACTCACGGCGCGCAGCAGGGTGGTTTTACCTGCACCGTTCGCCCCCAACAACGCCACGATCGCGCCCGAGGGAACGGTGAGACTCAGGCCGTGCAGCACCGCCACGACGTCGTCGTAGACGACCTCAAGGTTGCGGACCGACAGCAGGTCCGTGTCATCCGCGGTCATGAGCACCTCCTTGTGCCACCGACTGGTGATGCAACTCCGTCGCGTCTCACTACCGAACTCGTCGTACCGCGAGCCGGGCGAACCGAACTTCCTGAACCAGGCAGCGGAGCCGAATGTGAACATCGATTCATGCATGTCCCGACTTATGATCGCTTCAACCTGTGTCGATCGCCCTAAGTAAATCACTAGTAGTGTGAGTGCGCAAGCATCCACCAACTCGCCATCAGGCCGGACGAATCCTCGTATCGCTTGCCACAACAGACGGCTTCGGATTTACTTCTGTGTCTACCTAGCTGCACTCCACCATCTAGACACCTAGATACAGGTATCAACCATTCACATATGGGCATCGGAGGTCCTTATGCGCATGATCCGCTCCAGTAGGAGCCTCGTTCGCCTTGCCGTCCTGGCGATTGCCGCCGCTCTCTGCGGAATGCTGCTGC
Organism: Phytoactinopolyspora limicola; assembly: GCF_011320225.1. GTDB lineage: Bacteria > Actinomycetota > Actinomycetes > Jiangellales > Jiangellaceae > Phytoactinopolyspora > Phytoactinopolyspora limicola. Next base: position 464,580 of record NZ_JAAOEN010000003.1, read on the forward strand.
CCGCGATCGGGCACGGCACGACGCAGGAAACCTATCCGCGCGGTTACGACGAAGAGACCTTCCTGACCGATCGCACCGGCCAGAAGCTGAAGGTCCACCTGACTCGACCGGCCAACGCCGACGGTGAGCCGGTGGCAGGCGAGTTCCCGGTGGTCCTGCACTACACGTATTTCCCGACGGCCACCTGGGAGCCGGCGACCCGCGACGTCATGCAGTCAGTCTGGACACTCACCGGCTTCAACCTGGCCGAAGGCCTGGAGAAGCTCGTGCATCAGGGCTACGTCGTCGCCCATGTCGGGCTGCCCGGTGCGGGCGGCTCACAGGGACATTTCGAGTTCGACAAACACGAGATCGGCCGGGCGGGTTATGACGTCGTGGAGTGGCTGGCGCACCAGCCGTGGTCCGACGGCAATATCGGAATGTATGGCGGCTCCGGCAACGGGATCGCCCAGCTGATGACCGCCGCGGAGCGCCCACCACATCTGAAGACCATCATTCCCGCCGTCGCCTACCAGGACCTCTATCGCGACACGATGTATCGGGGCGGGATGCCCGCACTCGGCGAAATTCCGATGATCGCCGCGCTGGCGCTCGGTGTCTGGGCTTGGCAGGGCGTCGACCTCCCGACCAACCAGGACGAGCTCGAATACCTCCTAGACACCATGGTCAAACGCATCACCGACGCCCAGGCGCCACCCCCGTTCCTCCTGGAGTGGTATGCCAACCCCACCAGAAGCTCCTACTGGGACAAGTACACCTACGATGTCGAGAAGATCGACGTGCCGGTCTGGGTATGGGCAACCTGGGACGACCATTTCACGCTGGGCAGCTTCCGGACCTTTGAGAACGTCGGCACGGAGCAGAAGATGCTCGCCGTTGGATACCACGGCCACAGCATGGGTCCCGACTTCGACCCGGTAGCTGAGGCGGGACGCTGGTACGACTACTGGCTCAAAGGTGACCGGTCGAACGGGATCGGCGAGCAGCTGCGCGACGAACCCGTCCGCTACTACGTCCAGGAGGCCAACGTCTGGCGTAGCGCCACCGACTGGCCGCTACCCGAGACCGAAGGCCGCGAGCTCTATGCCTCCACGGGTTCAACCGTCCCGGGCGCCCGCGGCCGGCTCGATACCCAGCCACCGGCCTCCGGCGGCACCAACAGCTACCTCTACACGCCGCTGAGCAGCAGACTCGGCGCCCAGAACGGTTTCCTCAACCAGGGAATCGGCGGGCTGCTTCCACGGTTGCCGAACACCGACGACAACACGACCCTCACCGCCTACAACCACCCGACCGGCAAGATCGACCAACGGCTCAACGCCGCGGACTCGGCCACGTTCGTCGGCCCCGTCCTCACCGAAGACGTCGAGGTGACCGGTGAGCCACAAGCGACCATCTTCGCCAGCACGAGCAGCACCGACACCGACTGGGTGGTGCGCATCATCGATGTGTTCCCCGACGACTCCACCATCCCCCAACCCGGGTACTGGAACTTGGTCACCACCGGATGGCTCAAAGGCACCCATCGCGATGGTCATCACAGTCCCGTGGCGATCCCTCGCGATGAGGTCGTCGAGTACCAGATCCCGCTGTTCCCCACCTCGTACACCTTCAAGAAGGGGCATCGGATCGGGATCCAGATCGCCTCAGCGGACCCGCGCAACGTGCCGAATCCGAACCTGGCCGTCAACACCATTCACCACGGCGAGGAGACGCCGACCACCATCACGTTGCCCGTGCGACGCTGAACGTCCGTCGGGTCGTGTCGAAGGACCGCGGGCGGCCGGTTTCAGCCGATCTGCCGCCCGCGGCCGGCCCAGTAGGGAGCACGAAGCGACCTCTTGTCCACCTTCCCGGCCGGGTTGAGCGGAAGCTCCTCGACGAACCGCAGCGTCTTGGGCGCCCACACGCCGCCCTTGTGTTCCTTGACCATGCCGATCAGTTCGTCTGCTGTGACGTCGGCGCCTTCCCGACGGACCACGAACGCCGTGACGGCCTCACCCCACTTGTCATCCGGGATGCCGATGACGGCACAGTGGGCGACACCTCGATGCTGCAGAAGGACATCCTCGATCTGCCTGGGGAAGACGTTGAAACCGCCGGTGACGATCATGTCCTTCTTCCGGTCGACGATGAAGACGTAGCCGTCGTCGTCGACATAGCCGATGTCGCCGGAGTGCACCCAGCCGTCGCGCATCGCCTCGGAGTTGCGGGAGGTGTCGACATAGCCGATCATCTGCCCCTCTTGGCGGGCACAGATCTCGCCGATCTCACCGACACCGAGAATCTGGTCGTTCTCATCCTGTACGCAGACGTCGACGTGCATCATCGGGCGGCCCGCCGAGGACAATCGCTGGACCCATTCTGGGCTGTCCACCCGGTGCTCCTCCTTGCGCAGGCAGGTGGTGTAGCCGGGCTCACTGCCCGCGTAGGTCTGCACGAAGATCGGGCCGAACACCTCGAGCGCCTGGCGTAGCCGCTCGGGCGAGATAGGCGAGCCCGCGTACACCATCGTGTGCAGCGACGAGAGGTCGTAGTCGGCGCGACCGGGGTGATCCAGCATCAGATACAGCAAGGTGGGCACCACGGCGCACGCGGTTACGGCGTGCCGTTGGATGGTGGCCATCAGCTCTTCGATGTCCGGCTTGGTCACGATCACGTTCGTCCCACCCCGGATGAACGTCGGCACCACGAACGACTGGGTGAAGTGCGTCAGCGGGGCGATGTGCGCGAACACCTCTGCCGGCCGGGTGTCGCCAATCTCCAGGCCGGCCGTGATGGCGTAGTGCGACCAGCTTCGATGCGACTGCAGTACCCCCTTGGGAGTTCCGGTGGTTCCTGAGGTGAAACCGATGTAAGCGGGGTCATCCGGCGCTATCTCGACGTCGGGGTCGGCGCTGCGCTGTTCGCCGAACGCGCGCTCGTAGCCGATCGCCTCGCCTGGCTCGTCAGCGCCGAGACGCACGGTCCGAAGCTCGCCTAGCTCGGGCCTGATCTCCGCGATGGCGGCGTCGAATGCGGCATGGTAGATCAGCGTCGTCGCGCCAGATTCGGCGAGAAAGTAGCGGACGTCGGCGGGCGCCGCGCGAGCGGGCATCTGGACCAGGACACAGCCCGCCTTCCAGATGCCGTACTGGGTGGGGATGAACTCCAGACAGTTGGGCATAAGAAGCCCGACCGGATCGCCCTGCTGGATGCCGAGGTCCGCGAGTCCGTGTGCGACCCGATTGGCCCATTCGTTCAGCTCCCGATAGGTGAGCTGGCGGTCTCCCGCGACAAGGGCAATCCGATCCCGATGGTAAAGACAAGCCCGGTCGAACACGTCGGGCAGCGTTGTCCACAGCGACATCCGCATCCTCCTTCTACGTGGCGGCCCGGGACCGCTCCGACATCTCCTCCGACAGCTGCCGCCACGCGGCTCGGTACTCGTGATCCGTCCGTTCCACGAGGTCGGCGACGGAACGGATCCGGTCGACACCCGAGACGCTGTGTCCGGCGGCCCACACGTCCCTCCCATCGGACAGGCTCCGATAGCTGAACCCGCCATCCCCGGCTCCCTCACGTGCTTCCCGCTCCAGCCAGGTGCGCAGGAAGTTCGCGGGTAATCCGCTGAGGACGGAGGTTTCGGCAACGTCGTCCAGCGACGCCCCAACCAGAGCCGCACGGTACGCCGGGCGAGCCAGACTCTCCGTCGTAGCGATGAACTTCGTCCCCATATAGGCAAGGTCCGCACCGAGGGCCCGGGCGGCGAGCACACTCGCCCCGTCGCTGATCCCGCCGGCCAGCACCAAGACTCCGTCGAACCGCTGCCGGGCCGCGCGCACGAACGCCAGCGGGTTGGCGCTACCGGTCTGCCCGCCGGCTCCGGCGGTGAGCAACACCAGACCATCAACGCCGGCCTCGGCGGCACGGTCGATATGGCGCAGGCTGGCGACGTCGGCGAACACCAGACTTCCCGCCTCGTGCAGTGGTGCTACCACCTGTGCCGGGGAGCCGACGCTGGTGATGACCAGTTCGACATTGTGCCGGGTGAGGCACTCCACCTCGGCCGCGAGACGGTGGTTGGTCCGGTGCACGACGAGATTCGGCGCCACCGGTGCCGCCCGGACCCCGGCTAAGGACTCGGCGACCCCACCCAACCAGCGATCCAGTTCATCGAGAGTTGCGGCGTTGTGCGTCGGGAAAGACCCGATCACGCCGCTGCGGCAGGCCTCGATCACCAGGGCGGGCCCTGACACTCCGGTCATCGGCGCCGCGACGACCGGTATCCGCAAACGGTCCACCCAAGCATCCGGCAGAACCATCCCACCTCCACGCATATGTAAATGACGAGTCGCCTTTGACTCTAGCGTGAATTTGGCCCAATCTGCAAAGATTTGCCACAAGTGAAGTTCACGACTCCTGATGCAGACCTGTCTCGGCGATGAAGAATCGGCCAGAGGATCTATGACAGGGCGAAGCCACCGTCGCTGGTGATGACCTGGCCGACGATCCAGCGGGCGTCGTCGGCGGCGAGCCATCCGATGAGCCGGGCGGGATCCGTTGGTCGACCGAAGCGGCGAAATGGCGTCTGAGCAATGTGCTCGAGGAGGTCGTCCAGTGGCCGGTCGGTGACGTCCGGGTCGAGATACCCAGTGTTCACCGGCCCCGGGTTGACGGTATTGAGGATGATGCCGTGAGGTAACAGCTCGCTGGCTACCGTGGCGGTCAGCCCGGCCAGTGCGGCTTTGCTGCTGGCGTAGGCGACCTCGCCGGGCATCGGCCCGTGCTGCTGGCCTGACGTCATCCAGAACACTCGACCCGTGGCATGCTCATCGACCACCACACCTTCGCGCCGCTCACCCGGACGTGTTGGGTCGCCGCCGCCCAGGTTGTCGCTGTATTGCTCGGCGAAGAGTCTCGTCAGCAGGATCGTCGAGCGGGTGTTCACCTGCCAGTGGCCATCGAGGCGCTCGGGGGTCATGTCGAACAGTGAGCCGTCGCCACCAGAACGGGCATGGTTGCAGACGAGCACATCCACCCGCCCGGTCAGCTGCTTGGCATCCGCCATCAAGGGAGCCAGCGTGCTGGCGTCTGCGAGGTCCGCGCCGGTGTCGCCGAACTCCGCCGCGGACGAAAGCCGAGCCCGGATGCCGGCCCGCACCGCATCGAGATCGTCACTCCCCCACGGCTGGTTTGCGTCGTGCGGCGCGAAATGGTGGATGTGAACGCTGGCGCCCAATTCCGCCAGCCGCACCGCAATGGCGAAGCCGATACCCTTTCGCCTGGATACCCCGGTGACCAGGGCAGACTTCCCACTCAGTGGCAGCTCTCCCGAGCCGGTAGCCGTCGCTTTCGGGGCATGGTCGCCGACACTCATTGGCCGATCGTAGCTTGGCGTAATCTTCGCGTAAGCGAGCGTCATAACGAAGCTTTGCGCTCTTGTCCTGCCCCTCCTTTGTGCACCTGATCTCCGTTTTGACGCCTGATCGTTTCTACCGGGGTGATCAGATGTGGGTGACGACGTGTTGACGGCGGTTGATGGCGAGTTGGTGCATCTGATCACATCTCGGAGTATGGGCGTATAGCGATCAGATGCACTACTGGGGCTTGTCCGTGAGTTGATGCATCTGATCGTCGGCGTCCATTCCAGCCAGGTACACGTTCTACCTCGTTAGGCGCCCGCGTCTCGCGGTACACGTCCCGCCCGGATGGACTGATACGGCCAGTTCTGCAGAATGATCAGATGCACTAGCCGCCCTGAAACGGTTGCTGGTGCATCTGATCGCTACGCGTCCACATCGTGGGATGCGATCAGATGCACCAACGTCGCCATCAACCGCCGTCAACACGTCGTCGCCCACATCTGATCACCCCGGTAGAAACGATCAGGCGTCAAAACGGAGATCAGGTGCACAAACTGGGGGAGCCTTGCTGCCCCCAGGTGCGGGCCGCGGGAACGGGCACCCCGGATGTGACTTTATCGCGACGATCCTTTAGCGTTATTTCTGATCAATTAGGCCAGGCTTACCTAAGGAGACGTTGTGACCTTGGCACTCCCCCGCCGCCAGCACTCGGCCGCTGGTGCCGCAATCCTCGCGCTCGCCCTGACCCTAGCCGCGTGCGGGAACGACGACTCCAATGCCGACGCCGATGGCGACAACACCGTCGCCAGTGCGGACGTCCCTGACGCGGAGGGCGACGGCAACGACGGCACGGTGACCGTGCAACACGCCCAGGGCAGCGCCGACGTCCCGGTCAACCCGGAAACCGTCGTCGCACTGAACAACGCCGACTTCACCACCCTGTCAGCCTTCGGTGTCGAGCTGGCCGCGGCCCCCGTCTCGTTGATGGGCGACGGCACGCTCTGGCCCGAGTACATGGACGCGCCGGACGTGGGGCTACACATGGAACCCAACCTCGAGGTGATCATCGCGGCCGAACCGGATCTGATCATCACCGGCACCCGGTTCGCCAGCTTCTACGACGATCTGGTCGCCGATAACCCGGACGCCGTGGTCATCGACACCACGGCGGCCCCAGAGTCCGGTGACATCGGCACCGACCTCAAGCGCTACGTAGAGCTGCTTGGGCAGGTCTTCGCCGCCGAAGACCAGGCAGCAGAGATCATCGGCGCGTACGACGACGCGGTCGCCGCGGCCCGCGACGCATACAACGGCACCGACACCGTCATGGGTGTCATCACCTCGGGCAGTTCACTCCAGTACGCCGCCCCGGTGAACGGCCGCTCGGTCGGCCCGGTGTTCCCCATCCTGGACCTCGTCCCCGCGCTGGATCAGGAGGCCGAGGACGCCAGCCATGGCGACGAGATCTCGGTGGAAGCCATCGCCGCGGCCAACCCGGACTGGCTGATCGTGCTGGACCGGGACGGTGCCGTCTCCGCCAACGAACCCGAGTATCAGCCGGCCCGGGAAGTGATCGGCGAGTCCGAGGCGCTGGCCGGCACCACCGCGGTATCGCAGGACCAGGTCATCTACCTAGACCCGACCTTCTACATCACCGAGGACATCCAGGCCTACACCACGCTGTTCAACCAGATCGCTGAAGCCTTCGCCGCCACGCCGTGACGAGCCATACCGCGACTGATCCGCGCGCCGCTGCCGCCAGCCACGCCGAGGGCTGGTGGCAGCGGCCGGCCGCACTTTTCGTCTTCGGCGGCATCACCCTGGCGCTGGTGGTCGGATCGTTGTTCATCGGCGTCTACGACCTCGGCGCTGAAGGCGGCCGGGAGATGTTCTTCATCACCCGCGTACCACGCACCCTGGCGCTGGTCTTGGCCGGCAGCGCCATGGCCGTCTGTGGCGTGGTGCTGCAACAGCTCACCCAGAACCGGTTCGTCTCGCCAACCACGGCCGGCACCAGCGAGTGGGCCGCCCTGGGCCTGTTGCTCTCCGTGATCCTGTTTCCGACGGCGTCGCTGAACGTCCGAATGGTGCTGGCGTCGCTCACGGCCTTCGCCGGAACGATGGTGTTCATGGCGATCTTGCAGCGCATCCAGCTGCGCACCACCCTCATCGTTCCCATTGTGGGCATCATGCTGGGCGCGGTCGTCTCCGCGATCACCACGATGATCGCGGTGTCCACGGACTATCTCCAGCTGCTGGGCACCTGGTTCATGGGTTCGTTCAGCCCGGTGGTCCGCGGCCGGTACGAGATCCTCTGGGTGGTCGCCTTGGTGTGCCTGGCCATCTTCTTGCTGGCCCATCGGCTCACCGTGGCCGGTCTGGGCCCCGACGTCGCCACCAACGTGGGCCTGAACTACCGGCGGGTGATGCTGCTGGGAACCGCCATGGTGGCCGTGGCCACCGGGGTCACCACCGTCGTCGTCGGATTCCTGCCATTCTTGGGGCTGATCGTGCCCAACATGGTTTCGCTGCTACGCGGGGATGATCTGCGCTCGAATTTGCCCTGGGTGTGTTTGGGCGGAGTCGCGATCGTGACCTCGTGCGACATCATCGGCCGGCTGATCCGGATGCCGTTCGAGATACCGGTATCGATGATCCTGGGTGTGATCGGCGCCGCCGTGTTCATCGCCCTGGTGCTGCGGCTGCGGCGCACGGCGTGAGGGGAAGGCCATGACAACAACGAACAGCCAACCCATGGTGCAGTCGCCAGCGGCCTCCGACCTCTCACGTGGTCCGGCGATTCCGGGCCCGGTGCCCGCACATCCGCCGGCCACCGTGGGCCGGTATTGGCTGCGGCTGACGATCGTTCTGCTGGTCGCGGTGCTCGCGGCGGTCCTCATCGTCACCTATGACAACCCCGCGGAGCCCGGCAGCCGAGGGTTCTGGACGATCGTCAACAACCGCCTGACCTCGGTGGCGACCATCACCATCGTCGGTATCTGTCATGGTGTGGCCACCGTCGCGTTCCACTCGGTGACGAACAACCGCATCCTGACCCCTTCGATCCTGGGGTTCGACGCGTTGTACCGCGCGGTGCAGACGGCCCTGGTGTTCTTCCTCGGGGCAGGGGCGGTCGCGGCCACCAACACGGTGGGGCATGTCGTGGCGCAGAGCCTGCTCATGATCGCCTTCGCCACCGCCTTGTACGGGTGGTTGTTCTCCGGAAAACGCGCGTCGTTACATGTGCTGCTCCTCGTGGGTGTTGTCCTCGGCATGGGCTTCGGCTCGCTGGCCACGTTCATGCAGCGGCTGCTCACCCCCAGCGAGTTCGACATCCTGACCGCGCGGCTGTTCGCGACCATGTCACAGTCGGACTCCACCTACCTGCCCATCGGATTCGCGGCGGTGGTGGGGGTCGGGTTCGTCCTGTGGCGCCGCCGGCACGTGCTCGACGTCGTCTCCATGGGCCGGGAGGTCGCCACCGGACTTGGCGTGCGGTATCAGCGCGAAGTGATGCTGGTCCTGGTGATGGTCGCGGTCCTCATCTCGGTGTCGACGTCACTCACCGGACCGATGACCTTCTTCGGGTTCCTGGTGGCGATGCTCACGTACCAGCTCGTGGGCACCAGCTCTCACCAGTGGACGCTGCCGATGGTGGCCGCGCTCTCCGTGGCCACACTGCTGAGTGCGTACTTCGTGCTCCGCCACGTGTTCTACGCCCAGGGACTGATCAGCGTGATCATCGAGCTGGTCGGTGGCCTGGCGTTCCTTGTCTACCTGCTGCGGAAAGGGTTGCGATGATCAAGCTCGCCGACGTCGCGAAATCGTACGGCGACGTCCACGCCCTCGGGCCGGTGGACCTCGATCTGCCCAGGGGCGGCATCACCGCACTGGTGGGGCCCAACGGTGCGGGCAAGTCGACGATGCTCACCATCATCGGACGGCTGCTCGGGGCCGACGCCGGCACCGTCCACGTCGCCGGCATGGACGTAACGACCGCCAAGTCGCGCCAACTCGCTAAGACGCTCGCGATCCTGCGGCAAGAGAACCACTTCGTCGCTCGCCTCACGGTGCGCCAGCTCGTCTCCCTCGGCCGGTTCCCGCACTCACAAGGCCGGCTGACCACCGAGTGCGTGGCGGCCGTGGACCGCGCGCTGGAGTTCCTCGACCTGACGGCACTGCAAGCGCGGTACCTGGACGAGCTCTCCGGTGGCCAGCGCCAGCGCGCCTACGTCGCGATGGTGCTGGCTCAGGACACCGAATACGCCCTGCTGGACGAGCCGTTGAACAACCTCGACATGCAGCACGCCGTCGCGATGATGGCGCAGCTACGTCGCGCGGCAGATGAACTGGACAAGACCGTGGTGCTGGTGATCCACGACATCAACTTCGCCGCCGCCTATGCCGACCGGATCGTCGCCATGACCAACGGGCGGATCCGCTACGTCGGATCCCCACGGGAGGTGATGACGCCGGACGTCCTGTCCGACGTCTTCGACACCCCGGTCGAGGTCATCGACCACCCGACGCACCCCCTGGCGGTGTATTACCGGCTCAGCTGACACCCCACCGCGGAACAACGCGGGCATCACCCGATCCGGCGTCCCGGAATTGTCCGAACGGCCGATCCTGTCGCCAGGACAATCGCCCGCCGAAGTGACACAATTCACGTTGGCTAGATAAATGACCGGACCTAACCATAGGAAGGACCCAGCGTGATCAGGGGGATCCTCGACCATGACAGCAACGGCTGGCGGGTCGAACTGTATGACACCGAACCGCTACGACACACCATCATCGAGATCGACGCCTTGCCGACGTGGGCTGAGGCGTCGGACATGATGACCAAGGCGTTCCGCCTGATCAACTGACCATTCCTCAGACCGGGCTCAGCAAACGTGCCCGTTCGATGACGTCGATCTGCCGGCGGATGCTGGGCAGCGTGACACACAGCTCGGCATCACCACGCAAGGCAGCGGCGAGGTTGTCATAGAACAGGTCGGTGCGTTGGCCGCTGGGCCGTTCGGTTGCGCGGCTCTCCGTATGCCAGTCGATCTCACCCAGCCCGCGGTATCCGCGGTCTTCAGCTGGGCCCTCGTCGGCTGGCCACGCCCCTAGCTGGTCCGGGTCGCACCAGCGCATATCGATACCACTCTCGGTGCTCACCAAGCCACCGGCGGTGCCGGCAATGAACCAGGCCGGCTGGGCCCACGCCACCGACGAGCTCGACTCGAGGTCAGCCATCGGGCCGGTTGGGCCCTTCATACACAGCTTGACGTGGTCTTCCGCGTCACCAGCAGCAAGCGTCCGCCGAAGGTCCACGAACAGTTCCACCGGGTCACCGTCCATCAGCAGGAGCAGTTGGTCGAGAAAGTGCGATCCCGCGTTCGCCAGCTGCCCACCGCCGAACTTGCGTAAGGTCTGCCAGTCGGACCGCCGCCAGAAGCCATGATGAGATCGGCGAATCAACACCAACTCACCGAGCTTGCCGGATGCCACCACGTCCTGGATGGCCAGGAACGTCGGGTCGAAGCGGTTGTTGTGAAAGCAGGTCACCAGGCGATCGGCCTCCTTGGCGGCCACCGTGATCCGATCGACGCCGGACACGGTCTCGGCCATCGGCTTCTCGACGACCACATGTTTGCTGGCATCCAGCGCCGCGATGGCGAGCGGCACGTGGGTGTGCGACGGCGCGGCGATAACCACGAGGTCGACCGACTCATCGGCGAACACACCTTCCGGCTCGGCATGGGCGGCGCAGCCGAACCGGTCGCGGGCCTCGTCGAGCCGTTCCGGCACCGGATCGGCCACCGCCACCACCGCATAGTCGGCACGGTCCGCCAGCCCAGCGGCGTGGATGTTCCAACCGCTGCGCCCCAGGCCGACGATGCCGACCCTGATTCGCCCGCCGGCCGGATCCGGCCCGTCAACCCGCCGCTGCTCGAACACACGTCCTCCTAAAGGTAACCGGGGCCGACGTCGGCCCCGGTGAGTGGCGGGTACACAACCGGATCGACGCTGCTCTCATGGGCACCAACGTCATTGCCCGCTCCTGCGGGCCGCCCCCGGCCGGCGACGTCGTCGTCGACATATCCGAAGTTCCCCGCCGCGGCGTCGATCGCCGGGCTGCCCGCACCGGGCTGATACACCGGGTAGTTGCCAGCGACCGGTGTCAGTTGTGGGTCAACCTGCTGTATTCCAGCTGGTACCGGGGACACGTCGATTGGCGCGCCGTACATGATGTCGCCCTGATAGCTCACGCTCGTCGGCTCCGTGTCATAGGTGAGCGACACACCGCTCTGGCTGTAGACAATGTTGTTGGCGATCACCAGGTCTTCGGGCGGGGTGTTTCCGGAGCTGAGGACGGTACCGATCCGTATGCCGGAATGGCCGGTGTCGACGACGGTGTTGTGCACGATCTCGACGTCTTTCACCGGTGGGTATGAACTGTTGCCGTTGTGCACATAGAACCCGGAGCCGGACACCCCGTCGATGTAGTTGTTGTAGATGCGGTGACCTTCGCCGGTCACCCGCACCCCGCCCGACTCCCCCAGCGGGATGCCGCCCGGATAGGTCGGCGAGGTTCCGACGCCGCTGGCGAAGAAGTAGTTGCCGCTGACGTCGTTGTTGTTGCCCAACCGGAGGCTGATATAGCCGACACACTCGACGAAGGTGTTCCGCCGCACGATGTTGTGGCTGCTCTTGACCGAGATGATCTCCGACTCACCGTCGCACCGATAGAAGAGGTTGTCCTCGACGACGTTGAAGTCCGACTCCTGCGGCGACCCGCCCTGCACCGGAGTGACCGCTCCGTATCCGTTGCCGCCGCCGTCTGGGATGTTGGCGAAGTAGTTGTGGTGGATCCAGTGGTTGGTCGGCACCGTCGCCGGATCCTTCGCCCAATGCGCCGCCAGCAGATCGAGGTAGTGGTTCTTGCCGGAGAAGTAGCAGTAACTCACCGTGTTATTGGTGCCCATCATGCGCACCCAGTTGTACTGCACGGCCGGGTTGGTCGGGTTGTAGTCCTCGATCGTCACCTGGGTGAGCTCGCAGTGATGCGCCTGCGCGTGCCCACCACCGGTCAGGGGCAGCCCGAAGTAGATCACCCCACGGTCCCCGCTGGGGAGGTACCCGTCCCGGAACACCAGCCCGTCGATCACCCAGTGGTCCCGGGCTAGGTTGATGTACGACGCGCCGCTGAGTGTTACCCCACCGCGGGTTTCCGCGCGCAGTGTGATGGGCGCACCCGGGGCGCCGTGGTTCGCCCCGTCACCGATCACGATGTGCAGGTCGGTCCAGGTCCGGTCCTGCACCACGATGCTGTCCCCCGGCGCCGCCGCGGCCAGCGCCGCGTCCAGCTGCGCCACCGTCGTCACGTAGTAGTCCTGCGCTGTCCGGCGCGGCGCCGGAACGGCCGCGGCCGGCACACCGGACCCGCCGATCGCCAACGCGCCCGCTCCGGCTAGCATCGCGCGCCGAGTGAGTCCGTTCCCTGGGTTCGTCATGGCCGTCTCCTCACCATCCGGTGGTTCATGCGGGCGGAGGCGATAAAACTTCCGCAGCCTTTCGGGTAGCCGTCATTCCAGGTCCAGATAGCTCGGCCCGACGTCGGCCCCGGTGAGCGGCGGGTTGTGGACCGGGCCGCGGGACTGCTCATGGGCGCCTACGTCGCGTGGTCTGGGCCGCGGGCGTCCTTCGATGTCCTTGTTGACGTAGAGGTATCCTCGGCCGGCCGCGGCATCGATGGCCGGGCTGGTCGGCGCGGGCCGGAACAACGGGTAGTCGCCCGGTACCCGCTCGAGTTGCGGGTCGACGTTCTCGATGCCGTCGGGCACCGGGTCGGCGTGTGCCGGGCTGCCGTACATGATGTTGCCCTCGAAGGTCAGGTTGACCGGCTCCGTCTGGAACTCACCGTCGGGCCACGGCCAGCGGCCGTATTCGACGAGGTACCCCGGATTCGAGCCCTCGATGATGTTGTTGGCCAGCGTGAGGTTCTCCGGGGGCACGTTGTCTCCCCCGGCGGTCACCCGGCTGATCCCAGCGCCGATCGTCACGGCATTGATTCCGCTGTCGATGATCGTGTTGTACACGATCTCGACATCCTTCACCGGCTGGTAGCCAGCCGTGGGGCTTTCTCCGCCGTTCTGGATGTAGATTCCGTGCCCGGCCACGCCGTGGATGTAGTTGTTGTAAACGCGGTGGCCTTCTCCGCTGATCCGGACCCCGCCGGAGATACCGAGCGGCACACCGCCGGGATACCACGGCGCGGGTTCGGCCATCGCCCCGTTCGCGAAGACGTAGTTGCTGCTCACCTCGTTGTTGTTGCCGAGACGCAGGCAGATGTGGCCGACGCTGTCGACGACGGTGTTCCGTCGCACGATGTTGTTGCTGCTCTTGATCGAGATGATCTCCGACTCACCGTCGCACCGGTAGAACAGGTTGTCTTCGACGATGTTGAAGTCCGACACCAGCGGCGTCCCACCCTGCACCGGGGTCAACGCCCCTAGGCCGTTGGCGCCACTGTAGGGAATGTTGCCGAAGTAGTTGTGATGGATCCAATGCCGGGTTGGTGCTGGCGTCCATTTACGCCAATGCGCCGCCACCATGTCCAAGTAGTGATTCTTGCCGGAGAAGTAGCTGTAGCTAACAGTGTTGTTGGTGCCCATCATCCGGACCCAGTTGTACTGCACCGCCGGGTTAGGCGGGTTGTAGTCCTCGATGGTCACATGGGTGACCTCACAGTGATGCGCCTCCGCATGGCCACCGCCGCTCAGCGGCAGCCCGAAGTAGATCACCCCGCGGTCCCCGCCGGGAAGATACCCGTCCCGGAACACCAGCCCGTCGATCACCCAGTAGTCCCGGGCCAGATTGATCGCGGAGCGGCCAGTCAGCACGGCTCCGCCCCGGGTCTCCGCGCGCAGCGTGATCCGCGCCCCCGGCAGGCCGTGGTTCGCCTCATCACTAACCACCACATGCAGGTCAGTCCACGTCCGGTCCTGCAGCACGATGCTGTCCCCCGGCAGTGCCGCTGCCAACGCCGCTTGCAACTGCGCGACGGTGGTCACGTAGTACTCCTCCGCCGCCTGCGTCTGGCCGACGAGGCCCCTGGCCGGACCCGCCACCGCCGGCGTCAGGATCGAGGCGCCTAAAGCGGCGGCGCCTAAGCCGCTGAGCATGGTTCGCCGAGTCAGGTGCCGTTCGTTGTTCGACATTCCGAGCCTCCTGGTCGTGCGCTAGTTCGACGGGATGGTGCGCTGGTTCGACGGATCGTTGGTTCTGCCGTGACGTCAGGGCGCGACCTGCACGCCGCGGGTAGTGAAGACCGTGGAATCCGTCCACGGCCGCAGTTCCTGAACGTGCGGTTTGATCAGCAGCGCGTAACTGCCCCAGATGACGGGCAGGGAGACGTAGGCGGACTCGCGGGCCACCGCCGCGTCGAGCAACAACCGCCGCTGGATGTCAGGGTCACGTTCGGCGACCGCTTGTTCGGCGAGATCCTTGAACTCCCGGATCTCGGGGAACGCGTCGGCGTCGATGATCCCTTCCAGCTCCGCCACCTTCTCGTCCGGCGGCATCGACGTGTCCTGCGACACCTCCTGGTACCTCTCCGCGGCCTCCGCCGGCATCGCGAACCCGGCCAGGAACCGCCACGACGTCAACGGTCCGGTGATCGAGCTGAACAGGGTGGGTGGATTGACACCGAAGCTGCCGTGCCAGAAACCGGTGTAGCTGTCCGGGTGCAGCTGCCCGCGCTTCTCGACGTAGACACCGAGCTCCACCAGGTCCAGCGTCACCTCGATACCAAGACCGGTCCGCCACATTTCGGCGACCGCTTCGATCCACGCCGTCGGCTGGTTGATCAGAATCGTCACGGTGGGCACCCCGGCGCCGTCGGCGAAACCAGCCTCGGCCAGCAACGCCTTCGCCTGGTCGAGGTCGTAGGTGGTCGCCGGCACCTGCTCGTGGCCGGGGACACCGTCGGGAACCAGGCTGACTCCTGGTGTTCGTGGATACTGCAAGGCGGCGATCTGATCCCGGTCGATCGCCAGCGACAGCGCCTTCCGTACCCGCACGTCGTAGAGGACCGGATTGTGGCTGCTCAACAGATTCAAGGTGTTGACGACGTTCTGCGGCGCGGTCACCAGGTCCGGTTCCAGCTCCGGATCGCTGGTCACCGCTTCAAGCGCGCCGGAGACATTGACGACGTCGATCTCGCCGGACTGGTAGGCCAGGATGTCGGCGGTGGCTCCGGCGTCGTTGAACCGAACCTCCCACCGATCCAGGTGATAGTTGTCGCGATCCCAGTAATGTTCGTTCGGCACCAGCGTGGCCGAGGCGTTCGTCCGCCAGGCGTCGAGGACGAAGGGCCCGTTGCCGACCCAGTTCTCCGGTGTGGACCAACCAGTCGAGTGCTCCTCCACCGTCGCTGGGTGAAGCGGTAGGGCCCAGTACGCGGCCAGCATGTAGAGGAAGTCCGGATTCGGCGCCTCCAGAGTGATCTCGAAGGTGGAATCGTCGCGGGCGCTGACCCCGACGTCGGCGAAGTCCGTCGTCTGGCCGGACAGAAAATCCGCCGCGCCCACGACGCCCGCCGCCTGGTTGTACGAGCTGGTGCCCTCTGGCCGGTCACTGGCGGTCGGGCTCAGCAGCCGGTGCCAGTTCCATTCAAAGTCCGCGGCGGTCACCTGGTCGCCGTTCGACCACGTCGCCTCCGGTCGGATAGTGAAGGTGTAGGTGCGGCCATCAGCGGAAACGTCCCAGGCGGACGCCGCGCCCGCCTGTACCCCGGTGCCGTCCGCGTCCAGCACGACCAGCCCCTCCATCAGACCGGCCATGAGGATCTGCCCGAAGGAGGCACCCGAGGCCACCGTGGGGTCGAGATCAGCCACCGGGATCATCATTTGGCGCAGCACCCGCGTACCCGCACCTGGGCTGTTCGTCGCCCCCGGCTCGGCCCGGCCATCCGGGCTCTCGGAATCGAAGCTGCACGCGGCCGCGGTGGACGCGGCCGCCGCCAGGACAGTGGCCAGGAAGCTGCGTCTGGTGACCGGCTGGAATGTGTTCATCGACGTATCTCCTCCGTCTGCGGGGGATCTAAGGGCTGGGCCGCTCGCTGGGGCGGGCTGTGAACCGGTAGAACCGCGTCGAGCAGTGCACGCGTATATGGGTGTTGCGGAGACGTGAACAGCTGATGCGCCGGTGCGACCTCCATCACCTGGCCGGCCGCCATCACGACGATGCGGTCGCACAGCCGCTGGGCGACGGCCAGGTTGTGCGTCACGAACAACATGGACAGGCCCAGCCGCTGCTGAAGGTCGCCCAGCAGGTCCAGAATCTGAGCCTGAATAGACAGGTCGAGCGCCGAGGTCGGCTCGTCGCAAATCAGCAATTCTGGTTCGAGGGCGAGGGCACGGGCGATCGCCACCCGCTGTTGCTGACCTCCGGAGAACTGCCGCGGGTAATGATCGGCCCGCTGGGCGGGTACCCCCACCAGCTCCAGCATCTCGAGGGCACGCTGCCGGCGCTGGACGGGGGTGCCGACGCGGTGCGCCCGGAGCGGTTCCATGACGTTCGCCGCCACCGACAGGTGCGGCAGCAGCGAGCCGTGCGGGTTCTGGAACACCATCTGAACCCGTCGACGCAGCTGATGCAGCTCACGACGGCCCGCACCCAGAAGATCCGCGCCGGCGAAGGTGACCGTCCCCGACGTCGGCTCGATGAGCCGAACCAGCAGGCGGGCCAGCGTTGACTTGCCGCTTCCGGACTCACCGACGACGCCGACCGTCTGCCCGCGGTGAATCGACACGCTGACCTGGTCCACCGCCCGGGTCTCGCCGCCCCGGCCGTTGAACACCTTCACCAGGTCGTTGGCCCGCATCAGCGGCGACGGCGCCTCAGGCTCGGGATCAGGAACAGCCGACTGCTGCGTCGCATCGGTGCTCGTGTCGACGTCGAGCGCGGCGGCGAGCAACTGCTTCGAGTACGGGTGGCTGGCGCTGGTGACGAACTCGGCCATCGGTGCGCTCTCGACAACCCGCCCGTCCCGCATCACGACGACGTCGTCGCAGAGGTAGCGCGCCACCCCCAGATCGTGGGTGATCATGATGAGCGACAGGCCGTCGTCGCGGAGGTCGTTCAGCAGGTCGAGCACCTGACGCTGGACCGTGACGTCGAGTGCGGTGGTTGGCTCGTCGGCGATCAGCAACCGAGGTCCGGCGACGATCGACATGGCGATCATCGCGCGCTGCCGCATCCCCCCGGACAGCTGGAACGGGTACATCCGGATCCGCCGATGCGGCTCCGGTATGCCCACCCGATCAAGCGCCGCCACCGCCCGCCGGGTCGCCTCGGACCGGCTACAAATCCGATGCCAGCGAAGATGTTCGGTCAGCTGGCTCTTGAGCGTTCGGGTCGGGTTCAGCGCGTCCATCGCGTTCTGGAACACCATCCCGATGCCCCGCCCGCGCACGGCCCGTAGCCGGTCGGCCGGCAACCGCAACAGGTCATGCCCCTCGAAGGCGGCTCGTCCGCCAACCTCCGCGCTGCCGGGAAGCAGCCGGAGTAGGGCGCGCATGCTGACCGTCTTGCCGGAACCGGATTCACCAACGATGGCCAGCGAGCCGCCCTGGGAAAGGTTCAGCGACAGCCCCTGCACTGCGGGGGTTGGCTGGCCGTCCCGGCCACGGAACCCGACGGTCAGGTCCCGCACGGACAGTAGTGGGTGCCCAGATGTCACGACCGGTCCTCCTCGCTGGAATCGAACGCGTCCCGGAGTCCGTCACCGATCCAGGTGAAGGCGAGCATGGTCAGGCCGAAGACGACCAAGGGGGCCGCGATCAGGTGCGGCGAGGACAGCACATAGCGGTAGCCGTCGACGATCATCCCGCCCCACGACGGCGTTGGGGGTGCCACGCCCAGCCCGAGGATGGCCAGACCCGACTCGGCGAGGATCGCACCCGGAATGGCGAAGCTGGTGGTGACCAGCAACGGCCCTACCGCGTTGGGCAGGATGTGCCGCAGGGCGATGGCTGTTCCGCTGGTGCCGGCCGAACGTGCCGCTTCGACGTACTCGAATGTTTTGATCTTCAGCACTTGTGCGCGGACCAGGCGTGCTTGAGTGACCCACGAAGCGATGGCGATGATGATCGACGTCACCGACCGTCCCAGCACCACGACGATCAAGACCGCGAACAGGTACGACGGGAACGCGTACATCACATCGGTGCCGGCCATCAGGAGCTGGTCTGCCCGGCCACCGCGGTACCCGGCGACCAGCCCAACTGCGATCGCGATGACGAGGGCGATCAGCTCGGCACCGAACCCGATCAGCAGCGCCGTGCGCAGGCTGAAGATCATCCTCGACAGCAGGTCTCTGCCCAACGTGTCGGTGCCCAGGAGGTGCCCGTCGGACAACGGCGGGAGTAGGCGCTGGGTGAGGTCTTGTTCGGTGAACGAGTACGGCGCGATCAGTGGAGCCAGCAGCGCGACGAGAACCAGCAGGGCGACGAAGACCAGGCTGGCGACGGCGATCGGGCGTCTGTTGAATCGCAGCCAGCCCCGGGCCAGCTCGCTGCGGACCGGTGGTGTCCGGTCCGCGGGCATTTGCTCGGTTGTTGTCATGCACGAACCTCCAGACCGCCGGCGAGCGTGGCCGGGGTGGTGTGCCCCTCGCCCTCGGGTTCTTGTTTGCCTCGGCGGCGCCGCCGGCCGGTGGTGCGCTCGTGCCGGATTCGCGGATCGAGCACTCCGTACAACAGGTCGACCAAGAGGTTGAGCACCATGATGATGAGGGCGAAGAACAGCGTCGTCCCCATCAGTAGGGGCACGTCCCGGGACCGGGCGGCGACGGTGAAGAACATTCCCAGGCCGGGAATGCCCATCAGCGCTTCGATGAATACCGTGCCGGTGGCGAGGGCCGCGAAGATCGGTCCAACCACCGTGACCACCGGGATCAGCGAGTTGCGCAGCGCGTGCCGGATGGTCACCGCACCGGGGGTGCCGCCCTTGGCGTAGGCGGCGACCACGTATTCCTCGCGTAGTGCCTCGAGCATTGAGGACCGCACGTACCGGGCGAGCATGGCCGTCGGCTGCACCGCCAGAGCGATCACTGGAATGATCAAGTTCTGTGGCCCCGACCAGCCGCTGGTGGGCAGCCATCCCAGACCCGCGGCGAAGATCAGGATCAGCACCAGCGCAAACAGATACCCGGGCAGGGCCTGGATCGTGGTTAAGGTGAACATCGAGCCGTAGTCGGCGAAGGTATCTTTGCGAAGCGCCGCGAGCACGCCGATCGGGACGGCGATCACCAGCGTCAAAGCGGTGGCGAGCGCCGCCAGCGTCAGGGATACCGGGAAGGCGTCGGCGATGATTTGCTCGACGGTGAGCTGCGGGTATTTGTAGCTCGGACCCATGTCGCCGGTCACCGCGCCCTGCATGAAGGTGAGGTACTGCCGCCACGCCGGAGTGCCCTCGCCGTAGCGCTCCTCCAGCTGCGCGGCGGCCTCTGCCGTATCGGTGCCGCCGAGCCCGGAGCCCGACGCAAGCTGCGACAACTCACCGAAGGAGCCCGGGACCATCTGCAACAGCCCGAAGGGGATGATCGAGACCACAACCAGGGAGACGACGAGGCGTATGCAGCGCCGAACCAGATACCCCACCATGGTCAGCCCGGTAGCCGGTCAAGACCGGCCGGTGTCCAGTCCTGGTCCAACCCGAGCCCGGACAGGTCGGCGACGACGCCTTCGTCTTCGGCCTGATACAGCCGCCAGATCAGCCGGAGACCTTGTAGAGAACCTGGGCCGTCGGTCATCGGCGCTCGGCCGTCCTCGATCCGGTCCAGGAAGTGCGCGATCTCGTACTCGACGTACTTGTCCCGCTTGCGGGTCTCCGCCAGCACCTTGATCCCGGCTCGGGTGTGCAGACGTAGCTCTCCGGCCCGGAAGTCGGCCTCGAGCATGCCCTCGGTCCCGTGCACGTGGATGCTGTACGACAACTTGCTGCCGCGTGCACCCCACGTGCCGAAGTGATAGCCAAGTGCACCGTTGGCGAACTCGATCGAGACGTTGCTCGTTCCTTCCCGTTCCAGCCAGGGTGTGCCTTTGCGGGTGCCGATATGTGTGCCCCGCACCGGGGTGCCGAGGAACCACAACAGCAGGTCGACATAGTGGCAGCCATGGCTGAACAGCTGGCCGCCGCCGAGTGTGTCCGCCCGGCCGATCCAGTGACCCGGTTCGCGCTGGGTTCGCTGCTCGGTCCAGATCGAGACCTGGAAGATCTCCCCCACCAGGTGGTCGTCCATGTGCTCTTTGAGCTGAGTGACCAGTGGATGAAAACGCATCGGATACGCCGTCATCAGCACCCGGCCGGCTGCCTGGCCGGTGGTGATGAGCTCGAGACACTCCGCCTCGGTGATGGCTAAGGGCTTCTCCATCAGCACGTGTTTGCCGGCTTTGAGGAGCTGCATGCCGATCTCATGGTGCACGTGGTGAGGTGTCACGACGAGGGCGGCGTCGATCTCGTCGATGACGTCGTCGAGATCTGCCGTGGCCCGCTCGGCGCCCAGCAGCCGGGCCGCCGCTTCTGCCCGCTCCACCACCGGGTCCACCGTCGCCGCTATCTCAAGACGGTCCGCAAGATTCGCCAGCCCGTCCTGGTGGGTGGCCTCCATCTTGCCGCACCCGATGATCGCTACCTTGTGCTTCACTCTGGCCGCTCCTGACTACGCGATAGCATCTGCCGTTTTCACCTGGCCGCGACCGGATGTCTGCTGTCCCCGGCGTGCCGTGGATGAGGCTGCACGTTATGGCGGAGCTGTGTGCAGGGTCAACGCTCCGCAGAAGCCACCAGAGCCCGAATATTGGCAATAAATAACGTAACAATCGGCTCACCTCTGGCGGCGGTGCCCGTGCGCTCAAGTGCCTCCGCGATCGGGCACGTGCACAGCAGACGGCACCCAACCGATGGGCTCATGTCCACCACGCCAGGCCGCCTCGAAATCGCCTAGGGCGCGCGCAACCGCAGCCGCGGCGTCGACCGCATAGACGTGGCCCTGCCCGGCCCATGCGGCCGCCATCACAACCTCGACGCACTCGAGCCACTGGACCCCATCGGGGGGAACAAGGATCGTGGCCTGCTCGCGCTGCACCCATTCCCGAACCAGGCCGCTACGCAACACCTGGGGCCGGGATACCAGCACATAGGTCCGCCGGCCGGGCGGCTCGGCGCTCCCCGCACGGACGTCCGACAGGAAACTCACGAAGTCACGGTCGCGCTGGCGCGGAAACCATTCTGATCCGTCCCTGACCCGAGCCTGCGCCAGCAAGGTCAACAAGGGCCGGACACCCGCCGGAGCAGACACTGGCACGGGCTCCATGGGTACGGGTGCCCCAGCGCCGGCACGGACCCGCCCGCGCAACTCGGGATCGTACGGCGGCGGCAAGGTATCCGCAGTTCCAACGCTCAGAGCCAGGGCCGCGTCGGGCAGGCTCAGGAATACGCCGGTCAACGCTTGGACCTGGGTAGGCAGCACCGGAATCTCCTCCGACCAGGGAGGTCGGCCGGCCTGTATACGTACACCCCACCGACGCCAGATCTTGCGGATCGACGCGGGACTCACCCCCAGCTCCTGCCCCAAGGCCAGCGCCGACCACCGCCGGCGGCGGACATGAACCGGCGGCGAGCTGCCGGTGGCTAGCAGCACCACAGGGTCCCGCAGCTCTACTGGGCGCCCAGACCGCGCGTCGTCACGCAGCGGCGCATCCGCCGGCGACCGATCGTCTCCTCGATACCGGGTTCGCCAGCGTGCGACCATCTGACGGGACACCCCAAGCCGGGCCGCGATGGCCACATCGGTTGCCCCCTCCGCAGCCAGCAGGACGATCCGGGCGCGGACAGCCTGGCGGCCTCCGCCGGCCGCCTGCACCCGAAGCCGCGCCACCTCAGACGGGCTCAGTTCCAGGTCCCGGGGCGATGTCACGGAACTTAGTATCAAATTTGACCGGCCGCTGCACCACCAACCGTTATCTGACCGTAATCATCGTTTCATTTCTGGCTACGCGGGACTCGGCAACACGGCCATCCCCGGGTGGTCCCAGTCGTCACCCAATCCCAGACCCGCGAGATCAGCTACCGTCCCCTGCGCCGACGCCGCATACAGCCGCCAGATGACCCGCAACCCTTGCAAGGCCGAGCCAGCACTGGTCAACGGCTCGGCGCCGGATTCAATACAGTCCAGGAAGTGGGCCAGTTCGTTCTCGATGTATTTGCCGCGCCGTTCGGCGTGGAGCACCGTCTCGACCCGTTCCTCGGTGTATATCCGAACTTCGCCGTCGAGGTAGTCGACCTCAGCCATTCCCTTGGAGCCGTGCACCTGGATGTTGTAGCCAAGCTTGGTTCCGCGGGCCCCCCACGTCCCCATGTGATAGCCGAGTGCACCACTCTCGAACTCCAACACCACGTTGCTCGTGCCTTCCCCCTCCAGCCACTCCGTCGTTCGCCGCGTTCCGTGATGCGATCCGCAGACCGGACGGCCGAGAAACCACAGCAGCAAGTCGATGTAATGACACCCATGGCTGAACAACTGCCCGCCTCCTAGCGTGGCCACCCGGCTCATCCACGGAGCGTCGGCACGAAGGTGATACTGCTCGGTCCAGATCGACATCTGGAACACCGTCCCCAATGCCCCATCGTCCATCAGCCTTTTCGCCTGCTGGACCAACGGGTGGAATCTCATCGGATGCGCGGTCATCAGAACCCGGCCACTGCGCCGGGCCTGATGGATAAGAGCCAGGCACTCACCCTCGGACAAAGCCAACGGCTTCTCCATCAATACGTGCTTGCCAGCGCTCAGCAGCAGCATGCCGAGGTCATGATGCGAATCGTGCGGCGTGACCACGATCGCGGCGTCGATATCACCGATGAACTCCTCGACGCTGGCTCCATACCGGGCACCACCCAGGTTCTCCGCCAGCCGCCGGGCTTTGGGCAGCTCCGGATCCACCGTGGCCACCACCTGAACCCGCTCGGGCATGGCGAGCACCGCCTCCTCATGGCGCGCCGCCATGGCACCACAACCCACGATCGCGATCCGATGCCGCACCGAAACTCCCCCTCCGCCGCCCCAGAGCTCCCAGGCTTCCTCAGCGTCATGCGCCAACAAAATTGCAGCACACATGGCGTCCAACGTCAGCCCCGCCCCTCCCCCGTTGTGCACCTGATCTCCGTTTTGACGCCTGATCGTTTCGGTGGCGACGATCAGATGCGCGGTGGTGGCGACGGCCAGTGTCGACGTGCGGTAGCGGCGTCTGATCGTCGCCACGATGTGGGACGCGTGGCGATCAGATGCACGAACCGTCCTATGGCGTCCGGTAGCGCATCTGATCGCTAAGCGTCCCACACGCGGCGGCCTGGACTGGACGGCTGCCGCCAGCCGCGGCACGGGATGATCATCACAGCAGGTCGAGGCGCATGAGGACGCGTGGGAACCCACCGGACACCGAGTCGGTATCCGCGGCCTTGGTGAAACCGGCACGCTCGAACACGGCACGGGTTCCCACGTACGCCATGGTGGTGTCGACCTTCTCCCCCTGGTTGTCGACGGGATACCCCTCGACGGCCGGCGCACCGTGCGAGCGGGCGAACGCCACGGCACCGTCGAGCAAGGCATGTGAGATCCCTTTGCGGCGGTGGCCGGGGCGCACTCGGATGCACCACACCGACCAGACGGGCAACTCGTCGACGTGCGGGATCTTCCTGGCGCGCGCAAATGGCAACTCGGCTCGAGGTGCTACGGCAGCCCACCCGACGACGACGTCGCCCTCGTAAGCCAGAACACCTGGTGCGACGTCGTTCGCGCAGAGGCTTTTGACGTACTCACCGCGGGCCGGTCCGACGAGTTCCCGGTTGGTTTTCGAGTCGACCCGGTGGCTCAGGCACCAGCACACCGATGCGGTGGGGTTCTTCGGGCCAAGGATGGTTGCGACGTCGTCGAACCGTTCCGCCGTCGCGGGCCTCACCTCGATACTCACTCCTGATCACGCACCCGGAACCAGACGCACACCACGTCGGTGTCGTCGCTGAGTGACCAGTGCGGATCGCCGAGATGGGTGCGGACGGCCGGCACCGAGTACCTCTCCCAGAAGGCCCGATGCTGCACCCGCCAGTCTTCGACGTCGGTGAATCCCTCGCCCTCAGCGTCGGCGAACTCCCACGTGACCTGGCTGAACGGAACGACGTCCACCTGGGTCACCTCGATCAGTGCGAGCTGCTCGCCGTCGTCGCCAACCAGCGCCAACACCTCTCCCACATGCTCGAGTGGCTCGCCGTCGACGTCGTACTCGACACGCAGCCCAGCCGTCGCCCGCTTCCGCCCCTCCAGCACGAGGCCGGTCAGCCGTTGGCGAAGCGGACCCGGCGATCCGAGCTCAAGGGTGCGTCTCTGAGGTACCGGGTTCTCGCTCATGTTCCTCAGCCTAGTGTCGTGCGCCGGATCCGCTGACGTCGATGTGCAGAACCGCGTCTGCCCCCTCCAGTGTTGCCTGATCCAGCTGGCTGGCCACGTCGGCCGCTCTTAGGCACCAGGTGAACTCACCCGGAGCCAGCCCGTCATTGGTGTCGAGTTCGGTTTCCGTCGATCTGAGCTTGTCGTCGTCCCTCGGGCTGCCGGCGATGAAGGTGTACCGGTTTTCCAGCAGAGCCCCGACGACGGCTCCTGCGCCGGACCAGGTGATGTCCATACCCGCCATACTCATGTGACTCGGGGTCCGCTGCAGGTGGAGGTTGTGTGCGAAGGCCAGGGTCGGCCCCCGGCCAGCCTCGATCTCGCGGATGTCGAGCAGGTTCTGCGCCATGAGTGCGTCCCGGACGCCGCTCAGACCGGACCACCTCGCACTGTCGCCGATGCGTTGGGCCGCCTGCCGGTGATAACGCAACAGACCAAGCGCGGATATGAGGTGGGCCTTCGCCCGCTGCCAGTCAGCACGCGACGAAGCCGCGATCAATTCGGGGGCGTGCGCATAGAGCAGGGTGAACATGTCGTCGGCGATCGCTCGCAGCCGGTGTGCGGCGGGGGTGTCGCCGGGTGACTGGGCTGGGTCCATGACCGCCTCGGCGCTGCTCCATTGCTCGTCGTCGCCTACCAAACCCGCGAGATCGAGATCGACTCCCAAGTAGTGGCCCGCGTACTCGAGATCGCGCCGGGGGCTAGCCGCGGTGAACTCCAGGGGAGCATCGATGCCGTGGAAGGCCAGCCGTTCTCCAGCGGCTCGGTCGGCGTTGTACTCGCGCATCCAGGCGATGAGTTGCCGGTTGGCAGGAAAGGCGCCGAAACCGTGGGTGAAACCATCACGCATGACGGCATCGAGTGTGCCTGCGCCCCCTTGGACGAAGTCGTTGACCGCTAGGGCGGCTACCCGGTCGGTCTCGAGGGCGATCGACCGGAATCCGCGGTCAACGAGTTGAGCGAAGACCTCGTTTCTGACGTGTCCGAATGCCGGTTCCCGATGAGTTGGCTCGCCGAGGCCCACGACATCGGGTGCGGTGTTGACGACGTCTCGAATATCAGCAGTCATGATCTCAAACGTATCTTTAAAAAGTCGATTGAGACTTCGATGGAAAGAATGCCTATCTACGTGCGGTAAAGTCTCAATCAATGGCGAACCTACGACCCTCGGACCTGGCCCGGGAACATGGCCTATCGGCCCAGGCGGTGCGCAATTACGAGCGCGCCGGGTTCATCCCTCCCGCTGAACGCACCCGGAGTGGCTACCGGGTTTACACCGAGGTGCACGCCGCGGCATTACGCGCATTCCTCGCCCTCGTCCGCGCCTACGGGTACCGGCTCAGCGGGGAGATCATGCACGCCATCGCCGACGACGATGTCGACGGCGCCGTGGTCATGATCGCGCACGGACACGAGCGGTTACTCCAGGATCGGGGCACGCTCGACGCGGTTCGGGCAGCCGTCGGCCGGCTGACTGTCGCCATTTCGGCCATACCGGATGGGCCGGCGCGGACCGCTCCCTACTCGATCGGTGAACTCGCACACCGGCTCGGCGTTACCTCGGCGACCCTACGCAACTGGGAGGCAGCCGGAATCCTCAAGCCGCAACGGGACCCGACCACCGGGTACCGGCGCTTCGGCCCGGACGACGTACGCGACGCCGAACTCGCCCATCTCCTCCGGCGCGGCGGTTACCTTCTAGACCACGTAGCCACCGTGATCCAACAGGTTCGAATCGCGGGCGGCACTGACACACTTTCCAGCGCCCTGGAAGATTGGCAGCAAAAACTCACCGCGCGCGGGATCGCCATGCTGCATGCCTCGACAAGGCTTAGCCAGTATCTGAGTCTGCTCCACCATCCGCGGGGATAGGCAGGGATCGGGGTATCCACTCGGCCCGGACCACGCTCAGGGCCGTGCGCCTGTAGTCCCAGAATTGGCACGAAACGCCCCAGCAGGAGTGGAGTTGGTGCAACAACAGAGCGGCGAATGTGTTGCTCTGGCGACACCGACGCCACTCCGATCACGCACTAACTCCACTCCGTTCACCACCTCCACTCCGTGTGTGTGCCAGCCCGGCCCGCCACAAGCCTCCTTGTGGTGGCCCGGGCGACAACAAGCTGACGGGGCGCGACGCACTAGATCGGATCGTCGGCGCGATGTGCCAGGTCGGGACCGAACGCCGGGACGCAGACCGCGATGTACTCCGCGCCGGACGCCCCTGCGACGTAGCGCACGGTCTGCCCCGCCGGCGTGAGAATCGCCTGGCCGGCGGCTACCTCCGTCGATGTACCGTCATGTTCGACGGTGAGACTGCCCGCGAGCACCAGCGTGACCTCGTCGAACTCCGGCGTCTGCGCAGGTTCGTCCCAACCCGCCGGAGCCTTCATCCGGGCTACCGAGACACCATCGGTACCGGTTGACACCCGGCCGACAAACTCGTCGATGATCTTGCCGCCCGGAACCGGAACTCGCTGTGGTTCAGTGATGATTCTGACCATGTGCCCAGATGGTACGCGGCGCGCTTCCGCGTCGGATTCACACACGGCTTCACCTCCGAGAGCGGGCCGTCAACGTTGGCGGTCACGATGGTGTCCGCTCCGTGCTCGCGACGTCCGAGCGTTGTTCAGCGGGTCCTGTTGTCCAAGGCCGAGTCCGTTCGTCTGGGCCGGGCGGGTCGCCACCGTGAGACACTCCCGCAGAATTGGCCAGAGGTAGACAGCGTCGTCCCAGCGGCGGGCCAATCGTTGAGCGCCGCCTGCGCCCTCGCGTGTTCGGAGCGGCCCGGCTCGGGCCGCTCTCCCTCAACTGGTTCACGGGCGGCGGCGTCGAGAATCCGCCGGATTTCGTGTTGCATCGAATGACCGTGCCGGGCGGCGCGCTCCCGAAGGGCCGCGAGGGTGGAGTCCGATACGTCGCGGATGTGGATGGCCGCCATCGTTCGCGTGGTAGCGCTACCGGTATCTGCTGTGCCATCACTTGCCCATGATCATGAACACTTTGCCGTGCCATGGCACGGCAAAGTGTTCATGATCATGGGGAGGGTCGGGAAGGTTTTATGCGCTGGAGGCCTACGAGGCTTCCAGCGCAGGCGAGGACGGCTTCCTCGGTCGAGAGCAGCGGACGGCCGAGCAGCGCGGGGCCGCCGTTGTCGTAGACATGGCGGTCCCTAGATAGGCCTTGCTGTCACGCGGCGACGGATCACCGCCCTCGGTCACGACTACGTCGCCTTCGCACTCGCCCATGCTGGTCCTCGACCGGGCGCTCCACGCCAGCACCGACGATGAAGTGCGCCTGCTCGTCGGGGACGTGCTCCGAACCTTCACCTCCGGCCTCCTACCAGGACGCCGGCCGAACACCTGATCCGAGATCGTCAGCCGCACAACCCGTCAGGTCAGCCCGACGGGCTCGTCGTCAAACATCTCCGCGGCTACGAGGACCTCGGCCCCATCGTCTACCTCGAGCTCTCGCTCAGCGGGGTTGACCCTGACGCAGGGTCAACCCCTCAGCCTTGTGACCGGAGCATCTCACAGCCGAGTGATACAGCTCCGCACACGAAACAGGGGATCATATGTTCACGAAGAAGAGCGTCGTCGACGACGACGAACGGCGACGACGGGAGCACCCGGCGATCCGAGTCCGCGGGCTGGAGAAATCGTACGGGAAAGTCGAGGTGCTACGCGGCGTGGACTTCGACGTCGCCCGCGGCAGCATCTTCGCCCTGCTCGGCTCCAACGGGTCGGGCAAGACGACGACCGTACGGATCCTCGCGACTGTCTTGAAAGCCGACGCGGGAACAGCCGGTGTCAACGGCTTCGACGTCGCCACCCACCCGGCGGACGTGCGGGCGTCTTTCAGCCTGACCGGACAGTTCACCGCCGTCGACGACATCCTCACCGGACGGGAGAACCTCGTCCTTGTCGCCAAGCTGCGGCGCATCAAGGACCCGGGGACCGTCGTAGATGGACTCCTCGATCGCTTCTCGCTGACCGACGCCGCCACGCGGAAGGTGTCTACGTACTCGGGTGGTATGCGCCGCCGGTTGGATATCGCGATGAGCCTCATCGGGAACCCACCGGTGATCTTCCTCGACGAGCCGACCACCGGGCTCGACCCCGAGGCGCGCATCGAAGTGTGGCAAGCCGTCAAAGAACTAGCCGCGAACGGCACGACGGTGCTGCTCACCACCCAGTACCTGAACGAGGCCGAACACCTCGCCGACCGGATCGCGATCCTCCATCAAGGTCGGATCATCGCGAACGGCACACTCGCCGAACTCAAGAGGCTCCTCCCGCCCGCAAAGGTCGAGTACGTCGAGAAGCAGCCGACTCTCGAGGAAGTCTTCCTCGCCATCATCGGCGACGACGGAACGAACCACACCACCGACACGACAACTCGGGAACACGAATGACCACTCACGCCATCGCCGAGACCGCCGCGCTCACCGGTCGGACCTTGCGCCATGTCACCCGAAGCGTAGACACCATTCTCACCACGACGATGATGCCGATCGCCTTCCTGATGCTGTTCGTTTATGTGCTCGGCGGCGCCATCACCACGGGAGCGGATTCGTATGTGAACTACCTACTTCCCGGCATCCTGATCGTCACGATTGCCTCAGGCATTTCCTACACCGCGTTCCGGCTGTTTATGGATATGCAGAGCGGTATCTTCGAGCGCTTCCAATCCATGCCGATCGCCCGGCCGGGCGTCTTGTGGGCACATGTTCTGACGTCGTTGTGCGCCAACCTGATCTCTCTTGTGATCGTCGTGGGTGTCGCTGTGCTCATCGGTTTTCGCTCTCCGGCCGGCGTGGCAGCATGGCTCGCGGTTGCAGGCATCCTGCTCCTGTTCACCCTGGCGTTGACCTGGCTCGCGGTGATCCCCGGTCTCACGGCGAAGTCGGTGGACGGTGCAGCGGCGTTCTCCTATCCGCTGATCTTCCTACCGTTCATCAGCTCAGCGTTTGTGCCGACGGATACGATGCCCGGACCGCTGCGCGCATTCGCCGAAAACCAACCGCTGACCTCGATCGTCAACACGATCCGCGCTCTGTTGGCCGATCAACCCGTCGGCACCGAGATCTGGACCGCGCTTGCCTGGTGTGCCGGCATCCTCGTCGTGGCGTACCTTTTCGCGATAGCCACCTACCGTCGGAAGATCTCCTGAGGCAGTCTTTGACCATGCTCACCATCGGCCAGCTCGCGTGTCATGCCGGGGTGACGGTGCGTGCGGTGCGTCACTATCACCATATCGGGCTGTTACCGGAGCCTGAGCGCGATCACTCCGGTTACCGGATCTACAACGCCGCGGCTGTAGTACAACTGATCCGGATCCGCACCCTGGCCGACGCCGGCGTGCCGCTGGCCCGGGTGCAGGAACTCCTCAATGCCAGCCCTGAGGAGTTCGCCCATGACATCCAGGAGATCGACAAACAGCTGCGGGCCGAGATCCGGCGCTTGCAAGACAACCGCAAACGGATCGCCAAGCTTGCCGCCGGCGACCACCTGGCGCTGCCGCAAAGCGTCGTCGACTACCTCAACCGGCTCCGTGGTCTTGGCGTCGACGAGCGATACATCGAATTGGAACGGGACAGCTGGATCATGGTCGCCGCCCAGGCACCACAGGTGGTCGACTCCGTGATCGCCAAAAAACACGAAGACCTGAACAACCCGGACATACTGCGGCTTTATCACCTCGTCAGCGAAGCGCTTGACTGGCCCACCGACGATCCACGCGTCGTCGAGATCGCCGACGTCGTGGAGCGTCTGCTCATCGACGCGGTAGAAGCCGGTGAGGTGGAGGTCGACACCGCCACCAACAACGCCGACGACCCCTTTGTCGACCTCCTCGACTCGGCCATGGCCGAGTCCACACCGGCCGCCAAGAAGGTCTTGGCGATCCTGGAGGAACGCGGCTGGAAAGGCTGGACCCGCATCGAGCGAGTACCCGCCGACAGACTCAACACGTGAATCTGACGCCTGAACGAGGCTATTTCTGCGGCGAGGGCGCCGTCCAACACAATGGGCAGGTACAGCTCCCCGCGCCCCAAAGCAGTCACACTTCCTCGTCCAGCACCCGGACTACAGGTGGTCGCTGTTTTCCGGCGGCCGGATCATGAATGCGGCCAGTGCGATGGCCAACGGGATCGGCGCCGTGGCCAGCAAAACCGCGCCGTAGGACCCGGTGACCTCGCGTGCTGCGGCGTAGACCACGGGTCCGAAGGCCGTCGAACCGACGCTGAACGACGTCACCAGGCCGCGGATGGCACCGATGTGCGCCGTGCCGTAGTACCGCGGGAACGCGGCGGCCTCGAGTGCCCGGATACTCCCACCCGCCGACCCGATAAGTGCACCAAACGCAACTGCGGACAACCCCGGATCGACGAAGACACCGAGGATCAGCCCACCGCTGAGCGCCACCATGGACATGACGATGAGCCAGCGCGGGCGGATCCGGTCGCTGAAGTATCCGGTAGCGAGGGTCGCGAGCAACGCGGCGATGGTCTGCCACAGAAAGTTCCCGGCCGCAGCGGTAGTACTCAGACCACGCTCGGAGAGCAGACTGATCTGGTGGAAATTGACGGCGGTCGAGAGCAGACCGGATGCAGCCACACCCGAGGTGATCAACCAGAAGAATGGCGTCCGCACGGCCTGCCGGACGGTAGCGCCCGTCTCACGTCGCTGCTCCCTGGCTTGTTCACCGACCCGCACCCGACCGTCGGGAAACTGCCCTAAAGCCGACGGGCGATCACGCATACCGAGCAGTGCAATCGGGATGACTATCACCCAGATGGCCAGCCCCTCGACCACCCAAGCCAACCGCCAGCCGTAGTTGGCGATGAACCCTTCCATGATCAGCGGCGTCATGGAAATCCCGCGGTGAGCCCGACGATCTCGGTGACGAGGGCCATGAGCAGCAGCACCGCGCCGAATACCGCACCAATCGTGGCCATGGTCCGCCGGATGCCGTAGCGGTCAAGGGCGCGGCCGATCCATGGCATCGCCACGGCGCCCGCCAGTGTGCCGATCAGATAGGCGGTGGAGATCGCCGACCGGGAAATACCCAGATCGGCGATCAACGGATCGATGAACACCGAGACGCCAGCTGTCTGTCCCGGCCCGGTCGCCGCCAACGCCAGGGTGGAGTAGACGACGATATGCCACCCGTAGAAGCCGGTTGGCGACCTCGACGTGCGCGGCCGGATCAGGGTCGAGATGGGCACACTGATTCCTTCGTGGTCGTACTCTCCTGGCTGGCGGTCGCCGTGCTCCCGCACTATCAGCCGCGGTCAGTTGGACAGCGTCGTCCACAGTTCATGGGATTGTGCTTGCGGCGAGAGAGTTCTTACCGGGCTCGCCGCTGCGGCGTTGGCCGGGCCACCGTCACACCTCGACCTCGCCAGCCACCAAGGACTCCAACTGCAGGTCCGGATGCCTGCGCTGAACCGACGAGAGCCGCCATTTATCACTGAACAAAGCCAACCACGCACCGTCGGTACGCTCAGCCACTTCCACGTCATGTTCGGCATCTAACGCGTCGCGATCTTCCGGCCGGGTCCGACGGGCCAACGAATACCCGAGAGGTTCCAACTGGATCGGCGCACCGAATTCATGCTCCATCCGGTGCGCGGCCACGTCGAACTGCAATGGCCCGACCGCCGCCAGAATCGGCGCGGCGTCACCGCGCAGGTCAGACCGGAGCACCTGCACCACACCCTCGTGATCCAACTGCTCGATGCCCTTGCGGAACTGTTTGGCTTTGCCCGTGTTCGCCACCCGGCAGACCGCGAAATTCTCCGGTGCGAACGACGGCATTCCGGGGAACTCGACCGGAGCCTCCCGATCATGCAACGTGTCCCCCGGCCGTAGTGCCGAGGCGTTCACCAGGCCAACGATGTCTCCTGGATAGGCGACGTCGATCGTGTCTCGGTCACGGCCGAAGATCGCCTGGGCGTATTTGGTGGTGAACGGCCGTCCGGTGGCCGCATGAGTCACCACCGAGCCACGCTCGAACCGGCCCGAGCACACCCGGACGAACGCCACCCGATCCCGGTGGGCCCGGTCCATGCCCGCCTGCACCTTGAACACCAGCCCCGAGAAGGCAGCGTCCAGTGCCCGAGGGATACCTTGGTTGTCGGGCCGCGGCGACGGTGCCGGCGCAAGCTTCACCAGCACGTCCAGCAGCTGCCGCACGCCGATATTGGCGACCGCGGCACCGAACAGCAGCGGCGTGGTCTTGCCCGCCAGGAACGACGATTCATCGTACTCGTCCAGCAGCTCGGCTTCCTCGACCGCTGCCACCCAGGCATCGTCGAACTCGCGCTCGGCCTCGCCCGGCTCGAGCTGACGCTCGACCGAGCGGCGCGCGCCTCCCGGCGCACGCTCGAAGGCGATCATGTGCCCAGCCCCACGATCGAGCACGCCGGCAAACTCGCCGGCGATCCCTACCGGCCAGTTCAGCGGCGTCGGCCTAAGGCCGATCCGCTCCTCCAGCTGATCACACAGCGCCAACGCGTCCAGGCCCGGGCGGTCCCACTTGTTGATGAAGGTGATGACCGGCACACCACGATGCCGACACACGTCGAACAGCTTCAGGGTCTGCGGCTCCAACCCCTTGGCGGCATCGAGCAACATGACAGCGCAGTCGACCGCGGCCAACACCCGATACGTATCTTCGGAGAAATCCGCGTGCCCGGGGGTGTCCAGCAGATTGATCACAGCGTCGTGGTACTCGAACTGCAAGGCCGCGGACGTGATGGAAATGCCCCGCGCCTGCTCCATCTCCATCCAGTCCGACACCACACCCTTGCGCCCGCCTTTGCCGTGCACCGCGCCGGCCTCAGCAATCACCCGCGCGTGCAACGCCAACGCCTCGGTCAACGTCGACTTGCCCGCATCCGGGTGACTGATCACCGCGAACGTACGACGACGTGTCGCCTCGGCGTCTACCCCAGCGACCGAGTTCATCGAACCTCCTTGACCCGCCGCCGCTGCCGCGAGATCTCACCACGCAGATCCGCCGCGAACGACTCGGCAATCTCCAGCTGATTTCGCAGATCAGCGCACCGCTCCTGGGCAAGGACGCGAAACGTCACCAGGCGTTCGATCAACTCCGCATGCAACTCCGGGGCCGCGTCCGGCTCGTCGAGCCGATCCAAGACACCCAAGAGTTCACCCATCTCCTCCAGCGAAAACTCCAGTGTCTTCATCCGCTTCACCAGACGTAGCCGCGCCACGTCCGGTTCTGTATACAGACGGAACCGGCCGGTAGTCCGGGCGGACGGGCGCACCAAACCCACTTCTTCGTAGTACCGAATGGTGCGTAAGGACAGCCCGACCCGCTCGGCGACCTCACCGATCTGCATGTGCTGCAACGACACGACGGACCTCTCGACAACCACGACCACAAGCGGCCAATGTTACCCCGCGTAAGACTCACCGACGAACGTCGCCCGGCTAGCAGGCCGTCATGCCACGCATTACGCAACCTTCCATAACGTTAGAGTAGACTTCGCCGACATGCACGCCGTCCTGCGCCCGCTGGTCGATGCTCCTCGGTACCGCGCAGCGACCGCCCTCATTCGGCGGCGCGGTGACATGGGGCCAGTCTGTTGGCCTTCATCACGGTGTGCGGCGGCGGATCACCATGGTTGCCGCTACGCCGAGAACGATTCCCACCAGCCCGGCACCGACGATCCATGCCCAGGACCGCTCATTCGAGCCCGTTGAATCAGACGCGTCGAAGTCTGGCACGTCGGCGGGATCACCGTAGTTTCCCTGCCGATCCAACGTGCTGCCGTCCGCCCAGCCTCCTCCGACGTCACAGTTCATCCGGTCCCGCGCCGAAACTCCGTCCAGCTCCATAGTCAGGGAGCGAGACGACGCTGTCGTGCCGTCCGGAACATCCGCGTCGGGCACGTGTAACCCGCCATCCGCGCGGCTACGCTCGAGCACTGAATCGAGTAGGTAATTCGCCAACGCCAAGCCGTCCAGAGCTTGATTGGCGGTGAATTCGGTCAGCACGCGGGCGGCGTCGGCGTCGTCTCCAGCCTCATAGGCGGCCTCAGCCTGCTCCAGCACGTCCGGCCACTCCCCTACAACATCCGCCTCGAAGCCCTCAAGAGCCGCAGTCACCTCGGCCAAGTACTGCTCCGGCCGAGCACATGTCGCGTACATCAGCCGCTTGTACGTTTGGGTGGCGTACTCGGTGGCCTCCTGCTCGGCGTACTCCGGATTCAAGTAACTGGCCGCCGCGCCTGAAGTGAGGTAACGGTGCTGGGTGTACTCGACCGGGAGATCATCGGTGCCGATGGCGATCGGAATGTACGGCGCGGTGACGGCCGCGGTGCTAGCTACCCAGAGCGTGGCCAGCTCGGGCCGGGCCAAGTCATCCCGGAGTTCGGCCACATGGCCGTAGCCGCTGCGATCGTCGGACCAACGCGGATCACGGACCAGCCGCATCATGTCTTCCAGGGTGACCGGGGCGAGCTCCTCCAACTCCGCTTCCAACGAGATCGGATTCCGGTATGGCGCCGGGTCATCCGGGTCCGCGACCGCGCCCACCTCGAACTCGGCGGTGGGAAACTCCTGCTGATAGACGGCTTGAAGGTCGAATACCTCGTCGGATTCGGGGTCATACCACCCTTGATCGACGGCGAAACTCACCAGATTGGCCGAGCCAAGGAAATCGGGATGTGCCCCCTCGACCGCCTCGACTGGGAACTCCCGGATGTATCCGGGATACGACACACGCACGTCGTCCGGGCCGAGTCGCTCAGCCGCCCACAGCCCTTCCCCACCCGAATACTGGATGAAGATCCAACCTTCGTGCTCATCGGCGAACATGTGCGAGTTGCCACCGTAGGTGGTGTACCCGTGCTCGTCGATGAGCTCTCCTAGGATCTCCACCGCCTGCCGTGCCGTGGTGGCCCGTTCCATCGCGATGCGCGAGAGGTCAGAGTAGCTTGGTCCAGTCTGGTCGAGAGGAGTCATGTCCCACAGTTCCTCACGCGAGTTAGACCAGACATCTCGTGCGGCGACGTTGTGTTCGTTCAGCCCGCCGTTGGTCAATGGAGCTGGGAACCCAGCGAACTCGGAATAGTTCGACGTAATGTATCTCGCCGTCTCGCTGACCTGGGGGATCTCACTGAGCTGACCCGGCATGTCGGCCTCCTCGGTAGCTCCCACCGTGACGGTGGAACCTTCCGGGTGGCTTTGTCGCGGCACGATCTCTACCCAGTGGCTGGACGGCTCGTGGCCGAATCCGCCAATGAGCACCTGCCCATCAGCGGTGTGATTCTTACCAACGTAGAAGGCGATGCTCTTGTCCGGGTCTGCGTCCCACGGTCCATCCATCGTTCGCTCTACGTCGCCAACCGGGCCCGGTGGCGCCTGGTCGGTGGCGGTGGCCATCGCAGCCATGGACATCGTCCCGACCCCGGTAACCACGACATACGTAAGCACGTGGGACAACAGACGTCGTTGCATCAAGGATGCAGCTCCTCACTGACTGGACGCCCGGCACTGATCGCACCGCGACGCCTTGGCGGTTCACAATGGTGTGTCACCCATCCGCATCGCCGCAGGTCAACACGCGAACGCAACGGACCATCCGGCGAGCGTCAGGTCACAGCTGGGGCAAGAGAAACCTGCCCGTCAGGAGCAACCTATTACGTGACAACTGACACAATTCTCTCATGCCGAGAATGACATCCGCTCAGCGGCAGTTCCGGAGGCGCCAGCGTGAGCACAGCAACGGGCGCGTCGTCGCCGTTCCTTTCCCTGGCCGAAGACCATACTCCCCACCGCGGAGAGCACCACGTTCCGGTCATCTCTGATCATCATGGCGCTGGCCGGGAGCGTCCTGGCAGCGATACACGGTCACGGCCCAAACCGCCACCGTCCAGCTCGCATCGGGCCGTGAGATACCGGCATGGACCTACGACGGCCGGCTACCGGGTCCGCCCATTACCGCTGTGGATTCGTCTGTGTCCCATCTCCGATGGCACGTTCATCGCGCGGCCTAAATACTTCGGCGATTCAGCTGCCGCTGGATGCCCATCCGGAGTTCTTCACACACCACCAGGCGGCCTGGCTACCCATCGGGTGCTTCGTGATCCGGTCCCGGGACCGCCTCGTGCTGGTCGACGCAGGTCTCGGCCCCGAGCTGCAGGAACTGCCGCACGGCATGTATCTCGTTGGTGGCCAGCTGATCACCGGGCTGCGTGCCCTAGGGATCGGCGCGGGTGATTGGCAGCACTTCGTCGACGGCCATGGTCATATGGCCGATCACGTCCGGGAAGGGCTCCGCGCCGGTTCTCGCCACTCCCGCATCGAGCAGGTCGACAAAGACGCTACCGTCGCCCCAGGCGTCATGCTCCTGCTCACGCCCGGCCACACCCCCGGGCATATCTGCGTCGTCGTCGCCTCCGGCAGAGCGCGCACTGCTGATGGGTGATGCGATCACCTGTCCCATTCAGCTCGACGAACCGACGTGGCACTCTATGGGCGACGTCGACCCACCGTTGGCCGCCCGTACCCGTGAGGTCCTCTGGCGAGAGCTCGAAGACGAACGGACGGTTGGAACCGCAGCACACTTCCCCGAACTCCGATTCGGCCGAGTTCGCCCCGGAACCACTCGCCGCTGGGTGACTGGATAGTGCTTCGTCCCGAGAGACAACCA
This sequence comes from Phytoactinopolyspora limicola, assembly GCF_011320225.1. GTDB lineage: Bacteria > Actinomycetota > Actinomycetes > Jiangellales > Jiangellaceae > Phytoactinopolyspora > Phytoactinopolyspora limicola. Next base: position 502,107 of record NZ_JAAOEN010000003.1, read on the forward strand.
CCAATACGATGGGCCGGCGCCACTCGGCGCCGGCCCATCGTCTGTGGTTCGTCTGTGCTAGGCGTTAACCGCCGGTAGCTTAGAGCGGACGGACGCCGGTGGCCTGCGGGCCCTTCGCGCCCTGCGCCACCTCGAACTCCACCGGCTGGTTCTCTTCGAGGCTACGGAACCCGTCGCCGTCGATCTCGGAATAGTGGACGAAAACGTCCGGTCCCTCTTCCCGAGCGATGAACCCGAAGCCCTTCTCCGCGTTGAACCACTTCACTGTTCCCTGTGCCATGTTTGCTCCTTACAGGGCTGGATACGGGCACGCACCGTGCGTACCCTGGTCCGCCTAGACGCGCCCTTCCAGGTCCCTGAAAGCAAGCCGCGCCCGCAACGAAAGTTATGTGCGAGCGTGTAGAAACACGAACACTCAAAACCTTGACCCAAACAGTAGAACACCGCGCGGCTCAGATCCATTCCCGGGTTCCGCATCGTCTTGGCCACCGGAAGACGAGGCTGGCCAGGACGCCCGCGTGCGGGTCAGGTATTCATCGCGGCTCGGTCGGACTCACTGCGCAAGACGCAGAACTCGTTGCCTTCAGGGTCGGCCAGGATGGCCCAGCCCGAACCATCGGGATTCCGGTGATCGGCAACGAACGTGGCACCGTGCCCGATCAGCCGTTCCACCTCCTGCTCACGCGAGGTCTCCGGCCGCAAGCACAGATGGAGTCTGTTCTTGACCGTCTTACCCTCGGGTACTTGGTTGAAGTGGAGCACGGGCCCCTCCGCCAGCAGCACCTGAGCCTCCGGGTCACCCGGCCCGTCCTCCGGATGCAACGGACGTCCTGTCACATTGCTCCAGAACCGAGCCAGCTCGTAGGGATCCGCACAGTCAATCGCCACGTTCTGCACAACCGAGACCATGAGGGCAACTCTTTCCGATCAGCACGGATAGTGCCATCGCTTTTTAACGCGTCTACATCGCCATCCGCATCCGGGTGTGTTGCCGCTGAGAGATGCCGCATTGTCGGTGTGAACCATCCTCCCCGTCATGGATCGTCGTAGAGGCCGTCGTGAACCATCCGGCAGCCCGGTTACCGTGAGCGGTAGATCGTTTCGACCACGCTGTTCGCACGGCCGAGAGGACACCATGTCGACGGAGCACCTGGACACCGCGCTCGAGGACGAGCTGGACGCGGTGTTTGGCCAGTACACCGCTGCGAACCAGGCCAAAGGGCTCGTCTATGGACTGGTCGGCCCGCAAGGGCTGGTGCACAGCGCGGGGTTCGGCGTCGTCGACGACGCCGGCACCGTCCCCGACGCGGACACGGTGTTCCCGATCGCGTCGATGTCCAAGAGCTTCGTGGCGGCCGCCGCGCTGCTGGCCCACGACCGGGGCCTGGTGAACCTGGATGCGCCGATCACGGACTTCTTCAGCGAGTTCTCCGCTTCCGGCACCTTCGACGACCCGTGCGACCCGCCGACCATCCGGATGCTGCTGAGCATGACCGGCGGACTGACCGAGGACAACGCCTGGGTCGATCCGTTCATCGGCAAGCCGGTGCCCGAACTGCTCCAGCAGATTTCCCAGGGCCTCACCTATAGCAACGTTCCAGGATCGGTCTTCGAGTACTCCAATGTCGGATTCACACTGGCCGGCCTGGCCGTGGGACGCGCCGTCGGGACACGTATCGAAGACTTCGTCCACCAGGAACTGCTAACCCCACTCGGTCTGAGCTCCACCTGGTTCGACAACAGCGCGCCCGATGGCGGCCCGGTCCGCGCCACCGGCTATACGCTGGACTCGGAAGGCAACTGGGTCGGCTACCCACCCGCGCGGTCCGATGCGTTCGCCGCCGCCGGCGGAATGCAGAGCACGGTGCGTGACCTCGCCGTATGGGTCACGTGGCTGGGGGCGGCCTTCCGGACGCCGTCCGACCCGGCCAGCGGCCCCGTCTCACGGGCGTCCCGGCGGGACATGCAGCGGATACATTCGCTGATCCTGCCCAGCCTCGCCACCCGGGCCAACGGGCTGTGGAAGCTCTCCGTCGGGGGGTATGGCCTGGGGCTGGTCGTGCTCGAGGATCTGAATCGCGGGACCGTCGTCACGCACAGCGGCGGGCTTCCCGGGTTCGTGCTGAACATGATCTGGCATCCGGACTCCGGGCACGGCATCGTGGTTCTCACCAACAGCCACCGCGGCAACCCTGCCGTGCTGGCCGAGGAGGCTCTCTTCCGGGTACTCGACCGCCACAAGACGCCGGCCCGCACCGTCCGGTTGTGGCCCGCGACCCAGGAGCTGTGCCGCGCCGCCGAAGATCTGATCCGGTCTTGGGACGACGACCTGGCCGAGCGCATCTTCGCCGAGAACATCGACTTCGATCGTCCGGTGGCCGAGCGCCGCGCCGAGATCGAGCAGTTCGTCGACGAGATCGGGCCGCTGGCGCCACGCCGGGCGGTGCCGGACGTACTGTCCGCGGCCACCCCGGCGGACGTGACGTGGGCGATCCCCGGAACCGATGGCGAACTGCACTGCATGATTCACCTGACCCCGGTGCAGCCACCCCGGATTCAGCAGTTCGCGGTACGCGCGATCCGGTACGACACACCTCGTAGCGCACGGCCGACCGTCGTCGCGCCGTCGCGTCCCGGCCTCGGCGGGCCCGTTCTCAGTTCGATGCCCAATACCCGGGTCAAGTGGCCGGACTCCGCCGCCGACCCGTCGTCGAGCTCGGAATAGTGGACGACGACGTCCGGCCCCCTCACCCCGAGCGATGGACCGGAGCCTGTCAAGGCGGAGGTCGCGGGTTCAAGTCCCGTCAGGACCGCCAGCATCATCGCAGGTCAGAGGACGGTTCTTAGGAGCCGTCTTCTTTGCTTTTCTCTCCTTCCTCGGCTGGGGCAGCGAAAAGGCATCGAACGTACCCCGTATCCGGTTTGCCGCCTCACCGGACGTGTGCGTGAACAGGTTGAGCATCGTCGTCGCCTGCTCGCGACCCACGACGCTCTGCACGTCGTTGACCGGAACACCATCCGAGACGAGCCAGGTGGCGTACGAATGGCGGAGATCATGAAACGAAGCGCCGGAACGACTTCGACTACCAAGACAGTTGCCCCACCACATAGCCGCGTTTACCATGTTAAACATGAGTACACACAGTCTACGCGACCTGCGCAGCCACCTGGGCTCCGTCGTACGGGAAGTCGCCACATCCGGCGAAGAAGCCATCATCACTGACAGCGGCACTGAAATTGCCGTCATCGTCTCGATGGCCGACTATGAACGCCTGCACGAACACGCTGACGTTGCCGACGCCCTACGCCTCAGGCACATACGCACCCAAGGCTTTGCCTCCGTACCCTTGTCCGACATGATGGAGGCCCTCGGCGTCAGCGCCGACGAGGTCCTCGCGTCGTGAAGATACAGTTCCACCCCGATGTCCTCAAACAGCTCCAACGCCTCCCACGTGATGCCTTCAAAACCGCCCTCTTAAAGATCATCGATCTGACAACTGAATCACGCCCCCACGGCGCCAAGAAGCTTGCTGGAAGCGACCACGACTGGCGCATCCGCTTCGGCCAGTACCGCATCGTCTACGAGATCAACGACGCCGACCAGACCATCACCATATTCACCGTCGCAAAACGCAGCGAAGCATACCGCTAACCCTGGCAATTCATAACTCTAGCCACACCTTCAAGCATACGACCAGATTGCATACAACCAAGATTTAGGGGCACGTCCATGGAATGGACTTCAGTGGCCTCGGCACCTTCCTCATTGGATTACTAATCGGCGGTAGCGCGGGTGCCTCAATTTCCTGGAAGGTCGCCATGCGAAGTACGCGCCAAAGCAACGAACCGGCGACAGGGCTCAACAAACTCGGGTCGGCCTCGATCAAATAACGAGGAAGAAGCGGTGAGTGGCCGACAAACCCGGAAGGGTGGCCAAGGTTCCTAGCAAATTCAGGTAGCAGGGGATCTTGTCGTCACACATGGTGTCACCGAAGCCCGGCGACTGGCGACCCCATGGCCGGTATCGGTTCCGTCGACGCGTTATTTACCGACCTCCTCGGATGCAGGGCAGCGACGCCCGGTGCCCCAGAGCCGCCCTTCCATTCCCGTGGTCGGGCGGCGGGACGTCAAAAGTATGTGCTGACGGCATCAACCACGGCGTACCCGTCGTTCACCACCGGGATCGCGCGCCACTTGTCGAACGTCGTGCAGGGGTGCGAGATACCGAGCGCCACAAGGTCCCCCACGCTTAGCAGGCCGGTCTCCGGGACGTGGACGAAGCCGTGCTGATCGTTGAACCGCAGCAGCGTCACCCCCGGTAATTCTTCGACCCGATCACCTCGCCAGCGTCCGAGCACCACGGGATTCCCCGCGTCATTGGAGATATCGCGCCGCCCCGCGTCGATGATCGCCAGCCCGTCTTCGGGGATGGACAACACCCGCGTCCACACCTCCATGGCTGGGAGCAGGTCAGGCGGGTCGCCGGCCAGCGGCGAGTTCGCCTGGTACAGGGCGTGATCATGGGTGACGTAGCAGCCGGACCGGATGACCACGTCGGCCGGGCAGCCGCGAAACGGCACGAGCTCCTCCACCACCAGGTCGAAGAACATACTCCCCCCAGCGGAGAGCACCATGTTCCGGTCGTCGGGAAACGCCCCGCCGGCGGCGAGTACCTCGGCGGTTTGCCGAATTTCCCCTAGGAATGCTGTTACCGCCGCGAGTCCGTCTGAATCTCGCCGGTCGGCGACCGCACCCTCGAAGCCGGCTACCCCGGCGAGGGTCAGTTCAGGGGCTTGTGCGATGGCATGCCCGACGTCGACGGCGGACTCGACACCCCGCGCCCCGGCCCGCCCGGCCTGCGCCCCGATCTCGACCAGCACGGGCAGAGACGGTGCGTCCGGCACGTCACGCAGGATCTTCCTCATCAACTCCACGGCCGCGGCCGAGTCAGCGAACACGAGCACGTCCGTCTCCGGCTCGTCGCGCATCGCCTCGGCGATCCAGCGCAGCCCGACCGGATCCAGGCATTGGTTGGCCACCATGATCCGGCGCACACCGAAGCTGTGCACCACCTGGGCCTGCCACGTCGTGGCCACCGTGATCCCCCACGCGCCGTGCTCGAGTTGCCGGGTGATCAGCTCTGGTGACATCGCCGTTTTTCCGTGCGGGGCGTGCAAGACACCATTCTCGGCGCAGTATGCCCGCATCCGATCGAGGTTGTGCGTCAGCGCTGACTCTTTGAGCGCCGCGATCGGAGTCGAGAAGTCGGCCTGCAACTGCCAGCCGGCGGCGCCGATGTCCCGGGCGGGGCGGCCATCCGAATGCGGAGGGAAACCCTTGTACCGGTGATCCACCGGCCAGTCCGCGCTTGCGCTCATGACGGCTTGACGGCGACGCCGTCGATGTCGACCAGGACGTTCTTCGGGTCCGAACCCACGGTGATGCGACCGTCGATTCCCTCCGGTGCACCAGGCTCCGGCAGTTGGCCCCTGACTATGTAGTCGGTCACTTGTGTCCTTTCCATCAGATCGGTTGATCAATCCCCCGGGGCCAGCGCCCGGCCGGCCAGGGTGGAGGTGAGCTCCCCCGCGCACAGGACACGCACGCCGTTCACCCAGACGTCGTCGACGCCGGTGGCGAGGTGGCGCGGATCGTCGTAGGTCGCCGCGTCGCCAACCGTGTCCGGGTCGACGACGATCAGGGCGGCGGCGAATCGGCCGGAGGTGGCGCCGATCCAACTCAGTGAGATCGACGCCGTCGAAGGCCACCGAGCCCGATGTCGGCTCGATCAGCCGCAGCAACAACCGGCCGGTGGTGCTCTTCCCACGCCCGCGCTCCGGAGGCCGGTCACCTGAAGGAGCACATCAGCATTCACAGGCAGTGACAACCAGGGCAGCGGCCCCGGGGAGGCCGAGTGATCGAGTGAGGGCAGTCGTCCGACGCAATTCGTGCCTCAGATACATGAGACGTTCACACCCTTCTCCTTCTGCTAGATGTGCGAAACGGATAGTCGAGAGGCGTGGCCAGGCGCGTGGGCGGCAAACCGCCTTCTCACGCCTTCGGCTCGGTTGCCGTCACGTGTGGGAGAAGCAAGCGGAACCCGGCCAGTACTCAAAGGTACTATCTTTGATCCGCCAAAGAAAGCACCATTCAGGAACCACATGGATAGCGCCGTCGCTCAACTGTTATCTCGCGTTTACTGCGCCGAGAGTTGGCGCGGGCCATGGTTAGGTTTCGCTGGCCTGGTGGTACGCAGGAACTCGAGCACCATATATCTGGAGTCCGATCCAGTGCCCGCCAACTCAGCGCCGTGCGCGAAGAGAGATACATCATCCTCGACAGCACAACCATGGACCCTTCTATCCGCAACATCGCAGGCATTGAGGAACTCGCCACCGGATTACGAGAGTTGGACGTCGCCCGATGACCCAGCCGACGCGCAGGCGACCAGCCGGCGAACTGTCCAAGCAAGGGACGCCGCCGCCAGCGCGGTGAGCGTTAGTGCGATCGCGGCGGCCTCGTATCCGGCGCCGCCGGCGATGGCTCGGCCAACCATCGCCGCGGTGAGAGTGGATAACGTGGCGGTAGCGATCGCCTCGATCAGGATCTCCAAAGCGGCCGCTTTCGCGGGAGAGACGTCGTCGACCTCTTGAGGTATATCGACGATGTGGTTGATCGTGTCGAGGTAGGTGAGTCCCATCCCGACACTGGCCAGTGTCCACCCGAACAGGACGATCTGCACGGGAACGGTAATTCCGTCGACGAGTAGGACGGCGACCGTCGCGGCCATCCCAGCGACAAGGAAGCACGCACCAAGGGTCGAGCGACGCACGTAGGTCCGGGCCGCCTGAGCCGGCCACTTCGCCACCGCCAGGCCGGCGAAAGCCCAGCCGAGACCACCACCTGCCAGGACCACACCGACGTCGCGGGACGTGCCGTGGAGCAGGTCGTGAACGATGATCGCGATGATCGCTCCGGCTCCGAAGTACGCGGCGGTCAGCAGACCCATCGTCGCGAGAGCCGCAGGGCGACCCGGGCGCGCGGTCAGGGTCCCGTGGGGCAGCAGGCGTCGCGCGGCGAACAACGTCGTGGCTATACCCACCCCGCCCACGGCGAAAGCAACTCCCGTCGGCAACGTCCGCAACCCGACCAGGGACACCAAGGCCACACCGCCGGTCAGCATAAAAGCGGACCCGATCGCGAGGCGCTCCTGCCCTCCGGGATTCAGAGTTCCTCTTAGCTGGCGGGCGATAACAACCCGCGCGACCACGAGCAACGGAAGGTAGAGCACCAACGCCCACCGCCAGCTCAGCGCCGACGCCACCCACGCCGCGTACGTGGGGCCGACGAACGAGGTGATGATCCACATCACGTTGTATCCGGCGAGCACGGCGCGCCGCCATCCGGCAGGAAGCACCGTGACGATCGCGGCCAGCGACACCGATGCCAGCGCACCGGCCGCGAGTCCGGAACAGGCCCGGCCGAGGACGAAGACACCCACGGACGGGGCTAAGGCGGCGATCACACCACCGGCCACGCTGAGCAACGTCAGGTTTAGCAACAGCCGGTCCACCGCGAAGCGCTGGAGTAGATACGGGCCGAGCGGCAGCGTCACGAACATCGCGATCTCGGCCGCGCCAGTCATGACGCCGTAGAACTCATGTGCGTCAAGATCGGCGCCGACGAGGGGAATCACCGTACGCAGCAGAAACGTCTGCATCCCCGCAACGAACTCCACCGTCAGCAGGGCCCCAGCCAGGAGGCCGTACCTGACGGCTCGCCCCTCCCCCACACGCTGCCCAGTCATGGCTGACGCTCCGCCGTGCGCGCTCCCAACTCGAGTCCCTGCGTCGGGCCGCAGAATGCGACCACCCTAGTGGGTCGCACCGACCACCGTCATCCCACGGCGGATCCTTATCCGGGCGTACCGTTGCGCTCTGTTCTCTGGGCGAGGCGCTGGAGTTGTCCCTCGTGCACGTCGCTCACCCATTCCCAGCCAGGTTTGGCCGATGGGCCGATCCGCGGGTCATCCGGAGCACCGGCATCGGCGTCGTTGAGGGCTTGCACGTAAACCCGGTCCTGGTCGATCCGGGTGCGTAGCTGACTGGCGCCGCCGACGGATCCGTGCCCGGGGACGAGCACATCGACGTTGCCCGCCACCCCCTCGAATAGCCGCAACGCGGCGAGGTAGTCACCGATCGGATCAGTGGCGTCCAGGTCGAGCATCGGGACCAGGACGTCGGAGAGCATGTCGCCGGCGACGAGAACCCCGGACTCTTCGATCAGCAGTGCCGCATGGCCCGGAGCATGGGCCTGATGCTCGATGATCTGGACGTCGGGGCCGTCCCAAGGAATCCGCGTCGTTTCGGCGGGCAGGCCGGTGATCAGGCCCAGCAGGTCCAGCGGTACCTGCTCGGCATCTGGCGGTAGGTGATCGGCGATCTGATCCTTCCATTGTGGGTCCGACCGATAAGTTCGGACCGTGTCCGCACAGCGGGCCGTGCCGTAACGCGGCGCCGAGCCGAGCTCGGCGTGCCAGAGCAGGTGGTCCCAATCCGGATGGGTCGAGAAGCCCACCACAACGGTCTGCCCCATATCGGCGAGGTCATTCACAAGGCAGGTCATTTCGTGGCCCTGCACCCCGGGGTCGACGAGCAACACCCCGGCCCGACCCTGCACAACAACGGCGTTGCTCTGCACGAACTCGCTCTGGTGGATCAGCACGCCCTCCGCGACCTGCCTCAGCATGACGACCCTCCGCTTGTAGTTTGCAATCGCTTGGCCAGGACGGTAACACCTGGCGATGGTAGATTGCAAGCACTATGAGCGCAGCGTTCCAACCACGGTCGGGGTGCCCGATCAACGCGGCGGTCGAGGTATTCGGCGATCGCTGGACCTTGATCGTGCTCCGCGACATCATCTTCGGAGGCAAGCGATACTTCCGGCAGCTACAGGCCGACTCAGACGAGGGGATCGCGTCAAACATCCTTGCCGACCGGCTCAAGCGACTCGTCGAGTCAGGACTCCTCACCCGTGAGGACACCCGCTCCGGCCAGCGGGCACGCTACAGCCTGACCGAACCCGCGATCCAACTCGTACCCGTGTTCGCACAACTCGGCAGCTGGGGGGCCCGCCACCGGCCCACGGACCCGGCACTTGGGGCGGCCGCCGAGCAGCTGGAACAAGGCGGCCCCGCGCTGTGGCAAGAGATCATGTCCGAACTTCGCCGCTCGCACCTCGACGCCGACGCCGACGCTGACGCCGACGTCCCAGCGTGATCAGGCGCCCCGGCCATCCAGCCGCGCTTGTGCCTCGTCGCGGACCTCGTCGACCTCGAACTCGTCATTGGCGAGTTCCTGAAGTCGTGCGGCCACCACAGAGTCCAGCGATGCGAGGCGGGCTCCCTCGGCGCGCACGACCCCCTCGCAGTCCCACAGACACTCCGCTGCCCACTTGTCGGCGAATGCCGGGTCGGTTGCTGCCATCGCATGCACCGCTCGGGCACGCGTATACGAGTAAGCCGAATGCACGTACACCTCATCGAGCTCCGGGAACGGCCCCGCCTCCGGCAACCGGCCAAGCGCCTCAACGAGGCTCGACATGGAGTAGTAGTCGGTCGCGACCGCCAACGCCTCGCGCAACGCCAGGGCGTCGACCGGCTCGGCGTGCGAGGCAAGCACAGCTGACGCGGCCGACCCCCTACCGTCGTCGTGGCTGAGCCACGAGCGCGCCAACGGCAGGGCAATATCGGAAGGCAGCGCCGTGACGAATCGGAAGGCAGAGGCTCGAACACTCCCGGTCTCGTCGGCGGCCAAGACCCGCTCGACCACCTCCAGTGGTGATACATCGGCCCGGCGGGCGAGGACATGGAGGGCGAGGTGCCAGCCGGGGTTGTCGACGTCCCGCGCGGCGCGACGCAAAGCATCGACCTCCACTGGGTCGCGGGTCATCCGCAGCCGATTGATCACCGCTTTCGGGAACGGGCGATGCCAGGTAGCAGCGAGCAGGTCGTCGATCGGCGCATCGGCTGAGACCCGCGGCCCCGTCGTCGATCGCAACTCGACGACCGGAGTCCCGGCCATCTCGTCACCGGGTTGGTCGTCGTCCCGCTCGAGTGTGCTCAAGAGCTCGGCGGCCTCGACGGATCCTCGACGCGCCATCGCCTCGACGACGTCCCCAACGATCCACTGTTCGTCGCCCTCGCCCAGATCCGCCGCGAACGACGCCACCGGAACCGACAACCGAAGGGCGAGGGTGGCGTAGTAGTCGGAACGCGACTCCACCTGGCGATCCCACCGAGGATCTCCTCGAGGATCTCCTCGCAAACAGGCCAGAAGCCACTGGTCGCCGTCGTCACTGGAAACCGCACCCAGCCATCCGGCACCACGACCTCGTTGCAACATGCCAAGAGGGGTGTCTGCCCCTGCTGGGTCGTCGATTTGTGGAAACTCCATCGAGGAACAGCCTAGGTCCCGCTTGCCGTGCTTGACCTTCGAGCTTGGTCGGCATGTTCGTTTGGCACTCGTGCGTCATGAAAGGCCAGAACGCCACCAGGTCTGGCCGGTACTGGTGGTCCTGCCGTATGCCACCTTCACCCAGGTGTCGCTGACTCCGATCCGTTCTAGGCCTTCGGCCCGGCCAGCTCCAAGACCCGCCGCTGAGCCGCGGAGAGCATGGACCGTCGAACCTCGGCTACTGAGTCGCGGGCTTGTCCGCGGGTAGCTGAAAGATGTCCGCGGCTGTGATAGCTCGGATCTTTGGATCATGACTGATTACTTCTTCCCGGGCGCAGATCGCGTAAGTGAGTTCGTCCGGGGTGTCGGTGAGATTGAGTGCTTTGGCTGCGAGTCTGGCTTGGATGCGGCGTCCGTCGACTCTCCGCGTCCATTTTGCTTCGCCCACGAGCACTGGAACTCTGGTGCGTTCAGGTTCGCTGAGGACGACGGCGTCGATCTCATCTTGTCCGCCCTCGCGCCACCATGGTCCGACGGCGACAACGCGTGGGCCTAGTTCGCCGTCGACGGCCAACCGGCGGAGGTGGTCGCGGAACGCTTCCTCGTAGACACTTCCAAGGTGCTCCGCCAAAGAGTCGAGAAGAGGTCCAACAATGTCCGGCCCAAGTCCTCGTTCGATCTCGGTGCGGTACCGCTGAAGTGGCCCCAGGTAGAAGCGGAGAAAAGGGTCGGCGATTCGGTAGATCTTGCGGCGGGTGCGGCGTTGGGACTCGGTAACGGGCAGTACCTGCTCAACGAGGCGAAGTTGGAGAAGCTGGCGCAGGGAGCGACTGGGATCCGTGCCTATCACGTCCGCGATCTCGTGGTGTCGAGTCTTGCCTGTAGCGATCGCCTCCAGAACGGCGGCTGGATACTCCCCAGGATCGACCTCAGTGGAGAGCACCAGCTCTCCTTCTGACAGCAGCCGTGCTCCGGGGCGACAAGCGAGCTGGAGGACGTTCTCAGCGATTGAGAGATCTTGACGCCACCAGCCAAGATATAGCGGCGTGCCGCCAAGAATGCCGTACGCGAAGGCCCGGTCACTAGGACCGAGATCGGGCAAGAATTCGGCAGCCTCGTGTGGCCGAAACGGATGTAACTGCATGGACAGGTCAAAGCGTCCATATAAGGGCGCCCGATGCTCCTGCATAGCCCCCATCGCCCGCACGGCTGACCCGCAGAGCAGTATCCGCAGCTGTGCGACACCATCCGGATGGTCCAGGAAGGCGCGCAGCACGCCGGGCAGCTCAGGTGAGGAGTGCACCAATTCGGGGAATTCGTCGAGCACCAGAAGCAGCGGCTCAGTTGCGGCTTGCCTGGCAAGATGCTCGAGCGCGTCGTCCCATGTCTGGAAGGGCCGCTCGGCCGGATTGCGACGTCCCGCTACGGTCACCGCCGCAGCCCGTTGCGACAGCGCCGCCAACTCCGCCGTCGCTGACCGGGTGCCACCGATGTGATAAATCGTGCGGGCTCCGGCTCTTGCCGCGAACTCGGTGATGAGTGCCGTCTTGCCGACACGTCGGCGTCCCCAGATCAATGCTGGGCGAGGAGTCGGCGACTCCCACCATTCACGCAACAGAGATAGCTCACGGACTCGGTTGTTGAACCCCACGGGTCATTACTAGCATGCGACGTCGGTGACGTGCCACGTCAGTGACACGTCATGTTGGTGTCGGCGCCGCGTCACTAATGCTCTGCGCCGTAAATTCGGTATGTCAGTTGGTCGAGCGCGGCTAGCCTGGCCCAGTGCCGCGCGCGATGCATGACGACCAGCTGGAGCTGGACGTCACCACTGTCAACGCTCTGATCAACGCCCAGTTTCCACAGTGGCGGACGCTACCTGTCCGTCGGATCGCCACCGCCGGAACGATGAACGCTTTGTTCCGGATCGGTGAGTCACTCGTCGCCAGATTCCCGCTGCGCCACCGCGATCCGGAGTACGTAGAAACCGAACTTCGCCGCGAGGCCGCCGCACTGGCCGAGCTGGCTGATCATGCCGGCGTTCCCGCTCCGCGGCCGAAGGGGCTGGGCCGCCCGGGCCACGGCTACCCGCTGCCATGGTCGGTGCAGGCCTGGATTCCGGGTGAGATCGCCACCCCAACGTCGGTGGCCCAATCGACGGCGTTCGCCGTGGACCTGGCTGGGTTAATCGGCCGGCTGCGTGCCGTCGACACCCGCGAACGTTCCTTCACCGGTACGGGTCGAGGTGGTGAACTGCCCGCCCACGACGCCTGGGCCGACACCTGCTTCGAACGTTCGGAACTTCTACTCGACGTGCCACCATTGCGCCGCATCTGGGCCCAGCTACGCACCCTTCCTCGTCCCACCACAGAGGTGATGAGCCACACCGACCTGATCCCGGGCAACATACTGGCCACCAACGGCCGGCTGGCCGGGGTCTTGGACGGAGGCGGTTTCGGTCCGGCCGACCCCGCACTCGACCTGGTCGCCGGCTGGCATCTGCTCGACACCCCGGCGCGCGAGGTACTCCGAACCGAACTGGCCTGCGACGACATCGAATGGGACCGTGGAGCGGCCTGGGCCCTTCAACAAGCGATCGGCCTCGTCTGGTACTACAACGACACGAATCCGGCCATGGCACACCTCGGACGCACCACACTGGCCCGCCTAGCCACCGCATATCCCTGATACCGGAATTCGGAAGAGCCGCGCCGCCAGCGGCAAGGCCGAGGAGGAGTTCGATGTGGGTTCATCGAGCGACGACGAGAACGCAGCCCGCCGGCGTCTGGGCGACGATCCGCGCCGCGGAAGATCCGTAAGACAGGCCCTAGTCCGACCGCGGCATATCGTTGGCGCCAACCCTGACGAGAAGCCGAGGGCTATTCAAGAATTGTCGCTGGAACCTGCCACCGAGTCGTCGGCGTCGAGCACCGATCTGGCCGTGTCGATCTCGTCGCTGAGAGCTTCGCGTAGCTCTGGGGCGTGTTCAGCGACGACAGACCAGACAATATCGTCGTCGACGGTCCAGTAGTTGTGCGCGACACGGTTACGCATCCCCCTGATCAGCCGCCAAGGCACTTCCGGATGAGACTCCAGCCATGAATCGCCAAGACGCTCAAGATCGGCCGCTAGGCGGATGACGTTGTACTGGCATGCACGAGCAACCGCAATATCAGAGTCATACGCGGCTCGCCCACGTGCAGCCAACTGGCCCATCTCCGCCAGCGACGCATCGACATAGAGCAACCGCTCGGCAGTACGAATGTCCACCGTCAAGCCGCAATCGCCAGCGGTTCACGGTGACGGTTCACACCACGCCGAAGCAGATCGTTCGACTCCAGCTCAGCGGTGGTCACCACCTGAACGGGGCAGCCGAGCACAGCCGACAACTCTTCATCCAGGCCGATGATGTCCACAGCCGACGAACCCGACTCAAGCTCAACCAGCAGATCAAGATCCGAGTCCGGCCGATCATCGCCTCGCGCCACGGAACCAAACACCCAGGCCTGAACAACGGGGAAACGAGCGAACACCCCAGCAACAGCATCACGATGACGATCAAGCAACACCGACGGCCGAACCGCATTCACCAAACGCGTATCAAGGCCAAACCCAGCAGCATCTAGTAACCGCTCAAGCATCATGACTGATGGCTGACGACGACCGGACTCAACCGCAGCCACCGTCGACTGCGGGACACCCGCAGCACGAGCAAGCTCACGCTGCGACATGGCACGCCTCACCCGCGCAGCAGCCACCAAACCTGCTGCCCGGCCACGTCTCGCGGCGTCCGTGTCACCATCAACCAGTCCCATTCGCCCAATGATAGCGAATCCGCTGTCACTATGACCGGGAGAGCTGGCACGGAACGGCCCGCGCGGAGTCCGCGTCTGGCCGGCTACGGCGTCCGTTCGAGAACCACCACCGGGATCTCATGTGACACCGAGGCCTGATGCCGCTCGAAGATGGGCGCGTCGTCGGCCATCAGCCGCCACAGCCGGGATCGTTCCGGCCCAACCACCGTCCGGGCCCGGGCGGTCAACCGCTCGCCGCGGACCTGGACCTCGACCTCTGGATTGGCGCGCAGGTTGCGGTACCAGTTCGGCAATGCCGGATCCCCGAAACGAACCCCGCTGGCGACGAGGACATAGCGGTCACCGTCCTGCCCGAAGAAGAGCGCGGTGCGCCGCCGTTGCCCGGTGCTACGGCCCACCGTGGTCAACACCAGGTTGGTGCTGCCGCCCTCGAGGAACCCATCGGCACCGTCAGTCGCGAGGTAACGACGGACGTGGTCGGCGACGGATGGATCCGGGCTGTCAGTGACCTGCGTAGACATATCGCGTCCTTTCGTCTGCTCGTCGTCGGGATTGACGACGTTCGATAGACGCAACCCTGCGGGGCCCGGCTTCGGATCTTCTTCAGACAGACTCCGGGCCGACGACGGACGGCCAGCGGCTATCCACCGCGGCCAAGCATTCCCCCAGCTCCATGGCCTTCCCGTGCTCGAACTCCGCGGAGAACTCGTCGCCTCCCAGTGCCGCACGCAGCGACGCCGCGATCCGGTCGACGTCGCCCCGTTCCGCCGCCGGCAACGGTGCACCGGTGGACTCGCGGACGGCCGCCGCGGTACCCAGCAGACGGGCTGCCCATCCGGTTGGTGCATTCACATTCAACGCACCAACACTCAACGCCCCTGCCAGTCCCTCGAGAGCGAGGGCGACGGCCCGCGGGTCACCGGTTCGACGGGCAGCCGTCAACCCGTCGAGGTGAAACGACAGGGCGGCCTGCTGGTCACCGCGCTGTTCAGCGACGAATCCGAGTTCGGCCAAGATCAAGGCGGCGCCCGCGTCGGACTCTAAACGCCGTTCCCCATCGAGGACGGAGAGCAACATCGGCTCGGCCGTATCCAGGTCGCCTCGCCGGCGAGCGGACAGCGCGAGGCCGGTATCGGCAAACAGCTGGCCGACGAGGTATCCCTGTTCGACCGCACGCTCCCGGGCCTGCCGGTGTAACTCGTCGGCCTGGACGTCATCACCTTTCAACAGTGCGACCCGTCCTAGCGCGACGAGCTTGTCGCTGACCTCCGTGCCCAGCTCCAACTCCTCGGCGATGCGGAATCCGTCCCGATGCCGGCGTGCGGCCTCGTCGTACCGGCCGATCACCTGTGCCAGGGAGCCGAGCGCGAAGGAAGCGTGCAGCTGTCCCCACCGATCGCCAAGCTCGGTGAACAGCTCCATGCTCGTTTCACCATGCTCGCGTACCTGGGTGAGTTCTCCGCGCAGCATCATCTGCTGGGCCAGCGTGCCCAGCGCCGCGGCGGTGCCCCATTGGTCGCCGATGGCCTGGAACACCGTCAGTGCGCGCCTGGTCAACTCCTCGGTGGCGGCCGCGTCGCCGATGCCGATGCGGGCGAAGCTGAGAAACCACTCGGCTCGCGCCCGACCAGCGAGCTCGTCGAGATCGCGGGGTTCCGCCGTGGCCGTGGCGGCCTCGGGGGCAGCGGCCGGCTCGCCGAGCCGGAGGGTGAACGCGGCCTGCCAGAGGTGGGCGGTGGTGCGGGCCGGTTCCAGTTGTGGGTCCGCGGTCGGCATCGAGCCCGCCGTTGTCAGCCAACGACGACCTTCCCGGAACCGACCGCGCAACACCCAGTACCACGCCGACCGGTTGGCAAGCCGCAGAGCGGTGCCCGGATCGTCGTCGGTCACTGCGCTGTCGAACGCATGACGGAGGTTACCGGACTCGGTGTCCAACCGCGGCAGCCACTCGCGTTGGGCCGGGCCGTGCAGGTGTGCACCGGCCGCGGTAAGGAGCTGCAGGTAATACTCACGATGCCGACGCCGGACCGGCTCGGCCTCGCCGGCGGCGCGCAGCCGTTCCTCGGCGTAGGCTGCCACCGACTCCAGCAGCCGATAGCGTGGCCCGTCACCGGCGCTGTGCTCGGCGACCACCACCAGAGACCGATCCACCAAGTCGGAGAGTACGTCGACGGCATCCTCACGAACGACGGCCGCACCGGCCACGTCGGCACCGGCGGACACGGCTTCGGCGGCGCGCAGCGTACAGCCGTCGGCGTGCACGGCGAGGCGGCGTAGCACCGTCTGTTGAGCTGGGCTCAACAAGCTCCAGCTCCACTCGATCATGGCTCGCAGGGTTCGATGCTGAGTCTGGGCCCGCGGCTGACCGGCGCCGAGTACCCGGAAGCGGTCGTCCAAGCGGGCGGCCAGTTCATGCACACCCAGTGCCCGCACGCGGGTAGCCGCCAGTTCCAGCGCGAGTGGCAGCCCATCCAGTCGGCGGCAGATCTGCTCGACCGCCTCGGCGTTGGTGGAGTCCAGTACGAACCCGGGGGCGGCGGCCGCGGCTCGGGCCACGAACAGTTGGGCGGCGCTGGATGCCTGCAACGACTGGAGGTCACCCCGTGGTTCAGGCAGCGCCAGCGGTGGCACTGTCCACAGCCGCTCGCCGGCTATTTTGAGGGAACGCTGGCTGGTGACGACGATGCGCAGCTCAGGCGCCGCGCGCAGCAGGGTGGTGGCTAGCGCGGCCACCACATCCACTACGTGTTCGCAGTTGTCCAGGACCACGAGAGCGTGTTTGGTCTTCAGCGCCTCCGCAAGCTGCGAGACCTCAACCATGGGGTCCGTTGCTTTTCCCTGGCTAGGCGTGCGGGATTCGTCCCGCAGGTTGAGCGCAGCAGCCACCGTCTCGGCAACGGCCGACAGACCCGGTGCCGGGCCCGTTGGGATGGTGCGATGATCAGGCCCGGACGGCTGGCCGACACCGGCCAACTCCACCAGCCACGCTCCGTCGCGAAATGAGTCCCGTACCCGGTGGGCCGCCTCGATCGCCAAGCTGGTCTTCCCGATCCCGCCAGGTCCGGTGAGGGTGACGAGGCGCTCCGAATCCAGCAGTTTGCTGACCTCGTCCACCGCCGTGTCGCGGCCGACCAGGCTGGTCAGCACCGAGGGCAGATTGCCCGAGACCGGCCGCACCGCTGGTTCGGGCGGCTGCGCGGCGAGTTGCGGATCCTGGCGGAGTATGGCCTCATACAGCGTGTTGAGCTCGGGACTCGGATCCACGCCGAGCTCGTCGGCGAGTTCTTCGCGGAGCCTGCGGTAGCTGTTCAATGCCTCGCTCTGCCGGCCGGCACGGTAAAGCGCCCGAAGCTGAGCGCCGCGCAACCGCTCCCGGAGCGGATGCTGCGCCACCAGCTCGCTGAGCTCGTCGGCCAGCAGCGTGTGTTCGCCGAGTTCAAGCCTGGCCTCCGCCTGCTCCTCGACGGCAGTCAGGCGCAGCTCATCGAGGCGGACAATCTCCGGGCGAGCGAAGTCCTCGTCGCGGAAGTCGATGAGTGCCGGCCCTCGCCACAACGCCAGGGCATCAGCCAGCACAGAAGCTTTCGTCCGTGCGTCGCCGGCGGCGTGGGCTTGGGCGACGAGCGCCTGGAACCGGCCGGTGTCGATGTCATCGGGGTCAACGTCGAGAACGTAGCCAGGGGCCTGGGACGCGACGACGGACCGCCCGCCCGGCGCCGCGTCGTCGAGCACCCGTCTGAGCTGGGAGATCCTGGTCTGCAGCGCGCCGTTGGGGTTCGCCGGCAGGTTGGCACCCCACATGTCGTCGATCAGCCGGTCCGCCGGCACCACTCGGCCGTTGCTGATCAGCAGGTGGGTCAGCAGGATGCGGACCTTGACCTCGGGTACGCGGATCAGCCGGCCCTCCGCCGTCCACACCGCCAGCGGCCCCAGCACCCCAAAACGCATGCTGCTGACACTACAGATGTCTCCCTGGTGCGCTGGCGCGGACGCCTCCCGCCTTCCCGCGGCTGTAGTCGATCTGGAGTCTGTCCGGAGTGCATCCGAAGCGCCGCCGCGCACAGTGAATCTCGTCCACCGGTCGCCGAAGGCAGGTCACCGCCCGAGCGGCCGGACCCAAACAGCTCCGGATAGAAGGGAGGGAGTGGCGATGGCGCACCAGGCCGTACGAATCTCCGTTCTGACCAGCGTGCCGGCAGAGCTGCCCGTAGGGAACTGGCTGGCCCGGCGGGCCGGCCTGCTCGACGCGGTCGACGTGGACTTCATCGACCTCGAGACGGCCCGACTTCCGGACCACCGGGCAGCCATATTGCCGGACGAGGGAGCACAGCCATCAGCTGTACACGACCTCGTGCCGTGGCTGCTGGATGCCGACGGGTTCATCGTGGTCCTGCTCGGCCGCCTCGAGGGCATCCCCAGCCCAGTCCGCAATGCGCTGGAGTGGTGTACGACGGCGTGGGCCGGCAAACCCGTCGCACTCGTCACGAACAGCCATGCCCACCCAGACCCACAGGCACTACGGCACATCCGTGCGGCATTCGGCCGCCAACAGGCGATGGTGACCGGCACTACCGGTGTCTGTCCCGATCGGCTCGGCTGCAGCACACACTGCCATCCGGACCAAGCCAACACCACGGACCGACTACTCGCGGCACTCGTGGCAGCAGCCCGCCATGCGCGGATATCTCACGACAACCTCTGAAAGGTTCCACATGTCTTCCACGTATACGGCCACGCCCGCGCAGCGCGCTGGCGCCAAGGAATGGCTCGGTCTCGCCACCTTGCTGTTGCCGACCATCCTGCTCTTCCTGACCATGACCGTGCTGTTCCTGGCTACCCCACAGATCGCGGCAGACCTGCAGCCCAGCAGCTCACAAGTGTTGTGGATCAACGACATCTACGGCTTCATGATGGCCGGGCTCCTGGTCGCCATGGGAACCCTCGGCGACCGGGTCGGACGTCGCCGGGTGCTGCTTTTCGGAGCGGTGGCCTTCGGAGCGGCGTCGACCGTGGCGGCGTTCTCGAACAGTGCCGAGTTGCTGATCGCCACGCGTGCGGTCATGGGCCTGGGCGCGGCGGCCGTCATGCCGGCCACGCTGTCGCTCATCAGCAACATGTTCCAGAACGCCCGGCAACGGGCCACTGCCATTGGTATGTGGGCGGCGTCGGTGTCCGTTGGTGTCGCCGTCGGGCCGCTGGTGGGCGGGCTCCTGCTCGAAGCGTTCTGGTGGGGCGCCGCCCTTCTCGTCGGCGTTCCGGTGATGGCGCTCGTGGTGATCGCGGCCCCACTGCTGGTCCCGGAGTACCGCGCACCGAACGCGGGACGCCTGGACATCCCCAGCGTCGCGCTGTCGATGGCGGCGCTGTTCCCCTTCGTCTACGGCATCAAGGAACTGGCCAAGGCGGAGACCTTCGTGGTGCCGGCGCTCGCACTTGCCGTGGGTGTGGCCGTGGCCGTCGTCTTCGTCCGCAGGCAGCTTCGCCTGACCAACCCGCTCCTCGATGTGCGACTGTTCGGCAACCGGATCTTCAGTGGCGCCTTGGGTGTGTTCCTGCTGGCAGCGGTGGCGTTGGGCGGTGTGTACCTCCTGTTCACCCAGTACTTGCAACTGGTGGCCGAACAGTCGCCGCTCCAGGCCGGGCTGTGGATCTTG
This sequence comes from Phytoactinopolyspora limicola, assembly GCF_011320225.1. Taxonomy (GTDB): domain Bacteria; phylum Actinomycetota; class Actinomycetes; order Jiangellales; family Jiangellaceae; genus Phytoactinopolyspora; species Phytoactinopolyspora limicola. The sequence goes on from NZ_JAAOEN010000003.1 coordinate 522,030, forward strand.
CCAGCGGCGTTGCTGCTGGTCGTGGCGTCGACTGTGTCGCCAATGCTGGCCCGCCGGTTCCGGCCGTCGTCCATCATCGCCGCCGGCCTACTCCTATCGGCCATCGGCTATGGCGTGCTCACCCAAGTGGGTAGCCCATCGGGGCTGACATTGCTGATCGTCGGCTTCTACATCCTCTACCCGGGCATCGCGCCGACGATGGCACTGACCACCAACCTGGTCATCGGATCCGCCCCTCCAGAGAAGGCGGGAGCGGCGTCGGCGGTTAACACGACGGCCAGCGACCTCGGCGTCTCGCTCGGCATCGCCATCCTGGGCAGCATCGGCACAGCGGTTTATCGGACCGGCATGGCGGGCGACGTTCCGGCCGGGCTGTCCGACGCTGCGGCCGACGGCGCACGGGACACCCTGCCGGGAGCGCTCGCAGCGGTTCACGAACTGCCGGCCTCGGCGGCGTACACCCTGCTCGATCCCGCCCGGGCGGCATTCACCAACGGATTGAACGTGGCGGCAGGTATCGCCGCTGTACTCGCCCTCGCGGCCGCGGTGCTGTCGATGACGATCTTGCGCCGGGTACCGCCGACGAGCGACGACGCTCCAGTCACCGAGGCAGACACCGACAGCGCTCCTACCGCGGAGGACACCGACGGCCTTCCAACACCGGCACAGCCGCCGACCGGCAGCGACGACGACGCCGGGGTCCCCGCGAGTGTCCGGTGAAGACCCGAACGTCGAACCAAGGAGAACTCTCATGCCGGTACGTCAGGTGGATTCGTTCAGCAAGATCCGGGCGGACTTCGAGCACATTGTCGGCGATGTCGTCTACGCGACGATGACCACGGTGGACCCGGAAGGCCGCCCGCGCGCCCGCGTGCTGCTGCCGATCTGGCAGGTGGTCGATGGCCAACTGGTCGGCTGGCTGGCCACCTACCGGACTCCGGTGAAGGTCGCCCACCTCGCCAGCAACCCGCACGCCACGCTCTCGTACTGGAGCCCGGCACAGAACACCGCGGCCGTCGACACCGTCGCGAGCTGGATCAGCAACCAGGATGTGAAGGACACGGTCTGGAAGCTCTACCAGCAAGGTAGCCCGCCGGGGGTCGGCTACGACCCCGCGGCGTACTGGAACGGCGGCCCGCACGATCCGATGTACCAGGTCCTGCGCCTGGATCCCTGGCGAGTACAGGTGCTCTGGGGCCGGGATCTGGCGGCCGGACGGCCAGCAAGCCAGTGGGGCTCCCCCGCGTAGCCGCGCCGCGAACCTCACCCCTGGCGGCTTTGTTGGGAGTGTGGCCGTGCCGGCCGCAACGGGCGAGCACGACTGTGTTCTCGCGTTCGTGCCGCCCATCAACGCACCACTTCGGGCTCGGTTCGGGCCGAGTTCGCCCATCCCGATGCGTCATCGAAGCCCTAGAAAGACGGCCGCCGCGACAACGGTGCCGACGATCGCGCCGGTGATGACGTGGCCGGTGGTGTGGTCTCGCAACCGGATCCGGGACCAGCCGGTGGCGACCACGATGATCGCGCTGGCGGCCAATGCCGGGCCGAAGACGATGGTCAGGATGGTGGCGGTGCCGGCGGCGACCGCGGTGTGGATGGAGATCTTCCACTTGAGCGTGATGGTCGTGGTGACGGCGAGGCCGGCCAGCATGGCCGCCAGGAGCGCGATCAGCTGCCGTGGCGCACCCAGGATCATCAGGGTGAGAAGCCCGCCGGCGGCGGCCGCCCCGGCGACGGCCAGCGGGACAAGACGCTGGGCACGGTCGGGAATGTGGGGTGAGCTGAATCGACCTCGCCGTACCGCATACAGCACCCATGTATAGGGCACGACGCCAACAAGGAACGCAGCCAGCACACCCCAGCCGACGCCACGTACGACTGACGAATCACTCGTTGCCCCGACAACGGGCAGCACACCGATCACGAGGTGTGCTGGCGCGAAGACCCTGGTCAATAAGGCGGCGACACGCGCTGACCGAGCAGGGGTGGTGTCACTCTGGCTCATGTGCTGGTGTTCCGAACGTCGGCCATAGCGTCGATTCTGCCGGCGACGGCGTGCCAGCTTGTCGAGTTGCACCGCTGTCCGGCGTCCTTGTATCCGAGGGACTATGTGTTGTGCACCTCGGGCAAGGAGGCACGAGTGAGATACATGGTGTTGTTGTACGACTGCGAGTGGGCTCCAGAAGATTCCGCGGAGGCGATCGCGAAACGCGACGCTGTGCTGGACTACGTGCAGATGCTGCGTGAGCGTGGCGTGTTCCGCGGTGCAGACCCGCTGCAGGGGACTCACGCGGCAACAACCGTCCAGGTAAGGAACGGTGAGACATTGCTGCGTGATGGCCCCTTCGCCGAGAGCCGGGAGTGGTTCGCCGGGTACTTCCTCCTCGAATGCCATGACTTGGACGAGGCACTGGAGCTGGCCGCGGCATGCCCGATGGCCGCCGAGGCAGGTGTCGAAGTCCGGCCGGTTCGGGTCGTCCCCCAGTGGTATGACCCCGTCGACGGTCTCCAGCAGGCGATGAACGAGTGACCCCGACCCCAGGGGAACCGAAGGACGACCACGCAGCCGCCAGGGCGGTCGCTGTGGTGTTCGCGGAGCACCGGGCGCGGTTGCTAGCCGGCCTGGTCCGAGCGCTGGGTGACTTCGAGATCGCCGAGGACGCTCTCGCCGACGCGATGGAGGTCGCGCTCAAGCGTTGGGGAGATGGCCAGGTACCGGACGACCCCCTGGCGTGGCTGCTGACGGTTGCCCGCCGGCGCGGGCTGGATCGCATTCGCCGCGACGAGTCCAAGCAGGCCAAGGCCCGCGAGGCCCTGTCGTTCGACCCGACCGCCGGCCTCACCGCCCCGGCACCGGGTCCGGAACTCACCAGCGGGTCCGAGCTACGCGCCCTCGGAGACGAGCGATTGGCGCTGCTGTTCACCTGTTGCCATCCGTCGCTGAACATGCCCGCCCGCGTGGCTCTGACTCTGAACGCCGTGTGCGGCTTGACGGCCGCCGAACTCGCCCGGCTATTCCTGACGTCCGAGACGACCATGGCTCAGCGCCTCGTCCGAGCCAAACGGAAGATCCGCGACGCGGGCATCGCCTTCGCCGTGCCGGCCGACCACAACCTCCCAGAGCGGCTCGACTCCGTGCTGGCCGTCATCTACTCGATGTTCACCGACGGTTACGTCCGTGGGCCAGCCGATGAGACTCTGCTCCGAGCCGACCTGTGCGAGGACGCGATTCGCGCCGCCAAGCTGCTCGCGACACTGATGCCGGACGAGCCCGAGGTGCTCGGTCTCAACGCGCTGCTGCTGTTCCAGCACTCCCGCCGCCACACCAGAACCGGGCCGCACGGCGCGCTGGTGCTCCTGGCCGACCAAACCCGGGAACACTGGGACGAACGCGACATCGACGAAGGTCGGCACCTGCTGGGCCTGGCCACCCGGCGCGGCCGCCCAGGGGTATACCAGCTGCAGGCGGCGATCGCGGCGGAGCACGCCCAAGCGCCCTCATCGGCGGCGACACGCTGGCCGGTGATCGCCGAACTGTACGACGCACTGGCGCGACTCGACCCATCACCCGTGGTGGCCCTCAACCGTGCCGTCGCCGTGGCAATGGCCACCACACCAGTACAGGGCCTGGAGTTGCTCGACGACATCACCGAGCTTGAGAACTTCCATCCATTTCACTCCGCCCGTGCCGAACTGCTCCTCCGCGCCAACCGGGTCGACGAGGCCCGAGCGTCCTTCGAACGCGCCCTGGCGACGGTCACCAACCCAGTGGAAGAGCGACATCTGCGATCTCGCCTCGCTGCCCTCAAGGTCTGATCCCGCGCCTCCGGGCCTGCGGCGTCGACGCCCTTCTCTGGCGCCTGTCGAGTCGACGGACGTCGCTGCGTCCTTGGTTTTGACGGTGGGTGCGGCACATAGCCCGCCGACGACGACGCAGGAACGCCTACCACTGGAAGGAATGAGTACACATGACAACGAATCTGGTGTGGTTCGAGCTGCCCGGAGCCAGCACCGACAAGGCCCGCGCCTTCTACTCGGGCCTGTTCGGATGGACGTTCTCCAATTTCGGCGGCCAGGGCTACCACATGGTTGATGGCGCGAACCCGGGCGGAGCGATCACCTCGGGAGATGGATCCCATCCGGTCGCGTACTTCTCCACCGAGGACATCAACGCCTCGGTGGCCAAGGTCAAGGAGCTCGGTGGCACCGCACCCGACCCGATGGAGATTCCCGGAGTTGGCCGGATGGCGCTCTGCCAGGACGATCAGGGCACGACGTTCGGACTCTACGAGCCAGGAGCATGAACAGCCGCACAGCCTCGTGGACACTGGGCATCACCTGCGTCGCCGTATTCATAGAATCGGTCGACCTGCTGGCCGTCACCACGGCCCTGCCCCGGATTGGCGAAGACACCGGAGCGAGATTCACCGACCTGGAATGGGTCATCAATGCCTACGCCCTGGCCGTCGCTGTCGGGCTGTTCCTCGGCGGGGCACTCGGTGAACGGTTCGGCCGCCGACGGATGTTCAACCTGGGCGTCATCGTGTTCACGGTCGCATCGATCGCCGCGGCGACCTCTCCCAACGCTGAGGTGTTGATCGCGGCTCGCGCTGTGCAGGGGCTCGGCACCGCCATCGTGATCCCCGTGACACTGACCTTGATCCGGGCTGCGTTTCCACCACAGCGGATCGGGGTCGCGATGGGGGTGTGGGGCGGCGTGGTCGGCACGGGGGTGGGTGTTGGGCCGCTGATCGGTGGAGCGATCACCGAGGTGTTCAATTGGCAGTCGATCTTCTGGATCAACGTCCCGGTGGGCGTCATCACCCTGGTGTTGTCCCAGCTCAAGATGACCGAATCACGAGGTGAGCGTCAGCGGCTCGACCTCGTCGGGTTGGTGCTCGTCAGCATCGGACTCTTGGTGATCGTCCGCACGGTGCAGGGCGCGGAGAGTCGTGGATGGGGCGAGTCCAGCACGATCGTGCAGCTCACCGTCGGCGTAGCCGTCCTGTTGGTGTTCGTCGTGTGGGAGAACAGAGCCAGCCAGCCCATGCTCCCCTTGGCGCTGCTTCGCAAGCCCACCTTCGCCTCGGCCAACACCAGCGCGTTCCTCATGGGGGCCGCACTGTTCAGCGGAGGGGTGCTCATCACCCAGTACTTCCAGGTGGGTCGCGGCTTCTCCCCCACCGAATCCGGGCTTGGCCTCCTCCCCTGGACGGCAACTCCGATCCTGGTATCGCCGATCGCAGGGCGACTGGCGGAATCGGTCGGCAATCGACCACTCATCGTGGCCGGCCTGATCCTGCAAGGCATCGGACTGGGCTGGTTCGGCCTGATCGTGGAGCCCGGCACCGAGTACACGACGCTGCTGGCACCGCTGTTCATCGCCGGGATTGGCATCTCCTTGGTGTTCCCCACCGTGGCGGCTGCCACGATGCACACCGCCGGACCCGCGTTGATGGGCGTCGCGTCCTCGATGACCAACGCCAGCCGACAGGTCGGGGGCGCCGTCGGAATCGCGGCCATCGGGGGTGTCTTCCTGGCGAATGGCAACCTGGGAAGCCTGGAAGGAATCATCGACGGGCTCAGCCCAGCCTTGATCACCGGTGCGACACTGTCCGTTCTGGGTGCGGTGATCGCGCTGGGAGTGCGGGAGCAGCCAACGCCCAGGTGAACGGGGCTTGCTGACGTACCGACATTGCGGTTGCCGCTGCCACCGCAATGTCGGTACATCTTCCCGTCAGGCGGGTAGCGGGCGAGAGCACATGCGTCCCAACATCGCACGTATCCTCAGCGCGCCCAACGATCCGGAGACGAGAGCCTTGGTCGCGGACTTGCCGGATGAGACCGCCCTGCGGGAGTTGATGGACACGTGCAACTGGGACGACGGCTACGTCGTGCCTCTGGCGGTCGTTCGTCACCCACGGTGCGACCGAGGGCTGGCGTTGCAACTTTTCTGGGCGCTGGACGACGCCGCCCGCACCATGGCCCGCCATGACCCGCGCGACCAGCGACGATGTACCCTCCCACGCGGCCGCTGGTCATGAATCGTCAGGACGGTGGGGGCGTCTGAAAGGTCGACTCCTGCGAGTTCATCGGGGCGTGTCTTCCTATTCCGACGCTTCGAGATGCTCACGTACCGCGTCAGCGAGAGGTACCAGTTCGGTGTCGACGACGTCGCGGACCACGTCCACGCTCTCCCCGGGTTCCAGCCGCACGGCGGGCGCCCGATAGGCGGTACCCGTGTTGCTGTCGGTGCCGTTGCTACGGCTCATGGCGAAGATCTCTTTGGTGACGAGCATGGTCCCAGCGTCGTCGCTGTACACCCAGCTGGACTCCTCGGTGTCCGGAAGTGGGACATCGACCGTGGGTGTGAGCTGCGGTGGTCGTCGTTCTACCACGAGCACGGCGACATCGGCATTGTTGGTGACGGTGTACTCGGCGACCACGCCGGACGTATCCGGCGGGTACTCGGGTCCAGCCGGAGCGCCGACACCGAGTTCCGCGTCGAGGACGACATCGAGCTCGACCAGCGCCGTCGTATCGTTCCCGCCGGGATCCTCGCCGGACTCGCCTCCGCCGCAGCCCACGAGCGCCATCACCGCGACCACCGCCGAGAATGCTTGCCCCCGCCCGGAGGTCACGACGCTACTCGAAACACGGCGTGACGCCTTCGATGGTCACGTCGGTGGTAACAACGTCGCCGGGCTGATCCGCGGTGAGGCCATAGGTCACCACGAACGTCAGCGTGACATCCTGCTCGTCGACAGCGCGTTCATACTGGCCCTGGCGGGAGTCTAGGCCGTCTCCGTGCGGCGGCGTTGTCGCGGCGTAGCCGAGTTCGCGGAAACGCATACCGAGGAAGTCGGCATAGCCGTTGTACACCGTGTTGACCTGCTGCGGATCCGTGGGGTCGCCGGCGGTCTCGAGCGAGAACTCGGTAGACCACATCCGCCGCACACCGTCGTTCCCGCACTGCTCGTCCGTGCTTGCATCGTGGGTGATGTTCTCGCCAATCAGTTCGCCCACGCGGTCGTCGTTCTCCTGGATGAGGTCGACGAGACTCGAACCGTCGTGGCGCAGCATGTCGCCGAGCTCGTCGGTGTTGACGTCGGAATCTCCGGTGCAGCTCACCACCAACACCATCGCACCGGCGAGCAGCGCCGCGTAGCTGTATCGCCGCCAGCCGTCGCGCACCGGCAGGGCTATCCGAGCCATCCGTCGCACGCCCCCTACCATTCCACCTGGTTGGCGATACTGTCCGACGCATCGCCGCGACCGTTGCCGATCGCGTCCCACCCGGAGTCGAACTTCGTGTCGAATGGGCGAGTTCTCGGGTGTTCCGGGTGAGTGTCCTTATTGCTGTCGGTCCAGTTGATGAACTCTTGAGCCAGCCCACCGCTGCTGAGATCCTCGGCGATCACCTCAGGGGGCAGCAGGTTGCCGTTCTCGTCGAGCAGGTTCGGCGGGATGTCCTCGGTGTAGGGATAACCCGCGTCGATCATCATCTCGGCGATCATGTACCGGTGCAGGACACCGGCCTGGTAGTTGAGCTCCTCAAGCTCGTCACGCGGGTCGGTTCCCGAGTCGGCCCAGCCGTTCAATCCGCCGGCCGTGGCCACCTGGGTGACCTTCCAGCCCAGGTCGAGGATCCCCTTCGGACTGACGGGGAGCAGGGTGAGCACCGCCGAGCCCCCGAAGGCGAAGTTGTCGCGGAACTCCTTCTCCGCGTCGAACTTGTCACCCCGCACCTTTCGTTGCGTTTCATACTGCAACCCGGCGAGCGTGCCGAACATCCGCAGGGTTACCTCGAAATACTCCGGATCGGTGTTGCCCGCTGCCGTGGCCGCGAGATCCGCCTCGAGCGCCTGCATAGGCAGGGTCTCGTAAAGCTCTTGCACCGCGGCATCGAAGGCTGCCGAGTGGGCGTCGTCGTGAGCGAAACCGTGAAGGAAGCGGTAGACGTCCTCCGGGCTGAGGAAGAACGTCGGATCCATGCCGGGCGGCAGGGTGAAGTTCTCCGGCATGTCCATGGACGATTCCCGGAACATGGCGTCGTGCGCATACGCACCAGCCAGGAACTCCTCAGCGTAGGCGGCCGCGATCTGGCCCATGGGTTCGCGCATGCCCCACGGGGTGTCCTCATGTTGGCCCAGCGCGACGATCACCTGGAAGGCGAAGTTCGACGCGTGGTAACCCTTGTCGGGCGGATCGTCGAGGGCGCCGGAGCCCGCCGCGAGCGCCTGCCCGAAGGCCGCGGCGATGTCGTCACCGGTGCCGATGCTTCCGGCCAGGCCATAGACGCGGTTGGTGTACTCCTCGAGAGTGATGCCGGCCTTCTCATCCAGCGCGATTCGAGCCGCCGAGGGGTTGTTGCCGAGTGCGCTGAAGGCGAGCGCGAGTGTGTCCTCGGAAAGCCCGAGCTTGGGGAACATGGACCCGCGGTAGTCGGTGTGGTCCCAGTCCTCGCCCTCAAAGTGGTCCAGCACGCTGTTGCGCACGACGTCGGCGAGCCAGCGCGGAGGAAAGTCGCCGTGCTGGAGCAGGGCCAGGCGGCTCCAGGCCATGGCGGGATTGTCGGTGGGCTGGGTGAAGTGCTGACGGAAGGATGAGAGTTCGGAGTAGTAGTCCGACGTGGAACTCGTGTGGTTGGTGGTGTTCAGCGCGGTGCCCAATCCGATGCTGAACAGCTCAAGATACCGGGCGCCGCCGTCCACGCCGCTGGAATACAGCATCTCGGGCAGCATCTCGGTTACCTCGGGCCCAAGCTCAAGGTAAAAGCCGGCCATCACGTCCGGGTCGTTGACGTAAGGCTCGAGCTCTTGGAAAAGCTCATCGAAGGTACCCGCGTCGATGGTGCCGTTCTCGAGCATCTCGGCCAGCTCTCGACCGTACTGCTCGGCCTCTTCCGGGCTGTTGAAACGCAACGGCTCGTCGAAGTCCACCATCGTGGACGTGGGCTGATCACCGGTGAGACCCGCGGCCATGTTGCGGCGCCGTTCCAATCCCGGCACCTGGTCATCCACCCACTCGCCGATGCGACCGATGTCGTCGAGCGTTGTCATCGTGACATCCCAGTTCCGCATCTTGGAGCGCAGCTGATCAAGATCCGTGCTCAGCGCGCGGTGACCGCGGTTCATGGCCGACACGAGGTCGGTCAACCCCTCAACACTCACACTGGATACGTCGCTCATACCGGCGGATTCACCAACCTGTCGGGGTGAACCTCCGCCGGGACATTCTGCAGCCTGGTGCGGATGTCCTCCACCAGGCGTTCGGCGAGCCGTGGGAGGTCGTCCTTGCGATAGCCGAGATCTTCGAGGAAAGTCGTAGCGGTAGTGGGACCGGTCCAGGCCTCGCCGCTGTCCATGATCCGGAAGGCGTCGTCGAGCGCTTCCGCGATGTCTTCCTCCAACCCTTGAGCCATGCTGAGTATCTCGCTCAGCGCGGTGTGCTCCGGGTTGGGCACCATGTCGTCTTGTTCTACAGTCATATGCCGTACCTTCTAGCTCTGACGATCACGCGGAAAGCTCCGCAAATCGCGACAGTATACCGATTCGCAGACCCGTCGATCTCCGCGTGGACTATGGCCACGCTTGAGTTGACCTTCCGGTAGGGTCGTCGATTGATATGAGATGGTGGACGCGCAAGCGGCTGATCGGGGTCGCCGTCATCGCCGTTGTCGCTCTTGGCGTCGGTGTCTACGCGGTCCTCGCCGCGGACCGCTACGGTGAGCAGATCAGTGGCCCGACCGGAACGTACCCCGAGCCAGTCGGCACCGGTGCCCCGGCGAACCCGTCGCAGGTACTCACGCTGGTGGACGATCCGTGGATCGTCGACGGCCTTGCGGTGCAGCGAGAACCGGGCACGGGCCTGGTCGCCTCCGATCTGCGGACCGGCGACCAATATTGGAGCTACGGCCGCGACGGACACACCACTGCCCGAGTGTCGACGACCGGAGGCGTTGTCCACGTGCTCTGGGACGACGGCCTGCTCGTTCAACTCGACCCGCGGACCGGCGAGCCGAACTGGCACGCCCGCACAGACCTGGACCGCTTTTCCGAGATCCGCGTCGCCGAAACAGTCGTCGCAGTGGCCGACAGGCCCACCATCACCGCATATGACCTACGCGACGGCGAAGAGGTGTGGACGGTGCCCGTGCCCGACGGCTGCGAAGCCGCCGGGGCCACGAACGCCGTCCTCGCGGTGGGCCATTCCATCGTGGCGGAAACGTGGTGCGAGTCAGACGAGCGCGCCGTGCTCCGCGTCGGCGCCGATGGGAACGAGACCTGGATGGAGGTCGAGCCGGGGATGGATCTGCGGCACGCCGGCGACGGGCGTTTCGCCATCGTCGAGCCGCACGACCAGACCACCATCTACTCAGCCGACACGGGTGAGGTGTCAATGGTGTTCACCGACACGGAGGACACCGCCACCTACTACCGGGGCGGCAACGGTGACGTCCTAGTCGCCTACAGTCCCCTGGCCGTCGACGACGGCGACATCGTCTACTCGGCGTGGAATGTCACCGACGACGCACCGGCCTGGACAGTTCTCACCGACGGCACCTGGCGGGGCCAAGGAAGCATCCACATTTACGACGACGTGGCCTACGCGCTGCGTACCGAACACGGGCAGGACGGATATCGGGTCCTCGTGGTCTACGACGCGGCCAGCGGAGACGAGCTCAGCCGCGTCAGCATCGATCTCGACGAGCACCTCACGGCTTACGGCGCGCAAGACACGGTTCTCGACCACACCGAACTGCGCGTGCAGTTCGTCCGGGCCGGAGAGGGGACGGTGACCGTGACGATCGCCGAGCCGGACCTGATGCGGCGCGGCTGCGACATTCTCTGCATCGTCCTCGCCGAGCCGTGAACGGGCCTGACCTCCCGGCCGCACCAGTCTTCACCTCGACCGCTTCCACGTCCAGCCCGTCAGTGACCGGCCGACGCCCGGCCGCGACCACCTTGATCCCCTCGTCGGCGAAGACATCAGCGAGAGTGGGATCGTCGTCACTCTGCCGTACGGGCGCCCAGAACCGGCGCGATAAACAATGTGCTCACCAGCTCGTTGCGGCTGGACACACCGACTTTCTCGAATATGGCCTTCAGGTGATCGCGCACCGTATGCGTGGAAAGAAACAGGCTTTGCGCGATCCCCTCCGTCGTGCGGCCGTGGGCCAGAAGCCAGGTCACCTCCAGCTCGCGTTCGGACAACCCATAGGCACCCGCGGCCAACGGCATGATCTCCGTCAACGGCGCCGGCTCGAGCGTGACCGCGAGCGAGCGCACGTCGTCGTCCGGACCACGCAGGCACGACGCCTGGCAGACCAGCCACCGCCCGGAGCGGCTCCGCAACCGGATCCGGGCGCCGCCGCGATCGCCGCGCTCACCACGGCCGCGTGCCTGAATCATCGTGATATACATCCAAGCCGGCACCCGCTGGCCGTCCGTGGTCACGGTGGACGGCCCGTCGGGAAGCTCACCGAGATATTCCCAGCCTGCGTCGTTGACGGACTGCAGCGAGCCCGACCGGTCGAACAGCAGCAGGCCTGGCCCCCGTGCGTCGTTCCCGGGGACCGGCCCGAGCGGCAGCGTGTACGACCTCAACCGCTGGGCCAGGGGCGGCACCAGACCCCCGACGAACTCGCTGTCAGCGGCGGTGAACACGGGCCGGCCCTGCTCCCGGAACAGACTGACGTAGCCCTGGATGTGCCCACGTGTCCGAAGCACCACCCGCAGTTCGTCGTGGACGCCGCGTGGACGCATGAAGTCGTGATACATGGCGCTTGCGGATAGGGAGCCGCCGTCGCCGGTCTGCCAGAGACCCGCCACCGGGACGCGAGCCTGCGCCAGGTCGCGGAACCGGTTGCCACGCTCGGCGGACAGCTCGTGCTCCCAATAGAGAGCGCAGTCCTTTCCGTCGATGTTCTCGAAATGCACCGGTGCGGTCATGATCCCGCTCAACGGATCGGTGACCCGCCACACGGCGGAATCGTACGGAACCAGTGTGCGTAGCTGCCCGGCCGCGGCGGCGAACATCCGCACCGCATCGGGAGCCCCCGAGATGCGCGACAACAGTTCGGTCCGGCCGCGCGCCCGGCCGGCTCGCGTCGGTGCGCCCGTCGATCTGTTCGCCACGGCCATCGTCGCCTGCCGTCCTCGCCTCGCTCGCAGCGCCGTTCTCCAGGACAACGGATGGCCGGACCGGCCCATTCCCAACCGGACGGTTTCGACGAATCATCGGGCCGCCCTGGCATCGCGCAGCGCCAGGCCGGCCGCGAGCAGCGGGAATATCCCGATGAACCCTCCCCGCCCCGCCGCCGGAATGCGGGTGGACATCAGCGCGATCATCACGACTTGAGTGACGGCGAAGGCGGCGAAGCCGAGCGACGTACCGGCGACCAGCATGACGGGCCCGCCGTCCATAACACCAGTCCGGTCGTGGCGAAGATCAGCAGCAGAGCGGTCATGGTCACGGCGGCCGCGCCCAGATCGAGGCTCGACGCCCGGATCAACGTGAGGGCCGCGGCAGCCGCGGCCGTCAGCATCGCCGCACCCGGAAAGTCGACGGGCCTACCGCTGCCCGGCCGGGCGGCCGCCTCGCGCAGACTGAATGGCACCGCGAACAGCGAGAGCGCCGGCAGAACCAGCGTCACCCGCCAGCTGATCCAGTCCGTCACCATTCCGCCCGCGAGCACGGAACCGGCCGAGAACAGTGCCATGCCGGCTCCGACGATGGCCAGTATTCGTGGCCGGTGCGCGGGTTCCGCCGCGGCGGCGAGGACGAGGGCACTGGAGGACATGGCGCCCGAGCCCGCCGCCAGGATGAACCGGCCGGCGACGAGAACGTCCAGGCTCGGCGCGACCACACACACCACCGCCCCGGTGGCCAGCGCCACGGACCCGATGATCAGGGACAATCGGACACCCCGGGAGTCCGACAGCCGGCCGAACAGGGCGGTTCCGGCGCCAAGCGCGAGCGCATGCGCCGTCAGCACCCAGGCCGCGGCGGAAAGCTGGGCATCCATGGCGATGGCCACATCCGGAAGCGCCACCCCGGCGGCCGTCACTCCGAAGATGGCGGGACCGAACAGGGCGGCGAGCCGAATACCCGCCGACCGGGCGCTGATCGTGGGAGGAGCGGATCCGGCGGCCTGGGCAGGCGAAGACGAGCCAATGACCATGAGATTCCTTTGGTTACGCGGATTCGGGGGTGCGACGGCGGCGACGACGCCTTTGGATCTCGGCGGCGGCCGGGGCCGCTGTGTCAGTCGTGCCCGCCAGCTGGGTGGATGTTGAGGTTGTGCCGGAACATGTTGTGCGGGTCGTACCTGGACTTGATGCTGGTCAGGCGGGCGTGGGTAGCCGTGTCGTAGGCCAGGCGAACGCCGGCGGCGGCATCCGGTCCGGCGAGAAAGTTGACGTACTTCAGGCCGGTGCCCCACTGGGCCATCCGATCCAGCAACGACTCCGGGCGACCGCCGTGACCGTCGGTGTCGGAACCGTCGTCGGGACCGTCTGCCGGGCCGTCGTGGAATGCGGCCGTTGGTGTGATAGTCGCCAGGACGAACGCGGCGTCGCGGTGGCCGACCGCGTTCGGCGGGTCGGGCATTCGCGCCGCCGCTCCCCCGAGCTGGCGCACCTCCACCACCGCGCTGGCGGTGTCCGCGCCCGGTCCGGCCAGGGTGAGCAGGCGCTCGGCCGCCGCACCGTTCAGCTCTCGGAGCATGATGGAGTCCTCGTGATACGCCATCGGATCCACCGGGTCGTTGTGGATGTTCCCGACCGCTGTGTACGGCATGTCACCCACGCTGTCCATCATGGGTGGTGCCATGTCTCGCAACGGCCGCACCAACCGCTCACCGTCGGCGGCCGTGCCTACGTACGCGATCCGGATGTGCACCGTCAGCCGATTACGCAACGGCTCCGGGATGCCAGGTGCGTCGGGTAGTCTCAGCAGCGCCAGCGACGACGTCATCTCCGCTGGAACATGCCCCGTCCACTCCCGCCAGGAGTGCAGCGCCGTCGCCGCGAACTCCCCTGGGAAGAACAATCCGCCGCCGTAGAGCCGGTCCACCGGAACGAGGCCGAACTCCATCGCGGACACAACGCCGAAGTTGCCCTTGCCGCCTCGAAGCGCCCAGAACAGGTCCGGCTCGTCGACCGGCGTCGCCACCCGGCGCTGAGCGTCGGCGGTGACCACCTCGATCAGGTTCACCCGATCCGCCGCGTAGCCGTATGTGCGGGCCATCGGACCGAGGCCGCCGCCAAGCGTGTAGCCGACCACACCCACGTTCGGTGAGGAACCGTTGAGCGGGGCCAGCCCGTGCGGTGCGGCGGCCGCGATGACCTGGTGCCACTGCGCACCGGCCTCGGTCCACGCGGTCCGGGCGAGCGGGTCGATGGTGACCGCGTTCATCTTCCGGGTACTGACGAGCAGTCCACCGCTTGACGACGCGGCCGGGCCGTGCCCGGTAGCCTGCACGCCGACGGGCAGGCCGTAGGTGGCGGCGAATCCGACGGCCTTCTGGATGTCGTCGGCGCCTGAGGGTACGACGATCAGGTCCGGCCGGTGCGCGGCGACGAGGTTGTACGGCGCGGAATGCGCCTGGTACTCCTCTTCGTGCGGTTCGAGTACTGCACCCCGCACCTGCCTTGCCAGGCCGGCCACGGCATCGGGTGATACTTCCGGAACCTGCCCGGCACGGTTGCGAACGGTGGACATGACTCGGCCCTCCAGGGTGGTCAACGCATCTGCTCGCGTTCAGTCTCCGTGCGCGCCCTGCCGTGCCCCATCCCCCACATGGGGGGTCATGTGCGCACCCCCGGTCTCCAGCCGCCCACACAGGGCGGGCGATGGGAAAGTCGTGGCAAAGTCCCTCCTCCCAACCTGTTACCACCAGTCAGCGGCCAGTGGGTGGTGCCCTATGGCTCCAACAGCCGCGCGCCCGAAGTGCTGCCTCCAGCCGGTTCATCCGGACCGGGCGGAGAGCCGCCCCACCCCATCCCCCATCGGCGCCGGCTCATGGATCCCTGCACCGACCGCTTCGACGTCCTAGACATTCAGCGCACTGGTCAACCCGGGTCACCGTCTGGGTGATGATGGTTGGCGTAGTGAGCGGCCAATAGGTCTTCGCCCCAATCACGCCTGAGGTCTCGCCATACCGAGTGGATATGGTTGGCGTTGTCCTGGGTGTTGTCGTATTCGATGAGAAACGTCGGCCCGTTCACAGCGTAATAGTGACCCGCGCCGCGCTCGTCGGATCCGGCCCATCGGAAAGCAACGGCATCCATCCCGGCGGCGACCAGCTCGCGCCAATACGATCCCGCAACGCGGTGCGGTGCTCGGTCGATGTAGAGCCGAATCAACGCCTCTACGAGTCGTCGTTGCTCACCATACATCTGGGCGTACGTCAGCCCTTCCGCAAGGACACCTGGATCCGCAACTGGATCCGCGCGAGTAAGAATGTCCGAGGGCGCTACCTGGGTGGCGATGGCCACCTGCCGCTGATCGTCGTCAAAACTCGCCAGCAGAGCCCTGGCATTTTCCTCCTCTCCTACGGGGGTACGCAGGCCCTGGTGCGGACCATGCGCAACGGTGGCCGGCTCGGCTCCGAAGAAGTTGGGCGGCACCGCAACGTCGTCATCAACGATGGTCAGGTGTAGGGCCAGATGATGCCCATTGATCCGCCAGGCCCACGGACGCCCGTCGCCAGGCGCACCAAAGACTCGGATCCAATATTGTCCGCGCCTTCGCTCGCCTCGTAGGATCGCGTCCAGCTCGATGATCCCGCACGCAGTTCGAGCACCGATCGGACTACAACCCGCATCCAGCAGCTCCATGGCCAGACTCTGTTGATAGTCGATCATTTCACCCAGCATTACGCCGGGTCTCGTACCGGGCAGATAGCTCCAGGAGTGGTAGTCAGCGGAGCCGACAGGGGCGATAGCGGCAGCTTTCTGCACCGGGCCGAGCGACCTCAACAGCGCCGTCGCGACATTCGACATCGCCCGAGCCTCGGCTGCGAACGGTCCCATCTTCGCTCTCCTCATGCCCATAGTGAATGTTGTGGTGGCTTGTGCTCACAGTTTCCTCGCACGTGGTGACGGATAGCCGGGAAACCGGCCTCACGGATTGGTCACCAATTCATCTCTTGCAGAGACCCCGTCGGGGCATCGCGGTGCGACCTAGCCGCGCACAGCAGTGCCATCGCGGTCAACGCGACGCCGAACCACACCGCGGCCGTGATTCCGACGTTGTTGGCGAACAGGCCGCCAAGGAGCGCGCCGAGTGCGATCGAGATGTTGTAGCCCATGGTATTGAGCGACATGGCGGCTTCGAAGGTATCCGGAGCAGCGGCGTCAACGTCCGCGAACTCGCATTCGAGGTGACCACCGTAGACTTCATGATGGCTCGACTCGTCAGACAGGGCCTGGAATCGCCATGCTCCCCTCGGCATACGTGCCCCAACTCACCGGCGTGACCACAATCGAAGTCACCGACGCACCCACACGAGTCGAATACCTCATCTGGGCTGGAATCGGCCGCACTCCAGCAGCCACCGCGTTCCTGAAGATGCTGGATCTCTCCACTGAATAATCCAAGTGGACGGCAGGATGGGGCAGAACGGCACACCAGGCGCCATACGACGTGACATCGTCACGCAACTCCCACACATGTGCACCGGGCGGCTCGTACGGACAGTACACGACCGAGATCGCCAACACTCTTGGTCTCGCACGTTACGGACGGGCCTCAAGCACCATGAAGGACGGGGTCTGTGTAGCGCGGCGGAACCGGGTAAAGCCGGCTTGTTCGGTGACCTGCCGCAGGCGCGGCTCACCGGCCTGAGCTCCGAGCGCATCGTCGGCCCCCTGAGATAAGGCGCTCGGCGTGCACACGAATGTGGACACCGAGAAGAACGTCCGCGCACGTACACTCTCCGTGAGTTCCTCGTCGGTGCGTGGCTCGGTGAACATCCACGTCCCGTCGGCTGCCAGCGCACCGCGGATCCGGCGGGCCGCGCCGAGCGGGTCACCCCACTCATGCAGGGCGTTGAACACGCAGATCAGGTCATAATCCGCACCGTCGAAACCCGACGCATCGCCGACCTCGAACGTGACCTTGTCGCTGACGCCCGCTTTGGCGGCGGCCTCCCGAGCCGCCTCGATCGAGCCGGCGTGGGAGTCGAAGCCGGCAAAGGTCGACGCCGGGTAGGCCTGCGCCATCAGGATCAGCGCAACCCCGTCGCCGCATCCAAGATCCGCGACCCGACCCCCCGTAACGAGCTTGTTGTGCACACCCTCGAGCGCTGGGATCCAGTGCTGGAGGAGATTGCCCCGGTATACGGGCCCGAAGAACCGTTCGGTCCCGAGGAAGAGGTGCGGGTGGTGTTCCTGCCAGTCGATACCGCCATTCCCGCTGAACGCCCGCACCACTCGGTCGACGTCCTGGTGGTTGGCGTTGGCAGCGATCGCCCCGCCGGGAAGATAGGTCGGGCTCGTGGCGTCGGCGAGGCAGGTAGCCTGCTCGGGTGTGAGCCAGAAGGTGTCGCTCTGCGCGTCGTATTCGCAGTATGCGCTGGCGACCTGCGCCGAAAGCCACTCCCGTATGAGCCGGGGATGGCATCCGGTGGCGGTGGCCAATTCGTCAGCCGAGCAGGGGCCGATCGCCGCCAGCTGTGCGAAGAGTCCCAGCCGGTCGCCGACCACGACAGTCGCTGCGTGCATTGTCGCCGCCTGATCGGCGCTATAGCGCTCGATGAAAGCCTGGAGGCGATCGGGATCGGAGCCGCTGCTCCCAGGCACGTTGCTCCTAGGCACGTTGCTCCTTGGCGTGTTGCCGGTTGAGTGTGCGTCGCCGGTCGAGCCGGTCTTCGTCGTCGCCGAGGCGCTCATATCCAGGACCTCCTTGTGGGCGGAAACCGGTGGCTCCCGCCTCCCGGTATCTCATGTCTGGATGTTCTGGTTGACGTGGAACAGGTTGGTCGGGTCGTACGTGCGCTTGACCTCGACGAGGCGGGCATGGTTGTCCCCGTAGGTGGCGCGGATGCGGTCCTGGCCTTCGTCCATCATGAAATTCACGTACGCGCCGCCCACCGTGTAGGGGTGGACGGCTTCCCAGTAGTTCCGCGCCCATGAGGTCAGGTCGCCGGCCAGCGCGGGATCAGGGTCGATGCCGGCGATCACCATCGACCACGTGGCGTCGCGAAACTGCCACGCGGTCTCCTGCGCGCCGACGCTGTGCACCGCACCGTCGATCGGGTAGAGGTGCATCAGTGAGAGCTCACTCGGCGCCTTGGCCGCATGCTCAAGGTGAAGGTCGACGGCTTCGTCGGGCAGTTCGCGCACGATGTCGCCCTTCCAATACCATTGCAAGCCCGACGGAAGCAGCGGGTCGAACATGCGCTGCAAATCCGGGTAGCGCATAGTCGCGCACCCATCCAGCAGCGGATCCGGCAGGTCGGCCCGGAGCGGACCCATCACCTGCTCAGCCTCGTCAGCAGGACCGTTGAAGCAGCAGACGAGCGCGCAGATCTGGCGGCCCCACAGCTCCCTCGGGAACGCGTCCACCGACGGCACCTTCTTCAGCCCGAGGAACGGGGAGAAACGCCCGGGCGCCTTGGGCAGGAACTCCCGGTACCAGCGCATCACCTCACGGGCGTCGGAGATGTCGTAGAAGATGGGCCCGCCATATACCGTCGTGACCGGATGCAACCGATACCGGAAACCAGTCACCACGCCGAAGTTGCCGCCACCCCCGCGCAACGCCCAGAACAGGTCCGCATGCTCGTTCTCGCTGGCGGTGACGTACCGTCCGTCAGCCAAGACGATGTCGGCTTCGAGCAGATTGTCGATGGTCAGCCCGTGTTGCCGCGTCAGGTAGCCGTGCCCGCCGCCGAGCGTGAGCCCGGCGACACCGGTCGTGGACACGATGCCGGCGGGGAGGGCGAGCCCGAAAGCGTGGGTGACGTGGTCGACGTCCCCCTGAGTGCAGCCTGGCTCGACCCACGCGGTGCGCGCGTCCGGCTCGACGCGGATCCCCTTCATCGGTGACAAGTCGATCACCAACCCGTCATCGCAGCTAGCGAATCCCGCGCCGTTGTGGCCGCCACCGCGCACCGCGATCGGTAGGCCGAGGCCACGGCCGTAGTTCACCGCGTCCATCACGTCAGCGACACTCGTACACCGCACGATGGCACGCGGACGCTTGTCGATCATTCCGTTGTAGAGCTTGCGAGCGCCGTCGAAGCGGTCGTCGTCCGGTTCGATGACCTCTCCCCGGACGCGTTCGCGCAGGTCGTTCGTCATGTGATTCTCCCCTCGCTCTGGATGAATCGACGCTACGAGGACGCACGTCCGGCCGTCGTCGGGCATCCCACCCAACCGCCAAACGCGTATGTGAGTGAAACCACCCACATCCACCGTCGCCCTGGCAGGTCTGCGGCCATCGGCGCTCCAGGGAGATCAGACCGATGGGGAGGAATTCGCTACTACCCGGCCCGGGGTGCTAGGCCATGTTCGTGGGCGTACGCGGCAGCGGCGGTACGCGAGCCGCAGTCCAGTTTCACGAAGATGTTCGACAGGTGACGCTCCACAGTCCGCTCGCTGATGACCAATCGTTCGGCGATCTGACGATTCGTGCTCCCGGCCGCGACCTTGGCGAGCACCTCGATCTCTCGAGCTGTGAGCCCGCCAGCACTGCGAGTTTCGCCCAGCAGACTCGCGACGACCCTGGTGTCGCTGACCGCACCCAATCGCTCGAACACCCGGCCAGCCGCCTCGAGCTCCCGCGCCGCGCCGTCCCGGTCCCCACCGCGGCATACGCTCGAGCCAGCAGTACCCCTGCTCGGGCGGCGTCGTAGGACAACCCCAGCTCGCGCCATGTCCAGCACGCAGCTCGCAAGAGAGCCAACGCCGGTTCCGGCCGTTCCCGCGCGAGCAAGCAGGCGGCGCGGACGGCCTGCGACGTCGCGACGAATCCGTCGCAACCAAACCGCTCGGCGATAGCCGCGACCTCCTCAGCCGCCTCTTCGGCCAGCTCGACGTCCTCTCCGCGGAGCGCGATCTCGACCTGAGCGGCACGCAGCCGCAACCG
Organism: Phytoactinopolyspora limicola; assembly: GCF_011320225.1. Classification (GTDB taxonomy): domain Bacteria; phylum Actinomycetota; class Actinomycetes; order Jiangellales; family Jiangellaceae; genus Phytoactinopolyspora; species Phytoactinopolyspora limicola. The sequence goes on from NZ_JAAOEN010000003.1 coordinate 542,130, forward strand.
CCCCAGCTGGTCGTCGTTGCCTGCTAGCGAGCTCGCGATCGCCGACGCTGCCAGCCCCTGCCGCCCCCGGTCGAGGTGCAGCAACGCCAAGCCGGGTTGCGGGTCACGCCCGCGGGCGCGCGCCTGCTCGTAGGCGTCCTCGGCCTGATCAAAGGCGCCACGAAGCCGGCGCAGCTCGCCGACCTGGTAGTGCGCCTCGGCAGCACTCGCGACGTGGATGTGTTCGAGATCCTCGCAGACCCGGGCCGCTTCCTCCTCGGCCTCGTCCCATCCCCCGGTCGCCTGCAACACCTGAGACCGGTGCACCCGGCAGATCCCCGTGAACAACACCGCCGCGGGCAATGTGGTGAGCCACTCCGTCGTCGCTCGGGTCCACGCCGCGGCGCGCCGGACGTCCCCGAGTTCGTGGCACGCAGCCATCAGGTGACAGTAGATGTTGCCGGCCCACTCAGGGCTCAACTCCTCGGTAAGCACCGCTACCATCGCCTCGTCTAGCAGCGCGAATCCTTCCACCGTCCGGCCCTGCTTCAAAAGAGCCCGCCCCTCACCGAGGATGCCCAAGGCCACGAGGTTCGGATCGGCGCACTCCCGGCCTAACGCACCGACACGGACAGCTGCAGCCGCAACCTGGTCACACTCCGGCCCACCCAGGCCTGCCTCAACTTCTGTCAGGTAGAGGAGGTAACCGCGCTCTGGCGCCTCAGGCTGATCCTCCAGTAGCCGCTGAGCCCGGCGGATCCATCCGGCCCCGAGCACGCCGTCGCCGCGCAGCAGCAAGTCAACGGCGATATGAATGGCCGCCATCGCGGCCCGCTCGGGCCGATCCCCGTCGAGGTAGCGACGGTACGCCTGCTCCCCCACCGCCAGCGATTCCTCGACCAGGCCAAGCCACCAAGCCGCGTCGGCGAGCGCGAATGTGCCGTCAGCCGACAGCGGCTCAACAGTCGCCGCCTCAATGAAGCCGCTGCGAGCAGCCTGCCAGTCACGTCGGCGATGGGCTTCCCAGGCCGCAGCCAACGTCTCACGCACGTCCGCCTCCTACCAACGCCAGGCCTCACTCTAGCCCGATCTGCCCAGTCAGGACCGACAGTGCCATGACCACACGTAGCCACCAACCCGGGCACCCACATCGGATCCTTGTCCTACGAGCAGGTGGTGCAGATCGACCATGCCGGGCCTCGCTCAGCGTGTCCGGTTCGCCGGGGTGGGGCGTCGGGTAGTAGGCGGGGCCGGGCGCTTGACTGGCAAGGCCGAGGAAGGAGGCGCGCTAAGGCCCGTGCCCCTGAGACGCCTCCGGCAGCGGGGGACCCGCCTCGCTCTTGAGGTATGCGAGAGCCTGCCAGCTACCGAACCTCGAGAACCAGCGACAGCTCCTCCCCCCAGCCCAGCCACCCTCAACATCCAACGTCCAGCGCAAGACGCCACTCGACACCCGGTTCGTTCTCACAGCCCCAGCGTCGCCTGGGCGCCAAATTCAGGCGCACGGATTTCCGGTGCACGACACTAGCTTCGGCTCCGGGACAATGGCAACGTTGCACACCGGAATCCGCCGGGGAACTTCGTCACCTCGGAGAAGTCCAGCGCCACCGGCTCAATGCCGTTCCCGCGCAGCACGTCGGCCAGTCGGTGCGCACGCTGGTCGATCACGATCCGGTCCGGTGCGAGCGCGACCGTGTTGACCATGAGGCTGCGCGCCTCGTCGCCGGTCGCCTCGATCAGCTCGAACCGGTCGGCCAGTTGCCGGCGCGCGCAGGGTGTCAGGGCCGCGGAATGGACGAACCCGAGCTGCGGCCCAACCATCGTGAACTTCGTGTCTAGGTGCACAACCCCACGCCCGGAGAACTCGATCGGCACAACCTCACGTGTGATCCCGGTCCGGGCGAACGCCTCGCGCAGTGCGGTGACGCCGGCGAGGTTGGTGGCCTCGCTGAGCCCAACCAGAACGTCGCTGTTGGTGACGATGACGTCGCCGCCTTCGATGAGCCCGCCGTCCAGGCGCTCCACCCGCGACATCTTGGGAAGCAGCGGGTCGAGTGCGCGCTGTTCCTTGCGCCGGATCGGGTCGCGCGAGCGGGCCAGGAAAAGTACATCGTCGACGGCGAAAGCGAGGTCGCGTGGGTAGAGCTGGATCGACACGTCGGACAGGTCTTCCAACGTGCGCGCAGTGGCTCCGGCGTCCCGGAGCACCTTGACGAAGGCGGAGTGCTGGCGTTGGGCGAGATCATGCTTGGGGACACGTACGCGGTTGTTCGACGCGTATCGCAGGCTGGCCAGGTCCGGGTAGCGCAGGGATCCCCAGATCAAGTCCCACCACCCGAATCGCTTGGAGGGGCCGACGATCACGTCCGTCAAAGGGGCGACATCACTGGGGTTCGAGATCTGAATCATGGCTTCTCTTCCTCGGACAGTTCAGATGTGCTCGGTGACATGAGTTTGTGCAGGCGACGACGGAGCTCCTGCCAGCGATCGTCGTCGGGGCAGGTGTCCGCGCCGCCGGCGATCTCAGCAATCATCGCGGCCCAGAAGTCCGGTTCGCGGTTGGCCGGGCCGAAGACCCGCTGTACTTCCCGCAGCGACTGGATGGCCCGGCGTCGATCTCCGGGGCCGCCGGTCACCACGCTGATCGCCGCCCGCAGCCGCCGGTCGGCCCGGTCAAGATCGAGCAGGCGCCGCAACTGGGCCAGGGGCTGCGCATGGTCGTCGATGCGCAGGCTGGTCCGCGGGCGTGACCCGGGCTCGGGCCCGACGACGAGGATGGCCGCGGCCTGCTGGCCACGCAGGTCGCCGCCCGCGCTCAAACCGGCCTCCAACGCTGCCAGCAGCCGGTCTTCCCACTCCCCTGAGGTGTTGCGATAGGCAGCGGCCATCTTCTCCCACGTACGGTCCACGGCGAGCAGATTTCCCTGGCAGACGAAGCCACCGCCGACCGTGTGTCCCGCGTGAGGAATACACAGCGCACCGCGGTGCACGGCCGGCGATGCGCGCACGCCGACCACGGCGGTCTGCCGCAACTGCTGGGCGCCGTCGGCGGCAGTGACCGCCGCCAGCGCCTCGTCCGCGGAAGCTCCGGCGGCCAACAGGTCGAGCAGTCGCTCGCCGTGCCCCGGATCGGGCACGCCCTGAGTGGCCACCGCGCCGACGCCGGGGCGGGCGAAGACGACGTCGCGTCCGATCGCGAAAGCGTGCGAAGCCACGGCCACCCCAAGTTCACCAGTGGTCTCGTTGCGGGCGACGATCGAGTAGGTCATGGGCGCTCCGGTCCGTCTCGTTCCTCCACGATCGCGGCGTACAGGGCGGCGCCGATCGGCAGGCACTTCTCGTCTATCCGCAGGGTCGGCGCGTGAACGTCACCCGCGTCGGCGGCGCCCGCACCGACGAAGACCATGGCGGCCGGCACGTGTTCGGCGATCAGTCCGAAGTCTTCGGCCGCGGCGACCGGCTCCTGCAATGTCAGCACCGCATGCTCTCCGGCCACGTGCTGGGCAGCGGCGCACGCGCGAGTGTAGGCGGCCTCGGCGTTGACGGTCGCTGGAGCGTTCGGCCCTGGCCAGGCGACGCTGCCTGCCACGCCGTGCTCCGCGCACACCCGTTCGACGAGGTGTCGCAGCCGCTCGCGCGCATCACGTCGTGCGCCGTCGGTGTAGGCACGCAGGGTGCCGCTCAGCGACGCCCGGGTCGGCTGCACGTTGGGAGCCGCACCGGCCCGGAGTACACCCACCGACACGATGCCAGGTTCGGCCGCCTTCACCATCGTCTGCCCCAGGTCCGCAATGGCCGTCGTCACCGCTGCGGCCGCTGTCACGGCTCCACCCCGGGTCGCGGCGGAGCCGTGACCACCCTTGCCGGACACGACGACTTCAAACGGATCACTTGAAGCCATGATCGTGCCAGCCCGCGTCGCCAGCAGCCCCGTTGGCAAGGGTGGCGCTATATGCAATGCGTAGGCTTCGTCGACGCCGTCGACGGCGCCTTCGTCCAGCAGTATTCGTGCTCCGCCGTGGCCTTCCTCTCCCGGCTGAAAGGCGAACAGTACGGTCCCGGCGAACCGGTCGCGACGTCGGGCCAGCAGGTGCACCGCGCCCAGCAGCATCGCGGTGTGTGCGTCGTGCCCACATGCGTGCATGACACCCGGGTGCCGCGAGCGGAACGGCACTCCGGCGGGTTCGTCGACGGGCAGAGCGTCCATGTCGGCCCGGAGCAGGATCGTCGGTCCGCTACCGGTGCCATCGAGCCGAGCCAGAACCGAACTCTGCTGCTGCCCGGTGCTGATGGTCAAGGGGAGGCCGGCGAGCGCGTCGAGGACGTACTGCTGCGTCAGCGGTAGGTGCAGCCCCAGTTCGGGGCGCCGATGCAGGTCGCGCCGCCACTGCACGAGCCTCGCCGTCATCATCTCGGCCTCGTGCCGCAGTGCGCTCTCAGCCGTGGGTTCAGTGATCATGACGGTTCGCCTTGTGCGACGACGGCGGTGGTCAGCGCGGCCAGTGCGCGCACTCCTTCATGAAGATGGATGATGTCGGTGCGTTCCTGCGCCGAGTGACTGACCCCGCCGAGGCTCGCCACGAACAGCATCGCCGTTGGCACACCGGACCGGGCCATCTCACACGCGTCGTGAAGCGGGCCGCTGACCAGCCGTGGCGAACTGTCGCAGAGCACACCGACGACTCCGGCCGCGGCGTCGACGAGCTTCGGATCGAAGTGCACCGGGTCAGTGCGCCATAACTGTTCCAACTCCACCACGACCCCCTCGGCTGCGCAGATGTCATCGAGGGTGGCGCTCAGCCGCTGCCACAGATCGGCCAGCCGCCGCGCGTCCTCGTGCCGGACGTCGAGGGTGAACACAGCCGTGTCCGCCACCGCGGTGGGAGTACCCGGGGACGCGTCGATCGCCCCGCAGGTCACCAGCCCACCGGTTTCCAGAGCCAGGTCGCGTGCCCACACGAGGAACCGCGCGGCGGCGGTGACCGGGTCGCGACGCACGTCCATCGGTGTGCCGCCCGCATGTGACGGGGTGCCGCGCAGAGTCACCCGGTGCCGCTCGACACCCAGCGACCCGGTGACGGCTGCCAATGACTTGCCGGAGGCTTCCAACCGCGGCCCCTGCTCGATGTGCAGCTCAAGGTAGGCCACGACGTCTCGCATCGTCGCTCGTGCCTCGCTCAGCCGCTCCAGTTCGACGCCGTATGCGGGGAGCACGTCGGCGGGCGTGTTCCCGTCTCGGTCGCTGAGCTGGGCAAACGCCTCTACGTCAAGGGATCCTGCGGCGATCCCCGAACCAAACAGGCTGCGCCCAAAACGGGCACCTTCTTCGTCGGCCCAGTCGGTCACCCGAATCGTGAGAGCGGGCGGATCCGGCTCCGCGGCCAGGGTCCGCAGGATTTCGAGTGCGGACATGACACCGTAGGCGCCGTCCAGGTTGCCACCGTCGGGGACCGAATCCAGGTGACTTCCGAGGACGAGTGTGCGCTCAGATCGGCCGGCGAGTGTGGCATGCAGGTTGCCGGCCGCATCCTGCGCGAGAGTGACACCGGGGATGTCGGACACCAGCTGGCCGAACAGCTCGCGCCCCGATTGCCACGTCGGGGTCCAGCACAGGCGCTGCACGCCGCCGGCGTCTCGGGTGCGGGCTTCCAGCGCGGCGAGGTCCCGGGTGACACGCGTCGGATCAACCGGCAGCGCCCAGTAGGCCCGCAGCAACGCGGCCAGCCGTTCGGATCGGTCGACGTGCGGCAGGTGCCCGAGGCCGGGCACGATATGTGCCTCGGTGGAACAGGCCGCGGCCAGCGCCCGGACCCGGTCGGGACCATTGGTCCGATCGGCCGCTCCCCCGATGATCAGCCGCGGCACACTCACCAAACCCGCGATCGGCGTCAGCGGCGTACAGAACCCTGCCTCCAGAATCGCCACCGCCTCGTCGACGTCACGCTGGGATGCTCGCCCGGCGGCGGCGGCGATCACCTGGTCCGGTGTTCCCGGCGGGTACGAGTAGGTCCGGATCGTCTCGGCGAAGAACTCCGCCGGTCCACGTTCCCGAACGGCAGCGGCCATCAAAGCGAACATGTCCCGCTCCGCCCCCGGTCCGGTCCCAACCGTCGCGACAGTCCGCACGAGCTCGGGATGTTTCGCCGCAAGGGCAAGCGCCACACCGCCACCAAACGACGACCCCAGCACGTGTGTGCGGCTGACGCCGCGGGCACGCAGCATCCGGACGACGGCGTCCACGCAGCCGTCCAGGTCGAACTCGCCGCCAAGCTGCGATCCACCGTGGCCAGGCAGGTCGACGGCGATGACGCGGAAGGTGTCTGGCAGCACGCCGGCGAAACCTCGCCACTCATCGGCGATGCCGTTGATGCCGTGCACCAGGGTGACGACAACGTGCGCGTCCGGCATGGCTGACCGTTCCCAGCCTGCGACCACGCCGCTGGCACCGGCACACTCGACAGGCACGAATGTCATATCAGGACCCTCCGAGCAGGCCCGGCGTATGGGGCGAGCCGTGGTAGTGCACCATCAGCCAGCGCCCGTTTTCGCGGCGGTAGACCTCGGTGCAGCGATAAACCTGGTCAAGCGCACCACCGGCTTCGGCACCCGCGTCAGAGCCGAAATCGACCGCCAGCCGGCTCATGCAGTGGACCACGGCGAGGTCGCCCTCGATGATGTAGCCCTCGTCCCACGCTTCGGACAGCCCGGGACCGCGACCGGCGTCGGCCACGATCTGCCGAAGCGTCTTCCACAGCTCGATCAGGGCATCCCGGCCGAAAAAGTTCGACCCGACGGTGTTCCACATCACCAGGCCGGGATGGACGTTTTCGCGCAGCCATTCGTCATCGGCGTCGCTGTTGGCTCGCACCCAGCCTTCGTGTAGCGCTTTGATGGCCTCAAGATCAGCGGTCATGTCGGTCATGCCTGTCCCTTCGTTCTCTGCGCGAGTGCCTTCGGTCTCCGCTCATCCCGGGGGTCAGCCGGCGCGGGCGGCCGCGAGTGCGGCCAGGGCTGTGGGCGCTTCGTCCGGGGCGGCGGCGAGGTCGATGGCGATCTCGTCCACGCCTGCCTGGCGGTATTCGCTGATGCGTGCGGCCACGTCGTCGGGGGTGCAGGCCACCGCCATCCGGGCCACGTCGGTGGCGGGGTCGCAGCCGGGCGCGATGATGTCGAGCACCTGCGGCGAGAAGATCCCCAGGGTTGGCCGGAGCCGGTCGGCGGCCTCGGCAGCCGTTGAGGTGATGGCGCCGAATGCCTGGGCGGTCACTCGGAATGACTCGCGCGCCCGCCCGTTGGCCGTCAGTACCCGTTCGACGCGTTCCACAGAAGCGGCGAGGTACTCCATCGAAGCGCCGGTCGACAGCGATACACCGTCAGCGATCTCGGCGGATAGCTCCAACATGCGCGGGCGGATCGCCATCACGTCCAGCGCCGGCGGAACCGCTTGCGGCATCGTCTGATACCCGTCGAAGACATGGCGGGCAAATGTGCCGGTGAGTGCCTCTCCCGCGAGGGCGCCGCGGGTCGCGCCGACATATTCGCGCACGTGCGCCAGCGAGCCGGTCTCGCCTCCGATCCGGGAGACCAGGCGGGCATCACCGAGACCCAGCTGGGCGCGGACCCGGCCCGGCCCCAGTTCGGACAGCCCGGCCAGCTCCATCGCCAGCACGGCGGGGTGCCGGCTGACCGGTGCAGGGCCGACGACGCCGACGTCGAGCCCCGGAAACTTGTTGATCATCACCGCGGCGGGCACGATCGCGTCGCGGAATCCGACGTGCTCGCAGTACCAGAGGCCGTCCAGCCCGGCCTGTTCCGCCTGCTCGGCAACCTGCAGCGACGTGTTGATCGGGGCGAACCCGCTGAAACTCACGCTGATGCGCATGACACCACCCGCCTTTTATTGGCCATTTGGCCAAAATAAACCACTGGGCAGCCGCGGTCAACTCACACCGGTACCCTCGTTGACCATGCCGAAGATCGTCGACCACGCCGCCCGCAGACTCGAACTCGTCGACGCCTGCCTGCGCGTCGTCGCGAATGCCGGCCTGCCCGGCACAACCACTCGCGAGATCGCCCGCGAGGCCGGCGTGTCGCACGGCATCATCGCGCACTACTTCGACAGCAAGGACGAGATTCTGCGCGCCGCCCTACAGCGCTCCTACAACCTGCTGGCCGAACGCATTCAGGCCGAGCTCACCGGCCTCAACGGAGCGGCAGCACTGCGCCAGGCCCTGCTGGCCGCACTCCCCGCCGACGACGCCGGCCGCACCGGCGAACAGATCGAGCTCGCCCTTTGGGGGTACGCACTCGGCAACCCGGCCGTCGCAGACGAGCGCTGGCACACCTACGCGGAATGGCAGCGTGCACTAGAGGTCCTGGTCCGCGACGCCCAGGTCCGCGGCGAACTGGACACCACACACGACGCCAGCCGGGTCGCCGAGGCATTCGTCGCCATGATCGACGGCCTCGGCGTGCAGACTGCCCTCTATCCAGAACGCCAGGACCCACAGCGCCAGCGCGACATCATCGACATGACACTGCGCGCCTTCGGCGCCGCGGTGCCCGAACTAGACGACTGAACCCCGGTCGCCGCTCACCTAGCCGCCAGGATCTTCGACGCTGACCATTGACACGGCTCACATCCGGCGGCTTATATTGGCCACCTGGCCAATATAAAGGCAGGGGAATCCATGACCGCGTCCGGCGCTCGTACCAGCGCGCCCACACCCGCCCGGCTGAGCGCCTCCTACTACCCCGCGCTCACCATGGCGAGCACAAGCCTGTGGGCGATGATCCTCGGCCCGGTCCTGTCCACCATCCCCTCCCAGGTGGCCGAACTTGCGCCGCAGCAGCGCATCTTCGCCCTGGCCATGGTCACCGGCATCGGTGGTGTGGTCGGCATCGTCGGCAACCCGCTCATCGGGCGGCTGAGCGACGCCACCCGCAGCCGCCTCGGCCGCCGTCGTCCCTGGATCATCGCCGGGCTGGCAGTGATCCTCCCCGCCTCGCTGACCGCCGGGAACGCCGGATCTCTTGCCGAGCTGGTGCTGTGGTGGAGCATGCTGCAACTGGGCGCGAACATGCTCATGGCCCCGTTGACAGCGACCATCCCCGACCTGGTCCCCGTCGACCGGCGCGGGGTGGCCTCGGCCTGCCTCGGGATCTCGTGGGCCGTCGCCCCCGTCCTAGGAACCGCAGTCCAGGCGTTCACCGGCTCAGCCCGGCTCACCTACCCGATTCTGGCCGCCATCATCGCGACATCGCACCTGCTCTTCCTGCTCACGCTCCGCGGTGATCGCACCCAGCCATCCGCACGCCCGGATCGCACCCAGCCATCCGCACGCCCGAAGTCCACGGCACCCCGCCTGCTGCGCGCCCTGCCCCAGAGCCGCGACTTCTCGCTCGCCTGGATCCACCGGTTCCTGTTCGCACTCGGGCAGAACGCCGCGTTGTCGTACCTGTTCTACTACCTGCAGGACGTCATCCGATACGAACGGCTGCACCCGAACAGCTCGACCGATGAAGGCGTCCTCATCCTCACCGCGATCTATACCCCGTGTGTCATCATCGCCGCCCTGACCGCCGGGACACTCGCCGACCGGACCCACCGCCACAAGGTCTACATCGTCGGCGCCACCATCATTTTCGCCGGCGGTGCCTTCCTGGGCGCCTTCACCGGTAGCTGGAACGGCGTACTCGTGCTGGCGGCACTGACCGGAATCGGGTTCGGCGCCTATGAGGCCGTCAGCATGGCGATGGTCATCCAGCTCCTGCCCGACCAAGAACGCCGGGCGCGCGACCTCAGCCTCATCAATGTCGCCACCCTGATCGCCATCGCCATCGGCCCTGCCGTTGCCGCCGGACTGATCAGCCTGTCCGGATACGTGCTGATGTTCGTGATCGCTGGCATCTCCGTTCTGGCCAGCGGCGCGATCGTCGTCCTCATCCGGGCGACACGTTGACCCCTGCCGCACACTCGGAAGGAAACACCATGCCGGAAGGAAACGCCTTGAACGCCCTCACTGGAACCTGGCACGCCACACTCGCCAGCCCGCTCGGACCGATCTCTATCGTCTTCGAGTTCGCCGAAACCGACGGCCGGGTCCACGGCACGAGCACCGCCAACGCGGAGACAGTCGCCCTGTCGAACGTCACGATCAAACCCGGCGAGGGCGGAACGCTGCGAGCAACCTGGGGCGCGGACGTGACCCGGCCGGTCTCCGTCCACCTCGACTTCGATGTCACCGTTGCCGGCGACACCCTGACCGGATCAGCCAAAGCCGGAATGCTCATGCCCAACGGCGCCGTTACCGGCACCCGACACCCCTAGCCCGCGCGAATAGGGGCCGGCTCCTTGCGGCCCCGAAGCAGCCGAGGCGCGCCGACGTCATACGGCAGAATCTCCTGCTGTGACTATCCGCATACTGATCGCCGACGACCAGGAGATGGTCCGACGGGGCATTCGGCGCATCGTGGAGAGCCAGACCGACATGCAGGTCGTCGGGGAGGCGGACAATGGCGTCGACGCCGTGGAGTTGGCTCGCACGCTGAAGCCAGACGTGGCCCTGGTGGACATCCGGATGCCGCGGATGGATGGCTTGGCGGTGACCCGCCAGCTCGCCGGACCAGAGGTGCGCGATCCGATCCGGGTGGTCGTCATCACCACGTTCGACCTGGACGAGTACGTCTACCCGGCGCTGCGCTTCGGGGCGTCCGGGTTCGTTCTCAAGCGCTCGGGGCCGACGTTGCTCATGGAGGCGGTACGAGCGGCGATGACGGGCGACAGTCTGATCAGCCCATCCGTCACCGTACGGCTGTTGCAACACGTCACCGGCGCCGCGACGACCAGGCGCAAGTATCGGGACTCGGCCCTGACCGAGCGGGAGATCGAGATCGCCGGCAAGGTGGCCGAGGGACTGACGAACTCCGACATCGCGGCCGAGTTGTTCATCTCGGCCGGTACGGTCAAGACCCACGTGGCGAGCATCCAGCGGAAAATGGGGGTGCGCAACCGGGTGGGGGTAGCCGTTCGCGCCTGGGAGCTCGGGTACGCCACTGGCCGGACACCAGGCTGAGCGAGGCCCGCGGCCACGGATCTGCCGTTCGGCGGATGCGCGGAATCCATACGTGTGCTCACCGCTCACGGTCCGGAAACTGTGCGTAGCCTCGCTTCCATGACCTACGAAACCACCATCCGTGGCGGCCGTCGGCGCGTGAGTGCGATGGCAGCTGCGTTGATGCTGGTGCCTGCCGTCATGACACCCCCCAGTACCTATCCGCTGGCGATAACGGCCGCGTTGGTCCTCGCCGTCGCGATCCTGGCGTGGCCGATCGGCCGGGTCACGCTCAGCGTCGCCGCCGGCTGCACCGCCGCCCTCTCGCTGGCGCTGAACCTCGCTTACTTCGGCCAGCCGGGGCACGCGCTGGTGTGGTTACCGTTCGAGCTGGCCGCGCTGCTCGTGCTCTTGGTGCGGGTGATCCGGTGGGTGCCGACCCCGCGGGTGGCGGCCATCGGCGCGCTCACCGGCGCAGCCGCGATCCTGCTCCCGCTGCGCTTCACTCTCCACGAACCGTCCTCCGGGCTGCGTGAGTCGGTGTTCGTGGTGGCGGTGGCCGTCTTACCGGCCGCCTGCGCCGCGGGTGTGGGCCTGTATCTGCGTGCGCTGGAGAACCGTCGGGTCCGTGCCGTCCAGCAGGCCAGACGGCAGCAGCGGCTCGAGGTCGCCGCCAACCTGCACGACTTCGTCGCGCACGAGGTGACCGGCATCGTCGTGGAGTCGCAGGCCGCACAGTTCGAGGACCTGGCGCCGACGGAGTACCGAGAGATCCTCGCCCGGATCGAGCAGGCGGGACAGCGGGCCCTGGGTTCCACGGACCAGACCATCGCCGCGCTGCGCGCCGCGGAAGAGGAACGCGGTGAGCCGCCGTCTACCCGGCAGCACGGGCCGGCGGACCTGGTCGAGTTGGTCGACCGGTTCTCCGCGACGTCCCCGGCCGAGGTGCGGCTGTCCCTGCCGCCTGGCCTGCTCGACGCCGTCTCTCGGGAGATCCAGGACACGGCGTACCGGGTAGTCCTGGAGGCGCTGACCAACGTCCGCCGGCACGCCGCGCGCGCGGGCCGGGTGGACGTCGTCGCCCGGAGGACCGACGACGGAGCAGTCGAGGTCACCATCGTGGACGACGGGGGTGGCGCGGCCCCCACCACCCGGCAGGCCGGCGGCACCGGTTTGGCGGGCCTCGCCGCCCGGGTCAGCGCCCTGGGCGGCGCGCTGGACGCCCGTCCCCACGACGACGGCTGGCGGGTCACCTGCCTGTTCCCCGCGCCTCGCTGATCCGAGATATCTGCCGATCGGCAGATGTGCGTGCCCTCCCCGACTCGCCATGCTCTGAGGCAGTGCATCAACCCACACCTCAGGAGGAACCATGGCGTCTTGGACGACGCGCTCGAAGCAGCCTGCCACCATCGCCGCGGTGGCGGCGCTCGCCACCACGCTGAGCATCGTCGGCTGCGGTGTGGACGCCTCCTCGGCGGATCCGGAGTCGAAGACCTTCTCGTACTCAGGCGACACCCTGCATCTCGATACGAACGAGGTCGCCACCAAGGTCATCGTGACGGACCGGGACGACATCAAGGTCACCCGCTGGTTCGACTCCAGGGCCGGCAACCAGCGCCTGGTGTGGGAGCTCGAGGGTGACGCCCTCGAGATCGACGCCGGCTGCAGTGGCATTGCCATCTGCGACGCGAAGTTCGAGGTGGAGATCCCGAAAGGGCTCACCGTCGTCAAAGACGGCGTCGAACTGGAGACGAAGTAACCATGCTGGAACTCCTCGACATCACCAAGGTCTACCGGGGCGGCAAACGCGCGGTGGACGGCCTGACCCTCAGCCTCCAGCCCGGCATGCTCGGGCTGCTGGGCCCCAACGGCGCGGGTAAGTCGTCGCTGATGCGTATCGCCGCCACCGTCACCCGGCCCACCAGCGGAAAGCTGCTCTTCCACGGAGAGAACGCGGTGGCCCGGCCACAGGCGTTGCGCAAGGCGCTGGGCTATCTGCCGCAAGACTTCGGTGTCTACCCCAACCTGACCTCGAGCGAGTTTCTGCTCTACCTCGCTTCGGCTAAGGGCCTGTCAGCCAAATCGGCCAAACCGCGCATCGACGAGCTCCTGGAACTCGTCAACCTCACCGAGGTGGTGAAGCGTCCATTGGGTAAGTACTCGGGCGGCCAATTACGTAGGGTCGGCATCGCCCAGGTACTGCTCGGCGACCCGCAGGTGATCATCGTCGACGAGCCCACCGCGGGGCTCGACCCGGAGGAGCGGGTCCGGTTTCGCAATCTGCTCAGCGACCTGGCCGCTGACCGGGTGGTCCTGCTCTCCACCCACATCGTCTCGGATGTGGAGTCCGTCGCGTCCGACATCGCGGTGGTCGCAGGCGGGCGGCTGCAGAGCCGCGGCACACCCGAGGAGCTGCTGCGCTCGGCTGCCGGACAGGTGTGGGAGATGCTGGTGGACCCCGGCTCCGTCGCGCTGATCCAGTCGCAGTACACGGTCATCCGGATGGTGCGGACCATCAAGGGCGTCCGGATACGTCTCCTCGCCCAGGAACGCCCGGCGGGTGAGGCGGAGCCGCTGGCCCCCGATCTCGAGGACGCCTATCTCGCTGTTGTCCGGGGCGCGGAGGGCCCGCCGAGGCTCGGCGGGCAGCAACAACGGCACCCCGCGCGGACCGCGTGACCGGCCATGACGCGAATGCTCGCGGGGCTCGCCGTCGCCGACTTCCGGGACCGGGTGCGCCGACCGGCCTATGTGGTGATCCTGCTCGGTGCCGCCCTTCTCGGCTACGTGGCGGTGCCCAGCCCAGACGCCAAGTGGATGATCATGCAGCTCGGCGACCACCGAGGCATCTACAACAGCGCCTACGTCGGAACGGTGACGGCGCTGGCCAGCGGCCTATGGCTGACCCTTTGTGGCTTCTACATCGTCCGGAACTCCATCGAACGTGACCGCAGTACCCGCGTAGGGCACCTGCTCGCCGCCGCACCACTACGCACCTCGACCTATCTAGCCGGCAAGTTCCTCAGCAACCTATTGCTGCTGGGGTCGATGCTGGGCGTGCTCGCCTGCACGGCTCTGGTGATGCAACTGGCCCGCGGCGAGTCCCGGCAGGTCGACCTGATCGCCCTCTGGCAGCCCTTCCTTCTCGTGGCACTGCCCCTGGTGGCGTTGACGGCTGCGCTCGCGCTTCTCTTCGAGTCGTTGCCCTTGTTGCGTACGGGTCTCGGCAATGTGCTCTGGTTCTGCATGTGGCTCGTCATCGCCACCGCCGGCCAAGGGCCTGGGTTGCCTCTCGACGGCATCGGCGTGAACAGCGTCGTCCAGGCGATCCACCAGGACATGGTCGCCCAAGACCTGGAAGTCAGCGGGGACTTCAGTCTCGGATTGACCTACCTGGACGATCCGCTCAGCCTGTTCGTCTGGGACGGGTTCACCCCCAACGCGGGCTATGTGCTGGACCGGTTGGCGATGGTGCTACTCGCCGCGGCCATCGCACTGCTGCCGGCCCTGTGGTTCGGCCGCTTCGACCCCGCCAGATCCCTCCAGAGTCCGCGCGGGCTCCGTCTCGTTCCGGGTGCCGGCCGCCAGGGTGCCACGCCCGCCGACGCACCTGAGCCGGTCGTCGTCGACGAGCTGTCGCACCCGGCGGACCAGCGACTCGACGTCGCGGCCGTCGTGCGTACCCGCCCCGAGACCGGCTCGGTCTCGATTCGTATGTGGCTCGGCGAAATCCGGGTCCTGGTGCAGGGCGTGTCCTGGTGGTGGTGGACCGGAGCCGCATTGCTCCTGCTCGCCGGGCTCAGCGCGCCGCTTGACGGTGTCACCCGGGTCATGCTCCCGCTCGCCTGGGTCTGGCCCATGCTGATCTGGTCGCGCCTCGGCACCCAGAGCCACGAGCACGGGGTAGGACGCCTGCTCGGCGCCTACCCCGCGGTACGCCGCCGAGTCGCCGCGGAATGGAGCGCGGGTTTCACCCTGACCGCCGTGGTCGGATCCGGACCGCTGTTACGACTGGTGGCGGCGGCCGAGTGGGCCGGGGTGGCCGCCTGGGTAGGCGGTGCCCTGTTCATCCCATCCCTGGCGTTGGCGCTGGGCGCGCTGAGCCGCACCCACCGCCTCTTCCAGGCCATCTATCTACCGCTGTGGTACACGGTGGCCAACGGCCTTGCCGTCTTCGACTACATGGGCGCCCTACGCGCAGGCAGCGACTCCGCGCACGTCCAGGTAGCCATGACATTTCTGGTCACGTCGGCCCTATTGGTCGTCGTCGTCATGACCAACGCGCTGCGTCGGTTCGACCGAGACTAAAGTGCCCCGAAACACTATCCAGGCTGCCCGCCGCGTCAGTGACGCCGCTCGGTGAAGACTACCGGGGTCAGGCGCACTCCGACCTTCGTCGATCGAGGTAGGGCCACAACGTCTCGCTCCGGTCCGACCCCTTGGGCGCTATCAGGGGATCGGGCCGTCATCGCTGTGGAATCCGCCGGTTGGCCCATCCGAGTCGAGCGTGGCGAAACGCACCACAGCTTCCGCTGCCTGGGCGGGAGCGAGGCTGTCGAGCCTTTCTGGCCTGCGCCGTCGTAGCTGGGCCCGACCGCGCCGTCACCCACGCGGCCGGGGCCGACCATAGCGGATGCGCACGCCAGCATCTGCCGTAGACCACCCGGAACGCTTCACGCCTGTGCAGGTGCCGATTGTGGCAGCCGTGACCCGCCAGATCGAAGATCCTTATGTCACCGCCCTTCCGCCCGCGCAATCGTCAACGCGGACCAGCCGGGCCAGCGTGAACGGCTCGGCCAGGATCTCGTCCAGCACGGCCGCCACGTGCCGGAAATGCGCAGTGGTGAAGTGGTGGTCGAGCGCGGCCTGACTCGCCCACTCCTCGACGATGATCATCCTGTTGTGGTGAGTCGCGTCGACGTGCGGTCGGTAAGCGAGGCAGCCGGGCTCGGCGAGCGATGGTGCGATCATGGCGTTGAGCTCGTCGCGCAACCGCTGCTCGTGGCCCGGCTTTGCGGTGAACCCAGCGATCAGAGTGAACTCGGACATGGTGCTCAGGCCGCCTCGGGGTCTTCGATGCGTGTGCCCTTGATCAGCCAGGTCGGTCCCTGGGCGTAGTTTTCGATCAGCGAGAAGAACTGTGCGAAGTGCGGCCCCCTGGCGTGCACGTCGAACGCGGCACGGTCGTCGTACGCCTCGTTGAGGTAGAACCGGTTGGGGCGCTCCTCGTCCTCAATGAGTTCGAAGCGGCGCGTGCCGGATTCGTCGGCGGCCGAGTTGCGGCCGTCTTCGAGGGCTGCGGCGATGAACGCGTCGCGGCGGTCCTCGGGGACGTCGAAGTAGACTGCGATGTGATACACGATCATGACTCCTGACTTGTTGGGTGGCCTGTTGACCGATCCCATCGTTGGCGCGCAGGCGCCGACCAGGAAGAGCCGAGAACATCCTGGGACCGGCAGTGCCACCCTGGAATCCAGGTCGCTGGAACGCCGCCGTCAGCTGGCCGACTTCCTCAAGCGGCGGCGCGCCGCCATGGACCCGGAGCGAGTGGGTGTGGCGGCACCAGCAAGCAGGCGCCGGACGCCGGGGCTGCGCCGTGAGGAGGTCGCGGCGCTCGCCGGGGTGAGCGTGGACTGGTATATCCGCCTGGAGCAGGCTCGGGCCGAGCGCCCATCTCCGTCGGTCCTGGATGCGCTTTCGCGGACGTTCGAACTGTCGACCGACGAGCGGGCGCACTTGTATGCGCTCGCGCGGGCGGAGCGGCCGCCGCTGACCACCACGCCGCACGAGGAGCCGGACGCCGCGCTGTTGCGCGTCCTTCGGGCGCTTCCGCCCACAACGCCGGCGATGGTGCTGGGAAGGCAGTGGGACGTGCTCGCCTGGAACGACGGGCTGAGCGAATTGTTGGTCCCGTTCGACCAGCTTCCGCCAGAGCGGCGCAACCTCGTCGAACTGACCTTCCTGGATCCTCGGATGCGGGGGCGCTATGCCGAGTGGCCGGCCGTCGCCGAAGAGACGGTCGCCAACTTCCGCGCCTCCGTGGCCCGGAATCTCGAACTGCCGGACGTGCAGCGGCTCGTCACCCGTCTGATCCGGCGCAGCGAGGAGTTCACACGGTGGTGGCGCCAGCACGATGTTCGCGAGAAATCCACCGGTGTCAAGGTGTTCCGCAGCGGTGACCAACTCATCAAATACCGGTACGACACGCTGCTCGCGCCGTCCGCGGCCGACCAGCGACTTATCACCTACACACCGGTTGGCTCCCCCGAGACAGGAGCCGGCGAGCCGTAGGCATCCCTGCCCGCCCTACGCCGCCCTCGCATCACCAACACTGCGGGGCCCTACGACGAGGCGATGGGCAAGATACGCCGCCAGCTCACCCTCACCCCTGTCGGACGACCGATCGTGCCGGACAAGATCTCCTGGCTGGCCAGCGAGATGCTCAAGACCCGAGTCGCGCACGGCTACTGCGCCCGCCACGAGGGCCGGATAAACGAGCGCCTCAACCAGGAAATCCACCGCCGCACCGACAGCGCCGGGATCTTCACCAACCGCGACGCCATCATCCGCCTCGTCGGCGCCGTCCTCGCCGAACAAGCCGACGAATGGGCCGAAGGACGCCGCGCGCTACCACTACCGGGGACTTGACCTCACCCGGCCGAACGCAGAGACGGATAGTCGGTATAGCCCGTAGGCCCCGGCGTGTAGAGATGCGCGGTGTCCATCTCGTTCCAGCTCAGACCATGTCGCAGCCGGTATGGAAGGTCGGGGTTGACCAGGAACCCACGCCCGAAGGAGACCGCGTCGGCTAAACCCTGCGCCAGAGGCCGCTCAGCGGCCGATCGGGTGGTAGCCGCCCGGTTCTCCCCGACATTGGCCACCAGCGTTCCCGCCCAACGCGGCCGGAGGTCGTGCAAGGCCGGATAGTCATCAGCGTCGGTGAGATGCAGGTAGGCCAGCCCCAGATCGTTCAACTCGTGCAGCAACGCGCGGTAGACGGGCGCCGGGTCGAGCTCGCGCATCTCGAACTGCGGGTTGCCGGGCGACAGCCGGATGGCGGTCCGGTCCGCTCCGACGGCGTCGGACACCGCTCGGAGCACCCGGAGGGGGAAACGGATCCGGCCCGCGATAGAGCCGCCGTAGTTGTCAGTGCGCATATTGGTGTTGTCGGCGAGAAACTGGTGTGGCAGGTAGCTGTTGGCGGCGTGAATCTCCACCCCGTCGAAGCCCGCTCGCACCGCGTTGACGGCTGCGCTCACGTAGTCCGTCACCGCTTGCTCGATGTCGTCGAGCGTCATCTCCCGTGGGGTGACCGGCGCGCCCTTCGTCCCATCGGCCAAATGGACCGGCTCGGTTTTGGCCACCGCGGACGGGCCCGCCGGGACCGACCCGTCGATCCGCGCCTTCGGGTGCCCGTTGCGCCCGCCGTGCATGATCTGCGCGACGATGGTGCCTCCGGCGTCGTGGACTGCTCGGGTGACGACCTGCCAGCCGTTGACGTGCCGCTCTTCGGACAGGCCCGGCACCCGCCACTCGCTCTGCCCCGCCGGCGAGGGCCATATCCCTTCGGACACGATCAGTCCCGCGCTCGCCCGTTGCGCGTAATAGGTCGCCATCTCCGGCGTCGGTGTCCCGTCGACGGCGGCGCGCAGCCTGGTCATCGGAGCCATGACGATGCGGTTACGCAGTGTGAGCCGGCCTGCCTTGGCCGGGGTGAACAACGTAGCGGGTGTCATGCCCCCACGGTAGACTCTGACATTAATGTCAGATTCAAGCCGGAGCGAACATGAGGATCGGCGAGCTGGCCAAACGCACCGCCGTCAGCGAACGGTCGTTGAGATACTACGAGGAACAGGGCCTTCTGGAATCCAGCCGTACAGCCGGCGGACACAGGGAGTACCTGCCCAGCAGCGTGGATCGGGTGATCCGCATCCAGGAGCTCTTCGCGGCCGGACTCAACTCGTCCAAGATCGCAGACCTCCTCCCCTGCATGCGCGATGTCGACGGTGGCCCCGCTGCCCACGCCACCCCGCTGCTGGAGCAGGAGCTGCGCGAGCAACGCGCGCGCCTCGACCGCGCCATCGACGACCTCAACCGCTCGAGGGACGTCCTAGACGACGTCATCAAGACGGCCACCGGCCACAACCCGGCCTGAGCGCCGGTCCGTGGCCGTCCGGACAGACCGGATATCAGATGCCTGTCACAGCCGCCGCATAGTCATCGGCGATCTCATCGCTCGTGGTGACCCACACCCCTGGGTGGTTCACTACGTATTCGAGCGCCTGGTCTAGGTACTTGTGCCGGAACGGCTGGCCGATCACGAACGGATGGAGGCGGCGTAGACCGGAAGGCCGGGGACAGGGCTAGAAGCTAGGCAGGGAAAACTGGATCTGCAAGCGAGCGTCCGCAAGACCGATGAAGCGCGCGGGGATTCAAGCCCCCACCGGGTCGAATTTACTCGCATTCATGCAGGTCTGAGACATGCAACCTGGAACGTCGCGAACGAGCCGACCCAGTCCTCTCCGGTCACGTGGCCTGAACAGTCCACGGATCGAAGACCTCGGCTCCGGTCGGCTCAAAATCGGAGACGTTTCGCGTCGCCACCGTCATACCATGCACCAGCGCCGTCGCCGCGATCAGCGCGTCGCGCACCGGCCTCGGGTCAGGGACATGAAGGTGCACACCACGCCAAGCCACCTCGGTATCAACCGACAGGACCCGATCCTCAAAAGCAGGCAGTACATGATCATCGAGCCACGCACGAAGAACCACACCCTGCGTGGAGTCACGCCGCTCAGCAAGGAGGACCCCGATCTCCAACTCCTGGATCGTGATCGCCGAGACGAACAGTTTCGCGGCCGGCACGTGCGCCGCCTAAGCGGTCACGCTCTTGTCTGCCTTGCCAGCCCTGGCCTTACGCAGTTCAGAGACGACGTTGGTGTCGAGCAGAAGGTACGAAAAGCCAGCACAATGCACACCCTTCCAACTCAGAAAGCTGCGGCACAAACCCGGGCCGATTCACCATACCGGCGGAGCACACCGTTGGTTTCCGGTGGCTTGGGCGCTGCCCGGACGAGTAGTCACGGAGGCGGGGCTCGATCATGAGCTAGGGCAGGCCAACTGTCTGGGATCAGCAGAACGTTGCTTGGGCACGGTTGCCTCGCCTGGGGCGTGACGATCTACGAACCCGGACGGTTTGTGGACACCCTTGCCGACACGGGCGCGCACCTATTCCACACATCCGATGAGACCGGAGACGAGTACATCCTGAGGGCAGAGCCCGCCGCAGCGCTGTGATCTGTCACATTCGACGGGTTGACACAGCTGGCCACGTGATTGAAACTTGTTAGCATGCTTACTAATGGAGTCCATGTGAACAACCACCTCTTCATCTTCGCGAAGATCACGCCGAACCCGGAGCATTATCTTTTAGCCAGGGATGCGCTCGCGAACATCATGGAACAGACCCGGGAGGAGGAGGGCTGCCACGCATTCAGTCTGCTGGAGAACCGTGATGAGGGACATCTCTACCTCTACGAGGAGTTCACCGACGAAGCCGCATTGGATGCGCATTATCGCCAGAGCTATACTCAGGCGGTCTTCAAGCTCTATCAGGACTGGCTGGCCACTGCGGTCGAAGTGACCAAGATGCAGCATGTGGCCTGAAGGTGGAGCAATCCGTGCGACATCCCATGGATGAACGAAAGACCACCATCTGCATCGAGTCCGGGAGCACCCTGACTGCATATGCCGGGAGACTTAGGCGGCGGCAGGCCAAGAAACGTCCCCGACACCCGGGCTCGCTCAACAGTTCAGCCGTCCTGATCGGCGAGATTGCCCGGAGCCGGTGATGTTCCTCCTCAAAGAACTCCCATCGCGCCAGATGATGGACCGCTATGGCTCGCGCTACCCGGACATGGATGTGCAAGCGGTGGAAGATGCGTTGACCATGATGCGCCGAGCAAGCCTGCTCATCCGCGACCTGGAGGCATATTTCAGCGGGTTCAACCTATCCCTGCTTCGGTTCTTGATCCTCATCGTCATTGATCGCGAGCCCGATAGGGCAAGCCTGACAATGGGTGAGATAGGCGAACGCCTCGACGTCTCCAAACCCGTGATGACCCGGACCATTAAGACCCTCGAGGGCGATGGCCTCATTACAGTAACCCAGGGCGGACAAGACAAAAGGTCGAAGGTCATCACACCGACGGAACGCGGAAAGCACGCGCTCGATGAGGTGCTACGAGGATACTTCAAGTTGATCAGTGCCTTCATGCAAGCAGTCGACGACCATTGACGTCCCCATCGCGCGTCTGGCACGGGCTCTAACACGCACACCTCAGCACGCGAGTTCTCGAGCCGGCGCTGCGGGGGTGTGCACACGGCAGACGCTCATTGCCGGCCACCCCAACCCAGGTGAACCAGAGCAAGCGCAAGTCACGGGCCTTTTCACCAACGGGACTGCGGCACGAGTGGGTGACATCTGATCTGGCTTGCCCGAGGGGTGGGTGCGGAAGGAAGTTGCTGCCGTGTGCACCGCATTGGAGTGCACCCCGAACGACTCGTTCGAGGCGGACACCACCCTGATCGAACGACCTGCAGTCACGCCGACGTCAGGGACGACGATGCACGCGGGGGCCAAACCCCCACACCGGAAAAACACCTAAATCTATGCAGGTCAGAGACCTACGGCGGGTCCGAGGACCGACTCGTCCACTTAGACTCACCCACACCGCCGCCCTCTCCCTGGAGTGACATACGTTTCCGCGTATCCGACGACCTCCCGGCCACAAACGCGTCAAAATGTGTACACAAACATGACCCCAATTAGATACACCTGAGAGACGAGGCTTCAGACCCTGTCCGTGCGGGAAGCACGAGAACAACTTCCCGGCTTACTGGCCCGCTTCCGCAAAGGGGACCACTCCCCCATCGGCGTCGACTCACATCGCAAAACCGAAGCCGTCGTCATGCCGATCGACGTCTACAACGAACGTACCGCCGAACGAGATCGAGCCGCAGCCGAAGCTACCGCATCCCTGCGCGCCGCAGGATTAACCCCCAGCTCCGAGGCAGACGCGATCACCCAACTCTGGATCCGCGGAGAATCACCCCCCAGCACGTGCGAACCTTGATCCACGAACTTCACCGCGCCCCGTGACTAACCCGTACCTCGATCCCGACAGCAGCGTCCTCCTCAACCGTCTCGAAATCAGCGACGCCGAACAGTTGCAGACGGCGGCGACATCCTCGCGACGATTCAGATCGATACGTGACCAGCAGCATCGGCATTCAGGGTGCGCGGAGGCGAAACTCGCGTCCGTCAGGGTCGGCGAGGACGATCACCCCACGATCGTTCGACCGAAGGCTCCGGGCCCCGAGCCCCACGAGCCGGTTGACCTCAGCCTCCAGGTCGCCGCCGGTCGCCACGAGTTCGAAGCGCTGCCGACCGCTTCTCTGCGGGCCGAGGTCGTCCGGCGCGCGGTGCCACGCGTCCCACGACACCTTGGTGCCGCCTTGCGGGGACTGGACCGCGGTCTGCGCACCCTTGTCCCACACCAGCGGCCAGCGCAGGGCCTTGCTCCAGAAAGCTCCGACCGCGCGGGTGCCGTCGCACGTGAACTCACCGAGACGGCCGCAGTCGGCTAGGAATCGGTTGCCCGGCTCGATGACGCAGAACTCATAGCCCTCGGGATCGGACAACACGATGTGTCCTTCATCGCGACGTTGGCCGACGTCCAGATGGCTCGCGCCCAGCTCCACCGCGGTGGCCACGGTGTGCTGCTGGTCAGCAAGGCTCGTGCTGGTCAGGTGCAGATGAATTCGGTGCTGACCAGCCGGCGGCACTCCATCGGCAACAAAACGCAGGCCGAGCTGCCCATCGGCACCGGGCAGAAGCACACCGTCGCCATCCTCAACCGGCTCACGCCCAAGCAGCCCGGCCCAGAACTGCGCCACGCGCGTTGGGTCCTGGGCGCCGTAGGTCACCGCCACCAGTGTCGACTGCACCGTCGCAAGCTACAACGAACCTGCCAAAGAACACCACCTACGCGGGCTCCAGCGCGAGAGATTCGTCGATCGACTCACCCACTACTTCGCCCAGGTCAACACCTTCCACCCATTCTGCGAGGGCAACGGCCGAACACCGAGCCTTCGTCGGCCAGCTCAGCCACGACACCGGCCGCCCCATCAACTGGTCACAACTCGACCCAGCGCAAACGAACACACATCTATCCAGGTCGAGTCCCCGGTAGCCGCGATTCCTCGGAAAGATCTCCTACCGTGACGTCAGCCTGGGCCAGTTAGATGGTCGTAGTCGCCTCGCGCCCAGGCTGCGTGTCGCAACGCGGAGCTGCGCAGGCGGGCTTTGGCGTCGTGCGTGATCGCACGGCCGAAATTGCCGTAGATCCGGTCGAAGTCGTAGCGGTCTAGATGATCAGCGATGCGCAACACGACCGATGATGACAGCGGGATGCGGTTCGGGTATGACCGCATGAAGGCCAGCGATTCACCGTCGGGATTGACAGCGACTGTGTCCCCGGTGAACAGCACGCCGGCGCCGTCCTCGCCCACCCTCCGGTAACGGGACGCGCATATCGGCTGACTCTGATGGTCGAGGAGCCCGGCGGCCATTGGGTGCGCCGCGGCTGGTGTTCCATCGGATGCGACGACGGATTCCATGACTCCTGAGTGCACCACCACCTAAAAGCCACATCAACGACGCCGCCTTATGGGCCCTCACATTCACGTTGACGGCCACCCGATGGTGCTTCTCCGGAGTAGACGCCGTCCTCCTGGCTCCACATCTGCTGAACGATCTGCAGGGTCTCCTTCTGGCGTTCTCACCGCTCCGCGAGGGACGGGCATCCCACGCCTAGCCCGACGTGCTCGCGCTCGTACCACAGGGCACTGATCCCGAGCATCGCGCGGCCACGCACCGGCATGAGGAAGTTCCAGACCGGGACGTCCAAAGACGATTCAGGACTGACCCATGCCGGTATTCAATTCGATGTGGATCGATCTGCCCAATAGGTGCATGTGGCGGGCGACGCCGATGGTGGTGGCTCGGAGAACGTCGTCGCGCAGGACTGCACCGGACCAGCGATCGCCCCGGGGCACAAGCCTCCCACTGGCGGATTCCCCACACGAGGCGCTGGACCCGCCGCAGGTTACAAAGTAGCTGCGTGGGGTACAAGTCGGCGATACGCCGGACAATCAAGCATCCTTGCAGGTCAGAGACTCGAAGCGTGTCCGAGGAGGGACTTGTCCACTTACCACACGCACACCATCGTGGATCTGCGGACCGGACCGCGGCACCCGTCTCAGACCAGGGGATGCCGTACCCCGGTGCCATTTTTCCCTGCCTAGCTTCTAGCCCTGTCCCCGGCTTTCCGGCCACATACATGATTGAGTGGCACTCCATGGCCGATGATCCTGCGAATACCGAAGTCACCCTCGCCGGCGGAAACAGCAACCGCGTCACACGACTCGGCGCCACAGTACGTCGCAACACTGGACCACATACGCCTGCCGTACACGCCCTACTTCAACATCTCGAACGTCACGGATTCACCGGCAGCCCACGCCTACTCGGCGTTGAAAGCGGCCGAGAAATCCTCAGCTTCATCGACGGAGAGGCAGGAACCTACCCCATAAAGCCCGCCGTACAAACCGCCGAAGCTCTCGATACCTCGGTCGCTCTACTACTACGATTCCACGACGCCACAGCAGGACTCGCCCTCCCCGACGGATGGGTCGATCACCACGTGGCCGGCACCACCAACGAAGTCATCTGCCACTGGGACGCCGCGCCGTACAACATCGTCTACCAAGGATCACGCGCGGTCGGACTCATAGACTTCGACCACGCTGGCCCCGGGCGCCGAATCGACGACATCGCCTACCTCGCATACCGCCTCGCGCCGCTGTGCGCAGACACCAACCTCAACGCCGGCGGGTGGGACACTACGGTCAACAGACTGGGCCGCCTCCGCCGAATCCTACGCCGCTATCCCAGCGAACACCGGACCTTGATACCCGACCTCGTGACAGACCGCCTCGAGAGAATGAAGCACTGGATCCTCACCCGCTCCGCAGCCGACGACCCCACCGTAGAGGTACACATCCGCGAGAACCACGTAGGAATCTACGCCGCCGACCAACACTTCATCACGTCGAACCGGGACACAATCCTCTCCGCACTCCAGTAATGGCAGGGTCTGCTGCACGACACCAGCGTAAAGCTCCAACGCTGCCGTGAATTGATAACACGCTCCTGTCACGAGTTCACAGCAACCGAATATGCCCCAGGGCTCACATCGGCGACACACAGCCGTTGGCCGATGCGATCCGCCACGCCGTGCGGTCCGCCATCGCCTGGCCGGCGTCGCGGGCCTCGTCGGCAAGGAGCCGGTGCCCGAACTCGGGGTCATCCTTGTGGGCGTCGAATAGCGCGTTTGCGCGATACGCCTGCACCACCTCACTCGTGGTGATGGGATCCTTCAGCCACCGGTAGTAGGGCTGGCAGGAGAGCCTAAGCACCCGGCACGTCACCGTCACAGGGATCCCTGCGCCGGCCAGCTCTGTCACGAGCGGGTAGAGCCTTCTCCCGGCAGGTTCGCCTGCGACAGATACGCCGCCGCCCGCCGCAGCACCTCGTTCTCCTGCTCCAGCAGCCGGATCCGCTTGCGCGCCTCACGAAGCTCCTCGGACTCAGTGCGGGTCTGGCCGGGCTTGGCGCCCTCGTCGATGTCGGCGCGACGCAGCCACTTCTGCAGCGTCATCGGATGAACACCGAAGTCACGGGCGATCTGCTCGATCGTCACTCCGGGCTCGCGGCTCCGTGCGACGCGGACCACGTCGTCACGGAACTCGCTCAGGTAAGGCTTGGGCACAGCAACATCCTTCCAGGCCCACCCCTCGGGCAAGCCAGATCAGATGTCAGCTATCCGTGCAGCAGACCCGTGCACCAAGCGCAACCGGTCCCGCGGTGAACGTTCCTAACTAGGGCATCAAAGTGAATGCCGGGACGTGCTTGGGACGAACGACCGTGAAATGACGATGATCGAGAGTGGCAATTGTCGTCTCATTGAGACGCTCGGCAAGCGCCGCCACCGACGCATCCGTGCCGCCCAGCGGAAGGTCCGCGTATTTCTCGACCAACTCGACACATCGTCCGAGATCGCTGTCGGTCGGTGGTTCGATCTTGTAACGTCGCGATTGGAGTGACCGCAAGAACCTGGCCTCTGCCGTCGATCCCCCTGCACGCTCGATCATGAACGTCGCTTCAGCCACAACCAGAGCTGGAACGACCAGAGTTCCGGATGAGTTCGCCAGAAGCTCGCGGCAAGCCTCATGATCCGGATCCTTCCGGTTCGCCGCGGCGACGAGCGGACCCGTATCAACAATCACGACTGACCAAAGCCGTGCTCCGCGAGGAAAGCGTCGGCGTCACGAGCCACGACCTCGTCGGAATCAAAGGACGCCACAAACTCCAACGGGTCAGGTTCCGCCGACGCTTCCTCAAGCAAACGAGCAGCCGACACCGCCGGCTCCACGCCTTCCCGTTCAGCCCGGCGGCGGAGCCAGTTGACTACGGCTTCGTCAAGTTCAACCGTCAGCACCGTCATGCCACGATGATACGACGATCCGCCAACCCAGTGAATCGGCCTGGGTTTATCGGAGGGCATGATCTAACAAGGAGAATGTGATCATGCCGGCGCCGAGGAAGTATGACGTTGAGACCCAGGACCGTGCGGTGAGGATGTATGCCGATCGGATCGCCGAGGGTGGTATCTCGCAGTTGAGGGCCCGCCAGGAGGTGGGCGCGTTGTTGGGGATCAACCCGGCGACGTTGCGTAACTGGATCCGTCGGGATCTGGGAGAGGCCGGCGCGAACCCGGCTGGGGCTGGTGAGTCGTTGGAGGCTGAGAACGCTCGTCTGCGGGCTGAGAACGCTCGTCTGCGGGCTGAGAACGCTCGTCTGCGGGCTGAGAACGCGCGTCTGCAGCGGGCCAATGAGATCCTCAAGACCGCGTCGGCGTTTTTCGCCTCGGCGGAGCTCGACCGCAAACTCGGGTCGTAGTCGACTACATCCGTCGAAACGCACCCAGGTTCGGGGTCGAGCCGATCATCTCTGTGTTGGGCGAGCACGGAGTCCAGATCGCCTCGAGCACCTACTACGCGCACGCGGCCCGTGGATTCGGAGCCACCGAGGCCGAGCTGGCCGACGCTTATGCGGCCAACGCGTTGTTCGATCTGTGGACCAAGAACCGCAAGCTTTATGGACGGCGCAAGCTGGCCAAGACCGCTCGCCGGGCCGGGCACGACACAGGCCGTGACGCAGTGCAGCGGCTGGTTCGTTGCCAGCCGCGCAGCAACACGCCCTGCGTGTCGAACAAAATTCGAGTGTCCGAGGAGGGACTTGACCAGCTACCACACGCACACCATCCTCAACCTGACCGCCTGACCTGCACGTTCGGTCACGCTTGCGCATGCGTCGCGCACGAGCGGTATCGGCGACGTGACACCTAAGCTGCTGGCGCCGCACGTGGCCGACACTCGCATCTTCCGCGAGTGCCTCGGATCGGCGAGAATCGGGGGCATGGAGCAAGATCACGAGGCGGCCAAGGAGGACATCCAGCTTGTCGTGGCAGGCGCACAGGATGTCGCCGCGATCGAGGCTGCCATCGCGCTGGGAAATGCCTCACGTTCGACGCTTGGACATATGCCCTTTGCCGCCTACTACGATGCCACCTTGAGGGGGTGTCTCGTCCTTGCTCGGCTGGGCAATCGAGTCGTCGGCTATGCGTTGTTCGGCCTCGCACGAAATCGAGTGCGCCTCAGCCATCTCTGTGTCGAGGTCGACTTTCGTGGACATGGTATTGCACGCCGGCTTGTCGAACACATCAGACGTGAGCACTCGGATCACCTCGGTATTCTCGCTCGATGCCGACATGACTACGGTCTCGGCGAGCTGTGGATCAGCCTTGGCTTCTCTCAGCTCAGCGAGCAACCGGGCCGAAGCAAGGAGGGCTATCCAGTAGTCAGCTGGTGGCTGGACCACGGCCATCCCAACCTGTTCAGCACCGAGCCCGCGACAACGCTCGTACGGGCGGCGATCGATCTCAACGTCCTAAGGGACTTCGTCGACCCAACCCGAGCTGACGCAGATGAGACACGCGCCCTGCGCGCCGATCATCTCACCGACCAGCTCGAGCTGGTGCGGACAGCAGCGTTAGATATCGAGATCAACGAGATGCAAGGACCACTACGAGCGGCATGCACGCAACACGCTCAACAGTTCCGCCGAGTCAACAGCTCCGGCCAACGCCGCGTGTCCGACATCGAGGACCAGCTGCGTCAGGATGCGCAGATAGCCGACCCGGGCTACCCCCATGGCCCCCAGGACGAGCTCGACGTGCGCCACGTCGCCGAAGCGGCTGCAGCGGGCCTGAACGTTCTCACCACCCGTGACCAGCGGCTTACAACGCTACTAGGTCCGCCATCCGAGCGCCTCGGACTGCGCATCGTGCGGCCAGTCGATGTGATCATCCATATTGACGAGCTCGCACGGGCCGAGGCATATCGCCCCGCTGCGTTACTGAACACGTCGTACTCAGAACGCCTGGTAGGGAGTGGGCAGGACGGTCTAGCAACAGCCTTGGCCGATATCGCGAACGGTGAGCGTCCGCAGCAACTTCTTCGTAAGCTGCGCGCGCTGGGGATGGCAGGCCACGACAGGATGGGCGTCTACGATAGCAATGGACAGCTGGTTGCCGTATTCAGCGCGATTGAGCTCGGCTACACGCTAGAGGTACCACTCCTCCGTGTCTCTAACAACGCCGTTGGCGACACCTTGGCACGACAACTGCTCTTCCGCCTACGCGAACGAGCCCACAGCGCACGGACACCGATTCTTCGGATCACCGACCCGCACATGTCGCGGCACGCACAAATGGCAGCGATCGTCGACGGCTTTCGCACCGCAGACAACAACGATCTCTACACTTTCGTCCTCGGAACGGCCGGGCCAGCCGACAGCGTCGAATACGATGCCGCCGGCGCGGCGCGCCGCGCCGGTGTGCCCGAGCCGGCATCCCTACGATCAGGCATGCCTGCCGTCGCCGCCGCCACGCTAGAGCGAACCTGGTGGCCGGTGAAGATTGTCGACAGCGACCTTGCGAACTACCTCATACCCATTCAACAAAGGTTCTCAGCCGACCTGCTCGGCATGCCGAACACGCTGATTCCCCGGAACGACGCCCTCGGCCTCGCTATCGAACGTGTGTACTATAGAAGTCCGGGTGGTGCCCGGCCGGCGGCACCAGCGCGGCTGCTGTGGTACATGAGCGAAGGAGGCCGCGGCGTGTCCCGTCCAGCAAGTGTCATCGCCTGCTCCCAGCTGGACACGGTTGTCGACGGCGACCCGCGAGAGCTGCACAGCCGTTTTCAGCATCTGGGCGTCTGGCGCCAAGAGAGCGTCGAACGCGCCTCACGGAACGGCCGCGTACAGGCGCTCCGTTTCACCCACACAGAGGTCTTTCTGAATCCGATCAGTCGCCAGCGATTCCGCCAGCTGAGCCTCACTCACGGATCGTCGAACCGGGCGCCGCAAGGACCGCGACGGATCTCGACAGCACTGTTTACCGCTCTCTACGCCGAAGGCCGCGGCGCATGAAGCAACCGGCGATCTTGCTGTCCCTTCGACCACGCTTCGCGAAGGCCATCCTGGCGGAGACGAAGACCGTGGAGGTACGGAGACGACCGATCAGGGCACCAGCTGGCACTCTCCTGGTTCTCTACGCGAGCTCGCCCACTATGGCCATCCTCGGAACCGCAGAACTGGCCACAGTCGATGTACTCGATCCGGACGTGGCCTGGAAGGAGCACGAACACCACCTCGGCCTCTCCCGCGAAGAGTTCGACACGTACCTCTACGGCTTGAACATCGCCCATCTGATACATGTTCGCGAGCCGCGGACGTTGCGCGACCCCCTACCGCTCAGTCACCTACGCGCTGACGCAAACGGATTCAGTCCGCCACAGAGCTTCCGCTACATCACAGCGCAGGACCCGCCTATGGTGTGGACGGCAATATCAGCAGCAACCCGAAAGCCCCACACAGAGCCCCCTTCACCTGACGATGGGGCGGACGACCCACAATGGACCTACTCCGCGCCCAGCCCACCCGCCTAGCCAGCCTGCGAACAAGACAACCCCAGATTACGTCTTTGGACGCATGACAATCTTCATAGTTCATTTGCTGCGCCAAACCGGTCGGCTTGCGTAGCGTCGCGGCAGCGACCTGCGGCGCCCGCAGTCCCGTAGCGTTCGTCGAGGCGATCAGCGGGCCTTGTTGCGCTACATCGGCCGCACGACTAGAGCTTGCGCGCGACGGAGTCTGTTTCAGCCGCCGCCGACAAACCAGCCGCGGGACTGGATTCGAAGGAACTAAGAGTTTGGATCGCTTAGCGACACACGTGGTGGTAGCTCAGAGGTCAGCGCCATCTCCAAAAGGCGTCGACGTGCGCCCTTGAGGTCCCACAAAATGCGGAACCGAAAATCCGTCGCTGCTCTGCAACGACCCACTCCAGGCCGCGGTGCGAACAGAAATCTCGGCACACATTTGATATAAACTGTCGCACACAACAGAAGACAACTGTTCATGCCCCGTTTCACGAACGGCTATCTCTCACCCTGCAAGAGAACACACATTCATTCTACAGTCAACCCAATCGACATCGCAGCTCCGCAAGCGATCGCTTTCCCCTACGGCCCAGAGTGTCAGCTCTGACTCAAGTAGACGTGCGTTGACTCGTGCCTTCTGCACGGTTCTCGACGACATGCACGTCGTATAGGACTCACGGACCAGTATGGGTGTAAGGCGCCCACCGACTTGGCTGGCTCGCGTAAAGGTGTCGCAAGTTACGCGTGGCTTTGTGAAGTGCTATTGCAGCCGCGTCGGCGTCTGGACCGGCCTCCGCGCCAATCAGGGTCTCGTAGATCGTCCGGGTAACCCGAACTGCGTCCAGGTCGTCAATCGGCCACAACGTGCCGATTACGTGCCGATATCCAGCAAGTTGACAAGCCGCTGCGAGATGAATCGGCTCATCAGGCAGGTCTGCGCCAGGTCGAGCAGTCGTGCATGCGGAGAGGAATGCGAGTTCGACCCCCTCGAGACGAGATCGGGTAAGGTCAAGGACCGTCAGCGGCTGGTCCTGGTAGTCCGTCAGAAGCAGATGGCTGGAGGAGGGATCCGCCAGATCGCTTGTCGCGTGACACGAGAAGTGTGCCCAGGCGTGGTTGGACAGCATCTCGACGACAGCGGAGCGTGTTGCGGGCATGCCGCCGGGCATTCCAAGTAGATCGACGCGGCCGGGTAGGAGCTCGTTGATCAGTTCGGCCTCAGCTATCGCACCGGGCAGGT
Organism: Phytoactinopolyspora limicola; assembly: GCF_011320225.1. Classification (GTDB taxonomy): domain Bacteria; phylum Actinomycetota; class Actinomycetes; order Jiangellales; family Jiangellaceae; genus Phytoactinopolyspora; species Phytoactinopolyspora limicola. The sequence goes on from NZ_JAAOEN010000003.1 coordinate 573,591, forward strand.
CGGCCTGTGCCGGTGTTTGCGGCATGGCCACTACTAACACTCGGTGCTCCGCAAAGCCTGGTCTCGCATTTCCCGACGGCAAGGTATTCCGCCGTCGCCCTTTTAGGAGTGTGCGGACCGTGGGGATAGTAGAGGACACAACTCTATCTAGTACTGCCGCCGGCTGGGTATCGAACCGCGTGTGGTGATGCCCTGCGGCGTGGAGTGGTAAGAACGCTAGCGGGCCCGACGGGCACCAGTATATACGCGGCCACCCGGTACCCTCATCTGGCGAGTTTGTGTAGCCCAGGTGGTCGAGGACAGGTCCGGTAATCGCATCCCACATCCAGCCCAGGACAGCCGTCAAGCTGGACTCTGCTCTCTGTGTCGCTTCCCATCCTGACGACTGTTGTATTTCATGGAGTGCGGCGAAGAATGTATCTACTTGTCTGACCACTAGATCCGGCTCAAGCGAGTGAAGGGGCACTACATCTACTCCGGCCGGGTGCATGATTAGCGCGTCGGAACGTCGTTCTGCCACGTTCAACAATACGACCGGTCCCGACTCAGCGGCTGGCAGCAACTCTGCCAATGGGCGAGGCAGCAGGAACGTTTCGAATCCAGGCTTAGTCCGGATCTCGGTCAACAACTGTTCCAATTGGCTGGCGGCCCGTTGACGTCGATGTAGGCCAGCGCTGGCCTGCGCTCGTTGCTCAGAAGCGTTGTCCAGTGAAATCGCGAAATTATCTGCAGTATTGGCATTGTCAAGCAAGTCAACGAGGTCGGTAAACCACTCCGCCAATTCCTGGTGAACGTCGGCCAAGTCGGTAATGTCGGTGCGGGTATCCAACGCCCGCCCAAACAACACGGCTCGGCCCTGTTCGAACAACTCGACCGCACGATGTGAAAGCTCTGCCTCCACGCATGCGGCTGCCGCTGCTGAGCCTAGCCCTGGGAACCCAGTCAACAGGTGCTCTTGGTCTGACCGGGTGAGTCGCCGTGAAGCCACTTCACCCACCAGCTCAATAGCAGCGGAAAACGCTCTGACTGCCTCACCTGGGGCATCGGTCGGATCCACGGCGAAGCCCCATCTAGCCGCTGACGAGGCGCGCACCAGTGGCGGCGCCGAGGTGACACCGGCGGCCTCGCGATGACAAGCCTTCGCCCGGTTCGAGTCCGTTTGCTGCCCGGTCTGCTCGAACCTGTCCTCCAGCGCAGAACCTAGATTGGCTAGGAACGTGGCGCGGTCAGGGTGATCTTGTGGAATCGCGGCGACGCCTTCGGCTCCCAGCTCGATTGCCCGGTCCAAATCGGCTGGATTTCCTAGCCGCTTGAACCGCGCGCGCAACGCGATGCTCAAATTACTCAGCAGTCCTGAGCGGTTGGGGTCGGCTGGCCGTGTGGCCGCTATCGCCTCTCTTCCCATTTCTACTGCCAGTTCGAGATCTGCCAGTTGTGCGGTCTCCTCGAACCGAACGTGCAGCACGGCGCAAAGATTGCCTAGCATTCCTCCGCGATTTGGGTTGCTGCGTGGACTTGCCGTGACCGCTTCTCGTCCAGACTCGATCGCGCGATCCAGGTCTTCTAAGACTCCAGTCCGTTCGAACCGAACACGCAAGGCGAGACTGAGGTTCGATAGGTACGAGATGTGTTGAGGATGGTCAGCCGGAGTGGCCGCTACGACTTCCTCTCCCAGCTCGATCGCCCGATCTAGATCCGCCAGGTCGCCAGTTCCCTCGAACCTGGCCCGCAGCGCGATTCCGATGTTAGAAAGATATGCAGCGCTGCTCATGCGGCCTAGCGGAGTGTCCACGAGGCCCCGCTCCGCCAGTTCGATGGCGCGATCCAAATCGGCTAAGTCTCCGGTCCGCGAGTACCGGCTCCGAAGTGCGAGGACGACGTTCGATACGTAGTCAGCGCGGTTGGGCTGGGTGCTCGATGTGGTCGCGATAGCTTCTTCGCCCACGTCAATCGCCCGATTTAGGTCTGCAATGTCTCCGCTCTGCTCAAACCTGGCCCGCAGCGCCATACCAAGATTCGAAAGATTAGTAGCACGGCTCACATGGCCAACGGGAGTGTCGACAAGTCCTCGCTCCGCCAGGTTAATTGCGCCATTCAGATCCGCGAGGTCCCGGGTCCGCTCGAACCGATCGCATAGGGCGAGCCCGAGGTTCGATAGGTAGGCGGCCCGGTTACGGTCATCGACACCAGCGTCTGCTAGCGCCTGTTGTTCCAACTCGATTGCCCGATCGAGGTCCGCCATGTCCCCTGTCTGGACGAATCGTTCACGTAGTACGGCGCCGAGGTTGGATAGATCTTCAGATCGGGTCGGATGCGTGGGCGGAATGGTTATTACTTCCTCCGCTATTTCAACGGCACGGTCCAAGTCTTCTCGATCGCCATGTATGCGAAAACGTCTATGTAGTGCTGACGAGAGGATACTCATGAAGTGCCCACGATCCGGGTGGCGGGGTGTGATAGTGGTAAATGCCTCAGTGATCAACGCGATTGCACGTTCGACGTCCTCGGTGTTACCTGTCTGTTCGGACCGATCTTCCAGGGCGAGGGCTAGGTTGGAAAGATGTACGGCTCGGTTCGGATCGGCGGGTTGACCGATTTCGATCGCACCTTCTCCCGTCTGGATGGAACGCTCTAGGTCCGATAGGTCCCAGGTTTGCCGGTACCGATTACGCAAGTACAGCCCGAGGTTAGACATGTAGGAAGCACGGTCGGAGTCCGCTACGGCGACTGTCACCGCTTTTTCTACCAGGTTGATCGCACGGTCTAGATCCGCCAGTTGCCCAGTACGCTCGAATCTGTCCCCCAACGCCACACCGAGCTCCGACAGGTAGAACGCACGGTTAGGGTCAGTGGCGGGCGTGATTTCCAAGGCGTCCTCTCTTAACTCGACCATCCGGTCCAGGTTTCCCCTTTCCTTGGATGAGTCGTATTCGAGCAGTAGCAGGCTGCTCAAATCAGAAAGCAGCTCCCTGCGATCAGGATTGTCAAGCGACATCGCGTCCACAGCCTTTTCGCCTATCTGAATGGCTCGCGTCAAATGCGCTTGCTCACCAGTGCGTCGGCATTGTGTAGCCAGGACCACTGTGGCATTTGTCAGTGCTGTGCTTCGATAAACGCTTCCAGGCGGTGCAGCCGCCACGGCTTGTTCGCTCTCCTCCACAGCGCGGTCCAAATCCCCAGTCTCGCCGGTGCGCTCGTAGCGATGACGAAGCGTGAACCCCAGATTGGACAAGTATGCAGCTCGCTCGGGACTGTCCTCCGGTGCAGCTGCAACAGCCCGTTCGCTCAGATCGACCGCCAGATCTAGGTCCGCGTGGTCTCCAGTCTGCTCAGCTCGGCGGGCAAGAGCAGTCGCCAACCTGTCCAGCACATACGCGGGCTCAATGCCAGGAAGGAGCGCAACAAGTTCGTCGAGTACGGCGATCTGAGTATTCAAGTCATTCAAGTCACCAGCCTCTTCATAGCGGCTCCGCAGCACAGCATCTGCCCGCTCGAGCACATCGACTGCCCGATCCAAATCAGCTTGTCCACAGGTGCTTCGATAGCGCACGCGCAGCGCGACCCCGAGATTGTAGAGGTAGCCTCCACGCTCCGGATCCTCACTGAGAGCAGCCTCGTCGGCCCCATTAAGCATGTCGACGGCACGGTCGAGATCCGACAGGTCACCAAAGCGCTCATATCGCAACCGCAGCGCGACACCCAGATTCGACATCCGACCGGCCCGATTAGGATCGTGCGTGGGCGTGGCTTGCACCGCCTGCTCGCTCATTTCAACCGCGCGGACCAGATCCGATTGCCTACCTGAACGCCCGTATCGTACACTCAAGGCGGAACTCAGGTTAACCAGAAGTGAGATGTATTCAGGGGAATCAGTAGGAGTGCCGGCCACGGCATTCTCGAGATTAGTGATTGCAGCGTCTAGCATCGTCTGATCCTCGCTCTCTAGCGTGTCGCAGGTGTTGGATAGCGCCGACTGTTAGTTCGCGCGCTGTTCAATGTCGGCAGTCGCGATAGTCTTGTAGCATCCTCGGATGTTCGAGCAACGCTGTCAGCCAGACCTCGCGCACCCTCTTGATTAGCGCCAAAAGGATGTTGCACAATCTCCCTGGTCCGCGCTTCTGCTTGACCTAGGTGGCGCCAGTGGAGTAGTCCAATGGCGAGCCGTTCTGCTTGTCGACAGTTGCCGTTCGGCGGATATCTCCCAGAAATGTTGGGGTCCGCGAAGCGCTTCGGATCAAGCATGAGTAGTGGATCTTGTTCGACGCCAAATCGTCTTAGAAATTTGTGCAGGCGAGGACCAGAGAGTAATCTCACGCATCCGGCTGCTCCCCAATCAGCTCCGCACGATAGCGCGTGAACCGCGGCGCGGGATTATCCGACCCACGCCAGAGATACTCAGTGATTTCACGACCCGCCTCACGTTCCTGGCGTGGATCCGTCGGCAAGGGCCATCGCAATTGCTCATAAAGAGCTAGGCGATACAAGTCATACGCAGACTCCACAAGATATCCAAACGCTTCCGCTCGCGCTGGCATCCACCACCGAATAGCCGTATATGCCACACACCCCGCGGCCGATGCGGACAAAGCACAGACAACGAGCAGAACGCCCGCAGGCCATCGATTGCTGAGGCCGACAAAGAGCAAGGTTGATGGGATCAACACGGCGAACAGCGTCGACCAGAGCGTGGCGCCTACGGCGCTATTCAACGCTTGGCGGGCTGCCACCAGTTCGTGCCGCGTGCTGTCAGGTAGCACGAGCCATAGCCGAGGCCACGTACTCACTCCGTCAAGCCCGTACTTGTCGCGAGGTTGAGACTCTACTGCCCGCAGAATGTTCCCCACGCGCGTCGGCATCAACCTGCTGGGGTCACTAGGAAACCGATGTAGACGAAGCTCTAGAACTGCGAGCGCGTCTTGATCATCCGACGACAAGTCTCCGTCGGTGCGTCGTTTGGCTAGCAGCTCCTGCCACGACAACTCGGTCTTCTCGAGCCTGGCATGCGCCCTGTCAATCAATTTGGAACGAATACGCGAAAGGCACCCCGGCCAGTAGCCCTCCAATAGCCGCAGCGCCGGCGTCGTCAAGCGGGAAACAACTATGACGGAGGCAACGACCACACACAGACCGCCGACTGCGACACCCAGCTGCAGGGCGTCGCCCAGACCTTCCAACCAGTCTGATAGCTCAGCCAGCCGCCTAGGTCCACCCGCGGCCAGTACGCCAGTCAGCACGGCGCCACCCCAAAAGACGACTGCCGGCGCAGCTATCGCGGCCCACCTGTCGGCCAGCCTCGTCATCACCGGACTCCAAAAAGCATCCACAACAGCCGCCTAGGCCCGTACGAGCATGCATTCATGCGTCGGACACTTCGGAATCGGCGTGCCCACCGCTGGCCGCCACCAGTCGTAGTCTCCGGCCGGACAATGGAACATCGGCGCCTCGACCTGCCCGACAAGCCCTGGCAGACCGTCGTAGGCGTCGCTCTTGAGCGTGCGCGACCGAACCTGAGGAGGGCGGAAGTCCGGCGTGTCATCCAGAACAGCCTCCAAGAACGCCGACGTTCCCTCGGCACGTTCCATAACTTGCCTCAGTCGAACTCCGACATCCTCATCCCATTCCTCTGCCAGCAGCTCAGCCAGTGTCTCGTCAATCTGGCCAGCTACGGGACCGACTAACTCTGGCAGGTACCAGCGCACCGCCCGCGCCGCCGCGACCACGCCCTCAAAGCCCATTCCCCGCCCCTCCGTCCAGGACTGCTACTCGAACATAGAGGTACCACCGTTCCGGTCGCCGCCGAGGACGCCGCCGCCGTTCAGCGGCTACAGTGTTCGCTTCGGCACCAGGTAACGACAAATGTGGCTACCTACCGGCCGGCGACCTCGTACCACCCATATTCCCAATCGTCGTCATCCAGATCCCACCCCTCATTCCGACATCAGAAGCTTAGGCTGTCCAACTGCAACGGCAACAGCCTGGAGTACAGAATTTCCTGTGATGCGCACTGGTTCGATCGACAATCCGACTGGAGACGGCCAGGTTGTCTTCATAATGTCAACGGCAGCTGAATTTTGAGCAGGTAGCGGAAGGGTGGTTTCTATCGGTGGTCGCAACACCTCCTAGAGTCTGGGGTTGTGTTGTCGTCTCGTCGGGTGAAGAAAGGGCCGGGGCGGCGTCCGCAATCGGCCAAGCGTGCGCGGTTTATGCAGTTGCGGGAGCGGGGGTGGAGCATCCTCGCTGCGGCTCGGGAAGTCGGTGTTTCACGTACGACGGGGAACAACTGGTCTCGCGGTTATAAGACGTACCGCCATGGCCAGGTTGTTGGATTCGTTCCTGCGTTGGAACGGCTGGAGGTACGCCGTATCAGTCCGCGGTTCTTGTCGCAGGACGAGCGGATCGAGATCGCCGACCTACACTACGCTGGTGTCAGCATCAGGCAGATCGCGCACCGGCTCGGGCGGGCACCCTCGACAGTCTCACGTGAATTGCGGCGCAACGCCAGCAGCGGGCAGCGCGCCGGCTATCGGCCGTTTGAGGCCCACCGCCGGGCGACCGCTCGACGGGCACGCCATCATCGGCGACGTATCGAGACCAACGCCGAACTCAGGCAACTGGTCGTTGAGTTGCTAGCGCAGCGCTGGAGCCCTCAGCAGATCAGCCGCCACCTGCGGCGCCGGTTCCCGGGCGATGCATCGATGTGGCTGTGTCACGAGAGTATCTACCAGGCTGTCTACCAGCCCGGGTCGGTGCTGCTGAGGCCATCAAAGCTTGTCCCGCACAAGCGCTCGCCGCTACGGACCGGGCGGGATCACCGGCGCGCGCAGCAGAAGACCGATAGGCGTCGTCCACGGTTTGAGCAGCCAATGCTCACCGTTCATCAGCGCCCCTTCCAGCCCGAAGACCGCTCCCAAGCCGGCCACTGGGAGGGAGACTTGATCATCGGCAGGAACCAGGCCTCAGCCATCGGCACACTCGTTGAACGCCAGACTCGGATGCTGCGCCTGCTGCACCTTCCCCAACGCGACGGCGACGCCCTTCACGAGGCATTGAAATCCACCATGGCCAACCTGCCACCGGCACTGATGCGCTCGATCACGTGGGATCAAGGAACCGAGATGGCCCGCCACCTCACCATCGCGAAGTCGCTCGGTGCACCGGTCTACTTCTGCGACTCCCGCTCGCCCTGGCAGCGTGGCTCGAACGAGAACACGAACGGACTCTTACGCGACTACTTCCCGAAAGGCAGCGACCTCAGCGCCTACTCGCCGGAGCATCTCATGGCCGTCGAGACCGAACTGAACAACCGGCCCAGAATCGTCCTCAACGACCACTCCCCGGCCGAGGTGTTCCAGGCACTGCTAACCTCTCCAAATCTGTCCGCGTGTTGCGACGTTAACTAGAACCTGCCATGCCGAACCCTGCTCAGTATTCGCTTGCCGCCGACAGCTATCGCCGTGGGGTCGGCGAACACATCGCGGAGCAGTTGGTCATCAACATGAACGGTGTTCTCACCTTCGATCGGGATAGCATCGATGGCCCGCAACATGTCGATGAGGCGGGTTGCCTGGTCCCGGTTGAGCTCTAGAACGTTCTCTAGTCGAGTGCGGTCACCCGAGGTGGGAACCTTCTGGATTCGGACCTTACGTACGGCACCCGCTGAACGTGCTACTTGAAGCTGAACCTGTTTGCGCCCGCCAGGTGTTGTGAATACCACTTCGTTCGCCCACTCCCAGTCATCGTCGTCATCGGTTGACGTTTCATCGAAAACCCTGTAGATGTAACGCGATGGGTGCCCCTGGTCCTGACCGAAGACCGCGGTAAAGGTTTTGCTTGCGTACGTCCGTGTAGTGCGGCGCCCCTCGGCGTACGTGACTTCGTTGGGTTCTGGCAGATCGGCGAACGTCACGATCGGCATGTTGTCATCCCGATCAGACCTAGGCCGCGGATCCAAGAACGTCGCGGAAAGTCTTCAACTGCTCGAAGACCTGGCTGCAGGAATCCATACACCAAGTCTGCCCTGTGCGGAGTGCCGTGTCACGACCTGAAATGACGAGCCTCCAATTGCTTCCAGAGACCGTCCGATCCTCGCAAGACACCAGCGCTACGCCAATGGGTAGCCCACCCGACGGCGGTCTGGCGCGACCGCTGCTGCATGGTCGAATCCAACGCGCGAAGGCCGACAGCATGGAGACGCATTGATTCGATCCCGCCGTTGTCGGCTGTCAGCGGCGCGTGAAAACTGACCCCCAGACGGCAGGGCTGGAAACCGCCACGTCGCAGCTAGGTCAATACGCCGTGGCCAAGTTGGCTGTTAACCATCAGCTGGCACGAAACGCAAGCGTCGCCTGCTTGCCGGAGTCTCGATGACCTGTCCCAGGCCACCTGGTAGCCATGGATCATCCCGTTCGTAGAATCCTGCGGTTCAGTACATCGTCACGAGACTGATAGCGCCACGCGTTTCGTCATGTTTCAGCGCTAGGAGACGACGCGTGAGTCCTCCTTCGTTTGGCTTATCGAACTCGGCAGCGACGGCGAAGAGCGGCGTTCCGTCCGGGGCGAAGCGGAAATCGTAGACGTAGTTTTTTCTGAGCTTCGTCCTAATCGCAGCGGCGAGCTCGTCCGCTGTCACGTCCTGAAGCCCGATGTTGGTCATGAGCCTGAGTTTGTTCTCATCACGAAGCAAATACTTATCGAGCTTGTCGGGGTGGACGAACACTTCGACAGACTCAACGTCGATAAGCTCGCCAGTGATGGCCGCGAGGCTGAGAATCCGATCGTTTACCGCCTGGTATGCGTCCGTCGCTTCGATCTTGTAGGAGAGGAAACACTCGAAATAGGCGTCGAGAAGACTTACCACCTTGTAGCCGTGGGCCGGCAGATCGAATCCGACCAGGTCCTCGTCGCTCACTAGGGGCTCGTCACCGCCGTGACTCAAGATCGCCTTGTCCCCAAGGATCACCCAGTGAGACGTAACCGTTTGGGGGAGGAAGTCGCGGGCCGGGCACGTGAACGACACGTCAACGTACCCGGTATATCGAGGTTGTTTCGAGAGCGACTCATGAAGCCGAGCAACGTCGCGTGGATGTAGATTGCTGAAGTAGACGGCGTACTGAGTCTGCCAGTTCACAGGCTGGGTGCGGGGCTTTACGAGGGCTCCCTCAAACGCATCGACGGGAATGGCGCCTTGCCCGTTATGCAGATCCCCGTGAAGCATGCTCGTCCTTAGGTCACCGCGGAGACATGGGAGATAGTCCCGGGAGAATGCAACGGCATAGTTCCACGACGGCTCATCCAACCAGTCGTAGAGGAAAACGGCCTGGACACCATTAGTCGTCGGCACCAGGGCGGACCTGAGATCCTCATAGTGAACGCCACGCGAGGCCAGCAAGTCGCGGATCTGCCTAGCCTCGGCTTGCATCGTGCGCTGGAACACCGCAGGATCCGAGCCCGCGAGCTCGAAGAAGATCCAAGGAAGCAGCGTGTTGTCGCGAGCGTTCAGCGCGTGGAAGCCGAGCATGACCCTGATGGTAGTCAGAGACCCACGCGACATTTGGCTTCGAGCGGTGCCGCAACTCATCTTGTTGGCTGCGCCTGACTCTTCTGCGATCAAAGCAGACTCGGGATGCGGGCCAGCTACCACAACTCACGCCGTGCCAACGGTCGAGGCTGGAAGATGTCCCAGTGCATCCGTACGGTGGGCCGTCCCGTCCGCTCGGCTCGCGACCCGCCTGCCGCCAGCGACACAACAAAGCAAACACACCTGTCAAGTCCAGCGTCTCTGGCGCCTCCGCCGAGGACAACGAAACTCGCGATCGAAGACGCCCGCCGCTTCGGGCAACAACGCCGCTCGGATCGGCCGAGGTGCGGCCTCTGGCAAAGGAGGCTGCCCGCAGGTCTCGGCATCGACAGGCATCACGCCATCCAAGCCAGACCACAACGCGAATCACACGACGACCTAGAAAGAGCACCGGGTGGGGGTGCAAGTACCCCCACCCGGTCGATTCTACCCGCATTCATGCAGGTCAGAGACCTACAGAGTGTCCGAGGAGGGACATGACCAGCTACCACACGCAGACGGTGCTCGTGCTGGGCCGTTGATCGTTGCAAACGAAGCTGCCTCCACAGCGACGACCCGAGATGATGTTACTGAATGTCCTCGTCGGCTGGTTCGACAGAGGCATCGGCTCGTGTTAGATCGGCTGGCGTGTCTTGCTCCGACTCTTCGAGATACTCACGCACAGCGTCGGCGAGAGGTGCCAGCTCAGAATCGACCACGTCGCGGACCACGTCTGCGTTGATGCGGAAGTACTCGTGGACCACGACGTTTCGCAGTCCAGCGATGCTATGCCACGGCACCGCCTCGAAGAGGCCACGAGTCTCATCCGAAAGCACACGCGCGACCTCCCCGACAACCGCAAGATTACGCACGACAGCGTCAAACGCCATCTCCGACAGCACGGGGTCGACAGCATCGAGATGAGGACTGAAACGCAGACATCGATCGAGCGCGTCGAGCATGTCTAGCAGACGTTCACGGTCACTGCGGCTCACAAAGCGACAGCCTCCGCACGAGCCGCCTGCGACACACCATGACGGAGAAACTCTTCTGTAACGACATCAACGCGAACCCCGAGAACCAGCGACAGCTCCTCCCCCAGCCCGGCCACCCGCAACAACGCGTTCCCCGCCTGCGGGTCAAGGTCAACCAGAATGTCGATGTCACTGTCGGCTCGTGCCTCACCGCGGGCTACCGAGCCGAACACACGCGGATTCGACGCGCCGTACCGGCACAACACAGCCTGCACCTCGTCACGATGAAGATCCAACGTCCGACGCAGCACACTACTCGGCAGGCGGTTCGTTCTCATAGCACCAGCGTAGCCTCAGTCGAACTCCTTCGGGGACTAGCCGCACACTCCACGAGCGCCAAGCGCGTAGCCACGCCCGGCCGACGCATCACAACGACCTCCGGGTTCAAAATCGGCGACACACCGAAGATCACGCATCCTTGCAGGTCAGAGACCTACGGAGTGTCCGAGGGGGACTTGGCCACTTACCACACGCACACCATCCTCGACCTAACCGCCTGACCTGCCGCTCTACTGGCCGGCTTGAGTCAAGATGCTCTTCAGGAGCCACGAACCAAGCGTCGCAGGACGCAACGTTGTCACGCTACTCCCACACACGTGCACCGAAGGGCTCATACGGAAAAACACGACAGACAGCGCGGGCAGGTCAGTGTGCGCCGGCGACGCGGTACCGACGGAGCTCTCCCCCGGCTGCGAGGAATTGCTGTAAATGTCGACGATGACGGTCTGTCACTCAGGCTCACCTATTTGAAGTCGCCGCAGGCAACTTGGGACACTGAATCGTCAGGGATCAGCGGAACGCTTTCGCCTCGGCGTAGCACTGCCAGCCGGGTGGGACGTCTGCGACCCGGACGGAGTCCAGCGGCGACCGGATCGTGGTGAGAACCGGTGGAGATCGAGCTGATCGGGGTGCCCTTCGATGGATACGGCCGCCCCGGCCACCAGAGTCAGGCTCCCTCCGCGCTGCGGGAAGCAAGTCTGGTGGTGGCTCTAGCGCCGCATACCGTCCATGACACCGGTGATCTGAGCCTGCCGGAAGGCGAGAACACCCGGGGCCCGCAGACCGGTCTGCTCAACGAGCCCGCACTGTTGGCCATGACCGAACAACTACACGAACGTGTCCCCGCTGTGCTGGCCGCCGAACGGTTCCCGGTCATGGTCGGCGCGGACTGCTCACTGCTCCTGGGCGTGGTCACCGCCCTGCATGAGGCGATCGACCAGCCCGGCCTGCTGTTCCTCGACGGCCACGAGGACACCATGCCGCTGGATGTAGTCGAGGATGGCGAGGCCGCCAACTGCGAGATCGCACTGCTGCTCGGCATCACCGGCCGCCTCCTCACCGGCCCTCTCGCAACACACCTACCAGCCCTCGTTTTCGACAACCTGGCCATGCTCGGCCAGCACGATGCAGACTGGCGGCGAAAGTTCAATGCCGGCTCCCTAGCCGATATCGGCGTGTGGTCACGCAACCTGGACCAAATGCGCCACGATCCCCACAAGGCGGCGAAGGCAGCCACGGCCCACTTACGAACAAACGCACAACAGTGGTGGCTACACCTCGACCTCGACGTCCTCGACCCCACGGTTTTCCAAGCCCAAGGGTTACCCGAACACGCGGATGACCCCGACGGCCTGAATCTCAACCAGCTCACCACCGCAGCAAACACCGGCGGCTGCATCGGCTTGAGCGTGACGATCTACGACCCCCAACAAGACCCCGACCATTCCGATGCCAACACGATCGTGAACCTCACCCGCAAGACCATTCAGGCCAAGGCATGAAGCATGGGATCAGCTCTGCGGCGCGGATACGTGATGCAGGAGCGCCGGGTGTTAGCCTGCCCGGATTTAGGATCTGCGTCAGAGGAGTTGCCCCGTGGACCAAGACCAACTCATCACACGTATCACTGACATTCTTCGTGAGGATCAACGCGTTCTAGGCGCTTGGCTATCGGGAAGCCGAGGGCGCGGGACAGAGGATCAGTTCAGCGATGTCGACGTATGGCTAGTCGTCACCACCGCGGACAAGGACGCCTTCGTTAAAGAGTGGCCTGCGACCTCCGATCGCATTGGGCCCACGGTACTTCGCCAAGCCGTCTTCGGCACGACATTCACACACATCACGCCCGAGTGGTTTCGCTACGACGTGTCAATCGGAGTGCCCGACGACGCGTCGACCCGCTCCCGGACGACACACAAGACACTGTTCGACCGGGCAAACATCACAGCACAGTTCAAGCCCGTAGGCGATCTATTGCAGCCCGACCCTCAGAAAGTTTCCTCGCTAGTTGTCGAATTTCTCAGGGTGATGGGACTCCTACCGGTCGTCCTCGGCCGCCAGGACTTCGTGGTTGGCGTCTCTGGTGCCAGTCTTCTGCGAGGACTGCTTGTGCAGCTTTCCATCGAGGACGTTGTGGCTGAAGATCGCGGTGGTGCACTGAGCTTGGAGAGAACTCTCCAAGACGAGCAGCTTCGAGGTTTGGCAGACCTGCCCGCGCTGGCTGCGACGCGCGAAAGTGTGCTGGCGGTGCACCTCGCATGCGCCGACCTCTTCCTTCCCACCGCGCGCAACCTCATGGCCCGACTAGGGGCACCATGGCCCGCCCCATTGGAAGACGCATTGCGAAAGCACCTACGTGCAACAATCCAGGTGGACCTCCCCTAAAGAGCACCCTGGCAGTACTCGCCAGCGTGGTAATCGGGCCTGCTCCCACTGGCTTGAGCGGCTTCCGCAACTACCGCATCCGCGCGCTGACGGACTGATCTAGGTAGTGCCGCAGGCGGCAGCCCCGACCACGTCACATCCGCCCACACCGGCAACGACATGGATTACGCAACCACGTAGACCCACAAAGCAGGTGCATGGGCCAAGTCCCCGCCGAGTCAACATACTCGCATTCATGCAGTTCAGAGACTTGCAATACGACCTGGCCACCCACCACACACGGCGCTCCCGCTAGGGAGTTGACCAGCGTTTCGCCGAGTCGGACCGTTCCGGGACCGGCCCGTCGCCGAAGAGTCCGCACAATCGGCCCTTATAGCTTTCCTTGCTATAGTTGTGCTGTGTCCGACAGGAACGACGTGCTGCGTGAGGTGATGCTCGAAACGAGCACCACCCAGTCCGAGCTGTCCCGGTTGAGCGGCGTCCGACAGCCCAGCATCAGCAAGTTCATGTCCGGCACCATCGACCTCAGCGATGACCAACTCGACCGACTGCTCTCCTGCATGGGCTACCGCTTACAGGTCGTACGCAAGCCGGTCCAGCCCACACTCACCAGATCCGAACGGCGCTCATGGCAACTGCACCGCCGCCTCTCCACGCACCTCAACCGGTCGAGCCTGAACGAATGGCGCCCGGCCATCGAACGTAACCTGAACCGCCTCACAAGCCAAGTACGCGGCCAGCCACATGTTCGCAATCTCGACCGCTGGCAACAACTGATAGACAACAGCGACCTCCCCCAGCTGCATCGCGTGCTCACCGGACTCGACCGAGACTCCATCGAGATGCGCGAAGTCTCACCCATGAGCGGACTGCTATCACCACAAGAACGCACCGACGCGCTCCGAACACCCGCCTGATGCGACGCGACCAGCTAGAACACGCCATCCGCACCGCCTGCCAGATCATCGACCAACCCGAAGTGATCGTGGCCGGCTCCCAGGCAATCCTCGCCACCTTCGACGAGGAAGAGCTGCCTGCCGAGGCCACCATGTCAATCGAGGTCGATATCCTCCCGATCGCCAACACCAACACAGAGACGGCCCAGCTTGCCGACCTGATCGAAGGTGTCGCCGGCGAATTCTCCTCTTTCCAGGAACTGCACGGCTTCAGCATCGACGGCGTCGACCTCGACACCTCCGTCCTGCCCGACGGATGGCGCGAACGCCTCGTCAAGGTCCAAAACGCCAACACCGCCGCACCCGCCGGCCGGCCACGCTTCACCGGCTGGTGCGTGGACAAAGAAGACCTCTGTGCCGCCAAGCTATGCGCGTTCCGCGAGAAGGACCGCAACTTCGTCGCCGCACTCCTCGAAGCCGGACTCGTCGACCGTGACCTTGTCGTAGCGCGTCTGGCCACGGTCCCCAACACCCACACCTCAGCACGCGAACGAGCACTGTCATGGCTCAAACCCCAGCAAGCCTAACGAAAGCGGGAGCCAACCAGACCAATCCGGGAAGCCGCCCTCCCTTGGTGTGCTCGAGCCGACGCATCGGGGTATGCATACCGCAGACTCTGGTTCCCGGCTACCCATACCCAGGCGAACCTGAGCGATGACAATTCACCCGAGCTTGTCGGTCCACCAAGCGCCTGCGTGGTGGTTCAAGTCGGCGATACACCGAACATTAGAGCATTCATGCAGGTCAGAGACCTACGGAGTGTCCGAGGGGGGACTTGACCACCTGCCACACGCGCACCATCCTCGACCGAACCGCCTGACCTGCGGCTTTCCGATCGGCCCTGCTAGGCGTGGCGGTCTCTTATGTCGCGATCGAGATCGCCCTTCATCCGCAGCGTGACAGAGTGACCGATCAGAGAGCCGACGATCGCGGCCGGGATACCCAGAGGATAATCGTCGCAGCGCAAGTCTGCGACGACCGGCGTGGTGTAGTCGAATTGTCTATCTGTAACGGCAGACTATTGACCGTGCCCACCGCGATGGAGAACGCGATCGAAGCGTTGTCAGATCCCAACGTTTCGCTGCCCGACGCGCTTCGCAGGCTCCTCGTCGTCAGCCGTCGGATAGGTGCGGACGAACTCAGCCAGTGGCTGAGGGGTGAACTCAACGGTTATGCGAGCGATGCCGAGGTCCCGACATACCGTGCCGGGCGGCACCTGCCAATCAAGCTTCAGTACGACGGTCTAATGGGCGGATCAATATCGCGATCCCTAACCGCCGCCGAGTTGCCAGACCGACTTTCGAATGTCATGGAGGGCATGGCCTTCCGTGAACCAGTGGCCGAACTCGAAGCGCTGACTCGCGGCGACGCGGACCCACAATTGACGCTACCTGTTGCGTGGATCGCCCTCTATCGGCAGCTAGCAGAGGAGGGCAAGGTGCCAAGCATGGAGATGATGATCCTGAACCATGCGGGCGTGACCATGCCCCGTACCCACCTGACGGGGATCCTCGATCGGGTGAAGTCGACTGCTCTGGATCTCGCGCTGAGCCTCGAAGATGTTTCGCCGCAGGTTGGCGACACAGGTGGGCCCACAACCGCAGACGAGCCCCGCCTGGAACGCGAGGTCCAGGTCCACCTCACTCAGCTGTTCGCCAACGGGTCCACCATCACGATCGGTGACCACGCGACCATTGCATCCGGTGAGAGTGCCACGGCGATTCGGGTCGATCCCGGCGATATCGACGGACTCCTTCGGGCGGCCACCACATTCCTCCAGCCCGACGGAGTTGAGTCTCTCGCCGAGGCCCTCCGGACCGACGGCAATCAGCCCGCGGAGGCCACCCGCCGCTTCTTGGACCGGGTCAAAAATGGCGGATACTTGCTGGCGGGTGGCGTGGCCGGCAACGCAGCGTACGACGGCCTGGTGGCATTGCTAAAGCAGGCATTCCCGGGGGTCTTCTCCTAGGTATCGACGTCGCTGCGGCGGCGAGCACCGTACGGCTCGAACAGTTCACCCTCATACGCGCGCCGCACCCTCCACACTTGGACGTCATCGTGAGCAAGGGTAAACGTCGGTGGCTCGTCAGAGCCGATTGAGGCGAGCTGCGGGCTGAGGGGTCGCGTCCCGTCCAGGTTAAGTTCTTCGGCGGCTGCGCAGTCCTCGCCGTTGAAGAACAAGACGTAGGTCTTCTCATCAGTCTGTGCGCTGGGGAGCGCGATGCCGTCGATAATGGTCTCAGGCACGAGACGCAGATACTCGGTGATCACCTGCGTCGGGGTGTACTCAATATGTTGGCGGCCATCGGGGATCACCGGTCTCGTTATCGCCGCGACGAATGACCGGCGGAATATGGCCATCCGAAGCTCGCCGTGTCGTTGCACGTCGAAGTAGCCCGGCATCGCCGGGGCACGAGTCAGGTCGAGCAGTCTCAACGGCCGGGTGTTGAGGAATCGGCCGATCATAGCGTACGGCTCCGGGCCGTGACCTGCAATCTCCGCGATCGCAGTCTGTGGGTCGGCGGAAGCGTAGAACATCGAGATGCCCGCGGGACTCATACGGTTGGCAGACGCCTTCCTCGAAGGCGCGGGGCGCAGTTCCTTGACGGTCGGCTCCAGAACACCCGGTCGATCCATGAGCCGCCCGCTATAGAACTCCGTGCGGGCGGACACTTCGACGAGCAAACCCAGCTGCCCGTCGACGTAGTGCCGTAAGTTCGCTAGGAAGGCTCCGAGCCGTTGTGGCTCCTGACGTCGACGTGCCTGTACCGTGCTGACCTGCGACGATCCTCCTCTGTGGCCCTGCGTACCAAGCATGGGCACGCACCCTAACGCGCCCTGGCCTGAACCGCAGCCCTTCCCCAAAGGAACGTCAGACGCTACTCAACAGCATCGTCGAACTGCTACGGTTCTATCTATGATATGACAGTTTCAAACAGTGGAGGCCGTCATGGCGACACCATTCGACATCGACTCACAGCTGATCCAGGGAACACTCCGTGCAGCTGACCGGTTCATACTCAGGTGCAGAGCTCGCGCCGACTGGCCCGCTGGGGTGAAGTCGATCTATGCTGTCCGCAGCCTATTCCTGCAATTTGCCCTCTCCGAATACTTGGCTGAGCGGGGAGATAGCTGGGATGAGCAGGCCTGGGAAGCAGCTGCCGAGACGGTAGTCGATTTCATGGACAATCCCGAGAACTGGACAGCGATCTTTCTTGATCGCGAACCCATTTCTGCAGCCGGCTACCTGCCAATACAACCTATGGACGATCTAAGTATGCGCGTCAATTAGAGCGACATGTCCCCTGAGACCCTTCACCAAGGCGCACTGAGAAAGCTTCTCCAACATTACGGACACCCTTCCGGACGGGTGAACAATTCGATACCTTGGGTAGAGATAAAGCGACAATCCGCACGAGCGGACAATTCTTGGACGTCCAATACATCATCTTCACTAATTCGACCCCGCCCACCTCGGCCTAATTAGCACCCATCACCTAGTTATCCTGTAACCAATTCTGACTCATTTCTCACTGCCGCTGTTATCACTTCGCGCGGGCTAGACTGACGCATGAAGGTCCGATGTGCACTCCGCTCCTGCCGCATGATTCACGGGGCATCCGCTCCGGAAGTGGTCCCCTCGCGCATCGAGCCTCGAGATGTCAGCCTAGAACTAGACAATCCACCCGGAAGGAGTGGGGAAATGGCGAAGCCGATTGCAGATGCGTCCCCCGTGATGCTGCCAGTTACCTCAACGATCAGCGAGTGCTTGCAGCTCATCGCCCAGGTCAGATCAGAACAGGTCTTCGTGGTCGATCAAGATGCCCGTAGGCTGGTTTGCTCTCTTCGCCAGACAGATCTGTTGGGGATGTTGACCAGTGGCGCGCAGGCATATGAGAAGCTACTGCAGACTCTACCGCTCCGGCATTCCGTCAACCCCGGCGTCAACTGGGACACAAACGTGGACCAGCGTCGTGATGACAGCCCCCGTTGATAGCAAGATCTACCAACTGAACATAGGGCTGGGCATACGATACCGAACGACGTCGTGGCGCGACGGTAGTTCCGAACAGGGTCACCGAAACTTCGTCGGCTAAGTAGAGGAAAGCGCAATGTAGTTCGGCTCTTCTAGCGGTTCGCTAATGTACGCATGCTCATCGGCTCTAGGTACCGCAGCGATCAGTTTACGGGTGTACGGGTGGGCAGGCCTATCAGTCACATCCATTGCCGGCCCCTGCTCCACTACGTTCCCCTGAAGAAGAACAGCAGCGCGGTGAGACATGTGCCGGACGACGTCGATGTCGTGTGAGATGAATAGGTAGCTTAGTCCAAGACGCAATTGCAGATCTAGGAGTAGGTTAAGTATTTGAGCTTGCACTGAGAGATCGAGTGCACTCGTTGGCTCGTCACAAACTATCAGGCTCGGCCTCAGCACTAGCGCGCGCGCTATTGCAATACGCTGGCGCTGCCCCCCAGAGAACTCAGCCGGATACCGACTTGCGGCGTCGACCGGCATGCCGACCTGAGTTAACACCTCGCGAACACGCTCCGCCGCCTCACTCCGATGAAGCCGCTGTACGACACGGAGAGGTTCACCCAATGTCTGACCGATGTTTCGGGATGGGTTGAGCGAACTGTACGGATCTTGAAAAATGATTTGGATATCTCGACCAATTTCCTGGCGTTGACGTTGAGAAACGTGAGTAATGTCACGGCCGCGAAAAAGAATATGCCCCTGCGCGGGCGCAACCAGGCCGACTATAGCGTTTCCAATGGTTGACTTTCCCGACCCTGACTCTCCTACAAGTCCCAACGTCTCTCCCTCATCAAGGTGAAGATCGACGTTCTTGACCACCTGCACCGCATCATTCTTTCGTCGGCCAGGGTAGCTAACGGTGAGGTTAACGAGCCGTAGTAATTGCTCAGTCATGGCCGCCTCCAGCATAAATCTAGGTATTTTAGGTCATCGAGGCATCCCCCCACGTGATGTGAGCGGTGGAGCGCGGCCCCGCAGTCCATTAAGCTGCCCGAGGGGTACGCCGCCGGATGCCGCAAGACCCACCAATAGGGCACTCGTCAAAGACCGGCAGTTGGCCATAGACTTGAGCTGCGGCTTGAATGAATCGCCGTCAACGATGTTGGTGAATCCTGGGGTTAGTTCTGCGTTGCCTACTCGTTTGCCGTTGATGGCGAGTTCGTATATGCCGTGGGCGGTGGCATAGAGGCGGGCTCGTTGTATGTTGTGGGGCAGGGTGCAGGTTGTGTGCAGGTACCATGCTGGGTGTCGTGGCGTCGAGGGTTCTCTTGTGGTGTGCGGTGGCTCGATCCATTGCGCCTCCCAGTCGTCGATGCTGAGCAGGCCCATTTCCCACCAGGCTGGCTGGGCCCAGTCGCTTTGCCCGAGATCAGTCCAGACTCGTACGGTCCAGTCGATCCGTTGCCCCGACCGAAGCGTTGGACCGTCGTACGGCACCAGTATCGAGGTGGCGGACTCCACCTGACCTGAATCCCATTCCCCTGCGCGTAACTGATAGGCGAGCTGACACCGAGCACCGTCCGGTAGGTGCCACGACAGGCGTGGCTGGTGCATCATGAGCCCTAGCGGGTGATCCAGATGCTCCACTTTCAAGTGCGTCGGCGCGGTCATTGACAACCTCCATTCGATCACTGGTGCCTCATCCGGATAACGAGCGATGCTGACAAGCCCGTGATTATCAGTCAACAGTCGATGGAGCTGCTGAACGCCCTGGTCACAGGGGTATGAGTTGGTTGCCTGGCTGTGGATCGGCCCGTGGGGTTAGTGTGGCTAATTGAACAGTGCTTTTCAACCTCCGTAATCTCGCAAGCTAGGCTTTGGTGAGGTTTTCGATACATGTGTTTCGGTAACGGAAATGCCACTAAGGCCTGGTCAGGTACCATATTGATCAGTCACGGCTTTGCAACGTTCCCCCTACCCATGGAGTTGTTATCGAATAGAGGGGTCCCATGACACGACCTGGCCGCGGCCATGCCTGTGACAGCGGCTATGGCCACCTCCCCATAGGTGGCCACTTTGGGGCCTGGTTGATGGCCATCGTTTCCCCATGGACGGCCAGCTATCTGCCCGCTGGAGCCCATCCAGATCCGGTCGGCAAGAGTCGATCGGTGAAGAACAGTAGGGGGCGATCATGGAGATACTCGAGACCTACGACCTCACGGGCAGTTACCGTGCCGCAGCCGAGCTTGCTGGCCGTGACCATCACACTGTGGCCCGGTATGTGAAGATGCGGGCTGCCGGGCAGCCTCCCAATCAGCGGCGGCACCGCGCCCGCGCTATCGATGAGGTCCTCCCGAAGATCGAGGAGCTGGCGGTCCGCTTGCGATGGTAGATTCCGCGCGGGCGTCGTGCACCGGCGTATCACCCCGATTGGTTTCGCCGGCGGCGAGCGCACCACCCGACGCACGGTCGCCCAGGCCAAGAATCAGCGCCGGCTCAGTCGGCGCCGCGTCTACCGGCCCTGGGTCACCGAGCCGGGACTGTGGCTGCAGCAGCTACGACGGATTGTTTTCGATCATGAAGCTCGAGCCAGACCCGTCGGGGCCCTGAACCTGGCTGTTGTGACGACACCGCGCCGGAAACGGCATCCTTCTCCGCGGGACGCTTGTCAGCTTGAATTCGCAACATGGACGTATGCAGCCCATGGATAGAAGCTGACGAGTGGACTCCCGTTTCTCTGCTTGCCCATCGACGTGCGTTCACCCCTACGTTTCAGAAACCCGCAATCATTGGCCCTGTCGGACGTCGCTTGTGCCCATGCTGAAGTCGGAGTTCACTCTCGCTGATACGAAGAGGTCGAACCGGCGCGGCCCAATTCGTTGGATATGGTCGCACATGCGGCGGCATCTGCTCATCTTGGCGGTCTTCGTCATTGGCTCGGCAGTGACCGTGACCGTGAACTCGGCAGTGCCCCTCCTTACAGGCCGCGCGTTCGACGCCGTACTGGGCACCGGGCCTGACC
The DNA here is from genome assembly GCF_011320225.1 of Phytoactinopolyspora limicola. Lineage (GTDB taxonomy): Bacteria > Actinomycetota > Actinomycetes > Jiangellales > Jiangellaceae > Phytoactinopolyspora > Phytoactinopolyspora limicola. The sequence goes on from NZ_JAAOEN010000003.1 coordinate 594,799, forward strand.
GAGCTGGTGGTCTGGCCGTCGTCTCGCTAGCCTTGCTTGCCGCGGTCGTTGCGCGTGGCGGATTTGACCTCACCGCCCGCCTGACCAGTCAGGTCCTCGCCAAGCGCCTCGAACGAGATGCACGCGACGAACTCTACTTAAACCTACTTGGCAAGAGCCACACGTTCCACAATCGTCAACGGGTGGGCGACCTTATGGCTCGTGTTGCCAACGACATCCGCCAGTTGTCGCAGATGGTCAATCCAGGACTGGACCAGATCATAGACTCCAGCATGCAAGGCTTCATCGCGCTGCTGTTCATTGCAGCCATCGACCATCGCCTACTTCTGGTACCTACGCTCTTCTTAGCTATGTTCGTCCTCGCCCTGTGGCACTACATGCGTCAGCTCGGTCCGGTCTCTACGCGGATGAGAAGTCAGTTTGGAGATCTCAATGCTGGCCTCAACGAAGTGGTCCGCGGCATCGAGGTCGTGAAGGTCGCCGCGCAAGAGCCGCAAGAACGGCGCCGATTCGGTGAAAACGCTCGTCGCTATCGGGACTCGTTCGTACGCAATGGTCTCATTCAGGCTCGATACTTGCCAACGCTCCTTCTCGCCGTCGCTCTGGCCGGCGCATTGTGGCATGGGCTGGTCCTGTACGACGCCGGCGCCCTGTCGCTCGGCGACGTCGTGGCATTTATGGGGCTCTTCTGGCTGCTGAGTGTCCCAACTATGGTGTCGCTGATCACTTACCCTGTGGTACAGCTTGGCATTGCCTCAGCCAGACGCATCCTGACCGTAATGAATACCGCCACCGAGCTCGATCACAATCCGGCCGGCCACCAGGCGCCGATGCGTGGCGAGATTGTATTCGAGAACGTGACATTCGGCTACGACGATGGCGCCACGATTCTGAACAACGTAACGTTCGTTGCGAAGCCCGGTGAGACCGTAGCAATCGTTGGTGAGACCGGCGCCGGCAAAAGCACGCTGACCAAACTACTTCCCCGAATCTACGATGTCCATTCTGGTCGAATCCTGGTCGATGGCGTTGATATTCGAGAATGGAACCTCGATTCGCTCAGATCGCAGATCTCGACCATCGAGCAAGACGTCGTACTCTTCTCAAGATCAGTCGCGGAGAACATCGCGTTCAGTCTGGGCCAACGCGCTGATCGGTTCGACGTGGAGCAAGCTATCAAGGACGCACAAGCCCATGAGTTCATTAAAGAGCTAGACCATAATATTGACACCGTCCTCGGAGACCGGGGTGTCAACCTATCGGGCGGGCAACGCCAGCGGCTCGCTATCGCCCGCGCGCTGATCACCAATCCAGCGGTGTTAGTCCTAGACGACTCCACCAGCGCCATCGACTCGGCGACTGAAGACCGGATCCAGACGGCCATAAACCGCATGTCGGCTGGGCGAACAACGTTGCTCATCACCTACCGGCTCTCCCAGATTCGCCGGGCCGACAAGGTCGTTTTACTACGGCGAGGCCAGGTTGTCGATTGTGGTGGACATGACGAACTACTCCAGCGGTGCTCACTCTACAGACGACTCTTCGCGCGCTATAACGAGGTTAGGCTCTCCGTTGGAACCGGTAATACCAATGGACCTGACCAGAAACCGGTGGCCTAATGGCGTTCATTCTGGACGGCCTCGATGTCGAACGATACGATCGCACGTACCGCGACATTGAACTCTTGCGCCGAGTTTTAGGATACTTCCGATTAAAGTTACCAGCCATGATATTCGTCGTAGTGATGATCGTACTGCATTCGTTGACGCAGTCCGCCGTTCCTTTGTTGATTAGCCTAGGCGTCGACTCAATGGAGGCGGATTCCATCGCCGATACTGGGCTCTTGCTGACCGGAGCTATCTTCCTTATTGGCATACTCGCGTGGACATTCAGCTTCTTCCGCCAATGGTTCAGCGCAAAAGTCACAGGCGACGTGGTCCTCAAATTGCGGAATGACGCATTCGATGCGGCGCTCGAGCGGGACATGTCTTTCTATGACAAATTTCCATCCGGAAAGATCGTCAGCCGGATAACATCTGATACTGAGGACTTTGCTAACGTTGTCCATCTCACCATGATCCTACTCAGCCAGGTGCTGATGGTAGGCTTTATCACGGTCCTACTCTTCCTACGGGACGCCGAATTGGCCTTTCTGACCTTGCTGGTAATGCCAATCATCATAGGCCTCGCTCTGCTGTTCCGGCGAATCGCCCGGCGAAGCACCCAGCACGCGCAACGCTCCCTTGCTCGTGTCAACGCAAACACCCAGGAGGTCATGGGAGGCATCTCTGTCGTAAAAAACTTCCGCCAAGAACACACCGTCTACTCGGAATTCCAGCCGATCAACTATCAGAGCTACGCGGTAACTCTACGGCAAGGCTTCGTCTTTTCCGCCATGCTCCCCATACTTGTTCTCGTTGCTGGCCTTGCAACAGTAATGCTCGTACAGCTCGGTGGCACATCCGTCCTTGACGGGCGGCTAAGCGCTGGTGATTGGTACCTATTCCTTCAGGCAGTCGCCTTCTTCTGGCTGCCTCTCACCGCCATCGCGGCGTTCTGGTCACAGTTTCAGCAGGGCCTCGCGGCAGCAGAACGTGTGTTCGCACTAATAGACGCCGCTCCAAGGGTCGTCCAGCAAGACTCGCACCCGGTCGGCAACGTGGCCGGACACATCGAGTTCCGAAAGTTGACATTCGGCTATGAGCAAAATGCACCCGTGCTACGCGACTTCAACCTCACCATCGATGCCGGCGAGACAGTTGCCTTGGTAGGCCACACCGGCGCAGGGAAGTCGACCCTGTCAAAGCTAATTGCCCGTTTCTATGAATTTTCCAGTGGCGAATTGTTGATAGACGGCCGCAGCATCCGCAGCTTCAATTTGAGCGAGTACCGCCGACATGTAGGCGCCGTGCCCCAGGTGCCCTTTCTCTTCAGCGGTACGGTCGCCGACAACATTCGCTATCCGCGCCCTACGGCTACAGATGAGGAAGTACTAGCCGCAGCACGCCAGATCGCCGGTGGCGACTGGCTCGATGGTCTCCTCGACGGACTAGAGACGAACGTCGGCGAATTCGGCCAGGCCCTGTCCATGGGACAACGCCAACTCGTAGCGCTATCCAGGCTCATGATTCAGGACCCGGCCATCGTAGTCCTAGACGAAGCGACTGCCAGCGTTGATCCGCTGACGGAGGCACAAATTTCCGAAGGGCTCGATGTTGTTCTCGCCGGTCGCACGTCAATCATCATTGCTCACCGGCTGTCGACTATCGAGCAGGTTAACCGGATCATTGTCCTTGGCCACGGACGCATCATCGAAGAAGGTAGCCATGCCCTGCTACTCAACTCCGGCGGCCGCTACAGCGAGGTCTTCAACACATATTTCCGGCACCAGTCACCAAATTACCAACCTACGAAGCACCGTCCTGGGTCCCCTGCGAAATAGGCCCCAATCTCCTGTTCGGCGGCAGGTGGCATGCAGGATCCGAACTTCTACCCGAGGACGGGTGCTAAGCGGCTCACGGTGTCTTCTTGGCCCACGCTGACCTGCCTCAGGGTACTTGGTTGCACCGAGTGGATTCAGCTCGTCAGCGCCAGGTGAGCAGCTCCACGATCGCCGCCTACCGGGACGCGATCCGACTGCTACTCGTGTCTGCGGCAGCCAGAACCCACAAACGGCCGAGCAGCCTCGTGCTCGGCGACCTCGACGCCGTCACCCTCGGGGCGTTTCTCGAACACCTCGACACCGACCGACATAATTCCGCGGCAACACGCAACGCGCGGCTCGCGGCGATCCACTCCTTCTACCGTTATGCGATGCCCCGAGACCCCGAACACGCCCTGACGACTAGCCAGGTCCTGGCTGTCCGACAGCGCCGAACCGACCGAGCGGTCGTCGCCTACCTCACAGCCAACGAGCCAGAAGCGCTGCCCGCAGCCCCAGACCGCACCACATGGTTCGGACGCCGCGACCACGCCGTCGACGAGGGCAGGAAGGGCCGCGCAACACCACTGACGAAACAGACCCACTGCCGTGCTTCGAACATGGCTGCCCGGGATCAGCAGCAACCCGGCCGCATTCGTCTTCCCCACCCTACGCGGGAGCCGCACGTCACCCGACGCGGTGCAACGACTCGTGAACAAGCACGCCACTACCGCCGGGAACGAATGCCCGTCCATCAACACCAAGCACGTCACGCCACACACGCTGCGACACACCGCCGCGATGGCGCTCCTACGCGCCGACATCGACACCTCCGTCAACGCACGGTAGCTCGGTTACTAGGGCACCATCCTTCTCACGGGTGCCCGTAGGGTGCTTGTTGTTGGAACCCGGCGGAAGCCGGGGTGACGGTCTGAACCGATCGCTCGTTGAGGGCCCGCATGACACCACCGCCCCCGGCTCTCGCGGAGCTACGGACTGGCAACAGGGAGATGCGCCGCGGAGCGCCGGTTAATGACCAACCAGGAGTCGGCCTCGTCGCCGCCGGGTCGTCGCTGCCACCGCAAGGAGTCGTGTTGTCTGCACTCGGCCACGGACGAAAACAAGGAGCGCCGTCCGCATTAGTCAACCTCGATCCCGCCGCCATCAGGCCGAGCGCTACATTGCGATTATCAAACACCGAGTGGTGAGCACGCTATGAAGATCACGATCTATGGCTATACGACAAGGACCTTCATGCCTGAGGAATCGCAGCCTCACGTACAACTGACTCAATTACCCGTACTGCCGATGACACGCCAGGCTCGTCCCTGACCTTTGTCGACAATTCATGCGCCGCAGCCCTCGCCGCCGGATCATTCAGCGCTACTTGGATTGCGTTGGTAAGATCATCGGCCGTCAATCGCCTCTGAGCGACCGGCCCTGGTGCAATACCGAGAGAGCGCATTCGCCGAGCACTGAACCATTGGTCAGGGATCGACGGGCAGACAACTTGTGGCTTACCGGCTGCAAGGACCATCCCCGTGGTGCCCATTCCGCCGTGATGTACGACAAGGCTGACGTGTCTAAATAGCCAGTCATAGGGAATATTGTTTGTCAGAATCACGCTCTCGCCGAGGTCGGCCGCATCAAGCCCGCTCCATCCCTCGACCACGACCGCCCGCACCCCTGCGGACCGTATTGCCTCGCCGACCTGCTTACCCAGCCGCGCAGAATCCGACGCTACCGAACTGCCGAACGTTACGCAGATAGGCGGCGAACCGCTATCGATAAATGTCGCCAAGGATTCCGGCGGCTGCCAATCCTCGTCGGCATTTAGGTACCAAAACCCGGTCGTGTGCACCCAGGACGGATAGTCGACCGCGTCAGGAAGAAGGTGTTTCGTGAACGGATGCAGAACCGTGGTCGGAGAGCCGTCCGCCTGTCGGAACATCCCGCCACGGCGTTGACCAACACCCAACTCTGCCTTTCGCCAATCGGCATGTCGACCAGCAAACGCCCAAACGACAAGTGGGCTCGTGATATACGAGGCTCGGTTCAGGAACGACGGTATTTTGAAGGGTAATGATGGATCTGGAAACGCCTTGGTCGCCACCCAGTAGGGTTGGGGGCACACTACAATGGATGGCACGCCGAGATATTCGGCGACGTCGTGCCCAGGGACGGTTACGTGGTGTATCACTACATCATGAACCTGACCATCGGCCTTGATTTTCCTAGCCATCTCCGCCACTTCGTCAAGATAGGTCCGCACAAGAGCACGAGTCTTGCGGATCGTCCGAAAGAAGTGTCTCTTCCCTCGAAGGCCGCGGAATTTGGTCTCAAGGCCACGCACAACTTCGATATCATCAGCTAGGACATTCGGTCCATCGTGAAGGCGCACAACCCGCGAACAGTATGGCTCGCCCATTCCAACAGATGCCGTTGGCCCTGCCAACGTCACGTCATGACCGACACCCTGTAGCTCCTTGGCTAAAGCAACAAACGGCTGCACATCGCCGCGACTGCCGTGCGTGATCAATAGAATCTTCATGACACCCTGCCCCTATCCTTTCGGGGAAACCTTACCTGCTCCATACAAATTCCCTTCACCGCATTGGCCTTAGAACGCCGGGGCCATCATGTCGTGACACGAATAATGTTAAGATAGGGAGAGAATATACAAAATGCCCTTCCCTGAACTAGGAGTAAAATCACCCGAAGGTCATTAGGCTTCAGTTCCTCACATCGCCACATCCTCCAGATTTCATCCTTATGCAACCTATTCTCGTTCAAGAAGGGCAGACGAAACCCTCTGCAGCGTCTCCTTAAGCGCCGATTATCAGACTCTCGACAACACAACTCTGGGCGTTTTTGACCTGCCCATCAAGGGGGCTACTTTAACGTCGCTATGCCATCCACCAGCCACCGTGTTCCGAAGCTCAGCTCTCTCAGATCTGGATTGAAGATGGTACTCGTTTAGCACATGGTCGAAGTCGCGCGATGAATTGTTGTGGAGGAGCGTGACAGGGAGCCTCAGCATCACCTTCTCCGAAAGGTCTTCCGGATCCGCCGATTCTGATGCCGTCAACGGGGCGAAGCTTGCAGCGTCGTGAGATCGCCCCTCTGCGGCTCGATACCAAAGGATGGCGCACCAGGGAGCCTATGCACCCGGGCGAGAGCCATTCGGTCGAGGAGCTTCCGCATGCTGACAGCTCGGGTAGGCGAGAAGTACGTCATCACGACTGTCACGGCAGGCTCGGCGGCTAGCAAGTGTGCTGGCCGGTCAATGATCAGATCCAGGCGTCGTCGCTGTGCCCGTCTGCGGCACCATCCCGCGGGTGTGAATCCATGCGAGGTGAAAGAGTTCGGCCGCACCGGCAGGGGCAGACCTACGGGACCGAGAGCTCCGCCATGATCGACATCGCGACCATCGCCGGTAATGGTTCCGGCCATGCGACCATCAGAACCACGCCGGTCTATCTTGACGGCCGCGTCAAGCTCACACCCCGAGCCGTCCAACACGTTCCTGCTTCGACCAGCGTGCATCTGACCAGTTAGCTGTTCAGGGTACTCATCGCACTCGCATCCGATCGGTCGCACCACGACTGCCATACCCACGCTCCAACAACCGCGACATAAGGGCATCATCGCGATCGCAGCACCGGTCACCATAACCACACGCGTTCGACACCCCATCTGGAGATCCTTGTTCAAGACCGGAGACTTTAGGCCGCGCCTACAGGTCGATTTGGATGAGCCAGCAACGTCGGAATGTATCTCTGCGCAGTGGCGCATTAGAGCACCAGCTCATTCCTGCTCCGCGATGCCGACACTCCAAAGCCCCCAAAATACCGCCGGCAGAACGAGCAGGTTAGCGACCTTGCCCTTTAACTACTAGTCTTCAGCAGTTGCAAGGTTTCGCTTAATCTAACTGCTAATTGGTCGACATGAGCTTCGCTCAGCACCGCCACATTCGCGAATATTGTCGTCTTAATTGAACCGTCTGGCTGTGGATGGAAAGTATAGTCTATATCGCTTCTCAGATCTGATCGTTCCATCACAAGATCAGGGATATCGACGGTTTCATGAAAATCCTCATCCTCGAATAGTCTTCGGAACTGCACCCCACCATCCTCTATATTACGCGCCGGTCGCGGCATATAGTTTATAGCTATATCCGTCGGTGGCCTTCGGCGGTCGCGATCGTCGAACATATCTGAGAGGGAATCAAATGGTAGCCAGTGATCATAGGCCTCCGACACTGACTCATCGAAGGCTGCTACCAATTCTCGGAGTGTCAGACTCTTTGGCACTTCCACACGAACCGGTAAGAAGTCTGCCAGGTTGCCAACCACATTCAGGAACTCCGTTCGCCTTCTATTTGCCGTCGCCAGTCCAATTGTCACCGTTCCCTCTATATAATCTCGAATCGACGCGATCACGACCGCGCCGAGAACTCGCGCTTGGGTCGTTCCGAGTTCTCGCGCTAGTGTATGCATTTCGCGGGCACTCGAGGTCGGGATCGGCTCGCACCTTCGTCCCCTCATCCTCGCAGATCCGTTTTCTGAGTCAAAGGGAACATCGATTCGCAACCGGGGACGCTTTTGCCCTATATGCCCTTTCCAAAACTCCCTATACTCGCCCAGATCAACACTGTTCTCCCACAGTGCATAGTCAGCAAGCTGCATTTCGAGTCGAGGAAGTCTGGGGAGTCGACGCTCATACCGTGCTCGGTATAGTTCGACGAGGTCACGGTAGATCACCCCCGATGACCAACCGTCGCAAATGGTATGATGAGCGCTCAGCACTAAGATATGTCTATCTGCTTCAACCTGGCATAGCCGGGCTCTTGCCAACGATCCACCCTGCAGGTAGAACGGCGAATACATCGCCTCCTGAATGTGCCGAACCCATCCCTCTTCGCCAGTCTGCTCTGTCCCGAATCCATCGAAGGCTTCTAGCGCGATGCGCCCACGTTCATGGACCAGTTGTTCAACTCCATGACCTGAACGAATGAACGTCGTCCTTAGGGACTCGTGTCGCACGACAAGGTCTTCTAGGGCTAAGTCAAGCACAGTCCTGTCGTACGCTTCTGGAAGCTGGAAGAGTACAGGGATATTTACCTTCGACCATTCCCCCCTGTGCGCATAGAAGAACCATCTCTGCGAGTACGTGGTCGGAAAATTGCGCCTGAAGACGGTAGGATGGCCGTACTCTAGATTGAGAGTCTCCTTTCGGTAAGCCTGTCGCGTTGGTCGGCTACGCGCTTCTCCGACCGTTGAAGCGTTCAATACTCGTGCACAGAAATCACTCAGATTGGTGGCCATTAGCACGTCACGCTGCTTAATATCAAACTTCAGCTCGCTCCGAACACGGCCGACGACCTCCATCGCGCCAAGTGATGTTCCTCCCATCTCGATGAAGCTCAAATTTGAACTAGGAGCTTCCTCGCCTAGTGCGTCTGCCCAGAATCGCTGAAGGGTGGCTTCCAGGGTACTCGCGCTTGGCACGGCACGGCTGCCACGAAGGTAACTGGCAAGCTGTTCGCGAAGACTATTCTTGAGAACCTTCCCCGTTGCATTGCGTGGAATTTCCTCTATTTCAACGACTCTCTTTGGTGACCTAATTGGCCCGAGGCGCTCCTCTAAGAACGATTGAAATGTTTCTGTGGAGAAGTTTTGCGCTACCTTGACCGCTGCAACTAGATACTCGCCAAGTATTCGGTGAGGCATCCCCACGACCGCAACATCGATCACTTCTTGGAATTCACGAATGGCCGCCTCGACCTCGATCGTCGATATGTTTACGCCTCCTGAGATCACCAGGTCTGAGCTTCGATCAACGAGATAAAGGTACCCGTCTGAATCTAGATACCCGATGTCTCCGGTCCGGACCCATCCATCAGGAAGGAATACCTTCGCTGATGCTTCAGGATCATTAAGGTAACGTCGCCGCGGCGCCGCGTCCATGCCCAACTCCACATGACCGCGCATGCCTCGTTCGAGGATATCTCCATGGTCATTTACGATCCTGATAGAGCCCGATCTGTCGGCTCGGCCGACTGATCCGGGACGCATCGGATCGTACCGGACACGCGTTCGCGCTGGCCAAGCCTCCGTCGATGTATACATATTGACAGTCGCCGCAGTCGGAAATAGGCCGTCTAGCTTCCTTAGCAGAGCTGGTGCTATCGGTGCACTCATCGTCCTGACGACCTTCACGGACGATAGATCGAAGACCGTTGCGCTGTCGAATCTTACCAACGAGCCGACCAAAGCTGGTATCAGTACGACATCGGTCGCATGATAATTTTCGACTGCTGCGAGGAACTCCCGGTTACTGAATTCCGGCAGGGTAATAATTGTGTGCGCAGTCATGTCGAGGGGCTGCAGAAGAAGTCCTTGGCCCGCCAGGCTTCCTGGCGGTAGCGCGTGCAACACCCGACGGGTCCCCCCACGACGCTTGCTCTTGGAGTGCGTGAACAGCACGCTAGCGTGGGTCGCGACCACTCCTTTGGGTGCACCAGTAGTTCCTGACGTGAAGAGGATTTCCGCGTCATCTCCGGGACCAAGGGCCAACGCAACTGGCGTATCCAGCTGCCCCTCCTCTAGCTCCGCGTTGCTGAGAGCCCAAGCGGCATCGGCAGAGCTATGCGGCCCTCCAACCACACCGACAGCTCCTGCCTCCACAATCAGTCGAGTGATGTGTTGCTGGCCGTGCAGTTCAAGCACCGGCACCGCGATGGCACCGGCCTTCTGGACTCCAACGTAGGCAACTGCATAGTCGATCCAGGACATCGGAGAGCAGGGAAGCACAATGCGGTCCCCCTGCTGCACGCCACGCTCCAAGAGTCCTCTGGCGAGGGCGTTTGACCGCCTCTCCCATTGACCGAACTCCAGCTTGCCCACACCTACAACTTCGTGCGCGACGTCAGCCGGACGCTCCGCCGCTCGTGCCCGGAGGCTGGCCGGCACGGTCGTATCCGTAGTGTGTTGTGCCATACGAAGAGCCTGGTAGGTGTGCGGCATCCGCGCGCCGGGACGAGTTTCACCTTTCGTGTTACAAGCGCAGAACAGGCAGGCAACGCGTCTTCTGTGACAGCTCGGACGCCTTTGCCATCCACGGACAACCCGTCATGCCAGGACGCGCCATCGCCAAGGATCAGACAGGCCGCAGCAGCAGAAGCCAGTCCTCCCAGCTCGGCAGAGGAGCCCATCCGCGGTAGCCGCTCTGAAGCAGCGCGGTGCCGTCGTCATCTGACTCGATTACTAAGTCAGGTCCCGGACTACCGGTTCTGGGATCGATGATCTGTCCACGCCAGCGCCGATCTCCGAGTTCTCGCAGCCTTACCTGGGCAAGCGACAGTTGATCACCGATCAGTCCATGGCCGGGAAAATAGAAGAGACGAGGACCATTCTCTACGCCTGCCGCATAGGGAAGGCACAGATCCTTCTCGCTAAAGTGCGGTTCAACCCATTCCGGGTGAGGCTTGAACGCATGCCAGGGCAATTCGAGTAGCAAGCGACGCCCGACGCCCAGTTGTGCCGCTCCAGGGAACTCTGCGGCGTCTTTCCAGGTGGGCGCCAGCCCGGAAAAGAGCCCAGGAAGGTCAGGAGTGTTGAACGCCCAGATGCCATGAGCGCCATACGAGTGACCGGCGGCTCCCGACAGCATGTGTGTCCAGAACAGGAAGCGCTGAGTTTCCTGCCAACTGGAGCCCGCGATGCCTTCATAGCAGGATTCACCGTTAATCACCGGCTTTGTTGGCTCATGTGCTAACGCCTCGTGCAGGGCCCCGACCGAGGGTGCCAGGCTACGCACACCCTGGTGCCCAGTCTGCAAGAGCCAGAAGTCCACCAAGCGGTCGTCTTCAAGGAACTCCCATGGTTGCCTCGCCGGGATGGAATGGATGGTTATTGGCCGCCCGAACGGTTCAAGTTCTCGGACTCCACGCGCAACTTCATTCAGTCCGGCCAGTTGCGCCGCGACAGCGGCTTCGTCCAGGTCCAAGAGCGGGACGATCGACCTACCTAGCGAGTCCGCAGCATTGTCGTCGCCGTGCTCAAGCTTCCATGTGGATGGCGGCTCGCCCGCGAGGCACCACACAACGGGGTACGCGCCCCAACGTGCAATCAGCTCACGCCAATGCCGCAACAATCGCGTCGTGCCCATTACCCGCACATAGTAGGCCCATGCCCCGACGATGCATGGTATGAGGTCGTGCTTGAGAAGCTCCCTGATCCTCCGGTCCGCCTCGTCGAACCACAAGACGTTCGGCGCGCTAAAATCCTCCTCCCAAACCCAGCCGCTGGTGCTTCGCCCCTCGGGGCCGAGGGGAATCGTTTCGGGATACAGGCCGGCTACGATCTGCACCACGGAGAACCCTTGCTGAGCGCGCGTGCCGGCCAACTCACCAAACTCTCTCTGGGAAATCCTTTCAGTGAAGCCGTGCCACCAGGTATCGGCGAGCCACAAGAATGGACTTCCGTCCTCGTGTTCAAGATGCCTTCCGTCATCCGCTACCCGGACTGGGCCGTGCCGCAACACCCCGCTTGCCTTTGGCTCCGAGATCACGTCAACGACGCCGGTCGGGTGCGTCAATGCTTTCATGGCTCCGTTCACGCTTGCTCGATATCTATGCGTGCCGATAGTTCCCGAAGAGTAACGAACCCGCCACTGTCCGCAGCTCACGAACGCCGGAACAACCTTCGTATCACCGTTTGGCGACTCAAATACAACGTCCACCGTGGCAGCGTGAAATCCGTCATCATCAGCACTACCAAGACCGACTTCTGCGACCCTGTGCTGTGCAACCTCAAAAGACCTCATTACCAACACTCCATCAACTCGATGCCATTTTACCGCTAGCACGCTCCGAGCTACTTATCCGAGAGCGTTCGCCGAAGACCGTCGCAGTACCGCAGAGGTCTTCTGCATAAGGCGGATCATCCCTGAAACCGGACACTAAACGCGCGCAACGTATCGCCGCTTGGAATCGATCGTCTTCACGATGCCAGCGCCGAAGCCTTCTGTTAACGCCCAAATAGACGGCGAATTCCCCCGACCATGCTCTCAGCGAAGTCCGTCATACCGTGACCACACGGCACCTCATCGAGCACGACATCGAAACCCATCGAATCAAGCTCTTTGAACAGGGTCCGGTTAGATCCGAGTATCTGACTCTCCGGCCACCTGCGAGGGTCGACCTCTAAGAGACCGGCCTGCAAATGTATCCGTGGCCGCTCGTCAGGCGCGACCTTTCCCGCCGCACCGATCAATCCGTCAGGCAGGTCGTCAGAAGGGATTTCAGCCGGGGTTGCCAGGGCTAGGACATTTCCAAACGTGTCGGGATGGCGGAACGCCGATGCGAGAGATACAAATCCGCCACTACTCATCCCACATAGAGTAGTGGCGCGCACATCATGCTTAAGTCCGAAGTGTCGCTCAGCAATTGGCACGATCCTAGTTGCCAAATATTCGGAGAAGGCGCTTATTTCCGAATGATCCTGCATTCGCATCAATCTAGTACCGGCATCTACGAAGACGACGCCCGTCGTAGGGATATGGCCGTGCTCATGCATCCTCGACAATGCAGAAGCTGTATTCTTACAGAAAAGGAAGTCCCAACCGTCGAGAATTATGAGGAGTCGCTCAGGTGAGGTTGCGAATGATCCTACCCTGTGAAACCACAGCCGCCTAGCCCTTCCATCACCGTCGTCGATGTAAATTCGCATGTCTGACCTCCCGCCACGGTCCCCTGACGGAAAGCTCCAGATGCGCTCTTCGGCACCGGGGAGTTCAAGCAGCGAATACTGCGTGGGAATATCTGGGCGCCACTCATTATGCGGTATTTCCAGCCTATGAGGGTTCAACGGGTCGACTCGCCATCGATGTGGATCAATATCGGACCTCAGGGGCTCATCGGGCGAGAGCAGATACTCGGACCGCACCCCCACTGGGAGTCGTAGACTCAGCGCCATCACGTCCGATTCTCCCACCCGGAGCAGTAGGTTGTTCGCGAAGTCAGACAGGACAACGAACCAGCACAGCGCCACATGTTCAAGTTCGCTGCTCGAATCTCGATAGAGAAATGTGACGCAACGGGCATCGGGCTCGTCCGGAATCTCCTCGACCAGAGGTGAGCCGGCGTCTCTGACCATTCCCCAGAACTCCTCCGTGGCGTGGGGGCTGACCTCCACTTCCCTACGAAGAGCTTCTATCCGGGGCGATGGAACCTTCTGGCGCCACCTCAATTCATCCAACTCACCCATGGGCTGCATCCCTTCACTAGAGCCCTCTCCACCTTTGACTTGTCATGATCCGGCCACATGTTGATACCTCTGCCGTAGAACCACTTCACGCGCGTGAGTGTGAACAAATGCGTCGTGCGGAATCTAGGTCTTTGCAGTTAGTCGCCACCACATTGGAACCTGCCACTGACGGAAGTTCCCTTTCTTAGGCAGTTATCAGCTCATGATGAAGACAGCGTGTGAGATGGCCGGGTGCCGATTCCACAAGAGGAACACTATCTTCAGTGCATTCCACGGATGCCAGGTAGCACCGGGGAGCAAAGTGACAGCCCCGCGGCCAGTAGCCCGGACTTGGGACTCGGCCAGGAATCGCGGGTATAACTCCACCCGGCTGGGTTCGGCGGGGCGCAGAAGCAAGCAGGCCGACGGTGTAGGGGTGGGCCGGCTGAGTGAACAGCTCCGATACCGTACACGACTCTACGACGTGTCCCGCATACATGACATACGCTCTACGGCAGTTCTCCGCAACAACACCCCAGTCATGGCTAATCAGCAGAATGGCCATCCCTCGCTCGTGCTGGAGATCTCTCAATAGTTCAAGGATCTCTTCTTGCACGGTCACGTCCAGCGCCGTGGTCGGCTCGTCCGCGATTAGCAAGCGAGGCTCGCCCGCCAGCGCCATGGCTATGGCAACTCGCTGCGCCATTCCCCCGGAGAGTTCATGTGGGTAACGTCGCGCCACCTGGCCCGGATCCGGCAGTGCTACGTCGGCCAGTAGATCCATCATCCGTTCCCGGCTCGCGCGCCGTCCTTCACCATGATGTCTTCGTACCAGCTCGCCAACCTGCTGTCCCACCGTGAACACAGGGTCGAGACTTGCGATGGGTTCTTGGGAGATCATCGCGATCTCAGAACCTCGCAACCGGCGAACTGCCCGCCGTTCCGCAGTCACCATGTTTATGCCATCAAAGACAACGCTCCCTCCCGCCACACGCCCACCCGCCGGCAGTAGCCCCAGCACGCTCTTAGCCAAGATCGACTTCCCGCACCCAGACTCACCTACCAATCCCACAGTTTCGCCGGACCCAATGTGTAAACTGACATTCTCAACCACGGCCGCAGGACCGTTCTCGGTTGATAACGTCACACACATCGACTTCACTTCGAGTAGCGGTATTTCCCGGCCTTCCGCGGCATCTTGAGAGGGCGCCGGCGTTGGCTCTGCCTCTACCCGGTGCTTTCCGCGCGATGGCCGAACGACCACTCTGGCGCTCCGTTCGGCCCTGGCGTCTCGAATAGAGTCTCCTAGCAATGCGAATGACAAGGTCGCCAATCCCAGCGTTACTCCGGGGGGGACAAGAAGCCACAATTGTTGCTGCATTACGGTACTCGCCTCAACTATCATTCCCCCCCATGTTGGCGCTCCCGGATCGACCGCAAATCCGAGATATGCGAGGCCAGCGTCGATCAACAGAGCTGCACCGCAGAATAACGACCCATGCACCAATATCGGACCAGCCACCTGGGGCAAGACGTGTTTGGCGATGATGTGTCGGTTAGGCAGCCCGATGACTTTTGCGGCAGAAATATACAGCTCGTTCCTGACAGCCAAGGTCACAGCTCGGACTACGCGGGCGAAGCCCGGTGCTCCCAGGATCCCTAACGCCACCATGGCTACGACGACATTGCCACCGAATACTGAAATAACGACCAGTAGCACGATAAGGGCAGGGATCGCAATCAATAGATCTACCACCCACGCGAACACACGGTCTGTCCACCCGCCTAAGAACCCCGCAATTAATCCACTGCTAACGCCTACCAGCAGATAGGTCACCACTGCGATACTTGCATTTACGAAACTCACTTGCCCCGCATACATCAATCGACTCAGCACGTCTCTCCCCAACGGGTCCGTCCCAAGGAGATGCTCGGCTGTCGGTCCCAGTAATACTCTTTCGAGATCCAGGGCGCCTGGATCGTATGGCGCAAGTACTGGAGCCGCTACGGCTGCTAAAAGCAGAATTGCCAAATAGCACAGCGACGCCACAGCTAGCGGACTTCTCAGAATAAAGCGAGCCACCGGCTGTCTGCCGGCTCCTCCGCCGGAGCTGTCGCCAGCAAGGGACACGTTCGATAGTTGAGTACCCCTCGTGATCATGTCACTCATGTCACTCGCACCTTAGGGTTGAGCCACCCATACAGCAGATCTATGCCAAGATTGATCACGACCACCACGAGAGCAAGCATCACTACAACTCCCTGCACGACCGGTAGATCATGTTGGTTCGTCGCCTGCACCAATAGTCGGCCCACTCCCGGCAGTGAGAAGACATTTTCGATGAACACCGCCCCGCTGAACAATCCTATGAACATCAGCCCGGCTAGCGTCACGACCGGTATTGCGGCATTCCGCAGGGCGTGCCGAAGAACCACCGACGATTCCGATGCTCCATTTGCACGCAGCATCTGGACATAGTCGCGCGACAAAGCATCCAGCATTGAATCCCTCGATTGTTTTGCGAAGACAGCTATCCCGGATAGTGCTAAGGTCGACACAGGCAGGATCATGCTTCGCGCCCAGTCGCCTACTGACACATCAATGGGAACATATCCCGTTGCTGGAAGGACCCCCAACGTCACCGCAAACAAGCTCATCAACAGAAGACCCAACCAGAAGCTTGGCATCGCGAACCCCACCAAGGCCAGTACGTCAATCAACTTTCCCAGGCGGCCACCCCGGACGGCGCTGGCCACTCCCATTCCAACGCCAACTATTACCGTTACGATTGTTCCAAGAACCACTAACGACATCGTCACCGGGAGCCGGCTGATGATCGCCGACCTAACATCTAGGCCACTGATCGGAGACGTGCCCAAGTCTCCACCGACCGCGCCTGCGAGCCAACCTCCATATTGTGCAAGGAGCGGCCGGTCAATGCCCAGTTCTTGTCGCAGTTCAGCATACTGTTCATCTGAATAACCTCCACCCAGCCCTCCAGTGGAACCAGACCTCAGGATAGTCTGAGCCATATCCCCTGGCGCCAACGCCTGCAACACAAAGGTAAGCAGAGAGATAACGAATATCAGCACAACCGAAACCAACAATCGCCGGACCACCAGCCGAAACACCGCAATCCACCTCCTTCCAAGGTCAACCAGCATTCCACCAAATGAGCTCGTCGTATCGTTCTTAAAGATAGGCGCAGACGTGCACCAGTGGCTTGCCCTACTCGACGGCGGGTCGAAATTCGGTCGGCCATGGGAAGCTCGCAAAATCAGTCCATGGAAGATTCACCACTTGATCGTCATAAAGGACAGCTTCGCCGAATATAACGATGGGAAGGAACCACGCCAGTTCCGCGACTCGGGATATAATTCGTTGATCCAACTCCTCCTGCACTTCAGCGTCGGCTATCGCAAGCTCCTCGTCTAACTCAACAAGCTGCTCGTCAACCGTCCCAAATGCATTATTCGGAGAATTGGGCAACCACCAACTTCTGCCCATGCGGAACGGAGGATGAATCCCCCAACCCATCAGGATTGCTCCATATTCGCGATTAGTCGAACCATCCCCCTGATCGAACTGATTTCCGGGAACAGCATCGACTTGTAGTTCAACTCCGACTTTGCGGAGATCGTCGGCGACCGCTTCGGTAAGCCTCGTGAACGCGTCATCCGGCGGAATACGCACTCGGAACGAGAAGCCTTCGCCATAGCCCGCCTCCGCAAATAGTTGGGCCGCGCGATCCGGGTCATAAGGATAGAACGGCTCATCGTTCCAGCCCGACCTGGACGGTGCAGACATCTGGTCGGTTGGCATCCCTAGATCTCCGAACAGAGCCCTTGCGATCTTTTCGCGATCAATCGCATAGTTCAGGCCTTGCCGGACCCGAACGTCACCAAGGGCTGGCTCTGTTTCCCCGTCACGGTCGATGAGTGCGAACCCCTGGACAATCGGCATGCCGGGACCTTCGACCGCGAATCCGGCCGCCTGACCAGCCTCGATTATCGTTGCGTCGGCACGCATTAGATCTATTTGCCCAGATTGCAACGCAGCCAATGCGGCACTTAGTTCGGGCATATGATGAATCACTATCTCGTCCCAAAAAATAGCATCTTGGTCCCAATAGTTTGGATCAGGAATCCACGTGTAGTGATCACCCATGACTGTGCGTCCAGGATCGATCATGTATCGCCCCACACCAAACGTGCCCGTTGCAAGGACACCAGGATCCTCTAGCGCTGCTGGGCTGATGAGAATCCCTGGACCGCCCCAGTGCTGCGTGAATATTGCTGGCATCAAAGGGTCGGGCTCGGACACATGGACTCGCAGCGTCAGATCGTCGACAAGTTCCACGTCAGTCACGGACCCAAGAAAGGCTGCTGACTGGCTGCCCGCCGCGGGATCGAGCCTATAGTCGATATTGACCTTGACAGCCTCAGCGTTCACAGGCTCGCCATCCGTGAAACTCAGTCCACTGCGAAGCCTGATCTCAAAAGTCTCATTCCCATCACCCACGTAACCCCACTCCTCCGCTATTTGGGGTTGAAGTGATCCATCAGGAGCCTCGTAAATCAGTGAGTCATAGCCTAGGGGAACGCCCATTCCTCTTGCGGGATCGAGCGTGTCGGGCGCAACGGTCCGGTCGTGAAATCGCAAAACAAGCGACCTCTCATTGGGAGTTTTAGCATCGACACCTTGTCCCGATGTGCCGGGCCCGCCGTCGTCGTTGGTCGAACAGGAGACGGCCGCTGCTCCGGCTGTGAGCCAGAATAGGCGTCGTCGTGTAAGTTTCCCATCTCTACGTGTCGGCATTGTCAATTCCGATCTTCTCGTCGAGTTGAAGAGCTTAGTGACCAGCCCGACACGGCGACGCGTGCGCCGTTACGGCCGAGGCCCTGTAGATCAGCGGCATTCTCAAAGGGATCCTTCACGCCTTCCGTCTTGGGTTGTTAGAAGCTCCCTCCCAAATAGTTGGCCAGCTAAATTGGCCATGGCGAGAAGATCATGGCGATTGCGGGGGTCGGGCGGAGCCATCTTTACGCTGACTGGACAGGTACTGAGGGCATGCGGCATCGATGGCGAGCCCGGCCCGCCTGCACCTCGACTAGCTGCCCGTCTGGCAGAGCTACCTCCGCTAGGGTTCCCGGAGGCACGACGACATCGAGCACGAACGAGTCATTCTCAACCGTCCAGGAACTCTCAATCCGGCCATATGGAGAGTCATGCATGGCGCGGGCGAAGGTGAGCCCGCCACCGGGTTGAGGAGCGATTCTGAAGGTCCGGTACGCGGGAGCGTGGTCGAGGATCTGGATGCCGGCGACATGACGATGGAGAAAACTAGCGACCGCCCCCTTACTGTTGTGATTCAGGGACCCAACGCCGGCCGGCGCACTGGGTCGTCCCGCCTCGTCGAGGCCCGACCAGTGTTCCCACATTGTGGTGGCGCCGCGGTTGAGCATTGCAAGCCACGACGGTGCTTCCTCTTGAAGAAGGAGCTGGTAGGCAAGATCGGTGTGGCCATTGTCAGCGAGCGCGGGCAGTAAGTCCGGCGTGGCGAGATGCCCGGTCGCGAGGCGAGTACCGGCTTGGCGTATCAGGTCGCATAAACGCTGCGACACCTGCGTGCGGTGTGCGCTCGGGACTAAACCGAATGTTAGCGCCCTAACGTAATTGGACTGAGTGTCAGGGCGGAGCTTGTTATCCGAGCTGAGAAACTCTTGTTGCCACCCGGTTCTTGTCACAGCGGCCAACTCCGCATACCGCAGAGCGTCGTCATCTTGACCAATCACATTGGCGATCTTCGCCATAAGACTTGCCGAATGATATAGATATGCCGTTGCAATATGCCCATGATCAGCATCGCTCAAGCCGGTGACATAAGCCTGCATATCTTCTCGCCCAGCATTGTTAGGGAGCATGTCGGGCTCCAGCCATTCTCCCCAATGAAAGCCAGTGTCCCAGATGTAGCGCTCATGCTCGGCCGGGATCTGGCGCTGGGCGACGCGGGCATGGTGGCGCCGTTCTCGGGCCCTCTGGGCGGCATATCTCAGCCACGCCGTCATCGACGACCACTGGGCCCGAAGAAGATCCGTGTCACCATAGACGAGATACGCACGCCATGGCACGATTACCGCAGCATCCCCCCAGCCCGCCGACCCTGGCGGCATGCCAGCTTCGCTTTGAATCTCATCAGGCATGTGTTCCGGAGCACAGTGACGCACAGCACCGCTGGGCAATTGTTCAGCAGCGAGGTCTCGCAACCATTTGGTCGTGAATCCTGCGACGTCGAAGAGGAAGGCGCTCGTGAGAAACGACAGCTGCCAGTCGGCGGTCCAGCCAGCTCGTTCCCTTGTCGGACAGTCGGTTGGAATGTCGCACATATTGCCGCGCAGAGTCCACACTACAGCGTCGTGTAGCCGGTTGATGCGTTGATCACTACACTCGAACCAGCCTGTTCTGCGGTTGTCCGTGTGGACGACAACACCTGTCACATCATCGACAGTCAGGTTGCTGGCACCTTCGACCCGCACATACCGGAAGCCATGAGTGGCGTGTCGCAGTTCAACGTACTCACCGGGCTTGCCACTCGCGATCACATGGTCACTCTGGAAAAATCGCGCATGTTCGGGCGGCGAGTCGTTGATGTGCTCGACTGTGACATCACCCGTGGAGTCCAGTACTTCGCCGTGTGTCAGCGTTAGCGCCGTCCCGGCTTTCCCTAGGTTGGATAGGCGAATCCACCCATTGATGTTCTGTCCAAGGTCGACGACATGCCGTAATGGTGCGATCCGGGCAACGGTGACGGGGCGCAACTCCTCCACTCTCCGGACCGGCGGTGCGGGTGACGAGGTGAGCCGCGACAGGTCGTGCTCGACGACCGACACTGCTATCGAGCCGGCTGCAGCAGTGGCGCCAGGAGAGAACCAGAACTTCCCTCGGCGACTTAGATCCACCTCATGACCATGCTGCAGATCAGCTCGCAACAGCGGGCCAGATGCGGCCGTCCAGTCTGGACCAGTCCCGATCCGTACGCGCGTCCCTGCGTCGTCGTAAACGTCGAGCTGCGCCAAGAGCCCAGGCCGTTGGTCCCGGTCCCTGAGTCGTCTCGCCCATGTCAACCACCCCCCGGACACGACGGCCGTCAGAACGTTCTTGCCAGGCACAACGAGGTCCGACACTGCGAACGTCTGCGCATGGAGTTGTGTGTCGATGTTGGTGAATCCTGGGGTTAGTTCTGCGTTGCCTACTCGTTTGCCGTTGATGGCGAGTTCGTATATGCCGTGGGCGGTGGCATAGAGGCGGGCTCGTTGTATGTTGTGGGGCAGGGTGCAGGTTGTGTGCAGGTACCATGCTGGGTGTCGTGGCGTCGAGGGTTCTCTTGTGGTGTGCGGTGGCTCGATCCATTGCGCCTCCCAGTCGTCGATGCTGAGCAGGCCCATTTCCCACCAGGCTGGCTGGGCCCAGTCGCTTTGCCCGAGATCAGTCCAGACTCGTACGGTCCAGTCGATCCGTTGCCCCGACCGAAGCGTTGGACCGTCGTACGGCACCAGTATCGAGGTGGCGGACTCCACCTGACCTGAATCCCATTCCCCTGCGCGTAACTGATAGGCGAGCTGACACCGAGCACCGTCCGGTAGGTGCCACGACAGGCGTGGCTGGTGCATCATGAGCCCTAGCGGGTGATCCAGATGCTCCACTTTCAAGTGCGTCGGCGCGGTCATTGACAACCTCCATTCGATCACTGGTGCCTCATCCGGATAACGAGCGATGCTGACAAGCCCGTGATTATCAGTCAACAGTCGATGGAGCTGCTGAACGCCCTGGTCACAGGGGTATGAGTTGGTTGCCTGGCTGTGGATCGGCCCGTGGGGTTAGTGTGGCTAATTGAACAGTGCTTTTCAACCTCCGTAATCTCGCAAGCTAGGCTTTGGTGAGGTTTTCGATACATGTGTTTCGGTAACGGAAATGCCACTAAGGCCTGGTCAGGTACCAT
>NZ_JAAOEN010000030.1 GCF_011320225.1 Phytoactinopolyspora limicola
GGCATCACCACACCACAACTCGCCACCACCTAGCCACACCACAACCCCAACCACCACCCAGACAGGAACACCCTTCCCGAACGACATCACTCACCACCAGCCGCCCCCGTAAAACGCAACAGGCTGTCCTGGGGGTGTAAGTCGCTCATGATCAAGACGGTTGGCAGCTGCGCCTAGGGCTGCACGTGTGCGGTGTTGACGCGACGTCGGATAAATGATTGTCTGACTCAGACAATTAATCTCGATAGATCGGAGCCACGGTGACTATCGATGTTCGGCCGCGTTCGACGGAGTTGGCGAACCAGGCGAACGAGCTGACGCCCGGTGGTGTTCATTCGAATGTGCGCCTGGCCGGGCCGTCGGTCTTTTTCGAGCGTGGGCAGGGTGCGTGGCTCTATGACGCCGACGGGAACGATTACGTCGACTATCTGCTGGGGCAGGGGCCGAACTTCCTCGGGCACGCGCCGCGTCGAGTCAACGAGGCGGTAGCGCGGGAGTCTGCCCGCGGGGCGGTGTTCGGCGCTCAGCATGTGCTGGAGAACCGAGCTGGTGAACTGTTCCTGGATTCAGTGCGGTGGGCCGAGCGGGTGCGTTTCGGCCTGACCGGTACCGAGGCTGACCAGGCCGCGTTGCGCCTGGCCCGGGCCGCCACGGGGAAGAACCGGTTCATCCGGTTCGTCGGTACCTACCACGGGTGGCTGGACAACGTGCTGGTGAAGGTGGCCGACGGCGCGGCACAGCCGGCTAGCCGGGGCCAGCTCGGCCACCACTTGGACGATACATACTTTGTCCCGTTCAACGACCTCGACGCGGTCGAGCAGATACTGACGACGCACGACGACGTGGCCGCGCTGATCATCGAACCGGTGATGTGCAACAGCGCCGCGATCACCCCCAACGACGGGTACCTTGCCGCGCTGCGTCGCCTATGTGACCGCCACGGCGTCGTGTTGATCTTCGACGAGGTGATCACGGGTTTCCGGCTGGCGCTAGGAGGTGCCGCCGAACGATTCGACGTCACTCCCGACCTGGCCGTCTACGGCAAGGCGATGGCCGGTGGGTGGCCGGTGGCCGCGGTGGCCGGTCGGGCCGACATCATGGACGCGTTGATCGACGGGGTGAACCACTCCGGCACCTTCAACTCCTCGATCGCTGCCTGCGCGGCGGTCATCGCAACCCTGACGGAGCTACGCGAGAACCCTCCGTACGAGTCGGTCGAGGCCCATGGGGCGAAGCTGATGGACGTCGTCACCCAGGCCGGGGCCGCGCACGGGCTGCCGCTGCGGGTGCAAGGGTTGCCAGCCGCCTTCCACGTGTCGTTCGGCCCGCCGGACCGGATCGGCGATCACGCCACCGTCGAGGCGAAGCTAGATCTTGCCCGGTACGCCGAACTCGCCGCCGTCCTGGTCGACCACGGCATCTGGGTCGCGCCACGCGGCATCTGGTACGTGTCCGCGGCCCACGGCGAGCGGGAACTCACCGCCACCGTCGATCGGCTCGACTCCGCGCTCGCGGCGGTGGTGGGGTCCCGATGACGGTCACCGACGGCACGATCCTCGCCGAACTGGTCACCGAGCGCGACGGGCCACGGACCGAGCTGGGGGAGAGCCCCCGGTGGGATGGAACCGCCTGGTGGTGGGTAGACGCCGCCGCTGGTCAGGTGTGGACTCGACGCCCGGGCGGCCCGGCGCTGTTGGTTCACGACGCCGGCGGTCGCGTGTCGTTGGTGCAGCCGGCGGTGTCCGGGCGGGTTGTGATCGCCTCTGGTCAGACCCTGCTGGTGGTGGAGGAGGATCCCGCCGGCGACGGGTGGAGGGTTGCCGGAACGTGGTGCCACCTGGGGCTCGACGAAGGCTGGCGGGTCAACGATGGAGTCGCCGACGCCGCCGGGCGGCTGTGGATCGGGTCGATCGCCCCCGAACGCAAGCAACTGGGCGGAACGCTGCTGCGCGTCGATACCGACGGCAGCGTCACCCAGGTCACTACCGGCTTCACCTTGACCAACGGGATGGCGTGGAACGCATCTGGAGACACCCTCTTCCATGTCGACACCTTCGAGCGAACGGTGTGGGCGCATCGGATCGATCCCGACTCCGGCAGCCTGGTCGGCAGCAGACAGGTGCTGACCTTTGCCGACGACGACGGCCTGCCCGACGGCATCGCCACCGACACCGACGACGGGATCTGGGTGGCGATGTACGGGCGCGGCGAGGTGCGTCGGTATTCGGCCGACGGCACGTTGACCCAGGTCATCGGCGTGGAGCCGCCGCAGGCCACGAGTGTGGAACTGGGTGGTCCGGACGGATGCGACATCCTCATCACGACGGCCCGCGAGGGTTATGACGAGGACCGCTCTCGCGCCGAACCGCGGGCCGGCCGGCTGTACCGGGCGCGGTCCTCGACTCCGGGTCTGCCCAAACCGAAGGTGGTTGTCGCCTCGGGGGAGCTGCGGTGAGCGCGCCCCGCCTGGATGGCCAGGTAGCCCTGATCACCGGCGCGTCCCGGGGTATCGGCGCCGCGACCGCTCGGGCGTTCGCCGCCGAGGGAGCCGCGGTGGCCTTGGGCTGTGAACCCGAACCGATGGCTGTCGACCTGGCCGAGAAGGTGGCCGAAGAGTTGCGTGGCGCCGGTGGTCGTGCGGTCGCCATCCCGGCCGACCTGGCCGATCCGGCAGCACCGGACCAGCTGGTGGCCGAGGCGCGGAAGGCTCTCGGCGATATCGACATCGTGGTCAACAATGCCGCGACGGGTCCGCGCACACACTGGCGTGACATTCCACTGCGGGAGTGGGACCACGTGCAGCACGTCAACCTGCGCGCTTCCTGGCTGCTTGCCCGGGCGGCCTACCCGGATCTGCACCGCAGCGAGAACGGGTCGGTGATCAACGTCACCACGGTGATGGCCGAGACCGGCGGGAAGCCGGGAACGTTGGCCTACATCGCCAGCAAGGCCGGGATCGTCGGGCTGACCCGGGCTCTGGCCAGAGAACTGGGGCCGGACGGCATCAGGGTCAACGCGGTGATGCCGGGCGCTATCCGCACCGAGGACGAGATCGAACGGGCGCCCGACCCCGGACCAGTCTTCGAAACCATAACCGCCGTTCAGTCGCTCAAGCGCCGAGGTTTCGCCGATGATATGGCTGGCGCGTTCGTCTTCCTGGCCAGCGCGGAGAGTTCGTTCGTCACCGGTCAAGTGATCAACGTCGATGGTGGATGGGTGCACTACTGACATGAGCGGCACAGACAACTGGACGATCTCCTGGCGCGACAAGAGCTTCCCACCAGATGCCTATGGCCTCGATGCCAGCCGGATCGCTGCCCAGGGCTGGCACCTGGGCCAAGACTTCATGACGCCGGTAGCCGCGCTGACCCGCGACGCGCTGGCCCACAACGCAGCACGAATGCACGCTTACTGCTCGGAGCACGACGTGCGGATCGCTCCGCACGGCAAGACGACCATGTCCCCCGAGATGGTCGCCCTCCAAGTTGAGCACGGCGCGTGGGGCGCCACTGCCGCGACGGCATGGCAGGCCCAGGCACTCGCCGGGTTCGGGGTCCGGCGGGTGCTGATCGCCAACGAGTGCATCGACCCGGTTGGACTCACGATGCTGGCCGGCCTGTTGCGGGACGATCCGGACCTCGAAATCTACGCCTTCGTCGACTCGGTCGCCGCGGTGGAAGCGATGTGCGACGGTTTGCGCGGCGCCCTGGCCCGCCCCTTCCCGGTGCTGGTTGAGGTCGGTGCCGCTGGTCGCCGAGCCGGAGCTCGCGACGTTGACACCGCGGTAGCGGTCGGGTTGGCCGTCGTCGACGCACCGGAACTCGAGCTGGCTGGTGTCGGCTGTTTCGAGGGTGTCCTCGGTGGGGCCCGGGTACCGGAGGTGGTCGACTCGGTGCGTACTTTCCTGGGCATGGCCCGGGGGACTGCCGAGCGGCTGATGCAGATGAACGCGTTCCGGGCAGGTGGCCCGGTGATCCTGACCGGCGGGGGAAGCGCCTTCTTCGATCAGGTCGTCGAGGTGTTCACCGCCGACCGAGAGGAGTACTCGCAGCCGGTGGAGGTCGTGATCCGTTCTGGGTGCTACCTGACTCATGATCACGGCTCTTATGGGGAGGCGTCGCCGTTCGCCGCGACGGACGACAACTTCCGGCCGGCGCTGCACGTCTGGTCTCGTGTCATCTCCACCCCAGAGCCCGGCTTGGCGATCATCGACGCCGGCCGGCGTGACGTCTCGTTCGACTCGCGGATGCCCGTCGTCGTGGCCCGGTACCGTGGCCGCAGCTACGACACCGCCGATCGAGTGCCGGCGTTGGAACGCGTCGTGGTGGACCGGTTGAACGACCAACACGGGTACCTGTTCACCCCGACCGACCAGGACGACGTCATTCGCACCGGCGATCATGTCGTCCTCGGTATCTCCCACCCGTGTACCACGTTCGACAAGTGGCGAACGATCCCGATCGTTGATGACAACCACCACGTCGTCAGCGCAGCCCGCACGTACTTCTGACCACCCATTGTTGATCCGGTTCTTCGTGAAGGAGACGTTCGATGAGTTCGACCGCACAGCAGCTTGCCGCGTTGGTGTCCGCCCCGCCGGCTCCGGTGAAACCCGGCGCCATGATCGAACCGGTCGTGATCGACAACGGCGTCGCCTATATCTCCGGGCAGGTTGCCTTCGACGGCGACGCCGCACCGTTGACCGGCCAGGTCGGCGCAGAAGTCTCGGTGGAGCAGGCCGCCGGTGAGGCGGCCAAGGCGGTCGCGAACGGCCTGTACCGGCTGGCCGACGCGGCCGGTTCGCTGGATGCCGTCGAACGGATGCTGAAGATCACCGTGTTCGTCAACTCCGTCGCCGGGCTCACCGAGCAGCCTCAGGTGGCCAACGGTGCCAGCAAGGCCCTGCACGACATCCTCGGCGACCGAGGCCGGCACGCCCGGTCCGCCGTTGGCGTCGCCAGCCTTCCGCTGGGTGTCTGCGTGGAGGTCGAAATGGTCGCCAAGGTCCGCGTCTGATGCCTTCCGCCAGCATGCGGACCGACGACGGACATGTCCTCGCCATTCAGAACCCGTGACGTGATCCGAGGTGCACTGTGACCCCGCACTACCAAGAGATCCGGGCGGACGCGGATGTCCTCGATTGGGCCGGAACGGTTGATGTCGAACACACGGCGGACTGGTCCCGAGGGTGGCGGCTACCGGTAGACCGGCTGGACCTGTTCCCGAGTGGTCCGCTGAGGACGAGGGCGACGCACCAGGCCGGCATCCGCGTCGTCGTGGAGACCGACGCATCGGCGGTATCAGCGCGGGCCATTCCTCCGGATTCGGACAAGCAGCTGTACGTCGACGTCGTCATCGCCGGTGAGATCGTGGCCTCGCTGCCCGTGGGCGGCGACGGTTCGCTTCCTGAAGCCGAGCTTCCCTCCGGGCACAAAAGGGTCGAGTTGTGGTTGCCGCAAACCGATGACTTCCGACTCGCGTCGGTACACCTCCCCGTCGGCGCGACGGTTGCCAAGCCGGAGCCGTCGAAGCGGCGACGGATCATCGCCTATGGGAGTTCGATCACTCAGTGTGCCGCGGCCGCTTCTCCGGCCCGCACCTGGCCGGCTATCGTCGCCCGCGCCCACGATCTGGACCTGCTGTGCCTCGGCTTCGGTGGGCAATGCCAGATGGATCCCATGATCGGTCGGCTCATCCGCGACGAGCCCGCTGACGTGATCGTCACCTGCCTGGGGATCAACATCTACGGCGCCGGAACATTCAACCGGAGGTCCCTGCTGCCCAACATTCTTGGGCTGATCAGCACGATCCGCGACGGGCACCCCGGCACCCCGATGGTGGTGATGTCTCCGGTGGTCTCCCCGTCCCGTGAGTCACTGGTTGGCAAGACCGAGATGACCTTGTCCGAGGTGCGGGGCCAGGTACACGAGGCTGCCGAGTTGCTCCAACGGTTCGGGGACGGCGACCTGCATTACGTCGACGGCCTTGACGTCCTCGGCGAATCCGACGCCCATCTCCTATCCGATGATGGGCTCCACCCGGGGCCGGAAGGATACGAACACATTGGTCAATCTCTGGTGCCGATAGTGAAAGGTCTCCTGCCCTAGTGTCGTGCACCCTAGTCGCGCGGCCCCTCGTCCAGTTCGGCGAGGATGTCGTCGGCGATGGCCAGAGATGCCGTGGCCGCCGGTGACGGCGCGTTGCGGACCACGAAGATGCGGTCTCTTCGGCTCGTGCGGAAATCGTCGACGAGCGATCCGTCGGCGTTCATCGCTTGGGCGCGGATGCCAGCTGGTGCCGCCGTAACATCTCGGACGGTCAGCTCGGGAACATAGTGGCGGGCACCCCGGACAAAGGCTCGGCGGCTCGCCGAGCCGTACATTTCACGGAGGCCGGCGCGCCAGTTCTGCCGCGCGAATCTCCGGAAGCCTCGCCAGCCAACGAGGGTGCGCAGGGCCCCCAGGTCCACGTCGCGGCGACGGTAGCCCTCGCGGGCGGTAGCGAGGACGGCGTTTGGCCCGATGAAGACCTCGCCGTCAACCCGCGGTGTGAGGTGGACGCCGAGGAACGGGTAGCGGGGATCGGGCACCGGGTAGATGAGGCCGTTGACGAGCGCGCGGCGGTGGGGAACGAGTGCGGCGAATTCACCACGGAAAGGCACGATGCGGGGGAAGGGATCATGCCCAGCGAGAACGGCTAGCGTATCGGCGTGCAGGCCCGCACAGACGACGACGTGGTCGAATGCGCCAAGGTCGGCTTCGGTGCCATCGTGAAGACCCTTGATGACGACCTCGGACGACCGTTGTTGATCGAATCCGGTGACGGTGACACCGGTATGGACCCGACCACCAGCATCCACCGTGTCTTGCAGAAGCTCACGGGTGACGGCCGGGTAGTCGACGATCGCCGTTGTTGGTGAGTGCAGAGCCGCGATGCCGGCGGCGTGGGGCTCGATGGTGCGGAGCTCGTCATGATCGATAAGCCGAACCTTGGAGACGCCGTTCGCGGTCGCGCGGGCCTCGATGTCTTTGAGCCGATCGAGATCGCGCTCGTTCCGGGCGATCAGCACTTTGCCGCATTCGACGTACGGTAGGTCGCGCTCCTGACAATACTGTTGAAGCATCCGAATTCCACGGCGCACGAGCCGTGCCTTGGCCGATCCAGGCTGATAGTAGAGCCCGGCGTGGACCACGCCGCTGTTGCGGCCCGATTGATGTTCGGCCGGACCCGTCTCCTTCTCCAGAATCGTGACCTGGCACCCGGGATGGCGCTGTGTCAACGCCCGCGCGACGGCGGCGCCGACGATGCCGGCACCGATCACGGCGTATCGGCGACCGGCTGGTGCCGCACTCGATGTCATGCTGATCGCAGCACCTTTCCTGGTCGCGCTGGCGTCTGTACTCCGGCATCGATGACCGGCTCGCCGTTCACGATGACATGGTCGATGCCCGACGGTGGCTGGCCCGGGTCGTCGAACGTCGCGTTGTCGATGATGGTGTCCGGGTCGAACACGACGATATCCGCGGCCTGTCCGGGGCGTAGTGTGCCGCGGTCGGTGATGCCGACGCGGTCGGCGACGGCCCCGGTCATCTTGTGTACAGCGCCAGCTAGGACGAGGTCACCGAGTTCGCGGGTGTAGCGGCCGAGAACCCTGGCATGTGCGCCGAAGGCCCGCGGGTGCGGTTTGCGTCCGTGCTGGTCTAACGGGAGCGCCGCCCCGTCTGATCCGATCAGTGTGTACTCGTGGCGGAGGAAGTCCCGCCTGGTCGCTTTCGGTGCGGTAAACAGCACGACCTGGCTGCGGTTGCCGCCGTCACGGCACAACTGCAAGACGTACCGTGCCACCGAGACCAGCTGCGGCCGCAGCCTCCTGGACGGTCACACCCTCGGAAGGATCAAGCACGCCGCGTTCTTCAACGCTGTTCTCCACATCAACCTCCGCTGGGAAGTGGCCGTTGCTGGTCCAAGCTCAGCCGGGTTATCGGGGCACGATCAGATGCACTGCTGGACGGTTTTCGCCGGTTGATGCATCTGATCGTTCTCCGTCCGCTTCGTGAGACGCAATCGGGCGCCCAATGTGCGCCGTTCACCGCGATCAACACGTCGAGCGCGGCAATCGGGCGCCCAATGTGCGCCGTTCACCGCGATCAACACGTCGAGCGCGCATCTGATCACCCCGGTAGAAACGATCAGGTGGCAAAACGGAGATCAGGTGCGGTCAGGGGTGGTTAGACGACGCCGAGGGCGAGCATCGCGTCCGCTACTCGGATGAAGCCGGCGATGTTGGCTCCTGCGACGTAGTTGCCGGGAGCGCCGTACTCGTCGGCGGTTTCGGCGCACCGGTCGTGGATGTTGCGCATGATCTCGGCCAGGCGGTTCTCGGTGTACTCGAAACTCCACGAGTCACGCGACGCATTCTGCTGCATCTCCAGGGCGCTGGTGGCGACACCACCGGCATTGGCGGCCTTGCCGGGGGCGAACAGCACGCCGGCGTCGTTGAAGACCTTGATGCCGTCCGGGGTGGTGGGCATGTTGGCGCCCTCGCCGACGGCCCGGCAGCCGTTCTTGACCAGCATCACGGCATCGTCGGCGGTCAGCTCGTTCTGCGTCGCTGATGGTAGGGCGACGTCACATGCCACCTCCCAGACCGTCCGGCCGGAGATGAACTCGGCGGCGCCCCCGCGTGCTTCGGCGTACTCCGAGATCCGGCCGCGTCGCTCCGTCTTGATCTCCTTGACCAGGTCGAGGTCGATCCCCTTTTCATCGACGACGTAGCCACCGGAGTCGGAGCACGCGATAACGGTCCCGCCGAGCTCCTGCACCTTTTCGATGGCGTAGATGGCGACGTTGCCGGAACCGGACACGACGACGGTTTTGCCGTCGAACGATTCCCCTCTGGTCTTGAGCATCTCGTTGACGAAGAAGGCCGTGCCGTAGCCGGTGGCTTCCCGGCGAACCTGGGAGCCACCCCACGTCAGTCCCTTGCCGGTGAGGACGCCGGACTCGTAGCGGTTGGTCATCCGCTTGTACTGGCCGAACAGGTAGCCGATCTCTCGTCCACCGACGCCGATGTCGCCGGCCGGGACGTCGGTATATTCGCCGATGTTGCGGTAGAGCTCCGTCATCAGCGACTGGCAGAACCGCATGACTTCACCATCGGAGCGGCCCTTGGGGTCGAAGTCTGAGCCGCCTTTAGCGCCGCCAATCGGCATCCCGGTCAAGGAGTTCTTGAAGATCTGCTCGAATCCGAGGAATTTGATGATCCCGAGGTAGACGCTGGGGTGGAACCGCATGCCGCCCTTGAATGGTCCGAGGGCGGAGTTGAACTGCACTCGGAATCCGCGATTCATCTGTACCTGCCCCGCGTCGTCAACCCAGGGAACCCGGAAGATGATCTGACGCTCGGGCTCACACAGTCGGGTGATCACGGCGGCGTCCGCGTACTCGGGATGTTTGGTGACGACCGGACGCAGGCTGTCCAGGACCTCGTGGACGGCCTGGTGGAACTCCTTCTCACCCGGATTGCGGCGCAGCACCGTGTCGTAGATGAGCTGCAACTTCTCGTCGAGACCAGGCATGGTCGAGTGCCTCCGTGGTGGGGGTGGTGGCGCGTTCGCAGGCGGTATCGGTGACCTGAGCGCGGCGTGACCTGATGCCCAGCGCCGGTGGCGGCATCGTGATACCAGGCTAGCTGGGGTGTCGAACTCCGACGACGCCACCCAGTAGTCCGCAATTTGGACATCATGTCTCAATAGTCGGACAGTATCTTGTTTTGCTGCTCCGCCCATCAGCAGGATAGGAAAATGTCCGACTTCATGCTTCTCTCGCCCCGTGCCGGCACCCGCATGCGCGCGGCCAGCATGATGTGTCGCTGATCAGCGGCCCACAGCGTTCGGAACCTATCTAGCATCGCCTGCTTTCAGGCCATTCCAGCGTGCCGGAGCCACCACACTCGACGTGTGGGGGATTCGCCGTGCCACCGATGTCAAGGAGTACACCGTGAATGACCAGTGGTCGTTTGAGACCCGCCAGATCCACGCCGGCCAGCAGCCCGACCCAGCCACCGGAGCACGGGCGCTGCCTATCTACCAGACGACGTCCTATCAGTTCCGGGACACCGAGCACGCGGCCAACCTCTTCGGCCTCGCCGAGCCCGGGAACATCTACACCCGGATCATGAACCCCACTCAGGACGTGGTGGAGCAGCGGCTGGCCAGCCTGGAGGGCGGCGTCGGGGCGCTCCTGCTGTCGTCCGGACAGTCGGCGACGTCGGCGGCGCTTCTCAACGTGGCCGAGGCGGGTGACCACATCGTCGCGTCGGCCAGCCTCTACGGTGGCACCGACACCCTCCTGCGGCACAGCTTTCCGAAGCTCGGCATCCAGGTGACGTTCGTCGACGATCCGAACAATCCGGAGGCGTGGCGGGCGGCGACCACGTCCAACACCAAGGCGTTCTTCGGCGAGACCATCGGCAACCCGAAGGGTGACGTCCTCGACCTGGAAGCGATCGCCGCCGTCGCCCAGGAGGTGGGCGTGCCGTTCGTGGTGGACAACACCATCGCCACGCCGTACCTGCTCAACCCGCTCAAGTACGGCGCCAACGTGGTGGTCCACTCCGCGACGAAGTACATCGGCGGACATGGCACCGCCATCGCCGGAGTCCTCGTGGACGGTGGCAGCTTCGACTACGCCGCCCACGGTGACCGGTTCCCCGGGTTCACCACGCCGGATCCGAGCTACAACGGGCTGGTCTACGCCGATGCCCTCGGCCCGGCCGCATACATCGCCAAGGCGCGGGTTCAGTTCCTGCGCAACCTGGGCTCGGCGATCTCGCCGTTCAACGCGTTCTTGCTGGCCCAAGGGCTGGAGACATTGAGCCTGCGGATCGAGCGGCACGTCCAGAACACAGTGGCGGTAGCCGAGTGGCTGGCCGCCCGCGACGAGGTCGCCTCGGTCAGCTACCCCGGCCTGGTGTCGAGCCCATGGAACTCGCTGGCCCAGAAGTACCTACCCCGCGGCGCCGGCGCGGTTCTGACCTTCGAGCTGGCCGGCGGCCACGATGCTGGGCGGACGTTCATCGACTCGCTGGAACTGTTCAGTCACGTCGCCAACATCGGAGACGTGCGCAGCCTGGCGATTCACCCGGCGAGCACGACACATTCGCAGCTCAACGCCGACGAGCAGCGAGCCGCCGGGGTGACGCCTGGCCTGGTCCGTCTCGCCGTGGGGCTGGAGGGCATCGACGACATCCTGGCCGACCTCGACGCCGGCCTGCGCGCCGCAAAGGGGTAGCCGGGTGCCGGCACAACCAGCGGACGGCCCTCCCACGAGCGGAATCTGGTGGGAGGGCGCGCCGGCTGGTGGACGGAAATTCACCGACGTCGGCGACGTCAAGCTGGAGACCGGGGAAGCGCTCCCTGGGGTGCGGGTGGCCTACGAGACGTGGGGGCAGTTGAACGCGGACGCGTCCAACGCCGTGCTGATCTTGCACGCGTTGACCGGCGACAGTCATGTCATTGGTCCAGCTGGCGAGGGCCACCCAACCGCCGGCTGGTGGCCCGGCATGGTGGGCCCTGGCGCACCGATCGATACCCGTCGTTACTTCGTGGTGGCGCCCAACGTGCTCGGCGGCTGCCAAGGGACCACGGGACCGTCGACGTCGTCCGGTGCTACGCCACCGGCGCCGTGGGGTTCACGTTTTCCGCGGATCACCGTGCGGGATCAGATCGCCGTCGAGGTGCGGCTAGCGGACACGTTGGGCATCGAGCGCTGGGCCGCGGTGCTCGGTGGATCCATGGGTGGGATGCGGGCGGTCGAGTGGGCCGTGACCTGGCCGGAGCGGGTTGACCGGCTGATGCTGCTGGCTACCTGTGCCGCGGCGTCGGCCGAGCAGATCGGCCTGTCGGCCGCGCAGATCCAGGCGATCCGGGCCGACCCCGCCTTCCGAGGTGGTGACTACTACGACGTCCCGCCGGATCGGGGCCCCACCGTCGGCCTCGGGATCGCCCGCCGGATCGCCCACATCAGTTATCGGAGTGAGCCGGAGCTGCAGACCCGTTTCGGGCGAGCGCCGCAGAAGGCCGAGAACCCATACGGCGACGGCCGCTTCGCCGTCGAGTCCTACCTGGATCACCAGGCGGACAAACTCGTCCGCCGATTCGACGCGAACTCATACGTGCGGCTGAGCGAGGCGATGAACACCCACGACGTTGGCCGCGACCGCGGTGGGATCGAATCCGCTTTGGCCCGGGTCAGTGCCCGGACCGTGGTGGCCGGCGTCGACTCCGACCGGCTCTATCCGTTATGGCAGCAGGAGGAGCTGGCCCGGTATATCCCAGGCGCCGGGCCGGTCGCCGTCGTGTCATCGCCCTGCGGACACGATGGATTCCTCGTGGAGACGGCCGCCGTTGGCGCTCTCGTCGCCGATCTGCTGAGCGAATAAGAACCCCCGCGAATAGGGGCACCGGATGGGAATCGGGGCCGGGATCGGAACCTGGAAGCCGTCCGGCAGCGGGCTGTGGGCGGGGGTGGTCGCCGTCGGGCCAGTTATGACCGGGGGTCGGTGACCACTCCGAGAAAGATGATCACGCCGGTCTCCCGGTCGGAGATGGTGAACGCGAACGGTCGGTCTACCAGGAACACGGCCGGGTCGACCGGGGCGCTGCCGTCGCCCGCCGTGCCGGTTACCGCCGCGGCTTCGGTGCCGGTTTCGTCCACCCGGATATACGTCTTGTGTACGACCCGATCGATGAACACGTCGGCGTCGGTCATCGGCGCGAAATCGGCGTCCATCAGGAAAGCTGGCCGCATGCCGAGGGTGATGAGTGCGTCGTTGAGCGTGAGATCCCATTCGAGCTCGAACCGGGGCAGCGCGACCTCATCAAACCCGGTTGCCGTCAGCTCGGCAACGGCGTCCTGCCATTCGGTGGCATCGAGTATGTCCACCACGTCGGCCAGCTCGTGGTCCGGGTTCGGGAGGACCACCTCCATGCCGTATCTCTCGTCGTCGCCGTAGGGCAGCCGCAGCATGCGGTAGCTGTCTCGTATGACGTGCTCGAAGCGCTCGCCGCGAGTGCTCATCGTGGGAACCTCCGGCTGCTCGCCACTCGCCACGGTGAACGGCCGTGGCCGGGTGTGGCCGGGGTCGAATCTGGTGGTCCACTCGCCGAGGAAGTACACCGCATTGAGCAGGACGAACATGGCAGAGTCGGAGGGAAGGCCGAGGTCATTGGCGATCTCGTCGATCCTGCCCTCGGTGCGTTCGTCCACCCAAGCGTCGATCTCCTCCATCGTCTCTGGTGCGGTGAAGTCGACCTCCTCGACCACGGCGCCGAGGCCGCCAGTGACGTAGTCGAGATAGTCCTGTTTGAGGTCGACTCCATCGCGCACCCATGCGGCATTGGCGATCGACAACGTCACGTCGTCGGTGTCCGCCAACGTGCGGACCAGCGCGCCGAGGCGGGTGTCGTGCGGTTCGTCCAGATGCAGTGTCGCGGCTACCGCGTCGGCGGTATCACCTCCGGTGCCAGCCAGCACCATCGACAGCAGCGTGAAGACGGAGACCGGTGAGGTGATGACGTTCTCGGTGCCGTCGGTCACCTCCGCGAGCACGTCGAACCCGAAGGTGTTGACCGACTCTCCGACCTGCCGTATGTCGTCGCTTCCGACGTGGGCGACGAGATCACTATCGATCCGCGCGGCGTCGCCGGGCAGACTCGACGTGCCACAGCCCGCCAGGGCCACGGTGACGGCCATCACGGCGGCCGTCATGCCGGCGGGGGTTCTCATGCGCACGAGCCAGCCTCCAGGTCATCCAAGATCTACAGCCGTTCGACGCCGCCGCCGGCGCTGCGGTTCCCCTTCCGCGAGCGCGTGGAGCCCAGCGGCGGACAAGAATCGATAACGACATCTATCGGTTGTTGATCACGCCTCGTACGCTCTGGTGCCTATATATATCCAATGCGACGAGTGTGCTGGTTCCTTGAGGGGGCTCGGGAACCATCGACACAGGTGGGGGCATCATGGATGAGAACGGGACGTCGGCCGAGCAGTGGTACCGGCGGCGTGGATCACAGATCGCGGTAGCGGCGGCGCTGGCTCTAGTGGTCGGCCTCGGGATCGGTGGGACCTCCGCCGCCGACTCTGGTGCGGCCGACCGGGCCGCAGAGTTGCAGTCGGAGCTGGGGGCGGCCCAGGCTGACCTCGACGAGGCTAAGAGCGCGCTCGAGGCGACGGAGACCGAACTCGACGAGACCAGAGAAGCACTCGATGGCTCGGTGTCGCCGGACGACGTCGGCCGGCTCGAAGAACACATCACTGAGCTCGAAGGTGAACGGGAGTCGTTACTCGGGGAGCTCGACGAACGCGAAGAGGAACTTGCTGCCCGAGAAGAGGCGCTGGACGACCGCGAGGCGGAGCTGGACGAGCGTGCGCAGGCCCTCGCCGACGCGGAACGCGAAC
This sequence comes from Phytoactinopolyspora limicola, assembly GCF_011320225.1. Classification (GTDB taxonomy): domain Bacteria; phylum Actinomycetota; class Actinomycetes; order Jiangellales; family Jiangellaceae; genus Phytoactinopolyspora; species Phytoactinopolyspora limicola. Next base: position 14,461 of record NZ_JAAOEN010000030.1, read on the forward strand.
CACCGGCGGCTGAACCCGAACCGGAGCCGGAACCCGAACCGGAGCCCGAGCCCGCCGGCGGTTGTGGCTCCGGGCAGGTCGACATCAACAGTGCTGGGCTGCAGGAGCTTCAGCGGATCTATCAGGTCGGTCCCGACCGGGCGCAGCAGATCGTCAACCTCCGACCTTTCGCTTCGGTGGACGCGTTGACGCGAGTGAGCGGTATCGGGCCCGGCCATCTCAATGGCATCAAGGGTCAAGGACTCGCCTGCGTGAACTAGTGCAGGGCTGGTGTGTCGCGCCGGAGGGCCGGCGCGACACGCCAGCCAAGCTAGGTCTTTCGGTCATCTCCCGACGGGGGCGCGAGCGTTCGGAAGGGCTCCGTTCGTGGCGTCCGTCGTCGCGCGGGCGCCCTCGGGTTGAGTATCCGATTGACATCCTTACGCCCGTAAGGCATTCTGGTCGTCGTACCTATTCCTTACAGGTGTAAGTTTGCGGGCTGGGTCGACCGCACACAACGAACGGCTCACCGCAACGAACCCCTTCCGGCGAGAAAGGAAGATCCCAATGCCAATGCCGCGATGGTGGGGGCGGATCAACAAGCGGGTGTTCAACCCGCCGGCGATCGCCAGCGGGAAGCGGCCGGTGTTGACCCATGTCGGCCGTACCTCTGGTCAGACGTATCAGACGCCGCTCGACGCACATCCCGTCGACGGTGGCTATCTGTTCATCCTGGTCTACGGATCGGGAGCCGACTGGGTGCGCAACGTCCTGGCCGCCGGAGGTGCGCGACTGCGGGTCGACGGGCACGAGATCGAACTCGGTGCACCACGTGTCGTCGGCACAGATGAGGCGTTCCAGGCCCTCGCGGATGACGTGGCGCGCCCACCGAGGCTGTTCCGCATTACCGAGTTCCTCCGCATGGACCTGGTCGCCCGCTGAATCGATCGGAGGCCAGCATGCCGCGTCGGGCTGGTCGAGTGAATCCTTCGACGGTGAGTGAGCTGCGGTCGGTACGACGCGCCGACGGGTCAGGTGTCGTCGCTGCTGTCGGCGATGTCGTCGGCGGTGAGCGCGTCGTCATGGGTGAGTTGGTAGCGCCAGTAGCCGGTGAAGGCGACGGCCCGCTTGACCTGTTGGTCGGGGGCCACCGGCCGGAATCGGTCGAGGCCGTCGCCGCCGAGCGTGATCCGGCGCATCCGTGGTGTGACGTGGTGAGCGGCCACGACGTGCGGTTCGCTGTAGGACAGGGTAACGGTGGTCATGGTGTGTGGAGTCTCCTCATCCACCGCGCCCGGCGCGGTTGGTGACGGTCAACAACCAGAGCAAGTAGGGAGCGCCGACGATCGCGGTGACGACCCCCACCGGCAGTTGCAGCGTGGGCAGCGCGTGTTGGCCGGCGAGATCGGCGCTGGTCATGATCAGCGCGCCGACGAGAGCGGCGGGCACAAGTGTGGTGCCGTCTCCGCCGATTAGGCGACGTGCGATCGGGCCGGAGACGAAGGCGACGAACACCACCGGACCAGCCGCGGCGGTCGCCACCGCGGCCAGCCCAACGGCCACCGCGATCAGCGCGAGCCGAGCCCGCTCGACCGGCGCGCCGAGGGCGCGTGCGGTGTCGTCGCCTAGGAGCAGCACCCGAAGCTGCCGCCCGGCCAGCAACGCCAGCGGGATCAGGATGGCGACGGCCGAGGCCAGGATCTGCACGGTTGGCCAGGTCTTCGCGTTGAGGCTGCCGGCGAGCCACCCCAGGGCCTGCCGTGCTTCGTAGACGTCGGACCGGGTCAGACAGTACGAGACGACACTGGTCATGACGGCGGCCACAGCGATGCCCACGAGTACCAGCCGATAGCCGCTGACACCGTGTCGCCAGGCGAGGCCGTAGATGGTCGCCGTTACTCCGAGCGCGCCGGCCACCGCGGCAACCGACACCGCGTAGCCGTCCAGCCCGAGCACCAGCAGGGCGATCACCGCCGCAGCCGCCGCGCCCGGTGTGATGCCGATGATGTCCGGGCTGGCCAGCGGGTTGCGCAGCAGGCTCTGGAATACCGCGCCGGACAGACCCAGCGCCGCCCCGGCCATGACCGCTACGAGTGCCCGGGGCAGCCGCAACTGCTGGACGATGTAGGTGGTCCCGTCGTCGGCGTTCCCAGTCAGCGCCCCCAGCACAGCGGTCAGCGAGACGTCGACGTCACCGATGGACAGGGCTGCGCCGAATGCGACGCCGCAGGCCCCGAGCAGTGCGACGCAGACGGTGGCGACGCGGTGGTGGTGACGCCGCCGGGACAGGTCCCCGTGGTGTGCGACGGACCGGCTGTGGTTGTTGGTGGCGGTGGTCATCACAGTTCCCGGAGCCGTCGTCGGCGGACCAAGACGATGAAGAAGGGTGCCCCGATGAAGGCGAGCGTGATCCCCACCTGCAACTCGCCGGGACGCGCGACGACGCGGCCGGCCAGGTCTGCCGCCAGGACCAGCACTGGTGCGATCAGCAACGAGTACGGCAACACCCATCGGTGATCCGGTCCGGTGATCTGCCGGGCGATATGAGGGACCACCAGGCCGACGAACCAGATGGGCCCGGCGATCGCGGTGGCGGCTCCACACAGCACTACCGCCGCACCTGTGCAGACCACGCGGGATCGGCCGACATGTTGACCGAGTGCACGTGCGGTGTCCTCGCCCAGGGACAATCCGTTGAGCAACCGCCCAGCCAACAGGGCGACAACGGCACCGACGGCGATGAACGGTGCCACCTGCACGATGAGGTCGAGCCGCCGGCCGACCAGTGAACCCACGGTCCAGAAGCGATGTTCATTGAACGTCGCGGTGTCGGCGAGCAGGATGGCCGTGGTGATCGAGGTGAGCGCGGTGGTCATGGCCGCGCCCGCCAGGGCCAGCTTGACGGGGGTCGCTCCGTCGCGGCCCATGGCCCCAATCGCGTAGACCAGCACGGCGGTGGCCGCGGCACCGGCGAAGGCGAACCAGATGTAGCCGAACGCGCTGGTGATCCCGAACACGCTGATCGCACAGACCACGGCGAGTGCCGCGCCGGCGTTGACACCGAGCAGCCCAGGGTCGGCCAGCGGGTTGCGGGTGACCCCCTGCATGATGACCCCGGCCAGGCCGAGCGCCGCTCCGACCAGCAGACCCGCGATGGTGCGGGTCAGGCGGAGGTCAGTGACGACGCGGTGGTCGGAGTTGGTGGGGTCGTGGCGCAGCAAGGCGTCGACGACGGTGCCGGCGTCGATCGAGCGGCCGCCGAGGAACAGGCTGGCGACGGATACCACCACCACGGCCGCGCCGAGTCCGGCCAGCCCCAGGAACAGCCGCCGCCGGGGGTGTGCCGGTGGTGGTGGCGCGGCCTGAGGACGGGCCGATGGAGCCAGCGGGTGCGGGGTCACCGGTGGTTCACCCGTTGGCGTCCTCGAGGTACGGCAGCAACCTGTCCAACGCGTACGGGATAGACAACGGAGACGGCGTGTTCAAGGCCACGATGGTGGCGTAGTCGAGAACCGCCACGGTGCCGGGGAGCTGGTCGAAACCGGGTATGTCGGTGAGATCGTCTTCATCGCCGCCGTTCACCAGGAACGCCAGAAGATCGGCCCGCAGAAGGTCGGCCCGTTCGGTGGCGACGTTGAGCCGGGCCTGGCTGGCGTTCTCGGCCTCGCTGACCACCGGGGGATACAGCTGCATGCCGAGCTGTTGGAAGAAGACGCTGGATCCGTCGTCCTCGTCCGCGACGATGTACATCGAGTCGCCGACGATGTACTGAGCCAGGGCGAAGGTCTGACCGGCCAGGCCGCGGAGGTCGGCGGCCACGTCGGCGACCCGGCGGTCCACCGCGTCGATCACGGAGGTTGCGCGTTCGACGTCGCGGAGGATGTCGCCGGCCACATCCACTAGGTCGTGCCATGGGGACACCTGACCGCTGTCCAGCGAGGCCACCGTCGGAGCGATACCCGACAGGAGGGTGTAGGTCTCGTCGTCGGCGATCGTGAAGGTGCCCACGATCAGGTCTGGCTCCAGGGCGGAGATCTGCTCGAACGGCAGGCCATCCACCGTGGTCAACGCCGCCGCGTCGGCGGGAAGCTCCTGCCACGGGGTGATGGAGTCCGGCAGGTAGCTGTCGATGGTGTGGCCGACCGGCTCAACACCCATAGCCAGCATCACGTCGGTCCATTGCGAGTCGATGGTGACGACTCGTTGTGGAACGGCGTCGATCACGGTGGTGCCGAACCGGTGCGTGACGGTCACCGCGTCGGCGTTGCCTCCGCCTTCCGTTGTGGTGTTGTCGCCCGCCTCGACCGTGGTGGTGTCGCCGGGATCGGCATCGTCGGATCCGCAGGCGGCAACACCGGTCATGATCAGCGCGCCTAGCGCCACGAACATGGACCGGCGCAGAGAAGTCCCGAGGTTCATGAAGGTCAGCCTAACCTAAATTAGGGGACCCTCTCCGCTTGCCTCCATGGCGTCGCCCCAGGGGCTCCTTTCGGGGATGTCCCTGGCGCGACGCGCTCGGTGGTCAGCCCTGGCGGGCCTTGAATCGAGGATTCTGTTTGTTGATGACGAAGAGCCGGCCGCGGCGGCGGACAACCTGAGCGCCAGGCTTGTTCTTCATCGACTTCAGGGAGTTGCGTACCTTCATCGGACCCTTCCGTTCTGTCGGCGGCCACGCATGCGGCTTGACGCTAGAGTATAACGAGACCGATTATCAAATATTCCGCACGCCGTCTGCCGGGCCTATGGTGCGGCCAGGTGGAGTGCCGCTGCGAAGTCACCGGCCATAGGGTCGACCCCATGGCACTGATTCACAAGGCAACGATGACGCCCACCAAGAAGGAGTTGCTGGCCGATTGGTTGCCAACTCGAGGTTGGTGGCCCGGAGGTGGCGGGCCCCACGTGGTCGGCGCGTACCGGCTGGATGATCCGGAGGGTGAGGTCGGCATAGAGGCGATGCTCGTTGCCTCGCCGGACGGAGCGCTCCTCCACGTCCCCTTGACCTACCGCGGCGCCGCACTGCCCGGCGCCGAATCGTTCTTGGTCGGCACGTCGGAACACTCGGTCCTGGGCACCCGCTGGATCTACGACGGCTGCGGAGACCCCGTGTGGGCAGCGCAGACGGCGGCCGTCATCCTGTCTGGCGGAGCCCAGGCGGAGGAGACGGTGGACGCCGGCGACGGCACCCGGAAGCGGCGGGAACCGAGTGTCCGGGTCGACGCCAGCGGTGGTGGCGCCGTCGACGTCGGAAACATCGACGCGGTGACGGCCCGCGACGACGGCCCCACCACACTCGTGCAAGCCGGTGACCTGGAAATCGTGCTGGTGCGCGTCGTCGGGACCGATGTCAGCGCGCCGCACACCCTCACGGGCCGGTGGGCCGATGGCGGGCCGTCCGTGCTCGCCGGTGTGCGAACCTGAGCGTGCATCGCCGCGGTCGATAACGGTGGAGGGCTTTCCGCGCAACGGTGGAAGGTAGTACCTGCTCTGGCGAGGACAACCCTCCACCGTTGTGCGAAAAACCCTCCACCGTTGCGCTAACGCTCGAAAGCCCTATAGCGCATGTCTGCCGGGCGCCGTCAACCGCACCGGATGCTGGCGGGTAGTAGGCCCGCCTTAAGCTCGTCCCCTTTCTACGAAACGGACGAGGACGATGGTTGTGCGAGTGTCGGCTGGCCGGCGCCTTCGGGCCGGTGTGGTGACGGTGATGTGTTCGGCGTTCGTCGTGGTGTCATGCACCGGCGACGACGGCTCGTCTGCCAGTGACGGCGCCGATACCGAGTCGGCCGGAGCGGACTCGTCCCTCACGATGACCGAGGTGACCGCGGAACTCCTGGATGGTGCGGTCAGCCTGACCTGGGACCCGGTCGGCGAGGCCACACGGTACGTCGTTGGCGGCGTCGACGGCGAGGTCGAGGTTCCCGCCAACATCTGCGCGGAGAGCTGTGCGCTCACGCTGCTGGCGCAGAACATCGGTGCGGACGGGGCGATCTCGGTCAGTGCGGCCACCGACGACGGTGCCGCGTCCGAACCATCCGTTGTCGTGGTCGAGTTGCCAGCCCAGCCGGACGACGAGGCTGAGTTGAGTGAGGACGACCTCGAGGTACTCCTCGTCCACAGTTGGGATCCCACGGAGGACAACTCTTCCCCTGACGTGGAGGTCGTGCCCGTCGACTCGCTCGAGGAAGCCGAACGGGTCATTGAGGAGGCGATGGGGCCGGACTCGGGTGTCATATCGGCCTCGTTGAACCTGCCCGTCGACAACTCGGCCGACAGCAGTGCCGCCAGTGCGTCGGGCTCGGCGTTGGCCACCTGGTACGCCGATGCGATGAGGTACGACGTGTTGCCGGGCAATCCCCGTGGAGAAGGTATCGTCGTCGGCACGATCGAGGCGGTGGGGGTCGACGCGAGCCACCCCTCGTTGGCCGGGGCCGTACGAGACGGCCGCCACGTCGACTACTGGCTTCTTGCTAACGCCAACTCCGACGATGGCGCCGACGATGGCGATGGCGACCAGGCTGCGGCGGCCTCTGACGGCGTGCACAACGGGGTCTCCAATCCGGGGGTTCACGCCACCGCCGTCGCCTCCGTCGTCGTCGGTCAGCCCGCGGGTGCGGTTCCGGGTATCGCCCCGGGTGCCGAGATCTACCCGATCAACATCGGTGACGGATCCGAGGCCGACATGGTGCGCGGCATCATCATGGCCGTCGACGCCGGGGTCGACATCATCAACATCTCGATGGTGCTCGGATGTAAGTCGGTCCTGTGGTTGACCAATTGCCCGACCGGTGTCGCGGCGGCGACGGACTACGCCGAAAGCAAAGGTGTCATCGTTGTCGCCGGTGCTGGCAACAACGGCGCTGGCGAAGGCTGTGGTGGGTCGACCAACGCTGACCTGTGGCCGGCGGTCCTTGACACGGTGATCTCCGTTGGTGGCTACGCGCCGTCCGGTGAGGTGTATTCCTGTTCCCCCGACCGGCCGGACGTCGATGTGCTGGCACCAGCGGTCCGGATGTTGATCGCCGACGTCGATCGGCAGGATACGAGCAGCAAGTACGCGGTCGGCAGCGGGACGTCGTTCGCGGCGCCGCTCATCAGCGGACTGTTAGCCATCGTGCTGGCCGAGCGGCCCGATCTCACTCCCGCGCACATCCGCTCGCTGATGCCGCTGTGGCGGGACGAGGCGGGCCGGATCGACGTCGTCGCAGTGCTGGCGTGGTTGGGTCTCGTCGACGATCCAACTGAGCTCGGTCTGGAGGACCTCGCCGCCGTGACGCCGTACACGGTGCGGCTGGACTTCGACCGCACCGAGCCGATAGCCGGCCTCGTGGATCGAGTGTCGCATCTGCCCGAGATCGTCACCACCCACGCCTGGCGTGGCCAGCATCGTGACAAGCGCGAAGGGGTGTGGAACTACACCGACCACAGCGTCTGGGAGATCACCGGCACCATCTTCCTGCTCGAAGACGGCAGTGTCGAGGCCACCGGCGCATGGCGGGGTACCTGGCCAGGCCGGGACGGCAAACCTCGTACCCCCGGAATGATGGTGCTCGACGGGTACCAGGCGTGGTGCCACGTGCCGATGATGAAGGGTGTCAGATGGCCGACCAAGGCGGTGCGCTGGGACATTCCCGTGCTGGTCGACGCGGGGCTGGTGCCCGGAACCAATCAGCCCGGGCGGCCACCGGAGTTCGAGCTGAGCTTCTCCCTCGGCGAAGGCGCCACCGCCGACGAGGCGGGAGTGCTGCCCCTGCTCAATCTGCTCTATAACGACCTGGACCGGTGTGAGGGGTACATCGGGCTGCATACGTCGGCCGCCCTCGACAGCCCGTGGCCTGAGATCACCCCCGTCTACGCGGAGTACTTCGACACGGTGCAGGAGATCAACGAAGAGTTGATCGCGGCCAGTCCTTTCACGCTGGATTCGCCACTTGTCTTCTCCGGTGATGGAACGGCGTCCGTCGTCGAGAACCCGGACATCGGTGTCGAGTACAACACCGACCCGGCGTGTCAGACGATAGGTTACAAAGCGGGCCGCTGGCTGTGTTGATCTGCTGGTTCGCGGCCGGTGTGCGGGTCACGTCGGCGAGCTATCCGTCGCCTTGGTCCGCCAGCGCTGGTTGACCTGCGGCCAGAGGACATGTCGGCCAAGCCAGCCGAGATGCCGGATGTCGTCGCGCCGCCGTCGGAGCCACGGTTCGGGTGCGGGAATGGTGGCCGGTGCACCGGCCTGGCCGACGCCGTTAGTGGCCAAGACCTCGGCGCTGCGAGCCGCCAGATAGCGGTGGCCGCGGCCATTGGGGTGCAGGCGGTCGGCGCTGAGCATCCGGGTCTTCACCAGTGGACGGTCGACGGGGACTTCGACGAGCCAGCAGCCGTATTTCCGGCTCACCTGGTCGATGACGTCGTTGGCCGCGGCGAGCCGGGCGCGGAGGGCTGCCCGGCGATGTTCCCGGATCGGCAACCCGGCCGCGACGTCGTGCAGCCGGACGGTCACGACTCTTCGGGTCGTGATGCGGGTGAGTTCGGCGATCACGGCCTCGTAGTTGTCCCCGAACTGCCCGGCGTCGAACGTCTTGCTCAGGGCGTCGTTGATGCCGATCGCGCAGGTGACGACGTCGGGTTGGTGGTCGGCGACGTCGGGCAGCTGGCGATAACGGACCCGGCGGGCCGTCGCGCCGATCTGGGCGAGGTTGGCGACGAGTTCGATCCCGGGATGGCTCTCCACCAGCTGAGTCACCCAGCCGCGTAGCCCGAGCGGGTAGCTGGGGGAGCGCGGGACTGGATCGCCGACCCCGACGGTGAGGCTGTCACCGCACGCCACGACCCGACACATAGTCATGTTCATGACTATTCAATGTACTGAGTATTCATCTTTATGGCTAGACTGCGGGACATGGCGCTCCGGCACGCGGTCCTGGCCGCCCTCGTCCACGGCGAAGCAAGCGGCTACGAGCTGGCCAAACGGTTCGAGCTCGGGGTCGCGAACTTCTGGCACGCCAAACCGCAGCAGGTCTACGCGGAGCTCACCCGGCTGCGCGAGGCGGGGTTGGTCGACGGCCGCGAGGTGATCCAAGAGTCACGACCCAACAAACGGATGTTCTCCATCACCGACGACGGCCTCGCGATGCTCGACGAGTTCGCCGCTTCGCCGACGCCGCTGCCGGTCGGCCGCGATGACCTCATGGTTGCCGTCCAGGCCATCGACGTGGTGGGCGCGAGGTCGGTGCTCGCCGGAATCGACCGCCGCGTCGACCTGGCCGAACAGAAACTCGCCGCCCTCCGGGAACTGGAACAGCAGATCCTCGGCGAGCGGGACGAAGCCACCTTCGTGCGCACAACTCGCCACCTCGGCCCCTACCTGACCTGCCGGCGGGGCATCCGATTTCAGGAGGAGGCGCTGGAGTGGTGCCATTGGGTCCGGGGCGTCGTCGACACCTGGCAGCAGCACGGTCGAGCCGTTCCACGGCCATGACCGGCCCCGCTCACCCTGGGGGCAGGCGGCACCGGCCGGTCATGACCGGGGTACTCGGACGTCAGTAGCCGCCCAGGTCATATGGCTGCCGGGGCCCGTCGGGCGCCGCGCTGGTATCGACCGGTTCGGTGGCCAGCTCGCATGCGCCGGCGACGGTGCACCGCACCAGCGCCATCTGGCTGCCGTCCTGCCACGCGGCGAACACCACGGACTCGGCGGACTCCCAGGTGATCTGTCCCGGGTGTTCAACATCGCGACGCAGGACCTCGTCGCCGGTCCGAGCGTCGACGAGGACGAGATCGCTGCGCCCGTCCCAGTTATCCCGCCAGTCGTCGAACCCGGATGCGGCGTCGATCATCTCGTCTGTGACGGTGACCTCGGTACCACCGACATCGATGACATCGCCAGCTTGAAGATGTTGCAGCTCGCTGACATGTATCCCGTCAACGAACATTGGTGGTCCTTGCTGTGCCACGACAGCGGCGTAGCGGCCGTCTGGTGAGAAGGCGGCGACGTGATCCTCACCGGGGCTCCACAACACCTGTTCGGTCCTGGTGTCGACGACGGCCGAGCTCGAGTCCTCGGCCTCGTTCGGTGGCACGAACACCCCGAATTCGCCGGACGGTGCGAGGACCTGCGTAAAGCCGAAGTCCGTCCAGGGGGAGATCGTGTCGGCGGTCGGCTCCCAGACGTACACCCCATCGGGGCTGTTGTTGGCGCTATCCAGTACCAGCCGGTCCGCCTCCAGGAAGCCCATGACGCCGCCGATATGGCCTTCGTCCCCGGTCTGCTCGCGGGTGTGGATCAACTCTCCGGTGGTGGCGTCGGCGACGTTCAGGACGGTGCGCGACGGGCCCGATCCGTTGTCCGCGCTGAACTCGTGCTCGGCCCAAGCGATCCGCGACCCGTCCGGCGACACCGCCAGACTGAAGGTGATCGAGTCCGCCAGCTGCTCGACCGTGCCATCTTGCCCTACCAGGTAGACCTCGTAGGGGCCGTGCTCGTACTCGTCGCCGGCCGGGGTGGTCAGCACGGCGGCGCCGCCGTTCACCGGCTCCAACGCGCGCAGCGACCCGAAGTCGGCGTCGAACGGCACAGCTGTGTCACCGAGGTGGATCGTGCCGTCGGCGTACCAGGGTGTGTCCGGCGCTGCTCCGCTGCTGAGGTCGTCGAGGTCGACAACGTCGTTGGCGGTCTCTGGTGCTGGTGGTTCGGCATCCGGCGCGGCCTCGTCCGGGTCGGCGTCCGTCGCGGCCTCGTCCGGGTCGGCGTCCGTCGCGGCGTCGCTCGACTCGTCGGCCGGTCCGAGCCCCGGATCGCTGTGGGACGAGGAAACGTCCGAGTTCTCCCACAGCCCGAGCGGATCGGCCACGGCAAGCGTGGTGCCGCCCGCGACAACCAGCGACGCGCCGCCGGCGACCGCCATCCTGGTCACCTGCTGCCGGCGCCGGGCGCCACGCAGAACCTGGTCCGCGAGTTCGGGGCGGGGCGGTACCACCCGGACCATGTCGTTCATGCTCCGTCTGACGAGATCTTCGATGTTCATGTCGGTGCGTCCTCCGGTGTCGGGACTGCGGTCGGGGAGGTAGCTGACGGTGTGGTGCCGAGTTCGGGGGCGACGACCCGCAACCTGGCCAGGGCGCGTGACGTCTGACTCCGGACGGTGCCGACGGAGCATTTGAGGGCGTCGGCGATCTCGCGTTCGGGGAGGTCCAGGTAGAACCGCAGGACCAGGACGGCGCGCTGGCGGGGCCCCAGCCGCATGAGGGCCTGGTTCAGGTCGATACGTAGGTTGACGTCGGCGGTGGTATCCCGCGACGCGCCATCCGGGGCCGCCGCCACCGGGTCCTCACGTATCCGGGTCCGACGTCGCCAGCGGCTGATCTGGTCGTGGTAGATAACCCGACGCACGTAGCGTTCCGGGTCGTCGATCTTGTTCCAGCGCCGGACCAACTTGGTCAGGGCGTTCTGTACTAGGTCTTCTGCTACGTGTCGGTCGCCGGTGAGCGCGTACGCGGCACGCCGCAAGGACGTCGACCGGGCCTCCACGAACTCGCGGAACTGGCGCTCCGTTTCGGCATTCACGTGCATCCTTTCTGACGCTACGGACACCTACCCCTACAGACGCACCACCTCGCGGTAGCTATGCAACGCGGTGGAAACTCGTTCGGGCCACCGACTAGGGTGATCCACTGTGCCGCAGTTAGCCGATGTCCTGGCCGCCCTCGAAGAGCAGTACCCGCCCGCGTTGGCGGAGGCGTGGGATGCGGTTGGTCTGGTGTGCGGCGACCCAGCCGCCGACGTACGCCGAGTGCTGTTCGCCGTCGACCCCGTCGCCGTCGTCGCCGACGAGGCCGTCGAGTGGGGCGCCGACCTCGTCGTCACCCATCACCCGTTGTTCCTTCGCCCGGTGCACGGATTCGCCGCCACCACACCCAAGGGCCGCCTCGTCCACCGGATGGTGCGTGAAGGCATCGCACTGTACACCGCGCACACCAACGCCGACAGCGCCGTCGCGGGGGTGAACGACGCCCTCGCCAGCGCGCTCGGCCTGCGGCAGCTGCGCCCCCTCCGGCCACACGTCGGCGACGACCAACAGGATCCGGGCGCAGCCGGCGCCGGTGCCGGGCTGGGCCGCATCGGTCTCCTCGACCGGCCGGAACCCTTACGAGAGTTCGTGCGCCGGGTAGCCGGTGCGTTGCCCGCCACCGCGGCCGGGATTCGCGCGGCCGGCGACCCCGACACCCGCGTCCACACGGTTGCGGTGTGTGGTGGTGCCGGCGATTCGCTGCTGAGCGACGCCCGCGCCGCCGGTGTCGACGCCTACGTCACCGGCGATCTCCGGCACCATCCCGTGTCCGAGGCCGTCGACGATGGCGGCCCGGCGCTGGTCGATGTGGCCCATTGGGCCGGGGAGTGGCCGTGGCTGGCGCACGCCGCCGAAAGGTTGCGGGACACGCTGGCCGCCGTCGGTACTACTGTGGAGACTCGCGTATCCGCGACACCAACCGATCCGTGGACGCTGCACGAGCCGTCCCGCATCCCCGGGGCGTCCGTGCTTGAGGGAGGGACCACCCCTGAACGCTGACCCTGATGTCCAGCTCCGCCTCCTCGACGTGCAGGCGCTGGATCAGAAGCTGGACCAGCTGGCCCATCGGCGGCGCACGTTGCCGCAGGTGGCTGAACTCGAATCGTTGGCCGCCGAGCATAGTCGGCTCGGCGACGCCGAGATCGTCGCCCAAACCACCGTCGCCGACCTCGAGCGAGAGCAGAAGCGGGCCGATGTCGACGTCGAACAGGTACGCGCCCGCAAAGACCGCGACCAGAAACGCCTCGACGCCGGCCAGGTCGCGTCGCCCAAAGAGCTGGAGAGCCTGCAACGCGAGATCGAAGCTCTCAACCGGCGCCAATCCGACCTAGAAGACGCCGAACTCGAGATCATGGAACGGCTCGAGCAGGCGCAGCAGGAGGCCCAAGCGCTCAGCGCCGAGCGGGAGAAGGTCGGCCAACAGGTACGCGAGGTGCAGCAAGCCCGCGACGACAGCTGGGCCGACATCGACCGCGACGCCGAGCAGGCCCGCACCGAACGCTCCGAGTTGGCCGGGCAACTTCCGGAGGAGCTTCTGGCGCTGTACGAGAAGATCCGGGCATCTCAGGGCGGTATCGGCGCGGCCGCGTTGCGCCGGCGCACCTGTGAAGGCTGCCAGATGCAGCTCGACGCGGCCGAGCTGAAGCGGATCGCGAGTTTCGCCCCGGAGGTCGTGATCCGGCACGACGAATGCCGCCGGATCCTCATCCGGGTACCGGACTCGGGGCTGTAGGCGGCACGGTGAACCTGTCTCGAACCGGCAGCACCGAGGGGCTGCCACGATGACCCATTTGATTGTTGAAGCCGACGGCGGATCGCGGGGAAACCCCGGTCCGGCCGCCTTCGGCGCGCTGGTCCGATCGGCCGACTCTGGTGAGGTTCTCGCGGAGGTGGGCGAGACCATCGGTGATACCACCAACAATGTCGCCGAATACCGGGGGCTGATCGGCGGGCTGCGGCTCGCCTACGCGATCGATCCGCAGTCCACCGTCGAGGCTCGACTGGACTCCAAACTCGTCGTCGAGCAGATGTCCGGCCGATGGAAGATCAAACATGCCGGGCTGCGTCCACTGGCCTTGGAGGCGCAGCGGATCTTCCCGCCTGGCCGGGTGACGTATACCTGGGTGCCGCGGGCGAAGAACACCCACGCCGACCGGCTGTTGAACGACGCGCTGGACGGCAAGCCGGTCGCGTCGTCGGTGGTTGCCGAGTCGGCGGAGCAGTTGGGCAAGGCCACCTCCGAGGCTCAGCTCCAGTTCGTCGAGTCGGCACCGCCGGAGACCTTTCCGGTGGAGCCGGCGCCCACGCCTGTTCGCAACAGGCTGGCCGCGTGGTCGCCGGAGTTAGGTCCACCCACCACGCTCATCCTGGTGCGGCACGGCCAGACCGCTATGACGAAGGCCCGCAGGTTCAGTGGTGGTGGCGAACAGGGACCCTCGCTTGACGACGTCGGTCAGGGGCAGGCCAAACGTGCGGCCGATTTCCTCGCCGAGTCCGACCTTTTGGCGGCGGCCGATGGCGTGGATGGGGCTGCCGATCGTGGCCATCCCCTGCCGATTGTGGTCGCATCGCCGATGCTACGTACCCGCGAGACCGCCGAGGCGATCGCCACCCGCCTGGGAGTGGCGGACGTCGTCGTCGACGAGCAGTGGCGCGAGTGCGAGTTCGGCGCGTGGGAAGGCCTGACCCTGGCCGAGATCACCGACCAATATCCGGACGAGCTCGCGGCGTGGTTTTCCACGACGTCGTCCGCGCCGCCCGGCGGTGAGTCGCTGGATGATCTGTTCGGCCGGGTCGTCGGCGCCCGGGACCGTACCGTGCAGCGCTACACCGGCCGCACCGTCGTCGTGGTGACACATTCCATGCCGGTGCGGGCGTTGGTCGGCCTGACGCTGGAAGCACCGTCGTCGTCGATGTTCCGGCTGCAGCCTGCTCCCGGCTCGGTGACCGAGATCCAACTGCACGGCGACGGAACAACGACGCTGGCCGGGTTCAACCACCGACCCTGACCTCCCGGTGTCTGTCCCACGGGGTCTCCGACCCGACTTCGCTACCGCCAGATGGCGATAACGGCCTTGGAAAACGCTTTTTCACCATCTGGCGGTCGCGGAGTGCGGGGCTCGGCGGCGTCGGCTGTTGGTTAGAGTCTCGCGGGAATCAGCCGATCGTGGGCCGCCGAGATCGCGCCGCGTCGATCGCTTGCCGTGATGACGCGAGCTGATCCGCGGGCGCATCGACGGCTTCGCGCAGTCGCAACGCGGCGCCGAACTGTTCGGCGGCGGCCGCCGCCCGGCCCTGATCGAACAGCGACTTGCCGTAATGTTGGTGCGCAAACGCCAGGAGGGTGTCATCACCTAGCCGGGTAGCGTCGGCGAGTGCGCGGGTGAAGCGGTCGTCTGCTTCGTCGAACCGTCCTTGCCACTGCAACACGTGCGCCAACCGCAACGATGCCGCGACGGCTCGCCTGGAGCCTTTGGCAGCGAGGCTCAGAGCATGGCGGCCGAGCGCCTCCGCCTCGTCGAGCCGCCCGAGCATACGCAGGAGCGAGATCCGCTCGCCGACGGGCCCAGGCTGATCATCTAGTGGTGGCTGGGCGAGTTCGGCGACCCGCTCAGCTGCGGCGGCTGGATCGGTGAGCACCTCACGGAGCGTCTCGTCGTCGATGCGATACACCTGATTCAGGGTAGGGCACGTCACCCATCTAGCCCCGATGCGACTTCGCTACCGCCAGATGGCGATAACGGCCTTGGAAAACGCTTTTTCACCATCTGGCGGTAGCGAAGTCGGGACTGTGGTTGGCTTCAGGCGCTCGTGGGCACCTCGCTGACGATCACGTCCAACGTCCACGTCCGACCGCTGCGTGCGGGTTCGGCGAGTTCGGTCTTCCAGCCGAGCGAGCCGACCAGCTCAGCCAGTTCGGCCGGGCGCCGCGGGGTCCCGCCGTCGTCGAGAAGTGCGCGGGTGAGTAGGCCCTTGGTGGCCTTGTTGTGGTGACTGACCACGGTGCGCTTGCCGTCGTGTTCATGGAGCACTCGCACCTTGACCGTGCGCTCGGCCAGGTTTCCCGAAGGTCGCCAGAACGCGTCGTACGTACCCGAACGGAGGTCGACGACGAGCCCGCGCCCGGCAGCATGAGGAATGGTCTGGGCGAGGGGCGCCTTCCAGCGGGATGCGAGCGAGCCGACACCGGGCAGGTTCACCCCACCACCCAGCCGGTAGGCGGGGATCCGGTCGGTGGTCCGCAACACACCCCACAGCCCGCTGACGATCAGCAGCCACCGACGGGCTCGCGCTGCCGCCGCGGATGTCAGGGTAGGCAAGCCCAGTGCGTCGAAGAGCACCCCGGTGTACACCATCCGGGCCGGGGCCGCCGGCGCGTCGGGCAACGTGGCATTGCGTTGTATCTCGTCGGCCTGCGTGGGGCCGAGACCCAGGGCCTTGGCCGCCGCATCGGGCCGCTCCGCGCACAGGTGACCGAGCGTCGACATGATCTCCGCCCGGGTTTCGGTCAGCTCAGGTGATGAGAGGGCGTGGAGGTCGACCGGGCGGCCACGTCGCGGCGCCGCCTTGCCTTCCGACGGTGGTAGGAGGATGAGCACGAGACCCCACCCTATGGGTTCGCGACCACCCTCGGTGCGGCGATCAGCCGGCCTCGCGGCCGGGGTCGATGTTGGCCCCGGTGATGACGGTGGCGACGGTCGCGCCAGGGATGTCATGCCGGGTGAGTGCGGCGATGCCGGCGACGCCGGCCGGCTCGGCCAACACCCCGAGTGTCTCGTGGACCGCGTGCATCGCCGCCACGATGTCGTCGTTGTCGACGAGCACCATGTCGTCGACCAATGCCTGGGTACGCCGCACCGCCTCCGGGTGCGGCCGGGTGATAGAGATGCCGGCGGCGAAGGTGCTGCGTGGTACGGCGGTGACGACGTCGCCGGTGCGCCAACTCTCCACCAGCGCCGGCGCGTCGACGGAACCCACTCCGATGATCTGGATGTTCGGTGCGTGGTCCTTCAGCCAGCGGGCGATCCCGGTGATCAGCGCGCCATCGCCGACAGGGACGATCACCGTGTCGAACGGCTCGGCGGCGAGCAGTTCGACACCGATGGTCCCGGCGCCTTCGGCAGCCGCGGGGTGTCCGCCGTCGGTGACGAGGACGCGGCCGGCGGTAGCCGTGGTGAACGACGACGCTGCCGCATGGAGATCGCCATCGACGACGTGGACCGTGGCGCCGAAGGCCCGCATCCGGTGTGCCTTGACCGGGGACATGTGGGCCGGCACGAACACGTCGGATCGCAGACCGCGCCGGCGGGCGGCGTATGCGACGGCCTGCCCCCAGTTGCCGCCACCGGATGCGCACACCACCGTGACGTCGGCGGGGAGGGTGCTGACGAGGTAGTCAGCACCGCGGCCCTTGAAGCTGCGGAGCGGGTTCACGGTCTCGACCTTGACCAGCACCCTGCGGCCGAGATGTGCCGACAGGAACTCGTCGACGTACTGAGGGCTGTTCAAGAAGGCGGGATCGATGGTGTGGGTGGCGGCGGCGATGTGATCGAGGTTGATGTCGCCGGCGCCATGGCTGGTGACGGCGCTGCTGATCTGGCTCATGGGCTCGACGGTAGGTGAAAAGTGGCGGGCGGCGATTGAAGATTTTCCCACCTTCGCGCAATATTTTTGCATGCCTAGTCCGTCGTACGTCCTCGACCAGCTCGACTACCTCCTGCTCAGCCTGGTTCAGCACGACGCCCGCCGGCCCTTACACGAGTTGGGTGACGAGGTGGGCCTCTCGCCGAGCGCCGTGCAGCGACGGTTGAACCGGCTCCGTCAGCGGGGTGTGATCCGTTCGGAGGTGGCGGTGGTCGAGCCCCGGTCTGTCGGGGCGGATCTAATGGCGGTGGTCCTCGTCGCTCTGATCGACGATGATGCCGAACACCACGCCGCCTTCCGGGAGCTGATGCGGGCCGAGCCGGCGGTTCAGCAGTGCTACACGATCATGGGGCAGTGGGACTACGTCGTCGTGCTGCTGGCCAGCGACATCGCCGAGAACCGGCGGCTGTCGGCGCGGCTGTTCGTCGCCCCCGGAACGGTCCGGCGATATGAGACGCTGCCCGCGTTCGAGGTGGTCAAGGCGGGGTTGACGGTGCCGCTGCCGGGATCATGACCGTGCGGGTGGGCGAGGAGTCGTCGTCCGACATTGGGGTGGTTATGACCCCCGGAATGTCGGACGACGGGCCTTGTCGCTTGACCCGCGCTCAGCCACGCCAGCCTCCGTTGCGGAGCGCCTCGGTGATCAGTGTTCCGACGTGGGCCTTTCGATGGCGGACCGCGTACGAGCTGAAAGGGAGTACCCGCTGGCCGCGTGCCGCCAGGAAGGCCTGCCGATCGAGGTCGGCGTCCCAGCTGAGGATCTCCATGTGCTGGATGCCATGGATCTCCACGCTGACCTGGTAGCGAAGCCAGGCGGCGTCGAGATACAGGCGCCCATCGGGGCCTCGAACAACCACCTGACGTTGCGGCGGCGGGAGATTGAATGTCCGGCGGATCTGCTCGAAGTCGTGTTCCGGGATAGACGCTATGCCGCCCTCGGCGTCGTCGATCGACTGGCGGATGATGCGCCGATGCCGGCACGAGGGTCGGCGGCTGAGTGCATCGCGTAGATCTTGAGGCCGGGTCAGCCGCTGCTGGACACCGGCGAGGATGATGCTCCGAACGCGGACCTCATGGTGCTGCCACGACGCTGCGTCCACCAGACTTCGCGGCATTCGTGTCCGCGTGGGCCGGCGTAGCGGGTGGATATCGGCGGCGGTCAGCTGGCTCGATCTCTTGACGATGAGGTCCGGACGACGGGGTGCACGGGCGCGGGGTGGTATGACGAGGTAGATGGTTGGCGCCTCGAACTGCCGGAGGCCGTCGAGTTCGGCCGCGGTGAGCCCGCCGAGCGCGCTGCCGGGCGGTCCGGCCAAGTAGCACACCCACAACTTCTGTTCCCGGGTCAGCTCACCGTTGTGCGCCACGTAGATACCCCGATGTGGCATCTGCCACCTACCGCTCCGGACGGCGTGCCGCACGCGCTCGCGGCTGACCTGCGGTGTGGCCTGGGCCAGCCGGAACACCGCGGCCTGTTCGGCGAGGAGCGCGTCGATGCTGCGTTGCCCGCCGTGGCGCATCGAGTTCCCGTCCGGCGGGACGGTTCGAGCTGATGTGGGTGGGCGGGTGTCGAGGGGCACCTAGCCAGCATGTGCACGCGATGAGCGGACCGCTAGACGCGATGTGCGAGCTGTGGATAACTCGGCTGGGGCTGGGAGGGTGGTCTTCCGACTTTCCGGTGGTTCTGGCCCCCGAAATGTCGGACGCCGATGTGGGGCCGTGGGCGAAACCCGTTGACACGGTGGTGAGGGTTGGCATCCGCTACCCCGGAGGGGTATTGTCTGACGCGGTGGGTATACCCCCACCCCGTAGTGGTTTCCTGTCGCGCAGCCGAAGAGGGGCGGCAAGATGGCAGCAGTAACGGATATACCCAGGAAAGTGGGCCGTCGATGAACGTGGCGATGAAGATGTCCGCGTACGTGGGAGTGCTGGCGGTGGTCTTCGTAGGAGCGGCCGGGATCGGACAGCTGACCGGAAGTTCCGTGAACCGCGACGATGCCACTGACGCGGTGCCGCCTCACGCGGCGGGCGATAGCCATGCCGTGGGCGGCGAATCTGCCGACCCCCACGTCCCCGGCGGTTTGCAGGTGTCCGACGCCGGTTACACGCTGACCCCCATCGATGCCCCAACGGCGGCCGGTGAGAACGGGACGCTGAGCTTCGCCGTGCTCGGACCGGACGGCGAGGCGGTGACGGAGTACGACGAGTCACATGAGAAGAACCTCCACGTCGTTGTCGTCCGCCACGACGGCGCGCATTATCAGCATGTGCACCCGGTCATGGACGCCTACGGCAGCTGGTCAATCGACTGGGAGTGGCCGACCGGAGGCTCCTACAAGGTCTTCGCCGACTTCGTCCCGACCGGACACGGACAGGAAATCACCCTCGCCCGAAGCACCGAGGTGGCCGGCACTTATACACCAATGCCTGCACTACGCGACGCCGTCTTCTACGAGGTGGACGGCTACACGGTGACCGTGACCGGTCAGCTCGTCGCCGGGCGGAGCACACCCGTCGTCGCCACCGTCGAACGTGATGGGCAGCCAGTGGACCACCTGGAGCCACACCTGGGTGCGTACGGACACCTGGTGGCCTTGCGCGAGGGCGACCTCGCCTACATCCATGTCCATCCAGACGGTGAACCCGGCGACGGCGCAACCGACCCCGGCCCAGACGTGGCGTTCTACGTCGAGGCGCCAACCGCTGGAAGCTACCGGCTCTACCTTGATTTCAGGGTTGACGGGCAGGTCAGGACCGCGGAGTTCGCCTTGCGTGCCAGACCGGCAGGAGACGCTGAGGTAGCCGACGACGCTGGCGGTCACGGCGACACCGACGGTCACGGCCACTGACTGGGGCGGCACCGATGAACGAGGAGCATCAGATGAGCAGGCCCGCAGGTGTGACGGTCGGAGAGGACGCCGCCGAACCCGGCGCGGCGTCCCGGGTGGAGCTGGCCATCACCGGTATGACGTGTGCGTCCTGCGCCAACCGGATCGAGCGCAAACTCAACAAGGTCGACGGGGTCACGGCGTCGGTGAACTTCGCCACCGAGAAGGCCAGCGTCGAGTACACGGGGACGGTGACACCGCAGGAGCTCGTGACCGTCGTCGAATCGGCTGGTTATCAGGCCAGCCTGCCCGTGCGGCCCGACGCGCCGGTCGACGGTGACCACGCCGAGGAGCACCCAGCCGACCGCTCGGCTGATCGTGAGCTGGCGGCGCTGCGTACCCGGCTCGTGGTGAGCGCGGTGCTCGCGGTGCCGGTGATCGCGATGGCAATGGTTCCGGCGCTGCAATTCGACTACTGGCAGTGGCTTTCGCTGACCCTGGCCGCACCCGTCGTCATCTGGGGTGGCCTGCCGTTCCACCGCGCGGCGTGGACCAATCTGAAGCATGGCGCCGCCACCATGGACACGCTGATCTCGATGGGAACCACCGCGGCGTTGGCGTGGTCGGTGTATGCGCTGTTCCTCGGCACCGCGGGGGAGCCGGGTATGAGCCATCCGTTCGAGTTGACCGTCTCCCGGACCGACGGCTCGTCGAACATCTATCTTGAGGTCGGCGCCGGCGTGATCACGTTTATCCTGCTGGGCCGGTACTTCGAGGCGCGTTCCAAACGACGTGCGGGCTCCGCCCTTCGAGCGTTGCTCGAGCTGGGCGCCAAAGAGGTCTCGGTGCTTCGCGACGGACACGAGGTCCGCGTCGGCGCCGACCAGCTGGCCGTCGACGATGTGTTCGTGGTCCGTCCGGGGGAGAAGGTGGCCACCGACGGCGTCGTCGTCGATGGATCGTCGGCGGTCGACGAGAGCATGCTCACCGGTGAATCCGTTCCGGTCGAGGTCAGGCCCGGAGACCGCGTGGTCGGCGCAACTGTCAACGCGGGTGGGCGGATCGTCGTGCGGGCGACCCGGGTCGGCAGCGACACGCAGCTGGCGCAGATGGCCACCCTGGTCGAAGAGGCGCAGGCCGGGAAGGCCGCCATCCAGCGGCTCGCCGACCGGGTGTCGGGTGTGTTCGTGCCGGTCGCCATCGCCGTGGCCGTTGGTGCGCTGGGGTTCTGGTTGGGGACCGGTGATCCGCCGGCCGTGGCGTTCACCGCCTCCGTCGCGGTGCTGATCATCGCCTGCCCGTGTGCCTTGGGCCTGGCCACGCCGGTAGCGCTGCTGGTGGGTACGGGGAGGGGTGCGCAGATGGGCATCCTGATCAAGGGGCCGGAGGTGCTGGAGTCCACCCGGAAGGTCGACACCGTGGTGCTGGACAAAACCGGCACGGTCACCACCGGACAGATGACCCTGGTCGACGTCGTGGTCGCCGATGGTGTGGCCCGGGACGACGTCCTGCGGCTGGCCGGTGCGGTGGAGGACGCCTCCGAACACCCGATCGCCAACGCCATCGCCAAAGACGCAGCGCAGCAGGTCGGGCAGCTGCCCTCGGTCGAGTCGTTCTCGAACGTCGAGGGTCTTGGCGTGCAGGGTGTCGTTGATGGGCACGCCGTCGTCGCTGGCCGGGAGCAACTGCTAGCCGACTGGGGGCAGCATCTCGACCCTGCGCTGAAAGCGGCCAAGACGGCCGCTGAACAGGCCGGTCACACAGCGGTGGCCGTCGGTTGGGATGGACGGGCGCGGGCGGTGCTCGTCGTCGCCGACGCCGTCAAGCCAACCAGCGCCGAGGCGGTTCGCCAGCTTCGGGCGCTCGGGCTGACACCGGTGCTGCTTACCGGCGACAACGAGGCCGTTGCCCGCACCGTGGCAGCCGAGGTGGGCATCGACGAGGTGATCGCCGAAGTCCTCCCCAAAGACAAGGTCGACGTGGTCAAACGGCTCCAAAGCGACGGCAAGGTCGTGGCGATGGTCGGCGACGGCATCAACGACGCGGCCGCGTTGGCCCAGGCTGACCTCGGACTCGCCATGGGTACCGGGACCGACGTCGCCATCGAAGCCAGCGACCTGACCCTGGTCCGCGGCGATCTGCGCGCCGCGCCCGACGCGATCCGGTTGTCCCGTTCGACGCTGTGGACGATCAAGACCAACCTCGTGTGGGCGTTCGGCTACAACACCTTGGCGATCCCGATCGCCGCGGCCGGTTTGCTCAACCCGATGCTCGCTGGCGCGGCCATGGCGTTCTCCAGCGTCAGTGTGGTGGCGAACAGCTTGCGGCTCCAGCGCTTCCGCTAAGCTCCAACCCCCATGATCATTGGCTTCCAACCCACATATATCGGGGCTAGAAGCCAATGATCATGGGGACCGATTCGTGTTCCGGTGGGTCGCGGCAATAGGCTAATCCGCTGTGGTGACGATGCAAGAGGCGCTGCTGGCCTTGACCAGGTATTGGACCGACCGCGGCTGTATGGTTGCGCAGCCGTTCAACACCGAGGTCGGGGCCGGAACCATGAACCCCGCGACCATCCTGCGGGTCCTGGGCCCGGAGCCGTGGAGGGTGGCGTACGTCGAACCGAGTGTGCGTCCCGACGACGCCAGGTACGGCGAGAACCCCAACCGGCTCCAAACCCACACCCAGTTCCAGGTGATCCTCAAACCGGACCCGGGCAACCCCCAGGAGATCTACCTGGCCAGCCTCGAGGCGCTCGGTATCGACATCCGCGCGCACGACATCCGGTTCGTCGAAGACAACTGGGCATCCCCTGCGCTCGGCGCGTGGGGCCTCGGCTGGGAAGTCTGGCTGGACGGACTGGAGATCACCCAGTTCACCTACTTCCAGCAGGCCGGCGGGCTCAGCCTCGACCCCGTGTCGGTGGAGATCACCTACGGCATCGAACGCATCCTGATGGCCTTGCAGGGTGTCACCCACTTCAAAGACATCGCCTACGCGCCGGGTATCTCCTACGGCGAGGTGTTCGGCCAGTCCGAGTACGAGATGTCCCGGTACTACCTGGACGACGCCGACGTCGACGCCAACCGCCAGCTGTTCGAGATCTACGCGGCCGAGGCCGAGCGGCTCATCGCCGAGCGGCTTCCGGTGCCCGCCCACTCGTACGTGCTGAAGTGCTCGCACACCTTCAACGTCTTGGACTCCCGCGGCGCCATCAGCACGACGGAACGCGCACAAGCGTTCGCCCGGATGCGTGGGCTGGCGCGCGAGGTCGCGACCCTCTGGACCACTCGGCGTGAAGAACTGGGGCACCCGCTCGGTACCGGTGCGCCGGCAGCGTCGGCCGAGCCGCTGCTCCTGCCGGACGTCTCCGACGCGCCGCCGGCCGCGCCGGACGGTCCAGCGCCCTTGCTGTTCGAGATCGGCACCGAAGAGATGCCACCGGCCGAGGTCACCAAAACCGTCGCCGCCGTCCGCTCGGCCATCACCGACCGGCTGGCGGCGACCCGCCTCGGGCACGGCGCCATCGACGTCAACGGCACACCGCGGCGCGTCGTCGTCACCGTCGCCGACGTCGAGCCCAGCGAACCCGACGCCGTGCGCACCGTCAAAGGCCCCCGGGTCGGCGCCGCCTATGACGCCGACGGCCAGCCAACCAAGGCACTACTCGGATTCGCCCGTGGTCAAGGGGTGGGCATCGAGGAGCTGACCACCGCGACGTTCGGCGAGCACGAACACGTCGCGGTCACCGTCACCGACGTGGGACGCCCGGCGCCGGAGGTCCTGTCCGAGCTGCTGGCAGCGGTGGTATCTGGGCTGCGCTCCGACAAGAACATGCGCTGGAGCGACCCGTCGTTGTCCTTCACCCGGCCGATCCGCTGGCTCACCGCGGTGCTAGGTGACTCACTGGTGCCGGTGCGGGTGTCGTCGCTGGTCAGCGCCCGGACCACCCGCGTGCACCGGACGGCCGCCGAACCCGTGACGCAGGTGCCGTCGGCGGCGGGATACCAGGAGTTTCTCGCGGGGCACGGCATCGTCGTCGACGCGGCCGAACGGCGCGAGCAGATCGTCCGGGGAGCGCAGTCTCTGGCCGAGAAGGCGGGGGGCCAAGTCGACGTCGAGGCCGAGGCATCACTCATCGACGAGATCACCAACCTGGTAGAACAGCCAACACCATTGCTGGGCAACTTCGATCCCGCGTACCTCGAGTTGCCCGAACAGATCCTGACGACGGTGATGCGCAAACACCAGCGCTACCTGCCGGTGCGGGCCGCCGACGGCAGACTGCTGCCGAACTTCGTGGCCGTCGCCAACGGCGCCTGCGACGAAGCCGTCGTCCGTGCGGGCAACGAAGCCGTCCTGCGGGCCCGCTACGAGGACGCGGCCTTCTTCTGGCGGGCCGACCTCGGCGTCGCGCCGGAAGAGTTCCGCGCCCGCCTGAGCCAGCTCACCTTCGAAGAACGCATCGGCTCCATGGCGCAGCGGGCCGACCGGATCGCCGCCGTCGCCGACGAGCTTGCCGGACAGGTGACACTGCCCGCCGACGACGCCGCGGCGCTGACCCGGGCCGCGGCGCTGGCCAAGTTCGACCTCGCGTCGCAGATGGTCGTCGAGCTGTCCAGCCTGGCCGGTGTCATGGCCCGCGAGTATGCCGCGCGGGCCGGCGAAACCGAGGCGGTTGCGCAGGCGCTGTACGACATGGAACTGCCCCGGACCACCAGCGACGCTCCACCCGCCACGTTGCCGGGTGCGCTGCTCGCCTTGGCCGACCGGTTCGACCTGCTGATGGCGATGTTCGCACTCGGGGCGAAACCCACCGGCAGCTCCGACCCGTTCGGACTGCGGCGCGCGGCGCTGGGCATTGTGCGGATCCTGCGAGACCGGCCCGAGCTTGCCGCCGTAACGGTGGGCCGGGGGCTTGCCGCGGCCGCAGGCCACCTGCGTAAGCAGGGGGTGACGGTGTCCGACGACGCCGTCGCTGCCGCGGGCGAGTTCGTCGTCGCCCGATTCGCCCAGCAGTTGCGCGACGAGAACGTGCCGGTCAGCTTCGTCGACGCGGTGTTGCCCGGTGCCGATGCGCCGGGGATCGCCGTGGCCGAGCTAGCCGTCCTGCGGACCCGCGCCGACGACGCCAAGTTCCGCGAGCTCGTGACGGCCTTGCAGCGGATCGCGCGGATCGTGCCGGACGGCACGGCCAGCGAGTTCGACGCCGGTCAACTGCGGGAACCCGCCGAGGTCCGGTTGGCTGAGGCGGTGCAGGGGCTGGGCGACTGGTCGGCGGGAAGTGTAGGCGCCTTCGCCGACGCCGCAACCGCCATCGTCGAGCCGGTGCACACCTTCTTCGACGATGTCCTCGTGATGGCAGAGGAACCTGCCTTGCGGGCGGCGCGGTTGGGGCTGCTGGCCAGCATCCTGCACCGTAGCCCGCGCACCGTCGACTGGGCCGCGCTCGACACCGCTCTCACCTGATCTCCGTTTTGTCACCTGATCTTTTGTGTGGGGGCGATCAGGTGTGCGAACGGCGGTGGGCGGCGCGGTGTGGTGCATCTGATCGGGTCTCAGAGTGTGGATGCGTCGATGATCAGATGCATGGCAAACGTGTGCGGTAGCTGTGGTGTCTCGGGACATCGCTGACGGGTGTGTCTCGGGACATCGCTGACGGTTTGAGTGTGTCATGTGGGTTGGGGTTCGCGGTGGCCGCGTAGGTCGTAGCGGGGTTGGGCGCTGGGTTGGTAGC
>NZ_JAAOEN010000031.1 GCF_011320225.1 Phytoactinopolyspora limicola
CAACAAAAACGCCTGCTCACGATCCACACGCCGGTACCCCTTCGCCATAACGCCGAACCATGCCAAAGCACCACCCACCAGGCACCACGACACGCCGACCAGCACCAATGCAAAAAGCAACAGGCTGTATAGCGACGTGAAACCGGCAACGATCACCGGGGTTAGGGGAATAGGTCACCTAGTGCGACAGCACCGGTACCGCGACGCCGGCGGCTGCGGCAAGCGCTCTCATCGCTGCGATGACAGCGGTGGCTGCTTCTGCTGCGCCGGCGACGCCCGCGGCCGCCACAGTGGCCTCGGCCAGCGCGATCATGATGGCCAGCAGGCCAGCGACGAGTCGGGCTCTGTTGAAGAATTCGACGTAGTCACCTTTGATGCACAACGTCCAAAAGATGAGCCCACGCACTGGGCGACGCAACTCGAGCACCGGTTGGATGCGTTCCCCACCCGGGCCGACCATCGGCAGGAGCGGAAACTCGCGGGTGGGCGTGTACTTGCGGCCCGGATTGTAGGGGAGCCCTACCGCGGAGTAGTCACGCAAGATACTGAGGAGTTTTAGCGTTGCGTCGCGCGCCCCGCTCACGCTGGCCGGCTTGATCTCGTACCACTCGGAGTTCGCCCCGTCGTGGCGCATCATGTCGGGGCGACGGCTGCGGCCGAGCTGTGCCACCTGAGCCGAAGACAGTCCCGGGTGCTGGGCGCTGAGAAATCTCGTGTAATGCGACGGTCCCTTCGAATCGTCGAAAAAGTCGTGGGGACCCGACGGTGCCATGACGTCCTTGAAGTCCTTGAACACCAGGGGTTCGACGATGGTTTCGCCGAACCACTGTGCGATCACCGCACCCAGTTCCATCGAGAGCCGGAAGCAGATGCGATCCCCCAACTCGAAGAGATCCAGTACCTTGTCACCGATGCTTGTATCCGCGAAGCCGATCTCAACCAGGCCGGCCTTGTATGGATCGAGTGCGAGAACCCCTGCCTTCGTCGGCGCTACCGAAAGTGTGGCGTCTTCAAGGAAGGCGATCTCCGCGTCCAGCGCCCGCGACGTGCCTACGCCCACGACCGGATCGGTTGGTGCGAGCCCATGATCGGTCTTGTAGCTGACGATCGCCGCCGCCGTCTCTCCGCCGACGGTGAGGATACCGTCGATGTCGGTGGTAGGCATCGAGTAGCCGGTTGCGACGAGTGCTGCCTGGACGAGTCCTACGGCATCCGAGGTCTCCGGGGGCGCTATCCGGCGCACCCCAGTGGACACCGACTGCAGATCGGCGCTGCTGCCGAGCAGTTGCGATGTGAGCAATTCATCTGCTCCTTAGCTGACGGCGGTGGCCGAAGGACGGCGGCTCGCCCGGCCGGTCTGTCCGGCGGCGCCAACGTTAACCCTGCCGCCGCAGCCCGGGCCAGGTAGTCGACTACGCGTTCGTCGTGTCCGGTCGCCCGAGAAGAGCGGCAAACTCGCGGCGGTGCGATACGCCCAGTTTCTGCGCTGCCCGGTAGACATGACCCTCGACAGTGCGTACTGACAGCACCAGCCGGCCGGCGATGTCGCGGTTCGTCAGACCACGGGCGGCCAGGGCAACCACCTCGTATTCGCGGCGGCTTAGCACGGCGCCGAACCGCGTCGATGTGAGCGTCGGCGTCCGCAGGCCGGTGGCGGCGGTGATCGCGGAGAGGCGGCTCTGGCTGGTCAGCGCAGCCCCGGACAACCCGTCGGAACGCAGAATGATGAGCGCGTGTACCTCGGCGTCGAGCGCGGCCGCGAGGTCCTGGCGACGGTAGAACTCGCGTGAGACTGCCTGCAGAGCGACGGCGTCACGGTCCGCGAGGGCACGTGCATGCCGTGCGGCCAGCGGAGCTCGTGGTCCCATGGTGGCGGCGGCAAGCTCGGAAAGGCGGCTCGCCGCCGTGGAATCGCCCAGCCGAACGGCCGCGTGCAGGCACAGCGTCTCGGGCCCGTACATGCCGGTGGTGGCGGCCCTCTGTGCCGCCTCTCGGGCCACGTCGATGGCGCGGGAGATCTCCCCGCCGGCGGCGGCGACCCACGCGTCGGTCAGCATCACGTCGGGCCCGCGGTAGACGAAGCCGGGGTGCTGAAGCGCCAGGCACTGGTCCCACGCGGTCCGCGCGTCCGTTGCCCGGCCGGCCAACGCGAGTGCCTGGGTGAGATGCAGGGCGGCGAGGAACGCCCAGCCGGTCCGGTCATAGGCCCGGAGGGAGGCGGCGGTCTCCTGCAGTGTGGAGGCGGCGGTCGTCACGTCCCCGCGGAAGAACTGGGTGAAGCCGCGCAGGGCTCGGCTGATGTCTCCAAAGAAGGAGAGATCGAGGTGGACGCCAGCCGGGATGAGCGCCAGCACCCGGTCGGCGGACGTGAGGTCGCCGGCCACGTTCACCGCGTACAGCTGCCCTTCCAAGATCGCGAACTGGAGCGAGCTGAGCGCGGGGGTGGAGACCTCGTCCTGGAGCCCGAACGCGGGGTCGGCGGGATCGACGTCGGCGCGTAGGGCTCCGGCGTACGTCTCGGCGGCCAGCGCCGAGGTCGCGCCGATCGCACCGAGCGGCATTCCCCTCGACGCCTCGCGGGCCAGCTCCAAGCCCCGGCCCGGACGGGCCATGAAGGTTTCGAACCACGCCTGCATCGCTTGTAACTCGCGCGTCGCCGCGTCGTCGTCACCCACGAGGGCCAGCTGCTCTTCGAGCAGCCGGAGGGCGGCCTTCGGCTCACCGAGAACGAAAAAGGCGTTACCCGCCAGCACCTGCGCGGCGAAGACGCGTTCCATGGGCGAAGACGACGCCTCAAGCAGGTCGTCTGCCCATGCCGCCGCCTCCTCACCGCAGTTGGACCAGGACAGCGCGAAGACAAGGTCAAGATGTGCGCCGAAGCCTGCACCGGCGTCGATCGCCGCTCGGGCAAACCGGATGCCCCCTGCGAGATCGAGCCGGTTGAGCGCTGCGGAGGCCGCCTCCTGCGCCATCCGCGGGTCGACCGGCCGCCCGGCGTCGAGAATGAACCCCAACAGACGTCCGGGATCCACCGGCGCCGCCGTGCGCTGGACCGCGTCCACCAGGTCGCCGCTGAGCCGACGCATCCGCAGAGAGCCCATCTGGGTCCGCAGCAGCTCGCCGACCAGGGGATGTGCGGTACGGCACCAGGTGGTGCCGTCAGTGGTATCGACCTGGACCATCCCAAGGTCCTCCAGGCGCTCCACGGTCCGCGCGCCGGCCAGCGCCGACAAGACGCCCACCTCAAGAGGCTCGGCGAGCGCGAGGACGTCCGCAGCGTCGCGCAACCACTCACCGGTCCCGAGTGCCTCGCCGATCCGGCGGTCGAGCACGTCGGCGAGCGCAGCGGACAACTTCGATGGCTCGCGCCACCGCCAGGTGCCGTGAGCCTGTACTAGCCGGCCAGCGTCATGGTCGCCCTCGATCGTCAGCCGCGCGTAGAGAGCGTTACCTTCACTGACCTTTCGCAGTCGGGCCAGCCCGGAGGTCTCGACCGGGCCGCCGAGCGCCGCCCGGACGAACGTCTCGAACTCCGACTCGTTCAGCCCACCGACATCGATGCGGTGGAGCGTGCCCTCAAGCCACAGGGCGTCGAGCGGGAGCGGCAGCGACTCGCCACCGCGGGCGGTCAGGAGTACCCCGACGGTTGGCTCCCTGATCATGCGGGCGATGAGTACCGCGGTCAGGTAGTCGGTCCTCGGCACGTCGTCGACGACCAGGACTGGACGCAGCCCGGCCTTGCGTACGGCTGTGGCCAGCCGGTCCATGCTGGCCAAGGCGTCTCCCCCAACGGGGCGCAGGGAGCCGGTGAACACGCCGAACGGGCGGTCCCGGAGCGCCTCGCTGGCCGCGAGCCACGTGACGGTCCCGCCGAGCCGCTGCCATACCGACGCGGCCTCGTGGGCGAGCCTGGTCTTGCCGACCCCAGCCGCTCCAACCAGCAGCACGCCCGGATGGCTGCGTTCGCGGAAGGTTTGCAGAATCGAACTCAGCAGTTTTGTTCGCCCCACGAACGGCCAGTCCATAGCTCATTCTGATGCTGTCACCACGACGGTCACAAGGAGTCGCTCACCCGGCGAGAGCGGCGGTCTCGGTCTCCCCGGAGCCGGTGACCGAGACCAGGCACTCATCGCCGGCTCCGTGCTGAGCGACCCGCACACCGTGACCCCGAGACGCAACGTGACCTGCCATCGGCCCGGGTCACGTGATTCGCGTAGTCCACTACTCAACCCCATACGCGCCGGCCGTGATCATGCTAGGTGTCCCGGGCATGAGGGGATGACCGAATGGCCACGTCACGCGACGCTCGCTTCGCTGCGTCCTGTTCTGCGGCAGACGCTTCGGGACGCGGCCGTCGAGTCTACGGACGAGCTGACCGGGACACCCGAGCCGGAGGAGAGGACCAACCGATGGCCGATCAAATCCGGCTGGTACGACCCAACGACCTCCTCGTCGCCAGCGTCCAGTTCGAGAACCTCGTCCTCGCCCACGATGGATCCGCCCTGGTGCGAGTCACCACCGACGCTCCGGCCGCGGTGATCGTCCGGCTCCCGCCGCAGCACTACATGGAACCGGCCATTCAGGCTTCGCTCCACCGGCTCTTCGACGAGGTGGGTTTCACCGAGCGGCCAGCGTTCGTCGTTCCACTGCTGGCCGGTGGTGGCGCACGGTTCGAGTGGACGATTCCCGACGGCATGTCCAGAGTGGAGATCGGTGCCGGACCGGCCGGGCTGTTCGAGGCCCTGACCTCATTCGACACCAATCCCGGTGGCAACCAGTACGACGTCCTGGTCAACCTTTGGTTCGGCACCCTCGACGTCGACTGGGCGCTTCCCCCCACGCCCGATCCGGCCGGCTCACGACACCCGTTGTGGCGGATCCGGCCCGCTGTCGGCCATGGTGAGGTGTTCCCGGCCGGCCGGGGCATGAACGCCGCTGTGCCACACCGGCTCGACGCGGTTCTCGCCAGCACGGAGGGCCACGACCATCAGCGGGGTCGCGACCTCATGCGACAGGCGGGCATCACGGTCGAGCCGGCAGGCGTGACGATCGCCCACCCGTTCCCGTTCTTCCAGGCCCGCTTCCTCGCCCGCGACCTCACCGCCACCCCACTCGGTGGCACTGCCTCCTTCTTCGGGCCAGTCCCGCCCACCGACGGAAGCGGCAATCCTACGGCCATGACATATGAGCACCGCACCAGCCTCGGCCGAGATGTGTTCATCCGGCATGCGACCTGGGGGTGGCTGTCCAGCGGCCACCGGGCGGTCGTCACCCGCTACACGAGCCGCGACATCACGGCGGCGCAGATCGCCGGTTCGGACCTGAAGCCGGGTCCGGTCACCACCCAGGCAACCCTCTGGGCCAGGGCCGAGATCGCCGTGACCGAGCCGGTGCTGAACCTGACCGCACACGCCGGCGAGTACGAGCACGACGGCCGCGAGATCCCCTTCACCTCCCTGCGGATCGACGTTGATCGCACCGCCGTCGACCTGACCGGCGAAGCCGACGCCGCCCGTCAGCTGACCCTGGGCGGTACCCCTATCCTGTTCGACCTCACCGGCGTCGACCACGCCGGACGAGCGGTCCAGTTGCGGATGCCGTTGTCGTTCATCCCCGACGGACGGCCAACCTCCGATCTGGCCCCGTTCGTCCCGGCGTCCGGGACACCTGCCCGCCTCAACCCGACCCCGGTGGCTCTCGCACCGGAGTCCGGCCGACCACCCGGATCCACCAGCATCACGGTGACGACGGCTCACTTGGGCGTGATGCCGGCGACATCCCGGCCGGTGCTGCCGCGGCTCAGCTACTTGGAGGTGGAGGTCGACGCCTTGGCCGGGCTGACTCAGAAGGCGCCGGTCGTCCCGGCCAGCCTGCACCCGACCTTCCTGGCCAAGGGCCTGGACCGGATCGCCAATCCGCTCGGTGCCATGCTGAGCATCCCCGCGCTGGAGCTGAAGCTGCCGACCGCCAGCATCGGCGGGCTCGGCAACCCGGGCGGCGTCGTCGACCTCATCACCGCCGAACGCGGAGCTGTCGCCGCCGCTCTCACCGGCCAGCCGCCCACCCCGGAGCAGCTCGCCGCGGCCTTCCCGCTGCCAAAGCTGCTCGGCACCATCGACCTGCTGAAACTGCTCGACGCGGATTCGTTCCCGAAAATCGAGGGGCTGCCGTCGGTGCCGCAGCTGTCCCGGTCGGGCAAACCCGGAGCCGAGACACTGACCTACCACTTCGAGGCCAAGCTGACCCGCTCCATCCCCGAGTCCGGCATCTTCGTCGACTCCGGCGCCGCACTCGTCCTCGACGCCACCATCACTCGCTCCGGTCCGAACGGCGTCACCGCTACCTCGAAGGGCACGGTCACCGGCGTCCGGTTCGAGTTGGCGAAGGCCGTCCGGCTGCGGTTCGCGAAGATCCGCTTTGTCACCGACGCGGGCGGCAAGACCAGCGTCGACCTCGACGACATCGCGGTCGACTTTCTGGGTGCGTTCGAGTTCCTGGGGGAGATCGCGCGCCGCCTCGCCGGGCTCACCGGCGGTTCGGGTGCCCGGATCGATGTCGACGAGAAGGGCGTCACGGCCGGATTCCAGCTCGCGGTCCCCACCCTCGCGGTCGGAGTCATGCAGCTGTCGAACCTCTCCATCGACGCCTTCCTGCGGGTCCCGCTGTCCGACGGGCCGCTGAGCTTCACCCTCGACGTGGCCAGGCGGGAGCGGCCGTTCCAGTGCACGGTGTCGATGTTCGGTGGTGGGGGCTACCTCTCCCTGGAGGTCACCCCGGCCGGGTTGCGCCGACTGGAGGCGGCCATCGAGTTCGGTGGCAGCATGAGTCTGGACATCGTCGTCGCCAGCGGCGGCGTCAGCGTCATGGCCGGGGTCTACTTCGGCCTGAGGCAGGAAGGCGGCACGCAGTCTCTGGAGTTCGTGGCCTACGTCCGGGCCTCCGGTCACCTCACCGTGCTGGGCATCGTCAGCATCTTCGTCGAATTCCGACTGGCGCTGGCCTGCAAGGAAGTCACGGTCGGCGGCAGCAAGCACGCGATGCTGTCAGGCACGGCCAGCGTCACCGTCGGGGTCAAAGTGCTGTTCTTCAGCAAATCGGTCACTCTGACGGTCACCCGCCAGTTCCTCGGTTCGGCCGCCGACCCCAGCTTCGCCGAATGCTTCGCCGACGACGACTGGGACGAGTACTGCTTGGCCTATGCCGGGTCGGTTATCCCGGCCTTACCCGGTGACCCCTTCGGCGGAGGAGCGATCGTATGAGCATTCGCGAGTCGTTCGACTGGGTAGCCCTGCCGGCCGGAATCGCACCACCGCTGGCCGGCGACAGGCCGAACAGGTGCCGGTTGTCGGTGTTCGTCGCTCCTCAGGTGACACTGGTCGGCGAGCCGACGCGGATATTGCGACTGGAGGAACTCACCGACCTGGTCGACTGGCCGGACGCGCTGGCCGGGATGGAGCTGTCGGTCGAAATCGACGGAGCCGCCGCGGTCCCGGCCACCCGCGTCGGACCAGGACCCAACTCCCAACTGTGGCGGCGGTTGTTTCCACCGCACACGGCTGTCGAGCCCTTCGTGCCAGACGATCCAACCATCAACACCGTCGTGCAATACGCGGCGATCGATGTTCTCGACGTGATCGAGACAGGGTACTCCTCGGCGGCGCTCCTCGAACCGCCGATGATCGACCACTTCGACCCGGCTTACTGGGAACCAGACCACTGGATACCAGAGTGGTCTGGCTCCCAGCCAGACCAGGGCATCCCCGGGGAGACCGGGGTCCCGGGCGTGATCGGTGAGGAGAACATCCCGGGGCGGGAATGGGTGGGCGAGGAGAGGGGCCTGGTCGACCAGTGGTCATTGCGCAACCTGATCCCACCCGTCTACCAAGCAGTGGCACAGCCAGACAACTCCTGGCTCTTCGGCGCCGGCACGGGCGGCGCGAACCTCCTGACTCGCGCCGCCTTCGTGTCCGGTCGCCGAGTGGAGGTCCCGCTGGGCGAAGACTTGTCGATGCCCAGTCAACGCGCCCTGGAGATGGCCCGGTTCGCCGACTCCATGCGGCTCACCTGGCAGCCGGAAGATGTCGCAATGCCGGAGGAGACCGCGGAGGAACGGACGGCTGCGCTCATCGACAGCTACGACCTACACCGGATTGTGGCCGCGCTCGGTGACCACCCGGCCCTGTTGCGCTCTCTCGGTCTGGTGCTCGACCTCGAGATCCCGGTTCGTCTACCTCCATCTGGCCAGATCCGGGTGGTCGTGAGCCGTCCGGCCGGCGGCTCGGGAACTGTCGAGCACGCCGACCGGAATCCGTGGGTGAAGTTCACCACGAGGGCGCCGAACGGCTTCTCGGCCACCTCGGCCAGCGATGCCACCACGCCACCTGGACTGGAAGATCTTGGCCAGTACCATGTCATCCAGCTCGACATCGAAGGTGCCGCCGCCCAGCTGCTGGAACGGGCTGCCGAGGAGGTGACCGGCGCCGAGTCGGCCGCCCCGCCACGGGAGTTGCCGCCGCTGCGAACCGCCGGGCTCCGACTGGTCGAGAGTGGCGCCGCGGATCGGCTGATCGACAGGGCCGAACACACGAACGAGCTACGCCTGCTCGCCGACGACCCCGCGGTCGAAGACTCCCTGGATGCCGACGACGTACGGCGCGGATTCCGCCTCGACGTGCTCGACCAGACCACCGGAAAGTGGTACCCGCTGCATGCCCGCCAGGTCCGGTATAGGACCGCCGACGGCACCGTCCTCGGGTCGGTGACCGACGAGGGCTCGTTCACCGGGTCGTTCACCGGCCGGCCGTTGGCTCCTGGCGAGACATTGGATCCCGGCGACCTGATCTCGGTCGACGAGTCGCTCGTCACCTGGGACGGGTGGAGCCTCGCGGCCCCGCGACCCGGCGCAGTGGTGAGCGCCGATCCCTTCGACGCCGACGAGGTACATCGCACCGAAGCCGGTACGTCGATCATCGGCCGGCCACAGAACGACCCGCTGACCTCTACCGGCCTGGGGATCGACACCGCGGTGCTGCCAGGTTCACTACCCAAACTCAGATTCGGGCGCTCGTATCGGATGCGGCTGCGGTCGGTCGACCTAGCCGGCAACGCGCTCACCGTCGAGCAGGCGGACGAGGCGGTCAGCGAGGACGCCCGTGGAGCGGTCACCGACGAGGTAGTCTTCCGTCGATTCGAGCGGGTGCCACCGCCGGTTCCAGCCTTCGCCGTGCCCGCCGACAAAGCGCCACCGCGGATCGGCGAGACCGAGCGCCGGCTGGTGGTCCGCAGCGGCCTGGACGAGGGCGATGACACCTTCGGCCCCGAACCCGGGGTGGACGAGCGGCTGTTCTTCGCCCCGGAGTGTTCGGTCCAGCTGGCCGAGTGGCACGGAGCCTTCGACGACGCGATCGGCGCCCATGGCTCGGCGGCCGACCGGGCGGCGGCCTACCGGCGGGCGGCTCGCGAATCCGGTGTCCTACACCCCGACGCCACGGAGCTGCCCTGGCTCGCCGACCCCGCGTCGGCCGGTGCCTGTTTCTCCGGCCTGCCCGGGATGGCCGCCGATGATGTGCTGGTCGTGCGCTGGCCGGAGTCTCCGGCCGGGCCGGGGCCGATCCGGCTCCGGCTGGAGGCGCTCGACATCGACGAGATCCGCCGTCCCGACGTGGACGAGCATCGCGGCGTGGTCACCGCGTTCCTGCCGCCGGGTGGGCGGGCCATCGGGGCGGTGTCCAGCGTACTGACCGACGAGACGGTTATGGCCCTTCCTGCCGTGTGGCGGCAGCGGCTCGACGTGGCGGCGTTGGAGATCGCCAAAGAGCGGCTGGCCCGGCACCGGCATGGCATGGTCACCCCAGACAAGCCGTTCGAGCTCGTCCATGCCACCCAGCGGCCAAGGCAGGTTCCACAGCCCGCGGACTCGGCTCGGTTGCTTGAACGGTCGCCCGAGGACACCCACATCCGGGTGATGGTGCCCTGGACCGTGCATGGGCCGACGACCGGAACGGTCGAGCTGGTAGCCGAGTGGGCGGTGCCCCGCGACGAGCCGATACAACTCCCGTCGCCTGTGGCGTCGCCCGCGCCGGAGGCCATCCGGTGGGGACCGGCCATGACACCGGTTGCCACCACTATGGGACGTCCGCTGCTGGTGCCGCCGGTCGCCGTCACCGGTCCGTTCAACGTGGCGGTCTTCGTCGACGACGGCCCTGGCACTGTCGTGCTGGGGAACCTTGGGGACGACATGGGCGAAGACCCGATCGATCCGGCTGGAGCCACCCTGGACCTCGACACAACGGCGCACGTCACGTTGCGGCTGACCGCCATTGCCACCAGCCGGTTCGCCGAGTTCTTCGGTCCCGAGTTCGGACCGGCTGAAGCCGCAGCGGACGCCTCGGCCCGCGCCAGTCGGCTGACTGTCGCGTCCCAGCCGGTGACGATCGACGTGCCGAGCACTCGGCAACCCCCGGCGCCGACCGTGCTCGAAGTAATGCCCCTGGTGGTCCGCGACCGTGCGGACGGGCTAGTCCGGCGCCAGGGCGGCTGGCTGCGAGTCTGGTTGGCCCGCCCGTGGTTCGTCTCCGGCGAGGGGGAACTGCCCGCCATCGTCGCGGCCTGGGACGCCCAGCCGGCTCACCCGCTGCTCGCCGACGGTTACCAGGTGTCCACGCTCGTCGGCCCGGACCCCGCGCGACAACTACCGATCTTCGGCGGAGTCAGGCCGCATGATCTCGGCGGTTTTCCCGCTGCCTGGGCGAAGGTCCGGCTCACCGAGATGCGGATCGCCGAGGCGAGCGGTATCAGGCGCACCATCGGGGTGTCGGACCGCGGGATCAGCTGGGACCCGGACCAGCAGGCCTGGTACACCGACCTTCGGGTGGACGTGCCCGATCTCTACTTCCCGTTCGCACGGCTGGCCCTGGCTCGCCACCAGCCGACGTCGATCCGCGGCTCGTCGTGGGCAGCCGACGAGTTCCGGGTCTCCCCGGTGATCACGCTGGACCCCATACAGGTGCTGCCGGACCGGGAACTGCGCCATACCGAGGATACGAACAGCGTCACCGTGTCGTTGTCCGGCCAGAGCTACGACACGGCCTTCCAGCCCGTAAACCTGGGTACCGCAGAAGCCCCGAACTGGGTTATGCAGGAGCTGCCCGGCGGAGCGCCCAGCGCGGCCCGGGTGGTGGCGCAGCGACGGGTCCGCACCGGCGGTGACGAACTGCTTGCCTGGGAGGACCTGTTCGAGCAGGCGATGCTCAACGCTCCCGACGCGCTGCCCGGAGCGTTGGTCGCGCGGCTGACCCTACCGTTCGACCCAACCGACCCACCGGGCGAGTTCCGGCTGCTCGTCCTGGAGGAGGACTTCGCGCACGGGCCGCGCGTGTTCCAACACCCGGAAGGCACCCGAGGCCGGGTTACTTTCGCCGAGGTGATTCCGTTGCGGCGAGCCGTGGCCAGGGCAGGGTGATATGCCAGCAATGCTGCGTTTCTGATGGCCCGCTTCTCCGCAACTGGTCCAGAGTGGAGTTCTCGTGTGCGAGAACGGCAATTTGGAACGTCGAGCACATGGTGGTGCTGCTGCCGAGTTCGCGCGCCACTGCCCCACCTCGTCTTCCTGGGCCACGATCTCCCTCGGTCCGACGCCGGTAGGAACCCCGGGGCACACCACGACGCCAGACTCGCCGTCCATGGACAGCTCGGCCGTGTCGAGCCGAGCCAGTCGCCAGCGAGCCCTCTGGCGTACAAGAGTGATCGATCGTCGTCAACCGTTGCGTGCCCCTCATGGGCAGGTGAGGTAGCAGATGCACCCTTCGGATCGGCGGGTGTTGAGCTGCACGAGTTCGGGCATGCGTTCGGGCTGGGGCACACGTTCGAGGCCGGGTCGGTGATGCATCCGCCAGCGCGGATGGACGCGGTGGGAGGGTTGACCGACGTGCAGAACACGCTGTGGGAGTTGCAGGGTGAGATCGTCCGCCTGGAGCTCCGACGGGAACTGCTCGCCGAGGTCCGGGCGCACCGGCTGGCTGAGATCCGCGAGGCGTATGGGCTGAACCAGACCGAGGTCTCTCAGCAGCTCGGGATCTCCCAGTCGCGGGTGTCCCGCATCGAACATGGCGAACTCGACCGGTCCGAGATCGGCACCGGGAGAGCCTGCGTCGAGGCACTAGGCGGCGAGATCGAGATCGTGGCCCGGTCCGGCGACGAGCGCCTCACGGTAAGCTGATGTTCACATACACCGCTGGCGGACTCCCGAGGATGCCCTCCCCACCCAGACGGAGATTGATCCCGGAGGTACGTCATGGCTCACTCGCCACACCGTCAGTGGCAAGGCTGCGCACTCTGCAAGATGCACAAGGGCAACGGTGACGCTGTCCGTGGCCGGTCGTTCGGAACGTCGGGAAGAAGCGTCGCTGGAATCGCCGGAACGTAGACGAGAGTTGATACTCGAGGGTGGCGCGGCTCCCCGGTCTGGCCTGGACCGGATCGTAGCCGCGTCAGCCTCCGCATAACCCAGCCAGGGCCTGACGGGACGGCTGGAGGGCAGGTGCCGGCTTAGGGCAACAGCGTATTTAGGTATCCAGGTTCGGCACGCGTTCGATGGGACAGTTCACAGATGAACACGCCAGAGAGGCCTGAGAAGATCGTCGGCCTCGACGTGAAGGGCCGCCCCGCTCGGCGGGTCGACACGACGGCCCGGGACGCCCGCACTGTCGAGCTTCGAGCGAAGGGCATGCCCATCCGCGCAATCGCCGACGAGGTAGACGCCTCAGTCGGCACCGTTCACCGTGTACTCGAGGCGGTGAAGTGAAGCATGGTCGTGGAGTGGTTGCAGAACGACGAAGCGGCCAGCCAGCACGTCGCTGACCAGCCGCCTTATCGATGGTGGAGGTGCCGGGAATCGAACCCGGGTCCTTCGACGCCTCTCCAAAGCTTCTCCGGGCGCAGCCTGCTATGCCTCTACTTGGCTCCGGTGATCACGCAGGCGAGTCACCGTGACGAGCCCAGCCACGTAAGTGTCCCCACCGGCCCCGTGGCCGTGCCGATGAGTGGAGCTTCCTCAATGATGCCGAGCACCGGGCCGGAAGCACTCCCGGGTCGACAGACTTCTATTCCCGTGCCTCAGGCGGCAAGGGCGAAGTCAGTGCGCTTTTCGTTGGCACTTATAACGTTGCCGCGATCGTTTACGAGATGACGCGACATCCTCGGCCCGCTTCCCTTGGTTCAACGTGCGAAGTCGAAACCGTTCACCCCCTGTTGAGTTATTAATGCCTGCCGTCACGCGTCTGGCGAGGCGTCACCAGGCTACACGGTTCAACACCCCACCCGCGAGCGACATTCCCCCTCCCATGATCATGAACACTTTGCCGGGTGATAGCCCGGCAAAGTGTTCATGATCATGGGAGGGAAGAGGTTTCATCATTGCCTACCGGGTAGTAACAATTGAGGTAGATCTCCTTCTCTCTATCCCGGAAGGTGCGCGATGTCGACGCCCCACCCCACCGGAAACGTAGACGAACGACAAGCCCGCGAGGTGGCCGAAGCCGCCCGCGAAACCGAATGGCGCCAACCGTCGTTCGCGAAAGAGCTCTACCTTGGCCGGTTGCGTCTCGATCTCATCCATCCACATCCGACGCTGTCCACCGAAGACACCGAACGAGCTACCACGTTTCTCCAACAGCTGCACGCGGTGTGCACTACCGAGATCGACGCCGAGATCATCGAACGCGAGGCACGGATCCCCGACGAATCCATCAAGGCACTCGCCCGAATCGGCACGTTCGGGGTGAAGATCCCGCAAGAGTACGGTGGACTCGGCCTGACTCAGGTGGCGTACAACCACGCCCTCATGTTGGCCACCAGCACCCACCCCGCACTTGGCGCGCTGCTCTCCGCTCACCAGTCCATCGGCGTACCAGAACCGCTACGCTACTTCGGCACCGACGAGCAGAAGAACGCCTACCTGCCTCGGTGCGCACGCGGCGCCATCAGCGCGTTCCTACTCACCGAGCCCGACGTCGGCTCCGACCCGGCCCGTCTCGGGACCACCGCAACTCCGGTCGACGACGGCCGCGCCTACGAACTCGACGGCGTCAAGCTCTGGACTACCAACGGTGTCGTGGCCGAACTGCTGGTCGTCATGGCGCGCGTCCCCGAACACGGCGATTCGCCAGGCGGCATCACCGCCTTCATCGTCGAAGCTGATTCTCCAGGTATCACCGTTGAGAACCGCAACGAGTTCATGGGCCTGCGCGGTATCGAGAA
This sequence comes from Phytoactinopolyspora limicola, assembly GCF_011320225.1. Lineage (GTDB taxonomy): Bacteria > Actinomycetota > Actinomycetes > Jiangellales > Jiangellaceae > Phytoactinopolyspora > Phytoactinopolyspora limicola. Next base: position 14,257 of record NZ_JAAOEN010000031.1, read on the forward strand.
CGGTGTCACCCGGTTCGAGCGGGTACGGGTTCCGGCGGAGAACCTGCTCGGCCGCGAAGGCCAAGGCTTGAAGATCGCCCTCACCACACTCAACACCGGCCGGCTGGGCATTCCCGCGGTGTGTGCCGCCGCTAGTAAATGGTGCGCGAAGATAGCGCGGGAATGGTCGGCCGAGCGAGTCCAGTGGGGCAAGCCGGTCGGCCGGCACGCCGCCGTCGCACACAAAATCTCATACATCACCGCAACCGCGTTCGCCCAGGATGCCGTCGTCGAGCTGTCCGCACATATGGCCGATCAGGGCCGGCGCGACATTCGCATCGAGGCTGCACTGGCAAAACTCTGGTGCAGCGAGACCGTATGGAGGGTTGCCGACGAGCTGGTTCAGATCCGCGGCGGACGCGGATACGAGACGGCCGCGTCTCTCCGAGCTCGTGGCGAACGCGCCGTACCAGCCGAGCAGGTCCTGCGCGACGTCCGCATCAACCGCATCTTCGAGGGCTCGAGCGAGATCATGCATCTGCTGATCGCCCGTGAGGCAGTCGATGCACACCTGCAGGCCGCGGGAGACATCATCGATCCAGACGTCGACCTCACCGGGAGAGCCAAAGCCGCCGTCAAGGCCACCGGCTTCTACGCCACCTGGCTTCCGCGACTGGCCACCGGACCGGGACACCGGCCCAACTCGTATAGCGAGTTCGGCCCGCTCGCGGCACACCTGCGGTACGTGGAGCGAGCCTCCCGGAAGCTTGCTCGGCAAACCTTCTACGGGATGGCCCGCTGGCAGGCCAAGTTGGAGAAGAAACAGGGCTTCCTGGCCCGCGTCGTCGACATCGGAGCCGAGTTGTTCGCCATGGCCGCCACCTGTGTGCGGGCTCAGATGCTGCGCACCGATCCACACGGGATCGACCTGGGTGACTACATGGCTGGTGGCACAGCAGCGAACAAGGAACAACCACCCGCGGGGGCCACCCAACTCGCGGACGTCTTCTGTCGGCAGGCCCGCCTACGGGTCGACCACCTATTCCACGCTTTGTGGCACAACACCGACTCGGTCGACGAGTCACTGGCCCGCGCAGTACTGGACGGCCACCTCACCTGGCTCGAAGCCGGCATCATCGACGTCAGCGAGGGAACCGGGCCGTGGATCGCCACCGCACCCGAACCTAAGGAGAGCGTGGCCCGCCGCATGCTGCCCTCCACCCGCAGCGATGGGTGATGACCTGCGCATAGCCAAGCGTCAGCGGCGGCGGGCGCGCGACATCGCCCGCTCAGCCTCACGTTTGGCTTCCCGCTCCGCGATGGCGTGCCTCTTATCGTGCGACTTCTTACCTCGGGCCAGGGCGATCTCCACCTTGGCGTAGCCGTCCTTGAAATAGAGCGACAGAGGGACGAGAGTGAACCCCTGCTCCTTCGTCTTGCCGATCAGACGGCTGATCTCGTCTTTACGTAGCAACAACTTCCGAGACCTGCGTGGCTCATGGTTGGTCCAGGTGCCCGACGTGTACTCCGGGATGTGGACGTTGCGCAGCCACACCTCACCATCGCGCACCTCGGCATAACCGTCGGCCAACGTCGCCTTGCCAGCCCGCAGCGACTTTACCTCGGTGCCGCTGAGGACCAACCCTGCCTCGTATGTGGCGTCGATGTGGTAATCGTGCCGGGCGCGCCGGTTCTGCGATATCAGGGTGCGTCCGCGCTCACGTGCCATACCCTCAGGATCTCATCAAACCGGCCGCCGAGACGAACCAATATCGACGCGAACATCAACGTCCCAGGTAGTCCATGGGATTGCGGAGCGTTCCGTTCACATACAGCATGAAGTGCAGGTGGCAGGCCGTGGACAGACCGGTGGTGCCCGAGTAGCCCACCACATCGCCCTGGGAGACCCGCTGCCCGGACCCCACAGCGAACCGGGACAGGTGGCTGTAGGTGGTCACCTTGCCACCATGGTTGACGGCGATCTGGTTGCCATAAGCACCCCGATACGATGCCCACTCGACGGTGCCGCCCGCCGAGGCGTAGATCGGCGTTCCACAATAGGCACGGAAGTCCGTGCCGTCGTGGAGCTTCCGCACACCGGTGATCGGATGGGTGCGCATGCCGTACGGGGACGTCACATATGGCTGCGTCACCGGGAACCGTAGGGCACTCGACGAGTTTCCGCCGTCGTTCCCACCGCCATCATTCCCGCCGCCACCGCCGCCACCACCGCCGTTGTCGCCGCCACCACCACCGCCGTTGTTCCCGCCGTTGTCCTGGTTCTCCCGCTCGCGTTCGCGTTCGCGTTCCCGCTCGCGTTCGCGTTCCCGCTCCCGCTCGCGTTCGCGTTCCCGCTCCCGTTCGGCATGCTCACGCTCAAGCCGGTCGATGTCGTCCTGGATGCTGTCTCGCTCTGATTCCAACGCCGCGTATTGTTGCTCGTTCTCCTCGCGTGCACGCTCTGCCGCCCGCCGTGCGTTCTCCCGCGCGTCGATCAGTGTTTCAACCTCGGCCTTCGCTGCCGCAGCTGCCTGCGCGGCCTGCTTCGCTTCGGCCTGAACCTCGCGAGCCCGCGCCTCGGCGCGCTCAGTCTCGTCTAGATGGTCTAACGCTTCCTGCCGAAGGACTTCCGCTTCGGCCTGCAAGTCTTCGAGAACGACGCGTTCGTTGGCGAGCTCGACGCGATCATCACGCAGGTCCGTCAAGATCGACGTTTCTGCGTTCACGACTGCCCGGGTTGCTTCCACCGTCGCCACCAGCTCGTGCATATCGCTAGCGCGTAGCGCCACAGCGAGACTGGCGAGCTCTCCGCCGGCGCCCCGCTGGTATGCCTGCGACGCGATCAAGCTGATGGATTGCCGTTGATCGTCGATACGTTCGTTGACATCGGCGATTCGGATCAGTTGATCATCGACCCGCTCCTCAGCCACGGCTAGCCGCTCAGCGGCCCTGGCGTCTTCAGCTCGAGCCGCGGCCACTTCACCCTCAGCGATCTCGACCTCGCGGTTCGCCGTGTCGAGGGCTGCGTCCGCGCTGGCCATCGCCTCTTCCGCAGCCGGCAACTGGCTGACGGCGGCCTCATAGGCCTTCGTCGCATCGTTCAGTTCCTCGGTGGAGTGAGCGAGCTCGTCCTCCACCTCACCCAGTTCGCGTTCGGTCTCCTGAAGCTGCTCTTCACCGTCCCGAATACGGTCGCGGAGGTTATCTGCCCAGGCAGGGTTCAGCAGCGCGAGCGCCAGGACCGAGGCCAGCAATAGTGCTACCCCTCGGCGGTACCACGAGGCCCCGTCAGTCACACCATTCACATTTGACTCCTCCGTACCGGACGTGAACGACCGTAACATCATTCACACCGACATGGAAGAAGAAGGGTAGAAAGCGACAGCCTGACAGAACCCCCACCATCGAATAATAGGGGCCGTTTTGTCCGGTTTTGGCGGGCAGCTCAGACCCGCAGATACCTCCGCAATGTGAGGAATGAGGCGAACGCCGAAATGATCACACCGGTCAGCAACAGCCACGGCACCATCATCCACACGTCGCTCTGACTCACCCACTCAGTGAACGTGAAATTGGGCGCCAGCAGACGCGACACAGCCACCTCTTGCAGGGCAAACACCGCAGCGCACCCCAAAATGGACCCGATAAGCCCAGCGATCGCGGCCTCGAGGATGAACGGCAGTTGAATATAGAAGTTCGACGCACCAACCAGCCTCATAATGCCCGTCTCACGCCGCCGGCTGAACGCCGCCAATCGAATCGTGTTGGCGATCAACAACGTGGCTGCCACCACCTGGATCACCGCAATGACAATAGCTCCGACCTGGAACCAATCCAGAAGTCGGAACAGTGGCCCTAAGACTTCTCGTTGATCATGGACGTTCTGCACCCCTGGCAACCCAGCGACGGCCGACACCACTCCGTCGTACTCGTCCGGATCCACCAGCGCAACGCGGAACGCCTCTTGTAGATGGTCAGGGTTGATAACGTCGGCAACGGGGTCGTCCAGCGGCTCGGTGAACCGCTCGTATGCCTCTTCTTGCGACTCGTAGAAGACCTCCGCGACCTCGCGGTGGTCTTCTAGCGTCGCCTGGATCCGCTCCCGCTCGCTGTCCGTGACCTCGCCGCCGCCGCAGTTCCCCCCGCGGGAGTACTCGTTGCACATGAACACCGAGATCTCGACTTTGTCGTACCAGTAGCCCTTGGTGGCCTCGGACTGGGCCCTAATCAGCAGGCCGGTGCCGAACAGCGCAATCGAGATAGACACGGTGATGATGACCGCGACGGTCATCGTCAAGTTGCGCCGAAGGCCGGTGGCAATCTCGGACAAGACATACTGGAAGCGCATCGCGTTAGTATCCGTAACGGGTCAGTGGCGGATGAGGGCAGGTCAGCGCGTGTAGCCGTACACGCCGCGGGACTGGTCTCGAACCAACTTGCCGTGCTCCAGCTGGATGACCCGCTTACGCATCTGATCAACGATCGATTGGTCGTGTGTCGCCATCGCCACCGTGGTCCCCGTTCGGTTGATTCGGTCCAGCAGCTTCATGATCCCAACGCTCGTGGCGGGGTCGAGGTTTCCCGTCGGCTCGTCAGCCAGCAGGATCAGCGGCCGGTTCACGAAGGCTCGAGCCACCGCGACACGCTGCTGTTCACCACCCGACAGTTGGTCGGGCATCCGGTCCTGCTTGCCGTCCAGACCGACGAGGTCCAGCACCGCCGGAACATCGCGCTGAATCTGCCGGCGCGATTTGCCAATCACCTGAAGCGCGAAGGCGACGTTCTCGAACACCGTCTTGTTGGGCAGCAGCCGGAAGTCCTGGAAGACGGTCCCGATCCGACGACGCAGGTGGGGAACCTTCCAGTTGGACAACCGGTGCAGGTCTTTACCCGCCACCCGGATCCGACCCGACGTGGGCCGCTCCTCCTTGAGCACCAGCCGCAGGAAAGTCGACTTACCCGACCCGGACGGGCCCACGAGGAAGACGAACTCCCCCCGCTCCACTTCCATGGTCAAGCTGTCCAAGGCCGGCCCGGACTGGGTCGGGTACACCTTGGTGACGTTGTCGAATCGGATCACGTTGCCTCGCCGACGATGGTTGTTGTCTCAGCCTGGCCCCCGCCGGCAGGCGGGCGCCGCACCCGAGTGTACGTCGTCCCGGGCGCAACGGCACCGCCGACGACACGCCGTCCGGCCAGCGCCCTGATCATATGAACACGCCGCGCGGAACACGGCCCGTCACGTTCGGTCATGCACACATCCGCCTCAACGTACAAGCGACACATCAGGTGCCCGGCGGCGTGAAACACCACACGAAGAGGCCGGGTGCCTCTACGAAAAGAGACACCCGGCCCTTCAGGAGATCGGCCGTCCGAACCACACTCCATATCGACGTGCATGCCAGTGCGGTTCGGCGCCCGCAGGAGGTCGTCTGCCGCGTTGGGCGTCAGACCGCGCTGGTCAGGCCGCGCCGGCCAGCGACCACCAGGCCGCCACCGAGCAGCAACAGTGCCGCTCCACCGAGCATCCAGGCCGACGAAGTACCGGTGTCCGGCAACTGCTCGTCGTCCTCGTCTTCATCTTCGCCCGGAGGAGGGGTCGGCTCGGGTGTACCGGTCGGCTCCTCCGTGGGTTCGTCGGTCGGCTCGTCCGTGGGTTCGTCGGTCGGCTCGTCCGTGGGCTCGTCGGTCGGATCCGGGGTTTCGGTCGGATCCGGGGTTTCGGTCGGGTCAGGTGTCTCGGTCGGATCCGGGGTTTCGGTCGGATCCGGCGTCTCAGTCGGATCCGGCGTCTCAGTCGGATCCGGCGTCTCAGTCGGCTCAGGAACGTACCCGCACACGAACCAGTGGCTGATGGCGTGCGCCTTGCCTTCCTGGCTGTGATGCGGAATGTACATGTCATCGATGGGCTCACCCGGGTAGTACACGCCGCCCCCACCTTGACCACCCTTGAGGACGGTCGCGGTGATCACGACATTCGGATTCACCTTCTCGACGTTGAGCACCTCACCCTCAGGGTTTTCGGCGTTGTCCGTCACCTCGCCACTGACGTACTCGTTGGCGGCAGACTTACCCTCAGTGTCGATCAAGGGGTCAGGATCGCTAAAGATCTCAAGGTCATCGCACGTCTTGGCGTTCCTATCGAACGGGACGTACTGCGGTTCGGTGGGATCGGCGGAAGCGGTGGACACCAGGCCGACAGCCACGAGTGCACCACCAGTGAGCAGGCTCGCTAGTCCCGCGGAAAGCGCGAGGCGCCCCCGACCGGGACGCACTGAAGTATCAGATCTAGACATGCGAAAATACCGGCCTCTCGAAACTGCGCGTAGCAGGCCCCCCGACGGCCTGGGTCGCACCTTATGTAACAACCAGGCCGAACTGTACACAAGGGACACCGCGCCCCACCAGTCCACATGCCCACTTTTTGTGTTTTGTGACCGAACTCCCTCCGGCGACTCGGCCAGAGGCCATTGCCCTTAATGGCAGAGCGGGGAAGAGGAAACCAACGACGCGCGGAGACCGGAGAAATGATCAGCGGCCGTCCTCGGCCCGCGGCTGGTCGATCACGATGAGGCAGCCTCTTGCTGCTTGCGCCAACGGATCCCAGCCTCGAGGAACGCGTCGATGTCGCCGTCGAATACGGCCTGGGGGTTACCGACCTCATATTCGGTACGGAGGTCTTTGACCATCTGGTACGGCTGCAGAACGTACGACCGCATCTGGTCTCCCCACGACGCCTTGACGTCACCGGCGAGCTCCTTCTTCTGCGCTTGCTCCTCCTGGCGCTTGAGCAGCAACAGCCGTGATTGCAGCACCCGCATGGCGGCGGCCCGGTTCTGGATCTGCGACTTCTCGTTCTGCATCGACACAACCAACCCGGTGGGGAGGTGGGTGATCCGCACCGCGGAGTCGGTCGTGTTGACACTCTGGCCGCCGGGACCGGACGAGCGGAATACGTCGATACGGATGTCCGTCTCCGGGACCTCGATGTGGTCGGTCTGTTCGATCAGCGGCACCACCTCGACCGCGGCGAACGATGTCTGCCGCCGCCCCTGATTGTCGAACGGCGAGATTCGAACCAATCGGTGCGTCCCCGCCTCAACCGATAGCTGCCCATAGGCGAACGGTGCTTTAACCTCGAAGGTCGCCGACTTCAGGCCGGCCTCTTCGGCGTACGAGGTATCGAGAACATCCGCTCGGTAGCCGCGCCGCTCCGCCCACCGGGTATACATCCGCAGCAGCATCTCGGCGAAGTCCGCCGCGTCGACACCACCGGCGCCGGCACGAATGGTGACGACGGCTTCGCGCTCGTCGTACTCGCCGGACAGAAGCGTGCGGATCTCCAGGTCGGCGATGAGTTCCCCGAGTTCATCGAGCTCCCGGTTCACCTCGGCCATCGCGTCCGCGTCGCCTTCTTCGCGGCCGAGTTCGACCATGACGGGCAGGTCGTCGACACGCTGGCGCAGCTCGGTCACCTTACGCAACTCCGCCTGCGCATAGGACAACCGGCTGGTGACCTTCTGGGCCCGGTCGGTGTCGTCCCACAGATTGGGAGTGGCCGCCTGCTCCTCGAGCTCGGCGACCTGCTCCCGAAGCTTCTCCGGCTCCAAGACCTGCTCCACGCCAGCCAGCGTCTGAGAGAGCTCGGCGATCTCTGTGTCGATGTCACGTTCTGCCACGTCTCCCAAGAGTACGCGCTCCACCGAGCACCGTCGCCCATACACGGATCACTAAGAGGCCGCGCGGAATGGGGCGGCGGGTAGTGAGCGGGGTTGGGCGCCTGGCTGGCAAGGCCGAGGAAGGAGGCGCACTGGGGTTGTGCGTCGACTGACGAGAACGCCGCCCAGCCAGGATGCCCGGGCTCGCGAACCCGACGACTCCCATTCCGCGCGGCCTCTTACAGCCACCCACCTGTGGACAAACCGGAATCGGGCTTGAACTCGACACGTAGTTCAGGACATGATCAGCGCTCGAAAAACCAACTGATGTTTTTGGTGGGTGAGACGTTATGCACGGCGCAGTCGACATCATCGACGCCGAGGTGCGCGAGGTCGTCCGCCGTGAGGGCATCGATCCCCTGACGCAGCGAGACGCCGTCCGGCGCATCGTGGGCGACGTCGTCAGTACGTACGGAGAACGGAGCCTGTCGATACCACTGCCTCCGCTCGACGACCCCACCGCCGTCGTCCGGTCCGTCGTCGACACCGTCGCCGGATACGGGCCACTACAGCGCTACCTCGACGACCCCGAGATCGAAGAGATCTGGATCAACCGGCCCGACCGCGTCTTCGTCGCCCGGCACGGCCGCAGCGAACTCACCACCACCATCCTCACCGCCGACGACGTCCGCGGGCTCGTCGAGCGGATGCTCAAGGCGTCGGGCCGGCGGGTAGACGTGTCCACGCCTTTCGTGGACGCATCCCTCGCCGACGGCAGTCGGCTGCACGTGGTCATCCCCGACATCACGCCGGAGCATTGGGCGGTCAACATCCGCAAACAGGTACTGCCGGCTGCGGGATTGGACGACCTCGTCCGACGCCGAACCCTGCCCGAAGCAGCCGCCCGGTTCCTTGACGCGTGTGTCGCGTCCGGACTCAACATCATCGTCTCGGGCGGCACTCAAGCCGGCAAAACAACGGTGCTGAACTGCCTCGTGGCCGCCGTACCCGCACGTGAACGAGTGATTACCGTCGAGGAAGTCTTCGAGATCCAGCCGCCCCTCCCCGATGTGGTCCGCATGCAGACGCGCCAGGCGAACCTGGAGGGCAGCGGCGAAATCACCCTGCGGCACCTCGTGAAAGAGGCTCTGCGGATGCGCCCGCAACGCATCGTCGTCGGTGAGGTTCGTCAACATGAGTGCTTGGACCTGCTGATCGCCCTCAACTCAGGGCTGCCCGGGATGTGCAGCATCCACGCCAACAACGCTCGTGAAGCGATCACGAAACTCTGCACCCTTCCCCTGCTCGCCGGTGAGAACATCGCCAGCGCATTCGTCGTGCCGACCGTTGCCGGCTGCATCGATCTGGTGGTTCACGTCGAACTCCGAGCCGACGGGCAACGGCAGGTCGAGGAGATCGTGGCGGTCCCGGGCCGGGTCGAAGGCGGAGTCGTGGAACTCGAACCGATCTTCACCCACGATGGCCACCACTTGGTCCGCGCTGATGGGTACCCACCACACCCGAAGCGATTCGAACGGGCCGGCTTCGACCTCCAGACACTCCTCGGACCGGCCTGATGGGCGCGCTGCTGGGACTCACCGCGGGCACCGGGCTGCTCATGATGTGGCACGCCTGGAGCTTTCCGGGGAGCACGCCGGCCGTGCTGCGGTTCGGCGGGTGGCACCGGCTGTCGGACCTGATCGCCGAAGCCGGTCTGGAGGCCGTCACCCCACGCCAACTGATCATCTCCAGTGCCGGACTAGGCGCGGTCGCCGGGACGGTGTTCCTCGCGGTCTCGCGCACGTGGCCGATCGCACTCGCCTTCGCCGTCTTCGGCGCGTATACCCCGATCGCACTGGTACGGGCGCGTGCCCGAACGCGCCGCCGAGAACTCCGCGACCTCTGGCCGGACGCCGTCGACCACCTCGCTTCCGCTGTCCGGGCGGGGTTGGCTCTACCTGAGGCGCTGGCCCAGTTGGGCAGCCGCGGGCCCGAGCCGCTCCGCCGGCCGTTCCAGCGCTTCGCTCTCGACTACCGCACCAGCGGCCGATTCGGCGAGTGCTTGGATGCCCTGAAGCAACGGCTGGCCGACCCTACCGGCGACCGTATCGTCGAGTCGCTGCGGATCGCCCGTGATGTGGGTGGCACCGATCTCGGCCGGCTGCTGCGCACGTTGTCATCGTTCCTGCGCGACGATGCCCGCACCCGCTCCGAGCTGGAAAGCCGGCAATCGTGGGTGATCAACGCCGCCCGCCTCGCGGTAGCCGCACCGTGGGCGCTGTTGGCCCTGTTGTCTATGCGGTCGGCGTCCGTGCAGGCGTTCAACGCGCCGTCGGGCTGGCTGGTGCTGGGCGGCGGGGCCGGGTTGTGTGCCCTCGCGTACCGGTTGATGATGCGCTTGGGCCGGCTCCCCCGCGAGCAGCGGGTGTTGCGATGAGCGCCACCTGGACGACGGGTATGTTGCTGGGGCTCTGCGCCGGCGCGGGACTCCTACTCGTCTGGGCACGACTCCCCGCGCGCAACCGGCCCAGTCTGGACGACCGGCTTGCTCCGTACGCCAGCCGTCCCGGTGATCACCGGATCGAACGTATGGTCGCCGACGAGTCCCTGACTCCGCTGCCCACCCTTGAGCGGATTCTGCGCCCGTATGTGTCCAAAGCCGCCACCACCCTGGGGCGGCTACTCGGCGGCTCCGCGTCCGTACGCCGCAGGCTGGACCAGGCCGGTCGGCACCAGAGCATTCACCAGTTCCGCGTCCGGCAGCTGATATGGGCGGCAGCCGCTGCAGGTGGTGCCGTGGCGATCAGCCTCATCTTGCTCGCCGGCGGGTATACGGGTTCACCGGTGTTGCTGCTGATGTTCTGCGTCGCCGGTGCCGTGGGAGGTGTCGTCGCCTGCGATCACCGGCTCACCGCAGCTGTACGGGAGCGCGAGCGGCGGATGCTGGGTGAGTTTCCCACCATCGCCGACCTGTTGGCGCTGTCCGTCGCCGCCGGCGACGGTGCTGTCGGGGCCCTGGAACGGGTCACCCGCACGAGCCAGGGGGAGTTGGCCAGGGAGTTGCACCGGGCCCTTGCCGAGGCCCGCACCGGTGCCGGCTTGGTCGACGCCCTGGACCGGATCGCCGAGCGGACCAGCCTGACGCCACTAGCGCGGTTCGTCGACGGCGTCGCGGTGGCCGTCGAGCGCGGTACACCACTGGCGGACGTGCTGCGCGCCCAGGCAGCCGACGTCCGCGAGCTACGCAAACGCAGCCTGATGGAGACCGGCAGTAGGCGGGAGCTGGCCATGTTGTTCCCGGTGGTCTTTCTCGTCCTACCCGTCACCATCGTCTTCGCGCTCTACCCCGGCATCGTCCACATCAGCACCGTTGTTCCCTAAGACCCGGCCCGGCAACGACCCGGCCCAGCACAGTCAGCACCGAAAGGAAGCACCATGCCGCCCTCCCCAACGATCGTTCGCCCCCGTCGTATCCGCCGGCCATCCGTGCAGTCGTCCGCTCGCCCCGACCGACGGCCGTCACTGCGGGAACATCTGCGCGACGAACGGGGCGACGTGCCGGGATGGGTCCTGATCACCATCATGTCCGCCGGAATCGTCGCCGTCTTGTGGCCATTCGCCGAGCAGTATCTACGCCAGATCCTCGAAGCGGCACTCAGCGTCGTCCGGCCGTGAAGCTCCGGGCGAGCCAGGAGCGCGGCTCGGCGGTGGTGGAGTTCACCCTCGTTTCGGTCCTCCTCGTGACGTTGTTCCTCGCCATCGTCCAGATTGGCTTGGTGATACACGTCCGCAACACGTTGGTGGCCAGCGCCGCCGAGGGCGCCCGATACGCGGCCAACGCCAATCGCGGGCCGGCCGACGGTGCGGATCGGACCCGCACACTGCTGGCCTCATCACTGTCGGCACGGCTCGGCGGCGACGTCCACGTCCGGACGACTGAGGTTGGTGGCGCACCGGCCGTCGAGGTCACGGTCACCACGACCCTGCCAGTGTTCGGCCTACTCGGCGTCGAGCGCGGCCTGTCCGCCACCGCACACGCGATCGCGGAGCCGGGGCGGTGATCCGGTTCTTCGCCCGCGGTCAGGCCGACACGGGGCGGCCGGTGCGGGCCGCGCGACGGACGACGTTTCGACGGTGGATCACCGGCGGGGAACGTGGGTCCGCCATCGTGGAGTTTCACCTACTCGGCCTGTTGTTACTCGTGCCGGTGGTGTACATCATGGTGGCCACGCTGGATGTGCAACGCTCGTCGTACGGGGTCACCCAAGCCGCCCGAGAGGCAGGCCGGTTGTACGTCGTCACCGGAGACCTTTCCGCTGCCCGCCAGGCCGCGGCCGTGGCACTACGCGACCAGAGGCTCGACGCCGGGGACGTGTCCGTCAACGTGACCTGCCCGGCCGCACCATGCCATCGGCCTGGCACCGAGGTCACGGTGACGGTCCACACGGAGGTGGCGCTGCCTTTGGTCCCGGATGTTCTGGCCGGTGTCGCACACACCCGGATCCCCGTCACGGCCACCCATGTTGCCGTGGTCGACCGCTACCGGCCGGCGTCATGACCACGGGCCACACTCGACGCGGCCGTTGGGTGCCTGACGATCACGAGTCCGGCCAGATCACCCTGTTGATCATCGGCCTCGCCTTGGTCCTGGGGCTCGTCGTCGCCACGGTCGCCAGCGCATCGAACGCTTTTCTTGTCCGGCGCTCGCTCAGTTCCTGGACCGATGGTGCGGTCACCGTCGCTGCTCAGCAGGTTGCTCACGAGGATCTCTACGGCGGTGCACCCGTGTCGGTCCTACCGATCTCCCCGGTGGCCGCCCACCGGGCGGTCGTCGATTACGCGGCACGGCACGACCTGGCTGGCCGATTCGACAGTTTCGCCGTCGCGCAGGTGACGGTGGACCGCGGTAGCGGGCAGGTCACCGTCGAATTCACCGCTTCGGCGCCGCTCCTGCCGTTCGGCCATCTCACCCAGGGGCGGACGGAGGTGCAGATCACCGCCAAATCCACCGCTTTAGTCCCAATCGACTGACTTACCCTCCCGTACGTCGTCGATATTTGTCCAGCTTTTGCCTGGTTTCCGGGTACGTACGTAGTTGCGGGCCCAGCCGTATGTGGATAACCACGACGCGGCGCCCGGGCCACCACCGGCAACGTCATGATCGTGATGCAGCGGGCGGATGCGGACGACGACATGACCTTGCTCCACCGGGTCAGAAGGGGCGACGACGAAGCGTTCACCACGCTCTATCGACGAGTGGCGCCAAACGCCCGTAGCGCTGCCCGTCACATCGTGCGCGACGCCGACGTAGCCGACGATCTCGTCCACGACGCCTTCTACCAAACCTTGCGCGCGGTGCGCTCCGGGCACGGCCCAACCGATTCGTTCGGGGCGTACATCCTGGCCACGGTCAAGCGGTTGGCCTACCGGCACGCGCTCGTCCAGCGCCGCATGACGTGCACCGACGACAACACCCTGTGGGAGCGGCTGATCGCCCCACCGGCCTTTCATTCACCACAGACCGATCTCGTGGCCGCGGCGTGGGCCAGTCTGCCGAGCCGCTGGCGCAGTGTCCTCTGGCTTATCGAGGTCGACCGTTACTCGCCGGCCGAGCTGGCGCCCGGCATGAAGATGACCGCCAACGCCGTATCGAGCCTGGCCACGCGCGCCCGCGGGGCACTCCGCTCGGCGTACTTGGCTCAACTCCAGGAGGCGTAGCCAGTACCCGGCGCTCCCGGTCAGCCGGTGGGGTCGGTGTCGGCCTTGACCAAACCGACGAGTTCCGTTCTCGACCGGATACCCAACTTGCGGAAGATCCGGCCGAGATGAGTCTCCACCGTGCGAACGGAGATGAACAATTCGGTCGCGATCTCCCGGTTCCGCTTCCCGGCCGCTACTCGCGACGCGATGCGCTGTTCGGCCTCGGTCAGTTCGCCTAGGTGAGCCGTCTCCGACGCCGGTGAACGCCCGGCGGCCCGCAACTCACGTTCGGCTCTGGTCACCAGCGCCCCGGCACCACACTCCTGAGCGAGCACCAATCCCCGATAGAGCCAGCGGGCCGCCTCCACCCGGCGACCGAGCCGACGCAACCGCTCACCGAAACACAGCATCGTTCGGGCCAGTTCCAGCGGAGATACAAGCTCGGCTCGGACGTCGACAGCTTCGTGAAACAGCTCGATCGATGCCTCCCCTTCCGCGGTCAGCGCCCTACATCGGGCTAGGGCGTGCTGCGCCCATGCCGATGGCACCTTCTGAACGCGGTCGGCGAAGTCCGCCAACGCTGCCCCGGCGCGTCCCGGCTCCCCGGCCCGTATGCAGGCCTCGATGTACTCCGGCTCAGCTGGCAGAAGCGACGGATCTACATGCTCCAGCGCGTACCGGCGGGCATGCTCCAGCACGGGGACAGCCTCGTCGAGTTGCCCCAGCACGAGCAGAAGCGCACCGGTCTCCGCCTGCGCCACCGCGGTCGCCCATCCGTCACCGTGCCGACGCGCCCCTTCGACCGCTTGCTGCCGGCACTGCCAAGCCAGTTCCGGCTCACCCAGGAGCCCGTACACCCGGATCATGTGTGCGGAGACAACGGACCGCCATACCCCGCCGATGGCCGTACGCTCCCAGGCCGTCGCCGCGGCGTGGGCCGCTGGGAGCCGACCGGCCCGCACCTCCAACTCCACGAGGGCCGACTGGGCGGCGCTTTGCAGCAATGTCGCCCCGCTGAACCTCCCGTCCATAACGACGTCCTGCAATAGGCGGCGAGCCTCGTCCATCCGCTCGGCACGCATGAGGACCATGGCGCGGCACACCGACCACTCGGCGTCGGAGAGCACATCACCCTCACCAACTTTCGACGGCGCCTCCTGCGGCAACTGCGTGGCCGCGGTACACGGATCGCCGGAGATGGAACCGATCCAGGCCGAGGCGCACTGATGTGCGTGCCGGGTAGCATCGTCGAAGTCGGCGGCATAGTGCCCGGCCAAGGTCAACAGCCTGGAGGCCTCAGCCTGTTCCATCCGCCACGCGAAGCCCATGGCACCGGCCAGCTCAAGACGCGCCGCGCGCCCCGGGTCGAGCTCGCCTACCTCCTCGACATGCCTCGCGATCAGCCCGACGGCGACGTCACCGCCGAGCAGGTTTCGAGCCCGTACCTCCAGCAGCGCTAGATCGGCTCGCTGAACCGCAGTGGTGTCCTGGGTAAACCTCTCCCGCGCCATCCCGATCGCCTCGTCGAGCCGGCCGCTGACCAAAGCCAGATTGCCGGCCACGATCAGCCTGTCGCCCCGGTCCCAGGTATCTCCGGTCAACCGGACCGCATCCCGGCTCAAGGCCAGCGCACGGTCCACCTCTCCTCGAGTGCGGGCCCGATGGGCCGCGGCCATCAGCCGAGCCGCGAGGTCGTCGTCTTCATCGATGGTGGTCTGCGCCAAGTGCCAAACGCTCTGGTCGGCCTCGGGCTGACCCGCGGTTGGACCAGAGAGGACCTCCGCCAGCTCCTGGTGCGCGCGTCGCTGCTCCGACGGGGTCGCGGCCTGCCAGACCAGCGATTGCAGCGGCGGCTGACGGAAGCGGAAGGTACCGTCCGATCCATCCAGGTGGTGGTCCAGCAACCACGCCGCCGTGCCGTCGACGGCGCCGTCGAGTGCCCTGGTCAACGGTGCCAGGTGACCGTCGGCTGCGGCGGCCAGCAGCAATGCGTGCCGGCGGGTGTCGTCGAGCCCGTCCAGAACCGCGCCGAACATGTCGTGTAGCACGGGTGACTTCGGCAGGTAACGATCCAGCTCGACGTGTCCGGTCAGCTGGGCGACGGGGAGCCGGCTCACCGCGTCGAGCAATACCCGCGGGTTGCCTCCCGCGAGGGCGACGATTCGTTCAGCAACCGCCCGGCGTACCGGTGGATTCCCGGCCCGTTGAACCAGCCGGACCGCCTCCGCGCTCGGGAGCTCATCAAGGTGGACCGCGGTCAGACCTCGATATTGCTCGAACTCCTCGCCAGCCAGGCCCGCCACAACGACCACAACAGGGCTGCCACGCAACCTCCGGGTCACAAAACCCAGGACCTCCTGAGAACGTGGGTCCAATAGGTGAGCGTCGTCGATCAGCAAAACAACCGGGGCGGCGACTTCGGCGATCAACGCCTGCAACCGGATCGCGACCTCGTAGCCGGTGGCGGTAGGCGTCAGTTCCTTCAGCAGGCTCTGCACAAGATGTGCCGACTCGGCCGGACACCTCGACGCCAGCGAGTCCGCCACCGCGGACAACGCAAGGTGTAGCCCGGAGTATGGCCACTCCCGTTCGGCTCCGGCACCAACAACGTAGGACACCGCAAGCGCCCCGGGCTCGGTCCCACCATCGGCTCGCGCGCGGTCGGCCAGATCTCGCAGCAGCGCCGTCTTGCCCACACCAGAGTTGCCGGTGACGACGGCTCCACCACCCGACCCCGACAACGTCGCGGTCACCAACGCCCACAGTCGATCATGCTCCTCGTCACGGCCGATCAGCTCGCCGCGCAACGCCATCTCGCCCCCAAGCATCTGGTCCACACCAAACGACACGTGCGAGCAGGCCCCCAATGGCTTCTCGTCACGATATTCACCAGGACAGCGGTATCTCGTGATTCTGATGAGAATGCCGGGGTGGTCTTCGGGGTGAAGGCAAGGGTGATCACCCTGATGCACAGTTCACGCGGCCAAACCTCTCTAGGGGGTGATCTTCGGGGTGATCATCGGGGTGATACAAAGGAAGCGGATCGCAACGGGGTGGTTTCCCGCCTCATGAGCGGACGGGAGAGTGGTGGGTTTGCCCGTCGATGGGCCCGAGATAGCTGCGGAGTCGGCGACCGCCGCTTCATCGGCTATCCCCCGGCCCCGGCTGCTGACGGCCCTCAGCACCGCTGATGCTCCCTCCATCGTCGTGCTGCAAGGACCAGCCGGCAGCGGCAAGTCCGTCCTCCTCGCCCAGATCGCGCGCCGGATGGGTGATGGCTCCGTCAACTGGGTCCACCGTGGCCCGGAGGGCCAAGCCGAGCGCCCGGTGCCGGCCGACATTCGGGTGCTGATGATCGACGACGCTTGTGGAGTGGACACCGGCACTCGGCGCTCAACCCTCAAGACGGCCCACACGGTTGGCACCCGCGTGCTCGTGGCAACCCGCCATCCGCTGGCGGAGGTCACGGCGGCGATGCTGCTTGAGGGGCGCGCACGTGTGGTCCCCGTGGACGAGTTGTTCTTCACCATTGACGAGGTCGACGCGCTGGCTGACCAGCTGGGTGTGGCGCTGAGCCGAGAGGAGCTCACCGACCTCCACTACACCACCGATGGCTGGCCCGCACTCGTCAGCGCGGCCCTCCGCCACCGCGGTTCCGGCACCATGCGCCAGCTGCCGGAGCTGGCCACCCAGTTCGTCCGGGACGAGGTTCTCGCTGCGCGGTCTCACCAGGAACGTGCGTTACTCACCGACGCGGCGGTGCTCCCCCGATTCGACCTCCCCGCCCTGGCGATTCTGCTCGCCGATCACACCACGGCGAACCCCGCCGACGTCGTCGACCATTGGGCCCGGCGCGGTTGGGTCCGATACGACGGCCCCGATCACTGGCGCCTGTTGCAGCCTCTCCGCCAATGCCTGCTGGCCGACTTGGATCTCGGTCAGCCGGGGCGGCGTACCACCCTCGCCACGCGGGCCGCGCATGCCATGATCGCTGCCGGTCGAGCCGTCGACGCTCTCCCGCATCTGCTCGAGGCGTCGCTGCACGACATAGTCCTCAGCGTCCTCAAGGAACAATCGATGAGTGAGGTGGCGCCTCGGGGCAGCTGGGAGCAGGCGGGACAGGCGTTCGCCGCGCTCGCCGACGACGTCGTCGCCGGCGATCCCGCGTTGCTGCTGATGGCGGGGGTCACCGCCCTGCGCCCACCGCCGGATATCGAGACCTTCGCACTCAGGCTGAACCAAGCCGAGAAACTCCTGGATCAGTCATCGCTGAACGGTCCGGTGATGTCGCACCGATCGCTCAGCATGCACCTGGCGCGGTGCCGCGGCGACATCGAAACAGCCAACACGATCGAACACACCGCACGCGAACTCATCGAGACAGCGACGGACACCCAGCGGCGCGAACATGCGAACCGCATCCTGTTTTTCCACTACCAGGTAGGCACCTCGAGGCTCGCCGCGGGCCAGCTGGCCGAGGCCGAGACGGCGCTACGCACCGCGCGCACCATGGCACGGATCAACCGGGCGGAGTGGTACACCGCCACGAGTGAAGCCAAACTCAGCTACGTCTGTTTCCTCCGCGGTCAGCTCACCGCGGCACGGCAGACGGTTGAGTCGCTGCTCGTGACTCTCGGCCAACACGGCTGGCTCGAACGCCAGTTCACCGACCATCTTCACATCACCCAAGGCATGCTCGATCTTGAGTACGGCCACACTTGGGCCGTGCCGGACCACCTTCACGCAGCGCAGGCCCGGCTCGAGGCGGACGCCGAACCACCTGCGGCACGGCTGGCCTACGCGTGGTCGGTCCTAGCGCTGATGTCTGGTGATACAGGCGTAGCACAGCGGGCGATGCTTCTGTCCGGGCCGGACTACCCCACCAACAACCTGCCCCTCAACCGGGTGTTGGCGGCGATCGCCCGCGCGCACGTCCATCTAGTTGACGGCGAACCGATCACCGCGCTCAACCACCTCGACGACGTCGCCGACACAGCCGTCCTGCCACCGCTGGTCGCCATCACCCGTGCTCGCATCTGCCTCGCCCTGGACGATCCACTCGGCGCCCGGCGCGAGCTGACGCCCTACCAGGAGATCGACGATCGCCTGACCCTCACCGACCGGGCCGACCTCCTGGCCCTGCTGGCCGAGTGTGCGTTACGTCAAGGCGATGACCCTCGTCCGGCGTTCGCCAGACTGGTGGCGGTCTTGGAGCGCACCGGCGCCCGCCGACCGGTCATGCTGCTGCCTCAGCTGCGCGACACAGTGATCAGCGGCCAGCTGCCCGGCGTGCCCTCCGGTCGGAGCGCCGGGCTCGGCCGGCAACTGGCGGCCCTGCTGCGGGCGGGCAGCACAGGTCTGCCGGTGCTGTCCAAACGCGAGTCACAGCTGCTGGCAGCCCTCGCCGGTTCGGCCACACTCGCTGACATCGCGGGATCGATGTACGTCACTGCGAACACGCTCAAGACCATCAGTCGCGGCTTATATCGCAAACTCAGCGTCACCGATCGGTACCAAGCCGTCGACGTCGCACGCGCGCTCGGCCTGCTCACCTGAACCGCGCCGCTCCGACCGCACGTTCACGCGGTGCCACGAGCGCGTCACCTGAGACCGGCTCCGAGCCCGCGCATCAGGTGTCGGTGCAACATCAGGAATCCGACCACCACCGGCACCGACGCGATGACCGACGCCGCCATCAGTTCATTCCACAGCACGGTCGACTGGGTGATGTAGGCGCGTAGGCCAACGGCGAGGGTACGAGTGTCGGCGTCGGACAGGACGGATGCGAACAACACCTCACCCCATGCGATCACGAACGCGAAGATCCCCACGGCGGCCAGCGCCGGCCGGGCGAGTGGAAGGACGATGCGCAATAGCACCCCGATCCGCCCTAGCCCATCCAGCAGGGCCGCCTCCTCCACTTCACGTGGGATCCCGGCGAACAGACCGGTCAACATCCAGATGGCGAACGGAAGCGAGAATGTCATGAAGGTGACGATCAGGCCGGCGTGGGTACCGATCACGCGAATCCCCAGCCAGGTGTGGACCTGGCTGAAAATCAGGAACAGCGGCACCAGGAAGAGCATGCCGGGCACCATCTGCGTGGACAGCACCGCGAGCCGGAACGCCCGGTCGCCCCGGAAGGTGAACCTCGACAGCGCATACGCCGCCGCCACTGCCACCAGCAATGCCAGCGATGCCGAGACAGCCGCCACGATGAGGCTGTTCACCAGGTACCTGGCCAACGGCACGGTCGTCCAGGTGTCGACGTAGGGAGACAACGTGACCTCGCGCGGTATCCACGAGAACCGGCCCTGAACGTCGGCCAGTGGCTTCACCGACGACGAGACAACGACGTACAGGGGAACGACGGTGATCAGGGTCAGAAAGGTCAACACACCACGGCGAAACCAGCGGAATCCCGGACCTTCACGCATGCCGCCTCCCGTGTGGCACAAAGAGGCGCAAGAACAGCAGCGACACCCCGAGCAGGAACATGAGAACCAGGACGTTCATCGCAGCTCCCAGGCCCATGCCGAAATGGACGAACGAATGCTCGTAGATCAGCGCGGCCAGCAGGGTGGCCGACTCAGGTGGACGCGGGCCGAACAACACATACGGCACGCTGAACTCGTTGAACGACCACAACCCCATGATCAGGATGACGACCGCGTTAACCGGCCGGATCGCTGGCAGGGTGATGCTACGGAAGGTTCGCCAGCGCGATGCACCATCGACGGCGGCGGCGTCGTCCAACTCGCCCGGCACACCCTGCAATGCGGCGAGCAACATAAGAAAGGCGAACGGCCACAACCGCCAGACGGCGACCACCACCATCGCCCAGAACGCATTGTCGCCAATCAGCCAGAATGGCCGCTCGTCCAGCAATCCGAACTGATCGACCAGCACGTGATTAACAGCGCCCTGGTCCCGGCTGAACATGAACGACCACGCGAGCACGGACGCGAACGTCGGCACCGCGAACGGCACCAGGAAGAGCAGCCGGAACCCCCTCGCACCGCGGACCCTGGTGTTCAGCACATACGCCGCCAGCATCCCGATGATCCACGACAACGCAACCACCAGCACCGTGAACGCAAGCGTCCGCAGAACCGTGTCCCCCAGCGCGGATCCGATGGCTCCGGCCGGGTCCAAGCCATGCCGGTAGTTGTCGAACCAGATCACCGGCGCGTTGGTCCAGTCTCGGATGTGCAGCTGGGTCAGCTGCGTCATGCTGGTCCAGACACCCAGCACGATCGGTACGACGTGGATGATCAACTCAGCCACCACGGCCGGCAGAATCAGCACATACGGCAACCAGTGGCGCCGCCGACTGTCCCGCCCGTTGGGGGTGTCGCTCAGCTGGCCGGGCTGACGTCTCGCCCGCACCTCAGCGTCTGTCTCCGACCTGTGCGTCACCACGGATCAGCGGCCAACCTCCAGCTGTTGCCCGGCGTCCCGCAGCGCCGCCCTGATGTCGTCGTCACTGATGACGTCTCCGGTGGCCACCCGAGCCAACAGCTCCTTCATCGCCCCGCCGAGTAGAGACTCAACCTGGCCGGCCTCCGGCACCTGAGGGAAAGGTTCGGCATACTCACGAAGGACGTCGCGCAACGTCCGCAGGTGATCGTCGTCGAACGCCTCATGGTCATAGGCAGCCTCGATGACCGGCAGCGTGCCATACGCCAGGTTGAGTTCCACCTGGGCGTCGATGTCGGTGAGATGACGAACCAGCTCGAGTGCCGCCGCCCGATCCGACGTTGTGTCCATGACGGTGAGGTTGGTGCCGGCCACCATGGTCGACGTGTCGTGTCCGCCGTCACGCACGGTGCGTGGGCTCGGGAGCCGAGTGACGCCATAGTCGGCGAAGCCGAGGTCGGCAAGCACCCCCCGCACGGTGGCCTGGCCAATCACCATGGCGGCGTTGCCCTGCGCAAACTCAGTGGCCGGCCCAGCGCCGGTCAGTTCGGCCACACTCGGCGACGCGATCCGATCGGTGGCCACCAGATCAAGGTACCGGCGAGCGGCCGCCACCTGCGGCTCACTATCGAACTGAGGCTGACCGGCCGCATCCAGGAGGGCCCCGCCGTTCTGCCGGCCCAGGATGAACATCAAGTGGGCGCTCACCCCCGACCAGCCGCCCTGGAAGGTGACGCCCCACTGGTCGATCTCGCCATCACCCGTCGTGTCGAGGGTGAGCTGCCGGCCGGCCGCCACCATCTCGTCCCACGTCCCCGGGGTGTCGAGTCCGGCCTCGGTGAACATCTCGGTGTTGTAGTAGAGCGCGTACGACTGGCCGTAGAGCGGGACCGCCACTGGTGCCTGACCATCCGCACCGGTGGCGCTGAGACTCGTCGGAACGAACTTCTCCGCGCCTCCGATCGCCTGCATCGTCTCGTCGTCGAACTCGATGAACGCACCGGTAGCCTGCAATGATGCCGACCATGTGGTGCCGATGTTCAGGACATCGGGGCCTTGCCCACTGCTGACCGCGGTGAGGATCCGATTCCAGAGGTCGTCCCACGGCACAACTTCGAGGTCGACCTCGATACCCGTCTCGGCGGTGAAGGCTTCGAGTTGCGGCGTCAGCACCTCCTCGTCCCGCGTGATGGACGACGTCATGCTGGCGGCCCAGTAGCTGACCCGAGCATCGTCAGACGTGACGGCGTCGTTCGCGCCACACCCAGCCAGCACTATCAGCGCCGCACAGAGCCCACTACCCGCACGACCGCGTAAACCCAACCCGCACCCCACATCTCGGGCCAACCGGCGCCGAGTTCTCCGTGACAAGGCCGGCACCCGCGGGAGATTCCACCGCCTGCGTACCGGCCGTTAATGTGCCCTCATTACATCACGGCAGGCACGGCGGCGCCCGGCAAACCGCCGCTGGACAGGGCCGCCTAGGCGAACAGGTCTTCGACGGTTTCCGCCGTCAACGCCCGATCAAGCCAGAGCGCCAGAGTCGCCTCATCGGCACCGGACATGATCCGCTCCCGCGCATCACCCGGCACCTCGACGCCACGATACTCCAGCACCCGGAGTACAACCCGCGCCCGCCCTTCAACGCGCCCTTCAATGTAACCTTCCTCGCGCCCAAGGGACCGCAGATAAGACCGGTACGGGTACGTCATGGTCGTCATCACACAACAAACACGTGACCGACACGGACCCCAGAATCGGCAGAACGCGGCGGGATGCGGCGCACCGCTACCTCTCACTCGATCAGGCGCCACGAAGACAGTACCCAGCACACCGACGACTCACAAGGACGTTCGACGCGCACCCATGTAGCGAGACGCGGAGACCTAAACAAACAGGTCTTCGACGGTTTCGGCCGTCAACGCCCGATCAAGCCAGAGCGCTAGAGTCGCCTCATCGGCACCAGACATGATCCGTTCCCGCGCATCACCCGGCACCTCGATGCCACGAGACTCCAGCACCCGGAGCACACACCGCGCCTCCCCTTCAACGCGCCCTTCAACGCGCCCTTGGGCGTAACCCTCCTCGCGCCCGAGGGAACGCAGGTGAGATTGGTAGGGGTACGTCATGGTCGTCATCAATGTCCTCCACGTGTGGAACGCGGCCGTACTCGCCAATCCTACCTCTACGAACTCGGCGAGATAGGCCGCGGAATCGGTCTCGATACTGTTCAGCGCCGACGCCAAGGTGTCGAGGATCTTGTCGGCGTAGTGCGACTCTTTGTGTGTGAGCGCCGAGAACACAGCCAACACCACATCGTCGACCGCTTCGTCGAGATCCATGATGGGCTCGACGTTGTCCGGCCCCAGCACCAATGGATAGGTGACCGATGACGGCTGTGTAGGCAGACCAATCCGGATGGGCTTCCGCGCCCACTGGGCTGTTGCCGCATCGGAGCACACAACGAGCAAAGTGACAGGAACCCGGTACTTGGTGTGCAGGAACGCTATGTAGTAGGGCCAGGAGCTACGTTTGTCCTGATCTTCTCGGGTCTGGGACTCGATGATGACCAGGTGTCTTCCGACGTCGGCTTCGACGAGCAGCACGGTGTCTGCTCTCCGCTCGATGGGTTCGATCTCGGTGAGGTCGGTGTTGACGACGGAGATCGCCTGCGGTTCGGGCAACTCGATGCCCAGCATTCTTCGGAGTGCCCTGGTCACGAGGGCGGCATCCTCGTGAAAGACCCGATGGAGCGCTTCATGAGGTGACTTGACCATCCGTCCTCCTGGGTGGAGATGAGATGGCTGTAAGCATAGGTAGGTGAACTGACAAGGTCGGCTATAAATGAAGCTCACCCTACGTTAACCGATGTTCATGGCATCAATAAGCAACAAACGGCGGCTTCGATCCGGGACAGAGAGAGCTTTCAGGCCGTCGGGGGGTCGCCTCACGACACCGAGGGCCCCCGCCGGCGCGAACTCGCCGGCGAGGGCCCTCGTGGTATCGGGCGGGCTGACGTCAGGCCGCCCCCTCCTCCTTGCTAGTTGTCACGACCGCCAAGGGTCAGCCGCCGGCGTCCGGTGGCCGCAGCCAACCCGAACCCACCAACCACCAGCACGACTCCCGCGAGCAGGATCCATCCGCTGAGGCCGGCGCCCGTGTCGGGCAGGTCCGGGTCGCCCGGATCCTTCGGCCGCTCCTCGGTCGGAGGCTCCTCAGTCGGAGGCTCCTTGATCGGGTTTTCCGTGCACAGCGGGTTGGTCGGCTCGCACTGACCCGGCGGTTCTTCCTCACTTGGGACGAGGAAGTTGACCAACAGGCCGTCACCTTGCTCGTCGTACGGGCGGACGCGCACGGTGTAGGTGACCGTCGCCGTCTGCCCGCCGTCGAGTGTGCCGGTGATGTGGATCCGGTGATCGTCGTCCGGCCCGGACACGTCGAAGGCCTCGTCGGACGCCGTAGGACCGTCGATCAGCACCGTGTCGTCGGCGATGCCGGCGGCATGATCCACGTAGTCGACCTCGTCGCTCCCCTGACCGTGGTTGGTGAAGGTCAGGGTGTAGGTCAGTTCGTCCCCCGGCGCCACCTCGGTACCCGACTCCGGATCCACCGACTTCTCGGCGGTGACGTTGCCGATCGGGTTGCGGGTGCAGTCGGCATCCTCGCCCGTCGCCGGCACACAATCCTCTGGGTCCGGGGTGTCCTGATCCGGATCGAGCAGGAAGTTCGCCAGGACATCGTCCCCACGATCCCCCGCGTCACGCACCTTAACCGTGTACGTCACCGTCACCGTCTCCCCGGCACCGAGGGTCCCGGTGATGTGGATCCGGTGGTCATCGTCCGGTCCGGCTACGTCCAGCGAATCGTCGGACGCGGTGGGCCCATCGATCAGGTCGGCGTCGTCCAGCACGTGGGTCAGGTCGTCGACCCGGTCCACGTCACCGGCCGCCTGACCGTCGTTGGTGAACGTCAGGGTGTAGGTCAGCTCGGCGCCACCCGTCACCGGGGTACCGGACGCGGGATCGACCGCCTTCCAGTCCCTGACCTCTGGCACCGGGTTCTCGGTGCACCGTGGGTCGTCCGGTTCACATTCCTCCGGCGGTTCGGTTCCGCCGTCGACGAGGAAGTTGCCGAGCAGGTTGTCCCCGCGTTCACCGTCGGGTTTGACGGTCACCTGGTAAGTCACCGTCTCCACCTGGCCCGGATCCAACACCCCGGTGACCGTGATACGACCGTCGTCCGGCCCGGTCACTGTCAGCGCGTCACTGGACGGTGTTGGACCGTCGGTGAGGTCCGCGTCGTCGAGCACTCCGGCCAGCACGTCGTCGTGATCAACAACGGCCGGTGCCTCGCCGACGTTCTCGAACGTCAGCGTATACGTCAGGACGTCACCTGCGTGAACCGTCGTGCCGGACTCCGGGTCCACCAACTTCGACGGGTCGATCTCGCCGATCGGTGTTTCGGTGCAGGTAGGGTCACCATCTTCACACGGCGGCGGCTCACAATCCGGATCATCCGGGTCACACAACGGATCCTCATCCGGATCCAACAGGAAGTTGAGCGCACGGTTGTCCCCACGCTCACCATCCGGGCGCAACGTCACCTCATAGGTAACCGTCACGGTCTGACCCGCGTCCAGCGTCCCGGTGATGTGGAACCGGTTCGCATCCAGCCCCTCCACCGACAACGCCGGATCAGACACATCCGGACCCGCCGTCACGTCACCGTCGTCCAGCACATGCGTCAGATCATCGACGGTGTCGACCGTGCCGGGGCCCTCACCGAGGTTTTCGAAGGTCAACGTGTACGTCAGCACGGTCCCGGCCTGAACCGGGTCCTCCGACGCCTCAACCTCCTTGCGTTCATCGACCTCGCCGATGAGTGTCTCGGTGCAGGTAGGGTCACCATCTTCACACGGCGGCGGCTCACAATCCGGATCATCCGGGTCACACAACGGATCCTCATCCGGATCCAACAGGAAGTTGAGCGCACGGTTGTCCCCACGCTCACCATCCGGGCGCAACGTCACCTCATAGGTAACCGTCACGGTCTGACCCGCGTCCAGCGTCCCGGTGATGTGGAACCGGTTCGCATCCAGCCCCTCCA
>NZ_JAAOEN010000032.1 GCF_011320225.1 Phytoactinopolyspora limicola
GGCTCAGAGTTGCGGATAGACGGCGTCTGAGGTGCCCTATCCGCAACTCTGAGCCAGCAAGGGGCACACTGAGAAACGATCAGGTGCCAAAACGGAGATCAGGTGTACATGCCGTCCAGGACGTCCATGTACCGCTTCTCGACGGCCTTGCGTTTGACCTTCATGCTGGGCGTGAGGTCGCCGCTCTCGATGGTGAGGTCGTGCGGGAGAATCTCGAACTTCTTGATGGTCTCCCACCGGTCCAGGCGCGCGTTGAGCTGATCGACCCGTTCCTGCACCATCTGGCGGACCTGGGGCGACTGGGTGAGCTGCTCGTACGGTGTGCCGCCCAGGTTGTTGTGTTTGGCCCACTCCTCGATGGCATCTGGGTCGAGGGTGATCAGCGCGGTGCAGTAGTTTCGGCCGTCGCCATGCACCACGATCTGGCTGGCATACGGGCACACCGCCTTGAAGATCACCTCGACCTTCAGCGGCGCGATGTATTTACCACCGGAGGTCTTGATCAGGTCCTTCTTGCGGTCCGTGATGCGCAGGAAGCCGTCCTCGAGCTCGCCGATGTCGCCGGTGTGCAGCCAACCGTCGTCGGTCAGTGTGTCGGCGGTGAGCTCGGGTAGGTTGTGGTAGCCACGCATCACCGCGCCGCCGCGCACCAAGATCTCACCATCGTTAGCGATCTTCACCTCGGTGCCGGGCAAGGCTGGTCCGACGGTTCCGAACCGGTTGCGCTCGGGAAGGTTGACGAAGATCGCGGCGCTGGTTTCCGTCAGCCCGTAACCCTCGAGTACGAGCATGTCCGCAGCATGGAACCACTCGGAAACGTCTTGCGACAGCTTGGCCGAACCGCTGATGAAGAACCGGATCCGGCCACCCATCCGCGCCTTGATCTTGGAGAACACCAGCTTGTCCGCGAGGCCGTGCTGGAAAGCCAGCAGGCCGCTCGGCTCCTTGCCGGCCTGACGCAGCTCGGAGACTTTGAACCCGACACCGAAAGCCCAGTCGAAGATCTTCTTCTTCAGGCCACCTTCTTCTTCGACACCGGTGATCACCTTGGCCCGGACCTTCTCGAAGATCCGCGGCGCACCAGCCATAAATGTCGGTTTGACCACGCCGAGGTTGTCCACGATGTGGTCGAGGTTGCCGTCGATAGCGGTGGCGAAGCCCACCCGCAGTTGGATGGCCTGCAACGTCTTGCCGAAGACATGTGACAACGGCAGCCACTGGTACTGGACGTCGTCGGCCGAAAGGATGTTCAGGGCGTCGACGGCGACACCTTCGTACACCCAGTTGTCGTTGACCAGGCGGACGCCCTTCGGCCGCCCACCCGTGCCGGAGGTGTAGACGAGTGTGGCGAGTGTTTCCGGCCCCACTTTCGCCAAGGCGTCGTCGACCGCGGCGGGAGTCTGCTCGAGGAGTTCTCGGCCCAGCTGTTCGAGCTGGTCCAGGGTGATCACCATGTCGTCGTCGCCGTTGCCGTCCATGACGACGATCTTGGTCAGCTCAGGCAGCTGGTCCTTGTGTTCCAGGATCTTGCTGACCTGTTCTTGGTCTTCGGCAACCGCCACCTTGGTGTCGGAATCCGACAGGATGTGCGACACATCCTCCGGGTTGGTGGACGGGTACACCGTGGTGGTCGCCGCGCCGATGCTGTTGATGGCGAGGTCGACGAGAACCCACTCGACACGGGTGGACGCGGCGATAGACACGCGGTCTTCGTTGTCGATGCCGAGTGAGAGCAGGCCGGCACTGATGTGCCAGACCCGGTCCTTCATCTGCCGCCACGTCAGCGACGACCAGCCGGTTCCGCTCGGATATCGGAACGCCTCACGGTCCGGTGTCTGTTCAACGCGCGTCAGAAACATCCTGCCAATGGAAGGCGGACGATCGTTGATGAGTTCGGCGTTGTCGATTGCGCCGGCAGTCATACATCCTCCAAGGCCACCCATAAGGTCGGCCACGTCGTCTGGCCCGGTGGTGGAAGGTTACGACGTCGTTTCCCAGAGCAACAGTCTACGTCGCCGAGTTGTAGTCGTTTTTTCGGCGGTCGACGTCACCTGCCACAGAACGACCATCAAGCTACCCAATGTCCAGACGCAGCATCATGCACCGCGAGCATGCCGGACACGGTGGCCGCCCACGAGAAGTCTTCCGCCCGTCGACGCGCCGCTCGGCGTGCGGTGTCCCCCGCGGCGATCACGTCGAGCACACCGCTGGCCAAGGCCGCGGGTTCGGGTTGGACGATCCGGCCGCAGCCACGCCGCACCAGCTCAGGCAGTGCACCCGACGCCGTCGCCACCACCGGTGTCCCGCTGGCCAGCGCTTCTAGGGCGGACAGGCCGAACGTCTCGTACGGGCCAGGCGCCACCGCGACGTCGGCGCTGGCCATGATCCGCGCCAGCTCGTCTCGGTCGGCGACGAAGCCCATCATCGTCACCGGCAAGTCCGTGGATTTCAGCTCCAATCCGGCCCGCATCGGGCCGTCGCCGCAGATCACCAACCGCACCTTGGTTCCGGTCCGGGTCAGGTGCTCCACCATCGGGAGCAGCTGTTCCGGCCGCTTCTCCGGCGATAGCCGTACAGCTGCCACCACGAGCACCTCCGCTCCTTGGGCGAGCCGGGTCCGTAGCCGCGGATCCGCGTGTGCGGGATGAAACGTGGTGAGATCGATGCCGAGCGGAACGTGTGCCAGGTTGCGGGCACCGATGCGGACGAACTCTTCGGCGGCCCAGCTCGTGGTGCACACCACCATGTCGAACGATGCCGCCAACCACCGGTTCCAGCGATCGGCGAGCCGCCGGGACGGCGTCAACCGTCCCAAGTAGTGCCTGAGGATGGCGTCGAGTCGCTCGTGGGAGAACGCCACCGACGGGATCCGCTGGCGGCTGGCCCAGGCGCCCATCCGGGCCAGCGTGAAGCGATCGGAGACCTCGATCCGATCCGGGGCTACGGCGGCTAGCACGTCTTCTACGGCCGACCACCGGGTGATCATCCGGTAACCGCCGGTCCTCGGGAGCAGCGGTGCGGCGATCTCCACCAGGCGCCCATATCGGGTGGACGTGGTGCGGTCCCGAGCCCCGGGCACGACCATGACGACGTCGTGCCCGGCTGCCGCGTACCCGGATGCGAGATGGTGCAGCATCGTCCGGATGCCGCCGGAATGCGGTGCGACGAAGTTCGCCGCTTGCAGGATACGCACGGGTCCAGCGTGCCGCGGCGATCCATGCCGCAACCGACGCCGGGGTGACGCCCGGGTGAAATCACCGCAACGCCCCATGATCATGAACACTTTGCCGTGTCATGACACGGCAAAGTGTTCATGATCATGGGTAGGGGTCGATGCGGCCCTGCATCGTGATCCACCGGACCTCGGTGAACGCCTCGATGTTGGCCGTCGGGCCGCCGAACCGGGAACCGGTGCCGGACGCGGCCACCCCACCAAACGGTGCCACGGCTTCGTCGTCGACGGTCTGGTCGTTGATGTGCACGATCCCCGTGGGGATCCGCTCGGCCAGCTCCATGGCCCGCATCACGTCTCCGGTCAAGATGCCCAGGGAGAGCCCGTACTCACTGTCGGCGGCCATGGCCACGGCTTCGTCGACGGAGGAGAACGGCACCACCGGCGCCACCGGGCCGAACACCTCAGATGCGTACGCCGGGGCCCCGGCGCCACCACCATCGAGGACGGTGGGCCGGTAGAAGAGGTCGTCGAAGGTACCGCCGGCCGCCACTCGTGCTCCGGCGTCGACGCTCGCCCGCACCAGCGAATGGATCTTGTCGCGCTGGGCGGCATCGATGATCGGTCCGAGGGCGACGTTCTCGTCGGTGTAGGGGTCACCCACCGGTAGACCTTGTGCCTTGCTGGCCAGTTGTTCGACATAGTCGCCGACGATGCTGGAGTGCACCAGGTGCCGGCCGGTGGTCATACAGATCTGTCCCTGGTGGAAGAACGACCCGAACGCACCTGCGGATACCGCCCGTTCCATGTCCGCGTCGTCAAGTACGAGGAGCGCTGAGTTCCCGCCCAGCTCGAGATGGACCCGTTTGAGGTGCCGGGCGCCGAGCTGCCCGACGGTGCGCCCGGCCGCGGTGGACCCGGTGAACGAGATCACCCGGACCAGCGGGTCCTCGACGATGGCGGCGCCGACATCCGCCCCACCAGGCAGCAGGTGGAACACTCCGTCTGGGAGGCCGGCCTCCTGCAACACCCGGGCGATGACGACTCCCCCGCACACGGCCGTGCGTGGATCGGGTTTGTGGATGACGGCGTTGCCCAACGCCAGCGCCGGGGCGACGGATCGGATACCCAGGATCAGCGGCGCGTTGAACGGTGCGATCACCCCGACCACTCCCGACGGCACCCGCCGGGCCAGACTGAGCCGCTTCTTCTCGCTGGGCAACACCTCACCCAGCGGCTGCGACGCCAGCGCCGCGGCCTCGTAACATTCCTGGGCCGCGACGTGTGTCTCGAAGCCCGCTTTGGCCCGCACGCAGCCGGCCTCCCGGATCAGCCATTCCTGAATCTCGGCTGCGTGCTCCTCGAATAGTTGCCCCGCGGCGCGTAGGACCGCGGCGCGCTCGTGAAACGGGGTTGCCGCCCACTGGCGCTGCGCCTCGGCCGCCCGGCGGGCCGCCTCGGCGACGTTCCCGACGACGGCCAGGCCGGCCTGGCCGAGTTCGTTCCCGGTGGCGGGTTCGGTGACGACCCGGGTGTCCTGGGCAGCGGTCCAGTCACCGGAGAACAGGGCACCGGTCCAAAGTGTCGGATCAAGCAAGACCATGGGTCCTCCCGGAGAAAGCGTGATGGTCATCGTGGAAGGTCATTCGTCGGCCAGCCAGGTTGGCTCGACCGGATCATCGGTTACCGCATGATGTGCACTCATAAGAACGCCGATCCGCCATCGACGTTGATCGTCTGACCGGTCAGGAAGCTGGTCGCCGGATCGCACACGTACAGGAGGGTGGAGAGGAGGTCCGCTGGTTCCCCGACGCGCGGAATCCGTTGCATGCCGGCCACCCGCTCGAAACCGCCGTCCGCACCGGTCGATCGGGCGGCGGTGTCGGTGCGGACCAACCCGGGTGCGATCGCGTTGACCGTGATGCCGTCGGCGCCCACCGCGGTGGCCAGCGAACGGGTCAGACCCACTAGCGCGGCCTTGGACGTGGTGTAGGCGACGATGTCCGGTGGCCCGACGAAGATCGCGCCCGTGACGACGTTCACGATCCGGCCCCACCCGGCGCGGCGCAGATGCGGCAGGCTCTCCTGGGCACAGTAGAACGCGCCCTCCACGTTGACTGCGAGGATGCGCCGTAGATCGTCCGGGGTGGTGTCCTCGAACGGGATGGGTGGGTAGATCCCGGCGTTGTTCACCAACACGTGAAGCCCACCGTGCTGGGCGGCCACGCTGGCCACGGCAGCCTTGACCTGGGCCGGATCGGTGACGTCGGCGGCCACGGCCAGGTAGGTCGCACCAACCCGGCGGGCCGTGGCCGACTGGTCGGCGACGTCCAAGCCGGCCACCGTCGCCCCGGCCTCGGCCAGCGCCACCGCGAACTCCTGTCCGAGGCCGGCGGCCGCGCCCGTCACGAGGGCGACGCGGCCGTCGAGCGGGCCGGTCGTGTTGGTCACCGGCCGGTCCCCGCTTCGAGACGCTCCTGGAGGTCGTCCAGTCCGACCTCGGCCAGTTCTGCCGACAGCGCGGCGACCTTCTGGCTGGTGACCTCCCGCCCGATGTTCTCCACCAGCATGGTCTCCTCGAACAGGTTCTCGCGCCGCCACTCCTGGAACGGCTCGTCCTCCTCGATGAGGGTGATGATCGAATCAGCGAGGTAGTCCACGACCTCCGGCGGAGTGCCGGGGGTGGTGCCGATGTTGAGGCCCAGCTGGAAGATCATCTCTCCAGGGAACTCGACGCCGTACTCGTCGGCCAACTCGTCGAACGTCTTGGCGTTCGGGAAATCCGGGTGCGGGTCGCCCGCGGCGATCACGATCGGGGTGTAGTCGTCGCCCTGGTCGTAACGGACGAACTGCTCGACCTCCCGGGCTACGAAATGTTGTTCACCGGTGAGGACGCCGCTCTGGGCCTGCCCGGGGTCATAGCCGGGGGTGAAGATGAAGTCCAGGCCGAAGGCGTCGAAGAAGGTGAGGGCCACGAGGTTGACCGGGCTCTCATAACCTCCATCGCCGTAGCGCAGCGGCTCCGCGGCGAGGAGATCCTCGAACGTCTCGATCGGCCCGTTGGCGTCGACGTGGAACGCCCACGGCCCTTCGGTCAAGGTGCCGAACCATTCGAATTCCGCCCAGCCCGGGTCGATGGTGCCGAGTTGGTCGTGGATCCCGAAGGTTCCCTCCACCCCGATGAACAGGGTGTGTCCGTCCGGGTCGGAGTTGGCCGCCTCATGGTAGGCAGCCGACTGGTTGGCGCCGGGGACGTTCTCGACGACGACGGATTCGCCCCACAACTCCTGCAGCCGTGGCGCCAGGCCGCGGGCGAGGAAGTCCATCCCCGACCCCGGGCCGGAGCCGACGAGGATCCGCACGGTGCCGGTCGGGAAGTCGACGTCGCCGCCGGCCGCCGGACCGTCGTCGTCAGCGTCGTCGGCTGAGTCGGTGTCGTCGGTATCCGCCGGGTCGGCGTCGCCCTCGGCCTGCGGGTCGTCGGCTGGGCTATCGGCGTCGTCACCCCCACAGGCCGCGAGGACCAGGGCGCATGCACTCAGGCTGGCCAGTAGCCAGCTGAGTCGGCGAGGTGGTCGCATCGGAAAACTCTCCTTTGGTTCGATGAATTCGACGAGTTCGATAGGTGCGATATGCGGTACCGGGGATCTTCTCCGCGTGCGGCGGTGGGGTCAGAACAGCGCCGGGATCCTCCCTCCGCCAAGCAGGTCGGGGATGAGTTCCGGCAGCGCGCCAGTCCAGAACATGGTGGGTGCGGCCGTGCCGAACACAACGAGGAGTACGGCCATGGCGGCGCCAATGATCAACGCGGGTTTGAGGGTCGCGCGCCCGGTACGCCAGATGTATGCGGTGATCATCACCGGGAATGCGAGGAACCCGGCGTAGATCATCGCCGCGGTGAAGGCCGCCGCCCAGGCCAGGACCCGCCCGTGTTTACGCAGGGCGGCGGCTGATAGGTCGCTGGTGCCGTTGGCCTGGAAGGCGTCCGCACCGCCGTCGATCTTCGCGAGGGCTGTGCGAAGCCGCGGTGACATCTCCGATGCCAGCACGATCACCAACAACACGCAGACCAGGCCGGACACCGCACCGGGGAACAGCCCCATGTCGCCTTCGTAACCACGCGAGCCAATGAAGAAGGCCAGGCCGGCGGCCAGAAGGACCGCGGCGAATCCCGTTGCCATCCGTTGTTCCCGACCAAGCCGAGGCCGGCCGGGCTGCTCCTCACCGGGCAGCTCCTCACCGGGTTGCCCCTCACCGTTCGACGACGCGCCGCCGCCGGCCGCACTGCGGGAAACACTCTGCATATCGCTCGCGACGGCATCACCGGTCTCACCGGCCTCGGCCCCGGACGGCCCGGTCACCGTGACCGGAACACCAGCCCGCACCGCACGTCGTTTGTTGATGGCCCACGCTCCGAGGAACGAAAGGACCATGATCGTGATGATCCCCCAGACGACGCCGCCCTCGAACAATCCCGCATAGCTGCCCTGCGACATGATCAGCGTCTGGATAAAGGCCCGTTCCGCCTCGACCCCCAGCAAGAACCCCAGCACCAAGCTGATCACCGGGTAGTTGAACTGGGTGAGGCAGTAACCGAACACCGCCGCGATCACCACGATGGTGGTGTCCCACACGTTGTTCCGGAACAGGTAGGAGCCGATCAGAGCACACGTCACGACCACCGGCACCAGGTAGTAGCTGGAGATCGTCGTGATTCTGGAAATGAACGGCCCGGTGAGCACACCGAACACCGACACCAGGATCTGCCCGAGCACCAGGCCCAGCACGATGATCACGACCATCGGCAGGTTGTTGTCGAATAGCGGCCGGCCGAGTGCCACGCCGTGCATCAGCAGGGCGCCGAGCAGCACGGCCGTGTTCGGGTCGCCGGGGATGCCGAACGCCAGGGTCGGCATCAGCGCGCCGCCGTCTTTGGCGTCGTTGGCGGTTTCCGAGGCGATGAGGCCTTCAGGGCTCCCTTTGCCGAACTCGGAGCCGTTGCGGGACAACTGCTTGGACATCAGGTAGTTGACGAAGCTGGCCGTGGCCCCGCCGACCGCGGGAATGATGCCGAGCAGGACCCCCAGGACCGATCCGCGCAGCGCGCCGTACCGGTAGCGCCAAACGTCGAGCGCCCCGCGGCGGGCCTGCGACCGGAAGCCTGCGGCCAGCACGGTCGGCTCGGCCAGGCCGGTGTCGACCACGGACCGCTTCGCACCGAGGAACACCATCGGCACGACGGCGAACATGCCGACCAGGAGGGCAGCCATAGGCACACCGTCGTACAGGAAGTCGATGCCGAAGGTGAACCGCTCGCCGGGGAAGACGTAGTTGCGCCCGACGAAGGCGAGCAGCAACCCGAAGCCGCCGGCCACCAGTCCTTTGAGGGTGTTGCCCTTCGCCGACAAGGAGATCATCGCGATGCCGAAGACAACGAGCCAGAACGTCTCCCGGGCCCCGAAGGCGGTGATCACATGTGAGATCACCGGTATCAGACTGAACAGCGCCATAGCGCCGACGATGCTGCCGACCAGGCAGGACAACCCAGAAACGACGATCGCCCGGGCCGCCTCCCCGCGCCTGGCCATCGGATAACCGTCGAAGGTCGTACACACATTCGCCGGGGTGCCTGGCGTGTTGATGAGGATCGCGGGCAGCGATCCACCGAACGACGCTGACGACATCACCGCGACGAACAGCAGGATGGCGTAGTGCGGATCCGCGCCGTAGGTGAACGGCAGGAGCAAGATCATCGCCTGGCTCGCACCCAGGCCCGGCAGCATGCCGAACACCAGGCCGACGACCGACCCGGCCAGCAGCATCAGCACGCCTGCCGGTGTCATGATGATCGACACGGCGTCGGTCAGGGCGGAAATCACGGACTTCTCCTACGTCGTCCTCCAGCCGGCCGGTCCGGCTGGGGTGGCGGCCCGCCCGGCCCGGACTTCGGGTTGCCGGGCCGGACGGACCACCGTGGGGATGGATTCACAAAGGCGTTTCGTGGGACGTGTCACCTGGCGCGGCCACGTCGGCTCTTAGAGCTTCCGCTCCTAGTCGACGGTTCCGGCCTCCAGTCGCTGCTGGATACCGTCCATACCGAACTCGGCATACTGCTCGGTGACGGCGGCGACCTTCTGCTGAGTGGTCTCCCGTCCGATCAACTCGGATCGGACGCTGCCCACCATGTGGTTGTCCTGGATCCATTGCTGGAAGGGTTCGTCTTCCTCGATGAGGGTGACGATCGAGTCGGCGAGGAAGTCGACGATCTCCGGTGGAGTACCAGGTGTGGTTCCGATGGGGAAGCCGAGTTGGAAGATCTCCATGTCGGGGATGCTCACCCCGTACTCGTCCTCCACGTCGGCCAGCGTCATCGCTTCTGGCTGGAACTCGTTCGGCTCGTGGGAGAAGACGAGCAACGCGCGGAAGTCGCCGTCGATCCCGCCACGAAGCATCTGCGCCGCGTCCCGGCCGACGATGTGCTGCTCCCCGGTGAGCACGCTCTGCTGTGCGTCGCCCGGGTCATAGCCGGGTGTGAAGATGAAGTCCTTGCCGAAAGCCTCGAAGAAGGTCAGAGCAACTGGGTTGATCGGACTCTCGTAGCCACTGTCGCCGTAGCGGATGACGTCCTCGGCGAGTAGGTCGTCGAGTGTCTCGATGGAGCCGTCGGCCGCCGAGTAGAACGTCCAGGGCTCTTCGAGAAGAGTGCCGAACCACTCGAACTCCTGCCAGCCGGGATCGATGGTGCCCAGTTGGTCGTGGATCCCCATGGTGCCGTGGACGCTGATGAACAACGTGTGCCCGTCTGGGTCGGCGCCGGCCACCTCGTGGTATCCGGCCGACTGGTTCGCGCCCGGCACGTTGTCGACCACTACGGATTCACCCCATAACTCCTGGAGACGGGGGGCGAGACCACGGGCCATGGTGTCCATGGTGGATCCGGGCCCGGACCCGACGACGATCCGGACGGTTCCGGTGGGGAACTCCAGGTCCGCGTCGGGTTGGCCAGCCGTAGGTGCGGCGTCCGGGCCGTTGCCGTCCGCCGGTGTGTCGTCATCGTCGTCGCTGGCACATCCGGCCAGGACTAGAGCGGCCGCGGTCAGCGCAGCGGCCGGTAGGGAGAAGCGCGCCTGCATCGAATACCTCCTAGGGCGCTAGGGCGCGAAATCGGGGTCGGGAGTCACGGAGACCTCCAGCAGCACGGGCTCAGTCCGTTCCGCCAGGCCAGGAACGACCTCACCCAGCACCCGGACGAGATCCGGGTAGCTGTCGACGGCGACGGCGGGACATCCGAACGATCGGGCTAGCCCGCTCATCGAGACCTCGGCGAAGTCCGGCCACGGTGGTTTCTTGTCGCCGTGGCTCTCCGCGAGCCGGTCCATGACCGCGTAGCGGCCGTTGGCGAGGATGACGAAGAGTGCACCCACGCCGTAACGGGCGGCGCTCCATAGCGCCTGAATTCCATAAATGGCCGAGCCGTCGCCGACGACGGCCACCACCGGTCGATCGGGGAGAGCCATCCGCAGGCCGGTCGCCCCTGGTAGGGCGAAGCCGAGGCCACCCATCGCCGCCGAGACGAATCCCAGCGGGCGCCGCGCCGGCAGGAGTCGATGCAGGTCAGGACGGGACGACGGCGTCTCTTCGACGACGACGGCCGTCGGTGTCAGCAACCGGCGCAATGCGCCGAGCACATGCCCGGCCCGCAGCGGCTCGTCGTCTTCTGGCGGCTCCGGAGCCTGCGCCGGATCGAACCGCGGCGCCGGTCCGATCCGCGGTGACACCGACGCGGCGAGATGCTCACACGCCGCGCCGACCGACCCCAGCACAGCGATGTCGGCCGGGCTGCGGTGCGCCTCCTCAGGATCGTCGGTGATCACCGCCACCTTCGTGCCGGGAGTAAAGAAGGGGCCGGCTTCGTAGGGGTACTGACGCAAGACAGGGGCGCCGACGACGAGGACGGCGTCGTGTCCGTCGAGAGCGGCCCGCAGCCGCGCTCGGCTGGCCGGCACCACCCCGGCGTACTGCGGATGGTCTTGCGGGAAGCCGGCCCGGGCGCCGAATGACTCCTGCCACACCGGGCAGCGGAGCCGTTCGGCGAGGGTCACGAGTGCGGCCCAGGTGCGCTCAGCGTCGGCGCCGGCACCGGAGACGATCACCGGGCGCCGTGCACCGTCGATCAGCCTGGTCACGGCGGCGACGTCGTCGACATCCACGGCCCGCGACCGGACGATCTCCCGCGGCGCGGCGATGACCTCGTCTTCGGGCATCGGCGCCGTCCAGTCACCGGAAGGGACGATCACCAACGCCGGCCCGCGCCCGGTGGTGGCTTCGTGCCAGGCTCGGGCGACAGCTCCCGGGACGTCTTCGGGCCGCGGTGGGCGCCCCACCCATACGGGATACTCACCGGCCAACCCGTCCAGTTTTCCCGCGAGGAACGGCTCCAGCGTCAAATGCCGACGATCTTGCTGGCCGACGATCACCACCAGAGGCGCCCGGTTGACTCGGGCCGTGGCCAACGCGCCGACGGCATTGCCGAGCCCGGCGGTGGTGTGCAGGATCGCCAGGGCCGGGCGGCCGCTGGCGATGGCCTGGCCCGTGGCCATACCCACCACCGACCCCTCGTGCAGAGCCAGCACGAAACGTAGGTCGTCGGGCAGTCCGGCCAGGAAGGAGATCTCCGTGGAGCCGGGGTTGGCATGCAGGGTCGTCATCCCGGTCTCGCGGAAGATCTCGAACGTGGCGTCCCGAACAGTCCTCATAGTCATCTCTCGTTCGCATTACGAATTTTCATTCGCTGACCGTTCACCATTGGATCGTTCCCGAGAAGGGGCTCGGAACCACGGGACGCCCGCCGTGCACGGATAGAACAGTGCTGTGCACGGAGATACAAGCCCATTTACATGCTTGTTCTTGACGCACATGGACAGGCTGTGACTATGAGGACAGTCACTGATTCGCCGGTGGTATTCTCAAGTCTCGTTCGGCATATGTACTATCGTTCGACCAACGCACCGTTTTGAACGGAAGGAAGGCCGTGGCTCAGGTCGTTTCACTCCGGCACGCGATCAGCAGCGTTGTGCGCGACGGCCACAGCGTCGCACTCGAGGGATTCACGCACCTCATTCCCTACGCCGCCGCACACGAGATCATTCGCCAGGGTCAGCGTGACCTCACCCTCATCCGGATGACACCAGACCTTCTCTACGACCAGATGATCGGCATGGGCTGCGCCAGCTCGCTGATCTTCTCGTGGGGCGGCAATCCCGGTGTCGGCTCGCTGCATCGCCTACGCGACGCCGTCGAGAACGGGTGGCCAGGCCCACTCCGCCTCGAAGAACACAGCCATGCCGGAATGGTCAACCGCT
Organism: Phytoactinopolyspora limicola; assembly: GCF_011320225.1. GTDB lineage: Bacteria > Actinomycetota > Actinomycetes > Jiangellales > Jiangellaceae > Phytoactinopolyspora > Phytoactinopolyspora limicola. The sequence continues at coordinate 12,535 of NZ_JAAOEN010000032.1, forward strand.
ACGTCGCTGGAGCCTCCGGCCTGCCGTTCGCGGTGCTACGCGGCTACCGGGGCACTGACCTGGCCGACGTCACGCCGACCATCAAACCCATCACCTGCCCGTTCACCGACGAGGAACTCACCGCCGTGCCCGCGCTCAACCCGGATGTGAGCGTCATCCACGCACAACGCGCCGACCGGCATGGCAACGTCCAGCTCTGGGGTATCACCGGCGCCCAGAAGGAGGCCGTCCTCGCCGCCCGGCACGCGGTGGCCACCGTCGAGGAGATCGTCGACGAACTCGACCCGCGCCCGGGGGCGGTGCTGCTGCCCACATGGGCCCTCGACTACGTCGCCGTCGTCCCGGGCGGCGCGCACCCGTCGTACGCTCTCGGATACTCCGAACGAGACAACGACTTCTACGTCGCCTGGGACGCGATCAGCCGGGACCGCGAGACGTTCCGGACCTGGATGGAGGACCACGTGCTCAACATCGGAGCGCCGGCATGACTGGCGATCGCGGCTACTCGTCCGACGAGATGATGACCATCGCGGCCGCCCGGGCGTTGTCCGGTGCTCGGGCCTGCTTCGTTGGTATCGGTCTGCCCAGCACGGCCGCGAATCTGGCTCGTGCCTTACATTCGCCCGGCATCGTACTGATCTACGAGTCCGGCACCATCGGCGCCAAACCGCCACACCCACCGCTGTCCATCGGCGACGGTGTTCTCGCCGAAACCGCCGACACGGTCGTCAGTGTCCCGGAGATCTTCAACTACTGGCTCCAGCCCGGCCGGATCGACGTCGGATTTCTGGGTGCTGCGCAAATAGACCGGCTGGCCAACATCAACACCACGGTGATCGGCGACAGCTACGCCGAACCGAAGGTCCGGCTGCCCGGCGCGGGTGGAGCACCGGAGATCGCCGCCTCGTGCCGCGAGGTGATCGTCGTCCTCAGGCACAGCCGGCGGGCGTTCGTCGACCGCGTCGACTTCGTCACCTCCGTCGGCTTCGGCTCCGGACCAGGAGACCGGGAGCGTCTCGGGTTACGCGGCGCCGGACCGAAGACCGTCATCACCGACCTCGGCATCCTCGAACCGGATCCGAACACCGCCGAGCTCACGCTGACTCACCTGCACCCGGGGGTGACGGTGGACGATACCCGGGCCGCCACCGGCTGGGATCTCGCCGTCGCCGACGATCTGCGCGAGACCCACGCGCCCGAACCCCGAGAGCTCGACGCCCTGCGACTACTGGACCAGCCGGCATGAGCCCAGCCACCATGACGTCCACCATCAAGAGCCCGACCTCGGCTCCGGCTCCGATCCCGGCCACGTGGGTTCGACGCCGGGTCAGCACCCACACCGTGAGGAGGCCGAAGTGACAGCAGCGCTGCCGCCCTACCGCCGCGACGGGATGCAGGCTCACCCGCCGCGCGATCACGCGGCGTACCGGTCCACCGCGCTGCGCCATCCGAAGCAGCCGCTACTCCCGCTGCCGCACTCGATGACCGAGCTCACCCAGCCGATGCTGGGCACCGGCGCGATCGGCGAACTCGACCACGATCTCACCCAGCAGCACCCCGGCGAGCCGATCGGTGAACGTATCATCGTCACCGGCCGGGTGCTCGACGGCAACCGACGGCCGGTGCGCGACACCCTGGTGGAGATCTGGCAGGCGAACGCTGCCGGGCGATATATCCAAAAGGAAGATCAACACCCGGCGCCGCTCGATCCGCACTTCACCGGGGTGGGGCGGTGCCTGACCGACAACGACGGCCGGTACCGGTTCGTCACGATCAAGCCCGGTGCGTACCCGTGGAAGAATCATCTCAATGCCTGGCGGCCCGCCCATATCCACTTCTCACTGTTCGGCACGGCCTTCGTCACCAGGCTGATCACCCAGATGTACTTCCCGGGCGACCCGCTCTTCCCGTACGACCCCATCATGCAATCGGTCCGCGAAGAGAGCGACCGGCAACGGATGGTCGCCCGGTTCGACATGGAGACCACCGAGCCGGAATGGGCGCTGGGCTACCAATGGGACATCGTGCTACGCGGCCCCGAGACCACCCCGCCGGATCCGGACGAGGACCACTGATGGCGGCGGTCGACCAGCCCCGGCCGATCCGAGCGCAAGCGGAGGGGATCGTGATGCAGGAGCTCACGCCGAGCCAGACGGTGGGGCCGTTCTTCGGGTTCGCTTTACCCTTCCCGGAAGGACCCATCGTCGCTCCCGCCGGAGAGCTGCACATCGTCGGCACCGTGTACGACGGCGCCAGCCAGCCGGTACCAGACGCGCTGATCGAGATCTGGCAGCCCGACGCTACCGGCACGTTCCCCACGGAGCCCCGGCCCGACGGATTCCGCGGCTGGGGGCGCTGCGGCACCGACGCCGACGGCCACTTCGGTTTCCAGACCATCAAACCCGGGCCGGCCGAGCCTGGATCGGCACCACACATCGGCGTGGTCGTCCACGCCCGCGGGATCCTCCATCACCTGGTCACCCGCATCTACTTTCCCGACGAGAACGCGGCGAACGCCGTCGACCCCGTCCTTTCCCGGGTATCAGGGGAGCGCCAAGCCACTCTCATCGCCCGGCCCGACGGTGATGTCTTGCGTTTCGACATCCACCTCCAGGGCGATCATGAGACGGTCTTCTTCGATGTCTGACATTCCCTTTCTCGACGCCGTCTTCAGCCGCGGTGACACTGCCGCACGGGTCAGCTCCACCGCGTGGGTCCAAGCGATGATCGACGTCGAGTCGGCTCTGGCCCACGCGCAAGCACACGCCGGGGTAATCCCCGGGCCGGCTGCCGCCGCCGTGTCCGCGGCCCGCCGGGCGGTCGGTGATGCTGACCACCAGCCTCCCCGCGGCCAACACCCCGGGCTCGACGAGACCGTCCTCACCCGGGCCGCTGAGTCCGCGGCCGCCACTGGCACGCCGGTCGGCGGAGTTGTGCAGACGCTGCGCGACCAGGTCGGCCCAGAACACGCACGATTCGTACACTACGGCGCCACCAGCCAAGACATCCTCGACACCGCGGCGATGCTGATCACCCGGCGAGCGCTGCAACCGCTGCGGGCCGACCTCATGACCATTGGCACCACCTGTGCCGATCTCGCCGAACGACACCGTGGCACCGTGATGGCCGGGCGCACCCTGCTACAGCAAGCCGTCCCCATCACCTTCGGGCTCAAGGCCGCGCGCTGGCTGGTCGCCATCGACGATGCCATCACCCATCTCGACCGGGTCCGCGACACCACACTCGCCGTCCAGTACGGCGGCGCAGCCGGAACCCTGGCGCCCCTCGGTGACCACGGACCGGCGGTTATGGATGCTCTGGCCGCCACCCTGGGCCTCGTGACCCCAGCGCTCCCGTGGCATGGCGACCGCACCCGCGTCGCCGACATCGGCGCAGCACTCGGCGTAGCGGCCGGCACCTGCGGCAAGATCGCCACCGATGTGACGCTGCTCGCGCAGACAGAGGTGGCCGAGGTAGCCGAGGTGGCCGACGATGACGGCCCGGTGCGCCGTGGTGGATCCACGGCGATGCCACACAAACAGAATCCGGTGGCCGCCGTGGCCGCCGCCGCGTGCGCTCGCCGTGTCCCGGCGCTGGTGAGCACCCTGCTCGCGGCGATGGCCGGTGAACACGAACGGGCGGCCGGAGCATGGCATGCCGAGTGGGAGACCCTCCGCGACCTGCTGCGCCTCACCGGCAGCACGGCCAACTGGCTGACGGAGTCGCTGACCAGGCTCGAGATCGACCCCGCCAGGATGCGGGCCAACCTCGCCCCCGCGCTGAACAAGTTGCTCGACGGCCCCGATCCTCTGGGCGCCGCCGACACCTTCATCGACCGGGCGCTGCTTCATCACCGGAGTCAGCAGTGATACCCCACTACGAGGTCAGCGGCCCACCGGGGGCCCCCGTCGTCGTGCTCAGTAGCTCTCTCGGCACGACGATGGAGATGTGGCGGCCTCAACTAACCGACCTGCACCGTCACTTCCGCATTGTCCGATACGACCATCGCGGACATGGACGATCGGCCGTGCCGCCCGCGCCGTACCGCATCGACGACCTCGGCCACGACGTCATCGACCTGCTCGACCACCTGGACCTGGAGCGGGTCCACTTCGCCGGTCTGTCGATTGGCGGCATGACCGGCATGTGGCTGGCCGCACACGCCCCGGGCCGGATCCACCGGCTGGCACTTCTGTGTACGTCCGCCAAACTCGGCACCGAGGAGTACTGGGCCCAGCGCGCCGCCACGGTCACTCAGAGTGGCTGCTCGGCGGTAGCCGACGCCGTGGTCGAGCGGTGGTTCACCCCCGCTTTCCGTCGCCACTCCCCCGACGTCGTCGCCCACTACACCACTATGCTCGCCGGTATCCCGGCCGCGGGCTACGCCGCATGCTGCAGCGCCATCGGAGCCATGGACCTGCGCACGGACCTCCCGCGGATCAGCGCCGCCACGATGGTCATCGCTGGAGCCGACGATCCCGCTACCCCACTGGAGCACGCTCGGGTTATCGCTACCGCCATTCCCGACGCTCGGCTCAAGGTGATCGACGACGCCGCCCACCTGGCCAGCGTCGAACAACCCGACATCGCTGCCGCCCTGGTAGCGCAGCATTTCCTTGGAGAACCATGACCACACCGCCTCCCAACTCCGCCACGCCGTCGGCACCATCGGCCGCCGGAGACCGGACCCGCCGGGCGGTGCTCGGCGACCCCCACGTCGATCGCGCGCATGCCGCCGCCACCCCGTTCACCGCCGACTTCCAGGAGTTCATCACCTCCTACGCGTGGGGTGCGGTGTGGTCGCGGCCCGGCCTGAACCGGCACACCCGGCGGCTCCTCACCATCGCCGTACTCACCGCTCTGCAGTGTGAGCACGAGCTAGTGATGCATGTACGCGCCGCGCTCGAGGACGACGTCACACCGGACGAGATCAAGGAGGTCCTGTTGCACACCGCCATCTACGCCGGGTTGCCGGCAGCCAATCGCGCGTTCGGCCTCGCCGCGGACCTCATTCCCGATGAGCACGCCGGCTGAAGGGAATACCGTGTATACCCGTCAGGGCCCCGCTATCGCCCACCGGCCGCGCCCGCCGGGACCGACCGGACCCGGCGCTGTAGGCTCATCCCTAATTCAGCTCGAATGGCCAGGTGAGGGGGTCCAGCCATGAGCGAGCCGACAGCCAGGGGCTCCGACCACGTGCAGTCGCTGGCCCGCGGCCTCGCCGTGATCCGGGCCTTCAACGCGTCCCGTCCGGAACTCACGCTCAGCGAGGTTGCCCGAGAGACCAACCTGACCCGGGCAGCCGCTCGCCGCTTCCTGCATACGCTGGTCGACCTCGGCTACGTGCGCACCGATGGCAGGTTGTTCGCGCTCACGCCGCGCATCCTCGAACTCGGATACGCCTACCTGTCCAGCCTCTCGCTGCCCGAGGTGGCCCAGCCACACCTGGAGCGGCTGGTGGCCGAAGTCCAGGAGTCCGCGTCCGTGGCGCTCCTCGACGACGTCGACGTCGTCTACGTCGCACGGGTGGCCACATCCCGCATCATGCGGGTCACCATCAACATCGGCACCCGTTTTCCAGCCCACGCCACCTCGATGGGGCGGGTGCTGCTGGCCGGCCTCGCCCCAGGCGACCTCGACGCTTACCTGGAGCGCGTCGAGCTACGTCCGTTCACCCAGCACACCGTGACCTCCGAGCCGACCCTGCGCGGCGAGCTAGACCGGGTCCGCAACCAAGGATGGGCCTACGTAGATCAAGAACTCGAGGAAGGACTGCGCTCCATCGCCGCGCCCATCCGCAACTCCGGGGGCCGGGTTGTGGCCGCGGTCAATATGTCGTCACACGCCAGCCGGACGTCGCTGGAATCGGCCCGGCGAGACCTACTCCCACAGCTGCTCGCCGCCGCGGCCCGCATCGAGGCCGACCTCATCGCCATGTCGACCGCCGAGGCCGGCCCCGCCCTCTCCCGCTGAGGTGTACCGGGCCGTGCGTCGGCCGCCTTCGACGGGACCGCGGCCGGGCCGCTGCGGCCCCCGGTAACCAGGCCTGTGTCGCCAGCCGGACACCGCTCGCCGGAACAGGCCGCCGGATGGGAGACTGTTCCTCAGGGACACCGGTACCACTGCGCGCCCGGAGACCACCACACTCCACGCGTGTGCCGGGATAGCCCTGAGCCGGGTGGGAAAAATCCGGCGGGGAGACGCGGCTGGATCGGTCCCGGGCCGAGGTGGTCCGGCCCAGGACCGGCTGGCCGAACGGCTACCCACCGAAGCCGGCGACGCGGCTCCGGGCCGACCCGCCAGGTTTAGAACCCGCGCGAATAAGGGCGCCGGTTCTCTATTTCTTCCCGGTTGCCTTACCACCAGCGGAGTCGGACGACAGCGCCGCGATGAACGCCTCCTGGGGTACCTCTACCCGGCCGACCATCTTCATCCGCTTCTTACCTTCCTTCTGCCGCTCCAGCAGCTTGCGCTTCCGGGTGATATCGCCGCCGTAGCATTTGGCGAGCACATCTTTGCGGATGGCACGGATGTTCTCACGAGCGATCACGCGAGCGCCGATGGCCGCCTGGATTGGCACCTCGAACTGCTGCCGCGGGATGAGTTCTTTCAGCTTGCCGGCCATCGCGACACCGTAGGTGTACGCCTTGTCTTTGTGCACGATGGCGCTAAAGGCGTCGACGGGGTCTCCATGCAACAGGATGTCGACCTTGACCAGAGCGGACTCGGCCTGCTCAGTGGGCTCGTAGTCGAGGCTGGCGTATCCGCGGGTGCGTGATTTGAGGGCGTCGAAGAAGTCGAACACGATCTCCGCCAACGGCAGTGTGTAGCGCAGTTCGACCCGATCCTCGGAAAGGTAGTCCATACCCAGCAGCACGCCCCGCCGGGACTGGCACAACTCCATGATGGCGCCCACATACTCGCTCGGCGCAAGGACGGTGGCCCGAACCATGGGCTCCCATACCGTGGCGATCTTCCCGGTAGGAAATTCACTCGGATTGGTGACCACGAGATGTTCACCGTCTTCCATCAGCACCTCATACACAACGTTGGGTGCGGTAGAGATGAGGTCCAGGCCGAACTCACGCTCCAGCCGCTCCCGAACGATCTCCAAGTGCAACAGGCCCAGGAACCCACACCGGAAGCCGAACCCGAGCGCTCCGGACGTCTCCGGCTCGTAGACGAGTGCTGCATCGTTGAGCTTGAGTTTGTCGAGTGCGTCCCTGAGGTCCGGGTAGTCCGAACCGTCGAGCGGATACAGGCCGGAGAACACCATCGGCTTCGGCTCGCGATACCCGGCGAGTGCTTGGGTGGCCGGCTTGCCGACGATGGTGACGGTGTCACCGACCTTGGACTGGCGGACGTCCTTCACCCCGGTGATCAGGTAGCCGACCTCACCGACGCCGAGTCCGGCACTGGGTGTCATCTCCGGAGAGATGACACCAATCTCCAACAGCTCGTGTGTCGCCTTCGTGGACATCATCAAGATGCGCTCACGTGGAGTGAGCCGGCCATCGATGACCCGCACGTAGGTGACCACGCCGCGATAGGCGTCGTAGACACTGTCGAAGATCATGGCGCGGGCCGGAGCATCAGCGGTTCCCGTCGGCGCCGGGACTTCCGCGACGATCCGTTCGAGTAGCTCTTCGACTCCCTCTCCCGTTTTGCCGCTCACCCGCAGGACGTCGTCCACCTCACAGCCGATGAGCTGGGCGAGTTCGGCGGCGTATTTGTCGGGTTGGGCCGCCGGCAGGTCGATCTTGTTCAAGACCGGGATCACCTGGAGGTCGTTCTCCATCGCCATGTAGAGATTGGCCAGTGTCTGGGCCTCGATGCCCTGGGCGGCATCCACCAGCAGGACCGCACCCTCACACGCCGCCAAGCTCCGACTGACCTCATATGAGAAGTCGACATGGCCGGGGGTGTCGATGAGATTCAGCACGTGCGCGCGCCCGGACACCGGACCAGCGGACGGAGTGAACGGCAACCGGACCGCCTGGCTCTTGATGGTGATGCCACGCTCGCGCTCGATGTCCATCCGATCGAGATATTGATCACGCATCGCCCGATCTTCGACTACGCCGGTGATCTGGAGCATGCGGTCGGCCAACGTGGACTTGCCATGGTCGATGTGCGCGATGATGCAGAAGTTGCGGATCAACTCGGGCGGTGTCGCGGCCGGCGCAAGAGCGTCAGGGGTGAGTGGCATCAGTGTTCCGGGTCAGAGGTCCGTCGCCGGACCTGGCCTACAGGGATGCGGAGCGGGTGGTGCCGTGGTCATCCCATCATCCCACGAGTACCACCCAAGCCGTGCCACAGAGCGCTTGAAACTGGGCACGCGAGCCGCCATAGTGATCGTTGGGTCGCGTCGCCGGCACGTCCGGCGTTCGGCACAGCTGGCCTGCCGGTGCCGTGGGCGTGGTCTGGATCGACATGTCTACCCGCCGCGTCGCGGAGGAGTAGGCCGCAGTACCCATTTTGTGGAGCCGAGGAGTTTCGCGTGTCCCGCTCAGAGCCTGTTCCTCACCCCCCGCCGGGCTCGCGGGCCGTTACATCCGCAACGGCCCGGCACGGCCGCGTCACCAGCGCCGCCGTCACGGCGGCGATGTTGCTGTCGGTCTTCGGCGCAGTTCCGGCAACGGGCAGCGGCGACACACCGACCGAGAGTGCCCACGCATCCAGCGAGGCCGAGTCCCGGATCGATTTCACGTCATGGGCCAACGGCGCCGACTGGCGCCTGGGTGCGGCCGACGGCGTCACCGTGCTCCCGGGCCAACGCACCGGCATCATCATGACCAGCGCAGTCGACACCGTCACCGTGCGCGACACCAGCGGCGCGGCACAGGAGTGGGAGTACTCCACGTGGACATCACCTCTCGTCGAGTTGGAGTTCGACGCAACCGAGCTGGTGGCCTCATGGAACGCCGGAACACCGGCTGGAACCTGGATATCCGTCGAGGTTCAAGGCACTTACACCGACGGCGACACCACCCCGTGGTACGAAATGGGCCGCTGGACGGCCAGTGACACCGCGGTTCCACGGGCCAGCGTCGACAACCAGTCCGACGACCACAGCGCGGTCTTCACCGACACTCTCGTCGTCGGGCCGGCGGTGGATCACGACGACGTCGTCGAACCGATCGACGACACCGGTCGTCCCGGCGAGTCGTCACCATTAGACAACGACGCCACGGGCGCCGAGACCGACACAAGCCCCCTGCTGAGCGCCTACCAAACACGAGTGACGATGTACCGACCGCCGGGCAGCACCCGGATGCCGCGGGTGTGGATGCTGGGTGCCATGGCATCGAACATCCCGCCTCGCACCAGCGTGCCGCCTAGTGCGGGTGGCGAGGCCTGGGGCGAAGAGCTGGCCGTACCACGCCGGTCCAAGTACACCCACCTCGACAATTACCCCGAGTACGGCGGTGGTGAAGGCTGGTCCAGTCCCACGGCTACCACCATGGTCATGGAGTACTTCGGGGTGATGCCACCGCGCTCGCACATGGCCTGGATCGAAGCCGGCTACAAAGACCCGCAGGTAGCCCACGCCGCGCGAATGACGTGGGACCACGCGTTCGAGGGCGCTGGGAACTGGCCGTTCAACACCGCCTACGCCGCGTCGTTCCGCCAGCTCGACGCATTCATCACCCGGCTGCGCTCGTTAGACGACATCGAACGCTTCATCGCCGCTGGTATACCCGTCATCACATCGCAGTCGTTCAGCATCGACGAACTCGACGGCGCCGGGTACAGCACGTCGGGCACCCTTATGGTGGTCGTCGGCTTCACCGACGGCGGGGACGTCATCGTCAACGACCCAGCGGCCGAATCCACCGCCGGGGTCCGCCGGATCTACGATCGCGAACAGTTCGAGCAAGTATGGCTGCGCACTCGGCGGGTTCTACCCGGCGACGACGTCGGAACCGGCTCCGGCGGCATCGTTTACGTCATCAAGCCCTACCAGCACGAGCTCCCGGCCCCGACCGGGCAAGATCACGCCTGGTGAAACTCGTGCCCGGCGCCGGGCACCCCTGCGGCTGACCTGGCTGCCCAGGCGCGGATCTCCGGTGCAGCACATGGGTGCCAGCACGTCGTACCGCGCGGCCGGAGCTGGCCGGAACGCTGCGCCCCTGGTATGGTTATCGATTGTGTGTCCGCCCAGGTCGCGGATGCGCCGACTCTCTTACGCCGCCGTGATGGTTCCCCACCGTTACGTGTCCCGAGAGAGTTTGACGCCCTCAGACCTACAACATCGACGTAAAGGCACTCGTTTCGTGGCGAATATCAAGTCCCAGAAGAAGCGCATCCTGACCAACGAGAAGGCGCGCGTGCGCAACAAGTCGGTCCGCTCGTCGCTCAAGACGGCCATCCGGCGGTTCCACGAGGCTGCTGACGCCGGCGACGCCGACAGCGCAGCCAACGCCGCGCGCACGGCCAACCGTGAGCTCGACAAGGCAGCCTCGAGGGGCGTTATCCACAAGAACCAGGCGGCCAACCGCAAGTCGGCTATCGCCAAGCGGTCCGCCGCACTCTGAGCCCGCAGCGGCCCGGCAATCACCGGGTCGACCGTGGGTATCTCCGAGATTTTCATTTCGGCTGGCCCGGAACGGCGCCGTCCTCCTCGCGGAGGGCGGCGCCGTTCCTCTTTTCCTGGCGCGCCGCCCACGTGCGTCATGCACCGGCCGGTCGCCCACCAACTCGGGATGTATCGGCTCAGGGTTGTTGTCGACTCAAGGGATGTCGGCTCTAGGACGCGGCTTCTTCGAGTTGTGGCGCCTCAGGGTTGTGGCGCCTCAGGGTTGTGGCGTCTCAGGGTTGTGGCGTCTCAGGGTTGTGGCGTCTCAGGGTTGTGGCGTCTCAGGGTTGTGGCGTCTCAGGGCGGGCCGAGCACGGCCCGGATCCCGTCGGCACACGTCGCGGAGATCACGGTGGGCTTGAAGGCCTTCTCCGTCCATTGCCGCCCACGCGCCACCCAGGCACTGGAGATATTCGCCTGATGTGCGCCCGCGATGTCCGATGCGGGATTGTCGCCGATCATCCACGCGCCGCGTAGCGGCTCCCCAGCCGCCGCGGCGGCCCGCTCGAAGATTCTCGGATCCGGCTTCCAGACCCCGGCCGCCTCGGAGACCAGCCAACCGTCGACCATGGCATCAAGTCCACTGGCCCGAATCTTGTACTCCTGCGTCGCAACCGCCCCGTTCGTGATGATAATCACAGTCCATCCGGCCTCTCGTGCCGCACTCAGCGCCGCCCGCTCGGCTGGTTCCACCACCATGCCACCCACGAGGCCGTCGAGCACGGCCGAAGCGATGTCCTCGACAGCTCCATCGAGCCCATATCGGTCTTTCACATCCACGACGAAGTCGGTGAGCGGCAGCGGCGCCCCGGCGTCGCGGTCGAGGAGCCAGCCGAGATCGGCCGGAGATGCGTCGATCTCACCGAGGAAGCGCTCCGCCCATGAGCGCATGGCAGATGTGCGATCGAGCAGCGTGTCGTCTAGGTCAAGAAACAACAAACTCACCCGAAGACGTTAGGAGATCGCTGGCCCGGCCGTCCACCCCGATGCCTTAGTGATCGCGCATATTTGAAGTTATCAACACCAATTCAGACATGCGAGTTCCATCTATCACAAGGATCGCCAGTCAGACATTCGACACCGAGCCCCAGATAACGAGCAGTTTGGCTCATCACTTGGGTGCGCCACACCACCAGTCAACCCGCACCGAATCCTCCGATCGCTGCACCGCCCGTCACATCTACCAGCGACGCCGTGGCCGGTGACACGTCACCGACAGTCAGGGTGGCGGTCGAGGTCCACCGGACGCTTCAGTCGGCTAGCGACCTCACCATGGCCCGGCAGCCACCTCACCTCACACCGACCCCTGATCACCCACCCCTCACCGAGCATCAGGGCACGCCAACAGCCACGGCCGTTACCCCTTTCACGGACCCGCCAAACCCGCCACGGCGCCCGATTCGGATCATCAACACGTCCGACCGGCACGGCACAACACCGCCTCCCATCGACGGCACTGGACCCGGGACGATTTCCGCTCACATGGCTGGCACAGTTCACCTGTAGACAGCGCCACCACATTCACCAGTCAATATCCGAGAATTCTCACTTAACGTTGATCATAGATAACACAGAGTTACGGCATTCGGTGCTTGCGTCAGTGACGGTCGGTGAACTATTATCACGTAAAGTAGTTTGTTGCCATTGGTCCGATTCTCCGATATTGTTCTAACTGTTCGCGGGAATTCGGGTCGCAACAGGCTCGATGCTCCAGATTGAGCGAAGTGATGAGCAGCAAGCTATTATTAGCGTACTGTTCTTCATAGCGGTTCAGGATTCCTGCGTCCTCACGGCCAAGGCCGTGACCTAGACCCGGTGCGGCTCCGCCCTACCCACCCCGCACCGAGATAAGGGGCGTGGTGTGCTCGTCCGGGGATGAGCGCACCACGCCCCGCACAAGCGGTGGCAGGATCCAACGGGGGGCGGATCCTGCCACCGCTGTTTATTTCTCGGGGAATTCTTCTCCATCCGACGTCAAGTCGCCCTCATCGCGAGACAGGCCGTTCTACCTGAGGCCGCCGCGCGACCATCCATTTCAGTTTAGCCACCCGATATATAGCCATAGCGGGCTAATTGGGCACCATAGACCTATGGAGCATACGAGCCAAGCTGTACTTAATCGGACGAGTGTGGCGCTCGGGAACACCGACCTACTGTTCGGATTCCGAGATAGCGCCACGGGGTTACGGATGGAGTTCCACCTCCCCGTGCACCGCTTCGATCTGTGGCAGGGCTACGTGGAGGGTGTCACTCGCATCTACCGGACCTACGGCGCCGAGAGCGCGCTGCGGATACCCGCCGTCAGCCCAGAGTCACCTACGCCGATCTTCGCCGTAGCCCTGGACGAAGACGACACGGTGGTGGGCGGCTGGTACGTCAACGGGCCGCTCACCGCGGTCACCGAGGCTTACGCCCCAAGCGAGTTCGCCGCCGATCCGGTCTATGCCACATTGATCGCCGAGTGGATTTCTCACGTCATCCCGGATGGCGCCATCGAACTCAAGGCCGGCTGGGTCGACGCCAACAACCCTGCCCGATCACAGATCGCCAATGCGATCGGCCGTTCGGTGTCCCATGCCCTACGCGAACTCAACGCTACCTACGCCTTCGCCACGGCCGCCGAGCACGCCACTCGGCGCTGGGCGCGGTCCGGCGCACGGCCACTGCCGGGTATTGGCCCGACGCCTTATCCCGATGAGCGGTACCTGACACACTTCTACTACTGGCACGCCGCATCCACGGTCATTCGATCCGACACCGAGCAGCAGGAGTTGTTCCGGCACGACATCGTTTCCTCCCTCTCCGCCGTCATGGACAGCCCGGAGCTACGGCCATGACCCCTCCAACCGAGCACGAAGTCGAAGCCTGGCAACCTGTCCACATTGACAACGCCGTTGAACTCGAGCGTCTGGTGAAAACCCGCGGCCTCTCCGTCGTCGACACCATCGCCCGCCAACGCCATGACTTGGCTCGCCTCCTGCCTCCACCCAACGCCGACCTTCTCAACGAACCAACCCGGTGGTACTACTACCCTTGGCGGCGTAGCGTCGTCCATCTACTCGGCCCGCACACTTTTCAGACACTGCGTTCAGATCGAAACCGGCACAAGCTCACGACCGAAGAGCAACAACGGCTGCGCGAGTTCAGTGTCGGCGTCATCGGACTTAGCGCAGGCCACAGCATCGCCCACACCTTGGCGCTGGAAGGCGTCGGCCACCTCCGGCTGGCCGACTTCGACGAAGTTGAGCTGTCGAACCTCAATCGGCTTCCAGGCTCCGTCTTCGACCTAGGGCACAACAAAGCGATCGTCATAGCGCGCCGCATCGCCGAACTCGATCCGTACATCGACCTGGAGATCGATCCGAAAGGCGTCACAGACGACTCCGTCGAGAGGTTCATGGAAGGCTTGAACGTCGTGATCGAGGAATGCGACTCGTTCGACGTCAAACTGATGGTCCGCGAAGCGGCACGGCGGCACCATATCCCTGTCATCATGGAGACCAACGATCGTGGACTCCTTGACATCGAGCGGTTCGACCTCGAACCCGAGCGTCCAATCCTTCACGGACTCTTGGGCAACGCTAAACCGGCGGAACTCGTCGGACTGTCCGTCCGCGACAAGGTCCCCCACGTCCTAAAGATTCTCGAAGCGGACCAACTGTCGGCGCGGGTGGTCTCTAGCATGATCGAGATCGATCGGACTGTGAGTACATGGCCGCAGCTCGGCGGCGACATACAGCTTGGCGCCGCAACGGTCGCCGCAGCCGTACGCCGCCTCGCCCTGACGCACCCTCTGGAGTCCGGACGAATCCGCATCGATCTCCATGACGCCCTCGACTCTGTCAAAGAACCGGCGCTAACACCTGCCGTTCCCGCCGCTGATCCGCCTCCCATCGATCCCGATATGCCACCTGCGGACTCACGGCGATCGGTCATCCACGCTGCACGCTTGGCTCCGTCGGGCGGCAATACCCAACCTTGGTTGCTCACGCTGGACAACCCTGGCCTCCGGATCGAACTCGACCCTAACCAGACGTCGACACTCGACCTGGCTTTTCGGGGCAGCTATGTCGCGATCGGCGCCGCGCTCTTCAACGCACGTGTCGCCGCGGCTCGACACGGGATCCTCGGCCCCGTGGCCACGTTCCCGAACGGGACCGGCACGTCCCCGGTGGCTACAGTGGCGCTCGAGCCGGGGGGCGACGACGAACTCGGCTCGATGTACGACGCAATGCTCCAGCGGGTTTCCAACCGGCACGTCACCGAGCCACTCCCCCTGGCCGGCGATGTCGTATCGGAGCTGCGTAAGGCGGCCCACCGGGAGGGAGCCGAGGTCTCAGTCGTCACCAATCGATCCCGGCTGCGTGAGCTTGGAGCGTTGTTCGGCGAGTCCGATCGGATTCGGTTCCTCACTGAACACCTCCATCGCGAGATGATGCGGGAGCTGCGCTGGCCCGGTATACACGACCTGACGTGGGGGCTAGACGTCCGCACTCTGGAGTTGGACAGTTCCGACCTCGCGAAGCTCCAGGTAGCCCAGCGCGGGGATGTTATGGCCGAATTGGCCGAACTCGATCTCGGACAGGCACTCGCGGAGTCCAGTCGCGCCCGAATCGAACACACGTCCGCGCTCGTCGTTGTAATGATCGAAGGAAGCCGCCCAGCCGACTATGTCCGCGGCGGTCAGGCAGTCCAGCGAGTGTGGATCCGGGCCGAACAGCTTGGACTCAGCGTTCATGTCATGTCGCCCGTGTTCATCTATGCGACGACCAACGCCGAATACGACCAGCTATCTCCGACATACGCTGATCAATTGCGCCGCCTTCGTCAGGATTTCGCTCATTTGACTGATATCGGTGGTCATAACATCGCACTCACGATGCGCATCGGATACGCTCCAACCATCAGCGCACGCAGCCGTCGTCGGCCCGATGACCGCATAGTGCGGACTACCTGATGAGCATGGAGCCACCCTTGGGCATGGACCCCGACACGATCCAGCCGCTGCTGAAGTCTCTGGCTGAATCCACCAACGCCATCTCAGCGGACGTCATCGCAGTCGGCGACGGAATGCCGATTGCGTCATGGGGGCGCGCCGTCGATGCCGGTGTCCAAGGGCAAGCGCTGTCAGACATGCGTGAAGCCATCCGTGAACTAACTCGTGTCGTTGCCGAAGCGGAGACCGAATACACAGTAGAGGAAGGCACGGTTCCCGGGTTCACCCTCATGGCTCACAGCATCCGACACCGCAACTTCCAGGGCAGCTTGTGCCTGGTACGGCGCGACGATGAGCCGTGGATCACCAACGACTACACCCTGCTCACCATGGCAGCAGGGTTATGCACATCAGTGATGGAGGCGGGCAAGATCTCCCGCGACCACGGTCGCCGCCTCGACCTCCTCGTGTCACATATCGCCTCAGAACTCATGGGCGTCTCGGTGCTCGATCACGCCGAAACCATCTACCGCGTCTTGGGCGAACTCGGTCGCTTCTTCGGCGTCGATACGTGCTACCTGCGATTCAACGATCCCGAGCTTCAGGCGAGTGTCCTCATCGACGAGTGGCCCCGCCGCGAGCACATTCCAGAGCCAGATCCTCTCGGGGTTATCTCATGGGACGATCCCATCTCCAGGGTAACTCGTGACCTCCGAGAACCCTTTGTTGTCCGCTCCAAGGACAGCGACGACGGCGAAAGCTACCGTGCCCGAGTCGAGGCCGGCGCCGGCATCCCGCAAGCATCAACCGCCATGGTTCCGCTGCTCAGCGGTGAGACAACTCGGGGCGTTCTCGGCTTCGTCGACTTCAGCGATCGGGAATGGTCCCGGGCGGAGATCAGGGCGTTGCAAGCGATTGCGTCATTGCTGGTGCAGCTCGACGCCCGGGTCACCGCCGAAGAGAATCTCCATCACCACGCTTACCACGACGAGCTGACGGGCCTCCCCAATCGCCGTTCGTTCGTCGAAACGCTGACCGACATCCTCAAAGCCGACCCGGACAAACCGCTGACCGTTCTGTTCGCCGACATGGATCGGCTGAAGACCGTCAACGATGTACTCGGGCACACCATCGGCGACCTCTTCATCCAGGCCGTCGCGAAACGGCTCCGCGAATCGGTCCGCCCGGACGACATCGTGGCCCGGCTCGCCGGCGACGAATTCGTGATCGCCCTGAACGGCGTCGACAACGCCGAACATGCCGAGCGGATCGCCCGGCGGCTCCTCAACCACCTCACCGAGCCGCTCGACGTCGGTGGGCACGTCGTCAGCCGCAGCGCCTGCATAGGACTCGCGGTCAACGGCCCGACGACGGGCGCCATGGACGAACTGCTCGGCAACGCCGACGTCGCACTCCTGGAGGCGAAGAAGCGCGGCGGCAACTCCGTCGTCACGTTCAACGACGACCTCCGCTGGCGTCTACTCGACCGCGCCGACCTGGAGTTCCGGCTGCGCACCGCTATTGGCGACGGCGAGATGCGGCTGTTCTACCAGCCGGAATACGATCTCCGCGGCGGCCACATCACCGCAGTGGAGGCGCTGATCCGTTGGCAGCATCCGGAACGCGGCCTGCTGTCCGCCGACACCTTCGTCTCCGTCGTCGAGGAGATCAACCTGTCGGCCGATCTCGGCCGCTGGGTTCTCAACGAGGCATGTCGCCAGCTCGCGGAGTGGAAGCAGAGTTCGGTGCCGGCGCCCGCGGTGGTCCGCGTCAACATCTCTGCCGGCGAACTGATCAGCGCCGACTTCGTCGGTTTCGTGGGAACGCTGCTCGGGCGATACGGCCACAAGCCACAAGAACTCGGGATCGAGATCACCGAAAGTACCGTCATGCGGGACATCGACGACGTGTTGGCCACTCTCATGGGGCTGCGCCGGCTCGGTGTGTCGATCGCCATCGACGACTTCGGCACCGGCTACAGCTCGTTGTCACACCTCAAGCAGCTGCCGGTGCACACCCTGAAGATCGACCGCAGCTTCGTCTCCACCCTGGTCAACGACAGCGGCGACCGCGCCATCGTCGCCGCGATCGTCCGCCTGGCCGAGGCCTTCAATCTCAGCACCGTGGCCGAGGGCGTCGAAGACGTCGATACCGTGACAGCACTGCTGGAGCTCGGCTGCGAACGGGCGCAGGGATACCTGATGTCAGTGCCGCTGCCTGCTCCAGAAATGACCAAGCGTCTCGCCGAACCTGGCGACTACCTGGGAAGCAACCGGTGGATGCGGAAGTGAGACGAGGATGGCACCCGTAGTCTGTGTTCCGCTCGCCCGCTATTCTGACACTGTTCACGTGACAGGTATCGGGTCAGGTCACCCCGGGTACACCACATGTGCAGCAAATCTAGACTGTTGAATACAGCAGTGAGGTAGGGCGGTCTTGGGAGTTCGACGATGAACGACAGCAAGCTGGAACCGACGGATACCGACTTCGCGAAGGTCGTGGGCGAGCGGCTGCGCAAGGTCCGTCGCCGAAAGCAGATGTCGCTGCAGGCGGTCGAGGAAAAGTCCGGAGGTGCGCTGCGCGCTGCCGTCGTCGGCTCCTACGAGCGTGGTGATCGCGCGGCATCGGTACGCCGGCTGGCCGAGCTCGCCGACTTTTACGGCGTACCGGTCGACTCGCTTGTGTCCACCAAGGAGCGGCCGCAGTCGGCCTTCGAGGACGACGAAGACGGCAAGGTGGTGCTCGATCTGAACGCGCTGCGCAGTGCTCCGAAAGAAGCCGAACATCTGGTCAACTTCGTCATCGGGGTCCAGCAGAAACGCAACGACTTCGGCGGCAATGTGCTGACCATCCGCTCCAACGACATCTGGATGGTCTCGTCGGTCTACGGGTGGACCCCTGGCGAGTTGCGTTCCAAGATGGCGGCGTGGGGTGTCATCGCCGACCAGACCTGAACGCCTCCCCACCCCGGCCTCCCCACCCACCCCGGCATTCCCCACCCCGGCATTCCCCCACCCCGGCATTCCCCCACCCCGGCATTCCCCCACCCCGGCATTCCCCCACCCCGGCATTCCCCACCCCACCCCGGCACCCCAAACCTCCCACCTCCCGGTGATCGTCGCCGGATTTCTGCCCTCATCCCCAGTGATCGTCATCGTTTTCGAGTCGCTATAGCGACCCGATCCTGACTTCGATCACCGAGCGGTGACGACACGGATTCGGCAACGATCACCCGGGTGGGCGCCGGCGGTTTGCACACACGTCGACGCCCCGGCGAACACAAGGTCAACGCCCCCGGGGCAATGAGCGGGGGACGGGCCCGCCGGGAGTTCTAGGCTGCCCGAGCCTGGCCGATCTGAACCAGCGCATTGGTCAGAGCGAGCGTGGAGTCATTGGCGCCACCCTTCACCGCGAGGTCCGCCGCAGCCACCGCTCGGATGGCGCGCGACAACCCGGCCGGTGTCCAGCCCCGAAGCTGCCCGCGCAACACACGGACCTTCCACGGCGGAACACCGATGTCGCGAGCGAGATCCGCGTCACGCACCCCACGCGGCGAACCAGCCAACCGGGCCAACGCTCGCAATGCGGTCGCCAGAGCGCCGATCACCAGTACGGGATCGGTACCGGTCTGCAGCGCCCAGCGTAGCTGTTCTACCGCCTGAGCAGTGTTGCCTTCGACGGCGCGGTCGGCGACCACCCAGCCCTTCACCTCGGCCCGGCCCTCGAAGTACGTGGCGACGAGATCGGTGTCCACGATGCCGTCTTCGGCGTCGACGGCCAGCTGGGACGCTGCCGAAGCCAGCCCGCGGAGGTCGCCGCCGATAGCTTCCACCAGTTGACGGGCCGCGGGCTCGTCAATGCGGCCACCAGCATGACGCACCTCGGCCCGGACGAACGCCACCTGCTCGTCCGGCTTGGTCAGGCGTTCAGCCTTGACTTCGAGCGCCCCGGCCCTGCGCAGCCGGTCCAGCGTCTTCTTCGACTTGACCCCACCTGGATGAACCAACACCAGGTAGATCTCCTCAACTGGGGTCTTGGTGTGGGCGACCAGCGCGGCGCCGACGTCGTCCATCACATCCTGAACGTCGCGTACCACCACCACCCGGCTGGTGGCGAACAGCGACGGGCTTACATGTTCGGCCAGGCCACCGACGGTGAGCTCGGCGCCCGCGATCTCGGACACGTCCGTTTCTGGTGCGGCCTGACGAGCAGCCCGTACCACCGCGGCAACAGCTCGCTCGGACAGCAGCGCCTCGGGACCGACGACGACAGTAACGGGAGCAAGGGGATCAACTGTTCTGGATGCCATGACGCACACAGCATGCCACGCCGGACCGACAGGTGGGTGTGGTGGTTGTTGCTACTGCCACCTCAACGGCGTGGCGCCACGGCCAGAGTCCCGTCGTCTCGAAGGATTACCGCGAACGCCCCGTCCTCATCGGTGCGACGCACGTGTGCCCCAGCTTCTTCCAGCGCATCCATGACCTCCGGTGCGGGGTGCCCATGACTGTTGTCGCCCACACCGATGAGGGCCAGTTCGGCTTCGACATGTGCGAACAGTCGCTCGTCCTGACGGCGGGAACCGTGATGCGGAACCTTGAGCACCCGCGCACTGAGCTCGGGCTCCGCACGGAGCAGAGCCGCCTGTGCCAGCGGCTCGATATCGCCGGTCAACAACACCTCAACACCCGAGACGTCGGCGTTCACCACGACACTCGCGTTGTTGGCGTCCGACTCGTCACCCGACCGGATGACTCGGCGCGGCCACAACACCTCGAACGACAGCGCCGCGCCAACGTCCCAGCGATCCCCCACCGATGCGACGCGTAGCGGGACGCCGGCAGCGTCGAGCCAGTCAGCCACCTGCGCCGCGTTGGCCTCTGGTTCGGCCAACGGCGACGCCAGCACGAGCCCAACGTCGCGGCCGGCAAGCACTCCTGGCACCCCGTCGACGTGATCGGCGTGATAGTGGGTGAGGATCAGCACGGGAACCCGCTTGACCCGCAACCCGTCCAGACACCGGCGCATCACGAGGGGATCCGGCCCCGCGTCGACGACCACCGCCGAGCGCGGCCCGGCCCGCAGCACAACAGCGTCGCCCTGTCCAACATCGCACTGCACCAGCACCCACCCGCCAGGGGGCCAGCCGGCCTCAGGCACCGCCCGTAAGAGCACCGTCACCAACACCGTCGCCGTCAACAACGACAACAGCGGACGACGCAGTACAACCGGCATCGCGGCCACCACCGCCACGGCGACCGCAACGCCGATCCCGGCGCCTAAAGCGCCCTGGGCCCACTCGAATTCCGATCCCGGCTGATAGGCCAGCCAGCGTGCGACCGCCGCGATCCACCACGCCGGCCAGCCGGCCAGCCAAGCGATGACCGCCGCCAGCGGGGCATAAACCGGCGCCGCGACCGCCGCCCCCAGCCCCAGCACCATAGCCGGCCACACCGCCGGCGCCGCCAACAGGTTGGCCGGCACCGAAGCGACGCTGAACTGGCCGAATACCCCAAGCAACACGGGGGTACAGGCGACCTGCGCGGCCAACGGCACCGCGACGGCCAAGGCCAACGGTCGGGGTAGCCACCCCATGGCGCGCTCCCAGTGCGGCACCAGGATGACGATGCCCGCCGTGGCCGACGCCGATAGTGCGAAGCCCACCGACCGGGCCAGCCACGGATCGACGAGGACGAGCACGATGACCGCGGCGGCTAAGGCGGGCAGCGACCGACGCCGTCCGGCCACCAGGATCCCCACCACCGCCACCGACCCCATGACGGCTGCCCGCAACACGCTGGGGTCGGGCCGAACAAGGAGGACGAAGCCCACCAGCGTGATCAAAGCCGCCACCGGAAGGGCCCGGGCGCGAACGCCGATGAGCCGGGCCACACCGAGCACGGTGAGCAGGACTATTCCGACGTGGGTGCCCGACACCGCCGTCAAATGCGTCAACCCGGTGATCCGCATCTCCTCACGCAGCTCATCGCTGAGCAAAGACTCGTCGCCGACCACCATGCCGGGAATCAGTGCCCGGTGTGGTCCTCGCACCGTGCCGGCAGCCTCCCGCAGTCCCGCCCGCAACGGCTCCGTCGCCCGGGCGATCCGGCCGGGTTCACCGATCAACTCCGGGTCGCCTCGCGTCCGCAGGAAGGCCGCCACGTCGCCGCTGGCAGGGGCAAGCCGGCCATTCATCTCGACGCGTTGACCGGGCAGGACCCGCGTCCACGGCTCACCACGACCAACCACGAGCACGGGTGTGCGTACCCGGTGGCCGGACCCCAGGGCGGTCACCTCGTCCGCCCGCACCCGCACCAGCACGTAGCCAGCGTGGGGGCCGGCCTCGGCATCAACGGAACCGCGGACTCGCGGGTCCGACACGACGACGCCGGACAACCGGACGTGAGTGTTCTCGGCCGCGAACTGTGCCACTGGCCCGTCTCGCACCGGCGTCGCCCGAGCCAGGCCAGCTACCGACGCAGCAGCGAAGGCAGCGACGGCGACGGCGGCGACCACTCCGACCGACCGGTGCCCGCATCGCCGCCCGACGGCCCCGGCCAGTACCCCGGCACCAACCACGGCTGCGCCAACCACCGCCAACGCGGACACCTTGAGGTGCAGCCCCGCCAGGGCACCAGCCCAGACCGCCGCCGCCACTGGGACAAGGCGAAGGTCGAACCCGCCGGCGATCTCGCGACCGCCCGGGTCCGCCGCGACCATACCTGCGGCGCCACTCACACGGTGACCAACGCAGCGATGTCAGCAAACCTGCTCGGCCCGATTCCAGCCACCTCGTGCAACTCCTCGACGTGGCCGAAACCGCCATTCTGTTCTCGCCAATCGATGATGCGTTGCGCAAGCGCAGGACCGATACCCGGCAGTGTTTCCAGCTGGGCGGCGGCTGCGGTATTGAGATTGATCAGCGCCGCGGCTTCCGGTGCCGGACCGCGCCCGTCACCACCACCACCATCACCGCCGACCGGCGGGTCGGCCCCTGGTGGCGGGTCGACACCCACCAGCACCTGTTCGCCGTCGGTCAGCACCCGGGCCAAGTTGAGCGCCGTCAGGTCGATCCCCTCCGCCGCCCCACCCGCCGCTTCGATGGCATCCACGACACGAGAACCCACGGGCACGCGGACCACACCTGGATGACCTACCTCACCGGCCACATGCACGATGAGCATGCCCGCACCGGAAGCGTGGTTCCCATCTCCGGTGTCCATCTCACCGGTATGACCATGCTCCCCATCAGCGGGAACCTGCCCGACGTCCACGGCGGCCGGCGCGGGTCCGGCCGCCTCGGGTCCGGTGGCCTCGCGTTCGGCCACCGCGGAGTCACCAGCCCGATCCGACATCTGCGGGATCGGAGTACCAGTGGCCACATGCTCAGCATCAACCGGCAACGTCTGCGGCCGGCTCACTCCATAGGCGATCACGGCGCCCACCACCCCGAGCGCCAACACAATCACCACAACCACCACCTGCCCCCGTCCCAGTTCGGTGCGGCAACCGGCCACCGTGGGCGCCCACCGTGCCCAGAGCGCGCGGATCGGCAGCGGGAACCGGTCGGTCACAGCGCCACCCGCCACGGTCGGTGCGGCTCCCGCCGCTGTTTCGGCCGCCGCTGTTTCGGCCGCCGCCGCTGCGGCATCGTCGACGCGTCGATCCCCACCGCCGGGCGCATCGGCAGCTGGTACATCGGCCGCCGAATGGTCGGGAAGCGGCGAATGGCCGGCGGTCGACGACTGCGAGCGGTGGCCCCTCGTATCGTCGAGGTGTCCGGCATCGCTGTCCTGGGGCGTAGTAGTGACGTCGCCAGGGCCGGGTGCGCTGGCCAGCTGGGTCTTTTCGAGCAGATGTGAGCGGCGCACGTGTTCCGGCACCGTCGGCACCCACCCACCGATTGGACGGCTGTTCCGCTCCTCCCTCCGATCCTTCCGGGGTGCCGATGGCCGGCCTCCGGCTGTCACATGTGCCACACGTCGCCGGACAGCAACGGCCAACTCGTCATCCGCAGATCGATTGAACAAAGGCAAACGCATGTTCTTGAGCTTAATAAGGCCTTGTTAATGGCGAACAGAGGATAATCGCTACCTGTGGATAACCCCATCTCCCCGCGCCACCCCACCCACGTGCACCTGA
Source organism: Phytoactinopolyspora limicola (assembly GCF_011320225.1). GTDB lineage: Bacteria > Actinomycetota > Actinomycetes > Jiangellales > Jiangellaceae > Phytoactinopolyspora > Phytoactinopolyspora limicola. The sequence goes on from NZ_JAAOEN010000032.1 coordinate 36,192, forward strand.
TCTCCGTTTTGTCATCTGATCGGGTGGTGGGCCTGGCGGCCTACTCCTGATGGGTGGAACTGGGGCTCGCGCTGTCCGTGGTGCGCAACCCGGGTCGTCTGCGTTGTCGCCTGATCGTTTCTGTGGCGACGATCAGATGCATGGTGGTGGCGACCGCCAGTGTCGGTGTGCGGGGTACGCATCTGATCGTTTCTCGGTGTGACCCTTGCTGGCTCAGAGTTGCGGATAGGGCACCTCAGACGCCGTCTATCCGCAACTCTGAGCCAGCAAGCGCACGCTCGCACGTGGCGACGCAAG
>NZ_JAAOEN010000033.1 GCF_011320225.1 Phytoactinopolyspora limicola
GCTCATGCCGACGAGGTGGTGGAGGACGATGGCTTGTCGTTGTGGTTCGGGGATTTGGCGTAGGGCGGTGACGAGTGCGACGTGGTCTGGGTTGGGGGGTGGGGTGTTGTCTGGTGCGCCGTGGCGGGCCATGGCGGTGATGGCGTTTTTGGTTTTGCGCCAGCGGCTGGCGGCGATGCGCCAGGCGACGGTGCGGACCCAGGCTTCGGGGCTGTTGGCTTGGCTGACGGTTTTCCAGCGTTGCCAGGCGCGGGCGAAGGCTTCTTGGGTGCATTCTTGGGCGTCGGCGAGGTTGCCGGTCATGGCGTACATCTGGTGGAGTACGCGGCGGTTGGACGCGTGGTAGAACGCGTCGAACTCCTCCACCGCACCCATGATGTGTCCGCCTCCCTTCAGCTCCGACGTCAGCCGCGGCCGTTCGGCCGAGCCAGCGAACTCACTCCACAAGACTCTCGACAGCCGAGATTGGTTGCATGGAGATGCCACCTTCGTCATCTGATCGGTATGCCGGGTGCGCTGGCCACGGTGGGCGGCTCTGGTGTGACGCACTAACGTGTCGCCCGGTTGATGGCGTGCTCCAGGACTTGAGCGGCGTAGGTGTTCCAGTCGCCTTCGGTCGGATCGCCGAACGCGCCGAACGCGATCACGACGACGACGTTCGCCACCTGGGCAACGCCGACCCCCGAGAACGACGGCGCAGAGCCCGGATCCTCGGGTAATGGCACGTCGTCCACCGTCCACACCAACGCGGCGTCGGCGCCCTCGACGGCGATCACCGTTGGCGCATGAACGGTCTGCTGACGGGTGTCGCCGATCTCCCCGCATTGGTCGGGCAGGACCGTGTGATCGGTGACGATCCTTCCGGCGGAATCGACGTCCGGCAGACGCAGGATGAACTGGTCGATACTGCCTTCGCCCCCATGGGTCCAGTGCCCCTTGACCATGGGGTCGGCACCGGTCGCGTCGAGATCGATCAAGCAGCGGTGATCGTAAGGATCGGGGTGATCATAACCGTCGATCCGGCTGAAGCCGCTGTAGCTACCGACGGGGTTCACGTCCTCATCGGTCAGGAACGGCACGTCGGCTAGGTCGAGCAACGCCGGTGGTTCGCCGGTCGGTTCTCCGCCCGAATCCGCACCGCCGGGGTCGACCGTCCCCTCGTCCCCGGCCCCGTCGCCACCGACGCCTGCGTCAGCGCCGAGGTCGGGCCGACCGTTGTCGGCGTCGGCGTCGGCGTCGGATTGTTGGGGATCTTCCATTCCCGGCTCGGTGTCGACGCCGTCATCGAATTCGGGCTCGCCGACGCAACTGGTTCCGAACAGCACGGTGCACATCCGTTCGGCCGCGTTGGCCGGCGTTCGGATGTCCACCGAGCCGTCATTGGACATGGTCGGCTCGACCAGCACCGTGACGCTGACCACGTCGTCGTACCTCACCAGGCCGATGGTGGGCGTGGGTGCCTGCTGGTCCGCCGGGTCGGTCCAGTAGCTGATCAACCACGCCTCGTGACCGATGTCGGTCAGATCACCCATGTTGAACACCCAGGTGGGCTCGGTCTGATCCGACGGCGAACACGACTGGATCTGACTGCGGATCTGGTCGAACAAGTCCTCGGCAGCGGTTGCGGAAGGGGCACGCAGGAGGTCATGGCTGACGTTGTGGGTTTCGGCCGCCACGAAGTCGACACCGGCGTGGTCGGCCACCGCGAAGATATCCAGATCGGGCACACATTGCACCAGCGGCACGTCGGCATCCGACTCGGCCCAGGCCAGGGTGGCGTCGCCCGCGATGTCGTCGACCGTCATCAGAGCCGGGCCGAGGTCCTCGGCGACGTTCAACTCGGGTGTCTCCACCGGCGACGGCGTGGCCGGGTCCGGCCGCGCGATCGGATCCGGGTCGGCCGGTGTCATCGGCTGGGCCACAACCGCGAACCCCACCGCGAACACCGCGACACCAGCGACGACGCCAGCGGTGATGTGGTTGCGGGTGCGTTGGGTGGCGCGGTGGCGGGCGGCGGCAGGGCCGGCCATTTGGACGTCGGCGATGTCAGAGTCGAGGGCGTTGAGCCGTCGGCCCAAGTGCGCGTCGAAGCTGTCGGTCATGACCGGTCGCCTCCCATCGCCGTGCTCGTGTCGGTGAGGAGTTGGGCGAGGGTGGTTCGTCCGCGGGAGAGGCGGGCTTTGATGGTGCCGGTGGGGGTGTTGGTTTCGGTGGCTATTTCGTCGATGCTCATGCCGACGAGGTGGTGGAGGACGATGGCTTGTCGTTGTGGTTCGGGGATTTGGCGTAGGGCGGTGACGAGTGCGACGTGGTCTGGGTTGGGGGGTGGGGTGTTGTCTGGTGCGCCGTGGCGGGCCATGGCGGTGATGGCGTTTTTGGTTTTGCGCCAGCGGCTGGCGGCGATGCGCCAGGCGACGGTGCGGACCCAGGCTTCGGGGCTGTTGGCTTGGCTGACGGTTTTCCAGCGTTGCCAGGCGCGGGCGAAGGCTTCTTGGGTGCATTCTTGGGCGTCGGCGAGGTTGCCGGTCATGGCGTACATCTGGTGGAGTACGCGGCGGTTGGACGCGTGGTAGAACGCGTCGAACTCGGCCTCCGCGCCCATTGTGCCTCCCTCAGCCGTCCGGGCGGCCCCTGAAACCGTCTGTTGTCAGTGATGACCCGCGACCCAGTGGGTTGGTTGCAAGGGATCTAAGCCATGTGGATGACTGTGGTCCGGGAAACGCCTAGACCCTGGTGAGTCCTCTGATGAGGGCGTCAACGATCTGCATGATTTCGGTGCATGCGGTGTCGGGGTCGGTCGAGGCGTTGAGATAGAGCGCCGCTTCATCTGCGGCAGCGAGCAGCAGATGTGCGAGGGGCTTGATAGGCAGCGGCAACAGAGTGCCGTGTTCCGCAGCCTGCGCGAGGACGGCTTCGATCATCCCGAGCATGTGGGCTTGGCAGATCGCCCGCCAGCGCTCCCAGCCGAGCACGGCGGGGCCGTCGATCAGCACGATTCGCCGTACTTCCGGGGTCTCGCAGGCGTCCAGCCATGCCTCGACGGCGCATGACATCACCGCGACGAGGTCGGCGCCATCGGGCGGTATCGCCTCGGTGATCTGCCACCGTGGCCGTTCAGCGTGATCTTCAGGCTGCTCGCAGGGCCGCGCCGGATGAAGCTCAACCTCCTGCCGATGCGCGCCCGTCCCTTCCGGCACTCCGCTGTCGGCTTCGGGCTGCTCGCCAACCACCTCGACCCCGATCTGACCCGCTCATGGATCGAGCCGGCGCTCAGCCATCGGGGAGTCCGTGAGGACGCAGCACGCTTCCTCCGATCCATCGATCCGCAGGAGCTGCTAGCCGTCACCGGCCGCCTCAGTCAGCACGATGTGCCCGTGAGGATCGTGTGGGGCATGGCTGACCGTTCATTCACTCCACAACTCGGGCGACGCCTGCAACAAGCGTTCCGCGACGCCGAGTTCATCGAAGTTCCCGACGCCCGCACCTTTGTACAACTCGACGCACCCGAGGTTCTGGCCGAGCAAATCGCAGGCTTCGCGGACTAACGCTAGGGCCACATCACGTGCATCCCGGAAACCAGCAATAGCGTCGGAATAGTGCTCGGCTATCTCGTCGGCATCTATCCTCGCGTTCTCGAGGAACGGCGGCAGCTTCAAAGGCACGGTTGGCGCGAGTGCCAAGCTGCTTGGCAAGAACTACGTCAAACAGGTGGACGTCATCATGAGCCATTGGTCGACCGGGCCCGAGATCATGATTTCCACCAAGCGTATGGACTCGTCCTTCGGCAACAACGCCGCGAACCGAGTGGAGGAGTCCTACGGCGACGCAAAGAATCTCCGACTCCGTTACCCGCAGGCGGCCTGCGGATTCGTCTACGGGCTCCGGTCGACCTGTTGGGACCAGTCGCCTGACAAGGCCGCCTGGCTTGTAGACCTGCTGACCAAGCTCGGCCGCGAAGACGACGCTTATCACGCCGTGGCGTTGATCGTGCCGCAGTACGGCGGGGACCTCAGCGGGCCTGATCCGGGAGACGATGCGCCGGCCGACGAGCCAGCTATCACGGATGCCGAACCAGAGCCATCACTGCCGTTCGACGAGGTTGAGCAGCAACTTCTCGACCTGCCGCGCGTCAAACTCCGTCATGACCTGGTGACCTCTGACCTCGACCCGGCCAGGTTCTTCCGCATCGTCCTCGACCGGGTTTTGGACAACACTCCTGTCGACTACCATCGCCGTGCTCGGGAACTGCGAGGTGCCTAGCCACTTAGACCGTATGTAGTGACTGCTTGCTCAGTGGAGTGGTTGCTGGCCCGGACGTCGCTCACGCATCCTCGTGGGCACCACCGACGTTCGACCACGAGTGTGAGGGAGCCGCATCCCAGAGGTGCCTGTCCTCAGCGCGACGTTCGCCACCGCTCGGACTTGGTGCACTGGTCAGCACGCATGTGCGGCGGCCGTCCGGGTCCGGGATCGGCAGTCCTCCGCCGAATCCGTAACCGCACACCATTTATCGTCGGCCTGTTGCGGCGTTCCGGCTAATCATGATTCGTCCCGGGATGGTGATCGACAACATGGCCAAACCGCCGACGCTGGCGATCAGCACTGCGTAGAACCACAGCGGCACAGCCGGAATCGGTTGTCCGGTCACCGAGAGCGAGATCGTCGTCAGGCAAGGCAGGGCCACCAAGATGCCCAGCGCCGCGGTGATGCCGGCGAAGATTGTTGTCTCGGCGTTGATGACGCTGCGTAGCTGATCGCGGCTGACGCCAATGACGTGCATGGTCCGGATTTCGGTTGCCCGGCTGAAGGTCGACTGAGCCAGTGTGTTGCCTGCGGAGATGGCGATATAGACGAATAACGCGATGAGCGGCAGGACACTGGTGATCACCGCTCGCGCCGGACTACTCCCACCGCTGAAGGCGGCCGCAGCCGGCCGGACGGTGAGATCGTCATCGAGATCCGCGATGGCGCTGGTGAGCGCGAAGTCCGCGGCCTGGGCGCCAGGGCTGCCACCGGCTCGGTGGGCGCCGAGTAGGTCGTAGCTGAGGAAGATGTCACCTACCGCATTCCTGTTGTCTACGGTGGCCACGACCGTGGGCGCGGCCAGTGTCCCGTCGGCGAGCACGATGTCGACAGACTCACCAACGGTGGCGCCGAGGGTAGCCGCGGTGAACTCGCTGCCGACGGCTTCGTCCGCGCCGAGCGGCGTGTCCGGCTCCCAGTTGCCGTGGGTTGCGGAGATGTCGAGAGCGGATGAGACCGGTCCGGCAAATCCGTAGGCGGTCAGGTCGAACTGCTCGATACTGTCCAGTACCGTCGTCCAACCCAGGATGTGCTGCCGAGTAACCATCAATGTGTCGGCGGGCGGGTTCACCGACGGTAGGCCGGCCGCCGAGGTCACGGCGTGGCTGGCGGTGACGCTCTGCTCAGCAGCGCGTTTGTTGCCACTTGCCAGCGTGGCGGGTATCGCGACTTGTACTAGTGCGAGAGCAGTAGCGAGGATCAGCGGTGCGGCCGCAGCGGCCAGCCTCGGAGCGCTCTCGTACATCGTGGCCCCGCTCAACCAGGTTTCCGGACACCGACTGCTTCCACGTCGGCGCAGCCGAAGGCGGCCGATGCGGCGGATTACCGCGGCGACCACCGGTCGCGACAGGATCCCGCTCCCGAAAGCCAGCAGGAGGCCCCCACCCCCTGCGATCGCTACGGCAGCGATACCGGACCAGACGAGTGGCAGGACGCTGGCGGCACCGCCTACGGCCGTTAGGACGGCACCGGCCACGGCTGCGGGGCGGCTGAGCGTGAATGACGCTGACGTGCTGAGATCCGCTGCTCCCGGCGCGCCTTGGGCGATCCGGCGATGCACCGCCCACGCGATCACCTGAGCCAGGGTGATGGTCAGCAGACCCGAACCCGCGAGGGTAATCGGGCCGCTACTCAATGTGTAGCCCGGCGGCAGAACCCCGATGAAGGCAAGGAGGCCACCGAACCCGCGGACCACAAGGGCGCCGAAGAAGACGCCGATTGCCGCAGCGATGGCGGAGATGAACAAGGTGTCGGCGGCGACGGCGACAAGCAGGTCTCGAGGGGTGAGCGCGATGGTACGCAGGAGCGACAGGGTGTGGCGACGGCGGTGCGCGGTTGTGGTCATGGCCGCGCCGATCACAACGATCGTGACGATGACGACGATGCCGAGGAGGGACCCGCCGAGCGACTGCAGGTCCGTGCGGGCCTGGGCCACCGTTGGGAACTCCACTTGTGCTCGGCCCGCGCCCGAGGTCACCCTGGCCAGAGCCTCGTCGCCAATTGATTCGTGAATGTCGGCGGCGAGTGCATCGGCGTTGACGGTGTTGTCGGCAACGAGCCCGATCGCGGTGGCCACTGGGCCATCGCCACGGTCGGTGAGCCTGGCCGCGGCGTCGTCCGGTAGATACGCCGCCGGTGTCATCGATGCCGCTGTGGGGCCGTAGGAGATGATGCCGGATACGCGCAGTGTCTGCACGCCGTGTGCTGTGCGCACCGGCACGATGTCGCCGGTAACCGCGCCGGTAGCATCAGCGGCGAGGTCGTCGAGCGCCATTTCCCCTGGACCAGGTGCTGACCCGTCGGTGATCATCCGGTCGCCCAGATGGGTGGCGGACCAGTTGTGCACGGTCACGTCGTGGCGATCACCGATCAGGAGAACGGCTGGCGAAGCATGGTCGGGGATTGCTTTGACACCGGTCTCGGCGGCTCGCCGGTGAACATCTTCGGCGACCTGCTTGCTTAATGGAGCGGGCTGCGCCAGGGCGGCCCGCTTCGACGCGTCGCCGGTGTGGAGTTGAACATGGGTGGCGCCGCCGACCACGACATCCGCGGCGCCGTATCGTCGCGGTTCAACCGGCGACGAGACGCCACTTTCCAGGATGGTTCCACACACGACGAACAGTGCGGCGGCGGATAGCAGGCACGCGAAGACCGCAGCCGATCCGCCCGCCTGGCGGAGTGCCGTGAATGCTAGGCGCATCGGCTAGATGTCCTCTCCGAGCCGGGCCATACGGGTGGCGACCGTTTCTGCGGACGGCGCGGTGAGCTGGTCGACGAGCTGGCCATCGGCCATAAACAGGACGTTGTGAGCGAACGAAGCAGCTCGGGGATCGTGGGTGACGAACACTACGGTCTGCCCCATGTCGTCGGCGACCGTGGCCAGCAACCGGAGAATCCGGGTGGCCGTCGCACTGTCCAATGCGCCCGTCGGCTCATCTCCGACGACGAGTTCGGGCCGCGATATCAACGCTCGCGCTATGGCCACCCTCTGCTGCTGACCACCGGACAGCGTCTGTGGCCGGTGCGGCAGGAGCTCGATGATCCCCATACGTTCACAGAGGTGACCCAGCCAAGCGTGGTCGACGGGACGGCCAGCGACCCGGACCGGTAACTCGATGTTCTGCTGGACGGTAAGCCCATCCAGCAGGTTGCAGGACTGGAAGACGAAGCCCAGCCGGTCCCGCCGGAACAGCGTACGTTCGGTCTCGGTCAGTTCGGTGAGCACGGTGGTGCCTACCCGTACTGTCCCCGATGTGGGTAGGTCGATGCCGGACATGCAGTTCAACAAGGTGCTCTTACCGGCGCCGGACGGTCCCATGATCGCGACGAATGACCCGGCCGGAATAGCGAGATCGATTCCGCGCAGGATGTCGACAGTCTTGCGACCGCGCCGGTACTGCCGCGTTACCCCGCTGAGCTGGACCGTGGCCGGGACGCCCGCCACTGATTGGGCAGTCACGTGAGGCTCGATGGTCATACGGTCAGGGCGACGTTGATGGCCACACCGATCACGACCACGAGTAGCAGAAGCCAGGGCCAGATACGGCGTTGTCCGGAGGGCTGCCATCCGGGTTCGTTTGTTGTCATGCAGCCGACGCTAGTGAGCGGAAACCGGCGTTTCACTGGAGCTGTCGCCCGTTCCGCGGGTGCACATTTTTGCACCCCCGGGGGGCGCCGACGGTGCCCGGCAGGTCCGGTTCGGAACCCCGCGCGAACTCTTATCGGGACACTGGAGGGTAGGGCGAACGCGGGTGCCGGTGCGATAGCAGCGCGAGAACTGCCCGCACCCGGCGATTTCCGGTGTCGTCGTCGGCCAGCCCGAGGTCGCGAAATACCTTACCCACGTGTTTGGCCACGGCGCTGTCGGAGATGTCGAGTCGTTCGGCGATTTCGTGGTTGGTCAGACCTTCTGCCATTAACGCGAGCACGTCGCGTTCCCGTGCCGACAGCGCGGCGAGAGGATTACGACGTTGCTCGAAGAGCGTGGAGATGACCTCGGGATCGATGATCGTGGCACCATCGGCGACGCGGGAAACCGACGTCATGAACGACGCGACGTCGCCAATGCGGTCTTCGAGCAGGTATCCGAGACCACCACGCGGGTCAGCGAGAAGCTCCGACGCATAGTTCACTTCGACATACGACGACAGCGCCACGATACCTACCTCGGGATGATCGCGGCGGGTGTTGATCGCGGCTCGCAGACCCTCATCCCGGTATCCAGGTGGCAGTCGCACGTCGATCACGAGTACGTCGACATCGCCGCAGCTGAGCGCGGAATCCAGCCGCGAAGCCTCAGCCATGGCCCCGGCCACCTGATGCCCATGCGATTCGAACAGCAGACGCAGACCCTCGCGGAGCAGAGGCTCGTCCTCCACGATCAGGACCCGCACGGTAACACCACCCGGAGGTGAGTTGGCCCGCCGGCCGGCGAACGGATGAACAGCCGTCCGCCCAGGTTTGTTATGCGCCCGTTTAATCCCAACAGCCCGGTCTCCGCTGACCAGGGCGAGACGCCGGGCAGCCGGTGGTCTGGCCCGGCCTGCGGGATGCGCGCACCACCGACTCCGTCGTCGCTGATCGTCAGCGTTAACCACTCTGGATCTCGGCTGATCGTGACCGTGAGCTTCTCGGCTTGGCTGTGTTTCGCCGCGTTGCTGACGGCCTCGGCCACGGTGAAGTACGCCGCTACCTGGATCGCCACGGGCAGATCCCCCAGGTTGTTCAGGGTCAGCGTGCACGGAACCGCACTATTGCTGACCACGGACCGTAGGGCACCTTCCAGGCCACGATCGGTCAGGATAGGCGGGTGAACGCTGCTAATGATCGAGCGCAACTCGAACATGGCGTCTTTCAGCTGGTTTTGGAGCTCGCGAAGCTGGCTGCCCCGGCCGTGGTCGGTGTCCGCGGTTGGCGGTGAGCCGGCGAGCATGCCGAGCCTCAAGTTCACGTTGACCAGTCGGGCCTGGACTCCGTCGTGTAGCGCACGCTCGATTCGGCGTAGTTCCGCGCTTTGCGCGAGGACGAGACCGTCACGATTTTCGCTCGGCGAGGCGGTTGCCGCGCGCGGCCCGTTGTGGCCGGCCGCCGCCAGAAACCGCACCGACAGCCGAGCCAGGTGGCGGGCGGCTGCGGGGGCGAGCAGGTAGAGCAGTAGTGCGTACGCGATACCGATAAGTGGCACGAGGACCGCCGTCGACCATTCGGTGACGGTGATCATCGGTAGTGGGCTGACTGGCCCGCCACCGGTCAGCGGCCACCACACTGGGAACGCCAAGGCATTGACTCCGCCGATCACCAGATAGGCCGATGCCAGCGATATCGGAAGCGCGACAACCATCTGCATACCGGCCCAGAGCATGACCGACGCTGTGGGCACGGTGGAGTGGGGTATGAGCATGCGCAGGACGAGGCCGGCGCGTCGACGTTCCCAGGAGGTGACCGCATTGATGAGGCGGCTGCCCGACCCGGAGGAACCGCTACCTGATCCGCCGGTGACGCGGGAAACGACCCCCGCCACCAGCACGGCCGGGGAAACCAACGCGACCAGGGCACCGCTGGTGAGATAACCAACGGCCCGGAAGACCCGGACCGAGTACTCGTCACCCAACCTTTGTGCCCTTTCGTGTCCGGCCGCTCCAATTGATGTCATCCTCACGTTACATCGCAGCGTACGGCCGCGTTGTGCGACGAGAACAGCAGGTGGATGGACCTTCGCGGCAAGGACGGCGGGTTGCGGCGGGAAGCTGCAGAGATGACGGTGGCGTCGGCGTGGGAAGCTGACCTTCCGGCCCGAAGCAGCGACGATGAGAACGTGCCCGACCTGCTCACCCGACCGTTGCTGCGCCGTGAGGAACCCGCATGGGGGTCCCGGGTGCCGTGGTTCGCCGCGGTACTCGCGTCGGGCTGGGTGCTGATCGCCACGTTGGCGATGTGCGCGTTGCCAGCCGTGTCTGTCTGGATGGCCGATGGCGCGGACGGCTCGCTCGGTGACCCGTTGCGGTTTGGTGCCCGGTTGTGGCTGCTGAGCCATCGTGTCGAGCTGGTGGTTGATGGAACCGGGTTCGAGCTGGCGCCCTTGGGGCTGACCATCGTGTTTGTCCTGTTGATGTACAGATCCGGCCGCTGGGCCGCGCACCAGGCCGGTACCGCTACCCCGAGGGGGGTAGTACTGGTGGTCGCGCCGGCGGTGGCTGTGTACACGGTCGGCGCCGGTCTGCTCGCCGTCGTGGCATCGGCGGATGATGTCTCGGTCGCACCGCTACCTGCTGTGGCCTGGGCGGCGTGCTGGGCCGCGGTAGGTTGCGCTCTGGGCGTGCTCCATGAGACTGGATTCGACGAGGTCTGGCTGGTCCGGATCGCCCCGGAAGTACGGGCCGCGCTCGCTGCTGCCGGAGTCGCGGTGGCCGCGCTGGTGGTTGTGGGAGCGGCCCTACTCACCCTGGCGCTCGTGGTCAACTCCAGCCAGATCGGTGTGCTTGCCGAAGCGTTAGAAGCTGGGGCGGTCGGAAACTCGGTGCTGGCTCTCGGCGGGGCCGCCGTCATCCCCAATGCGGTGATCTGGGCAGCAAGTTTCTCCCTGGGACCGGGGTTCGTCGTCGGTGTCGATACCGTCGTGGCACCCGGTGGGGTCGAACTGGGGATGGTGCCGGCGTTGCCGGTGCTGGGAGCGTTGCCGGCCCAGCCGCCAGGAACGCTGGTCTGGGCGGTCTTAGCCGGGCCGGTCCTGGCAGGGGTACTCGCCGGGCTGGTAGTTCATCGCAGGCTCGCATCCCAGAACGAGCCACCGGCCACTCTTGTCCTTGCTGCCGGAGGGGCCGGCGCTGCCGCTGCGTTAGCTATGTCCGTCCTAGCGTTGCTTTCCGGTGGATCCGCCGGAGCGGTGCGGCTGTCGGTGATCGGCCCGGTGCCGTGGGAGGTGGCCGCCATGACATTCCTCGCTGTTGGTATTCCAGCGATGATCACCGTCGCGGTGCTGGAGTGGAGCCGAAGTCGGAGCCAGGCCGGGTCAGGCTCGGCCGAAGCCCCGGATGGCGCGGCGAGATAGGCTCGAAGTGCCGGCCCGGACGCGGGCGCCGATCTGACGCTGAGCTGAGGAGAGCTGCGTGCGTTTCTCACCACCTGCCGGGAGGCCCTGCCGCCTCGTCGTTCTTCTTTCCGGCGCCGGGAGCAACCTCGCCGCGCTGATCAAGGCATGCGCCGACCCAAGTTATGGCGCCGTTGTGGCCGCCGTTGGCGCTGACCGGGAAGGTATCCGAGGTCTGGAGATCGCGGCCGACGCCGGTGTGCCGACCTTCGTTGAACGCGTCAAAGATCATCCTGACCGCGCACAATGGGATCGGGTGCTGACCGATCGGGTTGCCGGGTACGAGCCGGACCTCGTCATCTCTGCCGGTTTCCTGAAACTGGTCGGGGAGACCTTTCTGGCCCGGTTCGGAGGCCGTTACATCAACACCCACAACACCCTGCTGCCGGCCTTTCCGGGTATGCATGGCCCGCGCGACGCTCTGGCCCACGGTGTCAAACTCACCGGTGCCACCCTGTTTTTTGCCGATGCCGGCCTGGACACAGGCCCGATTCTGGCCCAGGTGGCGGTGCCAGTTCTGGATGACGACGACGTCGACACCCTGACCGAACGGATCAAGGCGGCGGAGCGCGGCCAACTCGTCGAGCAGGTGGGTCGGCTGGCCAGGCACGGGTGGACATTGTCCGGCCGACGCGTCACCGTCCCCTGACACTACCCCTCCCTCCCCATGATCATTGGCTGTTGACTACCGGATCCGGTAGTCAACAGCCAATGATCATGGGGAGGGGCTGTTAGGGTGGGCAGCGTCGCAACTGGCGCTGGGTGGATCACCACCGGGGAGCGGCAACACCAGCAGCAGACTTCGGGTCGGACGCCTGGGCCCGAGTCGAGTGGTTGAACCCTGCTCGCTGAGGAGACGTATGAGCGCCACCGAGTCCGCCAACACCGCTGCCCACGCGGATCGGCTCCCGGTCACCCGGGCATTGATTAGTGTTTACGACAAGTCCGGACTGGACGAGCTGGCCCGTGGGTTAGCCGAGGCCGGAGTTGCCATCGTCTCGACCGGGTCGACGGCGGCACGGATCGCCGACGCCGGTGTTCCCGTCACCCGAGTCGAGGATCTCACCGGGTTCCCCGAGTGCCTCGACGGCCGGGTGAAGACGCTGCATCCACGGGTGCACGCTGGCCTGCTGGCCGACCTGCGGCTACCAGCCCACCGTGATCAACTAGCCGATCTCGACGTCGAACCCTTCACCCTGGTGATCTGCAACCTGTACCCGTTCGCCCAGACAGTCGCCTCGGGGGCAGCGCCGGACGAGGTCATCGAGCAGATCGACATCGGCGGGCCGTCCATGGTCCGGGCGGCGGCGAAGAACCATGCCAACGTGGCGGTGGTTGTCGACCCGGCACGTTATGGCGACGTGTTGGACAGCGTGCGCGCAGGTGGATTCACCCTGGCCCAGCGCCAGCGGTTAGCCGCCGACGCCTTCGTCCACACGGCCACCTACGACGTCCACGTAGCCTCGTGGATGGGCAGCGTGCTGACCGACTCGTCCGGCGACACCGGTTTCCCCGCCTGGATCGGTGGTACTTGGGATCGCGCCGCCGTGCTCCGTTATGGCGAGAATCCCCACCAGAGCGCCGCCTTGTATCGAGCTGGGCACGGTGAAGCCGGGCTGGCCGGTGCCGAGCAGCTTCACGGCAAAGAGATGTCCTACAACAACTACGTCGATTCCGACGCCGCGTGGCGGGCGGCCCACGACTTCACCGAGCCGGCCGTGGCCATCATCAAACACGCCAACCCCTGTGGCGTCGCGATAGGCGCCGACATAGCGGAGGCGCACCGCAAGGCCCACGCCACCGACCCGGTGTCCGCGTTCGGCGGGGTCATCGCCGTCAACCGGGCACTGTCCGCCGCGGCAGCCGAGCAGATCGCCGATGTGTTCACCGAGGTGGTCATCGCGCCCGGCTTCGACGACGAGGCGCTGAAGATCCTTACCCAGAAGAAGAACATCCGACTGCTACGTGCCGAGCCGGGAAGCGGTCGCCGGGTGGAGACGAGGGCCATCGCCGGAGGCGTGCTGATGCAGCAGATCGACCGCCTCGACGCGGCCGGCGACGACCCGTCCGGGTGGACTCTGGTCGCCGGTGATTCCGCCGACGACGATACGCGCGCGGACCTGGCATTCGCCTGGCGTGCGGTGCGGTCGGTGAAGTCGAATGCCATCCTGCTGGCGTCGGGCGGCGCCGCGGTGGGGGTCGGCATGGGGCAGGTGAACCGGGTGGATGCCGCCGGTCTGGCGGTGACCCGTGCGGGCAACCGGGCGGCCGGTGCGGTGGCGGCGTCCGACGCGTTCTTCCCGTTCCCCGACGGGCTTGAGGTGTTGATCCGCGGGGGCGTGCGTGCGGTGGTGCAGCCAGGAGGCTCCGTGCGCGACGACGCGGTGGTGGAGACCGCACGCGAGGCCGGAATCACGATGTACTTGACGGGCTCCCGCCACTTCTTTCACTAATACCCATGATCATGAACACTTTGCCGGGTCATAGCACGGCAAAGTGTTCATGATCATGGGAAGGCTTTTTGGGCACGACGGAGGACTTATGAGCGCGAAAACTCTGGACGGCAAGGCGACCGCGGCAGCCATCAAGGACGAGTTGCGGATACGGGTAGAGGCGCTGGCGGCGGCGGGTCTGACGCCCGGGCTTGGCACGGTGCTCGTCGGCGACGACCCGGGCTCGCGGTGGTATGTCGACGGTAAACATCGAGACTGCGCCGAGGTGGGCATCACCTCCATCAGGCGCGACCTTCCGGAGTCCATCACTCAAGCCGAGTTGGAGGCGGTCATCGATGAGCTCAATGCGGATCCGGAGTGCACCGGCTACATCGTTCAGCTTCCGCTGCCGGCCCACATCGACACCGACGCCGTACTGGAGCGGATCGACCCGGACAAGGACGCCGACGGCCTGCACCCGACCAACCTCGGCAGGCTTGTGCTGGGGGTGAACTCCGAGCTGACCTCGCCGCTGCCGTGTACTCCCCGGGGCATCGTCGAGCTGATGTCCAGGCACGGGATAACCCTGGCCGGCAAGGACGTGGTGGTCGTCGGCCGAGGGGTGACGGTGGGGCGGTCCCTGCCGTTGCTGCTGACCCGACGGGCCCTCAACGCGACGGCCACGCTCACCCACACCGGGACGGCCGATGTTGCTGCGCACCTGCGTCGTGCCGACGTCGTCGTGGCTGCGGCCGGCGTGCCGGGCATCGTCACCGCGGACGTGGTGAAGCCGGGGGCGGTAGTACTCGACGTTGGGGTGAGCCGGGTCACCGATCCGGAAACCGGCAAGTCTCGCATCGCTGGTGACGTCGCGCCGGATGTGTACGACGTGGCCGAGTGGATTTCGCCGAACCCCGGCGGTGTCGGTCCGATGACGCGGGCGATGTTGTTGGCGAATGTCGTCGAGCTCGCTGAGCGGCGACGAGCTGAGCGAGTGTAGTGGTGCGCCGAGCGTGCGAGGTGTGCCGCGGAGGGAGTGAGGTGAGGAGTGCGACCGGGGGTGCTGAGCGGCGACGAGCTGAGCGAGTGTAGTGGTGCGCCGAGCGTGCGAGGTGTGCCGCGGAGGGAGTGAGGTGAGGAGTGCGACCGGGGGTGCTGAGCGGCGACGAGCTGAGCGAGTGTAGTGGTGCGCCGAGCGTGCGAGGTGTGCCGCGGAGGGAGTGAGGTGAGGAGTGCGACCGGGGGTGCTGAGCGGCGACGAGCTGAGCGAGTGTAGTGGTGCGCCGAGCGTGCGAGGTGTGCCGCGGAGGGAGTGAGGTGAGGAGTGCGACCGGGGGTGCTGAGGGTCAGCGAGTGTAGTGGCGGCTGGTGGGTGTGGACGGCTGCGTTGAGTGTCATAGTTAGGGCGGCCTATATGTCCATGCCTACTGTTGGGTAGGGTGGCGTCTCCAGAGACGAGGAGGTCCGGACCCCTATGGCCGAAAAGTCTTCGCGCGGCCTCGCCGACGTCGTAGCAGCCACCACGTCGATCTCGGATATCGACGGTGAGAGTGGCCGTCTCTTTTACCGGGGATATGACATCCATGACATCGCTGGCCGCATCTCGTTCGAGGAGTGTGTGCACCTGCTGCAGCGTGGCGATCTGCCCACGCAACAGGGGTTGGACGACCTTGAGGACGAGCTGACGGCTGCTCGCCAGATCGGTGCGACGACGGAGGCGTTGCTGCCGCACGTGGTGCGTGCCGCGACACCGATGGAGGCGTTGCGGACGCTGGTGTCGTCGTTGTCGGTTGATGATCCGGATGCGGGAGATTCGTCGGTCGAGGCCGATCGGCGCAAGGCCACGCGGCTGGTGGCGCAGATGCCGATTCTTGTCGCCCGCTATGAGGCCGCTCGTACCGGCCGGGCCCCGGTGGAGAGTGATCCGGACCTCGGTATCGCGGGCAATTTCCTGTGGCAGATCACCGGTCGATACCCATCCGACCGCGCGCAAGACCTGTTCGACACCTGTCTGGTTTTGCACGCCGACCACACCATGAACGCCTCCACCTTCACCGCGCGGGTCATCGCGGCCACTTTGTCGGACATGCATTCCGCCATCACCGGCGCTATGGGGGCACTGCGTGGCCCGTTGCACGGAGGCGCGAACGAGGCCGTCATGAACACCCTGACGTCGATCGAGGGAGACGTCGATGCGGTGGACGGATTCGTCCGCGAGGAGTTGTCCGCTGGGCGCAAGCTCATGGGGTTCGGCCACCGGGTCTACAAAACGGAGGATCCGCGGGCCACGCATCTACGCAAGATGAGCGAAGAGCTGGGGGAGTTGAGCGGCAACAGCCGCTACTACGAGTTCTCCAGGCGCATGGAGCAGACGGTCTTCGACACCAAGGGCCTGTACCCGAATGTCGACTTCTACGCTGCCAGCGTGTACCACGCGCTGGGGATCCCCACCGATCTGTTCACTCCGGTCTTCGCCATCTCTCGGATGAGCGGCTGGACCGCGCATGTGATCGAACAGCACGAGGACAACCGGCTGATCCGACCTGGCAGCGAGTACACCGGTCCGACCGGTCGCCGCTGGGCCGACATCGCCGAACGGTGACCGTGAGCGACGCGACGCCCCGTAAGCGCAGCCGGTGGGCGGTAGCGGCAGAGCGTAGGCTGACGCCGGCCAGCTGGTTCCAGGCGGTGTTCCGGCAGTGGCCGTTCCTGATCGCGTTGGGCGTCGTTATCGGCGGGATCATCGTGGTCGCGAATGACCACTTCAAGCGGGGCACGGTGATCATCGCTGGCGGTGTCTGCATCGCGGCGTTCTTGCGGATGGTGGTGCCGAGTGAACGGGCCGGTCTGTTGCAAGTGCGCTCCCGGCTGTTGGACGTGTTGACGCTGGCGTTGTTGGGCGGGGGTACGCTCATTGCCGCGCTTATCGTCCCGCCGCCGAGCTAAGGGGTGTCTCGTGGAATCTGGTCCCGGGCATGTCGAGGCCACGACGTCTGTGCTTCCGCCGCGGGGTGCCGAGCGTCATCCTGTCGGGCACCGTTAGCACCTGAACGGTCGACCGGACGAACAATTCGTCACTAGCGATACAAGGAGAACCGTTATGGCTCAAGCCCCCGTCACCGTCACCGTCACCGGCGCTGCCGGGCAGATCGGTTACGCGTTGCTCTTCCGGGTCGCGTCGGGGCAGCTATTGGGGCCGGATACGCCGGTGCGGCTGCGTCTGCTGGAAATCCCGCAGGCCGTGAAGGCCGCCGAGGGCACGGCGATGGAGTTGGACGACTGCGCGTTCCCGCTGCTGCGGGGGATCGACATCACCGACGACGTCACCGTGGCTTTCGAGGGCACCAACATCGGTCTGTTGGTGGGTGCCCGGCCGCGTACCAAGGGTATGGAGCGGGGTGACCTCCTTGAGGCGAACGGTGGCATCTTCGGGCCGCAGGGCGCGGCGATCAACGCCGGTGCCGCAGACGATGTGCGGATTCTCGTCGTCGGAAACCCGGCCAACACGAACGCGCTGATCGCGCAGGCGCACGCGCCCGATGTGCCGGCCGATCGGTTCACCGCGATGACCCGCCTGGACCACAACCGGGCCCTGTCGCAGCTGGCCGCGAAGACCGGAGCCGGCGTCGCGGACATCAAGAAGTTGACCATTTGGGGTAACCACTCGGCCACCCAGTACCCGGACATTTTCCACGCCGAGGTGAGCGGCAAGAACGCCGCCGAGGTCGTCGCCGATGAGGTGTGGCTGGCCGACGAGTTCATTCCCACCGTGGCCAAGCGGGGCGCGGCGATCATCGAGGCGCGGGGTGCGTCGTCGGCTGCGTCCGCGGCCAACGCGGCGATCGATCACGTGCACGACTGGGTATTGGGCACTCACGAGGGTGATTGGACCTCAGCCGGGGTCGTCTCCGACGGGTCGTACGGTGTGCCGGAAGGGCTCGTGTCGTCGTTCCCGGTGGTGTCGAGGGGTGGGCGCTGGGAGATCGTGTCCGGCCTGGAGATCAACGACTTCTCGCGGCAGCGTATCGACGCGTCCGTGCGGGAGCTGGAAGAAGAGCGGGCCGCGGTCAAGGCTCTGGGCCTGATCTGATCCGTTCTCTCGGTGACCGTCCGACGTGTGTGGTTTCACCGCCGAGCTGCGGTGGAGTACATGCTCGGATGGTCACCCGACGGGTGGCCGCGGTGAAGGCGGTCCAGCCCAGTCTGATATCTTGACGTCGAGAGAAAAAGTGGACTTCAGGAGCGTTGACCCATGGCGAAGATCAAGGTAGCCGGCCCCGTCGTCGAGCTCGACGGCGACGAGATGACCCGAATCATCTGGTCGTTCATCAAGGAACGGCTGATCCACCCTTACCTGGACGTGGATCTGCGCTACTACGACCTGTCCATTCAGCACCGGGATGCCACCGAGGACCAGGTCACGGTCGACGCCGCCAACGCGATCAAAGAACACGGCGTCGGTGTGAAGTGTGCCACTATCACTCCCGACGAGGCCCGGGTCGAGGAGTTCGGCCTGAAGAAGATGTGGCTGTCGCCGAACGGCACCATCCGGAACATCCTCGGTGGTGTGGTCTTCCGAGAGCCGATCATCATCTCCAACATCCCGCGGCTCGTCCCCGGCTGGACCAAGCCGATCATCATCGGCCGGCACGCGCACGGCGACCAGTACCGCGCCACCAACTTCAAGGTTCAGGGCGCCGGCACGGTCACCATCACCTACACACCCGCCGACGGGTCGGAGCCGATCCAGCACGAGGTCGTCAAGATGCCTGAGGACGGCGGCGTCGTCATGGGCATGTACAACTTCAACAAGTCCATCGAAGACTTCGCCCGGGCATCGTTCTCCTACGGCCTGCAGCGTGGCTACCCGGTCTACATGTCCACGAAGAACACCATCCTCAAGGCCTACGACGGTGCCTTCAAGGACATCTTCGCCGACGTGTTCGAGCGCGAGTTCAAAGCAGACTTCGAGGCGGCTGGGCTGACGTATGAGCACCGGCTGATCGACGACATGGTGGCCGCCGCGTTGAAGTGGGAGGGCGGCTACGTCTGGGCATGCAAGAACTACGACGGCGACGTCCAGTCCGACACCGTCGCCCAGGGTTTCGGCTCGCTCGGCCTGATGACCTCTGTGCTGATGTCGCCGGACGGGAAGACCGTCGAGGCGGAAGCGGCCCACGGCACGGTCACCCGGCACTACCGCCAGCACCAGCAGGGTAAGCCCACGTCCACCAACCCGATCGCGTCGATCTTCGCTTGGACTCGTGGTCTGATGCACCGTGGCAAGCTCGACAACACCCCCGACGTCGCCGGGTTCGCGCAGACGCTGGAGGACGTCGTCATCAAGACCGTCGAGTCCGGCGTGATGACCAAAGACCTCGCGTTGCTGGTCGGCAAGGACCAGGAGTGGAAGACCACGGAGGAGTTCCTGGCCGCGTTGGACAACAACCTCTCCGCGCGGCTGGCGGGCTGATCCGGCGTTGCTCGGCCTGGGCTGATCCGGCGGTTGGTCAGTCCAGGGTGGAATGATCAGATGCGCGGGCAGCGCCTTGCGGAACTGTGGTGTCTCGGGACATCGCTGACGGGTGTGTCTCGGGACATCGCTGACGGTTTGAGTGTGTCATGTGGGTTGGGGTTCGCGGTGGCCGCGTAGGTCGTAGCGGGGTTGGGCGCTGGGTTGGTAGC
>NZ_JAAOEN010000034.1 GCF_011320225.1 Phytoactinopolyspora limicola
CCAACGCCGCGGCCATCCTGATATCCATCGCTGCCACTCTCCCCGTCATGAACACACAGTCCACAACAATTCAGGTGTCAGCGATGTCCCGAGACATCAACTGTCAGCGATGTCCCGAAACAGGACAACGTGTGCGGTAGCCAGGTGTGCATCTGATCGCCAGAGCGTGCCGCCGCTGTGATCACCGTCTGTGGTCAGGCATCGCCATCAGCGCGGGGTCGCCGTCGTCAGGTGGTGGGGAGCAGCCGGGAACCAGACCCGGCGTCTGGTTCCCGGACTGATTCGACCGCGTTCATCGCGGTCGTTGAGGGCGTCGGGTTCGCCGCACATTGTGGTGACCCTCACCCCTCGGCTAGCTGCAACGAGCTTCCATACGGCACGGTGCTGTGCAGTAAGCCTCCTTGCTGTCGCCCTGGTGACAGTAAGCGTCCTTGTACCCGGGCGGATGCCGCAGTAAGGCTCTTGTGCTCGCCCACCCGACGACACGTTTTCCGTGCGGTGAAGACTGTGTCGTCCTGTCCCGGACTTCGCTACCGCCAGGTGGTGTTAAGCGCCGGATTCAGGCTATTACGCCATCTGGCGGTAGCGAAGTGTGCGATGTCGTATTGGGACCTGGCAATCATCCGGCTCACTACCGCCACAGTGCGGCTCTTGGTCGACACGGCACATGTCGCGTCGGCAACACCTATTTTCGCCGGCCGGCAATCTCCGGCCAGCACCACCAGCTCCACTCACCGATCGTTGCAGGGACGTTGCTCCAGGCGAGCTGCCTCGACCGTGCAGAGATATCTGCGCGCCTGGAAAACGTGTTGCGGCGTAGCGCGGTGGAGCGTCGTTGGCATCGGCGATGGTGTCCGGTTTCGTGCGATTGATGCAGACTGCCACCCCACGTGCCCAATCCGCGTCATCGCACCTACCCCCCCGCGCCCTCCCCAAAATCGACACCAGCGTGCAGAGGCGGAGTCCGCCCAACGTCCCGCTCGTCGGCCCGGTGAGTTTGACGATCAGATGCATCAACGCACCGACGAGCCCCGGTTGCGCATCTGATCGCCACGCATCCACACTCTGAGACCCGATCAGATGCACCACACCGCGCCGATACCCGCTGTTCATACACCTGATCGCTCTGACGAGAACGATCAGGCGTCAAAACGGAGATCAGGTGCACAACGGGGAGGGGTGTGCGGGCAGGGCGTGGGTCGGTTGCGAGAATGGCACGGTGAGCAACGACGTCCCCCGCAGCGCGGAACTCTTCGAGCGTGCCAAGTCCGTTACCCCAGGCGGGGTGAACTCGCCGGTACGGGCGTTCGGAGCGGTGGGCGGTACGCCGCGGTTCATCCAGCGAGGTGCCGGCGCGTACCTGTATGACGCCGACGGCCGTGAGTATGTCGATCTCGTGGGCTCCTGGGGGCCTATGATTCTGGGCCACGCCCACCCGGTGGTGGTCGAGGCGGTTCAGGCGCAGGTGGCGCGGGGTGTGTCGTTCGGCACGTCGACCGAACCAGAGGTCGAGTTGGCTGAGGCGATCGTGGCGCGCACCAGCGTCGATCAGGTGCGGCTGGTCACCAGCGGCACTGAAGCGACCATGAGCGCGGTCCGGCTTGCCCGGGGTTACACCGGGCGTAGCAAGGTGGTGAAGTTCGCCGGGCATTACCACGGTCACGTGGACCCGTTGTTGGCTGCGGCCGGCAGTGGTGTCGCCACGTTCGGATTGCCTGGCACACCGGGTGTCACCGAACCCACCGTCGCCGACACCATCGTGCTGCCTTACAACAACATTGAGGCGGTCAAGGCTGCCTTCGCCGAACACGGCGATGCCATCGCCTGCGTCATCGCGGAAGCGGCGGCCGGAAATATGGGTGCGGTGCCGCCGCGGGAAGGGTTTAATGCCTTGCTGCGTGACACCGCCCACGCACATGGCGCCGTGCTCGTGCTCGACGAGGTGATGACCGGTTTCCGAGTGGCGCGCTCCGGATGGTTCGGGCTGGACGGTGTCGCCGCGGACCTCACCACGTTCGGCAAGGTTATGGGTGGAGGTTTTCCGGCGGCGGCGTTCGGGGGCCGGGCCGAGATCATGGCCCATCTCGCGCCGGAAGGGCCCGTCTACCAGGCCGGCACGCTGGCCGGCAATCCGGTGGCCAGCACGGCGGGCCTCACGACGCTCCGGTTGACCGACGACGACGCTGTTTACCAGCGGCTCGACGACACAGCCCGGACCGTCGGACAGCTTGTGGGTGCGGCCCTGGAAGCTGCGGGTGTGCCCCATATCGTCCAGTTCGCCGGGAACTTGTTGACCGTGTTCTTCGTCGATCCCGCCGAGACGGTCACCGACTTCGAGACCGCGAAGCGCACTAACACCGCTCAGTTCGGGGCGTTCTTCCACGCGATGCTCGACGGTGGGGTGTACTTGCCGCCGTCGGCCTTCGAGGCATGGTTCGTCAGCACGGCCCACGACAGCCAGGCTCTCGACCGGATCGCGGCGGCCCTGCCCGCAGGCGCGGAAGCGGCTGCTCGGGCGGTAGACGGTGCGCCTCGGTGACTGTCAACGACACGTCGTAGTATAGGCGCCGGCGGCAGGATCGGCGCGAGGGAAGGAAGCGATGACGACCTCCAGGGGGACCACGAAGATCCACCTGCTACGGCACGGTGAGGTGGACAACCCCCGAGGTGTGCTGTACGGCCGGCTGCCCGGCTACCACCTGTCCGCCCGGGGCCGGGCGATGGCTGAGCGAGTGGCCGAGGTGGTCGCTGATCGAGACATCGGCCTGCTGGTCACCTCGCCGCTCGAGCGAGCTGTCGAGACCGGGGAACCGATCGCCGCGGCGCTCCAGTTGCAGCCCACCCTTGATGACGACCTCATTGAGGCCGCCAACGTGTTCGAGGGGCTGACGTTCGGCGTGGGCGACGGCTCACTGCGCAAGCCGCAGCACTGGAAGCATCTGCGTAATCCGTTTCGCCCCTCGTGGGGTGAGCCGTACACGGAGTTGGCCAGCCGGATGCGCCGGGCTATGGAGCGAGCGCGCGCGCTGGCCGACGGTGGGGAGGCGCTACTCGTCTCGCACCAACTGCCGATCTGGACCGTTCGCTCGGCTATCGAGGGGCGACGGCTCTGGCATGATCCCCGCAAACGGGAATGTTCGTTGGCCAGCCTGACCACCTTCACGTACCGGGACGGCGCCGTCGTGTCAGTGGCGTACAGCGAGCCGGCGGCCGATCTGCTGCCTGACTCGGGTCAGACGTTCACCGCGGGGGCGTGATGAAAGCCAGGGTGTGGCCGGCGGTGTCCGTCGCCGCGTTACTCGCCGGTTTGGTGCTGGTGAGCTGCTCCGACGGTCAGGTCACCCGTGACGGCGACGTCGAGAACATCGGGTATATCGAGGGCGACGGCGTCGTCAGCCTGTACGCGCCGGAGAACCGCAAACCCGCCCCTGAGTTCAGCGGACCGCTGTTGCGGGACGAAGGCGACTTCGACCTCACGGAGGCGAGAGGCGACGTCATCGTTCTCAACGTTTGGGGTTCGTGGTGTGCGCCGTGCCGCAAGGAGGCGCCGGACCTGCAAGCCGTCTACGAGGAGTACGCCGACGAGGGTGTCCGGTTCATCGGGGTCAACACCCGCGACGGTCAGACCGAGACCGCCGCTCGATCCTTCGAGGACGAGTTCGGCATTACCTACCCTAGTGTGTTCGACCCGCACGGCGAGGCCCTGCTCGCGTTCCGCGACACCCTGCCGCCGGCGGCGATCCCCAGCACACTCGTCATCGATCGCGAAGGACGGATGGCCGGGCGGGTATTGGGCCCTATCGGGCGCGGCTCCCTGAGCGACATGATCTCCGACGTCCTCGCCGAAGGCGGAGCTGGTCCGTGAACCATGGGTAGCACCTTCGGCGAGACCGTCCTCACGGGTTCGCTCCTGCTGGCGATCCCGGTGGCGATGCTGGCCGGGCTGGTGTCTTTCCTGTCGCCGTGTGTGCTGCCATTGGTTCCCGGTTACCTCGGCTACGTGACGGGGTTGTCCGGTGACGAGTTGTCGGGGGCGCGACGGGGCCGCATGGTGATGGGCGTCAGCCTGTTCATCGTGGGCTTCGGGCTTGTCTTCGTCTCCTACGGGCTGCTCTTCGGGGGGCTCGGCAGCACGTTGCGGGAACATGCCGACATCATCACGCGAATCATGGGGGTCGTGACGATCGCCTTGGGGTTGATGTTCGCCGGCTGGCTGCCTGGGCTCACTCGGCAGTGGACGGCGTCGTCGACCCCCACCATCGGATTGGCCGGTGCGCCGGCGCTCGGAATCGTGTTCGGCCTCGGGTGGACGCCCTGTATGGGGCCGACCTTGGCCGCCGTACAGTTCCTCGCATTCGACGAGGCGAACGCCGGCCGGGGGGCGTTGTTGTCGTTCATGTACACGCTCGGTTTGGGCCTGCCGTTCCTGCTGGCCGCGCTTGCCTATCACCGATCGTTGCGGATGTTCGGGTGGCTACGCCGGCATCAGATGGTGTTGGTGCGGTTCGGCGGTGTGCTGCTGGTGGTCCTCGGTGTGCTGCTGGCCACCGGGGCGTGGAACGAGATCATGGCCCGCATGCAGGGATGGATCTCCGGGTTCGAGGTGGTTGTATGACCGAGCGTAGCGACGTCGCGGCGCCAGCCCAACCGGAGATCGATCCGGTTCACGTCTCGGAGCGTGGTTACCCACACGATCAGCAGCCGTGGGGAGCGCAGGCCGGTGACCGGTCTGGTCGCTCCGGTGAGCCGCCGCGGCCGCCAGCGCTGAACGCGGGGGAGTTCGCCCGCTGGGCGTGGCGACAGTTCACCTCGATGCGGGTCGCGTTGATCCTGCTGTTCCTGCTGGCGCTCGCCGCTATTCCTGGCTCCATCATCCCTCAGTCCAGGGCGGACCCGCTATTAGTGCGTGACTTCCGAGCACGCAACCCGGGACTGTCGGAGTGGTATGACCGTCTGGGTTTGTTCGACGTGTTCTCGGCGCCGTGGTTCGCCGCCATCTACATCGCACTACTCATCTCGCTCGTCGGATGTATCCTTCCGCGTGCCTGGCAACACTGGAAGGCGGCCCGGGCCCGGCCACCACGAGCGCCACGGCGGCTGTCCCGGATGCCGGCCTACCGGTCGGTTGTGGTCGACGGCGATCCCGAGCAGGTTTTGGCAGCCGCCCGAGCTGAGCTGCGGGCGCGCCGGTTCCGGGTCGGGCGGCGGGAGGGCTCGGACTCCATCGACGCGGAGGCCGGGCACATACGTGAGACCGGCAACCTGGTGTTTCACCTGTCGATGGTGGTGGTGCTCCTCGCGGTGGCGCTGGGCAGCCTCTTCGGCTATCGAGGCACGGTGCTTGTACCCGAAGGCTCGGGCTTCGCGAATTCCCTGGTGCAGTACGACAACCTGTCGGCCGGCCCGATGTTCGATCCCGGTGACCTGCCGCCCTTCTCACTCGAGGTGGAGCGGTTCGCCATGGAGTTCCTCGACGCCGGGGCGCAGCTGGGGATGCCCGACAACTATGAGGCCACGGTGAACTTCGTGCGTGCCCCGGGTGCCGAGCCGGAGACCCGGACCATCCGGGTCAACGAGCCGTTGAACGTGGATGGCACCTTGGTGCACATCCTCAACCCCGGTTATGCCCCGGCGATCACGGTTCGGTCGGCGGCCGGCGACGTGTTGGCGGAGGGACCGGTCCCGTTCCTGCCGCAGGACGACAATTTCACCTCCACGGGAGTGGTCAAGGTGCCTGTGGGGACCGGCCCCGACCTCGGTATCGAGGGTGTCTTCCTGCCGACGGCGTACATCGACGACGTGGGGATGCGATCGATCTTCCCCGAGCCGCGAATCCCGGAACTGTTCATCACCGCCTATCACGGTGACCTCGGCCTGAACGATGGCGTCGCGCAGTCGGTCTATCGGCTCACCCAGGACGGGCTGGAACAGTTCGAGGTTGACGGAGAGCCGTTTCGCGCCAGGCTGGGTGTGGGCGAGACGGTGGAGTTGCCTGACGACGCCGGGTACGTGACCTTCGACGGCTACGTGACCTGGGTCAACCTCCAGATCAGCCGGAACTCCGGGAAGGAGATCGCGCTGTTCGGAGCGATCCTGGCGGTGGTCGGGCTGGCGGCGTCGTTGTACGTGCGGCGCAGGCGGGTGTGGGTGCGTGCGACGCGCGGGGCCGATGGGCGTACCGTTGTCGACGTCGCCGGATTGCACCGTTCCGATGGTGGAAACCTGGACGACGAGGTCGCCTCGGTCACCGACGGTCTCAGGGCCAGACTGGACGATGGCGAGTCGGAGAGGAAGACGTGATGGATCTCGATGCCATAGCCGAGTGGAGTAGGTACGTCGTCGGCTGTGCGTTGGTGGCGTACTTGGCTTCCTGGCTGGCGTTTGCCGCTGAAACGGGGGCCCGCAACCGCCTCAAGCTAGCTCTGGCCGAGCGGTCAGCGGCCCCGGACCCGGCGCTGGTCTCCTCCGATGCCGCTGCTGGTGAGCAAACCGCGGCCGCGGGTGATGCCGCCGCACCAACGGGGCGGGCCGACTCCGAGCTGACCGGCTACCTGACCGACCAGGCAGACGTGCGGGGCCGCCTGGGCTTCGCGTTCCTTGTGGTGGCCACCGCTGTCCTAGCGGCCGGCGTCGCGATGCGGGCGGTCGGCACCAGCCGCATGCCGTGGGGGAACATGTATGAGTTCTCCATCACGGCCGCCCTGTTAGCGTCGGTCATTTTCCTGATCATGGCTCGTACGGCACCCGGACGGGCCGTGGCCGCGTGGGTGGTGCTCGTCGCGTTCATCACGCTCGGCTTGGCGGTCACCATCCTGTACGTGCCGCCGGGCCCGTTGGTGCCGGCTCTGCGCTCGTACTGGATGATCGTCCATGTCGGGTGCGCGGTGATCGCGTTCGCCCTGTTCACCGTGGCGGGTGCGGTGAGTGCGTTGCAGATCGCCGCTGAACGGGCCGAGCGTCGTGGCCGCACCGGCTGGGTCACCCGGCCGTTGCCGGCATCGTCCGTGCTCGACCGGTTCGCCTACCGGCTCAACGCCATCGCCTTCCCCATCTGGACCATCGGGCCGCTCATCCTTGGAGCCATCTGGGCGGAGGTGTCGTGGGGACGATACTGGGACTGGGACCCCAAGGAGGTGTGGGCGCTGATCACCTGGCTGGTGTACGCGGCTTATCTGCACGCGCGCGCCACCGCCGGCTGGAAGGGGTCCAAGGCGTCAATCGTTGGTCTCATCGGATTGACGACCGCGATCTTCAGCTATTTCGGCGTCAACATCTTCTTCGACGGGTTGCACTCGTACGGCGGCCTGTGACGGTTCCGCGACACATGGTGGATAGTGCATCATCGACGGCCGGCCTCCCTCACACTCGATGTGGGTAGGACATCTGTTTCTTTCGACATACGGAGTGTGAGTTCAGCATGACAGCAGCACGTCCTGGGGCATTCGCCGCCGCGAGGTGCGCCGTTCTCGTCGCGGCGGTGGGAGTCACCATGGCCGGGTGTGGTGGTGACGACGACAACGGGATAGCCGGGTTGTCCGCGGCCGAGATCCTGACCGAGACGCAGGAGGCAGCCGAAGCCGCCGAGTCGTTGCGGGTCGAAGGCGCGGTGAGCGACGAAGGATCCGAGTTCAGCATCAGCATGGAGCTAACCGCGGACAGTTCCACCGGAACCCTGAGCGCTGAAGGGATAAGTTTCGAGTTGCTCAGTGTCGGCGATGACCTCTACATGAGGGCGGATGCCGATGCCTGGACCACCATGGCCGGCGACCCTGGCGCGGGCGCGCTGCTGGCGGACCGTTACGTTCTCGTCCCGCCGGGAGATACGAGCTTCGACTCGTTCGCTGATTTCGGTGGTTTGGACAACTTCACCGAGTCGGTCCTGACGCCGGTCGGGTCGGTGACCAAGGGCGACGAGACCGAGGTCAACGGCGAGCCAGCCATCGGGTTGGTCAGCTCCGAGGGCGGCGTGATGTACATCGCCACGACCGGTGATCCGCTGCCGGTCCGGCTCGACCCGCCGGAGGGCCAGACTGGTGGGCTCGACTTCGAGTGGGATGTGTCGGTGGACATCGAGGCACCGGACGAAGACGACATCGTTGATCTGAGCAGCATTCTGTAAGCGCTGCTCCCCCGGTGATCGTTGTCAGCTTAGTGTCGCTATAGCGACACTAAGCTGACAACGATCACCGGGTAGGGGGACAACTAGCGGTCGTCGTCACCACCGTCGGAACGCTTACGGAGTTCTTCCTCTGGATTGGCATCAGGCCGCTTGGGCGGGTCTTTCGGGTCTTCCTTCGGCGGGTCGTCTTTGCGCAGTTCCTCTTCACGACGCCGGAGGTTGGCCTCCCAGCTGTTCAGCAGCTGTTCGTGTTCTTCGTCGAGGTTACGTAGCTGCCGTAGGAACTCTGGGTCGTCGTCCGGTGCCCGCTGCGGCTGGACCGGACGGGCGGGGCGCGGGTGGAGTCTGCGTTTGGCAGCGGCCAGCCACAGAATGGGACCGACAACCGGAACCAGCAGAATGATCATGATCCATATCGGCTTGTTGAGCGCACGAATCCTGGTTGAGTCGGTTTGCAGGCAGTCGATCAGCGCATAGACCGCCAGGATGAGCGCGACCACCACCGGCAATACGCGGGCCACTGCGGGACCTCCTCGTTGGGTGAATCTCTACGTTCCAGCCTAAGCCAGATGGGCTCGCACGCACACAACACCCTGCGTTCAGCGTACGTTGGCGGTTGCGACACAGCGTATAAGCCGACGTTTCGGTCTCTCACCAGCAAGTCTGGCCAAGGCGCCGACCAGGGGTTGGCGCCGCGACGCGTTGCTCGGGAGCGCCGTCACCGCAGCTCGGGGAGCACGTTGTGTTCCAAGAGCCGGAGTCCGTCCGGGTCATACGCGGCGTCGATCAGGTAGCAGATGGCATATCGCATGCCGGCGTCGTAGTGGGCGCGGATGTATTCGACGATCTGTTCTGGAGTTCCGGTGGACGGGAGGTCGCGTAGCTGCGCGACGGTGCTGTCCAGCTTGTCCTTGGGGAGGAACCGGCTGAGCCGGTCGGCGAAGCGGGCCAGTTTGTCGTCGACCTCGGCTTCCGTCTCACCGACGATGATGTTGAAGCTGGAGCTGCGGGTGATGGACTCGAAGTCGGTGCCGAGGTCGCGGCAATGCTCAGCCAGAATCTCCGACTTGCGGACGAATGTGGCGATGTCGCCCCCGAAGTTCGTGTAGGCGGTGTAACTTCCAGCGTCCAGCTGGCCACCACGTGCGTGTTTGGCGGCGATACGCAGCGTGACTTTCTCGCCTCCGCCAGCGATCCACAACGGGATGCCGGCCTCCTGAAGCGGCAGTGGACGGCAGATGGCGCCATCGACGTCATAGTGCTGGCCACTGAAGGTTGCGGTGCCGTGTGTCCACAATTGACGCATGATGGTGACACCTTCGTCCAACATGCGCAGCCGCTCGCCGGCGCTGGGGAAGCCATACCCGTAGGCCCGCCACTCGTGTTCGTACCAGCCGGCGCCAATCCCCATCTCAATCCGCCCGCCGGAGACCATGTCCGCGGTGGCTGCCACCTTGGCCAGATACGCGGGGTTGCGATAGCCCATACACGTGCACATCTGGCCCAGCCGGACCCGGCTGGTGACGGCGGCGAAGGCGGCCATCAGCGTCCATGCCTCGTGGGTGGCTTCTTCGCTGGGCACCGGAGTGGTGTGAAAGTGGTCGTAGACCCAGAGGGAGTCGAAGGCGGAGCCGGCGTCGACACGGCGGGCTATGTCGACCATCGTCTCCCAGTGCCGCTCGGCTGGGATGTCAACGAGGTCGTGCCGCCACCCCTGGGGGACGAAGAGTCCGAAACGCATCTGGTCGGTCATGGCACCACCGTACCGACCCGTTGTTGGTGGGTTGGACGGTGATCGTGGGCCCCCAGCGAGCTAGTCGTAAACTTGTGGAGCGATGGCTCTCCTCCGCTACACGTTCCTGCGTGCCCTGATCTTGATCGTGGTCGGGGCGCTGCTGTGGTTGGTCGGCTTCCGGGGTTTCTGGCTTCTTCTGGCCGCGGTCTTCTGCTCCGGCATCATGAGCATCTTTATCTTGCGTCGTAGTCGTGATGCCGCGTCGACGGCGCTGGATAGACGGGTCTCCACCATCCGGCACCGGCTTGCTGAGCGGACGGTCGCCGAAGACGTATGGGATGAGGAACGTAGGACCCTCGGCGAACAAGCTTCAGCGGGGAGTCCATCGGCTCCTGACAACTCGTCCGAGACACCAGGCCGAGGTTGACTCCAGAGGCGGTAGTCGACGACGCCCCGCCAGGATGACTCCGCGCCCTGAGGTCCGGCCCTGCTCGGCGGACCTGAGAGCCTGTTCCCTCAACCCCACGAGCTGCGGTGGCCCCGCATCCCGACCGGCGACGTTCTCCTCAGTCGCCGCGCAACCCCGGGGCGACTCCTTCGTCGGCCTCGTCGGACCGAGCGCGGACGGCCGTCCGCGCCTCTCGCCGGGGTTGGGGAACGGGCTCTCAGCCCGGCTGGCGTGAACGTATCGACCGAGGTGGGGGGAGCTCGAAGTTGGCCTGCCTCATCGCCTCGTAGCGCTGGGCACAAGCCGGATGGAGCCGAACGTGGCGTTGAATCAGCTCAGCGGCTCGTTTACCCGCCCGCCCCCTCAGGCTCTGTGCCATCTTGACCATGATGCGGCTGCAAACGCTGTTCACGGATGGCTGGACGTGGGCGAGCAGGTATGCCTGTCGTAGGCCCTCCCGTGCTCGAAGTGCCAGCGCAGCCGTACCGTTGTCGCTCAGTTCCAGAGCGCTGGCGAGCTCATGTGGGCTCAAACCCTTCACGACGGTGGCGTCGATGACATGTTGCCAGCGGGTCGGCAGCTGGCGGAACGCGTTGACAGCCAGGACACGGGAGGGGTCGTCAATCGACGACGCGACAGGTGCGTCGAGTTCTTCGTACACGGTAGGGACCTCACGGGACTCCCGCTTCAACCGGTCGAGTGCTACGTGCCGGACAATGGTGAGCACGTAGCCGCGCACACTTCCTGGCCGGGGACCGTTTCCGGACAGGAGGACCGTGAAGAACCGTAGCGCGGCCTCTTGGTAGACGTCATCGGCGTCTACCGGAGAACCGACGATGCGCCTGGCGATCGCCAGGGTGTCCTGGTCGTACCGACACCAGAGGCTGGCAAGCGCTTGGCGGTCACCGGCTCGCGCCTGTTCGATGAGTTCAGCGTCGGGTCGAGCCGACCGTTCTCGTGGCTGCCCCTCGGCGCTGGCTGCGGTGGCCGGTGGCGATGTCGTTGGACTATCAATGACTCCCGAGATGCTGACCACTGTGCTTACCTCGAATCCCCCGTTTAGACGCGGCAGAACCTGATGTGCGCCAATGCCTGTATTTGCTGGGTGCTCCGCCGCACTCCGAAATGATCTACCCACCATCCGCGTGACAAGCAGTTGTGAGTTTGCCGAACGGAGTGCTGAGAAGCCAGTAGTAGCACTGTGATATAGATCACATATGTTTTACAGAATTTAGCGTAATGAAATAGGTCTAGGGATTGTCTAAATCATTTTAGAGGGTTTCTCTGGCCAGCTTTTAACCGGCTATGTGGCGGTTTCCTGGCTGTGACTGTTGCGGGGATCCCTCGTATCAGGCGAGGTCATGCCCGCCCTGATCAAGATGCTGGCATCCAGGTCAGGTATCGGCAAGGTGGTCGGGAGTGTGCCTATGGCGGCTGTTCATCGTGAACCGCCGCGTTTGCGAACCTTGCGAAGAAGGGCGGCCATTTGCGGCTCTTGGTTGGATCAAACAGGATTCTGTGGGCGTGACAACTGCAAGTTCAAATTTCTAGATTCTTGCGTCATGGCGGCGGCTCCCAGGGGGTCTTACCGGTTGAGTGGGGCAATGCGCTCAGCTCTCGTCGGCGACATCTCGTGCGCCGATCAAAAAAATGAGAATTACGTAGAGACCGGCACGGATGGTGCCGGTGGAAGGAGTCAGATGCGATCTGACGAGGCCAAGCTGACGCGTGGCAAAACGCGTGGCTTGAACAAGGCCATAGGAGGAGCGGCCGCGCTCTGCACCATCAGCGCGATGGGTATGTACGCGGTGACCGCTTCCGCAGATGACCACTGGGACTCGATCCCGGTGGATTGTGTTGAGTTCAACGGCGACTGGATGGCCGATGCACGAAGTTCGATCGCTCGGGCTGAGGTATCCCTAGCGAGCGCTCCGCTCGGGCCCGCGCTCCTTGGGGCTGAGCTGGGCTTCCCGGAAGCACATGCGCAGGCGTACTCCGACGTGCTGCCGGATGGCTCCGAGGGTGATCACTCACACGGCTACGCGCATATCCTCCGCGGAGACCTCAGCATCCTGGGTGCGCCAATCCCGATTCCGCTGTTCCACACAGAGCAGACGGCGCTGCCACACAACGCCTCAGCTACTCAGAGCAGCACCGAGCTGGATATCCCTCCACTGGGGAACCTTGGTGTCTTCAACCACGGTGCACACGCCCGGTGGTCAACGAGCCAGCTGATGCAAGGTACGGGGTCAGCGAAGGACACCTTTGCCGACATCGGACCGTTGGGTCACTTCCCCGACCTCTACGAGATCGATGACTATCTCTCGTTTGCCACCTCGGATGCGGCAGATGTCGATCTCTTGCGGGTTGACCTTCCGTTGCCGCTGCCCGGATTTGGTTCTGAGCTGGTGGTCCTCGGCGCTGACGCGTTCCAGACGGCCGCTCAAACCAACCTGATCGACAACCCGGAACCAGCTGGTGCGGGGACGTTTGCCGCCGAGGCATGGGCAGTGTACGAATGGACACGCATACACGCCCTGAACGGAATGATCGAGATCTCGCTTGGTGGAGCGGGCGGCGAGGATCACCGTTCGTACCTGCGCGCGGTCGCCACTGGCGTTGACCCGGTGACCACGGACCTGCTGGAGTACAAGGCTCCGTTCGGCAACATCATCATCCGTGACCCAGCTACCGGCGAAGTTCAGGCCGAACTCGACCTCGACACTGGACTCAACACGGTGATCGACCTGGGCCTGGTGGAGATCACCCTCGTGCAGGGTGGCATCAACGAGGGGCCTGGTGAGTACATCGAAACGTCTACGCACGTCAAAGCGCGGGTAGACGGACTGTCCGCCAGCGTCGACATTGGTGTCGATATTCCCCTTGTCGGCCGCCAATCGCTTGGTTTCGTCGAGCTTTCGTTCGGCGAGATGGAGGTTGAAGCGCAGGCCCCGGCCGGCGGCATCATCTCGAGCCTTGACGAGGAGTCCGAAGAGTGCATCGATGCTGACGTCGATGTTGATGCTGACGTGGACGCGGATGTTGATGCTGACGTGGATGCGGATGTTGATGCTGACGTGGATGCGGATGTTGATGCTGACGTGGATGCGGATGTTGATGCTGACGTGGATGCGGATGTTGATGCTGACGTGGATGCGGATGTTGATGCTGACGTGGA
>NZ_JAAOEN010000035.1 GCF_011320225.1 Phytoactinopolyspora limicola
CAGCCTGTTGCTTTTTGCATTGGTGCTGGTCGGCGTGTCGTGGTGCCTGGTGGGTGGTGCTTTGGCATGGTTCGGCGTTATGGCGAAGGGGTACCGGCGTGTGGATCGTGAGCAGGCGTTTTTGTTGCCGCCGTCGATGACGGATTGGTTGCCGGATGATCACGTGGTGTGGTTCGTGATCGAAGCGGTCGATCAGATGGATACCTCGGCGTTTCATGCCCGGGCGAAGCTCGGCTCGACCGGGCGAGCCGGTTATGACCCGGACATGTTGTTGACGTTGTGGGTGTTCGCGATGGCGCATGGGGTGACCTCGTCGCGGCAGATCGAGCGGTTGTGCACCACCGATGTTGCCTTCCGGATCATCTGCGCCTCGGATGTGCCTGATCACACGGTGCTTGCCCGGTTCCGCTCGGCGCATGAACAGGCGTTGGAGGATCTGCTGACCGAGTCGTTGGTGCTGGCCACCAAGCTGGGCATGATCCGTCTCGGGGTGCTGGCGTTGGACGGAACCAAGATCAAAGCGAACGCGGCCAAGCGGCGTAACTATTCCGAGAAGTATCTGCGGGGTCTGGCGCGGGAGCATTTGCGGCAAGCCGCTGCTGACGACGAGGCTGAGGACGCGCTGTTCGGTGAGCACACTCGGGGGGACGAACTGCCGCAGGATCTGCGGGATCGCACCGGCCGGGGCGGCCGCATCCAGCAGGCGTTGCAGGAGTTGGACGAGCGTCGACGTGCTGATGAGGCCGAGATGGCGGCCGAGCAGGCCAAGGCGGAGGAGTACATCGTGAGGTTGGCCGACCCACGTGGGGCGGCCAGGCCCCGGGACGTCCACCGAAATGTGTCGATCCGGTGGACGCGGCCAAGGCCCGCCTGGACCGGGCCCGCGCCCGGCAACAAGCCTGCATCGATGACTGGCAGGTCCGCCGCGCGAAGGCAGCCGCCGAAGGGCGCACCCTGCGCGGTGGCCACCCGCAACCCGTCGAGCAAGCAGGCCGGGTTCGCCGGGCCCAAGCAGACTACGACCAGGCCATCGCCACAGCGGCCACCACCAGCTCCACCCCTGTCAGCGATGAGACCACCGGGTGTCACAAGGTCAACTTGACCGATATCGAATCTCGGCTGATGTCCACCCGGGACGGGTTCATCCAGGGCTACAACGCTCAGACCTCCACCAGCGCCGATCAGTTCATCACCCACGCCCGGCTGACCCAAGACACCAACGACGTCGCCCAGTTCTGGCCCACCATCACCAGCGTGCAGTCCACCCTGGCCATCCTCACCGAACGCGTGCCCGAACGCGCCGACGACCTACACATCGGCACCGCACTGGCCGACTCCGGCTACAACAGCCCGGACAACCTCACCGCCCACGGCCCCGACCGACTCATCGCCAATCACATGCCACCCACGCTCACCGACCAGCCTCCACCCGAACACGCCACACCCCGGCAAAAAATGGACCACCGGCTAGCCACCGAACAAGGACGCGCCCTCTACCAACAACGCGCACCCCAGGTCGAAGCCCCCAACGCCTGGCTCAAAGACGGCCGCGGCCTACGCAAAGGCTTCTCCCGACGCGGCCTGAAAGCCGCTCAATCCGAACTCTGCTTCGCCGCCGCCGTCACCAACCTCCTCCACCTGTTCAACCTCGGCATCACCACACCACAACTCGCCACCACCTAGCCACACCACAACCCCAACCACCACCCAGACAGGAACACCCTTCCCGAACGACATCACTCACCACCAGCCGCCCCCGTAAAACGCAACAGGCTGT
>NZ_JAAOEN010000036.1 GCF_011320225.1 Phytoactinopolyspora limicola
ACAACCCCAACCACCACCCAGACAGGAACACCCTTCCCGAACGACATCACTCACCACCAGCCGCCCCCGTAAAACGCAACAGGCTGTATAGCGACCAAAACCAGGCAACGATCACCCGGGAGATGGAGGCAGCCGAGGTCAGGTGTCGAAGGGGAACCGGGTAGCACCAAGGGCGGGCTTGAGGTCGCTCAACCAGACCGCGTTCTCGTCATAAGCAGCGAAGAACGGCTGACCCACCAGAGCAGCATCACGAGCCTGGATCATGTGCAACACGAACACCTTCTCCCCAGCCACCTCCGCCACACCATCCACACACACCTTGCCCGGAGTGGCCGACATCGACGGCCCCCGCACCGTCCGCGCCAACCCCGACACCCGCTGATACGCATCCCGATAAATCTCATACGCCCGCGCCAACGGCACCGCGAAATAATCCTGCGGCCCCGTATCACGCTCCACGAACATGTAATACGGCACCATGCCCTGCCGCACCTGCGACCGCCACATCGTCGCCCACACATCCGGATCATCATTAATCGACCGAATCAACGGCGCCTGCGTCCGAATCACCGCACCCGTATCCCGAATACGCCGCGCCGCCCGCACACCCAACTCCGGCGCCATCTCCCGCGGATGCGAAAAATGCGCCATCAACGCCAAATTCTTCCCCGCCGCCACCACCCGCTCAAACAACCGCAACGTATCATCAGCATCCGGATCCGACACCCACCGCTGCGGCCAATACGCCAACGCCTTCGTCCCGATCCGAATCGACTCTAAATGCTCAATCTCCAACAACGGCTCGATATACCGATTCAACAACCCCTCACCCATGATCATCGGATCCCCACCCGTGATCAACACACTCGTCACCTCAGGATGCCCCCGCACATACCCCACCAACCGATCAATGTCATCACTCGACATCTTCAAATCCGGCTCACCCACGAACTGCGCCCACCGAAAACAATACGTGCAATACGCATGACACGTCTGACCCTGCTTCGGGAAAAACAACACCGTCTCGGCATACTTATGCTGAACCCCGTTAAACGGCTCCTCCCCCGCCTTCGGAATATTCAACACCATCTGCCCAGCCGGATGCGGATTCAACTTCGCCCGCACCTCATTCGCCGCCACCGTCAACTCACCACGCGACGCCCCCGACCGCAACAACCCCACAATCCGAGCCACATCCACCGCCGGCAACATATCCGCCGCCGGAAACACCAACCGATACAACGGATCATCCGGCGCCGCCGACCAATCAATCAACTCATCAACCACATACTCATTCACCCGGAACGGCAACACCTCCGCCACCGCCCGAACCTCCAACCGCTCCGCCTCACCCAACCCCGCCCGCGCCGTCAACTCATCCAAATGCCGCGACGTGTAAGCACGAAACCGCCGCCCCGACGGCGAACCCGAAGACGCAGCAGCGTCATACGTCAAAGTCATA
>NZ_JAAOEN010000037.1 GCF_011320225.1 Phytoactinopolyspora limicola
ATCAGTCGGCGTATTGCTCGAATGTGGTGTTGCGTGATTTGGTGTGTGATAACAACCGGCGCAACGCGCTTAGTGTGATCTCGGTTGATGGGCTGGTTGTTGAAGGGTGTCAGTTCTCGCAGACGCAGGGGACGCTTCCGGAGTCGGGTGTGGACTTTGAGCCGAATTTCGCGGATGAGCGTATATCCAATATTACGATGACGGATTGTGTGTTCGAGGGGAATATCACCCGGGGTGTGTCGGTGATCTTGAGTGCGCTGGATCAGACATCGGCGCCGGTATCCGTTCTGATTGACCGGGCTACGGTTTCTCATCACATGGGGGAGTCGCGGCAGCTTCCGAGTGCGGTGTTCATGACCAGTGCCCGTAACGGTGTGACGGGCAAGATCGAGGTCCGGGACTCGCTACTCAACGTCGAACCAGCCTCGAGTGCTATCGGTAGCTTCAACAACGACGCCAACGGTGTGGAAATGCACTTCACCCGCAACACCGTCTGGAACTGGGGCAACGCCGCGCAGAGCTACGAGCCGATCGTGGTCTCGTCGGGTTTGCAGCAGGCATTCGGCGGGCTGATATTCGACGACCTCGTCTTCGTCACCGACCAACCCCCACTGCTACTTCGTGCCCACCGAGAGGCTCAATACGACCCCGATGGCACAGCGACACTCACCAACGTCCACGGCACCATCACCGTCGTCAACCCCCACGGTGTCGACGTTGATACCGGTGAGAACCCACCGGTCGACTACGACCTGACCGTGCGGACCGCGGCTGCCGACAATCGGGCCAAGGTCAAGGTGACTGCGCAGTCGTCGTCGGTTTCCGGTGGCGACGACGCGCAGCTGGTCTTCACCCGCGCCGGCGGAGACGCCTCGACCCCGCTCGCCATCGCCTACGACGTCAGCGGCTCGGCCCGAGAACGATACGACTACGGAGGTCTGAGCCGGGTTGCGGTCATCCCCGCTAGAGCAACCCGGGTGACCGTCCCCATCCGCACGTTCGCGCGGCGCCAAGCGGACGATCCGAGATTCCGGGAGATCGTTGTCGCGGTTGAGCCTGGGCACCGCTATGAGGCATTGCCCAAGAGTGTGGCCAGAATCGCCATCACCGATTGAACTAACGGCACTATCGAGGGATCGATCGAAGGCCTGTTTTGATCACCAACCGTACTAACCGTGGAGGTGCCAAATTATGAGCTAGTTCGTGGTCTGTTCGGTTGATGTGCGTCTGGAGGCTGTTGTGGTTTCTCGTAGGACGATTTCGCGTCGGGCGTTGTTGGGGAGTGCGGCTGCGACGTTGCCGGCTGCGGCGTTGATGGTGGATGCTGCTGGTGCGGTTGGTCGGCG
>NZ_JAAOEN010000038.1 GCF_011320225.1 Phytoactinopolyspora limicola
TGTGGTGTCTCGGGACATCGCTGACGGGTGTGTCTCGGGACATCGCTGACGGTTTGAGTGTGTCATGTGGGTTGGGGTTCGCGGTGGCCGCGTAGGTCGTAGCGGGGTTGGGCGCTGGGTTGGTAGCGGTGGTTGGGGTTGATGGTGAGTTCGCGGACGAGTCGGTTGCCGGAGAAGATGGTGGTGTGGTGGCCGTGGCGGATGGTGGTGACGGTGTGTCCGGCCCAGCGGCGTCCGACGTTGATGGTGTAGCGGCCGACGCTGATGGCGCCTCCGGGGGTGACGGTGCTGGTGGTGGTGGTGACGGGTTCGGGTAGAGGTGTGGGGGCTGGTCGGGCTTTTGTGGTGGCGGTGAAGGCTTCTGCGGGGGTGGCGCCGGCGAGGGCGCGGTGGGGTCGGTGGTGGTTGTAGTGGTGACGGAAGGCTGTGAGGAGGGCGTCTAGTTCGTCCAGGGTGGTGGGCGGGTCTTGAGCGCGGAGCCATTTTTTCAGTGTTTGCCAGAGCCGTTCGATCTTTCCGCAGGTTTGTGGGTGGTACGGGCTGGAACAGATGGTCTGGGTGCCCAGGGCGTGGAGGTTCGTTTCAAACGCTACTTGCTGGCCGCGGCGGTAGCCGGAGTAGACCCAGCCGTTATCGGTCAGCGACATCGCTGGGACGCCGCATTCGCTGATCGCTGCGGTCATGACCGCCCAGACTCCAGGACCGGTGCCATCGCCGGGTTCGCAGCCCAGTCCGGCCAGGTAGCGGGAATGATCGTCCAGGGTGCCGGCGATCGCTACGGGGGTGCCATCGGTGAGCGACCATGCGGTCCAGTCCGACTGCCAGCACTCGTTCGGGCGGGCATAAACGAACCGGCGCAGCGATGATTTCGGCCGCTTGGCCGGTGCGGGCGTGACCAGCCCACGGCGGACCAGGACTCGCCAGATCGTCGTGCGCGAGGGCACCACACCGGTTGGCTGTTCACGTAGCAGCCGCCAACGGATCTGTTCCGGGCCGTTGTCCTCGCCGTCCTCGGTCAGCCGTTTACGCAGCTTTACGATCTCGTCCTCGACCTGGCCCGGCGTAGCGGCTGGGCTGCTCAGCGGGCGACGAGACCGCTCGGCTAGCCCGTCCACGCCCTGCTCAGCGAACCGACGCCGCCATTTGTAGAACGTCTGGCGACTGATGCCCTGCTCAGCACAGAACACCGACACGTTCGGCACCGCTCCAGCCAACGCCGCGGCCATCCTGATATCCATCGCTGCCACTCTCCCCGTCATGAACACACAGTCCACAACAATTCAGGTGTCAGCGATGTCCCGAGACATCAACTGTCAGCGATGTCCCGAAACAGGACA
>NZ_JAAOEN010000039.1 GCF_011320225.1 Phytoactinopolyspora limicola
CGGGCACTGGTCATGAACACCGCACTCGGAAGCTGCCGCGACTCCCCCATGTGATGAGAAACCGTAGCCCGGTCAATCAGAACGGATACCGGCGCCGATGTCTGATCCAGCGCACTCAAGATCACCGACACACCCCGGGTGATATTCCCCTCGAACACACAATCCGTCATCGTAATATTGGATATACGCTCATCCGCGAAATTCGGCTCAAAGTCCACACCCGACTCCGGAAGCGTCCCCTGCGTCTGCGAGAACTGACACCCTTCAACAACCAGCCCATCAACCGAGATCACACTAAGCGCGTTGCGCCGGTTGTTATCACACACCAAATCACGCAACACCACATTCGAGCAATACGCCGACTGATTACTCCGGCCAATATAGACCCCGTCACCCCCAGAGTCCCGCAACACCAAACCCTCAACCGTCACATCCTGAACACCGAGCAGCTTCAACGCCATCCGCCACTCACCGCTCGTATACTGCTTCTTCTGCATCGCAAACGAAGCACCATAACCCGAGATCAGAACATTCCCAGCATCGCGCACAGTCAACAACGAATCATTGCTACCGGGAAAAGAATTCGGCTTCGCCTTCACCATCACACCAGGCTCAACCACAATCGTCACGTCGCCACGGTTAAGGAACAACGGATCGGTCACCCAACCGCCGGGAACCTGATCGATCACCACCGTACTAGCCGTCGAATCAAGAGCAGCCTGAAGAAACTGAGTCGAATCCTGCTGATCATGCCCCAAACTCGACACGAACAGCGCATCCTCCCCATAGGAAACAACCGGAGAAGCACCCACAACCGACCGCCGACCAACCGCACCAGCAGCATCCACCATCAACGCCGCAGCCGGCAACGTCGCAGCCGCACTCCCCAACAACGCCCGACGCGAAATCGTCCTACGAGAAACCACAACAGCCTCCAGACGCACAT
>NZ_JAAOEN010000004.1:0-362878 GCF_011320225.1 Phytoactinopolyspora limicola
CGGTTGTCCCGACCATGCTCACCTGGATCATCCGGACGCTTATCCCGACCGTCCTCACCAGGATCATCCGGACGCTTATCCCGACCATGCTCACCTGGATCATCCGGACGCTTATCCCGACCGTCCTCACCAGGATCATCCGGACGCTTATCCCGACCATGCTCACCAGGATCATCCGGGCGAACGTTCAGGCTCTCCTCCTCCGGGGGCCGACTCTCGGGTGCCGCGTCGTCCTCGGCCTCTTCCACCTCCACGCCAGCCTGCTCGTCACTGGAGAAGCTGACCGGCGTGACCGATTCGACGACGGTACGCACGCGATCCCCCACCGCGTCGGGTAACGCCCCAGCGGCCGCGGCACCGGTGGCTCCGATCATCATCACAACCACGCCGGTGGCCAGCCGGGTCCGCCGGGTCATGGCGGCCAGCAGCGACTGGGCCCGCATGATCAGGCTGCGCCGGACCGGATAGGGCGCGGCCGGTACTCCGGTGAAGTCTCCCCGAGCCATCCGTTCGGCTAGCTCAGCCGACGGGTGCGCCGTCGCCGTCGCCTCGTGCCGGATGGCGAGCGTCACCTCGCGCAGCGGCGCATGATCCGGCGTCACCGGCTCGCCGCCGAGGATGGCTTCGGCGGTAGCGTCGTCGATCGGGCGGGAAGTGGTCATCTCACCTATGTCATCGTCACGGTGGCTCATAAAGACACGCCCTCCCGTGACAGTTTTTTTCGTAGGGTGTCTAAGCCGCGGCGCTGCAACGCTTTCACCGCTCCAGGGGTCTTGCCGACAACACCGGCGACCCGCTCGATGGAAAGATCGGCGACGATCCGCAGCAACAACACCTCCCGTTGATCATCCGACAGGTCCGCGCACAGCGCCTGCACTCGGTCCCGGCCCATGGCGTTCAACGCGTCCTGCTCGGCGTCTCCCCCTGGTCGGTCGAGCACGTCGACATCGCCCGTCGGGGTTGCGGGGCGGCGCGACATACGGCGCCGCTCGTCGATCAGCCGTCGGTGGGCGATGGTGAAGACCCACGACCGGAACTGCTGCTCGGAGCCGGTGAACGACGTCAGGCCGGCGAACACCCCCATGAAGACCTCACTACTGAGGTCATCAGGTTCAGCCGAACCTTGTAGTCGGGCATACCCCACCACCGCGGGCGCAAGGTCACCATAGATCCGCTCGAACGCCCACGGCGCGCCCGAACGCGCAGCATCGAGCACATCATCGAAATCACTACCGAGCGACAGCTGAGCCTCCCCTTGAGCGCCACTCTGCCTCATATGAGTAATCGAACCAGCCCCGCGAAAGGGTACGGGTTGTCAAGAAAAACACCGGATGAGCATCGCGCTTCCCACGAGCCCGACGGTCGGGCGGACGCGGACCACCGCAGTACGATTCAGGGTGCCACGCGGTGTACGGCGCTGCCAAGCAGGGCGGCCCAGGTCACGTCACGGGGTCGAGCGAGGCGATAGCCTCGTCCGCCGCGGCCACCTTCGTCGCGAGCAGCCGAGCCAACTCCCCCACCCGTTGCTGGACGGTGGGCTCGTGCCCACGGATGTATAGGAAGCCGATCACGTCTCCGACCGGGACGGCGACGATGAAGCCACTTGCCCGGCTCCCATCCGGATAGGTCCACCTGTCGTCCAACGCCGCGGCCCCCTCCGGGAGGCCGGCCGGCGCCTCGGCGGCGGCGAACACGGCTGAGGCGCCGCTCGCGT
The DNA here is from genome assembly GCF_011320225.1 of Phytoactinopolyspora limicola. Lineage (GTDB taxonomy): Bacteria > Actinomycetota > Actinomycetes > Jiangellales > Jiangellaceae > Phytoactinopolyspora > Phytoactinopolyspora limicola. The sequence goes on from NZ_JAAOEN010000004.1 coordinate 1,715, forward strand.
AGTCGGCGGCGGGGCAAGTGTCAGGCACCGCCGCGAAGGCCGACATCGTGTCGAGCGCCCCGCCCGGTTCGTAGTGCACCACCTCGACACCGACGGTGTATCCGCCGTCGGCCACGTGCGGCCACAACTCGTTCTTCCACCATTGCTGCGATCTGGCGGTACGCGCGCCGTCCACCACATCCGAAGTGTCGTCGCAGTAGGCGAAGGTGGCCGTCTCGAGTCCGGACTCACGCCGGTAAGAGATGTCGATGGCGAGACCGATGTCGGTCTCGGAGAACCGGGCGTCGTCCAACAGCTGCTGGATGAGATCGACCCGCGGCCCCGGTTGCGGGCTTTCCGGGGTGTCGTCCGGGTGATCGTCGCCGCCGCTGCATCCGGTCACGACCAGAACGGCGGCGACGATCACCGCGAACGGCGGCCTCATGGGGCCAGCATGTCCGACGTCAGGTTCGCATCGGTGCCGGGTATACCCAGGTCTGTTGCCTTACGGTCGGCCATGGCCAATAGCCGGCGGATCCGGCCCGCCACGGCGTCTTTGGTCATCGGCGGATCCGACAGCTGCCCCAGCTCCTCCAGGCTCGCCTGCTTGTGCTCCAGCCGCAGCCGGCCGGCCGTACGGAGGTGGTCGGGTACGTCGTCGCCGAGGATGTCCAGGGCTCGCTCGACGCGGGCGCCGGCGGCAACCGCGGCTCGGGCCGAACGCCGCAGGTTGGCGTCGTCGAAGTTGGCGAGCCGGTTGGCCGTAGCGCGGACCTCACGGCGCATCCGCCGCTCCTCCCACGCCAAGACGCTGTCGTGCGCCCCGATCCGGGTCAGGAGCGCGCCGATTGCTTCGCCGTCGCGGACGACCACCCGATCCGTGCCCCGGACGTCACGCGCCTTGACCTGGATACCCAGTCGACGGGCGGCGCCGACCAGCGCCAGTGCGGCCTCCGGCCCGGGACAGGTGATCTCCAACGACGACGAACGGCCTGGCTCGGTGAGCGAGCCATGGGCCAGAAACGCACCCCTCCACGCGGCCTCGGCGTCACACGAAGCACCGTTGACCACCTGCGGCGGCAAGCCACGCACCGGCCGCCCGCTGGCATCGATCAGCCCAGTCTGGCGGGCTAGATGTTCACCGTCCCGGGCCACCCGCACCATGTAGCCGGTGCCCTTGCGTAATCCTCCGGCGGCCACCGTCGCCAATTCGCCCTGGTGGCCGAACACGTCGGCAATATCACGTCGCAGCCGGCGAGCCACGACCCCCGTATCGACCTCTGCCTCGATGACGATCTTGCCACTGACGAGATGCAAACCGCCGGCGAACCGCAGCAGCGCCGACACCTCCGCCTTACGGCAACATGTCTTGGTCACGTCGAGGCGAGCCAACTCGTCCTTTACCGATGCTGTCATCGCCATGGGCCGATCCTGCCACGTCCGAGGGTCCGGGCGAACGCCCAGCCCAACAACTCGGGGTCGTGCCGCGGTGTACCGTCGGCGGCGGCGACGTCGGCGATCACTAGCTCGGCCCCCATATCGGCGGCTACTCGCCGCAACACCGGCTCATGCGGCACCGATCGGCGGTCCGCGATCACCAGGTCGATCCGGAGGTCGGGGGCATAGGCGCCGAGCACCTCCAAGTGCATCTCCGGGGTGAAGTTGGTGGTCTCGCCACCTTCCGGGGTGAGGTTGAGCGTTACCGCCCGCAGTGCCGGCGTCGCCACCAGCGCGTCGCGCAACTGCGGCACCAGCAGGTGCGGGATGACGCTGCTGAACCACGAGCCAGGTCCGAGCACGACCCATTCGGCCTCGCCGATGGCAGCAATCGCCTCCGGGCAGGCGGGTGGATCCGGCGGAGTCAGGCAGACCGCGACCACGTCGCCGTCGACGGTCGCCACGGCATGTTGACCGGTGATGGTGCGGATGTCTCGGACACCGTGGACCGATCGGCGTGGACTGCCCACCAGGGCCTCGATGTTCATCGGCACCAGTGCCATCGGCAGCACCCGGCCTTGGGCACCGAGTAGCCGAGCCACCCAGTCCAGACCTTCGATGACGGGCTCCGCACCTCTGGTGGCGCCGATGGCGCCAGCGCCGTCGGCACTCCGGGTGGCACCTGCGTCCCCACTGGCCGCGCCGCCAGCCAGCATGTCCCACAGGGCGACGATCAGCAGGTTGCCCGCCGCGTGCTGATGAAGGTCGCCGCCGCTAAACCGATGCTGCAAGACGTCGGCCCAGGTGCGTCCCCACTCGTCGTCGCCACACAGCGCCGCCAGAGCCATCCGGAGGTCGCCGGGCGGCAACACACCTAACTCACGGCGCAGCCGACCGCTTGAGCCGCCGTCGTCGGCCACCGTCACCACCGCGGTCAGCCGGCCGGCTATCCGGCGCAGCGCCGATAGTGATGCCGCGAGACCGTGCCCACCGCCGAGGGCCACCACCCGGGGGCCAGCCAGCGCATCCATAGTCAGTGTCGGATTCCCCTCATTCCCGGCCAAGGTCACGATGAACGACGAGAGTCTCCACGCCTTGCTCACGCAACCGAACCGCCAACGCCTCGCTCATGGCGACGCTGCGGTGTTTGCCGCCGGTGCAGCCAATGCCGATGGTGACGAACCGTTTGCCTTCTCGCAGATAACCTTCCGACACGACGCTGACCAGGTCGCCGTATCGGTCGAGGAAGTCAGTGGCGCCAGGTTGGTTGAGTACGTACTCGCTGACCTGAGCGTCCCGACCGGTTTGGGGGCGAAGCTCCGGCACCCAATGTGGATTGGGCAGGAAGCGCATGTCAGCGACGAGGTCGGCGTCGACGGGCAGCCCGTACTTGAAGCCGAACGAGACGATCACCGCGCGCAGCCCGATCTCTTCGCCGGCGAACGCGGTGCGGATCCGGGCGCTCAACTCGTGGATGTTCAGTAGAGACGTGTCGATGACGACGTCGGCGTTGGCCCGAAGTGTGGCCAGCTCACCCCGCTCGCGTTCGATTGCCTCGACCACCCGTCCGCCACCCTGCAACGGGTGTGGCCGACGCGCGGACTCGAAACGTCGCACCAGGACCTCGTCGCTGGCCTCGAGGAACAGGATCGACGGGCGTGCCCCCTGGTCGGCCATGGCCTGTAGGGCGCCACGCAGCTCGCCGAAGAACGCGCCGCCGCGGACATCGGCCACCACCGCGAGCCGGCGGGTGGCTTCGTCCTTGCTCACCATGGTGACCAGGTCCATGAGCAGCGCGGGCGGGAGGTTGTCGACCACGAACCAGCCGAGATCGTCGAGTGCCGCGGTAGCGGCGGTCTTGCCAGCGCCGGACATACCCGTGACGATCAACACCTCGGGCACCGCCGACGCTCCGGCATCATGCGATTCATCCTGAAGCTCCACCTTTTTCCTCCCCCGTCAATCCGAGTGGCTGGCTCCCCCGGCCACTGGTGTTCAACCCGCTTAGTAACGCCCCGCCATGATCCCAGCTTCCACGCCGCTACGCACGGCCAACTATGGCTCACACTTCTCGAAGCCGACGGCGATCGATCCGAGCACCTGGTGCGTGCGCCGCTAGCGATCCCCGTATCCGCCGGCCCAGCGGGACGCCAGCACACCAGACCACGATGCCGTGCACCGGCAACACGCCGCACCGGAAGTTAACCCGCGGCTTGCAGAGTCAACGGAGCACCTCTCGGGTGAAGGGATCCCACAGTGTCTCGGCTGATCGACGCCCTGGCCGGCGAGCACGCCTCCGATGATGCGCCCCACACCGCGACAAATCACCCCAGAACCTCAACCAAGAGGCAGAACGATCATCAGCGCGCAGCCCATGAAAGATCTGGGCTAAAGACGCAAGCGGCGCCAGTTGACCCACCGCTAGCCGGCATCAGCGGCCGTATACAAGTTGGGCAGCGGGGCTGATCCAACTCTCCCAGAAGGTCTTAGTCCAAGTGCTCGGCATAGATAAGATAGGTGCTGGCCAGCGCCCCTTCACGGGCGATCTTGGGAGAAACCCAGCCGGCAAAAATCCGGTCCCCCACGTTGAAAGTCAGGGCTTGCCCATCTACATCCCGCACCGCGACCAACGCACATCCAGCGCTCGCTCGCTCATCTGTTGGCGGGCGATCACCAAAACACACGGCGGAACCGTCAGCATCAACCGCGTGAACATACTGCTCCTTGGTGTGCACCCAATTGGTACCGCCCACGGGGTCAACCCCGAGCAGCAAGAACGTAGCCGCCACCGCCACGCCAGCACCTACCAGTGCACTGGCGAGCATAGTCAGCCACCGCTGCGGGGATCGTGCAGCCAGCACCAGCACAGCCACCGCCAGGACCACTAGCACAACGATGACGACATATCTCATTTTGAGTTCCCCTATCACTTGCACACATGAACTGGTGGGACTTCCCGCCGGGAAAGCCCCACCATACCGCGCTGGCGTCTACTTACCACACCCAAGTAAAGCCAATTCGGTAACTGAATCCAGTAACCGAACCCTTCCGATACACCGCATCTACAGCCATCGTTCGACGCGTGCCGGTCGTGTGGGAATACCATGGATTTACCCAGGTCACGCGGAATTCTTTACCCTTATCATGGAAACTTGGGCTTAGCTTAGCAGGACACACCGTTGAACTCTGACTCCATGAGATGCCTTGATAACTTAGCCCAATCGTTCGACTTCCACAGGATCCAGCACTAATGTCTTCTTGTGGGCGCCACCGCCGAATCTCAGTGGTGCTATTGTATATGTGGCGTGTCCGCAACCGCTCCAGCGAGCGTATCCCTTTAGCCGACCCACTCACCACACTTGATGTTCCCCAATAGCGCGACGTGTTACCCGTCTTTCTTGAGTAACAACCATGGGCCCATCCATTAGAATTGTCGATATCCACGCACGCCTGTGCGGTGAACTCTCCATCCTGAAGTTCTGCACTTGAGACGAGCGCCAACGACTCGCCGCGCGTCACCATGCCGACCTCTTCGGCCAACGCGAGAGCATCGACCTCTGCCACCTCCTGAAGATCACCCGGGGGTGTGACCGAAGCCCAGGACTCGCCGCCGTCGTCGGACGATTCCGTTCCATAAACTATCTCCGAACCAACCGGAGCAACGACCCTCACCCCTTCGCCAAAAGAAGCGTAGACCATCCCTCCCCGGAGAATCTGCACATCCGTAGGTGACGAAAGTCCACGGGTCGAAATTAATTCACCATCGTCGGGAGAATCCGAACCGGAACCTACCGATGCCGGCGCCAACATCACCACCACTGATAAAAGTGCCACGAAAGGAAGACGGATTAATTTATCCACCACTAGCCCCCTCTATAGGGTCCCCCAGGAAAACAACTAGAGTCGACCCGAGAGATACGAAGCGCCTTGACCTAAGGCTGAACTCACCTGCGAGCAGCTGGAACGGCCACGCAAGCTAATTCGGCATCACATGAAGACGGAATAATTTGCCAGCCCCATGCCACCCATCATGGAATGATGGCGAAGTCCCCTCCTACTCTTGCATCACGCTGGGCCTTGCGATTTTCTGAAGGTACAACCAGGTCACATGCCTGTCAATAGTGGTCAGAGCAACAACGCTGAACAACTGCGCCAGCCCTACTAGGAGCTTTCGCCAAGCGATCTCAGCCTTCGATGATCTCGCCGGTGGCGGTGTTGACCGAGCGGGCCGGCTGACCTTGGGCGAGCGCCTCGGCGATGGTCTCGGCGAGCGCCGGACCGATCCCCTTGACCTGGCTGATCTCATCCGGGGTGGCCGCACGTAGCTTCTTCAACGAGCCGAAGTGGGCCAGAAGTGCCTTCCGCCGCGCCGGCCCGAGGCCCGGTATGGCGTCCAGGACGCTATCTGTCATGGACTTCGACCGCCGCTGCCGGTGGAAGGTGATGGCGAACCGATGCGCCTCGTCCCGGACCCGTTGCAGCAGATAGAGCCCTTCACTGGTGCGCGGCAGGATGACGGGGTAGTCGGTGTCGGGTAACCAGACCTCCTCGAGCCGCTTGGCCAGGCCCACCACCGGAATGTCCGGCACCCCGGACTCGTCCATAGCCTGCCTCGCCGCGTTCACCTGCGGCTGACCGCCGTCAACCACCACCAACCCGGGAACATAGGCAAACTTGCGAGGCCGCCCGGTGTCAGGATCGATCCTGGACGGCCGGGGCGTCGGATCGTCGTCACTCTCCACCACGGGTGCGTTGTCGGCCGCTTGCTCGCCGTTCATCCGCCGGAACCGGCGACGTAGCACCTCGCGGATCGAGGCGACGTCGTCAGTACCGTCGACGCCCCGGACGCTGAACTTCCGATACTCACTCTTGCGCGGCAACCCGTCCTCGAAGACCACCATCGAGCCGACCACCTCGGTGCCCGCCAGGTTGGAGATGTCATAACACTCGACCCGCAGCGGTGGCTCGTCGAGCTCCAACGCCTCCTGGATCTCTTCGAGCGCCCGGCTGCGGGTGGTGAGGTCGCTGGCTCGCTTGGTTTTATGCAGCGCCAGAGTCTGGGCGGCGTTGCGGGCAACCGTCTCCATTAACGCCCGTTTGTCACCCCGGACCGGGATCCGCAGGTCCACCTTTGCGCCGCGTAGCTCGCTCAGCAGCTCACGCAGCGCCTGGGCTTCGTCGGCATCAGCCGGTAGCGAGGGGACGATGATCTCGCGGGGCACGGCCTCACCACCCAGCTCGCCGTAAAGCTGCAGCAGGAAGCGCTCCACGAGTTCACCAGCCGGTGCGTCGTCGGCCTTGTCCGCCACCCAGCCCCGCTGTCCACGCACCCGGCCGCCACGCACGTAGAAGATCTGAACGGCGACTTCCAGGGGATCCTCAGCCAGGGCAACGACGTCGGCGTCCGTACCGTCACCCAGCACCACGGCGTTGGCCTCCATGGCCCGTTCGAGTGCGGCGATGTCATCTCGAAGCCGGGCGGCGCGCTCGAAGTCGAGGTCAGCCGCGGCCGCCTTCATCTCACGTTCCAACCGTTTGACATACGTGCTGGTCTTGCCATCAAGGAAGGCGACCAGATCCTCGACGATCTCACGATGTTCGGCCGCGCTCACCCGTTCCACGCAGGGTGCCGAACACTTGCCGATGTAGCCGAGTAGACACGGGCGGCCGATCTGACGTGAGCGGTTGAACACCCCTTTTGAGCAGCTCCGGATAGGAAACACCCGGAGCAGTTGGTCGAGCGTTTCCCGGATAGCCCAGGCGTGGGCGTACGGGCCGAAGTACCGCACCCCGCGCTTCTTGGCCCCGCGCATCACCAGAGCACGTGGATATTCTTCGTTGAGGGTGACCGCGAGGTACGGATAGGACTTATCGTCCCGGTATCGGACATTGAACCGGGGATCGAACTCCTTGATCCACGAGTACTCAAGCTGTAGCGCCTCGACCTCGGTGCGCACCACTGTCCACTCGACCTTGGCCGCCGTTGTCACCATGGCCAGAGTGCGTGGATGCAGCGCGGACAGGTCCTGGAAGTACGACGACAGCCGCGACCGCAGGCTCTTGGCCTTTCCGACGTAGATCACCCGGCCCGTGGCGTCGCTGAACCGATACACGCCAGGCTCGACCGGGATGGAGCCGGGTGCGGGACGGTACGTCGAAGGATCAGCCACGCCACCAACCCTACGAGCCGTCACCGACACCGGACACGTACTGGTCGGCTACTCCACCACCGAACCGACCGATAATTCACCATTTCCCCACCATTTCCCCATTTTCCATGTTTAAATACCGGCGCAAAAACTCACCCCAACTGGCCACCACCATGCGATTTCGCGAGCCATCCGTCGTTGACTTCGATATGTTCGTGCCACTGACGGACCGAACAACAACAAGGAGTGGGTGCGGAATGCATTATTACTCAGCAGACTTTGACTTTGTTGATCAGCTAGTCGACTCGTTCTCGGAGCTTGGCCGAGATATCGGAAACTTTGTCCCACGCCTGGTCACAGCCCTCCTACTACTGCTCATCGGGCACTGGATAGCCAAGCTCATCAGGCGTCTGCTGACGTCAGTTCTCGAGCGTGTCGGAGCGGGACGGCTGACCGAGGCGGCCGGCCTCGAGCCCATGCTTCAACAAGCCGGAACGTCTGGCGTTCGCCTACTCGGGCAAATCGCATACTTCCTGATCTTCCTTATCTTTATCCAAATAGCGGCCGAGGTACTGGGCATAGATCAGCTAACCCAGATGCTCACGGACCTCATCTCGTACCTACCCCTGGTACTGATCGCACTCCTGGTGCTGTTCGTCGCCGCCGCCATCGCCAATTGGGCCGCTGGTGTCGTCCGGCCATTGGCGGAAAGCCGCAACATGGGTTGGGCCGCCACGGCCGTGCGCATCGGCATCCTGGTCATCGGTATCTTGGCCGCCCTGGACACCTTGAGGTTCGCACCGTCGGTGACCGACAAGATCGAGAACACGCTCCTCCAGTTCCTGCCACTGGCCGTACTCCTGGCTGCCGTGATCGCCTTCGGTGTGGGCGGCATCAAGACGGCACAGCAGTGGTGGGCCAAGGTGGCCCCCCGGCCACGCAACGGCGGTGGCGAGCCCGAGCCGCCGGACCGTCAGGATTCGCCGTTCCTCTGAGGTTCATAGTGCTGCCAACACGGACAGCGTTCTGACCAGCACAACGAGGCGCCCGCACCGACCACGGTGTGGGCGCCTCGTCATGTGGGGACGGAAGCCGCCGAGATAACGGTATGGGAACGCTCCCAAATGATCTCTTGATCTCGCCTTAACTCAGGGGCAACGTGATGTGGGAGCGCTCCCGGCACGTCGATTCGACGGCGATCGATCGACGGGCCCGGCCGCGCGGACCCAGCCGCACCCACCCTGGAGGGCCACCGTGAGACTCAGCCGACACCGAACCCGTAGCGCCCTGGCCGTCGCGGGCGTGACAGCCCTACTCGTTGCCGCCTGCGGTGGGGACGACGATTCAAGCGACGCGAGCGGACCCGATACCGAACCGGCCGGTGATACCGACGTCGACGACGCCACCGAGGAAGAACCCGCGGGCGAGCAGGTCACCCTCGTGCTCCAGACGTTCCAAGACTTCGGATACGACGCCGCCCTCGAGGAGTTCGAGCGCCTCCACCCCAACATCACGGTCGACCACCAGCGCATGGGAGAGCTGCGCGACTTCGCTCCCCAGCTGGCCCAATGGCTGGCCGCGGGCAGCGGCGCGGGTGACGTCGTCGGCCTAGAGGAAGGTATCCTCCTTGGCTACATCGAGAACCCGGACGCCTTCCACAACCTTCTCGAACTCGGCGCTGACGAACTCGATGGCGTTTATCTCGACTGGAAGTGGGATCGCGGCATCACCGCCGACGGTCAACTGATCGCGCTAGGCACCGACGTCGGCGGACTCGCCATGTGTTACCGCGCCGATCTGTTCGAGGCAGCAGGTCTCCCGTCAGACCGGGACGACGTGGCCGCACTCTGGCCGACATGGGACGACTACCTTGCCGCCGGTCAGCAGTTCCGCGACAGCGGCGTAGACGCCTACTGGCTCGACGGTGCGGCCGGTATCCCCCAGCCCTACGTCATGCAGAACTCGGACGTCTTCTTCTACAGCCCCGATGGTGAGTTCATCGGCGACACCAACCCCGTCTTCCGGGAGGCGTGGGACTTCGCGGTTCAGCTACACGAGGAGGACCTCACCGCCGGGCTCACGTTGTGGACCGAAGACTGGACCGCGGCGTTCGAGCGTTCCGAGTTCGCCACCCGGCCATGTCCGTCGTGGATGACCGGTCTGATCGAGAACTGGTCCGGCCCGGACCACGCCGGGCTGTGGGACATCACGACGATCCCCGGTGGCGGCGGCAACTGGGGCGGCTCCTACCTGGGTATACCGGCACAGACCGAACATCCGCAGGAGGCCTACGAGTTGGCCAAGTTCCTCACCAGCCCAGAGGGGCACTTGTTCGCCTTTGACGAGGTCGGCGCCATGCCGTCCAGTGTGGCCGCCCTCGAGGACCCGTCCTTCACCAGCTCGACGAGCGGCTACTTCCGCGACGCACCTGTCGGTCAGATCATGGCCGAGAGCGTGGCCGGCCTGGAGCCTATCCACCTCGGCGCGCTTCACCAGGAGACCTGGGAGAACATCTTCGAGCAGGCGCTTAACCGGGTCGACGCCGGACAGCAGAGTTCGGACGACGCGTTCGACCAAGCCGTCAGCGAAGCCCAGGCGCTTCAGTAAGCGCGGCCCGTCTTGACGACAACCACGAAGCCTCCCCCGGGCGAGCGCCGGCAGCGCACCCACCGCCGCCGGATCTCGCTGCGGCTCGGCCGGTTCGAGGTGAAGGCCGCGCCCTACCTGTTCATCTCGCCGTTCTTCATCCTGTTCGGCATCTTCGGTGCGTTCCCGATTATCTTCACCGTCTACGTGTCGATGTTCGATTGGACACTGCTGGCCGGAAACCAAGGCTTCGTCGGCCTGGACAACTTCAGCCGCCTGCTCGGTGACTCGTTGTTCTGGAACGCGCTGCGCAACACGTTCGCGATGTTCATCATCGCGACCGTTCCCCAGTTGCTGCTCGCCTTGATGATCGCGAACCTGCTCAACCGCACGCTGCGGGCTCGCACCATGTTCAGGATGGGGATCCTGGCGCCCTACACCACGTCGCTGGTCGCCGTCGGTATCGTGTTCGGTTTCATCTTCGCCGAACGGTACGGCTTGGCGACCTACCTACTCGAGATGATCGGGGTCGGCCAGTTCAACTGGCGCAACGAGCAACTGCCGGCCTGGGCGGCGATCTCCATCATGGTCGACTGGCGCTGGACCGGGTACAACGCGCTGATCTATCTGGCCGCGATGCAAGCCATCCCGCGGCAGCTCTACGAAGCCGCGGCGATCGACGGCGCCCGCCGATGGCGACAGTTCTGGACCATCACCGTGCCACTCATCAAACCGACCATCCTGTTCACGGTCATCCTCTCGACCATCGGCGGGATGCAGTTGTTCACCGAACCCTTGGTGTTCAACTACGGCCGGATCCAGGGCGGCATCGGACGGGAGTCCCAGACCGTCGCCATGTACGTCTACGAGCGGACGTTCGGCGGCACGTTCCACGTGGGTTATGGCGCGGCGATCTCGCTGGTGCTGTTCCTGATCATCATCCTGGTGGCGCTGGTGAACTTCACCCTGGTGCGCAGGTCCATCCGGACGGCGGAAGGGTAATGCGTTGAGCACGCTCACATCCGATCCGAAACGCACGACACACACCCCGCCGCGCCGGCCCACCCGACCTCGCAGAGGTGTCGGCAGCCGCCTCTGGGAGGCCAGCCCGCTCACCTATCTGGCCCTGGTGATCGCGCTCGTGTTGTCCGTGTTCCCCATCATCTGGGCTTTCCTCATGGCGACGCGGGACAACCGCTCGGCCTACCAGGTGCCACCACCGCTGCTGCCCGGTGGCGACTTCGCGGACAACGTCTCTCGAGTGTTGGACGCGGAGAACGGCATCTTCCTCAGGGGGCTGGTCAACTCCGCGATCGTCGCCGGGATCATCACGATCTCGGTGGTGTTCTTCTCGTCGATGGCCGGCTTCGCCTTCGCAAAGCTGCATTTCCGTGGCCGCACCGGGCTGATGTTGTTCATCATCGCCACCATGATGGTGCCCACCCAACTCGCCATCGTTCCGCTCTACTTGATCATGATCCGCCTGGACTGGACCGACACCCTGCAAGCGGTCATCGTCCCGTTCCTCGTCAACGGCTTCGGCGTGTTCCTCATGCGGCAGTACGCGGTCACCGCCATTAGTGACGAGCTGATCGAGGCGGGGCGGGTCGATGGCTGCTCCACCTGGCGGATCTACTGGAGTCTCGTACTACCCGCGCTGCGCCCCGCGGCGGCGGTGTTGGGCCTGCTGACGTTCATGCTTCAGTGGAACGAGTTCATCTGGCCATTCGTCGTGCTCACTCCGAACACCCCGACGGTCCAACTCTCGATCAAGATCATCTCAGCGGCGCATTACACCACTGACTACGCGATGGTCTTCGCCAGCACCGCCCTCGCGATGCTGCCTCTGCTCGTGGTGTTCGTCGTCTTCGGCAAACAGATCATCAGTGGGATCATGGAAGGGTCGGTCAAGGAATGACCATCGGTCGCGAGAAACCACACCCCGTCAGCACCACAGAGAACCCGTTCCCGGTCGGATTCCGGTGGGGCGCCGCCACGGCCGCGTACCAGATCGAGGGGGCCGTCGACGCCGACGGTCGAGGGCCATCCATCTGGGACACCTTCAGCCACACCCGAGGCGCCATCGCCGACGGATCCACCGGCGACATCGCCTGCGACCACTACAACCGGTTCCGCGACGACGTCCGACTAATGGCCGAACTCGGGCTCACCGCCTACCGATTCTCCATCGCCTGGCCACGAGTACAACCCACCGGCCGCGGCGCCCCCAACCCCGCCGGACTCGACTTCTACCGCCGTCTGGTCGACGAACTCCTGGGCCATGGCATCGAACCATGGCCGACGCTCTACCACTGGGACCTGCCACAACCACTCGAACACGACGGCGGCTGGCCGGAACGCGACACAGCGCAGCGGTTCGCCGACTACGCCGCCCACGTCCACCACGCCCTCGGCGACCGGGTGGACCGATGGACCACACTCAACGAGCCGTGGTGCTCGGCCTTCCTCGGGTATGGCTCGGGAGAACACGCCCCGGGCCGGCGCGATCCGATCGCCGCCGTTCGGTCCGCACACCACCTCATGCTCGCCCATGGCCTCGCCTGCCAGGCCATACGCGAAGCCAACCCGAGCGCCGAGGTAGGAACCACGGTCAACCTCTACGCCGTCTCCCCCGCCACCACCAGCCCCGCCGACGCCGATGCCGCCCGGCGCATCGACGGCCTGGCCAACCGGATCTTCCTCGACCCCCTCCTACGAGGCCGGTACCCGGCCGACGTCCTCGACGACATAAGCGTCGCCACCGGTCTCGACCACATCCACCCCGACGACCTGGTCACCATCGCCGCGCCACTCGCCCACCTCGGCGTCAACTACTACAGCCGATACGTCGTCGCGCGATCACACCACGATGGTCCGCTGCCGCTCAGCCACGGCGCCTGGCCCGGCGCCGACGACATCCAGTTCGCCGAACCCCACGGGCCCACCACCGACATGGGCTGGGCCATCGACCCGGCCGGCTTGACGGAAACCCTCGTCCGCCTCCATCGCGACTATCCTGCCGTTCCCCTCTACGTCACAGAGAACGGCGCGGCGTTCGACGACATCGTCGGCCCCGACGGGCGAGTCGACGATCCCCAGCGCGCCCGATACATCGAGCAACACCTGGGCGCCTGCCTCGACGCCATCAGCCACGGCGCTCCAGTACGTGGCTATTTCGTATGGTCCCTCCTCGACAACTTCGAGTGGGCCCACGGCTACAGCCAGCGGTTCGGCCTCGTCCATGTCGACTACACCACCCAGCGCCGCACACCGAAAACGAGCGCACACTGGTACGCCGACGTCATCAGACGCCACCGACTCAGCCCATAATGGGCGCGTGAGCAGCGCACGCAAGGACCGCATGAGCGACCGCCCCACACTCGACGAGGTGGCCGCCCGCGCCGGTGTAGGCCGCGGCACCGTGTCGCGCGTGATCAACGGATCGACACAGGTCAGCGACCAAGCTCGGCAGGCTGTGGAGCAAGCCGTCGCCGAACTCGGATACGTCCCCAACCTCGCCGCGCGGTCACTGGTCACCCAGCGCACCGAAGCCGTCGCCCTCGTCGTCTCCGAGTCCGAGGAACGTGTGTTCGGCGAGCCGTTCTTCGCCGGCATCGTCCGCGGCATCAGCTCAGCGCTCGTCGACACCGGCCTGCAACTGTGGCTGGCCATGGCGCAAACCCCCGCCGAGCGGACCCGCGTGGAGCACCACCTGACCGCGCAACACGTCGACGGCGTCATGCTCCTGTCTCTGCACGACGCCGACCCACTCCCCCTGCTCGTGGAGCAGCGCGGCCTTCCCCTCGTGCTCGGTGGCCGCCCCGCCCGCCTCACCCGGCCGGGTGCCGCAGCAGGATGGTTCGTCGACGCCGACAACGAAGGTGGTGCGCGGCAAGCGGTGGACCACCTGTACGCCACCGGGCGACGGCGCATCGCCACGATCGCGGGCCCACAGGACATGGGTGCCGGCTCAGCGCGCCTCGTCGGCTACCGCGACGCGTGCCAAGCTCATGGGCTACCACCGGAAGCCAGCCTCGTCGCGTACGGCGACTTCAGCTTCGACGCCGGTGTGGCCGGGATGCGTGAGCTGCTACAGCGGCATCCGGATATCGACGGCGTGTTCGCGGCCGCGGACCTGATGGCCGCGGGCGCCCTACGCACACTGCGGGAGGCCGGGCGACGGGTCCCCGACGACGTTGCCGTCGTGGGGTTCGACGACTCCGGTGTAGCCCGCCAAACCGACCCCACCTTAACCACCGTGCGCCAGCCCACCGAGGAGATGGGCCGCGAGATGGCACGGCTACTGATCTCGCGGATCGCCGGCGCCGACCCCGAACAGTCCTTCGCCGTCTTGGACACCACCCTCGTTGTCCGCGAATCGGCCTAGCCGGTTCGGTCGCGGAGTCTCACCCGTCCGGGTGCGGGTGGGGGGGTGTGAGGTGTAGCGGTGTCCGGTGGGTGTGGTGGTTTCGACGATGTGCCGGTACGGGTCGACGAGGCGGATGGTCCAGCCCGGCATCTGTTTGACGTAATTGCCGCGGGCGCAGGTTCCGCGCCCGTTGGCCGGGGTGGTGGGCCCGCCGTGGGTGTAGGGATGGATGTGATCGAAGTGCCGGATCGGTGCGTCGCAGTAGGGGTCGCGGCAGGTGCCGCCGTCGCGGTAGGTCAACAACCGGGCCAGGGTGCCGTCGAAGCGGCGGCGCCGGGGGTCGCAGTCGACCACGACCCCGGTGACCGGGTCGGTGAACAACCGCCGCAGGAACACCCGGGCTTGGTGCTCGTCACCGCCTTGGCTGTCACCGCGGTGGTTGTCTCCGCGGTGGTTGTCTGCGCCGCGGCGGGTGATGTCGCGGGCGGTCTCGGCGGGGATGGGTCCGTACCCGAGTAGCTCCGCCGCCTCGGTGTTGTCTCCGCCGAGCAGCGCGCTGTCGGTCATCACCAGCCCGATCTCAGCGGACACCGCGTCAGCGCTGGCTTGTCCGGTGAGCCGCTCCACGAGGGTGTCGGCCATGATCTGATCCCGGGAGCGCCCATCACCACCGGCAGCGACGACCGCGTCGGCGTGGCGGCGCAGCGCAGCATAGGCCGCGACGCCTTGTTCACAGGGCAGCAGCGCGGAGAGCACGGTCATGGTGTCCGGTGCGGGGCGGATGCCGACCCGGCGGTCTTTGCGGGCTCGGGCGGCCCGGGCGACGGCGGCGGCGGGGTCGGCTTCGATGGCGTAACGCCGGGCCAGGCCTTGAACCCGCCGCGGCCCCACCCCGACCACCTCGCCGGCGAGGCGGGCGTCGACCTGGCGGCGCTGCTCGGGGTCGAGGTGGGAGGTTTCGTTCACGATCACCGTGGCAGCGAACTCGGAGATTTCACCCTTGCGGAGCAGGTCGAAGGTGGCCGGGAGGTGGCAGGTCAACGCCTGGGCCCGGCTGAGTTGGCGGGCCGCGGCCGAGGGTGAGGTTTTCGTGGCCAGCCCGATCTGTTCGGGCACCCCACGGGTGGCGTGGCGCTCAGCGAATCCCATCCCGCGGCGGGCTGCGCGTTGGGAGGTGGCGAACTGGACCATCACCTCGTACTGGGTCGCCGCGGCGGCGGCTTTGAGCCGTTCCAGCCCGGTGAGCAGGTCGATGCGGGCCGCGTCATCAACGACGGTGGTGGGTAGTTCGGCCAGCCGGGACAGCATCGAGGCCAGCTCACCCACCACCGCCGGCTGACCGGCGACCGCATCTTCGTTCATGTGTTCGATTCTACCGCTCTAACAGGCTCCAACACAACCAGTCACACCAACCAGCCAGCCACCCCACCCACCACACCAACCCCGGTGATCGAAAACGCGATCCAGTCGCTATAGCGACACAAAACCGGCAACGATCACCGGGCTAGGTGGCAGCGGCCCCAT
Source organism: Phytoactinopolyspora limicola (assembly GCF_011320225.1). Classification (GTDB taxonomy): domain Bacteria; phylum Actinomycetota; class Actinomycetes; order Jiangellales; family Jiangellaceae; genus Phytoactinopolyspora; species Phytoactinopolyspora limicola. The sequence goes on from NZ_JAAOEN010000004.1 coordinate 17,759, forward strand.
GCCCCGGGACCCACACAAACCCGACCAGCCAACCCAACTCACCCCGAGCAACCCCAACTCACCCCGAGCAACCCCAACTCACCCCGAGCAACCCCAACTCACCCCGAAGCCACACCAGCCAACCACCCCAACCCACCACCCCAACCCACCACCCCAACCCACCACCCCAACCCACCACCCCAACCCCGGTGATCGAAAACATGATCCGGTCGCTATAGCGACACAAAACCGGCAACGATCACCGGGGTAGGTGGCAGCGGCGGGTCGTTGCGCTCGGGGATCGACGTGCTCAGGGATCGACGTGCTCAGGGATCGACGTGCTACACGCCCAGGATCGGACGGAGGAAGCTGCCGGTGTGGGACGCCGCGACCTGTGCCACCTGCTCTGGTGTTCCGGTGGCCACGACCTTTCCACCACCGGTGCCACCTTCTGGTCCCATGTCGATGATCCAGTCCGCGGTTTTGATGACGTCAAGGTTGTGTTCGATGACGACGATGGTGTTGCCCTTCTCGACGAGTCCCTGCAATACGCCGATCAACTTGCGGATGTCCTCGAAGTGCAGGCCGGTGGTGGGCTCGTCGAGCACGTAGATGGTGCGTCCGGTGGATCGCTTCTGTAGCTCCGCGGAGAGCTTGACCCGTTGCGCCTCGCCGCCCGACAGCGTCGGGGCCGGCTGCCCCAACCGGACATAACCCAGCCCGACATCGACGAGTGTGCGCAGGTGCCGGGAGATCCGCTGCACCGGCTCGAAAAACTCGACCGCTTCTTCGATGGGCATCTCGAGGACCTCGGAGATGGTCTTGCCCTTGTAATGGACCTCGAGGGTCTCGCGGTTGTATCGAGCACCGTGGCAGACCTCACATGGGACGTAAACGTCCGGCAGGAAGTTCATCTCGATCTTGAGGGTGCCGTCGCCGCTGCACGCCTCACAACGCCCACCTTTGACGTTGAACGAGAACCGGCCCGGTTGATAGCCCCGGATCTTGGCTTCTTGGGTCTCCGCGAACAACTTACGGATGTGATCGAACACTCCGGTGTAGGTGGCTGGATTGCTCCGCGGTGTGCGGCCGATAGGTGACTGGTCTACGTGGACCACCTTGTCCACGAGGCCCATGCCGTCAATGCGCCGGTGCCTGCCGGGCACGGTCTTGGCTCCATACAGCTCTTTGGCCAGTGACGTGTACAGGATGTCGTTGACCAGCGTTGACTTGCCCGAGCCGCTCACACCAGTAACGGCCACGAACAGGCCCAGCGGGAACGCGACGTCGACTCCACGCAAGTTGTGCTCTCGGGCACCCACCACCGTCAGGGCGCGGCTGTCGGTAGGTGGCCGGCGGACGGCCGGCACGGGGATCTCTCGCCGGCCGGACAGATACTCGCCAGTGATGGAGCTTGGACTGGACAGCAGTTCTTCAACCGGTCCGCTGACAACGACCTGGCCGCCGTGCTCACCGGCCCCGGGGCCGATGTCGACCACCCAGTCGGCGGTGCGGATGGTGTCTTCGTCATGTTCGACGACGATGAGAGTGTTGCCCAAGTCACGGAGCCGGACCAGGGTCTCGATCAACCGGTGGTTGTCTCGTTGATGCAGGCCGATCGATGGCTCGTCCAACACGTACAACACACCAACCAGCCCAGAGCCGATCTGCGTGGCCAGCCGGATCCGCTGCGCCTCCCCACCGGCCAGGGTGGCCGCTGGGCGGTCGAGGCTGAGGTAGTGCAACCCGACGTCGACGAGGAACTGCAGACGCTCGTTCACCTCTTTGAGCACTCGCGCCGCGATCTGCTGCTCACGCTCGGAGAGCTCAAGCTCGCGCAGGAACCTGGCGCACTCACCGATCGGCATAGCCGCGACCTCGGCGATGCTGCGGCCACTCAGCGTCACCGCCAGCACCACCGGCTTCAGCCGGGTCCCCTTGCAGGCAGCGCACGGGATCTCCCGCATGAAACCCTCGAACCGCTCGCGGCTGGCGTCGGACTCAGCCTCGGAGTATCGGCGCCGAACCCACGGAATAACCCCCTCGTACGACGTGTAGTACGACCGCTCTCGCCCATACCGGTTGCGATAGCGGACATGCACCTGTTGGTCGAACCCGTGGAGTACCGCGTCGCGCGCCTTCTTCGGCAACTTCTCGAATGGCACGTCGGTTCGGAATCCGAGTGTTTCCGACAGTGCCGTGACCAGCCGACCGAAATACTCGGATGTCTGTGCCGGAGCCCACGGTGCCAGCGCGCCATCGTCGAGGCTGCGCTCCGGATCGGGAACGACGAGTTCTTCGTCGACCTCCATCCGGGTGCCGAGCCCGGCACACTCCGGGCAGGCTCCGAACGGTGAGTTGAAGGAGAACGACCGAGGTTCTAGCTCCTCGAACGACAGCTCGTCATAAGGGCAATACAGATGCTCGGAGAACGTCCGCTCACGGTTTTCGTCATCCTCCGGCAGGTCGACGAAGTCAAGGGTGATGAGCCCACCGGCCAGCCGCAGTGCGGTCTCGACCGAGTCAGTCAGCCGACGCACCGCCGACGACTTGACCGTGAGGCGGTCCACCACCACCTCGATGGTGTGTTTTTCCTGCTTCTTCAGCTTGGGTGCGTCGGCGAGTTGGTGGACGACGCCGTCGATGCGAGCCCGCGAGTATCCCTGCGACTGCAAGGTGCGGAACAGCTCGACATACTCACCCTTACGTTCGCGCACCACGGGCGCCAACACCTGAAAGCGGGTGCCTTCGTCGAGCTCAGAGACCCGATCCACGATGGACTGCGGGGTCTGCCGCCCGATCGGGCGGCCACATTCGGGACAGTGCGGGCGGCCGGCACGGGCGTATAACAACCGCAGGTAGTCATACACCTCGGTGATGGTTCCGACCGTTGACCGCGGGTTGCGCGACGTGGACTTCTGGTCAATGGACACCGCGGGCGAGAGACCCTCGATGAAGTCGACGTCGGGTTTGTCCATCTGCCCGAGGAACTGCCGGGCGTACGCGGACAACGACTCGACGTAGCGGCGCTGCCCCTCGGCAAAGATGGTGTCGAACGCAAGGCTGGACTTACCCGAACCGGACAGGCCGGTGAAAACGATCAGTGCATCTCGAGGCAGGTCAAGCGAAACATCCTTGAGGTTGTGCTCCCGAGCACCCCGAACCACCAGGCGGTCGGCGGCATAACGTGTGGTCTTGTCGGTCATCTGCGGCCCGGCTCTCCGATCCAGCACAGTGGTTTAGGCATTCGGTTCGCATGGTAAAGGTCGGCACTGACAAGGTTGGCTTCCACAGCGCCTCCCCCAGTAGATTCGGACCCGTGCCTTCCATGTCTTCCAAGAACGCCGACAACGACGCCGTGGAATCCGCTGGCCCGGTCAGTGCCGCCACCGAACGACTGGTGACGACGGCCAGCGCGTTCGACGCCGAAGCACTGGCCGCACCCAGCTTATGCGCGGGCTGGACCCGTGGCCACGTGCTGGCCCACCTAGCGCGCAACGCCGACGCCTTGACCAACCTCCTCACCTGGGCCCGAACAGGTGTGCGAACCCCGATGTACCCGAGTCGCGAGGAACGCGAGGCCGACATCAACACCGGAGCCGCCGCGTCGCCCGAGGCGCTCCTGACCGATCTTCAGGAGGCATCGGCCCGGTTCACGGCGGCCGTCACCGACCTGCCCGCCGATCGCTGGCAGCGTGAGGTCGTCACCGGTCCTGCCGCGTCGGGCCGGACCATCCCGGTACGCCGGACCTTGTGGATGCGGCTGCAGGAGCTCGAAGTGCATCACGTCGACCTCGACGCCGGCTACACCGTCGAACACTGGCCCGACATGTTCGTCGGGCGTGCGCTCACCGAGACCGTACGTAGCTTCAGCCAACGTGATGACACCCCCGCCTTCGTACTCGTCACGAACGGTTTCACCACCCGCATCGGCACCGGTGGTCAGGTCACTGTGAGCGGGGATTCCCGATCGGTCCTCGCCTGGCTCATGGGCCGGTCCCCCGGCACCGGACTGAGCACCGAGCCGAACCGCCCGCTGCCGGAACTCCCGGCGTGGTTGTGATGAGCTACCACGGCCACGTCGTCCCGGGCGGTCCACCGGCCGTCCGCGAACTGGCACATGTCATCGTCAACAAAGTGTCCGTCGGCGGTAGCTGGGACAACAACGCCTACGTGTTGCGTTGCCGTGACACCGGCGAGGAACTACTCATCGACGCCGCCGACGAGGCCGACAGAATCCTCACCACGTGTGGCGACGGGCCCCTCATCCGCATCGTGACCACCCACCGGCACCGCGACCATTGGCGAGCGCTCGCCGACGTTACCCGCCATACCGGTGCTATCACCATGGCTCACCCGGACGACGCCCCGGCCATCTCCGTACCCACAGCGGAGCTGGTGAACGACGGCGACCGGATCCGATTCGGCCACTGTGAACTCGGCGTCATCCATCTGGTCGGTCACACCCCGGGTAGCATCGCGTTGCTCTACGACCCCGCCGGTCAGCCCCACCTGTGGACAGGAGACTCGCTGTTCCCGGGTGGCGTCGGCAAGACCACCTCTCCCGAAGACTTCGCCTCACTCATCGACGACGTCGAGCACAAACTCTTCAACCGGCTCCCGGACGAGACCTGGGTGTACCCCGGCCACGGTGACGACACCACCCTTGGGCGAGAGCGCCCGCACCTGTCCGAATGGCGCAGCCGCGGCTGGTAGTTAACGCAGGCGGACCTTGTCGCGGCGGGTCTTGAGCAGGCTGGCCACCGTCGTGACGGCTAACGTCGCACCGATGAATCCCAGTGAAACCAGGATCGAGATCTGGGGAACGTGGATCGGCTCTCCCCCATTCACGAATGGCAGATTGTTCTCGTGAAGTGCGTGCAACACCAGTTTCACGCCGATGAACGCCAGAATGACGGCGAGCCCAGCCGAGAGATATACCAGCCGCTCCAGCAGCCCGCCCAGGAGGAAATACAGCTGCCGCAACCCCATCAACGCGAACACATTCGCCGTGAAGACGAGGAACATCTCCTGGGTGATACCAAAGATGGCTGGAATCGAGTCAACCGCGAAGAGTAGGTCGGCCGAGCCGATAGCAACAAAGACGATCAGCATCGGGGTGAGCATCTTGCGGCCGTCGACCACGGTGCGGAACTTGATGCCGTCATAGTCCGCACTCACCGGGAACCGTCGCCCGATCCGCTGTAGTAGCGGGCTGTCGAACTTCTCGTCCACGTGAGGGCCGCTGGCTTGCTGTTGGGCCAGCTTCGCCGCCGTGTAGATCAAGAAGACCCCGAAGAGGTAGAACACCCAGGCGAACTGGTTGATGGCCAGGGCCCCGAGGACGATGAACACACCTCGCATGACGATGGCTAGCAAGATCCCGAACATCAGTACCGACTGCTGGTACCGCCGTGGCACCCGGAACTGGTTCATGATGATGACGAAGACGAAGAGGTTGTCGACGCTGAGACTCTTCTCCGTCACCCACCCGGCGAAGAACTCCCCTGACGCCTGGCCACCGCTGATGATGAGCAGGAGGATGCCGAACACGATCGGCAACGCGATATAGAACGACACCCATGCCGTGGACTCCCGCATCGACGGCTCATGTGGCCGCCTGGTGACAATCAGGAGATCGACGATGAGCAGGAGAGTCAGCGTAACGAGGGTGACAACCTCGAACCACACAGGCAGATCCAGCAACGGGCAGGCTCCCTCTCCGGTCGCTTCGACACACAACGGTTGTTGCGTGCGACCGGAGGTCTCTTCCGCCCTGAACTAGCTGGGGCCGACGGGGCCGGGGTCCGTTGCCAGATCCGAGATGACGACACCGCCGCGAAGGAATACTCCCCTCCACTACGCCCACTATCTCACACCCGGATGACCAGGAGGTCAGCCGACGCCGGCCTCGTGCATGCCGCGTAGCTCCTTCTTCAGCTCCGCGATCTCGTCCCGCAGCCGGGCGGCCAGCTCGAACTGCAACTCAGCCGCGGCGTTGTGCATCTGGTCGGAGAGCTGCTGGATCAGCCCGGCGAGGTCCGCGGCCGGCATTCCGGCCAGGTCAGCCGCGTGTCGGCCGACATCGGACGTGCTCTGCATACCCGGTACCGGTGCCTTACCCCGGCTGGCGGTCCGGCCCGAGCCACCAACGAGCTCCTCGGTGTCGGCGTCTTCCCGGGCCAACATCTCGGTGATATCGCCGATCCGTTTACGCAGCGGCGTGGGATCGATGCCGTGTTCGGCGTTATACGCCACCTGCTTCTCGCGCCGCCGATTGGTCTCGTCGATCGCGTTCCGCATCGACGGAGTGATGGTGTCGGCATACATGTGGACCTGGCCGGAGACGTTCCGGGCGGCCCGGCCGATGGTCTGGATCAGCGACGTGCCGGACCGGAGGAAACCCTCTTTGTCCGCGTCGAGAATGCTCACGAGTGACACCTCGGGAAGGTCGAGCCCCTCGCGTAGTAGGTTGATGCCGACCAGCACGTCGAACTCGCCGAGCCGCAACTCGCGCAGTAGCTCTACCCGGCGCAGGGTGTCGACCTCACTATGCAGGTAACGGACCCGGACCCCGTTCTCCAGCAAGTAGTCGGTGAGATCCTCGGCCATCTTCTTGGTCAATGTGGTGACGAGGACGCGTTCGTTCCGCTCCGCCCGGCTGTTGATCTCGTGCATGAGGTCGTCGATCTGCCCCTTGGTGGCTTTGACGACCACCTCCGGGTCTACCAAGCCGGTGGGCCGGATGATCTGCTCGACGACGCCGCGGGCCCGCCCGAGTTCGTATGGACCGGGAGTAGCCGACAGATAGACCTTCTGTCCCACCCGCTCGAGAAACTCCTCCCAGCGCAGTGGTCGGTTGTCCATAGCGCTGGGCAGCCGGAACCCGTGCTCGACCAGAGTGCGTTTACGGCTCATGTCGCCCTCGTACATGCCGCCGATCTGCGGCACCGTCACGTGCGACTCATCGATGACCAGAAGAAAGTCCTCCGGGAAATAGTCGAGCAGGCAGTGCGGCGGCGATCCGGGACCGCGCCCGTCGAAGTGGCGCGAGTAGTTCTCGATGCCGGAGGTGAACCCGACCTCACGGATCATCTCCAGGTCATACGTGGTCCGCATCCGCAATCGCTGGGCCTCCAGCAGCTTGTTCTGCCGCTCCAGCTCGGCGAGCCGCTCCTCAAGCTCGGCCTCGATCGCATGTAGTGCCCGCTCCTGTGTCTCCGGCGCGGCGACATAGTGCGACGCCGGGAAGACGTACATGAGGTCTTCCTCGCTGATGACCTCACCCGTGAGGGGATGGAGAGTGGTGATCCGCTCGATTTCGTCGCCGAAGAACTCGACCCGCACGGCCATCTCGCCGTACTGCGGGATGATCTCCAGTGTGTCGCCACGCACCCGGAAGGTGCCCCGGGTGAAGTTCTGATCATTGCGGGCGTACTGGATCTCCACCAACCGGCGTAGCAGCGCCTCGCGGTCTCGCACCTCACCAACCCGGAGCCACACCATGCGGTCGGAGTACTCCTGCGGGTTCCCCAGGCCGTAGATACACGAGACGGTCGCCACGACCACGACGTCTCGACGTGTCATCAGCGACCCCGTAGTGGAATGGCGCAACCGCTCCACTTCGTCGTTGATGGACGAATCTTTCTCGATATAGGTGTCCGTCTGCGGGACGTACGCCTCGGGCTGGTAGTAGTCGTAATACGACACGAAGTACTCAACCGCGTTGTGCGGCAACAGGTGGCGGAACTCGTTGGCCAGCTGCGCCGCGAGTGTCTTGTTGGGTGCCATTACCAGGGTGGGCCGCTGTAGTCGTTCGATCAACCACGCGGTGGTCGCGCTCTTGCCGGTACCCGTAGCACCAAGCAGGACGACGTCGTCCTCTCCCGCGCGCACGCGGCGCTCCAGCGCGTCGATAGCGTCCGGCTGATCACCGGACGGGTCCCAGTCGCTGACGACCTGGAACGGTGCGTCGCGTCGGGTGAAATCGATAGTCGGGCGCATAGAGACCACGGTATGTCCTGACACCGACAACGTCATGCGTGACTGTCGGAGCCGTGTTCCGGACGCCGGGGACGACGGGGTGCAATCGAACACTGCGGGAACAGGCGACGCCGGGTGGAGAGGCTGGTTTGCGCTTGGAATCGCGGCGTCAGCGAGGCTGACACGCCCGCCGGCCAGCCGGACGACCCGCTCATCGAGGCGTCAGCGGCGCCGAGGAGACGACCTCGAACACCACTCACTGACGAGGAAGTGGATGCTATGCGAACGTGACGAGAAATCGGCGCCAGGAGTGTCATCCGCGGGGTGAAGAAGCGGGCCGGGGTCGGCCTTTAAACTGAGCCGATGAGGAAGTGGGTAGTCCTGGCCTCAGCGGCGTTGGGACTTGCCGGACTCGCGGCGCTTCTGGCGTGGCGAGGGCCTCGTCTGCCGCCCGGCACCGATAGCACGATTGCCCGCGTCCGCGCCGGCCCCGTGACCGGAGTCGTCAGCGGCGAATCGGGGTACGCCCAGTCCGGCGGGGTCCGGATCTGGTACGAGTCCATCCCTCCGGTCGGTGCGGAGAAGGGTGTCGTATTGCTCAACTCCTCACTCGGTGTGGGCTCGTTGTTCTGGCCGCCCGCGTTCCTGCGCGCCCTGGCGGCGGCGGGATACCGCGTGGTCAGGTACGACCAGCGGGGTACCGGCGCGTCGAGTTGGATGACGGGCTGGAGCCGAAAGCAACCGTACTCGCTGATCGACATGGCGAACGATGCGATCGCCGTTCTCGACGAGCTTCGCATCGACCGCGCTCACCTGCTCGGGCTCTCCCTCGGAGGGTTCGTCGCCCAAGAGGTCGCGGTCGAATACCCCGAGCGTGTCCACTCGCTCACCCTCATGTCGACATCGGCGGACCCGACCGACGCCGCTATGCCCGGACCACAGACCTGGCCGCTGATCCAGTCCGCGATAGCGGGCTTTCCACTGCTGCGTTATCGCTTGCTCGGCGGCGAAACAAACCTCGTGAAGGAGTTCCTCGCGGGGCTGATCGCGCACGGCGGAGATGAACCTGTCGACGTGGAAGAGTGGACCAGGATCGTTCTTTACGACCTGCGCGAACGAAACGGACTCAACCTCCGTGCACTGGTGCAGCACCAGGCTGCTGTGGCCGTGACCCGCTCCCGATACCCGCTTCTAGGCACCATCACGGCACCCACTCTCGTGATACACGGGACCGCCGACGTGCTCTTGCCGATCGAGCACGGCCACCGACTCGCCGCAGCCATCCCTTCCGCCCGCGGCCTCTGGCTGGAAGGCGCTGGTCACCCGTTCCCATACCCTGACATGCCCAAGGTGACGGCGGCCATCACGAGCCACCTCGACGCTACCGATCCCTACGTCTCCGGACCGGCGGGGCGGTCGGGCTAGGCCTCGGGTTCGCGCCCGTCTGAATGCGCGTAACCCAGGTGGCCGTAGAGCCATGTTTCCTGGACCGAAGACGAGCAGCCGTGCCCGCCCTTGGCCTAGCCCTTCGCCACCATCGTGACCGCAACCGGGCGGAGGAGACGACGGCACATACGGAAACTCGTGCATCGGGGACACCGGGTTCGGTTCGCCTGCCGGGTGCCGTCCTGGTCGATGAATGCATACGCAAGAGCGATGAGGCGACCGCAACCGTGGTCACGAACACTGACGTAGCCTCGGCGCGGCCACCATGATCCAGGCGTCCCGCTCCATCTCGATGCACCGCTCCTCTACGCCGAGACCGCGCAGCCGGTCAGGTCGTCCACGACGCTCCGCGGGAGCGCCAGGTGCTCTCCGGCGGCACGGCACTCGAACTTCCCGTTTTCCCAGCGGTACCCCGAGCAGCTGAGATACGTTGACCGAGGCTCGGCCGGTAGCCGAGTCACCAAGCCGATAAACGCACACCACCACGGGGACTGACATGGGCACCACTCAACACCGCTCCGCGCCTACGCGCCGGAGCCGCTTGACCGGCATCTTCGCTTTCGCCGCCACAGCCGGACTCGTGACGGCTACTGGCGTGGCGTTCGCACTCAGTACCACCGCCGACGACGACGTTCCAAGTGGATGTATCGGCGATGAGTGCCCGGAGGAGTGGCTCCCACCGCACAACGGCGACTTCTCCGGCACCGACGCCGCCGTTAACGTCTTCGCCGGCGGCGACTTCACCGTAGAGAACGCCGCAGCCGAGTCTGAGGGTCTCCTCGTCGTGCTCGGTGATGCTCATATCGACCTGGTCAATCGCGTATACAACATCGGTGTAGTGGGCGTGGGCTCGAGGGTTCCGCCGCCGGACGGCACCGATCACTTCATCGTCGGCGGCGATCTAGCCATCAATCCAGGTTCCCGGATAATTCTGGGTGGCATCGACACATCCGGCCGATTCATCAGCGGTAACGTCGCGTACGGCGGAGCCAAGAACTTCACCGACGATCAGGTCGACGTCGCTCCCGGCACAGTGCGCCAGGATCCCGAGGCCGTCGAGCCGTACCTGGACCTGCCCGCCTTGGTAACGGAGCGCTCGCAGTGTGTCGCCGAATCCGAGGCTACTGGCCAGGTGGTCGAGGAGTTCGGTACGGCCCAGTTCATCGGTGACGGCGAGAGCAACCCACAGGTCTTCGAGATAGACGAGCGGCTACCGTCGGTCGGCACGCAGAACATGATGATCGAGTTCGTCGATGTACCAGCAGGCGCCACCATCATCGTCAACGTGTTGGGCACCGACGTCGACCTCGCGCTCGACTCCCCCGCCCTTGACCCCGAGTTGGCTCAACGGGTGCTCTGGAACATTCCCGCCGCCAGCGACGTGAACATTCACGGCTTCGCCCAACTTCCAGGATCGATTCTGGTCGCCCGGTCCGACAGCAGCACCCGCATCGACCTACCGGGCACCAACGGCCGGGTTCTTGTCGCCGGCGATCTGATCCACGGCGGTCGGAGCTTCGGCAGCGAAATGCATAGCTACCCGTTCACCGGTCAGCTGCCTGATTGCGACGAGAACGGCGACGAGAACGGCGACGAGAACGGCGACGTCAACGGCGACGTCAACGGCGACGTCAACGGCGACGAGAACGGCGACGAGAACGGCGACGAGAACGGCGACGTCAACGGCGACGTCAACGGCGACGTCAACGGCGACGTCAACGGCGACGAGAACGGCGACGTCAACGGCGACGTCAACGGCGACGAGAACGGCGACGTCAACGGCGACGTCAACGGCGACGAGAACGGCGACGTCAACGGCGACGAGAACGGCGATTCACTGCCGGACACTGGTGGCAGCCTCGCGGTCCTGGCGGCTGTCGGGTTGATGGCCCTGGGAGCTGGCGCTGTGGCGCTTCTGTCCGGTCGCCGTCGCCACGCGCTGCACAGCTGAGCATGCCGAAAAGTGACGGGTGCCCTCGGCCAGCCGCCGAGGGCGCCCGTCAACGTCCGATCTATCCGAGCAACGAGATCCGCACCGCGTCGGCGATCACATAACCCGAACCCGACGTCCATCGGCTCACGCCGACGACCTGGCGGCGCCCGCTGCCCATCTGGAAGTTTCCGATGGAGCGCCACTGCCCGCCCCCGGTGCGCTGGTTGACGCGGACCGACTGATTGCCGCCGGTAGCTGCGACCACGTATGGAGTGCTGTCGTTGTAACCCGAATCAGCTGGGTGCCAGACCTCGATCCGGTAGGTGCCAGATTCGGGCAAGGTGGCGTAGTACCAAACCGGATCGGAGATCGGCTCCGGGGTGTTGAACAGGTAGTAGTCGCCGTACTTCTGCGACGACCACGAAGACTGCTGCCAACTCGAACCCGCGGTGACATCACTCGAGGTGGCATCCACCACAGCCGTCCAGATCGGGTCGCCGCCATTGTCCTCGGTGACGTAGCTCATGTACCGGCCCCAGTCCCAGATCTGACCTGGACACGGCGTCGCGTTGACTTCTCCGTGGCCGACGATGCGAGAGCGGGTCTTCGGGATGTTGTGCATGTCGCAGATGTGCCGGGTCAGGGCCGCCGACGAGCGGTACATGGCTTCGGTGTACCACTGCGCCTGGTCGAACCAGCCTTCGTGTTCGATCCCGACGCTGCGCGAGTTGTAGTCCCGCGCGTGCCAGCCGATGTCCTTGTGCCGGACCATCTGGGTGACTTGTCCGTCGGAGGATCGGACGCAGTAGTGCGCGGACACGTTCGCCGACGGGTTCTGGAACCACGAGATGCTGCCCGCGTAGGTGCCCTGCATGACGTGGATGACGACATGGGTAATCGCATGGCTGCTTGGGCGGTTGGCCACCGTGAAGTTGCTGGAGTGGGCCGCTACCCACAGGGCCGGCGGGTAGTCGACGTGGTTCGACAAGGTGCCGAACTCGGTGTCGACGGCGTCGCGGTCCGGATCGACTGGATCGGCCTCCAGCCGGACGCCGGCGGCGTCGGCACCGGTCCAGAAGACGTCGTAGACGCCGTCGGCGTAGAGCCGCGCCACGTACGGGTCTTTCGCACCCGAGTAGCGGGCGACGACGGGGTACCAAGCACCAAGGTCGCGCCGGGTGCCAGCCGAGAACCGTGCGTCGTCGGCGTAGGCCCGCAACACGGCAGCAGCACCTTCGATGTTCGCTGTGGTGTCGACGCGTAGGGCTCGCTTCGAGTGGTCGGTCAGGCGAGCGGCCTCCGCCAGGGTCTGGTGCCGTGGGTTGTCGACGAGGTGCATGAGGCCGAATCCGCGGGCCTGGCTTGGTCCGTCGTGCCGGGTCAGGCGGGTTTCAGCGTAGCCGATGGCGACCAGTAGGTCGCGTGGTACACCATAGGCGGCTGCCGTGGCCTCGAACACGTCGGCGAGCGTGCTGGTGGTTCGCGCCTGGGCCGGCAGGGTCAGGGCGGTCCCGCTTGCGGCGACGCCAAGGAGCGCACCTCCTCCGAGGGCCAGGGCGCGGCGACGGGTGACGATGGGGGAATTGGGCGAGGGGCCGGGCGACATGTCACTCCTCCTGTCGCGGAGTTTCTCCGGGTCGCCTGGAATATATTCGCGATTTCACGCGTCGTCGACCCCTTTAGAAAAAATTCTTTCCGACCTTCGGGTGAGGACGAGAGGAAAAACCGCAACCGGATCTGACCGATGGTCATGCCCAGGTGTGTCGCTGAGCGAGCACGTTGACAAGTACCCGCAACCCTTCCTCAAGCTCCGCACGATGCTCCGGAGCCGCGTATCCGAGAGCCGCTCCGAACATCCACGGCGACCCCGTGAAACAACGCCGCAGCCCATCGATCCGGACACCGGCATGTGCCGCCTCCCCCACCAGGCGTTCCTCGTCGACGAGGCGATCCAGCAACACCGCCACATGACTCCCGGCGCGGTCGCCGGTCACCGGGACACCCGCCTCAGCCAAGGTCTGAGCCACCAGGTCACGTCTGGCGGACAGCTCACGCCGGATCCGTCGCAGATGCCGGGGAAGATCCCCAGCTTCAGCCATCGCCGCCAACACTCGCTGCCCCGCCAGGCCAGGAGAAGCACTGCTGATGTCCCGATACGCCAGCACTGCCGAGCGCACCGCCCGCGGCGCCACCATCCATCCCACACTCAGCGTCGGCGACAACAGCTTGCTGGCCGTTCCCAGATGGATGACGACGTCCGGTCCGATCGATGCCAACAGGGGAAGCGGGGCGACGTCGTAACGCAGCTCGCCATCGTAGTCATCCTCGACGATCAATGCGCCGGCCTGCCTCGCCCAGGCCACCAATTGTGCGCGGCGTGCCGCGGGCAGCCGGCCACCCAGCGGGAACTGATGCGCCGGGGTGCAATACACCACCCGCGTCGACGTAGGGATCGCATCGACGAGCAAGCCGTTCGTGTCCACCGGCACGGCCACTACCCGCATACCAGCGGCCTGAAAAGCCGCAACAGCCCGCGGATACCCGGGTTCTTCCACCGCGACAGTGGTGCCACGCTCGAAGGCTGCCATGGCCAGTTCCAGAATGGCCGCCGTGGTCCCGGCGGTGGCCAGCACGGAACTGCCGGGCATGGCCAGGCCTCGGTGTCGTAGCAGGTGTTCTACCACCGTGGTCCGGAACTCCGGCAGCCCAGCGCGGAGATGCCTGGCGTCCGGTGGGGTATCCCCCGCCCGACGCCAGGCGCGGCGCCAGATCTCCGGCGGGACACCCGCGGCCCATGCTGCTCCGGGACGCAGATCGGGTCCCTCACCATCCGCCTCCGGCGGGTTCTCCGCGAGCTGGCGAACCCGGGACCGGAAGACAACACCTTCGGCCGCCACCGGCCGGATCGAAGGCACCGTCGTCGTCGGTGGCACAGGGGTGGACGCCACCACCAGCTCAGGGTCGATGGCGGAGGGCACCGCCGCGACGAACGTTCCCGAGCCGCGCCGAGAGATGATCCACCCCTCGGCATGTAGCTGGTCATAAGCCGCCTCGGTGACGGTCCTGCTGACCTGCAAACTCTTAGCCAAGGCTCGGGTGGACGGGAGCCGGTCCCCTACCCGGATGAGGCCTTGGGCGCAGACCTCGCGGATGCCATCGGCAACCTGGCGGGCCAGCGGTCGTCTCGACGTGCGGTCGATGGCGAACGGCAAGTCACTCATGGTCCGAAGTGGCTCTCTAGGATCGATGGGAATTGGCCATTCAAGGCTGCCACATGGTGGGCCATGATGACAGGCATGGCTAGCAGTACACCGCTCTCCCCTACTCCACGAAGCACCGTGAAGCGCGGCCGCCAACGTGCGCAGACCGACCGGGCCACACTGCACGGAATACTGGACTCGTGCCTCATCTGCCACCTGGCCACAGTGCGCGACGGTGTTCCCATCGCCTTGCCCACCGGGTACGGGCGAGACGGAGACACGCTTTATCTCCACGGCTCCACCGGGGCGGCCAGCCTCCGCGACGCCACCGGTGACATCCCGATCAGTGTGACGGTCACCAGGGTCGACGGCATCGTGTATGCCCGCTCGAGCTTCCACCACTCGATGAACTACGCCAGTGCGGTGATCATCGGCGCGGCCACACCGGTGACCGACCCCGACACCAAGCTGCGTGCCCTACAGGTACTCACCGAACACCTGGCTCCAGGATCGTGGGCGGCCACCCGCCCTCCGACCCGCAAGGAACTTGCCCAGACCGCGGTACTCGCGCTGTCCTTAGACGAGGCATCGGTGAAACTGCGATCGGGACCGCCCGGCGACGACGATGACGACATCGGTGTACACGGCGACTGGGCCGGCGTGCTGCCGTTGCGCCAGGTGTGGGGAACACCGGAGCCGTGCCCGCTGCTACCCACCGACGTGCCGGTGCCCGACCGGGTCGCCCACCGTTCGCCACTTGTCCCACGGTCACGTCCAGTAGCCCACCTGTATTAGCTGGGCTCCAACCGCCAGCCGGTGTCCCGCGCCCACTCGTCGGCTCGACTCAACGCGGCGTTGATCCACGGCGTCTTCCGAACCGCGTAGTCGTCCATCGTCTCGTACGTGTCACCGGCCAGCTTCCGCTTCAGGGCGGCGTACTCAGCCACAGCGCGCGGCTGAGCCCGCAACCAGTCACGGAACATCACGGCGTGGCGCCACGTCGGCGAGTCGGCGTGACGAATGTGGACGTTGACCGCCCGGTCCGGATCGGCGTTGCCCGCCATCACCTTGTCGACCTCGGCTCCGTCGCGGGCGGTGTCGAACCACCGGCCAGGCAGCCGGGCGAACCCGACGTCGATCAGCCGGTCCGCCACGGACGCGGCCTGCTCGAGGTCGTCTACCACCACCTGGACGTCGATGACATCCTTGGCGGCCAAGCCGGGCACCGACGTCGACCCAATGTGATCGATCCGCTGGGCATCGTCACCGGCGACGTTCCGGATCCGGGCAGTGATGCGGGCCGCATCGGACGTCCATGCGGGGTCGGCGTCGACAATGACCGGCTGGCCCGAACGCTCCGCCGCCCGGCGAGCCCGTACGTTGCCCTCGAACGGCACCAGCCGTTGCGCCCAGAGTGCGGCCACCTGTGTCGACAACACGTCAACGGAGCCAGTGTTGTCCAGCCACACATCGGCCGCGGCGCGCCGGGCATCGTCACTGGCCTGAGCGTCGATCCGGGTTTGTGCATCGGCCGCCGACAGTCCGCGCGCGACGAGGCGTTCGATGCGCGTGTCGACTGGTGCGTGGACGACGATGACCGCTGGGTAAGCCGCCACCAGGCCGTTCTCGACCAGCAGGGGGATGTCTTCGACGACGATCGCATCCGAAGGTGCGGCCGCGACCAACTCAGTGCGGCGCTCATGGACCCGGGGGTGGACGATCGCGTTCAACGCGGCCCGGCGCTCGTCGTCGGCGAAGATGATCCGGGCCAACTCGGCCCGGTCCAGCGAGCCGTCGTCAGCCAGTACCTCTCGGCCGAACTCCCCGACGACCTCATCGAGGCCCGGCGTCCCCGGCGCCACCACCTCGCGAGCCAACCGATCCGCGTCAATCAGCACGGCGCCCAGCTCGACGAGCTTCGTCGCCACGGTGGACTTGCCCGATCCGATCCCGCCCGTCAATCCGACACGCAACACACCTCAGACTCTAATGCCTGAGCCCTCGGGGGCTGGGAGGGCATTAGTTGGAGGGAGTCGGCTCCGCGATACCCAGCAGCTCGGCCGCAAGCTCCAAGATAACCACCACCTCAGCTGCCTCCGGCACCACACCACGGCGCAGGGTAATGACGTAGGTACGCACACCCTCGGCCACGATGTACGACACGTCGTCATCACCGGTGAGCAGGTACCCCTCCTCGCCGCCGATGGTCTGCGGGTCGATATCACGCGAGGTCGCGCCGACCGTCGACTCGATCCGGCCGCTCGCCGTTTCCGCGTCGACGTAAGAACTCACCGCGATCTCCACTGCCGGTGCCAGCTCATCCGCCTCCGCGTCCGGAGTAGGCGACGCCGTCGGGTCACTGGTGGGCACACCATAACGACAGGTCAATCTGCCGGTTCGACCGGAACTCTCCAGAAACTCGTCGTTGTAGATCCGCTGGGTCTCGCCGTCCAGCGATGTCTGCACGATCTGCACTACTCGGCCCGCGGTCAGCATGTCACCACACTCGAACGGGACATCCAGGGCCTCGGTCGGGTCGGCCGTCGGATCGACCACGGACGTCGGCTCCGCGCCGTCGGTGGGCTGCTCTGTACCGCCCGGCACCTCGGGGACCTCCGGCTCGTCCTGATCAGTGCAACCACTGACCGCGACGAGCAACGGCAGCACACCACCCAAGGCGCACCAACGCATAATCCGCTTCACGGCGACAACCGTACCCGGTGCTGACCACCAGGTTTCATGATCACATGTCACGATTACTCTACGGTGCGCGACGCTAGGGTGTTCTCGCCAGGTCATGGTGCGGTAAGCACAAACAGCGGTGGCGCCGAATGGGTAACCCATCCGGCGCCACCGCCGTTGCCGTCACAAGTTACGACCCAGCGCAGAAACCGGCCGGTGCCGGTCAGCCTCTCCCCCCCCGCCTGCAGCGCCTCGTCCGACGCCAGCGTGCCGCCTTCATCAGGCTTGGGGTCCTCACCGCGCGAGGTGTACTCGGACGGCGCGGCCTCACCCTTGGCGTCCGCATCCGCGACCTGAGCGGTCTGGATCTGCGTCTTGTGCGCCTCCCAGCGGGCGTGCGCCTCCGCGTACTGACGCTCCCACTCCGCACGCTGCTCGTCGAACCCAGGCAGCCAATCGTTGGTTTCGGGGTCGAAACCTTCGGGGTACTTGTAGTTGCCTTGGTCGTCGTAGTCGGCCGCCATGCCGTACAGCGTGGGGTCGAAGTGCTCGGCGACGTGCTCGGCCGTCTCGCCCTCGTTCGCCTGCTTCAGCGACAGGGAGATACGGCGACGCTCGAGGTCGATGTCGATGACCTTGACCATGCAGTCCGAACCAACCTCGACAACCTGCTCGGGCACCTCGACGTGGCGCTCGGCCAGCTCAGAGATGTGAACCAGGCCCTCGATGCCATCGTCGACCCGGACGAACGCACCGAACGGAACCAGCTTGGTGACCTTGCCCGGCACGATCTGGCCGATCTGGTGGGTCCGCGCGAACTGCTGCCACGGGTCTTCGAGGGTGGCCTTGAGCGACAACGACACCCGCTCGCGGTCCATGTCGACGTCCAACACCTCGACGGTGACTTCCTGGCCGACCTCAACCACCTCGGACGGGTGATCGATGTGCTTCCACGACAGCTCCGACACGTGCACCAGGCCATCAACACCGCCAAGGTCGACGAAAGCGCCGAAGTTGACGATGGACGACACCACACCGGACCGGATCTGGCCCTTCTGCAGGGTTTGGAGGAAGGTGGAGCGGACCTCGGACTGCGTCTGCTCCAGCCAGGCACGCCGGGACAGGACCACGTTGTTGCGGTTCTTGTCCAGCTCGATGATCTTGGCCTCGATCTCCTTGCCGACATACGGCTGAAGATCCCGGACCCGGCGCATCTCGACCAGCGACGCGGGAAGGAACCCACGCAGCCCGATGTCGAGGATGAGCCCGCCCTTGACGACCTCGATGACGGAACCGGACACAACGCCGTCCGCTTCCTTGATGGCCTCGATCTTGCCCCAAGCGCGCTCGTACTGAGCCCGCTTCTTGGACAGGATCAGCCGACCCTCTTTGTCCTCTTTCTGAAGGACTAGGGCCTCGACCTCGTCACCAACAGCAACAACCTCATGAGGATCGACGTCGTGCTTGATGGAGAGCTCACGCGAGGGAATAACACCCTCGGTTTTGTAGCCGATGTCGAGCAGGACCTCGTCCCGGTCGACCTTAACGACGGTACCGGCAACGATATCGCCGTCATTGAAGTACTTGATGGTCTCGTCGATCGCGGCGAGGAAGGCCTCCGCGGACCCGATGTCGTTCACTGCGACCTGCGGGGATGCAGGCGTGTTCACGGTGGGTGTTTCAGCCTCGATGCTGCTCGTCATGTGGAAGCGGGCTCCGGACAGGTGTGTTTGCGCTACGTAACGCCACGGGCCCTTTGGATCGCCGTGCCGAGGGACGGAAAACCTTGGAGAGCACCGGCCGAACGACATGAACGAGCGCGAGCCTGCTCGGTCCGAGGTCGCGCAGGCCCACAGCGCACAGGCAAGGTTACCTGGCCACCACATTGATGGTCAATCGTGTGCGCGTATGTTACGTCTTCTTAGTCAACGACTCGGCGCCGGGAGGGGTTCCACACCGCACCCCGCCACCCGGGCCGCCGTTGTCCCCGCCCTACCTCAGCAGGCCTTTTAGTCGCGCCGGTTCGGCGCCGGGGTGTCACCCGGGGAGATCGACTCCGGGTGTTCGTCCTCATCCTCGTGACCGTCATCGGAGGAGCGCGCAGACGTCGACTCGGGGTTGTCCTCGCCTAGACACTCCGCGGGCTCGGACGGCTCCGACGACTCCGGTGATGTGGTAGGCCCGGTTGGCGCCGGCGACTCGGTGTCCGCGGCGTCGTCAGGATCGGCTTCGGCACCCTTGAGCTCCGGACACTGCTCGTCGGGCCCATCGGTGGGTTCCGGCGGCTCGGGTGTCTCGGTCGGTTCGGGCGTCTTCGTCGGTTCCGGTGTCTCGGTCGGTTCCGGTGTCTCGGTCGGCTCGGGCGTCTTCGTCGGTTCCGGTGTCTTCGTCGGCTCGGGCGTCTTCGTCGGCTCCGGCGTCTTCGTCGGCTCCGGCGTCTTCGTCGGCTCCGGCGTCTTCGTCGGCTCGGCAGTCCTCGTAGGCTCCGGCGTCTTCGTCGGCTCCGGCGTCTTCGTCGGCTCGGCAGTCTTCGTGGGTTCCGGCGTCTTCGTCGGCTTCGGAGAGGTGGTTGGCTCCGGAGACGGCGCCGGGTTCGTGGTCGAGTCGGTGGCGTCGGTCGAGCTGTCTGAACTGCCACGGCTCTCCGGTGGGGCCGCAACAATCAACTCGCCGGGACGATGACTACCCGGCCCGGCCTCGGCCACCGGAGCGATGTTTCCGCTGTCATAAGCGGCGATCCAGGCACGAACTTTGAGGACGTATGCCCCCGAATTGTTGTACCGCCGGAGGGCGGCGTTCAGTCCGCTGTCAGTCGACAGATCCGAACCTCCGAAGCACAGGTAACGTGCCGCCGAGACGGTGGCATCGAACAGGTTGTGTGGATCGGCCTCACCACTGCCAGTGGCGTCGACGCCGAAAACCCGCCATGTGGTGGGGATGAACTGCATCGGCCCAACCGCACGATCCCAGACCGTGTCGCCGTCCCAACGGCCGTTGTCGGTATCGGCGATCGCCCGGATCCCCGGCCCACCATTCAGTGGCGGCCCGTAGATCCGTGGCTGACTGTCGCCCTGCGCGGTAACTTGACCACCCCGGGCGTGGCTCGATTCGACCTTCCCTACGCCCGCCAAGATCTGCCAGCGGATGTTGCAGCTGGGCTGCCGTTCCTGCCAGGTGTCGGCTGCCCGCCGGTAGGCTTCGAGGACGATCGCGGGAATGCCGATGGCACCGCCCCTCGCTGCCGCCGGACCGGCAGCGACCGGCTCGAATCCACGAGGTGTCTCGACCTCAGCATCAGGGGGATCGTCACCCTGATCGACCGACACCATGCCGGATCCGGGCTCAGCGCCCGGCTTGGTGCCGAGTTCAGCCGTCACCGGGGGCAAAGATGAGCCGGCGGGCATAGTGTGCTCAGCAGACGTCACCAACGGCTGCTCGACGACCAGCTCAGGGCTGGTCAGTGCCGCCGCTCCCCCCAAGCAGAACACGCTGGTGACCGTGGCCACCCCTACCGCCGCTCGAACAACTCGCTGCACGCAAGAACCTCCGCTCGCAACGCGACCGACGCCCCCTGTGAGTTGAGCTTGTCACGAACCCATAAAGTTCGCTACCCCCTGCGCCGAAGAGGTGTGGATTCTCAGTGCGCGGCGTCCTGCCACGTCGCGCCGGCGCCGACCGATACCTCCAGCGGCACCCGCAGTCCGTGGGCGGCGCCCATCTCCCGCCGAACCAGTGCTTCGACTGTGTCGCGCTCACCGGGCGCCACCTCGAGGACCAGCTCGTCATGCACCTGGAGCAGCATCCGGGACGCCAACCCCTCGGACGCCAGCGCCCGCTCGACGCCGAGCATCGCCACCTTGATGATGTCGGCCGCCGACCCTTGGATCGGAGCGTTGAGCGCCATCCGCTCGGCCATCTCTCGACGCTGGCGGTTGTCGCTGGTGAGATCCGGGAGGTACCGGCGGCGCCCCAGGATGGTTTGGGTCCACCCCTCGGCGGCAGCGCGTTTGACGACCTCGCGCAGGTAGTCACGGACCCCGCCGAAGCGCTCGAAGTACTCGTCCATCAACCTCTGCGCCTCGGCGACGTCAATGGTTAACTGCTTGGAGAGGCCGTACGCCGACAGCCCGTAGGCGAGTCCGTAGTTCATCGCCTTGATCTTGGCCCGCATCTCGCCGGTGACCTCGGCCGCGGCGACGCCGAACACCCTTGACGCGGTGGCGGAGTGGAAGTCCATGCCGGACTCGAACGCCTCGATCAGGCCTTCGTCGTCCGACAGGTGCGCCATGATGCGCATCTCGATCTGGCTGTAGTCCGCGGTCAGCAGACTCTCGTATCCGTCGCCGACGACGAACGCCTGCCGGATGCGCCGTCCCTCCGCCGTGCGGATCGGGATGTTCTGCAGGTTGGGATCGGTGGACGACAACCGTCCGGTGGCGGCGATGGTCTGATGGAATGTTGTATGGATGCGGCCGTCCGGTGCCACCGACTTCAGGAGGCCCTCGACGGTGACCCGTAGCTTCGACGCGTCGCGATGCCGGAGCAAAGCCTCCAGGAACGGATGCTCGGTCTTGGCGTACAGCTCAGCCAACGCCTCGGCGTCGGTGGTGTAACCCGTCTTGGTGCGCTTCGTCTTCGGCATGTTGAGCTCTTCGAACAACACCACCTGCAGTTGTTTCGGCGAGCCGAGATTGACCTCGTGACCGATAGCGTCATAAGCGTCCGCGGCCGCTTGGGCCACGGCCGCCGCGAACGACGACTCCAGCCCTTCGAGGTAATCCACGTCGATCCCGATGCCCCGTCGTTCCATGCTGGCGAGCACACCAACGAGAGGAAGCTCGACGTCGTCGAGAAGTTGACGTCCGCCGCGTTTACCGAGCTCATCGTCGAGCGCCGCACTCAACTCCAGGACCGCCCGCGCCCGCACCGCCTCGTCGTGCCCCAGCTGATCCTCGTCACCACCATCGAGAGACAACTGGACGTCCGCCGGAGCACTCTCGCTACGCAGCTCCTGCCCAACGAACCGGAGCACCAGATCGGCGAGATCGTACGAGCGCTGCCCGGGCAGCGCGATGAACGCCGACAGCGCGGTGTCGGCAGCCAGCCCGGCTACCGGCCAGCCCCGCGCACTCAGTGCATGTAATGGCCCCTTGGCATCATGCATGACCTTGAGCTGCTCCGGATCGGCAAGCCAGGCCGCCAGCGCGGTGTCGTCCTCCGGCGTGAGCTTCGCCGTCTCGAACCACGCAGCGGCCCCATCGGTACTGGCCAGTGCCAGCTCGGTGGCGTCGCCAGTGGCCCGGGCCCAAGTGCCGCGCACCGAGACACCCGTCGGGCCGTCGGCGGTGTGCTCGGCCAGCCACCCCGCCAACGTGCCGGGCTCGAGCCGGCTGGCCTCGACCTCCAGCACCCCGGCCGCCTCGGGCTCGGCCGCCTCCAACGTCTGGTAGAGGCGGTCGCGGAGTACCCGGAACTGCAATGTGTCGAAGACACGATGGACGTCCTCGCGGTCCCACGACTGACGGACCAGCTGGTCGGTGTGCAGCCCGAGCTCCATATCCCGGACCAGCTCGGTCACCTGCCGGTTGGTCATCACCTGGCCGAGGTGTGCCCGCAACGCATCGCCCGCCTTGCCTTTGACCTCGTCAGCACGTTCGACGAGCTGCTCCAGCGAGCCGAACTGCACCACCCACTTCGCGGCGGTCTTCTCGCCGACACCGGGGATGTTCGGAAGGTTGTCGGAAGGGTCTCCGCGCAACGCCGCGAAGTCTGGGTATTGGGTCGGGCTGAGCCCATAACGTTCCTGAACCGCATCCGGCGTCATCCGGCTCAGGTCGGAGACACCACGCTTCGGATACAACACCGTGACGCGCTCGTTGACGAGCTGGAAGGTATCGCGGTCGCCGGTGCAGATGAGCACGTCCACCCCATCGGCCTGGGCACGTTCGGCGAGCGTGGCGATGATGTCGTCGGCCTCGTACCCCTCCTGCTCCACCGCCGGAATCCGCAGCGCCGCCAGGACCTCCTTGATGAGAGCGACCTGGCCTTTGAACTCGTCCGGTGAGCTACTGCGGTTGGCCTTGTACTCCGGGTACATCTCATTGCGGAAGGTCTTCCTGGACACGTCGAACGCGACGGCGACGTGGGTGGGTTGCTCGTCCCGCAACACGTTGATCAGCATCGACGTGAACCCGTACACGGCATTGGTGGGCTGGCCCGTCGTGGTGGAGAAGTTCTCCACCGGCAGAGCGAAGAACGCCCGGTAGGCCAGCGAGTGACCATCGAGCAACAACAAGCGGGGACTCTCAGCAACATCGACCACGGCGCCACCCTAGTCCCCAGCGGCGACAATGTCCGCCACGCTCCCCGGTTCGGCTGGGCCGTGAGCCGCGGCACACCAGCGATACGGCAGGATCAGGTCATGAGCCAGGTCGAATCCAACGAGCGTGACGCCACCCCATCGTCAGACCGTTCACCGTCGGAATGGCCGGACATCCCGCCGCCGTCGGCGCTCGACGAGCGGATGGGCATCACCTTCATCGAACTATCCCCCGACCGTGTGGTGGGCCGGATGCCGGTGGCCGGCAACACACAGCCGTTCGGCCTCCTCCACGGTGGCGCATCGTGTGTGTTGGCCGAAAGCCTCGGCTCCACGGCTGCCGCCCTCCACGCAGGTCCAGGGCACATCCCCCTCGGCGTCGATATCAACGCCACTCACCACCGCGCCGCGCGCGACGGATACGTCACCGGGGTGGCCACCCCGGCGCACCGCGGCCGAAGTTTCGCCACCTACGACATCGTCATCACCGACGATGACGACCACCGCGTCTGCACCGCCCGGATCACCTGCTTCCTCCGACCGATCCCGGACGAAGCCCGTTGAGCAGCGATATCAACCGCCCGCGCGCCCGCTTTATACCAAACCTCCCACCGCCGTCTCGAGCCGCATTCACTGAATCACCTTCTGATATCGAAAGGGCTACATCCAGCCACCCGCGTCGGCAACAGGTGGAATAACAGCTATGCTCCCTCCACGCCAAAAGCGAATTCATCACCGGGGAGCCACGTGGTAAATGGTGTCGTACCGCGCCTTGCGCGGGGCATGGCCCTTCTTCTGGCCAGCGTCGTCATGGCATTACTCGCCGCCGGGGCACTCGGTCCCACGGCGGCGGCCAGCGGACAAGAAGAATCGGTCAGAGGCCGCCTAGAAGAACGCACCGCAGATGACGAACGTCATCCCGTCGCGGGTGTCCGAGTGTTCGTCGAGGGGCAAGGTTTCGTCGAAGAGACTCAGACGGATGAGAACGGTGACTGGCTCATTCCCGTGCCGCAACCCGGCTCGTACACCGTGACGCTGGATGAGGCCACTCTTCCCGACGACGTCGTCCTCCGCGATCCCGACGACAACCCCTGGAGCGGCGACGTCCGGTCCGGGCGAAGTCAGATCGTGCGGTTCAACCTCGGCGAAGGACTGACCCGCGAAACCAGCACTATCAACCGGGTCATCGAACGCACGGCCGTCGGTATCCGCTTCGGACTCCTGCTGGCTCTGGCAGCCGTCGGGCTGTCCTTGATCTTCGGCACGATGGGCTTGACCAACTTCGCCCATGCCGAGCAGGTCGCCATCGGTGGGCTGGTCGGCTATACGTTCGCGGCCACCATGGGGATACCTCTGCTGCTGGCCGCCGTGCTCACGTTGCTGGCCGGCTGCATCGTGGGCTGGACGCAAGACGCCGGATTGTGGAAACCGCTACGAAGACGCGGGACCGGGATCATTCCGATGATGATCATCACCATCGGATTGTCCTTGTTCGCCCGGTCGGTGCTGCAAGCAATCTACGGCTCCTCACCACGCGCCTTCCCACACCGCTCCGACGTGGTAGCGCTCGGCCCCACCCGGCTGACGGTGAACGACTACATCAGCATGGCCGTCGCGCTCGTGCTGCTCGTGGCCGTGGCGTACGTGCTGCTGCGGACCCGATGGGGCAAGGCCACTCGTGCCGTGTCCGACAACCCGGCGCTCGCCGCCGCGTCCGGCATCAACGTCGACATGGTCATCCGGGGCGTGTGGACCGCCGGCGCCGGTCTCGCCGCGCTCGGTGGCATGCTCCTAGGGCTCTCGCAGCAGGTCAGTGCTCAGATGGGCATCAACATGCTGCTCCTCATGTTCGCCGCCGTCGTGCTCGGCGGACTGGGAACCGCGTTCGGCGCCATGGCCGGTGCGTTGATCGTCGGAATCTTCATCGAGGTGTCGACCATCGTCATTCCCACGGAGATCAAAAACGTCGGTGCCCTGGCCATTCTTATCGTCATTCTGCTCTTGCGCCCACAAGGCATCCTGGGCAGACGCGAGCGGGTCGGGTAAGGGGAGGCCACGATGGACTGGAACCTACTTGTCGCCAACGCCTTTCACGCCGCCCTCGGCCTGAATGCGATCGCCTACGCCATCGCCGCGATCGGCCTGAACGTGCACTTCGGTTACACCGGACTGCTCAACTTCGGTCAAGCCGGCTTCTTGGCGGTAGGCGCCTACGGCACCGCGATCTCCATTGTGCACTTCAACGTGCCATACCTGGTCGGCGCGCTGATCGGCGTCGCGGTGGCGGTGCTGCTAGCGCTGCTGCTCGGCATCCCGACACTCCGATTGCGGGCAGACTATCTAGCCGTCGCCACCATCGCCGCGGCGGAGATCGTCCGCCTGGTGATCGGCTCCACGGTGTACGCCCGGTGGACCGGCGGCTCGTCCGGCTTCTCCGGTGCGTTCGCCCGCACGTTCTACAACTGGAACCCACTACCGGCCGGCACCTACTCACTCGGGCCGGTCCGCCTGACCGCCGACCGGGCCTGGTTCATGCTCATCGGCTGGTCGCTCGTCATCATCATCGCGCTGCTGGTCTGGCTACTGGTACGAAGCCCATGGGGACGGGTACTGAAAGGGATCCGCGAAGACGAGGACGCCGTGCGCAGCCTCGGCAAAAACGTCTTCGCGCGGAAGATGCAGGCGTTGATCATCGGTGGTGTCATCGGAGCCGTCGCGGGCATCGCGTTGGTCACCGGCGAACAATCGGTCAACCCCCAGACGTTCAATACCCAGCTGACGTTCTTCTTCTGGACACTGTTGCTGCTCGGTGGTGTGGCGCGGGTCATCGGACCAGTCCTCGGCGCCGTCCTGCTCTGGCTGGTGTTCTCCGTCACCGAAACCGTGCTGCGGTCCGGAGCGAGCGCCGGTTGGGTACCGGACACACTCGTCTCCGAGTCCCAGATCGGTCTGGTCCGCGTCGCACTCGTCGGCCTGGGACTGATGTTGTTGATGATCTTCCGGCCGCAAGGCATCTTGGGAGATAGAAGGGAGTTGGCCTTCAATGTCCGCTGATGCCACATCGCCGTCGGCGCCCATCCGGGCTCAAGTCCTGGCCGACGTGCCACCGGTTCCCGGTGCACCGAAGCCGGATCCGATCCTCGTCGCCGATAACGTCACCCGCCGCTTCGGTGGCCTCACCGCAGTCGACGTCGAACACGTCGAGGTCCAACGCGGCGTGATCACCGCGTTGATCGGGCCCAACGGAGCTGGCAAGACCACCTTCTTCAACGTCCTCACCGGGTTCGATCAAGCCGACACCGGCAGCTGGACCTTCGAGGGTGCGTCGGTGGCCGGCAAACCGTCGTACAAGGTGGCCCAAGCCGGTATGGTCCGCACGTTCCAACTCACCAAGGCCCTGTCGCGGCTACGAGTGCTGGAGAACATGCGGCTCGGCGCCACCGGCCAACGCGGCGAGAGCGTCTGGCGAGCCCTGCTGCCCTTCCTCTGGCGCGACCAAGAGGAATCCATCACCGAACGCGCCGAACAGCTGCTGAGCAGGTTCAAACTCGACCATATGCGCGACGAGTTCGCCGGCGCGCTGTCCGGTGGGCAACGCAAGCTGCTCGAGATGGCCCGCGCCCTGATGTCCGAACCGACCATGGTGATGCTCGACGAACCCATGGCCGGGGTCAACCCCGCCCTCACCCAGTCCCTCCTCGGCCACGTGAAAGACCTGCGGGCCGAAGGGATGACGGTGCTCTTCGTCGAACACGACATGGACATGGTTCACGACATCTCCGACTGGGTCATCGTGATGGCCCAAGGCAAGATCGTCGCCGAAGGGCCACCGGAAGCCGTCATGGCCAACCCCGACGTCATCGACGCCTACCTCGGCGCACACCACGACGCCCCGGTCACCGAGGCCGAAGAACAACAGCAGCTCGCGGAGATCGAATCGGACATCGAGGCCGAGCTGTCCGCACCGGACGAATCACCCGCCACCGAACCGTCGACGGGAGGCTCGTCGTGAGTACCCAGAATCCTGTCCCCGATCGCAGCGAACACCTCACCCACGCCGACGGCGCCATCCTCCGCGCCGACGAGATCGTGGCCGGCTACTTCCCCGGCGTCAACATCCTCAACGGATGCGACCTCTACCTCACCGAGGGCGAACTCGTCGGCATCATCGGGCCCAACGGGGCGGGCAAGTCCACCTTGCTGAAGGCGCTGTTCGGACTGGTCAAAGTCACCTCGGGCAGTGTCACCTTCAACGGTGAGGACATCACCGGCCAGAAGGCCAACGCGCTCGTATCCCGCGGCATCGGCTTCGTGCCGCAGACCAACAACATCTTCCCGTCGCTCACCATCGCCGAAAACCTCGAGATGGGCGTCTTCCAGAAGCCGCGCCAGTTCAACAAACGGCTCGAGTTCGCGCTCTCCCTCTTCCCCGCCCTAGCCGACCGGCGCAACCAGCGCGCGGGCTCGCTGTCCGGCGGTGAACGCCAAATGGTCGCCATGGCTCGGGCGCTGATGATGGAGCCGTCGGTCCTGCTGCTCGACGAGCCGTCGGCCGGCCTCTCCCCCGCCATGCAAGACGAGGTGTTCATCCGCACGCGGCAAATCAACCGTGCCGGGGTGTCGGTCATCATGGTGGAACAGAACGCCCGTCGCTGCCTACAGATCTGCGACCGCGGCTACGTGCTCGACCAAGGCCGCAACGCCTACACCGGCACGGGTGTGTCGCTGCTCGACGACCCTAAAGTCATCGAACTCTACCTGGGGACCCTCGCCCGGGCCTGACCGGCAGATCGGGGTAGCACCAAACCACTCACCCGCCCCCGGTGTGCACCTGATCTCCGTTTTGACGCCTGATCGTTTGTGTGGCGACGATCAGATGCGCGGTGGTGACGACGGCCAGCGGCGACGCGCGGTAGCCGCGCCTGATCGTCGCCACGATGTGGGACGGTTGGCGATCAGATGCGCTAACCACCCGAGTACTGTCCGATGACGCATCTGATCGTGCGAAGCGACACCGTCGGTAGGGCGAAGACCGGGAACTAATCGCGGCGACGAGCAGTGCGGCGCTGACAGACCAGGCATGGTGCGCTGAGCGCTCGTTGAGCTGGGCAAAATGTCGGAAACGTGGAGGCCGTCAACGCACCATGCCCGTACGCAGTCCCGCGGTCCACCGATGAGCCCTTGGACCACGTCGAGCACGCCGAAGAACCCGCCCAGCGCCGATAGAACACCAGCCAGCCGTCGCATCCACCCCACGGGCATCGCCCCAAAAGATCAGATGCGCTGCCGGACACAATCCGTGGGTTAGCGCATCTGATCGCCAGCCGTCCCACATCGTGGAGACGATCAGGCGCCGCTACCGGACGTCGGCACTAGCCGTCGTCACCACCGCGCATCTGATCGTCGCCACACAAACGATCAGGCGCCAAAACGGAGATCAGGTGCACAAGGGTGGGGGACGTGGGCCGCGTTTCTGGCTCCGCTCACGGGATTGAGACGACGAACGGCCCCACAACGACGGAGGTCCCGCAACGACGGAGGTCCCGCAACGACGGAGGTCCCGCGACGACGGAGGTCCCGCGACGACGGAGGTCCCGCGACGGCGCAAACCATCGCGGGACCTCCTGTTGAGCGACTAGCCAACCAGTCCGGCCGTGCGAACGGCCGGACCGTCGGGAGTTGATCAGTCGACGTCGAGCGTCCGCGCCTCGCGGAACTGCGGGGCGTTGTCGGCATCGAAGTCGTAGATACCGATATAGGCGCTCTGCGGGTCACCGTTGTCGTCGAACTCGATCGGACCGGAGATACCGTCGTAGTTGACGTCCTCGCCGGCTTCGATGAGCTGCTTGCACTCGACGAACGACGAGCAGGCCGTACCGCCACCACCGGAGACACTGGCCATCTCGGCGGCGATGTCCTGGCCATCCGACGAACCCGCCTGGATCGCAGCCAGCGCGACCAGCACGATGGCGTCGTAGGCCTCACCAGCGTAGGTGTAGGAGTCCAGGTCCGGCGTGATCTCAAGCAGGCGTTCGCCGAACGGCGTGCCTTCGACGCTCTGCCCCGGAATGGTGCCGGTGGCACCCTCCACGACACCCTCCGGCAAACCTGGCTCGTCAGGGGTTGGGCCCTCACTCAGGTTCTTCGTGTTGCCGTCCACCAGGTAGAGGTTGTCCAGGCTGTCGAACGCCCGCTCCAACTCCGGCACGATGGCGTAGATGTCGTCATAGGTGATCACCGCGATAGCGTCCGGGGACTCCGCAGCCAAGCCGGAGACCTCGGCGCTGTAGCTCTCCGACCGCTCGGCGATCGCAGAGTTGTGCACCACTTCGACGCCGCCGGCCTCAGCGGTCTCGGCCAACGAGGTGGCCAGCCCTTCACCGTAGGGGTTGTCCAAGTACAGGATGCCGAGCGTCTCGTGTCCGTCCTCGAGGATGACCTCACCGAGGATCTCACCCTGCAGCAAGTCGGACGGCGCGGTACGGAAGTACAGGCCGCCGGTGTCCCAGTCGCTGACGATGACACCCGTGTTGGACGGGGAAATCTGCAAGATGCCAGCACCTGTGATCTGGCTGTAGACCCGCTGCGACATACCAGTGGCTGCCGCTCCGAGGATGGCGTCGACCTCCTGGTTGATGAGGCTGTCGGCAGAGGCACCCACGATGTTCAGGCTGTCGTCGCCCTCATCGGCATTAACCAACTCGACGGGGGCACCATCGATGCCGCCAGCCTCGTTGATGTCGGCCGCCGCCAGTTCGGCGCCGGTGGTCATCGGCGGCCCGAGGAAGGCCAGCGTCCCGCTCTGCGGCAGCAACGTGCCGATGGTCAGCGCGGGATCACCTTCAGCGGGCTCGTATTCGCCAGCTCCGGGGTCGTCACCGGGATCTTCCGGATCGTCGTCCCCCGGCTCGTCCGTTTCTTCGGCGACCGGGCCGTCGTCATCCGACGGCTCATCACTGTCGTCGCCACCACACGCGGCGAGCACGAGAGCGGCAACGCCCACGGCGGCGATCGACCGCCATAGTCGCGTACTGCGATTCATTTGCTCTCCTTCTTAGGTGGGCACCGCGGTGGAGCCCCACTGACGTGGCAGTTGGACCCCCTCCAAGGACCGGCCATCACTTGGGCTGGACACGGTACCGACTTGGTCTGTGATCGTCGAACCTATTCCCGTCGGCACCAGGACGCACGTATCTGAGTCCAGCTGGCGCACGTTGTTAGGAACATGTGACCTAATGGCCTGCTCATAGAGACCATCGACGATTCAGCGTGGCTCGACGGCCAACGGCGACCACACGTTGCCGTTGACCTTCAAGAGAACCGGATTGGCACCGACCCGATCACCATACTCGTCGAACGCAAGCTCCGCAGTGCCACCGCCAACCGTCACCTCCGCCATTTCGCCGATACACCCGCGCCGTGCAGCCGCCGCCGAACTCGCCGGCGGCAAACAGCCGGTCAACACCGTACCGACCGCCAACCCGGCATCGTAGGCTGCCGCGACCTGCGGGACTCCGACATCGAGGCCGGACTCGGCCAACCGACTCCGCGTGTTGTCGTCATCAGAGCCGGCCAGCTCACCGGCGACCGCCGTCCAAGCCCCCTCGGCCGACGAGCCGGCCTCGGCCAGGAAGTCGTCGTTCATCAGCGCCGCCCCGCCCAACAGTTCCACCCCGCCCCCGGTTCGGGCCAGCTCGTCGGCTAACGCCGCGGCGAGGGCCGAACTTCCGGTGACGAACACCGCTCCGGCATCCGCGTCTCGTACGGCTTGCACCAACGCGGCACTGGTGACCGTCTCGTCATCCACGGCCTCGTCATCCACGGCCTCGTCATCCACGGCCTCGTCATCCACGGCCTCGTCATCCACGGCCTCGTCATCCACGGCCTCGTCATCCACGGCCTCGTCATCCGCCGCGTCGTCGGCGATCTGGACTACCTCGCCGCCGGCCCTGTCGACGGCCTCCGCGAACGCCGCGGACTCGTCGTGGTCCCCCGCATCGATCACCGCGATCCGGTCCGCCTCGAGTGATCCAACCGCATGCCGGGCCAGCATCCGCAGCGGATGCTCGCCGGTCACCACGGTCCGGAAGTAGTTGGGATAGGGACGCAGCGGAGCACCCGGGTCAGCACCCCTCGTGTGCTCCGGGACGGTGTCGGCGGGTGAGACGAACAACACCGACGACGCACTCAGCACCGGCTGCGCGGCCCGCACCACCTCGGTGGACATACCTCCGATCACGGCGATCACGTCGTCCTCGGCGACCTCACGGACCAGCTCGGCCGGTCCGTCGTCGTGGCTGTCGTCAGCGACGAACCGTACGTCGATCGTCCAGCCCGGCACGTCGCTGGCGGTCTCACCGATAGCCAGTTCGACCGCGTCCATGACGGCGTCGCCGCTGGCGGTACCGCCGGGCGCGAGAACCACCACGGCGGCCTCGCGGGATCCGGCCTCCTCATCCGCGACGACCCGCTCGAACAGGCTGCACGACGTCAGGACCAGGACGGAGCAGAGCACTCCCGCGAGCATCGATGCCCGGGATACCCGGGCCGCACCCCCAGGCGCCATCAGTCCGCGTCGGCCTCCTGCGCCGCGTCCTGCTCGTCTGCGCCGTCGTCGAGGATCACTTCGGCGACGTTGCGCATGGAGGTGCGCTTGTCCATGGCGGCCTTCTGGATCCACCGGAAGGCGTCCGGCTCGCTCAACCCGTACTGCGTCTGAAGCACCCCTTTGGCGCGATCGACCAGCTTGCGGGTCTCCAACCGCTCCCCGAGGTCGGCGACCTCCTTCTCGAGGTGCAGGATCTCCTCGTGCCGGGACAACGCCATCTCGATCGCTGGAACGAGATCGGCCTTGGAGAACGGCTTGACGAGGTAGGCCATGGCGCCAGCCTCACGGGCTCGCTCGACGAGATCGCGCTGCGAGAACGCGGTGAGGAACAACACTGGTGCGATCCGTTGGCGGGCGATGCGCTCGGCAGCCGAGACACCGTCCAGCACGGGCATCTTCACGTCCATCATGACGAGATCGGGACGGTGCTCCTCAGCCAGCCGGACCGCCGTCTCTCCGTCGGCAGCCTCGGCGACGACGTCGTACCCCTCTTCCCGGAGCATCTCGATGAGGTCAAGCCGGATCAACGACTCGTCCTCGGCCACGAGGACGCGACGGGCCGGAGCGGTCTGGGGCTCGGTAGCTGGCGTATCGGTCACCCGGGCAGACTACCCGCCCGGCAAGCGTCGTCAGCACCCGACACCGCTCCGAGGTTGTTCCGCGCCACGTTAGCCGAGCCGGGCCATAAGTCCCCGGGTCTCCTGAGCTGCGCTCTCCATACCCATATCAGTGAGCCGAGTTATGGCTGACTCGGCCAACTCTCCGGCCGCCGCGACGTCACCAACGGCCGCCAGAGCACCCACCAACGACGCCGCGATATGTGCTTCGGTGCGAGCGCGCCCGGCCTGTTGCGCGATCACCATCCCCCGCGTGAGGGTGGCCCGCGCCTCGACGTAGTCTCCGTCGTCGAGCTGCGCCTTTCCTAACCCGCCGAGCACGTGGGCCTGGAGGAAGAGTGATCTGCCCCGCTCGGCATACCGCAGCGCTTCGGTGAAGAGCCGACGCGCCCCGGTGGTGTCGCCATCCAGGTAGCTGAGCTCGCCGCCCCGCGTCCGGACGTGCGCGAGGTGTCCCCAACCACCGAGTTGTTCGGCAAGGGCCTCAGCCTTGGTCAGCAGATCCGCGGCAGCGCCCAGCTCACCTTGCGCCATGAGAACGTGGCTGGCTTCCAAGAGGGTGAAGAACCGGATCTCGACGTCCGGGGCCGCGCGGAGCAGTTTCAACCCTTCCTCACAACACTGCAACGCAGCCTCGAGGTCGCCGTGCAACCGGTTGAGGAAGGCCACGTAGCGCAGGGCATAAGCCTGTCCTCGTGGTTCGCCGATCCGCCCGAAGAGTGCCAGCGCCTGTTCGAGGTACGGGCGGCCGCTGGCCTGCTGCCCCACCTGCAAGCCGCCCCACCCGAGCATCAGCATCGCCGTGCCGAGTCGATTTCCCGCTGCACGGGTAGCGCTGAGCGCGGTCAGATACATCTTCTCGGCATCGTCGTGGTAGCCCACCGGCCGCTGCAACCCGAAACAGGTCAATGCGAGCTCCCAGCACAGCTCGTCCTCGCCGAGACGGGCGGCCTGCGTGACGGCGGCAACGAGGTTCTGCCACTCATTCTCCAGCCAATCGTCCACCTCGAGTAAGGCGTCAGCTACTTCGGCCGGCACACACCAGCGCGGCGCGCTTCCCACCAGACCGGTACTGCCGCCTGAATCGCGGCGCACAGCGGTTTCGGCGAGGGCTAGCCAACCAGCGAGTACCCGCGCTACGGCGGCATGTTGGGTATCGGCAGGTTCTTCGTCTCTGGCGCGGTCGCGGGCGAACAGCTTCATCAGGTCGTGCATCCGATAGAGGCGCACGGCGTCGTCACCATCGACCACATCGATCAGATGCGCCTCCCACAGCTTGCCCAGAAGGTGTTCTCCCTGTTCTGTGGAGGTATCCATGAGTGCGGCGGCGACCCAGGCGGATACCACCGGGCTGTCCAGCAGGCCGATCCGGCGGAACAGCGCCGCTTGATCACCATCGAGCCCTCGATAGCTCAGCATGAAGGTCGTCGTAAGACTGGATGATCCTGCCTGCAAGTCCGGAACCAGTTGCCGGCGCAACTCTCCGACCAGCGCCCGAACGCTGGAGACCAGCCCGGTCGCGAGCCGGGTACCGGCGATCCGCAAGGCAAGGGGCACGTAGCCACACAGGCGCGCGGCCTCGGACAGGTTGCCGTCGGCTGAGTCAGGCGGCTCCGCGACCAGCAGCGAGACCGCGTCCTGCTCGGACAACTCCTTCAGCCGCAGCACACTCACCCCCTGCTCGACGATCACGTCCAGAAGGGCGTCTCGGCTCGTCACGATCACCACGCAGCCTGGACCGCTCGGTAGCAGAGCACGAACCTGCTCCGCCGATCGAATATTGTCCAGCAGCACCAACAGCCGTTTCTCGGCGGTCAGGCTCCGGTACAGCGCGATGCGCTCCTCAACGTCGCGCGGGACGCTACTCGCCGGGACACCCAAAGCTCTGGTAAACCGGGCCGCCGCGTGCCCCTCGGTGACTGGGTCGCGGTCGCTGTAGCCGCGGAGGTCCACGTATATCTGGCCGTCTGGGAAGTGGCTGGCGTTCCGCCGTGCCCACTGGAGTGCCAGGGCCGTCTTTCCGATGCCTCCCATGCCCGTGATCAGCACCGCTCGCGGACCGTCCGGCGCTCGATCGCCGAGCAGTTCGTGGTCGAGCCACGTCAACTCCTTCATCCGCCCGCGAAAGTTCGCCACCATGGGCAGCTGACGAGGACGTACCTGGTTGGTCGGTGCGGGGACCTCCGGTTCGTCGTCAACGGCGCCGACTGGAGCGGTGCGAGGGGCCGGGATCGGCGCTTGCCGAAGAATATGCTGGTGGGCCAGCTGCAATTCGGTCCCTGGATCGGCTCCGGTCTCGTCCCTGAGCCGCTGGCGGAACTCTGCGTGCAGTCGCAGCGCTTCGGTCGGCCGGCCAAGGCCGTAGAGGGCCTGCATCGTCAACGCGCCGAGCCGTTCGTTAAATGGGTCGGCGTCGAGGGCGGCCGCGAGGTCGTCCAGCGCCTCCCGGTAGAAGCCGAGCTGGACATCGAGTTCGATACGTTCCTCCAGCAATGAACGGCGCAACGCGTCGAGCCGGTGCCGCCATTCACCGACTACCTCAGCCGACACGACGTCTTCGAGAACCTCCCCACGCCACAGGGCTATCGCGCGGCGATATTCACGCGCCGCGTCGTCGTTGTGGCCGGCCGCGCGAAGCTGGCGGGCCCGCCGTGCGTGGTCGGTGACGAGACTAGAGTCCACCTCGCAGGTGTCCGGGTTGAGCACATATCCGCTCGCGGAGAAGTCGATCAAATCCTCGTCCACACCCACCAGAGCGCGACGCAGAGTCGTCACACAGATCGCGAGTTGCTGAAACGGCTGCTTGGGTGGCTTCTCCCCCCATACCGCGTGCGCTAATGCCTCCCGGCTGACCACCCGGCCAGCATCGAGCGCCAACATCCCGAGAACAATGCGCAACCGGTTCTGGCGAAGCACCACCGGCTGGCCGTTCGCCATCACCTGAAGCGGACCAAGGACTCCTACCCATCGGTTCACCGCTGGCCGGCCTCCCCTGCCCGGGAACGATGTCTCCCGGTCACCTCCGACAGCCGCGAGTCTAGGAGTTGCTCACATATCGATCAATCAGCTGCTCGCTGGTTGAGGCGCCATGCGGCCAGAATCACCGGCACCATACAGGCCGTGAACAGGATGTAGGGCACGCTCGTGGCTCCCGTCAAGCCGCCACCTTCAGCTTCTGCCCGCAGCAGAACACCTGCCACCGCCATCCCCAGCAAGGCGCCTGTCGTCTCAGCCAGGGTCACCGACGTCGCCTGATTCGTCGCCTGTCCCTCGTCGCTGCTGTCAAAGGCAGCCAAGGTGATCGGTGCGTAACACAGACCCATGCCAAACCCGCCGATGGCCCATGACATCCACAACAGCGTCACCGTCGCCGTCGGCGAGTGGTCCCCCAGGAGATTGATCAGAAGCACGACAAGTCCTGCCATCACGAGGACGGCACCGAGTCCTGCTGTGCGACGGAACCCAAAGCGCCGATACTCCAGCAGACGGGGCTGCAAGAGGCTGGCCATCGAGCGGCACACTGCCCCGGCGGTCAAGGCTAGCCCGGCTTGCAGAAGCGACGTGCCGAGATCCGCCACGGCCATCAACGTGACGATGCTCTCCGCCCCATATAACGCGAAAGACAAGAGGAGCATTGCCAGAATCGCCGCTGGTGTACCGGTCTGTGCGCGGAACGTGCCCGGCGGAAAGAGCCCTTTCAGCGCGACCACCGTCAAGCCGATCCCAACGGCGAGCGCTACCGCACCCCACCCCGCAAGTGATCCACTGGCTGCGAGCACGCAGAGCACACCGATCGCCAGCAGCCCGGCTCGACGCAACGGCAAACCCTGCGGCCCGGAGACCGACGGTGGGTAGGCGCCAAGCCGCTTGGCCACCAAGGCTCGGGCGGCCAGCATCGGCGGCACCAGGATCAGCAGTGCCCAGCGCCAGCCCAAGGCGGACGAGACGAGTGCGGCGTACGCGGGCCCCACCAGCGCCGGCACGATCCACATACTCGAACTCAGGGCGATCATCCGCGACCGCAGATGAGGGGCGAAGGCGGACACCATGGCGCTGAGACTGAGCACACCAAGCACCGATCCCGCCGCGCCACGGATGAGCTGCCCGACGACAAACGCCCACATAGTAGGCGCAAGTGCCGCACCAAGCAGACCCAGCACGAAGACCGGAGTGGCGACGTACATAGTTCGGCGCAGTCCGAATCGAGCCATGAGCGGCCCAGCCATGGGCACCGTCACGATGGTGGCGAGCAACACTGACGACGTGGCGAAGCCGTACCACCGCTGGCCATCGAACTCCGCGGCCACGCTTGGCATGATCGTGGACAGGGTGAACACCCCGATGGCAGTGGTGAACTGCATCAGGAGCAACCCGAGAGCCAGCTGCCCCCGCGCCCCGTGGAACAACTCCCGCCATGCTCGGCTCGACGGGTTCGGGGCACTGGAGGAAGGGGCGACTGAGGTGTGCTGGTCTGTCATGTCAGTTCCTGCCCGGTGGTGCGGCACGGTGGTCGCGTGCCAGGGAGTCGGCCGCTATCCCGAGAGGATTCTCCGACGTCTCGCCTTCCCCCGAGCTCTGTGCGGATTTCCTCGCCGCTTCTGCCCTTCTGGGCTGTGCCCG
The DNA here is from genome assembly GCF_011320225.1 of Phytoactinopolyspora limicola. Taxonomy (GTDB): domain Bacteria; phylum Actinomycetota; class Actinomycetes; order Jiangellales; family Jiangellaceae; genus Phytoactinopolyspora; species Phytoactinopolyspora limicola. Next base: position 55,146 of record NZ_JAAOEN010000004.1, read on the forward strand.
CTCAGGCCTTCGGGCCGATGAACGAGTCGAGGATGGCCACGCTGGGACGGCGAGCCACCGAGATCACCCTCGGCCGGCTAGGCCGCCACTCCACCCCGATGGCATCGCAGGCCCGGGTAAAGATGGTCCGGATGTCGGCCGAGGCGTTGGTGAACTCGTAGCGCGGATAGGGCGGGTATTTGGTCCCGTAAGCCCGGTTGAGCGCGCGGCAACCGTCCGAGTGGATCAAGCCGCGCAGCAGCGGACGCGGATCCTGATCCACCAATTCTTGCTGCCACTGCGCCAACTCGATCTTCCGGGTGTGCTTCACCCCTGGACCGTGCTGCGGGAACAGGCACGGCCAATGCTTCGAGTACGACGGATCTCAGTACAACCCCGCTTGCGCACCCGGCCCACTTTGGTTGGGAGCACGGCTGCCATAGCGTCCTGGCACAGTTCCGCCAGCTTCGGATACTTGTCGTCGCAGAAGATTCCCAACCGGTAGACACCCTTCGGACCTCGATACACACAACCGTCACCGAGATAGAGCCCCAGAAGGTACACGTAGTGCGCTTGAGGCAGAGCCTCGTGACAGTTCGCACATATCGGGCACGCGTAGCCATTTTTCCCGCTCCGGCCACGGCGACGGGCCTCGAAGTCCGGCACTGTGCCTGACACCCACCGGGCCACCGTCCGGTACGGAATGCCGGTGTAGCGGGCGATCTCAGCGTTCGTCATACCTCGCACCCGGAGGTCATTAACGAGGGCGACTTCATCGGGCGTCCGCATCCACGCTATCCTTTCCGGTGTCCATGTTGGAGCCGTCGGCTTGGACATGACGCCCGAGTGGAGAAATTGGCAAACTCGATGGATTCAAAATCCATTGTCCGTAAGGGCTTGCGGGTTCGAGTCCCGCCTCGGGCACCATCAACCTTGAAGACACGCTAGCCGCCGGCACCGACAGGGTCGCCGGCTCCGCTGGAGCACTCAGCAAGCCGTCCATGGCCGAACCACATAGCGCCGCAACCATGTTGATCTTGACCCACCAAGCGTATTCTCAGTGGCGTCGTGCGGCCGGGCCAGACGGCCGGTTGCCGTGAAAGGACGTCGTGTGGACGAGGTCGTGGCTGCGGCGCGGGCAGGCGATAAGCAGGCGTTCGCCGCGGTGGTCGAGCGGTATCGTCGCGAGTTGCTCGTCCACTGCTACCGGATGACGGGTTCGCTCGACGACGCCGAGGACCTGGTGCAGGAGACGTTCGTGCGGGCGTGGCGGAGCGTCGGGACCTTCGAGGGCCGATCGTCGCTGCGTACCTGGCTGTACCGGGTAGCTACCAATGCCTGTCTCGATACTCTCGCCTCCGCCCACCGCCGACGAGTACTGCCGTATGACCTCTCGGCACCCAACGTCCCCGGCCCGCCGTCAACCGACGTGGCGTGGCTGCAGCCCTTGCCCGACCGACTGTGGCAGCCGGCTCATGATGGCGAGGCCGAGCCCGAGGCAGCCGTCGTCGCTCGGGAGACGATCGAGCTGGCGTTCCTGGCCGCCATCCAGCACCTGGCACCGCGGCCCCGCGCCGTACTGCTCCTACGCGATGTTCTCGGATGGCCAGCCAAAGACACAGCTGAACTACTTGGCCTCACGGTGGCGGCAGCCAACAGTCACCTGGCCCGGGCTCGGGCCACACTCCGGAAGAGCGTGCCCGACCGCCATGATGCCTGGGAGCCGGGAAATCCGCCGAACGACGACGAACGTGCCGTACTAGACCGCTACATGACGGCGGTCGGCCAGGGGGACCTCGCCGCGATCGCCGCGGTGCTCGCCGAGGACGTCCAGGCGTCGATGCCGCCGTTCACCTTCTGGTTCCGCGGCCGGGATCACATCCTGGCGGCGCTGGCCAAGAGCTGGGACCCCTCGTCGCCGGACTACGTCGGCGAGTTTCGTATGGTGCCTACCGCCGCCAACGGCCAGCCGGCCGCCGCGGCCTATGTTCGAAGGCACGACGACGCCGCGTACCACCCTCTTGCGGTGTCGGTGCTCGACGTACGCGGTGGCCGCATTCGTGAGATGGTCGCGTTTCACGACCCCGCCCTCTTTCCGGCGTTCGGCCTGCCGGACGCCTTGCCTGCCGGCTGATCAGTTCTCGGAGCACCGTTCCGCGTCATCAACCAACCATATACATGCTTACAGTAACCATGTATATTATGGCCATGAACGCCGATCCAACTACCGCCACCTGGCCCAGCATCGGCTACCTCGTATGGCGCCTGAGCATCAAATGGCGGACAGAACTCGACCGCACGCTCGAGCCGTTCGACCTGACGTCGGCGCGCTACGCGCTAATGGCCTCACTACACGGCCTCTCCCAGTCCGGCGGACTCCCTACCCAGCGCGAACTAGCTGACTTCAGCGGCCTCGAGCCGATGTTCGTCTCCAAGCTGGCCCGAGCGCTCGAGCAGGCCGGCCTCATCGCCCGCCAGACCAAGGCGGACGACCCACGAGCACGCGAACTCACCCTCACCACCAACGGACAGGCCGTGCTCGACGAGGCGCGCGCCATCGTCAGCCGGCTCGAGGAACGACGATTGGCGGCACTCGGCACCGACGACGCCACCCGCCACCAGCTGGGCAACCTCCTGCACACCCTCCTCCATCAGCCACTCAGTGCCGACGCACCCCCGGACACAGCCGGTGCCCCAGCGAAAGGACAGCCACACCCATGAGAATCACCGTCTTCGGGGCCGCCGGACGAACCGGCCGACTCGTCGCCGCCGACGGCATCCGCCGCGGACATGAGATCACCGCCTGCACTCGCCGGCCCGATGCGCTGGACGACCTATCCGGACTCGCCCGTGTCGTGAGCGGAGACGGACGCGACCCCACGGTGGTGGAGACGGCTGTCACCGGCGCCGATGCGGTCATCTCGATCGTCTCGCCGCCGGGACGCAAGGGGCCACACCACACCGCGGCGGTGGCCGAGACGGTCACGAGTGTCATGAAAGCGCAGGGTGTTGGCCGGTTGGTCGTCACCAGCGCCTACCCGAGGGTCGCTGACCGCCCGCGCCTACTGGTAGCCGTCCTGCGTCGGATCCTGGCTGACTCCTACGCCGACGACGCCGCGATGGAAGAGATCGTGCGCTCGAGCGACCTCGACTGGACCATCGTTCGCCTCAACATGCTCACGGACAAGCCAGCTACCGGGCGGCTGCACACCAGCCGCGACCTACTCTCCAAGCCCCGGTCGATGACCCGCGCCGACGCGGCCATCCTGCTACTCGACGTCATCGAGGATCCAGCCGCGACCCAGACCGCCGTCAACGCGACCGGCATGCGTTGATCGGTCCGCGGCGGGTACCGAGCAAGCCATCACAAGGGTACGGTGAGCGAATGGCGCTCGGTGCGCCATCCTGGCCGAATCCGACATCGGGCCGGCAACCTCGCCCGCCCCGTACGCTGGGAGGATTAGCATGACCACCACCGGAGCGGCCCTATGACGGCCAGCGGGCGGGTCTTCTACGACGGCACCCTCACCCGCCCGCAGCTCGACCACCCCGAAGGTGTCGCTATTCACCCCGACGGCAGCGTCTGGTGCGGCGGCGAGCGTGGCCAGATCTTCCGGATCGCCGCGGACGGCAGCGCCATGGACGAGGTCGCCACCACCGACGGCTTCATTCTCGGCATCGCCTTCGGCGCGGAGGGTGACCTCTACGCCTGCGACGTCCGCCACCGAGCGGTGTTCCGGATCGACACCACCACCGGAGCCGTGCGCCGCCACAGTGATGGCGCGCCACGCCGGCCCTTCGTCGCGCCCAACTTTCCCGTCGTCGCTCCAGACGGAAGTCTCTACGTGTCCGACAGCAACGTTGCCGGTGAGCCGGGGCCCGGTATCTACCGGATCCACCCCGATGGCACCACCGAGCTGTGGTTCTCCGGCCCACTCAATTTCGCCAATGGCCTCGCCCTGAGCGCCGAGGGTTATGCGCTTCTCGTGGTGGAGTCGTTCGGGCCGGTTATCACCCGTATTCCTATCACCGCGGGTGGCACGGCCGGCCGCCCGGAGCCGGTGGCCACCTTACGTGGCACTGTTCCCGACGGGATCGCGGTCGGCCCGGACGGCATGCTCTACGTCGGCTGTTATGAACCTAGCCAGGTTCTGCGCGTCGACCCATCCACCGGACAGGTCAGCACCGTGCTCACCGATCCAACAGCCCACTTGTTGTGTCATCCCGCCAATGTCGCCGTCCGCGGCGACCAGCTGTTCACCAGCAATCTCGGGCGGTGGCACATCACGGTGATCGACGACGTCTTCGACGGTGCCAGCGGCCAGCGTGTCCGACAAACCTGACATTGCACCGCACGTACATCTGCATACACATACATCCATGCAGATCCTCCGGTACTATGCACGCGACGAAGTTTTAGACAAAGTGCTAGACATGAGGACAATTCGGTAGTGAGGTGCGATGAGGCACACCACGTGCACCGCCCCGGTTGTCCGCGCTGCTGTGCTGTCCGATCTCCACACTGCGTTCGAGACGTTGGGGCGAGTGGTCTGCACCGGCCCGGCCGGCATCGGCAAGACCGTCCTACTCGACCAACTCCTGCGCGCCCTCCCCGAAACACAGGTTCTGCGGGCCTACCCGCGGGGTGAGCCGGAGGCCTATTCCACCCTCGCCGAACTGCTGGACGGCCTGCCACCCGCGTGTGTGGCCGAACTCCCCGGGCCCCGGCGCGCCGCGCTGGCCAGTGTCCTGCGCTGGGACCAAGCTGACGACACACCGGACCCTACGGCGCTGCGGCTCGCGGTCCGCGACGTGCTTGCCCGACTAGCCGGCCCCGATCCGGTGCTCCTAGCCGTCGACTCCATCGACGACGCCGACGATGCCTCACTCGACCTCCTCGGACACGTGCTACGTCATGTCCCCGCGGACCGACTGCACCTCCTCGCGACGGCGCGTAGCCCAGGTTTTGCCCACCGCCTCGACCTGTCCGGCGATCACGATGCCCCGATCCCGGCCTGGACCATGGCCGAGGTGGCCGAGCTGTTGGCACCCCTGAGACTGCCTGGCCAGGTTGTTCTACAGGTGCACCGTCGAAGCGGCGGGTCGCCCGACCTGGCCGCCCGGATCGGGGCGGCCGCCGGATCGGCGTTCCACGATGCCGCGTCGATGCCGGCGCTTCCACCTCCGGCCGCGGCACTCACTCGGGAGCACCTGTCCGCGCTGTCGGCCAGATCCCGGGAAACCCTGTTGTTCGCGGCGCTCGCCGTCAAACCGTCACCCCCGCTCCTGCAACGGGCCGGCCGGCACAGCGCCATGGAAGATCTCCTCGAGGCAGCCGTGCTCGGTCTGATCCGGCAGAACACCACCGGCGAGATTCAGTTCACCGCCGACGCCACGGTCGAAGCCCTGATCACCGACACCCCAACACCGGAATGCCAACGCGCTCACGAACTCCTCGCCGAGGCAGAGACGGATCCGGTGGTAGCCCTCCGGCACCGGGCCAACGCTGCCCGCAGCCCAGCACCGGAGCTGCTCACGGAGTTGGACGCGGCCTGCGCTACCGCCGCCCAGCGCGGATCCGCGCTGCTCGCGGCCGAGCTGGCGCTCCTCGCTGCTGACCACACTCCACATTCCGACCATGACGCGCTGATCGAGCGGCTCGTCCAAGCTACTCAACACGCGAGCTGGGCCGGCAGATACGGCCTCGTCCAACGAGCGGCACACAAGGTGCTGTCGATGGCGACCGACCCGTCGCACCGGCTGCGCACCTTCCTCGCCGTGATCAACTCGGTCGGGCAAGGTTTCACGAAGGTGCACGACGTCTTCACCGAAGCCGCCGCCGAGGACGGCGTCGACCCCTTCCTCAAGGCCCAGCTGACACTCTGGCGAGCCTGGCGGGCCAACGTCAGCGACGGCGACCTGCAAGCCACTCTCGACCTCGCCGGGCAAGCCGTCCAGCACGCTCGGGAGGGCGCCGATACCTTCACCGAGATGCAGGCATACGCCCTGATGGCGCGCATCCTGCGCTACCTGGGGCGGGACGGGGTCGAAGACGCGCTGATCCGCGCCGAGTCGCTGGAGACCACCCCCGACGTCGAGATTCCCGCGTCGCCCCGGTTCGCCCGGGCCCGCGATGCCCTCTTCGACGACCGGCTCGACGCCGCCCGGCAACAGTTCGGCGCACTTCTCCCGATGGCTCGGCGCAACGGCGACGTCAAGTCGCTGCTGGAGGTGCTGCGCAACCTCGCCGAGGTCGAGGTCCGGGCCGGCCGGTGCGCCATGGCACGAGAGCACCGCGACGAGTTCCTCACCAAACTGGCCGGCTCCGACCTTTCCCCGGGCCCGAGCTGGTATTCGGCGGGGTTGGTGGAATGCGACGCCGGCGACATCGACCGGGCCCTCGGCTTCGCCACCCAGGGCCTGCACACCGCCCGGGAGGACAACGACGTCATCTTCACCGCTCGCAATCTGTATGTGCTGGGCCGAGCCAGGCTCCTCAAAGGAGACGTCGACGAAGCCGTCCGGTGCCTGCGCGAGGCGGAACGCTTGGAGCTGGCCAGCGGAACCATCGACCCGTCGGTGCTTCCGTGGCCGAGCGAGCTGGCCGAAGCGCTGGCCGCCAGCGGTGAGGTCGACGCCGCCCAGGAACTTGTCGCCACCACCCGCAAAACCGCCATCAGTTTGGGTCGAGACAACGTACTCCCCCGGCTCGACCTCGCCGAAGCCGCCTGCCGGATCGCGATTCATGAACACGACGGTGCACTGGACCTGCTCCAGCAGGCCGCCGACGGTTTCGAGGAACGTGGCTTGGCCATCGAACATGGCCGCGCCCTGTTGACCACCGCCGGGGTCTACCGCCGGCTGCGCCGCCGGTCTACCGCGCGGGAGCTGCTGAACCAGGCCGAGCAGGTGTTCACCGGCTGTGATGCCCGGCCGTGGTTGCTGTTGGTCGCGGCCGAGACCCGTCGGCTCGGGTTCGGGTTCGACGCTGGTTCCGCCGGTGGACCTGCTGCCCCAGGGGCCGGTTCGAGGCATCCTGAGCTCAGCCCGTCGGAAGCCCGGTTGGCCGAGCTGATCCGCGATGGCGCCAGCAACCGTCAAGCGGCGAGTTCACTCGGGGTGAGTGTGAAGACGGTTGAAGGCACCCTCACCCGCATCTACCGCAAACTCGGCATCCGGTCGCGCGCCCAGCTCAGCCGCTACCTGCCCTGAGCCCGCCGGTTGACGCCCCGCCCTCTACTCCCGGCAACGATCACCGGGAGTAGAGGAGACGAGCTCCTGGCCCCTTGGCCCGTCCTCAATGTCGAGGGTTGAAACGAGGGTTTCCCGGTACTGTCGGCGAGCGGCCTGCCCGCCGGCGCTAGCGCCGACATCGACCCCTCCACCATCGAGTCCGGTGCGTCGGCGACACTCACTATCTCCACCAGCGGAACAACCGGCACCATCACCAAACCGGTAACCGTCGGCTGGGAGCTTTCCGCCAATAGATGCTGGCGGAAGCTCTAAGGACAATCAACTTTCCATCCCCGAAACGCGTGGGCCCCGTCGTCACGGCGGGGCCCACGCATCCGGATCGACGGCGCCGCACCAAGCATCCCGAGCCCGGCTCAGGGTTCTAGCAAGGGTTTTCCCTGTACGTCCCCCTCGCTCGCCGGCCATACCGTCTCGATACCCCATCAAGGCGGTCGGTCACGAGCCGGACCGTCGTACCCGTCGCCGGGGCCGCACCGGCCCCGATACAGGAGGTGAAACCGACATGGGCAAACCCCATGTCCGGCGGTTTGCCGCTGGAACGGTCGCAGTCGGTGCCGCACTGGCCCTTGGGATGTCCCCCCTAGGCCCGGCCCACGCGACCAGCGCAACAGACGACGACGTCGAGATCCTCGCCGCCGACGAACCCGATCGGATCCCCGGTGTCTACATCGTCAACCTCGTCGAGGAACCCGGAACCCAGTCCGAGGACGACGTCAACGACGCGGCAGACGCGCTGATCGACGAGTACGGCGGCGACGTCCGCTTCGTCTACCATGCCGCATTGACCGGGTTCTCCCTGGAGACCACGGAGGACGCCGCGCTGGAACTGGCCGCCGACTCCAGGGTCGCATCGGTCGAGGCGGTGGGCATGGCCCGCATCGCCAACGAGACCCAACCGAACCCACCCAGCTGGGGCATCGACCGCATCGACCAACGCAACCTTCCCCTCGACCGCAGGTTCACCTACCCGACCAGTGCCGGCACGGGTGTCACCGTCTACGTGCTCGACACCGGCAACCGGCACACCCATCAAGACTTCGGCAACCGCGCCCGTGGCGGCCGCGACTTCATCACCCCCGGCGGGAACTCCGTCGACTGCAACGGCCACGGCACCCACGTCGCCAGCAGCGCCGTCGGCAGCGCCTACGGGGTCGCCAAGCGGGCCTCCACCGTCGCCGTACGGGTCCTCGGTTGCGACGGCAGCGGCTCGTGGGATGGCATCGTCGGTGGCGTCGATTGGGTCACCGCCAACGGCCAGCGCCCCGCCGTCGTCAACATGAGCCTCGGCGGCAGCGGTTCGCAGCCGTCGCTGGAGAACGCCGTCCGCCGGTCCATCAACGCCGGTTTCCAGTACTCGATCGCCGCTGGCAACAGTGGTGTGAACGCGTGCAACTTCACGCCGGCCCGGACCCCGGAGGCGATCACCGTCGGCTCCACCCAGTCCAGCGACGGCCGCTCGGTTCATCCCGGCTGGGCCAGCAACGTCGGCACCTGCCTGGACATCTTCGCCCCCGGCAGCAGCATCACCGCCGCCTGGCACACCAGCAACACCGCCACCAACACCATTAGCGGCACCTCCATGGCCGCACCCCACGTCGCCGGTGCCGCTGCCCTGTACCTCAGCGAGAACCGCAACGCCACCGCCCAACAAGTCAAAGCCGCACTCGTGAACAACGCCACCACCGGCGTCGTCACCAACCCCGGTGCCGGTTCCCCCAACCGGCTCCTCTACACCGGATTCATTCAGGGTGGGGAACCACCGGACGACGACGACTTCAGCATGACGGTGAGTCCGGGATCGGGCGCCGTAGAACCGGGCGGTTCGGTCACCGCCACCATCAACACCCAGGTGACCAGTGGCGACCCCCAACAGGTCACCCTGTCGGCGAGCGGCCTGCCCGCCGGCGCGAGCGCCGACATCGACCCGTCCAGCATCCAGTCCGGGCAGTCGGCCACGTTGACCATCTCCACCAGCGCCAGCACACCAACCGGCACGTACAACGTCCGCATCGACGGCGACGGCACGGAAGTGGATCGCAACGCCACGTTCCGGCTGACGGTGACGGGCGACGACCCAGACGGACCACAAGCCGACTTCACCTACGGCTGCATGACGTCGACGGTCTGCTACTTCGACGGATACCGCTCCTCCGGTGACCACCCCATCGTCTCGTACAACTGGAACTTCGGCGACGGCAACACCGGTGAAGGGTGGATGGTCTTCAACGTCTTCAGCAGCCCCGGCACCTACGACGTGACACTGACCGTCACCGATTCGACCGGAGCAACCGGCACGATCACCAAACCGGTTTCGACCGTGGGTTAGTGCTTCTGCCCATCCCACGCGTGTGGACCCCGCTGACGCCAGCGGGGTCCACACGCCTACGTCGGCATCTCAGACCAACACCGACACCTCGGAGCACGCCATGGTCACCACCCCGGTATATCCAGTCCATCCTGTCCATCAACCCGGACCAGTCCGGCCGGCGTATCCAACACCGCTGGTCGGGAGGGAAGACGAGCTGAGCGATCTGGTCTACGCGCTGCGGCATCCACCAGCCCTGGCCGTGATCGACGGCGAGGCCGGCGTGGGCAAGAGCCGGCTCATCCACGATGCCCTTCACGAGGCCGGCCCCGGTGTGCGTGGTCCGTGCCTCGTCACTAGGTGCCTGCCGACCCGGAGTCCGCTTCCGTACGGACCGGTCCTCGACGTCGCTCGCCGACTCACCATTCCACGGCCGGAGCGGCTGAACCCGGTCTGTGGTGCCCTGCATCCTTACCTGCCTGAGCTGGCGGCGATCCTGCCCGCTCCGGTTCCAACGGCGCTCGGCTCCGGGGGTGAGTGCCATCGCCTGTTCCGAGCGCTACGCGAGTTGCTGGCCGCATCCGGCGCCGCCGTCCTCGTGATCGAGGATCTGCACTGGGCCGATTCCGATACCGTCGATCTCATCCGGTTCCTCGCCGCCGATCTGCCGGGAACGTTGTCGTTGGTACTCACCCGCCGACGCGACGTCCCGCACCCGCCGGGGGTCCCCCTCGGCCGGACGCTGCGGCCGGGCCCGGACACAGCCCACGTGGTGCTCTCCTTGGGCCCGCTGGATGCTGGCGAGACCGGTGCCCTGGCGGCGGCCGAGTTCGGCGTCCCAGGTCTCGCGACGCCGGTCGCCCACGCCATCCACGCTCACACCGGTGGGATTCCCTACCTCGTCGAACAGGTGGTCCGTTCCCTGCCCGCACCGCCCCCGCCGGTCCCGGCCAGTCCAGTTCCGGGCACCTCTGACCCCCGGTGGGATCTCCCCGTTCCCGTCGCACTGCGCGATTGGGCGGCCGAGCGCCTGACGATGCTCGACGAGGCCGCGGCCCACGTGGTGCGTGCCGCCGCCGTCCTCGAATCCGCTGTCTCCGAAGACCTCCTGGGCGCGGTGGCCGGCAGCGCCGCTGAACCCGGCGGTGTGGCCATGGCGTTACGTACCGCGTTGACGGCAGGGCTGTTGCACGAAGCTGGCGAAGGACGCTACACGTTCCGGCACGGCGTGGCCCGCAAGGCGGTCTACGATGCGATCCCGGGACCAGATCGACGGGCCCTGCACCAGCGTGCGCTCAAGCACCTAGTCCGGCAACACCCGCAGGAGTGGCTGCGGCTGGCGCACCACGCCGAGCGGTCCGCCGACGCACCGGCGTGGTCACGGTACGTTGCAGCAGCCGCGGCTGAAGGGGTGGCCAGCGGTGATGCCCGCCTGCTGGCTGATCTGGTCGAACGGGTCTTGGCGACGGCGGACGCCGCCCGAGAGGTCCGCGGCGACCTGGCGTGCACTCTCGGCCGAGTGGCCGTGGCCGGGCTCGAACACGAACGCGCCATCACGATCCTGCGGGCGGCCGTCGACCGGCACCGGTTGCCGGCCGCGGTCCGGGGGGAGATCCGGGTGTACCTCGGCCTGCTCCTTTCGCAACAGGCCAGTGACGTCTCGGCGGGGCGAGCCGAACTCGAACGCGCCGTCGACGAGCTCGACGACCGGCCCGCACTGGCCGCGCGGGCGATGGCGGCGCTCGCTCTGCCGGGTCGTAGCGGCGTCTCGCTCAGCCAGGACCAGCAGTGGGTGGCCCGCGCCCAGCGCCTCGTCGCGTCGGCCCGCTACCGCCCAGCTGGTGAGGCGGCACCCCTGGTAGTGGAGGGCAGTGCGCTGGCGGTCCGGATGGCCACCGGTGACCCCGACGTGTGGCCCGACGTCGAACGGTTGTTGGCCAAACAGGGCACGCCGGACGGACAGCCCACGCCGGATGACCAGCGTGCGGCGGCGTGGATCTACTGCGAGCTGGCCGACAGCGCCAGCTGGTCGGGACACGACGAGGCGGCGCGCCGGTTGAGCACGCTGGCCGGGCAGATCGCCGCGGAACACTCAGCGCCGTACTACGCCGCCGTGGCCACCGCGGCCCAGCTGCGCGCGGACTGGTTGGCCGGCCAATGGCACGGCCTGGCGGATCGTGCCAGAGACCTGCTGGCCGGCCACGCCGGGGTCGCTCGAGTGGCTGCCGAGGCGCACCTCGTGCTCGGATCGCTGGCGGTGACGCAGGGTGCCTGGGCGGAGGCGGAGGCACATCTCGACGCGGCCGGCCTCGATGAGGCCGGCGCTACGGCGACTCCGGTCATTGCCGCCGCCGCGGCCACCCGCGCCCGGTTGCGGATGGGTCGCGGCGACATCGACGCGGCCGTGGCCGAGATCCACGCCGCGATGGACATCATCGAGCGCAAACAGGTCTGGCCATGGGCCGCGGAGTTGGCTCCCACGGCCGTGAACATCCTGATCCGGGCCGGTGCGACACGTGACGCCCAGCGCATCGCCGCCGACCTCGCCGGCGGTACGGCCGGCCAGGACACACCACTCGTGGCGGCGGCGTTGCACATGTGCCGTGGTGCGTTCGCGGCCGCCGCGGCCGAACCTGCCTCGGCCGCGGCGGCGTTCGGGCGGGCGGAGGTCGCCTACGCGGCGTTGCCACGGCCGTATCCGGCTCTGCGGGCTGCCGAGTCGGCGGCCCGGTGCCGGCTCGACAACGGCGACCCGTCGGCCACGACGGAGCTGCTGGACCTCGTGGAGCGCTTCACCGAGTTGGGTGCCGCCCGCGACGCCGGCCGCTGTCGGCAGACGTTGCGGGCGGCCGGCGTCGTCATCGCCTCGCCGAAGGGCCGGCGCGGGTACGGTGACCAGCTGTCGCCGCGCGAGGGCGACGTGGCGCGGCTTCTGGCACTCGGGCAGACCAACCGGGAGATCGCGGAGGCGTTGTTCCTGTCGCCCCGCACGGTTGAGCAACACGTCGCCCGGGTGCTGCGCAAACTCGGTCTCCGGTCGCGCACGGAGGTGACCTCCACCCCCTGATCACGACGAGAGACCACACACGGGCGGGGCGCATCCGCTCAACGGGCAGCGAGCTCCAACCGCTGATGAGAGGCTTCCTCGTCCTGTGCCACGCAGTACTGCGCCTCTTTGCCGATAGCGCGGTACGGGCAGTCGGCGTACTCCATCAGATGCAGCACCGCGGCCCGGTTCCTGGCCGTCTCTCGCTCGATCACCGACGGAGGCGGGTAGAAGTTGGCGTGCCGCGGATACATCTCGAAGGTGAACGAGAATATCCCCTGGTTCGCCCACATCCAGTCGATGATCGAGCCGTCGGTGATGTATAGGCCGCTGGATTGCATCGGACGGTAACCGTTGGTCTGGGCCATCGCCCGGCCAAGGGTCACGAACACCGCGTTTTCGTCGGGACTCATGTCGGGTCCGGTCGAGTTGTAGGTGTAACCCATCGGCCACAACACGAGTTCGCTGTAGGTGTGGAAGTCGATGTGTGCGGTGATCTGCTGTTCGCCGTTCACCACCCGGCTGCGGACGAAGTTCGCCAGCGCCCGCACCTCCGGAGCCGACTCCGGCCCGGCTCCGCGATAGACGTCGCTGCGCGGGTTGTTCGACGACCCACCACAACATCCCCATCGATGGGCCCAGTTGCGGTTGAGGTCGGTGCCGATGTACGGGCTGTTCCGGTTGGGCTGCCGGTTCTTCCGCCACATCCGGCCGGACCCCACCATGTCGTAGACCACCCCGTCGGGGTTGGCCATCGGCACGATCCAGATCTCGCGGGAGTCGAGGAGCCTGGTCACGGCTGGGTCGCGGCCGTACTGCTCAGTGAGCATGGCCGCCAGGTAAAGGTTCATCTCGGAGGTGAGCCGTTCGCGGGCATGCAGGTTGCCGTTGATGAGGATCTCCGGCACATCCTCGTCGACGTGCACGTTATTGCTGATCTTGAGCGCGGGGATGTCCCGGCCTTGGTGTGACCGCCCAATGCTCACCTTCCGTGCGAGGTGAGGATACGACGCCGCGATTGACTCCAGCTCGGCGACCATCTCACTGTAGGTGCGATATCGCGCCTGCTGGATCTGCCCCTCGAACGGCTGCGGCAGTAGTTCGACGGTGAACCCCAGCTCTTTGATCGCCTCGATCTCCGCCCGATGCGCGGTGACGACGACGTGATCGTCCCCGACCTCGTCGATCGCCACCCCCGTCCGCGCGATCCTGGTGCGCTGTTCCCTGGTGTCGGGGCCGAGCACCCGGTACCGCTGTGGCGACGCCTGCCGGTCCGGCTCGGACTCGGCCCCTGCATCCGATCCGGTTGCATCGTTCGGGTCCGGACCGGACTGAGCCGCCACGGGGACGGCCAGGCTCAACGTCAGTGCTGCGATGGTGGCGCCGACGACGTGAGCGCGAATGCGTCTCATGCTGATCACCTTCCTTGCGGCCCGCCCGGCCACATAGCGGCCGTTTCGAGCGGGCGGCGTACACCGGCAGCATCAGGGACCTACCCGGGGTGAACAATCCGGATTTGTCTAGGTAGATCGAGAAGTCAGCACCAGGTCGCACGGCACAGATCCGGCGACGACGATTTCCGCCAGGCGTCATCAGGAGGGCCCTGACCCGCAGATTCGCCCTAAACGAACGGCCGACGGTGGATGAATTACGAAGGGCGCGGCATCCACGGATAGACCGGCGAACTCAGGGCCAAAGCGAGGGTTTTCCCTAAATGACCAACTATGCGACTATTCGCAGGTTCTCCAGTATTCAGGTCGGCGCATTGTGATGCCGCCATCCGGCAGGGGCCACGTGCCCTCATCCCCCCGGCGGCAACTCCGTCGACCGCAACGGCACCCACGTCGCCAGCAGCGCCGTCGGCAGGGTCACCGCCAACGGCCAGCGCCCCGCCGAAGCGGTAACCCTGCCTCGCCATTGGCGTGGCAGGGCCCACCTCACACGATCATGGGCGGTCACGCGAACTCGCCCAGATTCCCACCAACCGGGCGATCACCACTGTGAGGTACAGCGTACCCGCGACGGTCTCGAACGACGCCAACGACCGCGCCCAGGCCGTCAGCGGAAGGATCTCGCCGTACCCGAGTGTGGCCATGGTGACGTAGCTGTAGTACACAAGCTGCTGCCATGCTGGCGATTCTCCAGGCGTCGTCGGATCCTCGAAACTCCCGGGCTGAGTGATCTCGACAATCGAGAAGACCGCACCGAAGAAGCCACCCATGATGATGTAGACACACACCGCCGCCGCGATGAGATCGACGCCAACCGCCTGCCCCCGGCGGAAGACGAACCGCAGCAGCGACAACACCAGTGCCAGCATAAATGCGGCCACCGACCCGAGCATGGCAAGCGTCACCGGCTCGCTGTGCTGCGCGAAGGCGAACCAGATCCCGAATACGGCGAACACCGAGCCGAGCACGAGGAACCCGCCGACGCGCTGGCCCTCCTCGCGGACGACGAGAACCCCGAAGAAGATCATGCCGGCATAGAGGATCATGTACAGGCCGGTCCACAGCTCGCCATAGAGCGTGATCGGGTACCCGAATTGCAAGAGCACCGCAACGACGAGCAACGACACCAAACTTGTGGTGCGACGAGAGAACCGATCCAGCCGGGTTGGATGCGATCTACCGGGTTGCATGCGCTCCATGAAACCAGTTGGCGCGCTGACCGGGCGGAACCTTGCTAATGTAGCCAGCCGTGTCTGACCACGTGACGTCCGAACCACCCCGGCGACGGCTAACCCGGCTCGGCGGCAGCGTCCATGTTGGCGGCATCGAACTGTTCTTCGACCTCGTCTATGTGTTCACCATCATCCAGTTGTCGCACTACCTGCTGCACGACATGTCGTGGCGCGGCGCAGCGGAGACAGCCGTGCTGTTTCTAGCAGTGTGGTGGGGATGGAACTACACAGCGTGGGCCATGAACTGGCTCGACCCGGAGCACGCTGGGGTGCGCGCCCTGCTGGCCGTCCTGATGCTCGCCGCCCTCGGCATGGCCATCGCCATACCGGGTGCGTTCGCGGACAAGGCCGGCCTGTTCGCCACGGCCTACGTGTTCTTTCAGCTGCTACGCAGTGCCTTCATGGTGGCCGTTTTCCGGGGCCAGGTCATGGGCCGCAACTATGCCCAGCTCCTGACGTGGAGCGCCATCGCCGGCGTGATCTGGATCGTCGGCGTGTTCGTTCCCGACGACACTCGCCTGGGTGTGTGGGCGCTGGCCGTCGCTGTCGACTACGCCGCTCCTCGGATCGGCTTCTGGCTACCTGGAGCCGGGGCGACCCAGATGTCCGACTGGCCGCTGGCCGAAGAACATCTTGCCGAGCGCAACCGGCTCGTTTTCATCATCGCACTGGGCGAATCCATCCTGATTCTGGGTTTCGCCCTCTCCGAGGTCGAGCTGACCACCGCGGTGACCACAGCGGCCGTAGTCGGATTCGCCACCATTGTCATGCTGTGGTGGCTGTACTTCAGCTTCCGCCTGGGCAACGCCGAACATCAGGCGCCCGACGCGCGCAACGCCACCGCGATGGCGCGCACCGCCTACGCCTATGCACATGCGTTGATGGTCGGTGGAGCCATCGTCGTCGCCGTCGGGATCGAACAGATCACGTTGCATCCGCTGGATGACGCCACATGGCCACTGGTGGGCACGGTACTCGGGGGGCCGGCGATCTATCTTGTCGGCAACATCATCTTCAATGTCGCCCGCACCGGTGCGGTGCCACGATCTCGGCTGGTGGCCTTAGCCGCACTGGCCGCGCTCGCGCCGATGAGCCAGGTGATGTCCACACTCGTTCTCGGGCTCTCGGCGCTCACGGTGCTGACGGTGTTGGCAGTCACCACCGGCGAAATCCGAGCCAGCGAGGATGCTGACCTCTAGACGGGTTCGCCCAGGTCAGTCGCGCACCGCGGATTCCCGCTCGACCACACTCGTGGTGTGCCTAACCTCGGCCACGTCCCCGTCGATTCAGTGGCCACATACCTGCTTGATGGCCGCCGCGACACCGGCCGCAGCCGAGTCCGGGAGGACCGCGGCGATGTGGGCGTCGGGCCGGACGAGCCACAACTCCCCCAGGCGGGCGGCGAGCGTGGCGGTCAGCGTCCCGGTCGGATCGAGGGTGCTCATCACCTCGGCCCGTACCGCTGCTCCAGTGGCCGACGCCGCCGCCGACCGCGCCGTCGTGATGTCCACGCCGTGGCTGGCCAGGAGCAAGAACCCGTCACGGGCCAGCTCGCGCAGCCGCCTCGGCCGCCCGTCGTCGACCACCGGCAGGTCGGGTAGCAGCACACCGGGTGCGGCTGGTGGAACGGCACCACGCTCGGGCCGCTCGGCGAACGGGCGGGACGGATCCGGCGTGGTCAGCGGCGAGTCGACGTACCAGAACGGTTCGGCGAGCCGTCCAGAGTCGACCGCTGCCCTGGCGCGTGGATCGTGTGCGGCGCGTTCGAGGGTGTCCAGCCGGATGCGGCGCTGCTCGTCGTCATGGGGAACGAGGAAGTTCATCGTGGCGGTGGTGACGTCGAGGTTCTCTAGTGCGGCGGCGTGCCGTTCGGTGTGGTAGGTCTCCAAGAGCGTCTCACGGGCCCAGCCGTTCAGCACGAAGGCCAGCTTCCAGGCCGCGTTCTCCGCATCACCCACCCCGGAGTTCAGTCCACGTGCCCCGAACGGCGCCATGACGTGGGCGCAGTCGCCGGCCAGCAGCACGCGGCCCACCCGCATGCGGTCGGCGACCCTGGAGTGGAAGCGGTACACCGAATTCCACCCGATCTCGTACGGCCGGTCGCCGATGACGGCCCGGATCCGCCGGTCCAGCGCACCGCTGGCCTCTTCGGCGGCGAGATCGTAGTCCCCCGGCACCTGCCAGTCGATACGGAACGTCGAGTCAGGACACGGGTGGATGAGGATCTGCCGGCCCGGGTTCCACTCCGGGTCGAAGTAGAAGCGCCGCTCGTTGGCCCATCCCGGCAGGTCGGCCCGGATGTCGCAGATGAGGAAACGGTCGTCGAACGAGGCACCGTCGAATCCGACCCCGAGACCCTCGCGGAGGGCATCGCAGCGGGCACCTGCACACACCACGGCGTAGGGGGCGGGGATGGCGACCGGTCCGCCCGGCGTGTCGCAGCGTAGCTCCACACCGTTGGTGTCCTGCTCGATGCCGGTGACGGTGTGGCTCCACCGGACGTCGATCAGCGGCTCGGCGGCGATGCACTCGTCGAGGATCTCTTCGGTGCGCGCCTGCGAGATGTTCACGAACGGCGGCAGCGGCGAGCGGCCCGGGTCGAGTAACTGGTAGGAGAACAGTTCCGTGTCCCGGTAGAAGGTGCGGGCCGTCGTCCAGGTGAGCCCTTCGGCGGCGATCCGCCCAGCGCCGACCGACGCCCACACGTCGAGCACGTCGCGTTGCTGACAGATGGCCTTGGACCCGATGGGGTCACGTTCCGGCCGCCCGTCGAGCAACACCGATGGGACACCCCACCGAGCCAGCAGCAACGCCGTCGTCTGCCCGACCGGTCCGTTGCCGACGATCGCTACCAACACCCCGCCCCTCCTCCTGCGCCCCTCCCATGATCATGAACACTTTGCCGTGCGATAGCACGGCAAAGTGTTCATGATCATGAGTGGAGTTGGTTCCAGACGTCGCGATCACGCTCGGCGGTCCAGATCTCCGGCCGCTCGATGCCGGCCAGTTCGTCCCACACCCGCGACACGTCGAACGGCAAACAATGCTCGAAGATCGGCCATCCGCCATAACGGTCCACCAGGGCCGCATGACACGCCACGAACGCCTCCCGCAACGTCCCGCCACGGGCCTGCACGGCACCAACCTCGGCCAGCAACACCTGCAGGAAATGCCGCGTCTGCCCCACCGCGGCCGCCACCGCGTCCCGACCCCGCACCACGGCTCCACGTCCACCCACCAGGGTCTCGGCGTCCAGCGCAGCCACCCGATCCAGGGTCGACGACGACCAGTCACGGTGAAATGCGTCACCGGTGTACAGCGCAGCCTGCGCCTCCACCAGGTCACCGGCGAAGAGAATCCGCTGGTGCGGCAGCCACGCCACGATGTCACCCTCCGTATGCCCACGGCCCAGATGTCGCAGCTCGACGACGCCGCGATCGCCACCCAGGTGAATCGTCGCCGTGTCATCGAAGGTCAGCGTCGGCCAGGTGAGGCCCGGAATCGACGCCGGCTCTTTGAACAACCGGGGCATCCGCCCATACTCGGAGGCCCAGTCCTGCTCCCCTCGCTCGGCGATCAACACCCGGGTGTTGTCGTGCGCCACGATCACCTCGGCGTCGAACGCACTGGCCCCCAGCACCCGCACCGCGTGGTAGTGCGACAGGACCAGGTACCGGATCGGCTTGTCCGTGTATTCGCGCAGCTTGGCCAGCCATTCACCGGCCGCGACCGGCGTCGCCAACGCCTCGAAGCACACCAGGAAATCCTCGCCCTCGACGGCGCCGACGTTGGGGTCGCCCTCGGCGGTCAGCGCGTAGACCCCGTCGGCGAGCACCTCCAGCGTCTGTTCCTTCTCTTCTACATCCGCCGACGACGCGAACGGCCTCGCACCCACAACAACCACCTCAGGATGATTAAATGTTTGACTAAATGAGGATGTCGTGAGCCTACCCCAGGCCGCACCTCGGCACTAGAGCGAACTTCCAACGACGAGGAGATCGACGTGGAACCCGCGGACGACGGCCCGGAGGTCCTCGACGAGGCGGCACCGGGACACGCCGACGCTGACCACCTCGACTATCTGTCGTTCATCGATCACGCCATCGGCCGTGCGACGGCGGAGCGACCCGACCTCGACGCCGCCGCCATGCGTATGGTGCTCACCCTGCACCGGCTCGCCAGCACCGTTGTCTACGACCTCGAGTCCACCGTGCACCGGCCAAGCGGGTGGACGTGGCCCGGATTCCGGCTGCTGTTCGTCCTATGGCTGGCCGGTCCGATGGAGGCCAAACGGGCCGCCGAACTCTCCGGCACCAGCCGCGCCGCGGTATCTGCGCTGGCCAACACGCTAGAACGGGATGGGCTGCTCGGCCGTCGGCGCGACACGCTCGACCGCCGCTCGGTGCGGCTGAGCCTGACCACCGCCGGTAGAGCGTCGATCTCCGCGGCGTTCGGGGCGCACAACGCCCGTGAACAAGCCTGGGCCGACACGTTGACCGACGATGAGCTAGCCACGTTCAATCGGCTCCTGGACAAACTCATCCAGGGCCCTCAGGCCACGCGCGCCAACCGTCGCTTCTAAGCTTGCTTTCTACCCGTCCACGGCAGGTTCGACGCGGCCGGTGACCTCACCGAGGCTGATCCGCCCGCCATCCGCCGTAGGCGCGGTGCCACTGATGGTGACGGTGTCGCCGTCGGCGAGAAACGTCCTCGTGCTGCCGTCCTCCAACGTCAGCGGCTCGGTGCCGTTCCAGGTCAATTCGATCAGCGATCCGCGCTGCTCACGTTCAGGCCCGGACACCGTGCCCGACGCGTAGAGGTCACCGGTGCGCAGACTGGCACCATTCACCGTCATGTGGGCCAGCATCTGCGCCGGAGACCAGTACATCCGCGTATATGGCGGACGGCTGAGCACCTGACCGTTCACCTCGAGCGCAAGATCCAGGTCCAACGCCCAGGCCTCTTCGGCCAGATACTCCAGCGGCGCCGGATCCTGGGGCGGTCGCGGCACCCGCGCCGCCGCCAGCGCGTCGAGCGGTACCACCCACGGCGACACCGTCGTCGCGAACGATTTACCCAGGAACGGGCCGAGCGGCACATACTCCCACGCCTGGATGTCCCGCGCCGACCAGTCGTTGACCAGGACCACCCCGAAGACGTGCTCGGCGAACCGGCTGACCGGGACCGGCCGGCCCAACTCACTCGAGGCGCCAACGACGAAGCCGACCTCGACCTCGACGTCCAGCTTCGCCGACGGACCGAAAGTGGGCGCGGCAGCTGACGGCGCCTTGCGCTGCCCGCACGGGCGCACCACCGGGGTGCCCGAAACAACCACCGTGCCGGCCCGGCCGTGGTAGCCGACCGGCAGGTGCTTCCAGTTCGGAAGCAGCGGCGCGGCGTCGGGACGGAACATCCGGCCGATGTTGCCCGCGTGGTGCTCGCTGGCGTAGAAGTCGACGTAGTCGGCGACGCCGAACGGCATCTGGAGGACGACGTCGCCGACCGGATACAGGTGCGGGGTCAAGCGCGGCTCGTGCGACGTGTCGGTCAGCAGGTCGACGATCCGGTTCCGGGTCTGCGTCCACGCCGTCCGCCCGCGGGCGAGGAACGCGTTCAGCGACGGCGCGGCGAACCCGTCGTCACCCAACGCCGCGGCGAGATCGAGGACGTGATCACCGATCCGCACCCCGCACCGCGGCGGCTCACCCGGTGGGGCGAAGACACCGTAGGGCAGGTTTGCGAGGCCGAAGCCAGAGTCTGCTGGGACCGGCGCCCATGTCCGCGTCATCCGTCGTTACCCTTCATCGTCGTTGTGCCAGCTCCGGTCAGGAGGCGAGGCCGAGTTCGTGGGCTTCGGTCGCCGGCGTCGCCGTGCTGCAGGAGCCGTAGCTGACGAACGTGTGCCGAGTCCGACGCACCGCGTCCGCGTCCAAAACCTTGGCGCGCTGGACCAGTTCGGCTGCCTCCTCGATCCGCAACGTCGCCGCCACGTCGTTCGCTTCCGCGCCGGACACCACCGTCTCCGCGGTGGCCACCAGCAGATTCAGATATCCGTGGTGGGTGAACCCGGTGCTGGCGTCCGTATAACGCACGGCATGATGCAACCCCGCCGTCGCCTTGATCGCAACGCCGGCCCGCGTGGCCGCCACCACCGCAGCGGCCAGGTCGTCTGGCGACGGGAACAGCTCCGCGCGCACGCCGCCGCAGCGCAGCTTCACTCCGACGAAACGTCGCCTCGAACGCGCCGCGACAGCCGGCGCCAACGCGTCGACGTCGGCCAGCACCGCTGGTTCGACGAACAACGGCACCGTCGGAGGCACCCCAGCGGCGTCCACCGCGGCAACGGCAGCGTCGAGGGCGGCAACGGGCGCCGGTACCGGCTCACCGCCCGCGCGGGCCAGGGGAAACTCGACTCCGGCCAGCTCGAGTCCGGCGTCGGCGGCAATCTCGGCGACGGCCGCGCCCAGGCCGACCGCGCCGGCGTCGGCGATGACCCCGACCCGGATCCGGCCCTCCGTCCGCGGCCCGCCGCGCAGCCCGCCGCGCAGCACGCCACGCAGCTCCGCCACCCGCGACACCGGGCATAGAAAACGGTGGGACAACACCGGGCTCGCCTGGGCGAGGTCCTGGCGGTGGCGTTGCACCGCGTCGGCCATGGTCAACGCGGTGGGCGGAAACAGGCCGGCGTCGTCGACCAGACCGGTCATCAGACCCGTCGTGGGTCCGGCAGCCGAGCCCGTCGTCGGCCCCGTCGTCGGCCCCGTCGCTGGCCCGGGCAAGGTCACGTGTTCTCCCGATTCCAGCTCCACGCATAGGCGGGGTCTTCGGAGGCGTACCCGCCCTCACCCATCTCCAACGGCCGGAAGGTATCGACCATCACCGCCAACTCGTCGAAGTACTCGACGCCGACACTACGCTCGTACGCTCCCGGCTGCGGCCCGTGCGACCAACCACCCGGATGCAAGGAGATGGAGCCTTGCCCGATACCCGACCCCTTCCGCGCCTCGTAGTCGCCGCCGCAGTAGAACATGACCTCATCGGAGTCGACGTTGGAGTGGTAGTACGGGACGGGAATAGACAACGGGTGGTAATCCACCTTGCGGGGCACGAAGTTGCAGATGACGAAGTTGTAGCCCTCGAACGCCTGGTGCACCGGCGGCGGCTGGTGGACCCGTCCGGTGATCGGCTCGAAGTCGGCGACGTTGAAGGTGTAGGGGTAGAGGCAGCCGTCCCAGCCCACGACGTCGAACGGGTGCTTCGGGTACACGAACCGGGTGCCGACGATGCCGCCCGGGCCACGGTGTTTGACCAGGACGTCGACGTCGTCACCGTCCATGAGGAGAGGTTCGCTTGGTCCGTGCAGGTCACGTTCGCAATAGGGGGCATGCTCCAGGAGTTGCCCGTAACGCGAGAGGTACCGCTTCGGTGGTGCGATGTGAGAGTTGGCCTCGATGACGTAGGCGCGCAGCGGCTCGTCGGGGTTGGGAACCCAGCGGTGGGTGGTGGCTCGGGGCAAGATGACGTGGTCTCCCTGCCGGACCGAGAGGGCACCGAACACCGTCTCGACGGTACCGGAGCCGGATTCGATGTAGACGTCTTCGTCCCCGATGGCGTTGCGATACAACGGCGAGGTCTCGCCGGCGACGACGTAGGAGATCCGGACGTCGCCGTTGCCGAGGACCAGACGCCGCCCGGTGACCACGTCGGTCGACTTCCACTCCTGGTCGGCGAAGAGGTCGTGCAGCTTCAGATGCCGCGGCTTGAGCGGGTGGTTCGCGGTCAAGGTCTGGTCCGGCAACTCCCAGACCTGCGAGTCGGCGATGGTGGAGGGGATGTTGCGGTGGTAAAGCAACGACGAGTCGCTGGAGAAGCCCTCCTCCCCCATCAGTTCCTCGTAGTAGAGGCCGCCGTCCGGGCGGCGGTGTTGAGTGTGCCGCTTGGGTGGGACATCGCCCACATGCCGGTAGTACGCCATCGTCGGCCTCCTTGCAGCGACACATTTGAGATGAGCGATAATCGCACGTATAGTGCGTATTCGGCACCTTCACCTTAGGTAGTGATCCAGAACACGTCAAGGGATAAGGGTTGTGAGCATGGCTGACGTCGCGGATCCCCACCCAGAGCCGGAACGCGCCACGGCTGGCTCCAAGACCCTGGACAACGGCATCCGGGTACTCAAAGCCCTCGCCCAGCATCCGCGCGGCCTGACCATGACCGAACTGGCCACCGCAGTGGGTGCGCACCGCACGGTGGTATACCGGCTGCTCGGCACCCTCACCAGGCACGGCCTGGTGGCCCAGGGACCGGACAATCGGTACCAGCTGGGGCTGGCCATCATCGAACTGTCCGGCGCCGTACGGCCAGACTTGCAAACCCTGGCTCAGGCGCCGCTACGCGAACTGGCCGACGAAACCGGCGCCACCGCGTTCCTCTCGCTCCTCGACGGTGACGAGGTGGTCAGCACGCTGGTGGTCGAGCCGCTGCACGCCGACGCCCACGTCGCATACCGCCTCGGCACCCGTCATCCGGTCACCCTCGGCTCGGCCGGGCTCGCTATCCTCAGCGCCCGCGCACCACGCGCGAACGAACGCGGCGAAATCTCACTCGCCCGCGAGCGCGGCTATTCGGTGAGCCAGGGCGAGATCCAGCGCGGCGCCTGGGGACTGGCCGCACCCATCCGGCCGCGCAGCGGTGACGCCGAAGCCTCCGTGGGGGTCGTGGCGTTGCAGCCGCTGGATGAGGTGCACGTCGCCCGGCTCGTCATGGATACGGCCGAAACAATCGGCAAACTCATCCCCTGACCTGCCCCTCGGTGGCGGATTCGGCCGGGCGGCCAGGCGTCGGGGCGCCGGATCAGGGCCAGAGATCCCAGTGCGCCATCGCGCACTTCGCTACCGCCAGATGGCGTTAAGCGCCGGAATCGGGCTTTAACGCCATCTGGCGGTAGCGAAGTCCGAGCCGGGCAGGCACGGTCCCGTCACCCCAAAGGGAACGTGTTGATCACCCGGACGACAACAAGGAGGCTTACTGCGGCCCCGCCCCGGACACAAGGACGCTTACTGTCGCCAGAGCAACAACAAGGAGGCTTGCTGCACACGGCGGTGCGCCGTAAGGAAGCTTATTGCAGCCGACGCCGTGGGCGGTATCGCCAGAATGTACGCCGAGACCGACGCCCGCGAAGGGCGCGGCGGACGCTCTGACGATCAGATGCACGCCGCGCGACCGCACACGTTTGCCGTGCACCTGATCGTTCCGCGTCCACCTCGTGAGATCCGACCGGACGACACTACAGCGCGTTGACCAGCAGCGTCACCGACACATGTGCACCTGATCGTCGCCATAGAAAAGATCAGGTGCACAAACGACGATCAGGTGCACAACGGGTTAGGAGTAGGCGGGGGCTACCTTGCCGACGGCGTCGCCGATCCGGTGCACCCGCATGGCATTCGTCGACCCGGGGATACCAGGCGGGGATCCGGCGACGATCACCACGACGTCACCCTCCTCGCAACGGCCCAGGTCCAGCAGCACTCGGTCGACCTGTTTGACCATCTCGTCGGTGTGTTCGACGTAGTCGGCCGTGAACACCTCGATACCCCACGCCAACGCTAGCTGGTGTCGGGTGGACTCCAGCGGGCTAAACGCGAGCAGCGGGGTGATCGGGCGCAACCGCGCCATCCGTCGCGCGGAATCCCCGCTCTGCGTGAACGCGACGATGTACTTGGCGCCCAGCAGCTCGGCCGACTCCACCGCGGCCCTGGTGATCACCCCACCCTTGGTTTTGGGTCTGGTGCCCAACGGTGGGATCCGGTCCAGGCCGTGCTGCTCGACCGTCTCCACGATCTTGCCCATGGTGGTGACCGTCTCGATCGGGTAACTCCCGACGCTGGTCTCGCCGGACAACATAACCGCGTCCGCGCCGTCGAGTACGGCGTTGGCCACGTCTGAGGTCTCGGCCCGGGTCGGCCGCGGGCTGTTGATCATGGAGTCGAGCATCTGGGTCGCCACGATGACCGGTTTGGCCTGCCGTCGGCACAGCGTGATGGCCTGCTTCTGCACCAGGGGAACGTCCCAGAGCGCCAGCTCGACGCCGAGATCACCGCGGGCGACCATGACGCCGTCGAACGCGTCGACGATCTCCTCGAGGTTCTCCACCGCCTGTGGCTTCTCGACCTTGGCGATGACCGGCAGCCGCAGCCGCTCCTCGTCCATGATCTTGTGCACTTGTTCGATATCCGCCGCCGAGCGGACGAACGACAGGGCGATCATGTCCGCTCCGGTGCGCAACGCCCACCGAAGGTCATCGACGTCCTTCTCGGACATCGCCGGCACGCTCACCGCGGTGCCGGGCAGGTTGAGACCTTTGTTGTTGGAGACCCGGCCGCCCAGGACCACCCTGGTGACAACTTCGTTGCCCTTGACTTCTTGGACTTCCAAGGCCAGCCGGCCGTCGTCGACCAGCACCTGATCACCTGGCGAGACGTCACCGGGCAGCCCCGAATAGGTGGTCGAGCTGCGCTCCACATCACCGGAGATGTCGTCGGTGGTGATGGTGAACGTGGCGCCCGGTTCGAGGAGCACAGAGCCCTGGGAGAAAGTGCCAAGGCGGATCTTCGGACCCTGAAGGTCGACGAGGACACCCACGTTGCGGCCGACCTCCGCAGCCGCCTTGCGCACGCGGGCGTACCGCTCCTCGTGCTCGACGTGGCTGCCATGGCTCAGATTGAAGCGGGCAACGTCCATTCCCGCTTCGACGAGGGCCTGCAAGCGCTCGGGCGAATCGGTGGCCGGCCCGAGGGTACAGACGATTTTGGCTCTACGCACGTCTATCAACTCTAGACCCAAACGGTGTCTCCCCGCGAGCCGGACACGTCGGACCTTGCTCCGGACTACCTGACCTTCACGCCGTCGTCACCCAACGGCCATCTCACACCTGGATGGTCAGCCGCCGAGTGCACGCAGTCCCGGCAGCACCTGCTCGGCAAAGCTCGTCAGGAAACGCTGCTGGTCGTGGCCGGGTCCGTGGAAGACCAAGTGCTCGAAGCCGGCATCGACGTACTGTTTGACCGCCGCCACCACCTCGTCCGGGTCGGAGCTGACGATCCACCGCCGAGCGACCTGCTCCAGCGGCAACGCCTCAGCCGCCTGCTCCATCAGCAGCGGGTCCTCCAGGTCGGCCTTCTGCTCGGCGGGCAAGGACAGCGCTGCCCAGAACCGAGTGTTCTCCAACGCCTGACTCGGGTCCGGATCGAACGACAGCTTGATCTCGATCATCCGGTCGACCGCCGACGGCTGCCGGCCACTCTGTTCGACCCCCTCGGCCACCGCCGGCAAGAGCTTCTCGGTGTAAAGCTCCATCCCTTTGCCGCTGGTGCAGATGAACCCGTCTCCAGCCCGCCCCGCATACCGGGCCATGACCGGCCCACCGGCGGCGATGTAGATGGGGATAGGTATGTCCGGGCGGTCGTAGACCGTGGCCGCGGTGGTCTGGTAATGCTCGCCCTCGAAGCTGACCCGCTCGTCGGTCCAGAGCTGCCGGATCAGGTCGACGGCCTCGCGCAGCCGAGCGTAGCGCTCCTTGAAACCCGGCCATTCGATGCGGGCGACGGCGACCTCGTTGAGCGCTTCGCCGGTGCCGACGCCCAGCAGGATCCGTCCCGGGTACAGGCAACCGAGAGTGCCGAACGCCTGCGCCACCACTGCCGGGTTGTATCGGAACGTCGCCGTCAGCACGCTCGTGCCGAGTTCGATCCGCGACGTCCGTTCCCCGGCCGCCGCCAGCCACGCGAGGGAGAACGGGGCGTGGCCACCCCGATGCCGCCAGGGCTGGTAGTGGTCGCTGATCATGACACTGTCCAAGCCGACATCCTCGGCTAGCACGGCATAGTCCACCAGCTCACGCGGACCGAACTGTTCCGCCGAGGCTTTGTACCCGATCTTCAGAGACATCTCATCACCATCCGTCAAAGGTGGTCGCGTATCACCGCGCCACCGCGTCAACGAGGAGCCACCCAAACCGTGGCCGCGGCTTCTGTCATCCCAGGCGTACTTGCAGCTCCGCGACGAGCCGTTCCACTGGGTTGTCGAGGTCGAGCCCGCAGATCTCGCGGATCCTCTGGAGCCGGTATCGCAGCGTGTTGCGGTGCACGAACAGCATCTGCGCCGCCCGGGCCCGGTCGCACGAGGCGTCGAAGTAGGCCCGCAAGGTCGCCATGTATTCGGTGTTCTGGGTCCGGTCCAGCTCGGCCAGCACCGAAAGGCGACCGTTCAGGAGGTGTGGGCGGTCGCGGACGACGTCGCGCAACTCGGACAACACCACCTGAGGCCGCAGATCGTCGGCGTGGCAGACCCGCGTCTCCGGCGCCGACACGATCACACCGAGCATGCAGTCGACCGTCCGGCGGGCATCCGGTAGGCACCGTAGGTCGCCGACGAGGTCACCAATGGCGGCGACGACGTCGAGGCCCAATTGGTTGCCCGCCCGCTCGACGATCTCGGCGGCCAACGCCCAGAGCGCCCGCTCACTGATCCCGGCGACGTCCACCAGGAGGTAGGTGCGCCCGCCCACGGTGGTTCCGGCGCACCTGGACCCGAGCGCCTCGGCCCGCATGAGGGCCACCCCGACCAGGCAGCGCACATCCACCGGCTCCGGGGTGTCGCGTGGCGTGACCTCGAACCCGATCAGCCGGAACAGGCTGGTTCGGGGTGCGGCCAGGCTGGTCACCAGCGCCTCGACGAGGTCGGCACCATCCAGGACGCCGCCGAGCAGACTGGCCCGGACCCGCCCGTCGGTGCCAGCGGCCGACTGGCCACGCACCATCACGGCGGCTGCCTGGCGGGCCACGCGTTCCACGGTGAGTTCAGCGTCCGGCGGGAAAGGCTCGGCGGTTTCCGCGACCCAGACGTAACCAAGGATTTCGATGCCGACCCGGATCGGCGCCACGAGCCGCCGTGCGCTATCCGGAGGTTCAACGGACAACGGCTGGTACGTCGCTCGCAGCCGCTGGTCCAACCCTTCGGCTCGCAACCATTGCTGAGCCCACGGGGGAACACCTCGATTCAGAATCGACGCGGTCCGTAGCTCGTCCAGCTGGTGCCCGAGGCTGGAGAAGGCCAAGACCCGCAATGCGGCGTCGTCGATCTCCACGGGCGCACCGAGATCGGCCGCCGCGGCGTTGGCCAGGACGAACAGCGCATCACCTGGTGCGTCTGGGCCGCACTCGACGGCGCTGGTAGCGAGCATGCCGCGGGTACGCTGATGGATCCAATCCCACGAGTAGGACGGTGGCACAGCCAGCACGGCCACTCCCGAACGGTCCGCGTGCGGTCGTAGCCACGACGTCTGTGCCGGGCCTTTCACCAGCACAGCGATCGCACCACTCCGGCCGGCAGCGGTCACCATGTCGGCCATCGCCGACGCGGTGGCGTCGACCCCAACGGCCAGGACAAGATCGCCGGCGGCCACGGCCGTGGTTCCAGCGTCCCAGATCATCACCCGGCGGATCGGCCGATCGATACCCATGGGCGCCGACAGCACCTCGACCTGGGGGATCCAGTCGTCAGCCAGCAGCTGCCGAACCGTCACGTCCAGCCCCGACGCCTCCTCAGCCAGGTGTGTCGCGGGCGAGTGGTGCTGTTCGGTCGCACCAACCACCGTGAACTGCGGTCGACGGGTGCCAACCGGTTCGACGTCGTCATGAACCAGGACAGTCATCACGCCACCTCCTTCGGGCATCAAGGTTGCGGCAACGGTAGGTCCCACCGTGACCCACGTCATTGGGCAAGTTGCATGATCTTCTCCGACCACTTGTGCATAGCGCCCCGTCTCGCCGGCTCCCATCCCGGCCACCCCGAGGTGAACAGCCTGTTGCTGCATGACGCACAACCCACACATCCGCGTTGAGCAACTTGACCAATGACGCCGCGACCACCGCGTCCGTAGGGTCGATCCACAGGCGGCCCGCTCCTGGCCCTATGGCCGCCAGCTGACCTGAACCGCTCCAGCGGTGAAAACCACGAGGTGACTGCATGCGCATCGGGATCGACGTCGGCGGGACCAACACGGACGCCGTGCTCCTCGACGGGACGTCCGTGCTCGCCGAGACCAAGATGGCCACCAGCAACGATGTCACCAGCGGGATCATCAACGCCCTCGACGAGTTGCACCGTGTCCGGCCGTTCCCGACGGAATCGGTCCAGGCGGTGATGATCGGCACTACCCATTTCATCAACGCCATCGTCGAAGCGGACCGGCTCAGCCCGACCGCCGCCATCCGGCTCGGTCTGCCGGCTACCGCGGCCCTTCCACCCCTGGTCGGCTGGCCGGACCGGCTGGTCACGGCGATCCGGGGCCGGGGCTACCTCTGCCACGGCGGACACGAGTTCGACGGGCGGCTCATCTCGCCGATCAACCGCGCGGAGCTGCTGCGCGTGGCCGAGGAGCTATCCAGCCTGGGCATCCGGTCAATCGCGATCTCCTCGGTATTCAGCCCGGTCAACGCCGAGATGGAGCAGGAGGCGGCATCGCTTCTTCTGGAGCAGCTACCGGGCCTGCACGTCAGCATGTCGCATGAGATCGGCCGGATGGGCCTGCTCGAACGCGAGAACGCCACCATCATCAACGCGTCTCTGCGGGAGCTGGCCGAGAACGTCTGCACCGGGCTCGCCCAGGCGCTCAGCACCGCCGGGTTCTCCGCGGCGTTGTACCTCAGCCAGAACGACGGCACCCTCATGGATGTCGACTACGCCCGCGATTACCCGGTGGCGACGTTCGCGTCCGGGCCAACCAACTCCATGCGTGGGGCGGCCTTCCTGTCCGGCCTCGAAACGTGTGCGGTGGTCGACGTGGGCGGCACCACCAGCGACGTCGGCATTCTGCAAGGTGGTTTCCCCCGGGAGGCCACCGCCGAGGCCAGCGTCGGCGGGGTACGGACCAACTTCCGCATGCCCGACGTGCTGTCGGTAGGCATCGGTGGTGGCAGCCGCGTCCGGTCCACCGATGGCCAGGTAACGGTAGGTCCGGACAGCGTCGGATACCGGCTGCACGAACAGGCCATGGTGTTTGGCGGCACAACACTCACCGCCACCGACGTCGCGGTGGCGGCGGGGCGGGCCGACGTCGGTGATGCCAGCCTCGTCCGCGACCTCGATCCCGCGCTGGTCCGCGCCTGCCTCGACGTCATCGCCGGCGATGTCTCCTCGGTGGTCGATCGCATGCGGACCAGCCCGGCCCCGCTGCCGGTGGCGCTCGTCGGGGGCGGCAGCATCTTGCTTCCCGACGAGCTCGACGGCGCGGCCAAGGTGTTCCGGCCTGATCATTTCGCCGTCGCCAACGCCATCGGCGCGGCCATCGCCCAGGTGGGGGGTGAGGTGGACCGGATCTTCGCGGTACCACCCGGCCAGCGGGACGACGTGTTGGACACCGCCAAACAAGAAGCCGTCGACCGGGCGGTGGCGGCCGGCGCCGAAGCCACCAGCGTGGAGATCGTCGACGTCGATGAAGTCCCCATCGCCTACCTGCCGGGCAACGCCACCCGGATCCGGGTGCGCGCCGTCGGCGACCTGACCCTGCGTACGTCATGACCGGCTCCGACACGATCCACCACCAAGCAACCACGATGCCCACGGAAGGACGCACCACATGGCCTTCGACCTGACCATCGACGACCTCGGCGACCTTGTCCGGGGAGCCGCGCTGCTCGGCACCGGCGGCGGTGGTGATCCGGAGATCGGCCGGGCGCTGGTCGCCGAGGCACTACGGGCACACGGGCCGATCCGGGTGCTCGACCCCAGCGAGCTGACCAGCGACGACCTGGTGATTCCGACCGCCCTCGTCGGCGCCCCCAGTGTGCTGGTGGAGCGGCTCCCCCGGGGCAACGAGCCGATCGACGCGCTTCGCCGGCTCGAACAGCACCTGGGCCGCAAGGCGACCGCGACGATGCCGATCGAGTGTGGTGGCATCAACTCGACGATCCCGTTGTACGTGGCCGCTCGCCTCGGCATACCCGTGGTCGACGCCGACGGCATGGGCCGCGCCTTCCCCGAGCTGCAGATGGAGACGTTCGCCGTCTACGGAGTGCCTGGCTCGCCGTTGGCCATCGCCGACGAACGCGGCCATACCGCCATCGTGCAGACCGGCGACGACAACAAGAAGATGGAGTCCTGGGCCCGGGCGATCACGATCCGGATGGGTGGTGTCGGCTACATCGCCGAATACGCCATGGACGGCCCCACTGTGCAGCGCACCGCCATCCCCTACACGTTGTCGCTCGCACTACGCCTCGGCCGCACCATCCGGACCGCCCGCAGCAACCACCGCGACCCCGCCGACGCGCTCCGCGACGAACTGGCCGGCACGTTGTACCAGCATGGCGCGGTCATCTTCACCGGCAAGGTGGTCGACGTCGAACGGAGCACAGAGGGTGGGTTCACCCGTGGTTCGGCCCGGCTGGCCGCCTTCGGCTCCGAGTCGACATGTGTCATCGAGTTTCAGAACGAGTACCTCGTCGCCCGCGTCGACGGGCAGACCCGGGTTCTCGTGCCGGACCTCATCACGACGTTGCACCTGGAAACCGGGGAGCCGATCACCGCCGAGTCTCTACGCTACGGGCAGCGGGTCCGAGTGTTCGCCATCTCTACTCCAGAGGTCATGCGGACACCGGAGGCGCTGGCCACGTTCGGGCCGGCGGCGTTCGGGCTGGCCGAGGAGTTCGTGCCGTTTGAAGAACTCGCCGCCGTCGCGGCGTCCTGACCTGGAGGTGACCGGATGCTCACCACGGTGGTATCCCCTGATGTACGTTCGCCCGGATCCATCGACGACGCCGTCCGCCAGCTGACCGACCTCGGTGCGGACGCCATGCCGCTGGCCGGTGGCACCTGGATCATGCGAGCCGGACTACGCGGTGAGACGCCGCGCCGGTGCTACGTATCTCTCGACCGCATCGCCGAACTCCGGCGGTACAGCGTGGGCGACGTCGTCGAACTCGGTGCGCAGCTGACCCACCGGGACCTAACCAGCATCACCACCGGCCCGGCCGCCACGGCGCTGCGGCAGGCGGCGGCGTTGTCGGCTTTTCCGCAGGTTCGCAATGTGGCCACGCTGGCCGGCAACATCGCCGCCACCGGCTTCGCCGCCGCGGATCTGGTGCCCGCGTTGCTGGCCGGCCAGGCCGAGGTGGAACTGGCCGGACCGGAGGGGCCGCACCGGACCACTCTGGCCAGCTATCTCACCAGCCGGGACCAACGGCCGTCCGGTGAGCTGATCACCGCGGTGCGGCTCCCGGCGCCCCCTGGCCGGTTCTCGGCGTTCGAGCGGCTGACCGTCCGGGTCGGCGGTGAATACGCCGTGGCCAACGTCGCGGTCTCGGTTGACGTCGACGCCGGCGGCAGCGTCCATGACGCCCGGATCGCCGTCGGCGCGGTGGAACCCGTGGCCACTCTGGGTCCGGCACGGGCACTCATCGGACACCCCGTCGGCGACGACGACGCGGCCCAGGCGGCCGGCGAAGCCGTCGCCGCCGGGCTCACCCCACGAGAGGATCCGGACGCACCGGGCTGGTACCGGGTGGCGGTTGTCCCCACCCTGGTCC
Organism: Phytoactinopolyspora limicola; assembly: GCF_011320225.1. Classification (GTDB taxonomy): domain Bacteria; phylum Actinomycetota; class Actinomycetes; order Jiangellales; family Jiangellaceae; genus Phytoactinopolyspora; species Phytoactinopolyspora limicola. The sequence continues at coordinate 88,001 of NZ_JAAOEN010000004.1, forward strand.
GGCGCGCCGTCGCCCAGCTCCCGCAGCTCATCGACCACTGAGGAGGCCCGCGTGTCCTATTCCTTCACGCTGAACGGCCAGACCGTCGAGGCCACCACCCCCGGTCTGACCCCGCTACTCACCGTGCTACGCGACCAGCACGGCCTTCAAGGGGCCAAGCTGGGCTGCGGTGAGGGCCGGTGCGGTTCGTGTACGGTGCTCGTCGACGATCAGCCGGTGGCGGCCTGCCTCTTCCCGGTGGCCAACGTGGCCGGCCGCGCGGTCCGCACCGTCGAAGGGCTCGCCGCCCCCGGTGCACCACTCACCCCCGTCCAGGACGCACTACTCGACCATGGCGGCGTGCAATGCGGCGCCTGCATCCCGGGGGTCGTCATGACGTTGACCGCGCTGTTGGAGTCCGAACCCGCCGTCGACGCCGCCACCGCCAAGGAAGCTCTGACCGGCAACATCTGCCGGTGTACGGGCTACGTCAAGATCGTGGAGGCGGCCGTCGCCGCCAGCGGCCGAGGAGATCAGGCATGAGTGTCATCGGCACCAGCGTGCGCCGAGCCGACGGCGACGACAAAGTTCGTGGTGCGGCGGTCTACGGCATGGACTACACCGAACCGGGCGCGCTCACCGCCCGAGTCTTGCGCTCACCTGTACCCGCGGCCCGGATCCGCCGACTCGACGTCACCGCCGCCGCCGCGATGCCTGGCGTCCGGGCGGTGGTCACCGCCGCGGACGCGCCCGGGCGGTCCGGCATGTTCTTCGCGCTACGCGATCAGACGTTGTTCGCCACCGACGAGATCCGCTACGCCGGCGAACCGGTAGCGGCCGTGGCCGCCGACACCGCCGCGCAGGCCGAGGCGGCCATCGCCGCCATTGAGCTCGACCTCGAAACGCTCGACGCCGTGCTCGACGTGGAAACCGCCCTGGACGACGGCACCCGGCTGATCCACCCGGACTGGGAGAGCTACGAAACTCTGGTGCCCGGCCCGCGCCGAGGCAATCTCGCCTGGGAGGCACGTACTGAACGTGGCGACGTCGAGCAGGCGTTTCGCGAGGCTCATCTCGTCGTCGAGGACGAGTACCGTTCACAGCGGCAGCACCAGAACTCGATCGAGCCGCACGCCGCGGTCGCCCGGTACGAGAACGGCCGGTACGTGGTGCACACCCCCACCCAGTTCCCGTTCAACGTCCGAGGGCGGGTGGCGCAACTACTCGGTGTGCGCCCGTCCGACGTACGCGTCGTCGTTCCCACCATCGGTGGGGGCTTCGGCGGAAAGCTGGACGCGATGCTGGAACCCATCGCGTGTGTGCTGGCCCAGCGGGCCGGCCGGCCGGTGCGGCTGCTGAACACCCGCGCGGAGGAGCTGCGCACCTGCGGACCGCGGGAGAACGCGGTGGTCCGGCTCCGCACCGCCGTCGCCGCCGATGGCACCATCCTGGCGCAAGACGGCCTGATCATCGCCGACAACGGCGCGAACAGCAGCGGTGAGACGGTAGCCTGCGCGAACGTCGCTCCCTTGGTGCTGGGTGGTAGCTACCGGATCCCGAATGCGCGCTACGTCAGCCAAGTGGTCTATACCAACACCCCGCCCACCGCCGCCTTCCGCGGCGTCAACGCCCCGTACTGCGTGTTCGCCCAGGAGATGCACCTGGACCACATCGCCCGCGAACTCGGCGTCGACCGTCGCGAGCTGCGGATGCGCAACCTCCTGCGGGCCGGCGAGCCGATGGTCAACGGCCAGCAACTCGACGACGCCTACCTGGTCGAGGCCATGCAGACGGTGGACCGGCTCCGGCCCTGGGGTGAGCTGACCGCTGCGAGCCGCCCCTTGCGCGGGCACGCCGTGGTTCCCCTGACCTGGATCACCAACCCTGGCCCCGGGGGTGCGGGCGTCAAGCTGGAGGAAGACGGCACGGTCACGGTCGCCAGCGCCGCGGCGGAGATCGGCTCGGGGGCCGTCGCCACCGGCATCCGGCAGATCGTGGCCGAACAGCTGGGTGTGCGGTTCGAGGACGTCAACGTCTCCCCCACCGACACCGACGCCGCCGCCTACGACAACGGCGCCCAGGGCAGCCGGACCACGTTCGGCATGGGCAACGCCGCGCTAGAGGCGGCCGGCAAGGTCCGCGAGCAGGTCCTCGACGTCGCGGCCGGCCTTCTGGAGGCCGATCCAGCCGACCTGGAACTCGTGGCCAACGCCGTACGGGTCGCCGGTGTGCCGGACCGGCAGCTGGACCTTGCGACGGTGGCGGGGACAGCACTGATGACCCGGGGGCCCATCTCCGCCACCGGTGCGTTCGTCGCCCCGCCGATCCCGTTCGATGCCGGGTGTATGACGGGTGCTCTGTTCACCCACTTCGCCGCCGCCACCTACCATGCACACCTTGCCGAGGTGGAGGTGGATCCGGACACCGGCCGGGTCACCGTGCTGCGCTACGCCGTCGCCCAGGATGTCGGGCGAGCCATCAACCCGCAGATGATCGAGGGCCAGATCCACGGTGGTGTGGTTCAGGGAATCGGATACGCCCTGTTCGAGGATCTGCGGCTGAGCGACGACGGCCACGTGGTCGACGAAAGCCTGGAGACCTACCGGCTGCCCACCTCACTGGACGTCCCGCCGATCGACGTGGCGATCCTGGAGAACCCCTGCCCCTACGGGCCGCTCGGTGCGAAGGGCGCCGCGGAGCCGTCCATCATCCCGGTAGCGGCCGTGATCGCCTGCGCCGTGGCCGACGCCATCGGCACGCCGATCCGCCAGCTCCCACTAACACCCTTCGCGGTGCTCCGCGCGCTGCGCGAGGGACGGAGGTCACGCGACCTCTGATCACGGCCGCCGGCGGGGTTGCCTCCACATCGCCCCCACCCATTCAGGAGTGCAGCACCCGCCGGCGGTCGACGCAGTAAGCCTCCTTATGGCCACCGCAGCACCGCAGTAAGCCTCCTTATGGCTGCCCCAGCAACAACAAGGAGACTTACTGCCACCAGACCCAGCGCAACAAGCCTCCCCATGGCGTCCCCAGCCGATCCCACTCGCGCGAACTCCTAGCGGGCCGGTGGCATGGTGTCGTCCACGCCCTGCAGAACCCGGCAGGCCAACTGCAACACCAGCCGGTTGTCCGGTGCGGCGAGATTCATCGCGAGCAGTTGCTCGATCCGGTTGATCCGGTAGGCCACCGTGTTGCGGTGGATTCGTAACGCCGCTGCCGCCGACGACGCCGACGACTCCAACTCCAGATAGGTTCGCAGCGTCTCGAGGAGCTGCTCCTCACCGGAGTCGAGCAGTGGCGCGAGCAGGGTCCGCGCATACGCCCGGAACGCCTCGGCGTGATACCAGTCGGCCAGCACCCGTCGCACCCCCAACTCGTCGACGTGTTCGACGCGGTGGCGACGGCGGCCGGTTCCGGCGAACAGGCACGCCTCTCGGGCCTCTTTCAGCGACGTGACGATCCCCGCCGGCCCGGCGTACGGCCGGCCGATCCCGGCGACGACATCGACGTCGCTGGCCAAGCCGGAGAGCGCCTCGCGCATCTTCGCCGTGAAAGCGCGGTGTGACGCGCTGGGCGGCTCATGGTCTTCGGTGATCCAGCTGGCCCAACCGTCAGCGTGTTCAACGAGCGGCCCGTCCAGGCCGTTCTCGTGGAGAGCGGCCCGCACCCGCGGGGTGGCCCGCACCACGGCGCCAGCATCACCGGCCATCCGGATGTGGATCCCCACATGCCAGCCGTCCAGTCGCCACCCGGCCTGCACCGCCCGCTCGGCTAGCCGAGGGGACAGCGACGGTGCGGCGTCCACGAGCTCGGCCAGCAGAGCACTCCGATCGCGGGCGTCGCGTTCGCCGGCCAGCCGCTGCCGCAACGTCCAGCTCGCCACGGCCAGCGCGGCGGCCGACAGAGCCTGCGACGACGCCTCGAGCCACCACTGGTGCGATACCGGAACCTGGGCCAGCAGCCAGAGTTCCGGGCGCCGTAGGTTGTCGACGAACACGGGCACACACAGCAGATGCCCATCGGCGTGATCTATCCGTTCTGCCACTGGCCGGTTGAAGATCGTGGCCGGCAACTCGGTCTCCGGCAACACACCGGCTACCACCGACCCCTCCGTGTTGACGATGGCCGCCGTAGCGTTCAGCTCCGTCTCCACCACGGTGATCAAGTCGCTGAGCCGGCTCAGCGGGGCCCGCAGGCGGTGGAGCATGCCGGACACGAGTTCGGCGCCGAGCCACTCGGGTTCGTGGACATGCCGGGACAGCCGCCACGCCACGTGGAGAGGGTCGCCGTCGGCAAGCGTCAGCAGGGGCATCCGCAGGTTCTCGGCGAGGCGACGGGTGGACAACATCAGCCGGCCGGCTCCCACGAGGACAACGGCGACGACACCACTGGTGTCGGCCTTACGCAGCAAGAGTTCGGCTTCATACCCAGCGCCCCGCCGATATGGCGCCACCACCACCGCATCGGACGGCAGGTCGACACCGGCACGAGCCACCACGACGTCGCGGACTTCGCGGTCTACGTTGGCCTCGCCGGAGGTCAGTTCGTACCCGGCAAGATCCTCCAAGCGCAGCAACTGGCGAAAGGTGAGGAGCGGGCGATGAGTGTTCACCGTTCACCTCGCGGAATGGCGTACGGAACGTCGTAGCCGAAGGCACGTGGTCCGACCAGGCCCAGACCAGCCGGGGTGCGCCAGGCCGGGGCGCATGGGAGCGTGATGACGTCGAGTTCCAGGCCGTACCGCAGCCGTTCGCTGGTCACCGGGACACAGCGGTCGGCCTCCAACAGGCAGATGATGTCGGGCACACACGCGCGTACCTCGCCGTTCTCCAAAACCAGCAGGTTCTCGTTCTGGAACTCCACCCGCAGGTAACGTCCACCGTCGAGGTGCTCGAGAACGGCGCTGCCACCGCCGAACCGGCCGTGTGAGTCCCGTATGACGTCCACGACGCGCCCGCGGAACAGGGCCCGCCCGCCGTGCCGGGTGAGAATCGCGTCGATGGTGCCGGAGCCGAGCAGCCGGCCGAGTTCGATCGCCCGGCGGATGGTGCCGGTGATCGCGTATCGGGCCAGGTCCGCACCGCTCTGTGGGGCGAAGACCACCATCGCCCAGCCGCCCATGGTCACCACGGCGGACCGGGCCAGCTGCTCGCCCAGGAGGCCGTCCACCCCGTCGAGGACCGCCAACGCACCGCTGCCACCGGACAGGACCATGGGCGAGACCGCGAGTCCGTGCAGGGTGAACACGGTCTGGTCGAGTTGTGGAAAGGCGCGTCCCATGCCGTCGGCGTCGACGAGGGGTAGCTCGAGAGCGGCGGCCGCCGCCACGGCCAGCAGGGCGTTGACCCCGGCCGCTTCGAAACCGAGTACCGCGTCGAGCCGGATACCGGTGTAACGTTCCAGGGCTCGTACCGCCGTCGTGAACTCGGCACCGGAGAGGGGCTTCTCCTCGAACACCGTGACCGAGCCCACGAGGCCGAGTGCAGCGCCGTGGGCGTCGGGGGCCAGCTCCCCGGCCTCGACGACATGAAGCGGTCCGGACCGTTGGAGGGCCCGTTCGGCGACCAGCGCCGCCGCCCGGGTGGACCCGCCCCCGCCGCCACCAACAAGGGCAGCGCCGCGCGCGAGCGCGCCGACATCGTCGGCCTGCAGCTCCCACATGGTGAAACTCTAGTGTGCGGCGCCGGAGCCGCCCGCCGGACGTCGCCCAGCGCCCGGTGATCGTTGCCGGTTTCGCGTCGCTATAGCGACCGGATCTTGACTTTGATCACCGGATTGGTGGAGGACCGACGCGAGGGTTTCGAGATCGGCTAGGTTGTGCCCGCTGGAGAACACGTCGACGTGCGGCAGGGCGGCCCGCATCCCGCGGGCCAACGGCTCGTAGCCATCCGCGGCGCTCAACGGATTCAGCCACACCACCTGATACGCCAGCCGCGACAGCCGGGCCATCTGCCGGCCCAGCACGTCCGGGTCCCCCGTCTCCAAGCCGTCCGAACACATCACGACGACGGCGCCGCGGGCCATCCCGGCCTGCCCATATCGGTCGAGAAACTGACCCACCGATTCTCCGATCCGGGTGCCGCCGTCCCAGTCGAGGACAACATCGGCGGCACGACGCAGCACGAAATCCGGGGTGGAATGGGAGAGCGCGACGGTCAGGCGGGTCAGCCGGGTGCCGAAGCAGAACACCTCGACCGGGCCGGCGCTGCGAAGTCCGGCATGGGCGAACATCAGCAACGCGCGCGCGTACCCGGCCATCGAATGCGACACATCCAGGAGAAACACCAGTCTCCGCGGCCGGATCCGGCGGGTACGGGTACACAACACCACCGGCTCACCGGCGTGGCGCAACGCCAACCGGGTGGTGCGACGCAGGTCGGGCCGGCCGCGGATGGCGGGTTTCCAGCGCCGGGTGCGCCGCCTCGGAACGGTGATCTCCAGCCTGGCCAGCACGGCGGCTAGACGCGCCAGCTCGTCGCTGGTGAGAGCGGCGAAGTCCTTCCGCCGTAGCACCTCCACCGAACTGGCCACGCTGTCGGGTTCTCCCCCACCACCGGAGGAATCGCGGTCGAGATCGGCCAACCGGTTGGACTCCGCGGGCCGGGCCAGCAGGTCACGCGACACCGCCCGGCTGCCACCGAAGTATTCGGCGAAGACGCGGTCGTACACCGGCAGGTCGGCCGGGCGGGACACCAGGGTGACCCGCCCGGCCCAGAACAACTCGTCCGGACCGGCGAGCACCGCGGCTCGGCAGAACTCGACCATCCGCGCCGGGTCGGCGGGTACACCGGCCCGCCGCAGGGCGGTACCGAACCCGGTGAGCTCGCGGTGCCCGTCCACGCCGTGCCGGCCTTGATCCGGCTGACGGGTCACCTGCGCTCACCGCCGTCGCCGACCAGCATCGTCCGCACCCGATCCAGGTCTTCGCGGTGTTTCACCACCGAGCCGACCGTGGCGGCGGCCAGCGCCGGGTCCAGCTCGGCGGCTCCGACGAGGGTGAGTGCGGCCGCCCAGTCGATGGCCTCGGCCACCCCGGGTGGCTTCACCAGGTCGAGCCCACGAATGTGCTGAACCGTGGCTGCTACCGCCGTGGCGAGCTCCGCCGACACGCCGGGGACTCGTAGCCGGATGATCTCTACTTCGCGGTCCGGTTCCGGGTAGTCGATCCAGTGATACAGGCAACGCCGCTTCAGCGCGTCGTGCAGTTCGCGGGTCCGGTTCGACGTAATGATCACCACCGGTGGGGTCTCGGCGGCCACCGTGCCCAGTTCGGGCACCGTCACGGCGAAGTCGGCCAAGATCTCCAGTAAGAACGCCTCGAACTCGTCATCGGCCCGGTCCAGCTCGTCGAGTAGCAACACGGCCCGGCCACCGGCCCGGATGGCCTTCAGCAGGGGCCGCTCCAGCAGGAAATCGGGGCCGTAGAGTTCGGCCATCCGCTGCGCCGGCTGGTCCGGCGCGGGCCGGGTCGCTCCCTCGGCCACCAGCCGGGCGTGCAGCAGCTGACGCGGGTAGTCCCACTCGTACAGCGCCTGTGCGGCGTCGATCCCCTCATAACATTGCAGCCGGATCAGCTCACCGCCCAGCAGCCGGGCGAGTGTCTTGGCCACCTCGGTCTTTCCTACCCCGGCGGCACCTTCGAGCAGCAGCGGCCGACGCATCCCGAGGGCCAGGAACGCCGCCGTGGCCAGCCCGTGGTCCGGCAGGTAGTCCGCGCCGCGCAACGCCTGCTCCAGCTCGGCGATGGAGGGGAACGCCGGATGCGGCTCGACGACGGGGACACTCACGTGGCCGGTCTCATCTTCGGCGCGGCTTCCTGGATGGATTCGACGATGAACTGGTAACCGGTACACCGGCACAGGTTCCCCGAGATCCCCTCCCGGATTTCCTCGGCCGACGGGTCGGGATTGTCGGCCAGCAGTTCACACGCGGTCATCAACATCCCCGGCGTGCAGAAGCCACACTGCAGGCCGTGCCGGTTCCAGAACGCCTCCTGCAGCGGATGCAGCTGGCCGTCCTCGGCCAGGCCTTCCACGGTGGTCACCTCGGAGCCGTCCGCCTGCACGGCCAGCATGCAGCAGGATCGGGCCGTGCTGCCGTCCAGTTGGACCGTACACGCACCACACACGCCGTGTTCACAGCCGAGGTGCACACCCGTGTAGCCGAGATCTTCGCGGAGGAAGTCGGCCAGGGTGGTACGCGGTTCGCAGTCGGCCCGATGGGTCCTACCGTTGACGGTGATGGTCACCGGGACCTTGTTGGCCACCGTGCCCTCGGCCGCGCCGTTCACGTGGTCGCTCATCAGCTCACCTCTACTCGCCGGCATTCGTTCGGTTGGCTTGGGCCCACGCCCGCTGAATCGCCCGGCGGCCCAGCACCGCGGCCATCTCCCGGCGGTAGTCAGCGGGGGCGTGGATATCGTTGGGCGGATCGGTCGCCGCCGCGAGCCGGTCGGCGGCCGCACCGGCATCGGCGGCGCTGACCCGGGAGCCGATCAGCGCCTGCTCCGCGTTGTCGGCCCGCAGCGGTGCGGCGGCCGCACCAGCCACCGAGATCCGGGCCTGAGTGCAGACACCGTCGGCCCCCATAGTCAACGCGGCGAAGACCGCCACCAGCGCGAAGTCGCCGTTGCGGCGGGTGAGCTCTTCGACCGCGCAGCCGGTCCCCTGGGGCAGCACCGGCCAGCGGATCTCGGTCAACAGCTCGTCGGGTTCCAGCGCCGTCATCAGATAACCGAAGAAGAAGTCCCCGGCGGCGACGCTGCGCTCCCCTCCGGGGCCACGCAGCCGGAACGTCGCGTCCAATGCAACCGCCACCGCGGGCAACTCGGCGGCCGGATCGCCGTGTGCGATGCTGCCGCCGATGGTGCCCCGGTTGCGGATGGTGACGTGCCCGACGTGCGCCAGCGCGTCGGCCAGCAACGGGACGTCGCGCCGCACCAGCTCAGCCGTCTCCACCGTGCGGTGCCTGGTCAACGCGCCGATGGCGAGCTCTCCGTTCTCGCGACGGACGTAGGCCAGGTCGGCCAGCCGGTTCAGGTCCACCAGCACGGTCGGCCGGGCCAACCGCATCGCCAACAACGGCACCAGGCTCTGCCCGCCCGCGAGGACCTTGGCATCGTCGGCGGCACCGAGCTGCTGGATGGCGTCGTCGACGGACGTCGCCCGGTGATAGTCGAACGCTGCGGCCTTCATGCTTGCACCTGCCCATTTCGCATCGCGGCCAGAAGCCGGGGTGGGGTGATCGGCAGCGCGACGGTTGCCACTCCGAGGTCGGCCAGAGCATCGTCCACCGCACCCGCGATCGCCGCCGCGCCGCCGATCGTTCCACCTTCCCCCATACCTTTGAACCCGCCCGGGATGTGCTCGGCGGGGGTTTCCATGTGCAGCAACTCGAACGCCGGGATCTCACTCGCCGTCGGCATCAGATAGTCCATGAACGTGGTGGTCTGGATCTGTCCGTCCGGGCCGTACACCAGTTCCTCGTACAGGGCGCCGCCGATGGCCTGCGCGGCGCCACCGTGGAGCTGGCCGTCGACGATCAGCGGGTTGATGACGGTGCCGCAGTCGTGGGCGATCAGGTAGTCCAGCAGCCGCACCTCGCCGGTCTCCCGGTCCACGTCGGCCAGCACCGCGGTGCAGCCATACGAGAAGGCGACATTGGGCGGATCGAAGACCTCTCGTTCCTCGAGGGTGGGCACCTCGTCTTCGGGGAGCCGGCCGTTGATCCGCCGGTAGGCGGCATCACCGATCTCGGCCATACTCACCGACCGATCCGGCACCCCCACCACGGAGATCCGGCCGTCGGCCACCACCAGATCTTCCGGTGCGGCCTCGAGCATGCCACCGGCGATCCGCAACACCTTCTCCTTGAGCCGCTTCGACGCGGTCAACACCGCCCCGCCGCCCAACGACGCCGCCCGACTAGCCCCCGTTCCGTATCCCGTGTAAGGGCAGGTATCGGTGTCACCGACAACCACCGTGACGTCGTCGAGTGGTACTCCCAGCTGCTCGGCGGCCACCTGGGCGAGTGCGGTCTGGATCCCCTGCCCGAGTGCGGTCTGCCCGGTATACACCGTGACCCGTCCGCTGGAATCGATCCGCACGACCTCTTCGTCGAACGCCGAGTGCTGCAACCCGGCCATGTTCATGATCCGGCTGGGCCCCAGCGCGGTGATCTCGACATGGAACGAGTAGCCGATCCCCACGGTGCGGCCGGAGCCCCGGGCCTCGTCCCGTCGGCGCAGCCAGCCGCGGTCGCGCACGGCGTCCGTGGCGAGGCCGAGGCATTCGTCGTAGCGGCCGCCGTCATAGAAGAAGACCGGGCTGGCGTAGGGGAACGCGTCAGCCGGGATGAGATTCTTCCGCCGCACATCCAACGGATCCATGTCCAGCCGCCGGGCCAGCAGATCCACCATCCGTTCGTGGGCGAAGTTCGACTTCGGCTGCCCCCAGCCACGGTAGGAGCCGTACGGCGAGCGGTTGGTCACCACACCCACAACGGACGCTTCGACGTTGGCGATGTCGTACGGCCCGCTCATCAGCGCGGCGGTCAGCCAGCACGGGCCGATCCCGACGGTGGCCAGCTGCCCACCGAGCACGGCGTACACCGTGCCGCGCAGGCCGGTGATCCGGCCGTCGCTGGTGGCCGCCAGCTCCACCTCCACCTTCTGCTCCCGCGAGTGTGCGTTGGCGACGAAACTCTCCAACCGGTCCTCGATCAGCTTGACCGGCCGCCCCGTGCGCTTGGACAGAATGGCCGCGACCACTTCCTCGCCGTAGAAGTCGAACTTGTTGCCGAATCCGCCGCCGACGTCGGGCACCCGGACCCGGATCTTGTCCACCGACACGTCCAGCACCTCGCCGAACAGGTCCCGGGCGAGATTGGGTGACTGCGTCGACAGCCACACGTCGAGCCGGTCGGTGAACGGATCCCAGGTAGCGACCACACCCCGCGTTTCCAGCGGAGTTCCCATCTGCCGGGCGAAGCGGAACGTCTCCCGGACAACGACGTCGGCCTCGGCGAACGCCGCTTCGACATCGCCCTTCGGGATGGTGGCGCGGCAGCTCACGTTGTCCGGCCACTCGTCGTAGAGCTTCGGCGCATCCTCGGCCAGCGCCTCTTCCAACGTGGTCACCGCCGGCAGCTCGTCGTACTCGACGTCGATCAGCTCCAGCGCGTCTTCGGCGGTGGCCCGGTCGGTGGCCGCGACGGCGGCGATTCCCTGCCCGACGTAGCGCGCCTTCCCCACCGCCAACGGGTAGCCGTCGGTCATCCGCTGATCGGGGATCATCCGCCAGATCACCGGCTGCGGGGTGGCCACCGCCGCCCGCACTTCGTCCCCGGTGACCACCGCGTACACCCCTGGATGTGCCAGGGCCCGGCTGACGTCGATCCGGACGATGCGGGCATGCGGCACCGGGCTTCGCAGCACGGCGGCGTTGAGCATGCCGGGTAATCGGACATCGTCGACGAACTGCGCCCGGCCCGTGAGTAGCCGCGGATCCTCTTGTCGTCGTACCCGAGCTCCGATCAGCCCGGCAGCACTCTGCTCGGCCACGATTGTCACTCTCCAACGTGTTGAGTGGGTTCGCTGGCGCCGGTGAACCGGGGGACGACGGCGACTCCGTCGTACCCGCGACAGCACCTGGCGCCTCGGTGTGCTCCCAGCCTGGCCCCCGGCTCGCGCGAGCGCATTGTGCACGCTGGCAAGGCCCGCCGGCCGGTCTTGTGCATCGCGCACGTTCGCCTGGCCACTGATGCGACGAACAATGGTGGTGCATCGGACCGACGTCGAGGAGTTGCCCCGTGGAGTTGACCAACACGTTCACCGTGCCAGTACCGGTCGAGCACGCCTGGGAAGCGCTACTGGACATCGAGGACGTCGCCGAGTGTGTCCCAGGCGCCTCCCTCGACTCGATCGACGCCGACGGAGTCACCGGCACCGTGCGAGTCCGCCTCGGACCGGTACAGCTGACCTACGGCGGCCGAGCCCGGTTCACCGAGCTGGACCGGGCGAACTGGCGGGCTGTGCTGGAGGCCACCGGGAAAGAGACTCGGGGCTCCGGAACGGCCAGCGCAACGGTCACCACCACGCTGACGCCGGACGGCGAGCACACGGTGATCGAGGTGATCACCGACCTCGCCATCACCGGCCGGCCAGCACAGTTCGGCCGCGGGGTGATGCAAGATGTCAGCAACCGGCTCATCGGCCAATTCGCGCGGGCCCTGTCCGACCGGCTGGCAGCACGGTACACCGGTCAGGCCCCGCTGCCCGATGCGGCCACCCCTGGTTCGGGCGCACCCACCGCACCAGCGACGCCCGCACCGAACCGGTCGGCCACCGCGGTCGACACCAGCAGCCAGGACAACGGCTCGCTGAACCTCATGGCGGTGGTGGGGATCCCGCTGGCCAAGCGGCTCGCCCTTCCGGTGCTCGTCGTCGCGGCTATCGTCGTCGGCATCGTGCTGCTGCGCTGAACACCACCGTCCCGCCACCCGAGAGCCGCCCAGACCAAGGAGCCTTCGATGAGTGAGACCCCCATCGGCGTGTTCATCGCCACCTCCACCCCACCGGAACAGATCGGGCCGCTCGCACACCGCGCCGAGCAACTCGGATACTCCGAGGTGTGGGTCGCTGAGGACTACTTCTGCTACGGCGGCTTCACCGCGTCCGCGCTGGCACTCCAGGCGACCAGCCGGGTGGCCGTCGGCCTCGGTGTCGTGGCGTCGGTGGCCCGCCACCCCGCTGTGACAGCCATGGAGATCGCCACCCTCGCCCGCACCTACCCCTCCAGGTTTCTCCCGGGTATCGGGCACGGCGTGCCGTTCTGGACCGACCAGATGGGGCTGACACCGAAGTCGCCGCTGACCGCGCTCACCGAGACGATCGACGCCGTACGTGGCCTGCTCGCTGGTGAGACGATCGACGTCGAAGGCAAACAGTTCGCCTTCCACTCGGTGAGCCTGGCACACCCCGCGACATCCGAGGTTCCCATCCTGACCGGGGTACTCGGCCCGAAGTCGTTGCGGCTGTCCGGCCGGATCGCCGACGGCACGGTGATGAGTGTGCTGTGCGGCACGAAATACCTCGAGTTCGCCCACACCCACATCAGCGACGGGATGGCCGAGGGCGGCCGCACCCAGCACCGGGTGCCCATGTTCGCCCTGTTCAGCGTCGACCACGACAGCAAAGCGGCGAAGGCGGCGGTCCGTCCGACGCTGGCGTTCTACCTGGCCGCCGTGGGGCCGCACAACCCGCTCACCGCGCCATTCGGTTACAACGACCAGCTCGCCGACCTCCTCGACCGGGGCGGGCCGGAACTGCTGGCCCGTGAGATGCCGGACGAATGGGTGGACGAGTTGGCCGTCGCCGGTGATCCCGACGAGGTCGCCGACCGGATCCGCACCCTCCTCGACGCCGGAGCCACCAGCGTCGTCCTGTCCCCCGTCAACCGAGAATCCGCGGCGGCGGAACTGGAGCTGTGTTCGGCCGAGGTTTTCGGCGCGGTCGGGCGCTGACATGCTCGACGTCCTGGCCGACGTTCGCCGCTGGCATCAGAACGGCCAGCGGTGTGCCGTGGCCACCGTCGTCAGTACGTTCCGCTCCGCACCACGACCACCCGGGGCGGCGATGGCCGTCGGCGCCGACGGCGTCGCCGCGGGCAGTGTATCCGGCGGCTGCGTGGAAGGAGCGGTGTACGAGCTGGCCCAAGAGGTCATCGTCACGGGCCGACCGGTTCTGCAACGCTACGGGGTCAGCGACGACGACGCGTTCAGCGTTGGGCTGACCTGCGGCGGCATTCTCGACATCCTGGTCCAGCCGGTAAACGGCGACAGCTTCCCCGAACTCCCAACGCTGGCTCACGCGGTGGACGAGCGTCGTCCCGTGGCGACCGCCACGGTCATCACCGACGGTGCCCACCTCGGAGCCCGGCTGGTGGTGTGGCCGGAGCAGATGTCCGGCAGCCTCGGTGACCCCGGACTCGACGCGGCGGTGACCGCTGACGCCGCCGGCATGCTCAGCCAGGCGCAGACCGGCGTGCGGCACTACGGCGCACACGGCGAGCGCCGCCTCGACGACGTAGCCGTCTTCGTCCAGTCCTACGCCCCGCCGCCGGCCATGTACGTCTTCGGTGCCATCGACTTCGCCGGTGCGGTCGCCCGCATCGGCCGATTCCTCGGCTACCACGTCACCGTGTGCGACGCCCGCGCCGTCTTCGCCACCGAGCGGCGTTTCCCGGACGCCGACGACGTCGTCGTCGCCTGGCCGCACACCTTCCTGGAGGCGGCGGTGAACCGTGGCGACGTCGATCGGCGCAGCGTTCTCTGCGTCCTGACCCACGACCCCAAATTCGATGTTCCCCTGCTGGAGGTCGCGTTGCGCACCGACGCCGGTTACATCGGCGTCATGGGCTCACGCCGGACCCATGCCGACCGCCTGGACCGGCTCCGTGAGTTCGGTGTGACTCAAGCGCAGCTCAGCCGGCTACGGGCCCCCGTCGGGCTCGACATCGGCGCCCGCACCCCGGAGGAGACGGCGGTGTCCATCGCGGCGGAGATCGTGGCGGTCCGGTCCGGGGCAAGCGGGCGGCCGCTATCGACGACATCTGGACCAATCCACGGCGATCATGGCCTCGTGCCTACCCGGTGAGCCGGGCCGGTACGGTCAGTGCGGAAAGGCGACGAGATGCTGGTTGACCGGTACGGACGGGTGGCAACAGACCTGCGTGTCTCGTTGACGGACCGCTGCAACCTACGGTGTACGTACTGCATGCCGGAAAACGGTCTGGCCTGGCTGCCCGGCCCGGACGTTCTCACCGACGACGAAGTGGTCCGACTGGTCCGCATCGCCGTCGAACGCCTCGGCATCAACGAGGTCCGATTCACCGGCGGCGAACCGCTCCTGCGGCGTGGCCTGGTGGACATCGTCGCCGCCTGCGCTGCCCTGGAACCGCGGCCCGACCTGTCGCTGACGACCAACGCGGTGGGGCTGGCCCGGATCGCCGCCGCCTTGGCCGCCGCCGGACTCGACCGAGTCAACGGTTCGCTGGACACACTGCGCGCCGACCGGTTCGAGCAGCTGACCCGGCGCAAGCGCCTGGACGACGTGCTGGCCGGCCTGGCCGCCGCCGACGCGGCAGGGTTGTCGCCGGTCAAGGTCAACGCCGTGCTCATGCGCGACGTCAACGACGACGAAGCCGTCGACCTCCTCGGCTGGGCGTTGGGCAACGGCTATGAGCTACGGTTCATCGAGCAGATGCCGCTCGACGCCCAGCACGGCTGGGACCGCGCGCGGATGGTCACGGCGGGCGACATCCTGGCCGCCCTCCAGCGCCACTACCACCTCACCCCCGAAGCGTCGGACCACCGTGGCAGCGCCCCGGCCGAGCGGTGGCTGGTCGATGGCGGACCGGCCCGGGTCGGCATCATCGCCTCGGTGACCCGGCCGTTCTGCGGCACCTGCGACCGCACCCGGCTCACCGCCGACGGCCAGGTGCGCACCTGCCTGTTCGCCCGCGAAGAATCCGACCTGCGCGGCGCCATGCGAGCCGGGGCCAGCGACGACGAACTGGCGCAACGGTGGACGACGGCGATGGCCGGCAAGGCCGCCGGGCACGGCATCGACGATCCCGGCTTCCTGCAGCCCGACCGGCCGATGTCCGCCATCGGCGGCTAACCCCGTTGTGCACCTGATCTCCGTTTTGGCGCCTGATCGTTTTCACCGGGGTGATCAGATGTGGATGACGACGTGTTGTGGCATGTGGCGGCACGGAGGTGAGCATCTGATCGCGTCTTAGAATGTGAACGCGAAACGATCAGATGCACAAGCTCGACGTACCGGTAGGTTGATGCATCTGATCGTTAAGAGTCGGCGCCGATCCACATTGATCCTCACCGACCTAGGTTGATCTACGCTGTCCCACGTTGATCTGCGTCGTGCAGCCAAGCCCGTGGCACGAGCGCGCGCAGCCGCGTTTCCGGACCGCTAGGTGGCCGGGTGGTGGCCCGTTAGACGATCAGATGCACAACCCGCTCTGAAGCGGCCGCTCGTGCATCTGATCGTTTCGCGTTCACATTCTAAGACGCGATCCGATGCATCAACCTCGCCATCAACCACCGTCAACACGTCGTCATCCACATCTGATCACCCCGGTGAAAACGATCAGGCGCCAAAACGGAGATCAGGTGCACAACGTGGGCTGGTTGTGCACCAGCGTCGCGCTGAAGATGGTTAGACGACGAGGGGGCGGTCGGTGGGCGCCACCGGCGCGGGCAGCCGGTCGGTACCGGTCAACCACCGGTCGACACCCGCCGCACAGGCCCGGCCTTCCGCGATCGCCCACACGATCAGCGACTGCCCACGCCCAGCGTCACCGGCGACGAACACACCCGGCACACTCGTCTCGTAGGCGGCGTCGCGGACCACGTTGCCCCGCGCGTCGAGCTCCACACCTAGCTGCTCCAACAATGGCGAACGCTCCGGGCCAACAAAACCCATCGCGAACAACACGAGGTCAGCAGGCAGATCGCGTTCGGTTCCCGGAACCGGCTCGAAGCCCTTCTCCCCCATCCGCACCTCGACGATTCGCAGCGCCCGTACCCGGCCGGACTCGTCGCCCAGGAACTCCTGAGTGGAAACGGAGTAGACCCGCTCGCCGCCCTCCTCGTGAGCACTGGAGGTGCGCATCATCAGCGGCCAGGTGGGCCACGGCGTCGACGGGTGCGGCGTGTCCGGCGGTTGCGGCATGATCTCCAGCTGGGTCACCGACGCCGCTCCCTGCCGGTGCGCGGTGCCGAGACAGTCGGCCCCGGTGTCGCCACCACCGATGATCACGACGTGTTTGCCGTCCGCCGTGATCTGATCCGGCACGGCCTCGCCCAGCGCCACCCGATTGCCCTGCGGCAGATACTCCATGGCCTGGTGGATACCCGCCAGCTCACGGCCCGGGATCGGCAGATCGCGGGCCTCCGTGGCCCCTACAGCGAGGACGACGGCGTCGTAGCGGGACCTCAGCTCCTGACCGGTCAACGACTGGCCCGCCTCGACTCCAGTGCGGAAGATCGTGCCCTCAGCGCGCATCTGATCCAGCCGCCGGTCGAGGTGGCGCTTCTCCATCTTGAACTCGGGAATGCCGTACCGCAGCAACCCACCCACGCGGTCGTCGCGCTCGTAGACGGCAACGGTGTGCCCCACGCGGGTCAACTGCTGCGCAACCGCCAACCCCGCCGGGCCAGAACCGATCACCGCGACCGTCCGGTCGGTCAGGCGCTCCGGCGGCTGCGGCACCACCCAACCTTCGTCGAAAGCCCGATCGATGATGGACACCTCGACGTTCTTGATGGTGACCGCGTCGTCGGCGATCGCCACCACACACGCCGCCTCACACGGCGCCGGGCACAGCCGGCCAGTGAACTCCGGGAAGTTGTTGGTCGCGTGCAACCGTTCGGCCGCCGCCTGCCAGTCGTCGCGCCAGACGAGATCGTTCCATTCCGGGATGAGATTGCCCAACGGGCAACCCTGATGGCAGAACGGAATCCCGCAGTCCATGCAGCGTCCGGCCTGCTTGGTGATGATCGGCAACAGGGTCTTACCGATACCCGGCTCCGGGTAGACCTCTTTCCAGTCCTGCACCCGCTGAGCTGCTGGGCGCGCCTTGGCGCCCTGCCGGTCGGTGGTTAGGAACCCACGAGGATCAGCCATGCGCCGCCTCCAGTCCAATGGTCAGCGCGACACGGACTCGTTCCCTCCGCGGGCGCATCTCCTCCGTCGAGCGACCACTCCACTCACTCATCCGTGCGCCGCCTCCAGTCCAATGGTCAGCGCGACACGGACTCGTTCCCTCCGCGGGCGCATCTCCTCCGTCGAGCGACCACTCCACTCACTCATCCGTGCGCCGCCTCCAGTCCAATGGTCAGCGCGACACGGACTCGTTCCCTCCGCGGGCGCATCTCCTCCGTCGAGCGACCACTCCACTCACTCATCCGTGCGCCACCTCCATCACAGCCGTGTCTACATCTCGTCCATCACGCTCGGCGGCGGCCTTGGCGGCGAGCACACGTTTGAAGTCGCGGGGCATGATCGTGGTGAATCTGCGCGCCGACTGCTCCCAGTCGGCCAGCAGCGCCTCCGCAACCGTGGATCCGGTTTCGTCGCGGTGCCGGGTGATGATGTCGCGCAGCCGGTCCAACGCATCCGCGGTCGGCTCCTCCATCTCCACCATGTCCAGATTCACCCGCGACGGGTCGAGATCGAGGATGTACGCGGTACCACCGGACATACCGGCGGCGACGTTGCGGCCGGTGCGGCCCAGGATGACCGCGACCCCTCCGGTCATGTATTCGCAGGCGTGGTCGCCGACACCTTCGACCACCGCGGTGACACCGGAGTTGCGCACACAGAACCGTTCACCCGCCATCCCACGGATGTACAGCTCGCCACTGGTGGCGCCATACGCGGTGACATTGCCGGTGACGACGTTCTCCTCAGCGACGAACGTCGCCGACCGGTCCGGCCTGACGATCACCCGTCCGCCGGACAGGCCCTTGCCGAGATAGTCGTTGGCATCACCCTCCAGCCGAAGGGTGACCCCGCGCGGCACGAAAGCACCAAACGACTGCCCGGCCGAACCGACCAGGGTGATGTCGATGGTGTCGTCCGGCAGTGCGTCGGTGCCGAATCGTTTGGTGACCTCATGGCCGAGCATCGTGCCCACGGTCCGGTTGACGTTGCGGATATTCACCTGGGCCCGCACCGGCTCACCATGCTCGAGTGCCTCGGTGGCCAGCGAGATGAGCTGGTTGTCCAGCGCCTTCTCCAGGCCGTGGTCCTGCCCGACCACCTGCCGCCGGGCGGCGCCGTCGGCCAGCTCGGGAACGTGCAGCAGCGGGGTGAGGTCGAGCCCGTTGGCTTTCCAGTGGTCGACGGCGGCGGTGGTGTCGAGCATCTCCGCGTGTCCGATCGCCTCGTCGAGGCTGCGGAACCCGAGCTGCGCCAGGTATTCGCGGACCTCCTCGGCGATGTACTCGAAGAACGTGACGACGAAGTCCGCCTGGCCGGTGTAGCGCTTGCGCAGCTCCGGGTTCTGCGTGGCGATACCCACCGGGCACGTGTCCAGGTGGCACACCCGCATCATGACGCAGCCGGACACTACGAGCGGCGCCGTGGAGAAGCCGTACTCCTCCGCGCCCAGCAACGCCGCGATGACGACGTCGCGGCCGGTCTTGAGCTGGCCGTCGGTCTGGACGACGATGCGGTCGCGCAGCCCGTTGAGCAGCAGCGTCTGCTGAGTCTCGGCCAGGCCCAGCTCCCATGGCCCGCCGGCATGTTTGAGCGAGGTCAGCGGCGACGCGCCGGTGCCGCCGTCGTGCCCGGAGATCAGCACGACGTCGGCGTGTGCCTTGGACACCCCTGCGGCGACCGTGCCGACCCCCACCTCGGCGACCAGCTTCACGTGCACCCGCGCCGACGGGTTGGAATTCTTGAGGTCGTGGATCAGCTGGGCGAGATCCTCGATGGAGTAGATGTCGTGGTGTGGGGGCGGCGAGATCAGGCCGACACCGGGGGTGGAATGCCGGGTCCGGGCGATCCACGGCCACACCTTGTTGCCGGGCAGCTGACCACCTTCACCCGGCTTGGCGCCCTGGGCCATCTTGATCTGGAGATCGTCGGCGTTGGTCAGGTACTCCGACGTGACGCCGAAGCGGCCACTGGCGATCTGCTTGACGGCGCTGCGCCGCTCGGGGTCGTAGAGACGCTCCGGGTCCTCGCCGCCCTCACCGGTGTTGGACTTCGCGCCCAGCCGGTTCATCGCGATGGCCAGCGTCTCGTGCGCCTCCATGCTGATGGAGCCGTACGACATCGCCCCGGTGGAGAACCGCCGCACGATCGACTCGACCGGCTCGACCTCCTCGATCGGCACCGGCTCCCGCTCACCCTCCTTGAAGGCGAACAGCCCACGCAGCGTCATCAGCCGCCGCGACTGCTCGTCTACTCGGTGGGTGTACTGCTTGAACACGTCGTAGCGCCCCGACCGGGTGGAATGCTGCAACCGGAAGACCGTCTCGGGGTCGAACAGGTGGTGTTCACCCTCGCGTCGCCACTGATACTCACCGCCGACGTCGAGCGTGCGATGTGCGGCGGCCAATCCGCCGGGCGGGTACGCGCTGACGTGCCGGCGGCGCACTTCCTCGGCGAGCACGTCCAGCCCGACCCCGCCGAGCCGCGACGTGGTGCCGGTGAAGTAGCGGTCGACGACGTCGCGCGCCAGCCCGATCGCCTCGAAGATCTGCGCCCCCGTATAGGAGGCCACGGTGGACACCCCCATCTTGCTCATCACCTTGAGCACGCCCTTGCCGAGCGCCTTGATGAGGTTGGCCACGGCCTTCTCCGGCGCCAGGTCAGGCAGCAGAGTGCCGCGTCGGGCCAGATCTTCGACCGTCTCCATGGCCAGGTACGGGTTGACCGCCGCGGCGCCGTAGCCGATGAGAAGCGCGACATGATGGACTTCGCGCACGTCGCCGGCTTCGACCACCAGGCCCACGAACGTCCGGGTCTTCTCCCGGACGAGGTGGTGGTGGACGGCGGCGGTCAACAGCAGCGACGGGATCGGCGCCTGGGTGGCGTCGGAGTGGCGGTCGGACAGCACGATGATGCGAGCACCGGCGTCGATCGCCTTGGACGCTTCCTTGCAGATATCGTCCAGCCGGCGGGCCAGCGCCGCTCCCCCGCCCGCGACGTCGTAAAGCCCGCGGATGACGTGAGTGGCATAACCGGGCAGGTTGCCGTCCCGGTTGATGTGGATGATCTTGGCAAGGTCGTCGTTGTCGATGACGGGGAAGGGGACGACGACCTGCCGGCAGGACGCCGGCCCCGCGTCGAGCAGGTTGCCCTCCGGGCCGATAGTGCTGGCCAGCGACGTCACCAACTCTTCCCGGATGGCATCCAGTGGCGGGTTGGTGACCTGCGCGAACAGCTGAGCGAAGTAGTCGAAGAGCATCCGCGGCCGCTCCGACAGGGCGGCGATCGGAGTGTCGGTGCCCATCGAGCCGATCGGCTCGGCGCCGTTCTTCGCCATCGGCGTTAGGAGAATGCGCAGCTCTTCCTCGGTGTAGCCGAAGGTCTGCTGACGACGGGTGACACTGGCGTGCGTATGCACGATGTGCTCACGCTCGGGGAGATCGTTGAGGTGGATCAGACCGGCGTGCAGCCACTCGCTGTACGGCTCGGCGCCGGCCAGCTCCTCCATGACCTCGTCGTCGCTGATCAGCCGGTGCTCGTCGAGATCGACGAGGAACATCCGGCCGGGTTCGAGGCGCCCCTTGCGGACAACCCGTGCCGGGTCGATGTCGAGCACGCCGGCCTCGGATGCCAGAACCACGAGACCGTCGTCGGTGACCCACCAACGGCCCGGCCGCAGGCCGTTGCGGTCCAGCACCGCACCCACCTGGGTGCCGTCGGTGAACACGACACACGCCGGACCGTCCCACGGCTCCATGACCGCACTGTGGAACTCGAAGAAGGCCCGCCGCTCAGGTGAAAGCCCGGCGTGGTTCTCCCACGCCTCGGGGATCATCATGCGCACCGCGTGCGGCAGGCTGCGCCCTCCGAGGTGGAGCAGCTCGAGCACTTCGTCGAAACTGGCGGAGTCGCTGCCCGACGGGTCGACGATGGGGAACAGCCGCGTCAGCTCGCCGGGAATGAGCTCACTGGCCAGCAGCGACTCCCGGGCCCGCATCCAGTTGCGGTTGCCCTGCACGGTGTTGATCTCGCCGTTGTGGGCGACGTACCGGTACGGGTGCGCCAGCGGCCAGCTGGGGAACGTGTTCGTGGAGAAGCGAGAGTGGACCACAGCCAGCGCGGAAGCGAACCGGTGATCGGAGAGATCCGGGAAGAACGGCTCCAGCTGACCGGTGGTCAGCATGCCCTTGTACACCGTGGTACGGGCGGACAAACTCGGCAGGTACACACCGGCCTCGTGTTCGGCCCGCTTGCGCAGCGCATAGGCAAGCCGTTCCAGATGCATCACGTCGGCCTCACCGGCGACGGCAACGAACAACTGCCGGAACCGCGGCATCACCGAGCGGGCGGTAGCACCCACCAGCGACGGCATCACCGGGACGTCGCGCCACCCGAGCACCCGCAGGCCCTCCTCGGCCGCGATGCGCTCCACCGCGTCGGCACAACTTCCTGCCTGCTCGTCGTCGTCCGGCAGGAACGCCATGCCGACCGCGTACGAACCAGCCTCCGGCAGCTCGAACTCGACTACTGCCCGCAGGAACGCGTCCGGGACCTGAACCAGGATGCCGGCGCCGTCGCCGGAGTCAGGTTCGGCACCCGAGGCACCCCGATGGTCGAGGTTGGCCAGCGCGGTGAGGCCGTGCCGGACGATCTGGTGACTTGCTTCCCCGTCGAGCGTGGCGACGAACGCCACACCGCAGGCGTCGTGCTCGAACCGGGGGTCGTACAAGCCCTGCGGCCCGGGCATCCCTGGGCGGGATACGAACGGGCTAGGCGGGACAGCAGGCGTGAGGCGCATCGGCACTCCCGTCGTCTTCGATCTGGCGGCGGGTGATCGGGACAGCGCTGGCCCTGGGAAGCTCTTGACGAGTTTCGTGGAGGTTACATCATCAATGCCGGAAATTGTTGTGCTGTCTCACCAGAAGTGGGACAACCAACTCCCGTGGTACGCCGGCGGCGATGCCGGGAAACGAACCCACGTCAGACTGCCGGATCGCGGCGCTACGTGCACTGTGTTAAGCCGACTTTACCGCATGTGTCGAGGTAGGGAGCGCATCACGGGTGCGGCGAGGGTGTGCCGCCGGTCTCCGCGTACCCCCGTTTCGTCATCATCGGTCAGCCTAGGGGTCGCGTGCAACGGTCTCGTCGTGTTTCTTATCACCAGAGGGCGTGTCGTCCTGGTCATCGATGTCGTCGACGCCCGACGTGTCCTGATCGACGTCCGACGCCGGGCCGTCACCAACCCCGGATCCGTCAGCCGGCTCTCCGTCGTCGCCGCTCGGCTCTCCGTCGTCGCCGGCGCTCGGGCCGTCGTCGTCGGGTTTGGTGTCGCCGGGTCTGGTGTCGCCGGGTTTGGTGTCGTCGGTCGCGTACGAGCCGAGCAGGTCAGCCGGCTCCTCACGCCCCGGCCGCCGACGGGCGGAGACGATGAAGTACACGACGGCCCCGACGAACAGCAACGCCGACACCCACTGGTTGACCCGCAACCCGAGGATCTCGTTCGCCTCGTCGATGCGCAGGTACTCGAACAGGCTACGTCCCAGGGTGTACCCGGCCACATACAGCGCGAACACCCGGCCATGCCCGAGCCGGAACCGGCGATCGGCCCAGATCAGCAGGCCGGCGATCGCGAACGCCCACAACGACTCGTACAGGAAGGTGGGGTGATACAGGCCTTCCAGCAGCACCGGCTCACCGTCCGGGCCAACCACGGCCCGGCCGTTCTCCATCTGATGGATCTCCAGGCCCCACGGCAGGTCGGTCTGGCGCCCGTAGAGCTCGTTGTTGAAGTAGTTCCCCCACCGGCCGATCCCCTGCGCGATGAGGATGCCAGGTGCCAGGGCGTCCGCCATCGCCGGCAGCGGGATACCCCGTCTGCGGCAGGCGATCCACGCCCCGAGCGCACCACCGGCGATGGCACCCCAGATGCCGATGCCGCCTTCCCAGATCTCGAAGATCCGCATGGCGTCCCGGCCTTCACCGAAATAGAGCTGATGATCGGTGATGACGTGGTAGATGCGGGCGCCGATGATACCGAACGGCACCGCCCAGATGGCGATGTCGCTCACCGCCGCCGGGACCCCACCACGGGCCGCCCAGCGCCGGGTGCCCAACCAGATGGCGACCACGATGCCGGCGATGATGGCCAGCGCGTACGCACGCAGTGGCACCGGCCCAAGGTTCCACACGCCACGATCCGGGCTGGGAATCGACGCCGGGAGCATGGCCGGCACCATCGCCGGGGAGATCATCGTCATGGAGAGACCGTACCGGTCCGAGCTGTTCGGCTAACAGCCCGTTGGTGAGGGTCCGTCTGACGGACCCTAGTCATCGGCGGCGCCGTCCTCGTCGTCGTCCTGATCGGCCTCGGAGTCGTCATCCGCGTCGTCGCCGTCGTCGCTGGTGTCGTCGTCCGCGCCGTCGTCGTCGCCGGCGGGCTGGTCGGCACCGGCAGCAGCCTGCTGAACCGCGGCGGCCAGGTTCTCCGGGGTCCAATCACCGACCGGTTCTCCGTTGACGAAGATCGACGGAGTACCGGTGATCTCGGCGGCTCGGGCCGCGTCCACCATCGAGCGAGCCCAGTCCGAGTAGTCGCCGTCTCGTACGCAGCTGGAGTAGTCGCCGCCGATACCGATGTCGTCACCGAGGCTCACCAGCGCGTTGTTCGTCCATTGCTGTGGTGCGGCGAAGGCGGCCTTGACGAACTCGTCGGCCATACCCTCGTCGGCGGCACAAGCCAGGGCGTTGTTGGCGCGCCGGGAGCTGTTCTGCCCCGTGTAGTCCACCGGGCTGTAGACCACGTTGACCTCACCGGCCTCGACCCACTGGTCGATCATCGCGGCGTTGGTCTGCTCAAAAGTCTGGCAGTGCGGACAGAGGAAATCCATCCAATTGGTGATGGTGACCGGAGCGTCCGGATCGCCGACCATGATGCCGTCGTTATCACCCAGCGACGCCTGCGGGACCGCCACCGGCCCGTCGTCGTCTCCGCCACGATTGCTGATCACCGCGACGGCGATGATCACCACACCCACCAGGACCGCGGCAGCAATGCCGAAGCGCATCATGCGCTCGCGAGCGCGGTCCTTACGAGCCTGCTCCTCGCGCATCGCCTTGACCCGCTCACGGGCCTCCGCCTTCTTGGAGCTCATCAGCTGCCTTTCTGAGATCACCTGAACTGTGTGTTCGCGTGCGCCGCCCCACGCGGGAGACGCCCTCGACGCGCCACGCGGAGGAATGCCGTCGACGACGGTACAACTTCCGTCGCGCCGTGGCGAGTTCCCGGCCCAAGATTACGGTTCGGTCACCGCATGTCCAGGGGCCTTACCGCTGGCGGACCCCCTGGGCGAGATCGGCCGCGACCGCGGCGACGGCACGTGCGCCCGCGGCGGCGTCATCCGCCTCGAGCAACGGGCGCACGAAGGCCGAGCCAACGATGACACCATCGGCGAAACCGGCTACCTGCGCCGCCTGCGCCGCGTTAGACACCCCGAGCCCCACCGCCACTGGTAAGTCAGTGACCCGGCGGGTGCGCTCCACCAGACCCGCGGCAGCGTCCCCTACCTGCTCCCGAGTACCGGTGACACCCATGGTGGAGGCTGCGTACACGAATCCCCGGCAGGCGTCGGCGGTGAACGCGACGCGTTCGTCAGTGGACGACGGTGCCACCAGGAAGACGGTGTCGAGGTCATGCCGCCGGGCGGCCGGCAACCATTCGCCGGCCTCGTCGGGGATCAGATCAGGGGTAATCGCCCCGGCGCCGCCGGCAGCGGCGAGATCACGGGTGAACGCATCGACGCCGTACCGGTCGATCGGATTCCAGTACGACATCACCAACACCGGGGCGCCGGTGCTGGCCACCGCCTCCACGGTGCGCAACACGTCGCGGGTGTTGATGCCTTGCCGCAGCGCTGCCTCAACCGCCGCCTGGATGACCGGGCCGTCCATGAGGGGGTCGCTGTAGGGCAAACCCACCTCGACGACGTCCACCCCGGCATCGATCATCGCCTTCAGCGCGTCGATCGCGCCGTCAGCGGTGGGGTAACCGGCAGGCAGGTAGCCGACCAGCGCGGCACGCCCCTCGGCGCGCGCCTTCTCGAACACCGCCAGGGTCGTCATGGCGCGTCTCCCTCCAGCAAGCCGAACCAGCGAGCCGCCGTATCCACGTCCTTGTCGCCCCGCCCGGAGAGGTTCACCAGAATCACCGCGTCCGGACCGAGTTCGGCGCCGAGATGGCGGGCCCCGGCGAGCGCGTGGGCGCTCTCGATGGCGGGGATGATCCCTTCGGTGCGGCACAGCAGCCGGAACGCCTCCATAGCCTCGGCGTCGGTGACCGACCGGTAGTGCGCCCGGCCGGAATCCCTCAACCAGGAATGCTCCGGCCCGACGCCCGGGTAGTCCAGACCCGCGGAGATGGAATGCGACTCGATCGTCTGCCCGTACTCGTCCTGGAGCAGGTAGGAGCGGGCGCCGTGCAAGACGCCGGGGGTTCCCGCGCTGATGGTGGCGGCGTGCCGCCCCGTCTCGACCCCGTCACCGCCGGCCTCGAAACCGTAAAGGGCCACGTCAGCGTCATCGATGAAGGCGTGGAAGATGCCGATGGCATTGGAGCCGCCACCAACACAGGCCGCCACGGCGTTGGGCAGCTTTCCGGTCAGCTCCAGGACCTGCTGGCGGGCCTCGACCCCGATGATGCGCTGGAGATCTCGGACCAACGTGGGGAACGGATGTGGCCCGGCCACCGTGCCGAAGACGTAATTGGTGGTGTCGACGTTGGTGACCCAGTCGCGCAGGGCTTCGTTGATCGCGTCCTTCAAAGTGCGCGAGCCCGTCGACACCGGAACGACGGTAGCCCCCAGCAACTCCATGCGGGCCACGTTCAGTGCCTGCCGGCGGGTATCTTCCTCGCCCATGTAGATCACACACTCGAGCCCCATCAGCGCCGCCGCCGTCGCGGTCGCCACGCCATGCTGGCCGGCGCCGGTCTCGGCGATGACCCGCTTCTTGCCGATCCGCTTGGTCAGCAAGGCCTGCCCGAGCACATTGTTGATCTTGTGCGAGCCGGTGTGGTTGAGGTCCTCACGCTTGAGCAGTACCCGAGCGCCCGCCGCGGCCTCGGCACCGAAGCGGGCCGCCTCGGTGACCGGCGTAGGACGCCCGGTGTAGGACTTCAGCAGCCCGTCGAGCTCAGTGGAAAAGGCGGGGTCGGCCACCGCGGCCTGATACTCGCGGTCGAGTTCGTCGAGGGCCGCCACCAGGGCCTCGGGTACATACCGGCCGCCATAGGGGCCGAACCGGCCCGGCGCATCGGATGGGAGGGTGGCGCTCGGATTGTCGCTCACGCACATGACAGTAGTCCTCCCCGTGGCGACGCCGAAACGCGGGGCAGTACGACCGACGGCGCATCATCCGTTCGGCCGCGTTCTTCACAAACTCATTGACGTGAGGTCATTGGACGCCCTAGTTTTCTGCGCACCGCAAGTTACTCGCGCGTAACAGCGCAGATCCACTCCCACCCGGCACCCACCGGGTGATCACGTTCCGGCTGAACCTGCCGGACGAGCACCATCCCCAGGGCCGGCCCGGGCTTTGCTCCCCGCACCAAGTCCGGGCCGGTCACCCCACACCCCCACACCCCCACACCCCCCACACCCCCACACCCCCCACACCCCCACACCCCCCACACCCCCACACCCCCCACACCCCCACACCCCCCACACCCCCCACACCCCGGGTGATCGTCAGCTGATTTCTGCCCTCACCCCCAGTGATCGAAGTCAGGATCCGGTCGCTATGGCGACACCAAACTGCTGACGATCACTGGGGGTGAGGGGCAGAAATCAGCTGACGATCACTGAGGTATTGAATGAAAGACGTGCACTATGGCTGACCGAACCCTCGCGCGCCGCACCTTCCTGGCACGTATCGGTGTGCTCGGCGCCGCCACCGCCTTCGGCTCGGCGATTCCCGCCGCCCTCCCCCGCACGGCCGCCGCAGCCGGTTCCGACGCGCTACTCGACCCACTCGTTGGTCTGCTGCGGCCGGTCCTGGCCGAGTTGGCCCGCGACACGCTCAGCGGACTAGTGGTGATGACCTGCCCGGGGCCGGATCGGTTCTCTCATGCGCAGGGCACACCGCGTTCCGAACCCGGCGCCATCGACGCCGGGGCGGACGACTTCATCATCAACGCACTCGACAACTTCCTGCCGTTCCCCGACCAAATCGCCACCCCACTGGCCACCGCGCTGACCACCGCCCTGGACGACACCGGCATCCCGCTGCCACCGTCGTTGCATTCACTGCTGCTCGGCCAGGTCAACACCGTCGATCGCGCCCTCATGGTCATCTTGCGCAACGATCAGACGGTCCCGCTGTCCCTCGTCGTCGGGCTCCTACTGAACCTGCTGGCTACCCAGGTGAACCCGCTGTCCATCACCGGGTCTTTGCTGTCGCCGTTCGCCCGGCTCAGCATCGACGAGAAGTGCCGCGCGTTCGAGCTGCTGGAAGGGCCCAACGCGGATCTTCTCGCGGTGCTCGACTCCAACCTGCCGGAGCCGTTGACCAGCTCGCTGTCCGGCCTTCTGCAATTCCTCGCCGGTGCGCTACTCGAGTTCTCGGCTTTCGGCGCGCACAACGAGTTCGCGGTGTTCGACCCTGACACCAAGGAGCTCACCGCGCGGCCCGTCGGATGGGAGTTGGCCGGTTATCAGCCTGACGGCGTGGTCGACGGGTGGGACGACTTCATCGGCTACTACGAGGATCGAACCGAGGTGGGTGCGTGATGCGCGACGTCATCATCATCGGCGCGGGCGGCGGCGGTCCCGTCGTCGCCAAGGAACTGGCCGCTCGCGGCTTGGACGTCCTGCTGTTGGAGGCCGGTCCGCGACACGCCGATCCGGAGTCCGAATGGACCCACTTGGAGAACGACGCCAACAACCCGCTCTCCGGCTTCCTACGGTTCGGCCCGGAGAACCGGGACGCACCGGCCTGGTACCGCGAGACCCCGCAGAACTCGTTCATCTGGCAACTGTCCGGCGTCGGCGGCACCACCCAGCACTATTTCGGCAACTCGCCACGCGCCATGCCCGGTGTCTTCACCGGGTACAACGGGCCGGACCGCGACGCCTACGACACCGCGCACCTGTTCCCGTTCACCTACGAGGAGCTGGTGCCGTACTTCGAGTGGGTCGAGGCCACCCTGCCCGTGCAAACAGCCGCCATGGGCACCAAGGAGTCGGTGTTCTTCCGCGGGTGCGAGGGTATCGGGCTGCCGGTGCAAACGTCGAAGACCACCACTGAAGACTCGTTCCGGCCTCAGGAGAACGCCATTTTGCAGCCGGGTGGGTGGGCCGGCAAGCTGACCGGGCGGGACGATCCCCGGCTGCGCTTTCCGGAGGCCACCGGCTGCACGTTCTGCGGGTATTGCATGCAGGGCTGCTCCAAGCCGCGCGGGGCGCCGCGCAACCTGGCCGCCAAACGGTCGACGGACAACAGCTACGTGCCGATGGCGCTGACCGCCGACGTGTGGGCCGACGGCGGCCGTCGCGCTGAATTGATCGCCGACGCCTACGTCACCAAGATCCACACAGAACAGCGCGGCGGTGAAACCACGGCTACCGGGGTGACCTGGCGGGTAGGTGCTACCGGTGACTATCACCGCGAGGACGCCACCGTGGTGGTCATGGCGGGTGGCTGTACCGAAGACCCCCGACTGTGGCTGAACAGCGCACTGCCGAATCCCAACGGCTGGGTCGGGCGTGGATACACCGATCACTTCTTCGACTGGGTGATCGGCCTGTTCGACGACGACACCGGATCCACCAGGGGAGCCGCGTCGGCGGCCCGCGCCGACTTCCCGGGCCGCGGCGGCATGGAGAACGTCGGACTGACGCCGGGGTTGCAGCAGTTCGCCGCCACCTTCTCCGACAGTGGCATCCGCGGCCACTACACCAATGGGCGCGGCCCGGAGGGCCCCTGGGACGGCACGGCCGGCCGGATGATCGGCGACGAGCTCAAGGATGCCCTGACGAACGGGATCGACCGGCTGCTCAACGTGCTGGTGATTACCGACGACGACGTCGAAGCCCAGAATCGGGTGACGTTGTCGGCGCTACCGGCCGACGAGCACGGCCCCGTGCCTAAGGTCCGATTCCACCAGCGCGAGCGTTCCGCGCGCACGCGGGCGAACCGGGAGTTCGTGGCCCGCCGGGCGGCTGAGATGTTGCGGGCGGCCGGGGCGACGAAGGTGGTTCGGATCGACTGGCCGCCCCTGTTGCTCCACGTACAGTCGTCGATGCGGATGGGTCTGTCCGAGGACGACTCGGTGCTGGACGCCAACGCCGAGGCGCGGTGGGTCAAGCGGCTGTTCATCGCCGACAATGCCGCCTTGGCGAACAGCCTCGGCGGGCCGAATCCGACGTTAACGGCGCAGGCGCTGGCCACCCGCACCGCGGAGAAGATCTTCAGCCGCTACTTCGGTGGCGATGCCTGGGTGGGTCGGGAATCTCCCGTCGTCTCCACCGACTCCCGGATCTCCGCGCAACTTACCCCCTCCCGGTGATCATTGGCTTTTGTCTACCGAATTCGGTAGTCAAAAGCCAATGATCACCGGGGGGGGGGGGGGGGTTACTGGGAGCGGTTGTTCAACGCGGGGTGCGCGCCGGCAGCGACCAGGTCGGCGACGGCGCTACGCGGGTCCCGGCCAGTGACCAGGCTCTCCCCGACCAGAACGGCATCGGCGCCGGCCTGGGCCAGCTCGATCACATCGTGTGGGCCGCGCACCCCGGACTCGGCGATCCGCACCACGCCGTCCGGCACCGCGGGCGCCAGCCGGTGGAACGTCTGGGTGTCGACCTGGAGGGTCTTGAGATTACGTGCGTTGATGCCGATGATGCGGGCACCGGCGTCCACTGCCCGGGTGACCTCGTCCTCGGTGTGTGCCTCGACCAACGGAGTGAGCCCGATCGACTCGGCCCGCTCGATCAGGCTAACCAACGCGGTCTGTTCCAACGCCGCCACGATGAGCAACGCCAGATCGGCCCCACAGGCCCGGGCTTCCCACAGCTGGTAGCTGGCGACGATGAAGTCCTTGCGCAAGATGGGAACGTCGACGACGTTGCGGACCGCGCGGAGATCGTCGAGCGTGCCACCGAACCGGCGCTCCTCGGTCAGCACGCTGATGGCTGCGGCTCCACCGGCCTCATAGTCCGTGGCCAGCGCGGCAGGATCGGAGATCTCAGCCAGGGAACCCTTGGACGGGCTCGACCGTTTCACCTCTGCGATGACGGCGACGCCGGGCGACCGGAACAGGGGTAACGGGTCACGTGCCGGTGGTTGCTTCGCCGCGAGAGCCTTCAGCTCGCCCAGCGAGACGCGTTCTTGACGCACGGCGAGGTCGGCGCGGACTCCATCGAGGATCTCCTCGAGAACGCTCACCCTTGCCTCCGCCCTCTGCCTGATTACTCGGATCGTCATAGCGACCTTGTCTCGACCCTGACATGGCGGCTCCAGCGTAGCCGCGCGGCCCACCGCGTCACGCCGCACCCCCCTGTTGAGTTCGTTCAGGTGGTTCCACGCCGGGTCTGGCGCGGCCGGCCTGCCAACCACGGGGAGTTACTCCCCGCCGCGCACACCCGGCCGTTCGAGGGTATAACCAACTCCGCGCACGGCCCGAATCCGCAGCGCTCCACCCAGCTTGCTGCGCAACGTGGCGACGTGGACGTCGACGGTGCGCGAACCGACCGGGTTGGGATACCCGAGCGCGTCGCGCATCAGGTCTTGCCGGGTGCATACCTCACCGGGCCGACTCATCAGATAAGCGAGCAACTCGGTCTGCAACGGCGTCAAAGGGACGCCGGCACCGGAGCCGTGCGCGACCCGGCGCCGCAGAGTATCCAACGTGACCCCACCCACCGAGATCGACGACGGGCCCCCCAAGGGCTGGCCCGCCGATCCGGCGCCGAGGCCACCGGACATGGCTACCCGCTGCTGCCCTCTGCGGTGGCCACCGCCTGCTCCGCCGGCTGCTCAGCGCCGGGTGCCGGGGCCCGTTCGGTCTGCCCCATGCCCATCATCTGCATCACCTTGCCGACGATGCCGCCGAGCACTATCAACCCGACGCCACCGAACCAGAACACCTGCCAGGTCAGTGTCATGACGCCGATGGCGGCGACCACGAACCCGAGCACGATGATGATCACAGCCGTCCAGGCCGCTGGAGTGTGGCCGTGGCTGTTGTAAGCCATCTCATCTCCTTCTACCCATGGCGCGGGCCGCACCCGCCGCAGTGTTCTGGTGAATCTGTCTCACCATTGTGCCGGATCGGGTCAGAATCGTGCGGGCGGGTCGCCCAACGGCAGCCTAGGCTGCGCCGACACTTCGAGGCCGGGTCTCTTACGCTGTTGGGTCGTCACCCCGGTCGAGCGCATCCCACGTCTGGGCTGAATTGGCGGCCGCGGTGGTGTCGCCGGCCGCGGTGGTGTCGCCGGCTGAGGGGGCAGCGGCCCGGGCGGAGGATGCGGCCGGCCTCTCGTATCGCGACCCCATACTCGGCCAGCGGGGACCACGCACTGCCACCAACACCCCCGCCAACGTGACCGCGGCCGCGGCAACCACCGCGAGGAACCCCCAGGCCGGTGCTGTGGAGACCGATTCCAGCACACCGTGGTCGGGCACGCTGGTGACCCAGTCGTTTACCTCGGTGCCGAGCCTGGCGGTGACGACGGCCGCGTTGACGGCCATGGCGACCCCTAACAACGCAACAACCGCACCTGCCAATCGCCGCCCGATCCGACGCACCGCCGGGACCAGGATCACCGCGGCCAGCGCGACGAACGGCACCGCCGACACCAACGGAGCGAGATCCGCGCCGGAGACGGTGGTGGACGTCGCCGTAAACGCCGACGACTCCTGGGCCGTCCCCCACGCCTGTCCGCGCACTACAAGGCCGAGAACACCGCCGAAGGCGAGCAGCACCAGCGCGGCCAGATACTCACGTTTGGCGGTCATCGCTCGACGCCGGGTCCAACCGGGCGCATCGCGTTGGCCAGCGCCACCGCCCGCAGTGCCGCCGCGGCCTTGTTCCGCGACTCGGTCCATTCGGCTTCCGGATCGGAGTCGGCGACGATGCCACCTCCAGCCTGGACGTACGCGACACCATCGCGGATGAGCGCGGTGCGGATGGCAATCGCGACGTCGAGGTCGCCGGCGAAGTCGAGGTACCCGACCACCCCGCCATACAGGCCGCGCCGGGTGGGTTCGAGTTTGTCGATGATCTCCATGGCGCGCACTTTCGGCGCCCCCGAGAGGGTGCCGGCCGGGAAACAGGCGGCCAAGACGTCGAGTGCGGTGCGATCTTCCCGCAGCTGCCCGACGACGGTGGACTCGATGTGCATGACGTGGCTGTACCGGCGCACCGACATGAAGTCGACCACCTCGACGCTGCCGGACACACACACCCGGCCGAGGTCGTTGCGGGACAGGTCGACCAGCATCAGGTGCTCGGCCCGCTCCTTGGGGTCGTCCAGCAGCTCGGCGGCGAGCGCCGCGTCGGCCTCTGGTGTGTCGCCCCGCCAGCGGGTGCCGGCGATCGGGTGGGTCATCACCCGGTCACCCTCGACCTTGACCAGCGCCTCCGGGCTGGAGCCGACCACGGCGAATCCGTCGGCGCCGGTTCCGTCCGGGCCGGGGAAACGCAGCAGGTACATGTACGGGCTGGGGTTGTCCCGGCGCAGCACTCGGTAGATATCGAGGGGATCAGCGTGGGTCTCCGCCTCGAACCGCTGCGACACGACGATCTGGAACGCCTCACCGGCGTAGATCTCCCGTTTGGCGTGTTCGACGGCGGCGATGAACTCGGCTTTAGGGGTACGACTGCGGTGTTCGGGCAGGGTTTCCGGCACGTACGGGTTCACCGACGACGGCGTGGGCGCGGCCAGCTGTGCGGTCATGCGGTCGAGCCGGCGGACCGCGTCGGCCCACGCGTCGTCGACCCGTTCGTCGCTGTTGTCCCAGTTGACGGCGTTGGCG
This sequence comes from Phytoactinopolyspora limicola, assembly GCF_011320225.1. GTDB lineage: Bacteria > Actinomycetota > Actinomycetes > Jiangellales > Jiangellaceae > Phytoactinopolyspora > Phytoactinopolyspora limicola. The sequence continues at coordinate 121,746 of NZ_JAAOEN010000004.1, forward strand.
ACGAGGAGCACGGTGCCTTGTTCGTGGTCGAGCACGGCAAGGTCGGTGGCGAGCAAGAACGCCATCTCCGGCAGCCGGAGGTCGTCGGCGGTGGTGTCCGGCAACCGCTCCAGGCGGCGCACCGCGTCGTAGGAGACGAAGCCCACCAGCCCGCCGGTCAGCGGCGGCAGGTCGGGCAGGTGTGAGGTGCGCAGCACCTCCAGCGTGCCGGCCAACGCCACCCACGGGTCGCCGCCGGACGGCAAGCCGACCGGCGGGTTGCCATGCCACACCGCCTCGCCGGCCCGTTCGGTCAGGATGGCGGCGGAGTCGGCGCCGATAAACGAATAACGAGACCAGACTCCACCGTGTTCGGCCGACTCGAGGAGGAAGGTACCGGCGCGCTCACCAGCGAGCTTGCGGTACACACCCACCGGGGTCTCGGCGTCGGCCAGCAGCTTGCGCACCACCGGAATCACCCGGCGATCCTTGGCCAGGACCCGGAAAGCCTCCAGGTCGGGTGTTACCTCGAGCACGGCACTACCCTTCTTCCGCCATCATGACGAACATTCGATCGTGGATGGGAGCACCAACTATCCACGATCATGGTGTGGTGACCTCGATCAGGCCGTCGTCGAAACACGTACGCGTCCCGGTGTGGCAGGCCGGGCCTTCCTGGTGGACTTTGACGAGCAGGGTGTCACCATCGCAGTCGAGACGCACCTCGCGCACCCACTGACGGTGCCCCGACGTCTCCCCCTTGACCCAATACTCCTGCCGGCTGCGGCTCCAGTAGGTGGCCCGGCCCGAGGTCAACGTCCGGTGCAGCGCCTCGTCGTCCATCCAGGCGAGCATGAGCACCTCACCGGTGTCATGCTGCTGGACCACCGCGGCGACCAAGCCGTCCGGGGTGCGTTTGAGCCGCTCGGTGAGAGCGGGTGCGAGACCGGGCATCACTCCATTCTGCCGGACGGAGGTGCGATCGGCTCCCAGGACACCTACCCTAGGTGCGGCCCACCCGGTGCCATGCGGAGTGTGGTCCGTCCATACGCTGGACACCGCACCCGGCCGACCCGATGAGTGGTTGGGTCCGTTCCGGGCCGAGATGAGCTGATTTCGACAAGGAGTATCTCTGTGACACGCACCACCCGCATCTCCGGCGCCATCCGCGTCGCCGCTATCGTCGGCGCCAGCGCGTTGGTCCTGACCGGATGCTCGGTGTTCGACGACCTCTTCGGTGGCGACGACGAGCCGGACCGAAACGACGACGGCCAGGTCAGCGACGTCGTCGAGAATGCCAGCATCTTCGATATCACCGAGGGCGACTGTCTGGGTGAATACGCCGACGACGGCGACGTGAAGGTCGTCGACATCATCCCGTGCGACCAGGAGCACTTCCAGGAGGTGCTCCTCATCACCCAGATCGACGCCGAGGAGCTGCCCGACCAGGAAGAGGTCCGCGCTCAGGTGATCGACGAGTGCCCGCCGGCCTTCGAGGAGTTCGTCGGGCTCGACTTCGACGAGTCCGAGCTCGACATCCACTACCTGTCGCCGTCCAGCGACTCCTGGGAGCAGCAGGACGACCGTGACATCGTCTGCACGGTCTACGACCCCAGCGGCATGGTGACGGGTAGCTTCCGGGGCGCCGAGCGCTGACCCGCAGGACACCCCCGCCCAGCGCCACCTAACTGCCGTCGGCGTGCCTGATCGCTCTCAGCGGGACTGGGTGATCCACGCCGCGTGCAGGGTGGCGTACACGCCGCCGCCATCCACCAGCTTGGCATGGGGGCCACGCTCCACCAGCCGGCCGGCGTCGAACACGAAGACTTCGTCGGCCGCCTCGGCGGTGGACAGCCGGTGCGCGATGGTCACCGACGTACGCCCGCGCGAGATCCCTTCGAGTGCCCGGGCCAGGCGTACCTCGGTAGCCGGATCGACGGCGCTGGTGGCCTCGTCGAGCACCAGCAGGTCCGGGTCGGTGAGATAGGCCCGCGCTAGCGCCACCAGCTGGCGCTCACCAGCGGAGAGGGACTCACCGCGCTGCCCCACGGGTGAGTCCAGGCCGAGAGGCAGCGCTTCGGCCCAGTCGGCCAGGCCCAGCTCGGTCAGCGCCAGCCAAAGGTCGTCGTCGGTCGCCTCGGGCCGGCCGAACCGGAGGTTGGCCGCCAAGGTGTCGTCGAACAGGAAACCCTCCTGCGGCACCATGATCACCCGGCGGCGCAGCGAGTCGAACTGAATCTCACGCAGGTCGACGTCGTCGATCAGCACCCGTCCGGAGATCGGGTCCATCAGCCTGGTCAGCAACTTGGCGAAGGTGGTTTTGCCCGAGCCGGTCTCGCCCACGACGGCCACCCGGGTGCCTGGCGAGATATCGACGTTGACGTCGTCCAGCACCACTGGTCCGTCGGGGTAGGCGTAGGCCACCGACTCGAACCGGACGTCGATGGGGCCACGCGCCAGCTCCTGCCCGCCGGGGCCGGGGTCGGCGATGTCGGCGGGTGTGTCGAGCACACCGAGCACCCGCCGCCAACCGGCGATCGCGTTCTGCGCCTCGCTGAGCACCTCGGTTCCGACCTGGACCGGTGCGACGAACAACGTGACCAGGAAGATGAACGCGAGCAGGCCGCCCAGCGTGATGTCGCCGGCGATGCCGAGGTAGACGCCGACGACGATCACCGCGGCGTTCGCGAGGCCAGCCACCACCTCGCCGGTGGAGAACGTCATCGCCGCCAGCCGCTGCGCCTTCGTGGCCGCGACACGGTGTTGCTCGACCGCGTGGTCGATCCGCTCCTGGGTGCGCGTCTCGACGGCGTAGGCCCGCACTGCCTGGGCGCCTACCACCGACTCGGAGATGGCACCGAGCATGACGCCGACCCGCTCCCGCACCACCATGAACGCCGCCGACAGCCTCCGCTGAAACCACCGCAGCGCGACGAAGAACGGCAGGAACGTGATCCAGACCAGCAACGTCAACTGCCACGAGTAGATCGCCATGATCACCGTGGCGATCACCAGCTGCCCCATGCTGACCAGCAGGAACAATCCGCCCCACTGGACGAACTGGGAGATCGTGTCGACGTCGGTGGTCACCCGGGCCACCAACGCGCCGCGCCGCTCGGTGTTCTGCGTCAGCACCGAGAGGTCGTGGACGTGCCGGAAACCCTTGGTGCGCAGCGTCGCCAGCCCGGACTCGCTGGCCCGGAAGATCCGGAGGTTCATCAGGTAGGCCGCCCCGATGGTGACCATGATGCCGACCGCGGCTAGCAGGCACATCCAGCGCACGTAGGCGAGGTCGGGCCCGCCGGGTGCGTTCAGTCCACGATCGATGGTCTGCTGGACCGCGACGGGGACGATCACCCGTCCGGCGGTGGCGATCACCGCGATCCCCAGCGTCAGTGGCAGACCTTGGCGCATCTCCGGAGACAGCGACAGGCCTCGCCGGATGGTCCGCATCGCGCCGTCGAGCCTGGTGTCGCCCAGCCGGGACGACGTTCCCGTCGTGCTCACGACACCTCACCTTGGTCGCCGTCGCCGTCCATCGCGGCCCGCTCCGCGGCATCGCGTTCATACGCGGTGATCAGCCGCTCGTAACCCGCCGCCGCGACCATGAGTTCGTCGTGGCTTCCGCGGGCCGCCACCCGGCCGCCTTCGATGTAAGCGACCTCGTCGGCCAACGCGATCGTGGCCCGCCGGTAGGCCACGACCAGCACCGTCGACGGCAGTCCGGCGGCCCGCAGGCCGGCCAGGATGCGCCGCTCCACCTCGGGGTCGACGGCGCTCGTGGCGTCGTCGAGCACCAACAGCCGCGGTTTGCGGACCAAAGCCCGGGCAAGAGCCAGCCGCTGGCGTTGCCCTCCGGACAGCGTAGATCCCCGCTCGCCGACCGGGGCATCGAGGCCGCCGTCGAGCTCACGGACGAACTGATCGCCCTGGGCCAGCTCGAGCGCCGCCCAGACGTCGTCGTCGGGCACGTCACGGCCGAGGGTGATGTTGTCTCGGATGGTGTCCTCGAAGACAAACGGCTGCTGGAAGACCAGCGCCACCGACTCGGAAATCTCGCCGCGGCGCAACTCCCGGAGGTCGGCGCCGTCCAGCAGGACCTGGCCGTCGTCCGGGTCGACCAGCCGGACCAACAGGCTGACCAGTGTGGACTTCCCGGATCCGGTGGGGCCGACGACGGCGACGGTACGCCCCGGCGGGACGTCGAGGTGGACGTTGTCGAGCACCGACACCCGCCCGTCGGTGACCGGTCGGCCGGTCACGGCGCGGTGGTGATCACCGGTGGGCACGGCATCGCCGCCGGCGGCTGGCAGCGGCCGGGCCGCGGTGCGCCGACTCACCGTTCGCGCTGGGTTCTCGGCTACCTCGAAGGCGCCGCGGCCCGCGTCGCTGGCGTAAGTGAAGCTCACGTCACGGACGTCGAGATCGGCGGCGGCAGCGGTGCCCTGAAGCGCACGGTGGCCGTACTCCTGTGCACCCGTCGCGTCGAGCACCGCGGCCACCCGCCGCCACCCGACCACGGCCCGGGGCAACTCCCCCAGCACGAAGCCGATGGCCCGGATGGGGAAGGCCGTGACGGTGAACAGGTAGGCGACCTGCACGAGTTGACCGGGTTCGAGATCGCCCCCGGCGATCCGGGAGGAGCCGATGAGCAGCACCGTCAGGATGCCCAAGTTGGGCAACGCCTCCAGCACGGGATCGAATGCGCCGCGGATCCGCCCCACCCCGACATTCGCCTCTCGTAACTCCAGAGCGACCCGGCGGAAACGTTCGGTTTCGTCAGCCTCGCGGCCCATGGCCTTCACCACCGCCGCGCCGTCGAACGACTCGTGCGCCACCGCGGACAGATCCGCACGCAGCGCCTGCGCCCGAGTAGCCAGCGGCGAGAGCTTGCGCTGGTAAATGAAATTGATCACCAGGATGGCGGGGAACACCAAGAAGCCCACGAGGGCGAGCAGCGGGTCGACGAGCGTCATCGACACCAACGCGATGATCAACATGACGATGACACCGAGCGCGAACGGCAGCGGGGCGATCGGCCAGAACGTCGCCTCGACGTCGGCGTTGGCGTTGGACAACAACCGCCCGGCCGGGTGCCGGTGATGCCACGACAACGGCAACCGCAGGTACTGCCGGGTCACCCGGCGCCGGTATCGCGCATTCAGCCGGTACTGCCCCAGGCCGGCGAAGAAACGTCGGATCACGATACCCGTGGCTTTGAGGATCGCCGTGACCATGATGGCCAGCGCGGCCAGCCCCATGGTGCCGGCGGCGGTGTCTCCGTCGGCGAAAGCCGGGATGATGACGCGGTCGGTGACCCGGCCGATCACCTCTGCCGCCACCACCGTCATCAGGCCGTACAGGGCGCTGCCGGCGATGGAGATACCCAGGATGACCGGCTCGTCGCGCAGCGCCCGTCCGAGGATACGCATACCCTCGCCGAGCGTGGCCCGACGCTCGACTCGACTCTCGCTCACGACCTGCTGCCCTCGTCCTCGAACACCTCAGACCTGAGCAGCGTGACGCGTGCGACGTCAGTAATGCCTGCCCGGGATGACTGTCTCAGCACAGTACCAATCCCCGCCGACACCCATGAAACGGGTTTCGTCGATGCGTCACAGCACTGCCGGCAAAAGTCCCACCCCGTTGTGCACCTGATCTCCGTTTTGTCACCTGATCTTTTCGCCAGGCGCGATCAGGTGCACAACTGTGGCGACGCTGCTGGTCGCCGCATGGTGGTGTCGTCCGGACTCGTCTCACGATGCGAGCCCGGAAAAGATCAGGTGCACAACACACGTGTGCGGCACTGATCAATGCATCTGATCGTCAGAGCGTGCCACCGCGCCGTCATGCTCGCCGTCCGCGGACGAGCATCACCATCAGCACGAGACGCCCGTCATCACGGTGCCGAGCAGCAGCCCCTTTGATCCGGCGCCTGCATCCGGAACCCGATCCGACCACGTTCATCGCGCCTGCCGTGTCCGTCGCGGACGTCGCGCCCGTCGGCCTCGCCGTCCATTCCGGCGACACCCACCCCTCGGCTGGGCGCAACAAGCTTCCTTACGGCACGCCGTCGTGTGCAGTAAGCCTCCTTGTGGTCGCCTCAGCGACAGTAAGCCTCCTTGTGCCCGGGGCGGATGCCGCAGTGAGCCTCCTTGTTGTGGCCCGGACGGCGACACGCTTCCCCGTGCGGTGAGCACCGCGCCGCCATGCCCGGCACTCCGCTACCGCCAGATGGTGTTAAGCGCCGGATTCGGGCGCTAACACCATGTGGCGGTAGCGAAGTGCGCGATGTCGCACCAGGATCTGACACCCATCCGGCTCAACTTCGCCATAGCGGGGCCTTCGCGGTCGTCGGCACCCCCGAACGGGTGACGGACAGTTCGCCAACTGTGGCGACGCTGCTGGTCGCCGCGTGGTGGTGTCGTCCGAACTCGTCTCACGATGCGAAGCCGGAAAAGATCAGGTGCACAACACACGTGTGCGGCACTGATCAATGCATCTGATCGCTGAGCGGAACGGCCAAGACCGCGCGACTGGGTGGCGCGGCACGGTGAGCGCCGGCCCCTGGTGCGCTGAGCGCCGGCAGCCGCGTCCACTATGCCGCCTTTGTGGAAGCCGTCAACGCACCATGGCGCGCCGCAGCGGTCGAGGGACTCAGAGCACACGGCGAACACCCAGCGAGCCACCCACGTGGAACCTCGCCGCGAGGTTAGCGGCGCACGGTTTGTCCCGCGGCGGCCAACGCGCCCTTCACCTCGGAGATCCGCAGCTCACCGAAGTGGAAGACACTCGCCGCCAACACCGCGTCAGCTCCGGCTTCGACCGCCGGGGCGAAATGGCCGACCTGCCCGGCTCCCCCGCTGGCGATCACCGGGACATCGACGACGGCACGCACCGAGGCGATCATCTGCAGGTCGTATCCGTCTTTGGTGCCGTCGGCGTCCATCGAGTTGAGCAGGATCTCCCCCGCTCCGGCGGCCGCGGCCTGGCGGGCCCACTCCACGGCGTCGATACCCGTGCCGCGCCGCCCGCCGTGGGTGGTCACCTCGAAGCCGGATTCGGTGTCGCCACCTCGGCGCGCGTCCACCGACAAGACCAGCACCTGAGCGCCGAACCGGTCGGCGATCTCGCCGATCAGCGACGGACGCGCCACAGCTCCGGTGTTGACACCAACCTTGTCCGCACCCGCCCGCAGCAGCCGGTCGACGTCGTCCACCGACCGTACCCCGCCCCCGACGGTCAGCGGGATGAACACTTCTTCGGCGGTGCGGGACACGACGTCGTACACGGTCGAGCGGTCGTCGCTGGATGCGGTGATGTCGAGGAAGGTCAGCTCGTCGGCGCCTTCCGCGCCATACGCGGCGGCGAGTTCGACGGGATCGCCAGCGTCGCGCAGGTCGGTGAAGTTGACGCCTTTGACCACCCGGCCGGCGTCGACGTCGAGGCACGGGATGACCCGCACCGCCACTCCCCCACTCCCCGTGATCATTGGCTTTTCACCACCGAATTCGGTGGTGAAAAGCCAATGATCACGGGAGCGGGGGCGGGGGCGGGGGTGGGGGTGGGGTTGGGGTTGGTCACGAGGCGATCTCCAGGGCTTGCTCCAGGGTGAACGCACCCGCGTAGAGCGCCTTGCCCACGATGGCACCCTCCACCCCTACCGGGACCAACGCACGGAGGGCGGCGATGTCGTCCAGGCTCGAGACGCCGCCGCTGGCCACCACGGGCCGGTCGGTGCGCTCGCACACCGACCGCAGTAGGTCGAGGTTGGGGCCACGCAGGGTGCCGTCCTTGGTGACATCGGTGACGACGTATCGTGCACATCCGTCGGCGTCGAGCCGCGCCAGCACCTCCCACAGGTCGCCGCCCTCCCGGGTCCAGCCGCGGGCCGCCAGCGTGGTGCCACGTACGTCGAGCCCCACCGCGATGCGGTCGCCGTGGCGCGCGATCGCACTCGCCGTCCAGTCCGGATTCTCCAGCGCGGCCGTGCCGAGGTTCACCCTGCGGCAGCCGGTTTTCAGCGCGTTCTCCAGCGATTCGTCGTCGCGGATTCCCCCGGACAACTCCACCGCGACGTCGAGCCGGCCGATCACCTCGGCGAGCAGCTCGCGGTTGGAACCACGGCCGAACGCCGCGTCGAGATCCACCAGGTGAATCCACTCGGCACCTGCCGACTGCCAGGCCAGCGCCGCATCTACGGGTGCGCCGTAGGCCGTCTCGGTGCCGGCCTCACCCTGAACCAGGCGCACCGCCTGCCCATCCGCGACGTCTACCGCCGGCAACAGCTCCAGCCGATCGTCAGCCATGTCTACTTCCCCTGCCCATCCGTCGTCTCAACCGCGATCCGTCCGAGGTAACCACCACGGCGCCCCGCCGCGGATACCCCAACGTCGTTCACGCCACCTTCACCGCTCGGAAGCGTAACCGGCGATAGTCAGCCCACCATGCATCGTCTCGCCACAGCTGCGGCCGAGCCAGCTCGGTGGCGCGACTCAGCACGTCGACCGGCACGTCGGCCAGGACGTCGCGGGCGAACATCTCCAGCCATTTTTCCAGACCGTCCGGTCCGCTGAGCCGGGTGGGCCGGTCGTAGAAGTCGAGCTGACGGACCTCGAGGCCGGCGTCTTCGAGGATCGCCGCGTACTGCGCCGGGGACGGGAAGTACCAGGGCCAGCGCCGTTCCGGGAGTCCGGATTCGCGGCAGGCCTGGTCCACCGCCGTGCGGATGGTGGCGACGTTGCCCGTGGCGCCCATCTCGGCGATGAACCGGCCGCCCATCCGTAGCGCGTCGGACACACACCCGAGCACTTCCACCGGCGCCGGCATCCAGTGCAGCGCCGCGTTCGACACGACCGCGTCCACCGGCTCTTCGACGGTGAAGTCGTGTGCGTCGACGACGCGCAGGTCGACGGCGGTACCGAGCCGCTGGCGCGCCGCCTCCACCATGTCGGCGTCGGCGTCCATTCCGATGACGGTGGCACCGGTCTCGACCAGCCGGGCGGTGAGATCCCCGGTGCCGCATCCGAGGTCGATGATGGTTTCGCCCGGCTCGGGTTTGAGCCAGTCGAGCAGCTCTACGCCGTAGGCGGCGACGAAGGCGAAGTCACGGTCATACGCCCGTGCATCCCAGTTGGTCACGTTCACACGCCTTTCACCCAGTTCTGAAGGAAGGTCAGGCCGGCGTCGCCGGATTTCTCCGGGTGGAACTGGGTGGCCGATAAGGCCCCGTTCTCCACCGCGGAGACGAACCGGTCACCGCCATGTTCTGTCCAGGTGACCAGGGGCGCACGCAACGCGCTTCCCCCTGGCAGCTCCCAGCGGCGCACCCCGTAGGAGTGCACGAAATAGAAACGCTCTTGCTCGACGCCGGTGAACAGGGCGGAACCCGCCGGGACGTCGACGGTGTTCCACCCCATGTGGGGCAAGGGCCTGGCGTGTAGCCGCTCGACGGTACCGGGCCATTCGTCCAGCCCGGTCGCCTCGGTGCCGTGCTCGACCCCGCGCGCGAACATGATCTGCAGCCCGACGCAGATGCCGAGCACGGGCCGCCCGCCGGCGAGGCGTCGCCCGATCACCTGGTCGCCGTGGACCGCACGTACGCCGTCGACGCAGGCGGAGAAGGCCCCCACACCAGGTACGACGAGCCCGTCGGCGTTCTCGGCGGCGGCGCGGTCGGCGGTCAGTTCGACGGCGGCGCCGACGTGCTCCAGGGCTCGCACGGCCGAGCGGACGTTGCCGAACCCGTAATCGAGGACAACAACCCGACGTGGCGCGCTCATCTTCTACCTCCGCGTGCCAAACTTGCTCCGTGGCAGTGGACGACCCTTCGACGACAACCCGCACGAGCCCCGATCATGACGGTTCCGAGACGGCGCGCCGCTGGCCCAAGCGGGTGGCGATCGCATCGGCGAGTGTGGTGGTTGTGGTGGTCGCCACCACGGCGGCCGGTGGCTGGTATTACGCCGACGAACTGCTGCTGGTCGACACCTCGCCGACCGAGTTTCCCATCGAGGTGGTGGAGGTCAGCGACACCAGCGTCACGCTCATCGGCGAGGGCGCCGACCAGCCCGGGCTGACCGGCCTGGATTGGCCGGGCGGCTACGCGCGCGTCGGCCCCGACATCGAACGGGTCGGCGACACCATCACTCGCAGCCTTATCCCATTCCCTGACGTGCCCGAGCCCGGCACCATGGTGCGCACCAACTTCTACGCCTACCCGTTGGATTTGGCCAGCTTCCGTAAGGTCAGCGAACTCGACGCCGACGAGATCGTCTACGACGGTCCGCTGGGCGGCTATCCCGCCACCTACCTGCCTGGTGAGCGAAGCCGGTGGGTCATCCATGTCCACGGTCGCGGCGCCACCCGCGCGGAGGCGTTCCGGCTGCTGCCGCCCCTGCACGAGGCCGGTTTTCCGCAGCTGGCGATCGCGTACCGCAACGACGACGACGCCCCCGCCGATCCCAACGGCCGATACGGTCTCGGCTGGACCGAATCCGACGACGTCGCCGCGGCCATCGACTACGCCCGCGGCCAGGGCGCCGACGACGTCATCCTGGCCGGCTACTCGATGGGCGGCGCCGTCGTCGGAAACTACCTGCGGGTACACGGCCCCGACGGGGTGGCTGGGGTGATCTACGACTCCCCCGTGCTGTCCTGGTCCGACGTGCTGGCCAACGAGTCGCGCAACCGGAATCTGCCGGCGGTGGCCGCGACGATCGCCTCGGGGGTGGTGCGGCTGCGCACCGGGATCAATCTGGGCGCCATGAACCAGGTGGCCAACGCCGACACGCTGACTCTGCCGGTGTTGTTGTTCCACGGCAGTGGCGACGAGACGGTGCCGGTGTCCTCCTCCGACGCGTTCGCCGACGCCCGGCCCGACCTGGTCACCTATGTCCGGCTGGACGGAGCCGGCCATGTGCAGGGCTGGAACGTCGACCCGGCCGCGTATGAACAGGCGGCGGCCGAGTTCGCCGTCACCCTGCCCAACCCGTGACCGCTGCGCGCACGGGGCCTCCCGCGTCACAACGCACCTTTGGTGGAGGGCACGCCACGCTCGCGGGGGTCGACGGCGACCGCGGACCGCAACGCACGCGCGACGGCCTTGAACTGTGCTTCGACGATGTGGTGCGGGTCGCGTCCACCGAGCACCCGCACGTGCAGCGTGATGCCGGCATGGTGGGCGATGCTCTCCAGCACGTGGGCCGTCAGCGATCCGGTGAAGTGTCCACCGATCAGCACGTACTCCTGGCCGGCGGGTTCACCGGAGTGGACGAAGTACGGTCGCCCGGAGACGTCGACGACGGCCTGGGCGAGCGCCTCGTCGAGTGGCACCAGCGCGTCGCCGTACCGGACGATGCCGGTTTTGTCGCCGAGCGCTTGGCGCAGGGCCTGGCCGATGACGATGGCGGTGTCTTCGACGGTGTGGTGGACGTCGATGTGGGTGTCGCCGGATGCCTCGACGTTGAGGTCGATCAATGAGTGGCGGGACAACGCGGTGAGCATGTGGTCGTAGAACGGCACCGTGGTGGAGATGCTGTGGGTGCCGGTTCCGTCCAGGTTCAGTGTGACGCTGACCTTGCTCTCGCTGGTGACCCGCTCGACGGCGGCGGCCCGGGCCGGCCGGGTTCCTGGGTCTGTCATCTACTCCAGCACCTTCCGTAGTGCCTGTTTGAACGTTTCGGTTTCGGTGGGGGTGCCGACCGTCACCCGCAGCCACCCGTCGGGGCCAGTCTCACGGATGAGTACACCGTGGTCGAGCAGCGCTTGCCAGCCGGCGTGGCGGTCCGGGAACCGGCCGAAGAGCACGAAGTTCGCGTCCGATTCGGGTACGTCGAGGCCGAGCGAGCGCAGCCACGACGCGAGGTCGTCCCGGATGACCCGAAGCTGCGCCACCCGTTGCTGCAGCTCGTCAGCGTAGGCAAGCGCGGTGCGGGCCACCGCCTGGGTCACGGCGGAAAGGTGGTACGGCAGCCGCACCACTCGCAGCACGTCGATCACCGCACGGCTCGCGGCGGCGTAGCCCAGCCGGGCGCCGGCCAAGGCGAAGGCCTTGCTCATGGTGCGGGTTACCAGCAGCCTCGGGTGGGTGGCGAGCAGGCTCAACGCGCTGGGGGTGCCGTCGCGGCGGAACTCGGCGTACGCCTCGTCGACGACCACCATGCCGGGGGTGGCATCGTGCAACGCCCGGACCAGGTCCAGTGAGACGGCGGTACCCGTCGGATTGTTGGGTGAGGCGATGAACACGACGGCCGGGCGGTGGGTCGCGACGGCGGCCACGGCGGCTTCGGCGTCGATGGTGAAGTCGTCGCGGCGCGGCGCGGTGATCCACGTCGTCGACGTGTTGCGGGCATACTCCGGGTACATCGAGTAGGTCGGGGCGAACGAGAGCACGCTGCGCCCCGGGCCACCGAAGGCCTGCAAGATCTGCATCATGATCTCGTTGGAGCCGTTCGCGGCCCACACCTGCTCGGTACCGAGCGACACCACGGACTCGCGCTCTAGGTACCCGGCGAGGTCCGACCGTAGATCCCATGCCTCGCGGTCCGGGTAACGGTTCAGGCCCAGCACAGCCTCGCGTACGGCGTCGGCCGCCGCATCGGCCAGGGCCGCCGACGGTGCGTACGGGTTCTCGTTGACGTTGAGCAGCACGGGGACGTCGAGCTGCGGCGCGCCGTAGGGCTGCTCGCCGCGCAGGTCGTCGCGGATGGGCAGGTCGTTCATCGCGGGAACCTCGCTCGGACGGCCGCGCCGTGGGCGGGCAGGTCTTCGGCTTCGGCGAGGGTCTCGACGTGCCGGGCGACGTCGCGCAGCGCCGCCTCGTCGTATTCGACGACGTGGATGCCGCGCAGGAACGATTGGACGGACAGGCCGGAGGAGTGCCGGGCACACCCGCCGGTGGGTAGGACGTGGTTGGAGCCGGCCGCGTAGTCGCCGAGGCTGACCGGCGCCCACGGACCGACGAAGATCGCCCCGGCGTTGCGCACCCGGGCGGCGACCGCGGCGGCGGCGCGGGTTTGGACTTCCAGGTGTTCGGCGGCGTAGGCGTCGACGACGGCCAGCCCTTGGTGGACGTCGTCGACGAGCACCGTGCCGGATTGTGCGCCGCGGAGCGCCGCTTGGACCCGCTCGACGTGTTTGGTGGCGGCGACCTGAAGCTCCAGCTCGGCGTCGACGGCGTCGGCGAGTTCAACGCTGTCGGTGACGAGGACACTAGCCGCCAAGGGATCGTGTTCGGCCTGGCTGATGAGGTCGGCGGCGACGTGCCGGGCGTCGGCGGAGTTGTCGGCGAGGACCGCGATCTCGGTCGGACCGGCCTCGGCGTCGATCCCGATGACACCCTTCAGGAGCCGTTTGGCGGCGGCGACGTAGACGTTGCCCGGGCCGGTGACGAGATCGACCGGGGCGCACACCAGCGTGCCGTCGTCGTCGCGCGCGCCGTAGGCGAACATGGCGACGGCCTGCGCACCCCCGACGGCGTACACCTCGGTGATGCCCAGCAGTGCACACGCGGCGAGGATGGTGGGATGCGGCCGGCCACCGGTGTTCTTCTGCGGCGGGCTGGCCACGGCCAGGCCCCGCACCCCGGCTGCCTGCGCGGGGACGACATTCATGACGACGCTGCTCGGGTAGACGGCGAGCCCGCCCGGCACGTAGAGCCCGACCCGCTCGACCGGGACCCAGCGTTCGGTGACCGTGCCACCGGGGACCACCGTGGTGGTGACGTCGGTTCGGCGCTGAGCGGCGTGGACGACGCGGGCCCGGGTGATCGACTCCTCCAGCGCGGCCCGGATGTCGGGCTCGAGGGTGTCCAGCGCCTCGGCGAGCGCCGCTTCCGGCACCCGCAGGTCGGCCACCTCCACCCCGTCGAAGCGCGCGGTGTACTCCTTGAGCGCCGCGACCCCACGATGACGCACGTCGGCGCAGATGGGTCGGACGGCGTCGAGTGCGGACTCGACGTCGACGGGAGCACGTGGGACCAGCGCGCGGTAGTCGAGGACCTCACCCGCGGCGAGGCGGCCGCGCAGGTCGATGCGGCGTATCACTCAGAAGAGTCTATGTAGCGCGTCCACAACTTGGACAACCCGCCCGCATACCAAGACGGCCAGCGTTCCTTTCCGGCACCATGGTGGCACACCTCGCACCTCGATCCGGCGAGCTACCCAGCCGACAGACGTGGCTGCGCCGTAGGACCGCCGAGCCGCGAGCACCATGCCTCGAATACGGAATCAGTGGCGATGAGACGCCATCACCGAGCGCATCATCGCCTTGATCGCCCTTGAGGAAGGATTACGGCATTCGGTACGACATGCCAGCGTGCAAAACGTAGTTGACATGAACTGCAAACCTTTGTAGTCTCCACGTCAAGTCCTGCCGGAGGATCTCGTGCCTGACCATGTATTTCGCTGGTCAAATGATCCAACAACGGTGACCTTATCTTTGCAAACGATTGCCAACACACCTCACAATGCGGTTCGATCACCGGCGGCGGCGCCATACCCCCTGTGAACGAAGGGACGTGTCATGACAGACAAGACCACCCAGCACCGGACCACACTGGACAGTGCGGGGCTCTATCCCCGATTCACTCAGGCGGAATTTGCCCGGCGCTACGATGCGGTGCGTGGATTTCTGGACCGTTCCGGTCTCGACGCTCTCGTCGTCTTCGGTTCGTCCGCGGTGGGCCAGGCCGGACAGGCCGATGTGCACTACCTCACCAACTACCTGGGCATGCAATCCACGTTCGTGTTGCTGTCGCGCGACACCGAGCCAACCTTGTTCATCCAGGTCTACAACCACGTTCCCAATGCTCAACAGGCGGCGGCCATAGCTGACGTGCAGTGGGCGGGAGCGTTGCCCGGCGAGACGCTGGGGGCAGCCCTCCGGCACCGTGGCGCACAGACCATTGGGGTCGTGGGCGCGATGCCCTATCAGAGCCACGAGTCGATGCGTCGCGCTGCCGCCTCCCATGCCGAGTTCAGGGACGTCACCAACGAGTTCCAGGCCCTGCGCACCGTCAAGAGTGACGAAGAGATCAACTGGCTGCGCCGCGGCGCGAAGTTCACCGACCTGGCGCTCGCCGCTCTCGAACGTGAGCTACGCCCAGGATTACGCGAGGAGGAACTCGGTGAGATCGTCGAGGGTTCCTACCGTGCCGCGGGCGGACAGACCGTGTTCCACTACATCACCAGCACCCCCATGGCTCAACCCGGCAGCTGCGTACCAGCACAGGTGCTGTCTCGGCGCCGGATCGAGCCGGGAGATCTCGTGATCGTCGAGATCAGTGCCGCCTACGCCGGGTATGCCGGCCAGGGGCTGCGCTCCTACGTCGTCGACGCGGACGCCACACCACTCGTCGAGGAGTTACACGCCACAGCTGAGGACGTCTTCACCCGTCTGTTCGATTCGGTCCGCGCCGGATCGACGGCCGACGACGTGTTGGCTGCCTCGGACAGTATTGGCGCCAGCGGCTTCACCATTCGCGACGCGTTGGTGCACGGCTTCGGCATGGGCCTGCTCCCACCCACCATCGGCACCCGTCAAACCCCCTGGGACAACGATCCCTGGACGTTCCGCGAGAACGAAACCATCGTGGTCCAGCCGAACGTGGTGACCACCGACGAACAGGTCGGGGTTCAGACCGGCCATCTGTGCAGGGTCACCGCGGACGGCCTGGAGTCGTTGCACGAATACCCCCTGAAGCTCGTGCACGTGTGATGACACAAAACACCGGTGTGCGGACGAGAGTCCGCACACCGGTGCTTTTTACCCGACGGGTGCTGCGCCGCCGGATTTACCCGACGTGTGCTGCGCCGTCCGACCGACCGCGCTCCACCCCCATAACCAGCTCCCAGACGTAGTGGCGGATCTGCTGGAACTCGGCGGAGGCGATCGTGCTGGGGTCCCGTGGCCGCGGCAACGGCACATCCACGATCGTCCGGATGGAACTGGGCCGGCCCATCATGACCACCACCCGATCCCCCAGCAGGACCGCTTCCTCGATGGCATGGGTGACGAACACCATCGTCGTGGGATTCTCCGACCAGATGTTGAGCAACTCGAACTGCAACAGCTCACGGGTCTGCGCATCCAGCGAACCGAAGGGCTCGTCCATCAGAAGTACGTTCGGGTTAACCGTCAACGCCCGGGCCAGACCGGCGCGTTGTTGCATACCTCCGGACAACTGGAAGGGGTAGGCATGTTCGCGGCCCTCAAGACCGACGAGTTTGATGAAATGTTGTGCGACATCGCGGATCTCGCTCTTCGGTACACCTCTGACCTTCAGACCGTAGCCGACGTTGCCCAGTACCGTCTTCCACGGGAATAGGCCGAAGTCCTGGAACACCATCGCGATGCTCTTCCGCGGACCGAGCACGGGTTCACCGTCGACCAAGACCTGACCCTGATCGGGTTTCAGCAAGCCGTTGAGACAACGCAACAACGATGTCTTTCCGCACCCCGATGGCCCTACGATGGAGATGATCTCGTTCTTGCCGACATCGAGGTCGACTCCTTGAAAGACACAAAGATCGTCGAACCACTTTCCTACGCCGGACAACACTATGCGCGGCGCGTCTGCTTTTTCAGTGTCGTTGATGGTCGCCATCACCGATGAACCCCATTTCGTCAATGGTAAGAGCCGTCACATGTTGCCGTACCAGGGCAAGAATTTTTCGATTGTCTTCTGTACGCCCACCGTGAGCAATACCCCCACGATGGACAGGATCGCGATCGCGACGACGGCCTCGTCATGCCTGAAGGTCGTCGTGAGCGTCATGGCATAAATGCCAAGCCCATCCACCGCCGTGAGAAATTCGACGACCACCGCGGCGGTCAACGCTCGCCCTGAGGCCAATCGAAATCCCGCGACGAGGTAGGGCAATGACGCCGGGACCGCGATGCCGAGCCAGACATGGCGGCGCTGAGCACCGAATGAGTCCGCGATCTCCAGGTATCTCTTGGAGACGGCTCGGCTCCCGTCCCAGGCGCCGATGGCCAGCGGGGGAAATGCCGAGAAGATGACCAACGCGATCCGGGTCTGCTCGGAAAACCCGAACCACAACGTGAAGATGGGGAGAATGGCCAGCATGGGTGTGGCATACAGGCCATTGATGTACGGGCCGAGCGCTGCTTCGAGGGTCTTGGCCTGGCCCAGCGCGATGCCGACCAGCAGCGCCGCCGCCCCGCCCAACCCCAAGCCGATGGCAACGTCCACCAGTGTCATGCGGGTGTTGTTCCAGAGTTGAGCGTCTGTTGTCAGCATCTCGGGGGCCACCGCCAGAATCCCTAGCGGCGTCGCCATGTAGTCACGGCCGAACATCATGACCCCGGCCTGCCAGGCGGTCATGATGACCACAAAAGTGCCCAGCCTGGTCCGCACTGACTTCGAGCGCCACATACGCCCGATGGCCCGAGCCGCCTTGGCTTCCGGGGATGACCGCGGCGTTGGCCCCGGATCCCCGGGGGCCGCGCGATCGGGGTGGGTATCCGTCAGATCAGCCATCCCAGCACCATCCTCTCCAGGTCGGCTCCGACCGCGGGGCGCGCTCACCGTCGCCACTCATGACCGCCACCGACTGAACCGCGTTTCCAGGACGCGACCGCCAGCCATCGCAACCAGGCCGATGGTCACCACCACGACCACCGCCGCCAGCAGATTGTCCATCTGATAGCGGCGCGCGTAGATCAAGAGCAACTGCCCCAACCCCGACGAGTCGAGCAAGAACTCGGCGCCGATCATGCCGACCAGGCCGCGCGCGATACCTTGCCGGATCCCCGTCATGGCGTAGGGAACGGTGGCCGGGATCACGACGTCTTTCCACACGCCCCATTCGTTGGCACCAAACGACCGGGCTACCTCCACCAGGCGGCGGCTGATCGCCCGAACCCCCTCGATGACGTTGAAACAGACGGGAAAGAAGACGAAGAGCACCACTACGAGCGTCTTCGGCCAGAATCCGAAACCGATGACCGCCAAGATGAACGGGATAAGAACGATGTTCGGCATGATGTAGAGGAAGGTGATGTAGTCCTCCAACCCCAGCCGAAGAATTTCGATCCGGCCGACCGCGACCCCGACGATCAACCCAAGAGCTGTTCCAAGCGCGAACCCCGCGGCGAAGAGCTGCAAGGATTCGAGCAGTCCGGTAGCCAGATCGCCATTCTGGACGATGTGAATCAAGGCGCCGGCGGTCTCGGAGAAAGACGCGAAGAAGATCGGGTCCAAGAAGAAGCGACCGATGATCTCCCAGAGAATCGCACCTACCGCCAGACTTACCAGCGTAATGACCCGCGATCGATGACGGTCGAACCAAGTATGGCGGCCGAGCACGGGTGGCATTGTGTTCCGCTGAACTTCGACTGTGGCTGACGTACCCACGTGATCACCTTTCAATCCTGCGCCGATACAGACCATTCAGGGGCCGGCGTCAGCGACCGGCCGGTGTCAGGAGCGCTGCTCCACCATCTCGAACGCTTCATCCCAATAACGCGTGTCGAAGGCGTCGTCATAGTCGAATGCGCTCGGTATGTTCCCGAGGTCGAGCTGGGTTTGAATCGATGATTCGATCACCGAGCGATCTAGACCGATGTCGTCGAGCTGCCACCAGTCCATCTCGAGGTATTCGCGCAAGATCTCCGCTACCACGTCGGGATCATCTTGTTCGACTATCTCCGCCAGAAAGGGAACGAGATCGTCGAAGTTGTCGGGGTCATGCATGAATCGAATCGTCTCGATATGCGCGGCCAACAGCCGGACGATGACCTCGGGCCGCTTCTCGAGTACGTCGTTGCTGGCCACGACCGTCACGTAGTGCACGCTGACCGCATCGCTGAGTCTGCGAAGAATCCGCCAATCGTCGTCGGTCAGATGCCGAAGTTCGGCGAGTTCGTCGATGTGGAGGACATGTGTGTCCAGGACACCGGCCACCAAGGGCGCGACATGGTCACCGCCGGCACCAGTGTCGACGGTGTTGACGTCGGCGATGTCGACACCGCAGCTGTCCAGGATCAGGTCCAACACCAGATGCCGGGTGTCCCCTGGCGCCATGGCGCCGGAGCTACGACCGGTCATGTCCTCGCACGATTGCACCTGCGGGTCTCTGGTCACCAGGATCCAGTCGATCTGGTCGAGTCCCGCGATACCCGTCACCTTGATGCCCTGCACTACGCCACCGAGGAACGGGTCGGTCCCGGTGAACCCGACATCGATCTCGCCGGTATGCGCCGCCTGGACGTTGTCTCCCCCCGACACGAGTGGCCGGAACTCGACGTCCAGATCCCACCGGGCGTAGAAGCCGAACTCCTCGGCGACGTACGCGAGCGTCGCCACCCAGATCGGATTCAACTGTCCGGGGTGCCCGAGGGTGATCGGATCACCAGCTTCCGGTGCGGCATCGTCGCTGGTGTCCGACTCGGATCCACCGCCGCATGCGGCCACGATGGGCAACAACAACGCTGCCATGAGCTTACGCGCCCGGGCTCCGGGCGGGTGTCCTCGCTTCGAACCTGTCGGTTGTGTCTTCATCGCCCACTCCCTGGTCAGCCGGACAACACATGTCCTTCCACATCAGTGGATCGATCACGTCGGATCGGTCGAGCCAGCTCTGGCTGGCGCTAGGAATCATCGCAAACGTTTGCTGTCGCGTCAATACTTCTTCGATCGCTGATTTTGCTACGGATTCCGTTGCCGAATGAAGAATAGTCGATGATTTCGCTGGCAGGAGCCGCCACGACCAGCACCCCGACTTGGGCCGATGAGTGCACCACACTGCTCTTGTGGTTGATGTTTACACCCAAGGTTCTGCCGGAGTACCGTGTGC
Organism: Phytoactinopolyspora limicola; assembly: GCF_011320225.1. GTDB lineage: Bacteria > Actinomycetota > Actinomycetes > Jiangellales > Jiangellaceae > Phytoactinopolyspora > Phytoactinopolyspora limicola. The sequence continues at coordinate 141,545 of NZ_JAAOEN010000004.1, forward strand.
AAACGATTGCGGCCATCTTCCTGGAGGGTTCCGATGATTGACACCGACCTGCGGTTCACTGATGCGGAATGGCAACGACGGGCACGTGTGTTGCGCGAGATCGCCGAGGCGCACGACGTCGCACACGTGCTGCTCTACGGCGCCGACCGAAGCGGGACCTCCGTGCCCTGGTTGACTGGCTGGCCGGTGACCCGCGAAGCACTTGTGGTGTGGAGCACCGACGACGAACCAGTGCTGTTCGTCCAGTTTCGCAATCACGTCCCGCAGGCGAGTTCGATGGTCGACCGGGCCGAGGTCCGGTGGGGAGGGTCATGCACGGTTCAATCGGCCGTCGACGAACTCGAGCGTCGTCGTGCCGGCCGCCGGGTCGGCGTCATCGGCCCACTGTCCTATACGTCCTACCGGATTCTGGTGGCGGCGGGATACGAGGTGACCAGCCTGGATGCGGCGTACGTCGACGCCCGGCTGATCAAATCGGCCGAGGAGATCCGGTTCCTCAGCCGAGGCGCGGAGCTGAGCGACGCTGGCCTGGCCGGCCTGATCGATGCAGCCCACCCCGGTGTCAGCGAGCGAGAGCTGATCAACTCCATCGAGCGCGCCTACGTGCCCAACGGTGGCGGGACCCATATCCACTACCTGATGTCTACACCGATGTCGAGACCGAGCCGGTGTGTGCCCGCTCAGCGACCATCGAAGCGCCGGCTCGAACGCGGCGACGTCGTCGTCACCGAGATCAGCGCCGACTACCAGGGGTATGCCGGCCAGGTATTACGCACCATCACGGTTGACTCCGAACCCACGGCGCAGTACGCGGAGATGCACGAGGTGGCTCAGGTGACCTTCGAGCGCATCTGCGCGGTCCTCCGGGATGGCACCACCGCCGAGGAGGTCATCGAAGCCGCTTCGTCGATCGAAGCCGCCGGCCTGACCATCTGCGACGATCTCGTCCACGGCTACGGAGGTGGTTACCTTCCACCGATCCTCGGGTCACGTAGCCAGCCACACCACCAAGGCTCCCACGTGGGGTTCGCAGCTGGCATGACGGTGGTCGTCCAACCCAACGTCGTCACAGCCGACGGTCAGGCAGGCGTCCAGACCGGCGAACTCGTCCACGTGACCAGCACCGGTGTCGAGCGGCTACATTCGGCACCCCGCGGCATCCTCAGCTCGGCCCACTGACCTACAACCAGCCCGTCGTCCAGCATCAGGCCCGTTCGGCCCGCAGGGTTGGAGCGACCGGCCGCGCGGCTCCGATCCTGGCCGGAATCGCCGTAAACACCGCGACGACGAGGACAGTTGCGGGCACAACGGCCAGCAGCTGCCACAACGGCGGCACGAGCGTCTCGTCCGGATCCACAGCGACATACAGCGCGAGACCGCCCGGAATACCCAACGTGGCACCGGCCGCGGCCGGAAACACCTGCGCCGCGGAGAGTCCGACGCTCACCTGTCGCGGAGTCACCCCGAGTGCCCGGAGAAGCGCCGACGTATGCCGGACGTCGAGCACTGTCGCCCACGTGACGAAGATCGTGTTGACCGCGGCCAGGATGATCAGCATGACGGTGAGCACCAGCAGCACCCGGCCGAGCCGGTCCGATTGGAGGTCGACCGCGGCGCCGCCTCGTTGGGCGTTGAGCTGGGCATTGGCCGCGAGAGCGGCGACGATCCCGCTGGCCGTGACGGTCATGCTGACCACGCCGAGCACGACGCGGCGCGGCCGACGCGCGGCTATTCGCGACGCGACCAGCAGCGAAGCCGGCAGCCGCGACGAGACCGCAATCAGGCGTGCACTGCGCCGCGGCAGGCGGGCGGCGTCGGCCAGTGCACTCACGGTGCTCATCCGGGCCGCCCGAACCGCCGGGACACAGGTTGCCACCACCGCCACCGCCAGGGCTACCGCCGTAACCGAGGCGACGATCGGCACGGTCATTGCGGGCTCCACCCCGCCGCCGATGAGGCCCGCGGTCGGATCGGTGAGCAACGGGGCGGCCAGCCATCCGGCGGTCAGCCCGGCAGCGGACGCAATGAGCGCCACGCCCACATACTCCGCGAGCAGCACCGTGGCCACCAGGGCGGGAGTGCCCCCGACCGCCTTGAGCAACCCGACCCGGCGGATCTGGTCGGCCATCCGGCCACCCACGAGCACCGCGATGCTCGCCAGCGCGAGGGCGGCAAGCAGCCAGGCACCCGTGATCAGCGTGCGCTCGGTGTTCCGTTCCAGGTGGGTGACCTGGTCGACGATCTGCTGCCACGGCACGAGCAGCGGTGCTCCCAGACTGTCCAGCATGTGGGTGTCGGCGAAGGCTTGAGCATCGGCCGGGTTGGTCAGCTTCAGATACGTGACGTAGGACAACGCGTCGGCTGATTCGGCGACGCCCCGCGCGTCGGCCGTGGTCAGCCAGATCAACCCGGGGTCGCGCAGCATCCCGTCGGGAGGTTCGACGCCGGGCGGCGGGTCGCCGAAGAGGCAGGGCACGATACATGCCGACGCAATCGGGTACGGCGGCGTAGCTGCGGTGACCGCGATTCCGGCGATGCCGAACGCCTGTCCGTTCACCGTGACCTGATCACCGACGCGAACCCCCAGGGCGTCGGCAAGGGCGGCCTCGACGACCACCTCGCCGTCGGCAACCCAGGTGCCGTCGGTCACCCTTGGCTGGTCGACCTCCGCCACCGCTACGTCGCGGCCGATGGCCTGGACGTCCACGCGCTGGCCGCCGGCGTCGAGAGTCGCCGCCGCGGCCGGGAATGGACCGCTGTGGGCGGCCACCTCGGGGAGTCCGGCCAATACCTCGAGCGCGGCTCGGTCGGCCGGACGGCCAGCCGGCTCCGCGAAGGGTTCACCGGCCACCGAGGGAGGTGCCGCGCTGGCCACCACGTCGGGCCCGGCCGTGGCGTGCCGCGTGTTCTGGTATGGATCGCTCGCCACCCCGTGGATCAACAGCCCGAGCGTCAGCGTCGCGGTGGCCGCCACGATGGCGAGCAGCAGCAGGGCGGCCTCGGCGGGGCGCCGGCGCAGATCCCGGGCGGCCAGGCGAGTCACGAACAGCAGTCGGCCCATGAGGTCAGCCGTCCAGTCCGGCCAGCGCACCAAGGTTCCCCGTGGTGCCGCCGGTGAGCCTGGTCTCGTCGACGAAGGCGCCGTCCCGCATCGAGATCAGCCGGTCTGCCGTGGCCGCGATCCGTTCGTCGTGGGTGACGATGACGAGGGTCTGGCCGGATTCGTGCAGGTCCTCGAAGAGCCGGAGCACGTCGGCCGTGGCGGCGCTGTCGAGATTGCCGGTCGGCTCGTCGGCGAGCACGACGAGTGGTTCGTTGCTCAACGCTCGTGCCACGGCGACGCGCTGGCGTTGACCACCTGACAGTGCCGACGGCAGAAAACGGGCACGATCGGCGAGTCCGACCCGGTCCAGCAACTCCGCCGCCCGCGTCCGCGCCGTTCGTGGTGAGCGTCCATCCAGCAGCGCAGGCAGTTCGACGTTCTCGACGACGGTCAGCTCCTTCATCAGGTGAAATGCCTGGAAGACGAAGCCGACACCGGTGCGGCGCATCCGAGCCAGCGCCCGCTCCCCCAGTCGATCGATGCGGCGGCCGGCCAGCCAGGCCTCGCCGGCTGAGGGCCGGTCCAGTCCGCCCAGCAGATGCAGCAGTGTGGACTTTCCGCAGCCGCTGGGTCCCATCACCGCCACGGTCTCTCCGGTGGCGACGTCGAGATCCACCCCGTCGACGGCGCGAACCAGTCCGTCTCCGGTCCCGTATTTCTTACACAGCCCGACGGCGCGCAGGACGGGTTCGGTGCTGGGGTCACTCATGATGTACCCCGACGGATCGTCCACCTCTGGTCGCACGCTTCCAGCCAGCGCAGATCCGCCTGGAGCCGAAGCACGATGCCTTCCAGCAGCAATGCGGCGTCCGAGTGATCCGGTTCGTTCATCGCGGCCCGTTGCGCATCACGCAGCCGGCGCAGCAGCTCACGCCGCTGCGTGTCCACGATGGTGAGCGGGTCCGCCAGTCCAGCGGCAGCGGCCGCGACCAATTTGAGGTGAAACTCCGCGAGGCCCGGCTTCGGCCAGCCGACGTCGGCGAACCACTCGGCCACCCGCTCCTGGCCAGCCGATGTGAGCAGGTAGGTCTTGCGATCTGGTGAATCACCCCCCGCGGTCGACCGCTCGCACACCACGAGGCCCGCCTTCTCCAGCCGGGTCAACACAACGTAGATCTGGCCGGCGTTCATGGCTTCACCGACGGGACCCAGCGCGTGTCGTAGCCGCGCGCGCAACTCGTAGCCGTGTGAGGGCTCCTTCGCCAGCATGGCCAGCACCACTTCTTGCTGCATCTCGCCTCCTGGATAACGGTTATCTATAGATAACAGTTATCTAGGAGGCCGTCAACTGCGGCCCGCCGCGCTAGATCCGAGATCCGGCCTCGGTCAGGACCGACCGGAGGATCACCTCCATTTCGTCGAACTGCTGCTGATCGCAGACCAACGGTGGAGCAAGCTGGATAACCGGATCGCCCCGGTCGTCGGCCCGGCAGTACAGGCCAGCGTCGAAGAGGGCCTTCGAGAGGAATCCGCGTAGCAGACTCTCCGACTCCTCCTGGTTGAACGATTGTTTGGTCGCCTTGTCTTTGACCAGCTCGATTCCGAAGAAGTAGCCGTCTCCCCGAACATCGCCGACGATCGGCAGGTCGAGCAGCTTGGCAAGGGTCGCGCGGAACCGAGGGGAATTGTCGGTGACGTGCTGGTTGAGCTTCTCTCGGTCGATGATGTCCAGGTTGGCCAGCGCAACCGCGGCCGACACCGGATGCCCGCCCCAGGTGTAGCCGTGCCCGAAGCTGGCGTGCCCTCGGGAGAACGGCTCGAATACCCGGTCGCTGGCGATCATCGCCCCGAGCGGTGCGTAACCGGAGGTGATCCCCTTCGCGCAAGTGATGATGTCGGGTACGTACCCGTAGACGTCGGCACCGAAGTACCCACCCAGCCGGCCGAACGCGCAGATCACTTCATCCGACACCAGGAGCACATCGTACTCATCACAAATTTCTCGCACCCGCTCGAAATAGCCCGGTGGTGGCGGAAAACAACCACCGGCGTTCTGCACTGGCTCCAGGAAGACCGCGGCCACCGTTTCCGGGCCCTCGAACTCGATCGCCTCCGCGATGCGGTCAGCTGCCCATCGACCGAAGGCCACGGGATCGTCGATGTGTTCGGGCTGCCGATAAGGATTGGTGTTCGGCACCCGGATCGAACTGGGAACGAGAGGTTCATATGCCGACTTGAGCTCCGGCAGGCCGGTCAGCGACAGGGCGCCGTGCGTGGTGCCGTGGTACGCGATGGCTCGGCTGATCACCTTGTGTTTCGTCGGCCGCCCAGTGAGCTTGAAGTACTGCTTGGCGAGCTTCCACGCCGATTCGACCGCTTCGCTGCCGCCGGTGGTGAAGAACACCTTGTTGAGATCACCCGGCGCCAATCCGGCGAGCCGCTCGGCGAGTTCGACCGCCCGTGGGTGGGCATATGACCAGATGGGGAAGTAGGCGAGCTGCGCGGCCTGGCTGGCGGCGGCCTCCGCGAGTTCAGCCCGGCCGTGCCCCACTTGCACGACGTACAGCCCCGACAGGCCATCGAGATAGCGACGACCATGAGCGTCCCACACATACGGACCCTCACCACGAACGATGACCGGCACCTCGCTCTGCTCATATGCTGACATCCGGGTGAAGTGCATCCACAGGTTGGTGTGGGCCGTGCGAGACATGGCATGTGCGTCGTTCGGGTCCGTCATCGGGTCCCCCAAGCGTAGGTCTGTTTCCTCAGCCGCAAATAGACGAAGCTCTCCGTGCCACGAACCCCGGGGATGGCGCGGATCCGCTTGCTGATGATCTCTAGTAGATGATCGTCGTTCTCACATACGATCTCGGCGAGCACGTCGAACGAACCGGCGGTCATGACGCAGTAGGAGACCTCGCTCATCTCGGCGAGGCGGTCGGACACCGGCTCGATTTCACCGTCGACAGTGATTCCGATCATGGCCTGCCGGTTGAAGCCCAGCTGCAAGGGGTCCGTCACCGCGACGATCTGCATGATGCCGGCCTCCAGGAGGCGCTGCACACGTTGGCGAACGGCAGCCTCCGACAGTCCGACTTCGCGCCCGATGGCGGCGTACGACTTCCGTCCGTCCTGCTGGAGTTGCTCGATGATCATCTTGGCGATGTCGTCGAGCAACACGTCGACATTGCCGCCGTGGACACTCATACCCGAACCTCCTCGCTCACAATCGCTCGAGATACTGATTCCGTCGGGGTTGACGCTGACTTCAAGGGAATCAGTTTAGATTTCAGACTATAACTTACCTTTTCTACAGTAGAATGCCAACTCTGCCACGGATGACAGCAAGGATCTCTCAATGCACACAGTCGACGCCCCCTCTCCGGGACCAGTTCAACCACCAAGACTACAAACGATTGTATTCAGACGTCCTGTTACGTGAGGACAACAAAGCTAAAGGCGGTAACAAACGAACGCAGCCACACACCGTTCAGGCGGGTTAAGCTGATGTCATGAACCGACCCACGCTGCGTGATGTCGCCCAGGCGGCCGGTGTCCACCCGGCCACTGTCTCGCGAGCACTGAACCCGCAGACGCGACAACTCGTCAACGCCGACACCGCCCAGCGGGTCCTGCGCACGGCACGATCGCTCGGATACCGCCCCAACCCGTTCGCCCGCACCCTCAAAACCGCCCGTTCGGCCACGGTCGGGCTGGTCATCCCGGACCTCACCAATCCGCTGTTCCCACCCATCGTTCGCGGCCTGGAAGACGTCCTCGGCACCGCGGGTTACGGCGTCTGGGTGGTCAACACCGACAACGACGAACAACGCGAGGCCGCCGCCATCGAGTCGCTGCGCGCCCGCAACGTCGACGGCTACGTCCTGGCCACCGCCCGCCTCAACCATCCGCTGATCGACGAGCTGGCCGCCGAGAACGTACCCGTGCTGCTGGTCAACCGCCGCACCGAACGCGCCGACATCCCGTCGGTCACACCCGACGACGCCTCCGGGGTGGCCCTGGCCATGCGGCACCTCGTCGAGTTGGGGCATCGTCGCATCGTCCACCTGGCCGGACCCCAGTCACTCTCCACCGGATATCAACGGCTGCGCGCGTTCCGGTACGCGCTGCACGATCACGGCCTCCCCGACGCCCCGGAGCTCGTCGTCGAGTGCGAGTCCTTCACCGAAGACGCCGGGGCCAAGGCCGTTCAGCGGCTGCTGGACGACGACGTCGAGTTCACCGCGGTGCTGGCCGGCAACGACCTCCTCGCGGTCGGCTGCTACGACGCCCTCGAGGAGCGGGGCCTGAGCTGCCCCGCCGACGTCAGTGTCGTCGGATTCAACGACACCCGCTTCATGGACAAGCTGCACCCCCCGCTCACCACGGTGCGGATCCCGCATTACGACATCGGCGCCGAGGCCGCCCGGCTGCTACTCGAAGGGCTGAACCAGCCGCAGCGGCATGCGCGGTCGGTGTTGCTGCCGTTGTCCCTCGTCGTCCGAGCCTCCACGGCACCCCCGGCGCCCCGCACCCGCGCCACGTAGCCGCGCCCCACGCAGCCCACGCCACGCAGCCCACGCCACGCAGCCCACGCCACGTAGCCCGCGCCCCACGCAGCCCGCCCCCAATCCCCGGTGCTGAGTTGCCGGTCCCGGGGGCCGATCTCCTCGCGCATCACGTTTCCAGGGCGGCGACGATCCGCTCCGGCGTCAGAGGAAGGTCGCGGACGTCCACCCCCAACGCGTCGCGGACGGCATTGGCGATGGCCGCCGCTGTCGGCCCGTGGGCGATCTCGCCGGCCCCGACGCTTGGCTCGTCCGGCCGGTTGATCACCTCGACGTGCACGTCGGGAACGGCACGGAACCGCAGGATCGGATACGTCTCCCAGTCGGTGCTGGTGACCCGGTGCCCGTCGAGGCGGGCCTGTTCCAGCAACGTCCAACTGGCCGCCTGGATCGCCCCACCCTCAAGCTGGTTGACCACCCCGTCGAGACTCACTATCCGGCCCACGTCGGCCGCGATGACCAGCCGGGTCACCCGGATCTCATGCACCGCCTCGACATCGGCGACGACGGCACAGTACCCAGACGTGCCCTTGTAGCGGGCCCAGGCGATGCCCCGGCCGGCGTCGGCCGCAGCCTGGTCGCGCCCACCCTGCTCGCGCCGCCACCCGGCCAGCTCGGCGGCGCGCTCGAGCACCGCCCGCGCCCGCGGGTCGCTCAGGTGGGCGAGCCGGTACTCCAGGGGATCCGCACCGATCCGCCTGGACAGCTCGTCCATCAACGATTCGATGGCGAACACGTTGGTGAACGCACCGAGCGCCCGTAGGGACGACGTCCGCACCCGCGTATCCACCACCCGGTGACCGGTCACCCGCCGCGCCGGGAAGTCGTAACCGGGATCGGCGTTGCGCACGGAGCCGCCACCGGCCGCCAACGGTGGATCCACCGACGGCGGCAACACCTGCCGGTCGCGGTGGGCGGCCCCGAGCAGCCCGTGCGACCCGCCGTATCCGGGGCGGGCGACGTGACCCTGGCTCCATACGTCCACGGACCAGGTGGCGACGTGCCCGCGCGCGTCCAGGCCGGCTTCCACATCCACGGCCATGGCGGGGCCGAGTGGCCCCGAGCCCAGTTCGTCGGCCCGGCTCCACACCACCTGGACCGGGCGGCCGGGGACGGCCCGCGCCAGCAGCGCGGCATCGAAGGCGGCGTCGTCGGCACCGTTGTGTCCATAACTGCCCGCGGCCTCGACGTGGTGCACGACGACGTCCTGTTCCGGCACTCCGAACACCACCGCCAGCGCCGCCCGCAGCGGATATACCCCCTGGCTATGGCTCCACACGGTGAGTTGAGATCCCGCCCACCGGGCGATCGCACAGCTCGGCCCGATCGCGGCGTGGGCCAGGAACGGGCGGGTATAGGTGGCGCGGACGGTGGTCACCACACCCACCGCGGCCGTGGCATCGCAGATGTTCACCACGTCGATCCGGTCGGCTGGGGCAGACCGCCGCGGCTGCGCTGGATCCCCGGTTCCGGCCGGGTTCGGTGGCAGCTCCCACTGGGCGGTGTCGGCCAGTGCCGCGGCCGCCCGGATGGCCACCTCCTCCCGCTCGGCCACCACCCCTAAGAAATCTCCCTGCCGGACCGTGGCGATGACGTGGGCACCAACAAGCGACGTGTCGACGGTGCTCAGGTGCGCTGCGCGGACCGGCGGGCGGACCACCCGGCCCCACACCTGTCCGGGGAGGTGGAGGTCATGGAGGAACCGGGGCCGCCCGAGCACCTTGTCCGGCAGGTCGACACGTGGCGGGTTGGGTGGATCCGCCGGCGCCGGTGCGGGCCGCACCCACGACGGGCCACGGGCGTCCCGGTCGAGGACGTCGGCGTCGAGATCCCAGTAACTGACCGCGCTGTCCCCGGCCGCCGTCCCGACCACACCGTCCCGGACGACGAGCGCGGCGGGGTCGGCGTCGAGCCGGGCGGCGGCCACCTCGATGAGCAGCGCCCGCACTTCGGCACACACCTGACGTAGTGCCGCCACCGACCGGGCCACCGACAGGCTGCCCGCGGTGAGCCCTTCGGCCGGGCCCGCGGCGGTGCTGACCGGTTGGACGACGACGCGTGAGTCGTCGACACCCAACTCCTCGGCTGCCGCCTGGGTGAGCGCCGTCCAGATGCCCTGCCCCAGCTCCACCTTGCCGACCCGCACCAGGACGTGCCCGGTGTCGCTGAGATCGAGCCAGGTGGACAGCCGGGGGTTGGCCGCGAGGCTGGGCGGCAGGGTGTCGGCGGCGGATCGTGCCGGGTCAGCCGTCGTCATGTCGTTGCCCTGGTCCGGTGGCAGCGGCCAGCACCGCGCGCACGATCCGGTGGTGGGTCCCGCACCGGCACAGGTGGCGTTCGAGGGCGGTCCGGACGTCGTCGGCGGTCGGCTCCGGGGTGTCGCGCAGCAGCGCGGTGGCGGCGACGACGATGCCGCTGAGGCAGTACCCGCACTGCCCGGCTTGTTCGTCGAGCACGGCCCGCTGCACCCGGTTGGGGCACCCCTCCGACGCCAAGCCTTCAACGGTGACCACGTCGCGCCCGGCGGCCGCCCACAGCGGAAGGTCACACGACGGTGTGGGATGCCCGTCGACGAGAACCACACAGGCCCCGCAGAGTCCCTGGCCACAGCCGAACCTGGTGCCTTTCAGGCCGAGATCGTTGCGGAGCAGGTACAACAGCGGCGTCTCGGGATCCACGCTCGTGTGCACCGGTGTGCCGTTGACCGTCAGCGCCGTGCCGGAGCTGCCCTCGGGTGCCACCGGATCAGTCCACCAGGCCGGCCTGGGTGTCGGCCAGGACCTCCAGATGTTCGAGGCCCAGGGTGCGGATCCAGCGCTGCTGGCCGGAGGTGAGCGCGACGAAGTACCCCAGCTCCACCAGCTCCGCCTCGGTGAAGTGCTGGTGTAGACGCTGCCAGAGGGTGTCGTCGGCCATGGTCTGATCCCACACGATGGCGTCGGTGTAGGCGAGGGCGGCTTTCTCTCGGTCGCTGAGCCGCGTCGACGACTCGTAGCGGAGCAAGTCGTCCAGCTCCTGCTCCCCCAAACCTTGGTCGCGGGCCAGCTCGCTGCGTTGGCCACTGCAGTAGGCACATTCGACGGTTTTGGCCACGTACATTCGGGCCAGCTCTTTGACGCGGTGGTCGAGTTCTCCACCGTAGAACGCGGCTTCCCACGTCGCGGAGAAGGTGTCGAGGATGGCCGGGACGTGAGCCCGGACCGCCTGGCTTTCCGGGCGGGGCGCCCCGCGGGTACGGGCCAGCTCCAGGTGGTGGGCGATGTCGGGGGCGTGCAGGCGCTCGGTGGAGGGATAGCTGATCCGCGCCACGGCGTCCTCCTAGGGTTTCGAGGACCGTCATCTGACAGCAAACGATTGTAGCAAGGCAGCTAGTATGGCCGTAAGATACGAAGCCACATCACAACAAACGATTGACGTCAGTGGCGACGACGAGGAGGCGTAGTGTTCGACGTCCATGCCCACGCCATCCCGGACGGACTGATCCACACCCTGCGCCGCGACGGCCCGTCGCTCGGCGTCGAGATCGTCGACACCGACCGCGGCACCCAGGTCCGGGTCGCCGACGGACCACCCTCCGCACCCCTGGACCCACTGCTGAGCGACCTACCGGCCAGACTCGCCGCGATGGACCGAGGTGGCGTCGACGTTCAGGTGGTGTCGCCGTTCATCGGCCTGACCGCGTACTCGCTGCCGGCCGAGGCCGGCGCCCGCTACAGCCGGTTGTTCAACGAACTCATGGCCAGCACCGCCGCTCAGGCCCCAGATCGGCTGCGGGCGCTGGCCACCGTACCCCTCCAGTCCGGCGATCTGGCCGCGCGCGAGCTCACCTACGCCGTCGAGCATCTCGGTATGGCCGGTGTCGAGATCGGCACCAGCCGACCGGGTGGACAGGTGGACGATCCGGATCTGGAACCGTTCTGGGCCGCGGCGAACCACCTCCGCTGCCTCGTACTGATCCACCCCATGTCGGGTACGAGCCACCACGAGCCGTATTTTCTCGGCAACCTCGTGGCCAACCCGGCCCAGACCACCCTGGCCGCGGCCCGGCTGATGTTCGGCGGCGTGCTCGACCGGTTCCCCGACCTGCGCATCTGCCTGGTCCACGGCGGCGGCTTCCTGCCCTATCAGGCCGGCCGTCTCGAGCACGGGTTCGCCACCTACGGGCAGCGTTGGGGGGCCCGGCTGGACACCTCACCGGCCGAACTCATCCGCCGGTTCAGCTACGACACCGTGCTCCACTCCCCGACCGCGCTCCGTGCCCTGCTAGACCAGGTCGGCGCGGACCGGGTGCTCGTGGGCACCGACTACCCCTTCGCGATGGGCGACGACGACCCTGCCGGCACCCTGGCCGCGGTGCCCGCTCTCACGTCGGCCCAGCATGACTTGATCCGGCGCGACAACGCTCGCCGCCTCCTGACCCCCCGGGATCTCGATGAGTAGCGTGGCACGCTGAAGCGCTCCACAAACCGGACAAAAGACCCACGTTGACGACACCTCAGCGTGCCATGCACTACACCTCAGCGTGCCACGGCTCCAGCCCCTCTTGCCCAGTGCCGGGCGGACGAGCCGGCCGGCACCGGCTACCGTGGGCCCATGAAATTCGGGGTGCTCGGCCCTGTGGTGGTGTGGCCATCGGACGGCACCGTGGTCACCATCGCCGGGTTCAAGGTCCGCGCCCTGCTCGCCGACCTCCTCGCCCACGAGGGCCGGCCGGTGTCGGCTGACCGACTGATTGACGACCTCTGGTCCGACGACGACCTACCGGGAAATCCGGCCGGCGCCCTGCACACGAAGGTGTCACAGCTGCGACGGGCCCTCGACACGGCCGAGCCGGGCGCCCGGGATCTCGTCGAGTCCGCGGCGTCGGGATACCGGCTGCGGGTCTCCCCCGACACCGTCGACGCGCAACGATTCACCGCGATGCTCACCCAGGCGCACAGCCGGCCGGACGCTCAGGGACGGGTGGCCCTGTTGACCGAGGCGCTGGCGCTGTGGCGAGGGCCCGCGTTCGGGGAGGTCGCAGACCTGGAGTTCGCCCGGGGTTCGGTGCTGCGGCTGGAAGAGCAGCGGCTGGTGGCACTGGAGAGTCTCGCCGAGGCCCGGCTGGAGCTGGGTGAACACACCCTTCTTGTGGGTGAGCTGGGTGACCTGGTGGCCCAGCACCCGCTGCGCGAACGGCTCCGCGCCGCGCAGCTGCGCGCCCTCTACGGTTCGGGGCGCCAGGGTGAGGCTCTGGACGCTTACGACGAGTATCGCCACCACCTGCGCGATGCGCTCGGCCTCGACCCCGGCAGCGAGTTGGTCACTCTGCATCAGGCGATCCTGCGTCAGGATCCGGCGTTGACGCCGATGGGCGTCCCGGCCATGTCAGCGGCGCAACCCACCACCAATCTCCCGGTGACGATCTCGACGGAGCCCGACGGCGGACTGGTCGGCCGGGCGGCGACGATCGCCGACGCACGCAAGCAGCTGGAAACCAACCGGCTGGTCACCTTCACCGGCCCGGGCGGGGTGGGAAAGACCCGCCTCGCGGTGGAGGTGGCTCGCGCGGTCGGTGACAGTTGCGCCGACGGCGTATGGATCGTGGAACTCGCTCGGCAGACACCCCGGGCGTCCTCCACCAACCCGGCCCAGTTCAGCGCGGGCCTCGCCCCGGACGGGGTCGCCGCGATCGCCGCCGCGGTGGCCACGACACTCGGCGTCCGGGAAGACTCCGCGGCGGGCACCCGGCTGGAAGCGGACCATCCGAACGTCACCGACCGGTTGATCGCCGCGCTGCGGGCCCGGCAGGTGCTCGTGGTACTCGACAACTGCGAGCATGTGATCGAACCCGTCGCGCACCTCGTCGAACGGCTACTGACGGCGGCACCACGGATGCGGATCCTCGTGACCAGTCAAGAGCCGGTGGGTCTCCCCGATGAGGTGGTGTTCCCGGTGCCGCCGCTGGAGGTGCCGGCCACCGGGGCGTCGTTCGACGACATCTTCCGGTCCGGTGCGGTGCGGCTCTTCACCACCCGGGCGTCGACTGCCGCGGGGTTCGTGTTGTCCACTGACAATGCCGAGTCGGTGGCGGAGATCTGCCGCCGGCTGGACGGTATTCCATTGGCCATCGAATTGGCCGCGACGCGGGTCCGGGCGCTGGAGGTGAACGAGCTGGCCGCCCGGCTCGACGACCGGTTCACCCTGCTGGCCGACGGACACCGCACGGCACCGCCACGACAACGGACCCTCCGCGCGATGATCGACTGGAGCTGGGAGCTGCTACCTCCGGCGGACCGGGTGGTATTGCGCCGGCTGGCGGTGCCGGTGGGCGGGTGCACACTGGACGCCGCCGAACACGTCTGTGCCGGTGATGGCATCGCCGCGGCCGACGTCGCCGATGTTCTACGCCGCCTGGTCGACCGGTCGCTGGTCGCGGTCTCCGACGACGGAACAGCCCGCCGGTATCGGCTGCTGGAGTCGGTGGCGGCCTACTGCTGGCAACGGTTGGGCGAGGCGGACGAGATCGACGCCATCCGGATCCGGCACGCCACCTACTACACCGACCTGGCCGAACGGGCCGCGCCGCTGCTGCGTGGGCACGGCCAGCGGGCGGCGTTGCGCGGCCTGGACACCGAGACCGCCAACCTGCGCGTCGCACTGGAGAGCGCCGTCGATCTGAGCGCCCCGGAGCTGGCGTTGCGCCTCGTCAACTCCCTGGCCTGGTATTGGTTCCTGCGCGGCCGGCACCAGGAAGCCCGCAGCTGCCTGACCCTGGCGGTCGGGGCGGCACCCCCCAACGGAACCGCCGACGTCGCCCGGGCCGAGGCGCTGACGTGGCTGGCCGGTATCGCCTTCACCGACTACCGGGACGATCCGGTGGCGCGTGGTACCGCCGTGCTTGGTCTTTATGACGAGTTGGACGATCCGGCCGGACAGGCCCGCGCGCAGTGGCTGTGTGCGTTCACCATGCCAGCGTCCGGTGACCTGGCGGTGGGTGAACGGCTGGTGTCCGCGGCGCTGAGGGGTTTCCGCGCGCTCGGCGACCGATGGGGTATCGCGGCCGCGTTGTTCACCCGCGCGGAACACGCACTGGTGGAGGGCGACCTCGCCGCGGTCCGGCGGGACAGCGAGGAATCCCTGAGGCTGTTCGACGAACTGGGCGATCGCTGGGGGCGGCTGTACCCGACCCGCTTGCTCGGCATCCTCGCCGAGATCGCCGGTGACCACGCACACGCGGCCCGGCTGCACCGAGATGCCCTACGCAGTGCGGAAGACATGGAGCTGTGGCCGTCGGTGTCGATTCAGCTATCCAGCCTCGGCCGGATCTCCCTGCTCAAGGGTGACCTAGCCGAGGCCGACGAGTACCACCAGCGGGCACACCGGCTGGCGGAGGAGCTGTCGGACAGTTCCGCCGCCGCGTTCGCCGCGATCGGGCTCGGTCTCGGCGCCCGCCGCCAAGGCAAACTCGACCTCGCCGAGCGGCGGTTCCGCGATCTGCTCGACTGGCACCATCAGACCGGCCTGTACGCCGGCACCGCTTTGATCCTGGCCGAGCTGGGCTTCGTCGCCGAGCAGCGCGGCGACGCCGGATCCGCCCGGGCGCTGCACATGGAGGGGTTGACCACCGCGCGGAAGACGGGCGACATACGGGCCGTGGCGCTGGCGCTCGAGGGGTTGGCCGGGGTGTCGGCCCTCGTTGACGAGCCTGCCCACGCAGCTCGGCTGCTGGGCGCGGCAGCGGCCGCCCGAGCCGCCGCCGGATCGCCGTTGCCGCCGGGCGAGAGCGGCGACGTCGACCGGATCTCTCGTCGGGTCCGGGCCGCGCTCGGCCAGGACGAATACGACGCAGCGTTCACCTTGGCCGGGCGGCTGCCCCTGAACGAACTCCCCTAACCCGCCCTCACCCGCCCTCACCCGCCCTCACCCTCCCCCCTCCCCACCCCCACCCCCCACTCCCCACCCCCGGTGATCGTTGCCGGATTTCTGCCCTCACCCCCGGTGATCGTTGCCGGTATCGGGTCGCTATGACGACGCGAACTTGACTTCGATCACCGGGTGGTAGGGCAGAAATCCGGCAACGATCACTGGGTGAGGGCGGGTTAGACGGTGGCCGGCTGGCTGGTCAGCGAAGCGAGCAGAACGGCGGCCTGGGCGAGCCGTTCGCCCTGATGCCGGGCCGCCTCCAGCACGGCTTTCTGGTACCCGGCGTCGTCGGCCTGTTCCTCCACGAAGCTGACGCCATAGGGGTTCCCGCCGGCCGCCGCGGCGACGTTGTAGTTGACGTAGCCGGTCGGGAGGATGATCGCGCCCCAGTGGTACATCGTCTTGTAGAGCGACAGCAGGGTCGACTCCTGACCACCGTGCGGAAAATGGCTGCTGGTGAAGCCCGTGGCCGGCTTGTTGGCCAGGTTCTCAGCCTCCCAGAGCCCGCCGGTGGTGTCGAGGAACTGCCGGAGCTGGGAGCTGACGTTGCCGAACCGGGTTGGGGTGCCGAAGGCGTAGCCGTTGGCCCAGGTCAAGTCGTCGAGGGTAGCCAGCTCGATGTCCGAGGTGGTGTCCAGGTGGGCGCGCCACTCCGGGTTGGAGTCGATGGCGGCATCGGGCGCGAGCTCGGCTACCCGGCGTAGCCGCACCTCGGCCCCGGCGTCGGCGGCACCGTCGGCGAACCCCTGGGCGAGACGGTGGACGTGGCCGGTGGACGAGTAGTAGATGATGGCGATCCGGGCCTGGGGGGCGTTCATGGTGTCGTTCCTCCTGGTGGTGTTGGTGGCGGTGTTGGTGGCGGTGGTGGTGTTGGTGGTTGGCGCGGCTAGTGCTGTTGGTGCTGCTGGTCGGATGGGTCGGCTTCACGTCCGAGCGGGCGGACGTGGCGCAACACGGCGACGACGAGGACCGCGACGGCGGACAGTAGGACCGCGCTGCTGGCGGCGATGACGTTGAATCCGGTGGTGAAGGCCTCCCGGGCGGTGGTGATGAGTTCAGTGCCGAGCGCCGAAGGCAACTCCCCGGCGACGGCGAAAGCGTTGGCGAAGCTGTCTCGGGCGATATCCGCGGCCGGGCCCGGAACCGCTGCGGGGATCGTGTCGGCCAGCTGGCTGCTGTAGATCGAGGTGCCGGCCGTCCCCAAGGTGGCGATCCCCATGGCCAGCCCCAGCTCACTACCCGTCTCGGACGTCGCGGCGGCGGATCCGGTCTTCTCCGGCGGGGCGGCGCTGACCACCATGTCGGTCCCCAGCGCGAGCAGCGGCACGATACCGGAGGCGAAGACGGTGGCGCCGACGACGAGAAGCACCACGCCGGACTCCGCTTCGAGCTGGGTCAGCAGGCCGAGCCCCACAACCGCGATGACCAGGCCACCGGTGATGACGTAGGCCGGGCGCAGCCGCCGGGCGAGGAGCGGAGCGACGACCGAGGTGACGACGAACGCTCCGGCCATCGGGAGGAACCACAGGCCTGCTCGCAGCGGCGACATACCCTCGACGAGCTGCAGGTACTGGGTGAAGAAGAGCATGATGGCGGACATGGTGATCGCCGCCATCAACAGTCCGATCACCGCGCCGGAGAAGCTGCGACGACGGAACATCCGCAGATCGAGCAGCGGGTCGGCCAGGGTGTTCTGCCGACGGACGAACAACCAGCCGACGACGGCGCCGCCCACCACGGCCAGTGATGGCACGGCGGTGAGAGCTTGGTCCTTGGCGATCTCCTTGACGCCATAGACGACGGGCAGGATGGCGCCCAGGGACAATACGACGCTGACGAGGTCGAGCCGCCCCGCGTGTGGATCATGATATTCGGGCAACAGCATCGGCCCGGCCACCAGCAGGATCACCATGATGGGGACACCGAGGAGGAACACCGATCCCCACCAGAAGTTCTCCAGCATGGCGCCGCCGACGGCGGGGCCGATCGCGGTGCCCAGCGAGAAAGACATCCCCCAGATACCGATGGCGAGACCACGCTGTTTGGGTTCTTTGAACATGGTCCCGATGAGCGACAGCGTCGACGGCATCAACGTCGCACCGGCGATGCCGAGCAACGCCCGGGTCACGATGAGCATCTCCGCGCTGGCGGAGTAGGCGGCGAGCACCGACGCGGCACCGAAGGCGGTGGCGCCGATCAGCAGCAACCGGCGCCGCCCGATCCGGTCGCCGAGGGTCCCCATGGTGATGAGGAGTCCGGCGACCATGAAGCCGTAGATGTCGGTGATCCACAGCATCTGGGTGTTGCTGGCGCCGAGGTCGGCACCCAGGTGGGGCAGCGCCATGTACAGCACGGTCAGGTCGAGGGCGATCAGGATCGTTGGCAGGGCCAGTACGGCCAGCCCCAGCCACTGGCGTGGCCCGGCGCGGCGTGCGGACAGCGTCTCCGAGGTGATCATCGGACCCCTTCGCGGTAGTCGTCGATGCCACCATCACGTCTGTGCCTTACCGTGTTCTGCCCATAACCTGTCGGCGCCCTGACCGCGGCGTGCTCGCCGGCTAGTCAGCCGGTCACGCCGTCATAGATCAGGGCGACGGCGAAGACGGCCAGCAGGACGAGGACCCAGCGGTCGAACACGTCCTCGCGCATCCGGTGGGCGTACCTCGCCGCCGCCCACAGCACCAGCATGATCGGGACCAGTGCCAGCACACCTTGCCGGAGCCGGTCGGCGTCGAACATCCCCAGCGCCACCAGCGTGCCGGTCTGGACCACGGCGAATACCAGGAACAACGTGACGATCGAGACGATGAAGACCTGCCGTGCCAACCGCAACCCGTGCAGGTACATGGTCAGCATCGGCCCGGAGATACCGGTCGATCCCTGGAGGAGTCCCGCCACGAGCCCCACCGGTGGAGCTACGTACCGAGCTAGCCCGGCGGGGATGGCGAACCCGTTGTTGACCAGCCGCATCACCAGATAGAGAACGATCACCCCGCCCAGTGCCAGCGACAGCCACCGCGGGTCCAGCACCTTCAGTCCGAAGGTCCCGACGAGTGCCCCCACCGCACCCCCGGCCACCATCACCGGGACGTCCCTGGTGGCATGCCAGTGTTCCCGGTGGGTCCAGAGCATCCACGCGTTGGTCACCACTCCGGGGATGGCCATCACTACCACCGCGTGCTCCACCCCGAGGAAGATCGCCATCGTGGGGATGGCGACCTGTGGCAGCCCGGTGCCGGTCACGCCTTTGACGAACGCCCCGACCGACATCGCGACGAGGATGACGAGAAGCTCGGTCAACGTCTCACCCTGCACCTTGGCGGTACCACGGGCACCACCGACGGGTGGCCCAGCGGGCGAGGAACAGGGTGAGGATGCCGAACAGAGCCAGGGCCAGCACGGCCACGAACGCCTCGTTGTGCCGGAACGAGCGCGCGTTGAGCAGGATGTAGAAGCCGAGGCCTTCGATGCCGATCAGGTACTCGGCGACCACTGCCGCGATCAGCGCCCGCCCGGCAGCCAGCCGGAATCCGGCTAGTACGTACGGCAGCGACGCCGGCAGCACCACGCCGAACCAGACGGCGAGCCGGCCGGCCCGGAACGACGACGCCACCTCCAGGTAGTCGCGCGACACCGACCGGGAGCCGTCGTACATGCTCAGCGCCATGGGGAAGAACGCGGCGAACACGATGATCGCCAGCCGCGCCCCCTCGGTGTAGCCGAACCACATCGTCACCAACGGCAGCACGGCGACCATCGGCAGCGCGAAGAGCCCGTATACGTAGATCTTGAGGCTGCGGTCGATCCAGCGGACCTGCCCCATGGCCAAGCCGACGACGGTACCGAGCACGACGGCCACCACCATGCCTTGCACGATGGGTACCACGGTGCCGGACAACGCGGCCAGGAACTCGGAGCTGGTCACGACCTCGGGGATGACGGCGGCCACCCGCGTCGGCCGGGCCACGTAATGCGGCGCGAACACGTGTGTGAACAGCTCCCACAGCGCGAAGATCACCAGGGCGGTACTACCTTTGACCCACACCGGGTACGGCAGCCGCGGCCGGCGGGTGCGGGCCGGCCGGCCGGCGGCGGAGCCCACGTGGGTGGCCGGTGCGGCGGTCACGACGGCCCCCGCCAGGCGGCGAACCGGCGTTCGAGGGCATGCCCGAGGGCCAGCAGGAGCACGCCCAGAATGCACACCACCAGGATCGTGGCGAAGACCGCGGCGGTGTCGAACCGGCGGGAGGTGATGAGGATCAGCTCACCGAGGCCGCTGACCGCGAGGAAGAACTCCGCGGCGATCATGCCGACGAGGGCGCGGGCGATGGCCAGCCGGATCCCGGTCATGGCGAACGGGATGGTGTATGGGATGACGACGTCACGCCACAGGTGCCGCTCCCTGGCCCGGAAGGATCTGGCCACCTCGATGTGCCGGGCTGGGATACTCGACGCACCCTCATACACGGTGATGATCACCGGGAAGACCGCGAACAGGAACACCACGATCACCTTGGGGGTGAACCCGAACCCGAAGATGGCCAGGATGAACGGGATGAGCGCCACCATCGGCATCGCGTAGAGGCCGGTGATCCAGTCTTCGAGTCCGACCCGGAGGAAACGGACCCGGGCCAGCAGCAATCCCGCCGGCAGCCCGACCAGCACGGCGATGATCAGGCCGGCGCCGAATACCTGCGCCGACGCTAGGAGGGCGGTGGGCAGCTCGCCGCTGGCCACGAGTTCGCCCAGCCGGCGCACGGTGTCGGTGAACGGTACGAGGAAGACCGGGTCGATGAGGTGGCCGGCGAGCTCCCAGATCGCGGCGCCGGCCAGCAGGCTGGCACCGTAGGTGAGCAGTGCGCTGGAACGCCGCCGCCGGACCGGCCGGGCGGCCGCCGGCGCCGGCGCCGGCCCGAGCGTCGGCGTGGTGGTGGTCATGGCTCAACACCTGCGCTGGTGATCGCCGTCGCGCCGCCGCCGGTGTGACCGTCAGCCATGTTCCTCGACCAGAGCGAAGGCCTCGTCCCAGAGGGTGGTGTCGACGATGGAGGTGTACTCCGGTGCGTCCGCATCCGGGATGTTGCCGAGCCGGACCTGTTCGGCGACCGTCGCGTCGATCTTCTCCTGCGGCAGCCCGTGCCGATCGAGCGGCCAGAACTCGAGCTCCAGGAAGTCGCGCAGTGCCGCCCTGGACACTTCCTCGCTGTGACCGGTCGCGCCGGTGATGATGTCGACGACCTCGTCCTCGTGCGCCGGATCCTGCATGTACCGGATCGCCTCGGTCATCGCCGCCAGCGCCCGGACCAGCTCCGCACGCTGCGCGTCGACCGTGCTGGCGAGTGCCCAGACCACGAGGTAGTGCTGGGTGGGATCGATGTCGGCGAGCATCGTCACCACGTGCATGGGGTTCTCGCCCTGCTCCTCGATGACGTAGAGGTCGTCGATGTGGATCACCGAGTTGTCGAGTTGACCGGCCGCCACGGCCTGGATGGCCGACGGGCCCGGGAACGACGGGGTCTCCACGTCGTCGATGCCGAGTCCGCACGAGTCGAGGACGATCTCCAGCACGCTGTACCGGGCGCCGCCGACCGAGTCGACGGCGATGTCCTGGCCGGCCAGGTCGGCGCACGACTGCACGGCCGGGTCGACCGATCCGACCAGCCAGTCGATGTTGTCCATTCCCATGATCGCCGAGACGTCGACCCCGGTGCCGGCGAACGTCACGACCGGACCGGTGGGTGAATACGCCAGGTCGAGGTCTCCGCTCTGTACGGCGCGGGCGGCGTCGACCCCGGTCTCCATGGAGCGGAAGGTGACCTCGACGCCGTACTTGTCGAACAGGCCGGTCTCGTCGGCGACCGCCGTGTGCACCATGGCGTAGATGGACGGGATCCCGATGGTGCCGAACGTCAGCGACCCGACCGGTTCAAGGGCCGCATCACCACCACCTCCGCCCGGGCCGTCGTCGGAGCCCTGAGCGTCGTCCGAGCCGCACGCGGCCAGGGTCAGGGTGATCGTGGCCAGCAGGGCGAGGCCGGATCGGCCTCGGTGTGATCGAAGGGTCGGGTGTCGTCTCATCGTCGTTACCTTTCGACGCTGTTGTGGTCGTCGGGTGTGCTCATGACGAGGTTCCAGACCTGTTCTCGTAGCTCGTGGAACCGGGGGTCGGTGGTGGTGGCCCGGGTCCGAGGCCGGGCCAGGTCCACGTCGATGACCTGATGGACGGTGCTCGGCCGGCCTTTCAGGACCACCACACGGTCACCCATCAACACCGCCTCGTCGATGGAGTGGGTGACGAACACCATCGACGTGGGCCGGGTGTCCCAGATCCGGAGCAGCTCGAACTGCAGGACCTCACGGGTCTGGGCATCCAGCGCGCCGAACGGTTCGTCCATGAGCAAAACTTTTGGTTCGACGGCCAGTGCCCGGGCCAGCCCGGCCCGCTGCTGCATCCCCCCGGACAGCTGGTACGGGTAGGAGTTCTCGAATCCCCGGAGTCCGACGAGCTCGATGAACGCGGGGACCCGTTCGGCGATGGCCCGCCTCGACACACCGGCCATCCGCAACCCGTAGGCCACATTGCGGAAGACCGTCTTCCATGGGAACAGTCCGAAGTGCTGGAAGACGACGGCGACACCTTCCGGAGGCTCGACCACCGGCGCGCCGTCGATCCGGACCTCGCCGGTACTCGGCGCCACGAGTCCGTCGATACATCGCAGCAGGGTGGTCTTGCCGCAACCCGAGGGCCCGACGAGGGTGACCACCTCGGCGCTGCCGACGTCGAGGTCGATGTCGTCGAATACGCACAACTCGTCGAAGTATTTGCCTAGGCCGCGGATCTGGATGCGGCTCGTGGCGGCCGCTGGATCATGGACGGCGTTGATGTCGCGTGGGGTCGATCGCACCGTCACTCCTCTCGGGCTGAGCAGACCGGAGTGGCTACAATCGTTTGCAGGCTACCATGGCTACAAACGATTGCACAAGATCACCTCCCCGGTGATCGTTGCTGGATTTCCGCCCTCACCCTCGGTGATCGTTGCTGGATTTGCGTCGCCATGGCGACGCAAATCCAGCAACGATCACCGGCGAGGAGCGACGCGAATCCGACAACGATCACCGGGGCTTGAGGGGTGAGGTTGAGGAGGTGGGAGCACGCTCAGAGGCAGTCGGAGACGTCGACGTCTTCTGGCTCCAGCTCCACCCCGGCAGCCCGGGCCTGTTGAGTGAGCAGTGCGGCGAAGTCGGCGTCGGCCAACTCACTCGTACTCAACTGGGTCACCAACTGGTGCACAAGAGACACCACCGGCAGCGGAACGTCCAACTGCCGCCCCTCGTCGAGGCCGAGCTCTAGGTCCTTGCGCAGGAGGTGGCTGGTGAACGTCGGCGTGTAGTCGAGGTTGACCAGAGCCGGCGTCTTATAGCGGGAGAACACCGACCCCATCACGCTGTGGTTGAGGAAGTCGAGGTAGGCCGATCGCCGCACCCCGCCACGTTCGGCCAGCACGAGTGTCTCCGCCAAGACCTGGGTGGTAACCCCCAGCAGCAGGTTGTGGCAGATCTTGACCAACCGGCTGCGCTCCCCCTCTCCCACGTACGTCACGGACTCACCGAACAGCTCCAGCACCGGCAACACCAGCTCATAGGCGGCTCGTGGCCCAGACGTCACCACCGACAGCCGGCCGGCCCGCGCCACCTTCGGGTTGCCACTGACCGGCGCCGCCACCAGGGCGCAGTCGCGGCTCGCGGCTCGCTCGCGCACCCGCTGCGACGCCTGCGCCGACACCGTCGACGAGTCGATCAGCACGGCTGGAGCGCTGCCGGACCCCGCGAACAACCCCTTCTCGCCCAGTGTGACCTCCTCCAAGACGTCCGAGGCGGACACCATCGTCACGACGACGTCGCAGGCGGCGAGATCGGCCGGCGTCTCGACCGCGCGCGCTCCGCGTTCGACGAGGGGCTGTGCCTTCGCCGCCGTCCGGTTCCACACCGCGACGTCGAGTCCGGCCGCCAGCAACCGCTGGGCCAGCTCCATTCCCATCCGGCCGAGCCCGATCCAGCCGACCTTGGGGTCAGTCAGGCCGGCGGCGCCACCGGCACCTTGCGGCCGCGGTTCCGGGTGGCTGTCGACAGTGTCCTTGGGACTCAGATTCATGGCTACCTCGCGATCAACGTCGACGGCAATCGTTTGCTAACGGACTACTCCGCTGGAACGGGTTCGGCCAGCACATGGTGCCGGGTATCGCGCACCAACTCGTCGGCTCGGCCCATGTCCTCGTCCGGGCCGTGACCGCCACGAACCCGGGTCATACCGGCGACCATCACGGTGTCGACATCCCGGGCGCCGGACTGGAGCAGCACATGTGCGGCCAGGCCACAGACAGACGGACCTCCCGGTGGTGTCCGTAGGATCACCAGGTCGGCCTGTTTGCCCGGGGTCAGACTGCCGATCCTCTCGTCCAGCCCGAGCGCGGCCGCCCCGTACCGGGTGGCGAAGCGCAGAATGTCGTGCGGGGTCAGAGTCGGCAGTCCCGGCCGGCGCCGTCCGGTTCGTCCCTCGGCCCGGTCGGTGGCACCGTCGACGAAACCCTGCAAATGGAAGCCGAGCCGAAGCTGGCCGAAGAGATCGGCGTCGACGTAGCTGGGGATGTCACAACCCCAGGTCACGCGGACGCCACGCCGGAACGCCCGCCCCAGTACGGTGAACGGGGACCCGAGGCCGATCTCCACCGCGGGGGTAACCGACAGGAACGATCCGGCGTCGGCGAGCATCACCAGTTCGTCGTCGGTGCAGACGTTGCCGTGCACCACCACCAGGTCGGGGCCGAGCAACCCGGCGTCGTTCATCTCGGTGATCTGCCCGGGGAAGTTGGAGTGGATGGTCATGCGCAGGCCGCGTTCCCGGGCGAAGGCCACCTCGCGCACACTCGTGTCGAGGTCGACGGTCTCGCGATCGCTCAACGCCAGCATGAGGCCGACCCGGCCACCACCCCGCTTGCCGATCTCCCCGGCCACGCGGTCGGCGTCGGTCAGCCGGGCGGCGTGCCCGCCGAACCCGCCCACCGGACGGTCTCGCAGGCTATATCCGTGTGCTCCGCGCATCCCGGAGTCCATCAGGCCGGCCACCGCCGCATCGGAGTGCGCCGGCGACGCCAGGCAGTGGCAGAAGTCCAGCGCGGTGGTCACCCCGTTGGACAACAACTCCAGGCCGCCCGCGTACCCACCGGCGTAGATGTCGTCGGGGCGATACCGGTTGCGGTAGGGCAGCACCTGCTCGAAGTACTCCCCCTTCCACAACTCGCTGGCCAGGCCACGCAGCGGCGTCTGCCAGAGGTGGATGTGGGTGTCGACCAGCCCGGGTAGCACCACCATCCCGGTGGCGTCGATCACCTCGTCGACCTCCCCCACCTCGTCCTTCGGCACCTGATGGTCCACCGCGACGATGGTGTCGCCCTGAACCAGCACCTCGCCGGGGGTGAAATCGCCGAGCCGCTCGTCCATGGTCATGACCTGCCCGCCGCGGATCAGCACGCGCCGCGTACCGTCCGGGTCGGGCCACCGGGTGTCAGTCATGCTCCTCCTCCAGATCGTCGAGCCGCGGCACGGCTCGGGTTCGCCGGGCCAGCCGGCGCTCACGCTGCGCCACCGGATCCGGTACCAGAACCGAATCCAGCAGGCTTCGGGTGTAGGGATGGCGGGGTTCGTTGTACACCTGATCGGCCGGGCCGGACTCCACCAGCTCACCAAGCCGCAGCACCCCGACCCGGTGGCTTAGGTGCCGGACGACGGCGAGGTCGTGGGAGATGAACAGCAGGCTCAGGCCCAGCTCACGCTGGAGGTCACCGAGCAGGTTCACGATCTGGCCCTGGGTCGACACATCCAGAGCGCTGACCGCCTCGTCGCAGATGATCAGTCGGGGGTCGACGGCCAACGCGCGGGCGATCGCCACCCGCTGCTGCTGCCCGCCGGACAACTCATACGGGAACCGCTCCGCGTGCCGGCCGGCCAGCCCGACCTGGTCCAGCAACTCGCGGGCCCGCCGGCGCCGGCCAGCCCGACCAGGGGCGTCGGAACGTTGCCCGACGGCCTGCTCCACGATGTTGCCCACCAGATGCCGGGGGTTCAACGACGCCAAAGGGTCCTGGAACACCACCTGGACTGCCCGTCGATACCACATCGGGGTGTTCTTGCCCAGCGTGGTGATCTCCCGTCCGTCGAAGGCGATCGCCCCCGCCGCCGGCGTGACCAACCGCAGGATGGCCCGCCCCGTGGTGCTCTTGCCCGAACCCGACTCACCCACCAGACCGAACGTCTCCCCGGACGCGATCTCGAAGCTCACGTCGCGCACCGCCACCCGCGTGCGCCGCCGGCCCGGTGGCCAGCCCCCGATGGCCCGGCCGACCTCGTAGTCGACGTGTAGCCGATCGACCCGCAACAGCGGCGCCGGCCCCTGGTTTGCCAAGGCCACCCCGTTCACCGGTACACCCCCGCGCTCAGCATGTCGGCCACATCCTGGTGTCGCAGACAACGGATCCCATCGACGAGCGGCACCGCCTGTTCCCCGCACGCCTCGACGGCGTAGGAACAACGCGGTTGGAACCGGCAGCCGGCTGGCCAGGAATCCGGGCTCGGCACCGTTCCCGGGATCGATGGCAGCCGGTCGCCGGGCTGATCCGGGTGTGGGGTGGCGCGCAACAGGTCAGCCGTGTACGGGTGCCGCGGTGTGGTGAACAACTGCTCGACCGGGGCGGTCTCCACGATCTGGCCGGCGTACATCACCGCCACCCGGTCGCACACGTCGGCGACCACCCCAAGGTCATGGGTGATCATCATGATCGACATCTCGAATCGGTCCCGCAGATCGAGCAGCACGTCCAACACCTGGCTCTGAATCGTCACGTCCAGCGCCGTCGTGGGCTCATCGGCGATCAACAGCTTCGGTTCACAGGCCAGCGCGGTGGCGATCACCACCCGCTGCGCCATCCCGCCGGAGAACTGGAACGGGTAGTCGTCGAGCCGCCGGCGCGCGTCGGGCACCCCCACCAAGTCGAGCAGTTCGGCGGCCCGGTCAGCGGCGGCGGCCCGGCTCAGTCCGAGGTGGCGGCGCAACGGCTCGGTGAGCTGGCGGCGCACCGGGTGCACCGGAGACAAGGCCGCCAGCGGATCTTGAAAGATCATCCCGACGTCCGGGCCACGGACGGTCTCCATCTCCCGGTCGCTCAGACCGGTCAGCTCTCGCCCCGCCAACCGCACCGTACCCCCGGAGATCTGGCCCGGCACCGGCACCAGACCGGCGATCGCCAGCGATGTCTGCGTCTTGCCGCAACCGGACTCACCCACCAGACCGAAGATCTCGCCGTCACCGATGTCGAACGACACACCGTCGACCACCGTCATCAGTCCTTGGCTGCCGGCGGGGAACGCGACCCGCAAGTCTCGCACCTCCAGCAGCGATCGCACTCCACCGGTGGTCCACGCACCCACACGCTGGTCGGCCGGCTCAGCCTGGGCCCGCCCGGCCTGGTCACCGTCGTCATCCGGCTCACTCGGGCCGGCCGGCTCACCCGATCGGCCGGCACCACGCCGCCACCACCGGGTCCGGCTACCCCGGCCGTCCCGACCCCACGGGGGCCCCGCCGATCCCTGCCGGCCCAGGGCGTCGCGCAGCCCGTCGCCGAGCAGGTTGAACATCAGCACCGTCAACGTGATGGCGACGCCGGGGAACACCGGGAGCAGGGGCTGCTCAGCCGAGAACACCCGTGCGTCGTCGAGCATCTGCCCCCAGCTCACCTGCCCCGTCTGCACTCCGAGGCCGAGGAAGCTGAGCATCGCCTCGAAAAGCAGTGCGATGCCGAGGAAGATCGACGCCTGCACGACCAGCGGCGCGGCCACATTCGGCAAAATTTGCCCGAACATCATCCGGCGCCGGGACAGGCCGAGGACCCGTCCCGCATCGACGTACGGCTGCTCCCGCTCGACCAGCACACCACCGCGGGTGATCCGGGCGAAGTTGATCGCGAACACCATGCTGATCGCCAGCATCGCGTTGGTCAGACCGCGGCCCAGCAGCGCGATGATGGCGAAGGCGAACAGCAGCGTCGGGATTGCCGCCACGATGTCGATCAGGCGCATCGTCACCCGGTCCCACCAGCCACCCAGGTAGCCGATGAACAACCCGACCGGGATCCCCACCAGCAGCGCGAGCGTCACCGACTGGAAGGAGGCGCGGATCGCCACCTGCGCTCCGAACACCAGCCGGGAGAACTGGTCGCGGCCCAGCTCGTCGGTGCCGAGCCAATGCTCACCCCCTGGTCCGGCCAGCCGGTTGGGCAGGTCGACCTCCCACGGATCGTGCGGCGCCAGCCAGCCGGGCGCGACGGCGGCCAGGCCCACCACCGCGAGATACAGCAGGCAGCACAACGTGACCGGCTGGCGGGCGAGCCGGCCGAGCACCATCCGCCACTGCCGGCTCCCCGCACGGTCCGCCGCCGCGGCGGGTGCTCCCCCCGGCGCCACTGCCACCGGATCGGTCATTGCGGCCTCACCTTCGGGTTCAACAGCCCGTAGCCGACGTCGACGGACAGGTTGATGACGACGACGATGCAGGCGATGAGGACAACACCGCCCTGAACCATCGGGATGTCATTGCGCACCACGGCGTCGATGAGCAGCGTCCCGGTGCCGGCGATGCCGAACACCCGCTCGATCACGAAACTCACCGCCAGCAGCACCGTCAGTTCCCAGCCGATGACGGTGAGTACTGGCACCATCGCGTTGCGCAACGCGTAGCCGTACACGATGCGCCGGCGCGGCGTTCCGGTAGCACGCAGCGCCTGGACATAGTTGCTCTGCAAGACGTCCCGCATCGCGCTGCGGGTCTGCCGGGCGATCACCGCCGCCGAACTGACCCCCAGCGCCAGGCAGGGCAGAACCAACCCACGCGCCCATTGAACCGGGTCGTCGCCGAAGGGTGTGTATCCGATCACCGGGAACCAGCCGAGCCAGACCGCGAACATCAGCACCAGCAGCAACGCCAGCCAGAATCCAGGCATCGCCAGGCCGAGCGAGGCCAGCGCCGTCATCGCCCGGTCGGCCAGCGAACCGGCCCGCAGGGCGCTGTAGACGCCGGCCGGCAGGCCGATCAGCAACGCTATGAGCATGGCGCCACCCACCAGCTGGGCCGTCACCGGCAGCCGCTCCAGGACCGACTCCACCACCCCTCGCTGGGTGAACAGCGAGGTACCGAGATCCCCCTGGACGGCGTTGCCCAGCCAGCTCAGCAGTTGAACAGGCAGAGCTCGGTCGTAGCCGAGTTCGGTGCGCAACGCCTCCAGCTGCTCCGGGGAAGCCCCCTCCCCCGCGATCTGCCGCACCGGGTCGACCGGCATCAGCGTGATCAGGAAGAACACGAACACCGCGACCAGGAACAACAGCGGCACGAGGGAGGCCAGCCGGGTGAGGAGCAACTTGCCCATCGTGGTATCCGTCCCTCGCCGACTACCGCGCGTCCGGGTCGAGTACCTGTGCCTCCCAGTAGCGGAAAGCCGACGGCGCGAACCTGGTGGGTTCGATCCCCGCGACCTTGTCGCCATCCCAGCCGAACACCATGGTCATGCTGAAGAATCCGCAGTCCAGGGCCTCGTCGTGGATGTACTGGGTCATCTCTTGCCAGAGCTGTTCTTGCTGGGCCTCATCGGACTCGTCGATCGCCGCCTGGGCCAGCGCGTCGAGCTCCGGCACCTCGACACCCAGCGGGTTGCCAGCCCCCTCAGGGCTGAAACGGAACCGGTAATAGTCCCATGGGCCGGAGTTCTCCTGGGTGCTGGTGTTGATCGCGGCGGCGTACCGGCCGCTGTCGAAGGTGCTGAAGTACTGCGGCACCGTCATCCGTTCCACCTCGACGTCGATCCCCACGGCACCGAGCTGGCTGCGGACCAGCTCACCCATCTGATCCTGACCAGGGAAGACCGGGAAGGTGAACGCGAGGTCGTCGACCCCGGCCTCGTCGAGTAGCTGCTGGGCCCGCTCGGGGTCGTGTGGGTAGGCACTGACGTCGCCGTTGTAGCCGGGCTGCCCGGCATCGAAACGCTGGTCGTAGGTCTCCCCCAGGCCCGCGTACTGGCCGTCCAGGAACGACTGCGTGTCGATCGCGTGGCAGACGGCCTGCCGCACCCGCGGGTCGGCGAAGGCGTCGCGCCGGTCGAAGAACAACCACCGGTACCGCAACCCCGGGTACCAGAGTGTCTCGAAGCCCTGCGCCTCCACCTGGTCACGCTGGTTCGGATTCAGCTCCGTCACGTCGACCTGGCCGGTGGCCAACGCGTTGACCAGCGCGTCCGGCTCCGGAATGTACAGCACCTCGATCCGCTCCGGGCCCACACTCTCCGGCTCGTAATAGTCCTCGAAGTAGTCGACCACGACCTTCGTATCGCGCACCGACTCAGCCGCGTTGTACCGGAACGGGCCGGTGCCGGCGGGATCGGTGGCGATGGTGTCCTCGGCGATGGTGACCGGGCTGTGCATGTATCCGCCCCGGTCGGCCAGCTGGTTCACCAGGGTTGGTGCCGGCCGGCTGAGTTCCAGGGTGATCTGGTGGGTGTCGTCGACGACGATGTCCGACACCGGGTCGAACATCACCGACCACTGGCTCGGGGTATCCCGGATCCGCTCGAAGTTCGCCTTGACCGCCTCCGCGTCGAACGGGGTGCCGTCGTGGAACACCACGTCGTCGCGCAACGTGAACGTCACCGACTCGGCGGTCTCCTCCCATTCGGTGGCCAGCCGAGGCTCAACCGTGATGCCGTCGGCGGCGAAACGCACCAACCCCTCGAAGATGATCGAGACGTAGGTGGTGTTCGGCTTGTCGAGGTTCTCCCAGGTGTCCAAGGTGAACCGGCTGCCGGCGACGATTGTGCCCTGCGGCCCGTCGGCGGCTGGTCCACCCGCGGCGGGACCGTCGTCGGCGGCGTCCGTGCTACCACCACCGTCGTCCCCGCCACAGGCGGCGAGCACCAAACTCGTAGCGGCCAGCAACGCCACCACGCCGGCGGCGCTCTTGGAATGGCCGGCCAATGGCCGGCCCCGTCTCACGATCGCGCGAGCTCTCATGGCCCCTCCATGTGCGCATGTCAAAAGGCTCGATCGGCACGGCCGGGACTCGGCCGCGCCGGTGGGTCAGGTGTGGTGCGCGAAGGCCCCGTCGAAGGCGGGCGAACACCACGTCGGTTCGCCGCCGACCAGCGTGAGGTCGGCCTGCGTCGCGGTGATCTCGTCCGCGGCGACGGTGAAGTAATCCCGGTCGAGGACAACGAGGTCGGCCAGCATGCCCGGCTGCAGCCGGCCCCGGCAGTCCTCCTCGAAGCTGAACCAGGCCGCTTGTTCGGTGTACAGCCGCAACGCATCGTCCCGGCTGAGCAGATGCTCCGCGGAACGGAGTTGGTCGCCGCCGACGGTGCGTCCGGTCACGTACCAGTGCAGGGCGGTGAACGGGTTGTACGACGCAACCCGCATGGCGTCGGTGCCGCCGCCGACCCGGACACCAGCGTCGGCCAGGGTGCCCAGCGGGGGCGCGGCGGCGGCCCGCTCCGCACCCCAGGCGGCCACCAGGTCAGCCCCCTCGAAGCGCAGCAGCGCCGGCACCAGTACTCCCACCTGCAGCGCCGCCATCCGTTGCACGGTGGCCGCCGTCAGCCCCTCACCGTGCACCAACGCCCAGCGCAGGCGGGAGATGTCGACCTCTTTGGCCACCCGTTCCCACAAGTCGAGCGCCGTATCGATGGTGTCGGGCCGGATCGCGTGGAGTTGGACGGTCCAGCCCCGCCGGGCGCAGTCGAGGAAGATCCCGAACACCTCGTCGAGGGTGGCCTCCGACAGATCTGGAGCACGGTGGAAACCGTCGTGGATGGCATAGTGCACCACCTCGCCGATACCCAGCACCCGCAGCATGTCGTCACCCAACCCGGGCGCGAGGTACCGCAGGTACCCACCGATCTCGCTCAGCTCGGCACCGGGCCGAGAAGCGTGCACCGTGGTACGGACACGGAGCGTGAGCTGCCGGGAACGCCACGCCGCGTACAGCGCATGATAGGCATCCGGCCCGGTGTTGGTGCCGCCACCGTCGATCACACCGGTCAATCCGCAGCGGCTCAGCGCCTGCGATGCCGCGATAGTGGAGGCGACCTGCTGCTCCGGAGGCGGCTCCGGCAGCTGCCAGTACAGCCAACGCAGCGCGGCCATACCTCGCACCACACCCGTGGGACGGCCATCGTCTCCGGTATCGACGTCGCCGGGGTCGACTCCGTCGGCCACCGCGCGGTCCAGATCGACCATGTGGATGCCGGCCGAGTTGAGCATCCCCCAGCTGTACATACATTGCACGAGAACTGGATGGTCCGGTGCTACCTGGTCGAGTTCCGCGCGAGTGGGGCCGCGCCGTTCGGCGAACTGGTCGGGGTGCCAGCCGCCCACCACGGTCAGCCATTGCCCGCGGGGGCGGGTGCGCGTGGCGGCGGCGATCTGTCCGAGGGCGCCGGCGAGGTCGGTGGTGTCTTCCCACCGGATCTCGTCGTTCCAGGTCCGGCCGGCGCGGACGACGTGACAGTGGGCATCGATCAGGCCGGGCACGATCCGGCGGCCGCCGGCGTCGAGCACCCGGGCACCGCGCCCGGCCAGCTCACGAGCTGAAGCGGTGTCGCCCGCGTAACGCACTCGGCCGCCACTGATCAACAGAGCGTCCACCTCAGGCGGCGTTCCGTCATTGGCCAGGGTGGTGATCCGGCCGTTGTGCACGATCAGCTCGGACTGTTCGGTCATCGAAACCTCCCGTAGCAACACGCGTCCCGCCCGTCGCTTCCGAGCAGCGTGTCACCGACGACCAGCGAATGTCAATCGTTTGCAGCCATGATTTTGTGACACCTATCGCTCATTTGCGGGGATTACTCCCCGAATGTGCTGACGCAGCCGCCTACTTTGGGGCCTACGACCACAAACGATTGCTACGAATCACGCAGCTCCAGCGGACGTACTGAGGTCATCCGCCCTCCCGACCGTCCACCCCCGTCCCCGTCCCATGATCATGAACACTTTGCCGTGTGATAGCACGGCAAAGTGTTCATGATCATGGGACGGGGACGGGGGCCGGGGAGAGGGGGCCGGGGAGAGGCGCGGGGCGGGGCGGGAGGCGGGCAGGGCAGGGCGGGGCGCGACGCGGGCGGTCAGGTTCCCTGGCGAAGGATGTGCCCGAGCCGGGCGATTCCCGACTCGATCTGATCTGGCGAGGCGACCGAATAGCTCAACCGCAGGCCGCTGACCTGTCCAGGTTCCGGGTAGAACGCCTCCCCCGGAACATAGGCCACCCCCGCCGCGATCGCCGCCCGCGCCAGGGCGGTGGTGTCGAGGCTGTCCGGGCCACTCACCCAGATGAACATCCCGCCGGACGGGCGGGTCCACCGGAATCCGAGCGCCGGATCGCCGAGCTCCCGGTCCAGGGCATCGAGCATTAGGTCCCGCCGGCCCCGGTAGTGATCGCGGACCTTGTCGACCTGCTCCTCCAGCAGGCCGCTACGGACGATCTCCAAGGCGATGAACTGGGTAAACGTGGAAGTGTGGAGATCGGCGGCCTGCTTAGCACGCACCACCGGGTCGAGCGCCGCCGGCGAGCCCACCAGCCAGGCCAGCCGGAACCCCGGCACGAGTGTCTTCGAGAACGTGCCTGCGTGAATCACCACATCGGGGGCGAGATCGACCAGACGGGGCAGCTCGGCGCCATCGAAGCGCAGCTCGCCATAGGGATCGTCCTCGATGATCGGCACGCCGTACGCCCGGGCCAACTCGACGACGGCGTGCCGCCGCTCGACGCTGAGACTGGCCCCCGTGGGGTTGTCGAAGTTGGGGATGACATAGATCAGAGTGCTGCCGGCCGCCAGGGCTGCCTCCAGCGACTCTGGCACGATACCGTCGT
Source organism: Phytoactinopolyspora limicola (assembly GCF_011320225.1). GTDB lineage: Bacteria > Actinomycetota > Actinomycetes > Jiangellales > Jiangellaceae > Phytoactinopolyspora > Phytoactinopolyspora limicola. The sequence goes on from NZ_JAAOEN010000004.1 coordinate 175,020, forward strand.
CGTCGATCTTCACCGGCTGGAACCGGACCTCGTACGGCTCGAACGAACGCAGCGCACCCGGATAAGTAGGGGCAGCCACCGCCACGGAGTCTCCGGGGTCGAGGTAACACTTGGCCACGAGGTCGAGGCCTTGCTGCGACCCGGAGACAACCTGCACGCCATCGATCCCCACCTGCGGGTGCCGCGCCGCGATCCACTCGCGTAGTCCGGCGTCACCCTCGGTGGTGCTGTACTGGAGCGCCGCCCGGCCGCGCTCGGTCAGCACGCGATCGGTGGCCGCACGCACCGCCGCCACCGGGAACAACTCGGCTGCGGGCAGTCCGCCGGCGAACGAGATAACCTCGCCGGTCTGGGTGAGCTTGAGGATCTCCCGGATGGACGACGGACGCAGCCGGGTGGTCCGGCGGGCGGCCCGCGCCGACCAGTTGACTCCACGACCGTCGCTGTTCATCGTCGCACCTTGACCCCACGACCGTCGCCGTTCATCGTCGCACCGCGTCGCCGTGGCCGAACCCTTCGAGGTCGGCCCGCACCGGCAGGCCCTCCCAGTCGCCGAGGGTGGTGCACGCGAACGCCCCGGCCGCCACGGCCGTGCGCAGGCGCTGCTCGGCGGGCTCGCCGGCGATCCACTCGGCCAGGTAACCGGCGACGAACGCGTCGCCGGCACCAACGGTGTCGACCACCGGTACCGCGACGGCCGGTGTCTTGCGCACCTGCCCGTCGATCAACGAATAGGCACCCTCGGCGCCCATTTTGATGATCACCTGGGTGGGACCGAGCTCGGCCAGCGCCGGCGCGAGCTCCTCCACGGGCCCGTCCGGCACGACCAGCGACGCCTCTTCCGGCCCGGCGAACACCACGTGGGCGCGCTCCACCAGGTGGGTTAATGCCGCGCGGGCCTCTTCGCGGCTCCACAGGCTGGCCCGATAGTTGAGGTCCAGCGACACCAGGGTGTTGTGCTGCCGGGCGGTGTCGACGGCCTGTTGGACCGCCGATGCCGGGCCGGGCCCGAGCGCCGGTGTGATCCCGGTGACGTGCAGGACGTCGGCGTCGGCGATGACGTCGGTGTCGATGTCGAAGGCGGTGATGGCCGACGCCGCACTACCGGCGCGGTAGTACCGCACCTGCGTGCGTAGTGCGTTGGGACGTTCTTTGATCATCAGCCCGGTGGGCCGGGTGGGGTCGACCCGGACGATCGCCCGTACCCCCTCGGCCCGGAGTTCACGCTGGATCAGCTCGCCGAAACCGTCGTCGCCGAGCCGGCTGATCCACGCCGACGGCGAACCGAGGCGGCACACCCCGATGGCGACGTTGGTCTCCGCCCCGGCCACCGACAGCCGCATGTCGCGGTGGTTGGCCAACGAACCAACCTGCACCGCCGACACCAACGCCATGGTTTCGCCAAGAGTGACCAGTCCCCCGGTCATGCGGAGTCTCCACGGGCTCGACGGACCTCGTCCAGGGCACGGCGGGCCCGTGCGGCCAGCGCGTCGAGATCACCGCTCTCGGCGGCATCACCCTGTAGCGGGCCCCCCAGCCCGACCCCAACCGCGCCGGCGCGGATCCAGTCGCCGATTTGGTCGAGTGCGACGCCGCCGGTGGGCATCAGCCGCACCTGCGGGAACGGGCCAGCGACGTTCTTGAAGTACGACGGCCCCACCGCTGATGCCGGAAACACTTTCACCGCGCTGGCGCCGGCCCGCCACGCCGTGATGATCTCGGTGGGGCTGAGCGCGCCCGGATACACCGGCACACCGGCGTCGACCGCGGTGCGGATGACGTCGAGCTCCACCGACGGCGACACGAGGAAGTCGGCCCCGGCCTCGAGTACGGCGCGGGCCTCGTCGGCCGTGGTGACGGTCCCGGCGCCGACGTCGACGTACTCGGGCAGATCACGACGCGCCGCGGCGATCGCCTCGGCCGCACCGGGCGAGGTCAACGTGATCTCGAGGCAGGTGACACCGGACTCGGCCAGCACCCGGCTGATATCGCCGAAGCGCTCGGCGGAGCTGGCCCGCAGAATGGCCATCACCCCGGTTTCGCGCAGCTGGCGGCTCGGCTCGACCCGATGGGGGACGTCGACGTAGGTCACGGTTGATGCTCCTCTCGACCCCCTCACATTAGCTCCCGCCGGTCGCGGCGGGGTGAGGGTGTCCATACCTCGGTGCGCCGGTCCACTCCCGGCCGCGCCACCCCCTCCCCGCCCCCGCTGCGTTGTCAGGCCGGACAACTGGAAAGCGAGGGCGGGCGTCCGGGTAGCGTTGGGATCAGCCTTTGAACAGGCCGCGCAGCCAGTGCAGGCGCTCCCGGATCTGGAACGTCTGCCCACCCTCGTGCTCGTTGTACGGCCAGACCCGGATCTCCTTCGGACCCGCGTAGTGGTTGTACGAGCCGAACACGGTGGACGGTGGAGTCACCGCGTCCATCATGGCGACGCTGTACAGCGCCGGCGCGGTTCCGCGCACCGCGAAGTTCGTCCCGTCGACGTACGACAACGTGTGGAACACCTGTTCCTCATGGTCACGGTGGATCGACAGGTAGGTGGTGAGCTCGTTGTACGGGCCGCGGCTGGTGATCTCCGTGGCGCGCCGGAAGCCGGTCAGGAAGGGCACGTCGATGCTGGCGCCAGCCAGGCCGGGCACCAATCCGGCCACCGCTTGGGCGATCCCGCCGCCCTGGCTGCCGCCGTTGACCACGATGCGCTCGGCGTCCACCAGAGGATGCTGGGCGGCCGCCTCGAACGCGCGCACCCCGTCGGTGTACACCCGCCGGTAGTAGTAGTCGTCCGGGTCGAGGATGCCGCGGGTCATGAAGCCGGGGGTCTGCGGGTTCGCGCCACCCACCGGGTCGGGGGTGTCGCCTGGTGTACCGGCCGATCCTTGCCCGCGGGTGTCCATGACGAAGCTGGCGTACCCGGCGGCCGGCAAGGTCAGCCAATCATGTGGCAGGCCACGGCCACCGCCGTACCCGATGTACGTGACCACCGTCGGCAGCGGCTCGGTGGCCCCCGCGGGGACGATGAACCACCCCGCCACCGGTTGCCCGCCCCATCCGGCGAACCGGACGTCGAACACGTCGACCAACGCCAGGGCGGCGTCGTAAGGGGTGAACTGGGCATCGAGTGGGAACTCACGGGCCTCGGCCAGCGTGCGTGTCCAGAAGGCGTCGAAGTCCGACGGCTCGACACGTTCGGGGCGGTACTCACGCAACTCGGACAGCGGCTTGTCGAACAACGGCACGGCGGTTCCTCCTGGACGGGTCTACGACGTCGCAGAGTTCTGGTAGATGCGATGGCAGCCTAGGTCATGAGTTTCGCGGCACTGCCGCCTACCCCCGCCGTTTTCCGCCAGTTCCCACCGAATCCCGCCACGTCGCCGGCGGCTCACCTGCTCGTCGCTGTTCCTCACCGCCAGTCGGCCCGGCGCACCATGGCATAACGGAACGCGCCACGCAGGTGAAACTCCGACGTCCAGTAGCAGATCTCCCCGGTCCGGGTCACCCCCGTGACGTCGAGCGCGAGCACCGGCTCTCCGGCCGGCCGGCCGACGGCGGCGGCGTCGGCATCGTCCAACGCGTCGGCCCGCGGCCAGACGATCTCCCACTCCACCCGCTCGCCGGTGAGGGTGATGGCCAGCTCGACCATCGGCTCGGCTGGGTCGACCGCGGCCGGGTCGACCGCGGCCGGGTCGACCGCGGCCGCGTCGACCTTGGCCGCGTCGACCTTGGCGGTGTCCACTCTCCGGGATACGGGGACCGAGTCGCGGGCGAGCAGGACCGGCATCCCGTCGGCCGACCACATCTTGGTCACCCGCAGCACGGGTGTTCCCGGCGCGATCTGGTACTCCTGGGCTTCGTCCAGTGTGATGGGCGCGATCTCGGTGGCGAGGACGTCGACCGAGGGGGTGCGGCCCATCGCGGCGATCAGGTCGGCTTTGTCGATCCGGCGGTCGAAACGGGCCGGGATGTCGAGCAGGGAGGTGTTGACGGCGGTGTCGGCGCCTTTACGACGGTGAATGTAGCCCCGCTCTTCCAGCCGGATCAGCGCTTCACGCACGGCTGGGCGGCTGCTCGAGAGAGTGGCCGCGAGAGCCGGCTCACTCGGCATGGTTCCGCCTTGGCGGGCGGCCTCACCCCAGATGTCGCGCAACTGCTCCTCGAGCCACGACGACCGCAGACTCCCCGGCACCGGCTGCTCCGCCACAACACCATCCCCTTCCCGCGGTCGGGGCCGACGATACCCCTCGATCGAACCGCTTGCTGCGGACACCTGCCCGCCCACTCGGCTGTCTCACCGGTGGATTCGCGAATGACCTTCGGACTCCGCGACGACCCTGCCGTCCCGGATCACCCACCGGGGTCGGGTGTGTTCCCGCAGGACGTCGACGAGGCGCTCGCTGTGATGGATACATAGGTTGGCCGCGTTGCCTTCGGCTATGGCGTGACCGCGCAGGCCGAGCACGGCGGCTGCCCGGCCGGTGATGAGGTCGAGGAGGCGTAGCTGATCATCCCCGGAGAGGAACTGGAGGATGTGGGCGGCCAGGAAGGCCACCTCCAGCATGTTGTGGCGGCCGAACGGGTAGTACGCGTCCTCGATGTCGTCCTGCCCCAACGCCACCGGCAGGTCGTCGTCGAGGAACTGACGCACGGGCAGGTGCAACGGTCCGGTGTGCGGGTCGGAGACGAACGCCAGCCGTGCGGTCCGCGCCAGTTCGACCAGCCGGATCACCGACGGCATCGGATACCCGCCGATCGCGCGGGCGTGGCAGGCGACCCCCCGGCCCTGCAAGCTGTGCCGGATCATCGCCTCGGCGAGCATCTCGGTGGTGCGCAGCGATGGATCGCCGGCATCGTCGACCAGCATGGCCACCCTGGTGCCGGCGGTTTGGGCCAGCGCGCAGGCCCATTCAACATGGGCCCGGGCGTCGGTGTTGGTGCTTTCGATCCACGGGATACCTCCGACGACGTCGGCGCCGAGCCGCATGGCCTGTTCGCACAGCTCGGCCGCGCCTGGGTCACGCAGCACACCATCCTGCGGGAAGGCGACCACCTGCACGTCGACGAGCCCGCGGTACTCCTCCCGGACGGCGAGGACCGATTCCATCCCTTCCAGGCCGGCGGTGGTGTCGACGTCGACGAAGGCCTGCACGTGAAGCACACCGTTGAACACCGCCTCATCGAGCGCGCGCCGCACGTTGGGCATGATCCACCCGCGGTCATAGTGTTTCTTCACCGCCGACGCGTCTTCGACGATCGACCGCATCGCCGCCCCCATGGTGCCCGCGGTGTAGGCGTGGAGTGCGCCGTCGCCGGCCAGGGGCAGGGTGTACACCTTGTCGAGGTGCATATGACCGTTGACGAACGACTCCGTCACCAGCCGGCCACCGGCGTCGATACGCGTGGTGGTCGTGGCGTCGAGGCCGGTGGTGGCGCCAGCGGATACGTCGGCGACGACCCGGTAGCGGCCGTGTGCGATGCCGATCGAGACCACCCGGCCGTCGGCAAGCCGGGCATTGTCGATGATCAGGGTGGATGCGTCGTCGCTGGCTGAGCGCCCCGAGACGTCCTCAGCGCGATTGCCAGTGGAGCCCATGGTCGAGCCTCCCGCTCATCTGGTCAGGACTGAGCTAAACATGTCAGACATATTCACTCGCACTTGTCTTACATGTGTCAACCGCAGAAACTCCTCAACTCCCCACTCGCCGGCCATGGCTTGCGGACCGGCGATGATGAAAGACTCGGGAACGGTTCATCTCGACAACCTGACATATTGACGCCCTGACGAAAGGTGTGGCCCGATGCACGACGACCGCACGCTGATCGAAGACCGGCTGGATCGTGTCCTGCGGGAGCGAATCCGCCCGGCCGTCTATCCGGAGACCCGTCAGCTCACGGTCGCGGCCTGGCATGCCCCCGGCGAGCCAGTCCCACCAGCTACCGGTCTCACCTCCGACTACACCCCCGCGGCCGTCGGCGACCGCTGGGGACCGCCGTGGGGCACCACCTGGTTCCGGCTGTCCGGCACCATTCCCCCCGAGTGGGCGGGGCGTACGGTCGAGGCCGTCGTCGACATCGGCTTCACCGGCCCCGGCCCCGGCTTCACCGCCGAAGGACTGGTCTATCTGCCCGACGGGAGCGCGGTGAAGGGCCTGCACCCGCGCAGCCGCTGGGTCCGGATCGGAGAGCCCGCCGCCGGCGGCGAAGACGTCCTTTTCTACGTCGAGGCGGCCGCCAACCCGGTCATCCACGGACCTGTCACCTTGCTCGGCGACAAAAGCACCGCCGGCGACGAACCGATCTACCGGCTCGTCCAAGCCGACCTGGCCATCTTCGACCAGACGGTGTGGGAACTCGTCCAAGATCTCGACGTGCTCGGCCAGCTGATGCACGAACTACCGGTCGACCAGCAACGACGCTGGGAGATCCTACGCTCCATCGGCCGTGCCCTGGACGCCCTCGACCTACACGACGTCAACGGCACGGCAGCCGCGGCCCGGCAGCACCTCGCGCCAGCGCTGGCTACCCCGGCCCACGCCTCGGCCCACCAGGTCAGCGCCGTCGGCCACGCCCACATCGACTCCGCCTGGCTCTGGCCACTACGGGAGACCGTGCGCAAAGTGGCCCGCACCGCGTCCAACACCGTCGCACTCATGGACGAACATCCCGAGTTCGTGTTCGCCATGTCGCAGGCGCAGCAGCTGGCCTGGATCAAGGAGCACCGGCCGGAGGTGTACGAGCAGGTCACGAAGAAGGTCGCCGAGGGCCGATTCATCCCCGTGGGCGGCATGTGGGTGGAGGCCGACACCAACATGCCCGGTGGTGAGGCGATGGCCCGGCAGTTCGTGCACGGCAAGCGATTCTTCGCCGAAGAATTCGGCATCGAAACCGAGGAGGTGTGGCTGCCGGACTCCTTCGGTTACTCCGCTGCCCTCCCCCAGCTGGTCAAACTCTCCGGGTCGCGGTGGTTCCTCACCCAGAAGATCTGCTGGTCGACCACCAACACCTTCCCGCACCACTCCTTCCGGTGGGAGGGTATCGACGGCACCCGGGTGTTCACCCATTTCCCGCCCGTCGACACCTACAACAGCGAGTTCACCGGCAAGGAGATGGCACACCTCGTACGCAACTTCCGCGAGAAGGGCAACACCCGCCATTCACTCGTGCCGTTCGGGCACGGCGACGGCGGCGGGGGCGCCACCCGCGAGATGCTCGCCCGGGCCGCCCGGCTGCACGATCTCGACGGTGCGCCGCAGGTGACCATCGAGCCGCCGGCGGCGTTCTTCGCCAAAGCCGAGGCGGATTATCCCGACGCACCCGTCTGGGTGGGTGAGCTGTACCTGGAGTACCACCGCGGCACCTACACGTCGCAGGCGAAGACGAAGCAGGGCAACCGGCGCAGTGAACACCTGCTGCGCGAGGCCGAGTTGTGGGCCGCCACCGCGGCCGTGCGCACCGGGTTCACCTACCCGTACGAGCAGCTGGACCGGCTGTGGAAGGTAGTGCTGCTGCATCAGTTCCACGACATCCTGCCCGGTTCGTCCATCGCCTGGGTGCACCGGCAGGCCGCCGAAACCTATGCGGCCGTCGCTGGTGAGCTCAACCAGATCATCGACGATGCCCAGTCCGCGCTGGCCGGCGACGGCGACCGGACTGTGACGTTCAACGCCGCACCCCACCCGCGCCATGGCGTCGCCGCTGGTGGCGCGCGCCTCATCCCCGCCTCCGACGACGCTCCGGCCACGGTGAGCGAGCAGGACGGCGGTTATGTTCTCGACAACGGTCTACTGCGCGTCGTCATCGATCCGAATGGCCTGGTGACGTCCGTCGTCGAGCACACAATCGGCCGGGAGGCGATCGCGCCCGGACAACCGGCCAACCTGCTGCAACTACACCCCGACCTCCCCATCCAATACGACGCCTGGGACATCGAGGAGTACTACCGCAACAGCGTCACCAACCTCGACGACGCCGACGTCGTCGAGGTGGAACGCGACACGCCGTCGGAGGCGACAGTTCGGGTCGAACGCAGTCCCGATGCCTCGAAGACCCGGGTGATCCAGACCGTCACGCTGCGCGCCGGCAGCCGGGTCGTCGAGTTCGAGACCGCCGTCGACTGGCACGAGTCGGAAACACTGCTCAAAGCGGCGTTCCCGCTCGACCTGCGGGCCGAGGCGTCGTCGTCGGAAACCCAATTCGGCCACGTCAAGCGGGCTACACACACCAACACGTCGTGGGAGGCGGCCAAGTTCGAGATCTGCGCCCATCGCTTCCTCCACGTGGCCGAACCAGGCTGGGGTGCGGCGCTAGTCAACAACTCCACCTACGGCCACGACGTCACCCGCGACGTACGCGACGACGGCGGCACCACCACGACGGTGCGGCTGTCGTTGCTGCGCGCCCCCCGGTTCCCCGACCCGGAGACCGACCAGGGGCGGCATTCGTTCCGGTACGCGCTCGTGCCCGGTGCGGAGATCGGCGACGCCGTCCGCGAGGGCTACCGGATCAACCTGCCCGAGCGGGCGATCACCGGAGGCCACGACGTCGAGCCACTGGTGACGGTGGACAACGACGCCGTCGTGGTCGAAGCGGTGAAACTCGCCGACGACGGCACCGGCGACGTGGTGGTGCGCCTGTACGAGTCCAGAGGCGGGCGGGCAACAGCCGTCCTCACCGCCGGTTTCCCGCTGGCCTCGGCGGTCACCACCGATCTGCTAGAGCGCCCGGACGACGACGGCGCCCTGGCGGTCGACGACGATGCCGTCACCCTGCGGATGCGCCCATTCCAGATCGTCACCCTCCGCCTCACCCGACGCTAGCCACGACCGCTTCCCCACTTCGCTACCGCCAGATGGCCGTCAGAGCGATTTTCAGCCCCTAACGCCATCTGGCGGTAGCGAAGTGGGCCACCGGCGCACCGTTCCTGCGATGATGTCCGATGTGGCCAAGAAGAAACAGGCAGGCAAAGGCACACCCGCGACGGTCATGCTGGAACGCGCGGGTGTGCCGTTCACCCTGCACCCCTACGATCACCACCCCGACGCCGAGTCCTACGGTCTAGAGGCGGCGGCCGCCCTCGGTGTACCGGCCGAACAGGTTTTCAAGACGCTGCTGGCCGACGTCGACGCCGGGCGCCTCGTCGTCGGCATCGTCCCCGTCACTGGCTCACTCGACCTCAAGGCGCTGGCCAGCGCCGTCGGCGGCAAGCGCGCAGTCATGGCCGACGTCGCCGCCGCCGAACGGAGCACCGGATACGTCGCCGGCGGCATCAGCCCGCTCGGGCAGCGCAAGCTGCTGCCCACCGTCATCGACCAGAGCGCTACCACCCATGCCACCATCTACGTCTCCGCTGGGCGCCGGGGCCTGGACATCGAGATCTCACCTAAACACCTCGTTGAACTCACGGCAGCATCGACCGCTCCGATCGCTCGACCATGACCTCAACGCCTCCGATCTGGGGAGCCGCTCGGGGCCGCGGCGTCAACCAAGGTGTCTGAGGAAGAACCGCAACGCGCTGTCCAGCTCGAACGCCGGGATCTCCGCGTGCCTGCCGGGGTTGGCGTGCAGCGTCTTCTCGGTTGATGCCAAGGCGTCGAACAGCGCCAGACTCTGCGCCCGAGGCGCCCGCTCGTCGTCCCACTGCACCAGAAACTCCACCGGGACGGTGATCCTTGCGGCCGCCTCGGCTGATGCCAGCGCGCCGCCCAAGCCGACGACCGCCGCGCGGACCCGTGGTTCGGCAGCGATAAACGGAATGCCGAGTCCGCACCCCAACGACACTCCCCAATAACCAACCGGGCCGGCGCCGACGTGCTCAAGTTCTTGGACCGAATCCAGGACAGCCCGCCACTCCGGGACGGTTTGGCGTGCCACCAGCGCCTGGAAACCAGCGATCAGGGGAGCCAACTCCGCTCCGGCAGCCACCCGAGCCTGGTTCTCGCTCGCGATCCGGTCGTACTCCTCATCCTTCGGCCGATCGCCGTGGCCGGGCACGTCTACCGCCGCCACCGCGAAATCACCTTCGGCCACGAAGCGGCGCGCCCGGGCCACGACGCCGGGCCTCCTGCGGGCACTCCCTAGGCCATCCGAAGGAGGGAGTCCCGACCTGTCACATCGTTGATCGGACTCACCTCCTCGATTCACCACAACGTGCAGCGGAGCCGAAGTTATCACGATCTACGGGGCGACGTGCGGCCCGAGGCGCAGCCCACACCTCCACCACAGCGTGGGGCTTGTGGGAAAATGTCCGTTGCGGCCCCACCGGACCTGGTTGCTGGATCAGCGTTGATCCCACGGGCAAACGCCACGAGAGATCAAGGATCACTACATGACCGACCGGGCGACCGGGACACTGGAGCGACCTCATGCCCGTCCCGCATCACCCCCGACCGCCCGGCAACGGGTCACCAGCCTGGTCGAGTCCAGCACATTTCAGCGATTCATCATCACGCTCATCGTCATCAACGCCGGCCTCCTCGGACTGGAGACCTACGACGAGGTGACGGCCCGCTGGGGTGGTGTCCTCACCCCGCTCAACAGGGGCATCCTGGCGGTGTTCGTGGTGGAGGTGGCGCTGCGCATCTACGCCCACCGAGGTGCGTTCTTCCGATCCGGATGGGGCCTGTTCGACCTCTTCGTCGTCGTCATCGCCATGATCCCCGCCTCGGGTGACGCCGCCGTACTCCGTGTGCTGCGGGTCCTGCGGGTGCTGCGGCTGCTGTCGACGGTTCGGTCGATGCGCCGAGTGATTGGTGCCTTGGTGACCGCCATCCCGGGCATCGCCTCGATTGGTGCGCTGCTGGTGATCCTCTACTACGTGGGCATCGTCATGGCGACCAACCTGTTCAGTTCCATCTCCCCCGAACACTTCGGCTCACTCGGCCAGACGGCCACCTCGATGTTCCGGATCATGACCGGCGACGGCGGCCTCGGCGACATCGTCGAACCCATTGGCCGCCAGCAGCCCGCCGCCTGGCTGTTCTTCCTCGGGTTCGTGGTGATCACGACGTTCGTCGTACTGAATCTGTTCATCGCGGTCACCGTCGAGGCTCTCGACCGGCAGAAAGAGAAAGAGCGGGACGACGATCCTGGCCCGGCCAATGAGCCCACCCCGGCTGACGGCCTCGGCACCACCAACGGTGCTCCCCCGAGCAACAACAACACCGCCGGACGCGACGACGAACTCCTCGAGGCGATCACCGCCCTGCGGCAGCAGGTCGCGTCGTTGGAACGCCGGCTCGGCGACCTCCCCCACCACCGCGGTGATCGTTAGCAGATTTCTGCTGTGAAACCACGACGAGTATCCGTTGACGATCACCTGAGCACGACAGGAATCCGCTGACGATCACCGGGGGTGGTGGGGGCGGCGGCCGTTCCACACCCACGGGCTCCGGTCGTCTCTCAACAACGAGATGATGGTCACCACCACAACCGCAACAATCGGCCACGCGAACAGCGCCGCCGGCGCCTCCAACTCCATCGGCAGCTCAACCCTGGTGCCGGGCTCCTCGTCGCCCATCGACGGACCTAGAACGATGCCCACCCCCAAAGCCAGCAAAGATCCCCCCAAACCGGCCATCGCAAGAGCCAACAAGGTGGTGACCGGACGCCGCCGGTGCCGCATACCGAACACCACTCCCAGCACCACCCCGATCGCGGCACCGAGCAGGGTGAACACGGCGACCTGATCGAACATCTGACGGGCTTCGGCGAGGGTCCCCGCCACGCCGTTCTCGGCGACCTCACCGGTGATGTCCGGACTCAACACCCACCAGGCGGCGCCGAACAGCAACCCGATCACCATCGACACCACAGCGATCTCGGTACCGACCCGAGCCGGGGTAGGCCCACGGCCGCGGCCACCCGCACGGCCACGGGACCGGCCCGGCGCACGTTCGGCGCTCGGCGCGATCCACGGATCAGTGCTCATACCGCACCGACATCAGGGAGAGGCGACCACACACCCGCCCATTTCATCAGACGAGGCATGCCGGGCCGAGCAGCGCCTTCAGATCTCCCATCAACGCCGGCGACGGCGACACGCGCAACGTGTCGGACAGGCGCATGACCGTCACCCGCTCCGAGCCCGTCAGCTTCAGGTGAACCTCGGTGGCCCCCGGGTGAGTGGCCAGCACGTCCTTCAACCGCTCGACCACCGGCGGGGTGCATTTGGCCAGCGGCATCGTCACCGTCAACGGACCGGTGGGTGCCTGCGAGATATCGGGCATACTCAGCTCGCTGGCGATGAACTGTGGAGCCTCATCCCGCCGATCGAGTTTCCCCTTCACCGTGACGATCTCGTCCTCGATCAGCTGCATCGCGTGCAACTGGTACGTCGCCGGGAAGAACAGGCACTCGATAGCACCTTCCAAATCTTCCACCGTCGCGATCGCCCAGGTATCGCCCCGCTTGGTGACCTTACGCTGAACACTCGTGATCAACCCGCCGATGGTGAGCGTTGTGCCGCTGGGGACCTCCGCCTCATCGCTCAACGCGGAGATCGGACGATCCACCGCCGACGCGAGCACGTGCTCCAACCCGAGTAGTGGGTGGTCGGAGACATACAGGCCGAGCATCTCCCGCTCGAAGCCGAGTTTGACCTTCTTGTCCCACTCGGACAGCTCCGGGACGGTGACCTCGAGCCCGGAACTCTCTTCCCCGGCCCCACCAAACAGGTCGAACTGCCCGATGGCCTCGTTACGTTTGAGGGTGATGACGGCGTCGACGGTCTCGTCGACGACGGCCACCAGCGCACGTCGGGCATAACCCATGGAGTCGAACGCCCCGGCCTTGGCCAACGACTCCACCACCCGCTTGTTACACACCGGCACGGGGACCTTGTTCATGAAGTCGGGGAAGCTCTCGTACCGGCCCTCGCTCTTACGTGCGGCAACGACGCCGTCGACAACGTTGGTACCCACGTTGCGGATGGCCGCGAGCCCGAACCGGACATCGGTGCCGACCGGGGTGAAGTCTCCCTCGGACTCGTTCACGTCCGGAGGTAGCACCTTGATCCCCATCCGCCGGCATTGCCCCAGATACAGCGCCGTCTTGTCTTTGTCGCCCCGAACCGAGGTCAGCACGGCGGCCATGTACTCGGCTGGATAGTTCGCTTTGAGGAAAGCCGTCCAATAGGAGACGACCCCATAGGCCGCCGCATGCGACTTGTTGAACGCATAGTCGGCGAACGGCACCAGAGTGTCCCACAACGTCTTGATGGCCGCGTCGGAGAAACCGTTGGCCCGCATCCCCTCCGAGAACCCGACGAACTCCGCATCGAGCACCTCGCGCTTCTTCTTGCCCATAGCGCGCCGGAGCAGATCCGCTTTGCCGAGCGTGTACCCAGCTAGCTGCTGAGCGATCGCCATGACCTGCTCCTGATAAACGAGCAGACCGTACGTCTCGCCGAGCAACTTATCGAGTGCGTCGCCGAGTTCGGGATGGATATGGGTGATCGGCTGTTTGCCGGTCTTGCGCAACGCGTAGTTGATGTGGGTGTTGGTGCCCATCGGGCCCGGGCGGTAGAGCGCACCCAGCGCGATGATGTCCTCGAACGAGTCCGGCTGCATCAACCGGCACAACTGCTGGTAGCCCGTACCGTCGAACTGGAAGACACCCAGCGTGTCGCCACGCCCGAGTAGCTCATACGTGGCCGGATCGTCTAGCGGCAAGGTATCGAGGTCGACGGGTTCCTTGCCGTTGCGAACGATGTTCTTCAACGCGTCGTCGAGGATCGTCAGGTTGCGCAGGCCCAGGAAGTCCATCTTGACCAGGCCGAGCGTCTCGCAGGTCGGGTAGTCGAACTGCGTGATGATGGCGCCGTCCTGCTCCCGCTTCATGATCGGGATGGTGTCCAGCAGCGGCTCGGAGGACATGATCACGCCAGCGGCGTGCACACCCCACTGACGCTTCAGGTTCTCCAGACCCATCGCGGTGTCGACGACCTTACGGGCGTCGGCATCCGACTCGTAGAGCTGCCGGAACTCTCCCGCCTCGGAGTAGCGTTTGTGCTGCTGGTCGAAGATGCCGGTGAGCGGGATGTCCTTGCCCATGACCGACGGCGGCATGGCTTTGGTGAGCCGCTCCCCCATGGCGAACGGGAAACCCAGCACCCGAGAGGCGTCCTTCAACGCCTGCTTGGCCTTGATAGTGCCGTAAGTGACGATCTGCGCCACGTGGTCACTGCCGTACTTGTCAGTGACGTACCGGATCACCTCACCGCGGCCACGCTCGTCGAAGTCGACGTCGAAGTCCGGCATCGAGGCTCGTTCAGGGTTGAGGAACCGCTCGAAGATCAGGCCGTGCTTCAGCGGATCCAGATCGGTGATACCCATGGCATATGCCGTCATCGATCCGGCACCCGAACCACGGCCTGGGCCCACCCGCACGCCGTTGTTCTTCGACCAGTTGATGAAGTCGGCGACGATCAGGTAATACCCGGCGTACCCCTTGCCGGTGACCACCTCGGTCTCGTACTCCGCCTGCTTGCGAACCTCGTCCGGGATACCGTCGGGGTATCGCCTCCGCAGACCCCGCTCGACCTCTTTGACGAACCAGGATGTCTCGTCTTCGCCGTCGGGCACCGGGAAGTGCGGCATATACCGGCCGGCTTCTTCGATGAACTTCACCTCACACCGCTCGGCTACGAGCAGGGTGTTGTCACAGGCCTCCGGCAGCTCGGACCACAGGGTCCGCATCTCCGCGGCGGACTTCAGGTAGAAATCTTCCGCATCGAATTTGAACCGCTTCGGATCGGCCAGGGTAGAGCCCGACTGCACACACAGCAGGACCTCGTGCGCCTTGTGGTCTTCCTTGTGGGTGTAATGGAGATCGTTGGTAGCCAGCAGCGGCAGGCTGAGGTCTTTGGCCAGCCGCAGCAGGTCTTCCCGAACCCGGGTTTCGATAGACAGACCGTGGTCCATCAATTCGACGAAGAAGTTGTCCGCACCGAAGATGTCGCGGAACTCCGCGGCGGAGGCTACGGCCTCCTCATACTTACCCAGGCGCAGCAGCGTCTGGACTTCACCACTGGGACAGCCGGTGGTAGCGATCAAGCCCCCGGCGTATGTCTGCAGGATCTCTCGGTCCATCCGGGGTTTGAAGTAGAACCCCTCGATCGAGGCCAGCGACGACAACCGGAACAGGTTGTGCATCCCTGCGGTGTTCTCGGCCAGCAATGTCATGTGGGTATAGGCGCCGCTGCCGGAGACATCGTCCCGGCCCCCGTCACCCCACCGGACCCGGGTCTTGTCGAACCGGCTCGTCTTCGGCGTCAGATAGGCCTCGGTGCCGATGATGGGTTTGATCCCGTGCGCATTGGCCTTGTTGTAGAACTCGTAGGCGCCGAAGACGTTGCCATGGTCGGTGGTGGCGATAGCCGGCATACCTTGTTGGGCCGCCGCAGCGAACAGGTCGTCCAATCGGGCGGCGCCATCGAGCATCGAGTACTCGGTGTGCACGTGCAGGTGGACGAAGTTCCCGGACCCAGCGCTCGACACGACTAAACCAGACCTCCTAGAGCAGCCACGCGGGCAGAATCCAACGTCTTCCGTCGAGCCGCGCGACCCCCGCCCCAGGCGACAGCTCAACCGAAGCACCCACTCTAGGCGCCCTCCCCGACAACGTTGCGGCGCCACCCCGAGCCGCTCGCCCACTCTTGCTCGCTGTCCGGCCTGACAACTACCTGACCTGCCACAACACCGCCAACCGCCCTGACACGTCAACACCTATGGTCACCGCCGGCCGACCTGTCAGGACACGTAGCCGCGTTGGCCCTGGCCGCAGACTTGTCCGGCCTGACAACCGGCAAAACCGGTGGGCGGGACAACCGGCAAAACTGGTGGGCGGTGTCAGCGGATCAGGGCGTCCAACGCTTGTTGGAGGTCCAGCGGATACGGCGAACCGAACTCCACCACCACCCCGGTATCCGGGTGCTCGAACGCCAGGCGCACGGCGTGCAACCACTGCCGCGACAGGCCCAGACTGTCGGCAAGAGTGGGGTCTGCACCATAGGTGAGATCCGCCACGCACGGATGCCGCAGTGCACTCATGTGCACCCGGATCTGGTGCGTCCGGCCGGTCTCGAGCTGAATCTCCAACAGGCTCGCCGCCGGGAACGCCTCCAGCGTCTCGTAGTGGGTGATGCTGGGTTTGCCGTCGGCGACGACCGCCCATTTGTAGTCATGCTGCGGATGACGTCCGATGGGAGCGTCGACCGTGCCCCGCGACGGGTCCGGATGGCCCTGGACCAATGCGTGATACACCTTGTCGACGGTGCGCTCCCGGAACTGGCGTTTCAGCGACGTGTACGCCGGCTCCGACTTCGCTACCACCATCAGCCCGCTGGTGCCCACGTCCAGGCGGTGCACCACACCCTGGCGTTCGGCCGCACCGCTGGTGGAGACCCTGAACCCGGCCCCGGCCAGCCCACCCACCACGGTCGGCCCGCTCCAGCCCGGGCTGGGATGGGCCGCCACCCCGACCGGCTTGTCAACCACGACGATGTGGTCGTCGTCGTGCACGATCCGCATGTCGGCGATCCGTTCGGGCACCACCACTACCGGCGCGGCCGGCTCGGGGATGTCGACTTCGAGCCAACCACCAGCGTGTACCCGGGCGGACTTCGCTTCCGCCACACCGTCAACCAGCACCCGGCCGCTCTCCACCAGATCTGCCGCCTTGGTCCGGGAGAAGCCGAAGAGCCTAGCCAACGCGGCGTCGAGCCGCTCCCCCTCGAGCCCCTCCGGCACCGGCAACGCGCGCCGGCCGCTCACCGCTCGCCGATTCCGGGCCGATGATCAGGGTGGTTGTCGGGGCCGCCGAGCTGATCGGACCGGTCCGGCCTGGTGGCTGGCTCGGAGTCATCGCTGGGCGGTTCGCCCCCTGACCCGGTCTCCGCGCCGTGGCCGTCGGCGCCAACGCTCACGTCGGGAACGTCGGCGCCAGCCTTCATATCGGGAACCTCGACGTCTGGCTCCACATCGCCGTCATCCGTGCCGTCACCGACGGCCACCACATCCGCCGGCTGGCCGGAGAACGCGACGCCGCGGAAGCTCAACAGCGCGATCAATATCGCTGAGCCGACGATCGAAGAGTCGGAGATGTTGAAGACCGGCCAGTTCGGCAACTCGATGAAGTCGACCACGTGGCCGCGCATCGGACCTGGCTCGCGGAAGATCCGGTCGGTCAACGTGCCGAGCGCGCCACCGAGCAGGCCACCGAGCGCCACTGCCCAGACGGGGCTGGTCACCTTTCGGCTCAACCAGACGATGACGACGACCACCACCACGGCGATCACGGTCAGCGCCACCGTCATATTGGTGAACATGCTGAACGCGGCCCCGGGATTACGGACCAGCCGGAACTGGACGATGTCTCCGATGACGCTGATGACGCGGCCGTCTTGCAGCGCCCCGACCGCCCACACTTTGGTGAGCTGATCGAGGATCAAGACAACAGCGGCTACGACGAGCAGCATCACCGTGCGGCGACGAACCCGTCCCTGCTGTGTATCGTCGCGGCTCAGCGACGTTCCTGTCGTTGTTTGCATGTCACGCATAGTGTGGCACGCGGGAAGGCGAGCAGGCGAGCCTTGCCGATCGGATTGCCGCATCTCTCGCAGACGCCATAAGTGCCGTCGTCGATCCGCGACAACGCCCGCTCGGTCTGGTTCAGCATCTCCCGATGACTGGCCGCCAGCGACATCTCGTGCTCGCGTTCGAAAGCCTTCGAGCCGGTGTCGACTTGGTCTTCGCCGCCATCGTCAGTGCTACGACGTAGAAGTTCGGCGATCTCCTCTTCGGCCTCGGTGATCTCCGCGCGCAACCGCGCGGAGTCACTTCGCAGTGTCTCGCGGAGTTCCGCCAGCTCCTCCGGCGTCCACGGTTCCTCATCCGTTCCGACGACGAGTGCCGCGGCTTGGCCAGCCTTAGCAGCGGTCCCTGCACTGTCCGTGCGTTCGGCCATCCCGACGCACCCCCTAGTCTGCCGTGTGCCCGCCCACGCTTTGTCCGGGTCAGGTGAGGATAGATCTTTCCCAGCTCACCTTCAATCAGCTCGCCGGTCTCAGCGTTCTCACAGCACTCGTGTCCCGCTCCGGCCCGGCAGGCCATGATGCGGCGGCCAGGGGCCGCGCCGGTGTCGACTGCTGCGCCGACGGTATGGTAATTACCCATAACAACGTGCGCTGATGCATCCAACAGCGATGACATCAACGTCTGTTACCCGGGGTCCCGGTCGGCCGCGGCCGGTGGCCTGAACCAGAGCCGGCGCCCTCCGAGAAGGCGGAAACGAGACGCACATCACCTCTCCATGTGTTCCACGCGGCCCCCGGCGGGGTGCCCAGCAGGTGGGGTGACGGCCCGAAAACGGTGTGCTCGGCGTGCCTGGCAGCCAGTACACTGTGGGTGCGAGACGGCATTGATGGGGTCAGTAACCCGCGCACACGGCCGACAGCGAGCCGGGGACGGTGTAAGCCCGGTGGTACGCGCGCGGACGAACATCGCCTCGGAGCCGCCGGAAGAACAGCGCGCCGCCACGGGCGGCAGTCGAGCGCTCAGTAGACCCGGCCGCGTCTGAACGAAGTGGGTCGCCCGCGCCGACAGGCACGCGGCGGCCAAGGAGGGTGGTACCGCGGGGTGCGCCTCGTCCCTCCGTCGTAGGCACTTTCGACGGAGGACACCGACCACCATGAGTGACGCGACCACCCGGGATTCCTCGCCCGGCACGGCCCAGGGCCCATCCGGCGCCCGATCCACCTCTGAACCCGGCCAGTATCGTGCCGTCCCGGCGCAGGTGGAGCTTGCCGCCATGGAACGCGACATCCTCACCTTCTGGGCGGACAACGAGGTCTTCGGCCGGGCCATGAAGGCCAGCGAGGGCCGCCCGACGTGGATGTTCTACGAGGGCCCGCCCACCGCCAACGGCACGCCGGGCACCCACCACATCGAGGCCCGGGTGTTCAAGGACGTCTTCCCCCGTTACCGCACCATGAAGGGGTACCACGTCCCGCGCAAGGCCGGCTGGGACTGCCACGGCCTGCCGGTGGAGATCGCGGTGGAGAAAGAGCTGGGGCTGTCATCGAAGTACGACATCGAGACCTACGGGGTGGCGGAGTTCAACGCCAAATGCCGGGAATCGGTCCTGCGTCACGTGGACGCGTTCGAGGAGATGACCGAGCGGATGGGCTACTGGGTGGACACCACCCGGCCGTATCGCACCATGGATCCGTCGTACGTACAGAGCGTGTGGTGGTCGCTGAAACAGATCTTCGACGCGGGGCTGTTGGTGGAAGACCACCGCGTCGCGCCGTACTGCCCGCGCTGCGGCACGGGCCTCTCGTCGCATGAGCTCGCCCAGGGGTACGAGACCGTCGCCGATCCGTCGGTCTACGTGCGGCTCCCACTCACCTCCGGCCCATTGGCCGGCACGGCCGCCCTGTTGGTTTGGACAACGACGCCCTGGACGCTGGTGTCCAACACCGCAACGGCCGTCCATCCGGACGTCACCTACGTCGCCGCCACCGACGGCTCGGAGACACTCGTCGTCGCCGAACCGCTAACCGAGGCGGTACTCGGCGAAGGATGGACGGTCACCGCACGGTACCGAGGCTCGGACATGGAACGGTGGGCCTACGCCCGACCGTTCGAGCTGGTCGAACTGGCTGCTCCGGATTCCAACGACGACGGCGGCCCGGTCGCCAACTACGTCGTCGTCGACACCTACGTAACCACCGAGGACGGCACCGGCCTCGTCCATCAGGCCCCGGCGTTCGGCGCCGACGACCTCCGCGTATGCAAACGGTACGGGATGCCCGTCGTCAACCCGATCGAACCCGACGGGACCTTCCGAGCCGATGTCCCCCTCGTGGGCGGCCAGTTCTTCAAACACGCCGACACCGCGCTCACCCAGGATCTCGACGAACGCGGGCTGCTCTACCGGCACACCACCTACGAACACGAATACCCGCACTGCTGGCGCTGCCACACGCCGTTGCTCTACTACGCCCAGCCGTCGTGGTACATCCGCACCACCCAGTTCCAGGACGCGTTGCTGCGCGAGAACGAGAAGACCAACTGGTACCCGGAGACGATCAAATGGGGCCGGTACGGAGACTGGTTGCGCGGCAACGTCGACTGGTCGCTGTCCCGCAACCGGTTCTGGGGAACACCACTGCCGATCTGGCGCAACGACGAAGATCCGTCGCACCTCGTCTGCGTGGAGTCGCTGGCCGAGCTGTCCAGGCTGGCCGGGCGAGACCTGTCCGAACTCGACCCACACCGCCCGTACGTCGACGACGTCACCTTCACGATGCCCGGCGTACCAGGTACGTTCCGGCGCGAGCCGCACGTCATCGACGCCTGGTACGACTCCGGCTCGATGCCCTTCGCCCAGTGGGGCTATCCGCACGAGCCCGGCAGCGAGCAGGTATTCAACGACTCGTACCCGGCACAGTTCATCTGCGAGGCGATTGACCAGACCCGCGGCTGGTTCTACACCCTGATGGCGGTTGGTACCGCCGTATTCGACCGATCGTCGTACGAGAACGTGCTCTGCCTCGGCCACATCGTCGCCGAGGACGGCCGCAAGATGTCCAAACACCTGGGCAACATCCTGGAGCCGATCCCGCTGATGGACACCCACGGCGCCGACGCCGTGCGCTGGTTCATGGCCGCCAGCGGCTCGCCCTGGCAGTCCCGTGGCATCGGTTCGGGCATACTCGGCGAGATCGTCCGCAAGGTGCTGCTGACCTACTGGAACACGGCCTCCTTCCTGTCCCTGTACGGGCGGACGGCCTCGTGGTCACCGGCCCACGGCGCCCCACCGGTGGGCGAGCGACCGGTGCTGGACCGGTGGGCGCTCAGCGAGCTGAACCAACTCGTCGCCGACGTCGACGCCGCCATGGAGAACTTCGACACCCAGCGCGCCGGCAGCCTGCTAGCCCGGTTCGTCGACGACCTCTCCAACTGGTATGTCCGACGTTCCCGGCGACGGTTCTGGGACGGCGACCCGGCCGCCCTGGCCACTCTGCATCAATGCGTCGAGACCTTAACCAGGCTGCTCGCGCCGCTGGTGCCGTTCGTCACCGAACGGGTCTGGCAGGACCTCGTCGTCCCCGTCGACCCCGACGCACCAGAGTCGGTGCACCTGGCCAGCTGGCCGGAGGCCGACCCGGCGGTCGTCGACACCCAACTGGCCGAAGAGGTAGCCCTGACCCGGCGCCTGGTCGAGCTCGGCCGCGCCGCACGGGCGGAGTCGAAGGTGCGCACCCGGCAACCGCTCGCCCGAGCCCTGGTCGGCGCGTGGGGCTGGGACGCTCTGCGGGACGAACTGCGCGCGGAGATCGCCGACGAGTTGAACGTGGCCGAGGTCACCTCGTTGAGCGCCGCCAGTGGAGCGGGGGCTGCCGGCGATGCGGGCGATGCCGGTGACGCCCTGCTCGACGTGTCGGCCAAGGCGAACTTCCGATCCCTGGGCCGGCGGTTCGCCAAGGACACCCCCACCGTGGCGGCCGCGGTGGCAGCGGCCGACGCCGGAGCTCTCGCGGCGGCCCTGCGCTCGTCCGGTGCGGCCAGCGTCGTTGTCGACGGAATCGGCGAGGTCACACTCGGGCCGGACGACGTCGTCATCACCGAGACTCCACGTGAAGGCTGGGCGGTCGCCCGAGAGGGTGAGACGGTGGCCCTCGACCTCACGTTGAGCGAGGAGCTGGTCCGGGCCGGTTTGGCCCGGGAGGTCATCCGGTTGGTCCAGGAAGCCCGTAAGACGAGTGGGTTCGACGTATCCGACCGGATCGAGTTCGCCTGGAGCGCGGCTGCTGGCGCCGAACAGCTGGCGGCCGCACTGCGTGAGCACGAACGGTTGGTATCCGACGAGGTCCTAGCGGTCGCGGTCTATGACGACGTGGCAGCGTTGGCCGGCGAGCCGGACCACACCGACGCCGACCTCGGTCTGACCTTCCGCGTCCGCCGCACCTAACCCTCCCCGTCGTGCACCTGATCTTCGAAATGTCACCTGATCTTTTCTGCGGCGACGATCAGGTGCACGATCGGCGGCAACGGCAGACCTCGCTGCATCTGATCGCGTCCCGCTATGTGAGCGGGAAACGATCAGATGCGTGAACGGGGCTGGTCGGCGCATTGATGCATCTGATCGTGAGAGCGTCCGCTGTGCCGTCCCGTCCACCATCTGCAGACGCGCAGCGCCAGCAGCCCGGGACGGCCGGTCATCACGGTGTTGACCAGCCGACCGTCTGCGGCCCGGCGTCTGTTCCCGGACCCGGTTCGACCGCGTTCGTCGCGCCCGTCGGTCTCGACGTACGTTCCGGCGATGCCCACCCTCGGCGCCGACCGCAACAAGCTTCCTCACGGCACGCTGCCGTGTGCAGTAAACCTCCTTGTTGCTGCCCTGGCGACCGTAAGCGTCCTTGTGCCCGGGGCGGATACCGCAGTAAGCCTCCTTGCTGTCGCCCGGACTGCGACACGCTTCGCTCCGGTGAAGAACCGTGCCGGGCGTCCCGGACTCCGCTACCGCCAGATGGCGTTAAAGCCCGAATCCGGCGCTTAACACCATCTGGCGGTAGCGGAGTGCGCGATCCTGAACGGGGCGACGAGTTACCTGTCGCGCAGCCCGACATCTACGTCGCCGAACAGCAAAATCACCGCCAGCACCCACACCTGGGGCGACCCGAAAGCCCAGAAACCCACCGAGGCGGCGACCCGCGGAAGAGCCGACGGCCGCCTACTCCGTGACAACTAGAGGTAGCCGCGGAGCTTGGCCGCGCTGGCCACCCGTTCGACGCTGATCTGGAACGCCGCCTGCCGAGGCGTGATCTTGCCGTTCTGCTCGGCTCGGTCCTTCACCGACCGATAGGCGGCGACCATCTGCCGACGCAGCTGCTCGTTGACTTGATCTTCGGTCCACTTGAACTCTTGAAGGTTCTGCGTCCACTCGAAGTACGAGACCGTGACGCCGCCGGCGTTCACCAGGATGTCCGGTAAGACCTCGACGCCGCGGTCGGCCAGGATGCTGTCCGCTTCCGGAGTGACGGGGTGGTTGGCGGCCTCGAGGATCAAACTGGCACGGATCTGGTCGGCGTTGTCCGAGTTGATCACCCCGCCGAGCGCGGCCGGGACGAGCACGGTGACATCGAGCGTCAATAGTTCGTCGTTGCCGATGGTATCGGTGCCGGGTGTGCCGACGACGCTGCCGCTCTGTCGCAGGTGCTGGTCGACGGCGTCGAGGTCGAGACCGTCCGGTGCGTAGATGCCGCCCCGTACGTCGCTGACGGCAACCACGCGGAAACCTTCGGCGGCGGCCAGCCGGGCTGCCCATGAACCGACGTTTCCGTATCCTTGGATCGCGATCGTGGTGTCGGCGGCGTCCCAGCCGTGGTCAGCGGCGGCCTTGCCCAGCACGATGACCGTCCCGCGGCCAGTAGCTGCCTCTCGGCCGTAGGAACCGCCTAGTTCGACCGGCTTACCGGTAACGATGGCCGGAGTGTGGCCGCTCTTGCGGCCGTACTCGTCCATCATCCATGCCATGGTCTGGGCACTGGTGTTCATGTCCGGCGCCATGATGTCGCGGCGCTCGCCGATGACGTAGCTGACCTGAGAGAGGTAGCGGCGGGTCATCCTCTCCACTTCGGTTTCGGAGAGCTCGGACGGGTCGACCTGCACCCCGCCTTTGGCCCCACCGAACGGGACATCGATCAATGCCGTCTTCCACGTCATCAGCGCCGCCAGTGCGCGGACCTCATCGAGGTCCGCGTCCTGGTGGAACCGGACGCCGCCTTTGTACGGGCCGCGGGCGCCGTTGTGCTGGACACGGTATCCATACACAGTGCGGACGGTGCCGTTGGCCAATCGCAGCGGCACCTGGACCCGTATCTCGCGATAGGTACCCGCCAGCAGCTCGCGGGTTGCGTCACCAAGCCCTAGTTGGTCAGCAGCGTGCTGAAAACAGTCCGTGACAGCCTGAAACGCCGAAGCCTTGGACATCGATCCGTGGCGGCCGCTCAGGGTTGGTCGTCATCGAGCAGGCTGGCGACCGACCGCAACGAGCCACCCGTCTGGGTAGCGGAAACGCTATCGCTGCCCGTCGGACGCTGGGGCGGCTGCTGAGGCTGAGCCGTGCTGTTGGGCCCGGGCCGTTGGGGCGGACCCTGCTGTGGTTGCTGAGGCTGCTGTGCCTGAGCCACCCCAGCGATCTCCGCCTCCGCGCGTTCGACTTCGTTGGCGCCTCCGACTTCAAGCTTGCGCAGCTCGTTCTCCAGGTACGACTTGAGCCTGCTGCGGTACTCCCGCTCGAAGGCACGCAGCCCTTCGAGGCGGCGCTCAAGGTCGGCGCGCTCGGTCTCGAGCTTGCCGAATACTTGGGCCCGCCGTTTCTGGACCTCTTGGTCGATCGATTCGGCCCGCTGCCGGGCGTCTTGCTCCAGCTTGGCCGCCTTGGCTTTCGTCTCGGCGTCGAGCTTCTCCGAGCGGCCTCGGGCGTCACCCATCAGGCGATCAGCCTCGGACTTCGCGTCCGCGACGAGTTCGTCGGCCGTCTTCTGGGCCAGGGCGAGCACCTTGGCAGCGGCGTCGCTGGGTTGGGTAGCGGGTCCTACGGCCGCCGCCTGCTGGACCACCGGAGCGGCAGTGGGCGGGGCCTTCGGAGCTTCTGGCTGGCGTTGCGGCTGAATCGGCTCGGCCGAGCCGACAGCGCCGGCTCCACGCGTCACCGCAGCGAGCTTGTCACGAAGCTCGTCGTTCTCGCGCTGCAACCGCGAGATCTCAGCCTCGACCTCGTCCAGGAACTCGTCGACCTCCTGCATGTCGTAACCCTCACGCAGGCGGACGGTTGTGAACTCCTTGTTCTGGACGGCCTCGGGCGTCAATGGCATAACGTCACCTCGAATGTGAGCAAGCGTCGAGAGTCACCGTACCGCGTCATCCCAGTGATGCCACAACCGACTGTGCGATTCGCACCAAGATGATCAGCACAATGAACGCCAGGTCAATGGCAACCGATCCAATCCGCAGTGGCGGGATCACCCGCCTGAGCAGGCGGAGTGGCGGATCGGTCACCGTGTACACGGCCTCCAGCACGATGAGTAGCGGCCCAGAGGGCTGCCACTCGCGAGCGAAGACCTGGATCCAGTCGACCACTAAGCGGACCAGCAGGACAATGAAGTACAGCCACAGTGCTAACGACAAAGGCTGGGTAATGACCGACACGGGATCCGAACCTACCTGACATTGGCTCAGCGTGCCGCCACCGGCACCGGTCTAGGGGTCGTGCGAGTGTCATATCAGCAGAATTTCACGTACTTGTTGATCAGCTCTGGTTGAAGAACGCACCGTCGGCGATCCTGGCTTTGTCCTCCGCCGTCACCGACACGTCGGCCGGTGTGAGCAGGAAAACCTTCGCGGTGATGCGGTCGATGCTGCCCCGCAAGCCAAAGATCAGACCGGCCGCGAAGTCGACGAGCCGCTTGGCGTCGACGTCGTCCATCTCGGAGAGATTCATGATGACGGGGACACCGTCACGAAAGTGCTCACCGAGCGTTCGTGCCTCGTTGTAGGTGCGCGGGTGCAGGGTGGTGATTCGGGCCTCCCGCGCGGCCGGTGCCGGCCGATGGCTGACCGGACGCCGATCGGCCAGCGAGGACACCGTAGCCGAGTGCTCGCGCTCTCGGGGGCGTTCACGGCGGGCCGGTGGTGGGTGTTCCTCAGGTGGCTCGTGCGCCTCGGGGGCGTCATCGAACTCCTGCTCGTAGTCTTCGGTGTACTCGTCGTACTCGTCTTCGTAGCGGTCCCGGTCCTCCACGAGGCCGAGGTAGACCGCAACCTTGCGCATTGCGCTGGCCATTCTCTCAAGTCCTCCGCACTGGTGGTGGACGGTTGCTACCTTCTGTACCGACACTAGCCTCCCCCACGGCTGAGCACGAGGATTGCGCAACGCGACACGCCTGGTGTGTCGCGCGAGGCACATGGGATCCACCCAAACCCCTGTGACTCACGTGACGTTCGTTACCCCACAGCCCCGCCCGCGACGTCCAGCGTCATCGACACACACGTCACCACCAACCCAGAACGGGCCAGAATCGCCCGTATTGCGACGATTGGCCCGGACTCGCCTCCACCCACCAGCGCGCCGCCTCCTACGCCCCTGAGGGCCGCCACTGGGCACCCGCGGCGCCTCTAGGGCCGATCGACAGCGACCCGCCGCACCCCCGACGGCGCCCGGCCCGGCACGCCTATCCATCAGCGACGGCTCACATCGCCAGCGACGGCTCAACCCTGGACGGCAGGCCCGATGCCTGAGCCATCGATCCACGCGATGCCCGCGAACCGACCAGTCACCCGCTCACGCCGATACGAGAAGTACGCCACATCCTCGAGCGTGCACGGACAGCCCTCAGGCCCCCAGCCGCCCGGCACCACCACTGCACCACCCGCCTCCAGCTGAGCCCGCACCCCAGCCGGGACGTCCAGCGCGGGCGTGCGTTGCCGGGTGGTCGCCCACGCCGCTGGCACCACGGACGCCACCTCCGCGCGCAGCGCATCCGGCACCTCGTAACACCGCCCACAAACCGCCGGCCCCAGCTGCGCGATGACGTCGTGGGCTCCGGCTTGCCGCATGACCTCCAACACCGCGGGGACCACCCCGGCCGCCAGGCCGGGGCGGCCAGCGTGGGCGACGGCAGCCACCCCCGCACCCGGGTCGGCCAGCACCACCGGGACACAATCGGCCACCAGCACAGCAAGCGCTAGGCCGGGCCGGGTCGTCACCATCGCATCGACCGCCGGCGGATCCTCATCGGCCGGCCACGGCCCGTCCACCACCGCGACGTCGGCGCCGTGCACCTGGTTCATGTAAACGACGGACCGTTCAGGCAGACCGAGACGACGGGCCAGCGTGGCTCGGTTGCGCTCCACTACGGCCGGTTCGTCGCCGACGTGCCGAGCGAGGTTGAAATCGTCGAAAGGGACGTCGCTGGCTCCGCCGAAGCGGTCCGTGAACGCGAAGGTGACGGGGCCGTGGGTGCTGCGGTAAGCGATCACCCGACCATCCTGCCGTGTGCGTAGTGACACGCTGCGACGTACCCCGACACGACCCCGCGGGAGATCGATCGGCCTGGGGTTCCGTCGACTACTTGAGGAAGTCTGGTACGCCTATTTGAGGAAGTCTGGTACGTCGAGATCGTCGTCAGCGGGAGGTACGACGCGGCGCTGTTCGCGAGGGCGGGGAGGGGCCGGCACCGGATCGGTTCGATCGGGACGCTCGCGGCCCCCTTCAGACCCGGCAGCCGGCGCCGCGCCGTTGGTGCTGGCATCGGATCCCGAGCCGGTGGTGTCGGAGTCGCCCGACGCGGCTTCGGAACCATCACCTGACGCCCCGCTACCACCACCCTGACCACCAGATTGAGCGTCGCTGCGGCGTACCGTGCCGAGCTCACGTCGTGGTGGTTGACCACCGTCGAACCCCGCGGCGATGACGGTGACTCGAACTTCGTCACCCAGGGCGTCGTCGATCACCGCACCGAAGATGATGTTGGCTTCGTCGTGTGCTGCCTGTGCGACGAGGTTGGCCGACTCGTTGATCTCGAACAGACCCAGATCGGAACCGCCGGAGACGGAGAGCAAGACCCCGTGGGCGCCGTCGATCGACGCCTCGAGCAGCGGCGACGAGATAGCCATCTCGGCGGCGGCGACCGCGCGGTCCTCGCCGCGGGCGGATCCGATGCCCATCAGCGCGGATCCGGCGTTGCTCATGACCGACTTCACATCCGCGAAGTCAAGGTTGATCAAGCCTGGCGTGGTGATGAGGTCGGTGATTCCCTGCACACCGGAGAGCAGCACTTGGTCCGCGCTCTTGAACGCATCAAGCACACTGACCTGGCGGTCGCTGATGGACAGCAGGCGGTCGTTGGGGATGACGATGAGGGTGTCGACCTCTTCACGCAAGGCCTCGATGCCGGCCTCCGCCTGCATCGCGCGGCGGCGGCCCTCAAACATGAAAGGCCTGGTCACCACACCGATGGTCAGCGCACCAAGCGAACGTGCGATACGGGCGACGACCGGCGCCCCGCCGGTGCCGGTACCGCCACCCTCGCCGGCGGTGACGAACACCATGTCGGCGCCCTTGAGGACCTCTTCGATCTCTTCGGAGTGGTCTTCAGCCGCCTTGCGTCCGACGTCGGGGTTGGCTCCCGCGCCGAGGCCCCGGGTCAGCTCACGGCCGACATCGAGCTTGACGTCGGCATCGCTCATCAGCAACGCCTGCGCGTCGGTGTTGACCGCGATGAACTCGACGCCCTTGAGGCCGACCTCGATCATGCGGTTGACCGCGTTGACGCCGCCGCCACCGATGCCGACGACCTTGATCACCGCTAGGTAGTTCTGCGGAGCAGTCACGTCCAGTCGCCTCTCAATCGAGTCCCGTTCAAACCCTCACCCTCAAGTTGAGGTTCATAGTTATGTCAACCTGAGCGATGATTAGACGCTAAGCGGGGCAGACACCCGTACGGCGCAGACACGCCGATAGATCTCCTGATCGACATTTTTCGCAACAGCCCACGACGCGGGCTCGAGAGGCGAATCCAGCCGTAGCCCACCCCGGCCAGACGGCGCCCGCACGCGGCGATGCCATGTGGACTGGCAGCCCCGGCCCCCGCTGACGAGCTCCATAAATCGGACGAACCTCCCACGATTACCTCACCTCAGCGTGCCAGGCACAACGCCGCGACGTGCACAGCGGTCGGCCCGTTGCCATTCTTCTGCGGTGGGCGAGCTGCCTCACCACCCGTTCAGGGGTGTGCGACGACGGCGAACGCGGCGCTGTGGCGGTGTATGAGCCGGATGATCGCCAGATCCCGGTACGGCATAGCGCACTTCGCTACCGCCAGATGGCGTTAACACCCGATTCCCGCCCTCAACCCCATCTGGCGGTAGCGAAGTGCCGGGGCACGCCGGCGCGGCCCGCACCGCAAGGGAAACGTGTCGCCGTCCAGGCCACAACAAGGAGGTTTACTGCGGCCCCCGCCCCGGGCACAAGGAGGCTTACTGTCACCAGGGCAACAACAAGGAGGCTTACTGCACACGGCAGCGTGCCGCAAGGAAGCTTGTGGCGGTCAGCTGAGGACGGGTGCCGCCGGACTGGGCGTCCAGCCCGACGCCCGAGTTGGCGAAGGCGGCAGCCGCTCTGACGATCAGATGCATAACCCGCCGGCTCGCCCATATCCTGAGACGAGGTCGCATGCGCCAACGGGCCGTTGAGCAGGGTAAACGCCATCCGCCGTGCACCTGATCGTCGCCACAAGAACGATCAGGTGACAAAACGGAGATCAGGTGCGCGCGGGGGTTACGGGACGATGGCGGGTTTGTCCGGTGCGGAGACGTCATACGCCGACGGCGGCTCCTCCACCGTGTCCATCAACGCCAGCAACGCCGCCGCTTTGTCGTCTCCACGTTCCGACGTACCCCACCGCACCACGATGCCGTCGTCCAGGATCAGGCGGACGTCCGCCGCCGATTCGACCTCGATCCGATCGACGAGTTCGTCGACGTTGGCCGGCAGGCCGGTCAGGACCTCCACGCCCATAACCCGGGCCAGGGTCGCCGACTCACCGGTGGGGGCGCTCATCACCGGCACGCCGTCGGGCGGGTCGGACGAGCGAGCGAACAGCACACCTGTCTCGTCCACGCTCCACCATCGGCTGCCGTCGGGAACGGCCGCCAGCGGCACCCGAGGCGCTACGTCGATGGTGAGTGTCCGGGGCCATGAACGGCGGATCTTTACGTCGCCGACCTCCGGGAGTTCACGCACTCTAGATGCGATCTCACCAGCGTCGACCCGGGCTAGCGGCACCCCGATCGGGACTTCGGCGATGTCCGCGACGTCGGCGGCGAGGTCGTTGTCGACACCGACGACCCGGACGTCCTGGACGGCCAGCGCGGATGACCAGCCAACCAGCCACGCCGCGACGCCCAGCCCAGCCACGGCTACCGCCGCGACGGCGATGTGCAGCACTTTGCGGGTTCGCCGACGCCGGACACGTGCCGTGAAGCGTTGCGCCCCGGCTGATTGTGTCCCGCCGCTCACCCCGCTCCTCCCCTACTCGCCGCCCGTGCGCCGCTCGCCGCCGACGGTGACCTCTCCGCGCAGCTCTACCCCACTGGGCGCCAACGGCCTGGTCGGGGCGGCCGGGACCGAGGTCGCTCGCCTACTGGCGACGGTCGATTCGAGCCGTTCCAGGATCTCGGGCCCGACGAGGGTGACGTCGCCGGCGCCAAGCGTGAGCAGGACGTCGCCGGGACGCACCCACGACGCCGCCAGCGCCGGCACCGCCGACCACGACCGCTCGAAGGCGACCTGGGTGGGCGGCAACGCCACCGCTGCCGCCACGAGTTCACCGGTGACGCCGGGTTCGGGGTCTTCGCGCGCGGCGTAGACGTCCATGACGATGACCTCGTCGGCGGCGCCGAGTGCGGTGCCGAACTCTTGGGCGAAGATCCGGGTCCGGCTGAACAGGTGCGGCTGGAAGACGGCGATGAGTCGCCCGGAGCCGGCCACCGATCGGGCGGCGGCGAGCACGGCGGAGACCTCGGTGGGGTGGTGTGCGTAGTCGTCGAAGACCCGCACCCCGTTGGCGACACCCTTCAGCTCGAACCGCCGGCGGGTCCCGGTGAAACCCGCCAAGCCGTCGCGGAGGTCGGCGCTGGAGAAGCCGAGTCCGAGCCCCGCGGTGAAGGCGCCGGTGGCGTTGAGCGCGTTGTGCCGGCCGGGAACCCGTAGCTGAACCCGTCCTTGCCGGCGGCCGCGGGCGACCAGCTCGAACGACACTCCGGCCTCCGAGAGCTCGAGGTCGGCGATCCGCACCGTGGCTTCGGACGACTCTCCGTAGGTGTGTACCTGCACCCCGCGTGCGGCCGCCCGCTCCCCGAGGGCCCGGGCACCGGGGTCGTCGGCACACACCACGAGGAATCCGCGGACGCGGTCGGCGAAGGCGTCGAAGGCGGCGATGTAGGCGTCGTCGCTGCCGTAGTGGTCGAGGTGGTCGGCCTCGACGTTGGTGACGATCGACACCTCGGGGTGGTAGGCCAGGAACGACGCGTCGCTCTCGTCGGCCTCCGCCACGAAGATGTCGCCGCTGCCGTTGTGAGCGTTGGCGCCGGATTCGTTCAAGTGACCGCCGATGGCGAACGACGGATCGGCCCCACAGTGTTGTAGGGCGACCGTCATCATCGATGTGGTGGTGGTTTTGCCATGGGTTCCGGCCACCGCGATGGCGCGGCGCCCGGCCATCACCGACGCCAGCGCGGACGCGCGGGGCAGGATCCGCAGCCCGCGGCGGCGCGCCTCGACGACCTCGGGATTGGTCTCGCGGATCGCCGTGGAGACCACGACGGTATCCGCCTCCCCCAGGTTTTCGGCGGCGTGTCCGACGTGGGTGCTGGCGCCTAGGGCGCGCAGCCCGGTGAGCACCCCGGAGTCTTTCGCGTCGCTGCCGGATACGTCGATGCCGCGGGCCAGCAGGATCCGCGCGATGCCACTCATGCCGGCACCACCGATGCCGACGAAATGGACGGCACCGAGCTTCTCGGCGGGAATGATCCCGTCCGGCGGTGGGACGATCACCTATCGACCTCCGGTGTCGGCGCCGTTCGCGGACGGGGTACCCGGCGTGTCGGCCGCCACGGCTTGCCGCATCATCCGCACGAGGTGGTCGTCGGCGTCGCGGCGGCCGAAGCCGGCGGCGGCCGCCCCCATCGTGGTGAGCCGGTCCGTGGACTCCAGCAGCGGCACGACGGTGGCGACCAGATGGTCGGGGGTGAGTTCGGCGTCCGGGACCAACATCCCGCCCCCGGCGGCCACCGTGGGTTCGGCGTTGAGCCGTTGCTCGCCGTTGCCATGCGGCAACGGGACGTAGACCGCGGGCAGCCCGACGGCGGCCAGTTCGGCGCAGGTGATCGCGCCGGCGCGGCAGAGAACCAGGTCGGCCGCGGCGTAGGCGAGATCCATCTGGTCGATGTAGGCCACCGGCACGTATCCGGGGCGGGCCTCGACGGTGTCGATGTTGGCGGCCCCGACGGCATGCAGCACTTGTGCGCCGGCCGCCAGCAGTGTGTCGAGTGCGCCGTCAACCGCGGTGTTGAGCCGGCGGGCGCCTTGGCTACCACCGACGACGAGCAACGTCGGTAGCTGCGGGGACAGTCCGAACAGTTCCTGCCCTTCGGCCCGCCGGGCGCTGCGATCGAGTTGAGCGATGGACCGGCGCAGCGGGATACCGACGTGTTCAGCACTGCCGAGCTGCACCCCGGGGGTGGCCACGGCTACATGCGACGTGAACCGGGCGCCGATGCGGTTGGCGAGCCCGGGCCGCGCGTTGGCCTCGTGGACGACGATGGGGATACCGAGCCGGCGTGCCGCGAGGTAGGCGGGCAACGCGACGTAGCCACCGAACCCGACCACCACCTCGGCCTGGCGCTCGCGTAACACGTTGGCGGTCTCTCGGACCGCGCCGCGGACCCGCGCCGGCACCCGGATCAGCTCCACCGTGAGCCGGCGCGGCAACGGTACGGGCGGGATCAGCGCCAGCTCATAGCCGCGTTCGGGGACCAGACGGGTCTCGAGGCCACGTTCGGTGCCGAGCAAGGTGATCTGAGCATCGGGTTCGGCCCGCCGCAGGGCATCCGCGGTAGCCAGGGCCGGTTCCACGTGCCCGGCGGTGCCACCGCCGGCCAGTACCGCTTTCACCTGGTTGCCTCCCGCCGGCGCAGGCGTCGTTCGCGTTGTGCGGCCAACGCCTCTTTGGCACCGGGCTCCTGTTTGGCCAAAGCCAGAAGGAGGCCAACGGCCGAAACCGTCACCACCATCGACGCTCCGCCGTACGAGACGAGCGGGAGCGGAACACCAACCACCGGAAACACCGCCAACACCATGCCGAGATTGATCACGGTCTGCACCATGAACCAGCCGGTGATCCCGGCCGCTGCCAACCGGACGAACGTGTCTTTCGTCCGCATCGCGATGCGCAGGCCAGCATAGCCGAAAGCTAGGAACAGCACGATGACCATCAGCGAGCCGGGCAGCCCAAGCTCTTCACCGAGGATGGCGAAGATGAAGTCGGTGTGCTGTTCGGGGAGGGTGCCCCATTTCTGGGTGCTGGCGCCGAGTCCGGTGCCCCACCAGCCGCCGTTGGCGAAGGCGAAGATCGAGTTGGCCGCTTGGTAACCGGTGTTGGCGTAGTCGGCGAACGGATCGAGGAAACCCAGCACCCGCTGGGTCCGGTAGCCGGTGGAGAAGATCAGATAGACGCCGACGACGCTGACCGATCCCACGGCCAGGCCGAACAGCCAGGTCGGCACACCCAGGACCCACACCATGGTGAGCAGGATGAACATCATGACCACGGAGGTGCCCATGTCGCCCTGGCCGAGGGTCAGCCCGACGATGATCACCGCCACTGGCGCGACGGGAATCAGGAGCTGCCGCCACTGGCGCACGAGTGCACCCTTGTTGGCGAACACGTGGGCCACCCAGACGATCAGCGCCAGTTTGGCCGCCTCGGACGGCTGCAGGAGGAAGGGACCGCCGAAGTCCAGCCAGTTCCGGCTGCCGCCGCGCACCACTCCCAGGCCGGGCACGTAGGTCAGGGCGAGGAGGCCGACGGCGCCGATCACCAGCAGCAGGGACACCGCCCGCAGCAGCCGGATCGGCATGCGGGTGATCAGCCACGCGATCGGCAGCGCCACCAGGACCCAGATGAGCTGCCGGGTGAAGTAGTAGGCCGGGTGCCCGAACTGCTGAGTGGAGACGTAGGTGGTGGAGGAGAACACCATGATCAGCCCGAGCAGCAATAGCAGCCCGCCCGAACCGAGCACGAGGTAGTACGAGGCCAGCGGGCGGCGTAGGAAGTTGGTCAGCGCCGCGCGCCCGGCGCCTCGAGTACGCGCAGGACCCGGGTTAGTGGCCGTCATGGCGGTGCACCGCCGCCGCGAACGCGTCTCCGCGGCGGGCATAGTTGGCGAACATGTCCATGGACGCACACGCCGGTGCCAGGAGTACGGTGTCTCCTGCGTGGGCGGCTTCCGCCGCCGCCTGCACTGCACGGTCCATGGCCATATTGTCGGTGCCGGAGAGCTCGATCACCGGGACATCCGGGGCGTGTCGCCCAAGTGCCTCTTTGATGATGTGCCGGTCGGCGCCGATCAGCACCACGCCGCGCAGCCGCTCGCGGGCGCCGATCACCAACTCGTCGAAGACGGCTCCTTTGGCCAATCCCCCGGCGATCCATACCACGGATTCGTAGGCCTGCAACGAGGCCGCCGCGGCGTGTGGGTTGGTGGCTTTGGAGTCGTCGACGTAGCGCACGCCGTCGATGGTGGCGACGGTGGCCACCCGGTGCGGGTCGGGGGTGAAGGTATGCAGCCCGTCCCGCACGGCCACCGGCGGTACCCCCACCGATCGGGCTAGGGCGGCCGCGGCCAGCGCGTTCGCGACGTTGTGGGGGGCCGCCGGCTGGACGTCGTCGACGGTGCCGAGTTCGGCGGCCGACGTCTGCCGTTCGGCGATGAACGCCCGGTCGACGAGGACGTCGTCGACGACACCCACCATCCCGACCGCCGGAATCCCCAGGGTGAACCCGATGGCCCGAGCACCTTCGACGACGTCGGCGTCGCGCACCAGCTGCTCGGTGGCCGGGTCGGCGACGTTGTAGACACACGCTGTCTCGACACCCTGGTAGATGCGGCCCTTGGCGGCGGCGTACTCCCCGGCCGACCCATGCCAGTCGAGGTGGTCCGGAGCGATATTCAGCACCGCGGCCGAGCGCACCGCCAACGAGTGGGTCCAGTGCAGCTGAAAGCTCGACAGTTCGACCGCCAGAACGTCGTGTCCGACGGGGTCCATCACCGCCGACACCACCGGCTCGCCGACGTTGCCGGCGGCTCCGACCCGCAACCCCGAGGCGCGGAGCATCTCGGTGAGCATACGCAGGGTGGTGGTCTTGCCGTTGGTGCCGGTCAGCGCCAGCCATGGGGTCGCGGGGTCGCGCAGCCGCCAGGCCAGCTCGACCTCACCCCACACCGGTATCCCGGCGTCGGCGGCCGCGACCAGCAGCGGTGCGGTTGGTCGCCATCCGGGTGAGGTGACGACGAGCTGGGTGCCAGCCGGCAACTCCGCGGTGGCGCCGCCCCCCAATCGCACGGTGGCGTCGAGGATCTCCAGGATGTTCGCCCGTTCGCGTTGGTCGTCGCCGTCTCCTTCATCGACGACGGTGACCCGGGCACCGAGCTGGACCAGCGCGTCGGCGGCGGCGAATCCCGACACGCCGATGCCGGCCACCACGACGGACAACTCCGACCATGGGCTCTCGCGCGCCGCGTCGGCCAGCCACGGCGGCCTGCTCACAGCGCCGTCACCCACTCCGCGTAGAACAGGCCCACGCCGGCCATGACGAACAGCCCGGCGATGATCCAGAACCGGATCACGATGGTGACCTCGGCCCATCCTTTGAGCTCGAAATGATGTTGGAGTGGCGCCATCCGGAACAGCCGTTTACCCCCGGTGAGTTTGAACCAGCCGACCTGCAGGATGACCGACAGGGTGATGATGGCGAACAGTCCGCCCAGGACGACGAGCAGCAGTTCGGTGCGGCTCATGATGGCCAGACCGGCGAGGGCACCGCCGAGCGCGAGCGAGCCGGTGTCGCCCATGAAGATCTTCGCCGGGGCCGCGTTCCACCATAGGAAGCCGAAGCAGGCGCCCATCAGTGCGGCGGCCACCACGGCGAGGTCGTGTGGGTCTCGGACCTCGTAGCAGCCGGGGCCGGGTGACACGGCGCAGCTCTGGTTGAACTGCCAGATGCTGATGAGCGTGTAGGCGCCGAACACCATGACCGATGCACCCGTCGCCAGCCCGTCGAGCCCGTCGGTGAGGTTCACCGCGTTGGACGTGCCGGACACCATCAGCAGCGCCCACACCACGAACGCCGCGGCGGGTAACACCACCGGGGTGTCGCGCAGGAACGAGATCGCTTCGTAGCCGGGGGTGGAGCCCTGCTCGTTCGGGAAGTTCAGCGCCATGACCCCGAACGCCACGGCAACCGCGATCTGCCCGGCCATCTTCGCCCGGCTGCGCAGGCCGAGGCTGCGCTGCTTGGCGATCTTGATGTAGTCGTCGAGGAAACCGACCAGTCCGAGTCCGACCAGCAGGAACAGGACGAGAAGGCCGGACGCGCTGGGGGCGGACGGCCGGACGATGTGCGCCACCACGTAGCCGACCACCGCCGCGATGATGATCACCGCGCCACCCATGGTGGGTGTGCCCCGTTTGGTGTGGTGGCTGGTGGGGCCGTCGTCGCGGATCAGCTGCCCGTAACCACGACGCACCAGCACCCGGATCGCGACCGGCGTGCCGAGAATGGAGACGACGACGGCGACGAGGCCGGCGGTGAGGATGGAGATCACGCGGACGCCTCCCGGGTGCCTTCGGCCGCGGCGGGTGCGGCGAGCCGGTCGCCGAGGAAACGCAGTCCGGCATCGCGGGACGACTTGACGAGGACGACGTCCCCGGATCGCAGCTCGTCGTTGAGCAGCGCCTCGGCGGCGTCGCGGTCGGGCACCCAGGTGGATTCACCCGCCCAGGAGCCCTCCAACGTGGCGCCTTGGTGCATGGCGCGGGCGCCATCGCCGACGACGACGAGGTGGGAGACGTTGAGCCGGACGGCCAGCCGGCCGATGGCGTCGTGTTCGGCGGTCGACGAATCACCGAGTTCGAGCATCTCACCGAGAACCGCCCAGCTCCGGCGGCCCGAGGCGATGGTGGCCAGCGACTTCAGGGCGGCCCGGGTCGATTCCGGGTTGGCGTTGTAAGCGTCGTTGACGACGGTCACGCCGTCGGGCCGTTCGGTGACCTCCATCCGCCATCGCGACACCGGGCGGGCGGCACTGAGCTGCGCACCCACCGCCGCGAGATCCATACCCAGCGCGAGTGCCGCACCGGCGACGGCCAACGCGTTGGCTACCTGATGCTCGCCGACCAGCTGAAGCGTGACAGGAGCGGTGCCGTCCGCGGCGACGAGGGTGAACGATGCCCGGCCGTGGTCGTCGAGCTGGACGTTCTCCGCACGCAACTC
Organism: Phytoactinopolyspora limicola; assembly: GCF_011320225.1. Taxonomy (GTDB): domain Bacteria; phylum Actinomycetota; class Actinomycetes; order Jiangellales; family Jiangellaceae; genus Phytoactinopolyspora; species Phytoactinopolyspora limicola. The sequence continues at coordinate 212,137 of NZ_JAAOEN010000004.1, forward strand.
AGCGTGTACGGACTCCCCGACCATCACGACGGTGGCCGCGGTGCGCTCGGCCATCCGACGCACCATGGGGTCGTCGGCGTTCAGCACGGCGATACCACCCAGCGGCAGGGCCTCGACGAGTTCACCTTTGGCCCGGGCGATGGTGTCGCGGTCGCCGAACTCGCCGAGGTGGGCGGAGCCGACGTTGAGCACGATGCCTACCCTCGGCGGCGAGATGCCACAGAGGTAGCGGATATGCCCGACGCCTCGGGCGCCCATCTCCACGACGAGCGTGCGGGTGGTGTCGTCGGCCGTGAGCACCGTCAGCGGAACACCGACCTCGGTGTTGTAGGAGCCGGGCGGCGCGACGACCGGCCCGAGCGGGGTCAACACCTGCGACAGGAGGTCTTTGGTGGTGGTTTTGCCGGACGAGCCGGTAACACCGACGATGGTCAACTCCGGCAGCCGGCTGACGAGCCGGCGAGCCAGCCTCCCGAGGGCCGCCTCCGAGTCGCCGACGACAACCTGCGGGATCGCCGCCGGCACGGGTCGTTCGACGATGGCGGCGACCGCCCCGGCGGTGGCGGCCGACGCGACGTACTCGTGGCCGTCGCGCACCTCGCCGACCCGCGCGACGAACAGCCCGCCGGGCGCGGCGGCACGGGAATCGACGACGACCGGCCCGCTGACTGACAGCCGGTCAGGGTCGGCTCCGGCGCCGAGCGTCGTTTTGTCGACGTTGCCGCCAACAGCGTCGGCGATTTCGGCCAACGTCATCGGAATCACGGTGTCGCCTCCATGCCGGGACCGCCCGGCAGCTCACGCGAGAACCCCGGGTGGCGGCCGACTCCTCCGCCGGCCGGGTGTGTACACCCGGCGGCAGCATCAGCGCCACGGCTCTCAGCTCTGCTCATCATCTCTTGCCCATCTTGCCTAGGTACTCTTCGCGGAGCACCACACGATCGTCGAACGGATACACGGTCCCCGCGATCTCCTGTCCCGGCTCGTGCCCTTTGCCGAGGACGACGACGATGTCGTCGGGGCCTCGGACCCGGTCCAGGGCGGCCCGGATGGCGCCCCGCCGGTCGGCTACCTCGACGACGTCGCCCCCGGTGTCCAGCCGCCCGGCGCCGGCGCGGACCGCGGCCCGGATCGCCTCCGGAGACTCCTGCCGCGGGTTGTCGTCGGTGATGACGAGCACGTCGGCATGCCGAGCGGCAGCGGCACCCATCAACGGGCGTTTGTCGCGGTCCCGATCGCCGCCCGCTCCCGTGACGGCGACCAGCATCCCCGGCTGGTGGCCGGGCCGCGGCGTCCGCAACGCCAGCAGGACGTTCTCGATGGCGTCCGGGGTGTGTGCGTAGTCGACGACCATCATCGGCGCCTCGGGATCGTCCACGTGCACCCGTTCCATCCGGCCCGGGACCCCGGGGCAGCCGCCCACACCTGCCGCGGCGACCTCGGCGTCGATGCCGGCTTCGACGAGCATGGCCACGGCCAGGGCCGTGTTCGCGACGTTGAAATCACCGGGAAGGGGGACCTGGAGGTCGACGACGCGCCCATCGGTGCCAGCCAGCCGCACCGGCTCGCCGGGCTCCACCCGCCACCGTACCCGCGGGTCACGGGCCGGTTCGTCGTGAGCCGGTGCCGTCGTCGTGGCTCCCCGCTGCCACCCGGCGGCCGCGACGGTCGCTCCGGGCAGGTCGATCTGGGCTGCCAGCCGCCGTCCGTACTCGTCGTCGACGCAGACCACCGCCCGCGCGCTGCGGCGGCTGGTGAACAGGCGGGTTTTGACGGCGAAGTAATCCTCCATGCCGGCATGGAAGTCGAGGTGGTCTTGGGACAGATTGGTGAAACCGGCGACGTCGAACCGGATCCCGTCCACCCGGCCAAACGCCAACGCGTGGCTGGACACCTCCATGACACACGCCGACGCGCCGTGTTCCCGCATGACGGCCAGAGTGGCATGCACGTCGGTGGCCTCGGGGGTGGTCCGCACACTCGGCATGACGGTGGCACCGATCCGGGTCTGGACCGTCCCCATCAGCCCCACGACCAGCCCCGCCTGCCGGAGCCCGGCTTCGATCAGGTAACTGGTGGTGGTTTTGCCGTTGGTGCCCGTCACGCCCAGCATCATCAGGTCTTTCGCCGGGTGTCCGTAGACGGCCGCGGCGATCTCGCCGAGCCATGCCCGGGGATGATCCACGACGACCACCGGCACACCGGCCCGCGACGCTGCCTCGCCCGCGACCGACGCCCCGTCCTCGTCGGTGAAGATCGCCGCGGCGCCGGCGTCCAGGGCGGCCTCGACGAAGCGCGCTCCGTGGGTCGCGGCACCGGGCAGGGCCGCGAACAGGTCCCCCGCAACCACCTGCCGGGAGTTGTGGGTGATCCCCGTGACCTCGAGGTCGGCGTCATCCGGGACCGCTCCGAGCGGCAGTAGCTCACGCAGCCGGCCCAAGGGGTACGGTGCGACGCCGGCTGGGCGCAGCCCCGCCCCGGCCGGGGGCGGCTGCTCCCGCTCTCCGCCGGACTCCCCACTTACGCTGTGCGACACGGCAGCAAAATCTACTCGGCGGGCCGGGCGGCCGCTGCGACGGCTCCGGGTTGGGCGGCACCGGCTCCCCGACACACTGCTCCGTGGCTGCTCCCGGCGCGGCCCACCGCCTGGCCGGGGCCGGGCCTGCCGGCGGACCGGCTCACGGTGCCGGCCCGCCGGAGGGTTCGTTCTCCCCCGCGGCGCCGTCCGGTGGTTCGCCGTCGATGGTGGTGTCGTCATCCGTCTGGTCCGGGTCGTCGGCGGTCGCGTCAGCGTCGTTCGCGTCAGCGTCGTTCGCGTCAGCGTCGTTCGCGTCGTCGTCGGTGGTGATCTCGTCGGCGAACAGCGGCAGTCGAGGCGGATCCTCCTGCGACGGCTGAACGCCGGTTCCCTCCAGCGCGAACCGCAGGATGTCGGCGAACGCCGGTCCGGCCAGCCCGCTGCCGGAGTTTCCGTTGCGCGGATTCATCACCGAGACCACGACGACGTACTTCGGGTCGTCGGCCGGAGCGAACCCCATAAACGACGAGTTGAACTGCCGGTAGCACCCGCAGTCGGGGTCGATGCGCTGGGCGGTTCCGGTCTTGCCCGCGACCCGGTACCCGTCCACCGTCGAACCGCTGCCGGTGCCGCCTTCACCCATGACGGCTTCCATCATCTCGGAGATCTCGGCCGCGGTCTCCTCGCTGACCACCCGTACCGGCTCGGCCCCCTCGGTAGGTGTCTCCTGGCCGTCCGCTCCGATGGTGGCCGAGATCAACGTCGGGTCGATGCGCACTCCGCCATTGGCGATGGCCGCGTACGCCGAAGCCATCTGCACGGCGTTGACCGAGACACCCTGACCGAACGACACGTTGTCCCGGGTCAGATCCGACATGTCGGCCGGCAGCCGGCCGCTGGTCTCGGCCGGCAGCCCGATCCCCGTGGCCGAGCCGATCCCGAAGCGGTCCAGGTACTCGTGGAAGGTGTCCTTGCCGATGGCCTCAGTGGCCAACAGGGTGCCGACGTTGCTCGACTTGGCGAGGATCCCGGTCAGCGTCATCTGCTGCTCGGGATGGTTGTAGTAGTCACGGATGGTGTGCCCGCTGCGCCGGATCCGGTCCGGCACCGAATACACCGACTCCGCGCCGGCCACACCCTCCTCGATCAACGCCGCCATCGTCAAAGGCTTGAACACCGAACCAGGCTCATAGGCCTCCTCGACCGCGCGGCTGCCCCGATCGGCCGGTTCGAGCTCGTTCGGATCGTTCGGATCGACGGAGGGCACACTCGCCAACGCCACGATCTCGTGGGCGTCCGGTTCGAGCTGCAGGACAACCGCCACTCCGCCGTCGGCGCGCGCGTTGTCCACGGCATCGGCGAGCACCTGTTCGGCGTGCCACTGAAGATCACGATCGATGGTCAGCCGGAGCCCGGAACCAGTGACGGGGTCCTGCCGCGCCACAGGCCCGGTAGGGATGCGCTGCCCGGTAGGACTACGGCGGTACACCACCTGGCCGTCCTCGCCGGCCAGCTGGTTGTCCTGCGACAGCTCCAACCCGGCCAGTGCGGTGCCGTCGGAGCCGATGAATCCGATGACGCTGCCGCCGACAGCGCCGGCCGGGTACGCCCGCACCTCCGCGTTGTCCGCGCCGATGCCGGCCAGCTTCAACGCCTGGATCTCCCGCCACACCGACCCGGAGACACTCTTGGCGACGTAGACGTAGCGTCGGTCCCCGGTCAGCTTCTCCTGGAGGGTGGCGGCGTCGTCGTCGAGGATGTCCTCCAACTGGAGTGCGTACCGGGCCGGATTGGTTACCTCTGTTTGGTCGACCCACACGTGGTAGGCCTCCACCGCCTGGGCGAGTGGGGCGCCGTTGCGGTCCAGGATGTCGCCCCGATCGGCGGGCAGCGTCTCGGTGATCCGCCCGATCTGGCTGGCCGTCACCGCGTACGTGGAGGCGTCGAGCCCCTGCAACTGAACCAGCCGGCCAGCGAACAACGACAGCAGCACACATCCGGCGACCATCAGCACCTTGATCCGCTTGCGGGGATCGGCCAGCCGGAACAGCCGGGCCGGTGGCTTCTTGCGGGCCGGACGACGTGGCTTCGGCGCCGGTGCCGGCTGTGGCCGTGGACGGGTGCGGCGGGTCGCCGCTGCCTGGCCGCGGGTGGCCGACCCACGCGGACCGCCGCCACGGCCGGACGCGGCACGGGCCGAACCTTGCCCGGTGTCTCCACCGCGGGTGCCACCACCACGGCTGCCGCCGCCGCGGGCAGTGCCACCGCCACGGGTACCACCGCCGCGGGCACTGCCGGCGCCGCGGGTACCACCGCTCTGAGTACCGCCGCGGCCCGCCTGCTGCGGTCGCCGCGGCTTACCCCCCGCTGGCCGCCGGGGTCGCTCTCGCCCGGTCATTCCGAGCCGCCCGGTACCGGGGCTCCCAGCTCGACGAATACCAGATTCTCCCCCGGGACCATGCCGAGTTCCCGCGCCCGCTCGGCCAACCCGGCCGGCGACTCCAGCAGGGCCACCTCACCTTGCAACATGGCGGCTCGGTCACGCAGGGACGTCGTCTCCGCCTCGAGCCGCGACAACGCGAACGATCCCTGCTGCAACGCGGTGTTGAGTAGGAGTAGGCCCACCAGCCCGACCCCGAGCACTAGAAGGACCAAAACCACGAACGGGGCCCGTGGAGTCCGGGCCGCACCCGGCAGGACTCGCAATGCCGGCCGCCGCTGCGCGCGATGGACCCGACCTACCGGTGTTAGTGCTTTGTCGGCGCTCATGGCGATTCCTCCCCGTGTCCCCCGTGGTGGTGCTGCGAGCCGGCCGATCGTCGGCCAGCTCTGCCGCCGCCCTCGCCACGGGCGGCGACACGTTCGACGACGCGCAGCCGGGCCGATGCCGCCCGCGGGTTGGCGGCGGACTCGGCGTCGGTGGGCGTCTCACCCCGACTCACCAGCCGGAACAGAGGCTGATGTTCGGGCAGCTCAACCGGGAGTCCCGGAGGGGCCGTACTCGTCGTGGCGGCCGCGAACGCCCGTTTGGTGATGCGGTCTTCCAACGAGTGGTACGTCAACACGGCCACCCGGCCACCGGTGTCGAGCGCGTCCATCGCGGCCGGCATCGCCCGACGCAACGCGTCGAGCTCGCCATTCACCTCGATCCGCAAGGCCTGAAAGGTGCGCTTGGCCGGGTGCCCTCCGGTGCGTCGGGCCGGCGCCGGGATGGCATCGCGGAGCAAGTGGACCAACCGCTCGCTGGTGGTGAACGGTTCACGTTGCCGGGCGCGGACCACGGCGGCGGCGATCCGAGAGGCGTAACGCTCCTCGCCGTAGTCGCGGAGGATCCGGGTGAGATCCCCGGCACTGTACGTGTTCAGCACGTCGGCCGCCGTCGGGCCGCCGGAGTGCTGGTCCATCCGCATATCCAGCGGGGCGTCGTGTGCGTAGGCGAACCCCCGGTCCGCTTCGTCGAGCTGGAGGGAGGAGACACCGAGATCGAACAGGACTGCCTTGATCCGGCGGATGCCGCGTTCGGTGAGCACCTCTCCGATCTCGTCGTACACGGCGTGCACCGGCACGAACCGGTCGCCGTACTCGGCCAGCCGGGCCCCGGCCAGCCGCAGCGCCTGCGGATCGCGATCCAACCCGACGAGCCGGGCCCGCGGACAGGCCCGCAACAACGCCTCGGCGTGGCCACCGAGACCAAGAGTGGCGTCGACGATCACCGCACCTGGATCCCGCGCCACCGGCGCCAGGATCTCGACGACCCGCGACAGCAGCACAGGTACGTGCCGGCCGGCCGTCGGCTCGCCTGGTGTCACGGTGGGCTCCTCGGGTTCTGCGTGCGGCCCGGGCCGGTGGTGTGCCGCCCCGCGCCGGATGGTCCGGCTCCTGGTGTTCGTGCGACCAGGTCCCCGCCCGCTCGATCTCGTCATTGCCGCCTGGCACCGGGGAAGGTGTGTCAGGGGACGTAGAGCGGGCCGGAGACCTCGCCGCACGACGCGGGCGGGGCCATAGGTGGACGGGGCCGTCAGAAGATGCCCGGCAGCACCTCCTCGGAGATGTCCGCGAACATCGGTTCCTTTTCGGACTGGTAGCTGTCCCATGCCTCGGACGACCAGATCTCCACCCGGGTCATGGCGCCGACAACGGTGCATTCCCGCTCCAGACCGGCGTACGTACGCAAGCCCGTCGGGATGGTGATCCGCCCTTGTTTGTCGGGAATCTCGTCGCTGGCCCCGGCGGCCAGCATGCGAGCGAAGTCTCGTGTGCCTTTGTGGGTGAACGGCGCCGCACGCAGTTGTTCGGTGAAGCGCAAGAACTCTGCCCGCGGCCAGACGTAGAGACAACGCTCTTGCCCCCGTGTGATCACTACGCCCTCCGCCAGATCTTCCCGGAACTTCGCGGGGAGGATGAGCCGCCCTTTGTCGTCCAGGCGAGGCGAATGGGTGCCCAGAAACATGAGCCCCACCTCCCCGTCGGTCAGGCCACTCTCGCTCCATTGCTCGCCACTCTACTCCACTTTCCCCCACTTGCAACCACAATTAGCCCCACCGCTCCCCCACGCCCTCCACTTCCCCCCGCTCCACCACGGTCCGCCCGGAGCACGGCGCACATCCCGTCACCGCCCATACACATGGGCTCTGGTTCCGGCAGGACTCGTTTCTGAGCGCGCAATTTGCAAGACTCGGGTTCACAAGTACGAAGACACAGCGCGGTCCAGAAGGAGAACCCCAGTGCCTCAGCCCGTACCGCCTCCTCCGCCCACGGGGCCGGTGCCCGCCAGCACTCCGCTGAGGGCACCCGTCGCTCCCGGTCAGCGCGGTGCCGCCGACCGCACCGAGGAGCTCGACCTCTCGGACCTCACCGAGACCGCTGACCGGCTCCAGAACGCCATCGGGGCCGTGGTGGAAGGCAAACCCGAAGTGATCGAGCTGGCTCTCGCGGTGCTGTTCGCCGAAGGTCACCTCTTGATCGAGGACGTCCCCGGCGTTGGCAAAACCCTGCTAGCCAAGTCGATGGCCAGAGCGGTCGACTGCTCCGTCCGCCGGATCCAGTTCACACCCGACCTCATGCCCAGCGACGTCACCGGCGTCTCGGTGTTCAACCAGGAGACCCGCCAGTTCGAGTTCAAACCCGGCGGAGTGTTCGCCAACGTCGTCGTCGGCGACGAAATCAACCGCGCCTCCCCGAAGACCCAATCCGCCCTGCTCGAGTGCATGGAAGAGCGGCAGGTCACCGTCGACGGCACCACCTACCAACTCGAGGCACCGTTCATCGTGGTCGCCACCCAGAACCCCATCGAGATGGAAGGCACCTATCCGCTGCCGGAGGCCCAGCGTGACCGCTTCATGGCCCGGCTGTCCATGGGTTATCCAGCAGTGGCCGACGAAATCGACATGATCGACACTCACGGCGCACATACCGGCCTGGACACCCTCGAACCGGTCACCGACGCCGCCCACATGATCAAACTGATCGGCCTGGTCCGCTCGGTCCACGTCTCCGACGCCGTCAAGCAGTACGCGGTCGCGTTGGCCGGTGCTACCCGCGCCTCCCAAGAGCTGCGGCTAGGCGCCTCACCACGCGCCACCCTCCACCTCGTGCGGGCAGCCAAAGCCTGGGCCGCACTCGACGGACGCGACTACGTCCTTCCAGACGACCTCCAGACGCTGGCCGCACCGGTCCTCGCGCACCGGCTACTCCCCACCGCCGAGGCCCAGATCGGGCGCCGCGAAGCCAGCCAGGTGGTCACCGACATCGTTCAACAGGTTCCGGTACCCGAAGGCCAGCCACACACGTGAACCGATCGCTCTCCGGACTCACCCGCCGCGGCTGGGTATTCGTCACCCTGGGCGGCGGCATCGCCATCGGTGCCGTCCTCGTCGGGCAGCGTGACCTGCTGCGCGCCGGAATTCTTCTGTTGGCGCTCCCCCTCGGAAGCCTGTTGGTCGCGCTGCGCAGCCGAGTGCGGTTGAACGCCCAGCGCACCATCGAGCCGGCCCGGGTCCCGGCGGGCACCGTGGCCACGGTCCGGCTCGAGATCTCCAACCGAGTGCGGGTCACCAGCGGGGTGGTCCTCGTGGAAGACACCCTGCCCTATTCGCTCGGCCAGCGGCCCAGGTTCGTGCTAGATCACGTGTGGTCCAGATTCCGCCGCGAGGTCACCTACAACATCCGGCCCGGAATGCGTGGCCGGTTCAACGTCGGCCCACTCACCATCCGCGTCACCGACCCCTTCGGGCTCGTCGAACTGCGCCGGGCATTCAGCGAGGTCGGCACGTTGATCGTCACCCCGACGGTGCACCCGCTACCGCCGGTCCGGCTCAGCGGCGAGTGGAGCGGCAGCGGTGAGTCGCGGCCCCGGGCCATCACCACCGCGGGCGACGACGACGTCACCGTCCGGTCCTACCGAAACGGCGACGACATGCGGCGGGTGCACTGGCGGGCCACGGCTCACCACGGCGAGATGATGGTCCGACGGGAGGAACAGCCCTGGCAGAGCCGGGCCAGCATCCTGCTCGACACCCGTTACGGCGGGCACGCCGGCGACGGCCCCGACTCCTCGTTCGAGTGGTCCGTCAGCGCCGCGGCCTCCATCGGGGTGCACCTGGTGGAGCGCGGATACGTCGTCCGCCTGCTCCAGGACGAGGACGATTCCCTGCCCACCGACTGGTACCACTCGACGCGGGAACCCGTCGACTCCCGCGTCCATCTCCTCGACACTCTCGCCGTCACCACGGCCAGCCGCACCGACTCAGTTGCCCACTGGAGCGATCTCGTGGCCGGAGCCGACGCCGCCACCGGCATGCTCGTCGCCGTCCTTGGCCGGATGCGGCCCGAGGAGGCCAAGGTGGTCGCCCGGCTGCGCCAAGGCTCGGCCACAGCGCTGGCCATCATGGTCGACGTCGCGTCGTGGACGTCCATGTCCACACTCGACAGCGAGCAGGTCCGGCAGGCCGAAGTCACCCAGATCCTGCGCCGTGGTGGCTGGAATGTCGTCACCGCCCAGCGCACCGAGCCGTTAACCGCCGTTTGGGAGCGGCTGGCTATGGAGCGCACCTTCGGAGGGGCCGCATGATCCCCCAGACCCGGCCCACCGTGGTCGCCGGCATCGCCGCGCTGATCTCGATCATCCCGCTCCTCGAGCTCACCGACAACGCCAGCTGGTTGGCTCCGGCCGCGATCGCCGTGGTGGTGGTGTGCGCTGTCGGGTTGATGGGCCGCCAGTTCCGGGTTCCCGGCGCGCTGATCCTGCTCGCCCAACTCATGGTGGTCACGTGGTGGCTCGGGCTCCTCATCGCCGCTGATCTCGCCTGGTTCGGCGTATTCCCGAGTACCACCTGGCCGGACCGGTTCAGAGCCGTCGCCTCCGAGGCCAACGAAGCTATCGAGACACTCGGCACGCCGGTGCCGGTCAGCGACGGGATCCTGCTTTACATGGTCGCCGGCATCGCCGCGATCGCCATCGCCGTCGACCTCCTGGTTGGCACCTGGCGCCGCTCGGCGCTCGCCGGCGTACCCCTCGCCGCCGCTTATGCGGTCACCGCCGGGATCCAAGGTGGTGACCTCGGATGGTGGTGGTTCGTGCCGCCGGCCGTCGGATACATGGCCCTGCTGATCGTCGAGAGCCGGCGGCGGGTATCGGCGTGGGGCAGCAGCGCGGGTCCCCCAACCGACGCCTCGGGTGAACCCGCCGCGGTGGCGCTGGCGAGGAACGGCCGGCGGGTCGGCGGGGTGGCGCTCGCCGCCGCCGTCGCCATCCCGGCATTCGTGCCCATCCTCACCGACGGCGTGGTCAGTGGGCGCGGCGGAGGTGGCGGCAGCGGCGATGGCCGCACCATCCGAACCGACAACCCCATACTCGACCTCCAACGCAACCTCACCCGGCCGGACAACGTCGACATCCTGCGTTACTCCGCGTCCGACTCGTCGTCCCACTACATCCGCACCGTCACCCTCGACTCGTTCGACGGCGACGTCTGGAAGATGTCCGACCGGCCCGTGCCCGAGTCGCAGCGGGTCAGCGAAGGGATGCCGGAGCCTCCGGGGCTCGATCTCGAGGAGCCACCGGACGAGGTAGAGATCCAGTTCGCCGTCGACACCATCTACGCGTCCAAGTGGCTGCCTCTTGCCTACCCCGCTCAACACATCGACATCGACGGCGACTGGCGCTACGACCCCGCCACCCTCGACGTCGTGGCCGCCGACAGCGATGCAGCAGGAATGGTGTACTCCGCGGTGAGCCTGGACGTCACCTTCGACGCGGCGATCCTGCAAGACGCGGGTGAGCCGCGGACCGATGTCGACGACCTTCTGGACCTCCCCGACGAACTCCCAGACATCGTCACCGACCTGGCCGACGAGGTCACCAGCGACGCCTCCGACGACTTCAGCCGAGCGGCTGCCTTACAGCAATGGTTCCGTGGCCCGTCGTTCACCTACGACCTCACCACCCAGCCGGGCACGTCATCGTCCGCGCTGGCCGACTTCCTGGAAGACCGCAGCGGATACTGCGAACAGTTCGCAGCCACGATGGCGATCATGGCCCGATACCTGGACATCCCGGCCAGGGTCGCGGTGGGATTCACCCCTGGCACGTTCGAGGGTGATGGCACCTGGTTGGTCCGCGCCCACGACGCACACGCGTGGCCCGAGCTGTACTTCGAGGGAATGGGCTGGGTGCGGTTCGAGCCGACTCCGGCCGCCCGCACCGGCACAGCGCCGGCGTGGACCCTCGAACCCAACGAGACGGCGCCAGACGAAGAGCCCGACTCACCGGACAACACCAGCACCGCGCCGCCGACGAATGACCTGGACCAGTTCCCCGACGAAGACATCCTGGGTGGTGGCGGCAGCACAACCACCACCAGCCAATCTCCTTGGCCGCTGGTGGTGGCGGGAACGGTGGCCGCGTTGGCGGTGCTGGCGTGTGTGCCGGCGGCCCTGGCCCGGGTCCGCCGGGCTTGGCGTTGGCGGCGCGCCGGCGCCGATCCGGTGGCCCAGGCAGCCGCCTCGTGGGCAGAGATTGGTGAGGCCGCCCGCGACGCAGGGCTACCGTGGGACGCGGCCACCACACCCCGCGCGGCCGGCCGGACGATCACGGCTCAGGCGAGCCTCGCCGACGAGCCACGCATTCTGCTCGATCATCTGGTGCGAGTCACCGAACGTGCACGATATGCCCGCCGAGCCGAGCCAGTGTCGGATCTACGGGCCGACACCTCCGTGCTCAGCCATACCCTCGTCCGGTCCGGATCCCGCATCCAGCGGGCACGGGCCTTCCTGTGGCCAGCCACCCTGACCGATGGTTGGAACCAGCTGACCGGGCGAGTCACGGCGGTACTCGACTGGATGGAGACGAGCCGACCACGATTGCGGGCCGCGCTCGCCCGCACCGGGCGGCGCTGAGGCAACAACAAACCACGGCGCCGGGTTCGACACGGCGCTGCCGACTGGATCGCACTGCCGGCTGGATCGCGACGCAGGCCTAACGGCCACGCCGGTCGGCATCGCCGCACCTATCCGACGACAACCCGCGTCCGACCACAGCTTGGACCGGGTCTTGGCGGACCCGACGGACCCGTCCCCACCACAACAAACCCCGCCGGCCGATCCCGAGTTACTCGGGACGGCGGCGGGGTTATCCAGCCGCTCGTGCCATCTCACCGTCGCGTTGGCGACACACGAAACGCGACGGTGTGGCCGACGTCAGTTGCCGTATCCTCGTTCGCGGCGCTGCCGCCAGCGTTCCTCCAGGCGTTGCATAAACGAGCCGTGGCCACCTGGCTGCTTGCGGCCCGAGGCACGGCGCACGCGCCGGGCCGAACCAGGGCTGATGTCTGGAATGTCGTCCGGCTCCGCCGTGGCTTCCGGGGTGCGTTTCCACGACGTGACACCCAGCCAGGCAGAACCCAGCATGACGACGAAACCGGCGACACCTAGCGGAATCACCTGAGTCACCGCACCGGACATCAACATCACGATGCCAGCGATGAACGCGATAACCGAGAGCACCGCACGCCGGACGTACCGGCGCCGGAGATCGGAACCACGCATGGTCGTGGCGAACTTCGGATCCTCGGCCTGGAGCGCCTGCTCCATCTGCTCGAGCAGCCGCTGCTCATGATCGGAGAGAGGCACGTTCCCCTCCAACGAACGCGGGCTTACATCTGTCAACTGCTGTGAAATCCAGCATATGCCCCGATGGCGCCCTGGGAAAGCCAGGGTGCCCAGTGCAACAAGATCATTTGAGGATCCAGGCATAAGTCCACCCAGAATGCGGGCTGTTGCCGGATTGGTCACACCGGTTGGCACTTCCCACCGCGGCTATTCCCGGATGGCTGTGACATGCAGCGCCCCCGCCAGAGCTCTCAGTTCGGGCATCCTCCCCGCCGTGGCCTCAAGCGCCGCCAGAGCTCGGACGTCGGTGGCGTCGTCGACGAGCGGGCCGGGCACCAGGTCAGTGAAGATTCGGACCCCGTACACCGCGTCGACCACCAGGCCACTGTTGGTGAGGAGATCGGTCAAACCCACTTCGCTGAAACGCCGTGGCAGCGGATCGGAGCGTCCCCACCGGCCATCCGGATCTTCCAGTAGATGACGCGCCTCCTCCAGGTGGCCGCCCACCGCCTTGGCGATCGCCGCCGCATTACGCTGGGCCGCCACGATGCTGGCCAACGCGGCCGGACGCAAACAGGCCACGATGCCAGCCACCGCAGCCTGGGGGTCATCCACAACCTCGAGCACTCCATGACACAACATGACGTCCGCGCTGTCGACTTCGACCACCATGGCGAGGCTTGCGGCGTCGCCCTGCACAGCCTCCACCCGCGACGTCACGTGTGCTTCCGCCGCGCGCTGTTTCAAGGTCGCGAGCGCGTTGGGACTGGGATCGACCACCGTGACGCGGTGCCCACGCATCGCCAACGGCACCGCGAACACCCCGCTACCACCACCCACGTCCAGCACATCCAACGCCGCCTGACCGACCTCCTGCGCGCGGCGATCCAGGAGTGCGTCGACCTGGCTCCACAGCGCCGTGCCACGCACTCCGTGCGGAAACTGATCCGGCATGTTATCTCCACGTCCGTCCGGCCCCGAGCCGGTTGATGTCCAGGTGATCGTATACCTGTCCGGACCAGGGTCGCGGGCTGTTCTTGCCGTGGCCCGCCCAACCTTCCACCGTTGGCCGGCCCGACCTTCCACCGTTTCGGCGGTGGAGTCTTAACTGTCGCTCGAACGTGCCCAGAGGTTGAGCCCCGCATCCGAAGCTTGCTCGTCGATGGCGACGATCTCGTCATCGGACAGCGGCGGCGCGTCCAGGGCACCCAAACTGTCGGTGAGTTGCTCGACCGTCCGGGCGCCCACCAGAACCGACGTCACCCGCTCGTCACGCAATGCCCAGCTCAACGCGAGCTGAGCGAGAGTCTGATCACGCTGAGCGGCGATCGTGTTCAACGCCCGTAGCCGGCTCCGGACATCATCGGTGATCAACGATGGGTCGAAAGAACCCGGCCGGGCCGCACGTGCGTCCTGCGGGATCCCATCCAGATACTTGTTGGTCAGCAAACCCTGAGCGAGCGGCGAGAACGCGATCACGCCCATACCCAGTTCGCCTGCGGCGTCCAACAGCCCACCTTCGATCCACCGGTTGAACATCGAATACGACGGCTGATGGATGGTGACCGGGGTGCCCAGTTCCGCCATGAGTTCGGCGGCCTCCCACGTCCGCTCCGCCGAGTAGGACGAGATGCCGGCGTACAACGCACGCCCCGACCGTACCGCGGTGTCCAGCGCGGCCATCGTCTCCTCTAGCGGGGTATCGGGGTCGAACCGATGAGAATAGAAGATGTCCACATACTCCAGGCCCATCCGCTCCAGCGACGCGTCAAGGCTGGACAAGAGGTACTTACGGGATCCCCACTCGCCGTACGGACCGGGCCACATGTCATAGCCGGCCTTGGTAGAGATCACGAGCTCGTTCCGGTACGGCCGGAGATCTTCGGCAAAGATCCGGCCGAAATTCTTCTCCGCCGATCCCGGCGGTGGGCCGTAGTTGTTGGCCAGGTCGATGTGTGTCACGCCGTGGTCGAAGGCCGTGCGGATGATCTCACGTTGAGTCGCCAACGGCGTCTCGTCCCCGAAGTTCTGCCACAGACCCAATGACACAGCAGGTAACCGCAATCCGGTGCGCCCGCTGCGTCGGAACGGCATGCTCTGATATCTCGACTCGGCCGCGCGGTGCGGAGCGTGAATGCTGAGGTCTTTTGGTGGTCGCTCACTCATACGTGCGAACCTACCTGTCGTGTCTGACAGTCGTGCGCCCCGCCGCCGCCCACCGGCCCGCCCGACCACCCCCCACCCTCTTCTGCGCCGAGCCGATCCGCGGCCCGGCTCTTACCCCATCGACACCGGCACCGCGGACCTCCTCCCCGACGGCGACGGCGCCGGCGGCTGGACTGTCGCGGTCAACGGCGTGCCCAGCTCGTACGTTCACCTGGGCGACCCCACCCGCCTCGACTTCGAGTATGTCCAATGGACCGGCCATATCGTCGATGCCGTCGCCGCACCGGGCACCCCGATCAGCGCCGTGCACATCGGCGGAGCCGGCTGCACTCTGGCCCTGTACACCGCCACCACCCGGCCACGATCCCGGCAGCTCGTGCTGGACGTCGACGCCGCACTCATCGCCCTCACCCGCCGAGCATTCGGACTGAAGCACGTACCCGGATTACGCCTGAAGGCCGCCGATGGGCGGACCGGCCTGGCCGGGCTGGCCGACGCCAGCGCGGACATCGTCATCCGGGACGCCTTCGACCACCGGCATGTGCCGCCACATCTGACCACGGTCGAATATCACCAAGAGGTGGCTCGTGTGCTGCGCCCCGGTGGCATACACGTCGCCAACGTCGCCGACAACGTCGGTGTACGAGAATCCCGCATCGAGGCCGCGGCGGCCCGGGCCACGTTCTCTCACGTCGCCATGATCGCCGAGCCGGCGCAGCTGCGTGGTCGACGGTATGGCAACGTGCTGGTGGTGGCCGCCACCGCACCATTACCCCACGACACCCTGGTGCGCCGGCTCGCCGGTGGCAGCGTCCGGGCGCGGTACGTCGCCCCCGACCGAGTGGCCGAACTCGCCGCCGGCGCACATCCCCGCGTCGATGCCCATCTCGCCACGCCGCCCTCCGAACCCGGGTGACCAGAGCTACACCCTCACTTCCCCTCGTGGGGCTCGTCAGCGCGGAGATGTTCGACGGCGTCCGGATGGGAATCGAGATACTCCACCAGTGTGCCGGGCGTCCGGCCGGTCAGGCGCTGGACGGTGTCCGAGGCGACGTTCATCTCGCCCGTGGCGATCGCCGCGTACGACGTGACCCAACCCTCAATGGCCCAGGCCGGAGCGCCGCTGGGCGCTCGAGACACCCGTGCCTCAGCCAACGTCTCCGGGACGTAGGCCACGTCCCGTCCTGCCGCCTCACCAAGGACCGCGGCGGCTTCCTCGAGACTCAGCGGCGCACCGGTGACGTCGTATGTCTGGCCATCGTGTCCGTCTCCAGTCAACACGGCTACCGCCACCGCGGCGAGGTCATCACGGGCCACCCAGGTAGCCCGCCCGCTGCCGGCGGGCCCACGGATAGCCGCGTCACTCCCGGACGCCCACAGCGGTAGGAGATCCAGATACAGACACGGCCTCAGAAAAGTCCACGCCACCCCATCCAGGGTGCGGATGTGTTCCTCGGTGGCCCAATGATCGCGGGCAAAGGTGAACGTCGCATCGGCCGCGGCTCCCAGGAACGACAGGTAAACCACCCGCCGCACACCCGCTGCGGCCGCCGCGTTCACCGCCGTGATGTGTTGTGCGACGCGGTCTTCCGCCTCGGTTGCGGAGACTAGGAATACCACGTCGACGCCCACCAGGGCAGCCCGCATCGCGTCGAAGTCTCCGTATGTGGCTTCTTCGACGTCGACACCGTCGAGGTGTGGTGCCCGGCCGCTGTCACGTACCACGAGCCGGAGGTCGTGCCGCTGTTCGGCCAGCAGCCTGGCCACCCGGCCCCCGATCTGTCCGGTTGCACCGGTCACTGCATACATGACCACATCCTGTCGTGCTCACTCCGGCCGCGCTAGCGGCATCTCGATCTCGGTGTCGCTCCCACCGGTGATCGTCGCCGCATTTCTGCCTTCCACCCGAAACGAAAGTGGGGAACCGGGCCACGACACCGGTTCCCCACTTCCCAGCGGCTGGGTGGAACAACTACTTCGATGCTGGTCCACCCAGCCACTGACCAGCGGACCGTCAGGGAGTCTCAGCGGCCGGCGTACTTCGGCATACACCGGCCGGGTTTGGCGCGATCAGCTGCAGCCACTCGTGGAACCACACCCCTCACATACGTAGCAACTGCCAGCCGGACGCATCTTGGTGCCACAAGTGACACACAGCGGGGCGTCGGTACTGGTGCCTTGCAGCGCTTCGAGCAACTCGGCCGACGTATGCGCCTCGGCGGGTGCCGGTTTGGCAGCCACGTCCTCGGTCCGCGACACGGGTTCCGCCGGCGGCTCTACCACTGGCGCCGACTGGCGATACGACTCAACCTCGACGTCGTCCTCAGCCACCGGTGCGTACTCACCCGTCTGCAACTGCTGGGCACGCTCGGCCGCCGTATGGATACCCAGCGCCGAGCGGGTCTCGAACGGCATGTGGTCAAGAGCGAGCCGGCGGAAGATGTAGTCGACCACACTCTGCGCCATCCGCACGTCGGGGTCGTCGGTCACCCCGGATGGCTCGAAGCGCATGTTGGTGAACTTCTGAACGTACGTCTCGAGCGGCACACCGTATTGCAACGCGATCGAAATAGCGATGGAGAACGCGTCCATCACGCCGGCCAGGGTGGACCCCTGCTTGCCCAGCTTGAGGAAGACCTCGCCGAGACCGTCATCGGGATACGATCCAGCCGTCACATAGCCCTCGGCGCCGCCGACGGTGAACGAGGTGGTCCGGCTCGGCCGCGACTTGGGCAGCCGCTTGCGGATCGGCCGGTACTCGACGACAACCTCCTTGTCCGCCGCCTCACCCGACTTACGAGTACTGCCGTCCGAGAGCGGCTGGCCCACCTTGCAGTTGTCCCGGTACACCGCCAACGCCTTCAGGCCCAGCTTCCAGCCCTGGAGATAGACATTCTGGATGTCCTCCACCGAGGCGGACTCAGGCATGTTGACGGTTTTGCTGATCGCGCCGGAAAGGAACGGCTGGACCGCCGCCATCATCCGCACGTGTCCCATGGGCTCGATAGCACGCGGCTGGCCCGCCGCGCAGTCGAAGACGGAGTAGTGCTCCGGCTTGAGCCCTGGGGCGTCGACGACATTGCCGTGTTCAGCTATGTACTCGACTACCGCCTCCACCGTCTCTTCGGTGTACCCGAGCTTGCGCAGCGCCTCGGGAACGGTGTGATTGACGATCTGCAGTGATCCGCCACCCACGAGTTTCTTGAACTTCACCAGCGAGAAGTCCGGCTCGATCCCGGTCGTGTCGCAGTCCATCATGAAGCCGATGGTGCCGGTGGGCGCCAGCAAGCTGGCCTGCGCGTTACGCCAGCCGTTCTTCTCGCCGAGTTTGTTGCCCTCCTGCCAGAACCGGGTGGCTACCTTCTGCACGTCACCGTCCAGAGCGAAATGAGTGCGCAGTGCGTCATTCGCGGCAGCGTGTTTGCGCATCACCCGGGCGTGCGCCTGGGCGTTGCGGGCGTACCCCTCGTACGGGCCGACTACACCGGCCAACTCGGCCGAACGCTTGTAGGCCGCACCTGTCATGAGCGAGGTGATCGCAGCCGCCAGCGCACGGCCGGCATCGGAGTCGTAGGCCAGCCCGGAGGCCATCAGCAGCGCCCCGAGGTTCGCGTATCCAATACCCAACTGGCGATAGGCACGGGTGGTCTCGGTGATCTTCTCCGTCGGGAAATCGGCGAAGCAGATGGAGATGTCCATGGCCGTGATGACCACCTCAACAGCTTTGGCGAACGTCTCGCCGTCGAAGCTGCCATCGTCCTTGAGGAACTTCAGCAGGTTCAGGCTGGCAAGGTTGCAGCTGGAGTTGTCCAGGCTCATGTACTCCGAGCACGGGTTGCTCGCCGTGATCCGGCCGGTTTCGGGGTTGGTGTGCCAGTCGTTGATGGCGCCGTCGTACTGGATCCCGGGGTCGGCACACTCCCATGCGGCCTCGGCCATCTTGCGGAACAACCCTGCGGCATCGACAGTGTCGATCACCTCGCCGGTCATCCTGGCTCGCAGGCCGAAATCCTCACCGTTCTCGACCGCACGCATGAACTCGTCGTTGACACGGACGGAGTTGTTCGCGTTCTGATACTGCACCGAGACGATGTCCTTGCCACCGAGATCCATCTCGAAACCGGCGTCCCGCAGGGCCCGGATCTTGTTCTCCTCGCGGGCCTTGGTTTCGATGAACTCCTCGACGTCCGGGTGATCCACATCCAGAACCACCATCTTCGCCGCCCGCCGCGTCGCGCCACCGGACTTGATGGTGCCAGCCGACGCATCGGCGCCACGCATGAAGCTCACCGGGCCAGAGGCGGTGCCACCCGACGACAACAGTTCTTTGCTCGAGCGGATCCGAGAAAGGTTGAGCCCCGCACCCGAACCACCCTTGAAGATCATGCCTTCTTCGCGGTACCAGTTCAGGATCGACTCCATGGAGTCGTCCACCGACAAGATAAAACAGGCGCTGACCTGCTGCGGGGAAGCCGTACCAACGTTGAACCAGACCGGGGAGTTGAAGCTGAAGACTTGGTGCAGCAGCATCCACGTGAGCTCATGCTCGAACACCTCGGCATCGGCCGCCGTAGCGAAGTAGCCGTGCTGTTCGCCTCCGTGCCGATACGTCTTCACGACCCGGTCGATGAGCTGGCGCAGGCTCCACTCCCGCTGATCGGTGCCCACGGCTCCACGGAAGTACTTGTTGGTGACGATGGTGGATGCGTTGAGCGACCAGAAATCGGGGAACTCGACCCCCTTCTGCTCGAAGACCGTCTCCCCCGTCTGCCAGTTCTGCTGGCTGACGTCCCGCCGTTCCCACGTCACCTCGTCATATGGGTGGACACCGGGTTTGGTGTAGAGCCGCTCGATGGTGAGTCCCCGTGCGGCCCCCTTGGCCTTGGCCTTGCCAGCGCCCTTGGCTCCGGCACTACCACGGCTCGGTCCGCTCACCGTTTCTGTCATTGACCTCTCCCCTGTCGTGATGGTTTTCCCCCGTGGCCGACACCGGACGACGTGGGCCGTCGGGTGCCGGATGGAGAGCTACTTCTTCGGTTGTGGGTGGTGCCGACGTCAGTGCCGCAACTCGGCGGCGGGTTCTGGCCGGCCGTCGCGTAGGGCCGCGATCTCGGCCTCGAAGTCCGCCAGTGTGTCGAACCCCCGATAGACGCTCGCGAAACGGAGGTAAGCAACCTCGTCCAACGCCCGTAGGGGGACAAGGATGGCCAGCCCGACCTCGTTGCTCGGGATCTCGGCACATCCAGCGGCCCGGAAGTGCTCCTCGACCTGCTGCGCCAGCCGAGCCAGAGCGTCGTCGTCGACGCCTCGCCCCTGGCACGCCTTGCGGACGCCTACGACGATCTTGTCCCGGCTGAACGGCTCGACCACACCCGATCGCTTGACTACGGCGAGAGTCAATTGCTCAAGCGTAGTGAACCGGCGCTCACACGCCGGACATTGCCGACGCCTACGGATTGCCGCACCGTCATCCGCGGTCCGGCTGTCGACGACCCGGCTGTCAGGATGCCGGCAGAAGGGACAGTTCATGCTTAACACCGCTCCCTTCCTGTGTATCACCTGTGGATGACCTGGGGACAATCTGTGTATCGCCAACCACAACCTGTGGACTACTTACACATATGTAACTACTAGATATAGGGGTAACGCTACGTCGCCCTCCGGCGGTTCGCAACCACAACCGAGCCATTGCCGAAAGGGGACTCATCCGCGCTGGTCAACCCCACATAGCTGAATTCGCGTCGGCGCGTCGTGTGGCCGATCGACCAAACCACCCACCGATATCACCGTTACCCACACAGCCGCGGTCCGGGGAGAACAGCCTCTACCCAGCAGCCATGGGCACCAACAGCCGGTCACCTGGCTGAATGTCATGCACCGAGGTGAGGCCATTAATCTCCATGATCGCGTCGACCAACACACGCGGATCAGCACCCGGCTGCACCTCCTGCGCGACGCGCCACAAGGTGTCACCAGCTTCGACCTGCACAGGAACGGTCTGAACGTTGGCATCCACACCACCGGACGCACGCACGAAGGGCACTACCGCGGCCGCGACGAGCACCAGCCAGATCGCCGCCACCACCAAGCGACCTCGACGGGTCAGCCTGGAACCGTGCAGCGTCGGCGCCGCCGGCGTGGCGCAACCGTGCACCCGCCCCCTGGGCCGCACTGGACGAGGGGCCACGGCCGGGGCACGGCGGACGTCCACCGACCTCGCCGAGGCAACGCGCGGCATAGCGACCACCGCACCCGACTCGCCCGCGTCCATGACATCGCCGCCAGGCTCACGCTCCCCCGCGACACGCCGGTGACGCGGGTATACGACGACGTTGTCCAGGTGCTCACGCTGCCCCACACCAGACCGAGCCGACCGCTCCGCCGCGGGCGCCTGGACCGCTCCTGTGGTGATGATCGCCATCGCCTCTACCTCCGGTTCCTTACGATCGAACAGCCACCCATAACCGAACAGCCGTTCGATAGAACATCCGTGCGAATATTTCTACAGGGCCCCACCGACAAAGTCGAGAAACATCGAACAGATGTTTGATCGTGTCGCTATTTCGGGCTAGCCTGACATCGTCAGCACCTGGCGCGGGACGGATCGACGACGGTGATCTTGCGGTCACCGCCGGGCCGTGCGGCACAACATTTCGGAGGTAGCGTCGTGGCGAGGCAGAGCAAGACTGAGCAAGGGTCGGGCAACCAAGACGGCACGCAAGGCGCCTCGGTCCACCAGTTCCCCGACCCCACCACTGGCGGCAGGCCCATCTTGACGCCGCGGCAGTGGAAGGTCCTTGAGGTTATTCGCGACTCCGTCGAGCGGCGAGGGTACCCGCCCAGCATGCGTGAGATTGGCGAGGCGGCCGGGCTCGCCAGCCCGTCGAGTGTGTCGCACCAGCTCACGGTGCTGGAGGCCAAGGGCTACATCCGGCGAGACCCCCACCGGCCGCGTGCCCTGGAGGTCCTCGCCCCACCACAGTCCGACGGACCAAGCGCTGAGGTGGCCGCCTCTCCCTCCGACGGCCCGATCTTGCCGGCGCCGTCGTACGTTCCGCTGGTTGGCCGCATCGCCGCGGGTGGTCCCGTCCTGGCTGAGCAAGCCGTCGAAGATGTCTTCCCGCTGCCGCGTGAACTCGTCGGCGAGGGCACCCTGTTCATGCTGAACGTCACCGGAGACTCCATGGTCGATGCCGCCATCTGCGATGGTGACTGGGTTGTCGTCCGCCAGCAGCAGGTCGCGGAGAACGGTGAGATCGTCGCCGCCATGATCGACGGCGAGGCGACAGTGAAGACGTACAAGCAGCGCGATGGCAGCGTATGGCTGTTACCTCACAACGACGCTTACGAGCCGATTCCCGGCGACGACGCCACCATTCTTGGGCGTGTTGTCGCCGTCATGCGCCGTATCTGACTCAGAACACTGGGGCCCGGAGCCGTGGGATCGTTGTCCCCGTGGCTCCGGGTTCTCCATACTCGCGGATCCGTGACACCAGCGTGCGAGCGGGATCGCAGCTCAGTCTGAGACATTCAGCCTGCGAAGCGCCCCGGTCGCCACGGCACGGTCGGCGGTGAACCACATGGGTGGCAGCGAAGCTCGCAGATAGTTGCCGTACCTCGCCGTCACCAGCCGTGGATCCAGCACAGCGACCACTCCGCGGTCGGTGGATCGACGAATCAACCGGCCAGAACCCTGCGCCAGCAACAGCGCGGCATGGTTGGCCGCCACCGTCATGAACCCGTTTCCACCGTTCTTCTCCACCCAGCGCTGACGGGCGGAGCTCAACGGCTCGTCCGGGCGCGGGAACGGAATGCGATCGATCACAACCAGGTGGCATGCCGCCCCCGGCACGTCGACCCCCTGCCACAGCGAGAGGGTTCCAAAGAGGCTGGTAGCCGGATCCTCGGTGAACTTGCGCACCAACGTCGGCACGATGTCCTCGCCCTGACACAGAATCGACATGTCGGGGAGCCGCTCGCGTACGGCCGCGGCAGCCTCTTCGGCCGCACGACGCGAGGAGAACAGGCCGAGGGTGCGGCCACCGGCCGCCGATACCAGCTCAGCGAGTGCATCGACCGCCTCTGGACGTAATCCGTCCCGCCCTGGAGGCGGTAGGTCACGTGCCACGTAGAGGATGGCCTGTTTGCTGTAGTCGAACGGCGATCCCACGTCCAGGCCGTCCCAGCGCGGCGCGTTATCGCCCATCAGGCCGAACGTCCCGGCTACGGCGTCGAATGTCCCGCCCAGCTCGAGTGTCGCCGACGTTGCTACCACGGTGGTTTCACCGAACAGCTTGTCGCGTAACAGACCGGCGACCGACAGCGGCGCCACCCGCAAAACTCGCCCGCTGCGCTGCCGCTCCTCGGTCCAGACAACATCGTGCTCGTTCTCCGCCACGATCCGCTCGGCGGTGGTGAAGATGTCGTCGACCATGGTTTTCGCCGCCCGGCGGGCCGCCTCGACATCAGGTTCGCGATCTTCTTTGGCGGTGGTGCTGAAGCCGGACACTACCGCTCGTGCGGCATCGCGTAGGTCGACGAGTGCGCCCTGGAGTCGCTCGGGCAGTTCGTCGAGGCGGCCGGCGGGAGCGTCGTCGAGGGCCTGCCGGAGCCGCTCACCGGCGAGTCGCAGCTCACCGGCGTCTCCCTCACCAACATGGGCGCGGCACCTGGTGGCGGCCCGATCCACCACGCCTGGCCACAGGTCCGCCGCCGCCACGCTGGTGACCCGCGCCACCAGTTCGTGCGCCTCGTCGACGATGGCCGCGTCGTATTCGGGTAGTACCGGCACCCCTTCGAGTGCGTTGATGGCGAGCAGTGCATGGTTGGTCACCACGAGATCGGCGTCGCCGGCTCGATGACGGGCTCGTTCGGCGAAACATTCGGTGCCGTAGGGACACCTGGTGGCCCCCAGACACTCCCGTGCGCTCACCGATACTTGGGTCCAGGCTCGGTCGCTCACCCCGGGTTCCAGACGGTCGCGGTCGCCCGTGCCGCCCTCCTCCGCCTGCTCCTCCGCCCACTCCCGCACCCGCAACACCTCGGCCCCCAGTGACCCTGAGGTGACCTCCTCCGCCGATACGAGCTCACCCTGGTCGTCCGGCACGCCGTCGCGCACCCGGTGCAGACAGGCATAGTTGGCGCGCCCCTTGAGGGTGGCCCAGCGTGGCGCCCGGCCGATCAGCGGCGCCGCGGCATCAGCTAAGAGGGGCAGGTCGCGGTCGACGAGCTGGGCCTGCAACGCCAGGGTGGCCGTGGCGACCACCACCGGCTCCCCCTCCTGGGTGGCATGTAATAGTGCCGGCACGAGGTACGCCAGCGACTTTCCAGTACCCGTTCCCGCCTGCACCAGCAGGTGCTTCCGGGTGCCGATGGCACTGTCGACGGCTTCGGCCATCTGCATCTGGCCAGCGCGATGTGTGCCACCCAGAGCGTCGACCACCGCGGTGAGCAGCTCTTTTGTATCGACGTCGGGTTTGGTGGACGACTCGCTCATCCCGCGAGGCTACACGTGTGATGCCCGGGCACGGTCGCTGCCGGCGGCCATGATGGAATCGAGCAATGAGTGATAACGCCGTTCCGCTGATCCCCCGCGAGGTCCTGTTCGGCAACCCCGAACGGGTCACGCCGAGCCTGTCCCCCGACGGCACCAGGATCGGGTTCGTCGCACCCGATGATGGTGTACTCAACGTCTGGGTCGGCCCGGCCGATGATCCAGCGGCGGCGCGCCCGGTCACCTTCGATCGTGGCCGCGGCATCCGCGGGTACGACTTCTGCCACGACGACAAAACACTCGTCTATCTGCAGGACACCGATGGCGACGAGGACTGGCGGCTGTACGCACTCGACCTCGACTCCGGTGAGGCGCAGTTGCTCACCCCCCAGTCCGGGGTCACGGCCGGGGTGCTGGCCCACAATCGTTGGCACCCGACCACCATGCTGATCGGACTCAACGCCGACGACCCCGCACTTCATGACATCTACCGGCTCGACCTCACCACTCGCGAGATCGAGAAGGTCGAGACCAACCCCGGCTACGCGGGCTGGATGGTCGATGTCGACCTGAACGTCCGGGGTGGTATGGCGATGACCGAGGACGGCGGCGCCGTTGTGTACCTGCGCAACCCGCGGACCGGCGTCGACGAGCCGTGGATGGAGATAGGTGCCGACGATGTCGCCGGCACCGGTGTGCTCAGCTTCAGCCGCGACAACACCTCCGTGTTGGTGCTGTCGAGTGTTGATGCCAACGCCTCCCGGTTGTTGCGCGTCGACCTCAGCACCGGCGCGGAGACGGTCCTGGCCGAAGACCCCGAGTACGACGTCGGCGGCGTCACGCTGCACCCGGAAACACTGGAGCCGCAGGGTGTCACCTTCATCAAAGATCACAAGGTGTGGGTCCACCTCGACCCCGAGTTCGGGGCCGAGATCGACTACCTGCGCGCTCAGCTACACGGCGAGGTGGGGATCTCCCGGCCCGTGCGCGACGACCGCCGGTGGATGGTGCACGACATGCTCTCCGACGGCCCGGTCCGCTACTACGTCTTCGATCGCGACACCCGCGAGCTCACCTTCCTCTTCTCGCACCGGCCGGAGCTCGAGGACTATCAGCTCACCGAGATGGAGCCGTTCAGCTATACCGCCCGCGACGGCCTCACCATCCACGGCTACCTGAGCTTTCCGCCGGGTGTCGATCGGGAGAACCTGCCGGCCGTGCTGAACGTCCACGGCGGCCCGTGGGCCCGTGACGTCTGGGGATTCGATCCCGAGGCTCAGTGGTTCGCCAACCGTGGATACCTCTGTGTTCAGATCAACTTCCGCGGCTCCACGGGTTATGGCAAGGCGTTCGGCAACGCCGGCAACAAACAGTGGTCGAAGGCGATGCACACCGACCTGCTCGACGCTGTCGACCACCTCGCCGGCCTCGGCTGGATCGACCGCGACCGGGTCGGCATCTACGGCGCGTCGTACGGCGGATACGCCGCGCTGGTCGGGGCGGCCTTCACCCCCGACGTGTTCCGCTGCGCCGTCGACCTCGTCGGTCCATCCAACCTGCTCACGTTGCTCACCTCGATTCCGGAGTACTGGAAACCGCAGATCGCGTTTATGTACTCCCGGGTCGGCAACCCGGAGACGGAGAAAGACTTCCTGTGGGCGGCGTCTCCGTTGTCGCGGGTCGACGACATCCGTATCCCCATCCTCGTCGCCCAGGGGAAGAACGATCCACGGGTGAAAGAAGCCGAGGCGGAGCAGATCGTCAACGCCTTGATCAAGAAGGGTATCGACCACCAGTACCTGCTGTTCGAGGATGAGGGCCACGGTCTGGCCCGCCCCGAGAACCGGGAGCGTTTCTACGCCGCGGCCGAGGCGTTCCTGGCGCAGCATCTCGGCGGTCGCGCCGAATAATCTAATCGATCACCGCGCCTGGCACCGCCGTGCCAGGCGCGGTGATCACGTATGACCGCGCGAGTGTGTTGGCTGGTGACGGTGGCGCTACCCGGAGTACTGAGCGAGCGCCGCCGCGAGCCCCTCCGACACCCGCGCCCGGACATGGGTGCCGTCGGCTTCGTGGTTCATCGAGATGACCTCGCCGGACGAGTGGATCTTCGAGATCAGCTCACCTCGCTCGTACGGCACAACAGCGGCTACCTCGACGGGTGGCCGCGGCAGTTCGCGCTCGACGACGGCCCGCAACTCGTCGACACCCTGGCCGCTGTGTGCGGACACCGCAACCGATCGAGACTCGGCCCGTAGTAACCGGGTCACGGCGAATGGCTCGGCCGCGTCGATCTTGTTGACCGCGACGATCTCCGGAACGTCCTCGGCACCGATCTCGGTCAGTACGTCCCGAACGGCACGTAGCTGGCCTTCTGGATCTGGATGGGAACCGTCGACGACGTGGACCAGCAGGTCAGCATCGGCCACCTCTTCCAGGGTGGACCGGAACGACTCCACCAGTTCGTGTGGAAGATGCCGGACGAACCCGACGGTGTCGGTGACGGTGTAACCGCGGCCGTCCGGGGTGTGGGCGCGTCGAACAGTGGGGTCAAGAGTGGCGAACAGGGCATCCTCGACCAGCACGCCCGCTCCGGTGAGCCGGTTGAGCAGCGACGACTTGCCGGCGTTGGTGTACCCGACGATGGCTACCGCCGGGACGGCGTTGCGCCGCCGGCCAGCGCGTTTGGTCTCCCGTGCGGTGTGCATATGGGCCAGGTCACGGCGCAGCTTGGCCATCCGGGTGCGGATCCGGCGGCGGTCGGTCTCGAGTTTGGTCTCGCCTGGACCGCGAGTGCCGACGCCACCGCCGGCGCCGCCGGCTCGGCCACCGGCCTGCCGGGACAGGCTGTCACCCCAACCTCGGAGCCGCTGCGACAGATAATCCAGCTGCGCGAGCTCGACCTGGGCTTTACCTTCCCGGCTCTTGGCGTGCTGCGCGAAGATGTCCAGGATCAGCATGGTGCGGTCGATGACCTTCACCTTGACCCGGTCTTCCAGGTTGCGTAGCTGCGAGGCGGACAGCTCTCCGTCGCAGATCACGGTGTCGGCCCCGGTGGCCAGTACCACCTCACGTAGTTCGTCGACCTTGCCGGAGCCAATAAACGTCGCCGGGTCAGGTTGGCTGCGGCGCTGCACGAGCCCCTCCAACACAACCGAGCCGGCCGTCTCGGCGAGGGCGGCGAGTTCGATCAAGGAGTTGTCAGCATCGGCTGCGACGCCGCCGGCCCACACCCCGGCGAGCACCACCCGTTCGAGCCGGAGCTGCCGGTACTCGACCTCGGTGACCTCTTCGAGCTCGGTGGACAGCGATGCGATCCGGCGCAACGAGTGCCGATCTTCGAGATCGAACTGGCCAGTGGTGGCCGCGTCATCCAAGCCGGAAAAGGTGGCCGCGGCGCTTGCTTGCGGCTCAAGAGCGGGCGCGTCAGCGCCTTCGACAGTAGCGATCGTCTCGACGGGCGATTCGATGGCGGAGACCGATTCTGGACTAGTGGTCATGCTCCTTCTTCCGCCCCCAATCCGGGGGCTGCGGCTATGACAAGCTTACTCTTCAAGAACGCGAGCGCGGCGCCCGATCATCCCGGAACACCAGGATGACACGGACGCCGCGCGGGATCATCTCTATTTCGGCCAGCCCGCCGTCACCGGCATCAGCAGCTCACGAACTCGACCGCTGGCCCGTCGACGCGGCCAGGCGTAGGGCCGTCACACTTCGAGCGGACACGGCTTGCCGGTCCCTCCGCCTGGCGGCGCGCCGACGGGAGCGTAGAGCCGCCGTGCGGGCTATCTCTCGACGCTCGACCTCTGTTTTGGTCATATCCGTCACCTCTTCCGAACGGTGGCCATCCCCCGCGGAGAGCCACCACTAACGACGTTATCCGCTTCCTACGCGCTAGCCATCAGCCCGCAGTTGGCTATCGATGTCGTCCTATAGGAGGAGACGTCCCTGACGGCCATCAGGATGCTGTGACGTGCGTCACACCCTTGTACGCTGCGTGAAAGCCGGGTTCACAGCTCGACGTGCCCATGGACGCCGAGCACCGCCGGGCCGGTGAGGAGCAGTTCACCATCGGCGCGTTCGGTAACCAGAAGACGACCACCGGGTACGTCGACGGTGTACACGGCGCCACTGGCGCCGTCCCGCGCCATCGCCGCCCATGCGGCCGCACACACACCGGTGCCGCACGATCGAGTCTCACCGACGCCACGCTCCCAGACCCTGAGGGCGAGGTGTCGTTCTCCACGGCGCACGACGAACTCGACGTTGGCGCCTTCGGGAAAAACCGGTTCCGGGCTCAGGACCGGCGCACCGGTCAACATACCCAGCTGAACCAGTGCCGGGATGTCGTCGACCGCACGGTTCGGGTCGCCCCGTTGGGGGTCGGCGTCCGGGACAGCGTCGTCGTCGAGAAAAATGACAGCGTGCGGGTTGGGCACCGCGACGGGCACCGCCGGCCAGGAGCGCTCACCCATGGTCACCGTCACGCCGGTAGATCCGGGTAGATCGGCGGGGCCCTGCCCCATCGGCGCGGCCGGCCCCATCTCGACGGTGTACTCGCCGTCGGCCTCGGCCCGCACGGTGCGGTTGCCGCCACGGGTGGCCACCGTCAGTACCTTTCCTTCCACGAGGCCCGCATCGAGGAGGTAGGCGGCCATCACCCGCACACCGTTGCCGCACATCTCGGCGAGGGTGCCGTCGGCATTGCGGTAGTCCATGAACCACTCGGCCGGACCGGAGCCTGGTCGGGCTGGTACTACCCGGATGAGGCCATCGGCGCCAATACCCGCGTAGCGGTCGGTGAGCCGGCGCACCGTCGGTGCGTCGAGTACGTCACCGAACACGTCGGCAGGGTCAGGCACCACGACGAAGTCGTTCTCCGTGCCGTGGCCCTTGACGAATTCCGCTCGCACGCCCATGTGCCCATTCTCCACGACATCTCCGGCTACGCCGATCCGGTGCCCGGCACCTGCACGGCCGTCAGCGACGCGGCCGTCCCGGCAAGATCATCCGCGTCGAACGGTAGCCACGTGATGCGCTCGTCCTTGCGGAACCACGAGTCCTGACGCCGCGCGAATCGACGAGTGGCCCGGATCGTTTCCTCGCGTGCCTCATCCTCGGTACATTCGCCGGCGAGGAAGGCCAGCACCTGTGCGTACCCCAACGCACGTGCGGCCGTGCGCCCCTGCCGAAGTCCGTGTTGCTCCAGCTGCCGGACCTCGTCGACCAGGCCGGCGGCCCACATCGCGTATACCCGCTGCTCGATCCGTTCGTCGAGCCGCGGTCGGGGCACGTCCAGGCCGATCTGAACGACGGAGTCGTGGGCATATTCACGGGCCGGCAGCGTCGCGCTGAACGGGCGGCCGGTCAGTTGAACCACCTCCAACGCCCGAATCACCCGCCGGGTGTTGCTCGGCAAGATGGCCGCCGCGGCCTGCGGGTCGACGACGGCCAGGCGTTCGTGCATCCGGCCCGCCCCGACGGTGGCCAGCTCGGCCTCCAGCGCGGCCCGAAGTTCCGGATCAGTACCCGGAAACTCGAACCGGTCGAGGATCGCCCGCATATACAGAGCACTGCCACCGACCACCACCGGCACCACACCACGCTCGCGGCAATCGGAGATCGCGGTCCGGGCCATGTGCTGGAACTCGGCGACGGTGGCCGGTTCGGTTACGTCCAGCACATCGAGTAGGTGGTGCGGCACACCACGCCGCTCGCTTGGCGAGACCTTCGCGGTGCCGATGTCCATGCCGCGGTACACCTGCATGGAGTCCGCGTTCACGACCTCGCCACCCAGCCGCAGGGCCAACCCGATGGCGGCGTCGCTCTTGCCGGCCGCGGTTGGTCCAACGACGGCGACGATAGGTGGCTGCATCTTCGCGTTCACCGTCCCAGTTTCACATTTCGCCACCACGACGGGAGCCCACGCTGGCCATGGCGGCGCCGGTCGGGTTCCGCCGTTCCGGTTGTGAACGATCTTTTCGCGGCGTATCAACAAAAGTGACAGCAGAACGGGCTAGTGCCCTGCGTGGGCGACAAGAGACTTCCCACGCAGGGCACTAATCTCCTCGTGGCCACGTCGGTGACCCGGGGACAACCTGAGGCGAGGTGAGGGGCCGATGGGCTTCGACAAGATGAAGGACCAGCTCAGCGACGCGATGTCCAAGAACTCGGACAAACTCGGCGACGGCATCGACAAAGCCGCCGACTTCGTCGACGACAAAACCGGTGGCAAGCACACCGACAAGATCGATTCCGCGGCTGACAAAGCGAAGGGCCTGCTCGGCCAGGACAACGACGACCCGGACCAGCCCACCCGTAACACCCGGTGATCGTTGCCGTTATTGTGTCGTCACCTTCCGGTGATCGAACCCAGAATCGGGTCGCTATAGCGACACAATAACGGCAACGATCACCGGTGGGTAGCGACGCAATAACGGCAACGATCACCGGGTCGCATGCGGGTGAGGGATCTCAGTAGCGGTAGTGGTCCGGCTTGTACGGGCCGTCCACATCGACACCGATGTACTCGGCCTGGTCCTTGCGGAGCGTGGTGAGCTTGCCGCCGAGCGCCTCGAGGTGGATCCGGGCAACCTTCTCGTCCAGGTGCTTCGGCAACAGGTACACCTGGTCGGTGCCGTATTCACCCTGCTTCGTGAACAGTTCGATCTGCGCGATCGTCTGGTCGGAGAAGGAGTTGGACATGACGAACGACGGGTGCCCGGTGGCGTTGCCCAAGTTCAGCAGCCGGCCCTCGGAGAGCACGATGATCGAGTGGCCGTCGGGGAAGGTCCACTCGTCGACCTGCGGCTTGATGGTGACCCGCTTGACGCCGGGATAACGCTCGAGCTCCGCGATCTGGATCTCGTTGTCGAAGTGGCCGATGTTGCCGACGATGGCCTGGTGCTTCATCTTCTCCATGTGCTCGATGGTGATGACGTCTTTGTTGCCGGTGGTCGTGATGATGATGTCGGCCTGGTCGAGCACGTCGTCGAGAACAGCCACCTGGTAGCCATCCATCGCCGCCTGCAGCGCGCAGATCGGGTCGATCTCGGTGACGATCACCCGGGCGCCCTGGCCACGCAGCGACTCCGCGCTGCCCTTGCCGACGTCGCCGTAGCCGCAGATCACCGCGGTCTTGCCACCGATGAGCACGTCGGTGGCCCGGTTGATGCCGTCCACCAGCGAGTGCCGGCAGCCGTACTTGTTGTCGAACTTCGACTTGGTGACGGCGTCGTTGACGTTGATGGCCGGGAAGAGCAACTCCCCCGCCTCAGCCAGCTGGTAGAGGCGGTGCACACCGGTGGTGGTCTCCTCGGTGACACCCTTGATGCCCGAGGCGATGGTGGTCCACTTCGAGCCGTCCGCGGCCAGCGAGGCACGCAGCAGCTCGAGAAAGACCTGCCACTCCTCCGGGTCGTTCTCGCCAGCGGCGGGCACCGCGCCGGCCTTCTCGAACTCCACACCCTTGTGCACCAGCAGCGTCGCGTCGCCACCGTCGTCGAGGATCATGTTCGGGCCGTCGCCGCCCGGCCAGGTCAGCATCTGCTCCGTGCACCACCAGTACTCGGGCAGCGACTCACCCTTCCACGCGTACACCGGGGTGCCGGCAGGTGCGTCCTTCGTGCCGTTCGCACCGACAACAACAGCCGCGGCCGCGTGGTCCTGGGTGGAGAAGATGTTGCAGCTGGCCCAGCGGACCTCGGCGCCGAGCTCCACCAGCGTCTCGATCAGCACGGCGGTCTGGATGGTCATGTGCAGCGAACCGGACACCCGGGCACCCTTGAGCGGCGCCTTACCCGAGTACTCCTTGCGCAGCGCCATCAGCCCAGGCATCTCGTGTTCGGCCAGTCGGATCTCGTTGCGGCCGAACTCGGCAAGCGACAGATCGGCGACGGCGAAGTCGACACCGTTGATCGTCTGCTTCGGTACGGACGGACTGAACGTGGCGGTCATATCCTTGTGCTCCTTTTAGCGCGGCGGTCATTTCTAGCTTAGGCGTTGGGTGGAGAATCGCCGGTCAGGGCGCGGACGGGCTTCGAGGGCAACGAAGGAGCCCTCGCGGGCGGGATCGGCGATGCTCCGCCCAACACCGCCCGCTGCGCTGACTAAGTGTTGAAATATTTTGCCTCCGGGTGGTGAACAACGAACGCGTCGGTTGACTGTTCGGGATGTAACTGGTGCTCGTCGGAGAGTTTGACGCCAATCCGGTCCGGTTCAAGCAGGTCGACGATCTTCGTCCGGTCCTCGAGATCGGGGCAGGCGCCGTAGCCCAGCGAGAACCGCGCTCCGCGATATCCGAGCCGGAAGAACTCGGTGATGTCGTCGGCATCCTCAGATGCCACCGGGACCCCGCCTTCGAACAGCAGCTCTTCGCGCACCCGACGATGCCAATACTCGGCGAGGGCCTCGGTGAGCTGCACCCCAAGCCCGTGTACCTCGAGGTAATCCCGGTAGGAGTCCTGACCGAACAGCTCATTGGCGAAGTCGGCGATGGGCTGCCCCATGGTGACCAGCTGTAAGGGCAGAACGTCGACCTGTCCGGACTGTTCGGCCAGCTCGCGTGGGCGGAAGAAGTCGGCCAGGCAGAGCCGGCGGTCCCGGCGCTGGCGCGGGAAGGTGAAGCGCAGCCGCTCCGCCGCACCGGCGTCGGGTTCGGCGAGCACAACGACGTCGTTGCCATCGGATACACAGGGGAAATACCCGTAGACGACGGCGGCGTGCGCGAGGATGCCATCAGTGGTCAGGCGGTCCAGCCAGGCCCGCAGCCGCGGCCGGCCCTCGCTCTCCACCAGTTCCTCGTACGACGGCCCGTCGCCACCTTTCGCGCCACGCAGCCCCCACTGCCCCAGGAAGGTGGCGCGCTCGTCGAGCATGGCCGAGTAGTCCGCGAGTGGTACACCGCGTACGACGCGGGAACCCCAGAACGGCGGGGCCGGTACCGCGATGTCCGCGGCGACGTCGGAGCGCCCGGTGTCGTCAACGTTGGGCTCACCGGAGCCACCAGCGGCTTCCCGCGCGGCGATGATCTTCTTCGACCGCTCGCGCCGCTGCTTGCGCTCGGCCCGTTTGCGCTCCAACTCGTCGTCGACCTCGACCGCACCACCACGCTTGCGGGTCATGATCGAGTCCATCAGCCGCAGGCCCTCGAAGGCGTCGCGGGCGTAGTTGACCTCACCGTGGAAGATGTCGGCGAGATCGTCCTCGACGTAGGCGCGGTTGAGCGCCGCACCACCGAGCACCACCGGCCAAGTGTCGGCGACCCCCCTGGAGTTCATCTCCTCCAGGTTCTCCTTCATGATCACCGTTGATTTGACCAGCAGGCCGGACATGCCGATGACGTCGGCCTCGTGTTCGTTGGCGGCATCGAGGATCGCGTTGATCGGCTGTTTGATGCCGATGTTGACGACCTCGTAGCCGTTGTTCGTCAGGATGATGTCGACCAGGTTCTTGCCGATGTCGTGGACGTCACCTTTAACCGTGGCCAGCACGATCCGGCCCTTGCCACCGCTGTCGTCCTTCTCCATGTGTGGTTCGAGGTGCGCGACGGCAGCCTTCATCACCTCGGCCGACTGCAAGACGAACGGCAGCTGCATCTGGCCGGATCCGAACAGCTCACCAACGGTCTTCATGCCGGCCAGCAGGGTGTCGTTGATGATGTCGAGCGGCTTGCGTTCCTGCATGGACTCGTCGAGATCGTCCTCGAGCCCGTTGCGCTCACCGTCGACGATGCGCCGTTCCAGCCGCTCGCCCAACGGAAGTGCCGCCAGCTCCTCGGCGCGGGATTGCCGGCTCGATGCGGCGGTTGCTCCCTCGAACAACTCCATCAACCGCTGCAAGGGGTCGTACCCCTCCCGCCGGCGGTCGTAGATGAGGTCGAGCGCCACCTCGCGGTGCTCGTCGGGAATCCGGGCCATCGGCAGGATCTTCGACGCGTGCACGATGGCAGTCGACAGACCCGCCTCGACGCATTCGTGCAGGAACACCGAGTTGAGCACCTGTCGAGCCGCGGAGTTCAGGCCGAACGAGACGTTCGAGATCCCCAGAGTGGTCTGAACCCCCGGATACTCGCTGGTGAGCTGGCGGATCGCCTCGATGGTCTCGATGCCGTCGCGGCGAACCTCCTCCTGCCCAGTCGAGATGGGGAAAACCAAGCAGTCGACGACGACGTCTTCGACCGCCATCCCCCAGTTGGTGGTGAGATCCTCGATCAACCGCCGAGCCACCCGCACCTTCCACTCCGCGGTACGGGCCTGGCCTTCTTCGTCGATACACGTGCCGACGACGGCGGCGCCGTGCTCGGCGGCGATCTGCATGGCTCGGTGGAACCGCGACTCCGGTCCGTCGCCATCCTCGTAGTTCACCGAGTTGATCACGCATCGGCCACCGATGCGTTCCAGGCCGGCGCGGATCACCTCGGGTTCGGTGGAATCCAACATGATGGGCAACGTGGACGCCGTCGCCAGGCGCGAGGCGAGCTCGTCCATGTCGGCGACGCCGTCGCGGCCCACGTAGTCGACGTTCAGGTCGATCAGGTGGGCACCCTCGCGGGTCTGGGCCCGCGCGATCTCGACGCAGTCTTCCCACCGCTCCTCGACCATGGCCTCACGAAACGCCTTGGACCCAGTGGCGTTGCTGCGCTCGCCCACCATGAGCACGCTGGCATCCTGCCGGAACGGCACCGACTGATACACCGACGAGACGGCTGCCTCGGAGCGCGGTGCACGCTCTGATGCGACCAGCCCGGACACCGCCTCGACCACATGTCGGAGGTGTTCAGGTGTGGTGCCGCAGCAGCCACCCACCATCCGGGTACCGAAATCGGTGACGAACCCGGCCAACGCCTCGGCCAGCCCTTCGGGCCCGAGTGGGTACACCGCACCGTTGGGCCCGATCTCCGGGAGCCCAGCGTTCGGCATGACCGACAGCGGTATCTGAGCGTTCTGCGCCAGGTATCGCAGGTGCTCGCCCATCTCGGCCGGGCCGGTGGCGCAGTTCATGCCGATCATGTCGATGCCAAGGGGCGCCAGCGCCGTCAACGCCGCACCGATCTCGCTACCCACCAGCATGGTGCCGGTCGTCTCGACGGTCACCTGCGCCACGATCGGCACGTGCCGGCCCTCCGCCCGCATCGCCCGCTTGGCCCCCAGCACGGCCGCCTTGGTCTGGAGCAGATCTTGACTCGTCTCGACCAACACGACGTCGATGCCACCGGCCAACATGCCGCGGACCTGTTCGATATACGCGTCGCGGATCATTGCATAGGTGATGTGCCCCAGCGTCGGCAGCTTGGTGCCCGGGCCGACCGAGCCGAGCACGAACCTCGGCTTGTCCGGCGTGGAGAACTCGTCGGCGGCCTGCCGAGCCAGCCGGGCACCGGCCTCAGCCAGTTCCAGGATCCGGTCCGGGATGTCGTACTCCCCCAGATTCGGCAGGTTGGTACCGAACGTGTTGGTCTCGATCAGGTCGGATCCCGCTTCGAGGAAACCGCGGTGTACCTCGAGAACGGCGTCCGGACGCGTCACATTGAGGATCTCGTTGCAGCCTTCGAGGCCGGCGAAGTCGTCGAGGGTGAGATCCTGCGCCTGCAGTTGGGTGCCCATCGCACCGTCGGCCACCAACACCCGTTGGTGCAACGCCTCCAGGAACGGGCTGCGCACCCCGGTCTGCCCCTCAGCCACGGCACTCACCTCCCGGCCCTCCGACACCATTGTGGTCCACTACCAGCTCGAACGTGATGGCGTTGTAGCTAGCCTGCACGTACATCCTTCCTCGTCGTCCCTGTACGGCCCGCGTCCGACGCCGGTCGGACATCCAACGGCGCTGGTCGGACGTCCAACGCCGCCGGTCGCTTCCAGCTCCGCGTCCAGCGCCTGCGTACCGCTGGTTCAGGACGCGGGGAACAGAGTGCTGATCTCGGCCGTGGCGTCCTCGCCGTAGGCATCGGCGAACCGCCGAGCGATCACCTCCGGCCGTACCTCGTAATCCTGCCCACCGAGTGTTTCCAGCACGGTGGTCGCCAACACGCTTCCGACCTGCATCGACCGCTCGATCGAAAGATCACGGGCCTGCCCCGTGAAGAAGCCGACCCGGAAGGCGTCACCGATGCCCGTGGGGTCGACCTCGTGTTTAGCCGGCACGCTGGGCACCGTCACGGCCGAGCCGTCGTGACGTTCCAGCCGAGCTCCAGCCGCGCCGAGCGTGGTCATCCACGCATCCACCCGGCCGAGGACGTCGGCTTCGGTCCAGCCCGTCTTCTCCAGCAACAGGCCGTGCTCGTACTCGTTGGTGAACAGGTAGGCAGCGCCGTCGACCAGCTGGCGCAGCTCGTCGCCGGTCATCCGGGCGACCTGTTGCCCGACGTCGGCGACGAACCGGTACCCGCGGTCCCGGCACTCCTGGGTGTGCCGGAGCATCGCCATCGGATCGTTCGGGCAGATCAGGACGAGGTCCAGGCCACCGGACCGCTCGGCCGTCGGCGCCAGCTCGATCTCGCGGGCGTCGGCCATCGCACCCGCGTAGAACGACGCGATCTGGTTCTGCGTCTCGTCGGTGGTGCAGATGAACCGTGCGGTGTGTTTGTCGTCCGAGATGAGCACCGAGTCGGTATCGACGCCGTGGGCCTGCAAGAACTGCTGGTACTCACCGAAGTCGCGGCCCACCGCCCCGATCAGGAGTGGCGTCAACCCCAGCTTGGCGAAGCCGAGGGCGATGTTCCCGGCGGTTCCGCCGCGGCGGATGTCGAGGTGATCGATCAAGAAGGACAGCGACAGCTGATCGAGCCGGTCAGTCACGAACTGATCGGCGAACCTCCCCGGAAACACCATGAGATGGTCGGTGGCGATGGAGCCGGTTACTGCGATACGCACGGGGTCTCTTCTCCTCGTCGTCGGCGTGGGTCAACCGCGAGCGGGTGCTGGCGGCGGGCCGCAGGGATGCGGGCCGGCGCCTCAGACCCGAGCCGCGGCGCGTAGCTGATCGACGCGGTCGGTGCGCTCCCAGGGTACGTCGATGTCGGTGCGGCCGAAGTGGCCGTACGCAGCCGTCGGGGCGTAGATCGGGCGCAGCAGGTCGAGATCGCGCACGATGGCCGCGGGCCGTAGGTCGAAGACCTCCTCGATGGCCATCTGGATCTTGGCCGGGTCGACCTTCTCCGTGCCGAACGTCTCGATGAACAGCCCTACCGGAGCAGCCTTGCCGATGGCGTAGGCAACCTGAACCTCGATCTTGTCGGCCAGCCCCGCGGCAACGGCGTTCTTGGCTACCCACCGCAGCGCGTAGGCGGCCGAGCGGTCGACCTTGGACGGGTCCTTGCCGGAGAAGGCCCCACCACCGTGGCGTGCGTAGCCGCCGTAGGTGTCGACGATGATCTTCCGGCCGGTGAGGCCGGCGTCGCCCACGGGACCTCCGATGACGAACCGGCCAGTGGGGTTGACGAGCAGCCGGGTGGAACTCGTGTCCAAGCCGAGA
Source organism: Phytoactinopolyspora limicola (assembly GCF_011320225.1). Classification (GTDB taxonomy): domain Bacteria; phylum Actinomycetota; class Actinomycetes; order Jiangellales; family Jiangellaceae; genus Phytoactinopolyspora; species Phytoactinopolyspora limicola. The sequence goes on from NZ_JAAOEN010000004.1 coordinate 249,891, forward strand.
GCTTCGATCTCCGGCTTCATCACCTGGTCACGGACGTCGACCGTCAGCATCTGATCGAGGTCGATGTCCGCGGCATGCTGGCTGGACACGACGACGGTCTCCAGACGGACCGGCTTACCGTCCTCGTACTCGACGGTGACCTGGGTCTTGCCGTCCGGACGCAGGTACGGAAGCGCACCCTCCTTGCGGACCTGCGTCAGCCGACGAGACAGCCGGTGGGCCAGAGCGATGGGCAACGGCATCAGCTCCGGTGTTTCGGTGCAGGCGAAGCCGAACATCAACCCCTGGTCGCCGGCGCCCTGGGCGGCGATCGCGTCGTCTTCTCCCTCAACCCGTGCCTCGTATGCGGTGTCGACGCCCTGCGCGATGTCGGGAGATTGCGCGTCGATGGCCACGTTCACACCACAGGAGGCTCCGTCGAACCCCTTGGCGGACGAGTCGTAACCAATCTCCAGGATCCGCTCCCGCACGACGGCCGGGATGTCGACGTAACCCTTGGTGGTGACCTCGCCGGCGATGTGGACCTGGCCGGTGGTGATCAGCGTCTCGCAGGCGACGCGAGACTTGGGGTCCTGTTCCAGCATCGCGTCCAGGATGGAGTCGCTGATCGCGTCGCTCATCTTGTCCGGGTGACCCTCGGTGACCGACTCACTGGTGAATAGACGTCGATAAGCCATGTGTGCCAACTCTCTCTTCTCTATCTACACGAATCGCGCGATGTTGCGCCGTTAGGTCCGTTCATCGACCGGGCGGGCCCAGCCGCAGCGTGTCACCGACGGGCGACGAAGATGCCCCATGCGAGGTTTCCGGCGTTGCCGCCGTTGACCCAATTCTTCAAACCGGCCCTCATGCGTTCCTGGTACTCGCTGCTCACCCGGCCGGCAAGGGCCGAGGAGTTGCGTTCCAGTTCGGCCAGCACCCGTCCGTAGTGCTGTGCCAATTGGGCGCTCTCGTCGCGGAATTCGACCGTTCCGAGTCCGAGCCGGTTCAGTTCCCGCCGATAGAACGCAGGCGACGCCATCGTCTCGAGCTGAAGTCTGGCCAGAATCGGTTCCAAGGCCGAGCGCGGACAGTCGTCGGTGGCCATCGGGTCGGTAAAGATGAACGTGCCGGTCGGTCGGAGCACCCGGGTGGCCTCTTCGAGCACCCGGCTACGGTCACCGCTGTGCAGGAAGGCATCCTGCGACCACACCACGTCGTACGAATTGTCCTCAAACGGAAGATCCTCGAACGACCCGTCGACAACGTCGATGAGGTCGTCCAGGTTCTGCTCCCGGCTGAGTTTGCGGTTACGTTCGTTCTCCACCTCGCTGAGGTTCAGGCAGGTCACCCGGCAGCCGAACGTCTTGGCAAGGTAACGGGCCGATCCGCCGTAGCCGGAGCCTAGGTCGAGCACTCGAGTATCGGCGTTGAGCTTGAGCTCCGACGCCATCTGCTCGACCGTACGGCGGCTGGCCGCGGCGATCTCCTCGTCCGGCGTGGCATAGAGCCCGACGTGGATGTCCTCCCCGCCCCAGATGATCGCGTAGAAGTTGTCGGCATCTTCGGAGTTGTAATAATCCCGGGCCACATTGACGGTCGTCGAGTACACGTCGGTGAGCTCCTCGTCCGGCCGGTAGCGCTTCTCGGCGACGTGAATGAAGAAGTCCGGCTCGTCCTCGCGATAGGTCTGCTGGAAATCCCCGTAAGTCTCGATACGCTGAAAACCGACCTCCCGCATGAGCCGTCGCATGTAGTTCTTCCGCAGCGGGTACATGTTGAGGTGATATTCGGAGCCGTCAGAGAACTGGTATCGGAAACGCGCGAGCCCGTCATCAACATGTTCCGGCACAGCCGACACGTCTTCACCACAGTAGTAATACGTGTGTTTGCTCGAGAATCCGCTATCCAGAATAGAATCGTAATTGCGCTGATCGATGATGAGAATTCCATCGTGCTTCAGCATCGCATAGAACTCTGCCAGCGCTTTGCGGCGGTCGCGTTCGGTGAACAGGTGGGTGAAGGAATTCCCCAGACAGACGATCGCGTCGTATTCACCGTGAACGTCGCGGTTGAGCCAGCGCCAGTCCGCGTTGACCACCCGAAGGATGTGGCCGCCGTGTTTGATGCCGTTCTCGAAGGCCTTGGCCAGCATCTCCGGACTGCCATCGGCGCTGACCGTCTCGAAGCCCTCCTCGAGCAGGCGCACCGAGTGGAATCCGGTGCCCGTAGCTACGTCCAGCACCTTCCGCACGCCGTGTTTCTTCAAGTGCTCGACGAAGAACGTACCTTCACTCTTCGCCCGCCGCTTCCAGTCGATCAGCTCGTCCCACTTGTTGACGAAGCCGGTGACGTACTCCTCGGTGTAGTGGTCTGTGGTCCGCACTTCCAGCGGGTTGTCACCGAAATCCTGATGGAGGTCCTGCTCACCGGATGAATCCGGCTCGGACTCCCGGGCTGCGCCCGCGTCGACGACGGTTTCGCTGATCTCTCTCGCCATGCACTACTCCCAGTGTTCGCAGCCTGCCGAGCGTGCCGTGGCCGAAACGTCGTTGGGTCAGCCTCCAGCAGCCCTCGTCAGCCGGATCCGTCGCGGGCCGCGCGTGTCCTCACGCCGCATTCTCCGCCCGCCTCGCGCCTGACATACGTCGGCAATTCATTGGACCGGTCCAAGTGGCGACGTGACCTGCTGCCCGGCCGCATCGCCCTCTCATCACGCTAAAGGATGCGATCGGACATATCAACTCTCCCCCTCAGAATAGCCCCTGACCAGCACACTTTCCGACGAATTCGAGGCAAGATCAAGAGCGGATCGGCAATCCGCAACGGGGGGCTAGAGCACATGTGAATCAATGCCGTAAAGTAGTGATGTTATCCCACCTCGTTTGCGGCATACGCTGGCGGACCGCGCTTCGCGGAGAAGATTCCAACACCAGATCAAGCACTGGGCAGAACAATCAAACTGACATTTTCGCGATACCCAAGAATGTTCCTTTCTACGCAACCGTTCCGCGGTGCGCAACATTTTCCACTTTTATTTCGCTCTCTGTCCACACACATTCGCCGCCTCCCCATTGCCGACGTGTCAGGCCGGACAACTCCCTGAGCTGCGACATCACTCCCATCGACCCGGGCAGGTCCATCGCGGTCCAACGCGTCAGGGCCGATGTCGACATCCACCCTGGTCACACACTTGTCCGGCCTGACAGGTCGAACGCGCGGGTGGGCGCTACGCAGTCTCTCCGGCGCGCCGCACCCGGCCGACATGTCACGCGGTGCCCGAACGTGGTCGAATACGGACATGCTCTCCGCCGATGACGCCTATCAGATCGTGGCCGCGGGGGTGGTCGTCCTGGTCGGGCTCTGCCTGACGATCGCGTGGGCGCCGGCCCGCGGCCACTACCCTGGTGGCCTGCCATCCCGTGCGTTCGTCACCGTCGGCCTCATGACCGTGTTCTGGGACCCTGGTGGCCTCGGCATCGTCGGCGCCGTGCTGACCGCGATGGGGGTGGCTATCTGGTGGTGTGGTCGTCCAGAACCCGAACTGCCCCGGCCGCGTCGCGCCGGACTCGTCGTGGCCGCCGTCGCCTCCGGCATCATCGTCCTCGCCACCGACCTCGGATGGGGCGCACTCGGCCGGATTCCGGACGACGCCAGAGCGTTGGCCACCGTGGTGGTCATCGGGGTGGTGCTGCTGGGTACGCTGGCCATCGCCGACCGGGCCCGCGTCACCTACCGGGACGCCCTGCGGCGGCGGTTTCGGCCCGTTCCTGGCCCGCCGCCTCCTCCGCCACCGTTATGACGGCGAGCAGGATCGCGGACCCTCGGCTACCACTGCCCCCGCGCCGCTGTCGCCTGCTTCGGGTGCCCCCAGCGCCGGCATACCCAGCAGGACGCCCCGTGGCGGCGTCGACTGCGCTGTTGCGCGCTCATGCGCATCACCGGCCGCCGTGCGTCGGACGTCGTACCGTCCGCCATCCAACGCGGAATCGGCCACTAGATGGTGTGGCGCCGCCTGGCTGACCGTCACGGTGACGACATCGCCAGGCCGGGGAGCCGGCCCCGTCTCGGGCACCCCGAAGTGCACCAGCCGGTTGTCTCGTGCTCGCCCGGACAGCCGCTGGTATCGAGCATCTTTGCGTCCTTCGCCGACGGCCACCAGCACCTCGACGTCCTGGCCCACCAGAGACCTGGCCTCCGCCAAGGCGACCTCGTCCACGAGGGCCGCCAACCGCTGGTAGCGCTCTCGTACGACCTCCGGCGGCACCTGATCGGCCATCTCCGCGGCCGGAGTGCCAGGCCGCTTGGAGTACTGAAACGTGAACGCCGAAGCGAACCGGGCTTCGCGGACCACCTGGAGCGTTTGCTCGAAATCTTCGTCCGTCTCACCCGGGAATCCGACGATGATGTCGGTGGTGATGGCGGCGTGCGGCATGGCCTCTCGCACCTTCGCCACGATGTCGAGGTACCGCTGCTGCCGATACGAGCGGCGCATCGACCGCAGGATCCGGTCCGACCCGGATTGCAGCGGCATGTGCAGCTGCGGCATCACCGACGGGGTCTCGGCCATCGCGGCGATGACGTCGTCGGTGAAGTCACGTGGGTGTGGACTGGTGAACCGTACCCGCTCCAGTCCTTTCACCGCTCCGACGGTGCGCAGCAGCTTGCCGAACGCGTAACGATCACCGAACTCGACGCCATACGCATTGACGTTCTGGCCCAGCAGCGTCACCTCGATGACACCGTCGGCGACCAGCGCCTCCACCTCGGCCAACACGTCGCCGGGCCGGCGGTCGCGCTCCCGTCCACGTAGCGCGGGCACGATGCAGAACGTGCAGGTGTTGTTGCAGCCCACGCTGATCGCCACCCATGCCGCGTACTGGCTGTCCCGTCGAGACGGCAACGACGATGGGAACACCTCCAGCGCCTCGACGATCTCGACCTGAGCTTCCTGCTCAACCCGGGCCCGCTCCAGCAGCACCGGCAACGAACCGACATTGTGAGTGCCGAAGACGACGTCGACCCAGGGGGCGCGGCGCACGATCTCGTCGCGGTCTTTCTGCGCCAGGCAGCCGCCCACGGCGATCTGCATGCCGGGCCGGGCCGCCTTTACCGACGCCAGGTGCCCGAGATTGCCATACAGCTTGTTGTCGGCGTTCTCGCGCACCGCGCAGGTGTTGAGCACGACGACGTCGGCCTCCGCACCGTCGGCGGCCGCCCGCGCGTAGCCGGCGGCGTCGAGTAGGCCGGCCAGCCGCTCGGAGTCGTGGACGTTCATCTGGCACCCGAAGGTGCGCACGTAGTAGCTGCGTTCGTTCATCTCGGCATCCAGGGTACGCCGTTGCGCGGTCTTCTCGCGCCGCACCCACGCCCGGTGGCGGAGGCGGTGGCGGTGGCGGTGGCGGAGGCGGTGGCGGTGACGGCCCGACACCCCCCCACCCCCGGTGATCGTCGCCGTCATCGTGTCGCTATAGCGACACGATCCCGTCAACGATCACCCGTGGTGACCGCGGCCTGACGCCGCGCCCTGGGACCGGTCCACCACTGCCAGGCGAAGATCGACACGCCGACGGCGAGGCCGAGGAGGTCACCCACCACCGACGCATGCAAGAGCAGCAGCCCGGCCGCGGCCAGGGCCAGCCGGATGAGCGGATTGATCGGCCGGTCGATGAAACCCACCACCGCACAAGCGACACAGAAGATCCCGAACGTCGCCGTGACGAAGGCCAGAACGATGCCCCCCCACGTCGCGTCCTGCATCAACAACTCCGGCGACAGCAGGAACATGTACGGCACCAGGAATCCGCCGAGGGCGATCCGGGCCGACTGTACGCCGGTCCGGATGGGATTGCTCTGCGCGATACCCGACGCGGCGTAGGAGGCCAGGCAGACCGGTGGGGTGATGTCCGCGAGGACACCGAAGTAGTACACGAACATGTGCGCGATGAGGATCTGCGTCGTGCCACTCTCGAAGCCACCGGCGATCATGATGGCGGGCGCCGCGAGCGTCGCGGTGATGACGTAGTTGGCCGTCGTCGGTACGCCGATCCCGAGAATCAGGCAGGCGATCATGGCGAGGAACGCCGTGGTCAGCAGGTGGCCACCGGACAGCGAGACGAGCTCGTTGGCCAGCCGTAGCCCGATCCCGGTCAACGTGATGACCCCGGCGATCAGACCGGCCGCGGCACACGCGACGATGATCGGCAGCGCCAGCCGGGCGGCGTCCACCAGTCCGTCCAGGACCGCCATCGGGGTGAGTTTGTCTTCCATGGCCCGCCACTTGCGGAAAGCCAATGCGACGAGCTGGGCCAGGAGGTTGATCGCGACGGCGGCACCAATGGCATACGTGGCGGCGCGCATCGGCGTCTGGCCGTCGAGCAAGATGAGGAAGATGACCACGATCGGGATGATCAAATAACCCTTGCGGGCGATCAGCCGGCCCACTTTGGGCAGTTGGTGACGCGGCAACCCGCCGATCCGTAGGCGCTTCGAGTCGTAGTGGATGATGACGTACTGCGCGACGAAGAACAGGATGGCCGGGATGATCGCGGCCTTCATGATCTCCGAGTACGGCTGGCCGGTAATGTCGATCATGATGAAGGCTGCGGCCCCCATCACCGGCGGCGCGATCTGGCCCCCGGTGGACGACGCGGCTTCTACCGCACCGGCGTACTCACCTTTGTAACCGGACTTCTTCATCATCGGAATGGTGAAGGCGCCGTTGCCGACCGTGTTAGCCACCGAACTGCCCGTGATGGTGCCAGAGAAGGCGCTGGTCAGAACGCCGACCTTGGCGGTGCCTCCGGTCATCCACCCGGTGGCACCGAAGGCGAACTCGGTGAAGAACCGTTCCATCCCGGTACGTTGCAGCATCGCGGCAAAGATCATGAACATGAAGATGAACGTCGACGAGACCGCGATCGGGGTGCCGAACACCCCTTCCAGGCCGAGCAGCTGGGTGGAGATGATCCGATCGATCGAGTAGCCACTGTGCTGCAAGAAGCCCGGCATCTGATCGCCGTAGAACGCGTAGGCCAGCATCACCGCGGCGACCGCGACGAGCGGCGTGCCGATCACCCGCTGAGCCGCCACCAACACGAGCATGACCGCCAGCGCACCAACGGCGATGTCGGTCTCGGGATGGATCGCTCCCCGCCGCATGATCTCGTCCGAGCTGGTGAACAAATACAGCAGCGCACCGAAGCTCAGCAGGGCGAGCACCACGTCGGCGACCGGCATCCCGGCTAGCTGCCATGGGAGATGCCGGGCCGCCTGAACCAGAAGCACCACGCCCACCGCGGGGAGCACGGTGTGCAGACCGGCGTCGCCATTGGCCACCAGGAAGGCCAGCCCGGCCAGAACCAAGCCGGTCAGGATCCAGCTACGCCGAGCCTGCTGCTGGCTGAAGGCCGTTTTTGCCGGGTAGAGCAGGAACGTCAACCCCAACCCGAAACCCAGGTGGAAGGTCCGCTGCTGGTAACTCGGCAGCTGACCGTACAAGGCGGTGTACAGGTGGAAGATGCTCAGCGTCAACGCCAGGAGGAAGAACGCCCAACGCCACCACACCTGCAGATTGGTGCGGGTCTTCAGTGCTGCGTCGGTAAACCCGATCTGCTCGAGTTTCTCGACGTCCTCTTTGAGTTCTTCCCTGATCTCCGGCGGCAATTCATCGGGAACCTGATCGAGCGCACGCCGGCTATCCGTCGCCGGCGGGTTCCCCTGCGCCTGTTTCTCGTCGGCCATCGCCTCCGCCTCGACTAACGTTCCTGAACGGCGAACTCGACGTGTTCGCCCCGACGGACCAGATCAAGCAGCCTGACCCGTTCATCATCGGAGAAGATCAGCATGTGATCGACGGCCTCGCTCCCGACTCGGATCGCCACGGTGCCGATCGGATAACTGTGATGCAGGACACGATACGCGCCGTCCTCATGGAGGAAAGTAGTCCTCCGGTCTCCATACGATTCCGGCCCGGCCGGTAGATTCGGTCCGAATTCGTCGAACCGGAGTTCCTCCAAGACGATCTGTGGCTCGGCGTCCACCGCGAAAACCTCGACCACCGGCCGCCTGGTCACCGAATGGGTGTGTTCCAGCCGGAAGACCTCTCCGAGTTCAACCGGCCGCTCGTACACAACGGACGACTCGCCGTGGTCATAAACCTCGAACCAGACCCGGTCCGCCGGCCGAAGCGACGACCCCACCACGGCACCCGTCAGGGCCATCACCACCACCAGCGCAACCAGCGCCGACGGCAACCACGACGATAGGACACGTGACCGTGGTGCGGCCGGACCGGCCGACCGCACCACGTCACCGTGTCTCACGCGCTGGTTGCTCGGTGCGCTACTCCAGCGCTCCGACTTCCTCGTAGTACCGCTCGGCACCCGGGTGGACCGGGATGTCGCCGATGGCGTCAGTGGCGGTATCGATCTGGATTTCACCGCCGACCGCGTGGGCTTCGGCGATGATCTCATTCTGCTCGTACAGCACGCGGACGATATCGTAGGCGGTGTCCTCGTCGAGATCGGACGTCGCGTAGAGCGCTGCCCAGTTCGATACGAGCGTGGCCGGTTCGTCGATTCCGGTGTAGGTGCCGGCCGGCGCTTCGAATTCCGCCAGCGTTCCGTCGTCGGCCAGGGTCTGCTGCAACAGGTCACCCTCGAGCGAAACAAGCGTCAGATCCACCGAGTTGGCGACCTCCTCCAGGCTTCCGGCCGGGAACGCCAGAATGCCGAACGACGCGTCGATGGAGCCGTCACGCAGTCGGTCCGCCGCCTCCCCGAAGGTGTCCTGGAAGACATCGACGTCGATGCCCGCCCGATCGAGCAGCGCTTCGGCGAAGATCGCCGTACCGCTGCCGGGCGGTCCGATCGCCACGCGCCGGCCGTCCAGGTCTTCTACCGTCTCGATGTTCGCATCGGCACGGGCGACGATCTGGTTGACCTCGCGGTAGATATTGCCCAAGAACATGACGTCATGATCTTGCCCATCGAACTCGCCGGTGCCTGCTACGGCACGGCCGGCGGAGCCGTTGATCGACAGGATCAGGTCGACCTCTCCGGCCGACAAGAGCTCGATGTTGTCCGTCGACGCGCCGGACGCCTGGGTACTGACCCGGAGACCGTCGATCTCGTTCGACCACACCTGCGCCATGGCGCCACCGAGTGGGAAGTACGTTCCACCAGTGGATCCGGTAGCCATGGTCAATAGGCCACTGGCGCTGTCGTCATCGCCCCCGCATGCAGCCAGCAGCAGCGCCGGAGCTGCCACCAGCGCGGCTAGGCGACGCGCCATCCTGCGGTCCGCCCTCATTGTCATCGTCCTCCTCGGTGGGTCCATAACTCATCACGTGGTCGCCACGAAGGCTCCGAACAGACGTGCCGACGCTTCCGCCGCGCCGCAGCCACGCGGGGATACCCACTGATCTGGCGCCGCGTCGCGACAGCGGCGTTCGTGACGTTCAGTTGACGGTATGACCACCGATAACGTGCGGGCAAGGGAATCGATCATTGCGGTGATCAGGGACGCGGAACCGAGTCGGATTCGTAGTGTGTTCGTGACCGGCCTCGGTCGCCCGCGAACATGCTGATCACGACGGTCGGCCTCGGTGTGACGACTGGCGTCCGTCACCGGCACGCCAAGGGCTTGATCAGCGGGCGAACTCAGTGGCCCGCGACTCGCGCACCACCGTGATGCGGATCTGACCGGGGTAGGTGAGTTCTTCCTCAACCTGCTTGGCGATGTCTCGGGCGAGTACCTGCGCCTGGAGGTCGTCGACGACGTCCGGCAGCACCATGACGCGGACCTCACGCCCGGCCTGCATGGCGAATACCTTCTCCACGCCGTCCTGCGCCAAGGCGATCTCCTCCAATCGCTCGAGGCGCTTCACGTACGCTTCGAGCGACTCGCGCCGAGCCCCTGGACGGCTGCCCGAGATGGCGTCGGCGGCCTGAGTGAGCACCGCTTCGACGGTGCGCACCTCAACCTCGTTGTGGTGTGCCTCAATGGCGTGGACCACGTCTTCACTCTCGCCGTACCGCCGGGCGATCTCCCCGCCGATCAGGGCATGGCTGCCCTCGACCTCGTGGGTCAGAGCCTTGCCGATGTCGTGCAACAGCGCGCACCGTTTGGCAAGTTCGACGTCGAGTCCGAGTTCAGCAGCCATGATTCCGGCCAGGTGCGCCGACTCCAACACGTGTTGGAGCACGTTCTGACCGTACGACGTGCGATACCGCAGACGGCCCAGCAAAACAACCAGGTCTGGATGGACGTCGGTGACACCGACCTCCACGAGCGCGTCCTCACCGGCGCGCACACAGAGGCTCTCGACCTCGGCCTTGCTGCGGTGGTATTGCTCCTCGATTCGGTGCGGATGGATCCGGCCGTCGAGGACCAACTGCTCCAGTGTCAATCGGGCGATCTCCCGTCGCACCGGATCGAAACACGACAGCAGGACCGCCTCGGGCGTGTCGTCAATGATCACATTGACGCCGGTGATCTGCTCGAACGCCCGGATGTTGCGGCCTTCCCGGCCGATGATGCGACCCTTCATCTCGTCACCAGGGAGGTTCAGGACCGAGACCACGGCCTCGGCCGTCTGCTCGGATGCGAGCCGTTGAATCGCCAACGTGATGATCTCGCGCGCCCGCCCCTTGGCCTCGTCGGTGGCTTCTCGTTCGATCTCGCGCGCCTTGATGGCCGCCTCTCGTTTGGCCTGGCCCTCGATCACCTCGATGAGCTCGCCCTTAGCCTCATCAGCCGTCAGCCCTGCGACACGTGCCAGCTCGGCCTTCCGTGCCTCTTCGAGCTCTTCGAGCTCGACGATTTTCGCCGCAACCGCCGCTTCTTGTCGGGACAATTCGTATTCGCGGCCTTCGAGCGCCCGATTCTCGATATGCAACCGTGCCTCGCGCTGCCCCAGGCGCGCTTCGCGCTGTTCGAGATCAAGGCGCTTTTCGAGCAATTGCGCATTGGTCTCTTCCGCGTGTTGCTCGAACTGCTCAGCCTCGGCGCGGGCCAGCGTCAGAATCTCAGTCGCCTCACTCTCCGCCGCCGCGGTGATCTGAGTCGCTTCATCCTGCGCAGCCTGCTGATACGCCGACGTGGCCGCTTCCTGCTCACTGACGGCCCGATCAGTACGGGCGTTGGCCCGGCGGACCAGCACAACGGCGACGACGAGAACCACAACGACGGCGACGACGAGGCCGGCCACGAGGATCGCAGTGCCAGTCTCCATCGTCGGCTCCCTCACGTCAGCGCCCATGCGGGCGTCACCTCGGCGGAAACCGTTCCGCAACCGCGATGATAGTCCGGCATGCGGACTACGCAGCCCTGCCCCACCATATCGAACCGCTCAGCCACTGCGGTGTCACTCGCCGATGCGCGGACTGACGCGCCGTCGATGAGTCTCCGGCTCGCCGCCCTCCGGCGATGCTCCGGTGCTGGTGCCCCGATGTCGTGTTGCTATGTCGATCCGCGGTGCGGAGTACTTTCCACCTTTTGTATTGAGGCTACGTAAGGGCGAACATCAGGTCAAGGCAGGGTGGCCTTACCGTGGCCGGAAGGCAACACGTACGCCCCCTTTGTGGATACGTGTTTCCCGTTTAAGGCGATAAGTGCCGCCGCTATCTAGGCCGAAAGTGATATTGCAAGATCATTCTTCTGGAAACTCATCCGGGAGCACGGCTGTGTCGGCACCTTCGGCCTCGAGCATCTCGCGAACCACACGGTAAGCCAGTCCGGCCGGATATCCCTTGCGGCCCAGCATGCCGATCAGGCGGCGGCTGCGGACTGCCGGATCGAGCCCACGGGTGCCGCCGAGGCGTTTGACGACAAGCTCTCGCGCCATCTCCTCCTCACGCTCGGCCGGCAGCGCCGCGAGCGCTTCGGCCGCTACGTGCGCCTCCACCCCACGCTGACGAAGCTCGTGCCCAAGAGCACGCCGAGCGAGTCCACGCCCGGCGTGCCGAGACTCAACCCATGCCGCAGCGAATGCAGCGTCGTCGATCAGGTTGACGTCGCTGAACCGATCAAGAACCCGGGCCCGCACATCTTCCGGGACCCCCTTGCCCGCCATAGCTCGGTCAAGCTGGGCCCGTGTCTGCGGGGCGGCGCTCAGCCGCTGGAGCGCTACCGAGCGGGCAACACTCTCCGGATCATCCGAGTGTGCAGCCTCCGGACCGCGCTTCGAACGATCCGGAGCCTCCTTACGCTGACGTCGACCGGCCATCAGAAGTCGACCGGCGCCTCCTCAACCGCCCCCACGTCGATCTTGGGCCCAACGCCCAGCTTCTCTTTGATCTTCTTCTCGATCTCATCGGCCAGGTCTGGATTTTCCTTCAGGAAGTTCCGGGCGTTCTCCTTGCCCTGGCCCAGCTGATCACCTTCGTAGGTGTACCAGGCGCCCGACTTACGGACGATGCTCTGTTCGACACCGAGATCGATCAGGCCACCTTCCCGGCTGATCCCCTCGCCATAAATAATGTCGAACTCCGCCTGCTTGAACGGAGGGGCAACCTTGTTCTTCACAACCTTGACCCGGGTTCGGTTACCAACCGCGTCCGTGCCGTCCTTGAGCGTCTCGATGCGGCGGATGTCGAGCCGGACCGAGGCATAGAACTTCAGCGCCTTACCACCCGACGTGGTTTCAGGTGAACCGAAGAAGACACCAACTTTCTCCCGGAGCTGGTTGATGAAGATCGCCGTCGTCTTCGACTGGCTCAACGCACCGGCGATCTTACGCAACGCCTGGCTCATCAACCGTGCTTGCAATCCGACGTGACTGTCGCCCATCTCGCCCTCGATCTCAGCGCGGGGCACCAGCGCGGCGACCGAGTCGATGACGATGACGTCCAGAGCGCCGGACCGGATCAAGGTATCGGCGATCTCCAGCGCCTGCTCCCCCGTGTCCGGCTGGGAGACCAACAGCGCGTCGGTGTCCACGCCGAGAGCCTTGGCATACTCCGGATCCAGTGCGTGCTCGGCATCGATAAAGCCGGCCACACCCCCCGCACGCTGCGCGTTGGCCACCGCATGTAGCGCAACCGTCGTCTTCCCGCTGCTCTCCGGACCATACATCTCGACCACCCGGCCACGCGGCAGTCCGCCGATGCCGAGCGCCACATCCAAGGAGATCGCCCCTGTCGGGATGATCTCGACCGGCGCACGGGCCTCCTCGCCCAAGCGCATCACCGACCCCTTACCGAACGCACGCTCGATCTGAGCGAGCGCAGTGTCAAGGGCCTTCTCGCGATCTGCGGGAGCTGCCATGGATACCACCTGGGATTGACGGGCCGCGCCGCGGCCCTGAGTTCGTTTGGCCATCGATCGAGACGTTACGCCCCGGCACCGACAAGGTCGAGATCGAATCGCCGCCTTGTGGATAACGTCCGCCTCAACACGAGCACGTTATACCGAACCTCTGTTCGAACGCTAGCGACACGCCGCAGCCCAGACCCGGTCAGAGAGTGCCGTGAACCACGTCCCCGCCCATCACCGTGGCCATCACCGGTATGTCCGCCAACGCCGAGGGGGCGACCACGTAGGGGTCCGCACCCAGCACCACCATGTCCGCATGTGACCCTACGGCCAGCCGGCCCACTCGATCATCCATCCGGCACGCCTTGGCCGCGCCGGTGGTGTAGGCGGCCAGCGCCTCGTCGACAGTGAGCACCTCGTCCGGGCCAATCGACACGCCACCCGAACTGGTCCGCTGCGTCATCAGCTGCATACCCCGCAATGGCGCACCGTCGACCACTGGCCGGTCCGAGCTGCCAGCCAGCGGGATGCCACGTTCGAGGAACGAGCGCCCTCGGTACATCCAGGTGGTTCGCTCCTCCCCCATGATGCGGGCATAGTCGTCGCCGAACACCTCCAGGAACGTTGGCTGAACCACCGCGACGAGACCGAGCTCGGCGAACCTGGCCAGTTGATCCGGCCGGACCAGGCCGCTGTGCTCCACACGATGCCCGGCATCCGGCCGTGCGACCGCCTCTTGTGCCGCGCTCACCGCGTCCAGCGCCTGGTCGACGGCGCGGTCGCCGATGGCGTGGATCGCCAATTGCCATCCCGCCCGGTGTGCGTCGACCACCAGCGCGGTGACCTCGGCATCGTCGTAGGTGAGTTGCCCGAGGCCACCGTCGGCGTACGGCTCGGTCAGCGCCGCGGTACGAGCACTCATCCCCCCGTCGAGCCACATCTTCAGCGCCCCAACCGACAGCCGGTCATCACCTAGTCCAGTACGCAGGCCCAGGTCGATAGAGCGCGGGATACCGTCGGTCGGGTCGGCTCCGGATGGACGGAGCATGGCCGCCGGGATCATCGCCTGCACCCGGACCGGCAGCCGCCCCTGCTCTAGTGCGCTCTGGTAAGCCGCGAGTTCCACCGGCGAGAACCCGGCCAGACCGGTGGCGATGCCTGCGTCGGCGCACGTCGTCACACCTTCGGCGGCGCACTGACGGGCCGCCGCCGCGATAGCGTCGACCACTTCTTCGATCCGGTATGGCAGCCGCCGCGATCGAGCCAGCGCCATCGCCTCCTCGACCAACACACCCGTCGGATGGCCGGCGTCGTCGCGCACCACACCGTCGCCGTAGGCGGAGAACTCGTCGGCGTCGATCGCTTCCAGGACCGGCCGCGAGACCAAACACGCGTGTCCGGACACGTGGGTGATGAAGACCTTGCGGCCAGCCGCCACCCTCTCGAGGTCTTGCCAGGTGAGATGTGCACCCAGTGGCCTCTGGTCATAGCCGGCCAGATCTACCCAACGACCTTCCGGAGTCTCGGCGACCGCCCTGGCGACCGCCTCCAACACCGCGTCCCGCGTCCGGCAGTCGGACAAGTTGATCAGCGATCCGGCCACACCGGTCCAGGTCAGGTGGGTATGGGCATCGATGAACCCGGGAAGCACCGTCGAACCATCGAGGTCGACCGTTCTGGCGGCCGGCAACCCCGTGACGTCGTCGTCCAGGCCGACGATTCGACCACCCCAGATGCCGATAGCCGACACTTCTGGACGCTGTGGGTCCATGGTCCGGGCCCGGCACCCGGTGATCAGAAGATCCAGCTGCAACGTCTTCCCCTTTTCCGTAATGATCATGATTCATTCCAGTACAGCTCCAGATATCCGCACTAGTACAGATATCTGGAGGCATCCGCAGGGCCGCCGACAACGAGCATCTAGTGTCAAGGATGGAATCCACCGAAGACGCACCAAACGGCAGGAGTAAAGGTGAACGACACCATGGATCGCACACCACCAGCGCACCTCGTCGTCGACGGACACAACGACATCGCCTGGGAGCTGCGCGTCCAGGCGTCATACGACCTCGACACCTTAGATCTCGCCCGCCACCAGCCCAGCCTGCACACCGACATCGGCAAACTCCGCTCCGGCGGCGTTGGAGCACAATTCTTCTCGGTCTTCGTGCCTGGCACGTTGCCCGGCTCCGAAGCCGTCACCGCCACTCTGGAGCAGATCGATGGGGTGTACCAGATCATCAACCGGTACCCCGACACCTTCGCCTTCGCCCGCACGGCCGCGGACGTCCGCACGGCCATGGCCGACGGCCGGATCGCCGCGCTCCTCGGCGCCGAGGGCGGCCATTCGATCGACCACTCGCTCGGCGCGCTGCGGATGTTGCGCAAACTCGGCGTGGCGTACCTGACCCTGACCCACAACCAGAACAACACCTGGGCCGACTCCGCCACCGACGTCGAACTGCACGGCGGACTGAACGAGTTCGGCCGAGACGTCGTCCGAGAGATGAACCGGATCGGAATGCTCGTCGACCTTTCACATGTCGCCGTCACCACCATGCGCGACGCCCTCGCGGTGAGCAGTGCGCCGGTCATCTTCTCGCACTCGTCCTGCCGCGCCATATGTGGCCATCCACGTAACGTTCCCGACGATATCCTCACCCAGCTTCCCAACAACGGCGGCGTCGTCATGATCACGTTCGTGCCGTCGTTCGTCTCCCAGGAGTGCGCCGACCACGGCGCCGCTGCCGACGCCGAGCGGATCAGACTAGGACTGCCCCCGGTCACCGCGTTGGCCGCTGCGGCCGACGAACCCACCGAACCGGCCCATCCCACGACGTCGACCCGCGACGCTGCCGCGGCGGAGTTCGCCCGGTGGCAAGAGGCCAACCCGGCGCCACAGGCGACACTGGCCCAGGTTGCCGACCACATCGACCACGCCCGCGAGGTAGCCGGGGCACGGCATATCGGTCTTGGTGGCGACTACGACGGCACAGCCGACCTTCCCGTCGGCCTCGAGGACGTGTCCACCTATCCGGCGTTGCTGGCAGAGCTCCGGTCCCGCCACTGGTCCGAAGCCGACCTAGCCGACCTGACGAGCGGCAACATCCTGCGAGTTCTCTCCGACGCCGAAGCCGTCGCCGACCCCGGGTTCGGCACCTAACCCCGCTTCCGCACCTGATCTCCGTTTTGACGCCTGATCGTTCTTGTGGCGACGATCAGGTGCGCGGTGGTGGCGACGGCCAGTGTCGACGCGCGGTGGTGGCGTCTGATCGTCGCCACGATGTGAGACGGCTGGCGATCAGATGCGTGAACCGTCGTATGGCGGCCGGTAGCGCATCTGATCCTTTCGAGGCGGCACCGTGCTATGCGGATGCGGCGGGGGCCTGCGAGGCGGATGCGGCGGTCGCCGGCGGGGCGGATGCGGTGGTGGCGTGCGGGGTGCCGGTGCCGCCGACTTCCCCAGGGGGTTGTCCAGGGTTCACCGGGGTAGTCCGGGGCGTCAGGACCCGGGGTGGTGCGTTGACCGCCTCCACAACTGCGACATTTCACCCACGCCAACAAGCGGTCAGCGCACCATGCCTCGCCCGGCGGCCCTGCCGTCGTTCACAACGGGCACCCGCGAGCCCAGCACGTCCGGCAAGCGCCATCGCGACGCGATCAGATGCGCTACCGGACGCCAGGCGACGGTTCACGCATCTGATCGCTAGCTGTCCCGCGTCGCATCCACATCGTGGCGACGATCAGACGCCGCTACCGCACGTCGACACTGGCCGTCGCCGCCACCGCGCATCTGATCGTCGCCACAAGAACGATCAGGCGTCAAAACGGAGATCAGGTGCAGCAAGGAGTGTGGTGGTACGGTACTTAAAATGTACTAGTACAGTTCTCCGTATGTATACGCCACGCCAGTACCGAGCCCCTGGCGCAACCGATGAGTCCCGGCTGATCCGGCAGAACCCGTTCGGCTTGATTGTGAGCGCCGACGGATCTGTGCCGGTGGCGACCCATGCACCGATGCTGCGCGCGCCAACGTCCAACGGCCCACCACCCGACGGCGAGCCCCTCCCCGGAACCACCGTCATTGGCCATATGGCCAGGGTCAACCCACAGTGGCGAACGTTCGAGAGTGGCCCGTCGGTGCTAGCCGTGTTCTCCGGGCCACACGGATACGTCTCGCCCACCGTCTATGGCGTCACGCCGGCGGCACCAACCTGGAACTACGCTGCCGTGCACGTGAGCGGGCCGGTCCGGCTCATCGACGACGCGGACGAAGCGCTCGCGGTTATCATGGCGACGATCGAGGTCACCGAAGCGCTCACCCCAGCGGCGTGGGATCCGACCGACTCTATGGACTACGTTCGGCGTATCTTGCCCGGCATCGCGGCGTTCGAGATCACGGTCGAGTCGGTCACCAGCACCTTCAAGCTGAGCCAGGAGAAGCCCGACGACGTCCGGCAGCGGGTGATCGAGGCGTTCGCGGCCAGCCCCCGCGGACAGGACAAAGAACTGGCCGGGCTGATGACGACCACCGGCCGGGTACATCAATAGTGGCCAAACCGGCGCCCCGTGATCGCTTCGGGGAACTGGGGAGCTACGTCAGATGGCTGGCCGAGCGATGCTCCAGGACCGCCGCCAGATCGGCGGCCAGCCGGGTGCTCTCGTCCGGCCGAAGCGTGGCGGTGGTCACCCGCACGAACGGTGCGCTGCGCATCCGGTGCACCTCACCGGCGCGTAAGCCCCAACCTCGGGTTTGCATCTGTTGGATGACCGGTGCCTCGTGCTCCACCGGGATGGTCACGTTCAGCCCGGACCGCCCCCGCGCCATGATGCCCCGCTCGGACAGCTGGTCCAGCAATGTCTGCCGTCGTTCGTGGTAGACCCGTTCGGCGTGGCGGACCGTGTCCCGCACCTCTGGAACAGCCCAGAGGGCGACGACGAGATGCTGCAACAGGTGACTGACCCACCCGGTGCCCAAGAGCTGGCGTCCACTGACCCGGCTCAACGTGCGTGGGTCCGCGGCGACAAACGCCAGCCGCAGGTCCGGTCCTAGGAACTTGCTGGCCGAGCGGAGCACCGCCCACCGCTGCCGACCTACGGATAACGAAACGTACGGTGCCCCGGCGATCAGCGACGCATGATCGTTCTCCACCACCGTCATGTCTGGATGCCGGGCCAGTACCGCGCGCAGCGCTACCGCCCGCTCGTCGTCGATTGCCGCACCAGTTGGGTTGTGTGCCCGCGGAGTGACGACGAAGGCCACGGGCTGACGCCCAAGTGCACGTTCGAGATCGTCGGGGACAACACCGGCAGCGTCAACGGCCACCCCAACCGGCTCCAGCCCCATCGCCCGAACGAGATCCAGTACCCCGGTGTGCCCAGGATCCTCGATGACGACCCGATCACCTGGCCGGGCCCACGCGCCGAGCACCCGCTCCGCCCCATCCAAGGCGCCCCCCACCACAGTTGGTGGACCGGTGTGGTGTCCGAGCTGATCGGCGACGTCGGCAAACAACTCTTGAGCCATCTCGGCCAGTTCCGGGACGATCGTCGGCGCGCCGTAAAGGTAACGGGGCGATTCAACCGTTGCCAGAACCGCGGACAGATCCGGGAGCAGCTCGGGATCCGGGTTTCCATCGCTGACATCACGCAGATTCGATGACGACGGTGCCGGGGCGCGGACCGCGGCCGACTCGCCCTCGACGGGCCGAGCAGTCGACGACGGAGCAACGGGAGGCCGGCCGCCGACCCTGGTGGCCCGACCGGCCTCACTCAGCACGACGCCCCGCATCCGCAGATCGCGATAGGCAGCGGCCACAGTAGACGGGCTGACACCCAGCCGGGCGGCTAGCTCACGCACGGATGGCAACGGCTGGAGCGGCACGAGATCTCCCACGGCCACCGCCGTCTCGACGCTGGCGGCGATGTCGCGTGAGGTCTTCCCCGCGATCAGCGTGTCGGCACCCATCCCGCAACTGTACTAGTACGGACGGGTCGCGGCGGCCGAACGGCGCACCCGCAAGGCGGTCACGAGACCTCCGACACCGACGGCGACGGCACCCATCAGCGCCAACGTCGCCGCGGCGGCTCCGGTGTCCGGCAGTTTTCCGCCACCGGCCCCGCCGTCATCTGTCCCGCCGTCGTCCGTTCCGCCGTCGTCCGTTCCGCCGTCGTCCGTTCCGCCGTCGTCCGTTCCGCCGTCGTCCGTTCCGCCGGCGTCCGTTCCGCCGTCATCCGTCCCACCGTCATCCGTCCCATCGTCAGTCCCACCATCGTCAGTCCCACCGTCGGTGCCGCCGTTGCCGGCGTCGACCTGCACGCTGATGCGGCCCTCTCTACCACCGTATTCAGCGGTGATGGTGCTCACCCCGGCAGCCACGCCCGCTACGTCACCGGCGGTGACGGTAGCCACTGTGTTGTCGTCCGAGGACCACTGGGCCTGATCGGTGACGTTGATCTCGGCCCCATTGATAAGGATCGCGGTTGCCCGTAGCGCGACGGTCTCCCCCACCGGTACCGGGTAGGGTTCCGGCTTCGGTTCCGGAGTTTCGATCTCCACCTCGTCGACCGGAAGTTCGTGGGTGTCCACCACCACCACGGTCAGCGGCACAACAACCATCGGCGTGGCCGCATCGTTGCTGCTGACGCAGAGGCTTACCTCATGTGTACCGAGCTCGAGTTCTACGTCGGCCGTGCCATGCCAGTCCAAGAAGATCTCCCCTGACGTTTGGCCGGCGCCGACCTCTCCCGAGCTCGGACTAGTGCCAAGCCATGCCACGGCCGTCGGACCGGCGCAACCAGTGCTGCTCGCGAGGATGCTCCATTCGAGTGTCGACCCGCCGAGATTATGGATCGTGACGTGCTCCCCACCCTCGTACGAGCTGTGGATGTAAGTGCGTCCATCACCCACCGTGCCATAGAAATGGAACGACGACGGCTCGGTGGTCACGGCTATCTCGGGCGATCCAGCAACCTCGAGAGGATCCACAACCGGATCCTCCGTAGGGTCCGGCATGTCCGGTTCGGCATCGTCAACCTCCTCAGGTGAGTCGGTGACGTCGAGGGCTGGTTCCTGGGCGTCGGCCACCCCGCCGGCCGGATCCCCTTCGTCGGCTGCTGCCGCGGGCCCTCCGGTGAGCGGTAAGCCGAGACAGATCGCCGCCGCCACGGCGACGAACCCTCCGGGGCGAGCCGAACGTGGCGGTTGGGTCGCAGTGCGTACGTGCATCGTCGCCTCCCAGCGTCATAGCCGGTCCAGCCGCGCGGCGCAGGATTTTCGCCGTCGCCGGATACCCCCACCGACCCACGGGTGGTTGACCATATCCGCGGTCGCACGGAGGACGTGATGGTCAACTGACGCCCGAGGCGTCCTTGAGGTTGCATCCGAACAGACCTGACGTGCTCACTGCTGCCCCGATATTCAGATCGCGCCTGCTGGGTTGTCGCCGACAACCGGCGAGACCGTGCATGGCAGCGCTGACGCGCCCGGGGACGGCCCGCTCAGGTGAGCAGCAGCCGCTCGATCCGGCGTGCGGCGAAGACCGCTCCGATCATGCCCATCACCAGCAGATAGATCACATGCACCAGCAAGGACGCGCCGACGTCGCCCAGCATCAGAGCTCGGATCATCGCCGCTCCGTGATACAGCGGCGTGGCCTGCACCACCCACTGCAAGGCAGCAGGATAGGCCGACAGCGGGAAGAAGGTAGCGGAGAACAAGAACATCGGCAGGATCGTGAGGTTGATGTACTCGAAGTCTTGCCAGGAACGCATGAAGGTGGTGGCCGCCATGCCGACGGCGGCGAACGCGAAGCCGATCAACACCGCAGCCGGCAACGCCAACACCGCCCACCACGACTCCACCACCCCGGCTACTGCCGCCACCAGCAAGAACACCGTCGAGTACAGCCCGCCACGGATCAGTGCCCAACTGATCTCGCCCACGGCGACGTCTCGTGGACCCAGGGGTGTGGCCAGCACGGAATCGTAGAGCTTCGCGTACTTCAGCTTGAAGAACAGGTTGAACGTGGAGTCCATGACGGCACCGTTCATGGCCGCCGCCGCCATCAGGGCGGGTGCGACGAACGACGCGTAGGCGACCATCCGCCCGTTGCCGGCGTCGATGTCGCCGATCAGCGCACCCATGCCCACACCCAGCGAGAACAGGTAGAAGACCGGCTCGAAGAATCCACTGACGAGGGTGGTCCACGCGTGTTTGTACGCCCGGACGTTGCGCTCGACCAGGGCCCGCGCCATACCCGCGCCGGCCGGGAACGGCATCATCCGCGACACTCGTTGCGCCGTGCCCATCAGACCACCAGCTTCGCGCGGAAGCCCCGCATAGCCAGAGTTATCCCTAGCGCCAACCAGGCCAGGAGGTAGGCCAGATGGCCGAGCGCGGGTAGCAGCGACAGGGTCTCCAGAGCCAGGCCACGGCACAGTTCAACCGAATGCCACAACGGCGTGAACTTGGCGATCACCTCAAGCACCACCGGTAGTTGGTCAACCGGGAAGAACGTTCCGGAGAAGAGGAACAGTGGCAGCATGACGAACCGGAACAACATGCTGAACCCGGACGGTCCTTCCTGCCGGGCGGCGTAGGCGAACACCGGCGCGGCGAACGCCAGCCCGGTCAAGATGGCCACTGGCACCGCCAGCACCACCCACCAGGACTCGATAGCCCCAAAGGCGGTGGCGATCACCACGAACGTGGTACTGGTGATGGTCAACCGGAACGCGATGAAGGCCAGGTGGCCGAGGACGATGTCCGCGATGCCCAGCGGCGCGGCCGTCATGGCGTGGTACTGCCGCTGCCACTTCATGGCACCCAGTACTGGGAACGTGGACTCGGAGATGGCCGTCTGCATGGCCTGCGCCGCGAGAATGCCGGGTGCCAAGAACATCAGATAGCTGATGCCTTCGATCCCTCCGGCCGGGCCGTCGTCGACCAGCGACCCCAGGCCGATGCCAATGGCTACCAGAAACAGCAACGGGCTCAGGAACCCACTGATGATGGAGCCCCGCCAGACCCGCCGGTAGCTCATCATCCAATAGGCCAGGGCGCGGTCCCACATCCTGCCCGGCCGACGTGTGACGGGCCTCGGGGACGCGATAGGTGTGTGCGCAGTGTTCACGGCCGGCATCAATCGATCAAGGTGCGGCCGGTGAGGTGAAGGAAGACGTCCTCCAGAGTGGATCGGCGCACCAGCACCGATAGTGGCGTCAGCCCGCGGTCGTGGACGGCCGCCGCGGCGGCGTCTCCGTCGTCGACGTACAACAGGAGCCGGTCCGGCAGGACCTCGATACGCCGGGCGAGATCGGCCACCTTGGCCTGGTAGGGGGCGTGGTCGTCGACGGCGAACCGCAGCTCGAGGACCTCGCGGGTGGAATGTTCGGCGATGAGCTGCCGCGGCGACCCCTCAGCGACGATAGCGCCGCCGTCCATCACCACCAGCCGGTCGCACAACTGCTCGGCCTCGTCCATGTAGTGCGTGGTGAGCACCAGCGTGACACCGGACCGTTTCAACCGGAACAGCCGGTCCCACAGCACGTGCCGAGCCTGGGGGTCCAGGCCGGTGGTGGGCTCGTCCAGCAGCAGAAGCTCCGGCTCGTTCACCAACGACCGAGCGATGGTCAGGCGGCGCTTCATGCCACCGGACAATGGCTCGACCACACTGTCCGCCCGGTCCGCCAACTGGGCGAACTCAAGCAGCTCAGCCGCACGTTCACGTACGACGGCTTTAGACAGTCCGAAGTAGCGGCCGTAGACCAGGATGTTCTCGCGTACGGTCAGTTCCTCGTCCAACGTGTCTCGTTGTGGCACGACGCCGAGCCGGCTGCGGATGCGGGATCCGTCGGCACCGGGATCAAGGCCAAGGATGCGCAACGAGCCGTCGCTGGGCGGAGAGACGCAGCCGATCATGCGCATGGTGGAGGACTTGCCCGCACCGTTGGGACCGAGGAACCCGAACGCTTCGCCCCGGTGTACATCGAGGTCGATGCCATCAACCGCGACGAAGTCACCGAACCGCTTGGTGAGTCCGCGCGCGCTGATCAACGGCGCGTCTGTTGCCTCGAATGCCCTCAGTGTCACGATCGATGACGTTACCTGCCGGCGCTGACAGACTCATCCGAGTTTCCGCGGCATCGTTGTTCTCCGCGGGCTCAGCGTTCGGAGGGCGGAAGTCGGAGTGCATCACACACGGCACGCCAGACCACCTTGGCGTCCTCGCCCGCATTCAACGCTTGGTGCACGGTACGCCCACCCAGCGCGTCCAGCACGTAGTCCCGGGCCCATGAATCGGCATAGGCCGGCCCGAGGTGCTGCTCCATCCGCTGCCAGAAGTCCGTCAACCGCACCCGATCAGTATGTGTCATGCCGCGCCGCGCCCGGCACCGGCCTCACATCGCCGCCGTGGCCGGCGCGGGCGTTTCGGTCACAACGAGCTGACCAGCATGGCCGTCATGCTGACGCTCATCACCACATCGCTGGCACGTGCCCACGTCACCGATGACGGACGACGGATACGCGCCTGGGTGACGACGGTAGCCGTGGTCACCGTGCTGGTCGGTGCGGCGCTGGTAGCCGCCGCAGCCCGGACAGGATCCACGGCGTCGCCGGTGCACAGCCGGATGCCCGCGACGAGCGCAGCCGCCGCGAAGTAGTACGCCAGGAACCACGCCGCGGACTCCGGCGGGAACATGACGTGGACAGCATGGTCAGCATGGTGACCACCGGCACCGGACGCGTGGTGGGCGCCCAGCACGCCGTGGCCCGTCATGTACATGTAAGCCATCGCGGCGCATCCGACCAGGAGATGCACCGCGAGCGGGCCGAGCGGCTCTCCTTCCGCCGGCCGCGGCAGCCGAACCGTGATCCCACCCCGCACCATCGACGCGAAGATCAACACCCCGAGTACGCCGAACGTCAGAACTCCGACGGCAACCGGGACGCGGTGCGCGTGGGACGAGAGCATCACCGCCATGCCGAAGGCCATCGTGACATGTGTGGCGTGGCATACCAGGGCGCCACCCAGCTGCCTGCCGCCGCACCGTCTCCTACACGAGCGACCAGCCTGGACGAGTGCGTAAACGCCGGCGAGTGTCAGCAAGACGATGAGGATCCACCGCCCGACCTCCACCGCTGGCACCTTTGCGAGCCCTGCGCGATCAGGCCGGAACCGGCTCGACGATAGCGCCGTCCATCTCGCTGGCGACGAGATCTCGCAACTGGTCAACACTCATCTGGATGACGTGCTGGAGATACCCGGTGGATTCCATGGCCCTACCCTTCCCGCCAATGACCGATCCGATGCCGATCACCATAATCACGATTAGGAAGCGACACTAGTGTCGTTCACCACGAAGCGTTCGATGTGACGGCGGCCGATCATGCTGGTCATGCGGCATAGAACCCGCGCCACCTCGGTGGCATCATGCCCGGTCGGCGTGGACCCCCGAACCCTGTCGGTCTGGCACGGCAGGATAGTGGCATGGGCGACGTCCTGGAGATGTTCGGTCCGGCTACCCGTTCGTGGTTCGCCGGCACGTTTGGTACGCCCACCCGTGCGCAAGAACACGCGTGGCGCTCCATCGCCGCGGGCAAACACTCCCTCGTCGTCGCGCCCACCGGGTCCGGAAAAACCCTCGCCGCCTTTCTCTGGGCGCTAGACCGACTGGCCACGGAGCCGGCCCCGGCCGAACCACTACATCGCTGCCGGGTGCTCTACGTCTCGCCCCTCAAAGCACTAACCGTCGACGTCGACCGCAACCTCCAGGCTCCGCTCGACGGCATCCGCCGCGCCGCCGCCCAGCTTGGCCTCGACGTCCCCTCCGTGAGCACCGCGGTGCGTACCGGGGATACGCCGGCCGACGAGCGTCGCCGGTTCGCCCGGCGGCCCGCCGACATCCTGATCACCACACCCGAGTCGTTGTTCCTGCTGCTTACCTCCCAGGCACGCGACGCGCTACGCGGTGTTCGCACCGTCATCGTCGACGAGGTCCACGCGGTGGCCGACACCAAACGAGGTTCTCACCTCGTGCTCTCCCTCGAACGGCTGGACGCCCTGCTCGATGCTCCCGCACAACGTATCGGACTGTCCGCGACCGTCCGCCCGATCGATGAGGTAGCACGTTTCCTCGGTGGCCACCAGCCGGTCGACGTCGTGGCCCCGGCGAGCCAGAAGCGCTGGGACCTGCGCGTCGTTGTCCCCGTCCCCAGGCTCGCCGAGCTCGACGCCACCAATCCGGCCCCCAGCAAACCTCCACCCACCAGCCCGGCCCCTACTAGCCCAGCCCCCACCAACGCCGCGCCTACCACGTCGTTCAGGGCGCACCTGGCCGGCAGCGAGCCGGCGTCCTCGGCTTCCGACACCGGCTCGGCTCCCACGACGGACCAACGCGCCGGGCCGGACGAGGCCGCCGAGTCCGTCGGCGACGGCTCGATCTGGCCACACGTCGAGCGCCGGGTCAGTGAACTGATCGACGAGCACCACTCCACCCTCGTGTTCGCCAACTCCCGCCGGCTGGCCGAACGGCTCACCAGCCGGCTCAACGAGATTTCCGAGGAGACGCCCCGCACCACCAGCCCGCCGGCCGCCATCCCAGCCCAGTCGGGTACGGCACACGGTGCCGCGCCGGTACTCGCCCGGGCCCACCATGGTTCGGTCAGCAAGGAGCAGCGGGCGCTGATCGAAGATGACCTCAAGTCCGGGCGGCTCCCCGCCGTCGTGGCCACCAGCAGTCTCGAACTCGGCATCGATATGGGCGCCATCGATCTCGTCGTCCAGGTCGAGTCGCCGCCGTCGGTGGCCAGCGGGCTGCAGCGGGTAGGCCGGGCCGGCCATCAGGTCGGGGCGGTCTCCCGCGGCGTGCTGTTTCCCAAGTTCCGCGGCGACCTCGTCCAGACCGCCGTTGTGTGTGAGCGGATGCAGGCGGGCCTCATCGAAGAGATGGTGGTGCCGCGCAACCCGCTCGACGTGCTCGCGCAGCAGGTGGTGGCCATCGTCGCGATGGACGAATGGCCGGTCGACGAGCTGCTCGAGCTTGTGCGTCGGGCCTATCCGTTCCAAGAGCTGCCCGAGTCATCGTTCCAGGCGGTGCTGGACATGCTGGCCGGGCGGTACCCGTCCGACGAGTTCGCCGAGCTGCGCCCGCGGCTGGTGTGGGATCGAGACACAGGCCTGCTGCGCACTCGGCCGGGCAGCCAGCGGTTGGCGGTCACCAGCGGCGGGACCATCCCCGACCGCGGGCTGTACGGCGTGTTCCTGGCCGGCGCTGACGCCCGCCGCGGTCAGGCGAGGGTGGGCGAGCTCGACGAGGAGATGGTGTACGAGTCGCGGGTCGGCGACGTCTTCTCGTTGGGTGCCACCAGCTGGCGTATCGAAGAGATCACCCACGATCGTGTGCTGGTGTCGCCTGCTCCCGGGCTGGCCGGCCGGCTGCCGTTCTGGAAGGGCGACACCCTGGGCCGGCCGCCGGAGCTGGGCGCCGCCGTAGGGGCATTCGTCCGTGAAGTGAGCGGTTCGACCACCCCGGATGCCCGAGCCCGCGCCGAGCGTGCCGGCCTCGACGTCTGGGCCACCGACAACCTCCTGTCCTACCTGTCCGAGCAGCGCGCCGCCACCGGCCAGGTGCCGGACGACCACACCATCGTGGTCGAGCGGTTCCGCGACGAGTTGGGCGACTGGCGGCTCGTCGTCCACTCCCCCTACGGTGCGCAGGTCCATGCGCCCTGGGCGCTCGCGCTGGGCGCCCGGCTCCGGGAACGCTACGGCGTGGATGTTCAGGCCGTGTACGCCGACGACGGCGTGGTGTTGCGTATCCCCGATACCTGGGACGCCGTCGGGGACGGCACCACACCCCGCCGCTCCGACGCGGAGCTGGTGGTCCTCGACCCCGACGAAGTAGAGCACGTCGTCACCGCCGAGGTCGGTTCGTCGGCGCTGTTCGCCGCCCGGTTCCGCGAGTGTGCCGCGCGGGCGTTGCTGCTACCTCGCCGGCAGCCGGGCCGTCGCTCACCGCTATGGCAGCAACGGCAGCGTTCGGCGCAGTTGCTCAGCGTGGCGGCCAACTACGGCTCGTTCCCCATCCTCCTGGAGACCATGCGGGAGTGCCTCCAGGACGTCTACGATCTCCCGGGCCTACACCGGCTGATGCACGACATCGCCGCCGGGCATATCCGGGTCGTCGAGGTCGAGACCCCGCAACCTTCACCCTTCGCGCGATCGCTGCTGTTCGGCTACGTCGAGGCGTTCCTCTACGAGTCCGACACCCCACTGGCCGAGCGCCGGGCGCAGGCTCTCACCCTCGACTCCGCGCTGCTGTCCGAGCTGCTCGGCCACACCGAACTGCGCGAGTTGCTCGACTCCGAGGTCCTCGACCGCACCGAGGCCGAGCTACAGAAGCTGGTGGATGAACGTAAAGCCCGCGACGCGGAGGCGGTGGCCGATCTCCTCCGCCTACTCGGGCCGTTGTCCACGGCTGAGGTCGCCCACCGCTGCGTGGATCCCGACGACGCGCCAGGCTGGCTGGACGCGTTGGCCGCACAGCGACGCATTCTGTCCGTCGACATCGCCGGCGAGGCTCGCTGGGCCGGGGTCGAGGACGCCGCCCGGCTCCGCGATGCGCTCGGGGTCGCCCTGCCAGCCGATGTCCATCCAGACTTCGCCGAACCGGTGCCTGACCCACTCGGCGATCTCGTGTCCCGGTATGCCCGCACCCACACACCGTTCCGGCCCGACCACATCGCCGCCCGGTTCGGCCTGGGCCGCGCCGTGGTGATGGGGGCGTTGCGCCCTCTCGTGGCGGCTGGGCGGATCGTCGAGGGGCAGCTTCGGCCGGGTGAAACCGGCACTGACTGGTGTGACGCCGAGGTCCTCCGCTTGCTGCGCCGGCGCTCGCTGGCAGCGCTGCGCAAGGAGGCCGAGCCGGTCGAACCGGCCACCCTAGGCCGCTTCCTGCCGGCTTGGCAGTCGGTCAACGGCTCGTTGCACGGGCCCGACGGGGTGTTACGGGTGGTCGAACAGCTCGACGGGGTGCCGGTACCCGCCAGTGCGCTGGAGCGGCTGGTGCTCACCGCCCGGATGCCGGAGTACAACCCCGCCTGGCTGGACGAGCTCACGGCCGCGGGTGAGGTCGTCTGGGCCGGCCGCGGTGTCATTCCGGGCGGAGACGGCTGGGTCTCGCTCCACCTGGCCGACACCGTCGAACTCACACTGGCCGCCCCTCACGCATCTCCAGCGCAGCCACTACACCAGGCCATCCTCGACGTCCTGGGGCCCGGAGGTGCGTTGTTCTTCCGGCAGTTGGCCGATGCGGTGCGAGCGGCCTCCCCCGGCCCTGACGGCGCCACGGAGAGCGCTGCTTCCCTGGCCGACGTGGCCGACGCCGTCACCGCGCCGCCGGCACTCACCGAGCACGACCTCACGGCCGCGATCTGGGACCTCGTGTGGGCCGGGCTCATCACCAACGACACCCTCAGCCCGCTGCGGGCGCTCATGGCCGGCACCAGGTCCGCGGTCCAGTCCAGCCACCGGGCCAAAGCCACGCCGGTCCGGTCGCGGTACCGCCGCGGCCGCGCGGGACTACCGGCACGTTCGGGCCCACCAACCGCCGGCGGGAGGTGGTCCATGCTGCCCGAGCCGGACACCGACCCGACCCGGCGCGCCCACGCCGCCGCCGAAAGCCTGCTTGACCGGCACGGTGTCGTCACCCGCGGTGCGGTCGCCGCTGAGCGGCTTCCGGGCGGGTTCGCCGCCGCTTACAAGGTCCTCTCCGCTTTCGAGGATGCTGGCCGGACCCGACGTGGATACTTCGTCGCCGGGCTCGGTGCCGCCCAGTTCGGTACGGTGGGCGCCGTCGACCGGCTACGCTCCTTCACCGATCCACCACCGACACCCGCCGCCCGGGACGGCGACCCCGGTACCGTGGTGCTCGCCGCGACCGACCCCGCCAACCCCTACGGCGCCGCACTCGGCTGGCCGGACCGCGAGGTCAGTGCCACCGGCGCCACCACCGGACACCGGCCCGGCCGCAAAGCCGGCGCCTTGGTGGTCCTGGTCGATGGTGAGCTGACGCTGTACGTCGAACGTGGCGGGCGAACGCTGCTGTCCTGGACCGACCAGCCGGAGCCGCTGCGCCGCGCCGCCCACGCGCTGGCCGGCACGGTACGCCGCGGTGGTCTCGGTGGCCTGCGGGTCGAACGGGCCGATGGTGAGCAGATCACCGCCACCTCGCTCGGCGCCGCGCTCACCGCCGCCGGTTTCTACGCCACCCCCCGAGGGTTGCGGTTGCGCAGCTGATCGGCGGCCCGTCGGGTGGCGACATCCACGAGGGCGCGTTGCCCTTCCTCGTAGGCGACCCGAAGGGTGATCCCGTCGATCCGCCACCCCTCGCCGGCGGCCGGGACCAAGGTCATCCGATAACGGCCCGCAACCATCCACGTCGCCCGGTCGCCGTCAGTATCGACGACGTGGTGGGCACGGACGGTGGTGGCAGCCTCAACACCGTTGTCGCCGTGCCGGCTCAGGACGACGGGCCCGGTCAGGTGCTGAGTTGCGGAGAAACCCGGCAGCAGCCCCTGCCAGCGTTCAACGAGCTCGGATGCTGCCATGGTTTCGGCCGAACCGCCCCAGAGGGCCGTGTAGTCAACGGTGACCTGTTCTGCGAACGAAGCTCGGACAACGTCCCAGTTGAGATCATCCACCGCATGGAGCAGCGTCGTCACTACCCCAGCCGGGCCGGTTTCGCCATTCGTGGTCATGGTCATCGCCGTGCCTGGGCGAGGGTCGTCGAGAAATGCACGCCCACGGCCTCGACCGCGAAGTCCACCTGTGCGGGCTGATCGTAGAAGTCGATCTGGCCGCCGTCCCCCCACACCATCTCCACCGGCCCGGCCAGCTCATCGCGCAGCCGCTGGATGTTGTCCGGAAAAACACAGCCGTCGCCGTGGACGAACAGCGTCGGCACTGAGACCCGCGCTGCCTGCGCCATCCCATCGAACCCGAGCCAGGGTAACCAGCTCAGCTCCGCCATCTCGTTGGCCCACTCCGGGACCGCGCCACGTCCGGGATCGCCGTAGTAGTCGAGCTCGATGAACATTCCGGCGCGCTCATCGCCCGGGGCGTAGGCGGGAACCGTGATGACCTCACCTGTTCGCTGATACCGGTCGAGGGCTTGCTGCCCCCGAGTCAGCCGCAGCTGGACGCCGTCGTCGCCCCCGTAGAAGGGAGCGACGGAGGGGGTGTCGTGGAACCATCCAGCGACACTCGCGAACGACGTGATGGCCGCCCCCGTAGCGATCGCGGCCGCGCCGTACTGAGCGCCGGCGCAGATCCCGAGGTAGCCGAGCTCCCCCGGCCGGACGAAAGACAGGGTGGATACATACTCGGCTGCGGCGCGAATGTCGGCGATCTTGCGACTGGGCACCTCGGCATGGCGCAGTTCTCCGCCGGATTGGCCCCAGCCGGTGAAGTCGAAGGTGATAGCGGTGTACCCCCGGCGGGCCAGCGCCTCGGCGTATCGGGTGGCCATCTGCTCTTTGATGGTCAGCCACGACCCGGCGATCACCACGGCCGGCTGACGTTCGGTGTTCTTCTCGGCCTGCCGGTACACCCGACCGGCTACCACGTCGCCACCGCTGGTGAACACGATGGGCGTCGGCGTGATGTCCCTGATCATGCAGCTACCTTCCCGTCTGGCTCAAGCGCTCTTCGGCGCCCGTCATATGTGACGTTCGCACGACGCCCAGCATCGTTGGAGGGTCGAATCTTGCTGTTTGTGCCGGATCAGCTCACCGTGAACGCAGGGCCGACGGGGTGAACCCGGTGTGGCGACGCAACAGCCGCCGGAAGTGCCCGACATTGGAGTAGCCGACCGCATACGCGACGTCCGGCCCACTCAACCCGGTGCTCAGCAGCAATGCCTTTGCCCGCTCGAGGCGGCGCAGCGTGACGAACTCGTGTGGCGCCAGACCCGTCGTCGCTTTGAACGCGCGCGCGAAGTGGAATGGGCTCAGCCGGGCCTGTGCGGCCAGGTCGTCGAGGACCAGGGGCTCAGATAGCCGATCGTCAACGAATGCCGCGATCCGGTCGACGAGCACCCGGTCCAACCGGCCGTTGCGACGCCGGCGACGTAGCCGCGCAGGGCAGTAGTGCTCTACCAGGTGTGTGACCAGCCGATGCGCCAGCGTGCTCGCATACATGTCGTCGGGTACTCCGGCCCGGGCCAGGTGGGCCCGGCGTAGCGCAGCGGCCAGTCCGAACACCGTGGCGTCGCGGACCGCCGCGGCTGGTTCGATCTCGACATCGGCGACGTCGTCCACCTCAGCTGCTGTTCGCAACAGTTCGAGATCCGGGTAGATCTCCAGCGCCTCCGTGGGCCCGGGCACCTCGGCCCAAGAGACTTCATCGGTTCCGGTCACGAACACGGATCCGGCCGGAACCGCCAGGTACCGTGCCCGGCCGCCTTCGGTGTAGACGAGGCGATCGTGTGTGCTGAAGGACACCCCAATCTGGAACGGCTTGGTCACTGTCACGCCGCGGTCCGGCGGTAACCAGCTGTACTCCGAACGCATGCCGGGCCAACGCTGGATGTTGTATGTCGCACGGTCGACTCGCATGTCCGGGCACCCTCCACCGGAGACGCTACGATGCGACTACTCGGCTGGCAAGGCCCAGTAGCGTACGTAGTCGACGAGGAACTCCGCTGGCATCGGCGCAGCTCCCGGCGGTGGATCGGGCGTCCAGTACGGATCTCCCATGGCCAGCGTCAGCCGCATGTGCCACGGGCTGTCGAACGTCTCCTCCCACACCCACGGCAGCGCTGTTGTGTCGTGGGTGCCGTCCGGAGTGACGTGGGCGACGAGGACACCGTCGAAGAAGGCCTTGAAGTCAGTGGGGGTGTATTCGATCGCCCACGTGTGGAAATCGCCGGCGGTGGTGTACGGCGGCGACAGCTCGGGCACATGGTGTTCGTACGTCCATGCCGCCCGCTCCCCGAAAGGAGCCACGGTCCGCTCGTGCAAGGTCAGCGTCGAGGTCTCGGCGAGGTCCGGGCTCCTGGGCCGGTCGGTGGGATCACCCCACGCCTCCATGATGTCGATCTCCCCCAGTGCGGGGCCGTTGCGCAACCAGAACGCCGGCCACACGCCGCTGCTGCTCGACGCGGCGGTGGGGATCTTCGCCCGGATCTCCCAGCGTCCGAACTGCTCGTTGTGTGTTGCGGCGGTGTCCAACGCTCCGGTACGCCACCAGCGTTCTTTCTCGCCCGAATACACCGAGGTGTCCAGCTGTGTCATCTCGATCCGCAGCATGCCATCGTCCACGGTGACAGCGTCGGCCGAGAGGACGGCCCAGTCCCAGGAGTAGCTGCCGTGGGTGGACCGATCCCACACCGTCCACTTGTGTGGATCGACGATGTCGCCGGTGAACTCGTCTCGCCAGGCCGGTACACCCCACACCGGGATGTCGCCGGGGTCTTCCTCATAGGGCATCGAGGCCGGCACCGTGAGCAGCACGAACAGCGCCATCATGGCCGGTATCAGCGCTGCCACCATGGCGTGCCTACCTGTGTTGGTCCCCCGGAGCCCCCTCATTAGACCGCATTATCCTCCAACCTCGGCCCGGTGCGTGATCATTGCTGGATTTCGGCCCTCACGACCGGGGATCGTTGCCGGTTCGTGTCGCTCTGGAGGCAGCAACGATCACCCGAGGGTCCGCGCGGTTCGGCCCACTAGGACGGCGCAGGACCACCCGGCGTGAAGTAGGCCCGGTCACCGTGGACAAGCGGGGTGCCACCCGTCATGTCGTCCGGGACGTGGACCACCTCGCCGATCGCGATCGTGTGGTCGCCGGCCTCGACGAGCTGGAACGGCGCACACGTCACGGCAGCTACCCCTCCGGTCAACACGAACTCGCCGGTGTTGCTGCGGCGGGCCGGCCACGCGCTGAAGTCATCCCGGTCACCCGGGTATCGATGCCGGGCGAAGTACTCGGCCGCGTCGAGCTGATCACTGGCAAGAAACGTCAGCGACCAGCCGTCCGCGACGAACAGGGCGTCATGGATGAAACCTTCCCGCTTCACGCAGACCAGAACGAGCGGCGGCGACAGCGACACCGATGACACCGCCGTCACGGTTAGCCCACAGGCGCGGCCGATCGGGTCCAAGGTGGTGAGCACCGCCACACCGCCGGACAGCCGCGCCATAGCCTCGCGGAACCGCGAATTATGCTCCTGGCTGGCCGCGGCCTCGAGCCGGTCCGCACCGGCCGGCGCCAACGCGTGCACCGATGGCCACGATGGCCGTCGCTCCCAGTCAGGCTCCGACGCTGCTGGCCGCAACTCGACAGCTGCTGCGTCAGCCGACGGCGACGACGTCGCGCGGACGGGAGTCCTCGCGAGGACGCAGCTCGGTCAGTGCGCCTACCGCAGCCGCCTCTACCCGCATCATCTCGTCGCTGACCTCGCGGAGAATCTCCGACATGGGCAGGTCGAGTGCTTTGCAGATGGCGGCCAGCAGCTCCGACGAAGCTTCCTTCCGGCCGCGCTCTACCTCTGAGAGGTATCCGAGACTGACTCGTGCCGCTGCCGAAATCTCGCGCAGGGTGCGGCCCTGAGCGACCCGACGGCGTCGGATCACGTCACCGATGAGGCGCCTGACGAGTACCATGGGCCACCCCTTTCAAGGTCGGTCTCGACACTTGCGTAGTACCACCGTACCGCGCGTCGAGCAAAACGCGGCGACGAGGCAGGTTCACATTGACATAACGGGTCGAGCTCGCCATCGATTCCCGCCGGAGCCGGTCAGCTGACGAGATGTGGGCCCGGGGCGGACACCATCTCCAGGGCCGCGCGTACCGTCGCGGCTCGCACCGCGCGGCGGTCGCCCGACAGCCGCTCGTCGCCGGCGAACGAACGCACCACCTGACCACCCGACCATGCCAAGGCGACGTAGACGGTGCCCGGCGGGTGGCCGTCCTGCTGCGTCGGACCGGCCACTCCCGTCGTGGCCACTCCGAGGTCCGCTCCCAGCCGGGAACGGATGCCGGCGGCCATCGCCGCCGCCGTCGGCTCCGCAACCGCCCCGTGGGCGGCGATCACCTGCGCCGGCGCGTTGGCCAGCAGTTCCTTGGCTGACGTGGCATAGGCCACGACGCCACCGAGGACAACAGCCGACGAACCGGGCACCGACGTGAGCCACGCGCACACCAGTCCGCCCGTCAGGGACTCGGCCGTGGCGATGGTCAATCCGCGTTCGCGCAACACCCGCACGGCGTCGCCGGCCTGGGCCTCCAACACGGCCGCTCCCCTCTCGTTCACGATCGTCCGTCGGCGGCTCGACGACGTGTTCTCACCCGGCCGACGAACCGTTGCTGGCCGCCCGGCGCAGCCGAAGCGCCTGGAGCACGTAATCGGCACCCGTGATCAACGTCACTGACACCGCCAGTGTCATGGCGACGTAGAGCACGGGGTCAAACCCGGCCCCCAGGGGCAGGACGTACAGGCCCAGCGCCACCGCCTGCAAGGCGGTCTTCACCTTGCCGCCCCGGCCAGCCGGCATCACCCCGTACCGGATGACAACGAACCGCATCGCCGTGATGCCCCACTCGCGAGCCAGCACCAACCCGGTGACCCACCAGGGCAGCTCACCAAGGATCGACAGCCCGACGAACGCCATGCCGGTTAACGCTTTGTCGGCGATCGGGTCGGCGATCTTGCCGAAGTCGGTGATGATGCCGCGCCGCCGGGCAAGCTCACCGTCGGCCCGGTCGCTGAGCATGGCGAGAGTGAACGTCACGAAGGCGGCGACCCGCGACGCGGTGTCGTCGCCACCAGAGCGCAACAGCAGCCAGCCGAACACCGGAACCAACAGGAACCGGAGCACCGTCACCGCATTGGCCAGGTTCCACGCACTCGGCGGCGGCGGCGTCGAACGGCGAAGGTCGGCCATCCCGACAGCCTAATGGGAGCACACCCCCGGTGATCCGCCATGTACGGAGTGCCCCATCGCGACGCCGAGCCGGATCGGGACGGCGATCGGGTGTATCCCCCGTTCCGTGCGCCGAATAGGCTGATCTGGTGTCCACCGATTCGGTTCCCGGCACCGAAGAGCACCTGGCCGCTACCTGGCCGGGTGCCCCACCCGCCTTGATGCTGCGCGGTCTCGTCAAACGGTTCGACCGCACCGTCGCCGTCGCGGGTTTGGATCTCGACGTTCCCACCGGTTCGTTCTTCGGCCTCGTCGGGCCGAACGGCGCCGGCAAAACCACCACGTTGTCCATGGCGACCGGCCTGATGCGACCGGACGCCGGCACCGCTTTCGTCGTCGGCCTCGATGTCTGGCGCGACCCGGTGGCCGCCAAGCGACTGCTCGGCGTCCTTCCCGACGGGATGGCCCTATTCGACCGGCTGACCGGTGCTCAGCTGCTCGAATACATCGGCCGGCTCCATCAACTCGATCAGGAACTCGCCCGCCAACGTGCCGCCGAGTTACTCGACGTACTCGCTCTCGCCGACGCCGCCGACACTCTGGTCGTCGACTACAGCGCTGGTATGACCAAGAAGATCGGCCTCGCCTGCGCGCTGATCCACGGCCCGCGCATCCTCATCCTCGACGAACCGTTCGAATCGGTCGACCCCGTGTCGGCTACCACCATCCGCAGCATCCTGCGCTCGTTCGCGTCGGGCGGCGGCACCGTCGTCGTGTCCAGTCACGTGATGGCCCTCGTCGAACAGCTGTGTGATCACGTGGCGATCATCGCCGGCGGCCGCGTACTGGCCTCCGGAACGCTCGTAGATGTACGTGGCATGGGCTCACTCGAAGAACGCTTCGTCGGACTCGTCGGCGGACACCGCGACCTGGGAGAGGGCCTGGCGTGGTTGCGCCCCTCCCCGGGCTGACCCCGCCAGCTGCCTCCACACCGCCCCGGCCGGGCACCGTGGCCCTGCTCCGCCTGTTCGTGGGCCTCAAGCTGCGGTTGCTCGGCAAC
Organism: Phytoactinopolyspora limicola; assembly: GCF_011320225.1. Lineage (GTDB taxonomy): Bacteria > Actinomycetota > Actinomycetes > Jiangellales > Jiangellaceae > Phytoactinopolyspora > Phytoactinopolyspora limicola. The sequence goes on from NZ_JAAOEN010000004.1 coordinate 286,115, forward strand.
GGACTCAAGGGATCCAACGCTCGCCTGATCGCCGGCCTGGTGGGGGTGGCCGCCGGCGGCGGGATCACGATCACCGGGGCCTACCTCGTCGCACAGTTACGGCAGGCCAGCGCCGACGACGCCGCACTCATCCTGACCGCCGGTGGCAGCGTCGTCGTCGCCGGGTGGTTTCTGCTTCCGCTCCTCGTCTTCGGAATCGACGAGTCGATCGACCCACAACGGTTCGCCCTCCTCCCCCTGCCCCGCCGGACTCTTCTGGCTGGGATGCTGACCGCGGGCTTCGTCGGTATCCCCGCGGTAGCGATGCTCGTCGTGGCCGGTGCCACCACGATCACGTGGTCACGGGGTCCGCTACCCGTCCTCTACGCCGCTGTGGGTGCCCTGCTGGCCACCACCTTCTGCGTGGTCGCGAGCCGGGCCGTCACCACCGTCCTGGCCGGGGTGTTCCGTTCCCGGCGGCTGCGCGACCTCGTGTCGATGATCGGGATGCTGTTGATCGGCTCAGTGATGTTGCTGCAGTTCGGCCTACCGTCCGTGGCGCAGCTGGCCACCCGTGACGTCATCGAACGCGTCACGACGGTGCTGGCGTGGACCCCCCTCGGAGCGGCCTGGGCCGCCCCACACGACGCGCTGCGTGGTGCCGCGGCCACCGGCCTACTACGCCTGCTCATCCTCGCCGCGGCCGTAGTGGTCCTGGCGCTGATCTGGGACCGGGCGCTTCGGTATTCACTCGAGAGCGGCGGCACAGCGGCCGGATCGGGGCCCCGGGCCGGCCCCCGCACCGCACCCGCCGGGCACACATTGGCTCCGCGTTGGGCTCGGTGGATGTTACCGGCTACGGTCACCGGTGCGGTGGCCGCACGCATCCTGCACCTGTGGTGGCGCGATCCACGCCAGCGCGTCAGCCTACTGATCGTCCCGGTGATCCTCGTCGGCGTGGTCGCCGGACCGTCGCTGGTCGGCTACCGGGACGAGGTCCTCGTGCTGGCCGGACCAGGTGTCGGCACGCTGATCGGGTTGATGATGCTCAACCACACCGCCTACGACGGCACCGCCCTGTGGACACACCTCGCGGTCTCGCTCCCCGGCTACGTCGACCGCGCCGGACGGGCCCTCGGCACGGCCACGTGGGCGGTCCCCGTCGTCGTCGGAGCCGCCGCCGGAACCTGCCTCCTCATCGGCCGTCCCGACCTGATCCCCGCAGCGGTCGGCGCGTCGGTGGCCACCGTCCTTACCGGCCTGGCCCTCGCCGCCGTCACCAGCGTCGTCATCGCGTTTCCCGCGCCTCCCGCCAGCGCCAACCCGTTCATCACCCCCAGCGGTGGCAACGTCGTCGTGGTGCTCCAGCAGTTCATCGGTGGCCTAGCCGTCGGCCTGCTGTCGCTGCCGGTGTACTTGACGCTGGGATTCGCGCTCTGGTGGCGGCCCGAGGTGGGATGGGGGTTGCTCCTAGCGGGCCCGGCGTATGGACTGCTCCTTCTGCGCGTCGGCTGCCGGATCGGCGGCCGCTACCTCGATGACAACGCCCCTGAGCTGCTGCGGCGGATCACCCCGGCCCGCACCTGATCGGTGCCGAATGGGGTGGCGTTCGCGGGCCGCGCCATAGTTGTGAACCACCATGATCGCCGTTCGCCGTGCGGATCACCGCGACCCGGCCTACGCTGAACTGGTGAGCGCTGATCCTCTTCCAGCCGACCCCTCGCCGTCCTGTCTCAGCTGCGGCCGCAGCATGTCGTCCGACACCCCGATCGACGCCCTCGCCTGGGCCGCGGAGATCCGGGGCGGGCGTCGCGTGTGGCTCTGCCCGCGATGCACGCGAGCCCACGCCCGCGACATCGAAGGCAAACTCCCCGCCGATCACTGGCTCTAGTGTGTCGCGCCGGCGTCACGATCACGCTGCCATTGTCAACGCAGCTGACGGGCGGTGAGGTCCGCGCCGGCGCTAGCGGCGACGACGGCCGGAACCACGTCACCGACGGCCGGAACCGCCGACCATCGAGCCTCATCGATGCCGTCCGGTCCGAGCAGTTCGGTGGTCCCGTCGACGTCGGGCCCCTGATGGGCGGCCCGGCCCTCGATCCGGCCGTCGGTGACCGACTCCACCATCACCTCGACCTGCTCACCGATCCGGTCTTCGGCACGCTGCGTCACGAGATCGTCGACGAGTGCGCTGATGTGCTCGACACGCTGGGCGATCTCGTCGTCGTCGAGCTTTCCGTCCAGTTTGACCGCCTCGGTGCCGTCCTCGTCGGAGTATCCGAACACGCCCACAACGTCCAACCGGGCGCGCGAGAGGAAGTCGTCGAGCTCGGCGACGTCGTCGTCGGTCTCGCCAGGAAACCCGACGATGACGTTGGAACGGATACCCGCGGTGGGGACCTGCTGGCGGATCGATTCGATCAGCTCCAGGAACGGTTCGGTAGACCCGAACCGGCGCATCCGCCGCAACACCGGGGCACTGGCATGCTGGAACGACAGGTCGAAGTACGGCACCACACCCGGCGTCGACGTCATCGCTTCCACCAGCGACGGGCGCATCTCCGCCGGCTGGAGGTACGACACCCGCACCCACTCGATGCCGTCGACGGCGGCCAAGTCGGGCAGCAGAGACTCGAGCAGCCGGATGTCGCCGAGGTCCTTGCCATACGACGTGGAGTTCTCGCTGACCAGGAACAACTCCCGACTCCCCTGCTCGGCCAGCCACCGGGCCTCGGCGAGGATGTCAGCTGGACGACGGGACAGGAACGAGCCACGGAACATCGGTATCGCGCAGAACGAACACACCCGGTCACAGCCACTGGCGAGCTTCAGCGGCGCCGTGGGACCACCGTCCAGTCGCCTCCGGACCGTTCTGGGCCCGGAGACCGGCGCCAACCCAGCGGGGAGGTCGGGCGCCGACGGAACAACCGTGTTGTGCCCCGGAACCGCCCCGGCGGCGTCCTGGCGCTCGACCGGAGCCACCGGCAACAGCTTGCGGCGGTCTCTGGGGGCATGCGGCACATGTGTGGTCCCGCCGAGAATGCCACGCAGCCGCTCGCCGATGTCGGTGTAGTGGTCGAAGCCGAGGACGGCGTCGGCTTCGGGGAGGGAATCGGCTAGTTCCTTGCCGTAACGTTCGGCCATACACCCGACCGCGACGACGGCCTTGGTGGTGCCGTCGTCCTTGAGGTCGGCCGCGGCCAACAGCGAGTCGACCGAATCCTTCTTGGCCTGCTCGATGAAGCCACAGGTGTTGACCAGGACGGTTTCTGCCTCGGCGGGGTCGTCGACGAGTTGAAAACCCTCAGCGTCGAGGCGCCCCGCGAGTTCTTCGGAGTCGACCTCGTTACGAGTGCAGCCCAGCGTGACGATTGCGACGGAGTGTTCGCTCATGAGAGTCACCAGGTTACCGGGATGAGGCTCGATGGGATTAACCCTGGTGCGCTGAGCGCTCGCCCCATCCACCCAAATAACGGTTTCCAACGAGCGTTCACCGCACCAGGCCAGAACGATCGAACGCGACGGACGGCACGCCGAACATCTTCGACGCGATCTTCGACTGCCGAACGATACGGTCCAGCACGGTCCGCGGCTGGTACATCATCTCGGCCGGCGTCCACCGCACGACGACGAACCCGGCCTCCTCGATGCGCATCTGCCGCTTCTTCTCCTCGACCAGTACTCGGTCCCGCGGCCCGTACAACGACTCACCGTACTTGACGAACCCGTCGACCTCACCGACCAGCCGGTGGCGCCGCCAGAGGAAGTCGGACCGGACACCGCCCCAGCCGTCGCCGATCACCCACGCGTTGCATTCGGGAAGCGGGAAACCGAGCTCGACGAAGACCGCGAAAGAGGCGGACTCGCCAGGCGACTCCCGCAGTCCAGACGCGTGTTCGGTCACCAGATGAACCTGCCGTGTGTTCGACCAGCCGGTCATCCTGTCTCCGACCCTGACCAGCTCATCCGAGTCGATGGCCTGACGGCGCAGTCCGGCGTCGGCAACGACCAGCCCGGCGGCAAACCCCTGATTGCGGGCGATATCCAGCGATGTTCGTGCCGGCGATGCGCAGGGCACGTTGCGTGCCACCACCATTTCACCTTCGCGCAGCCCGCTCGCGGTACGCACTCGGAGGCCGGGGTAGGAACGCTGGCCACGTGCCCGCGGGATCGCGGACAGCTCAGCCACGTCCGGTTGGCCTTTCGGCACCGGCAGGTCGTTCAGCAAGGCCGCCGAGTAGCCGCTGGCCCAGCCACGCTTGCCAATGGCGAGCCAAGCGGCATAGACCTCAATGGCGTGCCGGTCAGCCGGCGTGGTCGCGCTCTTCTCCCACATGGTCCGATCGCAGTAGACACCGCGGCGAACCCGCACGATGGCGCCGGTCCGGTAGGCATGCTCGATGGCGGCTTTGGACAGTCCGTTTGCGATCAGGTCCGCGACCTTGCCGACCCCGGCAATACCTATCATGCCCGCCGATCCTTCCCGGCAGAGCTCGACACCGCAAATGGCTATCCACAAGTTATCCACAGGAGCGCCGCGGCCAACTCCGCCGTCAGTGGGCAGGTGGCCAGCCTGGTGCGCTGAGCGCTCGCCGCATCCACGCAGAGAGCGGTTTCCAACGAGCGCTCACCGCACCAGGCACCAGACGTCGACGTCACGAGCCGTCGCGCTGGCCTACCGCGTCCAAGAGATCGAAATAGCCGTCGACCGCATTCCAGAGATGGTTCTCCGGATAGATGCCGTACCCCTTGTGCTGGGAACGCCATCCACGTTTCCAGTACTCATCACGCACGTGCCGGAGGTAGACCCGGCTAGCATCAAGTTCCAACGCAAGCTGAGCCGCTTCCTCCTCCGGCGACGGCGCAGGCAACCGGTAAGACTCGGCGTCACCAGCCGACAATGCCACCAGCGCTTCGGTCTCCGTCCCGTCCAGCGACCAAAACTTCAGTGGACGTCTGATGTGCTGATTCCACACCGGCCAAGCCGACGGCCTGAGCCGATATGACACCGGAGTCCGATCCAGCCGAAGCTGGTACTCAAGCCACGACGTGTGCTCCGGCGGGTATGTCCCCCACACCAGCTCGCTGGCCGGCACATCGAGCACGAATACGACGTGCACGAACTCGATCTCCGGCACCGCTTCGAGAACATCACCGGTTGCATAGGCGGCGATCAGCACCGGCTTCTCGACCGGAAACCTGCGGACCTGCTCGCAACCCTCGGCGAGCGTATACAGCCGGCGGATCGCTGTCGCACGACGCATACCGGCATTGTGCCCGACATTCGGTGGTCCGTCATTGGCCAGGTGCGCTGAACGCTTGCCGCCCCCACCCAGATAACGGTTTCCAACGAGCCCTCACCGCACCAGGCACCAATGGTTGGCGCGACAGGCCCTAGTCGCCGCGCAGCGTCGACAGCACCTCGGCGAGGTCGTCCGGCTTCACCAGCACGTCGCGGGCCTTGGAGCCCTCCGACGGACCAACGATGCCCCGGCTCTCCATGAGATCCATCAGCCGGCCCGCCTTCGCGAACCCGACCCGCAGCTTGCGTTGCAGCATCGACGTGGATCCGAACTGGGTGTTCACGACCAGCTCAGCCGCCTGACAGAGCAGATCGAGGTCGTCGCCGATGTCTTCGTCGATCTCCCGCTTGGCCGTGGTCGGCGCGGCGACGTCGTCGCGATACGACGCGGCCAACTGCTCCTTGCAGTGGTCCACCACGGACGCGATCTCGGACTCGGTGACCCACGCACCCTGCACGCGGATCGGTTTGCTGGCTCCCATGGGGAGAAAGAGCCCGTCGCCCTGACCCACCAACTTCTCCGCACCCGGCTGATCCAGAATCACTCGGGAGTCGGCCAGCGACGACGTGGCGAATGCCAGCCGCGACGGCACGTTGGCCTTGATCAGGCCGGTGACGACGTCGACCGACGGGCGCTGGGTGGCCAGAACCAAATGAATGCCGGCGGCCCGGGCCAGCTGGGTGATCCGCACCACCGCGTCTTCCACGTCGCGGGGGGCCACCATCATCAGATCGGCCAGCTCGTCGACGATCACCAGCAGGTACGGGTACGGCGTGAGGACCCGTTCGCTCCCTTCGGGCACCTTCACCTTGCCCGCACGGACCGCCTTGTTGAAGTCGTCGACGTGCCGGAAGCCGAACTCGGCAAGATCGTCGTAGCGCATGTCCATCTCGCGTACGACCCATTGCAGCGCCTCGGCGGCTTTCTTCGGATTGGTGATGATCTGGGTGATCAGGTGCGGTACACCCTCGTAGGCGGACAGCTCCACGCGCTTCGGGTCCACCATGATCAGGCGTACCTCGTCGGGTGTGGCCCGCATGAGGACCGAGGTGATCATCGAGTTGATGAAGCTCGACTTACCCGACCCGGTGGCGCCGGCCACCAGCAGGTGCGGCATCTTGGCGAGGTTGGCGACGACGAACCCGCCCTCGACGTCTTTGCCCAGGCCGGCGATCATCGGGTGGTGATCCTTACGCGCCACCGACGATCGCAGCACGTCGCCAAGGCTGACGATCTCCTTGTCGGTGTTCGGGATCTCGATGCCGATCGCGGACTTCCCCGGGATCGGCGACAGGATCCGGACGTCGGCGCTGGCCACCGCGTAGGAAATGTTCTTGGTCAGCGCGGTGACCTTCTCCACCTTCACGGCTGAGCCGAGCTCCACCTCGTAGCGGGTGACCGTCGGCCCACGCGTGTAAGTGGTGACCTCGGCGTCGATGTTGAACTGCTCGAACACCCCGCGCAGCGCCTCGACAACCGCGTCCGACGCCGGCGTGCGTGCTTTGTGGGCGCTGCCCTGGCGTAGAACGTCGCTGGACGGCAACGTGTAGGTGATGTCCCCCGAGAGGGCGAGTTGCTCCACGCGCTGAGGCACCGGAGTGTGAGGAGGTGGCTCTTCCACCACCGTCGCCGCGGTGTCCTCGGGCGCCGGATCCGGTGGGGGCGGCGGCGCCACCTGAGTAGGAGTCTCGGCCTCCGGCTTCTTCTTCGGCTTCTCGCGAAGCACCGGTGAGTCGTACGGCTCCTCGTCGGTGGGAACGAGGGCGGCTTCTTTCTGTTTACGCCGCCGTGGGCTGATCGGCCGCTCTTCCTCTCCGTCGAGACGACGGAACCCGAGGACGACGGAGATCCGGTCCCAGGCGACGGCAGCGTAGCTGGGAACCTCGTAGAGCGGGATGCCGGTGACGACGAGGATCCCGAAGAGGGTCAGGAGAATCAGCAAGGGGACCGCGACCCAGGACGTGAGTAGGTCGGCCAGCACCGTCGACGCGACGTACCCGACCGCACCGCCGGAGCGTTGCAACGCCTCCGCACCGTCGACCGGTCGAGGCATTCCGCCGGCCAGGTGGGCCAGGCCGAGCGCACCGAGCGACAAACACGTCCACCCCACCACCTGTTGGCTGGTCGGCCGGTTGACGTCGGGCCGGCGCATCGTCCGCCACGCGGCCATGACCAGCAATACGGGCACCACATACCCGGCGGTGCCGACCGCGCCGGCCACGGCATCGTGGATGACGCCGGCCACAGCTCCGTCGACCGACCACCACATCACCGCGGCGACAACCACCCCGACGCCGATGAGCGCGAGACCCGCGCCGTCGCGGCGCTGCTCGGTGGGGATGTCTTTGGCGGTGGACCCCAGCCGCCGCGCCACCCCACCGATGAGGTGGGCCAGGCCCATCCAGATGGCTTGGATGCCCCGCCCGATGGCGCGGAACAGCCGGATGCCGGCACCGGGCTGGGCCGGCCGGCGAGCCGGTGGACGGCGGGCCGGCGGCCGTCGCGAGGACGTGCCGCGCGATGCGGGGCGTTTCCGCGCCGCCCCGGCATTACCTCGCGATCGCGCGGACGCGGCGGGTGCGGTGGTGGTACGGGTCGCCATAAAGATCAGGCTACACGCGACACACTCGTATCTTCAGTCACACACGCCCCGGCGTGCCCGGTTTGCGTCACGTGCCCTCGGCGAACACGGCCTTTCCTGGGCACTAGCTTGGCTTAAGGTCCGGCTCATGGTGTTCATTCCCGTACACGGCACTCAACTCGCCTACGACGAGGCCGGTTCCGGCCCGGCCGTCATATTCGTCCACGCTGGTATCGCAGACCGACGGATGTGGGAGCAGCAGTTCACCGCACTCGCCGCCGGCCATCGCGTCGTCCGTTATGACTGGCGCGGCCACGGCGAGTCCGCGGACGCCACCGGCGCTGCCGCCCACCACGACGACCTCATCGGTCTGATGGATGCCCTCGACATCAACCGTGCGGCCCTGGTCGGATGCTCCTACGGGGGTGCGTACGCCGTCGACGCCGCCTTGTCCGCACCGCACCGCGTCACCTCCCTCACCCTCATCTGCTCGGGCCTGTCCGGGCACGTTTGGCCACCGGAAATGCAGAAACTGGCCGAAGAACATGTCTACGGCGCGGTGCCCGCTGAACGGCTACGCCAGTATGCCGACGGAACCGCCGAGCACGTCGACCCCGATGACGTCGAAGCGATGGCGCGGGCACAAGCCAGCCTGATGGTGGCCGGGCCGGACCGGAGTCCGGACGCCCTCTCCCCCGAGGTGTGGGAACTGGCGGTCGACATGTGCCGGGTTGTCTTCCGCCGCATGTGGAGCCGCGGCTCCGCGCTGGTCCCGCAGTGGACCGAACCACCAGCCGTAGGGCGCCTCGGCGACGTCGCGGCTGCGACACTCGTCGTTAACGGGCTGGCCGACATCCCACCGGTGCAGGAGGTGTCCGGGCTGTTGGCCAGCGGTATCCCCGGTGCGCGCCGAGTGGACCTACCGGACACCGGCCACCTGCCACCCGTGGAGCGCCCCGCCGAAACGACCCGGCTGATCGCTGATCACCTTGCCCAGCAGGGTTGACGCGGCCCAGTGACACGGACCCGGCCCCTGCGGCGATGCCTAGGATTCGACGACCACCGGAATGATCATGGGTCGGCGGCGCAACCTGCCGCCCACCCAGCGGCCGATGGTGCGACGCATGGTCTGCTGCAGCTGGTAGGTGTCGGCATTGCCACCTTCCGCAGCCTGCTCGACCGCCTTCACCAGCGCGGGCCGGATCTCGTCGAACACGCTGTCGTCCTCCGCGAACCCGCGTGAATGGATCTCGGGGCCACCGGTGACCTTGCCGGTGACGGAGTCGATCACGACGACCACCGAGATGAACCCCTCCTCGCCGAGGATCCGGCGGTCTTTCAACGACGCTTCGGCCAAGCCACCGACGTTGGAGCCGTCGACGTATACGTAGCCACAGGGAACCGCACCTACCACCCGGGCCCGGCCGTCGATCAGATCGACGACGACACCATCCTCGGCGATGGCCACCCGCTGCCGCGGCACCCCGGATTTGATGGCGATCTCGGCGTTGGCGTGCAGGTGTCGGGCCTCGCCGTGGATCGGCATCACGTTGCGCGGCTTGACGAGGTTGTACGTGTACAACAGCTCACCGGCAGCGGCGTGTCCGGAGGTGTGGACCATGGCGTTGCCCTTGTGCACAACCGTGGCGCCGGCGCGGGTCAACCCGTTGATCACCCGCGACACGGCGTTCTCGTTGCCGGGGATGAGCGAGGACGCGAGAATCACGACGTCGCCGTCGGTCACCCGGATCGCCGGGTGGTCGCGGTTGGCGATGCGGGACAACGCCGCCATGGGTTCGCCCTGCGAACCGGTCGACATCAGCACCAACTTGTCCGGCGGAACGTCGTCGATACTCTTCAGGTCGACCAGGGTCTTGTCCGGCACGGTGAGGTACCCGAGGTCGCGGGCGATTCCCATGTTGCGCACCATCGACCGGCCGACGAACGCGACCTTGCGGCCGTGTCGTACGGCGACGTCGAGCACCTGCTGGACGCGGTGGACGTGGCTCGCGAACGACGCGACGATGACTCGGCCCGGCGCGGCGGCGAACGTGCTGTCGAGCACCGCGGCGATGTCGCGTTCGTGTGGTGTGAACCCGGGCACCTCGGCGTTGGTGGAGTCGACCAGGAACAGGTCTACCCCGGCGTCGCCCAGCCGGGCGAAGCCATTGAGGTCGGTGAGCCGGCCGTCGAGCGGCAGCTGGTCCATCTTGAAATCGCCGGTGTGCAACACGACGCCGGCCTCGGTGTGGATGGCCATCGCCAGACCGTCCGGAATCGAGTGGTTGACCGCGAGGAACTCGACGTCGAACGGGCCGAATCGTTCCCGCTGCCCCTCCTTGACCTCCAGCTGGTAGGCGTCGATCCGGTGCTCTTTGAGCTTGGCCTCGATCAGCGCCAGGGTCAGCCGGGACCCGACCACCGGGATGTCGGCCTTCTCCCGCAGCAGGAACGGCACCGCGCCGATGTGGTCTTCGTGGCCGTGGGTCAACAGGATGGCCTCGACGTCGTCGAGCCGGTCCCGGATGTACTCGAAGTCCGGCAGGATGAGGTCGACACCCGGCTGGTGGTCTTCGGGAAACAACACACCACAGTCGACGATCAACAGCCGACCGGCATGCTCGAAGACCATCATGTTCCGGCCGACCTCGCCGAGACCGCCGAGTGGCACCAGCCGCAGCGCCCCCGGGGCGAGTGGTGGCGGTTCGGGCAGCTCGGGATGCGGGTGGCTCACAGGAGGCCCGCCTCGGCGAGGTCCGCGCGCAACTGCGCGACCTGCTCGTCGGTGGCGGGCGGAAGGGGCGAGCGGGTCTGCCGACTGGGGATGATCCCCAGGGCTTGAGCAGCGGCCTTGGCCATGATAGCTCCTTGTGTTCGGGTCATGATCGCGCGCACTGCCGGGATCAGCTGCCGGTGCAGGCGCAGGGCTCGAACCAGGTCGCCGGAGTCGACGGCGCGGGTCATCTGCGCGTATTCGCGGGCCGCGACGTGCGCTACGACGCTCACGACACCCACCGCGCCGTGGGTCAGCAGCGCCAGGTTGAGTGCGTCGTCACCGCTGTAATAGGCCAATCCGGTCCGGGCCATCACCTCGGAGGAGGCGAAGACGTCGCCCTTGGCGTCCTTGACCGCGACGATCCGCTCATGTTCGCCCAGCTGGTACAGGGTTTCGCTCCGAATGGCGACCCCGGAGCGGGCGGGAATGTCATACAGCATGACCGGAAGGTTGGTGGCGTCGGCCGCGGTACGGAAGTGGTGGACCAGCCCTTCCTGCGGCGGCTTGTTGTAGTACGGCGTGACGACCAGCAGGCCGTGCGCGCCGGCCTTCTCGGCCGACCGGGCCAGCTCGACGGTGTGGTGGGTGTCGTAGGTGCCCACCCCCGCGACTACCTTGGCCCGGCCTTTCACCGAGTCGACGACGGCACGGAGCAGCGCGTCCTTCTCCGCGTCGGACGTGGTGGGGCTCTCGCCGGTGGTGCCACTGATCACGAGACCGTCGCAACCACGCTCGACCAGGTGCTCGGCTAGCGCCGCCGCCCCGTCGAGGTCGAGGCTGCCGTCGTCATGAAAGGGGGTGACCATCGCCGTCAGGACCCGTCCGAACGGCGCCGACGCGGGCGTGCCGGTGGTCGCCGCGGCGAGGGTGAAGAGCTCGTCGGCCATGCACCGAAGGGTACCGCGTCCCTGGTACCCCGCGAGCGGCGCGTCCCTCAGCCCGGCGTGCCGCGCGGTGTTAGATTGCCAGGCGTGCGGCAGTATCTCGACCTCCTTCGGCACGTGCTGGACCACGGCACGCGCAAAGCCGATCGCACGGGCACCGGCACACTCAGTGTTTTCGGGCACCAGATGCGGTTCGACCTCGACGCTGGATTCCCAGCGGTCACGACGAAGAAGTTGCACATGAAGTCCGTGGTCCTCGAGCTGTTGTGGTTCCTCCGTGGTTCGACGAACGCTCACTGGCTGCGGGAACGTGGTGTCACCATCTGGGACGAGTGGGCCGGCGCCGACGGCGAGCTCGGGCCGGTGTACGGCTTCCAGTGGCGGTCATGGCCCGCACCCAATGGCCGGTCCGTCGACCAGATCGCCCAGGTCATCGACTCCATCCGCACCAACCCGGACTCTCGGCGGCACGTCGTCAGCGCGTGGAACGCCGCCGACATCGACGAGATGGCGCTGCCGCCGTGCCACACGCTGTTCCAGTTCTACGTCGCCGACGGCAGGTTGTCCTGCCAGCTGTACCAACGTTCGGGCGATGTCTTCCTCGGCGTTCCGTTCAATATCGCGTCGTATGCGCTGCTCACCCACATGGTGGCGCAGGTGTGCGGGTTGCGCCCGGGAGAGTTCGTGCACACGCTCGGTGATGCTCACCTGTACCTGAACCACGTCGAGCAGGCCCGCCTGCAGCTGAGCAGAGAGCCGCGGCCGCTGCCCACACTCCAGCTCAACCCGGAACGTCGCAGTATCGACGAGTTCGAGTATGACGACGTGCATCTCCTCGACTACCACCCGCACCCACCTATCAAAGCGCCGATCGCGGTATGACAACGGAGCACCCCGGGGCCACGGTGACGCTGATCGCGGCCGTCGCACGGAACGGCGTGATCGGCAGCGGCGGTGACATCCCCTGGCGCATACCGGAAGACTGGCGCCGGTTCAAACAGTTGACCATGGGGCACGTGCTGGTGATGGGCCGGCGGACGTATGACTCCATCGGCCGTCCGCTCCCCGGCCGCACCACGGTCGTGGTCACGCGGCAACCGGGATGGGTGGCCGACGGCATTCACGTGACGACGTCGGTGGCCGACGCGATGGAGTTGGCCGCCTCGATCGACGACACCGTGTACGTGCTCGGCGGGTCGCAGATTTATACGCAGACGTTGGGTCTGGCCGACCGGCTGGAGCTGACGGAGGTCCATGCCGAGCCGGCCGGCGACACGTTCTTCCCCGACGTCGATTGGTCGGAATGGGACGAGGTGTCGCGGGAGCCGCATGACGGATTCGACTTCGTCACCTACACCCGCAGCGCGCGGCGGCCAGTTCGTGCATGACCTCGGCATGCCAGCGTGGCGCGTCATGCCCGACCATCCCGCGCGAAATCCGGTCCGACAAGAAGGCAAGCTCGGTGACGACGGTCTGATAGGCCGCTACCGCGCGCACCGCGGAACGCCCGCCACGCGCCCCCGCGGCCAGCCGCCAGCGGCGCCGAGCCCGCATCGAACTCAACCACGCCACCTCGTCCGCGCCGATCCAGCCGGCCGCCGCGAACCGGGGCAGTTGCTCAGCGACGATGCGCCGTTCCCGACGCCGCTTCCACAACGCCAACACCACCATGCCGACGAACAGCGGCACCATCACCAAGAAGTAGATCGAGAAGAACGCACTGCCGTCATCCCACACGGCGGCCCCGTTCCACAACGCGTGCAGCGCCACCGCCACGACATAACCGGCCGCCGGTAGCAACACCGCGTTCCAGAAGCCACGCCGCCGCGCGGCCAGGCCGACCGCGACGCCGATGAAGACGGTGAACAGCGGATGCGCGAATGGCGTGACCACACCACGCAGCACAAAGGTCAGCCACGCGTCGGTGTAGACGGAGTCGAAGGCGCGGCCCAAGTACAAGATGTTCTCGACGAACGCGAAACCAGCCGCGACCATCCCGGCATACACAACACCGTCGACGATGCCGTCGAGCTGACGACGGTTGAACCACAACATGCCGACCAGGAACGCCCCTTTGAGGGCCTCCTCCACGACCGGGGCCGAGATCACCGCGGACGCCGCTGGACCGTAGGTGACACCCACCGCCGAGTTGATCAGCAGCGCACCCAGGGTGGCTACTCCGGCGCCCCACATGAAGGCGAACAGCAGGTTACGGCCGGGCTCCGGCTCCCATCGGTCCAACCATAGGAAAGTCCCGATGAGCAGCATCACCGGCAGCAACGCGAGCACGGCAGCGGTGACCACCGCGTCTCTGGACACCTCGGTAGCAGCAATGCCGATCACCGCCACCGCACAGACGGCCGCCACCACCATGCCGAGAATGGGCCAGAACACCCATCGGCGTTGCTGGACCACGAACGGCTCGTGGTGTCGCTGAACGGTTCCCCCCGTGATAACCACGCCGCAGAGCGTACACGGGGGGTGACGGAGGACTCCATATCCGCGGCGGCAGCCGGCGACGGCGGCCAACAAGGCACGCCGACACCCGGTGCACGTCGTCATCGTCGTCCCTGCCGTTGTGGCCACCGCGGCTGGTGCCGCCGGTCTGGCTGTCCCGGCCGTCGTGCACGTCGCGGCGGTGATGGTCCGCACCGCTGTCTCGTCCATCCCGGCCGGACAGCAACGACGACGCCATCGGCGTGCGCTGATAGAGCACGCTCCGGCCACGCCGGTGCCCTTCGACCAACCGGGCGGACTTGAGGATCCGCAAATGCTGGCTGACCGCTGCCGGGCTCACGTCGAGTTGGGCCGCGAGATCGGTGGTCGTGGCGGGGAGCACCAAGGTCGTCAGCAGCGCGGCCCGGGTCCGCCCGAGCAGCGCGTCCAGGCTCTGGGCGTGGTCGGTGTCGGGTAACGCGTAGAGCCCACCGACGCCACGGGGCGGGTAGCTCACGGTGATCCGGCCGGCGTCGTCACAGCCGGCGTTCAGGCCCGGCCAGGCGAAGAAGCACGGTATCAGCAGGATCCCACCGCCGCGCGCCTCCAACTTCCCGGTGACGCTGCCGGGTCTGCTGATCCGCAGCCGGTCCCGGAGCAGGCGGACATCGGGGTGCAGATCATCGAGCAACCGGGCGAGACCCCCCGTCGCGAACTGCTCCATGCGATACGACACGTCGGCCGCACACAACGCCCGTAGCCGCGCCCAGATCGCCTCGATGGCGTAGTCCCAGTAGGTGGCCATCTGCTCGACGAGTTCCCCGGTGAAGCCGACTGGGTCGGCATGGACGCGCCGCCATGGACGGGGGATCGATCCGGCCGGGAAAGACTGCTCGATCTGCTCGCGAATCAACCCACAGGGGGTGGTGGCCAGGGCGGACAATTCGTCGTCGATCGTTGGCCACGGGCGGCAGGGAAACGGGGTCAGGAAGCTGATCTTGGCGGTCCGCCAGCTCCAGGCCGGGTCGGTGACCACGGTGGTCAGGAGCGGCCACCGCTCCAGGCATTGCCGCGGGTCGACGCTGCGCAGCCATGGCACGAAGGGATGCCGGCGGCGGGCTTCGTGCAGGACACGCACGCTGGCTACCAGTTCCCGCACTGGCGAGTGCGCGAACCGGATTCGGGCCATGTCCGTCAAGCTCAGCACCACGTCGTGGACGTGCTTGCGGCTCGTGACCCGGCTGCCATGACCCTGGTACGGAGGGAGGTCGGAGAACGGCATGGTGCCCGTCCTTTCTGACAAGTTGTGCCATCGCCACACTTCCGGGCCTGCTGGCCGCCCGCGGTCCGGACTATGCCCGTCTCGCCCGCGGTTGAGCGGCTCGGCCCTGGTGACGACCTTGATTCGAGCGAGGCTCCGAGATCCGCGCCGTTATGTCGCACAACCGTACTACAACAGGCAGGTTCGTCGATCCATGGCCGCCGCCGCGCACGCGAACAGCCGTCCACCGTGGGCGACCCGAGAATTTAGGCCCGCCTTAAACGTTGGTCCCGACTTCCACCTCCCCCCACGATGTCGACCGGCAGCCACCGGCGAACACCCGCGGGCTCAAGCGGGCCCTCGCCCGCCGGCGGCTTGAGTGATCACCAAGAGAAGTCAGGAGAAACAGTTGACTGTGGATCAACGTGGTCGGCGCCTTCGGGTGTCGCGCCTCGCGGCCGGGATCGCCGCGACGGCGCTGGTCGGCCACACACTACTTGCCGGCGTCGCAACCGCTGACGAATCGATCGAGATGGAGGTAGGCCCCACCGCGGCCGAGCAACGCTTCGCGCAGGAGCCCCGGCCGCTGATCGAACTGACCGCCAGCAGCGGCGAAGGCCGCCTATACACCGCCGACATCGTCGAAGCACGGCGTGCCGTCGCTGAGTTCGGCATGACCGAAACCCCCGGCGTGCTGGGCTACCTGCCGCGCGCCGAAGCCGACGGCACGATCCCCGTGCACCGGCTCAAACCCCGTAGCGACGCCACCGCATGGCTATTGAGCGTCAACGACGACGAGCGCACCCGGCTGGTCGACAAGGGGTGGGTCGACGAAGGTGTGGGCGCCTACGTGTGGACCGAAGACACCGCCACCGACGACATGATCGCGCTGGCCCGATTCAGGATGCCCGACCGCGAAGATTGGCGGATCGCTCCAGCCTCCCGCACGGACGAGTTTCTCGATGCCGGCTACGAGCTGGACGGCACCCTGGGCTACGTCTACGACGACTGGATCAAAGCGGGCGCCATCTACTTCCCGATGTGGCACGAGGGAGGACACCACAAGGAGTCGCTGTGTGAAGCCGAGTACGGCCGCCGCGACTATTGGTGTGGCGTCCGCGACTTCTTCGACGGCCACCCGAACGGCGCCGACAACTGGCCCGACACCGATTTCGGCCACCTCAAGCCGTCGATCGGCTATTACGACGACTCCGACCCGCGGACCTGGGAAAAACACATCACCCAGGCCACCTCGGCTGGCCTCAGCTTCTTCAGCGCCTATTGGTACTGGAACGGCGAGACCCAGCAGGAGTACTCCAGCGACGTCGGCCTGGCCGCGTTCCTCCAGGCAGGCAACGTACACGACATCGACTTCACGGTAGCGGTGTGTGCACACCCCTGGGGGCCGCTCACGATCCCGGCCGACCAGTTCCCGGTGGTCGCCGAGACACTCGTGACGAAGTATCTGGCCCAGCCCAACACGTTGCGGGCCAACGACGGCCGCAAGATCCTGAGCCTGTGCGACACACGTGGACTGGGTAGCAACACCGACGCGGACATCGCGGCGTTCATCGAGGAGGTGCGGACGCAGGCACGGGACTCGCTGGGTGAAGAGATCTACGTCACCATCAGCCATGGGGCCACGGACGCGAACCGGGCGCCCGGACTCGGCGCCGACGGTGCGTACTGCAGCACCGACGGCCCGGCGATCGAGGACCCCGACCAGTCCTACGCCAAGTACGTGGCGAATCAGCGGGGCCTCTTCGGCGCCGTCTCGTCCGACCTCGACCTCATGCGCTGCGGGATGTCCAACTTCGACGAGCGCACCAGGTACGGCGTCGAGATCAGCCATGACAACAAGGACGAGGTGCGTTACTTCACCGACTACGCCAAAGACGACTTCCGCGGCGTGGTGCGCAACATCCGCGAGGACATGGCGGAGTCCACTCGTCCGAAGAACATGGACAACTACGCCCTGTTCTTCGCCTGGAACGAGTGGGACGAGGGCGGGAACATCGAGCCCAACGTCCGAGACGGCTGCTTCTACCTGGACGCCATCCGCGACGGGCTCGGCCTGAAGACGGGTTCCGGATGCGTCGAGACACCTGGGTCGTCTCTTACCGCGGACGACCAGCACGTCGAGACGCGGTCCGGCGAGCCGGTAGAGATCACGCTGACGGGCTCCGGCTTCGACGACGAGACCGTCACCTGGACGGTTGAGGCGGGGCCCGAGCACGGTGAGCTCACCGGCGAGGCACCGGAGTTGGTCTACACGCCGGCAGCCGAGTTCACCGGTGATGACCACTTCGCCTTCACCGTCGGCACCGACGGCGGTACGTCGGCTCCCGCCACCGTGACGATCACCGTCCACTCGTCCGGCGACCCCGAACCGCCAGAGGAGCCGGGTGACGAAGATGGCGACTCCGGCACCGAAAGCGGTGGCGAATCCGGCACCGATGGCGGCAACGACGACGGGAGCGAGTCGGCCGCCGAGGACGGTACCGCAGCCGGCGGCGACGACGGTGCGGAGAACGGCGACGCCGACGGAACGGAATCCGGCACCGATGAGGGCACCGAGAACGGCGACGACGAGTTGCCCAACACCGGCGCCGGCATCGTGGTCCTGGCCGGGGCCGCAGCACTCGCATTGATTGCCGCGGGCGCCGCCGGACTCCGGATCCGCGCCACGTCAGCACACTAGAGCTGCTGGCCTCGATCAGCGGCCGGGTTCCGCGTCGAGCCTCGACATGGAACCCGGCCGCGTCGGCGTGACCGTGGCCGCCTCCCCCAGCTGTGAGACTCACAGGGCGGCCACGGTCACCCCCACCTCGGCAGCCATTCACGGCATCTCAACCCCCGATCGGGCGAGGTTGACTCGTCCGTTTACCCGATGGGACGTCCGGTTACGGATCACGATAATTCGTGGCATAGTGATCATGGGCGGAGGGAAGAGTCATTTCCGGGGTTTATTCACAGACTCGACCTTCATTAAGCGTGGGCTGCCAGAGGGAGGGTCTGTGACAACCGATGGCCGACAGCGGGGCCTTCCTGTCCCGCCGCCACAACCAGTCGATCTCGACGAAGCCGAGGAGTTCTTCCGGCTACGGGCCGCCGAAGACCGTTCGGCACCTGACCCGTTCATCCGATTGGCCGCCGCGGTACGCGAGCACGACGAACGAGGCGTGTTCACCCACACCAGCGCGGAGTTGGAATTCGGGGCGCGGGTGGCCTGGCGCAACGCGAATCGCTGCATTGGCCGCTTGTACTGGCGCAGCCTCGTCGTCCGCGACCGCCGGCACGTGCGTTACCCGGACTCGATCGCCAACGAATGTGTCGAGCATCTCCGTCTGGCGACCAACGACGGCCGCATCCGTCCGGTCATCACCATCTTCGGGCCCGACGAACCCGGCCGGCCGGCACCACACATCCGGAATGAGCAACTCGTCCGCTACGCCGGTTACCGCCGCGACGACACCATCGTCGGCGATCCCCACTTCGAGCCGTTCACCCGCTGGGTCGAGAGCCTAGGCTGGGCCGGCAAGGGCACCGCCTTCGACGTGCTCCCACTCGTGATCGAGACCGCCAAAGACGGCATCACCCTGTTCGACATCCCAGAGGACGCGGTACTGGAGGTCGAACTCAGCCACCCCGAATTGTCGTGGTTCGCCGACATCGGGCTGAAATGGCACGCGGTGCCGGCCATATCGTCGATGCCGTTGCGTATCGGCGGGATCACCTACCCCACCGCGCCGTTCAACGGCTGGTACATGGGTTCGGAGATCGGCTCGCGCAACCTCGTCGACCCCGACCGCTACGACATACTCGAACTGGTCGGACGGCGCCTAGGGCTCGACGTCAGCGACGATCGCACGTTATGGAAAGACCGCGCACTCGTCGAGATCAACCGTGCGGTACTCACCTCGTTCGACCGAGCCGGGGTGAAGATCGCCGACCACCACGGCGAGTCGGAACGTTTTATGGCGTTCGTCGCCAAAGAACGTAAAGCCGGCCGGACTCCCACGGCCGAGTGGTCATGGGTCGTTCCACCGATGTCTGGTGCGTCGCTCCCCATTTACCACGAGTACTACGACGAATCGGTGCACCTACCCGGCTTCCTCCCCGCCAACCAGTGGGAACCACCCAGCACTGACTGGGGTGGCGGCTGTCCACACGCGGCGGACAGCTCCTGATCGTCGTCCGCCGGAGGTCTATCCCCCGGACCCCCCGGACCCGCCGGGCCCCCCGGACCCGCCGGGCCCCCCGGACCCGCCGGGCCCGCCGAACCCGCCGGGCCCGCCGAACCCGCCGAGCCGGACCCGCCGAGCCGGCCAAACGACGACTGGACGCCGCCCACATCCGCAAGATCGGTAAGGCAGGCCCTAGGGTAGAGGGGTGGATGAGCAACCCGTCGCCGACAAAAGTGTCCGTCTCGCGTGGGCTGCCGACGCCGACGCCATCGGCAGCGTCCAGGCCAGGGCGTGGATGCGCACGTACGGTGAGTTGCTTCCTCGCACGGCCCTCAATCACATCGACCCCACAACCTTCGCCCAGGCCTGGCGGCACGCGGTGACCCGCCCGCCAACCGCGCGGCACCGGGTTCTGGTAGCACTCAGCCATGGCGACGTCTCCGGGTTCGCCGCGACGGCTCCGTCGGACGACCCCGATGCGGCCCCTGACGACGGCGAGATCGTGGCGTTCCACGTCGACCCCAACGCGCTCGGGCAGGGCCACGGCTCCCGCCTGATCGCGGCGGTAGCCGACACGCTGCGTGCGGACGGGTTCACCAAGGCCCGCATGTGGCTCGTCGTAGGGGACGACGACATGCGCCGGTTCCTCGAGCCAGCGGGCTGGGCGGCCGACTCAGCGCACCGCACACTGGATCTCGCCGACGACGGCAGCGCCACCCTGCGCCAGATCAGGATGCACACCGATCTGACCCCCACATCCTGACGGTCGCGGCTAGGTGGCCCTGACTTACGGCATCCGTGGCAGCCGCGGGGTCAGTCGCCATAGGACCGTCCGTTCGCGCGCTCGGGCAGCATGAAGCGGATCGGTGCTATCGGTGATGCGTGAGTGGCGAGGAGCTGTTTCGTGTGTGCCGGCGACGGCGAGACCGGCGTCGGCGATCCGCGCGAGAAGCTCGTCACGGGTCCGGAGGCCGAGGTGCTCGGCGAGGTCGGAGAGGATCAGCCAGCCTTCGCCTTGGGGTGTCAGGTGATCTGGAAGCTCGGTGAGGAAGCGGTTCAGCACGGTGGACGCCGGGTCGTAGATCCCGAGTTCCAGCGTCGAGGTGGGGTGGCCGGGCAGCCAGGGCGGATTGCACACGATCAGGTCTGCACGCTGGTTGCCAGGCCACAGGTCGGCCTCGGCGATCCGGACCCGGTCGACAAGCCCAAGGTGCTGAACGTTCTCGCGTGCGCACTGCACCGCGCGAGGGTTGAGGTCGGTCGCCACCACTTCTCGGGCACCACGCTGGGCCAGGAGGGCGGCGAGCACTCCGGTTCCGGTGCCGATGTCGAACACGACGGGAGGGTCGACGCGCCGCGGGAAAGCCGCACCGGCAACCAGATCGACGTACTCGTCGCGGGTCGGAGCGAAGACGCCGTACGCGGGGTAGATCCGGGTGCCTAATGCCGCGACTTCGATACCTTTGCGGTGCCACTCATAGGCCCCGATGACACCGAGCAGCTCGGGCAGTGAAACAAGCGATGCCGCACCGGGACCGTCGTCCGTCGGCGCATGTACCGGAGGCCCATAGGCGTGCCTGCACGCCGCACACACGTCCGGTGCTCGGCGTAGGCGAATCGAGTAATCAGACTCCAGGGCGATCAGAATTTTCCCGAGGAGCGCGGCCCGTTCCGAACGTGCCTTTCTGTGTGCGCGAAAGACGTCGGCGGGTTGAGCGTCTCGTGGGGCACGCGATGGTCGCTGAACGATGCGGCGATCCATCGCACGCATGAGTTGCCGGGCGTTATGGAAGTCACCTCGCCAGAGCAAACCTGAACCTGACCGGGCGAGCCGGAGAGCCGCCGAGGCGGAAATCTGATCGTCGACGGCAACGATGCGGGCTGGCACCGACCCGCCATTCTCGGCGCGCCAGAGTGCGGTTCGGCGGGTGCCGTCCTCGCTCCAGCTGGCGGTCGTCATGGGGGGCTCCGGGGAACGTCGACGGTGGCTTCGGTGCCTCTTGGAAGGCCACCCGCAGCGCCACCTGCGCCAGGATCGGGATGCACACCGATCCTACCCCTGCATCCTGACGGTCAGCGCTGGGTCCGAAGGTACGCCGACCCGCGCGGCGAGAGCCGGTAGCCCACGTCCAGGCTCTCCGTCAGGCCCAGGTTCTTGAGCTTGCGCACGTCGATCTTAAATTCGGCGCGTTCCCGCCCGACCATCTCGGCGAGGTCCGCGGCCCGCCGGGCCGGATGCTGCTCGATGAGGCGAAGCGTCGGCCGGGTCCAGGCGCCATGCCTCGACGCTCGGTCCAACCGGTCCAGCCGTTGGCTTATCTCGGTGACGTCGGTGTTGCTGAGGTCCGCGGCGGCGGCCAGCTCAGCCCGCGGGTCAGGCCCTGACGACCGGCGGAACTCGATGCGGTAGGTGAGCCGGTCGGCGCCGTCACGGAGATCGGATATCAACGCGGACGTGTTCTCGTAGCCAGCCGCACGGGCGTCGGCGGCACCGATAAGCCTCGGATCGACGACGTCCACGGCGACCACGTCGATGATCCCGCCGGGTGTCCGGTACGAGCGTCCGGCCACCACCTGCGCTCGTTTCCATCGCCGGAACGTGACGGTGACCGACCCGTCGGCGATACCGGCCCAGAACCGCTTCGCGAACAGCACACGTCGAGCTTAATAGGCCGCGCCTCTAAGGCCGGGCGGCTCGGCCCGGACCAGCGGCGGGCTTTCCCGGCCGGTGCCGGAATGGCACGATTGGGCGGTGCCTGTCTCGCCTCTCACACCCCAGCTTCGCGACCAATACGTGCGGCGCCTCAACGTCGAGAGGACGGCCGCACCCTCCGTCGCGGGCCTGCGTGACCTGCACCGCGCTCACCTCGACCACGTGCCGTTCGAGAACCTCGAGATCCAGCTGGGCCGCGCCACCACCATCGATCCCGCCGAGTCGGCGACGCGGATCGTTAATGGTCGCGGCGGGTATTGCTTCCACCTCAACGGGGCTTTCGCCGCGCTGCTGACCAGCCTCGGGTACAACGTCACGCTGATCCGAGCCGCCGTACCCGACGGAACCGACACCATCGTCTGGGGCAACCACCTGGCCTTGCTCGTCGAGATCGACGGCGCCACCTGGCTGACCGACGTGGGGTTCGGCGACGGTTTCCGCGACCCGCTGCCCCTGCGGCCCGGCGTGGTGGAGCAGCCGCCGTTCACGTATCGGTTAGAGGACCGCGACGGGCAACGGTGGCGATTCGACCACGACAAGATGAGCAGTGTCGGCGGCTACGACTTCGACGTCACCCCTACCCAGCTGGCCGAGTTCGAGCCGCAGCACACCCGCCTGTCCACCGACCCGGAATCCGGCTTCGTGCAGAAACTCGTGGTGCAGTCCCGGCGGCCCGACCACACGCTCGTCCTCCGGGGTTGTGTGCGCACCCGCATCGACGGCGACGGCCGGACCAGCCGCGAGGTCACCAGCGCCGACGAGTGGCTCGGCATCATGACCGGCGAGTTCGGCCTCGACCTGACGAGTATCGGCGACGACGTCTTGCTCAAGCTGTGGCGCCGCGTCCGGGCCACCCACGACGAGTGGGTTCGCGCCGGCCGTCCCTGAATGGCCAGAGCTGACCGGTGGTTATGGCCGCCGGTACAGTCCGATCGCGGTGCGCGCCGCCTCACGGGCGCGGCTGCGGTCACCGGCGTCGTCATAGGCCAGCGACAACCGGAACCACGTCCGCCAGTCGTCCGGGGCCGCCTCCGCCTCGGCCCGACGTCGTTGGAACAACGCGTCGGCAGCGTCCCGGTCGGCCCGTCCACTCGGCCGCCGGGGCAACTCGTCGACGGGGAGCCCACCTTCAGCCTCCAGCTGCCGGGCCAGCCGCTGTGTCCACAGGCCGAACGTCACCGACCGCCACAGGACCCACACACCGACCACTGCGAGCGCGACGACAGCTACCCCCATGCCGATCCCGGCGGCGTCCCCGGTCTGGATGAGCAGGAACCCGCGCCACACCACGAGGGCGAGGAAGGCCGCCACCACCACCGCCATCGCGATGGCCCACAACCGGTCCCGGCCCGGCCGCGGTACGCCCCTCGGGGTGTCGCCGCTCGGCGTCTCGCCGCTCACAGGTCGAGCATGTGCTCGAGCCCGACGGTCAGCCCGGGCCGCCGGACCACCTGGCGCACGCCGATCAGCACACCCGGCATAAACGATGCCCGGTCGAAGGAGTCGTGCCGGATGGTCAGCGTCTCCCCCTCCGAACCGAACAACACCTCCTCGTGCGCCACCATGCCGCGCAGCCGAACCGCGTGCACCGGGATACCGTCAACGCGGGCGCCGCGGGCGCCGTCGAGTGCACTCGTCGTCGCGTCCGGCGCGGCCGGTAGGTCTGCTGTTCGCCGAGCCTGTGCCACTAGTTGCGCCGTACGCACGGCGGTGCCGCTGGGGGCGTCGACTTTGTCGGGGTGATGCAGCTCGACGATCTCCACAGACTCGTAGAACCGGGCCGCCTCAGCCGCGAACTTCATGGTCAGCACGGCGCCGAGGGCGAAGTTCGGTGCGATCAACACCCCGGTGCCGGGTGCACCGTCGAGCGCGGCGCGGACAGCCGCCAGCCGCTCGTCGGTCCAGCCAGTGGTGCCGACGACGACGTGTACACCACGTTCGACGGCGTGCCGGACGTTGCCGAGGGTGGCGTCGGGCACGGTGAAGTCGACCGCGACCTGCGCGCCGGCGAGGTCACCCAGCTCGTCGTCGACGTCGAACCGGCCGGCGAGCTCGAGGTCGGCGGCTGCCTCGACGGCCCGGCAGGTCTCACTACCCATCCGGCCGGCCGCGCCGATGACCGCCACGCGAATAGTCATGCGCATAGTCTCCCCGACCGGCCCCGGACCGCCCGCATTGCCCCCTCCCCTCCCCTCCCCTCCCCTCCCGGTGATCATTGGCTTTTGACTACCGGATCCGGTAGTCAAAAGCCAATGATCACCGGGAGGGTTCTAGAGTTGAGCGGCGTAGCCCGTCACCCACTGGAGTCCACGTCACGGTGTTCAACATCGTCTTCCACGAGCCAAAGATCCCACCCAACACCGGCAACGCGATCCGGATGGTGGCCGCTACCGGTGCCCACCTTCACCTGATCGAACCACTCGGCTTCGACCTCGACGACGCCAAACTGCGCCGCGCCGGCCTCGACTATCACGACCTCGCGAAGGTCACCGTCCATCCAGACCTCACATCCGCATGGCAAACGCTGCTGCCGGCCCACGTGTACGCCTTCACCACCGACGGCGCGGCGCCCTTCACCGACATCTCCTATACCCCGGGCGATGTGCTGCTGTTCGGCACGGAACCCACCGGATTACCCGCCGAGGTGCTGGCCGATCCGGCCGTCACCGCCCGGGTGCGGATTCCGATGCTGCCGGGGCGGCGATCGCTGAACCTGTCCAACTCCGCCGCCGTGGCCGCCTACGAGGCGTGGCGCCAGCACGGCTTCTCCGGGGCGCTCTAGGAGGCAACGCGGCGACCCCGCCTCGCCCCACTAGCCAACGGGTGGAGCCACGTGCGGCGCACCGTCGGTGAGTGCGACGATGACCTCGTGCATATTCGGCTTCCGCGCTGGCTGGCCCGGTTCAACCGGATCGGCACCAATCGGGTGATGGGCCTCTGGGCACCGTATCTGCCGCCGTGGGCCGTCGTCGGGCACCAAGGCCGCCGCTCCGGTGTGGCCTACCGCACGGTGGTGTTCGTCTTCGTCCGCCGGCGCACCGCTGTCATCGCCCTCACCTACGGCCCCACCGACTGGCAGCACAACCTCGAAGCCGCCGGTGGCGGCACTCTCACTCGGCTCGGCCGCACCTGGCAGCTCACCAACCCTCGGGTGGTGAACGGCGTCGACGCCGCGCAGCTGCCCGCCGGTACCCGGTGGACGGCGCGGGTGTTCGGTTCGGCGCTGGTCGCCACCCTCACCGCCCCATGATCATGAACACTTTGCCGTGTCATGACACGGCAAAGTGTTCATGATCATGGGGCGGTGAGGGTGGCGGAGAGCATGGGGGCGGGGTGCGGCGTCAGCGGAGGGTGGGCTCGAACCGGCTCGCGTCGTCGAACGGCCCCACCACGGCCAGCGCGGGCGGGCTGGTGAGCAGCTCGGCCGCCAGACTCCGCACGTCGTCCATGGTGACCGCCTCGATCCGGGCCAGCAGCTCGTCAACGCTCAACAGATCGCCGTACACCAACTCGGCTTTGGCCAACCGGCTCATCCGGGCGCTGGTGTCCTCCAACCCCAGAACGAGGCCGCCCCGCATCTGCCCCTTGCCACGGGCCAGCTCGTCATCGTCGAAACCCGACTCGGCGACGTCGGCCAGCACCGTCCGGGTCAACTCCAGCACCTGGGTCGCCTTCTTCGGCTGGCAGCCCACGTACACGCCGAACAGTCCGGCCGGCGCATGTTGAGCGGCGAACGAGTACACCGAATACGCCAGGCCACGTTCCTCGCGGATCTGCTGGAATAGCCGCGACGACATCCCGCCGCCGAGCGCGGCGTTGAGCACGCCGAGAGCGAACCGACGTTCGTCGTTGCGGGTCAACCCTGGCATCGCCAGGAGCAGGTTGGCTTGTTCGGTCTGCCGTTGGGCGAGGACCACACCGGTGTCGGCGGGCGGCGCCGGGCCACCGATGCGGGGTTGTGCCGGCGCCGCGTCGCCGGTGAGGAAGTCACCGACCGAGAAGGTGTCCAGCACCAGTTTGACGACCTGCTCATGGGTGACGTTGCCGGCGGCAGCGACGACGATGTTCGGCGCCCGGTAATGCTGCCGGTAGTACTGGTGCACCGTGTCGCGCCGCATCCCGGTGATGCTCTCCACGGTGCCGAGAATCGACCGGCCCAGCGGGGTGTCGCCCCACATCCGGGCCGCGATGAGGTCGTGTACGGCATCGGCGGGGTCGTCGTCGCGCATGGCGATCTCGTCGAGGACGACGTCGCGCTCGTTGTCAACCTCGGCGGCCTCGACCAGAGACGACGTCACCATGTCCGCCAGGACGTCTACCGCCAGCGGCAGATCGGCGTCGAGCACCCGCGCGTAATAACAGGTGAACTCTTTCGCGGTGAACGCGTTGAGGTCGCCACCGACGGCCTCGATCGAGGCGGAGATGTCCAACGCATTGCGCCGCAGGGTGCCCTTGAACAGCAGGTGTTCGAGGTAGTGGGTCGAGCCGGCCTCCGCGGGCCGCTCGTCCACCGAGCCGACCCCTACCCAGACGCCGACCGCCACCGACCGGACGGTGGGGACCGCCTCGGTGATAACCCGCAGGCCGCCGGGGAGGACACTGCGCCGCACCGGCGCATCGGTGTCCTCCCCCAGCAGCGTGCGGGTGGAGATGGAACTCACTCGGCTTCCGACGCCGCCTCGGTCGCTTCCTCGACCACCGGGGTCAAGGACAGTTTGCCGCGGTCGTCGATCTCGGTGATCTCGACCTGGAGTTTCTGCCCAACCTCGACGACGTCGTCGACGCTCTCGACCCGCTTGCCGCCGGCCAGCGCCCGCAGCTTGGAGATGTGCACCAAGCCGTCCTTGCCCGGCAGCAGGGAGACGAACGCACCGAAACTGGTGGTCTTCACGACGGTGCCCAGGTACCGCTCGCCCACCTCGGGTTGGGTGGGGTTGGCGATATCGTTGATCGCCTTGCGGGCGGCCTCGGCGGCCGGGCCGTCGGCGGCACCGATGAAGATGGTGCCGTCGTCCTCGATGGCGATCTCGGCGCCGGTGTCGTCCTGAATCTGGTTGATGATCTTGCCCTTGGGCCCGATCACCGCACCAATCTGGTCCACCGGGATGTTGACCGTGATGATCCGCGGGGCGTACGGGCTCATCTCGTCCGGCTCGGCGATCGCCTGGGACATCACGTCCAGGATGGTCAGCCGGGCATCACGGGCCTGCTCCAGCGCACCGGCCAGGACGTTGGCGGGGATGCCGTCGAGCTTGGTGTCCAACTGCAGGGCGGTCACGAACTCGCGAGTTCCGGCCACCTTGAAGTCCATGTCACCGAAGGCGTCCTCGACACCCAGGATGTCGGTCAGAGTCACGTAGCGGGCCTCGCCGTCGACCTCACCGGAGATGAGACCCATCGCGATACCGGCCACCGGCGCCCGCAACGGGACTCCCGCGTTGAGCAGCGACATCGTCGATGCACACACCGACCCCATGGACGTGGAGCCGTTGGAGCTCAGCGCCTCCGACACCTGCCGGATGGCGTACGGGAACTCCTCCCGAGTGGGCAGCACCGGCAGCAGCGCCCGCTCGGCCAGCGCGCCATGCCCGACCTCGCGCCGCTTCGGAGTGCCGACCCGGCCCGTCTCACCGGTCGAATACGGCGGGAAGTTGTAGTTGTGCATGTACCGCTTGGTTTTGTCCGGTGCCAGGGTGTCGAGCTTCTGCTCCAAGCTGAGCATGTTGAGCGTGCTCACGCCCAGGATCTGCGTCTCGCCACGCTCGAACAACGCCGAACCGTGGGCCCGCGGCACCGTGCCGACCTCGGCCGATAGGGTCCGGATATCGGTCAACCCGCGGCCGTCGATACGGACCTGGTCACGCAGCACCCGCTCCCGGACCACACTCTTGCTGAGCGACCGGAACGCGGCGCTGATCTCCTTCTCGCGGCCCTCGTACTGACTGGCCAGCGACTCCTTGACCTCGCCCTTGATGGTGTCGAGGCGAGCCTCCCGCTCGGCTTTGCCCAGAATAGCCATGGCTTCGACGAGCTGGGAGCGGGCAGCCGAGTCCACTGCCGCGTAGACGTCGTCGCCGTAATCGAGGAAGACCGGGAACTCGACGACATCCTTGGCGGCCTGCTTGGCGAGGCTCTGCTGTGCGTTCACCAGCGCCGTGATGAACGGCTTGGACGCCTCGAGACCCGCGGCGACGACCTCCTCGGTGGGCGCCGTGCGACCGTCGCGTACAAGCCGCCAGGTGTCGACGGTGGCCTCGGCCTCGACCATCATGATGGCGACGTCACCATCCGGCAGCACTCGCCCGGCGACCACCATGTCGAACACGGCCTCGGACAGCTGCGAGTGGTGCGGGAACGCCACCCACTGGTCTTCGATCAGAGCCACACGCACCGCGCCGATGGGGCCGGAGAACGGCAGCCCGGACAGCTGGGTGGACGCCGACGCGGCATTGATGGCCACGACGTCGTACATGTGGTCGGGGTGCAGGGACAGCACCGTGATAACCACCTGGACCTCGTTGCGCAGCCCGTGAGCGAACGTAGGCCGCAGCGGACGGTCGGTCAGCCGGCAGGTGAGGATGGCCTCCTCACTGGGGCGGCCCTCACGGCGGAAGAACGAGCCGGGGATCCGCCCGGCGGCGTACATGCGCTCCTCGACGTCGATCGTCAGCGGGAAGAAGTCGAGGTGTTCCTTTGGCTGGCTGGAGGCCGTGGTGGCGGACAGCAGCATGGTCTCGTCGTCGAGATAGGCCGACACCGAGCCCGCGGCTAGGCGGGCTAGACTGCCGGTCTCGAAACGGACGGTGCGGGTGCCGAAGCGGCCGTTGTCGATAATGGCCTCGGCGGATTGGATTTGTGGACCCGTCACGGGTCATCCTCCTGTGTGTCGCGGGCCACCGGTGTGCGGTGCCTGCTCCCCCGCGTCACTGCGCCGGTCTTCGATGGAGGCACCCGGCCATGACATGCCCGGGGACCACAACCGAGGACCGGCTCCGTTGTGCGCGGCGGCGAGCTAGCGGCCGGCCGGCAACCCTCTTGGTTCGTGTGTATTCAGTTGTCCCCACCCAGAGGCGGGGTATTCAGCGATACGGCAAGGGAGCGGCTCCCTCAGCGGGGCACCGCTCCCTCGGCCGGTCAGCTCATCGCCGCAATCCGAGCTTTTCGATCAGCGCACGATAGCGGGTGATGTCCGTCTTGTTCAGGTAATTGAGCAGCCGCCGTCGCTGGCCGACCAACAGCAGCAGCCCACGGCGGCTGTGGTGGTCATGCTTGTGCACCTTGACGTGCTCGGTCAGGTGGGTGATGCGGTGCGTCAGCAGCGCAACCTGGACCTCTGGCGAGCCGGTGTCGCCCTCGCTGCGGGCGTGCTCGGCCATGATCTTCTGCTTGGTAGCAGCGTCTGTCGACACGTGTCTCTCTCCTCGGGTCGTTGCGCGGCGCATCCGGGTCGGTCCACCGGAGCACTCTCAAGTCCGCGGCCGTTCTGACGGCAGGGCCAAGGGTACCAGCGACGTGCTGTCCAGGACGAATTGCACCCGACACCCGCGGGATCGCGTTCCCGGCGTGGCTAAGAGCTTCCACCGATCTATTGGCGGAAGCTCTAAGCGGGTGGGGCTTCACGAAGGATCATACGGGCGTTGTCTACGTCGGCCGTCATCGTCTCGACCAGTTCGTCCACGGACTCGAAACGGAGCGTAGGCCGTAGCCAGGCGGCGAATTCGACCAGCACCTCGTCGTCGTACAGCTCCAGATCGGTGCGATCGAGCACATAGACCTCCACCCGGCGGGTAGCGCCGTTGAACGTGGGGTTGGTCCCGACCGAGATGGCGGCCGGCATCCGTGGCGACGGCGCTGGTTCACGGCCCACGGTCCGGGTCAGCCACCCCGCGTAGACACCATCGGCTGGAATCATGCCGGTACTGTCCTCGGCCAGGTTGGCCGTGGGAAACCCCAACTCGCGTCCGCGGGCGTCGCCCCGCACCACCCGGCCACGGACCCGGTGTGGGCGGCCCAGAATCTCCGCGGCCTCGGCGACCTCACCAGCGCCCAGCGCGTCGCGGACCCACGTCGATGACCAGCGCCGGTGCCCGCCTGGGTCGTCGACGGGACTGGCGTCTTCGATGACCTCCACGGAGAACCCATGCTGCTCCCCCAGTTCCAGCATGGTGGACAGGTCACCGGAGTTCTGCCATCCGAACCGGACGTCTCGACCGACGACGACGGTGGCCGCCCGTAGGCCGTCGACCAGGTAGCGGCGGACGAACTCCTCCGGTGACTGCTTGGCGAACTCCCAGGTGTACCGCTGAAGCAGTACCGCATCGAGGCCGGTCTGGCCTAGTAGCTCCAGCCGGTCCTGCAACCCGACGATCAGCTCGAAGGCATGCTGGGGTTGATGCAACCGCCGCGGATGGGGATCGAAGGTGACGGCCACCGCCCGGGTACCAGCCACCCGAGCGTCCCGCACCATCTGCTTGAGCACACGCTGATGGCCGAGGTGAACGCCGTCGAAGTTACCTATGGTGACGACCGACGGCCCGAACCCGGACGGGACGTGACCGAGGTCGGTCCAGCAATGCACGTAAGCTCCCGAGATCTCGTAGCAGTTTCAGCCAGCGTGTCATTTTCCCCGATGACCGGGCCACGCCGCCACGGGGTTAGATCGTGGCGACTGTCACTGTACGAGGCGGGCGAGTCTTCAGCCGCATGTGGCTGTTCAGGTATCGGCCTCTGGTGCCAGCGCCGCCCCCAGTGGTGAGTCGGTTCCGCCGGAGCGCCCCGGGAGGATCAGGTTCAGGGTCACGGTCAGAAACCCGGCGGGCACGATGCCGGTCTCCAGCAACACCCGCAGCTGCTCGGGAGCGATCGCCACCAGCTCCGGCACCGCGGCCATGCCCTGGCCCACCCCGACCGACACCGCGATGATCAGCAGGTCCCGGCGGTCGAGGCGAGCCTCCGCGAGCAGCCGCACACCGGCGGCACCCACCATGGCGAACATCACGACGGCGGCGCCACCGAGCACCGCGGGCGGCATCGCCGCGATCACCGCGGCGAGTTTCGGGAAGAGGCCGGCGAGGATCAAGAATCCGGCACCAATGGATACCACGTGCCGGCTCATCACCCCGGTGAACGCGACCAGACCCACGTTCTGACTGAACGACGTGTTGGGCAGTGCGCTGAACACCGACGCGAATGCCGTCCCCACGCCGTCGGCCATCACACCACCGGACAGCTCCCGGTCGGTGACATCCCGGCCGGCTCCGCCCTTGGTGACCGCGGCGAGATCGCCAATGGTCTCGACGGAGGTGGCGATAGCCATCACACCCATGCCGATCAGGGCGGCCGCGGGAAAACTCAGCCCGAACTCCAGCGGCTGCGGAATCGAGAACCACGAGGCTTCGGCGATCCGGCTGGTGTCCACCTTGCCGAACGGAATCGCGACGAGATAACCAACAACCAATCCGATCAACACCGACGCCGCGCTGATCAGCCCCTTACCGATCGAATACGCCAACAAGATGATGACCAGCACTGTCCCGGCGAGGAAAAGATTGGTGGCGGACCCGAAATCCTCCGCAGCCGCACCGCCACCAGCGAGGTTGACCCCGGTGGGCAGCAACCCGATCCCGATGACCAACACGACGATGCCGCTGACCAGTGGTGGAAACAGCGACTTGAGCCAGCGCAGACATAACCCGAGCAGGAGCTGCACCCCGCCGGCGAAGATCGCGCCGCCGAAGATCGCCGCGATCCCATACTCCTGAGCCAGCGGGATCGCCACGACCAAGAAGCCGAAGCTGGTGCCCTGCACCACCGGAAGGCGGGCCCCCACCGGGCCCACGCCGATCGTCTGCAGCAAGGTGGTGATCCCCGCCACCAGGAGCGCCACCTGCACCAAGAAGGTCGTCTCACCGGTGGTAGCTCCGATGGCGCCGGCCAAGATCACTGGAATCGTCACGTTGCTGGCCACCATCACCAGGACGTGCTGCAACCCCAGCGGGATCGCCTTCCGCAGCGGAGGCATCTCGTCAACGCCGTACAGCACCTCTACGGAACGGTCTTGCGCCATGCCGCACTCCTTCTCTGCCATCAGCCGCGTGGGCGACCGGCGGATCCCCGAAGGAGCCAAAGCTAGCGGCGTAGGGAGGGGCCAGCCTCAGCAGGTATCTACGACGTCGAGCCCGCCGCTTTGGCAGGCTGTGACCAGCCGAAACCTGCTCGCAACCGGCCGGCCCGGCGCGAAACACCGCGGTGATCGTTGCCGCTTTCGTGTCGCTATAGCGACACGAAAGCGGCAACGATCACCGGGGAGAGGGGCGGGTGAGAAAGGCCGCCGTTTAGACGGCCTGCCTGGGCGTCGCCGCCGCACGGTGCGCGGTCAGCTCCGCCCCCAAGGCGGCGTTGAGCTGAGCGAGTAGTTCACTGAGCCGATCGACGTCCGCGGCTGGCCAGGTGTCCAAGGCCGCGTTGAGCCATTGCCCGTGAACGGTGCGCAACCGCAACACCCGGCGCCGGCCCTCGTCGGTGATGCGGATCATGCGGGCGCGTTTGTCTTTCGGGTCGACCACCCGCTCCACCAGGCCCAACGACTCCAGCCGGGCAACCTGTCGGCTCACCGTCGACTTGTCGAGACCGAACAGGTACGCGAGGTCGCCGGCCCGGACGTCACCCACGTCGAGAAACGCACCCAGGAGGGCATAGATCGACGCTTCGAGCCCGTCGTCCGCCTCGCGGGTCAGCACGGCGGACATCCGGCGCAGCCGCCGCATCAGCGTCACCAGCTGCGTCTCCAAGCTCTCATGGGCGAGCTGGCGCTCCGCCGGCGCTGTCACCGTGCCTCCGCGGCCGAGACGAAGACGGCGAGATACTTGGCGCGCGGCCCACGATCCTCAACCAGGGCGAGCAGAGCGCCGTCCGGCCCGAACACCGCCACCGGACCTGGCCCCACCCCGGTGCGCGGCAACGGCGCCCCGTGCACCACCTGGCGGGCCGACACCTCATCGACGTCCACCCGAGGAAACGCCACCGCCGCGGCGACATCCAGCGGGGTCAGCTCGAACTTCTCCTCCAGCCGGGCCAGCGTCCGGGCGTGATCCAAGCCGTACGGGCCAACCCGCACCCGACGCAGTGCGGTGAGATGGCCCCCCACCCCCAGCGCGGCGCCCACATCACGAGCCAACGCCCGGATATACGTGCCGGACGAACAGTCGACGACGACATCAACGTCCAAAAAGGCACCAGAGCGTCGAAACGCCGTCGCCTCGAAGCGGCTGACCGTCACCTCACGGGCCTTCAGCTCGACTTCTTGGCCGGAACGCACCCGATGGTAGGACCGCACACCGTCGATTTTGATCGCCGACACCGCACTCGGCACCTGCCGGATGGTGCCGGTCAGGACACTCACCTCGGCGTGGACGGCTGCCTCGTCGATCTCCGAGGCGTCGGCGCCGTTGGTGACCTCACCTTCGGCATCGTCGGTGACGGTACTAGCGCCCAACCGGATGGTGGCCTCGTACGACTTCTCGGTCAAGGCCAAGTGTCCAAGCAAACGCGTCGCCCGGCCCACACCGATGACCAGCACGCCGGTAGCCATCGGATCGAGCGTGCCGGCATGGCCGACCCGGCGGGTTCCGGCTAGCCGGCGCACCCGCCCTACCACGCCGTGGGAGGTAATCCCCGCCGGCTTGTCGGCGATCACCAGCCCGTCGCTGTGCTCCGACATCGATTCCCGTCGCCTCCTCGTGCCGCTCCACCCACCAGAGCTCACCGGACACCCACGAAGATGGGCCTACGCCCGGGCCCCGTCGTCGCCATCGCCGACACCGTCCTCATCGTCGGTCTCGTCGTCGCGATCGTCAGCCTCGTCTTCGTCGTCATCCGCCGCCCGGTACGGATCCGGGTCGCCGGCGTACTCCGCCGCGGCCGCCGCCTGAGCGACCTCGGCATCAGACTCGCGCGCGGTACGCAGGAGATCTTCGATGTGCGCGGCGTTCTCCGGCACGGCGTCGGCGACGAAGTCGATCGTAGGTGTGAAGCGGACACCGGTTTGCCGACCAACTTCGGACCGCACCAGGCCCTTGACCCGCTCCAGCGCTACCGCCGTGGATTTACGTTCGACGTCGTCACCGTAGACGGTGTAAAAGACAGTCGCCTCCCGTAGGTCGCCAGTGATCCGCGCGTCGGTCACGGTGACGAAACCCAACCGCGGGTCTTTCACCCGGCGTTCGAGTGTCTCCGCGGCGATCTCGCGGATCCGGTCGGCCAGCTTGCGTGCACGTCCCGGGTCAGCCATCTCGTCCTCCTCATGTCCTTGTCAGGACTCCCCTTGATGGTCGGCCTGGCCACCGTCACCGTCGTCGACGAACTCGTGTGGACCGGACGTCGGAGGCGGCCACGGCCCTTCGGCCCGTCCGACACTATCTCCGGGCCGCATGGACGCCGGCAACCGCATCCGGTCCGGCAGCGCCAGGGAATCGTCGTCGTCGGAACGCAACAGTTGCCGGGCGGCGAGCAGTTCTATCTCCGGGCGCCCGGCAACCAGCCGCTCGACGTTGTCCAGCACGGCGCGGCAATGGGCGGCGTCGGATGCCACCACCGCCACACCAAGCTCCGCCCGCCGGTGCAGATCCAGATGGCCGACTTCGGCTACGGCAACCTCATACCGACGCCTGATCTCGGCGATGATCGGGCGGACCACGGCCCGCTTCTGCTTCAGCGACCGCACGTCACCGAGCAGCAGGTCCACGCTCAAAGTACCGATGAACACTCGAGGGTGTCTCCTCGTGTCCGGGTGGCCCGGCCCGGCTGTCCGGGCCGGGCCACCCACATCCTCAACTGCGCGGCTTCTCCTTCATCTCGAAGGTCTCGATGACGTCGCCAACCTGAATGTCGTTGTACGAGCCCAAGCTGATACCGCACTCGAACCCTTCGCGGACCTCGGTCACGTCGTCCTTGACCCGCCGCAGGGAGTCGATGGCGACCTTCTCGGCTACCACCACGCCGTCCCGTACGAGCCGAGCCGAGGCATTGCGCCGCATGACGCCGCTGGTGACCATACAGCCGGCGATGTTGCCGATCCGGGACGACCGGAAGATGTCCCGGATCTCCGCCGTGCCGAGCTTGACTTCCTCGTACTCCGGCTTCAGGAGGCCCTTCAGCGCCGCCTCGATCTCCTCGATGGCCGAGTAGATCACCGAGTAGAAGCGGACGTCCACACCTTCGCGGTCGGCGAGGTCCTCGACCGTCCGGTTTTGCGGCCGGACGTTGAAGCCGATGATGATGCCCTCGTCGATCGACGCGAGGTTGACGTCGTTGGCGGTGATCGCGCCAACGCCGCGATGGATGATCCGCAGGTTGACCTCCTCGCCCACGTCGATCTTCGCCAGCGCGTCCTCCAACGCCTCGACCGAACCCGACACGTCACCCTTGAGGATGAGGTTGAGCGTCTGGACCTTGCTCTCGGCCAGGAAGCTCTCAAGCGTGACCCGCTTGCGGGCCCTGGCCAACGCGGCGTTGCGCTCCATCGCCTCACGTTTCTCGGCGATCTGGCGCGCGGTGCGATCGTCATCGGCGACGAGGAACTTGTCACCAGCTCCCGGCACCGCCGTCAGGCCGAGCACCAGCACCGGACGCGACGGCCCGGCCTCCTCGACCGGCTGGCCGTACTCGTCCAGCATGGCGCGCACCCGGCCGTAGGACTGACCGGTGACGATGGCGTCACCGGGCCGCAAGGTGCCACGCTGCACCAGGACGGTGGCCACCGGGCCACGCCCCTTGTCCAGGTGCCCTTCGATCGCCACACCACGGGCGGCCATCTCGGGGTTCGCCTGGAGTTCGAGCGCGGCGTCGGCGGTCAGCAAGACAGCCTCGAGCAGTTTGTCGATCCCCTGTCGCTTTAGTGCGGAGATGTTGACAAACATGGTTTCGCCGCCGTATTCCTCGGCGATGAGGTTGTACTCGGTCAGCTGCTGCCGGATCTTGTCCGGGTTGGCGCCTTCTTTGTCGACCTTGTTGACCGCCACGACGATCGGCACCCCCGCCGCCTGGGCGTGGTTGAGCGCCTCAATGGTCTGAGGCATCACGCCGTCGTCGGCAGCCACCACCAGGATGGCGATGTCGGTCACCTGCGCACCGCGGGCCCGCATGGCGGTGAACGCCTCGTGCCCCGGGGTGTCGATGAAGGTGATCGCCCGGTGCACATCGTCGTGCTCCACATGTGCCTGGTAGGCACCGATGTGCTGGGTGATGCCACCGGACTCGCCACTGACGACGTTCGCGTTGCGGATAGCGTCGAGCAGCTTCGTCTTTCCGTGGTCGACGTGACCCATCACGGTGACAACCGGTGGTCGGGGCGCGAGAGCGTCGTTGTTGCCTTCGTCGGCGAAGTCGATGTCGAACGACTCGAGCAGCTCGCGGTCCTCGTCCTCCGGCGACACCAGCTGGACGTCGAAGCCCAGCTCACCGCCGATGAGCTGGAAGGTGTCCTCGTCCACCGATTGGGTGGCCGTGACCATCTCACCGAGGCCGAACAGCACCTGTACGAGCTGCGCGGGGTCGACGTCGATGCGCTCGGCGAAGTCAGCCAGCGACGCACCACGCGGAAGCCGGATGACCTGCCCATTGCCGCGCGGCAGGCGGACACCACCGATGGTGGGCGCCTGCATGTTGTCGAGTTCCTGACGCTTCTGGCGCTTGCTCTTACGGCTCCTGGCCGGCTTACCGCCTGGACGGCCGAACGCGCCGGCCGTACCACCACGGCCACGTCCGCCGCCGCCGGGACGACCACCGGGGCCACCGAAGCCACCACCGGGACGACCGCCACCACCGGGGCCACCGAAGCCGCCACCGGGACGACCACCGCCGCCACCGCCACCGCCGGGACGACCACCGCCGCCACCGCCGCCACCGGGACGACCACCGCCGCCACCGCCGCCACCGGGACGACCACCGCCGCCACCGCCACCGCCGGGACGACCGCCACCGCCACCGCCGCCACCGCCACCGGGGCGAGACGGACGGGTCGGCATCATGCCCGGGTTAGGACGCGGGCCACCGGCACCGGCGCCGGAACCTGGCCGTGGGCCACCCGGGCCACCACCGTCACGACGGCCACCTGGGCGTTGCTGCATTCCAGTGGATCCGCCGGAGCTGAAGGGGTTGTTACCCGGCCGCGGACCGCCCGACGACCGCGGCCCTCCTTGACGTCCCATGCCGGTGCTCTCTCCACCGAATGGGTTGTTGCCCGGACGGGGACCACCGGAACGCGAGGCCGGCCCAGGCTTCGGCGCGGAACCGCCACCCGGACTTTGCCGGCCGGCGCTGGAACCGGAGCCCGGTTTGCCCGCCGGACCAGCCGGCTTGCTCTTGGGGCGGTCAGTGCTAGCCGGCGGGTTCGGCCGCGGACCAGGCCTTGGCCCCTGGGCAGGGGCCGGAGCCGGAGCCGGAGTCGGAGTCGGAGCCGGCGCCGGGCGTGGGCCCGGCTTCGGAGCGCCAGGCTCGGCGCCCGTGGCGGGCGGAGCCGGCGTGGTTGGTGTGGTTGGTGCACTTGGCGCGGCCGCCGACGGAGCGGCAGGCTGCGCGGGGGGTGGGGTGGGCGTTGCCTCGACCTTCGGGGAAGACTCGTTTGCCTTCCTGGCCGGGCCGCCCGGCCCCGGCTTCGCCGGCTTGGCGGTCTTCGCCGCCGTAGATTGGCTGGTGAACGATTCCCTCAGCTTGCGCACAACCGGCGCCTCGACCGTGGAGGACGCCGACTTGACGTACTCACCGAGGTCGCTCAG
Source organism: Phytoactinopolyspora limicola (assembly GCF_011320225.1). Classification (GTDB taxonomy): domain Bacteria; phylum Actinomycetota; class Actinomycetes; order Jiangellales; family Jiangellaceae; genus Phytoactinopolyspora; species Phytoactinopolyspora limicola. The sequence continues at coordinate 324,008 of NZ_JAAOEN010000004.1, forward strand.
CTTGCCGAGGACGTCCTTACTCGAAACACCGAGCTCCTTGGCAAGCTCGTGTACCCGGACCTTTGCCACTGCTCTCCTTCTCGGTCCGGGCACCAGGCTCGAACCGGCTAGCTGGGGTGCGTGCTCATCGTTGCGTGCTCATCGAACGCTCGTGAGAGTCACGTCGTGTCTCCTTCTTCCTGGCCACATGGCCGTTCGGCTGGTGTGCCAACCGGCCACTCGAGCCGCTCAGGCTCTCGCTGCTGCTTCGAGCCACCGCCGCACCACACTAGCGTCTAGTGGTCCGCGCTGGCGAAACGCCCGCGCGAATGCTCGACGCCGTGTCGCGGTATCGAGGCACCCCGGGCGTGGATGAATGTACGCACCCCGCCCCGGGAGCCGACCTTCGGGGTCCGGCACCAGCCCCGGGGTGGGACCGGAGCCGTCGACGACGACTCTTAGCAGTTCTTGCTTTTCCGCCCGGTCACGGCAACCCACACACGTTCGAATGGGTGCGCGCGCAGCCGCACGGTCTTCCGACACCATAGTTTACCGTCTCCTCCGGCCGGCGTCCGAAACCGCGGCGCCGGGTCATTTCCGCCGCCGGGCTCGTGGCATCCGGCGTGGAAGAGACCGCGGCACCGCGGTGAGCTGGTCTTGGGTACTCGGAACCGAGCGATCAGGGCCGCCGATGGGCGGCGAAGCCCTGGTCAGTGGCCCGGCTGCACCGCCGCGACCGACCCCTCCGGCTGGGTGTCCGGGCGGATATCGATGCGCCATCCGGTTAATCTCGCCGCCAGTCGAGCGTTCTGCCCCTCGCGGCCGATGGCCAGAGATAGCTGGAAGTCCGGCACGATGACCCGGGCCGCCTTCGCGGACGGGTCGACGATCTCCACGCTCTGCACCCGGGCGGGCGATAGTGCGTGTGCGACGAGTTCCGCGGGGTCGTCCGACCAGTCGACGATGTCGATCTTCTCCCCATTCAGCTCCGTCATGACCGCACGGACCCGTGCACCCATCGGCCCGATACACGCCCCCTTGGCGTTCACCCCAGGCACGGTGGACTGCACCGCGATCTTGGTCCGGTGCCCGGCCTCCCGCGCGATGGCGGAGATCTCGACGGTACCGTCGGCGATCTCCGGGACTTCCAAGGCGAACAGCTTCTTCACGAGGTTGGGATGGCTTCGCGAGAGTGTGATGACCGGACCGCGCATTCCCTTGCGCACCTGCACCACGTAGCACCTGATCCGGCTACCGTGCTCGTACCGCTCACCCGGTACCTGTTCGGCAGCCGGTAGCGTCGCCTCCAACCGGCCAAGATCCACCTGGACCGTCCGAGGGTCGCCACCCTGCTGAATGGTGCCCGAGACGATGTCGCCCTCTTTGTCGAGATATTCGCCGTAGGTGATCTCATCTTCGGCGTCCCGGAAGCGCTGGAGGATCTCCTGCTTGGCAGTAGTGGCGGCGATCCGGCCGAAGCCGGCCGGGGTGTCGTCCCATTCCCGTACCACGGTGCCATCGTCGTCGACGTCCTGCGCCCACACGGTCACGTGGCCAGTCTTGCGGTCGAGAACGACACGTGCCTGCGGCTGAGCCGACTCCTCGCGTTGATACGCGAGCAGGAGCGCACGCTCGATGGCCTCTACCACCCGGTCAAACGGAATATCCTTCTCCCGTTCAAGGGCGCGAAGCAGAGCCAGATCAATGTCCACGTCAAGCTCACCCCGTTCCGGCGTCGCCGTCTGCGACGCGGTTGAACTCGACCTGCACGCGGGCCTTCGTCACTTCAAGGTACACGATTTCCCGCAGGTGACCGTCGATTTCGAGCTGTGCGGAGGTGTCCGCCGCCGACACAACTCTCCCGGTGACTCGTTCGCCGTCGACGAGGTCGACCCGGACCAGCCGACCGGTGGCTCGCGACCAGTGCCGAGGAAGGGTGAGCGGACGTGACACCCCTGGTGAGCTGACTTCCAGAGTGTAGGGCAACTCCCCCATGGCGTCGGCATCGTCCAAGGCTCGCGAAATACTCCTGGACACATCGGCACAGCGGTCGAGGTCTACCCCACCGTCGGCGTCCACCACGATCTGTACTCGGCTGCGCCGACCCGCCTGGGTCACGTTCAGCTCTTCCAGATCGAGACCTTCGTCCTCGACAACCGGCCCGACGATCTTGCGCAGGAGGTCATGATCTGCCGGACTCACACGTAGCCTCCTCTGTCGAGTTGTCCGGCGACCCTCGGCCGGTCATGGGGACCACCTTAGCGGACCCCTAGCCTCCGGCGTGGACGCAGCGCCGACGACGGCCGTGGCGCACATCGCACGTGAGGCCTCGTACCAAGACACCACACCTGGCAGGTACGGTGACCCGGTGAACGACACGCTCGACGTGCGGCGGCGCCGGCTTCTGGTCGCCGCCTTCGGCCTACCGGTCTTCGGCGTGGTAGTCGCTGGCTGCACCACGCCGCGCCAAGCAAAGCAGCCGGCTCCCCAACCCGCACCCGACGCGGACGCTCGAGTGCGGTGGCGGGCCGCCCGAGCCGAAGAGTCACTACTCATCCGACATGCCGCCACGGTGGAGCGGCATCCGGAGCTCGACGACGTCCTGAGTCCCCTGACCGCCCACCACCGCCAGCACCTCGTCGCCCTGCTCGGCGAGGGGCCCCTGCCACGACTGGCCACACTCCAGCTCACCAGCCCCTCCGACACCGGTGCGGCCGAGACCGAGGGTTCTCTCGTGGTCGACCTGGATGCGGTCGAGATACCGAATATCCCGGACAAGGCCGACGACGCGCTCGGTGCACTCCGCGACGCGGAGATCGACACCGCCGACACCCACACCGATGGGTGTCTACATGCCGCCGGCCCCCGGCTGGCCACCCTGCTCGCCTCGATCGCGGCTGCCGAAGCCGCCCACCACGTCGTCCTGGAGACGTCATGAGCACACCCGCACCTGCCACGACCGAGGTCGACGCGATACAGGCGGCGCTCGCCGGGGAACATGCTTGTGTTTACGGCTATGGTGTGGTCGGCTCACACCTCAGCGGAGACGCGCAGGCAACCGCCCGGCGTGCTCTGGGCGCGCACGAAGACCGCCGCGCTGAACTCCGCGAACACCTGTTGGCGATGGGCGCGGTACCCGAGGCGGCCGAGCCTGCCTACTCGCTGCCGTTCCCCGTCACTGACGCCGCCTCGGCCCGAGAGTTGGCCGGCCTGCTCGAACAACGACTGGCCGCGCCGTACGCCGACCTCGTCGGCGCCGCCACTGACACCACACTCCGCGGGCTGGCCGCCGAGGCACTGCGCGCGGCCGCCATGCGGGCGGTGCGGTGGGGCGTCGACCCTACGCCCCTTCCGGGCTTGGACGACCGGATCGAGCCCCACCCCCCACCCCCCTCCCCCTGATCATGGGCTTTTGACTCCCGGATCCGGTAGTCAAAAGCCAATGATCATGGGGAGGGGCGGCTGGTAGCTGCCAGCCCCATGGCCGCCGCCACGAGAACAGCGCCAACGACACCCGCCACCCCGAGCTGATCACCGAGCACCAGGGCCCCCAGACCCGCGGCGGTCAGCGGCTCCAGCAGGGCCACGAGCGCCGCCGTGCCCGGAGCAACGGTGCGTAATCCGCCGAAATACAACGCGTAGGCAAGTGCTGTCGGAACCAGGCCCAAGTAGACGACGAGGCCGACGGTGCCGGCGTCGACGTTCAGCGACCCCAGGTCGCTCGCGACGGCGGCCACCGGCAGGAGCAGCAGCCCACCGAGCCCGAACGCCAGACCGGTCAACGGCAATGTCCGCAAGCCTGGAACTGGCCGTGCGGCGAGCATGGTGATACCCGCGAACCCCGCACCGGACACCACGGCGCAGACCGTGCCGGCCACCACCGCTCCGGAGGCCCCCGCATTCGGCCCACCGACCAGCAGCACCAGGCCGACCAGGGCCACGGCCACCGCGGCCATCAGACGCCGCACCGGCCAGCACCGGGCCAGCAGGCTTTCGCCGACGATCACGAGGATCGGTGCCGAGCCCAGGGTGACGAGTGTCGCCAGGCTCACCGACATCAGCTCGACGGCGCCGAAGTAGCAGCTCTGGAACACGACGGCCAGGAGGGCGATGACGATCACTCGCCGCCGCCGGGTGTACGTGGTGCTCACGCCCTGGCGCGGCTCGCACGGGTCCCCCGCGTCGCCCGGCAGGGCCGGATAGCCGGGGCGAGCCGGACGTTCGGAGTGCTCGCGGCGGCCAGTGTAGAGCTGGCCGCGCAGCGCCAGCAAGGTGATCACCAGCGCGCCGCCAACCAGCAGCCGATAGCCGGCGACCGCCAACGCGCCGGCCCCGGTCCGCTCGGCCAGCAAGGCTCCCGCCAGTCCCCCGGTGCCCCAGAAGAGGCCGGCCGCGCCGACGGCCCATAGGCCGGCCCGGCGGATAGAAGGGGTAGATACGTCGACGAAACGAAAGTTGTCCACGGAGATGCTCCTGCGAATGAGTTAAGAGAATGAGATTCGCGGGAGCGGGGCACGCGGCCTCGCGGAAGGTTCAGGTCGCTGAACCTAGTGGTGAGGATCCGCAACCGTCGACGATCATCGACGGCGGACAACGACGCTACGACCAGGCCAGCTCAGCTATGGCGGCCCGATCAGGTCGGCAACGCGGCCCCGCTCAGGAGCGGGGCGGCGGGGTGATCGGAAAACACCGGTGCATGGCCTCACCTTAACACCGGCGCACCCGGTGGCCGCCGGCCACCGAGAGCGGCCCACGACGCGGGGCACCCGAGAGCGGCCCACGACGCGGGGCGGCCGGGATGACCCACGACGCGGAGCGGCCGGGATGACCCACGACGCGGGCGCCAAGACACAGGCAACCGAGAGACGCGGGACTCCACCCCGCCGTGGTCACGTCAAACAGCGGGGTGACGCCAATGGGTACACCGTCAGCTCGGCTCTGGCCGGGATGTGGTCAGCGCCCGCAGGTGCCCGACGGCCTGCGCCAACGCCACATCGGTGCGCTCACCGCTGCGGCGGTCTTTCACCTCGACGACGCCGTCGGCCAAACCGCGGCCGACCACGACGATGGTAGGCACCCCGATCAGCTCCGAGTCTTTGAACTTCACACCGGGGCTGACCCCGCGGCGATCGTCGTAGAGCACCTCGACACCGGCCGCCTCGAGGTCGCTGGCGAGTTGGCCGGCAGCGGCGAACACGGCGTCGTCCTTGCCGGTGGCGATCAGATGGATGTCGGCCGGAGCCACCTCGCGCGGCCAGATGATGCCGGCGTCGTCGTGTGAGTTCTCGATGATGGCCGCGACCGCCCGGGAAACCCCGACACCATACGACCCCATGGTCACCGTGACGAGTTTGCCGTTCTCGTCCAACACCTGCAGGCCCAGAGATTCGGCATACTTGCGGCCGAGCTGGAAGATGTGGCCCATCTCGATGCCACGGGCCAGCTCCAGCGGCCCGGAACCGTCCGGTGCGGGGTCACCCTCGCGGATCTCCGCGGCCTCGATGGTGCCGTCCGGAGTGAAGTCACGCCCAGCCACCAGATCAAGCACGTGTTTGCCGGGAGCGTCGGCACCGGTGACCCACCGGGTGCCTTCCACCACCCGGGGGTCGACGAGGAACCGGATGCCCGACGTGTCCTTCTCGCCCAGCACCCCGGGGCCGATGTAGCCCTTGGCCAGCATCGGATACGCCGCGAAGTCGGCGTCGGTGAACGCGTCCAGCTCGGCCGGCTCCACCTGGGCCTGGAGTCGTTTCTCGTCGACACCTCGGTCGCCGGGAACCCCGACCGCCAACGGCTCACGGGAACCGTCCGGCAGCTTGAGCATGACCAGCACGTTCTTCAACGTGTCGGCCGCGCTCCACGGACGGTCAGGCCGGGGGAACCGCTGATTCAGGTGGTCGACGAGTGTGTCGATGGTGGGGGTGTCCGGTGTGTCCTCGACGTGAGCAGCGGGGACGTCGTCATACGGCACGGGATCGGGCACGAGTGTCCGCACCGCCTCGACGTTGGCCGCATATCCACCCGCCGAACGCACATAGGTGTCTTCGCCGCTGGCGGCGTTGGCGAGAAACTCTTCACTGGCGGAGCCACCCATAGCTCCGGACATCGCCGCGACGATCACATAGTCCAGGCCCAGCCGATCGAAGATCTTGATGTAGGCCTCGCGGTGTGCGTTGTAGGACCGCGTGAGCCCGTCGTCGGAAACATCGAACGAGTAGGAGTCCTTCATCACGAACTCGCGGCCGCGCAGGATTCCCGCCCTCGGACGTGCCTCGTCGCGGTACTTGGTCTGGATTTGATACAGCGACAGCGGCAGGTCTTTGTAGGACGAGTACAGGTCCTTGACGAGAAGCGTGAACATCTCCTCGTGGGTCGGCCCCAGCAGGTAGTCCACTTTCTTGCGGTCCTGGAGCCGGAACAGAGTGTCGCCGTACTCCTCCCACCGGTTGGTAGCCTCGTACGGTTCCCTGGGCAACAGCGCCGGAAAATGCACCTCCTGGGCGCCGATGGCGTCCATCTCCTCGCGCACGATCTTCTCGACGTTGCGCAGAACCCGATACCCCAGCGGCAGCCAGCTGTAGATACCTGGTGCGGCCCGCCGGACATATCCGGCCCGCACCAGCAGCTTGTGGCTCACCACCTCGGCGTCGACGGGATCTTCCCGCAGGGTCCGCAGGAACAGGGTCGACATACGCATGACCACGGGCGTACTCCAGGGAATAGTCGATTCCAAAACTACGAGACCCGGACGAGGATATCCGTCGTCGCTGCCGCGCCGATACTCGATACCGTCGTCCGCTCCACACCGGTCACCGGGGCACTCGCGGCACCGGTCAGTCGGCGTCGATCATCACCAGGCCTTCGTCAGCCCCACCGCGGCTCTCGACGACGTCGACGGTGCGTTCCAGCGCCTCCTCCAACCGTGCCCGGCCCGCGGTGCCCGTCTCGCCACTAGCCAGCGCTTCCGGTACGTGCAGCACCTCGACCGGCGGCTCATAGGTCTGGTAGAGCGGCAGGTACTCGGCCGCAGAGGTGTGGAAAGTGCCGTCGTCGAGATCTTCGGTGAACGTCAGCCGGACGAGCAGACCCTCCGACCGTGGCCCCTGCGGCTGCGCGTGGTTGGCCATGAAGTTGCCCATTCCGTAGACGATCCACTGACCGTCGACGTTTTCCATCGGCTGCACGACATGTGCATGGTGTCCGAGGAGGACGTCGATGTCCGGCGAACCGATCAACGTCGGGGCGAGATCGAGCTGCTGCTGGTTGGGCTCGTGGACGTACTCGTCGCCCCAGTGCATGGAGACCACGACCACGTCGGCGCCGGCATCCCGAGCGGCGGCCGCGTCGGCCAGAATGTCGTCCTCGTCGATGAGGTTGCTGCGCCACTCGTCGCCGTTCGGGTACGGGATGCCGTTGAACCCGTACGTGTAGGAGATCAGCCCGATGTCGATGGTGTCGTCACCCACGTCGATCTGGACGATCGTCGGTTCGGTCGCCTCGGCTTCGGTGCGGGCGGCTCCGGCATGGGCGATCCCGTATTCGTCGAGCCCGTCGAGGGTGCGATCGACGCCGGCGGCGCCCTGGTCGAAGATGTGGTTGGAGGCGGTAGAGCAGGCCGTATACCCCGTCTCGGCCAACGCCGGAACGATCGACGGCGGCCCCGCGAACGTCGGATACCCTTCGCCGAGGTGGTCGTCTTCGGCCAACGGCACCTCCAGATGGCACAACGCGAGATCCGCCGCGCTCACGATGGGCTCGACATGGCGGAGCTGCGGCGCGAAGTTCCACGTCCCGTCCGGGTCGGCGTCGCGCTGCGCTTGCACCCAGAGACGCTCATGTAGCAGGACGTCGCCGGTGGCGACCAGCGTGAACTCGCGTGGTTCGGGCTCCGGCGTGGAGGTAGGCGACGGTGTGGGGGTGGCTTCCGCCGTGGGCGGGTGGGGTGCCGGGGTGGTGGCCCGATCCTCCGTCGTCGTCGAGGAATCGTCGCCGGTACATCCCGCCAGCAGCAAAGCGGCGACCGCGACGATAGCCACGCGGCGGATCCGCGTCGAAAATCTCACGGCGCCCAGTGTGGCCGGACCAGTGGCCGTCGCGCTACCTCGATCGGATGATGAACGACGATCAATGACGACGATCAAAACATGATCGTCGCAAACCTGGCGACCTCGGTGAAGCCGACGCGGCGGTACGTGCCGAGCGCGGCATGGTTGTAGTCATTGGCATACAACGACACGGCAGGGGCGATGTCGCGCAGCGCATGGGCGGCCACCGCGGCCATACCCCGCGCCGCCAACCCACGGCCGCGGCGATCCGGCCGCACCCAGACGCCCTGCACCTGGCAGGCATGCGGCGTCACCGCGCCAATCTCGGCTTTGAAGACGACGTCGCCATCCTCGAACCGGGCGAAAGCCCGGCCCGCACGGATCAACTCCACCAGCCGCGCCCGGTAATACGCGCCGCCGTCACTTCCGTTGGGTGAGATGCCGACCTCCTCGGTGAACATCGCCACCGCGGCCGGGTGTAAGACGTCGACCTCCTCGGGGTGGACCCGCCGCACCCATGGGTCAGGGGCCACCGCGGGCGGCCGGGCCAACGCCATCACTGGCTGCGACGCCCGCACGTCACGGGCGGGACCCCACTCCGGACGCAGGACCTCCCACATGGCCAGCACTGCCTCCGCAGGACCCACGATGGACGAACATCGCCGTCCGCGCCGAATGGCACGGTCGGCGAACGTCCGAGCCGCGGCCTGGGTGGCCTGGACAGGTACCAGGTTGGCGCCGACATAACACGCCGACATCAACTCGCCACGCTCGTAGAAGCCCCAAAGCTCACCGCCCAGGCGGCCCGGAGCCAGCTTGGAGGCATGCACGCGGGCGCCGGCGAAGACGTCGACGACGGGATGACGGTCGACGAGTTCCAGCGCGGACGCGACGTCGCCCGGCCCGAGCACACGTATCGAGGTCACACTGCCCAACACGGCCGTCGACCCCCTTCCGGCTTCACGTGAACCGCTACTACTGCACGATCGGCATGCCGTTGTGCCACGGACGTGCCGGAGCGCGACCGACGTCCGGCCGCGCGACCGACGTCCGGCTGCGCAACCGACGTCCGGCTGCGCAACCGACGTCCGGCTGCGCAACCGGCGAGCCGGAGCGCGACCGGCGAGCCGAGTCGGCCAGTGCACTGGCCGCGGTGCTTATCGCTGCGGTGACCTGACGACGTCGTGCGCTCCCGCGTCCGGACTCCGCTGCTACAAGTCAAGCAGGTCAAGGCCACTTGTGCACGGGAACCGGCCTACCTCGCCATCAAGTGCGCCTGGCAGCGGAAGTGCGCGATGCCGGATGGGGCTCCCGGCAGCGCGATCAGCGTCGTCGTCGGCGCCGCAAGCGGGTGCCGATCAGATGCACGAACAGCCCACCCGCGGCATCTTCGGCACCTGATCGTTTTTGTTCGCATCGTGAGACGCGATCAGATGCGTGAACCGTCGCCTGGCGTCCGGTAGCGCATCTGATCGCGTCGCGATGGCGCTTACCGGACGTGCTGGGCTCGCGGGTGCCCGTTGTGAACGACGGCAGGGCCGCCGGGCGAGGCATGGTGCGCTGACCGCTTGTTGGCGTGGGTGAAATGTCGCAGTTGTGGAGGCGGTCAACGCACCACCCCGGGTCCTGACGCCCCGGACTACCCCGGTGAACCCTGGACAAACCCCCTGGGGAAGTCGGCGGCACCGGCACCCCGCACGTCACCACCACGTCCGCCTCATACGCCCCCGCCGCATCCGCCCCCGCCGCATCCGCCCCCGCCGCATCCGCCTCGCAGGCCCCCGCCGCATCCGCATAGCACGGTGCCGCCTCGAAAGGATCAGATGCGCTACCGGCCGCCATACGACGGTTCACGCATCTGATCGCCACGCGTCTCACATCGTGGCGACGATCAGACGCCACCACCGCACGTCGACACTGGCCGTCGCCACCACCGCGCACCTGATCGTCGCCACAAGAACGATCAGGCGTCAAAACGGAGATCAGGTGCACAAGGGGGTTAGCTGACGGTGACCGTGGGAGGGCCCGACGCGGCGTCGTCGCTCTCCATCGACTCCGCGATCCGCATCGCTTCCTCGATGAGTGTCTCGACGATCTCCGCCTCCGGGACGGTTTTGATGACCTCACCTTTGACGAAGATCTGGCCCTTGCCGTTGCCCGACGCCACCCCGAGATCGGCCTCGCGGGCCTCCCCCGGCCCGTTCACCACACAGCCCATCACCGCAACCCGCAGCGGCACCTCCATACCCTCCAGGCCAGCGGTGACCCGGTCGGCGAGGGTGTAGACGTCCACCTGGGCGCGTCCGCAGGACGGGCAGGAGACGATCTCGAGTTTGCGTTCGCGGAGGTTCAGCGATTGCAGGATCTGCAGGCCGACCTTGACTTCCTCGACCGGCGGCGCGGACAGGGATACCCGGATGGTGTCGCCGATGCCCCGCGAGAGCAGAGCACCGAAGGCCACCGCCGACTTCACCGTGCCCTGGAAGGCCGGCCCCGCCTCGGTGACACCGAGGTGCAGCGGCCAGTCGCCCCGCTCGGCCAGCATCTCGTAGGCACGCACCATCACCACCGGGTCATGGTGTTTGACGGAGATCTTGAAGTCGTGGAAATCGTGCTCCTCGAACAGCGACGCCTCCCACACCGCGGATTCCACCAGCGCCTCAGCGGTTGGCTTGCCGTATTTCTCGAGCAACCGCGGGTCGAGGGAGCCGGCATTCACCCCGATCCGCAATGACACCCCGGCGTCTCGGGCGGCGGCGGCGATTTCGCCGACTTTGTCGTCGAACTTCTTGATGTTGCCCGGGTTGACGCGTACCGCGGCGCAGCCGGCGTCGATCGCGGCGAACACGTACTTCGGTTGGAAGTGGATGTCGGCGATGACCGGGATCTGCGACTTCTTGGCGATGGCGGGTAGCGCGTCGGCGTCGTCGGCACTGGGCACCGCGACCCGCACGATGTCGCATCCTGACGCCGTGAGTTCGGCGATCTGCTGCAGGGTGGCGTTGATATCGGTGGTGGGTGTGGTGGTCATCGATTGGACGCTGACCGGTGCGTCGCCGCCGACGTCGACCTTGCCGACCTTGATCTGCCGCGACTTGCGCCGCTCGGCGAGGACCGGCGCCGGCATCCCAGGCATCCCCAACGCAACGTTCATACCCTCATCCTCCCGCAATCATCCTCGCACCACGAAATACCCGGCTCGGCCCCGACGTCCGAGCTGTACGGAGAGTGCACAGCCCGGCGGGACCAGGCGGCCGAAGGACGTGGGGGTGGAGAATCCCATTCGGGTGCCGTCGGGCATCGGCAAGCGAGGAACGAGCGAGCCGCGGGCGAGAATGGGATTCTCCACTCCCCCGTCCCACGGACCGCCGCGCCGCCGCACCACCGCCGGTGCCATTAGCCGAACAGCTTGATCGGGTTGACGATGTCGGCGTAGATAAGCAACACGGCCATGCCGATGAGTACGAACGCCACCCCGTACGCGATCGGCAGCCCTTTGGCGACGTCGACGGGTCTCGGCGTCGGCCGGCGGGCGACCCGGGCGTAGCCACGTTTGATCCCCTCCCACACCGCGCCGGCGGCGTGCCCGCCGTCCAGCGGCAGCAGGGGAATCAGGTTGAAGATGGCGATGGCCATGTTGAACGTCGCGAGCAGCATGATGAAGGTGACGACGCGGTGTGCGCCGTCGAGTTCGGAGACGATCTCACCACCGATGCGGCCGGCGCCGACGACACTCACCGGGGTGTCGGGGTCGCGTTCGGCCCCGCCGAACGCGGCGTCCCAGACGTTGCCCATCCGTTCCGGGATGCCGGCCATGGCCTCGGCGACGCGGACGATGAAGTTTCCGCTCCAGGCCAGGACACCGCCGACGTTCTCGGTCTCGTAGCCGTCGATGATGGGCATGACCCCGAGGAAGCCGACCTCGCTGTACTGGGGGTCGTCGACGGTGCTGTCGAGGGTGGGCCGCTCGGCCAGGGCGAGGTCGGGGGTGAGAGTGACCTGCTGGCCGTCACGCATCACCCCGATCTGAACCGTACCGGCGCCCGCCGCCCGGATCTGCCCGGAGACCTGCTCCCACGACGTGACCGGCTGGCCGTTGAACGACACGATCTGATCGCCCGGCCGGAACCCGGCCTCGGCGGCCGGCGCTGCGGGATCGGTGTCGGTGCAGGTGGCGCGCTCTTCGGAGGCCGGGATGACACATTCGCTGACCTGGCTGACCGTGGGCGCCAGCACCGGTTTGTCGGGGTTGCCGAACGTCATCAGCACCCCGCCGGCCAACAGGAGAGCGAGGATGACGTTCATCGCCGGGCCACCCAGCATGACGATGAGCTTCTTCCACCACGCCTTGCGGTAGAAGACTCGGTCTTCGTCGCCCGGCTCGACCTCTTCACTCGCCGCTCGGCGGGCGTCCTCGACCAACGCTTGGATGGGGCCGGTGCTGGCGCGGCGCAGCCGGTTGGGGTCGCCGCCGGGCTCGGGTGGGAACATCCCGATCATGCGGACGTACCCGCCGAGCGGGATCGCCTTGAAGCCGTATTCGGTCTCGCCGCGTCGGCGGGACCACACAGTGCGCCCGAAGCCAACCATGTATTGGGTGACTTTGATGCCGAACAGCTTGGCCGGCACCATGTGGCCGATCTCGTGTAGTGCGATGGACAGCATCAAGCCGATGAAGAACAGCAGGATGCCGACGATGACCAGACCGTCCACCTAGCGCCCCACTCCCACACGCAGTTCCGGGCTCACTTAGGTCCTTTCCGATCCCATCAGCTCACGGGCGCGCACGCGGGCCCACTCTTCCGCCGCGACAACGTCTTCGATGCCCGTCACGTTCCCACCAGGGTACTCCGACAGCACCCGGGCGACGGTGTCGACGATGCCCAGGAAGTCCAGTTGGTGGGTGTGGAACGCCTCGACGCACTCTTCGTTGGCGGCGTTGTACACGGCCGGCGCCGTCCCGCCCCGCCGGCCGGCTTCGCGGGCCAGCGCCACCGCGGGGAAGGCTTCGTCGTCGAGCGGGAAGAACTCCCAGGTGGTGGCCGTGGTCCAGTCGCAGGCCGGGGCGACGTCGGGTATCCGTTCGGGCCACGACAACGCCAGCGCGATGGCCATCCGCATGTCCGGTGGGCTTGCCTTGGCCACCGTGGATCCGTCGACGAACTCGACCATCGAGTGCACGACCGACTGCGGATGTACCACCACGTCGATGGCGTCGAGAGGCACGTCGAACAGGAGATGGGCCTCGATGACCTCAAGACCTTTGTTGACGAGTGTGGCCGAGTTGGTGGTGATGACCCGGCCCATCCGCCATGTGGGGTGCGCCAGCGCCTGTTCCGGCGTGACGTCGGCCATCTGAGCGCGGCTGCGGCCACGGAACGGGCCGCCGCTGGCGGTCACGACGAGTCGGCGCACTTCGTCGGCGGAGCCGCCACGTAGGCACTGGAGCATGGCGGTGTGTTCGCTGTCGACCGGCACCAATTGTCCCGGCGCCGCGGCCGCCTTCACCAGCGCTCCGCCGGCGATCAGCGACTCCTTGTTGGCCAGGGCGAGGGTGGTGCCGGCACCGAGTGCGGCGAGGGTAGGGGCCAGGCCGATGGACCCGGTGATCCCGTTGAGCACGACGTCACACGGGGTGGCCGCCAGCTCGGCCACCGCGTCCGGGCCAGCGAGGATCTTCGGCAGGGAGAAGTCGCCCGAGCTGTAGCCGCGGTCCTGAGCCGCGGCATAGAACGCGAGCAGGAGGTCTTCGGCCGCGCCGGCCCGAGCGACGGCCACCGTCTCGACACCGAGGTCGAGTGCTTGCTCGGCCAGCATCGTGGCGTTGCTTCCGCCGGCGGCCAGGCCGATGACCCGGACCCGGTCTGGATGTTTCTTGGCCACCTCGATGGCTTGGGTACCGATCGACCCGGTGGATCCGAGGATGACGACGTCACGCGGCTGGCTCACGGTCCCATTCTCCACCGTGCCACGTCAGCCCATCAGCGCCATACCCCGCCGGGCTCACGACCTGCCCCGGCTCATAACCCGCCCGACGAGTGGCGATCGACCCGATGTGGCCGCACGATCGCATAGACCGCGACGACGGCGATCACCGTCGTCGCCGACATCACGGCGGCCATCGGCACCGCCGAACTCGTATCGAACGCTCCGACCAGAGGGGCGACGACGGCGGCGACACCGAAGTTCATCGCCCCCAGCAAGGATGCAGCGGTCCCGGCTGCGGCACCGTGTTTGGCCAGCGCCAGAACCGGCACGTTGGGCATGGTGAACCCAAGCATGGAGAGCATGACGAACAACGGGATCACCACACCGACGAACCCGCCCGCGTCGGTGATGGCCATGGCGAGAAGCACGAGGCAGGCGGTAGCGGCCACCAGGACCGCCGTGCCGAGCACCCAGTGCGGTCCGTAGCGCCGGACCAGCCGGGGGTTGATCTGGGTGGCGACGATGAGCCCGACGGCGTTGATCCCGAACATGACGCCGTACTCCTGCTCGGACAGCCCATAGACACCTTGGAAGACGAAGGACGAGCCGGCGATGTAGGAGAACAGGCTGGCCATCATGAGGCCGCCGGTGCACATGAGGCCGACGAACATACGGTCGCGGATCACGGGACCGTAGGCGCGTACGACCTCCCGGATGCCACCTTGCCGGCGCCGCTGCGGCGGCAACGTCTCCCGCAGGCCGAACACGACCACCACGACGAGCAGCAGGCCGATCAGCGCCAGCACCCAGAACACGCCGCGCCAGTCGGTGAAGCGCAGGATCTGGCCGCCCAGGCTCGGCGCCAGGATCGGGGCTACACCGGTGACGAGCATGAGTCGCGAGAGCAACCGGACGGCGGGCAACCCTGTGTACATGTCGCGGACCACCGCCATGGAGACGACCGCACCGGCGGCCGCGGCCATCCCTTGGAGCACCCGGAACGCTCCCAGGGTGGCGATATTGGGCGCGAGTGCGCAGAGGACGGACGACACGACGTGGACGATGACGGCGGCTACGAGTGGGCGCCGGCGGCCGAGCCGGTCCGACAGCGGGCCGATGATCAGCTGCCCGAGGCCGACACCGAGCAGCGTCCCGGTGAGCGTGAGCTGAACCAGCGATTCGGTGGCCCGCAGATCGTCGGAGATCGCCGGGAAGGCCGGCAGGTACATGTCGATGGTGAGTGGGCCGAGGGCGGTCAGGGAGCCGAGGACGAGGATGGTTCGCAGCATGGCCCGCCGGGTGCCGACCTTCGGCGTATCACCGCCGTCTCGGCCGCGGCGGCCACCCGGCGCTTCACCGGAGTCTCGCCCATGGCCGTCGCCGGGCGAATCGCCGGTGATCGGTGCACCGCCGCTGGCGCTGGTCGTGGCGGCACCGTTGCGGCGAGACCGTCGTCGGCGAGTGGCTGATGCACCGGCGGCGGGCGTGGCTGGCCCCGAGCTGGGTTCCGATGACGGCATGCGGGCGTGACCTCTTCTCTGCGGATCCGCTGTGGATCCCCTGCGGACGACGAGGACGGAACGGTGGCTCGTGGCAGCGCTGACACAGAGAGCCCGTTCAGCATCAAACCCATGGATGATGCGTGACATTCCCGACTGGCCGACGATCTTCCTGTGCCCAACATCACAGATCGTGTACCGGTGTCAACCTTGACGAACGGCCGACATCCTCCGGTTTGCGACCCAATCAGGAGATTGTCCTTTGGTATCTGATTGTTACAAAAATATTTCCGTGAATGTCTCAATTTGGTATAGACCACTGGGCATTCAGGGCCCCTGCCGCGCATGGCCATTGACGCGTCGTCACAGCCGGTGGTAGACCAACCGGTCAACAGGTCCACACAATGGCCCTGGGCCGGACTTCTCCGCACTTCGACCGGGTAGACCACATTCCGGACGACAGGGCGGCCCCGCATGTGCTCCTCGACGCGATTGCGAGGTACTCGCATCACCATGACAACCACACCCGACATGCGGCGGCCGTTCAGGCTCGCCGCCGTCACGCTGGCCCTCACCCTGCCGGCGAGCGTTCTCGCCGCCCCGGTGGCGCTCGCGGACTCCGACGAGACACACACGCTCATCGTCGGCACCGCCGGGCTCGACAACATCCCCCACATGAACCCCCTGGACTCCGGCTGGTTGATCCAAGGCGAACTCAACAACCTCATGTACGACCCCATGATCCGGTGGAGCCAGGACGACTACAGCCCCTCCCCTGGCCTCGTCACCGAATGGGACTTCTCGGATGATGGGCTGACCTGGACCTACACGATGAACCCGGACGCCACCTGGTCCGATGGTGAGCCGATCACCGCCCACGACGCCAAGTTCACCTATGACCTGCTCATGGAGAACCCGGTCTTCAACGGCCGCCATGGTGAGCTGGTGAACAACTTCACCTCCGTCGAGGCCACCGACGACCACACCCTCGTCATCGAGATCGAGGAGCCGAGCGCCCTGATGGCGCACCTCAACGGCACCTCGATCATGATCATGCCGGAACACGTCTGGGGCGACATCGAAAATCCCGACGAGTATCACGGCGAGCCGGGGCAACCGACCTCCGGTGCGTTCGAGCTGGCCGAATGGCGCGAGGGCGAATTCGTCCGGCTGACCGCCGTGGAGGACTATTGGGCCGGACCGGTCGCCTATGACGAGTTCATCCTGCAGAACTTCCAGACTCCGGAGGCGATGGTCCAGGCGCTGCAGGCCGGCGAGGTCGACCTGATCGGCAACCTCAACCCGCAGCAGTACGCTGCCCTGGAGGCCGCGGACCACGTGACCACCAGCACCGGGCCTGGCCGCCGGCTGCAATCCCTGAACTTCAACGTCGGCGCTCGGACCCAGGACGGCGAGGAGATCGGCGACGGACACCCGGCGCTGCGCGATCCAGCCGTCCGGCTGGCCATTCACCACGTCATCGACAAGGAACAACTGGTCCAGGTCGCTATGGACGGGCATGCGATCCCCGGTGTGAGCCTGGTGCCGCCGATCTTCAGCGACTACTACTGGGAGCCTGGCGACGAATTCATCGAGGTCAGCGCCGACATCGGCAACCAGATCCTCGACGATGCCGGGTACGACGAGCGCAACGACGCCGGCGTCCGGATCGACCCGGAGAGCGGCGAACCGCTCGAGTTCCGGCTGCATTACCACTCGGATCGTCCGACGTACGCGATCGTCAAGGACTTCATCGTCGACTGGGTGGCCGAACTGGACATCGTGCTCAACGACATCGCGATGGACACGACCCCGCTCAACGAAGCCGGAGACGCGGGGAACTACGACATTGAGTTCGGCACCTGGAACCCCGGCCCGGAGGCGACCGGCACACTCGTCTATCACACCTGTGACCGGCTGCCGACCGAACCCGAGCCGACCGACCTGACGTTCGCGTTCTACTGCAACGAGGACTACGACGCGCTGTTCGAAGCCCAGCTGGCCGAGTCCGACCTGGAGGCCCGCTCGGAGATTCTGCGCGAGATGCAAGCCCTCCTGTACGAGGAGACGCCGAGCATCCAGATGTACTACGAGAACCAGCTGGAGGCGTACAACTCCGAGCGCTGGACGAACTTCGGCACCCAGCCGTCGGCCGGCGGGATGATCCGGGAACAGCAAGGTGCGTTCGGCTACGAGGCCGCCACCCCGGTGTCGATGGACGGTGGCTCTGGCGACGACGCCACGGACGACGACGCGACCGACGACGACACCCCGGCCGACGACGGTGAGCCCGCCGCGGCGTCCGACGACGATGGCGCCGGAGCCACGCCGTGGATCATCGCCGCGGTGGTGATCGTGGTGGCGGCTGGTGTGCTGCTGTTCGTCCGCCGGCGCCGGACCGCTGACGAGCGGGAATAGGGTCAACCGGCCACGATGGCGATCGACCCCACCGCCCGCGTGCCGGCGGCACCCACGGGTGCCGCCGGCACGTCCGGCAACCACGACACCCCGCCCGGCGTGGGCCGACCCGGCTCGGGCTCGCGCCGCGAGTTCCTGCGCTTCCTGGGCGTGAAGGTCTCCGGCGCGGCCGTCTCCCTGGTTTTGGTTCTGTTCAGCGCCTTCTTCATCTTCCGCATGATCGGCGGCGACCCGGTCCGGGCGATCGGCGGCGACGCCCCCATGACACCGGAGCAACGGGCCGAGATCGAGGAACGGCTCGGCCTGAACGAACCGATGACGGTGCAGTTCTGGGAGTATGTGCGCTCGCTGTTCACGTTGGACTGGGGTACGTCCTACGTGAACAACCAGCAGGTCACGACGTTGATGTGGGACCGCCTGCCCAACACCCTGTTGCTGACCGGCACCGCTTTGGTGCTCGCCGCCGGGCTGGGTATCTGGATCGGTGCTCGCGCGGGGTGGCGGCCGGGCAGCTTCTTCGAGAAGAGCCAGGTCGGGATCTCGCTGGCCCTATGGTCGGCGCCGACGTTCTGGCTGGGCATGATCGTGATCATCGTCTTCTCGGTCCAGCTGGGTCTTTTCCCGGTCAACGGCATGCGTTCCGGGCGGGGTGTCGCCGACGGCTTCTGGCCGCAGTTCCTGGATGTGTCACATCACCTGGTCCTGCCCGCGTTGACCATGGCCGCGGTGATCTACGCGCAGTACGTGCTGATCATGCGCTCGTCCATCCTGGAAGAACGTGGAAACGACTACCTGACGGTGGCCAAGGCCAAGGGGTTACGCGACGACGTCATCCGGCGCCGCCACGCTGTTCCCAACGCCCTGCTGCCGACGGTGACCCTGATCGCCTTGCAGTTCGGCGCCATCTTCAACGGGGCGCTGCTTACCGAGACGATCTTCAGCTGGCCGGGTCTGGGCCTGCTGTTCTATCAGGCGATCCGGGTACCTGACATCCCGCTGCTGCAACTGCTGTTCGTGTTCTTCGCGGGAACGACGATTCTCGCCAACCTCTTCGCCGACATCATCTACCGGTTTCTCGACCCGAGAGTCCGAGGTACATCATGAGCGGCGACGGGCTGAACGAGCGGAGTGGCCGGGGCGAGGAACGAGCGCCGTCCGCGGAGAAAGCGAAGGCCGGAGCGCGACCAATAAACCCGAGCGGCGACGGGCTGAACGAGCGGAGTGGCGACCGCCCCACCCTCAAGTCGGGCCGAGCTATCGCGTGGGCGCGCCGGCGTGCGGCGCTGGCCGACTTCGTGCGGCTGTATAGCAAGCAGCGAGCCGGCGTGGCCGGTCTGCTCGTCTTGATCGTCATCACGGCGGCCACCGTCTTCGCGCCGTTCTACACCGACGAGTCCGAACTGCGCGCGGTTAATGCGCCGGGTGGGCGGCTCGAGTCGCCGAACAGCACGTTCTGGTTCGGCACCGACGAGGTGGGCCGTTCGATCCTGCTCCAGGTGATCTGGGGGGCTCGGGTGTCGCTGCAGATCGGCATCGTGGCCGCCGTGCTCGCGGTCGGACTGGGCACCCTCATCGGCATGACCGCGGCGCATTTCGGGGGCTGGCCGTCGTGGTTGCTGATGCGGCTGACCGACTGGTTCATCGTGCTGCCGAACCTGGTGCTGGCTATCGCACTCGTCGTCGCTCTTGGTGCTAGCCGTTTCACGATCATCGTCGCGATCGCCTTGACGTCGTGGGCGGCTACGGCCCGGTTGGTCCGGGCACAAACCATGGCTATCGAGGGTCGACCGTATCTGGAGCGCGCCAAGGCGTTGGGGGCCGGGCATTGGCATCAGATGTCGCGTCATGTGCTGCCCAACTTGATGCCGTTGATTCTCGCCGCGGCCACTTTGCAGGTGTCCAGCGCGATCCTGGCTGAGGCCGCGTTGTCCTTCCTCGGCCTCGGGGACCCGAGCCAGATCTCCTGGGGCACTTTGCTGGAGCGGGCGTTCCATGCGGGTGCGATCTCCTATGGTGCATGGTGGTACATGCTCCCGCCCGGCCTGGCGATCCTGTTCGTCGTGCTGGCGTTTACGCTGTGCGGCCGCGCCATGGAGACGGTTTTGAACCCGCGGCTGCGGGGCAGCCGATGAAGGGCGGGCGATGATGCCTTTATTGGAGATCGACGACCTACACGTCACCTATCGAGGCTCTCGTGGGGCGATCCCGGCCGTCCGGGGTTTGTCCTTCAGTCTGGAGCCCGGTGAGACGCTGGGACTGGCCGGCGAGTCCGGGTGTGGCAAGTCGACCGTGGCGGCGGCCGTGCTGCGGCTGTTGCCGGCCGGCACCGAGGTGACCGGACGCATCATGCTCGACGGCGACGACGTCCTCACCATGACGTTCGGGAAGCTACGTGCCGTGCGCTGGGCCGGTGCCTCGATCGTGTTCCAGGGCGCGATGCATTCGCTGAACCCGGTCCATCGGATCGGCCAGCAGATCGCCGAGCCGATCATCTTGCACGAAAAGCTGTCTCACGAGGCGGCGGAGAAACGTGCGGTGGAGTTGATGGCTCAGGTGGGCCTTCCCACTTGGCGGGCACGCAGCTACCCGCACCAGCTCTCCGGCGGGCAACGCCAGCGCGTGATGATCGCCATGGCGCTGGCGTGCTCCCCCAAGCTGATCATCGCCGACGAGGCCACCACGGCGCTCGACGTCATGATCCAGGCCCAGGTGCTGAAACTGATCAAGACGCTGGTCGCCGAACGCGACATCGGGCTCGTGATGATCAGTCACGACCTGTCCGTGCTGGCCGACACGTGCCGCCGGTTGGGGGTTATGTACGCCGGCAAGCTCGTTGAGCATGGCCCGTCGCACGAGGTCTTCGCCGCGGCCCGGCATCCGTACGCCCAAGCACTCTCGGCGGCCTTCCCCACCGTCGGCGATCCCGCGGAACGCCGCAACCCCCACGGCCTGGCCGGTGATCCGCCCGACCCGGCGGACCTGCCAACTGGTTGCCCGTTCCATCCCCGCTGCCCGGTGGTGATGGCCGAGTGTGACTCCACGACCGTCGAGCTACGGCCGGCCCGGCCCGACTGGCAGGCCGCGTGCTTGCGGGTCGAGGACAACTCCGCACCAACGTCGACCACCGCGATGGCTTTGGGAGAAACGTGAGCGACGCAAACAACGGGCCCATTCTGCGGGCGGAGGGCCTCTCGGTCCGCTTCACCGCACCCGGCGGCCGGGTGGCGCGCGCCGTCGACGGCGTCAACATCGATCTGGCGCCAGGAGAGATCCTGGCGTTGGCTGGCGAGTCCGGATGTGGCAAAACGACGCTGGCCCGAACGTTGCTCGGTCTGGAACGCCCCACCGAGGGAAGCGTGTCGTATGAGGGGCGGCCACTGCGCTACTCCGCTCGCGCTCTGAAGGCGCATCGGCGGGCGGTCCAGCTGGTGCTCCAAGACCCCACCGGGGCGCTCAACCCCCGGCATACGGTGTACGACGCGGTGGCCGAGGGGTTGCGTATCCATGGCATCCACGACAACGAGCGCGATCGGGTGGCGGCGGCGTTGTCGCGAGCCGGGTTGCGCCCACCGGAGAAGTTCTTCCTGGCCTACCCGCATGAACTGTCGGGCGGGCAGCGGCAGCGGGTGGTGATCGCCGGGGCGCTGGTCCTCGACCCCCAGGTGATCATCGCCGACGAGCCGGTCGCCTCGCTGGACGCGTCCGTGCGTGGTGAGATCCTGGCGTTGCTCCTGCGGCTGCGCGACGAGCTAGGCCTGGCTGCCATCGTCGTCACCCATGACCTGGGCCTGGCGTGGAACATCGCCGACCGGATCGCCGTCATGTATTTGGGACGGGTGGTAGAGGACGGCCCGGTCGACGAGGTGCTCATCGACCCGCGGCACCCCTACACACGAGCGTTGGTCTCCGTGCTGCCGAACTCGACGATCACCGAGTCGATCGTGCTGGCCGGCGAACCACCGGACGCCACCCAGGTGCCGCGCGGCTGCCGGTTCCACCCCCGTTGTCATGTGCTGGCCGGTGGGTCAGCCGCCGAGGCCGGCGTCGCGGATCAGTGCCGAACGGAGGACCTGCCGGCGCTGATCACATCGGACCAGCGGCAGGCGGCGTGCCACTACGTAGCCGCCCACATCCCGACCTCAACGACTCCCACGTCACCATCCCCCGCCTAAGCCCCCCCACGTCACCACCCCCCACGTCACCACCCCCCACATACCCAGTGATCGTTAGCGGATTTCCGCCCTCCACCCCGGTGATCGTTGCCGGGTTCATGTCGCTATAGCGACCCGATCCTGGCTTCGATCACTGGGGGAAGAGGCGGAAATCCGCTAACGATCACGTGGGCAGTGGTTGATCACGTGGGCAGTGGTTGATTACCCCGGTCAGTGGCTGACCGCTGCGGGCTCCTTCGTCGCCTGCTCCTGCCGGTCCCGCTCCTCAAGGTAGCGGGCCAGCTTCTCACCTTCGACATCGACGTTGGGCAACACGCGGTCCAGCCACTTCGGCAACCACCACGCCTTGCTACCGACGAGGGTGAGCACGGCCGGGACAAGCGTCATCCGCACCACGAACGCGTCGAACGCGATGGCAGCGGCCAATGCCACTCCGATCTGGGTGATGATGTCGTCGTCACCGAGGACGAAGCCGAAGAACACACTGATCATGATCAACGCCGCTGCGGCGACCACCCGAGAGCCGTGCCGGTAGCCGACGGTGACCGCATCGATGGCGTTTCTTCCGTGGACGTACTCCTCGCGCATCCGGGTGACCAGGAAGACCTGGTAATCCATCGCCAGCCCGAAGATCACACCGATGAGGAAGATCGGCAACATGCTGATGATCGGCCCGGTCTGCTCCACACCGAAGATGTCCTTCAGCCACCCCCACTGGAAGACGGCGACGATGGTGCCGAAGGTCGCGGCCATCGTCAGCAAGAAGCCGATAGCCGCCTTCAGCGGCACGATCACCGAGCGGAAGACCAGCATCAGCAGGATGATCGACAGCCCGACGACCACCGACAAGTAGGGCAGCATCGCGTCGCCCATCTTGTCCGTGAAGTCGATGAACACGGCGGTGCCCCCGGTAACCACCAGCGCTGCGCCGCCTTGTTCGGCGATCTCCCGCAGGTCCGCTCGCAACGCCTGCACGAGGTCTTCGGTCTCTTCGCTCGCCGGTCCGGTGGTAGGCACCACGCCGATGACCGCGGTGTCACCCGCGTCGTTGAACTCCGGCTCCGCGGCGAACGCAACTCCGTCGGTCCCGTTGAGCGCCTCGGCCACCTGCGCCGCTACACCCTGTGGGTTCTGGCTTTCGGCGCCGTCGACCACGACGATCAACTGGCCGTTGTACCCCGGGCCGAAGCCGTCGGCGACGAGGTCGTACGCCTTACGCTGCGTGGTCTCCATCGGCATGTTGCCGTCGTCGGGCAGTCCGAGCCGCAAGCTGGTGGCCGGCAGCGCCAGCACACCCAAGCCGAGGACGACGAGCGTCAGCACCGCGATCGGCCGGCGGGTGATCACACCGATGTAGCGCCGACCCAGGGTGGGTTTGCCCGCGTCGTCCTCCACGTCGCGGATCTTAAGACCCGGGAACCGCCACCGAAGCACGCGGTCGCCGGCGAACCCGAGCAACGCCGGGAGCAGGGTGAGCGCCACAAGCACCGCGATACCTACGGTGAGCGCAGCTGCCAGACCCATCTCGGTCAGCATCGGGATGTTGACGACGATGAGCCCCACCAGCGCGATCATGACGGTGAGTCCGGCGAACACCACGGCCGATCCGGCGGTGCCGATCGCCCGGCCGGCGGCCTCGTCACCAGGCTTTCCGGTCATCAACTCATGCCGGTACCGCGACACGATGAACAGCGCGTAGTCGATACCCACCGCGAGTCCCAGCATCATCGCCAGGATGGGTGTCGTCTCGCCGATCTCCATGAATCCGGTGGCAGCCGTGATACCCATGATCCCGACCATGACGCCGGTGATACCGGTGATCAGCGGCATACCAGCCGCGGCCAGAGAGCCGAACGTGATGATGAGGACGACGGCGGCGATGAGGATGCCGACCATCTCCGAGCCGCCCTCGAAGTCCTCCTCTACGGTGGCCTCCCCGCCGGCCTCCACGGTCAACCCGGCATCCCGGCCGGTGTCGACGGCTTCGAACAACACTTCGCGGGTCGCCTCGTCGAGTTCGAAGAAGTCGACCGCGTAGCTCACCTGCGCCAGGGCCGTACTGCGGTCTTCGGAGACCAGGTCGATGTCGAACGGGTTGAGGACACTTGCCACCTGCGGGCCGGCCTCTATTTCGCCGAGGACTTGCTCGACGGTAGCGACGTTCGCCGGATCGTCCATGGTCTCCCCATCAGGGGCGACGAACACGAGCCGGGCCTCCGCACCATCCATCGACGCACCTGGGAATCGCTCGTCAAGGAGGTCGAATGCTTCCTGAGACTCGGTTCCCGGGATGGAGAACGAGTCCGATGTAGGTCCGGACAGGGTAGCGGCAGCGGTGCCGATACCCACCACGATTGCTAGCCATATCAGGCCGACGAGCCGTCGGCTGCGATAGGCGAACCGGCCTAGCCGGTAAAGAAACGTTGCCACTGAAATACTCCGCTCAATTCACACTGAAGCCACCCAACAACAGCACGTGGCCGCTGTGAGCAACCTGAGAAGCTCGATAGTCACACCAACGCGCCGGGCGGCACTTTGGCACTTGGGGTGCTACGGGTGGACGTCCTCGTCCGTTCCGTTCTGGGAGGCAGGCTGCGGTAGGCCGGTACGCATCTGCTCGAAAGCCTGCCTGATGAGCTGGACGAGATCGGTACGTGCTGGATCGGCCAGCCAGATGTCTACGGCCGAACGCGTACCCAGCATCGCGGCAGCCGCCTGAAGGTTCGGGTAAAGGTCGCTGTGTGGGTCGGTACCGGTTCGCTCAGCGACAATGCGGGCCAGCTCGTCCACCGTCTCCTTCATCATGGCCAGTTCGTGCGCCAACACCGGCACGTTCTCCCGGATGAAGATCAACTGCTGCACAGTCTTCGGATCGTTTCCCGCCCCAGACTTGGCGGCGACCTCGACGGTGGCATTTTCCAGGGCCACCCATACCGGCTCCTCCGCCGGCCGTTGGCGAAACCCCCGTATCAGCTGGGCCGCGCTATCTCCGACCAGGCTGACAATCGCCTCCTCCTTGCTAGAGAAGTAGTTGTGGAACGTACGCGGGGAGACGTCGACGGCGTCGGCAATGGCCTCCGCGGTGACGTTGGCCATGCCATGGGTCATGGCCAACTCCAGCGCGGCCTCAGCCAAGGCCCGACGGGTCGCCGCCTTCTTCCGCTCGCGTAGTCCCGGTGGTATGTGCACGATGCGACGATAACACAAAACTGACAGTGACTTGCAGAATGCACAGGCCGCAAAGTTGCCCCATGGGCACATTGCAAGTGACTTTCATCACGGCGCACAGACACGTGGCCGCTGCCTACCAGCGCGGCGTACTCTGGGGCGCATGTCCGCCGCGCCGCTCGTGCTCGAGCTCGAACTCCACACTCCGCTCACCACCGCGCCGCCGCAGGATCCGCTCTCGGCGTTCCGAGCCCGGCACCGCACCCACCTCACCGACGTCATCGAGGGTCTACGCCGTGCGGCCACCGACCCCGACGTCGCGGGTCTGGTCGCGCAGTGCGACGGCGGCTCCCAACCGGCAACGGTCATCCAGGAGCTTCGCGACGCCGTCCGCACGTTCCGTCGGGCCGGCAAACCAGCCGTCGCCTGGGCGCAGAGCTTCGGCGAACTCGCACCGGGCACCATTGGCTACTACCTCGCCACCGCCTTCGACGACATCTGGTTACAACCATCCGGCACCGTCGGCCTCACCGGGCTCAACGCCCGCGCCGTGTTCCTGCGCGAGGCATTGGACCGTCTCGGGATGCAGCCCAACGTCAGCCAGCGGCACGAGTACAAGAACGCCGCCGACATGTTCACCCGGTCCGAGTTCAGCGACGCTCACCGAGAGGCCCTCGGCCGCATCGTCGAGTCCACCGCCGAACAGGTCGTCGAGGGCATCGCCGATGGCCGGAGTCTGACCACCGACCAGATCCGCGAGCTCATCGACGCAGGTCCACTCAGCGCCCAGGCAGCGCTCGACGCCGGGCTCGTCGATCACATCGGCTACCGCGACGAGGTCTATACGTCGCTCACCCGGCGCGCCGGTGGCCGGATGCGGCTGCGCTACGTCGGGCGTTACAACCACGGACACACCAAGAACCAGGCCCTACTGGCCCCCATCCAACGTCAACGCGGCACCATCGCCGTCATCCACGGGCGCGGCGCCGTCACCGTCGGGAGAAGCTCCGCCGGGCCGTTCACCGAGAGCACCATGGGCGCGGACACCGTCAGCGGACACCTACGAGCGGCCACCCGCGACACCTCGGTCAAGGCGATCGTGTTCCGCGTCGACAGCCCCGGCGGCTCGTACGTCGCCTCCGACACCATTCGCCGCGAGGTTCACCTGGCCCGGCGGACCAAACCCGTCATCGCTTCCATGGGCGCGGTGGCGGGCTCGGGCGGCTACTTCGTCACCATGGGTGCTGACGTCATCGTCGCCGCCCCGGCCACCATCACCGGCTCCATCGGCGTCCTGGCCGGCAAGTTGGTCACCAAAGATCTCCTGAGCCGTATTGGCATACACACCGACGCCGTCAAGGTCGGCGACCACGCCGGTATGTTCACCCCGGACGCGCCGTTCACCGATGACCAATGGGACATCGTGAACCAATGGCTGGACGACGTGTACGCGGACTTCACCACCAAGGTGGCCGAAGATCGCGGCATGACCCAGGCGCAGGTCCACGAGGTAGCCCGCGGCCGGATCTGGACGGGGGCCGACGCCCACCGCAACGGCTTGGTGGACGAACTCGGGGGCCTGGCGACGGCGGTGCGCATCGCCCGCGCCCGGGGCGGCCTACCGTCTCGTGACGACCTCGCCGACGTACGTCCTTACCCCCGGATCCCGTTGCTGGAGCGGCTGCGCCCGGCCGACTCGAGTCAGTCGCCGGCGGCCGCCTCCGTCTCGTTGCGGCCATGGGGGCAGTGGACGACCCTCGCTGCCCTGCTCGGCCTGCCGGCCGCTGGCCCGCTCACCATGCCGTTCCCGTTCTCCGCCGCCCTCCCCCGGTGATCATTGGCTTTTGACTACCGAATTCGGTAGTCAAAAGCCAATGATCACCGGGTAAAGGGGGCAAGGGGAGAGAGTGCCGCGGGACCGGCCCCAGGGGGATTGGGCCGGTCCCGCGCTCGAAGCCGACGCACGCCCGTCACCGCCGTGTGACGGCTGACGCTCATGACTCCACCCTTGGTTGACCACCTTTGGTGGCGTCGGCTGGTGATCAAGGTTATCCCCAGCCGGCCGTCTCGCTCATATGAGATACGTCATACCCAGGTATCACCGGCCGTAGACATCGGCGACCCAGCCGTCATCGCGGTGAACGCACCGTGGTTGCCCGGCGACACCCACCGTTGTGACGGACCTAACGGGGCCGCAGGATCACACCAGCGGGGCGGCCCGCGTCACACCAGCGGGCGGCCCGCGTCACACCAGCGGGGCGGCCCGCGTCACACCAGCGGGCGGCCCGCGTCACACCAGCGCCGGTGCATCCAATGTCAAGACCGCCCGGTCAGCGTCAAGAGTGGCAGCCACACCCAGCGGCATAGTCAAGGTAGCGGCTCCATGCCCGAACCCAAACCGTCCCACGATTGGTATGTCGAAGTGCCCGAACCGATCCGCCAGCAACTCCTCGACCGGACCGCCGTCTCCCTCTTCCACCGAGCCCAGCACCACCGCCGCCACGCCGTCCAACCAGCCGGTGCGCAGCATGTGCGTGATGTACCGGTCGATGCGGTAGGTGTCTTCACCCACCTCTTCGATGAGCAAGATGCCACCGGTCACGTTCGGCCGGCCCGTCGGCGTGGCCAGCTCCGCGGCCAGCAAACTGATGCAGCCGCCGAGGGTGACCCCGGACACCGGTTCGCCGGCTCCCGGGCTGATGGTGACGGCCTGCCGACCCGTGATGGTCTGCACCGACTCCGGCTCGAACAGGGTGCGGCGCAGGTGCTCGGCGGTGCCGGGGTCGGTCAAGAACGACGACGCCGCCACCATGGGCGCGTGCAGGGTGGCCACCCCGAGGCAATTGGCGAACGCCTCATGTAACGCCGTGATGTCGCTGTATCCGGCGAAGACCTTGGGTTCGGCCTGGGCCATCGTGTCCCAGTCGAGCAGATCGATCATGCGTTGGGCACCGTACCCGCCGCGGGCACAGAAGATCCCCGCGACCCGGGGATCACACCAGGCCTCTTGCAGGTCAGCGGCGCGATGGGCGTCACTGCCGGCCAGATACTCGAATTGGTCGTGCCGGTCGGTCACGTGCGGCGCCACCTGCACGTCCAGACCCCAGCCACGCAGGATCTCGCAGCCGGTGTCCAGCCGATCTTTCGGCACGGGGCCACTGGGTGCTACCACGACCACACGGTCTCCCGCCGCCAGTCTCCGCGGCCGGGTCAACGGTTGCAGGTTCATTGGCTCATCCTGGAATCTGTCGTCGGGTTGTCGAGGCAGGCCCGCCCCGGCGCTTCAGCGGCAGGCACGTCACCGTATCATCGACGCCGCCCGAGGTCACGCGACACAGCGCGCCCGGATGTAGTGATCGTCTCAGGTGTTGCGTGCCGACCTTCGTGTGTCGTGCCCGGGCGTCGATCCGGCATCATGCCACGTCGGTCAGGAACCGGTCCAACACTCGCACGCCGAACTCGAGTGCGGACACCGGCACCCGCTCGTCCACACCATGGAACAGTGCCCCGTAGTCGAACTCCGGGGGTAGCTTCAGGGGCGCGAACCCGTATCCGAGGATGCCCAAGCGGGAGAACTGCTTGGCGTCGGTACCGCCACCCATGCAGTAAGGAACCACATGTGCGTCCGGGTCCTCCGCCCGCAACGCAGCGGACATCGAGGCGAACGTGGGTGAGTCCACCGGTGCCGACAGCGGCACCTCGCGGTGATAGTACTGCCAATCGACGCGGGGCCCGACGAGTTCGGTGATGGTCTTCTCGAACTCCTCCTCGGTGCCGGGCAGCACCCGGCCGTCAACCTGGCCCGTGGCCTCACCCGGTATGACGTTGACCTTGTATCCAGCGCTCAACATGGTGGGGTTGGCGCTATTGCGCACCGTCGACTCCACCAGCCGTCGGGCCGGGCCGAGCTGCTCCAGCACGGCGTCGACGTCGAGATCGGGCCGGTCCGTGTCGACCTCGACCCCCAATGCCTCCCCCATCCGTGTCAACGCCGCCCGCACCGTCGGGGTGAGCCGCACCGGCCACTGGTAGCCGGCAATCCGGTGGACGGCATCGGCCAGCGCCGCCACCGCGTTGTCACGGTTGGGCTTCGAGCCGTGCCCGGCGGTGCCGCGGGCGGTCAACGTCAGCCAAGCGGTGCCGCGCTCGGCCGCTCCGATCGGATAGAGGCGGCGACCGTCGACATGAAACGTGTAGCCACCGGACTCGCTGATCCCTTCGGTACACCCCTCGAACAGGTCCGGGTGTCCGTCGGCCAGGTACCCAGCGCCGTATCTTCCGGTGTCTTCCTCGTCGGCGGTGAACGCCAGGACGATGTCGCGGCGCGGCCGGTGCCCAGCCTGGGCCCACGAGCGCACCACACTCAAGGTCATGGCCACCATGTTCTTCATATCGACCGCACCACGGCCCCAGAGCACGCCATCGCGGATCTCACCGGAGAACGGGTGCACACTCCACCCGGCAGGGTCGGCCGGGACGACGTCGAGGTGGCCGTGGACCAGCAGACCCGGTCGGTCGGGATCGGATCCGGCGATACGCGCCACCGCGTTGGTGCGCCCCGGCGCCGACTCGAGGAGCCTCACCTCGATACCTACCTCGCCCAGGCGCTCCGCGACGTATTCGGCGGCCGGCCGCTCGCGACAGTCTCCACCACCGCGGTTCGTGGTGTCGATGCGGATCAGGTCGGACGCCAGCTCGGCGACATCGAGTTCAGCCATAGTCCTGTTCTATCGCGTTGGAGATCAGCGTGGTGACGGCCTTGAAACACCGGATCATGTCGAACGCCGACGACGACGTGTAGCGCACCCGCCGCGGTGCGACCCGTTGCACGGTGGGCACCATCGCGGCGAAGTCGGCCAGTTGGGTCGCGTCGACCTCCACCTCCACCTCGAACGGCCCGGCGGCCCGGAGCGACGGCTGGTGGCCGGCAAGAGTGGTGGCTTCCTTGGCCGCGGCCGCGATATCGGCGTAGGTGCGTGCCGGTGGTCGGCACCGGGCGGCATACCGCGAGACATAGTCCTTCACCGCGACGGTCTTGGCGTGGGGAGCGTACGACGCCGCATCAGTGCATGCGCGATCGTCGCCGGTGACGAGCACCACCGGGGCCCCGTACTCGGCCGTGACCAACGCGTTCAGCCGGCCCTCGCTGGCCGGCTCGCCGTCGAGCCAGACCCCGGTAATGGAGTTGGCCAGGTAGGTGTGCGCGAGCACGCCCTCGGTGCCCGCGCCAGCGTGATAGCCGAGGAAGACCACACCATCGACGTCGCCGGTCTGCACACCCTCAACCATGGTGAGCGCCTTATGCCGACCGGTGATCATCTCCGCTCGCTCGTCCAGCTCCTCCACCAGGAGGTTGCGCATGGTGGCGTGGGCCTCGTTCACCACGACCTCGCGGGCACCGCCGTCGAAGAGCCCAGCGACCGCGGCGTTCACATCGGAGGTGAACATCGGCCGACAGCGCTGCCAGGCCGGGTTACCCGGCTCTACGTCGGCCGGCCAGGTGACGCCCGTCGCACCTTCCATGTCAGCTGAGATCAGGAACTTCACGATTCGCTACCGTACGCGAACGGAATTCCCTTGAATAGAGGCAGCGACGGAAAGAATTGTCGCGCCGGTGGCTGGGCGCCACAACTCAGCCGCACGGACCGCCGGTCCGTGACACTGGAGTCACGGCGTGGCGACCTCGACCTCGAAACCTTCCTCGTTCTCGAAGTAGGCCGCATAGTGGTGTGGCCCGCCGGCATAGGGGTGCCGGTCGGAGAACATCAACCGCCACCCATACGTCGGCGCTTCCGACACGATCCGGTCGACCATCCACCGCTCCGGCACCGCGAGCGCAAGGTGGTTCAAACCTGGCGCCTTGCGGTCGTAAGCCGTCCACACCAGATCCGGCGACTGCTCGATCACCACATACGGGCCACCACCGGGCGACTGCCACGAGCGGCCGTTGTCCCACACCTGGAACAATGTCCAGCCCAACCGCTCGAACAACCAGCCGAAGGACCGGGTGGCCTGCTCGATGTCACGGGTCCAGATCTCGACATGATGCAACCCGGTGGACGGAGTTTGGACGTCCGACAAGGAGGGATCGTCCGTGGTGGAGTCATAAGCCGCCGTGGGCGGCTGTTGCGGCACATGCTGCCCGGGCGGACTGTACGACGGATCAAGCGCCCGCAGCGCTGGATCCAGCTCGTTGACCGCGGAGTCGGTCAGCGGATCGGCATCGGTGGCCGACTCACCGAACCCGGTGTACGGAGCGGGGGCAGCTGGCGGCGGATACACCGCCGGGGGCACGCCGGGTGTCACCGGCGGCACCGCCGGCGCCGCCGGATGCACCGGCGGCTCGGCCATACCCCACCCAGGCTCGGCGGCACGCTGCATCTGAGCGGTGTGCTGCACCGCTGGACCGTACTGATGATGCTGCGGGGCCGGCTGTTGTGGGGGCGGCTGCTGTGGCGCCTGCTGGGCCGCCTGCCGAATTTTGCGGAGTTCGGCCGCCGCCGCGTCCAGCCAATCATCCACGTCGTCCATGGAATAGCCTTCACGCATCCGTACGACCTTGAACTCTTCGGCCTCGATCCGCTCTGGCGTGATGCCTTTGCCCGCCGATCTGCCGTCGAGGGCATCGATGACCTGGTCCACGAAATCATCGACTGCGTCGAGGTCATAACCCTCACGCATCCGCACAGTACGGAACTCAGGTTCGCGACTCACAGCCACGGCATCGTCACACTCCTCCGGAACGAGAACAGCCGGCCACTCGGGACAGGCCTTCGGCAGTGCACGCCAATGATCGCGTCCACTGCGAAAGCCAGTTCCCCCGTGACCGGCTACTCCAAGCAGAACGTAGTCTAAACGCACCACTCACTTGTGGTCAGACATCCCGCCATCGAGTCACGGCCCCCGCCGCTATGTACCCGACGTCGCAAGCTGACCACAAGCCCCGTCGATCTCACGTCCTCGCGTATCCCGTACCGTAACAGGTAGCCCGAAGCTCTCAAGCACCTGGACGAACTTGCGCTCCACCGCCGGGTCCGACGCCGTCCATTTGGAGCCAGGTGTCGGGTTGAGCGGAATCGGGTTCACGTGCACCCAGCCACGGCCGCGCTCGGTCAACAACTGCCCTAACAACTCCGCCCGCCAGGCGTGATCGTTGATGTCTCTGATCAGCGCGTATTCGATGGATACCCGCCGGCCGGTCCGGTCGAAGTAGCGACGGGCAGCGTCGAGTGCCTCGGCGACCTTCCACCGCGTGTTGATCGGTACAAGCTCGTCCCGCAGCTCGTCATCGGGAGCGTGCAACGACAACGCCAACGTCACCGACAGCTCTTCGTCCGCCAACTTGTTGATGGCCGGCACCAGACCCACCGTCGAGACGGTGACGCCGCGCTGGCCGATGCCGAGCCCGGACGGCACCGGATCGGTGAGCCGGCGAGTGGCGGCCACCACCGCCTTGTAGTTCGCCATCGGTTCGCCCATACCCATAAACACCACGTTGGTGATCCGCCCGGCTCCGCCCGGGATCTCACCCGCGGCCATCATTCCGGCGCTCGCGACCACTTGCTCCACGATCTCCGCGGCCGACATGTTCCGGGTGAGGCCCTGTTGCCCGGTGGCGCAGAACGGGCAGTTCATCCCACAACCAGCTTGACTAGACACGCACACCGTGGTGCGCTCACGGCTGCCGCTGTAGCGCATCAGCACACTCTCCACCAACGCGCCGTCGAACAGCCTCCACAGGGTTTTGCGGGTGGTGCCGTCATCGGTCTCGAGATGCCGCACCGGACTGATCAACGGCGGCAGCATCGTCGCCACCAGATCGTCTCGGATCGCCGCCGGCACGTCCGTCATCTGCTGCGGATCGCTGGTGAACCGGCCGAAGTAGTGGCGGGACAGCTGGTCGGCGCGGAAAGGCTGCTCTCCGTAGTCGACGACGGCTTGCCGGCGCCCATCGACATCGAGGTCGGCAAGATGGCGTGGCGGCTTACCCCGCCGGGCGGGGGTCAGCTGCAGCGTGCCCGGCGCGGGTGGCCCCGGAGAGCCGGGCGGGCTCGCCACCGACGCCGCGGTGAGGTCGTCGTCGCCCACGGCCGTGTCACGGCCTGGACGTATGTTGGCTGAAGTCATAACGTCGCCAATTCTCCCACGCTCCGGTGTTCGGCGTGCGCCGCCAACACATCGCGTTGACCGCCCCGGACGATCCGTGAGTGTGGGGATTGGTGGTGCTGGCTGGGATTGCCGTCAGGCGACGACGGACGTTGGGCTGTGCGACATGTACCGCGGCCGGCCCGTTTGCTACACCGCAGGGGTGGGGGCGCTCTCCCGGTGCGCCATCGCGCACTGCGCTACCGCTAGATGGCGTTAAGAGCCGGATTCGGGCTTCAACGCCATCTGGCGGTAGCGGAGTGCGCGGCAGGGGCGGCACGGCCCTCACCGCAAGGGAACCGTGTTGGCTGTCCGGGCCACAACAAGGAGGCTTACTGCGGCCCCGCCCCGGGCACAAGGACGCTTATTGTCACCAGGGCAACAACAAGGAGCCTTGCTGCACGCGGCAGCGCGCCGTAAGGAAGCTTGTTGCGGCCAGCGCTGAGGGTGGGTGTTGCCACAAACCACAACGAAGCCGACGGGCACGACGAACGCGGTCTAGAAGCGTCAGATGACCTAACCGGCCGCATGTGTCGAGTAGCGCACCTGATCGTTTCGGGACCGCATCGTGAGACGCGTTCAGACGACGCAACCAGGCGGCGACCAGCAGCGTCGCCACAGTAGTGCATCTGATCGCGCCTAGCGAAAAGATCAGGTGACAAAACGGAGATCAGGTGCACAACTGGGGTTAGGTGACGACGTAGGTGAGGACGATCCAGATCAGCGGGGCGGAGGGAAGTAGCGAGTCCAACCGGTCCATCACGCCGCCGTGGCCGGGCAACAACGAACTCATGTCCTTCACGCCAAGATCGCGCTTGATCATCGACTCGCCCAAGTCGCCGACCGTCGCACCGATCACGCCCACGACCCCGAGGAGCACCCCGGCCCACCACGGTGCGTCGAACGCCAGCATGGCGATCGCTACGCCGGCGCCCACACCAAGCAGCAACGACCCGCTGAAGCCCTCCCAGGTCTTCTTCGGGCTCACGCTGCGCGCCATCGGGTGTTTGCCGATCAGGACGCCGGTGAAGTAGCCACCAGTGTCCGACGCCACCACGATGGCCAACAACGCGAACACCTGCCAGTGGCCGTCGTCGGCACGAGCCATCAGCATCGCGAAACCGGCCAAGAACGGCACGTACGCGACGGTGAACACACCCGCGCTGACATCGCGGACATAACCCACCGCGGGGTCGCCCAGACGCCAGACGCAGATCGCGGCCACCGTCAGCCCCAGACCCACCACCAGCGGCGATGATCCGGCCACGAACGCACCAACAAGCATCAAGACGGTGCCGAGCAACACCGGCACCAACGGAACGGCGATGCCGCGGGTCTGCAGCGCCTGCGCCAGCTCCCAGACGGCCACCACCATGACGGCGATGACCAAGCCGGCGAACGCCGGCCGGAACAAGAAGAGGGTGCTCAACGCCACGAGGGCCAAACCGAGACCCACCGCGGTGGCCGCGCGTAAGTCTCGGCCGGCCCGTCCCGGAGGTGTCCCCCCGGGCGCGAGCTCCTCCGGCCCCTCGTTGGAGCCGTTCGGCGTCCCCGTCATCACCAAGCCCGCCACCGAACCTAGACCTCGAGCAGCTCGGCTTCTTTGTGCTTGAGCAACTCGTCGACCTGGTCGACGTAGTTCTTCGTCAACGCCTCCAACTGCTTCTCCGCTCGACCCGCATCGTCTTCGCCGACCTCGCTGTCGTGGACCAGCTTCTCCAGCGTTTCCTTCGCGTGCCGGCGGATGTTGCGGATGGCCACCTTGATCCCCTCGGCCTTCTCCCGGGCCAGCCGGATGTACTCCTTGCGCCGCTCTTCCGTCAGCTGTGGGAGGACCACCCGGATGATCTGGCCGTCGTTGGCGGGGTTGACCCCCAGGTCGGAGTCGCGGATGGCACGCTCCACCGCAC
Source organism: Phytoactinopolyspora limicola (assembly GCF_011320225.1). Lineage (GTDB taxonomy): Bacteria > Actinomycetota > Actinomycetes > Jiangellales > Jiangellaceae > Phytoactinopolyspora > Phytoactinopolyspora limicola. The sequence goes on from NZ_JAAOEN010000004.1 coordinate 359,272, forward strand.
CCATCGCGCTCTTGTCATACGGATGCACGGTGATCATCCGGGCATCGGCGACATGGAACGACGCCACCTGGTTGAGCGGCGTGGGCGCCCCGTAGTAGTCGACAACGATCTTGTTGAACAGGGACGGGTGGGCACGTCCCGTGCGGATCGAGGAGAAATCCTCCTTGCCGACCGATACCGCTTTCTCCATCTTCTCTTCGGCCTCGAAGAGTGTTTCCTCGATCACCGTTGCTCCTTTGCCTAGTAGCGCCCCCCGACGCTTGCGTCAAGAGATCGAAGTGTCCCCTATGACGCTGCTAACTGTCGAGGACCGGGCCGGTTTCTGGAGTGTCGGCCAACGTGGTCTCGACCCCTGCTGCGACGATGGTACCGATCGACTCACCACGGATGGCACGGGCGATACCGTGATCCTCACCGAGGCCGAACACCACGATGGGTAGTTTGTTGTCCGCGCACAGACTGAACGCCGCGGGATCGGCCACCGCCAGCCGCCGGCGCAACACGTCGCGATACGTGATGCTCAGGTACTTGCGGGCGGTGGGATCCTCTCGCGGATCTGCCTCATACACACCGTCGACGCCGCTCTTGGCCATGAGCAATCGGTCACAGCCGATCTCCAGGGCACGCTGCGCGGCCACCGTGTCGGTGGTGAAGTACGGCATACCGGCGCCGGCACCGAAGATCACGACCCGGCCCTTCTCCAGGTGCCGCGCCGCCCGGCGTGGAATATACGGTTCGGCGACCTGCCCCATGGTGATGGCGGTCTGAACCCGGGTGTCGACGCCACGTTGCTCGAGGAAGTCTTGGAGAGCCAGGCAGTTCATGACCGTGCCAAGCATGCCCATGTAGTCTCCACGGGCTCGGTCCATGCCGTTGTTCTGCAGCTCAGCACCCCGGAAGAAGTTTCCGCCACCCACGACGACGGCGACTTGTACACCCTCGCTGAGTACTCCAGCGATCTGCGCCGCGATCTGCTTGACGACTTCGGGGTCTACTCCGACCTTGCCGCCGCCGAACACCTCGCCGGAGAGTTTCAGTAGGACCCGCCGGCCACGCGGCGGACCGTCGTCGTTCGTCGCGCCGTCCCTGGACCGGGCTGACACCTGCTCCACCGTCTGCTCCGCCATGGGGTCAGCCTCCTGCTGCGTCACGTGCCGTCACTCGCGTGATCGTCACCGCCCTACCCGCCACCTTAACGGAGGTGCGACGGGCGACGACGGCGACGACCACGCCAGTCCGTGCCAGATATGTTGGCTAGCGCGATCAGGCGCCAACCTCGAAGCGCACGAAACGGGTGACCGTCACACCCGCCGCGTCGAGTGTGGCTCCGACGGTCTTCTTCGAGTCCTTCACCGACGGCTGCTCGACCAGGACGTTGTCCTTGAAGAACCCGTTGACCCGGCCCTCCACGATCTTCGGCAGGGCCTGCTCCGGCTTGCCTTCTTCACGAGCCGTGGCCTCGGCGATGCGCCGCTCGTTCGAGACGACGTCCTCGGGCACCTCGTCGCGGGTCACGTACACCGGGCGCATCGCGGCGACCTGCATCGCGGCGTCGCGGGCCGCTCCGGCGTCGGAGCCGGTGTACTCGACGAGCACACCCACCTGCGGCGGCAGATCCGCCGAGCGACGGTGGAGATACACGGCGACCTCGCCGTCGAACGCGGCCAGCTGGCGGATTTCGAGCTTCTCACCGATGACGGCCGCGGCCGACGCGACGGTGTCCCCCACCGTGCGCCCGTCCGGCAGCGTGGCGGCCGAGAGGGCTTCGAGGTCAGCCGGCTTGTTCGCCGCGGCGACCGCGACGATGTCGGCGGCCAGCTTCTGGAAGTCGGCGTTCTTCGCGACGAAGTCGGTCTCGCAAGCCAATTCGATCATTGCGGTGCCTTCGGCGGCGACGAGGCCGTTGGCGGTGGTGCGCTCGGCGCTGCGCTTCGCGGCCTTCGCCGCGCCCTTGATGCGCAGTACCTCGACGGCACCGTCGAAGTCACCGTCGCTCTCCTCAAGGGCCTTCTTGGCGTCCATCATGCCCGCACCTGTGGCATCGCGGAGCTTCTTGACGTCCGCGGCTGTGAAGTTCGGCATCTCTGTGCTTCTCTCTCCGTGATCATGGGATGTGATTCGGCTGTGGTGGACGGCGCCACGTGGGCCGCCCGTGGTGTCGCTATTCACGTGCGACGGCAGCGGCTCCCCTGATCACCGGGAGCCGCTGCCGTATGCCGAGCGCGACCTCTTAAGAGGCCCCGGCCTACGGGGAACGGCTGGGCTGCGCCGCCCCCATGTACCGGGCTGCTTTAAACCTGCGAGCTGTTGGCCTCGGCCAGGTCAGCAGACTCGACAGCGGCTTCGGGCGCCGGGGTGTCGGCCACGGGCGGCTCAGTCGCGTCGGTCGCTTCAGACGCCGGGGTGTCGGCCACGGCCGCTTCAGGCGCCGGGGTGTCGGCCACGGCCGCTTCAGGCGCCGGGGTGTCGGCCGTCGTCGCCTCGGGTGCCGGGCTCTCAGCGGCGACGGGCGTGCTCTCCTCGGAGCCGACCAGCAGCTCCTTCTCCCACTCGGCCAACGGCTCGTCCACGGCGACGTCGGCGCTGGCGTCGTCGCCACCACGCTGACCGTGCCGGGCGATGAGTCCGTCAGCCACGGCGTCGGCGACAACGCGGGTCAACAGGTTGACCGCGCGGATGGCGTCGTCGTTGCCGGGGATCGGGTAGGTGACCTCGTCGGGGTCGCAGTTGGTATCGAGGATGGCCACCACGGGGATGCCGAGCTTGCGAGCCTCGTCGACCGCCAGGTGCTCCTTCTTGGTGTCGACGATCCATACCGCGCTGGGAACCTTGGCCATGGTGCGGACACCACCGAGGGTGCGCTCCAGTTTGTCCCGCTCACGCTTACGCATGAGCAGTTCCTTCTTGGTCAGCCCGGATCCGGGGACGTCGTCGAAGTCGAGTTCTTCGAGTTCCTTGAGCCGCTGCAGCCGCTTGTTGACCGTCTGGAAGTTGGTCAGCATGCCACCCAGCCAGCGCTCGGTGACGTAGGGCATGTTGACCCGGGTCGCCTGCTCTTTGACCGCTTCCTGAGCCTGCTTCTTGGTGCCCACGAAGAGGATGGTGCCGCCGTGTGCGACGGTCTCCTTGACGAAGTCGAACGCGCGGTCGATGTAAGACAACGACTGCTGCAGGTCGATGATGTAGATGCCATTACGTTCGGTGAAGATGTACCGCTTCATCTTCGGGTTCCAGCGCCGAGTCTGGTGTCCGAAGTGCACGCCGCTCTCGAGCAGCTGCTTCATGGTGACGACGGCCATGGCCGCGCCTACCTCCTTCATGCCCGCATCGCGGCGGGCATCGTCGTGGTTGACCGCGGACAACCGGCTGGTTGCCGCGCCTGGTGCCCGAAGCGCCGCCACCCCGAGCGAACGGGGACCACGACGGCATACCGTGTGACGGGCACGCGAATTTGTTCCAGCCATGCTGGACCAACAGCCAAGTGTACGACACCCAGCCGGCCCTCACCACCGCCCCACCTCGCCCGCCCCTCCTCCCCCTCCTCCCGGTGATCATTGGCTTTTTTAGAAAACATACGGGAAAAAAAAAAACCAAAAAAAAAAGAGGG
>NZ_JAAOEN010000004.1:362888-428962 GCF_011320225.1 Phytoactinopolyspora limicola
CTCCCGGTGATCATTGGCTTTGGACTACCGGATCCGGTAGTCAAAAGCCAATGATCACCGGGAGGAGGGGGAGGAGGGAGGTGGGGTGGTGGTGACGCCGTGCAGATGACACGCGGCAAACTGCTCCACGCTGGCACTCCCACCCACGGCCTGCAGCACAGGATCGTGATCGGGGCACGGCTCGAACACCTTCGGACACCGGGTGCGGAACCGGCACCCCGACGGCGGCGCGGCGGGGCTCGGGATGTCGCCAGCCAGGACGATCCGCCGACGCTCCCGCTCACGTTCCGGCTCAGGCACCGGCACCGCCGACACCAACGCCTCCGTGTACGGGTGTTCCGGCTTACTGACCAGCGACGACGCTGCCCCCACCTCCACCACCCGGCCCAGATACATCACCGCTACCCGGTCCGCGATCTGGCGGACCGCCGCCAGGTCATGTGACACGAACAGATACGTCAGACCCAGCTCACGCTGGAGCCGCACGAGCAGGTTGAGCACCGTGGCCTGCACCGATACGTCGAGGGAAGCAATCGGCTCGTCACAGACGATGAAGTCCGGCTCGCCGGCCAGCGCGCGGGCGATCCCTACCCGCTGACGTTGACCGCCCGAGAACTCGTGTGGGTACCGACCCCGGTGATCAGGGTTGAGCCCGACGATCTCCATCAACTCACCGACCCGGGCGGCCCGCCGGGCCCGGCCGCGGTGCAGCCGGTGGATAGCCAAGGGCTCACCGATGCAGTCACCCACGGTCCGACGTGGATCAAGCGAGGCGTACGGATCCTGGAAGATCATCGCCATCCGGCGCCGCAACGAGCGCAACTCGCTCGCCGGCAACGACGTCACGTCCGTACCGTCGAACTCGACCCGGCCCGCGGTGGGCTCCACGAGTCGCAGCAATGCGTTGCCCAAAGTGGACTTCCCGCAGCCGGACTCTCCCACCAAGCCGAGTGTTTCGCCCCGACGAACCTCGAGGTCGACGCCGTCGACGGCGCGTACGTGCCCGACCACACCCCGCAACGGCGTGCCGGACCGGATCGGAAAGTACACCCGCAGCCCTGAAGCCGCCACCAGCACATCGGCGCCCATGGTGGCCGGACGATCCGCGGCAGTAGGCCCAGTGGTCTCGTCGTCGCCCATCATGCACCCTCCGGCGAGTAGAACGTCGCCGCCCAGTGCCGCCGGCCACCGGCTACCGGGGTCAACGGCGGAACCTCGTGTGCACACCGCTCGTCGGCGCGGATCGGGCACCGCGGGAAGAACGCGCACCCGGCCGGCAGCGCCACCGGATCCGGTGGAAGACCCGGGATGGTCAGCAGCGGGTCCCGCTCACGTGCGGTGCGTGGATCGTCGACGACGGGCATCGCACCCAGCAGGCCGCGGGTATACGGATGCACCGGCGCACCGAACATTTCGGCCGCGCTGCCTTCCTCGACCGTGCGGCCGGCGTACATGACGAGGACGTGGTCGGCGATCCCGGCCACCACTCCGAGATCGTGGGTGATCCACACCACCCCCATCCCGCGTTCGTCCTGCAATCGCCGGATCAGTTCCAGGATCTGCGCCTGCACCGTGACGTCGAGCGCGGTGGTGGCCTCGTCGGCGATGAGAACCCGTGGTTCACCGGCCAGCGCCACCGCGATCATGACCCGCTGGCGCATCCCTCCGGACAGCTCGTGGGGATAGGCGTCCAATCGCGATGCCGGGTCGGGGATGCCGACTTCGGCTAGCAACTCCGCAGCTCGGCTCCGGGCGGCCGCCTTCGGCACCGACTGGTGCGCCCGGATCGCCTCGACGACCTGCCGCCCGACCGTCAGCACCGGGTTGAGGGAGGTCATCGGGTCCTGGAACACCATGCCGATGCCGGCGCCTCGGACCTGCCGCAGCTTGTCCTCCGACCGGCCGACCAGCTCCGCTCCGTCGAAGGTAGCGCTCCCCCACACCTGAGTGGTGGCCGGCAAGAGACCCAGCAGTGCAAGGATGCCGACGCTCTTTCCGGACCCGGACTCACCGACGATGGCCAACGTCCGGCCCGGCGGCACGTCGTAAGAGATGCCGTTGACGACGTGGGCCAACCCGCGCCGGGTCCGGAAGGCGACCCGCAGGTCGCGCACCGCCAACACTGCCGAGCCCGCGGCGCCGTCCGCACCGCCCGGCCCGGCCCCACCGCCCGGCCCGTCCGCGCTGCCCGGCCCGGCACCACCGGGCCGGTCCGCTGCGGGGCCCCCCACTGCCATCATCGTCCGGCCCCTTTCCCGGTCAGCACCGATCGCTGCCGCGGATCGAGCACGTCCCGCAGCGCGTCGCCGAGCACGTTGAACGCCAGCACCACGAAGAAAATCGCCAACCCGGGGAACAGCGCCATCCACCAGGCGTGCTCGACGAACCCACGCCCCTCGGACAACATGAGGCCCCACGACGGGTTGGGTGGTTGGGTGCCGAGGCCGACGAAGCTTAGCGCCGCCTCGGACAGGATCGCGAAAGCCAGGCTGATCGTGGTTTGGACGATGATCGGCGGCGCGGCATTGGGCAGCACGTGCCGGAAGATGATGCGTAGGCTGCCCGCGCCGCTGGCCCGGGAGGCCCGGATGAACACTTCCTCCCGCACGCTGAGCACACTGGCCCGGGTCACGCGGGCGAAGATCGGCGTGTAGACGATGCCGATGGCGATCATCGCGTTGTTCTCTCCGCGCCCCAGGATGGCCAGCACGGCTATCGCCATCAACAGTGCGGGGAATGCGAAGAGCATGTCCATGAACCGCATCAGGGCGTCGTCGAGCCATCGGCCGAAGTACCCGGCGAACAGGCCGATCAGCACCCCCGCTACCAGAGAGATCCCGACGGCGACCGCGCCGACCCGCAACGACACCTCGGCTCCCATCAGTACCCGGGAGAACACATCACGGCCGAACTCGTCGGTGCCGAACCAGTGATCGGTGGATGGTGACTCCAACTGGCCACCAACGAACTGCTCGTTGTACCCATACGGAGCCAGCCACTCGCCCAGAACCCCTACCAGGACGAGCAGCAGGAGCACCAACGACGCGGCTACCGCCATCGGGTTCCGCGCCAGCAGCAGGAGTGTCTCCTGCCATCGGGGACGGTGTTTGTCTCCGACGACGTCGAGCCGGTCCGTTGCGCCGAGCCGGTCCGTTGCGCCGGGCTGGGTCGGCCCGGCCGCGCCGGTCGGCCCGCCGCCTCTCGTCTCGTCGTTCATGAGCCCGCCCTCTGGTAGCGGATCCGGGGGTCGAGTTTGGCGTAGAGCAGATCGACGACGAGGTTCACGACGAGGAAGATGACGGCGAACAGCAGCACCGCGCCTTGCAACAGTGAGTAGTCGCGGCCTTCGACGGCTTGCAGCGCCATCTGTCCGAGCCCCGGCCACGCGAACACGATCTCGACGATGACCACCCCCGACAGCAGGTAGGCCAACTGCACGCCGCCGACGGTGACCAGTGGCAGCATCGCGTTGCGCAGAACATGCCAGGTGAGGACGTCACGGGCCCGCATCCCCTTGGCTCGTGCGGCCCGCACGTGGTCTTGACCCAAGGCCTCCAGGACCGACGAGCGCACGAATCTGGTCAGGATCGAGCCGCTGGCCACGCCAGCGGTAATCGCGGGCATGATCAGGTGCCGGGCCCACTCCACCGGATCGTCGGTCAGCCCGACGTAACCGCCTGAGGGAAGCCAGCCGAGTGTCCCGGCGAAGATCAGGATGAACATGATGCCCATCCAGAAGTCGGGGATACTCAGCCCCGCCTGGCTACTCACCGTCGCGAACCAGTCGACGACCGAACGTGGACGCAGCGCCGAGATCGTGCCCAGCGGGATCGCGATCAGCAGGGCGACGACGATCGCCGCCAGCGCCAACGACACCGTGGCCGGAACCCGTTCCAGGATCAACTCGCTCACCGGCCGGCCGCTGCGGAAGCTCACGCCGAGGTCGCCGGTCAACGCGTTGCCGATCCAGTTGAAGTACTGCACTACCAGGGGGTCGTCCAACCCGGCGCGTTCCCGCATCGCCAGGTAGGTGGCTTCGGTGCCGCGGGTGCCGAGGGCCTGCCGGATCGGGTCACCCGGCACCAGATGCATGATCGCGAAGACGAGGATGCTCACCCCGATCAGCACGATCACCGCTTGGAGCAGGCGGCGCAGGACGTATCCGCTCACTGATCACCGACCCAGGCAGCACCCGCCACCACGGCCCGACCATGATCGTCGTCCGTCCGGAGGGGCTCTGCCTCCCCAAGACGGACAACGATCACGCCGCGGCGGCTCCGCAGCCCCGGAGACATCACTCCGGCAGCGTCACGTTCTCGAAGTTGATCGCCCGGTCGGGCCGGATCTCGTAGCCGCCCAGGCCGTCCGCCCAGGCCTGCACCACGTCGGGGTTGTACAGGTAGATGTAGCTCGCCTCACCGGCGATCAGCTCCGCGGCTTGGTCGTACAGGGCCTTCCGGGCGTCCTGATCGGTCTCGGCGGCGGCTTGCTCCAGCAGACCGTCCAACTCGTCGTTGTGGTACCCCTGGGCGTTGAAGCCACCCTCGCTGTAGTGCTGAGCGTGGTAGAAGTCGAACGGGTCGAGGTTGCCCAACCAGGACCACATGAACGCGTCGAACTCCCCCTCAGCCTGCCGGTCCAGCCAGGTACTGCTGGGCTCCTGCTCGATGGTGACGTCGATGCCGATCTCGGCGAGGTTGGATTCGATCACCTGAGCGGCCTGTACACCCTCGGTGTCCTGGACGACCATCAGGCCGAGCGGCTGCCCCTCGTCGACGCCAGCCGCGTCGAGCAGCTGACGGGCCTGGCCGGGGTCATGGTCGAACGGCGTGTAGTCGTGGTACCAGAAGCTGTCTTCGGGGATGGCGGTCTGGTTGACCGTTGCCGCGCCGAACTGTGCGACGTCGACCACCTGCTGGCGGTTGATCCCGAACGCGACCGCCTGCCGAGCCTCGATCTGGTCCCATGGTTCGACGGCCTGATTGAGTGCGACGTACCAGTAGTCGACGCTGGGCGAGACCCCCACCTCGATACCGGATTCATCGCCAAGACCGTCGATGTCCTGCGGCGGGATGTTGTCGGTCCAGTGGATCTCACCGGTGCGCAACGCGGTCAGCGCCGTGGTCGCCTCACCGATGTAACGGAACTCCACCGCCTCGATCGAGGCGGGGCCACCCCAGTACTCGTCGTAGGCGGTGATGGTGATCCCCCCTGCGCCCAAGGTGCCGAGCTCGAACGGACCGGTGCCCACCGCCTCCGTCGCGAGATCCACCTCGTCGGCGGCTCCCTCCGGGATGATCGACATACCTTTGAAGCCGCCGATGTTGGCCAGCAATGCGGGTGTCGGCTCGGTGAGGGTGATGACGACGGTGTGATCGTCCGCGGCGCTGATCTCGTCTACCGAAGCGAACCGGAAGGCGTTGGCCATCTCGTCGTCGATGATCCGGTTGAACGAATAGACGACGTCGGCGGCGGTGAAGTCGCTTCCGTCGTGGAAGGTCACCCCCTCGCGAAGCGTGAACGTCCAGGTGAGGCCGTCGTCGCTGGTGTCCCACTCAGTGGCGAGACTGGGCTGGAACTCACCGTCCGCGTCGGGCGCGACGAGCGTGTCGTAGACGTTCTCCAGCACCTGGAAACTCGCGTAGGCCGAGGTGGCGTGGGGATCGAACTGGTCCGGCTCACCCGAGATCGCGGCGATCAAGGTGCCCCGCGGCGCTTCGTCGGCGTCGGGATCGTCATCCGCGGCGCCGGGGTCTTCGGTGTCGTCGGCCGGGGCGTCGTCGATGGGTACCCCTTCGTCGTCGCCGCCACACGCCGCCAGCGTCAGCGAGAGCCCGAGCGCCAGCGCACCCAGTGTTCGGAGTTGTCGTCGTCGTGTTGGCGCCATCGCCCTCGTCACCCTCTCACCACAGCTTCATGTCCGCGACACATTAGTGATCGCCCAGGATCGGCCGGGGCCGCGCCGCCTTAGAGCTTCCGCTCTTAGCAGTCGCTTACCCATCTCTCCTCCTTTCGACCCTGTCGAGCCGACCCCTACAGCCGTCCACCCGATCCCCACCTTCACCCATGTTCGTTGCCGTTTCGTGACAAGTGTGTGATTGAACTGCCCGGCGTGTCCGGCCCGGAGAGCCCGCGACGCCCGGCGCGGACATCGGGTACCCGGCCGGCCCGCACCAGGCTTCGGCGCCGGGGCTGGCCGTACGTTATCCACAGGTTCGGGGTCCGAGCGCCGATCAGTTATCCACATTCGCTCGAGACCCTCCTGACAGGGCCGCTCCAGCGGGTCAGGCTCATGCGTCATGAGCACCTCTCGACAACCGCCGTGGTACCCACACCGCAGCTCGCGGCGGCGCATCGTGGCCGCTGCCGTCGCCGTGGTCATGGCTGTCGCACTCACCCCAGGAACCCCGCTGGCCAGCACTCACCTGGGCGGCTGGAGTTACCCCGTGGGCCACCACGACGGACCCGCCGACGTCGTGCGTGGATTCGACCCGCCCGACGAGCCATGGCTCGGCGGGCACCGCGGAGTCGACCTACACGCCGCCCCAGGCTCGACGGTGCGGGCCGCAGCCGCCGGACACGTCACACACGCCGGACTGGTCGCCGGCCGCGGAGTCGTCGTCGTGCGGCACGGCACACTGCGCACCACGTACGAACCCGTCGACGCGATCGTCGACGCGGGCACGGACGTCGCCGCCGGAGCGCCGATCGGTACGTTGAGCACCATCGGCAGTCACTGCCCACCGGCGGCGTGCCTGCACTGGGGCGCTATCGACGGCGAGCGTTATGTCGACCCACTCCGGCTGGTGCGCTCCCCCGCTGTCCGGCTCCTGCCGCTGGGCGAGCGAACACTGACCGAACGGCCGCCTCCACCACCACGTCGGCCCGAGCCAACCGGCCTACGATGGCCGGTGCGCAACCCCTACGTCACCTCTCCGTACGGCATGCGCACACACCCCATTACCGGCGTGCGCAAACTTCACGACGGCACCGACCTCCGGGCCCCATGCGGCACACCTATCCTCGCCGCGGCCGCCGGTGAAGTGGTTAGCGTGGGCAGCCGCGGCGCCTACGGTCTCCAGGTGGGCATACACCACGGCACATTCGGCTCGACCACTCTGGCTACGTCCTACAGTCACCTGTCTCGGTTCGCCGTCGAGCGCGGGCAGCCGGTCGACGTGGGCGAGGTGATCGGCTGGGCCGGCACCACCGGGTTGTCCACCGGCTGCCACCTGCATTTCATGGTCTACGCCGACGGCCGGCTCACCAACCCCACGGACTGGCTGCCCGCGGACGAAGCGGCGGCGCGTTCCCCGGCCGGCCCCAACCCGTGACGGCGTCCCGCCAGGCGGATAGGTCCTATTCCGGTCTCGAATGATCGCTGTGCCGCCCCCGGTCCGCTGCCACACTCGGCATTGCTGCCCCGGCGGGAGCGGTCCATCACCGGCCTAGTGTCGGCAGACGGGGGGCTCCCGCCGGGCCCGTTCCAGTCCTGGGCGTGGGCGACCGTGGGGCCGCCGGCCGTCGAACCAAGCATTGTCGTACGCCTCACCACGCAGCGCCGTGGGCCCAGCACCGTCGTCCCGCGGGGCTCACCCGGCCGATGTCACTCGCCCCACGCGCGGACGACGCCAGCGACGTCGAAACAACCCAGGAGGCGAGCAGGTGCCCACCGCCGATTCACCACCTGACACACCTCCGATGAGCCCCCCGCGGTCACCCGCGGATCAGCCCGGCTCGCACCCACTCCATGGGGCGCGGCGCGTCGTCGTCATTGGCGGTACCGGCGGGATCGGCGCGGCCGTCGCCCAGCGTTTCGCCCGCGACGGTGCCGACGTCGTCGCCGCTGGGCTGAACACTCACGCCGGGCCGATTCCGGTATCCGACATCGGCACCGTCGAACTGGCCGAGTTGGACATCCGCCGAGACGGCGCGGTCGAATCGCTCATCGCCGGCCAGGACCGGCTGGACGTCCTCGTCAACGCCGCCGGTGTGCTCCGTCGCGACGACGAGTTCAGACCAGACGTCTTCGTCGACGTGCTCCAGGTCAACCTCGTCGGCACCATGCGGGCGTGTGTAGCGGCTCGACCACTGCTGGCCGAATCCGCTGGGTGCATCGTCAACGTCGCATCAATGCTCAGCTACTTCGGCGGTCCACGGGTACCCGCCTACACGGCCAGCAAGGGCGGCGTGGCCCAACTCACCAAGTCGCTGGCGGTGGCATGGGCGGCCGCCGGCATCCGGGTCAACGCCGTCGCCCCGGGCTGGATCCGCACCGAACTGACCAGGGAGTTGCGCGAATCCGACCAGACCGGCAGTCGGATCGTCGAACGCACGCCGATGGGCCGGTGGGGTGAGGCCCACGACGTCGCCGGCGCCGTGGCGTTCTTGGCCAGCCCCGACGCCGCCTTCATCACCGGCGCGATCCTGCCCGTCGACGGCGGCTACCTCGCTACCTGACCCACCGACGGCTCATCGAAGGAGTGTCCTCATGGCCACCGCACCACACATCGCGATCTCCGCCGACTATCCGGACGAGATCTCCGTCGCCGCCCAGCCGGATGACCCGCGGGTCTGGGTTCCGCAAGCACCCAACGTGTGGTTTCGCCCGTTGATGTTCAACACCGTCGTCGGCCAGTGGTGCAATCTGCTCAAGGTCACCGCGGCTGGCATCGTGTCTCGGCATCGCCATCCGGGCGCCGTGTTCGGCTACGTGATCAAAGGACGCTGGCACTACTACGAGCACGAGTGGGTGGCCGAGGCCGGTCACTTCGTCTATGAACCACCCGGCGAGATCCACACGCTCGCCGTGCCGGAGGACTGCACCGAGATGATCACCTTCTTCAACATCACCGGCGCCATGGTGTACGTCGACGAAGAAGGACACCAGATCGGCTACGAAGACACCTTCACCAAGATCGACATGTGCCGGGTGCACTACGAGAACGTAGGCCTCGGCGCCGACTACGTCGACCAGTTCATCCGGTAACCCGTCAGAGGGCACCACGCGGACCAGCCACAAGGAGGCTTACTGTCGCCAGGGCCACCACAAGGAGGCTTACTGCTGACGCGCACGAGCCACCATGTGACGGGATCAACCAGCCGGGGCCGAGGCAAGGCATACTGGTTCACGCTGTGAACTTTGCCAACGCCTTCCCGTACCGGCTGGACTGGATCGTCAGCTTCGTCGCCGTCGCGCGCGCCGGTGGTTTCTCGGCCGCCGCGAAAGCACAACACCGGTCGCAACCACGCATCAGCAGCCACATCGGCGCGCTCGAACGGGTGCTCGGCGCCACGCTGTTCGACCGTTCGGTGCACCCGGCAACCCTCACCCCCGAGGGACGGGCGTTGCTGCCACACGCCGAGGACATTCTGGCGCGGCTGGCCATCCTCGGTGAGGTGACCGGCGCCACGGGCGGCACCAAGCGGGGCGTGGTGCGAGTCGGGATGTACCCGAGCGCCGCGGCATTCCTGTACCCCCCGCTGGTCCGGCGGTTGCGGCACGCTGCCCCAGGGGTCACCGCCGTGCTCCGCGAGGGAGACACCCTCGCCTTGGACACCCTTCTGGCCGACGGCGACATCGATCTGGCCGTCCGTCCGGTGCTGCCACCGGTGCGCGCCGACCAGCTGGCCTACCGGCGCCTCTGGTCCGAGCCGCTGGTGGCGGTGGTTCCCGACGGGCACCCACTATCCGACGACGAGGCCACGACGTTGGCCCGGCTTGTCGGGTTCCCGCTGGTGACCATCGGTGAGCCGGACAGCGGCGAGCGCCAGTTCGAGACCAACCTGGCGTTCCTGCAAGCTGGCCTCCAGCCGAACATCGCGTTCCAAACCAACCAGCCTCAGACGCTGGCCGCCCTGGTCCGGTCCGGTCTCGGCGTCGGCTTCACGAACCGGCTGGCGATGACCACCACCGACCACCACGGGCTGGTGCTTGTGCCGGTCACCGCCGCACACGCCGAACGTCAGGTAGCAGTGTGGTGGCACGCCGCCCGGCCCGAGTCGCCGGCGACGACGCTGGTCCGCGATGTGATCGCCGTACTGCCACCACCCTCCCTAACCCCATGATCGTTGGCTTTTGACTACCGAATTCGGTAGTCAAAAGCCAACGATCATGGGGTTAGGCGCGTGGGTGGGCCTGCCGGTAGGCGGCCCGGAGCCGCTCGACCGAGACGTGCGTGTAGACCTGGGTAGTGCCCAGCGACGCGTGGCCGAGCAACTCCTGCACGGTGCGTAGGTCCGCGCCGCCTTCCAGCACATGGGTGGCGGCGGTGTGCCGCAGCCCGTGTGGTCCGAGATCCGGTGCCTGAGGAACCGCCCGCAACCGAGCGTGCACCATGGCACGCACCGCCCGCTGGCCGATGCGCCGGCCTTTGACTCCCACGAACAACGCCCGGCCCGCGGCGGCGACGGCAAGCTCTGGACGGGCCGCGTCGATCCACCGGCGCAAGGCACGTTCGGCAGGGACGCCATACGGCACACTGCGTTCACGCCCGCCCTTGCCGTAGACACGGAGCAACCGCCGGCCCGCGTCGATGTCGTCGAGGTCCAGCCCGGTCAGCTCACCCACCCGGATGCCGGAGGCGTACAGCGTCTCGAGGATGGCGTGGTCGCGGACCGCCACCGGATCACCGTCGGCCGCTTCGTCCGCGACGGCATCCAGCAGTTCGGTGGCCTCCGCCGGACGGAGCACCTCGGGCAGATCGCGCTGCGCCTTCGGCGAGGCCAGGCGGACGCCGGGATCGGTGCCGAGACGTCCCGTGCGGTGCGCCCAGGCGGTGAACACCCGGGCCGCCGACGCCCGACGAGCCAACGTGGTCCGCGCCTTCCCGCGGGTGTGCAGCAACGCGAGCCAGCTACGCAGAACGGCGACGTCGACGTCGGACACCTGGGTGGCGCCCATCCGGCTGGCATGCTCCAGGAGGCTGGCGACATCACCGACGTAGGCCCGCACGGTGTGGGTGGAGCGCCCACGCTCGGCCGCGAGATGCCGACCGAACTCGTCGAGGGTCGCCGCCATGTCCGGAGGCAACTCCGCGGGCGCGGGCTCCGGCGTAACACCAGGATCCGCAGCGTCATCTCGCATGCTCACGTGTTCACGGTGTGCTGCCGGGCGCGAAAGGTCAAGCACCGCCACCCCACAACCCCCAGTGTTGGAGGTGTTGGGGTGAGGACGATGGAGCCGGTCAGGGACGGCCCGGCGGGAGAGCACGGGCCAGCACTTCGGCGAGGTGGACCGCCCGACGCCCGGTCAGGTGCTCGATCTGAGTGCGGCAGCTGAACCCGTCGGCCAGGACGATGGCCTCGGGGGAAGCCGCCTCGACCTCGGGAACCAGCACCCGCCGAGCGGCCGCGACCGACACGTCGTAATGCCCCTTCTCCATCCCGAAGTTGCCCGCCAATCCGCAACAGCCGGAGTCGAGGGTACGCACGTTCACACCGGCCCGGTTCAGGACCTGCTCGTCGGCGACGTTGCCGAACACGGCGTGCTGGTGGCAATGCTGCTGGGCGATCGCCGCTGCGCCCACCTGCACGAACGCGGTATCCGGAGCGTACTCGGCGAGGAACCCCGCCAACGTGTAGACACGGTCCGGAACGCCGTCCAGTTCCCCGTCGGGCAGGAGTTCCCGAGCGTCGTGGCGCAGCATCGCCAGGCAACTCGGCTCCACCCCGACGATCGGCACAGCCTCCCCCGCACCCGGCCGCAGCGCCCGCACGGTGCGTCGCAGCACCCTTCGGGCGGTCCCGAGCTGCCCAGTAGACATCCACGTCAACCCGCAGCACACCGGTCCCCTCGGCAACCGCACGTCGAACCCGGCGTGTTCCAGCACCCGTACGGCCGCGACCCCGACGTCGGGGGTGAAGTAATTGGTGAAGGTGTCCGGCCACAACATCACCGCCGGCCGGCCATCGCCGGACCCGCGGCGGCGCCGTCGTAGCATCCGACGCAACGTGGTGGGGGCGAAGCTCGGCACCGGCCGCTCCGGCGCGATACCACCTGCCCATTTGAACACCGGCGCAACACCCGGCATACGCAGCATCGTGTTGGCCGCCCCTGGGGCCAGCGCGGCCAGGCGGGCCACCGCCGGCAGGTAACCAAGCGTGTAGTGGCTGGCCGGCCGGACCCGATTCGCGTAGTGGTGATGCAGGAACTCCGCCTTGTATGTCGCCATGTCGACGTGGACTGGGCAGTCGGACAGGCAGCCCTTGCAGGCCAGGCACAGGTCCAACGCGTCACGCACCTCGGTCGAGCGCCAGCCGTCGGGGACCGTCTCGCCGCGCATCATCTCGGCCAGCAGCCGGGCCCGCCCCCTGGTGGAATGCTCCTCACGGCCGGTGACCATGTAGCTGGGGCACATCACACCCGACGACGTGTCGATACAGGCGCCGACACCAACACAGCGCCGGGTTGCGGTGGCCAGCCCGCCGTCGTCGTGTGGATATCGCAGCGTGATGGGCAGCTGCCGCACCGGGCCGTCGAACCGGAGATCGGCGTCGAGTGGCCGCGGTCGGACGAGCACGCCCGGGTTGAGCCGGCCATCCGGATCCCATACCCCCTTGAACCGCTCGAACAGGTCGATCATCGCTGGCGGGTACATACGCGGCAGCAGCTCGGCGCGGGCCTGTCCGTCGCCGTGTTCGCCGGACAACGACCCGCCGTGGGCGACGACGAGGTCGGCCGCCTCCTCGACGAACGTGCGGTAGCGCCGCCGCCCGTCGGATGTAGTCAGCTCGAAGTCGATCCGGACGTGTAGGCAGCCTTCACCGAAGTGACCGTACGGAATGCCGCGCAGGTCGTGTTCGCGCAGTAGTGCCCGGAATTCGCGCAGGTATCCACCGAGCCGCTCCGGAGGGACCGCGGCGTCCTCCCAACCCGGCCAGGCCTCCGAACCGTCCGCCATCCGGGTGGCGATACCGGCGGCTGCTTCCCGGATCGCCCAGAGTTCGCGCTGGTGTGCCGGGTGGTGCGCCACCGTCGTCGTCGCCCCCGTGGCTCGGCGCAACGCCCGTGCCACCTGCCTCCCCCGGCGGATGGCGTCGTCGGCGCTATCGCCACCGACCTCGACGAACAACCAGCCGCCGCCGTCGGGTAGCTCACCGAGCGCGGCCGGGCGTCGCCCCCGGGCCACCATCGCCTCGATCAGGTCGGCCCCCATCCCCTCGACGGTGAGGGGTCCGAGCGGCAACACCTGTGGCGCGGCGTCGGCGGCGGCGACGTCGTCCTGATAGCCGGCGACGACGAGCACCCGCGCGGCCGGCGCCGGAACCAGACCCACCGTCGCCTCCATGACCAGCACACACGTGCCCTCGGTGCCAATCAACGCGCGGACCAGGTTGCCGCCGTTCTCCGGCAGCAGGTGATCCAGCGCGTAGCCCGAGACCCGCCGTGGCAACACCGGGAATCCCGTGCGCAACAGGGCAAGGTTCTGTGCGACCAACTCCTGGAGCCCACGGTGGATCTCGCCCTTCCGGCCGGGTTGTGCGGCGAGGTCGGCCGGATCGTCCGACGTGGGGTGCCCGACGCTCATCCGGGTGCCGTCGGCGGTCAGCACATCCAACCGCACCACGTTGTCCGAGGTCCGACCCCACGCCACCGAGTGGGACCCGCAGGCATCGTTGCCGATCATTCCCCCGATCGTGCATCGGCTGTGCGTGGACGGATCCGGCCCGAACGTCAACCCGTACGGTGCGGCCGCCGAGCGCAGGCCGTCGAGGACCACCCCAGGCCGCACTCGGGCGATGTGCTGCTCAGGATCGATCTCCAACACCTGGTTCAGGTAGCGGGTGAAATCCAGCACGAGCCCACGCCCCAGGGCTCCGCCGCCAATGCCGGTGCCGGCGCCACGGGCGGTGACCGGGACACCGTGTTCATGGCTCAGGCGGAGCGCTGCCACGACGTCGTCGGTGGAGCGTGGGAACAGCACAGCGGCCGGGACGTGCCGGTAGTTGGAAGCGTCCATGCTGTACACAGCCCGGGCGGCCGGGCCGTCCTCGACGTCACCCGCGACGTTGGAGCGCAGCTGACGGACGAGTCGCCGCGCCTGCTCGTCGTCTGGGATCATCCCGCGGTGCCCCCGCCATCTCCGTTCGTCGCCGCTACCGGCCCGACGTCACCGACCGGGTGGCTCGTCGATCCGCCGCATGCCGCCATTCTCGCACGTCGAGTGCGCTGCGACGCCAACGTGCCGCGGGCACCGGCGCACGCCTCAGGTGGCTCCACGCACCCGCACCCACCCATCGTTCCGCTCGGCCACGAGGCCGTCCCGCTCGAGTGTGCGCAGCGCCGAGGCGACGGACGAGGCGGGATACCCGCTGCCGGCGGCCAGCGCCGCGCCGGTGACCGGCGCCCGCGTCGGCATCCGTTCGTACACGTCACGCACCCGCGGCGGGTAGCGATCCAACACGCGGTCTTCACCAACCGGCGCGGCCACCGCGTCGACGCCCAACCGACCCGCCGCGTCGACCACCTCGGCCGCGTCGGACACCAGTGTGGCGCCCTTGTTGCGGATCCACTCGTGGCAGCCCGCGGACAGCTGCGAGGTCACCGGGCCAGGGAGCATCATGACCGTACGGCCCAGCTTGGCCGCCCAATGCGCGGTGTTCAGCGCACCCGAGCGCAACGCCGCCTCCACCACCACGGTGCCGGCCGTCAACGCGGCGATGATCCGGTTGCGCGCGATGAACCGAGAACGCATCGGGGTAGCCCCCGGTGGCAGCTCGCTGAAGACCAACCCGGTGCCGGCGATCCGCTCCAGAAGCTCCCGGTGCGAGCGCGGATAGGCGATATCCAGGCCACACGCCAGGACGGCGAAGGTGCCACCAGCCATCGCCAGCGCACCACGATGGGCCGCGGCGTCGATCCCATGGGCCGCACCCGACACGACCGACCAGCCGAGCATGGTGAGATCGGCGCCGAGGTCGGTGGCGACCCGGATCCCGTAGGGTGAAGCCGCCCGCGCCCCCACCACGGCGACTGCCCGCGGGCCCGGTGGGTCGATGGCGCCGTCGCCCCGCACCCACAAGCCAAACGGCGGTGGGACCGCGTCGGCTCCCGCCACCAAGGTGGCGTCCATGGTCGCCAACTCGGCTGGCCAGGCGGGATCTTCCGGACAGACGAACCGGATGTCGAGGTCCGCGGCCCGGGTCAGCACGGCGGCGCCGTCGATGCCGGCCGCCCGGCGCGCCAACGCTCCGTCCCGGTCGAACGGCTGACCACCAGCGACGACGGCCCGCCACGTAGCAACCGCACCGTGCTGGGCGACGTGCCGAGCTACCCGCACCGCGCCGGGTTCGACGACCGCGGACAGCGCCGCCCGGGCGACCCGCTCATCTCGTGGTGTCGTGCTCATCCGGCCTCCCCTAGGCGCAGCCGCGCCGCTCGTTGGACGTGGTCGGGGCTGGGTCGTCCGCTCCCGTCGAGATCGGCCACCGTCCAGGCCAGCCGTAGGATGCGATCCATGCCACGGGCGGTTACCGTCCCTTTCCGCAGCTCCGCGTAGGCCGGCGCCATGGCTTCGACGCTGAGCGGGAACTCACGGCGGAGGAATGCCACCGGGACCTCACCATTAACCCGCCACGGGGTGCCGGCCAGCCGCCGCGCCTGCCTGTCCCGAGCCTCGGCGACCCGCTCGGCGACCACCTTGGTGGTCTCGGCCAGGCTCAAACCCACGTCGATATCGGTGACGGATGGTGGGACGACACGTTGGTGCAGATCGATACGGTCCCGCACCGGCCCGGAGATACGCCGCTGATAACGCCGTACCGCATGCGGCGGGCATTCACACTCGCGGCTCCGGCTGCCATGGTTGCCGCACGGGCACGGGTTCTGCGCGATGACCAGCAGGAAGGACGCCGGGAAGACCGCAGTGGAGTTGACCCTCGAGACCACGATCTTGCCGTTCTCCAAGGGCTCACGGAGCGAATCGAGCACTTGACGCGAAAACTCCGGGGCCTCATCGAGGAACAACACCCCGCGGTGGGCGAGGCTCGCCAGCCCGGGCCGCACGATGGTGCCCCCACCGATCACCGACGCCATCGAGGCCGAATGATGCGGATCCGCGAACGGCGGCCGCACCACCAGCGGCCGATCCGCCGGAAGCACCGCGGCCACCGAGTGGATGACGGTGACGTCAAGCGACTCTTCGGTGGACAGATCCGGGAGCAGGCCGGGGAGGCGGCGAGCCAACATCGTCTTGCCCGCGCCTGGTGGCCCTTCGAGCCTGATGTGGTGATGTCCAGCGGCTGCGATCTCGATGGCCGCCTTGGCCTCTTGCTGTCCGGCGACCTCGGCGAGGTCGAGGCCCGGATCCTGCGGCACCGACTCCGGGCCGGCCGCCACCTCCTCCGGCTCCTCGTCCGGGATCTCGGCACCCCGCAGGAAAGCGATCACTTGTCGTAGCGACCGAGCTCCGACGACGGTCACATCGGGGACCTGGGCGGCCTCGCCGGCATTACGTTCGGGCACCACCACACGTCGTATCCCGGCCTTCGCCGCGGCCAGAACCGCTGGCAGCACGCCGGGTACTGAACGCAGCCGCCCGTCGAGGGCCAATTCGCCGAAGAAGATCACCCCGCTGGTGGCGGCTGCGGGGATCTCGTCGGCGGCGCTGATAATGCCAATGGCCACCCCAAGGTCGAAATGGCTGCCCCGCTTCGGAAGCGCGGCCGGCGACAGACTCACGGTGATCTTCTGCAGCGGCCAGGCCACTTTGCTCGACAACACCGCGGCCCGCACGCGGTCCCGAGCCTCGTACAGCGATGCATCCGGCAGTCCGACCAACGTGAACCCCGGCATCCCGCCGATGTGTACGTCGATATCGATGAGCGTGCCCTGAACCCCGATGAGCGCGACGCTGCGGCAGCGTCCGAGCCGCATCAGAACGCCCCACGGACATGCTCGACATGTGGTGGCCGCGACGACCGCCGGTGCACGGCGACCACGTCGACCCGTACCGGCAGCCCGGCGCGCCCGTTGGCCTCCAACCACGCCAGGGCAAGCCGCCGCAGCCGCGCGCCCTTGCGCCACGTGACCGCCTCGAGCCCGCTGCCGTAACCGGGCCCGCTGCGGGTTTTCACCTCGCAGACAACAACGGTGTCGCCGTCCAGCGCCACGATGTCGATCTCGCCCTCGGCGCACCGCCAGTTACGGGCGAGCAGCACCATTCCTTGATTTTCCAGATACCGGGCGGCGATATCCTCGCCATAAGCCCCGACACCATCCTTGACTCGCACCGGCCTCACCTCCGGTCACGAGCCTGTCCCGCGTGGCCCCGGCCGCACCAGGGGTTACCGACGAGTTGTGGATAACTTAGGTCGGCTCAGCTCAACATCTGTGGACAACTTCGCTCGGAGCCCCCTTGGCCGCACCAAGCCTTTGAGCACTGGCAAGGCCCAACCGACGAGTGTGTCCGGCGCGCGGAAGCTCCTAGTCGGTCTTCGGGATCTCGAGGTCGTTCTTGGCCAACTCTTCGACGTTGACGTCCTTGAACGTCACCACCTTGACGTTCTTGACGAACCGCGCCGGCCGATACATGTCCCACACCCAGGCATCACTCATGGTGACCTCGAAGTACACGTCGGCGCCATCACCACGGACCTGAAGGTCGACGTTGTTGGTCAAATAGAACCGGCGCTCGGTCTCGACCACGTAGGAGAACAGCCCCACGACGTCCCGGTACTCCCGGTAGAGCGAGAGCTCCATGTCGGATTCATACTTCTCAAGATCCTCAGCGCTCATTGGTCACGCTCCCCTTCTCGCTGCGACCCGGCGACCGTCACCGCGCCCGCCGAGCTACTGCCGACCAGCGGCACATCCGTCTCCAGCTCAACGTCCAGCACACCTGTGGCCGGGTCGGCCCGCTCGTTTTCGACGTCCAGGTCCGGCGTCATCAGCCGGGCCACATTAACGTAGGACCGACGATGCACCGGGCTTGGTCCCAGCCGCTCCAACGCTTGCTGGTGCACCTCGGTGACGTAACCCTTGTGCTCGTCGAACCCGTATCCCGGCCAACGCCGCGCGGCCTGCACCATGATGCGGTCCCGCGTGACCTTGGCGATCACCGATGCCGCCGCGATGCAGGCCGCCACTTGATCGCCCTTCCACATCGCCAAGCCGGGAACTCCCAACCCGGCGACTGGGAAGCCGTCGGTGAGCACGTAGCCGGGGGCGACATCCAACTTGGCCAGCGCCCGCCGCATCGCCTCGATGTTGCAGCGGTGCAACCCGATCCGGTCGATCTCGTCCGGCTCGACGATCACCACCGACCACGCCAGGGCCCGCTGCATCACGGCGTCATAGGCACGCTCACGGGCGGCCGGGGTGAGCAGCTTGGAATCGGCCAGCCCGGGAACTCGGCCTCGGTCGCCACCGGCCAGCACCGCGGCGCCGACCACGAGTGGCCCGGCGCACGCACCACGGCCGGCTTCGTCGGCGCCGGCCACCGGGGCGAAGCCGGCCCTGGCCAGGACTCGTTCATACACGTAGATCCCAGCGTCGCGGCGCACCCGCGCTGGTGGTCGGTCAACGAGGACGGTCATGATGAAGCAAGCTTACGGAGCGACGCCATCGATTCGACACCCAACACTCACCTTGGAGCCAGTTCCCTACCGCGGTTGCTACTCGGCGCCGACTGTTCAGTCCGGCGGCGGGATGTGATCGAAGGCGTCGCCGCCGGACATCGACGACCACCGGTTGAACGGCCACACCACCGCGAACGCACGCCCGACAACGAGGTCCTCCGAGAAGGTTCCGTTGTTCCGCGAGTCTCCCGAGTTGGATCGGTGGTCACCCATGACGAACAGGTGGCCTTCCGGAACCTCGGTTGGCTCGAACTCGTACGATGCGTTGTCGCCCGGGTACAGGTACTCGGATTCGTCGACCGGTACGCCGTTAACCATCAGCAGGCCATCGTCGTCGCAACATTCGACCGTGTCGCCGCCGAGGCCGATTACCCGCTTGATCAGGTGCCCCTCGGAGTCGTCCGGTAACACCCCGACGAACTGGAAGAAACTCTTGATGGCGCCCCCGACACCACCGGCCTGCTGCGGCTGTCCCCCGAGCCATCCGTTCGGGTCGGCGAACACAACCACATCGCCACGGTCCACGTCACCGAAGCGCAAGCTGATCTTGGACACCATCACGCGGTCGCCGACCTGAAGGGTGTCCTGCATCGACTCGGACGGAATCAAGAATGCCTGGACCAGGAAGATCCGGACGACGGTGGCGATCACCAAGGACAGGGCCACCACGATGGCGGTTTCCTTGAGGATCGCCAACCCGCGTCGGGGCTTACGCTCCGGCTGAGACTCCGACTCTCCCGGCTCGTCCTGCTCGCCCGGGGGCACGCTCTCCTCGATCACGCCCATCCCAGTCGGCAGGCGTCAGGCCGAGTCGCGCTTCTCGCGGATCCTGGCCGCCTTGCCCCGCCGGTCGCGCAGGTAGTACAGCTTGGCCCGACGCACGTCGCCACGGGTCATGACCTCGATCTTCTCGATGACCGGTGTGTGCACGGGGAAGGTTCGCTCCACCCCAACACCGAAGCTGACCTTGCGGACGGTGAACGTCTCGCGGATGCCGGAACCCTGGCGGCGGATGACCACACCCTGGAATATCTGAATACGGGACCGGTTGCCCTCGACCACCCGGACGTGCACCTTGAGGGTGTCGCCAGCGCGGAAATCGGGGACGTCGTCGCGCAGCTGCGCGGCGTCTACAACATCAAG
This sequence comes from Phytoactinopolyspora limicola, assembly GCF_011320225.1. Lineage (GTDB taxonomy): Bacteria > Actinomycetota > Actinomycetes > Jiangellales > Jiangellaceae > Phytoactinopolyspora > Phytoactinopolyspora limicola. Next base: position 382,611 of record NZ_JAAOEN010000004.1, read on the forward strand.
CTTGTGCATGTCGACGTGTCGCTTCCTTGCAGGTGCCACGGGCCACCCACAGTGTCAGAAATACTGGATCCCGGCTTCACGATGGTGCTCCCCCCGTGGCAGGGGCAGCCAACAGGCCGGGCACGGACGATCTAGTGTGCCACACCGGGCCGCTTTGGTGGAAACTGACCTACCCGTACCCCAAAGCAGTCACCCAACCCTCGGTGATCATTGCCGCCTTCGTGTCGCTATAGCGACACGAAGGCGGCAATGATCACCGGGGATCTGGTGGTGTCACCCGTCCGTGTCAGCCTCGGCGAGCACCTCGCGGTCACGCTCGTCCAGGGCGGCCGGATCGAGCCCGGCCACGAGATCTGGCCGCCGCCGTGCCGTCAGCCGCAACGCTTCGTCCCGCCGCCAGCGCGCCACCCGCGCATGATGGCCGGACAGCAATACCTCGGGGACGTCCAGGCCACGCCACGACGGCGGCTTCGTATACACCGGGTACTCCAGCAGACCATCGGCGCCGTGTGACTCCTCACGCAGCGATTCCGGATTGCCCACCACACCGGGCAGCAACCGCGCGACCGCTTCGACGACAACCAGGGTGGCCACCTCGCCGCCGTTGAGCACGTAGTCGCCGATGGACACCTCGGTGACCCGCATCCGGGTCCGGGCGTCGGCCACCACCCGCGCGTCGATGCCCTCATACCGCCCACACGCGAACACGAGCCACGGATCACCAGCCAGGTCGGCCGCCATCCGCTGGTCAAACGGGACCCCGGCCGGTGTGGGCACGATCAGATGCGGTGGCACCTCAGGGTCGGAGCCGACGACGTCGTCAAGCGCCGTCCCCCACACGTCGGGCTTCATCACCATGCCGGCCCCACCGCCGTACGGGGTGTCGTCGACGGTGCGGTGCCGGTCGGTCGCCCACCCCCGAAGGTCGTGCACCCGTACGTCCAGCAAGTCCGATTCCCGCGCCTTGCCGACCAGCGACAAGCTCAGCGGCGCCAGATAGTCCGGGAAGATCGTGACGACGTCTACCCTCACGACGGCTCCTCGGGCGCCGACGAGCGGGCGAGGTCGAGCAGGCCAGGTGGTGGATCGACGACGACCCGGCCACCCGGCACGTCGATCTCGGGCACGATCTGCGTCACGAACGGAACCAGGATCTGCGTGCCATCAGCCCCGGCCACGGCCAAGATGTCCTGGCCCAGCCCGTGTCGGATCTCGCTAACCGTCCCCACCTCGGCGCCGTCGACAGTGACCACCCGCAACCCGACGAGTTGGCGGTCGTAGTATTCGTCCGGCCCGGGAGGCGCTTCGTCATCACCGACCTCCACTTCGAGCCGGATACCGCGCAACGCCTCGGCGGCGGTCCGGTCGGCGACCCCGGCGAACTGGACCAGCAGCCTCTGTTGATGCCAGCGGCAACGCAGAACCGTCAGGGTGCGTGTCGGGCCGGGTTCAGCGATCCGCAGCACGGAGTCCGGCGCGAACCGCTCCTCCGGCGAGTCGCTGTGAACCTGCACCGCGACCTCGCCCCGCACACCGTGCGGACGCCCGACGGTGCCGACTGTCACGAACACCATGGATGTCTCCCTCCTTGCGGCCATCATCGACGCTGGCCCCGGTCCGGCGCTGGCTGGAGCACGGTAGCGGGAGCCACCTTTTGACGACGAAGCGCCCGCGCCAGGGTCTCCCTCCGCTGACACGGGCGCTTCTGCCGGGCGCCGGCCGATCTATCCAACCGGGTGCACCGCGACGTCGGGGTGCGGACCGCACCACCGACGACCGACGGGCACCGGCCGGATGGGTTTTACCGTTCGTCGACGTCGACGAAGTCGATACGCACGCGATCGTCTGCGAGAGCACCGATGACGGTCCGGAACGCGGTGGCCGTGCGGCCACTGCGCCCGATGACCTTGCCGAGATCATCCGGGTGGACGTGCACCTCTAACAGCCGCCCACGCCGCTGTTGCCGGGCACGCACCACGACGTCGTCCGGATGCTCGACGATTCCGGCCACCAGGTGTTCCAGAGCCTGAGCAAGCATCGGCCCAGCCTCACTCGGCCTTGGCATCGGTGCCGGACTCGGCCACCGGAGTGTCGGCGGCAGGTGCCTCAGGCGCCTCTGCCGGGACGTCCGCCGCGGCGGGCTTCTCGTCCTTGGCCGCAGGCTTCTCGTCCTTGGCCGCGGGCTTCTCGTCCTTGGCCGCGGGCTTCTCGTCCTTGGCCGCGGGCTTCTCGTCCTTGGGCTTGTCGTCCTTGGCCGCGGGCTTGTCGTCCTTGGGCTTGGCGGCCTTCTTCGCCGTCTTCTTCTTGGCGGTGGTGGCGTCACCCTTGGGCTCGCCATGCACCTCGGCCAGCGCGGCGTCAAAGGCGATCCGCTTTTCGGCCTTGGGCTCAGCGACCTTCAACGTGCCCTCGGCACCGGGCAGACCCTTGAACTTCTGCCAGTCTCCTGTGACCTTGAGGATCGCGAGGACGGGCTCGGTGGGCTGTGCGCCGACCCCAAGCCAGTACTGCGCCCGCTCGGAGTCGACCTTGATCAGGCTCGGCTCGAGCTTGGGGTTATACAGACCGATCTCCTCGATGGCCCGGCCATCGCGGCGGGTCCGGGAGTCGGCGACGATGATGCGGTAATGCGGGGAGCGGATCTTACCCATCCGCTTGAGCTTGATCTTGACAGCCACGGGTGTGGAGTCTCCTTGTGGTGTTCACGCGCGGGTGAACCATCGTCGCTCGAGTGGGGACCGGCGACGAAGGTCCGGGTGGATCCGGCAGCCACGGGTGAGAGGGCCACGTGGACGCCGGTTCAGCGGGCTATTCTGCCAGATCCGCACGGCGATCCCCAAACCACGTCGCTGCCTGTGGTGACGGTGGCCGTACGTCCCGGCCGCGCGCGGCGCTCCCGCACGCTCGGCAAGGTCAACAGTCGCCATGAGCGCTCAGTTCACGCGCCCGGCTCCGGGCCGCGGACCTGTCCACCCGACGTGCGATGCGGTACAGCAGCGCTGACCACCACCAACGGCGCCGGGCGCGCATGTGCTCGACGAGCATCCGCCGTCGCCGAATTTCGCTTCGACGCAGATCATGGGGGTCGTGCCACGGCGGCCGGTCGCCCAGCACCGCCCAGGCCCTTTCGATCATGGCTACCCCTTTCGGCGGTGGACTTGGCGAGCCGGGTCGTGGCCAGCACCCGCGGTGCCGGCGCTCCTGGCGTCGGTGGCGCTTCGCTCGGCAGCGGCCAGGGCTTTCGGTGAAACTCGGAAGACGACGACGATGACGGCGACGACGAACAGCGCGATGGCGGCCCCGAAGACCACCGGAAGCCCCGCGATGCTGCCGAGCGCTCCACCGCCCAAGGCGCCGACGGGGATACCGCCCATCCCGATCATTCGATACGACGCGTTTACCCGGCCCAGCAAGATGTCCGGCACCAGCCGCTGGCGCATCGATACGACGATGACGTTGACACCTGCGCTCGCGGCGCCGATGAGCAATGCGGCCGGAAACAGCACCCGCGGCTCCGGCGCCAGCACTGGTACCGCCATCACCGAACACATCGTGGCCAGCGCGGTGAGCAACGTCTGCGCGGCCCCGAGCCGGCGCACGACCCGCTCGACCAGCAGCGACCCGACGACCGCGCCGACGCCGAGCGCACTGGCCATGAGCCCGTATTGGGCCGCGGTGAGCCCCATACGGGACTCCTCCCCCACAACCCACAACACGAAGACGGCGAAGTAGGCGTTGCTCCCCAGATTGATCAGGCCGGACGAGACGGCCAGACTCCTGAGCAGCCGATGGTCCCACAGGTATCGCAGACCGGCGGCTATGTCGGTACGCATCGGTCGGGTCGACACCACGTCGACCCGGTATCGGCCACGGACCCGCAAGAGCAGCAGACCGGCGAGCGCGTAACACAGGCCCGCCGCGCCGAACACACTCGCCGCCGCAACACCAACCAGCACACCCGCCAGTGGTGCGCCGAGGAAGTGGTTCGACACCGTCTGAGCTGCGATCAGGCGCCCATTCGCATCACCGAGCCGACTTCTCGGCACCATCATCGGCAAAATCGACTGCGCCGAGGTATCGGAGAACACTTCGGCGACACCCACCAGCAGTGCAGCGGCGTACAGGACCGGAAGGTTCAGCTCCCCCCGCGCGACGAGCACCGCGACGGCGGCCAGCCCCACAGCCCGGCTCCAACTGGCGACCATCATGACCCGACGCCGGTCGAGCCGGTCAGCCAGCGCCCCCGCGGGTAGTGCGAACAGCAACCACGGCAACCACACCGCCGCCGTAACGATCGAGACCAGGAACGGCGACCGGGTCACCGTCACCGCAAGCAAGGGTCCGCCGATGAGCAGGACGCCATCCCCCAGGTTGGAGATACCCGACGCCGCCCACAGGTAGCCGAAGCGCCGTCCTAGGGGCGGGCGTCGGCCGGCGGCGCGCCCAGGATCGACCGCCCAGCCGGGATCTACCGGGGTGGACTCCGGTTCGGCGTCCCGCAGGTCGGTGATCGTGCCGGTCAGTGGCTCATCGGAAGCGAGGGCCAACGGCGGGCTCTGATACTTGCTCGGCGTCGTGCTCATACATCGCCCCGGCCGCCGCCGTCGTCGTCATCCTCGGCATCGCTGCGCAACCCGCTGTCTTTCAACCCGTCGGCACTCGGGGTTGCGCCGGGCCGGTCCGGGTCGACCGAGGTGGCACCGACGAAGCGGACCAGACGGGCCCCGTCGGGCCGGGCAGCTGGGTTGTCAAGGCGGTCTCGGAACCGGTCGGTGAGTTCACCCAGCGCCTGGCTCACCTCGGCGAGTTCGTCGGACGTCGCCCAAAACGTCGACGTCGCGATGGTCGAAGCCTCGATCCACTCCCGGGGTTCGTCGCGGCTACGAGAGATCCAGTCACGTACGTGTTGCGCCGCTTGCTCGATGGCTAGGTAGGCCACCTGTTCCAACGCGTTCACCGAGCCAGGGTCGTCGAAGTCGGCGGTGGCGGTGAACGATCGGTGCACAACACGCCATGGCCGCTCCCGACCCTGAGGTTCGGCGTGTTCGATGAATCCGTACTTGGCCAGCATCCTCAGGTGGAACGAGCAACTCGCCACGCTCTCCCCGGTGAGCTCCGCACAGCGGGTGGCGGTGGCCGCACCTTCGATCCGCAAGACATCCAACAGCTGGTTACGCAGCGGGTGCGCCAAAGCGCGAAGACGCTGCGGATCGGTGATCTGCGCTTCGTTTCCTCGGACCATAAAACTAAAGATAGCTTTAGCAAGCTTTCTTTAGCAAGACTTCTTTAGGATTACGCGGTCATGTTTGGCCGTCGCACCCCTCCCGCCCCGCGGCCTGATGCGTTGACCGCCTCCACAAAGCACATATAACGGGCACGCCGACCGGCGCTCAGCGCACCAGGGCAGTCCACCGGCGACGCCGCGGCAGTGCCGGGCGGCCTGAGAGAAGACTTTCGTGGACTAGTGCGCCGCGTGGACTAGCGAACGCCGCGTGGACTAGCGAACGCCACGTGGACTAGCGAACGACGCGGCCGCGCATGATCACCCGCGCCGGATCCAGCAACGTGCCCGGGTCGACCCGAGGGTCGTCGGCATAGACGCAGATGTCCGCCACCGACCCCTCCTCCAGCAGTCCAGTACCACCCAGCAGATAGGCGCGAGCCTTCCACGACGCCGCCGCTACCGCGTCGGGCGCCGGGATGCCCGCGGCCACCAGCTCCAGCACCTCCTGGGCAATGAGCCCGTGCGGCATCACCCCACCGGCGTCGGTGCCGGCGAACACCGGGACTCCCGCCTCGTAAGCGGTGTGGACCGTCTCGTAACGCCGTTCGTGCAGGGCGCGCATGTGTGCGGCGTACGCGGGGAACTTGGCGCTGCCTTGCTCGGCGAAGGTAGGGAAGTTGGCGATGTTGATCAGCGTCGGGACCAGTGACACACCTCGCTCGGCCATCAGCGCGATGTTGTCCGCCGACACCCCGGTGCCGTGTTCGATGCCGTCGATACCCGCGGCCAACAGATCGGGCAACGCGTCTTCTCCGAACACATGGGCGGTGACCCGCGCACCTAGCTCGTGAGCGCGGGCGATCGCCGGTTCCAGTACGTGCTGTGGCCAACAGGGACCGAGATCACCTTTGTCACGGTCGATCCAGTCGCCGACCAGCTTGACCCAGCCGTCACCCTTACGTGCTTCCCGCTCCACGTAGGCGACCAGGTCCTCCGGTTCGATCTCCCAGCCGAAGTTCCTGGTGTAACGCTTGGTGCGGGCGATGTGCCGGCCGGCCCGGATGATCCGCGGAAGGTCGTCACGCTCGTCGATCCAACGGGTGTCGGCCGGTGATCCAGCGTCGCGGATCAGCACCACACCGGTGTCGCGGTCGGTGATCGCCTGCTCTTCCGCGACGTCGTCGGGCACCGCACCGTTGGCGTCGAGCCCGACGTGGCAGTGGAGATCGACCAATCCGGGCAGGATCCAGCCGGTGGCCACCGTCTCCGCGCCGGGGATGGCCTCGAAGGTGACCTTGCCGTCGCGGACCCAGAGATCGCGATGCTCAGCAGACGGGAGGACGACGCCGCGGAGGTGAATCGCACTCATCGTCAGGTGGTCAGCGGCGGTCGAGGAAGTTGGCGATGTCGTCGGGCAGCTCGAAGTCACTGGCGTCGGCGGACGTGGAGCCGTCACCACCGAAGGCCGACGGCACCTGGCCGGGGGGCGGTGCCTGGTTGCGACGCTCCTCGGCAGCGGCCAGTTGGGCAGCCCGCTTGGCGGGATTACCCGACCGGGCACCACGCTTCTTGTCCTTCTTGGACTGTTTGGCCTGCCGGCCCTTGGACTTCTTGCTACCACCAGGCATACCCGGCATGCCGCCCATCCCAGGCATACCACCCATGCCGGGGAAGCCGCCCATCTTGCCCTGAGCGGCCTGACTCATCATGTCGCGGGCCATGAAGAACCGCTCGACCAGCTGGTTGATCTCACTGACCTGAGTGCCGGAGCCGCGCGCGATACGCGCCCGCCGCGAGCCGTTGATGATCTTCGGGTTCTCGCGTTCCGCCGGGGTCATCGAGTAGATGATGGCCTGGACCCGGTCCAACTCGCGGTCGTCGAAACTGTCCAGCGCTTCGCGCATCTGACCAGCACCCGGCAACATCCCGAGCAGGCTCTTCAGCGAACCCATCTTCTTGACCGCCTGCATCTGATCCAGGAAGTCGTCGAAGGTGAAGTTCTTGCCACCCTTGTCGGACAGCTTGCGGGCGATCTTCTCGGCCTGGGAGGCGTCGAACGCCTTCTCCGCCTGCTCGATGAGCGTCAGCATGTCGCCGAGATCGAGGATGCGTGAGGCCATCCGCTCGGGATGGAAGACGTCGAAGTCGGTGAGCTTCTCACCCGCCGAGGCGAACATCACCGGACGCCCCGTCACCGAGGCCACCGACAGCGCGGCACCACCCCGGGCGTCACCGTCAAGTTTGGTGAGCACCACGCCGTCGAAGCCCACGCCGTCGAGGAACGCGTTGGCGGTGTTGACCGCGTCTTGTCCGATCATCGCGTCGACGACGAACAACGTCTCGTCCGGCGACACGGCATCACGAATGTCCGCGGCCTGCTTCATCATCTCTTCGTCGACGCCCAGCCGGCCGGCGGTGTCGACGACGACGACGTCGAACAGCTTGCTCCGGGCGTGCTCGATACCGGACCGAGCCACCTGGACGGGGTCGCCGACGCCGTTGCCCGGCTCGGGGGCCCAGACCGAGACGCCGGCCTGCTCACCCACCACCTGCAACTGGTTGACCGCGTTGGGGCGCTGGAGGTCGGCCGCGACCAGCAGCGGCTGTTTGCCCTGGTTCTTGAGCCACAGCGCCAGCTTGCCGGCCAGTGTCGTCTTACCGGCACCCTGAAGGCCGGCCAGCATGATGACCGACGGTGGCTGTTTGGCGAACCGCATCCGACGGGTCTCGCCGCCGAGGATCTGGACCAGCTCCTCGTTGACGATCTTGATGACCTGCTGGGCGGGATTCAGCGCCTCGGAAACCTCGGCGCCCCGAGCCCGCTCTTTGATCGCGGCGATGAACTCTTTGACCACGGGCAGGGCGACATCCGCTTCGAGCAACGCGATGCGGATCTCGCGCGCGGTGGCGTCGATGTCGGCCTCGGACAACTTGCCCTTGCCGCGCAGCGTCTTGAACGTCGTGGTCAGACGGTCGGAGAGTGTGGCGAACACGTGGACGAGACCTCACGTTTGGCTGAAGGCAGGTGTCTGGCAAGGGTAACTCACCGATGCCCGCGCGGCAGAACACCCGCGCCGCCCTCTCTCATGATCATGAACACTTTGCCGTGTGATAGCACGGCAAAGTGTTCATGATCATGAGAGAGGTGGGCGGCGGGGCACCATCGCGATCAGCACACATCCGAGTAACGCGAACCCGGCGAACAGGTAGAAGTTCCACTGGTAGCCGAGGGTGCTGGCCACGATGAAGCCACCAAGACTGGGGCCGGCGATCGCACCGAGCCGCCCGGTCCCCAACGACCAGCCGAGTGCACTCGCCCGACTGCCATCCGGGTAGTGCGTAGCAACGTAGCCGTTGATGAGGATCTGCGTCCCGGTGCCGGTGCCAGCGGCTGCCACCAGCACGAAGACCAACCCGTAGGGCAGGTCCGCGGACAGGCACACGATGGACCCGGCGGCCAGCAGGAACGCCCCGACGGCCACCACCTTGACGCCGATCCGGTCCGCCACGTGGGACATCGCCACGGTGCCCACGATGCCGCCGATATTGAGCGCCAGCAGGAAGCTCAGCGAGCTACCAAGCCCGTGTCCGGCGTCGTTCATGATCTTCGGCAGCCACGTGTTGAGCCCGTAGACCAGTAGCAGCCCGCAGAAGCTGGCGGCGGCGAAGATGAAGGTCGCGGCCACGTACCGCCGGGCGAAGAGTGGGCGCATCGCGGTGGTCAGACCGCGCCGGGCCGGGCCACCCGACTCCGCCGGTGGGCTGCTCGCGACGTCGCCTGGTGTGATCCCGTACTGGGCCGCGAGCCGCGCCGCCTCGTCGTGCCTCCCGGCCGCCCGGAGGAAGGTGATCGACTCCGGCAGGTACCGCCAAGCGATGGGAACGACGGTCACCAGCGGTAGCCCACCGAGCAGATACATAACCCGGAAGTCGGTGTCCGGCAGCAGCGCCATCCCGACCAGCGCGGAGAGGATCGCGCCGACGAAGAACCCACTGAACATCAACGCGTTGTTGAGCTGACGACGGTGCCGCGGTGAGTACTCGACGGTGAGCGCCACCGCCGTCGGGACCACACCGCCGAGACCGATACCGGCAACGAATCGCAGCAGTCCGAAGACCTCCGCGTTCGGCGCGGCGGCGGTCGCCACCATCGCCAGCGAGAACCAGATGACCGAGAAGAGCATGACCTTACGGCGGCCGAGGATGTCGGTCACCGCTCCGACGACGAGCGCACCAACCAGCATGCCGATCAGCGCGTAGCTGCCGATGACGCCGGCCTGATCAGGGGTAACCCCCCACTCGTCGAAGGCGAGGATCGACGGGAGGGTGGTGCCATAGACGACGAGATCGTAGCCGTCGAAGACGATCGTGACGAAGCAGATGAGCACAGCGAAGCCAGCACTGCGCTGGCCCGCCGCGGGTCGCGCGACAGTCGTTCCCTGAGACATGTCCACGTCCTTTGCCTGGGCGAAATCTGGGTGAAGTGTCGGGTTCCCCGAATGGGGATGGACGCTCGCGGCGCGGCGGCCCCGGGGAGCGCGTCATGATGGAGGTCACGGACCGGTCAGATCAGGTGGAGGCAGCGGACCGATCGAGCGGCAAACGGGCTCAGTCGAGGTGCTCTTCTCGGTAGATACCGAGGGCGCGATGCACCGGCTCGTTGGTGTAAGACATCAGCAGTACGTCGTCGCTGCGCGAACCGTTGATGTGCCGATGCCCCACCCAGCCGGGTATCGCGAAGACGTCCTTCTCCCCCCATTCCAAGACCTCCCCGTCGACCTCGGTACGCCCGGAACCGGACACCACGTGATACACGGTGCTGGAGGTGTGCCGGTGGGCCGCGCCGTTGAACCCGGGCCTGAGGCGGGCGATCCGGCACGAGATGGTCGGCATCACCGGACCACCGGTGTGCGGGTTGGTGTATTCGAGGAGCACGCCGTCGTACCGGCTGCCGTCGGCGTCGTCTCCGATGCTGGCCAGCGCCCGTTCGGTTTCGGTCCACGGATAGTTCCCGATCGGTGAGTTGACCGGGTCCGGCTGGATCCAGAGCGGGTTGAGGCGGCCGTGAATGAACTGCCGGTGTGAGATGTCGTCGGGCCGTTCGGCTGGCTGGCTTCGCTGGCCGTACAGCTGGAAGAAGCCGGCTTCGAGAGCGTTGATCAGGGGGTAGTCGAGGCCGTCGAGCCACATCATCGGGCCGTCGCCCTCGTGGTAGTGGTCGTGCCAGTGCCAGCCCGGTGTGAGGAGCAGGTCACCGGGGCGCATATGGACCCGTTCGCCGTTGACGGTCGTGTAGGCACCTTCACCCTCGATGATGAAACGGAACGCGTTGGCGGTATGCCGGTGCGCCTGGGCGGTTTCACCAGGCAGGATGATCTGGATGCCGGCATACAACGAATTCACGGTGGCCGGCGGTTCGGTCATTCCGGGGTTGACCAGCATGAGCACCCGCCGCTCGGCCTCCTCCAGCGACAACGCGCCGGCGAAGTGCAGCATGTGCGGACGTAGCGCCTGGTAGTTCCAGACATAGGGGACGGCTTGGTTCTTAGGCGCTTCCGCGAACAGCTCGCCGAAGTACTGCCACAGCGGCGAGGTGCCCAGCGCCTTGACGGCCTCGTAGTGGTCGACCGCTGGGGTGACGGTCTCTGCAGACATCGGTTGTCCTCCTGGGGTGTGAACTGGTGGCGTTAAGTGAAACAGATGATTGACCGAACGTCAATGATATGTTTCGATACGTGCATCTTCCCACCACCAATCCCGGTGATCGTCGCCAGCTTCTGGTCGCTATAGCGACCCGATCTGGGGTTTGATCACGGGGCGGTTGGCGACATGAACGAGGAGGTCACGGACGTGAAGGTCCGAATCATCGGTGGTGGCCCCGGTGGGCTATACCTCGCCGCCCTCGTCCGCGAGGCGGTACCGCAGGCCGACGTCGTGGTGTTCGAGCGCAACCGGCCGGACGAGACCTACGGCTTCGGCGTTGTCTTCAGCCAGCCCACCCTGCGGCACCTCCGCGAACACGACCACGCCGGCTTCGAGCGCTTGTTCTCCCCCGCGGTCCGCTGGCCCGGCATCGACATTCACATCGGTGGGCGGTCGTGGCGCTGCGGCGGGCACGGCTTCGCCGCCATCGAACGCCGGCTGCTCCTAGCCGAACTGGCCGAACGGGCACGCCGTGCAGGTGCCGAACTCCGCTACGAAACAACCGTCGACCCCGGCTCGGCCGAACTCGCGGACGCCGACGTCGTGGTCGTCGCCAACGGTGCCAACAGCGCCTGGCGCACTACCTACGCCGGCCAGCTCGGCGCCACCGTGGACACCGCCACCGCGAAGTTCATCTGGTTCGGCACCACCCACGTCTTCGACGGGATGACCTTTCTGTTCGAGGAGAACGAACACGGATGGTTCGCTGCCCACGCCTATCCGTACAGCCCCGAGCGCAGCACCTTTGTCGTCGAGACCGACCACGCCAGCTGGCGGGCAGCAGGTCTCGACGGGTTCGACACCGAGCAACCTCCCGGGCCATCGGACGCCGTGAGTGCCGCCTACGCCGAACGTCTCTTCGCCCGGCACCTCGGCTCCGGCCGCCTCGTCGTCAACAACTCACGCTGGGCCAGCTTCCGTACGGTGCGCACCGGCAGATGGATCATCGATGACCGCACCGTGCTGCTGGGAGATGCCGCACATACCGCGCACTTCTCGGTGGGCTCCGGCACCAAGATGGCGATGGAGGACGCCCTATCGCTGGCCGGACACCTCACCGCCGCCGCCACCGGCCACATCAGCGTCGGCGCGGCACTACACGCCTACCAAGCCGACCGCCAGCCCGAGGTGCGCCGGATCCAAGACGCGGCCCGGCCAAGCCTGTCCTGGTGGGAACATTTCGGCGAATACGCGACCCTTCCGCCCGCACAGTTCGCCCTGCATTTCCTGACCCGCAGCGGCCGGGTCGGCCGACACCGGCTCCAGCGTTCGGACCCGGAGTTCCTCGGCGACGTGCTCACCGAACTACTGGGTGATGCCGACGCCGCCGCGCTGAACCGCCCGCTCACGCTGCACTCCGGGCATCCCCTCCCCCATCGCCTGGTGGCCCTCGATCCGGCGGGAGGCGGACGCGCCTCGGCGAACAGCGACGACGCCACGCCGCACCTAGCTGACCTCGGCTCCAGCATCGCTCCCGGTCACGTCGCACATTCCAGTGTCGACGGGGGCGCGGCCAGGGTCGCCTGGTGTTGTGCACCGGCGGATCCGGCCGCGGTGCCAGCGTTTGTTGAGGCACAGACGTCAGCGCTGCTGTCCGCGGATCTCATCGTCGTCGAGGCGGCCGACGCCGACGAGTCCGGTGGCCCAGGGGTGGACGCCCAACTAGCCCAGCAGCGAGTGGCCGAGATACTCCGGCTTCGTCTGGGCCGGACGGTCGCCCTCGTCCGACGCGACATCACCGCCGACGACGCCGCCGCGCTCGTCCTCGCCGGCCGGACCGATCTGATCGCGGTCCCGACCCTCCGCGTGGCCGAACTGCTGGCCGACGACACCGGCGACGCATCGCCCGCCGCCGCCCTCACCCCACCCACCCGAGACGAGGTGCGATGACCACCACCCACCACACGTCCACCGGACCCGCCGCTTCATCCGAGGTCAACGCTGGTCCGCTCGCCGCGTTCGTTCAGCCCCGCGCCATCGCCGTGGTGGGCGCGTCGGCGGATCCCACCAAAGCCGGCGGCGCGATGATCCGCTCCCTTGACTGCTACGACGGGCCGGTCCATCCGGTCAACCCACGGGCCACCGAGATCCTCGGGCGTTCCGCGGCCGCTACCCTCGCCGATATCGACGGGCCGGTGGACCTCGCCGTCGTCGCCGTCCCACCACCCGTCGTTCCTCAGGTGTTACGCGACTGCGCCGACGCCGGAGTCTCGGCCGCCATCGTGTGTGCGGGCGGGTTCGCCGAGTCCGGACCCGACGGCGAACGGCTGCAGCACGAGGTGGCGGACATCGTCGCGGCCAGTGGCCTGCGGCTGCTCGGACCTAATACGTCCGGGCTGCTCGTCCCAGCTCACCGGCTGTTCGCAACCTTCATGCCGGGGGTCGCCGACCTGCCGGCCGGCGGGCTGGCGATCGTCGCCCAGAGCGGTGGGGTCAATCTGGCGTCGGCGTTCCTGGCCGCACGTCTCGGCGTTGGAATCAGTCTCGCCGTGGGGCTGGGGAACGCGGTCGACGTCGATACCGTCGACGTGCTCGACCACGCCGCCGCTGACCACCGGACAACGGCCATCGCCCTGCACATCGAAGGGGTCGACGACGGCGCCGCGCTGATGGCGGCCGTCGAACGGGCCAGCGCGATCAAACCGGTGGTTGCGCTCAAGGTCGGGCGGGCCGACGTCAGCGAATTCGCCCGCTCGCACACCGGTGCGCTGGCTGGCGACTGGGCGGTGGCCGCCGCGGCTTTGGAGCAGGCCGGCGCGGTAGTAGTGGACTCGTTGACCGACCTGGTGGAGGTCGCCGCGGCGTTGTCGGTCCGCCGGCTGCCCGCCGCTGCCGATCCCGGCATCGGTGTCGTCACCGGGCAGGCCGGGCCGGGGCTGATCGTGGCCGATCACCTCGCCACCACCGGTGTCCGACTGCCGAGCCTCGCCACCCCGACCACCAATCGGCTGGCCGGACTGCTGCCGCCCTTGACCTACCAGCAGAACCCGGTGGACACCGGCCGCCCCGACGCGAGCTTCATGGAGGTGATGCGCACCGTCAGCGCCGACCCAGCCATCGACGCCCTACTCGTGTACGCGCTGCAGGAACCCGTCACCAGCGACATCGCGGAGGCGTTGGCCGACCGAGTCCGCCGTGGTGAACTACCTCCCGTCGTGATGGCGACGGATGGACCCGCCGCGGCGGTCACCGCCCAAAGAGCAACCCTCCACGACGCCGGAGTGCCAGTGGTCCGCGCGCCGGACCGGGCCGCGACCGTCCTGGCCGCCATGGTGACCGACGCGCGTCGCCAGCACCGGCGCGGCCGGACCGGCGGCGAACCAGCGGTCGAGATTCCGGTCGCCCGGCTGAGCGGGGCGGGCGCGCTAGACGAAGACGCCGGGAAGACACTGCTCGGCCAGCTCGGGATCGCCACCCCGCCCCGGCGGGTGTGCGACACCGTCGAGCAGGCCCGGCAGGCCTGGCGGGACCTCCCCGGGCCGCTCGTCGTCAAGATCCTGGACGCCGAGATCACCCACAAGGCGGCGGCCGGCGGGGTGCGGCTCGGAGTACGGACCGAGGATGAGTTACTCGACGCACTCAACACCACCGCAGCGGCGAGCCAACGGCCCCGGTGGCTGCTCGAACAGCAGGTCGAGCCGGGCATCGAGGTGATCGTTGGTGGTACCCGCGACGCAGCGTTCGGCCCGATGGTCCTCGTTGGCGCTGGTGGCACCGGGGTCGAGTGGGGGCCGGCTCCGGTACTGCGGCCCGCCCCGCTGAGCAGCGCCGACGCTGACGAGCTGGTATCTGGGCTGCCTCCGGCGCTGCTGCTGGATCTCCGGCCAGATCGCCGGTCCGAACTGGCGGCTGTGGCGCACACCATCAGCTGGCTGCTCGCCGGACACCCGGAGATCACCGAACTCGACATCAACCCCCTGCGGGTCACGGCCGCCGGATTGATCGCCCTCGACGCCGTCATCGTCGTCGACGAAAGCACCTCCGGCCGCGACACCAACACCCGGCCGCCCAGCTGACCGACCGCGACCTCTTAGCCCCAGGAGAACCAGAATGAGACTCGCCCGATTCGACGGCGACCGGCTCGGCCGGCTCGACGGTGACCAGGTGGTGGACGTTTCCGACGCGGTCATCCCCCACCCTGATGGCGGACGGCTGCATGGGTGGATCACCTCGGTCGCCGCCGGCACCACACCGTCGTCGCTCGCTGCCGCCGACGGCCCCCGTCGTCGCCTCGCCGACACCCAGCTGACCTGCCCACTCCCAGCGCCCCCAAAGATCATCGCCGCGCCGGTGAACTATCTCGATCACAAACAGGAGATGCGAGTCGAGCACACCGTCGCCAACCTGGGCATCTTCCTCAAGGCCCGGACCAGCGTCATCGGGCCCGGCGACACCGTCATGCTCCCGTACACCGATCAGCGATTCGATCAGGAGGGTGAGCTGGGCGTTGTTATTGGGCGGCGAGCCCGCAACGTTCCGGTCGAGTCAGCCATGGACGCGGTGTTCGGCTATACGTGCCTGCTCGATATGAGCCTGCGCTCGACCGAAGACCGGTCCACCCGCAAGTCATTCGATACCTTTACCCCCATCGGACCCTGGGTCGTCACCGCCGATGAGATCCCCGACCCGGCCGCACTCGGGCTGCGCTGCTGGGTAAACCAGACGCTGCGCCAGGACTGCTCCGTCGCCGATCTCGTCTTCGACGTGCCGACGCTGGTGGCCTACGCCAGCTCGGTGATGACCCTCGAGCCGGGTGACGTCCTCGCCACCGGCACCCCGCAGGGTGTGGGTCCGGTAGCCGATGGTGACCACATCACTCTCGAGATCGACCGGGTCGGCCGGCTCGACGTCGCCGTATCCAGCCGCGACGCCATTCCGTATGCTGCGCGGGTCGGCGCGGCCAGCACGGGACCACGAGGAGGATCTAATGGGTGATACGGTCCGCGACGGATTCGTCGCCTGGCCTGCCGAGCTAGCCGCCGAGTATCGCGCGAAGGGCTGGTGGAGCGGAGAACTCCTGGGGTCGCTGCCGGACACCTGGGCGCAGGCCCGAGGCGGCGCACCAGCTGTCGTCGAAGACGGCCGGGTGGTCACCTTCGGCGAGCTGGCCGCGCAGGCTCGGGTTCTCGCCAGCCGTCTACATGCGCTGGGGTTACGCGGCGGCGCCAACGGTGACCGGGTGATCGTCCAATTGCCCAACACCACCGAGCTGATCGTGCTGGTGCTGGCATGCACCCGGGTCGGCATCGTCCCGGTGCTCGCCCTGCCGGCACACCGGGAAACAGATCTGCAGCACCTGATCGACGCTTCCGGGGCGCGGGGGATCGCCGTGCCACAGAGCTTCCGCGGTTTCGACCACGCCGGGCTGGCTCGGAGACTGGTCGCGGCGACGCTGAGTCTGGAGCATGTGCTGGTGGTGCCGGACGCCGACAACCCGGTGATAGACGAGGGCCACCACGACCTGCGGGAGTTATGCGCTCAAGGTGGCGCCGCTGATGCGGAGATCGGGGCCGGCGAGCTGCCCCGGCCCGACCCGTCCGACGTTGCACTGCTGCTGCTTTCCGGTGGCACCACCGGTACGCCGAAGCTCATCCCACGGACCCACGACGATTACGTGTACAACATCCGGGCCACCGCCCAGGCCTGTGAGTTGGGTGCGCACACGACCTTCCTGGCCAGCATCCCCATGACCCACAACTTCGGGCTCGGCTGCCCGGGCGCACTCGGGGTGCTCGACGCCGGCGGGCAAGTGGTGGTGGTACCGAGTCCGGAGCCGCAGGCCGCGCTGCGGGCCATCAGCGACCACTCCGTCACCGACGTGGCCGCCGTACCCGCCGTCCTCCAACGGTGGATGGACGAAGTGCGCGCGTCGGGCCTAGCCCTGCCGAGCCTGCGTGCGATCCAGGTCGGCGGAGCCCGGCTCGCCGAGGAGGTGGCCCGGGAGGTCGGACCGGTGTTCGGTGCCACACTCCAGCAGGCGCTCGGTATGGCCGAGGGCCTCATCAACTACACCCGGCTCGACGACCCGGTCGATATCGCCTGCACCACGCAGGGGCGGCCGGTGAGCCCCGGCGACGAGATCCGCGTCGTCGACCCCGACGGCCGCGACGTGGCCCCCGGTGACGTGGGTGAGCTGCTGGCCCGCGGCCCGTACACCATCCGAGGCTACTGGCGAGCGCCGGAGCACAACGCGGTGGCGTTCACCCCTGATGGCTGGTATCGCAGCGGCGATCTCGTCCGTATCCATGCCAGCGGCAACCTTGTCGTCGAGGGCCGGGTCAAGGACGTCATCAACCGCGGCGGCGAGAAGATCTCCGCCGAAGAGGTGGAGAACCTGCTCTACGGCCTGCCGGGGATCGCCCGGGCGGCGGTGGTGTCCGCCCCTGACGACGTACTCGGCGAACGGGTGGCGGCTGTGGTTGTGCTCGGAGACGGCGGCCGGACGTGGACACTGGAGGCGATCCGCACCGCGCTGGCCGAGGCCGGGGTCGCCCATTTCAAGATCCCGGAGCGGATGATGATCGTCGACGAACTCCCCCTCACCAAGGTGGGCAAGGTGAACAAGGTGGAGCTGCGCCACATGGTGGCCAACTCCGCCTGATCGGCACGGGCCCACGCCGGGGTGAACGCGTGGAGGGTGTCACACGCCGGCCGTGGCCCGCTGCTCGGTGATGTCGCGGTAGAAGCTCATCGCCTCGTCCTCGAGCGAGGAGAAAGCAGCGAGGAACGCCTCATAGGCAGCGAGTGCTGGCCAATCGTCCGGCAACAGCTCACCCGGCAACTGCGGATCGCGGAAGGGGAATTTGCGGTACTCGTGGACCAGCTTGGTCCGGGTGGTCATCGCCGATGCCCCAGTGAGCGCCCCCGGCCCGGCGGCAAGAATGTCGGTACACCGCGCGGTGAACGCTTGGTAGTCCGTGGCCAGGCCGTCCAGGTCCCAGCACTGGGCGGCCCGCTCCAGGTCGGTTCGCTGCCCCTGACTGGTAGCGGCGAACAGATCGAAACGGGCGCTCTTCACCGCCGCCAGTGCCGCTTCTGCGTCGGCGAGCCGATCATGCGGCGATACCCAGGTGGACGGGGCAAGCTGCCCGAAACCCAGCCACGACAGCTTCGCCTTCAGCCGAACCCGCGCCGCCCGGTCCTTCTCCGGCACGCTGAAAATGACCATGTACCAGGTGCCCCGCCAGCTCTGCTCGACGGGCCGCTGCATGATCCGCTCCAGACCAGAGTCGAGTAACTCCCAGCCACGTTCTGAGGGGGTGTAGATGCTGCTGCGCCGGTCTCGCTCGACGTCGAACCATCCCTCTCTGGCCAGCCGGGACATCACGACGCGCGCGGAGTCGGGAGGGACGTCGAAATGGCCGAGCACGGCGGCCAGCTTCTGCAACGAGATCCGCCCACCGTTCTCCCGGACATAGTCGCCGAACACGTCGAAGACGATGGAGCGCGCACGCACGTCGTTCCTCCTCAATGGCTCATCACCACTCTAGAGGGTCGCCGGCCCGCCTTCCTTGCGTCCTGCGGCCGGTGCCCTGGGGTGCACGCTGCGCAGGACGCAAGGAAGGTTAGCGGAACTGCCCGAAGTCGGGGTCCCGCTTCTCGGTGAACGCTTTGGCGCCTTCCATGCCCTCGTCGCTCTGCGTGAACAGCTCCAGGCCGTCGAACGCGAGGTGGGAGATGCCAGCCAGATGATCCGTGTCGGCGTTGAACGAGTGTTTGAGGAACCGCAGTGCCGTCGGCGAGTAGCCGGCCATCTTTCGACCCCAGGCCAACGCCGTCGGGAGCAGCTCGTCGGCCGCCACCACCTCGTTCACCAGGCCCCACCGTTCCGCCGTCGGCGCGTCGTACAGGTCCAGCAGGAACCAGATCTGCCGGGCCCGCTTCTCGCCGACGACGCGGGCCAGGTAGGCCGAGCCGAAACCCGCGTCGAAGGAACCCACCCGTGGTCCGGACTGGCCAAACCGGGCGTGTTCGGCCGCGACGGAGAGGTCGCAGAGCACGTGCAGGACGTGCCCGCCGCCCACGGCCACCCCGTTGACCGCGGCGATCACCGGCTTGGGCACATCCCGGATCATCCGGTGCAGCCGCTCGATCTCGAACGTTCCCCACTCCGTCTCGCCGTAGCTCCCGGTCTCCGCCCGCTCCTTGACGTCGCCGCCAGCGCAGAACGCCTTCTCGCCGGCCCCGGTGAGTACGATCGCGGCGACGTCTTTACTGGCCCAGGCCGTCTTGAAGGCGGTGATCAGTTCATCGACGGTGCGGCCCCGGAAGGCGTTATAACGCTCCGGGCGGTCGATGGTGATGACGACGACCCCGCCGTCGTGTACCTCATATCGGACGTCGGTGAACTCGTCGATCCTCATCGTCTCTCCTCCTGACTGGTCCAACCCCGGGCCGCACTGTCTCCTGTGGATCGCGGTCCTTTACACGCGGACCACCACGGCCAGGCCCTGGCCGACACCAATACACGCCGCTGCTACCCCTACACCGCCGCCTCGGCGCCGCAACTCCCGAACACAGTCGACGATCACCCGCGGCATGGACGCACCCAACGGGTGCCCGAGCGCGATGGCCCCGCCGTGTGGGTTGACCCGGCCGGGGTCGATCCGCGGTTCCTGGTCGAGGACCGACAACACCATCGCGGCGAACGCCTCATTGATCTCCCAGACCGCGACGTCTCCGTAGCCGATGCCAGCCCGGTCCAGTGCTCGTTCGATGGCGGGCACCGGAGCCAGACTCCACCGGTCCGGTTCGACGCCCACCGCCGTCGTCGCCACTATCTCGCCCAGCGGTTCGACGCTGATCCGGGCCGCGGCGTCGGCGGTCCCCATCAGCAGGGCGATGGAGCCGTCGTTGATCGGCGAGGAGTTACCCGCCGTCACGGTGCCGTCGGCGGTGAACGCCGGGCGCAACGCCCCCAATGATTCGGCTGTACTACCCGGCCGGATCGACTCGTCACGTTCAACGACGCTGCCGTCGGGCGCGGTGACCGGGTGGACGTAACTGTCGTGCAGCCCTTTCTCCCAGGCCTGGTGGGCGAGGGTGTGCGAGCGCAGCGCCCACTCGTCCATGGCGGCCCGGCCGATGCCGAGTTCGGTGGCGACCCGCTCGGCGGCCTCTCCGAGTGGGCGTGTCCAGCTGTCCGGGAATGCCGGGTTGACCATCCGCCAGCCCACGGTGGTCTGGTGCAGTTCCATCGACCTGGGCAGGGCGTCGTCGGGTTTTTGGAGGACGAACGGTGCGCGGCTCATCCCCTCGACGCCGCCCGCGACGGCTAGATCCATGTCGCCGGCTCGGATCGCCCGCGATACCTGCGCGACGGCCTCTCCCCCGGAACCACACAGCCGGTTGACCGTCACACCCGGCACGGTGACCGGCAGTCCGGCCAGGAGCACAGCCATCCGGGCGACGTCCCGGTTGTCCTCGCCGGCGCCGTTGGTGTCGCCATAAACAACGTCGGCGATCTCGGCCGGATCCAGCTCTGGATGGCGCCGGACTAGCTCGGCCAGCGGGACCGCGGCGAGGTCGTCCACTCTGATCGCGGACAGGCCCCCACGATGCCGGCCGAACGGAGTTCGGACCGCGTCGAGGAGCAAAGCACGTGTGTCCTTCATATGACGCCATCTTGACGGTCGTCACCAACACTTGACAAGGTGTTCACGTGGAAGAATCTCGTGTGTGCTTGATCACCGGCGGTGGCCGGGGCATCGGCGCGGCCGTCGCTCAGCGCCTGTCCGCCGAAGGCCACCGTATCGCCTTAACCGCGCGGTCCGAGGCACAATTGGCGACCGTCGCGGCGTCGCTGCCCGGTGAATCGCTGACCGTGCCGGCCGACCTCACCACCGACGGAGCCGTCGACGACGTGGTTGGTGCGGTCGAGCGGCACTGGGGCCCGGTGGAGATCCTGATCGCCAACGCCGGGGCCGGAACGTCGGCCCCCATCCCGAAGATCACCGAAGCCGACTGGCAACAGATGCTCGACCTCAACCTCACCGTGCCGTTCCGATGCGTACGCCGGGTGCTGCCATCGATGACGTCGGCGGGATGGGGGCGGATCGTCGTCGTCGCCTCCGTCGCGGCCAAACGCGGCGAACCGTACATCGCCGCCTACACCGCGGCCAAACACGGGGTCCTCGGCTTGGTACGTGCCGCCGCCGCCGAGACCGCCCGCACCGGCGTCACCGTCAACGCGGTCTGCCCCGCCTACGTCGACACCCCAATGACCGACGCATCCGTGCAGGCCATCGCCGACAACACTGGACGCACACTCGAAGACGCCCGGGCCGCACTGGAGCGCAAACAGCCCATCGGCCGGCTGATCACCACCGACGAGGTCGCCGATGCGGTCGCCATGTGCCTCGGCAACGCCGCCATCACCGGGCAAGGCATCAACGTCGACGGGGGCGCCGTCCAGTCATGACGTCGTACCCGTACTAACACCTGACCAACACCACATACCCGACGAGACCCTCAACGAGACCAACGACGAGAGCCTCAGCGGATCGACGACGAGGGGACAAACCGGGTGACCAGCGAGAAGGGGATGACGGCGTGACCCACGAGATCATCCGACCACCCGACCTGGCGACTCCATCGGGATTCGCCCACGCGGTGGTCAGTACGGGCGGACGCACGGTGTGGCTAGCCGGGCAGACAGCGCTGGACGCCGAGGGTTCCATCGTCGCGGCCGGCGACGTCGTCACGCAGATGGATCAGGCGCTCGGCAACCTGCTGACCGCACTCGACGCCGCGGGCGGCCGGCCCGAACACCTGGTGAGCATGACCATCTACATCGTCGACGTCGAGGACTACCAGTCCCGTGCCCGCGAGATCGGCGCAGTGTGGCGCCGCCGGATCGGCGCCCACTACCCGGCGATGGCCGGCATCGGCGTGGCCCGTCTCTGGGACGCCGACGCGTTGGTGGAGGTCGCCGGCGTCGCCGTCATCAACTGACGCTTGGCGCACCCAGGACGGCGCGCGGACGACAACGTGCGCAGAACGGCGTGCACAGAACGGCGCGGCGGACGGCATGGGCAGAACGGCGCGGCGGACGGCATGGGCAGAACGACGCGGTGGACGCGCTGCCGATCAGATGCACACCCCGCTACCGCACACGTATGCCGCGCATCTGATCGCCTCCACGATCCGGACGGGCAACGATCAGATGCACCAACCGTGCTGTCCACCGCCGTTCACACACCTGATCACTCCTTGGGGTTGGGCGAGCTGCCCGGTCACCCGTTCAAGGGGCGCCGACGACGGCGACCGCCGCACCGTGCGCGATGGTGAACCGGACGATCGCCAGATGCCGGCACAACATCGCGCACTTCGCTACCGCCAGATGGGGTTAACGCCCGAATCCGGCGCTTAACACCATCTGGCGGTAGCGAAGTCCGGGACAGGGCAGCCCGGTCCTCACCACAAGGGAACCGTGTTGATTGCCAGGACGACCACAAGGAGGCTTACTGCGGCATCCGCCCCGGACACAAGGACGCCTACTGTCGCCAGAGCGACCACAAGGAGGCTTACTGCACCCACCCGCGCGCCGTAAGGAAGCTTGTTGCGCCCAGCCGAGGGGGGCGCCACCAACCACGGCGAGACCAACCCGGCAAGACGAGTGCGATGGGCACGGTGGACGCCCTGACGATCAGATGCATGCCGTGCTACCGCACACGTTTGCGATGCATCTGATCATCGACGCATCCGCATCGTGAGACGCGATCAGATGCACCACACTGCGCCGCCCACCGCCGTTCACACACCTGATCGCCCCCACGAAAACGATCAGGCGCCAAAACGGAGATCAGGTGCACAACGGGGTTAGGGGGTGGCGCTGTCGAGGTAGGAGCGGGCCGGGCCGGCCAGCCGCTCGCGCAGCTCGAAGAAGAGCTCCGCCGCCGCCGCGCCCTTCCACTCCGCCGGTAGCAACTCCGTTGGCAGGCCCGGATCCAGGTACGGGAGTCGCCGCCAGGCGGTGAGTGTGTAGGCATAGTCGCTGAACGCCGCCTGGGCGTCGACGCTCTCCGCCGCGCGCCACCGGTCCAGCACGGGTTGCCATGCGTCCAGGTAGGCCGCATAGGACTGCTGGAGCTGCTCGAGGTTCCACCACCGGCCGATCTCGTCACGGAGGTCGGCGAAGGCGAGGTATCGGGCGTCGAACAGGTCGACGTAGTCGGCAAGGCCGAGCCGGACCAGGACGTCACGGGCTTCGTCGGCGAGGTGTCCCGGGGCGACCCACACCCCTGGGGCGACTGTGCCGAAGCCCAGCCAGGCCAGTCGGGATCGCAGGGTGTGGCGGTGTGCTCGGCGGCTCTCCGGCACGCTGAAGATCGCCAGGACCCAGCCGTCGTCCGGCTGGGCGGCTCGGCGGTCGAAGATGCGCCGGTCGCCTTCACGCAAGATGGCGCGGCCGTTCTCGGAGAGTGCGTAGCCGGCCGAACCGGCGTGGCGCTCGGCGACGAGGATGCCGCGCCGTTTGAGCCGTGAGATGGACGAACGCACGGCGGGTTCGTCGACGCCGAGTGCTCCCATCAGCCGGATGAGTGCGGCCACCGACAGCCATCCGCCCACGTCACGGGCGTAGATGCCGTAGATCGTCACGATCAGCGACCGTGGTTGGACCGGTCGCGCCCCTTGGGTGTCGTCGAGTTCGTCGACTGACACGGCTATCGAGTCTTCGTGCACATCCGTCACGATAGCGACATGTCTGATCCTCGGAGTGTTCTGACCCGCCCGGCGCCCGCACCAGATCTGACGGTTCGGTACGGGCCGCTGCCCGATCACGTCGCCGATGTCCGTCTGCCGGCGCCCACCGACCCGCACTCGCCGGCGCCGTTGGTGGTTGTCATCCATGGCGGTTTCTGGCGGCACCGTTACGACCGAACCCATACCGGTCCGCAGTGCGCCGCCCTCGCCGCGGCCGGGTTCGCCGTCGTCGCCATCGAGTACCGCCGCACCGGCGGTGGGGGCGGCTGGCCGGAGACGTTCGACGACGTGGCCCTTGCACTGGACACCGTGCCGGAACTCGTCGCCGAGGCCGCACCGGGCCGGGTGGACACCACCCGCGTCGTCCACCTGGGCCATTCGGCCGGAGGGCACCTCGCGGTCTGGGCGGCCTCGCGGACCCGGCTCCCGGCCGAGTCCCGATGGCGGCGACACGATCCCGATCCCGCATTGCGCGGCGTGGTCTCCCTGGCCGGTGTGCTGGATCTGGCGGCCTGTGCCGACGCCGATCTCGATGACGGCGCGGTACGCGCGCTGCTGGGCGGCGACCCGCACCAGATACCGGAGCGTTACGCCGAGGCCGATCCACTTCAGCTGACTCCGCCCGGGGTACCAACGGTGCTGATCCATGGCACCGATGACGACCGCGTCCCACCCGAGTTCAGCACGCGGTACGCTGCGAAGGCCGGACATCAGGCAGACATGGTCTCCCTGCCCGGTATCGAGCATTTCGGGGTCATCGACCCGCTCTCCTCGGCCTGGCCGGAGATCGAGCGACAGGTCTCAGCTTTGTTGCGTGCTATTGACGACCGCTAGCCACGCGCGATATGACGTGTGTCTCACGTTGTCACCACGAGCACCCACCGCGGAGGCGGCCATGCAGACTCCACGTCATCTCACGAGGGCGCGATCCCGCGCTCTCCCACCACTCATCGCATGTTGCGGCCTCGCCCTGACCCTCACCGCCTGCGGCGGCTCCAGCCTCGGCAGTGAGGGATCCAGCGACGGCGACGACGGGCCGGTGCGCATCGGCCTACTCGTCCCGCAGTCCGGCATCTACACGTCACTCGGCGACGACATGAAGAACGCCTTCGAGATGTACGTCGACCTCAACGACGGCCAGCTCGGCGGTCGCGACGTCGAGGTCATCCTGGCCGACGAGGGCGAGACCGCCGACTCCGGGCAGGCCGGAGCCACCAAACTGATCAAGTCCGACGACGTCCACGCCGTCACCGGAGTGGTCAGCTCGGCGGTTATGAACGCGATCAAGGACATGGTCGAGGACGACGGCGTTCCACTGGTCGGCTCCAATGCCTCCCCCACCGACCTCGTCGACGTCGATTACATCTGGCGCACGTCGTACGTCAACGACGAGCCCGGCATCGCCCTCGGCGAGCACGTCGCCAACACCGTCGACGGGCCGGTCTACCTGATCGCAGCCGACTACCAGGCCGGCAAGGACGAGATCGAGGGCTTCAAGGAGACGTTCCTGCCGGCCGGCGGTGAGGTCGCCGACGAGGTCTACACCCCGTTCCCAGCCACCACCAACTTCCAGCCCTACCTGGCGCAGATCCAGTCCAGTGACGCCGCCGCCGTGTTCACCTTCTACGCCGGCGGCGCCGCCGTCGACTTCGTCAAGCAGTACGACGACTACGGCCTGGCCGGCAACATCCCGCTGTACGCTCCCGGCTTCCTCACCGAAGGCGGCGTGCTACCCGCCCAGGGCGCAAGCGCGGAGGGCATCTTCACCTCGATGAACTACTCGGCCGACCTCGACACCGAACTCAACAACGAGTTCGCCAGCGAGTACGTCGAACGCTACGATCTCGAACCCACCACGTACGCGATGGCCTCCTACGACGCCGCGGCCGTCCTGGACCAGGCGATCGCCGCCGTCGACGGGGACCTCACCCGGGACTCGATCAACGACGCCATCGCCGGTCTCGGCGAGATCGATAGCCCACGCGGCCCATGGCGGTTCAACGACGGCGGCACCCCCGTGCAGACCTGGTACCTGCGTGAGGTCGCCGACGTCGACGGCGACCTGAAGAACGTGGCCATCGGCGAACTCGGCGAGCTGGGAGACTGACCCAGGTGGATGCGCTGGCCACCAACCTGGTGACCGTCGTCGAAGGGATCGCCTTCGGACTGTTGCTGTTCACCTTGGCCGTCGGCCTGTCCCTCGTGTTCGGCATGATGGACGTGCTCAACCTGGCCCACGGCACGCTCTACCTGGTCGGCGCCTACGCCGCCTACGCGTTGTCCGACGGCTCCTGGTGGGGGTTGGCGCTGGCGGTGGTCGTCGGCACGGTGGCTGGAGCGGCCGGCGGCGGCTTGTTGGCCGGGATGACGTTGCCGTTGTCCCGGCGCGGCCATCTCGACCAGGCATTGCTGACCCTCGGCGTCGCCTTCATCGCCGCGGAGCTGTTCTTCGAGGCGTTCGGCCACGAGGTGGTCCCCACCGCGCCGCCGGAGGCGCTACGCGGCAGCGTGGAGCTGTTCGGGCGGCAGTACCCGGTCTACCGGCTCGTGTTCATCGCCGTCGCCGCGGTCCTCGCGCTCGCGGTGTACCTGGTGTTCGAGCGCAGCACCCTCGGCGCCCTCGTCCGCGCCACCGTGGCCGATCGGGAAATGGTGCATGCGATGGGCGTCGACACCCGCAAAGTCCTGTTCGGTGTGTTCGCCGTCGGCGCCGCCCTGGCCGCCATCGGCGGTACCCTCGGCGCGCCGCTGCTCGCGCCGGGACCCGGCATCGACGAACGGGTGCTGGTTCTCTCGCTGGTGGTGGTGGTCATCGGCGGGCTCGGCTCGGTGCGCGGAGCGTTGCTCGGCGGACTGCTGATCGGCCAGGTACAGACGTTGGGTGTGTCGCTACTGCCCGACCTGGCACCATTCCTGCTGTTCGGAGCGATGCTCGTCGTACTCGCGATCAAACCCGCCGGACTCGTGCCCGCCGGAGGACGCCGATGAGCCCCGACCCCGACCTGCGCCGCGCCCTGCGCTTCGGCCTCCGGCCGGGCCGGTGGACCGTTCTGGCCTGGGCCGCCGTGGCCGTGGTACTCGCGGCCGCACCGTTCCTGCTGAACAACTACCAGATCAGCACGTTATCGCGGATGCTGGTGTTCGGCCTGCTCGCGATCAGTGCGACGCTGCTCACCGGGGTCACCGGGCTACCCACGCTGGGGCAGGCGGCCTATTTCGGCGTCGGCGCGTACACCGCGGCCATCGTCGCCCGCGATGTCACCGCCATCGGACCGGTCCAGGTCCTGCTGGCCGCGGTGGCGGCCGCCGTCGTCGCGCTGTTCACCGGCACCCTCGCCACCCGCGCGCGCGGGGTGCCGTTCCTGATGATCACCCTGGCCATCGGCGAGATCGCGCACAGCGCTGCCACGTCATGGAGCTCGATCACCCGGGG
This sequence comes from Phytoactinopolyspora limicola, assembly GCF_011320225.1. Lineage (GTDB taxonomy): Bacteria > Actinomycetota > Actinomycetes > Jiangellales > Jiangellaceae > Phytoactinopolyspora > Phytoactinopolyspora limicola. The sequence goes on from NZ_JAAOEN010000004.1 coordinate 409,676, forward strand.
GTCGGATGGATTGTCCGGCATTCCCCGAGTAGTGCCACTGCCGGGTATGAGCGAACTACGCCTGGACGGCCTCGTCTACTACTACGTGCTGGTCATGGCAGCCCTCGCCTACCTGCTGGTTCGCGCCCTGGTCCGCTCGCCGTACGGGCTCGTCCTGCGCGGCGTCCGGGACAACGAGGCGCGGCTGCGGGCCATCGGCTACCCCACCGGCCGCTACGTCCTGGCCGGGTTCACCGTCGCTGGCGGGCTGGCCGGAGCGGCCGGTGCCCTGCTGGTTTCGGTGCAGCGGTTCGTCTCCCCCGGCGACGTCGGGTTCTCCGTCGCCGCGGTCGCGCTGCTGGCCGCGATCATCGGCGGCGTCGGCTCGTTGCCCGGCGCGATGGCCGGTGCCGCCCTCGTCGTACTCGTGCGCGACTACATCGGCACCGACCTCGGTGGACGCGGACCGCTACTGGTCGGCGCGATGTTCGTCGCCGTCGTCTATCTCATGCCACAGGGGCTGGCCGGTCTCGGCCATCAGCTACGACGGTGGTTCTCGTGGCGACGACGATCTACACCGCCACCAGCCGGGGCACCATCCTCGGCGGAGCCGGAAACGACGCCGGACGACCCGCAACCAAGCGTGGGATCCGATCGGAGCGCGACATGACCACCGAATCCACCAATGCGGTCGCGCTACACGACATCACCGTCCGATTCGGCCAGCTGACCGCGCTGGCCGGGGTCAGCCTCGAGGTACCGGCCGGGCAACGGCGGGCGATCATCGGACCGAACGGCGCCGGGAAATCCACCCTGTTCAGCGTCATCGCCGGCACTCGGCGGCCCACCGGTGGCCGGGTGCTGGTCGACGGCCGGGACATCACGTCATTGCCGGTGCATCGTCGCGTCGACGCCGGTGTGGTCACCACGTTCCAGCACTCCAGTCTGTTCCTGCGGGAGACCGTCCTGGAGAACGTCCTGCTCGCCGTCGCCCGCCGGGCACGCGTCGCCCATCGCTGGTTCCGGCCGGCCGGCGCCTACCGTGACCTGCTCGACCACTCCGCCACCCTGCTCGCGCGGGTAGGTTTGGCGGGCCGGGAGGCACTTCTGGCCGGTGCCCTGTCCCACGGTGAACGCCGCCAGCTGGAGGTCGCGGTGGCTCTCGCCGCCCAGCCCCGGGTCCTTCTGCTCGACGAACCGGCAGCGGGCATGTCACCGGCCGAGACCGACCGCCTCGGCCAACTCATCCGGGGCCTGCCCGCGGACATGACGGTGCTGCTGGTAGAGCACGACCTCGACCTCGTCTTCGACCTGGCCGACGAGGTAACCGTGCTCCATCTCGGCGAGCACCTAGCCACCGCCGGAGTGGCCGAGATCCGCGCCGACGAGAACGTGCAGCATGCCTATCTCGGCACCGCGGACGTCGACGAGTTGTTCTTCGAGGAGACGTCATGACCCATCTCGTCATCCGCGACCTACACAGCGGCTACCAGGGATCAACCGTGCTGCACGGCGTCGACCTCGACGTCCGGGGTGGTCGGGTGCTCGGGTTGCTGGGCCGCAACGGAGTCGGCAAGTCGACGCTCATCAACACGGTCTGCGGGTTGGTCCGCGCGTCGTCGGGATCGGTCCAGCTCGACGGCCAAGAGCTGGCCGGTCAGCGGCCGGACGTGGCGGCCCGGGCGGGCATCGGGCTAGTGCCACAGGGACGCCGGATCTTCCCCGACCTGACCGTTGCCGAGCATCTCGACGTCGCCACCCGGGTCAGCCGCGCGGGTGCCTGGGACCGGGCCGCCATCCTCGCGTTGCTCCCCCGGCTCGGTGAACGGCTCTCGCACCGCGGCAACCAGCTGTCAGGTGGCGAGCAGCAGATGCTCGCCATCGCGCGGGCGCTGCTGACCAACCCGTCGGTGCTGCTGCTCGACGAACCGTCGGACGGGCTGGCTCCGCAGCTGGTGGCCCAGGTGGGGGCGACCATCTCCGAGATCGTCGAGTCGGGGACCGCCGTCCTGCTGGTCGAGCAGGACCTCCGGCTGGCGTTCAGCGTCGCCCAGGAGATCGCGGTGATGGACAAGGGGCGGATCGTGCTGCACGAACCAACACGGCAGTTCCGCTCCGACGCCGCTCGCGCCCGCCGGCTGCTCGGCGTCGCGTAGCCGACTCACCTGACCCGCTCTCCCGTCCCCACCCGCCCCCGCCGCCTGGTCCCTGCTCCCGCCCCCGTCCCCCCGTTCCCATGATCATTGGCTTTTGACTACCGGATCCGGTAGTCAAAAGCCAATGATCATGGGGACTGGGGACGGGACTGGGGGCGGGACGGGCGGCGGAGGCGCGCGGGGTCTTGACGCCATGGGAAACCGAGCATTAACGTAATCGGAACACGACTTCATACGTATTAAACAATCACCGCAGCAACCGCCCGACCACCGCTGGCTGGGTGCCACGCGCACCGTTGACCAGCTATATCGTCCTGCCGTTGGGCAGATGGGAGCCTTGCCGATGCCGCCTCGCCGCCGCCGGCCTACTCAGGTGGACATCGCACGCCATGCCGGTGTGTCGCAGGCCACCGTGTCGTTGGTGATCAGCGGCGGGTCGGCCAGCGAGAACGTCGCCGAGGCCACCCGCCAGGCGGTCCTCGCGGCGGCCGACGAACTGGGTTACTCGGCCAACGCCGCTGCCCGCAGCCTCAAAGGCGGCCGCAATCACCTGCTGGGCCTCTACACGTTCGAGCCGGTGTTCCCCGTCGACCAGCGGGACTTCTACTTCCCGTTCCTCCTGGGGGTCGAGGAGGAGACCGCCGCGCAGGGTTATGACCTCCTGCTGTTCAGCTCCGCCGGCGGCCCGGGTGAGCGGCGGGTCTACGCCCGCGGCGCCAACCGGCTGAAGGTGGCCGACGGATGTGTCCTTCTCGGCCGGCACCTGCATCGTGACGACCTCGCCCACCTCGTCCGCGAAGACTTTCCGTTCGTCTTCATCGGCCGGCGCGAGGTGCCCGGCGCCGAGTTGTCCTACGTGGCGGTCGACTACGCCGCCGCCACCCGGGACGTCGTCGCCCGGCTCGCCGGCCTCGGCCACCGCACCATGCTCTATCTGCAGGTGGTCGGTGGCGACGAACCCACCCGGGATCGCGAGGAGGGGTACCGCCGCGGTCTCGCCGACGCGGGGCTCCCGGTCGACGAGTCGCTGATCCGGCCACTCAACGACGCCGCCGACGTCACCCCCCAACAGCTGCGCCGGTGGGTCGACGACGGCGTCACCGCGATCCTCGTCGAGCCCACCGAGGACGACACCACGGTCGGCGCGGTCGAGGCCGCGGCGGACCGGGCCGGGCTGCGTATCCCCGACGATGTGTCGGTGGTCATGCTCGGCGACCCGCCGCTGAGCCGGGCCTCCGACCATGACTGGACCCGCTACACACTCCCCCGGGCCCACATGGGCCGCGAGGCCGTGCGGCTCCTCCTCGATCTTCTCGACGACCAGACGGGTACCCCGCGCCAGCAGTTCGTCGCCGCCGGCTACGTCGCCGGCCAGACCATCGCCGCACCGCGGCGCACCGATGGGCGGCCAGCATGATGCGGATGATCGGGCGCCGGCTCGCGCTGGGCGCGTTCGTGATGTGGGGCTGCGTGACGCTGATCTTCGTCATCGTCCGGCTCGCGCCGGGTGATCAGGCCAGCGTCGCGCTCGGCCCGGACGCCACCGCCGACGAGATCGCCGCGGCGCGCACCCGGCTCGGCCTCGACGAGCCACTCGTCGTGCAGTACGTCAGCTACCTCGGCCGGGTACTGCGGCTCGACTTCGGTGAGTCCTACCGGCTCGGCCAGCCGGCTATGGACGCGGTGTTGAGCCGGTTCCCCGCCACCCTCCAACTCACCGTGGCCGCGATGGCCATGGCGATCGTCGCCGGGCTGATCCTCGGCTGCCTGGCCGGCGGCCGGCCCAACGGGGTGGTCGACCGCGTGCTCTCCTCCACGGCCATAAGCCTCCAGTCGTTCCCCACCTTCTGGGTCGGCATCATGCTCATCCTCGTCTTCGCGCTCCATCTGCGAGCCCTGCCGAGCGCCGGGTCCGGCTCGCTGAGCCACCTGGTGTTACCCGCCGTGACCCTGGCCCTGCCGCAAACCGCGATCGTCGCCCGGCTCACCCGGAGCAGCCTGGCCGAGTCGATGCAGGACGGTTACGTCCAGACCGCACGCTCGAAGGGCCTCACCGAGCGGGAAGTGCTGGTCGGGCATGCACTAAAGAACTCGTTGATCCCGGTGGTGACCATCATCGGAATCCAGACCGGCGTGTTGCTCGGTGGTTCCGTGGTGGTGGAGAACGTGTTCGCCTGGCCCGGGCTGGGATCGCTGATCGTCGACTCGGTGGCGGCCCGCGACTACGCCGTCGTCCAGGCGGCGGCCCTCCTCATCGCGGGTGTCGTCGTCGTCCTCAATTTGCTCGCCGACCTGACCTACGCGCGGCTCGACCCGCGGATCCGAGTGGGGGCGGGCGCATGACGACCACCAGTCATCCGGTGTCCACCTCCGTCGGCCACGACGCCGCAACCACCACACCGCCACTGCCGGAGATGCGGCGCCGTTCCGCCCGGCGGGTGCTGGGTTGGTTGCGTTTCCTGCCGCATGCGGTGATCGCCGGGTACCTGTTTCTCGCTGTCGTCGGCCCACTGCTGGTCGACTACGACCCGATGGTGACGTCCATCACCGACCGGCTCCTTTCGCCGGGGTCCACCACCTCCGACGGCAGCACGGCCTGGCTGGGCACCGACGGCGTGGGCCGCGACGTCCTCGCCCAGATCGTCCTCGGCGCGCGCACGTCGATCACCATCGCGGTGCTGACCGTCACCGTCTGCGCCGTCATCGGTATCGCCGTGGGCCTCGTCGCCGGCTACGTGGGTGGCTGGGCGGACACCGTCGCCGCCCGCCTGATCGACGTCCTGATCGCCTTCCCCGGCATCCTGCTAGCCATCGTGATCGCCGGGCTGTTCCGGCCCAGCATCGCGATCGTCGTCATCGCGCTGTCCGCGGTCGGCTGGATCGGATTCGCCCGGGTGGTCCGGGGCACGGCGTTGTCGCTGCGGGAACGCGATTGGGTCAGCGCGGCCCGGGTGATGGCGGTGCCTCGCCGCTCCATCCTCACCCGGCACGTGCTGCCGTTCGTCGCCGGACCCGTCGTCGCGATGGCCACCCTGGAGTTCGCCCTGGTGGTCCTGGCCGAGGCGGGCCTGAGCTTCCTCGGCATCGGATTACCTCCGACGGCTGTCTCGTGGGGGCAGACGGTCGCGGCCGGCAAGGAGTACCTGGAGATCGCCTGGTGGATCTCCACCTTCCCGGGCCTCGCCCTGGCCCTGCTCGTCGTCTGCGTGGGGCTGGTCGGCGACCAACTGACCGCGCGTTACGGAGGGAAGAGATGAGCGAGCCGCTGCTCGACGTCCGCGACCTCGATGTCTTCCTGCCCACCCGGTCGGGACCAGTGCACGTGCTCGACGGCGTGTCGTTCAGCGTCGACGCCGCCCGCACCACCGGTCTCATCGGCGAGTCGGGCAGCGGGAAGACGATGGCCGCGATGGCCATCATCGGCCTGCTGCCCGCCGGAGCGGTCACCCGTGGACAGCTGTGGTGGCGTTCGGAGGACCTGCTCGCGGTGTCGTCCCGGCGCCGCCGCCAGGTGCGCGGCCGGGAGATCGCGATGATCTTCCAGGATCCCCTGGCCAGCTTGAACCCCGGTCAGACGGTCGGCCGGCAGGTCACCGAGATCCCGCGCCGCGACGGTATGGGCCGGGCCGAGCTGGCCCGGACCGCCACCCATCTGCTGGACCGCGTCGGCATCCCCGACCCGGCCCAGCGCACCGGCAACTACCCGCATCAGTTCTCCGGGGGACAACGCCAACGGGCGATGACGGCGCTGGCCCTAGCCGGGCAGCCGCAGCTAATCCTGGCCGACGAGCCGACCACCGCGCTGGACGTCACGGTGCAGGCCCGCATCCTCGACCTGCTGCGCCACCTACGCGACACCGAACACACCGCGATGCTGCTGGTCAGCCACGATCTGCGGGTCATGGCCCATGTGGCCGACGACCTCGTCGTCATGTATGCCGGCCGGGTGTGCGAGCGCGGCCCGGCCCAGGCCGTGCTGCGTGAACCCCGCCACCCGTACACCAAGGCGCTGGTCGCCAGCGTGCCCGCGGTCCGCGCCCGCACCGCCATCGCCGACCCACTACCGGGCTCGCCGGCCGATCCGGCACACCGCCCGGCGGGGTGCGCGTTCCATCCCCGCTGCCCGCTGGCCGTGCTGCGCTGCCGGGTGGAACGCCCCACCGTGCGCGAGGTGGCACCGGGTCGCTGGACCGCCTGTCACCTGGCCGAGGCCGACGGTCTCCCGGACGCGGCGGAGGTGCGGCCATGAACGATGCGGGACTCACCGTTCGGGGGCTCCGGGTCAGCTTCGGCGGAAGCCGCGGGATGTTCGGCCGTGGCGGCCGCCCGGCGGTCGCTGCCGTCGCCGGCGTCGATTTGGACGTCGCCGCAGGAGAGATCGTCGCCGTGGTTGGTGAGTCCGGTTCGGGCAAAACCACGGTGGCCCGCTGCGTCGTCGGCCTCGTCACACCGGACGACGGAACGTTGAGCTACGACGACGTCCCACTCGGCTCCACCCGGTCTCGCCCGCCGGCCATCCAACGCGCCATCCAGATGGTGTTCCAGGACCCACGCTCGTCGCTGAATCCGCGGATGACCGCCGGCGCCATCGTCCGGGAAGCGTGGCAGGCCCACCCGGCCGCCGCCCCCTCGGGTGATCAGGACGCCGCGGTGCGGAACCTCCTGGCCGAGGTCGGCTTGGACGCCAGCGTCGCCGGTCGCCGACCGAGCGCGTTGTCCGGCGGGCAGTGTCAGCGGGTGAGCATCGCCCGGGCACTGGCGCTGCGCCCCCGGCTGCTGGTCTGTGATGAGGCGGTGTCCGCCCTCGACGTGTCGGTGCAGGCCCAGATCTTGCGGCTGCTCTCCGACGTGCGACGGGACCACGGACTATCGATGCTGTTCATCTCGCACGACCTCGGCGTGGTCCGGCAGATCGCCGACCGGGTGGTGGTCATGCGCTCCGGCGAAGTGGTGGAGCAGGCACCGGCGGAGGACCTGTTCACCCGGCCGACCCATCCCTACACCCGCGCGCTGCTCGACGCGGCCCTCGACCTGGAGGGAGCCGCCAGCTAATCCACCGGCCGGTGGCCCGCACCGGGCCGTCGCACACCCTCGATCTAATACGTAACAGCACTTTGATTCCTTGATTGGAGACGACGATGGCGCACCACCGCACGTTCCGTCTTCCCCTCGTCCTCGGAGCCGCGCTCGTCCTGGCGGCCTGCGGCGGGAGCGACGACGACACCTCCAGCACGCCGGATGCCGACGACACCCCCGGCGATGCCGACACCAGCGCGGAGGACGACGCCGCACCGGGCGGCGGCGGTCTGGTGACCGTCGCTACCCAGCGGCCGGTTACCACCCTCGACCCGCACGGTGACATGGGCGCCGACCTCGGCACCCAGCTCGCCGGGCGGGCCGTCTTCGAACGGCTCGTCGGAGCCACCGACGACGGATACGAACCCGAACTGGCCGCCGGCTGGTCGGTATCCGACGACGCCACCGAGTGGACGTTCACGCTGCGCGAATCCACCTTCTCCGACGGGTCTCCGGTCACCGCCGACGACGTCGTCGCCTCCATCGAACGGATCCAGGACCTCGAAGGCCCGGTGTCCGGAAACGTCGCCGGAGTGCAGGTCGAGGCCACCGCCGACGACACCGTGGTGTTCAGCTCCGAGGCCGGAAACCCGGCACTCCTCGGCCAGCTCACCAACGTCTGGATCGTCCCGGGCGAGCACCTCGACGACGACGGCTTCTTCCACGACCCGATCGGCTCCGGACCGTTCGTCGTCGACGCGTTCACCCCGGAGGAGACGCTGCGGCTCACCCCCAACCCGGACTACTGGGCCGGCGAGCCGGCCGTCGACGGCATCGACATCCGGTACATTCCCGAGATCGCCGCCCGCATGACCGCCCTGCGCACCGGCGAGGTCGACATCACCTGGGGGGTGCCGGACGACCAGGTCCCGGCGCTGCGCGACGAGAGTGGAGTGACCGTCGAGGCAATTCCGAGCAACGCCACCTACACCATGTGGTTCAACTCCAGCCGGGATGCCTTCGCCGACGCCGAGGTGCGCCGCGCGCTGTGGCAGGCGGTCGATTTCGAGGCGATCATCGCCGCTCTCCACCCGGAGACCGGCCAGCTGGCCGACTCGATCGTCGCTCCCCCGGTGCTCGGCTACGCACCGCAGGACGCGGTGACCCACGACCCCGAGGCCGCGCGCGCCGCGCTGGAGGCCGCGGGCTTCGACTTCGACGCCACCTACGAACTGCAACTGCGCGGCTCGGAGTTCCGGGAGTTCGCTCAGGCGGTCACCTCGGACCTGCGCGCGATCGGGGTCCAAGCCGAACCGGTGGAGAAGGAGCCCGGTGTCTGGATCGACGACCTGCTGGCGCTGAACTGGGACATCAACTTGCAGTCGGTGTCGGTGCCGTCGCTGGACGCGGCTACCAACGTCGGCCGGCTGTACCCGTGCGCCGCGGAGCGCACCGGCTACTGCAACGAGGACCTCGACGCCATCCTGGCCGAAGCCGACTCGGTGGCCGACGTCGACCGCCGCGAGCAGCTGTACGCGGACGCCGCGGAGATCATCTGGACCGACGCCGTGGGTATGTTCCCGATGTTCCCGCAGATCGTGTACGCCTGGCAGGACCGGGTGGACGGGGTCGACCTCGACCCGTCGTCGGTGCCGGGCTTCGCCGGCCTGACCTACGGGGCGGGCTCGTGACCGACACCTCCACCAACCCGGCGGCCCGCTCCATGGCACCGCGAGCCGCCGGGTGGAACACCTGGGACGTCCAGTTCCACACCGGCTACACCCATCTGCCGTCAGGGCTGCGGGTACGGTTCGCGCTGGCCGGGCCGGACGAGACGGTGTTCGACGGCTTCACCTGGCGCCACGGCCTGGTCCGGCTGGGCCACCACACCGTGGACGGCCGCTACGCCGAGGTGACCGTGAACGCACTGGACACCGACCTGGATCTGCGGTTCACCGGCGACAACACCACACTCGACGCGACGGCCGCGGTGAGCGGACCGGCGGGTGTGGTCGTGATCGTCGACCGGATGCCGCATACCGGTGACGGTGCTCCACCTCGGCTGGTCAACGCCGACGCCGCCGCCCCCGGCGAGTCCGGAACCGGCTCGTGGTCCACCGTGATCGAGCTGGATGAAGACCGCTGGCGCCTGGAGCTCTCCACCCCGCCTCACTCGGGTGCGACGAGCGACCCAACTGACCTCGGCGATGATCACGCCATCCGGCTCACCGTGCCCACAGCGGCAGCGTCGTCGGCCACATCGACGACGGCGGCGACGCTGACCGTCCGGCTCGTTCCCGACGGCGCCGACCGGCCGGCCGCTTCACCGGACGACCGGATCGCCGCCGCTCGCAAAGCCGCCCTGACCGACACCCTGCATACCGCCGGCTGGTTGGGTACCGCGGGGGAAGCCTACGTGCGGTCGGTCACCTGGAACACGATCTACGCCCCCGACATCAAGAAGGTGCTGACGCCCACCTCGCGAGATTTCGTCTGCGCCGAACGTGAAGGTTTCTACGGCCGGTGGGCGCTGCACGTCTGGGACACCTTCTTCACCGGCCTCGTGGCCAACTGGATCGACACGTCGTACGCCCACGGGATCTTCCGGCAGATCCTCGATCAGGCCACCAACAGCGGCATGCTGCCGAACCGGGTTTCCGACGAGCGCGGGCGCACCGACGACCGCTCGCAGTCGCCGGTCGGCGGGCTCACCGTGCTCAAGGCGTATCTGGGCAGCGGCCTGGGTGAAGCGACCCGGGACCGGCGGTTGCTCGCCGACTGTTATCCGGGGCTGCGCCGCTGGCACGAATGGTGGCCGGCGGCCAGGCGTGGACCGTTCGGGCTGTTGGCGTGGGGTTCGGAGCGGCGAGGCGACGAGCGAGCGAAGTGGCCGGTGCAGCGAGGAACGAGCGAAACCGTCCGCGCAGCGAGTGAAGAGCCGAGCGCGACCAATGTGACAGACGTCGCCATCTTGCTCGACCGGTCCAAGCGTGAGTCGGGTCTGGACGACTCCCCCATGTACGACGACGTCAAATGGGACCCGACGACACACACCCAGAATCTCGCCGACGTCGGCCTGAACGGACTACACATCGCCGACGCCGAGGCCGTAGCGGAGATCGCCGAGCGGCTGGGTGATCAGGCCACGGCCACGCTGCTGCGGCAGCAGGCCGCCGCCGCCCGGACCGAGGTGAACCGGCTGCTCTGGGACACCGAGCACGGTGAGTACCGGAACCGGTGGGCCTCCGGAGAGTTCTCCGAACACGTCGCCCCCACCATGCTGTACCCGCTGCTGGGCGAGGTTCCGGATGCCAAACAGGCCCGCGCTCTGGTGGACCGGCTGCTGGCACCGGACGTGCTCGGCGGCGATCCGCCGATGCCGAGTGTGGCCCGCAACGATCCGGGCTTCAACACCCGGTACTGGCGGGGCCGGGTCTGGGGGCCGATGGCCTACCTGGCGGTGGCGGGACTGCGCCGAGGTGGGTTCGACGCGGAGGCCAAGGATGTGGTCACCGCACTGCTGCGGCTGTTCCTGCGGGAGTGGGACGAGCACAGCCACGTCCGGGAGAACTATCCGGTCCAACCCGGTGAGGACGTACGTCCATTGGAGGCCCGTTCCGACGGGTTGATGTCGTGGGGGTCGCTGCTGGCCTATCTCGCCTTCCAGGAGCTCGCCGATCCACGGGAAGACGGCTGGCGGTTCGCCCATCCGGGCACATCCGCGGAGCTGGACGGCCTGATGCTCGGCGATGGACGGCTCAGCATCCGCGCCGGAGACCGGCTGTGGGTGGAGCTCGACGGCGAGGTACTGATCGACGCCGACCCGCACGTCGTCGTTACGGCCTACCGCCGCGAACCACAGGTGGTGTCCGGCGTCGCGACCGCCACCGGCGAACCCGGACAGATCCGGATCGCCGTGCCCGGTAGTGACCGTCCTGTGGTGATCGACCTGCCCTCGCCCGGGATACCCGTCGCCTTCGATCTGTCCACCGACCGCACCTGAAGGGGAAGCACCACACGTGAGTAATGAGAAGATGACCGCGGCCGACCTCGTCATCGTTGGTGGTGGGGTCGGCGGCGTAGCCGCGGCCCTGGCCGCGCTGCGACGCGGCCGGTCCGTCATCGTCACCGAACCGACCGACTGGCTGGGTGGCCAGCTGACCAGCCAGGGTGTCCCGCCCGACGAACACCCGTGGATCGAACGGTTCGGCTGCACCCGTTCCTACCGGCGCTTCCGCGACGCCGTCCGCGAGTACTACCGCACCTGGTATCCGCTCACCCCGGCCGCCCGGGCTGACGCCGAACTCAACCCGGGTATGGGGCGGGTCAGCCGGCTGTGCCACGAACCCAAAGCCGCCGCGGCGGTCCTCGAGGCCATGGTGGCGCCGTATGTGGCCGCGGGCCGGCTGCAGGTGTTGTACGGTCACCGCCCGGTGGACGTCGACGTCGACGTCGACACGGTGCGGTCGGTGGTGCTCGCCGGACCGGGTGACGAACGCGTCGTCGTCGACGCCTCTTACGTGCTGGACGCCACCGAGGAAGGCGACCTGCTGCCCATGGCCGGCGCCGAGCACGTCACCGGGTTCGAGTCCCGCGAGGACACCGGTGAACCCAGCGCCCCGGCCGTTGCTCAGCCCGCCAACATGCAGGCGTTCTCCTGGGTCTTCGCGGTGGAGCATCGCGACGGGGAAGACCACACCATAGACAAACCCGAACAGTACGGCTTCTGGCAGAGCTACCACCCAAGCTTCTGGCCGGACCGGCTGATCAGCCTCACCGCGCCGGATCCGCGCACCCTGGAGCCGGTGCCCCGGACGTTCGTGCCACACGGACACTCCGGGCCGGTGGTCGCCGACCAGAGCCGGGACCCTGGTGACAAGGACCTGTGGGTGTTCCGGCGGATCGTCGCCCGGGAACTGTTCGAGCCGGGTTTCGCCGCCAGCGACGTCACCGTCGTCAACTGGCCGATGATCGACTACCTGCCCGGGCCTATCATCGGTGTCTCCGAAGCCGAACGGAACGAACACCTGGAGGGCAGCCGGCAGCTTGCGCTGAGCATGCTGTACTGGCTGCAGACCGAGGCGCCGCGGCCGGACGGCGGCACCGGCTGGCCAGGTTTGCGGCTGCGCCCGGACGTCATGGGCAGCACCGACGGTCTGGCGAAGGCGCCCTACATCCGGGAGTCGCGACGGATCCAGGCGCAGTACACCGTGGTGGAGCAGGACGTGTCGCTGGCGGTGCGCGGCGAGCACGGCGCGGTGCACTACCCGGACTCCGTGGGGGTGGGTATGTACCGGATCGACCTGCATCCCTCCACCGGCGGCGACACCTACATCGATGTCGCCAGCTCTCCGTTCCAGATCCCACTGGGTGCGCTGCTTCCGGTGCGGATGCGCAATCTGCTGCCGGCCGGCAAGAACATCGGCACCACCCACATCACCAACGGCTGCTACCGGCTGCATCCGGTGGAGTGGAACATCGGTGAAGCCGCCGGGGCGCTGGCCGCGCACTGCCTAACCCACGGGCTGCGGCCCACGCAGGTCCGCGACGACGACGCGCGGCTGGCCAGTTTCCAGCAGGAGCTGGCGGCCGACGGGTTCGAGCTGGCCTGGCCCGAGGTGAAGGGGTACTGATGACACCACCGGACACTGCTCGCCGCACCCACACCGCCCACGGAGCCTGGCACGCTGAGGTGCTCCACAAAGGGAACAAAACACCCAGGATTACGACGCTTCAGCGTGCCAGGCACAACACCGTGGCGAGCCACGCACACCCGGCAGGCCAATCATGAGCGGCGGGCGGGCGATACTGCGCGGGATCACCATCCCGATGGTGACGCCGATGTCCGCGCCGGGCCGACCGGACGCGGAGGCGGGCGCCGAGTTGCTCGCCGCGCTGCATGCCGCCGGGGCCGACGCGCTGATGCTGCTGGGCAGCAACGGTGAGGGTCCGCTGCTACCCACATCCGCACTGGGTGACTTCGTCACCGACGCTACGGCGCGCTGGCGAGCGTTGGGCGGCGGCCCGGTGCTGGTCAACGTCACGGCTGCGGGTACCGACGAGGCGCTGGCCCGGGCCAGCGTCGTCGCACCCGCCACCCCGGACGCGCTGGTGCTGAGCCCACCCATCTACTTCCACCACCGCGAAGACGAGATCGTGGCGCATTACGCGGCCACCGCCGCCCTCGGCGTACCGGTGATCGTCTACAACGCGCCGCGGTACAGCAATCCGATCACCCCGGCCGTCTTCGATGCGCTGCTGGCCATGGACCACGTCGTCGGCCTCAAAGACAGCTCCGGCGACGCCGCGTGGTTCGCCGCCGCGGTGGCCGCCGCGCGTGAGCACCGGCCCGAGTTCGGGATCAGCCAGGGCGCCGAGGGCCAACTACTCGCCGGGTTGAGAGCCGGAGCCGACGGGATCGTACCCGGCATCGCCAACATCGCACCGGCCGTGGCGGTGGCGCTGTTTCGCGCCTGGCTCACATCGGCGTCACCGGAATCCGCTGAGCCGGCCACCGTCGACGCGGATCAGCCGGAACGCTGGCAGGCCATCATCGACCGCCTCTGCGGCGTCCACACGATCCGGCCCGGTGTCCCCACCATCAAGGAGATCCTCTCGTGGGGCGGTCTGTGTCCCCCACACGTCGCCGCGCCGCTCCAGCCATGCACCGACGACGAGCGCACCGCCCTGCGCTCCTACCTCGAACCTCTCGCGTCGCACCTCACGTCGCCCACCCTCACCTCGCCCACCCCCCACCTCGCCCACCCCCCACCTCGGTGATCGTTAGCAGGATCGGGTCGCTGGGGCGACCCGATCCTGCTAACGATCACCGGTCCCTACGCCAGCCTCGCAGCAAGGAGCCGAGCATGCCCCGTCCCCGGCAATCTCGACCACGCAGCTACGCACTGTTGGCCACCACCCTTGGTGTCGCCATGACCGCCACCATCATCGTCGCACCGTCCTCCGCCACCCCGTCCTCCGTCAGCCCGTTGTCGGCCACCCCACTGGCGGATATCGCACCGGTTGACACCGAACATGGTTCGTTCGACGAGACGACGCTGTGGGATTCCGAGTCCGACTCACACGAGAACTTCCACGTCCACGCCCTGGTGGTCACCCCGGACGACACCATCCTCGCGTTCACCGAAGGGCGCTTCGCACTGTCCGACGGTGGCCCCAAGGATCTACTGCTGCGTCGCAGCACCGACGGCGGCGACACCTGGGAGCCGACCCAGGCCGTCGTGCCATCCAACGGGCAGTTCTGGAGCAACCCGACGGCACTCGTCGACAACACCACTGGCGCCGCGTTCCTCTTCTACCAGGGGCCAACCAGCGCCGAGATCAACGTCATCCGCAGCGACGACTCCGGCGCCACGTGGACCGAGCCGGAGGTGCTGACGCACCTGTTCGAGGAGAACCCGTACGGGTGGATCCTGCATGGCCCGGGGCCTGGGCACGGCATTCAGCTCGACGACGGCCGGTTGATCCTGCCGGTCCTGCACCGCAGGGCGGTCGAGCTACCGGCCGCGGAGCGCAACTACGGGATCGACACGTTGTACAGCGACGACCACGGCGCGACGTGGCAGCGAGGCGGGCGCGTTCCGGTCTCTCCGGACTACCCGATCAACGAGAGCCGGATCTGGCAGCGTGCCGACGGCGCGGTGGTGGTCAACGGTCGAGCGGCCGCCGGCGGACACCGGTTCCGGATCAGCTCCGTCAGCCACGATGGCGGGCTGACCTGGTCGGATCCGGTGTTGGAACCGGCCACCGGCCGGTACACCGCGGTGGATTCCGGCGCGGTGCGCTTCACCGGGCCGGACGGGGTGGCGCGCACTCTCCACGCCCGGCCGGACGGTGCCCGCCGCGAGAACATGACCGTCGCCATCAGCTACGACGACGGCTATACCTACCGGTACGAGAAGATGGTCAACCCCGGATCGTCGTACTACTCGGAGCTGGCGGTCTTGTCCGACGGCACCGTCATCCTGCTCTACGGGCGTGACGGCGAGATCCTGGCGTTTCCCGAACGGGTGGCCGTGGCCCGCTTCGATCTTGCTTGGCTGACCGATGGTCGCGACGACGTCCAGGACGGTCCCGGCCTGACCGAACACGGCGTCGACCTGGGCACCACGGCCGGTGTCGGCACCGCTTTCCGGGCAGCGGTGCCGGACCTGGTCACCGTCACCCCTGACGAGTCGGGGCACCAGCACCATGCCCACGTATCCGGCTCACCCCAGGCCGTCGACGGCGTCCGCGACGCCGCGCTGTCGCTCGGCACCGCCGATTACTTGGAGGTACCGCGGACAGACACCATCAGTGCAGCTGGGCAGACGTTCACCGCGGCGGGCTGGTTCCGCACCGAGACGAATACCGCGCAGGCGATCATGTGGTCCTACCGGCACGGATCGGGTCTACCCCAGTGGTGGATCCGGGCGGAGCCGAACAACAACCGGCTGCGTGCGTTCATCGACACCGGCCACGCCACCCGCTCACTCGTCGCCCCCGGCAACGTCGCCGACGGTGAGTGGCACCATGTCGCCCTCACTCGCGACGGCGAGTCGGTCACCCTGTACATCGACGGAGACGTCGCGGCGCAGGCCGACGACCCGGCAGGCTCCACCTCCACGGACGCCCGGCTAGGCCTGCACATCGGTCAGCGCCCGGACGGCGCGAACCCACTCATCGGCGCGGTCGACGACGTCTACCTGTTCGACCGCGCCCTGACGTCGTCGGACATCGCGCTCCTCGCCGACACCGCGGCGCCCGACGACGCGGACACCCCCGGCGGCGCACTTCTTCATCTGCCGATGGACAGCACCCGGCAGCATCCGGTCCGGCCGACGCGACCGGCCGTGGTGTCCGACGCCAACGCACGAGACGGTCAATACCTCAGGTACGAGGCCCGCGAGCCGGGTGACTACGTGGAGATCCCGTTCGACCTCGCCGAGTCGGGTGAGTTCGAGGTTGCGGTCCGCCAGCACCGGCTGTGGGATCGCGGCAAGGTCCAGGTGAGCATCAACGGTGCGGATCTGCCGGAGGCTCTGACGGACCTCGGCCATGAGCCGCTGCAGGCGTTCCAGACCTACCAGCACGGCAGCGTTGAACTCGACGCGGGCCGGCACCGGATCAGGTTCACCCTGGTGGACGAGGGCCACCTCGGCGGTTCGGTGATCGCACCGGACTACCTGACGTTGACCGCCGCTGACCACCCCCACGACCTCGTCCGAGACGTCATCGTCGACGACGAGTCGGTGGGGGCCTTCGAGATGATGTCCGGCACGTGGAGCCGCGCGACCGGTCAGGCCGGACATCCTTACTACGGTGTCAGCTACCGGTCCGCTCCGGCCGGAACGGGTGATCGCGTCGTCCGGTGGCGCCCGGACATCCCGGTGAGCGGCACCTACCAGGTGCTGGCGTGGTACGTCTCGCATCCCAACCGGGCCTCGGATGCGCCCTATACCGTGCATCACGCAGAAGGCAGCACCACGGTCCACGTCGACCAGCGTGGCCAGGCCCGCAGCCTCGTCGACGGTGACCGGCCGGGGGTGTGGGTCAACCTGGGCAGCTTCGAGTTCGAGGCGGGTACTGCGGCGACGATCGAGCTGAGCAACGACGCCGACGGGTTCGTCATCGCCGACGCCATCCAGCTCACCCGCGATGCGGTGCCCGACACCCCGGCCGAGGTGGCTGCGGCGGGTGTGTCGTCGTCGAGCATCGAGGTGTCGTGGGCCGGCGTCGACGGCGCCACCGGCTACCACGTCGAACGGCGGGACGTCGGGAGCGGTGCGTGGGAGTTCGCCGGCGAGACGGACGCTGCCGCGACGTCGTTCACCAGCACCGGGCTCAGCCCGGATACCAGTTACGAACATCGCGTCTACGCCGTCGACGAGTACCAGCCCGGCCGCCCGGCGCGGGGCAGCGTGCCCTCCGACGCCGTCGAGGCCGCTACGTTGCCCGCCGGCACCGGCGACGGGGACGGCTCGGTGGAGCTGACGACGCTGTCGGGACGCCCGGACATGGTCACCGCGGGTGATGCGTTGGTCGAGGTCCGGCTGGCCGACGACGTTCCCGCGGGTGACGTCTCGGTCACCGTCAACGGGCAGGACGCCACCGCCGACTTCGTCGCCGATGCGGACGGCCGAACCCTGACCGGTGTGGTCTCCGGGTTACGCGTCGGAGACAACGTCGTCGCCGCCGGCACCGGCACCGACGGGCAACACGACACCGTGGTGCTGGTGAATCATCCGGTTGAGGGGCCGGTGTTCTCCGGTCCACATCAGCAGCCGTTCGCGTGTGAGACGACGGCGTTCACCATGCCGGTGATCGGCGGGAACCTTGGGGCGCCGATCGACGAGAACTGCTCGATCGAGACCCGGGTCGATTACGTCTACCGCACCACAGGTGGCGAGTTCGCGGCGTGGCCGCAGGGTGCGTCGTCGTATCCGGACAATCTGGCATCGACGACGACGCGCGACGGTGTCGAGGTGCCGTTCATCGTGCGGATGGAGACCGGCACGGTGAACCGGGCGATCTACCAGACGGCCGTGCCGCACGACCCGCTGGGTGAACCGGAGCCAAGCGTTGGTGCGCGCCCGGCCGGCTGGAACGGCGCCGCCTTCTATACCTTGGGCGGCGGCTGTACGTCTGGCTGGTACCGGCAAGGCAACCGGACCGGCAGCGTCCTCGACGCGTTCATGCTGGGTGAGGGGTACGCGGTGATGTCGTCATCGCTGAATGTGTTCGGGGTGAACTGCTCGGACCTGACGGCGGCGGAGTCGGCGATGATGGTCAAAGAACGGTTCATCGAGGCCTACGGCCCGGTTGACCACGTGATCGGCTTCGGTGCATCCGGTGGCGCGTATCAGGGGCACCAGATCTCGGACAACTACCCGGGGATCTTCGACGGAATCGTGGTCGGCGCCTCGTTTCCAGACGTAGGTTTCAGCACCGTCAACTTCATCACCGACGCGTGGCTGCTGGACACCTACTTCACCGAATCCTCCACCGTGGAGTGGACTCTGGAGCAGCAGCGGGCGGTGACCGGGTTCGCCACCTACGCCACCGCGCCGAACGTGGCGAATGGGGCGCGGCGGATCTCGCCGACGTCGTTCTGCACGATCGTGCCGGCCGGGCTGCGGTATCACCCGGACACCAACCCGACCGGGGTGCGGTGTGGGGTGTATGACCACACGGTGAACGTGTACGGCACGGATCCGGACACCGGGTTCGCCCGTCGTCCGTTGGACAACGTCGGGATTCAGTACGGGCTGGCCGCGCTGAACGACGGAGCCATCAGTGTGGAGCAGTTCCTCGACCTCAACGAGGGTGTGGGCGGGTTCGACCAGGATGCGAACATCCGTGCTGAGCGGACGGTGGCGGATCTGGACGCGGCCCGCGCGGCGTATCAGACCGGCCGGTTGACCAACGGCGGCGGTGGACTCGCCGAGACCCCGATCATCGACTACCGGGGTTACCGCGACGACGATCCGAACGGTGACATCCACGTGCGCTACCACACGTTCTCCATGCGGGAACGGCTGGAGAAGGCCAACGGCACGGCCGTCAACCATGTCAGTCTGCTGGCGGATCACAACCACGGCGGGTTCACCACGACCACTCCATTGCTGCGCCACGCGGTCACTCAGATGGACGCCTGGCTGCGTAACCTCGCCGCCGATGACACCGACGCGGCCCAGATCGACAAGATCGCCGCTGCCCGGCCAGCCGAACTGGTCGAAGGGTGCAACACCCGCGACGACAACCCGACGTTCATCGCTGAGGAGCTGGACCGTGACCCGGCCGGTGAATGTGAACAGCTCTACCCGTCGGCGTCGTTCCCGCGCGAGGTGGCTGGGGAGAGTGTCGCCGCCGACGTGATCAAGTGCCGGCGTAAGGACCCGGACCCGGTCGACTACTCGGTGGACTTCAGCGCCGAGCAATGGGACCGGCTAGGCGAGATCTTCGCCGAGGGTGTCTGCGACTACACCCAGCCCGGCTATGAACAACAGGGCCTCACCGGCACCTGGCTCCGCCACTAACCCTTTCCCCTCCCGCCCCCGCCCCCGCCCCACCCCACCCCGGGGGGAGGATGGGGTTGTTGGCCAAAAAAGGAGGAGAAAAAAAAAAAAAAAACCGG
>NZ_JAAOEN010000004.1:428972-572670 GCF_011320225.1 Phytoactinopolyspora limicola
CCCCTCCCCTCCCCGCCCCTCCCCTCCCGGTGATCATTGGCTTTTGACTCCCGAATTCGGTAGTCAAAAGCCAATGATCACCGGGAGGGGAGGGGGCGGATAGTCCGGTGAGTTATCGCGAACTCTTGACTGTCGTCATATAGATGACAGACTGTGCATAGCTACGGTCCCCCGCCGGGTCTCCGGCGGGGGATGCCATGGGGTGCACGTCCAGGGACCGCGAGGTGAGCCATGCAGTTGACGGAGTCCGCCCACGTCGACACGTTCTGCCGCGACCGGCTACCCCCCGCCGACGCCTGGCCCGAGCTACTCTTCGACCTCCCCGAACTCCAGTACCCCAACCGGCTCAACTGCGCCCACGAACTGCTCGACGCCACCATCGAACAGTTCGGCGCCGACCGGCCATGCCTGCTCGGCGCCGGCGGCACCTGGACCTATGGCGAGCTACGCGACCGCGCCAACCAGGTGGCCAATGTCCTCACCGAGCGGTTCGGGCTGGTCCCGGGCAACCGCGTGCTGCTCCGCGCCCCCAACAACGCATGGCTGGTCGCCACCTGGATGGGTGTCCTCAAAGCCGGTGGCGTCGCGGTGCTCACCATGCCCCTGCTGCGGCCCACCGAGCTAGTCACCACCATCGAGCTCACCCAGCCCGACCTCGCCGTCTGCGACCACCGCTTCGTCGCCGATCTGCAGACCGCTCGCGACCAGGCCGCCGCGTCGCTCCCGGTGATTCCGTATGGCAGCGACCTCGACGACGACCTCACCGCCCTGGCGGCCGCCGCCAGCACCGACCACACCGACGTCGCCACCGCCGCCGACGACGTCGCGCTGCTCGCCCCCACCTCCGGCACCACCGGCAAACCCAAAGTGACCATGCACTTTCACCGGGACGTGCTGGCTATCGCGGACACGTTCAGCCGGCACCTCCTCAAACCCCGATCCGACGACGTGTTCACCACCACCGCGCCGTTCGCGTTTACCTTCGGACTGGGCGCGGCACTCGTGTTTCCCTTGCGGGTCGGCGCGTCGACGCTGCTGGTCGAGCGGGCCAGCCCGATGGAACTCGCCGACGCCATCGCCGAGCACTCCGTGACGGTGTTGTTCACCGCACCCACCGCGTACAAGGCGATGATCGCCGGCGGCAAAGCCGACGTCCTGCGGGCGGTGCGGCGGGCGGTGTCGGCCGGAGAACACCTGCCGGCCGCTACCTGGCGGGCGTTCCACGACGCCACCGGGGTGCAGATCATCGACGGGATCGGCGCGACCGAGATGTTGCACATCTTCATCGGCGCTGCCGACGACGACATCCGCCCCGGTTCCACCGGCCGGGCCGTCCCCGGATACGTCGCCACCGTCCTGGACACCAACGGGCAGGAGGCACCGCCGGGAGTGGCCGGGCGGCTGGCCGTCCGCGGCCCGACGGGCTGTCGCTACCTCGCCGATGATCGCCAACGGGTGTACGTCCAGGACGGGTGGAACGTCACCGGCGACACCTATATCCGGGACGAGGACGGCTACTTCTGGTATCAAGCCCGCAGCGACGACATGATCGTGTCGTCGGGATACAACATCGCCGGCCCGGAGGTGGAGCAGGCCCTGCTGAGCCATCCGGACGTCGCTGAGTGTGCCGTCATCGGCGTCCCGGACGAGGACCGGGGGCAATTGGTGAAGGCGATCGTTGTCCTCAGCGACCAGATCTCCCCCGACGACGACACCGCCCGCAAGCTACAAGATCACGTCAAGTCGCAGATCGCACCGTACAAGTACCCGCGCGCCGTCGAGTTCCGAGCCAGTCTGCCGAAAACACAGTCCGGCAAGCTCCAGCGCTACCGGCTCCGCCAGGAAGCCGCCGAACCGGCCGCGCGAGAGTAACCGCGTAGGTCCCAGCCGTCCGGATCCGGACTGAAGAGCGCCGGCCCCGGACACCCAGCACAGTGATCGCGGAGGCCACCATGCCCAGCCATCGCTCGACCACCTCGCACCCTCACCCCGCACCAGCCGCCCCGTCGTTGCGGATGCGCGGCGGAGTGCCGGCGCTGTTCATCCCGTTCGCGGTGATGCTTACCGGCATCCTGATCCTCGGCTTCGCCGGACTCGCCGTGCCCGAGGCGTTCTGGCCGATGGTGCTGCTCGGGTTGCTCGTCGGACTCGTGCTGGCGCGCAGCCAGAAGGCCTACGTCGAGGCACTTGTCGCCGGAATCGCATCGCCGATGCTGGCGGTCATTCTGCTGGCGTGGTTCCTCGCCGGGATCTTCGGGCGGGTGCTGAACGAGACCGGTGTCATCGAAGGGCTGATCTGGGCCGCGACGTCGGCCGGGCTGGCGGCGGCCTGGGTTCCCCTGGTGGCTTTCGGTATCTCCGGAGTCCTGTCGCTGTCGACCGGTACCAGCATCGGCACCATCCTGGCGGTCACGCCGGTGCTGTTTCCGGCCGGCTTCGCCATCGGCGCGGATCCGCTGCTGCTGGCCGGTGCGATCATCGGGGGTGCGTTCGTCGGAGACAACCTGGCACCGGTGTCCGACACCACCATCGTCTCCGCCTACTCGCAGGGCACCGACGTTCCGAAAGTGGTGCGGAGCCGGCTGAAATACGCCGCCGTCGCCGGGGCGGCCACCGTACTTCTCTACGTCGTGCTGGGGTTCGTCAACAGCGGTGGGACATCGTCGGGCGACGCCATCGACGCCGAGGCCGGCGGACTCGTCATGCTGTTGGCTCCCCTGCTGCTGATCATCTTGATGATCCGACAATGGCATTTCGTCGCCTCGCTCCTGGTGGCCATCGCGTTTGGCCTGACCCTCGGCCTGGTGACCGGGCGCCTGGAGTTCGCCGACCTGCTCAGCGTCGACTCCGAGACCTACGAAACCTCCGGTGTGATCGTCTCCGGTATCCAGGGCTTCGTCGGCATCGCCGTCTTCACCATCTTGCTCATGGGGCTCATCGGCACGTTCCGGGCCGGCGGGTTGCTCGACTGGCTGATGGAGAAGTCGCGACGCTTCGCCACGACGCCGCGGCGCGCGGAGACCGCGATCGTCGGCGTCGGCCTCGGGGTCAACGCCCTCACCACGGCGGGGACCCCCACCATGGTGATGCTGGGACCGTGGACCCGGCGGATCGGACACTCTTTCCGCATCGCGCCGTGGCGCCGCGGTAACCTCCTCGATGGTGCGTCGACCTCCATCATCGGCTTCCTCCCCTGGAGCGTCGCCGTCCTCATCCCGATCGGCCTCGTCGGTTCCGAAGTGCGAGCAGCCGGCGAAACCGGCTTCGACGCGGTGAGTATCGTGCCGTTCGTCTTCTACTGCTGGGCTCTGATGCTCGTGATGATCGGCGCCGCCGTGACCGGGTGGGGACGCGAAACGATGGACGACGCGTCGTGGCGGGCCGAGGAGGCCGTTCT
This sequence comes from Phytoactinopolyspora limicola, assembly GCF_011320225.1. Classification (GTDB taxonomy): domain Bacteria; phylum Actinomycetota; class Actinomycetes; order Jiangellales; family Jiangellaceae; genus Phytoactinopolyspora; species Phytoactinopolyspora limicola. The sequence continues at coordinate 432,370 of NZ_JAAOEN010000004.1, forward strand.
CGCCGCGGAGAGCGCGGCGGAGAGCGTCGCCGACGGCGGCGCGGATGGTGGGTTGAGCACCCCGCCAGACGAAGGTCCGGGCGGCGTCGGAAACCGATGAACACCGGCACGACCCGGCGGACGGCTCCTCGCGGTTACCTCGACTTCGCCTGCCTGGGAGTGCCGAGTACCCGGACCGCGGCCGCCGTGTCAGCGGAGATCGAGACACTCGTGACGTCTACTCCCGACGCCACTGCACAGTCGATCGCCTGGCTCGACCACACGACGGCGACCCGTGCTGCCCTGGCCCGCCTGTTCGGCACCAGCCCGGATGACATCACCCTGATCCAGAACACCACCGAAGGGCTGGCCAGGGTCCTCGCGGCGGTCCCCTGGCGCTCCGGAGACGCCGTCGTCGTGGCCGATCGCGAGTTCCTGGCCGCCATGACGGTATGCCGGTGGCTTGCTCAGGTACACGGACTCGACCTGCGGGTGGCCGATGCCGCGTCGCCGGAGGCATTGCGGCCGCACCTGGACCCGCGGGTTCGGGCCGTGGTGATCAGCGCCGTCGCCGAGGTGAGCGGGGTGCGCGCCGACCTCGAGGCGGTGGCCGACGTGGCCGGGTCGTACGGTGCGGCGCTCGTCGTCGACGGTGCTCAGGAGGCCGGCGTACTCCCCCGCGACCTGCCGCGCAGCGGAGCCGACGCCTATGCGGCAACGGGGCACAAGTGGCTGCGGGCGCCGTTCGGCACGGGTGTGCTGTGGACGTCGGCGGCCTTGCGGGAACGGCTCACCCCGCCGACACGTGGGTACCTGGCGCTGGCCGAACCCGCGCAGGGGTGGGACGTCTATCTTGGGTCGCCGCGCCGCGACGCCGCCGACCCGTTGCCGTTCCGGGGTGACGGTGCTGCTCTGGAGAGCGGGGGTACCCCGTCGTGGGTCGGTGCCGTGGCGCTGTCCAGGGCGGTGGACGACCTCCTCGCCGCCGGGCCGACGCGGATCGCCGAACGTGCCATGAGCCTGGCGACCCGGCTGCGCGACGGGGTCGCCGCCCGGGGTTTCGGTGCCAGCTTGGTTGACCCTTCCGCGAGTTCACCCTTGGTCAGCCTGGCCATCGACCCGGCTACGACGGCGGTGGCCGACGTGTTCGCGCGGCACGGGGTCCGGGTGTCGGTCCGGGGTGCGCTGGGCGATCGTGTCGTCCGGGTGTCCTGTCATGGCTGGAACGAACCGGCCGACGTCGATCTGGTGCTCGCGGCGATCGACGACGCGGTTCCCCTGGTTCCTCGTCGACGTCGATAACCACCGCGGCCACACCGGCCACAACAAGCCTCCTTATGCCCGCGGGCGCTGCGCCACAAGCTTCCTTACTGTCGCCATAGCAACCACAAGCCTCCTTATGCCCAGGGGCAGGTGACCACAAGCCTCCTTGTGGCAGGGCGGCGTGCTGGTGGCAGGGCGGCGCGGCGCGCTACTGCGGCATGAAGCGGCCGCCGTTGACGTCGAGCACCACCCCGGTGATGTACGACGCCTGCGGGGACAGCAGGTAGCAGATCGGTTCGACGATCTCTCGAACCTCGGGGAACCGCGCCAGCGCGATCGCGTCCAGCACACCGCGCCGCTCCGCCTCGGGCATGTCGTCGTACATCCGCTGCAACCGGCCGGTCAGGAACAACCCCGGCGCTACCGCGTTGACCCGCACCCCGGCCGGGCCCCACTCCCGCGCCAGGCGGCGGGTGAGCCCGCCCACGGCTGCTTTGGCGCTCGCGTAGGGCACCCCGGTCACCGGCGACGGCTGCCGCCCGCCGATCGACGACACCGCGACAACGGCGGCCGGTTCACCACGCCCGGCAGCCGCCCGCAACGCACCGGACGCCGCCTGGCAGGAGTAGAAGGTTCCTTTCAGGTTGACGTCGATCACCAGGTCGAGGTCGTCGGGGCCGATGTCGTCCAGGTCACGTGGTGTTCCCAAGGAGCCACCGGCCAGCGTCACCAGGAGGTTCAGGCCGCCCAACTCGTCGACGACGGCGTCGGTGGCGGAGTGCACGGCGGTCGAGTCGCGTACGTCCACGCCGTACCCGGCGGCACGCCCGCCGGCGTCGCGGATGACGGCGGCGGTGGCATCACACGCCGCTTGATCGACGTCGACCACGGCCACCGCCGCGCCGCGCCGCGCGAGGTCCCGGCAGAGCTGGGCGCCGATGCCGCCGGCACCTCCGGTCACCAGCGCTACCTGACCTTCGAAAGGGGCTGCGTCCAGGAAACTCACGTTGCATCTCCCGCGTTGTTGACGCCCGTCGTAGATACAACATACGCTGAGCGGAGCCGGCATGGAAGCCGGCTGGTCAATCCACGTGGACCATGCGGACCGCTCAACGCCCCGAGGAGTCCTATGCGCATCGCGATCGTCGGCGGTGGCCCAGGGGGCCTGTACTTCGCCGCGCTTGCCAAGCGGCTCGACCCCCACCGCGAGATCACCGTCTGGGAACGCAACGCCGCTGACGACACGTTCGGCTTCGGAGTTGTCCTGTCCGACGAGACCCTCGGCGGCATCGAACACGCCGACCCGGTTGTCTTCGCGGCGATGCAGCGCGAGTTCGCCCGCTGGGACGACATAGACGTGCACTACGGCGGCGAGGTGATCACCAGTGGCGGGCACGGGTTCGCCGCGATGAGCCGCAAGAAGCTCCTGGCCGTGCTGCAGGACCGCTGCCGCGAACTCGGGGTGACGGTCCATTTCGGCACCGAGGCGCCCGACGTCGACGAACTCGCCGCCACCCACGACCTGGTGATCGCCAGCGACGGCGCCAACTCGCGTATCCGCACCCGCTACGCCGACGTCTTCCAGCCCGACCTCGAACAACGACAGTGCCGGTACATGTGGCTCGGCACCGATCTCGTCTTCGACTCGTTCACGTTTCACATCGAGCAGACCCCGTACGGCGTCATGCAGATCCATGGGTATCCGTACGACGCACACGGCAGCACCTTCATCGTCGAAATGCACGACGACGTGTGGAAGGCCGCCGGACTCGACGCCACTCATGACGAGACCGCACCACCCGGGGTCAGCGACGAAGGCTCCATCACCCGCATCCGCGAACTGTTCGGGCACGTACTCGGCGGACACCACGTCTTCGCGAACAACTCTCGCTGGCTGACGTTCTCTACGGTGCGCAACGCCACCTGGCGTCACGGCAACATCGTGCTGCTCGGCGACGCCGCACACACCGCTCACTTCTCCATCGGCTCGGGCACCAAGCTGGCCATGGAAGACGCCCTAGCACTCGCCGCCTGCCTGCACGAACAGCCGGACGTCGACGCCGCCCTGACCGCCTACGAGGAGGAACGGCGTCCCGTCGTGCTCTCCACCCAGCGCGCCGCGCAGGCCAGCCTGGAATGGTTCGAGAACCTCGGCCAGTACACCCACCAGCACCCCGTCCAGTTCGCGTTCAACATCCTCACCCGGTCCCGCCGAGTCACCTACGACAACCTGCGGCTGCGTGACCCGGAGTACGTCGACGCCGCCGACGCGTGGTTCGCCCAGAGCGAGGTCGAGCGTGGTGTCGCCGCACCGCCGGCCGAGCCGCGCCCGCCGATGTTCCAGCCCTTCCGGCTACGCGAGCTACAGCTGAAGAACCGGGTCGTGGTGTCGGCCATGGATATGTACTCCGCCGACGACGGCCTGCCCAACGACTTCCACCTGGTACACCTGGGCAGCAAGGCCCTCGGCGGCGCCGGACTGGTGATGACCGAGATGGTGTGTGTGTCCGAGGCCGGGCGGATCACGCCGGGCTGCACCGGCCTGTACAACGACGAGCAGGAATCCGCGTGGACCCGGGTCACCGACTTCGTCCACCAGCGCACCACCGCCGCCATCGGCATCCAGCTCGGCCATTCCGGACGTAAAGGCTCCACCAAACTCATGTGGGAAGGCATCGACCAGCCGCTGCCGGACGGCAACTGGCCCCTCGTCGCGCCATCACCGTTGCCCTATTCGCCGGCCAACCAGACGCCGCGGGAGCTGAGCCACGCCGAGATGGCCGAGATCCGCGAGCAGTTCGTCGCCGCGGCCCGTCGTGCCGACAGCGCTGGGTTCGACCTCCTGGAGCTGCACTGCGCCCATGGGTACCTGCTGTCGTCGTTCCTGTCGCCGCTGACCAACCAACGAAGCGACGAGTACGGCGGTTCGCTGGAGGCCCGGCTGCGCTACCCGTTGGAGGTGTTCGACGCCGTCCGCGCGGTGTGGCCGGAGCATAAGCCCATGTCGGTGCGGATCTCGGCCACCGACTGGCATCCGGGCGGCGTCGAGGCCGACGACGCCGTCGCGTTCGCCGAGGCGTTCGCCGCTCACGGTGCCGACGTCGTCGACGTGTCTACAGGCCAGGTCGTGAAGGAGGAGCGGCCGGCCTTCGGGCGTAGCTACCAGACCCCGTTCGCCGATCGGATCCGCAACCGGGTCGACACCGCCGTCATGGCGGTGGGCGCCATCTCGTCGCCGGAAGACGTCAACGCGCTGATCCTCGCCGGCCGAGCCGACCTGTGCGCCCTCGGCCGCACCCACCTGTACAACCCGCACTGGACACTGCATGCCGCCGCGGACCAGGATTATTCGGGTCCGGGCGTGGACTGGCCGGTACAGTTCCGAGCCGGCCGGCGCAAACCCCAGGCCGGCCGCACCGACGGTCCGAAACCGCGCCTGGAGCTGATCCGCGACCAGGCCACGGGCACCCGCCATGCCCGCTGGCGACCAACCGTGAAGGAGACGCCATGACCGTGCTCGCCGACCTGCTCGACGCCGTCTCGTCCGACCGCATCCAGGTGCTCGACCTCACCGCTCCGCTCACCTCCCAGACACCAGTGCTCGTCCTACCGGAGCCGTTCGCCCAGACCAACACGTTCCAGCTGGAGGAGATCAGCCGGTACGACGACCGGGGTCCGGCCTGGTATTGGAACAACATCAGCACTGGTGAACACACCGGCACCCATTTCGACGCCCCCAACCACTGGATCACCGGCAAGGATCTCGACGACGTCTCCCAGGTCCCGGTGAAGCGGCTGGTGGCGCCGGCGGCCGTCATCGACGTCACCGAGCAGACGGCGGCGGATCCAGACTTCGTGCTGGAGGTGGAACACATCGAGGCATGGGAGCGGGAGCACGGAGCGCTGCCGGAGGGTGGTTGGCTGATGCTGCGTACCGGCTGGGACGCCCGCAGCCACAGCCAGGAGGAGTTCCTCAACGCCGACGAGAACGGTCCACACACCCCCGGCGTGAGTGTGAACTGCGCGAGGTGGCTGGCCGACAAAGCACCGGTTATCGGGTTGGGTGTGGAGACGGTCGGCACCGACGCCGGTGGCGCACACTCCTTCGACCCCGCCTTCCCGTGCCACGCGTTCCTGCTGGGCGCCGGCAAGTACGGGCTGACGCAGTTGCAGAACCTGGCCCAGCTGCCGCCCACCGGGGCGGTCATCATCACCGCTCCGCTGCCGATCGTCGGCGGCTCGGGCAGCCCCACCCGGGTGCTCGCCCTCGTCGAACGCTAACCCACCCATGATCATTGGCTTTTGACTACCGAATCCGGTGGTTAATCGTCAATGATCATCAGACGAGTCCGGAGGGGTTATGAAAGTCGCGGAGGCCGTCGGGCAGGTGTTGGCCAGGCTGGGCGTCACCCATACGTTCGGTGTGGTCGGCAGCGGCAACTTCCACATCACCAACGCCCTGACGACGGGCGGTTCGCGCTTCGTCGCCGCTCGCCACGAAGGCGGCGCCGCCACGATGGCCGACGCCTACTCCCGGATGAGCGGGCAAGTGTCGGCGCTGACCCTGCACCAAGGGTGCGGGCTGACCAACGCGATGACGGGTATCGCCGAAGCCGCCAAAAGCCGCACACCCATGCTGGTGCTCGCCGCCGAAACCACCACGCCGTCGTCGAACTTCTACGTCGACCAGCCGACCCTGGCCCGGTCGGTGGGCGCCGAGAGCATCCGGATCGAATCGGCCGACACCGCCGTCGACGACACCCTGCGGGCCTTCGGCATCGCCCGCGACCAGCGTCGTACCGTCGTCGTCAACCTCCCCCTGGACGTACAGGCGAGCCCGGCGCCGGAGCCGCTGCCCACCCCGTCATTAGTGCCCTCGCCACCTCCCCCGCCCCCGTCGGCCGGAGACGTCGCCGCACTCGCCGCGGCGTTGGCCGCCGCCCGTCGGCCCGTGATCATCGCCGGCCGAGGTGCCCGGCACGCCCGCACCGAACTGACCGATCTGGCCGCCGCGAGCGGCGCGCTAGTAGCGACGTCCGCGGTGGCCAGAGGGCTCTTCCATGGCAACCCGTGGTCCCTGGACGTATCCGGAGGTTTCGCGTCGCCGCTGGCCGTCGAGCTGATCACCGACGCGGACCTGATCGTCGGGTTCGGCTGCGCCCTGAACATGTGGACCATGCGGCACGGCCACCTGATCGGACCTTCCGCGCGGGTGGTTCAGGTCGACGTCGAGGCCGCGGCGCTCGGCCGCAACCGCCCGGTGGATCTCGGCATCGTCGGAGACAGCGCGGCGGTCGCCGCGGCGGTCACCCATCAGGTGCTCGGCCAGCCCGGAGCCGACGCCGGATACCGCGACACCGCGCTACGCCGGCGGATCGGCCGCGAGCTGCGCTGGCGCGACGTACCCTACGACGACTGGGGCACCGGCACCGGCGACGACGCCCGGATCGACCCACGGACGTTGAGCATCGGCCTCGACGACGTACTGCCCACCGACCGGGTAGTCGCCGTCGACTCCGGCAACTTCATGGGCTACCCGAGTATGTATTTGGCAGTGCCCGACGAGTTCGGATTCTGCTTCACCCAGGCATTCCAATCGATCGGGTTGGGGCTGGCCACAGCCATTGGCGCAGCGCTGGCACAACCGGACCGGCTCCCCGTTGCGGCATTGGGCGACGGCGGAGCGCTGATGGGCGCCGCGGAACTCGACACCGTCCGCCGGCTCGGTTTACCCATGGTGGTCGTGGTGTACAACGACGACGCATACGGCGCCGAGGTGCATCACTTCAACGACGGTGCACCCCTGGACACCGTGACGTTCCCGGACACCGACATCGCCGCCGTGGGCGCCGGATACGGCTTCGACTCGGTGACCGTGCGGACGCCGACCGACCTGGAGACGGTGCGCCGGTGGGTGGGCGGACCTCGGGACCGGCCGTTGCTGGTGGATGCGAAAGTGGCGTCGCCACGCGGTTCGTGGTGGTTGGAGGAAGCCTTCCGCGGCCACTAACGCGTGCCTGACTCCCCCGCTTTTTGCGAGTTGTCAGGCCGGACAAGTCGCTGAGCTGCTAGTTCGTCGCCACTCACCCTGACAGGTGATGCACGGTTTCGAGTTGTCAGGGTAGGTGGCGACGCCGCCGCTGGCCAGACACGTGTCCGGCCTGACACCTGCGCTACTGTTCGAGCTGGAACGAGCCGTACGCGATGTCTCCGCTCCGCACATAGGTGCTGATAGTCACGCCGGTGGTAGACGTCGTCGTTTCGGTGAGCTTCAACGCCGCCGGTACCGTACCGGAGCCGAACAGCCGCTTACCGGTGCCGAGCAGCAGCGGAAACGTCCACACGTAGTACTCGTCGATCAGATCGTGCTCAATCAGCGTCTGTAGTAGCTCCCCGCTGCCATTGACCATAATGCGGCCATCCAGTTCGGCTTTGAGCCTGGCCACCGTCTGTGCCGCCTCTCCCTTGAGCACCGTGGTGTTCTTCCATTCAGCGGTGTCCATGGTCCGTGACGTCACATACTTGGGGATGCTGTTCAACCGGTCCGATATCGGATCGCCGGACACATTGGGCCAATGAGCTGCCCAGATGTCGTATGTCTTCCGGCCCAGCAGGATGGCGTCGCCTTTCGCCGACTGTTCAACGATGGCGCCGCTCATCGCGTCGTCCCAATAGGTCACGTTCCAGCCGCCGTGCTCGAACCCGCCGTCGCGGTCTTCGTCCGGCCCGCCAGGTCCCTGCATCACTCCGTCGAGTGTCACGAATGCGCCCACCACTAGTTGCGCCATGGTGTCCTCCAGATCGATTGATGATTGGGCAGCCCTGCGGCGTAGCGATCGAGGCGCCGACGCCCGTGCCGCCAAGGGCTCTACCACCGTTTCACCGACAGTTTATTTTGTCAAGACGACTATAGTTGTCGGTTGTGCGCCGCAGAGGCAGTCGTCGTGTGCGAAACCCGCCGGACCTACCTACCCGGTCGACGTCAGCACTTGCTCCGTCAGCGCTTGCTCCGTCAGCGCTTGCTCCGTCAGCCCCCGCTCCGCCGGCGATGAGGCCGGACAACCGGCGCGGATCAGATGCACCAGTACACGGTGCACACGTGTGTAGCGCTCCTGATGGCGCACTTCGCTACCGCCAGGTGGCGTTAAGACCCGGATTCGGGCTTTAACGCCACCTGGCGGTAGCGAAGTCCGGGGGCACGCCGCCCGGTGCTCACCGCAAACATGTCGCCGTCCGGGCCACAGCAAGGAGGCTTACTGCGGCAGCCGCCCCGGACACAAGGAAGCTCAATGTCGCCAGGGCAACCACAAGGAGGCTTACTGCACACGGCCGCGCGCCATAAGGAAGCTTGTTGCGCCAGCCGAAGATGGCTTTCACCGCAACCTACGCCGAGACCCCACAGACAACGACGGGCCGCCCCGAACACGATGGGCGGGACAGGCACGACGGACGCCGCGCTGAACGCGGTCGAATGGGATCTAGAAACACCAGACCTCAGACCGGCTGCCACACACCACCGCGATGACCAGTCGTCTCCGTACTGGCAGTGATGCTCGACCACCGATGGTGAACAGACACGGCGCGGTGAACGCCCCTCACGATCAGATGCATGCCTCGCTACCGCACACGTTTGTTGTGCATCTGATCGTTGCCCGTCCGGATCGTGGACGCGATCAGATGCACCACACCGCGCCGCCACCGCCGTTGGCACACCTGATCGCCCCCACGAAAACGATCAGGTGACCAAACGGAGATCAGGTGCACAACGGGGGTGGCTACTTGGCGCCGCCGAGGTAGAGGCGGGCGACGTCGTCGTTGTGCAACAGGTCGGGCCCTGGGCCCTCGAAACGGTTCTGCCCCATGTCCAGCACGTAGGCATAATCGCTACTGGCCAGCGCCCGACGCGCGTTCTGTTCCACCATCAATACCGCGATCCCCGAGTCGGCGATCCGCCGGATCTCCCCGAACACCATACGTACGCTGTTCGGGTCGAGCCCGGCTGACGGTTCATCGAGCAGCAACACCCGTGGATCACCCATCAACGCCCGGGCCAGGGCGACCACCTGGCGTTGGCCGCCAGACATCGTGCCGGCTTTCTGGCTTCGGCGCTCGGCCAGCAAGGGCAGCAGGTCGTAGATCCACGCCGCTCGCGTCGCCCGTTCTCGCGGCGACAGGTAACACCCCATCCGCAGGTTCTCCTCGGTGGTCAGCGACGGGAACACGTTGGCGACCTGCGGCACATAGCCGATTCCGGCGGCCACCAGGTGATGCGTCGGCACCCGGGTCACGTCCCGGCCGTCCAGCAGCACGGTCCCGGCCCGCACGTCGACCAACCCGAATACCGCTTTGACCAGCGTCGACTTACCGGCACCGTTGGGCCCGATGATGGACACCAGCTGCCCTGCGGCTACCCGCACATCACACTCGCGCACGACGTCGATCTCTTTGACGTAGCCGGCCCGCAGCCCAGCCACCTCGAACAGGCCACCCGTTTCGCCGTCCGCCGGTCCAACTCCCGCCGCCGGTCCAACTCCCGCCGCCCGCTCGGCTCCTGCCGCTGCATCGACCTTCGGCTGCTCCATCAGTCGTCCTCCGCGCCCAGGTACGCCTCGATGACCACCGGGTCGGCTTGGACCTCGGCCGGTGTCCCGCGGGCGATGGTGCGCCCGTTGGCCATCACGGTCACCGCGTCGCACACTCGCATCACCGCGTCCATGTCGTGCTCCACCAGCACGAACCCCATTCCTTCGTCGCGCAACGCCTGCACGTGGTCGAGCAGTTGCACGCCGAGCGTCGGGTTGACGCCGGCCAGTGGTTCGTCGAGGAGGAGCATCCGGGGCCGCAGCATCAGCGCGCGAGCCATCTCCAGTAGTTTGCGCTGGCCGCCGGACAACTCGCCGGCGTAGCTGTCGCGGAGCCGGGTCAGGCCGAACCGTTCCAGCAGTTCGTCGGCCCGGGTGGTGTTGGCGCGTTCCTGCGCCCGCACGCGCCACGGCGCCAGCATCGCGCCGAACATGATCTCGCCCACCTGTCTCGGGGCGGCTACCCTCATGTTGTCCAGCACTGTCATTCGGGCCAGGGCCTTGGTGAGCTGGAAGGTACGCGCTACCCCGTGCCGGCACATGACGTGTGGTGGCTTTCCGGTGCGGTCCACTCCGTTCACCCGGACGACGCCGGATCGGGGTCGGTAGAAGCCGCTGATGACGTTGAACAGGGACGTCTTCCCGGCGCCGTTGGGTCCGATGAGTGCGGTGATCCGGCCGAGTGGGGCGTCGAACGACGCACCGTCGACGGCGCGTAGCCCGCCGAAGGTCATGACGACGTCATCCGCGGTGAGGAAGGCTTCGGCCTCGGCGGCCGCCGTCGCACCCGCGTCCGGGTCCGTAGCGAGCTCAGTGTCGGCTTTCACGCAGCAGCTCCTTCCGGTTGCCGAGTAGTCCTTGGGGCCGGAGCAGGACCATCACCATGATCAGTAATCCGACGAGGATCAGCCGCAGGTAGGCGGCATCTTGGCTGGACATCCACTCGCTGGGAATAAACGTCGTCGCGTTGAACAGCGCCCAGAACAGCACCGATCCGACCACGGGGCCGAGCAGGCTGCCTCCTCCCCCGATGAGGATGATCACCCACGCGTAGATCGAGATCATCGGGAGGAACGCTTCCGGGGTGATGCTGCTCAGGTTCAGCGCGAAGAACACGCCGGCCAGGCCGGCGAGGGCGGCACCGAAGGCGAACGACTGCATCTTGTAGGCGACGACGTTCTTCCCGAGGGCCCGCATGGCGTCTTCGTCTTCCCGGATGCCTTTGAGCACCCGGCCCCAGGGGCTGCGGATCATGACGGTGACGACGAGCAGCACCAGCAGCACGACGATCCACACCGCGGCCATCAGGAATTCCAGGCCGGTCATCCACTGGAGGCCGAGGGTTTCACGTAGGCCGAAGAAGTCGTGGGAGTAGCCGCGGATGCCGGACGGGCCGCCGGTGAGGTCGACGACGCCCGGGCTGGAGTGCAAGACGATCCGGCAGATCTCGCCGACGGCGAGGGTGGTGATGGCCAGGTAGTCCGAGCGCAGCCGGATGGCTGGCAGGGCGACAAGGACACCGAGCACGGCGGCAGCCAGCATGGCCGCGGCCATCGCCGCCCACAGTGGCCAGTCGAAGACGGAGACCAGGACCGCCATGGTGTAGGCGCCGACGGCGAAGAACGCGACCACCCCGAAGTTGAGCAGTCCGGTGTATCCCCAGTGGAGGTTGAGGCCCTGCGCGAGGAGCGCGAAGATCCCCGCCGAGACGAGGACGCTGATGATGTATCCGGTCATACGTATCGCCTCGCTCCGAACAGGCCCTGCGGGCGGATGACGAGGGCGACGACGAGGAACAGGAACACGAATGCCTGTTTCATCTCCGGCGGTAGCCCGAGCGCGGAATGGGTGACCAGTTCCTGGCCGACGCCGATGACGAGGCTGCCCACGGCGGCGCCGGCGGCGGTGCCGATGCCGCCGAGGACCACCGCGGCGAACACCAGCAGGATGATGTTCCAGCCCATGTTCGGGAAGATCCGGCCGCCGATGCCGAGCAGCACCCCGCCTACTCCCGTGAGTACACCTACGATCACCCAGGTGATGGCGCTGGTGCGGGCTACGTCGACGCCGCTGGCCCGGGCCAGGTCCATGTTGTCCGCCATGGCCCGCATCGCGGTGCCGATCCGGGTCCATTTCAGCAGAGCAGCCAGTCCGATCATGCACACTGCCCCACCGGCGACGACGGTCAGTCCTTCGCGGGTCATGTAGACCGGGCCGATGGCCAGCTCCCGGGTGGGTGGCGCGTATTGGTGTGTCTCCTCGCCGAAAATCAGGAAGAGCACATGTCGAACGACGTAGGCGAGGCCGACGGACAGCAGCAGGAGGCTGAAGTTGCTGCCGCCCCGGGCACGCATCCGCCGCCAGAGTGACAGCTCGAGTCCGAGCGCGATCAACGCCGACGCGACGGCCGCGACGATCAGGGCGATGACTAGCGGTAGGCCGGCATTGACGCAGACGAGCGCGGCGAACGCCGCGACGGTCAACAGATCTCCGTGGGCGACGTTGATCATACGTAGCACGCTCATGATCAGCGACAGGCCCACTGCCGCGACCGCGAGGGCAGCCGCCACGACGACGCCGTCGGCCACCAGTTGTAGGGCTTCGTCCACTGGCGCCTCCATTCGGTCTGATGCGACGACACGGTACATCGTTTGCTCTTGACGGTCGTCAAGAGTACGCGATAATTGTTCATCTACATAGAATTTGAACGACGATAATTCATTCCGACCGAACGCCAGCCCGGATTCTGCCAGGGAGTGGACATGAAAAAAACATGTACGGCGAAAGGGAACCGCGGCCGCCGAAACGGGCTCGCCCGCGCGATACTGCTGGCGGCTGCCGCCGGGCTGGTCGTGACCGCATGCGGGGCTGACGACGGGTCCGGCAACACCACGGGCACCACTGACGACGCCGCAGGCGACGGCGCGGTCACCGACGGAGCCGGCGGCGAAGGCGGATCCGCGCTGGCCATCGGCGGCGTGCTGCCGTTGAGCGGCGAGTCCGCGGAGTTCGGCGGCTCGATGGCCCGCGGTATGGAACTCGCCGCCGAGCAGATCAACACCTGTGGTGTGCTCGACGTGAGCCTGCACATCGAGGACGACGGCACCGACGAGCAGACCGCCATCGGCGCCATCCAGAAACTGGTCAATGTCGACGACGTGCCGGCGATCGTCGGCTCGGTGGCCAGCCGGATCACGCTGGCCATCGCCGACACCGCGATCCAGAACCAGCGGGTATTGGTGGCTCCCGGCTCGTCCAGTCCGGTGATCACCGACTACGACGACGATGGCTACCTGTTCCGGACGCTGCCCTCGGACCTGGACCAAGCGCCGGCCATCGCCGAGGTGGCCGTCGCCCGGGAGTTCCGGCAGGTCAACGTCGTAGCGTTGAACGACGATTACGGCAAAGGGCTTAGCCAGGCGTTCAGCGACAGCTTCGAGGCGTCCGGCGGCAGCGTCGGCACCGTCCGCCTGATCGACCCCAAGGGTGTCGACTTCGCCGCGGACGTACGCGCCGCACTCCGTGACGATCCGGACGCCTTGCTGCTGGCCGTGTTCCCGGAGACCGGGAGCGCGGTGTTGCGGGCGCTGGCCCAGCAGGGCGCCATCGGCGAGACCCCGCTGCTGATGATGAACGGCCTCGCCGTGGCCGGCTTCCCCGAGCAGGCAGGGGTCGATCTCGACGGCGAGGTGGGAGTCCGTCCCACCAGCGGCGGTCCGGGTGACGACTACTTCACCGAACAGTTCCAGGAGAAGTTCGACACCGCTCCCGGCTACGCGACGTCCAACGCCTACGACGCCACCATGCTGATCGCGTTGGCTGCCGCGGCCGGAGAACCCACCGGCCCGGCCATCCGCGACCATCTCCGCGACGTCTCCGCCGGGGGCACCCAGTACACCCCCGATCAGATCTGTGCCGCTCTGGAGGCCGCGGCCGCAGGTGAGGACGTCGACTACACCGGCGCCAGCAGCAACGCCGAACTCGACGAGAACGGCGATCTGGCCACGCCGGTGTTCGACGAATGGACGTTCGAGGACGGCACTCCGGTCCGCCTCCGGGTACTGGAGCTGGGTACGTGAGCGCCGGCGCCACCACCGACCTGCTGGTCTTCGAGTTCGTCGACCACGGCGTCGCGGTCCGGGCCCGGCTGAACACCGCGGGGGCGCCGAACACCTGCGCCGTCGTCGGCGGAATCGCCAGCACCGAACCGGCCGTCCGGGCCTACCACGCCATCTTCAGTGGCCGCCAGCTCGGCATCCACGTCGCGCCGGAGGTCGCCGGAGAGATTGACGGCGCCCGCGAGGTGCCGCCGGAGTGCGCCACGGCGTTCCCGGCCCCGGGCGACGTGTTGTGGCAGTACTGCCCACCAGGCAAGATGGACGGCGGCCCGGAGATCTTCGACCTGGCGTTGTGTTACGGGCGAGACACCCGCATTCTCATGCCGTGGGGGTTCTCCCCCGCCAACCGGTTCGCCCAGGTGGTAGACGAGGATCTACCGTCGCTGGCGAAGCTCGGCGCCACCATGATCGAGACCGGCGCCGAGAACGTCCGCATCCGGAGCGTCGCGTGACGGCGGGACCACCGGTGAGCCCCGACGCCGGCTGGTCGGTCATGTTCACCGCGGCGGCGACCAACAACTGGTACGACGCGGATGGCGACGAGAAGCGCCAGGTCCTCGACCGGCTGCTCGACGTGCTGGCCAGCTGGCTGAACACACCGGGATGCCGGCACGTCGCCTCGTTCGACGACGACCTGCTCATGGTGGGCGACCCGCGGCTGTGGGCGGTACCGTCGATCTACATCCTGATGGACGTGGAGACCGCCGACGTCGTCCCCGCCATGGTGGACCTGTTCCGCCACGGCGACGTCCGGCTCGACCGCTACTTCACCCTCCAGGCCCGGCTCGGCCGGCCGTTCTGGCCGATCGAGCGGGTCCGGAACCGGGCCGACCGTCCATCTCCCAAGGAGGAAAGATCACCGTGACCAGCGCACCACGCGCCACCCCCACACCCCCGACGACCACCCTGGCCGACGGCATCCGACACCGGTTCCCGATCTTCGAGCGCCGCACGTACGTCAACTCGTGTTCGCACGGCGCCTTGTCCGACAGCGTCCGCGCCGCATACGACGGCTACCTGGCCGGGCTCGAAGATCAGGGTGCACCGTGGGACACCTGGGTGGGTGAACAGGAGCGGGTGCGCGCCCTGGTAGCTCGGCTCCTTGGCGCCGACTCGGCCGAGGTGGCGGTGACGACGTCGGCCTCGGCCGGCCTGAACGCGGTGGCCAGCGCCTTCGACTTCAGCGGACCGCGCGACACCGTCGTCGTCACCGACGCCGAGTTTCCCACCGTCGGCCAGATCTGGCATGCCACCGAGCGACGGGGCGCCCGGGTGGTGCACGTTCCACGAGCGGCGGACCGCACGTTGCCCATCGAACACTTCGAGAAGGTGATCGACGACCGCACCGCCGTGGTCTCGGTGACCGACGTGTGTTACCAAGATGGCGCCCGGACCGATCTGACCCCGGTGATCGAGCTGGCCCACGAGCGCGGCGCCCGGGTCGTCGCCGATGTGTTCCAGTCCGCGGGGACGGTGCCGTTGGACGTTGGCGCGCTGGGCGCCGATTTCGTCGTCGGCGGTATGCAGAAGTACCTGCTTGGTGCACCCGGCGCGGCGTATCTGTACGCGTCGGCCGAGCGCACTGCCGACTACGTCCCGGTACACACCGGGTGGTTCGCGGCGGAGGACATCTTCGCGATGAAGGTGGACGGGTACGAGCCGGCGCCGGACGCCCGGCGGTTCGAGTCGGGTACACCCCCGGTGCCCTGCCTGTATGCCGCTTCGGCCGGCCTGGAGTTACTGCTCGACGTCGGGATCGAAGCGACGGCCGCGCACCTGGATCAGCTGACGGCGCAGCTACGGTCCGGGATAGCGGGTATCGGCGGCACCGTCGTCACCCCGCCGCCGCCGGCCAGCGCGGCCATGGTGGCGGTGGCGGCGTCCGACGACCACGCGTACGTGGCCGCGCTCGCGGAGGAACGTGTCGTCGTCAGCTGCCGGGCTGGCAACGTCCGGATCTCGCCCCACTGCTACAACACCCCGGGCGACATCGACACCGTGCTCGCCGCCCTCTACAAGCACCGGCACCTCCTCCGGCGTTAATCGAGTTGTCAGGCCGGACAACTCTGCAACCTGCACCGATGGCGCCGTTGATCCTGACAAGTCGAACGCGCTCCCACTTGTCGGGATCAACGGCGCAACAAGCGGTTACTTGATCATGTGCGAGTTGCTCCCCCCATTCGGGGTGCAACTCGCACATGATCAAGGACGTAATTATGTTGTCTTCTTGACGGCAGTGATAGAAGCGTGACAACGTCGGTATATGAGCCAGGAGACCCACCAGCTCCGGGTGCTGTGGAACGCGCGGTCCATCGCCGTGATCGGCGCCACGGACCGGGCCGGCGCCCTCGGCCGGCTGCCCGTCGAGTTCCTGCTCGCCCACGGATACCGCGGCCGCATAGTGCCCGTGAACCCCAAGGGCGGCACCGTGTGCGGGTTGCCGGTCAGCCCACAGCTCGACGACGCGGTCGACCTCGCGCTCGTGATGGTGCCCGCGCCGGCCGCACCCGCCGTCATCCGCCGCTGCGGGGAGGTCGGAGTACCCGTCGCTATCGTCATGTCCAGCGGATTCGCCGAGACGGGCGCTGACGGCGCGAAGCTACAGCGCCTGCTCGTCGACGCCGCTCAGGAGGCCGGCGTCCGGGTGGTGGGCCCCAACTGCATCGGAGCCGTGGGGTTCGGCCCCGGCCAGACCGCCACGTTCAGCCCGCTGTTCGGAGCCCCGCAGCTGCCCCGGGTCCCCGGCCGGATCGGCTTCGCCACCCAGTCCGGTGCACTCGGCTACGGCACGGTCAGCCTCGCCCTCGAACGTGGCCTCGGCCTGCACGCCGCGGTCAACACCGGCAACGAGGCCGACGTCACCACCCTCGACGTCCTCGAGGCGCTGGCGGCCGAGCCCGACGTCGACGCCATGCTGGCCTACACCGAGACCCTCTCCGACGGTCCGGCACTTCGCCGACTGGCTGCGACGGGCAAGCCGCTGGCCATCCTGAAGGCAGGAACCAGCGACGCGGGCTCCCGGGCGGCCGCCAGCCACACCGGTGCGCTGGCCACCAGCGACCGCGTAGTAGACGCCACGCTGCGGCAACTCGGCATCGCCCGTGCTCACGACATCGACGACCTCCTGGACCTCGGTACCGCGTTCACCAGCCCATACCGGCCCCGCGGGCCTCGAGTGGCCGTTGTGACGACGTCTGGGGGCTCGGGCATCCTGGCCGCCGACGCGATCGACGCCACCGGTGGCGAACTCACCCTGGCCGGCCTCGCTCCGGCGACGACGGCCGCGCTGGAGGAGATCGTGCCCGCGTTCGGCTCCACCGCCAACCCGGTAGACGTCACCGCCGCCGTCATGAGCGATCGGGAATTATTGCAACGCGCACTCGACGTGGTCGTGGACGACGATGGCGTCGACGCGGTGCTCGCCTGTTTCTGCGTGCTCACCGGCGATCAGGTGATGGACATCGTCAGCGCACTCG
This sequence comes from Phytoactinopolyspora limicola, assembly GCF_011320225.1. Classification (GTDB taxonomy): domain Bacteria; phylum Actinomycetota; class Actinomycetes; order Jiangellales; family Jiangellaceae; genus Phytoactinopolyspora; species Phytoactinopolyspora limicola. The sequence continues at coordinate 449,788 of NZ_JAAOEN010000004.1, forward strand.
GCGACGCCGCGGCCCGGTCCGGCGTACCCGTAGCCGTCGCCCGCACCGGCGCGGACTTCCTCGCCCCCGACGCGAGCGAGGCGCTGCGCAAGGCCGGCCTCCCCGTCTACCCCACCCCGGGCCGGGCGGTGCGGGCGCTGGCCGGTTTATGGCGTACCTCTCGGCCCCGCATCGACGTTCCTCCCGAGCCGCCGTCTGATGCCGTCGCCGGGGCGGCGCCGCAGCCTCCAGTGGTCAGCGACGAACCCCGCCTCAAGGCGCTGCTGCGGGGCCGAGGCATGCCGGTTCCGCCGGGCCGCCTGGTCGACGGGCCCGACGACGCGGTGGCCGCCGTCGCCGAGGTCGGTGGACGCGCCGTCGCGAAAGCCGTCGTCCCCGACCTGATCCACAAGAGCGAGGCCGGCGGCGTCATCGTCGGCGTGACCACCGAGACCGCGCCCGCCGCCTACGATCAGGTCGCCGCCCTCGGCGGGGAGGTTCTGATCGAAGAGATGGTGGCCGCCGAACACGGACTGGAGGTCCTGGTGGGGATCGCACCCAGCCCACTCGGGCAGGTGCTCACGGTGGGCCTCGGCGGGGTGCTCACCGAGGTTCTCGACGACGCCGCCAGCCGCCTGCTACCGATCACCCGCGGCGACGCCACCGAGATGATCTCCGAGCTGCGTGGGGCACGGCTGCTCGCCGGCTACCGGGGCGGGCCGGCGCTGGACACCACCGCGTTGCTCGATCTGATCGTGGCCGTGTCCGAGCTGACCTACGGCTGGCGCACCGGGTTCGAGCTGGACCTCAATCCGGTGCTGGTGCTCCCGGACGGGGTGCGGGTGCTCGACGCCGCCTACGTCCCACCCCCACCCGTGGCCGGTGATCATTAGCAACATCGAGGCGCTATAGCAGCAGGATTCCGCTAACGATCACCGAGAAGGTGACCGATCGAGGAGGCAACGCAGACGTGGACATCGCGACCCTGGTAGATCGGGCGGCGCGCCGGTTCGGCGAACATCTCGCCGTGGAGGGCCCGGATGCCGCTGGCCACTGGCAGCGGCTGACCTTCGCCGGGCTCGGCGACCGGGTGTTACGGCTGGCCGCCGGGCTACGCCGGATGGGCCTACAGCCGGGAGACCGGGTCCTCGACCTGCAATCGAACTCCACCACGTACTTGGAGACCGACCTCGCTATCCGAGCCGCCGGGCTGGTCCGGGTGGCGCTGAACTACCGGTTGCATCCGGAGGACTGGGCCCGGATCGCCGCCGATTGCGGCGCCACGACGTTGATCTACGACACCCGGTTCGCCGGCGACGCCGCTGGGCTGGCCAGCCAGCTCGATCGGGTGCTCGTCGTCGGCAGCGACAGCGCTCCCGGGACCCCGCTGGATTCCCTGCTCGACGCTCCGGCCCCTGCGGTCGGCACGGCCAGCGACCCCGACGATCTGTGCGGGTTGCACTACTCGTCGGGCACGACGGGCCATCCCAAAGGGGCGCAGCGCACCCATCGCAACTGGGTGGCCGGCACCGTCAACATGACCCACGACGTCCTCGGCGGCCCCCCGTCGGCCACCGACGTGTACTGTCACGCCGGCCCTATCACCCACACGTCCGGGCTCTTCGTGCTGCCGTTCCTCGTCGCCGGGGCCCGACAGGTGATCCTGCCGAAGTGGGACGCCGACCAGTTCGCCGACGCCATCACCCGGTACGGCGTCACCCACACCGCGCTGGTGCCCACGATGGTGTCGCGGCTGCTGGCACTGGACGACGACACGCTGGCGCCGGCTCGGCGCCGGCTGCGAGTGCTGGGTTACGCGGGTGCGCCGATGCCGCCGGAGGTGATCCGGGCCGCACACTCGCGCATCACCCCCAACCTGGTGCAGTACTACGGCCTGGTGGAAGCGATCCCACCGGTCACGATCCTCGACGCCGCCGACCACGCCACCGGTCTCGACGCCGAACCGGACCTGCTGTCCAGCGCCGGACGCCCAGCGCTCGGCGTCGAACTGCGCGTCGTCGACGAATCCGGCCAGCCGGTACCCGACGGCGACATCGGCGAAGTGATCACCCGCGGCGACCACGTGATGCGTGGATACTGGAACGGCTCCGGCCGTACCGACCTGGGCAAAGCCGTCGTCGACGGTTGGCTGCATACCGGTGACCTCGGCCGGCTGGATGGCTCAGGGCGGCTGTGGCTGGTCGACCGGGTCGGCGACATGATCATCACCGGTGGGTACAACGTGTATCCACGGGAAGTGGAGGACGTGGTGGCCGAAGTACCAGGTGTCACACAGGTGGCCGTCGTCGGCGTCACCGATGCCGACTGGGGACAACGCGTCGTCGCCCTCTACACGGCCGACGGAGACGTCGACGAGAACACCGTCACCACCCACTGCCGAGACCGGCTAGCGTCGTACAAACGCCCCAAGCAGGCGATCCGCGTCACGTCGTTCCCGCTGAACAGCACCCAGAAGATCGCCAAGAAGGTCCTGCGGGAGCGGCTGGAGCTGGGTGAGGAGCTACCCCGATGGAACGCCTGAGAACCGACTACGCCCCCGACGACGCCGAACGCCCGGGTGAGTACCCCTACACCCGCGGCATCAGCGCCGAACCCCGAGTGTGGACGATGGGCCAGTACGCCGGGTTCGGTTCGGCGGCGGAGTCGAACAAACGGTTTCGCACCCTCCTCGACGCCGGCGGCACCGGATTCTCCGTCGCACTCGACCTACCGACCCAGATGGGCCTGGACTCCGACGACCCGCAGGCCGCCGGCGAGGTAGGCCGGGTGGGCGTCGCGATCGACTCCCTGGCCGACATCGAGACCCTCATGGACGGCATCCCGTTGGAGGAGATCTCGCAGGTCCGCACGACCGCCAACTCCATCGGCTACATCTGGGCGGCCTTGTTCCTTGCGCTCGCCCGACGCCGCGGAGTGGACCCGAACGAGTTCGGGATGTTCATCCAGAACGACGTCCTCAAGGAATACATCGCTCGCGGCACCCAGATGTACCCGCCGGAACCCTCGCTGCGGCTCGCCGTCGACACCATCGAACACTGCGCCACACACGTGCCGCGGTGGGTGCCGCTGGCGATGAGCGGATACCACATCCGCGAATCCGGCGCCGACGCCGTACAAGAGGTGGCGTGGACGTTCGCCAACGCCCGCGCCTATCTCGACGAAGCCGTCCGCCGCGGAGTGTCGATCGACGACGTCGCCCCGACCCTGTTCACCTTCCTGTCGGTGACCATCGACGCCCTGCCGGAGGTGGCCAAGCTGCGCGCCGCCCGGCGGGTGTGGGCGCGGCTGATGCGAGAGGTCTACGGCGCGGCGGACCCGCGGTCGATGCAGCTGCGAATCTTCGCGTTCACCGCGGGATCGACGTTCACCGCTCAGCAGCCAATGAACAACGTCGTTCGAGCCTCGGTGGAAGCGACAGTCGCGGCGCTGGCAGGGGTGCAGACGTTACACGTGTCCGCGTATGACGAGGCCCTAGGCGTGCCGACGGAGGCCGCCGCCACCTTGGCACTGCGCACCCAGCAAGTAGTGGCCTACGAAACCGGGCTCACCGACACCGTGGATCCGCTGGCCGGTTCCTACGCGGTGGAAGCCCTCACCGACGACCTAGAGCGCCGCATGTGGGACACGTTAACCGACGTCGAACGCCGAGGCGGGGCGCTGCGATGCATCGAGTCGGGTGTCTTCGCCGACCAACTGTCCGAATCGGCCTACCGGTACGCGCAGGAGGTCGACCGCGGCGAACGCGTCGTGGTGGGTGTCAACCGGTTCCCCGCACCCGCCGACCCCCTCGAAGTCTTCACCCCGGATCCCGCTACCGAGGCGGCGCAGGTCACCGCGGTGCGCGACGTCCGTTCCCGTCGGGATTCCGTCGCATGGCACGCTGCGATGCGACGGCTGCGGGAGACCGCGGCGACCGGAGATAACATCGTGCCGGCCTGCGTCGAGGCGGTGTCGGCGTATGCCACGATCGGTGAGATCTGCGCCGTGCTCAAAGACGTCCACGGCAGCTGGGTCCCCACCACCACCTACTAACCCGGTTGTGCACCTGATCTCCGTTTTGTCACCTGATCTTTTTCCCTGGAGCGATCAGGTGTGCTGAACGCGCGCAACGGCCTACGTTGGTGCATCTGATCGCGTCCACGATCCGAACGGGGCAACGATCAGATGCACCAACCGCTCATTGTCGGCCCGTCGCGCATCTGATCGCCAGGCTGCGACAACGATGTGAGGACGAGACGGGCACCTGAACTATGACCCGGAACTTCTGGCCGTCGGTCATTGGCTGCGCGACAACCTGTGTGTCATTCGGCGCGGTGGGTAACGAGAAGGCAGGAGCGTGGGATCCCGGATTCCAGATCCGGGCCCGCTCCCGCACTATTCGACCAACGGAGGACCGTGATGGGTGAAGGCGACCGTATGAAGCATGAGGCCGAAGAAGCCAAGGGTAAGGCCAAGGAGAAGATCGGTGAGGTCACCGACAACGAGCAAGCGCAGGCCGAAGGCGCGAGTGAGCAGGCCAAGTCGAAGCTCAAGAAGGCCGGCGACAAGTTGAAGGACGCGGGCGAGGAAGCCCGCGACGCGTTCAAGCGGTAGGAGCCCGTACTCCGCGACCGCCCGGTCGCACCACGATCAGATGACGTCGCACCCCATGGGATCGCCCTGTGGGGTGCGACGATCGCGTCTGATCGTTTCGTCTAGGCGCGCCGACGCCCTGGCGATCAGATGCACGACCGGCCGACAATGAACGGTTGGTGCATCTGATCGTTGCCCCGTTCGGATCGTGGACGCGATCAGATGCACCAACGTAGGCCGTTGCGCGCGTTCAGCACACCTGATCGCTCCAGGGAAAAAGATCAGGTGACAAAACGGAGATCAGGTGCACAACGGGGTTAGCCGAGGATGCCGTCGACGAACTCCTCCGGGTCGAACGGCGCGAGGTCGTCCGGCCCCTCCCCCAAGCCGACAAGTTTGACCGGCACGCCCAGCTCACGCTGCACGGCGACCACGATGCCGCCCTTCGCGGTGCCGTCGAGTTTGGTCAGCACTACCCCGGTGACGTCGACCACCTCACCGAAGACGCGCGCCTGCATCATGCCGTTCTGCCCGGTTGTGGCGTCGAGCACCAGCAGGACCTCATCGACCGGTCCGTGTTTCTCGACGACTCGTTTGATTTTGCCGAGTTCGTCCATCAGGCCAACTTTTGTCTGTAGCCGCCCGGCGGTGTCGACGAGCACGACGTCGGCCTCGGCGTCGGTCCCGGCTTTGACAGCGTCGAACGCCACGCTGGCTGGGTCGCCACCCTCGGGTCCGCGGACCGTGGGGACTCCGACGCGGTCGCCCCAGGTGGTCAGCTGGTCGGCCGCGGCGGCGCGGAAGGTGTCGGCGGCAGCGAGCACGACGTCGCGGTCTTCGGCGACGAGCACCCGGGCAAGTTTGCCGACCGTGGTGGTTTTGCCGGTGCCGTTGACGCCGACGACGAGCACCACGGCGGGCCGGTTCTCCGCGACGTGCCGCTCGGTGCGTAGTTTGCGGTCCATCGACGGGTCGACCAGCGCGACGAGTTCTTCTCGCAGCACGGTGCGGGCGTGGTTGGGGTCGGCGATGCTCTCTACGCGGACCCGTTCACGCAGCCGTTCGACGAGTTCCTGGGTGGGCGCTACGCCGAGGTCGGCGGTGAGCAGGGTGTCTTCGATCTCTTCCCAGGTGTCTTCGTCCAGGCGGTCCCGGGCAAGGAGGCTGAGCAGGCCGCGCCCGAGTGTCGACTGTGACTTGGCCAGCCGGGCGCGCAGCCGTCCGAGTCGACCGGCGGCCGGCTCGGGCCGTTCTACCGGCGTGTCGACGATCGCTTCGGCCGCGGCAGGGTCCGGTTCGACGTCGGGCTGGGGGGTGAGGGTGACGTCCTCGACGGGCCGCCGCGGCGCCTCCACGACGGGCGCGGCGTCGTCTCCGACGCCTGGGGTGTAGTCGACGCCTGGCCGCTGTGACTTGCTCCGCTCTCGGATGCGTTGACGACGACGGGGGACGACGAGCGCCAGCGCGACACCGACCGCGACAACCGCGATGGCCAGACCTATGAGCACGTATTCCACAACCGCCCATCCTTGCACGTCCGGACGGCGCTAGGTACCCGGCCGGGTACCTAAGTGCCCGACGTGAGAACTAGCCGTGCGTGATCACGAGGTCACGGTGGACACCGCGCGATGCGGCAGCGATACGACGGGGCGGGCGACCGGTGCCGCGGCTGGGGGTAGGTGCACCGGGGCCGGACGGCTGAGCTGGGCGGCCAACGTGCGCCGGGCGGCGCACAACGTGCGGGTACCGGCCCAGTAGGTGGCGTCGACGTGTCGGCGGATGGCGTAGCGCCGTCGGCGCATCCAGCGGCGCCCGCGGGGCGATCGGGTGAGTTCGTGCATGAGGCCGACGAACCCGAGCACGGCAGAGGCGAGCAGCATACTCACCAGCATCGCTACGGCGATTGCTGTCATCTGGACTCCCTTGGACAACACTCGAATACTCGAGTCACATCAGTAACAACAGCACCACCAGGTTACGTGTGTCGCACAAAGACGGAGGGACGTCGCTCCACACGGCGTGTCGCGGTCGCTTCTCCCGACCACCGCGCCGGGCCAAGACGGCGAGGTGTCAGCGAACTGTCCGCCGACTGTCAGTGCCCTCGACGAGGATGGGTGCACTCGGTGAACGGCGCGTCGGCCAGCCCCTAGGGCAACTGGCCTAGCGCCGATCACCGCGGAAAGAGCGGAGCGGCCGGCGGCAACCGGCCTCATCGGTGCCGTCCGAACCGCCCGGAACCAACAAAGGAGATTGACATGTCCGCCACCACGGCCGACCTCGCGATCCACGCCGAAGGCTTGGTCAAGCGTTTCGGCGAGACCACCGCCCTCGACGGCGTCGACCTCGAGGTCCCCCGCGGCACAGTGCTGGGGGTCCTCGGCCCGAACGGCGCCGGAAAGACCACCGCGGTACGTATCCTGAGCACGCTGCTTGGCGCAGATGCCGGACACGCCACCGTGGGTGGCTACGACGTCCAGAGCCAGGCGCATCAAGTCCGTCAGCTGATCGGGTTGACGGGCCAATATGCCGCGGTCGACGAAGCACTGACCGGAGCTGAGAACCTCCTGCTGATCGGGCGGCTACTCGGGCTCGAAAGGTCTGCCGCCAAACGGCGGGCTCAAGACTTGTTGTCGGACTTCGACCTCGTCGACGCCGGCCACCGCGCCGCTGGCACCTATTCGGGCGGGATGCGCCGGCGGCTGGACCTGGCGGCCAGCTTGGTGGGCCGCCCGCGCATCCTCTATCTGGACGAGCCGACGACGGGCCTCGACCCGCGCGCCCGCAACGACCTCTGGGACATCATCAGGGGCTTGGTCGCCGACGACGTCACGGTCTTGTTGACCACCCAGTACCTGGAGGAGGCCGACGAACTCGCGGGCCAGATCGTCGTCATCGATCACGGCCGCGTCATCGCCCGAGGCACACCCGACGAGCTCAAGGCCATGACGGGGACGAGAACCCTCGCGGTGCGCCCAGAGAACCACACCCACGTGCCCACGGTGCGCGTCGTCGTCGCCGAACTGGCCAGCGTCGAACCCGATGTCAACGGACAGCTGGTCACCGCACCCATCACCGACTCCGCGATCCTGCCGCTAGTGGTTCGCCGGCTCGACGACGCCGGGGTCACGGTCACCGAATTGAACCTCCGCACCTCCAGTCTGGACGAGGTGTTCCTCTCCCTCACCGGCAAACCGGCCGAGCCGGATAGGGGCCACGACACCAACCAGGCCGAAAGGATCCCCGCATGAGCACCATGACCGCCACTACTCAGCGCCAGCCCGACCAGGCCAGTGGCACCACCCCGTTGTCCAGCCGGGTTGGCCCCATCGAGGGCACCAAGCAGAGCCTCACCCTCGCTTGGCGCTCAGTGATCCAGATCAGGCACAGCCCCACCGACCTGGCCGATTTCAGCGTCCAGCCCATCATGTTCGTGCTGCTGTTCACGTTCATGTTCGGCGGCGCCATCATGGGCGACTGGCAGACCTACCTGACCTTCATGCTCCCGGGCATGATCGTCATGAACATGCTCTTCGTCACGATGTACGTCGGGCAAGGGCTCAACTCCGACCTGACCAAGGGTGTCTTCGACCGTTTCCGCTCGTTGCCCATCGCTCGCTGGGCGCCCCTGGCCGGGCGGATCCTCGCCGAGCAGGTCAAGCAGATCTGGTCGATCATTCTGGTCCTCGGTGTCGGCATGATCCTGGGCTTCCGGCTACAGAACGGTGCCCTGGGGCTGCTGGCCGCCGTCGGATTGCTGCTGTTCTTCGCCCTGGCATTCTCGTGGGTGGGGGTGCTCGTGGGCATCCTCGCCAAAGATCCCGAACGGGTACAGATCTACGGCATGACGGTGTTGTTCCCGGTGACGTTCATGAGCAACGTCTTCGTTCCGCTCGAGTCGTTGCCCAGCTGGCTGGAGCCGGTGGTCGACGCCAACCCGGTGTCGACGATGGCCGACGCCGTCCGCGGCTTGATGATGGACGGCGCGGAGTCCGGACCCATCCTGCAGACGCTGCTGTGGGGGGTTGTGTTCGCCGCGGTGTTCGCCCCGTTGGCGGTGCGTGCGTTCCGGCGGCGCATCTAGTCGGCGACGCATCTAAGAGCGTCCGCGCGGCGTTTATGCCGCAGGTGGATGACGAGCGGGGCAGCTGCCTCGCTCGTCATCCACGTGCGGTCGCTACCGGCATCGGCGAACGCGACGGCTCCGGCACGGTCACACCGGTCACGTCACGGACAAGCCGCACGGCTTCAGCACGCGGCATCGCGGCACCGGAGGCGAAAGCCCGCTCGTAGGCCTCGTCGCCCAACACCAGCCGGGTGTGCCGTTCTGTCGCGGCCCGTTCGGCGCTACCCATGTCCATCGCTCCACGAACCGCTAGGCACACACCCAAGAGCTGAGCTGCCACAACGGGCCGGCCCTCGGCCAACTCGATGGCCGCCCATGACTGCGTGAGCCGGGCCAGGCTCACGAGGTCGGGCGCCCCCGCCAGCGCGCGAGTGCTCCGGTTGAGGATCAACTCCAGACCCTCGGTCACGACCTCTCGCGCTTCTTCCACTTGGCCCGCCGCCAGTTGGACGTCGGCAAGATCGGTCCGGATGTACACCTCGCCGGGGTCATCGACACCGCAGGAGGAGCGGGCCCGGCCCAACAGGTCGAGGGCGGTCTCGACGTCACCTTCGCGGTAGGCCAGCCAGCCCCGCGCGGCGTCGACGGCCACCGTCGCCGCTGTGGCGCCGGATCGGCACGCCTCGGCATACCCGGCCTCCAGCACCCGTCGTGCGGCGGGCAGGTCACGAAGCTGCGCGTAGTGCCGGCCCATCTCGGCCAGAAGCACCGGAACGTCGTCGACGGTGCCGAGTTCGCGGCTCCAACGCAGCGCCTCCTCCAACATACGTACCCCCGCGACGTGGTCACCGGCGAAGCCGAGGAAGCTGGCCTTGGTCCGCGCCAACATCGCCATCCCCATCCGATCGCCCACGGCGCTGAACTCAGCCATGGCACGTTCCATCTGCTGGTCGCGGGTCTCGATGTCGCCGTCGGTATCGGCCAAGAACATGCCGGCCGAATATATGACGGCCCGCATCCATGGATCATCGGAGGTGGGCAACAGCTCTCGGGCTGATGGGCGCCCGTCCATCGCGGCAAGCCACATCGTCTCGACGAGGGCGTGGACCGGGAAGCTGGAGTCGGGCGAGGTACGCCGGCATATCAGTCGGGCCCGGGCGAAGCTCCGGATGCCATTCGGAATATCGCCTTCGCTAAAGGTGTTCGCCGCGTCGAAGAATTGCACCAGGGCCCGGCGCGCTGTGGGCACCTCGTCCGGCAGGGCGAGTGTCTGACGTAGCCACATCCCGCTCTCCCGTCGGCCACCCCGCAGCATCCAGAAGTAACCCAACGGCGCCGTGATCCGTACCGCGAGGTCGGTCTCGACGTTGTCGATCGCCCAGCGCAACGCCCCGAGGATGTTGTCGTAGTCACCGGAGATCCGCGCTATCCATTCCAGCTGCTCGGCCCGGCGCAAGTATGGCTCCGCCCGCTCCAGCAGGTCGCCGAAATACTCGGCGTGCCGGCGCGCGAAACTCTCGGTTTTGCCCGTCGCGGCCAACTGCTCGGCGGCATACGCCCGGACCGTCTCCAGCAGCCGATACCGGACCTCGCGGCTGCTTCCGTCCGATCCGGCTTCCACGAGCGACTTGTCCACCAGCGACGCCACGGTGTCCAAGACATCCTCGGTGGCGACGCCAGGGCCGGCACAGATCCGCTCCACCGCGTCGAGCGACGCTCCACCCGAGAACACCGAGAGGCGGCTCACCAGCAGCCGCTCGGGCTCCTCGAGCAGGTCCCAGCTCCATTCCACCACCGCTCGCAACGTCTGTTGCCGCGGCAGAGCGGTACGCCCGCCATTGGTCAGGAGGCGGAATCGGTCGTCGAGGCGCTCCTCGATCTGCTCGGGCGACAACGCCCGAACCCGGGCGGCGGCGAGTTCGATGGCCAACGGCATGCCGTCCAGGCGGCGGCAGACCTCGACGACGGCGGGCACCGTCGCCTCGTCGAGCCGGAAACCCGGCCGCACTGCCACGGCCCGGTCCACGAACAGCTGGACCGCGGCGTAGTCGCTGGCGCTTTCTGGGGAGAGTTCCGCAGCGCTGTCCGGCAACGGTAATGGTCCGACGGGAAACAACACCTCGCCCTCGACACCGAGCGGCTCCCGGCTGGTGGCCAGCAGTCGGAGCCGTCGGCATGAGGACAACAGGGTGTCCGCCAGTGCGGCAACCGCCGAGATCAGGTGCTCGCAATTGTCGAGAACGAGGACCGCGTCCTTGTCTCTGAGCGCCTCGGCCAGCCGGCCGGCGGCATCGCGGCTGACGGGAAGCCGGTCGCGCATGGTGTCGACGCTGGCCGTGGTGACCTCGCCGAGCCCTAGGACGGTCAACAAGGCGGGGGCGACCTCGAGGTGGTCGGCCACCGACGCGAGTTCGACGAACCACACACCATCGCCGCCCACCGTGGAAGGATCCTCGGCCAAGTGCCGGGCGGACTCGATGGCCAACCGAGTTTTGCCGGCGCCGCCGGGGCCATGCAGAGTGATCGCCCGAGATTGCCCGATGGCTGCCACCAGCGCCTCGACGTCACTTCCCCGGCCGACGAAACTGGTACGGCGGGTGGGCAGGACTGGCCGGGACAATTGGGAGGTGGGGTCGCCGGGTGGGGTGAGATGGCTGCCGGCCGGCGGATCGTCACCGCCAGCCAAGGCCGGAGCGGCCAGTTCGCCGCGTAGTGCCGCCAGATGGATGTCTTGTAACTCGGGCGACGGGTCGATGCCGAGTTCGTCGACGAGTCGGCGCCGGGTCTGCTCGTATACGTCCAACGCCTCGGCCTGCCGACCCGACGCCGCCAACGCCCGCATGAGCAGCCCACGGATGCGCTCCCGCAGGGGGTACTCGCCGGCGAGCCCTTCGAGCTCCGCCACGACATCGGCGTGCCCGCCCAGCAGCAACGATGCCTCGATGCGGTCCTCGACGACGGAGAGTCGCAGCTTGTCGAAGCGGGCCGCGGCGGCAGCAACGAACGACGCGTCGCCGAGGTCGACCAGCAGCGGCCCGCGCCACAGATCCAAAGCAGCCGTCAGGGTCTCCTTCGCGGTCAGGGGGTCCCCGGTGCGTAATGCCTGGCGGCCGGTCCGGGCCAGTTTCTCGAACCGGTGGGCGTCGACGTCGTCCTTGCCGACATCAACCCGGTACCCGGCGTGGTGGGACTCGATGGCCAGCGTCGGCGCACCACCGTCCGGCTCGGCTGCCTGGAGGGCGCGGCGCAGCCGGGAGACAACAGCCTGCAGGGCGTTGCCCACCGCGGCGGGCGGATCGTCTTCCCAGAGCGCATCGACGAGTGCGTCGACCGGGACCGGGCGGCCCGGGTCGATGGCCAGCCGAGCGAGCAGGACTCGGGGCCGGCCGCCTCCGATCTCGATCGGGTGGCCTTCGGGGGTCCATACCTGTAACGGCCCTAAAATCCCGATGCGCACTATTCCAGCTTCCCATGCCCGGCCAGGCTTCTTGTCTCACGGCACAACACTCGGCAGGCCGCCACCCTTCCCGGATCCTGTTCCTCGCCGCCGACCCACGGGTGGTTCGTCAGGCCGGTTCGGATTCCCGGATGCGCTGGCTGATCACCGCGGTCACACCGTCACCACGCATCGACACCCCATACAGGGCGTCGGCGATTTCCATCGTGCGCTTCTGGTGGGTGATGACGATCAGCTGGCTGCGTTCGCGTAGTTCCTCGTAGATGGCGAGTAGCCGGCCCAGGTTGGTGTCGTCGAGGGCGGCCTCCACCTCGTCCAGAATGTAGAACGGACTTGGTCGGGCCTTGAACAACGCGACGAGAAATGCCACCGCCACCAGCGAGCGCTCACCACCGGACAGCAGCGACAACCGCTTCACCTTCTTACCGGGTGGCCGCGCCTCGACCTCAATACCGGTGGTGAGCATGTCGTCGGGCTCGGTGAGCACCAGACGCCCCTCGCCGCCGGGGAAAAGCCGGGAAAACACGGACGCGAACTCCCGTGCGGTGTCCTCGAAGGCGTTGGTGAACACCTCCTGGACGCGATCGTCGACCTCTTTGACGATGTCCAGCAGATCTTTGCGGGTGCGCTTCAGGTCCTCCAACTGCTCGGCGAGGAAAGAGTGGCGTTCCTCGAGCGCGGCGAACTCCTCCAACGCCAGCGGGTTGACCTTGCCCAGCCGGTTCAGCTCGCGTTCGGCTTTACGAGCCCGTTTCTCCTGCTCCTCACGGACGAACGGGACCACCTTGTGCGGCGGCTCGGCGGCCCCCACAAAGCTCGGCTCGTCCGCCGCCGTTGCGCCGCTTCGCCCGGCGGCGTCGGCGCCCGCGCCAGCCTCCGCCGCGCCAGCCTCCGCCGCGCCCGCCTCGGCGGGGTACGCACCGGGTCCGTCCGCGTTTGCGCCCTTCCGGCCGGCGCCGTTCGCCGATGACGTCGCACCCGGGGCGGGCGGCGCCTCCAGCACCGGAATCATCAAATGCGGGCCGTACTCGTCGATCAGCGTGGACGGCTCGATCCCGTGTTCCTCTAGCGCTTTCGTCTCCAACGCTTCGACCCGCATCCGATGCTCGGCGCGAGCGAGTTCGTCCCGGTGCACCGACGACGTGACCTGCTCCAGCTCGGTCGCGACGGTCCGGGTGCGTTCTCGCTCGGCGGCCAGCGCGGCCTCTCGCTCGGATTTGGCCTGTTCGGCGGCGCCCCGTTCGGCGTCGGCGATCTCCAACGACGTCTCGACGCGGCGCAGTGCGATCTCGGCACCACGGGCGACGGCCTGCGCGATGTGGGCGGCGCGGGCCCGTTTGCGGGCCAACGCCTCGGCCCGCGTCCGATTCTGCCGCTCCTCCCGCGCCGCCCGTTCCAGGCTCTCGGCCCGACCGGCCAGTGCCCGAGCACGTTCCTCGCCGGTGCGCAGTGACAACCTCGCCTCGGTCTCGCGTTGGCGGGCCAGCCGAACCAGTTCGGCCAGCCGGTCTCGTTCTTCGGTGGACGGTTCGGCGGTGGTGTCGTCGTCGCCGGCTTCTTCGACGGCTTCGAGGCGCGCCTCGAGTTCCTCGAGCGTCGCGGCCTCTCGCTCGCACTTCTCCTCGGCCTCAGCGACCGCCGCCACTAGCCGCTCGGCTTCGTCGCTGGCCGATCGGGCGGCCTGGCCCAGCCGGTTGAGCTGCTCCGCCACTGCCGAGAGCTCAGCATCTGACTCATGCAGCTTGTTGAGCGCCGCGGCCTCCCGCGTGGCGGCCTCATCGCGACGCCGGGTGGCCGCGGTGAGCTCGCGGCTGAGCCGTTCCGCCCGCCCGGCGGCCGCCGCCAGTTGGTCGGCGGCCTCATCGACGGCAGCCTGTACCTCCAGCAGGCTGGGAGCGCTGGACGAGCCGCCATAGGCTCGCCCGCGGCCCAGGAGGTCACCATCACGAGTCACCGCCACCATGTCCGGGAGCTCGGCGACCAGCGCCCGCGCGGAAGCAAGATCCTCGACGGCGACCATACCCCGAAGCAGGCTGCTCAGAGCTGGTTGCAACTCAGCGGGAGCGGTGACCAGATCGACGACGTAGCGCATGCCGCCGGGCAAGGTGGTCCACGCCCCGGGATCGTCGTACGGCGCACCGCCAACCAACAACCCGGCCTGGCCGAGGTCGTCGTCGCGGAGCAGGCGCAGCGCGGCGACGGCGTCGTCGACGGAACCGACGGCCACCGCATCGGAGGCTGAACCGAGCGCGGTGGCCACGGTGGCCTCCCACCCGGTTTCGACGGTCAGCAGCGCCGCCACCGAGCCGAGGACGCCGGATATCCGGTCTGAGGCGGCCAGCAGAGAAGCGGCGCCGTCTTTGCGGGACAACCCGATCTCCAGGGCCTCTTTACGGGCCGCTAGTGCCGCCCGCTCCCGTGAGGCCGTCTGCTCTTGCTCCTGCAACGCTGCGACGGCGTCGCTGGCCTCGGCCAGCTCCGCCGCGATCCGCTCGTACTCGGCGTCCAGCCCTTCTTCACCAACCGACAACCCGGCGATGGTGGTCTCCAGGCTGGTGAACTCTCGCTCGGCGGCGGCCGCCCGGTCCAGGGCATCCTGCCGAGCAGCGGTCAGCCGGACGAGTTCGGCCTGGGCTGCGGCGACCTGCCGGCGGGCCCCGTCGACCTGCCCGGACATGCGGGCCATACCCTCTCGCCGGTCAGCGGCGGCCCGGATCAGGCTGGCGAGCTGCCGCTCCTCAGCTTCGACGGCCTCCTCGGCCTCGCCACGCTGGGTGATGGCGTCGTCGAGCATCTCGCGCGCTTCGCTGATCTGCTCGTTGAGTTCGGCCTCCTGCTCCCGGACGGCGGCCGCCTCGGCCTCCATCTCGTCTGGATCGCGCCCACTCGGGGTGGTGTCACCCGCCGATTCCAAATGGCGGCCCCGCTCGGCGGCCAGCGATGCCGTACCCCGCAGCCGCTCCCGCAGCCCAGACAGCCCGAACCAGGCCTCTTGAGCCCTGGCCAGCAGGGGTGACGCCTCCCGAACCTCAGCCTCCAGCCGGGCCTCAGCCACACGTGCCTGCTCCAAGGTGCGCGTCAGCTCAGCCTGCCGGGCCTTCAGCGCGGCCTCGTCGGCCACCTCCTGCTCCAGATTGGCGCGGGCTTGGCCGAGGTCGTCGGCGAGCAGCCGCAACCGCGCATCACGAAGGTCAGCCTGGATGGTGGCGGCCCGCCGGGCCAACTCGGCCTGCTTACCCAGGGGGCCCAGCTGCCGGCGCAGCTCAGCGGTGAGGTCTTGCAGCCGGGTCAAGTTGCCCTGCATCGCCTCCAGCTTGCGCAGCGCCTTCTCCTTGCGCTTGCGATGCTTCAGCACGCCGGCTGCCTCTTCGACGAACCCCCGGCGGCCCTCCGGTGTCGCCGACAAGATGGAGTCGAGCTGTCCCTGACCAACGATGACGTGCATCTCCCGGCCGATGCCGGAGTCGGACAGCAGTTCCTGCACGTCGAGCAGCCGGCAGCCCTGGCCGTTGATCGAGTATTCCGAGCCGCCATTGCGGAACATGGTGCGGGAGATCGTGACCTCGGAGTACTCGATAGGCAAGGCGCCGTCGGTGTTGTCGATGGTCAGCACTACTTCGGCCCGGCCGAGCGCGGGCCGGCCCGAGGTGCCGGCGAAAATGACGTCTTCCATTTTGCCGCCACGTAGGCTCTTGGCGCCCTGCTCTCCCATAACCCAGGCCAGGGCGTCGACGACGTTCGACTTACCCGACCCGTTGGGGCCGACGACACACGTGATGCCCGGCTCGAAGTGCAGTGTGGTCGACGAGGCGAAGGACTTGAACCCCCGCAACGTCAAGCTCTTCAGGTGCAACGCACAACTCTCCTCCCGCCTGGACGCTCCCACTGCCCCACAGGGTGTTTACGCCGCCGTCGGTGATGCCCAACAGCCACGCGGCCCCGCTCCAAGGACGGTGCCGGCATAGTGGCGCACCCGGTAGCTGTCGCGCCCTGCGACGGACAGCCGGTGCGCATCGGTGGTAGCTCCAGGTCCTGCCCCCGTTTTCCCGAGCAGCTTACGAGTATGGCATGGGGAAGATGGCCGCCACCTTACCCGCTGACGGACCGAATCGCTGGCAAAGCCACGCCCTGACCTGTGATCATCTGGTCTGGGCGACGGGTGTCACGCCCCGGGCAGTGCCACCGTCGACGGTACGACGGCTCGACCCCGACCACGAGTCGGGCCCACCCCAACAGCGAATCGGGTTCGGCGTCAGACCGTCCGGGCGAGCCGACTTGCCGCGGGCACCGAATCGACGTACGTTCCGGCTACTTGACTTGTTGATGGCACGGAGTCATCAGCAAGTTCGTCGCGTGGTCATGATTAGGGTCGACGCCCCAGCGCCGGGCGGATGACACCAGTAAGCAACGGGAGTACGGATGTCCGCAAATGTCGTCGGGATGGCGCTGTTGCTGCTGGGCCTGGTCCTGGTGGTCGCCAAGCTGATCCGGCTACGCAGCCGCTGGTGCCAACGGCTGTTCTTGCCGAGCTCGATCATCGGAGGGTTCCTCGCACTGCTGCTCGGCCCGGAGCTCCTCGGCCGGGCCGCGAGCGGGCTGGGCTACGACGGCTGGGCCGAGGGCGGGATCTTCGGCGCCGACATCCTGTCGGTGTGGAGTACGTTGCCCGGCCTGTTGATCAGCATCGTGTTCGCCACACTCTTCCTGGGTGAACGGATCCCCAACCCGAAAGACGCCGCCAAACTGGTGGGCCCGCAGCTGTCGTTCGGTGTCGCGATTGGTGCCGGGCAGTACGTCATCGGCCTACTTCTGGCCATCCTGCTGCTGGCGCCGTTGTTCGACATCGACCCAATGGCCGGAGCGCTGATCGAGATCTCGTTCGAGGGTGGCCACGGGACCGCCGCCGGAATGCGCGACACCATGGCCGACAACGGCTTTCCCGAGGGCGCCGACCTCGCTCTGGGTCTTGCCACCGTCGGAGTCGTGTCCGGCGTCCTCATCGGCGTAGCGATGATCAACTGGGCGGTGCGCCGTGGTCACACCCAGTTCCTCAAGGGCGACGCACAAGCCTCGGTCGAAGAGCAGCGGGGCCTCTATCTGAAAGACGACCAGCACCCGGCCGCCACGATGACGGTGCGGCCGTCGTCGGTCGAGCCGTTGGCCATCCACTTCGGCATCGTCGCGGTAGCGGTCCTGATCGGTTATCTCATGCTCACCGCCCTGCGCGGCATCGAGGAACTGCTGTGGCTCGACTCCGTCGAACTGTTCGCCCACGTGCCGCTGTTCCCCATGGCGATGCTTGGGGGTGTCGTGGTCCAGCTGTATATCGACCGCGCCGACCACACCGGATTGGTGGATCGGCTGATGATGCTGCGGATCCAGGGATTCGCACTCGATCTGTTGATCATCAGCGCGTTGGCTACTCTGTCCATCCAGGCCATCGCCGACCACCTCGGGCC
Source organism: Phytoactinopolyspora limicola (assembly GCF_011320225.1). Lineage (GTDB taxonomy): Bacteria > Actinomycetota > Actinomycetes > Jiangellales > Jiangellaceae > Phytoactinopolyspora > Phytoactinopolyspora limicola. Next base: position 467,339 of record NZ_JAAOEN010000004.1, read on the forward strand.
GTTCTTGCTGCTCGCCGGGGCCGGTATCGCCTGGAACGTCGCGGCGCTGGTCTTCCTCGCCCGACGGATCATTCCCACCTACTGGTTCGAGCGCGGGATCGGCGACTTCGGTCAGTCGATGGGTGTCACCGCAACGGGGCTGATCCTGATGCGAGTGGCGGATCCCGAAGGAAAGAGCCCTGCCTTCGAGGCGTTCGGATATAAGCAGTTGCTCTTCGAGCCGTTCTTCGGCGGCGGGTTGATCACCGCGGCGGCCATTCCGCTCATCGCCCAGTTCGGTCCGGAACCGTTCCTGCTCGGCATGGCGGCGCTCATGACGTTCGCGCTGGCCACCGGTCTGCTCTACTTTGGCCGCCAAGGACCGGCGGCGACCTCTGACACTCAACTTCGGTGATCGTCACCGCCCGTGTATGGTGCGTTGAGCGCATGCCACAGTGGACGATTTGCCTGGTTAGTGGAGGCGTTCAACGCACCATGCGCGTGCGGATCTGGGACTCAAGCACCCGGACTGACGGCGGAAACGCGGCAACGGTCACCAGGGGCGGGGCGCGCGGGTCGCCGGCACGCAACAGTGGATACCCAAGGCCAAGCACGCGGTCAACGTGGGCTTCACGTACCGCATCTCCACATGGCTGCCGGCACTACGACGATCGCGACCGTTTGCGCGTAGCACGCGCTGGCCCGTCGTCGGGGCGCCAACACAAAACGGTCTGACAGCTCGCGCTGCCAGACCGTCAGGTGAGTGCGGGTTCGCGGATCGAAGAATCGTCGAGAACGAGGCTTTCGTGCTCAAGTGCAGCCTCGGCGAGGTCGTCGTTGGCCGCTTGGAGCCGACCTACCTCTGCCTCGAGATCATGGACCCTGCGGCGCAGTCTCTGTACCTCCGTGATGAGCCTCGGATCCGGGCCCCCCACATGTCCCAACAGCGCCTTTGCCATCGCTGGTGCCCTCCACAGGCTGATGCTCAAGAATGATGGATACCGTCACGGAGGTGCCAGCCAGCGCCGAATATTCTCGCGGCAGGCACATTAACCCCGCAACTACATCTCCAGGATGTCACTCCGCGGCGCAGGGGTCAAGTTGCCACTAGACACGACCGGACTCAACTTTGCCGCATTCTTCGCTAATCGGACCTGCCTGGTAGCCCAGCGTGGTTCGCCTCCGCGCACACGGCTCCTGAACTCGATACGCGGCTGCCCGTCGGGCGGGATGCCGCCCCCGGATACGGCTATCGGGATGGGCGCATCGACCCCGACCCACCACAAGGCAGCGACTCCATTTCGCCGACTGCATGAACAATGGTGGTACTTCGCAGTACATCGACTTCGGGCCGCTGGGCGAAGGCACCGTGGGGCAGGTCGTCAGATACCCTGCATGAGCCCTTCGCCCTCACGCCTCAACGTTTCGCTGACATCGTGGGCAGTAATGCGAAGAGCGGTTCATGAACGGTTCGCGTTGAACCGGAGCCCCGCACCGCGCACACGGCTCCCCTTCTCGCCCGTAGACCTGCAGCGACCGGTCAAAGTAGCCGCTTTCGCCGTTGACGTTGACGTACAGCTGATCGAACGACGTGCCACCCTCGGCCAGCGCGGCCAGCATAACCTCGCGCACCGCACCCACCAGGCGGTCGATCTCAGCGCGCCTCAGCGTGGCGGTGGGCCGTGCATAGTGCAGCTGAGCCCGCCACAGGGCCTCGTCGGCGTAGATGTTGCCGACGCCGGAGATCAGGGTTTGGTCAAGCAACGCCCGTTTGATTCCCGTCCGGCGCCGCCGCAAAGCTGTCGCGAATCCCGACGCATCGAAGGCTGCGTCCAAGGGGTCGACGGCGATATGTGCGATCTCGACCGGAACGCCGTCATCACCCAGCGCGGACACCGCCAGCCCGCCGAACGTCCGCTGATCGACGAACCGTAGCTGAAGACCACCGTCGTCGAACGTCAGCCGGACCCGCAAATGCGGGCCGTCCGGTGTGTACCCGGCGAGCAACAGCAACTGTCCGCTCATCCCGAGGTGGCCCAGGATCGCCCGATCCGGCTCGTCGTCCAGCGGCAGCCAGAGGTATTTTCCGCGCCGCCGCACATCGGTCACCCGAGCACCGGCCAGCGCCGCCGCGAACTCGGCCGGGCCGGCGACATGCCGACGCACCGCTCGCGGATGCAGCACCTCCACGCGCTCGATCCGCCGGCCGACGACATGCTGCTCCAGGCCCCGGCGGACCACTTCCACCTCGGGTAACTCCGGCACCGACGGACCTACTGAGTCTCGTGCTGGGCTTCCGGACCGGCGTTGGCCGCATCGACGGCGTCGGCGGCATCGACGCTGGCCGCGTCGTCAGCGGTGGCGTCGTCGTCGGTGGTGGCCGCGTCGTCGACATGGTCGTTGAGCGCGCTCCAGGCCAACTCCGCCGCGTGCGCCTCCGCCTCTTTCTTGCTGCGGCCTTGACCTGTGCCATACACGATCCCACCGAGGCGGACCTCGGCGGTGAAGGTCTTCTCGTGGTCGGGGCCTTCCTCGCTCACGTGATATTCCGGCACACCGAGCGACTCCCGCGAGGTGAACTCCTGGAGGGAGGTCTTCCAGTCCAGGCCGGCACCCAGGGTGGCCGACATGTCGATGAGGTCGTCGACAAGGCGGTGAACCAGCGCCGTCGCCTCGTCCATGCCACGGTCGACGTAAACCGCACCGATCAGGGCCTCGATGGTGTCGGCGAGGATCGACGCTTTGTCGCGCCCGCCCGTGGTCTCCTCGCCCCTCCCCAGCCGGAGGAAGTCACCCAACCGCAGTGACCGCCCCACGCCGGCCAGGGCGCGCATGTTGACCACCGCGGCACGCAGCTTGGCCAACTGACCTTCGGAGAGGTCAGGGTGGCGGCGGTAGAGCGAGTCGGTCACCACGAGCCCGAGCACCGCGTCTCCGAGGAACTCCAGGCGCTCGTTGGTGGGTAGCCCGCCGTGCTCGTATGCGTACGAGCGATGAGTCAGCGCCTGTTCGAGGAGCCTCGGGTCAACGGTGAGGCCAAGGCGGGCCTCCAGCTCGGAGTTACCGTGCGGCTCAGCCGTCATCGCCAGATCCGATCAGGCGTCGCCTACCTGACGCCCGTTGTACTCCCGGAAGAGGGCGGTGCCCTGCGAATCTTCGACGACGTGCGCCCGGTGCGCCACCACCCAGGTGGTGCGACCGTTGACGGTACGGCGCTGAATCTGCGGCAGCTTCGCCTTCCACTGCGAACGGCGGTGCCGGGTGTTGCTACGGGACATCTTGCGCTTGGGGACGGCCACGGCTACATCTCCTCAGTCGGGCCGGCCCCGCGGGAGCCGGACTCGTTCGTATCGTCGGCGAGCAACTCGGCCAGAGCTGCCCACCGTGGGTCGGTTATGTCGTGCTGGTGGGAGGGATCGTCCGCCAGCCGCGCCCCGCAGACGGAGCACAGACCAGGACATTCCTCCCGGCACACCGGTGCGGACGGTAGCGCCAAGACCACCGCATCACGAACCGGCTGTTCGAGGTCGATGTTGTCGTCTATGACGAGCAAGTCTCCCTCACCGGCCTCCGGGCCGGGCTCGTTCTCAGGATAAGCGTACAGTTCCTGAACGTCGACGACGATGTCACCGCCGATCGGATCCAGGCATCGAGCACACTCACCGGTGAACGACGCACGCGCCGTCCCCGAGACGAGAACACCTTCCATCACTGCCTCAAGCCGAAGTTCGAGCCTGATGGCAGTTCCTTCAGGTACCCCGACCACACCGCCTAGTCCGAGATCGGCCACTGCCGGCACATCGCGCGAGACCCGGCGCATTGATCCGGGACGTCGCCCGAGCTCGTGAACGTCGAGCACGAAGGGTGCTCGCGGATCGTGGACGCTCAGGGCAATCAACTCTCGTGCGATGTGGGCATGATCGATCCTGGCCTAGACGAGAGGCCGACAACTAGGTTACATGGCCGGCTCCAGCGCGCCAAACCCGCCATGACCGCTCCCCGCCCCGCCCCGCTCCCGCCTCTCCCGCTCCCATGATCATGAACACTTTGCCGTGTGATAGCACGGCAAAGTGTTCATGATCATGGGAGGGGCGGGAGGGCGGGCAGGGCGGCACACTCAGCGCGGCTCGGCCTCAGGATCGTCGGCCGCGGGCGGCTCCGATGGCTGCGCGGCGTCCGGGAAAGCGTCGGCGCTGACGTCGGCATCGACCGACGAGCTGGTGGGAGCGTCGCCGAACGACCCGGCCACCGACTCCTCCAATGGCCCAGCCCCAAAGTCACCGAACGACCCGGCCACCGACTCCTCCAACGGCCCAGCCCCAAAGTCACCGAACGACCCGGCCACCGGCTCCTCCAACGGTCCGGCCCCAAGGTCGGAGAATGGCACGGCATCCGGGTCCTCAACGGACGTGGCACCCAGATCCACGGCGGAACTCTCCCGCGTCGCCTCGGCAGACACCGCCGCGATCTCCACCTCGGCGTCGGCGCCAAGGTCGCCGCCCCACCCAGCGGCGAGTTCGTCATACGGACCGGTGCGCCGCAGTTGGTCGCGGCCCTCGCGGACCGTCTCGACGATTCGCTCGGCGATCACCTCGACATGTGCCAGCTTGGCGTCCACGTGGTCGTCCAACGCCACGCGCATCGCCTCCAACTCCTGCCGGGTCTGCTCCAGCGTCCGCCCACGCTCTCGGCGCGCCTCGATCAGGACCGTGTGATCACCCACGAGGCGGGCCTGCTCCGCCCGCGCGTCGTTGATGATCTTCGATGCGTTGCCCCTGGCCTCTTCCAGCAACTCTTCTCGCTGTTCGATGACGGTGTCCGCTGCCGCGAGGCTCTCCGGCAACAGGTTACGTACCTGGTTGACCAGCGAGAGTACGTCGTTCTTGTTCAGGATGGCCGACGACGACATCGGCATGGTGCGCGCCGACTCGACCAGTCCGGCCAGCTCATCAAGCTTCTTGTGAATCTCCACGGCTTCTTCCCCTGTCGTGTGATCCGGGCCAGCGCTACGCAGCGCGACCCGCTCCCCCATCACGCGCCGGCCGACGACTCCGACCCGAACCGCTCACGTAGCCGTTCCAGCACCACCTTGGGCACCAGCCCGCTCACGTCTCCCCCATGCGAGGCGACCTCTTTGACCAGGCTCGACGATAGGTACGAGTACTCCGGGTTGGTGGCGACGAAGAACGTCTCCAATCCGGTGAGCCGGTGGTTCATTTGCGCCATCGACAGCTCATAGTCGAAGTCCGTCACCGCCCGCAGCCCCCTGATGACAACAGGGATGTCGTTCTGGCTCGCGAAGTCGACCAGCAGACCCTCGAAGCTCTGGATCCGCACGTTGCCGAGATGTTCGGTGACATCGCGCAGAATCTCCATCCGCTCGTCAACGTCGAATAGGCCTTTCTTGGAGACGTTGAACAGCACTGCGACGACGACCTCGTCGTACAGGCCCGATGCCCGTTCCACGACATCCAGGTGCCCATAGGTCACGGGATCGAACGATCCCGGGCAGACGCATCGACGCAACTTACCTCCCAGAAGGTCTCCATGCGGACGGCGCATCGGTCACTCCGTCCCGGCCGAGCGACCGTACCAGAGCACGGTCTCGCCATATGCGCGTTCCCGCAACCCGGTGAGCCCGGCCGGCCATTCGATCGGTTCGCTGCGGCGGTCTCGTTCGACCACCACGAGGGCGTCTGGCGCCAGCCATCCGCGCACGAGCAAGGCGAGGATGTTCTCCATCTCGCCGGTGGTGAGGGCGTACGGCGGATCAGCCACGACAAGGTCGACCGGGTGGCCTCGGTCGACGGATCGTCTCTGCAGGTCATCAGCTGTTCGCGAGGTCGCGGACGAGGCCGCCGCGGCGTCCGTGGCCGACGTGTCGGGCGCCTCTGCGGCCCGGGGGGTGCGGCCGGCGGCCAGCCAACGCTCCACGCGGTCATGGACGATCGACGTGCCAGGCAACCCAACAGTCGTGACATTGGCCCGGATGGTCCGGACCGCGCGGGCCGCGGATTCCACGAAGGTGACGTGGGTCGCACCACGCGACAACGCCTCCAGGCCAACAGCTCCGCTGCCGGCGTAGAGGTCCAGCATCCGCACGCCGGAGAAGCCGCCGAGGGTCGACTCCAGTGAGGAGAACAGGGCCTCGCGGACGCGATCGGCCGTGGGGCGGGTCGCCTGCCCTGGAGGCACCCGGAGTCGCCGCCCCCGCGCGCTGCCCGCCACGATCCGGGTCACCGCGGCTCCGTTCGCGGCTGGCCCTCGTGCCGTCGTTCCCGAATGAACTGCCTTAAAGCTTCCGCTCTTAGTGCACTCCACTCGGGATCGACGACGATGTCAGCCGCACACCTGTTACCGGTCATGGTCGGATCAGCCCTTGTCGATGTAGTCCTCGTCCTGCGCGGCGAGCACCGCGTCGATGGCCGCGGCTAGCTCCGGGTGCTCGCGCAGCTCCGGGTCGGCGGCGACGACGTCAGCGGCGGCGTCACGAGCGGCCCGGATCACGTCTTCGTCCCGGATGACCTTGAGGAACCTCAGGCTCGAACGGCGTCCGGACTGAGCCGCCCCCAGCACGTCACCCTCACGCCGATGCTCCAAGTCGACGCGGGCCAACTCGAAGCCGTCGCGGGTAGCGGCCACCGCTTCCAACCGTTCGCGCGCCGGGGACCCGGGCGGCGCCTCCGTCACCAGGAGGCACACACCGGGAAGAGAGCCTCGGCCAATGCGACCGCGCAGCTGGTGCAGCTGCGATACACCGAACCGATCAGCGTCCATGATCACCATCATCGATGCGGTCGGTACGTCGACGCCGACCTCGACGACGGTGGTGGCCAACAACACCGGCGCGGCACCGGACACGAACCGCCGCATAGCCGCCTCCTTGGCATCGGGAGGCAACCGGCCATGCAAGATCTCGGTCTCGACGCCGGCCAGCGGCCCGGCCCGTAAGGTCTCGGCCAGGTCCACCACGGCCATCGGGCGGCGGCGGTCGTCGGCACGGTCCGGGTCGTCGCCGCCCGACCCGTCGTCGTCCCCCATGCCGGCGCCCGCCTCAGCGGCCATCCCGTCGGCTATGGCCAGCATCGACGCGTCGTCCTCGTCGCCGATGCGTGGGCAGACGATGTACACACCACGCCCGGCGGCGGCCTCCTCGCCCGCCCGCTCCCAAGCCCGCTCCAGGAAACGCGGCTTTTCCAGCGCCGGCACGACGTGAGTGGTGACCTCCGCTCGTCCGGCCGGAACTTCGGTCAATGTGGAGATCTCGAGGTCGCCGAAGACGGTCATAGCGACCGTGCGCGGAATGGGGGTAGCCGTCATGACGAGCACGTGCGGGCGGGTGCCGTCGCGGCTCTTGGCCGCCAGCGCGGCCCGCTGCTCGACGCCGAAGCGGTGTTGTTCGTCGACCACCACCAGCCCGAGGTCGAAGAACTGCACCCGCTCCTCCAGCAGGGCATGAGTGCCGACGACGATGCCGGCGTCGCCGACACCAATGTCCAGCAGCGCCTCGCGGCGGGCCGCCGCCGACATCGAGCCGGTGACCAGCGCGACTTTAGTGCCGATGTCCGAGCCGCCCAGCATGCCGCGTTGTCCGAGCGACCCGAGCAGCCCCATCAGCGATCGGTGATGCTGCTGCGCGAGCACCTCGGTGGGTGCCAGCAGCGCCGCCTGTCCTCCCGCGTCGATCACCGAGAGCATCGCGCGCAACGCCACGACGGTTTTCCCCGCGCCGACCTCACCCTGGAGTAGCCGATGCATGGGATGTGCCGCCGCCAGGTCGGCGGCGATCACCTCTCCGACCTCCCGCTGGCCGGCAGTGAGCTCGAACGGCAGCTGGGCGTCCAGCGCCTCCAACACACCGCCGGGGGTGGCCAGGCGCGGCTGTGCCAGCAGCGCCGCCGTGGAGGCACGCCGCCGGGCGAGCTCCGCCTGGAGCACGAACGCCTCCTCGAACCGGAGGCGGTCACGGGCCTGATAGGCGCTGCGCATGTCCGCTGGCCGGTGGATGGCGTGGAACGTCTCCCCCAGACCGAGCAGGTTGCGGGCAGCACGAACGCCGGCCGGCAACGGATCCGGGACGTCGCCCAACTGGTCGAGGACAACCCGGACGCATCGTTGGATGCGCCACGACGCCATCCGTTTCGTGGACGGGTACACCGGGATGATCTCGTCGGCGAACGCCTGAGCAGCCTCCTGAAGGTCGTCGACACCTTCCGGAGCCATCTGGTACTCCGGATGGGCCAGCTGCCGCTGTCGCCGGAACGTTCCCACCTTGCCCGCGAACATACCCACCCGTCCGGGCTGCAGATCGCGGTGCCGCCAGTTCTGGTTGAAGAACACCAGTTGGACGTCGCTGGTGCCGTCGGTGACCATCACCTCCAGCCGCTTGCTCGACCGGCGTCCACCGCCCCGCGACTCCCTGACCTGAGCGGTCTTCACCCGTGCCAGCACGGTGACGTGTTCATCCTCGCGCAGCGACGCGAGCTCGGTGAGCTCACCGCGTTCAATGTAGCGGCGCGGATAGTAGCGCAACAGATCCTCGACCGTATGTAGGTCGAGCTCCTTGGCCAGCACCGTCGCGGTTTTGTCGCCGACGGCCTGGACGAGGCTCCACTGCAGCTCCACCTTCATTCACCTCCCGGCACCAGGCCCGCTACGTCGTTGCGACGACGTATCCGTCGAGCCGGCTACGTCCACACCCCGTCATTCCACACCCAGCAACAGCGGATAACGGGGCTGGCCACCTTCGTAGACGACCGTATCCACCTCCGGATGACTACGCCGGACCGACTCCTCCACACCCGCGGCCAGGGCAGGGTCGGCGCCGTCACCGGCGACCACCGTCACCAGCTCACCACCGGCCGACAACATCCGCCGCACCACCTCACGGGCTACCTCCAGCAGACCGGAACCGATCACCGCGAAGTCACCCTCCACCACACCGAGGACGTCCCCGGGCTGGCAGATGCCGGCCATGGTCACCGCCTCGCGTGCGGCCACCGTCACCGCGCCATGCCGGGCGTGACCGGCGGCCGTCGTCATCGCTACGACGTCGGCGTCGAACGCCCGCCCCGGCTCGTGTACGGCGACCGCCGCCAGCCCCTGCACCTGCGCGATGGTGGGGATAACCGCTACTCGGCGGCCTTGGGCACGCAACTCGGCGGCAGCCGCCTCAGCCACCGGCACGGCCTCCCGCTCGTTCGGCAGAATCACGATCTCGCCGGCTTGACTCGTGCCGACCGCGGCAAGGATCTCGGTGGTCGACGGCCGGCTGCCGGCCGAGGTCGGCGCGACGACGGAGCCTGCCGAGGCGAACAGATCGACGAGCCCCGGACCAGCGGCGAACGCCACCACCATCCGCTCGGCCGTCCACGTGGCCGCGGGGTCGTCGCCATGGTGGCCGCCGGAAACGCCGAGATGGGAAATGCTGATGCGGTGCGGGCGGCCGGCGGCGATCCCCGCCTCCACCACCGCTCCGGCATCGTCTGCATGGATGTGGACGTGCCACTCGCCCGCACCGCCGACCACCACCAGGGAGTCACCGAGACCGGCCAGCTCACCGCGCAGAGCCGAAACCGCCTCATCGGGGGCGTCGAGCAGGAACATCACCTCGAACGCGGGAGCTTGAGCGCTGGCCTGTGCGGGCGGGCATGGCGCCGGGTGGGTGGGGGTGAGCTGCACCCGCCCGGTGGTCGGGACGGGCACATGGTGGTCGCCAACACGGCGCGGGCTCGGCAACGGCCGCCGCCCGGTGAGCACGGTGTCGAAGGCGTCCAGCAACACCGACAGACCGCGCCCTCCGGCGTCGACCACGCCGGCGGCGCGGAGCACCGCCAACTGGTTCGGGGTGGCCGCCAGAGCCTCGCGCGCGGCCCGACCCGCCGCCAGCGCCACCTCGGCCAGGCGGGCGATATCAGCCTCATCCGACGTACCGTCGACGGGGTCTGGCGCAGAAGCGGCGGCCAACCGAGCGGCCGCGCCGGCAGCCCGCGCCACCGACAAGATAGTTCCCTCGACCGGCTCGTGAACCGCGGCGAACGCGGCGGTAGCCGCCCGCTCCAACGCCTCGGCCAGCGCCCGGCCGCCGGCCAACGTGCAGCCGGGCCGCCCCAGGACTTCCGCGACCCCCCGAAGCATCTGCGCCAGGATGCTGCCGGAATTGCCCCGGGCGCCGAGCAGCGCGCCGCGCGCCATGGCACCGGCCACCACGTCCAAGGCGGCATCAGCCGGGAGCGCCTCGACGGCCGTGACCGCGGACTCCATGGTGAGGTAGAGATTCGTGCCGGTGTCGGCATCCGGCACCGGGTAGACGTTCAGCGCATCGATCTCCTCGCGGGCCGCGGCCAGGCCATCAAGCCCGGCTCGACACCAGCGGCGGACGATCTCGGTGTCCGGGATCGGCTGCACTCGACACCTCCGTTTCACGTGTCCCGTCGGTGGGCACGAACCCCTGTCGGTGGAGCGTATCTCCCATCGGCGTACACCGCGTCGGGGCCGCCGGCCGGGCCGTCACCTCGGGTCGGCTCCGCCGAACGAAACCCGAAGCGGAACTACGGCCGCGGGGCCGCGCGCCTCGGGCTTTGGCCGGCTCCGGGGTTGGTTTGGGTCTTGAGCGCTGAACCGGTACTCTAGAGCGGTTGCCTCGGCGCGGCGTCGTGTCGAAGCCGGGCACGTTCTTGAACCTGACACCATCTCCGGAGGAGTTACCCGTGGCTGCCACATGCGACGTCTGCGGTAAAGGCCCGGGCTTCGGCAACAAGATCTCGCACTCGCACCGCCGGACCCCGCGTCGTTGGAATCCCAACATCCAGTCCGTGCGGACGGTCGTCGGGGGCACACCCAAGCGGATCAACGCGTGCACCTCGTGCATCAAGGCCGGCAAGGTCGCGCGGTCCGTCTGACCGCCCGACGGCCCGAACGCCTGACCGCCTGACCTCCCATCACCTCCCCTGCATCTGATCTCCGTTTTGACGCCTGATCATTTGTATGAGGACGATCAGGTGTGCAACGGCGGCGTTCAGCGCGTTGTCATGCATCTGATCGCGTCTCACCATATGAACGCTAAAAGATCAGATGCACGATCGAGCGATTTCTGACGACTTGTGCATCTGATCGATGAAGCATCCAGATGGCGGCCGCCCACTATCGGCCCCCGAAGGCGTCGCCGTCGTCAGATCGGTTGTGGCGCGACGGCCCCCTGCACCCGCCCACCGCCGTTCACACACGTGATCGTCCCCGACCAGACGATCTGTGCGTGCGGCATTGGTGGTGCTAGTTGGGATCGCCGTCGGGCGAACATAGGCGCCGGCCGCGCAACGCGTGCTGCGGTCGGCTCATTCTTATCCTTCAGGGGCGGGCGCCCTGCCCCATCACCCGTCCAGGCCTGCCGACGACGGCGAACGCCGCACCGTGGGGATGCTGAGCCGGACGGTTCGCTGCACGGATGAGAGCCAGATCCCAGTGCGACATCCCACACTCCGCTACCGCCAGATGGCGTTAAGGGCCGGATTCGGGCTTTAACGCCATCTGGCGGTAGCGGAGTGCGGGGGTAGGCAGCGGGGTCCTCACCACAAGGGATGCATCAACGGAGATCAGGTGCGCAACGAGCGGTGCTCAGCGGAGGGGTTGGCGCCGACCAGGCCGCCGGACAAGTCTGAAGCGGCGCCGCGAGCGAGGTGTGATCGGCGCGCCCCTCACCCGTCTCATGCTCAGCGTGAGAAGCCTTCCTCACCGTCGCTGCCGACCAGGGGTAGTTTGAACCCGACATGAGTGGGACGGAATCCGAGCTGTTCGTAGAACCGGTGCGCCCGGGTCCGGCTAGCGTCCGTGGTGAGCTGGATCATCCGCGCCCCATGGCCACGTGCCTCCTGGACCGCCCAGTCGATCATCAGCCGTCCTAGGCCGGTACCGCGCTCCGTCGCGTGCACCCGCACCCCTTCGACCTGCGCTCGCCATCCCCCTTGGTGGGACAAGCCAGGGATCAACGTCAGCTGCAACGTGCCGACGATCACCCCGGCACGCTCCGCGACGACCAGCAGCTGATGGGGGTCGGCCTCGATCGCCTCGAACGCCCGCAGGTACGGCTCGGGGCGATCCGGAGCTTCGCGTTGTGCGCCGAGTTCGTCGTCGGCCAACATCGCCACGACGGCCGCCACGTCGTCGCGCCGCGCCGGCCTGATGGCGACATCGGTCTCGGCTACCTGACTGTCCACAGCGTCGCAGCCTAATGCGCCGTCAGGCGCGGCACCGTACCGGGTGACATGCACTACCCGTTAGGGCAGGGCAGGGCGCTGGGTCACGCACGTGAAAGAATGGCGTATTGGGTCACCCGTCGGTTGATCGCACTTCCCTCATCGTTCGCCCCTCGCCAGGAGCCCAGCGCCCATGCGGAACATTGCCGTCTTCAGTGGTAGCGCACACCCGGAACTCGCCGAAGAAATGTGTGCCCATCTCGGAGTTCCACTTCATCCGGTCAGTGTCCAGCGGTTCGCCAACGACTGCCTGCAAGTCCAGCTCCAAGCCAATTGCCGAGAACATGACGTCTTCCTGATCCAGCCCATCGTGCCGCCGGTTCAGGAGAACCTCGTCGAGCTGCTGCTGATGCTCGACGCCGCACGGGGGGCCTCGGCGGCCCGGGTGACAGTGGTGATGCCGCACTACGCCTACGCCCGTTCGGACAAGAAGGACGCGCCGCGTATTTCCATCGGCGGCCGCCTCATGGCCGATCTCATGGCCACCGCTGGCGCTACTCGAGTGCTGGCCATGACGTTGCATTCGCCGCAGGTCCACGGATTCTTCAGCATGCCGGTGGATCAACTGCATGCGCTACGTGAGCTGGCCGGCCACTTCGAGAACGACGACCTCTCCAACACGGTGGTGGTCTCGCCCGATCTCGGCAACGCCAAGCCGGCGTCGGCGTTCGCGCGTCTGCTCGGTGTGCCCGTCGCCGCTGGTGCGAAGCAACGTTTCGCCGACGACGAGGTCCGGATCAGCGCCATCATCGGCGATGTCACCGACCGCGACATCATCGTGCTCGACGACGAGATCGCCAAGGGCAGCACCGTCATCGAGCTGGTCGATCGGCTACGGGAACATCAGGTGCGCTCCATCCGGGTCGCCTGCACTCATGGATTGTTCACCGACAAAGCGTTGGACCGCCTCGGTGAGATGCACGACGTCCGGGAGATCGTCTCCACCAACACGGTGCCCATTCCGGAGACGAACCGGCACCCGAAACTCACCGTGTTGTCCGTCGCGCCGCAGCTGGCCGACGCGATCCGGCGGATCCACCATGGCGAGTCGGTCAGCGCGTTGTTCCACGATCATTGAGCCGACACGCGGCGCACTCACCCTGGTCAGATGAGTCAGGTGAAATGGGCATGACCGCCGTCCCCGCCGTAGGGTTCGCCATCGACGACGACACCGCTGCCGGCCAGCACCCGGCCGATCACCTGCCACCGTGCGGTCAGGCCCACGTCGGGCGGGAACGTTGCTAGCAGGGCGTTGTCATCGCCGCCGGTGAGCACCCAGCGCAATGGGTCGGCGCCGGTCGCGTTCGCGACGTCGCGCATGGCCCCGGTGATCTCCAACGCGCCGGACTCGACGTCGATGGCCACCTCGCTGGCTGCCGCCAGGTGTCCGGCGTCGGCCAGCAGCCCGTCGCTCACGTCGCACAAAGCCGTGGCGCCGAGATCGGCGGCTTCGGGGCCGGCGTCATACGGAACCTCCGGACGCCGATGCGCGTCGACGAGGACCCGAGGCGTGCGAAACCCACGCCCAAGAACATGCAACCCAGCTTCGGCCCACCCCAGACGCCCGCAGACCGCGAGCACGTCGCCCGGCCGGGCACCGGAGCGCAGCACGGGGTCTCGGCCGTCCAGGTCCCCGAGCGCGGTGATGGCCACGACGATGGAGTCCGCACCGACGACGTCGCCACCGGCCACGGACGCCCCCACCTGGGCACACTCGTCGCGTAGCCCATCGGCGAGTTCCAAGACCCAGGCCGCTTCCAGCTCCGCGGGCGCGCCCAGACCGAACGTGATAGCCGTCGGCCGTGCGCCCATCGCCGCGACGTCGGACAGGTTCTGCGCCGCGGCCTTACGGCCGACGTCATATGCCGCCGACCAGTCACGCCGGAAATGCCGGCCCTCGACGAGTAGGTCGGTCGTCACTACCACGCGGCCATCGCCGGCACCCACGACGGCGGCGTCATCGCCGGGCCCTACCGTCACCGGCGGGCTCTGCGGGAAACGTGCGGTCAGAGCGTCGATGAGGCCGAACTCACCCAGATCGGCGATACTGTCGGGCACGCTGGCTCCTCTTCGGTGACGGACACGGGGTAGGTTGGCGCTCGGACTATCTTTCCCTAGGAGCTGGAGGCCAGCCCGTGGTGGTACAGGCATACATCCTGATACAGACCGAGGTCGGCAAGGCGGCGCAGGTCGCACGGCAGATCTCCGAGATCGACGGCGTACAACTCGCCGAAGACGTCACCGGACCGTACGACGTCATCGTCCGGGCCGAAGCCGACAACGTGGATGACCTCGGCAAGATGGTTGTCGCCCGGGTGCAGGCCATCGACGGCATCACACGTACACTCACGTGCCCCGTCGTTCATCTCTGAGTCTTCTCATCCCCGTCCTCGCCGTGGCCGGCTGCGGTTTCGGAGCGGTTTCCGTCGAACCGTACGAACCCCAGCCCGGTAGCGAGCAGACGTGTGCCGCGCTGCTCGCCGACCTCCCCAACGTGGTCAGCGACGCCGTCCGCCGGGACGTCGACCCCGACACCACGCTGGCCGCCGCGTGGGGCCAACCGGCCATCGTGTTGCGGTGTGGGGTGCCGATGCCCGCGGCTTATCAACTGGACGCCACCCTGTTGGATGTCGGCGGGGTCGGCTGGTTCGCCGAAGAAGGTCAAGGCGGCACGTTCTTTACCTCAACCGACCGGCAGGTTCTGGTGGAGGTCGCGGTGCCTGGTGATTACGCGCCGGAGGGATTCGTGCTCGACGACATCGCTCCCGTCGTCGCCGAACACTTCGAGGAGCGCTCGCTGCGTTGACCCCGGCCGCGGCTCCGCGACGACGGTGGGGTTGACGACGGCCGGGGCGACGACGAGAGGGGCCGACGACGAGAGGGGCCGACGACGAACGCGGGAGCCGGCCGTCAGCGCAGACCGAGGGGGCGATCCAGGGCGGTGCGGATCATGCGGTCAACCAACGCGCCGTAATCGAGGCCCGATTTGGTCCACAACATGGGGAACATCGACGTCGGGGTGAACCCCGGCATGGTGTTCACCTCGTTGACGACGAGGCTCCCGTCGGGGCGCAGGAAGAAGTCGACCCGGGCCAGACCCTCGCACGACAACGCCTGGAAGGCGGCAACAGCCATCCGGCGGGCCCGCTCGGCGGTTTCCGCCGGGACGTCTGCCGGAATGTCGAGTTGGACATCGTCTTCAAGCAGATACTTGGCCTCGAAGTCGTAGAACTCGTGTGCGTCGCTGATCCGGATTTCGCCGAGAACACTGGCCTCCGGCTCCGCACCGCCAACACCTTCGAGCACGCCGCACTCGACCTCGCGGCCGGCGACGGCCTCCTCGACGACCACTCTGGGGTCATGCTCCTGGGCGGCCGCGATCGCGGCGTCCAGGGCGTCGGGGCCGTCGACCTTGGCCACCCCCATACTCGACCCGGCCCGGGCCGGCTTAACGAATACCGGCCAGCCCAACTCGGCGATCTCGGCGGTCAGCTGGTCGCGCCGCAGATTCCACGCTCGACGCTCCACGAGCACGTGCCTGGCCACGGGCAGGCCGGCGTCGCGGAGCAGGATCTTCATCACGTGTTTGTCCATGCCGACCGCTGAAGCGAGCACCCCCGAGCCGACGTAGCGCACGCCAGCCATCTCCAGCAGACCCTGCAACGTCCCGTCTTCGCCGAACGGCCCGTGCAGCAGCGGGAACACGACGTCGACCTCACCCAGCTCGCGCGGCACCTCACCGGGCGACTGCACCACCAGTCCGGAACCGGCCGCCAGCACGACCGATCCGCCTTCGTCGTCCACTTCGGGCAGCCGACCGTCGGTGATCGCGAGCTGCTGCGGGTCACCGCTGGCCAGCACCCAGCGGCCCTCGGTGCTGACGCCGATGGGGACGATGTCGTAACGCGCCGGGTCGATCACCGACAACACACCGCCCGCGGTGACGCAGGAGATGGCGTGTTCGGAGCTACGGCCGCCGAAGACAACAGCGATCCGGATTCGGCGCGGTGGTGTGGCGTTCATCGTCGCATGACCCTATCCCAGACTATGAGCTGTCGCTAACGCGGTCTCGGCTCAGTGCCCGTGCCGTTCCGGCTTCGCCGAACGTGACAGCAACGAACGCAGCATGTCCTGCGGAGTGATGTCGCCACGGACCACCCCGACCACGTGCTCGACGATCGGCATGTCCACCCCGGCCCGCCCGGCCAGGTCCAGAATCGGCTCACACGACTTGACCCCTTCGGCGACCTGGCGGGACATCGCCGCGGCCTCGTCGACGCTGCGGCCCTCCCCCAGCCGCTCGCCGAACGTCCGGTTGCGCGACAGCGGCGACGAACACGTCGCCACCAGATCACCCAGGCCAGCGAGTCCGGAGAACGTGTACGGATCGGCCCCCAACGCCTGGCCCAGCCGGGCGGTCTCAGCCAGTCCACGGGTGATGACGCTGGCCCGCGCGTTGTCGCCGAAACCGAGCCCGACAGCGATCCCGACCGCCAGCGCGATCACGTTCTTCACCGCTCCGCCCAGCTCGGTGCCGACGACGTCGGTGTTGGTGTAGGGGCGGAAATGTGGCGTATGACAGGCGCGCTGCACGCGCTGGGCCAACTCGTCGCTGGCGGCCGCGACGACGCTGGCCGCCGGCTGCCGCGTGGCGATCTCGCGGGCAAGATTGGGGCCGGAGAGCACACTGATCCGATCCGGCCCGGCACCGGTCACCTCGGCGATCACCTCGCTCATTCGGTCGGCGGTGCCGAACTCCACCCCCTTCATCAGACTGACCAGGATGGCGCGGTCGGGCAGCAGCGGCGCCCAATGGCGCAAGTTGGCCCGCAGGCTCTGCGCAGGCACGGCGAACACCACCAGGTCGGTACCCGACGCCGCCTCCTCTGGGTCCGTCGTCGCCCGCACTTCCGTGGGCAACTCGACACCACCCAGATAGTCGTGGTTGATGTGAGTGCGGTTGACGGCGTCGCACAACTCCGCCCGGCGGCCCCACAACACGACGTTGTTCCCAGCGTCGGCCAGCACCAGCGCGAAGGCCGTCCCCCACGATCCGGCGCCGAAGACCGCCACCTGAGCGCGGCCGCCGGATGCCCCCTCGCTCATCGATCTCCCTCGGTGTTCTTGCGTAGGTCGAACCGCTCGCCGGGTGCTTTCTCCCCCCGCACGACCTCGAGTTCAGCGACGACGGCGGCCATGATCCGGTCGGTGGCCGTGCGCATGACCGTCGACGTCACCGGTTGGCCCTGCAGATCGCTGAGGTCGACGGGCGCACCGACGCGCACCTGCACGTCCTTACGAGGGAACAGCCGCGGCCGCTTCGAGTACGGCGGAAGGATGTCCTGCACGCCCCACTGCGCGATCGGCAGCACGTCACACCCCGTTTCCAGGGCCACTCGAGCAGCACCGGTCTTGCCGACCATCGGCCACAGCTGCGGATCACGCGAGATGGTGCCCTCCGGGTAGATCGCCACACACTCGCCCCGCCGTACCGCGGCGACCGCGTCGCGATAAGCCGTGGCCGCGTCGCCGGTATCGCGGTACACCGGAATCTGCCCACACCTGGCGATCATCTTGCCCAGCACCGGAATGCGGAACAACCCATCCTTGGCCAGATAACGCACGGCCCGACCGTGGTCCCACAGGAAGTGCGCGAACGTCATGGGATCCAGGTGCGAAATGTGATTGGCGACGACAACGACACCCGTGCCAACCGGCGGCACCCGCTCTCCGCCGTGCCAACGGCGCTTGGTGATGGCGAGGAGCGTCGGGCGGACGATCGCCGCGATGAACCGGTAGGTCAGGCCCAGCCGCTGTTTTGGTCCCGCCACAAGCATCTCCCTCACGTCCGGTTTGCCGGGGCGCGCCCGGGCGAAGCACACTTCGCCTGAACAGTCTGGCCCCCCGCGATGGCCGAGTCGACTCCGCCATGGGAGCATAGCTATGCATGTTCCGGACACAACGCTGGGCCCGGGCGGCTACGCCGTCGTCATCCCGGCCGGCTCGGAAGGACAACCGCCGGTGACATCCCGGATCGTGCCCGCAGCGAGCACACACCCCGAGGCGCATCTTCTCAAGCCGGCCACGACGGCGTCCCAGCTGACCTGCCTAGGCACCGGCACAGCCCGAGGCGGCCGACGTCGATGACCGAACTGACCTGGACCATCGTGACACCGGTCAAACGGCCCGAATTCGCCAAGACCCGGCTCGCCGATGCCGTGGGCGACCTCCGGCCGCACATGGCCCGTGCGTTCGCCGCCGACACCGTAGCCGCCGCACTCGACTGTCCATCCGTGTCCGCCGTGCTCATGGTCACCGATGACGAAGAAGCCGCCGAGCAGGCCCGGCAACTCGGCGCCGAGGTGGTAACCGACCTGCCCGCGGCCGGACTGAACGCCGCCCTCAGACACGGCGCCGCGACCGTGCGGAGTGCCCGGCCGCTCGCCGCGGTGGCATCTCTGTCAGCGGACCTGCCGGCACTGCGCCCGAATGAGCTGGCCCTCGTGCTGGCGGCCGCCGCCGAGCACCCCACCTCGTTCCTAGCCGACGCTACGGGTATAGGCACCACGCTGTACGCGTCCACACCCGGTGCACCCTTCGAGCCGCGGTTCGGTGGCCGTTCGCGGGCGGCGCACCGGGCTGCCGGTGCAGTGGAGCTGCGTGTGCCAGGGGTTCGTTCGGTGCGACGCGACATCGACACCGCGGTCGACCTATGGGACGCGATGCGAATTGGGCTCGGCCCCCGCACCGAGTCCGTCGTTGTCCAACTCGACTCCGCCTTCTAGCCGTTGTGCACCTGATCTCCGTTTCCGCGCCTGATCGTTCTTCTGGCGCCGATCAGATGCGCGAGCACGGCATACCTCGCTGGCCGACGCGCCGCAGCGTCGTCCGATCGCATTCACCATGTGAGCGGGAAAAGGATCAGATGCATCAACTGGCTATCACGGCCGGCGCATGCATCTGATCGTCAGAGCGTCCACCGCGCCGTGTCTCTTCACCGTCTCTGGAGGAGCACCAACCATCAGCACCGCGGGCGTCGCGGGCATCGGTCTAGGCGTACGCTCCGGTGTCCGCCATCCTCGGCTGGGCGCAACAAGCTTCCTTACGGCACGCTGCTGTGTGCAGTAGGCCTCCTTGTTGTTGCCCTGGCGACAGTAAGCGTCCTTGTGCCCGGGGCGAGTGCCGCAGTAAGCCTCCTTGTTGTTGCCTTGACGGCGCCACGCTCCCCCCTCAGCGAGAACGGTGCTGCCTAGCCCCGCACTTCGCTACCGCCAGATGGCGTTAAGCGCCAGTTTCGGGCGTGAACACCATCTGGCGGTAGCGAAGTGCGCGATGTCGCACCAGGACCTGGCAATCATCCGGTTCAACATCGCGCACTGTGTGGCTCTCGGCCGTCGTCGGCACCCCTGAACGGGTGACGGGGCAGCTCGCCCACCCTGAGGAGTGACAACGGGCGACGCGGTACATGTCACACAGCGCGACGCATGTATTTCACCTGACGGCTGTCCCAGCCCGCATCACCAATCCCACGCTCACAGATCGTTTCGGTGGCAACGATCAGATGCACAACGCAGCACAAACCGCAGATGAATGCATCTGATCGTCCGACGTTCACATACCGAGACGCGATCAGATGCACCCCGGTAGGCCGTCGCCCACGCTCAGCACACCTGATCGTCCCCACGCAAACGATCAGGTGCACAAACGGAGATCAGGTGCACAACGGGGGAGCTGCGTGGGGCTGAACCGTTGTGGACGCCGCCGGGAGAGGAGGATCAGGCGTCCGGCGGACTGTCCGGGCCGGGCGAGCTGCTCGACGGCGCAGCCTTCTTCACCGGCGCAGCCTTCTTCACCGGCGCAGCCTTCTTCACCGGCGCAGCCTTCTTCACCGGCGCAGCCTTCTTCACCGGCGCAGCCTTCTTCACCGGCGCACTCTTCTTCACCGGCGCACTCTTCTTCACCGGCGCACTCTTCTTCACCGGCGCACTCTTCTTCACCGGCGCACTCTTCTTCACCGGCGCACTCTTCTTCACCGGCGCACTCTTCTTCACCGGCGCAGCCTTCTTCACCGGCGCAGCCTTCTTCACCGGCGCAGCCTTCTTCACCGGCGCAGCCTTCTTTACCGGCGCAGCCTGGACGTCGGCATCGGTCGGCGAGAGCTCGGGCGATCGGTCGGATTCACCGGCACCCCGGACGGCATCGGCGGCGGCCCGCGCCGCTGACGACGCCGCGCGGGTGGCGGTTTCGGCGACATGGGCGGCCTGGGCCGGAATTACCGCCAGCGACTTCACCGCACGCTTCCGCGCCTTGGCCACCCCAGCAACAACATCGCGCAACTCGTCCGTGGGATCGAACGTCGGCACACTGACTTTCCGGGTCTTCTTACTCTTGCCTTTACCTTTGTTCTTGCTTTTGCTTTTGCCTTTGTCTTTGCTCTTCTGCTCGACCTCGGCGGTGGCCTGTTTGAAGACCCCGAAGCCTTTGATAGCGACCTTCTCACCGGCCGCCAACGATCGGGTGATGCCGTCGACGACGGAGTCGAGCGCGTGCTGCGCTACTTCGCGGTTGCCGTCGAACCGTTCGGCAACCCGATCGACCAGCTTCTTCTTGCCCACCGTAGCTCCCTCGTGACGTCCGGTTTGATGGCTATCCGGGCCGCGCCGAATACACCCACGGTTCCGTGTCGGCTCCGCGTCTCCCCCGACAATACGCACCCCTGCCTGCCGGTTCCACACGCTCGGCCGGATCCGCGACCGCCGAGATCAGACGAGGGTGCGTGGTTTGTGGGACGGGCGGCTGGTCTCGAAGTCGTCGATGTCGTCCGTGTGCCGGAGGGTGAGCGCGATGTCGTCGAGGCCCTCCATCAGCCGCCACCGGGTGTACTCGTCGACCTCCATGGGGGCAACGATGTCGGCGCAGCGGACCTGGCGTTGTTCAAGATCGACGGTCACCTCGGTGCCAGGCTCGTTTTCGAGCACCTTCCAGATCTGCTCGATGTCGTCCTGCGCGAGTTGTCCTGTGACGAGCCCCTGTTTACCCGAGTTGCCGCGGAAGATGTCGGCGAATCGGGCCGACAGCACAGCTTTGAAGCCGTAGTCCTTCAGCGCCCACACGGCGTGTTCGCGCGACGAGCCGGTGCCGAAGTCGGGGCCGGCGACCAGGACCGAACCGGACCGGTAAGGCTCCTGGTTGAGGATGAACGACTCGTCGTTGCGCCACGCGGCGAACAGGGCATCCTCGAATCCGGTACGGGACACCCGCTTGAGGTAGACCGCGGGGATGATCTGGTCGGTGTCGACGTTGCTGTGCCGCATGGGCACTCCGACGCCGGTGTGCCGGATGAACTTCTCCATGGGTGGGTTCCTCTGTTGGTTGGCTCGATCCACTGATCATGAACACTTTTCCGGGCGATAGCCCGGAAAAGTGTTCATGATCATCGGGTGGGGGTGGCGGGCTCGAGGTCCGCGGGTGACGACAGCGTGCCGCGCACACCGGTGGCGGCGGCGACGAGGGGGCTGACCAGGTGGGTACGGCCTCCCTTGCCTTGGCGGCCCTCGAAGTTCCGGTTGGACGTCGACGCGCTGCGTTCCCCTGGCGCGAGCTGGTCCGGGTTCATCCCGAGGCACATCGAACAGCCGGCGTGCCGCCATTCGGCACCGAACTCGGTGAAGATCGCATCAAGGCCTTCGCGCTCGGCTTGCTCACGTACCCGGTGGGATCCGGGGACGACGAGGACCCGCACGCCATCGGCTTTGCGACGACCCTTGACAACGGCGGCGGCCGCCCGGAGGTCTTCGATCCGCCCGTTGGTGCACGAGCCGATGAACACCGTGTCTACCGGGATGTCGCGCAGCGGTGTGCCCGGCTCCAGGTCCATGTACTGCAACGCGCGCCGCGCGGCGGCCCGGGCGGACTCGTCGGCGAAGCTGTCCGGATCGGGCACCGCTGCCGACAGCGGCAGCCCCTGGCCGGGGTTGGTGCCCCACGTGACGAAGGGTTCCAGCGCACCGGCGTCGATGGTGACTTCGGCGTCGAACTCGGCGTCGTCGTCGGTACGCAGGCTCTTCCAGTCCTCCAGGGCGGCGTCCCATTCTTTGCCCTCGGGCGCGTGTGGCCGGCCTTTGATGTACTCGAAAGTGGTCTCGTCCGGGGCGATCATGCCTGCCCGGGCGCCGGCCTCGATCGACATGTTGCAGATGGTCATTCGGGCTTCCATCGACAGGGACCGGATGGCTTCGCCGCGGTACTCCAGCACGTAGCCCTGCCCGCCGCCGGTGCCGATCTTGGCGATGACGGCCAGGATGATGTCCTTGGCGCTGGTGCCGGGCCTGAGCTGACCTTCGACGTTGATGGCCATCGTCTTGAAGGGCCGCAGCGGCAGCGTCTGGGTGGCCAGTACGTGTTCAACCTCAGAGGTGCCGATGCCGAAGGCGAGCGCACCGAAAGCGCCGTGGGTCGATGTGTGCGAGTCGCCACAGACGACGGTGAGCCCGGGTTGGGTCAGGCCGAGCTGCGGGCCGACGACGTGCACGATTCCCTGCTCGACGTCGCCGAGCGGATGGAGCCGGATCCCGAACTCGGCGCAGTTGCGGCGCAGCGTTTCGATCTGGGTGCGACTGGTGAGGTCGGCGATCGGCTTGTCGATGTCCAGCGTCGGCGTGTTGTGGTCTTCGGTGGCCAGGGTGAGGTCTGGGCGGCGCACCGGGCGCCCGGCGAGCCGCAACCCCTCGAACGCCTGCGGGCTGGTCACTTCGTGTACGAGGTGGAGATCGATGTAGAGAAGGTCCGGCTCGCCCTCGGCTCGGCGCACGACGTGTGCGTCCCATACCTTCTCAGCCAGGGTCTTCCCCATTGCCGTCTCCTCTAGTCCATGGTTATGTGTTTGATGTCGCTGGAGATCTCGGACGGGCGTGAGAGATCTCGGGGGCGGCTCACTTGCATCTCGCATTTTGAGATGGCAATATCGAGTCATGGACAACTCTAGCGGAGTTGGCGTCCTTGACAAGGCCGCCTTGGTGTTGTCGGCACTCGAGGCCGGCCCAGCGACATTGGCCAACCTGGTCGCCTCCACCGGCCTAGCCCGGCCGACGGCCCACCGCCTAGCGGTAGCGCTAGAGCACCACCGCCTCGTCTCCCGCGACCTGCACGGCCGGTTCGTCCTCGGCCCCAGGCTCGGTGAACTGGCCACCGCGGCCGGCGAAGACCGCCTGCTCGCCGCCGCCGGCCCAGTGCTGGCCCGGTTGCGGGAAGCCACCGGCGAGAGCACACAACTGTTCCGCCGCCAGGGTGACCAACGTATCTGCGTCGCCGCCGCGGAGCGGCCAAGCGGCCTGCGCGACACCATTCCGGTGGGTGCAACGGTCACCATGCTCGCCGGCTCCGCGGCCCAAGTCCTGCTCGCCTGGGAAGAACCCGAACGGATGCACCGCGGACTGCAGGGTGCCCGCTTCACCGCGACGATGCTCGCCGCCGTCCGCCGCCGCGGCTGGGCGCAGAGCGTCGGCGAACGCGAACCGGGCGTCGCGTCGGTGTCCGCCCCGGTCCGCTCCTCCAGTGGCCGCGTCGTCGCCTCGGTGTCGGTCTCCGGCCCCATCGAGCGGCTCACCCGCCAGCCTGGACGGGTACACGCACCGGCCGTACTCGCCGCCGCCGAGCACCTCACCGGAGTGTTGAAGAACGCCGAAGAAGGCTAAGAACCCGCGGCGACACCACTCTTCCGATCAGTCGGCCGTCAAGCCCACGATAGGCACGGTGTTGTATGTCGGCACGGCCAGCTCCCCCACGTAGATCACCCGCTCGCCACTGACCCCACCCCAGGTTCGATGGCGTTCGCGCTCGACGACGAGGATCCGCAGCGGCCGCCCAGCGCTGACCGCACCGGACAGATCCATCGTGCCGCTCCAGTACCCGTCGTCTCCGGTCAGCGCCGTTTCGTCACCCCCGTCCACCGGCTTCCAGATGTCGGCATCGGATGAGTCCGCGGTGAACAGGCGACACCCGACGTACGGCTTCCGGTCCTCGTTCGCCGTCCAGTACGACGCGCCGTGGAGGCTCACGGTGATGCTGGGTTCGTCCCCGTTGCGAAGGATCATCAGCGTACGGCCCGGTAGTGGTTGCACGATGTCGACGGTCGACACAGGAGAGAGGCTGAGGTCCACACCCAACGAGTTCGGCTGATAACGAGCGACGGCGAGTCGGACGAACGGCATATAGGCCGCTCCGACCCATTGCACGTCGACGTACCAACACTGGCTCGCCTCGTCGTACCGCGGTTCGTAGCCCAGCACTGTCACCGGCACCGACGCCGCGCCCGTGCCCTCACCGACGGCCGCCACCGGCAGCACCGAGAACGACTCCCGATGGTGTGCTCCGGCCAGGAATTCGCGGGTCAGCGGGCGGACTCCATGGGTCTGATGGATCGGATCCTGCCCGGCCTGCGAGCACCACGGCGGCAGCGAGGTGAGCCGCCACGCGTTGTCCTTCAACGTTCCAGCGGGCGGCTCCGAGTCTGCGACGACGACGCCCAGCAGTTCACCTTCACCGGTGAGATGCCAGGGCCGTTCCAGGTACACCCGCAGCCAGCCGCCATGGCGCACCCGTTTGGCCCGCAGCCAGCCGGGACCCGGCAGCGGCTCGGTGGTGAGATCGCCGACGGTCATCGGACCTGGGTCGTGATCCATGTCGATGACCGGCGGATCGACCACCTGGAGGGGCTCGACCGCCCGGACGACAGGTGGCGGTGGGACCTCGGTGTTCGGCAACACCACCTCGACACCGTCGCCCACCGCCTGCTCGAGTGCACCGTCCGGGTAACAGTCGCCGAACCGGCCCGTCGCCACCAGCGCGTACGTCACCCGGCGTGCACCCGTGGAGGCGAACTCGTGTGCGGGTAGATCGTCGGTGCCGGTGTCCAGGTCGAAGAGCCGGCGGCCTTGATCGTCAGTGCCTGCGCGGATACACGTCACGGCCTGGTGCCTGATGTCGGCCAGCCGGGCCGGTCCGATCCCGGGGATACGTTCGAGGTCATCGATGGATCCGAACGGGCGGCGACGGCGGATCTCGAAGGCGCGTTGATACCCGACGTGGATGATTCTAAAGAGCTGGCCGACGTCGCCGGTGTTGACGTTGACCTGTCCGGGGGCACAAACCTCGGCCGCATCGGCGAGCGACTCGGCCGCGTCGTCAGCTGGCAGGTGCCAGGTGAAAACCTCCGCGCTACGGGTCACCTCGCCGGGCCAGCTCTCGGTTGTGTCGTCGACGTGTTCGCGCCAGGTGGCACGCAACGTCACCGACTCCGTCGTGGCGGGATCCGCCGCGACGTCGATCCGGCACCTGGCGGCACTCTCCCCAGGCTGTCGGGTGATCTCCGGTGGGCTGGTGAAGTCAGCGGTCACCGGCCGGTGGGTGGCATACACGAGCTCCAGTTCCTGCGCCGGTGTCACCATGGGATGCAGGCCTTGGGCGGCCAGGGCCGCGACCTGCGCGCCCTCGCCGGCGGCACGTCGCCGCGCACAGTCGTCCACGACGGCCATCAGGTCGACGTCGCGCGGGACCGACGACGCCCACACCGTGCATCGCTGCCCCTCCTTCAGATACACGGTGAGAGTGTTCGAGCCCGCGTCGTACTGTGGGGCTCGTTCGCCGGCGCCGCGCTGGTCAGCGGATTCCAGCCGGAACCGAACCGGCCGTGGTGTATCCCACGAGTCGCCCTCGAACCGCACGGTGTACACCTCCCCCGCCGGAAGACCGGGCAGGCCGACGAGCGCCACCCCGGCCGCCATCGAATCCGGCAGATACGGCACGACGTCTCCGACGGGGTAGATGAGGTCCACCGTCGAACGGTGCGCCAGCTCCAGCGTGGCCGCGCGCGCATCATTCTTGCCGTTGCCCATCGCTGCGTCGAACATGCCGTGCTGCTCCGCCAGAGCCGCGGTGCCTCGTGGGGGTAGCAGCAACCGCTCGCTCGGCACGACGTCGACGCGGGGAGCCGACGAGTCCGACCCGGCGGGTGCTCGGAGCACGAGCCGATGGGTGGTTTCACCTTCGGCGAAGACGTCGGTGTCTCCGACGGGCGCCACCACGGGCGGCGGGACGGGCTCATAGCGCAGACAACGCAGCGGCGCGGTAGAGATGTCAGGTGCGTGGCCGAGGTCGACGCCGTGCCCAGCCAGGTCGACGGTACGCATCCGCAGCCGGTACGAACGCCCGTATCGAAGCTTCGGCAACGTCCCCGGCCGAACCTGGTTCTCCACGTGGGTATGGAGAGCGTCGAACGGACTCGTGGCCGGTTCGTCAGTCTCCGTCGGGTCGAGTATCGCCGCATACGGCGGTGGTACCGACAGGCTCCAGCCCCGCCAGGTGACCACCCGCTCGTCGACGTAGAGCTCGCCGTCGCCGGCTACGCATTCGGTGATCCAGCCTTCGTCCTCGATGAACTCGCCGGCCGCCGGCACCGGGCCGAAACCGTCGACGTCGTAGCGCACCCGGCGGGCGTGCAACGAGTGGAAGCTGTTGGTCTCGTCATCCCAGACGTCCACCCGGTGCCCGCGGGTGATGTCCTCGGCCCACAACGTCAGTTCGTCGTCGCTCATGCCGTTGCGCATCTCTCCGCGGCCACGCGACGCATGAACCATCCGCTCATGTACCTCTCGGGCTCGCCCGCTCTGCATCAGTGCGATGCCATCGTTGCGGAGAGACGGGACCCGTTGTTCGGCCTCGCGGACGGCCGGCTGGCTGGCGAGGGCGACACCTTTGTGGACCGCGCCGTCCACGTCGAGTTGATCGAGCCGGAAGGCCGGATGGTCCAGGGGCAGCACGCCGTGTGTCAAGGCTGGGTCCCGCGCCGTGGCCACGAATTGTCCCTGTTCCCGGTCCAGGGTCGCCTGCGTCCACGGGTGACCGTGGACGAACTCGTCGGGCAGAACGGACTCCGGGGACAGCCGGATCCGGGTGATACCGTCGTCCACCGCGTCGAGCGGGACGGTGAGGTCGACCAGCAGCCCCAGCCGGCGCAGCATGGCCGGATGTTCGCCGAGCAGGGTGAACATCTGGTGCAGGTCGAGGCCTTCCGCGGCCCGAAGTCGCATGCTGTCTCCAGCGCGCTCCCCCGCTCCTCGCTGGAGCTGTTGCATGGCGTACGCACGCCGGATCGGACCGTCGCGCCCGTCCGGCATAACCTCGACGAGAGACCGGTCGTCGGGGCCGTGGGCGGCACACAGCGCCCGCGACCGCGCCAGCCGGCTCGACAGGTCGCCCTGGAAGTCCGCCAGCGGACCGACGTCGAACGCCCGGCACAAGGTCTGCACCGCCGGGTCCGCCCCGGGTGGGCCAACCGCACCGTTGCTGGGTACGGTCATGGCGACGTCGGCGTAGACGTCGCGCACGGCCTCGGCTGCCTCCGCCGCGGGGTAGGAGACCACTGGGATGTTCGTCTGGTCCGGTACGGCGTCGAAACTCCGCACCGGGGTGCCCGAGGTGAAAACCGCCCGCCACAGGTCGGGGTCGGGGTCCGGCCCGGCTACCTCGGCCGGGGTTCCACCGCCGGGGCCGATCTCCACCACCCAGCGCACGTGGCGCAGCCGCGCGGGCCAATCACCGAGGCCGGTGTTGTTCTCGACGGTGGCGTCGATCCGATCCGGAAGGACCCTCGGCGCCACCAGCACCGTCACCATCAGATCGGTGGCCGTGACACCGGCCGGGCAGCACACCCAGACGATCTCCTCGACACTCATGCCGCTCACGCTCCTCATCAGGCGAAGGCGTCGCACAGCTGGTTCCAGGCGGTCTCATCGACCCCAGTGGCCTGGTTCCGGGCAGTGCTCCGAGTAGAGAACGACTTTTCGACACCGAAGCTGACCGACTTGCTCACGAAAGCGATCGAGACCCCAACGGTGACCGTGGCGCGACCGTAGATCCGTCCGCCGGACTCGTCGTGGGTGTAGCCGAGAGCGATCAAGAACTCGACGCTCACTCCGATGATGCCGCCCAACACCTCGATCAGTCCGCCGCACCGCAGGTACCCCTCGATAGTGACGGTGTCGCCCCGGACCAGGGACACCCCACCCATCGCGTGGACCTGTCCCCTGGCCGCCACCAGGGAGATCGAGAAGAAGCCACCGAACTCCAGTGACGCCTCGATCCGGGTCAACTCCTTGGTCGTCGCTGTTATGGCGACGAACCCACCACCACCGAAGATGGCGACACCAACGGTGAAAGGTGCGTGCCGCTCGGCGAAGTTGAACCGGACCGACGCCGGCTCATCGGTGAACGGGACCGAC
This sequence comes from Phytoactinopolyspora limicola, assembly GCF_011320225.1. Taxonomy (GTDB): domain Bacteria; phylum Actinomycetota; class Actinomycetes; order Jiangellales; family Jiangellaceae; genus Phytoactinopolyspora; species Phytoactinopolyspora limicola. The sequence goes on from NZ_JAAOEN010000004.1 coordinate 495,846, forward strand.
ACCTGGGCGCCGAGCGCAAGGTTGGTGATGCTGAACACGCCGAAACCCACCGGCGGCAGCGGCAGCGAATACCGCAGTGAGACCCCGTTGGCGTCGGCGTCCACCGGGCTACCGTCGGGGAAGTCCCCGATCAGCTTCGCGAGCGCGGCCAGGGCGCGCAGATCCCCCTGGAAGCCCACCGTCACCCCGGTCGCGGTCAAGGATGGCGGCCGACCGGTAGCCGTGTGGAACTCGAGCCGTCCTATCTCCACGGTGATCACGTTGAGGAACGCCAACGTCGCCCCCGTCAGCACCCCCCTGACCTCGGTGGTCGCCGCCGGGGCGGTAGCCAGTGCGTCGACCGATTGGAGTGGCTGCGTCACCGTGGCCGACAGGTCCAACGTCGCCCCCGGTGTCAGGCGTAGCTGCCCGGACGGGCTCTCGCGGAGTTTGGGCCGCCAGGTGTAGGTGGTGACGACGGCGTCGGCCCGATGTTCGGTGCGGAGCACGGGATCGGTGGACTGCTGATCGGCGAGGAGTTCGGTCAACGAGACACCGAGCAGCTTCGCGCCGGCGAAAGCCGCTTCGGGTGGCTGCGTTGGTACAGCCCCATTCTCGATGTTGAGCGCGCCCAGTTGCATCGTGGGGGCGGCCAAACCACCAGCCTGTTCGGCCCCAATGCTCGCGGTGAACTCCGGCTGGAGGGTGAGAAAGTTGCCGTCGGCGGAGATGCCCGCCGCATCCACGGTGCAGCGCGCCAACGCGGGCCGATCCGTCAACCGCCCCACTGCCTCCAGCGACACCGTCACCGCCTCCGGTGCGATGGCGGCGTGCCCGCCCCGCGTTGTCCCGGTCAAGGCCAGGTCGATGGCGTGGACCGGCACGGTCACGTCGGCAGCTGAGATACCCGGCCGTTCAGACCGATCGGCCAGCGCCATCCGCACCCCGGGGAGCCGGACGTGTCGCCGGCTCCCGTCCCCGCCGTTGAACACGCGGTCGATTTCATCGCGGCCCGTGGTATCGAGCAGGAACATCAGCGGGACCGAGAAGCTGGTCTCCCTGCCCTCCCAGTCGGTCGCGACCAGGGTGAAGTGGACGTCCTGCCCATCGCGGGTGACCCAGGACGGTGCGTCGCCGTGGTCGATCCTGTGGATCGTCTCGTCGACGAGCCGCAGCGTTCGGAACGGCGATTCTCGCCCGGCCATCGTCACCACGGGGTCCAGAACGGTCAGCGTCCGGGTCTCGATCAAATGTGCGGCCACATAGGTCGTGCCGCCCATGTACGGGTCACGCGCACTGTCGCCAGCGCCGATCGCGATGTCGGTGATGACAGGGGCCGCGGACGTGCGCACGTGGCGTTTCGAGGTGAACTCACGGGTGGTCTCCGAGTCCAACCGGACCGGATGCCCGGAGGATAGCCGGCCCACCACCTGCCACCGAGCCTCGGTGGTCCGACCGAACCGACTGGCATGAGAGAACGACGTGATCGCGGGCATCGTCGGCTGAAACGCATCCGGGCGCCAGTGCGGACCGTTGCCCCACCCGGATGCGCCGAGCATCGACAGGCGCATCCGGGTTTCGAACAACGAGCCCCGCATCGACCGGTACTCGGTGTACGGGAGCATGGCGAACCCCCACGGCTCGAACCCCCGTTCCTCGGTCCAGTTGACCCGCATGAGGGGCCTGTCCAACCCGTCGAATTCGCCGCTCGTCGCCGCGAGTTCCGCACCCCAGACGGCCGTCCGGCCACCCGTCGAACCGGGTGGCGGACTGAAGGTCCACCTACCTGTGTCGTACGGTGCGAGCTGGATCAAAGCCGGAAACTCGATGGACCCCGTCGCCCACTTCTCCTCGAGCCATCCGAGCAGGTCTCCCATTCGTCGCCGGGCTTCGTCCACGGGGACGGTGTAGCTGAGTGAGTCACCACCGATACCTCCGGACGACCACGACTCCGCCGAGGCCCCGACCGATGCCCAGAACCCGCCCACAGGTGGAGGCAGGTAGCCGTCGGCATCCACCTGGAAGGTCTGTTCCAAGACGTGCTGTGCGGGGAACACCAGCTGGAGCATTCCCTGATCGGGATGGAGGCTCACCCGCAGGTACAGCAGATCCTCGGATCGCGCCAGCAGGTAGCGATCCGGCCCGATCTCGTAGACGGTCACGTCCGGCTCCTAGAATCCGGCGCCCAGGCGAGACAGCGCGGTGCCGAACAACCGGTTCGCGGCGTCGTGGAACGGCTCGTGCAGGGCTGGATCGTCGGCGTTGGCGAAATGATTACCCAACCGCTGCAGTTCCGCCCCGACGATAAATAGCTCTACCACTCGGCCGGGTTCGGCGACGAGGTCGTCGACGACGGTACCGAGGTCCGGCTGCGTATCCGGGGTCGTGGGGACCGTGATCGAGTGAGCTGCGTTCCGGCCGAACCAGTGTGGCTCGATATCCGGTTCTACCCATTTCAGATACCAAACCCCCGTGACCGGATCCTGCACAGGCACCGGAACAAGTTCACCCGTTGTTTCCAGCGCCAGATTCGTGATCTCCATCAGGTCGTCAGCAGTGACGTCGAACTTCATCGTGGTGGCGAATTCTTCTGGCATGAGAGTCCCTCTTCTCGTCAGCCGAGATCGAAATGCATGATGTCGCCGCTGGCGCGGGCGCCGAAGTCACTGGCCCCCCACCGCATACGTCCGGTCCGAACGAGCTCGCAGACCACCTCACCGCGCAAATCGAGAAAGCCGCGCGCCGGGTTTCGGGTCTCCGTGATGGGGCGTCTCGGATCGCCGCGCAGCATGGGGATACGGACCATCTCGTAGTCCCGCAACATCTGCCAGTACTGTTCTTCCGCCGACATCCAGCCGGGGTGCGCTTCTTGCCAGTGCGGATCGGAGAACAACGTCTCGAACTGAAACACCGCGTGGTCTTTATCGACGCTGATCTCATTGGCCCTGATCTGCTGGAATGCGGGATCACCATCGAACAGAGTGTGTACCCGCGGGATCGGTGGCCGCCTGATGGTGGTCAGATGATCGCTGAAGATGTAGGCGAAGTAGTCCACAAGGCAGTTCGATACCGTCGCGAACCGGTTATAGGTGGTCTCGATACTGTCGTTGACTCGGATGCTGAGATCCGCCCGATCCGATGAGGTAAACGCCAATCGCACGGCCCGGTCACACACCTCGATCGCCCGCTGCCGCATCTCCGGCTGATCGTGCGCGGCTGCTTCACCGCCCAACGTCTGGCCCGTCCTGGTCACGATGTACGGGTTGGTGTCGTAGTTGAAATCGATGGCCCGCCCGGTTCCGTGGTGTCCGCCGCCACGCCGATATCCACGGTGTGGCTCATGAAAGCCGCACCATTTCTCGAACGGCTCGATGGTGTCATCGGCCGCGTGGATTTCGCGCAACCTCACCTCGACCTCGGCGAGTCTGGAGGCCATCTCCGGGCTTACACCTCGCCCGGGAAGGAATCGTTGGCCCCCGAATTCGGGATAAACAAGTTCCGGCGACATCGTCCTCACCTCGGTCCAGCCGGAGACAGTTCTCTTCTCGAAGTCTCGCCGCCCGGTTCCCGTGGTTGACATCAGTTGACAGAAAAGGACAGAAGAATCCACCGGCGGCGGTGCCATACTTGTGACGGGATCGTTTGCCCGGTGGGCTCCGGGAGGGGGGACGATGGGCGAGCTTCCGAGGCCTACCGTCGCTGACACCGCGTTGGCGGCGCTGTTCGACGCCCTGCACCGGCTCCATCACGAGGCTGGCTGGCCGAGCCTGCGCACCATGGCGCGTGAGGTCGGATGCAGCCACACGACGGTCGCGGCCGCCTTTTCCGAGCCCAGGGCGCCTCGGTGGGGTCTCCTGGAGCTCATCGTCGAAACCTTGGGCGGCGACACCAGCTACTTCCATCGGCTGTGGCTCGACGCCACCACACCACCGCATCACGTGGCCGACCTCCAGGCATCCGGAAGCGGTGGCGTCGTGGGCGGCTCGCCTCCCCCACACGACCTACCGGCCGACGTGTCCGCGTTTACCGGCCGCGCGGATCAGCTCCAAGGGCTCGATCGCCTCCTCGAGCCCGACGGCGCGGCCGCGTCGGTTGGGGTCTGCGCTATCTCTGGGACCGCTGGCGTCGGCAAGACGGCGCTGGCGGTGCACTGGGCGCACCGGGTAGTTGATCGCTTTCCCGATGGCCAGCTGTACATCAACCTGCGTGGCTACGATCTCGACCGGCCGGTGCCGCCCGGCGAGGCACTCGGCGCGTTCCTGCGGGAACTGGGCCTGGCCGATTCTGCGGTGCCGTACGACGTCGCCGAGCGGGCGGCGAAGTACCGGACCCTGCTGGCCGGGCGCAAAGTGCTCGTCGTGCTCGACAACGCCTCATCGGTCCAGCAGGTCGCGGATCTGCTACCCGGCGCATCCAGCTGCTTTACCGTCGTGACCAGCCGCGACACCCTGCCTTCGCTGATCGCCCGCTACGGCGCGGTGCGGCTCAACCTGGATCTACTCACACTGGGTGAATCGATCGACCTGTTGCACCGGCTGGTCGGCGACCGGGTCACCTCCGACCCTGAACGCGCCATCCGGCTAGCGGCCTTATGCGTCCGGCTGCCGCTGGCGCTGCGGATCGTCGCCGAGTACGCCATCACCCGCCCGAGAGCCGCGCTCGCCGACCTGGTCACCGAGTTGGAGGACGAGACACACCAGCTCGACATGCTCGCCGCCGGCGACGACGACCGCACGTCGGTCCGGTCGGTGTTCTCCTGGTCGTTGCGCTCGTTGCGCCCGTCCAGCGCCCACACCTTCGCGTTGCTCGGCCTGCACCCGGGCCGCACGTTCGACGTCGGTGCGGTGGCCGCCCTCACCGCGGGCACCGCGGGCGATGCCCGCGACGTCGTCGCCGAACTCGTCCGCGCCCACCTCGTCAACGAACTCTCCCCGCATCGGTTCGGCCTACACGATCTTCTCCGTGTTTACGCAGCCGAACGTGCGGCCGGGCTGTCCGACAACGAACGCCAAGCCGCCACCATCCGGCTGTTCGACCACTACACCTCGACCGCGGCGGCCGCGATGACAGTCGCGTATCCGCAGGGCAACGCACATCGCCCGGTCGTCGACACCGGTGGGCACCCGGGGGTGTCGTTCGATCGGCCGGACTCCGCGCGCGGATGGCTCGACGTCGAGCGGCAGAATCTCCTGGCCACCGCCCGGGCCGGCGTCGACCGCAGCCCGAGCCATCCCGGCCAGCTCGCCGCGGTGCTGCCGGACTATCTCGACGCGCGAGCTCATTTCGGTGAGGCGCTCGAGCTGCAGAACGTGGCGATCGAAGCCGCGCGGAAGCTGGACGACCGGCCCGGCGAGGCCACCGCCCTCGATGCCAAGGGACACGTCCTGCGGCGAATCGGTCGGTATCACGACGCCCGGGAACACCATCAACGGGCGTTGTCGCTGTTCGAGGAGCTTGGTGACACGGTGCGGGCCGGGCATGCGGAACACGGCCTGGGTATCGTCAGCTGGCGCCTCGGGCACTACGAGTCGGCCCGTCATCACCTCGGACGAGCGCTGGCCACCTACCGTGAAACCGGCGATCACGCGGGAGAGGGCAACGTGTTGCAGGGGCTCGGCGTCGTCTATCGGCGGCTGGGAAGGCTCGACGACGCCGTCGACCACTACACGCGGTCCATCGACGTCCACCGTCGCATCGGCGATCGGCAAGGCGAGTGCCGAGCCACCAACAACCTTGGCATCGTCATGCTCCGGCTGGGCCGGTACGACGATGCACACGAGCTGTACCAGGGCACGCTGGCCACCTACCGAGAGCTGGGCGACCTGGTGGGCGAGGGGGTGGTGCTCACCAACATCGGCCTCACACTGGAACGGCTCGGACGGTTCGAAGCGGCCATCGAACGGCATCGGGAGGCCATCTCGATCTATCAGAAGGCCGGATATCGAGTTGGACTCGGTGACGGGTATCAGGGCATCGGCGTGGCGTTCGCCGGCCTCGGCGACTACACGCGGGCGGAGGAGCATCTCCGCAAGGCGCTCGCGATCAGCCATGAGCTCGGCGAAGCGAGCCTGGAGGCGGGCACACTCAATGAACTCGGCCGGGTGTTCCAGGCAACCGAGCGACCGGAAGAGGCCCGCGAGCACCACACCATGGCCCTCGACATCGCCATCGACAACGGCGACCAGTATGAGCATGCCCGCGCCCTCGACGGGCTCGCCCGGCTCTCCGCCGCCGGCGGCGACCCGGCCGAAGCACGGCGGCAATGGCAGCTGGCGGTCGAGATCTTCGCCTCGCTGGGTCTTCCGGAAGCCGACGCGCTCCGCCCACTCGTCCAGTGATCAGGCCAGGCCCAGCGCACGCAAGGACAGCCACACCGTGGCCGCCGCATCGGGGTCGCGGAGGTCAACGCCGAGGAGCCGTTCGGCGGTGCCGACCCGGTAGCGCACGGTGTTGCGGTGCAGCCCCAGCTCGCGCGCCGCGGCCTCCCAATGTCCACGCTGGCGCAGGTAGGCGGCCACGGCGGCCACAACCTTCGGCCGGTCGAGCTCGACGAGAGGTGCGACGAGCCGGTGCGCTCCGCCAGCATCCACCAGGCCGTCGCCGCCGGCCTCGCCGATCCACGGCACGGGCCGGCGGCTGAGTTCAGCGGCCAGCCGGGTCCGCATCGACGCCAGGTCGTCGAGTTCGAGCGGCGCCCCGACCACACAGCGGACGTCGCTACCGAGCGAGCTCAGCGAACGTTGCAACTCCGGCCAGGCCAGCCCATCGGCGGCCACGACACACCACGTCACCTCCCGTTCTTGGGTCCGGTCCGGGGGCGGGTCGTCGGATACTCCGAGCACGGTGCCCCGGCATGCCGCTGCGATCACGTCGAGGCCGGTGTCCGCCGGCACACCGTCGAACACGACGAGGCGGGCCAACCCGTCGGGCACGTCGATCCCCAGCCGCTGGCCCAGCCGGCGCGCCGCCTCGGCCTGGCCGAGGTCGATGAGCTGGGCGATCGACGCGCGGGCGGCGCGGACCGCGGCGGTGGCCCGCCGGCTGCGCACGGCGTCGAGGCTGAGGAGTGCGGCCGCCATGAGCACGACGTGGCGATGGGCACCGGAAATCGTGCTCCGCGCACTCCTATGCTGGCCCGGGCTGGCGTCTGCGGCCACCGGCGGGGCACCGGTGGCGAGATAGCCGACGACGCGGGCCCCGTCGGCTAGAGGGTGGACGACGACGTCGTCGCCGTCGACGGGGAACGTCGCCGCGGCCCGCATACCCGCCATCCGCAGCCGTGCCGTCTCGGCGGCGAGCCGCCGAGCGGTGCTCAGCCGGTCGTCCGGCCATACGTCAACCGCCGTACCGAGCGGGTCCAGCAGCGCCGCCCAGCCGGAGACCGTCTCGGCCAAGGCGCGCAGCAACCCCGGCACTGGCCGTGGTCCGGTAGCCGCCCGGGCGAGCTGTTGATACGCGCTCAGCGCGGCCGAGAGTTCGTGCCGGTCAGCCCGGGAGACCGCCGACCAGAACGCTCGGCTGATAGTGAGGAACGGAGTTGGCTCCGGGACCTCCAGCAGGCCCAATCCAGCCTGCCGGCACGCATCCACCAGACGCGGAGGAATCGCCGGATGCACCGGGCCGACCCCGAAGGCCAGGGCGGCCACACCTCCACGCACCAGCCGGTCGACGTACCGGCGGCATTCCTCGGCCCGGCGCGGCAGGGCAAGGCCGGTGGTGAGCAGAAGTTCGCCGCCGTCGAGATACACAACCGGATCGAGCAGCTCGCTGACGTGGACAGCGCTGATCGCCGCCGCGGGCGGTACGGGTGGATGAACCGGGCGGAGGTCGTCGGGCAGGGTGCGGCACAACTCGGCGACGGTGACCGCCGTCATTCCACGTTCACCTCCACACTCCAGCTCTAGCAGCTTCACGGTTTGGTCATATTATCCACGACTCGACGTTTTGTTTGGATGAATCATCCCACGACCGTTCCCTCACCCGCCGCTACCGTAGCCACGCGACGCCTGACACGTCGCAACAAGCGGTGGGTGGAGCGCGCACCACGACGTCCGTCAGCAGAAAAGGGGAACGACGATGCCTGAGCAGCGACGAATACTCCGTACGGCGATCCCGGGGCCACAATCGAAGGCGTGGCACGACCGTCGCCAACACAGCGTCGCCACCGGATTCGCGGCAACCCTGCCCGTCTACGTCGAACATGCTGGCGGCGGCATCATCGTCGACGCCGACGGCAACCACCTCATCGACTTCGCTTCCGGCATCGCCGTCACCAGCGTCGGCGCCAGCGCACCCGCGGTTGTCTCCCGAGTACAGGAGCAAGCGGCTCGATTCACCCACACCTGCTTCATGGTCACCGGCTATGACGGCTTCGTCGAGGTCGCCGAGGCTCTGAACCGGCTCACGCCGGGCGATCACGCCAAGAAGACCGCACTGTTCACCACCGGCGCCGAAGCCGTCGAGAACGCGGTCAAAATCGCCCGAGTGGCCACCCGTCGCCCGGCCATCGTGGTCCTCGACCACGCCTACCATGGCCGCACCCTGCTCACGATGAGCATGACCGCGAAGAACGTGCCGTACAAGGACGGCTTCGGCCCGTTCGCGCCGGAGGTATACCGGGCGCCGTTCCCCTACCCCTACCGTTGGCCGGGCGGTCCCGAACAGGCCGCCGAACAGGCGCTTGACCGGCTGCGGGACATCGTCACCAGTCAGCTCGGCCCGGACCGGGTCGCCGCGGTGGTGGTCGAACCCATCCAGGGCGAAGGTGGATTCATCGTGCCGCCAGCCGGGTACCTCCCGGGCCTTCGTGAGTTCACCGAACACCACGGGATCCTCCTGATCGCCGACGAAGTACAAACCGGGCTGGCCCGCACCGGCGACCTGTTCGCCTGCGACGACGAGTCCGTCGTCCCCGACCTGATCTGCACCGCCAAGGCCCTCGGCGGCGGGTTGCCGATCTCCGCCGTCACCGGCCGGGCGAGCCTGATGGATGCGGTCCCACCTGGCGGCATCGGCGGTACCTACGCCGGCAATCCTCTGGCCTGCGCAGCCGCCCTCGGCGTCCTGGAGACCATCGAGCAGCAGGACCTCACCGGCCGGGCCCGCGCCATCCAAGCCGCAGCCCTCCCCCGGCTTCGAGACCTCGCCAACCGGCGCCCGGCCATTGGTGAGGCGCGTGGCCGCGGCGCGATGCTCGCCGTGGAGTTCGTCCAGCCCGGCACCACCGCCCCAGCCCCAGAGCTAGCCCGGCAGGTGGCTGAACGCTGCCACGCCGAGGGTGTTCTGGTGCTGGTGTGTGGCACCTACGGCAACGTCATCCGACTCCTGCCACCACTGGTGATCGACGACGATCTCCTCGCCGACGGATTGTCGGTCCTCGAAGCCGCCGTGGCCGCGACGGACGGCTGACTCCTTCCCGCCGCCTGCCCCGTTCGGGCGACAACGGCTTTGAGACGCTATCCCTCGGACCCACGGGGCCATCCCATCCGGGCCACTCCCCCTCCGGGCCACTGATCGTGGAGGTATCCATGTCCGACACCGCCGTGCACAACACCCTGGTCAGCATCAACCCGCGCACCGGTGAGTCCAACGGCGCCACGTCCGTCACCCCGTCCGAAGGCGTTGACGACGCGGTGGCCCGGGCCGCCGAGGTCGCAGAGTCCGTCGGTGACCTCCAGCCGCGGGTGCGTGCCGACTGGTTACGGGCGATCGCCCACGCCGTCGACACCGAGCCCGGCCTCGTCGAGCTCGCCGACCGGGAGACCGCCAAAGGCACCGACCGGCTGACGGCGGAGCTCACCCGGGCCACCGACCAGCTGCGCTTCTACGCCGACGTCGCCGCCGAAGGTTCGTGGCTCGGCGCAGTGGTGGAAACCACCCAGGTCGGAGGCAGCTTGGCCCGGATGCGCCAACCACTCGGACCGGTGGCCGTGTTCGGCGCCAGCAACTTCCCGTTCGCCTACGGGGTCCTCGGCAACGACACCGGTTCGGCACTCGCCGCCGGCTGCCCGGTGGTCGCCAAAGCCCACCCGGCCCATCCGCTGCTCAGCGAGCGGCTCGGGCGGCTCGCCCGGGAGGCGCTCCAGCGCAGTGGAGCCCCGGACGGGGTGTTCGCCGTGGTAGCTGGCTTCGACACGGGGCCGCGGCTGGTGACCGCCCCGGACATAGCGGCGGTCGGGTTCACCGGCTCACAGGCCGGCGGCCTCGCGTTGTGGCGGCTCGCCGCGGAACGGCCGGTGGCTATCCCGGTCTTCGCCGAGATGGGCACGGTCAACCCGGTGGTGGTCACCCCGGCGGCTGGGGCACGGTTCACCGACGTCGCCGACGGACTAGCCGGCGCGTTCACCCTAGGAATGGGCCAGTACTGCACGAAACCCGGGCTGGTCCTCGCCCCCCGCGGATACGACGTCGCCGTGCTCGCCGGTCAGGCCCTGCTCGCGAAGGCACCCGCCGGCTGGCTGCTGACACCAGCTATCGCCGAGGCGTACCACTCCGGGCTGCGCGACCTGGGCGAGGCCGGAGCGGTCACCGTGGCCACCGTGCCCGGTCCGGGTGGTGGGGCATCCGTGCCGGCCGCGGTGCTGTCGGTCGACGCCGACCGGCTGCGTCGTGGTTCGCGGCTGCTGGAGGAGTGTTTCGGGCCGGTCCTGCTGGTAGCCGAGTACAACGACGACGCCCACCTCGAGGCGATCATCGGCGAGCTGCAGGGCGCACTGGCCGCGAGCGTCATCACGTCGGGCGCGGACGACCCCGACGTCAGCGGGCTGGTTCGGCGGTTGTCGCGGATCGTCGGCCGGGTCGTCGTCGACGGGTGGACTCCGGGCGTGTCGCTGGCATGGGGGCAGCAGCACGGCGGACCGTGGCCGTCGACCACCGCCCCGTCCACCACGTCCGTGGGTGCGGCCGCTCTGGACCGGTTCACCCGGCCGGTGGCCTACGAGGGAGCGCCGGACGGCGCCCTGCCACCGGCGCTACGCGCCGCCAACCCGTGGCGGATACCGCGTCGGGTCGTGGCACCGGCGGCCCAACGATGACGGCCCCGCTCGACGGGGTGTTGGTGGCGGATTTCAGCCGGGTCCTGGCCGGCCCGCTCGCCACCATGACCCTCGCTGACCTCGGCGCCACCGTGGTCAAGGTGGAACGTCCGGGCACCGGAGACGACACCCGCGCCTGGGGGCCACCGTGGACGACGTCGGCCAGCTCCTACTTCGAAGCGGTCAACCGGTCCAAGTACAGCGTCGCCCTCGATCTCACCATCGACGACGACCGCCGCGCCGCTGTAGAGCTGGCCCGTCGCGCCGACGTCCTGATCGAGAACTTCCGCACCGGCACCATGGAACGGCACGGCCTCGGTTATGCCGACGTGGCCCGGGGCAACCCCGGCATCGTGTACTGCTCGATCACCGGGTTCGGGAGCGGCGTCGGCGCCGACCTGCCAGGTTATGACTTCGTCGTGCAGGCCGTCGGGGGGCTCATGAGCATCACCGGGGAGCCCGATGCCGAGCCGCAGAAGGTCGGTGTGGCCGTCGTCGACGTCCTCACCGGCAAAGACGCGGTCATCGGGATCTTGGCCGCGCTGGAGTCGCGGCGGCGCAACGGCCACGGCCAGCACGTCGCCGTGACCCTGCTCAACAGCCTGCTCGGTGCCCTGGCCAACCAGGCGTCCAGCTATCTCACCACCGGTGCGGCGCCCGGACGGATGGGCAACCAGCACCCGTCCATCGCCCCGTATGAGGTGTTGCGCTGCCGGGCCAGCCACCTCGCCGTAGCGTGCGGCAACGACACCCAGTTCCGCCGCCTCACCGGTGTCCTCGGGGTGCCCGGACTGGCCGACGACGCCAAGTTCGCCACCAACGCCGACCGCGTCGCCAACCGGAACGCCCTCGTCTCCGCCTTGGAGGCCGCCCTGGCCAGCGACGACGCCGCCGGTTGGGAACCGAAACTCCTTGCCGCCGGGGTGTCGGCGGGACAGGTCGGTGACATCGCGGCCGGTATCGACCGGGCCGCCGAACTGGGGCTGCGGCCGACGATGTCCGTCGGTGGCGATCACCCGGAGCAGATCACCCATCCGGTTCGTTACTCCGCTCCACCCGGCCACGGCGACAGTGGCAGTGCGTCGTCTGGGTCGGTCCCGTCGGCCCCGTTGGTCCCCGGCCCGCGGTCCGTACCCGAACCGGTACCCGTGCCGCCGTCGGCTCCGCCCACACTCGACCAGCACGCCACGCTGATCCGGTCCTGGCTCGCCCGCGACGGTACCGAACCGCTGCCACATCCGGGCCGACCCACCTGACCTGTCTCAACGGGCCGATCATCTGCGCGGGCAGATCCGCGCCGCCCGACAGATCCGCGCCGCCCGACAGATCCGCGTCGCCCGACAGATCCGGTATCTCGCAGAAAGGCACCACATGACGCTCAGCTCGACGGCCGAGGCCAACGTTCCGGCTCTCAGCCCCCTCGATCTCGCCGGCCTCGACGACCTCCTCACCGATGACGAGCTCGCCGTCCGCACCGCCGTGCGGCGACTATGCACCCACCGGATCGCGCCCCACGTCACCGACTGGTTCGACACCGGAACGGCACCCGACGTCCGGGAACTCGCCCGGGAGCTGGGCACCCTGGGAGTGCTCGGCATGCACCTAGACGGCTACGGCTGTCCCGGCATGTCCGCCACCGAGTACGGCCTGGCCTGCTTGGAGCTGGAAGCGTGTGACTCGGGGGTACGCTCACTCGTCTCAGTGCAGGGCTCACTCGCGATGTACGCAATCTGGCGGTTCGGATCCGAGGCACAGAAGGAGCAGTGGCTCCCAGAGATGGCGGCGGGCACCGCGATCGGCTGTTTCGGACTGACCGAACCCGACCACGGCTCCGACCCGGGTAGCCTCCGAACCCGAGCCCGCCGGGACGGCACCGACTGGGTGATCGACGGACGCAAAATGTGGATCACCAATGGCTCGATCGCCGACGTCGCCATTGTCTGGGCGCAGACCGACGACGGACTCCGGGGCTTCGTCGTCGATACCACCACACCCGGCTTCTCGGCCCCGGAGATCACCAAGAAGATGTCGCTGCGGGCATCGGTCACCAGCGAGTTGGTGCTCGACGGCGTTCGGGTTCCCGACGCCGCGGCGCTGCCGGAGGTGACCGGCCTGGGTGGCCCGCTGTCCTGCCTGAACGAGGCCCGGTTCGGCATCGTCTGGGGCGCGATGGGAGCTGCCCGCGCGGCGTGGGAAGCGGCGCTGAGCTACGCGGCCGAACGCGAACAGTTCGGCCGGCCGATCGCGGGTTTCCAGCTGACCCAGGCCAAACTCGCCGGCATGGCCGCCGAACTGGTCAAGGGACAGCTGCTGGCTCTTCATCTGGGCCGACGCAAGGACGCGGGAACGCTGCGGCATGAGCAGGTCAGCCTGGGCAAACTGGCCAACGTGCGGGCGGCGCTCGACATCTGCCGGACGGCCCGCACGGTGCTGGGCGCGAACGGCATCTCACTGGAGTATCCGGTGATCCGCCACATGACCAACCTCGAGTCGGTGCTGACGTACGAGGGCACTGAGGAAATGCACGCCCTCGTCGTCGGTCAGGCTCTCACCGGTCATGCCGCGTTCCGCTAACCCGTGTGCACCTGATCTCCGTTTTGTCACCTGATCTTTTTCCCCGGGGCGATCAGGTGTGCGAACGGCGTGTGGCGGCGCGGTGGGTGCATCTGATCGTGTCTTGGAGTGTGGACGCTCGGCGATCAGATGCACGGTCAGCCGCTTAGGGGCGAGTTGTGCATCTGATCGATCAGGGTCCGACAGGCCTGCCGGTCAACTTGTGGCGAAGGACGACTTGAGGGGCGTACGCCGCACCGCGTGTTTACCCGACGTTATTCGACGCCAGACCCTGTCGATCAGATGCATCAACCGACCAACACGCCCTGTTCATGCATCTGATCGCCACGCGTCCACATCTCGGGATGCGATCAGATGCACCCAACTGCGCCGTCACGCGCTTTCAGCACACCTGATCGCCCCGGGGAAAAAGATCAGGTGACAAAACGGAGATCAGGTGCACACGGGGGTTAGATCGTTTGCCAGGTGTCCGGGGTGATGTCACACGGCCCGCCCCGGTGCACCGCCATGCGGCGAGCGGCTACGTCGAGACTGACCGTGGCCAGCGTGACCGAACGGGTGGGCAGCGGTTCGTCCGGCGCGGCATGGCAACACACCGGTGCCTGGCCGTCGGCGGAGTGGCCCAGCATGGCGCTCGCGCGCTCCATCACCCCCGGTGATGCCAGCTCGTCGCGCCGGTCCTGGAGATGCCGCAACCGGTCATAGGTGCCGGGTCGTTCGAGGCCAAGCCGTTCGCCGCCGCTCAGTTCCGGCGCAAGGAAGTGGTTGGTGTGTGCGTAGAAGCCGTCGGCGGCCCGCACCACACCAACGCCGGCGGGTGAGAGCTCGAGTCCGGCCACGTCGCCCAGCCCGTCGCGGTAGGTCACTACTGTGACCACCGACGAGGCGGACAGCCGGGCGGATCGGGCGATCTCGATGGCCTCGTCGATGGTGGTGGCCTCGTCGAGGATCCGCCGGGCGACGGCGTGCACCGGCACACCGATCCCGGAGTGGTCGCTCGCATGCCACAGGATGTTGAAGTGCACCCCGAGTCCGGCGCTGTTCAGGCCGATCTTGCCCAGTACGCCGAATTCGGTGAAGCCGCGTACCTCGTGGTCGGGCCGGGGGTGGTACGTCCAGACCACCGGGACATCGCGTAGCGTCTCGTTCCAGTCCCACGTCTGGATTGTGCGCGGCCCACCGCCGTCATCAGGTAAAACAACAGCTGTTGAGCATTCCGTGGGGCCCGCGATTCGGGCCGCGGCGAGCACCTCGGTGCGGGTGTTGACCGCTGCTACCTGCCAGGCTTCCAGGGCAGCACCGTCGGCTAGGCCGGTGATCTCAGCGGCCAGCCGCGGAGCCCATTCACCGAGTTGGTCGAGGGCCCGGGCACCGGAGTCCTGAACCTGCTGGTCGCTGACGCCGACGGCGTGAAACAGTGCTTGATATCCGGCGTACGCCGCCTCGACACGTGGCCGCCACGCCGTACCGAACTCCCGGCCCCGCGCCGCCGCATCCGACACGTTGGAGGCGAACACCGGGACTCCCACCATCTCTGTCTCCTTCGCCGTGCCGCCGTGGTCTTCGACTTCAGCCATGCCCCTACTCCATCACAAGCGGCCATCCCGTCGCCGGCCCGCCGTAGACCGTGCGAATTGCCCTGCCGACCGTCACACCGCGGCGCTGAGCACGGCATCCCACGCCACCTCGGAGGCGATGGTGCCCAGCCCGGTCGGTACCGTGCCGGGCAGCTCGATCTGGTCGGTGGTCAGCGCGAACAAGACGTCGCCGTCGTTCTCGGTGTGGAACGGCTGGATACCCCGATGCATCGAGCTATGCACCTGCCGGGCGAGCTGGTTGAGGCTGTAATCGGACAGCTTCACGTTGGTGACCAGCACGGTCAGCGTCGTGTTTCCGCCGACCGGAGCGGCCGGCCCACCGGCTCGAAGCGCGGCTTCATAGTCGGTCGCCGGGTGGCGTCGCTCGGCGCGTTCAGCATCGTAGTTGCCACGGACGACGGTTCCGGCGCGGTCGACCACCACCCCGATCGCGTTGGGCACGGTGACGACCAGGACTCTGACGTCGCCGACGGCCGCGAACGCGGCACCCTGCCCCGCGAACTCGGCCCGGCCGAAGTTGACCTTCCCCACGGTGGCGCTGCGACCGGCGCCGCACCGGCCCACCGGCACCACACCAGGGACGGCCTGGCGGACGGCGGCGCGCCCCAACGTCGCATCGGGCACGATGGCGTTGTCTCGGCAGGAGAAGTCGTAGATGACGGCGCCGGACACCAGGCGCAGCTCCGTCCATCGGGTCTGTCGCTGGTGCCGTTCCATCAGCTCGTCGGTGACCCCGGCCGCCGCCCCCAGACCGTGCACCGATCCTCCGGCCAGGCAGATCGCGTGGTTGACGTCGTAGCCTCCACCGAGCCCGACTGCGCCGCCTCGGGCGTCGACCGCGGTGCGTGCCCCGTCCGGCACCAGGACCACGGTGCAGCCGGTGGGGCCTTCGGCGTATTCGGCGGTGCCAACCAACACGCCGGGCAGGTCGAACTCGACGTTACCTCGCCCGGGGCTCACCTGCGGCGCCAGCGCCGTGTCGGTGTTGGTCAGGCCACCCGCGGCGAATGCCGATACGGGACTCAGCCGCACGTCGCCGTTCAGAGGGGCGGTTCCGCTGGTCACAGTGCCTCCAGGAGTTGTCGCGAATACTCGTGTTCCGGGGTTCGGTAAAACGTCTCGGTGTCCGCGGTTTCGACGACGCAGCCGTGCCGCATCACCGCGATGCGATGTGCGACGTACCGCACCGCACCGAGATCGTGGGAGATGAACAGTGCGCCGAAGCCGTATTCGGCTTGTACGTCGACGACGAGGTTGAGGATCTGGGCCTGGACCGACACGTCGAGGGCGCTGACCGCCTCGTCGAACACGACGAACCGCGGCCGAGTGATGAGCGCTCTGGCGATGGCGACCCGTTGCCGCTGACCTCCGGAGAGTTCATGCGGGTGACGTTTGGCCACACTGGCGTCGAGGCCCACCTTCTCCAGCATCACGGCCACCGCGTCGGTGATAGAACCGCTGCTGGACCCGTTGATAGCGCCCGAGGTTGTGTTGGCGGCACGACGGGCCAGCCGCTCAGCCACTACGAGGGGTTCGGCGACGCTTCGACCCACCCGCATCCGTGGATCCAGCGACCACTGCGGGTGCTGAAGCACCACCTGCATCCGCCCGGCGAGCGCCCGACGGCGGCGTGGCATCGACGCCCCCTCGAACCGCACCACACCGGTGGTGGGCCGGCGTAGGCCGAGAGCCACCATCGCGGTGGTGGTTTTCCCCGAACCGGACTCTCCCACCACACCAAGGGTCTCCCCGGCGGAGACCTGCAGGGTCACCTCGCGCATCGCTGGAACCCGCCGCCGTCGCCACGGTGGGCCGGACGGGAAGACGACGCTGGCCCGATCGAGCTCGAGCACCGGCGTCGGCGTCGGCGTCGGCGTCGGCGGCTCCACGCTCCCATCGCGGTGAATGGACATCTGATTCATCGGCCGCCACCTATCTCTGCCGGTATGTCCGTCGGCCGGGCTGGTAGTGGCAGGGCGGCCGTCGACCGCAGCTCTTCGGCCCGGTGGCACAACACTGCCTGCCCGTTCACCCGTGCCAGCGGCGGCCGTTCGGTAGCGCATCGGTCGACGACGAACCGGCACCGTTCGGCGAACGCACAGCCCGGCGCCGGACCAGCCAACAGTGGCGGCCGCCCCGGGATCGGCGTGAGCCGCTCCCCGGGCCGGGCATGGCTCGGCGCTGACGAGGCCAGCGCGTGGGTGTAGGGGTGCGCGGGCCGGGCGAGTACAGCGTGGGCGGGACCGTCTTCGACGACGCGTCCGCCGTACATCACCACCACCCGCGCACAGCGCCGAGCCACCGCGTTGAGGTCGTGGCTGAGCCAGAGGACGGTGGTGCCTGCTGCCCGGGTCAGGGCGAGGATGGTGTCGAGCACCTCGTCGCGGACCTGGCTGTCGAGCGCAGCGGTAGGTTCATCGGCCACCAGGACCCGCGGCTGCACGGCCATCGCCATGGCGAGCGCCACCCGCTGGGCCATTCCTCCGGAAAGCTGGTGTGGGTAAGCCCGGGCGACCCGGGCCGGATCGCGTAGCCGGACCTGATCCAGCAGGGCCGCCACGGCGTCTCGGGTGGACCGCCGTGGACTCGGCTGGCGGCCACGCAGCGCCCGTCGTACCTGTGCCCCGACCCGCATGGTGGGGTCGAGTGCACCGATCGGGTCTTGGAAGACGAAGCCGAGTTGGTCCCGTCGCAGCTGCCGGAGCGGCTGCGGGGCCAGATCGAACACCGAGTGACCTGCGACGTGCATCGAACCATGCCGCCGCTCGGCCCTGCTGGGCAGCAGCCGGCCGAGGGCCGCTCCCAGGGTCGACTTGCCGGATCCGCTCTCGCCGACCACACCAACCGTCTCGCCCGCGTCAACGGCCAGGTCGACGCCGTCGAGCGCCCGTACCGGCCCATGGGCGGCCAGGTAGTCGACCACGAGGTCGCGGGCGACGACCACCGGCTCCGCCGGCGTCAGCTGGTTCATGTCAACGACCTCGCTTCCCGTGGTTCGAGCCGATCTCGCAGCCCGTCACCCAGCACGTTGATCGACAGGATGGCCAGGACCAGCACCACCCCCGGCGCGATGACCAGCCACGGCGCCGCCACCATATAAATGCCGCCCTGGGCGATGAGCACGCCGAGCGACGCCTGAGGTGGTTGCACACCGAGGCCGAGGAAACTCAACCCGCCTTCCACCAGGATGCCGATGGACAACGCGTACGTCCCCTGCACCGCGATGGTGCCCCCGACGTTCGGAAGCACGTGTCGCACCAGCATGGTGGGCATTCCGACCCCGCTGACAACGGCCGACGTGATGTAGTCGCGGCTAGCCACGGTGGCGGCCGCGGCCCGGACCAGCCGGGTCATCAGCGGAATGGTGACGAGCACGATGGCGGCCATCGCGGCCGGCCGGCCGGGTCCAACAACAGCTGCCACCAGGATCGCCAGCACGATGGACGGAAAGGCGTAGAGGACCTCCACCAACCGCAGCACCGCCTCATTGACCGCACCGCCGACGTACCCAGCCACGATGCCCAACGCCGTACTAACTACCGCCGTGACCAGCACCGCGAGCGATGACAGCAGCAGCGTCGCCCCAATCCCTTCCAGCAGCCGCGGCAGCAACGATCGGCCCAGGTCGTCGGTGCCGAGCCAAGCGGCGGCGCCGGGGGGCCGCAGCCGGTCGCCGTCGATGGCCGCCGGATCGCCCGCCAGCCCAAACCAGCCGGCGACGGCGGCGGCGACCAGCACCATCAGGCAGATCAGCCCGCATCGGGACAACCAGTCGAGCCGCTTCATGTGCGCCTCCCCGCGGTGGTGACGCCAAGGCGTGGATCGATCAGCCCGACGACGAGGTCAACAACGACGTTGAGCACGATGAACAGGGCGGCTGCCAGCAGCACCCCGGCCTGGACCACCGCGTAGTCGCGCCGGCCGACCGCATGCACGACGTAGGAGCCCACACCGGGCAAGTTGAACAGGTACTCGACGATGATGGCTCCCCCCAGCAGGTAAGCACTCACCGTGGTGAGCAAGACGAGTACCGGCGGCGCAGCGTTGCGCAGGATGTGCTGGCGGATGACCGCCCACGGTGTCTCTCCTCTGGCTACCGCCGCCGTCACATACGGCTCGACCAACACGTTCAGCACGGCGTCGCGGGTGGTCCGGGCGGTCGCCGAGATGGCGAAGACGGACAACACGGCGGCCGGCAGCAGCATGGCGCGCAGGTTGCCCACGGGGTCATCACCGAGCGGCACGTAGCCCCCTACCGAGAGGCCCAGCGCATACCGCGAGAACAGGTACACCACGATGCTGCCGAGAACGAACTCCGGAAGGCTCACCCCGAGCCCGCCGGCCAGCCGGCCCACCACCGCGCCGCGTCCGCCCGCGCCAGGCCCGCCGGCCCGCACCGCCGCCAGCACCCCCAGGGGCACTCCGATGAATGCCGCGGCCAGGATCGCCATCACGGTCAGCTGAGCGGTGACGGGGAAACGGCTGGCCAGTTCAGCGCCGACCGGCTGCTGACTGACCATCGACGTGCCGAAGTCGCCGCTTAGCGCCGCGGTGAACCAGTTCCAGTACTGCACGAGCACGGATTGGTCCAGGCCGTACCGCTCGGCCAACTCGGCCCGCTGTTCCTCGGTGGCGAAGGGGCCGAGAATCGTCTCGGCGAAGCCGCCCGGCATGGCCCGCACCGCGATGAAGATCAGGATCGAGACCCCGACCAGCGTGCCCGCACCGCTCAGCGCCCGCCGCAGCCACCAGGTGAACAGTCTCATCGTCTCCCCGCCGCCCCCGGACCTACTGTTGCCCGGACCGGGTCTCGGCGAGCCGCCGCAGCGGGTTGCCGTACCCCTCGGTGGCATACACCGTCGGGCTGATGGCGTCGGCCCGGTAGCCGACCGCGATCGGCCGGGTCACCAGCGGCAGCATCTGAGCGTCGGCCTCGACGGCCGCACACAGGTCGGCCATGAGCTGCTCCCGGTCCGGGCCCGGAGGTGCGGTGTTGACCGCGTCGATCAGGCTGCTCAGCTCGTCGTCGGCCGCCATGAAGCCAAGGTTGAACCCAGCGACGTCCGGGTTCCACCATTTGGTGACCATGCCCGGGTCGGCATAGCCGGCGAACCACGACAACGCGGCGTCGAACTCGGCCGGGGCGGCGCCGTAGACCTTACCCGCCCAGCTCGCCTCCTCCAGCTGTTCGATCTCCACCGACACCCCGATCTCGCGCAAACTCTGCTCGATGACCTGGGCCACAGCCGGCGCCGGCTCGGTCGAGAAGATACTCAGCTGGAACGTGAGGTCGTCCGCGCCCGCCTCGCTGAGCAGCGCACGTGCGGCGTCGAGATCGCCGGTGGCGGACGGGAGGTCGCCGGGTTCGCAGGCACCGGGCAGTCCCACGGGGGTAACTCCAGTGGGGTTGACCAGACCGCCGAGCGCGGCGTCGGCGATCCGCTGCCGGTCGACGGCGAGGTTGATCGCTTGGCGGACCCGCGGGTCGGCGAATGGTGAATCCGGAGCCTGCGAGTTCAGCATCAGGTAGTAGTAGTCAGTGCTGGCCTGGGATAGAACCTCCACCTGGGGTACACCACCCAGTACCTGCGGGGCGTCGACGTTGCCCAACGTGATCATCGACGCGCTACCGTCGCGCAGGGCCGCGATCCGGGACCCTTCCTGCGGGACGATCGAGATGTCGATACCGTCCAGGGCCGGCTGGTCCGGGTGCCAATACCCCTCGTTGCGGGCGAACCGCCACGACACGTCCGGGCGATGATCCTCCACCACGAACGGGCCGGTGCCCAGCATCGTGGTGTCGAGGTCGACTGTGCCGTCGGCCACTTCCCGCATAGGCAGGATGGCGGCTGGCACGTTCGCCAGCGCAGCCAGGAACGGAGTGTACGGCTCGGCGAGCACCACCTCCACCGTCGCGTCGTCGGTTGCGCTGACCGATTCGACCGGCCCGAGCTGACCGGTCCACACCGAGCCGAGTTCCAAGAGCCGTTCGAGGCTGCCAACGACGTCGTCGGCCGTCATCTCCCGCCCGTTGGAGAACTCCACTCCCGACCGCAGATGGAAGACGTAGGTGGTGTCGTCGGGCTGCTCCCAGCTCTCCGCCAGCATCGGCTCGACCTCGAAGTCCGGTCCAACGGTCACCAGAGTTTCGTATACCAAGCCCATGACCTGCCACGACGATGCCAGGTCGGCCCACTGCGGGTCGAGGCCGGTGGCGCCTACGGCATCAATGTGCACCTGTAGGTCCAAGGTTCCGCCCGGTGCGAGCGACTCGTCGACCGTGGACAACAGCCCGGGCGCGGCCTCCGCGGCCGGGACTTCTGGATCCGCTTCGGATGTCGGATCGTCGGCGCCGGATCCACCACCGGCGGACCCGCACGCGGCGACGACCAGGGCGGTACATGCCACCCCGCAGGTCATCCACGCGCGCCGTCCCACCGCCACTGTGTTTCGGGTTAAGAGCTTCCGCCAATAGATCGGTGGAGCTGAGCCAGTGGAGGAGCGAGTATGGCGAGGCGGAGGAGGAGGTCGATACGGAGCCATCGATCGACGACGACAGCGAAGCCAGGCGATGCTCATCCGCTGGCTCAGCCCGCCAGCATCTATTGGCGGAAGCTCTAAGCCCATGGTTCTCTCCTCGAACGGATCGGGTCCGGGCCCCGGCGGGCCGGGACGGTCAGGAACAGGAGCAGTGATGCGAAGGCGACCTATGGCCGGTAGAACGGTCGGATGCCGGATGTGTGGTGTGCGGCGTGCGGTGAGCCGTGGGGTGAGCGGCGGTGCTACTGGTGTGGCACGCCGCACCTGATCCGATGCTGGGTGGTACGTCGAGAGTCGGGTTGCGGTCGAAGAAACCTACCGGGCGGAGGGTGAAGCCACACCGGTCCACCGGCATGATCGGCCAGTCCTCCGGTCTTGGAACATGGGTGAGGCCGAAGGTGTGCCACAACACGACGTCCTGACCGTTCAGGCTCCGATCGGCCGCCGTGTAGGCGGGTAGTCCGGCGCCACCGGGATGCTGGTTCACCAGATCACCGGCGGGATACCGTTCGGCCGGGTGGTATTGGGTGACCCACAGATGGTGGGTGGCGAAGGTGGCCCGTCGGCGAATCGACGAACCCTCCGCTGCCATGAGGGTGGGGCTACTCTCCGGGTACAGCGTGTACCCGACAGGCTGACCGAACCGGTTGGGTGCGGTCGGATTGCTCACCCGCCACGTTCGGCCGGTGCTCCCGTCGGCATCCCTGACCGCCTCCGTCTCGGTCTCCAGCCGGGTGATCACCTGCTGGAAGGCGGTGCCGAACGGGTTGTCCGGGCCGGCCGCACGGGGCACCATGTCGACCTCGTCGACCGCGTTGGGCACCCCGTCCACCATCATGTCCAGCCGCGCGCCGAACAGGTGCTGATGGTATGGAGCCGCGAGTCCTGGTGCCAGCTCGGAAGCGTACGGCTGGGCTCGCTCGTCGTACACCCCGGTGAACACGATGCCGGTGGCTTTGACCTCCAGTTCGATGGTGCCGTCCAGGTAGAGGTACCAGTAGAACCCGTAGTCGTAGTTGCCGACGGTCACGAAGAAGGAGATCACCAGCCGGCGCTGACGGCGGGTCTCGGCCGAACCGTTGGCCGGGTCGGTATGTTTCCAGAGGACGCCGTAGTCCTCCTCGTGCATACATACGGCATTGCGGATGGTGCGGGGCGAACCGTCGTCGTTGGCGACGGTTACGTCGAAGTACGTAATCTCGCCCAGGCAGTCGCAGCCCAGCTCGAGTGAGTTCGCGAGCTTGCCGAGCTGGTACTCGCCGGTGTCGAAGTAGTTCTGCCAGAACCGGACCGGGCTGGGGTCCGCGTACGGGACCAGCATCTCCGCCACCGACGCGCGGTACACGATCGGCCGGATGCGGCCTGCGTCGTCGAAACCGATCTGGTGTAGCACCAGCCCCTCGCGCATGTCGTATCCGAGCCGGACGCTCCACTTCTCCCAGGTGACGACGTTGCCGTCGATGTGGAAGCTCGGCCCGTCCGGCTGGCTGATCTCGATCGGACGCTGTGTCGTCCGGTAAGGGCCGAACGTGCCGGGCAAGTGGTAGTCGCCGGTCTCCTGCGGCACGGGGAGAACGCCGCTGTCGATGATCTCCAGCACCCGCTCCTCGATCAGATCGACATAAGCCACCAATCCGTCGACCGGATGTGCCCACGGCAGGCTCGTCGGTGTGGGCTGGTGATGCGCCAGCACCCGGGCGAGCCGGCGGCCGTGCTCGTTCGGGTGGTCGAAGTGGCCGGCGGTCAGCGCCGCCATGTAGACCGTGTCCATGTCGGTGATTCCCCGCTCGGCCAACGCCTTCATCCACTGCGGGTGTTCCTTGAGCACCCGTCGCACCAGCGCGTGGTCACCGTCGAGCAGTGGAACCTGACCTTCCGTCGACGGGTCGATGACCCGGCGCGACTCCACGCGCCGGTCGGTCAGTGAGACCACGACGTCGTGTGCCGTCCCCAAGCTCAGATCCAGCAGGAATACCCGAGCCCGCCGGGCCGGCGCGGTGCCCCGGCCCGTGTCGAAATCCAGGACCGCACATTTCGCCGGTTCCTCGAGGCCGAGGTACGCCACCCGGGTTGTGTCACCGACCTCTAGCAGCGCCGCCACGTCGGTGATCTCGGCCGGGGACAGCGGGTCGAGCGGGTGCCGGACGGCCGCGGGGCCAAGGCGACGGGCGTCCGCGCTGTTGGTGCTGTCCACGTCCCGGACGTTGTCGGGCTGTACGGTCACAACACTCCTCTGCTCGACTGGGCGAACCGGCGATGCCGGAACGTTCCGGCATTGCCGGACAACGTACCGGGGCGATCCGTCGTACACAACCCCTCGCCGCAATCCGATACCGGCCGTTAACAAACCCACCGTCACCGACTCCGCTACCGCCACATGGCACTCACCGCCTCCCGAGCCGCCTTAACACCACCTGGCGGTAGCGGAGTCGAGCGGCCACCTATGATCGAGACGTGCGCACGGAGCAGCCGGTCACCATCGTCACCGTGGCTCGGCACGCCGGCGTATCCAAGACCACGGCGTCAGACGCCCTTCGTGGATCCGGCCGGGTCTCCGAACAGACCCGCCGACGCATCGAAGACGCCGCCCGCAAGCTCGGCTATGCCCCCAACAACTCCGCCCGGCACCTACGCCAGGCCCGCACGGGCACCATCGGCCTCCACCTACCCGAGGTGCTCCCCCGGTCCGATTACTACATGTCCTTCGTCTTCGGCGTCGTCCAGGCCGCCACCGGCCATGACTACGACGTCACCCTCATGACGTCCCGACATGGCCGCGGCAGCACCCTGGCATCCAAGGTCGACGGACTGATCATCGGCGACCCACTGGCCGGCGACCCCACCGTCGAAACCCTGATGACATCGAACGTTCCGGTCGTCACCTGCGAGCGATATCCAGGTGACAAGACCCCCGACGGCGTCGTCCGCTCGGAGCACCGCGGCGCGGTCCGCGAGTTGCTCGATCACCTCCGCACCGCCGGCGCCCGACAACCCGGACTCATCGTCGCCGGCGACGAGAGCGACTGGGCCGGCAGCGTCCACAGCGCCTATCGGGAATGGTGTGCCGAGCACGGCCTCGAAGCAGCCAGCTCCACCGTGCCGTTCGACTCCACCACCGACGTCATCCGCACCGCGGCGACCAACCTCCTACGGGGAGAACCGGCCATCGACGCGCTGGTCTGCGCACCCGCGGGCGCCGCGGCCGAACTGGGCCCGGTGTTGCGTGGTGCCGCTTCTACACTCCGGCCGGGTTTTCTGGTGGCCTCGTGTGTGGACACCCCAGCCACCAAATACGCGGACCCACCGATCACCGCTCTCGACCTAGCCCCCCAAACTGCCGGGGCGAGCTGCGCGGACCTGCTGTTCGACTTACTCACCGGTGCCGCGGAGCCGGGCACGGAGCGCCTTCACCCAGTGCGCCTGACGATCCGCGCATCAACCCAGCCCTGACCGTGTTGTCCGCGGGTTCGGCCGGAAGCACGCTGGCGCCACCAAGACCCCACTCACGGCGAGCCTGGTGGGCGAGTACGTCGTGTTCCTCCCTCTGGGCTGGGTGCTCAGCCGGTGTACGACCTCGCCATCACCGGGCTGTCCATCGCCCACCACGCCGACCGGTTCACGTTCTTGATCATCGGGGCCTGGTACATCTACGACGCACCACGGCCGAGCTGTCCGACGCCGCGGCCCATCCGCTCGCCGGGAACAAGCCCACCACGGGTTCTGGTTAACCCAGACATGCCACTAACCGGAGAATACGCACCAAGCACCTCTGACTGGGCCCGCGAACAGGCCGAACTCTATGAACGCACCGGCGGCGCCGAGGGCGGCTCCCTGCGCGGGCGCCCGGTCATCGTCTTGACCTCGGTCGGCGCCAAGACCGGAAAACTGCGCAAAACCGCCTTGATGCGGGTGGAGCACGACGGCGAGTACGCCGCGGTGGCCTCGCTCGGCGGCGCTCCCCAGCACCCCGTCTGGTATCACAACCTGGTGGCCAATCCGCACGTGGAGGTGCAGGACGGCCCGGTCAAGCGAGACTACATCGCCCGAGAGGTGTCCGGCGAAGAACGGGAGACGTGGTGGAAACGTGCCGCCGCCGTCTGGCCGGACTATGACGAATACACGAAGAAGACCGACCGAGTGATCCCGGTCTTCGTCCTCTCCCCCGTCCCCGACGCAGCCCACTAACCTGCCCGTTCAACCTCAAACCAGGCCGAGTGATCGGTGCCGGATCACTGAGATGCGGGCGGGTTGACCGGGCAGGTTTTGGGCGCCGACGGATGCTCCAGTGCGGTTACGACGAGTCCGCGGCCTTCTCGGCACGGCGGCTCATCAGGCATCCGACGATCAATATGGCGCCGACGAGCAACGCCCCGACGCGCAAGGCGGTCAGTGCGCCACCGTCGGCCACGTGCACGAACAGGCCGAAGCCGTCCGAGACCAGCCCGCCCAGGCCGTTGATGACCAGGATGATACCGATCACCTCCAACGTGGTTCGCATTGTCTCTCCCTCCTCTCCATGGTTCGGTCGTCACCGGCCGTCACAACAGCTCCGGCAACGCGTTGAGCAGCAAGAGCGCCCCGATGATGCCGGCCATCCACGCCACCGTCTCGGCAGACCCGCCGCGCAGCCGTTCCCGCCACCGCAGCATGCGGGGCTCGATCCACCCGTGCAGCAGCCGGTGGGCGGCGTACAACAGCAACGGCGGGGCCACCATGATCACGTTGTAGGTGGCCATCAGCGGCACCCACTCCGTCGCCGGCAGATCGGCGACCGTCATGATCCCGATCGCCGCCATGTAAGGCAGGACCATCCCCACCTCGAGCACGCCGGCGCCAAGGCCGAGCCCGATCATCACCGGTGCTCGCAACTCACGATCGGTGCCAGGCTCCCGGCGCCGCGCAGACCCACGTGTCCGATACCGCTTGGGTAGGAAGCTGAACGCCAGCAACGCGGCCCCCACCACCGCCTGCCCCCAGGTGACCGCCCGATTCTCCAGGATGTCGTCGACCCGGCCGAGCAACACGTCCAGGCCAAGCATCAGGGCTACCCCGACGGCGAAGTAGAAGAGCGCCACCGTCGTGAGGAACACCAGCAACGGCGCCGCGATCCGGCGCCGCCCACTGAGCAGCACGAAGAGGCTCACTCCGATCACCGCTGGGCTCAACGTGTCGAGCAACGCGAGGCCAAGCACCGGAAGCACGACGTCCAGCGGCACCGGTACCCTCCGTTCTCCGTTGACCTGGTGCGCCCCGCCGGAGCACTAGTGCGCTCCGCGTGGACCTTCCACGCCAGGCTTGGGCTACCCGACCACTGTCGCCGGCGGCGGCAGCTCACGACGTCGGCCAGACGACTGATCCTGGCCGTTCGGAGCCAGCGGGCGGGTACAACTTTCGAATGACGTGACCGCTGCGCGGGTTGTGCTGAGATGATGTCGTGGTGGTCGACGATCCCGGCCGCGTGGCCCGCTCCGGCACCGGCGCCCGTAGCGCCGCCCGCCGGCCCTGGGCGGGCCTCGTAGACGTGATTTCCGTTGGCATTGCCGGGGCGTCGAACCAGCGCGCGGTTGCCAAGGGGGCACTCACGCTGTTCGGCATCGGAGCCCTGCTGTGGGGCATGGGCATCACCACTATCTGGCCGGCGGCCGCCAACTGGTTGTGGCCCGAGCGCCCGGACGGCTGGTGGCACCTCGTCACGCTGGCGATCGCCTGTGCCGCGGTCCTCCTGTACCGCACCCGTCTCTGGCTGGCCCTCAGCGTCGCGGTCGCCGTTGCGGCCGTCGACCTCACGCTGGGCGGCAGCCTCGGTGTGGTCATCGTGTTGTGGGAGTTGCTGTTCGCCGTCGGGCTGTCTGGCTCGGTCCGGCTCCGCCAGGTTGTCATCCGCACCGTGTTCGTCATCATCAGTGCTGCGACGATCGCCGCCGGCATCGCAACATCGGATCTCCGGATCGGTGTCTACACCGCTCTGCAAGTCGGTGCGGTGCTCGCGTTGCCGCTGTGGTGGGCGTCGAACGTCCGGCAGAAGAGTGAGCTGGCCGAACTGGAGTCGCGCCGGGCGGCTGACCTGGAACGTATCGGCGAGCTACGGCGCAGCGAGGCCGTGCAAACCGAACGCAACGCCATCGCCCGCGACCTCCACGACGCCATCGCCTCCCGGCTGTCCACCGTGGCCATTCAGTCAGCAGCCGCCCTGGCGACGCCGACAAGTGATCACTCCGCCGCCCTGAACACCATCCGTTCCGAAGCCGTCGGCGCGTTGCAGGAGATGCGGTCCATGATCGTCGTTCTCCGCTCCGCCCCGCCATCGACGGCGAGCCACATCACCGATACCGGTACCGGCACCGAAGTGGTGGTGCGCGGTATCGAGCAGATCGACGAACTCGTCGCGGCTGCCCGGCGGGCTGGCCTGCGGGTTGACCTCCACTCCACGGTGGATCCGGCCGACGACGGACCCGATCCGGCCGACGACGAAACTGATCCAGCCGACGAGGGATCCATGAACACGCCGATCCCGGTCGCGGTCGCTCAAGCGTGTTACCGCATCGTGCAGGAGGCCCTCGTCAACGCTGCCAAACATGCCCCCACATCGGACGTTCAGGTCCGGCTGAGCCGCGAGCCCGGCGAAGTCCACGTCGTCGTCGAGAACACTCTCACCGGTGCGGCCGAGCTGATCGATCCGGCGTTGAGCGCAGGCACCGGGCTGGTCACCATGCGGGAACGGGCAGAGGCCCTCGGTGGATGGTTCACGGCCGGGCCGCCCGTGCGCGCCGGAGACCACCCCGCCGACGTCTCCACCTGGCGGGTCGAGGCTAGGCTCGCGGTGCCCGCGGACAGTTCGACACCTGGAGGCCGGCCGTGATCAGGGTCCTGCTCGCCGACGACCACGAGCCGATCCGGACCGCTCTACGCTTCGTCCTCGATGCCGCCGACGACGTCACTGTTGTTGGTGAGGCGGCCGACGGTGATGCGGCCATCACCAATGCCCGGGCGCTGCGCCCGGATGTCGTCCTGATGGACGTCCGGATGCCCCGCGTCGACGGTATCGAAGCTACCCGCCGGATCACCGCTGAGCGGCTCGCCGACGTGCTCGTGTTGACCACCTTCGACCTCGACGAGTATGTGTTCGGCGCGTTGCGTTCAGGGGCGGCGGGATTCCTGCTCAAGACCGCCGAGCCGGCCGAGATCCTCACTGCCGTGCGTCGGGTCGCGGCCGGCGACGGCGTCGTCGCACCCGAGGTCACCCGGCGCGTACTGGCGCACTTCGTCGCCCCGGCGACACCCGCCGACGCCGACGCTGCCAGCGCCGACGCCGCCAGCACCAACGCCCGGGCGCTGGTGGCCGCGCTGACTCCCCGGGAGCGCGACGTGCTCGCCGCCCTCGGTGCCGGCATGTCCAACCACCAGATCGCCGCAGACCTGGTCATCACCGAGGCCACCGCCAAGACCCACGTGTCGCGGATCTTGGCCAAACTCGGGTGTGCCAGCCGGGTTCAGGCGGCGATCATCGCCCGTGAGGCCGGCGCCTGATCAGCAGGCAGTAGCCGCTCGATACGGGGCGAGGATAAATCCGTTGCGCGAGTCGCGCCGAGCCGGCACAATCGTCCGCGTGTGATCGTGATCCAGTCTCGAGCCGATGACGTGACACCACTGGTGTCGCGCCGGCCCGCCGTCTCCGATCTCACCCAAAGGACTGGATCATGGTCGTGCACCACTTGCCCAACCCGCCCCCACGTTCGCGGTATCACGCCGTGGCTGACGCCATAGCCGACGCAGGATTTCCCGCCTACCGGTACCGCCAACTACTTCATGCCGTGTTCCACCGCGCAGTCCTCGACTTCGCCAGCATGCACGAGCTGCCGATCCGGCTCCGTGACCTTCTCACCGCCCGGTTCGGTCCCCGGATCACCGCCGTGGAGCCGCTCGCTACTCAACGGTCGCCCCGCGCGACCAAGACGCTGCTCGCCGCTCCTCGCGGCGGCCGCATCGAATCGGTCCTACTGTCCTACCCCGCCGGATGGTCGTCGCTGTGTCTGTCGTCGCAGGTGGGCTGCGGACTGGGCTGTACGTTCTGTGCCACCGGGACCATGGGTCTGCGCCGCAATCTCGACGCCGACGAGATCACCGACCAAGTCCTGCTCGCCGGAGCCCGGCCAGACAGCGTGGCGTTCATGGGTATGGGGGAACCCCTGGCCAACCCGCACACCCTGACCGCTATCGACCTGCTCGTCGACCCGGCCTACTTCGGATTCTCGCCGCGCCGGATCACTGTCTCCACGGTCGGCTTCCTACCCGGGATGCGCCGGCTCCTCGACCGGCATCCCGGCGTGGTGCCAACGGTCTCGGTTCATTCCCCCTACCCGGACCAGCGCCGGGAGCTGATTCCCCTTGAGGACCGCTATCCCTTGGCCGAGTGCCTGGACGTGCTGGATGAGCACGCCGCACACAGCAACCGCCGGGTCTACCTGGCCTATCTTCTGATCGACGGGGTCAACGACTCCACGGCACACGCCGACGCATTGGCCCGGCAGATTCTCGGCTACCGCCGGCCCGACCTCCTGGTGCTCAGCGTCATCCCGTTCAACCCGGCCCCCGGGCTGCCCGCGGACTACTCCACGCCGAGTGCCGAGGCCACGACGGCCTTCCTGCGCCGGGTCCGATCCCGCGGCATCCGCGCGGTACGGCGCAATCAGTTCGGCGCCGACATCGACGCGGCCTGTGGCCAGCTGGCGGCACGCCGCCCTGGGTTCGTCGGTGTCGAGGAGATACTGCGGGCCGACGGTGACCCACGTCGACGTCGAGGCGATGCGGCCAGCTCTGGGTGAGGCCACCCGTGGTCAACTTCCCGCGGGCAACACCGCGGGCCGGCACGCCGGGCCCCGCACACGCCGTTCATTCCTCGATGGCGCCACCGATCGCCCGCAAATGCTCGCGGAACGTCAGCGACGGTTGTTCGCGCCGCTTGGCGAGGTATTCGTCGAACCGGACCTGTTCCCGCAAGGAGGTCCCCGCCCGGATCAGCTCGGCCTGGCGTCGTTCGGTGTCGCGGATCCCCTCGGCCAGTGTGAGCACCTCGTCGACCCGATCCGCGGGGACGAACAACACACCGTCGTCGTCGCCGACGACGATGTCGTCGGGCCCGATCCGCCATTCCCCGACGACGGCCGTCACCAGCGCGTCCGCGGGCAGCGGATTGAGCCGGAGTGGACCCGTCGGTGTCGCCCCAAGGCTGAACACCGGCAGCCCGATACCGTCGATATCGGCGGTGTCGCGGTGCAGGCCCCAGATCACGATGCCCACGACCCCGGCCGCCGCGGCCTCCAAGACCACCAGGTCACCGACACAGGCCTCGTCGACGCGCCCGCCGTTGTCGACCACCAGCACACCACCGTCGGCGCCGCGATCGAACACTTCGAGGAAGACGTCGACACTGCCGGTGTGGCGCGCCGGGCGGGCCGGACCCACCAGCCGGCTGCCGGGTGTCATCGGGCGGACCGCGGCCGGGGCACACCGTACCGGGAGGTTGGCGCGGATACACCCGTCAGCCATGTGTGCGGTGGTCAGTGCCGCGAACCGGGCGCGGAGATCGTCATGGTCCATAGGTGTCCTTTCCTCGTCAGGACGAATTCTGCCCGCCCGGATCCGCCCGCGCCGCCATGTTCCGGCCGGATGCCCCACCATTCCGGACACCACGCGGCACCACCTCGGGAGGACCGCGTCGACCTATGATCGGTAGTCCGGCCTTCAAGAGGTGAAAAATCGCCCCCACCGCCGATACCTTTCCGCACCCCGACACGTCTCACCCTGCAGGAGACGCCGTCCGGCGTTCGCCGACGTTGTCACCGGCATCGGCCATGATGCCGGTGGAGACCAGCAACTCGACCCACCAGCAACTCGACCCACCAGCAAGGAGATTTCCATGACCTCCGCCGCTCCCGGCACCGAACCTTCGTCTTCGGAGGTCGACACCACGGTCCAGCGTCGGCACCTCGCGGACAGCCACGAAGTCATCGAGGTCCGGGGAGCCCGCGAGAACAACCTGACCGACATCTCGCTCGACATCCCCAAGCGGCGGCTGACCGTGTTCACCGGCGTGTCCGGGTCTGGCAAGTCGTCGCTGGTGTTCGGCACCATCGCCGCTGAATCGCAACGGCTCATCAACGAGACGTATACCGCCTTCATCCAGTCCTTTATGGCTCCGGTCAACCGGCCGGACGTCGATCGGCTGCGTAATCTCAGCGCCGCCATCGTCGTCGATCAGGAGCGGATGGGGGCCAATGCCCGTTCTACCGTGGGCACCGCCACCGACGCACACGCCATGCTGCGGATCGTCTTCAGCCGCGCCGGCAGCCCGCACGTCGGCACCTCATCGGCGTTCAGCTTCAACAAGGCCGAAGGTATGTGCACCGAGTGCGAGGGCCTGGGGCAGGTGTCCGACGTCGATGTGTCGGAGCTCGTCGACGTCGAGAAGTCGCTGAACGATGGTGCGATCACCGTACCCGGCTTCGGTGTGGGCACCTGGTACTGGGAGACCATCGCTCGTTCCGGTTTCGTCGACCCGGATATCAAGGTCCAGGACTACACCCCACAGCAGTGGGAAGATTTCCTCCACAAGCCGTCGACGAAGGTGAAACAAGGCACCTTCAACGTCACCTACGAGGGGCTGCTGGTCAAGGTCCGACGGCTCTACTTGAGCAAGGATCGCGAGTCGATGCAGCGGCACATCCGCGAGTTCGTCGACCGCGCGGTCACCTTCACCGCCTGCCCGGCGTGCGGCGGTAGCCGCCTCAACTCCGCGGCACTCTCCTCCAAGATCAACGGGCGTAATATCGCCGAATGCGCGTCCATGCAGATCAGCGATCTCGTCGAGTTCGTTCGGGCCATCGACGATGCTTCGGTTGCCCCCATGGTCCGCGCGCTAGGAGAGATCCTCGATTCGCTGGTGGAGATCGGCCTGGGGTACCTCAGCCTCGATCGGGAGTCCGGCACGCTGTCCGGAGGTGAAGCTCAACGGGTCAAGATGATCAGGCACCTGGGCTCGAGCCTCACCGACGTCACCTACGTGTTCGACGAGCCTACCGTCGGCCTGCACCCCCACGACATCCAACGGATGAACGACCTGCTGAGCCGGCTGCGCGACAAAGGCAACACCGTACTCGTGGTGGAGCACAAACCCGAAGTGATCCAGATCGCCGACCACGTCGTCGACCTCGGGCCGGGGGCGGGCACCAACGGCGGTCAGCTGTGTTTCGCCGGGTCGCTGGACGGGCTGCGCGCGTCCGGAACACTCACCGGCCGCTACCTCGATCACCGGATCACCCTTCGGGAGAAGGTCCGTGAGCCCAGCGGGCACCTGTCGGTCACCGGTGCCACGCTGCACAACCTCAAAGACGTCGGCGTCGACATCCCCCTGGGTGTGCTGACCGTGGTCACCGGCGTGGCCGGCTCGGGCAAGAGTTCTTTGATCCACGGCTCGGTGGCCGGCCTGGACGGGGTCATCGCGGTCGACCAATCACCCATCCGTGGGTCGCGGCGCAGCAACCCGGCCACGTACACGGGTCTGCTGGATCCGATCCGCGCGGCCTTCGCCAAAACCAACGGCGTCAAGCCAGCCCTGTTCAGCGCCAACTCCGCCGGCGCCTGCGCCAACTGCAAGGGCAACGGAGTCATCTATACGGACCTGGCCATGATGGCCGGGGTCGCCACCGTGTGTGAAGAATGTGAGGGCCGTCGATACACCCCCGACGTCCTCACATACCAGCTGCGCGGCAAGAACATCAGTGAGGTCCTCGACATGTCGGTGGCCGAAGCCGGCGAGTTCTTCACCGAACGCGCTGCTCGCACCATCCTGACCAGGCTCAACGACGTCGGCCTTGGGTATATACGCCTCGGGCAGCCGTTGAATACGTTGTCCGGCGGTGAGCGGCAACGCCTCAAGCTGGCCATTCACATGGGTGAGAAGGCGTCCACCTACGTGCTCGACGAACCCACCAACGGCCTACACCTGGCCGACGTCGACCAACTGCTGGCGCTGCTCGATCGGCTCGTCGACGACGGAGGCACCGCCATCGTCATCGAACATCACCAGGCGGTGATGGCCCATGCCGACTGGATCATCGATCTCGGACCCGGCGCTGGACACGACGGCGGGCAGATCGTGTTCACCGGAACACCAGCCGAGTTGATCGAGCGGGGCGATACCCTCACCGCGCACCATCTACGGCAATACCTCGGTGGCTGACCCGTCGGCACCTGGGTGAGTAGGGACCCTCGACGCAGCGGCGGACGCTGGGGTCTGTGCGTCGACTGACGATCAACGTAGGTAGTTTCGATCAGCCGGCATGGCCGATTCCGCGAGCCCAACGACTTCCTACTCGCGCGGCCGCTGAGGGTGCTGCCTGCCCCTACCCTCCCCGGTGATCGTTGCCAGGTCTGTGCCCTTACCTCCCGGTGATCGTTGCCAGGTCTGCGCCCTACCTCCCGGTGATCGTTGCCAGGTCTGCGCCCTACCTCCCGGTGATCGAACCCCACATTGGGTCGCTATGGCGACACAAAGGCGGCAACGATCACCTGGGGTGAAGGCAGGGATCCGGCAACGATCACTTGGCATGGCTGGTGGCCGACACCGGTAGTGCCGCACCTGTGAAGGCAGCGTGGCACGCGCCAGAGTGTCCACCTTGGCGGCACGACCCCAGCGAATTGCATGAACATGCGAAGGCGTGCATAATATTGCATGTGTCTAAGGTGATCACCTCTCTGCCCTCCGGTGAACGGATCGGCATCGCCTTCTCCGGAGGCCTCGATACGTCGGTCGCGGTGGCGTGGATGCGCGACAAGGGTGCGGTGCCGTGCACCTACACCGCGGACCTCGGACAGTACGACGAAGCCGACATCGGCACCGTCCCGGAACGCGCCATGACCTACGGGGCCGAGATCGCCCGCCTGGTCGACTGCCGCTCCGCCCTCGTCGAGGAGGGGCTGGCCGCCCTGGCCTGCGGGGCTTTCCACATCCGCTCCGGCGGGCGCACCTACTTCAACACCACGCCGCTGGGCCGGGCCGTCACTGGCACGCTGCTCGTCCGAGCCATGCTCGAGGACGACGTCCAGATCTGGGGCGACGGTTCGACGTTCAAAGGCAACGACATCGAGCGGTTCTACCGCTACGGGTTGCTGGCCAACCCCAACCTGCGCATCTACAAGCCGTGGCTCGACCCGGCCTTCGTCGGTGAGCTAGGCGGCCGGCGAGAGATGAGTGCCTGGCTGCTCGCACACGACCTGCCCTATCGTGACAGCGAGGAGAAGGCCTACTCCACCGACGCGAACATCTGGGGAGCCACTCACGAGGCCAAGACCCTCGAGCACCTGGACACCGGTATCGAGACGGTCGAGCCGATCATGGGAGTCCGGTTCTGGGACCCGGCCGTCGAGATCACCCCGGAGGACGTCACCATCGGCTTCGAGCGAGGCCGGCCGGTGACCATCAACGGCGAGAAGTTCAGCTCGGCCGTCCACCTCGTGCTGGCCGCCAACGCCATCGGGGGCCGCCATGGCCTCGGGATGTCCGACCAGATCGAGAACCGGATCATCGAGGCGAAGAGCCGAGGTATCTACGAGGCACCCGGCATGGCCCTGCTATACGCGGCCTATGAGCGCCTCGTCAACGCCATCCACAATGAGGACACCGTCGCCACCTATCATGCCGCCGGCCGCCAATTGGGGCGGTTGATGTACGAGGGACGCTGGCTCGACCCCCAGGCTCTGATGCTGCGTGAATCATTGCAACGCTGGGTCGGTGCCGCGATCACCGGCGAGGTGACCCTCCGGCTGCGCCGCGGCGAGGACTACTCGATCCTCGACACCACCGGCCCCGCCCTGAGCTATCACCCCGACAAATTGTCGATGGAGCGTACCGACGACTCCGCCTTCGGCCCGGTGGATCGCATCGGCCAACTCACCATGCGCAACCTCGACATCGCCGATTCCCGCGCCAGGCTCGAACAGTACGCGGGCCTCGGCATGGTGGGTACCACCCATGCCGAACTCCTCGGCACCACACCCACCGAGCTGATCGGCGAGGTCCACCAAGGCGGCGCCGAAGCCATCGCCTCCCGCGGTGAGGTCGACCCGGCTGAGCTGCTTGACCGGGCCGCGATGGAGTCCGGCAACGACTAAGCCACCACTCCATTCACCTTCGACGTATCGATCTTCGAGCTGTTCTTTCCCTTGGCTACGGGTGGCACCCTCATCCTCGCCGACGACGAACAGCGGGCCGACCCCGACGCGGTGGCGGCGCTGATGCACCATCACGGCGTCGGCTGGATCACCGAGACTCCGACCTGGTTGCGGCTGTTGACCTCGACCAACTCCCACAGTCTGCGCGACGTGTTGGTGATCACCATCGGCGAGGCGCTCGACGCCGACCTCGCACGTGTGCTGCTGTCCGGGGGCGCGATTCTTTGGAACGCCTACGGACCTACGGAGACCACCATCTACTCGACGATGTACAAGGTCACGGATGTCGGCGGGATCAGCGGGATCGGCGTCGCCATCGGCTCGCCGCTGCCCGGTGAGCAGGCCTACGTGCGCCACGACGACGGCCATGAATGCCGGGCCGGTGAACCCGGCATGTTGTGGATCGGCGGGAGCGGGGTGGCCGAAGGGTACGTCGACGCGCCCGGGCTGACCGCCGCCGCGTTCGTCGACGATCCGGTGGCCGGCAGGATCTATCGCACCGGCGATCGGGTGGTGCGGGACACCACGGGTGTTGTATTTCCTCGGCCGGGACGACGATCAGGTGAAGGTGCGCGGGTTCCGGATCGAACTCGGCGAGATCGAGTCCTGGGCCCGGGAACACCCGGGAATCCTGCATGCCGCCGCATGGGTGGACGACCATGCCGTCTTGGGCGCACACATCACGTTGGCGGTGCCCGGCCGACCCGGCGACGATCTCACCGCGGCGGTCCGCGAGTTCCTGTCCGCGCACATCCCGAGTTACATGCAGCCGAACCGCGTGGTCCAGGTGACGGACTGGCCGCTGAACAGCAACGGGAAGACGGACAAACGTGCGCTCCGCGCCCGGCTCCGGGTCGAGCCGGCCGAACCTTCCCGATCACCGTAGATCCCGAGGTCCCCTGGAGGTCGCATGAACGAGATCGGCGACATCCGCTACACCGCCGTGGTCAATGGCGAGGACCAACACTCGCTGTGGACCGAGGGGCGGCCTCTGCCGGCGGGTTGGGCGGAGGTCGGGTTCACCGGCACCCGTGACGAGTGTCTGGCCGAGATCGACCGTATCTGGCCCGACATCCTCCCGCGTAGCGTCCGGGACGCCCTCTCCCCCTGCCCCCTGCCCCCTCCCTCCTCTCCTCTCTCCTCTCTCCCCTCTCCCTCCAAGCCCGGGGGGGGGTAGGGGGGTGGGGGGGGGGGGGGGGGGGCCACCCCCGCCGTCGCTGTTTCGTTGTTGGTGTTGGGGGCCCCTCTGCCCCCCCCAACCCGCTAACGATCACCGGGAGAGGGGAGAGGGATCACCGGGGACCACCGAGCACGTCGAAACGGGTCTTGCGAAAGAGTTCCTTCAAAAGATATCCTTCGAGACATGATCGACGACGGTCCCCAAGAGGCGAGCGCCACCACCACGGCCGAGCCAGACCCGGCTCCAGCCACCCTCGCGGAACCGCGTGAACTCCGGGATCCGGCGGAGCTTCGAGCCCTGGCCCACCCCGTCCGCCTGGCGATCCTCGAACTACTCATCACCAACGGCCCGTCCACCGCTACCGAGTTGGCCGAGCAGCTCGGCGACGAGTCACCCGCCAATTGTTCATGGCACCTGCGGCAACTCAACCGGTACGGATTCATCGAAGAGGCCGGCACGGGGCCGGGTCGGCAGCGCCGCTGGCGCGTCATCCCACAACCCACCTCGTTTGGCCCAACCTCCGACGACACCCCGGAGCTCACGCATGCCATCGACGCCGCCGACGAAGTCATGCTGGGCCGGGAGATCGCCGTCCTCCGCGCCTGGCAGAGCACCCGGCGAGACGAACCGGAGCAATGGCGGGACGCGAGTTTCGCCCTCAACAGTCACGCCTGGTTGACGGCAGACGAGATGGCAGCCTTCCAGACCGAGTTCAAAGAACTTCTCGCTCGGCACTCGATCCCCCAGGCTGATCGGCTCGATCCGGCCACCCGTCCCGCCGGCGCCCGGCACGTACGACTCGTCACCTGGCTCATCCCCCACCAGCCGGTTCACTCACCGGGCCCGGACCCGGACCACCCAGAACGGGTCACCCCCAGGAACACGGAGGACAGATGAGCGCCGCACCCGTTCTGGACGTCGAGAACGTCACGAAGATCTATCACAAGAAGGTCTGGGCTAATGATCATGTCTCGCTGACCATCTCCGCCGGCGACGTCTACGGCCTACTAGGGCACAACGGGGCCGGCAAAACTACCCTGCTCAACCAGGTGGTCGGCCTGGCCAAACCCACCGAAGGAAAAATCACCCTCAACGGTCGGGACGCCGTCGCCGACCCAGCGTATGCCCGCAAGATGTGCGCGATGCAGCCACAGTCTCAAGCACCTCTGGACGGCGTCACACCAAAAGAGGCCATCGAGCTGATGGCCCGGATCCGCGGCGCCAGCCGCCGAGACGCACGTCGGCGCACTGCCGACCTGATGGCCGCACTCGACATCGAGCCGTGGGCCGACACCAAAGGCGAGAAGCTGTCCGGCGGAGTACAACGTCTGACGGCCTTCGCCATGGCCGCCGCCGAACCTGGCCGGCTGGCGATGTTCGACGAACCAACCAACGACGTCGACCCCGTCCGTCGCCGCCTGCTCTGGGCGCAGGTGCGCGAACTGGCCGACCAGGGATGTGCGGTCCTCTTGGTCACCCACAACGTCATCGAAGCCGAACGCACCGTCGACCGGTTGGCGATCCTCGACCACGGAAGAGTGGTGGTCCACGGCACCCCGACCGAACTGCGCGGTGAACACGCTCACCAACTCCGCCTCGAGGCGGCCGCGATCAGCCACGCCGTGGCACAAGACCTGGCGCACGAGTTCGACAACGCCCGCTCCGCCGTCGCGATCGGCCGGCGGATGATCGCCCCCGTCGCCGCCGACGACTGCGCGACG
Organism: Phytoactinopolyspora limicola; assembly: GCF_011320225.1. Taxonomy (GTDB): domain Bacteria; phylum Actinomycetota; class Actinomycetes; order Jiangellales; family Jiangellaceae; genus Phytoactinopolyspora; species Phytoactinopolyspora limicola. The sequence continues at coordinate 534,700 of NZ_JAAOEN010000004.1, forward strand.
GCACTGCAATGGGCGCAGCGCCACCAGCAAACCGGCCGGATCGACGAGTTCTCGTTCAATCCGGTCAGCCTCGAAGACATCTATATACGCCTCGTCGGGTCTCCCGACGACAACGTGGACGAGAGTGACGATGCGCTCCTGGCTACATAGCTACAAGCTCCTGCTGAAGTGGAACGCCCTACGGATGCGGGCCGAGATTCCCGTGTTCCTGGCCTTGCAGACGGTGATCGCATCGGGCATCGTCATCGGTTTCTCACTGCTGATCCCGGAGATCGACGCCGTCTCCGCGCTCTACTTGACGACCGGAGCCATGACCGTCTCCCTGATCACCGTCGGAACGGTGCTCGCCCCCCAGATCGTCGCGCAGCAGAAGGAGCGTGGACTGCTGGACTACCAGCGGTCGATGCCGGTCCCCAGGCTGGCCATGCTCGCCGCCGATGCCACCATCTGGATCTTGGTCGCCCTGCCCGGCTTGGTGGCGACCCTCTTCGTCGCCATCCTCCGGTTCGACCTCCAGGTATCGATGAGCCCATGGCTAGTGCTGGCCGTCCCGCTGGTCAGCGCCGGTAGCGTGGCGGTGGGGTACTGCATCGCGTACACCGTCAAGCCGGTGCTCGTCGGGCTGGTGACGAACATCGTCATGATCGCGGCGCTGATGTTCGCCCCGGTCAACTACCCGGCCGAGCGGCTGCCCGAATGGGCCAGAACGGTCCACGACTGGTTGCCGTTCCAATACATGGCGCAAGCCATCCGCGACACCATCGACGTGCCCGCTGGCGGGACGCCACTGCTCCCGTTCGTCGTGCTCGTCGCCTGGGCGATTATCGGCCTGGCGATCACCTCCCGCGTTATGACGCGACGCATCTGAGGCCCGCCGCCTCACTCCCCGCTTGCCAACCTTCCGGTGAGGGTGCGGTATGCCCCAAGCAAGAGGCCAGGCGCCAACCGCCGATGCACCGCGGACATCGGCCTCCACAACAGCGCGGCCGGGATGCGGTCGTAATACACAAACGTCGCCAGCGAGATGTCGTCGGCGCCGACCCGGACCACCAGCTGCGAACGTATGAACCACGACTCCGCTTCAAGCCGAAGCCAATCGTCACCGCGGTCGGCGATAGCCCACCCAGCCACATGATCAGCCGAGACGCCGCTGGCTAGTTGGAGACGGAGCAGGACCCGCCAGATGAAGATCTCAGCCCGATCCGGAACGTCGCCCAACATCGCGCGCGCCCATTGTTCGGGTGACCAGCTATTCATACGCGGCCAGCTGAGCGTGAAGACATCAACATAGTCGACCTTCGCCAGAGTGCACAGGCTGCTGATCTCCTCGGGGATCGGTTGCTGACGGCGCACGGCGAAACGGGTGGCGCCGCGGTCCGCATCGGCCGGGCCCGCCTTGTCCTGTGTACCCATCCGTGGCTCCCTTCGTGTGCCGCATCGTGTCGCGGTGATCGCTACACGTCTAACATACAGACACGAATGCATGTATCTAGAGCGGACCCCCCTTCGTGAGGCAATACCCGCCGCCGCCGTTAGTGGATGACGACTACCGACCGGCCGCCAACTCATCCGCGAGACGCACCTCGACACTGTCGAGAATCAGCCCGAGCCCGTACTCGAACTCGTCGCCGAACGAGTACCCCTGCCCTTGAACGTGGTCGGTGATCAGCTCGACGAGATGTGGGTATGTATCGCGCGGCAGCGTGGGCTGGACCTCGTCGACGAACTCCTCGAAACCGCCACTCACATCGAAAGGTAGGCTCAACTCGGTCAATACGAAGCCGTAGATGTAGGCATCGACGGCCGAGAAAGCGTGTACTGCCAGCGCCGGCGAGAACCCGTTGTGCCGCAGACATCCCAGCATGGTGTCGTGATGTCGCAACAGGGCAGCTCCGGGCGCCCGTCGCGATTCGATGAGCCCCAGCGCCCACGGATGCTGCCCCAAAGCTTGACGGGCCGAAGCGGCCCGCTCGGTCATGGCAGGTCGCCACGGCTGTTGCAGCCCGGGCAGCTCGATCTGGGTGAAGACCCAGTCCGCGAGGCCGTCGAGGAGTGCATCCTTGTTGGCGACGTGGTGATAGAGCGACATCGCCTCGACGCCGAGCTCCTTGCCGACGTTGCGCATGCTGACCTGGGTCAGGCCGCCGTCGTCGGCCACCCGGACCGCAGCCTCGATGATGCGGTCGTGAGTGAGCGCTGGTCGTCTCGGCATCGTGATCCTTTCTCGTGCGAGCCTTGTCAGCTTACAGATGTAAGGCTACCGTTGTCTCGATAGCCATACACCTGTAAGGAGATTCTCGTGCGGGCAGCAATCGCGGACCACTACGGCGCCCCCGACGTCATCCGTATCGTTGACCTGCCGGACCCCACACCACGCAAGGACGAGGTGCTGGTCCGGGTCTCCGCGGCAGCCGTGACCTCCGCCGACTCACGCATCCGCGCCGCCCGCTTCCCCACCGGATTCGCCATATTCGCCCGGCTGATGTTCGGCATGTTCCGGCCTCGACGAACCATTCTCGGCGGCGCATTCTCTGGCCAGGTAGCCGCGGCGGGCACCAGCGTGCACACCTTCGCCCCTGGTGACGACGTGTGCGGCATGACCGGGACGAAGCTCGGCGCACATGCCGAATACGTCACCGTCCCCGCCACGAAGCTTGCGCGGAAGCCGGCTGCGGTCACCCATGAGGATGCCGCCGGACTGTTGTTCGGCGGCACGACGGCGTTGTTCTTCCTCCGCGACAAGGTGTCCGTCGAGCCCGGCATGTCCGTCTTGGTCAACGGCGCCTCCGGGGCGATCGGCACGAACGCCGTCCAACTGGCCGCCCACTTCGGCGCGACGGTTACCGGCGTCACCAGCACCTCGAACGCCGATCTCGTCGCCGATCTCGGGGCGGCGAGAGTCATCGACTACACCCAACATGACCTTGCCTCCGTCACCGACCGATTCGACGTCGTCCTCGACACCGTCGGCAACCTCACCATCCAGTCCGGCCGACGGCTACTCGCGCCTGGAGGGAAGCTGCTGCTCGTCGTCGCGGGCCTGGCCGACATGATCCGAGCCCGCGGCAACGTCGTCACCGGTACCGCACCCGAACGCGTCGCCGACATCGAACATCTCCTCGGGCTCGTCGCGGGCGGACAGCTCACCGTAGTACTGGAACAGGTCTATGGCCTCGACGACATCACCACTGCGCACCGCCGAGTCGACAGCGGCCGCAAGGTTGGCAACATCGTCGTCCACCCCTAACCTCCCCCACCCCCACCCCTCCCATGATCATTGGCTTTTGACTACCGGATCCGGGAGGCAAAATCCAAATATCCAGGGACGATCGGCGAGATGCGAGCGGTCTACCTCCGGCCAGTCGGAGTGCAGAGCTGGTCGGCGCGGGAACTCATGGACCGGCTAGACACCTTCGCAGACTCCGGCATCGACACGATCGTGACGAAATTGCGGGCATCCACAGGTCGATTCGCCGCGGAGTGCCGGGCCAGAAACATCCGCCTCGTAGGTTCGTTCGGCTGCTTCATCGATCACGCCCTACCCTCCGACGTGCCACCGGAGCTGCGGCCGGTGGACGACCATGGCCGGGTGTTCGAGCCGATGCGCTGGTATCACGGCGTGATCCCGACGAGCGAACGCTACCTAGAAGCGCTGGCCGCGGAGCTGTCCGCCGTCCTCGATCACACCGACACCGACGGCGTACTCCTCGACTTCATCCGCTGGCCATGTCACTGGGAGCGGGAACTACGCCCGGGAGCCACCTGGCGGCGATCGTCGTTCGACCCGATCACCCTGGCCCGGTTCAACACGTACCTCGACGGGCGCGACGACAGCCCGCACCTCGCCGTCGATCCAGGCGACCCAGTTCAGGCCGCCGCGGCCGTCCGCGATCACCTCGCCGAGCAGTGGATCGAATTCCGGTGCGACGTCGTCAACGACGCCTGCCGACGGCTGGGCGACGTGGTGGCCGCGGCGGGACGCTGGACCGGTGCGTTCGTTGTGCCAACGACGGACCGCCTGCGACGCGAGGTCGTCGGCCAAGACACTCGAGCGCTGGCCGAGATCGTCGACCTACTCCTGCCCATGACCTATCACGCCGCCCTGCAACGGCCGGTGAGCTGGCTGGATTCGGTCAGTGCGGACGTTAAGGCGACGACGACCGGGACACCAGGCGGCGCGCCGGTTGTCGCCATGGTGCAGGGTCCCGCCACCGAAGACGGCTGGGGAATCTCCCCGGGCTCACCACAATTCCGGGACGCACTCACCGCGGCCACGACCTGGCCCGGCTCCGGCGCCGGCTTCTGCGTGTTTCCCGGCGACGAGTTCGGCCCCGACGAGTTCGTCGCCCTCAGGGACGCTCCACAACCGACCCCCTGACCAGCGGCGCACCCATCCTCGACCGCCTCGGGAGTGCACGTCGGCATGCCAGGAACCCGCGTCGACCCGCGACGCCACCACGGCCCACCACCATTGGGAACCCGAGTGCTACAGTTACATACATATCTGTACGTATCTATTTCTTGGGACAGTGCGACATGACAACCCAGCAGCACACCCGGCTGACTCAGGCCGAGCGCCGCATACGCAGCCGCAACGCCCTGCTCGAGTCCGCCGCGCGGGGCATCGCCCAACACGGGTACGCCAACCTGTCACTCGAGCGCGTGGCTACGCAGGCCGGATACACCCGCGGCGCCCTCTATCACCAGTTCGCCGGGAAAGACGAGCTGGTGCTGGCGGTTGTCGGATGGGTGAAGGAGACCTGGGCGGCCGAGGTCGGACAGGTCTTGACCGATCACGGCAATCCCGCCGACGCGCTGCTGGCTCTCGCCCGCAACCACGCTATCTACTGCCGGCGCGACGTCGCCGCCGTTCTGCTCAACCTGCGGATCGAGTTCGATAGCCAGGACCATCCGGTCGGCCGACTCATCGCCGAGAGCATCGATCACATCGTCACCGACTGTGCACGCCTCATCGAGGCCGGCCGGACCGACGGCTCCATCCCCCAGGGACCGCCGGCCCGAACCACCGCCGACGCCTTACTCACCGCGCTCGAGGCCGTCGCCATCGAACTAGCCGGCCAGGCACCCCACGACATCGACCTCGCCGAGCGGGCGGTTCGCGGCGTTCTCGGCCTTCCGCCGCACTGACATCCGCCTCGAGGAGCACAACCATGAAACTGCCCGCCACCGCCCACACCACACATCCGTGGCGCATCCATCAGATCGCCCCCGACTTCCGGGTCGAAGACGTGTGGGCACTGCCCACCCCCGGGGGACCGGACGATTTTCACCGGCTCATCGCCAACTTCGCGTCCTTGTCCTTTCCCGACGGTGCCCCGTTGATCGTGCGCGCTCTGTGGGCCGCGCGCTGGAGGCTCGGCACCTGGTTCGGTTGGGACGAACCCAGCACCGGCACGGCCGCACGGGTCGACTCCCTGCGCGACCGGCTGCCGGCCGACATGAGTGCCACACCCCGCCCCGATCTCGGCGACGACCACCCGTTCGCATCGGTGTACCTGACCGGCAACGAGTACGCGGCCGAACTGGCCAACAAGACCGTCCACACCATCCTCCACCTCTCCTGGGTACCGGACGGTGCTGGCGGACATCGCGGTCAAATGGCGGCCTTGGTCAAACCGAATGGAGCCCTCGGGTCGGTCTACATGGCAGCCATCAAACCCATCCGGTATCTGATCGTCTACCCGGCGCTCCTCCGCGCCTTCCAGCGTGACTGGTCGGCTCCCGGTTCCCCTTCCCCATGATCATTGGCTTTTGACCACCGAATTCGGTGGTCAAAAGCCAATGATCATGGGGAAGGGGAACCGGGGAGTCAGCGGTGGTGAAGATGGTTGAGCAGGTCCGGTGTGAGCGCCCCGAATCCGGTCGACGCCCACGGCTCCGCGCCGGAGTCCATGTAGTGCACCACCGTGTCCTCGGTGGGCAGGTCGAGGATCTCGGGTTCGCGGCGGCGACCGATATGGCGGCGACACGCGCGGCAGCACGGCACCTCCCGGCTTCCCGCACTCGTCTCCCACGGCGCTGTGGTGGTGGCCGGACCGTGCAACGGATTGAAGAAGCAGGCAACCGTCGGTGTCCACTGCCGACCGGCCACGGCGTGTTCGAGGGCATCGTCGCCCCGGCGGCTGAGCACCATCGCCCCGATCGAGTCGGCCGCCTCCTCGGACCGGTCCAGGATGGCGGTCGCGGCCTGGTAGTGGTCTAACGCGGCACCCCACGCGGTGCTGTCCGAGCGTTGGTCGATCTCCAGCTCCCGGATCCGCTCGCCGAGCGCCGCACACTCGGCCTCGGCGCGGCGTCGCCATTCCAGAGTCTGCGCCGACGAGATCCGCTGCAACGCCCTCCGCTTCAGCCGGACGCCTAGCCGGCGGCGACGACGCCGATGTAGGCCAACCAGGACCGCGACGAGCACCGCCGCAACCCCGATGGCAACGGGCACGTCCATACCGAGAACCTGGGTGGGCTCACCGTCCCCGGAGCTCTGCGCCGTGCCCGACTCGGCCCGATCCGGGAAATGCTCGAAGTACACAGCCTCTGCCTCGCCGCTGGTATAGATCTCCAGCGTGTCGCGCACCTGCAAGCCGAGGTCACTCGGGTAACGGTCGGCCGCCACCGATCGCGCGAACAGGTCCGAATTGTCGGAACGCACACCGTAGCTGGTGGACTCCAGCGACCAGTTGTACTCGACCGAGCCACGAGACACGAAGAACGTCCCGTCTTCTTGGAGCTCCCGGTTCACCAGGGTGACAAGCTGGTTCGGCGACAGATCGGCGCCGTGCGCCAATGGCACCGCGACGACGAAGATCGGTGAGTCCGCGTCGGCCACCAGAGCTGTGATCTGGGCCAGTTGGTCATCGGTGATCACACCGTCCAACGCCGGGTCTACGTGGACCCCGTCGTCGGCGAGGTCAGCCGCGATGACCGCCGGATCCGGCTCGAACACGTCAGCATCACTCACCGTGCCGCCCTCCGTCGCCGCGCGAGGAACCAGCCGGCGAGGCCGACGCCTCCAACCAACCCTCCGCCGAACAGTCCAAGGAGCAGACCCGCCGAGACGACACCTGCGGTACCTCCCCAGTCGCTGCTTTCGGTGCTCTCACCGAGTGTGTAATTACGTCCGTCGTTTTCCTCGATCTTGTCGAGCAGGAGCGTCGTTTCGCGGCGGCTCGACCATTCGTCGTCTGGGGTTTCGTAGACGGAGAAGCGTTCCCCGTCGATCCCGACATCCACACTGTCCAACGCACTACCTGGACTGACCTGGAAGTACACCCCGGGCCGAGCCAATCGCAAGCCGATCTGCCGCAGCACTTCGCTGCTGGACCGGTAACCGGCCTGCCGGCTCTCCGGCCAGACCACCACGAACACCTCCGGGTCCGACGAGGCAGCTGCCGCCTCGATCCGGGCTAACTCGTCGTCGGTGAAAGCGCCGTCAAGACCGGGGTCGACGTAGACGTTGGACTCCCCCAACGCGTCGGCGGCGGTCCGAGCGCGCTCTGTCGTCGCCGTCTCATCCGGAAGGTTCGACGACATCACCCCCCAGGCGGCAGCTCCACCCAGGACCGCACACACCAGAGTGGCCACCGTCCCAATGATCATTTTCCTCATCGGCGCACGCTCCGATCCGCCAAGACCTGCTCGGTCAGATCTCCCACCAATGCGCCGTAGCCGGTGCGTGCCCAGACAGTAGAGGTGTCGACGTAGGGCTCCCACCCCCGCATCCGCTTACGGGTGGACAGGAACGCTCCTTGCCGCCGGCCGCACGCCGAACAGACCGGTGCGTCGATCGAGGAGCCGTCCAGCCGGACGGTGTCGCTCGCCTCGCCATGCAGTGGATTGATGAAACATGGCTGGTAACGGCGGCGCTCGGGGTCGTGCAGCCGGTCGATCTCGCGGTCCGCGATCCGCGTGAGCACGTCGGCTCCGACGAGGTCCAGCTCGTCGCCCGTGTCGATCACCCGCTCCGCCGCTTCGATCGCCGACGTCGCCCGCTCACCGGCCGGCGAGGTTAGCTCGTCACCAGACAACGCGTCACGACGGCGCCGCACGCCACCGAGGCGTTTGTGGACCCGGCGGTCCAGGCCGTCCGGCACCGCCTCGTAGGCGGGAGGCCGCGCTGCCGAGCGGCCCCGCGCGAGCGGTTTGGCCCGGGCTATCCCCGCCGTGATGATGAGGCCGGCGACCAGCACCCCCGTCACCACGATGAGGGTCGCCACCCAGCGGTCGGCTCTGGCGTCGGCGATGGGTTTGAGGCGTTCGGGGAGGAACGCCCACGGCTGGCTGGCGTATTCGTCGACAACGGACGACGGCAGCTCCGCCCCGGGGGTGACGGCCGCCTGCACCACGAGGACCGCCTCGAACAGCGCCGACGGCCGCGGGTATTCACCCGAAGCGCGCTGCTCGGCGGCTCTCAAGGCGATGTACGCGGGGCGGAAATCGAGCTCGTCCGGGACTCCCCAGGCACCCGTATACGACGACCCCTCAAGGAAATCCACGTGGTAGATGCCGTCGCCCAATGCTTCCCGGAAGAGGACGGCTACCTGCTCGGCGGGCCGCTCCATCCTGGCGAGTTCCTCCGGCATCTCCGCGAGCACGACGTAGACCGGCACCCCGGCGTCCGCTACGGCCTGGCTCAGCACCTCATGGGCTAGCCGGGTGTCGCCCATACCCATCGACGGCTGAACGAGGACGGGGTCGGCGCGCAGCTGCTCGACCATCTCGTCCACGGTCGCGGCGTGGGGTGGCGGCTCGTCGCTGGCCGGCGTCGCCGCCGCACCGGGGGCGACGAGGGCGGCCAGCACAGCTGCGAACACGCATCCAACAACCAGGGTGGTCGCCGATGGAAGGAGGCGACGGGCCACCGATCCAGTTCGTGCGGTGAGGGCTACGGTCACCAGCAGAGCCTAAGGGCAGCGCGGCCATCTCGCACGACGGGACCACCCCCGCCCCCGCTCGCCCCCCTTCCCATGATCATTGGCTTTTGACTACCGGATCCGGTAGTCAAAAGCCAATGATCATGGGGAGGGGGTTATCGGCGCTGGCCGCTGAGGAAGTCGTCCCGAGCCATCATGGCGGTGTCCGGGTTGTCCGCCCACACACCTTCGACACCGGCCTCGAAGAACGCCTGGAACTCGGCGAACGCATCACCGTAGTCGCCGGGGTTGTCGCCCCAGCGCAGATCGGTGGGCAGGTACTGGTTCTCGTTGCGGAACGTCCACGCCATGACGTCCAGACCTGCCGCTTTGGCATCGGCCACCAGCGACGTGGGTTCGCCGAGGGTGCCGTCGCTGGTCCGCGGAATGACCAGGTTCTTGTTCGGCCCGATCCAGTCGGCGTAGGTGGCGATCTCGCGCAGGCCGTCCGGTGTGACCATGTCGGCGTAGGTGGGACCTTCGCCGTTGGCGATCGTGTCATACGGTGCACCCGATGTGGTGATGGCCTGCACCACCGGCACCTTTAGGGCATCGTCGAGAATACGCAGACTCGTCGGCTCGAACGACTGGACGAGCACCGGCCCGTTGGCCCGATTCAGTCCGTTGCGCTTGATCGCCTGGATGAGCGGCTCTTCGAGCGGCAGGCCGATCGACCTGAAGTACGTCGGGTGTTTGGTCTCCGGGAACACGCCGATCTGTCGCCCACCCCGGCTCGCCCGCTTGGCCAGGTCGATGATCTCCTGGAACGTCGCGATCTCGAAGCGGCCGTCATAAATGGTGTTGTGCTGGCGGATGTCCTGCAGCGGCTCCACCGCACGCAACGTCTTCAACTCGGCGAGGGTGAAGTCTTCGGCAAACCACTCGTCCTGGATGAGCCGTCCGCTGACGGTCTTCGTGGTCTGCCGGTCGGCGAACTCGGGGCGCTCCGACACGTCGGTAGTGTGCCCCAGCCATGGTTCGTGCCGAGCGACCAGCACACCGTCCTTGGTGGACACGAGGTCGGGTTCGATACCGTCGGATCCCATCTGGATCGCGAATTCGTAGGCCTCCAGAGTGTGCTCGGGGCGGTAGCCGGAGGCGCCGCGGTGAGCGAAGACGATAGGACGTACGTCCATCGCTGCCCCGCTGGATGACGCCTGCTTCGATGTGACGGCGGCGCTGGCCGGGTCGGTGCCGGTATTTGCCAGTGGTGCGGCCAGTGCGATCACCGCGGCACCCGCGATGACGGCATGGACTGGTCGGCTGAAGGGCATTGTGTGCTCCTCTCCGGCGGCGCCGTTCGGGGAAGGATGACGTCGGGCCGCCGATGTTCGTGAACGTACTCAATCGATTTAGTCGCCGTCAATGGATCACGGATGTCGAATCGACGAACGGCTGATGACGCGTCCCGGCGCCGCCACAAGGATCCTTCCTGCCCGCCCCGCGCGCCACAAGGAAGCGCACTGTCGCCATAGCCACCACAAGCCTCCTTATGGCGCCCACCGCAGCACGCCCCGACGCCCGCCGCGGCGTGCCCACGCACGCACCCGGACCGTGCTCACCCGGACCGTGCTCACCCGGACATCTGGGTGAGCAGCCGGGCCGGGTTGTGCTGGAGCATCGTCGTCATATCCGCGTCCGTCACGCCGTGCTGCCGCAGCAGATCGGCGAAAGCCGCGCCGAGGTAGCTGTAACCCCACTCACCGTGGGTGGTGGAGTTCAGATAGACCTCGACACCCGTCATGTCCTGCGCGAGCAGGAGGCGATCTCGGTACCCATCCGCCACGAGCGCAGCGATCCGGCGCGCTCGGCTGTGGTCGGAGCGGAAGTACGCCTGCTTGGTGAATTCACCTTCGGGAAGATCGTCGGGCAGTGGTTCGACGACGAAGTCCCAGAACTGCTTGCCGATGGTGTCGAAGGCGATGTTGACCCCGGTGTCGAGCACAGCGCGATCATAACCGGCGTCCGCCTGGGTATCCATGTGCCCGATCACCACCCGGCTGAGGTCGGCTCCTTCCTCGGCCAGGATCTCGACCTGCTCCAGAGCCATCGTCCCGTGTGTTGTGTGAGTGATCAGCGCCAGCCCGGTCTCGCGCTGCGCACGAGCGGCCGCGCGCAGGCACTTCTCCTCATGCGCGGTGATGACGCCCAGCCCGGTCGCCTGCTCACCCAGGATGCCGGCTTTGACGGTGGTATCACCGATGCCGTCGATCACGTCGGCGACGAAACGTTCGGCCATCTCGTCGAGGGTCGCCTCGATGGCCCAGTCCGGACTGTACGGCTCCAGGTAGACCGCCGTCCCGGCGACGACGTGGACACCGCTGCGCCGGGAGATCTCCTGCAGCAACGCCACGTTCCCGCCGTGTGTATCCCGTCCGACCACACCGTAGGGGCTGAGATCGACGACGGTGCCGATCCCCAACTCCGCCAGCCCGCCTAGTGCCGCGACCGCAACCTCCACCTGCGCCTCGTCGCGGGCGCGCATGTCAGCGCCGTCCGGGGTCGGGGCGTCGGATCGCGCCCGGGCGGGCGGCCCACCGGACAGCCACGGACCGGGGGTCAGCGACAACAGGTGCTCATGGTGCATGATCCCACCAAGCTCACTCGTCGCGACGGGACCGAGGACGGTCTGCACGTGGGCCATCTTGACGCTCCGTTCATGCTCGTTCGTCCGCCGCCTGCAGACCGGTGATCATGGATACGATCTCGTTCTTGTCGGTCTGCTCCGTCATCCGGGTCCCGACGTGGACACCACGGCGGAGCACGGTGATCCGGTTGGCGAGCCGCATCACCTGGTCGAGGTCGTGGCTCACCAGCAAGATGGCAAGATCGCGCCGCCGTAGCCGGTCGATCAGCTCCTCTACTTTCGCGGTCTCGGCGACACCGAGCGCGGCCGTGGGTTCATCCATGATGATCAGCTGCTTGGCCCACTGGGTCGCGCGGCTGATGGCGATACCTTGTCGCTGCCCTCCGGACAGGTCGCGGATGATGGCCTTGGCCGAGGGGATCCGCACGTCCAGTTCATCCACCAGCGCTTGGGTCTCCCGCGCCATCCGCTTCTTGTCCAGCCGGCGGAACGGGCCGGTGACCAGCTCCCGTCCCAGGAACAGGTTCATATAAACCGGCTGGTGATCGGCCAAGGCGAGGTCCTGGTAGACGACCTCGATGCCCAGCTCGCGGACCTGCCGCGGATCGGTGGCGGTGACCTCCTCGCCGCTGATCCGGATCTGCCCAGCCGTTGGACGGTGGACACCGGCGACGAGTTTGACCAGGGTCGACTTTCCGGCGCCGTTGTCCCCAACGAGCGCGACGACCTCGCCGCTGTAGACGGACAGGTTGAATTCCTGTACCGCCACGACGCCGCCGAACTCCTTACGGACGCCGTCCAGTTGCAGCACAGGCTCACTGGTGCGAGTGGACTCGGTGGTGGTCATTGGTGCGCTCCTTTCCCGCCGGCCGGATCGGGCGACCAGGTCGGGGTGCCGTCCGCTGACCAGAGCCCCGCCACCCGCGGGCGGCCGCTGCTCACGCCGGTGACGCCGGCGGTGTAGGCCCGGGTGACGAAGGCCTGGAAGCGGAAGCCGAAGACGACGCTGTCGCCGGCGTCCACCGTCCGTCCCGCTCCACCCGGCCGGCTGGTGAGGTCCAGTTGGCCGTAGTAATCGATCGCCTGCGGTGGTGGCAGTTCGGCCGGAACCAGGTCGGTCGCCTCCGGCGCGCGGCCAACGACGGCGCGCACGTCGTAGTCCGGGAACACCGGGTCGACGTACATCCCGCCGCCGAAACAGTACGCTCGGCCGCCGTAAACGTGGCTCACCTCGGACAGATAACAGCCGGCCGGGAGCTCGACGAGGTCGTGCCGGGCATGTAAGGGAGTTGTCCCGGTCAGGCCGTGTCCTGGCTCGACGTGAGTTGCGCCGCTGTCGGCCAGCCTGGCCAGGGTGGCGGCGGACGTCGTTCCCGGTGCGTTGACGTGGACATCCCCGTACCCAGCCGCCGCCAGCTCTGCGGCGGCCCGTTCCAGTGTGGCCAAGTTGTGGGTGGGCACCACCGCCGCGGACCGCTGGTCGAACAGCAGGGCCGGGAATGTGGTGATGCCGGCGAAGTGGCCTCCATCGAACGAGTTGAGCGCGTCGGCGACGGCCCGGATCTCCGCCGCGGGGAATCCGCCCTCATGGCCCGGGTAGAACTGGTCCGCCGGATCGTGGATCCGCGCCAGGAATGCCTGGTCTCCCCCGATGGCGGCCGCCGCAGCGGCAGCGCCGCGGGCCTTCTCGTGGCTGAAGACGGTCCAGTGATCTGGTGCGAGAGCGGCCGCCTCGCCGGCCTCGGCGGCCGGAACCTGAACCAGATGCCCGAGGTGGCCCAGACGCATCCCGGCCCGCGTGGTGGCGCGCGCACAGGCCATGTCGACGGCCACACTGGCCTCGATACCACCGGCCAGCACCGCCCGGCAGACGTCCGGGTTGCGGCCGAACTGTTTGGTCATGGCCAGTGGGGTCAGGCCCAGCCGGCTAGCCTCGGCGGCGATCGCGGCGGCATTCGCGGTCACCGCGTCGAGATCGAACACATAGGTGTTGGCCGGCAGCTCACCCTGTTGGTGCAGCACGATAGCGGCGTCGATCAGCGCCGGGTTGCGCCGTCGGAGCAGGTCGAGGAACACGGGATCGGTACCTTCCAGGCGGAGGCGGGGTCGTCAGGTCTTCTTTTCGCGCAGCGTCAGGACCACCGCGACGAGAATGATCAGGCCGCGCGCGATCTGCTGCTCAGCCGGGGTGAACTGGGCGAGGATCAGGCCGTTGTTGAGTAGTCCCAGGATCAGCGAGCCGACGACGGCTCCGACAACCGTGCCGACCCCGCCTTTCAACCGGGTCCCCCCGATGATGACGGCGGCGATGACGGTCAGCAGGTCCGCCGACCCCAGGGTGTAGGTGGCGCCGTGTAACCGACCGGTGTAGAGCATGCCGGCCAGGGCCGCACAGGCACCACTGGCGACGAGCACCCCGATCCTGATCCGGTCGACGTTGACGCCGGCTACCCGCGCCGCTCCCACGTTGTCTCCGGTGGCCAGGACGTGTGCGCCGGCGCGGGTGTGCCGGAAGATGCAGTGTCCTGCGACGGCCACCGCACCGGACCAGAGAATCAGGGTCGAGACACCGGCGAGGCTACCGGCGCCGAAGAGTCCGTTGAAGACCTCGTTGGTCGACGGCACCGGCTGAAGCCGGGTGATGCGTTCCGATAGCCCGGTGACCAGGCCCATCATGCCCAACGTGATGAGGAACGACGGCAACCGCAGCTTCGCCACCAGCAAACCGTTGATCAGTCCGATCGTCATGCCGGTCAGCAGTCCGCCGGCGATACCGGCGACGAACCCGTGGTCGCGCAGCAGCACCGCGGACACCAGTGCGGACAGCGACACCACCGAGCCGATCGACAGGTCGATCTCACCCGAGCTGAGGACGAAAACCGTGCCGACCGCCATCACGGTGATCGGTGCCGTCTGTTGCAGGATGAGCAGAAGATTGCCCGACGTCAGGAACCCTTCGTCGCGAAGCGTCACCGCCATCACGAGGAAGATCAAGACGAACCCGATGTAGACCAGGTAGGGCCGGAAGTCGTACGAGCCGAGGCTGGTACGCCGGCGCGCCGCGGTCTCCGTGGTGGTTGTGGTCATCGGACGCGCTCCCGGTCATCACCGTGCGGAGCACGGGCGAGCGGTGTCATCCGCACTCCTCACAGTTGCTCAGGGCGTCGGCGACGGCCGGAGGAAGGTCGCTGTTCAGGGAGTCGCGGTAACCCTGCTCGACGTTCTCCTTGGTCACCGTGAGCACGCCGGTGATGGCGAAGGCCGGAGCTTCCTTGCCCAGCAACGCGTAGCCGGCCGCGGCCGCCATCCCTTTCCCCAGGTTCCAGGCCTCGTCGGCGACGATCGCCAGCGTCTGGCCACCACCGAGCATGTCGACGGCGACAGTGTCGTCCAGATCCAAGGTGACGATCTTGGTCGTGGTGTTGCCCGCGGTGCGCAGCGCGGCCAGCGCCCCCTGCGCTGGTTCGGCCCAGCTGGTGTAAAGCCCGTCCAGCCCGGGGTTCTGGGTCAACATCGCACTGGCGATGCTCTCGGCCGTGTTGGGGTCGGTGAAGCCCTGCTCGGCGACGATCTCGATGTCGGGGAACTCCGCCAGCAGGGTCTGTTTGAAGGCGGCGTCGCGCTGGTTGGTCACGTAGTACTCGGCCTCGTAGTACATGATCCCGACCTCCCCCGTCCCGCCCAGGGCGTCGCCGAGGGCCACCGCCGCCTGGCGGCCCATCTCGACCAGGTCGTCGGTGACGATCGAGGTGTAGTGCTCGCCCCGGGTGAAGCCCTCCGGGACGTTGGAGAGGAAGATCAACTCGGTGCCGTTGTCCACAGCCGCGCGGAACGCCGTCGCCGCCGTCGTCGGATCGACGGGGAGGCTGAGTATGACGTCCGGCTTGCGCACCATCGTCGTCTGGACTTGATCCGCCTGGGTTCCGGCGTCGAACTTGGCGTCCGCCGTGGCGATGACGTCGATGCCGAGCCGCTCGAACTCGGCCTGCGCACCGGCCTGGACGGCGGCCACGAACGCTGACGACGTGTGCCAGAGCATCGCCGCCTTGTAGTCGCCAGCTCGGAGCTCGGCCACCTCGTCGTCGGTGAACGTCAGGTCGGCGACCGGCGTGGCCGCCTCGCCGTTCGGTCCCTCCGTGTCGTTGACCTCGCGGTCGAGGATGACGTTGCCCGAGGTGGTGGAGCCGGGCGACTCGTCGGCGGTACTGGCGGTGTCGCCAGCGCCGGTGCTACATGCTGCGAGTGCCAGGATCAGGCACATGCCGGTGGCCGCACCGGCCAGCGTTCTGCGCGGCATGAGGACTCCCTTCAGATGGTTTCGCGGGAAACGTGAGTTCGGGCTGAATCCAGCGCCAGTGCGACGGCGCCGTGCAACGATGCGTCTTCGGTGAACGTGGCGGGTAGGACGTCGGGCGGAAACGGCACGGCCTGGCGGACGTGGTGGGACACGATCGGCAGGATCACGTCGGCGTGCGCCATCATGCCCCCGCCTATCACGACCCGTTCGGGGTCGACGAGCACCGCGATGTTGGCGATGGCGGTGGCCAACTCGCCCAATGCCTGGTGTACGACGTGTTGCGCGGATACGTCTGAGCTGGCCAGCACTGCCGCGGCATCGAGGTCTACGCCGAGAAACCGACCCGCCGCCGCACCGATGGCCTTGCCGCTCACCATTTCCTCGAAGGCGGCGTGCCCGTTGTGCAGCACTGCCGGATCCGTGGTGCTACGGGTCAGGTAGCCGATCTCTCCTGCTGCCTGATGGGCGCCGGCTACCACCTGCCCGCCGATGGTCAACGCGGCGGCGACGCCGGTGCCCAGACTGATGTAGACACCTGGATCGCTGCCCCGCAACGCACCAAAACGCAGCTCGGCAAGGGCGCCGGCGCGGACGTCGTTGGCTACGACGACATCCGCCACGGCAAGTTCGGCCCGAAGGCTGTCCGCCAGGGCCAGCCGTTCCCACCCGGGCAGGTTGGGCGCGAAGAGGATGCCGTCGGATCGGACCACCCCGGGGCTGACGGCGGCGTAGGCGACGACCGAACGACCATGCTCGGTGGCTACCGGCCCGGACAACCGGGCTACCGCCGCCGCGATGCGGTCGAGTGCCTGCGCGGGGCCCTGTTCGGCGAAGGTCGGGAACCGGACCCGGTCGAGCACCGCCCCCGTCGCCGCCGCCAAGGCGACGTCGATCTTGGTGCCGCCGATGTCGACCGCGATCACTGCCGCGTCGCCGTCGAGCTCAACCGCTGGTGCTTCGATGAACATTTTTAGGATTCTTTATTAAAGACTCCTAAGTGTCAAGCATTCGGTCGTTATGATCGGTCTCATGGACTCCTCCAAGCGGCCGCCCGGTCCACGCTCAGCAGCGGTCGCGCCGTCCCTGCTCCGCGAGATGAACCAACGGCTCCTCCTGGATCGGCTCTTCGTTCACGGCCCGGCCACCCGCCCAGAGCTCGCCCGCGACTGCGGCCTGTCGCAACCCACCGTCTTCGCCGCTCTGGCCGACATGGAGAAGTCCGGTCTGGTGCGCCCGTGCGGCCGGTCGGAGGTCCCCCAAGGACGCCCCGCCATGCAGTACGAGGCCAACCCCACCATCGGCACCGTGGTAGGCGTCGACATCGGCCATGACTGGCTGCGGCTCCTGGCCACCGACCTCGCCGGCAACCAGCTCAGCAGGCTCGACGTACGCAACACCGCCCGCAGTGCACGCGCGCTGGTCGAACGGGTCAGCCAGGCGGTCGCCGACGTCACGGCCGAGGCCGGCCAGCAGCCGTCCGCGGTCACCCACACCGTCATCGGGTCGCCCGGTGTCTATGACCCGCAGCACCGCCGCGTCATGTACGCCGCCAACCTCCCCGGCTGGCAGCGCGCCGGACTCGCCGACGCACTAACCGAGAAGCTGGGCACCAATCTGACCATCGACAACGACGCGAACCTCGCGGCGCTGGGCGAACTCACCTACGGCGCGGCCAGGGGTGTCCAACAATTCGTCTACCTGACGATTGGCACCGGCCTCGGGCTCGGGCTCGTCCTGGATGGCCAGCTGTATCGCGGCTTCACCGGGGCCGCCGGTGAGGTGGGTTACCTACCGATCGGCGACGAACCCACGACGGCACCTGCCGAGAATCCACAACGCGGCAAACTCGAAGAGGCTCTCGCCGCCGACGCCGTCGTGCGCCGTGCGGTGTCGGCCGGAATGACCTCACCCATCACCGCCGAACAGGTCTTCACCGCCGCCCGGCAGGGCGATCCGAGAGCCCTCGACGCAGTGCGGGCCGAGGCGACGAAGCTCGCCCAGCTGGTCGCGGGTATTCTCGCGTTCCTCGATCCGGAGCTGATCGTCGTCGGCGGTGGTGTCGGGCAGAACCTGGACCTACTGGAACCCGAAATGACCGCCGCTCTCGCGCAGCTCACTCCCCTGCGTCCCACGATGACCACTGGTGACCTGGGCCGCGAGGCGGTGGTCCGCGGGGCCATCGCCATCGGCGTCGAACGCGCCCGGGAAACCGTGTTCAACGCCCGCCGCAACGGGCATCAGGCGTCCGCGACGAAGGCCACCAAACGCACGTCGTCCTGAATCTGTAGGAGAGGATGACGTCGGCACCTCGGATGGTTGACACCACCATGTCGACTACTGATGTACTGCCCGACGAAGCGACGCCGTTCGGCCAACGGGTACGTGAACGGCTACGCAACGAGCGGATCATCTGGCTCACGACGGTCGGCCGCGACGGCACCCCGCAACCCAACCCGTTGTGGTTCGTGTGGAGCGGCGACGACACCATCGTCATCTACACTCCCCCGGACGCTCACCGGCTCACCCACATCGCGGCCCGCCCCACCGTGTCGTTGCATTTCAACGGCACTCCCAGCGGCGGCGACATCGTCGTGATACGCGGGACCGCCGAACGCGCCGACGACCTCCCCTCGCCGGACGATCACCCCGAGTACCTGGCCAAATACGACGACGACATGGTGACGGTGGTCGGCAGCGTCGCGCAGTTCGCAGCCACGTATCACGTTCCCATCCGAATCCGGCTGACCGGGACGCGCGGCTTCTGATCCTCATCCGACGACGCGCCTCGGACGAACCACCGGCGACTCTTCGCGCCGCTGGTTATGGCCGGGGGTGCGTAGTGACAGGGTCCACGCACCCCCGGCCAGCGCGACAACCGCGGCCACCCCGAACGCCCAGGGAAGTCCCATCGCCGTGGCGACGAACCCTAAGAGGATCGGACCACCACCGATACCAAGGTCGAGGAAGACACTGGCGGTGCCCGACGCGGCACCACGTTCGGACGGCTCGGCCGTGGCGAAGATCGCGGCGAAGAACGCCGGCGTGCTGAAGGTGACACCAAGCGCCAACAAGACCGCTCCTAGAACAACCCCCGCCGGGGCCGCCCAGAGGGCGATCACCATCAGGCCGGAGGCGATCGTCACCAGCGCGGCGGCCCCGAGGATGAGCGGCGGGAAGCGGTCGTGGACCCGCGCGAAGGCGATCCGGCTCACCACGACGACACCACCGTAGACGATCAGCGGCGTGCCCGTTCGGGCCATTCCCACGTCGTCGGCGTGCAGCGCGGCGAACGCCAGAAAGACCCCCATGGCCACCACGGAGGCGAAGAACCCCAAGGCCGGCGGCAGCGCCTTCACGTGGATGAGTCGGGGCCGATGCCCCGGGACCGGCTGCCCGACCCGAGTCTCGCCGACGTAGAGGGCCGCCACCACCGCGAACAGGGCCAGCCCGGCGGCGGCGTGCCAGGCCGTGGTGAATCCCCATCTGCCCATAACGAACTCGCCCAGCAGCGGACCGCCCGCGATGCCGAGGTAAAGCCCCAGCGAGTTGTAGCTCAGTGCTTCACCGACGCGGCTGGGTGGTGCCAGGTCGGCCACCGCCGCGAACGACGCGACGAAGAACGCGGCCTCGGCGACGCCGAGAAGAAGCCGGATCGCCACGACCGCCGCCAGCGTGTCGACGTGTGCGGTGGCGACCATACAGATGGCACACAGGGCGGCACCCGCAACCAACAGGGGTCGCCGGCCGACGGTGTCGGTGAGCCGGCCGGCCACCGGGCGCAAGGCGAGCGCGGTGACCGCGAACGCACCGAACGCGATGCCGGCACCGGCGGTGCCGGATCCGACCGGGCCGGTGACGTAATGCGGCAGCAGCAGGAAAGACATGCCGATAGCGGTGAAATACGCGAGGTCGGCGACGGTCAGCCCGACGAACGCCGGAGTGAACAGACGCTCCGGCGCCGAACCGACGGGACGCCGCGAGGAGGTGGTCGAGGTAGCCATACCCACAGGTTCCGCCGTGTCCCGGTGCCGGCACCTGAGTAGACCTACCTATTTAGAGGCCTCTTACGACGACGTTCCCGCCAAGCCGTGCTCCATGGCGAACATCGCCGCGGCCGCCCGGGTCGACACGCCGATTTTGGTGTAGACGTCCTGCACATGGTTCTCGGCGGTGCGCCGGGAGATCACCAGGCGCTCGGCGATCTCCCGGTTCGACAGTCCGTGGGTAACCAGGCGCAGCACCTCGACCTGCCGATCGGTTAAGCCGGCCGGGCGGACCCGACGAGACCGACGCTCGTGCCCGGCCGCCTCCAGCACGGCTTGCACCGCGTCGCCATCGAGGCATCCGGCGCGCGCCTCGTCTCTGAGCGACCGCGCCGCTTCGGCCGCGGGTATAGCCGCCGCGCGGGGCCGCTCCTCGACCGCGGTCTGGTACGCGTCGGCAGCGGCGAGGACCCGTGCGGCCATGGTCATCCGATCTCCGGTGAGACCCCGGTGGTAGCCGCTGCCGTCACACCGTTCGTGGTGCTGTCCGACCAAGGATGCGGCGGCCGCCAGCATCGGCACCCGCGCCAGGACACGTTCACCGTGATAGGGGTGGAGCCGGGCCTGATCAGCTTCGGTCAGGCTGAGCGGCTCGGTCTTGTCCCAGATCTGGCTCGACACAGCCACCCGGCCGATGTCGTGTAGATAGCCGGCGACCCGAACGTCGCGGACACCGTCGCCGAGGCCGAGAACCGCGGCGGCGGCCCCGGCCAACTCCCCGACGGCGGACGAGTGTCCTTGTAGCCACGGGCTCTTCAGGTCGGCAAGATCGCCGAACGTCCGGGCCACGGATTCGAGGTCTGGCTCATCAACCATGAACACCGGGTCGGGTTCGCTGTCGAGGACGGCCTGGTAGGCGTCGACGGCCGCGACGTCGGCTAGTCCGTCCACCCCGCGCGACAGAACGAGTTCGGCCAGGTGCGGATCCAATGAGCTGCCACTTCGACGTCGCACTTCGGCCAAGGCCCTGTCTACTCCGTCGTACATCAGGAACAGCACGGCCACCGACGCGACGTGCATGATCCGGGTGCTCAAGGGGATGTCCGGGCCAGCTACCTTCGGGTAACCCTTGCCGTTCCACATCGACACCGTGTGGCCGAGGCCGTTCTGAACCGACGGCGGAAGACCGAGCCGGCGCGCCGCTTCACGGGCGACGTCGCAGGTGGCCGCCGGCGCGTTGGCGTCGACCCGCCGCACGGACCGGACGGTGGCGGCGAACATGTGCGCCCGCGACCACCCCGTCGCCGCGGCCATACCCGGCACCCAGACCCGGACCAGATCGCGCGGGTCGGCGGCGTTCATCACGAAAGCGAACCGGTTGGCCGCGACGTCGTCACCCCAGACGCGAGCCAGCTCATGGGCGTAGGCCGTACAGCCGAGGTGCTGGAGCAACGAGACGTAGACGACCTCACGGACCCCCTCGTCGGCACAGCCTGCCTCCCGGGCCAGCCGGGCCGCCACGACGCAGCGCCGCAGCGACTCGTCCGGTGCGGCGCCCGTTCCCAGGTCCGTGACGGCGGCTAGTCCCCCGAGCAGCCCGAGCAGACGGAACACCCTCATATGGTGACGCTCAGACCGTGGATCCGCCAGTGGATCGTGGAGGACTCGTCGCCGAAGGAACCGACATATCGGTGGCGGTGGCCACCACGATGTCGGACTCTTCCCCACGCTGCTCGGTGAAATGGGGCGGGGTTACTTCAGGCCGGAGATCCGGATGCCGCCGATGATGTACCGCTGGAAGAACAGGAACAGGATGATTACCGGCAGCGCCGCCAACGTCGACCCGGCCATCAGCAGGCCCAACTCGGTGGATCGCTCGGACCGGAACGTCGCCAGGTACTGCTGCACCTGATACAGATCCGGGCTGGTGATCGTCATGATGGGCCACACGTACGAGTTCCAGAACGCCAGGAAACTCGTCATCCCGACGACGACGAACACCGGTTTGCTCATCGGCAGGAAGATGTATCGGTAGATCTGCCACCGGCTGGCCCCGTCGATCAACGCCGCCTCCTCCAACGCCAGTGGAATCCCCAGGTAGAACTGGCGGAGGAAGAACACGTGCGCCGCCGACGCCGCCGCGGGCAGCACCAGGACGGCCAAGGTGTCCAGCATCCGCAGCTTCGTCACGACGATGAAGCTGGTCAGCAGGATCGCCATCCCCGGGATGAACATCGTCGTGATGACCAGCGCCCACAGCGTCCGTTTGAAGGCGAACTCCAGCCGGGCGAACACGTAGGCACCCATCGAGTTGACGGTCAGGCTCAGCGTGGCGAACAACACGGCACCGCCGAACGTGACGAGCATGGTCCGCACGAACGCGGGGTCGTCGAGGATCTGCGCGTAGTTCTCCCAGAGCCACACCTCGGGGAAGAACTGGAACGGGGTGCGGACCACCTCGGTTTTGGCCTTGAACCCGGCGATCGCCATCCAGGCCAGCGGGAACAGCGCGGCCAGCACGAACACCAGGCCCGCGACGCCCCGGGAGGCCGCCCCTCGAACCGACCGGCGACTCCGCGGCGGGTCCAGGGCTGGCCTGCTCACCACCCGACCGGCCGCCGGCCGGGCCGACATCCGCTGCGTAATGGCCATTAGCCGTCCACCGCCTTCTCGGAGTTGAGTGCCTTGAAGATCAGCGCCGAGATCGACCCGAGCACCAGGAACAAGAGGAGCGCGGCGGCGATCGAATAACCAACGAACAGGTCGTCGCGGAAGTGGTTGAAGATGAAGAGGTTGGGCAGGAGGGTCGAGTCCAGCGGCCCGCCGTCGGTCATGATCAGCGGCAGCTCGAACTGCTGGATCGCCAGCGTGAAGCCGGCGATGAGCAGGTACAGGAAGATGTTCTTCATCAGCGGCAGGGTGATGTACCAGGTGCGCTGGAACCAGTTCGCGCCCTCGAGTTCGGCCGCCTCGTAGTAGCTCTCCGGAATGTCCAGCAACCCGGCCAGCATGATCAGCGCACTGATCCCCAGGCCCATCCAGATGGCCGGGACGGCGATGGCCGGCAACGCCAACCGCACATCACCGATCCACGCCTGCGCCTCGATGCCGAACCATCCGACCACCCAGTTGGCGATGCCACCGGAGTAGTCGTAGATCAACACGAAGATGATCGACGCGATCACCCCGGAGATCACCGTCGGGATGTAGATACTGACCTTGAGCAGGGTCGCGGCCCTGCGCCCCATGGTCTTGACGAGGCTGGCGAACAGGAACGCGATCACCAGGATCGACGGCACCACCATCAGCGCGAAGCGCAAACCACGCAGGATCGACTCGACGAACTGCCGGTCGGTCAACACGTTGGAGAAGTTCCGCCAGCCGACGAACTCCGACGCCTGATAGAAACTCCAGTTGAAGAAGCTGAGGTACCCGGCATAGATCAGCGGCCAGATCACGAAGATGCCGAGCAGGATTACCAGCGGTGCCAGCATGAGGTAGGCCAGCCGGTTGTCCTGGCGGCGCACCCCGGCTCCAGGCGCGCGCCGCCCGCGGCCAGTTATAACGGTCATCCACACCCTCCTCGCCATCCGGTTGTGCCGGGCGGCTGACCGCCCCGCGGGAATAGGTCTGCGCGCCGCCGGACTAGTGTCGTGTCTCCGCGACGTCCAGGTCGGCGGTGAACCAGAAGACGTTGTACGGCCCCCAGAGCGAGAGCATGAAGTAGATGGTGCGGCCGTCGTCGGAGACGTATTTCGGGTGGAGGTACGGCGAGTACAACCCGGGATTCTCCGCCTGAGTGGTCATGACGAACGCCTCCGACCACGGCCCCCACGGCGACAGGCCCTCGCGGATCACCGCGTTGCCGTCCGTCGAGTAGGTCATCAGCCAGCGGTCCAGCTGCTCGTTGTACATCACCGACAGCTCGCCCACGGTGTCGTCGACGATGGTGACCGCCTGCTCCAGGTCATCGACCCAGATCGGCGTACCGTCACCGTTGGTTCCGGCGAAGTAGCGGTACGCGTCGAGGTCCTCCACGGCGTCGCGGTTCGCGGGGACCTTCATCAGCTGCGCGCCGCCGAACCGGCCTGCGGGAATGGACCAGAAGTAGACGAACTCCTCACCGCCCTCGCGCACGTGCGCGGCCGAGACCTGGATGAAGTTCGATTCTCCGGGCCATTGGGGTTCGTCCAACACGTCCCACGTCTCGCCGTCGTCGGTGGACCGGGCCAGCCCGGCGTAGTTCGCGTCCCAGACCCCGGGATCACCCCAGTGGTGCACCGACATGTAGTTGAGATACATCGCGTCGTCGACGGCGAACCCGTGGGTCGGGATCTTCGTTACCTCACCCGCGCCGTTGGGTTCGTGTAGTCCGGGGACGATCTCCGCGGCCAGCCCGTACTCGTCGGTGATCCACCCGTCGAAGCTGATGCCGTCCGAAGGGTCGGTGTCGGTGGTGTACGCCATGACGTTGGAGCGCCAGTTGCTGCCCTGACCCCCGTAGGAGTCCGGGGCGCGGACGCCGAAAGTGTCGCCGAAGACGACATACGTCCGCCCGCCGGCGTCGAACATCGATCCGAGATCGGTCCCGGCGACGGCGACCGGTTCCGTATCGTTGATCGCCTCCGGCCCGGTCAGCTTCGCCACCTGCGTCGCCTCGCCAACGCCGGTCAGGATGAACGACGACGCGACGTCGGTGCCGTCGCCGATGTCCACCACCTGTCCGTGATCACCCCAGCTCACCCGGCCGTCGTCCCCGGACGAACAGCCCGACACCACCAACGACACCGCACCGGCCACGGACACCGCGCCGGAGGCGACCCGGGCGCTGGAACGGGTCCGGCCCGGTCCGGGTGCACCCATCACCCAATCCTCGGAATGCGCTGGTCGACCGGCGGCAGGGTCAACGCCGTACTCACGTGCTCCTGGTACCAGTAGGCGACCGACGAGAGGTCGTCGCTGCGGTGGTTGTTGTGCCCGTGTTCGATCGTCACCTTGATCGAGGTCGTGAAGGTGACCGGGTCCTCGACGTGGAACCGGTACGTCGAGATCTGCCCACTCCAGTTGGGGCCACCCGGCAGCGTGAGGCCGTGGTACGGCGCGTGGTAGGTCTGGCTCGGGCACCACGCGGTGTTGAAGTAGTCCTCGGTGCCGGTGCCGTGCAGCGACGGCGGGAACGGCTCACCGTCGACGAAGATCATGTCGTCGCCCTCGCCGTACCAGTTCCACTCCTGGGTGTGCCGCAGGTTGGTGATGTTGAGGACACACCCGACGTAGTGCCCACGGCCTTCGGTGTCGAGGATGACGTAGTTGCCGTCGCCGGTGAGGTTGTGCCCGCCGAACTCGAACTCGGCGTTGGACATACCTGTCTCGTCGACTCCGTCGGTGGGGCACTGCCGGTTCCACGAGGCGTGGAACCGGCCGAGGCCGTCCTCCAACTCGTCGAACGCGTCGTAGTCGATGTAGTAGTAGAACCGCATCTGGGCTTCGGTGCACTCGCTGGTCAGCTCGAACCTGGCGCCGTCGGCGAAGGGCATGTGGAAGAACGAGTTGAAGCCCTTGCCGTCCTGCGGGCTCATCTGCAGCGGCGCGGAGACGAAGTTGGTGGTGCGGGCGTGTCCGACGCCGAAGAAGTCACCCAGGGGCACGAGGACGCTGGGCCGCTCGGCGCCGTCCCAGTACACCCGCAGGACAAGCTTGCGCAGGTAATCATTGTCGAGGTTCTCGGGGTGTGCGCCGGCCATGTCGGCCACCGTCATCCAGATGTGGTTGATCGAGCCGGCGCCGGAGAGGTCGGCGAGGGTCGCCGTCTCCCCCGGATGGACGGTGACGAAGTCCTGGTTGCCACCGGTGCGGTCCCAGCTGGACTCGCGGCGACGGCGGGTGGTGCGGAGCCGGGGAAGGTCTCGGAGGCTGCTTCCGTAGCTTCCGTAGCGGGTACCCGTCACGTGTTCCTCCTTGCGCAGTAATCGATTTCTCGAATGTAGGGGTCCACCGCTGTCCTGTCAAAGGTCCCGGCCGCCACGGCTCGCGACGGCGTGCATCGCCGACGGCCGGCCACGGTGAAAAACCGCAAGCTCGCTGATGGCCGAGTAGGAGTCGAAGCCACCGGGTGCCCCCACCAGCCGAATACCATCCGCCTGCACCGTGGCGAACTCGAACACGTACTCCCGCCCACCCGTCGCCCGCGAGTCCGGCGGATACTCCGGGCCGATCCGAGCACCCGGGTCGATCCATCTCCCGTCCACCCTGACCTCGACCCGAGGCGGCCGCGCGAACCATCCACCGTTGGCGTCGTACGGCCCGCTGACGTAGACCAGCTCGTTCATGCGCAATGGCCGCGCCCACGTGTATCCCCAGTGGTCAACCAGCTTGGCGGTACCGTTCCAGCTGTCCTCGCCCACGTCGGTGCGGCCGTCGTTGAGCACCTCCAGCCGGCCGGACCGGCATGCCGTCGCCACTGGATGTGCTCCCATGCCGGGCGTGGCCAGGTTGGTACCGTCGGGCGGCTGGGCCCTCGGCCGGGCACCGACCACCCACGACGCGGGCTCCAACCGCAGCCGGCGCAGCGCGTAGTGGTAGGTGCGGCCCTCGAACGTCGACGCCCGCCAGAACCAGTTCGACTGCAACCACAGATCGCGGCCGTCATCACTGATGAACTTCGACGGAATGGTGGTGCCGTAGCCGCCATGCCGCGGCACCGCGCCAGCCGGGCCTACCCATGGATAGGGTCCGAAATCGCGGCTCATCACGTGCCGCCACCGACCCCACGGCAAGGGCGCCTCGTAGAGTTCGATCGTGTACTCCGACCAGCTCGAATAGAGAAACCGGTCGAGCGGCGCGTTGTAGACGACACCACCCTGCGAGAGCACCGTCGCCCCGCTCGGGCCGGCTACCGTCAGCCCGACATGGCGGCGGGACCGGTCAGACAACACCGGCACCCGGTCGGCGATGTCCGCGCTCCACGCCGAGCCGGTCCGGCCGGTGAAGAACTCCCACGCGCGACGGTCCTGAATGGCCGCTGCGGGAACCCGCGCCAGGTAAAGGTGCTCAGGGTCGGGTACACAGCCGTCATACGACGCCCGCCAGTTGTGATCCAGGCCGTACGCGTACACGTACCGCGCGGGACCGAACCGGCCCGACGCCGCGTTGCTGCGGCCGAAGTCCAGGAACATGACCGTGGTGAACGTGTGATCGGTGAACATCGGCCGTGGTGGCGCGTGCCACGTGCGGCCGTAATCGTCGGACCGGACGATGCCGGCCGCGGGCGCCTCGTTGAAGGCGCTCGCGTCCGGCCCGAACCGGAGGTCCTGCACCGCGAGGTAGAGCTCGTCGCGGCCGTCGCCGTCTCCATCGACCGCGACGATGCCGGTCGGTTTGCTGTTGAACCGTTCCGGGTCGGTCCAGACCGGTGACACGTCGCGCCCGGCGGCGAGCCGGGTCCCGGTCAGTCCCGTCTCCGGGGTGCCCTCGATCCGGTTGACGACGATGTCCGACCACGGCGCGGCCAGGTCGAACCCGAGCCCGTCCCCGCACGCGGCATACAGGTGGCCGTCGTCGGCCCAGGTGCTCGGCCATAGATCGCCGTCGCTGGCCGACCCGACCGATGCGGCCACCTCCAGGTCGGCCACGGCGAAGAAGTCCCAGCCTTCGGTCGCGGCTGGCGGATCGAGCGGCGGATCCGGTGGCACCGCGGTCACGGCACCTCGACGATGGCCACGTCGTCCAGCTGCAACCACATGTCGCCGTTGTTGGTCCAGATCCCGGCGAACACCTCGACCGAACTGTGCTGTGCGCTGTTGAACGACACGGTATACCTCGTCCACGCACCCACCGAGGTGAAGTTCGCCTCGGCTATGGGCGGGCCCCCAACGGAACGGACCCCGACGAAGCCGTTGTCGTTGTTCGGCGACGTCCGCAACCAGGCGGTCAGCTCGTAGTTGGTATTCGGCGTCACCGACACGACCTGATGGAGGTCATGCCAGCCGGAGTTGAACCGCACGAAACCGTTGCGGTCTCCGCTCATCCCCCAGATGTTCGCGTCGATCCCGCAGTTGCCCTGGCAGGCCCAGGGCGCCGACACACCCGATCCGGTCTGCCGTTCGAAGCTTGGATCGGCCACCAGGTTGGGCCGGACGACGTTGGCGTTGCCGTCCAGCGTCACTCGCATGAGGTAGACGTTGTACGGGTTCCACTGCGACAACGCGAAATACAGGTCGTCGCCGCTGGACCACGGATGGATGAACCCGCCGTACGGCCCCGGATAGTCCGCGTCGCTCACCACCACCTGCGGTGAACTCCACGGACCGGTGGGAGTATCCGCGGAGCGCAACACGATGTCGGTGCCCCGCATGTACACGGTGATCCACTTCTGCCGCTCCGGGTCGTAGCGGACCGACAGCTCCGCCACTGGTCCGTCGATCACCGGCACCGCCTGGGTGTCCGCACCACTCACCCATGCCGAGCCGTTCCAGTAGGTGTAGGCGCTCTTGGTGAGGACCGAGTTCTCCGATACCCGCGCCACATAGGCGTCGTCGTTGCGGCCGTTCGGGGTCGCGAACAGGTAGACGTAACCGCCATGCCGGACGAAGGCACCCATCTGGAACGGGTTGTTGCCGGTTGGGTTGTCCCATTGCGGCCCGCCGGCGGTCACCCAGTTCTCACCGTTGTCGTCGGAGTAGGCGATCGCCGCGTAGTTGGTGTCCCACTCCCCTGGCGGCCCCCATTGCCGCACCGACATGTACCCCAGGTACTGGCGCGAGCCGACCGACACCCCGGCCGTGGGGATCACGGTCATCTCCACACCGTCGATCTTCTGGCTCGGGATCAGCTCCTTGGCATGCCCAGGGAAGTCCTCGGCCGCGCTACTGAACGTCATGCCGTCGGCCAGGTTGGTATCCGTACTGCGCAACAAGACCTGGCTACGCCAGTCGTTGCCGTTGCCGCCAGGTGGCGTCCACGCGTTGCCGAACGTGTCACCCAGCGCGACGAGCACCTCCCCGGCGCCGTTGTCCCACATCACACCCAGATCGGTGCCGTAGATACCCCACGCGGTGTGGGTGTTGCTCAGCGATCCCGGGCCGGTCATCTTGCTGACGACGACGGCCGGGGTGGGCGCCGTCGTCGCCGTCGCTGGTGCACCCCCGGATGCGAGCGCGAGCACCAGGCCGCCGCTGACGGCGAGCGCCCCAGCGCCCACCGACCATTCCCGTCGTGTCATGACTGCCTCCGATCGGCCAGCCCGAGATCGGCGATGAGCTTGGTGATGTCCGCGTGTGCGGTCTCGAGTGCGTCCTCGATGTCCTGGCCCTGCAGCGCCTTCTCCATGGCGGCGCCGAAGGCGAGGCTCACTTCCCAGTCGTACGTGGGTTCGAGCACCTGATAGGGCACCACCTCTTCGGTCATGACGTCGAGCCACGGGTTCACCGACGTGTCGCGCTCGGCGATGGCCTCGGTCACCGAGACTCGCGGCGAGAACTTGGTGTAGTTGGTGCCGTCGAAGTAGTCCAGTGGGACGTCGACGTCTTCCGCGAGCAGCCACGAGATAGCCCGGGCGGCTTCAGTCGGGTGCTCGGACTTGGCGTCCACCCCCAGCGACCAGCCACCCAGCGTGCCGGTGGTCTTCGTCAGGTCGCCGTCCAGTGACGGGAGCGGCGCGACCTGGATGTCGTCGATGATGTCGGGGTAGTCGAGCAGCAGTTGGCTGATCGCCCATGAGCCCGTGGCCATCATAGCGAGTTTGCCCTCACCGAGTGGTTGAGCGTCGCCGTACGGCGAGAGCGGCTGTTTGGCTAACAGGCCATCCGCGGCCAGCCGCTGGTAGGTCTCCAGCAGCTGGCGGTAGCCGTCGTCGTCCGCGAGAGACGTCGACCAGTCGTCGCTGATCGGGAAGTGTCCGGTGGCGTTGATCTGCAGACCCCACGTCGACCACGACAGCTCGATCCCGGTCTGGGCGGTCTGGAACGCGACGATGCCGGAATGGGCCGCCTTGAGCGCCGTCGCGGCGTCGATCAGCTCCGCCCACGATTCCGGTGGCGAGTCCGGATCCAGCCCGGCCTGCTCAAACAGATCGGTCCGGTAGAACAGCAATGAGCTGGGCTCGTACAGCATCGGATACGCGTAGTGCTCCGCTCCTTCGGTGACCGCATCGAGGAAGCGCTCGTCGAGATCCGCCCACCGGTCGGCGTCGATCAGGTCGGTGATGGGGGCCAGCTCACCATTGCGGGCTTTGGGGAGAACCGCGGAGTAGTTCATCGTGTAGAGGTCTGGTGCGTTGCCGGCGGCTTGGGCGGCTTTCAGCTTCTGCTCCCACGCGTCGCCGGGTACCACGGTGAGCTTGACCTGCACGTCGTCCTGGGCGGCGTTGAATGCGTCGACCTTCGACTTGTACCAGGCGTTGTCCGCCTCGCTGAACTGGTTCTGCCACATTTCGACGACGACCGCCGTCGCGGCATCGTCGCCGCCGACATCACCGTCGCTGGTCGGATCGTTGCCGCCGCTGGTCGGATCGTTGCCGCCGGCCGGCTGGCCAGGCGTGCCGCTCCCGCAAGCCGCGAGCACAAGCCCCGCGCCCACGGCCAGGGCGACGCCCACTCTTCTCCGGTGCCTTCTCCTCACGCCCATCCTCCTTTGATGATTCCGTGCACGAGCGGGACGCCGGCTGGGTCGCCCGGATACCCGATCTAGATGTCGAGTAATCGATTACTGAGATGACAGAGTAAGGGCAATCGAGCCGACCTAGCGATACCGACACCGAATCGTGACCACCGCAGCGGCGCCCCTACCCCGGCGCCACCACCCCGCCGCCCCTACCCCGGCGCCCCACCCACCGCCACCGCCCCATCGCCGGCAGCAAGCCTCCTTACGGCCCCCACCCGGGCGCCATAAGCTTCCTTACTGTCGCCCTGGCAACCACAAGCCTCCTTACTGCTCAACCCCGGTCGCCATAAGCTTCCTTACTGTCGCCCTGGCAACCACAAGCCTCCTTATGGCCATCACATCGGCGCAGCACGCCTCCTTGTGGCGACGAGTACCCATAGGCTTTGCGCGAGAACGCGAAGGAGTGATCCGGCCATGACACGCATCGCTGACGTCGCCCGCCGGGCAGGTGTCTCTACCGCGACGGTCTCGCGGGTACTCAACGGCAAACAGGTGCGTGACGATCTGGCCGTCGCCGTACGCCAAGCCGTCGACGAACTGGACTACTCCCCCGACCGCACCGCGCGGTCCCTGCGCCGGCGGCACAGTGACGTCATCGCCCTGGTCCTGCCCGACATTGAGAACCCGTTCTTCACCTCGCTGGCCCGCGGTGTCGAAGATGTCGCCCAGGATGCCGGGTACTCCGTCGTGCTGTGTAATACCGACGACGTCCCCGCCAAAGAAGAGCGCTACCTCACCATCGCCGAGAGCGAGAACATGGCCGGCGTCGTCATCGCACCCGCGAGCACCAGTCCACGACTCGGGGCGCTGATGAGTCGCGGGCGTGGCATCGTTGTCGTCGACCGCAGAGTGCCGGACGCGGTTGATCAGGTCACCTTCGACAACGTAGGGCTGGCCTGCCGCGCCACCCGCGACCTCATCGCCGACGGCCATACTCGCATCGCCTGCGTCACCGGCCCGGCCACCACGAGCACCGCTGCGGATCGTGCCGCCGGATGGCGCCAGGCCATGGCCGAAGCGGGGCTCACCGCCGACGACGAGTTGCTGGTTCATGCCAACTTCCGGGTCGACGGCGGCCAGGCGGCGATGCAATCCCTGTTGGCCTTGGACCCGCCGCCGCATGCCGTGCTGGCCACCAACAACCTCGTCGGGGTCGGCGTCTTGAAGACCCTCGCCGAACACAGCGCCGCCGACCAGTTCGGCGTAGGCATCATCGGCGATCTACCGTTCGCGACGTCGCGAACCACGGACATTTCGTTGACTCCGCTGCACCCACGGGAGATGGGCCTGACGGCGGCCCGAATGCTCGTCGAACGCATCCGCGGACTCGACGCGCCACCTCGTATCGTGCAACCCGAGCCGCCCCCAGCGCCCCAGTGATGGTTGCCGCATTCTGCCGCTGATTCCACTGGTCAGCGGGCACGAAACTGGCAACGATCACCCGACCAGTGCGCAGGATCCACCAGACCTCGGAGCGGCACGGTTGCCTTAGCAATCGATTTCTGACATTCTGAGCGCGTGCCGCAGCTCGCCTTCCGCGATCTCCTACCCGGCGACACGAGGCGGGGCGCACGCCTCCGCGGCACGGCCCTGAGCCAACAAAGTGACGCCCATGACATCGGACCTGGATCCCGTATCCACGGACCGATCGGACACACTCGAGGAGCCGCATGTCCCCTTACGCCGTGCCACAGTCGCCCCCGACGCTTGCCGCTCCCGCGCAGACGGCGTACCTGATCGCCAGCGGCGACCTGCGTGAGTCCGCGAACATCGCCGGTTGGCCAACGCAGGTCGCGTTGGAACGGATCCTGACCGATACGTTCGCGACGCACGGCTGGAAGATCGTCCGCGCCAACGACGTCGATCCCGCAACCGGGCATGGCTTCATCAGTAGCCAGCGCATGGGCCTCGAGGTGTTCCGCGCCATTCCCCCGGACGCGCCGTTGATCGTCGCCGAGGCGGTGTGGCAATACAGCCATCACGTCCTGGCCGGGTTGCGCACCCACCGGGGCCCGATCCTGACCGCGGCGAACTTCGCCGGCGACTGGCCCGGACTCGTCGGGCTGCTCGGGCTCAACTCCGGGCTGACCAAGATGGGGCGGGATTACTCGACGATCTGGACCGTCGACGGGACCGACCAGTGGTTCCAGGACGCCATCCGCTCATGGATCCAGACCGGCACGATCACCCACGACGACTCCCATGTACATCCGCTGCCGCCCCTACCGGCCAGCCCGGAGAGAGAACTCGGCTACACGCTGGCCGACCAGCTCCTGCGGGAGAAGGCGATCATCGGCGTGTTCGACGAAGGCTGCATGGGTATGTACAACGCGATCTTCGACGACGAGTTGCTCAACCACACCGGCATCTACAAGGAACGGCTGTCGCAGAGCGCACTGTGGGCGGAGATGCAGACCGTCCCCGACGCCGAGGCAGACGCCGTCGGCAACTGGCTGGCCGACGCGGGGATGACCTTCCGGCTCGGCACCGACGAGGCCACCGAGCTGACCGAGACCCAGCTGCGCTGGCAGTACAAGATGTACATCGCTGCGCTGCGCATCGCCGACGACTTCGGACTGGATGCGGTAGGCATCCAATACCAACAAGGGCTCAAAGATCTCGCACCAGCATCGGACCTGGCCGAGGGGTTGCTCAACAACGTCGAACGGCCACCGGTACGCAGCCGCGACGGCCAGCGAGTGTTGTGGGAAGGCCGCCCGCTGCCCCACTTCAACGAGGCCGACGAAGGAGTCGCCGTCGACGCCCTGGTGACCAACCGGATCTGGACCGCGATGGGCTTCGACCCGGCGACCACGCTGCACGACGTGCGCTGGGGCGAGGATTACGACGGCCAGTTCGTGTGGGTGTTCGAGATCTCCGGGTCCGTCCCGCCGTCACACTTCGAGGACGGTTACGCCTCCGCGGAGGGCTGGCGGCAGAATCCGGTCTTCTTCCCCGCTGGTGGCAGCACCATCAACGGTGTCTCTAAGGCGGGCGAGATCGTCTGGTCCCGCGTGTACATCGCGGAGGGAGTGCTCCAGGTGGATATTGGGCGCGGTTCCGCTGTGTCGCTACCCGACGACGAGACCCGCCGGCGTAAGGACGCCACCAACCCGGAGTGGCCCATCATGCATGCGGTGTTGCATGGCGTGTCGCGGGACCAGTTCATGGCCCGGCACAAGGCCAACCACATCCAGGTCGCCTATACACCCACCGCCGAGGCGGCCGACCGCGCCATGACCGTCAAGGCCGCCATGTTCGACGCCCTCGGTCTGACCGTCCACGTGTGTGGCGACACCACGCTCAGCTAGGACGGAGTGGAGTTGGTGCACCGGCGGAGTGATGGATGTGTTGCCAGGGCGACACCTACTCCGCTCCGCCGGTGCACCAACTCCATTACAGCTGCCGGTTGCGAAGCCGGACCCGCCAGCGGTCCACCAGGAGAATGGCAGCCGTACTGGTGAAGATGACGATGACGGTCATGGCCATCGCCTGCGGCCGGTTCCCCTGGTCGAACTGGTTCAGGATCCACGGCGAGACGAGGTTGACCGAGGGCGGCCGCACGAGGCTCGACGCCACCAGTTCGCGGATCCCGATCACGAACGCCAGCAACCAACCAGCCACCACACCCGGCATGAGCAGCGGCAACAACACCCGCCGGGTGCTTGTCCACCCGCTCGCGCCGGAGACGACGGCGGCCTCGAGTAGCCGGTCGCTGATCTGGATCCGGACCGCTTTGACGTTCTGGATCACCAGCGGCAGGAAGATGACGACGTAGGCGAGGATGAGTATCCCGTAGGTGTTGTACGGGCTCCACGGCATCCACGGGGCGTTCCACAGGAAGATGAATCCCAGCGCGAGCACGATGGTCGGCACGGTGTCGGGTGCCACGGACAAGAAATCGATGCCCCGCGCTGTCGCCGTCCGCCGCCGGTTGGTGAGCAGCGCGAACATCGTACCGAGGATCGTCGTGACGGTCGCGGCCACCAGCGCGAGCCAGACACTGGTCGTCAGTGCGTCCATGCCACCCCCGCCGGGAGTCAGGACGTCGGCGAAGTGGTCGAGGGTGAGGTTGTCCCACGCCACACCGCGCGAGCGGAGGTTCGTCAAAGCTCCGGTGACGACGACGAAACCTGGCAGCACCGCGGTGACCACCATGGTGGACCCGATCCAGCACCAGGCGACGGCCACCGCCCACGGCTTCAACCCAACGGTGGTCATCCGCTGCGCCCGGATGCCGACCGTCCGATCGGCCTGCCGCGCCACGAACCACTGCTGGACTGCCCAGACGGTGATCCCGATCCCCAGCAGGATGCTGGCCATCGCGGCTGCGTGCGGAAAGTTCAGCGGATCGATCGTGACGTCTTCGTGGATCTTGCTGACCAGGACCGGAAAGCCGATCTGGTTGCCCAACGTCACCGGCGTCCCGAACTCCCCGGCGGCGCGGACGAAGACGAGCAGGATACCCATCGAGTAGCCGCTGGAGATCAGTGGCACGAGGACTTTGCCGAACCGGCGCCACACCGAGGCCCCATGGACGGATGCCGCCTCGTCCATAGTCGCTCCGACCCGGTCCAGGCTGTTGCGCAGGATCAGGTACAGGAAGGGAAAGACCTCCGACCCCATAACGATGGCCATCCCCGCAGGAGTGGCGAAGACGTCCTGCACCAGCCCACCGACCGGACCAAGCCAACTCTCGGCCAGGCCGCCGCGCCGGGTGAACTCCATCCACGCCAGCGCGCTGATGTACGGGGGCGTCATGAACGGCACCAGGACGGCGACGTCGATCCACCCGAACCGTCGGAACCGGGTACGCGACATCAGAAACGCCAGCGGTGCGGCCAGCAGCGTCGCGACGACGATGACCATCAGGCCGAGCACAACCGTATTGGTGACGACCTCGAGGTTGCTGGACTCCAGCAGCGCGCCGAGCTCACCCGGCTGGCCCCGGTGCCCGGTGACGGCCCGCACCACCACCAGGAACAACGGCCAGGCGACGAGCACCCCTAGAAGCAGCAGCGACGCCACCGAGGCGAGGCCGACCGGCGACCTCCAACGGCTACCCGGCCGGCGGCCGCCGCCCGCCCCTGAAGCTGGGGCGGGCGGCCCGGTTGCACTTCTCCTGGTCGACGCGGGCGGCATCGTTGGTCGACCCCTCCGCGCTACAGGTAACGCTCGACGAACTCGGCGAGGACGTCGGCACCCGCGGCCCCGACCTCGTCCCACGTGAAGTTCAGCTGCGCGACGTCGTCGAAGGCGACCATGCCGCCACCGACCGGCACATCGGGCCGCGCGGGGATCATGTAGTGGCCAACCGAGATCGCCTGTCCTTCCGCGGAGAACATGAAGTCCACGAAGGCCTCGGCGGCATCGGCGTTCTCACTCGACTCCATGATGAACACCGGCCGCGGGGTCACCGTGGTGCCGCTCTCGGGGAGGACAACCGCGACCGACTCCCCGGCGTCCAGCGCGGCGTACCCCGAGTAGTCGACCCCACCCAGCACGGCCGCGTACGAGCCGGCCAGCACCCGGTCCAGAGCGGGGCCGTTGGCGCCCTCGACGTGCAGGCCGTTGGCGAAGAGGTCATCGAACAACGCCCACGTGTCCTCCTCGCCCCAGTCGGTGATCATGGCGGCGATCAGGTCCCGGGCGGTGCCGGACTCACGTGGATCCGGCATGGTCACGAGCCCTTCCCACTCGGGGCCGGCGAGGTCGGCCCAGTCGGTAGGTTCACCGTCGGCCAACTCGGTGTTGACGACCAGTCCGAGCGCCGAGCCGTCTCTCCCGGTGAACCGTCCGTCGGGATCGGACCAGCCGTCGTTGACCTCCGACGCCGTCGCAGGAACATAGGGGCGCACCTGGCCCTCACCGGCATAACGGGCGACGGGCCCCCAGGAGGCCAGGTATACGAGATCGGCTTGCGGGTTGTCCCATTCGGCGTCCAGCCGGGCGGTGATCCGGCCCGAGACGTCGGCGTACTTGTCGACGGTGACGTCGGTTTTCGCCTCGAAGGCGTCGATCAGCTCGTCGGTCAAGCCTTGCGGGTTGGCCGAGTAGAGCGTGATCGATCCGGATAGGCCCTCCGGCGCCACCCATTCGTCGACGTTGGAGACCGTCGTCGTGTCGTCGTCCGTCGTGGATTCCGCATCGGACGACGAGCCGTCGTCGCCGCCGCACGCGGTCAGGGCGACCGCTACGGCCAGGCCACCGGCGACAACGCCGGCAAAACGGGCACGGATGACCGGCTTGAATAGCCTCACGGAGTGTCCTTTCGTGTGTGGTGAGATCGCTAGTCGGCGAGCTCGATGAGGTCGTCGTGGCTGATGTGGAGAGTGACGACGTCGCCGGGTGTCCGGCCGGACGTCGCATACACCAGCCAGTCCGGTGTGTCCGGCACCGAACACCGCAGCTCGTATCGGCCCCCGACGTAGCTGCACGCCTCGACCTGCGCCTTGATGTCGATGGTGTCGGCCTCGCCGGGGCCATCAGCGATGCCGACGTGTTCCGGGCGGACGCCGACCACCCGCCCACTGGCGACGGGGGTACGTGTGCTGTGTGGTGGCAACGTGTTGAAGCGTCCAACGAACCGAGCGACGAACGTGTCGACGGGCCGCTGATACAGCGTCTCCGGAGCGTCGGCCTGGACCAGCCGCCCGTCGTACATGACGAGTACCCGGTCGGACATCGACATGGCTTCGGTCTGGTCGTGGGTGACGTAGACCGTCGTAATCTGGAGCTTTCGGGTCAGTGCCGCCAGCTCGGCGCGCAGCTCGACCCGCAGCGACGCGTCGAGTGCGGACAGAGGTTCGTCCATCAGCAGGAGATCGGGCCGGCCGACGACGGCCCGGGCGAACGCCACTCGCTGCTGCTGCCCGCCGGACAGCTGGTGTGGCCGGCGGTGCGCCAGCGCGCCGAGCTGGACCAACTCCAACGCCTGGGCTACCGCGGCGTCAAGGTCGGACGTCTCGCGGCGGGCGCGGAGCGGGAAAGCGACGTTCTCGAACACCGTCAGGTGCGGCCACAGGGCGAGGTCCTGGAAGACCATGCCGAGCCGCCGCGCCCGCGCCGACACCATCACCTTGGCGGTGGCGTCGACGACGACCTTCGACCCGAAGGTGATCCGGCCGCGTTCCGGTGTCTCAAGCCCGGCGAGACAGCGCAGCAGCGTCGATTTCCCACACCCGGAAGGACCGAGGATGCTGACGAATTCACCGTCGGCGATGGTGACGTCCACCGGATGCAGTGCAACGACGTCGGCGTACGACTTGCCCACTCCCGTGAGCTCGATATGCACGCCGCCTCCTGGCCGTTGTTCGGTGGAGCGCGTCGTTGGGCCCCGTGGGGCCGCTGCCCCTCGACTCAGGAGTGTTCCGGCGCTGGTTGAACGGCCGTCGAACACGTGGCGAGCCGGACACGAACAACAACCGCCGTCTCCCTCATCCCCGGTGATCGTTGTTGGTTTTCGGCCCTCATCCCCGGTGATCGTCGCCGGTTTCGTGTCGCCATGGCGACACGAAA
>NZ_JAAOEN010000040.1 GCF_011320225.1 Phytoactinopolyspora limicola
GTCAGCCACGAAACCCTCTATGCGTGGATCTACTCACCAGTCCAACGTGGGCTGGCCCTGTGGCAATACCTGGCACGTGGACAGCGCAAACGTCGCAAGCGAGGACCCGCCCGCAAGGTCCGCCGAGCACCCCAGATCCGCTACCGGATCCCGATCCACCAGCGCCCCGCGGTGATCGAGGACCGAGCCGAGTTCGGTCATTGGGAGGCCGACAGCGTGCTTGGCGCCAGCGGCACCGGGGCACTGCACACCGAGGTCGAACGGACCAGCAGGTTCCTGGTCGCCACCAAGATCAGCGCCACGACAGCCCAAACCACCCTGGCCGCCCAACAAGCCATGATCAACGAACTCCCCCCGCATGCGGTGAAGTCAATCACCGCCGACAACGGCTCGGAGTTCGCCTGGCACTACAAGCTCGCCGACACCACCGCAGTACCGACCTACTTCGCCGTCCCGTACTCATCCTGGCAGCGTGGCACCAACGAGCACTTCAACGGCCGCATCCGCAAATACCTGCCCAAACGAACCCGCCTCGACACCATCACCGACGACGAACTGGCCGACATCATCACCGAGATCAACAACCGGCCACGCAAAGTCCTCGGCTGGCAGACCCCAGCCGAAGTGTTCAACCACCTATGCTCGACCCCAGCCACACCAACCGTTGCACTTCAGATTTGAATCCGGG
>NZ_JAAOEN010000005.1:0-37504 GCF_011320225.1 Phytoactinopolyspora limicola
CCAACGCCGCGGCCATCCTGATATCCATCGCTGCCACTCTCCCCGTCATGAACACACAGTCCACAACAATTCAGGTGTCAGCGATGTCCCGAGACATCAACTGTCAGCGATGTCCCGAAACAGGACACGCGCCGTCGTCCGCCGTTGGCACACCTGATCGCCCCACAGAAAAAGATCAGGTGACAAAACGGAGATCAGGTGCACGCGGGGTGGGGAGGCGGCGCCGGTTTGGTGATCGGCGTGGCGACCGCGTATCATCATCTGAGCCGAAGACCGTCGGTCTCACGCCTCACGGCGTGACGAAGGCCTCGCATTCATGCGGGCGGCCCACGCAGGTACGTACGTTGATGAGCTGTGTTCAAGCCGCTTTGATGCCCCGTGCCCTGCGCCGGGGCGTTTTTTGTGGGCGCGTGCAGCCGACGGATCCTCCGGTGTCAACACCCCCATCCGTACGTCATAAGGAGTCCCATGGCGAGGCCTGACAAGGCAGCCACGGTCGCCGAGCTGGCTGAGGAGTTCCGTAGCTCCTCTGCCGTCGTGCTGACCGAGTACCGCGGGCTCTCCGTCAAGGAGATGACGGAGCTGCGCCGCTCGCTCAGCGGGAACGCGTCGTACGCCGTGGTGAAGAACACGCTGACCAAGCTCGCGGCCAAAGATGCCGGAGTCGAGGGCATCGAGGAGCACCTGGTGGGTCCCTCGGCCATCGCCTTCGTCAGGGGCGACGCGGTCGAGGTGGCCAAGGGCCTGCGTGACTTCGCCAAGAATCATCCGGTCCTCACGGTCAAGGGTGGCTTGTTCGATGGGCAACCCTTCACTGCCGAGGAGTTCACGAAGCTCGCCGATCTCGAGTCGCGCGAGGTTCTGCTGGCCAAGTTGGCCGGCGCGATGAAGGCATCGATGCAGAACGCGGTGTCGCTGTTCGCCGCACCGCTGTCCCAGACGGCTCGTGTGATCGACGCGCTCCGTCAGAAGGTCGAGGAAGGCGCCGCCGTCTCTTCGTCCGAAAACGAGGGCTGACCCCGGGGTTGATTCACCCCAAGCCCACCCCACCCCGGCACCAGCCGCAGATCAGAAAGGAACCGCCACCATGGCGAAGCTCAGCACCGACGAGCTCCTGGACGCCTTCAAGGAGATGTCCCTCATCGAGCTCTCGGAGTTCGTGAAGAAGTTCGAGGAGACCTTCGAGGTCACCGCTGCCGCTCCGGTGGCCGTCGCTGCCGCTGGCGGTGCGCCAGCCGCGGGCGGCGACGCCGACGCCGCTGCCGAGCAGGATGAGTTCGACGTCATCCTGGAGTCCGCGGGCGACAAGAAGATCCAGGTCATCAAGGAGGTCCGCGGCTTGACGTCGCTGGGCTTGAAGGAGGCCAAGGATCTCGTCGAAGGCGCGCCGAAGCCGCTGCTGGA
Organism: Phytoactinopolyspora limicola; assembly: GCF_011320225.1. Taxonomy (GTDB): domain Bacteria; phylum Actinomycetota; class Actinomycetes; order Jiangellales; family Jiangellaceae; genus Phytoactinopolyspora; species Phytoactinopolyspora limicola. The sequence goes on from NZ_JAAOEN010000005.1 coordinate 1,405, forward strand.
GAAGGTCGACAAGGAAGCCGCGGAGAAGGCCAAGGAGGCCCTTGAGGGCGCCGGCGCCACGGTGTCCGTCAAGTAGTAGCTCAACCCGGGGGCTCGGTGTGACATAGTCCACCGAGCCCCCGTTCCTTTCCACCTCTTCCGACCAGACGGGTCACTGCGCCTAGCGGATCTAGGCGAGCCGGGTCGCCGGTCTTGGCCGGCCATTCGGATTGTGATTCCTGTGCAGGTCGGTGAGTTGTCCGGTTGGCCGACAGCGGTGGTGGGAAGGATCGGAATCGATGGTGTGACCAGCGAGGCAACCCGCTGGAAGCTGAACCACCCGGAGGTCTTGGCGCGACACGGCGGTCCGACCGGCGCTTGACGTGAGCGATACGTCCGGGAGATCCTTCTAGAAACCTAGGCACGATGGGAAGCGTCCTGAACCAGCGATGGGTCGCCACTCGACAGCAGTAGGCCTTGTAGGCTAGACTGCCACTTTGCGCTGTCCGCTGCCCTGCTGCCTCAACGGGTTAGAGGTCCGCGCGCCAAAGATCGACTCGACTTCATCCGACCGTGTGCCCTCGGAAGGACCCCTGTTGGCCGCCACGCCTAGCACCCCACAGTTCACCAACGGTTCCCGCCGAATCTCTTTTGCCAAGCTCAGAGAGCCTCTCGAAGTACCTAACCTCCTCGCGCTGCAGATCGACAGTTTTGACTGGCTGCTCGGAAACTCGCGGTGGCAAGCCCGCGTCGCCGAGGCCCAGGCCGCAGGGCGGCAAGACATCAGTTCCACGTCGGGTCTCCAGGAGATCCTAGACGAGATCAGTCCCATCGAGGACTTCTCCGGCACGATGTCGCTGTCGTTCTCCAACCCGAGGTTCGAGGACCCGAAGAACACCATCGACGAGTGCAAGATGCGTGACTTCACGTACTCCGCGCCGTTGTTCGTCACCGCCGAGTTCATCAACAACGAGACCGGCGAGATCAAGTCGCAGACCGTTTTCATGGGCGACTTCCCGCTGATGACCCCGAAGGGGACCTTCATCATCAACGGGACCGAGCGGGTTGTCGTCTCTCAGCTCGTCCGGTCGCCCGGTGTGTATTTCGAGCGCGCTCTGGACAAGACGTCTGACCGCGACATCTACACGTCTAAGATCATTCCATCCCGCGGGGCGTGGCTGGAATTCGAGATCGACAAGCGCGACACCGTGGGTGTCCGTCTCGACCGCAAGCGCAAGCAGAACGTGACGGTGATGCTCAAGGCGCTTGGCTGGACCAACGAGCAGATTCTCGAAGAGTTCGGCGACTACGAGTCGATGCGCTCCACCCTGGAGAAGGACCACACCACCACACAAGACGAAGCGCTGCTCGACATCTACCGGAAGATGCGCCCGGGTGAGCCGCCCACGCGGGAGGCCGCTCAGCAGCTGCTGGAGAACGCCTACTTCAATCCGAAGCGTTACGACCTCGCCAAGGTCGGTCGGTACAAGCTCAACAAGAAGCTCGGCGTCGACCTCGCCCTCGATCAGAACACCATTACGGTGGACGACGTCATCGCCACCCTGCGTTACCTCGTCCGGCTGCATGCCGGCGAAGAGACGATGGACGGAGTCGAGGGTCCGGTCCGGGTCGAGACGGACGAGATCGACCACTTCGGAAACCGCCGTATCCGTACGGTGGGTGAGCTCATCCAGAACCAGGTGCGTACCGGTCTGTCCCGGATGGAGCGGGTCGTCCGCGAGCGGATGACGACGCAAGACGTCGAGGCGATCACACCTCAGACTCTGATCAACATCCGTCCGGTCGTCGCCGCGATCAAGGAGTTCTTCGGAACCTCGCAGCTGTCGCAGTTCATGGACCAGACCAACCCCTTGGCGGGCCTCACGCACAAGCGTCGGCTGAACTCGCTGGGTCCGGGTGGTCTGTCCCGTGAGCGCGCCGGCATGGAGGTCCGTGACGTCCACCCGTCGCACTACGGCCGGATGTGCCCGATCGAGACGCCGGAAGGTCCGAACATCGGCCTGATCGGCTCGCTGGCCACCTACGGTCGGATCAACGCCTTCGGGTTCGTCGAGACTCCGTACCGACGCGTCCGGGATGGCGTGGTCACCGATGAGGTCGACTACCTCAGCGCCGACGTCGAGGACCACAACGTCATCGCCCAGGCCAACGAACCACTCTCCGACGACGGACACTTCGTCGCTGACCGCGTGCTTGTGCGTAAGCGGGGCGGCGAGGTCGAGTTGGTGCCCGGTGACGAAGTCGACTACATGGACGTGTCGCCGCGACAGATGGTCTCGGTGGCCACAGCGATGATCCCGTTCCTGGAGCACGACGACGCCAACCGTGCGCTGATGGGCTCCAACATGCAGCGGCAGGCCGTGCCGTTGCTTCGCGCCGATTCGCCGCTCGTGGGCACCGGTATGGAGCACCGTGCCGCGGTGGACGCCGGTGAGGTCGTCGTCGCCGAAAAGGCCGGCGTGGTCTCCGAGGTCTCGGCTGACTACGTCACGATCATGGCCGACGACGGCACGTACCAGACGTACCAGATGGCGAAGTTCCGCCGCTCTAACGCGGGCACCTGCATCAACCAGCGGCCGATCGTCGACGAAGGTGCGCGGATCGAGGCCGGTGACGTCATCGCCGACGGTCCGTCGACGGACAACGGCGAGATGGCGCTGGGCAAAAACCTGCTGGTGGCGTTCATGTCCTGGGAGGGGCAGAACTACGAGGACGCCATTCTGCTGTCGCAGCGGCTCATTGAGGAGGACGTCCTCACCTCGATCAAAATCGAGGAGCACGAGGTCGACGCCCGAGACACGAAGCTGGGCCCGGAGGAGATCACTCGGGACATCCCGAACGTCTCCGAAGACGTCCTGGCCGATCTCGACGAGCGGGGCATCATCCGCATCGGCGCCGAGGTCACGAATGGCGACATCCTCGTTGGCAAGGTCACACCCAAGGGCGAGACCGAGCTCACCCCGGAGGAGCGCCTACTGCGCGCCATCTTCGGCGAGAAGGCCCGCGAGGTGCGCGACACCTCGCTGAAGGTCCCGCACGGTGAGTCCGGCAAGGTCATCGGTGTCCGGCTGTTCGATCGCGACGAGGGTGATGAACTCCCGCCGGGTGTGAACCAGCTGGTGCGGGTCTACATCGCGCAGATGCGCAAGATCCAGGACGGCGACAAGCTCGCCGGCCGGCACGGCAACAAGGGTGTTATCTCGAAGATCCTTCCGGTTGAAGACATGCCGTTCCTCGAGGACGGGACCCCGGTGGACATCGTGCTGAACCCGCTGGGTGTCCCCAGCCGGATGAACCTCGGTCAGGTCATGGAGACACACCTCGGCTGGGTAGCCAAGACCGGTTGGCAAGTCGAGGGTGACGATGCCGAGTGGAAGCGGCGGCTCAACGAGATCGGGGCCCAGGAGGCTCCAGGAAACAGCAAGGTCGCCACACCGGTGTTCGACGGCGCCCGCGAAGACGAGATCGCCGGCCTCCTCGAATCGACCCTGCCCAACCGCGACGGCAACCGGCTGATTGGCGGCGATGGCAAGGCTCGGCTGATCGATGGCCGCTCCGGCGAGCCGTTCCCCGACCCGGTGGCTGTCGGGTACCTGTACATGCTCAAGCTCAACCACCATGTCGACGACAAGATTCACGCCCGCTCGACCGGGCCGTACTCGATGATCACGCAGCAACCGCTGGGTGGTAAGGCGCAATTCGGCGGGCAGCGGTTCGGCGAGATGGAGGTCTGGGCGCTCCAGGCCTATGGTGCGGCCTACGCGCTGCGTGAGCTGCTGACCATCAAGTCCGACGACATCCTCGGCCGGGTCAAGGTATACGAGGCGATCGTCAAGGGCGAGAACATCCCGGAAGCGGGTATTCCGGAATCGTTCAAGGTACTCATCAAGGAGATGCAGTCGCTGTGTCTCAATGTCGAGGTCCTCTCGAGTGACGGCACACAGATCGAAATGCGCGACAGCGACGAGGACGTGTTCCGCGCCGCTGAAGAGCTCGGTATCGACCTGTCGCGGCGAGAGCCGAGCAGCGTCGAAGAGGTCTGAGGTGGCTAGTGGTCTGGATATCACCGCCAGACCACTAGACCTCTGGAGCCCGACGTACTCGCATTCTGAACACAGACTGATCTGAGAGAAGGAATCACGTGCTCGACGTCAACTTCTTCGACGAGCTACGCATTGGCCTCGCGACCGCGGACAGCATCCGCGAGTGGTCGCACGGCGAGGTCAAGAAGCCGGAAACCATCAACTACCGCACCCTGAAGCCGGAGAAGGACGGACTCTTCTGCGAGAAGATCTTCGGTCCTACCCGCGACTGGGAATGTTATTGCGGCAAGTACAAGCGGGTGCGCTTCAAGGGCATCATCTGTGAGCGGTGCGGCGTCGAGGTCACCCGTGCCAAGGTGCGACGGGAGCGGATGGGCCACATCGAGCTGGCCGCTCCGGTCACGCACATCTGGTACTTCAAAGGTGTGCCGTCGCGGCTCGGGTATTTGCTGGACCTTGCGCCGAAGGACCTCGAGAAGGTCATCTACTTCGCTGCCTACATGATCACCTGGGTCGACGAGGACGCGCGGCACCGCGACCTTTCGTCGCTCGAGGGGCAGATCGACGTTGAGCGCAAGCAGATCGAGCAGCGCCGTGACGCCGACATCGAGGCGCGCGCGAAGAAGCTCGAGGCAGATCTTGCCGAGTTGCAGGCGGAGGGCGCCAAGGGCGACGTTCGCCGTAAGGTCAAGGAGTCGGCCGAACGCGAGATGAGCCAGCTCCGCAAACGCGCCGACGCCGAGCTCGACCGGCTGAACGCGGTGTGGGAGCGGTTCCGTACTCTCAAGGTCCAGGATCTTGAGGGCGACGAGATGCTCTACCGCGAGATGCGCGACCGCTTCGGCAACTATTTCCGGGGTGGTATGGGTGCCCAGGCCATCAAGGAGCGGCTCGACAACTTCGACCTCGAGGCCGAAGCGGAGCGGCTGCGTGATGTCATCCGCACCGGCAAGGGGCAGAAGAAGACCCGCGCGCTCAAGCGGCTGAAGGTCGTCTCGCCGTTCCTCACCACGCGGAACGACCCTCGGGGTATGGTGCTCGATGCCGTCCCGGTCATGCCTCCGGACCTGCGCCCGATGGTGCAGCTCGACGGTGGCCGGTTCGCCACGAGCGACCTGAACGACCTCTACCGCCGGGTGATCAACCGGAACAACCGGCTCAAGCGACTGCTCGACCTGGGCGCTCCCGAGATCATCGTCAACAACGAGAAGCGGATGCTACAGGAGTCCGTGGATGCGTTGTTCGACAATGGTCGCCGCGGCCGTCCGGTCACCGGTCCGGGTAACCGGCCGTTGAAGTCGATCTCCGACATGCTCAAGGGCAAGCAGGGCCGGTTCCGGCAGAACTTGCTGGGTAAGCGGGTCGATTACTCTGGCCGGTCGGTCATCGTGGTGGGTCCGCAGCTGAAGTTGCATCAGTGCGGTTTGCCCAAGGGTATGGCGATCGAGCTGTTCAAGCCGTTCGTCATGAAGCGCCTGGTCGACCTCTCGCACGCGCAGAACATCAAGAGCGCCAAGCGGATGGTGGAGCGGGCCCGCCCAGTGGTGTGGGATGTCCTCGAAGAGGTCATCGCCGAGCACCCCGTGCTGCTCAACCGGGCGCCCACCCTGCACCGGCTGGGTATTCAGGCGTTCGAGCCACAGCTGGTCGAGGGCAAGGCTATCCAGATCCACCCGTTGGTCTGCACCGCGTTCAACGCCGACTTCGACGGCGACCAGATGGCCGTGCACCTGCCGCTGTCGGCGGAAGCACAGGCCGAGGCCCGGGTGCTGATGCTGTCCAGCAACAACATCTTGAAGCCGGCCGACGGCCGGCCGGTGACCATGCCGACACAGGACATGGTGCTCGGGATCTACGTGCTGACCAGCCAGACGGAAGGGCTTTCCGGTGAAGGCCGGGCGTTCTCGTCGATCGCTGAGGCGGTCAACGCCTTCGACAAGGGCGAACTCGCGTTGCAGGCGCCGATCACTCTGCGCTTCACCAACACCGTCCCGCCGTTGGGCTGGGAGCGGCCGGAGGGTTGGGAGCCGGGCCAGCCGTTCACGCTGACCACGACGCTGGGCCGGGCCATGTTCAACGAGGCGCTCCCGGAGGATTACGCCTTCATCAACGTCGAGGTGGAGAAGCGCAAACTGGGTGAGATCGTCAACGATCTGGCCGAGCGTTACCAGAAGGTCCAGGTGGGCTACACCCTGGACGCGCTGAAGGACCTCGGCTTCTACTGGGCCACTCGGTCCGGTGTCACCGTGTCGGTCGACGACGTCGTCACTCCGCCGTCCAAGCAGCAGATTCTGGAGGAGTTCGAGCAGAAGGCCGCCAAGGTCGAGCGGAACTTCAGCCGAGGTGTCATCTCCGACGGTGAGCGCCGTGAAGAGCTGATCGATATCTGGACCGACGCCACCAACCGGGTCGACGAGGACATGCGCCAGGCGTTCACGTCGGACAACTCGATCCACCGGATGGTGCACTCTGGTGCTCGAGGCAACTGGATGCAGATCCGGCAGCTGGCTGGTATGCGTGGCCTGGTGGCCAACCCGAAGGGTGAGACCATCCCGCGGCCGATCAAGTCGAGCTTCCGTGAGGGTCTGTCGGTGCTGGAGTTCTTCATCTCCACGCACGGTGCCCGTAAGGGTCTGGCCGACACCGCGCTGCGTACCGCTGACTCCGGGTATCTCACCCGGCGGCTCGTGGACGTCTCGCAGGACGTCATCGTCCGTGAGGTCGATTGCGGCACGGAGCGCGGTTTGGTCCTGCCGATCGCCTCTCGTGACGCCAACGGCAATCTCAAGGTCGAGGAGCTCGTGGAGACCTCGGTCTACGCGCGTTCGCTGGCCGAGGCCGCTACCGACGCGGACGGCAACGTGGCGGCCGCAGCGGGTGAAGACCTGGGTGATGTGGAGATCAGTCGGTTGGTCGCCGCTGGTGTCGAGAACGTGCGCGTGCGCAGCGTCCTCACCTGCGAGAGCAAGACCGGCGTGTGTGCGATGTGCTACGGCCGGTCGCTGGCCAGCGGCAAACTGGTGGACGTCGGCGAAGCCGTCGGCATCATCGCGGCGCAGTCGATCGGTGAGCCGGGCACCCAGCTGACCATGCGGACGTTCCACACCGGTGGTGTGGCCGGTGAGGACATCACGCACGGTTTGCCACGTGTGGTGGAGCTGTTCGAGGCCCGCGCCCCGAAGGGTAAGGCGCCTATTGCGGAGGTGTCGGGCCGGATCCGGATCGACGAGGACGGTAAGGGCGCCCGAGTCGTGATCGTTCCGGACGACGGCAGCGATGAGCAGAGTTTCCCGATCAGCCGGCGGGTCTTCGAGTGGACCAACCGCCGTGCACCGGGCATCGCGCAGTGGCGGATGCAGGAGGGCGACCACATCGAGGTCGGCGATCTCCTGCACTCCGGTACCGCGGACCCGCACGACATTCTGCGGGTGCTCGGGCAGCGGGCGGTGCAGGTCTTCCTCACCGATCAGGTGCAGGAGGTCTACCGGTCGCAGGGTGTGTCGATCCACGACAAGCACATCGAGATCATCGTGCGGCAGATGCTGCGGCGGATCACCGTCCTGGAGAGTGGTGAAACCAACCTGTTGCCGGGCGAACTCGTCGAGCGTTCTCGGTTCGAGGAGGAGAACCGCCGGGTGGTCGCCGAGACCGGCCAGCCGGCGTCGGGCCGTCCGCAGCTGATGGGGATCACCAAGGCCTCGTTGGCCACCGACTCGTGGTTGTCGGCGGCGTCGTTCCAGGAGACCACCCGGGTGCTGACCGAGGCGGCGATCAACGCCAAGTCCGATCCGCTGATCGGTCTGAAGGAGAACGTCATCCTCGGTAAGCTCATCCCGGCTGGTACCGGTCTGCCGCGATACCGCAACATTCGGGTGGAGCCGACCGAGGAAGCCAAGGCGGCCATGTACTCGATGGTCGACTACGGCGCGGACTACTCCGACTACCAGTTTGGGCAGGGGTCGGGCGAGGCCGTTCGTCTTGAGGACTACGACTTCGGCTCGTACGGCTGACCAGGGTCATCGGCCCTCGTGATCATGAACAGCTCCCGTGCTCGGTGAGCTGTTCATGATCACGAGGAGTGCGTGTACACCACCGATCCGACGGCGCGCGGTGGTAGGCTCGCGGCTGGAGAGGCGGTTTTTCCGCATCGCTTTGACCTGGGGCTGCCCTAGCGGGTAGTCTCACTCTTCGTGCCTGGGTTCTTCCGGGCCGCCCTTGTCTGCCTCCAGCGGGCAAGTTTGAACCATCAACCAATGCCGATCGGCCATGCCGAACGGTGCGAGACCGAGACCGGGCGACACGCCCGACCGCGGGGGTCGTCCAGACCTACGGTTCGCTCGGTTTAGCGCCGCCGGACAGCCGGCCGGAGCTATAGACAACCGAAACCTCCGGGGAATAGCCCGGTCGATCGACAAGGATGACGGAGACGTAGTGCCCACGATCCAGCAGCTGGTCCGTAAAGGTCGCCAGGACAAGGCGGCGAAGAAGAAGACGCCTGCTCTCAAGGGCAGCCCGCAGCGGCGCGGCGTGTGCACCCGCGTCTACACGACCACACCCAAGAAGCCGAACTCTGCGCTGCGTAAGGTCGCTCGTGTCAAGCTGACCAGCCAGATCGAGGTCACCGCGTACATTCCCGGTGTCGGCCACAACCTCCAGGAGCACTCGATGGTGCTCGTGCGTGGTGGCCGGGTCAAGGATCTTCCGGGTGTCCGCTACAAGATCGTCCGCGGGTCCCTCGACACGCAGGGTGTGAAGAACCGGAAGCAGGCACGCAGCCGGTACGGCGCGAAGAAGGAGAAGAGCTGATGCCGCGCAAGGGACCCGCTCCGAAGCGGCCGCTGGTCGTCGACCCCGTCTATGGTTCGCCGTTGGTCACCCAACTGGTGAACAAGGTGCTCGTCGACGGCAAGAAGTCCTTGGCCGAGAGCATCGTGCATGGCGCCTTGGAAGGCTGCCGGGAAAAGACCGGCACCGACCCCATCGTCACGTTGAAGCGTGCGCTGGACAACGTCAAGCCGACCCTTGAGGTGCGCAGCCGCCGCGTCGGTGGCGCCACGTATCAGGTGCCCGTCGAGGTGCGCTCCGGCCGGAGTACAACCCTCGCACTGCGCTGGCTGGTCAGCTACTCGCGCGCGCGTCGTGAGAAGACCATGACCGAGCGGCTGATGAACGAGATTCTCGACGCATCCAACGGCCTCGGGGCCAGCGTGAAGCGTCGCGAAGACACGCACAAGATGGCCGAGTCCAACAAGGCCTTCGCCCACTACCGCTGGTAACCGCCTCGGCCACCGCTGACGACGTAGGAAGACGCACATAGAAATGGCGACCGACCTCCGCAAGGTAGACCTCGCCCAGGTCCGCAACATCGGGATCATGGCGCATATCGACGCGGGCAAGACCACCACTACCGAGCGCATCCTCTACTACACCGGTATCAACTACAAGATCGGTGAGGTCCACGACGGTGCGGCCACGATGGACTGGATGGAGCAGGAGCAGGAGCGTGGTATCACTATCACCTCCGCCGCGACCACGTGTGAGTGGGACGACCACACCATCAACATCATCGACACCCCCGGACACGTCGACTTCACCGTCGAGGTCGAGCGCTCGCTGCGAGTGCTCGACGGCGCCGTCGCCGTCTTCGACGGGGTCGCGGGCGTCGAGCCGCAGTCGGAAACCGTCTGGCACCAGGCGAACAAGTACGGCGTGCCGAGGATCTGCTTCATCAACAAGCTCGATCGCACAGGTGCCGAGTTCCACCGCTGCGTCGACATGATCGTCACCCGGCTGCACGCAACGCCGCTCGTGTTGCAACTGCCCATCGGCGCTGAAGCCGACTTCCGGGGCCTCATCGACCTGATCCAGATGAAGGCACTGGTCTGGTCCGCCGAAACCCCGTTGGGCGAGATGTACGAGACCGTCGACATCCCGGACACCCACGCGGAGGCCGCGGCGGAATACCGGGACAAGCTGCTGGAGACCATCGCGGAGAACGACGACGCGATGATGGAGCTCTACCTGGAGGGTCAGGAGCCGTCGACCGACGACCTGATCGCAGCGATCCGGCGGGCGACCATCGCGAGTGCGATCACCCCCGTGCTGTGCGGGTCGGCGTTCAAGAACAAGGGTGTGCAGCCGATGCTGGACGCCGTGGTGCGTTACCTCCCGTCGCCGTTGGACGTCGGCGCCGTCGAGGGGCACCGCGTCGACAAAGAGGACGAGGTCGTCACGCGTGAGCCGGACGAAGACGCCCCGCTGTCGTCGCTGGCCTTCAAGATCATGGCCGACCCGCATCTGGGCAAGCTCACCTTCGTCCGGGTCTACTCCGGCACTCTGACCTCCGGTACCCAGGTGCTCAACAGCACCAAGGGGAACAAGGAGCGCATCGGCAAGATCTACCGGATGCACGCGAACAAGCGTGAGGAGATCGAGAAAGCCAGCGCCGGTCAGATCGTCGCGGTAATGGGGCTCAAGAACACCACCACGGGCGACACTCTTTCGGATGCCGGGCAGCCCGTCATTCTGGAGTCGATGAAGTTCCCGGCACCGGTCATCTCGGTCGCCATCGAGCCTAAGACGAAGAGTGACCAGGACAAGCTGTCCACCGCCATCCAGCGGCTGGCCGAGGAAGACCCCACCTTCCAGGTCCGTACTGACGAAGACACCGGTCAGACCATCATCTCGGGGATGGGCGAGCTCCACCTCGAGGTCCTCGTCGACCGGATGAAGCGTGAGTTCCGGGTCGAGGCCAACGTCGGCAAGCCGCAGGTCGCCTACCGCGAGACCATCCGCCGCAAGGTCGAGAAGGTCGAGTACACGCACAAGAAGCAGACGGGCGGTTCGGGCCAGTTCGGCCGGGTCATCATCGACATCGAACCGACCGGTGGTGAAGGCGACGGCGGATACGAGTTCGTCAACAACGTCACCGGTGGCCGGATTCCGCGTGAATACATCCCCGCCGTCGACGAAGGCTGCCAGGAGGCGATGGAGTTCGGTGTCGTCGCCGGGTACCCGCTGGTGGACGTCAAGGTCACCCTTCAGGACGGTGCTTACCACGACGTCGACTCGTCGGAGCTGGCGTTCAAGATCGCCGGCTCGATGGCGTTCAAGGATGCCGCGCGCCGCGCGGATCCCACGCTTCTCGAGCCGATGTTCGATGTCGAGGTGTCGACGCCCGAGGAGTACATGGGTGACGTCATCGGTGACCTCAACTCCCGCCGTGGTCAAGTTCAAGCCATGGAGGAGCGTGCTGGCCAGCGCATCGTCAAGGCGCTGGTTCCGCTGTCGGAGATGTTCGGCTACGTCGGTGACCTCCGCAGCAAGACCCAAGGCCGGGCGAACTACTCGATGCATTTCGACTCGTACGCCGAAGTTCCCAAGAACGTGGCCGAGGAGATCATCAAGAAAGCTCGGGGCGAGTGACCGGCGGGCGAGTAGTCTCGCCCGCGGGCCCTCGACCGGTCCCCGACACAAAGTAAGCAGCCGAACCATCCGGCTATACGAAAACCTTCGAGTCCTAGATACGGAGAGGACCTAAAGTGGCTAAGGCGAAGTTCGAGCGGACGAAGCCGCACGTCAACATTGGCACCATCGGTCACGTTGACCACGGCAAGACCACGCTGACCGCAGCGATCACCAAGATCTTGCACGACAAGTATCCGGACCTGAACGAGGCCACGCCTTTCGATGACATCGACAAGGCGCCGGAAGAGAAGCAGCGCGGGATCACCATCAACATCGCGCACGTCGAGTACCAGACCGACAAGCGTCACTACGCGCACGTCGACGCGCCTGGGCACGCCGACTACATCAAGAACATGATCACCGGTGCGGCGCAGATGGACGGCGCCATCCTGGTGGTCGCCGCCACCGACGGCCCCATGCCGCAGACCAAGGAGCACGTGCTGCTGGCCCGTCAGGTCGGTGTGCCGTACATCCTGGTCGCGCTCAACAAGGCCGACATGGTCGACGACGAAGAGATCCTGGAGCTCGTCGAGCTCGAGGTCCGCGAGCTGCTCACCGAGTACGAGTTCCCCGGCGACGACGTCCCGGTGATCAAGGTGTCGGCACTCAAGGCTCTTGAGGGCGACGCCGACTGGGTCAAGTCGGTCGAGGACCTCATGGAGGCCGTCGACGAGAACGTGCCGGACCCGGTGCGCGACGCCGACAAGCCGTTCCTCATGCCGATCGAGGACGTCTTCACCATCACCGGCCGTGGCACCGTAGTGACCGGCCGGGTCGAGCGCGGCACCCTCAACATCAACGAGGAGGTCGAGCTCGTCGGTATCCGTCCGGGGCCGGCGCAGAAGACCACCGTGACCGGTGTCGAGATGTTCCGCAAGCTGCTCGACGAGGCACGCGCCGGTGAGAACGTCGGTCTGCTGCTGCGTGGTACCAAGAAAGAAGACGTCGAGCGCGGCATGGTTGTCGTCAAGCCCGGCACCACCACGCCGCACACCGAGTTCGAGGCGACGGTCTACATCCTGTCCAAGGACGAGGGCGGACGGCACACGCCGTTCTTCAACAACTACCGCCCGCAGTTCTACTTCCGGACCACCGACGTGACCGGCGTGGTCACCCTGCCGGACGGTCCGGACGCGATGGTGATGCCCGGTGACGACACCACCATGAAGGTCGAGCTCATCCAGCCGGTCGCCATGGAGGAGCAGCTGAAGTTCGCTATCCGCGAGGGCGGGCGCACGGTCGGCGCCGGCCACGTCACCAAGATCATCAAGTAGGTCTGTAGTTCAGTCCGATATCGTGGTTGCGGTCCGTGCCGGGCGGGGGTGGGAGTCCCCATCCCCGCCCGGCTCCGGACCCACGGGCCCTGCGGGCAGAAGAAGTCCTGCGCCCACGCCCGACCACACCCGGGATGGGGACTCCCACCCCCGCCCTTAGCGGTGGCGGTTTTCGCGGGTATCGGCCTTCAAACAGACCAGACGTGATAAAGCTGGTGAGCGTCGGGCGGCTTGATGTCGCGCGGGGTTCGCCCCAGATAGTCGAATGAGACCGACCAGAGGCCAGGTTTCTTGATGGCCTCGACACGATCAGCAAGGGTGTCCGGCCCGGGTGATGCGGGCCCGCAGCAGGCGGGCCGGTATCTCTCCGGCCGGGCAATGCCCGCGCTGATCACCGGATTGGCCAAAGACCGGCTTTCTTTGGCATACTGTTCAGGTTGCTCGGCGGAGGCCGCCGTGGTGCGCTGCCCGGAAATCTCTGGTAGTCGCAACCGAGACGGAGACCTCATCGTCAGCGGCCAGATCCGTGTAGCGGATCTCGGTCGAGCCGATCTCCCCGACGAGATGCATGTCGCTTGATGGTGGCGCATTGCGCCCGCAGAGGGCGACACGCCCGACCGCGGGGGTCGGACGAGCAGCAGTCAGTATTCGGTAAGCGGTACGAAGGAAAAGGACAACTGGTAGCCATGGCGGGACAGAAGATCCGCATCCGGCTCAAAGCCTACGACCACGAGGTCATCGACACCTCGGCGCGGAAGATCGTCGACACGGTGACGCGTACCGGTGCGCAGGTTGCGGGCCCGGTGCCGCTGCCGACCGAGAAGAACGTGTACTGCGTCATCCGCTCGCCGCACAAGTACAAGGACAGCCGCGAGCACTTCGAGATGCGCACACACAAGCGGTTGATCGACATTATCGACCCCACGCCGAAGACGGTTGACTCGCTCATGCGGCTCGACCTCCCGGCCGGTGTCGACATCGAGATCAAGCTCTGAGGGGCCGAGAGCGATGACTATCGACGTAAACCAATCGAGCCGGGTCGTCACCGGCCTGCTGGGCGAGAAGCTCGGCATGACCCAGGTGTGGGACGAGAACCAGAAGATCGTCCCCGTCACCGTCGTCAAGGCTGGGCCGTGTGTCGTCACACAGGTCCGCACGCCGGAGAAGGACGGCTACGACGCCGTCCAGATCGCGTTCGGTGCGCCGACGGCCCGCCGGCTGACGAAGCCGGCCAAAGGCCACTTCGAGGCGGCCGGCGTGACGCCGCGCCGGCACGTCGCCGAGATCCGCACGTCCAACGCCTCCGAATACACGTTGGGCCAGGAGCTCAATGCCGACGTCTTCGAGGCCGGACAGGACGTTGACGTCACGGGCACGAGCAAAGGTAAAGGTTTTGCCGGTGTCATGAAGCGGCACGGCTTCCATGGTCTGCGGGCCTCGCACGGTGTGCAGCGCAAGCACCGCTCGCCCGGTGCGATCGGTGGCGCCGCCACTCCGGGCCGCGTGTTCAAGGGCCAGAAGATGGCCGGTCGCCTCGGTGGTGTGCGGGTCACGGTCCAGAACCTCACCGTCCATGCGGTTGACGCCGAGAAGGGCCTCCTGCTGCTCAAGGGTGCCGTTCCCGGCCCCAACGGTGGGCTGGTCTTCGTCCGCACCGCCGCGAAGGGAGAGCCGAAGTGACAACCGTCTCTGTCCTCGACACTTCCGGCGCCGCGGCCGGCACCGTCGAACTACCCGCCGAGATCTTCGACGTTCAGGTGAACGTGCCGCTGATCCACCAGGTCGTGGTAGCCCAGCTCGCCGCGGCCAGGCAAGGTACACACTCCACCAAGACCCGCGGCGAGGTCCGCGGCGGTGGAGCCAAGCCGTACCGGCAGAAGGGCACCGGTAGGGCCCGGCAGGGTTCCATCCGGGCGCCTCAGTTCGCCGGTGGTGGTGTGGTGCACGGTCCGCAGCCGCGAGACTACGCCCAGCGCACACCGAAGAAGATGAAGGCCGCCGCACTGCGAGGCGCGCTATCTGACCGGGCCCGGCACGAACGTGTCCACGTGGTTACCGGGTTCCTCGACGGTGAGCAGCCCTCCACCAAGGCCGCCCTGGCTACGCTCCGGTCGGTCACCGACCGCGACACCGTGCTGGTAGTCATCGACCGCGCCGACGAACTCACTGTGAAGAGTCTGCGCAACGTTCCCGAGGTGCACCTCATCCCGGCCGATCAGCTCAACACGTACGACGTGCTGTGCGCCGACGACGTCGTGTTCACCAAGGCGGCGCTCGAGGCCTTCCTGGCCGGCCCGCGCAAGGCCACGGCCGAGTCGGCGGAAACGGAGGAATCCGAATGAGCGGCATCCAGCGCAAAGACCCTCGCGACATTCTGATCAAGCCGGTCGTCTCCGAAAAGAGCTACGGCCTGCTCGACGAGAACAAGTACACCTTCATCGTCGATCCTCGGGCGAACAAAACCGAGATCAAGATCGCCGTCGAGAAGGTGTTCAACGTCAAGGTCACCGGCGTGAACACGGCCAACCGGCAGGGTAAGCGGAGGCGCACTCGCTTCGGTGTGGGCAAGCGGCCCGACACCAAGCGGGCCATCGTGAGCATCGCCGAGGGTCAGCGCATCGACATCTTCTCCGGTCCGGTCTCGTAGTCGAGACAGGAAGAGCATCGAGGTCTGTAATGGCAATCCGAAAGTACAAGCCGACAACGCCGGGCCGGCGTGGCTCCAGCGTTGCCGACTTCGCCGAGATCACCCGATCCGAGCCGGAGAAGTCGCTGCTGCGCCCCTTGCCGAAGAAGGGCGGGCGGAACAGCTCCGGCCGAATCACCACTCGCCACCAGGGCGGCGGTCACAAGCGGCAGTACCGCGTGATCGACTTCCGGCGAGCGGACAAGGACGGCGTGCCGGCGAAGGTCGCTCACATCGAATACGACCCCAACCGCACATCGCGGATCGCCCTGCTGCACTACGCGGACGGCGAGAAGCGCTACATCCTGGCACCCAGCCGGCTCACTCAGGGCCGTCTGGTCGAGTCGGGCCCTAGCGCGGACATCAAGCCGGGCAACAACCTGCCGTTGCGCAACATCCCCGTGGGTACGGTTATCCACGCGATCGAGCTCCGCCCTGGGGGCGGCGCCAAGATCGCGCGTTCCGCCGGCGCGAGTGTGCAGCTGGTGGCCAAGGAAGGCGCCTGGGCGCAGCTGCGGATGCCATCGGGCGAAATCCGCAACGTCGACGTCCGCTGCCGGGCCACCGTGGGTGAGGTCGGCAACGCCGAGCAGTCGAACATCAACTGGGGTAAGGCCGGCCGGATGCGCTGGAAGGGCAAGCGCCCCAGCGTTCGTGGTGTGGTGATGAACCCCGTCGATCACCCGCATGGTGGTGGCGAGGGCAAGACCTCCGGTGGTCGGCACCCTGTGAACCCCAACGGGCGACCCGAGGGCCGCACCCGCCGGAAGAACAAGCCCAGTGACCGTCAAATCGTCCGTCGCCGCAAGACCGGCAAGAAGCGCTGAGTGGGAGTACGAAGATGCCGCGTAGTTTGAAGAAGGGCCCCTTCGTTGACGAGCACTTGGCCAAGAAGGTCGAGGCGCAGAACGAGCAGGGCAGCAAGAACGTCATCAAGACGTGGTCGCGCCGTTCCATGATCGTACCGGACATGATCGGACACACGATCGCCGTCCACGACGGCCGCAAACACGTCCCGGTGTTCATCACCGAGGCGATGGTCGGCCACAAGCTCGGCGAGT
This sequence comes from Phytoactinopolyspora limicola, assembly GCF_011320225.1. GTDB lineage: Bacteria > Actinomycetota > Actinomycetes > Jiangellales > Jiangellaceae > Phytoactinopolyspora > Phytoactinopolyspora limicola. The sequence continues at coordinate 17,936 of NZ_JAAOEN010000005.1, forward strand.
TCGCGCCTACGCGGACCTTCCGGGGACACGAGAAGGACGACCGCCGCTCGCGGCGGCGGTGACATCCACCACGACTCATGAGCGCTGATAGAGGAGTAACGATGGAAGCAGCCAGGGCACAAGCGCGGTTCGTCCGCGTCACGCCCATGAAGGCGCGCCGCGTGGTGGACCTGATTCGTGGTCTCGACGTCGGAGAGGCGGTGGCGCTGCTCAGCTTCACCCCGATCGCGGCCGCCGAACCGGTGCGCAAGGTGTTAGAGAGTGCCATCGCCAACGCCGCGGATCTGACCGGCACACAGCCGGAGTCGCTGGTAGTGGGCTCGGCCTACGTGGACGAGGGCCCCACCATGAAGCGGTTCCGGCCGGGCGGCAAGGGCCGTGCTTTCCGGATCAAGAAGCGCACGTGTCACATCACGATTGTGCTCGAGGACAAGCAGCCGGCCGCCGCTGGCGCGAAGGGAGGGACCCGCTAGTGGGCCAGAAAATCAACCCGCACGGGTTTCGGCTAGGCATCTCCACCGACCACAAGAGCCGGTGGTTCGCCGATAGCACCAACGAAGGCCAGCGCTACCGGGACTACGTGGCTGAAGACGTGGCGATCCGCAAGCTGATGACCACCGGCATGGAGCGGGCCGGCATCTCGAGTGTCGAGATCGAACGCACCCGTGATCGGGTTCGGGTCGACATCCACACCGCCCGTCCCGGCATCGTCATCGGCCGGCGCGGCGTCGAAGCCGACCGCCTCCGCTCCGAGCTGGAGAAGCTCACCGGCAAGCAGGTTCAGATGAACGTGCTCGAGGTGAAGCAGCCCGAGATCGACGCTCAGCTGGTGGCCCAGGGTGTGGCCGAGCAGCTGTCGGCTCGAGTGGCGTTCCGCCGCGCGATGCGCAAGGCGGTGCAGACCACGATGCGCGCCGGCGCCAAGGGTGTGCGGATCCAGTGCTCGGGCCGCCTCGGTGGCGCCGAGATGAGCCGTTCGGAGTTCTACCGCGAGGGTCGGGTTCCGCTGCACACGTTGCGGGCCGACGTCGACTACGGCTTCTACGAGGCCCGGACCACCTTCGGCCGGATCGGCGTGAAGGTGTGGATCTACAAGGGTGACGTGACCGGCTCTCGGTCCGAGCGGGCTGCCGAGCAGGCCGCTCAGGCACGTGCCCAGCAGCGTGAGCGTCGTCGCCCCGAGCGTCGTCGCCCAGCGCGAGACCGTGGGGAGCGTCCGGCGGAGCAGGCAGCGCCGGCAGCCGCGACCGACGCGCCACCGGCAGCGACCGAGCCGAGCGCCGCCGTCGAGGCACCCACCGCTACCGAGAACCAGAGCCAGCAGGAGGTGTGAGGTCATGCTGATTCCGCGCAAGATCAAACACCGCAAGCAGCACAGCCCGAAGCGGCGCGGTGTTGCGAAAGGCGGGACGTCGTTGGCGTTCGGTGAGTACGGCATTCAGGCTGTCGAAGGTCACTACGTGACCAACCGGCAGATTGAGGCCGCACGTATCGCCATCACCCGGCACATCCGTCGTGGCGGCAAGGTGTGGATCAATATCTACCCGGACCGCCCGCTGACCAAGAAGCCGGCCGAGACCCGTATGGGTTCCGGCAAGGGGTCGCCGGAGTGGTGGGTGGCCAACGTCAAGCCGGGTCGCATCATGTTCGAGTTGTCATACCCGAACGACACCGTGGCTCGGGAGGCGTTGACGCGCGCCATCCACAAGCTGCCGATGAAGGCCAAGATCGTGACACGCGAGACAGGTGATCTGTGATGGCCATCGGATCGAAGAACCTCGATGCGACATCGCTGCGAGACAAGAGCGACGAAGAGCTGGCCGAGGAGCTCGGCAAGGCGAAAGAGTCGCTGTTCAATCTACGGTTCCAGGCGGCCACCGGGCAGTTGGAGAGCCACGGCAGGCTGAAGGCGATCCGGCGGGACATCGCTCGGATCTACACCATCATGCGCGAGCGCGAGCTCGGCATCATCTCGGTGGTTGAGCCGGAGCCAGCGTCTGACCAGGCGGCCAAGGGTGACGCCGCATGAGCCCCACAAATGAGGACACCGCTGTGAGCGACACCAGCGCCGACAAGAACGAGGCGGCTCGCGCCTTCCGTAAAATCCGCGAGGGCCGCGTCGTCAGCGACAAGATGCAGAAGACGGTCGTCGTGGCCGTTGAGGACCGGTTCAAGCACCCGCTGTACGGCAAGGTGGTGCGGCGGACCAGCAAGCTCAAGGCGCACAACGACCACGCCGCTGCGGTGGGTGACCGAGTGCTGCTGATGGAGACCCGACCGCTGTCGGCCACCAAGCGCTGGCGCGTCGTCGAGATCCTCGAGAAGGCCAAGTAGGAGCCAGAGATGATTCAGCAGGAGTCGCGGCTACGGGTCGCCGACAACACGGGTGCTAAGGAATTGCTGTGCATCCGTGTGCTCGGTGGGTCGGGCCGACGCTACGCCGGGATCGGCGATGTCGTCGTGGCGACCGTCAAGGACGCCATCCCGGGCGGCAATGTGAAGAAGGGTGACGTCGTCAAAGCCGTGATCGTGCGGACGGTCAAGGAGCGGCGTCGGCCGGATGGCTCCTACATCCGGTTCGACGAGAACGCGGCGGTCGTCATCAGGGACGGTGGAGACCCGCGGGGGACCCGCATCTTCGGTCCCGTGGGCCGCGAGCTTCGGGAGAAGCGCTTCATGCGCATCATCTCCCTCGCCCCGGAGGTGCTGTAGTTATGCGCGTCAAGAAAGGCGACAAGGTCGTCGTGATCGCGGGCCCGGACAAGGGTTTGGTCGGTAAGGTCATCACCGCGTTCCCGAAGGACCAGAAGGTGCTCGTGGAGGGTGTCAACCGGATCACCAAACACGAGAAGGTGAACCGTGACCGGCGCGGCACGCTCGAAAGTGGCGGGATCATCCACAAGGAGGCCCCGATCCACGTGTCGAACGTGCAACTCGCGGTCGAGGCGGATGTCGACGGTGAGACCAAGACGGTCGGCACCAAGGTCGGTTACCGGTTCGACGACGACGGCAACAAGATCCGGTACGCGAAGCGGACCGGTGAGGAAATCTGATGAGCACAGCGACTACCTCGATCCCACGGCTCAAGCAGCGGTACCGCGACGAGATCATCGCGGCGATGCGTGAAGAGTTCGGGATCGGCAACATTATGCAGGTTCCCACGGTGACCAAGGTCGTGGTGAACATGGGCGTGGGTGAAGCGGCCCGAGACGCGAAACTGATCGACGGTGCCGTGCGGGACCTGTCCGAGATCACCGGTCAGAAGCCGTCGGTGACCAAGGCGCGCAAGTCCATCGCGCAGTTCAAACTGCGTGAGGGCATGCCGATCGGTGCCCACGTGACCCTGCGGGGCGACCGCATGTGGGAGTTCCTCGACCGTTTGGTGACCATCGCGTTGCCGCGGATCAGGGACTTCCGAGGCTTGTCGCCCAAGCAGTTCGACGGCCGTGGAAACTACACGTTCGGTCTCAACGAGCAGTCGATGTTCCACGAGATCGATCAGGACAAGATCGATCGTGTGCGTGGCATGGACATCACCGTTGTCACCACCGCGACCAACGACGACGAAGGCCGGGCGCTGTTGCGGCAGCTGGGCTTCCCGTTCAAGGAGCTGTGACGAGGTGAGCGAGCGTAGTGGTCGGCGTTGTGACGTAGGAGCAGCCGCCCGCGGAGCGAGTGAGTCGAGGAACGCGCCACGAGCAAGGAGCTGTGAGCTGAGTAACGTGACCACGAGCAAGGAGAACTGACGTGGCCAAGAAAGCGCTGATCCACAAGGCGAAGAAGAAGCCGAAGTTCGCGGTTCGCGCCTACACGCGGTGCCAGAAGTGCGGCCGTCCGCACTCGGTGTATCGCAAGTTCGGCCTGTGCCGGGTGTGTCTGCGCGAGATGGCGCACCGCGGTGAGCTGCCGGGCGTCACCAAGTCGAGCTGGTAGACCTGTGGGGGCCCTGTGCCCCTACGCCACCCTTAGACCGTGGGTACGTGAAGTTGCGTAACCACTGGCCATACCGATCGCTGTAGGTCCGAACCTTCGGAAACCCCAGCGGGAAAGTGGTTGGAACAACCATGACCATGACCGATCCCATCGCAGATATGTTGACTCGTCTGCGCAACGCGAACTCGGCTTACCACGACACCGTGGCGATGCCGCACAGCAAACTCAAGGTGCATATCGCCGAGATCCTCAAGCAAGAGGGCTACATCAGTAGCTTCAGTGTCGAGGAAGCTCAGGACACTCCGGGCCAGACCCTCGTCGTGACACTCAAGTTCGGGCCGACCCGTGAGCGTTCGATTGCCGGGCTGCGCCGGGTCAGCAAGCCTGGGCTGCGCGTGTACGCAAAGGCGAACAACATGCCGAAGGTGCTGGGTGGCCTCGGCGTAGCGATCATCTCGACATCACACGGCCTGCTCACTGACCGAGCGGCCGCCAAACAGGGTGTAGGCGGGGAAGTCCTCGCCTACGTCTGGTAGCGGGAAGGAGTAGGAGGACCATGTCGCGTATTGGCAAACTTCCCATTCCCGTTCCCGCGGGTGTCGACGTCGCCATCGATGGCCGCGACGTCACGGTCAAGGGGCCGAAGGGCACCTTGCAGCACACGCTGCCGGAGACCATCGACGTCGAGCGGGCCGACGACGGCACCCTTGAGGTGCGTCGTCCAGACGATGAAGGCCGCAACCGAGCGTTGCACGGACTCACTCGCACGCTGGTCGCCAACATGGTCACCGGGGTCACCGAGGGGTACGAGAAGAAGCTCGAGATCGTCGGTGTTGGTTACCGGGTGACGGCGAAGGGCGCGAACCTCGAGTTCGCGGTCGGTTACAGCCATTCGATCCTGATCGAGGCGCCGGAAGGCATCTCGTTCACGGTGGAGTCGCCGACCAAATTCTCGGTGCAGGGCATCGACAAGCAGCGGGTCGGACACATCGCCGCCCGGATCCGCGGTCTGCGGCCGCCGGAGCCGTACAAGGGCAAGGGCATCCGTTATTCGGGTGAGCAGGTCCGGCGCAAGGTCGGAAAGGCTGGTAAGTAACCGATGGGTATCGCGATCAACCGCCATGTCCGGCGAGGCGACAAAGCTTCGGCGCGGGCTCGGCGACACCTTCGGGTTCGCAAGAAGGTCAACGGCACGCAGCAGCGGCCCCGCCTCGTGGTGAGCCGGTCTCTGCGGCACATGGTGGCGCAGGTGGTCGACGACACCACTGGGCGGACCCTGGTGTCCGCGTCGAGTATGGAGACGGACCTGCGTGGACTCGACGGCGACAAGACGGCCAAAGCTCGTCGCGTCGGCGAGCTGGTCGGCGAGCGGGCCAAGGCGGCCGGGGTCGAGGAAGTTGTCTTCGACCGGGCTGGCAACCGTTATCACGGCCGAGTGGCCGCGGTAGCCGACGGCGCCCGCGAGTCGGGTCTGAAACTGTAAAGACGACGAGTCGATAGGAAGTAGGAGAATCATGGCTGAACCACAGCGCCGCGGTGGCGGTGCAGGTGGCGAGCGCCGCGACCGCCGTGACCGGCGCGACCGCGACAACCGTCGCGGCGACGGCGGGGCGGACAAGACCGCTTACATCGAGCGCGTCGTCGCCATCAATCGAGTCGCCAAGGTCGTGTCCGGTGGTCGTCGCTTCAGCTTCACCGCCCTGGTGGTGGTGGGCGATGGTGACGGTACCGTCGGCGTCGGCTACGGCAAGGCCAAGGAGGTGCCCGCGGCGATCGCCAAGGGTGTCGAGGAGGCCAAGAAGCAGTTCTTCAAGGTGCCCCGTATCCAGGGCACCATCCCGCACCCGGTGCAGGGCGAGAAGGCCGCAGGCGTAGTGCTGTTGCGTCCCGCCTCTCCTGGTACCGGTGTGATCGCGGGTGGTCCGGTCCGCGCCGTGCTGGAGGCGGCGGGCATCAGCGACATTCTGAGTAAGTCGCTGGGTTCGTCCAACGCCATCAACATCGTGCACGCCACTGTGGAGGCATTGCGCCAGCTCGAGCGGCCGGAGCAGGTGGCCGCGCGGCGAGGGCTGCCGCTGGAGGAGGTCGCACCGGCGGCGCTGCTGCGTGCTCGGGCGGAGGCGAACGCATGAGCAGCCTGCGTATCCGACAGGTCAAAAGCAAGATCGGCGGAACCTCGACGCAGCGTGATTCGTTGCGTTCTCTAGGTCTGAAGCGTATTGGCGATGAGGTCGTCAAGGAGGACCGACCCGAGGTCCGCGGCATGGTGAAGACGGTGTCGCACCTGGTCACCGTCGAGGAGGTCGACGAAGGCGATGAGTAACCCGTCCCCGCTGAAGCCCCATCACCTCCGTCCGGCTCCCGGCGCCAAGAAGGCGAAGACCCGGGTCGGGCGTGGTGAGGCATCGAAGGGCAAGACCGCAGGTCGTGGCACCAAGGGAACCAAGGCTCGTAACCAGGTTCCAGCCCGCTTCGAGGGTGGGCAGATGCCGGTGCACATGCGGCTGCCGAAGCTGAAGGGTTTCAAGAACCCCTTCCGCACTGAGTACCAGGTGGTGAACCTGCACCGGTTGGCCGAACTCTACCCACAGGGTGGCACGGTCACCGTGGAGGACCTCGTGACCAAGGGTGCCGTGCGCGGCGGGCACCCGGTGAAGGTTCTCGGCACGGGTGAGGTGTCGGTCAAGCTGGACATCACCGTGCACGCCTTCTCTGGCTCGGCGAAAGAGAAGATTGCCGCCGCGGGCGGCAGCACAACTGAATTGTAGGAGTCATCCGCCCGGCGGTCCGGGGCCAACCGCGCGCCAGCGTCCCGCATGGCGGAGGCGGATGCGGCCACGGGCCACCGGATGGGTTATCGTCCCCGAGTGGGAAATCGCATCACGGTAGCCCGCATGGACGGTAGACCGCACCACCAGACCCGGCGACGTCGCCGGCTTCCAGGAGGCAGCCAAAGTGCTCAGAGTGTTCGCTCAGGCGGTCCGTACGCCTGACCTGCGCCAGAAGCTGCTGTTCATGCTGGGCATCATTGTGCTGTTCCGGCTCGGCTCGGCGATCCCTACGCCGAACATCGACGTACGCGCGGTGAAGGAATGCGTCGACGTTCAACGCGAGGCCGAGGGTTTCGGGCTTTACGGCATGCTCGACCTGTTCACCGGCGGTGCGCTGCTCCAGCTCGCGATCTTCGCGCTGGGCATCATCCCCTATATCACCGCGGCCATCATCTTCCAGCTGCTCACGGTGGTGATTCCGAAGCTGGAGGCGCTGAAGAAGGAAGGCCAGTCCGGCCAGGCGCAGATCACCCAGTACACCCGGTATCTGACTATCGGGCTGGCGGTGTTGCAGTCCACCACGATCGTGACGCTCGCGGAGAGCGGGCGGCTGTTCCCGCAGTGTGGTGAAGAGATCGTTAGTAGCAACTCGGTGGCGTGGCTGGCGTTAATGATCTTGACCATGACGGCCGGCACCGCCGTCGTCATGTGGCTGGGTGAACTGATCACCGATCGCGGTATCGGCAATGGCATGTCGCTGCTGATCTTCACTCAGATCGTGGCGAGTATGCCCGGCATGTTCTGGAACATTCAGCTGACCCGCGGCTGGGGGATCTTCTCTCTGGTGCTCGTGGTGGCGTTGATCGTGGTCGGGCTGATCGTGTTCGTCGAGCTATCGCAACGCCGGATCCCGGTCCAGTACGCCAAACGGATGGTCGGGCGGAAGATGTATGGGGGTTCATCCACCTACATCCCGTTGAAGATCAACCAAGCTGGCGTCATCCCTGTTATCTTCGCGTCGTCGCTGTTGTACATACCGATGCTGGCGGCACAGTTCAACGCCGACACGGGTTGGGCGGGCTGGGTCGAGCGACACTTCCAACGTGGCGACCACCCGTTGTATCTCGCCTTCTACTTCTTCCTCATCGTCGGGTTCGCGTTCTTCTACGTGAGCATTACGTTCAGTCCGAAAGACATCTCGGACAACATGAAGCGCTACGGCGGCTTCGTGCCGGGCATTCGGGCGGGACGACCAACCGAGGAATACCTGACCTACATCTTGAACCGGATCACGTCGGCCGGGGCGATCTACCTTGGTTTGGTGGCCCTGTTGCCGTTGATGGCGTTCAACATCATCAATCCGGGTCAGGGCTTGGCGTTCAGCAACACCTTTGGAGGTACCAGCATTCTGATCATGGTCGGAGTGGGTCTCCAGACAGTTCAGCAGATCGAGGGCCAGCTTCAGCAACGCAACTACGAGGGTTTCTTGAAGTGACGCGGTTACTGATCATGGGCCCTCCGGGGTCCGGCAAAGGCACCCAGGCCGAACTGGTCGCGGACTACTTTGGTATCCCGGCCATCTCGACGGGCGATATCTTCCGGGCGAACGTCTCCGAAGGAACACCGCTCGGACTCGAGGCCAAGCAGTACCTGGACGCGGGTGACTACGTACCGGACGAGATCACCAACAACATGGTCCGCGATCGGCTCTCCCAGGCCGACACGGCCGACGGTTTCCTGCTCGACGGCTATCCTCGCACCACCGCCCAGGTCGCCTTCCTCGACTCGGTGCTGGCCGAGCAGGGGGCTGCGCTCAACCACGTGGTCGAGTTGATCGTCGCCGAAGATGAGATCGTTTCGCGGCTGATGAAACGGGCCGCCGACGAAGGCCGGACGGACGATTCCGAAGACGTCATCCGCAACCGGATGCGCCTGTACAAGGAGCAGACGGCGCCGTTGACGGCACTGTATGCCGAGCGTGGGCTGCTGGTGCGGGTGGACGGGATCGGTCCCGTCGACGAGGTCGCCGTCCGGGTCGAGAAAGCCATCGCCCCGGACGCCCCGCGGTAACCATGCGGGGCCGGAGCCCAGCGTTGGAGATCAAGAGCCCGAGTGATCTCGGCGGTATGCGAGCGGCCGGTCTGGTCGTGGCTGAGATCCACGCGGTCATGCGCGAGGCCGTACGGCCCGGTGCTACTGGACGCGAACTCGACGCGATCGCCCGACGCGAGCTGGCGGCACGCGGCGCCACGTCGAATTTTCTCGGTTACCACGGCTTCCCGGCGACCGTCTGCGTATCCGTGAACGATGTCGTCGTTCACGGCATCCCGGACGACACGCCGTTCCAGGAGGGCGACATCGTTTCCTTGGACTTCGGCGCCGTCGTCGATGGCTGGCATGGCGATGCCGCGGTGACCATCCCAGTGGGTGAGGTGTCCGAGTCGGTTGCCCGGCTGCTGGTCGACTGTGAGGACGCATTGTGGGCCGGGATCGCCGCGATGCGCGCGGGAGCGCGGCTACGCGAGATCGGTACCGCCGTCGAACAGCTGGTCCGGTCCCGAGGTGAATACGGGATTGTCGAGGAGTACGGCGGCCATGGCATCGGTACCGCGATGCACCAGGATCCGCACGTGATGAACTACCGCACCCGGCAGCGCGGTCCCAAGCTGGAGCCGGGGCTCTGCCTGGCAGTCGAGCCCATGATCACTCTGGGGCAACCGCAGACCTACACGTTGTCCGACCGCTGGACGGTCAAGAGCACCGACGGTGCCTGGGCGGCGCATTTCGAGCACAGCATCGCCGTGACCGACGGTGGGCCGTTCGTTCTGACCGCACCGGACGGCGGCGCCGCCCGGCTGAGCGAACTCGGTGTGCCCAACCCGGTGACCCTACCCCGCTGACGGCTGCGCGCCGACACCCTGAGGGCGGAATCGGGGGCTACCCCTATGGCGGAGATCCACCGGGTTCCGGATACTTGAAGCCATGGCGAGCCAACCTGACATGCGGGCCAGCGACTCCGACCGCGAGCGGGTGTCGGAGATACTCCGCGACGCCCACGGCGACGGCCGGCTTAGCCAAGAGGAGCTTCTCGACCGGCTCGAGAGCACCTACAACGCACGTACCTATCACGAACTGGACCGGGTGATCGACGATCTGCCGTTGGCCCGTCGACCAGTCGCCGATGTGACCGACAAGATCGTGCAACGCCCGCGTTCTCAGCCGCGGCCAGCCAAGCGTTTCACGGCACAACGGGTCACACGTACGCTCCTCAACGTCAGTTGGTGGACCTACGGCGCCGTCGTCGCCATGTGCACGGTGATCTGGATGCTGGTTCTTGTCGCCACCGACGTTGGCACTCAGTATTTCTGGCCCTTGTGGGTCGCCGGACCGTGGGGAGTCGTGCTCGGCACGATCGAACTCGCGTACCGATCAAAGTGGGGTGACCCCCGCGCCGGCGGAGCCAACAACGCTCGTCCCTAGTGTCCTGCACAGTGGTGTCACCGGGTTCGGGCAGCCTGATGCTGCGTCAGCGGCGGCTGGGGCACACCGACGTCGCGTAGGAGGACGTCGAGGTCGGCGTCGGCACCGCGCTGATGTTCGGCGTCGAACACGGCAGCACCGAGTGCCCCACGCGCAGCGCTCGCGGCTCGGTGTACGTCGCTCTGGTCCGGGCCGGACAACGGCGCGCTGGCCACACGTCGTATCCGTGCGGCAGCGCCTAGTAGCTGAGCCGCTGACGCCGGCTGCTCACCGACGACGTGTGCACCCGCCATACCTTCGAGCGCGTGCGCGATCAGCAGTGGGTCGGCCGTCAAGCGCGCGGCGTCGAGACCGTCGAGTTGGCGCGCCAGAGCTGTTGGTGCATCGCCGCCTAGTTCGGCGATATGGCCAAGTTCCTTCATGACATGCGCGCGTGGTCGGGCCATCTGCCGGATGGCATGGCTGTCGGCGGCGCTGCGCAGGTAGAGCTCCGCGACGTCGAGGTCACCCGACCAGCGGGCGACGACGCCGAAACCGATCCGGGCGTAGAGCTCGCCGAAGGCGTCGGAATGTTCCCGGGCTACTCGTAGCGCGCGCTCTTGCAGCTCTCGTCCGAGATGACGGTTGCCGGTGAGCCAGGTGACCCGGCCGAGGCCGGACAACTTCCACGACACCTGTGACCCCAGGCCCAGGTCCTCCGCCATCCGGAGCCCCTCCCGGTGGATGTCCGCGGCGCGTTCGTATTCGCCGCGGCGTTCGGCGAGCACAGCGGCAGGTTCGCCGGCTTCGACGAGTCCCCACGGGTCGTCGAGTTCGCGGAAAAGCTCGAGACTGCGCTCGCTGTCCTCGGCCATCGCGTCCAGATCGTTGTGCACCGCGCCGACCCAGGACCTGGCGCTGAGTGTGGTCGCGAGTAGCCAGCTATCTCCGACCGCGCGTGCACCCTGCACGGCGCGTTCGGCGAGGTCTTTGCTCATCTCCGTCTCACCGGTGGTGAACAGGATCGAGCTCAAGAACCACTGCGCCCAGGCCAGGTCACGCGGGGCGTCGATCTCCTCGTACGGTCGCAAGGCCGCTTCGACCGGAGTGACGATGTCGGCGCCGGCATTGGTTGCGAGCGCGACGCCGCAGTACCACACCCCAGCCCGGGCCCGAAGACGGCGCGGAACGGATTCTACGCCGGGCATGCGCAGGGCGGTGCCCAGCAGCCGCTCCGCCTCGCGAAGCCGGCCACGGAGGTACAGGTACCAGGCAGTATTGTCCGCCAGGTCCAGCGCCTGATGCGCAGCGTCGGTGCGGACGGCATGCTCGAAGGCTCGGCGTAGGTTGGCCGCCTCCGCGTCGAGCCTGCGCAGGGATCGTAGCTGCTCCCGCCCGCGGAGCCGGGAGGCGAGAGTGCCGGCGAGGGCGGTGTAGTAACGCGCGTGCCCTTCGGCGACGATGTCGGATTCGCCGGCCTCGTTGAGGCGCTCGCGGCAGTACGTGGCCACCGACTCCAATAGTCGGTACCGTGGCTCGCGATCGGTGTCCTGCATAACGACAGTTACCAGCGACCGATCGACTAGACGGGTCAGAAGTGCGAGCACGTCGGAGGCCGCGACGCCGGCCCCGGCGCAGGTGGATTCGGCCGCTTCCAGGGTGCATCCGTCGGCGTGCCCGGCCAGCCGCCGCAACACCGCCTGTTCGTCCCGCGTGAGCAGGTTCCAGCTCCAATCTATGGTCGCCCGCAGAGTCTGATGTCGCGCCGGTACACCGCGCGGCGCACCGGTCAGCACGCGGAACCGGTCGTCCAGCCGGGCGGACAGCTCATGTACACCCAGGGCGCGGAGGCGGGTGGCGGCCAACTCCAGGGCCAGCGGGATCCCGTCCAGCCGACGGCAGATGTTCGCGACCGCAACGGCATCGTCGGCGTCGATCGCGAACCCGGGAGTGGCGGCCGCCGCGCGGCGCAGGAACAGTTCGGCGGCACTGCTCTTTCTCAGCTCCGCCGGGTCGGAGGCCACCGCTGGGTCGGGCACATCCAGCGGTGGCACGGAATAGACATATTCGCCGGGGATTCCCAGCGTCTCCTGGCTGGTGGCGAGGACACCGAGCCCGGACGTCGACCGTAGAATGGCCGCGGCGAACTCGGCCACCCCGTCGACCAGGTGCTCACAGTTGTCCAGCACAAGAAGTGTCCGAGAACCGTCGAGCGCCGCGACGAGTCTGGTCAGTGGACCCGACGCTCCCTTGGTCTCGGCTCCGGGCCGGACGTCAGGGAGGCCGATGGTCTCCGTCACGGCGTCGACGACGTCCGCCCACGGCGGCAGCGTGTCCGATGCGGAGCGCTGGGATCGCGGGCTGAGATCCACCAGCCAGACACCATCGGGATAACGGTTGGCGAGCTGGCTGGCGACCTCCACCGCTAGATGGGTCTTGCCCACCCCACCCGGACCGGTGAGCGTGACCAATCGTTCGGCTGCTGCCACATCCATGATCTCCGCGATCGCCTGGGATCGTCCGACCAGATCGGTCAGGGAACTCGGGAGGTTGGTCCGACGCGGTGTGGGGGGCTCGTTCGGCAGTGGAGCCCAGACCGTACGTACCGGGGCCGAGGAGTTGACGTCGAGCTGCGGATCTTGCCGCAAGATCGCCTCGTGCAGACGGGCGACGGCGGTGCCTGGATCGAGTCCAAGTTCCGTACGAAGCCGCCGCTGAAGCTCACGAAACGTCGCCAGTGACTCTCCCTGCCGCCCCGATCGGTAAAGGGCGAGCATCAGCGCCGCGCCGAGCCGCTCCCGGAGCGGATGGGCATGAACCAGATCGACCAGCTCACCCACCAACCGTCCATGGTCGCCGAGGGCCAGCCGTGCGTCGGCCTCGTCCTCAAGGGCGGTCAGCCTCGCCTCCTCCAGCCGGGCGATCGCCGCCTGCGTGAAGGGTTCGTCGGCGAAGTCGACGTACGGTTGACCTCGCCACAAACGTAAGGCCTGCCCGAACAGGGCCGCCCGCGATTCGTCGTCCCCGGTGTTCCGGGCCCGTTCGACCAAGATCCGGAAGCGTCCGGCGTCGATGTCGTCGGCGTTGGTTCGGAGCAGATACCCGGCCGGGCCATGAACGACGAACTCACGCCCGCCCGGTTCGGCGTCGTCGAGCGCACGCCGCAGTAGCGACACTTTGGCGCGTAGCGCCCCGACCGGCTTTCCCGGCGCGTCCTGGCCCCACAGGTCCTCGACGAGCCGGTGAACCGGGGCCGGCTTGCCCTCGTGGACCAGCAGATCGGCCAGCAAAGTGCGCACCTTGCGTTCGGGCACCCGCACTGGGCGCCCATCGGCTGTCCACACCTCGAGTGGACCCAGCACCCCGAACCACATGACGTCACGGTATCCAACCGTCAACGGATCCGAATCCTTCCCGAACCTCGTTGGCGCAGCGTTGATCTCAGCGCCTAGTTCAGACCGGGGCACTAGTTCAGACCGAGGCGAGCCATCGTGTCGCGGACCGGCTGGGCCGGCCCCGTCGTAGAGGAGGAAAGAAGCCGTGTCCACAGCACCAGGCACCAAGCCCGGTGAGCGTGCCGGGCTCCGAGAGTGGATCGGACTGGCCGTCCTGGCCCTGCCGACGATCCTGATCGCGCTCGACCTGACCGTTCTGTATATGGCCCTGCCACATCTGGGCGCCGACCTCGGCGCCAGCAACACGCAGATGTTGTGGATGACCGACATCTACGGGTTCATGGTGGCGGGTTTGCTCATCACCATGGGGACGCTCGGCGATCGGATCGGCCGGCGGCGCCTGTTGCTTCTCGGGGCCGCGGCGTTCGGCGCTGCTTCGGTGTTGGCGGCCTATTCGACCAGCCCGGAGATGCTGATCGGAAGCCGAATGCTGCTGGGCATCGCCGGCGCGACCCTGATGCCGTCGACGTTGTCGCTGCTGAGCAACATGTTCAAAGACCCCAAACAGCGGTCGATGGCGGTCGGTGTGTGGATGATGTCGTTCGCCGGCGGCGGCATGTTGGGTCCCGCGGTCGGGGGCTTCATGCTCGAGCACTTCTGGTGGGGCTCGGTCTTCCTGCTCGGGGTTCCGGTCATGCTGCTCTTGCTGGGCGCCGGCCGGATCCTGCTGCCCGAGTACCGCAACGAAGCACCGGCCAGAGTTGACCTCATCAGCGTCGCGCTATCACTCGGCGCGATTCTCCCATTCGTCTTCGGCATCAAGGAGATCGCGAAGAACGGCGGTGTGACGGGCGGGCCGGCAGCAGCCCTCGTCGTCGGTGTGGTCGTTGGCGTCCTGTTCGTGCGGAGGCAAACCAGGCTGGCCGACCCCTTGCTCGACCTGAGTATGTTCCGCATCCGCCGGTTCAGCGGTGCGGTGATCGGGCTCACGCTGGCCGCGTTGACGCTGTCGTCGTTCGGTCTCTTCTTCACGCAGTACCTACAACTGGTCGAAGGGTTGTCGCCGCTGCGAGCCGGGTTGTGGTTCCTTCCGATGGGAGCCGCCGTCATCGCGAGTTCGTTCGTGGCGCCGTTGCTGGCCCGGCGGATCCGCCCACCGTTGCTGATCACCGCCGCGCTGGCCATCGCGGCGGGCGGCCTCGGCTCGTTGACTCAGCTGGGTGTGGAGTCCGGTCTGACCCTGCTGATCACCGGGAGTGTGCTCTTCGGGATCGGCATCATCCCCTTGCAGGTTCTCAGTGTGGACCTGGTGGTCGGGTCGGTGCCGCTGGACAAGACCGGGTCGGCTTCGGCCACATCGGAGACCGGAGGTGAATTCGGCATGGCGATGGGAATCGCGACGCTCGGAACCGTCGGCACCGCCGCGTATAGCAGCCGCATGGAAGGCATCATCCCGGCTGGTATCCCGGATGATGTCGCCAGCTCCGCCCAGGACAGTTTCGCCAACGCCTTCGCAGCGGCGGCTGAGCTACCGTCCGCGTTGGGCGCCCAACTGGTGGCGTCGGCGAATGAGGCGTTCGTGTGGGGCTTCAACGTGGTCGCCGCGCTCAGCGCCGCCCTGCTCGGTGGTATCGCGGTGATGGTCATGACGGTCCTGCGTCATGTACGTCCGGTGGGTGAGACCGACGATGACCCCGCGGGTGCCGATGCCGAAGGCGGAAATGATGGGACAGACGACGGACCGAACGACGATGACACCCGAGGTTTGGCTCCAGCACCGAATCTGACGTAGAATCTGGCGTTGGCCCACTGTGGCTTGCCTGTTCGCGCCCTCGCGGCTGATCCCCGGAGTATCTCACTGGGGTGGGGTTTGATCAGGTCTCACCGCCCATGTCGCATCGTGGCGGTGGCGCAGTGTGCCGAGCGGACGGACCACGACCACAGAAGTGCGGAGGCTATGCCGAAAAAAGACGGGGTCATCGAGATCGAGGGCACCGTGGCCGAAGCCCTGCCCAACGCCATGTTCCGGGTGGAGCTGGACAACGGTCACAAGGTGCTCGCGCACATTTCCGGAAAGATGCGCCAGTACTACATCCGGATCCTCCCTGAGGACCGAGTGGTGGTGGAGCTGAGTCCGTACGACCTGACCCGCGGTCGGATCGTCTACCGCTACAAGTAACGAGACAACCGTTCACATGTGCGCAGGCGCGGCCGAGGCCGACCTCGCTGCACGCGTTCGATGAGAGAGATCTGATGAAGGTCAAGCCGAGCGTCAAGCCCATGTGCGACCACTGCCGGGTGATCCGTCGTCACCGCCGGGTGATGGTGATCTGCAGCAACCCGCGGCACAAGCAGCGGCAGGGCTGATCAGCGGCGGCCGTCACGTTGGCCGCCGGCCCGACACCGACACAACTGAATACTGCGAAACAACGCGTCAGCAGCGACACCCCTGGGGCCCGGAGTCCCATGTGGTGATCGTCCACCCCCGGAAGCGAAGGCCGGGGCTCGGTGAGAGTCGACGACCCCCACCGAGACGCGACGCGACCAGACCTTCGCCAACCTAGGAGACACGAACTGATGGCACGCCTCGTTGGCGTCGACCTCCCGCGCGACAAGCGCCTGGAGGTTGCCTTGACCTACATTTTCGGCATCGGCCGAACCCGCTCGCACGAAACGTTGAAGGCTACCGGCATCAGCCCGGACCTCCGTGTCAAGGACCTCGGCGACGAGGAGCTGGTGAAGCTCCGCGACTGGATCGAGGCCAACTACCAGACCGAGGGTGACCTGCGCCGCGAGGTACAGGGCGACATCCGCCGCAAGATCGAGATCGGAAGCTACCAAGGCATCCGGCACCGTCGGGGCCTCCCGGTCCGCGGCCAACGCACTCACACCAACGCCCGCACCCGCAAGGGCCGCAAGAAGACCGTTGCCGGCAAGAAGAAGGCCGGCAAGTGACCTTCGCCGGCTCCCGGCCCGTCGCCTCGCGCTGACGCACCCCAGACTTTCTTGACAGGAGACCACTCATGCCACCAGCCAAGGGCCGCACCACGAAGGTGCGCCGTAAGGAAAGAAAGAACGTCGCTCATGGTGTCGCGCACATCAAGAGCACCTTCAACAACACCATCGTGTCCATCACCGACCCGCAGGGCAACGTCATCTCGTGGGCCAGCGCCGGTCAGGTCGGTTTCAAGGGTTCGCGCAAGTCGACCCCGTACGCCGCGCAGATGGCAGCCGAGGCCGCCGCGCGCCGCGCGCAGGAGCACGGCATGCGCAAGGTCGACGTCCTTGTCAAGGGCCCCGGCTCCGGCCGGGAGACCGCGATCCGTTCGCTGCAGGCGGTGGGTCTGGAGGTCGGTTCGATCTCTGACGTGACCCCGCAGGCACACAACGGCTGCCGTCCGCCCAAGCGCCGCCGCGTCTGAGCCGCCCGAGACGACGAGGAGAACTGAACCACCATGGCTCGTTACATCGGTCCCATCACAAAGAAGTCGCGCCGGCTGGGCGTCGACCTCATCGGCGAGGACAAGGCTTACGAACGCCGGCCCTACCCGCCCGGCCAGCACGGCCGGGCGCGGCAGAAGGAAAGTGAGTACCGCGTCCAGCTGCACGAGAAGCAGAAGGCGCGCTACACCTACGGTGTGCTGGAGAAGCAGTTCCGCCGGTACTACGAGGAAGCCAACAAGACCAAGGGTCGCACGGGCGAACGTCTCCTGCAGATCCTCGAGTCGCGCCTGGACAACGTCGTGTACCGGGCTGGCTTCGCCCGGACCCGTCGGCACGCCCGGCAACTGGTCGTCCACGGCCACTTCCTGGTCAACGGCCACAAGGTGAACATTCCGTCGTTCCAGGTCGGCGCCTACGACGTCATCGACGTCCGGGACAAGTCCAAGGAGATGACGCCGTTCATCATCGCTCGCGAGACTCACGGCGAGCGCCCCGTCGCCGCGTGGCTAGAGGTCATCCCCAACGCCATGCGGATTCTCGTCCACCAGCTTCCTACCCGACAGCAGATCGACACGCCGGTGCAGGAACAGCTGATCGTCGAGTTCTATTCGAAGTAGCGGTGCACGGGGGCTGCCGCCCCCGCGCCCGACCGTGGGATGTGCGCAAGTACAGCCCATGCCAGCAAGCGAAACATGTGACCGGCGGTGCCTGGTCACCCTGATCGCGGCCGTCATATAGCGGGCGTCGCGGAAAGGAAGTCCCCGTGCTCATCACTCAGCGTCCCTCCCTCAGCGAAGAGTCGCTGTCGGACCACCGCTCCCGGTTCACCATCGAGCCGCTGGAGCCCGGTTTCGGCTACACCCTCGGCAACTCGCTGCGTCGCACCCTGCTGTCGTCGATCCCCGGCGCGGCCATCACGTCCATCCGCATCGACGGTGTTCTCCACGAGTTCACCACGATCCCGGGTGTCAAGGAGGACGTCACCGACGTCATCCTCAACCTCAAGGGCCTCGTCGTGTCTTCCGAGCACGACGAGCCGGTGGTCATGTACCTGCGCAAGCAGGGACCGGGTGCGGTCACCGCGGCCGACATCGCACCTCCGGCCGGCGTCGAGGTGCACAACCCCGAGCTGCACATCGCCACCCTCAACGGCAAGGGCAAGTTGGAGATGGAGCTGACGGTCGAGCGCGGCCGCGGTTACGTCTCCGCGGTACAGAACAAACGCAACGACGCCGAGATCGGCCGGATCCCGGTCGACTCGATCTACTCGCCGGTGCTCAAAGTGAGCTACAAGGTCGAGGCGACTCGCGTCGAGGGACGTACCGACTTCGACAAGCTCGTCGTCGACGTCGAGACGAAGCCGGCGTTGCGGCCGCGTGACGCACTCGCGTCGGCGGGTAGCACACTCGTCGAGCTGTTCGGGCTGGCTCGTGAGCTCAACGTCGAGGCGGAAGGGATCGAGATCGGTCCGTCGCCGGTCGACGCTCAGTTGGCTGCCGACCTCGCGCTGCCGATCGAGGATCTTCAGCTGACCGTGCGTTCTTACAACTGCCTCAAGCGGGAGGGTATCCACACCGTTGGTGAACTCGTCTCCCGTAGTGAGGCCGATCTGCTCGACATCCGCAACTTCGGGCAGAAGTCGATCGACGAGGTGAAGGCGAAGCTGGTCACCATGGGGCTGGGCCTGAAAGACAGCGCTCCGGGCTTCGACCCGACCGCCGCCGTCGACAGCTACGGCGACGACGACCAGTCCTTCGCCGAGGACGAGCAGTACTGACACCTGCGGGGGGCTCCGCCCCCCGCACACCCCCAAACGGTGGTACCACGCGTCGGGGGTGATGACCCAACACAGGAGAGAAGATCACGATGCCCACCCCCACCAAGGGTGCTCGCCTGGGCGGTTCGCCGTCGCACCAGCGTGCGATCCTCGCCAACCTCGCTACGGCGCTGTTCGAGCACGGCCGCATCACCACCACCGAGACCAAGGCTCGTCGGTTGCGTCCGGTAGCGGAGCGGCTGATCACCAAAGCCAAGCGGGGTGACTTGCATGCCCGGCGGCAGGTCGCCAGCACGATCCGCGACAAGGAGATCGTGCACGTCCTGTTCACCGAGATCGGGCCACGCTACGAGAACCGCAACGGCGGCTACACCCGGATCGTCAAGATCGGGCCGCGTAAGGGCGACAACGCCCCGATGGCCGTGATCGAGCTGGTAGAGCCGCTGGCCGAACAGGTGATCCAGGAAGCGACGAGCGCCACCCGCCGGGCGGCGGCTGACGTCACCGCGGCGGAGGAGACGGTCGACGTGGATGTTACGGATGAGACCGCCGACGTCACCGAAGACACCGCCGACGTGGCGGACTCGGACGCCGACACCGCGGAAGAGGCCACCGATGCCTCGGATGAGACCGCCGATGCCGCTGAGGCCGAGCCCGAAGGCAAGGCCTGACCGTGATCGTTAGCTGATCTCAGCCCCAACTCCCGGTGATCGTTGCCGTCGGGGGGGGGGGGGGGGGGGGCCGGCGCGGGGGAGCGAGACACGGGGGGGGGGGGGCGCGGGGCGGAAAG
>NZ_JAAOEN010000005.1:37514-332324 GCF_011320225.1 Phytoactinopolyspora limicola
CCCCGTCTCTTGCCCCCCCTGCCCCCCCCCCCCCCCCCCCCCCCCCCCCCCCCCGGCAACGATCACCGGGAGTTGAGGGCGCAGATCAGCTAACGATCACTGCTGATGGTCAACGGATGATGCGGCCCACCGAACCCCCGAACCGGGACGGTGGGCTGTTGCGCGTCCGGATGGATATCGCCTATGACGGCACCAACTTCTCGGGCTGGGCTGCTCAGCCAGGACGGCGTACCGTTCAGGGTTCGCTGGAAGATGCCCTCGGTACGGTGCTGCGCTGTGAGCCACCCCGGCTCACTGTGGCCGGCCGTACCGATGCCGGAGTACACGCTCGTGGTCAGGTGTGTCATGCCGACCTGCCCGAGTCAGCGTGGGTGACGTTGCCGGGCAGGTCCGCCCGCAGCCCGGGCGTTTCACTCGTGCGCCGATTGGCCGGCGTGCTGCCTGGTGACGTTCGGGTCATGTCGGTGGCGCCAGCGCCGGAGGGATTCGACGCCCGATTCTCGGCCATCTGGCGCAGATATATCTACCGGGTCGCGGACAACGACTGCGGCCCCGATCCTTTGCTGCGTTCACATGTGGTGCACCACAACCGGTCCCTCGACCTGTCCGCGATGAACGCCGCGGCGGCCGGCTTGCTCGGTGAGCACGACTTCGCCGCCTTCTGCCGGGCACGTGAGGGTGCCACCACAATCCGGGAGTTGCGGACGCTGCGCTGGGAACGTGGCATCGACGGGATAGCGGCGGCGACGGTGGAGGCCGACGCGTTCTGCCACAACCAGGTCCGGGCGATGATCGGTGCGCTGTTGTTCGTCGGCGACGGCCGGCGGCCGATCGACTGGCCGGCCACGGTGCTGGCGCGAGCGGTGCGTGACTCGGCGGTCACGGTTGCCGCGCCGCACGGGCTCACCCTCGAGGCGGTCGGCTACCCACCGGATGCCGACCTGGCTCAGCAGGCTCGAACTGCGCGCCGACTGCGGACCCTCCCCTCCCCGCCCCTCCCATGATCATGAACACTTTGCCGTGCTATCGCACGGCAAAGTGTTCATGATCATGGGAGAGATCGGGGATGGCCCTGAGGCATTCGGCGGCGTTGACGCGTAGCCTGGGGGCATGGGCACGCTTATCTCGGTTCTGGTCGCCGTCCTCGGCACGGGTATGGTTGCCCTCTCCCTGCGGGAGGTCCGTACCAAAGGTGCCGCGGCCGCTATGCAGATGGCGGCGTTCGGTCTGCTGCTGGTCGGCGCCTCGGCTACGGGCTTGATTCGGTTCGTCACTCAAATCGTGTTCAACCCACTGGCGTGGATCGGCGTCGGCATGCTGTCGCTGGCTGGTGTGTTGTTCGTCGTCGGGCAGAAGTTGGAGGGCCCGGCGGATCAACCAAAGAAGACCAAGAAGGCCAAGAAGGTCGAAGAGTCCGGCAAGCGGCCGGCGGTTGAAGAGTCCCCGAAGCGCAAAGGAAAAGGCAAGGGCGACGACGACCTCGACGACATCGAAGCCATCCTGCGCAAACACGGTATCGAGTAGCGGCGCGCGGGCGTGATTCCGGCAAGAGCAGACGGTCTCGTGCGGGTTGGCGGCTTAGCGTTGCGCGACCACTGGTTCGACGTACCACTGGACCACCACAGTCCGGGCGGGGAGACCATCCGGGTCTACGCGCGTGAGGTCGCCGCCGTCGACCGCGCGGACGATCCCCACACACCATGGTTGCTGTACCTCCAAGGGGGGCCGGGATGTAAGAGCCCGCGGCCTATCGGCGCCAGCGGTTGGCTCGGTCGCGCGGTCCGCGACTATCGGGTGCTACTCCTAGATCAACGGGGTACCGGTCGTTCGTCGCCGGTCACCGCGCAGACCATCGCATGGCGCGGTGAGCCAGACCAGCAGGCTGCCTACCTGGCGTGTTTCCGGGCCGACTCCATCGTGGCCGACGCCGAACTCATCCGCAGGGTCCTGCTCGGTCCGGGCGGCCGGTGGAGCGTCCTCGGGCAGTCGTTCGGCGGCTTTTGCACGCTCACCTACCTCTCGTTCGCTCCCGCACACCTTGACGCCGTCTACATCACCGGTGGTCTGGCGCCGCTACGGGCCGTCGCCGACGACGTCTACCAGGCCACTTACCAGCAGGTGCGGGCGAAGAACGACGCCTTCCACGCCGCCTTTCCCGAGGACCGCGGTCGGATCGACGCGATTGCGGCGTATCTGCGAGACAACGACGTGCGGCTGCCCGATGGCACGGCTCTACCGGTGCGCCGATTCCAGCGGCTCGGGATCGACTTCGGCGCACGGATGAGCACACCGAATCTGCACTACCTGGTGGAAGAGGCCTTCGTCGACGGTCCGGCCGGCGCTGAACTGTCCGAGACCTTCCGCCACAGCGTCCAACAGTCGTTGTCCATGGCCGACCGGCCGTTGTACGCGGTACTCCACGAGGCCATCTACGCCCAGGGCGCGGCCACCCGGTGGGCAGCTCATCGAGTCCGCCCGGCCGACTTCGATCCTGACGTATCACCGGTGCTGTTCACCGGCGAGATGATCTATCCGTGGATGTTCGACGACGATCCAGCGCTGCGCCCGTTCCAGCCCGTCGCCGAACTGCTCGCGGAACGTTCGGACTGGCCCGCGCTGTACGACGTCGATGCCCTAGCGCGCAATGAGGTCCCCGTGGCCGCCGCCCTGTACACCGACGACATGTACGTCGACGCGGAGTTGTCCGAACAGACGGCCGCCGCGGTGCGCGGCCTGCGGGCCTGGAAGACCAACGCCTACGAACACGACGGGTTGCGGGAGACCGAGTACATCCTCGACCGGCTGATCCGGATGGCCCGCGGCGAGCTCTAGGCGGGGCGTTCGCGAACCTCGGGTCTTCTGCATCGCGCACTTCGCTACCGCCACATGGTGTTCGGGCTCGCGTACCGTGCTCGACGCCATGTGGCGGTAGCGGAGTCGCTCGCCGGCGGGTGCCTCCGACGTTGGATGGACGCGGTGAGCCGAACTTCCATCAGATGACTGGTGATCCCGGAGACATCGGCGGAATAGCGTGCTACAACCGGGCCCGTCAGGGCAGTCGATCCCTGTTCCGACCGAGTCGGGCCGCCGTCGTCGTGTGAGGAGTCCCGGATGAGACGTGTGACCGTTCCCCTGGCATCGGCTGCCCTGGCCGCAGGGCTGCTGGTAGTCCCCATGACCAGCTCCGTCGCCGACGAGGCAGCCGAGGTCGCACCGGCCGACACCGGACCGGCCGAACATCTGGCGAACCTGCCGCCCTGGCCGGAGCCCGGCAGCGCCAGGGTGGTGCCCCTACAGGAGACCGGACCACCTGGCGAACGGCTCAATCTCATCGTCGTATGCGACGGCTACCAGGCGGTCGAACTCGACACCTGCCACGAAGATGTGGATCGTAATCAGGCGGTCCAGTGGAGCGTCGAGCCATTCCGCACCTACCGCGACTACATCAACGTGTACCTCTTGGAAATCTCCTCGGTGGACTCCGGCATCCGTCGCGACCCGGAAGAGGACGCGCCGCCGGAGGTGCGTGACGCCAAGAACACTCCCCTTCGGCTGTGGTACGCCGACGGCTTAACCAACCCGCTGGCGCGCGGCATCACCTACGGACAGCCGCTCGCGGGGCCGACGAATGGCAGCGCCTGCCCCGGCCACCCGAGCCCCACCACCAACCCGGACTACCCACTGGACGCCGGGATCCTCGGAGACCCCAGGTGTAACGGCCATCAGCAGCGGGCCATGTACCTCAACAGCTACGTCGCGCCCGCCCTAGGAGTACCGGTGGGCAGCTTCCGGCCCACGGGCGGGCAGAACTCCGGCCCGCAGAACATCCAGACGCTGGCGATCTCCAACACGTTCACCTATGGCGGGATCGGTGGCCGGGATGCCACCACCTCCGGCGGTAGCCCCCAGGCCCCGCTCATCTCGCTGCACGAGCTTGGTCATTCGCTCGGCACCATGCAAGACGAGTACCCGTACTCGGCCCGGACCGAACCCGGACCACGACACCCCGACTCCGAGCCGAGTTCGTTCCACCACACCCGGATGACGTCGGAGGAGATGATCGCGGCCGAGGCGAAGTGGTGGCGTTGGCTGGGGGAGGAGAGCGAATCCGGTGGCATCATCCGGGCCGCCGACCCGGATGGCTACGAGAGCGGTGTCTACAGCGGCTCGAACGTCTGGCGGCCCAGCTCGAATTCGATGATGAGGTGGATCGGTTTCTACTTCGACCAGGTGGGCAGGGAACACATGGTGGCGCGGATCACCGGTCAGAGGGACAAGGGTGAGATGAACCTGCGGCACACACCAGAGGGTGAGGTCCGCCGCGGCGGCGTGGTTTGGGTTGAGCCGATGCACCCGAAGTATCACGAGGTCGAGGTCACCTGGCGGATCGGTGGGCCGGATGGCGACGTCGTCTCGTCCGGCAACACCCGTTATCTCGACCTCAGCACCCTCGACCTGGCCCCCGGCGACGTCGTGCACGTCGAGGTCCGGGATCCGGTCGGCCCCGACGGGATTGACTGGGTGCGTAACCCATCCACCGGAATCAGTGCGACGGACTCCGGTTACAACGGCGCCCGCTTCGTGCAGACCCGCGAGTGGACGGTGAGCCGGCTCCGGGCTGTCCCGTCGAACCCTGACGTCGAGTTCGTCGCGTCGACCCCGACACACCGGCCGGTTGCCGGCGACGAGATCGTCTACGTGACGACCACCCACGCCAACACGCGGATTCTGGACGTCGGCTGGCGCCTCGACGGGCAGGAGTTGGACGTCGAGCCGGACCGCCGCACCCTGGATCTGGGTGCGCTCGACCTGGCCGAAGGCACGTATGAACTCTCCGCCACGGTCACCGACCCGGCCCGTCCACACGCTGGTTCGGACACGCTCACCTGGACCGTCGACAACGCGCTTCCGTCCGCGCCACGGACCCTATCCGAGCCATTGGCCACTCTCGGAGGCGACGTGGAACATCCGGTCTACTTCGAGGGCTGGGACATGTGGTTGGAGCCGCAGGACGATCAGGACGGATACCAAGATGAGCCGTACGTCGTCGGCGAGTTCCGGCTGAACGGCGACGGGTGGTTCAACTACTTCGGGTTCCCGGAGGAGCCCATGCCAGAGTCGCCCTTCCGGTTCCGCCACTCCGGCACCGACGTCAAAGCACTCACCTACGGCAACCTCGGTACCGGCGGACTCTCGAAGGCGACGTTCGAGCAGCACTACGGCCCCGGTGATCCCAACGGTCCGTTCATCCCCGGGTATGGCACTCACGTCGTGGAACACCGGGCGATCGACCCGGCGGGCAACATCGGTGACGCCGACGAATACCGCGCCACGGTTCTGCCCGGCGAAACACCCGAGTGCACCCGAACCATCACCGGCGCGCACCGCGGGACCATGGTGGTCACCGACGGCGTCACCTGCCTCCACGACGCAGAAGTCACCGGTAACGTCACCGTCCGCGGCGGGTCGCTTGTTGTGTCTGGCGGCTCGGTGTCCGGCACCGTGATCGCCGACCGGGCCGACCTTGTCCAACTGATCGGTGCCGACGTGCGCGGGCTCACGCGCATCTCCGGGACTACCGGTGGTGTCACGGCGGTGGGCAGCACGTTCCGCGGTTCGGTGACGCTCAGCGGCAATGCCCAGGTTCCACACCATGAGTGGGCCGAACGGTATGCCGAGCACGCTGGGGCGTACGGCCCGATCCTGGCCGGCAACACGTTCAGCGGCCGGTTGTCATGTACCGGCAACAGCGCGGCGGCGAGCGACTTCGGCGCGTCGAATCAGATCAACGGTCCCGCCGCCGGCGACTGCGCCCACCTTTGACACCTGATCGCCGTTTGTGCGCCTGATCGTTTTCCTGGGAGCGATCAGGCGCACAAACGGCGGAACAATGGCGACGTCGGTGCGTCTGATCGCGTCCACTATGCGAACGCGGAATGGATCAGATGCGCCCCTGGCCACCATTGGCCCGATGTGGCATCTGATCGTCGTACCGTCGGCGGGCAGCGCACGCGGCGGTGGCGCCGAGACTGGTGCTCACTCCATGGCTGCTGAAGCCCATGCCACCGTCTCGGCCTGAGCCCCGTAGATGGGTGGGCGGACCTTCGCCTGGTGCCCTGACGCGCTGACCGCTTCCACACAAGGCGCATATCGGGCGTGGTTACCGGCGCTCAGCGCACCAGGGTCGCCGCGCTCAGCGCACCAGGGTCGCCGCGCTCAGCGCGCCAGGCTACCGGCGCTCAGTTGGTGACCGTCGGTGGTGTGATCGGTGGCGATCTCGACAGATGTCGCATGGTTCGACGGTTTTTCCGTGCAGATGCGCGGTGACGTCCGAATGGTAACCCTTCTAGGGTCCGAGGATCAGTGCCCACGGCCGTCGACACACGATGTCGGCGTTGGGAGGGTGTTATGGCAAGACCGGAAAGTCACCCACCGCACAAGACGACACGGGCATGGCGGGCGACGGGTATCGCCGGCTCCGTGGTTCTCACCGCATCGCTGCTCGGCGGGATCGGGTTGGCCACCGCACAGGACGACCACGCCAATCCCGCAGGTGCCACATCGGCTGGTCCGATCGTCCCGATAGATGCCCAGGATTGGCTCGACATGGAGTTCAAGACCTGGGACGACTACGTGCCAGTCCGCCCGGACGAGTGGCATGACGACTCCGTCCATGGCAGTGACGTGCAGTTCGAGGCTGCCGTCGTGCTGCTCGATTACGAGGACGAACCGTTCTTGGTTGCCCAGGAGGAAGGCTCACATCCGTTCGGCAACCCGGCCCCTCCGGGATCACCGTGGGAGGGCTCGTGGGAGCCGGTCGAGGATGTGAACTCGTGGTTCCACGAGTACTTCACGACTCCGAACGAGTTCAACGGCGGGCAGACCATCCACTCGTACTGGATGGAGACCAGCCACGGCCGCACGGGTGTCACCGTCGATACCTTTGGCCCGTACACCCTGCCGGGTAATTACCACGAATGGGGGCTCGGTCACGGGCCGACGGGCGGGCGTGCGCTGGGTGATGAGCCCGATTCGGTCTGTCCGGCCGGCGACAACTGCACGCCTTGGTCGGCGCAGAATCCGGATGGCCGCAACCTCCGCCGGGACGGCAATCTGCCGTGGCGCACAGAGATGGAGCAGAACGGATTCGAGTGCCCAACCGCTACGGCGCTCGACGTCGCTGACTGTGGGTACGACTTCGTCCTTTACGTCACCGCTGGTCACGACGAGTCGTCCACCTGGGAAGAGCAGGGTCGGATGATCTTCCAGACGCACGAGGACGTCCCGGACGCGTTCGGTCCGCCCGGCGCGGAGGATGGTCCGGTGTTGAACAGCGCTGGTAATCCGATCCCGAACTACGTCGGTACTCGGTATTTGTTCGATGCCGGGATCGCACCCGAGGACGGTGGGTTCACGTCGTGGCGGTCAGGGGCGAGTCAGTGGCCGAACGCCACGGGTGGAAGCCGTCCGAGTTCCACGCAGGCGGAATCGTCTGGGCAGAGCACCTTCGCCCACGAGATCAGTCACTTGTTCGGACTCCCGGACAATTACAACAACCCGTTCGCGGACAACCTGCGTAACGCCACCGGCTACTGGGAGATGATGTCCCGCGGTACGTTCAACGGACCTGGTGGCACTCACAACCGTTGGCAGGTGCCCAACCAGGGCGGTTCGGCGCTTGGTCCGCATCACATGACTAAGTACAAGCGGGACATGGGGTTCTTCCAGCCCAGCGAGATCGCCGAATTCCAGCGGGACGAGTTACCGGACAACGGCGTCGCGCGTGCCACCCTGCAGGCTCGGGCGCATCAGCCGGGCTCCGGTGGTCAACTCGGTATGCGGATCCGGTTCGGAGAGACCACGGCCAACGGCCAGAACTTCCGCACCTGCGCAGCCCTCGGGCATGTTGGTGAGGACTCGTTCTGGTGCCACGGCAACGACAACTACCACAACTACGAGGTCGAGGTCGTCGACACCGTCGGCAACGACTCGTTCGTCCCCGGGCACGGCGTGCTCATCGCGATGACACGGAACACGAACGCGTTCCCCAGCGCGTGGCTGATCGACCCGAACCCGGAGACCCTCGACCTGGTCGACTACCACCGGCCGGATGGCACACCAGTGCCCGTGCTGCGCGGCGACCCGCGTCAGTTGAACAACGCCACCTGGCATGCCGGCACGGACTCCGACAGCGAGTTCGAGTTCGTCGACGAACACAACAAGCTGCACTTCTACATCCTCGACACGTACCGCAACGGTGACGGCGTCTTGCTCTACGACCTCGCCGTCCGGCACCTCGACGGAGCGGGGGAGTTCGACCGCGACGTCTCGTTGGGCGACGTGAGCACATTCGCCGTGGGCGACTCGACCGGCCTGGTGACACTGCCGGTCACCAACACCGGTGCCGCCGGTGCCGATCTGTACAGTTCCGACGTCTATCGACTCAGTTCCTCCGTCGACGGCGAGGGTTGGCAGGTCTGGTTGCCGTATGAGGTTAAGGCCGTCGACGCCGGTGAGACGGTTCCCGCGTACGTCTATGCAACAGCGGGGCCGGGTGCGACGGAGTCCGCGACGGTGACGATCACCGCGACCAGCGAGTCCGACCCGGATGCCACCCAGACGCTGGAAGTGGAGCTCACCACGACGGATCTGAAGGTGACCTTCGCCGGTGCGGCCGAGCTAGTGGACTCCTACTACGACGATGGCCTGCTGGAACGTTCCGAGCGGCAACGGTTGCTCGCACACTTGCGGGCGGCCGAGCGTGCCGGCGGGCGCGGCGCCGAGCAGGCTCTCAACCGGTTCGTCGAGGTGGCCGAAGGTGTCGCCGACACCGGGGTCGCCAACCTGGCGAGCGCAGCCCTCGTGGCGCTCGCCGAAGACCTGCGGGCCGAGTTGTAAACAGCTCCCCGCGGGTCTCGAGCGGGAGGCGCTCCGGAGTCCGACCATCCCCAGGCTCCGGAGTGCCCCCGCCTATGTCTGTCGGGTGCCGGTCCAGATTGAGCTACCAGGCCGGCACCCGCCCGCTCCATCGTCATGTCCCTTAGCTCCTGATCGACGTTACGCACGGCGTGTAGGAGGAACGATGCCAACGTTCACCCAGATGAGACGGCTGGTTGTGGTCGCGGTTGGTGCTGGTGCACTGGCCGTCGCAGCCATCCCCGGGACCGGCCAGGCCCAACCAAGCGACCACGAAGCCGGCAGCCCTGGTGGGCCACTGCCGGCCACCGACACGTTCCCCGACGATCCACCATTCGACCAGGACGCGGCTCGGGAGGCTCGGGATCGTCTCGACGATGTCCTCCGTTCGCCGCTGACGACGCTGGCCGAGCCGGGGGACATCGTCGTCGACGACGGAGTAACGCAGCCGGTGTTCGACTACGCCGGCGCCGTCCGCGAGTCCGTGATCATCCCCGGCGCCGTGAGCAGCGTCGACGGCGACGAGATCGACGAACTCTACGTCGATATCATCCGGCCGGCCGCATCGGACGGCGATCTACGGGTCCCGACGATCATCGTGCCGAGTCCGTATTACCACGCGAACGGCCGTGGCCGGCTCGCCGAGCGTAAGACTTTGCCCGACGGTCCACTCGACCATTTCCCGCTGTATTACGACAACTACTTCGTGCCTCGTGGCTATGCCGTGGCGTTGCTCGACCTCGCCGGAATCCGGGGCTCGACCGGGTGCCTGGACATCGGCGGGCCGGCCGAGATCGACAACACGGTCAAGCTGGTCGAGTGGCTCAATGGCTCCGGTACCGCCTATGACACCGAGGGCAACGAGGTCGAGGCCAGCTGGTCCAACGGCCTGTCCGCCATGGTCGGGAAGTCGTGGGACGGGACGGTGGCCAATGGGGTCGCCGCCACCGGCGTGGAGGGCTTGGCGACCATCGTGCCCATTACGGCGATCTCCAGCTGGTACCACTGGTATTGGCACAACGGGGTCCACTTCCAAGGGCACACCGCGCTCAGCCTGGCGACGTCGATCCAGAACGCGAACCAGTTGCCGCCGTTCTCCGAGTGTACGAACGTCCGCGACGAACTCGCCCTGGGGCAGGTCACGCGTGACCCGAACCACGAGTTCTGGGTGAAGAGAGACTACATCCGCAACGCTGACCAGGTGAAGGCCAGTGTGTTCGTCGTTCACGGCACTCAGGACTACAACGTGAAGCCGATCAACTACGGCGAGTGGTGGGACGCCCTGGCGGAGAACGACGTGCCGCGCAAGATCTGGCTGGCTCCGGTGGCGCACGAGAAAGGATTCGATTTCCGGCGCGACGAGTGGATGGTCACCATTCACCGCTGGTTCGACTACTGGCTGCACAACATCGACAACGGCATCATGGACGAACCGATCGCCGACGTCGAATACGATCTGGGCCGGTGGGAGAGCTACGACGAGTGGCCGGGCGGCACCCACACCCTGCTCCGTCTCGGGCAGCCTAACGACGCCAACGATCCTCGGCAGGGGGTCCTCAGCCTCGACCGGCGGAACCTGTCGCCGCGGACGCAGACGTTCACCGAGGCCAGGCGGGCGTTGAACACCCAGGTGCAGAACGGCTTCGCCGACGACGACCACCGCCTGGTGTTCATGACCGACGAACTCACCGAGCCGGTCCGGATTAGTGGTTCGGCCTTGGTGTCGCTGCGGGCGGCTATCGACGGAGCCGACGCCGGACTGGCGGCGTACCTCGTCGACTACGGCACCGCGGAGCGGACTAACTGGACCGCGAGCGGCGGCATCCGCAACCTCGACACGATCAGCTGTTTCGGGGCGGGCACCGATGCCGACACTGGGTGTTACCCGGACGTCGAGCGCAATACTCGAACCCTGCCGTTCGAGGTGGTGGCCCGTGGCTGGGCCAGCGCCAGTTACCTGGCTGGCCAGGACAGCTTGCGGCCGGGATCGGGTCAGCGGCTCGAGTGGGACATCATGACCGACGACTACACGTTCGAGGCGGGGCACCGCATCGGCATCGTCGTCGCCGGCGTGGACACCGGCATCCAGGCCAGATTCAACTTCGGGAATGACGTCGAGGTGAATCTGACCGGGAGCCACGTGCACCTGCCCGTCGTCGGTGGTCCGGGCGCGCTACGGCGGGCCATGAACTAACCCGCCCCCCCACCCCCATGATCATTGGCTTTTGACTACCGAATTCGGGGGTCAAAAGCCAATGATCAGCGGGAGGGGAGGGGAGGGGGGTTCGGGTGGTGCGCCAGACTAGGTGGCGATGAACAGTGACATCGACACCGATGGTGCACGGATCTACGCGATCCCCATGCGAACCCGGTTCCGGGGTATCAACGTCCGCGAGGGGATGCTGATCGAGGGACCGGCCGGTTGGGGTGAGTTCTGCCCGTTCGCCGAGTACGACGACGCCGTAGCGTCCGGCTGGCTGGCGACCGCCATCGAACAATGTACGCGGGGATGGCCGGAACCAGTCCGGGACCGGATCCCGGTCAACTGCACGGTTCCGGCGGTCGGCCCGGAGCGGGCTTATCGGATCGTCGAGAGTTCCGGCTGTCGGACCGCCAAGGTGAAGGTCGCCGACCACCCCGGCTCGTTGGCCGAGGACGTCGCCCGGGTCGAAGCGGTACGCGACGCGCTGGGGCCGGAAGGTGCCCTCCGGGTCGACGCGAACGGAGCGTGGGACGTCGATACCGCCGTCGCCACCATCGGGTATCTGGATCGGGCGGCACATGGGTTGGAGTACGTGGAGCAGCCGTGCCACACCATCGATGAGTTGGCCGCGGTGCGGCGCAGAGTGGACGTACGGATCGCCGCCGACGAGTCGATCCGACGAGCCGACGATCCACTGCGGGTCGCGGTGGCCGGCGCGGCCGATATCGCGGTGATCAAATGCACGCCGTTGGGCGGTGTGCGCCGTGCCCTGCGGGTCGCCGAGGCCGCCGGACTGCCGTGTGTTGTGTCGTCGGCATTGGAGACCAGCGTCGGGTTGAGTGCACAACTCGCGCTGGCGGGAGCGCTACCGGACCTGGAGTTCGCCTGTGGCCTGGGTACGTTGTCGCTGCTGGACGGCGACGTCGTGGCCGCCGCGGATTCGCTTCGGCCCGTCGGTGGCTACCTCCCCGTGCCGCGTCGCCCACCGACACCGGACGGAGCACTGCTGGCCACCTACGAGCTGCGCGACCCGGAACGTGTGACCTGGTGGCGCCGCCGCCTCGCCCGTGTCCTCCACGGCTCTCCCTCTCTCCCATGATCATGAACACTTTGCCGTGCTATAGCACGGCAAAGTGTTCATGATCATGGGAGAAGCGGCGAGGGGGAGAAGGTAGGGGGCAACGTTGTCAGCGGATGGCGACACGTTGTTTGGCCGTACGTTGCTCAGGTGGTGTGATCGATTCGTTGGCCGGGTTGGCTCCCGGGCCGGAACCACGACGAGGTGCGTACTGACCGGTCATCCGGGCCACCTTCAACGCCAGGTGCAGGGCGAGCCGTTCGATGCCGTCCTTGAGATCGGTGTTGGCCAACTGCTCAACCCGCTGAAGGCGGTAATACAGCGACGTGCGGTGTAGGTTGAGCCGTTCGGCGGTGGCCTGGGCGTTGCCCGCGACGTCGAGGTAGGTCTCGAGCGTCTCCAGCAGGGGGAGGCTCTCGGGGTCTTCGAGCAGGCGGCCGAGACCGGCGTGGACCCTCGGCACGTGTTCGTTCATCGATGCCAACTCCACCACGATCTGGTGGATACCGAGACGTGACCAGTGCACGATGCTTCCCAGACCGGACAACAAGCGCGCCGCATCCGCTGACATCCGCGCCTCGCGGAACGATTCGATGGCGTGGTCCAGACGGCCCCGGCGGCCGCCAACCCCGACCACCAAGGTGGTGCTCCGGCCAGCGGCGGCCAGTCTGGCCTGGACGAGCTCGTGGGCCAGCTCGATACGTTCGGACAGTTGAGCATCGTCGTCGCCGGGGCAGGCGAGCAGCAACACGCAGTGGTCACGGCGGACGAGTTCCAAGGCCTGCCCGCGCCGGGCAAGGCGTTGGAAGTCGATCATGGCTTGGCTCAATGCCTCTTCGGTGCGCGGCTCGTCGCCAACCTCGCCGGACAGTGGCTGCAACACAGCCACGGCGATGCCGTCGGTGGTGTCGATGTAGCCGGTCTCCTCCAGGCTCTGGGCAGCCTCCTGGGTGAGTGGTGAGTCGCTGAGCAACATGTGCATGGCGTCGTTGAGGCGGGCCGCGGAGAACAGGCTGGCGACGCTCTCGCGATGTAGGTGGTCGGCGAGTTCGGCGGCCTCCCGTACACAGAAATCGATGTCGGCCGAACTCATGGAGTCGTCGGAGTCCACGAACCACAAGTAGCCGAGCGCTTTGTCTTTGTGCAGCACAGGGATGCAGACCCGGGCGAGCATGTGCAGATCGGGATTGGCGGGGAGGCGCAGTGGACGACGGGCGTCGGGCAACCCGAACTCCTTGAGCCAGCTGGTCACCTCGGGCGAGGCGTGCCGGCGCAAGATGGAGTCTTCCCGCACTCCGTCGATCGGTTGGTCGTGTGAACTGTAGGCGATCAATCGCATGAAGCGGTCTTCCAGCACGGCTGGCCGTCCGACGCGCTCGGCGAGTGCATCCAAGAGCTGCTGTAGCGAGAGTTCCAATGGCGCCTCCGCACGCTCAGGGACCGCGGAACATGCCGACGATCCCAGAGCAGTATGGCATATCACATGGTACCCATGTCGATCTTGGGACAGCGCTATCCGTCACAACGGTGACCGATGGCGCTGGAAACGCTCAACTTCTATCCCGGCCATGAGCGATGTGCACACGCATGAGTGTCGCTAACGCTGCGCCGTCCCCTTCCGTCAAGTGTTGGCACATCGTTACGTGTTCCGCGGCCGATACCCCGAGCAGTCCTCGCTCGGCCAGACCCGCTGGTTCGGCCAGTCGTGACCGGTTGCGCAGTTCGTCGACCAGAACGACGAGCCGGTTGTTGCCGCCGAGTGTGAGCAGCCGCCGGTGAAACTCCCGATCGGCTTCCACATAACCGAAGAGGTCACCGGCGGCCGCCGCCGCGACCCCTCCCTCGGCGACCACGGTGAGACCGGCCACGTCGCCGAGCTGAGCCTGTGCGACCGCCCGCTCCACGGTTGGGGGTTCCAACAACAAGCGGATCTCGATGATCTGATCCAGCTCGGTGTCGGACAGCCTGGTCACCTGGAAACCTTTGTTGGGAACTACCTCCACCAGCCCTTGCGTCGCGAGGTCGAGCATCGCCTCGCGGACCGGCGTCGGCGACACGCCGAAACGTGCCGCCAGGGCCGGAGCTGAGTAGACCTTCCCCGGTGCCATGTCACCTGAGATCACTGCTCGGCGCAGCGCATGTGCGACCTGTTCCCGCAAGCTGGTGCGCTTGGCCACGGTTGCCGTCGGCGCCGGCGTTCCGGTCTGTTTCATCGACGGCCTGCCGCCCCATCGGCCAGGTGGCATCGCTGCGGCCCAGCGGCGCGGACCCGGCACCAGGCCGGACCGCGCCACCGGTTTCCGCTTACTGTGCTGCTCGGCAAGAGGCCAACACCCCGGGCACGCCGACCCCAGGATCACGCAGCGGCAGCCGGGTCGACGCCGCGCGGCACCGCGGCACGTCGACCTCATAGATGCCACGGCCGAAGGTCGCCACACTCAACTGGCGGGTCGGCTCGTGGTATCGCATGTACATCGTCGCCGCCACCGGCAGGTCGTCACCGAGCGCAGCCCACTCGCCGCCGTTCCACGCCGAGAGGTAGACCCCGACATCGGTGCCGACGATCAATAGCCCGTCGGAGGTCGGCACAACCGAGTTCACCGGTGCGTCGGGCAGGCCATGGCCGAGGTCGGTCCAGGTTGCGCCGCCATCCTGAGTGACCATCAAGTGTGGTCGGTCGCTGCCGGCCCGGAAGCCGGAGAACGTCGCGTAGGCAACGTTCTCGTCGTCCGGGTGGACGGCGATCCGCGTCACCCACGTGCCGGGTAGCTGGTCGGAGTCGACCTCCGTCCAGTTCTCACCCACGTCGTTGGTCCACCACACTTTCCCGTCGTCGGTGCCGACGTACAGGGTGTCGCTGTCGGTTGGGGCGACGGCGACCGCGGTGATGGTGCCCCACGGGTAACCGGCTGGGTCGTTGGGCCCACCGTCGGTCAGGTCGGGGCTGATGGCGGTCCACGTGCGGCCATTGTCGGTGGACCGGTTGACGATGTTCCCCGCGTAGTACATGACGTCGGGGTCACTCGGGTCGAACACCAACGGCGTGAACCAGTTTCGACGCTGCGACGTCGTCTGCCCCGGCCCGATGGGTTGGCGCGGGGTTCCGCCCGCGGTCTCCGACCGGTAGCAACTGCCGTACTGGCTGCATCCGAAGACGATGTCCGGGTTCTCCGGGTGGATGATCACCTGCAAGCCGTCGCCACAACCGATGGAGTTCCATGGACCACCCGCGCCGTTGTAGCCACGCAAACAGCCGTTGTCCTGTGTGCCACCGACCTTCAGTACTGGGTCGGTCTCGGCCGCGTCCACAGAGTAGAACTGGGTGTAGGGCTCATAGGTGGCCTTGGTCCACGACTGCGTGACGCCGTTGGTGTCCGAGCGGTACATGCCACCGTCGTTGCCCAGGTAGACCCGGTTCGGAACGTCCGGATCCCACGCCATCTTGTGCTGGTCGACATGGATGCCGGCGGAGGTGGTGAACGTCATCGCACCGTCCGTCGAACGCCGGAGCTGTACTCCAGCGAGGAACAGATGGTCTTCGTCGGCCGGATCCACCCAGATCTTGCCGAACCACCAGCTGAACGTGGACTGCGAAGCGCCCGCCGCGGTCAGCGGGGTCTGTGTCCAGGTGTCCCCGCCGTCGTCGGAGCGGTAGAACGCACGGAACGGTCCGAGTGCGGTGCCGACATAGGCGTACAGCCGATCCGGGTTGCTCGGGGCGAGTGTGAGTCCCCAGCGGCCCTGGTCGTCGTCGGTCGGCAGCCCGTTGGTCATGCGCTCCCAGGTTTCGCCGCCGTCGTCGGAGCGCCACAGGCTGGAACCGGGACCGCCGTACGTGCGCTGGTGCGGCTCCCGCAGGTGATCCCACATGGCGGCGTAGACGCGACTCGGGTTGTCCGGGTCGATGACCACCTCGGTGGCACCCGTCGTGTCGTTGAGCGGTTCGAGTACCTGCCGCCAGGTGTCGCCACCGTCCTCCGTCAGGTAGACGCCGCGCTCGCCACCGGGGGTGAAGAGGTTGCCGGCAGCCGCGGCGAACACGCGATCCTCGTCGCTTGGATCGATGGCGAAACGGGCGATCGCGTGGCTGTCCTGCAGGCCGACGTTCTCCCACGTCTCACCACGATCGTGCGAGCGGTACACGCCGTCGCCGCCGAAGGTGATGGAACCACCGCCGGGCTGTGGTTCACCGGTGCCGGCGAACAGGACACCGTCGCTGGTGATGGCGACCGCACCCATCCCCTGCACCCAGTCGTCGGGCCACACCGATTCGTAGGTCATGCCGGCGTCGCTGGACTTCCAGATCCCGCCGGAGGCGGCGGCGATGAACAGTTGGTCGTCGACCTCGGGGTCGATGGCGATGTCGACGATCCGGCCACCGATGTTCGACGGACCGAAGAAGTCCCATTCCAACTGAGCCAGGTGCCGGTAGACGTTGCGGGTGCGCAGGGCGATACCCCGGGCCTCGGCACGAGCCGACGCGTACGTCGCCGCCGATAGGTCGGTGTCGCCGTCACTGAGCCGCTGGCTGGTCATCCATTCGTCGGGCAACTCCATGGGCCCGGTAGGTGTGGACGTGGCCAGTGACTCCTGACCACGACCCGGGACAAGTGAGATGACCAAAGCCGCTGTCGCGGCCAGTGCGAGCACCGCCATCGCTGTGACACGCCAGCGGTGCCGGGCGAACGTCGCTTTCATGCCGAAGTCTCCCTCCGCAGCAGGTGGGGAGCGACCTGAGCACCCCGTTGAGACGCTGAAGTCTCAGCTCCTGAGAATCGGTCGCATGTGCGCAGCGTAGACGCGGGGTTCATGCCGGTCACCGATCATGTGCAGGGAATCCTGACCGGCCGTTAGAACATCTGTCGAGTGGCCTCGGCGCGTGGCCGGTCAACCGTGGTCGCTGCGGAATTCCGGCAGACCGGCGTCTTCGGAATCGGGACCGATGACCGCGGTGATCGACGTGCCGTCGTCGCACAGAGCCGCGGCGAGCACGTACATCCGCAGCCCGTCCGCCCGGACCAGGACTTCGGCCTCGAAGATCTCGTCTTCGACGCGGAGCAGTTCCACGTCGTCGCGGTTCTCGTAGTCGGCCCGCACGTCGAGAGGGGT
The DNA here is from genome assembly GCF_011320225.1 of Phytoactinopolyspora limicola. Taxonomy (GTDB): domain Bacteria; phylum Actinomycetota; class Actinomycetes; order Jiangellales; family Jiangellaceae; genus Phytoactinopolyspora; species Phytoactinopolyspora limicola. Next base: position 54,821 of record NZ_JAAOEN010000005.1, read on the forward strand.
CATGCGGATGGTGCCGTCGACCGTCGTCAGCGGCCCTTGTTCCAAGACCGACGTGATCCGGGCACCGTCGGGTAGGACGAGGCCGGGCACGTCCGGGTCGATCTCGGGGTCGTCCTCCAGTGGAACGCGGTCGCAGTCTGGCAGGTTGGCCAGCATGGCCTCGGCGGGATCCTGGGCGGCGCCGTCGCCGTCGTCACTGCCGCAGCCGGCCAGTAGTGTCACCGCGAGGAGCACGGAGATCACCCCGCCGGCGGCACGAACGCACGTCGCGGGGCCGCGGGCGGCGTCGACGAGGGGCCGGTTCACCATCGCGTCAGCATCGCACACCCATGATCATGAACACTTTGCCGGGCTATAGCCCGGCAAAGTGTTCATGATCATGGGAGGAGTGCGGGGGCGTCAGCGGAGGATGCGCCAGCGCCGGACCACCAGTAGTAACGCCGTGATGATGGCGGTGGTGATCAGCATCAGAACGATAGTGATCAGTGCGCCGTAGGCGAAGCCGGAGAACTCGAATGCCTGGTCGAAGATGTACACCGGGAGATACAACGTCGCGTTGGCCGGCCGGCCGTCGGTGAGCACGTACGCGGGGACGAAGTTCACCTGCAACGTCAGAATCGTGTCGCGCACCGCCAGGAGCACGAGGATGGGTGCCAGCAGCGGCAGGGTGATCCGGCGCAGCTGGCCGAACGGCCCGCACCCTTCCAAAGCGGCCGCCTCGTAGAGCCGGTTGTCCAGCAGCCGGCGGGCGGCGAGGACAACGATGAACCCCTCGCCGATCGGGAACAGCAGCATCAAGACCACGCCCACCCGGGCGGTGGTCGGTTCGGCCAGCCAGTTGAAGGCCGGCAGCCCGAACAGGCCCAGCAGCTGGTTCAGTGGCCCGTACAGCGGGTTGAGTACCCACAGGAACAGGACAGCCAGGGCGACGTCCGGGATGACGGTGGGCAGGTACACCGCGGTGCGGAACCAGCGACCGCCGGGGCGGGGCGCGGCCAGCAACAGACCGAGACCAACGGCCGCCAACAGCCGTAGCGGCACCGACAACGCGACATGGAACAGCGACGCCTCCAGGCTGTCCACGAAGAACGTGTCGGACGTCAGCCGCTGGACGTTGTCGAAGCCGACGAACTGAGGGTCCCTCGTCAGCCCGGTGTGGTCGGTGAACGCGTAGCCGACGTTGAGCAGCGCGGGCAGAGCGATGAGCACCACCACGGCGGCCGCGTACGGCGCGAGGAACACCCACCCGGTCATGGTGCGTGGCGCGCTGCCCGGTCGCCGCGACGTCGGCGGCGGACCCGCTGACGTGGTCATCGGCGCAGCCCCGTCCGCGCGTCGAACCGGTGGATACGGTCGGGGCTGGCTCGCAGCCGGATCGGGTCGCCGGGCCGCACGTCGGGCCGGGGGCCGGTCCGGACGGCCAGCGCCGTCCCGTCCCCGCACCGGGTCAACAGCACGGCCTCGCTGCCGAGGGCCTCCACCGCCTCCACGGTGGCCTCGATCGGCCCGTCGTCGTCGATCGTGAGGTCTTCTGGTCGGACCCCGGCGACGCTGTCCTCGGGATGGCCCAGCACTCCGCCGCCGGGCGTCAGGTTCATGGCCGGACTGCCGAGGAAGCGGGCGACGAACGTGTCGGCGGGTGCGTCGTAGACCTCCTGAGGTGGGCCGACCTGGCGGACCCGGCCACCTTCCACGATCACGACCCGGTCGCCCATCGTCATCGCCTCCGCCTGATCGTGCGTGACGTGCAACGTGGTTGTCCCGAGTTGGCGGTGGATGGCCAGCAGATCGGACCGTGTGGTGATCCGCAACTGGGTATCCAGGCTGGCCAGCGGCTCGTCGAGGAGGTAAACGCTGGGATCGCGGACTAGGGCGCGGGCCAGCGCCACCCGCTGCCGTTGCCCGCCGGACATCTCGTCGGGATGACGGTCCAGCAGCTCAGCGATGTCTAAGCGGCGGGCGGCCGCCTCCGCTCGTCGGTCCGCCTCGGCGCGGGCTACCCGGCGTACCCGCAGCCCGAACCGGAGGTTGTCCCGGACGGTGAGGTGTGGGTAGAGCGCGTAGTCCTGGAAGACCATCGCTACCGAGCGCCGGTGCGGGGGCACGTCGACGACATCCTGGCCATCGACGACGACCTGCCCAGCGTCGGGCCGCTCCAGGCCGGCGATCAGCCGCAGGATCGTCGATTTTCCAGAGCCCGACGGGCCGACGATCGTCACCAGCTCCCCGGCGCCTACTTCCAGGTCGACCCCGCACAACGCGGCGACCGTGCCATAGGACTTCGCCAGCCCAGCGAGCCGGATACTCGCACCTTCGCGCCGTCCATCCGGCGGAGCCTCGGTTGGTGTGTTCACGGACGGCCACCCCCACCATCGAGGGTGAACAACGGACGTAGGTCCTCTTCCAGCCGCCGGAGTCCTTCCTCCCGTTCGACCCGGCCGTAGAAGACCTCCTCCAGCAGGGCGTTCGCCTCGCGCTCCACCCGCGACCACGTCCCGGTCCGCGGCGTCGTGCGCAGGTGCGGTTCGGCGTCGAGAAAGACGTGCGACGATGCCGGCGGCTCGGTTGGTTCGAGGAAGAGGTCCGAGGTGGCGACGTCGAGCCGCGAAGGGACGGTCCGGCCCGAGTCGGCGAGGATCTCCTGGCCGGTGACATCCGTGGCGAACTCGATGAACCGCCAGGCGCTGGTGTGGTCGGGAAGGTCGGCGCTCATGCAGTAGGCGTCGCTGTGCAGGATGCTCGCCGGCTCGCCGCCCGGTGCGACCGGCAGCGGTGCGACGTCCCACTCGAACCCGTCGATGCCGCGGAGCACTGGGACCGCCACCCGGCTGTCGAGGTACATGCCGAGGGTGCCGCGGAGGAACCGGGCCTGGCTGGTTTCGCTCTGTTCCTCGATGTCCGGCGGGACCACACCGTGCACCAACTGGAGGTCCAGGAACCAGTCGACGGCAGCCCGGGTGGCTGGGTCGCCGGTCAGGGTCAGGGTGCTCGGGTGGTCCGGGTCGTCGACGACGTCGCCGCCGTTGGACCAGATGAACGGAGCCAGCCGGATGATCATCACCTCAGTGCCGAGGCCGTAGCTGCCATCACCGGTGAGTGCCTGGGCAGCGGCCCGAAACTCGTCCCAGTCCCAGCCGTCGCGTGGCAACGGGATGCCGGCGGCCTCGAACATGTCCTTGTTGTAGTAGACCACCAGCGACGAGAGGTTCTGAGGTAGGCACGTCAACTCGTTGCCGTCGAACCGGAACGCATCCAGGGCGGCCGGGCTGAAATCGGCCTCGTCGAGAACGTCACTGGTATCGAGGTAGGACTGGGCCGGCTCGATCGCGGCTTCCGCGGCGAACTGGCCATATCGGCGGAAGTTCAGCAGGAACACGTCGGGCGGGTTGCCACCGGCGAACGACGTCGTCAGCCGGGCCATCAGCTCGTCCTGGGTGGCTACCGGGGAGAGGTCGACGCTGACATCGGGGTTGGCCGCCTCGAACGCCTCGACCAGATCGCGGTAGCCCGCGACCTCCTCGGCGTCACCGAACAGTACGACGGTGATCCGTGCGGCCGGTCCGGTTCCGGGGCCGTCGCCGTCACCGTCGCCCGTTCCGCCCGAGCAGGCCGCCAGAGCCGTGGCAGCGAGCAGCGCGGTCACCCAACGCGTGAAGCGGGTCAACGTCGTCTCCTCAAGGCACTCAAGGGGTCGTCACTCAGCAGGATGCGCTGCGCCAGTAGGAACACCACCACGCAGGGGAGGGTGGCGATCACGCAGCCGGCCATCAGCAACGGCCAGTCGGTCGGGTTCAGCAACCGCAAGAACTGCAACCCCAGCGGGAACGTGTACAAGTCGCCGCGTTGCAGGTAGAGCAGCGGGTCGATGAAATTGGCCCAGTGGAAGGTGAAGGCGAGCACGGCCACCGCCAGGGTCGCCGGCCGGACCTGGGGGAGCGCCAGCCGCCGCCAGATGGTCAGCCAGTGTGCGCCCTCCAGGCGGGCGGCCTGCAACTGGCTGTCCGGGATGCCGCCGAAGCTCCAGGCATAGAGCAGTACGAGGAACGGGCTGACCGCGAGTAGCGCCGGGGCCAGCAACGGGATGTACGTATCGACGACGCCGGCCAGCCGGAAGACCTCGAAGCGGGTTGCCCACACCGCGGTGACCGGCACCAGCAGGACGACGAGTAGTCCCAGCACCGCGCGGCGGCGGTGGGGCGGTGTCATGATCCGCAGGCCGAAGCCGGTCAGCGCGGCGACCACCACCGTCAGCGGCACCGCCAGCGCGACCACGAGGGCGGAGTTCCCGAGATAGGTGAACAGCGGGATCAGTTCGGGGAGCCGCGTGTAGGCGTCGAGTGTCGGATCCGGCGGCAGGACCTCGAGGGTCCGCGGCGGCGGCGACCCGGCGGGGCGCAGCGATCCGACCACCATGAACCACAGCGGTGCCGCGAAGACCGCTGCGAGGATGGTTGGCACGACGAACCTGCCGGCGACCCGGCCGACGGCGCGGACGCCGGCCCGAGTTCGGGCCCGGTCGCGCTCACGCCGTCCTGGCTTGGACGGGGTGCCCAGAACCGTCAAAGGACGAAACCTTCGGGAAACGGATCGGTGGGATCGACGACGTACTGGGCCCTACCGGTGATCCAGGCTCGCCCGGTGATGGTGGGCACCACGGCGATGTGACCACCGACGGTGTCCTCGCCTACCAGCCGCCCGACGAACCGGGTGCCGACGAACGACTCGTTGACGAACTCGGCGTCGATCGGCAACTCGCCGCGAGCGTGCAGCTGAGCCATCCGGGCGGAGGTGCCGGTGCCACATGGCGAGCGGTCGAACCAGCCCGGATGGATGGCCATGGCATGTCGAGAGTGCCGGGCGTTCGCCCCGGGGGCCAGGAACTGGACGTGGTGGCAGCCGGCGATGTCCGGCCGTTCCGGATGGACGGGGCGGCGCTGCTCGTTGATCGCCGCCATGATGGCCAGCCCGGTGTCCAGGATCCGCTGCTTCTGCGCCCGGTCGAAGGGGAGCCCTACCTGGTCCAGCGGCAGGATCGCATAGAAGTTGCCGCCGTACGCGATGTCGTAGGTGAGTTCACCGTGGCCGGGTAGGTGCACGGTGGCGTCGAGTTCGTGGCTGTACGAGGCGACGTTGCGAATGGTCACCGATTCCGCGGAGCCGTCGCGGACGGTCACCTCGGCGACGACGAGACCGGCCGGTGTGTCGAGGCGGATCGTGGTGACCGGCTCCGTGACCTCCACCCGCCCGGTTTCGACGAGGACGGTGGCCACCCCGATGGTGCCGTGGCCACACATGGGCAGGCAGCCGGACACCTCGATGAACAGCACACCCGCGTCGGCGTCGGGCCGAGTGGGGGGTTGCAGGATGGCGCCGCTCATGGCTGGGTGGCCGCGGGGCTCGTTCATCAGTAGCCGGCGTATGCCGTCGGAGTTCTCGATGAACCACTGGCGCCGCTGCGCCATCGTGGCCCCGGGCAGGGTGCCTACGCCCCCGGTGATCACCCGCGTGGGCATACCTTCGGTGTGCGAGTCGACAGCGTCGTACATGGACCCCTCCCTCCGGTGATCATGAACACTTATCCGGGTTATGACCCGGTCAAGTGTTCATGATCATGGACATGGTGTGGCGGATCTCCTCCTCCTGATCGGCCAGGAGTGGTTGCCGGGGTGGCCGGCACGGCCCGCCGTAGCGGCCGGCGACGTCCATCGACAACTTGATCGCCTGGACGAACTCCGTGCGATAGTCCCACCGCAACAGGGGATGCAGGTCACGGTACAACGGCAACGCGGTGTCGAGATCGTGGGCGAGCGCGGCCTCATACAGGTCCACACACAGCCGTGGCAGCGAGTTGGGGAAACCCGCGATCCAGCCCTTGGCACCGGCCAACGCCAGTTCGAGCACGGAGTCGTCGGTACCGATGATCAGGTCCAGTTCGGGTGCGAGCTCGGCGATCCGGTAACCCCGCCGGGGATCGCCGGTGAACTCCTTGACACCGACGATCAGCCCTTCACCGTGCAGCGCGGCCAACAGCTCCGGCTGGAGGTCGATCTTCGTGTCGATCGGGTTGTTGTAGGCCACCACCGGCAGGCCGGCCGCGGCGACCTCGCGGTAGTGCTGTACGACGGCACGGTCGTCGCCCCGATAGGTGTTGGGCGGCAGGCTCAGCACCGCCTGGGCGCCCGCCTCGGCGGCGGCTTCGGCCCAGCGGCGGGCCTCGAACGCGCCGTAGGCTCCCACACCCGGCACCACCGCGAACCCGTCCGGAGCGACGTCGACCGCGGTGCGGACCACGGCCGCCCGCTCGTCGGCGGTGAGCACTTGGTACTCGCCCAGTGAACCGTTGGGGCAGACCCCGTGACAGCCGGCGGCTGCCAGCCAACGTACGTGATCGGCGAATCGGTCGAGGTCCACTGAGAGGTCGGCACGGAACGGCAACGCCGTCGCGACGAGGACGCCGTGCCAGGGCTGGCGCGGAGTGACGGTCATAGAGGTCGATCCTTCCTGTTGTGCGACGGGACCGGAGCCGGTCCGGGCTGGAGCGGCGGCTTCTCGACGCGGCCGAGTAGCCCGAGGGGAATCGGGGTGGCGACCGGGCGTTCGGCGAAGGCATGCGGTGTTGCGGCGGTGCCTGCCTCGGCGCCGGCCAGAGCCGCAACTCCGGTGCCGCACATGCGCCCTTGGCACCATCCCATCCCGGCCCGGGTAAGCAGCTTGACGGAGCGGGCATCGGTGGCCCCGAGTTCGTGCACGGCATTGGTGACAGTGGCGACGGTGACCTCTTCACACCGGCAGACGAGGGTGTCTGGGCGCAGCCAGCTCAGCCAACCGGGACGCACCGGATACACCTCGTGGATGGCCTGCGCGAAACGGCGAAGCTGCGCCCGTCGACCGAGCAACCGGGCGAGCCGGTCGCGGTCGGGCACTGCTCTCGCCCCCGCGGCCGCTAGGCCGGCCAGCTCACCTTCGACGACGGCCAGTGCCGCCCCGCCGACCCCACACACCTCACCGGCGGCGTAGACCCCGGTGACGTCGGTAGCCTGGTGATCGTCCACCCGCACCACCAGCGAGCCGTCGGCGCCCAGGCGAGTGGTACAACCCAGCGCGAGCGGTAGTTCCAGGCGCGGCGTGAAGCCCCAGCCCACCGCCACGGCATCACATTCCACTACTCGTGACGATCCGGGCACGACGGTCCATTCGGGAGTGAGCCGCACCACCGTCACCGCTTCGACGTGGTCGTCACCGTGGGCGGCGACCACTGCGTGCCGGACCCGCGGCCGCACCCGATGGCGGCTCAGCGTGGCGACGTGGCCGGCGCCGCGGAGGAACGTACCAACCGAGCTGGTGACAGCCGGCAGGTGCCGGCTCCACGATCGTGGGTGGTTCGCCTCGAACACCCCGACCACCCGCGCACCGTGTGCGGCGAGGTCGGCGGCGACGGGAAGGAGGAACGGCCCGGTGCCACCAACAGCTACCCGTGGGCCGATGGTGACCCGGTGCCCCTTCCACAATGATTGGGCGCCGCCGGCGCTGTACACCCCGGGCAGGTCCCAGCCGGGGAACGGTAGCGAGCGGTCGTGTGCCCCGGTGGCCAGGACCAGGCGCCGGGCGTGGACGGTGACTTCGGCGCCTTCATGCACGGTGTGCGCGGCGAATCCGTCATCGTCACGCTCGACGGCCCACACGTCGTGCCCGGACAGGTACCTGGTGCGGGCCCGGACCGTCTCCGCCAGCATTCGATAGACGCGCGTGGTGGGGTGTTGGCCGATACCCGGAGGCGACGAGCCGGGTGGATGCCTCCAGTACTGTCCGCCGGGCGTCGGACCAGCGTCGACGACGGTCACCCGTGCCCCCGCGTGCACGGCGGCCGTCGCGGCGGCCAGCCCGGCCGGGCCGGCGCCGAGCACGAGGACATCGACCCGGGCGTCGGCAGACGAGTCACGAGAGATTGCCATGGCCACTTCCCTCCTGCCTGCGCACGTCTGTCTCGGCCCGGGCGGGGACGAGACAGGCTCGCTGGTTCGGCTGGCCGTCGACGATCACCAAGCAGTCGAAGCACACTCCGATGCCGCAGAACATCCCCCGCGGCCGGCCGCCGACGCGAGTGGTACGCCATGAACGGATGCCGGCGGCGAGTAATGCCGCACCGACACTCTGACCGGGCCGGAACGGGATGGCCTGACCGTCGAAGTCGAACGTCGGCGGTGGCGGGCTCATCCGAACCGCTCCGGTCGGAACGGAACGAGATCCACCTCGGTAGACCGGCCGGCCAGGCTCGCCGCGATCACGTGCCCGGTGGCCGCGGCCAGGCACACCCCCGCACCCTCGTGCCCGCAGGCGTGCCACAGGCCAGGAGCGCGCGGGTCGGGGCCGATCACCGGCAGGTGGTCCGGGCAGTAGGGCCGGAAGCCGCGGTAGGCGCGGATGACGTTGACCCGGGCCAGCACCGGGAACAGCCGGACCGCGGCGGCAGCCAGAGTGCGCAGGATCTCCGCGGGCATGGAGCGGTCGAAACCGACTCGCTCCCGACTGGAGCCGATCAAGATGGGGCCGGCGTCGGTGCCTTCCACCACCGGCGACGTGTGAAGGCCGGCGTCGGCACTGGCGACGTCGGAGACGTATTCAGCCGCGTAGACCTTGTGCCGGACGAGCACCGGTACGGGTTCGGTCACCAGGACGAAACCACGGCGGGGAAGCACGGGGAGGTGGACGCCGGCCAACTCGGCCACCTGCCCACCCCACGTGCCGGCGGCGTTGACGACCGCCGCCGCAGGAATGGAGCCGCTGGTGGTGTCTACTCCGACCACCCGCTCACCGTCCCGCAACAAGCCGGTGACCTGCACACCAGTACGTAGCTCGGCGCCGCCGTGCCCCCTGGCGTCGGCGAGCATCCGGGCCGCCGCCAACATGGGCTGCACCTGTGCGTCCTGGGGGTAGTACATACCGCCGGCGAGGTCGCCCGCGAGGTGCGGCTCGTAGCCGGGCAGGTCGTCGGGGGCCACCGGGGTCGCCGTCACGCCGGCCGCCTGCTGGCCGAGGCCGGTGTCGAGGAGGTTCTGGTGGGCGCTCTCCGAGGCCGCCACCACCAGACCGCCTTTGTCGTGGTGCTCGAACCCACCCAACTCAGCGGCCAGGTCGGACCACAGCCGGGCCGACAGCAGGGCCAGCTCGAGTTCCGGGCCGGCGGGTTTGTCGGAGACCAGGATGTTGCCCTCACCGGCGCCGGTGGTGCCGGACGCCACCGGACCGCGATCGACGACGGTGACCCGTAGTCCCGCCCGTGCGGCGTGCCAGGCGCAGGCCGCACCAACCACACCTGCCCCGATGACCACGACATCAGGAGCGGCAGGCACAGGCGCAATATGGCACATGGGCGGGCCGTCGCACACTGGTGAGCGCGCATCTCGCGACAGGTGATGGAGCGGACCCGTTGCCCGCTCCATCACCTGTCGGAACGCTTCGATCCGTGTGATCGGATCGTTACGGGAGTGGGATCCTGGGTCGTTCAGTTCGGGTTCGGGTTAGGACTACGCTGCGAGGCAGGTCTCGCCTAAGGAACGGCGGGAACGAGCCGGTGATCGATCGAGTGCGGAACGGCGGAGGCAGCCCCAATGCGCTGGCATCGGGGTGTGGTGGCACCCGTCGCACGTCCGGTCGGTCGCCGGGTCAGCCCGGCGGACCGTCGGTGAGACCGGCAGGTGCCCAACGACGGGTCGACGGATCCGGCGCGGGCGCGAACGCACCGGACGGCCTGGCCTGCTCACCGGTAGGTCAGGGAAACACCGCTCTCGGTGGAGAACCCACCCCGGCTCATACCAAGGACATCGAGGTGAACCCGATGCGCGGACGAAGGTTCAGAGCATCCACGATCGCCGATCTCGGCGCGGACCAACCAAGGAGACGCGTCGCGTTGCCGCTCGCTGTCGGCGCCGCGTTGGCCCTGGTGCTGGCGGCGTGTGGCGGCGACGACAACGGCAATGGCAACGGCGACGACGGTGGTGACGACAACGGCGCAGCCACCGATGACAACGGCAACGGCAATGGCGACGAGGTCGACACCGCGCTGCCGGTCATCCTCGGCACCACCGACACAGTGACCAACGTCGACCCGGCGGGGGCATACGACAAGCCGTCCTGGAACGTCGTCTACAACACCTATCAGCGGCTCCTCGCCGTGCCGCTCGGCGAGACCGACCCCCAGCCAGACGCCGCCGAAAGCTGCGACTGGGAAGACGACACCACCTTCGTCTGTGTGGTCCGACAAGGCCAGATGTTCGCCGACGACACCGAGTTGACCGCCGAGAACGTCGTTCACTCGATCGAACGCAACCTCAACATCCAGCACGAGTCCAACGGCTGGGCGCTGCTGTCGGGCATCGAGTCGGTTGAGGCCCGCGATGAGTACACGGTGGCCTTCAGCCTGGAGTCGGCGGACGCGGTCTTCCCGTACATTCTGACCACTGGCGCCGCCGCTATCGTCCCGATGAGCTATCCGGCCGATGAGCTTCAGCCGAACGATCAGGCTTTCGGGTCTGGGCCCTACCAGATCGAGGCGTTCGACACCACGCAGCAGATCCGCCTTGGTGTCAACGAGAACTACGCCGGCGACAAACAGGTCAACAACAGTGGCGTCGTGATCCAGTTCTACCAGCAGCCGTCGGCGCTGAAGCAGGCGATCGAGGAAGGCGAAGTGATGATCGCCTACCGCAGCCTCGCCGTCACCGACATCGCCGATTTGCAGGAGCGCGGCGCCGATCGGGGCGTGCAGGTGGTCACCGGTGAAGGCACCGAGATCAACTACATGGTGCTGCAGACCGGCCGCGAGCCACTGGAAGACCTGGCAATCCGGCAGGCCATCGCCCAGGTCATCGACCGCGAGACGATCGCCGAGTCGGTGTACCGCGGCACGGTCTCGCCGCTGTACGGCCCGGTGCCCGAGGGTGTGGCCGGCCACGTGCCCAGCTACCTCGACCGGTACGGCGAGCCGGATGTGGATGAAGCGACGCGTCTGCTCGACGACGCCGGCATCGACACCCCGGTATCGTTCGACCTCTGGTGGATGCCGGACCGCTACGGTGAAGAGATCGGCGACATGTACGGCGAGATCCAGCGGCAGCTCGAAGACACGGGTTTGTTCGACGTCAACCTGGAGCAGTTGTCCTGGGCGCAGTACTCGACGACGTTCAGCGACGGAAGTATGGACGCCTTCGACCTCGGTTGGTTCCCCGACCACCCGGACCCGTCGAACTACATCACCGGCTTCTACCATTCCGACGAGGACACCAACTTCCTCAACAACGGCTTCGCCAACGACGAGATGGATGACCTGATCAACACCATCCTCACCGACACCGACCAGGACGCCCGGGTCGCCGCGGTGGAACGGGCTTCGGAGATCGTCGCCGAGGAGGTTCCGGTGATCCAGCTGTGGCAGCGTGACCAGATCGCGGCCATCCGGGACGGTGTCACCGGTGTCGAGGAAACTCTCGACCCGTCGTTCATCTTCTACTACAACGTCGTGTCAGGAGTGGCCGACTAAGAGACCGCGCAGAATGGGCATCGTCGGGTTCGCGGGCCCGGGCATCCTGCCCCGCTCACTACCCGACGCCCCATTCCGCGTGGCCTCCAAGGCCGCGACTGTCTCGGCGAACATGAATCCCTCAGATCGTGCCGGCCGGTGCGTACCTGCCAGCAGACGGGCTCGTCGGTCGCCATCCGAGTCCCCGTCCGCTCGGCGGGTGGTGTCGGCCGGCACGATCACGTGCGGGGTGCCGCGTAGCCTGACGCGGCACCGTTGACTGGAAGGCTGGTGTTCGGTTGTCGACTCGCACCTCGGGGTCGCTGCGCACGTACTTGTTGACCCGGGTACTGCTCTTCGTCCCGCAGGTTCTGGTGATCCTGACGATCGTGTTCATCCTCATGCGGGTGGCGCCCGGTGACCCCATCAGCGTCGCTCTCGGCGGCCAACGGACCCCTGAGCAACTCGCCGAGCTACGCGCCGCGGCTGGATACGATCGATCGATCTTCGTCCAGTACTGGGAATACATCACCGGGATCTTCACTCTCGACTTCGGTCACACCATCATCGACAACCGTCCCGTGACGCAGATCTTCACGGTCAACGGCGGCGCGACGCTGACCCTCACGGCGGCGGCGTTCCTGGTGGCGATGGTGGTTGGTGTCCCGCTGGGGTTGCTCGCCGGCAGGTTCCGGGACACCCCGTTCGACGCTTCCCTGCGGGTGTTCGGCATCCTCACCTACGCCGCCCCCGTGTTCTTCCTCGGGCTGTTGTTCCAACTCGCTTTCGCCCGAGGGCTCGGGTGGTTGCCATCAAGCTCCCAAGCCAGCCCGATCGTGCTGGCCACGGTGGAATCACGAACCAACATCTTCCTCGTGGACGCCCTGCTCGCCGGAGATACCAGCGCCTTCTGGAACGGGGTTCAACACCTGATCCTTCCGGCGCTCACGCTCGGACTGCTCTTGTCGGGGATCTTCATGCGGATCATCCGGATCAACCTGATCCAGACGCTGCGCAGCGACTACGTCGAGGCGGCGCGGTCGCGTGGCATACCCGAACGGAAGGTGGTCATTCAGCATGCCTTCCGCAACGCCATGGTGCCGTTCGTGACGATCCTCGGGCTGCAAGTGGCGTTGCTGATGGGAGGGGCGATCCTGACCGAACAGACCTTCAACTGGAACGGAATCGGTAGCCAGCTCGTGCGGTATCTGGAAAACCGCGACTACGTAGCCGTGCAGGGTGTCATCACGCTGTTCGCACTGGTCGTGGTCACGGCGTCGTTGTTGATCGACATCATCAACGCGATCATCGACCCGAGGGTGAGGTACTGATGGCTACCGCAGCGGTTCCTCCGCCGAGCGACATGGGTGACGTGGGCGGCGGTCGGGGGCGCACTCGGCTCCGGCGTTTCCTCAGCGGCATCGCCCGGCCCTACCGGAACTCCCACGGCGTAGGCCGGTTCATGCTGATCAGCGGAACCGTGCTGGTCTGTTTGATGCTGGTGATGGCGGTGTTCTCACCGCTGATCGCACCATACGGGTTCTCACAGGTCGCCGACGCCACCGGTGAAAGGTTCGGCAATCACCTCGAACCCGGCGGCGACCACTGGTTCGGGACCAGTACGCAGGGATTCGACGTATTCAGCCGGGTGGTCTGGGGCGCCCGGACCGCCGTCACGGTGGTTCTGCTCGCGCTGGCGTTCTCGCTGTTCATCGGGGTGCTTCTGGGCCTGCTGGCCGGCTTCATCGGCCGCTGGGTGGACCGCGTACTCGTCATGATCATGGATTCGCTCTACGCCCTGCCGGCCCTGCTGCTGGCCATCGTCGTCGCCTTCCTGCTCGCCGAGCACGTCGGCGGGGGCACGGCGACAGCGGCGTTGGCGATCACCGCTGTCTACATCCCTCAGTACTTCCGGGTGGTACGCGCGGCGACGATCAGCGCGAAGGAACAGACCTACGTCGAGGCGGCTCGAGCCATGGGCGCTCGGCCCATCACCATCATGCTCAGGTACCTGCTGTCCAACGTGGTCCAAAGTGTGCCGGTCATCGCCACCCTCAACGCGGCCGACGCGATCCTGACGCTGGCCGGTCTCGGCTTCCTCGGTTATGGCATCCAGCCCACCGAGGCATCCGAATGGGGATACGACCTGCAGCGGGCGGTGGCCGACGCGGGCACCGGCATCTGGTGGACCGGCCTATTCCCCGGTCTCGCCATCGTCTTGCTGGTTATGGGGTTGACGTTGATGGGTGAAGGCCTGAACGAGACGATGAACCCAGCCATCCGGGTGCGGCGCCTGGTGTCCATCACCATGCCGAGCATCGACCGGGCAACAGCCCGGCGCGACGACGCCGCCGGCGGCACGGCCGGCACCACCGGTTCCGTCGACGACCTCAGGAAGGGTGATGTGAGGTGACCGAGCCGGTTCTCTCGGTACGCGAGTTACGGGTCTGGTATGGCACCGAACACGGCCCGGCACGCGCTGTCGACGGTGTGACGTTCGACCTGCGGCCGGGTGAGGTGCTGGGTCTTGTGGGTGAGTCCGGCTGTGGGAAATCCACGCTGGGCCGTGGTGTGCTGGGGCTGTTGCCGCGAGGCGCACACCTCGACGGTGAGGTGATCTACCAGGACCGCAACCTCGTCGAGGCCAGCGCGCGAGAAATCCAGCGGCTGCGGGGCCCGGAACTCGGACTGATCTTCCAGGAGCCCCTCACTCGGTTGAACCCGCTGCTGCGCATCAGCGAGCACTTCGAGGAGACCCTGAAGGCACACGAACCCGACCTGCCGAAGGGCGAGGCCAAACACCGCAGCATCGAGGTGCTGCGAGCGATGGGCATCCCGCCCACCAGGTACCGCGCCTACCCGCACGAATTCTCCGGTGGCATGCGGCAACGGATCATGATCGCGCTGGCGTTGGTGCTGCGGCCGGCATTCGTCGTCGCCGACGAACCCACCACCGCGCTGGACGTTCTGGTGGAAGCTCAAATCATCGGCATCCTCGCCGACCTTCGACGTAACTTCGACACGTCGCTCCTGTTCATCACCCACAACCTGGGCATCGTGGCGGAGGCCTGTGACCGTGTCGCGGTGATGTACGCCGGGCGGATCGTCGAGCAGGGGCCGGTCAATGACGTCTTCGCTCGACCCCAGCATCCCTACACGCAGGAATTGCTCCGCTCGACGATCTCCCTGTCGACGACCGGCCTGCACTACATCCCCGGTGCACCACCGGACCTGATCAATCCACCATCCGGCTGTCGATTCCATCCGCGCTGCCCCAAAGCCATGCAGGTGTGCCCACAGCGGTTCCCCGAGCGGGTGCCGGTAGGACCACAGACGGTCGAATGCTGGCTGCACGGCCCGGACGAACTCATGCCGGACGGCGGCCGGGAAATCCTGGTGCGGGAGGAGATCACCGTTGCCGACGAAGCCTGACATCCAGCCCACTGCGGAGGGCACCGATCAGGATGTCCTCATGGAGATGCGGGACCTCGAGGTCCACTTCGATCTGCGGTCCAGCGCCCTGGCTCGCCTCCTCGGCAGCGCCGGCGAGACGGTGAAGGCCGTCGACGGTGTCAACGTACTGCTGCGCCGTGGTGAGGTGCTCGGACTCGTTGGTGAGTCCGGCAGCGGCAAGACGACGCTGGGCCGGGCGTTGCTCGGACTGGTGCGCCCCACGTCGGGACAGATCCGTTATGGTGCCGACGACCTCGCCTCGTTGCCCCAGCGGCGGCTGCGTGTGCTCCGGCGGCGGCTGCAGATGGTGTTCCAGGACCCCCATGCCGCTCTCAACCCGACCATGGATCTCCGCACCGCTATCGGGCACCCGCTGCGTATCCACGGGCTGGTGTCGTCGCGGGCCGAAGCCCGAGACCGGGTGATCGACGCCCTGGAGCGGGTTGGGTTGACGCCGGCCCACCAGTTCTTGGACAAACTGCCGGCTGAGCTGTCCGGCGGGCAGAAGCAGCGAGCAGTGATCGCTCGGGCCATCATCTGCGGTCCGGAACTACTGGTGGCCGACGAGCCGATCTCGATGCTCGACATGAGTGTTCGGGCGAAGATCCTCGAGCTGATGCTCGATCTCAAGCGCGAGCTGGATCTCACCTACGTGTACATCACCCACGACCTCGCTACCGCGAAGTTCTTCTGCGACCGGGTCGCCATCATGTACCTGGGCCGGGTGGTGGAGCTGGGGCCGACCGAGGAGATCTTCGCCGACCCGAAGCACCCGTACACCCGAGCCCTGCTCGGTGCGGTGCCCGACCCGGACCCGGAACGGCGGGTGCCTCGGGACCTGCCCCGCGGTGAGATCCCCGACGCCGCTGCGCCGCCGCACGGCTGCTCATTCCATCCGCGCTGCCCGCTGGCCTTCGAGCCGTGTGGCTGGGAGGCGCGCGACCTCCGGGCGATGTTCGAGCGTCGTTGGACCCGCTTGGGCGAGGATGTCTTCGCCAACGAGCAGCCGCTGGTAGCAGCCCTCGACGACGTCAAGGTAGGTGACGGCACGGCGCGGATCCGAGTTCCCTCGAACCGCCAGGTGTCCGAACTGGCTGGGTTGATGGAGGAGGCGCAGGCCGAGACCCCGGACGACCCCTTGTGGCGCGGTGTGGTGGGGGTCGAGACCGATGACGACACCGTCGTGGTCCGGTTCCACGAAGGCAGCGATCCGGGCCTGTTGCGTAGTGGTGGTGTGGACGTAGCTTGCCACCTGCACGACCCACGGTTGCGCCCCGAAGGAGCAGAACGACGCGGCTGATCGCGGGCTGCGCCGACGACGGCCGTCGGCGCAGGCTGTTAGCGTCACCGTCATGGATCTGGAGTTAGCCGGGCGGCGCGCCCTCGTCACCGGCAGCAGCGGCGGCATCGGCGCCGCCATCGCGCACACGTTGGCCGCGGAAGGATGCGCGGTGCTGGTGCACGGGCGGGACCCGGACGCTGCCCAGCGGGTGGCCAAACGGATCCGCTCATCCGGAGCGGATACGGGTGTGGTGCTCGGCGACCTGACCCTCGATGGTGTCGCGGACGACGTCGGGTCGGCGGCTAACGCGTTCGGCGTCGACATCCTCGTGAACAATGCCGGCCCGTTCGCCGAACATGACTGGTGTGGCGCACGCCCACGTGACTGGCTGGCGGCGTTCGAGGCCAATGTGTTGACGGCGGTGCAGGTCACTCAGGCGGTGCTGCCGGCGATGCAGGAGAACCGGTGGGGGCGGGTGATCAACATCGGTAGCCGTGCGGTCACCACTCCACTGCCCACGATGGTGGAATACTCGGCGGCCAAAGCCGCGGTCGTCAACATGACGACGAGTCTGGCCCAGCATCTGTCGGGTACCGGTGTCACCGCCAACTGCGTCAGCCCCGGCGTGATCCTCACGCCGTCGTCGGAAGATCTGCTCCGACGCCGTGCTGGGCGGCGGCTGGATCGTGCCCAGATGGAGGCCGACGCGGTGGGCGCCGCCAACCCATCCGGACGGCTCGGGCGGGTGGAAGACATCGCCGACGCCGTCACCTTCCTCGCCAGCCCCCGCGCCGGGTACATCAACGGTGTCAATCTCCGGGTAGACGGCGGCGTCACCGGGACCCCTTGAACGGCTGCGAGGGCGCACACCTTCGGTAAGGAGGCAGGGTGAGGGACTCAGCGGAGGTTCCGGGCGGCGTGGCCGAGCACCTACGCTCGTTGTGCCTGCGGTTGCCCGAATGCGTCGAGGAGGCCGCCTGGGTCGGTACCCGGTGGCGGGTGGGTACGCGCACCTTCGCCCACGTCGTGCTGGTCGACTCCGGCTGGCCGCCGGCCTACGCCCGTGCGGTGGGCGCCGACGGGCCCCTCGTCGTGCTCACGTTCTACGCCCCGGATCCGGACGTCGAAGCGCTGAGCAGCTATGGCCCTCCGTTCTTCCGACCACCGTGGGCGCCCAACATCATGGGGGTCGTGCTCGACCCCGGCACCGACTGGGACGACATCGCCGAACTACTCGTGGAGAGTTACCGGTTCCGGGCGCCGCGGCGGCTGAGCAGCCAGCTCGAGGATCCCGAACCGTGACCGAACACCGGCACCGTTCGCCGGCCGCGCAGGGCAGGTGAAATTCGGTCGACATCGGTCCGGCAGCTGTCCGACACTGACTGTTTGTGGGCCACGTCGACCTGAACTCGATCTCCTTCACCCTGCCGGACGGGAGGGTGTTGCTCGACGACGTCTCGTTCCGCGTGGGGGACGGCGCCAAGGTGGCCCTGGTTGGTGCCAACGGCTCGGGCAAGACCACGCTCCTGCGGATCGTCGGGGGCGATCTCAACCCACACGAAGGTGCGGTGACCCGCAGCGGTGGGCTGGGCATCATGCGGCAGTTCGTCGCCCGCGACGTCGAGGACGTCCGTTCCCTGCTGCTGTCGGTGGCACCGCCGCGGGTGCGCCGTGCGGCCGCGGCCGTCGACGATGCCGAGCTGGCGATGATGGAACGCGACGACGAACCAGCCCAGCTGGCTTACGCCACGGCGCTGGCCGAGTGGGCCGACGCCGGCGGTTACGAGGCGGAGGTCCGGTGGGACGTGTGCACCATGTCAGCCCTCGGCGTGCCGTACGAGAGGTGCCGGTGGCGACAGGTGTCGTCGTTGTCGGGCGGTGAGCAGAAGAGGCTGGTCCTTGAGGCCCTGCTACATGGTCCGGACGAAGTTTTGCTCCTCGACGAGCCGGACAACTTCCTCGACGTGCCAGGTAAGCGGTGGCTGGAGGAACGGCTCGCGGAGACCCCCAAGACGGTCCTCTACGTCAGCCACGATCGTGAACTGCTGGCCCGCACCGCCACCCACGTCGTGACGGTCGAACTTGGCGCCGCGGGCAACACCGCGTGGGTACACCCAGGCGGGTTCGCCTCGTACCACGAAGCCCGGCAGAACAGGTTCGCCCGGCTGGAAGAACTGCGTCGACGCTGGGACGACGAACACGCGAAGCTGACGGCACTCGTGCAAATGTACAAACAGAAGGCGGCGTACAACTCCGGCATGGCGTCGCGATACCGATCGGCACAGACCCGGCTGCGACGGTTCGAGGAGGCCGGACCACCCGAGGCGCAGCCGCGCGAGCAGAACGTCCGCATGCGGCTGCGGGGCGGGCGCACCGGCAAACGGGCCGTGGTGTGCGAAGGGTTGGAGCTGACCGGCCTGATGCGGCCCTTCGACCTCGAGGTGTGGTTCGGTGAGCGGGTCGCGGTGCTCGGATCGAATGGATCCGGCAAGTCCCACTTTCTGCGGTTGCTCGCCGGCGGCGGCACCGCCCCGGAGACCGAGCACCTGCCGGTAGGCGACGTTCCGGTCGAGCCGGTCCGCCACTCCGGTATCGCTCGGCTGGGCGCGCGGGTGCGCCCGGGATGGTTCGCGCAGACGCACGAGCATCCGGAGCTGGCCGGCCGTACGCTGCTGGAGGTGCTGCATCGCGGCGACGGCCGACGCGTCGGCCTGCCCCGGGAGGACGCCGGGCGCGTACTCGACCGATACGAGCTGGCCTACGCAGCTGAGCAGGCGTTCGACTCGTTGTCCGGCGGTCAGCAGGCGAGGTTCCAGATCCTGCTACTGGAACTGTCCGGCGCCACGCTGCTCCTGCTGGACGAGCCGACCGACAACCTCGACCTTGTGTCGGCCGAGGCACTGCAGGATGGTCTGGCCGCATTCGAGGGGACAGTCCTGGCGGTAACCCACGATCGCTGGTTTGCGCGTGACTTCGACCGGTTCCTCGTGTTCGGTGCCGACGGTGCGGTGTACGAATCCCCAGAGCCGGTGTGGGATGAAGCCCGCGTCGCCCGCCCCCGCTAGTTGTGCACCTGATCGTCGTTTGTGCGCCTGATCGTTCTCATGGCGACGATCAGATGCGCGAAGCCTCGGCTCACCGCGGTCAACAACGGACCTGTGCATCCGCTCAAGTCTCACGTTTCGGACGCTCGTGGATCAGATGCTGTGACAGGGGCGAACACGCGGCTCCTTGCATCTGATCGCCAGAGTTCGTTCATCGTGCTGGTGGCCGCCGTTGATCTTCGCAGAGGGTGGCACGCTGAGCGGTTCCACAAATCGGACAAAGTGCCCACGTTTACGGCACCTCACCGTGCCACGCACGACACCTCGCCGTGCCGCGCACGACACGTCACCGTCCCAGGCGTGCGCTGGCGATCAGATGCGCAACGCGAGGCCTGAGCCGCTCTTACGACATCTGATCGCCATATGTCCATGAGGTGAGATGTGACGAGGTGTGCTCACCCGGGGTTTGCCGCGGTTAACGGTGGCGGTGCGCATCTGATCGTCGCCATGAGAACGATCAGGCGCACAAACGACGATCAGGTGACAAAGTGGGGTGGGGGGCGCTGTTTTGACCGCGTGGCCCTGAGGCGAGTAATCTAGGTCGTCGTTGTGCGTGTCGGTAGCTGCCTGCTATCGGGTGGTGGCACGCCCAGACCGGAACCATCCTCCGACCTAGCGAAGGCCTACGACCGTGCGCACGTATAGCCCCAAGCCCGGTGATGTCGAGCGTCAGTGGCATGTCATCGACGCCACCGACGTCGTCCTCGGCCGGCTCGCCTCCCATGTTGCCACCTTGCTGCGTGGCAAGCACAAGCCCACCTACGCTCCGCACATCGACACCGGCGACTTCGTCGTCGTCATCAATGCGGACAAGATCGCGCTGAGTGGCAACAAGCTGGAGCAGAAGATCGACTACCGGCACTCCGGTCGCCCGGGTGGCCTTCGCTCCACCACCTACGCCGAGCTGCTGCAGAAGAACCCGCGCCGCGTCATCGAGAAGGCGGTCAAGGGGATGCTGCCGCACAACAGCATGGGTCGCAAGATGCTGACCAAGCTGAAGGTCTACGCCGGTCCGGAGCACCCGCACCAGGCCCAGAAGCCGGCTCAATTCGAGATCGGCCAGCTCACCCAGTGAGCGTGATGAACACCATGACCACCACCGTGAGTGAGGACATGACCGAGACCACCGCTGAGACCGGGGCCGAGGAGGCCACGACCGAGACGTTCACGTCCGAGTCGACGCCGTCGCGTTTCTCCGCCATCGAGCCTGCCACCGCCACCGGCCGCCGTAAGGAGGCCATCGCGCGGGTACGTATCGCACCTGGCACCGGCCAGTGGAAGATCAACGGCCGCCCGCTCGACGAGTACTTCCCGAACAAGGTTCACCAGCAGCTGATCCGTTCGCCGTTTGTCGAGCTGGAGCTGGACGGCAAGTACGACGTCGCGGCTCGCCTCGACGGTGGCGGCACCTCCGGGCAGGCTGGCGCGCTGCGCCTCGCTATTGCTCGCGCGCTGAACGAGGCCGACGCCGACAACAACCGCCCGGTGCTGAAGAAGGCTGGCTTCCTCACTCGTGACGCCCGCGTCACCGAGCGTAAGAAGGCTGGACTCAAGAAGGCCCGGAAGGCTTCCCAGTACAGCAAGCGCTGATCTGCACCGGATGTCCGCCAGGCCGGTGACGCTGGCGGCGGACTCCATGGCTGCGCTCATCCGGGCGCGGCGGCACGTGTGCGCGTATCAGTGTGATGAAACCGGCCCGTAGCGGCGCTACGGGTAACACGCTTAGCATGGTTCGGCCCCGGGGAGACTCACTCCGGGGCCGAACGTGTATCCGCGGGTCGGCGGTGCCATCGTGGATTTGCACGAGCCGTGAGGGTATAGACCCGGCCCCGAGCCAAGGAGTAGATACGTGGCGAGCCTGTTCGGAACCGATGGCGTACGGGGGTTGGCCAACGTCGATCTCACCGCGGAGTTGGCCCTTGACCTGTCGGTGGCGGCCGCACACGTGCTCGCCGAGGCCGGAGCTTTCGGTGTCGAGCGGCCTACGGCCGTCGTCGGCCGCGACCCACGTGCGTCGGGTGAGTTCCTTGAGGCAGCTGTTGTCGCGGGCCTCGCGAGTGCCGGGCTCGACGTCTTGCGGGTTGGGGTGTTGCCCACCCCGGCGGTGGCCTTCCTGACCGGGCGGCTCAACGCGGATCTTGGTGTGATGTTGTCGGCCAGTCACAACCCGATGCCAGACAACGGCATCAAGTTCTTCGCCCGCGGTGGGCACAAACTCGACGACGCGATCGAAGACGCCATCGAGGCTCGGCTACGCGAGCCTTGGAAACGTCCCACGGGTGCTGCGGTCGGGCGGGTTCATGACTACCCGGAGGGCGTGGAGACCTACGTCGCCCATGTGGTGGGTTCTGCCCCCTACCGGCTCGACGGGCTGAAGGTCGTCGTGGACTGCGCCCACGGCGCGGCGTACGAGGCCGCTCCAGAGGTGCTGAGGCGTCTAGGTGCGGACGTCGTCGCTATCTGCGCCGAACCTGATGGGCTCAACATCAACGCTGGCTGTGGTTCAACCCATCTCGACCTCCTGATTCAAGCGGTTGCTGAACACGGTGCCGACGTCGGGATCGCTCATGACGGTGACGCCGATCGTTGTCTGGCGGTGGACGCGGACGGGCAGGTCGTCGACGGCGATCGTATTTTGGCCGTCCTCGCACTGGCGATGCAGGAGCAGGGTCGGTTGCGCCATGACACGGTGGTGGCGACGGTGATGTCCAATGAAGGACTGCGACTTGCGATGCAGGCGGCAGGGATTACCGTGGTCGATACCGCCGTCGGTGACCGTTACGTGCTGGAGGCGATGAAAGACCACGGCTATGCCCTAGGTGGCGAGCAGTCCGGGCATGTGATCTTGCTCGATCACAGCACCACCGGTGACGGTGTGCTCACCGCGACTCATCTGCTCGCGCAGATGTCACACACTGGACGCCCGCTGAGCGAGTTGGCGGGCGTCGTCGAGAAGCTCCCGCAGGTCCTGGTCAATGTCGGCGGCGTAGACAAGCGCCGGGTCGCCAGTGACCACAACATCCGTGAGGCCGTCGCGGCGGCGGAGGCAGAGCTCGGACACACTGGGCGGGTACTGCTGCGTCCGTCCGGCACTGAACCCTTGGTAAGGGTTATGGTCGAGGCCGCGACGGCGGAGCAGGCCGAGGCGGTTGCCAAGCAGCTGGCCGACGTGGTCCGATCCTCCCTGACGCTGGCCGAATGAGCCCGGTCAGGGGAGCTTCGGGGGTGCTGGGCGGGCTGGGGAGCCCACCAGTTCGTGCGAGCGGTCCCAGAGCTGGGCGGCGAGAACCTCGTCGTAGGATGCTTTCGAGGATCGCTTAGGTCGTCGGCCGACGAAGTATCTCCCGCTGATGTCCGCAACCTCTGCGCTGGTCACCAGCCAGGCGAGGTCGGTGGCGGAGCATTGCGGATGCCGCGCTCCCGGAACGAGCCGTACGAGCACGGGTGCCAGCCGCCGGTAGATGCGCTGGGTCCGGCTCGGATAGTCACGATCAAGACCGGTACTTGGCATTAGCCCAGGGTCGAAGGCGGTGGCTGTCACGTCCTGGTCGGCGAGGCGGCGGCTGAGTTCGTAGGTGGTGTAGATGTTCGCCAGTTTCGACGTCGCGTATCGGATCCGCCCATCTTTGGCTGTCTGACCCAGGTGGACAGCGTCGGGATCGGCGAGGACCCGGGGATCAGCCCAGCGAGGTCCGGGGAAGCCGAGTGCACGATGCGGGCCGAAATGGGTGCCGCTGGACACCAGGACGATCCGTGCGGGTGCCACGAGCTGGTCCAGAAGCAGATTGATGAGTAGGAAGTGACCCAGGTGGTTGGTGCCAAAGGTGAGCTCGTGGCCGTCGACGGTGCGACGTACGCCGTCAACCACCTGAATACCCGCGTTGCACACCAGTGCGCGTAGCGGTGCCGATGGCGGTTGGTCGGTGAGGCTGGCTACAGCCGCCCGGATGGAATCGAACGAGGCGAGGTCCATCGGCAGGACATACGCGGAGGCGCCGGGAAACTGGCGGTTGATTTCTGCCGCGACGGCAGCACCGCGGCTTTGGTCACGGCACCCGAGGATGACGTTCCAGCCTTGGCGGGCGAGTTCGGTGGCCACGTGCCGGCCGAGGCCGGACGACGCGCCGGTGACGAGGGCGGAAGACGGGGACATGAGGCTCCTCAAGGACGTCGTTCAATATGGTACTGAGTACCATAACGTACGGAGGCCCAGGTTTACCATTGGCGCATGGCCGTGACAATGTCCCTCCGCGAACGTAAACAGCGTCGTACCCGGGACGCCATCGTGGCCGCCGCGATGACACTGTTCGCTGAGTCCGGATTCGACGGCGTGACCGTAGACCAGATCGCCGCCCGTGCTGAAGTGGGCCGTACCACCTTCTTCCGCTATTTCCGCGACAAACAGGAGGTGCTGTTCGCAGACGACGGTGAGCTACTCGATGTACTGGTCACCGAGCTGGACACCGCGGCGAAGCGACATGGCCCCATCGGGGCCAACCTGGCTGTCGCCACCGAGATCACCCGGACGGGCATCCGGGCATTGGCGTCGTCTGTTGAACAGCACTCCGGCTGGCTAGTACTGCGAGAGCGGCTGCTACGGGAGAACCCAGCACTGATGGCACGCCAGCTCCTCAAAGAGCGCAGGTACGTCCATGCCAGCTGTGAAGTTCTCCAGAGGAACGGTGCCGATGCCGACACCGCTATCCTTGCGGCCTCGCTCGCCGCGGCATGTTACGGAGCTGCCAGTTCGGTGATCGCCGCAGGCGGTGCGGACGGCACGCGGGGTGGCCTTTCCGGGCTTGCCGACGCCGTGGACGCCACTTTCGATCGGCTAGACGAACTCAACTCTTCCTGAACCGGTAGATAGACGCTGAACGGTCGTCTCGGCGTCCGGAGAAATTCTGTTGCGGCGGCTTGCGGGGCGCCGCACTCTTGAGACATGCAGATCCGGCCCATCGCGTCCACCGACGCCACCTTCGACGCCTGGTACGACGTTCATATCCAGGCGTATACCGCTGACTACCCGCACGGCCCGCGATATACGCTGAGCGAGCTGAGGGTGCTGCGTACTGGGCGCGCGGATTACGATGTCAAACTCTGGCTCGCCGAGGAAGCGGGGCGTGCCGTCGGCGCCGCGGGGCTGGCCTTGCCCCTGCGGGACAACCTCACGTTGGCCGAGCCGGAGATCTGGGTTCGACCCGATGCGCGTCGGCAGGGCATCGGCACCGCGCTGCTTCAGACGGTGACCCAAGCCTCCGTCGACGCGGGCCGCACCAGTCAGCTGTCCTTCCTGGAGGGGCCGACGCAGAGCCCGGAGACGGCGGGCACTCACTTCGCCGAACACCATGGCTTCACCCGGCGGATCACCGAGATCGCACGGGTACAACGACCACCATTCGACCTCGACGCGATTGCCAAGGCGGAAGAGGACGCCCGTCCCTACGCCTCCGGCTACGAGCTTGTGACGTGGAAGGACCGGGTCCCCGACGAGCACGTCGACGAGCTTGCCCGCCTGGAAGGGCGGCTGAGCACCGATGCGCCTCTCGGTGAACTCGACTACGAGGCCGAGGTATGGGACGCCGCCAGGATCCGGTCGTCGGAGGAGCGGGCGGCGCTCATGGAACGCCGGGAGTGGGGTGCGATGGCCGTCGCGCCGGACGGTTCCTTGGCGGGTCTGACTCGTGTGTCGTTGTCTGAGCACAGTGACGACGCTGGGTTCCAGGACTCCACCGTGGTCGATCCGGCCCACCGAGGACATCGGCTCGGCCTGCTGCTCAAAGCAGCCAACTTCCGCCAGCTCCTGGACGACCGGCCCGGCGTGCAGGCCATCTGGACGTGGAATGCGGACTCCAACGCTCACATGATCAGCATCAACGAGACACTGGGCTACCGGGTGGAAGGGTGGACCGCCGGCTACCAGCGCCCCCTCCCATGATCATTGGCTTTTGACTACCGGATCCGGTAGTCAAAAGCCAATGATCATGGGGAGGAGGGTTAGGGGGTGGTGAGGTTGCGGCACTGGCCACTCGCCGGACCCACCACGGTGTTGGGCGCCCCCTGATCCACCGGGGCCGGGTCGTTGTCCCGGCAGCTCAGCGGTCCAACGATCGCGTTTCCAGCGACGACGGTTGGTCCGGCGGTTCCGGTGATCTGGACCGGTCCGGTAATCACGTTGCCGGCGCAGTTGGCCTCCGGGTCGCCGAGCGTCACCGCCGAGCTCCCGGACAGGGAGACGGGCCCAGCCACCGTGGTGCCGCAGAGGGTCACCGCCGCGGCATCGCGGGCTCGGACCGGGCCGGTGATCCGGGTGCCGTCCGACGAAACCACACTCGCCTCAGCCGCGACCGTCACCGGTCCGAACACCGACGCAGCCGCTAGGCAGGTGACGCCAGCCGACACCGAGAGCGGACCGACGTGCACACCGGTCACCGTCGACGTACATTCCGGCTCGCCGTCCGGCGCGAACCGGAACCTCGCGTACAGCGGGTCGTGGTCGGATGCACCGCGGCCCGGCTCGAAGTCGGGCACACCTGCCGGGTAGTCCACGTTCACGTGGACGAACCGCGCGACGACCAACTCGTCGAGGGTGGCGTCGTCGACGAAGACGTGGTCGAGAATCTGCGAGACACCGCGGAAGACGAAGCTGTACGTGTTCTCCGGCGCCTCGTCGAGGATGACGTCGTGCAGGTTGGTGAAGCCGCGTTCGTACATCGCGGCGAGCTGATCGCTGGGGGCACGATCCGGGTCGGTCTTGAATGCCGGGAACGGATCGTCCGGGCGCGGGAAGACGTTGAAGTCGCCCGTGACCAGCACCTGCCCGCCGTCCGTACGGGCCGCCTCACCCACGGCCGCGTTCAGCCGGGCCTGTTCGGTGCGTTGTTCCACCCGGCCGTCCGGCCCGGCGGACATGTGGTTCGAGGTGACGTAGCGCTCAACATAGGTGCCGTTGCCGACACCTTCAGGATAAAGCCGGAACTTGGCCACTTGGGCGGGCCGGGTGAACACGTACCCCGTATCTGGGAAGCGGCCACCGTCCTGCACCGGCACATCGTCGGCCAGCACGGCGTTGACCGCCTTGGGATTCGCGGCCTCTTTGACCCAGGGCGCCAGCTCGGTGCGCTCGTTGATCTCGGGGTACGGAATGTCGACGGCGTCGCCATCACCCAGCACGGGGTCGGCGAGTAACTCGTCGGCCGGAACCAGCTCCACCCGGTCCACACGGTGCAGGAAACCCTGGGTGATGCCCCGCACGTCGCGCCCGTTGACCGCATCGCCGGAGGCTTCGTAGCGGACCGCACCGTCGGACAAGATAAAGATCTCCAGCGCCAATTCTTCGATGGTGTCCGGTGCCCCAGAGCCGCGTTCGGTGGTTGTCATGTCCTCACCCGCCTCCGGGGCGGACAGATCGCAGTCCATAGCAGAGTCGGCCGGGCTGGCCTCGTCATACACCGGGACACACACGTCCTGCTTCTCGGCTTCCTGAATGGTGATGACGTCCGGTGCCTGTAGGGCGTGCAGGATCTGCTCGGCGATAGCGACGCGGTGCGCGTCGTACTGCTCTTGGCTGCGCGGCGCATAGGTGAACGGCGGGCGCACCGTCGAGCCACCGGGTTCGTCGGCGGTACAGGTGCTGGTGGGCTGCTGGCCTTCGGGTACGACGTCGGGATCGAGGTCACAGCCGCTGAACGGGTCGGACCGGAAGTCGTAGAGGTTCTCGACGTTGTACACCATCACCGAGTACTCGGTATCCGGGTCGAAGCCCTCGACCGCCTGCAGGCTGGCCGCCGATGGATCCGCGCCGCGCTGCAGGTCCGGCTGCTCGTCGACCATCACCTGGTATTTGTCGAAGCTGTAGAACAGTCCGCCGCGAACCGCGTCGTTCAGCGTGTCGCCGCTACGGGCCGGAGCGATCGTCGTCGTGGCGTCGTCGGCGGCGGCTTTGAGACCGAACGACCCCAAAACGATGCGATAGCCGTTCTGGTCACCCGGACCTTGGGTCAGGTCGTGCGGCCCGTTGTGGGCAAGGGGGTGGTAGTCGCGGAAGACGCGGCGGTGAGCTGGATCATCCCGCAATGCCACCGGGTGGTCACCGCGGATGACCCAGAACTCGCTGGTGGACGGGGCGAAGACGTCGTTGCCGCTGACGACGACGCTGCCGGCGGGGACCTCCGTCTGCATACCGGCCAGGCGCTCCCAGTAGACCGACGCCTCCTGGATGTCGTCCGGCGGGTCGACCTCGACGACGGCGATATGTGCCGCCAGATCGACGCCGGTGTCCACCGGGGTGGTGACGTCGACGACGAACGGGTTCTGCAGGACCGTCTGCTGGAAGTCTTCGACCACCGGTCCGCGCAGGGTGACGACGTCGCCGAGCTGAGGTCGGTACTGCTGCCCGATCGGCACCGACGTCGCGGTGTCGGGGCGCACCGTCGGGAACGTTCCGGTGGACACCCACAGACCATCTGACGTGCGCGGATCACCATCGGTAAACACCGGGGCGTCGGGGTCGAACCCGTCGATGCCGGCGGGGTCGGCGTCGAGACTCTGGATGAAGAAACCCTGGAAGTCGAAGCCGTTGGGGTTCTCCTCCATCGTCAGCTGGGTCACGACGCCCTGAACGGCGATCGGGTCACCCGGTTGGAAGATCGGCGAACCCAGTGCGTAAGGCGAGACGTGCAGACGACCGTTGGTGTCGTCGGGCACCACTCCTCGTAGGTGGCCGATGTTGAGCACGGGCACCATTCGGACGTCGACGGTGCAGGTGGCGGTCTCGCCGTCGCCGTCGGTCACCGACGTGGTGACCGAGTAGACACCCGGCGATCGCGCGGGGTCGAGGCCAGGTACGTCGTCGCTGAACCGGATCTCGGCGGTGCCGTCGTCGGTTGCGGTGACACTGACCTCACCCGCCGCGGGAGCGGGGTCGACGCTGGTAACCGCGAAGGTGAGCGCACCGGAACCGCCGATCGCGGAGGCGGTAATCGCCTTGCCATCGACGAAGGGCCCGTCGGCGGCGGAATAACCAGCCGTGACCGTGAACGGCGCCGTGCACTCGAGGCTGAGATCGCCTGGCGGTGGTTCATCGGGGTCGAACGTCGAGTTCCGGGGGGTGACCGCGGCGTTCGCGAAGTCATCGGCGTTGACGCCACTTACCTGGGTCTCATCCGTCCGGTCGCCCACACGGACCAGGTCGTACGGGCTGGACGTAGGGAACGACGTGGCCCAGCCGCCGCCTTCGGCGCATTGCGAGTCCGGGTGGGTGGTGCCGACGCCACTGACCATCGCGCCGTCGCCGTCTACCAGGCGGACTCCGCTCGCGCCACCGTCGGCGATGCCGGTGCTGAACGTGAGGTCAGGGGTGGTGCCGCCGCTGTATTGGTCTTGTGTTGGGTTGACAAAGAGGAAGTATCCACCGGGGGTGATCTCCGTGGTGCCGGTGGGGACCGTCACCCGGGTGCTGGGGTTGCCGCTGCCTGTGGCGCAGCCCTGGAGTGCCCATCCGGAGATGTCCACGGGCTCGTGGCCGAGGTTGCGTACCTCCACGAACTCGTCGAAAGCGCCGCCTGGCCCGCGGGTACGGAACGCGGTGATGACGACGCCAGTGGTGTCGGCCGTGGTAGCGGTGGCGGCAGGCGCACCCGCGGGGGCTCCGGCCGCCTGGCCGGCGGGCGGAGCACCGGTAGCTGTAGTCAGGCCAGCAGCGGTGATGGTCATGGCGGCGGCTACGGCGGCCCATCCTCGCGTTGTTCGCCGGAGTGTGGTTGCGTCGCTGGCTTCTGTCAATCCGTGCCCCAGCCGCAGCCGGTCTCCTCGTCGGGTGATGAACCGCACGTCGACCCTCCCGTGTCGTTCGAGGCCACCAGCGCGGCACGGCCATTCGAATGCACAAATCGCCCCAGACCGCCCTGGTGGTTCACGTGGGCGCCAGCCTCGCGGACGGGTGCCGCCTCGTCAAGGCACGATGCCTGAACGGCCGACGACGTACTCATGCATATCGAGTGTCTTCACCCCTTGACGTTCGGCCTAATCCTGGCAGTATTCGTGCTCAGAAGGGCAGCTCGGCGTAGGAGAGTGGTGGCCATGAGCGAGGTGCTAGTCGCGGTCGGCACTCGCAAAGGATTGTGGCTGCTGCGTAGCTCGGATCGGCGGACCTGGGCCGTCGACGGTCCGCATCTGCTGATGAAATCAGTGGCCGCCTGCGCCGTGGATGCCCGCGGCGGGCGCACGCGGCTACTCGTCGGGGCCAGTTATGACCACTGGGGGCCGTCTGTGTCCTGGTCCGATGACCTTGGTGCGACGTGGAGTGAAGCACCCGACGGCAGTGGTATCCGGTTCCCGGCCGACCTGGGCGCGTCGGTAGAGGCGGTGTGGCAGATCCGCCCGGACACCGCGCAGCGGCCCGGTGTGGTGTGGGCAGGCACGGAGCCGTCGGCGCTGTGGCGCTCGGACAACGGCGGCGAGACCTTCACCTTGTGTCAGGGGCTGTGGGACCACCCCCACCGGCCGACCTGGGAGCCCGGCGGTGGTGGTCAGGCCCTGCACACGATCCTCCCGCACCCGGTGAACGACGCCCACATCATGGTGGCGATGTCCACGGGCGGGGTGTATGTCAGCGACGACGGTGGGGCAAGCTGGAACCCCTCGAATACCGGCATCTCCGCTGATTTCCTCCCCGGCGAGCCGCCCGAGTACGGACAATGCGTCCACAAGGTCGCCCGCGACGCCGGCAACCCGGACCGGCTTTTCGCCCAGAACCACCCCGGCGTGTATCGGTCCGACGACGGCGGCGCGAGCTGGACGCCCATCGCCGACGGTCTACCGTCCAGTTTCGGATTCCCCGTCGTCGCGCACCCGCATCGCCCGGATACGGCGTGGGTGGTTCCGCTGACGGCGGACATCGAGCGGGTCCCACCGGATCGGACCCTTCAGGTATGGCGCACCGACGACGCGGGCGTCTCATGGAAGAAGGCGACGGTCAGTACGGCTGGCACTTTCTACGCTTCGGTGCTGCGCGACGCTTTCACTACCGACGATGTACCGGAGGCTGCCGGGGTGTACGTCGGGACCCGCGATGGTTCGGTCTACGCGAGCGCGGACGAAGGCGAGACGTGGTCTGAGGTCGTGCGACACTTGCCCGATGTGCTGTGTGTCCGGGCGGCGACGCTGCCGTAAACGATCAACGTGTGCGTGCGGCGTAGACACGGGGCGTTAACCCGGTAGCGCGGATGAAATGGCGGTTGAAGTGGGGCTGATCGTAGAACCCACAGTGCGACGCCACGTCCGCGATGGACTCTCCGCGGCGCAGGAGCCGCTTGGCGTGCAACACCCGCACCGACCGTCGATACGCCGAGGGTGGCGCCCCGACCTGCCGATGAAACAGGGTGGTCAAATGAGATGGGCTCAGGTGGCAGGCCTCGGCGAGTTCGTGCAGGGTGAAGTCGTCGCGCCAGTTGGCTCGGATATAGTCGCGAGCTTGTTCAACAGCTGGATGTGTACGACGCGTGGTGGGGTGGGCCGCGAGCAGCGGCGCCAGCATGGTGTCAACCGCGGCGAGGCTCTCGCCCTGTTCCAGGGCCGAATGCTGATCCTGAAGCGTTGTGTGCAGCGTGTGCAGGGCAGCCGCCAGGCCGGTGTGCTGGAGGACTGTAGGTAGCTCGCGCACGGCCGTTTTGGTGGCCAGCCGGCTCCCGAACCGGTCGGCTGATTCGACGTCGACGTACAGAACTCGATAGGTGTAGCCGTCTGGTGTGGCTGGCTGCCCGGTGTGAACCGTCCATGGTGGTATGAAGAAGACATGCCCGGCGGCTGCGGTGTGGAACTCCCGGTTGACATCGAAACCGGCCGCGCCACGGTCGACGTAGGCCACGGTCCAGCCATCGTGTAGGTGTGGCGCGTACCGGTGCGCGACGAACGTCGCGTGCAGAGCTTCAACACCCGGCAGCGACGAAGGACGGATGAAGCGCGCCCGCTCACTCAGAGTTGACGGACCTCGTTCTGACTCACCTACTGTGGTCCGGCCCAACGCCGCATTTTCGTCCAAGACTCGAACTCCGAATCGTGGTTAGAAACGTCTTATGACGTTACCTCTGGAGCTTGTGAATATCGACAACCCAACAGAAACGACCGAGTTTCCGCTGGGCCGTTTCGAGGTTTTCCGGGTCGGTGGTCAGGAGATCGGCCAGGCGACGTATGAGCCGGGCTGGCATTGGCGTGAGCATGTCGGCCCAATCGTGGGCACCGAGCTCTGCCAAACGCCGCACATTGGGTTCGTCCTGTGCGGCAAAGCCGCTGTCTCCATGGCCGACGGGACGGAGATCGTCCTCAGCGAAGGGAACTTCTTCTCCATACCGCCGGGGCACGACAGTTGGGTGCTGGGCGAGGAAATGTACGTCTCGCTGCACCTCGCCGGTGCGGACACGTATGCACGCACACGCTGACGTCGTGCACCGGAGATCAGCGCATCGTAATGTGGCGCCCAGGCGGCGCCTGGGCGCGTTGCCGTCGTCGATCGATGCACCGCATCGACCTCGGCCGGCGCCTCGTGATGCACCCATCTCTTCGGGCTGAATACCAACGTCGGACGCGGATCTCCGGCACGACACACCACTGTGCCGGCGCGAGCGCGAGCATCCGGTGCGGGGGTGCCCAGCATGGTCCGAGCGTAAGCACCGAGGACGCGTATCGTTAGTCGGCTTGGGCGGTAAATTTCACCCGTTCATGCGGAGCAAGCGGCTCGTTATGTACGACGACGTCGAATTCACCGCGTACTTCGATACGTCGGCCGTCGCCGTCGGCCAATTCGAGTGCCTGTGCCCACACGGATGGGTTGACCTGGAAAACAGAGATGTCGTGTTTCGATGATTTCCCCACATCGCTACATTACTCCGTGCACGGTGACAACGTCAGCCAGTATCGCTGGCAGCGAATTCTTCAGCGCGCCGCGCCCTTCCCGGTGAGGACCCGGAACAACGCGTCGACCACCAGGTCGATCTCTTCGGCCGTGATGACGAGCGGTGGAGCCAACCTGATGGTGGAGCCGTGAGTGTCCTTGGCCAGAATTCCCTCCGCCAGTAGGTGTTCACAAGCCTGCCGGCCGCTCATGAGATCGGGGTCGATATCGATGCCGGCCCACAGGCCCCGTCCCCGGACCTCCAGGAGGCCCTTGTCGGCAAGCTGAGACAACCCGTCGAACAGATGACGACCCAGCTCAGTGGCGGTGCGCT
Organism: Phytoactinopolyspora limicola; assembly: GCF_011320225.1. GTDB lineage: Bacteria > Actinomycetota > Actinomycetes > Jiangellales > Jiangellaceae > Phytoactinopolyspora > Phytoactinopolyspora limicola. Next base: position 87,395 of record NZ_JAAOEN010000005.1, read on the forward strand.
GCCAGGTGCCGGTGCTCAGCATGCTGACGACCGCACGGCCGGCGGCACACGCCAGGGGGTTGCCACCGAAGGTACTGCCGTGCTCGCCGGGGTGGATCACACCGAGCACATCGTTGTTGCCGACCACAGCGGAGACCGGAACGATGCCACCGCCGAGCGCCTTGCCCAGGATGTAGAGGTCGGGGATGACGTCTTCGTGGTCGCAGGCAAAGGTGGTGCCGGCCCGGCCCAGCCCGGACTGGATTTCGTCGGCGACGAAGAGCACCCCGCGCGCGTCGCACAGCTGGCGTACCTGAGACAGGTATCCGTCGGGTGGTACGACGACTCCGGCCTCACCCTGGATCGGTTCGATGAGCACCGCCACCGTCGTGTCGTCGATGGCGTCGGCGAGCGCCGGCGGGTCCCCGTACGGAACCACCCGGAAGCCGGGCGTGAATGGCCCGAAATGAGTGCGTGCCGTGGCATCGGTAGAGAAGCTGATGATGCTGATGGTGCGGCCGTGGAAGTTGCCGTCGGCGACGATGATCGTGGCCTGATCTTCCGGAACACCCTTAACTTCGTAACCCCATTTACGCGCTACCTTGATAGCCGTCTCTACCGCTTCGGCGCCGGTGTTCATGGGCAAGACGAGATCTTTGCCGGCGAGGTCGGCTAGCTCGCGCGCGAACGGGCCGAGCTGATCGTGGTGGAACGCACGGCTGGTGAGGGTAACTCGGTCGAGCTGCTCTCTGACCGCGGCGACGATCTCCGGATTCCGGTGGCCGAAATTTACCGCGGAATACGCGGCGAGGCAGTCGAGGTAGCGCCGTCCCTCCACGTCGGTAACCCAGGCGCCTTCGCCGTCGGCGATGACGACCGGAAGCGGATGGTAGTTGTGCGCGGTGCTGCGCTCGGTGAGGGCGATCAGCTCCGTGGCACGGCCGGTTTCGGTCATCGTGGTTCTCCTCGTCTACTTGTGTAGTTCTAGGGTGGCGCATTTGACCCCGCCACCGGCCTTGAGTAGCTCGGAAACGTCCACGGGAACCGGGACGAACCCAAGGCTGGAGATCTGTTCGGCCATCTTCTCGGCCTGGGCCGCCATCACGACGTGCCGGCCGTCGCTCGTGGCGTTCAAGCCGAGGACCATCGCGTCGCCCTCTCCGACGATCACCGCTTCCGGGTAGAGCGCGTCCAGTTGCCGCTGGCTGGCCTGGGAGAACGCTGGCGGGTAGTAGGCGATGGTGTGTTCGTCGAGCACGGTGAGCGCTGTGTCGAGGTGGTAGAAATGCGGGTCGACGAGCTCCAGGGCGATCACCGGGACGCCGAACACGCCGGCGATCTCGGCCTGGGCATCCGATGCCGACCGGAAACCAGTGCCCACCAGGATGTGTTTGCCGGTCCAGGCCAGGTCGCCTTCACCCTCGTTGACGGCTTGGGGCAGGTGTACTTCATAGCCGCGGTCGGCGAGCCAGGCCCGGTGCGCGGGCGCCTCGGCGGCGCGGACCGGTTCGCGGAACCGGGCGCCGAGAGCACGGCGGCCGACGACGAAAGCTCCGTTGGCGGTGAAGACCATGTCTGGCAGTCCAGGGATGGGGTCGATGACGTCGACGCGGTGGCCGAGGCTCTCGTAGGTCTCCCGCAGGGTGGTCCATTGGGTGATGGCGAGCTCGCGGTCCACCGACCGGGCCGGGTCCATCCATGGGTTGATGGCGTAGGTCACGTCGAAGTAGGTGGGTGGGCACATCAGATAGTGCCGCGAATCGATGCTGGTCACACGATGAATCTAGGCTCTTGGTGTGCCGCAACGCTATACCGCTCTGTTGCGCGTTGGGCATAGATTCGTTGCGTTGTGAGGCTGTTTAGATGCTGAACGTTGCGTTGCTGCGATGTTCTACGACACGATGGCATGGTGGACATCGACGACCTCGATCGGCGGATCATCCAGGCGCTCATGGCCGACGGCCGGGCCAGTTATGGCGCCGTTGGTGCGGAGGTCAACTTGTCGGCTCCCGCCGTCAAGCGCCGCGTCGACCGGTTGCGCGAGCGTGGCGTGATCAGTGGCTTCACGGTGAAGGTCGATCCAGCGCTCACGGGCTGGACAACTGAGGCGTACGTCGAACTGTTCTGTAGCCGCAGCACATCGGGTGCTGAGGTGCTCCGCCGGGTCGAGGCCTATCCCGAGGTCATCGAGGCGTTCACGGTGACCGGCGACGCCGACACGCTGCTCCACGTGTTCGCCGCGGACATGCAGCATTTCGAGCGTGTCCTCAGCGAGATCTCGGCGGAACCGTTCGTTGCTCGTACTCGCAGCGTTCTGGTGCTGTCGCCGCTGCTCCGCCGGGAAATTCTCAGTATGTGAGACGCGATTCATGTGACGGGGCCCTGGCGCGTCGCGGGGCGCCGACCAGCGTCGTTAAGAATTACACGCTTGTGTTTCGTCAAGTCGACACGCCGAGTGGCGGGTGGGTTTCTTGTGATCTGTGTTTTCTTGCGTGACGAGAGTGGCTAATCTCGTCTCCTGTGATGCCTGACGGCGGGGAGGTCGGCCCACGTGCGAAATGACAGAAGAGCCGCGGTGCCGCGGGTCGGTGGTGTACTCATCGGAGTGCTCGCTGGTCTCGTCGCCGTTGGCCACGTCGCACCCGTCGCGGCCGATCCCACCCGGCCATCGGATCAACAACTCGAGGACGCCCGACAGGCCGAGCGACACGCCGGCGATGCCGTCGCCCAAGCCGAGGGGCGGTTGGCGGCCATTGCCGCCGAGCTCGACGAGATGCACGTCGAGGTCGCGAGTGCCGCCGAGGCGTACAACGGCGCACGGTTGCACCTCGCCGAGGCCGAGGAACTCGAAGACACCGCACGCGAGCACGCCGCCGACACGGCCCACCAAGCCGAGCAAGCACAGGAACTGCTGGCCGAGGTCGTCGCCGCGTCCTACCGGCACGGCGGTGAACTGGCGCATCTAGGCATGATCTTCTCCGCCGACGACGACCGGTCGCTTGTGGACGGCGTCGCCGCATTCCGTTCGGTCACTGAGTCTCAGGCCGGCGCCTTCCACGCCGCCCGGACGGCCAACGAGATCGCGGACCAGGCCGCCGCTGTGGCCCGGCACGCCGTCGCTGAACGCGACCGGGCCGCCGACCGTGCCGAGCAGGCGTACCAGTCGGCCACTCGCCTGGCCGCCGAGCACGAAGCGGCCGCCGTCGCCGCCGAACTGGAGCGGCAACGGCTCCTTGGTGAGCTGGCGACCGCTCGTGGTACCACGTTCGCGCTTGAACAGGCACGTCAGGAGGCGCTGGCCGAGGACGAGGCGGCGGAGCGGGAACGACGAGCTCGCGATGACGACAACAACGGATCGCAGGACGGAGAGCCGACCGAGGACCCTGACGAGGATCCGCCTAGCGAGCCAGACGAGGAGCCAGACGGCGAACCCGACCGGCCCACCTCCACCCCCACCGCGACACCGACACCGACACCGTCGCCGACGACGTCGCCGACACCCACCCCGACGCCGACGAGTTCGCCTACTCCTACCCGTACGCCGTCGCCCACACCGACCCGCACGCCCTCGCCGACGCCCACCCCGACACCCACGCCCACGCCCACGCCCACCTCCACCCCGACACCACCGCCACCGGATCCGCCGAGTGGCGCCGATGCCGCCATCGCCTACGCCCGCCAGCAGGTGGGCAAGCCGTATCAGTGGGGCGGCTCAGGGCCGCACGCCTTCGACTGCTCCGGGTTGACCATGCGGGCCTGGGAGGCCGGCGGGAAGTCGCTGCCGCATTGGAGCGTCGCTCAAGCGCGAATGGTCACCCGCGTGCCGTACTCGCAGATCAAGCCCGGTGACCTGATCTTCTGGTCGAACAACGGGCAAGAGTCCGGGGTTTACCACGTCGGCCTCTACATCGGCGGTGGCCAAATGATCCACGCGCCCCGGCCCGGCAAGGACGTGGAAGTCCAGAACGTCTTCTACTGGCGTGACCCCGCCTTCTACGGCCGGGTCCCGTGAGCCGCGCCGGTGTCTGGGCCTAGGGTGCTGTGATCGTCATGCCCGGTATTCGGCGGCCAACGGGCAGGCGAATGGATCTCGGGCGCCGAGTCCGACGCGGTTCAGATAACGTACGACGATCCGGTAGGAACCGAACAGGCTCGTCTCGGTGTAGGCAACCTGGTGACGTGCACAAAACTCCCGCACGATGGGCTGGGCCCGCCGGAGGTTCGGGCGCGGCATACTCGGGAACAGATGGTGCTCGATCTGGTAATTCAGCCCCCCGAGCGCGAAGTCAGTGGCCCAACCGCCGCTGACGTTCCGGGACATCAGCACCTGACGGCGCAGGAAGTCAGTCTTCTCGTGGATAGGGACAATGGGCATACCCTTGTGATTCGGCGCGAACGATCCACCAAGCAGCAGACCGAACAGCCCCATCTGGATGCCGAAGAACGCCGCCGCCTTTCCCGGTGGCAGCACGATCAGTAGCACGGTGAGGTAGCCACCCAGGCGAACGGCCAAGAACGACGCCTCGGTCCACCGATGTTTCAAGGCCTCCCGGCTCGCGACCCGCTGGATGCTGGCCACGTGCAGCGCCAAACCTTCCAGGAGGAGCAGCGGAAAGAACAGGTAGCCCTGCCTGCGGGCGAACCGGTGGGCCAGACCGGTCCGACGGCGAGCGTCGTCGGGCGTGAAAACCAAAGCCCCGGCACCGATATCAGGATCCGATCCGACCTTGTTGGGATTGGCATGGTGGCGGTTGTGTTTGGTCAGCCACCACCCATAACTCAGTCCGGTGAACAGGCCTGAGAATACCCGCGCAGACCATTCGTTCCACCGATGTGAGGCGAATATCTGGCGGTGAGCGCCGTCATGGCCCAGAAAGCCGAATTGGGTGAGCACCACTGCCAGCACGGCGGCCAGAATGAGCTGGAACCAGGAATTGCCCAGGAGTGCGAACCCCACCCATACCCCGGCGAAGGCCAGCGTCATCAAGACGATCATCGTCCAGTAGTAACCGTATCGCCTCTTGAGCAGGTCAGATGCCTTGATCTCGTGAGACAGCTCAGCGAATTTGCTGATATAACGTTCGCGCCTCGAGCCGGCGGGTAAACCCGGCAGCGTGGCCGTCGTGTCACTGACTGGCAGGTCAGATGCGTTGGCTGTTGACGATGTTCCAGGGGTCATGGGAACCCACCGTTCTGTGTATCGACGAAGCCTTAGCAGTGGATCCACTGGTACGGCGAAGCGCGCCGGATGGGCCGGCGCTCATGGTTGATTGTGGTGACTCGATTGATCACCTGGAGGTCGTGATCGTCGACCTGAGGTCGTGACCGTTGACCTATTGAGCCAGCCTCCCTAAGGCCAAGTCTACGCGTGATACAGGCATAGGCAATGATTCCGCGTGGCCAGCGACGTCGTGCCACCAGCAGCCGTGTCGCAGAAGCGCGACCGGGCTACACCCGTCGTGACGCGGCGTAGTGCGCGGGGGTGGTGCCGACATATCTCTTGAAGTGCCTAGTGAGATGAGCTTGGTCGTAGAAGCCGGCCCGGATGGCCACGTCGGTGGGGCGTATACCCGTTAGCAGCAGCCCACGGGCCAGCTCCACTCGGCGGCCGATCAGATAGACGTGTGGCGGCAACCCGAAGCGAGCCGAGAACGTCCGGACGAGGTGGGTGGGATGTGCATGCAACCGCTCCGCCGCCTGCCGCAATGACAACCCGGAGCCGATGTGGGTGTCCAGCAACTCACGCAGATCCTCGGCCAACCCTGGCCGAGGCGGCTCGGCGGCGGGGCGTTGCCGGCGCAAATGCCGCTCCAGTCGGTCGGCGACCAGCGCCAACCGACTGTCCGCCTCCAGAACCTCACCAGGATGCGCCAGCGCCTGATGGAGTTGGTGGATACGGCGGCGCAGCAACGCGTCGGTGATACTCGGATCGTCGACCGCGGGTCCGATGAGGTCGTCGTCGAGCACCGACGAGTCCAGATACAACACTCGTTTGCGGAATCCCCGCGGGGTGACCGTGCGCCCGTCGTGCACGACATGGGGCGGCAGCAACGTCACCGTCGGCCGTAGGGCGCCGTGCGGATGCCGGTCGAGCGCGTAGCTGATGGCACCGTCGTCCACGATCAGCAAGGTCCATGTCAGATGTGTGTGTGCCGGGTACGCGTGATCGACGAAGCCAGCGTGGAACACCTCGGTGATGCCGTCGATGGTCGGCCGCCAGGCATGGACCCCGGCAGCGGGCGGATCGGTGCGGCAGTACACGCAAAAAACGTACAAGCCCCTGGGCGGGTGTGCCACCAACCATGGAGCTATGAGCAGTAATGAAACCCAGCCGGCCGTCGATTCACCAGCTGCCGAGCCCGTCCGGTTCGCCACTAAGATCGCGGTTCTGCTGCGCGACGACCTGGAGTTGTGGCAGCGATTGAACGTGACCGCCTTCGTGGTCAGCGGGCTTGCGAGCGCCGATCCGGAGCTGATCGGCGAACCGTACGAGGACGCCGACGGTACAACCTATCTGCCCATGTTCCGGCAGCCGGTCATGATCTTCTCCGGTGCCAAGGAGGTGATGGCCCGGGCGCACGCGAAAGCGTTGGACCGCGGTCTCAGGTTTGCCGTGTTCACCAGCGAACTGTTCGAGACCGGTAACGACCGCGACAATCGGGCCGCCGTCCGGGCCGTCGCGCGGGATCAGCTCGACGTGGTCGGGATGGCAATCCATGGCCCGAAGAACTCGGTAGACAAGATCATCAAGGGCGCGACCCTCCACCACTGACTGCACCTGATCTCCGTTTGTGCGCCTGATCTTTTCCATGGCGACGATCAGATGCACAAGCGGCGGAAACCTCGCTGGTCAACGCGCCACGACAGCACCGAATCACGTCTCACGATGTGAACCGAAGACGATCAGATGCATCAACCGGTCTGTGCGGTCCGTTTGCGCATCTGATCGCCGGCGCGACCGGCGTGAGCGGGGCTGCGACTCACGTGGAACGGCCGACTGAGAGGTGCGAGCACGCATCCATCTGTCCTACTGGCCAGCTTCGGGCACGCCTCTTTTCGGCTCCGCCGCGCACAACACCCGGATGGCTCTTCGGGCCCCTTGATTGCGGCTGCTAGAACCCCACAGCCTGTGGATCAGTCCGATGTTTGATGTCCCCGACCCGACCGAACCGACTCGGTGGTACGTACGCAGGTAGTCCCCGTACGAGAAGCCGGCCCTCATTTCGGCTGGCCCTGCCGTCAGGAGGAACTGCTCTCGGCGGCAAACGCGCACCGCGTCACGGCATGGTGAACCAGCCCCGCTCACGCCGGTCGCACCGGCGATCAGATGCGCAAACGGACCGCACAGACCGGTTGATGCATCTGATCGTCTTCGGTTCACATCGTGAGACGTGATTCGGTGCTGTCGTGGCGCGTTGACCAGCGAGGTTTCCGCCGCTTGTGCATCTGATCGTCGCCATGGAAACGATCAGGCGCACAAACGGAGATCAGGTGCACAACGGGTGGCTAGTGGTGGGAGCTTGTTGTGGCTCGCTCGAAAGACGCCCGGATTTCTTCTTCCGCGGCGGCACGACCCACCCATGAAGCGCCCTCAACCGACTTGCCCGGCTCGAGATCCTTGTACACCTCGAAGAAGTGCTGGATCTCCAACCGGTCGAATTCCGGGACGTCGTTGATGTCGGTGAACTGGTTCTTGCGGGGGTCGTCGGCCGGCACACACAACACTTTGTCGTCGCCGCCGGCCTCGTCGGTCATCCGGAACATGGCGATGGCTCGGCAGCGAATAAGGCAGCCGGGGAACGTCGGCTCCTCGATGAAGACCAAGGCGTCGAGCGGGTCGCCGTCCAGCCCAAGGGTGTTGTCGATGAAGCCGTAGTCATGGGGGTAGCGCGTCGACGTGAATAATCGGCGGTCGAGCCGGATCCGACCGGTCTCGTGATCCACCTCGTACTTGTTCCGGCTGCCTGCCGGAATCTCGATGGTGACGTCGAACTCCACCGCCGCACCTTCCTGGTTGCCGCTACCGCTCATCATGCCAGTCTGGCTTACTCGGCCGCCCGCGAACCGATTGACCCGTGTTCGATTCGTCACGTCTGCCGATGGCCCTCCCGACCTCAGCCACCGGCTCGCAGCGGTGATGGTTGCCTATCTCAGCGGTGATGGTGGGCTTACTCAGTGGTGACGCGGCCTGTTTCGCCGGTGAGGGCGTGCCGTCGGTGGCGGTCCAGGGCACTAGTCTGAGTTGTCCCCGTTTCTGGGGTGTGTCGGTGGAGAGAGCGAGATGTCTAGGCGAGATCGGTCCAAGCGGCGCAAGTCCCGGCGCAGGCTGTTGTGGGCGGCCGGTGGTGTAGTCGCCGTCGGCGCCGCGGTCGGTGCCGGTGTCCTAGGGCCAGATCTGCTCGCGTCGGAACCGGCCGTGAAGGTGGCTGGGGTGTTGTCTCTGCCGGGCATCGATCCCGGTTGGCCGGCGGCCGACGTAGTGCTGTCCGCTGCCCGCGCGGACGGTGACCCGGTCGACGATGTCGCCGGCCGCATCGACGTGTTGGCCGGCGCCGCCGAGCTGGGGGGCCACGTAGGTGTCGCCGTGGCTGAACTCGGGTCCGGCGAGGTGGTTTATGAGTCGAACGTCTCCGACGGGTTTATCCCGGCGAGCACCATGAAGATCCTGACGTCGGTGGCGGCTCTGGACGTGCTGGGCCCCGACCACCAGTTCGTCACGGGCGTGGTGATGGGCGACGGCGGTTCGGCCGAGGCGGCCGACATCACCCTGGTCGGCGGCGGCGATCCGATGTTGGCCTCCAGCGCGGACGCCGCCACCGTGCCCGGGGCGGCGAGCCTCGATCAGCTAGCCGCCGCCACGGCCGAGGTGTTAGCCGCCGAAGGCATCGATGCGGTCCGCTTGAGCTTCGACGATGCCCTCTTCACCGGACCCGCGATCGATCCGGACTGGCGGTCCACGTACGTGCCCAACGGTGTGGTGGCGCCGGTCAGCGCGCTGTCGGTCGACGGTGGTCGGAGGGATCCCGGGCTCCGCCAGCGTGCGGATGACCCCGCGCAGGCTGCGGCCCAAGTGTTCGCCGGTGCCCTCGAGGACGAGGGCATCGAGATTCTCGACGACCCTCGTCGGGCGTCGGCGGCCGACGACGCCCCGGAACTGGTGGCCGCGTCGTCGCCGCCACTGTCGACGATCGTGGAGTATGTGATGCGTACCAGCGACAACGATGCCGCCGAGCACCTCCATCGGCACGTGGCGTTGGGGTCCGGTCGCGACGGCTCGTCGGCAGAGGCGGCCGCGGCGACGGAAGACGTCCTCGCTGGCCTCGGCATCGAACTGGCCGGCGTCGACATCCGGGATGGCAGTGGTCTGGCCAGGGGAAACTCTGTCACGGCCGGTGCGTTGGTGGCAGCGTTGGAGGTCGCGGCGGACGTGGATCGCCCGGATCTGCGGCCGGTCCTGGGGGGTTTGCCGGTGGCCGGGTTCACCGGCACGCTGGCTGAACGAGCCGCCGACGGCGGGGCGGGTTACGTGCGCGCGAAAACCGGAACACTCACCGGGGTGCACAGTCTGGCTGGGATCGCGGCAGGCGCCGATGGGCCCGCGTACGCGTTCGCGGTCCTGGCCGACGATGCCAGCGACGCGCTGGCCGCCCGGGCCGCCCTCGATCGGCTCGCGGCCGGGCTCGTGCGCTCCTCGCCGTAGGGTGCGCGCACCCCGGCAGGCCCGGTCAGGCGGAACACGCCCTTGTCTCGTAGCGGGGCCGTCAGGTGACGTAGCGTGAAGACATGCCCACACACGATGCTGGTCCGGAGTTCGTCGATTGGGACCTCGCGGCGAGGACTGGCCGGCGGTTGGCCGGTTCCGGTCCACCGGTGAGCCCCGCCCAGGCGGAGTCCGCCGTGGCCGACCTGCGTCGGTTCGCGGCCGAGGCCGAGGGGCATGTCCGCCGGGTGACCGGCTTGGACGGGTCGTCGGCGTCCGCGCCGGTGGTGGTGGTCGACCGGGGCGGCTGGATCGCCGCCAATACCGAAAGCCTGCGCACAGTGGTGGCGCCGCTCATGCGCAAGCTTCACCATGCGCGTGAGCAGCGGCCCACCAACCCGTTTGACTACCTCGGGCCGAAGGCCACCGGCGTCGAGACGGGGATCTTCCTGGCGTTCATCGCCGGACGGGTGCTCGGCCAGTTCGATCCGTTCCATCGGGGTGCCGACGCTGAACTCGGGCGATTGCTGCTGGTGGCGCCCAATGTCGTCCATGTGGAGCGGGAGTTGGACGTCTCTACGGACGATTTCCGGTTGTGGGTGTGCCTGCACGAGGAGACCCACCGGGTGCAGTTCACGGCGGTGCCGTGGCTGAGGGACCACCTGGAGAACGAGATCAAAGACTTCGTGGCGGCCACTCAGGTCGACAGCGGCGCTTTGACCGCCAATCTGCGCGAGTTGGTCCAGGCGTTGCTGAGGGCGGTCCGCGGTGAGCGGGAGAAGCTGAACCTGCTGGACCTGATGCAGTCGCCGGAGCAGAGGGCCGTTGTGCGGCGGGTGACGGCGTTGATGTCGCTGCTGGAAGGGCACGCCGACGTCGTGATGGACCGGGTGGGCCCCGACATCGTGCCGAGTGTCGAGACTATCCGCCGCCGGTTCCAACGGCGCCGGCGCGGCGCGTCCGGTGCGGATAGGGCCGTGCGACGAGTGTTGGGTATGGAAGCCAAGATGCGGCAGTACCGTGATGGAGCCGCCTTCGTCAACGTCGTCGTCGATCGTGTTGGCATGGAGGGGTTCAACCAGGTGTGGGTATCCGCTGAGCATTTGCCGTCGATGGACGAGATCGCCGATCCGTCGGCGTGGATTGAGCGAGTCCACGGCTAGCCGGGGGCCGGGTATGGCTGAACCACGGCTGGAGGTGCGCCGCGCGGTGCGTGCCGTGCTGGCCGAGGTGGGCTCGGCCGCGCCCAACCACCAGACCGCGCCGGTGGTGTTGGTGGCCTGTTCGGGTGGTGCGGACTCGTTGGCGCTGGCGGCGGCGTTGGCCGCGGAGGCACCCAGGGCCGGAGTGGTGGCCGGCGGGGTTGTCGTCGATCACGGGCTCCAGGCAGGTTCGGCCGGCCGCGCGCGGACGGTCGGCGCTGTGCTCGCCCGTTGGGGCCTCGATCCGGTGGAGGTGATCCACGTCCGGGTCGGCCCAGGCCCCGGCGGGCCCGAGGGGCGGGCCCGGGGAGCACGGTATGCCGTTCTCGACGCGGCCGCCGAACGGCACCAGGCGATGGGGGTGTTGCTCGGACACACGATGGACGACCAAGCCGAGACGGTCCTGTTGGGCCTGGCCCGTGGTGCCGGTGCGCGCTCCCTGGGCGGGATGGCGCCGCGGCATGGCCGCTACCGACGGCCGCTGCTGCGGATGGCGCGGGAAGTTGTCCGCGCGGCCATCCCTGATGAGGTCGATCCCTGGGAAGACCCCCACAACGCCGACCCGGCGTTCACCCGCTCCCGGGTCCGGCACCAGGTTCTGCCGATCTTGGAGAAGGAGCTGGGGCCGGGGGTCGCAGCCGCGTTGGCGCGTACCGGTGAGCTGTTGCGCGCGGATGCCGACGTACTGGATGAGTTGGCTCACCAGGTCCGCATCGACGTGACCCGTCCCGGTGGCGGGCTCGACGTCGGTGAGCTGGCTGGGTTGCCGCGCGCCGTGCGATGGCGGGTGCTGCGCGCCGCCGCCATCGATGCCGGGTGCCCCCCGACCGACCTCACGGCCGCGCACATCGAGGCCGTTGACGCGCTGGTGACGGCATGGCGCGGGCAAAAGGGGATCGATCTGCCCGGCGCGATCCGGATCCGCCGCAGAACGAGCCGGCTCGTCTTCGAACCATCCGGCTGAGCCGGGCTGGACCCTTCAGGAGGACATCGATGGTTGACACGCCCGAGGTGCGGGTGGCAGTGGTCGGGCTCGGCTTGATCGCCCAGGCGGTGCACCTGCACAATCTGCACACCCTGCGGGATCGGTTTGCTGTCACGCATGCGTGTGACGCCTCGCCTCGGCTCGCCGAGCAGGTGGCCGCCGAGTGGGGGATTCCGCGGCACTCCACTGACGTCGCGGCGGTCCTGGCCGACTCAGATGTCGACGCCGTGTTGCTGTTGACTCCGGGCACCCACGCCCAGCTAGCCCGACGGGCGTTGGATGCCGGCAAACACGTGCTGGCGGAGAAGCCGTTCGCCCACACGGTGGCCGAGTGCGTCGAACTGGACCGGCTTGCCCAGCAGCGGGATCGAGTGCTCCAGATCGCCTATATGAAGATGTACTACCCGGTGCTGGCCCGTGCCCGTCAGGCGTTGGACCGCATCGGTGACGTCCGTCTGGTTCGGGTCACCGTGTTGCATCCCGACCACGACGGCCAGTTCGCTCACCAGCGGAAACTCAGCTACGCCGACGTCGATGCCAGCACCGTGGCGGCGGCGCGGGCCTACGAGTCCGACCGGCTCGACGAGGCGCTCGGTGCGCTCGGAGAGCCGTTCCGGTCGATCTATCGTGACGTCCTGCAGGGTTCGGTGTGTCACGAGATGTCGTTGCTTCGTGCGATCTTCGGCGAGTTGCCGGTTCAATTCGGCCACGCCCAGGTTGGGGCGGCCGACCCCGGTGAGCAGCTGGCCGATCCGCCGCAGATCCAAGCGCTCGGCCGGCTCGGCCCGGCGCAGCTGTTGTTGTCGTGGAACTGGCTGCCTGGTTACGCGGAGTACACGGAGGAAGTCGCCGTGTTCGGATCGGCCGGCCGGATCCGGGTGTCTATGCCGGGCCCCTACCTTCGCGACCATCGGGCCGAAGTGGTGGTCGAGCGGATGGACGCGGGCGAGCCGATCACCGAACGGTACGTCGCCGAGCATCGCACGGGGTTCGTCCATGAGTTGCTCGCCTTCCACGCGTCGGTGGTCGAGGGGGCACCCGTACTGTCGACGGCGGCCGGCGCGGCCTACGACACCAGTGCGTTGCAAGGGGTGGCGGCGGCGTTGGCGGCTGGATACGGGGTGGAAATCGGTGGCGAGGCGGGAAGCCGCGGTCGGGTATGGCAGGCTTCGTAGCGTGGAACCGCAGCATGTAGACGCCGACATCGAGAAGGTCATCCTCACCGAGGACGACATCCAAAGCCGGCTGGCGGAGATGGCCGCCGAGATCGAGCGCGACTATGAGGGCCGGGAGCTGTTGCTCGTCGGTGTCCTCAAGGGCGCGGTCATGGTGATGGCGGACCTGTCCCGACATCTGTCCCGGCATGTCGAGATCGACTGGATGGACGTCTCCTCGTATGGCTCGGGGACCCGGTCCAGCGGTGTGGTCCGGATCATCAAGGATCTAGACGCCGACATCACTGGTCGGCACGTGCTCGTGGTCGAGGACATCATCGACACCGGTCTCACGTTGTCGTGGCTGATCTCCAACCTGCGTTCCAGGGGGCCGGCGTCGGTGGAGATCTGCACCGTGCTGCGTAAACCGGAGGCGGCCAAGACGGACGTGGATGTCAAGTATGTCGGTTTCGACATACCGAACTCGTTCGTCGTCGGCTACGGCCTCGACTTCGCCGAGCGGTACCGGAACCTGCGTGTGGTGGCCACACTGGCGCCACACATGTACACCTGATCTGGTTGACGCGGCGGTCCGCCCGATGGTCAGGGTGGTGCGGATGGTCGGAGTACGCACGTGCAGGGTATCGTCGTAAAGATCCGACACCTTCGGCTGAGCGCGTCGGTCAGCGCGTCGTGCCAGCCGGATGTGGACCCGACTCAGCAGGAGGAACGGGGTCCTGCCCCGCATCATGAACGCTAAGCGATTTGTGCGACCGGCGATATGGTTCATCATGTTCGTCTTCGTGGCGATCATGCTGAACAGTTTCCTGTCGAGAGGTGACGGTCCGGAGCACGTCGACACGGCACGAGCCGTCCAGGAGGTCGAGGACGGCAACGTCGCCTCGGCGCTGATCACCGGTGGCGACGTCCAGCGGATCGAGCTGACGCTGAAGAACGACGAGGAGATCTGGGCGTACTACGTCGAAGGCCAGGCCCTCGAGCTCGAGAGCGAGCTGCGAGATCAGAGCCGCGACGGGACACTCACCGAGGGTTATGACGTCGATATCCCTCAATCGAACCCGTGGATGGCGGTGCTTGGAACGGTCCTACCGCTCCTGCTTCTGGTCGCCTTGATCATCTTCTTCATCAGCCGCATGCAGGGTGCTGGCGGCCGGATGATGCAGTTCGGTAAGAACAAAGCCAAGCTCGCGTCCAAAGACGCACCCAAAACCACGTTCGCCGACGTCGCCGGCGCCAACGAGGCGATCGAGGAGTTGCAGGAGATCAAGGAGTTCCTGCAGGAGCCGGCCAAGTTCCAAGCCGTCGGGGCCAAGATCCCCAAGGGTGTCCTGCTGTACGGCCCGCCGGGAACGGGAAAAACGCTGCTGGCCCGTGCGGTGGCCGGCGAAGCCGGAGTACCGTTCTACTCGATCTCCGGCTCCGATTTCGTGGAGATGTTCGTCGGTGTCGGCGCCTCCCGGGTCCGAGATCTGTTCAAGGAGGCCAAGGAGAACGCCCCGGCCATCGTCTTCGTCGACGAGATCGACGCGGTTGGCCGGCACCGCGGTGCGGGTATGGGCGGCGGCCACGACGAACGTGAGCAGACGTTGAACCAGCTGCTCGTCGAGATGGACGGCTTCGACGTCAAGACCAACGTCATCCTGATCGCCGCTACCAACCGGCCGGACATCTTGGACCCAGCCCTGCTGCGCCCAGGTCGCTTCGACCGGCAGATCGCCGTTGGCGCACCTGACCTCGACGGTCGGCACAAGATCCTCGAGGTGCATTCCCGGGGTAAACCCTTGGCGCCAGACGTCGACCTGATGACGGTGGCCCGCCGGACCCCTGGGTTCAGCGGCGCCGACCTGGCCAACGTCCTCAACGAGGCAGCCCTGTTGGCGGCCCGCAACGACTCCAAGGTCATCACGCCCAAGTTCATGGACGAGGCGATCGACCGGGTCGTCGCTGGCCCGCAGAAGAGCTCGCGGCTGATGAAGGACGAAGAGAAACGCATCACCGCCTACCACGAGGGTGGCCATGCGCTGGTCGCGGCGGCGTTGCACCACACGTACCCCGTGCACAAGGTCACCATCCTGCCCCGTGGTGGCGCACTCGGATACACCATGGTGTTGCCGGACGAGGACAAGTACTCGACCACCCGCAACGAGATGCTCGATCAGCTCGCGTACATGCTCGGCGGCCGGGCCGCGGAGGAGCTGGTGTTCCACGACCCGACCACCGGGGCAGCCAATGACATCGACAAGGCGTCCACGCTGGCCAGAAGGATGGTCACCCAGTACGGCATGACCGAACGGTTGGGCGCCATCAAGTTCGGCTCCGACAGCTCCGAGCCGTTCTTGGGTAAGGAGATGGGCCACCAGCGTGATTACTCCGAGGAGATCGCCGGTCAGGTAGACGAAGAGGTCCGTAAGCTCATCGAGACCGCACACCAGGAGGCGTACGACATCCTGGTCGAGAACCGCGACATCCTCGACACTCTCGTCGTGGCGTTGTTGGAGCGTGAGACCCTCAACAAGGAGGAGGTCGCGGAGATCTTCGCCGAGATTCGCAAACACTCGCGGCGCCCAGCCTGGACCGGCTCGCCCACGCGTAAACCGTCCGAACTCGGGCCGGTCGACGTTCCAGTGAAGATCTCCACCAACGGTTCCGAAGCAGACCACGAGGAGCCGGCCGCCATCGGCGCGAGCGAGCCATCAGGCTCCGCCGAACACACCGCGGCTACCGAAAACCACACCAAGGATTGAGCGGGTGGGCGACACGGCGCGGAGTCCGGACGACGGGGGCCGGGTCTTCGATCACGCGAGGGTCGAGGTGGCTGTGCGTGAGCTGCTGGCCGCCATCGGTGAGGACCCGGACCGGGAAGGACTCCTGGATACCCCGGCCCGGGTCGCCCGTGCCTACGAGGAGATGTTCCGCGGACTGGCGCAGGATCCCGCGCATGCCTTGACCACCACGTTCGAGCTGGGACACGACGAGATGATCCTGGTCAAGGACATCGAGTTGGCGTCTATGTGCGAGCACCACCTGGTCCCGTTCTACGGGCTGGCGCACGTGGGATATATCCCCGGCCCGGACGGACGCATCACCGGGCTGTCCAAGCTGGCTCGGTTAGTCGACGTGTTCGCGAAACGTCCCCAGGTCCAAGAGCGGCTGACCACTCAGGTGGCAGACTCGTTGCTCGATCTGCTCAAACCAGCCGGTGTCATCGTCGTGGTGGAGGCCGAGCACCTGTGCATGACGATGCGCGGAGTCCGGAAGCCAGGGTCCAAGACGGTTACCAGTGCGGTTCGGGGCCAGCTACGCAACCCCGCCACCCGCCAGGAAGCGATGAGCCTGATCATCGGTCGGTGAGTGCCGGGCCGGCCCGCCACGTCTAGGTGAGTGCCAGGCCCGGCACGCCACGTCCAGGAGGGCCAGGCCCGGCACGCCACGTCTAAAGGATCGGTGCTGGGACGTAGGCGGCCGCCTCGGGGTGAGCCGCGGCGACGTCCTCCACTCGCTGGATGACGGTGGCTACCTGCGTGGCCGCCGCTCCGGTGAAGTCCATCGGACGGGCGACCAACGCGTCGAGTTCCGCGGCGTCGATGCCCAGGCGTGGGTCGCCAGCGAGGCGGTCGAGAAGATCGTTGCGGTCGGCGCCATGCTCGCGCATGTTCAAGGCCACCTCAACGGCGTGTTTCTTGATGACCTCATGTGCGGTCTCGCGGCCCACCCCGGCCTTGACCGCGGCCATCAACACCGCGGTGGTGGCCAGGAAGGGTAGGTAGCGGTCCAGCTCGCGGCTGATCACAGCGGGGTACGCACCGAACTCGTCGAGCACGGTCAGGAAGGTCTCGAATAGGCCGTCCACGGCGAAGAATCCGTCCGGTAGTGCCACCCGACGCACGACGGAGCAGAACACGTCGCCCTCGTTCCACTGGGCGCCGGCCAGTTCGGCGGTCATGGAGGCGTAACCGCGGAGGACGACGGCCAGCCCGTTGACCCGCTCGCAGGACCGGGTATTCATCTTGTGCGGCATGGCACTGGAGCCGACCTGGCCCGGCTGAAACCCTTCGGTGGCGAGTTCGTGCCCGGCCATCAACCGGATGGTGGTGGCCAGGCTGGATGGTCCGGCGGTGGCCTGGACAAGAGCAGACAAGACGTCGTGGTCGAGGGAGCGCGGGTACACTTGCCCGACGCTGGTGAGCACTCTGGCGAAACCCAGATGAGCGGCCACTCTCCGTTCGAGTTCGGTCAGCCGGGCTGGATCCCCGTCGAGCAGGTTCAGCATGTCTTGGGCGGTTCCGACGGGGCCCTTGATGCCCCGCAGAGGGTAGCGCTCGATCAGCGACGTCAGGCGTTCGTAGGCGATGAGGAGCTCGTCGGCGGCGCTGGCGAACCGTTTGCCGAGGGTGGTGGCTTGGGCCGCCACATTGTGGCTACGCCCGGCCATCACGGTGCCCGAGTGTTCACCGGCCCGGGCAGCCAGGCGCACCAGGGTGGCCACCGTGCGGTCGCGGATCAGCTCCAGAGACTGCCGGATCTGCAACTGTTCAACGTTCTCGGTGAGATCGCGGCTGGTCATGCCCTTGTGGACATGTTCGTGCCCGGCGAGGGAGTTGAACTCCTCGATGCGCGCTTTGACGTCGTGGCGGGTAATACGTTCTCGCGCGGCGATGCTGTCCAGGTCGACCTGTTCTATCACCGCCTCGTAGGAGTCGATGACACCAGCCGGGATGTCGACCCCGAGATCGCGCTGCGCCTGGAGTACGGCTAGCCAGAGCCGTCGTTCAAGGATGATCTTGTGCTCGGCAGACCAGAGTCGAGTGAGCCCGGGGGAGGCGTAGCGAGTGGCGAGGACGTCGGGTACGAGGGGTTTCTCAGGCACGTCGCCCATTCTTCCGTATTCCCCGTTCAGCTTGCAGGAGACGGTGATTCCCGGAGGGCGCGGCGTGGGTATGGTCGGTCTCAGCCCCCGAGGTGGGGTCGACGTACGAAACCGTGATCGGTCCGGCCGTCCCGCAGGGCACTAGGTAAATTCACAACACGAGGGCGAGGACACGTGAACCGTCCGATTCGCATCGGCGTGCAAATGCAACCACAACACGCGGACTACAAGCGCATCCGTATGGCTGTCGTCGAAGCCGAGGAGACCGGCGTCGACATGATCTTCAACTGGGATCACTTCTTCCCGCTGAGCGGTGATGCCGAAGGGCTGCACTTCGAGTGTTGGACGATGCTCGGATCCTGGGCCGAGATCACGTCCCGGGCCGAGATCGGCGCGTTGGTCACCTGCAATAGCTACCGGAACCCAGATCTGCTGGCGGACATGGCCCGCACCGTCGACCACATGAGTGACGGCCGACTGATTCTCGGCATCGGAGCTGGCTGGTTCCAACGCGACTATGACGAGTACGGATTCGAGTTCGGCACCCCCGGGTCGCGGCTGGCCGATCTCGCTGACGCCTTGCCCCGCATCCGGGCCCGATGGCGCAAACTCAACCCGCTGCCCACACGGAACATCCCGATCCTCATCGGCGGTGGTGGCGAGCGCAAGACGCTGCGTATGGTGGCCGAACACGCCGACATCTGGCATAGCTTCTCCGACGTGAACGCACTGGTCCGCAAGAGCCGGATCCTGGCCGATCATTGCGCCGACGTCGATCGCGACCGCACCAGGATCGAGCGGTCGGTGGCGGTGCCCGCGATTGGTACGACGGCGCCAGGTGAGTTCGCGGCGCCGTTGGTGGAGGCCGGCGCCACGATGTTCACCCTCGGTGTGTCGGGTCCGGATTACGATCTCAGCGCGGTCCGACGGTGGGTCGCGTGGCGTGACCAGTACAACGCCGCCACCGCTGGGTGAGTAGGGGCAGGTTCAGGCTGGGGGGGCTCAGAGCCGGCCGGCGTCGATGATGCGGGCCAGGAACTGCCGAGTGCGGGGTTCCACTGGGTCGCCCAGCACCTGTTCCGGCGGCCCCTGTTCGAGCACGGCGCCTTGATCGAGAAAACACACCCGGTCGGCTACCTGCCGGGCGAACCCCATCTCGTGGGTGGCCATCAGGATGGTCACCCCCTGCTCGGCGAGTTCCCGCACCAGACGTAGTACCTCACCCACCAACTCCGGATCGAGGGCACTGGTGACTTCGTCGAGCAATAGAAGCCGGGGGTCAGTCGCCAGAGCACGCACGATCGCGGCGCGCTGTTGCTGCCCGCCGGAGAGCCGATCGGGGTACTCGCCGGCCTTGTCCCGCAGTCCCACCCGGTCGAGGAGGTCCAGGGCCTGCTCCGCGGCTTGATCGCGGGGGAGGCCGTGAACCACCCGGGGCGCCAACGTGATGTTGTCGAGGACGGTCATGTGGGGGAACAGGTTGTAGGCCTGGAAGACCACTCCGATCCGGCGGCGGATTCGATCGACGTCTGCCCGTGGGTCGGTGATGTCCTCGCCGTCGAGCGTGATCACCCCGTCGTCGACCACCTCGAGAAGATTGACGCAGCGCATCAGGGTCGATTTACCCGACCCGGACGAGCCGATGACGGTGACCACCTGGTGTTCGGCCACCTCGAGATCGACCCCTCGTAGCACCTGGTGTTCACCGAAGAACTTGACTACGCCCTCGATCGACAGCACTGGCGGGCTCGCACTCATACCAGACCTCCAGCTTGCTGCCGGCGGGCCGCCCGGTTGGATACCCAGTCGGCGATCCGAGCCGATGGCACCGCGAGGAGAACGAAGAGTAATCCGGCGACGACGTAGGGAGTGAAGTTGAACGTCTGCGACACCTCGATCTGGGCCCGCCGGATGGCGTCGACCGCGCCCAGCACCGAGATCAGGCCTACGTCCTTTTGCAGGGCGACGAAGTCGTTGAGCAGCGGCGGCGTCACCTTCCGCACGGCTTGCGGAAGTACCACCATCCGCATGGTCTGCCGGTGGGTGAGCCCTAACGATCGAGCGGCCGCACGTTGGCTCGGGTGCACCGCTTCGATGCCGGCGCGGAACACCTCCGCCACATAGGCGGAGTAGGTCAGCACGAGTGCGATGGTGCCGAGCACGGCTGCCTGGGTCGGGATCCAGTCCAGCCGCAACGCGGGCAGCCCGAGACCTACCAGGTAGAGAACGATGAGCAGCGGCATGCCGCGAAACAGGTCGGTGTAGACCGTGGCCAGCAGCCGCAACGGGAGGAAGATCGGGCCCCGTAAGGTCCGGAGCAGCGCCAGGGCCAGCGCCACCACGACGACACACACGGCGGCCACGACGAGCACCCGGATGTTGAGCCACAACCCCTCCAGGATGGAGGGAAGGACCTCCCAGCCGTAGGAGACGTCGAAGAACGTCGCCTTCGTCCGTTCCCAGCCGGGGGCGTTGGTGACCGTGAGGTAGGCGACCACGGCGAAGATGAGAGTGCTGAGCAGGGCGACGACGGTCGACCGCCGGGCGCGGGAGCGCCGGTAGGCCCGGCGCTCCAGCTCCAGCGGGCTCGGCTCGTACAGGGGCGAGCTCACCGGACGCGTCAGGAGAGTTTCGGCACGTCGACGACGTCGGCGAGCCACTCCTGCTCGATGGCGTCGAGGGTGCCGTCGTCGCGCAGCGAGTCGACGGCCTGGGTAACGCAGTCGGTCAGCGGGCTGTCTTTGTCGAGCAGGAGCCCGAACTGTTCGACGTCGTCGCCGGTGTCGGGGAGTTGGCCGACGATGACGCCGTCCTCGATCTCGACCGCGGTGACGTAGAAGGCGGTGGGAAGGTCGACCACGAGCGCGTCGATCTGGCCGTTGGCCAGGGCCAGTTTGGCGTCGTCGTTGCTGTTGAAGACGGCCGGCTCGTTGTTCGGCTCGATGGCGCTGTTGATCGCTTGCAGGCTCGTGGTGCCGACCTGTGCGCCGATGTTGAGGTCACGTAGGTCGTCGAGGCTGCCGGCTTCGGCCGCCGGTGTACCTTCGAGCGCGACGACGGTCTGGGCCACGTCGTAGTAGGAGGACGAGAAGTCGACAGCCGCCTTGCGTTCCTCGGTGATCGAGAACTGGTTGATGTCGAAGTCGAAGTCTTTGGGGCCGGGTTGGATGGCGGCGTTGAAATCGACGCGGGTCCAAGTGACGTCGTCGGCTGCGTAGCCGAGGCGCTCGGCTACGGCGTAGGCCACAGCCCCCTCGAACCCCTCGCCGTTCTCCGGCTCGTTGTCGACGATCCATGGTCCGTACGCGGGCTGACCGGTGGCGATGGTTAATGTGCCAGAGGTCAGCGTGTCGAGGGCATCCGGGGTGCACTCACCGGTTGCCGCGGATGCGGTGTCCGTCGCGTCGTCGGTCGCGTCGTCGTCCGAACCGCACGCTGCGGTGAGCATCAGGGCGGCGAGCGGAATTCCGAGCAGGGGCATTCGGGACGTATGTCGCATGGGCCGATGGTATACCGGCTGTCCATATAGTGGGCGGGTGGGTTTCGGATCGTGGGCAGGGTAGTGACGGTACGCTTCGAGTGTGAGTGCTCCTGTCCTTCCGGGTTACCGGCACTTCTATTCGGGCAAAGTCCGCGACCTGTACGCGCCGGAGGACGGCAGCCACCGCCTGCTGCTCGTGGCCAGCGACCGCATCTCGGCTTATGACTACATCCTGAGCAGCACCATCCCCGACAAAGGCCGCATCCTGACGGCGATGTCGTTGTGGTGGTTCGAGCAAGTGGCCGACGTGCTGCCCAATCATGTCGTCTCCACCACTGTTCCCAGCGCGGTGAGCGGCCGAGCAGTGCTGGTCGAGCGGTTGGAGATGGTGCCGGTTGAGTGCATCGCGAGGGGTTATCTCGCGGGCTCCGGGCTGGTCGAGTACCGGAAAGCCGGCGCCATCTGCGGTATCGGGCTGCCGCCGGGTCTGGAGAACGGTTCTCGGCTCGACGAGGCGATCTTCACGCCGACGACGAAGGCGGCCATTGGTGAACACGACGAGAACATGGACTTCCCCGAGGTCGAACGGCTGTTGGGCGCTGACCTCGCCGCCACTCTGCGCCGGCTGACACTGGAGGTGTATACCCGGGGAGAGTCGATCGCCCGCGATCGGGGCATCATCCTGGCCGACACCAAGGTGGAGTTCGGGCTGCGCGACGACGGCACCGTCGTGTTGGCGGACGAGGTGCTCACGCCAGACTCGTCGCGCTTCTGGCCGCTGGACAGCTGGCACCCTGGTCAGTCGCAGCCGTCGTTCGACAAACAGTTCGTCCGCGACTGGCTCGCCTCGCCAGCCGCGGACTGGGACCGCTCCGCCGGCACGCCGCCGCCGGAGCTACCGGATGAGATCGTCGAGCGGACGCGGCAGCGTTACGTCGATGCGTACGAACGTTTGACGGGAAACAAGTTCTGAGGCGGTTGGACCGGCCACAGCGGCCACTCGGCTGACCAGTCCGGCGGCGCGATCCTCCCGGACGCTCGGGAGCCGGCACCGCTGCGGGGGAATCCCAGCCTTCTGACGTATCCTGGGCGTGCCCATCTCTCCAGTCGCGCAAGGAGCGTCTGCCCGTGGCTCGTGTCGTCGTCGACGTCATGCTGAAATCCGAAATTCTCGATCCGCAAGGCAAAGCCGTGCACGGAGCGTTGAACCGGTTGGGGTTCGACGGCGTCACCGCGGTACGGCAAGGCAAACGATTCGAGATCGAACTCGACGGCGCCGCCACCCCGGAAGCGGTCGCGCGGATCGAGCAGGCGGCGTCCACTCTGCTGTCCAACCCGGTCATCGAAGACTTCGAGCTGCGGGTCGAGCAGTGAGGGTCACCGGTCGCAGATCGGCTAGGCGACGAGCGAGGGACGTGAGAGGAGCCCAAGCGTGACTATCGGAGTCGTCACCTTTCCCGGCTCGCTGGACGACAGCGACGCCATGCGCGCCGTCCGGATCGCTACCGGCGACGCCGTTTCGTTGTGGCATGGCGACGCCGACCTCAAAGGGGTGGACGCGATCGTCCTGCCCGGCGGCTTCTCCTACGGGGACTACCTGCGTTGCGGCGCCATCGCCCGGTTCGCTCCGATCATGGAGCCCTTGATCGACGCTGCCCGGGGTGGAATGCCGGTGCTTGGCATCTGCAACGGCTTCCAGATCCTGTGCGAGACCCATTTGCTCCCCGGTGCGCTCGTCCGTAACGATCACCGCAAGTTCGTGTGCCGAGACCAGAAGCTGCGGATCGAGAACACGTCGACGCCGTGGACCTCCGCCTATCAGCCGGGCCAAGAGATCGTCATTCCGTTGAAGAACGGCGAGGGCGGCTACGTCGCCGACGAATCAACTCTGGACCGGCTCGAAGCCCAGGGGCAGGTCGTCGCCCGTTACCTCGATGGCAACCCCAACGGCTCGTACCGGGACATCGCCGGCGTCGCCAACGAGCGGGGCAACGTCGTCGGGTTGATGCCGCATCCCGAACACGCGGTCGAGGCGCTCACCGGCCCCACCACCGATGGCCTCGGTTTCTTCACCTCCGTTCTGAATAGCTTGGTGACCGCATGACCATCGACACCATCGAGCACGCCGCCAAGACGCCTGACCAGCCCCAGCCGTGGGGTGAGCTCGGGCTGAAGGCCGACGAGTACGAGCGCATCCGCGAGCTGTTGGGGCGCCGCCCCACCAGCGCCGAGCTCGCCATGTACAGCGTGATGTGGTCCGAGCATTGTTCCTACAAGTCCAGCAAGGTCCACCTGCGCACGTTCGGTGAGTTGGCCCAGGAGACCAGCACCGGCAAGCTCCTGGCTGGCATCGGCGAGAACGCCGGTGTCGTCGATATCGGGCAGGGCTACGCCGTCACCTTCAAAGTCGAGTCCCACAACCATCCGTCATACGTGGAGCCGTACCAGGGTGCCGCCACGGGTGTTGGTGGGATCGTCCGGGACATCTTGGCTATGGGAGCGCGCCCGATCGGCGTCATGGACTCCTTGCGGTTCGGACCGTTGGAGGCGGCGGACACCCAGCGGGTGCTGCCCGGCGTCGTCGCCGGAGTCGGCGGATACGGCAACTGCCTCGGCCTGCCCAACATCGGCGGCGAGGTCGTGTTCGACCCTAGCTACGCCGGAAACCCACTGGTCAACGCCCTCTGCGTGGGGGTGATGCGGCACGAGGACCTCCATCTCGCGCACGCCTCGGGCGCCGGCAACAAGGTCATTCTGTATGGCGCCCGCACGGGAGGCGACGGCATCGGCGGCGTCTCGGTGTTGGCATCGGAGACATTCGAGTCCGAAGGGCCGGCCAAACGTCCCAGCGTGCAAGTGGGCGACCCGTTCATGGAGAAGTTGCTCATCGAGTGCACGCTGGAACTGTTCGCCGAAGGTTTGGTGGTCGGAATCCAGGACCTGGGCGGTGCCGGGTTGTCCTGCGCTACGTCGGAGCTGGCCAGTGCCGGCGATGGCGGCATGCATGTGGTCCTGGATCGGGTGCCGCTGCGTGATGCGACGCTTGCCCCGGAAGAGATCCTGATGAGCGAGTCGCAGGAGCGGATGATGGCGGTGGTCGAACCGGCCATGGTCGAACGCTTCATGCGGATTTGTGAGAAGTGGGACGTGCAGGCCGACATCGTCGGAGAGGTCAACGAGTCGGGGCGGCTGACCATCGAATGGCGGGGCGAGACCGTCGTCGACGTGCCTCCGCGCACCGTCGCCCACGAGGGGCCGGTGTACCAGCGACCCTTCGCGCGCCCGGCCTGGCAGGACACGTTGCAGGCGGCGGGTCCGTCCACTCTGGCCCGGCCCAGCACCGGCGCTGAGTTGCGTTCCACTCTGCTGCGGTTGATCGGTTCTGCGAACCTGTGCTCCCGGGCTTGGATCACCGATCAGTACGACCGCTATGTGTTGGGAAACACCGTCCTCGCGCAGCCGGAGGACGCCGGTGTGCTTCGCGTCGACCCCGAGACCGGCCTGGGCGTGGCGCTGTCCACGGATGCCAACGGCCGCTACGCCAAGCTCGACCCTTACCTGGGGGCGCAATTGGCGCTGGCCGAGGCGTATCGCAACGTCGCGGTTACGGGGGCGCGGCCGCTGGCCGTGACCAACTGCCTCAACTTCGGTTCGCCGGAGGACCCGGCCGTCATGTGGCAGTTCGCCGAAGCGGTCCGGGGGCTCGCCGATGGATGCCGCACGCTGGGCACACCCGTCACCGGCGGCAACGTGTCGCTGTACAACCAGACTGGCGACACCGCCATCCTGCCGACGCCCGTGGTGGGTGTCCTTGGTGTGATCGACGATGTCGCCGGCCGCGTACCCAGCGGGTTCAACACACCTGGCCACATCATCTACCTGTTAGGTGACACCGACGACGAGTTCGGGGGATCGGAATGGGCCCACGTGGTCCACGGCCACCTGGGTGGACAACCGCCCGCCGTGCGCCTCGACGCCGAACGAGACCTGGCCGAGCTGTTCTACCACGCCGCCCGGGACGGTCTCATCGCAGCCGCGCACGATGTCTCCGACGGAGGGCTGGCGCAGGCGCTCAGCGAGGCGGTGCTTCGACACGGCGTCGGCGCGCGGGTGTGGGTGCCGCCTGAGCTCGACCCATTCGTTTTCCTCTTTTCCGAGTCGACGGCGCGGGCGATCGTCGCCGTGCCACATCCGGAAGAGGTGCGTTTCACCGGGATGTGCGCGGCGCGTGGTGTGCCGCACGAGCGCATCGGTGTGGTGGACGATGCCGATGCGCTCGACGTTCAAGGTCAGTTCACCATTGGCCTGGACGAGCTGCGTGCTGCCCATGAGGGCACTCTGCCGGCGGCGTTCGGCGCGGACTGATCCGCGCGGTGGCACCCGGGCCTGTAGTGCAAGACACTAACTGCGGCCTATCCCACCAAGTTCGGTCAGCCGGAGGCTCAGCCGAGTCGCGAGTCGAGCTTGCCGACGGTATCGGCGGGTCAGGCGTCGATCCAATCGACGCTTCTCGGCCACCGTATGTCGCAGCACGTCAGCGTGCAGCTCACGGGTGCGTTCCCGGTGCAGCAGCATCCCTTGGGTCAGGTTCATGACTAGTCTCCGGCGTCGGCTGCGGCTGCCCGAGCAGCCGCGATCCGCGCAGTGTTGATGCGTGGAAGGGCGTAGGCGAACAACACGAGATGAACAGCGGCCGCAACCAGGAATGGTGTGCGTAAGGCCCATTCGCGGCCGAAGAGGGGTTCGCCGATGGCGACGATGACACCACCGAGCAGGCTACCCAGCGATATCGTGCCCCAGCCGAAGAACCGATAGACCGAATTGACCCGGCCCATGAGGTGGTCCGGGATGATCGACTGGCGTAGTGACACGGTGATGACATTCCACAGCACGACGAGGAACCCGCTGACGGTCAGTACCGCCCATACGAGGACCCCACTCGACACTAGCCCGATCACCGCCAGTCCGGTGCCCATGCCGAGCATGGAGACGAACAGCGACGTTCCGGTGCCGAGCCTGCGGCTCACTCGCTCGGCGCACAGCGAGGCGACGATGGCCCCGCCGGCGGTGCCGGTCAGCAAGAGGCCGAACCGGCTGGCGTCGAGCTCCAATACCTCCTGGGCGAACAGGACCATGATGGCCATGCAGGTGGCCGACATCGCGTTCAGTCCGCCCAGTACCAGGGCCAGTGATCGTAGGAGGTGGTGATTCCATAACCAGCGAACCCCCTCGGAGATCTCCGCCCGCCAGGCGATCCGGCCGGTGGTGGTCTGGCCTTTTGGGGTGAAGGCACCGGCGAGGGTGAAAACCAGCGCTGCCCCGATGGCATAGGTCCCGGCGGTGAGGAAGAACGGCAGCGCGAACGCGACGCCGAGGAGCAGGCCCGCCAGCGGTGGACCGGCGAACTGGTTGGTGACCATCTCCGCGCCCCACATCCGGCCGTTGGCCTTCTCCAGGCGGTCTTTGCTGACGATGGATGGCAGGAGGGTTTGGGCCGAGTTGTCGCGGAGTACCTCGGCGAAGCCGACCAGCAGGGCGGTCAGGTAGAGCAGGCCCAGCAGGAGTAGGGCATTGCCGGGTGGGTCGGCGCTGCCGTCGGCGATCGCATCGGGGCTGGTGAGATTGCCGTGCTGGGCGGCAATGACGCAGGCGAGGCTCATGATGGCGATGCAGCGGGCGACGTCCATCACCGCCACCAGCCGACGACGATCAAACCGGTCGGTGATGACACCGGCCGGCAGGGAGAACAGCAGCCATGGCAGCCGGGTGGCGAGGGTGACCAGGGCGATCTGGATGGGGTCGCGGGTGAGTGCGGACGCGAGCCAAGGAATGGCTACCACCATGAGTCCGTCACCCAGGTTCGACACCGTGGTGGCGGAGAACAGCGTCCAGTAATTGCGGCCAAGGCGCTGCTGCGAAGGCGTTGCGGTCGGGGCGGTCATGGGGCTTCGGGCGGGCCGTCGTGGCCGGCATCGGGAAGCGGGCGGCGCGTGGTGGGGTAGATGCCGATGGCGAAGCCGTAGACGACGTCGCCACCACGCGGCTCACGAGTGAACTCCATGATGAGGTCGTTGACCCGATCGCTCCATTCCGCGGCGCGCTCCGTCGGGATCCGGGCGTGCCGGATGTTGGCATTGAACGGGAGGTCGGGCGGCGCGTTGGAGATCTCTTCCGCTGCGGTCGACAAGGCCCGCTGGGGCATCGTCGTGGCTTCGTCGCTGCGCTGGAAGATGAATACCCGAGCAGTGCGGCCGTAGTACTTCGCTTCGATGGCCCGGACCCGCTTGGTGCGTACCACCCGCACTAGGCCGGCCTCTTCGAGCACCTTGAGGTGGTGGCCAACGGTCCCTTTGGGTTTGTTCAGCGCTACCGCCAGGTCTGACGTTGTAGCAGCTCGTTCGAGGAGCAGGCTCACGATCTGCTCCCGTGTTTCCTCGAAGAGTGCCCGGTACTGCGCACGCTGCGTCAGATCCAGTCTTTCGTCCAGCTCGTAGTCCGGCAGCGGCGTGGTGTCACCAGGCGAGTCCGCCGCCGCGCCGGCGGAACGGTCGGCATCTGCCGTATGGTCGGCCATATCCGTATGGTCGGTCATTCCAGACCATACGTCAATAGGTACAGTCGTTGATGTCGATGACCATCATGACTATGATGGTCACCGAGGTGATCGTATGAGTGGTTCTGATGCCGACCGGGTCTGGACGGTTGCCGAGGCCAAGTCCCGTTTCAGTGAACTCGTCCATCGGGCGAGCCGAGATGGCCCGCAAGTTGTTACCCGTCGTGGTGAGGAGGTTGTTGTGGTTGTGGCGACGGACGAGTGGCACCGGAAATCGACGCGGAAGGGGAGCCTCGCGGAGTTCTTTGCGAATTCGCCGATGGCGGGGCTGGACGTCGATGTTGAGCGAATCGAGATCGACATGCGAGAGGCCGACCTCGATGGCCCTGAGTACGCGGAGCCTGGCCCGTGACCTTCTTGCTGGACACGAACGCAGTGTCGGAGTGGTTCAAGCCAAGGCCCAACTCCGGATTGATGGCGTGGATGCACATGGTCGACGAGGATCGCACCTATGTCAGCGTCATCACGCTAGGTGAGCTGCGCAAGGGGGTCGAGCGGTTGCCGTCCGGATGGCGACGGCAGCGTCTGCAACTGTGGCTCATCGATGATTTGCGCGCGCGATTCGAGCATCGAGTGCTGTCGGTAGATGCCGAGACTGGCGACGCGTGGGGACGGTTGATCGCGCGGACGGAGAAAGCCGGGTGCAGAGTCGGCGTCACTGACGCGTTGATCGCTGCGACGGCGGAGGTTCATGCCCTCAAAGTGGTCACCAGAAACGTCAAACATTTTGAGCCGACCGGGGTGCCGGTGCTCAATCCGTGGACCGGATGACCTCTCGTTGCTGCGATGAGCTGCCATGACGCGGATGTGGTGGGACGTGTGTCGGGTCTTCGCGGCGTCGCGGTTACCGTGTGGTGGTGGCGAAACGAATCGATCCTGACGTGGTCTGGAGTACCTACTACGACGGGTACCAGGTGCTGCGGGAATGGTTGGTCGGATTGCCTCATCGGTACTGGGGCCACGAGAGTGTTCTGCCCGGTTGGACCGTAACCGAGCTGGCCGCTCATCTGGTCAGCGTGGTTGGCCGGGTGGGCGAGCTGACCCCGGCTGCCCGGTCGGTGGACGTGTTGACCGCCAGCCAGTACGTGCTTGCTTACGACACCAACGCCGGCGTCGTCGCTGACGAAGCGCGGGCCATCGCCGCCGCCGCGCGATCACAGCCGGACAGAGTGGTTGCCGCTATCGACGACGCGCTGGCGGTCGCGGTCGGCCGGATGGAGCAGCTCACGCCGGGGGATCCGGTGGTCGCGGGGCGCCGTGGTGCCATCCGGCTCAGTCAGTTCCTGTTGACCAGGGTGATCGAGATCGTCACCCACGCCGACGATCTTGCCCGTTCGGTGCGTGAGGTAGAGCCACCCGCCATGCCCCGGAGTACGCAGCGCACAGGTGTGCGGGCGCTGCTCGACATGCTCGCCGAGCGAGTGCCGGGCCGTACCGTCGAAGTGCGGGTTCCGCCGTACGCCGCAGTGCAGTGCATTGAGGGCCCCAGGCACACGCGGGGGACGCCGCCGAACATCGTCGAGATGGACGCTGCCACCTGGATCCGGCTGGCGACGGGCCGGGTTGCGTGGGATGTTGAGGCCCATGCGGGCCGGATCTCGGCCAGTGGGGAGCGCGCCAACCTGGCGGGTCACCTACCGCTGCTGTGAGGACCCGCCGCCGGTGGTGCGGCCGGGCCCGAGAATGCAGCTACCGCGGGGCGGTTCCCAAGGCATCATCCCTTGGCAAAACATGGGAACATGTGTTCGACTACACGTTATGCGATGGCAGAACCAGACGCTGAGTGTCGAGGCCGCTACAGCGCTGCCTGGCCTGCGGCGTATCCCCGGGCTCGTGCGTAGCGTCACCACTCCAGAGTTCGAGGGTGTCACGTTCCACGAGGTCGCCGCGCGAAGTGTGCTGAACAAGGTCTCGGCCATGTCTGAGGTGCCGTTCGGCTGGACGGTGAATCCTTACCGGGGCTGCACTCACGCTTGCACCTACTGCTTCGCCCGGCGCAGCCATGAATGGCTCGAGTTCGATGCCGGCCGTGACTTCGACTCGGAGATCGTCGTCAAGGTCAACGCGCCGGAGGTGTTGACCCGCGAAGTGGCCCGTCGATCCTGGACCCGCGAGCACGTCGCGCTCGGCACCAACACCGACCCATACCAGCGGGCCGAGGGGCGGTACCGGCTGATGCCGGGCATCATCCAGGCGTTGGCCGGATCCGGTACACCGTTCTCCATCCTCACCAAGGGCTCACTGCTCAGGCGCGACCTTCCGTTGTTGGCCGAGGTGTCGTCGACTGTGGAGGTCGGTTTGGCGGTTTCGATCGCTCTCGTGGATGAGCCACTGCATCGCAGCTTGGAGCCCGGCACGCCATCACCGAGGGCTCGCCTGACGCTGGTGCGAGCTGTCCGGGAGGCGGGCTTCGACTGCTCGGTGCTGCTCGCGCCCGTCCTGCCGTGGCTCACCGACACCTCCGTCGAGCTCGAGCGTGCTGTGGCGCAGCTGGCGGAGGCCGGCGCGAGTCGGGTCACCATGATCCCGTTGCATCTGCGGCCCGGTGCGCGGGAGTGGTTCATGCGCTGGCTGCGGCGCGAGCATCCGGGCCTGGTGGAGCGTTACCAACAGCTCTACGGGCGCGGCGCCTATGTGCCGGCACAGTACAAAGAGCACCTCCGGGAGCGGTTGCGGCCCATCTTGCGCCAGCACGGGTTCGACCGGCCGGACGCCGGCCGGACCCGCGCCGGTCATCGCGGCGCCGACCGCGGCCGAGACCAGACCGGACGGGTGTGCCCGGCGCAGCCGGCCGGCCAGCTGAGCTTGTTCGACCAGCACCCCCGGTGATCGAAACCACGATCGGGTCGCCATAGCGACACGATGCCGGCAATGATCACCGGTGCGGCTGTTCAGCCGGCACCGCGGCGTGAAAAGATCTGAGTCATCGTTCGTCTCGTTCTGGAGGTCCCCGATGCGTCTTGCTCGACGTAGTCGTCGTCTTGTTGTCACTACCACCCTCGTGTTGGGGGCAGGGTTGGCCGCGGCCGCTCCGGCATCGGCCAACGCCGGTGGTCCGCTGCCGGACACCGGATCGTCTCCACTGCCGTGGATCATCGGGGCCATCGTTGTCCTGGCGCTCGGCGGCGGGTTGTACGCGCTCTCCCGCCGCGGCAAGCAGTGAACCCGTGCGGTGTCCGTGGCGCCGGGCCAGGTGATGTCTCGTGAGTGATATCCGAGACGCCGCAACGAGCGTCTTCCCGTCAGTCCGGGCCGATCTCGAGCGGCTGGTTCGTATCCCGAGTGTGAGCGCTGATCCGTCGAATGCGGATGCGGTCCGGGCTAGCGCCGACGCCGTGGCCGAGTTGGCCCGCGCCGCGAGTGCCGCCGATGTCCAGGTTCTCGCCGTCCCGGAGGGCCAGCCCGCGGTGATCGCCAGGTGGCCGGCCCCCGCCGGCGCTCCCACGGTCTTGCTCTACGCCCATCACGACGTCCAGCCCACCGGCCCGGTGGCGGACTGGACCAGCGACCCGTTCGAGCCCACTGAGCGGGCCGGCCGCTTGTATGCCCGTGGTGCCGCGGACGACAAAGCCGGGATCATGGCCCACATCGCCGCGTTGCGGGTGTTCGACGGCCGCCCGCCGGTGGGGGTCACGCTGTTCGTCGAGGGTGAGGAGGAGATCGGCTCTCCGACGTTCACCTCTTTCCTCGACACACACCGAGATCTGCTCGCCGCCGACGTCATCGTCGTCGCGGACTCGATGAACTGGTCGGTAGACACACCTGCCCTCACCACCAGCCTGCGCGGACTGGTCGACTGTGAGGTGGAGGTGCGTGTCCTGGAGCATGCCGTGCATTCGGGTATGTTCGGTGGGCCGGTCATCGACGCGCTCACCGCGCTGTGCCGCCTTTTAGGTACGTTGCACGATACGAACGGTGCCGTGTCCGTCGAAGGCTTGGTCCACGCTCCGGCCGCGGAGGTGGACTACCCGACCGACCGGTTCCGGGAAGAGTCGGGGCTGCTGAACGGGGTTCAGTTGGTGGGTGCCGGCGCTTTGGCCGACCGGCTCTGGGCGCAGCCGGCGCTGTCAGTGGTCGGCATCGATGCCCCCAGCATCGCCGAGTCGGCCAATATTCTCGTCCACCGGGCGCGGGCGAAGATCAGCGTGCGGCTTGCTCCTGGGCAGGATCCGGAGGAGGCAGCCGGGGCAATCCGGGCACATCTGGTCGAGCATGCGGAGTTCGGAGCCGAGGTCACGGTGACCGACGGCGCGCTAGGAGCACCGTGTGTGCTGGACACCACTTCGCCGGCGTACCGAGCGACGGTCGATGCCCTGACCGAGGCGTTCGGGCAGCCGCCGGTGCAGATGGGATTGGGTGGCTCGATCCCGTTCATCGCCGAATTCCAGGACACCTTCCCCGCCGCCACCGTGGTGGCTACCGGGGTGGAAGACCCGGACTCCAGGGCACATGGCGTCGACGAGAGCCTGCACCTAGGCCAGTTCGAGAAGGTGTGCCTCGCCGAGGCGCTACTGCTCCAACGCCTGGCGGACACCGTGTCACCTGCCCGGTAGGAGCATGCCGCGAGTGCCAGTCAGTGGTATGTCACATACGATCTTGACTTCTCGTCGTAGATCGCTAATTTAGGGGCAACCGCTCACGCATAGCTGATGATCACCATGTGTGGTCCGGTGGGGGACGGCACTGATCGAAGGGATCGTCATGGCCCGTGCCCGCTTCCGCCCCCTCACCCTAGGCTCAGCCGTCGCTGCCTTAGCCGTCGCCTCGACGGCTTTCGTCGGTGTTCCCGCCGTCGCCGAGCCCACCAACGCACACTGTGGAACGGAGACCGGTGGCACCGGAACCTCCGCCTGGATCGATCATGAAGAGCTGCGCCGGGAGCTCACCGGGCTGGAGCAGCGTTCCCACGGCCGATTGAGTGTCGACGTCGTCGGCGAGTCCAACCGCGGCCGGGAGATCTGGGCAGCGCGCGTAGGTGAGGGCGACCGCGTCGTCTTGGTTCAGAGTGAGATCCACGGCAACGAGAAGACCGGAACGGACGCTCTGGTTTCTCTCCTACGGAAGATGTCCGCTCCGACACCTCAGGCGCAACGGCTGCGCGAGAACGTCACACTCGTTGCTATCCCCAAGATGAACCCTGACGCAGCCGAGTTGGACCGACGCGGCAACGACCGCTCGTGGGCCGACGTGGTGGCCGACTTCCCGCAGCTCGACGGAGCCCAGCCGGCGTGGAACTACTACACGGGAGTTCTCCAGGGCGACGACTACCGTGACCGCCCAGGCTTCGACGTCAACCGAGACTTCCACCCACTGCTCGACTACATTCCGCAGCCGGCCGACTTCCCCGGGGCGTCGGCCACGCCGGGCTGGTACATCCACCCCGAATCGCAGGCGGTCCGCGACGTCTATCGCGACCTTCAGGTGGAGTTCGGCAACGTTGACGTCTTCATCGACCTGCACCACCAAGCGCCCTGTTACGTGGTCGACGGCACCAACAACTGGGTGACGCTCTCGCTGTCCGGAAAGTTCATCGACATCGAGAACCACGAACATTTCGATCAGGGCTACGACCTCGACGCCGCCAAGCGGGCCACCCTCGCTGCGTATGACGCACTCCAGCAGGCCCGCTCGCCTTTCAGCAACATCTCGCTGTACCCGCAGAACATCGATCTCCCCGGTACGGCCCTGGGTTCGTTGGCGCTGAACGGCTCGGCGTCGGTGTTGTTCGAGGTCCGTGGCCAGACCCACAGTTGGGGCGCCAAGAAACGTGGTCAGCTGATTACCGCGGTCGAACGAGGGGTGATGGGCATCGTCGAGGCGGTCGCCGACGGCACGATCGACGAGCTCGACGCCGACCGGTACGACGACATCCCCGATCGCGGCTGATGGCGTCCGTCCGGCCGGAGGCCACCGGACGGCATCATGGGTGAGGTGATCTCGGTCGTGCGGTAGGGCTGCTCTGCCGGCGACACCATCGAGGCATCGGCGGGCTGGTGTCCAGGTGATCATCCACCTGGGCGCCGGCCGGCGTGTCCGGAGTCGGGGACAAACGACCCCCAGGCGTGGTTTATACTGGTTGACAGCCGCGGCCGAGTCCAGTGGACTCGGCCGTATCAGTGCCCGGGTTGTGAACTCGTCATGGTTACGCCATCTGATGTGTTCAGCCGACGGTGGAACGTCGCGCGAAGTCGGGTGCCCGCACCCAGTGGCTCGTCGCGCACCGCACCCCGCGGCCCGCGTGCAAGGGTGCGCCGACAGCATTAGTCAGCTGGAGCATACCCGTGACGATCGATCAACCCAGTGTGTCGCCCGACCGTTCCGACCGGCGCGGCCATCAACACTCCCGCCGCGACGGTCGGCCGTACAACCAGCGCCGGGGCGCTGACCACCGCAAGCGCCGCCCCGGCGGGCCGCCGCGAGAGCGCCGCGGCTTCGACCCCGCACGGCGTGCGGCCATCGACGCGTTCGACCCGGCCACGTCGGCCTTCCTGGCCATGGGTGTCCCGGAGCGGGTCGTCAAGATCCTTGGGGTCGACGGCATCACCGAACCAACCGTTGTTCAAGCCGCCGTCATTCCGGATGCGAACTCCGGTCGCGACGTCTTGGGCCGGGCCCAGACCGGGTCCGGAAAGACCCTCGCCTTCGGCCTGCCGATCCTGGCGAAGCTGGCCGGCTCGAAGAGCCGTCCGAACCATCCACGTGCACTGATCGTCGTTCCCACCCGTGAGCTCGCCGGCCAGGTGGTCACCGCCATCGAGCCGTTGGCCGAGGCGTTGCGCCTGCGGATGGTCACCGTGTACGGCGGTTCGCCGTACGACCGCCAGATCCGTCGATTGGATCGCGGCGCCGACATCGTCGTGGCCACCCCCGGCCGGCTCGACGACTTGGTACGACGCGGCGCCTGCCGGCTCGACGACATTGAGGTCGTGACGCTCGACGAAGCCGACCATCTCTGCGACCTTGGGTTCTACCCGGTCGTGGACGACCTCCTCGGCCAGACGCCGGTCGGCGGTCAGCGCCTGTTGCTGTCGGCCACGTTGGACGGCGACGTCGACAAGCTGGTGCGTCGCCACCTGACCGACCCGGCCCGGCACGAGGTCGACCCGGACGTCGGCTCCGTCACCACCATGGACCATCATGTGCTGGTTGTCGGCGCCGGACGGAAGATCGATGTCACGACGTCGTTGCTGCGGGAGAACCCGCGCAGCATTGTGTTCACCCGCACCAAGGGCGGCGCTACTCGGTTGGCGGCGGACCTGGAAGACGCCGGTGTGCCGGCCGTCGATCTGCATGGCGATCTGTCGCAGCGCGTCCGCGAGCGGAACCTCGACCGGTTCAAGAGTGGTCGCGCCCAGGTGGTCGTGGCGACGGACGTGGCCGCCCGCGGTATTCACGTCGACGGCGTCGGGCTGGTAGTGCATTTCGACCCAGCTGGCGAAGCGAAGTCCTACTTGCACCGGTCCGGCCGGACAGCCCGCGCTGGCGCGTCTGGTGCGGTGGTCACCATGGCGACGCCGGGGCAGGCGCGGGGCTTGGGTGACCTCTTCCGGCGAGCTGGCGTGGAAGTCAAGAGTGTCGACGCCCGTGCGGTCGCTAGTGGACCGATGACGATCGAGAGCCTTGCCGACGCACCGGCCATGCCGACGCCTGCGCCGACCACTGCCGCACGCGGCGCCCGTCAGGGTGGTAAACCACCGAGGAGGGGCACCGGACGGTCCGGTCACGGCAACCGATCGGGTCGACCTTCCCGGCCGCGACGCGGATAGCCGTAGGGCGACGTACACTCGGGATGTGGCTCACGGGGATGGACGGCTGACACAGGAGCTCGACCCTCAAGATCGCGGCCCCCAGGACGCATGCGGCGTGTTCGGCGTATGGGCACCTGGCGAGGAGGTCGCCAAGCTCTCCTACTTTGGTCTTTACGCACTACAGCACCGCGGCCAGGAGGCCGCCGGCATCGCCGTGGGTGATGGCGACAAGTTGCTTGTGTACAAAGACATGGGTTTGGTCAGTCAGGTGTTCGACGAGTCGACTCTGAACACCCTCGTGGGTCACGTCGCCGTGGGGCATGCGCGGTACTCCACCACCGGTGCCAGCGAGTGGCAGAACGCGCAACCCACCCTCGGCGCCACACCGGCCGGGACGGTCGCCCTCGGTCACA
Organism: Phytoactinopolyspora limicola; assembly: GCF_011320225.1. Taxonomy (GTDB): domain Bacteria; phylum Actinomycetota; class Actinomycetes; order Jiangellales; family Jiangellaceae; genus Phytoactinopolyspora; species Phytoactinopolyspora limicola. The sequence goes on from NZ_JAAOEN010000005.1 coordinate 123,558, forward strand.
ACGGCAACCTCACCAACAGCGAACACCTCCTGGAGGTCGTCCACGAGCGGTTGGGTGCGCCGGTGGGTGAACTGCGGTACGGCAATACCACCGACACCGCCTTGATCACCGCGTTGCTCGGTTCTTACCCCGGGACCTCGCTGGAAGACTGCGCGGCGGAGGTCCTCGCACAGCTGCGTGGCGCCTTCTCGTTGGTGTTCTGCGACGAGTCGACGTTGTATGCCGCCCGTGACCCGCAAGGGGTCCGTCCATTGGTGCTGGGCCGCCTGGAGCGCGGTTGGGTGGTCGCTAGCGAGACCGCCGCGTTGGACATCGTCGGGGCATCGTTCGTCCGTGAGGTGGAGCCCGGAGAACTCGTCGTCATCGACGCTCAAGGAGTGCGTTCCCGACGTTTCGCGGTGGCCGAGCGGAAGGGCTGCCTGTTCGAGTTCGTGTATCTCGCCCGACCAGACACCCAGATTTCCGGCCGGTCGGTGCACCTGACCCGGGTCCAGATCGGGCGCCGGCTGGCGCAGGAGCACCCGGTCGACGCCGACCTGGTTATACCCGTCCCGGAGTCGGGAACTCCAGCCGCGGTCGGTTACGCGGAGGAGTCGGGTATCCCGTACGGCATCGGTTTAGTCAAGAACTCCTATGTAGGGCGGACGTTCATCCAGCCCTCCCAGACCCTGCGCCAGCTGGGGATCAGGCTAAAGCTCAATCCGTTGCGGGAGATCGTCGCCGGTCAACGGCTTGTTGTCGTGGACGATTCCATCGTGCGTGGCAATACCCAACGCAAACTGGTGCAAATGCTGCGCGACGCCGGAGCGGCGGAGGTCCACGTGCGGATCTCCAGCCCGCCGGTCAAATGGCCATGTTTCTACGGCATCGACTTCGCTTCGCGGGCCGAACTCGTGGCGAACGATCTGTCGGTCGATCAGATCCGCGAGTCGATCGGGGCCGACTCCCTTGGTTACGTCACGTTGGAGGCATTGATCGAGGCCACCACGGTGCCAAAGAACGAGTTGTGCCGGGCCTGCTTCGACGGTGTCTATCCGATCGAGCCGCCCCGCACCCCGGGAAAGAACGTGCTGGATAGAGTAACCGCATGACGAGTTCGGGGGCCCCGTCGGGAACCACCTACGCCAGCGCCGGAGTGGACGTCGAGGCCGGCGACCGCGCGGTGGAGCTGATGAAGGAGTGGGTGGCGCGGACTCGCCGCCCGGAGACATTCGGCGAGCTGGGCGGGTTCGCCGGTCTGTTCGACGCCAGCGTGCTGCGCACTTACACCCGGCCGCTGCTCGCCACGAGCACCGACGGTGTCGGCACCAAGGTAGTAGTGGCGCAGCGGATGGGCGTACATCACACGATCGGTTTCGACCTCGTGGGTATGGTCGTGGACGACATCGTGGTGTGTGGCGCCGAGCCGCTGTTCATGACCGACTACATCGCCTGTGGCCGGGTGGTCCCCGAGCGCATAGCGTCGATAGTCCAAGGCATCGCCCAGGCCTGTGTGGCCGCTGGGTGCTCGCTCAGCGGCGGAGAGACCGCCGAACACCCGGGTCTGCTCGGCCCGGACGAATACGACATCGCCGGTGCTGTGACCGGTGTGGTGGAGGCCGACCGGCTGCTGGGTGCACACCGCGTGCGAGCCGGCGATGTGCTCGTGGCCATGGCGTCGTCAGGTCTCCATTCCAACGGCTACTCTCTCGTCCGGCATGTGCTGGAGCGGGCCGGCTGGGCGCTGGATCGGCATGTCGCAGATCTGGGCCGAACCGTGGGCGAGGAGCTCCTGGAGCCTACCAGGGTGTATGCGCTCGACTGCCTTGACCTTGCGAACAACGTCGAGGTGCACGCGTTGTCGCACGTGACCGGAGGCGGTCTGGCGGCCAATCTAGCTCGGGTGCTTCCGCCTGAGGTTTCGGCCCGCGTCGAACGCTCCACGTGGACCCCGGCGCCGATTTTCAGGCTGGTAGGTGAGGTGGGCGGCGTGGCTCAAGATGAGCTGGAACGCACGCTCAACATGGGAGTTGGAATGGTGGCCGTGGTGGCTGCTGACGCTGTTGACGACACCGTGCGGCGCCTGAATGACCGGGGTGTGCCGGCGTGGGTCGCCGGTGAGGTGATCGCCGGGGGAGCTGGCGCTGCCGAGCTTCAGGGTAGCTACGCCGCCTGAGTGCCGCACGTCGGGTGGCCGGCTGAGCAAACGGCCGAACGGCTACCCGGAAAAGTCGCTCTCCGCCCGGGCAGGCCAACGGTACCGCCGTGCCTCGGAGGCGAAATGCGGCAATACCGGTGGCTCTGCTCGTTCGGTGGGTACCGAAGCGACTAGCTCGCTAGCTAACTCGACGGCGGGGGTCATCACCCTCGTCGTCCTCGTAGCCTGCGTAGTACTCGGCCTCGTAGTCCTCGGACTGCTCGCCGGCATCTTCCTCGCCACGTAGTTCGCGCTGTAAAGCGTCGAAATCCGTGTCGAGGGTCTGATACTTAAGCCGACGGGCGACCTTTGTCTGCTTGGCCTTGGCCCGGCCGCGCCCCATAGGGTCGACCCCCTCGCACAAAACCGGGGCGACCAGATTAGCCGGACGCCCTCGTTTCCTTCGGTTGACATCTGCTCGTAGGTATAACGGTACAGGGTCGACCCCTGTTCCGTCTCATCCGGTGCCGACTTATTTCTCCTACCGGCGGTAGGAGAAGTATCACAGCCATCATACGTGCAGGTAGATGCCGCGCAGGCGACTGATCTCGGCGATCCGGCGCTCCGCGATGCGATCAGCGGCGACGGCCGGGGGAACACGTTCGCTCTGGGCGAGGGTGAAGATCTGCCGAGTAGTCTCGAAGATCTGCGTGGCTTTGCCCCTAGCCCGCTCGAAGGAGAACCCATGCAGCTCATCGGCCACTTGGATCACACCGCCGGAGTTGACGACGTAGTCCGGAGCGTAGAGCACACCCATCTCGTCGAGTAGTTGTTCTACCCCAGGATGCTCCAGTTGGTTGTTCGCGCCACCGCAGACCGCCCGGACGCCGCCTTTGGACAAGGCGGTGACGACGTCATCGGTGAGCGCGCCCCCGAGCGCGCACGGGGCGTAAACGTCGATGCCCGAGTCCAGCAGGTGGCCGGTGTCGTCTACGACGTCGACCTGGGGGTGTGCGCTCCGTAGTGCCGCGACGGCGGCTTCGGAGACGTCGGTGACCACCACATGTGCACCGTCGTCAAGGAGCAGGCCAGCCAACTTGGCACCGACCTTCCCGACACCGGAGATGCCGACCCGGCGCCCAGCCAGAGTGGGGTCGCCCCACAGTTGCTCGGCGCAGGCCCTCATGCCCTGAAAGACCCCGAACGAGGTGAGGACGCTGGAGTCTCCGGCACCCCCTTCAGCCGGTGATCGGCCGGTGACCCAGTTGCATTCGCGCGCTACCACGTCCATGTCGGCGACATAGGTACCGACGTCGCAGGCGGTGATGTAGCGCCCGCTGAGCGAGGCGACGAACCGCCCGTAGGCCCGCAGGAGCGACTCCGACTTGTGGGTGGCGGGGTCGCCGATGATGACAGCCTTGCCACCGCCGTGGTCGAGGCCGGCCAGAGCGTTCTTGTAGGTCATGCCCTGGGAGAGGTGGAGGACGTCGTCGAGTGCGGCGGCCTCCGACTCGTATGGGTAGAAGCGGGTGCCACCGAGGGCAGGGCCAAGGGCGGAGGAGTGGATCGCGACGATGGCGCGTAATCCACTGGACCGATCTTGGCAGAAGACCACCTGTTCGTGGCCGGATCGGGGGTCGGGGCCGGCGGTGCGGCTGAATACAAGAGGCGACGCCTCGGTCATGGTGATGACCTTTCTCCTTCGTGCCTGCGGGGTTGGCAGGCTTCGACGGGTGTCACCCTCCACTCTATCGGCCGGGTTTTGACACCGATTTGGCGAAAACGCCCTCGCGTGCCCACGTTGGGAGCTATGTTGATCTCGGATGGCGTCGGGGTCGGAGCAGACCACTCTGGGGTGATTTGCACCGATTGCGGCATTCGTGAAGTCTGCGTAGGCTTGCGCACGCCGTACACGGCATCATCCGAATGGTCAGAAAATCATCCAAATGGTCGGTTCGGGTCGAGCCATAAGGCTCTCCCATGGAAGATGGTCAGAAGGATGAAATAACTCTTGTGTGGCGGGACGGTCCCGTCACGTGGGGAAGGAAAGTGACGATGGCGACCAAGACTCAGGAAGCCGAGGCCCTCCTCACTCCTGCCGAGGTGGCGGCTATGTTCCGGGTTGACCCTAAGACGGTCACACGGTGGGCGAAGGCGGGTAAGCTCGAGTCGATCCGTACCCTCGGAGGACATCGACGCTACCGCGAGTCTGAGGTTCGCACCCTACTGAGCGGCCAGGTTCCGGGTCAGCGCAGTGAGGTAGACCTCAGTCTCTAGGGGTGAGCAGACAACTCTGAAAGACACATAGCCCTGGCCGGTGTCCCTCGCCGGCCAGGGCTTTTCGTCTGCTCGGGAGGGGTGGCGCCATAGTGTGTGGCCGCCCTCGGATGCGCCGTCACCCCCCGTTGTGCACCTGATCTCCGTTTTGACGCCTGATCGTTTTCACCGGGGTGATCAGGTGTGCTGATGGCGGGTGTCGGCGCCGTGTGGTGCACCTGATCGCCTCCACGATGCGGACATCCGACGATCAGATGCTTACTTGACGCCGATGGCTTGTGGCCGTGCATCTGATCGGCGGCGGGGCTGGGCGATCCTGACCGGTCCGGTGAGCCAGGGAACCGTGGCGGTGATGGTTATACGACGTCACTGTCGTTGTGGGTGTTGGCGGGGTCGACGCCGAGGGTGTGGTGATCAGATGCATCAACTAGCCGATGAGCGGTGTTGATGCATCTGATCGTCGGACGTCCGCATCGTGGAGGCGATCAGGTGCAGAACGGTCGCCATAATCGCGACGTCTGCGCACCTGATCACCCCGGTGAAAACGATCAGGCGTCAAAACGGAGATCAGGTGCATACCTGCGGGGGCGGTGAGGGGTCACAATGAGGAGCGTGATCCGTCCCGCCGGTGAGCCCGATCCTCCCGTGCAGCGGCCTGGTGTGCCTGGCCGTGGCGGCGGCCCCGGTCGTCTCGGCGCCGGGCGCAGCCCAGCGGAACCAGGGCGTCCAATGCAGGAACGCCATGCCAGTGCGGTAGACGGCGCTGCTGCGGGAGGGCCTCCGAGTGCGCCGGACCGTCCGCCGGGTGTGCAACTCGACGCGGTTCTAGAACGCTTCACCTACGCCAACGATGATACCGGCTACACCGTGGCTCGGGCCAGCACCGAACGTAGCGGAGACAACCTGATCACCGTCGTCGGCGCGCTGCTCGGCGCCCAACCCGGCGAATCGCTACGGATGACCGGACGGTGGACTTCTCACCCGCAGTATGGCCGGCAGTTCGAGGTGTGGAACTACACGACCGTCCTTCCTGCCACGGTTCAAGGCATCCAGCGCTACCTGGGTTCAGGCTTGATCAAAGGAATCGGCCCGGTGATGGCCGAACGGATCGTCGGACACTTCGGCCTGGACACCCTCGACGTCATCGAGTCCACCCCGGAGCGGCTAGGCGAGGTCGACGGTCTCGGCCCTAAACGCACGAAGCTGATCACCGCGGCGTGGGAGGAACAGAAGGCGATCAAGGAGGTCATGCTCTTCCTGCAGAGTGTCGGTGTGACCACGTCGATCTCGGTACGTATCTATCGGCAGTACGGTGACGCATCGATCTCCGTGGTCAAGGACGATCCATACCGGCTGGCCGCCGACGTGTGGGGCATCGGATTCAAGACCGCCGACACCATTGCCAAAGCCGTCGGGATCCCACACGACGCGCCGCAACGGATCCGGGCTGGACTCCAGTACACGTTGAGCGAGGCGGCCGATGCCGGCCACTGCTACCTACCTGAGCACGCACTCCTGGTGGCCGCGGAGAAGATTCTTACGGTGCCCGCCGGCCAGCTCATGCCGGTGCTGGCCGACCTCGTCGCCGATGAGGGCGTGGTTCGAGAGGAGTTGCCTAGCGGCGAGGGCGACCACATCGCCGCGGTCTATCTCGTGCCCTTCCATCGGGCGGAGCAGGCGCTCGCCCATGGCCTTCGCACACTCCTGGTGGCTCCCGCGGACCGGCTCGCCGCATTCGGTTCGGTGGATTGGGGCAAAGCCTTTGCGTGGTTGGCCGGGCGGACGGGGGTCGAACTGGCCACCGAGCAGGTAGCTGCGGTGAAGCTGGCGTTGACGGAGAAGGTGGCGGTACTCACCGGCGGGCCGGGGTGCGGTAAGAGCTTCACCGTGCGCTCGATCGTGGAGCTGGCTCGGGCCAAGCGGGCGAAGATCACCCTCGTGGCTCCGACGGGGCGGGCGGCGAAGAGGCTGTCCGAGTTGGTCGGTCACGAGGCGGCCACCATCCACCGGCTGCTACAGCTTCGCCCTGGGGGTGATGCGGCCTTCGACCGCGACAACCCACTCGACGCCGACCTAGTGGTGGTCGACGAGACGTCGATGGTCGATACGCTGCTGGCCAATCGCCTGGTCAAGGCGGTCGCCCCAGGAGCGCATCTGTTGCTGGTCGGCGACGTCGACCAGTTGCCCAGCGTCGGCGCCGGGGAGGTGCTGCGCGACGTGCTCGCGGCCGAGTCGATCCCACGCGTCCGCCTCACCCAGGTGTTTCGTCAAGCGCAGCAGTCCGGTGTGGTCGCCAACGCGCACCGGATCAATGCGGGCCAAAGTCCGGAGCTCACCGGTCTGGACGACTTCTTCTGGTTCGGCTGCGAGGACACCGAGCAGGCCGCCGATCTGCTCGTGGACGTCGTCACGCGTCGGATACCGCGCCGGTTCGGCCTCGATCCGCGCCGTGACGTCCAGGTCCTGGCGCCGATGCACAGAGGTGCGGCCGGAGCGGGTGCCTTGAACGAGCGCCTTCAGCAGGAGTTGACGCCCGCGCGTGATGGCGCACCGGAACGGCGGCACGGCGGGCGGGTGTTCCGTGTCGGCGACAAGGTCACGCAGATCCGCAACAACTACGACAAAGGTGCGGCCGGTGTGTTCAACGGCACGGTGGGTGTCGTCACCGCCATTTCGGTCGAGCAGCAGGTGCTGACGGTGCGTACCGACGAAGACGAGGACGTCGATTACGACTTCGCCGAACTCGATGAGCTTCAGCATGCCTATGCCATGACTATCCATCGTTCCCAGGGCAGTGAGTACCCCGCCGTGGTGATCCCGTTGACCACCAGTGCGTGGGTGATGTTGCAACGCAACCTCCTGTATACGGCGGTCACCCGCGCTGCGCGGCTCGTGGTGCTGGTTGGATCTCGGAGGGCGCTGGCGGTTGCGGTGCGTACCGTCGGTGCTGGCCGCCGGCATACCGGCCTTACCTATCGGCTTGAGTCGGCTTGAATCGGCTGGCGTCGCGACGCTGCGCACCGGCTCCGCCCGTCGTGTGACGTGGTGGCGGGCGGAACCGGCGCGCTCGTGACCCCCGTCGGTGAGTCCGTTTGACGTCGCTGACAGTCTCGGAAGAGCGACACTAGTTGGCTGCTGCCTCGGCTCTCTGCGTTTCGAGTTGAGCTTTCTGTTCCTCCAGCCAGGCATCCCGCTTGGCACCCGGCACCCAGCCGCGGTTGACCACCCGGATCTGGAAGATCGACGCGCCGATCACGAGCGCCAGGCCGATCACCACGCTGAGAATGACACCGACGGCTGTGCTGCCCAGCAGCCCGCTGCCGATGAGAATGCCGAACCAGCCGAAGTCGGTGTCGCCGAACGTGCTGTTTTCCACCCCGAGTTCACCGAGGACGAGCAGCAGTCCCGCCGGCAGGAAGGTGATGAGGACGCCGTTGACGAATCCACCGATGGCAGCGCCGATGCGCCCGCCGGTGGCGTTGCCGTACACGCCGGCGCCTCCCCCGGTGAAGAAGTGCGGCACCATGCCGGGCAGGATGAGCGCCAAACCGAACACTGGACCGGCCCACGCGGCTAGCAGGGCGAGGCTGGCCAGGCCGCCGAGGAACGACGCGAGGAATCCGATGAGCACTGCGTTCGGCGCGAACGGGAACACGATCGGGATGTCGAGCGCTGGCTTGGCTCCGGGCACTACCTTGGCCGCGATGCCTTGGAAGGCTGGCACCAGCTCGCCCAGAATGGTGCGGACGCCGTAGAGGATGATCGCCACCCCGACGCCGAACTGCAGCGCCTGGGCAAAGGCATCCATGATGAACGCGCCGCGGTCGGCCGACCCAAGGATGCTCAGGGCTTCCTCCGTGGGGAGCGAGATCAGCCCCCAGATGGCGAACGCGAAGTAGATCAGCACCATTGACAGTGCGGTGGCCACCATGGAGTCACGGAGGAAACTCAGACTCTTCGGAAAGTTGATCTCTTCGGTCGACTTGCTGCGTTGCCCGACGGCCTGGCCCGAGGCGCCGGCGGCGATGTAGCCGAGTGTGCTGAAGTGGCCGATGGCGATGGTGTCGTCGCCGGTGATCTTCTTGGTCCAGGGATGCGCCAGAGCGGGCATGACCACCATGATCACTCCGAGTAGCATCGCCCCGATGACGACGACGAGCCAGTTGAGGTCTTCGCCGAATCCGACCGTGAGTACCACCGACAGCAGCAACGCCATGAACACCATGTGATGGCCGGTCAGGAAGATGTACTTGAGTGGCGTGAACCGGGCCAGCAGGAGCATCACCGCGAAGCCGAGCACGAGCACGTAGGCACTCGTGGTCCCGTACTGCTCGGACGCGATGGCGGTGATCACCTCGTTGGTGGGAATGACCCCTTGGGCGCCTGTGACGGCGAGGATCAGGTCACCGAGCGGAGTTAGTGAGGCGACGACGACGCCGGCCCCGGCGCCGAGAATGAGGAAGCCGAGGGTGGCCTTCAGGCCCCCTCCGATCACCTGGCCAACCGAACGGCGTAGAGCGATCAGGCCGATGGCGGTGATGATGCCGATCAGGTAGGCCGGCACGTTGAGGATGTGCTGGCCGATGAAGTCGAGGATCTCTGCAGGCCACTCCATCGTGGGCCCTCCTGTTCTCGAACGGTCGGCGGGAGCTGGGGCGGGTTACTCGACGGCGCTCTGGATCTTCTGGGTGATCTCGGCCACGTCGAAGAAGTTGTCGATCACGATGACCTTGGCGGGAACGTCGCCGATCTCGGTGGCGAGTTCGGCCGACGTCAGGACAACCTGGGCGGTGCGGGCTGCACCACGGGCAACGCCGATGTCTGCCGCCTCCACGTCAGCGTCGATGCCGAGGGAGCGCAGCGCTTTCTCGGCGTTCATCTTCAGAAGGACCGACGTTCCGATCCCCATGCCACACACGGCGACGATCTTCATTGGGCTTCCTTCCTCGTTTGCGGGGCGGACGATTCGTTTGACTGGTGAAGGCCGGCTAGCTGGTGGCGGCGAACTCGGTAAGAAGACGGCGGACTTCGTGCTCGTCGGTTGCGGCAATGAGCTGCCGGACCCGTTCCGGGTCGACCAACACGCTGGCCAGCTCGGCCATGACCGCCAGGTGTCCTTGATGGTCCGTAGCCGCGAGTCCGATGACGAGGGAGACCGGGTCGTTGGCCGTGTGCCCGAATTCGACCGGCGCACTCAGACCTACCCAGCTGAGCCCGGTACGGAGGACGGCCGGCGACGGTCGGGCGTGGGCGAGTGCGACACCGGGCGCCACCACCATGTACGGGCCGTGTTGCAGGACGACGTCGATCATCTCGTGCGTGTAGCGGTTGGTGGCGACGCCGCCGGCCACGAGTCCGTCCCCCGCGAGTGTCACCGCTTCCCGCCAGTCGGCCGCAGCTGCCTGCGTCACGATCGACGAAAGCTCGTCGGCGAGGTTCACTGCCACGGTGTCAGCTCCTAGATACTCATCACTTTGGCTCACTTATGTGCCAAAGTGTTGCCGTATCCTACCGGGCTGTGACCGTTGTCACCAGTCAGCGCTTGGAGCGGGTCAGGTGGCTGATCCGGTCTGGCTCGAAGAGTGCGTCCTGGGCGATGAGAGAGGCGCCGATGACGCCGGCTTTGCCGCCAAGGCGCGCGGGTTCAACCACCAGGCCGGTGCGGGCGAAGTCCGGCACGCCGCCGAGGATGGCTGCGCGAACCTCGGACAGGAACGGCCGGTCCGCCTCGGCCAGGTTGCCGCCCACCACGACGGCCTCGGGGTTGAGCATGGCGACGATGCCGACGATGGCGTCGCCAATGGTCCGGCCGGCTGTGGCGAGCAGGTGGAGCGCGTCGGTATTCCCGCTGGCCGCGAGAGACACTATGTCGGCGCTGGTACGGATCCGATGTCCCTTGGCGACGAGAGCGCGGCGGATCATCGCCCCACTGGCCTCGGCTTCCAGAGTCCGTGGTTCGCCCGCGGTGCGTAGTGGATGGCTGAGATCGCCCGCGCCGCCGCGGGAGCCACGGTAGATGCGCCCGTCGAGAACCAGTGCGCAGCTGACGCCAAGGCCGACTTTGAGGATGACGAGGTCGTGGTATTCGGGCCAGCCGAGCCGAGACTCCGCGACGGCCATGATGTTGACATCGCGATCCATCGCGCACACGACGGGGAAGTGGTGTTTAACCAGGTCGGGGAGGGCAAGGCCCTGCCATCGTTCGTCGGGCTGAGGTGCGGCGAGGCGACCGGTCAGGGCGTCGACCGGTCCAGGGACACCAACACCGACGCCGTGGATGTCGGCCCTACGGCGGCCGATCTTGGCGAGCATGTAGTCCACAACCTGGGGTGCCCATTCGAAGATCTCCGTTGGGCCGTCCTGGAAGCCGATGTCGGCTTCGTCTTCGATGAGGACGGTGGACGCGAGGTCGGTGAGGCCGAGTCTGGTGTGGGAGCGGCCGATATCGAAGCTGAGCAGCAGGCCCGCGTCTTTGTTGACGACGAACTCCTCCGGCGGGCGTCCGCCGCGGGAATCGAGCTGGCCGGCGCTGACGATGATCGACGCGTCGAGCAGTTCGTCGAGTCGGCGGGCGAGGGTGATGCGTGACCAGCCGAGGTGCTCGATGAGGTCGGTGCGGGTGCGAGCGCGACCGGTACGGATCAGGTCGAGCACGACGCCGGAGCCAGTCGCCAGGACACGCGCCATACCAAGATCCTCCGCTAGTGGCCGGGTGCTCCGCCGCCATGGTACGCGGTGCGCACACCCTAGGCGTTGACTTTTGTATATCTATATATAAAAGTGACGCACATGGGTACACGATTCCTGCCGGCGGTCGCGGATCCGGCGGAGGCCGAGGCGATCGCCGCGGCCATCGCGGTCCCGGCGCACGTCGTCCAGGCGAAGGGGCACGGACATGCGGGCACCGCGATGGCGCTCGCGCCGTTGGCTCACGTGCTCTTCCAGCGGGTACTCCGGCACAATCCAGCTGATCCGGAATGGGTGGCCCGTGATCGGATTGTCCTCTCCGCCGGGCACGCCAGCCTGCTCTTATACATGCAGCTCTATCTGACCGGCTATGGCCTCGAGCTGGGTGAGATCGCAGCCAGCCGGACTCTCGGCGCTCGCACGCCGGGGCATCCGGAGCTCTCCGTCACGCCGGGGGTTTCCATGTCCACCGGACCGTTGGGGCAGGGGGTGGCGTCGGCTGTCGGCATGGCGATGGCCGCGCGGCATGAAGCCGCCGTCTTCACGGCGGGCTCCGACCTTCTCGACCACACGATCTGGGCCCTGGCCGGTGATGGTTGTCTGCAGGAAGGTGTGTCGGGTGAGGCGTCGAGCCTGGCCGGCACGGTGGGTCTGGAAAACCTGGTGGTGATCTGGGATGACAACCGCGTCACCATCGACGGCGGCACCGAAGAATCCATGACCGAAGACGTGCGCGCCCGTTACCGGTCCTACGGGTGGCGGGTGCTAGACCTCGAGAATCTTCACGACCTCGACCACATCGAACGGGTGCTTCGCCAGGCCGCCGAGCCCACCGGCGCGCCGACTCTGGTGGCCGTGCGCAGTGTCATCGGGTGGCCCGCCGAATCGGTTGCCGGTACACCGGCGGCACATGCCGGAGGGATCGGTGCTGACGAACTAGCGGCGGTGAAGGTTCAGCTCGGATTCGACCCGGACACTGACCTCGACGGTCTGGTCACCGAACGTGCGTTGGCCTTCACCCGCCGGGCTCGAAGCCGAGGTGAGAGTGCGCAAGCTCGCTGGACCGACCACTATCGGAAGTGGGCCGATCACGATCCGGAGGCTGCCGCGGCATGGGCGATGTTCCGGCAGCCGTCCGTCGACACTCTCGTCCGGGCCGACCATGTGGACCCACCGCCACCGGGAACCCTCGTGGCCACGCGCAAGGCCAGCGGTGCGGTGATCAAGGCGCTGCACAACCAGCCGGTTCGGCAGCGCCGGCTTTGGGGCGGTTCGGCCGACCTAGCGGCCTCGACCAACGTCGCGGTAGACGGACAACGCTTCTCCGCCGCCGACCCAGCGGGTGAGTTCATCCGGTTCGGCATCCGCGAGCACGCGATGGCGGCGATCCTCAACGGCATCGCGTTACACGGGCCGTGGCGGCCCTACGGCTCCACGTACTTGGCCTTCAGCGACTACATGAGGCCGGCGGTTCGCCTCGCCGCTTTGATGGAGTTGCCGGTGGTCTACGTCTTCACCCATGACTCGGTGGCAGTGGGGGAGGACGGTCCTACGCATCAGCCGGTGGAACAGATCGCCGGGTTGCGCACGGTACCCGGGCTCGACGTAGTGCGGCCCGCCGACGCCGTCGAGGTGAAAGCCGCCTGGAGACGGATCCTTGCCCAACCGGATCGGCCCACGGCACTCGTCCTGTCACGGCAGGATGTGCCGGTACTGCCGCAGCGGAGCGACGTTGAAGACGGCGTGGCTCGGGGAGCCTACGTCGCCTGGTGTGAGGGTGATGGCCTCGACCTCGCGATCATCGCGACCGGTAGTGAGGTGCAGCTGGCGGTGGCGGCAGCTCAGCTACTGGCAGCGGAACAGGTAGCGGCACGGGTGGTATCGATGCCGTGTGTGGAATGGTTCCTCGACGCTGATCACGAGTATGTCGAATCGGTACTTCCGAAGGCGGTGACCGCGCGGGTCGCGGTTGAGGCCGGCCGGGGTGATGCCTGGTACCGCTGGACCGGAAGCGCGGGACAGGTGGTCAGTGTCGAGAGTTTCGGCGAGTCCGGTTCCGGTGCCGAGGTGATGCGGCGATGTGGTGTCCATCTGGACGCCGTGGTCGCCGCCGCCAGGGCCACGCTCAACGGTTGCTGATTACTCATCGTCATCGAGGCGGCCGGGCGGGTTGGCCCGGCTTTCCGCCGCGAGCCGCCGAGTGAGCAGATGGCGAGGGCCGGGCCCGATCTCTCCGAGCCGGTCGTCTCGGTTGCGTAGAAGGCAGCGATCGAGCGAGAGGCAGCCACACCCGATGCAGTCGGACAGGCGATCACGTAGCCGGGTCATCTGGTCGATGCGGAGGTCCAGCTCGTCGCGCCACTGTGCGGACAGCTCCGCCCAGTCGTCGCGGGTGGGTGTGCGGCCTTCCGGCAGCGTATCGAGGGCCTCGGCCACCATCCGCAGCGGGATGCCAACACGCTGCGCGACCCGGATGAACGATACGCGGCGCAGCGTGTCGCGCTGATAACGCCGCTGATTGCCGCTGGTGCGGCGGCTATGAATGAGCCCCTTGCGTTCGTAGAAGTGGAGGGCGGTGATGGCGACGCCGGAACGGGCAGCTAACTGTCCGACGGTGAGTTCCTTGGCGTCGAATGGGGGATTGTCCATTCGACCACGGTAGCCTTGACCTCTACTATAGTCGAGGTTCAATACTCCTTGGCATGACTCATCCGGAACCTGCCGTGGCCGCCCAGCGAACGATCCGGCGACCATGGATCGGGCTCGCCGTCCTCGCGTTGCCCGCCTTTCTCGCCTCCCTCGAGCTGACCGTCGTCAACCTCGCGTTGCCCTCGATCGGACGGGACCTCGCGGCTAGCAGCACCCAGCTGCTGTGGATCGTCGATGTCTATGCTTTCCTGCTTGCTGGATCGCTGATCGCGATGGGCGCCCTAGGAGACCGCATCGGCCGCCGCCGGATCCTGCTGTTCGGTGTGATCGGGTACGGCATCACCTCGGCGCTGGCGGCATATTCGACCAGTCCCGACATGCTCATCGCCGCCCGCGCTCTGATGGGTTTGGCCGGTGCCACCCTGATGCCCTCCATCCTGGCCTTGGTGTCCGTCCTATTTCCGGTCGCGCGGCAGCGGGCCACCGCCATTGGTGTGGTGGTGGCCAGCGTCTCCGGCGGTACCGCATTGGGCCCGCTCATCGGTGGGTGGCTGCTGGACCGGTTCTGGTGGGGATCGGCGTTTCTACTGGCCGTGCCGGTGATGGTCGTCCTGCTCGTGCTCATCCCCCTGTTGCTGCCTGAGTCCCGGGATCGTGGCACGAAGCGGATCGACGTCGTCAGCGCCGCGTTGTCGGTGGCGGCGGTGCTCCCCGTGGTCTACGGGTTGAAGCAGCTCGCCGCCGACGGCGTGGAGCTGGACGCCGTGCTGGCCATCGTCGTCGGCATCGCGGCTGGTGTGGCCTTTATCCGCCGGCAACGGACCATGCCCGATCCTTTCGTCGATCTGAGCTTGTTCGGCAACCGAGCCTTCGCCGTGGCCGCCGGCACTCTCGCGGTGGGCATTTTCGTCTTGTGGGGTTCCAACTACGCGATCGCCGTATATCTGCAGCTGGTCCAGGGGTTGTCTCCGCTGGACGCCGGCCTGTGGACCGCGCCACCGGCGGCCGGTGTCATCCTCGGATCGACGGTGGCGCCCCGGATCGCCCGCCGGGTGTCGCCGACGCTGATCATCGCGGTCGGGCTTGTTGTCTCGGCGATCGGATACGGCGTACTCACCCAGGTGAGTGACGGCCCCGGCGGGCTGGCGGTGGTGGTGACCGGTGCCATCATCGTCGCTGCTGGTTTGGGTCCGATGATGGCTCTGGCAACGGACATGGTGATAGGTGCCGCACCGCCGGACCGAGCAGGCGCCGCAGCTGCGATCTCGGCTACCGCGCCCCAACTCGGCGGCGCTCTCGGCATCGCCGTCATCGGCAGCACCATCACCGCGGTGTACCGGTCCAGGATGGCCGATCTGATGCCGGCGGACACCACTCCGGATGTGGTGGAGGCCGTCCGGGACAGTCTCAGCTCGGCGTTGACGGCTACTGCTCACCTTCCGGAGCCACTGGCTTCAACGTTGGTATCCACCGCGCGGCAGGCGTTCTCCGCTGGCTTCCAGGTTGCGGCCGGCATCAGTGCCATCGTGATGATCGGCATGAGCGCCCTGCTGCTGTTCATAAGAGGCCGCCGTCGCACGCACGGGATCGATAACGACGTGGCGGCTGAACAATCGGGTCGTGGCAGCTGATCAATCGAGGAAGAGTTCCACTACCGGAACCGCGGCGGCTCGTCGCCCTATTCCGCTGTCCCTTTGGGACGCCCTCGCCGCCGAGGGCTTCGTCCCACCGGCACTCGTCGAAGGTGGCTGATCGCCACCCGTGACCCGGGCGTGTCCGGGGCAGTCAGTCGAGGCAGAACTCGTTGCCTTCGGGATCGGTGAGCACGATAAAACCGGCGCTCATCGGGAGATCGGGCTCATGGCGACGCACGCGCTTCGCACCGAGTGCGACGAGACGGTCGCATTCGGCCTCGAGCGCCGCCATGCGCTCGTCCCCCTGGAGTCCGGGAGCCGCGCGTACGTCGAGGTGGACACGGTTCTTGGCAGACTTTCCCTCTGGGACCTGTTGGAAGAACAGCCGAGGTCCCTTCTCTTCTGGGTCGACGAGGGCAGAGGCCGAATTGCGCTGCTCCACCGGCACGTCGTTCTGTTCGAGGAAGTCGTCCCACGCAGCCAGCGGGTCGGCGCCGTCGGGCAGCTCTACGCCCGGTGGAGCCGGGTGGACGTAGCCCAAGACGTCCCGCCAGAAGATCGACAACGTCTTTGGGTCATTGGCGTCGAAGGTGACCTGAAAGTGGCGGCTCATCGGGGCGCTCCAATCAAAGGCGGGCTTGTTCATTAGCCACTCTGGCGCCTAAAGCGGACGGATTCGGTCCGCTAATGTTAGGTGATGGGCCATGCGGTCAGCGGTTCCGACCGTGGTACGACGGAGCGGGTACTCACCCTGCTCGGCTTGCTACAGCAGCGTCGTGCCTGGACCGGCCACGAACTCGCCGATCGTCTCGGGGTCACGCCGCGCACCGTTCGCCGAGATGTCGATCGGCTCCGGATGCTCGGCTATCCGGTCCATGCCAGCCACGGTGTAGGCGGCGGCTATCAGCTCGGCCCAGGGCAGGACCTTCCGCCGCTTCTTCTCGACGACGACGAGGTGATCGCCACCGCGATTTCTTTACTTGCCGGCGCGGGTGGGGCGGTCATCGGGGCCGGCGACGCGGCACTTCGGGCGCTGACCAAACTCGACCAGGTGCTGCCGGTGCGGCTACGGCCCAAGATACGTGCGCTGTCCGGGGCAGTGGAGACGTTCGGTTCGGCCTGGGCGCCGGTCGATTCCGACGTGCTGATGACGCTGGCCAGAGCTCGTCATGACGAGGTCGAGGTCGGCTTCGGTTACCCGTCGTCGGCGGCGTCGGAACAGAGGCGAGTTGAGCCTTACCGGCTCGTTGCGCTGGGCCGGCGTTGGTACCTGTTCGCCTACGATCTCGACCGCGCCGACTGGCGAAGCTTCCGGGTCGACCGGATGACCGACGTGACCGCACGTACCTGGCGTTTCAAGCCCCGACCGGCACCCGACGCGGCAGCCTATGTACAGGAGAGTGTGGCGAACCGGGTCTATCAGCACCAGGCACGTTTCCTCGTGCATGCTCCGGCCGAGACGGTGCGCGCCCAGATTCCGCCCGCGGCGGCCGTGGTCGAACCGCGAGGGAGCGGGAGCTGCGAGGTGCGCTCGGGTGCCGACAACCTCGACTTCGTGCTCATGCACGTGGTGCTGCTCGGGCACGGGTTCGAGGTGCTCGACCCCGCTGAACTCGGGCAACGGTGTCGGGTGCTGGCGGCGCGGCTGGTGTCAGCAGCCGGGGATCAGGTGGTGGAGAGGGCCGAATAGCCGACGTCTGCCAACCCGGCGTCTGCCGCCCACCCCGTTGTGCACCTGATCTCCGTTTTGTCACCTGATCGTTCTTGTGGGGGCGATCAGATGCATGGTGGTGGCGACTGCCAGTGTCGGCGTGCGGTAGTACGCATCTGATCGCCCCCACAATGCGGACGCCCCGGCGATCAGATGCACGACAACCGCTTTCAGGACCGTGTCGTGCATCTGATCGGTAGCCGGTCTGACGGAGAAAGCTGTCAGAGACCTGGCGAGGGCATGCACGTCATCGCCGTCGTTGCATGAAGCGGTCGACGCTAAGTCTGATGATCAGATGCATCAACCAACCGACAAGCCCCGTCCATGCATCTGATCGCCACGCGTCCACACTCTAAGACGAGATCAGATGCATCACGCCGCGCCGTCACGCGCCGTTCGTACACCTGATCGTCCCTGAGAAAAAGATCAGGTGACAAAACGGAGATCAGGTGCACAACGTGGGGTGGGTGGGACGTTGGTCAGGGGTGCGTGGTGTCGGTAATACCAGCGACGGTGGAGTCGCTGGTCAGGTGGTGGACAGGGCCGGCATCGATCCGGCGACCTTCCGCTTTTCAGGCGTAGGCAAAAGGCCTGGTCAAACAGGCTCCAACGACGACGCGTGCAGCGAGCGTGCAACATGGGGACGCCTCTATTCTCGTTCGTCCCGTGCAAGCGACCGGACATCACTGGAGCGTGCCGCCAGGTCGCTGAGCGCCTTCGCTACCTCGGCGTCCCGCCCATCGAGTGCGTGAAGGTAGCGATTCGCCGCAGCGGAGGACGAGTGTCCGAGCCGCTTCTTCAGGTCTGCGAGAGTCGCACCGGCCGCAGCGGCTAGGCTTTGACCCGTGTGGCGCAGATCGTGAAAGGCGATGTCGACGCCGACCTTCTTGCGTACACGGACGAAGGCTTGATAGACGGCGTTGCCCCGCATGCGCGCACCGTCCCGGCCGATAAAGAAGTACTCCGTTCCGGCCCATTCCTTCGCGTGCTCGATCAGAAACACCAGCACGTGAGGAGGCACGGAGATCTCGCGTTTGCCTGCCTCGGTCTTGGGTTCTTTGTCGAAGGCGGCGGAGGATTCGAGTAGTTCAACGCGGTTCGTTCGCACCCACACAGTGCCCTTGTCAAGGTTGACGTCCGCGCAGCGCAAGCTACATACCTCACCACGTCGAAGACCACACCACGCGGCGAGGACGACGGCCGCCCGATAGCGGGGCGTGATGCCCCTGATCAGGTCGGCTACCTGTTCCGGGGTCGCAATATTGCGCTCCTTTGCTTTAGTTCCGCCTGCGCCCGGGATCTGGCAGGGGTTACGTGCGATCGCGTCATCTCGGACGGCAGCGTTCATGACTGCGCGCAGGAATCGGTAGGACTGCGCAATGGACGTACGACCACCCGTACCCCTGAGAGCTTTGGCATACCAGGAACGCACAACCGGTGGAGTGATTGCGATCAATGGGAGATCAAGCAGCGAATCCATGTGTAGACGCACGTTCCGCCGACACGTTTCGGCCCATCGAGGGCCAACGTCGGGATTGTCATTTAGATATGCTTCGGCGTACTCGCCGAGCGTCTGTCGCCCGAGCTGTTCATCTAGCCACTGACCACGGCTGATGTCCGCCTCCACACGCGCCAGCCAGCGGTCAGCATCGGTCTTCGTGCGAAACGTGTCCGGTGCATACTGTCGTCGGCCGTTCGGGCCGATGAATGAGGCCTGGTAGCGCCCCGATGGCAGCCTGCGCACCATGCCGAACCGACGCCGCGCCATCAGACGACCACCCGGCCAGCACGCCACTTGACCTCGACAGGTTCGACCGTGACGGCGGCAATGTACTCGGCGAGGGCCGATGATGGAATCCGCACGTGGTGACCGAGCTTGACGAACCGGATGCGACGTTCAGCGATCAAGCGGCGAGGGAAGCGCGCCGACGTTCCCAGCAGTTCGGCGGCCTCGTCCACGGTGAGTAGGCGTTCCAAGGTCATCACATCTTTCATGACTATGCCGCCGAGGCGGCACCCGAGATGGTTGCCGAAAGATCCGGGCCGCAGGGTCCGGCGCGTTGTTTGGCGTGTTCGTATTGGGTGCGCCAGCGTTGTCGGGTGCGGATGGCAGCGGCGATGAGCCGCAGGTAGGACGGGGCATCGGTGTCGCCGGGTTTGACCGGGGCCCAGACGTAGCGGGGTGTGCCGTCTGGCCTGGTGGCGGTTGCCGAAAACTGGTCGTGGTCGTCCATGTCGATGCCGGCGTCTTCGAGGACGGTGCGGACGATGGCGGCGCGGTCGGCCTTGTGTTCGGTCAACGTCTTACCAGTCCATTTACGCGACACCAGGACACGACGCCCACCGAGGCCGAGATGGTCCCGGTCGTGGGCCTTAGACCGGCACAGCCCTGGTACCAGGCCGGGGCGGGTGTTTTTGGGCTGGACACCGAATCGGAGCCAGTTCGCACACGTCGGCGCACACGGCAGCCAACGAACCTCGTCGGCGATCCGATCGATATGCGCCTGCCGAGCCGCCGAGACCTCGCCATCGTCGTTGAGGTCGTCGGCGAGGACCTTAGTCAGGTATTTGGTGAGGTAACCCACGCGCCGGTCAGCCGCAGGAGTCCTGGCGAGGATGCCTTGCATGTCGATCTGGGTACCGAAGCGGACCACGTGCGCCGGTTCGGCGTCGGGGTCGGCGTCGAGCTGGTCGAGGGCCTCATCCCACGTCGGGAGTGCCTGCCCGGTGCCGGGGTCGCAGTATCCGCCCGTGTCCTCGTCCCACACCGGCAGGTGGTCGCCGTCGTAGACCGGTTCGTCGTGTCGGGGCCACCAGAGCTGGCGGTAGGTGGCCGCGACGACTTGCCGGATGAGGGCACGCGGGAACGTCCCCCGAACAGCGGCATGCAGGTGGGGTGCGAGGCGGCGTTGTGGTTCGACGGTAGCGAAGTACTGCACTTTGTACCCCGTCGCCCGACGAAGGTTCTGCCAGAACCGGTCAATGAGTTTCGGGAAGTGCAACGCATCCAACGCCGCCCGGCGGTAGTCATACGTCGCAGGGTCCACCGGCACCCCGTCACGGGTCACCCGCCCGTACGAGCCCATGGTGAGGGTGAGGAACATCGACGGGCGGTAGGTCTTCCCGTCCGGTGTGTCGAAGACCCGGCCGAGGGTGGTGTGCTGTCGTGGTGGGCGGGGTAGGTCGTCGGCGTCGTCGCGGCGGCGGGTGGAGCGGACCCGACGCACCCCTCCATCCCGGTCTGTCCTGTCGCCACCATCCTCGTCGTCGTTCTGGCCGTCGTCGTCTTCGTCTGGGTTGGTGGTGGGTTCTTGGGTGAGGTGCCACCCTTCGCGGCATTGCTGCATCCGTAGCCGGCGTGCCTTGTCGGCGCAGGACGGGCAGACGGTTTCGCGGGTGGCCCCGCACGGGATCAGCACGGTGCGGGTGTCGCCGGTTTCGGTGTCGGTCAACCGCGACAGGATCGGGCGCACACACACCCGCTCCGCGACCGCGAGCCCGCGTACGGTGTCATCATCCAGGCGAGGCAGAGTCACGGGGTCACACTCCGAGGCGGGTCACAGCGGCGGGTCCGGTGAGGCCGAGTTCGCTGGCGAGAGCGTCGATCAGTGCCCAGGCTGGGTCGTCGTGGTGTAGGCCGTTATCGGCGGTGCGGGTCGCGACGATCTCGGCGAGGGTCATGGCCGTGGTGGCGGTGTCGCGGTCCAGCAGCCGACCAGGCAGCCACGACACTTCCCACACGTCGCGGCCCACCGGCAGCCGCCACGCGCCGTGTTTCGTCGTGTCGCTGATCATCCGGTCGTGATCGATGTGGATGCTCATCACGCCGCCTCTGCCTCGGTCGAGATGGCCCGCACCACCGGGCCACTTGATGCCCTCGTGGTGGACCGGTGGGGTGCGAACCGGTGGCACAGGGTGGTGATGTCCTCGTCTGCGAGGTAGGCCGCGCGGACTCGGACGGGTTCGGCGCGCCCATCGACGGCGACGTAGCCGACACCTGGGGAGTGTTCGGGTATGCGTTCGCAGTGGGCGCCGCGGTGGTGGGTGCCATCCCCAAGGACCATGTCCACCTGATCGGCCTCGGTCATCCTGAGTGCGATGCGGGTGGGGAAGAGGTCGCGCATGTTCACGATCTCTTTACGTGGGTCTTGCACCGCTGCGAGCACGCACAGCCCGGCAGCGCGGCCCTGGGACAGCACCACCGACAGCGCCGACGCGAGACGTTTCGTCAACGCCCGGTCCGGCATGTACGCGGTGAGGAACGCCAACTCGTCGATGATGAGCACCACGAACGGATCAGCCGTGGTCGGGGTATGTTGCCGGGTGTTGCCGCGCATGGCATCGGCGCGGGTCCGGATCAGCTCGGCAGCCTGTTCCACGAGCTGCACCATGGGTTCGGGTTCGTGGGCGAAACGAGCGAACATGCCCGCGCCGGGGGCCAGTTCGATGCCGCCTTTCGGATCAACCGCCCACACCTGCACCCACCCGTCCCGCACCGCCGGGGCCAGCGCGCAGATGGTGGACCAGATCACCGACCCCTTCCCCGAATTCGTCGCACCAGCCACGAGAACATGCGTGCCGGGTAGGGCGAGTTGCCACGGGGTACCGGTGTCGGTGGTACCGAGAGTGAGCGCATCGAGCGCGACCGGATCATCCGGTTCCAGCGGCGGGACCGGTTCGTGCAGCGCGTCGGCGTGGACGAACCGCAACCACACCACGCCGGGTTTCTCCTGCTCGACCCGGCACGACAACGCACCGAAGGTGGCCGCGAGCGCGTCAGCACTGGCGGCGAAATCGCCGCTGGTCTGTCCGGGGAGCAGTTTCACCCGGACATGATCAACATGGGGATCACGGCGCACGGTGATCACGTGCGGGGCGTACTGTTTCGCGCCCCACCCTTTGGCCAGGCCACACATGTGCATGGCCGACGACCAGCCCCGGCCGTAGGTGCGCCAGCGTCGCCACCGGCCACGCGCCGGGTGCACCACGAACCGTTCAAAGCTGTCCGGAGCACGCCAGTACCAGGCCACCAGCCCCGCGATCACCGCCAGGGACACGATGGTGAACGCGACACCGTGAAACAGCAGCAGCCACCCGCCGAGCACGATCACTGGGGTCGCGACAGGGTGCCGCCACAGCAGCACGAACGGTACCGCGGCCAGCATGAACACGATCTTGACCACCGAGACCAGCAGCGGGTCGTCATCACCGGGACGGCGTGGGGTGTAGTACTCATCCCCGTGCGCCGGGTCATTCGCGTAGTGGGCACCCATCACAGACCACCGCCCTTGCGGCCAGTAGCGGCGCGGGCAGGCGCCGAACGGTTGGAACGTCGGCCGGCTCGGGCCGGGCGCGCTGATGGTTCGGCGCAGTCAGCGCACGATTCGCCGGGCTCGGGCACGGTCAGGGCGTGGCAGCCGGCACAGGGAAACAACAGCCCCGGCCTTGTGTCGCCGTTGCTGACACCGAAGGTGAACAGCGGCTCGGTCCGGGCATGGTCGTGGGTAGGGTTGGACATGCCGATTCCCTCCAAGCTGGGGGTATTGGAAGGCGCGGGGATCAAAGGTTGGTAGCCGGTCTGATCCCCGCGCCGGTCTCTGTGTGTCAGGCCGCATCCCGCGCAGCCGCATCCTTCGCCGCTGGCTTGTTTCCGGGTTTACGCATCCCCGACGCCCGGAACGAGTACGCCTGCCGTGCACGTGGGCCGTTGGTGTCCACATACGGCACCACCGCCAGCCCCTCAAACTCCACCGGGCGAAACGGTGTCCCGTTCAAGATCTCCGGCGGCACCGGCTGAACCTCAGCCGCGATCTTCACCGTCAACTCACGCTGCCCCTTACGCGCCTCCGGGTCGGCATCCATCACCGGCACCTGCCACACCGGCAAACCGCTGACCTTGTCCCGCTTCTGCACCCGGTTGTCCCTCGTCGACTGATCGAAGTCGGCTTCGGGTGTGACCTCACCGATCACAAACGCACCATGCGGAAACACCGCACCAAACTCCACCGGGATAGCTCCCTGCAACGCCATGACGTGTGCCTCCTCGGCTCCGTGTATGTGTCTTGGCATCTCCAAACACATGACCAGCATGCCTAGGCAACTTAGATAAGTCAAGAGCTTTGGGCAGATGCTGGCAGCGCTGAGGGTTAACGGTGCAGTCAGGAGCATGGGTAGCTAGCTCTTCTAGGCAGCCTGTACCGTGTGGGCATGAGCCTCGACCCCGATGATTCGCGACCGCCCTATGTGCAGGTCGCTAATGCGCTACGTGCCGCGATCTTGACCAAGAAGTTCAGTCCGGGCGACAAGTTGCCCTCGGGTAAGGAGCTGGCCAAGCAGTACGGCGTAGCGCGGATGACCGTTCAACAAGCCCTGCGCCTGCTCAGGGAAGAGAATCTCATCGTCTCCCGTCACGGCAGCGGCGTATTTGTGCGCCAGCGCACCGAGAAGCCGGTGGGCCTGCGGCCCTATGTCGAGCAGGCCTTTGAACGCGATCACGTGGCCATTGACTTCGCGGGCTTATCCGGTGAGACGCTGCAAGGCGCGATACAGGAGCCACTTGACAAGATCCGGGCCGGTCGTATTACGCCGCAGACTGTGACTATCCGGGTCCTGGTGCCGGACACGTCCACGCCATGGGCGTTGCCTGTGCGCGTGGACGATCAGCACGACGAGCCCGCCTATCGTCGCCGAATCGACACGCTGTTCAGCCGCCATGTTGGCGCGATGGCCGACGCTATAGGCGAATTGGACGAACTCGGGCTCATCAGTGAGGCATCGGTACAGGTCCGAACGCACGCTTTGACGCCGCTGTTCAAGCTGTACCTACTCAACGATGAGGAGATGTTCTTCGGGTTCTACCCCATCTACGCCCGCACCATTGAAACCGACGCTGGGGCTGTTGAGATGTACGACCTCGGCGGCAAGGACGCCGTACTTTTCCACCAATCCGCCACCGATGACCCAAACGCGCCGGATACACAGCACGTCGCGCAGGCCCGTGAGTGGTTCGACAGCATCTGGAACACCATGTCCCGAGAGCGTGCCCTGTGAAGTCCACCGACACATCGCTGCACGCCCTGCTTTCCGAGTCCCGCTGTGTGCTGCTCGACTTCGACGGCCCCGTCTGTTCGGTCTTCGCCACCGTCGACACTGCCAAGCTCGCCGACGAGCTACGCCGTCTCCTGCCTGCCGCCCCGCCGCCTGAGATCGAGGCCAGCACTGACCCTATGGCTGTGCTCTACCATGCTCAAACCCTCGATCACGCTACTGCTCGCAAGATCGAAGTGGCCCTCACCACCGCTGAGCACACCGCTATCCATACCGCCACGCACACGCCCGGAGCGATCGAGACCATCTATGCTGCCGTACGCACCGGCCGACGAGTCGGCATCGTCAGTAACAACGCTGAGAACGCCATCCACGCCTACCTAGGTGCCCACCAACTCGCTCCGCATATCGACATCGTGGCTGCCCGCACACCCGAAAACGCCGCCAGACTCAAACCCCAGCCAGATTTACTACTTGCGGCGCTCGATCAACTAGACGCAGAGCCTTCTAGTACCGTGTTCGTCGGCGACTCACCATCCGACATCATCGCTGCCCACGCGGCAGGCATTGTGCCCATTGGTTACGCGAACAAGCCCGGCAAATGCGAGCGCCTCAGCAGCCAGGACCCTGCCAGTGTCATCGTCTCTATGGGCGACCTCGCCGTTGGGTTGAGGTAGGGTCACGCGACCTGATCCTGGAAAGCAATAACCCCGGGGACATGCCGAAGCAGAGGCCCACCGGGGTGTTCAAGAACGAGTATACGCAAAGGTGGCGATCGTGGCCAACGAAACCAACGAGGTCAACCTCGGCGAGCTGGTGCCGTTGTTATCGTCTGAACGACTCAGACCGTACCGTGATTCCACCCACGACCTGCCGGGCGCGATCAAGCTCTACGAGTGGAACACATCCGTTTCCGGCGCGATGTACGAAGTGTTGGCGGGGCTCGAGGTGATACTCCGCAACGCCCTCGTCGCCCAGCTCGAGAACTGGCACGGCCAACGACCAGGATCATGGTACCGGGACCCGCGACGTGTCCTCGCGCCTGAACGGCACATCCAGATCGTCCAAGCGAGAGAGCGAGTCAGGCAGCTCGGACGCGACGAGACCCCCGGCCGCGTCGTCGCGGAGCTATCTTTCGGGTTCTGGCGATACCTGCTTACCAAACGGTACGAATCCAGCCTGTGGACCCACCATCTACGGCATGCCTTCCCACATCTTCAACCTCAGTCGCGCGCCCGCGTAGAAAAGCGCATCCGCCACCTGAACCGTCTACGCAATCGGGTGGCCCACCACGAGCCTATCCACAACCGCGACCTGAACCGCGACCACCAAGACATCATCACGCTAATCGGCTGGATCAGCACAGATGCCGGGCGCTGGGTCGCCGCTCAAAGTCGCGTTCCCGCACTTCTCCGAGCCCGCCAGTTGCCGAGTTGACCTCTATGAGATCAAGGGGACCACGCGGCTCGCGTGCGCTCGCCGCTGGCCCCTCCGGCTTGGGCTCGCTCCGGGCGTGCGGCCTGGCGGCCGGTCCCTTCGCTGAGCCCCGCGCCTTCGGGCCTGCCCGACCAACCGCACGCGAGCAACCTCTACGCCCCCCAAACCGGCCACGGACGATGCCGACCGCTGGCCCACCCTGGTCGGCACAGGTGTGGTTCACCGTTCCCCTCGTCGCGACCATTCTTCGGCCTACGCTGCGCACGTCAAGGGCGCTCGCACGCTCGCGTCACTTCGTGATGATCTGCGATCACCCTTGACCCGCTTCGCTTCGGCCTACGGATGGCAGCTATGAGGGGAACGGCTCAGACTGGCAACAGCTCTATCAACCGCCGCCGCTCGACCGTGAGATGGCGGTGACGTAGCTGCCTTTCGCTGCAAGCGTCGCGACCATTCCCCGGTCTCGTAAGGCTCGGGTGGCGCGCCGGATGGTGCCGACGGACACGCCGTATTCGACGGCGAGGTCACGCTCACCCGGCAGCCGACAGCGGTGCGGTAGTTCACCAGCGCGGATGCGGGCTTCGATGTGATCGGCCACCTGCCGATACAGATACCCCGGTACATCGTCGGGTTTGAACGGCTCTACCCTGCTTCGTTGCTCCCTGGTCATGGCTGGTCACCGCCATCCTGTGACAGCGCGACCTCAAGGCGCATGATCTGGCGGTCGAGAACGGCCAGCGCGTTGTGTACGTCGGTTGCTGCCTCGCCGATGCGTTCGACGGCGGCGCGAAGCTGGTCCTCCGTCATCGTGTGTCACCGCCACCGGCCGCGCTTGTGATGAGCTGGTGCACACGCTGGTGGGAGATGCCGAGGATGGTGCCGATGTCCCGCAGCGACAATCCGTAGTCGACCAGGCGATGAGCAGCGGCCCGGTACTCAGCGGCCGCACGGCGAGTGCAGGTGGCCGAAGCGTGACGTAGCCGGAATGCCCGCCTCAGATGCTCCTGCACCGGGTGGGGCAGGACCGGATGAACATGCACGGAGATCCGGGCGGGATCGACATCGAGCGCCGAGGCCAGCGCGTGCCGGGCCAGTCGTGCGGCTCGGGCGAGCAGCCGGGCATGAACGTCAACGCGAGGGCGCTCAGTGCGGTGGACGAGCCAGCGATTCCCGTCTCGGATCGCTGTGCAGGTGTAGACGTGATCACCGTCACCGGAGATCGTGACAGTGTGTAGGTTGGGTTCCACGGCTGAACCTCCTGTGTAGGTTCGGTCCAGGCCCCGTCGCGGAGGTTCCAGCTCCCGGCGGGGCCGCTTTGAAGATCACATGTCCGGAACTCGGACTCAAAAGGGCGGCCGATTCGTTAGGCCTTCAGGAGTTCGAGGAATCAAGGTGCCACGGCGCCGCGTTCGGATGGGCGCGCGCAGCTCACCCTTCTAGGCCACATCTCACGGTGGTCCGCGTGCATCCTGCGTGCAATAACGGCAGGTGAATGGCGGGCACTGGGGGTAAACGACAGCTGGCCAGCGACAGTATTGCCGCTGGCCAGACGGTGGACAGGGCCGGCATCGATCCGGCGACCTTCCGCTTTTCAGGCGGACGCTCTACCAACTGAGCTACCTGTCCTGGTGAAGCGTGAAGATTCTAACGTACCTGGCGGCGCGGATCGAAATCAGTCACCGATGTTCACATTTATACGGTAGGGGGGTAAGGTGTAGGGAGGTGAACATGAAGGGGCGAGTGCCATGGTCGGATACATCAGTGACTCCAACGAGCTGTTGGCTCGGTTGCGGCGGGTTGAAGGGCAGATCCGCGGCCTGCAGCGCATGGTGGAGTCCGAGGCGTACTGCATCGACATCCTGACTCAGGTGTCGGCGGCCAAGAAGGCCCTCGATGCGGTGGCGCTCGGCCTGCTCACCGACCACATGCAGCACTGCATGGTGGAGGCGGCCAACCAAGGCGGCGAGGAGCTCGACGCCAAGGTCAAAGAGGCCGCTGACGCGATCGGGCGCCTGGTCCGTTCCTGACCCGGCGTCTGCCGGCGGGCTCGTGTGGGCCGCGTCGGCGCTCCTCACGTTGATGATGAAAGGTACTGCGTTGAATACTGCCACCTTCATTGTGCAGGGTATGACCTGCGGCCACTGTGTCTCCTCGGTTGCCGAAGAGGTGAGCGAGGTGGCCGGTGTCTCCGACGTCGACGTCGATCTCGCGACCGGCCGGCTCACCGTCACCAGCGATGAGCCGGTTGAGCGCGCCGCGATCGATGCCGCGGTCAGCGAGGCTGGTTACCAGCTGGCTCACTGACGCGGCCCTCCTGGCACTGGTGTCGTTCATCGTCGTACTCGGCGGCGGCCTACGTGTTGGCCCCGTCGGGGGTCCAGCTCAGCACCGGATCGAGTGAACGGAGAAGGGAACTCGACGGTGTGATGCGCATAGCCGAGTTCCGCAGTGCAACGGCGGGAGGCGACGACAACTGCCCGAGCCGACCGATCCGGTGTGCCCGCTGAGCGATCATCTGAGTGCGGGCGCGGCGTGCGCGGTCGTACGCTGCGAGTTGGTTGGTGCGCAGGGCGGCGGGCAGGGCGACGGCGTCTTCGATGGCTTGGCAGGCGCCCTGGCCCAGGTTGGGGGTCATCGCGTGTGCGGCATCGCCGACGAGAATAACTCGGTCCATGACGTATGTGCTCAGGCGCGGTAGCTCGTAGATGTCGTGGTTGAGTACCGCGGACTCGTCAGTGGCGTCCAGCAGTGCCGGGATGGGGTCGTGCCATGACCCGAACCGCCGCCGTAGCTCTGCCAGGCTGCTGCCGGCGGTTCCTTCGGCGGTGTTGGCGGTGGCGAAGCAGTACACCCGACCGTCGGGCAGTTGGGCATAACCGAAGCGCTGTCCGCGGCCCCACGTCTCGCCTTCCTCGGTGACGGCTATCGGCTTGGTGACCATTCGCCATGCGGTGTAGCCGACGTAGTGCGGTGCTGGCGCGTCCGGCCAGATCGACCGGCGCACGGCGCTGTGGATCCCATCGGCGCCGATCACCACGTCGGCCTTGGATGTGCCGTTGGAGTGTTCGACGAGGCCGTTACGGGTGACTCGGTGGACGCTCACACCCGGGCGGAGTGAGTCCGCTGGAGCGGCGTCGCGCAGGACGCTCAGAAGGTCGGCGCGGTGGATCATCGCTAGTCGGCCGTAGCGTCGTTCCAGCTCAGCGGTGTCGGTTCGGGAGAGCCATCTGCCCGATGGGTGCCGGATCCCGGCCTGTACCCCACGGAGTGCGCGTTGTTCGATGTCATGTTTCACCCCAAGAGCGTCGAGGGCCCGTAGTGCGTTCGGCCACAACGACAGCCCGGCTCCGACCTCGGTGAACTGAGCGGCCCGCTCGAGGACCTCGACGGTCCACCCGTCCTGCGATAGGGCTATCGCGGTGGCCAGGCCACCGATCCCGCCGCCCACGACGATCGCTTTCATGGTTGCTCCTTATTCGCCCTCTACTGATGTAGAGGACTCTACAGAAGTAGAGTCAGCTTGGGTAGTGTTACCGACGTCGAAGAAAGGGGTGACGTATGTCTCGTCGGACCGACATCGCCGACGTCGCCATCACCACACTCGCCCGTGAAGGCATGCGCGGCCTGACTCATCGAGCCGTCGACCGGGCCGCGGGCCTCCCCGAAGGCTCCACGTCGTATTACTTCCGCACCAGGGAAGCCATGCTGGAAGCCATGGTCGAGCGGCTGGTCGAGGTCGATCAATCACAACGGCCACCTAGCCCGGGAGGAGACCTCGACTCGTTGGCCGCGGTGACCGCGGAAATCGTGCATCAGTGGCTGACCGTCGACCGGAGCCGCCAGCTCGCCCGGTACGAGCTGACCCTGGAGGCGTCCCGCCGTCCTCAGGTGCGTGAACGCCTCGTCGCGGCCGGTGCCCAGGTGCGGGCGATCGTGGCCGATCAGCTCATCGCTGCCGGCGTAGACGACGCCGAAGACAAAGCGTACGACTTCAGTGCGTACCTGGACGGGCTTCTGTTCGACGAGATCGCCGGGGCAGGGCGGCGCGGATTGACGGTGGACCAACTACGCGTGAAGATCCGGACGATGCTGCACGCGGTGACCAGCTAGCTGGGCTCGAACCGCGGTGCCACCCACCGGGTAGCTACCGCGATCCGCGGCGCCGGCTCAGGACCTACCCGAGCCGGAATGCCGCTCGGCCCGGGCGTTCAACCGTTCCAGGTAGGCGTTGTAGGCCTGCCGTTCCGCCTCCGCCTTCGACTCTTTGCGGTCGAACCGGCGAGCCTCCCGTTCGTCGGACCGGAACCACTGCACGAAAATGACCGCGATGATCACGACGGCCGGGATCTCGCCGAAACCCCACGTGATCTGCCCCGCGAGGATCTGATCATCCAGTGGATCCGGCAGCCAGGCGATCTCCGTGGCCAACTGCCGGTAGTACGAGCCGGCGATCAGCCGGGCGGACTCCATCATGGCCAGCCCGAATAGTGCGTGGAACACCATCGCCAGCAGCTGCAGGACGATCCGGGCCGGAAACGGCGGGCGCTTGGGCAACGGGTCGATGCCGATCAGCATCTCGTAGAAGATGTAGCCCACGGCGAGGAAATGCAGGCTCATCAGCATGTGCCCGGTGTGATTGCGCATCGCGCTCTCGAACAGGCCGGTGAAGTACATCATGAACGAACCTGAGACGAACAACGCCAAGGCCACGAGTGGATGGGTCAGCACCCGGGCCACCCGGCTCTGCACCGCCGCCACGATCAGTTCCCGGAGGCCGGTCTCCCCCCGCCGCGCCGGAGCGATAGCCCGCAGCGCGAGGGTGACGGGGCCACCGAGAACCAAGAGCACCGGGCTGACCATCATCAGTGTCATATGCTGCGCCATGTGCACCGACAGCATCGTCATGCTGTAGGTCATCACCCCGGACAGTTCGACGAATGCCACCGAACCCACTCCGAGCAGCCAGGCCACCACCCTGCCGATGGGCCAGGTATCGCCCCGACGCCGCAACCTGAGCACACCACCCAGGTACAGCAGCACCGCGGCCAGGCAGCCGATGGCGAACAAGGCGTCCGGATAGAACTCGGTGAACAACCGGGAGAACGTGAATTCCGGTGGGACCGGGAAGCCGATCAGGTCGCGCACCGGCGTCAGGTCGGGCACCACATCCGGCACGGGCGGCTCGGTGCGGCTCAGCGCCACGCCGAGACCCAAGGCGGTACCCATGACGACGATCTCACCGGCGGCCAGCCGGCGAAACCGGCCCGGCCGGCCGGCCTCGAGCGCCCGCAGCGTACGCCGCCGGTGGGCCTGGCCCAAGCACCCCAGTGCCACCAGCGCGGCCACCTTGCCCAGCAGCAACAGCCCATATTCGGTGGTGAACAACTCGGCCAGCGAACTCATCCGCACCCAGGCGTTGAGCACGCCGCTGGCGGCGACCAGGAAGAAGCAGCCCAGCGCTACCGCCGAGAACGTCCGGGCCACGCGCGGTAGCTCCCGGCCCCGTTGTCCCGCGTACCACGAGACCGCGGCCAATCCGCCCACCCAGAACGCCATCGCCACGACGTGGATCAAGATCGAAGTAGTGGCCGAGTGGTGGTAGTCGCCGCTCGACGAATGCCCAACCAGGGTCGGTGGAGCGATCGTGGCCGCGGCCAGACACAGCAGCGCGATCGCGCCGCCGTGCCCCAACGTCAACCGGGCAGCTGGAATGAGCGCCAGCGCCAGCACCACGACGGCCGCGTATGCCTGCCCCTGCGCCACACTCGCCGTATACGAGCGGAAACCCTCGCCGCCGAGCGCCTCGGGGAGTGGCTGGCCGATCAGGTCGGACAGAGTCAACAGGTGCACGGCCGCGGCGGCCACTGCCCAGACGAGTGCGCTCCACGACGCTCCGCGCAGCGCGCGCAGCGCGTCGCCGCCCAGTTCGCCGCGGCGCACCGGCAGGATCACGGCCAGGCCGATCAACCCGATGGTCACCGCGGCGGCGCCGTTCATCATGGCCTTGGCGACCGGCAGCCCCCAGCGGGTGCCCTCCCCAGGATCGCCCAGTCCGGGAACGGCCAGGTTGGCACCACCACCACCGAAGGTCAGCGCCAGGACCAGGGTGAGCAGCGCGGCGGCGACAGCCGCGGCACCCCACCGCCGGGTGGACGGCGGGGTGGTGGGCAAGGTCGCGGTCATCGCGTTCCAGTCTCTCCCGCCGCCGGGGTGTCGTCGTCACCGGGGCGGTCCGGCCCGGCCGGTCGAGCACGTCGGCGCAGAGCCAGGACAACACCGGCGATGGCCACGATCGCGACGATCACCAAGGCGGCCACGAGTGCGCCAGGACCGCTGCCGGAGTCGTCGGCCGCTGGGGTGGTGTCGGCATCGGGCGTCTCCTCGGTCGCCTCTTCGGCGGGTGTCGCCTCGTTATCGTTCGTCGCGTCGTCGATGTCGTCGTCGCTCACGGCGGTGTCGTCGTCGCTCACGGCGGTGTCGTCGTCGCTCACGGCGGTGTCGTCTTCGGCGGTGTCGCCTCCGGCGGCGAGGGTGAAGGTGAACGTTCCACTCACGGGGTGGCCGTCGGCGGAGATGACCCGGTAGGAGACGGTGTAGTCGCCGTCAGGAAGGTCGCCGACGTCTTGGCGGACCGTGCTGAAATCCACCTCGGGTTCGCCGACCTGGTACGGGTTCTCGTCCGCGTCGATGACCGCCACCTGGGCGAACGTGTCTTGAACGTATTGGTCGAAGACGAGTTCGACGGTGTCGGGCTGGCTGGTCACCGTCGAGCCGTCGTCGGGGATGGTGTCGATGAGGACGTTGTGGGCGGTGGCCGGGGTCGCGGTGATCATGGTGGCGGCGGCCACGGCCAACCCGGTGACCAGCGCGGTCGCGCGGCGTCGGGTCCGGCTGCGGCAGGCAGCGGCAGAAATAGCAGTCATGGGAAGTCCCTGTTGTATGGGGTGTCGGCGACGGCCCGCAGCGCGGGCCGCGGTGGGAAAACTGCGCGGCGGACCGGCGACGTAGAGGTCGGGTGACCTCTTAGCGGGTTGCCGGCGCCGGCGCCAACGGCGGACCACGACGAGGCGCGGACGTGGCGACCGCGAGAGTTGCGGGATACCCC
The DNA here is from genome assembly GCF_011320225.1 of Phytoactinopolyspora limicola. Classification (GTDB taxonomy): domain Bacteria; phylum Actinomycetota; class Actinomycetes; order Jiangellales; family Jiangellaceae; genus Phytoactinopolyspora; species Phytoactinopolyspora limicola. The sequence goes on from NZ_JAAOEN010000005.1 coordinate 156,221, forward strand.
ACGCCATCCGGTGCGGCCGGCACCCGGCGGGCCGGTGAGGCGATCGGCGATGGCTGGAACAGCTCGCGCAGGCGGTCGAACAGGACTGTGGCCGACAGGGCCGCGAAGGCCCACACGACGGACTCGATACCGGAGAGTAGGACGGTCAGCACCGCTGCGGCGGCGACGTGCGCCAGGATCATGGTGGCCGTGCTGACGGTGGCCGGGTGGTTGTGCCCGCCGAGGCTAAGCAGCAGGTGCAACGGTGCTTGAGACAGCAGCAGGAAGGTGCCGATCTCGGCTGGATGGCGGCGTCGGTCGGCCAGCGCGACACAGGCCACGCTGAGCAAGGCGGCCGCGAACATGAACTCGAGCTGTGCCGGAACCCCGCCACCAGCAGCGACGTGTGCCACCGTGGGCAGCATCAAACAGGCCGTGGACATAACCAGCCCACGTGCCACGCGTGCCCTGCCCCGGGCCGGTTTGTGCACATCGCCAGGGTATGAGGTCCTGGCCGATGGAGTGTCGCCGGGTTCCGGCGAGCTCAGCGCCGGTCAGTCGGTCCCTTCGGTGGTGTCGACGACGATCTCGGAGTGGAGGGTGCGATGCACCGGGCACCGGTCGGCGATAGTGAGCAACCGGGCGCGCTGCTCGGCGTCGAGATCACCCTCGATGTGGATCTCGCGCTGGATGTGGTCTAACTTGCCCGCCGTCGTCTCGCAATGAGCGCAGTCTTCGGCATGGATCCGGCTGTGCCGCAGCCGGACGGACACCGACCGCAGCGGCCACCCTTTGCGTTCGGCGTACATCCGCATGGTCATCGACGTGCAGGTTCCGAGCGCGGCCAACAGCAGGTCGTATGGCGTCGGCCCGTGATCGCCACCGCCGAGCGACGTTGGTTCGTCGGCGATCAGGAGGTGCCGACCGGCCCGAATCCGCTGTGTGTACCGGGAGTCGCCGGTCTCCGAAACGATGACGATGCCATCGGCGGTATCGGTGTCGTCGACGGGGGGAGCCGACGGAAGGTAGCGATCCGCCCAACCGGCGATGACGGTGGCCGCGTACGCCGCGTCGGCCGGGTCGGACACCAGGTGATCGGCGTCGTCGAGGCTGACGAATGACTTCGGATGCCGGGCGGCGTCGAAGATCTCCCGTGCGTTGTCGATTCCGACCAGTTGATCACCGGGCGCGTGGAGCACCAGCAAAGCCCGGCCCAGCTCGGCGATGCGCTCGGCCTGTGGCTGCGCGGCGATGTCGGCGAGGAACTCACGGCGGACCCGGAACGTGCGCCCGGCCAGGCGCACGGTGGCGATACCAGCATCCTCGATCTCGTCGACGTCGTCGGCGAACAGGTTCACCACATGCGCCGGGTCCGACGGCGCGGCGATGGTGACGACGGCCACCGCCTCCGGGATCTTCGCGGCAGCCGCCAGCACGGCCGCGCCACCCAGAGAGTGACCGATCAGCAGGCTGGGTGCGGCCAGCTCGCTGCGCAGGTGGTCCGCCGCTCGAATCAGGTCGGTGACATTGGAGCTGAACGTGGCGTTCGCGAACTCGCCGTCGGACTCACCCAGGCCGGTGAAGTCGAACCGGAACACGGCGAGTCCGGCCTCGGTCAGCGCTCGAGAGATCCGGGAGGCGGCGACGACGTCCTTGCCGCAGGTGAAGCAGTGCGCGAACAGCGCCACCGCACGAGGCGGACCATCTGGAAGGTCGAGGCGGCCGGCGAGGTCCTCCCCACCAGCACCGGTGAACGTCATTCTCTCGGTCTTCGGCATGTGTGTTCCTGATTCTCGGCCGACGGTGGACAAGGCGACGATGGGGCAAACGACGAAGAATCGCCCACGCATTCCCTGCGCCGAGAGTACGGTGTGTTCGTGCGCGGCATCGACGACGCCACCGGATTCACCACCATGGAACTCGGCCGGCCGGACGGCCGTTGAGCAGGCGGTTGCGAATGCAGCGACGGGGTGGGTGCACCGGAGGAAGGCAGGGACATGCAGCGAGAGGCGGAGCGGGGGCGTAGACGCGCACGGCCTGCGGCTCCCAGGCGCGGCCCGGTGGCCCTACTGGTGGGGTTCATCGGCGAGATGTTGCTGACGGCGGGTGTGTTGGTGCTGCTCTTCGTCGTCTACATCCTGTGGGGCACCGGCTTGCAGACCGCGGCCGCACAGAACGACCTGCGCGGACAGTTGGACAGCAGCGAGGTGGCCGACCTCGACGAGATCGACATCGGCGACGCTTACGGGATCATCCGCATCCCGCGGTTCGGCGACGATTGGGAGTGGGTGATCGTCCAGGGTGTGGAGGACGACGACCTGCGCAATGGACCTGGACGTTATCCGGACAGCGCACATCCTGGCGAGTTGGGCAACTTCGCCGTGGCGGCGCACCGCTCCGGGCATGGCGAGCCGTTCGCCAAGTTCCCCGACCTCCACGTGGGCGACACCGTCGAGATCATCATGGCGGATGGCACCTACGTGTACGAGTTGGACGACGCACCCGACGGCGACTCGGACGGCAACCGGATCAACATCACCGATAGTTGGGTGGTGGATCCGGTGCCCGGCGAGCCGCGAAGCACCGAGCCGACCGAACGGCGGATCACCCTGACCACGTGTTGGCCCCGGTTCGGCTCGTCACATCGTATGTATGCCACGGGAGTGTTGGTCAGCGTCGACCCTCGCTGAACGTCAGCGCACGCTGTGCGTTGGTGGTCATGAAGGCGCGGGTGGCCGCATCGGGGACCCCGAGGCGGGTGAGCGCGGGCAGGAAATGGTCGAGCAGGTAGGTGTAGCCGTGCCCGCCGTAGCGCTTGAGCTGTAGTTTGGTGCAGACGTCAGTGCCGAGGACGATCTGGTCGGTGTAGCCGGCGGCGACGAGGTTCGCGATGCCTTCGGCCACCTTCAGGTCGGTGAAGGGCCACAGTGTCCCCCAGGGACTGCCCGGCGCGCCCAGGAAGTCGAACTCGACGAACACCCCGCGGGCGAGCAGCCGCTGGGCGAAGTCCAGGTTCAGCCCCAGGGTGCCGGCGTGACCCATCACGACGGTCCGGAGGTCGACACCCTCCTCTTCGAGGATGTCGAGGACGGCGAACTGTTCGTCGCCGGTGCCGCCGCGATGGAAGGTTATGGGGGCGCCGGTGATCGCGGCGGCCCGACCGCTGGCGCGGACACTCTTGAGTTCGTTGGTGGTGAGCGGTTGTCCTTCGACCCCGACCTCGCCGATGATGCCGGCGCGGACCGAGGTTCCGTCGGCGCCGGAGACGACGTCCGTCACGATCACCGCGGTGAGGTCGTCGACGGTGAGATCGTCCATGTCGGCTGGATGGAAGTTGCGTTCGTACCACCCGGAGCCCATCACGATGTGCAGGCCGCTCGCCTGGCTGATCCGCTGGAGCGCCGCCGGGTCGCGGCCCAGGCCGATGTTGGTGACGTCGACCAGGGTGCCGCCGCCGGCATACCGGTAGGGGAGGATCTCGGCGAGTTGCTCGTCGAAGTTCCCGAGCTGGTCGTTGTCGATGTTTCCGGTGCCCGAGCGGACGTCGGCGAGATTGTCCAGAGTGAGTGGGGTGCGGGCCGCTGGTGAGTTGTATCCGGGGCGGGGATTGTGCTCTGGCCGGGTGATGTCGAGAAAGATGTGTTCATGCATCGACACCACGCCGAGGGTCTCGGGATCGGCTGGTCCGGTGACGGTGAGGACCTTCCCGGATAGGTTGGGGATGTCGGCCGGGAACGTGATCATGCGATGGGCTCCGTCCAGGCCAGGAAACGGGCGGGGTTCGTGGTTACTAGTCGGCGAGCATTGTCCTCGGGTACTCCGAGGCGGGTGAGGTAGGGCAGGAACTGCAGGGGCAGGAACCGCAGGCCGTTCCCGCCGAAGGTGGTGAACGCGTGTTTGCGGTCCAGCCCGGCGCCGAGGAGGATCCGGTCGCCGTGACCAGTCGACACCAGGTCGGCGATCGTGGCCGCGATCTCGTGGTCGGAGATCGTCGTGTAGATCGAGGGGATCCGGCCCAGCCGGTCGAACACGATGTGAGCACCGGTGTCGAGTACGGGTTTGACTCCGTCCGGCCCGGCGAGCAGGTCGTGGGCCGCCCGGACCGCGATGCGAGCGGGATCGATGCCGCATGTGTCGGCGGTGTGGATGAGCGAGCGCGCCCGGTCGAGGTCGCCGCCGATGTCGGCGAGCACGGGAGCGCCGGTGGCGGCGGCCGCTTCCCACGCCACCTCCGGTGCTGAGCCGTCGGACAGGCTGATCACGCCGGCCCGGATCCCGTCGACGCCATGTTGCAACTCGTCGACCAGCACGTCCGTTCGGTTCGTCGGCTGCGCGGCCAGGACGATGTGGACCCCGGTCCGCTCCGCCAGGGTATGCAGCGCCGCCGGGTCGCGGCCCTGGGCCGGTGTGGTGATCTCGACGACGAGCCGCCCGTCGGCCACGGCGAAACGTTCGAGTTCTCGGTGCGCCCCGGAAGCCTCGAGGATCGCGTCGTCCCGGTTCGGGCGGCCGAGCATGAGATCGCCGAGCAGTTCGATGCTGACCGCGTGCTCGAAGAACCACGTATCGCTGGCCCGTTCGGGTCGGCGGACCGGGAGTCGCGCCACGAGGTGCTCCCCGATCGTGCACACGCCTATCCCGTCGGATGGAACTGTGCCCGTGACCGTGACCACCGTGCTCATAACACCCCGCTACCTCTTGACGGCTACCGACGATCAGGAGGCTACGGGCGACGGGCAGTGTTTGTCTACATTCGTAGAAATAGAGGGGTGTGAGGTTTGCGGGTTGGGCCGTGGGCCCGGGGTCGACGGAGCCGCGGCTGGGTCGGCACCTCGCTGTGCGCGAGGGGTCAGGGGTACGGCCACGGGTTGGCGACACAGCCTTCGAGCGACTTGGTCTGCTGCACCATCACCGGAGCCGGGCGGCCGTCGGCCGGGCAGCTCACGTGGCCGTGGCCAAGGGCATGCCCGACCTCGTGGTTGATCAGGTACTCGCGATAGCTCAGGATGTCGTCACCATAGGTCTGCGACGCGAGTCCCCAGCGTTTGGCGTTGATGACCGCCCGCTCACCGTTCCAGCAAGACACCTCTCCGCGGGTGAGTAGCGGGTAACACTGCTGATCGGTGAGATCTGGACTGGACAGCGACACCCGGAACTCCACCGGTCCGTCATCGACGCGCTCGAAAGCCACGCCGTCGCGCCCCCAGCCGCGCTCGTCGTTGAGGATCGTATGGACGTCGGCGGCGAACTCCTCAGCGTCGAACGGCAGGCCGTCCTCGACCTCGACCAGGTAACGCACGACGTCGCCGTCGCCGTCCGGCGGGGCGGCCTCGCCAGATACGACGTCGTACGATCCCCCCGCCGAGTCGGGCGGGTCGACCGGGACCGGCTGAGTGCGACCGTCGACACTGGGCCCGACGATCGTCGCGTCGGCGGTCGGCTCGGGGAGCTGAAGGGGGCTGCGGCCATCACCCCGCGACGGGGTGGAATCGCGTGACGGGTCGGCATTCGGGGAACCGGTCCGCGCCGGACCGTCGAGCAAGGTGAGCGGGGCGTCTGAGCCGGAGGGTGGGCTGAAACTGGCGGCGAGGACGGCCGCGGCGCCGAGCGTCAGGGCCGCCGCGACAGCCGCCACGGGCCAGGTGGTGCCGCGTGCTTCCGCGCCGGGCCGGTATCGGCCTGCTCGTCGTTTGCTCATGAGTACTGCCAGGTTAACGCGCCGAGCGCAGGGTGGCCGGGCCGGCGGGGGGTGTCCACGGCATCGACGTCGCCGGCGCGACCGGCGGGTGGATCCGCGGCGCGGATCCTGGTCCGGTTTGGGCAGCGGGCGTTGTGGAGTCCGGGGGTGGACTTCCAGGTGAACGGATCATGTACGCTCCTTGGCATGCCGCGCCAGCTTGAGCATCATGCTGACTCCGAGTTGCCAGGTCAGGGCGGACACCTCGAGGCGGCATCAGACACCGAAGCGGCGGCTGGTCAGCCAACCGGAACCGGTGATCAGACGATGGATCTCACCACGCCGCCATCCGGGCTCGGCGGGCCCACGGCCACGCCGGAGCCTGCGCCATGGCCTTGGTTGCTGCGGCTGCGCCCCGGGTTGCTGCTCGTGGCCGTCGCTGCCTTCGTCCTGACGGCCTGGCTGGTGTTCCTCGCCGTCGACATCATCGACGTGGGTGGCATCAGCGACCGGATCCCGATGCCGATGTGGACGTACCTGTTCAACGACCACGTCGTCGAGGTCACCCAGTGGATCATGCTGGCGGTTGTGGTAGCGCTCAGTGGCTACCTGGGCGGTCGGCTGGCTGGAACGGTGCACCGGGGTGCGTCGTCGTTCTTCTTCATCCTCGCCATCGGGCTCGGGTTGATGCTGGTGGAGGAGGCCGGCGACATCCGGCATGGCATCAGTGGCGCCGTCCGATTACATTTCGGCGCTGATGTACTCGGCCTCCCATACCAGATGGTGTCCGACGTGCCGTATTTCGCCGCGCTGGCCGTGCTGCCGCTGTACGCGGTGATCCGCTACGGCCGGCACGCGTGGGCGTCGGTGTCGGCCCGCCCTTACCTGGTCGCCGCGGTCGGGCTGTACGGCCTAGCCGCGATCAGCTCCGGCCTGCGCCATCTGGGCAGCCTGTACGTGAACCTCGGATCGGTGATCGACCGGGCGTTCTTTGGCGGACGGTTCCCTCCGGCGCCAGGCATGACCCAGGATCGTGCGCACTACTTCGTCGTCGACGGCCCCATCGAGGAGAGCGTCGAACTGTTCGCCGTGACGTGCATGCTGGCCATGGTGCTCGCCTTCGTCGCCGACCTCAGGGCCGGTCGGCTCGCCACCCAGTTGCGCTGATGACCACGGAGTGATCGGGGTACTTCGACGCATGTGACGTCCGAAATCACCGGCGATCACGGCAGCCGGACGTGACACTGGTATCGGAAACATCGTGAGCGCGCGCCACCAGGGGCGAGAGCGAGGAGACATGCCATGACCGAACAAGCAGACGTCATCGTCGTAGGTATGGGGGTAGGCGGCGAGATGGTGGCCGGTTCGCTGGCCGACGCCGGGCTCGACGTCATCGGCGTCGAAGGGAACCTCGTCGGTGGCGAGTGCCCGTACTGGGGCTGTATCCCGAGCAAGATGGCGATCCGGGCGGCCGATCTGCTCGCCGAGGCACGCCGGGTCGACGGCATGGCCGGGCACGCCCAGGTGGACTCGTCATGGAAACCGGTGGCCGAACGGATCCGCGAAGAAGCCACCACCAACTGGGACGACCAGATCGCGGCGGATCGCTTCACCGACAAGGGTGGACGGCTCGTACGCGGCTGGGGGCGGCTGGCCGGACCGGGGCAGGTGACCGTCGACGGCACCACGTACCGAGCGCGGCGCGCGGTAGTACTCGGTACGGGGACCACACCGGCGATCCCACCCATCGACGGACTAGCCGGCACACCGTACTGGACCAACCGGGAAGCCTTGGAGGCCACCGAGCGCCCGGAATCGCTGCTGGTGATCGGCGGCGGAGCCATCGGGCTGGAGCTGGCGCAGGCGTTCGCCCGGTTCGGATCGGACGTTGTTGTCGTCGAGGCGGCTGACCGGGTGTTGCCGCCCGAGGAACCGGAGGCGTCGGCGGTGGTACATGCCGCGCTCGAGGCGGACGGTATCGCACTACACACGTCTAGTGGCGTCTCCGCGGTGCACCATGACGGCACCGCGTTCACCGTCACCATGGCCGACGGCTCGTCGCGTACCGTGCAGCGGTTGCTGGTATCCGTGGGCCGGCGGGTCGACCTCGGATCTCTGGGGGTGGAGACGGTTGGCCTCGACCCGTCGGCGCGGGCGGTCACCGTCGATGAGCACCTGAGGGCCGGGGAGCAGCTGTGGGCCGTTGGCGACGTCACCGGGCACGGTGCGTTCACCCACGTCGCCACCTACCAGGCGGGGATCATCGTGCGCGACATCCTCGGCGAGGACGGCCCACCGGCCGACTACCGGGCGCTGTCGCGGGTGACGTTCACCGATCCGGAGGTCGGCGCTGTGGGCATGACCGAGGCTCAGGCCCGGGAAGCCGGTATCGATGTGCGGGTGGGTGTGGCGCAGGTGCCCTCGACAGCACGTGGCTGGATTCACAAGGCGGGTAATGACGGCGTGATCAAGCTGGTGGCCGACGCCGGCCGCGGTGTCCTGGTCGGCGGTACCTCGGCCGGCCCGAACGGCGGCGAGGTGCTGGGAGCGCTGTCGGTCGCGGTTCACGGGGAAGTGCCGATCGAACGGTTGCGGCACATGATCTACGCCTACCCGACCTTCCACCGGGGGATCGAGGACGCACTGCGCGACCTGCCCTGACCCCCCTTCCCCATGATCATGAACACTTAGCCGTGCCATAGCACGGCTAAGTGTTCATGATCATGGGGAAGGGGGGAAGCGGTTGGCCATCGTCCGCAGCTCACTCATCCGGACGAGCTCGTGCCGGTCCTCGCGAAAGAACCGTAGGTCGTCGGGATCGCCCTGATTTTTCTTGTGAGGTTTCGCCGTGCTCGCTGCTCTCATTCTCGACAGTGTTTGCCGAGATAGGAGGATCGATCATGAATCACGCGACACGTCAGGTGCCTCGAAGGCGTCGAACGAGGCGGGGCCGGTCGGCGGCCGTTGGGTTCGTTCTGACGGGTGTCACCGCGGCCGGTGTCCTCGGTGCACACGGCGCACCGGACAACTTCGTCGCGCCAAGTGCGCCGGGAACCGGAGCGGGTTCACCGCTGATCACCAAGGAGATCGACGACATCGTCATGGGCTACCTGGAAAGCAAGAAGATTCCCGGTGCGACCGTGGCCGTGACCAAGAACGGACGTCTGGTGTTGTCCAAGGCGTACGGGCTGGCCGACCTGGAGGACCAAACTCCAATGCAGCCCTGGCACCGGACCCGGATCGGCAGCGTCTCGAAGGTTCTGACGACGATTGGCGCGTTGCAGCTGGCCGAGGATGGCGCCCTTGACATAGACGGGCACCTGTATGCGTCGTCGGCGACACCCGTGTGGGGCTCGGACCCTCAGCAGCCGCCGGCCATCGTGCATTCCGGTGACGGCGTGTTGGACGACGCGGGCGAGTACCTGGCGGCCCTCACGGAAGGGGTGCGGAAGTTTGGGCCGCAGCCCGGCAGTTCCCAGTCCTCGTTCCTTGGCCCGAACGCTCCTGCCTACCTGAGCAAGGGCAGCTACCAGGCCAATGTGACCGAGGCGCTGGATTGGGCCACCGATATGCGCGTGCGTCACCTGCTCACCCACACCGCCGGCTTGTTGCGCAGCGGCAACGGGGAGAAGGCGGCGGCGATGCTCGGCAAAGATGTGGATGATCTGACCTACCCCGACGTGCACTGGGCGATGCTCGCAGGAGCGAACGGGATTCCGCTGACCTTCCGCGCCGAAACCGACCGGGCCTACTCCAACCACGGGTTCGGGCTGGTGGGGCAGATCATGGCTGAGGCGACCGGCACCCCTTATGTCGACTACATGCGGGCCAACGTGTTCCAGCCACTTGGACTGCACCACGTCGTGCCCCGTGACCTCGAGTCGGAGCTGGGCGAGCGGGACGCGACGTCGTACGCGTACAACAGCGCCGGCGACCCCGTGCTTCCGTCGAAGAAGTACCAAGAGGTTCGCGACACGCCGGCGATCAGTACGTCGACCGGGGGCTGGGTCGCCACGGCCCAGGATTTGGTCCGCGTCATGTGTGGCATCGACGGAGTCAACAACCACCTGCGACTGCTGACCCCCGAGTCGGCCGAGACGATGGCCACGGTGCCGTACCCGCACGCCAAGTCCGACCAGCCCCTGGGCTGGGACTTCCGCAGTGGCACTCCGGCGGTTACCAAGAGCGGGTCGACACCTCGCGGTGGCGGCGCACGCATCACCAAGTACCTGCCGGGTGGTTTGGCCGACGCCGAGATCAATGTCGCGGTGGCGACGAACCGGCGGGGTAGCCCACCGGTGAGTTTGCTCCGCAACATCGCCGACGTGGCCGCTGACGCGGATCTCCCTGCCGACTATGACCTCTTCCCCGGACGGTATCGCTGCGTCACCGACACCCGGTCGTGGATCACATCTCGCTGAAGTTGCGATCAGGAGACCGACAGGTGTCCAATGCGTTTCGCAGAGCGGATTGTTGGTTGTGTTGGTGGCCTGCCCGCGCGGACAGTGGTGCATCTCCCGACGACGGCCGTCCCGGCGGCCAGTGGGCACGTCCGGTGCTCCACCGGCCGCCGGGGACGTGGTGGTGGTAACGGAGGGAAGACCGTCCGGCCCGCCGCTGACTGGCTCGGATGAAAGCGATGACGGACATGCTGGACCAGGCTCGGAAGAGAGGGTTGTGACGCTATGCCAAGCTCGCCCCGTCGTCAGCCACGTGTGCTGGCACTCGTGATCGCCGCTGGAGTCGCGCTCACCGCGGCGTGCGGAACGGATTCCGCTGACCCTGCGCCGGACTCGCCGGAGGACGCGGCGAACGACCACGAGGGTCCGATCCGGATGAATTCGACCGGTTCTTCGGAGGAACTCGTCATGTGGATCGCCGATGCCGAAGGGATCTTCGACGAGCACGACTTGGACGTCGAGATCTCCGACGTCGCCGGCGCTGGTCTCACCCCGATCGCGCTCACCAACGAGGAGGTCGAACTCGGCATCCAGACCGCGCCGGACTTCCTGCAAGCCGTCGACCAAGGGCTGCCGCTGACCGCCGCTGCGGGGTTGTCCGTCAACCGGCCGGACAACCCCCGCCTCTTCGTCGTCGCCGGTAGCGACAGCGGCATCGACACCCCGGCCGACCTGGAGGGAGCCCGGATCGGCACCCCCAGCCGCGGCGGCTCGTTCGAGGTGAGCACCGTGCAGCTCGTGGCGGAACATGGCGTCGACGCCGGCTCCATCGACTGGGTGGAGGTTCCGTTCGCGCAGATGCAGGCTGCCCTCGACTCCGGCACCGTTGACGCGGTGGCGACGTCGGTGACCCTGCAAGGTGCGCTGGTGGCCGCCGGGCACGCCGTCGTGCTCGATCTCAGCGAGTTCGGTGACGACGTGCTGGTCACGTTCCTGACCGCGCGCCAGGAATGGGCGGCACGGAATCCAGCGATCATCGATCGGGTCCGATCGGCGCTGGACGACGCCGCGACCTTCGCCGAGAACAACCCGGAGCGCGCGATCGAGATCATCGTCGAGCGTACCGGGCTGCCGCCGGAAGCTGCGGAACGGATTCCGCTGCCGACCTCCCGAGTCGACATCGACACCGATCAGGTTCAGTTGTGGATCGACGCGATGCGGGATCAAGACATGTTGGAGAACGACGTCGACCCTGCGGAGCTGATCGTTCCATGACTGTGCGCCTGGCTCCGACCTCGGCTGGGGGCCGGCAGACCTCTGACGTCGCCATCGAACCAACACCGGAGGTCGCCGGACGCGGATCGATCGACGTGTCCGGTGTTGGCTACCGGTATCCGGGCGCCGCCGCCGAACGGCAGGTCATCGACGATCTGAGTTTCTCGGTCCGCCCAGGAGAGTTCGTCTGTGTGGTCGGCCCATCCGGCTGTGGCAAGACGACGCTGCTCAAGCTGCTGTCCGGGCTCGTTCCGGCGGAATCGGGCGGGATACATGTGGACGGCGTGCCAGTGCAGGGGCCGCCGTCGAACCTTGGGTTCGTCTTCCAGGACCATGCCCGGGCCCTGCTGCCGTGGCGTAATGCCGTCCGCAACGTAGAGTTCGGGCTGGAGGCGGCCGGCGTGGCCCGCAAGGATCGCCGGGAGTTGGCCAGGCAAGCATTACGTCGAGTGCAGTTGCCCGATGTGGAGAACCTGTACCCAGCGCAGATGTCCGGCGGCATGCAACAGCGACTGCAGATCGCTCGGGCCCTGGCGGCGACGCCGTCCATCCTGCTGATGGATGAGCCGTTCGCCGCTCTCGACGCCCTGACCCGGTTCGCGCTCGAGGACGCGTTGCTGGAGGTATGGCGGGAGCTCGGGCTCACGGTGGTCTTCGTCACCCATGACTTGGATGAGGCGGTCTATCTCGCCGACCGGGTCGTCGTGTTGCGACGAGGACCGGCCCGGGTGGTGCGGGAACTTCAGGTCGAGCTCGACCGGCCTCGTGATCAGGGCCGGACACGAGCCGAGCCCGAGTTCGTCGCGTTGCGGTATGAGTTGTTCGAGACGATCCGGGCGCTGTGAACATGGCGGGAATCGTCGCTGGGTTACGGCCCTATGTGCTCGGCTTGGCCGGAATCGCGGTGTTGACGGCCGGGTGGGCGGTGGTCGCCGCTGCCGAGTTACTCGACGGCGTGCCACCCCCATTGGAGGTGTTCTCCGCCCTCGGGGAGCAGCTCACCGGCGCTGAGCTGTGGCGGGCCACCGGGCACACCGTTGCGGTGACCGCATCGGCCACCGCGATCGCCACCGTCATCGGCGTGCTCGTCGGGGCTGCTATCGGGATGTCGGCCATGATGGACCGGCTGCTCGGATCGACGATCAATACCCTCCGGTTCGTGCCACCGGTCGCGTTGATCCCGGTGGTGCTGCTGATCATGGGTTTCGGATCGGGCAGCGAGATCGTGGTCGGCACGTTCGCGGCGCTGTGGCCGGTGTTGCTCAACGTCGCCGCGGCCAGCCGTGAGATCAAGAGCAGGTTCGAGGACATGACCCGGATCCAGCGGTTGGGCCCGGTGCGCAAGCTGTTCTCGGTCTACGTGCCCGGAACCGTGGCGGCCACCATCACCGGAGTACGGGTCGCCGCCGCACTCGCGCTCATCCTGGTGGTCGCCATCGAGATGTTGGCGGTCCCGGCTGGGCTCGGACACCAGGTGCGCTTCGCCGGCAATGCCCTGCAACTGCCCACGATGTACGCCTACATCGTCTGGACCGGCTGTGTGGGCTTGCTGCTCAACTCGGTCCTACAGGCCACCGAGCGATATCTGCGGCGGCCGTGATGGGAAGGCGGGATGGAAGCGGAATGGGACACCTCGCCAACGTGCTGATCCGGCTCGTGCTGCCGGCCGCGCTGATCGGCCTGTGGCAGGTGGCGAGCACATCGGGGTGGGTGAATCCGGTCTTCGTCCCACCCCCGGACCGGGTAGCCCGCACCGGCTACGAGATGCTCACCGGCGGCGACCTGATCCCGGCCGCCGCGGCAACCACTGGTCGTGCGTTGCTCGGGCTGGCCATCGCGATCGTCATCGCGGTGCCGGCCGGGTTGGTCTTCGCCTCGTCGCGGCTGGCTGACGGGTTGACTTACCCGGCTCGCGAGTTCTTCCGGGCGCTGCCGACCGTGACCATAGTGCCGGCGCTGATGGTGATCGTCGGCCCGGGGGAGAGTCTGTCCGTGCTCGCGGTGGTCTTCGGCGCGGTGTGGCCAATTCTGCTCGGCACCATCCTCGGCGTGCGGGAGACCGATCGGGTTCTGCTGGACGTGGCGCGGGTACATCGGCTGTCCGCACGTCGTGCCGTGGTCAAGATCCGACTGCCGGCCGCGCTGCCGCAGATCATGACCGGAATCCGGATCAGCTTGGCGATCGCCCTGGTGATCGCGCTGGTCGTCGAGATGATGAGTGGTCATGGCGGCCTCGGGTCGATGGTGGTCGAGGCCCGCAGCCGGTTCCGCAACACCGAGGTGTTCGCGATCGTCGCGGTGATCGGTGTTGTCGGTCTTGTGTTGAACGCGCTCATGGTTCGGATCGAGCGGAGGACGCGGCACGACGTGCCTGCGTGAACCTCAGTCCAGTTTGGCAACGCATTCCGCACCGCGGATCGCCTTCTTGTGAACGTGGCCGCGGCCCTGAACAGTTGACGGTGTTCCCCCATGCCCGAGGAACCGAAGGAGTAGCACGTGGATCGCGCTTCCAAGTCCGCCGTACCGGCCGGGCGATTCCTGGTTGGCACCGACATCGGTGGCACGTTCACCGACCTGGTCCTGCTGGAGGCCGGAGAGCAGCCGCGGCTGTTCAAGGTGCCGACCACACCGCACGATCGGTCCGAGGCTGTTGTGGACGCGCTCGCGCTGGCCGCCTCCGCCGTCGGGCTGCCGCTGCGCGATTTCTGCGCCCAGATCGCCTACTTCGCCCATGGCACGACGGCAGCCACCAACGCGCTGATCGAGCGGCGTGGTGCTACCACAGCGCTGCTGACCACCGCGGGTTTCACGGATACCTTGCTGATTCAGCGGAGTATGAGCTCCTGGGTAGGGATGGACGGGGCGACCGGACACTACAGCCGGCGCCGGGACCCGGAGCCGATCGTGCCGCGCGGCCTGGTGGCCGAGGTCCATGAACGGGTGGACGCCGCGGGCGACGTGCTGGTGGATCTCGACGAGCGTGCGGTCCGCGCCGTGCTGAACCGGTTGCGCGGCGCCGGAGTGGACACGGTGGCGGTCTCATTGCTGTGGTCGTTCGTGCGTCCCGAGCACGAACGGCGCATCGGTGAGCTGCTGCGGCAGGAGTGGCCCGAGGCGTACGTGACACTTTCGCACGAGATCGCTCCGGTGATCGGCGAGTACGAACGCACAGCGACGACGGTGGTCAATTCGTATCTGGGGCCGGTGATCCGCGACTACGTCGCCAAGCTGGAATCCCGGATGCAGGACGGCGGGTTCACCGGCGAGATCTCGATCATGGACTCCGGTGGCGGCGTGATGCGCGCCGGCGATGCCGCGCGGCGGGCCGCCTCCTTGCTGACCTCTGGTCCGGCCGGGGGTGTACTCGCCTCGGCCGAGCTGGCCAGCCGGCTCGCCTTCCCCAACGTCATCACCAGCGACATGGGTGGCACCAGCTTCGACGTCGGACTCATCGTCGACGGTGAGCCGCTCGTGGAACACACGGCCGAACTGGGCGGCTACCACCTGTCGTTGCCGCGCATCAAGGTCAGTGCGATCGGCGCGGGTGGTGGATCGATCGCCGCGGTCGACGAGGTCGGCGCGCTGGTGGTGGGGCCGCGAAGTGCGGGGTCGGTGCCCGGTCCGGCCTGTTACGGGCGCGGCGGGGACCTGCCGACGGTCACCGACGCCGACGTCGTCCTCGGCATCATCGACCCGGACTACTTCCTCGGCGGGCGGATGACGCTGGACCGCGAGCTAGCCGAGAAGGCCATCCGGCAGCACGTCGCCGGGCCGCTGGGGATGACCGTGCTGGACGCGGCGGCCGGGATTCGGAGTGTCGCCGACAACCAGATGGCTGACCTGCTGCGCAAAGTGACGGTGGAACAGGGCCGCGACCCACGCGACTTCGTCGTGTTCGCCTACGGCGGCGCCGGGCCCACCCACGCGGCCGGCTACACCGCCGCGGCCGGGATCACGAAGCTCGTCGTGCCACCAACGTCCACCGTGCACTCCGCGTACGGCACGGTGACCGCGGACCGGTTCCGGGCCGTGCAGGTCACCGACGTACAGCGCACCCCGGCCGGTGAAGCCGACCCGGCTGAACACATCGATCTGCAGCGGCTGCAGGCCGCCCTCGACGAACTCCAAGCTCGGTGCCACGCCGACCTCGACCACGAACCGCAGGCCCGGTTCACCCGGTCGTTGTACCTGAAGTTCCGCCGCCAGACCCACGAACTGCCGGTCGCGCTGCCGAAGGGGCCGGTGACACCGGAGATGATGCGCGGTGTCGTCGAGGACTTCCTCACCACCTACGAACGTGTCTACGGCCCGGGTACGGCGCTACGTTCGGCCGGGTTGGAGATCCACACGCTGCGGGTGGAAGGCCGGGTCGCGGTGGATGGCCTCGTCGACCCCGAACCCGACGACGGTGCCGGCGACTGGGCGGCGGCCCGTGCCGGGGAACGTGACGTCTACTTCCCCGAAACCGGACAGGTGCCGGTGCCGGTGCTCCGAGGCGAACAGGTAGGCCCTGGCAGCGCGGTCAGTGGTCCGGTCATTCTCGAGTTCGCCGGCACGACGGTGGTCATCGGGCCCGGCCAGCATCTGCGGGTCGACCCGTACCGGAATCTCATCATCGACTGTAGGGGGACCGCGTGACAGTGGACGCCACCATGACGAACCCGGCCGGGAACGGACCGGCGGCCGTGACCGACGTGGACCCGGTGACGTTCGAGGTGATCCGGCACCGGCTGCTGGCTATCACCGACGAGCAGGGCGCCACCCTGGCAGCGATCTCCGGTTCGCCACATGTGGTGAACGCGAACGACTTCAACGTCGGCCTCTACCTGCCGGACGGTTCGGTCGCCGCGATGGGCCGTACCATCCTGCTGCATTCGGCCTCCATGGCGTTGATCACCCGGCACGTCATCACTGACTGTGCGGAGAATCCGGGAATCGAGCCGGGTGACATGTTCGTGGTGAACAACCCGTGGAAGGGTTCGATCCACGCTCAGGACATGGGGGTGGTCGCGCCGATCTTCGTCGACGGCGAGCTGCTGGCTTGGACCGGTGCGATGTGCCATATGCCCGACGTCGGGGGTTCACGTCCAGGCAGCTTCTGCAACGACGCCACGGAGTGTTACCAAGAGGGTCTACAGCTGCCGCCGACCAAGCTGGTGGAGGCCGGTGAGATCCGGTCCGACGTGTGGAATCTGATCATGGCTCACACCCGGGCGGCCGCTGCGTTCAAGCTGGACCTGCGCGGGCTGATCGGGGCCAACCACACGGCGGTGCGAGCCATGACACAGCTTGCCCAGCGGTACGGGGCGGACACGGTGCGCCAGGTGATGGCGGGGTTGATCGAGCTGTCCGAACGCCGGCTGCGCCAGCGTCTTCGCAGCTTGCCGGACGCGACGGTCCGTTCCACCGCCTATCTCGACAACGACGGGGGCCTGAACGAGACGTACGACGTGTCGCTGACCCTGACCAAGGCCGGCGAGACCCTGACCTTCGACTACTCCGAGTCGTCACCGCAGGTGCCGGGTTACATCAACTGCACGTTCTCCGGGCTGATGGCCGGAATCAACGCGGCCCTGCTGCCGAGTTTGGCGTTCGACGCGCCCTGGAACGAGGGCCTGCTGCATCCGGTTGAGGTGGTCTGCCCGGAGGGCCGGATCTGTAACGCCACCCAGCCCGCCGCCGTCAGCGGTGGCGCGCTCGAGGCGGGCTGGCTGGTGGAGATGACCGCCGTCGAGTGCCTGTCGAAGTTGCTGGCCTGTTCCGACGAGCTGATGGGAGAGGCGCAGGCGTTGCCCGCCGGCGGACCGGACCAGTTCGTTCTGTCCGGCGTCAACACCCATGGCGAGCGGTTCACCCACGTCATGCTCGACTGTCTGGCCACCGGCGGCGGCGCCTACGAGCACCGGGACGGCGTGTGGACTCAGGGGCAACACAACATCGAGCGGCAGCGGGTGTCCAACGCGGAGTCGATGGAGCTGGAGACGCCCATGTTGTACCTCTGGCGAGGTTTGGTGACCGACTCCGGCGGCGCCGGTCGCCGCCGCGGCGGGCAGAGTATGGGGTCGGTCTACCTGGTGCACGGCGGCGCCGAGCTGAAAGCGATGTGCAACGGGCACGGCTGGGAGGTGCCCAACTCGGTGGGTGTGTTCGGTGGATATCCGGGCACGCAGAACATCCGCGAGCTGGTCCGGGCCAGCAACACACACGATCAGCTGGCGTCGGGCCGGATCCCGGGCGCGGTTGCCGAGGTGGACGGGGAACGGCCGGTGATGCGGGGCCGCCAGGGGATGGTTCCGATCGCGTCCGGTGATGTCATCTCGACCATTCACCAATCCGGCGGCGGTTGGGGAGACCCGCTGGCCCGGCCGGTGGTCGACCTGCGCCGGGATCTCGACGACGCGGCGGTTAGCCCGGACGCCGCGGTCCGGCTGTACGGGGCGGTCCTGACCGACGACGGACGGATCGACGACGACGCGACCGAGAAGCGACGCGACGAGATACGGGCCACGCGTCGCGGCTGGCCCGCGGCCCGCCCACCGGTGCCGATTCCGGACGGGGTAAACCGCGTTGGCCCGCTCGGCGCGGGACTGGAGCTGGTCGCGGCGCCGGATGGTGAGCGTTTTGTGAGGTGTACCTGCTGGCAGGGGTTGTGCCGGGCCGGTGATCCCTGGCGTGAGCATGCCGGTCTTCAGGTCGGCACCGACGTCCACGAGGTCAGCATGGCCACCCGGTTCAGCGCCCAACTCGAGCTGCGTTCATACGCGTGTCCAGGATGCGGTGCGCTGCTCGCGATGGATGTGGCCCGCACCGGCAGCCCGGTCGTGCACGATGTGGAGTTGATGTAGTGATGAGTGCCGTGATCTGGACTGGCGCAACGTCGCACGTGGGCGCCATCATCAAGAATCCAGACCCCGCCCCTGAACGTTCGGGGCCGCTCAATGCGGCGTGGGATCGGATGGCCGAGCAGATCCGGGCGGCGCGGCTGGACGCCATGGTGGTGGTGGCCACCGATCATTACGAGACGTTCCGCCTGGAGCACTACCCGACCTTCTGCCTGGGTGTGGCCGACGAATACGAAGGCTGGGGTGAGTTCGGCAACCCGACGGGAACGGTAGCCGGCGCGTCGGAGCTGTCCCAGGACATGCTGGCCGGGCTGGTCGATCGGGGCTTCGATATGTCCCGTAGTCACGAGATGCCGCTGGATCACAGCTTCATGGTGCCGCTGGTGCGGCTCGGTCTGCTCGAGCTGCCGGTGGTGCCGCTGTTCGTCAATTGCAACACTGCGCCACTGCCCAGCCTGCGTCGCTGCCAAGCGCTCGGTGAGAGCATCCGGGAGGTGGTGGCCGGGGTGCCCGGCGAACGGCGGGTCGGTGTCTTGGGCACCGGGGGTGTATCACATTGGGTCGGGCTGCCCAGGTTCGGCGACATCAACGAGGAGTGGGACCGCCGTTTCCTGTCGCTGCTCGAATCCGGGGGGATCGACGAGATCCTGAGCTGGCCGGACGAGGAGATCCTGGAGCGAGCCGGCAACGGCGCGCTGGAGATCCGGACGTGGGTGGTGGCCCAGGCCGCGTCCGGAACGCCGGCCGGACGGCTGCTGGAGTATCAGCCGATGCCGGAGTGGGCCATCGGCATCGGGGTGATGACGATGGGGGCGGGCACATGAGCCTTCTCGGCCTGACCAAGCTGGCCTGGGACCTGGAACACCAGGAAGGCCTGCTCGACGCCTACCACGCCGCTCCGGCAGCGGTGCTGGCCCGCTACCGGCTACAGCCTCGACACCACCAGGCGGTGCTGGATTTTGACGCCGCCACGCTGCTGGACGACGGACTGAACCCGGTGGTGCTGCGGAATCTCCTGGTGATCCTTGGGGTGCCGCACGCGAAACTTTACGACGCCCGGTAGTGGTCCATTCACCGGATCACCGTTCCGTGATGCGGAATCTAGGCTGGATGTCGACGTGTACCTCTGGGAAGGGAGACATCGTGGTACCTGAGCGGCGCGGCGTACGTTCGGTTGACCGTGCGCTGGACATTCTCACCGCCTTCAGTGCTGCCTACCCGCGGCTCCAGCTGCGAGAGCTGGCCGACATCGTCGGCCTACCCAAGCCGAGCACTCATCGGATCGCGGTGTCGCTGATCGAACGTGGTTTTCTGCGTCAGGACGCCGACGGCGCCTATTCGCTGGGCAGCCGGCTGCTGGAACTCGGGGGACTCGTGTCCAACACCGCGGCTTTGGCCCAGATGACCCGGGACGCGGTCAACCAGCTCGCCCGGGAGACCGGTGAGACGGTGCTGGTGGCCGAGGCGGACTGGATGGATCGCACGGTGTTGATCACCAACAAACGCGACGCCACCCATCCGTTGGCGGTGACCTCACCGGTTGGTAAGCGATCGGCGTTGAGCAACGGCTGTATCGGCAAGGCGATCCTGGGTCATCTCGATCCGGCCGAGGCCGACGAACTGGTGCCCCAGCTGCATCTGGCTTCGCGCACGCCGCGCAGCATCGTCGACCACGCCACCTTCCGTGCTGAGGTGGCCGAGACCGCCCGGCGTGGGTTCGCCACCGAGTCCAACGAGTTCATCGACGGGGTGGCCGGGGTGGCGGCCGCGGTCAGCGTGGGTGGGCGGCCGCTCGGCGCGGTGGCGATCGTCGTCCCGGCGTCGCGGGCGCCGCGCCGGCGGCTCGACCAGCTCGGCCGCTTGGTGCTGCGAGCGCTGGCCGGTTCGGGCGCCGCTCACGCGGTGCCGGCGGCGAACACGAACGTTCAAACAACAGGAGGGCAGCACCGTGTTGAACCTCAAGCCTCATGAGGCTGGCATCGTGGCCGGTTGGGTGCACTTTCCCAGCGGCGATGATCTGGTCCGCGGGTATCTGGCGTTGCCGGAAGCCGGAGGGCCGTGGCCGCTGGTTGTCACCGCCCACGAGAACCTCGGTGTCACCACCCACCGCCAGGGTGTCACCCGCCAGCTCGCCGCCGAAGGTTTCGTCAGCCTGACGGTCGACATGTTCAGCCGGATCGGTGGCATGCCACCACAGAACTACGCCGGGCAGGAAGACCGCCGGGCCAAGGCGTTCCTCGCCGCGCGCGACGAGGTCGTGGTGCCCGACCTACAGGCCGGGCTGGAGTTCGCCGCTGGGCTCGACGAGGTGGACGGAGCCCGCGCGGGAGCCCTCGGGTTCTGCCTCGGTGGCGGCAGTGTGCTGGTGTGGGCGACGCGCACCGACGACGTCAGGGCCGTGGTGTCGTTGTACGGCATCCCGGTGCTGCCGCCGGAGTACTCACCCACCGGTTCAGCACGATCCCGGATTCCGCTGCTGGCCGAGCTGCGCGCACCCGTGCAATTCCACTTCGGCGGCGCCGACGAAGCGATCCCGGCCGACCAGATCGACCAGCTCGACGGTGCCCTTCCCACGAGCGCGACACCGGCACAGCTGTACCGCTACGACGGAGCGGGGCACGCGTATCACGACGACACGCACCCCAACTATCACCCGGAGGCCGCCGCGCTCACCTGGCGACGTACCGTCGACTACCTTCGGGAGCACCTCGCGTGACCATGTGGACCGATCTTCTCGGGGCGGAGGTCCGCTGGATAGACGCCGGCGGTGTGCGGACCCGCGTCGTGTCGGCCGGAGCTCACGGGCCGCCGCTGGTGCTGTTGCACGGCCGCGGCGGGCACCTGGAAACCTGGCACCGCAACACCTCGGCCTGGGCGGGCACCCACCGGGTGGTCGCGGCTGATCTGCTGGGCCACGGCTGCACCGAGGCGGCCGGATCGGAATACGGCGTGGCTGAGCTGCTGGACCATGCCACCGCGCTGATCGACACCGTGCTCGCGGAGAGCGGCGAAAAGCGGGCGACCGTGGTCGGTCAGTCCTTGGGTGGTTGGGTGGCTGCCTGGTGGTCTCGCCGGCGCCCGGAGCAGGCCCGCCGTCTGGTCCTCGTGGAGCCGGCCGGGTTGCAGGCGGAGGCCGAGCGGCTGGCCGATCCCCGGGTCGCCGCCGCGTACGAACACGGCGGGGAGGCATTCAAGCAGGTCACTACCGAGACTGTCCGGCTGCGGCTGCGGCAGCTGATGGACGACGAGTCGACCGTCGACGACGAGATGGTTGAACTGCGCCGCCGCCTTTACGCCGCCGATGGTGCCACCGCGGTGCACCGGGCGGTCCGCCGGGCGGACAACAGCCGGTGGCTGCTCACCCCCGAGTGGTGGCTGGAGCATCGGGTGCCGACCCTGTTCATCCGGGGCGAGAACGCGCACGTTCCAGCAGCCGTGGTGGAGCGCGCCGCAGCGAATTCCAGCCCAGTCGGCCAGGTATACACCGTGCCCGCGGCCAAGCAATGGCCGCACTACGAGAACCCCGCGGTTGTTAACACCGAGGTCGCCCGTTTTCTCAATGGAGGTACATCATGACGTTCTGGACCGACGCGCTGGGCGCTGAGATCCGGTTCCACGACGCCGGCGGCTGGCGGACTCGTTCGCTGGAGGCGGGCGACACGGGAGACCACGTGATCTGTATCGGCGGTTTGACCGGCCATGTCGAGGCGTTCGTGCGTAACGTGGTCCCGCTCGCCGAGCGTGGGCTGCGGGTGCACGCGATCGACGCACTCGGGCACGGCTGGACGGATAAACCCGACGACGTCACCTACCACGCCCCCGTTTTCACCGACCATCTGCTGCGGCTGCTGGACGCACTCGGTGCGGAACGTGCACACGTCGTCGGGCAGTCTTTGGGCGGCTGGATCGCGTTGTGGACGGCGTTGCAGCACCCGGACCGGATCGGCCGGATCGCCCACGTGACCGGAGCTGGAATCGCGCTCGCCGACAACAAGCGGCAGCAGGAGAGCAAAGCGGTCCACGATCGGGTGCGCGATGTGACCCGCCGCGCGGTGGACACACCAACACCGGAGAGTGTGCGGACCCGGCTCGAATGGCTGATGGCCGACCCCGCGACGGTGACCGACGAACTGGTGGAAACCCGGTACCGGATCTACACGCTGCCGGACAGCCGCCGCATCATGCCGAAGCTGGTGTCCGAGCAGCCCGGCGAGGAGAACCGGGTCTACATGCTCACCGAGGAACGCCTGGCCGCCATCGACCACGAGGTGCTCGTGTTGTGGACGGACAAGAACCCGACCACTCCAGCGGAGGTGGGCCGCCGGGCCAGTGAGATCTTGCCGAACGGGCGGTTCGAGATGATCGACGACGCCGGGCACTGGCCGATGTTCGAGCAGCCGGCCGAGTTCAACCGGATCGTTGGTGACTTCCTGACCGGGAAGCCGGCATGAGCCGCACCGAGCTGCGGGAGCTGGTCGCCACGGGCTGCCGGGTGCTGGCCGCGAACGGCCACTCTGACCTCGTGTGGGGCCATCTGTCGGTCCGCGACCCGGACGGGCGCGGCGTGTGGCTCAAACGTGCCGGGCTGGGGTTCGACGAGGTCCGGGCCGACGACGTGCATCTGATCTCGTGGGATGGCGATGTGGTGGAGGGACCGGAGCCGGTCCACCTGGAACACCACATCCACACCGAAGTGTTGCGGGCCCGCCCGGACGTGGCCGCCGTCGTCCACAGCCACCCAGAATCGGCGGTGGCACTGGCCGCGACCGGACTGGAACTCGAACCGCTCGGGCACGAGGGCACCTTCTTCACCCCGCCCGACGTACCTCGGTTCACCGAGACCGGCGACCTCATCCGGACACCGGAGCTGGGCCGGTCGGTGGCGGCTGCGCTGGGGGACAGGAACGCCTTGCTGCTGGTCAACCATGGCGTCGTCGTCGCTGAGTCCAGTGTGGAGCGAGCCGTGTTCGGGGCGGTGATCCTGGAGAAGGCGTGCCGGATGCAGCTGCTGGCCGCCATGGCCGCGGGCGCGGAGCCCTTGCGAGCGTCGGCGCCGGACGAGGCGATCGCCAAACGGGCGCGTTGTTACAGCACCCGCCAGGTCAGCCTGGGGTGGGATTACCTGGTGCGTAGCGTGCCGGACGTGGACATGGTCGGCGCGCAGGAGGGACCGTGACGACGAAGGTGGCGGTCATCGGATCGGGCAACATCGGAACCGATCTGATGATCAAGGTGATGCGGCTCTCCACGACACTAGAGGTCGCGGCTCTCGTCGGGATCGACCCGGACAGCGACGGTCTGGCCCGGGCTGGCCGGCTGGGCGTTCCGGTCATCGCCGACGGCGTAGCTGGCCTGGTGCGGTCGCCGGGCTTCGACGATGTCGAGATCGTGTTCGACGCGACGTCCGCCCGCGCTCACGTCGCCAACGACGCGGTGCTCCGGCCGACCGGCCGCCGCGTCGTCGACCTGACCCCGGCGGCGATCGGGCCGTACGTCGTGCCCGTGGTCAACCTCGACGAGCACCAGGACACACCCAACATCAACATGGTGACCTGCGGCGGCCAGGCCACGGTTCCGATCGTCGCGGCGGTGAGTCGCGTGGCCGACGTCCGGTACGCCGAGATCGTCGCGTCGATCGCGTCGCGGTCGGCCGGCCCGGGAACGCGGGCGAACATCGACGAGTTCACCGAGACCACGGCTCGGGCGTTGGAGGCGGTAGGAGGCGCCGCGCGCGCCAAGGCGATCATCGTGTTGAACCCGGCCGAGCCGCCGCTGGTTATGCGGGACACCGTGCATTGTCTTGTCCCGGCCGGCACCGAGCCGGAACGGATCCGGGCGGCCATCGAGACGATGGTGGCCGACGTCGCTGGTTACGTGCCGGGATACCGGCTCAAGCAGCAGGTGCAGTTCAGCACGTTGACCAGCCGACCGGAGCTGGCAGTCCTGGCCGGGACGGATGAAGATCTGCTCCAGGTCAGTGTGTTCCTGGAGGTCGAAGGAGCAGCCCACTATCTCCCGGCGTATGCGGGCAACCTCGACATCATGACGTCGGCGGCGTTGCGGGTAGGGGAGCAGTGGGCGTCGCGGATGGGAGAGAACGGTGCCTGAGATCTATGTGCAGGATGTGACGCTACGCGACGGGATGCACGCGATCCGGCACCGTTACTCGGTGGACCGGGTGCGGGCCATCGCGGCCGCGTTGGATGCCGGTGGTGTGGCCGCGATCGAAGTGGCCCATGGTGACGGTCTGGCCGGTGGCAGCCTGACCTACGGACCGGGAGCACACACCGATGCGGAGTGGATATCGGCCGCGGCAGAGGTCGTCGGCCGCGCCACCCTCACCACGCTGCTGCTACCGGGTATCGGCACCGTCGACGACCTCAAACGTGCCCATGACCTGGGGGTAACGTCCGTGCGGGTGGCGACGCACTGTACTGAGGCCGACGTAGCGGCGCAGCACATCGCAACCGCACGTGAACTCGGCATGGACGTCGCGGGCTTCTTGATGATGAGCCATCTGAACGGTCCGGCCGGATTGGCCCAGCAGGCCAGACTGATGGAGTCCTACGGCGCCCACTGCGTGTATGTGACCGACTCGGGTGGCCGGCTCACCATGGACGGGGTCCGGGACCGGGTTCGTGCTTACCGGGACGTGCTGGATCCCGACACCCAGGTGGGTATTCACGCACACGAGAACCTGTCGTTGTCGGTGGCGAACTCGATCGTGGCGGTGGAGAACGGGGCCAGCCGGGTGGACGCGTCGCTGGCGGGGCAGGGCGCCGGGGCGGGGAATTGCCCGATCGAGGCGTTCATCGCGGTAGCCGACCTGGTGGGGTGGGAACACGGATGTGATCTGTTCGCGCTGCAAGACGCCGCCGATGATCTAGTCCGGCCGCTTCAGGATCGCCCGGTGCGGGTGGACCGGGAGACGCTGACCCTGGGCTATGCCGGGGTGTACTCCAGCTTCCTGCGCCACGCCGAACACGCGGCCGAACGGTTCGGCCTGGACACCCGAGACATCCTCGTCGAGGTCGGCCGGCGTGGTCTGGTCGGTGGCCAGGAGGACATGATCACCGACGTCGCGTTGAGCGCCCTCGATGGTGGGCGTGGGAGTAGGAACGACCTCACCTGACGAGGGTGGGTCTACCGGGGTCCTACCCGCCGGAGTTGCCGTAGACCGTGACGTGGACGTGGTCGTAGTGGTTCGCGGTGTCCGAGCCGCGGTCCGACATCCAGCGCCAGCCTTCGCTGCTGCGCTGGACCGTCCAGATCCGCTGCGCCCAGATGACCTCGCTGACACCAAGCTCGCGATGGTTGGCCCGTACCCACTCGGCAATCGAGTCGCCGAGCGAACCCCTGACCATGATGTCGACCGCCCGGCCCTGGCTGTGGGCACCGCCACCGGAGCGGTATCCGCCATACGAGCTGACGTCCGGGTAGCGAGCGCAGACCGCACGGTACACCCGGATGGCGTCCTGGGTGAGTCCGCTCTCGATCGAGGTGCCGTGTGAACACTCGGGGTAGGAAATGCCGTCGTCCGGGGTGTCCTCGGCCTCGTCGTCTTCGTCTTCTTCCGACGGTTCGGTTTCGGAGAGGTAGTCGCCGTTGACCCACGAGGTGCCACCGCCGTGCAGGATCTGCACCCAGTCGCCGTCGGTGTTCCCGGTGATCTCCACCTCGGTGCCGGCGGCCAGCACGGCTACCACCGTGGTGTGCCTGGCGGGCCCGGAGCGGACGTTGAGCTCGCTGACGGTGAACATCTGGCCGACGGCCGTGGGTTCCTCGTCCGGCTCGTCGTCGGGTTCGGGGGTGTCCTCGACCTCTTCTGTGTCGTCCGGCTCTTCGTCGGTTTCGTCGTCGGTTTCGTCGTCGGGATCCTCATTGGGTTCGACGTCGGGGGTGGCCACCGGAGGGAGCGGCGACTGCGACGGTCGAGGCGCCGGGGTCCGGTCGACCGACCCACGGCCCAGCGCCGCCTCTCGGTCGATGTCGCCCATACTCATGACGGGTTCGAGCGAGATCGCCTGCTGCGGCGACTCGAGCCACGTGACCGAACTGGCCGGCACCGACACGGCAACCGCGACCGGAACTGCCAGCATGACCATCCCGCGGGTGGGGAGACGCCGAGCCTTGCGGTGACGTCGAGTCTTTGCGTGCTTGTGGCGTGGCCTCGACACCTAAGGATCACCCTAAATCGTCGTTATTGTCCCGTTACCATCCCGTAGAGAACCACACCATGCCGGAGAACGCAACTGCACGAATCACCTGGACAACGGGGCATATGGTGGTGTGACACAAGTGTCATGGGCGCCGCGCCCCGCCCACGTCGGCGAAATGTGGTGGCCACGAGGCCGGTTCCGCCGACCACGTGGCGGCAGTGGAGCCGGCCGTCTCCGATCGTCGGGCCGTCCCGGTCAGGAACGGTGTCACAGTGCCCCGGCAGGCGAGTTGTGCCCATCGATGACGGACTCCGGCTGGCCGCCAGACGGACCGACCGTGGCCACCACAAGGCGCCTTGCTGCACCCGTCACGTCGGCACAAGGAAGCTTGTTCCGGCCCGGGGATGCGCCATAAGGAGGCTTGTTGTTGCCCAGGCGACCATAAGGAAGCTTGTGGCGGGGCGGGGTGCGCCGTAAGGAGGCTTGTTGTTGCCCAGGTGGAGCTTTCGCACGACGTGAGGTGCTGGCTACACAACGACGCCGACCCACGGAGTGGAGTTAGCGCTCGGAGTGGAGTTGGAGCGTGATCGGAGTGACATCGGTGTCGCCAAAGCAACACCTTCGCCGCTCCGTCGCTGCACCAACCTCACTCCGCGCACCAACCACCTACTGGTCCGGCCGGACCCGCAGCCCGTCGAAGGTGATCTTGCATACCGCGTCCGCCAGCGCCGCGGTGTCGGTTCCGCGACCCGGCCGATACCACTCGATCAGGGAGTTGACCAGGCCGAACAACAACCGCGCTGTGGTGGCGGGTTCGATGTCCGGCCGGAGGTCACCCTCTGCCTCGGCCTGCTTGACGAGGTCGGCGGCGAATCGGTCGAACTCGCGCCGCCGGGCCAAGGCGTCCCGCTCCACCTTCGTGTTGCCGTGGACCCGCAGCAATAACGTGACGAAAGGTAGCCGATCGGTGAGGACGGCGACGCTGCCGCGGACCAGTGCTTCCAGCCGCTCGACGGCCGGCCCGGGCATCGCTTCGACCTCCTGCGCCACCTCGAACAGTCCGTCCAGGGCTCGGTCGACCGCCAGCCTGAGCAACTCCTGCTTGCTGGGTACATGGTGGTAGATGGCCGACTTGGTGATACCGAGTTTGCGAGATAGATCTTCCATGCTGGTGCCGTCGTAGCCGCGCTCGTTGAACAGCTTGACGGCCACGTTCAGCAGGGACTCCAGGTCGTAGCCGGGGCGGCCCCGGCGGATCGGCCGGGAAGGGGGAGGTGGGGCGACGGCCATGCCGATCAGTCCTCCGTGCGCAGGTCTTTGATCCGGCGTAGCTTCCCGACCGAACGTTCCAGAGACTCGGGGTCGACCACGTCGACGTCGACGGTGACCCCGATGCGGTCTTTCACCACGTGCCGCACCTGCGCGGCGGTGTTCTTGCGGGTTTCGGTAGCGGCGCCAGGCGCGGCCTCGACCTGCACCGTGAGATGATCCATCCGGTTTTGTCGGGTCAGCACCAGCTGAAAATGGGGAGACAGGCCGGGCATCCGCAGGACGATCTCCTCGATCTGGGTGGGGAAGAGGTTGACGCCACGCACGATGATCATGTCGTCGCTGCGGCCGGTCACCTTGGCCATCCGCCGGAACGCCGGGCGGGCGGTGCCGGGCAGGAGGCGGGTGAGGTCACGGGTGCGATAGCGGATGACCGGCATCGCTTGTTTGGTGAGTGAGGTGAACACCAGTTCACCGGTCTCGCCGTCGGCGCGTACATCGCCGCCCAGCGGATCGACGATCTCGGGGTAGAAGTGATCCTCCCAGACGTGGAGACCGTCCTTGGTCTCGACACACTCCTGGGACACCCCCGGGCCGATGACCTCGGACAGTCCATAGATGTCGACGGCGTCGATCCCGGCCCGCTCCTCGATCTCCGTACGCATGGCCGGTGTCCACGGTTCGGCGCCGAAGATACCGACCCGTAGCGACGACTCCTTCGGATCGAGGCCTTGGCGCTCGAACTCGTCGAGCAGAGTGAGCATGTATGTAGGAGTGAGCATGATGATGCTCGGCTGAAAGTCGTTGATCAGCTGGACCTGGCGGGCGGTCATGCCGCCGGACACCGGCACCACCGTGCAGCCGAGCTTCTCGGCGCCGTAGTGGGCGCCGAGGCCGCCGGTGAACAGGCCGTATCCATAGGCGACGTGGACGATGTCGCCGGCTCGACCGCCCGCGGCTCGGATCGAACGAGCCATCACGGTGGCCCAGGTGTCGAGGTCTCCGGCGGTGTAGCCGACGACGGTGGGCCGCCCGGTGGTGCCACTGGACGCATGGATCCGATTCACCTGTTCGCGCGGCACGGCGAACATGCCGAACGGATAGTTCTCCCGGAGGTCGTCCTTGGTGGTGAAGGGGAACGACGCGAGATCGTCCAGGCTGGTGCAGTCGGATGGATGTACCCCGGCCGCGTCGAACGCCCGCCGGTAGTGGGGAACGTTCTGGTAAGCGTGCCGGAGAGTCCATCGCAGGCGTTCGAGTTGTAGCTCGCGCAGCTGTTCCGGGGTAAGGCGCTCGGCGGTGTCGAGTCCGTCCGGGTCCGGCTGCCCGCCGGCCGGAACGGCGCCGTGGGTGATGGTCATCTCCGCTCGCCTTCTCGCTGGATGGTGCGGCTGCGACCGCGGAACTCGAGGACGACGTCGCGCTGGTCGGGGGCACCACGGTAGACGGTGACGTCGTAGATGCCGTTGCGCCCGTAACGCGTTCGTTCCTCGGCGACCGCGACGAGTTCGTCGCCGGCCCGCGCGGAATCCACGAACGACACCTCGGCACCGGAGGCGACGGTCACCGGGCCGTAGCTGTTGCATGCGCAGGCGAACGCGGTGTCGGCCAGCAGGAACAGGTAGCCGCCATGGGCGATATCGTGGCCGTTGACCATCGCCGGCGTGACCTGCATCCGGACCGTGGCTGAACCGTCGCCCACGGCCAGCAGCTCAATACCCAGCGACGTCGAGGCGACATCCGCGTCCAGCATGGCCCGCGCCGGGTTCGGGCTGGTGTTCGAGACGTTGCCCACGCATCACCTCCGGTCCGGTGCGGACGGACGGCCACCTACCGGGTAGTCAACCGACCGAATGGCCGGTTAATAATATGCCACCGGGAGAGGGCCGATGCTACCTTCCGTACGCGGTTCGAGCTGGGCTGTCCGAGGCAGCCGGGAGGAGATCCCATGTCCGAGGTATATCTCGTCGATGGAGTACGAACACCCCAGGGACGGTACGCGGGCGCCCTGAGTGGGGTCCGGCCGGACGACCTCGCGGCGCTCGTCGTGGGTGAGGCGGTGCGCCGAGCCGGAGTGCCGGCAGACGCAGTGGACGAGGTGATCCTCGGGGCGGCGAACCAGGCCGGTGAGGACAACCGCAACGTCGCCCGGATGGCGGCACTGTTGGCCGGGTTACCCGACGAGGTACCCGCGTACACCGTGAACCGGCTGTGTGCCAGTGGCCTGACCGCCGTCGCGTCCGCCGTCCACAGCATCCGGGCCGGCGAGAACGGCGTCGTCGTGGCCGGTGGAGTGGAGTCGATGACGCGGGCGCCGTGGGTGATGGCCAAACCGGGGACACCATGGGCCCGGCCCGGTGAAGTCAGCGACACCTCGCTGGGCTGGCGGTTCACCAACCCTCGTTTCTCCGCCGCCGACCGTGAGGTGCCCACCGGATCGGGGCCGGACACCCGCAAGATCACGTTGTCCATGGGGGAGACCGCCGAAGAAGTGGCTGTACTCGACGGTCTGAGCCGGGCCGAATGCGACGAGTTCGCGCTGCGCAGCCATCAGCGGGCGGTCGCGGCCATCGATGCCGGACGTTTCGACGCCGAGATCGTGCCAGTACCCGTGGGTGACAGCGAGGTCACCACCGACGAAGGGCCGCGCCGCGACACCACACTGGAGAGACTCGGCCGGTTGCGCCCGGTGTTCCGCCAGGGCGGCATCGTCACCGCCGGTTCGTCGTCGTCACTTGCGGACGGCGCGGCGGCCCTGGTGATCGCCGGCGAGGACGCGGTACGACGCTACGGGCTCACGCCGCGGGCGCGGGTCGTGGCCAGCGCCAGCGCGGGAGTCGCGCCGCACGTCATGGGTCTGGGCCCGGTCCCCGCCACGGAGAAACTGCTGGCCCGGACCGGGACCGCCATCGACGACGTCGGTGCGGTGGAGCTGAACGAGGCGTTCGCGGCACAGAGCCTGGCGGTGATCCGGCGACTGGGCATCAAGGACGAGCGGGTCAACGCCGACGGCGGCGCTATCGCGCTGGGCCATCCGCTGGGCTGTTCCGGGGCGCGGATCCTGGTGACGCTGCTGGGCCGCATGGAACGTGCGGATGTACACCGGGGGCTGGCGACCTTGTGCGTTGGCGTTGGACAGGGTGTCGCCATGCTCGTGGAGGCAGCGTGACCGCCGCGGACGCGACCACCCCGGGCGCGCGGGTGCCGGGTTCGGTGGGGGTGATCGGCGGGGGCACCATGGGGGCCGGCATCGCCCATGTCTTCGCCGCCGCGGGTGCGCGGGTGGCCGTCGTCGAGAGTAGCCCGGATGCCGCCACCGACGCGCGGCGACGAATCGAGAACAGTCTGGGTAGAGCCGCCGAGCGCGGGAAACTCCCAGCGACGGTTGGCATGGTGTTGGATCGGATCACCGTGCTGGCCGACATCGCACACCTGCCGGCACAGCTCGACTTGCTGGTGGAAGCGGTACCGGAGCGGGCCGAGCTGAAGACGTCCGTGCTCAGCGCCGCGGAAGGTGCGATAGGCCCCGACACGGTCCTGGCGAGCAACACCAGTTCGCTGTCGATCTCCGAGCTGGGTGCCGTCCTAGAGTCCCCGTCCCGTTTCCTCGGCATGCACTTCTTCAACCCGGTCCCGGCGTCGAAGCTCGTCGAGATCGTGCTGGCGCGGGAGACCGACGGAGGGGTCCGAGACCGCGTGGTGGCGTGGGTGCGGGGACTCGGCAAAACCGACGTCGTCGTGCGCGACTCACCGGGATTCGCCACCAGTCGGCTGGGTGTGATGCTTGGCCTGGAGGCCATCCGCATGCTTGACGAGGGCGTCGCTGACGCCGAGGCGATCGATACGGCGATGGAGCTCGGCTACCGCCATCCCATGGGGCCGCTGCGCTCGACGGATCTGGTCGGCCTCGACGTGCGGCTGGCCATCGCCGAGTATCTGCACCGCACGCTAGGTGAGCGGTTCGCTCCACCGCAGTTGCTGCGAGACAAGGTGGCTCGCGGAGAACTCGGCAAGAAAACCGGTCAGGGTTTCTATCGCTGGTGATAGGGGACCGGGCCGTGGTTGGTGTCCGGAGCGGGGTTCGTGACTGTCAACTCCTTTTCCTCGGCTCCGCTGTCGACTACCATCACTTCCTGAACGTTCGGTTGGTAATTCGTTGGTGTCCTCCGGCGCAGGGCACCTAGGCTGGAAGAGCGGAACCGGGCGGTGCCTGGGACGACGAGGAGGTCGGACATCGATGACCGCACTACGTAGTTACGTCCATGGCGGGTGGCAGTCTCCGTCGGTCGACGGGACACCCCTACACGACGCGGTCACCGGCGCCGAGATCGCACGTATCTCCTCCGCCGGCATCGACATGGCCGGCGCACTCGACTATGGCCGCCGGGTGGGCGGCCCGCCGCTGCGCGAGCTGACCTTTCACGAGCGAGCACTCATCCTCAAACAGCTCGCGCTGTACTTGCAGGGGCAACGCGACGAGTTGTACGAGTTGTCCTACCGCACCGGAGCCACCAAATACGACGCCCGGTTCGACGTCGACGGCGGCATCGGAGTGCTGTTCACCTACGGCAGCAAAGGCCGCCGCGAACTACCTAACGACACCGTCTACGTCGATGGCCCGATGGAGCCGTTGGGCAAAGGCGGTACCTTCGTCGGCCAGCACATCGCCACCTCACTGCGCGGGGTGGCCATCCAGATCAACGCGTTCAACTTCCCCGTATGGGGCCCGTTGGAGAAGTTCGCCCCGGCGTTCCTGGCCGGGGTTCCGTCCTTGATCAAACCGGCCAGCCAAACCGCCTATCTCACCGAGAAGCTGGTAGAGCTGATGGTCGGGTCCGGCCTGCTGCCCGAGGGATCACTGCAACTCGTCTGCGGCAGCGCTGGTGACCTGCTGGATCACGTCACCGAGCAGGACCTCGTGGCATTCACCGGCTCGGCTTCCACCGCGCAGCGGCTGCGTTCGCACCCGGCCATCGTCCGCAACGCCACTCGGTTCAACGCCGAGGCCGACTCGCTGAACCTATCGATCC
This sequence comes from Phytoactinopolyspora limicola, assembly GCF_011320225.1. Taxonomy (GTDB): domain Bacteria; phylum Actinomycetota; class Actinomycetes; order Jiangellales; family Jiangellaceae; genus Phytoactinopolyspora; species Phytoactinopolyspora limicola. The sequence goes on from NZ_JAAOEN010000005.1 coordinate 188,852, forward strand.
TCGGACCGGACGCCACGCCGGGCAGCGCGGAGTTCGACCTCTTCGTCAAGCAGCTGGTCACCGAGATGACCGTGAAAGTAGGACAGAAGTGCACCGCGATCCGGCGGGCATTCGTCCCCACCGACCATATGGACGAGGTCGCCGAGGCGGTGCGTGAACGGCTGGGCCGCGTCGTCGTCGGCAACCCGACCGCGCCAGACGTGCGGATGGGGGCGCTGGCCAGTCTGGAACAACGTGAAGAGGTGCGGCGCTCGCTCAAGGCACTCACCGATGCCGCGCGGGTGGTCTACGGCGATCCGGAGCAGGTGGACGTCGTCGACGCCGACCCCGAACGAGGTGCGTTCATCTCCCCGGTGCTGCTCCGTGCCGACGACCCCGGACGTGCCGAACCACACGAGGTCGAGGCGTTCGGCCCAGTGGCGACGCTGCTGCCCTACACCTCCACCGACCACGCCATCGAGCTGGCCGCGCGGGGCGCCGGAAGCCTGGTGGGCTCCGTCGTCACCGGCGATGCACGGTTCGCCCGCGATGTGGTGGTGGGGGTGGCGCCGTGGCACGGCCGGCTGCTCGTCGTCGATACCGAGAACGCCAAGGAGTCCACCGGACACGGTTCGCCGTTGCCGATGCTGGTCCATGGTGGTCCTGGCCGGGCTGGTGGTGGCGAGGAGCTGGGCGGTATCCGCAGTGTGCTCCACTACATGCAGCGCACCGCGGTGCAGGCGTCACCCTCGGTGCTGAGCGCGGTGACCGGCCAGTGGGTGCACGGTGCCCGGCAGCACGACACCACCACCCATCCGTTCCGGAAGTCGCTGGCGGAGCTGCGCGTCGGTGACACCGTCGTCGCTGGCCCGCGGACCGTCACCCAGGCGGACATCGACCATTTCGCCGAGTTCACCGGCGACACCTTCTACGCCCACACCAACGCCGAAGCCGCCGCGGCCAATCCGTTCTTCGAGGGCATCGTCGCCCACGGATACCTGGTGGTGTCCCTCGCGGCGGGTCTGTTCGTTCAGCCGGATCCCGGGCCGGTGCTGGCCAACTACGGGCTGGAGAACCTGCGTTTCCTCACTCCGGTCAAACCCGGCGACGAACTCACCGTGACGCTGACCGCCGCCCAGATCACCCCGCGCGTCGATGCCGACTACGGCGAGGTGCGGTGGAACTGCGACGTCGTCAACACCGAAGGTGAACTCGCCGCCCGCTACGACGTTCTCACCCTGGTAGCGAAGGAGTGGCCCACATGAGTACCACCACACCCGAGCCCAGCCTCGAGCAACACTTCGAGGACGTGATCGCCCGCGACCAGCGCATCGAACCACGCGACTGGATGCCCGACGGCTACCGCAAGACGTTGATCCGGCAGGTGGCGCAGCACGCCCACTCCGAGATCATCGGCATGCAGCCGGAAGCCAACTGGATCACCCGAGCCCCGTCGCTGCGCCGCAAGGCGATCCTGCTGGCGAAGGTCCAGGACGAAGCCGGGCACGGGCTGTACCTGTACTCGGCGGCGGAGACGCTGGGCGCAGACCGCACCGAGCTGACCGAGAACCTCATCGAGAGTCGGCAGAAGTACTCGTCGATCTTCAATTACCCCACGCTCGGTTTCGCCGACGTCGGTGTCATCGGATGGCTGGTCGATGGTGCCGCCATCTGCAACCAGGTCCCGCTGTGCCGCAGCTCGTTTGGCCCGTACGCACGTGGCATGGTGCGCATCTGCAAAGAGGAGTCCTTCCATCAGCGGCAGGGCTACGAGCTGCTGATGACCATGATGGGTGGTACCGAGGATCAGCGGCGGATGGTGCAGGACGCGACCAACCGGTGGTGGTGGCCGTCGTTGATGATGTTCGGCCCGCCGGACCACAACTCCCCGAACACCGCGCAGTCGATGGCCTGGAAGATCAAGCGGCACACCAACGACGAGCTGCGCCAACGATTCGTCGACATGACGGTGCCGCAGGCCGAAGCGCTCGGCGTCACGCTGCCGGATCCGGAGCTGCGCTGGAACGACGAGCGTGGGCATTACGACTTCGGGGAGATCGACTGGGCAGAGTTCACACAGGTGATCGCGGGCAACGGCCCCTGCAACACGCAGCGGTTGGCACAGCGGCGGCGCGCACACGAGGACGGTGCCTGGGTACGCGACGCCGCGGCCGCCTACGCCGCCAAACACGCCGCCAAACACGCCGGCAAACACGCCGGTGATCGTTAGCGGTTTGGTGTCGCCATGGCGACACCAAACCGCTAACGATCACCGAGGAAGGGAGAGGTGAGATGGCGGAGCATCGAGAGATACGAGCCGGCTGGCCGCTGTTCGAGGTGTTCGTGCGCAGCAAGCGGGGCCTCAACCACGTACACGTCGGATCGCTGCGGGCGGCTGACGCCGAGATGGCCTTGCGGCACGCCCGTGACCTGTACACGCGGCGCAACGAGGGCGTGAGTATCTGGGTGGTGAAGTCCTCGGACATCGCCGCGTCCAGTCCCGACGAGAAGGACCCGTTCTTCGCGCCGTCGGCGGACAAGGTCTACCGCCACCCGACCTTCTATGACATCCCCGAGCACGTCCCCCACATGTGAGGCCGGCCATGGGATTCGACAACGCTTACGAAGCGATCACCGAGGGGACCGACGACGCCCGGTGGGCATTCGGCACCGGGTTCGAGGACCCGCTGGCCGGCATCGACACCACCCTGCCCGACGGTGTGGACGCGGCCGAACTGGCCACATACTGTCTGGGCCTGGGCGACGACGCGCTGATCATGTCGCACCGGTTGCAGCAATGGTGCACCAACCTCCCCGAACTGGAGGAGGAGGTCGCCATCGCCAACATCGCACTCGACCTGCTCGGCCAGGCGCGGCTGTTGCTGAGTCGGGCCGCGGCCACTTCGCCCGGTCCGGGTGAAGACCACCTCGCGTTCTTCCGTGCCGAACACGAGTTCCGCAACGTACGCCTGACCGAGGTGGAGAATGGCGACTTCGGTGAGCTGATCGCTCGACTCCTGGTGTTCTCCACGTGGCGGCTGGCGTTGTTCGCCCGGCTCACGGAAGCGGCCGACCCGGTACTGGTGGCCATCGCGGCCAAAGGTGTCAAAGAGCTGACCTATCACCGCGACTATGCCGCCCAGTGGGCCGTCCGCCTGGGCGGAGGCACCGCGTACTCACGGGAGCGGCTGGCCGCTGGTCTCGACGCGGTCTGGCCCTATGTCGGCGAGCTGTTCGTGTCCGGCGACGCCGGGGGAGTCGCGGTTGACCCGGCGACGGTGCGCGAGGAGTTCGACGGCGTACTCACGCAGGTCCTGAAGGCGGCGACCATTCCGGTGCCGGAGGTGCCGGCCCGGCCTGGTGTTGGTGGCCGGTATGGGCGCGACGGCGTACACACCGAAGCCATGGGGTATGTGCTGGCCGAGCTGCAGAGTGTGGCCCGCGCCCACCCGGATGGGGTCTGGTGACGGCGATGGCGACAACCACCCCGGCCCCCACCGTCGATCGCATCTCGCCGGCCGCCGACGCCGCCCGTCGGGTGGCGCAGACCGTGACCGACCCGGAGCTCCCCATGCTGAGCCTCGCCGACCTCGGCGTGCTGCGGGATGTGTGGGTGGACGACGGGCGCGTCGTAGTGGTCATCACACCCACCTACACCGGGTGCCCAGCGATGGACACCATGCGTGACGACCTGGTGTACACGCTGCGCGCGGCGGGTTACCACGACGTCGAGGTGCGCACCACACTGCACCCGCCGTGGAGCACCGACTGGATCAGCGCCGAGGGCAAACGCAAGCTCGCCGAGTACGGCATCGCCCCGCCCGGGCCGGCACCATCCGCGGTGACCGGACCAGTGCCACTCGTCCTGACGCCCACCGTGCGCAGGGTCGACTGCCCTGTGTGTGGCTCGGCGGACACGGTGGAACTCTCCCGATTCAGCGCCACCGCGTGTAAGGCGCTGCGCCGCTGCCGCACCTGCCAGGAGCCGTTCGAGCACGTCAAGGAGATCTGAATGGCCGCCACCACGAACACCAGGGCTCGGCTACGGGGTGAGTTCCACCGGCTCACCGTCGCCGGTGTCGATCGGCTCTGCGCCGACGCCGTCGCGGTGACCTTCGACGTCCCGGACGAACTGGCCGAGACCTACGCCTTCCGGGCCGGCCAGTCGCTGACGGTGCGGCGGTGGATCGACGGCCGGGACGAGCGGCGCTCGTACTCCATCTGCGCGGCCGAAGGTGGCCCGCCGCGGATCGGTGTGCGGGAGGTCCCCGACGGGTTGTTCTCCAGGTGGCTTGTGCGCGACGTCCGGCCCGGCGACGAGGTGGAGGTCGGCACGCCCACCGGGAGCTTTACCCCCGACCTCGACCAGTCCGGCCACCACGTCCTACTGGCCGCCGGTTCCGGGATCACTCCCGTGTTGTCGATCGCCAGCAGCCTCCTGAACCACCCGGCGTCGACGGTGGCCCTCATGTACGGCAACCGCCGCACGGACACGGTGATGTTCGCCGACGAACTGGCCGACCTCAAGGACCGCTACCCGGACCGTCTCGAGTTGGTGCACGTGCTCTCGCGGGAACCCCGAGACGTGGAACTGTTCACCGGCCGGCTCACCCCGGACAAGGTGCACACCCTGGTGGAGGTTCTGCTGGACGCCGGCGACGTCGACCACTGGTGGTTGTGCGGTCCGTACGAGATGGTCACCGCCATCGAGGAGCTGTTGGACCAACAGCTCGGTGTCCCACGCGACCGGGTGCACCATGAACTCTTCTACGTCGACGACGTACCACCACCCCCGGTCCGGCATGAGGACGCTCCCCTCGAAGGTGAAACCAGCGAGGTCACGATCATCCTGGACGGCCGGAGCACCACAACCACGATGGCCCGCGATACCCCCGTCTTGGACGGCGCTCAGCGGGTCCGCCCGGACCTGCCGTTCGCCTGCAAAGGTGGAGTGTGCGGCACCTGCCGGGCCCGGGTGGTCGAGGGGGACATCACGATGCGGCGCAACTTCGCGTTGGAGGACGCCGAAGTCGCCGCGGGGTTCGTGCTGACCTGCCAGTCGTTGGTGTGCTCGGCGAAAGTGATTGTCGACTACGACGCCTGATCCCGCGGCGGCGATCTCACTGCCGCACGGTGCCCAATGCTCACCGGTAACCTGCCGCCATGTCGACCATAACGATCACCACAGTGGCCGAGCGTCCGGAGTTGGCCAGTCGGATGTACGAGATCCGAGACTCCTGGCCGACGTTCATGGGCCATGACAAACTGGCGAACGCTCTGTTCAACCAGGTGGCGGTCACCTTCCCGGACTATTGTGTCGTCGCCACAGCTGACGACGGTCGCGTGATAGGTCGGGGGCGCAGCCTTCCCTACACAACGGAGCTGCCTGGCCGTGAGCTGTACCCGGACGGCGGTTGGGACACGGTTCTGCAATGGGGGTTCGCCGACCAGCGGAAAGGGCGGCCGGCGACCGCCGCCAGCGCGCTGGATGTCGCGATCGACGCCGACCACCTCGGACGTGGCTTGTCGCACGACATCCTGGCAGCGATGCGAGCGGCCGTGCAGGCGCAAGGCCACGACGTCCTGGTGGCCCCGGTCCGCCCCAACGCGAAGCATCTGCGCCCGGCGCTTCCGATGACGACCTATATCACCGAGATGCGCGCGGACGGCCTGCCAGCGGACCCGTGGCTAAGAGTGCATGTGCGTGCTGGTGCTGCCATTGTCAAGGTGGCGCCGTCGTCGATGGTGATCGCCGGCTCACTGGCGCAATGGCGGGATTGGACCGGGCTGGCGTTCGACCGAGACGGTGACGTCGTGGTGTCCGGGGCGCTCGTACCGGTGCACTGTGACCTCGCGCATGAGTACGCGGTGTATGTCGAACCCAACGTCTGGGTCCGCCACACCTTGTGAAACGGGCCACCGCTGGTTCACCGCGATGCGTTGAAGAATTTGTGCGGACGAGCGACGATTCCGGCTGACCCGGGGCGGTCTCATCAGTAACCGACTACTTTTCCATCTAGGAGGATCTGATGAACCAGGCCCCAACCGTCCCGGTTGCTGCCCACACCCTCGACGTGCCAGGCGCACGGCTTCACTACGAGGTCCGCGGCGCTGGCCCGCTGGTGATGGCGGTTGGCTCACCGATGGACGCCAGCCGGTTCGCTCCGCTCTCGGACCTTTTGGCCGCCGACTACACCGTCGTCACGGCCGACCCCCGAGGCGCGCACCGCAGCCGGCTCGATGACCTTGATCAGGAGTCAACCCCGGAGGTGCGGGCCGACGATCTGGCCCGGATCATCGCCGACGTGGATGCCGGCCCGGCAATGGTGTTCGGCAGCAGCGGTGGTGCGGTGAACGCGCTCGCCTTGCTCCAAGCCCACCCTGCGCTGGTCACCACCGTAGTGGCGCATGAGCCTCCGCTGGACGAGTTGCTCGAGAACCGGGCGGAGATGCATGAGGAGACCGAGCGCATCGTCGCCACGTATCTCGCCGGGGATCACACTGGGGCGTGGCGGAAGTTCCTGGCCAAAGCCAACATCGTGCTACCCGACGAGGTCTTCGAGCAGATATTCGGCGGGGAACGCGGCCCGGACGAGCACTACTGGTTCGCACACGAACTTCGTCACACGACCCATTGGCGGCCCGACCTCGACCTGTTGCGGACGGTGCGAGACCGGATCGTTGTTGCGATCGGCGACGAATCGGCGGGGCAGGAGTGCGATCACACCTCACGTGCGCTGTCGGCCGAACTCGGCGTTGATCCGGTCATCTTCCCTGGGGACCACACCGGATTCATGGATCACCCGGAGCTGTTTGCCGCCCGACTCCGGGAGGTGCTGCGCTCAGCTGACCGAACCGGGTAGGCCAAAGGCCGAAAAGTGACCGGCACCGATAAACGAGGTGATGGCGGCGATGCGGTCATCGTGGAGGGTCAGCACGTCGATCGACCATGCCGTGTAGGTGGTGGAGCCATCGGCGGCCAGGTAGGACGCGACCGCCGGCTGGCCATTCGCGTTGGTGACGACGTGCCGCCATGACCCGCAGCTGGTCAAGGGGACCCGCACCGCGAAGTCGGTGACCGCCGCCAATCCTTGGTACCAATGGGGCAGCGGCGGCATCGACCAGGTGACGTCCTTGGTAAGCAGGGCCACGAGGGCGTCGGCATCGCCACGTTCGAGCGCGGCGGTGTAACTCTCGACGAGCTGCCGGACCCGGGTGTCGCCGAGCTCGGTCAGCATCTGGTGTTGAGTGCCGGCCGGCACCTTGTCGGCCAGTGTCTTCCGGGCGCGGGCCAGCGCTGAGTTGACCGATGTCGTCGAGGTGTCCATCATCGTCGCGATCTCCGCGGCGGAGAAACCGAGCACGTCGAACAGCACCAGGGCGGCCCGTTGGTTGCCCGGCAGGTGTTGTAGTGCGGCGACGAAGGCGAGCTCGATCGCCTCGCGTTGCTCGTAGCGGGCGTCCGGGTTCGACGGTGCACCCAGGTCACCGCCGGGATAGGGCTCAAGCCAGGCGACGTCGGTGGCCGGAATGTCGCCGATGACCGGCTGTGTGCTGGCCGGCCCGAGGTCGACGGGTAGTGCGCGCCGGCCGCGTGACCTGGCGGTGTCGAGACACGTACGAGTAGCCACCGCGTACAGCCAGGAGCGCAACGACCCCCGCCCCTCGAAGCGGGTCAGCGCCTTCCAGGCTCGGACCAAGGCATCTTGGAGTGCGTCGTCGGCATCGTGGACGGAGCCGAGCATCCGGTAGCAGTGAGCGCGCAGCTCAGGTCGGAGTGGCTGCACGAGGCGGCCGAAGGCGTCGCCGTCGCCAGCCTGCGCCCGCGCCAGGTCGGTGTGGGCGTCGCCAGCAGTATCAACCGACGCGACGGACTCATCCCGCATAACTCACGATTCTGCCGTATCGGCGGCCCTCGAGGGGACGGGACGAGGGCGTGACAGCGACGACGGTTGAGGAGCATCATGAGAAGGACCGCGTGGCCGCGTCTGGGGTGGACACCGTCGACGCGGCCTTCGTGAGGGGGACTCATGACTACTCCCGCTGGTGTCGAGATGGGCCGGCAGTACTACATCACCATCCCGGTGGCCGATGACGGAGCACCGGATGACCACGAGGTGAACCGGGTGTTGGGCCGGCCCGATTGCGCACTCGACTACGACGTCACGCCGCTGGACAGCACGTGCGTGACGGTGTGTGTGGTGGGGCTGCTGACGGCGGGGAACGAGCCCGCGGTGCTGGTCGATTGCGGGCCGGTCGGCATGCGCCTGATACCGGCAGCCTGGCTGGCCGAGGTGTACCCCGATCGCCGGGACCCTAGGGTCCCGCTGCCGGAGCTGCCCATTCCCGCCGGGCACCGGCGCGAGGCGAGGGTTACGGCGTCGCCGACGGTTCGAAGGCCTCCGCGATGACTTCGGCGGCCGCGGCGATGAGTTGGTCGTCGCGTTCGGCGCCCTCCGTCTCCCGGGTGGACAGGAACACCATGACGATGGGGTCGCGGCCGGGCGGCCAGACCACGCCGATGCAGTTGCGGGTGCCGTACCCACCAGCTCCGGTCCGGTCGCCCACCGTCCAGTCGTCGGGGACACCGGCACGGATGAGATCGTCGGCGGCGGTGTTGCCCACCAGCCACTCGACCAGAAGTTCGCGTTTCTCCTCCGGCAGGGTGTCGTCGAGCACGAAGGTCTGCAGGCTGGCCGCGAGAGCCCGCGGCGTGGTGGTGTCCCGAGTGTCGCCTGGCACGGCATCGCTGAGTTCAGGTGCGTACCGGTCGACACTGATGGTGTCGTCTCCGATCTCGCGGAGTGCGTCGCCGAGACCCTCGGGGCCCCCTACCTCGTCGAGCAGGAGGTTCGCCGCGGTGTTGTCGCCATATTTGGTGGTCGCGTCGCACAGCTCGCGGATCGTCAGGCCGGTGTCGAGATGTTCGCTGGTGACCGGCGCGTGTGCCTGTAGATCGTCTTCGGTGTATGTGATGACCCGTTCGAGGTCGTCGACCGAGTTCTGTTGCAGAACCACCGCGCAGAGGAGGATCTTGAAGGTCGAAGCGTAGGCGAACCGCTCGTCGGGGCGGTACGTGATCTCCTGACCGGTGCCAGTGTCCAGCGCGTACACACCAAGCCGAGCGTCGTAGCCGTCTTCCAGCTCCTCGAACTGCTCGGTGAGATCCTCAAGGTCGACGACATGATCGGTGGTGGGAGCCGCCGTTGGTTCGGCCGTGCTGGGGTCGCCGGGTTCGTCGGTGCTGGTCGAGGTGGCGGTTGGGCCGGCCGTCGCCGGCGAGCCGTTGTCGGTCGAACAGGCGACGAGCGGAGCGAACACCGCGACGGCTAGCGTCGAGACAGCGGCGCGTCGGATGAGGGTGGTGCGAGTGGTCATGGCGGCTAGTCTGTCCAGGCACACCTGATGCGGTCCAAGACTGTGCCGGATGGTTTGATGCAGAATGGGCATGGAGTGCGACAACTATCGGCGTACTCACCTGACGCCACCCTCGGATGCCGGGGCTGCCGCAGCGTGCAACGGCACGGGCTACGCCGCTTGCCGGCCAGACGGACCGAGCGTGGCCACCACAAGGCGCCTTGCTGCACCCGTCACATCGGCACAAGGAGGCTTGTGGCGGATCGGGGTGCGCCATAAGGAGGCTTGTTGTTGCCCAGGCGACCATAAGGAGGCTTGTGGCGGGTCGGGGTGCGCCATAAGGAGGCTTGTTGTCGTCCAGGTGGAGCTTTGGCACGACGTGAGGTGCTGGCTACCCGACGACGCCGACCCACGGAGTGGAGTTAGCGCTCGGAGTGGAGTTGGAGCGTGATCGGAGTGGAGTTGGTGTCGCCAAAGCAACACCTTCGCCGCTCCGTGGTTGCACCAACTTCACTCCGATCACCAACTCCACTCCGAGCACCACATTCCGGCCCTCGGGGCAGCAGCCATAAGGAAGCGTGGGGTGGTGGACCGGGCCAACGCAGGTTGTGCTGCTTCTCGAAGCCGGGCGTCGGCCGCGGCGCGCCTGATGCGGTGCGAGGCTGTGCCGGATGGTTTGATGCGGAAAGGGCATAGCCTTCAGACCGTGGACATGCTAGGTGCCTGCCGGGCCTTCGTATACGTCAGCGAACGAGGAAGCTTCACGGTCGGTGCCGCCACCGCGCGTATGTCGCAGTCGGTGGCGAGCCGGCGAATCGCCGCGCTCGAACGCCACTTCGGCGAACAGCTGTTTGACCGTTCGGCACGCCGGGCGACGCTGACTCCGTTCGGGCGGTCCATGCTTCCGGCGGCCAAACGTCTCGTCCACCTTGCCGAGGCTATGGATCATGCCGCGGCCAGGGCCAAACTCAGCCCGTTCCGGTTGGCGGTTCCCGACACCTGTGCCGCGCGTGATCTCGCGCTACTCGTGGCTGAAGCTCGCCGGCAACAGATCTATCTGGACGTACAGCTGGCGCCACCAGCGGAACGGATGGAGTTGGTGCGCTCCATGGACGTACGAGCTGCACTGGTAGCGGTCCCTCCCGGCGATGGGCCATGGTCGGTGCCGCTGGGTTTGGCTAGTGTCGACCAGCCGCGTGCTCGAGCCGTGTACATGGAGACCCTCCGGCCGGGTCGCGGCGAGCACGGCCGGCTCCGGCGGATCTGGGTTCAGCCCGAAGACGACGTTCCGCACGTGCGTGACCGCATCATGCAGGTACGGGACGCCGTCGGACTACAGCCGGCTCAGGTGGCCGTGGCAGGGGCGCTGACGGTTGCCGCGGCCGACGTCTTGGCCACCACCGACCTCCTGCTATGTTCCGCTCGGCAGGCAGCGGACCTGGGCTTGCACTGGTGCCCGATCGGTGAGGTCGGGTTGGCCCGCGGATACGACGTGGTTGCCGATAGTGGCGACGATGCCCGCAACATCCGCACCCGGTTGCGCGCCGGCATCGCCGACTGCCTCGGCGCTCCCGGACACGGTGAGGACAAGACGTGAGTGCGGAGCGCATCATCCGCGAGCAGCGCCGCGCGCTGGACGACGCGGGCCTTCGCGGGTCGTTCCTGGTACGAGACCTGCAGACCGGAGACGAGCTGGGCATCGACCCGGACCTCGAGTTCCCTACCGCCTCACTCGTCAAGATTCCCCTAGCGCTGGCCACTCTCGAACGGGTCCGCACCGGCGAACTGGACGCTGCCGGAACCGTGCTGATCGAACCTGGGCCGATGACGGTGCCCGGCCCCATGGGGTTGAGTCAGTTTCGGCATCCGGCCCAGATCGCCCTCGACGATCTCCTCTACCTGAGTATGTGCCTTAGCGACAACACCGCAACCGACGTGTTGTTCGGCCTCACACCACCGGACTACGTGACAGCCGTCCTCGAAGAACTCGGGTTGTCCGGCATCACCGTCCGCCATCCGATCCGCGAGCTCAGTGATACCCCGGCGGACCGGTTCGAGCCAGCTGAACGGCATCTGGCCCATTCGCTGGCCATCGAGGCGGGGACGGGTGGCCGCGGGCACCGGATCCGGCAGCTGGACGTCACTCGGGCGAACTCGGGGACGGCGCGAGCTTTCGTCGAGCTGTTGCACATGGTGTGGACGGAGTCCGGCCTCGAACCGGTGGTGGCCGAGCGGATCCGCACCCTGCTGGGTGGCAACGTCATCAGACACCGGCTAGCGCCCGACTTCAGCTCGGATGCGTCGACGTGGTCGTCGAAGACGGGCACCTTGCTCAACCTCCGGCATGAGGTCGGCGTGGTGGAACACGCGGATGGGCAGATATTCGGCGTCGCGGTGCTGACGGAGTCGCGGGTGCCGGCGATCGTCCAGCCGGAGGCGGAAGCCGTGATGGGTCGAGTGGCGCGGACGCTGCGGGATCAGCTGCGGGTGATGTGATCAGCGTTTGAGGCGAACCTCTTATTCGCCGGTCTCTCCGTCGACGGACTCGCGGAGGAGGTCGGCGTGGCCGTTGTGCCGGGCGTATTCCTCGATCATGTGACAGACAATCCACCGCAGGCTGAACGATTCACCGTTGCGCTGAGCGCGTTTGGCCGTGGTCTCCAGGCCGTCCTCCGCCAGGGCCGCCGCGGTGAAATCGCGGGACCGGTCGACCGCTGCCGCCCACAAGGTGTGGAGTTGTTCTGGGGTGTCACTGGCGGCTGAGTGCCAATCCCAGTCTTGGTCGGCGGACCAGTCGACGGTGTCCCAGGGTGGGTGGGGTTCGTTGCCGCGCAGGGTCCGGGAGAACCAGTGGTCTTCGACGTAGGCCATGTGCTTGAGGAGCCCGCCGAGGGTCATCGACGAGACACCGACGGTTGCGTTCAGCCCGGCCGCGTCCAGACCGGCCGTCTTCCACGCCAAGGTGGCTCGTTGGTAGTCGAGGAAACCTAACAGGGTGGCGGACTCGTCGGCATTCAAGGGAGGCTCGGGGCGGCCTTGGTCATCCACGTGGATCATGCGGCGCGAGTTTACCGTGGTCACCGCGGCAGCGCATCGAGCGGAAGGGACGGGCCCGCTAGCACCGGAAGGGCACCTGTCACCCGGTGCCGATACTGTCATGCGCACGAGCCGGCTCGGGCGGCCGGTCAAGAGAAAGGCGCATGATGAACGATCCGGATCCCAAAGGCGAGCTACAGCGCTACCTGCAGATCGCACGTGATGCGATGGTGTGGAAGCTGGACGGGCTCTCCGAGTACCAGATCCGGCGGCCGATGACCCCCACAGGCACCAACCTCCTCGGCCTGGTCAAACATCTGGCGTCGGTGGAGTTCGGGTATCTGGGGCCCACCTTCGGCCGGCCGTTTCCAGAGTTGGTTCCGTGGTTCGATCTGGATGCCCCACCCGACGCCGACATGTGGGCGACCGCGGACGAGTCCCGGGAGTACATCGTCGGGGTTTACCGGAAGGTGTGGGCTCATGGTGACGCCACCATCGCAGCACTGACACTCGACGCCGGGGGCGCGGTGCCGTGGTGGCCCGAGGAGCGCCGGCAGGTCACGCTGCACCGGGTGCTGATCCACCTGATCGCCGAGACCAACCGGCACGCCGGGCACGCCGACATCGTCCGGGAAATGATCGATGGGGTGGTGGGTTTACGGCCGGACAATGACAACATGATTCCGGGGGACGAGTCCTGGTGGCAGGATTATCGCGACCGCCTGGAACGGGTCGCCACGGAGGCGGACCAGCGTCGCCGGTGATGGCGTCTCCGACGCCGCGGGTCACCCCGTGCCGCCCGCGGTTACGCGTCGGACCGGCCGAACTCGAGCACCTCGTCGAGCGTTTGGATGTCCGTCCAGGCCCCGATGGTGCCGCGCAGTCCGATGGGGGCCTCGCCGGTGCAGGCGGTCATGAGGCCTTCGATCGCGGCGACGAGACCACGGTCGTCGTTCGTCGAGTTGGCGAACACCACTACCGGTGCCCCAGCGGCGATGGCCTGCTCGAACTCGTCGGCGTCGACCGCCGCTGGGCTGTAGTCGACGGCGACGGACACCACGTCGCCGGTGGCCACGGTCTCGCCGGTGGCGACCTCGGTGACCTCGATCTCGAAGGCCACGTACGCGATGCTTTCGTCGCCCGCGGCGTCGCTCGGCCCTTCGTCGAACCCGCCGGTTAATACTCCGGCGAACGCCACGTCGGTGTCGTCGGCCAGATCTTGAGGGGAGTCGGATGGCTGGTAGTCATACATGATCCCGACATCGGTGATCCGATCGGCGAACGCGGTGATCTCCGCACAGGACGGCGCTTGTGAGGTGGTTGCGTCGGCTCCCTGGGAACCACATGCGGCGGCCAACAAGCCGATGACAGGGACGATGAGCACAGCTCGGTTGGTCTGCATATCAGGGCTCCGTTCGGGTGGTACCGGGCCGATGCCCGGCACTGATCTGACGCGAGCTGGGCGCGCCCGGTTCCGCTGGTCAGGGTCAGGACAGCAGATCCGCGCAGTCTCGGCGCCGAAAAAATGTACTGTCTTGACAGTATTTCTTTTCGGTGGCAGGGTCGACGCATGGACGACGTCAGGGTGATCGAGGACCCAAGGGTGGCCGATTCACCGATGAGTTCTTGAGCCGTGACATGTCTGATTCGTTGGGTAGGTCAGAACCGGAGGAGTAATCATGGCTGATGCGAAGACACACAATCTCGATGTGCCCGGCGCCGTATTGCACTACGACGTCCGGAGCAACGACAACAGCACCACACCGGTGCTGTTGCTGATCGGTTCACCCATGGGTGCAGCGGGCTTCGCCACGCTCGCCGGACACTTCGCCGATCGCACCGTCGTCACCTACGACCCCCGTGGCGTGGAGCGGAGCAGGCGGACCGACGACGCCAAAGAGTCCACGCCGGTTGAACACGCCGACGACCTCCACCAGCTGATCTCGGCGCTGAACGCCGGATCGGTCGATATCTTCGCCAGCAGTGGTGGCGCCGTCAACGCGTTGGTCCTCGTCGCCCGCCATCCCGAGCAGGTGCGCACTCTGGTGGCACACGAACCCCCCGCCGCTCAGGTGCTGCCGGACCGCGAACACGTGTTGGCCGCCAGCCGAGACGTCCACGAGACATACCTGCGTAGTGGTTTCGGCCCGGCGATGGCGAAGTTCATCGCATTGGCCAGCCATGATGGCCCCTTCTCGGCGGAATACCTCGACCGGCCCGCGCCCAATCCGGCCGACTTCGGTTTGCCAACCGACGACGACGGCTCTCGGGACGATCCACTCGTCGGCCAGAACATGGTGTCGTGTACCCACCACGTTCACGACTTCGACGCCGTACGAGAGGCCTCGACCCGGGTCGTCGTTGCTGCCGGGGCCGAGTCCGGCGGGCAGATGGCTCGCCGGTCGGCCGAGGAAGTGGCCAACCGGCTCGGCATCCCGATCACGACCTTCCCCGGCGACCACGCTGGATTTGCCGGTGGTGAGTACGGCATGACCGGGAAGCCGGACGAGTTCGCCGCCACCCTGCGCACCGTACTCGACGGCCCTGGGTGATATAGCCCTAGGACAGGAGAAGCGCGTCCAGCCGGCTCGCCACCGGCCAGATGCCGCCGGCGGTGTTGGAGACGACGGTGTAGGTGAGGCCGGTGGACGGCTGGTGCAGGCTCTTGAACGAGACACCGGAGTCGTAACCCACCAGCATGACGGCGTCGTTCGACTCGTGCAGCCAGAACCCCAGGCCGTATCGCATCGATTCTTCGGGGACCAAACTGCGTGGGCGTATCATCTCGTCCACCCACCCGCGGGGGACGATCCGACCGGCCATGAGGGCCGGCCAGAAGGCGCTGAAGTCGGCCACCGTCGTATAGGCGCCGCCATCGCCGGTGCCTCGTACTGGAAGGTGGAACACGTTGGTCCGCCAGGTGCCGTCCATGGGCACATAACCCATGGCGGTGCGTTCTGCTGGTTCATCGGACCGTAGGAACGCGGTGTCGGTCATCCCGGCGGGCGCACAGACGGTGCGGGCCACGAGATCGTGATACGGCTCACCGCTCACCCGTTCGGCGATCAGGGCCAGCACAACGTATCCGCCGTTGCAGTATGCGAACTGTTCGCCTGGCGTGAACTGCATCGGGTAGCCATCGAGCACTGCCAGGAACTGCTCGGTGGTGGCAAGGTGCTGCACGGGTACCGGCATCAGGTAGTCGTTGACGTCGAGGTCGGAGTTTTCGTCCAGATAGTCGCCGATCCCGGACCGGTGAGCGAGCAGGTGTTCCACCGTGACCGCGTCGTCGATGAGTGGAAGGTCGGCGCCCAGCACCGAACGGGCCGTTGTGCCCAGCTCCAGCAACCCGAGGTCGATCAGGCCAATGACGGCCAGTGCGGTCAGTCCCTTCGAACCGCTGGCGGTGCCGAACCGGGTGTTGAGGGTGTTGGGGATGCCGTAGCCGCGGTGCGCGAGACCATACGCCTTGGCGAACTGGACGATGCCACCTCGATCAGCCCGGACGACCCCGGAGAAGCCGCGTTCAGCCGCGACGCCGTCGACTTCACGTTCGAGATCAGCCACGGGCTCACGGTAGGTCCGGCCGACCTGCTAACTCAAGGTGTATTCACGGCGGCCCGCAGCGCAGCTCGTTGCCGGAGCAGTTGAACGACCACTTCCTCCGACAGTTCGAGCCCACCGCCGCTCGGTTCGGCAGGTAGCTGATGGCGATCACCGTGGATCTCCCGGTGCAGCTCCTCCATGTCTTCGTCGAGTTTGGCCGCTGTCACCGCTGCCTCGCGTAGGCCGGTGAGAAGCTCGCCGGGAACGTGTTTGTCGTACTTGTAGTAGATCTTGTGTTCGAGGCTGGCCCAGAAATCCATGGCGATGGTGCGGAACTGGACCTCCACCCGTACCGCCGTTGGTCCGGCGGACAGAAAGACCGGGATCTCGACGATCGCGTGCAGGCTGCGATACCCGTTGTCTTTGGGGTTGCTGATGTAGTCCTTGACCGTGACCACGTCGACGTCGCGTTGCCCGGTCAACAGGTCGAAGACCCGGAAGGCGTCCGACACGAACGAGCACGTGACGCGGACACCGGCGATATCGGTGATCTCCTCGCGGATGCGTTCGAAGGTCGGCTCACACCCCTTGCGGCGGACCTTGTCCAGCACACTCTCGGGCGTCTTGAGCCGGGACGACACGTGTTCGATGGGGTTGTACGAGTGGATGAGCCGAAACTCCTCCTGCAGGATCCGCAACTTGGTCGTGATCTCGTCCATCCCGAACTTGTAGGACAGCATGAAGCGGGAGAACTCGTCTCTCAGTTGGCGGAACTCGGCGACGACCTCGGCGGCGTCGTTGATGGTCGACGGAGCTGTTGGGCCGCCGACACCGTCCCCCTGTGCGATGCCTTTCACATCTCCGATGGTACGTGTGTGCCACCTGGCGACGGGCGGTTCGTCGACACAGCTCTGCCGCCGAGGTTCACCGGCCGGCGGGTGACCAGTGTGGTCGCCCCCGCCGGGTCGAGACTCAGGCACCGTCGGAGCCCGGCGTCGGCCACAGGTCAGGTGATGCTCGCCGCCGCAGATTGGAGTCGGGCGATCTCCTCCGGTGTCGACATCCGCGAGATAGCGGCGATATCGCAGATGTACTCGCGCTGGTGCGGCGCGAAACGGTTGGCGATCGTCGCCGGATCCTCCAGCAACACCCGGTAGATCTCAAGGCCTGCCGCGTAGAAGAGATCCACGAGTTTGAACTCGCCATGGACGTTCTTCATGACGTTGTTCGGGTTGTGGTCGAGTCCGCCCCAGAACGGGACCGACGTTGCCGCCTCCGCGTCGAGACGTTCAGCCTCGTGGCGCACCTGAGTGATCGGATCACCCGGCGACGCGTCGGTCCAGCGCTGCGCTACCGCGCCGGCCTCCTCCGCGCTCACCGGTAAGAGGAACTCCATCACCGTCAGGCGACCTCCGCCCCCCAACGCGACGTCGAGGTCGATCCGGGGCAGCATGGGGTTCCCGTCGAGGCCGTGGCATAGCGCCACGAAGACGCCATACGCCGGCTCGAATGGGCTGATCCGAGCGACCTGCGTACCGTCCGGGGACCGCCACACCGTCGCCCAGTCACCCAGGCCGCACACACTCCAACCGCTGGCTAGCAGCCGCCCGGCCGCCTCCCGGTGGGGCAGGCCGCTCAACGTCTCAGACGAGTTCACGTTGCGCAGTGTAGGCGCCCGCCTATGCCACGGCGCGTTCGAGGAAGTCGGGGTGTCGGCGGAAACCGGCTGTGGCCGGAGCGGTCCTGAGGTGGGCCGGGGGCCGGGTTTCCGTTGTCCGCCCCGTCCGTTCCATAGATCCGGGTGCCCGTGAACGTGGAACACTACAGAAGCTCGGTGCGGCCGGAGGCGACTGTGGACCAGGTGGAAGAGTCTTTCCGTGCCTACGTCGGCGCGCGGCTGCCGGCGTTGAAACGGACAGCATGGTTGCTGGTCGGCGACGTTCACCTCGCCGAAGACCTCGTTCAGACCGCACTGTCCAAAGCCGCCATGCGTTGGGAACGGATCGTCGCGCAGGGGGACCCGGAGCCATACGTGCGGCGGATCCTCTACACCGAACATGTTTCGTGGTGGCGGCGCCGCAAGCTCACCGAGGTGTTGGAGTCGGCGCCGGCGGACCAGCTGGAGCACGTCGTCGACGTGCCCATGCGGGTCACCCTCGAGCAGGCGCTGGCCAAGCTGACTCCGAAACAGCGGGCGGTGTTGGTGCTGCGCTACTACGAGGACCTCAGCGAGTCACAGGCCGCGGAACTGCTGAACGTGTCCATCGGGACGGTGCGATCTCAGACGCGGTACGCGCTGGCGCGGCTGAGGACGCTGGCGCCGGAGTTAGCCGACCTGGAGATGACCCCATGAGTACACGGCTGCGCACCGCATTACGGGAGGCGGCGGACTCGGCTCCGCCGTTCGATCTGACCACGGACCCGTGGGCGCGGGGTCGCCGGGTGCGACGACGCCGGCAGATTCAGGTAGTGGGGGCACTCGTCGGCGCCGGGATGCTGGTCGCGGCCTTGGTGCTGGGCGGGGTGCCCCAGTTGTCGAGCGACGCACCACCGCCGGCCGGCCCCACACCGACGGAAGCCACCCTGCCGGACCGTCTGTTCGATGCGCCGCGTGACATCCCCGACCTCCGGGACGATCCACTGGGTGGCCCCGCCGCCGTGGTGTATTGGGGGGCAGCACCGATCAGGACCGGGTTGTGGTCCACGTCGTCGTATATTCCGCTTGTCGTCGGTGCGGAACGGGACGTCGTCCGGGCGGTCCGTGAGTTGGATGGCCGCGGAGACCGGGTCGCCCTATCGCCGGACGGCACTCGGCTGGCAGCATCAGCTGATTCCTATCCCGACCCGGATGACGGGCCGAGTGTGCTCATCACCGACCTGGTCAGCGGGCGCACCGAGAGGTTCGAGGTGCCCGACCTGCCGTCGGGCGGCAGTATTGAACGGCTGACGTGGGCACCGGATAGCCGGGAGCTGCTGGTTCAGGTGGCGGTGGTGACCCAATGGCTCGACGAGGGGGCCTACCGCGCCGACGATCGCGACGCGGTTCTCGACAGCCATGCTGGCGAGTGGCGTATACGCGCCCACGGCACACCACTGGCGGTGTCGCGGGACGGCCGGCTGGAGCTGCGCTGGGCCGGAGACTACGGAGACCTGGTTGTTGCCCGCAGCGACGGTCCGGCACAGGCCACGCTTGAGATGTCAACGCCGGAGCTGCTTGTGGAAGGACTAGCCGTCGGGGCGCACCAAGCGGCGGCCTTCTCACCGGATGGTGAGTCCGTCGCCGTGTGGGCTGTGGGAGACGATAACGTTCCGCCCGACGGATATAACCCACATTCTCTCGAGGTGTTCGCCACAACGACGGGTAGCCACCTGGGCACCGTCGAGCTTGGCGGTCTGGGTGGAGGCAGCCTTCTGGGCTGGGGCGAAACCGGACTACTGGGGCTCATCCCCCACTCGGATCGCGGGACGCGCTTTGTCCGATTCGATGTCTCGGACCTTCCCGAGGTGTCGAGTGAGACCATCGTCAGGCAAGTCCACACGTCGACAGAGATAGCCGTGTGGTCGGCCCTCGTGCCGACGGTCTTCCTGGATGCCGACGTGCGGACAGCGGAGCCGCCGTCCGCGCGGTTCACCTGGGTGCCGTGGATCCCGTGGCTGCTCGGAGGTGCTGTTCTTGTTGTTGTGTTGGTTGGGCTCTACCAGGTACGTCGTCGGCGGTTGGCGCGTTGAAAGCACAGCCCGGTGGTACGGCGGAAAAAATTCTGTACGTGATGTCGATTCTGGAGTTCCGCCGTTCGACCTGAGGGTGAGAGGGTCCGAAAGAGGACCTGCAACGTAGGAGGCAACCGTGAAGTACATGCTGATCATGCGGGCGACCGACGAGGCATACGCGGCATTCCAGGACGTCGACTTCGACGAGATCCTCGAGGCCATGGGCCGGTTCAATGACGAGATGATCTCGGCCGGCGTTCTCGTGGCCGCGGAAGGCCTCGACGATGCGGCCGAAGGTGTCGTCGTCGACTTCTCTTCCGAACCACCTGTTGTTACCGATGGGCCGTATGGCGAGACCAAAGAGCTCTTCGGTGGGTTCTGGATCCTCGACGTCGCCTCCAAAGAAGAAGCTGTCGCGTGGGCCAAACGGGCCCCCATGACTGGCCCCGGCATGAAGACCGAGATCCGTCGGGTGACGAGTATCGACGAGTTTCCGCAGGACAACGAGTGGATCCAGAAGGAGCGTGCGTGGCGGGAATCGACCGGCCAGCGGTGACCCCATCCGGTAGCGGCCGCAAGGCCGTAGAGGCTGTGTGGCGCATCGAGTCGGCGCGCATCGTCGGCACACTGGCCCGGTACACCGGTGACTTCCCGATGGCTGAGGATCTGGCGCAGGAGGCGCTGGCCGAGGCGCTTGTCACCTGGCCTCGGGAAGGTGTGCCACGCAACCCTGCCGGTTGGCTGCTCACCGTGGGCCGTCGGCGGGCGATCGACGCCTTCCGCCGCCGCTCCGCACTCGACGAACGGTACGCCGCCCTCGCCCGTGAGCTGGGTGAGGGCGGCGTCGCCTCAGGCCGGACCGGAGTGTCCGCGGGGGCATCCCGGCCGGACAGCGACCTATTGTGGGACCCCGATCGCATCGATGACGATCAACTGGCGCTGATGTTCCTGGCGTGTCACCCGGTGTTGTCGCGGGAGTCGCAAGTTGCACTCACCCTCCGGGTACTCGGTGGTCTCAACAGTGACGAGATCGCCAGAGCGTTCCTCATTCCAACAGCCACGGTGCAAGCGCGCATCACCCGGGCGAAGAAGACTCTCGCCGCGGCCAAGGTGCCGTTCGATATCCCGCCGGCCGACGAGCGTCGACGCCGGCTTGGCTCGGTGCTGAGCGTTCTCTACGTGATCTTCACCGAGGGGTCGACTGCCACGTCGGGAGATGACTGGATACGTCCGGATCTGGCCCGTGAGGCGGTCCGCCTGGCGCGGATTCTGGCGAGGTTGGTGCCTGAACAGCCGGAGACGTATGGCCTGCTCGCGCTGCTCGAACTCACCGCGGCCCGGTTCCCCGCACGTACTGGCGACGACGGTGAACCTGTGCTCTTGGAAGATCAAGATCGACGGCGCTGGGACCACGGGGGGATCCGACGCGGGCGTGCCGCTCTGGCGCAAGCCCAACGCGTGGGCAACGGGATCGGAGCGTACGGCCTGCAAGCGTTGATCGCCGAGTGTCATGCGGTGGCACCCTCGGTGGAGGCCACCGACTGGGAGCGGATCGTCCGGCTCTACGAGATGTTGTGCCAGCTGACCCCTGCTCCGATCATCAGGCTGAACCAGGCCGTGGCGATCTCGATGTCGCAGGGCCCGGCCGCCGCGCTGCAGCGCGTCGATGAGCTGGCCGACAGCGGTAGCCTGACCGGCTCACACCTGTTGCCAAGCGTCCGTGGCGAGTTGCTGTCCCGTCTGGGGCGACCGGACGACGCGCGGCGCGAGTTCGACCGCGCTATCGACCTCTGCGGGAACGAACGTGAGCGGAACCTGCTGGCGCGAAAGATCGCCGCCTTGGGTTGACCCTCGTCGGCCGCCGCAGACGGGAATAGCCGGGTGGCGTCAAGCCACGGCGGACTGCTCAGTTCCGTCAAGGCCAATGTCGCACCTGTTGATTCCACTAATCCACCGCGTCGACGTAGGTGGTCCTTGTGGCGGCGACGATCCACTCGGCGGACAACTGACGCTCTGGATCAATAGGCTGGCACCGCCGACCTGCGCCGCGAGATCATCGGGTTGTGAGTGACACGCTTGTTCGGGCGTTCCCGAAGCACCTGGCCAGCGTGGCGGCTCGGGTCGCCGCCGGGCTGCCCCCGGCTCGACTGGAACCCGTCGGCTCGGTGGCGACGAGCCAGGCCGGGCAGTGGCCCCAGCTCAGGGTGATGGGTGAACCCGTCGTCATTCCCATCCGGATCTACCATCCGGAACCTCCCGAGGAGTTCCTCGCGGGATTGAACGATGCCGAACGCACCGTGCTGGCGTGCCTGTACACCCGGCAGCACAACGGCTTCGTACGTCAGCGGTGGTTGGCTCACGTGTTTTCCTCGGATGAAGCGTGGGTGGTTCCGTTCGTCGTTCAGCTGCTCGGGGAGTACGTCATCGAGATCTGTCGTGACGTCGAGACCTTCGTCCTGGACGTGCTGCCCGGACGCCCTGTGTTGCGCCGGAACATCGCGACCTTCCTGGCGGACAACCCGTCGTTCCTCGAGCTGACCGAATGCCGGGCGGTCAGCTACTGGGCGTGTTACTACCGGTACCGGTTGCCGCTGAGGGGGACCTATCCAGCACTGACGGCGTTGGATGCGTTGCGCGGGCCTTCATGAGCGGAAGGTACGCACCGAGCGGACGGCGAGGACGATCGAGTTGACGATGAGCTGGCACGTCACTCCGGCGCCGAGGACAACGGCGATGCTTGTTGCTTCCGCGATAGGGCCGGCGATAGCCAATCCGATGGGGCCGACGCTGTAGGCGCCGAAGGTGACGTAGGACATGACGCGGGAGAGCGATTCGGGTGGTACACGACGCTGGATCGTGGTGATGACGAGGGTGTTGAACAGGGCCGAGCTGATCCCTGCGATGAAGGCACAGGCGACGACACGGGGTCTCCGACGAGACCCATCGATGATCGACAACGCCGATCCGAAGGTGGCGCCCGGAGACGTTTCATCCGTTCGCGCGATCTATTCGATGGTGTCGAGGAAGGCACGTGCGGCTGCGCTGGGGTTGAAGTCGCTCCAGGCGAGGTATTCGGCGCGGGACGGACCGTCGGTGATCGGGATGGTGACGAGTGCGGGTTCGGCCGGCGCGTATCTGGATGGCAGGAGAGTGACGGCGAGGTTCTGCCGGACCAGCCCGATCATGAGATCGACGGCCATCGCCTCGAACTCCACGTCGCGATGGATACCTGCTGCCGCGAAGGCGAGATCGCTTTGGGTGCGGCCCGGGCTTCCGGCGGGAAAGTCGGCGAAGGTCTCCTGCGCGAGGTCGACGAGCTGCACCTCACTCCGCTCGGCAAGCGGGTGCTCACGGCTCATCACGGCGACATGCCGGTCGGTGGCCAGGAGCCGCCAGGCGACTCCGCGCGGCTGACGATTCTCTGGAAGGCCGAGCATGCCGACATCGAGGTCTCCGTCGGAGATGGCGGCTTCTATCGTGTCGCTGCCGGCGACGCGCAGTGCTATCCGGACGGCGGGGTGCAGCCGCCGGAACGCGCCGAGCGCACTGGGCACATCAATCGCGGTTGTTGTGGGGATCACTCCTACTCTCAGCCGGCCCCGCACCTGGCCGGTGACGGCTGCGGCGTCTGCCGCCGCGCGCTCCGCGGCCTCGATACTCGCCCGCGCTGCGGGCAGGAACGCCTCGCCGGCCGGCGTCAGCTCCACTCGGCGGCTGGATCGTGCGAACAGTGCCACACCCAGTTCCGTCTCCAGTGCCTTGATCTGGTGGCTGAGCGCCGACTGTACAACGAAGGATCGAGCCGCCGCGCGGGTGAAGTTGGCTTCCTCCGCTACGGCGACGACGTACCGCAACTGTCGTAGCTCCATACAGCTATCTTGTCTGTAGATAGTTAGTATGACAAGTATGTGTTGGACTCATCAATGCTGTTGATTGCACGATTGATCCATGACGATCGCGACGGCGCCACCTCCGGCACCTCTCCAGACAACTCCTTCCGGCAGCGCCCCCAGGCAGTCCGGGTTGATCGCACTGACCGCCATCGCTCCGGCGGTGTGGGGCACCACATACATCGTGACGACCGAACTGCTGCCCGCCGGACACCCGATGTTCGCCGGGTTGATGCGGGCGCTTCCCGCCGGCATCCTGGCGCTGCTCATCACGCGGGCCCTGCCGCGTGGCGATTGGTGGTGGAAGATCGCGGTGTTGGGCACGCTGAACATCGGGCTGTTCTTCCCCCTCCTGTTCCTCGCCGCGGAGCGGCTGCCCGGCGGCGCGGCCGCGACCTTGGGCGCGACCCAGCCGATCCTCGTCGCCTTCCTCGTCGTCATGGTCCTCGGTGAACGGCTCTCCAAATGGCGGGTGAGCTGGGGCGTCGTCGGTGTGATCGGTGTCGGTATGGTGGTGCTCGGCCCGGGCGCGGCGCTCGACCCGATCGGCGTACTCGCTGGGCTCGCCGGTGCCGCGTCGATGGGCACGGGTGTTGTCCTCACCAAACGGTGGGGGCGGCCCGAAGGTGTCAGCGCGCTTACCCTCGCCGGCTGGCAACTCACGGCGGGAGGCCTGGTTCTGCTCATCCCCACCCTGTACTTCGAGGGAATCCCGGCCGGCATCGACGGGGCCGCCGTCGGCGGTTACGTATGGCTCGGGTTAACCGGAGGGCTCATCGCTTACACCCTCTGGTTCGCTGGTATCCGCCGCCTTCAGGTGACCGCCACCGCGCTCCTCGGGCTGCTGTCCCCGCTCGTCGCCGCCACCCTCGGCGCTTTGTTCCTCGGTGAGACTCTCACCGCCATCCAGCTCGGCGGATTCGTCCTGGCTCTCGCGGCCATGCTCGCCGGCCAAATGACCCCGCACTCCAAGAAAGGACACCAAAACCGATGAGAATCTCCGTCTTCGGTGCAACCGGAATGGCTGGCAGCGCGGTCGTCGCGGAGGCGCTGAGCCGCGGCCACGACGTCACCGCCATCTCTCGCAAACCACCCGGCGACGCTGCCCATGAGCGGCTCAGCGTTCTGGGGCTCGACGTAACCGGCCCCGACGCTCTCGATCCGGTGCTCGCGGAGTCCGATGTGGCAGTCGTGACGATCCGGCTGGCCGCCGGAGAGGAAGACCTCCTAGCTCCCACGACCACCAGGTTCCTCGATGCCGCTGAGCGGACGGAAACCCGGGTGCTCGTGATCGGTGGTGCGGGTCCGCTCCGGTCGCCCCGCCATCCAGGTCTTCTCGTCGTTGATGATCCGGCCTACGTGCCGGCCGCGTGGCGGGCCGTCGCCGGGGCAAGTATCGCTCAGCTCCAGGCTTGCATGCAGCATCAGTACCGCGGATGGGTCTACCTGAGCCCGCCCGCCGTTCTAGAACCCGGGCCACGCACAGGTGCGTATCGCCGTGGCACGACGCGACTTCTGACCGATGCCGACGGGCAATCCCAGATCACCGCGGCCGACCTCGCTATCGCGGTCAGCGACGAGATCGAAACGCCAAGTGGCGAGCACCACTTCACCGTGGCGGAACAGGTGTACCGACGGTGATCATGCCCGCCACTCCGATCGTCACCGCCGTGATCACGGCGGTGGTCGACCAGCCGAACCAGCCGACCGCGGCCGCCCCGAAAGCGGTCCCGAGGCTCCCGCCAACGAAATACACCAGCATGTATGCGCTATTGAACCGTGCCGGGGCGGCGGGATCGATGGACAGAACCGTGCTCTGGTTGGCTACTTGCGCAGCGAATAGGCCAGCGTCGAATAGGGCCAGACAGATGAGGGTCAGTGCAGTGTTCGTCAGCGCGAAGCCCGAGATTGCCGCCGCGAGCCCGGCTAGCGCCAAACCCGCCAGAATGACGCGCCGAGCACCTATCCGGTCGGTCCACATACCCGCTGCCGGCGTCGCCAGGATGCCCGAGAGGCCAGCCAGGGCGTACATGCCGATCCGCTCAGGCGAGTACGAAAACGGGGGCTCCGAGAGAGCCACTGCAAGCCCGGCCCACACCGCGCAGAAAGCGAAGAACCACAACGCCCCGCGGATGGCGGCGACCCGCAGTGTCGAGTAGTGAACGAACAGGCCGGGAAGAGAACGCATAGTGGAGAGGTAGCCGCGTCCGGCTCCGCTGGGTCCGGCCCGGATGATCGATAGGCAGCCGACAGCAAGGAGCGCACACGCGGCGGCGAACACCAGTAGCATTCCGCGCCAGCCGATCCCGTCAGCCAGCCAGCCTCCAACGATCCGGCCGGCGAGGATCCCGGCCGAGATCCCAGCGGTGACCACTCCCACGATGGTCGACCGCTGCTGCGGGGGTGCCAGCCGTCCAGCGATTGAGCTAAGACCGGCACCAACCGCCGAGCACGCACCGACCACGCCGATAACCGAAACCAGCCCCGCGACGTTGCCCGCGGCAGCGGCCAACGTCAACGCGGCCGCAAGAACCCCGAACTGCGCTGCGAGAACTCGGCCAGGGGAGAACCGATCGACGAGCGGGACAAGGAGACCAAGTCCCACCATGTACCCGATCGGCCCGAACGCCAGCGCGACGCCAATGACCGCGATCTGCGAACCCAACGAGTCCGCCACGTCCGCCATAGCCGGCTGGAGCGGATAGATCGTCGACGTCCCTACCGCAGCCGCGAGTGACATGAACAGCACCACTGGGCGGCGGAGGTGTGCCGCGGTGGGTCCTTCGGTAACCAGACTGGTACTCACCCGACCGAAACTAGAAGCCGCCGGCCTCCTCCGCTGGCGGGTTCGAGACGTCACCGTCGGTGTTGACTACCTTGTTGTGAATGCGTCGACGAGTTCGTCGAGTCCGTCGAACTGCCAGTCGAAGGCATCCGAGCCCGTCGGTGGGTCTCCGACCGGCCGCTGGACGTACGCGGTGCGCATCCCGCTCGCCTGTGCTCCGCGGAGGTCCCACGCGTGGGCGGCCACCATGAGTACACGTTCGGGTGGGTAGCCGGCGGTGTCGATAGCGAGCTGGTAGACCTCCGGCGCCGGTTTGTATGCCTCGACGGTCTCGGCCGACAAGATCTGGTGCCAGCGAAGGCCGGCCGTCGTGTTGAGTCGGAGCAGAGTGCTGCGGCTGGCGTTCGAGAGCCCGATGACGGCAAACTGCTGCGCGAGCCGGTTGAGGCCGGCGACGGAGTCCGGCCAGGCAGGTAGCCGCTCGGCCGCGGTGGCCAGCCGGGCGATGACCACCGGATCGCCGAGCCCGGCGAGGTCGGACACTCGCTCCGCGGCCTCCCGGTCGATGATCTCGGTGTTGGCGTACGTGCGCTCGCCTTGCCCGATGCGTTGCTGTTCGAGTTCGACGTGCCGCTGCCAGGTGATGAGTAACTCGTCGACCGATGCCCCCGTTGACGCTGGTACCGCGTCGGCGATCGCCGTTCGTAGCCCCCTCGGCTCGTCCACCAGAGTGCCGAGAACGTCGAAGACAACAACCTCGATATCGATGACCCTCGACATTTCATGCTCCAGGCTCGGTTCGCGTCACCAGTTTAACTGGTGACTACCTTGCCATCGCAGGCCGTCACCGGTCAAGATGGTGACGTGGTATTCGTCTTCGTCAGTGGGAATCCAGCCCTCGATCTGGCCAGCACCGTCGGGACTCGTCGAGACAGGCCGGTCGATCTCCTGGCCATACCCGCAGACCTTGAGCAATGGGTGGCCGAGTGCGACGGGCTTCCAGACCGTGTCGCCGCCGACGCATCGACGTTCGAGTCCGCGTTATCGCTGCGGGAGGCGATTTATACGCTGGCCCTCGATCGAGTCCTCGACCGGCCCTTCGATCCGGCCAGTCTTGAGATCATCAACGGTAGGGCGTCCGGACCGATGCTGACGGTTGAACTCAGCGACACGGGGCTACATACCTCGGGTGATCTGCACATGGTGCTCTCGCACCTGGCCCGAAGTGGTATCGCCGTGCTGGCTGATCGAGGCGCGGTCTTCAAAGAGTGCGGTCGCGCAGGCTGTACGCGTATCTATCTCGACCGCTCGCGCGGCGCCCGGCGTAACTGGTGCGGGATGGAAGAGTGCGGCAACCGCGTCAAAGCCGCGGCTTATCGAACTCGTCGGCGAGCCTCGACCACCACCGACGGGTCTCGAGGGACGTGAGAAGGGGGCTCCATCGGGGCTCTTCCTGGTCTTCTTCGACGGATGGCAGCCTCGAAATGAGCGTCATCCGTCATACAAAGCCAGCAAGTGGTGGGCTTGTTGCCCGGCTAGGGGCAGCGGGTCGCCAGCACGCAGAACTCGTTCCCCTCCGGGTCGGCGAGGACAACCCAGCTCTCATCGCGTTGGCCGACGTCGACACGTCGTGCTCCGAGATCGATCAGCCGACGGACCTCGTCGTCTTGCTCCCGGTCGGTGGGATTGACGTCGATGTGCAGCCTGTTCTTGACGATCTTGCCCTCGGGGACACGAGCAAAGGTCAACGTTGGTGGTACGGGACCGGGGCGGTTCTTGCCTTCAGGCACCGTGGGGGAGCCGATAAAGACAATGTCGTCGGCTTCTTCCTGCACCTCGTAGCCCAGAACCGAGCACCAGAACCCAGCAAGGCTGCGGGGATCGGCGCAATCGATCGCAAGCTCGGTGAACTTACTGGCCATAGTGGTAACTCCCAGTCACGTAGCGGTCCGTCAGACCCACAGACTAGTGTCGCCGCGCCGGAGACCCGCATCTGAATTTCCTTGCCCAGGCGGCACCTCGGATCAGTTACCCGGTGCGGTAAAGAATGTCGCGAAAGAAATCCGGCAGCGGGTGTCGGATCGGGGGCAGGGTGTTCGTCGCAGAGGTAGGTGGCCGCCATGGAGGTGGCCTCGAACCGTAGGAGATGATCAACGATGCAGTATCTGGTTTCCGTGATCGACGACACGGCAGGCCTGGCAACCACGGACGAGATGGCGGCGATCGACGTGTTCAACGACCGCCTCCGGTCGGAGGGTTATTGGGTCTTCGCCGGTGGCCTCGCCGAGCCCACGTCGGCCACTGTCATCGACAACCGCGGTGCGACGGCGATATTTACCGACGGCCCGTTCGTGGAGGCGAAAGAGTATCTGGCCGGGTTCTGGATCCTAGAGGCCCCAGATCTCGACGTCGCGCTCGCACTGGCCGCCGATGGGTCGAAGGCGTGCCATCGGAAGGTCGAGGTGCGGCCGTTCCGGTGATCGTGACCAGGTGGGCGACGGTGGAGGGTTTTCGGTGTGACGGTGGAGGGTTGTGCTCGCTATAACGAGGAGAACCTGCCACCGTCGTCGAACGTAGGCAGAAATCGTTCGCTTCCGCGAGATAGGGGCGCTACGTTCTTGCGACATGATCTACGAACACCCGCTGGCCTACGTGCTCGGACTCCACGGCGTCGCACTACTGCGTGCCTACACCGGCGAACACGACCGGGAGTTCGTCGAAGCGCGTATCGCCGAGATACGTCGCCTGCTCGACGACGAGTCGCTGAAGGCCGCGGGTGTGGCCGTCAGCCGCGTCGACACCGTCGACGGTTACCGGGTGTGGTCGTCGTCGTATGACGAGCCGCGTAACGCGATGTTCGATTTCGAGGAGCCCACCGTCCGGGAGATCCTGGACACGCTGCCGACCGGCACTGTCCTGGATGCGGCATGTGGCACGGGCAGGTACGCCGAGTACGCCGTTGAGCTGGGACATCGGGTGCTCGGCGTCGATAGCTCACCGGACATGCTCGAACACGCTCGGCGGCGAGTGTCCGCCGCCGAGTTCCGGCTCGGTGACCTCCATCGGCTGCCGCTGGCCGATGGCGAGGCCGACATCGTGGTCTGCGCGTTGGCGCTGACCCATGTTCGCGACCTAACCCCGGTGTTAGCCGAGTTCGCCAGGGTCCTGCGCCCAGGTGGTCACCTCGTACTGTCGGACGTTCACCACGACTCCGTGTTCTTCGGGTCGATCCCACCTGTGCTCGGTCCGAACGGCGAACCCGGGCGGCTGCCCGCCTATCGGCACCAGCCTGGTGACTATCTGCGTGCCGCACTCCCGCATGGACTGCAGGTGCGACGCTGCGAGGAACCACGCCTCGAACCCAGCCAGGTATCCGTCGACAGGGGAGATGGTGAGCCTGAACCCTGGTCTGCCGTGTCCGTTGAACCGTGGCACCACTGGCCATGGAGCCTCACCCGCCTAGCTCCTGAGGCGGCCACCGCGGCCCGGGCCGGAACGTCGGCGACGATCATCTGGCATTTCCAGTTGGGGGCAGGTGGGAACAGCGAAGGGTCAGCTAGCTAAGCAGGTCCCGGTGATCCTGTGCCCACGACTCGAAGCTGCCCGGGGGCCGGCCGAGAACGCGGGCTACGTCGTCGGTCAGGATCGCGTTGTGTCCAGCTCGGGCCCAGCCCATCCCGATGAGTGAGGCGTCGACGACGGCGGGGCTCTGGCCGTGCGACAGCATCTGTTCCTTTGCCGATTCGAGGGACAGATCAACGGTTGGAATGCTCCGCCCGAGCACCCGTTCTAGTACCGCCGCCTGGTCCGCCACGCTCAGCAGTTCCGGACCGGTCAGCGTGTAGGTGCGCTCGTTGTGCCCCGGTGACGTCAGCGCCGCAACGGCGACCGCCGCTACGTCGCGGGGGTCGACGATGCCCTGCGTGGCGGTGCCGGTCACGTTGGGGACTGGCTGGCCATTGCTGATGGCATCGGTCCACCACAGCACGTTGGACGCGAAGACCGACGGTCGTAGCACGGTCCATGGCATGCCGCTGTCACGTACCGCGTCGTCGGCCTGCCCATGCCAGACACCGACGGTCGCACCGGTGTCGTCTCGCTCGCCGGTCCCGATGGCCGACAGCCTCACGAGCCTGGTCACGCCCGCTTTCCTCGCGGCATCGAGCATGGCCAGGTCCTGCGTGGGCGTTGGTGATGCCGGTACGGTCAGCAAGAACACGCTGTCGACGCCGTCGGCGGCTCGGGCGAGCGATGCTGGATCGTCGAAGTCGGCAGTCACGGACTCGACACCCGGTAGGCGCGGCGCTCGAGAGATGTCGCGCATCATGGCTCGGACGGGTTCGTTCTGGGCGGCGAGCAGGCGGACAACGTGTCGGCCAATGGTGCCCGTTGCACCGGTGACAAGGATCATGTTGGTCATCGTGCTCTCCGCGGCTACCCACCAGATAGGAAATTTCGGCGCT
The DNA here is from genome assembly GCF_011320225.1 of Phytoactinopolyspora limicola. GTDB lineage: Bacteria > Actinomycetota > Actinomycetes > Jiangellales > Jiangellaceae > Phytoactinopolyspora > Phytoactinopolyspora limicola. The sequence continues at coordinate 219,619 of NZ_JAAOEN010000005.1, forward strand.
CCGTCTCGATCGTCAGCAACGGCGGCGCCGCCGCGGGCTCGGCGGCACGGTCGGAATGTTCGCCGTAGGGTTGGGCTGTGCAACTGGAAAACGAGATGGTGGTGCCTCGGGCCCTTCGGCCGTGGATCTCGACGATGAGCCTGGCCGCCATCGGTGAGTCCCAGGGCGAACAGCTCGTGGTCGACGAGCCGGATCCGGCCACCACGCTGACCGTCCGGGTGGACGAGGACGGACGATCCGAGCTGGTGCTCATGGGGCCGCGTACGCAGGCGCTTTACCACTTTGGCCGGCCCGGGCCGCGGTGCATCAAGATGCGGATCAGGCATGGCCGCGCCAAGAGTTTGGTGAACGGGCCGCTGCACGGAATCGTCGACGGACTGGTGCCCTGGAACGGGGGCCCGGGTGCGCTTGATGACCCTCAAGCTGGCTGGCTGCGGCGGTTACGCGGGCACGACGGCATGGCCGTCGCCCCGGCGCTGATTCAGCAGCTGGGCGAAGTACTCAAGGGCCGTATGGCGACCGAGTCAGACGACGACGCGGCTCGACACGATCTCGTCGTCCGGGCGGCGAAGATCCTTGGCGGCGCCGACGCCGAGTCCATTCAGAACACCGCTGTCCGACTCAATACCAGTGAACGCCATCTGCGCACCGTCTTCGCCGACGTCGTGGGCATGTCGCCGAAGCGGTTCTCCCGCATAGATCGCGTCCGCCGGGTGTTGCGGCACATCGGCGAGAAAGACTTGGCACATCTGGCCGTGGAAGCGGGATATTACGACCAGTCTCATATGACGGCGGAGTTCCGCCGCGTCATGGGGGTGACTCCCGCCGCGTACCTCGCGGGCCGGCTGCCCGCCGCGGCCACGTGTGGCTCGTGAGCTGTCGCGCCATTCGCCCGCGTCCTCCCCTTGTGCGCCGGCCAGAGTCGTGATCTCGTAGCGGGCGCCGCGAGATGTCGGTCGCGATCCGCAGACTTGGTCGTCGTCACTTCCAACGGGCGAGGGCGCGCCGGAGACTACGTTCGTCGCTCAGCCCGCATACGCGCGCGACCTCGGTATATGTGGCCCCCGTTGACAGCATCTCGTGAGCGCGATCGCGGCGCAGCGCGTCGACCAGAGCCTGGAACGTGGTTCCCGCCTCCGCGAGACGGCGGCGCAGCGTGCGTTCGCTGACATGGAACCTGCTCGCGATGGCCGGCATGGTCGGCGCTTCGTCGAGATGTAGGGAGATCGACCGCTCCACCTGTGCGACGAAGCCGTGTATCTCATGCCGCGCTGCTACCTCGTCATCAAGGAGCCTGCGCATCTTCCGATGACAGAACCGGTCAGCGGTGGGCAGCGGGGTACGCAGGACGTCGGCGGGGATGACGAGCCGGGAGGCAGCACTCTCGTACGTCGCCGCCGCTCCGAAGAGGTCGAGGAGAACCGCACTGTCGTCGGGTGGCGGGAAAGCGAACTCTGCCTCGATCGGGGCGGGCACGCCGGGAGGGAGGCCAAGGCCGAGGCTCAGCATCCCGGCGATGCTGGCGAACATCTCTTCGACCACGAAGCGGCTGACGTCTTCGAGTCCAGGTAGCGGCTCGGTGGTGAGAACGAGAGCGCCCTGATCGTCGTGTGTGTGGAGTTCGGCGAGTGGCCCGGCGAGCGAACGGTAGCGGAGACCGACGCTGACAGCCTGCTCAACATCGTCCGCGGCTACCATGGCCAGGCCCAGCACCCCCCACGTCGTCAGCGTCTGTCCGGCACCGATCAGCAGGCCCAGATCGGGGCGTGCGGTGGAAGCCAGCGCGCACCGCAGGAAGACCCGCGCCTGTCGCACGGTGACCCGCAGCTCAGGCACATCGAGCGATGGACGGGTTATGCCCGCGGCGCTGAGGGCGTCGGCCAGATCCCACCCCGACGCGGCGGCGAGGCGATCTGTGATTCGCACAAGCTCGGCATCTGCGGTCGCCGGCTCCATGGTGCTCATTCTACCTCTAAGGCGTGGCCGCAAGTGTCCGGTTCCTGTCCGTTGTGGTCCTCCTCTTGTGCACCCTCGTCTACCTAAATTGCTAGGTAACTGGGGATAAGGAGCATCTTCAATGAAGAGACAATCTTGTGACACAGAGGCCGTCGTTCCACAGGGCGTGGCCGCTGAAGCCCGGACGGTCGGCGTGTGCATCGTGGGCGCGGGCCCGGCAGGACTGGCGGCGGCCAGGGCGTTACGTGCACACGGTGTGCCGTATGAGCACTTCGAGCGGCACGACCGGGTGGGAGGCATTTGGGACGTCGAACGGCCCGGCGGGCCGATGTATGACTCGGCGCACTTCATCTCCAGCAGGACACGTTCAGGTTTCCACCACTTCCCGATGCCCGACGACTATCCGGACTATCCGAGCCACCGCCAGGTGTTGACCTACGTCGAGGACTTCGCCCACTCTTTTGGGCTTCTCGACGCGGTCTCATTCGGCGTCGAGGTCCAACGGATCACGTCCTCCGCGGACGGCTGGCTTGTTGAAACCTCCCCCGTCGACGGTTCCGAGCCACCGACTGTCCGCCACTACCGAGCGGTGATCTGCGCAAGTGGCGCGCAGTGGTTTCCCCGCATCCCGGACTCCCTAGACGGGTTTACCGGTGAACTCATCCCGGGTCGGGATTACCGCAATCCCGACCCGTTCATCGGAACCAGCACTCTGGTGATCGGGGCTGGAAACTCCGGGTGCGACATCGCCGTCGACATTGGGCGGGTGGCGAACCGCTGCGCCCTGAGTCTCCGGCGCGGATATTGGTTCATCCCGAAGCACATCTCAGGCGTGCCAAGTGACACTCTCGACGACGGGTTGGAGTGGATCCCTCGGCGCCTGCGCCGGTTCCTCTCCGAGCTCACGCTCCGGCTCGTCGTGGGAGATCTGCGCAGATTCGGCTTACCCAAACCGGACCATCGGCTACTCGACTCACACCCGACCGTGGGCACACGCATCCTTGACTCGCTTGCTCACGGAGACGTCGTGGCGCGGCCAGACATCCGGCGGGTGGAGGGCCGAACCGTGGAGTTCGTCGACGGCAGGAGAGAGGAATTCGATCGGATCATCGCCGCCACCGGATACGAGCCCCGGGTGCCCTACGCCAAAGGTCTCATTACCAGCATCGACGAGGACGAACTGTACCTAGGAACGTTCTCGCGCCGACATCGCAACCTCTTCGTCCTTGGCCTCAATGAGAGCAACTCCGGGGGGTTCATGCTGTTCGACGAGGCGGCATCCATCGTGGCGCAGTACGTCGTCAGTCAGGATCGCGATCCGTCCCGCGCCGCCCGATTCGACGAACGGATCGCGCACCACCACCCCGACCTGCTCGGCGGACTTCACCTGTCCTCCTCGCCAAGGCACCAGGGTTATGTCGACTCCGGTGCCTTCGTCCGGGCTATCCGAAAGACCCTCGGAGACATGGGGTGGGTAGGAGCTGACCAGGAACCCAATCGATCCACCGAGGGCGGCGGCCCGGTGCGGGAACGCGGCGATCTCCGGGGTGAGGTCATCGCCCTGACCGGCGCAACCGGCGGGCTCGGCGCCCACGTTGCCCTGCGGGCCGCGGCACGCGGTGCCACGATCATCGCGATCGACGTCGACCTCCACAGGCTGGAACATCTCGTCCGTACCCTTCCGGCCGAGGATGGCCAGAAACATCGCGCCATCGTGTGTGCCGACCTCGCGGATCCGGTGGCGGTTGAACAACTTGCACAGGAACTCATCGCCCTGCCGAAGCTGGATGCTCTCGTCAGCAACGCAGGGATGGCCATCGGGGGCGAGATAGACGACCGCACCGATGAAGATCTGAACCGAGAGATCCGCGTCAACCTCGTCGCGCCGCTGCAACTGACCCGCTCGGTGCTGCCGCGACTGCGCGCTTCTCAGCGGCCACGGATCGTCTTTACCGGCTCGCTGGGCGGCGTGATAGCGATGGGAACCGATCCGATCTACGCGGCAAGTAAGTTCGGCCTCCGAGGCGCGGCTCTCTCGCTACACCTCGCGTTGCGCCGGGAAGGAATCGCCGTGTCCATCGTGCAACCGTCAGCCATCGACACGCCGATGCTCGAACGTGAGGCAGCAATCGGAGCGGAGCCGTCGCAATTCATCACCGCTCCGCAGACCCCGGACGACGTCGCCGGTACGGTGATCCGCGCACTGATCTCGCCTCGCCCCGAGACGTACCCGCAACGTCTCGACGGCTTGCTCGCCCGGGTGGCGATGCTTGCCCCGAACATGCTTCCCGGGCTGACCCGGTTCGCGGATCGGCTCGGGCGCCCCGGTCTCGAACGCTACCGTGCACGAATGCGGCAGCGGGGCAGGCAAACGGCACCCGACCAGGTCAGTGGTAACCCATTGACCCGGCAGGGACAAGCCGGGGTCAACTCAGGATGATGAGCACATCCGTGGTGACGGGACCGACTCGCGGCGTTGTCAATTCGGGCGGACGGTAAGGATCTGCGAAACGGTTCCGACTGGCCCCTGGATGTCGTAGATGACGCTGCTGGTCAAACCCAGGCCGTGAGGTCCGAAGGAGACGGTGGTGTCGAAGCCGATCCACTCCCCACGCGGCTGGGTGAACAGGTGCGCCGTCAGGTCGAGGTTGGGGAAGGCCACGTCGTTCGGCGAGACTCGCACGGCCATGCCGTTGGCGGCGTCGAATAGTCCGGCGGCGCTGGCCAGCGGGCTGACGTCCTCGCCGTGGATGAGCGCGAGCGGGGTCCGTACCCAGTACGCGGCACGCCCTGGGCCGGACTCGACGCGACGCACGTCTGTGGAGGCGATGAAGCCGCCTTGCCACACTGTCAACGGATCCCACACCGGCATGGCGTCCGGCGGTGGGATCGCTGGAAACGCCGACCCCTCGATTCCGGCGGTGTCTCCCGGTCGCATAAGCCAGGCGCGCAGCAGGACGGCGTCGCGCCCGTCATGTGCGAGAGCGGCCTCGACGAGTTCAATGGTGCGGCCTGGCCGGACGACCTTGACCGTGATGTCGACGACATCGATCGGGATGGTGCCGAGGATGTCGTAGGAAAGCCGGCCGATCACGAGGTCATCGCCCCGGCGGTGGTCGCGGTCGAGTTCCATGGCATGGGCCAGCAGGCCGAAGGCGGGTGCGATGTGCTGGAATTCGGGGTCCCACGCTCCGCCGACGTGGTCGGTCGCCTGGAAGCTCGACTCTCCAGTCCGCTTGAAATAGGCCATCGTCTCGACTCTTCCGCCTCGTTTTCGGTGCTACGTCGTCAGAGGTTATCTGTAGCAACTTCGGACGACCCGCAGAGACTGCTCCGGGAGGCGCTGGCCACGCTCTGACCGCACCTTCGTCTCTCCCTCCGCGCCTTGATCGGACGTTACCGATGGCCCGACTCGAGGCGTGTGTCATGGACGGTCAGTGTGGTGTCGGGTCGGCGCCTGGTGCCGCAATGGTGGTGTAGCGGTCGAGGTAGTCCGAAGCGATGGTGCGGGCTTGCTGCGGGGTGATGGCGCCAGTGGATATGAGGCTGCCGAGGCCGTGTGAGAGCGACATGATCTCGTAGGCTCGTTCCGTGGCGGCGGTGCCTGTTGCCATTGTGTGGGGGGCGAGGCTGTCGGCGAGCCGCCGCAGATGATCGCGATAGACAGCTCCCATCCCATCCGGGTCGGAGACCGACAGTTGCTCTAGCGAGACCCCGAGGCGATGGAAGGCTCTGCTCTGCTCGTCAAGCGGTAATGCCGCCTCGAAGAACGTTCGTAGCGGGGCGCCCGCTTCCCCCTGGGTGGACGCGAGTGCTTGCTGCCAGTGCTGCACGCTGCGTTCGGACATGGCTCGCAGGACGGTGGTGAGCAATTCGTTCTTGGACTTGCCGTAGTACTGCACGAGGCGCAGGGAGACGCCTGCTTCGGCGGCCACGTTGCGCATCGACACGGCCTCTACGCCGCCACGAGATAGCAGCCGCTCGGCGGCCCCGATGATCGTGGTGCGTCGATCCTGCTCGTCCATCGCCCTTCGCCCCTTCCGCTTGATACAGTCGTATCATGATACGACTGTATCAACGGGATGTACGGGCGCGACGGCTTGTGCTGTGGGTCAGTTGCGTGGCGCAGCTGCTGGTGGTGCTGGACGCCTCGGTGATGAACGTCGCGCTGCCCTCGGTGCGCGCTGACCTGGAACTATCCACGGTGGGCACCTCATGGGTGGTGCTGGCGTACACGCTCGGATTCGCCGGGCTGATCCTCGCCGGTGCCAGGCTGGCCGACTCTTTCGGTGCCCCCCGGGTGTTGTTATGGGGCGTGCTCGTCTTCACCGCCGCCAGTGTGGTCGGCGGGCTCGCGCCAGGTGGTGGAGTGCTGATCGCGGCCCGAGCGGCGCAGGGCGTGTCAGCTGCGGTGCTGGCTCCGGCAACCTTCTCCCTGCTGACACTGTGGTTCCCAGAGGGGCGGCAACGAGTGCGGGCGGTCGCGATCTGGACAGGCGCCAGCCTCGCAGGCGGCGGCCTCGGGAATGTTCTCAGTGGCCTACTGACCGAGTACGTCTCCTGGCGGTCAGTTTTGTTGATCAATCTCCCCATCGGGCTCGCCGTCGCCGCCGGAGCCTACGGGCTCATCCGCGCCAGCGGTCGGGCACCCCGGGGCCGCGTCGATGTGTCCGGTTCGGTGCTGGTTACCGGCGCATTCGCGACGGCAGCCTATGCGGTCTCGACCATCAGCGAAGGCGACACTTCCCGGCTGACCCTCGTGTCGGCGGTTGCCAGCGTTGTCTTGTTCATCCTTCTCGCCATTCAGCAGCGAACCTCTCGACTGCCGCTCGTGCCGTCGCGGCTGTGGCGCAATCGTGCCGTCCTCATAGGCAATGGGGCCATTCTGCTGGCAGGTGCCTGCTTCCAAGTCGCGCTCTGGTACTTCCTGACCTTCCTCATCCAGCAGGAGATGGGCTACTCGGCGGCGGCCACCGGGCTCGGGTTCCTCCCGTTGACCGTCGTGATGCTCGTCGTGAGCACCTGGGGCGCACCGTGGCTGTTGGAACGCCACTCGGTGCGCGGCCTCGTCGTGACAGGTTCGGCGGTCGCAGCGCTCGGATTCTTGGTTCAGTGGCTTGTGCCGGTGGTGAACTACCCGGTCACGATCCTGCTGCCTTCGGTGATCATCGGGATCGGCGGTGGCCTGCTGAACATGCCGCTGGCTGCGGCTGTCACGCAGGGTGTCCAGGACCGTGATGCGGGCGCAGCCTCCGGATTGATGAACACCGGCAAACAGTTTGGTGGCGCCATCGGACTCGCAGCACTCACCACCCTGCCGAGCGCCTCCGGCTATCAAGACCCGTTCGTGATCATGGCGGCGCTGATCGCCGGAGCGGGGCTCCTCGGATTCCTCATCCCACGACCGGCACCCCGCAACACCGACGATGATCGCCCGCTTGGTGCAGCGGGCGGCTCCAACGTGCCGCGATGAACGATGAACGCCACTGCGACCATTGCGGGTCGGTGGAGCGCGGCGATCTTGGTTCGACCGCGCCGTCCGAGATGCGTCCGGTCGTGCGCGACATCGAGGACCCGCCTGGGCGGATGTCCCGGACGTCGCCTGCTAGGTATGGCACGTTACGAGACCTCTCGCGTGGTTGGTTGGCGACCGCATACAGCAACGGCGTGGTTGACAACCTTGGACGAGGCTGGTCAATAGGCTCTGGGTGAGCGTGAGGGTCGAAAGACTGTGATGGCCTGCTGATTACGCGGACTCGCAGATGCAGAGTTGAAGCGGCGTGTCCACGGCAAATGGTCGACCGGACCAATCGCCGAAGCGTTCGACGAGCCGAAGGCCGCCGAGCGAGACGAGCAGCGGCAACTCCTGCGGGAAGATGCTCCTGACTTCCAGCGGTGCCACGACGAAGTCAGGCTCAGAGGCGAAGTTGTCGATCGAGATGATGATTCGCCGCAACTGCCAAGGTCACTCGATTGCGTCGGCTAGTTCCAGGATCGTATGGGCGACCGCCGAGGGGAGCAACGTCGACCAGATGATCTCACCTGGTGATGGTTTCATGTCTGCGAGCGGCGATGGTTCGGGTTGCCAATCGTCGACTGAGATGCCGGGAACGCAATCGAGCAGTAGGGCGAAGACCTCCGGGTCAGGGATACCCTCAGCGATGATTGCGAGGTATGCCTCATGGCCGTTGCCTGCACGGGCGAGAGCTTTCAATCGGTGCTGCCGGAACTCGGCCACAGCGAGATCGCCCGTGGTGAGCGACATGGCGATGAGCCGAATCACTAGATGTTTCATTTCTCGTCGCCAGGCGACGGCATGTTCGGCAGCGAGGCGCTTCCAGTCCCAGTCAACGGGCAGGAGGCGGGTGGTTGAGATGGTCTTGCCGACTGTGCACTCACGCTTGATCGTCTCGTAGAAGTCGCGTTGAGGGCTGTCAGCCTGGCGGTGGCCGGCTGCGCCGATCCACCACTCGCCCACACCGGTCGGTGTCTCGTTCGGTAGTTCGTGGCCGCGTAGGTTGGTCACTGCGCCGCGATAGTCGCCGGACTTGACTTTGAACCACACCCGATCGCGCAGTGACGAGATTCGCTCGGCTCCGCCAGCGTCACGCTGCTCCGGAATGGCCTGGGCGTCTGCCACGACGCGATGAGTGATCTCGTCCAGTGGATGGCCGAGGTCCGGCAACGGCACGTCAAGATCGGTCAGGCATCGTTTAGTGGGGCGTACGCCGTTGGAGACCTGAGTCATACCGAGAAGGCTAGATGCTGGCGGCGACAGGATTGACCGCCAAACACGGACTTACTCGGGTAGGCCTCCGAGCTCATCAAGCTCGTCGGCGCTGAGCCCGGTCATCAGCGAGACAGCGGCGGTATCGGACCCGTTGAGCTGGCCGAGGGCGGCGCTGATTCCTGTGTTGATCTCGTCGCGGTGAGCGTCGATGTACTCGCGCACTGCGGCGTCAACGATGTCTTTCTTTGAGCGCGACAAGAAATGAGCAGCGTGGGAGACGAGCTCATCGGTGGCGACGTCAACCTTGATGGGTGCGGTAGCCATGACCCGTACTCCCCTCACGCGTCGTGTCAGGAACAAGTACCAAAGTACCATCATCTACTTCGCAAGGACAGGAAGACGATGAACGGTGTAGGTGGCAGCTCTTCGTCGCTGGCTGATTGCTCGACGCCATCGCCGCTGGGTCTCGCAAGGGCGAAATAGGGGCAAGTAACGCCCAGAGATGAAAGAAGGTCACGGCCGAACCGGCCGTGACCTGCGATGATGCTGGCGGTCCTGACGGGACTTGAACCCGCGACCTCCGCCTTGATAGCACGGCTGTCCGTGAAGGGAATCGGTGGATAGTCCACTGCGACCAACACCCACACCTACGCTCCCACGTGCCACTGCTGGCCCGAGCTGTGGGGCATCAGCGCGCCAGGATTGCTGCCCATCTCGATCTTCCACCAGATCAGGTCATTGTGACCGTACGTCCTGTGCTGCCCGACGTCGCCCGCCAGCACTTGTCACGTGTGAAGGAGCTACGTCACACCGCGTCCTGGGCCAACCACGCCGCCGCGATCGAAGCCCGTCTCGCAGCCCGAGAACTTGCCGAGCTAGGGCTTTCGCTTCGTGACATCGGCACCGTCCTTGGCGTCTCTCACCAACGCGTCCACCAGTTGCTCCATGACCCTGTCGTGTCAGCGGAGTCGGACGAGCGTCGATGACGGCGGCTGGTTGGGGAGAGTTTGCGCACCTGCCAGGCATGAACGCCGATGAGCGGCCGGTGAGGTGAGCGTGGCCAGCGTCAGGTACGACGGGAAGAAGTGGCGCGCACGCTATTTCGATCCTGCCGGTAGGCAACGTGAGAAGCGGTTCGCCAGGAAGGTCGACGCGCAGCAGTGGCTGGACGAGCAAACCACACAGCATGTCACTGGGACGTTCGTCGAGCCGACGCTGGGCAAGATCACCGTACCGGAGTGGGCGGAGAAGTGGCTGGCGACGAAGCTCTCGCGTAAGGCGTCCACCAGGAATCGCTACGAAGGCATCGTCCGGTCGCGCATCACGTCAGCGTGGCACGGTGTGGCGATCGCGGATGTGGTGCATGACGGGTATCAGGAATGGATCGCTGGTCTCTCCGGGGCCGGTCTGTCGGCGGGGTCCGTCGTGAAGATCCACGGTGTGATGTCGCAGATCATGAGCTACGCCGTACGGTCCCGCCGGCTGATCGCCAATCCGTGCGAAGGAGTCACGCTTCCCACGGTCGCGCCCGCCCTGAAAGCGGGACCTGAGTGCTGGGCAGGTGGCCGAGCTTGCCAACGCCGCGTCACCGGAATGGTCGGTGGTCACCAGGCAGCCGACCGCTCCGTGGTGGGCTGGTCGTCTACGTCTTGGCCTACTGCGGGCTCCGTTGGGGTGAACTCGCCGCCATTCGAGTCCGGAACGTCGACACAGATCGCCGCCGGATGTTCATCGAAGAGTCCGTGGCCGAGGTGAACGGTGGCCGGCTTGACTGGGGTTTGCCGAAGGATCACGAGCGTCGCTGGGTGCCGATCCCGCGGTTCTTCGCTCGGGGGCTAGCAGCACATATCGTGGACAAGGGCCCGGACGACCTGGTCTTCGCCTCGCCACAAGGCGCGGTACTGGGGGTCGGTGGGGCGCGGCGATCTTGGTTCGACCGCTCCGTCCGCGATGCGGGCTTACCGGCGGGGTTTCATCCGCACGAACTGCGCCACACGGCGGCCAGTCTCGCCGTCAGCGCAGGTGCGAACGTCAATGCCGTTCAGCGGATGCTTGGCCACTCAAAGGCGTCCATGACCCTGGACACCTACGCTGATCTGTTCGACGACGACCTCGAAGCCCTCGCCGACCACCTCGACACCCTCGCGCGACGCTCCCACACCACTGCTCCAGTCCGATGGCGCGACCGGCAGGCGCCACCGTTGGGTATGGAGCGTTCCGAAGCTCGCTGGGTTGGTCCCGCGAGCACATACGACAGCCATATGGCAGACGGCCGGGGACAAGCCCGGTCAATAGGCTCTGGATGAGCGGGAAGGTCGATAGACTGTGAGCATGACAGTGCCCGCGTTCGGTGATCCGGCGATCGAAGTGGCAGCTACGCCTGCGGACGCCGGGCGCGAGCGTGCGACTTGGCGAGAATGGTGGATGTCGCTGCCGAGTGTTGAACGCGATCGCCCGGCTGCTGATGTTCTCGCCGAGATCCGGCACGAAGAGTAGTGCCGGTCCGATACGTCCTCGACGCCTCGGCGGGTGTCGAGATCCTGAACCGCACGCCGACCGGCTTGGCGTTGGCCAAGCTGACGTTGAGTCGCAAGTCGAAGAATGGACTGTTGAGCACTTCCACCTGGAAGTTGCCAAGGTGATTCGTCGGGACACGTTGCGAGGCCAGATCACCGACGAGCATGCCGGCACACTCATCGACGGCCTTGTGAGATGGCCACTAAACGTGACGAGGGTTGCGCCGCTGTTGTCCGAGGCATGGACGTTGCGGAACAACATCTCCATTCACGACGCCTTGTACGTTGCGCTTGCCCGCCACCTCAACGCCACCCTGCTGACCGGGGACACTCGTCTCGCCAAGGCACCTGGATTGAACGTCACAGTTGTGGACGTTTGACGAGTCCGCCTGGCCCGACGGCGTCCGCTTCCGGAGTCGCCAGATGCGCACCGATGGTGTGAAGGCTCTCTGACGCATCTGGCTGGGCGCTGCACGTATCGCACTACGAATCCTAGCGGTAGCTTAGGTCGCCTCTCCCGACTCCTGGCCGGCTTCCTGTTCTGCTAACCCTTCTTCACGAAGAGGGGTCACAAGCTTGATTCCGAAGTCGGTTATCCCCTCCTGACGATTGGGTTCTGATCGTGCATAGAACGCATTGGTGGGAGCCATAGCCGTGCCTGTCCGAATTAGCGCCGCGCGTACTGGCCCAGATACTGATCGCCAGACTTCACTAGTGCCCCACCCCGAGCCGCCGGAAGCGGCAGTTGATACCCATTCGTCAGAGAGCCGTCGTAACGCGTCGATGTGGGGCACGTCTAGTTGTTGCTGGCCATGAGGTTGTTGACAGTCCTCCATCTCGAGCGAGCGGCCGATCACGTTGGTGTTCGATTCCTGTTAGGATACGACACGTGACGTATCCTAAAGCAGATTCGACAACGCGCCCGCCGGGTCGACCACGCGATCCAGGCCGTGAGGCCGAGATCCTCCAGGCCGTCCTCGACGTCATGGGCGACCTTGGTGTCGATGGGGTGACCTTTGAGGAGGTTGCGCGCCGCGCACAGGCATCCAAGAGAACGCTTTATCGACGCTGGGCGACGAAACAGGAGATGGTCGTGGCGGCCATCAAAGCGGGGCCGGCGGCGCGGAACAAGCCCGAGCCCATCGACACAGGGTCGCTGCGCGGGGATCTGCTCGCTCTCCTTGCTCGGCTGGAATCCACAATGGACGCCGGTGAACCAATCAGCCTGACGATCATGCAGGCGGGGTTGCGGGATCCGGAGCTCTGCGAGTTCATTGAAGCATCCGCCGGACCGACCGGAGCACGGTTGACAGAGGCGGTGCTGCAGGCGGCGATCGCTCGCGGTGAGCTCCCCGAGTCAGCGGATCCGTTCGCCTACGAAGAGATCGCGGCAGGCACCTTGATCATCCGCAAGCTCAACGGTTTGTCGACCGACGCCACCTATCGTGCCGCACTCGTCGACGCGGTCCTCATCCCCGCCCTGCGCAGCGGCGTGCCTGCCGGACAGCACGGCATCTTCTCCGGGAAACCCACACCCTCCACGCACCGACCCTCTGAGAGCAGGAACAACTGATGAGCGAATTCACCATCCCCGAGTTCACCTACGATCGCATCCAAGGTCCGGACGGAGTCGCACTCAACGTTGCGCACGCTGGCATCGGGCCCGCTGTGGTGCTGCTCCATGGCTTCCCTGAGACACACCTGATGTGGAATGCCGTCGCGCGCGACCTCGCTCGCGACTACACCGTGATCGCACCAGACCTCCGCGGATACGGCGAGAGCGACAAGCCCGACGCCGACGGCCCCGACCTGTATTCGAAGCGGACGATGGCCGCCGACGTCGTCGCGGTCGCCTCTCAGCTGGGACACGATCGGTTCGCTGTCATCGGTCATGACCGGGGCGCGCTCGTCGCCGTCCGCGCAGGACTCGACCATCCCGACCAGGTCTCCCACATCGGGATCCTCGATGTCCTCCCCACACTGGACACCTGGGATGTGCTGCGCGGCGTCGACGCGAAGGTCGCTTGGCATCTCTACCTCATGGCGCAGCCCAAGGGGCTTCCGGAGCAGATGATTGAGGCGGTCGCCGAAGAGTTCTTCGCATCGTTCCTCGACGCCTGGGACCCCACCGGGACGACATTCTCACCCGAACTGCGTGATCACTACATCAAGGCCTCTGCCGCCGCAGTGCCCTCGATCGTCGCCGACTACAGGGCCACCGCCAGCATCGACCTCGACATGGACCGCACCGACCGCGACGCGGGCCGGACACTCACAATGCCCGTCGCGGCGATCTCTCAGGACTGGGGTAGCCAACTCGGATTCGACCCGACGCAGATCTGGAGCGCATGGGCACCGGACTTCACATACGAACCCATCAACGCGGGACACTTCATGGCTGAGGAGCGCCCTGACGCTATCGCGCTCCTCGCCCGGAAGCTGCTGGCACGGTAGGCCAGAGTGAGGTCGGAGGCGAAGTGACTCATCGCAACAGCCCTCTCACACCCGAAGGGCGAAGGCGGCTGGTCGAGCGCTGTCGGACTCGCCCTATTGCGCATGTGGCAGCCGAGATGGGTATCTCCCGCGCCGCGGCATCGAAGTGGGTGAACCGCTCCAAGCAGTTCGGCGAGCTCGGGCTGATCGATCACTCTTCAGCGCCCGCACGCCAGCCGACGGCTACGCCTGGTCAGCTCGTGAAGCGGATCGAGGCGATGCGTCGCGAACACAAATGGTCTGCCTCCCGGATCGCCTTCGAGTTGCACGAGGACGGCACCTCCGTCAGCCGCCGGACCATCACCCGGCTGCTCGCTCAGCTTGGACTGAACCGGCGGAAGTTTATCGACTCAAATGGCGAAACCAACCGGGAGCCCCAGAAAATCATCGCCGAACGACCCGGCCACATGGTGCACATCGACGTGAAGAAGACCGGGCGTATCCGCGACGGTGGCGGCTGGCGCGTGCATGGCAAGAACAGCGCCGAAGCCAAGGCGATTGCTCGCACGAAAAGGCGTGGCGCGAAGACCGGCTACGTCTACCTGCACTCCGCGATCGACGGCTATTCGAGGCTGGCATACACCGAGGCGCTGCCCGACGAGCGAGCCGTGACCACCGTTGCGTTCCTCGATCGGGCAAGAGCTTGGTTCGCTGCGCATGGCATCACGCAGCTCGAGCGGATCGTGACGGACAACGGCTCGTGCTACCGAGCACGTGCGTTTGCCGAGACAATGGGCGAGAGCCGGCATCAGCGGATCACCCCATACACACCGCGACACAACGGGAAGATCGAGCGCTACAACCGGATCCTCGCCGAGGAGTTCCTCTACGCCCGTACTTGGCATTCAGAGCAGGAACGCACAGACAGCCTCGCGCTCTGGAATCTCCACTACAACTATCACCGACCGCACGGCGCGCACGGTGGACAACCGCCGGCGTCAGCGACGCCCTCTGCTGTCAACAACGTCCTGACCTTATACACGTTCGGAAGGACACCGGGTTGTTGATCCATCGGTACGGCGTGGCCGGGCAGCGATCATCTATGTCTTGGCCTACTGCGGCCTGCGTTGGGGCGAACTGGCGGCCCTGAAGGTGTCCCGCGTGGACCTGGCTCGGCGTCGCCTCCACGTTGCCGAGAACGTCGTTGAGGTCGAAGGGGGACGGCTCGACTGGAAGCTGCCTAAGGGCAATGAGCGCCGCTGGGTGCCGATCCCTCGATTCTTAGTGCCACTCATCACCCAGCAACTCGACGGCAAAGGTCCGAAGGATCTCGTATTCACCTCCACCGAGGGTGCCGTCCTGCGAGTCGGTGGAGCCCGTCGTGCCTGGTTCAACCGCGCAGTTGCCGAGTCCCGCGCGCCCCATGGCTTCCATCCGCACGAGCTTCGCCACACATCGGCATCTCTGGCCGGCTCCGCCGGAGCCAACGTGAAGGCGCTCCAGCGGATGCTCGGCCACGCGAAGGCGTCAATGACGCTGGATGTCTACGCCGATCTCTTCGACGAAGATCTCGAAGCTTTGGCCGAGCGGCTCGACTCGATCGCTCGACGGTCCGCCGCGACGTCGATCGGCACTGTGAGCGCTGATCCGCGAGGTCATTCGTCAAGGCCAACGTTTGATGATCTCGCTCTCGTAGACGACCCAGATTTCCGGCCCCGGATGGCTCGTGACGTCCCAGATCCTGGTCCGTGAGTTCTCGAACCACCGCACCATCTGAGTGATGCTGAGGTTGCCGTTGCTCAGACGGAACATCACACCATGCGTGAGCGCAGAGCGTTCCCACGCCCGATATCTGATGCGGCGGTCCTTGGTCAGTAGCGACCAGCCACGCGAGATGCCCTCTTCGATCCACTCCTCGTCGGGAACGTCTTGGGCGTCGTCCGCGTAGTGGTCGGCTATGCGGTGGATGATCCAGCCCCGGTCTCGTAGCTGTTGCGCTACGAGTTTGCCGAGGCTTCGGTCGAGGAAGAACTCAGGCGGCAACGCGGCAGATCGATTCGACAGTCTCAGGCGACAGGTCAAATTCCTCGGCCACGACCGTCATCGGTTCACCGGCCCGCCACAGATCCACGACAGCCTGCACGGGAACCTTCTCATCCGCCACGACCGGGGCCCCCCAGGCGAAGCGCGGATCGATGATCACCTCGGCTTCGTCCGAATACCGGCGGAGCTTCAGCCGACCCGGGAATCCGTCGTGATCAAAGGAGATGTCGCGCAGATAGTCTTCAAGCACTTCTCGGATCGGTACCTGCTTGTCACCCACCCGCGTGTACTCGTCTGGGGAATGACGGATGAACAGATCCACCCCGTCAGTCACGACCCGTTTGGAAGCCAGCGCGTAGGGTGTGCCGAACGCGTCGCGAACCTCAAGTGCGGCCTGTCTGATCGTGTTCTTTGACAAGCGGAGATCACGGAGCGAGCGCAGGACGTATGCCTCGATCACCGCGACGAACGGCATGGTCGGGTACCCACGCTTGCGGGCCGGAACCTCGTGCACCAGTGGGCCACCCGGAGCGTCGTCCTTAAGCCACGATTGCAGCGTCGTGCGGGGGATGCCCAGATGTCTGGATGCCTCAGCCGCCGTGAGCAAGGGATCTGCGAACTTGTCGACCATGTCAGGGCCTCCTCCCTTACGACGCCTGATCCTAGACACTCCAAGCATGACACGAGGCACCGACCGACGCGGGTCAGTTCGTGAGTGAAGCAGATCGCCCAGAACTCCTGCGGACTCCGTGCGGACTACGCCGGATAAGAGAAGAGGCCCACCGGAACCGGTGAGCCTCTGACCTGCGATGATGCTGGCGGTCCTGACGGGACTTGAACCCGCGACCTCCGCCTTGACAGGGCGAACCAGTGAGCCGATCTTCGCGCAGGGACTGCGCTTGGTGTCCCGGTCCGCGAGCAAGAAGCCTGCTGCGAGCAACCATGCGGCCCGACCCAGGGGCTGTTGAGCCCGTTGTCTATATCTTGCTCGCCACCACCATGTAGTTCTCGGCCTCCGGGTTGAACGTGCTCCTTTCCGCGCGGAGTCCGACCCGGCGCAACTCGACTTTGAGTTCGTCGTGTCGGTAGGGCCAGCACGACAGCAGTTCCGAGCGGACACGAACCGACCCGGCCGTATCAACGTGCGCGACCGCGATCTCGATGTGGTGCTCCTGCTCCCAATGCGGCGCAATCTCCCAGCGGTAGACGACGACGGCATCGCGACCGTTCCGGCGGACGAGTCGATCACTGATGTCTAGCCGGGAACCTCTGGCCCTCACGAGTTCCCAAGTGCGGGAGGTGAGTACCAAGCGTCCGCCACGGCGCAGAAGCCGTGACATCGACTCCAGGGCAGCAAGCCTGCCTCTCGCGCCCACGGCATGGTGCAGCGAGTTGCCCACACAGAACACCATGTCGAAGGTGGCGTCATTGAAATGGTCAGGCAGCTCTTGCCAGTCCGCCCGCACTGTCCGGACAGATGCCCTGAACTCCTCAGACAACTCCGCAGTCCGACGAACCATCGCTTCGCTGGCGTCAGTCGCGACAACCTGCATGCCAAGACCAGCGAGGCCAACCGCGAGTTGCCCGGTACCGCACGAACAATCGAGGACGTGAGCGTTTGACGGAAGGAGACAGGTGACGTCAGCGAACGCCGCGGCGAACTCGGGGGGCGTCAACTTCGCGTCCGAGATAAGCCACTCGTACACCTCGGCAAGCACGTCATAGCCCGTCACAACGACTACCTCCGTCACACGGCAGACTCATGCTGGCACATCAGTACATCAGCGGAGCAAGTCGATTCGCCAATGCTTTAGCGAGGGGCAACCCGTCCGCTCACGCCGTTGCCGGCTGCCGATGTCCTCAACTCGACTTGGCCTGGGGGCGACGGCGCTCGGCGCCGGGCGCCGACCGCGATCCGCGCTCCCACAGGGGAATCCCGTATCGGGACTGTGAAGGAAGCGAGTTGCCCACTCGCATCGGCCACGACCCCTTAACAGGTGCAGAGAAGCCGAAACGGTACGCCGGAATGGCTTGGCCAGCTACTCGGTCGCAAGCGCTTCCCCGCCGACGCGTTGGCGTTCGCCGCCACGACCTTCGCCACCGAAACCAGAGCCATGACGAAAGCCTGCCAGTACGGCCACCAGCTGGTATGCACCCTGCTCGGGCTCGAACCCACCAGCGACGACAACACTCTAGCGTCGCTCCTGGCCCGGACGCCGACAAAAGCCCCCACATGCGATGGCGGCGATGGCTGTCGGTGCGCTGGAAGCCACAGCGCCATCTGCGACCGCGAACCCTGGACACGCGCCGTTGGCCCACCACCAACCGATCCATCCCAGCGACGGCATGGTTCCGCGCAGTGGTCACCATCGCCGCCTACCGCGACCGCTACGACATCACCGGCACCCAACCACTCGGCTCACCGGCAGACACGACGGCAGACCGCGCCGACGCCAGCTATGCACGAGCCGCCCTCGACCACGCCCGCCGACTCAGCACCACGAATGCTGCGTGGCAGGCCGCTGACCGAGATACACCCGGCCGGCCCACGATCGAACGCAGCCTGTAGGCGCGATGGTCACGCTGCGTGCCACGCCGTCATCAAGGCAGGAAGACATCGCAAAGACTCATCGCTGTGGACCTCGCACCTGCGGGTGCAGCCGAGCGGTCGGTGGTTTGCGCTGGTGAGCGGACTCGCTAGTAGGCAGACTGCAACCATGACACCGGCGAGGCCGTTCACGCGCCCCTACGTCGCCGCGGACTCACTCGACGAGCTACGCGGGCCGACGAACGGTGAGTTCACGCTGCCTCGACGCCTGGACTGGGGACCAGCCCGCCCGTTCGACCTGAGCAACGAACGCCACCTAGTCATCATGTACGAGACCGTGCTCAACGAAGCCCGCGACATCAACGACCTCCGCTCCTTCGTCAACGGCCACAGCCTGGTGCGGCTATGGCCAAGCCTGACCCTGCCACCCGAAGTGCGGACACCCTGGGCAGAACGTATCCCCGAACTGAGCACGGGCGCATAATCAGAAGTCCGAGCACCACCGACGACGCTGGCATGCTCGCCTCTGCGGATGTTGTTCCAATGCGCGGGATCCGGTATTCGAAACCATGTGGTGTGCGTTCACTGATTTGGTCGGATCAGGCCTGTTCAGGCCGCGGGTAGATCCACTCGGCGGTGAGATCAGCGGCGTAAAGCAGTGCTTGGCGCACATCGTCGGGTTCCAGCTGCGGGTAGGCGTCGACGATGTCCTCGGTGCTCCACCCGTACGCCACCAGACGAACCAGCATGTCGACACCGATCCGGTGGCCCCGGAGGCAGGGTTTGCCAGCCAACACGCCCGGCCTGATCGCGATCCGGCCGTAGCCCGGCACGTGGTCTAGCTGCTCAACCGCGCGGGGATCCGATTCGGCTGGCTCATCCAGACTTGCCAGAAGTACCGCAGCAATGTCAGCCCGCTCACCGGCTGGCAGGGCCAACGCTGCCTGAAGCAACTCCCGAGTCCGAGGGGTCATGGACAAGACGGTAGGCGTCAAGTTGGCCTTGACACCTAATTCCGTGTGACTCGAGGGGTTAGCGTGAACGGCCTTCGGCGATCTGCTGGACCCGGTTGCGGTGCAACCCGAGAGCGTTGCTGATCTGCCCATAGGACCAGCCCGCATCACGGAGTTCAAGCACCGCAGCACGTCGGCATGAAGCGACCGATTTACCCGCCGCCACGTGCGACCCCGCCTGCACACCTCGTGCGCTGCGGACAGCACCGAGTCGGATAGTCCCAGCCCGAGGATGATGTGGTGACCGCCTTCCCGCGCACACACGGTCCAGCGTGGATCACCGGCTCCTGGTGTGGTTGGTGAACCACACAGTCACCGGCATACACTCTGGCGGCGCGTACTTCGATCAGCAGGCGACTACGGCTAAAGCGGATGAGTCGCATAAGGGGAGCAGGCGGTTCATGAGTGAAGCGTTCTACTCGCATGCGAGGCTGTACGACCTCATGTTCCCGGCGGCCGGGCCCGCAGTCGAGTTCTACCGGGCGGCCGTCAATCGGCGAGGCGGGTGCGTGTTGGAACTCGGGTGCGGCACCGGACATAAGCTGATCCCCATCGCCTCCGACGGGCATCCGTGTGTCGGCCTGGACTTCTCGGCAGACATGCTGGCTGAGGCTCAGCGTAAGGCGAGCGAGCACGGTGTAGCGGTGGAATGGGTGCAGGGCGACATGCGGGCCTTCGATCTGGATCGCACATTCGATTTCGTGTTCATCACAGCCAATTCGCTACTGCATCTGCATGAGGCCGAGGATCTGGTGAGCTGCTTCCGGTCGGTTCGAAGACACCTGGCACCTGGAGGACGGTTCATGTTCGATGTATTCAACCCGAACGTGCGCCTACTTGCCGAGGCCGATGGCGTGCGGCGTACCCGGGAGTCGTTGTCGTTCACGGATCCTGACCGTGGCGACGTTAGCGTCGATGTTGCTGAGATCTATGACGCGCCCGCGCAAGTGACACGCGGGAATGGCACCTCTCGACCAACTCCGAGCCTGACTTCGTCGCCGCACCGCTGGAAATCAGGAGCATCTTCCCGCAGGAGCTGCCGCTGCTCGTCTCGCTCGGCGGCCTGCGGCTCGTCGAGCGGTCCGGTGACTGGTCCGGTCAGCCATTTGGCACGGATACTCCGCTTCAACTCTGCATCTGCGAGTCCGCGTAATTGAAGGCGAGAGCACAGTCTCGGTCAAGCAAAGTTTGCCCTGGCTAACGACACGCATCCACACACCGGCGGCTACCACCGCGCGATCCGGCTTAAAGCCGCTGCCCGTGCCGCCGTCCTAGCTGGTTGCATCTGGCTCAAGGCATACGAGCGAGATCCCGTCGGATGTAGCGCAGGTGTGCCCACTCCTCCTCCAGTATCACGCGAATGCAGTCGCCGACGCTGGGATGCCAGTCGCCGCCCCACGGGTTATCGCGTTCCTCGGCGAGCAACTCTGCCGTGGCCATGGCCAGGAAGTTGGTCACCTGCCGTTGTCGCTCGGCCCGCACCGCGAGGATCTCCTCGTACGCCGGAGGGTCCACGCGGAAGATCGACATGTCGAAGCCCATCTCGGCGGCACCGGTGAAGATCTGGCCGATCTCGTGGAACGGCTGCTGCATCCGCAGGATCCCGCCGCGGAGCCAGGCGTCGGTCACCAGAATGAGGTGCCGCAGGGTCTGGGCCAA
The DNA here is from genome assembly GCF_011320225.1 of Phytoactinopolyspora limicola. Lineage (GTDB taxonomy): Bacteria > Actinomycetota > Actinomycetes > Jiangellales > Jiangellaceae > Phytoactinopolyspora > Phytoactinopolyspora limicola. The sequence continues at coordinate 240,517 of NZ_JAAOEN010000005.1, forward strand.
GGACCACTCGTCCTCTACGTGAGCGTCCGCTAGGTTCGGCGGCGTGCCCGCCACCGTGTCCTGCCACGCGGACTGCACAGCTGCCCAGCCCTCGCGCAGTCCTTCGGGCGTCTGCGCTTTCTGCAGCTCGCGGCCCGGGAACTGCCGGTTGAGCTCGGCGTCCACGAGCGGTACCACGTCGACCCCGTTGACGAAGAGGCTGCCGAAGAACAGGTCATGGCTGTCGATGTCGAGTCCGTCCACATCGACGCTGCGCATCGTCACACCGCTGACGTCGGAGAATCGCAGGGTGGCGCCCCTGAAACTGGCCTTGACGAAGGTCGCGTCTTCAAACTCGTTCGTGCCGGAATAGGTCGTCATCGCTCCAGCATGACAGCTGTCGGGGACAGTCCTGGGTGGCATGACCGCTGTCCAGGCGACCACCATCCTCCGGACCAACCCAGTGGTCAACGGTGCACTCACCGGCCCTGTTGTCGCCGACGGCCACCACTGTGCCGTTCTGACGAAGGGCGACCGAATGACGCCTCGCAGCGGCCAGGCGACGGCGTACCCGCCTATCCCGGTGGATGGCTGACCACTACCGCCTGCAGGGCGTTGCCTTGCGTCCTGCGCCCCGAGCGCTTGAGGCCACGCGGTGCAGGACGCAGCGCAACGTCCTTGCCGGTGAGCATCGTCCAGGCGATCGCCCGGTCGCAGGCCGGATCTCCGACTCCGCAGGTGCCAAAGTCGATGATGGCGTCGAGTTTGCCGTCTTTCACCAGGAGGTTTCCCGAGGCGATGTCGCCATGGAACCAGACCGGCCGGTTGTCCCACGCGGCGCGGCAACGCCCGTTCCCACACCTTTTCTGCGGCCTCGGTCTGGACCACGCCAGCCAGGGTCCTCAGCGAGGCGCCGGCCCACCCGTCATACGTAGTTAATGGTCCGCCTCGGCCAGTGGCACCGGGATCTCCAACGGCAACGCGGGTGCGAGAACTGGGAGCCACCGGTGCTCCTTCTCCACCGCCAGTGCGTACTCCGCGGCAGTCGGCAGCCGCGCCAGCATGTCGTCGCCGAGGCGAAAGGGGCGATTGTTCCACCCCTGTGCATCGACCGGCCGGACCTCAAGTGGGACGACTGCGGGAACTGCACGGCAATCAACCTCCGCGCCACGGCGGCGTCGGATGGGTTCCGGTCCGGCAACGGCAGAAGTTCGGGTTCGTCGTCCATCGGAAGCCGACCGTACGGTTGCGTCGCGAATCGTCGCAAACCAGTTTCCGATCACCGTCACAGCTGCCAACCTGTCGACTGCTCGGGTGTGTAGGAGCAGTACAGACCGGTGCGAACGGAGTTCGTCAGATGCCGAGCCAGGGCGGGATGTTGCTCCCCGATGCGGGCGATGGCACTGTGGACCCGCTTCGCCACGGTTGACCGAGCACGTTCGGCGGGGTCGTTGCCGTGCCGGGCCCGTCCGCCCAGGCCATAAGCGGCAGCGAGTTGGTCGACCAGGGCATCACGCTCACGCTGGACCTGTTCGGCTCGGCCGATGTCTCGCGCCAGGGTGAGTGCGTCGAGCTCGGAATCCAGCTCCTCCAGGCGTCGTTTGTACGTCTGACGAGCCTGCGTATCGATCACCTCGCCGGTATCGCCGGACAGGCCCACGCGGTCCTGGCGAGTGCCCCCTCCGATCAGATCGAAAACGTGCACCTCGTGTCCGGGCTGGGTCAATAGGCGGGCGAGCGTGCTGAGTCCCTTGGTGTGCCGGACGTGTGTTGTGTGATCGCCGTAGCGGAGAACCCAGATGTCTCCGTCGCGGCGGAAGACGTTGGGTTCGCCCACCGGTGGCGGCGGAGCGTCGCGCACGGGTGGCGCAACCTCGGTGATCCAGTGCTCGAGGCCGAGCTGCTGGTAGATCTCGTTGGCCTCAGAGAACATCGCAGCCGCCCGATCGTCGTCGCCCGGCTCGTTTCGCGCCATGAGCATGCCGGCGTGTTGCCGTAGCGTGTGGGCGACGAGCAAGGTGGCTCCGGCGGCGCGGTTGGCGTCCAAGGCGCGCTGGAAGTACCCGTCCGCGTCGTGCCAGTCCCCGGTGCAGGTCGCCAGCAATCCGAGGTACCGGTTCATCGAACCACCACAACACGTGCCAGTGCCGCCGGTGTGGAACCGTTCGGCAAACGGCTCGGCGACTGTCAGCAAACGCCGGGCGGCCTCAGCGTGCCCGGTTTCCGCGCAGGCCTCCGACAATGCGGCGACCTTGTCGAGCCAGGACCCATCCTCCTGGAGCGGGAAACCGGACGCGGCGTAGCGGTCGAGTATGCCGCGGGCCTGTCCGACCCTTCCCATCCTGGCCAGTGGGAGCGTTGCCCAGGTCTCAGTGTCCGGCCCAGCTTCGGGCTCATCGAGAAAGCTCTCCACCAATGCGTAGAGCTGGTCGAGGTGATTGCGCTCTAGCAGCAGGTAAGGGCCGAGTGAGTAGTCGGCCGTCAGCTCGGCGTTCACACTTCCTCCGCGTACACCGACGTCTTTCGCCTGCGCGGTGAGTGCCTCAGCGTCGTCCAATCGGCCCTCGATGAATGCCCGCATGCCGCGCCATATCAGCGGATACCACTCCACCAGTGGCCAGCGCAGCCGGCTCGCGGTCCGCGCGAAAGCGTCGATCTCCGCGTCGACGCCAGGGATATCGCCCGACTCGAGCAGAGCAACCAGCCGGAATCGTCGCCCGAGAAGTTCACTTTCGGCGTCGCGGGCGTCGAGTCCCAGCTGCACCATCTCGTCCGCCAGTTGTCGCCGCTGGACAGTATGTTCGGGGCCTGGAATGGCATCGCAGTAGCTGCTGAGCGCGTAGGCAAGGAGCTTCGAGTCGCCAATCTCGCGGGCCAGCTCGAGCGCCTCCTTGCTGTGGTCGACGCGGAGCTGGTCGGCTACCACGAAGGATTCGGCCACCGACAGACGCGCGAGGACCCACGCCCGAAGCTCTGGCTCGTCGTCGCCGAGCACGTCGAGCGCTTCGCGGAGCAGATCCAGCTGATGTTGATCGAACAGTCGGACCTCGAACCCGCTCAGCCCGGCGCCGAAGCCGAGCGCGGCACGCGCCAGCTCGGCGGGTCGATTCCGTCTCCGCGCCGACGCTGCGACCTCTTCGTATGCCGAGGCCGCGGCTGGCCAGTCACCGGCCCGGAGGCGGGCATCACCCAGGGTAAGTAGCAACTCGACCCGGTCGGACTCATCGACGTCAACGCGAGCGGCCAGGTCGACGGCGCGGCCGAACTGCCGGGCAGCCTCCTCATGGGCCAGCCTGCCCAGCGCGCGCTCGCCGGCTCGCCTGGTGTAGTCGAGTGCCTTAGTCGCGTCGGCGTCGGGCAGCGCAAGCACGTAGTGATCAGCCAGCTGGTCGAGGTGGTTGTCGAGTCGGGCTGCGTGCAGGGCCTCGAGCGCGACAGCGATCTGGAGATGCACGGCACGTCGTCGGGCGGCGGGGAGCCCGGCGTAGAGCACGTCGTGGACCAGGGCATGGGTGAACTCGAACCATCCGATCGTGTCCAGCGGCCGTATCAGCCCGGCATCGACCGCGGCATCCAGCGCGTCGACGACGCCGCTCTCCGGCCTGTCGGTGATCTGTGCCAACACGGGCACCGCGAACGCGTGCCCCACGACCGACGCCTGAGCCAGCACTCTCAACGTCTCACTGGTCAAATAGCCGAGCCGTTGGCCGATCACCTGCTGGACGCTCAGCGGCAACGGCAGGCGCGGTGTGTCCAGGTCATGACTGTCCGCTTGCTGGGTGGCGAGCAGGCGTACGACCTCGATCACGAACAGCGGATTCCCGCCCGTGCGGTCGCGTATCCGGGCCGTGGCCTGGGCGCTGGGCGCGTGACCCGTCGTCTCCTCGATCAGCTGCCCTACCTCGGTCTCCGTCAACCCGTAGAGGGCGATGGTCCGTGCGCCTCGGCCAAGGTCGGCCAGCGTCTCCATCAGCGGGGTTCCTGGCTCCAGATCTGGGTAGCGATGCGTGCCGAGGATCGCCACGGGCTCTGCCTGCAGCGCGGCGGCAAGGTAGCGCAACAGGTCGAGGGAGGCTTGGTCGGCGAAGTGAAGGTCTTCGAGCAAGATCACTAGCGGCTGGATCCGTCCTGCCGAGGCGAGGTATGACGCCACGCTTTCGAAAAGGTGGATCCGTAGCTGTTCCGCGGGGCCGGCGACGATTTCGGCCGTACCGAGTACCGGAGCGAGGTCATCCGCTGGGGTGAGGCCGACTGACGTGGCGCAGCTGCGCAACACGGCAGCCCACGGCCAGAACGCCGGTGTTCCGGGGTCATTCCAGCAGGTACCCCAGAGCGTCGGCCCGGTGATCCGAGCAGCCAAGGTCGCGATGAGCCGGCTCTTGCCGATGCCGGCTTCTCCGGTCACGAGCACCAGGCTGCCGGCTCCGGCCAGAGCGTCATCGAGTGCGGTGCGAGCATCGGTCAGCTCGCGCCGCCTGCCGACGAGCCCTTGATCCATCCGCGTGCCGTTCCTGTGGCCGTCACGATGTGAATCCCATTTTCCCGCAGTGTCAAGTGAATGGCCGGGGCGGCCGGCCAAACGTGAGGAGGCAGTCATGACAAAGCTACCGACGGCTGTGCAGCGGGTCCTGGACGGCATGACCACTGGCAACTGGGAGGGAATCGAACGGCACCTCACCCCCGACGTGTTCCACGACGCGTCGGTGCCGGGGTGGCGTATGCAGTTCCAGGGCGTCGACCGCGTCGCCCAGGAGATGCGGAGCTGGACGGTGGGCTCCACCTTCAGCATCGAGGAGCAGACGGCGACGGTCGCAGGCGACACGGTGGTGGTCGAGCTCCAGGCGACCCAGGATTCGCCGCACGGGTGGCACGTGGACCGGCTCGCGAACATCTTCGTGCTCCGCGACGGCCGGATCGCCGAGCACCGCTACTACTGCTGCGGTGAGTGGGACGAAGCGACGGTGCGCAAGATCGAAGCAGAGGCGCCCAAGGTCGAGCGGGATCGGGTACCGGCGAATCCCCGCGATGGTCTGCAGGACGTTGCCTTGCGTCCTGCGCCCTGAGCGCCTGAGGCCACGCGGTGCAGGACGCAGCACAACGTCCTGCACCTACGTAATCCATCTGGAGTGGTGCACCCTGTCGAGGAAGGCGCGCGTCAGGGTGCCGTCATCGGGTTCGCCACAATGAGCGTTGATGTCTCGCGGGCTAGCTGTGGACTGAGTGATCTTCACTTTGCGAACGCGCGACGCGGAACCCCACGTCGTCGACCCGGAATGTCGGATAGCTACGACGTCGGACTGACGCCCGGCAGCTCCATTGTTTCGTCGAACCATCCGCCGCCCCGGAGCACCCTGTGCGTACCGTATGCCTGGGCGTCGTAGATGTCCCAACACCAATCCCAGGCGTACCGAGCATGTCGTACAGGCCCCAAGGGTTTGGCTGTTTACCCGCCGACGTCGTGAATCCGTCCGTCGGAGTTGCCGCGGTACCAAGCGATTTCGTCGAGCTCCCCATACCGGGGGCCTGCGGTTCCGGCACGACGCGCGTGTTCCCATTCGGCCTCGGCCGGCAGCCGATGTCCGTCAGCTGAGGTATCCCACTCAACACTCTCGGCGGCTACCTGGATTCGGTACGCGGCGTGAGCCCTTCGTGTCGCGATAGGGCATTGCAGAACTGCACTGCGTCCCACCACGAGACGCTCTCAACGGGCTGTCGTTCGCCTTGAGCGGTACTCGGCCGCTCGGCGGTGATCTGTGCGTACTGCGACTGGGTGGTCGGAAACGCCGCCAATAGGTAAGGCATGACGTCGACAGACCAGCTGCGTTGCGTGCGCCGGTCGGAGAGGGGCACCCGCCCTGGCGGAATGGCAACCATCACACCCGCTGCAGTCGTACTCACGAGTTGGCCATCCTATCGGCTCATAGGACCTCGGACCGCCGGTCTGTCCACCTGTACATGCGGTTGCGCATATATACGTGGAGGCGTATGTTAGGGTCCGTGACATCGAACGCCGTACTGGAAGCCATCGCCGAGCCCACTCGGCGGCGCATTCTCGATGCCGTCCGCGAAGGCGAGCGGTCGGTTGGTGACCTCGTCGAAATCGTGGGTATGCACCAGCCCGGCGTCTCACGGCATCTCAAGGTGCTACGCGATGCAGGACTGGTTGAAGCCCGGCCCGACGCGCAGAAGAGGCTCTACCGTCTCCGCTCAGAGCCTTTGAAAGAGCTGGACGCCTGGCTCGAACCGTACCGGGCGGAATGGTCCAGCCGCCTCGACGCCCTGGAGCGCCACGTCGAACGCACGGCGACTCCGATCCAGAACAGGCGCACAACAAAGGAGCAACCATGAGTCCCAGCCGCACTGGAACCATCGAACGCACCCCTGAGGGCGGTCGTGTGCGCTTCGAGCGTCACCTCGCCTTCGCCATCGAGGAGGTCTGGGCGGCTCTCACTGAGCCCGAGCGCCTGGGTGATTGGTGGCCACCGATGGCTGCGAATATCACAGTCGACCTCCGCGAGGGCGGTTCGATCATCTTCGAATGGCCAGACGTCGACTTCCCGACCATGAAGTTCACCATCGTGCGGTTGGAACCGCCGACGCTGCTGGAGCACACCCACACCAGCCCAGGCTCGTACATGCGCTGGGAACTGCAGGCCACTGACGAGGGCACCCGCCTGCGGGCTACCTACTCCATTCCCGACCTCGACATGGCCATCGAGCGCGGCGACCTCGTGGGGTTGCACTACTCCCTGGACCGCCTCATACCAGCCCTCTCGGGGCGGCCGGTCGCTTGGGATAACGACGCATTCATCGGACTGCAGGCGGCTTACAGCGAACTCAGCCCCGCCGAGCTGGAGGTCTGAAGGTCACAGTCAAACTGGTCGTGACCTGCGATGATGCTGGCGGTCCTGACGGGACTTGAACCCGCGACCTCCGCCTTGACAGGGCGATCATGATACCCGTTGAAGGGCATCGAATTGGCTCTGACCTGCACGTTCACCGTCAACGAAGGGTGGCTCGTGGCGGCTGTCTGTTGCCCTCGCAAGGGCAAATTATGGCAGGTCTCCAGCCACGGATGACCTATGTGTCGCTGCCATCGTGCTTGTTTGAGCTTTCGGTAAGTGTTCGTTCGGCCAGGTCGACGAGACGGTCGGTGCTGCGCAGGATGCTTCGTAGGCGATGGTCTGGAAGAGGAACGCCGGAGTAGTGCACCTGGTCCTTGATTGCCAGGACTTTGGCGAGGTCTCTGGCGAGCTGTGGGCCGTCGGGCCGCACTTGTCCTAGCAGCTTTGTGGCGGCTCGGTGATCCTCGCCAGTGTGATAACGGCCTAGCTTCAGGCAGCAGATCGCGTCGGACGCGGCGATGGCCGCGAGCACGGCGTTGCCGGCAGCCGCGTTGTGTGCAAATTGGCGATCTTCGGTGGCCACGAGCTCGGCAAGCTGTTGGTATTCACGTGCGACGGCGGCACGTGCGGCCGCCAGAGCGCGATTACCGGGCCTCTCGCGCGTGCTCATGAGCGTTTCCGCAGCAGGGCAGCGAGCGACGGGCCGACCAGCGTGATCGCGTCGCGTCGCCATTCCGCAATGAGTGAGTGGTTTGATGTTGCCATCTGGCTGAGTTCCGCTTCGGTGACTTGGAACCAGCTGGCCCAGTTCCCGGTCCATGTGTGAATCATCTCTGCGGACTGGGCAAGCTGATCGTCCCATTCTTCTTGCTCTGTCGCTGATGAGAGTGGCTCATGTATGACGAGGATGTCGAGGTCGGAGTCCGTGCTTCCGTCCCCCCTGGCGGCTGATCCATAGAGGGAGGCGTGCACAGCTGGTAGCTTCCAGCCTGAGAGTTCTTTGCGGATCTGCTCGATGACCCGAGTCCGCAGCGTGGCAAGAGCAACAGCGTGCTCCGTCGCGACATGGTCGTCATTGAGACGGACGAGCCGGGAACCTCGCCTGGAATCGACAATGACTATCCCGTGTGCTGCCAGGTTGGTGACGACCTGGTGTGCCCGGGAGGAGGATATGCCCGCGAGGCGAGCAACCTCTCGGATGGCGAAAGAGCCATCGGAGCCTGCCAGTGCCCTGAGAACGGCAGCCGTTCCGGCCGACATCACCGCCGTTGCTGGCTCGCTCCAGTCCATCGTCACCTCTTGGCATCCTGTCCTCAGTATAGACACGATTGTCCTCATATCAAGGACAATCGTGTCTCTTCAGGGGACGACTCCATGTTGTAGCTGGACGGGCATGAGGAGGCCTATGGCACCGGCTTCTCTCACGCCTCCTCCGCCATGGGCGATCCGGGCGAGTACGTCGCGCAGAGTGAATGGGTCTGCCCATCGGGCGCAGGGACAATCGAACGTCCGATAGTCGCCAGCTGGCTTGCTGTTCAATGTGGGATGAACGTTACACGGTGGTCTCCTGGCTGGCTCTTCACCGAAGCCAGGGTCCTGATACCGGGTGGTGCCCGGGGTGAGTTGCCTCTGTGGCACATCAGCAGCTGGCTGATCCGACGGTACGAGTGCCAAGGTTGACGTCAGGTACTACTACGACGGGCAGGCAGCTTGTGTCCAGGGGCAGATGGTGGGGTCGTAGTCGACGCGGTCCAAGTGGCTTCGTATCCACGTTTGCGTCGTGTCGCCCCATTCTGGCGACAGCCATCGGGCGAGAACAAGCAGCGACACGTGCGCTGCTGCAGCGGCACGGAGTGCGAGAGTGGCGGAGTTCGCATGGCCGCCGGTTGTCCACGTGTCGTCGATGAGAAGTACGTGGGCGCCGGGGCGTATGGGTGACTGGACGGTGAAGTTGCTGGCGCTCACTGCGCGCGGGTTCTCGGGGTCATCGATGCCACGGAGGATGATCTCGCTGCTGCCCGGTCGGGCGAGTGCTCGCAAGATATGGGCCAACGGGTGGGTTTCAGTCTCTTTCGGTGGGAGCGACGGGACATGTGCCCACGAGGTGGCTGGGGCAGGCGCGGTGCCCCTGCACGGCCAGGGCTGTCAGGAGGTTTACCGTCCGCTCAGCGCTGGGAACAGGAATGTCCGCCTTGTAGCCGCGCATCACGCGTCCGGACTGGCGGATGGGATCGGCCCAACTCGCATAGGTCATGAAGCCACGAGCATCCGGGAGGCCAACGTAACCGTCGTGCGCCCGGCAGGCGCCACAGAGTTCGCCGCTGTTGAGCGGCGTATAACAGCGCTGACACGTTCCTTCCGTGACGAGATTACGAAGGAAGCCACCCGCCGTTGCCGCGACCTGGCGCTGAAGATCGTGAATGCGCGCGTCGGACATCACAGTGCGGTGTGAGCAAGATCGTGCAGGAGCGTGTCGATCTCCTTGTCCTGGTTGACGGCGTCGTCGACATGACGCATCACGGCGTCCAGGCTGGATGCGACGCTGACTCCCGGTCGGTTGACCAGGCTCTTGCCCCACTCTGTGGACTCGGCGACGCGGTCGGTCAGGATGACCGGCCGGCCGTGCTCGACGGCCATGCGAGCTTGTGCTCGGGTTCCGCTGTTCTCGCCGGCTTCCACGACAATGGTCGCTCGGCTGTAACCCGACATCGATGCGTTGCGCATGATGAAGTGAGGCGGCTTCGGCGGGGCGTCGGGCCAGAACTGAGAGAGGACGAGCCCGTCACACGCAATTTGCTCTTGCAAATCTCGATGGGAGGCGGGGTAGGACTGAGCGATTCCGGTACCGATGAACGCCACCGTGCGTTTGTCGGCCTGTAGGGCAGCACGGTGTGCCGCGCCGTCCACACCCTCGGCTAGTCCAGCGACCACGGTGATGCCGCGCTCGGCTAGGGCCGTCGCGATCGAGGATGCCATCCTCAGCCCTTGGGGAGACACTTTGCGCGACCCGACGACGGAGATCGCGGTGTCGTCCGGTACCAGCGTGCCGCGAGTGAACAGGAAGGGCGGTGCCTGGTGGATGTCGCGTAGCTGGGCCGGGTAGACGTCGTCGAGAATGCTGACGAAGCACCAGCCTCGCTGCTGCCACTCATCGATGTCGCGAGCGGCGCTGTCGAGTTGCGACGCATCAGTCGGGTCGGCGATGAGTGCGCCGCGGTCGCGTTCCTCCCAAAGAGCCAGAGCGCTGCCTCGCTCCAGCAGTTCGAGGGTCAGCTCGTGCCACTTCGCGGTTGTGCTCCGCAGCATGGCGACTAGGGCGGCGTGCTCGTCGCGATGTGTGGCAAGCATGGCACAAGACTAAGGCGTAGCCACCGACAGCCCGGCCATATCGAAGGCCGTGATGCGGCCGGCCTTGGACGAGCCAGCGAGGCGAGTCCGGCGCGTAAGGGCAAACAGCGTCCGGAGATAAAGAAGGTCACGGCCGAACCGGCCGTGACCTGCGATGATGCTGGCGGTCCTGACGGGACTTGAACCCGCGACCTCCGCCTTGACAGGGCGGCGAGCACTCCGAACTGCTCCACAGGACCTTGCTTTGTTGCGACTGCCCGACACAGTATATGCACACTGCACCGTTCTTACAGCATCCCCAACGGGATTCGAACCCGCGTTGCCGCCTTGAAAGGGCGGAGTCCTAGGCCGCTAGACGATGGGGACTAGACCCCATTGACGTGATGGCCCTTGGCTCACCGCCGTCGGGGACTTGAAAAGCATAGGACGTGTTGCCTCAGTTCTCCAAACCGGGTGTTGGCGCCGGGGTTCCGGCTGCGTCACCTGGAGCTTCACCGGCTTGGTGGCGTTCGATTTGGGCGGTGGTGAGACCTAGGCCACCGAGGGTGATGTCGTCCCATGCGACCAGACGTTTCGTTTCGGCGTCGAGGTAGAGCACGCTGAGCATGACGGGGGTAGGCTCCTCGCCTTGCAGTGCCCGTAGCCCGGCTCCGCCGGTGGAGCCTTGCATCATCACCCGGGTGCCCTCGTCGAGGACGTAGGTGTCCCGGCGGTGTCCGTGACCGGCTAGAACCAGGGGCGCTCCGCCATCGAGCAACTGGGCGTGTGAGGGGTCGTGGAAGACGAGGACGTCGGCGGCTGGGTCGAGTGCGCGTGCGGCCTCTCCGAGTTCCTCGCTGGCGCGGAGGATGTCTTCGCTGGCGGTGCCGCGGAGGCTCTGGTCGGGGGTGAAGCGTGGGTCAGGGGCGCCGAAGAACCGCAGCCCCGCTACCTCGACGGGTTCGTTGTCGAGCACGATCGTGTTGGGTTGGGCGGCGATGGCGGCCACGGTGGCGACGGAGTCGTGGTTGCCTTTGACGAACACGTAGGGGCGGCCCAGGGTGCTAATGGGGCGGACGTAGTTGTTCTCCAGGGGGGTGCCGTGGTCGGCGATGTCTCCGGCGTCGACGATCACATCGACGTCGTACTGGCGGGCCACCGAGTCGATGATGTTCCACGCGGCCGGGTTGAGGTGGAGATCGGCCACGTGCAGTAGGCGGATGGTGTCGTCGTCGGGCCGGAAGGTGGGCAACGACACGGTGGTGTCGTAGAGGGCGCCGACGTTGGTGACGATACCGGCCAGCTGTTCCGCGTAGGCGTCGAAGTTGGCGGCGATGTCTTCCACGCTGCCGACCAGTTGTGGCGCTGCTTCGAACAGGCCGGTGTAGGTGGGGCTACGGACGGCTTCGGCGTCGAACGTCACCGCGGCCAGCCCGTAGGAGCCGCCGATGCTGACCAGCGCCACGGCACCGGCGAGGAGGGCGCGGCGCACCGAGCGCAGCACCAGCCCGGCGGCTAGTGCGGCGCCGAGCACTCCGACGACGGCGCCCCGGATGCCCGCGTCGACGATGACGGCCCGCAGGTCGGCTACGAGGCGATCGTCCAGTTCCACCAGAGACGAGGGGTCGTCGACGATGTTCTGGATGCCGGCCTCGTCGACGGCGCGCACGCTGACATGCATCGAGATCGGCGCCCGATGGGAGTCGACGACGAGGGTGCCGAGTGGGTCGACCCGAATGACGGATTCACCTTCCAGGGACGGCTGGATGGATGCGTCGACGACGAGCGGCCCGACCAGGCCCTGCGAGGTGCCGGCGATGGCCAGGGCGAGCCAGGCACCGGTGAACGCCAACCCGAGGGTGGCGAAGACGAGCAGGACACGGCGCAGCCGCGGGTTGACCGGCGGTGTCCAATGCGGTTCGAGCCTGGACCATGTGTCGCTGAGGCGACGCGTCCAGGAACGACGCTCAGGACGCGTCTGCGCGTGCTCTTCGGTGGACACTCCCACGGTACCGTTGGTAGCACATGACGCGTCGCTTCTCACATCAGAGCAGGTCGACCACATCTGTCTCGGTGGATTCTCAGGCGTCGTCACCGACGCCGTTGGAGGGGAGTCAGGCCGCGTGCTTGAGCTGAGTGAGGAGCAGTTCGAGGCGTTGGTGGCGGATGCGCTTGACGGCATTCCGCCCGAATTGGCCCAGGTGATGGACAACGTGGTCATCCTGGTCGAGGACGAACCGCCGGACGACGCACCGGAGCTGCTTGGCCTTTACGAGGGCACCCCGCTGACCGAACGTGGTGGCGACTACGGCGGGGTGCTTCCGGACACCATCCGGCTGTTCCGGCTGCCGATCTTACGGATCTGCGAGACGTACGACGACGTTGTGGACGAGGTGCTGATCACGGTGGTGCACGAGATCGCTCACCACTTCGGCATCGACGACGACCGCCTGCACGAACTTGGCTGGGCGTGACCGGACTCGGGTATGCCGATCACCGGCTGGTGGAGGAGGGGTGGAACGGACGTCGGGCCGGGAACGCCTCTCGGCGCAAAGGCCGCTCGTAGCGGCTATTAAGTGGGACCCGGGGTTACCGCGGCCCGACGCCCGGCGAGGGCCCGAAGGCTGTCGCCATAGTCGAAACTACCTGAGAGGCCGGGCTATTCCGAAATTGGACAGGTGAGGGTCGCTGCGCGGTCCGCTTCAGTGAAGCTCGTTCCGGCGCCACAGGTGGGCGGCCTGCTCGAGTTCTTCGGCCATCCGTAGGTTGCCACGGGCCAGCCGGGTCTGACGGTCGCCTTCGTCGTCGGATCCGTCGTCGGCGACGTGCGCCCGGCCGGTCGCGATCACCCGGCAGAAGGCGGCGGCGCGTTCCAGGGCGATCGCGAAGTCGCCGTCGAAGGCTCGGCTCAAGATGGTGTCGCCAAGGTCCGCGACCTCCTTCGGCCCGGGCGGTTGTGGAAGCCCCGCCACGGCGGAGGACACCTCGGCGTGGTGGTGCCCGGCTGTGAACAGCCGTGACACCTCCTCGCCGTTGCGGTGCACCCAGCTGCGCAGCAGATACAGCGACCACAGGGTGCCCGGTAGCGTGCCCGGCCCGGACTCTCGCCACAGTTCGGCCAGTTCGTCCAGCCCGATCCGGTCGGCCAGGTGAACCAGCCGCTGTGTGGTAGCCGCCCCGGCGTCGTCGGCCCGCCCAACGCTGAGTACGGCCGCGGCGGTGGCGTGGGCGAGCGCGATCCGGTCCGCCGGGTCCGGGTCGCCCAGCACGTCGGGCAGGCCCCCGCTGAGCATCGGGCGGCGTGGGCGGGCTGGGTGGTCGTCGGCGGTCAAAGCTCGATCGTGTCCCCTGGATCGACGGCGCGCAGTTCGGTGTGGTCCGGGCCGAGCCGCTGGAAATGCCCGTAGTACATCTCGGGTTTAGCCAGGATGGCTTGGTGGATCGGCACGGCAACGGCGGGGCGGACGGCGCGCAGGTAGTCGATCGCCTCGGACAGTTTCTGCCATGGCGCGGCGGTCGGCATCCCGAGGATCTCGACGTCGGGCTCGGGTGGGCTGAACGAGTCGCCGGGGTGGAAGAACCGCCCGCCGAACAGGTAGCCGACGTTCGGCACGACGGGGAGGTCAGGGTGGATGACGGCGTGCTGCTCGCCGTGGACGTCGACGCCGATCCCGACATCGAGATGGTCACCAGCCTGTACGGTCCGGGCGTCGATTCCGGCGCCGGCGAGTGCCTCGACAGTGCCCGTGTCGGCGTGGACCTGGGCGTCGGGGTTCTTCTCCAGCAGCGCCGGGAGCCGGTCGAGGTCGACGTGGTCAGGATGCTGATGGGTGATCAGCACCGCCGTCAACCCGGTGAGGTCCTCGAACCCCGACGAGAAGTTGCCCGGGTCGACCAGGACCCGCCCGTGGCCGTCCTCGACGAGCACGCAGGAGTGCTCGTACTTCGTCAGTCTCATGGGTTTCGAGTGTATGGGGTCGCGCCGCCCGTACGATGTCTCGTCATGCGGATCCTGGTGGTGGAGGACGACGACCGCGTCGCGCGTGGCCTGGTGACGGCGCTGCGGAACGCGTCGTACGACGTGTCGCGGGTGGCCACCGCAGCGGCTGCCCTGGACGCCTCACCAGCGGATCTGGTGTTGCTCGATCTTGGCCTGCCCGACGGCGACGGCATCGACGTGCTGCGCAAACTCCGGGAACGCCGCGAGACGGCGGTGATCGCCGTGACCGCCCGGGCTGAGGAACGCGAACGGGTCCGCGGGCTACGCACTGGCGCAGACGACTACGTCGTCAAACCGTTCGGCATCGCGGAGTTGCTGGCCAGGATCGACGCGGTGCTCCGGCGCACGCGCGCGGCCCGGTCTGCGGCCGGAGCCGAGCAGCCGCCGATGCGGGTCGGGGAGTTGTCCATCGACGTGGCCGCGCGAACCGCCCACCTCGGGTCGGCGGAGCTGGTGCTGACCCGCAAGGAGTTCGACGTGTTGGTGTTGCTCGCCACCCATGCGCCCGCGGTCGTCACGCGGGAGAAAATTCTCGACCAGGTGTGGGAGGCGAGCTGGGAGTCGTCGTCGCGGACTTTGGACACACACATCGCGGCGTTGCGCGGCAAACTCGGCGAGGGAGTGCGGATCGGCACCGTCCGCGGAGTCGGATACCAGCTGCTGGATCAGCCGGCGTAAGGCGGCGGTCACGATGCTGCGGCGCCTGCTCGTCGTCCTGATCCCGTTGGCGATCCTGCTGGCGGCAGCCCTGGGGGTGCCGTTGGCGACGACGGTTGCCCAGGGCGAAACCCAGGACGTCTACGTCGACCGGCTCAACGACGTCGGGCGCTTCGCCTCGTTGGCCGAGACGGCCCTGGCCACCGGGCGCACCGAGGCGCTGCGGATGGAGTTGGAACGTTACGACGAGCTCTACGACATTCCGGTGGCGCTGGTCGACCCCAGTGGCAGCGTCGTGCTCGGATCAACGTCCGCGCAGGCATCCGGCTGGGCCTATGCCCCGGAGATCCAGGCGGTCCTGAGCCAAGCGCTGGCCGGATACCGACCGGAGCCGCCCACTGTGTTGTGGCCGTGGTCGGACGGACCACTCGTGCTGGCCGAGCCAGTAGGCCGCGACAGTGAGGTGGTCGGCGTCATCGTGTCGGTCTCGTCGATCGACGGGTTGCGGTCCACCGTCGTGGGCCGGTGGGGCTGGCTCGCGTTACTCGGCGTCGTCCCGACGGTGCTGTTGCTGGCCGTGGCCTGGCCGGTGTCACGATGGGTGCTGCGGCCGGTGCGGGAACTCGACGAGGCGACAGCGGCCATCGCCGACGGCGACCTGTCGGTACGTACCAACGCCTCCGAAGGCCCGCCGGAGCTGCGCCGGCTGGCCGGCTCGTTCAACGCCATGGTGGAGGCGGTGGAGCATTCGATCCGACGGCAGCGGGCCTTCGTCTCCGACGCGTCGCACCAGCTGCGCAACCCGCTGACCAGCCTTCGGCTGGCCGTCGAGAACCTTGCCCCGTTCCTGCGCGGGGACGACGCGCGACAGGCCCACGAACTGGCTATCGACGAGGCCAAGTCGATGCACCGGATGCTGAACTCGCTGCTGGCGGCGACCCGGTTGGAGAGCTTCCGAAGGGCCGAGCCGGTAGAGCTGGACACGGTGCTGGCCACCCGGGCCGGGCGCTGGCAGGCGCTGGCCGAGCAGGCGGGGTTGGACATACGGGTCGAGGTACCGTCCGGGCTGGTCCTCCTCGAACCTCCAGGCGGGCTGGGCAGCATCCTCGACGAGCTGGTCAGCAACGCGTTGCGGCTGTCCGGAGGGACGCGGGTGGTGCTGAGCGCGACACCCGGCGACGTGGTGGAGATCCGGGTGGCCGACGACGGCACTGGCCTGGACGCCGACGAGCGGGCAGCAGCCCGGCGCAGATTCTGGCGGGCACCGAAACATCAGAACATCGTCGGCACTGGGCTGGGCCTGGCCATCGGTGCGGAACTTGTCGAAGCCGCAGGTGGCGAGCTGCGTCTGGAGCCAGGCTTGCCCCGGTCGACCGGCGACGACGGCCCTGGTGTGGGGCTGGCCGTGCTGATCCGGCTACCGGACGCGTCGTCGGCGCAGGTCAGAGCTTCTCTTCCCGATACCACGTCACCGCGCCCGGGTGCAGGGGAACCGGACCGGTCGCGATCGCCGTCCGGACGTTGATCTGGGTGGCTTCCGGCACGTCCGATGCGGCGGTCGGCACGTCGGTGAGGATCGTCGCGGTGACGACGTGTGCGACGGCTTCCGGGATGTCGGCGCGGGCGAGCAACAGATTGGGGATGGCCAGGGTGGGGCAGGCCGGCACCCCGCGGTACGCGGTGGCCGGAATCGTCGCCGGAAAGTACGGACCCGGGTAAGCATCGGCCAATGCGGCCGCCTGATGTGGCATCGGGACCAGCCGGATCGGCCGCCGTTCGGCCAGCTCACTGATCGCCGGGGTGGGGACACCGGTGAGCGAGAACGCCGCGTCGATCTCCTCGGCGTCGAGGGCCGTGGCCGACTCGGCCTGGGACAGCCACGCCGGTTCGACGTCGACCTCGGCCAGCTCGATCAGCCGCCGTGCGGTGAAGTCGGTGCCGGAATCGGGGGCGCCGTAGGAAACCCGGCGGCCGTTGAGATCGGCGACACTGCGAATTGGTGACTCCGCCAGTACGACGAGATGTAAGTGGCTATCGAAGATCCGGCAGAGCGCCACCACGTCGGCCGGCGGCTCGCCATCGAGCCCGAGGGCGGCGTCGAGGTTGGCCAGGCCAAGATGTGCCTGGCCGCTGCGTAACATCCGGATGTTGTCCGTCGAGGCACGGCTAGGCAAAGCGGTCACCGTCGTGCCGTCGAGCTGGCGGTCGAGAATCTCCGCGAGTAGTCCGCCGATACGACGGTAGACCGCGCCTTCCGGGCCCGTGGCCAGCAGCAATTCGGGCAGGTCGAGTTCACCATCGGCGGCACAGCCGGTGAGCGCCAGCGCGCTGGTGGGGGCGAACAGGGCGGCACCCAGTCCGGCGAGCACGGTGCGCCGCGGAACTCGCTGGGTAGACACGTCGGCAGCATACGGAACTCCCGCCCGGCCGTCGCTGGTGAATGTCAGAGGAATCCGAAGTTTCCGGCGTCGATCTTGTCCCGGTGTCCATCTAGTGGCCAGGATCACACCGCACGAGAAATGGTCTCGAAACCGGGCGGTCACGTTACTGGAACCGGCCCGCCCCGACGTTCATCCCGACGCGAGGAGGGTCCGATGACAACAACAACGGACGAGAACCACCACAGCCCACCGACGGCGGCTGGGCCGGACACCTCGGCCGAGGAGACCATGAGCCGGCGCAAATGGATCGGACTGGCCGCCGGCGTACTTGCCGCGCTGGGCATGTACCTGTTCCTGCCGGACACGTTGGCCTCAGAGGGTAAGGCCACCGCTGCCATCGCCGCCCTGATGGCCATCTGGTGGATGACCGAGGCGATCCCCATTCCCGCCACCGCGCTCCTTCCGCTGGTGCTCTTCCCGTTCTTGGGTATCACTGAGATCGCCAACGCCGCCGCGCCGTATGCCAACGACATCATCTTCCTGTTCATGGGCGGGTTCATGCTCGGCCTGGCCATGCAGCGGTGGAACCTGCACACGCGGATCGCGCTGGTGGTGGTAGCCGCGGTCGGTACGAGTCCAGTGATGCTCATCGCCGGTTTTATGCTCGCCACCGGGTTCATCACCATGTGGGTGTCGAACACCGCGACGACGATCATGATGCTGCCGATCGGGCTGTCCGTCTTGACCTTGGTGGCGCAGATGCGCGACGGCCGTACCGACGCGAACTTCTCCACCGCGTTGATGCTCGGGATCGCCTACGCCGCGTCGATCGGCTCGGTGTCGACGCTGATCGGTACCCCGCCCAATGCGTTGATGCGGGGTTACCTGTCCGAGAACCACGGGATCACCCTCGGCTTTGGTCAGTGGATGGCGGTGGGCGTCCCACTGGCGGTGGTCTTCCTGGTGATCACCTGGCTGGTTCTCACCCGGGTGATCTACCCGCCGAAGATCAAGGAGTTGGCTGGCGGCCGGGAGCTGATCCGCAGCGAACTGCGCAACCTCGGGCCGATGTCTCGCGGTGAGTGGACCGTCTTGGTCGTGTTCGCGTCGGCCGCGCTGGCCTGGGTGTTCATTCCTCTGCTAGCGGACAACGACGCTGTCATCGACGCGTTGCCGTGGCTGGACAACATCTCCGATGCTGGAATCGCCATTGCGATGGCGGTTGCGCTGTTCCTCATCCCGGTGGATGCCCGCCGCGGCGTGCGGACGCTGAACTGGGACTACGCCTCAAAACTGCCGTGGGGGATCTTGCTGCTGTTCGGCGGCGGGCTCAGCCTGTCCCGCCAGTTCGGCGAGACCGGGCTGTCGGCCTGGATCGGTGAACGGGTCGGAGTCCTGGACGGCGTGCCGATCTGGGTGCTGATTCTCGTCGTCACCCTGGTGGTGTTGCTGCTGACCGAACTGACCAGCAACACGGCGACCGCCGCGGCGTTCCTGCCCATCATGGGTGGCGTAGCGGTCGGGTTGAACGCCGACGTGATGATGCTGGTTATTCCCACTGCCCTGGCGGCGACGCTGGCGTTCATGCTGCCGGTGGCGACTCCGCCGAATGCCATCGCCTTCGGCTCCGGTTACGTCAAGATCGGCCAGATGGTGCGCGCCGGAGTGTGGCTGAACATGATCGGCCTGATCCTGATCCTCGTCGTGATGTACACCTTCGCCGCCTGGGTCTTCGGGTTGAGTTTCTGAGCTGCCCCGGGGCGCTGTAGAACGGCCGGTGCCCAGGGGAATGCCGACGGCCGGGACCCACCGCCAGCGTCGCCGGAGGGTGAACGTCCTGAGCTCGGCCGTCGTCGGTAGTTGCCCGTAACGGAGAGGAGACGTGATGGTCCACCCTCGATCCGCACGACAACGCACCCGTACCACCGCCGTGGCGCTGTTGGCAGCGCCCCTCGTGTTAGGCGCGGTTTCGGCCGGCGCGGCCGGCTCGGCCGGTCCACCGGCCGAACCCCCTGGCGTTAGCGGCGCACAGATAGCCGTGGACACGCTGTCCGGCCGGCCCGACATGGTCACCGGTGGAGACGCCCTGGTGCAGGTGACGTTGCCGCGCCAGGTGCCCATCCAGAGCGTGCGGGTCTCCGTCGGTGCTGTGGACGTCACCGACGAGTTCACCGTCGACCGCATCGAACGCACCCTCACCGGGCTCGTGACTGATCTGTCCGATGGGCCGAATCAGCTGCGGGTCTCCGCGGCCGGCCCCGGCAAGCCCACCGCGGAGCTGACGCTCGTGAATCACCCGGCTGAGGGGCCGGTGTTCTCCGGGCCACATCAGCAGCCGTTCGCGTGTGAGACCACGGCATTCACCATGCCGGTGGTCGGCGGGAATCTGGGTGCGCCGATCGACGAGAACTGTTCGGTCGAGACCCGGGTCGACTATTTCTACCGGACGACGGCTGGTGGGTATGCGGCGTGGCCGGATGGGGCGTCGTCGTATCCGGACAATGTTGGTACGACCGTCACCTCGGATGGTGTGGAGGTGCCGTTCATCGTGCGGATGGAGACCGGCACGGTGAACCGGGCGATCTACCAGACCAGCGTGCTGCACGACCCGCTGGGGGAACCGGAGCCGGACTTCACCACCCGCCCGGCCGGATGGAACGGCGCCGCGATCTACACGCTGGGCGGCGGCTGCACCAACGGGTGGTACCGGCAGGGCAATCGGACTGGCGGCGTGACCAACGCGTTCATGCTGGGTGAGGGGTACGCGGTGATGTCGTCATCGTTGAATGTGTTCGGGGTGAACTGCTCGGACCTGACGGCGGCGGAGTCGGCGATGATGGTCAAGGAACGGTTCATCGAGGTGTACGGCCCGGTTGACCATGTGATCGGCTTCGGCTCGTCCGGTGGGGCGTATCAGGGGCACCAGATCTCGGACAACTACCCGGGGATCTTCGACGGGATCATCGCCGGGGCGTCCTTCCCCGAGGTTGGCTTCGGCACGGTCAACTTCATAACCGACGCGTGGCTGCTGGACACCTACTTCACCGAATCCTCCACCGTGGAGTGGACTCTGGAGCAGCAGCGGGCGGTGACCGGGTTCGCCACCTACGCCACCGCGCCGAACGTGGCGAACGGGGCGCGGCGGATCTCGCCGACGTCGTTCTGCACGATCGTGCCGGCCGGGCTGCGGTATCACCCGGACACCAACCCGACCGGGGTGCGGTGCGGGGTGTATGACCACACGGTGAACGTGTACGGCACGGATCCGGACACCGGGTTCGCCCGTCGTCCGTTGGACAACGTCGGGATTCAGTACGGGCTGGCCGCGCTGAACGACGGAGCCATCAGTGTGGAGCAGTTCCTCGACCTCAACGAGGGTGTGGGCGGGTTCGACCAGGATGCGAACATCCGTGCTGAGCGGACGGTGGCGGATCTGGACGCGGCCCGCGCGGCGTATCAGACCGGCCGGTTGACCAACGGCGGCGGGGGACTCGCCGAGACCCCGATCATCGACTACCGGGCCTACCTGGACGACCGGCCGAATGGCGACATCCACGTCCGCTACCACACCTTCTCCATGCGGGAACGGCTGGAGAAAGCCAACGGCACCTCGGTGAACCACGTCAGCGTCCTGGAAGACACCCGGCATGGCAACTTCAGCACCAACAGCCCGCTGTTGCGCCACGCCATTACCCAGATGGATGCCTGGCTGCGTAACCTCGCCGCCGATGACACCGACGCGGCCCAGATCGACAAGATCGCGGCCGCCCGGCCTGATGAGCTGGTCGAGGGGTGTTACTCCCGCGATGCCGACTCGACGTTCATCGCTGAGGAGCTGGACCGTGACCCGGCCGGTGAATGTGAACAGCTCTACCCGTCGGCGTCGTTCCCGCGGGAGGTGGCTGGGGAGAGTGTCGCCGCCGACGTGATCAAGTGCCGGCGTAAGGACCCGGACCCGGCGGACTACTCGGTGGACTTCAGCGCCGAGCAGTGGGACCGGCTAGGCGAGATCTTCGCCGAGGGTGTCTGCGACTACACCCAGCCCGGCTATGAACAACAGGGCCTCACCGGCACCTGGCTGCGCCACTAACCCTTTCCCTCCCGCTCCCTTGCGTCCTGCGGGGCGTGTGCTGCCGCGCACACCCCGCAGGACGCAACGTCACTCGGGGGCGGCGCGGCCACCACCCGGCTGCCACAACACGTCGCCGGCTTCGCGGTTCGCGTAGCGCGCCATGATGAACAGCAGGTCAGACAGCCGGTTCAAGTACTTGGCGGTCAGCGGGTTCACGCCGTCGTCATCGCCGTCGCCGTACATCTCCAGCGCTTGCCACGCCGAGCGCTCGGCCCGGCGCACCGTCGTGGTCGCCACATGCAGATGAGCGGACGTGAGAGTGCCGCCGGGCAGAATAAACGAGCGAAGCTTCGGCAGGTCGGCGTTGAACGTGTCGCAGTCGGCCTCGAGTTCGTCGATCCACTCGGCCTTGACTCGCAGTGGTGGGTGCTCGTAGCTGGCTTTCAGCGGCATACAGAGGTCGGCGCCGACGTCGAACATGTCGTTCTGAACGCGGGTGAGCGCGGCCAGCGCGTCGTCGCCGAGGTTTCCCCCTCCGGCGCCGCTACGTTCGGCCGCGATCACCACGCCGATCGTGGCGTTGGCCTCGTTGACATCGGCGTAGGCGACGAGGCGGGGGTCGGTTTTGCGGGTGCGGCTGAAGTCACCCAAGCCGGTAGTGCCGTCGTCGCCGGTGCGGGTGTAGATCTTCGTCAGGTTGACCACACCCCCCACCCTATGGCCCGTCCGCGTCGTTGCTAGGCTCCCCGCACGTGACCAGGGGTACGTCCCCTCACCCGGGCCGAGGCATGGCGCGCATCGCGCGCGGTCTGAGCCTGGCCACCATCTGTCTGGTGATGTCGCTGGCGGCCCACGCGGCCGCCGGTGGCGACGTCCACGTGTCGCCAGGACTGTTGCTTGGTGGCGCCGCGTTGTCGGTGATCTGTGTTGCCGCCGCCGACACCCGTCGCACGTTCGGCGGCATCCTGTCGGTGGTCGCCGTCTCGCAGGTGGCGTTGCATTTGTTCGCCGGCGCTAGTGGGCACCAGGTTGAGACTCCGGCTTACGGCTGGACTCCGCAGATGATCGTCTTCCACGCTGTCGCGGGCTTAGTCGTCAGTGCGCTGCTCGCATGGGGCGAACGTCTGCTCTGGGCCCTGTTCGACCTCGCTCGGCCCTGGCGCCGGCCGGGGGTGGCCGGGCCGGTGCGGGTGGCGGAGGCGCCGACGGTGCGCCGCGTCTTCACGCCGGGCTGGCGGGTGTGCCGGGAGCCGTTCGTCGACGCGCCGGCAACCCGCGGGCCACCGTCGCCGGCCTGACCGCGCCGCTGACTCCTGTTGTTCGACGAGCCGGCGGAGTGGTCCGCGTTTTTCGTCGAACCCACCAAACACCAGGAGTTCAGCATGTTCAGTACACGTATCGTCCGCGCCTGCGCCGCCACCGGTGTCGCGGCCATCCTGGCCGTCGCCGTGCCGATAGCCGCCGGTGCCCACGTCACGTTGAGCCCCGATGGCGCCGAGGCCGGGTCCTACGCCGTACTCACCGCGTCGGTCCCACACGGCTGTGACGGATCCGCCACCACCGAGGTCGCCATCGACATCCCCGAGTCGATCATGGCCGTGACACCCACCGTCAACCCGAACTGGGACGTCGAACAGCTGGCCGAGGATGGCTCACCGGCCGTCGGGGAGCGAGTGGCTACCGTCGTCTACACCGCTCACCAGCCGCTGCCGAGCGACCTACGGGATGCCTTCGAACTGTCGGTGCGGATGCCCGACGAGCCCGGCGAGGTACTTGCGTTTCCGGTGACACAAACCTGCGAGGAGGGCGAGGCCGGCTGGGTCGAGTTGGCCGATGAGGGGCAAGACCCGCACGATCTCGACTACCCAGCGCCGCTGGTCGAAGTGTTGTCGGCCGTTGGTGATGGGCATGGGCCTGACGACGGGGCCGGGCCTGACGACGGGGCCGAGGCTGACGAGGGCGCCGCGAACGACGCTGCGAGCGACGCTGCGAGCGACGACGGGTCCGACATCAACGCCATGAGTGTGGCCGGGTTCGGTGCCGGCATCGTGGGTGTGATCCTCGCACTGGTCGCCCTTCTGTACGCCCGGCGCCGCTAGCCACACCAGGGGTTCCGCGGTTGTCAGGCCGGACACGTGCGTGACCACGGTGGACGCTCTCGCTCACCCCTGACACGTCACGACGCCTTCGGAGTTGTCAGGGTGAGCGGGGGCAACACCGCAGGTCACAGACTTGTCCGGCCGGACAACTCGGCAAAACGGGGGGCGAGGGGGTTGGCGACGACACCGGTAGCCGAGATCACCGGCCGTTCGGCGTCGTCGGCGTACCCGCGGTCGAACAGCCGCAACCGGTTCAGGCACAGTTTGGGGAAGGTGGGTGTCTCCAGATCCAGCAGCACGAACCGGTCCGACAACTCGCTGTCGAAGCGGCGTTGGTAGTCCACCAGTTCCTGGCGGGCCATCGCCCAGAAGTCGGGTTCCGGTAGACCCAGCCGGTCTCCGGCGATCTCCGCAAGGTACCGGTACACGCAGATCAGCAGCCCGTTCTGCAGGTACTTGACCAAAGTCTTCGCATCGAGGGTGACGTCAGCCAGCGCGGCGCGCGCCGGTGCCGCCAGGTTGTTGTGTTCGGGGAGTGGTTCGGAACAGATCGCGACGTCATCGACGAAGTCTTTGACCACCAGCCGGGTCGGCACCCCGTCGTGGTGCACGATCATGCAGTTCTGCCCGTGCGGGGAGAACATGGTGCCGTACTTGTACAAGACGTGCAGCAACGGCGGCAATACGGCGTGGTGTAGCCGCCGGAACCATTCCGCGGTGTCCAACCCACTGCGTTCCACCAAGGCTGAGGTGAACGGCGTACCGTCGGCGCCCACGTGGAGCAGTGCGGCCAGCGATACCGCCTGCTCGCCGTCCTCCAGGAACGGCTCCACCGAATCGCGCCAGATGGCGCCGAGCATCTCCGTGTGCTGATACGGAACCCCGGGGATCGACTCATAGACCGGGTGGGCGACGCTGACCGAGGCGACCTCGCCGAGCAGGATCACCCCGGTTTCCTGAAGGAACGGGTCGGTGCGGGCGATCCCGCACAGCCATTCCGTCAGCGCGGGGGCGGCCAGGGTCCGCTCCCGCGGTAATCCTCGGTAGACCGAGGTGTTCAGGATGGACACCGGTAGTTTGAGGTAGCGCCGTTCAGGATGGTCGACGTCGGTCAGGGTGCGGACGGCCAGTTGCGGTCGATACCGTGCGGGGCTCTCGCCGAGCAGTACTAGCCTGCCGCGCGCGAGGTCGCCGGCGTGCAGCGGCCGGATCCGATGTGCCCACTGCCACGGGTGCACGGGAAGGTAGACACACGTGTGCGGATCCAGCCCGGCCAGCTGAGCGAGCGCCCGCATCCGGGAGAATTCGGCGGCGCCGACCTGGTCGCGGATGATCGCCTGGTGGTCAAGGCCCGTGACACAGCGGGCGGTGGCCAACGACGGGTCGGCGGCGAGCCACAGCAGGCGGACGTCGGCGCCGGACTCGGGGGAGTAGGCCAGGACGTCGTCGGCGCTGAACCCGACCCGGCCCCGGTTGGCGACGATCCACGGATGCCCGCCCAGTTCGCGTTCGACGAGCACCGCTGCCAGGTCTGGCAGGTCACCGACCGGGCGGGCCGTCGCCAGCTGCCAGGCGTCGGACCGCAGACTCGACATGACCTCGGCGACCAGCCCGGCCGTGGTGGCCGGGGCGACACCACAGCTGGTCAGGATGTGCGCGATCACCTGCGCCGCGTCGGGGAGGTCCGGTGCCTGGTGGTCGCCATCGGGGACCCAGCGCAGCGATGCCGGGTCCACCCGCCACCAGCCGAGGGTGCGGCGGATCGCGCGGGCGATGACGGTGCCACCCGGCACTGTGACCGCTAACTCGCCGGCGGCCCCACCGTCGTGGAGGTTGATCCGCGGGCTGATGATTTCTTCGTACATGAACTCCGTCAGCGCCTTGGCCAGGAGGTTTTGGTTGGCACGGGTCCACGCCGAGAGCCGGGGCGGGTCGATGGCAGAGGTATCCGCGGTGGCGATAGCCGAGGTAGCTATGGTGTCGATCGCGCGCGTGTCCATGGGCGTCCTGTCTGATCGGTGCGGAAGGGGACTACGGGCGGGCCGTGGTGCCGCCCGGCGGGGCAACTGGCCCGGCGTCCAGCCCGGCGGTGCCAAACCGCTGAAAGGTGGTGCGGCGGCGGACCGGGTAAACCTCACGGCCGGCCAGCGCGTTGACGATGACGGTGTTGCGGTGGGCGCCGAGCCCGAGGTCGGGTGCCCCGACGCCGTGGGTGTGCAACTCCGCGTTCTGCGCGAACAGCGTCGACGGCCGCCCGTCGCCGAGTTGTAGCCGGTAATCGGCGCCGACGGCGGGACGACCACGCTCGTCGGTGGATACGACGCCGTCCGGTACCGGCAGCGGCGTGGGTTCGTACCCGGTAGCTAGTACAACGATGTCGGTGTCGCGGGTGAAGACGGTGTGCTCATCGCGGTGCCGCCAGGTCAACCGCCAGCGGCGCCCAGCGACCGGTGCGGGTTCGACGGCCACCAGTTCGCTGCGGGCCGCGTACGTCACGGGTGGATCGTCGTCGCTGTCGATCGTCGTGGTGTAGAGCAGGTCGTAGATCCGCTCGCTGGTCTCCGCTGATAGCCCTTTGTAGAGCAGGTCTTGCCCGGCTCGGACCCCATCGCGTACGTCAGCTGGGAGGCCGCGGAAGTGGTCGATGTAGTCCGGGGTGAAGTGCTCCAGACCCAGCTTGGAGTACTCCATGGGTAGGAACCCGGGCCCCCGAGTGAACCAGTCGACCTGCTGGCCGGTGCGGAGGCCGGTTTCCAGCAGGTCTACGATCACCTCGCCAGCGCTTTGACCGGAACCAACGACGGTCACCGCTGCGGCACCGGCGACCTTCTCGCGCAGCGACAGATAGTCGGCGGCGTGGAACATCTCGTCGCCGAGGTGTGGCTGGGCCACCGCCGGAACGGCCGGTCGGCTGCCGACCCCGAACACCACCGATCGGGCCCGGTACTCCACGGCTGGTTCGTTCCCCAAACCCGACGCGGTCCGTACGATACACGTGCCGTCGCCAGCCGGCTCGACGTTCGTCACGTGGTGTCCGAACCGGCACGACGGCAAGGATTCGGCGACCCATCGGGCGTAGGCGTCGTACTCCTGACGCGGGACGTGGAAGTGTTCGTAGAAGTAGAACCGGTAGAGCCGGTTCCGTTGATGCAGGTAGTTCAGGAAAGAGAAGCGGCTGGTCGGGTCGGCCAGGGTGACGAGATCGGCCAGGAACGGCACCTGCAGGGTTGCGCCCGGCAGCATCAGCCCGGGGTGCCAGGCGAAGCTGGGCCGGGCCTCCAGGAACACTGCCCGGACGTCGCCGACCGGTTCTAGCAGGGCGGCGAGCCCGAGGTTGAACGGCCCGATACCGACCCCGACGACGTCGACGGACTCCATCAGGAACTCACCTCGGTATAGGACGAGCCCGTGCCGGTGCGGCGGGCGGAGCGGAACTCTTCAGTGGTGCACGCCATCAGCAAGGCGCGTTTCTCGGGTAGATCGATGGTGCCGATGGGGTGGAAACCGAGCCGACGGCAGAAGGTGTGCATCCGGGTGTTGCGGACGTCCGGCTCACACACCACTCGGTCGCCGTGGTGGACTCCCGACGGTCCGGCCAGGCCGAGCAGATCCGCCACGAACGTGTAGCCAAGCAGCCGGGGGAGGCCCGAGCCGAGGAACCGTTCCGGTCCGACCAGCAGGTGCCAGCCAACGTCGCTGGTGCGTGCCAGGTAATACCCGGCCAGTGGGTCGTCCACGGCCCGATATGTCTCGACGTACCCGAACGGGACGCCGTCGGCGGACACGATCCAGGCCCGCAGGTGGGTGAGTCCGGCGAGGTAGTGGTGGATTTCGTCGAGCGGCCGGTCCAACTGCCACCACGGGATCACGTGTGGGCGATGCATCCACCCGTGCACCAGCTGGGCGTGCCGATCGGGGTCGACGGGTTCGATGTCCAGCCGCACGGCGGAGCCCGGTAGTGTCGCCGACCATTCGGCTGGGGCGCTGCTCATGGGTGTGCTCGCAGCGGGTTGGGCACCGTCCCGTACACCGATTGGTCGGCGATGTCGCCCACTAGCTCGTCCATGTCATACGCGCGGGTGAGGAGGTTGGCTTTACCCGGCCAGCGTTCGTCGTCGAGCAGCCGGTCCAGCAGCGATGCCGGGTACCGCCCGCCACGCGAGCGCTCCTCCTCCAGGACCCGACGCAGATCGGCGAGCAGCGTCGGCTCGTCACCACCGGCGCCGCCCAACGCGTTCACCACCCCGAGCGTGAGGTTGACGAACAGGTAGTACACCAGCCGCTCGTCGGCCAACTCCTCCGGGAAGATCGACTCCGACGCTTCGCCCAGCCCCGGGATCACCGTGGTGAGGTCGGCGTGGGCACGCTCCCGGTGGAAGTACCCCTGGCTGTCGCGGTAGACGCCGTGCACCGGCCAGCCGCCGGCCAGCTCGACCAGGGTGTTCTGCTGGTGCGCCTCGAAGCACAACCCCACGTCGAGGTACAAGCGGATCAGGGAGCGCACCACAACGTCGCAGAAGCGTTGGAACCACTCACGGGCGACGTCGTCGGCGCGGCGCAGCTCCCGGCGGGCGATCGCGTGGACGATACCGGCCAGTCGGCTGCGCCCACCGTAGGGATGGTCCTGGCAGAGTGTGGTGAGTGCGCTGACGTCACCGTGGCCGCCCGCCGGCCAGCGATTCTCCCGAAGCAGCACGGAGAATCCGTTGTTGATGTGATTTCCGTCGGCGACGGTGAGGTAGGCGGGATCTTGCAGCAGGGTGAAATGGGGCGCCACGGTCGCGGTTGTGCGGCCTACCTCGGTTCGGGCCAGCCGGGCCGACTCGACGGCGCGATCCAGCTCTTTGGGCAGCGTCACCCGCATCGAGTTGGTCACCCGAACGTGCAGCGAGAACTTCAACTGCCAGGCCGCATCGGGGCGGTACACGGTGCGAACCGAGGTGGTCGGCAGGTAGGGCGACCCCAGGGCACCAAGGTCGACTACATCGCCGTTGTCGAACAGAGCACTGGTCGCGGGGTCGGTGGCCAGCCGGTCCGCCTCGAACGGATGGGCTGGGAGCAGGGTGCGGGGGCCGACCGCGTCGAGCATCGCGTCGAGAGTGGCCAGATCGGTCCGCGGATCGTCGCGCAGCAGGCGTTCGGCCAGCTCAGGAGCGGGTTGATCGAGTGCGCTGGCGTGGCGGACGAGTTCTGGGCGGACCGCCAGCCAGCGCAGCGGGAACCGGCCGCCGAGTTCGGGTGAGTACACCCGGCGCTGGTACTCGGTCATCTCGCCGCGGCTCTTCGGCGTCGGATGGGTGAGGTGTCCGAGGAGAAGGGCCTGTTCCGACTCGCCGAACCGCAGCGGGCGGGGTGCCCAGAGCCGGTCGATGTCCCCGGCTCGACTGTCAAGATGACTGGCGACGGCGGCCGCGCTGTCGAGGACCCGGCCGAGCAGGTCGGGCGCCCGCAGCGGAGAACTGGTTGTGCCGGTGCCACCGCGGGACGGTGCCGCCGAGCCGAGCTCGTCGAGAAGAACCGCCGCCAGGGTGGCCAGGTCGATCGGCCGCGCTTGTGCCGCACCGACGCCGATCCGCGCCGGGAGCATCAACTCGTGCCGGTAGGTATGCGACACCCGGGCGACGCCGGCCACCAGCCGACCGTCCCACCGGGTGAGGGGGATGGCCAGCACGGCCATCGCGCCGGGCCAGTCGTCTTGCGCCGCGGCGCCCGTGGCCGGCTCGAGAGTCCAGGCAGACGTCTCGCGCACCCAGCAGCTCAACAGCGCACGAATGGTGGCTTCGGCAGCCGCGCGTTCGGGGTCGCGATCGGTAGGTCTACCCGTGCCCGGCGGCGCGGTCCGGTCCAGGTAGTGGAACGTCGTACTTGTCATGGCTGTGGCGTCCTGTGTCTGGTTAGTGATGCCGCGGTGGTGACGACGGTGTCGAGTAAGGCGGCGATGTCGTTCCCGGTGGCCAGCGGATTGATCAAGGTGAGCTTGAGGACGGCGCGCCCGTCGAGCTGGGTCCGCCCGACGACGGCGCGGCCGCTGGTGAGCAACTCGCGCTGGACGGCGACGTTGAGCGCGTCGAGACTGGTCTCGGGTGTTTCGACCGGCCGGCATCGGAAGAGCACGGTGACCGTCTGTGGCGCTGCCATGAGCTCTAGGTCGGGCCGCTGCGCCACGAGCTCCCCGACCGCGGCGGTGAGGTCGACGATGTGCTCCACGTAGCGGGCCAGCTGGCGGCGGCCGGTGGCCCGCAGCGAAACGAGGATCTTGAACGCGTCGAACCGGCGCGAGGTGTCGAGTGAACGGTCGGCCAGGTTGAGCACCTCGGTGTCGTCGACCCGGTTGAGATAGGCCGCCGGCTCACGGAGGTCGCGCCAGGACGCGGCCTGGCGGACTAGCAGCGCACTGGCGCCGATCGGTTGCCACCACAGTTTGTGCAGGTCGGCGGTGACGGAGTCGGCGCGCTCAAGCCCGGCCAGCAGCGGTCGTAGCCGGTCGCTGAGTGCAAGAGCGGCGCCCACAGCGGCGTCGACGTGGAACCAGGCGCCGTAGCGGGCGGCCCGCTCCGCGAGGTGCTCCAGGGGGTCGATAGCACCTGCGTCGGTGGTCCCGGCCGTACCGACGATGGCAACCGGAATCTCGCCGCGGTGGTCGGCTCCGGCCAGGGCATCGTCGAGTGCGTCGACCCGCATCCGGCCGGCGTCGTCGGTGGCGACCGGGACAACCGCGGTTCGCCCAAGCCCGAGCACCGCGCAGGCTTGGCGGATGCTGACGTGGGCGGCAGCGGAGGCGAAAACCCGCCAGCGACCCGCCTCGGCGGGCAGACCAGTCACGTTGGCCCCACCGGCGGCATGATCGCGGGCCAGAGTGAGGCCGAGCAGGTTCGACGACGTGCCGCCGGCGGTGAGGACACCGCTGGCTCCGGGAGGTAAGCCAAGCACCCTGGCGAGGTGTTGGACGAGGTGGTCCTCGGCATAGGTGGCCGCCGGTGCTTGGTCGAAGGAGTCCATCGACTGGTTGGTGGCGGCGATGGCGAGTTCCGCGGCAACGGCGGCGAGCAGCGTAGGTGCGTGCAGGTGAGCCGCGCACCACGGATGGGTCACGTCGGCTCCGCGGGTCAGGAGAGCCTCGCGGACCTCGCCTATCACCGTCTCGAATGGGACGCCGTCGGCCGGGAGCGGGTCGATGGCTTCGATGTCGGGGCGGAACTGATCGGGTGTCATGGCCGGGAACGGCGTCGATGGCGGGTCCGTGGTCAGCGCGTCGAGGACGACGTCGACGGCCGAACGCAACGCCTCGGCGCCGGGACGGCCGTGGAGGAAGTGGACCGTCACGGCAACGCCGCCGACCGCGGTGTTGTGGCTGGCGTGACCGTATGGAGGGCTGCCCCGAACGCGTCGACTACTCGATCGATCTGCTCCTCGGAGATGATCAGCGGCGGCAGGAACCGGACGACGGCGTCGGCGGTGCCCCCCACCTCCACGATCACTCCGCGGCGCAGCATCTCGCGTTGTACCGCGTGGGCGAGCCGTCCGTCGGGAACCGGCCAGCCGTCGGCGTCGTGGTTGCCGTCGTCGACGAGTTCGACACCCACCATGAGGCCGGGGCCGCGGATGTCTCCGACGCGGGGATCGTCGCCGGCTACCTCGGCCAGCCCGGCGCAGAGGCGGCGGCCGAGCTCCGCCGCCCGTTGGGTGAGCCCGCCGCGGACGACTTCGCGGATGGTCGCGGCGCCGGCGGCGAGGGAGAGGGTGGAGCCGCGGAAGGTCCCGGCATGAGCGCCCGGCTGCCAGCTGTCCAGCTCACCGCGGTAGACCATGACCGCCAGGGGCAACCCGCCACCGACCGCCTTGGACAGCACCAGGACGTCCGGGTCGAGACCGAGTGGCTCACTAGCCCAGAGAACGCCGGTACGGCCGAGCCCGGTCTGGACTTCATCGGCGATGACGACGGTGCCGGCGGCTCGGGTGGTCCGGCGGACGGTGTGGGCGAACGGGGCCGGCATCGGGTGTACGCCGCCTTCACCTTGAACCGGTTCGACGACCAACGCGGCGGGTGCGGCGATTCCGCTGTGGTCGTCGGTGAGGGCCCAGGTGACGAGGCGTCCGGCCGAGTCGGCGGCGTCGTGTGGGCCGAGTGGTGAGCGGTACTCCATGGGGAAAGGCAGGTGGTGGACCTCGGGCTGGAGAGCTCCCAGGGGTTCTTTCGCCGAACGACGACCGGTGAGTGCGAGGGTGCCTTGGGTCATGCCGTGGTAGGCGCCCCCGAAGGCGATGACGCCGCTGCGCCCCGTTGTGGTGCGGGCCAGCTTGACCGCGGCCTCGACCGCGTCGGCACCGCTGGGACCGCAGAAGAGGATCCGGCCGTCGGCGAGTGATCCGGGCAGGACGGCGAATAGTTCGTCGATGAACCGCTGCCGGAACGGTGTCGACAGGTCGAGAGTGGACAGGGGCGCGCCGGAGTCGAGGGCGGCCCGAATGGCCTCGTCGACCACCGGATGGTGGTGCCCTAGGGCGAGGGCGCCGGCGCCGGCGAGGCAGTCGATGTATTCACGGCCCGAGGTGTCGGCTACCACGGCGCCTCGGCCCCAGGCCAGGCTGACGGGGAGCCGGCGAGGATAGGAACGGGCGGCCGACTCGCGGCGACGAGGCAACGGCACCGGATGTTCCGGCGAATCCGTGGTGGCTCCGGTAGGTACCGGGGTACGGTCGGCGCCGAAGGTTTCGGATGGTGGTTGGTCTCCGGTCAGCGTGATGCCCTCGAGCTGCGTCACCGGGGCGGTCCCTTCGATTGGTCTTGTGCATGAGCTAGATGGTTAGGCTAGGCAGTCCTAACTAATCCGAGCCAAGGGTTACCTAAGTTCCGCTCATGTGCAACCCGTTCGGAGAACTTCGGCGACATTGTGATGATCGCGTGGAGGCCGATTCCGCGTTTCGGGCGACGGGCTGGCGATCTTGTGACAACATATCGCCGATGAACATGAATCTCATAACCAAGAACGTGCCGGATTTTCCGGTTTGCCCGTACCTGAGGGGCGGGGCGATCGCGTGACCGTGCTCGACACCGTCGTCAGCCCGAACGTGGCCGGCGACGTGACCACCTCGCTCTGCGAGCTGTACCGGCAGCTCGACGCCATGCCAGACCTGCGGCCCGGCCCGCAGGTGAACGCCCTGTTCAGTGACCTCGTCAGGCTCGTGATCGCCGCTCCCGAAGGGGCAGCCAGCCAGGTCCTCGCCGACCCCATCGTCCGTGGCATCGCGCCGCGGTTGCGCGAGCTGTGTGGCCGCGGGGAGTACGAGCTGGAGCTGCTCTGGGCACGGCAGATCGCGGGTAGCACCCAACCGGACGCCGCCCTTGCCCGTTTCCCGTACATCGACAACTATCGGGCGTTGGGCCGGATGGAAATGGATACCGTGGCCGCGGTCGCCGAGCGGCCGATCCGCAGGGTGGCCTTTCTCGGATCCGGCCCGTTGCCCCTCAGCTCGGTCCTCCTGGCGCAGGGATTCAGGGCCGAGGTCCACAACATCGACCACGACTCCCGCGCCGTGGCCGTAGCGAGGCAGGTCAGTGCCCGGCTCCGGCTCGACCACCTGACCTTCCATCTGGGGGAAGCCGGCGACGTCGACCTCGAGGGTTACGACCTCGTGGTCATGGCCGCTCTCGTTGGGTCCACCGTCGAGGAGAAAGCGGCTCTACTGGACCACATCGCCACGGCGATGGCTCCGGGTGCGCTCTTGCTGGTGCGTAGCGCCCGCGGCCTACGGACCCTCCTCTACCCGGAGGTGAGCCCACACGCGCTTAGTGGGTTCGACGTCGTCCGCGCCGTCCACCCCTCCGGCGAGGTCATCAATTCGGCCATCGTCGGGCGGGCCATCGAGCGGTCGCCCGGCCGCCCCGCACTGCCGGGTGCTCGACGCGGATCGGACGGCTGAGATGTCGACACTGCTGATGGTGGAGAGCTGGCTGCACTCAACCGGCCGCGGGCTGCCGCCCGTCGTCGAGGCTTTGGGGCACGAGTACATCCTCTTCACTCGAGATCCCGCGCTGTATCCACCAGACCATGACGGGCGCCCGCATCCTGTGGTCGCCGGAGCCCGAGAGATCGTCGTCGTCGACACGAACGACGATGCCGTCGTGGCTGCCGCCGCGACCGAGCTGGCCCGTCGGCAGCGCATCGACGGGGTATTAACCACCTGTGACTACTACCTGGGTACGGTCGCCACCGTGGCGCGGGCGCTCGGCCTGCCCGGGGCAGACCCGGACGTGATGCGGCGGGCTACCCAGAAACACCTGGTGCGAGCCGCGCTCGACGACGCCGGGCTGCCGAACCCGGCGTATGCCGTTGCCGCTGACTGGCCGACGGCCCAGGCCGCGGCGGCGCGGATCGGTACCCCGTTGATCACCAAACCGGTGGATCTCAACGCGGGGACGTCGGTGGAGCGGATCGACAACGACGCTGCGCTCAAGGACGCCTTCTGGAGTGTCACCGAAGCCCGGCGCAACACGCGTGGCCAGCCGCGGAGCCGTCTGCTGCTGATGGAGCAGCGGATGACCGGTGTTGAGGTGAGCGTCGAGGCGGTCACCGTCGACGGTCGCACCACCGTGGTCGGCATCACGGACAAGAGCCTCACCGCGCCCCCGGCCTGTGTGGAGTCCGGGCATATGTTCCCCGCCGCTCTCGATCCTGCGGTCGCGCGAGAAGCCGCCGGTTTCGCCGCGGAGGCGCTGGCCGCGATCGGGTTCACCCACGGCCTGAGCCATGTCGAGGTGATGCTCACGCCCGACGGTCCGCGGGTGGTGGAGATCAACCCGCGGCAGGCCGGTGGTTACATCTTCGACCTCGTGCATCTGGTTACCGGCACACATCCGTTGGAGATGCTCGTGGAGCTGGCGCTAGGCCGGATGCCGGACCTCGATGGCGGCGGCGTCGTCGCACTTGGGCGCCCGGTGCCAGGGGTGGGGCGGCCGTTGAGCGCGGCCGTCTATTTCGTCATGTCGCCGCGGGATGGCGTCGTCGATCGGATCACCGGCGTGGAGCAGATCGGCGCGGATCCGTTCGTGTACCGGTGGGAGCTCGATGCGCCGGGACCGGTGCGGCGGCCGCGGGACAACGACGCGTACATCGGTCACCTCGTCGTCGTCGACCCGGACGGCCTCGGTGCGCGACGCCATGTGGAGCGGCTCGTGGGCGGGCTACGCCTCCACTTCCGCGACGGCGACGTGACCACCCCCCTCCTCTCCCCCCTCTCCCCATGATCATTGGCTTTTGACTACCGGATCCGGTAGTCAAAAGCCAATGATCATGGGTGGGGTGCGGGGTCAGAAGGTCTTGGCGATCTCCCGGGCCTGGGCGTGGGCGTTGCGGCGCCCCTCGTCTGGGTCCGCGGTGGCCAGATTGGGCCGGAACTCCACGGAGGTGATGTCGGTGATGCCGGCCCACGTCAACCAGTCCTCGAAGTACGGCTTCTGGAAATCGGTGCCAAAGGCCGGACCGCGCCCTTCGCCATAGACGGAGCTGGTGTAGACCACCGCGGCCTTCTTGCCGTGCAGCAGCCCGCGGTAGCCCTCGTTGGGATCGAACCCGAATACCAGACCAGGCTGGCTGACGACGTCGATGAACTGTTTGAGGATGTAGGGCACGCCGGCGTTCCACATCGGGACGCTGAACAGGTATCGATCGGCGCCGTTGAACCGGTTGAACGTCGCGTCGATGGCCTGCCACACCGCTGTCTGGGCTGCGGTGAACGTCTCTCCGCCGAAAATGGCCATCTTCGCGCCCGCAGCTTCCGGGCCGAATGTTGGCAGCGAGCCGTCCCACAGGTCCCAGTGGGTGATCGTCCGGTCCGGGTTAGCGTCGCGATACGCGCCAACGAAGGTGTCGGCTAACGTGCGGGACTCCGAAGCGGCGCCGCGTGGGGAGGCGGAGATGTGCAGCAAGGTGGACATGTGTGGTCCTTTCGTCAGGGCGGATCTGGTGGTGCCGCGTGGTTGATCTGGACTACAGTCCGGTTATGTCCGATGAGATTACCGGACCGCGGTCCGGTTATGCCAGTCCGATGACAGAGCTGCTTGGGTTGCGCACGACGCCACCCAAGGAGCGGGCCGACGCCGCCCGTAATCGGGCGGCGGTGCTGGATGCCGCCGCCCGGCTGTTCGCGGCCGAAGGTGTCGACGCGGTGTCGATGGACGCGATCGCGGCGGCGGCCGGGGTGGGTAAGGGCACGCTGTTCCGCCGGTTCACGGACAAGTCTGGGCTCGCGGTCGCCCTGCTCGACGAGCGAGAACGTGACTTGCAGGAACGGATACTGTTCGGGCCCGAGCCGCTGGGGCCGGGGCCGGCTCAAGCGCCACCGACGCCGGTCGACCGGCTAATGGCGTTCGTCGACGCCTACCTCGACTACGCGCTGGACCATCTCGACCTGCTCCGGATGTCCGAGACGGCCTCCGCTGGGGCCCGCTACCGGATCGGCGCCTACCGGTTCTGGCACCGGCACGTCGCGATCCTCCTGGCCGGGATTCGTCCGAAGCGAGACGCGGAGGCGCACGCCCACGTCGTGCTGGCCGCGCTGGCCGGCGAGCATCTACATGCGACGGTGGCGGAGCTGGGTACGCAACGGGTCCGTTCGGCGACGAAGGACGTTCTCCGCTCCTGGTGTTGATCGTTCGTGGTGCTGCCGGGGCGACGGTCAAGGTGCCGGGCCCCGATGGCGCTCAGGTAGCCTTGTTCGTGGCCGTTGGCTGCGCTCGCGCAGTGCTGCGGCCTGCCGTGCACTGTTGCTGGATCCATTGGTTGTAGTGTTGGTGCTCGGTTCATGCAGGGTGATACCGATAGGGCACAGGAGAACGAGGAGGAGCGCACCGGCGTTCGCAGTACACACACGGGCCTTTAGCTCAATTGGCAGAGCAGCGGACTTCAACACAATAGGAGCGCCACGGGGGAAACCCCGTGGATGACACCACTCAAAGTCGGGGAACCCTTCCTGGAGTACCAGATGGCAATCCCGAGCCAAGCCGAGGGCAACCTCGGAAGGTGTAGAGACTGGACGGGTGGCACCTACAGCGTCAGCCATGGTGAAGGGACAGTCCAGACCACGAACACCCGCCAGGGTGGCGGCGAAAGCCGAAGTGGCAAGTTAATCCGCGGGTTGTGGGTTCGAGTCCCACAGGGCCCACCATTTGGTCGAGGTTCCAACCCTGCCCCCGTGATCGGTGGGCAGGGTTTCTTCGTGGTGGTCCAGGTTGATGTCGGGGAGGCGTTGGCCGGGTGCGCTGCCAGAACTCGGCGTGGAGCCGGTTGGTGGGGCTCAGGATGTGTCGTAGACGCAGGCGAACTCGGAGCGCACGTCGAGGTTCTCGGTGACCGACGCCAGCGTCACGCCGGCCTCGGCGGCGGCTCGCGTCGCGCTGGGCGGGGATGGAGAAGCCCTCCTCGAACCCGCCGCGTTCGGCCTGTTCCTTGGTGGAGACCCTGATGTGGGCGACGGCGGCTTCCCACCCGGCACGATGTTGATACTGGTGTGTTCGCGGACGTCGAACCAAGACAGGCTTTGATGCTCAGGAGGTATCAATTCATCCATAAGTGGTGTTGGACGTGGGTCTAACTTCCTTCTACGGTGCGGGAGAAGGGACTGATCGTCCATGAACCCACGAGGAGATCCTTTTGCCCGCCATGCCGCCGCCTGTTCTCGCCGATCTGCTGGGAAAGGGCTTGTTGTCGTTTCCGGTCACTCATTTCGCTGCAGACCTCTCGTTCGACGAGAGGGCGTATCGGGAGAACACTGGCTGGTTAGCCGAGCATGGTGCGGCAGGCCTGTTCGCTGCGGGCGGGACGGGTGAGTTCTTTTCTTTGACACTCGACGAGGTCGAGAGGGTTGTTGCGGCTGCGGTTCAGGAAACCCCTGATGGCTTGCCAGTTGTCGCGCCGGCCGGGTATAGCAGTGCAACGGCGGCGGAGATGGCACGTCGGGCTGAACAGGTCGGAGCTGACGGCGTGTTGCTGTTTCCTCCGTACCTAACGGAGTGCGGACCAGATGGGCTTGAGCGGTATGTGTGCGAGGTATGTGAGGCAACAGAGCTAGGTGTCATTCTCTATAACCGTGCCAATGCCCGATACTCAGACCACGTCGTGGCGCGGCTGGCCGACGCCTGTCCCAATTTCGTTGGCTTCAAAGATGGAGTCGGAGACATCGAACAAATGTCGCGCATATATGCCCGGCTCGGGGACCGCCTAATGTACATCGGAGGGCTGCCCACTGCTGAGATGTTCGCGTTGCCCTACTTGAGCCTAGGCCTAACTACGTATTCATCGGCGATCTTCAACTTTCTTCCCAAGTATGCCCTGGACTTCTACGCTGCGGTGCGACGTCGAGACGACGCCTCGGTATTTGATGCTTTAGAGAGTTTCTTTATTCCCTACTGCGAGCTACGGGGTCGCTTCCCAGGGTATGCCGTCAGTATAATCAAGGCGGGAATGAAGGTCATTGGTCGCGCCGCCGGGCCGGTGCGACCGCCGTTGACGGATCTTGATGGCACTGAGCTGGCTGAGCTGAGGAATCTCGTCAGCAGGCTGGCTTAGAGGTCATTCCGTGGAATTTTCCGGTCAGGCCGTATGGCGTCGGTCCGGTCACTTTCCTGACCAAGGTGGACTCCGGTAGATGTTCCTCGGATATTTGAGGAATGTGGCACACTCTCTCTGGAGAGTGCTCCAGGTAGCAGTTAAGGAGCACTTGGCCTCGTGAGTATTATGAGTGTGTTGCTATCTGAGGAGGCGGCGACGTGTCGTTGAAGGTTACCGACGTTGAACGGATTATGATCAATGTTCCGTTTAGGGACAGAGTCAAACCGTGGAACGAGTTGCTCGTCGGCCAATGGGGCGTTATCGAGATAATCAAAGTGTCGACCAACTCGCCGTCTATCGTCGGCTATGGAGAGACCCTTGTGCACTACACCTGGCAGCGTGTGTCCGATGATGCGATGGCCCAAGTAGTTGGCACGAACCCGGCGGCGCACCTCGGCAACGACTCTCTGGGCGCTGGCTTGCAGATGGCCCTCTATGACGTCGTCGGGCAGGCGCTCGAGGTGCCCATGTATCGGCTGCTCAACAATCCGAAGGTCCGTGACTGGTGCCCGATTTCCTGGTGGAACACAAAAATGCCGCCTGAGCTGCTTGCCGAGGAGGCACGGGATGCGTTGGTTGAAGGGTACATGGCGCACAAAATCAAGGTGCGCCCCTGGTTCGACGTGCGGGAACAGGTAGAGGCGATTAGTGATGTCACCCCGGAGTCTTACCTGATCGACCTGGATTGGAACGGCATGCTTCGCACTCCCGCGGAAGCCTTGCCGGTACTGCGCGAGCTTGACAGGTGGCCCCGTGTGGGCCTATTTGAAAGCCCTATTCAGCAGAACGACGTGCTTGGGCATGCACACCTGCGAGGGCAGTTACCGCGGCCGCTCGCGGAGCACTTTCGAGCGGACCTGTTTCCGGTCTGGATGCGAGATGATTCGGTCGATGTGTTCGTGGTGTTCGGTAAGGGCGTTACTGGGCTGATGCGGCAAGGGAACCTAGCCGCCAGCTTCAACAAGGGGTTCTGGCTGCAGGTAGTAGGCAGCGGTTTAACCACGGCGTTCGCCCTGCACCTTGGAGCTGTGCTCAGTCACGCAACGTGGCCGATGGTGACGGGCATGAACACTCTTGAGGACGATCTGATCGCAGTTCCTATCGAAATCGCCAAAGGGCTAGCGCGGGTGCCAGAGGCACCCGGATTAGGTGTCACAGTTGATGAGGCGGCGATGGAGAAGTATCGCCTTGGGGCGCTTGACGAAGTGCCGATCCCCAGGCGGATTCTGACCTTCGATCTGGGGGATGGTCGGTATCGGCACTACGCGAACATGCAACAGCTGTGGCGTGATTGTCGCGAGAACCGAAACGTGCCGGTTCAGGCTAGCCAGACTCGGCTAAATCTCCACGATGATGACGGCTCTGCCGGTTTCGCCGAGTTGCATCAGCGCCTACGCTCCAACCCTGAGTGGGGGCCGCGGCTCGACCCGGGATTCTAGGAAAGGGATCCACCGTGCGTGTAGTGAACGTGAGTTGTGTGACGGCGTGACCATTGGCCGTCGAGACATCCGTGCCGCACGGAAAGGCGGTGGACCGGGTGATCCGCCATTGGCGGGATCGGATCTCGAGGGTGCTGCCGGATCGGCCGGATCTGATTGTGTTGCCGGAGCTATGCGATCGGCTTGCTGGCCGAGACGATGAACCGGAGTACTACTTGGCCCGTGGAAACAGAGTTCGGGATGCCCTTGCTGAGCTGGCCGCAGCGCACGTGTGTTACCTGACCTATCCCGCGCAACGCCTCGACGCTGACAGCAGGTGGCGAAACTCGCTCCAGCTGATCGGCCGTGACGGAACGATCTTGGGTACCTATGACAAGAATCATCTGACCATAGACGAGTACGAGAAGCGCGGAACTCTCTACGGCACTGAGGCCCAGGTGTTCGAGCTCGATTTCGGTCAGGTTGCCTGCGTCATCTGTTTCGATCTCAATTTCGACGGGCTTCTGGCCACATATGTGGCTGCCGAGCCTGACCTGCTGCTCTTCTCCTCGGCATATCACGGCAGCTTCCGGCAGCAGCAGTGGGCGTACTCAACCGGGGCCTACTTGCCTGCCGCAGTTTATCCACCCGCCCCTTCGGCTATCATTTCGCCTGTCGGGCACACGATTGCTAATACCACGAACTACCATGACGAGATCACCGCTCGGATCAACCTGGATCGCATCGTCATTCACCTTGACTATCACGGGAAGAAGCTCCGCGATATGAAGCGGAAGTACGGGCCTGAGGTGTACATCCATGATCCTGGCCTACTCGGTTCCGTCCTGTTGACCAGTGAGTCTGACCAGCGAACCGTCGCTGACCTGGTGGAGGAGTTCGAGCTGGAGTCGGCCGCTGCCTATCTTGGCCGCGCGTTGGTGCACCGGTCAACGCACGTAGAAGGCTGACACGCGAACTCATGGCGAACAGATCAATCCGTGCGTCCGCCTGCCTGTATTCCTAATGCCTGCGGGCGAGTGGGCGCCAGCCAAGGTCTCGGTGTGTGACGCTCCAGTCGATGATTCGGCGATCAACGTCGCCGGAGACGACGTAGGCGCGAAAGCCTGGTCGGGGATGTTTCAAGGCAGCCAGGTACGCGTTCGCCACGTCGCTGCCGGAGGTGACCACGTCGCGATGTGGACCGTCGCTTGCGCGCCATTCGTCGTCAGACATAGGACCGACGAGACGCAGTGCGATGACCGAGATGCCGTGGCGGCGCGCGGCTGCGGCACATACTTCCTCGCCGAGCCGCTTCGTCAATCCATAAACCTCGTAGGCGTCCGGCTCTGGATGTGTTGGGTGATCGACGTTCTTGTAGTCTGCGAAGACGCTGCCGCTGCTGCTGTAGACCACGTGGCGGACGCCGGCTTCCGCCGCAGCCTGCAGCGTCAGATGGAGGCCGGTGACGTTGACGTCAAAGTGGCTGACTTCCCATTCGGCGCTGGCGTTCCATCCGTCGTGGCGTCCCATCGCGAGGTAGACGAGCGCGTCGTGCCCCTGTGCTGCGCCACGGACGGTGGGGAAGTCGGTGACGCTGCCGCGGATGAACTCGCCAAGCGCAGGCTCCGGCGGCACCGTCAGATCGAGAAGCCGGAGATCATGGTGCTCCGCGAGCGCAGGCGTCACCAGCTGCCCGACCCGCCCTGATCCACCGACGATGAGGACGCGCTTGCGCCGATGCTCTCCGTTCACTGGGTGGTCGTTCATCGGCCGCTACCCCTGTTCGTCGTTGATCAGATCGGACGCGTAGCTGAATATGGCGGGGAGTCCGCCGGTGTGCACGAACACAAGGCGAGCGTCCGGCGACGTCGCGTGGGTGCGGTGGTGATCGAGCAGACCAGCGAAGCCTTTTCCGCTGTACACAGGGTCAAGGAGGATGCCTTCGGTGGACGCTAGGAGCTTGATGGCGGCGAGACCGGCAGTTGTGGGGATCCCGTAGCCCTGGCCGACATATTCGGTGGAGTTGACGATGTCGGTCTCGGTCAGTGTGCAGGGCAGGCCAAGCAGCGCGCCCGCGGACCTGGTCAGATCGGCGATTCCCGCGGGCGAGATGTAAGCCTCGTGATCCGGTGGCATTGGGTTGATGCCGATGACCTTGGTGGGCAGATTCAGCAGATGACAGCCCAGCTGGAGTCCTGCCTGGGTACTGCCTTGCGAGGTGGTGACGATGACGTCCGGCGGTGTGTCGTTCGACGCCTCGACTATCTCGAGAAGCGCCTCGACGTAGGCCAGCGCGGCGAGCGCGAGCGCGCGGTCTTCACCCATGCCGACGACATAGGGAGTTCGGCCATGGGCACGAAGGCTGTCTGCGAGTTGGCGCTTGCGCTCAGTGCTGCTTTCACTAGCACCGATGGGGAGAATCGTGGCGCCTAGCAGGTGGCTGACGAGCTGGTTGCCTTGGACGGGCGTGCTACGTTCGTCCTGCTTGGGCAGAAGAAATACGTCGAGTCCAAGCCTAGCGCCGGCCGCAGCGAGCTGGCGTGAATGGTTGGATTGGGATGCCGAACCCTGGATGAGACAGTCGGCTCCGGAGGCGATCGCGTCGCCAAGAACGAATTCAAGCTGGCGCACCTTGTTGCCGCCAAATGCGAGTCCGGTGCAGTCGTCCCGCTTGATGCTCACCCTCGCCCCCGTCGCCTCGTACAGGCGGGGGCACGCAGTGAGCGGGGTGGGCAGGTGGGCGAGCTTGACTCTTGGTAGCGCACCCAGTCGCACGCGGAGCTCGTCGACGCGTTCGAGTGCTACTTCTGTCACGGCATTCTCCGAGTTCGCGTCACGTTTCTTCCCGTGATGGATGAGGGTCGTTGTCGGCGGCTTGAATCTTGTCCAGGAGGCGGTAGGTCGCTAGTAGTTCGGAAATGCTGCACGGAGGACGACGGCCGTCGGCTAACGCCGACAGGAACTCACGATCTTGTAATTGCAGGGCACGGCGCTCCATCTCCGAGTCACCGCTGCCAACGATAAGCTCGCGCTCGCCATCGAATAGGGAGCCGTGCCGGATACGCAGCGTCGCCTCGTCACCGATGACGTGGGCTTCACGGCACGGCACGCGGCTGCGGTAGGAAATGGCGATGGTGGCCAGGTCACCTGCGGGCGTGGCGAGCACGGCAGCTGCGTCAAGCGGAGGTGGACTTGCCGCAGCGGCTCGTCCAGCGGTGCCGTGGACAGTGGCTTCGTCGGTGCCCAGCAGCCACAACCCAACGTCGACCAGATGGCTGCCGTGATGCCAGACCACGTTGTCGGTCCAGTCTCGCGCCCGACCGTCGACGCCAGTGTTTGTGCGCCGGTCGAGCAGTTGGTGAAGGATGAGGTGCCGGACCCGGAGCGTGCCCGCATCGATACGGTCTCGTACAGCACGGAAAGGGGAACAGAAGCGCAGAGTCTGGGCCACTG
Organism: Phytoactinopolyspora limicola; assembly: GCF_011320225.1. Lineage (GTDB taxonomy): Bacteria > Actinomycetota > Actinomycetes > Jiangellales > Jiangellaceae > Phytoactinopolyspora > Phytoactinopolyspora limicola. Next base: position 283,354 of record NZ_JAAOEN010000005.1, read on the forward strand.
AGACATGCTTGCCCACCAGGCGCGCGGTCCGATCGACGTCTTGGGCCTCGGTCATCGTCGTGGCGGCGGGTACCTCGCATAGGACATGAAAACCTGCTTGTAGCGCAGCTATCGTGTGCCGAGCGTGGAGATCGTTGGGTGAGGCGACCACAACCGCGTCCAGGCCGGGGTGCAAAAGCAAGTCGTCTACGTCACGATAGGCGGAGCGGATGTTGTGCCGCGCGGCGAAGTCCGTCGGATCGGGACCAGCAACGCATACGACGTCGGCACCTGCCGCACGGATGGCGGCGACATGGTGCTCGGCGATGGCGCCCGGGCCGATGATGCCCACTGCTAGTGCGATAGCCGCCTTTGTTCGGCGCATGACCCCTCCGAATCCCTACTCTGTTCAGGCGAAGCCGCTGTCGGCGCAGCCAAATCTGAGCCGGTGACGCCAGTGCGGATGAAGTGCCGGCTAAACGTCAACGCTCGTGCCACTGCGGTGTCGAGGATGCGTTCTCCGATTTCAGGGCTCGCCTGAGTCGGATCACCGTAGACGCCGTCCGAGGTGAGCTCGTCGAATCGGACGGCGACGTCCACGTAGCCGTGTGGGGCTGAGTCGGAATATATGTCGGAACGGACCCCCGCCGAGGTGACTCGGTCGACTTTCAGGAGTTCGGGTGCCAGGACCATGGCCAGGGAGGTCTCCAACTCGCAGGCGTGACCATATGCGGGGCCGACAGCTTCTTCTGCGCAGACGTCTTTAGCCAGTTTCGCCCACATCATCGAAGCCACGAGGACATCGAACTCGCTGCGTGCGCGGCGAGCAACGAGCGTGAGTGCTTCGACGTTGCCGCCATGACCGTTGACGACGATGACCTTGGCCAGGCCTTGCGTTTTGAGGCTGGCGACGAGGTCGAGTACCACGCCGATGAAGGTTGACGGGGTGAGGGTGAGTGTTCCGGCGAACCGTTCATGGTGCTCGGAGAGGCCATACGGCATGAGTGGGCAGATGATCGCGTCTGTGCCGAGTTCGGTTCCGAGTCGGTGAGCGAATGCCTCTGCGATCCGTGCATCGGTCAGGACGCTCAGATGCGGTCCGTGCTGCTCGATGGCGCCGACCGGGAGGATGGCGACTTTGGCGACCTGTTGCGCCGCTGCGGCATCTTCGGTGGTGAGATCGGCCAGCCGGACGGCGGCGGTGGCGGTGCCCATCTCGTTCTCCGTTCTGGGGGTTCTGCATTATTTTGACATCCTAAAGCCTAGGACCTAAGTTTAATGCATCGAATCGATCTTATAGGAGTGGCCGGGTAGGCATGGCACAGGTCAGAGCGGTCAACGACGCACACGTCCACGTATGGTCTGATCCCCCGAACCATCCGGACCTTCTCGTCGCCCCATCGGCGTCCGGCAAGGCTTCTGATCTGCTCGACGCCATGGATAGTGCTGGCGTCGGCCGAGCCGCAGTTATCACACCGGGTGCAATGGGTTGGGATAACACAGCGTCGCTGCGTGCCGCCGGTAACCATCCTGAGCGGTTGATCGCGGTTGGCCGGGTGGATATCTCCGACGAGCAGGCAGCTCGGCGATTGGAGAAAGAGATTGCGTCCGGGCTGCGTGGCATTCGCTTTAATATCGGTGGGCGCCGAGACGCAGAGCTGTTGTTCGAGCGCGCTGCGAGGCAAGTCTGGGAAGTGGTTGCCCGCGCAGGTGTTTCTGTCGCGTTACACGTAGCGCCGGGCCAGCTGTCCACGGTTCCACGCCTGGCTGCGGTGTACCCGGGTACTACATTCCTGCTTGACCACCTCGGGCTTCCTGACGTTGCGGCTGGAGTCTCCAGCCCGGAGTTCCAATCCGTATTGGCGGTGGCTGCGTGCGACAACGTGTGGGTCAAAACCCCGAATGCCGCCTTCTTCTCCGAGCTTGGCCCGCCATTTGACGATTTGTCGGCCTTCATTTCCGCTGGGATTGAGGCCTTCGGCGCTGATCGTGTGCTCTGGGGTTCTGATTGGCCGCTGTGCGCCACGTCGTTCAGATACTCGGATTCACTTGAGCCCACGATGACCATAGTGGGGCAGGGGAGCCGGGATGAGCAGCACGCAGTGATGGGTGGCAATTTTGAACGGCTGTACGTTCATGGCTGAGGGAATGCGCGTCGAGCGGTCTGGTCGGTGGCTGAGGTGTGGCGCGCTTATTACCGGCCACGGAGAAGCTCCGCAGCGAGATATGGCGGTCAGGGTCGCGGACGGCGCCATCGTGGAGATTTCGCCATGGCAAGACGGGTTTAGTGATTCCGGAAGCGTAGTAGATCTGACCGATTCAACAGTGATGCCCGGATTCGTGGACGCACACGTACATCTGGTCTTCGGAAACGGTGACGACCATGGCTCTACGCGAAGTGTCGTGGAGAACGCAGGCCTTGACACGCTGGGGGAGGTGGCAGCTCGGCACGCGATCGAGTGTCTCCGTGGAGGGGTCACCACTGTTCGAGACTGTGGTGACAAGGGATTCGTGACGTTGTGGCTGCGAGATGAGGTTGCCGCTGGCCGTCGGCCGGGTCCACGGATTTTGGCGGCGGGCCCCCCAATCACCACACCGGGCGGTCACTTGTACTGGTGTGGTGGCGCCGTCGCGTCGGCTGCCGAGATCGCCGTTGCGGTGCAACGGCGACGCGCTCGGGGTGTGGATCTGATCAAGATTATGGCCAGTGGTGGCAACATGACCAGTGGTTCGGACCCTCTGACTCCTCAGTTCACCGATGACGAGTTGCGGGCCGTGGTGGGTGCGGCGCACGCGGCTGGGTGTCAGGTAGCTGCGCACGCGCACAGCACTGAAGCGATCCGTGCTGCGACGGCGGCCGGGGTCGACACCATCGAGCATTGCTCGTGGCGGGCGCCAGACGGGACTCTGAAGGTCGCGCACGGATCGGTCGTAGAGATCGTTGAGCGAGGGATACACGTTGTGCTGACAATGGCCGGCATTCAGCGAGGGTTGTTGTCTGACGGGGCGGATCATACCGACGCGTTACAACTCGTAGCGCGGAAGAACTCGGACACCGGCAATCTTCGCGATGACTTCTCCTGGGCCAGAGACATGCTGGCCGCGGGTGCTCGGCTGGTGCTGGCCAGTGACGCTGGGGTGCGGTTGACTCCGTTTGATCTTTTTCGCCTGACCATAAGATGCGGTATGGAAGCTCTCGACCTGACTGCTAGTCAGGCGATCGGACTGGCCACGCTCGGGGCTGCGGAGGCACTCGGGGTGGAAACTGCCGTCGGCAGCGTGGAGTTGGGGAAGGTTGCTGACCTGGTTGCGTTGGCGGGAGTGATTGATGACAGCACAACGCACCTCGGGCCGATCAGGCAGGTCTGGCAGGGCGGGTGCCTGGTTGTTCAAGACGGCGAGTTGATCATTTGACAACTCCCGTCGCTAACGTCGTCGCACGATGAATTGGTCCGCTGCCGCGGTGGTATGGCACCTCGCCGATGGGTACTTGGGGATCGATCTATCTCAGCAGCGCGTCAGCCGCGCGAAAGCCAGGTGAGGATGTTGCGACGTACCCGATCAAGGTGCGACCGCATGAGCCGTTCTGCCTCTTCGGAGTCTCGGGTGCGAAGTGCGGCGAGGATCTCGCGATGCTCGCGGTCGCTTTCATCGTGAGTCATGCCCATAGATTCGGTGGTAGAGAGGTTGCGTTGCCGCTCGGTGGTGAGCACCTCTGCGAGCGCCTCCATCGTGGCCTTCAAGAATTGGTTGTCAGTGCTGTTAACGATCCCGACGTGGAATGCCAGGTCAAGCTCGGCGCGCTCAGGGATGCGGTTGTTTCCTAGCTTCTCCAGTTGATCGAGCACATCCGTGAGCGCGTCGATGTTGGCGTCGGACGCGCGCTCCGCCGCAAGCCCGGCCGCGGTGACCTCCAGGACCGTGCGGAATTCGACGAAATCGCGAAGCGCTCCGTCGTGCGAGTCGAGCATGAGCCGGAAGTAGCTTCCTACGGCCACGGGCCGCAGCTCACTAACTTCTGCCCGTCGGCCCTGGCTGGTGCGGATCACTCCGTGCTGACTGAGGAGGCGCAACGCGTCACGGACGACACGCATGCTGGCGCCGAACTTCTCGGCCAACTCCTTTTCCGACGGCAGGGGGTCGCCGTCGGTGAGCTGCTCCTCTCGGATCCACTCGATGATGAGCTGAGATAGCCGAGCGCCAAGGGGAGGGCGGTCGCTCCGCAAGTGCTGCAGGTCAACGTCAGGCACGACACTTCCTCCCACTGACCATCCAGGTCCGACCGTCTCGCCATCAGGCTACAAGCTCTCCGACTCTTGACATCCTAACGCCTAGGCCCTATGTTCGACCACACAAGTTCATGGCCGCTACGTCTACCTCAAGCCGGATGTGGTCGTCCTCGGCCTGACTCGTGCGGGAGGCGTGTCTCTGTTGCGCCAGCCGTGGCTTGGGTGAGTGCTGTCACTGGGTGAGTCTCACGTTCGACCTTCGCCGGTGTGAAGGTCGAGATCCGGGCTAGATCGGTGTCTGTGTCGAATGCCAGGAACGTTGGCCTCTGGCAAGGCAAGTGCGAGAACGACGAGCGAACGGAGCCAATCCATGAATGATCGGCCCATGTTAGGGCGTCGTCGGTTTCTTCAGCAGGCGGGTGTTTCGGCCACACCAGCTGTACGTCCGGGTGGCTCGGCGGATGCGTGGGCGGTACAGATTGACTCACGTTGATGTGTTGAATCAGACCACTGTCGACGACGGTATCGGACTCGCGCTCTACGGTGTAGACACCTATCCCGTCCGCCGCTACGCGTGCCGAGACGCGAGCACCGGACAGATGGGTGTGGCCGTCGCGTTGTCCGCCACCCACATCGCCTACGCGGTTACCCGCATGGAATCGACCTTTGCGTCCTGGGAGAGTCCGCCGACGTTGCCGCCGCGCATGCCGCCCGCCATCGGTGCTCTGTCCAGGACATCGACGTCCAGGCGTTGCGACAGCGCTCGTCGCCAGGGGGCAAAGAACTCTACGTCGAGGAGGTGACAACAACAGCGACGCAGCCGACACGCGATAAGAAGTCACAAGAACGGCTTGACACTGCAACTCGGTGTTCCGCTAGGCAGGCAGAAAGACATGAAAACGACACAAATGGCTAAATGAGGTCGCGTTTAGAGTCTTCACGATCCGAGAGACGTCATGACATGTGAGCGAACTTCCCGCGAGCCAGGGCTGGCCGGGAATCTCGAACGGAGTGTCCATTATGGCAAAGAGTCGGAAAACCACGACAAGTGCGCCGATGCGCGTCGATGACGGAAGCGACCGTCTTGAGGGCGACGGCAAGCGGCAGCTAGCTCGTAGGCGTTTTCTCACTGCGGCCGGCGCATCAACGGGTGTCGCTGCGGCATTGAGTCTGGCCAATCCTTCAACGGCCAGCGCAACAGATAGTGCAGGCGGAGAGGTTCAGCCCATCACTATCGCCGAGTTGCGGGCCATGGACAGTGAACCGGCGTTCGAGATGTACGCTGTCACCGACCCGGGACAAGAAGGCCTGTTCGTCGTCGATGCCTCAGATACGACGTCACAAGACAACACCGGGACCATCGTGGTGTCCACGCACGGCACGCGATTCATTCGCCAGTTCACCGGGCCAGTCAGTGTTCGTTGGTTTGGTGCCAAGGGTGACGGCTCAGTCGACGACGCTCCTGCAATCCAGAGCGCCGTGGACTACGCGCAGGTTACCGGCGAGCCCGTGCGGAATGGTGGCGCGCTCGGTTTGTCTGTCTATTTCCCGGCCGGGCTCTACACCATTGCAGAGCCGATCATCCTCGACCCCACGAAACGACCTCTGCGAGTGTTCGGCGACGGTCGTCACAGCTGCATCCAGGGGATGGACGGCGATGACGTCATCGACGCCATCTTCTGGTTCGATACAACCAGGAATCGGATCGCCAATGGATGGCGTTTCCATGACCTGTACCTAGTGGCGGGCATACGTCCCAGCGGTGGCACCAATGTGACGTACGGAATCCGTGGCCACCTCACCCGGTCGGTCTTCCGGGACCTGGTGATTCAGAGCTTCTCACGAGAAGACGGAGCGGGCATCTACTTCGGATACGGGTGGTCCAATACCATTGAGACCTGCTCTATCCTCCACTGCCGTAGCGCGATTCGGTCCTTGGACAACAACCTTAACAGCGTCAATATCGTGAACTGCTTGCTGCGGCAGAGCCGAGGACCAGCCATCTATTTCCCGCAGAGTATGGGCGGGCTCTTGGTGCACATCCGTGGCTGCACGATCGAAGGCAACTGGGGACCCGCGATTCTCGTCGAAGGCTCGCTACGTGGCCTGGACGTGTCTGACTGCTATTTCGAAGTCAACTGCACCGAACCCCACCAGCTGAAGGACCGGGATGAGTCAGTTCACGCCGACATCGTGATCGGCACCCACTTACAAGAGGCCGGACCGATCCGGATCTCCAACAACCTGGTGAACCAGAATATCGGGCTTCCCAATGACAACGGATACTTCGTCGTCTGTCATTCGGCTAGTGGCGGATTGGAAATAGTCGACACCCGCGTGGAGAATCCACCAGCTCCCCGAACTCGACGCCTGGTTCGGCTCGGCCCGAGCGCAACGCCGTCGTACCTGGTACGCAACGTGTCAATCCGTTCTACGAGTGTGCAGCGTCCGGACGCTGACTTCGAGGTGCTTGAGATTGATCAACTCGAGGGTTTGGTGAACTCGTTCCATGAGACGTCGATCGAAGGTGTGGAGCAGGTGAACTATTGTCCGCCACCTTCCGAGTTCAGCGTTGTGCATACGCAGGGCGGCGGCACGCTAAGCGGATCGGCTCAGCGGTATCGCATGTTCCCGACGTGGGAGATTACTGCGGACGCCGGCCCGAGCGACATCTTCGGGTTCGTCCTGGACGTCGATGAACATCCGGAGTTGGCCGGAAAGTATGTGTATCTGGCCTGTTACGCCAAACCGTCGGACACTGACACCGGCGCGGTGTTGTGGACCAGTCAACTTGGCGCTCAGGTCGAGGACCCGCCAGGCGACACACAATGGCGAGTGTTGTCCTATGTCGACAAATTGCCAACCAGTGGAACAGTGGAGTTTGGTATCGGTGCTATCAGCGGTGGGTCTAGTTCCAACCTTCAGATTGCCAAACCTGTGCTGGCTGAGGTCGGTGCGCGCTTCGACAAATTCGACAATGTTTCACTGGCATTGATGTCTGGTCTCGGTCGTGCTGCGTTTCTGAGATCCCTGTGAGTATGTCCCCGCGGTAATGCGGATTACCGCGGGGACAGCTTGGCCATGCGAAAATCGATACCCCACCGGCTGACTGGGAGGACGGTTCTCATGAATGAGGTGCGCTGCCCGGCACTACAACACCGCCGGCATCCACATCGGCTACCGCGCCTGGCTGAAAACCGGCACCAAACCCGCCTACCCCTTCGGCTACGGCCTGGGCTACACCACCTGGGAGGTGACGGACCTGAAGGTGCCGCAGACGGCTAGCGTTGGGCAGGACTTGGAAGTGGCCATCACGGTACGCAGTACCGGGCACCGGGACGGCAAGTACGTCGCTCAGCTCTATTTGTCCCGTGAGGACACCACGATCGACCGCCCACGAAGATGGTTGGCCGGACACGCCGTCATACGAGCAGATGCCGGGACCGAGGAGTCGGCCACGATCGCGGTACCCGCGCGGACGTTCGCGCACTGGAACAACGGCTGGCACACCGAACCCGGCACCTACACCATCCACCTCGGCACCCACATCAACCACCTACCCCACCAAACCCACATCCACCTCCGATAGCGGTGCCGTGTTCAGCTTTCAGCAGTTGCGCGGGTTCGTTGCGGTCGCCGAAGAGTTGCACTTCGGTCGGGCCGCTGATCGTTTGCAGATGACGCAACCACCGCTTAGCCGGACGATCCAGAAACTCGAGCGTGTGGTTGGGGTGCGCTTGCTCGACCGCGACAACCGCAAGGTTGTGCTCACACCGGCCGGTATCGCGTTCCTGACGGAGGCCCGTCGTCTACTCACGCTGGCGGAGTCCGCTCCCAACCTCGCGCGCCGGATCGCGGACGGTGCTGCGGGCATCATCCGGATCGGGTTTACGGCTACGTCAGCTTTAGGGCCTCTCACCACGGTTCTGAATGTGATCGAACAGGCGCTGCCGGACGTGGGTATCGACCTTTTCGAACTCGTGACCCGCCAGCAGATTGATGCACTCGCCGCCGGTGAGATCGAGCTCGGTCTCGCGAGGCCGCCGTTCGACGAGAGGGTCTTCGCTTCTCGGCCCCTTGCCCGTGAGAGGCTCTTGCTTGCGGTACCGAGCGGGCACCGGCTCGCTTACCTCGGGCGCCGGGTTCTCGCCTCCGACATCGCCAACGAACCGCTCATCATGCCGTCTTCCACGGAAGCGCACTATTTTTACGATCTCGTGGTGCGGTTGGTGCCCATCTCGCACCAGAATGTCATCCACTCAGTAAGCCAGGCCTTGACGATGGTCTGGCTCGTTGCCGGTGGACGTGGAGTGGCTTTCGTTCCGGCGTCGGTGACTCAGCTAGGCATAGATGGAGTTGAGTACCTTGAGTTGGGCGGCTTGCCGGACGACTCTGTCGAACTATGTCTGCTGTGGCTGCGCGAATCGCGTAACGCAGTGCTTGCGTCGGTTCTTGATTTGCTTCACGACGTTGTCATCTAGGGTCTCGTGTTGCCCATCGCATTGGGAGCTGCGCATAAGGGTGAACCTGCGAATTTCGGGTCTCTACGGTTCGCCGGCCCCGGTGCTGTCCGTTGGCAGGTCGGCCCGTTCCTGACCTGGGCGCGCCAGCGCCGGCACCTACCCAGGTCGATTGTCCTGCTTGTCGGTTAGAGGGGCACGCCTGAGGCGCCCACCGACGCCGAAGAACGTTGGCGGATCGACCAGCGCTTGGTCCGCGACGACAACCTCGATCCCGTCGACCGCATCGCCAGCACCTTGATCTTGCTCTACGCCCAGCCGCTGGTGCGCATCATCGCTCTGACCACCGACGACGTGATCGTCACCGACGCAGGCACGAGGCTGAAGGTCGGAGCCGACGCCCTCGAACTGCCCGAGACGTTCGCCATGATCGTCCGGCAGCTGCTCCACCGCCGACGCGCCAGCCATGCTCGCCGGGGTTCTCGGACTCAGAATCGCGGGCATCAACCGCCACACCACCACCGCGAAAGGCCAGTGCGCGAACTACGCCGCCGACCGTCAGCACTGAGCCGAGAGTAGAGCATTTCACGGACTTCGAATACGCCCGTCCTGCCAGCTGACCGCGTCCGGAACCGCGCTGCGAACTCCACCGTCCGCTGCCAGTCCTCGCCCGATACCAACCCGTCCACCGCGGCGGCCAGGCGCTCGTGCAGCGCTTCCAGCTTCGCGTCACGCTCGGCGTGGCGCGCCCCGGAGTTGGACTGTCTGGCCATCAGATTCGGACCCTTCATCGTGTCGGCCATCGGTGACGACCTGCTCACAACCAGTTACGCCAGAATGACCAGCCAGATGGGTGCCTGAGCAAGACGTCAAAGGCTGATGCGACGATGGGTGACCGGTGGTCCTGTAGTGAGGCTGCATCATCTCGCGGCCGGGGAGTTGATCTCGAAGACCGCAACCTTGTCGCTTGCTGCGGCAAACTCGGCTGGATCGCCGCTGGCCACGAGTCCAATACGGACGAAGAACTGGACTCCGTGGGGGACCTCCTGACCGAGGCGTTCCTCTGGTCGGCGCAGCGCCGGGTGACCAAGACCGCGACCGTGTCATTGCACAACAACGTCTACGAGGTCGACGCCACATTGGTCGGGCATAAGGTCGAGTTGGTGTTCGATCCGTTCGATCTGACCCGCATCGAGGCCCGATACGACGGGCGAAGCTACGGACCCGCGGTGCGGCACACCGTTGGCCGTCACGCTCACCCCAAGGCCCGCCCGGAGACGCCAGCCACGCCAACGCCGGAGCCCACAGGCATCAACTACGCCGAGCTCACCGCCGAGATCCACCACCGCCAAATCGCAGAGGCAGAGCGGATCAACTACACCGACCTCGTCAACGCCGGTCCCGCCGCCCAACTGCCGGGACAGCTGAGCATCCACGACGCCCTCCACGACCAGGGCTCCGAGGGCTCCGAGGGGAGCATGCGGTGAGTGTTGAGCGGTTGCAGGCGCACTACGGGTTCACTCGGATGCCGTTCGGGCGGAACCTGGCACCCGGGATGCTGCACAGCTATCCCGGCCACACCGAGGCCGTCGTGCGGACTGCTGGTGCGTCGAACAACACGCCATCGGAGTCATCACCGGAGAAGTCGGCGCCGGCAAGACCGTCGCGATCCGCGCGGCCACCACGTCCCTGGATACCTCGAGGCATCTGGCGACCTACCTGCCCAACCCCTCGGTCGGGGTGCGGGGCATGCTGCACCACATCGTCTCGTCGTTGGGACGCACACCCAGCTTCTACACCGCCACCCTGGCGCCACAGGCCGCCGAGGCACTCGCCGCCGAACACGCCGAGAGGGGCCGCACCCCGATCGTGATCATCGACGAGGCGCACCTGCTCGACACCGCCCAACTCGAAGCAGTCCGGATGCTCACCAACCACGACATGGACTCCGGGTCACCGTTCGCGACCCTGCTCGTCGGGCAGCCCACCCTGCGCCAACGCCTCAAACTCGGCGTGCTCGCCGCGCTCGACCAGCGGATCGGGATGCGCTGCACCCTGGCCGGGATGCCACGCGAGGACACCGGCAACTACATCACCCACCACCTGCGCCTGGCCGGACGGGACGACACCCTGTTCTCCGACGACGCGATCACCGTCATCCATAACGCCTCGCGCGGCTACCCACGAGCGGTGAACAACCTCGCCGTCCTCGCCCTCACCGCGGCGTTCGCCCGCAAACAAGCCCTCGTCGACGAGAAAGCCGCCCGCGCCGCCGTCACCGAGAACACCGGAGAATGACCACGCCGTCCCGAATCTGACCATCCCGGCACGACCCTGATCAAGGCCCCACCCCGAACCCCGGAGTGGGGCCTTGATCGTCACCCCACTTCAGAACCCACGCTGACGCCGTCATCAGAAACCTCAGTGCCGCTCAACACATTCCTCGTTGTGCTCGGCGTTCTGAGCTTGAGTGCTCTGCTTGCCCTTGAGTGCCGGTCGGTCCGGCGCCGGGCCGTGCTCGTGCGCTGTTGAGGCAGCAAGTTCACGAATGCGAGCTAGGACGGCGTGCCGTTCTTCGGCGGTCAGGTCGGTGCTGGCGGTGGTGTTGTTGAGCCAGAGCCCGTCGGCGGCCAGCAGTGCGAGACGCTGGTCGGTCGACAGTGGCTGGTCCGGGTCGTGGGTCCATCGGCGTACGAGGGCGCGCCAGCGGCGCTGGCTTTCTGGGTAGCGCATTGCGTCGATGAGCACTGCCAGTTCCGCCGCTGGTGGCGGGACCGTGGCGGCGGTGGTGATGAAGGCGACCACGCGTTCAGTCACGGTGGCATCCTCGGGGTCGGTGCCGAGCACCTCGGTGACCTGCTCCTCCCAGGCATCAGCGATGTGATCGAGGACCGCGGTGATGAGGTCATCACGATGGCGGAAGTGATACAGAACCCCGGCTTTGGTCACCCCGGCTTCCGTGGCGACAGCGTCGATGGTCAAGCCACGAATCCCAACGTCACCTGCTAGCCTCAGGGCCGCCTGTAGGAGCTTGGTGCGTTTGCTCGGTCTCATGACCCCACCATCTCAATGTGTCCCGCCGGCGAACTCGATGATCAACACGCCACCGATAATCAGAGCGATACCGGCACCCATCATCCAGGTCAGAGCATCGTTGAAGATGAACTTGGCCAGGATCGCCACTGCCGCGATGCCGCAGGCGGCCCAGATCCCGTAGGCCACTCCGACCGGCATGCCCTCGCGCAACGTCAGGGCCAAGAGCACGAAGGCGCTGAGATAACCCAGGACCACCGTGATCAGCCACAGCCAACTGTCCTGCGAGGCCCGCAGCGACAACGTGGCGATCACCTCCATCACGATCGCCGATCCCAGCAATGCCCACCTCTTCATGCCGCACGCTCCTCGATCTCTCGGCATCAACCTCCTTAGTAACTATACCATCCGGTCAGTTACGCGATGCCGTCCAGGCCAGTCACCTCCTTGTCTCGTGTGTGCCCGGTTCGGATGGGACGGTCGGCACTCGCCCGCGCCATCCCGGAGCGCGGTGGCGATCGCCTCGGGGCTGGCGGGTATCGTCCTCGGCCCCGCCTTCGTGCCGGGTGGCCTCAGTCCGTGTTCGTTGCCACGTTGGTGCTCGAACTCGTTGTCGTTCCCCTGGTCTTCTGGTGGCACGTTCGCGTCGTCGGTGCTTCCGGCGTGCGTTCAGTTAGACGTCCCCGGCTCACCGCTCAGCCGTGAGCTGGGCGAGCAGGTGCCGCAGTTGCGCGGCATCACTCGTGGAGAGGGTGGAATGTAGTAGCTCGTCCTCGACTGCTCGAATAGCCCGCTTGGCCTTCGTGTACACGGAGTGCCCGCTGCTGGTCAGGCGAACGGTCCGCTGACGTTGGTCGTTCCCGCGGGCGCGGACGATGAGTCCGCGGGCGGCTAGGTCGTCGAGGTGCCGGCCGAGGCGGGTGGGGTCGCGGTTCGTCCGGCGCGACAACTCGACCTGGGGGATGGCCTCCGTCGACGCCAACTTTGTGACGATCGCGTACTCCCACATCGATAACCCGGCCTCACGCAGAATCGGTTCCTCCAGTGCCACCAGCTTCGGGAACAGGCGAGCCAGCAGCGCGGCCAGGTCCGGCTCCTCTGCTGACCGGTCTTTTTCGTCGGACACAGACACCGTCGCTCTCAAATCATCTACCGTGGTAGAGTATTTTCATCGTGCACCGCGTTCAGTCGCCGTCCACGAATGACCGTCATCTGAAGACTTCACCGGGACTCGGTCGCGATGCCGAGACCGCTGACGTAGGAAGCGAGGGTGCGCCGTGGACGTATCCATTCTGCACACCCTGACGGAGGATCTCGCGGCGTTCCTGTCCGAGGTGACTCAGGGCGATCTCCGGCGACCAGTGCCGAGCACAACCGGCGACGTGGGTGATCTATACCTGCACGTCATCGACCAGAACGTCAGTGTGGCGACCGCCATCACGGGCCAAGCAATCCTGCGCGGCACGCGGCACCACCCGATGGACAGGGCGTCTCTCGGCGCTTCCGTGGACTACTACGGGGACTGCGGGCTCGAAGCAGGATATCGGCAGACGGCACACCTCATGGAGAACTCGTTCGCCTCTACTGCCGACAGCGGCCTGCTCTACCAACCAAAGGGTTTCCCCGACGCCGTCGAGTTGACAACCCTCTACGAGGTGCAGATCAGCAACGCCATCATCCACACCTGGGACGTCGCCCAGGCCCTGGGCTTGCCCTATCGACCCGACCCTCACATCAGTCAGAGGGTTCTGCGCGCCGTCGTCCCGTGGCTGGCCGAGCCACTGCCGGGGACGTTGCCAGGCAATGCCGCGTCGTCGACGGCAGTAACCGATGACGCGGACATCTTCGAGTCCATTCTCAAGCTGTCGGGCAGAAATGCCGGCGTAGCGATCAAGGCTGATAGTCGCCAGAGGGAGTCCCATCACGCCGCCCTGTCGCCGAGGTGACTGGTCTGCCGTTCAGTTCCGGACCTGCGTGGAATGTCGACCGCCTGTTGGATGCCGCGCTTCGGTCAGGAGTTATGGGCACTGTGTCGGAGTTGGGCTTGGAGGCCGTCGAGCAGGTAGCGCAGGCCGGTGGTGAAGTCGGCGTGCCAGTCCTCATGGTCGAGGTACCGCTGTTGAGCCAGTGTCGGGTAGCGGTCTGCTTGGTCTTGGAGGAGTTGTTGGCCTAGTTCGCGGTCGTGGTCGCTGATGTCGAGGGTCGACTCGGTGGAGGCCGATCCGACGATCTGGTTGTACAGCAGCCAGGTGGCCGCCGACAGATCGGCGCCAGTGAATCCGGCCTGGTGGAGGGTCGCTTGGAGCGTCTCCATCCGGTCGAGGAAATTCGGCCCCAGGCTGGGCCGGGCTGCCGCAACCGGTGCGACCCACGGGTGTCGGATGAGGGTCGAGCGCCAGGCCAGGGCGAGATCTTCGATCCGGTGACGCCAGGGCTTTTCGGCGGTGGGGGTTCCGGTGTCGATCTCGGCGAAGACGTGGTCCACAGCCAGGTCGAGGATGTCGTCTTTGGTCTTGACATGCCAGTACAACGACGGCGCCGCGACGTGGAGCCGTTCGGCGACCCGCCGCATGGTCAGTGCGCTGGCACCGTCGCGGTCGAGGATGTCGATCGCTGCCTCGACGATGCGTTCCCGGGTGAGCGGAGGCTCGCCGCGATCCTGGCGTGCCGGGCGGAGCCACACGCTGGACAGGGCGGGCGCGTCGGCCTCGGCGCGTCGTGTGGGCATTGGCTGTCCTCCGTCCAGTCGTGATCCCCGCAGGGCCAGCGTAGTACTATCGTAGATGAAACTAACGATGTTAGGGATAAGCGAACATTGATAGGGGATGCTAATGCGGGAATTGTCGACACATGCTGGCCAGGCCACCCGGTGGTGGGTCTTGCCGCTGGTCGCAGCGGCACAGTTGCTGGTCGTGTTGGACGGGACCATCGTGAATATCGCGTTGCCGTCGGCCCATGCGGACTTGGGGCTGGGCGATGAAACGCGACACTGGGTCATCAGCGCCTATCTGCTGGCATTCGGCGGTCTGTTGCTGATCGGTGGTCGGGTCAGTGGCGCGATCGGCCATCGTCGCGCGTTCGTCGTTGGCCTTTTGGGGTTCGCCGGCGCCTCCTTCATCGGTGGACTTGCCTGGAGCCCGGCGGTGCTCATCGGCGCCCGGGCGTTGCAAGGTGTGTTCGCTGCGCTGCTGGCGCCGGCCGCGCTGTCCCTGTTGTCGGTGTCGTTCAGCGACCCGGCCGAACGTGGGCGAGCTTTCGGTGTCTTCGCGGCCGTCGGCGCTACCGGGTCGGCGATCGGGCTGGTTCTGGGTGGGTTGCTGACCGAATTCGCGAGTTGGCGGTGGTGCCTTTACGTCAACGTGCCCATCGCATTGCTGGCTGCGGCCGGAGCGGTCCTGATTCCTAGGGTGGCGCCGCTGCCCCGCACCGGGCGCGTCGACGTGCTCGGGGCGGCGCTCAGTGCCGCGGGCTTAGCGGCGATCGTGGTGGGGGTCAGCCAGATCGAAGCCCACGCCGGCCTCTCGCCGACCGTGATCGCGCTGCTGGCGGGCGGGATCGTGCTGCTCGCGCTGTTCATCCGGGTCGAACGCAGCGCATCGAATCCGCTGCTGCCGCTGTCGGTGCTGGCCAGCCGAGCCCGCGCGGGTTCATTCATCGCGGTCGCGTTGATGTTCCTGGCGATGTTCGGGTTCTACCTGTTCATGAGCTACTACACCCAGTCCGAACTCGGCTACTCACCTGTTCAGGCCGGTATGGTGCTGCTCATCCACGCGATCGCCGCCCTGGCGGGCTCGATGCTCATCGCCGGGCGGCTACTCGGTCGCGTCTCGCCCACGCCTCTGATATTGAGCGGTCTGTTGTCGGCCGCGGCCGGACTGTTCATCGCGAGGTGGATCGAGGTCGACTCGGCCCACGTTCTGACCTTCTATCTGGTTCCGGCCATGGTGTTGACCGGGATCGGCATGGGACTGGTCATCGCCTCCACGGCCAGCACCGCCACCCACGGAGTACGCGGCCACGAGATCGGCGCCGCCTCGGCCACGTTCAACGCCTCTCAGCAACTCGGCGCTGCCATCGGCGTCGCCCTGCTCAACACCGTGGCCGTCATGGCCGCAAGGGCCCACACGGCCGATGCTTCGAGCGCCGAAGCCACCATCAACGGTTACTCCACCGCCCTCACCGTCGGCACCGGTAGCCTCCTCGCCGCCGCCGCGATCGCAGGCCTCTTGCTGCGTGCAAGCCACATCGCCGCCACCGACGATCACGAGGTGCGCCGAGGCGAGGGCTACTGACCTCCGGCCTTCGGCTCCGCTACACCACGACAGTGGATCAAGGCTCCGGCCGTCCTGTCGAACGTTGGTAAGCTCGGCGCGACCAGCGTGACCACGCGACTCTCAGGACCTGGCCAGGGTTCTTAGGCTTTCCGCGGGCGGCCACCAATGCCGATTCGGCCTGGTCGCTGGCCCGGCGGCCCTGGAGGCTCAGACATGAACACGTTGTCTCCCCGCTTGGCGGCGATCGTCGACGCGCTACCGCTCGAGCCGGGGATGCGGGTGTTGGAGATCGGCGGAGGTCCGGGGGTCGCGGCAAAGGCCGTCGCCGAGCGCGTCGGTGGTGGCCACATTCTCATGATCGACCGCTCCGCTAAGAGCATCGCCCTGGCCCAGAGGAACGCCGCCAAGGAAATCCGCGCCGGCGTCATGAGTGTCCGTCAGGTTGCCGCCGAGGACTTCCAACTTCTCGCGAACGAGCAGCCATTCGACCTGGCCTTCGCCGTCCGGGTCGGCGCCCTTGACGGGAGGCGCCCGAAGGCTGGCGAGATCGTCCTGCAACGGATCGCCAACGCGCTCACCCCGAACGGGCGGTTGTTGATCGACGGCGGGAACCCGTTACGCGATCTGCGGCTCCCGCCACTCCACGACTGACGCATAGCGTCGTGCACGGATCTCCGCCGACACACTAGAGCTTCTCGGCATGGCTCGCGTCCTGTCGGCTGTCGCGTGGCCGTATGCCAACGGCCCCCGTCACATCGGCCATGTAGCCGGATTCGGCGTTCCCTCCGACGTGTTCAGTAGGTACATGCGAATGGCCGGGCACGACGTCCTCATGGTGTCCGGGACTGATGAGCACGGCACCCCCATCCTTGTGACTGCTGACGCAGAGGGTATATCGCCCCGTCAGCTAGCTGACACCAACAACGCTGCCATCGTCCGGGATCTCGTGGATCTTGGCATGTCCTATGACCTGTTCACAGGACAACGACGGGAAATCACTACCGTGTAGTCCAAGAACTGTTTCGGACCTGCCGACGCAACGGATACGTTGTCGAGCGGGCCACGCAGGGCGCGGTCAGTCCGTCCAACGGTCGAACACTTCCAGACCGATATATCGAAGGAACCTGCCCAATATGTAGCTACACAGAGGCTCGGGGCGACCAATGTGACAGCTCGCCGGTCACCAAGCCCACGCCGATCTTCGCCAAGCTCGATCCATCTGTTGTCGCCAATGAGATCGCACGTCTCGAAGGCTGACCCGCCGCGGCTGCCGCCGCCGATAGCGATGTGGCCAGCATCCGGCTATGTGTGTGAGCTTCCGGTGACGTTGGTTCCCTTGGGTGTGACGAAGAAGACGAGCGCGGCGACGCCGATCATGATGCAGCCGCCAACGAGCCCGGTTGTCTGGAGGGCGTCGGTGAAGACGGTGCCGGCTTCGTGGGCGAGGTCGGGGAGCTGGAGTTCGCCAGCGATGGCGTTTGCGGCACCGAGGGAGTCCTTGGCTTGGTCGGCGAGCACTGGATCCAGACCGGCCACCACATCCGTTCCGGCGAGGCCGGAACGGTAATACATGGCGGCGATGGTGCCGATGACCGCGATGCCGAGTACGGCGCCGAGTTCGTAAGAGGTCTCTTCCAAGGCTCCCGCGTTCCCAGCTTTGGCTTCTGGCGTGCCCATCATGATCATGGCCGACCCGATCGCGAGCGACCCGGTCCCGGCGCCGACGAGGGCGAGTGCGACGAGCACGGTGATGACGGTGAGTGTGCCGTACTGCACGCCGATGAGGAGCAAGCCGACGGCTGCCACGAAGATGCCGCCCGCGAGGACGGCGCGTGCTCCGATGGCGCGGGCCACCAACGGCGCGAGCAGCGCGGAGGCCGCGGCACCGAGCGCGGCCGGCAGCATGCGCACGCCCGCTTCGATGGGGGACGCGCCGTTGACGAGTTGCAGCCATTGGGCGATCAGCATCTGGATGGCGATCATGGCGAAGATCGAGCCCAGGGCGGCGATGATCCCGGCGGAGAAGATGCGGCTGCGGAAGAGGCTCAGGTCGAGCAGGGGAGCGTCGCTGCGGAGGCAGCGCACGACGAACCAGGCCAGCAGAATCGCCCCCACGGCAAACGCGGTGATTGCTTGGGGGACCAGGAGGCTGGCTTCCTTGCCGAAGATCTTGATCGCCCACACCAACAGCGTCATGCCGGCGAACGAGAGCACTACGGCGAAGGCGTCCCAACGTCCAGGGTTCGGAACCCGAGACTCCGGGATGAGGAAGGCGCCCGCGACGATGGCGACGACCATCAGCGGCACGTGTACGAGGAAAGCCGCGTGCCAGGAGAAGTGCTCCAGGAGCAGGCCACCGATGAGTGGCCCGCCTGCGGCGCCGAGCATGGAGACCGCGGCCCAGATGCTCAGCGCGGCGGCGCGTTCCTTGGGGTCGGTGAAGATCACCCGGATCAAGGAGAGCGTGATCGGCATGATCATGGCTCCGCCGATGCCGAGCAGGGCGCGGATAGCGATGACGGCTTCGGCGCTGTTGGCGAGGAGGACGAGGATCGAGACGGCACCGAAGATGACGTAGCCGATCAGCAGCATCTTCTTGCGCCCCCAGCGGTCGGCGATCGCCGAGAAAGAGACGAGCAGGCCAGCCAGAAGGAGCGAGTAGATGTCGATGATCCAGAGCTGCTGATCGGAACTGGGTTGCAGCTCGGCTGACATCTCGGGGATCGCGATGTGCAGGATCGTCATGTCCATCGTGATCACGAAGAGGCTCGCGGTGAGGACGGCGAGGGCGGCCCAGCGGCGGGCCCGACTCAGCGGAGCATGCAGGGACGTTGGTGCGGTGTGGGGTGGTGGTGTGGTGGTCATGGGTTCGTTTCCTGCGTGGTTGTGACTGGGCCGGGCATGGCGACGAGCGCGCGGATCACCGCGGTCAGCGCGTCGCGGCTCAGCGGTTCTTCGTCGAGGCCGGCATGCAGGGTTGCACCGTTGAAATAGACGGCGATCGCGGTTGCCTGGGCGTGGCCGATGTGCGGGGTGAGGAGTTCGATGAAGCGGTCGTCCCAACGCCGTGCCAGGCTGCGTAGCTGCGGATCGGTTGCTCCCGAGGCCAGCAATGCGATCGTCGCGTGCACTGCGTGCCGGTCGCACAGAAACCGGTGCAACTCCGCCGCCGCGTGCTCCGGGTTCGTCGCAATGCCGGCGAAGTCGATCGTCGCCAGCTCCTGATCGATCTCTTGTGCGAGGTACTGGAGGGCGGCTTCGCGGAGGTCATCGATCGAACTGAAGTACTTCGTCGTGGAGCCGAGGGATACCTCCGCGCGGGCCGCTACCGCACGGTGGGTCAAGGCGGCTGTGCCCGCTTCGGTGATGATCTCGCCCGCGGCGATCAGCATGGCACGCCGGCGCCCCTCAGGGTCACGACGGCGAGGTGCCGGATTCGCAGTCGACATGTCGACCTCCTCAACGTCCACCGTTCTGGGGATGACCCTCGACCGGTAGGGAACATTTGTACATGTACTTTTGTACATCATGACAGAAAGCCGTCGCAACCTCGAGAATTGTGGTCAACAGTCGGCCACAATTGCCACTACCGTCATAGCTGTCAGAGTCGCGCCGCCCTGTGGTGGCGACGAGCCAGATCAGAGGTCGATCCCGCCCATCCAGGGCGGTGGCCCGCACGTTCGCACATGAGGAGTACCGCTATGACCATTGCCGTGACGACGCCCACCGGGAACGTCGGCGCACATCTGCTTCGCCTACTGGTGCAGGCTGGGGTCCGCCCGCGAGCCCTACTTCGTGACCCGTCGAAGCTGGGCCCGGACGTCGCCGACCAGGTGGAGGCGGTGAAGTTCGACGCGTGGGATGCGGGTTCCGTGATCGAAGCGACGAGCGGGGTCAGCGCCTTGTATTGGGTCAGTCCTACTGCGATGGACCGCGACCCGCTGGCGGCCCACGCCATGGCCGCGCGTCATGTCCGGGCCGCCGTTGAGCAGAACCGGATCGACCGGGTCGTGTTCCAGTCCAGCGTCGGAGCGGAGAAACGGCATGGCGTGGGTGAGATCGACGGCCTCGCTGCGACCGAGGTGGAGCTCGACTCGACCGGTGCCTCGGTCACCCACCTCCGGTGCGGCTACTTCTTCACCAACCTGCTGATGGAGATCGAGTCGATCCGCGGCGGCGTGTTTGCCACGGCGATGGATCTGGACCGGCGCCTGCCATGGGTGGCGCCCCAGGACATCGCCGCGGTGGCTGCTGGCCGGCTACTTTCGTCCGCCTGGACCGGGCGGCACGTCCAAGCCGTGCATGGTCCCGAGGATCTGTCGTTCCGCCAGGTAGCCGAGCAACTGTCGGCCTCGCTGGGCCATTCGGTGGTGCCCCAGCAGCTCACCGACCAGGACGTTCGGACCGCCCTCGGCGATCTCGGTCTGCCTGCGCCTCAGATCGAGGCGTTGGTGCAGATGACGGCAGGGATCAGGGACGATTTCACCCCGGAGGATCCGCGCGGCTACCAAACGACGACGCCGACGACGCTCGCGGCCTGGGCGGCGACCCACCTCGGCTGATAGCCTCCGCCCTAGTTGCCTCCGACCTGTCAGGCCTGACAGGAGCGTCGCTGCTGCACACGTAGTTGTCAGGCCTGACGCTCGGTGCCGGAACTCCGCGCTGTCCGGCCTGACACGAGTGTCGGCCCTGCTCACAGAGTTGTCCGGCCTGACAGGTGGGCCAGCAAGGGTGGTTACCGCGGTGGAGCGACGAGGCCCATCTCGTAGGCGATGATGACGAGCTGCACTCGGTCGCGGGCGTCGAGTTTGGTGAGTAGGTGTGCCACATGTGACTTGGCCGTGGCCGGGCTGATGAACAGCGTTGCGGCGATCTCACCATTCGACAAGCCGCGGCCCACGAGGGTGAGGACCTCGCGTTCCCGCTCGGTGATGCCGTCGATGGGGCGGCGCGTCGGGCCTGGTTCAGGTCGGGCGACGAACTCCTCGATCAGCCGGCGCGTCACACTCGGTGCGATGAGGGAGTCGCCGTTGGCGACGACGCGGATAGCGGCCAAGATGTCGTCGAGAGGCATGTCCTTGACGAGGAACCCGCTGGCGCCGGCCCGCAGCGCGCCGTAGACGTACTCGTCGTCGTCGAACGTGGTGAGGACCAGCACCCGTGTTGTCCCTGGACCTTCGGTGATGATCTGGGTTGCTTCGATGCCGTCCATACCTGGCATCCGGATGTCCATCACGGCGACGTCGGGCTGGGCATCGTGAACCAGTTGGACGGCTTTGGCGCCGGTACCGGCTTCGCCGACGACGTCGAGGCCGGGATCGTCGGCGATGAGCACGCGTAGCCCTGCGCGTACCAGCGGCTGGTCGTCAGCGAGTATGACGCGGACGGTCACGGGGCCTCCGGTGGGACCGGCAGTGAAACCGCGACCCGGAAGCCACCGGCAGGTTGTGGGCCGGCGTCGAACCGTCCGCTCAGCAGACCGGCTCGTTCGCGCATCCCGGCGATGCCGTAACCGGTCTCCGCTACTGGCCCGCCAGCTCCGTCGTCGACGATCTCGATGGACAGCTCGTCCTCCTGGCAGTCGATGACAACATGGCACTCGTGCACTCCAGCATGCCGCACCACGTTGGTGATGGCCTCCTGAACGATGCGGAACGCGGACATCTCGATGTCGGCTGGAAGTGGACGGCGTCGCCCCCGCCACTCCACGTGGACCCGTACCCCGGCGTCCATCGTCGTCGCAACCAACGGGTCGAGGTCGGCCAGTGTTGGCGCTGGACCCAGCGGTGCTCCACCCGAATCAGCATCCGCCTGCCGCAGCGCGCCGACCAGCCGGCGCAGGCCGGCGAGGGTATCCCGGCTGGTGGACTCGATGACGGCGAGGGCCGCCCGAGCCTCTCCGGGCTGGGTGTCGATCACCCGGCGCCCCATACCGGCCTGGATGGCGATGACGCCGATGCTGTGAGCGACCATGTCATGGAGCTCGCGGGCGATCTGGATCCGTTCAGCCTGCACCGCCTCGGTGGTCGCGTGCGCCCGGAGTAGCTGGCTACGCTCGTGTCGATCTCGAATGGCGCGGCCGGCCAGCCAGGCGACGACAGTGGCCAGCGTGAGAAATACCGCAGTGCTGGTGTAGTCGTCGGATCCGGAGGTGTAGTAGGTCGCCGCCGCAAGCTGCACGCTGAGCACGACGACGGCGCTGCCCACCGATATCCAGCGCGATCGAGTGGCGGCGATGAGCCCAACCGCTAGGTGCTGCGCGAGCGCCAGCAAGGTTCCGAGTTGCCACGCCGGCTCGCTGACGATCACGGTGAACGAGCCGATCAGCATAAGCGCCAGGGCGGGTAGCGGGTTCAACCACAGCAGCCCGATCGGTAGGGCCGTGAGCACGGCCGGCAACAGCAGGTCGACACCACCCGAGCCGGGGGGCCACGTCAACACCGCAACGATCAGGAGGAGCGGGTAGGCCACGGCGCCGCACCAGGCCAGCACCTTGGGGCCGGCCGAGCGCCCGCGTCGCCAGAGTCTCGCCAGCGGCACGCGGTGGGTAGCGTCGTCCATACCGGGATCGTAGGCTCGCAGCCCCGCCGTGCCATCGCCTTCGGGGCGTACGCCTCTCGGATACCTCGGTCGATCTCGAAGTGGCCCAGGGCGGGATGTGCTGACGGTACGCTCCCGCGCACCGTGAGGGCATGATCGAAGCCAATGGACTAACCAAACGGTTCGGCCGGACAACGGCGATCGACGACCTGACGTTCACGGTCCGCCCGGGTCAGGTCACCGGTTTCCTCGGTCCGAACGGCGCTGGGAAAACGACGACGCTACGGATGATCCTCGGCCTGAACCGCCCCACACGCGGCAGCGTGACCGTCGACGGGCAGGTGTTTCGGGATCGCTCCCGCGGTCTCCGCCACGTCGGTGCCCTGCTCGACGCGGACGATGTCCACGGCGGTCGCAGCGCCAAGGCACACTTGGCCGCCCTGGCTCGGAGCAATGGGATATCGCGACAGCGGGTCGACACAGTCCTGCAGGAAGTGGGCTTGGCCGATGCCGCGCGGCGCCGGATAGGTGAGTTCTCACTGGGGATGAAACAGCGGCTCGGTATCGCCGCTGCCCTGCTCGGTGATCCGCCGGTGCTGATGTTCGACGAGCCGCTCAACGGTCTCGACCCGGAAGGCGTGACATGGGTACGTGCCCTGTTCCGGCGGCTCGCGGCCGAGGGGCGGACGGTGTTCGTCTCCAGCCATCTGATGGGCGAGATGGAGAACACCGCGGATCACCTCATCGTCATCGGCCGCGGCCGTCTGTTGGCGGCAGAGAGCCTGGCCGCGTTCGTCGCCCGAGCCGATTCCTTGGAAGAAGCGTTCATGACGCTCACCGCTGACAGCATCGAGTACACCGCTGGAGGATCCCGATGACCCGCGTCACGTCCGAGACGACCCCCGTCTCCACTCCCACCGCCGGCACTCGCCCACCAGCTCGTTTCGGTGCCCTCGTAGCCTCGGAGTGGATCAAACTGTGGTCGCTGCGCTCCACCTACTGGGCGCTTGGCCTTGGCGTCGTTGCCGTCATCGGGATCAACGTCTACTCCACCCTCGCCCTCCGTCGCCTCCTCCCGGAGTGGTCCGCCGAGGCCAGGGAGAGCTACAACTACATGAACGACGCCCTCGGCCAGGCTCCGTATCTCCTGCTCTTGATCGCCGCCGGCATCATCGGGGCGTTGTCCATGGCCGGTGAATATGCCACCGGGATGATCCGCACGACCTTTGTCGCGGTACCGGCGCGCCGATCGGTGGTGATCGCCAAGGCCACCGTCATCTCGGGCGCGACACTCGCGGTGGGCATCGTCGTCGCTACGACGTCAGTCGGCCTGACCCAGGTACTCCTCTCGGGCCAGGATGCCGGCTTCGCGATCAGCAACAAAGGCGTCCCGACGGCCCTCGTGGCCTCAGCGGTTGTTGTGCCGGTGTGTGCGCTGGTCGGCATGGGTATCGGTGTGTTGATCAGGCACACCGCCGGCGCGATCTTCGGCGTATTCACCGTGATCGTCATCTTGCCCCAGCTCACCATGGGAACCACCTACTCGTGGGTGGTAGACCTCAACAACTCGACGCTGTGGAGTGCATGGATGACGTTGCGTAACACCCCGATCCGGGAGCTGATGCCAGCCGAGCTATTTACGTGGCCCGTGGGCGCGTCGTGGCTCGTGCTGGCGGTATGGCCGCTCGTTGCGGTGGTCGCGGCCGTCGTCGTCACGCACCGACGGGAGGTATAGGGAGCGCTCTTTACGGTCAGCCAGAGATCCGCCAGCTGCCCACCGGCGAGTACGCGGAGTCGACCACGGTCTCCTCGATCCCCGGCTGGAGGTTGTAGTGCTTGAGGTTGCCGGCCCAGTAACGCAGGATCCGGCCGAGTTCGGTCCCGGGTTCGTCCGCTAGCGCGTCGAGCTGGACCTCGAGACTGAAGGTGCGTGACCCCATGTTTGTGCCAGCGACGTGTTCCGGATGTTCGGCGGTTGTGTTCGAGGAATCCATGCCTTGAATTTATCGTTCAAATACCCTGTGAAACTTTGAAGGCAATCACGGCTGATGTCGACCGCAAACCTTAAAAGCGGGTTGGAGGCCGACAACCGACATCGCTGCGCCGGTCGACCTCATTGGGCGCCTCCTGCGGCGGTACGTTCAGGCCGTCGGGCGCGACGTACCCGAAGGCAACCGTCCGGTGTCAGGGTCGCGTCGAGTCAGGCAGTAAGGCACACCCGCGGGGTCGCGCATCGCGATCCAGTGCTCATGCGTGCCTTCCCTGCGCGCCCCCAGCCGTTCGTGGGCAATGGCGGTGGCGGCCGTATCGTCACACGCCAGATCGAGGTGGGCGTGGGCCCGGCCGTCGCCGGCATCGTTGGTCCGTTGCAGCAGTATCCGTAGCGGAATGCCATCCGGCCGGTCGAGATACGAGAACTCCGGGCGGGAGCCCGGGTGCAGCGTCCACCCGGTGAGGCGAGCCCAATACGTGCACTCGTTCTCATACTCGGCCGGCGGGATGTCGATGCACAGCTGGTCGACGATGGCCCGGGCGCCGCCGTCGAGTGATACGGGCAACGGGCGCTGGGCGGATCCGTCGTGACCCACGACGCAGAAGACGAAGCCCGCAGGCGAGCGCATCACGACGACGTCGTCGAGCTCCCGAAGCACCTCAGCGCCGAGGCGTCGCGCGTGGCCGGCCGTACCGGTCATGTCGTCCACCGCGAGGTCGAGATGGCTCCCGCCCCTACCGGCGGCGACCCGCTGGACCCGCAGGTACGAGTGGCCGCTAGCCGGCAGGATCGTGGCGAACTCGGCATATGCGCCCCGGCGCGGCGACAACGTCGAGCCAGTCACTGCCAGCCAGAACTGGGCCGTGGCCTCGAATGAGGACGCCGGGCGATCGATGAAGGCCACCAGCCATCGCACACTCATGCCTTCACCGTATCGGTGACGGCCGACACCGGCGACGGTCAACGCTGGCGATGGCCGACCGATCATTGATAGCCGGGCGCCCGGTTCTCTTCCAGGGCCACCCGGCGGCACCGCTGGTGCCCCCCGGTCGCGGCCGGAAACCGCCGGATGATGTCGGTGCCGGTCGATACCGTCATGGGTGAATATCATCCGTTTCGCCAGTGAGGACGCTATGAACACCGCTCACGCTTTCCGTGCGCTGCACGCCGATGGCCTGTTCGTCATGCCGAACGCCTGGGACCCAGGGTCGGCGCGGATCCTGGAGAGCCTTGGCTTCCCGGCCGTGGCCACCACCAGCTCCGGACACGCTGCCTCCTTGGGCCGGCTCGACCAACAGGTCAGCCGAGACGAGATGTTGTCCCATGCCGAGACCATCGCCGATGCCGTGGAGGTACCGGTCAGCGTTGACTCCGAAGGGTGTTTTCCCGACGCCCCCGGGGGTATCGCTCGCACCGTCGAGCTGATCGCCCAGACCGGCGCCGCTGGGTTGTCTCTTGAGGACTACCACCCTGAGCGGGGTGTCCTCCCGATAGCCGAGGCCGTCGAGCGGGTCGGCCAGGCGGTGGAGGTGGCGCGCCGGTCCGGGCTAGTGCTCACCGCACGAGCGGAGAACCAGCTCTACGGGCACGGCGACCTCGACGACACCGTGCGCAGGCTCGTCGCGTATCGAGAAGCCGGCGCGGACGTCGTCTACGCCCCGGGGCTGGTCGACGTCGGCGACATCGAGCGGGTCGTGCGTGAGGTCGGTGGCCCGGTCAACGTCCTGGTGTTGCCAGGTGTGCCGGATTCCAGCCGGCTCGCTGCCGTCGGGGTGCGCCGGGTGTCCACCGGCGGAGCATTGGCGTGGGCGGCTTACGGTGCGCTCGCGGCCGCCGGGCGGGAGTTGCTCCAGGACGGCAGCGCGTCGTACCTGTCCGCGGGGTTGTCGCCGGATGACACCAAGGCAGCCTTCGGCCCACGCCGCTGAGCTCGCCGGCGCCCGGCTTTCGTCGTTGTCGGCACCCGACGTCTGAGACCCCGGACTCGGGGTATGGGCGGAGGGTCGGCAACGAGGGAGGATCGATGTCGCAAACGGTTGGTGACTACCTACTCCAGCGGCTCCGTGAATGGGACGTCACACACGTGTTCGGCTACCCGGGTGATGGCATCAACGGCATCGTGGCCGCATTCGGCGAAGCGATGAATCAGCCGCGGTTCATCCAGTCGCGGCACGAGGAGATGTCAGCGCTGCAGGCGGTGGGCTACGCCAAGTTCAGCGGCACGGTCGGCGTATGCCTGGCGACGTCGGGCCCGGGCGCCATCCACCTGCTCAACGGGTTGTATGACGCGAAGCTGGACCACGTGCCCGTCGTCGCGATCATCGGCCAGACCGCACGTACGGCCCTGGGCGGTCAGTACATGCAGGAGGTCGATCTACGCGCGCTGTTCAAGGACGTCGCCTCTGACTACGTAGTGGAGGTGAGCGTCCCGCAACAGTTGCCCAATGCCATCGACCGCGCCTTCCGTACCGCGGCCGCGCGGCGGGCGCCGGCGGCGGTGATCATCCCGGCGGATGTCCAGGAAGAGTGTTACGTCGCGCCTGAACATGAGTTCAAACACGTTCCGTCCAGTCCACCGGGCGGGTCTCGATCGGTCATGGTGCCGCCGGACGACGAGATCGCGCGCGCCGCCGAGGTGCTGAACGCGGGTAGTAAGGTCGCCGTGCTCATCGGCCAGGGAGCGCGC
Organism: Phytoactinopolyspora limicola; assembly: GCF_011320225.1. GTDB lineage: Bacteria > Actinomycetota > Actinomycetes > Jiangellales > Jiangellaceae > Phytoactinopolyspora > Phytoactinopolyspora limicola. The sequence continues at coordinate 310,548 of NZ_JAAOEN010000005.1, forward strand.
AATGCGGCTGAGGAGGTCGTGCTGCTGGCCGAGGTCACCGGTGCCGGTGTCGCCAAGGCACTGCTCGGCAAGGACGTGCTTCCGGACGATCTGCCGTATGTCACCGGCGCCATCGGCCTGCTCGGCACCCGGCCCAGCTATGAGCTGATGCGAGACTGCGACACCCTGCTGATCGTCGGCTCCAACCTGCCCTACACCCAGTTTCTGCCCGATCTTGGACAGGCCCGAGCGGTGCAGATCGACATCGACGGCGCGCTGATCGGCCTGCGGTATCCCACCGAGGTGAACCTCGTCGGTGAGGCCAAGGCGACCCTGCGGCGCATGCTGCCGATGCTGCATCACCAGGAAGACCGCTCGTGGCGCGAGACCATCGAGTCCAACGTCGAGTCATGGTGGGCCACCATGGAGCAGCAGGCGATGCTGGACGCCAAGCCGGTGAACCCGATGCGCGTGGTGCATGAGCTTTCCAGCCGCATCCCGGACGACACCATCGTGACGGCGGACTCCGGGTCGTCCACGAACTGGTACGCCCGGAACCTGCGGATGCGGGGCTCGCTGTCAGGAACCCTCGCCACGATGGGCTCCGCCGTTCCCTACGCGGTCGGCGCCAAATTCGCGCACCCCGATCGGCCGGTGGTGGCATTGGTCGGCGACGGCGCGATGCAGATGAACGGCTCGGCGGAGCTGATCACCATCGCCCGGTACCGGGAGCTCTGGGACGATCCCCGCCTGGTGGTATGCGTGTTCCACAACAACGACCTCAACCAGGTGACGTGGGAGTTGCGCGCTATGGGAGGCGCGCCGAAGTTCGAGCCGTCACAGGTCATCCCGGACGTGTCGTATGCGGCGTTGGCTCGAAGTGCCGGTCTGGACGCGATCACCGTCGACCAACCCGAGGAACTCGGCGCCGCCTGGGAGCGTGCACTGGCGGCTGAGGCGCCGATGGTCCTCGACGTCCATTGTGACCCGGAGGTCCCGCCGATCCCGCCGTCGGCGACCTTCGACCAGCTGAGAGACACGACGAAGGCCCTCCTCAAGGGCGACGCCAACCGCTGGCGGGTGCTGGTCCAGGGCATCAAGACGAAGATGCAGGAGGCTGTGCCGGGCCGCTGACCGTGCAGTTCCGCCAGGACTGCCGCTGGCCCAGTCCACTACTTGTTGACTGGCTCTGTTATTGGGCCAGCAGAGAGAGTCACGATGGTCTCGACACTGAGATGTCGGGAGGACCATCATGCCGCTCAGTCAGGGCGAACTCGACGAACTCGCCGGACGTTGGGACACCTCCGGCCCCGGCGCGGTGGCAGCCGAGCTGGACCGGTTGGCCGAGTGTGCCGCCTCGGCCGGTGCTGACCCGTTGCTGCTTGTGGTGATGTGTGACGATCATGAGCCGGCCGTAGCCAGAGAGCGAGCCTTCGCCCGGGTGGTGGCGCAATACACGAGACGGTGCCCGATCATGGCGCGCTCACAGGTAGATCACGATTGCGCCGCGTCCAGCGGCCAGCCGGTGATTCGCCAGTAATCTCGGGTTTGTGCAGCTGCTGGAGAGGCACACGCAGCTTGCCGAGTTGGATGCGGCGCGGCGGGACGCCCAGTTCGGACGGGGCAGCGTCGTGCTCGTCGCGGGAGACGCCGGTTCCGGAAAAACCACTCTGGTACAGCGGTTCGTTTCCGGTTCGGCGAGATCGGCGCGCGTGCTGCGCGGCATGTGCGACGACCTACTCCTGCCCCGCCCACTCGGGCCGTTCCGCGACATGTTCCCGCACGTGGGCGCTGAACTAGCGGCCGCCAATGCCGGCGACACCCGCTGGATCAGCGGATTCTTCGACCGAGTTGTCGACGAACTCATCGCACCGGCGCGGCCCGGCATCGTCGTCGTCGAAGACGCCCAGTGGGCCGACGAGGCGACGTTGGACGCCATCCGCTTCCTCGGCCGCCGGATCGGCCAGGTCCACACCATGCTCGTCGTCACGTTCCGCGACGACGAAGTGCCCGCCGACCATCCGCTGCGACTAGCCGTCGGCTCCATCCCCGCCGGCGACATCCGGCGGATCCACTTGGAGCCACTGTCCAGGGAGGCGGTCGCCCAACTGGCCGGGCACAACGACATCGACGAGTTGTACGAGTTGACCGGAGGCAACCCGTTCTACGTGCGAGAGATGCTGGCTCATCCGGACCCGTCAGTGGTACCACCCACCGTCCAGGACGCAGTGCTCGCCAGGGTGCGGCGGCTCCACCCCGCCACTTATGCAAGTGTCGAGGCGGCGGCGGTGCTCCCCGGCCGGGCCGAGCGCTGGGTACTGGATGGGTGTGCCGACGCCGCGCGGCTGGACGAAGCCGTCCGGCTCGGCGTCCTGCAGGCCGACGGACCGGTGCTGCGGTTTCCCCACGAACTCAGCCGTCGGGTGGTCGAGCAGAACCTGTCCGAGCGACGGCGCCGCGAGCTCAACGCGCAGGTTCTGCGGGTGCTGTCCACCCGCGACGTCGAACCGGCCCGGTTGGTGCATCACGCACATCAGGCCGGAGACGGTGCGGCGCTAGCCCGGTACGCGCCGCTGGCCGCGGAACGGGCCGCCGGGGTGAGCAGCCACCGGGAGGCCATCGCACACCTGGAGCACGCGATTGCCAACGCCGAGCACATCCCGGACGAACGGCTGGCCGAGCTGTTGGAAGCCTACGGTGCCGAATGCGAGATGGCGCGGGTGCAGGACCAGGCTCGCGACGCCCTGCGCCGCGCCATCGAACTGCGCGCCGGCCTTGGCGACCACCTCGGCGTCGGGCGTGGCCTGTGCCGGCTGTCGAGCCTCGAATGGGCGCTCGGTGACGGTGTGGCGGCCCGGCGGACGGTCGGCCGAGCCGTCGCCGTCTTGGAGGCGCAGCCGCCGGGTGCGGAGCTGGTGGCCGCGTACGGTCAGGCGGCCCGGCTGGCCATGACCGGATATCAGACGGCCGAAACCCTGGCGTGGGGGGAGAAGGCGATCGCCCTGGCCGATGGCGTTGGAGACGCCCGGGCAGCGGTGCATGCGCAGGTCACCGTCGGGGTTGCCCACATGCTGCGGGACCCCAACAACGGCGGCCCCCTGGCCGCGGCGCTGACCCGAGCGTTGGAACTGGACGACGTGTACGCCGCCAGCCGTGCCTACATCAATCTCGCCCATGGACACATCCGGGAGATGCGGTACGACGAAGCAGCCCGGTACGTCACCGCCGGTCTGGCTTACTGTGAGGCCCGCGAGCTGCAAGCTCTCGCCGACTTCCTCGTCGCGGTGCGGTCCTGGGGCCACCTGGAACTGGGCCGATGGTCGCTCGCCGAGCAGGACGCGGACACGGCTTCGCGTGCATCGGAGGTCGCTGCGCGGCTGATGGCGCTGAAGGTCACCTCGATGCTCCAATCCCGGCGTGGATCGCCGCAGGCCGCGGCGACGGTTGGGGCCTGCGGCGACCTTGCCGCGGGGCTGGGCGAAGCGCCGGCCCTCATCAACGCGGGAACCTCACGCGCCGAGCTGGCCTGGCTCGCGGGCGACCCGGGCGCTGCCGCCCGCGCGGTGGTGGGCCTGGCGGAGCTAGCCAAGGACGTCGGCACCCAGCGATACCTGGGGGAGACGGCCTATTGGCGGTACCGCGCTGGGCTGCCGGAGGGTGTACCGGACGGGGTGCCGGAGCCGTACCGGCTGCAACTGTCGGGTTATTGGCGTGAGGCGGCCCGCGCGTGGGACGAGGTGGGACGGCCCTACGAGTGTGCTGACGCGCTCAGCGACGCGCCCGATCCACGCCCCCGGCTGGAGGCGCTGGAGATCTTCGACCGGCTGGGCGCGGTGCCCCGCGCCGCCATGGTGAGGTCTTCGTTGGCTCGGATGGGTGTCACGTCGGTTCCGCGAGGTCCCCGAGCGCGGACGAGGAACAACCCGGGCGGGCTCACTCCCCGGCAGACCGAGGTTCTAGTCTTGCTCGCCCAGCAGCTGACCTATCAAGAGATCGCCGAACGGTTGCAGGTGTCTCCGAAGACTGTCGACCACCACGTCGCGGCGGTCCGGCTGAAACTGGACGTGTCCAGCCGGGACGATGCCGTTCTCGTCGGGCGGCGGCTCGGGATCCTCACCGGTGACGAGGGGCAGGCCGCGGGGCCGACGTAAAGATGGGGTGGTCCAGACCCAGACGTAGGGACCCACTCCCGACGCCGGCCACCCGCCGCCGACGTTAGCGTCGGTGTGGTCATGGACATCGACCTCGCCGGGATGGGCTCGTTGCTGCGGGTGCGCGACGGCATCTACGCCGACGACCTCGTCCTGGCCGCCATCGTCCGGCTCGATCTGCTCACCGTGCTCGACCGGGAGGTGGTGACCCTGGAGACGTTGTGCCGGCGCAGCGGTATCGCGTTCCGCTCCGCCGACGTGTTGTGCACGCTCCTTCGGGCGATGGGCCTGCTCGAGCCGGGGCCAGTGCTGCGCCCTAGTCCGCTGGCCAGATCCTGCCTGGTGCGGGGCGCCCCGTTCGATCTGCGTCCATATCTGGCCTCCGCGGCGTCGCGGCCCACCTGTCTGGAGCAGGTCGAGCTGTTGCGGACGGGATTACCGGCCCGGTGGACCGGCGGGCGAGCCAGCGTGTGGCCACACGACCCCACCTTCGGTGAGCACTTCGGCGGGATCAAGGCGCCGCGGGCGCGGGCACTGGCCCCAGCCCTCGCGGAAGTACTCGACACGCTGCCCGCGACGGCCGTGCTGGAGGTCGGCGGATGTGGAACGACGGTGGCGGCGCTGCGCGAGCGGCGTCCCGAGCTGGCGGCAGGGGTATCCCAGAGCCCGGAGATGTTCACCGCCTTACCCTCGGGATACGACGTCCACGTGCTGCCCGACACACTTCACCGGTGGAGCGAGCGCCGCGCCCGGGAGATCGTCGGGCGCTGTTATGGTGCGTTGGCCCCAGGTGGGCATGTCGTCGTGGTCGACTCCCATCTCAACGCCGACAAAACCGGACCCCTATCGGTGGCCCGTTATTCCGCGCTGGTGCTGTACGCCACCGAAGGGCAATGCTGGTCCGTCGGCGAGGTAGCGGACTTCCTGGCCGGTGCCGGGTTCCGCGGCGTCCAGGAACGGCCCGCCGGCCTGGACCGGACCGCCGTCGTCGGCCGGAAACCCTCCAAGCCCCGCCCCTCCCCGCCCCGCCTCTCCCCATGATCATGAACACTTTGCCGTGCCATGGCACGGCAAAGTGTTCATGATCATGGGGAGAGGCGGGGCGGGGAGGGGCCGGCGAAGTGGCATGCGGCCGGATGTCCGTCGCCGCGGTCGACCAGCTCAGGTGCCGAGTCGATGCACAGGGCCTGCTCGTCCGGCCGTAGCCGCTGGGCGAACGTCGGGCAGCGGGTGCGGAAGCGGCAGCCGGACGGCGGGTCCGCGGGGTTGGGGACATCCCCGGTCAGCACGATGCGCCGCCGGGCCCGTTCCCGGTGGGGGTCCGGCACCGGGATGGCGCTGACCAGTGCCTGGGTGTAGGGGTGGGCGGGGGCGGCGAACAGGTCGTCGGTGGGGCCGGACTCGACGATCCGGCCCAGGTACATCACCGCCACCCGTTGGGCGATGTGCCGGACCACGGACAGGTCATGCGAGACGAACAAGTACGACAGCCCCAGCCGATCCTGGAGGTCCTCCAACAGGTTGATCACCCCGGCCTGGATGGAGACGTCGAGGGCGGAGACCGGCTCGTCGAGGACCAACACCCGGGGTTCGAGGGCGAGCGCCCGGGCGATCCCGATGCGCTGCCGCTGACCACCCGAGAACTCGTGTGGGTACCGAGCGCCGTGCTCAGGGTTGAGACCTACCAGCTCCAGCAACTCCCGGACCCGCGCCTCGCCGCCGGGTTTGTATCGGCCGTGGATCCGCAGCGGTTCGGCGAGCAGCGCCGAGACCGGCATCCGCGGGTCCAGCGAGGCGAACGGATCCTGGAACACGATTTGTAGGGACTGCCGCAGGACACGGATCGCCGCCCGCGAACGGCCGGTGATCGGTTGCCCGTCGTAGTACACCGAACCCGACGTCGGGGGGATCAGGTCGAGCATCAGGCGTGCCGTCGTCGACTTCCCACAGCCAGACTCACCGACCAAGGCCAGCGTCTCGCGTGGAGCGACGTCGAGCGACACACCACACACCGCGTGGATCTGTCCGACGGTGCGGCGGAGGATCCCGCCGGAGCGGACCGGAAAATGTTTCACCAGCTCGCGTGCCGCGAGGATGGGCGGTGCGGAGTGGGCGGCCGGCTGCGTGGCCTCGGGGGTGAGAGTCATGACAAGGCGTCCAGATCGATCGACGTGGGCCGGAACAGGTCGGACGGTGCCACTCCTACCAGTTGATCGCTGAAGTGGCAGGCCGCGGCGTGGGTACCCGCTCCCACTGGCCGAAGTGGGGGTTCGGTGTCCCGGCACACGTCCTGAGCCATGGGGCAGCGCGGCGCGAACGGGCAGCCGGGCGGCAGGTTGATCAGCGACGGCGGGGTGCCGAGGATCGGGGTGAGACGGTGCTGCCGGCGCTCGTCGACCCGAGGCAGACTGCCGAGCAGCCCCAACGTGTAGGGCATGGACGGGGTGTAGAAGATCTCGTCGACGGTGCCGGACTCCACGAGGGTGCCGGCATACATCACCCCCACCCGGTCCACGTGTCCGGCGATGACCCCTAGATCGTGGCTGATGAGCACGAGGGCCGCGCCGGTGGCCGCACGGGCGGTCTCGAGAGCGTTCAGAACCTGCGCCTGGACGGTGACGTCCAACGCGGTGGTGGGTTCGTCGGCGATGATCACGTCCGGATCGTTGGCCATGGCGATGGCGATGACCACACGTTGGCGCATGCCGCCGCTGAGTTCGTGTGGATAGGCGTGCACCCGTTGTTGGGGATCCGGGATTCCGACGATCTCGAGCAGTTCAGCCGCCCGCGTCCAGGCATGGCGTTTGGCCCCTGGGTTATGTACCTGGATCGCCTCGACCAGTTGCCGGCCGACCTGGTGGACGGGGTTCAGCGACGTCAACGGATCCTGGAAGATCATGGCGATGTTCCGGCCCCGCACGGTGCTGATCCGGGCGTCGTCGAGGCCGAGGAGTTGCTGGCCCAGTACCCGTGTCGACCCCGTCACCCGTGCCGTCGCCGGCAGCAAACCCATGATGGCCATCGACGTGACCGACTTGCCCGACCCGGATTCGCCGACGATGCCGAGTGATTCACCGCGGCGCACCTGGAATGTGACGCCACGTACGGCTGTGACGGGGCCATCGTCGGTTGGCAGTGTGACGCTGAGGTCGTCGACCTCGAGCACGACGTCGGTCATGGACAACGGTTGAGCCACCTCGTCACCTCCGGGTCATGGTCTGACGGGGGTCGAGTGCGTCGCGCATGCCGTCCCCGACGAAGTTGATGGTCAGTGCGATCAGAACGATGAACACGCCGGGTGGGTAGAACAACCAGGGGCGGGTGAAGGGGGCGGCCCGGGCGTTCTCGATCAGTAGACCGAGCGACGTATCAGGAGGCTGGATCCCGAAACCTAGGAACGACAACGCCGCTTCGGCGAGGATGGCGAACGCGACGGCCAAGGTCCCGGCGACGATGATCGGCCCGGCGGCGTTCGGGATGAGATGACGCAGCACGATCCGCGAGTTCGACGCACCCATCGCCCGGCACGCCTCGATGAACTCCTGTTCGCGCAGCGAGAGGACGACGCCGCGCACCACACGTGACGTCCCGGTCCAGATGAACGCCGAGATGACGAGGGCCACCGCCCACCAACTGGTGCCGCCGCGGACATTGCCGGCCATGGCCGTGACCAACACGAGCAGCGGCACCACGAGGATCACGTCGACGAAACGCATCATCAGGTTGTCGACCCAGCCGCCGTACAGGCCCGCCACGGCGCCCCACAACGAGCCGACCGTGGTACTGATCAGCGCCACCGTGAGTGCCACCTTCAGCGACTGCTGGGTGCCGCGCATTACCTGGCCCATCACGTCCTGCCCGGCGGTCGTGGTGCCGAAAGGGTGCGCCATGCTGGGCGGCGTGCTGGCCGGGATGGCGCGGTCGACGGTGTGATCGTAGGACCAGAGCAGCGGACCGAGAAACGCGAACGCGACGACCAACACGAACAGGACGAGGCTGGTGACGGCCAGCCGATGCCGCAGGAAGCGGCGGGCGGCCATCCGCGCCTGGTTGCGCTGTTGGGTGGTGATCGCTTCGGCGGCCACGGGAGGTGGGGCGGCCAGGCCGGGTTGCAGGTCAGCCATAACGAATCCGCGGGTCTAGAACGCCGTAGAGCAGGTCGGCGACGAGGTTCGCCGTGACCACAATGATCCCGCTGAGCATCAGCCACCCCATCACGGAATAGGAGTCGTTGGTGCTGACCGACTCCAGGAAGAAGTCACCCAGCCCGCGCCATTGGAAGATCCGCTCGATGATGATGGCTCCGTCGATCGTGCCGGCGATCACCAGCGCCGATACCGTCGTGAGCGGGATGAGTGCGGTACGGAGGGCGTGCCGCCGGATGACCACCCGGTTGCGTACCCCCTTGGCCCGGGCCAGCCGGACGTAGTCGCTGTTGAGCACCTCCAACATCGACGCTCTCTGGTATCGGCTCAACGCCGCGTACCCGGTCAGCATCAGCGCCAACGTGGGCAAGAACAGGTGAGCGGCGGCGTCGGTGAACGACTCCCAGGCGGTGAACCCGCGGGTGTCGGCCGAGGCGGCACCGATCGTGGCGAACCCGGTGCCCAGCTCGCGGTTCGCCCAGACACCACCCTCCTTGATCAGGGCGCCGATCCAGAAGGCCGGCATCGCCAAGGCGAGGAATCCGGTGAAGGTGAGCAGATAGTCGACGGTGGAGTATTGCTTAACCGCGCTGATCACGCCGGACACGATGGCCAGCCCGATGGCCATCATCAACGCGATGACGACGAGCCGCAGGGTGATCAGGAACCGAGCGCCGATCTCGGCACCGATGTCGAACGCCGGTCCCCGGACCGATGGCCCGAACTTCCCTTGGAGCAGGCCGATGTCGCCGTTTCCGCCGATGCCGGTCATCCACAGCAGATACCGCTGGGGCACCGACCGATCGAGGTACATGCGTACTTCTTCGCTGGCGATCACGGCGGGATCGACGGGCGGCTGCGCCACTCGGAGGTCGCCGAGCGGGTCTCCGGAGAGGTCGATGAGCAGGAAGCACAGCACAGATGCGGCGAGCAGCACGGGGATCGCGGCCAGCAGCCGGCGCATGGTGTACACGGCCATGGGGGGCAGCCCTTTCCGTCGACTACTACCGCGAGTGGTTCGTTGGAGATGCCCGGGCGGGTGGCCCCGCGCAGAGTGAGGGTCACCCGCCCGGACGTTTGTGGAGGGGTAGTGGCCTACTGGACGGCCGTTCCCCACTCGTGGTTGTTGTAGACGCCGCGCAGGCTGGTCGCGGTGTTGTCGCGGACGTTGACGTAGTCGTCGGTGATGAAGGTGAACACGGGGACGTCCCACAGGGGCAGTACGTAAGCCTCGTCGAGCACGATCCGCATGATCTCGTTGGCGATGTCGGCTGCTTCGTCGATGTCGAGCCGGGTCAGCTCCTCCTGCGCGAGCCGGTCGACGTCGTCGTTGGTGAAGCCGCCGAAGTTGCTGGGGCTTCCCGTGGTGTAGTACTGGCTGGTCAGGCCGACGAAGGCCGGGTCACCGCTCCAGCCGAACTGGGCGATGTGGTAGTCCCCCTCGAACAACATCGTGCCGAGGTCGTCGGTGGGTTCGATGTTCGTCTCGACCCCGATTTGGGCGAGGTCCGCCTGGATCAGCTCCATCGACGTCGACCGCACCAGGTCGGAGGTGGCTCGCAACCGGAACGGACCGATCTGGTCGCCGTCGAGGGTGAGGGTCTGGCCGTCGAACTCGTAGCCTGCCTCGGCGAGGATCGCCAGCGCGGCGTCGGTGTCTCCGCTCCCCATGCCGGTCTCCGTCACCAAGTCGACGTGGTTCGGGTGATCCTCGGCGAAGAGGTGGTTGGTGCGGCGGGTGTATTCCGGGTACATCTCGCCGTAGATGCGGGCGGCGATGTTGTCGGCGTCGATCGCGGTGAAGATCGCCCGGCGGAGAGCGACATCCTGGAGTTCGGGGACGTCCAGGTTGAAGTCGATGTGCTCCCAGGCGGGGCCGGGCTGGATGTGGTAGTGGACGTTCGGCATCTGATCGAGGCTGCGCAGGATGTCCTCGATGAGCTGGATCGGCGAGCCACCGTGGATCTCGTTGTTCGACAACGCAGGCACCCAAGCGCCCTGATCCGGGATGATCCGCATGATGTAGGTGTCCAGGGTGGGCTGGGTCTCGCCGTACCAGTTCTCGTTCGGCTCTTTGATCACCCGCTCTTCGAGATTGCCTTCGACGATGCGGTACGGCCCGCCCGAGAACGTGGGCATGGTCTCTTGCAGCCACTCGAAGTAGTCACCGAGCTGCGCCGGATCGTCGACGTCGAAGCCGTTCTCGGCCGCGACGTGGGCCGGCATAACACCACCGCCGACGTCGTCGACGCCGAACATGGTGAACCATTCGAGATTGACCTCACCCGGTTTGAGGGTCAGGGTGACCGTTTTGCCGTCATCGGAGCCTTCGACGCTCTCGATCTGGTCGAAGTTGGTGGTGGCCCGCGAACGGCAGCCCTCGCAGTGCCCTGCCTCGGCGCTGGTGCCGAGTTTCCAGCTGACGCTGAAGTCGTCGGCCGTGATCGGGGTGCCGTCGTCCCAGACGGCTTCGTCGCGGATGACGTATTGCCAGCTATACGGGTCCTCGGACAGGAGTTGTGGCTCCTCGGCCAACAGGTCCATATTGAACTCGAACGTCTCGCGATCCGGTCCGAACATGCCGATGTGCGGGTAGATGCCGTGGAGCACCTGGAGGCCATACACGGTCCCACCTTCGGGCGAGTAGGTGTTCCAGGTGCGCACGCCGGAGACCACCAGCCAGGTGATCGATCCGCCGTCGGCACGTTCCCCGCTGTTGCAGTTGTAGGGGTCTTCGGGGCAGGTCTCGAAACCGGGCTGGGCTTCGACGCCGTTGCCAGGTGGGTCGGCCGGGTCGGTGGTGCCGGGGCCGTCGGCGCCCTCGGTGTCGTCATCGGATCCGGCACACGCGGCCAGAGCCATGACGGGCACCAGGACCATGGCGGCGGTCCGCGCCAGCTTCGTTCGGGCTTGCATCTGGTCCTCCTCGTCGCCTGCCGGCGGGCGACGTTGACCGCCGCCGGCGTGTTCGGACCGATCGAACGCTACGGGCCCGGGACCAGGGACATCGTCGGGATGAACTCCCCATTTCGGAGTGCTAGTCACCCTATGTTCGGGGCCGGCGTCCCCAGGTCGGGTCGGTGTTATGGCCCCAGAACGGGGCGCTGGTTCCGGAACCCGGCGGGGTTGGCTAGGGCCGCGGCGCCGCCGGGCATCACCGGTTCCACTGCGACCTATGGGGGAGTTTGGGAGGCTTGTCAGTATTTGTGCTGGCCAGTACAGTGTGGGAGGCCCCGCGGGGGAGGCCTGACATGTTATGTCGACCGGGTCCAGCCGCGGGCGATCCTCGGGGCCAGGCCCATGTCATCAGGAGGGGAGCATGGCTCGCCTGTCCCTGTCTCGCCGGACCGCCGGCGTCCTCACAGCAGTACTCCTACCCGCTACGTTGCTCATGGCCACCCTCGCCGTTCCAGGATCGGCCACCGAGCCGAGCACGGAACCGGCGCCCGAATTCACCCCACCCGACGAGTTAGAACACCCCGAGATCGTGTCCATCATGGTCGGCGACCGAGCCGAACTCGACGAGCTGGTCGAGACCGGCGTCGACCTCGGCGAAACCGTTGATCACCTCGGCGGCGGCCTACGGGTCGAGGCCATCATCACCCCATCGGAGCAGCGCTGGCTCACCACGCTCGGCTTCGATGTCGGAGAACCGCTGCTCACCGAGGACGACTTCGTCGCCCTTCAGGAACAACGCGACGCCGCGATCGAGGACATCGAGGCAGCAGAGGCGCAAGCCCTGCAGCAAGGCGACGACCTCCGAGTCCAGCGCGCCGTGTGGTTCGAGAACCACGGTGAGACGTTCATCGAGGTAGAGGTGTGGTCGGCCGCCGGTTCCGGTTCGGCCAGCGTCATCCTGACCGTCAGCCTCGACGCTGGACCCGGAACCGACATCGGTGACGGCGCCACGTTCAACCTGTCGCGCAACGTCGACGCCGGGCATTACATGTTCCACCGCATCAACGTGCCGCGGCCCGAAAGCACCGTGCCATCACGGATGCGGGTGACCAGCACCCTCGCCGGTGAGGTGATCGGTGAGGTCGAGGCCGACTTCACCGAGTTCCTCGACGGTGAATATCCGGGTGGTCCGGGCGCGCCCAAGGACTGGGGCAACCTCGCCACCGGGTTCATCGATCACTACGTGGACGCCACCGAAGCGACCGAGAAGATCGAGTCGTTGGCGGCCGAGTTCCCCGATCTGGCCGAGATCATCGAACTACCCCATGAGACCAACGGCTATCGGCGCAAAGCCCAGGCCGTGTTCCAGCCACCACCCCCCTCGTTCGTCATCGACGCGCCGTCGGCCGCCGCGGGTGAATACGCGGCTGCCGCCTCCGATTTCGGTGGCGTCACCTCGCTGGACGGGGTTGGTGGCGACGTGGTGCTGGTCAGCGATGGCAGCGGCAACCCAACCGAAGGGTGCGGGCCGTTGCAGGACTTCGAGCCCGGAGACATCGCCCTGATCGACCGCGGCACATGCCCGTTCGTCGATAAGGTCCGCAACGCTCAAGCGGCGGGTGCGGCCGCGGCCGTCGTCGCCAACAATGTGCCCGGCGCCCCGTTCGCGATGACGGGTAACGCTCCCGACATCACCATCCCGTCGGCGATGATCTCCATGGACGACGGCGCCACGATCAAGGACGGTCTGCCGGCCAGCGGCACACTGTTCCGTCCGAACATCAACCCGCATCGCGTCGTCGTCGACTCCCTGGCTTGGGGGCACGAGGGCGGCAACGACATCACGGTCGAAATGGCCGACCCGGGCGCCGCCGATCAGCCACTCACCGTTACGGTCGCCGGGAATGACATCCGAGTCAGTCTGGCCACCAACTCCGCCGGGAAGCTCACCAGCACGGCGGCCGACGTCGTGGCCGAACTGAACGCCGCTGCTGGTCACCTGGTCGAGGCGTACACCTTCCGTGGCAACGCCGGCGACGGCGTCGTGCACCCCTGTGTGCCCGATCGATGCTACGGCGACCCCGGCACCACCGAGCTCAGCGATTTCCTCTCCGCTCCGGACTACGTCTCCCGGGACCCGTTCACCCCGAAGGCGATCCGGATCGGCAAACATCGCGACGGCTCGAAGGTGGGTGTGTTCCTCTACTCGCAAGAACACGCCAGGGAATGGGTGACGCCGCTGGTCGCCTTGGAGACCACCGAGCGGCTGCTGCGGAACTACCAGTCCAATCCGACCATTCGGAGACTGGTCGACAACCTCGACATCTTCATCATCCCGTCGGTGAACCCAGACGGTGCGCATTACTCCATCCACGATTTCGCGCTCCAGCGGCGCAGCATGACCAACCACTGCCCAGCAGGCGGTCCGGTCGATCCGCTGGCCCGCAACTCGTGGGGCGTCGATCTCAACCGCAACTTCCGGGTCGGGACCATCGACCAAGGATTCAGCGGGGCGTCGTCGGTGTGCACGAGCGATGTCTTCGCCGGTCCGGAACCATTGTCCGAGCCAGAGGCGAAGAACGAGATCTGGCTGGTGGAAGAGAACCCGAATATCCGGTTCGCGATGAACACCCACACCCACGGCGGTTACTTCATGTGGTCGCCGGGCGCGTACCAGCTGCCCAGCCGGGACGGGTTGGAGCGGCCCAGCTATGGCATCGAGTCCTACTTCTACGAGGCATCCGACGTGATCCTCAACCGGGTCAAGGAACATCGCGGCACGTCCGTGTGGTCCAGCCGGGTTGGACCGATCAGCGACGTGTTGTACTCGGCGGCCGGAAACTCCGGTGACGACCACTTCTACGAGAGCGACATCTTCGCGTGGAGCTTCGAGGCCGGTTCGCCGCTGTGGAACGGTAGCCAATGGGTCAGCGTCGGCTTCACTCCGCCGTACGAGGAAGGCCATGAGCAAGCGATGGAGTTCTCGCACGGCTGGCTCGGCATTCTCGAGGTGGCCGACATGTACAGCCGAGATCGCATCCCACCGCGGTCGACGTTGGAGCCTGGTGCCGGCCGGTACAGCGGGTCGGTCGACCTCACGTTCGATCTGAGTGAGCCGGCGGATGTGTACTACACACTCGACGGCAGCCGTCCGACGTTCGACTCCCCGCGGATCGAGTTCTCCGGGCCTCGCCAGGAGCAGGAGCCGATCACCATCACCGAGACGACGACCATCAAGTGGTTCGCCGTCGACGTGGCCGGCAACACGCAGAACTACTACCGTCCGGACGGTCCTGGCCGGAACTACCGGCAAGCCAGGATCGTGATCGACTAACCCCACCCACCCCTCCCCCCGTCCCCCTCCGATGATCATTGGCTTTTGACTACCGGATCCGGTAGTCAAAAGCCAATGATCATCGGAGGGGGCGGGGGCGGAAGGTGATCGCGACCGTGAGGACGAGTAGAACGGCCGCGACACCCGTCATCACGAATCCGACGTGGTGCATTCCCCGGCTGGACAGATCCCGCTCCAGAATCACCCCCAAGACGCTGGTGGCCGAGATAGCACCGAGGTAACGGAACGTCTGGAACAGCCCGGCCACCGCCCCGGCCCGGTCCGGGGGAGCCGCCGCATAGAGCATCGTCTGCAGGCCGAGGTGGTTCACCCCGTTGGGGATACCCAAGAGGACAGCGATCCCGAGCAACACGAGTACCGGCGTGGTGTCACCCAACACTTGTACGGCCAGCGTGGCCAGGAACAGCAGGCCGACCCCGAGCACCAAGGTGCGGGCCGGCCCGTGCCGGCGGATGGCCCGGACGGTCAACGGGATCACAACAATGCTCAGCACCGTCATCGGCAGCACGAGTAGGCCGACGGCCTCCGGACCGAAACCCCGCACGTGTTCCAGCCACATCGGCAACCCGAAGAAGACACAGTAGAACACCAGGTTGATCCCGCCCTGCTGGACGAGCACCACCCCCAACGCCCGGTTGGTCACCAGGCCGCGGATGTCCATAAACGGTTCGTCGACCGCGAACTCCCGCCAGATCAGAAGGGCGAACGCCGCCGCGACCACTGGCAGCAACCACCAGTGCGGCTCCTCGGCCAGCGACAACACCAGAACGATGAGCGTGCTGAGCGCGATCGTCGTCAAGGCGATGCCCGGCAGGTCGAGTTCGCGTACGCCGAGCCGGGGCCCGGCGTTGGTGGCGACCCGCGGCAGGATTCGGGCCGCCAGAACGATGCCGACCAGGGTGATCGGCACGTTGACCAAGAACACCGCTTCCCAACCCGCCACCGCTACCAGGAGGCCGCCGAGCACCGGGCCGAGCGCGGCGCTGGCCGAGCTGGCCACACTGAGCGTGGCCAGCGCACTCGCCGGCGGAGTGCGGGCCGGGCCGGTAGCCGCCGCCCGGATCAGGATGTGGGCACACGGGAATGCCGCCGACGTCGCCACCGCCTGGGCCACCCGCGCGGCCAGCAGCCAGCCGAAGGTCGGCGCCAAGGGGGCCAGCGCGGAGGTTACGCCCATGAGCACCAGCCCGGCGATGAACAGCCGTCGGGCGCCCAGCCGGTCGGCCAACCGGCCCATGAGTGGTTGACCGACGGCGGCCGCGAGGTAGAAGCCCGACGCGGCCCAGGTGGAGGTGGCGATGCTGACCTCGAACTCGCGCTGCACGCTGACCAGCGCGATCGCGATCATGGACGAGTTGAGCGGGTTGAGGACCGTACCCAGCGTCAAAGTGAAGAGCAACCGGTTCGGAACTCCTCCTCGGTCGCGGGCCACGCGAGGCATTCTCCCAGGTGTCGTGGCGCGGCCGGGCCGCCGACGCAGGCGCCGCTGCCCCGAACCGATGAGTTTCAGCGCCGGCCGCGGTCTATACGAGTAAGAGTGGACGGTCCTCATCCGCGGCGGTGAGGTCTGTGCTAATAGGTGATGGGAGCAGTATGGTCATGACCGTGGTCGTCGAGAAACCTGTCGGTGAGGACTTCACCAGCCTGGCCGACCCGTACCGGCGTGAGTTGCTCGCGCACTGCTACCGGATGCTGGGATCGGTCCACGATGCCGAAGATCTCGTCCAAGAGACGTACTTGCGGGCGTGGCGTGCTTACGACCGCTTCGAGGGCCGCTCGTCGTTGCGGACCTGGCTGTACCGCATCGCCACCACCGCCTGCCTGACCGCCCTCGAAGGCCGCGGTCGCCGGCCGATGCCCACCGGCCTGGGCGGACCAAGCGAGCCGGACGGGGCTCTCGTCGAACGGGCCGAGGTGCCGTGGCTGGAGCCGGTGCCCGACGCGCTTGTTGGTGCCGACGACGCCGACCCGGCCGCGGTGGTCACCTCGCGGGAGAGCATCAAGCTGGCGTTCATCGCGGCGTTGCAGCACCTCCCGCCCCGGCAGCGAGCCGTACTGATCCTGCGCGACGTGCTCCGATTCCGTGCGGCCGAAGTCGCCGAGACACTCGACCTGTCGACGGCCGCGGTCAACAGCCTGCTCCAGCGGGCTCGCACTCAACTCAGTCAGGTGGCCCCCGACGCCGACGGGGCACCGTCCACGCCGGCCCTCACCGCCGAACAACACGACCAACTCGACCGCTACGTGGCCGCCTTCGAGACCTACGACATCAAGGCGCTGGTGGACCTCTTCACCGCGGAGGCGGTCTGGGAGATGCCACCGTTCCTGACCTGGTTCCACGGCGCGGAGAACATCGCCCGTGGCATCGCGGACAAGTGTCCGGCCAGTGGCCCCGGCGATCAACTCATGGTTCCGGCGGCCGCCAACGGGCAGCCCGCGTACGGGCTCTACATGCGCGGCAGCGACGGCGTGCACCGCGCCTTCCACGTGCAGGTGCTGACGTTCGAGGGGCTACGGCTACGCCACGTCGGGGCGTTCTTCGATACTCGGCTGTTCCCGCTCTTCGGGCTACCCATGGTGTACTCGGGGCCGGCCAAGCCAACTCGCTGACGGCGAGATCAGCGTGTTTGATCACGATGCCGTAGACGTGTTCGCGGACAGCCTCAGCCTGCTCGATCGCACTATGAGTTATACCCTCGGCAGTCTGGAGCTGGTCACCGACGAGTCTCTGGCTTGGCCGTCGCCCTGCGTCGAATGGGATCTGCGGGCGTTGTTGTCGCACATGCACGACTCCCTGGTCACCCTCGGCGAGGCCGCGGGATTAGGTTGGATCGGTCCCCGGCTGGCCGAACCGGCTGGCCAGAGCGCGGCGGTCTTGGTGGCTGGGGTGAAGCGCAACGCCTGTGAGCTGTTCGGTGCGTGGGCGAGCATGGGGCGACCGGCGACGGTGTCCGTCGGACAGCACCAAGTGTCCAGCCTGATGGTGGCGGGTGTCGGCGCGCTGGAGGTGGCGGTCCACGGGTGGGATGTGGGACGCGCGTGTGGGCGGCAGCGGGTCTTGCCGGTGTCGTTGGCTGAGGCCTTGCTGGACATGTGTCCACTGCTGGTGTCCGACGAGGATCGGCTGGGACGGTTCGCGGCTCCCGTGGTGGTGTCGGCCTCGGCCGACCCGACGTCTCGTCTGCTGGCGTTTCTCGGGCGGGACTCCGGTCCGCTGCCGAGTTAGAGCCTGCGCCCGCACCAACAAGCGCCCCACCCAGTGTGTGCACCTGATCTCCGCTTTGTCACCTGATCACCTTTGTGGCGACGATCAGATGCATTGTTGTGACGACCGCCAATGTCGGGGTGTGGTGGTATGCATCTGATCGCATCTCACGGTGTGGACGGTTGGCGATCAGGTGCACGACAACCGCTTTCAGGAGTGCGTCGTGCATCTGATCATCCGGTGGGACGACGTCGTTGATCAGCGACGTCGTCGTCGTTCATATGGCTTTCGGTGTTCGGCCGCGGCGGGTGGGGTCGCGGGCATGAACGTGCTGGCTCAGAATTGCGGATAGGGCGCCTGGAACGCGGTGTATCCGCAATTCTGAGCCAGCAGGCTGGCGCCTCAAGAATTGCCAGCACAGTGCCGTGAATGAGAACATGTGTACGTGACGCCCGTCAGTATTCTGCACGCTGACCTCGACGCCTTCTACGCGTCGGTCGAGCAGCGGGATCAGCCAGGCCTGAGGGGCCGGCCGGTCATCGTTGGCGGCGGTGTGGTGCTGGCTGCTAGCTACGAAGCCAAGGCCTACGGCGTGCGGACGGCAATGAACGGACGTCAGGCCCGGCGGCTGTGTCCGCAGGCGGTGGTCGTCCAGCCGCGGATGTCGGCCTACTCCGAAGCGAGCCGGGCCGTGTTCGAGGTGTTCCACGACACCACTCCCGTCGTCGAAGGTCTGTCAATCGATGAGGCATTCCTCGACGTCGGCGGGTTGTGGCGCATCGATGGGCCACCCGTGGAGATCGCCCGGCGGTTGCGCCACCAGGTGTGGGAGCGAGTCGGCCTGCCGATCACGGTGGGTCTGGCCCGCACCAAGTTCCTCGCCAAGGTCGCCAGCGCGGTCGCGAAGCCGGATGGCCTGCTGGTGGTCCCTCCCGACGGTGAGGCCGAGTTCCTGCACCCGCTGCCGGTGGAGCGTTTGTGGGGCGTAGGGCCGGTCACCTCGGGCACGCTGCGAGCCAAGGGTATTGTCACCGTCGGCGATATCGCCGTGCTGCGTCGCGGCACACTCGTCGCCATGCTTGGCCCGGCGGCCGGTCGCCACCTGCACGCCTTGGCACACGGGCTTGATCCACGGCCGGTCGAGGTGGGGCGGCGCCGGCGCTCCATCGGGTCGCAGTCGGCGCTGGGGCGGCGGCAGCGCTCGCTCGATGAGCTCGGCGGGATCCTGGCTGCGTTGGTCGACCGGGTTGCCCGCCGGTTGCGGGCCGGCCAGCGGGTCGGGCACACCGTCGTCCTGCGGCTGCGCTTCGGTGACTTCACCCGCGCCACCCGATCACACACCCTCGCCGAGGCCACCGCCGACACCCAGGTGATCCTCGCCGCCGCTCGTGGGCTTCTGCGCCAGGTCACCCCACTGATCGAACAGCGCGGATTGACCTTGATCGGCATCTCGCTGAGCAATCTCGACGACACCCGCGCGGTCCAGCTCGCGCTCCCTTTGTGCCAGCGTGACACCGATGGGCTCGACGCCGCCGTGGACCACGTCCGCGACCGCTACGGTGCCGCGTCCCTCGGCCGGGCGTCGACGCTTGGCCGCCAGGTGGGCCATCCGGTGCCCCTATTATCAGATTGACCTGCGCGAACACGTCATATTCGATTGACATCCACTGGTTGACCAGACAAGCTACGGGAGGCGGCGATGAGATTCGTGCCACATCGTGGTCTATCCAGTCAGACATCGGACCAACCAGTGGCACGTAGGGGCATTCATGTACACGGAATTGTCGTCGGCGAACTCCCCGGCAGGACCTTCCACTCCCATCTGGCCGCGCGGCACCATCCGTCGAGTCGACGGCGGCTGGCTGGCTCACGTCGACGACTACGATCCCATCCACGGCCACGTCCGGACCGACCACGTCGACGCGTCCTGGGACGGCGCCTGGCAGTGGCTCGACGGCATGCGCCGCGTCATGGCCTGACCCGTGTCGGGTAGGTCAGGCAAGTTCCTGGATCACCTGGCCGAAATCCTTCATGTAGGGCTCGTGGACGGTGATGTAAGAGAAACCGAACCGTTCCCGGTTCTCGCGTAGCTGATCAGCCATCTGTTTCGGGGTGCCGATCAGCACGAAGGGCGTTTCCAGCACCTCGTCCACGCTGAGGTACGGCGCACGTTCGGCCACCAGCGTCTCGGCGTCCCTCCGGCGGTCGGTGGTGACAACAACCGCCTGCACCAGGACGTTGAACTCGATCGACTCGGCGCGTGGTCCGGCGAGGTCGCGGACGAACGCCACCCGCTCCTCCGCTTTGGCCGCGGTGGTCAGCTGGAAGGTACCGGGTGGTTCACCTTTGACCTGATACATCCCTCCGATGCCGGCGATGTCCGCGTGCTCGGCGGCGAGAGTGAGGACCCGATCTCCGGTTCCGCCGATCAGGAGGGGCGGCCCCGACCCGCCAGATCCGTGCCGCTGGATAGGTTCCAGTTTGGGCCGGTCGAAGATCCGCCGCACCCGCTCGGCGGACTCGGGTGTCGGCACGCCGTCGGAGAACAACCGGTACAGCTCGTGGATGGTCTCGCCGAGCCGGTCGACCCGTTCGGCGAATGGTCGCCAGGGCACGTCGGCAGCGTCGAACTCCCATTTCATGTGGCCGGCGCCAAGGCCCAGCTCGAACCGGCCGCCACTGAGATGGTCCAAGGTCACCGCCTCGCGGGCCAGCATGGCGGGGTTCCAGAACTCGTTGTTGATCGTCAGCGTGCCGATCCGGAGCCGTTCGGATGCCTCGGCGGCGATGGCCAACGGCGTGAACGGTGAGCCACTGGTGAGGTGGTCGATGCTCAGGACGACGTGATAGCCGAGCGTGTCGGCCGAGCGACACATCTCGGCCAGGTCTTTGCTGGTTCGCAGCCCGGAGACGTTGAACCCGAATCTGAACTCTCGCATGACGCCACGTTGCCGGATCGGCGCCGAAGGCGGAAGGGTGATCACTACCGGTGAAAGACGCGCGGCGTAGCATGTGCGTCGAGGTGATGGAATGCGCGCGGTTCAGGTACAGCAGGCGGGTGGGCCCGAGGTCCTCGAAGTCGTCGACGTCGAACCACCGGAGCCCGGACCGGGTGAGGTGCTGGTCGACGTCGGCACCGCCGGTGTCAACTACATAGACACATATCAGCGCAGCGGCATCTACCCGATGTCCACACCTTTCGTGCTGGGCATCGAGGGTGCGGGTACGGTGCGGGCGCTCGGCGCCGAGGTGCGTGACGTCGCGGTCGGCGACCGCGTCGCCTGGAAGGACGCCATTGGTTCGTATGCCGAGCAAGCGGTCGTGCCGGTCGGCCAGTTGGTGCCGGTTCCCGACGACGTACCGGACGAACTGGCCGCCGCGCTGCTGTTGCAGGGTATGACGGCGCATTACCTGTGCACGTCGTTGTACCCCGTCCGTGAGGGCGACTGGGTGGTGGTTCACGCCGGGGCCGGTGGTGTCGGCCTGCTGCTCACCCAGATGGTCAAGATGCGTGGTGGCCGGGTGTTGGCCACGGTGTCCACGCCGGAGAAGGCTGAGCTGGCCCGCGGTGCGGGCGCCGACGAGATCACGTCGTATGAGACGTTCGTCGACCGTGCCCGCGAGTTGACCGGCGGCGCCGGGGTGGCCTGTGTCTACGACGGTGTCGGGCAGGCAACGTTCGAGCAAGGGCTTCAGGCCCTGCGGATTCGCGGGACGATGGCGCTGTTCGGAGCGGCCAGCGGGCCGGTACCGCCGGTCGACCCGCAGCGTCTCAACGCCAACGGGTCGCTGTTCCTGACCCGGCCCACGCTGGCGCATTACGCGAGGGACCACACCGAGCTGCTGGAGCGGGCCCGCGACCTGCTCGGCTGGGTGGTCGATGGCCGGCTCGACGTCCGGGTGGGCGGCCAGTACCCGTTGACCGAGGCGCGGCGCGCCCACGAAGACCTCCAAGCTCGCCGGACGACCGGCAAGCTGGTCCTACTCCCCACAACCTCCCCATGATCATTGGCTTTTGACTACCGAATTCGGTAGTCAAAAGCC
>NZ_JAAOEN010000006.1 GCF_011320225.1 Phytoactinopolyspora limicola
GTGGGGTGTGGGGTGTGGGGTGTGGGGTGTGGGGTGTGGGGTGTGGGGTGTGGGGTGTGGGGTGTGGGGTGTGGGGTGTGGGGTGTGGGGTGTGGGGTGTGGGGTGTGGGGTGTGGGGTGTGGGGTGTGGGGTGGGTGCGATGACGGGTGGGTGCGATGACGGGTGGGTGCGATGACGGGTGGGTGCGATGACGGGTGCGGTGGCGGGTGGGTGCGATGGCGGGTGGCGAGCGTGGGTGTGGGAGGCCGAGGGCAATCGCCGGATAGCCACCTCTGCGATGGTGTAGAACAGTTCCATGACGGACCGGATCGCGGCGAACGCATCCGCCGCCGAAGCCCGGGTTCTCGGGCGTCATTTGAGGGACCTGGTGGGGCGACGCCGGCACGCCGACTTCGAGCTCCGAGACCGCGATCCCGTCGGCATTCTTGAAGAACAACACGTCACCAGATTGCAGGGCCTGATCCCGGTCCGGATCGGCCGCATGCTCCAGTCGCCGTTTGCCTACTACCGAGGAACGGCGGCGGTGATGGCACATGATTTGGCGACGGCGCCGGTCACCGGTCACCACGTAGTGATCTGCGGCGACGCGCACATCTCCAACTTCGGCCTGTTCGCATCGCCGGAACGCCGTGTCCTCTTCGATCTCAACGACTTCGACGAGGCGAGCGTCGGTCCCTGGGAATGGGACGTGAAGCGAATGGCCGCCAGCGTGTACATCGGGGCTCGCGACAACAACTACACCGAGGAGCAAGCCGCCAGCGCCACCGAGGCCGCGGTGCGTAGATACCGCGAGACGATGGCGACGCTGGAGCAGCGGTCAGCGATCGAACGGTATTTCTTCCAGGTCGAAACGGACTGGCTGGAAACCACGGTGTCCTCGGACGAGCAGAAGATTCTCCGCAAGACCGTCCGCAAAGCCCGTCAGCGCACGTCGGACCAGGTGCTGGAGAAGATCACCACAACGGATGGCGACGCCGGGCTCCGGATCAAGGATCAGCCACCGGTCATGATGCATGTCGATCACGCCAGCGATGCCGAGATCGAAGCGCTTTATGCCCAGTATCGTTCCACGCTCCGGGCCGATACGGCGCTGCTGCTGTCGCAGTTCACCCCCACCGACTACGTGCTTCGGGTGGTGGGCGTCGGCAGCGTCGGCACCCGTTGTTATGTGCTGCTGCTGACCGGTCCGGCCGGGGAGCCGCTGTTCCTCCAGGCGAAAGAGGCGCCAGCGTCGGTGATCGAGACCTATGGCGGGATCTCTGAGCAGCTTCCGGCCGTGGTGCCCCCCGTCGACACCGGTCACCAAGGCTACCGAGTGGTCTCGGCACAACGGATCCTGCAAGCGCAGTCGGACCCGTTCCTCGGCTGGATCGGGGGATTCGCCGGTGAGACCGCCGAACGCCGTGGCGTCGACTACTACTGGCGCCAGTTTCGTGACATGAAGGGCTCGGTGGACCTTCAAGGGCTGACGTCGTCGCAGTTCCAGACGTACGCAGCGTTGTGCGGCGCGGTGTTGGCCCGGGCCCATAGCCAGAGCCCCGGCACCGC
Organism: Phytoactinopolyspora limicola; assembly: GCF_011320225.1. Taxonomy (GTDB): domain Bacteria; phylum Actinomycetota; class Actinomycetes; order Jiangellales; family Jiangellaceae; genus Phytoactinopolyspora; species Phytoactinopolyspora limicola. The sequence goes on from NZ_JAAOEN010000006.1 coordinate 1,550, forward strand.
GGTCATCAGTGGATATCTCGGCGCCTCGACCCGATTCGACGTCGCCGTCACCGAGTGGTCGAAGGCATACGCCGACCAGATCGAGCAAGACTTCGCCGCCGTCGAGAAGGCAGCTCGCCAAGGCAGACTGCCCATGCAACCTGGGGTATAGAGGCGACGTCTGAGCGCTCTCGGCGGCGGGTATAGCGAGGGTATAGCGCTGTCAGCGAAGGTATATCCGGTGACCGACGACGGTTCACTGTTTGTATCCGTACGCCGAGGAAACGAGTCTATGAACAGCCCCGAAGCTGACGAACGTACGCGCAGCGCTGAGCTACGGTTGAGCCGATTGGAAGGTGAGCTGCGTCGGCAGCGGTCTTTCGCCGGCTACGCGCGCCTGTATGGACCGCTGGCGGTCTTGGCGGCGATGTTGTCGTTCATGCCGATCTTCGACGACGTCGTCATCGAGTACGACAACGGCTCGGAGCTGCGGCGCTGGTTCGGCTCGCTCTGGGACATGGCCGGACGGGCCGGCGGTGATCCGGCGACGCTCGGCATTCTCCTGGTGCTCATCTTCACGACGCTCCTCGTCGCCGCGACTTTCCGTCCCACAACCGTCGGTCTGCCGGTCAGCGTGGTTGTTGTTGCGATCCCGATGGTGATCATGTTGGTTACCCGGCCGGGCACTGGTACCCCGAAGCCCGATCTCAGCGCACATGGCATGGCTGGAATGACCATCGTGATCCTGGCTGTCGTCATAGCCGTGGCTCAAGCGGCTCACGTGCTGTCGGCACGGCGGTCGGACCCGCCGGCCGGAGCGTCCCGCTGATCCACGAGGTTGAGCGCGTCTTGACGGGGGAGAGAATGCGCCGGCGAACGAGCAGAACCGGTCTGACCCGGTCGAATCTACTAGGTGTGATGTTGGCCGCGCTTGTTGTGGTGAGTGGTGCACCCGCTGCGGCGGTGGCCGCTCGGTCGGACGACAGTGCGGTGGACGTAGAGGTGGCCGACGATGTTTCCAGCGATGACGACCCAGGCGGCGGCGCTCTGAAGGCGGGGCAGGTGGTCACCGTCGCAGGAATCGGCGAAGCCGGCTATTCCGGTGATGGTTGGAATGCTCGCGACGCTCGGCTCGGTGAGCGGCTGAACATCGACGTGGGCCCGGACGGAACGCTGTACATCGCTGACCGCCACAACCGGCGGGTCCGCACCGTTGGGGGTGATGGAGTCATCGACACCATCGGCGGAACGTTTGCGGAGCGCTCGCCGGATCGAGATCATCGCGTGCATATTGACGGGTGGGTGTATAGCCCCAGGACGAACGTACCGGAAGCGGTCGCGGTTGGAGCTGACGGAGTTGTCTACGTCGCGGGGCGGGAGACCATCTATCGGATTAGCCCGGACGGTGACCGTGAGGTGATCGGCGGCGGCGGTGCCGAACGGTTCTGCGCTGGCGGTGATGGAGGGGACGGCGGGCCGGCGACTGAAGCGTTCATCTTCGCCCCGAACGACATCGCCGTGGATGCTGACGGCAACGTGTACATCGCGGATAAACACAATTACGCCGTACGGAGGATCGATGTCGACGGTGTGATCACCACCATGGCCGGTGGCGGTGACATCGGCTGCGACGAAGACCATGTCGACGCCGCGGCGCACCCAGAACTCGGCCGCCCGGACAAGGTGGTTGTCGACTCACGGGGCAACGTCTATTTCACCGAGGTTGACCTTGATGGTGGGCTCAGCCGCGTGGTGCGCAAGGTGACCCCCGGCGGTGAACTGTCCACCGTGCTCGGTGAGCAGCCGGAGGGGTTCGGTGGAGACGGTGGGCCGGCGGCTGAAGCCCAGCACAGCGGGGACCTCGGCGGATTGGCGGTAGACGACGAGGACAATCTCTACGTCGCCGACCAGCGCTATGGGCAGATAAGAATGGTCGACTCGGACGGCGTGATCAGTACTGTCGCGGCCGGGATCAACGTCAGGAACGACATCGCGATCGGCCCAGACGGGCATTTGTACCTCGCAGGTGGGGCGCGTATCTCGAAGCTGGCATTGGGGGCGGTGTCGACGGGCCCGGACGAACCGGCCACACCGGCCGAACCCGCGGCCGACCCATGGGCGGACGAGGAGCCGGGCACGGTGCTGACCGTCGCTGGAACCGGTGAGGAGCCAGCGGACGGCGCCGCCGACGATGGTGAACCCGACCCTCCGCGGACGATGGCGGCTGCTCCCGACGGCACCCTCTACTATGCCGGTCAGCGGCGTCATGTGGTCTATGGTGTGAACCCCGACGGCTCGGTCGGTGTCGTCGCCGGAACAGCGGCGGGGATCGGCGGGTTCAGCGGCGACGGCGGTCCAGCCGTCGCAGCCGAACTCACGTCGCCTTCCGGGGTGGCCGTCGGGCCGGACGGCACCCTCTACATCGCCGACGCCGGCAATGGTCGGGTCCGGGCGGTGGACTCGGATGGGATTGTCACCACGGTGGCCGGGTCGTCGGTCCCGGGCGAGGAGGACGTCGACGACGAGGTGCCCGACGACGAGGTGCCCGACGACGAGGTGCCCGACGACGAGGTGCCCGACGACGAGGTGCCCGACGACGAGTCCTCGGCCGATCAGGCAGAAGATGCACCCGGCGATGGCGGAGCGGCCGTCGACGCCGTTCTCGCCAGGCCGATCGACGTCGCGGTCGATTCAGCCGGCCGCCTTTACATCGCCGACTCGTCCAGCGGAGGCATCTTTACCAGTTCCCGGACTCGCATCCGGATGGTCGACACCGACGGAACCATTCACACCGTCGCCGGTGGTGGTTCGTTGGCTGGGCGGGACGCCGACGACGAGCCCGCCGTGGACGCGGCTTTGCCGGCGGTGCGGTCGCTCGTCGTCGACGATGAGGGCCAGGTGTACTTCGTCGACGTCGAGACCGCGTCGGTGCGGATGGTGACCGCCGATGGGATCCTGACCACGATCGTCGGCGACAGCTATCGGTGGATCAACGAGGGCGGGTTCGCTGGTGATGGCGGGCCGGCGGACGAGGCGGAGGTGAACGAGCCGCATGCTCTCGCGTTGGGTCCCGACGGGGAGCTCTACGTTGCTGACACGTTCAACAACCGGATCCGTAAGGTTGACTCCGATGGCGTGATCACCACCGTCTCAGGCACCGGCGAACGTGCGGATTCTGGCGATGGCGGTCCGGCGGTGGATGCGGCCATGATCGAGCCAGGGGCGCTGGCCGTCGACGAAGCAGGCAACCTGTATGTCGCCGGACACCGAAGTGAGCGGATCCGCACGATCGATCCTGACGGTGTCATCACCACGGTGGCCGAGGTGGTCGACGCGGCCACTAGCGATGAGGACGCTGGGCTGGCTGTCGAGACCACCCTGCTGAACCCCCAGGTTCTCGCCGTCGAACCAGCCGGTGTGTTGCACCTGGCCGCTGCTCGCGGGCCCGGCACACCCGAGGAGCGATGGGAGGTCGACCCCGGCGGAACGATCCAGGCACAGGGGAGCGGCCGCAGCGTGGTGCCTGAGGCGGACGGCTCGGTCCTGGTGGCCGACAGCAGCCGGATCCGGCGGGTCTACCCCGAAGGGCCCGAGGTTATCGTCGCTGGAGCTGGCCCGGACAGCGGCCCGTTCGACGACGGTCAGCGGGCCTTGTTCGCCAGCCTGTCGGTCCCTTGGGTGACGCGTGGTCTGGATGGCGCCGTCTACGTGGCCGATGGCGCACACGACGTGCTGTACCGGCTCGAGCCTGATGGAACGTTCTCGACCATCGCCGACGCGCAGCTCACCGCGCGGCAGTACTCAGGGGCCGCCGTCGACGCTGATGGACGTGTGTATCTCGCGAACACAGCGGTACACCGAGTCGACCTCATCGAACCCGACGGAACGGTCACGGCCATCGCTGGTGTCGGTCGTTCGTCGTACGAACCGGACGACGGTATTGGCGACGGTGGGCCGGCCACCGAAGCCGTCGTCGCCTCGCCCCAGGGGGTTGCGCTGGGCGCCGACGGCACCGTCTACGTGACCACTGGTTACGGCATCCACCGGATCGACGCGGACGGGACGATCCACACCGTGCTCGACGACATCCGGTTGGCCAGGGCCCTCGCGGCCGCCGATGACGACGCGGACGGCAACGACGTGGAGGAGTCGCTCTTGGCTGACGGTGCGGCATCGATGGCGCTGGACGCCCACGGCAACCTGTACTTCGCCGAGCCCGGACGGCATCGGGTGCGGGTGTTGGTTCGCCCGGGAGATATCGTGACGGGCTCCGGCGCCACGCCGATGGTGCTCGCGGTGGGCACCGCCGCCGCGATGGTGGTCCTCGTCGCCGTTGGAGTCTTCGGGCTGCGCCGTCGCCGCGCCGGGCGTACTCCGGGGCGAGGTGGTGGCGCGGGTATATAGCGCGGGTATAGCGGCGTCCCCGATGCTAGAGTTTGGCGCCCCCGGTTGTGGAGCCGCGGGTGGGACCGGGTGATGTCGGGGTTGACCACTCCGTGGCGGCGCCGGTCTCCACGAATACTTCTGATTCAAGATAGATGGGATTCTCACGTGCGTAGCAGTGTTGTTTGTGTCTCGCTTTCTGTCTTTGTGCTGTCTCTCGCCGCCTGTGGTGGTGATGACTCGGACCTGGCAAGCCCGGCGGACTGTGACGGTCCGCTGCAACTGACGGTTCAGGACAACGGGTCGCAGCCACATCAGCTGATGGAGCTCTCGCCGTCGGTCGGGGACGTCGTCACTCTCGACCTGACCATGGACACGGACATCTCCGCCCGGGTCGACGGCGATTCTCCGCAGTCCCAGTCCGTGCCGGGTATGCGGTTTGGCCTAGAAGTCACCGTGGCGGACGTTTCCGACGACGAGATCGACCTGACCTTCGTCTATGACGATGCCGGATTCGACGGCGATCCGATGGTGCAGGATGCGCTCGACGCCCTAGTCGGCGTCACCGGCAACCTCACCGTCACCAAGGCGGGTGCTTTTGTCCAAGGCGGCTTCGACGCCGGTCAGCTGGCCCCCGAGCTGGGTGAGCTCGTCGACCAGTTCGACCGTCAGCTCGCGGACTTGACCATTCCGTGGCCCGACGAGCCCGTGGGTGTCGGTGCCGAATGGGAGGTCGTGACGTCCGTCGAGGTGGCCGGCATCGGATTCTGCAACGTCGCCTCCTACGAGTTGCTGGCATTCGACGGTGATGACTACGAACTCGGGATCGGGGTCGAGCAGCAGGCGCTCCCGTCGTCGCTCGAAGAGAGCGGAGTTTCCATCGAGGTGCTCCGGGGGTCGAACACCAGCAGCGGGAGCAGCCGCGGCGCCCTGAGTGAACCCATGGCGATATGGGGCACCAGCGAGACGACCGGCAGCATGGAGATGAAGGTCGAGTACGACGGTGAGACGATGACTCAAGAAGTTGAGTCGACGGTGTCCCTCCAGATCGAGCCGCGCGGCTGATTTAGAGGCCGCGCGGAAGGGGGCGACTCCCACTCTGCGCGGCCGCTGAGGAACACCGTGTGTCCTGCCGGCTGTACATCACACACGGCCGGCAGGACACACCGGGCTCTGGCGCCGGATACGTCAGCGTAGGAGCGGCGTGATCGGGCGCCCGCGCCGCAGTGGCTCCGGCATCTGCGGGATGGGGGCGCGTCGCAACCGGCGGGCTTCGGCCCGCTCGACCAGGCCCATCTGCAGCAGGACGTCCACGGAGCGACGCCACGACACTCTGGCCTCGCCGCCCTGGCCGATCGTGGCCAGCAGATCACCCCGAAGCCAAAGGGCCAACGCCTCATCCTGGCTGACCCCACCGGCCCGAAAGATCTCGGCGGCTTCGGCGAAACAGCGCAGTGCGTCGCTGGAGCGTCCGGCCGCCCGGTATGCCTCGCCGAGCCGGAACAGAACGACCCCTCTGAGCTGAACGTCAGCACTGGTATCGAGAGCTTTGAGGTGGGTGTCGACCGCCGCGTCGACCCGGCCGGCCAACAGATACGTGCTGCCGAGGTTGGTCAGGGCCAGCGCTGTGGCCTTCCTGTCGCCGGTGGCTTCGTGGACCTTCAGCGACCGCCGGCAATGGTCGATGGCGTCGTCGAGCTGATTCGCCTGCCGGAACGTAGCGCCGAGCACGCTGAGCGCCTCTCCTTCGCCGTACGTGTCTCCAGCGTCCCGGAACAGCCGCAATGCCGCCAAGCCGTGTTCGGAGGCGTCGACGAACGAGTTCAGCAGGGTATAGATTTCGGCGAGGTCGAGGTGGGCGCGGGCCTGCCAAGCGGCTGACGTGGTGGCGGCATTCAACACCAGCCGGTTGAGCGCCACGATCCGGTAGAACTCGCCCTGCCCACGCAGCGGATGGTAGAGCGCGGCGGCCAAGCCGGCGAGCAGTGCGGTTCCCTCTCCCGGCAGATCCGAGGCGGCCTGGGTGGCGACGGCGATGTTGTCTGCCTCGCCCCGGATCCACCCGGCGATCGCCGGGCCGTCGGCTAGCGCCAGCCCGGGGTGGAGTAGCTCGTGGTCGGCGGGGCCTATCGACGAACGCTGCGGCGACCAGGATACGCCCCCACTTGCGGCAGCTCTCGCCGATGCCAGGTAGTGATGCAGGAGCCGACGGACGGCCGCCGCCCTAGCGGTGGCGTCGAACATCTCCGCTGCCCGTTCGCGAGCATAGAGCCGCACGATCGCGTGTAGACCGTAACGACGTTCGGAACGGGACGTCACGAGGTGAGCCTCGGCGAGTTCGAGCATGAGGCGATAAACGTCAAGGCGTGGCCATCCGGTCAGGGCAGCGACGGTGGGAACGGTGAAGTCATGCAGATCGACGAGGCCCAGGTGGGTGAAGACGGTGGCGGCCTCCGTCGACAGCGCGTCGTGCGCGACGTCATAGCTGGCCCGCACCGCGAGGTCGTCGTGTTCAAGCTCATCGAGCCGGCCCTGGGCACTGGCCAGCCGCTGACACAGCGCTTCGAGGGACCAATCCGGCCGAGCGACCAGCCGTACACCGGCGATACGCACGGCCAGCGGCAGCTGACCGCAGAGGCGAACGATGTCCGCAGCTGCCCGGGGGTCGGCGTTCACCCGTTCCTCCCCAGCCAGCTGAACGAGCAGCGTGATGGCATCGTCGACGGGCAAGGAGTCCAACACCATGTGTTCGGCCTGGCCCAGGTCGGTGAGCCGGCTCCGACTGGTCACGATAACCGCTGACTGGGAGTGGCTCGGTGGCAGGAGCTGGTGCACTTGCTCCGCGTCTCGGGCGTCGTCCAGGAGGATCAGCAGCCGGCGGTCGGCCAGGGCCGTGCGATATGCGGCCGTGGAGACCTCCTCCCCGACGTCGTCCATGGCGTCGTCGGCGCCCAGCACCCGGAGCAGCCGGTGGATAGCGGCCTGGGGATCGAGTGGTTCGACGCCGGGTGTCGCACCGCGCAGGTTGACGTAGAGCTGGCCGTCCGGGAAGTGCTGGCGTATGGCATGAGCGACCTGGATAGCCAGGGACGACTTCCCGATGCCGCCGGGGCCATCGATCGCGACGATGCGGCGTCGCCCCGTATCGGTGGTCAGCAGGGTGACAAGCTGACTCAGCTCCGCCCGCCGTCCGGAGAACGTGGGGTCCGCCGCGGGTAGCTCCGCGGGGACAGTCGCCGTCGCGGTCCCGGGCTGTGGCGGAGCGGACAGCGGGTCGACGGTGTGGTCGCCATTGAGGATCGCCCGTTCCAGCTCTCTCAGCTCGTGGCTCGGCTCGAGCCCCAGCTGGTCGACCATCAGAGCCCGCACCCGACGGTAAGACTCCAGTGCGTCGGCGGTCCGTCCGGCTCGATGCTGGGCGAGGATCAACTGGGCATGGAGCTGTTGGCGTAGCGGGTACAGGGTGGTCAGCGTCATGAGCTCCGGGACGAGCTGGTCGTGTTCCCCCAGTGCGAGGTCGGCATCGATCCGGTTCTCCAGGGTGACCTGCCGAAGCTCGTCCAGCCGCGCCGCCTCCAGCGCCAGGTCCGGATCTGCCTCGGCGATGTCCGCGTAGGCGTTCGGCGCCCGCCACAACGACAACGCACTCGTCAGCAGCTTCGCCGCGGCCGCGGGATTACCCGCCACGAGTTCCTGCCGTCCCTCCTCGGCCAGCCGGGAGAACAGTTCGTCGTCGGCATCACCCGGCTCCACCACCAGTTCGTAGCCGTCGCCGTGCCGGATGACCTGCGGGTGGCCGAGCAGCCGGCGCAACCTCAGCACATACCCGTGCAGATTGCTGCGCGCCGACGGGGGCGGTCGCTCCTCCCAGAGAGTGTCGATGAGAGTGTCCACCGACACCCGGGTGTTGCGATGGCAGAGCATGAACGCCAGCAGAAGCTGGAGTTTACGAGAGGTCAGCCGTACCGGGCGCCCGGTAGGGTCACGCAGTTCTAGCGCGCCGAGCACACTGAACCGCATGTGAGTCCTTCGATGTTCACGCCGGATCGAATCCGGCGGTGTCTGGTGGGTCTCACCGCCCATGGCCTCCGCCCCGCACGAATATAGCGGGCCGAAGCGGCCGTGGGAAAACGATAAACGGGGCGGCGGACGGCCGGACTCCACACAAAGCGGCCGGGGTCGGTAGGCGAGATACCGCCTACCGACCCCGGCCTGTCACATCGCTGTGACTATTTCATTGACCCCCGTCGGTCACACCGTGGCGCGACGCGTACGGGCATACATGGCACCACCAAGGGCGAGTAGCGCCAGGCCCACCGCGACCGCGATCATGCTGCCGGCACCGGTGTCGGGAAGTTCGCCACCGTCGTCGTCGCCGTCTTCGGTGCCGTTGTCGGCTCCCTCGTCGCCGCCGTTGTCGGTGCCGTTGTCGGCCCCGTCGTCGGAGCCATCTTCGGTGCCGTCCTCAGCGCCGTCGTCGGTCCCGTCCTCGGTGCCGTCCTCAGCGCCGTCGTCGGAGCCGTCCTCGGCGCCGCCGTTCTCGTCGCCCGGGTCGCCAGCCACAACCACCGTGACCGAGTCGGTCTGCGGGTGGGTGAACGACTCGATGGTCTGGCGGGCGGTGATGGTGGACTCACCCTCCGCCAGTTCGCCGTCGAGTGTGGTGCTCCAGCCGCCTTCGGCGTCGACGTCGGCGGTGCCGACAGTCTCACCGTCGACGGTCAGCGTCACACTGGCCTCCGCTTCCGCGGTTCCGGTGACCTCCAGGCCAGCCGGCTCGACCTCGGCGCCGTCCTCGGGCGAGGTGATGACCACCGGGTCGACGTCGAGCGCGTCGGCGGTGCCGGTGAGCTCGTAGTTGCCGATGCTGCCGTAGTCGCTGTAGCCGGAGCCGTTCTCCGCGGTGTTCTGGCTCGGGTCACCCTCGCCGCGTCCCTCGACCTGGAGGTAGTAGACGCCCAGTTCGAGGTCGTCGGCCAGCGAGGCCTCGAGACCGAATGCCCGCGGGTCGTGCGGGTAGCCGGTCGGGTCGACCGTGGTCTCCTGCTCGTTCTCCGCCAGCACATTGCCGTCGGCGTCGAGCAGCGACAACTTCAGGTCGATGACCGCATGTGCCTCGGTCACCGGGGCGACCTCCGCGCTGAACGCACCACCGGCGGTGACGAACGCGAACACGTCGACGTCGTCCCGGTCGATGATCAGACCGTCGGCCGCGAACTCACCGCTGGCGTTGTCCAGAACCGTGGCGTCGCCGATGCTGTCGCCGTGTGGGTCGGCGGCGGCGTCGGTGCGGTCGGAGAAGTTCCACCGCGCGTCCAGCGGCGCACCGTCGTGGTCGCTCTGCTCCCAGGCGCAACTGTCGTCGACGGGCTCGAAGAACTCGTCGCCGTACTGGTACTCGCCGTCCTGGATGACATCGCCGTCGCGGTACGGGCAGAACCCACCGTCGTACGGGTCACCGTTCTGGTCGAACAGGAAGAAGAACGAGTAGTCCAGGCTGCGATCGGTGATCGTGGCCAGGTCGTCCTGGTCCGGGTTGGTGGCCATGGCATAGTCGCCGTGCGACCACGAGGACATCGGCACGGTGTACGGGGCGCCCATGATCGGACCCCACAGCGCCTCCGGCGAGGCCGGCGTCGGGTTGTAGTAGTACTCGTTCCCGTCGATGCCGTGGTGCTCCAGGCCGAAGTTGTGACCGGCCTCGTGGCTGGCGACGCTGGCGATCCAGGTCGGGTTGTCCCCGATGACGTCCGCGAGCACGTAAGCGGCGGGGTCGGCGTACTCGACACCGAACCAGCCGAGGAACGCGCGGCCACCGACGTTGCGCATACCTTCCGGAAGCTCGTCCTGATCACCCACGATGAGAACGCGTGTACCGAAGTTGTTGTCGTCGGGGCTGGTCTTGAACAGCGCGTCCGCGCCGGGGTCACTGATGGTGACGTTGACGTTGAACGGAGCGAAATGCTGCGCGACGCCGGCCCACACCTGCGCCTTGAAGTCGTCGTCGACGTTGTACGCCGAGACGTCGATGCGGTCGACATCGTAGGCCCGGTTCCACTCGCTGCCTTCGATGACCGCGCCGTCGAACTCGAGGAAGACCGTCTGCGGGGCGTCGGGACGCGACCCGCCGACAGGGTCACCCGGCACGCTGGCCACATCGATGGTGCCGCTGGGTGTCGTGCTGGGGACGTCGAAATCGTCGACGAAGACGACACCACCACTGGGTGTGACGAATGCCTGGTCGGCCTTGAGGTAGGCCTCCAGCCGGTCCGCGCTCAGCCCGACCCGGGCCGCCACGGTCTTCAGATCGGCGCTGCTCAACTGCGACAGCGTCTCCGGGCCGCTGGAGTTCGGCTCGGCGAACGAGGTGGCTGCCGCGGCCGGGCCCTCCTGTGCGGGCCGGGTTTCGAGGCCGACGGCCGGCAGCGCGGCGACACCGAGCGCCAAGGCGCCGGCACCGCTGACTGCCACAGCGGCAGTCAGCCGTCTGCGGTGAGTTACTCGCACTGTGGTTATCTCCTGGTATCTCTTCGGTTGTTCCGGACCGGAGCATAGGTGTACCGGCCGGGCTCAGGGGAGGCCACCGACGTGCAGTCCGGAATGCCCCCCGGACGGCTGACGGACGTGAAGCTGGACCGGACGTACGTGCGGTCCGGGCAAGGTCTGCCAACCGGGCTATACGGTGCCAAAGTCCGGTATATTCCCGGTATATGCGACACTTCACTATATAATTGCAGGTCAGAAGGTTGCTTTCGGTCGTTCGTCGGGGTGTTGTGAGTCGCCTGACGACGATGTCACCGACGTGGTGTTCGCCCTTAGGGATTCCGGCGCTATCGGCACCGGCGAGCGCAGCACCACCGCCGCCTCGTCGGGTGTCATCGCCCCGATCTCACACAACACGTCCAGCGACCGCCGCCAGTGCGAACGTGCGTCGTCATCCTGGCCCATCGCGTGCAGTACGTCACCACACAACCAGTGCGTCAGCGCCTGATCGATGCTGTAACTTCCGGACCGGAAAATGGTCAGCGCCTGCTCCAGCCGGTCGAGGGCTCGTTCCAGGCAACCCGCGTCGCGGTGCGCCCGTCCCAGCCGGGAGAGCGTAATACCCCGCAGGTGGAAGTTGCTGCTCGTCTCCAGTGCACGTTCGTGTGAGGCGATCGCGGCATCCAAACGGCCGGCCAGGTGGTAGACGATGCCCAGGTCGGTGAGGATCAGCGCTTCACCCTTGCTGTCCTCGATGTCGCGGTAGATCGCCAGCGCCTGTTCGTGATGCTCGATAGCCTCGTCCAAGCTGTCGGACTGGCGAGACAGGAAGCCGAGCAGCCCGAGCACCTCAGCCTCGCCGCGGCGGTCGCCCAGATCCCGGTAGATACGTAGCGCCTCCTGGCAGTGATGCCGGCCCTCGGTGAATTGGTACAGCTGGGCTAAACCTTCACCAAGATCGCAGTGAACCTGAGCACGCCATGCGTCGTCGACGGCATCGGCTGACTCCAGCGCCAGCTGGTCGATGGTGATGCTGTCGCTCCATCGGTCTTGGTTGCGGAGCGGGTGATGCAGCGCCGCGGCCAGCCCAACCAGCAGCGTCTGGCCATCTCCGGGGAGGCTAGCGGCGTGGTGGGCCACCGCGGTGAGGTTGTCCGCTTCGTCGCGCACCCATCGAGCCGCGGCGGCGCCTCCACTCAGGTAGACACCCGCGCTGGTGAGGGTGGAGGTTGCGGGGCCCACAGCAGCCCGTCGCTGCGACCACGAAAACCCGGTGCGCGCGGCATTACGCGCCGTGGCGAGGTAGTGGTGGAGTAACCGCCGGATCGCGGCGCGTCGGTCGGAACCGTCGATGGTGGCCGCTGCCTGTTCACGGGCGTACAGCCGAATGAGGTCGTGCAGGGTGTACCGCTCGTCCCGGGTGGCCGTCAGTAGTTGTGTCTCGACGAGATGGTCGAGGTCGCGCCGGACCTGCTCGATGGGCCGGTTGGCCAGGGCTGCGGCCGAGTCGATGCCGATGTCGTGCAGGTCGACTAGTCCGAGGTAGGTGAACATCTCGGCGGCGCTGCGCGGTAGCTCATGAAAGGCGACGTCATAGCTAGTGCGCACGGCTAGGTCGTCGTGCTGGAGTTCGTCGAGCCGTCCATGTGAGTTGTCCAGCCGCATACGCAGCGCGGACAGGCTCCAGTCGGGGCGTGAGGTGACTCGGGCTCCAGCGATGCGCACGGCGAGAGGTAGATGGCCACACAGTCCCACGATCGCGGCCGCGGCCGCTGGTTCGGCGTTGACCCGCTCGGAGCCGACGAGCCGGGCGAGTAGCTCCAACGCATCGGCCGGCGGGAGGGTGTCGAGTGACACGTGCCGGGCACCGCCGATCGTGGCCAGCACCCGACGGCTGGTGACGAGGACGGCACAACCCGAACGTGGCCCCGGCAACAACGACCGGACCTGGGCGGCGTTGTGTGCGTCGTCCAACACGATGAGCACCCGACGGGTGGCGATGGTGGACCTGAAGAGAGTGGCCGCGCCATCCTGGTCGGCTGGGATCTTGCTCTCCTCCACGCCGAGCGAACGGAGGAACCGGGCGAGCACCGTGTACGGGTCGAGTGGATCGAGGCCGGGGGTGGCCCCGTACAGGTTGACGTAGAGCTGCCCGTCGGGGAAGTCGCCAGCGACCGCGTGGGTGGCCCGCAAAGCCAGGGCCGACTTGCCGATCCCACCAGGGCCATTGATGGCGACCGCGGTCGGGAAGTCGTTGGTGGCCATGTCCTTGAGCCAGCCAGTGATCAGGTCGAGCTCGTGGTGCCGGCCCGTGAAAGACGCATCGATAGCCGGGAGCTCGGCCGGCGGCACCGGGCCGTCCTCGTGCGCGGCAGGGACTTCCAGGCCAGCGCCGCCCTCGATGATGGCCTGTTCGAGCTCCCGCAGCTCGTTGCCGGGTTCCAGGCCTAGCTCGTTGACCATGGTGGTGCGTGCCTGGTGGTAGATCTCGAGCGCCTCAGCCGTGCGACCGGAGCGGTAAAGGGCCAGCATGAGCTGGGCATACAGCCGCTGACGCAACGGGTAGGAGGCGACGAGAGTGGTGAGCTCGGGGATCAACCGGGAGTGATGGCCGAGACTAAGATCGGCGTCGATGCGTAGCTCCAACACCACCTGGCGCAGTTCGGCGAGCCGGGCCGCCTCAACCCGGATCATCTCCACTTGATCGACGTCGGCGTAGGCGGTGGAGCCGCGCCACAGAGCCAAGGCGGAATTGAGCAGGCCGGCTGCCTCGGCACCGGCGCCTGCCTCCAGGGTGTGCCGCCCGGCGTCGGCCAGCTGCTCGAACTGTTCGTCGTCGGTCTCGTCGGGTTTGACGATCAGCTCGTAGCCGGCGCGGTCATGGACGATGCGGGCCTCGCCCAGCAGACGGCGCAGCCGATGGACGTAGGCCTGGATGTTCTTCCGGGCGGACGACGGAGGTTGCCCGTCCCACAGGATCTCGACGAGTTGGTCCGTTGAGACCCGGGTGTTGCGAGCAGCCAGCAGCGCCGCGAGCAGCGCCCGTTGTTTGACCGACGTCACGCGCACGAGTTGCCCGGCGTCGTCATGGACCGCTAGTGGGCCCAGAACGCCGAACCTCATGAAACCCCCTTGTGTGGTGCGCGTGCATCGCACAGCGTACCCTCCCGGTGATCATTGGCTTTTGACTACCGGATCCGGTAGTCAAAAGCCAATGATCACCGGGAGGTCGAGTGGGGTGGCGGGTTACCAGGAGGCCTCTCGTGAGGCGTAGACGTAACGCAGGTTCGGGTACTCGCTCTGCGACCACACCTGTCCGTACTGAGGCCAGTAGCTGACGTCCTCCGGACCGATCGGGACCGCCCCGGTGTGCTGCGTGGCGTAGCTGCCGGGGCGCCAGATGAACACGTCACCACGGGTGGAAGCACCGTTGCTTCGATGGATATGGAACTTGCCGTTGACCGACACGGCTCCCTGCATGCCTCGGATGCCGACCGTGTACGCCCAGTCGGCGCGGGCATAGCCGTCTTGGTCGGCCGCGATGTGATGAGTGCTCTGGTTGAGGTTGAATCGCGCCATCCTCGTCCCGGCGCCGGGGTTTCCGTACTCGCTCACCAGCAAGCTGTGTGGGCTGGTGGTGCGGTCGAGGGAGGTCTGCGAATAGCGGAAGCGGGCTTCTCCACCGGTGGTGCTGGGACGGTAGTGCGCCGTTTGGGGGAGCACCCAGAGGTAGTTGTGGGCGTGGTAGCTGCCGTCTGGTTGCCTGCCCATCTTGGTGTTGTCACCAGTGGATACCCGCATAAGGCTGTTCATGTCGAACACGCGTAACCCGTTGAACGTGTTGTTGACATACAGGTGGTCGCCATACCAGACGATGCCGCCCGCATGCGCCCGGACCGGACCGTATGTGGCCTGGCCGTTCTCCCAGCGGGGTTCTACCAGGAGGACGTGCCGATACTCCGGCGTGGTGCGATTGGCCATGTCGACGAAGCTGATCCGCACCCCCATGTCGCGGCCACTGTCTTTGTCGTACCACGCGGCGAGGAGTGCCTCGTGGCCCTGCCACCGGCCGTCGGCGGAGGCGTCGCCAGTGGTGGTGATGCCCTGCGGCATCCAGAATTGGACCGAACTGTCGCCGGGGTCCCAGCAGAACGAAGCCGCACGGTATTTGACGGAGGGGGTGCATGCTCGCGCGGTGCGGTTGGTGGTGGCCAGGACGTCGGCGACGGTCGAGCGGCCAAGCTCGAGGCCCAGCTCGTCGAGCAGTGCCGGGTCGGTGTCGACCCGGTCGAGGCGGATGTTCGACGGGTCCGGGTTGGCGTGCGCGGCCGAGGTAGGCATGGCCAGCAAGGCCGCCACGAGGACCGCGGTACCGAGGGCGGCGAAGAGTTCACGCATCCTCGGACGCCGCGGGGTGAAAGCCGAGCGGTCATCGCCCGGCGTGAGCTTTGGAGCGACGACCGGGTGGCCAGAGCGGCGGGAACGTTTCATGACGGTCTCCGATCTGCCGTGTGCCGTCGAGGTTGCCGCAGATATTGCTGCCTGTAAAGGTCTAGACCAAGAGAACCCCTTCTCTCCCATGATCATGAACACTTTGCCGTGTCATGACACGGCAAAGTGTTCATGATCATGGGAGAGAAGGGCGGGTGATGAGGTCACTCCACGTCGCGGCGGGAGGCCAGCGCGACGGTCACCACGGCGGCCACGACGGCGTAGCCGGCGAGCAGGAGGGCGGCCGGCCCACCGTCGAGGACCGTCAGAACACCGGGAGCGCCGTCCCCGTCGGCGGTATCCATGCCGCCCAGCGCCCCCGCCATCGAGCCAGCCGCGGTGCCCGGTAGGAGGTCGGTGACGTACTCCAGTCCGTCCAGCACCCCCGCCACGCCCCGCAGGAGGTTCTCCACCGCCAACGCCCACACCAGCCCCAGCCCCACGCCGACGGCCGGGCTGCGGGTCACCACACCGATCATCGCCCCCGCGGCCGTCCACATGGCGAAGATCAACAGGCTGCCGCCCAGAGCTCGGGCGGTGTCCGCGAGCTCCGGCCAGGCCAGCGTCTGCGACTCCACGCTACTGATCAGCACGGCGGAGCCGAGGTCGGTGACGAAGGTCGCGGCGACAACCCCCACGACCACCACGGCCAGTGAGAGCAACGTGCCGCCCATCGTCGCCGGCCGGCCCGGTCCCTGCAACGCCGCGGTCTTCCAGGTGCCCCAGCCATAACCGCTGCCGGTGGCCAGCGCGCCCAGGATGAGCATGATCGCGCCGCCGAACATCGGCATACCGTTGGTCAGCAACCGCGGGATCGCCTCGGGGGCCAGATCGGCTAGTAGCCGATCGGGTGCCACGTCGGCGGTGCCGAACGCGCCCGATCCACTGCGATAGGCGAGGTAAGAGAACACGTAGGCGAACAGGAGATTCAACACCAGCCACACCCCGACGAGGACCCACAACACGGGCCAGCGGGACAGCCTGAACAGCTCGGCTCGAGTACTGCGGGCCAAGGCCGCCGACGCGGACTGCGCAGGGGCGTCGGATCGTGCGGGGCTCCCTGTTGGGTGCGGGGAGTTGAGTGTCTGGTCCATTGGTCAGGACTCCTCGGTGGATGAGCGGCCGACCGGGTCGGCGTCGGTGATCTCGAAGAAGACGTCTTCGAGGGAGCGTTCGGCCGGTCGAATCTCTAGTACGTCGGCTCCGGCCGTCACCAGGTCGCGGGTCAGCCGGGGCGCCGCGGCGGCGGGAGCGTCGACGCGTAACCCGCCGCCGTCGAGCAGGTGGGCGGCATCGTCCCCGGCTACCTTCATGGCGACGGCGAGCGCGACGTCGACCGGTTCGGCACGGACGAGCAAAGCGCTGCGCCCACGGAGGTCGGCGACCGTGCTCTCGGTGACGAGGCGCCCCCCGGAGATCACTCCGATCCGATCGCAGATGTCTTGCACTTCGGCCAGGAGATGGCTCGACAGCAGCACCGTGTGGCCATCCCTCGCGAGATTCACGATCAGCGTCCGCATGTCGGCCATCCCGGCCGGGTCCAGTCCGTTGGTCGGTTCGTCCAGGACCAAGAGGTCGGGTTCACCGAGCAGGGCCGCGGCCACGCCGAGCCGCTGCTTCATCCCGAGCGAATAGGACCGGAACGGGTCGCTACCGCGGCTTGCGAGATCGACCCGGGCCAGCGCCGCGTCGGCGTCGGCGTCGTCTAAGCCTTGGAATCGAGCCATCACCCGCAGGTTGTTGCGCCCCGAGAGGTAGGGGAAGAACCCCGGGCCCTCGATGAGCGCTCCAGTGTGGTGCACGGCGTCCGGACTGCCTGGTGCCCGCCCCAGGACCGTTGCCGAGCCGCTGCTGGGCCGGGCCAGTCCGAGCAGCATCCGGAGGGTGGTCGTCTTTCCTGCACCGTTGGGGCCGAGGAATCCGTAGACCTCACCTCGATGGACGGTCAGGCTGACGGCGTCGACGGCCGTGTGTGAGCCGTACCGCTTGGTCAACCGGTTGGTGGTGACGATCGTCTCGTTCATGGCAAAGAGCCTGGTCGTTGGTGTCGTCATCCGTCGTCCGCCGGAGGTCGGCTCGTGGCATACGCAGGAGGGCGTAGCCGGCGTACGCGTGACAACGGACGCGGCGCCCCGGACCGCGTGCCTATGCTCGACGCTGTGGCAGACCGGTTGGGTGATCTCCGCAAACGCTGGGGGCGAGACCTTTGGCCGGTGCCGTGTGTCCTGGTGCCGGGGATGTTCGGCACTCGCCCCGCCGGTGCGGATCAGGTCGATTGGAGCCGGGCGCCCGATGTCGGCGCCTACCTACTGGTGATCGTCGCCGCCGCGGCAATGGCGGCGCATCGTCGTCGGCCCGAGGTGACGCTGTTGGTTGCCGGTGCCGCGGTCGTCACCTACCTGCTGGTCGGCTACCCGTTCGGGCCGATCCTGGTGGCGCTGCCCCTAGCCGCCTTCGGCGTTGCCCACGCATGGCCCGTCCGGCGTGCGGTGACGTGGAACGCGGCGTTGTGCCTGGCTGCCATCACCGCCGGTGGCGTGCGATTCGGCGCAGAGGTGTTTAGTGGGGACGCTCTAGAGCATCTGGCCGGAGCCGGTGCGACGGTGCTGGTTATCGCCGCCCCCACCGCGATCGGCGCGGCGCTCCGGATACGCCAGGAGTCCGAGGCGGGGCTCCGGGCCGCCCACGCCCGCCGCGCCGTGTCGGAGGAACGTCTGCGTATGGCGCAGGAGCTCCATGACTCGGTCGGGCATGGCCTCGCCGTGATCGCCATGCAAGCCGGGGTTGCCCTGCATGTGCTCGACCGGGAACCCGGGAAAGTGCGGGCGTCTCTGGAGGCCATTCGCGACGCCAGCCGGCAATCGTTGGACAGCCTCCGAGCTGAACTCCAGGTGTTGCGCTCTCCCGACGCCGGTACCGACGGCAGCGCGGCCCCGCGGCGGCCGGCTTCAGGTGTGGGTGACCTCGCGGTGCTCGCCGAGCGGGTCCGGGCCGGTGGGCTGGCCGTCGAGATCGACGTTCAGGTGGCTGAGTTGCCCGCCGAGATCGATCAGGGAGTGCACCACATCGTCCAGGAATCGCTCACCAACACACTCCGGCATGGTGCGGCGCGGCACGCGTCGGTCAGGGTGTGGATCGAGCTGGGCGCGGTTCACGTCGACGTCAGCGATGACGGTACGGCGGCGTCGACGGGTGAACCGTCGTCCGGCATGGGGATCAGTGGGATGCGAAGCCGGGCCGCCAAGCTCAACGGGGAACTGAGCGCCGGACCAGCCCCAAATGGTGGGTTCACCGTCCGAGCCAGGCTGCCACTGCCGCCCGGTTCACTTGGAGAGACGGCGACCAAGGCGCGGACCACCCGCGGTGCCTCAGACGCCCAGCCCGACGCGGAGCCGGGCGAAGTGACAGGATCACCTCCGTGATCCGGGTAGCTGTCGTCGACGACCAAGCGCTGGTGCGGATGGGCCTACGTACCCTGCTCGAGTCCGAGGTCGACATCGAACTGGTCGGAGAAGCCGCCGACGGCCGGGCCGGTATCGGCGTGGTGCGCGAGCACGTACCGGACGTCGTCCTGATGGACATCAGGATGCCGGGGCTCGACGGACTTGCGGCGCTGCGTGAGATCACCGGCGATCCCGCTCTGCGCGCCGTTCGCGTCGTCATGCTCACGACGTTTGAACTAGACGAGTATGTCTTCGACGCTTTGCGGGGCGGCGCGAGTGGGTTCGTTCTGAAGGATGCCGCACCAGAAGAACTGCTGCAGGCCGTGCGGGTCGTCGCCGATGGAGCGTCGTTGCTGTCGCCGTCGGTGACGCGCCGGGTCATCGACCGGTTCAGCGGACACGGGACAGCCGCTCCGGTGTCCCACCCGGAGCTGCACCGGCTGACCGAACGTGAACGGGAGATCATGGCGTGGGTGGCCACTGGCCGATCCAACGACGAGATCGCCGCTGATCTGGTGGTGAGCCCAGCAACAGTCCGCACCCACGTCAGCCGGGCGATGGTGAAGCTGAACGCCCGCGACCGCGCCCAGTTGGTGGTTTTCGCCATCCAATCCGGGCTCACGGTGCCATCCCCAGATTGAGTATGCGCGTCCCCCCAATCTCCGGTGATCGTCGTCATGATCATGTCGCTATAACGACATGATCATGACGACGATCACCGGAGATTAGGGGGTGGCGGCCCGGCCCAGGGGACCGCCAGGCGTCGAAACGACAAGCTGAGAGAATAGACCGGTGCCGCCTGATTCCTCCCCTCCCCGTGTTGTTGCCACCGACCTCGACGGAACCCTGCTACGCAGCGACGGCAGTGTCGCACCCCGGACCCGGGCGGCGTTGCGATTGGCCGAGGAGTCCGGTGCTGACGTGCTGTTCGTCACCGGTCGCCCGCCCCGCTGGCTGGATCCGCTGGCTGACGTCGTCGCGGCGTCTGGGGTGGCGATCGCCGCCAACGGCGCTCTGGTCTACGACGTCCATCAGCGACGAATCATCGAACAGCACGGCCTGGAATCCGAGGTGGCCATGGAGGTGGCCCAGGCGTTGCGGAATGCCGTGCCCGGTGTTGCCTTCGCGATGGAGCGGGAGCTCGTCTATGGCAAGGAACCGGCGTTCCGCAATCGCTGGGCTCTGCCGGAGAGCGCGCTGGAAGCCGAACTTGCCTACCTGCTGGCCGAGCCGGTCGCCAAGCTGATCGCGCGGCATGAGGAGATCGACCCGGTGGAGTTCGTCAGCAAAGGTACCGCTGCTATCGGTGACCTCGCGACCGCTACCTACTCCGAGGGCTCGGCCCTCCTGGAGATCAGCAAACTGGGTATCTCCAAGGCGTCGGCGCTGGCCGCCTACTGCGCCGAGCGGGGCATCACCGCCGACGAGGTAGTGGCCTTCGGGGACATGCCCAACGACATCCTCATGCTCGAATGGGCGGGACGGTCGTACGCCATGGAGAACGCGCACCCCGATGCCGTCGCCGCGGCCGGCTACCGCTGTGCCGCCAACGATGACGACGGCGTCGCCCAGGTGCTGGAGCAACTGTTCTAGCCTCTCGCCCTCTCCCCATGATCGTTGGCTTTTGACTACCGAATTCGGTAGTCAAAAGCCAATGATCATGGGGAGAAAGAACCGAAGGGTGGTTAGCTGACCAGTTTTGGTAGGACTTCGGCGCCGAATACCTTGATCCATTCCTCCTGGTTGCGCCCGACGTTGTGCAGGTACAACCGGTCGATCCCGAGGTCCAGGAACCGCTGGATCTCCTGGCGGTGCGCATCGGGATCGCTGGAGATGAGCATCCGACCGTCGAAGTCCTCGGGGCGGACGAGCTTCGCCATCTGCTGGAAATCGAACGGTGAGCGGATGTCCTGTTTGGGAAACTTCATGCCGCCGTTGGGCCACTCGCTCATGGCGTTGGCCAGCGCTTCCTCGTCGGTGGGCGCCCACGAGAGGTGTAGCTGAAGGATCCGCGGCATGGTGTCCGGATCCTTGCCGGCCTCGCGGGCACCTTCCTCGAACTTCGCGAATATCCCGCTGATCTTCTCCAACGGTGCGCCGACGGTGATGATGCCGTCGGCGACCTTGCCGGTGCGTTTGGCCGTGACCGGTCCGGCCGTGGCGATGTAGATGGGCGGCGCGGTCTCCGGCATCGTCCAGAGCCGGGTCTTCTCGAGCTTGAAGTATGTGCCCTCGTGTTTGACGTCGGCGCCGGTGAACAGCTTCTGGATCACCTCGATGGCCTCGAACATCATCCGGATCCGCTCCGGCGCCTGTGGCCAATACCCGCCGACGACGTGTTCGTTGAGCGCCTCGCCCGAGCCGAGGCCAAGCCAATGCCGGCCCGGATACATCGCCTCCAGCGTGGCCGACGCTTGCGCCACGATGGCCGGGTGGAAGCGGAACGACGGGCAGGTGACACCGGGCCCCAGGTCACCAGAGGTCTGTTCGCCGAGGGCGGTCAGCACGTTCCAGACGAAAGGAGCGTGGCCTTGCTGCGGCACCCACGGCTGAAAGTGGTCGGCGGCCATCACTCCGGTGAAGCCGTGCTGCTCAGCCAGGGCGCTGTAGCGGACCACGTCGGTCGGATGGAACTGTTCGAGCATCGCGGCGTAGCCGATGGTGGTGCGTGCCATAGATGATCACCCAATCTCGTCGTTGGTGATCGTCAGCAGAATCATGTCGCTCTGGGGTGATCGTTGCCGGGTTTGTGCGCTGAATCGCGACCGAAAGCTGATGACGATCACCGGGAGGGGGCTGGAAGCTGCTGATGATCACGGGATGTGTCTGGGTCGGGTCAGCGGAGCTTGGGCAGGACCTCGGCACCGAGCAGCTCGATCTGCTCGAACCAGCGGTCGAACTTGAACCGGAAATCGAACACCAGGTGCTCGACGCCCAGCGCCCGGAACTTCTCCACCTCGGCCACCACCTCGTCCGGTGAACCCGCGATCAGCTGGCCCTCCAGGTCCTCCACTGTCTCGAACGAACCCGACGGCGGCTTGACCGCGAACTTGGATTTGTTCGCCCAGGCCAGCAGCCCGGGGATGTTCACGTGCTCCAGGGCCTCTTCGCGGGTCTCTTCCACCGATGTCGGCGGGATAACCGCGACGGTCGGCATCGGCCGGTCCTGCTCCGCCGATAGCTCGCGCATCGTCTCGATCCGCTTGGCCATGGTCAGCAGCGAGATCCGGCCGGGCATCCAGCCGTCGCAGAACTCCACGGCAAGCCGGGCCGATCGCGGAGTAGCCCCGCAGTACCAGAACGGCACCCGGCCACCAACCGGTTTGGGCTCGATCGAGATGTCGCTGAAGGTGAAATTCGCGTCGCTGTAGTCGACGTGGTTCGACTCGAAGACACGACGCAGGATCTCGGCGTTGGACCGCACGAGTTCCACGCGGTCGCGATCGCCCCAGCCGATCGCCTCGAACTCGTGGTCGAACGTACCCGCGCCGAACCCGAGGATCAGCCGCGGGCCCACCAACTGCGTGATGGTGCCCGCCATGAGTGCGGTCACCAAGGGGTGCCGGAACGGGATCAGCGACCCGGTCCCGAGCATGATCCGGTCGGTGACAGCCCCGATGGCGGTCAACGTGGTCAGCGCGTCGTAGAACTCGCGGTTGGGCTTCTCCATCTCGCCGTGGGGCTCGAAGACGAGGTGGTCGCGGACCCAGACCGAGTCGAAGCCGACCTCCTCGGCTCGTTTGGAACCCTCGAGTATCTTCTCGCGCGAGGCGTGTTCCCCGAAGTGGGGCAACAACAGTCCGAACTTCATCCGGTGTCTCCTTGGTTCGTCAGGGTGCAGGGGGCCAGTAGCAGCCAGGGGTTGACGGCGGGGTCAGCGGCCGCGGGCGAGTTGTCCATGGCCAGGGCGGCCGGTGACCTCGCCGTCGGCGTAGACCTCGGTGCCGCGTACGAAGGTGCGCTCGATGCGGACGCTGCACGACCGGCCGTCGTAACATGTCCAGCCGATCTTGGACAGGGCTCCCGAGTCACTGATGATCCAAGGGGCGTCCATATCGGCGATGACGATGTCGGCGTCGTGGCCGGGAAGCAGCCGGCCCTTGGTGCCTTCCAGCCCGAAGTGTTCGGCGGGTTTGGTGGCGACGAGGTCGACGACGCGTTGCAGGGTGAGCTGGCCGGTGTTCACCGCGTCCAGCGCCAACGGATAGAAGTACTGGATCCCGGGGGTGCCGGTGTGTGCGCTCCACATCTCTGTCCACCCGATCTCCTTCTCCTCCCGGGTGTGTGGAGCGTGGTCGGAGGCGAAGATGTCGATGGTTCCGTCGCGCAGGGCGTCCCAGATGGCAGCCCGGGCGTCGTCGGGAACCCAGTAGGAAAGTGCGTACGGCCCGAGCCGCTCGACGTCGTCCCAGGTGGACAGGAACGGCAGCCAGTGGTTGACCTCGCAGGTAACGTCCACGCCACGGGCCCGGGCGGCTTGGACCGCTTCCACCGACCGGCGAGTTTGCATGTGCGCCAGATGGATCTTGCAGCCCGAGGCCTCGGCCAGCCGCAGCACCACCTCGATAGCGGTGTCCCAGATGACCCCGTTGCGCGCGGCGTAGGCCTGCGCGTAACCCTGTGGTGTGTTGTCGCCGCGGGCGAGGTATTCACCCTCGATGTAATCCATGAGGTGCTGGTCGTGTGGGTGGATGATGAAACGTGTGCCGGTGGCGGCGATGGTGTCCATCATCCGCAGCAGGTCACCGTGCCCGTGCATGCCGGTGCCGGCCGGGTGTGGGTAGGTGCGGCCGGTGTCGACCACCATGTAGATCTTGAACGAGTTGACCCCGAGCGCCACCATCGGCTCGATCTCGTCGGCGACGGTGGCCGCGGGGTTGTGGTTGTAATCGACGATGCTGCTGGCCGCGTACATGTCCAGGACGTCCTGAAGATGTTTGGCCGTCGTGGTGGGTGGGTTCAGGTTGGGCATCCCGTAGATCGTGGTGACACCGCCGGCCGCCGCTTGCAGCGTGGTGGTGTGGATGTCTTCCTTGTGGGTGAATCCCGGCTCTCGGGTGTGTACGTGGACGTCCACCATGCCTGGGAGGACCAGCTTCCCGGTGGCGTCGACGGTGCGCCTGGCGTCGGCGACAGGGGTATCCGGGCTGATCAGTCCGGTGATCCGGCCATCGGCTACGAGGACGTCGGCGGTGATCGTGCCGGTGGGTGTGACGACGGTGCCGCCGGTGATGCGCAGGTCGATGCTCATGCGGGAACCTCCAGGTTTTCGGTGTGCTCGGCACCACCGGTGTCAGGGGTGGTGGTGCGGACGACGACGTCGGCCGGGCGAAGCCAGCGATCGAACCAGGACACGATCCGGGGGGTGACGGCGGTCCAGTAGCGGTCGTAGGCGGCGTAGTGGCTGGTATGCCGCTGCATGATCAACGACTTGGGGCCACCGGCGGCGGCATAGACCGCTTCGGCGTGGTCGGTTGGTGTGGTGGCGTCGTTCTCTACCCCAATCACCATCAGGGGGGTGGTCAGAGTCCCGGCGGCGTCGACCGGGCGGTAGGCGATGATCTCTTCGGCGCAGGCCAAGGGAACGGACGTGGGGATCTTGCCGTCCACGTCCGACTTGACCTTGGTGCTGCGTCGCTCGGCGGTCGGCACCATGATTTCCTCGCGGGGGTGCACTAGACGTCCGGTGCCGGTCAGCACTCGCTGTGCCCGGTCTTCGTCGAGGGCGGCAAGGAACTCCAGCCATTCGTATTCGCTGCGCATCCGGTGCAGCCAGTCCGCACCGTCGGCCACCGGCAGTTGACTGACGGCCGCCTTCACCCGTGGGTCGGCAGCGGCCAGGAGCACCGCGTTGCCGCCGCCGGTTCCGCCGCTGCCGAACACACCGATGGCGTCGGCGACGACGTCGTCGCGGGTGGTGAGGTAGGTGACCGCGTTGCGCAGGTCGGCGAGCTGGGCGGCGGGGGAGATGACCCCGCGGTCGCCGTCGGAGTCGCCGAATCCGCGATAGTCGAAGATGAGTACGGCGTATCCGGCGTTGGTCAGCGCTTCGTGATACCTGACGTAGAGCTTGGCGTCCTTCAACCCGAGCCAGCCGGGGCCTTGGACGATGGCCGGGACCGGCCCGGAAATGGAGTCGGGCCGGCGGAACAACCCGCTGATCCGGGTGCCTTCGCTGAACCACGTGACGCTGTCAGTGCGCATGTCACCGTCCTTGTCGATCGAGTGGTGCACTGGCGCGATCCCGGTGACGGCACCGCGGTCTGGTGCTGCCACACCGCGGTCTGGTGCGTGCCGCGCAGGATCCGGGTGAGGCCAGCCTGGGACTCCTAGTCTTAATTTGGGATCCCAAATCTGTCAACCGCATCTGTTTCGGAGGGGGTAATTCGACCACTATGATCAATTGGTATGCCAGAAGATCCTGACCGGTTCCACTCCAACGCGACCGCCTTCTTGGCCTTCGTGGGTCGCGATGTCAGGCATATTAGCTGGTAAACGTCATGCTAAGTGTTGTGAGCGGTGAGTGATGGTCCGTATGTCGAGAGGCGCCGTTGGTATCAATTCGGCTGAGCCATTGACCTCAACCGGTTCGGCAAATATGGTAGCCCACACCCGGAACGACCGAACTGCTGAGCTTGAGGTTCACCGCTGACCCGAATGAAAGGCCGGAGCCGCCATGCCGATGCCTACTGACCACCGTCCAGGCACTACGCCCGACGCGGAGCCTGCCGCGCCGCTGGAGCCGGCGCCGGTCGTCCCCCTGATCAGCGTGCGGGACCTGTCCGTCGAATACCGCGTGTCGCGGACCAACAGCTGGTTGATGGCCGTCGCCGACGTCAACCTGGATGTCCACGAGGGCGAGTTCCTCACCGTGCTCGGCTCCAGCGGGTGTGGCAAGACCACCGTCATGAACACCATCGCTGGGTTGGTCCAGCCCACCGAGGGTGAGGTGCTGATCGACGGGCGACGGGTCACCGGCCCTGGCCCGGACCGGGCCGTCGTCTTCCAGGACTATGCGTTGCTGCCCTGGCGGACCGTCGTCGACAACATCCGGTTCGGACTGGAGATGCAGCCGGGACGCCGCCGGGCGGACTGGCGTGCCCAGGTGGCCGACGCCATCCGGCTCGTCGGGCTCGACGGCTTCGAAGACTCCTACCCGCGCGAGCTGTCCGGCGGCATGCAGCAGCGGGTCGGTCTGGCCCGCGCGTTGGTCGCCGAGCCGCGGATCCTCCTCATGGACGAGCCGCTGGGCGCTGTCGACGCGCTGACCCGTGAGGTCATGCGGGCCGAACTGGAACGGGTCATCACCGCCACCGGCAAAACCGTCGTATTCATCACCCACAGCATCGACGAGGCCATCGTGCTGGGAGACCGGGTCGCCGTGTTCGGAGCCCACCCGGGCCGGGTCCTGGAGATCCTTCCAGTGGATCTGCCCCGGCCCCGGTCCGAGCAAGGTGTCATGGCGCAGCCGGGCTTCGTCGAGCTGCGCGACCACCTGTGGGGTGTGTTGCAAGGCGACGCTCGCTCGGCGTCGCGAGGGGTGGCCGGGTCATGAGCGCGTCCAGCGTCGCACCCGTCGCCATTGAGCGCCGGCACCGCAAGGTCCCGGTCCGACAACGTCTGTTCGAGCGCTGGCGGCGGCCTCTGTTCGCGGTGATCGACCTCGTCGTTATCGTCCTGGCCTGGGAATTCGTCGTCAACGTGGCCGAACTCGTGCAGCCGCTGTTCCTGCCGCCGCCCGGTGAGGTGTTGTCGGCCGCCCGGGAGCTGTGGGCCAGCGGCGAACTCCTGGCCAACCTGCGGCTGAGCGCGCAGAACTGGTTCTTCGGCTACGTCGCCGGCGGCGCCCTGGGCATCCTGCTCGGGCTGCTGGTTGGCAGCATCGCGACGGTCCACCGGCTGTCCATGCCGTTGTTGTGGGCCGCCTGGGCCACCCCGCTGATCGCCCTGCAACCGATCATCACCGCCTGGTTCGGCTTCGGCGCAATGCCGATCATCGTCCTCGTCTTCATCAGCACGGTGGTCCCGGTGGCGCTGAACACCGCTACCGGTGTGTCCGGCGTCGATAGCTCGCTGCTGCGTGCCGGCAGAGTGTTCGGAGCCGGCCGTACGGAGCTGTACCGCAAGGTGCGGCTGCCGTGGACATTGCCGTACGCCATCGGTGGCCTGCGGATGGCGATCCCCACCAGCCTGATCGGGTTGCTGGTTGGCGAGATGATCGGCTCCCCGACTGGGCTCGGGGCGATGATCGTCACGTCGGTAGCTCGGTTCCGTACCGACCAGACCATCGCCGTCGTCGTGGTGTTCGTGATCTTGTCCGTCGTCCTCGTCAGCCTCCTCGACGCCGTGGAACAGCGCGTCGGCCGGTGGCGGAATTCGGGTACCCATGGCTGAGACCGTCCAGGCGTCCAGGACCCGTCCCAGGCCGCCGACGTTATCGCGTGTCCTAGCGCCGTTCACGTGGAAGTTCGCCGTACTGGCCGAAGTGCTTGCTCTCCTCCTGATCTGGCACGTGATCCAGGGCATGATCGGTGTGTGGGATCGCCGGTTCGTCCCGGCGCCGGGTGACGTCATCCGAGCCCTGAGCGACCTTTACCAGACCGGTGACCTCATGGGGCACCTCACCTACAGCGCCAGCAACGCGGCCGTGGGGTTCGTGCTGGCAGTGGTGGTAGGGGTGCCGGTGGGCCTACTGCTCGGATCGTCCCGCTGGGCCTATGACATCGGCGGCCCGCCGTTCTGGGCGATGTACTCGATGCCGCGAATCGCGTTCCAGCCATTACTCGTGCTCTGGATGGGATTCGGTTCCGGCCCGAAGATCTTCATCGTGTTCCTGATGGCGGTGTTCCCCATTGCCATCAACACGATGGACGGTATCCGTGGCGTCGACCGGTCACTCGTCAAGGCAGCTCGCGTGTACGGAGCTGGTCCGGTCGACGTGTTTTTCAAGGTGCAACTCTGGGCGGCGCTGCCGCTTATCCTCACCGGCATCCGGATGGGTGTGGCCCGTTCCATGATCGGTGTGGTGATCGGTGAGTTCATCGGTGGAAGTCAAGGTCTCGGCTTCCTGATCTACCGCAAGTCCGGCGAGTTCGAGCTCGACGCGGCCGTGGGTGTCACATTCCTCCTCGTGGCGATCGCCCTGGTCGGCATGGCCCTGGTCAACCTGGCCAAACGGGTGTTCGCCTCCTGGTACGTGGAAGGCGCCCCGCAGAGCTGAACCCGCAGTACTCCGGATCAATCGCAGCTACGCGACAGGAGACGACAATGAAGAAGACGTTGACGGTGGTGTTCGCCGCCGGGGCGCTGGTTCTGGCCGCGTGTGGTGGAGGCGGCGACGA
The DNA here is from genome assembly GCF_011320225.1 of Phytoactinopolyspora limicola. Taxonomy (GTDB): domain Bacteria; phylum Actinomycetota; class Actinomycetes; order Jiangellales; family Jiangellaceae; genus Phytoactinopolyspora; species Phytoactinopolyspora limicola. The sequence goes on from NZ_JAAOEN010000006.1 coordinate 29,670, forward strand.
CGCCCAGGCCGAACCGGTGGACGCGACCGGTCCCATCGGGGAGCCGGAGAAGACCAAACTCCAGGTCGCGTTGTCCGCCCCCAACCTCGACAGCCAGGCACCCGTGCAGATCGCGCTCGACCGTGGCTACTACGCCGACGAAGGCCTGGAGATCGAGATCATCGACGCTCAGTCCATTCTCGAAGGGCTGATCGGCGGCAACCTGGACATCGGCATCGACAGCACGGTGGACATCGCCGACGCCTCCATGGCCGGCACGGATCTGAAGATCGTCGCTGGCTACCGGAACCGGGAACCGTTCCTCATCGCCGCGGCGGAGGACATCACCTCGGTGGAGGACCTCCGCGGCAAAGAGGTGATCCTGGGCGACGGGCCGGGGACGCCGAGCATCGACATCCGGCTGGAGTTGCTGGCCGAGAACGGCTTCGACCTCGACACCATCGACCACCACGCGGTCTTCCCACCCGGGTTCTCCAATGCGTGGGTGGAGCAGTTCGTCACCGGCAAGGTGGCCATGACCCCCCTCTTCCCGCGGCACGTGCCCCGGATCGAGGCCGTCGGCGGACATCTCGTCGTCGACGAATGGAAAGAGTGGCCGAACGACTCCATCGCGGCGTCGGCGTCGTGGATCGCCAAAAACCCGAATACGCTGGCACGTTTCCTCCGCGCGACGATGAAGGGGACGGCGGACTTCCTCGACCTGGACAATCAGGAATACGTCCAGTCGATGATGGAGGAGAAGGGTTTCTCCATCAGCGACGAAGAACGCGATCCAGCCATCTACGCCGAGGGGCCCCGGCTCTACGACGCGGACATGGGCCTGAACGTCACCGGTGTGGAGGAGTCGATGGAGCATCAGCTGGAGGAGATACCTGAGTTCGACACCTATACCGACCTGACCCAGCTGCACCGGGCCCAGGAAGACCTCGGCCTCGACCGCCGGCCGTGACCGGTATGCGCGCGGTTCAGGCTCGCCGGCTCGGCACCGGACCCACCGGGCTGCGGATCGAAGACGTCCCGCGGCCGGTGCCGGGAGCCGGTGAGGTGCTGATCCGGGTGCATGCCGTCGGCGCCAACCATCTTGACCTGGGCGCCCTGTCCGGTCAGGGGCCGGGGGCAGCGGCCCGGCTTCCGTTGCGGGTCGGCATCGATCCGGCCGGTCGGATCGTCGCCGTCGGCCACGGCGTCGAAGCCGAGCGGGTCGGTACGAGGGTGGTGGTGAAACCCAACATCCCGTGCGGTACGTGCCGCTGGTGCCTCGCCGGCGCCGAGGCTCGTTGTCCTCGTCAAGAGGTGGTCGGGGTGCACCGGCCGGGTGGTGCGGCCGACCTGGTCGTGGTGCCCGAGCGCAACGCGGTGCCGATCCCGGCCGGTCTGCCCGCGCCCGTGGCCAGCGCGGCGGTCCACGCCGTACCGATCGCGTTGCAGATGGTGCGCCGGGCTGGGGAGATCAACCCCGGCGAACCGGTGCTGGTCACCGGTGCCGCAGGTGCCGTCGGCAGCGCACTCGTGCAGATCCTGGCCGCCGCCGGTGCGCGGCCTATCCCAGTCGTCCGCTCAGCGGGTCATGGTCCCGTCCGCCGCGGGCCGGGAGCGGACAGCGTCGGCGAGGCCGTCACCTACGACGGCCTCGCCGGCGCACTCACCGAGACGGCACCGGACGGGGTAGCGCTGGCCTTCGATGCCACGGGCGCCGCCGGCCCGATCGCCGCGGCGTGGGACGCCCTGGGGTGGGCCGGACGCCTGGTGGTCTGCGCCGCCACCGGAGACCACCCGCTGGAGGTCGACATACGCCGTCTCTACCTGCGCCGGTTGCAGTTGATCGGCTCGGCGTCGGCCGACTTCGGCGACGTGACCGAAGGGTTGGCGATGGTCGCCGCCGGCACCGTCCAGGTGGCGGTGGGGCCGGAGTTCGCCCTGGAAGACGCGGTCGCCGCCTACACCGCGCTATCCGACCCGCACCGCGACGGAAAGGTTCTGATCCATGTCGCTGATTGACGAGCAGACGCTGCGCCACAACGTCGAAGACACCGGGCGACGGCTTGCCGCCGATCCAGGTTTCGGGGTGGTGTTCCCAGCCGTGACGTCGGCGCTCGATCACAACGTCGGCTCGACGGTGTGGTTCGAGCAGTACGGCGAAGAGTTCCGGATGACCGTCGACGAGTCGGCGGGCCGCGGCGGGGTTGGTGCGGGGCCGAGTCCGATGCGTTACCTCCTGGCCAGTCTTGCCGGCTGTTTGCAGGTGTGGTGTGCGAAGGCCGCCGCCCTGCGGGGCAAACCGATCGACGCCTTGGAGATCGACGTCACCAGCATGCTCGACATGCGAGGTGAACACCGAGTGGGCACCACTCCGGCCCACCCGCAGTGGTTCTTCGTCGACGTCCGCCTCGGCGGAGATATCTGCGCCTCGGCCGCCCAAGACGTCGTCGACGAGGCCCTTCGTCGTTGCCCGGTCGCGAGCCTGCTGGTTCGGGCGGTGCCGATTCACACCCGGATCAGCGTCGGAGACGTCGTCGTCTCAGGTGAGGTTCCGGCCGAGCTGAGGAGCCTGCGATGACCCCGTCGCCGCCGACCAGCACCCCTCTACAGGGGGTGCGGGTGGTCGAAGTCGGTCAGTACATCTCCGCACCGTATGCGGGCAAGCTGCTCGCGGACCTCGGCGCGGACGTGGTGAAGGTGGAGTCGCCCACGGGTGACCCGATGCGTCGCTGGCAGGGCGGAGCTCAGGCCAGCCACAGTCCGCAGTTCGAGGCGTACAACCGGGGCAAGCGCGCTGTCACTCTTGACCTCAAAGACCCGCGCGGCCTGGGCACTCTCGTCGATCTCGTCGCCGCCGCCGACGTCCTACTAGAGAACTTCCGGCCGGGGGTCGCCGAACGGCTGGGGTTCGGCTACGCCGAGTTGCGCACGCGCCACCCCCGCCTGGTCTACTGCTCGGTCAGCGGGTTCGGTGTTACCGGTCCATACGCCGGGCGGCCGAGCTACGACACCATCGTCTCCGCCATCGGCGGCATGTACAGCCAGTTGATGCCACCCGGGAGTCCCCGGCCGATCGGCCCGGCCTTCTCCGACCTGCTATCGGGTGTGTTCGCCGTGCAGGGAGTGCTCGCCGCGCTCGTCGCCCGCTCCACCAGCGGACGCGGGCAAAAGGTGGGGGTGTCGATGGCCGGTGCGCTGCTGGACTTCCTCGTCGAGCCGGCTACGACATACCTGGCCACGGGGGAGGTGGCCGGGCCCGACTCGCGTCCGCGCCGGGCCCAGTCCTACGCCTGCACGGGATCCGACGGGAAGGCGTTCGTCGTTCACATGTCGGTGCCCGAGAAGTTCTGGACCGGCCTCCTGGGTGTGCTCGAACGGCCCGACCTCGCCGACGACGCTCGCTTCGCCACCCGCGAGCAACGGGTCCGGAACTACGACGACCTCGACGCGGTACTCAAGGCGGAGACCGCGAAACGGCCCCGGCACGAGTGGTTCGAGCGGCTGGAGAAGGCGGACATCCCGCACGGACCGCTGAACTCGTTCGGCGATATCTTCGACGACCCACAGGTCGTCCACATGGATCTGGTGCGGGAACTGGCGCCGGCTCCAGGTGCCGAACCTATCCGGACGATCCGACCGTCGACGTCGTTCTCGGCGTCCGACGAGCCGCCGTTGCGACCCGCTCCGGCCACGAGCACTGATCCGAGCAGCATCCTCGCGGAATGGAATGCCGCGACGGGGAAGGACGAGTAGATGCCAGCACGTGACGACATCGTGGCGATCGACGTCCACACCCACCCGCAGACCGAGGAGTTCCTCGCCGCGATGGGTGGGCGGCGGCAGCAGATGGGCCAGCACTTCGGCCGGCGCCGCGAGCCGGTATCGTTCGCCGCCCAGGCCGACCTGTACCGCGAGCAGAAGATGATGGCGGTGATCGTCAACTCCGACTCCGAGACCACCTCCGGTACGCGCGGCGCCCCGAACGACCTGCTGGGACAGGCTGCCGCCGATCATCCCGACGTGTTCTTGGCCTTCGCCGGCATCGACCCCTGGAAAGGCGCTGCCGCGGTGGAGGAGATCCGCCGCTGCCACGGCGAGTTCGGCATCGTCGGGGTGGGTGAGCTGAACCCGGCGCGGCAGAAGTTCCACCCCAACAACCCGCACTTCGCGCCGATCTGGGAGATCTGCTCCGAACTCGGTTTGGTCGTCATGTTCCACGGGGGTTTCCCCGGGGCCGGGGCGGGGACACCCGGCGGGATGGGCTTCAAACTCGACTACGCCCGGCCCGTGCCGTATGTCGACGACGTCGCCGCCGACTTCCCCGACCTGAAGATCATCAGCGCCCATCCGGCCTGGCCGTGGCACCTGGAGAACCTGGCCATGGTGTGGCACAAGTCCAACGTCTACCTCGATCTGTCCGGCTGGGCGCCGAGGTATCTTCCACCCGAGGTGGTGCACTATGCGAACAGCGTCATCACCGACCGAGTGCTGTTCGGTACCGACTGGCCGGTGCTCACCCCTCAGCGCTGGGTCGACGAATTCGACCAGTTAGGCATCAAGGACGAGGCCAGGCGCAAGATCATGTTGGAAAACGCCCGGACTCTGTTCGGGCTCTGAGGAGGCGCCGTGGGCACGCTGGTGGGGATCTTCGGCACGACGCACAACCCGCTGCTATGGCGCACGCTCCAGGGTGACGTCGCCGACGATCTGCGGGCCACCAAGGCGTCGTTCATGGAGTTCCGCGATCGGGTGGCCGGTGCGCGACCCGACGTGATCCTCGTGGTCGCCACCGACCACCTGACGCAATGGTTCGACGACAACATGCCGGCGTTCCTGGTCGGCCGGTCCGAGTTGATCCCGGCGACCTTCCCGAACGAGGAGCGGGAGTTCGGCATCCCGGTGGACATGTTGCCGGGGGACCTCGGGCTGGCCCGCGACATCCTGACCGGCGGGCTGGAACGTGGCGTCGACTTCTCCAGCTCGCGAGAGTTCCGCGCCGACCACAGCGTCTACCTGCCCTATGCGTTCCTGTGTCCGGACAAGGACATCCCGGTGGTGCCCGTGTTCACCAACGCCATCGCGCCGCCGTTCCCGCCGGCTCGGCGTTTCGTCGAGGTGGGACGGGCGCTGCGGGCGGCCATCGAAGCCTCACCGCTGGACCGGCGGGTGGTGATCGTCGCCAGCGGTCATCTGGCCACCGAAGTGGGCGGGCCCCGGCAGTTCCAGGGCGCGCCGGATCCCTCCTTCGACGAGCAGGCGGTGAGGTGGGTCGCCGACGGTGATGTGGAAGCGATGCTCGCCGAGCTCACGCCGGCAAGGATGCTAGCGGCCGGCAACGTCACGGCGCAGTTCCTCAACTTCCTGGTGGCGGTTGGTGCGGCCGAGGGGCGTCCGGCTGTGCATGCCGCCGGGGTGCGTTCGAGGTTCGCGTCGTCGCCGTTCTTCGCCTGGGACCCGCCGGAGGTGCGGCCATGAGCCAGTACGTCGTCAACAAGTTCATGCGGCTGGTCAACATGGATCCGGCCGCTTTGGAGGCCTACGTCGCCGATCCAGCGTCGTTCGTCGCCGCATTCGAGGCCGACGTCGACCCGGACCGCCAGCCGTGGTCGGTGCGGGGTGGCCGACTGGAGGACCACGAGCGGCGCGCGTTGGTGGAGCGCGACTACGGCGCCTTGTACGCGCTGGGGGCGCACCCCTATCTGCTGTGGAGTTTCACCGAGGCCGTATGGGTGCCCGAGATCACCCGGGCCGAACTGGTGCAGCGGTTCCGCGCTGCCGTCACACCCTTCGGTTATCCCGACTTCGGCACCTAACTCCTCCCCTCCCCTTCCCATGATCATTGGCTTTTGACTACCGAATTCGGTAGTCAAAAGCCAATGATCACGGGAAGGGGGCGGCTGCTTCATCGTCCCCGATTACACCGGCATGGTGGTGTCCTTCTTGGAGCGAGCCGGGGTAGAACACGTCGCCACGAATCTCGGCGTCACCCACCGGGGCATGGCTCCCTGGTCCACCACGAGACCGGAGTGCCGTCGCTGGTCCTTGCCCTTCACGAGGAGATCGCGGCGCTGGCCCGTTCGCAAGGGGTGCACGCGTACGGCCCGGTGAGCGACCCTTCGGAACTGCCTGGTGTGCTCGCCGAGGCGGTGAAGGTGGTCCGAAACGAGCGCCGTCCGGTTGTTGTTGATGTCGTCTGCGCGGCGCCCGAATAACGGTGGAGGGTTTTCCGGTCGACGGTGGAAGCTTCTCCTTGCCCTGACCGGTACAACCCTCCACCGTCGCTCCGGAAACCTTCCACCGTCCGGAAACCTTCCACCGTCCGGAAACCTTCCACCGTCCGGATCCGGGTGGGACGTCAGGTGCGGTCGGCGGCGCGGCGTCTGGCCTTCTCCGCTACCTCACCAGTGAGCACCCCGATCAGGCCCTTGCTGACGGCTTCCAGGTGAGCCCGGAGGTGTTCCTCGGCGGCCTCGATGTCGCCCTTGGCCACCAGCTCGGCCAGCCGGCGATGGCCGCCGTGCTGGTGGTCCACTCGCAAGCTGAGTAGGTATCGGCCGACGTAGCCGCGGAGTTCCTCGATCATGTTGACCAGGAGGGGGTTCTCGTCAGCGGCGTACAGCTCGCGATAGAACGCCACCCGGTCCGCGACGAACTCGCCACCGGCTGGTTTCGCGTCGAGTGCCTCGCCGAGTTCGAGGAGGCGTTCGGCACGGGCCGAAGTCATCCGGCCCGCGGACTGCCGCAGCCCATAGGATTCCAGCAATGTACGCAGTTGGTAGATCTCACGGACCTGTTCGACGGTGAGAGTGCGGACCAACGCTCCGCGGTAGGGCAGCAGCTCTACCAGCCCCTCCGCCTCCAGTTGCATGAGTGCGCTGCGCACAGGGATCCTGGAGACGCCAAGGTCGGCGGCGAGGTCTCGCTGCCGCAGACGCTCTCCGGGTGCAAACGCACCGGTGAGTATCCCTTCCTTGATTGCTGCATACACCATGTCGCCGACGGTTTGATGGTGCCGGGCAGTGCGTTGGACGATCTCCTGGAACGACGGGATGGCGCTGGTCGCTTCTGGTTCAGTGGGCATGGCTCAGGCGTCCTCCGGCCCCGGGTGGTCCCGGCTGGACGGAGCTGGAGCACTGTGTGCGCCGGGACATGGTTCCTGTTTGGGATCCCATCTTAGCGGTGTGCGGCGGACTTCGACAGCTCCTCTATCCGCGCCCGCGTAGAGAACGAGAAACTACCGGGGTGCGGAAGAACCAGAGATCACGCCGCGCGGACGATCGGCTGGCCGATCAGTTCGACGCCGGCGGACCGCATGTTGTTCAGCGCACGTTCGGTGGTATCCGGTGCGACGCCGGCGGTGAGGTCGAGCCGCACCGTGGTGGCAAAACCATGCCTGGCGGCGTCGACGGCGGTGGCCCGTACGCAGTGGTCGGTGGCGATCCCGACGACCTCGACGTTCGAGATGTCGCGCTGGCGCAGCCAGTCGGCGAGACCGGAACCGTCTTGGGCGCGGCCCTCGAACCCGGAGTACCCACTCGAGTACTCACCTTTGTTGAAGATGGCGTCGAACGGTTGCGGATCGAGGTTGGGGTGGAACGCCGCACCGTCGGTGTTGGCCACACAGTGTGGTGGCCAGCTGGTGACGTAGTCGGGTTGATCGGAGAAATGTTCACCCGGGTCGATGTGGTGATCGCGGGTGGCCACGACGTATGTGTAGGTGCGGTCGGTCGGGTCGGCGTCGTGCCACTGTTGGAGGACCTCGGCGATGGCGAAGGCGGTGTCGGCGCCGCCGCCGACGGCTAGGGCGCCGCCTTCGCAGAAGTCGTTCTGGACGTCGACAACGATCAATGCGCGCGTCATGGTTGCTCCTCGTAGTACGTCGGGAGGGCAGGTTCGCCGCGCGACATCTGCAGCGCGGTACGGGGAAGCTCGGATCGTCGCTGGTGGTGGCGTTCGCGGGCGGTATCCAGGGGCTCCCGGCCCACGATCTCGCCGTCGCGGATCAGCGGCACGAGCAGCGGCCGGTGGTCGGCGCCGGTGACCTCGCCGTTGATCGCGATCACCTCCGCGTCGGCGACGCCGTGGCGGTTGTATCGGCGGGCGGCACGTTTGCGGCCACCGACCCCCGACTTGTCGGCGCTGCGCTTCTCGACGGGAACCATGATCTTGTTGTCGTTCTCGCGGGCGACCAGCTTGTAGACGAGGCCCGCGGTGGGCGCGCCGGATCCGGTCACCAGCGATGTGCCGACGCCGTAACCGTCGACCGGAGCGGCGGCCAGGGCGCCGATGGCATGTTCGTCGAGGTCGCTGGTGACGACGATCCGGGTTTTGGTGGCGCCGAGTGCGTCGAGCTGGGCGCGGACCTCGTGGGCCTGGACGAGGAGGTCGCCAGAGTCCAGGCGGACGGCGCCCAGATCGGTGCCGGCGACCTCCACCCCCAACGCGACGGCTTCGGCGACGTCGTAGGTGTCCACGAGGAGGGTGGTGCCTTTGCCGAGGGTGTCGACCTGGGCGGTGAAGGCGTCGCGTTCGGTGTCGTGGAGCAGGGTGAACGCGTGGGCACTCGTGCCGTGGGTCGGCAAGCCGTAGAGCTGTCCGGCGCGGAGGTTGCTGGTGGAGTTGAAACCAGCGATGTAGGCGGCCCGTGCCGCGGCGACGGCCGCCTGCTCGTGGGTACGTCGTGAGCCCATCTCGATACACGGGCGGCCGGCGGCGGCGACGATCATCCTGGACGCGGCGGCCGCGACCGCCGAATCGTGGTTCATGACCGACAGGGTGATCGTTTCGAGGAGGACGGCATCGGCGAAGCTTGCCTCGACGACGAGGATGGGGGAGTGGGGAAAGTAGGGTTCGCCCTCGGCGTAACCCCAGATGTCGCCGGAGAATTCGTAGTCGCCGAGCCAGTTGAGGGTGGTGTCGTCGACGACGTGTGTATCGCTGAGATGAGCTAGCGCCTCGTCGTCGAATCGGAAGGCCTCGATGGCGTCCAGAAGGCGGCCGGTACCAGCCACGACGCCATACCGGCGTCCTCCGGGGAGCTGGCGGGCGAAGACCTCGAAGACCGACCGACGGTGGGCCGTGCCGTGGGTGAATGCGCCCTGGAGCATGGTCAGCTCGTAGTGGTCCGTCAGCAGGGCCGTTGTTGCCTGCATGAAGGCCAGACTAGTCATGACGGGGGTAGCTTGACGAACAATGGGAAACATCGGTCAGGAAGTCGGTGAGCTGCTTGGCGCCAGGTGTGGTCAGCTGGACCAGCTGATGATCGGTCGGAGCAGGATCTGAACTCGTCTGGAATGGCGCGCTTGGTGGCCGCGGCGGCTCAATGATGAGACCATAGGAGATTGTGATGACCGCACCCGTTGAGATCGAACGTCCGGAGGTCGAAGAGACCGTCCTCCCGGATACGCCGTGGGTGACGGTCGTGTGGAATGATCCGGTCAATCTGATGTCTTATGTGACCTACGTGTTCCAGGCGTATTTCGCTTACCCGAAGGTCAAGGCGGAGCGGCTCATGCTCGACGTACACGAGAAAGGTAAGGCCATCGTGTCGGAGGGCACCCGGGAGGAGATGGAACGCGACGTCGAGGCCATGCACTCCTACGGGTTGTGGGCCACGCTGCAGAAGGCGGGGGACCTGACCTGAGTACAGCGTTCCGGCGGACGCGTGGGGGTGGAGTCGCCGCGTCCTTCCACACGGCTGAGATCGAGCTGCTGCGCTCCCTGGTCGGCCAGTTGCTCGAGCTGGTCCGAGACGACCCGGACGGTCGCGAGGAGAGCAAGAAGGACGATGCCTGGGCGGCCGCTCTCGGGCTCGCCGACGACAAGCCGGTCCGGCCTACCGACCCCGTCCTGCTGCGCCTGTTCCCCGACGGGTACGCCGAGGACGACGAAGCCGCGTCCGACTTCCGCCGGTTCACCGAACGGGGACTCCGTGACGCGAAGGCCGGCACCGCCGCGACGGTGCTCGCGTCCCTGGCCACTGCCGAGGGTGTCGACCCCGACGAGCAGCGTAGGGGACGGAGCAGAGACAAGATCCGGGTGGAGCTGGATGCCGCGGAAGCCGACGCGTGGCTGCGGGCGCTCACCGACTTGAGATTGGCGCTGGGCACTCGGCTGGGCGTCACCGAAGGCGACGAGGACGTGTGGGCAGCCCTTCCCGACGACGATCCTCGACGGCACATCCATGACGTCTACGACTGGCTGGGCTGGTTGCAGGAGACGTTGGTCCGCACGTTGATGGCCGGGCTGAGTTAGGGGCCGACCCGCCCGTGGGTCAGCGGCCGCAAGCGTAGCTGCGCATCGTGCGCGGATCGGCCCCGGCGCGCAGCATGTCGTCGGCGGCCCTGCTCACCGCCGTCAGCCGGCCCAACGACCACGGCCCGTCGACGACGATGTCGTGCCCGCGTCGGCGCAGGCTAGCTATCACGGCGTCGCCGACCCGGTCCTCCATATGAACGCGGCCGGGTTCGGCGTGCCGAGGATGTGACGACGATGGGAAGTGTGTGGTGTGCCAGGTAGGAGCGTCGATGGCCTCCTGCAGGTTCATGTGATGGTGGACATGCCGGAGGAAGAAGAGCAGCGACCACTGATCCTGCCGGTCGCCACCAGGAGTACCGAAGCAGAGGTAAGGACGGCCGCCGCGGAGCACGAGTGACGGGCTGAGGGTGATTCGTGGCCGCTTGCCGGGGGCGACGGTGTTCGGTAGGCCGTCGTCGAGCCAGAACGTCTGGGCTCGGGTGCCAAGGCAGAAACCGAGGCCTGGAACGGCCGGCGAGCTCTGCAACCAGCCCCCGCTCGGCGTGGCCGACACCATGTTGCCGTGCCGATCGGCCACGTCGACATGGCTGGTATCTGTCTCGGTGTTGGAGAGGGTCGATCCACGGCCAACCGTGGTGGAGAACGCCGTTGTGCTGCTGGGCGCTCCAGAGAGGCGGGGAACGCGGCCCGCCGGGTAGCCAGGCCGTAGTGGTCCTACATCGGCGGCCTCGCCGACGAGTGCCCGGCGTGCCGCCGCGTACCTGGAAGTGAGCAGTTCGGTGATGGGGACGTCGACGAAGTCGGGGTCGCCGTAGAAGGCCTCCCGGTCGGCGAACGCCAGTTTGGCGCATTCGATGACGACGTGGGCGAGTTCGGGACCGGCTGGGTCCAATGTGGCGAGGTCGAACCCGTCGAGGAGGGCAAGCTGTTGCAGGAAGACCGGCCCCTGGGTCCATGGGCCCGGCTTGCAGACCGTATAGCCGTGGTAGTCCCGGGTGACTGGATCTTCGATGGTGGCCCGCCAACCGGCGAGGTCGGCATAGGAGAGCAGCCCGCGGTGGCGGCGCATACTGCTGTCCATGACCTCGGCCGTCATGAAGGTGGCGATGGCTTCGGCCACGAACCCCTCGTAGAACGTGCGGCGGGCGACGTCGATCTGTTCGTCGCGGTCGGTCGAGGCCATTTCAGCCGCGTGGACGATCCGCCGGTAGGTTGCGGCGAGCTGTGGATTGCTGATCCGGCTGCCGGACCTCGGTGGACCGTCGTTGCGGAGCCAGACTTCGGCCGACGTTGGCCAGTGTGCACGGAACCACGGTGCGGCCCGGTCGATGGCGAGAGCCGTAGCCGGCGCGAGCGAGAACCCATGAGAGGCGTAGTAGACGGCGTACTGGAGTACGTCGCCCAGCCTCATGGTGCCGTAGCGCTGCAGCAACGTCATCCACCCATCGAAGGCGCCGGGCACGCAGGCCGGCAGCAGGCCGGTGCCGGGGACGAGCCGGTGCCCGAGCGTCCGAAAGGTGGTGGGCTCAGCTGCCGCGGGTGCGGTGCCTTGGCCGCATACGACGAATGGCCGCTCCCAGCGGGAGTCCCAACCCATCACCGGCACTTCACCGCCTGGCCCATTCAGCTCCGGCTCCACGACCTGGAGCACGAATCCGGCGGCCACGGCCGCGTCGAAGGCGTTGCCGCCGCGTTCCAGGACGGCCATGCCGGTCTGCGAGGCCAGCCAGTGGGTGGACGCGACCATCCCGAACGTGCCGGTGATCTCGGGCCGGGTGGTGAACGGTGGCATGTCGTCCTCCTGACACCGGTGCGCTGGCCCTCACTATGTGGGATCCTGGATAGTGTTGACAACAGACGGTCTTCAGTAGACGTCCCGCCGACGGGGTGGCGCCACTATGCACAGCGCGGACAACAGTCACGACTCTTTCCAGATCCAGCAGCCTCCGACGCTGCGCGAACAGGTCTACGAGAAGCTCGAAGTGCTGATCATCACCGGGCGTCTGGAACCCGGCCAGCGGCTCATCGAGACCGATCTGGCGACCCGGCTAGGCGTCAGCCGCGGTCCGGTCCGGGAGGCGCTACAGGCGCTCGGCAAAGCAGGATGGGTCGACGTTCGCCCGCACTACGGTGCCTACGTGCACAAGCCGTCGATCGACGAAGTCGAGGAGTTCTTCGACTTCCGCCTCATGCTGGAGGTCGAAGCAGCCCGATTGGCCGCCCGGCGCGCCGACCAGGCGGCAGTCGACGAGTTGCGAGGGCTCGTTCGGCGCGGGCACGAAGCGCTCGGCGAACACGACGAGGACGGGATCATCAGCGCCAACTGGCACTTCCACCAGCACATCGCCAATCTGACCGGCAACAGATTTCTCGGTCTCGCGCTCGACGGAATGAACAAGAAGCTGCGCTGGTATTTCCGGCCCGTCGCGATGGTCCGGGCACCGGAGTCCCTCAAAGAACACGAAGAGTTCGTCGAAGCGCTCCACGCCCGCGATACCGACCTGGCCGTCGAGGTCACCCGCCGTCACATCGATCAGACCCGACACCGGTATCTCGACACCTGGCCGGGCGCGCTAGCTGGATCTTGACATCCGCGCGTCAGCACGTGAACTGGGAGCTGCGGGCGGGTGGAAGCGAGCTGTGTACCAGCGCCGTGGCCTCGGCATCCGCAGTGTGTTGTGATGGGGGCTGGCGGCATGGGCCGCTGGCATCAGCTTGGGAGGGCGGCGAATGCTGGAGCACAATGTGGGGCCGATGACCAGGGACACTTTCGGTACGTTGCCCGACGGCACCAACATCGACATCTACACAATGGAGAACGAGGCGGGGATGCGGATCCGGGTCCTCACCTACGGCGGCATCCTGCAATCAGCGGAGGTCCCCGACCGTGATGGCCGACTGGACAACGTCACGCTGGGTTTCGACAATCTCGCCGACTACGTCGAGCGCAGCCCACACTTCGGGACCATCACCGGACGCTGCGCCAACCGCATCACAGCGGGGCGCTTCTCCCTCGACGGAACCACCTATCAGCTGACGAAGAACCGAGGTGAGTTCCACCTTCATGGCGGCTCGGCGGGGTTCAGCCACCGGGTCTGGACAGCACGCGTACTCGGCGACGCCGCCAACCCCGCATTGGAGCTGTCCTACACCAGCCCCGACGGCGAAGAAGGCTACCCAGGCACCCTGCACACGACGGTCCGATACACGTTGACCGCGGACAACGAAATCCGCGTCGACTATCACGCCGTCCCCGAGGCTCCTACCATCGTCAACCTGACCCACCATGCGTACTTCAACCTCGCCGGCGAAGGCAGCGGCACAGTACTGGACCACCGATTGCAGTTGAACTCCGAGCACTACACCCCCGTCAACACCGACGTCATCCCAACCGGGGAAGTAGCTCCGGTCGAAGGAACTCCAATGGACTTCCGGGAGCCAACCGCGCTCAACGACCGCATTCGCGAGCCCCATCCGCAGATGCTGCTCGCCCAGGGATATGATCATAATCACGTGCTGGCGCGCACTGGCGACGGCGTAGAACTTGCCGCACGGCTCACCGATCCCGCGAGCGGCCGCGTCTTGTCCGTCCTGACCACCGAGCCCGGCATCCAGGTGTATTCGGGCAACTTCCTCGACGGGACACTTGTAGGCCCCAGCGGCCGGATCTACCGATCCGGCGACGGCGTAGCCCTGGAGACGCAGCACTTCCCGGACGCCCCCAACAAACCGACTTTCCCGTCGATCGTTCGGCGGCCGGGACAGGAGTACCGCTCGACCACGGTGATGGCGTTCAGCACGGACTGACCGAGCGGCTACAGCCCAGTTTGGCCGGTCGTTCGTCCGAGTGTCCGGTGGTGCCAGGCACGCGCCGATAGCGGGACGGGTCTTGCCGACCCTGCGGCGCAGGTGCCAGCCGTCCGTGATCGCGTTCACGGGAGCGTCCGCGATCAGGACGTTGATGCTCGGTGTCATGGTGCTCACGTTTGTCTCGCGTGATCTGGCGTGGTCTCGTCCCGCCCGGTTCCCCCGCCCCGGGACGAGACCGGCAAGAGTTCCTCTTTCATGGGCTGCGCGGATGGGGCGCCCGGCAGCCCGGCCGATCTCAGATCTCAACAGGTGGTTGTGGGGCAGTCATCTGAAGCATCCAGCAGTTTTCGCGCATGGTGTGGGTCCTTTCGGGTGGGTGGGTTGGTGGTGGGGGTGGGGTTTACCAGCAGTTTTCGCGCACGGTGCGGCTCCTTTCGGGACGGCGGCAGGGGGGCCCGATCCCATGACGTCAGATCTTGCTCTGGACATCGGGTGATTCTTGGAATCAATTGATGAGTTCGCTGTATGAAACGAAGGAAGTGCGGAGCGTGGTTGGGGCGATGACCTGCACGTTTCAACTCCCGCACTCGCAAGATCCCCACTGATGGTGAAGCGGACGTTTCGGCCATGCAAGTCGAAACATCCGATAACGTAACTATTCTCCCCATCCGGGTGCGAAGGCCCGATCTGCGTCGACTACTATGTGCTACTAGAACTCACGGGGGGTGGCCATCTGCGGCGCGGAGGCGGGAGTTAGGTGTGGTAGGGCGAGTTCGACGTTGGTGCACTGGATGGGCACTATGGCGTCTGCCTAGACCACTGATCATCTATGTCTTGTCTGCCAACTCTGTGGCGCTGCTGCTGGCGATTACGACCGCATTCCTCGTCCCGTTTGACGTTGGTGATCTTGGGCGTCTCGCGGTGCTCGTAGGGTGCGCGTTGGTCAACATCGTGCTCATTCAGCACATTGAACGTAAACGTGAGTACTCGCGGAACAGCAAGGTGGCGTACGTCGACACCAGGGCGGCGTGGACTTTCGCGGCCCTAATAGTGTTGCCGTTGCCGCTCGCTACAGCGATGGTCCTCATCAGTTCTATCGCTTGGGGGCGCGTCTATCCGATAGCTGGCCGGGGCCTGCTTCATCGGTGGATCTTCACCAACTCGACTGTGTTGCTGGGCAGCTTCGCCGCGGCGTTCGTGCTCGCCAATGGTATGAGTAGCTATCCAGGCGCGCCTGCAAGCACCCCGCTTGCTGGACTGGCCGACTTCGGAGTTATAGCCGCCGCTGCCCTATTGCGATGGGCGGTCAATGCCGGCATGGTGATGGCGGCGATCGCCCTATCTGATCCGTCGGTGCGTGTGCGCGAACTATTTTCGAGCTTCAGCGATCAGTCGTTGGAGGCGGGCGCGTACGCACTTGGTGTCGCGATAGCCGTCATTGTCCTGGCGAACCCGTTTGTGTTGCCTGCGGTCGTCGTTGGTGTAGTGGCATTGCACCGCAGTTCTCTGGTGGATCAGTATCGAAAGGCTGCGCGGCAGGACACGAAGACTGGCCTTGCCTCGGCCGGTTGGTGGCACGAGTTCGCTGAGCAAACGATGGCGCGTACGCGAGACCGCGAGGCAAAGATGGGCGTGTTGATGGTCGACCTGGATCACTTCAAGTCGATCAATGACACCTATGGCCATCCGTTTGGTGACGATGTTCTCCGAGCCGTGGCTGCCGAGCTGCGGGCGGAGATCCGCGACGACGACGCCTGTGGCCGTTGGGGTGGTGAGGAGTTCACCGTCGTCTTACGGGATGTCGGAAGTGAGGCCAATCTTCGGCGCGTCGCTGAGCGGATCCGGTTGCGAATCGAGTCGATTGCGCTCACCCCCGAGGGAGGCGTCCCGTCGGATGAGCCGATCCACGTAACGGCCTCCATCGGGGCTGCCGTGTACCCAGCTCAGGGCATCACCACACTTGACGACCTGCTCCTGGCGGCAGACTCGGCGCTATACGAAGCGAAGAACAGCGGGCGTAACACCGTCCGAGTCAGTCCGATTAGCCGGGCACCGGTCGACCCGGAACGGGCACCGGTCGAGCCGGAAGAGTTCCGCGAGGAGCAGCCGCCATCGACTCCTTCGAGTGTCAGGCCGCATGGCGAAGCCCATGAGGTGACATATGAGAAGGGCGATTAGGTCGTGATGTACATCACGTGATGGGTTGTCACGTTGAGCGGATTCGTCGCTGTCGTCATTGGTGAAGAACGTCACCGATAGCGACAGGAGAGTCTGATGACCGAGCGGATGGATCTCGCTGAGGTTGTTCCCGAGGGCTTGCAGAAGGTTTTCGCCGTGGAGACCTACGTTCGGGCGAACGTCGATCACACGGTGCTCGAACTCGTCAAGCTGCGCGCCTCGATGATCAATGGATGCGCCTTCTGCGTCGACATGCACAGTACGGATGCGTTGAAAGCGGGCGAGGACAGCCGTCGGCTGTTCGCGGTGGCCGCCTGGCGTGAGGCGCCGTTCTTCTCCGAGCGGGAACGGGCGGCGCTAGCTCTGACCGACGCGGTCACCGAACTCGGCTCCGAGGGTGTCTCGGACGAGGTGTGGGACCAAGCGGCCAAGGTCTGGTCGAAACGTGAGCTGGCGGACTTGTTGCTGGCGATTGGCACAATCAACATGTGGAATCGCATCGCCGTGCCGACCCGGAAGTCACTGCCCGACGTGGCGTGAGGCCCGCTGTCCACACTGCTGGGCAGGCGGGCGCCCCGCCGGATGTCGATGCTGGCGCGATGGCTGCCCTGGAAGACTTCCAGGCGCATCGGCCCATGCTGTTCGGCATCGCCTACCGCATGCTCGGCAGCGTCGCCGAAGCAGAGGACGCTGTGCAGGACACCTACCTACGGTGGCTGAGCGCGGACCGAACGGCGGTCCGCGAGCCGCGCCGTTATCTGTCCCGGATCGCGACCCGGCTGGCCATCGACCGGCTCCGGGTTCGTGTTGAACGAGAGGTGTATGTCGGGCAGTGGCTACCGGAGCCGGTCCCGACCGCGGAGTCGTCGTTGTTCGATCCGCTGGACACGGTGATGAAGCGGGCGTCGTTGGCGATGGCGACGCTCCACCTGATGGAACGGCTCGATCCGGTTGAGCGGGCGGTGTTCGTCCTTCGGGAAGGTTTCGAGCTTTCCTACGCCGAGATCGCCGAGACGGTGGAGCGCAGCCCCGATCACTGCCGCCAGCTATACAGGCGAGCATCGAAGCACCTGGAACGAGATCGGCCGCGGTTCTCGCCCGGCCGCCGTGAGCATGCGCGGCTGCTGGAACGGCTACTCGACGCGGCGCGGCATGGCGACCTACCCGGTTTGCGTGAGGTCTTGCACCACGACGTCGTCATATGGTCCGACGGGGGTGGAAAGGTCACGGCGGCGCGTAACCCCGTTGTGGGCGCTGATCGAGTGAGCCGTTTCATCGCCGGTATCTACAGCAGGCCGCAGCAAGAGATGGATGTCACGTTGGTCGAATTGAACGGGGCTCCCGGCGCGGTGGTCCGGTTGACCAGCCAGACGCATGCCGTGGCGTTTGCCGTCGGCGACGGGCTGATCAGCGGTATTTTCGTGGTGTCGAACCCGGACAAGCTGACGGCGATACCCGAGCCGCGTTGAGCACAGGCGATGGGCGGGCCGCGTCGGGTCTCGTATGCTGTCCGGCGTGCTGACCATCCGCCAGGACATCGTCGACGCCATCATCGAACACGCCCGTCGGGACCATCCGGACGAGGCGTGTGGGGTGGTGGCTGGCCCGGCCGGCTCGGACCGTCCGGAGCGGTTCATTCCTATGCTCAACGCGGCGCGTTCGCCGACGTTCTACGAGTTCGACTCGATGGACCTCTTGCGCCTGTACCGGGAGATGGAGAGTCGCGACGAGGAACCCGTCGTGATCTACCATTCGCACACCGCCACCGAGGCGTATCCGTCGCGGACCGACGTGTCCATCGCGGCCGAGCCGAACGCCCACTATGTGCTCGTATCGACGCGGGACGAGCATGACGCCGATTTCCGCTCGTTCCGGATCGTCGACGGCCAGGTGACCGAAGAGGAAGTGAAGATCATCTAGTCTGCCGCTAGCCGCGCCGGTACCCTGGTGCGAAGACCAGCGCGTGGACGGGGTCGCGCGTCGCACCATCGGCACCGGGAATGATGTGAGCGTCGCACGTGTTGCGCCAGGTGACCGATGTCGTGAGAGCTAACTGAGACCACTGGGAGCTAGAGTCGATGGCCGTCGAGGTCCGCATCCCCACGATCCTGCGCCAGTACACCGGCGGCGCCAAAGTCGTCGAAGGTGGTGGCGACACGCTGTCCGCGCTGATCGACGACCTCGAGTCGCGGCACGAGGGCCTGCGAGACCGGCTCATCGAGAACGGTGAGCTGCGCCGCTTCGTCAACATCTACGTCAACGACGAGGACGTCCGTTTCCTCGACGGGCTCAAGACCTCGCTGTCCGACGCGGATTCGGTCACGGTCCTGCCCGCCGTCGCCGGCGGCGCCTGAGCCGGACACGTCCTCGATGCGGTACGAGTCGCTGCTTGCTTCGCTGGGCCATACTCCGCTGGTCGGGCTGCCCCGGTTGTCGCCGTCGCCTGAGGTGCGGCTATGGGCGAAGCTGGAAGACCACAACCCCACGGGCTCGGTCAAGGATCGCCCAGCGCTGCGAATGATCGAGGCGGCGGAGGCGGATGGCACGCTTCAGGCAGGTAGCACCATCCTGGAGCCCACCTCGGGCAACACCGGCATCTCGCTTGCCATGGCGGCCAAGCTCAAGGGTTACCGGTTGATCTGCGTCATGCCCGAGAACACGTCGGAAGAGCGCCGTCAGCTGCTACGGATGTGGGGCGCGGAGATCATCTCTTCGCCCGCGGCCGGTGGCTCGAACGAGGCGGTCCGCGTCGCGAAAGGCTTGGCTGCTGAACACCCCGACTGGGTCATGCTGTACCAGTACGGCAACCCGAGTAATGCGGCGGCACATTACGAGACCACCGGTCCGGAGTTGCTCGAAGACCTCCCGGAGATCACCCACTTCGTGGCGGGGCTGGGCACCACCGGCACGCTGATGGGGGTCGGGCGGTATCTGCGGGAGAAAGTTCCCGGTGTGCAGATCATCGCGGCCGAGCCGCGGTACGGCGAACTCGTCTATGGTCTGCGCAACCTCGATGAAGGTTTCGTTCCCGAACTCTATGACGAGTCGGTTTTGACCTCCCGGTTCTCCGTCGGCCCGCGAGACGCGGTCAAACGGACACGGGAGCTCCTGGAGTTGGAGGGAATCTTCGCCGGCATCTCCACCGGAGCGGTGCTCCACGCGGCACTAGGCATCGGGCGTAAGGCGATGGCGGCGGGAGCTTCCGCGGATATCGCGTTCATCGTGGCCGACGGTGGCTGGAAGTACCTGTCGACGGGCGCCTACGAAGGCACGCTGGACGAGGCCGAGGACCGGCTCGAGGGTCAACTCTGGGCGTGAGCCCGCTCGATGCGTGGGGTCGTGCCGACGGGGGCGTGGCGTTCAACACTTTTGCCGTGCACGGCGCGCCTGAGCGCGTACGCTCTTGGAGCGATGAACGAGCGAGCCAGCAACGCCGTACCCGATGGTGGCGGACCACCGGCCAACGACGCGCCGATCGGGATCTTCGACAGCGGAGTGGGCGGACTGACAGTGGCGCGGGCCGTCCTGGACCAGCTTCCGCACGAGTCGATCCTCTACGTCGGCGACACCGCGCGCACACCGTACGGCCCGCAGCCGATCGCCCAGGTCCGCGCCTACGCCCTCCGCGTCCTGGACACACTCGTCGACGCGGGTGTGAAGATGCTGGTCATCGCCTGCAATACGGCGAGTAGCGCAATGCTGCGCGACGCCCGAGAACGCTACGACGTGCCCGTCGTCGAAGTGATCCAGCCAGCCGTTCGGCGGGCGGTCGCCGCGACGCGTCAGGGCCACATCGGAGTGATCGGAACCCGCGCGACGGTCAACTCGAAAGCATACGAGGATTCCTTCGCGGCCGCCCCGCACCTGCGTATCACGTCTCAGGCCTGCCCTCGATTCGTGGAGTTCGTCGAGCGGGGCATCACGCACGGCTCGGAGCTGGAGCAGGTCGCTCGCGACTACCTCGAACCGGTCCGTGCGGCCGGCGTCGACACCCTCGTACTCGGTTGCACCCACTACCCGATGCTCACCGGGGTGATCTCGTACGTGATGGGTCAAGAGGTGACCCTGGTCAGCAGCGCCGAGGAGACCGCCAAAGACGTCTACCGGGTGTTGGCCACCCACGAGTTGATGCGGTCGGACATGTTGCCGCCACCACGGCACCGATTCCGCTCTACCGGCGATCCGCGCCCGTTCAGCGAGCTGGCCCGCCGGTTCCTCGGCCCGGACATCGCCGACGTCGAGGAGACCTCCGAGATCCCGGTCGTCCAGCGTGAGGTGGTGGGGTCGTGATCTGGTCGCGGCGGGAGGTGCCGGTATGAGACTCACGGTACTGGGCTGCTCGGGCTCACTCCCTGGGCCGTCGTCGCCGGCGTCGTGTTATGTGGTGGAAGCCGGCGGCGTCCGCCTCGTGCTCGATCTCGGCAACGGGGCACTCGGTGCGTTGCAGGACCACGTCGGTGCCGACGGGCTCGGCAGCATCGATGCGATCCTGATCAGCCATCTGCACCCTGATCACTACATCGATCTGTGCGGCTACTACGTCGCGCTGCGATACGGACCAGTGCATGCCGGGCGCCGGGTGCCCGTGTGGGGACCCGACCACACGGCTGAACGGCTGGCCATAGCGTTCGGTGAGAACCCGGATCCGGGTATGTCCACGGAGTTCGACTTCCGTACCTACTCCGACGACGCGTTCCACATCGGCCCGTTGCGGGTGAGTACCACCAGGGTCCGGCATCCCGTCGACGCCTACGCCATCCGTATCGAGCACGAGGGTCGATCGCTGGTCTACTCCGGAGACACCGGCCCGGCGCAAGCCTTGATCGACCTGGCGCGGGACGCGGACCTGTTACTGTGCGAAGCGTCGTTCCGCGACGGCGGAGACCACCCGCCCGACCTACACCTGACCGGGGTCGAAGCCGGGCAGCACGCTCGGGCGGCTGGAGCTCGGCGGCTGGTTGTCACCCATGTGCCGCCGTGGGGTGACCCCGACGAAGCCGCGGCCGAGGCACGGACCGCCTTCGACGGGCCGGTGGAGGCCGCCCATGCGGGTGCGGTCTGGGAGCTTTGAGAGGGGAATTTCCGTGGCTGACGACACTCCGCTCACCTACGAGCCTCTACGTGAAGACTGGGACCGGGCGTTGTTCATCGCGCCACACCCCGACGACATCGAATATGGCGGTGCGGCGGCGGTCGCGCGCTGGACCAGACAAGGCAAGTCCGTCATCTACACCATGGTGACCAGCGGTGAGGCCGGCATCGACGCGATCCCGCCGGAGGAGGCCGGGCCGCTGCGGGAAGGCGAGCAGCGAGCCGCGGCCGAGATCGTCGGAGTGGACGTCGTTGAGTTCCTCGGGTTCCCCGATGGCACTATCGAATACGGTCTTCCGTTGCGTCGAGAGCTGGCCCGCGCGGTCCGTCGGCACCGCCCTGACATCGTCGTCACCGGCAACCATCGGGAGACGTATGGCGCTGGCTTTCTGAACCAGGCCGACCACATCGCTGTTGGGCGGGCCGTGCTCGACGGGGTCCGCGACGCCGGCAACCGGTGGGTGTTCCGGGACCTCCTCGACGACGGGCTCGAGCCGTGGGGTGGTGTGCGCGAGGTATGGATGGCCGGGTCGCCGGACAGTCGGCACGCCGTCGATACGAGCGACACCTTCGAGGTCGGGATGCAGTCGTTGCATGCGCACCGCGAGTACATCGATGGTCTGGGTGAGGGCGGCGACCCGACCGACTTCCTCGAGGAGATCGCCCGGCAGGCCGGAATCCGGCTCGGCTGCCAGTACGCCGTCCCATTCGAGGTCTTGTCCCCATGATCATTGGCTTTTGACTACCGGATCCGGTAGTCAAAAGCCAATGATCATGGGGACAACGGGGGAGCGGACGGAACGACCCGATGTCAGGGTTGGGCCGGCGGATCGTCTCGCCACGGCGTCATCGACCGGGCGTGCCGTGGACGTCCTGGTGTGGGTTTGACGCCGGTTGGGGCGCCACTCAGACTGGCCGGCATGTTTCAACCCGATGACCAAGAACGGTCCGCCGTACCGGATCGATTCAACCTCCAGGGCCGCGTCTTCGACATGGTGTCCTCCACGTCGAGCCGCGTCGACCCTGTCGCCCCGACCCGTTTCACCTACTACGAGTCCGGTGGTGTGCTGTGGGGCCACTACTCCGGCGACACCGTGGACCTCGGGCGATTCTGCGGCGCACGACGCGACGACGTCGTCGACATCGCCTTCGTCCATCGGAACCGGGACGGCGAAACCATCCGGGGGAGTGCGCGTTCCCGGATCGACCTCAGCGCCGACGGGTTGTTGCAGCTCACCGAGGACTTCACCGGACCTGACGGTGCGGCGCACGTGAGCGTGTGCCGCGAGGTGGCGGTAGCGCAGGAGACATCGGCCAGCCGTTGACCGGGGTCGTCACGGTCGCGGTTGCCGGCGTGGCGCCACCTGGAGGGAGCGGTCGTCGCTGGTACGGACGAACCGGGTCATCCCGTACCGTTCACCCGTGGTGCCGTCCGGCTCCGGCTCCGAGTCCGCACCACGCATCTGTAGCGATACCGGGAAATGTTCCTCGTCCATGAGGAACACCGTCTCGGTGGCCTTGATCGACGGCCATTGCGCCAGCCGCGTGACGACGAGTGTATGGACCGCCGACACGTCTTGGGCGCGCACGAGCAGCATCGCGTCGTGTTCACCGGTGGTGACGGCGAGGTACTCCAACTCGTCGAGTTGCGGCAGCCGAGCCCGGAAGTCGGCCCATTCGGTCTGATGCAGCGTGACGAAGACGAGCGCGGCCACCCCGAGACCCACGGCGGCTGGGTCGACGGCCGCGTGGACGCCGCGGAGTACACCGGCCTCCTGGAGGCTCTCGTAGCGGGTGTAGGCGTTCGAGCGGGAGATATTCAGCTTCTCCGCGAGGGCGGCGATGGAGATCCGCCCGTCCTCGCGGAGCGCCTCGAGCATCCGAAGGTGGGTCGCGTCCAGCCGCATGTGTGCTCCCAACTGTCCAGGGTTCACGATCCACGTGAGCCCTGAAGGAGAAATTTCGTCGATGTCCGGCGTCGTGCTGGACATTTGTTCCTCGTTTCGAGTACGAAGTTGCATTCTGCCCAGTGCAATGGCTTAATTCAAGCTTGTCTTGTCCCGAAGGTGAAGGAGCACCCCGTGCCACAGCTCACCCGGCGCGCGCCGAGCGCCTTGGTCGTCGCTCTGGCGGCCGCGCTCACCCTGGTTGGTTGCGGCGGCTCGTCGAACGACGACTCGTCGAACGATGCCGGGGGCGACGACAGCAGCGCTCGGACGCTCGTCGTCGACGCCTCCTTCGACCTCAAGACGGCTGACCCGGGCCGGCAGTACGAAACCACCGGCTCGATCGTCACCAAAGCGCTGTATGAAACCCTGTTGACGTTCGACGGCGACGACGTCACCCAACCGGTCGACGGCCTGGCCAGCTACGAGATGTCCGACGACGACCGCGTGCTGACGCTCACGATGAACGAGGGGCACACCTTCTCCGACGGCAGCGAGGTCACCGTCGACGACGCCGTGTTCTCACTCCAGCGGGTGCAAGGCATGATGGGCAACCCGTCGTTCCTGCTCGACGGTGTCACTGTCGAGAAGACGTCGGACACCACTCTCACGCTCACGTCCGACGAGCCCTACCCGGCGCTGCCGTTCATCCTGCCCAACCCGACGTTGAGCGTGCTCAACCAAGACGTCGTCGAGGCCAACGGCGGCAGCACGGACGAGAGCGACGCCGCCGAGGCATTCCTCAACGGCGAGTCGGCCGGATCGGGTCCGTACATCCTTGACTCCTTCGACGCCGCGTCGCAGGTCGTGTTCACCGCCAACCCCGAATACTCGGGTGAGGCACCCGCCTACGGCCGGGTGGTGCTGCGTAACGTCGAGGGTGAGACACAGCGGCTGAACGTGCAGGCCGGTGAGTCGCACATCGCTCTGGACCTCAACCCCGACCAGGTCGCTCAGCTCGACGCCGACAGCGTCAACGTCATCGCCAGCGCCTCGCGTTTCGTCATCTTCCTGTTCCTCAACCAGGACGACGAGGTCAGCACGGTCACCAGCGATCCCGACTTCCTCGAGGCCGCCAAACTCGCCATCAACTACGACTCCATCGTCGATCTTGCCGGCGAAGGTGCCGTGCGGCCCGGCGGGTTCATCCCGTCGCTGTTCAACGGCGCACTCGACGCGGGCGCCGGCAACCAGCGCGACCTCGACGCCGCCCAGGCCGCCCTGGACGCCTCCGGCTACTCCGGTGAGCAGGTGACCCTCGGGTTCCCCAACGACATCACCGTGCAAGGAATGTCGTTGCAGAGCATCGCCGAGTCTGTGCAGGCGCAGCTCGGTGAGGTCGGCATCAACGTCACCCTCGCGCCGGCGCCGGTGGCGACCGAACTGGACGCCTACCGCGGCGGCACCGTCGAATTCGGACTCTGGTACTGGGGGCCGGACTTCCCCGACGCGTCGAACTACCTCGCCTTCACCCCCGGCGAGCTGGTCGGCCTGCGGGCCGGCTGGACCGTCGACGACGATCCCACCGTCGCCGACCTCGCCCAGGCAGCCCGGGTCGCCACCGGCGACGACGAACGTGCCACCGCCTACCAGGAGCTACAGGTCGCACAGAACGCCAGCGGCCCCTTCATTCCGCTGCTTCAGCCGGCCCAGAACGTCGCCACCGCCACCTCCATCGAGTCGATCTCGCTCAACCCGGTCTGGACCATCGACCTCGGAAAGACCCGGTAGCGGGCGCTGGTGGCCCAGGACACGAGCACCACGACGGCGACCGCGCCAGGGGGAGGAGGACACCCCCTGGCGCGGTACCTCGTCGTGCGCGCCGGCATCACGGTTCTGCTGCTGTTCGGGGTCACCCTCACCACGTTCATCCTCACCAACCTGATCCCCGCCGACCCGGTCCAGGCCGTGCTAGGTGAGCAGGCCGCCGCCAACCCCGAGATCGTCGCCGCCTACCGGGAACGGGCCGGGCTCGACGATCCCCTGCCGGTCCAGTACTTCACCTACCTCAGCAACGTCCTCCAAGGTGACCTCGGCACCTCCCAGCAGACCCGCCAGCCCGTCGCGGACGAACTCGGCCGGGCCGCGCCGGCAACCATCGAACTCGCCCTGGCCGCCATCGTCGTGTCCGCGGTGCTGGGTATCGGCCTCGGGCTCTGGGCGGCGCTGAAGCGGCGCACCATCATCGACCAGGTCATCCGCCTGGTCAGCACGGTTGGCATCTCCATTCCGCTGTTCTGGCTGGCCCTCGTCGTCTACTACGTGTTCTTCTTCCAGCTCGGCATCTTCCCAGGATCGGGCCGGCTGTCCCCGACGCTGACGCCGCCGCCCGACGTCACCGGCCTCTACACCGTCGACTCGTTGCTCGCCGGTGATCTGCCCGCCTTCTGGGACGCGTTGAGCCACCTCGTGCTGCCGGCGTCGGTGCTCGGCCTGTACACCGTCGGGCTCCTCACCAGATTCGCCCGCTCAGCCGTGCTGGAGATCCTCGACCAGGACTACGTGCGGGCTGCCCGCGCCAAAGGGCTGCCGGCGCGCACCGTCGTCACCCGCTACGTGCTGCGGGGTTCCCTCGTGCCCATCATCACGGTCCTGGGAATGGCGTTCGGATCGCTGCTGTCCGGCACCGTGCTCGTCGAGATCATCTTCTCGTGGAACGGCATCGGGCAGTACTCCTACGCGGCCGCGACCCGTCTCGATCTGCCCGCCATCATGGGGGTTGGCCTCGTCGTCGGCATGGTGTACATCGGCCTGAACTTCATCGTCGACCTTCTGTACGGACTCATCGACCCACGGGTGAGAGTGTCATGACCACCGCCGACGGCACGCCGACTCCTTCGGCCCCACCGGTGATGGTGCCTTCGACCCGCCGGCGCCGGATACCCGCAGCCCTGCGCAGCCCGCTGGCGATCGTCGCGCTGGCGATCATCACCATCTGGGTCGCCGTGATGATCCTGGCGCCGTGGATCAGCCCCGCGGGGCCCACCGAGCAATCGTTCGAGCGGCTCACGGCGCCCAGCGCCGAGCACTGGTTCGGCACCGACCAGGTGGGGCGAGACGTGTTCTCCAGGGTGCTGCACGGAGCACGCATGTCGATCCCGGTGGCCGCGCTGCTGGTGTCCGCGAGCCTCGTGGTGGGCGCCGTGCTCGGGGCCATCGCAGGCTACTTCGGCCGGGTGGTCGACGAAGTCATCATGCGCGTCGCCGACCTCGTCTTCGCCTTCCCGACCATCATCCTCGCGATGGTGATCGCCGCCGCGCTCGGACCGAGCCTGCGCAACGCCGTCATCGCGATCCTGGTCGTCTCGTGGCCCCCGTACGCCCGCGTCACTCGGTCACTGGTGCTCAGCGCCCGGGAGGCGGAATACGTCGTGGCCGGCCGGTTGCTGGGCAACGGCCCCTTCACGTCCCTGACCAAGGACGTCATGCCCAATGTCGCGGCCCCCGTCGTCGTCCTCGCCACCCTGGACATCGGCACCGCCATCCTGCTGCTGTCCGGACTGTCGTTCCTGGGGTTGGGCGCGGTTCCGCCGACGCCGGAGTGGGGCGCCATGGTCTCCGACGGCATCCAGCAGTTCTCGTCGTGGTGGATCGCCGGATTCCCCGGACTGGCCATCATGAGTATCGTGCTCGCCTTCAACATGCTCGGCGACGTGCTCCGCGACTCACTAGACCCGCACACGGCCCAAACGGTGAAAGGGCGGGCGCTGTGACCGGCGACGGCGGGTTGCACATCCGCTCCCTGCGGGTTGTCATCGGGCGCGACGCCGGGACGACCATCCTGCACGGCATCGACCTCGACGTTCCCCGCGGACAGGTCACCGGCCTGGCCGGCGAGTCAGGATCCGGCAAGACCATCACCGGCATGTCCGTCATGGGGCTGCTGCCGACTACCGCCCGAGCCAGCGGGCAGATCCTCTTCGAAGGCACCGACCTGCTAACGCTCAGCGCCAGGCAGCTCAATGCCTACCGCGGAGCGCGCATCGCGATGGTCTTCCAGGACCCCACCGCCAGCCTGCACCCCATGCTGAGCATCGGCGGCCAGCTCACCGACCACTACCGCTCCCACACGGGTGCATCGAAACGGGAGGCGAAGGACCGCGCCGTCGAGATGCTCACCAAGGTCCAGGTACCCGAACCCGAGATCGCGCTCCACAAATACCCCCACCAATTCTCCGGTGGCCAGCTGCAACGGGTCGCGATCGCCGGGGCGCTGATGTGCGGGCCGTCGGTGCTGATCGCCGACGAACCCACCACCGCGCTGGACGTCACCGTGCAGGCCGAACTGCTGCGGCTGCTGCGGGGGCTGTGCGACGACCTCGGCCTGGCCGTGCTTCTGATCACCCATGACCTCGGAGTGATGTCGTCGCTGGCGGACCGGATCGCCGTCATGAAAGACGGCCGGATCGTCGAACTAGGTGACCGCTACCAGGTGATCACCGCTCCGCAGGACCCCTATACCCGGTCGCTGATCGACGCCTTGCCGGCCGCAGACGGGGCTTCGGCCGGTGGGCGTTGCGCTGATGGGGCTGATGCTGCTCGGCTACCTGGGTCGGAGGGGAGTGTATGAACGCTCTACTCGAGCTCAACGACGTCCACGTTTCCTATCGGCAGCCCGGCCGTGGACGGCTGTCCGCTGTCCAAGGGGTCAGCCTGAGCCTCGACGGCGGTCGCGTGCTCGGCTTGGTCGGCGAATCGGGCTGTGGCAAGTCGACCATCGCGAAAGCGGTATGTGGCCTGGTGCCGGTCGACGCTGGCACCATCACCTTCCGGGGTGAGCCGATCCGCCGACTGGGGCTGCGTCGTCGTGATCCCCACGCGATGCGCATCCAGATGGTGTTCCAGAACCCCTACGCCTCCCTCAACCCGCGCCGGACCGTCGGCCGACAGATCGAAGACGGGCTACGGGTCAACCCCGACCAGTCGGCATGGACCGTAGCGGACCTCCTGACGGGGGTCGAACTGGAGCCGTCCTGGGCAGCCCGGTACCCGCACCAGCTCTCCGGTGGCCAACGCCAACGCATCGCCATCGCCCGAGCCCTGGCCGCCGGGCCCGACGTGTTGATCGGGGACGAGCCGATCGCCTCGTTGGACGCCTCTCTGCAGGCGACCATCGCCCAGCTGATGCGCCGGCTGGCGCTGGCCAGCGGTGCCGGGTTGCTGTTCATCAGCCATGACCTGTCGGTGGTCCGGGTGGTCGCCGACGACGTGGCGGTGATGAGCGCCGGGCGGATCGTCGAAGCCGGACCCGTAGACCGGGTATGGGCGCAGCCGCAAGCCGAGTACACCCGGCGGCTGCTGGCGGCGATCCCCGCGGTGGACGGTCTCGGTCGCCTCCCCGGCTCCTAGCTCCCACCCAGCCCGCCACCCCGTGTGCACCTGATCTCCGATATGTCACCTGATCGTTCTGGCCGCAGCGATCAGGCGCACGTCCTACGGTTGTGACGGCGCTCCGGGGAGGCACCCTGCATCTGATCGCGTCTCACCCAGCGAGCCTCGAATGGATCAGATGTACGTATCGACAGGTGACGTCGACACGTACATCTGATCCAATCCCTATCTACATGGTGAGACGCGATCAGATGCAGCCACGAGCGTCGGGCCGTCGTCGGTGCACCTGATCGCCGTCGCATGAACGATCAGGCGACAATAGAGACGACCCGGGGCGCGCACCATGTGCAGCGTGGACCCATTGTCGGGTCTTGGGGGGCGCCGGGATCGTCATCCGTTCGGATGCAAGAACCGGGACTTGCCCGTGGGTTGGTGCATCTGATCCACAGGGAGGTTTGTCTCGGGCGTCGACACGGTGGCAGCAGGTGGATGCCGCTCCTGCTACACCCGCCTCGGCTTCCGGTGTTCGAGCACGGCGCGTGGGGTTTGGGTTGGGCATGGCGCGCCGGCAGCACTGCCAGAGCGCCCGATATGTCGCATTTGGGGAAGTGCTCGGCGTGCCGTGCGTTCGTCGCCACCTCTGCGAGCATGAGCCTGCTGGCTCAGAATTGCGGATGGGCCACCTCAGACGCCGTCTATCCGCAACTCTGAGCCAGCAGGCTCACACTGAGGAACGATCAGGTGACATATCGGAGATCAGGTGAGCATCGGATCGTGGGCGGCATGTCCCGGGTGCGGCGGCGTCCCGGGCGGGCCGATAGCCTCGGCGTCATGAGTCGATTGGACGGCCGCAGCGCCGATGAACTCCGCCAGGTTCGCTTCACTCGAGGCTGGCTTGCCCATGCCGAAGGTTCGGTACTCGTCGAGTTCGGTCAGACGCGGGTGCTCTGCGCGGTATCGGCGACGGAGGGGGTGCCGCGCTGGCGTAAGGGCTCCGGCCAGGGGTGGGTGACCGCCGAGTATTCCATGTTGCCTCGCTCCACCAACACCCGCTCGGACCGGGAGTCGGTCAAGGGGCGGTTGGGCGGGCGTACCCATGAAATCTCGCGGTTGATTGGCCGGTCACTGCGGGGGATCGTCGACATGTCCACCCTGGGCGAGAACACTCTCGTCGTCGACTGCGATGTTCTCCAGGCCGACGGTGGCACCCGAACAGCGGCCATCACCGGCGCCTACATCGCCCTTCATGACGCGGTGGACTGGCTTCGTCAACGCGGACTGCTGGCGGGTGAGACTGTTCTGCTCGATGCGATCGCGGCGATCTCGGTGGGCGTCGTCGACGGTACGCCGTTGTTGGATCTGAACTATGAGGAAGACGTACGCGCCGAGACCGACATGAACGTCGTGATGACGGGCGCCGGCACATACATCGAGGTGCAGGGCACGGCCGAGGGTGCGCCGTTTGCCCGCGCTGAGCTCGACGAGTTGCTACGCCTGGCCGAATCCGGCTGTTCCCGGCTCACTGACCTGCAGAGGAAGGCGTTGGAGTCGTGAGCGCGGCAACCCGCAAGGTGGTCTTGGCGACCCGCAACGAACACAAGGTGGTGGAAATCCGTCGTATCTTGGCCGAGGCCGGACTTCCGGTCGACCTGGTGGGTGTCGCCGACTTCCCGGACGTGGACGACGTCGTCGAGTCGGGCCTGACCTTCGCCGACAACGCACTGCTCAAGGCGCGGACAGTGGCCGCGGCGACGGGTTTGCCGGCGCTGGCTGACGACTCCGGTATCAGCGTCGACGCGATGAACGGAATGCCTGGTGTGTTCTCCGGGCGATGGTGCGGGCGGCACGGCGACGACGCCGCCAATCTCGATCTGCTGCTCGCTCAGGTGCGCGACGTTCCTGACGAGCACCGGGGTGCGGCGTTTGTGTGTGTGGCCGCCTATGTGGAGGCCACGGGCAAGGAGCTTGTCCAGGAGGGCCGCAGTGTTGGCCGGTTGATCCGCGAGCCGAGGGGACAGGGCGGCTTCGGCTACGACCCGATATTCGTGCCCGATGGCGACTCGCGGACCACGGCGGAGATGACAGCGGCGGAGAAGGACGCCATCAGCCACCGTGGCCGGGCGTTCCGGTTGCTCGCCGACCAGCTAGCTCGCACCCCCTCCCCATGATCATTGGCTTTTGACTACCGGATCCGGTAGTCAAAAGCCAATGATCATGGGGAGGGGAGAAAGGTGAATCGGGGGGCGGACGCGGTGAGCACCGCGTGCGGACTAACCGTTGCCTGCCAGCCCGCGTCGATCCCGTCGGCGATGGCGACCATGAGCTTGTCGATGTCGCCCGGCGCGGACTCGTGCATCGCCTCGGCGACGATCAGTGCGTCAGTGGTCGAGGCACGCACGGCCGAGTGGCCGCTCTGCCGGTTCGTCCAGCGGCGCGCGTGGGACCGGCCGTCCCGATCGGCGAAGATCACCTCACCTGGATCGGGATGCTCCGTCTCGCCGGTGAAGGTCTGATAGGTCTCGTTGCCGACGGCGGGCCGCACTACCAGGTGGTTGGTGATCTTCGACGCGTCGAGCGCCGCCACCGGGACAGCGAAGGCGACGGAAATCGCGTTGCAGAGGTCCACCAGCGGATGCAATCGCGGAAGTGTGTCTTCCCGCCTTAGCCGCCTGAGCAAGGCCTCGGCCGCGCAACGGTATTGCGTGGGTTTCAGCCCCATGCGGGAGAAGGTGCGTCGCCACGCCTGGACTTCGGGAAACTCGCTCTCCGCTGTCACGGCGAGGCGGGCGCGGGCCATCTCGACGAAGCGCTGGACAGTGACGTCGACGTCGGCATCGGCATCGACACCGGAGACGTAGAGCGCGCCCGGCACCAGCTCGGGGTGGGCAGTCCAGACGACGGAGGAGTGTTCGAAGATATGCAGAGATGGATCAACCGTAGTCATCCCTCTGACGATGCCCGACGCCTCGCGTACCGAGAAGAGCCACCCGGCACCGGCTTGACTAGGCCAGAGTGCGGCTCCCGTCCTCGGATCCAGCACCTGGCGGTGTGCCTGTTTCTTAAAAGGTGATGACGATCAGGCCCGCTGGCTACAGAGTTGACCGCCGGCGGCGCATCATCGAGGTGTGAGCAAGCGTCCGAGTGAGTCGGCACCCAGCCCCGGCCCCGGCCCCGGCCCCGGCCCCGGTCCCGGTCCCGCCGCCCGCGCAGCGGTGCGCCGCGGGGCCAGCCTGACCGGCCGGGGTGCGATCGCCGGCGTGCTCGCGCTGGGCGCGGGTATCGGTGCAGCCGAACTGCTGACCGGTGTAATGGGCCGTCCCGGTGCGTCGCCGGTCGGCGCCGTCGGCGACTGGTTCATCGACGTCGTTCCCGGCTGGCTGGCCGATCAGGCCATCGACTGGTTCGGTACCGCGGACAAGCTGGCGCTCGGCATTGGGATGGCTGTTGTGCTTGCCGTCGCCGGTGCTGGGATCGGTGTGCTCACCGCCCGGTCCAGACCGGCTGGGCTGACGGTGGCCGGTGTCCTGGCGGCGGTTGCCGTCGTCATCGTCGCCGGCCGCCCGGACACGACGGGCATAGATGTGGTGCCCATGCTGGTCGGCGGGGGAGTCGCGGTGCCGGTGCTGGGCTGGCTCGTCCGGCGAGCCGCACCGGTTGGACCCGGGTCCCGAACGCCGCGCGACGAACTCCCAGTCGACGGTGCCGAGACCCGCCAGGCCACCGACGTTCGTGAAGTCCGCGAGAATGCCGAACGACGCGATGGCGGCGGACCTGCCGGTCAAGATGTGGCGGATCCGAGCCGGCGCCTGTTCTTGCGCGCCGCCGGAAGCGTGGCTGCGTTGGCTGCCGGCGCGGGCGCGGTTGGACGGTGGATCGCCGGTGATCGCAGTGGTGTGGAGGCAGCCCGGGACGAACTCGCCGTCGACGTCGAGCTGCCCCGGGCGGACGTGCCGCCTGGTGCGGATCTCGACGTCTCCGGCGCGGACCCGTGGCGTACACCCAACGCCGAGTTCTACCGGATCGACACCGCCTTCCGGTTGCCGCTGATCCAGCCGGATGAATGGCGCCTGCGCGTACACGGCATGGTGGAGCGCGAGTTGGAACTCAGCTACGACGAGCTGCTAGATATGGGTTTGGTCGACCGCTGGGTGACCTTGACCTGTGTGTCCAACCAGGTAGGCGGTGATCTGGTCGGGAATGCCCTGTGGACCGGCGTGCCGTTGCGCGACGTGTTGTTGTTGGCGGGCCCAAACCGCGACGCCGACGCGGTGCATTCCACGTCGCATGACGGATGGACCTGTGGAACACCCCTGGACGCCTTGACCGACGGCCGCGACGCGTTGCTCGCGGTGGCGATGAACGGCGAGCCGCTGCCCGTGGAGCACGGCTTCCCGGTGCGCATGGTGGTGCCCGGCCTCTATGGGTACGTCAGTGCGACGAAATGGGTAGTGGACCTGGCGGTGACCAGGTTCGACCAGTTCCAGGCATATTGGACGACGCGTGGCTGGGCGGAGCGTGGCCCGATCAAGGTGTCCTCCCGCGTCGAGGTACCCGCCGACGGTGCGACGGTCGCCTCGGGGCAGGTGGCCGTGGCCGGGACGGCGTGGGCGCAGCACCGCGGCATCGAGGCCGTGGAGGTGCGGGTGGACGAGGGGCCGTGGCAGCTGGCCGACCTTGGCACCGTGCCGAGTGACGATACCTGGCGGCAATGGGTATACACGTGGGACGCCGCTCCCGGCGAGCACGTCGTGGAGGTCAGGGCGATCACCGCCGACGGCGAGGAGCAGACCGGCGCCATCGCCCCACCCGCGCCGGACGGCGCCACCGGCTGGCACCGGGTGACGGTCACGGTGGCCTGACACCTCGGTATGGGGCGGCGTCGCCTCCCCGTGGGTAGCGACTTCGCTACCGCCACACGGCGTATCGGGCCCCGGAACGTTCCGAAGGCCATCTGGCGGTAGCGAAGTCGGTGAATTGAGTCGGCGGGCGGTGTCGGGTGAAGTGGGGGCGGGCGGCGTCGGGTGAAGTGGGGGCGGTTGGGGAAGAACGGCAGGCAGGGTGGGTGAGTCAGCAGCGTTGGACGGGTAAGGTCAGGAAGCGTGACTGAGATGCGATACCGCCAGCTGGGCGAGTCGGGATTAACTGTGTCGGTCGTCGGCGTCGGGTGCAACGCGTTCGGCGCCCGCATCGACGCGGACACCACCAACTCCGTCGTCGCCGCTGCCATCGACCACGGGATCACCCTGTTCGACACCGCCGACGTGTACGGCGACGGAGAAAGTGAGACGCTGCTCGGCAAGGCTCTAGGCCAGCGCCGGGACGAGGTGATCGTCGCCACCAAGTTTGGCATGGACATGGAAGGCGCCAACGGCCCTGATTGGGGGGTCCGCGGTTCCCGCCGCTACATCCGCACCGCCGTCGAGGCGAGCCTGCGCCGGCTCGGCACCGACTGGATCGACCTCTACCAGATGCACACCCCGGACCCACGTACTCCCATCGAGGAAACCCTTGGTGCGCTCAACGAGCTGGTCGCCGAAGGTAAGGTCCGCTACGTAGGGTCGTCGAACTTCGCCGCTTGGCAGCTGGTCGACGCCGACTGGGTGGCGCGGTCCAGCGGTTTCGAGCGGTTCATCAGCGCCCAGAACAAGTACTCGCTCTACGACCGCGCCGCGGAGGAGGAGCTTGTGCCCGCCGCCGAGCAAGCCGGGGTGGGAATCCTGCCGTTCTTCCCCCTCGAGTTCGGTCTGCTCACCGGGAAGTACAAGCGAGGCGAGCCGGCACCGGAAGGATCCCGGCTGGCGGCGCAGGCCAATCGCCTACAGCACGCCGATTTCGACCGGATCGAGGCGTTGGAGCAGTTCGCGGCCGACCGCGGCCTCGGTATCCTCGACGTCGCCATCGGTGGTTTGGCGGCGATGCCCGCGGTCAGCTCCGTCATCGCTGGGGCGACCAAACCCGAGCAGATCGAGGCCAACGCCCGAGCCGGGGCGTGGCGGCCCAGCGCTGAAGACCTCGCCGCTCTGGAGGCCCTGTCATCCTCGTGATGCTCGGCTATCCCCGGTGATCGTTAGCGGTTTTCCGCCCTCCAGCTCGGTGATCGTTGCCGGAAAATTGCTGCCCTGGCAGCACGATCCCGGCAACGATCACCGGCAGTGGGGGCGGAAAACCGCTAACGATCACGGAGGGTGGGGTTAGGGGGCGGCGTCGCGGTCGCAGGCTTGCGCCCGCAACGCACGGTCAAGGTCGGCTAGTCCTTCGACGACGATCCGCCGGGCCGGAGCCGGCAGCTCTGCAGCCTCGAGCCACTGCCGGATCCGGGACGCCGTGCTGGCATCAGCCAACACCCGCGGGAACAACCCCTCGACGACGGTGTGGGCGGAGTCTTGGGTGCGCTCCGCCCACACCTGCGGCACTGCCTCGATGTAGTGGTCGACGTAGGGGAGGAGTAGATGACGCTGCTCCGGGTGGGCGAAGCCACGGACGGTGGCGGTGAGCAAAGCGTTGGGCAGCTCGTCAGTTTCCACCGCGTTCAGCCAGGCGTCGAGTTTGGCCTGCTCCGTGGGCCGGGCGGCACGGGCGTAGGTGGCTTGCCGTTCACCCGTGGCGGTGTTGTCGCGGGCCAGCTCCGCGTCGATGTGCTCGTCACCGGCCTGACCGATGACCACCAGTCTCTGCAGCAGATGCCAGCGTAGGTCGGTGTCGACCATCAAGCCGGGCAGGGTGTCGTCGTCGCCGTCCAGCAGAGCCCGCAGCTCGGCGGCGTGTTCGTCGCTGGCGACCGACGACGCCCATGCCCGGGTGAACGCGAGCTGGGCGTCGCTGCCCGCTTCGGCCGAACCGGCCAGTTCACGCAGCCCGGTGACCCACCGGGCCGAGAGCCGGATCCGCTCCGCCGGGTCGGCGTACAACGTGATGGCGGTGCGGGCCGTGGCGAGAACGTGCTGGACGACGGAGATGACGGTTTCGCTTTCGATGCCGCTCAACACCAACTCGACGTACTCGCGGGTGGGCAGCTCCGCGTCGCGCAGCATGTCGGTCAGCGCTGTCCAGCACAAGGCCCGGGGTAACGACGGCAGCGTGGCGATGGACTGGCCGACGGCCCGCCGGGACGGCTCGTCCAGCCGGACCTTCGCGAACGTGAGGTCGTCGTCGTTGACGAGCAGCACGTCCGGGCGGCGTACCCCGGTCAGCTCGGGGACGGGGGTCCGTTCGCCGGCGATGTCGAGCTCCACCCGGTCGCGGCGGGTGAGCCGGCCGTCGTCGCCGATGTCGTACAGGCCGATGGCGGCTCGGTGTGCACGTAGCGTGGGGTGGTCGGGGTCGGCGGTCTGTTCGATCACGACGGAGGCGTAGGTGCCGTCGCCGTTCATGGTTATCGAGGGTCGCAGAGTGTTGACCCCGGCGCGTTGTAGCCATTGCTGGCCCCAGGTCGACAGGTCGCGCCCGCTTTTCTCCTCGAGGTGTCCGAACAGGTCGGACAGGGTGGTGTTGCCCCAGGCGTGCTCGGTGAAGTACGCCTGAACTCCGTCGAGGAATTGCTCCCGCCCCACCCACGCGACCAGCTGTTTGAGCACGCTGGCTCCCTTGGCGTAGGTGATGCCGTCGAAGTTCAGCTCGACGTCGTCGAGATCACCGATGTCCGCCGAGATCGGATGGGTCGACGGGAGCTGATCCTGGCGTAGCGCCCAGAGTTTCTCCGAGACGGCGAACGTCGTCCACGCCTCTTCCCAGCGAGTGGCCTCGCTCAGCGCCAGCATGCTCGCCCAGGTGGCGAAGGACTCGTTCAGCCATAGGTCGTCCCACCAGGTCATCGTGACGAGGTCGCCGAACCACATGTGGGCCAGCTCGTGCAGCATGGTCTCGGCACGTAGCTGGTAGGCGGCGTCGGTGACGCGGCTGCGGAAGACGTAGTCGTCGCGGATGGTGACCGCGCCGGCGTTCTCCATCGCCCCGGCGTTGAACTCGGGCACGAACAGTTGGTCGTATTTGGCAAACGGGTAGGGCAGGCCGAAGACGTCCTCGAAGAAGGCGAACCCGCGTTTGGTGACGTCGAACAGTTCGTCGGTGTCGAGGTGCTCGGCGAGGGAACGTCGGCAGAACAGTCCGAGCGGCACCGTGCCGGTATGTCCCACGTACTCGTCGCGGACCTCGTGGTAGGGACCGGCCACGAGGGCGGCGACGTAGGGCGAGAGTACCGGCGTCTCGGCGAAGCGCCACCTGCGAACCCCGTCGCGCACCACGGTCACCTCGGCCGCAGGTGAGTTCGACACGAGTACCCAATGCTCCGGTGCGTCGACGGTGAAGGTGAACGTGGCTTTCAGGTCGGGTTGGTCGAAGCAGGCGAATACCCGACGTGCGTCGGCCACCTCGAACTGGGAGTAGAGGTAGACCTCGTCGTCCACCGGGTCCACGAATCGGTGCAGGCCCTCGCCGGTGCGCATGTAGGAGGCGTCGGCGACGACCGTCACCTCGTTGCCGCGGGGGAGCTTCGGCAACTCGACCCGCGCACCGTCATACACCTGCGCGGGATCGAGCGAGGAGCCGTTGAGGGTGATCTCGTGCACGGTGGGGGCGATGAGATCGAGCCAGGTAGAGGCCCCCTTCTCCGCCTTGAACCGAACGGTTGTGGTGGACCGGTAGGTGGTGTCACCGCCGGTGAGATCGAGTTCTACGGCATAGCTGATCGACGAGCCATCGACGTGTGCGGCCCGATCGCGAACTTCGTCCCGAGTGAGGTTCGTGCCAGTCATGCATCGATCCTGGCAGAAGTCGGCACCTGTGGGGGGTAATGAGGGCGGGTCGGTGCCGTCCATGGTGAGTGGTTCACCCCGTTGGGCGGGAATCTTGACGGTCCGGTATGGGTTGCCGGAAATGAGGGCAGCGCCGCGGATGTGGGGTGCCCTTGGTTCACGATGACCCGACGATGCGAGGGGTGTGTTTGATGACGGTCACCGATCAGGGCGGCGTTTCCATCGACGTTTCGGCCGATGCGCAGGCAGGCGAGAAACGGGAAGCTGTCGACTTCTGGTTCGATCCACGGTGCCCATGGGCGTGGATCACGTCACGTTGGATGCTGGAGGTCGAGAAGGTCCGGCCGGTCCGGGTGAACTGGCATGTCATGTCGCTGGGATACCTCAACGAAGGCCGTGAGGTCGAGGAGGGCTACGCCCGGCTGCTGGCTCAGACCTGGGGCCCGGTGCGGGTGATCACCGCCGCGCGTTTGCAATATGGCGAGCAGTACGTCAAGCCGCTGTACGACGCGATGGGCGAGCGGATCCACGTGCAGGCCCGTAAGGCGGACATTCCCGGCGTCATCCGGGAGGCTCTGGTGGCGGTCGGGCTGCCGGAGTCGTTGGCGGACTACGCCGCCAGCACCGAGTACGACGACGCGCTCAAGGAGAGCCACCACGCGGGCATGGACCAGGTAGGTATGGACGTCGGCACCCCGGTGATCGCCGTCGCCGGTTACGCGTTCTTCGGGCCGGTGATCTCACCCGCGCCGAAGGGGGAGGCGGCGGGGCAGCTGTGGGACGGCGTCCGGGCCTTGGCGTCGTACGACGGATTCTTCGAGATCAAGCGGACCCGTACCCGTGATCCCATCTTCGACTGACGTTGTCGAGTTGTCCGGCCGGACAATGGGGGTGGGACGTGAGGGGACGACGGCGGCACTAGGGTAGGCGGCATGCGCGTCCACATCGGTACCGACCATGCCGGCTTCGAGGCCAAGAACGAATTGGTTGAGCAACTCCGGCACGCCGGTCACGAAGTCGTCGACCACGGCCCTTTCGAGTATGACGCCCTGGACGACTATCCCGTGTTCTGTCTGCGCGCCGCCGAGGCGGTCGCGGCCGAGCCGGACAGCCTCGGCGTCGTCCTCGGTGGTTCCGGAAACGGGGAGCAGATGGCGGCGAACAAGGTCAAGGGTGTCCGTGCCGCGCTGGCGTGGTCGGAGGAGACCGCCCGGCTAGCCCGCGAGCACAACGATGCCCGTGTCATCTCGGTTGGCGCACGCATGCACACTCTTGACGAGGTGGCCCGGTTCGTGACGGTGTTCCTGGACACCCCGTATTCGGAGGCCGAACGGCACACCAACCGGATCCAGATGCTTAGCCGGTACGAGGAGTCGGGGGAGCTTCCGCCTCTTCCACAGGGGGCTCCGGCCGCTTCGGGTGCTCAGATCGATCGGGGGGCCCAGGGTGATCCTGGAGCTTCGCCGCCAGCGACGGCGTCTCGACCGGCCTGAACCGCTGTACGCCGCTGGATTCCAGTTTGTCGAGTGCTTCGGCGAGCTGTTGAGGGTTGGGCCTGGAAGCGTCGCGGGCCCGGAGTGAGCGAGAGACGTTGACCTGTGAGCGGCGGTCTACTTGATCGAGCCGCTGCTCTTCACGTTTGTCCCGACTAGCCATAGAGAGGACGGTACGTGCCGGAGGGGCATACGATCCACCGGCTCGCCCGCCACCTGCGGTCCGAGTTCGCCGGTGAACCGCTCTCGGTGAGCAGCCCGCAGGGCCGGTTCCGGGACAGCGCGGCGTTGCTCGATGGCACCGTCTTGGAGACGACTGACGCCCATGGCAAGCACCTATTCCTCGGCTTCGGTGGCGGGGCGATCCGCGGTGTCGTGCACCGTTGGGTACACGTGCATCTCGGGTTGTACGGGAAGTTCCGGATCGTCGAGGGCCCGGCCGAGCCGCCATGGGGCGAGGTACGTATGCGGTTGGCTACGGCGGCTGCCCACGCGGATCTGCGCGGTCCCACTCGGTGTGTGGTGATCGAACCGGGGGAGAAGGCCGCCGTCCATGCCAGGCTAGGCGCCGATCCGGTCCGGGGCGACGACCCCAGCGCGGCATTGGAACGCATCGCCCGCAGCCGCAGCCCGGTGGCGCTGCTGCTGATGGATCAGTCGGTGATCGCCGGAGTGGGCAACGCCTACCGCGCCGAGGTGCTCTTCCGGTCCGGGCTCGACCCGGCGACACCGGGACGGCGGGTGGAGTCGGAGACCCTCCGGGGTATCTGGGCTGATCTCGTCGAGCTGATGACGGTCGGCGTCGACACCGGACGCATCGACACGGTCCGGCCGGAACACGAGCCGTCGGCGATGGGGCGGCCGCCCCGGGTCGACGCACACGGCGGCGAAGTCTACGTCTATCGGCGGGCCGGGCAGCCGTGTTTGGTGTGCGGCAGTGAGGTCCGGATCCGGGAGGTGGCTGCCAGAAATCTGTTCTGGTGTCCTAAATGTCAGGCTTGAGGGTGCGGTAGGCGACGGACAGCGCCCATCTGTCCTTGCCGAATGGGTTCAGCACCTGCGCGGATGCGGTTAGTGTGCTTAGAGCTTCCGCCAATAGATCGGTGGAGCTGAGCCAGTGGAGGAGCGAGCATGGCAAGGCGGAGGAGGAGGTCGATGCGGAGCCATCGATCGACGACGACAACGAAGCCAGGCGATACTCGTCCACTGGCTCAGCCCGCCAGCATCTGTTGGCGGAAGCTCTTACTGTGAAGGCTATGCTGGCCGGCCGTCCTCGCCTCCTCGAGAATCAAGCGTTCCGCCGGTTGGTGCGCATCGTGAATTACTCGTTGGCCCACCAGGGCGTCCTGCTGGCGGGGCTGCTGATCCTGACGCTGCTCCTCGGGGTGGCCACCGTGGTGTGGTCGGGTTCGTTGCCGGTGAGCGTGTTGGTGCTGCCGATCGTGGTCGGCGGTGTCGTGCTGTCGTTGTACTCCCTGCGCTGGGTGATCGCCGCCGCTTTCGCATGCCTGGTGGTGGCGGGTGCCGCGGGCGAGGTCCGCGCCGAGTACGCCTGGGCGACCGTCGTTGTCCTCATCACCGCTGCCGTCGCGCTTGGGCTGGCGAGGTCGAGGGCCCGGCTCGGAGTGACGGGTACGACGGGTGAGTCGATGCTCGTCGATCTCCGGGACCGACTGATCGCACATGGCAAGCTGCCGCCGCTACCACCGGAGTGGGAGATCGACGTCGTCCACCGCTCAGCCGGGCGTTCGGAGTTCTCCGGCGACTTCCTGGTCGCGGCCCGCTCGTCGGAAGGGCTCATGCTCGAGGTCGCCCTCGTCGACGTGTCGGGAAAAGGTCACGGTGCCGGGACCAGGGCGCTCCTGCTGTCCGGAGCATTCGGGGGGCTGCTCGGCTCCTTGCCTCCGGCCGAGTTCCTGCCGGCAGCCAACGCCTACCTGCTCCGACAGAGGTGGGCCGAAGGCTTCGCGACGGCGGTCCATGCGGTGGTCGACCTCTCGTCCGGGCGATTCGAGGTACGTTCGGCTGGGCATCCGCCCGCTATCCACTACAAGTCTGGATCCGGCCGCTGGGACACCCTCGACGCGACCGGCGGCCTGCTGGGCGTGTTCGAGAAAGACGTGTACGAGCCGAGCACGGGATTGCTGCGCCCCGGCGACGCGCTCATGCTCTACACCGACGGGTTGGTGGAGGCGCCGCGCCGCGACCTGGCCGACGGTATCGACAAACTCCAGGGCGAGGCGGAACGCCTGGTCACCAAGGGTTTTCGGCATGGCGCGGGCACCCTGGTCGACGCGGTGGCGTCGTCGGACGCCGACGATCGCGCCCTGCTCCTGCTCTGGCGCACCTGATGTCCCCTTCCCGGTGATCATTGGCTTTTGACTACCGGATCCGGTAGTCAAAAGCCAATGATCACCGGGAAGGGGAGGGGTGAGGGGCCGGACGCTTACTTGCGTAGGCGTAGCTCCTGCATGCCGCCGTCGACGGCGAGGCTGATACCCGTGGTGGAACCAGCGGCCGGAGACGCGAGATAGCCGATCGCCTGGGCCACCTCGTCGGCGCTGACCATCCGGCCGGTGGGCTGACGGGCGTTGAGCGCCGCACGTTCGGCTTCGGGGTCGGCGGCCTGGGCGAGCAGGCGACCGATCCACGGTGTATCGGCGGTGCCGGGGCTGACGCAGTTGACCCGGATGCCCTCGCGGATGTGGTCGGCGGCCATCGCTTTGGTCAAGGACAGCACCGCACCTTTGGAGGCGGAATACAGCGCCCGCTGTGGGAGCCCCGCGGTGGCGGCGATCGAGCAGACATTGACGATGGCCGGGTGTCGGGCCGAGCGCAGGTACCCAAGCGCGGCGGCGCTGACTCTGGCCATGCCGGTGACGTTGACGTCGAACACCCGTGCCCATTCGGCATCGTCGTTGTCGGCCACCGTCCCGATCGCGCCGACGCCGGCGTTGTTGACCAACACGTCGATCCCGCCGAGGGCGGCCGCGGCGTCGTCCACGGCCGAGGTGACGGATCCGCGGTCGGTGACGTCGCACCGTATTCCCAGCAGCGGCGCCGGAACGTCATCCGGGTGGAGGTCCAGAACAGCTACCCGGGCACCGAGTCCGGAGAGATGCAGCGCCGTGGCCAGGCCGATACCCGACGCTCCTCCGGTCACGATCGCGGTCAGGCCGTCCATCCCACCCATGTCGCCTCCTCGGCAATTCGTCCGATGTTTTCGGGTCATGGTACAGCGCTGCTACGACTGCCACGTCGCACCGGGGTCGCCGGGCCGGGGCGGCCCGACGTCAGGGGTAGGTGCCGCCCACTGCCCGATCAGCCAGCCGAACAACGGCCTCTACCAGCACTGTTCCACCGAACATGACACTGTCGTTGTGGCCGGCCCCGTCGATCGCGACCTCTTCGACGGGGCCCGCGACAGCACCGGCGACCTCTCGGCTCAGCCCAGGCGGGATGATGGAATCATCGGTTCCATATACCACCGTCGTCGGGACTCTCACCGCCGCGACATGTTCGGCCACCGGGTATCGGTCACGCAGCATCAAGCCGAGCGGCAGGAACGGATAGTGTCGACGGCCAGCGGCGGCGAGATCGGGGAACGGCGAGCGTAGGAGCAGGCCGGCGGGCGGGTGTTCGGTCGCCAACTCCGCCACCACCCCGGTGCCCAGGCTTTCCCCGAAGTACAGCAGTCGCTCGGCTGGCACGCCGCGGTTGTTGGTCAGGTGGTCCAATGCGGCGCGGATGTCTCGCGCCAACCCCTGTTCGCTGGGGCTGCCCGAATTGCCCCCGTACCCGCGATAGTCGAACAGCAACGTGGCGAAACCTGCCTCGGCGAGGGCAGTGGCCAGCGCCGCCCGGCCGGCGCGGTTGCCACCGTTCCCGTTGGCGACGAGCACGGTGACCTCCCGGTTCTCGCCCTGCGGCGGGACGTACCAGGCGCCCAGTTCCACGTCGTCGCTAGTGGTCAGGGTGACATCCTCGCCACCGGCGATCACCTCGGCGGCGGGTGGCACGGCGGACGTGTCGGGCAGATAGATCAGGCGGCGCTGCATCAGCCACAACAATGCTACGAGGATGGCGACGACACCGGCGATGATCAGCGCCGCCTTGACGATGGAACCGGCCATTCCTCAAGTGTGCCTGTTAGTACCTGGCTGGATCGCCGTTCAGCCCGTGATCGCTACCGGGGCAGCGATCACGGGCTGAGCTCCCGCGCCGGCTCAGGTCGCGGCCGGCATGGAGTGCTGCACGAGATGATGCACGATCCCCGCCGGGTCTTTGATCCAGTGGCTGTCGAGCCCCGGACCGCTGATTGGTTCTATTTCGTCGCACGGGTGGATATCCGCCTCGGCCAGTCGCTGTACGGCGGCGTCGAGGTTGGTGGTCTCCGTCTCGAGCCACACGTCGGGCCGGCTGTAGGTGTCCACCCGGTCCAGCCACAGGGTGATCACCCCGAACGTGACGCGGTGCGTCTCGGCCACCGTGGGTGTGGACGACGGGTCGTCCTTGGTGACGGGCAGGCGCAGGACGTCGCGGTAGAACGCCAGAGTGTCCTGGTAGTTCGCCTTGGGGATCTTCAAGGCGATGTTGACGCTGCCATCGAACTGCGGATTCACGCTGATCTCCTCGTATGGGGCGGGTTGGGGTGGCGGGTAGAGCTCGGGTAGTCGTCGAGCGGCCGCCCGTCGGGTGGTCCTCGAGTGGCTAGCCGTTGGTCGTTCGGTCGTGGGCCGGGTCGGACTCGGCCAGGCGGGCCAATCGGTCCAAGCGACGGTCCCATTGGCGGGCGAGCGTCGTCAGCCATCGTGACGTGTCGCGTAGCGTCTGGACCTGCGGCACGTATTGAACCTCTCGGC
This sequence comes from Phytoactinopolyspora limicola, assembly GCF_011320225.1. Taxonomy (GTDB): domain Bacteria; phylum Actinomycetota; class Actinomycetes; order Jiangellales; family Jiangellaceae; genus Phytoactinopolyspora; species Phytoactinopolyspora limicola. The sequence goes on from NZ_JAAOEN010000006.1 coordinate 73,367, forward strand.
CGACCTTGCGGGGCTGGACCAAGGCGGCCTGGCTGAGCACCTCAAGGTGCTTGCCGATGGCCTGTCGGCTGATGGGCCGGCTCCGGGCCAGCTGGCTCGCGGTGGCGGCGCCGTCGTGGATGAGCGTTTGGAGTAGGTCGCGACGGACGTCGTCGGCCATGGCGGTGAACACGGTGCCGGGTACGCCGGGTATGTCGCGGCTTGGTGCGTGTGTCGTGGTCATGACGTTGCCACACCGTCCAGCTCCTGGAGGAACGCGACGAGATGATCGAGTTCGACCTGCCAGCCGTGTACGTGTTCGTCGATCGCGGCGCGGATCCGGGCGGCCGGGAAGTCGGCGAATCCGGATTCGACGACGTGGACCTTGGTGGAGTGTTGGTCGACGGCGGTCAGGGTGAACTCCACCAGTGTGGACGGGCCGTCGTCGAGGCTCGTGTCTGGGTCTTCCGCCCAGCGGAAGCTGAACTTGTGTGGTGCTTCTACTCGCTCGATGCGGGCGGCGAACGAGCCGTAGTCGTCCCATCCGAACTGGGCCGGGGCGCCTTCGCGTAGCTCGAATTCGGCGTGCTGGCCGAACCAGCGGCTGACGTAGGTGGGTTGGGTGACGACGCTCCAGACTCGGGTGAGTGGTGCGCGGACGATGATCTCGCGGTCGATGGTGTTCTGCATGAACATTCCTTCCGTAAAGTGCAACCTCAGAATTGCATATCTGTCGCCGAAGGTGCAACTTTGTGCTTGCGCATTAGGGTGGCGTCGCCAGGGAAGAGTAGGGTTTCCCCCACCTCGGCTTGGGGGGACTCACCCATGGTGAGCTGCTACGACGCACCAATAGCGTGACTACGTGAGCGATAACGACACGCATACGAGCGCCGTCCGGCTTGACGGCGTGACGAAGGTCTACGGCGAGGGCTCGGCAGCGGTACACGCTCTCCGCGGGGTGAACGTCGCGATGGCGAAGGGCAGCTTCACCGCACTGATGGGCCCGTCCGGATCGGGCAAGAGCACTCTGCTGCACTGCGCCGCCGGCCTGGACACTCCAACGTCGGGCCGGGTGCTCCTCGGCCGGACCGACCTGTCCAGCCTCAACGAGAAGCGACTCACCGAGCTACGTCGCGAGCGCGCCGGGTTCGTCTTCCAAGCCTTCAACCTCATCCCGGCGCTCGACGTGCTCGGCAACGTCACCCTCCCATTGCGTCTGGCCGGCAAACGACCGGACCGGACCTGGCTGAGCGAGATCATCGACCGGGTCGGACTGCGCGAGCGCGTCCACCACCGGCCCTCGCAGCTCTCCGGCGGCCAGCAGCAACGGGTCGCCATCGCGCGAGCGCTGGTGGCCCGGCCGGACGTGTTGTTCGCCGACGAACCCACCGGGGCGTTGGACAGCCGTACCGCCGCCGACGTGATGCGGCTGATCCGCGAGGTAGTCGACGACGTAGGCCAAACGGTGATCATGGTGACTCACGACCCCGTCGTCGCGTCGTACGCGGACACGGTGCTGATCCTGGCCGACGGCAGGGTCGTGGAGCGGATGCCCGCCGGTGACGCTGAAGCTATCGCCCGCCGGATGATCAGCGCTGAGGTGGCGTGATGATCTGGCTCGCACTGGCGACGTTGCGTGACCGCAAGGTGGGTTTCGTCGGAGCGTTCGTCGCATTGTTCTTCGCCTGTGCGGTGGTCACCGCGTGCGGGATCCTGATGGAGACCGGCATCCGAGGTCACGCGCAACCGGACCGCTACGCTGCAGCGCCGGTGGTCGTGGCCGGTGCGAACGAGGTCAGCCGAACCGACACCACGGGTGAGGACACATTGTGGGCCCCGCTCCCTGAACGAGCGTCCGTGCCGGACGACGTCGCGGCCCTGGTCGCGGAGGTCGACGGTGTGACGAGGACCGAGTGGCTGGATCCCGGGATGGCCCTGGGGGTACATGGGCCTGGCCACCCCGATGATCTTGCCGCCCGCGTCGCCGACGTGCTGCCCGCCGACGTCCTGACCGCCTACACCGGCCGCGGCCGAGGCGCCGCCGAGTTCCCGGACCAGGCAGAGAGCCAGGAGTTCATGCTGGCGTTGTCCGGCAGCTTCGGAGGCATCGCCGTCATGATCGCGATCTTCGTCGTAGCCGGCACGTTCGGACTACTCATCCAGCAACGACGCCGGGAGATCGCGGTCCTACGAGCCATCGGAGCGACCAGCTCACAAGTGCGGTCGATGATCCTGCGCGAGATCCAGCTCGTGGCGGTGGTCGCCGGAGTGCTGGGTGTCCTGCCGGGTGTGGTCGTCGCGCGGTGGCTGCATCGTGAGTTCGTCGCCCGGGGTGCCATCGATCCCAGTTTCGAGCTGGCGATCGGGCCGCTGCCAGCGCTGATCGCCGTCGCTACCGGACTGGCGGTGGCGTCGCTGGCCGGGTGGACAGCCTCGCGGCGGGCGAGCCGCATCAACGCCGTCTCCGCGTTGGGTGAAGCTGCCGTCGAACGCACTGGCCTCGGCAAGGGGCGGGTGATCGCAAGTATCGCCTTCCTAGGGCTGGGAGTGATGATCCTGATCCTGGCATCGGCCGCCGGTGGGGAAGACGCGGCGGCCGGGCCGCTGGGTGCGGTGCTGATGATCGTGGTCGCGGTGGCGCTGATCGGACCGGCCGTGATGCGGCTGGTCGTGCGGGCTGTGGGGAATCTGCTCATCCGACTGGCGCCAACATCGGGGTACCTGGCGGTCGCCTCGCTGACCTCCGGCACCCGTCGGTTCGCCAGCGCGATGGCGCCGCTGCTGGTGCTGGTGGCGCTGGCCGGGGTGACGATCTTCTTCCACACGACGATGGCGGACAACGCCGACCGTCAGGCGCGATCAGGACTACTCGCCGATCACGTTCTGGTGGCGGCGCCGGAGGAACCCGGCGTGCCGGACGGGGTGAGCGCACAGGTCCGAGACCTCCCCGGGGTGACGGCCGTGACCGAGGTGGTGCACACGGGAATCACCGGGTATACCCGCGAACTCGGTGAGACGGTGCTGACGTCCATGGTTGCGCAAGGTGTATCCGGGGACGCCGTCCAGGCCATGGACCTCGACCTGCGCGCCGGCTCGCTGGACGAGCTGACCGGGCCGACCGTCGCCCTGAGCACGTTGGCGGCCTCCGCCTTCCGGGCCGACGTGGGCGACACCGTCGAGGTCCACCTCGGTGACGGTACGCCGATGGAGCTCGACGTCGTCGCGATTTATGGACGAGGCCTCGGTTTCGGCCTGGTGACGGTGCCGGACGACCTGGTCCGGCCGCACACCACCAGCCAGCTGACCGATCAGGTGCTGGTCAACGGCGGCGATCCGGCGGACCTCGACGGGGTGCTGGCCGACTACCCGGAGGTGGTCGCTGTCAGCGGCGACGGATACCTGGATACGCTCGGTGAGCTGCGTGAAGACGAAGCGTGGATCAACTACCTGGTGATCGGTGTGCTCTTGGTCTACGTGGCTGTCTCCGTGGTGAACACCCTGGTGATCAGCACCGGAGAGCGGGCACGGGAACTCGCCCTCCTGCGGGTGGTGGGTGGCTCGCGACGGCAACTGTTCGGCATGCTCCGGTTGGAGGCGCTCGTCGTCGCCGGCACCGCCGTTGTCATCGGGACCATCGCCATGCTGGCAGCGCTGATACCAGGAGGGATCATCCTGGCCGAGAATCCCATCCCCGGGATCCGGCCGCTGATCTACGCCGGACTGGTCGCCGTGGCCGCCCTGCTCTCACTGGGTGCGGTTCTGGTGCCCGGCAGGTTGCTGCTCGCCAGGCAGTTGACCGTCGCCAGCGAGCGCTGACGCGGACTGTGTCGGTGAAGGCGCTGACCGCGCGGTTCGGGGATAGGGTGTCCGGCGTGACAGAACGGTTCCGGGTGGTGCCCGCGGTGTACGTGTTGCTGCGCCGGCACGGGGATGCCGGCAGCGAGGTACTGCTGCAATTGCGGCAGAACACCGGCTACATGGATGGCAAGTGGGCGATGGCAGCGGCCGGACACGTCGAGGCGGCCGAGTCGGTGTTCGAGGCCGGGTGCCGGGAAGCCGCCGAGGAGCTGGGGGTGCGGATAGAGCCGCGACACCTGCGCGCCCTGTGTGTCATGCATCGAACCGGTGGCACCGGGCTGCCGATCGACGAGCGGGTGGATTTCTTCTTCGAGTGCTGGCAGTGGTCGAGCACACCTCGCCTCGTCGAATCGGACAAGACGGCTGACCTGCGGTGGTTTCCGCTCGACGACTTGCCGGAGCCGGTGGTCCCGCACGAACGCCTAGTGCTGGGCCACGTTCACGCGGATACGCTGCCGCCGGTTGTCACGTTCGGCTTCGACGCCACCCCCTCCCGGCCCTCCTCCCGGTGATCATTGGCTTTTAACCACCGGATCCGGTGGTTAAAAGCCAATGATCACCGGGAGGAGGGCCGGGAGGGGGTGGTCAGCAGTCGCCCCGCCAGGCGGTGAGATCACACAACCCGGGTCCGGTCCGCCAAGTTAATCCGGTGCGGGCATTGACGCCGAACGGACGCCGCGCCTCGACGTCGGTGCTGGCCCCGGAGTCCCGCGAGAGCCAATACCGCAGCTCGACGGTGCGCTCACCGGTCAGCCGGATCACGTAGAACGGCGCCGCTATAGGCGAGCGTCCGCCACCGGGAGCCGCCCACCAGTTGGAGCCCTGGGCCCGCGCCGGATCCACGAACGCGCAGTCATGTGCCGCGCCCTGATACCAGCAGCGACGGATCTCCGTGCCGCCGCGCCGGTCGACGCCGTCGACCGGGGTGACCCCGGACAGCGCACGCTGGTAGGTGTCTTCGCATGCCCCTTGGCGGCACGCCACCCAGTCGGTCCAGGCGTGCGCCCGTGCCGCGGCCGGCGAGGCGCCGCTGTTGATCCGCGTGCAGTACTTGTTGACGATGAAGGGGGCCATCCGGTTGGCCGCGTATCGGGAGTCCATAGCCTGCGCCGCGGTGTAGTTGGTGCCCAGGCCGGCAGAGTCGAGCTGCCACATGCCGATGCCGGGGTGGAACCACAGCCCGGGCGCGCGGTTCTGGGGATCGCCAAGTGCGGGCTGGGTGTCGTATCGCGACAGCGTCATCGGCGACGGCGCGGCTCCGGAGGGCGACACCTCCGGCCAGGTCATGGCGATCACCATGGCCGTGGCGGCGTTGTGCGAGATCGAACACGACGCGTCGTCGGCGGCTTGGCGGGCGGCGTCACGGGCGTAGCGCAACGGCTCGGCACCGAACCGGAGTTGCTGGTTCTGGGGCACCCACGCGTTGGCCAGCTTCAGCGCTTCCGCCGTGGCGTCGTCGGCCGCTGCCGCGTCGTCGTCGCTGGCCACGTCGTGGGAGGGCTCGGGCGGAGGCGCGGACGTCGCCGGCGCCGCGGCACCCCACGCGGCGACACACCCTACGGTGGCAACGGAGATCAGCCGGGTGATCCACGCGCGCGACCTCTTAGCCATGTTGTGCACTCCTTCGGCCCATGGATGATCAGGCCACCCCTCGTCAGTGTCCTAGACCAGTGCCTGCGGTGTCTGGCGAATCCCAAAGTCGCCCTCAGCCCGGTGATCGTTGCCGGGATCGTGTCGCTATGGCGACAGAAATCCGGCAACGATCACCGATGCGTGGGGATGCTGTGGGGAAGCCGGGGGATGGTGTGGGGAAGCCGTCCGGAGACCACGCGAGCCGGACCGGATAGGTTTGAGGTCGCCCCACCGGAACCCTCAGGAGGATGAGTCGTGACGGCGTCCAACGTCCAAGCCTTGCTGCGGTCGCTGCGTGTGTTCCCGGACGAGCTACCGGACTTCGAGCCCGCCGCGGTGCCGGACGACCCGTTGCGGTTGTTCCTGTCGTGGCTCGACGACGCCATCCGCACCGGGGTCCCCGCACCCCATACCACCACGCTGGCTACTGCTGGCGCCGATGGCCGGGTCTCGGCACGGGTGTTGCTGCTCAAGGACGTCGACGACACCGGCTGGTACGTCGCCACCCACGCCAGCAGCCCCAAGGCCGCACACATCGCCGAGAATCCCCAAGTATCGCTGTCGTTCCTCTGGTCGCAGCGCGGACGGCAGATCCGGATCGAAGGGGTCGCGTCCGCGATGGACGCCGAGACCAGCGCTCGTGACTTCTTGGAACGGCCGATGGACTCGAGGGTCGCCACCCTGGTGGGGCACCAGAGCCAGCAGATGGCCGATCCGGCGGAGTACCGAGCCGCCGAGGCCGATGCACGCCGACGGATCGCCGAAGACCCTCAGGTAGTCGCGGAATCGTGGACGGTCTACCAGGTGCGTCCCAGATCGGTGGAGTTCTGGCAGGGCCGCCCCGACCGGTCTCACGTGAGAGTGCGCTACGACGCGGTCGGGGAAGGGTGGCAGCGAACGATGTTGTGGCCGTAGCTCCGACCTGCCGGGGGTTTGCCCGTCGTCATGATCGGGAAATGATGACCACACGAGCGCGCTTCGATGGTGGCCCGGTGGCGGCACGTGGTCCACAAGCCACACCACCGGACCGAACCAGCCGCGGCGCGGAAATTGTGGAGGTCAGGTCATGATCGTAGTGGCAGTACTGGTACTCGCCGCTGTGATCGCGCTGGTCATCGCCGTAGTGGTGGAGGGCGGCGAGGCGGTGACCGTGGAAGCGCTCGGATCCAGCGTGCACACCACCGTGTTGGGGGTCTTCGCAGCTGGCTTGGTCGCCGGTCTGGTGCTGGTGGGTGCGCTTGCCCTGCTCGCCTTCGGCGTTCGGCAGGTCCAGGCGCGTCGCCGGGAGATCGACTACTTGCGCAAGAAGATCGCCGAGCATGAGCGAGCCGACGAACCTGACGCCCAGGGCGAAGGGCCGGTGAGCGAGCCGTCGGCGTCGAGCTGGGTACCGGAACGTGGGCCGGTACGCAGAAGTGCGCCGTCGACGTCTCCAGAGCCACTCCGCCGGTAAGACCGGTTGTGTGTGGTGGTCGTCGGACAGTCCACCGGGTTGGTGATGTCGACGGGGTAGTTGGCGGGCGGAGCGTCAGTAGTGGACCCAGCCGCCGTCGACGTTGATGACTTGTCCGGTGATGAAGCTGCTTTCGTCGCTGGCCAGGAAGACGAACGCACCGGTGAGGTCGGCTGCGTATCCGCGCCGTTTCAGCGATTGGACCGGGAGGATCGTGTCCATGACGGCGTTGGCGTCCGGCGCGATGTCGACCTCGCTTTCGGTACGGATAGCGCCGGGCATGACGGCGTTGACGCGGATCGCCTCGCCACCCATCTCACGAGCCAACGCCCTGGTCAGGCCGATGATTCCGGCCTTGCTCGCGGTGTAGTGGACCGAACCGGCCTGGCCGGTCTCGACCATGACGCTGGTGACGTTGATGACACATCCGTGTCCGCTGTCGCGCAGATCGGGGTAGGCCGCCCGAGTCAGCAGCCAGCTGCCGCGGAGGTTGACCTGGTAAACGTGATCCCATTGGTCGACTGTGAGCTGGTGCCATGCCCCACGGGAGGAGGCCGCGGCATTGTTGACCAGGACGTCGATCCGTCCAAGTTCGGCACGCGTGGAGGAGACGAGTGTGTCGGCCGCCTGCGGGTCGGCGAGGTCGGCGGCGAGCGGGATGGCCTGGCCTCCGATGCCGGCCAGTTCGGCGGCGAGCTTCTCGGCCTGCTCGGTGGGTTCAGGACGGGGCTCGTGTGCGATGGCCACCGCCGCGCCTTCGGCGACATAGGCGCGGGCTACGGCGGCGCCGATGCCGCGGGAGGCTCCGGTGATCAATGCGACCCGCCCGGCCAAGCGAGGGCCGGGGCCGGCCGGCACGGTGTGCGGCTGCGTGGAGACGTCCGGCGAACCGGCGTGAATGTCCATGCACCCTCCCAACACGTCACCAGTACCATACACGCTCGTATCACTAGACGTAATGGGCAGTTCATTCTATATGTCCGCCCCTGTCCCCATGATCATGAACACTTTGCCGTGCCATAGCACGGCAAAGTGTTCATGATCATGGGGACAGGGGCGGGGTAGGGCGGGTGCGGGATGGGGTGCGGTAGGGGGAGGTCAGGCCGCGACGCGGGCGACCAACTCGACCTCCACCGGAACCCCGAGCGGCAGACTGGCGACCCCGACCGCGGACCGTGCGTGCCGGCCCCGGTCACCGAGCACCTCGATCAACAGCTGGCTGGCTCCGTTGGCTACGGACGGCTGCTGGGTGAGGTCGGGCGTGGAGTTGACGAACACGGTGACCTTCAGGATGCGTTCGACGGCGTCCAGCGAACCCAGCGCCGCCTTCAGGCGGTACAAGCCGTTGGCGGCCGCCTTGCGGGCCTCGTCGATGGCCTGGTCGACGGTAACGTCCGCGCCTACCTTGCCGAGCAATGGCGCGCTTTCGCCGACGAACGCCACCTGGCCGGACACATACGCCACACCCTCGTCGATGACGACGGCTTCGATCGGAGCGGAGGCGGGTAGCGGTGCGGGTGCCTCGGGCATGGCGGTGGTCAGCTGCTGGTCTGCGGTGCTCATGTGAACCTCTCGTGATCGGCTGATGCGGGATCAGAAGAACGTGCGGACGGCGGAGATCACCCGGTAGGCGTCGTCGACCACCGGGATGACCCGCCACGTGTCGAACGTGGTGCACGGATGAGAGGGGCCGCGCGCTACGAGGTCGCCGACCTCGAGCGTGGCGTCGCCATCCGGATCCACGCACGGGTAACCGTGCTGGTGTTTGGTGCCGGTCATGGTCCCGCCGGCCAGTTCGGTGTAGTGGCCACCGCGTAGCCGGCCGAGGGCCTCGGGCAGCCTACCGTCCGCAGCGGCATCGCGTTTGCTCGCGTCGCCGATGACTAGGCTGGGTGCAGGGGGCAGAGTGCCCGCGCGCAGACCTCGAGGGCCGCCCAGAAGTCCGATGACGCGCGGTTGCCTGGTTAGCCGTCCGACCGGACGGCGCGGATGACCATGATCGTCTTGCGCCCGTTGGGGCGAGTGAGAGTCTCGACGCTGCCGTAGCCGAGGCCTCCCAGGACCTGCGTGACCTCGCTCACCTGCTGATTGGTGATGCCGTGACCGGGACGGCGCAGGAGGCGTTCGGCGAGCAGCAGCCGGCCGCCGGGGGCCAGGGTGGCGTTCAGGGCGGCGAGGCCGGCATCGCGGTCGACCCAATGGTGCATCGCGGCGATCGACCAGATGACACTAAACGATGCGTCCTCGAACGGTGGCTGCTCGGCGGTGCCGACCCGCACGTCCGCACCGGGGACACGTTTCTTGACCATGTCGACAAAGGTGTCCGACGGGTCGATGGCCGCGACCCGGTCGGCGCCGATCCGTTCGGCCGCCAGGGCGACCGCGGTACCCGGGCCACAGCCGACCTCGAGTGCGCGATCGGTCGGCTGCAAGTCTGCCAGGTCGACGACGATCTGGTTGGACGCCGAGCCTCGGTTCAACCAGCCGTAGATACGACCCGTGATTGCGCCGAACCTCTGCATCGCGTCAGCGTACTCCGGTTCACTCCGCGCTACCTATGGCGGTGGGTGACAACAACGGATCTTGCGGCGGTGATCTTCCGGTGTGATGATCAGGTAATGCCAGGAAACGCGTGATGATCTTCTCCTGACATAATTGGTGATTCTGGTTGTGCGACGCGGCGCGGCCTGTGAGAGTGGCAGTGCGGGATGATCGTCTTCACATGGAGGGTTCGGGCATGCGGGTGGGCCGTGATGTCCAGGACCGGCTGAAGAGCCGGATCCAGAGCGGGCTGAAGCTCGTCGCTGGTGAGCACATCATGCTCATCGTCCGCATCAACGGTAAGAACCCCACAGCCGACTGCCTTGTTGTCACCAACGCCCGGGTCCTCACCTTGGAGTCCACGGCCGAGCCGCTGACGTGGATCCGTCGTCAGGCCCTCGCCGATGAGGTCCGAACCTGGCGGCTGACCCGGAAGTTCCGCAGCCGTTTCACCGTCACCTCCGGATACGGTCGCACCGACGTGTTCGGCTCCAGCCTGACCGTCTTCGACGACGACCTCGTCGACGAGGCCATGACCACGTTGGTGAGCAACCGCACGGCCGCCAGCAGCGTGAGCACGGTGAAGGCTTTGCGCGCCGAGGCGCACTGGATGTCGAGCCCGTACGGCCGAGCCGTGTACGTGCTGGACCGGGTCCGCGTCCCTCCGGCCACCGCCGAGGTCATCGACCTCGACATGGTGGAACGTCAGCTGAGCCAGTTCGACTACTGGCCTAGTAGCGAGGTACGTCGGCACTTGGCGTCATGCCTGCCCGGCGGTGGTTGTTTCCTGGCCGGCGCGAGCTCCGACGCCGCTCAGCCCGGGCCGCCGGCGCCGGTGGCTCGGGAACACATCGATGCTGTGCTCGACGGGCTCGTCACCGTAGACTCCGCCAAGATCAAGAAGTCGTCCGGAACCGAAGCGTACGTGTTCCATCAGTTGATGGTGGTCGCCGCGCACATTCGCAGCGCCGCGGCCTGGCAGTCGCCACACTTGGATGAGCATGGCCTCCGGGTCGACCTGGATGACGAGGTCCGACGCATCGCGTTGCGCTGTCACCAGATCGCCGGTCTACGCGCCGAGATCGGTGACAAACCGGAGGGTCAGTCCGAGACCGGCCGTCGGGCGGCCGCGGTCCGAGAAACGTCGCTGGCGTCCCTGGACGCCGTCGCCAGCCGCCTGGAAGACCGGGTGAGCCTGCTGGCGTCGTACCGCGACCGACTGCGCTCCCTGTCTCGGGAGTTGGCTGATCTCGATAGCGCCACCCACATCTCCGGTGTCGCCGAACGGGTCGCCACGCTGGCGTCGTCGGCCAGCGACGAGCCGGGCGCACACCTGGGTTCCTTGCTGCCTAACCCGCGTGAACCCGAAGACGCACTCCCGGACGCGTTGGCGGCTGTCCGGGAAGAGATAGATCGGCTGACTCAGCACGACGGCCATCTCGTGCCCTGATCGTCTTTTGTCGCGTTGGTCCTGGATCGGCGCCACACCGGACGTCCGTTGGAGGCCATGGCCGATTCGTTCAAGCGTCGTGAGTTCATGACGGGTGATGATGAGGTGGTGAACACTTTGACCAGGGCTGCCGAGTTCATGGCCACCCATGCGCGCTTGCTCGATCGCCGCCGGTTCGAGCTGCTGTTCGGGGACGGTTCAACCGTTGCTGCACTGGCGGCGCTGGCTGCCTACCGTCAGCCGGACGGCGGGTACGGAATCGGTCTCGAACCAGACCTGCGCTCCGACAGCAGCCAACCGCTGAGTGCATTACACGCGTTCGAGGTGTTCGAGGAGATCGGCCGGGACACCTCGCCGGAGGCCGTCAAACTGTGTGACTGGCTCGGCTCCGTGACACTCGTCGACGGCGGGTTGCCGTTCGCGTTGCCGATCCCAGACCCAGCGGGCTGTGCGCCGTTCTTCGTCGACGTCGACCCGACCGAGTCGTCGCTGCACATGACCGCCATGCTGGCGGGAATCGCGCACCGGGTGGGTCGCCACGACACGGGTGTGCGGGACCACCCCTGGCTGGTGACCGCCACGGACTACGCGATGCGACACATCCGGGCGATGCGGGCGCCCGGCCATGCACTTGAGTTCCGCTACTGCCTGCAGATGCTCGACGCCCTGGTGGACACGTCGGCTGAGGCCCGAGTGGAGCTGCGGCGCCTGGGCGAGTTCCTTCCGTCGTCCGGACCTATACCCGTCGACGGTGGGATCGAAGGCGAGGCGATGCACCTCCTTGACTTCGCGCCCGTCCCAGAGCGCCCGATCCGGAATCTGTTTCCGGCGACGGCGGTGCGCGACGAACTGGACCGGCTGATGACCGGGCAGCAGGACGACGGTGGCTGGACCGTCGACTGGCAGGCACACTCGCCGGCCAGTGCGGTCGAATGGCGAGGCTGGTCCACGGTGCGCGCCCTAAAAATCCTGCGCGACAACCATCGGCTGACAAGAAGCGACTAAGGGCTGTCCGAACATCCCAACACGGAGACACCGGAGCCGGTTCCGCGCGGGATAACTCGCCGGGGAGCCGGTAGGATTGGCTGCGGTCCACGTCGGACCGTCACTGCCCGTACTATCTGCTCCTCGGAGATCGTTGTGCCTCGCCGCCCATCGGCAAATCCATCAAGTCCGTCAAATCAGCCCAAGCCCTCAGAATCGCCGAGCCCCTCAGAATCGGCCAGCCCCTCAGAATCGGCCAGCCCCTCAGAATCGGCCAGCCCTTCAGAATCACCGGCCGCCTCAGATCAGCAGGCGGCAACAGACCGGCAGACTCCGCCGAAACGGCAGCCCCCTTCACATCATCGGGGTTCACCACGGCCGCCGGGTCCCGCCCAGTCGTCGCCTGGAACATTCCGCCGCCTCGAGCCGTACCTGGTCCGGCACAAGAGGACGCTGCTCGTCTCCGTGCTGCTGGCCTTACTCTGGGCCGGGGCGGTAGCGGCCGTCCCGGTCACCCAGGGACGGGTCATCGACGACGCGATCGTCAGCGGCACATCGCCTCTGATGCCGCTCATCGTCCTGCTCGGCGCCGTCGCGGTGGCCAGGTTCCTGCTGTCCACCGGCTGGCGCTACATCGGTGGCAAGACCGCCTTCCGGATCCAGGACGACATCCGGCACGACGTCTACGACACCCTGCAGCGGCTCGACTTCACCGGGCACGCTCAGCTGCAAAGCGGCCAGCTCGTCTCCCGGATCAGCAGCGACCTGCAGAAGGTCCATATGCTGCTGAGCTGGATCCCGCAGGTGGCGGGTGCGCTGCTGTCGGCCACGCTGTCCATCGGGATCATGTTCGCGTTGTCGCCCCCGGTGGCGGCGCTCGTCGTCGCTGTGATCGTCGTCGTCTTCGCCGTCACCAACCGGCAGCGCCAGAAGGTGTACGCCGCCGGCTGGGACGCCCAGCAGCGCGAGGCCGAGATGACCACCCGGGTCGAGGAGGCGGTCACCGGCGTAAGGGTGGTGCGCGCGTTCGGCCAGCAGCCCGCCGAGACCGAACGGCTGCACGCGTCGCTGCTCGACATGTTCGCGGCCCGGGTGCGGGCGGTCCGGCTGCGCGCCCCGTTCGTGGCGTCGCTCCAGGGTGCGCCGCTGGCCGGGCAGGTCCTGGTGCTGCTCGTCGGTGGTCTTCTGGTGCTCAACGGTCACCTCACGGTCGGAGTCTTTCTCGCCTGCATCGGGTACCTCGCCGAGCTGGTCGGGATCGCGAGGGTGGCCGGCATGGTGCTGACCAACGCCCCGATGGCCAAGGCCGCGACCGAACGCGTCGGTGAGCTGCTCGATCTGCAGGCGGAGATCACCGAGCCACTTCGGCCGGTGGACGTCGCCCCCAACGGTGGGTCAGTCTCGTTCCACAAGGTCAGCTTCGCCTACGCCGACGGCGACGGGCATCAGGTGATGCGCGACTTCACCCTCGACGTCCAGGCCGGCGAGACGGTCGCCCTGGTCGGCCCGTCCGGATGCGGCAAGTCCACCGCCCTCACCATGCTGCCGCGGTTCTTCGATGCCGACGCCGGGACCATCACCGTCGACGGCATCGACGTGCGGCGATGGTCTCTGCCCGAACTGCGCGGCCGGATCGGCGTGGTCTTCGAGAACAGCTTCCTCTTCTCCGACACCATCGCGGCCAACATCGCCTACGGCAAACCCGATGCCACCGCCGATGAGATCCGTGCCGCCGCGACCGCGTCCGCCGCCGACGAGTTCATCGGCGAGCTGTCGGACGGATACGACACGGTGGTCGGCGAGGAAGGTATCACCCTCTCCGGTGGCCAGCGCCAACGCGTGGCGCTGGCCCGGGCGCTGCTCGCGGAGCCGGACATCCTTTTGCTCGACGACGCCACGTCGTCCGTCGACGTCAAGGTGGAGGAGCGTATCCACGCCAATCTGCGGCCGTTTCTCGCTGAACGGACCGTGCTCCTCGTCGCGTATCGGGAGTCCACGCTGCGCCTGGCCGATCGCGTCGTCCTCATCGACCAGGGCGGCGTCGTCGACCACGGCAGTCACCAGGAACTGATGGAGCGCTCCGGGCTCTACCGCGACCTGTTCGGCGACGGAGATTCCAGCTCCGACGACGCCGGTCCGGCCGGTCTCATCGGACGGGCCCGAACCGGACGGTTCGAAGCGACCGCGTCGGCCTGGCAGTCTCGCCAGGACGCCACCGGTCACCTGCCGCCGGCGGAGATGGAGATTCCGCGGCCGGTCGCCGATCAGATCGCCAAGCTGCCGCCACCGAAGGATCCCCCGGCGGTCGATTTCGCCCGGGAGAACGGCGCTCGTGGGCCGCTGCGGCTGCCATCGTTCGTCCGGCCGTACATCGGCGGGCTGATCGTGGGAATGGGACTGGTCATCCTCGAAGCCGTCATCGTGCTGATGAACCCGATGCTGGTCCGCCAGGCCGTGGACGACGGAATGCTGGCGGGTTCGCTGCCGGTGCTGTTCACCATCTGCGCGGTCGCCGCCGGGCTCGTCGGTGCGCTCTGGTGGGATCAGCGCACGGGGCTGCTGTGGACCGCTCGCAGCACCGAGCGGCTCCTGCTGGCGCTGCGGGTGCGGATCTTCGGCCAGCTGCAGCGGCTCGGCATCGACTACTACGACCGCACCCAGGCCGGCCGGATCATGACCCGGATGACCTCCGACGTGGACGCGATCGCGCAGCTGTTCCAGGTGGGTCTGATCAACACGGTGGTGAGCCTGACCACCTTCATCGGGATGTCCGTCGTGGTCGTCGTACTCGACCCGCTGCTGGCGCTGGTCGTGCTGGGCGTAATCCCGTTCGCGGCCCTGAGCACGTGGTGGTACCGGCGCCGCGCCTCGGTGGCATACGACCAGGCCCGCGAGCAGATATCGGTGATCAACGCGGACATCCAGGAGAGCATGGCCGGGATCCGGGTCACCCACGCCTACCGCCGGGAAGCGGTCAACCTGGCCCGCTTCGCCGCGATGGGCCGGGAGTTCGTCGCCGCGAGCCTGCGCGGGTTGTTCGCCGTGTCGGTGTACGTCGCCACCATCGAGCTGCTCTCGGTGCTCGCGATCGCCGCCGTCCTGGGCGTGGGAGCTACCCGGATCGAGTCGGGAACCCTGGCGCTGGGCACGCTCATCGCATTCCTGCTCTACCTGGCCCAGGTCTTCGCGCCGGTGCAGCAACTGTCCCAGGTGTTCGACGTCTACCAGCGGGCCCGGACCGGACTGGTCCGGGTGCGACGGCTGCTGGCCCTAGAGACGTCCACACCGGTGCGGCCGGACGCCGAACCGGTGCGCGAACTCCGGGGCGACATCCGTTTCCACCAGGTACGGCTGCGCTACGCGGGCACGTCGACGGACGCGATCCGCGACGTCGACCTGCACGTACCACCCGGCCAGCGGATCGCGTTCGTGGGGCGCACCGGAGCCGGCAAGTCGACGCTGTCGAAGCTGATCGCCCGGTTCTACGACCCGACGTCGGGAACCGTCCTGGTCGACGGGCGCCCGCTGGATGCGCTCGACGTCACCAGCTACCGCCGCCGGCTGGGGTACGTGCCGCAAGAGCCGTTCCTGTTCTCGCGCACGATCCGGGACAACATCGCCTACGCCAAGGCGACGGTGAGCGACGCCGAGGTCGAGGCCGCGGCCCGGGCCGTCGGAGCACATGAGTTCATCGAGCGGCTGCCCGGCGGTTACCACCATGTGGTGGCCGAACGCGGCCGGTCGTTGTCGGCCGGACAGCGCCAGCTGGTCTGCCTGGCGCGGGCGCTGTTGCACGACCCGTCGATCCTGATCCTCGACGAGGCGACCTCCAACCTGGATCTGGCCAGTGAGCGACGCGTCAACCAGGCGATGCGGGTGGCGTCAGCGGGCCGGACCACACTCGTCGTCACGCACCGACCGCAATCGTTGCACTGGGTGGACCGAGTGGTGGTGGTCGCTGACGGCAGGATCGACGGCGACGAGCCGGCGCCCGACTACGTCGCCCGGGTGCTCCAGCCAGCCGGCTAGTGGTGTCGCGCGCCGGAGATCCGGGCGGATCTCCGGCGCGGCACACTAGTGTCGTTAGGGTGGCTCGGAGGAAGGCAACAGTGCGCCGGCTGCTGGTGACGTGTGGCGTCGTCGTGATGGCATGCGCCGGATGTTCCGACGACGTGCCTGACGTGAGCCCGCAACTCGGCGACGGTGCGGACGCCGTTGAGCTAGGTGGACGTGACGACACCCGGCCCGCCCCGGCTGGTGACGGTACCGACCCGCCGGCTGGCGGGGCCGACGGAGTGTCCCCGGATCCCGATGGTGCCGACGGCGTCGAGACCGTGGTCGTAGACCAGGTGGGTGAGGTGGACGTCCGGGTCACCGGGGCCAGCCAGATGGAGCTGGTCGACGTCCGCCCGGCGGCTGGATGGCGGTACACCGTCGACGACGCCGACACCGACGAGATTGAACTCGAGTTTCGCCACGAAGGCGGCCGGTCGGTCGACGTCGAGATCACCGTCGAGGACGGCCACCTTCGGACCGAGGTCGACTAACCGTCCTCGCCGCACCCACCACACGGAGGGTTGTGCACAAGGAAGCTTGTTGTCGCTATAGGCGCAGTGCGGAAGCTTGTGGTCGGCGCCTTGCAGTGGCGCCTTGCAGTAAGGAGGCTTGTGGTCGCTATAGGCGCGGTAAGGAGGCTTACTGCACCGGCGGCGGGTGGGTTCACCCGGGGTCGAAGCGGTACCCCATGCCACGGACGGTGATGATGACACCATCACCCAGCTTCTTGCGCAGATATCCGACGTATACGTCGACCACGTTGGAGCCCGGATTGTGGCTGTACCCCCACACCCCGCTGAGCAGCTGCTCCCGGGAGAGCACCTCGCCGGGCCGCTTCAGAAACACCTCCAGCATGACGAACTCGCGTGCGCTGAGCTCCACCTCGCGGCCGTCGATGCGGACCTGCCGGCGGCGGATGTCGAGGGCTAACCGGCCGACGTTGAGTTCGGACGATGCCTCAGCGCTTGCTGTTGCCCCGGATCGTAGCCGCGCCCGGACGCGGGCCAGGAGTTCGTCGAACCGGAACGGTTTGCTGAGGTAGTCGTCGGCGCCGGCATCGAGCCCTTTGATGGTGTTCTCCGGCCCGCCGCGGGCGGTCAGGATGAGCACCGGTGTAGTGACACCTTGGCCGCGTAAGGCGTGGAGCACATCGAGTCCGTCGATGTGGGGTAGCCCGATGTCGAGGATGACCAGGTCGATGTCGGCGCGGTGCGCTTCGTCGAGCCCGGTCCGGCCGTCGTGGGCCACGACGGTGGTGTAACCGTGGGCGGCGAGGCCGCGTTCGAGGAACTCGGCGATGCGGGGCTCGTCTTCGACGATGAGGATGCGGGTCACGGCAACTCACCTTCCACGGTAGGGGAGACCGTCGCCTCGTGGTGTGCTTCGGCCGGGACGACGACGGTGAACCGAGCCCCGCCGGTGTCCGACGCACCAACCTCCACCCGGCCGCCGTGCGCTCGGGCGATGGCGTCCACGATGGCGAGCCCCAGGCCGGCCCCGCCGTCCTGCCGGGCGGAGGTACGGCCGCGGCTGAAGCGGCCGAAGAGCCGGTCTAGCTCGGCTGGGTCGACACCCGGGCCGTCGTCGGTGACCCACAGGTGCGCTTCGCCATCACGCAGCGCCGAGCCGACACCGACCCGCTGGCCGGGTTCGGTGTGCTGCACCGCGTTCTGGGCCAGCTGGAGTAGTGCCTGGGTGAGCCGCTGCCGGTCGCCTTCCACCACGCCGGGTGCCACGGCGTCCAGGCGCCAGTCGCGGTCGCCGAGGGCGCGTGCCTTGGCCAGGACCTCGTCGGTCAGCGCGTCGAGGTCGACCGGTGTGACGTCGAGGAACTCGGCTTGCTGCGCCTTGGCCAGCAGCAGAAGGTCGTCGACCATCCGCTGCATCCGGTCCAGCTCGTCGTTGATCAGTTCGAGGGTCTCTTCGCGTTGGGCGTCGTCGGCGTAGTTCATCAGGTCGAGGTTGCCGCGGATGATGGTGACCGGAGTGCGCAGCTCGTGCCCGGCGTCGTCGATGAACTCCCGTTGCGCGCGGAAAGCCGTCTCCAGCCGGTCGAGCATGTCGTTGAAGGTGGCCACCAGCCGGGCGATCTCCCCGCGGCCGCCCTCCCACTCGATGCGCCGGGTCAGATCGGTCTCGGTGATCGATCGGGCCGTCGCCGAGACCTCGTCGACCGGTCTGAGCACCCGGCCGGTGACGAACCAGACGATGCCGGCCGCCACGACGAGGACGATGCCGCCGATGATAGCGACCACGGTGATGACATCGCTGATCTCGGATGCTTCGAGGTCGCGGAACCACGCGGTGACGAACACCCCGACGGTGTCCCCGCCGACCTGGACCGGGGTGGCCTGATAAGCCACGACTCCGACGTCGTCGACCTGGACCCGGCCCCGCTCGACGGCCTGCACCGCACTCCATCGGTCGGTCAGCTCGACGAGCCGATCCAGCCGGGCCGGAGGATCACCACCACTGCGCAGATAGGGAGCGCCGTCGACGTAGGTGATGAATACTTGATTCTCCGACGGAACGTTGCGCTGGAGGAAAACTCGGAACATCCGCTCGACGTCGGGGCCGAACAACTCACCCGTCGCCGGATCCGTGCCCGCGGCGAGGGCGGCGAACTCCTCGGTGTCGCGGGCCATGCCGTCGGTGATGCGTTCGTCCACCCGAGACTCGAGGATCATCTGGGTGGCCAGGCTGGACAGCACCAGGGCCGCCACCAGCAGGGCGGCGCTGGCCGCGACGATGGGTGCGCGGGCCGAGCCGAACCGTCGCGACCAGCTTCGCTTCGGGCCGGTGGCCTGCCTCCGCGTCGTCGAGTCCATTCGTCGCACGCCTCCGATTGTGCCTGCCTGCTCCGTCATATGTGCGCAGGTGATGGCGTTCCACGTGGTTGATGAGGGAATCCTGAGCCGAACATGAGAGGCCTTTCATGAAGGCTCGACGACGTTGGTTCGACGGGTAGACCGGTAAGAGACCGAACGACGTACACGATGAAAGGTGCCCATGATGCGCCGGACAGCTGGAACTTTCGCCGCCATCGCGGCGGTCACCCTCGTGGTCGCGGCCTGCGGCGGGGACGACAGCTCGACCACGACCCTGAACGACGGTGCCGATGCCGTCGAGGTCAGCCCCGACACCGGTCCAGCCGATGCTGGTGAGCCGGGAAGCGCCGATGATGACCACGATGATGCTGGTCAGGGTGGTGATGATGCGGCTGATGACACCGCTGGCGCCGCCGACGCGGAACGCGACGACACCGGTGGCAGCGCGGTGATCGACCCGCGGGCTGACTACCCGGTGCCGGCCCAGCCGGGCCGCTGGGCGATCGGCGAGGCCGGATTCGTCGAGTTCGACGTACGCGACCGGGAGCTGGTCCTCGTCGACGTCGAGGCGGTCGACGGCTGGCGTTCCAGCGTCGACGAGGACTCGTCGGACGAGATCGAGGTCGACTTCAAGCAGGGCAACGTCGACATCGACGTCGAGATCGAACTGGACGACGGCCGGCTGGAGATCGACGTCGACACCGACATCGACCGCGCCGACCCCGGGGTGTACGAACTAGGCCAGGCCGGATCGATGGAGTTCACCGTCGACAATGGCCGGCTCGTGCTGCGCGACGTCGTCGTGGCTGACGGCTGGTCGCTGCGGATGGACGAAGAGGACAGCGACGAGATCGAGTTCACCCTGTCCAGCGGGAATGAGCGGTGGCGGGTGGAGATCGAGCTCGACGACGGTGCGGTGGAGTTGGAGATCGACTACCGGGTCCGCGACACGATCTGAGGTGTGGCCCCGGGGATCGGCGGGCGGTGGCGCGCCGCCCGTCCGCTCAGCGGACCCGTGCCCGCAGCAGCTCCTCGGCAAAGGCCGGCCGACGGCGGTTCCGCTGGATGACGTCGGCCAGGTAGCGGGTGAACTCCGTGGGCGTTCCGGCCGCCTCCGCGGCGTCTCGCATGCGGCGTAGTAGCCGGGCGGCGGTCCGGTAGTTGTGGCGGCCGGCATGCACCAGCGTCCGGTCGACGACCCGCCGATACAGCGGCAGCGTGGACGCTGGGTCGGTGATGATGCGGCGGCGGAACAGGCGTTCCCACAGTTCGACGTCGATGCCGTCCGGGTGGGCGCGGGCCGCCGTCCACGCCGCGTCGTCGTCGCCGCGATCATGGAGAACGAGCACCCATCCGCGCGGATCGACCCTGGCCAGAAGCTCACCAGCTACCGCGTGCTCGGCGTCCCACACTCCGGCAGCGGTGGCATCACGCTCGAACGCCTTGTACGTGGTCGTCGACGGCCGGTTCTGGAAGTCGTCGCGCCGGATCCGGACCACCTCGTCGAGCTGTCCGCGCCGTCGGGCGTCCTCGGCGGCATACGTCACCAGGGGAGTCACCTGGTGCGAGTGTGGGTCGGCGGCGATGCCCTGTCGGGCGTATTCGGCGGCGAGCTCGCCATAACCGGACTCGTGTAAGGCATCCACCAGCTCGGCGAACTGGTAGGCGCGCTGGGGCTGTCCGCCGGCACGTTGGATGATCTCCTCCGGATCTCGGTGCAGCACCGCTAGCCGGCGGCGGGCGTAGTCGATGCCGTGGTGGTCCGCCGCATCATCCTTGGAGAGCTGATCGAGCAGACCGCGGTACTGCTCAGCCCCGATCGCGCCGATCACGTCGGCGTATTCGCAGATGTCGATGTCGATGACGTCTTGGGTGCCGCCGAACCTGAAGGTGAACAGCCAGTTCACCAAGGCCGTGACGTCGGCGTCGGTCAGGTGCGCCGCGGCTGCCGCCTTCGCATGTGCATCGAGCAGACGGCCGATCTGCATGCCCTGCGACCCGGACGAGTCGTCACTGCGCCGGATAGCCCGCACCGCTAGCTCGATAGCCCGTTGTACGACGGCGAGGAACTGGGCGGATGCAGCGTTCTCCGCGAGATCCTCCAGGTGGTCCACGACGGGTTCGACGTCGTCCGCGTACTGGTTGGCGGCCAGATAGTCGTAGAAGGGTTCATCTGGGGTGAACGTGTCGGCCACGACCGTCATCAGGGTGGACATGTCGCCGGTGGTGGTGGCGGTGATGGTGGCGTGACGACGGGCGACGAACTCCACCATCCCGTCGACCTCGATGCAGGCGTCCAGCAGAAGATCTCTGAGTTCGTTGGCGGTGAGTCCGTGCAGCCACCGGTCCGGGCTGAAGGTTTCCTGCTCGACGTCCGCCGCCTCCCTGACACCGGCCTGCCCGGTGGACTCGTCCGAGGGGACCGCCACCGAGACGGCGACGGCGACGCAATGTTTGCAGAACGCACCCATCACCCCGACCGGGCAGTCGCAGAACCACGAGTCGGCGGACAGCTCGACGTGGTAATCGTCCGTGCCGGCGACCACGGCCGTGATCCGATCCGCACCCTCGGTGAGTTCGATGACGCGCCCGGCGCCGGCGTAGGTGGCGCCGCGCTCGATCGTGATCGGGTCGGTTAGCTCGTCGAGGCGGCTGCTGAGGTCCTGTGCCCACACACTCACGGACAGCACTCTCTCAGGGCGAGGGGCGTAGGTTCCACCCGTGCCATCCAGCTTGGTTTCACAGCGGTGGTCGCCGTCGTCGGCACTTCCTGGTTTTGTATGCCGTATGCGGCCTGGTTTTCGGGGGTTATCCGGCATAGAAAGCCAGCAAGAGCCGGGCCACGGCCCGTCCCGCCATGGTCAAACGATTAGGCTGCATCGACGTTGCCGGTGATCGGGGGAGTGAGGGCGGGCCAATGGGATCGATCCGATGGGGAGGTCGGGTCGGGGCCGTCGTCTGCCTGGCAGCCGGCCTGGTAGCCGGGTGTGCGTCGGAGGAACGCCCCGAGGGAGAGCGGGCCACCGTGGTGCACGTCATCGACGGTGACACACTCGACGCCCAGATGGCGGGCGGCGGCGGCGTCGAGCGGGTCCGGCTGCCGCAGATCGACACACCGGAGCGCGACGAGTGTGGGTACGACGACGCGACGCGGCTCCTCCTCGACTTGGTGTTGGACCAGGACGTCGTGCTGGTCCCGACGAGCGACGGCCCAGACCGTGACGTCCACGACCGGCTCCTACGTGCGGTGGAACTCGACGGCGCGGACGTCGGCGCCGAGCTTGTCGAAGCAGGGATGGCTCGCTGGTTGTCTCGGCACGCCGGTGAGGACTCGCGGCTCGCCGGCGTCTACGAGGAGGCCGAGGACGAAGCGCGGCGCGAAGGGCGTGGATTCTGGACGAGCTGCGGCTGGCGGTAGCCGTCCAGGCCCTTACTGCCACACAACTCCCCGGCGCTGCCGGCGATGGTGCGTCGAGTGTTTGCTGGTCAGGGCTTGACGGCTGGTTCGTTGTTCCACGCTTCATGCAGCAGGGCACCGAACTCGGCCGACGGTTCCAGCGCCACATCCGAGATGGCCGTCACGGCCACGCCGGGAGTCCACGAGTTCATCACCGCCGCGGCCAGGCCCGTGGTCTCCGCCGGTTCCAGGCGCTGGGTGCGCTGATCGACACCAAGCTCGGCCAACTGTCGCTGGATCGTCTTCTGGGTGACCCCTTCGAGCAGCCGTCCCTGCGGCCAGATCACCGAACGGCCATCGTAGAACGCCAGGTTCCAGATCGACGCTTCGGTCAGAGCACCGGACCGGTCGATGAACACGGCGTCGTCGAAACCGGCCGATACCGCCGTCTGGATGGCCACGGTCTTCGCGGTTTCGCCGACGAGCTTGACCTCCGCGAGGAAGCGTTCGTGTGCGTATGGGTAGAGACGCAGCGGCCCGTTCGGCGGCGTGGCCGGTGGCGCGGTCCGAACGAGCACATTCAGCCGGGACTCCGAGCGGGGGACGAACTCACCGCTGGAGGTGAAGACGGTGATCGTCATCGAGAGATCCGGACCGGATGCCTCGATCGCCTTCCCGGCGTAACCCAGGATGGTGTCGTCGGCGACGGAATCGCCAAACATTTGCTCAGACGCGGCCCGGAGGCGTTGGAGGTGCAGGTCGAGTGCCTTGGTCCGGCCGTCGCGGATCTGCATGGCGGTGAAGTGGGCGTAACCGGCGAAGGCTAACGGCGACAGCTCGGCGGCGCCGGCGGGCTGGCCGTTGAGCGAGATGTTCGTCATGGAATCTGCGGTCATGTAGGCACGTTAAAGCTTGACATCAGTGGCAAGGTCAAACGCGAGACGACGCGCTTGGACAGGAGGCAGGGTGCAGATCGGAGAACTGGCCGCACGTACCGGCGTCAGCGAACGGTCTCTGCGGTACTACGAACGGCTCGGATTGCTGCACGCGGAGCGCCGGTCCAACGGGTACCGGGACTTTGCCGACGCCGCCGCGGGAGACGTCGCCAAGATCCGGGCGCTGCTGGACGTCGGGTTCTCCACCGAAACGATCAAGACGCTGCTTCCCTGTGTTGAGGAAGGTACCCGCGGATTCGTGCTCTGCGACGAGGTTGTCGAACTCGTCGAACGCCATCTCGCACGGTCGGACGCGGAGATTGGCCGGCTCCGCCGCCAGCGCGCGGAGTTGGCGAACTACCTGGGCGCCAGCAGTTGACGGGCACCACGTCGAGGCGATCGCCGGGTACGCCGCGGCCGCGGCGTTACGTGGGCCGGGGGTCTTGGCTGAGGACCTCCCGCTTGTAACGCTTGAGCAGAACGTGGCCGGTGGTCAGCACGGCAAGCACAACGATCGGCACGGCGACCTGCGGCATGGGCGTGTTGAGTGCGGGAACGATCAGCAGACCTATCCACAGCGTGACGTAGGTGAAGTAGACGTGGTCGACGTAGCGTCGCTGCCACCCGGTCCGCTGCGCCGACGCCTCACGGTGTGCCAGCCACAATCTCCAGCCCATGACGGCGGCCAGGCCGGCCAGGCCGGTAAACGTGACCCGGGCAGCGGCGTCGAGATCAGTCCAGTCGTAGACGATCAGCGCGACCATGCCGACGATCAGAACCGTGACACACGCCACGTAGAGCCGCCGCCAGTGGTGTCGCCCGTCGTCCGGCCGCGGCGGCGACAGCGACAGCAGGCCGGCCAGCACTCCGGCCACTCCAGGTGCGGCGTGCAGGAGGACAAGTCCGGTGCGCATAGTCCGCCTCCTTCGTGTCGCGGCGACGATCACGGGATCGGTGCTGTCTCGAAGGTACCGGTGCGCGGCGGGCAGCAGCGTCAGGATCGGTCCCTATCCTGGCCGTTTCGTTCCCTATTTTCCGGAGGTGGTTTCCCAGGTGAACCCGTCCGGGTCGGTGAAAGACCCGGCCCCGCTGCCGACGGCCATCCGGTGCGATCCCGTCCCGTCCGGCGAGACCCCGGCGACTTTGGCGAGGCCACGACGTTTGTACAGCGCCAGCGTGACGGGTCCGGAGTCGAACTGGACGTACTTACGGCCGTAGCTCTTCGCGACGGTGAGGCCGCGGTCGACGTAGAACTGCTTGCTCGCGGCGACGTCCGCGACGCCGAGCTGGAGCACGATGTCGTCGATCTGCTTCGTGGCCGGCCCGGTGTTCTTCTTCGACGACGACGCCAACGTCACGATCGTTCCGTCCGGAGCCTGGACGACGCCGCCATAACCCCACAGCGACTTCGCGGCCGGCTTCACCTGGGTGGCCCCGGCGTCGACAGCGGCACTGGCCAGGGCGTCGACAGTGGCCGGCTGGGACACGACGAGCGAGAGCGTGAACCCCCGGAAGCCGGTTGTTGGAGCGTCGGAGGCACGCACCTGCACGTGTTTACCCAATTCGAGCGCTTCGGTGTAGAAGAGGTCAGCGGCCGTGGGGTCGGATACCTCGAGGGTGATGTAGTCGATGGTTGTCATGGCTGGTCCTTTCAGTTGAGTGTTGGTGTCTTGGACGTGCGGTCGGCTCAGCGTTGAAGGAATCCGAGGACGTTGCCGCTGGGATCTTCGACGATGGCGGCCAGTTGCCCACCGCCGACATCTTTGACGTCCTGGCGGGTCCGCCAGCCAGCATCGACGGCTTGGCGCAGGGTGGCCGCGACGTCGGCGACGTGGCAGTAGCTGACCGGGCCGGTCATGCCGTGGTTGTGACCGTTCGGGTCGAGGCCGATCTCCTGCTCGCCGACCCGGAAGCCGACATAGTAGGGCTCGTCGGCGTACGGCTGCACACCCAGCACGGTTCCGTAGAGCGCCTTGGCGGCGGCCAGGTCCCGGACCGGGATGATGATGGTCTGAATGCTGTGGCTCATGACTGCCTCCTCTTTGACGTGGTCTCTTACTGGTGTCAGCATCTCCCTGGCCTGGGTAGTCCCACATCCGTGCTGAGCACGGAGCACACCACGGATCCAGCCCCGTAGCCCCGTAGCCCCGTAGCCCCGTCGCCCCGCGGCCTTGGCGGTCCTCCGCGAGGCGAGCCCGTGCGAGGCGAGCCCGCGCGAGAGAATAGGTCACGTGTCGAAGCAGACGGCGACGGCGGGGATCTCGGCTCGGGAGGCCGAGATTCTGGCCCTCCTCGGAGAACACCGCAGCAACGCCGAGATCGGTGCGCAGCTGTTCATCTCGGTCCGCACCGTCGAGACCCACGTGTCGTCGCTGCTGCGTAAGCTTGGCGCGCCCGATCGTCGGGCCCTCGCCGATCTGGCCGGCGAATTCGACCGCGCCGAGCGGACCAACCAGGCGCTGGCCGGGCTTCCGTCGCCCCTGACCCCGTTCATCGGCCGGGCCGAGGAGCGCGGCGCCCTGCGCGATGCTGTCAGCGCGCACCGCGAGGTCACCGCCGTCGGCCCCGGTGGTGTGGGCAAGACCCGGTTGGCGCTGGCCGTCGCCGCGGACCTAGCCAGCAGCTTCGTCGACGGCGTGTGGTTCGTCGATCTGGTGCCGGTCACCGACCCTACGATGGTCGGCTCCGCCGTCGCGGCGGCGCTCGGCGTGGGGGAGCAGCAGGGTCGCGGTATCGACGAGTCCGTGTTGGCGGCGCTGGTCGGCCGTCGCGTCCTGCTGGTGCTGGACAACTGTGAACACCTGACCGACGGGGTGGCGCCGTTCGTCGAGCGTTTGCTGGCGCGCTGCCCGGAGGTGAGCGTTCTGACCACCAGCCGGGCGCGGCTGATGGTGCCGTTCGAGCGGGTTTATCCGGTTCCGCCGCTGTCCCTTGACGGACTCGGTGCCGACGACGCACCGGGCGCGGCCGATTCGGCGGACGCGGTCGCGCTGTTCGTCGACCGGGCCGCGGCCGTCGGCTGGAGCGTCGAGACCGAGCACCTGGACCAGGTCGCCGACGTGTGCCGCAAGTTGGACGGGGTGGCGCTGGCGATCGAGCTCGCGGCGGCCCGGCTGCCCGCGCTGGGGCTCGATGGCCTGGTCACAGGCTTGTCCGACCATCTGCGGCTGCTGGTTGGCGGGTACCGTGCCGACGACCGGCACCGTTCGGTCCGGGCCATGCTGGACTGGAGCCAGGCGCTGCTCGACGGCCCCGACCTGACTCTGCTGCGACGGACGTCGGTGTTCGTTTCGCCGTTCAGCGCGTCGGCCGCCGCGGCGGTGGCCGGGTTCAGCCCGCTGGAGCCAGGGGAGATCGCCGACGGGTTGGCGCGGCTCGCGGACCAGAGCCTGCTGAGCGTCGCCGCGTCCGCCGGAGGCACCCGGTACCGCGCATTGGAGACCATCCGCCAATACGGGACTGAACAGCTCACCGAGGCCGGTGAACTCGATAGCACCCGTGCTCAGCATCTGCGCTGGTGTGCCGGCACCGCTCGTGAGCTGGCCGAAGACCCGTCGCCCACCACTGGCACCTGGCGGGCCGGTTTCGACGCCGTAGCCGACGACTTCCGGGCCGCCTTGAGCTGGGCCGCTGAGCAGCCGGAGCAGCGCACCGACGCGTACCAGCTCGCGCTGTCGCTGGCGCACCTGGCTTTCTCCCGCAACCTGGTAGGTGAGTCCCAGCAGCGCTTCGAGCAGGCGGCCGGCCTCACCGACGACCCCGCCGGCGAGGCTTCCGCCCTCCGGTGGGCGGCGAACGTCGCCGCGTGCCGGATGCGGGGCGACGACGCCTACCGCCTGTGGCAGGCTGCCGCCGACGTCGCTCACCGCGCCGGAGACACAGCTGCCGCGGCGCGGGACCTCGCCACGGCCGCCACCACTTACTTCCGTAAAGCCGGTGCTTTCGCCCAGCGGCCCCCGGTCGACGACGCGACCGCATTGCTGGCCCGAGCGGTTGAGCTGGCCGGTGCCGACGCCGCAGCCCAGGCCGCGGTGGCCCTGGCCGAATGCACGGCTCGCGGGTACATGTTCTTCGCCGACCAGACCGCCGATGCTACGTCGGCCGCGGCGACGATGACCACCCTCGCGGAGCGGGCAGTGGACCTCGCCCACCGGCTGGGCAACCCGGTAGCCGAAGGCGCCGCTCTGCACGCGCTGACCGGGGCGCGGCGACGGTCGGGCGACACGTTCGCCGCTGCCGCCACCGCACGTCGTCGGGTAGAGCTGCTCGAATCCGTGCCGATCACCCCGGGCTCCGCGGACGAACTGATCGACGCGCTGACGATTGCCACCGCCACCAGCATCGGCGTCGGCGACCTGCCGTCGGCCCGACGATGTGGTCGGCAGTTGCGCGATCTGCCGCTGTTGGCCGAGGTCGGGCATATCGCGACTGCGCAGCTCATCATGGCCGACGCGCTTGCCGGGTACGGCAACGACGTGATCGCGGCCAGCACCCAGTTTCTCGACGGCTGGACCCAGGCGGGCCGTCCGCGGGGCCATACCTTCGGCCCGGTGGCCGCGGCGGTCGCGATGATCCACGGGCTACGTGGCGACGAGGCCGCCCGCGCCGACTGGTTGTCCGTCGTCGACCAGTTGGGCGTCAGTGTTGCCGACCGATCCGGCTACGCACCCACCTTCGACGCCATCACCCTGCTGCACCGTGGAGAGGTGGCGCTCGCCCTGGAACGGCTCGACGTCCAAGCCGACGAGGCGAACCTGTGGCGCCTGGGGATACTGCTGCACTGGCACGTTGCCCTGCGCGCCGAAGCCGCCGTGCTGGCCGGCGACCCCGACGCCGGCGACCACCTCGTTGCCGCCCGTCCGGTCGTTGGAGAGAACCCCGTCGCGAACGCGATCCTCGACCGGGCCGCCGCGCTGCACGACGACGACCACGGACGTCTCGTCGCCGCCGCAACCGCCTTCGAGGCGGCCGGCTGCCCATATCAACAGGCCCGGACACTCGTCCTGGCCGGCGGCGATACCGTGCCCGCCGGCAACGACATCCTCACCAACCTCGGGCTCGCCCCTACAAAGGCCGCCGGCTGACCCTCGTGGCGCGAGGACGGCCGGATCTGCTGCATACCAGACCTGTACCCGTCCTCTGACTATGGCTTGAGCGCACCGATTGGAACGACATCGACGTGGTCGGGTCGCCGATACGCGTATTCGCCGGCCGTGATCACGACGAGCGCTTCTGGTTCCCGGGCGATCCGCCGTTCTGCGATCCGCCGGAGGGACGCCGCCGCACCGTCTATGTCATGCCCGAGCTTCACTTCGACGCCGATCCAGGTCCCATCACGATTCTCGATGATCATGTCAGCTTCGAGATCGCCGTTACGCTCACGATAGTGATAAACCGAGGCGTCCAAGGCCTGCGCGTAGACCAGCAAATCCCGCGTCACGAGAGACTCGAACAAGCTTCCCAGGATGAAGGGATTCTTGAGCAACCTCTCAGCATTTGAGCCGAGAAGAGACGCCGCCAGGGAAGGGTCAACGAGATGGCGCTTGCTCAACTCGGCCAACCTGGTACGCGATCTCAGTTCTGGGCTCCACGCTGGCAGGTCGGACGTGAGCATCAACTGCCCAGCAGCTTCTCGATAGGCATCGGCGGTTTGCCATGTCAGCGTTTGGTCTCGACCAGCCACGGGCGAGTCGTCCCCCACTACTCGAGAGACAATCTTGGTAAGCGGCGCAGGATGAGCCGTGAACTGTGCGTATGCCCGGAGAAACCGCTCCAGACGCGCCGGATCGTGGTGCGTGCCGCCAGCAGACGGGATGGCGTGCTCTACCGCGTAGACAAGATAGTTACGAGTGAACCGCTCCGGATTTGGCACAGCGCCGGTAACGATCTCGGGCCAACCGCCACGAACGATCAAATGAGCGTAGTCGGCGATGCTCGCCTCGCTGCGCCCCCGGGCCGGCTCTCCGCTGAACAGCGCAGCAAGGGAAACTTGCCCGGTCGAATCGCCGCTCTCCCATAAGCTCATCGGGCGCATCTGTACTCGAGCCATACGACCAGCGCCTGAGTGGCGACGCGCGTCTGGCTCCGGTGTTGCGGATCCGGTGAGCAAGAACTGTCCGGGTTCTCGGCGATCGTCTACTGCTCTTCGTACCGCGTTCCATAGACGAGGCTCGACCTGCCATTCATCGATCAGCCGGGGAACGGCGCCGTCTAGCACGAGACCTGGGTCCAACCGCACCAGTTCCGCTGCCGCCTCGTCAACGTCGAGTCTTACCT
The DNA here is from genome assembly GCF_011320225.1 of Phytoactinopolyspora limicola. Taxonomy (GTDB): domain Bacteria; phylum Actinomycetota; class Actinomycetes; order Jiangellales; family Jiangellaceae; genus Phytoactinopolyspora; species Phytoactinopolyspora limicola. The sequence continues at coordinate 102,756 of NZ_JAAOEN010000006.1, forward strand.
CGCTGGCGGCATGCTGACGCGCGGTCTCAGTCTTGCCGCAGGCCTTAGGCCCCTCAAGGACAACCGCGCCCATCGCCGCGAGATCCGTTTTGATCTGGTCATCGACGATACGAGACCGATACGTACCCCTACCCATGAGCAGCTCCGTTGAAGCAGCAGACAATCTATCATCGAACTAGCAGCGATCCTATCATCGAACTAGCAGCGATTCCATCATCGAACTAGCAGAATCGCCGACCGCCAGCTGCCCCTGCCAACAGGCCCAGACACTGTTCAGCCAGCCGCATCGCCAACCAAGGACCGAACGCGCCGGTAAACGAGTAACCGAAGCAGAGGAACCGCGGGTGACCAAGGTGTCGGGCGACCGCAAACATGTCCGATGCCCACAGGCCCGGAACATAAGACCCACCTGTACGGGTACTAGCACCGAAGTCCCGCGGCGAAGCCACGATCAGCGTGAATCGTCGGGCCATCATCTGCTCGTGCTCGGGAGTCCACGTGTAGTTGCACTCCGGCGCCAGGAGAGGTGGCCCGCTGCCCGTCACACGGAAGGCGATCTGGGCACCAGTCACGCTCAGGGACTCCATGCGGCGCAGCCTACGGCTGCCAACAATCTGTTACAGGGACACCGCCTTGCCGTTCGTGCTCACCGAGCAGAAGTCGGCTCGGGCGGCGGCGGCGGGCGCGGCGCGCGGCGCCGATCGTTGAGGCGAGACGTCAGCTGCTTGACGTGAGCCGTGATCGCGTCGATTGAACACACTCAGATCTCCTGGTGTCGCCATCAGCCTTGCTCCCGAGCGGCAAGTGCAGCGAGCAGGGCAGCCTCGGCGGCTGTCGTCTTGGGCGTCGTGAGTTCGAGCGCCAGGCCGAGCGCTCGTAACACAAGAAACACCTGCTCGGTGCTGGCCGCCGGATGGCCGGCCTCGAACTTTGCCAGCCACGCACGAGACACTCTGGCGTTCTCAGCCAGCGCGACCTGAGACATTCCACGTCGCTTACGTTCGGCCCGCACCGCGGCACCTAGCTGCCGCGCATCCGAGATGCTCGCCATCACACTCTCCTGTCCACGAATGTAGACGAAATCAAAATGTCTATGTACGTAGACACTATCAAAGGTCTGCGAACGTAGACACGTGATGCGCGGTCAAAGCTAGCCCAACGTTCGTGCTGCGCACAGGGCCAACGACGCACACACCGTGGTTCGTCTACGGCACATGAACACTGACCACAGCTGGAATACGCCGCCCCCATATTCAAGGTTATGCATCAACCTTGAATATGGACGGTAGCGACGACGGGCGAGCCTGCACATCGATGGGCGGCGCGACTCCTCAGCGAATGACGGCCGACGGCGATACCGCGTCGGTCGGCAACGACGTCCTCAACGTCCTCGGCCTCACCACCCCGCACCGACCCCGGTGATCATGAGCAGATTCCGGCCCACGCCGAAGGTGATCGTGAGCGCTGTCGAGTCGCTATGGCAACGCAAATCCGCTCACGATCACCGGTGCCTGAGGCACGAATCCGCTCACGATCACGCCGTCGATAACCAGATCGATGGCCACTTCGCTGAGGTGATGCGCCTGAACGTCGACGAGCGACGGCGGCGCTTTCCAACTACGTGCGGACTACCGCGTAGTTCAGGTGCGTGACCTGCGCTGACGGTTCCGTTTTTGTCTGCTTGATGGTGGCGCGCTCGGGGTCGATGCCGTCGAAGAGCTGGACCCCTTTGCCGAAGAGTACGGGCGAGAGGGCGATGGAAAACTCGTCGACCAGGCCCGCGTTCAGGTACTGGAGGATCGTGTCGCCGCCGCCGGCGATGCGAACATCTCGATCTCCGGCCGCCTTACGGGCCTGCTCAAGTGCGCTTTCGATGCCGTCGTTCACGAAATAGAACGTCGTGCCGCCGGGGCGTTCCCAAGGCTCTCGGACCTCATGAGTCACGACGTAGACGGGGGTGTGGAACGGCGCCTCCTCCGGCCAGCTGACTTCACCAAGGTCGAACATCCGCTTGCCCATGACGCTGGCGCCGGTGCGGCGGAACGTCTCTTCGAGGATGGTGTTGTCGCGGCCTTCCTTGCCCCCCTCGCCGAACTTCAGGTTCTGGCGGAAGAAGCGCTGTCCGAGTACCCATGCCTGAAGCTTCGACCACTGAGCCGTCCACGCTTTGAGGCCGGGTGTGGTCTCGCCACGTCGGAGCGCGTCGACGTCGTCCGGGCTGCTCTCGGGTGCGACGTACCCGTCGAGCGACATCGAGACGCTGAAGAACACCTTGTCCGTCATCACTGGCCTTCCGTCGAGTTGTTCTGGCTGGTGACGTACTCCGCCAGCCGGCCAATGGTCTGCTGGCCCCCCTCGATCGCGTGGTGCTCCTTGGCTGCTTGGTCGCGGAGTTCGGCGGTCGGGAAGATCGTCCGCATGACGACGTCGGTGGTGTCGCCGTCGTCGTCGAAGGTCAGAATCGACTCGAAGGCATTCGGGTCGTCCGCCGACTCGCCATGCAACAGGACGATCCGCTCCGGGCGCACGATCTCGCGCCAGGTGATCCACTCCGGATAATCCGTGCCGTCCGGGCCGTGCATGGTGAAACTCCAGACGCCGCCCTCACGGAACTCGAACGCGCGCGTTGTGGTGGTGAACCCATTGGGCCCCCACCACTGCGACAGGTGGCGCACCTCGGTGAAGGCGCTGAACACCAGGTCGCGCGGTGCATCGATGGTGCGAGTGATCACGATCTCGCGGTCGGCGGTTGTCTGGTGTGCTGAGTTAGTTGTCATCGGGGTTCTCTTTCTGCGACTCGCTCTTGAGTTCCTGCACGTAGGTGTTCAATCGGTCGAAGCTCTCGTTCCAGAACTCCGCAAAGCCGCCCACCCACTCGTGGATGGGCTGTAGGCCGCGGGCGTCCAAGCCGTAGAGCCGCTGCTTGCCGACCTCGCGGACCTGGACTAGCTGCACCTCCCGCAGCACCCGGAGGTGTTTGGACGCACTGGGCTGCGGGATGCCGAGCTCCTTGGCGAGCTCCAGAACGGGGCGCTCGCCGTTCTTGAGCAGCTCCAAGATGCCGCGACGCTGCGGCTCGGCGATCGCGTTGAACGTGTCGGATGTGGTTGCTGCTCGAGGCATGCACCCATCATATTCCCATATGGGAATACGTCAAGCGAGGCGTTTGTGCGACATCGACACCGCGCGGAGGTGAGGCGCGGTGCGTCAATGACGCGGTAGGCGTATCCAGGCAGCTGAACGCCCGAAGCCGTCGGGCGCCACGATCCCTTCATCGCGCAAGCGGTTCAGCACGAGCCGGATCGTCTGGTCGCTGACCCCCGGCAACGCGGCACGGATGTCTGCCAGGCGCATAGCCGTGGGGGCGTGGTGCATCACGTAGTCGCGAACCCGGTCTTGCTTGCTGCCACTTGCCCTCTGTGTCGCGGCTCGCTGACTGAAGCTTTTGGTATGCGCCCGCCGCCCGCCGTAGCTCGGGTTGTAGGCAAAGCCATGTTTACCGGTGTTGGCTTGGATCAGGTGCCAAGTGTGGTCGTTCGATCACATACCGCGTTGTTGCCGAACGGCCACAAATGCGCAGGTAGGTGGTCGACAGGGGCCGTCGGTGTGTTGCCGGTAGCGGTGAAGACAGGCTTGAATACGCCGAGCCCTTATTCAAGGTTATGCGCTAACCTTGAATAAGGGAGGTAATTGATGGGACGTTACGAGGCGCGAACATGGCCGGCTGATCCCTCCGGGGCTACCCGCGCTGAACGCACATCGTGCCGGTACCAAGCCTACGTCCCGGAGCCTCTCGTAGGAATCGACTTGGATCTGTCGGCTTCTGCGGCGGCCGACGTGGTCGACGTCGAGCAACAGGTGCGCCATCTCAACGATGCTCACCCCGGTTTGGCGAATCTTGAGCCCCTCGCGAGGTTCCTTCTGCGTGCAGAGGCGGTCGCTTCCTCGAACATAGAGGGCTTAGTCCTCAATGTTCGTCGCTTGGCCCGCAGTGAGGCAGCTGAACGAGAGGGCCTACCAGTCACTGATGAGACCGCCAGAGCGGTCCTCGGCAATGTCAAAGCGCTCGACGAAGCTCTCACCCTCGCCTCGGATCCGAACATGCCGGTAACAGTCGACGACATCGGGATGGTCCACAAGGCGTTGCTTGTAGGAACGCGCGATGAGAGATGGGCCGGTGTCGTGCGCAGCGAGCAAAACTGGATCGGTGGAGTAAATCCATGCTCCGCCGCCTTCGTGCCGCCACCCGAGGCGTACGTTCCCGCCCTCCTTGATGACCTCGCCGCATACATCTCCGGAGAGGAGCACCCAGCGCTCTTGCAGGCAGCCCTCGCTCATTCACAGTTCGAGACCATCCATCCTTTTGCCGATGGCAACGGGCGGGCTGGGCGAGCACTCATTCAACTGGTCTTGCGCCGCCGCGGCGTTGCGACACGGGTGGTGCCACCGGTTTCCCTTGTTCTCGCGACCCAGGCCGACACGTATATAGATGCACTCGACCAAACTCGAGTCGATGGTTCCACGGTGTCGGGCCAACTGTTGTGGGTGGAACTGTTCCTCTCCGCTGCCGGCCGTGCGTGCCGCGACTCGTCGCAGTTCGCCACTGATCTGGCCTCGTTGGAAAGTTCGTGGAGGTCCAGCCTCGGACGGGTGCGCGCGAACTCGGCGACGGACCTCTTGGTGACAGCCCTGCCGTCCCTCCCCGTGTTCTCGGTGGCGACTGCTGCGACCCATATTGCGAGGACGTTTCAAGCGACAAGTGAGGCCGTCAACCGGCTGGTGCAAGCAGGCGTAGTGCGGCAGATGAAGGTAGGGCGCCGAAATCGAACATTTGAAGCAGTAGGACTCTTTGAAGCGTTCACCGGGTTCGAGCGACTGCTCGCCAGCCCGGGCGCCGACACACAGATGTCCCCATCGGAACGTCCAGTGCCACAACGTCCGTAACGATCTACCGGATGAGATAGATCTTGCGCGGCGCGGTCATGGTCCGGTCGCGTCGGCCTTCTCGCGTAACGAACGGCGGGAAGTATCTCGGCGCCGGGGATGGTGGGTGCGAGTGAGCGTGGGAGCTCGTCTACCGATGTCGCGGCTGAACCTATCGATGTGAGTTTCCAAATTGGAAAACTCGGTTCCCCGCGCGTTGGCCCGCGGGCGGGGGCGTCGATAGGTATGTCGCTGCTGAAGCATGGACTGCGGCGACCCGCAACCGTAACTTGCGGCGCTCTTGTTTACGGTTATGCTTAAAAAAGTAATCAAGGCTGCCCATAGTTTCGGATGGGAGGGCAATGGCGAAGCCGCCTGAGCCGAAGGGTGTGCCGGCAGGTGGCCGGCACGGCGACGTGCGAGCCGACGAACCCGTCGAACTCCCTGGTGGCCGCCAGGCTGCACTCGACTGGCCGGCAACCGAACACCGTCAGATCCCGTGGCGCACCAACCCTGACCAGCGCGGCAGGGACGGTCGGCGGCCCAACTATCAGGACAGGATGCTCACTTCGGTGGTGGCCGAGGTGCCACCCAGAATCGCCGACGTTCCGGTTCACCTGACTTCTGACCTTGCCGAACTCTGCCGCTACGTCGAGGGGGAGATAGCCCGTCTGGATGCCGAGTACGGCGCCCATCTGGTGGGTCTCTCGTCTTTTCTGGTGCGGTCGGAATCGGTCGCTTCCTCCCGGATCGAGCACGTGTACGCCGACCTCGATGACGTCGCCCGGGCGTCGATCGCCGAAGAAGCCTCGCGTGCAGCCATGGGTACCGTCGCCGCGATCGAGGCGACGGCCAAGCTGATCCACAGCCAGGAGCCCGGTCAGCCGTTCCGCGAGGCCACACTGTTGAATGCCCACCACACGCTTCTCGAAGACGACCCCATGGAAAGCCAATACGCAGGCAAGTACCGCGACGTCCAGAACTGGATCGGGGGCAGCGACTTCAGCCCCCGCGACGCTGTCCACGTCCCCGCCCCACCGGGGGAGATCAAGCCCCTGATGGCTGATCTCGTGGCATTCGCGAACCGGGACGACCTTTCGCCGCTTGCCCAAGCCGCACTCGTGCACGGCCAGTTCGAGGCGATCCACCCTTTCACGGACGGCAACGGCCGCATCGGCCGCGGACTCATCGCCGTGACCCTCCGCAGGCGGGCTGTCGCCCGGCAGGTCATCGCCCCCGTAGCCGCGGCCATGCTGGCAGACGTCGACACCTACTTCGAATCCCTGATCGCCTATCGCCGCGGTGACGGCGGCAGGCTGATCGGCTATATGGCACGCGCCGCGGAAACCGCCACGCGCGAGGCGGCGGTGTCAGCCCAGCGATTGAGCGAGATGCCACAGACGTGGCGAGACCTGGTCCGCCCGCGCGCGAACTCGTCGGCGGCGAAGCTCATCGATGGGCTCGTAGCAACTCCCTACTTCAATGCGCAGATCGCGCAGCGGATCACGGGATCGGCCGCGCCCCGCACGTACGAAGCAATCGAGAAACTGGCAGAGGCCGGTGTCCTCCGGGAGATCACCGGCGGTGCGCGGAACCGCGTCTGGGCGGCCAGCGATGTAACGACCGAAATCGCCGACCTCGACGAACGCATCGGCAGGCGGGTCAAGCCCTCGGGCCGCTGGCGACTATAGGACGCTGAAGCGGAGCAACGGTCGGCGGACATAAGGCGGTCTCGGCGATGCCTGTACCTAAGTACAGTGTTCCCAAGTACAGTCGTCGAAGACTGCCGTGCTCCGGTCCCTGCCGTCATGGGCAACGGCGCGATAGGCGACACACAGGCGGCCAACGACGGCGAAGGCAACCTTGAACAAGCCGGAGCCATATTCAAGGTTGTGCGTTAACCGCGCCGACCTCCTCCGGCCACGAACGACGGTAGGCGTCGCCATCATAGGCGAGCGCGTGTGCCAGGAGGGTACCTGTTGTTCGCTACTACGACGTCGGGCTCGAGGCCTACGAGGCGATAGTGAGCGACGCCTACTTGGAAGACGACGGGTATGAACGGGTGAGATCAAACTCTCCTCTTGGCAAGCTGCTCGTCAACGTACGGCCAGGCCAACGGCTCTCCTATGGCAAGCCCAACGGTGAACCAGCCCTGGTTGAAATCCTGGACGTGACGGACTGAAAGTAATACACGTTCGGCACAGTGCATGGATAAACGCGGAGGTCACATCGCGCGTGGTCAACTTGAGCGCCTGAGCATCTTCCAGGGGTGTTGTAAACTTACAACGCGCACAAGGATGTCAAGCGGGCCGTCGATGAGGCCGAGGAGCTGGGCTTCGAGATCAAGCCACTGAGCAGCCGCTGGCATACGTGGGGATGGATCATCTGTTCCCGTGCGGACAGCACGTCAAGGTGTTCTTGTCGGGCAGGAACCCAACTGGCGGAGCGAAGATCATAGCGAGATTCACGGCCAAACACCGAGCACACATCGAGCATCAGAAGGCAGGTGAGAAGTGATGGACGCCTACGAGATCACGCTGATCATCGACCGTGAACCGAGCGATGCTGAGATTGAAGATGCGTTTGAGTCGTTGGACGGCTTGGGCATGACCGGCATCGAAACAAGCGATACCGGTGTGCTGATCCACTTCGAGGCTGAAGCCGAGTCGATGTCAAGAGCGATCGTGAACACCACCTTCGGGCTCCAGCGCGTCGCTTCGCTGAACGTTCGTGTGGTTGGCATCCATTCAGAAGACCTCGTCACACTCAAGGACATCGCCCAGCGCACCGGCAGGTCGTACGAGTCCGTGCGGCTGCTCGCGAATGGCCGGCGAGGCCCTGGGCACTTCCCGCGTCCGCTGAGCGCGGGAACCTTCAGCTTGTACTCATGGGAAGAAGTCCTCATGTGGCTCGCTACCTACCAGGGCACCACGCCACCAGGCGACTACGGGGCCGTGCTGGCCGCGGCCGATCTCCTGATTCGTGCCGGGGAACTGCTTGGGCAGGAGCAGCGTTGCGAGCTTGCGCCGCTGCTAACCGGGCACGTTGAGACAGCGTGATCGATACGAAAGGTAACCTCGGCTCCGACGTGACGCGAATGTCCGATTGACCGCGCTCATCAGCTGACCCACCGCGTTCTGCGAGAAGTGACGTCGTCACCTGTGCTGTGCGAGCTGGCGATTCGTTGTGTCCGTGGTCGCTGGTAGGAATAGCCCACACAGATCATCATTGCGGCGGGCGAGGTGGGCAAAGTGGGCAACGAAGCGGGTCGCACACCGGGCGGCGCCATGTCAGGCGTCGCAGACGTTGGCAAGGCGGACGTGGCTTCTGACCTCGTGGACACTGTCATGGGGGCGGCTGCGGACGCTCCTGACCTAGACGACGACGCTCGCCTTCTGCTGCTGTCGATATTCACCAACGACGACGACATGCAGGCGGAACTGATCGGCAGCGCCCCCAAGCGCAACACCAAAGCTGCGTCAGAGAGCCCGGCCGTGCCGGCCGGAGCGTTCCTGAAGTCGGTCACCGTGACCGGCTTCCGCGGCGTCGGCGTCCAGGCACGGCTCGATTTGCATCCTGCGCCGGGGGTCACCGTCGTCGCGGGCCGTAATGGCTCCGGCAAATCGACGTTCAGCGAGGCCGTGGAAGTAGCCCTGACCCGGACGTCGTACCGCTGGAGCAACAAGAAGAACGCAGCGTGGCGAGCCGGCTGGCGCAACCTTCATCACGCCGACCCGTGCGGCATCAAGGTGGAGCTGGCTGAGCAGCATGCCGGCCTCACCACCATTGGCGTGGACTGGACGGCTGATTCGGAGCTCGACGGTGGGACGTTCTGGACACAACGCCCGGGAGAACGGCGCGACACCGCTGCTGACCCACTCGGATGGGCTGCTCCGCTGGAGCTTTACCGGCCTTTGCTCTCGTATGACGAGCTCGGCGGCATCCTCGAGGCCGGGCCGAGCAAGTTGTACGACAAGCTCTCCATCGTGCTCGGGCTGGGGCCGATCGCTGACGCCGTGGACCAGCTCGACGACTTGGCCAAGGCAGCGGCCGCACCCCGGCGCGAAGCGAACAAAATGGTCTCGCAGCTGCTCACCAGACTCAACGCATCGCAAGATGCTCGTGCGGCCGAAGCGCACAAGCTCCTGAAGGCGCGCAAGCGCGACCATGACGCCATCGCGCAGCTCGCCACCGGCGTGGGCACGGCACCGGCCGACGACCTGGCGGTGCTGCGCACGCTGGCTGCACTGACGGTTCCGCCGGTAGACGACGTCCGTGCCCTCGTCGAGAAGTGCGTGCAAACACGTCATGCGCTTGCCGAGCTGTCCGGAACCGCGGCCGAGGCGCTCGTTCGCCGTACCGCCTTGCTGAATCACGCGCTGGAGCATGTAGCCGTCACCGGTGCCGGGCCGTGTCCCCTGTGCGGCGTCGGTACGCTCGACGATGCGTGGGCTGGCGAGGCACGCGGCGAAGTCGCCCAGCTGAAGCAGCAGACCGAAGCGCTCGAGAAGGCCGATGCGGCCTACCAGACAGCGCTGCGTCAACTGCGGTCAATACTTCCGATCGCACCACCGGCACTGGAGGCCCACGTCGACTGCGACCTGCCCAGTAAGGAACAGGCAGCCGACGCTTGGCGCGCTGTGCGCGATGTCGATGTCACCACTGCATCCGGACCGCAGGAGTACCTCGACGCCTACACCACCCTCGTAGCGAATGTGGCAGAGCTGCGGCAGGCGGCCGAAGCCGAACGCCAACGACGCGAGGACCTCTGGGCGCCCCTAGCCAGCAGCCTCGCCGAGGTAGTCGGCGCGCTGCGAAAGGCCGACGACGCGGACCGACGTGGCGTCACGGTCAAAGCGGCTGCCTCATGGCTGAAAGAGCACGCCAACCAGCTACGCAACGAGCGCCTACGCCCCATCTCCGACCATGCGCAGCAGATCTGGGCCGAGCTGCGACAAGAAAGCAACGTGGATCTCGGGCCGATCGAAGTGGCTGGCACCAATACCCGGCGCCGGGTCGAGCTCTCCGCCGAGGTCGACGGTCACGAGACCGGGGCGCTCACCGTCATGAGTCAGGGCGAGCTCCACGCCCTTGCCCTAGCACTGTTCTTACCGCGGGCGACGTTGCCCGCAAGCCCGTTCCGGTTCGTCGTCGTCGATGACCCCGTGCAGGCGATGGACCCGGCCAAGGTGGACGGCTTGGCCCGGGTCCTCGAGCGGATCGGGCGGACCCACCAGGTCATCGTGTTCACCCACGACAACCGGCTGCCCGAGGCCATCCGATGTTTAGGAATCGACGCCCGGATCCTTGAGGTGCATCGAGCCGAAGGATCCAAGGTCGAAGTAGTCAACGCCTCCGACCCCGCACAGCGCTACCTGTCCGACGCTCACGCCGTCGCCCGGGATCCCGGGGCAGACGCGGAGGTCCGGCGGCGGATTATCCCCGTGCTGTGCCGGCTCGCCGTCGAGAACGCTTGCCGCGAGTTGTTCACGGCCCGGCGCTACGCACGCGGTATCAGTCGCGACGACGTCGAGGCGGCCTGGGACCAAGCGCGGACGACTCGTCAACGGGTTGCGCTTGCGCTTCATGACGATCCCAAAGCCGACCCGCAGCCGTGGCTGGCACGCGGCAACCGGCGCAGCGGAGCTATGCAGGTCATCGGCCGCGACAGTCATCACGGCCTGGAACGCGACGCCGTTGGCGCCGTCGGTGACGTACGCCTGTTGGTCCAAGACCTCCGATCGGAGGCGAGATGAGCACGCCCGACCCTGCCCGCCTGCTGACACTGGCCGAGCAGATCCTCGCCGGAGACGTTGACACACCACGAGCCCGCTCGTCGCGCTCAGCAGCGATCCTCGGGCGTACAGCATTGGAGCGGCTGGTCCAGGACCTTTGCGCCCGTCACGGCTTGGAGGTATCGGCCGCTTCCATGCGAGTTCAGCTCGCCTGCCTGTCGGCTGTGACCCCGTCCGTCGCCAGCGAGGCCAACATGGCGTGGTGGGGACTCAGCCGAGCCTGTCATCAGCACGCGTACGAGATCGCGCCCAGCCACGACGAGGTCCGGCGATTCCTCACCCGCGTCCGCCAGCTCAGCGGGTGACGCTGTCCGTGGCAGTTTGAACAACGCGGGCAGCACCCGAAGCGCGAGGTGGTGCCACTATTCAATACGGGCAGGCGGGTAGCGGTGCGAAACCTCGTCGAGCTTATTGTGCGCAGCGGCGATGAGATCCACGTCGAGCGCGGCGGCCAGCTGAACAAGATAGTTCGTCACGTCCGCAAGCTCAGAGCGGATCCGGTCCGCGGCCTTGGCGTCGTCCGACATGACGGTCGCGGCCTCGTCGGGTGTGAGCCATTGGAGTTCCGCCACCAGCTCGCCCACCTCACCCGCCAGCGCCATTGCCAGGTTTTTCGGCGTGTGGAACTGCTCCCAATCCCTCTCGGCAGCGAACGCTGCAAGCCGGCCAGTCAGTTCGGCGAGACGGTCGCCCGGATCGCCAGAATTCGTCGAGCGAGCTACAGCTCCGTCGGATTCAGTCACGCATCCATGTTTACCAGCATGACCTCATCGGCCGAGCGCTTCGCTCATGCAGAAGTCCGCGTGCGGGTCTGTTCGATCAAACTCGCCAGGAACTCCCGGGTCTCGGGATCGGTGGCGTAAAGGACTGTGCCGACCATTCCACGTGTAAGGAGCACCTTGTAGATGTGGCGAACGAGGCGATCGAATTCCTCGTCGCTCACAGCATTGCGGCTGCGGAACGACGGGTCGCGGTTGGCGCTGCGGTTGGTTCGCAATCGACCATCCCGGGCAATCAAATCGGGACCGATGATCACGCCTGACCAGTCGTACTCGAATCCTTGAGCTGTGTAGATACACCCAACCTGGCCGAAGCCGGCGGGGTCGGTGGCCCAGTACGAACGCCCGGGTGCGCCGCCAACGGAACGGTCGCTCTTGGCGTTCCAGGGCCGCGCCCAGTCGTCGATCTGAACGTCTGCGACAAGTGTGCCGTCGTCGCGGGGGTCACTCCACGGCCAGCAGAACCCCGCCGACATCCGCGCGGAGAATCCCTCGTCAAGCTTGCCCGCGAGAATCGCCTCGAGCTCCATCGGCGAGTCGGCCACCTGCACCTCGAACCGGTCGTCGCCCTCCCACGCGACCGGGCCGCCCGGATCAAGGCCGAGCAGGTTCCTGACCCATCGCTCGTAACTCGCACTACCACCACAGCGGAACTGACCCTCGAGGTCGACAGGATAGACCTCCAGATTCCGACGACGCGCGGCCTCGTAGATCGCCTCGACCGAGCCGATCTCACCAGGTTTCACCACCTGGTGTTCGTCGAGGAGGAAGACCGGAACTCGGGCGACCGAGATCAGCTCGTCGACCTGGGGCCTTCCGGTGCGTTCGGCTGCGCGGGTGAAGCGGTTGGCCGACGTCTCCCGGATGCGGTGCGCTTCGTCGGCGATAAGGACGTCGAAGCTGTTCGGCTCGATGCTCATGAAGCTGTTGAAGTACTTGAACAGATTCTTGAGCCGGGTCGAGCCCTTACCTGCGTACCTGCGCAAGGTCTCGGTGAAGGATTTCGAGCCAGTGGCATGGATGACGGTCCTGCCCTGGCGAGATAGCTCGCCGAGCAGCGAAAGGGCAATGACACTCTTACCGCTCCCCGGCCCGCCTCTCACGACGACCACGCGCTTGCCGTCCTGCCGATGTGCCCGCTCCACCGCATGCAACACCAGCTCGTAGGCGAGCCGCTGTTCGTTCAACAGGGTGAATTGCTCGCGGTTCTTGATCTCGTCCGCGGCTACGGCTAGGAGCTGGCGGCTGGGCCGGATCGCGCTTGCCATGAGCCGGTCGGCGGCGGGCGCACCCGGCGACGGCGCCAGATGATGGCGGAGGTACTCGAGGAACTCGCTCCTGCGCTGCGCAGTGAACATACGGCTGTGCTCGTCCTGGCGGAGGCTGAAGAGATCCTGTACGCCGTGGTCGGTGGCGTTGTGAAGGTAGACCACCCCCTTCACCGCACCTTCTTGGCCATTGAGCGAGGCTGTGAAGTCGATCAGATGCTCGCAGTAGCCACGTACCTGAATGGCCGGATTCAGCCTTGGGCCGCCACGAGTGCCCTCTGCGAGCACCAGCTGGTCGTCGTCCTCCCAAGCCTCGGCGCTGCTCCACTGCTTCAGCTCGACCACCACGTACGAGTCGTCACCGGTACGTGGGTCGGTGCCAGCGAGAATGACGTCCACGCGTTTGCTGGTCAGTGGCAACCGATGCTCGATGAGCATCTCGACGGCGCCAAGATCGGCATCAACCAGATCACGAGCAAGGATCGGGAGACTGCGATCCCACGAGCGCATCTCCGCATCCGAAACCCGCGCACCCGTTGTGTACCGGACGTGCTCTGAGATGCGGACCGCCAACGTGCCCTCAAGTGCCAGCGCAGCCAAGCCTTCGGCAGAGACGCGGAACGCCGACATCGGCGACAGAACCCCCAGGGCAGCACGAAGTTACTCGTGCGGGTGGGGGCATATCCGCCGATAAGCAGAAGCCCGTCGGGCCGCAACCTTGCAGAGATGACCCTAGCGGACGAAGACATCATCGCGTCGCGGCGCCGGGCCGGTTCTGGGCGCGTACTGTCCTGACCTCAGAACTTCGTCCGCGCCCGACGGTTGTCTCCGGGGTGACGTCGCCTTTCGGGCACCGCCGTCCGTGTACGGGTCGGCAAGGCAATCAGCGCGTCGGGAGGCATGCCGCACCACTAGTCCGAGTAGGTGCGGTTGTCATCGCCACCCGAACACAACATTAGGGGCGAAGGTCATTCATTGACGCCATGCCAGGATGGCAGTCCATAGGGCCACACCATGTGTCTGGCGGGAGTTCCACTGGCGACGCTGAACGACTGCGGCCTGCCGCGGTGCGTTAACAAGTTCACAGAGCCTGCGCGTGATCGTTACAGTCGACGCATGCTGGCGGGTGAGGGGAATCGGTGAGGTCCGTGGCACGTCCAAGCCCAGCGTACGTACTCCACTTCACGCATATGGGACACCTCGAGACCGTTGTAGCGAATGGACTCCTCAGCGATTCCGAGGCCAGAGCTACAGGTGTGCTCGCAAATGAGGTTGGTCTCCAAGACGTCAAGGCACGCCGCCGTGCGCGATCTGTCGACGTCGGACCGGGTCGCACCGTCGGCGAGTATGTCCCGTTCTATTTCGCGCCCAGGAGCCCCATGATGTTCATGATCGAGAAAGGCGGCGTTGCGACGTATCAGAACGGTTGCGACGATCTGGTGTACCTCGTGACGACTGTGGAGACCCTGATTGAACAGCAGCTCAAGGTCGTGTTCTCCGATCGGAATGCCGTGCTCAGCCTTGCTCGGTTCACAGACAATGTGAGAGATCTGGACGACCTGATCGACTGGGAACTGATGCAGGCTCAGTACTGGTACAACACTCCTGACTTCCCCGATAGGAAGGAACGTCGGATGGCCGAGTGCCTGGTGCATGATCGGGTTCCCTGGCGTGCGTTCACGCATGTGGCAACACGCACCAAGCACACTGCTGAGCGTGTTCAAAGCGTTCTGGGTAGCGTGGGAGCTACAACACCCGTCATTGTCAGACCCAGCTGGTACTTCTGAACTATGAGGAGGACGCACGTGATCCGCGAAGCTCACGGCAGCCTGCTCGAAGCCGACGCAGATGCACTCGTCAACACCGTCAACACTCAAGGTGTCATGGGCAAAGGGCTGGCGCTGCAGTTCAAGCGGGCCTACCCAGAGATGTTCAAGGAGTACGCCAACGCGGCGAAGCTCGGCCAGATTCAACTCGGTGAGATGCACGTGTGGGAGACGGGCACGATCGAGGGTCCCCGGTTCGTGATCAATTTTCCGACTAAGGGGCATTGGCGGGCTCGGTCACGCCTGGCTGACATCGAACGTGGGCTTGAGAGTCTGGTGCGGGTCATAAAACAGCTTGGTATCTCCTCGATTGCTGTGCCGCCGCTCGGTTGCGGTAACGGTGGACTCGACTGGAGCGACGTGGAGCCACGCATTCGGGCTGCGCTCAAAGACGTGACTGGAGTCGACGTGCTGGTCTTCCCTCCGGGAGAGGCGCCTGCTGCTGCGGACATGCGCGTTCGGACAGCACCGCCGCGAATGACGCCCGGTCGTGCAGCGCTGATCAAAACACTTAAGCGCTACAGCGGGGTTTCGTTCGGCGTGTCGTTGATCGAAGTGCAGAAGCTCATGTACTTCCTGCAATGCGCGGGAGAGCCGCTACGGCTTAATTACGAGAAGGGCAGGTACGGCCCCTATGCCGACAACCTTCGACACGTGCTGTCCCTCATCGAGAACCACTACCTCAGCGGGTATGGCGACGGAAGCAAGCGCGTCAGGGAAGCTGAACCCCTCGTAGTGCTGCCAGCCGCAGAGGGACCAGCTGACACGGTCCTGGCCGATCACCCTGAGACGGTCCAACGTATCGAGTCGGTCATGCAGCTCGTCGAGGGATTCGAGTCCGACTACGGCCTCGAGCTCCTAGCGAGCGTGCATTGGATTGCGTCCAACGATGATCCCAGCGCTGCAGACGAGGTGAACCGTGCGGTCAAGCTTGTTCAGGAGTGGACGTCACGCAAGGCTGGTATGTTCACGCAAGGACACATCACAGCTGCGTGGAACAAGTTGAGGCAAACAGGCTGGTTGCCTCAAGTTACGCAGCTGCCAGACCCGTAGGCGTGCGGCCGGACTCAGCATTGGACGCGATGAGCGGTAGGCTTGTTAACTAACATGCTCGGCCAACGCACATGCTAGTTAACATGCTTTGAGGACCACTAGACATACGGACCAGACCGCTCGAAAGCGCCTTCGAATCCCGCGGGGAAGGTGTGCTCAGGCGGCCACTGACGCGACACTGAACGTCTCCGCCGGCATCGCGCGCCGCAACCGCCACGTCATCGCGATGGGCCTTTCGCCCTGGTGAGACACGTACGACGCCTCACCGAGG
This sequence comes from Phytoactinopolyspora limicola, assembly GCF_011320225.1. Classification (GTDB taxonomy): domain Bacteria; phylum Actinomycetota; class Actinomycetes; order Jiangellales; family Jiangellaceae; genus Phytoactinopolyspora; species Phytoactinopolyspora limicola. The sequence continues at coordinate 118,671 of NZ_JAAOEN010000006.1, forward strand.
CACAGGTACGGCGCGGCGCCTAGATCGTCGGACGTCGTGTTGCGAACAAACAGCAGCACGTGCGAGCTGCCGCTCAGATACCGCCGCCCGGTCGGGGAGGCCAGCGACGTCGAGTTCTGCGACTCCCAGTGGAATAGCTCTGGGCTGATGGCATAGTCCCGATACATCGTCGTCGGCAGGAACTCCTTCTCGCTCTTGGTCAGGCTGACCAGGAACGCATCAACGTTCTCCGACTCCACCCACACGACGCCGGACTGGTGATGACGGGGCGGCCGCCGGAGATTCGCATAGCCCAGTGCCGCGAGGATCTCCTCACGCCGGTAGTGCGCGTGGCTGCTCATCGGCACGTGCCCAAGTTCGCTGTCCAAAGCCTCCGGCAGGTACCTGGTCCGGTCAGCGCCGAGAGCGACGATCTGGCGAATCTCGTCGCACACTGCCGGATGCCGGCGAAGCGCGGCCAGACCGTCGTCGTACGAGCCGAAACCGCCCCCGTCCGGCCACAGCGAGAAGAACAACATCCGGGCGAATCGCTGATCACGTGCGGAGATCGCGCCATAAGACTGCCCGTCCGCCTCAACCAGCCGGGCATACGCGGACGCCCGTTCCGGATCGTCGACGTGCGCCAAAGCCGCCATCCGGCGCAGAAGCTTGCCCTCGCCAGGCCCGGCCGCCGGCATGTCTTGCCCAGCCTCTCGCCGCAGAGAAGTCCACGACCCGTTCGACCGATAGACGTCGACGACCTCGCGCTCAGCCTCGTACAAATACGTCGCGAGCGACGCGACACCATACGAGCGCACCTCGCCCACCAGGTCGCGGCGCAACGTGCGTAGCTGAGACCGCACGTTCTCCAGCACCGTCTGGCGAGCTACCCGGTCCAGCACGATCTGCGACCCCGACGGCAGGAACGGGAATCCCTGCTCGATCTGTCGGCTCAGCGCCCGCCGCGTAGCCCCAGTCAGCGCCCGGTACCGCATGTCGAACCGGTACTCCTTGCGGTGCTGACCGATGAAGTCCAAAACGGTCAGGACCGCCTTGCCCGGCGCCCGACGCAGGCCGCGTCCGAACTGCTGCAAGAAGATCGTGGCGCTCTGGGTGGGCCGCAGGAACAACACGGTGTCCACTTCGGGAATGTCCAGACCCTCGTTGAACAGGTCCGCCGCGAACAGCGTAGTGACGTCGCCGCGCCGGAGTTTCTCGATCGCCTCGGCGCGATCGTGGGTCCTGGTGGATCCGGACACCGCGATCGCCGGCAACCCGGATTGGCAGAACACGTGCGCCATGTACTCGGCATGTGCGACGGACACGCAGAAGCCGAGCGCCCGCATCTGCTGCGGATCAGCGACCTTGTCTCGCACGGTGGCGAGCACCCGCCGCGCTCGTGCGTCGTTCCCCGTATACAGCCGGCTCAGCGCGGCGTCGTCGTAACGGTTGCGCCTCCACTCGATGCGGGTGAGGTCGACGTCGTCGTTCACACCGAAGTAGTGGAACGGCACCAGGAGATCGGCGGCGACGGCGTCCCACAGCGGCAGCTCATACGCGGAGCGGTTGTTGAAGAAGGCGCGCACGTCGACGCCGTCACCGCGCTCGGGTGTGGCCGTGAGCCCGAGTAGTTCCTTGGGCTGTAAGTGGTCGAGGATCCGCCGATAGCTGGCAGCCTCGGCGTGGTGGAACTCGTCGACCACCACCACATCGAAGTGGTCAGGAGAAATCGTGGTGACGTCGAGGCTCGACAACGACTGCACACTGGCAAAGACGTGGCGCCATCGCTCGGGCCGCTGGCCGCCCACGTACGTCTCGCCGAACGTGCCGTCACGCATTACTTCGCGGTAGGTGCGCAGCGACTGATCCAGAATCTCCGAGCGGTGAGCGACGAAGAGCAGGGTGGGCGACGCTCCGTCAGTGGCCTCCGCGATACGCCGGTAATCCAAGGCAGCGACGACCGTCTTCCCCGTGCCGGTGGCCGCGACCACGAGGTTCCGGTGCTGTCCGTGCAGAGCGCGTTCGCTCTCCAACGCTTCGAGTATCTCCACCTGGTGCGGCATCGCACGCACGTCGAGGCCCGAGACAGTGATGGACGACGTGCCCGCTCCGCGGTTGCGTGCCCGGCTGATGGCGTCGTCGAAGAGTTCGGCGTCGGTGCCGGGGTTGTAGGGCAGGCACGCATTCGACTCCCAGTAGGTGTCGAACGTGGCCTCGAACTTGCGGAGCAGGTCCGGGGTGGCCACGCCGGAGAGCCTGACGTTCCACTCCAGCCCGTCTACCAGCGCTGACCTGGAGAGATTCGAGCTACCAACGTAGGCGGTGTCGAACCCGGAGTTGCGGCGCAGCAGCCACGCCTTGGCGTGCAGCCTGGTGGACTGCGTCTCGTAGTTGATCTTTACCTGGGCGCCGAATCTGTTGACCAGCTCGTCGACGGCTCGGCGCTCCGTCGCGCCGACATACGTGGTGGTGATGACCCGGAACGGCGCTCCACGCTCACGAAGCTCCTGGAGCGGTTCTTCCAGGACGCGCAGTCCGTGCCAGCGGATGAACGCACACAGCAGGTCGACGCGGTCAGCGCTGGCCAGCTCCGCCCGCAGTTCGGTGGACAATGCGGGTTCACCGGGTGAGTTGGTGAGCAACGCTGCGTCCGACAGCGGCGTCACCGGCCGCGGCCAGGTGCGACCAGCCACCGGCTCGGCCGACGAGAGCGCCAGCAACTGCTCGATGGTGCCGGGCAGGGCGTCGTCGTCGGCATTCAGGTGTTCGGTGATCTGGTTGACCAGGGCGACTCGGCGCTCGGTGTCTGGCTCCGCTTCGACCGCCCGCCGGACCAACGCGGCGATGTGCCGCGCGAGCACGTCCGCGGCAGCTTCCCGGTCGACAGGTTGAAGAACAGGTACGACGCCGTCCGGTGAATCAAGTTCCCGATCGAGCGCAACGGTACGCAGTGCCTCGTAGATCCCCTCCGCCCATGCGCCCACAGGCACACTCTCTCAGACCAGCCGGCCAGAACCGGCGTGCTCTGGCGCCAACGCTCCCGATAGGGCCAGCCAGGCTTAAACACCGCTATGACTTGAGCGCACCGATGGGTGACGTATGCGCTCGTCGGAGCTACGCGTAGAGCCGATCTAGGCCGACCAAGACAACGTCGCCGGCACGTTCGGCGTCGTGAAGGTCTGAAGTGAACCCAGCAGCGCTGAAGCAGAGCAGTCGGACCTGTGACGTGTCGTAGCGATCGTTCCTGGTCAGCAAGGATGCAACGTGTCGAAGCCGTTCCAGATGGCCGGTTCCCATCACCTCTCCCCACTTGACTTCGCCGATGGCCAGCAACGGCGGCTTGCCGCCATCGGACGTGCCGATGACGACAACGTCGATTTCGTGAGTCGTGCGCTGCGCCGGGTCGGAGGTGGCGCCGTGGCCGACGCGGGCAGGTAGGCCACCAAAGACGTCATCGTCGGCATAGAACAATGCCCATTCGCGACAGATCTCCTCGAACCTGGGCCCGAGCACATTGCTGACGAAGCGGCGCTGACTGTTGCGCCACACACGATCAGCGTTTCCCGGCCGTTCAAGCTGATCCCATGTGGGGCGCATCACCGCGTGGTAGAAGGTGATCAATGGTTCGGAGATCCGGTATGTGCTGCGTTTGTCCCGGAATGCGTCGGCCTCCCGGATCAGAAGGCCGGCGTCCTCGAGCACGTCCAGCGGATGCGCCAAATCTGAAGACTTCCGTTCAAGGTAGTTCGCTATTCCGCCCCGACTGGCGTTTCCGTTGGCGACTCCAGCCAGGACCGCATGATAGAGAGCGCTGTCGCGGAGTTCAGGTTCCTCGGCTAAGAGATACCGCGCCTCGCGAAAGAGCGGACTCTCGGCGTTGAGCACCGTCCGCACGACCCAATCGTCAAAATCGTCTGGCCCGGTCGGAACGTCGTTGCGAGCGAGCTCGCGCCGATACGCCGGTGTTCCTCCGACCACTGCGTTCACCTGCACCGCCAGCTGAGGATCTGTGATGCCCCAGAACTCGGCGGCCAGCCGATAATCAAGCGTCCGAATGACGAGCTCCAAGCTTGCCCGGCCCCTCAATGGCGCATTGCCGGACAACAGCCCACCCATGACTGACAGAGCAGACCCGCAGAGGAGCAGGCGCGATCGCGACTCGACCCGTTCATCTCGCAACGGCCCATACGCCTGCTGAATGATCGACGGTAACGCCGGGGTGGCCTTCGCGAGATAGGGGAACTCGTCCAAAACAACCGGCACGTGCCGTTCGCGTCCGAGCGCCAGCAGTGCATCGATGACCTCGTACCAGTCAGCAGGGCGAAAGGGGACCGGCAGTCCAAGGAAGTCAGTCAGCGCGGCACCGATCCGCCGCAGCGACTCCGTCTCGGTTTCCTCAACCGCGCCGAAGTAGAAGCCACCCGCGGCCCGGCATAGCGCATCCAGCAGGAACGTCTTGCCCTGCCGACGACGCCCGGACACCACACCAAGCATGGCACCGGATTGATCATCGGCAGCAAAGCGGGTGAGCGCCGACCACTCATGGTCGCGATCGAACATTCCCGCTGGCTTGTCCATCGCTAGACCTCCTAGACATAACTATACTTATGATAACTGTAGTTACATCTCTCGTGGAGCGCAGGCGCCGGTCAAGTTCGCGACAGCGAAACTCATTCGCGTCCGTCTGCCGGGTCTGAAAGCATCGGACATCGTGAGTCAGCGTGTTATCTCGGGAGTCCCGACGGGCCCGGTCGTCGTCCCCACCGTCATCAAAGCCATCGCCGAGGGCGACACCATCACGCCGGTGTGGGAGAACGAACTCGGTGGCCTGACGTTCCGGCTCGACGGCGGCGGGGGAGCCCGGTATGCGAAGTGGCTGGCTGCGGGCACGCCGGAGATCGACCTGGCTGCTGAGGCGGCCCGCCTTCGGTGGGCGCGACGCTGGGCCCGGGTTCCTGAGGTGATCGACCACGGCGCCGACGACGCCGGTTCGTGGCTGGTGACGGCGGCCGAGCCGGGCCGGTCCGCCGTCGATCCAGTATGGGTGGCCGATCCGACGACGGCTGCGACGGCTATCGGTCGCGGTCTACGTATCCTTCACGACGCACTGCCCGTCGACGAGTGTCCCTTCGACTGGAGCGTGGAGCATCGCCTGGCTTCCGCGTGGCGGTTCATCGAGCCTGATGGCGACGTGTCCGATGGGCCCGAACCCAACGGCCGCGACGGCATCTCCCGCGCTGAAGCGCTGGCCCGCCTCGGCGAGCCGCCGCCGATCGACCGCCTCGTCGTCTGCCACGGCGACGCCTGCGCCCCTAACACTCTTATCCACGACGACGGTACGTTCGCCGCCCACGTGGACCTCGGGGCCCTGGGTGTCGCCGACCGCTGGGCCGACCTCGCCATCGCATCGTGGAGCACGGTGTGGAACTACGGCGCGGGTTACGAGGAGGTGGTTTATGCCGGCTATGGCATCGACGCCGACCCCGCGCGCATCAGCTACTACCGCCTGCTCTGGGACCTGACTTAGGGCGGCGGACGCACGCGGGCTGATCGGCGGGCCCTGCTGGTCGCGCGGGCCCGGAGGCGTCGGCCTGGCACGAACGGCTTCCTCATGGCGAGGCGCAGGGGCCGCAGTAAGGCTCCTCGTTGTTGCCCTGGCGACAGCATGCTTCCTTGTGGCGACGTCACTGCTGCGGTAGGGCACCTGTCGCCGCTGACGGCGAGATCTCAAATGGCGCCATGTGCTACTGTTTACCTAGTTGTAATCATGTAATCCTCTTTTATCAGTTGTTTGACGTTGTTCAAGCTCGCTTTTTCCATCGAGGGCCCTCTTTTCTTCGTCTCAAGGCTATCCACGGCTTTGTTTCCTCGTGGTTCGTCATCGTGTCTGGTCTCACAACGGCGATGCGCCACGGACGCGTAGGTCCGGCTCCGTCTCCGTCGACAACCAGCCCTTGGTGGTGCCTGTTGATATCGTTCGTCTGGTCTCCTGGAAATCCGTTGCCCGCCGGCACAGGTGGCTCGGAGAACTACACCGTTGGCCAGGTCCGTGAGTTGAATCGCCGCGGGACACCGTCGCAGGTGGTGACGGTCGGGCTAGGCGCCGCTGACGGCCGGGACGATTTCGACGATGTCCCGTTCCGGTCGTTGCCGACGTTGACTGAGGTCGGACAGTTGGATGGCACCGTCGTGTTCGTCAACGAGCCGCATGCGGTGCCGACCAGACGTCACTCGTACCTGATCCTGCACAACCCGCCGCCCATCCGGGAACGCGAGTGGGCATTCGCCACTGAGGGAACTCGGGACCGCACGTTGATCGCCACCAGCCAGTACGCGGCTGAGTTATGGGCGCGATTCCTCGACGTCGACGTGTCGACCATCAATGTCGTCTACCCGTTCGCCGAGCCGCAGTTTGCCGCGCAGTCCCGGCCGCGTCACTCGGGTGAGTCGACCCGGGTGTTGTTCGCCGGGCGGCTCAGCCCGGAGAAGGGTATTTACACCCTCCTGTCCATGCTGCATATCGACATCATCGATCAAGACGCGGACCTCACCTTCACCGTAACCACCGCTGGCGCCGACAAACCACAAGGAAAGATCATCGAACGGCTGGTCGGAGCACATCCGAGGATCTCCGTCGTCGCCACACGGAAGACGCCGGCCGCCATGGCGAGCCTGATGGCCGACCACGACGTCGTCGTCATGCCGTCCAACAGCCAGTACTGGCACGAGACCTTCGGCATCGTCTCGATCGAAGCCCAGCACGCTGGTTGCCGGGTTATCGCCTCCGACGACGGCGGGCTGCCCGAGACCGACTGCGGTGGTGTGGTCCTGGTCCGGCCGGATGACGCCGAGGCTCTCGCCTGGGGTCTCCGGGAGGCGGTAGGTCGCGGCCCGGTGGGGCCGGCAGCCCGTAGCGCCGCCGGAGCCCGGTTCACGGTCGGGGAATCCGTCGACACACTTCTCGACGTCTTCGCCCGACCGCGGCCGGCCACCCCCGCGGCCATCATTCGGCAACTGGAAGAACTGGCCGCCCGGCCGTCGGCCGACGTCCCGAGCATCTCTGGGCGGACCGCGAAGATGCGACGCGACACGTGGGAGGTCGACGACGCATCGGTCTAGTTCGGTGCGGTCTTCGTTCAGCGAACGACGCGGAACCACAGGTTGGCCGCCTGCGGCGCATCGGTCAGGCTGAGACGTTCGAGTGTGACGTTGGTGCCGCCGGGATGGTCGAAGAGGCGCACACCGTCGCCTATTAGTACGGGTGCGACGATGGCGAGTACTTCGTCGAGGAGTCCGGCCTCCAGGCATTGTTTGGCGACGTTGGCGCCGATGACGTTGACGTATTTGTCGCCCGCGGCTGCCTTGGCGGCGTCGACACCGCGGTGGAGGTCGCCGACGAACGTCACACCGGGAACGGGAGTGGCCGGGGGCCGGTGGGTGAGCACGAAGTGGGGCCCGTCGTAGCCGCCGCCGAACGCCTTGCCCTCTTTATCGGTGCCCTTGTGCGGGTCGTCGCCGCCGAAGGTCCGTCGGCCGACCAGCAGCGCCCCGACCTGGGGGATGAGTTTGTCGACCGTGGTGTTGGGGCCGATGTGCTCGGTCAGCCAGGACATGTCACCGCCGGGGCCCGCGATGAATCCGTCCAGCGACATCGTCGCCGAGTACAGCAGCTTTGCCATGGGTGATCACTCCGTCGTCTGTGTGGACACGTGTCGTGATGTTGACGAACTGCGCCCCCAAAACTCATCACCCCTCCCGTCCCGCCCCTCCCCATGATCATTGGCTTTTGACTACCGGATACGGGGGGGCAAAGCCCCAGATAAAGGGGAAGGGGCGGGGCGGGAGGCGGCGGTTAGGTGTCGTGCCACGTGATGTCGCCGACGACGGGCCGCGCGGTGCCCTGGCTCCAGGACGCTAGATCGGCGACGATGCGGTCGACGGCCTCCACCGGCACGGCCATCGACAGGATGGCGTGATCCTGGCCGAATGACAGGCCGCCGACGGCAACCCCGTCGATCCCGGCGTTGCGCACCACGCCGTCCAGCCGACCCGCGGTGGCATGATCGACGTGGACGTCAACCTGCCGCATGAGGCGGCGTTGCCGCGTGCCCACGTGATCAAGCGCCGCGACGACGGCGGCGGAGTACGCCCGGACCAGGCCTCCAGCGCCGAGGAGAGTTCCGCCGAACCACCGGGTGACGACGGCTACCACGTCGCTCACTTCGCGGCGAACGAGTACGTCCAACATGGGGGCGCCGGCGGTGCCGGACGGTTCACCGTCGTCGCTGCTGCGCTGAACCTCGCCCGTCGGGCCGAGGCGGAACGCTGAGCAGTGGTGGCGGGCGTCCCAATGGGTGCGCCGCGCTTCGTCGACGACGGCACGCGCGGCGTCTTCAGTGTCTACCCGGACCAGGCGGCAATGGAACCGGGACCGTTTGACCTCGATGTCGGTGGCGCCGTCCCGGGCGAGCGTGGTGTAGCGGTCCGGTTGGGGCACCCGGCCAGTGTAGGACGTGGCTGGTCGGATGGCGGGTGCTCGACATATCGCCGTGACGTACCTATCACACAACGGTCTACCGATGACGGACAGGTGGGGGAGGCGTCGGGCTGGGGTGAACGGCGTGACGTGGTGCCCCGACGTGGTGGCGACGAGGGTGTGCGTCAGGGCTCAGGAGTTCGGGGTTGATCTTGGTGGCCGTTGTGGATCAGATGCGCAAACGGCCGAATTCGGCTCGGTTGTGCACCTGATCGTTCTTCGTCCGCATGCTGGAGACGATCAGGTGACGTAGTTGGCTGTCGGCGCAGGTGGCGGCTCGGGAACTCCGCCTGATCGCGGTCGCCATCGACGATCAGGCGTCAAAACGACGATCAGGCGTCAAAACGACGATCAGGTGCGGAAGTTAGCCGACGTAGTTCTCCGACAGGGCGGTGGCGTAGGCGGGGGAGTCGACGACGTTGTGTAGCTGCGCGATCTGCAGTCGGTACTGGTATGGGTCGTCGCCTGGGAATCGGTGCAGCATGGACGTCATCCACCAGGAGAAGTGCTGAGCCTGCCAGACCCGGCGTAGGGCGTCGCGGGTGTAGGAGGTGAGTAGTGTCTCGTCGCCGGTGGTGTACCAGGCGTCCAGTGCTCGGGCCATGAGCCAGACGTCGTTGACGGCGAGGTTCATGCCTTTGGCGCCGGTGGGCGGGACGATGTGAACGGCGTCGCCGGCCAGGAGTAGGCGCCCGTACTGCATGGGTTCGGTGACGAAGCTGCGCATGGGGGTGACGCCTTTGTCGAAGATCGGCCCCCGGTTGGGTGGCCAGGGTGAGCCGCCGAGTTGGAACCGGGTGGCCAGCTCGTCCCAGATACGTTCGTCGGGCCATTCGGCGGTGTCGGTGTCTGGTGGTACTTGGAGGTAGAGCCGCGACACCCGCTCCGAGCGCATGCTGTACAGGGCGAAGCCGTTCTCGTGTAGGCAGTAGATGAGTTCGTGGACGGCGGGGGTGGCTTCGGCCAGGATGCCGAGCCAGCTGAAGGGGTAGTCGCGTTCGTATACCGTCAGCTGGCCCGGAGGTACCGATGGCCGGCTAGTGCCGTGGAATCCGTCGCAGCCGGCGATGACGTCGCAGGTGAGCTCGTTCGCCGCTCCGCCGTGGTGAAACCGGACCACGGGCCGATCCGAGGTCAGTCCGTCCAGCCGGACGTCGCTGACCTCGAAGCGGATGTCGCCGCCGTCGGCCAGCCGCCGAGCGACGAGGTCTTTGACCACTTCTTGCTGGCCGTACACGGTGATGGCCCGCCCCGTCAGCTCGGTCATGGGTACGCGGTGTCCTTCGCCGCCGAAGCGCAACTCGATGCCCTCGTGTGGCAGTCCTTCGGCGTCGAGCCGGCTGCCTACTCCGGCGTCTCGCAGGATGTCGACGGTGTTCTGTTCGAGAACGCCGGCGCGGATTCGTTGTTCGATGTAGCCGCGGGTGCGGGCCTCCAGCACCACGGAGGAGATTCCATGCAGGTGAAGCAGATGGGAGAGCAGTAGGCCGGCCGGGCCGGCGCCGACGATCGCCACCTGGGTATACATGGACTCCTCCACGGACGGTCGGCCGGCCACGTGGGTCCGGCTCGTTTCCGTCAGCAGTGTACGCGAGAGCGTTCGTTTAGTGAACGCATGTGCGCTTACCGCACGAGGAGGTTTGTCTCCGACGGCGGGAACCGTTGCCACCGGGGTGGCGCTGCGCCGGGTTCATATCGCCTGGCCGAGCCGGGTGAGCAGCGCCGCGCAGATCTCACTGCGTTGAGCCAGGGTGGGCACCTCGATGTATTCGTCCGAGGTATGCGCCCCGCCTCCCACGGCACCGAGGCCGTCGAGGGTCGCGATGCCCATCGCCGCGGTGAAGTTGCCGTCAGAACCGCCGCCCGCACGGGTGGTGGGCACCGTGACCCCGTGGGCGGCCGCCACCTCCACGTAGGACGTGACCAGGTCGGTTGCGGGAGCGGAATACGGGGGCCGGCCGGCCCGCGAGGTGAGGGCCACCGAGGTGCCGTCCACGGGCCCGGGGCCGGTCAGGCCGGTCAGCCGCTGCCGCACCTGAGCCTCGGCGGCGGCGTCGTCAAAACGGCAGTCGACGTCGACCGACGCGGCGTCGGGCACGATATTGGGCCGCGAGCCGCCCCGCGCGAGGACGGCGGTGACCGTCGCACCGTCGATGTCGCGGTCGATCGCCTGGACTCCGAGGATGGTGTGGGCGAGTGTCTCCAGGGCGTTCGCCCCGGCTTCCGGGTTGCTGCCACTGTGCGCCGCTCGCCCGGCGACGTCCAGGCGGTACCGGTGGACTCCGCGGCGGGATTCCACGATGGCGCCATTGCGCCGGGCCGCCTCGAACACCAGGGCGACGTCCTGGCCTGCGGCGGTAGCTTCGATCACCGGACGTGAAGCTGTTGAGCTGGACTCCTCGTCGCCGTTGAACAGCATCGTCAGCTCCAGCCCCGCGCGGACGTGATCGGGCAGGCTGGCGACGGCGGCGAGCATGACCACGAGGCCGGCTTTCATATCCGCGACGCCCGGCCCGAAGGCCCGTCCGTCGTTGATGGTGAACGGGCGCTCGGCGGCCGTGCCCGTAGGAAAGACGGTGTCGACGTGGCCGAGCATAATAACCCGGGTCGCCGAGGGGCGGCTTCCGGGAAGATGGGCACGGAGAACATCGGGGCCGCTGGTAGGGACGCGGCTGGCACTGAAGCCGATCTGTTTCAGGTGTGGCTCGAGGATGTCGTAGACGTCGTCGATGCCCGACGTATCTGGTGCGCTGTCGGTGTTGACGAGGTGTTCGAGGAGGGTGAGCTGGGTATGTGGATCGAGCCCGGTGGGCGTGGTGGTGGTCATGGTGCCTGCTCTCCGCTCCGTCGGGCCGCCGCGAGGATGAGGAAGGGTGGTTGCCGACGGAGATCAACTCTGCTGGATCGGTCATGGACGCGAGGCATGAGGCAATGGCCGTGGGGCGCGTAGGCCGATCACCTGAGTCCTCGTTCCAGCGTGGGTCAGGCGTAATGCTGGGGCACCGTCGAAGGCTGTCGGGCCGACGGTCTGATCCCAGAGAATAGCCGCGAAGCGGTGCGGCGGACAAGTGTGGTCCACACCCGGAGAAGAACATTGCTATCGTCCTGTTATTCATACTTGCGCTGTCTTCACCTGTACTGATCGGCTGGCGCGGCGACGAATATGGACTCTACGGTTAGCAATGGGAAGCAGAGAGGGGCGGCGCGTTGGCATCGAGACGAACTTCTGAGCGGCGACGCCAGGCACTGGCGGAGGATCTGCGCCGGGCCTGCCGCGATGGCGAGCTGAAACCCGGCGACATGTTGCCGACGGTCCGCGAGTTGCAAGAGAAGTATCGGCTGTCGCCGCGGACGGTCACCACGGAGTTGAAGGGTTTGGTGGCCGAGGGCCTGTTGCGCACGGTGCCGCGGGTGGGGATCTTCGTGGCCGACGTCGCGGCCTCCGTGCCCGATAGCTACGTCATGCTCGTGCAGTCGGGGCAGAACGTCCGGCACCGTTCGACCACTGATCGGGTCCGGCGGGGGTTCGAGGAGCGGGTGACGGAGCTGGGTGCGGCAAGTGCCTGTATGGACATCGACCGGGCACTTCAGTTGGCGCAGGAGGACGCGTTGCCGCCGAGCTCCGGCTTCTTCCTCGCCATGCCAGACCGGGCGACGGACCTGGTTGTGTTGGGTGATGCCGCCACCGCCCGGGTTCGATGGGCGTCGATCCCCATGGCCGGCGACTCGGCTATGACGGTGGTGGACATGGTCACCGCCGATCACGTCGACGGCGGCCGGGTGGCTACCCGCAACCTGTGGATGCGTGGCCACCGCCGGATCGCCTTTCTCGGCCTGCATACCCCCGCCGACGAACAGCCTGGTTATCACTGGTCCATGCTGCGAATGCAGGGGTGGCTCGAGGTGATGAGCCAGCATGGTGAGCGTACGGACAACCTGGTATTCCTTCCCGAGGAGCCGCCGCCGTCGTATGAGCGCCAGGCCGAGTGGGCCGCTGGGGTGGCCGACCGGCTCCTTGTCCGTCGAGACGTCACGGGTGTGGTTTGCGCCAGCCAAAATGCCGCACGTGGCCTGGTGGACGCGTTGCGTGCGGCAGAAGTGCCAATGGAGGGCTGGCCCGCGATGGTGGCCTTCGAGGACGGGACTGACCGGTTGGACGCGGGTTTGACCACCGTTCGGGTGCCCTGTGAGGACATTGGGCGGGAGGCGGCCCAGATCTTGTGGGAGCGTCGGCACGGCCGCCTTGCCGGGCCGGCGGTCGACCGGCGGCTGCCGATGCCCATCATTCGACGAGTGGACTCGTCGGAGCCGTGGGGCACACTCACCAGCCACAGCGATGCGTCCCCCGCAGCTGGTTAGTAACACTGCTTCCCATTGTTACCCACTTTGCTGGGTGCCGTCGCATACGCGGCCGCCGTTCCGCGTGCAGAGCCGTGGGGGCGACCCGGTCCAGTCGGCTGCTTTTCGTGCCAGTCGCCCAGGGGTGTCGGGCACGGCGTGAAACGCCACAAGATCGCTGATCAGCACGGTCGTGTGGCGGCCGGCGAGTGAAGCGTGAGTGCGGCGAGTGGCCCGGTGGTGTGGGCGGCGTCGCGGACAGGTGGCGAGCAGGGGGCTGCGCTAGTGGTCGCGACGGGCCGAGTTGCGTGCGGTGTTGAAGTGTCTCCAAGGTGCGTTATCTGTTCGTTATTGAATAACAGTTGACACGCATACGAATGCAGAGCCAGACTCTCTGCATCCAGCGTGGGTCAGGAGCGACGAGCAGAGGAGTAGCGATGGACGATGCACCATACGCGCCAAACCCGAGCTCTTCCGTCCCAACGAGACGTGGCTTTCTACGGGCCGCCGGGCTGACCGCGGCCGGAGGCCTGACGCTCGGCCTAGGCCCCGTCGCCGCAGGGAGGGCCGCTGCGGCGAGAGCCGCGACGTTCGACTACACCAGCCGGCAGACCTTCGACGAGTTCGACGCCGCGTATCTGCAGTCCGGGTTCGGCCCGGACAACAACAACGAGGCCGGCGGACTCGCGTGGCAGCAGTCGTACGTCCTCGACAGCTACGTCAAGATGTACCTGGCGCACGGGGACACCTACTACCTCGACAAACTGATCGACCACGTCGACACGGTGTTGACCCACCGCGACAGTGAACGGGGTGTCGCCGACTACCGGGGGCTCTCGTTGCCGGCATGGCGGACGATGCACCCGTACACCCTCGGCGTGTGTGCGCTGAAGGACCAGAACGGCACCACCACACTCGAGATCCGCAGCGGCCGCAACAACACCGATGACGCACACGTGACGGTGACCCACGGCGACGGCGACACTTTCTCCCTGGTGGTCCGGCACGAGACGTTCGACTTCACCGACACGTTCGACAACCTGACCATGGACCCGGCGAGCCCCGACTACGCGGTGCGCCGGATCTATGACGCCTACCCGGGTTCGATCCTGTGTACCGCCTTCGATCAGAACGTCGGCACCCGCCCGGCAGCCGGGACTACCTCCATGTTCGCTCAACCGTTCATCTTCGGGGTGCACACCGGGATGATCACCTACCCGATGGCGAGTTTCGCCCGGATCGTCAACACCACCCCTAGCCTGGCGGCAAGCCCGTACTACCAGGGCAAAGCCGACGAATATCTCGACGCCGCCATGAACGCGGTCGCCGTCCACGACCACGAGTGGCGCGAAACGAGCAACGGCGGGTACTACTCCTGGGAGAAGGGCGCCTACACCGCGTTCGACGGCCAGGCGAAGCCACTCAATCAGACCCTCGCGCTCGGGCGCACCGTTCTGGAGATCGCCGCAGCCACCGGGGACCCAACCTACGTGCATCGTGCCACCGCGCTGGCCACCATGTTCCGTAACGACATGCTGGACCACGATGCGGACGGCACGCCGACGCTGATCTGGTACTACTTCCCCACGTACTCCGCGGCCTGGGAGGGGTACACCAAAACCGGGTCGCCGGAGACCGACGTCTCGATCCACAAGCCGCAGTACGCCACCGCCAACGGGTACAAGAACTTCGAGGACTACAGCCACGGCGCGATCGGTGCCGACTTCGCCGTTCTCGCGGCCCGGCTCGGCTTCGGGTTTACCCAGCGGGACATGCAGCAGCTGGCCGCGACCTTTACCGAGAACGTGGCCACGACGGACGCCGACGGGCTGGCCAACGTGGTCTACGTGATCAATGGAACTGGGGCGACCCGGTCCAGCCCGCTGGGTGCGGCCCGCTGGATGGCGCTGAGCGGCTGGGATCGCGACGTCTTCCACCACTGCCTGGCCATCTACACCGATCGTGACATCGAGCCGACGCCGGTCAGCGGCACCCGCCTGTTCGGCGTCGCCCAGCTGAACTGGGGTGCACATGCCCGGGGCGCCCGGCGCCGGATCCGGCGCGTCACGTGACGTACCCGTTGACCTGACCACGTCGAGACAAGACGGAAGTGTTCATGACTATCTGGGCTCACCTGATCCATATCAGCTACAACATGTGGAGCGATACCCCGGAACCACGCCGGGTCAGCGCGTACCGGGACGCCATGCAGTTCGATGACCGCGTCTGGTACGAAGTGACGCAGCGCATGGCTGATGGCGGCTTGACGATGGCCGTGTTGGACCTGGGCGACGCCATCCGGTACCGCTCGCACCCGGAGATCGCGCTTGGTGACGCCTGGACCGTCGAGCGGCTGACGGAGGAACTCGACCGGCTGCGCGGACTAGGTCTGGAACCCATCCCCAAGTTGAACTTCAGCACCAGTCACGACGCCTGGCTGGGTGACTATCACCGGCAGGTCTCGACGCCGGCGTATTACCAGGTGTGCGCCGACCTCATCCAGGAGATCAGCGAGCTCTTCGGCCGGCCGCGGTTCTTCCACATCGGTATGGACGAGGAAACGGCGGCGAACCAGCCGCGGTCCCGTTTCGTCGTGGTACGCCAGCACGAGCTCTGGTGGGAAGACCTCGCATTCCTGGAGGAGAAGGTCACCGCTACCGGGGCCCGCCCGTGGGTGTGGTCGGACTACGCGTGGCGGCACCCGCAAGAGTTCTACTGGCGCATGTCACGTTCGACGCTGCAGAGCAACTGGCACTACGACCTCGTGTTCACCGATGACAACGAGGACGACCGCCCACGGATCCAGCCGGCCCAGGAGGTCCGGGGCTGGCGTTACCTGACCTATCTGGACCTCGACGATCAGGGGTTCGACCAGATCCCCGCGGCGAGCAACTACCGCCAGGCCAAGAGCTTCGAGAAGACGGTCGAGTTTTGCCGCCGCCGGCTGGATCCGGCGCGCCTGCTCGGCTTCCTCCAGACGACGTGGCTGCCGACCGTCGGCGAGTTCCGCGCACACCACCTGGCCGCCGTCGATCAGGTGGCCCAGGTGATCGCCCAGGACGCTCCGGAATCCGAAGGAGGTGCGTGAATGGCCTCCGCCCTCGCCATCGATGGTGGTCAACCGGTGCGGACCGCACCGTTTCCGGCGTGGCCGCGGCCGGCTGGTGACGAAGCGGCCGCGCTGACCAAGGTGCTCGACTCCGGACAGTGGGGCAGCAGCCACGGTGAGGTGGTAAGGGCCTTCGAGCACGAGTTCGCCCGGTATCACGAGGCGGCGCACTGCGTGGCGTTGTGCAACGGCACGCTGGGGCTCACGGCGGCGTTGCGCGCGGTGGGGGTCGGCATCGGCGACGAGGTGGTGATGCCGGCCTACACCTTCATCGGCAGCGCTACTGCCGCGCTGATGATCGGTGCGGTGCCGGTCTTCGCCGACGTCGACCCGGCGACCCATCTGTTGGATCCGGCCGCGACCGAGGCGGCGATCAGCGAACGTACCGCCGCCATCATGCCGGTGCATCTGTCCGGGGTGCCGTGCGACATGGATGCCCTCTGCGAGATCGGACGCCGGCGTGGCGTGGCGATCGTCGAAGACGCGGCCCAGGCGCATGGTGCGGCGTGGCGGGACCGGCCGGTAGGTGCACTGGGCCAGGCCGGTGTGTTCAGCTTCCAGACCAGCAAAACCATGACCGCGGGTGAAGGCGGGGCCGTCGTCACCGACGCCGCCGACCTCGCCGAACGCCTCTATGCCCAGGCCAACGTCGGGAGAATCCCCGGTGGCGCTTGGTACCAGCACGAGTACGTGGGCTTCAACCTACGGCTGACCGAGTTCCAAGGTGCTGTCCTACGAGAGCAGTTGCGGCGGCATCCCGACGATCTGCGGATCCGGCAGCATAACGCCGAGCAGCTGAGTGACATGCTGACTGACGTTGCCGGCATCACCCTGCCGGCGGTGGACAAGCGGGTCACCGCACACGGCCGCAGTACCTTCATGTTCCGCGTCGATGGGCTCGGTGGTGGCGAGCGGAAACGCAACTTCGTGCGGGCTCTCGCCGCCGAAGGAATCCCGGTCTCCGGCGGGTACACCGGTCTCCACCACAACGCCGCGCTCCAGGACGAGATCGCTGCGATCACCAGCCGGCTCGGCACTCCGCGGCCGGAAACAGACGTGCCCGCCACCGAACACGTGGTGGCTGAGTCGATGTGGCTGTCACCGCAGACACTTCTGGGCACCGACCGCGACCTCGGCGACATCGTCGCCGCCATGCAGAAGGTCAGTCAGGCCTTCCCACCCCACGACGGCCCAGGTTCGGTCCTTCCGGACGCGCCGAACCGGTCCTAACGGTAGAGGAGAGATCATGCACGGCAATGTGAGACCGCGCAGGCGTCGTCTGGGTACGGCACGACTCCTCGGCGCACTGTTCGCAGCATCACTGACGGTGTCCGCCTGTGGACTCTTCGGGGACTCCAACAACTCGGCCAGCCCGGCAACCGGCGGCGACGATGCTGCCGACGCCCCGGCCGACGCGGATCGCCCGGACCAGATTCTCCGGTTGTCCAGCAGCAACCTGCCGATCATCGACCCTCAGGTCGTGACCTTCGGGATGTGGACCGCGGTGCGGGGCATCTTCGAAGGTCTCGTGCTCCAGAACGAGGACGGTACCGACGTCATCCCCGGGGTAGCCGAAAGCTGGGACGTCTCCGACGACGGCCTGGTGTACACGTTCCACCTCCGTGCCGACGCGGGCTGGAGCAACGGCGACCCCGTGACCGCCGAAGACTTCGAGCGCACGTACCAGCGGCTTTTCACTCCGGAGACGGGGGACACGGGAGGCGGCACCGCCGGGGCCAACTCGTACCAGGCGGCGACCAACATCAAGGGTGCGGCGGACTTCCTCGAAGGTGTCACCGAGGACTGGTCGGACGTGGGTGTGCGAGCGGTTGATGAGCGGACGCTGGAGATCGAGGTCCAATCCCCGACGCCCGGGTTTCTGATGTCGATGACCCATCCGTCGATGTTGCCGCTGCACATGGACACGGTGGAGGAGCACCCGCAGGACTGGCAGGAAGCCGAACACGTCGTGAGCAACGGGCCCTTCATGATCGATCGGTGGGTCACGAACTCGAGTATGGACCTGGTGCCCAACCCGCACTACTGGGACCTGGATGAGGTGCATCTGGACCGGATCGAGATCGCGCTGCTGGAAGGCGGCACGACGGGTGCGGCCACGGTGCCGTATGAGAACGACGAGGTCGACATCGTCGGCCTCGCCAACGCCGACATCATCCGGATGGAGAGCCACCCCGAACTGGTCGACCACATCCGGATCGCCGAAGGCGCGTCGTACGTCTATCTGGCCACTTTGCGCAGCAAGAACCCGCTGCTGGAAGACCGCGACATCCGGCGGGCGCTGGCGCTGGGGATCGACCGCGACTACGTCGCCGAGGTGACACCCGACGGCCAGCCAGGTCGTTCGCTGGTGCTGGGGACGGTCCCCGGGTTC
Source organism: Phytoactinopolyspora limicola (assembly GCF_011320225.1). Taxonomy (GTDB): domain Bacteria; phylum Actinomycetota; class Actinomycetes; order Jiangellales; family Jiangellaceae; genus Phytoactinopolyspora; species Phytoactinopolyspora limicola. The sequence continues at coordinate 137,025 of NZ_JAAOEN010000006.1, forward strand.
GACGACAGCATCACCATCGACGACGACGTCGAGGAAGCCCAACGGTTGCTGGCCGAGGCCGGATACCCGGACGGTGAAGGTTTCCCGGAGATCAACCTGCTGACCGGGTCGGCCAACGTCGACGTCGAAGCCATCGTGGACTCGTGGCAGCGTAACCTCGGCATCAGCGCCAAGGCGGACACCGTGGAAAGTGGTGTGCTGGTTGAACGCCGCTGGGCGGTTCATGACGAGAACTACGTCGGCTTCTACTACGGATCCTTCGCTGGTACGCCGAATTGGCCGACCATGGTGGGCTCGTTGTGGTCCCCGCAGGACATCCAGGAGTTCAGCCTCCCGGCGGAGGTCTGGGAGGAGTACCAGGAGGTCCAGGCCGATGGCGACCTCTCCGCCACGGAGCGCAACGCCCGGCTGGCGGAACTACGCGAGGACCACGCGAGCCCGGAATCGCTACAGCTGGCCGAGCTCGTCGACCAGGCGATGCAGGCCACGGACCCGGCCGAGCAGGAAGCTCGGTTCAAGGAGGCCGCCCGCCTGCGGGAGGAAGAGCACCTGATCATCCCGGTGCTCTGGAAGGACCGGTATCACGCCGTTCGGCCAACCATCCAGGGCCTGAACCTGCGGCCATCGACCGATGCCTATTACTTCAAGGGCATCAGTATCGCGGCCGAGGAATAACCAACCCGTGACGACGATCGCCCGTACCGACGACCACACCGGGGAGGGGACCACATGAGCTTCGCGAGCTACATGGCCAAGCGGATCGTGCGCATGGTGCTCTCCCTGGTGGCGGTCTCGATGATCACCTTCACACTCTTGCAGATGGCCCCGGGCAACTTCGCCGACATCCAGCGGATCAGCGCTGGGGCCGCACAGTTCGGCGGCGCGGGCACGGAGGACATGGTCCACGCCTTCGCTTCACGTTACGGCGACGACATTCCCGCCTGGCGGCAGTACCTGATCTTCATGAAGGGTGCGGCGACGTGGGACTTCGGGCCCTCGTACAAGTATCCGACGCGGGACGTGCAGGACATCATTGCCCAAGGTTTCCCGATCTCGGCCACCATCGCACTGATCGCCGTCGCTATTTCCTTGGTGATCGCGATCCCGATCGGGATGTTCGCGGCCCTGCGGCAGAACTCTCCGGCCGACCACGGCACGATGTTCGTGATCACGCTCGGGACCGCGCTACCGAACTATCTCACCGGCGTCATCCTGGTGGTGATCTTCACGCTGACGTTCGGCATCCTGCCATCGAGTGGATGGTCAGGGCCGGAGCATATGGTCATGCCGATCCTGGCGCTGGTGCTGGGACCAACGGCGGTGCTGGCTCGGTACGTGCGCTCCAGCATGCTGGAGACGCTGCGTGAGGAGTATGTCGTCGCCGCCCTGGCTAAGGGGGGCCGGCAGTCAGTGGTGATCACCCGGCACGCGTTGCGGAACTCGCTGATCCCGATCGTCACGGTTCTGGGGCCGCTGTTGGCTTCGCTGATGACGGGCACGGTGTTCGTCGAGGCTCTGTTCCGCATCCCGGGCTTGGGGCTCTTCTTCGCGCAGGCCGCGGCGAGCCGGGATATGCCGCTGTTGATGGGGACGGCGCTGTTCTTCGCGTTGATCTTGATGACCATGAACCTGATCGTGGACCTGGTCTACGGGTACCTCGATCCCCGGATTCGAGCGGCAGGGGGTGTCAGCCGGTGGCGCTCGCAGAAGCGACTGAGCCGACAGGCAGCATAGAAGCGGTCAAGGCCCGCGGCCACTGGGCGGGAGCATGGGCCCGGTTCCGAGCCAATCGGCTCGCCTTCATCAGCCTGATCTTCTGTGGTCTGCTCGTGATCACCGCGATCGCGGCGCCGTGGATCGCCCCGTACCACTTCACCGAGACCGACCCGACCGCGCGGCTGGCGCCGATCGGCGCCGATGGGCACTGGTTGGGCACGGATATGCTCGGCCGAGACCTGTTCAGCCGGATGATCTACGGGCTGCGTACGGCGCTGTTCGTCGCCTTCGGGGCGGAGTTGGCGTCGCTGGTGGTGGCGATCGTCATCGGATTGTCCGCCGGGTACATCGGCGGCCGGGTGGATCAGGGCCTCATGGGCATCACCGACGTGATGTATGCCTTCCCCAGCTACCTGTTCGCCATCGTGCTGGTCACGGTGATGGGCCGGAGCCTCTGGGCGGTGATGCTGGCGATCGGGATCTCGTCGTGGGTGACACAAGCCAGGCTGGTCCGGGCGCAAGTGTTGAGCGTAAAAGAACGGGAGTACATCGAAGCGGCCAGATCCATGGGGGCCTCAGGTACCACGATCTCCTTCCGGTACATCTTGCCGAACGCGGTGGGTCCGCTGCTGGTGACCACGAGTTTCGCCATCCCGGCTGCGATCGGTGCCGAAGCCGGTCTGGCGCTGCTCGGCCTGGGTGTGCAGCCGCCGACGCCGTCGTGGGGATCGATGATCTCGGAGGGAACCAGTTACATCCTGGCCGCGCCCCATCTGCTGCTCTTCCCGGCCGGCATGTTCGCGTTGACGTTGCTGGCGTTCACCTGGGTCGGCGACGGCGTCCGGGATGCCTTCGACGCGAACGGGGAGTCTCGATGACCAACTCGTTGCTCGAAGTGCGGGACCTGCGGACGGATTTCCTGCTCAAAAGCGGACGGCTGCGCGTCGTCGACGGGGTGAGCTTGACCGTCGAGCCGGGCCAGGCGCTGGCCATCGTCGGCGAGAGCGGCAGTGGCAAAAGCATCACGATGCGTAGCGTCATGCGCGTGCTGCCCAAGACCGCGCGGATCGCCGGCGGCAGTGTCCGCCTCGATGGGCGCGAACTCACCGAGCTGCCCGAACGGCAGATGCGCCAGGTCCGGGGCCGCCAGATCGGCATGGTGTTCCAGAACGCCATGGAGGCGCTCAACCCCACCCTGACGCTGGAACGCCAGCTCACCGAACATCTGAGCTGGCACGGCATCTGCGGCAAGGCCGAGGCGCGTCGCCGGGCCATCGAAACGCTGGGTGATGTGGGGATCCCGGAGCCGGAGAAGCGGATCCGCACCTACCCGTTCCAGCTGTCCGGCGGTATGCGGCAGCGGGCCATGATCGCCATGGCGATGGTGGCGCGGCCGTCGTTGCTGATCGCGGACGAACCGACGACGGCGGTGGACGTGACCGTTCAGCGGCAGATCCTCGATCTGCTGGCGGAGTTCAAGGCGCGGGGCACCGGGATCGTAATGATCACCCACGATCTTGGCGTGGCACGGTATTTCTGTGACGACGCGGTGGTGATGTACGCGGGCCGCATCGTCGAGCGGGCTCCCGTACGTGAGCTGCTCGCCCGGCCCTCTCATCCGTACTCGACCGGCTTGTTCCGTTCGACGATCGAGGTGGGCGGGCGCGACCGGGCCTTGGCCCCGATCCCGGGTGCGCCGCCGGATCTCGCGCAGCGACCACCCGGGTGCGCCTTTCATCCCAGATGTGAACGGGCTGAATCGGTATGCCGGGAGAACGAGCAGATGTTGCTCCCGCTGACGGTGAACGGGGTGTCCCGCGGGACGTCGGGGCGGCCAGGTGCCGTACGGGAAGCAGCCTGCTGGAAGGTGGCAGCCCATGGTTGACGTGAGCGACGTGGCCGAGCCGGTCACCACCGAGCGTGCGGCATCGGAACGGCCCGTCATCGCGGCCGAACACGTCGACAAGGTGTTCAACACCCGAGCCGGTGAGGTACACGCCGTACGGGATGTCTCCCTTGCGGTGCATTCGGGGCAGACGTTGGGCCTGGTGGGGGAGAGCGGCAGCGGGAAGTCGACGATGGCCCGGCTACTCATGGGTTTGTTGCCACCAACATCAGGCACCGTTCGCCTGGACGGATTGGACCTGTCGACGGTTCGCGGCGCCCGGCTGCGTCAGCTGCGGTCGCAGATGCAGATGGTGTTCCAGAACCCGTTCGGGTCGCTGCTTCCGCATTACAGTGCGGCCGCCAATGTTGCCGAGCCGTTGCGTCTACACAAACGCGGCGACAAGGCGTGGCGCCGGGAAAGAGCAGTTGAGCTGCTGGATCTGGTTGGCGTCAACCGGCGTTTCGTCGACCACTATCCGCGCCAGTTCTCTGGAGGCCAGCAGCAGCGGATCGCCATCGCCCGGGCGCTGGCGCTGGAGCCACGGCTGCTGGTGTGTGACGAACCGACGTCGTCGCTGGACGTATCCATCCAGGCGCAGGTGCTGGTGCTGTTGGAAGAGTTGCGGAGCCGCCTAGGGCTCACCGTCGTCTTCATCTCTCACAACCTCGCCGTCGTCGAACGGTTCGCCGACCGGGTGACGGTGATGTGTATGGGACAGGTGGTGGAGTCCGCGCCGACCGAGGCGTTGTTCGGCGCTCCTCGGCACCCCTACACGGAAAAACTGCTGGCCGCCATCCTGCCGGTGACCTCCGATCCGTTGCCGCAGCCAGACATCTCCTGGCGGTCTTCGCCGGATCAACCCAGCGCCCTGGTGGAAGTTGCGCCTGGGCACGAGGTGCGTGAGTCGTGAGGAGCTCGAACATGAACGCAGCCGCTGCTGTGACCGTCGTGGCGGCCCCAGGAACTCCTGCCGGTCAGGATGTGCGGTGGCCGGTCTACCACGCCGAGATCCTCGACCACCTAAGGTTGCCACACCGCGTCGTCCGGGCCTTCGACGACGTGCCGTTCGACGCCACCGAGGTCCTGGTCCTGCCGGACCGGTTGGTGTTGGACGAGATAAAACGGCGGGAGCTCAAGGACTGGGTCGAACGCGGCGGCATGCTGCTCTGCGTCGGCGAAGGCTGCGCAGGCGAGGCCTTTGGGATCACCGCAGGCGCCGCGGTGCCCAGCGGTCGGGTCGTCGTCGACGGTGCGCCCGGCTGGGTGGACTCCATCGACGTGCCGCTGCCCTGCCGTGGCGGGTACCGGCTGGTGCTCGCCGACGCCAGTGGCGACACCCATGTGGCGGCCCGATGGGAAGACGACCATGCCCCGGCGATCGTCGTCCGGGCAGCGGGGGAGGGCGTGGCCGTCGTCGTCGGCGTCGACCTGTGGCAGACGATCGTCCGGATCCAGCAGGGTTACCCGGTCCACGCCGACGGTGTACCCGCCGCGGACGGTTCGGCGCCGGTGGACGACGGGGTCCTGAAGTGCGACGACGGCATCGTGTTGTCCTACGAGGACGACCGCGCGCTGCCGACGCGGAGTGTGCACCGTCAGTCCGGCCGGGACGGGCTGGACGTGGTACCAATCTTCCATCGGGCCTATGCCGACCTCTGGCGGCAGGTCTTCGTCCAGCTCGTGCTCGAGGCGGCCCGCCGGGCCGGCACCCCATTGGCATGGCTGCACTACTGGCCAGCCGGGGTACCAGCGGTGGCTCACCTGTCGGTCGACTCCGACCGCAACGACGATGACGACGCGCGGACCACGTTGGATCTCTTCGACGAACTCGACGTCGAGTCCACGTGGTGCCACGTGTATCCCGGCGGGTACGACCCGTCGACCGTCGCCCGGATCGGCGCACAGGGCCACGAGCACGCGCTGCATTTCAACGCGGTCGGTGATGCCGATGTCGCGTCGTGGGGCTGGCCGGAGTTGCGTGCCCAGTACACCTGGGCGCAGGCGATGACGGGCACCGAGCAGATCGTCTCGAACAAGAATCATTACACCCGCTGGGAGGGCTGGGACGAGTTCTACCGGTGGTGCACGCGGCTCGGGATCGAGCTCGACGAATCACGTGGGCCGAGCAAACGCGGCAATGTGGGTTTCCCGTTCGGCACCTGCCACCTGTCCCGTCCGATGTCCACCGTGGATCGCCTGGATGTGCTGATGTTGCCACTGCACGCCCAGGACCTCGCGTGGACGACACACGAAGCAGTCAGGGACGTCATCCTCGACGAGGTCGTCGCCCACCACGGGGTCGCCCACTTCTTGTTCCACCCGGTCCACCTGCACCGTCGGGACTATGTCCGCGATGCGTGCCGGGACCTGGTGAAGGAGGTTCGGCGTCGGGGCCTGCCGTGGTGGACCGCCGCGCGGGTGAACCGGTGGGAACGGCTGCGCAGAACCGTCGGATTGCGGCTGCACCGCCATGGCCCGGGTGATGCGGAGCTGGTCGTGGAGTCGCCGGTGGCGATATCCGGACTGGCCGTGCTGATCTGCCCGCCAAGTGAGCCGAGGGTGCAGATCGATGGCGACGAGCAGCAGTGCACCGTCGTCGAACGACATGGGAGGAAGATGTACGAGCTCGCGGTTGACGCCGTCGCTGGTGTTACCACGGTGAACCTCACGTGGAGCTCTCCTGAGGGGGACCAATGAGTGCGGCGGCGCGAACCCGGGCGCCGAGTCGCCCCGAAACGATCCTGAACGACTACCTCGGCACGATCACCTCGATGCTCGAGTCGATCCGCGACGAGGAGGCTGAAAACCTTCAGCGGGCGGCCCACCTGCTGGCCGGCCACATCAAGGCCGATCGGCTGGTCCACGTGTACGGGCCGGGCGGCCATTCGAACCTCGCCGCCCAGGAGATCTTCTTCCGGGCAGGTGGACTGGCGCACGTGAGCGCCATCCTCGACGAGGGGACGTTGCTATCCAGCGGTGCCCTGCGTTCGATGGCCATGGAACGCACCCCGGGTTACGGGGCGCTCGTGTTGCGCGACAACCAACTCGGCCCAGGTGACCTGCTCGTCCTGGTCAACGCGTACGGCATCAACGCCGCGGTGATCGACGCCGCGGAGTACGCCCGTGCGCACGACATCACCGTCGTTGGTATCTCGTCGACGGTGCACGCGGAGTCCACACCACCGGACCACCCAGCGCGGCACCCGTCCGGGGCCAACCTGCACGACCTGGTCGATGTCCACATCGACACGAAGGTTCCCGTGGGGGACGCCGTGTTGTGGATCGACGGCATCGACGAGCCGATCGCAGCCGTATCCACCTTCGTCAACGCCTACGCGCTCAACTGCCTCGGTGCCCTCACCACCGCCGTGCTGGTGGACTCGGGGGTGACGCCGCCTATCTGGCGCAGCGGCAACGCACCCGGGGGCGACGAGCAGCATGCGACCTTCCTCGACCAGATCCGGACGCGGGTGCGATGGCTATGACCACACAGGAGTACTCATTGGACAACGCGGTCCTGGTGGGGTCCACGACCGTGGACATCACCCCACCGGTAGGCGCCCACCTGGCCGGGTTCGCCGTCCGCGTCGAACCATCGGTCGACGTGCACGATCCGCTGCTGGCCACGGCGATCGCGACCTCTGGTCCGCAGGGCGCGTCGATCATCGTGACGGGTGACCTCATTAGCCTCGACCCGGCCGATGCCGACATGGTGGCCGGCCGGATCGCGGACGAGACCGGGGTGGATCGGGATTCGATCGCGATCAGCGTTAGCCATACCCACGGCGGGCCCAAAGTCAAAGCCGTCGGGTTCGGCGTCGGCCGGGACGAGGAGTACGTCACTCGGGCGTTCGCCGCACTCGTCGACGCCGCGCGGACCGCGTGGAAGACCCGGCAACCGGCTCAGCTGCGGACCGGGGTAGCCCACCTGGAGACGGTGGCCCACAACCGGCGCGGAACGGGGGTCATCGATCCACTCGTGTTCGGCGCCCAGTGGGCCGACCTGCGCGGTCAACCCATCGTGACGCTGTTCTCCCACGCCTGCCATCCGGTGACGCTAGGACCGGACAATCTGTCGATCACCGCGGACTGGCCCGGTGCCGCGCGCCGGCGGCTGCAAGCCAGATTCGGCGGTGAGGTTGCCTTCCTGCAAGGGTGCTGCGGGCAGATCAACACGGGACATCTCGCCACCGACAGCTTCTCTACCGAGCCCAGTCCGGACCGGACGTTCGAGGCGGCCGAACGGATCGGCCGGGCGGTCGCCGACGCCACATCCGAGGCATTGGCGACCGCCGAGCTGGTGCCGGTCGGCCGGATCAGCGCCGAAACGACCCGGGTGTGGCTACCTACCCAGCCCGCACCCGCACCCGAGGTCCTGAGTGAGTGGGCGCGCCAATGGCGGGTGGAGGCCACGGCTACGGCCGGGCCGGAACGCGCGTTGTTCAACACGTGGAGCCAGTGGGCGGAGTATTGGCGGGGGCGCGAGTCCACAGGTGGCATCGACGTGCCGGTCTCCGTGCACCGGTGGGGCCGGTTCATGGTGGTGGCGTTGCCTGGAGAGCCGTTCGTCGAGTTCGCGCTTGACCTCCGGCGCCAGCTCAACCGCCCAGACCTGCTGGTGGTCGGCTACACCGGAGGTGTGCCCGGGTACATTCCCTTGCGGGAAGCGGACTACGACGCGGGCGGGTACGAGATCGACATCGCCTACCGCAGCTCCCGGCTCTTCTCCGGCCCCTATGCGCGCCATGCCGGCCAACGGCTGCTGGCGGCGGCGGTGGAACTGGCCAGGTCGGGTGAGGCCACCGGAGCGCGTTAGGCGGAGCCCAGCAACGGACGTCCCACGTGGGGCACCAGCCGGACGTCAGCGAAGCACGCGGTAGGTGAGGTGGGTGACCCGGTTGCCATGCCGGATGGTCGGGTTGTCTAGGCGGACCGGCTTCTGCGCCAGGTTCGCGAAGTATGGAGTTCCAGAACCGAGCAGATACGGAACCAGATCGACGGTGATCACGTCCAGCAGGCCCGCGTCGAGTGCTTGCTGCGCGATGTTAGGGCTGGCGATGACGACGTCTTTGTCGCCGGCGACAGCCTTGGCCTGCGCGATGGCGGACGCGACGCCGTTGGTGACGAACGTGATCGGCGCGTCCTGGTGCGGCCATTCCTGCGGGGACGGCGCCTGGTGTGTCACGACGAACACCGGCAACCCGGTTGGATGAGAGCCGTTCCAACCGCGGGCCTTGTCGAACAGGCGCCGCCCCGCCACCAACGCGCCGTGGCGGTTGATGGAGTCCTGAAGGAAGTCGGCATCCTCCGCCGACTGACGGTAGGCGATATCTTCGTTGGCCGAGTCCGTGGTCACCGGGCCCGCGGTGTACCACTCGAAGAGCTCGTCAATCCGGCCCTCGGCGTCCTCGATGAAGCCGTCCAGCGACATCGACATGTTTGAGATGACCTGTCCCATGGTGTTCTCCTATCGGGTGTGCGTCCCTGTGATGGACACGCTCAACCAGGGATCGGAGCTGGGGCCGGTTTCTCGACATGTTGCTCAGGATTGACGCCGGATCAATGTGCGCCATGATGGGCCGGCATGGGCGCGTTCCTCCGAGGCGTCAGCCTGGCCGCCGCGATGGCGGCCACCCCCGCGGTCACCGCAGCCGCCACGAACCCGTTGGTGTAGCCGGTGAGTGTGTCGCCCACCAGGCTGGCCGCCGCCACGCTGGAGATGATGGCGGCTCCACCGGCCGCGCCGAACTCGTGGAACGTACTGACGATGCCGGATGCGACGCCTGCTTCATGTGGAGCTACCTGGCCGAGCGCCGTGGCCGACGCCACGACGAAGACCGCACCGATGCCGGACGCGGCTATCGAGACGCCCACGGCAACGGACACCGGGTGCAGCGACAGCGCGGGAACCGCCATCCCGGCCGCGGTGACGAACAGGCCGGTCACGGCAAGTGTGCGGGCGCCGAGGCGGGTAATGGTCCGGCCGGTGAGGTTGGCGCCGGCCATGGTCGCCAGCGCGATCGGGAGGAATAGCAGACCTGTGTGCATCGCGCCATATCCGCGGGCGTGCTGGAAGTAGAACGTGCCGAGGAAGAACGCCGCGATCATCAGAGCCGTAGCCAGGAAGATGAGGAACGTGCCGGTCGCCACCGGGCGGCGGGCGAGTAGTCGCACGTCCATGAGCGGTGAACGGGTGCGCTGCTGCCAGACCACGAAGGTGAGGTATCCGCCGGCCGCCAGTAGTGCGAGCAGCCCAGTGGTTAGTGTCAGCCAGCCGTGTTCCCCCGCGTCGATGAAGGCGTAGATCAGCGTCGCCGACGATGCGGTGACCAGGAGTGCGCCCAGAACGTCCAATCGGGGGCGTGGGCCGGCGGAGCTCTGACGTGGCAACAGGCGGGCCACCGCGATCATGATCACCAGCCCGATGGGCACGTTGACGAAGAACACCCAGGGCCAGCCGGGGCCGGCGGTCAGCAAGCCGCCGACCAGGACGCCGAGTGCGGCGCCGCCACCTCCGAGGGCGGACCACACCCCGAGTGCCCGGTTCCGCTCGTCGCCGTGGAATAGGGTGACGACGAGTGACAGGGCCGCTGGTGATAGCAGCGCAGCGCCGACGCCCTGGGCGATACGGCCGCCGATGAGGGTGGTGGAGGAGTCGGCGAGCCCGGTGACCAGCGATGCCGCGGTGAAGACGAACAGGCCCGCAAGCACGACCCGCTTGGCGCCCACCAGATCCGCCAACCGGCCGCCGAGCAGCATCAGGCCGCCGAAGGTCAGCGCATAGACGCTGACGGTCCAGGTCAGAGCCTCCCGCGTCAAGCCCAGGTCGGTCTCCATCGTTGGTAGGGCGATGGCGACGACGGTGACGTCAAGGATCAACATCAGCTGGGCGAAGCCGAGGAATCCCAGGATGTGCCATCGCCGCGGGTGTGGTGTCGATACGTTCCGGGTTTCGTTGTGCGCCATGAGGCCCTCCCAGGCTCTAACTCGTACGTTGATGTACGAGTTCTGCAACAGGGAGCCTAACTCGTGTATTCCTGTACGACTTAGAGTGGGGGTATGTCCTCTGCGACCCATCGGCCCCGCCGCCGCGCCGACGCCGAACGCAGCATCGCCCGGATCGTTGCGGCGGCCCGAAGCTGCCTCAGCCGGAATCCGGACGCAACGGTCGACGACATCGCCAAAGCCGCAGGTGTGGGACGGATGACCCTCTACGGCCACTTCCCGAACCGGGCCGAGCTGGTCGAAGCGGCCCTCACCGATGCCTTGCGGATCGGCGAGGAGACACTCTCGTCCGTCGACGTCGGTGGAGACGCCCGCGACGCCATGACCCGGCTACTCGAGTCAAGCTGGTCACTCGTCGCGGAATCCGCCGCCTTGCTCCAGGCCGCGCAAGGAGTTCTTCCCGCGGGGCGCCTACTCGCCTTGCACGCGGCTCCCGCCGAGCGGGTCGAGCAGCTCATTCGGCGGGGCCAAGGCGAAGGGACGTTCCGCACCGACCTGCCGATGACCTGGCTGGTCAATGCGGTGCATAACCTCATGCATGCCGCAGCGGAGGAAGAGCGGGCCGGTCGCTTGGCGGCTGAGGACGTGGCGCGCGTCGTGACCGCCTCCGTGCAGTCGCTCCTGGCCGTTCCGCCCGCCGGTCCCGCGCGGTGAACGCCAGCGCGAGTCGACCCGTGGCGCGACGTCTCATGAACTCTGGTGGCCTAGGGCTCGCCGGGTGGCCGCACCGAGTGGATTCTCCCGGGTTGGCAGCGCCAAGACCTGGGGCAGTAGTTGTGCACTCGACTCAAGGAAGACGCGTCGCAATTCCTTGGCCGGATCGGTCGCGTGGTCGACGCGTAAGTCCCACAGCGGATATTCCTCGGTATCGACGACGTAGATGGTGCCGGACAACGTACCCTTCGTGTCCGCTCCGGTCGCTTCGCCAGCTTCCAACGCCACGAGCAGTCTTTCGGCGAGTGGTAGCTGATCCTGACTGGTGAACGCCGCCAGCGCTGCGTCGAGGGTCTCTTTTCCCACGAGGCGGTTTCCTTGCGCGACGACGTCGTCGGCCTCGGCATGACCAGACCAGTCGGGGGTCAGCGCCCCTGACCACGCGGCCGTGCGGCCCTGGTGATCGATGAACCCGGTCTGACGCACGTCGCGCCCTGGGTCGGCGTCGATCAACTCGCGCAGAGCGTCATCCGGCGCAACCCCTTGGTCGAGCAGCCGGAGGCCGTCGAAACCGAGGTAGGGATTCATCGTCGCCTGCGTGGCGATGGCACCAACGCCGGCGCGGGCGTGTGTGGCGAGTTTGCCGATGCCCATCATCGCGGTCAACGCACCGACGCCCAGTTGGCCGGTCCGTCGACACCGAGCTACGAGTGAGAACGTCATTCTGGCACCCCCATGGACCGGTCCCCCGGCATAAGCGGCGAAGCGGTGGTATTTGGCGTGGGCTACGCCCCTCCCGGTACCCATCCGGGGGAATCACATTCGTGCCGGCCGGCTCCGGCTATTGGGGCTGCCGGGACCTACGGCTGCTGAGGTGCCTGCGGCTGCCGGGTCAGCTCCGCAGCGACATCACGGAGGCTCCACCGAACCGCACCTACCGAACGAACATTACACTCACTTCGCCCACGGAGTGGCCCGCGCACACGAGAGATCAACTTCGCTGTTGGCGGCGGGTTGGGCGCTCGTGTTCCTCGAGGACGCAGTCGTCGTCAGAGGGCGGTGTGTTCCCCGCCATGACGCGCTCGGCCAGCTCCCGGTATCCCGGACACTGGGCGTAGTCGTCGGCGGTGCACTCCATCAGATGCTCCACCAGGGTCTTCGACTCGGACAGCGCCGCCAGCCGACGCTCGAGCTCCGCGTGGTGTGCCTCGAGGAGCTCGTGGCGTTTGGGCTGGTCGTTGGCGGCGACCAAGATGTCCCGGATCTGCTCAAGGCTCATCCCGGCCGATTTCGCCCGGAGGATGGTCATGACCCGGATGGCGTGGCTTTGGGTGTAGCGCCGACGTCCGTTGACCCGCTGGGCCGGCGCCAACAGGCCCATCGCTTCCCAGTGGCGCAGCACGTGGGTGCCGAGGCCGAATTGGGCCGCGAGGTCGCCGATCTGGAGTTCCGCGCTTGACTTCATGTTGACATTAACAATCAGACTTGCCTCGATGTCAAGCCACGACCCTGGAGGCACCTCCATGAACAACCCCATCTACGACGCGGTCATCGTCGGCGGCGGACCGGCCGGGATGTCGGCCGCGCTGACGCTGGCCCGGGTCCACCGCTCCACCGTGTTGCTCGACGCCGGGCACGGCCGGAACGCACCCACAGGGCAGGCGCACAACTTCTGGACACGTGACGGGACCCCGCCGGAAGAACTGCGCCGGCTCGGCCGGGCGGAGCTGGCCGCCTACCCGACGGTGCAGATGAGGGACGGGGCAGTCGTCGAGAAGGTGGTCGGCAACGCCGGCCATGGGTTTCAGGTCGAACTCGCCGACGGTGCCGTCCTAGGGGCGCGCCGGATCCTCCTGGCGACCGGATTGACCGACGACGTCTCCGGGCTTCCGGGAGCTGCGGATCTCTGGGGCCGTTCCGCGTTCCACTGTCCCTACTGCCACGGCTATGAGTGCACTGGCAAACCCGTTGCGGTCGTCGGATCTGAGCCGGCCCGCATCCGACTCGCGCTTCAGCTGAGCCGGTTCGCCAGCGACGTCGTTCTCTGCACCGACGGAGCGCAACTAGATCCTGAAACGCGCGCGGTACTTGAGGCGCAGGGCCTTGCGGTGAACGAGGCGCCGCTGGCGGGGCTGGTCGGCCGGGACGGAGTGCTGGAACGGATCGAGTTCACCGACGGCCCGGCGCTGGCCAGGGACGCCGTCTTCGTGCAGAACGTCGCATACCAAGCTTCTCCGCTGGCCGAGGAGCTTGGGTGTGCGGTTCTCCCAGACGGTTGTGTGGAGGTCAATGAGTACGGTCAGACGAGCGTCCCGGGGATATATGCGGCCGGCGACATGGCTCATCGATCCACCGTGCCCCTGGCGATGGCCGCGGTGGTCGCGGCTGCGGCCAGCGGCACCGTCGCGGGCAGCGTGATCGACCAGGACCTCCTCAGCGACGAATTCGATCTGGCCAACCCCTTCGCTCTGGCGGAGCGGTGAGGGACGTGGCCGAAACAACCACACACCCGGCGCCAGGCGGGTCGGCGATAACGAGAAACGTGCCGCTGGCCACCGTCGGTCTGCTCCTCGGCATGCTGTTGTCTGCCTTGGATCAGACCGTGGTCGCCATCGCCCTACCCGACATCGCGGCCGACCTGGGTGGTTTGGACGGGATCGGCTGGGTGATCACGTCGTACCTGCTCGGTTCGGCCGCGACCGCCGTGTTCTACGGGCGGCTCAGCGACCGGTTCGGCAGGCGCGCCGTCTTCATCACGGCCATCGCGATCTTCATCGTGGCCTCGGCACTCAGTGGTGCCGCGCAGAGCATGGTTCAGTTGATCGCGGCCCGGAGCCTGCAGGGTATCGGTGCCGGTGCGCTGTTCGTGCTGCCCACCATCGCCCTGTCCGAGATCTACCCGCAACACCTGCGCAGCAGAATCCAAGGTGCCACCGGCGCAGTCTTCGCTGTCGCGACTGTTCTGGGCCCGCTGGCGGGTGGCGCGATCACCGACCTGGTGGGGTGGCGATGGATCTTCTACATCAATCTGCCACTCGGGCTGCTCAGCATGGTGCTCGTCGCACTCGCACTCCGGGTGCCGACACCCGCCAGCAAGGAAAGGATCGACTTCGCCGGTGCCGGCCTGATCGTCGCTGCCACCGTGAGTGCGCTGCTGGTGGCGGAGTGGGGCGGGCGCACTTATGCGTGGGGTTCCGGCCCGATCATCGGGCTGGCCGGCATCGCACTCCTGCTCCTGGCGCTGTTCGTGTGGTGGGAACGTCGGGCGGCCGCACCGCTGCTTCCGTTGGCGTTGTTCACCAACCCAACCCTGCGGATCACCCTCCCAGCCACCGCCGTCCTTGGAGCTTTGCTCGGCGGGTCGATCGTCTACCTACCTACGTACCTCCAGACCGCGTACGGCATGGGCGCGACTGTCGCCGGCCTGGCACTCAATCCGTATGTGCTCACCTTTATGGCGGTTTCCTTCCTGGCCGGCCCCAGGCTGGGCACTAGCGGCCGGTTCCGGCGCTACTTGGTGAGCGGCGCACTCGTTGTGACCCTGGCGTTCGCCTTGCTTGGCCTTCTCGACCCCAGCATGTCCTATGTCGTGGTCGCGTTGGTGCTGGTAGTCATGGGTGCCGGATTCGGACTGCTCATGCAGAACCTCGTGGTGATCGCCCAGAACGCCAGCTCGGCGAAGGACCTCGCGGCGGCGAGCTCCGCGGTGGTGTACGTCCGCGGCCTAGGGCTCGCCCTCGGTGCGGCAGTGTTCGGCAGCCTGCTGGTGCGTCAGTTGGAAGGCGGCGAAGGAGGTCCGGAGGCCACCGCACTCGCCATCCCGCAGGTCCTGGCCTGGGGTATTCCGCTGGCCGTGGTGCTCGTGGTACTCATGGCCGCACTTCCCCGAACGGTGGACCAGCGGGAGACAGAAGCTACCGACAACTCCGGCGAGGCGCCCCGCCCTGACGGCTCTGCCTAGTTGAGGTTTCGCCGCGACGGTGGAGGGTTCTCCTTGTTATAGCGAGTACAACCCTCCACCGTCAGCCTGCAGGGACTCTCTGCGTGCGGCGCTGTCATGGTGGGCAGCAAGCGGCTTGGTGCGGTGAGTCCTCGCTGGATCGGGCCAGATGCCGGTTTCCAGCGAGCGTTCAGCGCACCAAGCACCCCAGTAGGGCCCCATAGAGTGGTGTAGCGCTGGCGGATGGCGCGTTAGCGCGCTTCGCGCAGGTACAGGTCGCGCAGCAGGGCGATCTCGCCGCCGTGATGCGCGACCTCGTCCAGAGCGTGCAGCGCGAGCTTCAGGTAGGTTTCGCCGCCCCAACGGTCGGGGCCTAGGCCCATCGGCTCCAGCAGGCGCTTGTCGCCGAGGGCTGCGATGCGGGAGGTGAAGCGCTCCCAGTCCTCGGCGAGCGCCTGGACGCCCTCTTTCGCGGTGCCCGGCCACGCGTCGCGGTCGCCGAGTTCGGGGACGTCCTCGAAAAAATAGATCACGTAGCCGCGCAGGCAGAGGTTGCCGATGTGCCAGATGCGCCAGGCGATCGTCGTGACGGGGTCCGGCACGCCCGGGACAGACTTCGGAATCAGCTCGTCGACGCGGAAGACGCCGTCGTCACCGGGGCGGATGCTCAGGCTGTCGCCCACCGGCTCCCACAGGTACTCGGCGTCGGTCAGGCCCTCGAGGCGCTTAAACAGCCGGGATCGCACGCGTTCGAAGATCGCGAGTACGTCGCGGGTGACGACGTCGGGTGCGGTCAAGTCAGCCATGTCAGCTCCAAGGCTCGGTGGTTTCGGCGGGTCGGCCGGGATGGTCGTAATGGTCGGGGATCGGCGGCCCGGCTGACCCAGTGATATGCCGCCGGCGTGTCGGCGAGGTCGAAGACCTACTCGACAGCGGCGTCACTGCGCTCATCGGCCCCAACGGCCAGGGCAAGACCAACTGGAGGACCGGAGGCTCCCCCGACGCCACTCGTTTGTCGCCGGGAGTGAGCAGGAACAGGAGTCTGCGCTAGCGATCCGTTGCATGGTCCTCGAAGTCTAGGTCCTGGCTCACGGCGCCTCCATCTCCCTGCGAACAGCTCGGCCGCGCGGGGACGCCACGAGTCCAGTGCGACGGCCCGCCCCCTACTGCCTGGTGTGTCTCAGGGCCACCCGCGTTCCGGCGACCACCACGGTTGTTGCTCTTCGGGTGGGGTGCCAGGTTCATTTGATCGACAAACATAGACGACTCGGTCGGCAGATCGGTGGTTGTGTAGTCGGCAAATCATGGGCTCTATCGTCGGCAAGTCAGGGATGACGTGTCGGCGAGAGGGTTGCTGCGTGACGCTGGATGATAGCGGGAACGAGCTGATTGAACGGCGCCTGTTGGCCGAGCTTCGGGAGGCGGGGAGGTATACGCGGGTTGTCATTGTCAATGGACCTCGCCAGGCGGGTAAGACCCCGTTGTTGGAACAGCTCAACCCCATCGAGGTCGCTGGCGGCAACTCTCCAGGCCGTGAAGTCCATGTGGTCGGTGAGTGCCACGGCCGGAAGACCCAGCTCGGCAGCCCGTGCGCAGGTCCGCTCCATCGAGCCGCCCGGAGTGTCCCAAGACCACTCGCTGTGCACATAACTGTCCGCGGGCAACTCCATGACCTCATTCTTCGCCCGTCGGCGAGAGTACACGCCAACAGGTTCCAGCTCGGATCGCGACGAGCCGCAGGCGAGCAACCCGGCCAGAGAGCCCGACGAGGTAATCGCACGAAGCTCACGAACATCGCAAAGGAGGCCGACCCGCAGGCCAGGGCCAGATCTGTTTGTGACCTGCACTTTCGTGCGTGGAGCGGGTGACGGGAATCGAACCCGCATGACCAGCTTGGAAGAACGGCCCGGACGTGTGTGTTGCGCCGTTGATCAGCGTGGACAGTGACCGTGATTGTCCGTGCGGGCCCGCGTTTGGCCGGGTGTTGTCGCACGCAAATCGCACGACGCATAGGGATTACTGGTACGCGTGTCGCTACGCGGCCGTGCCCCTCTGTTGTTCGAGGCGCTCGGCGATCCACACCTTGATGATGGACTGGCGGGTGACGCCCAGTCTTCGTGCTTCTCGGTCTAGGGAGGCGATCATCCAGGTGGGGAAGTCGACGTTGACGCGGCGTTGTTCTTCTCCGGGACGGTGTGCCTTGGACAGGTCCAGGGCCTCGGTGATGTCTTCGCCGCGGTCGAACCTGGCGTCGAACTCTTCAGCTCTCATAGATGGCCACCTCTTCCTCACGAGCGCGCCGGACCGAGATGAGTCGGATTCTCTGCTGTCTGTAGGTGATCACGGCAGACCAGTGCTTGTTGTCGATCTGGCCGATCACTAGCCAGCGCGGCTCGTCTTGTGTTCGTGCGGGAACCTCGACGCGTAGCGGGTCCAGCCAGAGCCGCTGTGCATCGGTGAAGTCGATGCCGTGTTTCTTCTGGTTCGCTGCACTCTTGTCGGGATCATACTCAGAATCCATATTAGGCCCTTCCCGGTATAGAAACTATACCGGGAAGGGCCTAAGTTAGGAGAGGACATCGTGGAGCATTGCTCTTCGGGATGAGTGTGACGGTCACGTCGGCGATGATCTCGTGGCGTGCTCGTCCGGGATCGCAACCCCTGGAGCTGATGAAGCGGATGGGTGCGCCAGCACCGACGCCACGATGTCTCCCAGCACGCCACAGATGGCCACGGCGTTTGGCTCTGGCCCGGATTTCACCAAGGTGGAAGCCTCCGAAAGGACCCTTGAATTGGTGGCGTACACGCTTGCCAGGTCGCGGAAGACACCCCGCGGATACGACTCCACGCATGGGCGCCACGGGGCAAGGCCCGACGTCGGCCACGATCGAACCGATGCCCGCGACACTGCCACGCTGCCGGCTGATGGCCACGGCTGAGACTACGAGGTCGAGTAGCACGGTCTGCCTCTGAGCTTGTTAGGCGGGCGTGCGAGCCATCCTTGCCCGCCATGCGGGCCACGGGGAATCCAAGTTGCCCGGCTTCGACGGACCGCGAAGATGAAGCTGTGAGCGGGGTGCGGGCGGCGGCGACTGGGGAGTGGCTGAACTTGGTCCGCCACGAGTACCTGCTGAACGACGTCACCTTCGTGCGCGACCTCGGCGGGAACTTCAATCTCAACCTGCAGGTCTCTGCCGACCAAGGCACCTTGGTCGTTCGGGTCGCACCGGAGTCGGGGCAAGGCGGATCGGCTGGCCGCAGTGCAGGCGGTGCGTGAGTGTCTCCGCGGCCGGGGCTGGGCGGATTCCCCAGACGGTCCACACCCGGTCAGGCGGCGGCACGAGCATGACCACTTGGCCCGCCATCAGTGCCGCCATCCGTTGGCTCGCCCGTCTTCATGAAGAGCTTCGCGCCGCACCGGCCGCTCCGGCTGCGGCCAATCCTCGGATGGCGAATGAGCCCTCAGGCTGCTGAGCACGCCCGGATGTCGGACAGCGTTTGGGTGGCGATCATGGCGTCAGAGTTGGTGTTGGCGGCTGCGGCTGAGTATCGGCACGGCCGCCACGATACGCATGGGCTCGGCCGTCATGGAGATGAGCACATCGACGGGCAGATTCCCGTCGGCATGTCCTCGAATCCGCATTTGTGACAGCGGATCGCGATGAGCCTAAGGCGAACAGGCCGGGCCATTGAGAGCGACGAGCTAATCGCACGTGGATCGCACGAACCTCGCAAAGGAGGCCGACCCACAGGCCAGGACCAGATCTGTTTGTGACCTGCACTTTCGTGCTTGGAGCGGGTGACGGGAATCGAACCCGCATGACCAGCTTGGAAGAACGGCCCGAGGCCGTGTACTGGGGCGTTGACCAGCGCGGACAGTGACCTTGATTGTCCGCTCGGCCCTGCGGTTGGCCGGGTCTTATCGCACGCGGATCGCACGGCACAGGGTAGTCAGGTGCAGAGAGCTACGGGACCTTGCTGGCGCTGTTTGGAGGGCACTTCCGAGTTGCTGCTGTTGCGATTTTTTCGTTTTGCTCCGTATGATGGCTACTATGAACACGGACGTACAGGACGGCACCCGCTACGACGAACATACTGTGCTTCCGCCTAGAGACATGGCGGAAATGATGCGGCTTGCCAGCTTCTTGAAGCAGCACAACGAGCCGGCGGGGCTCGTCGGGCCTGACGGCGAGCAGGTGCCGCTTCCGCTGGAGGTGTACGAGGTGCTTGTGCAGGTTGTGGCTGCGATGAAGGCGGGTAAGGCCATCGCGGTGGCGCCGCTGGAGCAGCGGCTGACCACCCAGCAGGCTGCGGACCTTCTCGGGATCAGTCGTCCGACGCTGGTGAAGTTGCTCGACGAGCATGAAATCCCATACGAGCAACCTGGCCGGCACCGCCGGGTTCGCCTGAGCGATGTCCTTGCATACCGTGATCGCCGGCGCCAGGAACGGCGGGCTCGGCTTGATGATATGACTCGCCAGGCTGTTGAGGACGGGTTGTACGACGTTCCGTCCGAGGCGTACGCCCAGGCCTTGCGCAAGGCTCGCGGGAAGCCGACTGATTGACGTGTCCAGATTCGTCGTCGTGCTGGACGCGTGCGTCCTTGTGCCGATCAGTCTGGCCGACACTTTGCTGAGAATCGCCGAGGTGGAGCTGTATCGGCCTGTCTGGTCTCAGAAGATCCTTGACGAGGTACGAACGGCGGTTCTCGAGATCCATCCTGATGAGGACCCTGGCCGGGTGGATGCGCGGTTGCATTCGATGAACGATACGTTCGAAGACGCATGCGTCGCTGGGTGGGAACCGCTCGTTGAGGGCATCAACTTGCCTGACGAGAATGACCGCCACGTGGTCGCCGCGGCCCTGCGGGGCCACGCCGAGGTGATCGTCACGAACAACGTCAGGGATTTCCCAGCCAAGGTCCTCGAAGAGTTCGGACTCAGTGCGCTCACACCCGACGAGTTCCTGCTCGATCAGCTGGACCTCGCTCCGGGCGCGGTGCTCGGTGTCCTTCGTCGCCAAGCAGCCGCCGCCCGCCGTCCACCACTGACGATCGACGACGTCCTCCAGGCTCTCGCGCGAGCATCCGCGCCCACGTTTGCCCGGACCGTGCAAGAGCATCTGAAGAGATAGTCTCCGAGCCCATCTACAGCGCCGTGCCCCGCGCTGCAGGCGAAGAGCGTCTGCTGCAGGATGTGATTCACGGCCATGGCAGCCAAATGCAGAGATGCCCGCTCATCTAGCTGGTCCAACAACGTCGCCAACGGGCGCATCGCCAGCCCCACCGATTCCCCGACACCCACAACGGTCTAGCCGCCTGTTCGGCATGACGAAGCAGTAGTTTGCGGCGATGGTGGCCGAAGACTGGGTATGGCATAACAGTCAAAGGAGAACTCGGCGAGAGCACGCCGCTTGGCGCCAGTTTGGGACAAACGCCACGATTTCGATGCTTCCCTCGTGGAGCGCTTGCCTGTCCGACTCGCGTACACGAATCCTGAAGACACCCCACCCTGGGAACGCCCCGACTGGGGTCCTGACGGCTCGATGTCAAGGCGGTAAGGCGTCGCGACCTTGTCGGTCCGGCAGTATAGAGTACTCGCAGAGCCGCTCCACTAGGGGAGATGGCCACGAGTTCCTACAGGAGGAACCGCTATGTTGAGCCGACTAGCACAGCAATTCGCAGACGAGATCGCCAATCACGACTGGTCCGACGCGCCGTGGCGTGCCGATGGAGCCGGGCACCAGCGGGATCGCGACTCTAGGCTCGTAACTGAGCAACTCGACTCGGAACAGACCGAACGAGTACGAATCAACGTCATGTGGGTCGCGGCTCAGGTCTTGAAGTTCAACGATCCAAACCTCGACCTGCATGAGTTCGCCGCTGCCTGTGGAGTTCCGCGTTACTTCACGCACAACACTGACGGTCGGCGCAGCGGCACCATCACAGCCGGTGTCCGAATGGATGGAAGCCAGGCGCTCGAGCCGGGGCAGTCCTGGCAGGACCTGATGGCCGCTCGCTGAGCAGTGAGGCGACCACGCCGCGCCCCCGCTCGCGCGAGCACGAGCAGGGGCGCGGCGCGTGGGAAATTCGTGACGTGAGTACCGGCCGTGGCGTTGACGCCTACGCCCTCGCCGAGTTCCTCCAGATCCGCGTCACGACCATCCGATCATGGGAGAACCGCGGGAAGATCATACCCACCGGCAAGGACCGTCGGGGCACACCCACTACAACCCTGGCGAAGTAGCGCGGCACGCGCGTCGAATCGCGTCACTACGCAACAGGCTGACCCCTAACCCCGGGGAGACGTGTGTCGGCCATAGACTAGAAGGTTGACTCTCATTGCGGCTCACCACCATCGTCATAGTCGCCCAGCAAGTGATCTCCCAGGTTCATCCGCGTGGTTGCATCCCTAAGCCTCTGGTATCGCCCGCGATCTCCCCTTAAGACCCGCTCGGTAGGACAGGGATACTCCAGCCCGCCCTGGCACTTGCCGCGCTCGACCTCGAGGTGCTCAGCCTTCACCTGCTCCAGCAGCTCAAACCATCCGTCACGAGAGTGCAGAGCAGACTTCATCCGTTCCTCCATCTCGCTGCGTTCGCGATACGCTCGATCAGCGACGCCTCGAACGTCCTGCACATAGCTGCGGAGGATCGGCTCATGGCTTCGGAGCCGTGCAAGCTCTCGAGCATCTTCCTCGTCCTCGACCGGGTGATGTTCGACGCACGCATCACACCACCTGCGGATCTCCGGCTGATTTCGGAGCGTCCGGTATTGGAAAGGCAACTCACAGCAGCCGCATCGCAACCTCCTATCGACGAAGTCGTTGCCGGAGTGCCCGACGCCGTAGGGGTTCATCTTCCTGCTCACGGCGACAACGGTAAGCGGTCCTGCCGACAAAGTCCGACACGCATCGTCAGGGAGTCCGCCCGCCGGAGATGGAGATGGCCGATCATGGTCACCACCTGGCAGACGAACTCCGCCAATGCATCCGCCCACACCTGCACACCAAGGACCCCGCCGGGTGGATCAGAGTGAAGTTGAAAGAGCACCAATGGTCACAGCGGGTCGCCATCGTGAACGCGCTCCGCGACCACCCCAAGGTCGCCGTCCACTCCTGCCACGACGCCGTAGAATCCTACATCGTCGCCCGTGTCGCCGGCTGGTGGATCGACGTCCACCCACCCGGGTCCGCCTTCGTCGTCTCCAAGGCGCCCACCTACAAACAGGTCCATGCCGTGCTGTGGGAAGAGATTCGCACCGCCCATACCAAGGGCGCTCTTCCCGGCCGTGTCACCCAGTCCGAGGAGTGGAAGATCACCGACCGGCTCGTCGGGTACGGCCGCAAGCCCGCCGACCACGACGAGCGCAACGGTAGCCTTCGCGGCGCTTCCGTCGCCTTGAATTTTACTCGGTCAACCGCGTCGATTCTGTCGACTCTACTTCATACTTCCGCAATAATTCGTTTAACGATGCTCCTGGCTCAAAGGGCTCTATATGGAGGTCCACAAATATCGCGTTGGCGAGCTGTTCGGTAGAACGGCTAAGCTCATCTACCGCACCCGTGGGGTCCAGTCGAAGAAGCTCCGCAGCAACACTCATCGCGTCGCCGATGCATTTTCCAGATTGTGTAGCTACGTCTGGCGTGGCCCATATTCGAATTGCCGAGTTCAGTCGTATTAGCTTTGCAAGGCCAGAATCTACATCGTAGGCGAGGACTGGCTCCATTTTTTCAGCAAGTTCCTCTGACAATTTATCTGCGGACTCTTTCGATAGCTCGATTGAAAACTCATCCGCGACGTGCTGCCGCAATTCCTTCTGCAGAATGGATCTAGCGCTATCGAACATCTTCAGCCTCAGGCGCGCGTGCCACAGGAGGGCCTCTAGTTCAGCAAGGTATTCGATACAGACTGAGGCTCTGCGGTCTTGGATACTTCTCGCCCGCTGTTCGCGATGCTCGCGGGCAAACAACTTCCGTTGAAGGTCAGCTTGCCCCCTGCCCGCAAGCCATGTCGTCGTGATTCCCGCGAGACCAACAACGCCGGTCGCTAGAGGTGCGATCCACTCATAAGCCACCTGTCGACGATACTTTGCTCGACCACCGGGTGCGAGACCAGACCACAGATGTCGGCCAATGGCGTTCAGAGGTGCGCCCGCTCGCGCCCGGAACGGCCGTCAGGCGAGCGGAGCGAGCCGCCCTTGATCTAGGAGGGGTCAATTCGGCAATGGATGGCTGTGGCGTCGTCGTGGCTCTTGCCTCGTGGCCATCGATGCCCGTTGGGGTCGCTGTCTTCGGCTGCTCTGGTGCTCTGGATCAGTGCGGCCGGGCCGTCGTTGTCGAGCACGTCGAGGAGTTGGCGCCAGGTGAGGAGGCCGAAACGGTCGGCGAGGCGGCTGGCGCCATCGCTGAGCAGAGCGGCAGCACGCACATCGGTGAGCGGGAAGCTCCCGGTTAGGGCATGTGCGGCGGCATCGGGCGTCGTGCTTGCGGACCAGAACCCGCCCTCCCGATTGTGATGCTGTCGCCACGCCTGAACGTATTCGCGGAGCGCAGCAGTGTGTTCGGCGCTGCCCGCTGGGTGGTCACGCATCGCGGCCGGCTCGGGCTGGTGGAACAGGTCTACCCGGTTGTCGCAGATGACGTCGATGCCCGTACTGAGATCGAGCACCAATGGTGAGTCGGCCAGGACGAGGTATTCAAGCCAGCCGTCCCGCTCTCGGACGGTGGTGACGGTCGCCGATGGACTGCCAGGATGCCCGAGATCGCAATCTGGCCCGTGCTGGGCAGCGACGTCTGAGATTGCCTCGGCCAGGCTATCCGTGAGTGATCTGCCGGTGTGAGCGAGGCGTGGAATCAAAGCGGACCCGAGCGCCTGGCTGTACCAGGCGACGTCGTGGACGCAGCCGGTGTCGGCGCCGACGGGCGTACCCGCGCCGTCAACAACCAGTGCGGCGTGACTTGTGGCGGCCACGAAGTCCTCATTGGGCCAGGCCGGGTCTCTCGGTGCTGTGGCGAAGCAAGCCCGCATCATTGATCAATTCTCATCGGTCAACTCGCTCAACGTAGCGCGGATGCCGGATCTGCTCTGGCCCAAGATCATATCGCCTTCGCCATTGCGTCATCTCGGCTGTTGGGGCGCTAGACGTGCACGTTGCTTGCTGCGGCTGCATGCTCCAAGGATTGCCTGATGTCTTCGTGTTCGAGGTCGGGGTAGTTCTCGAGAATCTCGTCGAAGGACCATCCGCTGGCGATGAGGCGCACGACCGTCTCGACCGAGATGCGCAGACCGCGTACGCAGGGTTTGCCCTCGAGCTTGTCCGGCTCGACGGTGATCCGATCGAACGCCATCAGGGTCCGTCCCTTCTGAGCAAGTCGCGGAGCCTGAGCCCGCACCGCCAATCTAGGTACAGACTCGCACGGATGCACCACAGCCGCACACGCCCATTTGGCGAATGGCGAGCGCCTGACCACGGGAGGCTGGACCAGGCGATGCCGCGAGTGGCCAGGCCGGGAACCAACGAAGTGTCGTCATGATGTCCCCCTCTTCGGGTTGAGCAACTGATGGGCGCGTTGATGGGAAACTCCGAGGACGGTTCCGATGTCGCGCAGTGAGAGTCCGTTCTTGTTGAGGATGTGCGCGGCTGTGCGTGTGTGTACGGCTGATGCGTGATTGGCGCTGGCTGCGGTCCGGCGGAGTTGCTTGGCGAGGTTGAGGTGTACGGTCACGGCCGCGGGCAGGATGGGCCGGACGTCGACGGTGACCTGGTCTTCGGGCACGGCGAGACTGGCGGCGAGTGACCGCTTCATCTGCGGAGCGGCTTGGGCGAGGATTCTGACCGTGGTGCATGCGGCGGGGTGCTGATCGCATTGGATGAACCAGCTTCGGTCATCTCGGGTCGCGGTGCAGGTGAATGTATGTTGTTCCATCGTCGGTCACCTACTGCCAGTGACGTAGGTGCCCTTGGCGGGGATCTTGACTACCAGTCCGCGTGCGCAGAGGTCGCGAATGGCGTGGCGCAGCGTCCCGACGGAGACGTCGTAGGTACGTGCCAGCTCCGCCTCGGCGGGGAGTCGCGTGCCGGGCTTCAACGAACCTGCATTGATAAGTGCACCGATGTGGTCGGCGAGCTTCTGGTAGACGTAGCCAGGCGGGCCAGTGTGAGGGTCGAACGGTTCGGGCGAGATGTGGGTCATGGCCGGTCACCGCACAACCGGGCATGGTTGGGTAGCGTACTCACGGGTCTCCTCCAGGTTGGTTCTGGTGGGGATCAAGGGACCGTTCGGAGCTGCTAACTCCGGGCGGTCCCGCCTATTCGGTTGTGACGCGTCGTCGCCAACGGCCGGCATCACGTGGAGACGGTCCAAGGCGGCGGCACAGTCACGATACTGCGATTAGCAGTACAACGCAACGCAGCATACTAGGGTGGCTTGCCGTGGCTGAGGACGACGAGATGTGGAGCGTTACGGAGGTTGCCGCCTACATTGGGGTCACCCCGAACGCGGTGCGGACCTATCTCAGTCGCGGACAGATGCCGGACCCGGATTTCCGGCCGGCGGTAGGCCCGTTGTGGTGGGCATCGACAATCAAGACGTGGCATCAGGATCGGCCCAGCCAGCGACGAAAGCCCTGACTCCGGACCCCCGGAGCTGTACTGATCCACTTCGGGGGCTGCGCCTGTGCTAGAGGGCAGGGTCGCTGATGCGGGTGGGAGTCCTCCCTTGGGTGATTCCACCAACCAGCGTGTCCATGGCTGTAGAAGCATGCTGAGCAGCGTGGAGTGCTTCGGCGGCGCGCCGTCGGTCGCTGCGGTAGGTCCAGTCGTCACGGCGACGTTGATCGCCGAGGGCGTCCGGGTCGGTGATGTCGTGACGATCGCGGTAGGCGGCGACGGTGGTGACACAGCGCATCCACTGTTTCCGCTGCTGCAGGTTCAGCGGTGCAGGGCCGAGGTCGGCGAGCCAGGGCGCCCGCTCGATGACGGCTTGCTGGGCCAACGCTGCGGCACGGTGCTCGATGAGGGCCGCCCGTTCGTTGAGCGCGCGGCGCATCTCGGGGTCGACGACGTGGGTGGCAGCGGGGATGAGCCCGACGATCAGGCGTCTGCGCGTGCGGGTGCGGCCGGTGGCTGCGGCATGGTCGGTGACCTGTTCTAGCCGACGGCCGAGCAGGGCGAACGGATCATCGTTGGCGTGGAGTTCGTCGCGGTCGGCGAGCCGCGGCACGAGTGTCGCGGGGTTGAGGCCCTGGGCGTCCGCGCGGCGCATCGCGGAGACGAGCGCTGCGTAGGCAGGTGACCCCGCCGGGTCGGCGTCGGGGAGCAGGCACGTGTTGAGGGCGCCGGCCCAGTGGTCGGTGGCGGCTTCGCGGGCGAGGGTGTCGTACTCGGCCGCGAGCCGGGCGATGCTGGTGGCGTGGTCCTGCTCGGCGGCGATGGTTTCGTGGGCGGACAGCTCGGCACCTGTGCGTCGGAGTACGTCGACCAGGATGCCGTGGGCGTCGCGGATCTGCCCGTCGGGGATCTCGTTGTCGTGGTCGGTGATGACGTAGGCGGTGTTGGCGTGCCGTCCGCGGGTCATCCCGACATATAGCGACTCCCGTGTCGTTGCGATGGGGTCGACGATTGTGTGGGCGGTGTCGACGGTGGCGCCCTGGGCTCGGTGGGTGGTGGTGGCGTAGCCGAGTTCGACGTGCTCGGCCACATACTCGGCCGGGAGCACCACCGGTCGACTGCTTTCGGTGGTGCGGGTGACGGTGAGGGAGCCGTCGTCGTGGCGGTGCTGGATGGTCCAGTGGTCGCCGTTCTTCACCCACGAGCGCGGTCCGGTCACGAGGCGGCGGTTGTTGCGGCGGGTGACGATCCGGTCGCCGCGGCCTGCGGTGGTGTCGTCATGGAGAACGATGCCGTCGGGTTCGACGTCGCCGGCGGTGACCCGGTCGGCGCGGGCGCGGGTGTTTAGGTCCCGCACGGTTGACGCGTTGGCGGCGATCAGCAGCGAGGCGAGGCTTGCGGCGGTGTCGGCCCGCCAGGCGTCGTAAGCGGCGTCGACGGCCTGTTCAGTGTCGCCGGAATGGACCCGGCCGTGCTCGATGTAGGTGTCGACGACGTCGGTGTCGCCTTGGCGGAGGCGAATGGTGGCGTCGCGTTCCCAGGCATGGGTGAACCGCCGAACCCCGGCCAGCTGTGGAACACGGTCACCCAGATGGTGGGTCAGGAGGCCGAATGCGCCGCCTGCGTCTGCGGCGGACAGCTGTGCAGGGTCACCGACGAGTAGCAGCTTCGCCCCGGCCTGCTGGACCTGTGCTCGTAGCGTGTCGAGGGTGAGGGTTCCGGCCAGGGATGCCTCGTCGACGATGACGAGCTGACCTGCCTGGAACCGCCACCGCTGCGCTACGTCGTTGAGCTGGGCGAGTGCGGCGTCGAAGGGCGCAGATGCCCTGCTGGCGGAGAGGGCGGCGGCGCGGCGTTCGCGTAGGTGCGCGGCGCGACGCATCCGATGTTCCGCTGCGGGTCCGGTGGATTCGTGGAGCCATTTCGCGGTGTTCTCGGTCGCGATACCGAGGCTGTCGCGCAGCACGTCGGCGGCCGCGGCGGACGGAGCGAGACCGACGACGGAACCGGCACCGTGCCGGTCCTCCCACACTTCCCGCAGGGCGGCGAGGGTGGTGGTCTTGCCGCTGCCCGCCGGGCCGACCAGCACATCCACCACTCGGCCGCTGGTCGCGATCGCGCGCATAGCCGCACGCTGCTCGTCGGACAGCGCCTGCGCACCGGACGCTGTCGCTACGGCCGATCGCATAACGTGGTCGACGACGGGCGCGGTAAGGGACTCTGCCGCGGCGAGGAGGCGATCCTCGGCGGTGAGGATGGTCGTGCTGGTGTAGACGTCATTGTGGGAGCGCTGGAACGCCGAGGTGCCGTCGGCGCGGCGGAACACTTTCGGTGTGTCGGCCAGTTCCGGTGGGGAGATGCACACCGACAGTTCGGTCACCCGTCGGGTGACGGCGTCGATGAGCGCATCCCGCTCCGATGTCGTGGATAGGCGGTAGGGCATGGAGGCCCGCGCGGCGGCGGCGCGGATGTTCCAGGTGCGCCAGGTCGAGCGCTCGGTGCTCAATTCGGTGAGCGCTTCGGTAGCGAGCCGATCCACCAAACCGGCGACCGCACCGGTGCGCGTCGGCGTAGCCGGCGCGCGGCTCGCTTGCTCCATGAGCGATGCGGCCCACTGGACGGGATCTGCGCCGAGAACCTGGGTCGCGCGTGCGCGCCAGTCGGTGCTCATCTCGGTGAGTGATCGGAACTGTTTGCCTGGGCGGGTAGCGTAGGCGGCTTGCTGCCGCAACCGCAGGATCGTGGCGTCGTCCGGGTCGCGCCCGTGTGCCTGCCGGTAAGCAGTGATCAGATCGTCCTTGGCGGTTTTGATGCTCGTCGCGCGTTGGGAGAACTCGGCGATCAGTTCGTCGGGGATGCCGGTGATCTCCCAGGACTGATTCTTCGGCTTGCGTGGTGTGCCGCGCCGCTCCCACCCGACACCGAGGCGAGTGGTGAGCTGGTCGGCGAGCTGGGTGTCGTACAGCTCGCTCATCGCGACCGCAGACGGGAACAACGCCCCACGCGAGTCAAGTGTGCGCCAGGCCCCGTCCGGGCCTTGGACGCGGTTGGCGATCACGACGTGGGTGTGCAGCTGTGGATCACCGGCGCGGGAGTCGTAGTGATCAAAGCTGGGGGCGATGATCCCGCGGGTGTCGACCTGGGCGACGCCCCTGGTGCCGATGCGGGTGCGGGCGACGTCGCGCTCGATCACCCGCAGCACCTCGGCGATCGCGTCGTGGTGCGCGTGCTCAATCTGCGCGCGCACCTGATCGGGTGCGAGCGCCCACAACGCGCTCACCGACTTCGGTGGGGAGAACACGCAGTCGAACCCGGCCACCGGACGCCGTCTCGGGCGCTCGCGTTCCTGTGCCTCGATCGCCGCCACCCGGGTCGCCCGCTCGTGCCCGGTCAGGTCTGCGGGTAGTGCGCGGATGCGGGCGTCTGCGCGCTCGTGCCACGACTTCGGCTGGGCGAACCGCCTGCCCAGGGGTTCGCCGGTGGCCGGGTCGGTGCCGTGTTTGAACAGTCTTTCCATCTGTACCTCTGTCACGGCTGACCCGGCCTGGATGCCATTACCGTGGGCGAGCCCGGTGAGGCCGGTCCCCAGCCACCGGCCCGGTGGGTTACCCGACTCGGCGTAGTACCGCGACAGCGGCGACACCGTCCCGGTCATGCCCTCGGCGTCGACCACGTGGCGCAGCAGGTAGGTGTAGCCGTCACCGGCATGTAGCTCCTTCAACGACATCACGACAGCGCGCTGCTCTCACATGCTCGGCGGCAGATCCGGGCCGCGTGGCGGCCGACGCGCAGAGCCGGGGAGGATCCCGCCAAGGGTCGATTGCGCCGACTGGACGCCACGAGTCTCCGCGGCGCGTGCCACCGGTTGGGCGTGCTCGGGGACGTAGAGCCGGCCCACCCGCGACCACGCCACACCGATCTCCCGATTCGCCTGCGTCAGATAGGTATCGGCGTCCGCCAGTGACCGGGCGGCCTCCCGCATCAAGGCGCTGGGCTCAGCCGGATCGCCCAGTTCGTCGACCTGCAGCCCAGGTGTCGCGGCCAGGCTCTCGACATGTAGCCGAATCCGTTCCGACAGGGATCGCAGGCCACGCGTCAACTCGTCAACGCCACCGAGCACCAGGTATAGCTCCGACAGGCCCCACTCAGTACGCTCATGCAGCACAGCGCGGATCGAATCCGCAGCATCCCGGATTGGTGTCATGCCAGTCCTCCCGCCAGTAGGCCGGGCGCTGAAACAGCGCCCCTCTACCAATCAGGGAGCCCCAGGAACGCGCACAACCGAACGGCCGGAGCTCGAGGTGCCAGACGTGTATGGGAATCGGTGAGAGCTGCACCGGATGGTCAGCTGTGTCCTGCCAGCGTGGACTCGGCGGACTGGAGACGATTTCTCGGTGCGTCGCTCCGTGGTCTGTCCGCAGTCG
This sequence comes from Phytoactinopolyspora limicola, assembly GCF_011320225.1. Taxonomy (GTDB): domain Bacteria; phylum Actinomycetota; class Actinomycetes; order Jiangellales; family Jiangellaceae; genus Phytoactinopolyspora; species Phytoactinopolyspora limicola. Next base: position 167,261 of record NZ_JAAOEN010000006.1, read on the forward strand.
CACGCTTGCCGATGACTGGACGTTCACGAGAGTGCGCGACAGCTGATGCAGGGTTGCCGAGGCCTCTCGACTTGCGTCACTCCGGCCCACTAAGACGCAGCTTCCAAGCCCGCGTCTAGCCCTGATCCCCGGCTAATTGACATGTACACCAGTTGCGCGAGCTGTCGGACTTGCGGTTCGACAGGTAACCAGACACGCGGATGGAGACGCCTTGGATCCGATGGCGTGAAAAACCGCGAGGCTGTCGATGAGCCCCTTCGCGCTGGCCAACGGTGCAGGACCGTCGTCAACCTGCGCGCGGTCGTCAGGTGCCGCCGTTCGAGATGAGCCGCACCTATACCGGCGTCCCTTGCTTCCAGTAGTCGTCGAAGGTCTGGTTCAGCTTCGAAGCGTGGTCGCTTAGTGAAATCTCTGAGTGGTTTCCGGACATGATGGTGCCCACGTCAGGCACGTTCCGCGCGCTGATTTCGCCAATGATCCACCGGTCGTGGGTGTCTCGAATCAACTTGGAATCAATGAAGCGCCACTGCAGATCGATGCCCTTGTGCGCGAGCTCTTGCTGGAGGCTTTGGTACTTCTTTCGCACTCTGGGACTCGAGTTGCCGTCGAGCTTGAGCGACAGAATGCGTATGACATTGATCCGGCTGCCTTCGGCGGCATCGGCCAACGCTTCGAAGCCCGAAGCCTGGAAGTGCTTGTCGAGCCAGTAGATGTGTCCGTCGCACTCGCGGAGCACCCGCGTCAGCCACAGGACATTTGAGAAAGGCGTCTCGCGGCTGATGAAGACGCTTCGGGGGACCTCCCCTTCAGCGAAGGGACTGTCGAGCACGTAGATGATGCCCCGCTTGTAGGTGATGATCTGGGCCTCGGCCATCATCGTGAGCAACGTTCCGAGCGTTCGATCGGTCAGGCCAACAGACAAGGCCTGATACCTAAGAGCCGCTTCGGCGTTTGCCTTCGTGGCGTTCGGCACGCCAAACAGGGCCTGGCATATCGCCAGAACGAGAGGCGAGCGCATCAAGCCTTTCCGCAGCGCGGTCCGCTTAGCAGTTTCATCACCTTCGATGAACACCGCGCGGAAGACGGCCGAGCCCAGTTCGGTCAACCCGTGGGCGTTGGCGAACCCGGTTTCGGTCAGGAAGCCTTCGGAGGCATCGAGTTGTCCGCGACGCTCCCCGAGACTCTTAATCACGTCGAGGTATGAGGGCCACGGCCTACTGGGATACGTCATTTTCTGCTGATTCCTCGGGACCAAGCTCGGCGAGGAGCGACTCGATGGCGGTAACAACCTTCGCGATCTCGGTGTATGTCTTGGCCTGTAGCGGCTCGGTCGAGTTGATGCTGAGGGTCAACTCGCCGGTGTTGAACCGCCAGGTCTGGGACATGACCGGGGTCCCGTTCGGCCGAGGCTGTTCGACACGGACAGGGTCGCGGCGCACTTCAGGCTCCTCGACCGGGTCTTGGCCGGGCGCGGAGGTCCCGTCGATCGCGAAGGTCTTGAACTTGTCCGTGCCGATCCGCTCTGCAAGGCCCACTGCTGCGGCGCTTTCGAGGAACGAGTTGACGAACTTGTCCTTGGACGCGATTCCGATTCCATAGTCGCTGATTGCCTTACTGCTCAGCGACGTGATGTTGAGTTCCACTCCTCGAGCGAGATCGTTGTACACCTTCATGTACAAGGTCGCCTCCGTGAAGCACTCGAGCAGGGCGGCCTGAGCCTTTTCACTCGACTCGGGGTGTGCTATCCGAATCGCGCGGTCAGTGAGGGCGATCTTGTCGGCGCTCACCGTGCTGATAAGGCCCCACTCCCGCAGCGCGGCAGCCTTCTGCTTCCAAGGCCCACTGGTTGCGGACTGGTGTCCTGCGTAGGCGGCCAATGCTGCGGGAGTGTGCTGCTTGCCGTACTGGCCTGCCTCCCGGATGACCTTCACCGCTTCCGGAAGCGACAGAGTCGGGAAACTCGCTCCGCGGCTTTTCGTCACCGGCTTGTCGTTGTCTGAATCAGCCATACCAAGGCCTCCTTGATGTCGTTCTCAGGCAGTCTAACATGTTCTTGAATGACGTCGGTGAGAACTGATTGTCCTCGATCGGCGGTCGACAGAACTCCTTGGGGATTGCGACCGGCGGAGACTTCTGCGGCAGAATCAGCCGTGCATGACAATGATTCCGTGAGCAACGACAGTGGGTACATCAAGCCGGCGCCGATCTACCGATGGGGCGACCCTGCGACAGCAACAGATGGAGAACTGGTAATCATGTATGGCGAGGATGACCTCGTGCCGGCTTCGCACTTTGGCCTGAGAATCGTCAACGATCGGCGCGGGCCGCTCGAACTGGTTCGCCCACCCAAGGAGATTGAGGTTCCTCTGGATCTGCTCTGGGGTTACCAGGAAAGTGTGTCGAAGACGCACGTTGAGAACTTGGCATCCGTGCCAGCCGACGCATTCGTTGGAGATCACACGCCCGAGGCAATCGAATGGTTCGATGGGACGTACCAGGTGATCGGCCATCATCGTGCCTCCGCCGCCTACCTGCGTGGCGACTCAACAATGCGGGTCCGAGTCACGAAGCGCGTCACCCGCCTCAGTTGACGATCGTGCCCGCCAGCGCCCGTGGTCATCCGTCGAGCCAAAGGCCGGGCGGGGCGTGTGACTTCTGCAACACGGCCACTGAATGCGTCACCTTTGAGGACATGGGAGGTGTGATCGTTGGGGTGCTCTGTCAGCATTTCGTTACCGTGGATGAGTCCGGCGAGTCCCGCACCCAAGGGCAGGACCGGCTCGAACGGATCCTGTTCCTCCAGGTCGCTCCCACCATCAGCGTTCACCACGGCGCACTCACCTACCTGCTCGGCATCACACCCTGCGCGCCTCCGAAGCAGCGGCGGTGCGCATCGAGGGCTACGCCGTGCCTCGGTCGGTCGAGTTACTTGGTGAACTCGCGGTGGATTTCCGCACCCGTTGCTAGGGACAGATTGACTTGCCAGCATGACCAGTAGTTCGCTAGCAGGGTGTCGTTCTCGAATGCGACGTCCACCCAGGCATCTTGCGCTTCTGGTGGATTGGCTGCCCAGACGATCGATCCGTCGAGTCGCGTGCGCATTAGGTTTCCAGTATCAAGCGGGCAGTCCTCGTAGGCGTACAGGACAATGCGGTCCTCAGTGCCCTGGACCGGCAACGATTTCCGTTCCCGCATACATCCATCCTGACCGTACCTTTGGGACGACGAAGCGTCCGGTCGTGTAGCCGTGTCCTGGGTGGCCACGTGCGCGTGACGGAGGCACCCACAGGACGTGGGAAGTTCTGGCGTCGGCGGCACAACAGGTCGCGGACCTACCGACTGTGCGCGGTTCAAGGGCTCCCAACAGGTGGGGAAGTGGGAGTCGGGAGAAGGGGCGTCCACGATGGAGCGCTTGCTGTCCGTGGCAGAAGTAGCCGAGTTGCTCGGCACAACTGAGAGGTTTCCGAGGAGGCTGATCGCTGAACGGCGTATCCGGTTCGTCCACGTGGGCCGGCACGTGCGTATCCCGGAGAGCGCCGTCGCTGAGTTCGTCGAACGGGGAACCGTCGAGCCCCGCATGACGACGCGGCGCGGGGTTGTGGCGTGATGGCACGCAACAGCCGACGTCGGTTCGGATGGGTGCGCAAGCTTCCGTCCGGCCGATTCCAGGCCAGCTACCTCGGAGACGACGGCCAGCGCCGCTACGCCCCAGACACGTTCGAGCGGGAGGGCGAGGCCAACGATTGGCTCACGCTGCGGGAGTCAGAGATACTTCGCGGCGACTGGATCGACCCGCTGCTCGGGCAGGTGAAGTTCGGCGAGTACGCGGCTCGATGGATCGCGGAGCGCGAGATAGGCGAACGAACGAGGGAGATTTACCGTTCGCTGTTCCGGCTGCACATTGAGCCGTTCCTCGGGCAGCGTGCGCTGACGGAGATCTCGACCGAGGTGGTGCGCTCTTGGCGCGCCGAGCTGCGGAATGGGGGAAGGAGCGAGATCCGGGTCGCCAAGTCGTACCGGCTCTTGCGGGCGATCATGAACACAGCGGTGGACGACGGCCGCATCAAGCGCAACCCGTGCCGGATCAAGAGCGCGGACAAGGAGTACTCACCGGAACGGCCCGTTGCGTCGATACCTCAGGTGTACGCGCTGGCGGACAATATGCCCGAGCGGTTCAGACTGCTCATCCTGGCGGCCGCCTTCACCGGGCTCCGCTGGGGTGAGCTGATCGCGCTGCGCCGCAGCGACGTCGACCTTTCAGCGCCGAGCATCCGGGTGCCGCGCAAGCTCGCGCAGCTTGATTCTGGCCAGCTCGTCTCGGGTCCGACGAAGTCGGCGGCGGGCTTCCGCACTGTTGCGCTGCCGCCGATCCTGGTGCCCGAGTTCGAGCGCCACCTCGCCACCTACGTCGCGTCGTCGTCGGACGCGTTGCTGTTCACGGGGGAGAAGGGGGCGATGCTGCGGCGGGGGAACTGGCACCGAAGCGTGCGCTGGGCGAACTCGGTGCGCAAAGCGGGCCTGCCCGACGGTTTCCGGTTCCATGACCTCAGGCACACCGGCAACCACCTCGCGGCGCTCTCCGGTGCCACGACGCGTGAGCTGATGAACCGGATGGGGCACGCCAGCATGCGCGCGGCCCTGATCTACCAGCACGCCACCAACGAACGAGACCGGGAGATCGCCCGGAGACTGAGCGCCGCCATCGACGAGCAACACACCGCCACGAGCGGTCCGACAACCGGCCACGACGATCCCAAGGCCAGCAGCGCGAACCAAAGGAACCGACGAGCTAATCGCACGTGGATCGCACGAACCTCGCAAAGGAGGCCGACCCACAGGCCAGGACCAGATCTGTTTGTGACCTGCACTTTCGTGCTTGGAGCGGGTGACGGGAATCGAACCCGCATGACCAGCTTGGAAGGCTGGGGCTCTGCCATTGAGCTACACCCGCGTGGGCTTTCGGCCCGCGAGGACAGACTACCTTGTTTCCTGCCGTAGACTTGACCGGGCACGCGGGGCGTAGCGTAGTGGCTAGCGCGCCTGCTTTGGGAGCAGGAGATCGCAGGTTCGAGTCCTGTCGCCCCGACCAGCCCGCGGGTACGGTGGTGGGTCCAGTTAAGGACCCACCTCCGTGGCCGTGACATAAGCCACCTGAAATTGGCCACCCATCACAGGAGACACGTCAGCGTGAAGAGCGTCGTCGAGACCCTCAACCCGACGCGGGTCCGGCTCGCGGTGGAGGTTCCGTTCACCGAACTCGAGCCGAGCATCAAGTCCGCTTACAAGCGAATCAGCGGCCAGATCAACATCCCTGGCTTCCGCAAGGGCAAGGTTCCGCCGCTGGCTATCGACCAGTTCGTCGGCCGACCCGTCGTGCTGGAAGAGGCCATCAACGACGCCATTCCCAAGCTCTACGGCGATGCCATCAAGGAGAACGAACTTCAGCCGCTGGGCCAGCCTGAGCTGGACGTGTCCGAGCTGAACGATGGCGAGGACCTGAAGTTCACCGCCGAGGTCGCCATCCGGCCCAAGATCGAGCTGCCGGAATGGGAAGGACTCGAGGTCCAGGTCGACGATGTTGAGGTCGACGACGCCAAGGTTGACGAGCGACTTGAAGCGCTGCGGGCGCGGTTCGGCACGTTGATCGGTGTCGAGCGGGCCGCCGCCGACGGTGACTTCGTCCAGATCGACCTCAACGCCACCGCCGACGGTGAGCCCATTGAGGGTGGGCAGGCGTCCGGCGTCTCCTACCAAATCGGCCAGGGCGGAATGGTGGACGGTCTCGACGAAGCCGTCACTGGTTTGTCCGCGGGCGACACGACGTCGTTCAAGACCGAGCTGGTCGGTACCCACGAGGGCCAGGAGGTCGACTGCGAGGTCACCGTCACCGCGGTGAAAGAGCAGCAACTTCCCGACCTCGATGACGAGTTCGCCCAGCTCGCCAGCGAATTCGACACCCTCGACGAGTTGAAGGCCGACCTGCGTGAGCAGGTTTTGCGTGCGGCGAGGATCGAGCAGGCCACCGAGGCACGCACCAAGGTGTTGGACGCGCTGATCGAGAAGGCCGGCGAGATTCCCGTCCCGGAGGAGATCGTCTCCGCACAGGTCGAGCAGCATTTCAGCGACGGCCATGGCGATGACGACCACCGCTCCGAGTTCGAGGGGCAGTTCCGCCAGAACCTGGTCCAGCAGTTCGTGCTCGACGAGTTGGTCAAGGCGGAGGAGGTCGAGGCCTCGCAGGAGGAGCTCACTTCTTACGTCGTGCAGCAGGCGATGCAGCGGGGGATCGACCCGAACCAGCTCGCGCAGCGGCTCGTGGAGAGCGGGGAGTTGCCCGCGGCCGTGTCCGACGTCCGTCGTGGCAAGGCGCTGGCTATGGTCGTCGAGAAAGCCACCGTCGTCGATGCGTCCGGGCGTCCGGTGGAACTCGCCCGGTTGCTCGAAGACGGCACTCTGGCCGGAGAAGGCTCGAGTGACGACGCGGTGCCGACGACGGCTGACGTCTCCTCTGTCGATTTCGCCGAACTCGACGACGCATCGGACGACACCGCGGCCGACGACGTTGCGGCTGACGACATTGCCGCGGACGATGCTGCCACTGCGGCTGAGGACGCCACCGGCGACGATGAAGGCGAGTCCGACGCGGACGACGCCCCCAAGTCCGCCTCCTGACCCACCCGTTGTGCACCTGATCTCCGTTTGTGCGCCTGATCGTTTCCGTGGGAGCGATCAGGCGCACAAACGCGTCGGGGATCAGGCGTAGCGGCGAGTAGTGTGCATCCGACCTCGTCTCACGATATGGACGAAGAACGATCAGATGCATAACTGGCCGCGAGCTGCTGATTCGTGCATCTGATCGTCCCGTGGTTCGCATGGTAGGACAAGATCAGATGCAGCACACCGCGCTGTCCCTGCGCTTGGCACACCTGATCGCTCCTACGGTAACGATCAGGCGCACAAACGGAGATCAGGTGCAGGTGGGCGCACGCCGTAAGCGAACAGGGGTGTTCCGCGGATGGTCGACGCCGTCTGGTTGGTTAGTGTCAGTTGCATCGACACTTGCCACTGCTCGCAACCGGGGACGCCCGGACCGGTGCTGGGGCAGCGTCGAGCCAGACAGTTGACGACCAACGCGAATGACATCATTCGAGAAGCCTTGAGGAGTGCACGGTGAACCCACGTCTCGAGACGACTGGTTCTGTCTCCGAACCCCTGGCCCAGACGCCACCAGCCAGCATGGGCCTGGACGACCACATCTACAACCGGCTGCTACGCGAGCGCATCATCTTCCTTGGTTCGGAGGTGCGCGACCAGAATGCCAACGCGATCTGCGCGCAGCTGCTCTTGCTCGCGGCCGAAGACCCGAACCGGGACATCCACCTCTACATCAACTCCCCAGGTGGATCGGTCTGGGCGGGTATGGCGATCTACGACACCATGCAGTACATCAAGCCGGACGTCGCCACGTTCGCTATGGGGTTCGCTGCCTCGATGGGCCAGTTCCTGCTGTGCGCCGGTGCGCCGGGTAAGCGGTATGCGCTGCAGCACGCCAAGATCCTCATGCACCAGCCGTCCGGCGGCGTCGGGGGAACCGCTAGCGACATCCGCATCCATGCTGAGTCGCTGGTGCGCACCAAGAAGGAGATGGCGAAGCTGATCTCCCAGCACACCGGCCGCCCGGTCGAGGAGATCGAGCGTGACTCCGACCGCGACCGCTACTTCACCGCCGACGAAGCCCGCGAGTACGGCTTCGTCGACCAGGTGATCACGAGCGTGTCCGAGCTCCCCACCGACGGTGTCTGATCACACTTCCCACGCCCATTGAGATGAAATGAGAACCTTGCGATGAATTACTACATCCCACAGTGGGAGGAGCGGACGTCATACGGCTTCCGCCGAATCGACCCCTACGCGAAGCTGTTCGAAGAGCGGATCATCTTCCTCGGCACTCCGGTGAGCGACGACGTAGCCAACGCCGTCATGGCGCAGCTGATCTGCTTGGAGTCGATGGACCCGGATCGTGATATCGAGATCTACATCAACTCGCCCGGTGGCTCGTTCACCGCGATGACCACGATCTACGACACGATGCAGTTCATCAAGCCGGACGTGCGGACGGTGTGCATGGGCCAGGCGGCGTCCGCAGCCGCGGTGCTGCTGGCCGCCGGTGCGCCGGGGAAACGACTGGCCGTTCCGAACGCTCGTGTGCTGATTCACCAGCCGGCGGTCGGCGAGGCCATCTTCGGTCAGGCCAGCGACATCGAGATCCAGGCCAATGAGATCCAGCGGATGCGTAACCTCATGGAGGAGATGATTTCCAAGCACTCCAACAAGAGTGTCGAGGAGGTCCGTCGCGACGTCGAGCGAGACAAGATCCTCACGACACAGGAGGCGATCGACTACGGGCTGGTCGACAACTTCACTGCCTCCCGCAAGGCGAGTCTGGCCAGCTGAACTCGGCACTGGCCAGCTGAACTCGGCACTGGCCAGCTGAACTCGACGTCGTCCAGCCGAGTTCGACGTCGTTCAGCTGAGCTCAGTAGGGATCGTAAAACTACGGGTCCCGGGTGGTGTGGCCATCCGGGACCCGTACGCTTGGTGCCCGTTGTGCGGTTTGAGGTGTGGCCGGGTTCGTGTGTGCGGCGGACCGGGTCTGGCGCCGGCGGCCGTCCGGGTTCGCGCGGGCGGCGGACCGGGGCTGTGCGCCCGGGCTGCGTGACGGCCGAGCCATGTGGCCAATCAACTCAAGGCGCGACGCGCCCGATGGGAGGGTTGGGTGCCGTGTGGGCGGGAAAGGATGTACCGTCGAAGGACGCGACGCGACCGATCACGGTAGGCGTTGGACGTAGACGGCACCTGGGACGGAAGGACGAACCGCGTGGCACGTATCGGCGACGCCGACCATCTGCTCAAGTGTTCTTTCTGCGGCAAGAGCCAGAAGCAGGTCAAGAAGCTCATCGCAGGGCCTGGTGTGTACATCTGTGACGAGTGCATCGACCTGTGCAACGAGATCATCGAAGAGGAACTCAGCGAGAACCCGGATGTGGGCGGCCTGTCGAGCCTGCCCAAGCCCCGGGAGATCTACGAGTTTCTGGAGCAGTACGTCGTCGGGCAAGAGTCAGCCAAGAAGGCCTTGTCGGTGGCCGTCTACAACCACTACAAGCGGGTGCAGGCCAAACAGACCACGACGCCACGTTCGGACAAGGACGAGACGGTCGAGTTGTCCAAGTCGAACATCTTGCTGGTTGGTCCCACCGGATGTGGCAAGACGTATCTTGCTCAGACGTTGGCCAAGATGCTCAACGTGCCGTTCGCCATCGCCGATGCCACCGCGCTTACCGAGGCGGGGTATGTGGGCGAAGACGTCGAGAACATTCTGCTGAAGCTGATCCAGGCGGCGGATTACGACGTCAAGAAGGCCGAAACCGGCATCATCTACATCGACGAGATCGACAAGATCGCCCGGAAGAGCGAGAACCCATCCATCACCCGTGACGTTTCCGGGGAGGGGGTTCAGCAGGCGCTGTTGAAGATCCTGGAGGGCACCACCGCCAGCGTGCCGCCGCAAGGCGGGCGCAAGCACCCGCATCAGGAGTTCATCCAGATCGACACCTCCAACGTGTTGTTCATCGTTGGTGGGGCGTTCGCTGGTCTTGAGGACATCATCCAGCAGCGGGTCGGCAAGCGCGGGCTGGGTTTCGCCGCCGAGGTCGCCGGCAAGAAGGATCAGAGCGTTGACGACGTGCTGGCCAAGGTTATGCCGGACGATCTGCTGAAGTTCGGGTTGATCCCGGAGTTCATCGGCCGGCTGCCGGTTCTCACCACGGTCAGCCCGCTGGACCGGGAAGCGTTGATCCGGATCCTCTCCGAACCGCGCAACGCGTTGATCAAGCAGTACAAGCGGACCTTCGAGATCGCGGACAACATCGAGTTGGAGTTCACCCCTGAGGCCGTCGCGGCGGTAGCCGACCAGGCGCTGCTGCGGGGTACCGGCGCTCGTGGCACCCGCGCGGTGCTCGAAGAGGTCCTGCTGGACGTGATGTACGAGGTGCCCAGCCGCGACGACGTTGGCCGGGTGGTCATCGACCGCGACGTCGTGTTGCAGAACGTCCTGCCCACTCTGGTGCCACGTGGCGCGCCGCAGCGCAGCCGGCGGGAACGCCGCGAGAAGTCCGCCTGACTGCTCGCCCCTGCTCGCCCCTGCTCACGTCGCTCCGGCTGCTCAGCTCGCTCCGCTGTAACGTCCTGCAGGCGGTGGCCCCTGGCGCTCGCGCTGCAGGACGCTCGGGCGAGACGCGGCGGAAGTTTCCGGGTGGCTGCGGGCGTTGGGCGAGATCATCACCGAGTAGACTCGTGCGCTGTTGCTATCGGCCAGTGAGTGGTTGATAGGTGGGTGGCGAGGGAGGCCCTCGTCATTCGACGCCTCACGTCCTTGGGGGGACATGACAGTGAACGATCTTGTGGTGCGCCGGCGGCTGATCGTGCGGTCCGCGGCGGTTCTTCTGCCGGCCGGCCTGCTGCTGATACCGGCCCTGACCGCTTCGGCGACGGGCGACGCCCGTGATGACCCTCCGGCTGGCGCCAAGTCCGAGGTGAGCGCGGCCCAGGAGGCCGAAGATCTCACCGACGGACTCAGCTCCGAAGATCTAGCGGCCGCGCTGGTCGGCTCTGGGGTGACCGTCGTGAACGCCGAATACATCGGCGACGACGCGGCGGCCGGGGTGGTGTCCGGCTTCGGTGACGTATTCGGTATCGACGAAGGTATCGCGTTGTCGTCCGGTGCGATCGCGGGTGAGGCCAGCAATCTCTTCGGGCCCAACGAGAGGATCAGCTGGTCTACTGACTTCGATCGTCCCGGATACGCCCTGCTCGACGAACTGGTGGATCCGCTGGTAACCCACGACGCGTCGGTGTTGGAGATCGACTTCGTGCCGGACACCGACCAGATCGACTTCCGTTACGTGTTCGGTTCGGAGGAGTACAACGAGTTCGTCAACAGCGACTACAACGACGTTTTCGCCTTCTTCGTGAATGGCGAGAACTGCGCGGTCGTGGGTGACGACGCGGACCCGGTGTCGGTGAACACGATCAACAACGACGTCAACGCCGAGTTCTACATCGACAACGAACACGACTGGAACACGTTCGACCCCACGCCGCACAACACCGAACTCGACGGCTTCACCACGGTCTTGACCTGTGCCGCCACCGTCGAGGCCGGCGAGACCAACACGCTGATCCTGGCCATCGCGGACACGAATGACCGCATCTACGACTCCACGGTGCTGATCGAGGCGGGGTCTTTCCGATCGAACAGCCGTCCCGTCGCCGACGACCAAGCCGTCAGCACGGCGATCGACACGGCCGTCGACATCACCCTCACCGGAAGCGACCCGGACGGCGATCCGATCACCTTCGTGGTCGAGTCGCAGCCGAGCAACGGTGAGTTGACCGGATCGGCTCCGGAGCTCGTGTATACGCCGGAGGACGGCTATTCCGGCGCCGACGAGTTCACGTTCACCGTCAGCGACGGTTCGCTGACGTCCGAGCCGGCCACCGTCACGATCACCATTGGCGAGCCAGACCCGACGCCGGAGCCTACGGAGTCGCCCGAGCCGACGGACTCGCCGGAGCCCACGGAGTCGCCCGAGCCGACGGACTCGCCGCAGCCCACCGGGTCCCCCGAACCGACGGACTCGCCGGAGCCCACCACCGATCCGACGCCCACGACCCCACCGGGCGACGATGAACTGCCGGACACCGGGTTCGGCACCGCCGGTTGGCTGGGGATCGCGGCGCTGATGGCGGTCGCGGGGATGGCTCTCGCGGGTGTGGCTCGTGGACGGGTCCACTCCAGGTTCTGAGCCCAGCGGCTGAAGGCTGATGCCGATCGGCTGGCCGGACGGTAGGGCGGTCAAGCGCTGAGGTCGCTTGGCCGTCCTCGTCCGGTACAACAGTCCGACAGGCCGGTCATCGTGCCGCTGCATGAACTCACGGCCGCGTGACACCCGTTACGGTGACGGCGGGCAACCGACGGCGGCGAGAGGCGGCACGATGACCGATCAGGTGATCCTGCGTGGTGGAACGGTCTTTGATGGTTTGGGGTCACCGGGGCGCCGCGCCGACGTCGAGGTTCGATCCGGACGAGTCGCTCGGATCGGACAGGTCGCGGCCGGAGCGGGGGCGCGGGAGGTCGACTGCGACGGCCTGTACGTCGCGCCGGGGTTCGTCGACGCGCACTCACATAGCGACGTCGTCCCAGCCATGGACGAGCCGCAACCGTTCAAGCTGCTGCAAGGTGTGACGACGGAGGTCGCCGGCAACTGTGGGTTCAGCTTCGCGCCGCTGACCGAGGAGTCGGCGGATCTGGTGCGAGAGATGTTCGACGAACTTGCCGGGGGAGCGGACGTGTTTCCCGGATCGTTCGCCGCCTTCCTCGACGTGATGCAGCAGCGTGGGCCGACGAACCACATGGCTTACCTCGTGGGGCATCACACCCTCCGGTTGACCGCCAATGGCGCCGGCGACGAGCTGCTGCCCGGCGCGATGGACCGGATGAAGGAACTCGCGGCGGAGGCGTTCGAGGCCGGCGCGGTGGGTTTCTCGACTGGTTTGATCTACCCGCCGGGGTGTTTCGCCGGCCAAGCCGAGATCGAGGAGATCGCCCGGGTCGCCGGCGTCTACGGCCGAACCTACGCGACCCATATGCGCGACGAGGGCCGGTTCCTGGAGAACGCGGTGGACGAGGCGGTCGCGATCGCCCGCGCCGGTGGGCTGCGGTTGCAGATTTCCCATTGCAAGGCGGCTGGGATTCCGGCGCACGGCAAGGGCAGGGTGTTGCTGGACCACATCGAGCGGGCCCGGCTGGCCGGTGTGGACATCGCTGGTGACCAATACCCATACCTGGCCGGCGGCACGGTGATGTTGGCGTTGCTTCCCAACGCCGCGGCGGTTGGTGGCAGCCGGGCGATGACGGCCCGCCTGGCCGATCCCGGGCAGCGGGCGTCGCTGCGGGTGCAGGCTGAACGTGGCCATCCCGGCGATGGCGTGTGGGCCAGCACCGATCCGGCCAAGGTGTTGATCACCGGGCACGCCGACGGCACCATCGTCGGCCGCACGTTGGCTGAGGTGGCGGGGTCCGCCGACGCGTTCGACACGTTATGCGATCTGCTGGTAGCCGACCCGACGGCGGCGATCGTGCTGGAGATGATGGCCGAGTCGGACGTCCGTGACATCATGGTTAACCCACTGGTCGGTATCGGATCCGACAACGGTCCACCCGTCGGGATGCAGCATCCACGCACATACGGCTGCTTTCCGCGGGTGCTCGGCACCTATGTTCGCGACGAGAAGGTGCTGACCTGGGAAGAGGCGATCCGCAAGGCGACGTCGTTGATCGCGCGGCAGTTCGGGTTGGCCGGACGCGGCGTTCTTCTCCCTGGCTGCCACGCCGACGTGACCGTGTTCGACCCGGAGACGATCGGCCACCGCGGCACCTACACCAACCCCGGCGTCACCCCGGACGGCGTCCACACCGTCTTGCTCAGCGGTCAGCCCGTCGTCGTCGGTGGCGAGTTCACCGGCGAGCGAGCGGGTAGCGTCCTACGTGCCTGACCACCCACTCCCCGCGACGATCACCGGGAGTGGGGACGAGGGAAACGAAGCAGCGGTTGAGACGACGAGGAGCTACTCCGTGAATGGTGATGTCGGACGACGGTTCGTCCTGGCTGGTGGTGACGTTTTCGACGGCACGGGGGCGCCCCCGGAGCGGGCGGACGTGCTCGTGCAGGACGGCCGGATCGCCGCCGTCGGTACTGGCCTCGACGCGGACGAGGTCGTCGACGCTACCGGCGCGACGATCCTGCCGGGCATGATCGACTGCCACGTCCACGTGATGCTGTCCGGCGTCGATGTGATGGCGCATTTGAACCAGCCGTTCTCGTACGCGTTCTATGCCGCCATCGCGAATCTCCGTGCCATCCTCGATTGTGGTATCACGACGGTCCGCGACGCCGGCGGCGCCGACCTCGGCGTGAAGCAGGCGGTGGCCGACGGCCTCATCGATGGCCCCCGGATGTGCACCGCGATCAGCATTCTCGGCCAGACCGGTGGGCACACCGACGAATGGCACCCGAGCGGGGTGACGACCGACTTCTTCGTGCCACATCCGGGTCGCCCGGAGGCGGTGGTGGACGGACCGGAGCAGATGCGCCTGCGGGTTCGGGAGCTGGTCCGGGCCGGGGCCGACGTGATCAAGATCTGTACCTCCGGCGGCGTCGTGTCGCCCCGCGACGACCCGCGCCGGGCGCAGCTCAGCCCGGACGAGTTGGCCGTATGCCTGGCCGAGGCGGCGGCCGCGGGAGTGCCGGTGATGGCGCACGCGCAGGGTGCACCGGGGATCAAGAACGCCGTGCGGGCGGGGGTGCGGTCGATCGAACATGGGATCTTCCTGGACGACGAAGCGATCGACATGATGCTCGCCGCGGGCACATTCCTGGTGCCGACGCTGGTGGCGCCGCATTGGGTGCTCGACGCCGCGGCCGCGGGAGCCGCTATCCCCGACGTCGTGGTCGACAAGGCACGCATGGTGGTGGAGGTCCACCGCGACGCCATCGGGCGCGCGGCGGCCGCCGGGGTGCGCATCGCCTTCGGCACCGACAGCGGCGTCGGCCCCCACGGGGACAACCTGCGTGAGCTGGAGTTGATGCGCCAAGCCGGCCTGGCACCGGCGGCAGTCCTGCGCGCGGCGACTAGCACAGCCGCCGAACTCCTCGGCGTGGACGCCGACGTCGGCACGGTTGAACCGGGTCGACGGGCGGATCTCGTGCTGGTCGGCGGCGACCCGTTCGACTTTCCGGCGCTCAGAACGAACATCCAGGCCGTGTTCAAGGATGGGCGGCGGGTCGGCTGAGGTGCCCGCCGCGGCTGCGGTGTGGCCTCCGGGTAGGTGTGCACGACGACGTGTGGGGCCGTGAGTTGTGGGACCGGCCAATGACGGGCCGGGGTTCGGCGGGCCAGGCTTACCGAATCACGGCGTACTGCGAAGGAGTTGCCATGCGTATCGGACGGATATCCGGACTCGCCGCAGCGTTGACGCTGTTCCTGGTGGCGTGCGGCTCGGACGGTGGTGGCACGGACAGCGACGACGACGTCGACACCGGCGCGGCCTCCGGTGACTGGGCGTTCGCCACGGCGATCAAGGCGGACCCGGGGGACCTGCACCCACACCTGACGACGCTCGCGGCCACCCGCGGCGTCGCCGCCTACATGTACGACAAGCTGGTCTATTTCACCCGCGACGGCGAGCAGTTGCCCTGGCTGGCGGAGTCGTGGGAGGTCGACGGCGACTCCGTCACCTACACCATCCACGACGGCGTGACCTGTTCCGACGGCACCCCGCTGACTGCCAGCGACGTCGCCGCGAACTTCGAGTTCGTCACCGACCCGGACAACCAGGCGCCGGTGCGTGGCGTACTGATCCCGGCCGAGCTGGAGATCACCGCCGACGACGACGCCCGAACGGTGACCCTGACCGCCCCCGATCCGGACCCGTTCCTGTTGCACAGCACCGGCGAGCTGTTCATCGCCTGCCGGGCCGGCCTCGACGATCCCGACCTGCTACAGGCCGACGGACTCGGCTCCGGCATGTACGCGTTGTCCGAGCGGGTGCCCAACGATCACTACACCTTCGAGCGCCGCGACGAGTACACCTGGGGACCAGGGGGTGCTACGGCCGCGGATCCCGGGACCGCGGCCTCTATTACGTTGCGCGTCATCGAGAACGAGTCGACCGCGGTCAACCTGTTCCTCTCCGGTGAGATCGACGCGGTCAGCGCGGTAGGGCCAGACCGGCAGCGGCTAGAGGACAGCCACGAGCAGGTCACCTCCGGCGGTACGGTCGGCGAGCTCTTCTTCAACCAGGCCGACGATCACCCGAGCGCCGACCCCGATGTGCGGGCCGCACTGGCCCAGGCGCTGGACTTCGCCGAGCTGACCGCGGTGATCACCGGTGGTTTCGGGGAGCAATCGCGGGCCACCGCAGCCATCGAGCCGGTGGCGTGCTCGTACGACGCCGTGACCGGGCAACTGCCCGACTTCGACCCGGAAGGAGCCCGGGCGATCCTCGACGACGCCGGCTGGACCGCGGGTTCCAACGGAGTCCGCGAGCGCGACGGCGAGCGGTTGTCGTTCTCCCTGGTCTATAACAGCACCCGAGGGGAGACGACGGCGTCCGCGGCGGAGTTGATCGCACAGCAATGGAGCGACGTCGGGGCCGATGTCACCACGCGCGGGATGCCGCCGACGGAATACAACACGGTGGTCTTCAGCGCCGGTGACTGGGACGCCGTGCTGCTGCCGGTCAACGTCCGGCTGCCCAGCCAGCTGGTGCCGTTCTTCTCCGGGACACCGGTACCTGATGGCGTCAATTTCGCCCACCTCACCAACGACGAGTACGAGGCCGCGGTGGCCGACGCGATGCAGCTGCCAGGTGAGGAGAGCTGCCCCGAATGGCAGCGTGCCGACCAGGCGCTGATCGCCGCCCGCGACGTGCTGCTGTTCGCCGACGAGACGATTCCGACGTTTCTGGACGGCGTAACCCTGGAGTTGGGCTCGGACGGCATCGTGGCCCCGACCATCCGCGCGGTGTCATGACGGCGCCACCTGTCGCGGTCACTCGCCGGGGTGGGCTCCCGGCGGGTGTACGTAACCCGTGGCTGGTGTTCCTGGGCCGCCGCTTCGCCCGGCTGGTGGTGTCCCTCGCGGTCCTTGTGACGCTGGCGTTCCTGATGATCCACCTCGTGCCGGGTGACCCGGTGCGAGCGGCACTCGGCCTGACCGCTCCGGCCGAACTGGTCGAGGCGCGCCGGGAGTCCCTCGGGCTGAACGATCCGCTGATCGTGCAGTACGGGAACTACCTGTCCGGTCTGTTCCGCGGCGACCTCGGTGTCTCGATGACGTCGGGGGTTCCGGTGGTGGACACGATCGGGCAACGGCTACCGGCCTCGGCCAGCCTCGGGTTGTCCGCGTTCGTCGTCATCATGGTGAGCGCGATCCCCCTCGGGCTGGCGATGGCGGTGCTGACCCGCGGTGGCCGCCGTCGTGGTGTGGAGCTGGGGTTCACCTCGACGAGTGCGATGATCGCCGCCATTCCCGAGTTCCTCCTCGCCGTCGGGCTCATCTTCGTGTTCGCGGTGACGCTGGGTTGGCTGCCCGTGGCCGGCCGCGGCGGGCTCGACAGCTACCTGCTGCCGGTGTTGGCGTTGTCTGCCGGGCCGACGTTGGTGATAGCGCGAATCGTCCGGGTCGAGGCGTTGGCGGTGTTCGGCCAGGACTTCGTCCGCACGGCACGGGCCAAGCGGTTGCCGCCGTGGCGGGTGTATTTCCGGCACGCCTTCCCGAACGCTCTGACGTCGACGCTGACCATCGGCGGGTTGCTGCTCGGCTCGATGATCGTCGGGACGGTGCTGGTGGAGAACGTGTTCGCCTGGCCGGGTATGGGCATGACCATCGTCCAATCGATCCTGGCCAAGGACTATCCGTTGGTGCAGGCTGCCGTCCTCGTCTACGGGCTGGCCGTGCTGTTGGTCAACCTCATGGTGGATCTCCTGCTGGCCGTCGTCGATCCACGATCCACCATCCGGGAGGCGTGACGATGCGGCTGACTCATTGGCTCAACGCGCTGCGCAGCCCGGTTGGCGCGGTGAGCGCCACGTTGTTGTCCGCGTTCATCGTCTTGGCGCTGATCGCGCCGATCATCTGGGGCGACGCCGCCGAGCAGACCGACCCGTCGGCGCTGTCACAGGGCCCGTCGGCGGAACATTTCCTCGGCACCGACGGGCTGGGCCGCGACATCTGGATGCGGGTTCTCGTCGCCACCCGAACCTCACTTGGGCTGGCCGTGCTGGCCACCTTGATCGCGGTGTCGATCGGCACCTTGCTCGGTGTGTTGCCCGCTGTGCTCGGGCGCCGGGCCGGCCGGCTCGCCGTGGCGCTGGTCAACCTGGCGGTTGCGTTCCCGGCGTTGCTGCTGGCGTTGTTCTTCGCGGTGATCTTCGGCATCGGGGCCAAGGGGGCGGTGCTGGCGATCGGCATCGCCGGTGCGCCGTCGTTCGCCCGGCTGGTGCAGACCAATGTGGCGGCGGTGGCGGGCCGAGACTTCGTGTCGGCGGCTCGGGTGGCCGGGGTGGGGCGGGTACGGCTGGTCTTCCGGCATCTGCTGCCCAACGTCGGTGAGCCGCTCGTCGTCAACGCCACGGTGATGGCCGGTGGTGCGCTGTTGGCGTTCGCCGGGTTGTCGTTTCTCGGCATCGGGGTACAGCCGCCGACCTACGATTGGGGCCGGCTACTGGGTGAGGGGCTGAGCCGGATCTACCTGAATCCAGCCGCCGCCCTGGCGCCCGGGGTAGCGGTGGTGCTGGCGGGGCTCGCCTTCACGCTGCTGGGCGAGACGATCGCGCAGGTGGTGGGGTTGCGGACGACGGCGCGGCGCGGTCACCTCGGCGTGCTACCGACATTGCGACGACGGGAACCGGACGAACCCACTACCACGCAACCTGGCTCGAACGGCGCGTCGGTCTACGACGGCGTGAGCACTCAGCACGCTGCGGCCAGCACGGATGGATCGACCGTCCGGCCCGACGACGCCGTTCTGGTGGCGCGCGACCTCACGGTCAGTTTCCCCGGCCCGCGCGGATGGACGCATCCCGTCGACGGGGTAGACCTGACCGTTCATCGCGGTGAGACCGTCGGCATCGTTGGTGAGTCGGGCAGCGGCAAAAGCCTGACCGCGCTGGCCGTCGCCCGGCTGGCACCCGAGGAGGCGGTGGTGCGCGCCAGCACGCTGAACTTCCTCGGCACCTCTTTGCCGGACCGGTCCGACGCCGAGCTGCGGCGGCTGCTGGGCACGTCGATGGCCATGGTGTTCCAGGACCCGATGACGTCGTTCAACCCGTCCATGCGGGTGGGCCGGCAGTTGGCCGAGGTGACCCGCACCCACGAAGGACACAGCCGGCGGGCGGCCTGGGACCGCGCGGTCGACCGGCTGCGCAAGGTCCGGGTCCCGGCGGCTGAACGGCGCGCTGCCCAGTACCCCCACGAGTTCTCCGGGGGCATGCGGCAGCGAGCGATGATCGGCATGGGCCTGATGAGTTCGCCGGACCTGGTGATCGCCGACGAGCCGACGACGGCGCTGGACGTGACCGTGCAGCGGCAGGTGCTGCGGCTGCTGCGCGAGGTGCAACGTGAGTCCGGTGCGGCGGTGGTGCTGATCTCCCACGACATCGCCGTCGTCTCCCAGATGTGCGAGCGCATCGTGGTCATGTACTCCGGTCGGGTGGTCGAGGAGCTACCCGTCGACCGGCTCGCGGAGGCCGCCCATCCGTACACGCGGGCGTTGCTCGGGTCCGTGCCGGATCTGGCCACCGACGTCGACCGGCCGTTGGCCACCATTCCGGGGCGGCCACCGGATCCCGGCGCACGTCCACCCGGGTGTGCGTTCGCGCCGCGCTGTGCCTTCGCCGACGACACCTGTACCGCGCCTCCAGTGTTGGAGGACGTGGCACCACGGCAGCGCGCCGCCTGCTGGCATCCGCAGAGCGGACCGGTGGCGCCCAGCCCGCTGGCCGGTGCCGAACCCGCCGTCGACGTGCCGACCCGTACGGGAGGACAACCATGAAAGAGCTCGAGTTTCGTGATGTCACCGTCCGGTTCGGCACCGGCCACGGCACCGTCACCGCCGTCGACGGGGTCGACCTTACCGTACCGGCGGGGTCGGTCGTCGGACTTGTCGGCGAGTCCGGGTCGGGCAAGTCCACACTCGCCAAAGCGGCCGTCGGCCTCGTCCCTGAGTCCGGTGGGGAGATCCTGCTGGACGGCCGGCCGGTGCGCCGCACCCGCGGGCGCCGCACGTTGCAGATGGTGTTCCAAGACCCGTACTCGTCCCTGAACCCGCGGATGAGCGTCGGCGACTCCATCGCCGAGGCCATGCCGCGCGGCCGCGGCCGCAAGGAGCGCCGGGCCGAGGTCGCCCGCCTGCTGGAGCTGGTGGAGCTCGACGCCTCCCGTGCCGGTTCGCTGCCGGGCGGGTTGTCCGGGGGCCAGCGTCAGCGGGTGGCGCTGGCCCGGGCACTCGCCGCGGAGCCCGAGGTGATCCTGGCCGACGAGATCACCTCGGCGCTGGACGTGTCCGTCCAGGGGGCGGTGCTCAACCTGGTCCGTGACCTGCAGCGACGGCTCGGCCTGAGTATCCTGTTCATCTCCCACAACCTGTCTGTGGTCCGTTACGTCAGCGACCTCATCGCGGTCATGTACCTGGGCCGCATCGTCGAGTTCGGTCCGGCCGCGGAGGTATTGTCCGCGCCCCGGCACCCTTACACGCAGACGTTGCTCGACGCCGCGCCCCGGGTCGGCACGTCACTCGACGATGCCGTGCCGGCGGATCGCTCGGAGCTGGACGGTGAGCCGCCGTCGCCCCACGATCCGCCGTCGGGTTGCGCCTTCCATCGGCGTTGTCCCTACGGCCCGCTCGTTCTCCCCGAGCGCACGATCTGCGCCGAGGATGACCCCATGACCGGCGCCGATACTCGACCCCACCGTGCGGCCTGCCATTTCGCCGCGGATCTGGAGGTATCCATCCCATGACCCGCCACTTCGTGGAGGAGGACCTGTTCGACGTGGCGATCCCATGTCAACCGGCCATCTCTCCCGACGGAAGCGCTATCGCGTACGTCTTGACCACCGCGGACCGGGCCGCGGATACGAATCACACGGCGTTATGGCTGGTCTCGGCTACCGGAGGGGCGCCGCGGCGGCTGACCACGGGATCGGGGGATACCGCACCGGTGTGGTCGCCGGATGGGGCCAGCATCGCCTTTCTACGCGCCGCGGATGGGCCGCCCCAGGTGTGGTTGCTGCCGGTGGCCGGGGGTGAGCCGGCGCCGTTGACGTCGCTGCCGTCCGGTGCGGGCCCGCCGGTCTGGAGCCCCGATGGCCGCCGGATCGCGTTCACCGCCGCCGTCGACACTCTCGCGGCGGCCGACGAAGACGAGGCGGCCCGCCAGCGCCGCGCCAATGCCCCGATCGTGATCAACCGCCTCGGCTACCGCGCCGACGGCGCCGGGCTGCTGCGCGGGATCCGCCAACACATCCACGTCGTCGACGTCGGAACGGGCGAGACCCGGCAGGTGACCCGGGGCGACTGGCACGCCGGAGCACCAGCATGGTCGCCGGACGGGCAGCGGCTCGCGTTCTCCGCTGCGACAGCACCCGACGCGGACCAGACCGGAGTGTCGGCGGTGCACATCGTCGAAGTCGACGACGCCGCGGCCACACCACGTCTGGTGGGCGGCGAACACGGCATGGCCGGCCCCGTGACGTGGGCACCGAGTGGAGACGAGCTGCTCGTGGTCGCCTCCGCGGAGGTCCGTTCCGGCCATCTACGGTTGTTCCGGATCCCCGTCGACGGTGGCCCGACGGTTGAGCTCACGGCGGACTTCGACCGCAATGTGATGCCCGGTGGCTCCGGCTACCCAGGTGGGCTGCCGCAGTACACGCCGGACGGTTCTACGGTGATGTTCTGTGCCCGCGACCGCGGCTGCACCCACGTGTTCAGCGTCGACGCCACCGGCGGGCGGCCGAAGCTGGTGGCTGGTGGCGCTACCCGGGTGGTGTCCGGGCTCTCCGTTGCTGCTGGATCCGGCCGGGCCGCGATCGTGGTCGCCGACGAACGTTCGTACGGGCAGGTGGCCGTCGTCGACCTCGACACCGGCACCGAGACCGCACTGACCGACTACCGGCTCGACGGAGTCGACCTCATCACCGCCGAGGAACGGGTGTTCACCATCTCCGACGGCACCGAGGTGCACGGGTGGTTGCTCCGCGACCCCGCCACCGTCGGGCCCGGACCGCTGCTGGTGGACGTCCACGGCGGCCCGCACAACGCGTGGAGCCCGGTCCCGGACCCGGCACACCTCTATCACCAGCTGTTAGCCGCCGCCGGGTGGTCGGTGCTGCTGCTTAACCCGCGGGGCAGCGACGGTTACGGGGAGGAGTTCTACACCGCGGCCATAGGTGGATGGGGTACAGCCGACGAACGCGACTTCCTCGAGCCCGTGGACCAGCTCGTTGCCGATGGGGTCGCCGATCCGGACCGGCTGGCGCTCTCCGGCTATAGCTATGGCGGCTACATGACCTGCTGGCTCACCGGCCGGACGGACCGGTTTGCCGCGGCCGTCGCCGGTGGTGTTGTCTCCGATCTGGCCACGATGGCCGGGACATCGGACGTGGGGCCGTTGTTCATCGAGGTGGAGCTGGGAGCGCTGCCGTACGACGATGCGCAACGGCTGGCCCAGATGTCGCCCTCCACCAACCTGGCCCAGGTGAACACACCCACCCTGATCCTGCACGGCCTGGTCGACGATCGCTGCCCGGTGGGGCAGGCCGACCTGTGGTTCGCGGCGCTGCGGCACCGGGGTGTCCCGACCGAGCTGGTTCTCTACCCGGGTGGGTCACACCTGTTCATACTCGACGGCCCGCCGTCGCACCGGCTGGATTATTCCCGCCGGATCGTCGACTGGGTCACCCGCCACACCACCACGACGCCCAAGGAGGGGCCGATGAGCACCGTCGCTCTCGACCACAACCACTGGCAGCGGCGCCTGAGCGAGCTAGCCGAACGATACAAGGTGCCCGGCGCGACCCTGGGTATCGCCCGCGGCGACGAGACGCTGGAGGTCGCCCATGGCGTGACCAACGTCCAGACCGGTGTCGACGTCACCACCGACACTCTTTTCCAGATCGGATCCGTCACCAAGGTGTGGACCGCCACCGTGGTGATGGCGCTCGTCGACGCCGGCAAACTCGACCTCGACGAGCCCGTGGTCACGTACCTGCCGGAGCTGCGGTTAGCCGATCCGGAGGTGGCCAGGACAGTCACCATGCGTCACCTGCTCACCCACACCAGTGGCATCGACGGCGACTTCTTCCAAGACTTCGGGCGCGGCGAGGAATGCCTCGAGCGGTACGTCGCGGCCCTGGCCGGACTGCCATTGAACCATCCCATGGGTGCCACGTGGTCGTACTGCAACGCCGGGTTCACCATCGCCGGCCGGGTGATCGAGAAGCTCACCGGGCAGACGTGGGACGACGCCATGCGCGACCTGCTGTACACACCACTGGGACTACAGCACACGGTCACCCTGGCTGAAGACGCACTGCTGCACCGCACCGCCGTCGGGCACGTCCACGAAGGCGACGAGGAACCACGGCGCGCACCGGTGTGGGTATTGCCCCGGTCGGTGGGCCCGGCCGGACTGATCTCGTCGACGGTGGGCGACGTCCTCGCGTTCGCCCGTATGCACCTGAACGGGGGGCTGGCCGCGGATGGCACCCGGGTGCTGTCGGAGGCGGCCGTGGCGGCGATGCCGGAGGACCAGGTCCGGCTGCCCGACCCGTACACCCTGGCCGACTCGTGGGGAATCGGCTGGTTCCGGCTCGACTGGAACGGCACCCGGCTGATCGGGCACGACGGCAACACCATCGGGCAATCGGCGTTCCTGCGACTCCTGCCCGAGCAAGGGATCGCGGTGACGCTGCTGACCAACGGCGGGCACACCCGAGACCTTTACGAGACGCTGATCCGTGAGGTGTTCCGGGAGCTGGCCGGGGTAGAGATGGCGACCCCGCTGCAGCCGCCGGCCGAACCGGTCGAGGTGGACATCACCCCCCACGTTGGCACCTACGAGCGCACGTCTATCCGGCTGGAGGTCAGCGAGCGCACCGGTGGCGGGCACCTGCGGATGGTGGTCGACCAGCGTCCGATGGGCCTGGACGAGGAGGTCAAGGAGTTCGACCTGGTGCCCGTCCGCGACGGCCTGTACGTGATGCGGGCTCCGGGTGCGCAGACCTGGACACCGGTGACGTTCTACACGCTCGATGATGGTTCGCCGTACATGCACCTCGGGGTGCGGGCCACGCCGAAGCGTGCCGGCTGAGCCGCCGTGTCGGGCATAAACGTGGACGTGATGGTCGACGACCTCGGACGGCTGGTCCGTTGTGAGTCGCCGTCGTCGGACCTGGCCGCGCTGTCGCGCAGCGCCGATGTGGTCGCCGAACTCGGTACCCGGCTCACCGGCGTGGAACCGGAACGGATCGAGCTGTCCGGGCGGCCACACCTGCGGTGGCGGTTCGGCGCCGGTGACCAGGTGCTGCTCCTGGGGCATCACGACACCGTGTGGCCGGTGGGCTCGTTGGCTGAGCACCCGTGGCGGGTCGAGGACGGCCGGGCGTACGGGCCAGGTTGCTTCGACATGAAGGCCGGCCTGGTGCAGCTGTTCCACGCGGTGGCCGCACTCCCGTCGCCCGACGGTATTTCCGTGCTGGTCAGCGCCGACGAGGAGCTGGGTGCGCCGACGTCGAGGCAGCTCATCCAGGACGAGGCCCGGCGGGTCCGGGCCGCCCTCGTACTGGAGGGCAGCGCCGACGGCGGTTTGCTGAAGACGGCCCGGAAAGGTATCTCCCAGTATGTGCTGCGGGTCCATGGCCGTGCCGCGCACGCCGGGCTCGAGCCGTGGCGCGGAGTGAACGCCACCGTCGAACTGGCCCACCAGGTGCTGGCGTTGGCCGCACTGGACGCCGGGCCGCAGGGCGCCACCGTGACGCCGTCGCTGATCAGCGGGGGCACCGCGGCCAACACCGTGCCTGCCGAGGCGTCGGTCCATGTCGACGTGCGGGTGCCCAGCGTGGCCGAACAGGACCGGATCCGGGCCGCGATCCATGCGTTGGAGCCGCGGCTCGACGACGCCCGGCTGGAGGTGACCGACGGCCCCGCCCACCCGCCGTTGGAACCCACCGCGTCTGCCGAGCTGTATGCGCTGGCCGAGAAGGTGGCTGGCGAACTCGGACTCGCGGCGCTGGGTAGTGCACACGTGGGTGGCGGCTCTGACGGCAACCTCACCGCCGGTGTTGGCACCCGCACCTTAGACGGGCTTGGTGCGGTCGGTGGGAACGCCCACGCGCCCGGTGAACACGTCGTCGTCGAGGAGATGCCGGCGCGGGCGGCGCTGCTCGAGGGTTTGCTGCGGCGGCTGCTCGTCGTCGGCTGAACGTCCTGGCTCAGAGTTGCGAACGGGCGCCGATTCGCCGGCCCATCCGCAACTCTGAGCCAGCATGCTTGGCCGGGCGGGTGGACGGCACCGCGGGTTATCCACACCTTGTTATTGCGGTCTTCCGCGGCCCGGGGTGGGCACCAACGATGGAGAGATGCCCGCCCGCATCACCTCGTTGCCCCATGACGTCGAGTGTCTGCTCGCCGCTGGTGACGGCCTGCTGACCCTGCGGGGGGCCGAGACCAACGGGGTCACCAGGTGGCGGCTACACCATCTGCTCCGGGCTGGGCTGCTGGTCCGGCTGGCCAACGGCGTGTATGCCAGCGCGCAGCAGTTGGCCGACGCCGCCCCGTGGCCGGCGTTCGCGCTGCGCTCCCGCGCCTTCATCCTCGCGTGCGGTCCTCATACACACGCATCCGGCTGGTCCGCGGTGGCGATTCTCAACCTGCCGACCATCAGTGCACCACCAGAATTGCCCACGGCTGTGGTACCGCCCGGCGCCGGGTCTGCGACGAACTCGACATTCGGACAGGTCCGGGTAGCCGCGCTGCCGCTCGAGCACCGGGTGGTGGTGCGCGGCACCCGGGTGACTTCGCCGGCGCGGACGGTCGTGGACGTGGCTCGAACCTCGCCCCGAGCTGGCGCGCTGGTGGTTGCGGACGCCGCCTTGTCGACCATGGTCAGCCGGACACAACTCCAGGCCGTTGTTGAGTTCCAAAGCAGCTGGTCAGGGAGTACCGGGGCGGCGTGGGTACTCGACCACGCCGATCCATACGCGGAAAGCGCCCTCGAGTCCCTTGGCCGGTTGACCTTCATCGAGGAGGACCTGCCGGTCCCGGTGTCCAACGCGTGGATCGACCTTGGCGAGCTCCGTTACCGTCCCGATCACCTGCTCGACGACAGGTGGCTGATCTTCGAGGGCGACGGCGCGAAGAAGTACAACAACCGCCTCGATGCCGGCCGGATTGTCGGTGAGCAGCGTGAACGTGAATGGCGCTTGCGTGAGGCCGGTTTCGAGATCGCCAGGTACGGATGGCAGGACGCCCGGCATGACCGACGGCTACTGGGAGCACGGTTCCGGGCGTTCATCGGCACGCGTTCGGTGCGCCCTGCGCCCTACCGCTGGTATCGGGAATCGCGGACGTATCGACGCAGCGCCTGACCCGCCTCCTGGCTCAGAGTTGCGAACGGGCGCCGATTCGCCGGCCCATCCGCAACTCTGAGCCAGCAGGCAGCTTCGTGGGCGAACTGAACCACGCTGCGGCCTCACTGTTCGGCCCAACGTACATATCGTGGCTGGGCTCGCCGCTTCTACGTTGGTGTTTTCCCGGTTCCGAGGAGGGCGACATGAGCAGCGCACTTGATCAGGTCCGTGACTGGCTTCCCAATCGTTTGGCGACGCTGGCCGCCGAACATAAGGTGCCGGGTGCGACAGCCGCCGTTCTCGCCGGCGACGAGATCACAACAGCGGCCACTGGTGTCCTCAACAAGGCGACCGGGGTGGAGGTCACTGCGGACTCGATCTTCCAGGTGGGGTCGATCACCAAGGTGTGGACCAGCAACCTGGTGATGCAGCTGGTCGATGAGGGGCTGCTCGACCTCGACGCAACAGTGCGCACCTACCTGCCCGAGTTCCGGGTGGCCGACGAGGACGCCAGCGCCCGGATCACGGTACGCCACCTGACCTGCCACGTCAGCGGGTTCGAAGGCGACATCTTCACCGACACCGGACGCGGCGACGACGCCGTCGAGAAGTACCTGGACACCATCACCAATGTCCCGCAGTTGTTCCCGCCGGGGGAGCGGTTCTCCTACAACAACGCCGGTTATGTGGTGCTGGGGCGGGTCGTCGAGGTGCTCCGAGGCAAGCCGTATGGCGCAGCGCTGCGGGAACATCTCCTCGCCCCGCTCGGCCTTCAACACGCCGCCACCGACGCCTACGAGGCGATTCTGCGCCGCGCGGCCGTCGGGCACGTCGAACCGGCGCCAGGCGCCGATCCGATCCCGGCACCGGTCTGGGCGCTGGCCGCGTCGAACGCGCCGGCCGGCTCGATGCTGGCCATGAGCGCGTCCGAGCTCGTCCGGTTCGCCCAGATGCACCTGGCCGGCGGGACGACGCCGGACGGCACCACGGTGACGTCGTACGCCGCGGTCCGCGCTATGCAGGAACGTCAGGTCGAACTGCCCTACCTGGGCATGATGGGTGACGCGTGGGGCATCGGTTGGGAGATATTCGACTGGCCCGGCGGAATGGTGATCGGGCACGACGGTGGCACCATCGGCCAAATTGCCTTCCTGCGGATCGTGCCGGAAGCCAACGTCGCCGTCGCGGTGCTCACCAATGGCGGCAATCCGATGCCGTTGTTCGAGAACGTCATCGGTGACGCGCTGCACGAGCTGGCGGGCGTCCGTATCCCGGCCACCCCGAAGCCTCCGGCCGAGCCGGAACCAGTCACCGAACCGAGCCGCTACGTGGGTCGCTACGAAGCCGACGTCGTGGTCCACGACATCGAGGCCGACGCCGAGGGCCGGCTATGGCAGACCGTCACGCCGCGCGGCGTCCTTGCCGAGGCCGGACAACACAAACGGCGCTACGAGATCGTGCGGCTGAAAGACGACACCTTCGTCTCCCGCGAGCCACAGGAGGGCATCAATCAGCCCACCGCGTTCGTCAGCTTCGACGATGCCGGCCGTGCTCGGTTCCTGCACCAGGGGCGGGCCGTCCCTCGTGTGGACCGCTGACATGGGCGAGGTCAGCGAGCAGATCCGTGAGGTGCTTCGCGCCGCCGGGGCCACGGGGTTCGTGCATGCCCAGCCCATTGCGCCCAGCGCCGATACCTTCGCCCAGGTGAGCGTCGACGCCGACACCCCTGTGGTGCTGGCGTCGGTATTCAAGATCCCGATTGTGGTCGCCTATGCCCGGGACGTGGCCGCTGGCCGGCTTGACCCCATTGAACGCACCACGCGGGAGGTGACCGCACTGCTGACCGCCATCTGGACGGACACGGCCGCACCACCAGAGGCGTGTGAACAGGTGCGAACGATCATGGCGCACCAAATCTGGCCGCATCGGCTGACCTCCGGGTCCCCCGGAGACGTGCGGCCGGCAGCCAAGACCGGCACACTGCCCGCGGTGCGCAACGAGGCCGGAGTAGTGAGCTACCCCGACGGCCGGCAATAGGCGGTCGCCGTTTTCACCCGTGCCGACACTCTCGACGAGCGCCTGCCTCGCGTCGATGCCGCTATCGGTACCGCCGCCCGGATCGCCGTCGACCACCTACGAAGAGAGGGGTAATGATGCGCGCACGTGACTTGTCTGTATTCTCGGCCGGGGCGGTGCTACTTCTGGCCGGCTGCGGCGGCTCCGACGACCCGGATATTCGCGGTAGCGGAGACGACGCGGATGTCGCCGACGGGAGCGGGATTGACGACGGGGCGGACCGCACCCCCGTCACCGACGGCACCTTCCAGGCCGTGATCGCCAACGATCCGGGCAACCTGGACCCGCAGATGACCATCCTGGGCTTGACCCGGTGGGTGACCACGTTCATGTACGACTCACTCGTGTTCATCGCTGAGGACGGGACCATCGAGCCGTACCTGGCGGAGTCGTGGGAGGTCGATCTCGACTCTCTGACGTACACCTTGAAGGACGGAGTCACCTGTGCCGACGGGACCCCGTTGACCGCCTCCGACGTCGCCGAGAATTTCGCCTTCGTTACCGATCCGGCGAACCAGTCCCCACAGCTGGGCATCTTTGTGCAGCCCGGTCTGGAGGCGAGCGCCGACGACGACGCCGGTACCGTGACCCTCACCACGGCCCATCCAGATCCGTTCCTCTTGCAAGGTACTGGGATGATGCAGATCGTCTGCGCGGCCGGAAATGCCGACCGGTCGATACTCGCCGAAGGATCCGCGGGCACCGGCATGTTCGAGCTGATCGAGTCCGTTCCCGGCGACCGCTACACGTTCCAGCGGCGGGACGACTACGCGTGGGGCCCGGCCGGGGCGGCGGCGTCCGACCCGGGTACCCCTGAGCAGGTCACCTTGCGGGTTGTCGCGAACGAAGCGACGGCGGTGAACATGTTCCTGTCCGGTGAGCTCAGTGCCGTCCTGGTGGAGGGGCCGGACGTCGAACGGCTCGAACAGGCAGGTATGGCGTCGCTGGACACGTCGTCGCTGTTCTCGGAGTTGATGTTCAATCAAGGCGACAGTCGCCCAGGCAGTGACCCGGCGGTTCGCCAGGCGTTGGCCGGGTCCGTCGACCTGGCCTCCCTGGGGGCCGTGCTGACCGATGGCCGTGGGACTCCTCCCGACAACCTCGGCGTGCTCGATCCGAGGCCGTGCCCCGCTGACACCGTCGCAGGCGTTCTCCCGGAGTACGACCCGGATGCTGCCGCGGCCGCCCTCGACGCCGCGGGCTGGACCGTAGAGCCGGACGGCGTCCGGGCCAAGGACGGCCAACGGTTGGAGGTGTCGTTGCTGCACATACCCGAGGACGGCGCAGGGGTCAGTAGTGGGGCCGAGCTGCTGGCCCAGGAGTGGGCGGCGATCGGTGTCGACGTCACCCTGCAACCGATCACCACCGCGCAGATCAACGAGGTGTTGTTCGGTACGAGCGACTGGGATGCCGCGCTGATCCGGCTGACCGTAGCGTTCCCGAGTCAGCTCGTGCCCTTACTCTCGGGAGAGGGACCGCCGAACGGGACCAACTTCGCACACCTCGACAACGACGAATACCAGCAGTTGACCGCCCAGGCGGCCCAACTTCCCGTCGAGGAAGGCTGCACCTTCTGGGAAGACGCTGAGCGTGTGCTGATCGCCGAGGCGGACGTGGTGCCGATCGTCAACTCGGTGGCGCCGTGGTTCCTGGACGGAGTGGACCTCCGGCTGCTCGCCGGCCGCATCGCGCCTCCGACTGTCCGGCTCTACGAGTAGGTCCGGCTGCGTGGACCGACGAGGGCCGTTCAGGCGCACACTCGGTCAAAGGCACCAACATCGGGCGCGGGGGTTGGTCGATCGGATGACCCGCCAGCTGGTTCTGACGGGTGAAGATGGCCAGACCTCATCGATCGCGATGGCGACGGTGGGCCGGGTGACCGTGTCCCCCGTCGCCCCGTCCGCGAGCGTGAGCCGTGGCCGGAGGCGTAGTCGTCGATGGCGACGAAATAGCATGGCGAGGATCGGGTGAGGCAACCATGACCGACGAGCGACGGCCCGGCACCGTGGGAAACATGACGGTGAACACTGTGGCGACGACCGCCTTCCACGTAGCCGATGCGGCTGCGCGGCGGTCTGGGGTAAACGTGCGGATCCTGGACGGGCTGGCCGACGTGCGAGGCATGGTGGCGTTGTTCGACGAGGTCTGGCAGCCAGACTCCGGCAGCCCGCTGATGACGGTCGAACACGCCCGTGCCATGAGCCACAGCGGCAACTACCTGGCTGGTGCCTTCATCGACGACCAGCCCGTGGGGGCGTGCATCGGGTTCTTCGCCGCGCCGCCCGGCGTCGGTCTGCACTCGCACATCGCCGGCGTCACCGGGGCCGCCCGTGGCCGCAGCGTCGGCTTCGCCCTGAAGCTGCACCAGCGAGCGTGGGCCCTGGAGCGTGGCCTGACCGAGATCACCTGGACGTACGATCCGCTGGTCCGGCGCAACGCATTCTTCAATCTGGTCAAGCTGGGCGCCCGGCCCCGCGAATACTTGGTCGACTTCTATGGCGACATCGACGACGCCATCAACGGCGGGCAGGGCAGCGACCGGCTGCTGGTCGCCTGGCAGCTGGCCCATCCGGCGGTGATCGACAGTTGTGCCGGTGACCGGCGCGAGGCCGACGTGGCCGAGCTGGTCGCTGCCGGCGCGGTGGTGGCGCTCGACGTCGCCGACACCGGCGGCCCGCGGGTTACGCCGGGCGCGGCCTGGGGGCGGGCCGACACCGTCCTCGTGCGGGTGCCACCGGACATCGAAGCGCTGCGGGGTGCGGACCCAGGCCGAGCGCGAGAGTGGCGCTCGGCGGTGCGAGACGTGCTCGGCGGCTTGCTGGAGAAGGGTGCTGCCGTCACCGGGTTCGCCCGGTCTGGTTACTACGTGGTGGAGGGGATCTCCTCGTGAAGGTCAATGGATTCGAGCTACGCCGGGTGTCGATGCCGCTGAAGGCGCCGTTCCGGACGTCGTTCGGAGTTGAGCACGAACGAGACGTCCTGTTGGTCCGGGCCGAGACGGCCGACGCCGAAGGATGGGGCGAATGTGTGGCGATGTCCGAGCCGCTGTACTCCTCGGAGTACGTCGACGGCGCCGCGGAGGTGATCCGCCGCTTCCTGTTGCCGGCGCTGGCGTCGCAGGTATCCCTGGATCCACGGCATGTCGCCCGGGTGCTGGAGCCGTTCAAGGGCCACCGGATGGCGAAGGCGGCGGTCGAGACGGCGCTGCTGGACGTGTGGCTGCGGGAGCGTGGTGAGTCGTTCGGGTCGTTCCTCGGGGCGGTGCGGGACCGCGTCCCCGCCGGCGTCTCCGTGGGCATCATGGACAGCGTGCCGCAGCTGCTCGACGCCGTTGCCGAGTATGTCGAACAAGGGTATGTACGCATCAAGCTGAAGATCGCGCCCGGGTGGGACGTCGAGCCGGTGCGGGCGGTGCGCGAGCGTTTTGGCTCCGACCTGCTGCTCCAGGTGGACGCCAATGCCGCCTACACACTCGCCGACGCGGTCACCCTGGCCCGTCTGGACGATTTCGACCTGTTGTTGATCGAGCAACCGCTGGCCGAGGACGACCTCCGCCAGCACGCCGAACTGGCCCGACTGCTGCGTACCCCGGTGTGCCTCGACGAATCGATCGAGTCGGCCAAAGACGCCGCCGACGCGATCGCGCTTGGCGCGTGTCGGGTAGTGAACATCAAGCCTGGTCGCGTCGGCGGGTATCTGGAGGCGCGCCGCATCCACGACGTCTGCGTCGCCCACGGGGTCGCCGTCTGGTGTGGGGGGATGCTGGAGTCTGGGCTGGGCCGGGCGGCGAACATCGCGCTGGCGGCGCTGCCGGGGTTCACCCTGCCGGGCGACACATCGGCGTCGGACCGCTACTACGCTGAGGACATCACCGAACCGTTCCGGCTGGATGCGGACGGCTGCGTGACAGTCCCGTCCGGGCCGGGGCTCGGCGTGCAACCGGTTCGCGACATCCTCGACGCCCGCACCACCTCGTCGGACTGGCTCCCCCTGTAGTGCACCTGATCTCCGTTTTGACGCCTGATCGTTTTCGTGGCGACGATCAGATGCATCCGTGATGGCGACGCTGCTGGTCAACGCGTCGCAGCGTCGTCTGGACGCATCTCGCGATTCGGACGGCGAACGATCAGATGCACAAACCTGCCGCCCGCGTCGAGTTGTGCATCTGATCGCGCCGCGAGCCGGCCGATGCTTGGGTGCGCGCGTTGTTGGGGCGACGCTGGCGCACCACCGGTCTTCGTCGTGCCCTAGCGTCGCCACCTGTCATGCGCTTGATCGTCGCTAGATGCGATCCGTCGAAGAGTGGTCGGCCGGGGTGCTCAACATGTGCAGCGTGATCCCGTTTCGCCCCTTGGGGGTGAGCGGCCCATCGCCCGATCAGATGCACAACTCGACGCGGGCGGCAGGTTTGTGCATCTGATCGTTCGTCGTCCGAATCGCGAGACGAGACCAGATGCGCCGCACCGCGTTGACCAGCAGCGTCGCCATCACGGATGCATCTGATCGTCGCCACGAAAACGATCAGGCGTCAAAACGAAGATCAGGTGACATAACGGAGATCAGGTGCAGCAACGGGGGTGAGGTTTGGCCGCGAGGCCTATGGCGGTCGGGATTCTCGTATGATCGGACAAACTTCGACGGGCCGGGGGCTTCTACGGTCGAGGGGTGCTGCCGATGGTGTACAGACCGCGTGCGACGCTCGGCCGAGTCTTGGACGACCTCGGCTCCACGTTGCTTGAAGTGCTGGCGGGTGAGGTCCAGCCGAGCACCGAGGTCGGCGGCGTGGTGATCTACGATCCACTCGATCCGCCGGTGCTGACGGACAACACACTCGTGCTCGGCGTCGGCCTGTCGGCGCCGGAGGAAGTCGCCGAGGTCCTGCGCACTATCGGCAAGGCGCAGGGTGTGGGCCTGGTCGTCCGCGTCCCGGCCGAGCTGCCGCCAGTGGTCCTGCAGGCGGCGGCCGACACCGGTGTGGTGCTGTTCGGCCTGACGCGTGGCGCTTCCTGGGTTCAGGTGTCAGCGTTGCTGCGGTCGCTGCTGGCCGTTGACGACCTCGGCGACGGCGACGGTGAGACGCTGGTCGGTGCTGGCGCCGGCGACCTGTTCGCCCTGGCGGGTGCCGTGTCGGCCTTGCTCGACGCACCGGTCACCATCGAGGACCTGAACTCTCGTGTGTTGGCGTTCTCGGCCAACCAGGACCGTGCCGACGACTCCCGCAAGGAGACCGTGCTGGGCCGCCAGGTCCCGGAGCGCTATACCCGTGAGCTGGAGCAGGCCGGTATCTTTCGACAGCTCTACAGCTCGGACCGGCCGGTCTATGTGACCCTGCCCGACGTTCCCGCGGTCGCGCTGCCGCGGGTGGCGATCCGGGTGCGGGCCGGCGACGAGATGCTCGGTTCTATGTGGGCGGCGGTGAGCGGGCCGCTGTCGGCGGAGCGTGAGCAGGCGTTCGTCGACTCAGCCAAGTTGGTGGCGTTGCACTTGTTGCGCCATCGCGCCGGCGCTGACGTCGAGCGGCGGTTGCGCGCCGAACTCGTGGCCAGCCTGCTGGAAGGTGGCCCGAACGCGGCTGCCGCAGCTGCTCGGTTGGGCCTAGAACATGGTCGATCTTGTGTGGTGGCTCTGGCGTTGCGCGGTGTCGACGACGCATCCAACCTCGAGGCGCAATTGCAGCGCATCAACGGTGCCTTCGCCTTGCACCTGTCCGCGGTGCACCCGCGTTCGGCGGTGGCACTGGTGGGTGGTGTCGTCTACGGTGTCATCCCGTCGTCGGGTCATGGCCCAGCCACGGATCAGCGTGCGGTGGCCATCGCCGACGAGTTCCTGGAGCGCATCGGTGATCACAGCGACGTCGTCGTGGGCATCGGGCGGGTGGTGGCTGATACGTCGGAGCTGCCCCGCTCGCGGGCTGATGCCGACCGCACGTTGCGGGTGTTGCGTGCCGGCCGGTCCACTTCGCGGGTGGCGCGAGCCGAGGACGTGCAGACGGCGTCGTTGCTGCTGGAACTCGGTGATCTGATGGCTGCGGAGCGGCAGCAGCTCACTGGGCCGGTGGCCCGACTGGCCGCCTACGACACGCGGCACCGCGCCGAGATGGTGGAGACGCTGCGGGCGTGGCTGGACGCTTTTGGCGATGTGGCCAGGGCGGCTGCGGTGATGCACGTCCACCCCAACACGTTCCGATATCGGTTGCGACGGCTGAGCCAGATCGGGGGCATCGACCTCGATGACGCCGAGGCGCGGTTCGCCGCGATGCTGGAGCTGCGGCTCACGTCGTAGCCGAAAGAACCCGGTGGCGCGAGCGCGAGTTATCACTTCGGACACGGTGCACGTCGGACAGAAGTGATCGTCGTAGGATCGTGTCCCGTGACGGTGACCGAGACGCGTAGGAGAGCCACCTTCCGCGAGGCGGCCGCGCGGCCGGTGAACAGTGCTAGCTCGGCGTTCTTCCGCATCGCGTTCGGCGTGGCGATGTTCGTCAACGTCTGGTTGTACCTGCCGTATCTGGTTCACGATTACTACGTCGACACGTCGTTCCATTTCTCGTACGCGTGGTTCACCTTCATCGAGCCGCCGCCCGGTGTCGGCATCCAAGCCGTCTACGTGATCAAGATGCTGCTGGCCGTCCTGATCGCCATCGGGCTGTGGTACCGGTTCGCGATCGCGGCCTTCTTCGTGCTGCACACGTACGTCTTCTTGATCGACTCGACGTTCTTCCAGAACCACGAGTATCTGATCTCGCTCGTGTCGTTCTTCATGATCTTCATGCCGCTCGAGCGGCGGTGGTCGGTCGATGCCCGGCGACGCCCCGAACGTGCCTCTCGCACCGTCCCGTCGTGGGTGGTGTGGCTGATCCGGTTCCAGTTCGGCATCGTGTATTTCTACGGCGGCGTGGCCAAACTCAACGCCGACTGGCTCCAGGGCGAGCCGCTACGGATGTGGCTGCACCGCCGCACCGACATCGAAATCATCGGGCCGCTATTCGAGCACGAGCCGGTCATCTGGATCATGACGTACGGCTCGCTGATCTTTGACCTCGCCATCGTGTGGCTGCTGCTGTATCGACGCACCCGGGTGCCGGCGTTCATCATCGCCACCTGTTTTCACCTGCTGAACGCGAGGCTGTTCGGGCTCTACATCTTCCCCTGGACGATGATCGCCGCGACCACTATTTACTTCCGGCCGGACTGGCCCGAACTCGCGTGGGCGTGGATCAGGCGCCGATGGGCGGGTAGCCGGCCGGCTGAGACCGCGCCGACGACGGCCTCGGCTCCGACGACGGCCCAGGGTGCGACGACGGCCTCGGCTCCGACGGCGGCCTCGGGTACGACGGTGAACATTGCCGACCCGGCGGACGTCGATAGGACGACGCCTGTCACCGGGCGCACCCCTGACGAGCCTGCGACGCGGCCCCGTGATCCTGCGTCGACGGGGACAGCACGCCCCATCTCCCGGCTGCTGGCGGCGTTCCTGGTGGTGTGGGCCGTCGTGCAGATCGTGGCCCCATTACGGCACTACCTCATTCCGGGCTCACCCAACTGGACGGAGGAAGCACACCGTTTCGCCTGGCACATGAAGCTACGCGACAAGCAGGGCTCCGGCACGTTCTATCTGACCGCCGACGGACGGACCTGGCAGGCCGACCCATCGGAGTATCTGAGCTGGAAGCAGGAGTTCCGGATGTACGGCCACCCGGAACGGCTGGCGCGGTTCGCCCACTTCCTGTCCGACCTGCACGACGGCGCGGAGGTCAGGGTCGAGACGTCGGTGGCGCTGAACGGTCGCGCCCGGGTCCCACTCGTCGACCCCACGGTGGACCTATCGTCGGTGCCCCTGGTCTGGTGGGGCCACGCCGACTGGATCCTGCCCCTCGACGAGCCGTTGCGCCGCGACTGACCGTGGCCGGCCGGTCGGCCGCCTCCCGGATGTCGGGCTGGACGAGAAGTAAGTGTCCCGGCTTGGTGAACTCGATGAAGTGCGGGTGACCGGATTCACGGTTGACTTCCGGCATGCCAGGACGAGTGCAGGTGCCGAGGCCAGAACGGCCCGGGCGAGGTCTAGCGAAGCGGTTTGTGCTCCTATGCGCTCCGGTGCTCTTCATGGCCGCGGCGTGTGGCGGCGGCAGCGATGACGGCGATGGTGGTCGCGATGGCGAAGGCGCCGATGCGGGTGCCGGCTCCGAGCTCGTGGTGGCGCGAGCCCGCGACCTGGAGTCGCTGAACGCCGATGCCATCACGGCCAGCCGGGAGGGCTGGGAAACCTATGAACTGATCGCGCAGCCTCTGTACATGGGAAACTCGGAGGGAGACCTCGTCCCGGGGGTCGCATCGGAGTACACCGTCAGTGATGACCAGCTGAGCTGGACGTTCACCATCCGGGACGGCATCACGTTCTCCAACGGTGCGCCCGTGACCTCAGCGGACGTCGCCTTCACCATCGAGAACGCCCAGGAGGGTCCGCTACAGGGGGCGCTGTACCAGGCGATCACCTCTATCGAGACCCCGGACGAGAACACCATCGTGCTCAGTACCGACGAGCCGAACTCGGGGCTGATCTGGGATCTCGCCGCATACCCGGTGGCGGTGATCCCCGAGGACTTCGCCGGGATGGATCCCGAGGAGTTCTGGCGCACCCCTATCGGCACCGGGCCGTACATGGTGGAGACCTGGAGCCAGGGAGTCGAGGTCGTCCTCGTACCCAATCCGCACTACTGGGGCGACGAACCGGCGCTGGACCGGCTGACGTTCCGGCCGGTGCCGGACGAGAACACGAGGATGCTGCAGCTTCGCAACGGTGACGTCGACATCGTCGAGGATCCGGCGTACGCGCAGCTGACCACCATCGAGGCCGACGGGACACTGGATGTGGTCGAGTTCCCCAACCCCACCGCCATCTTCGTCACCGTCGACACGACCAAGCCGCCGTTCGACGACGTCCACGCCAGGCGGGCCGTGTCGCTGGCCATCGACCGGGACGCACTCGTCGAGGCCGGGTTGCGCGGCTACGGGCAGCCGGCCGGGAGCTTCATCGCCGCATCCGCCATGGGCGGACACGAGCCCGAGTTCGGGCTGGCGTTCGATCCGGCCGAGGCGGCTGCCGAACTGGCTCGGTCGGCGACGCCGGACGGCTTCACGTTCGAGCTGATGTACGACCCCGCGGTGTCGTCGGTGACCGCCGCCGTCCAGGTCGTCCAGGCGAATCTCGCCGACGTCGGCATCACCGTGGAGCTCAACGGGCTCGACCGCGACGCGCAACAGGCCAAGCGGGACGCCGGTGACTGGGACGCGACCATCGCGACCATCATCTCCGGCAGCGACGCCGGCGGGATCTTCCAGTACTACGGCTCCACCAACGGCTTCTACTCCGGCTCGCAGCTGATGTCCGAGGTGGAATCCGAGTGGCAGGCGTCCAACAGCGACTTCTCCGATGGCGGCCGGTTGGAGACCTACCGTGATCTGGTCACCCGGATCGCGGAGGACGCCCCGCAGATCGGCTTGTACAGTCCGACCAGGCTGTACGGGACGGGCCCGGCGGTCGGCTCGGTCGCACCGCGCAACCCGACGGGCGCGATCGACTACGCCGCCGTCGTCGTGAACTAGGGCGGTCCGGGATGCAGCGGCTCGGGTATCTCGGACGCCGTCTCGGCTATGTCCTCATCACCCTGTGGGGTGTCAGCTTGCTGCTGTTCGTGATGCTGCAACTACTTCCCGGCGGGCCGGCCGAGGCGATGCTGGGCATCACGGCGACGCAGCAGCAAGTGGACGCCTTGAACCAGGAGCTCGGCCTCGACCGGCCGGTCGTCGCCCAGTACGTGGATTACATGGGGCGGCTGATCCGCGGCGATCTCGGCGACTCGCTGGTGTTCGGCCGGCCCGTCGTCGACGTCATCGGCGACGCGCTGCCGGCGACGCTGAAGCTGGCGGTGTACGTCGTGGCGCTGAGCACGCTGAGCACCGTGACCCTGGCGACGCTGGCCGCGTCGTTCCGGGGACGCGCCATCGACCATGTGATCCGGGCACTGCCGCTCATCGGCGTCGGGATGCCCGGGTTCTGGATCGGGGCGATGCTGCTGTTCCTGTTCGCGCTGACGTTCCCGTTCTTCCCCGCCGGCGGCATCGAGGAGGGATTCGCCGGTGCCCTTCGATCGCTGTTCCTGCCGGCGCTGACGCTGGCGATCAGCGTGTCGGCCATTCTGATCCGCAGCCTCCGGCGTGGGCTCATCGACGTTCTGGAATCCGACCACGTGCTCACCGCCCGGGCCAAAGGGCTGCGCGGGGTCCGCTTGGTTGTGCGGCATGTCCTGCCGAACGCCGCGATCCCCACCGTCACGCTGATGGGCCTGGTGTTCGTGTCGCTCCTCGGCGGTGCGTTGATCGTGGAGTCGGTGTTCGCCATACCGGGGGTGGGGCAGTTGCTGGTCAACGGGTTCAAACGGCACGACATGCCGCTGGTGATGGGCATCGCGCTACTCAGTGCGGCAGCGATCCTGCTGGTCAACCTGCTGATCGACGTCGTCTATTCACTTCTCGACCCGAGGGTGTCGCTGCGATGAGTACCGTCGAGACCGCCATCGTGGCGGAGCCGGCCGGCGCCGAAGAGCCTAGGGGGCGTCGCCGTCGTTCGGTCGCCCTGATCGTCGGAACCTCGATCGT
Source organism: Phytoactinopolyspora limicola (assembly GCF_011320225.1). Classification (GTDB taxonomy): domain Bacteria; phylum Actinomycetota; class Actinomycetes; order Jiangellales; family Jiangellaceae; genus Phytoactinopolyspora; species Phytoactinopolyspora limicola. Next base: position 206,239 of record NZ_JAAOEN010000006.1, read on the forward strand.
CGGGACCTACATTCTGGCCGCGGTCCTGGCGCCGTGGCTGGCGCCCTACGATCCGCTCGCCCAGGACGTGCCGAACGCGCTGGCCGCACCTAGTGGATCCCATCCGCTGGGCACCGACCACCTGGGCCGCGATGTGCTCTCGCGGCTGCTGCACGGCAGCCGCGTCGATCTGCTGCTGGGGATGGCCGCCGCCGGCGCTGCGGGTGTGCTGGGCACCGTGCTGGGCCTGGTGGCGGGCTACGCGGGGCGCTCCGTGGACGTCGTCGTCACCCGGGTGATGGACGTCGTGCAGGCACTACCGGGCATCGTCTTGCTGCTGGTGCTGCTCCTGGTGCTCGGGCCCGGCGCGGGAAGCATCATCGCGGCGCTCGCGCTCACTGGTTGGGTCGCCTACGCGCGCCTCGTGCGGGCCAGCGTGCTCGTGGTGAGGGACCAGGACTTCACCTCGGCCGCTCGACTGGCCGGCCTCGGACACCCCCGCGTGCTCTTCCGCCACGTCCTGCCGAACGTGTGGATCCAGGGCGTGATCTACATGACGTCCGACATCGTGATCATCATCGGGGCGATCGCGGCACTGGGCTATCTGGGCATCGGCATCCAGGCACCCACTCCGGAATGGGGTCAGATGATCTACGACGGACAGGCCTTCCTGGCGTCGCATTGGTGGCTATCGGCGGCCCCCGGACTGGCGATCGTGGTACTGGGTCTGGGGCTGGCGTTGGTCTCCGATGCCTTGACCGACCGGGCTCGGAGGTGATGGTGGTGTCCGCTGAACCGCTGCTGGAGGTCTCGGACCTGGCCGTGACGCTGCATACCCCCCAAGGGCCGCTCCGCGCCGCCGAAGGGGTCAGCTTCGCCGTGGCGGCCGCTGAGGCCGTCGGCCTGGTCGGCGAGTCGGGGTCGGGTAAGAGCGTCGCGATGCGCGCGATCCTGGGTCTGCTGCCACGCGGCTCGACCGTCAGCGGCAGCGTCCGCTTCGCTGGACGGGAGCTCGTCGGAGTGGCCGAACGTCAGCTCGCCCCGATCCGGGGCCGGGAGATCTCGATGATCTTCCAAGACCCGATGACGGCGCTGAACCCGATCCGCCGAATCGGCGGCCAGATCGGTGAGGTGTTGCGGATCCAGCTCGGCTGGAACCGGCGGCGGGCGTCGGCGCACGCGCGGGAGTTGCTGGCCCGGGTAGAGATCGCGGAGCCGGACCGGGTGCTGCGCCAGTTCCCGCATCAGCTCTCCGGGGGTATGCGCCAGCGCGTGCTGATCGCCATGGCCCTGGCCTGCCAGCCGCGGCTGATTCTGTGCGACGAGCCGACGACGGCGCTCGACGTCACCACTCAGGACCAGATCCTGGCCCTGTTGCGCCGGGCCAGCGACGAGTCCGGAGCGGCGATGATCTTCGTTAGCCACGACCTCGCCGTGGTCCGGCAGCTGTGCAGCCGGGTGCTGGTGATGTACGCCGGCCGGCTGGTCGAGATGGGCCCGATCGGCCCGGTGTTCGCCGATCCGCGGCACGCCTACACCGCGGCGCTGTTGCGGTCGCTGCCGGCCATCGACGGACCTCGTCAGCCGCCGGTGTCGATCGGCGGCGAATTGCCCGACCGGTTCCGGCCGCCGTCCGGTTGCCGGTTCCGGACCCGATGTACGGTCGCCGACGATTCGTGCGCGTCGCTTCCGTCCACGCTGCTGCCGGTTGACGGTGAGCGCGGCTCAGCGTGTATCCATGCCGCCACCGGGTTGCCGGACCGGGGCGCCGAGAGCGGGGTGAGCCGGTGAGCTCCAACGACGTCCCACCCATCGAGCTGCGCGGCCTGCGCAAGGAATTCCGGCTGCCAGGGCTACGGGGCAGAGCGCGGGCCGCCCGGACCCAGGTGGCGGTCGCAGGCGTCGACCTGACCGTGAGCCGGGGCGAGATCGTCGGCCTGGTGGGGGAGTCCGGCTGTGGAAAGTCCACGTTGGCCCGGTGCGTCGTCGGGATGTACAGCCCGACGGCAGGTGAGGTGCTGCTCGACGGCCACCCCGTGGGCACCCGGCGCTCCAGCGCGGATCGCCGCCGCGTGCAGATGGTCTTCCAAGACCCGGCATCCGCCCTCAACCCCGCGCTCCGGGTGCGCGACATGCTCGCGGAGCTTCTCCGGGTCCATCGGCTCGTGCCGTCCAGCGACATCGCCGGCCGATGCGCCGAGCTGCTGGAGTCGGTGGGCCTGGACGCGGGGTTCCTGGACGTGTTCCCGCACGCGCTCTCCGGCGGTCAGCGGCAGCGGGTGAACATCGCCCGTGCCCTCGCGCTGGAGCCGGACGTCGTCGTCGCCGACGAAGTCGTCTCGGCGCTGGACGTCTCGGTGCAAGCCGCTGTGCTCAACGTCCTTCTCGATCTGCGTGCCCGCCTGGGCCTGTCGATCCTGTTCATCAGCCACAACCTCGCCGTGGTGCGGCAGGTCTGCGATCGCGTGGCGGTGATGTACGCGGGCGAGATCGTCGAGCTGGCCGACGTCGATACGTTGTTCGCGGAACCACGCCACGACTACACGCGGCGGTTGCTCGCGGCCATCCCGCGAATCTCCGGCGACCATGCCCAGTCCGTCCCGTCAGGCCAGTCCGTCCCGTCAGGCCAGTCCGTCCCGTCGGGCCAGTCCGTCCCGTCGGGCTAGTCCGTCCCGTTAAAACGAAAGGTGAGCAGCCCATGAGCGTCCACACCGACCCCGGTGTCACCACCCGCCTGGAGAACACCTTCGCCGACGCCGGAGTCACCGGGTATCTGCATGCGGTCGACATCGACAGCGGTGCCGAGGTGGGGCTCGCACCGGACACGCCGGTGGTCACCGCGAGCGTTTTCAAGATCTACATTCTGCTCGAACTGTGCTGCCGCAGCGCCGAGGGTTCGCTCGGGCTGACCGACCGGATTCGTATCCCGGCCGGGGACCGCTCGCTCGGCCCCACCGGGCTCTCGGTCATGCTCGACGACACCGAGCTGTCCCTGCGCGACGCCGCGTACCTGATGATGAGCGTGAGCGACAACCACGCCACCGACGTCCTCATGGACTTCTTGGGTGTGCAGGCGATCAACGACCGGCTGCGCACGCTGGGACTGGAGCAGACGGTCGCCATGTACAGCTGTGACGCCCTCTTCCGCACGATGGCCGAAGACCTCACGGGTAGCGACGACGTCGGCCAGCTGCTGAGTATGCTGTCGGACGTACCGGACGAGAAGCTGCTCGGCCTGCGCGCGCTCGACCCCGAGCAGACGGACCGGTCCACCCCGCGGGAGACCACAGCCCTGCTCACCGAGCTGTGGCGGCCGCGGACGCTGCCCGAGGAAGCCTGTGCCGAAGCGCGGCGGATCATGGGGTTGCAGGTGTGGCCGCACCGGCTCACCTCCGGGTTTCCTGACGACACGATCACGGTGAGCGGCAAGACCGGAACCCTGTCCCACGTCCGCAACGAGGTCGGCGTCGTCGAGTATCCCGATGGTGGCCGGTACGCCGTGGCCGTCTACCTGCGGCTGCCTGGGCGCGAGTTCCGCAATCCGGTCGCCGACGCCGTCATCGGCCGGGCCGCACGGTTGGCCGTCGATCATCTGCGCGGCGAGGCGTGACACGACGCTAACGGTGGAGCCGGTGGTTGGAACGTACCCTGGGAGTTGTCGTCGACCAGGGGGTACGTATGAGGTTTCTGCACGACCGCGTTCCGGAACACGATCTGACCTACAGCGATGTCTACATGGTGCCGCGCCGTTCCAGCGTGGCCTCACGGCTGGACGTCGACCTCGGAACGGTCGACGGTAGTGGCACCACCATCCCGGTGATCGCGTCGAACATGACAGCGGTGTCCGGGCGCCGGATGGCCGAGACGATCGCCCGGTGCGGTGGGCTCGCGGTCATCCCGCAGGACATCCCGGTCGACGTGGTCACCGACGTCATCAGCTGGGTCAAGCAGCGACACGTCGTCTATGACACGCCGCTGCGGATCAGCCCGGCGGGCACCGTCGGCGAGGTGTTGAACCTGCTGCCCAAGCGGGCGCACGGCGCGGTTGTCGTGGTCGACGACGGGCGGGCCGTCGGGGTGATCACGGAGGCCGATTGCGACGGCGTCGACCGCTTCACCCAGGTGCGAGGGGTGATGTCGAGCGACCTGCTGGCGCTGCCGGACGGCATCGGTGTGGAGGAGGCGTACAACCGCCTACACGGTGGTGGACACCGGCTGGCGCCCGTCGTCGACGACGATGGCCGGATCGTCGGGGTATTGACCCGTCAGCGGGCGTTGCGGGCCAGCCTGTACACCCCCGCCGTCGACCCCCGGAACCGGCTGCGGGTCGCCGCGGCGCTCGGTATCAGCGGTGACGTCACCACCAAGGCGAAAGCGCTGCTGGAAGCCGGGGTCGACGTGTTGGTCATCGACACCGCCCACGGACATCAGGAACGCATGCTGGAGGTGTTGCGTGCGGTGCGCCAGCTTGATCCGGGTGTCCCAGTGGCCGCCGGCAATGTCACGACCGCCGAGGGTGTCTCCGACCTGGTGGACGCTGGCGCCGACATCGTCAAGGTAGGAGTCGGGCCGGGCGCCATGTGTACGACGAGGATGATGACGGGGGTGGGGCGGCCCCAGTTCTCGTCGGTGTTGGAGTGCGCCGAACGGGCGCGTGCCCTCGGCAAGCACGTGTGGGCCGACGGCGGTGTCCGCCATCCGCGCGACGTCGCGCTGGCGCTGGCCGCCGGAGCGTCGAACGTCATGATCGGCTCGTGGTTCGCGGGTACGTACGAGTCTCCGGGCGACGCCCAGCGTGACCACGACGGCGGGCTGTACAAAGAGAGCTTCGGGATGGCGTCGGCCCGTGCGGTTCAGGCCCGCACCGCCGACGACACCCCATTCGAGCGGGCCCGGAAGGGGTTGTTCGGCGAGGGTATCTCCCGCGCCCGGATGTACCTGGATCCGGAGCGGCCCAGCGTGGAAGATCTGCTGGACGACATCGTCGCCGGCGTGCGCAGCGCGTGCGCCTACGCCGGCGCGGACACGTTGGAGGCGTTTCACGAGCAGGCCGTCGTCGGGGTGCAGACCGCGGCCGGGTACACCGAGGGGATGCCGGTTCCCACCAGCTGGTGACCCGATTTCGCTTCGGTGGTGGAAACATGCCGCCCAGGCATTGAGCGCGGGCCTATCCGGACTACGTCTGCGTGACCGACAGTTCGCCGACCGTCGACGCCGGACGCTGAAGGATGGTGCGCTGAGCGCCTCCACAAAGGGCACATAACGGGCACGCAGGCCAGCGCTCAGCGCACCAAGCCCTGGCGCTCGGCGCACCACAAAGCGCCCCCGGGCCGCCGCCGCCCGCTGAAAAGTCTTGTTGGGCCAGGAATTAATCGGCATCCCGGTTGTTACTAGGTACCCGTAGGGGGTATAAATAGCGACGGGAGGTTCCAATGGCAGAGCACGTGCACGGTGAACGCCACCATGGTGAGCACGGTGGTCACACCCAGACCCACGCGGGCCACGAGCACCACGGCGACCACGCGGGTCACGGCGACCACGCGGGTCACGGCGACCACGCGGGTCACGGCGGCCACGCGGGTCACGGCGGCCACGCGGGTCACGGCGGTCACGATAAACACGCCGGGCACAGCCCCGCCATGTTCCGGGACCGGTTCTGGCTATCGCTGCTCCTCTCCATCCCCGTGGTGCTGACCAGCCATATGATCATGGACTGGTTCGGCTACTCCTTGCACTTCACCGGGGTGGAATGGGTTGGGCCGATACTCGGCACCGTCATCTTCGTTTACGGCGGCCACCCGTTCCTGGTTGGTGCGTGGCATGAGATCCGCGCGCGTCAGCCCGGGATGATGTTGCTGATCGGGATGGCCATCACGGTCGCCTTCGTCGCCAGTTGGACCGCCAGCCTCGACCTGTTCGACGTCGAGGTCTGGTGGGAGCTGTCGCTGCTGATCGTCATCATGTTGCTCGGGCACTGGATGGAGATGCGCGCCATCGGCCAGGCCCAGGGTGCGCTCGCGGCACTGGCTGAACTCCTGCCGGACGAAGCCGACCGGGTCACCAGCAGCGGCGACATAGAGACGGTCAAGATCGCCGACCTAGCCGTGGGTGACGTGGTGCTGGTCCGCCCGGGCGCCCGGGTGCCTGCCGACGGCACCATCGTGCAGGGAACGGCCGAGCTGGACGAATCAATGATCACGGGCGAGTCGAACCCGGTGTCCAGGACTGAAGGTGACCGCGTGGTTGCGGCCAGCGTGGCCGCGGACGGGTCGGTTCGAGTCCGGGTGGATGCGCTGGGTGATGACACCACACTCGCCGGCATCCAGCGTCTCGTGGCGGAGGCGCAGGAGTCGAAGTCGCGCAGCCAGGTACTGGCCGACCGCGCCGCGGCGTTGCTGTTCTACGTCGCGGTGGCGGCGGCAGCCATCACCGTGACGGTGTGGGCGTTGCTCGGCCAGGCGGATACCGCGATCACCCAGTCGGTGACGGTGCTGATCATCGCCTGCCCACATGCACTAGGCCTGGCGATCCCGCTGGTGACGTCGATCTCCACGTCGAAATCGGCGCGTAATGGGATCCTCGTCAAGGACCGGCTGGCACTTGAGCGTACCCGCAAGGTGGACGCTGTTCTGTTCGACAAGACCGGCACGCTGACCAAGGGCGAGCACGCCGTCACCGGGGTGTCCGCCGTGGACGGGAACGACGACGCCTTGCTGGCGTTGGCGGCAAGTGTCGAGGCGGACAGTGAGCACCCGCTGGCCCGGGCGATCGTCAGCGCGGCGCGGGAACGTGAACTAGCGGTGCCGAGGGCGACGAACTTCCGGTCCATGACCGGACGTGGCGTGCAGGCCGACGTGGACGGTACGACGGTGGCCGTGGGTGGCCCGGCGTTGCTGCGGCAGCTCGAGCTGACCACACCGGACGAGCTGGGCGCGACCATCTCACAGTGGCAGCAGCGTGGTGCCGCTGTGCTCCACGCGATCAGGGACGGGGCCGTCATCGGCAGCCTGGCGCTTGAGGACCAGGTCCGTGCGGAATCCCGGGCCGCGGTCGATCAGTTACACAAGCTTGGAGTCCGGGTCGCCATGATCACCGGTGATGCTCAGCAGGTCGCCGACGCTGTCGCTGCTGATCTCGGAATCGACGAGGTCTTCGCCGAGGTGCTGCCGGAGGACAAGGACTCCGCCGTCACCGACCTACAGAAGCGTGGATACACGGTGGCGATGGTCGGTGACGGGGTCAACGACGCCCCGGCGCTGGCCAGGGCCGACGTCGGGATCGCTATCGGTGCGGGTACGGATGTGGCGATGGAGTCCGCTGGGATCGTCCTTGCGTCGGACGACCCGCGCGGCGTTGTCGCCGTCCGGCGGTTGTCCGCGGCCAGTTACCGCAAGATGCTGCAGAACTTGTGGTGGGCAGCGGGGTACAACCTGGCCGCCATCCCGCTGGCCGCAGGGGTACTGGCCTGGGCCGGATTTCTGCTCCCGATGGCGCTGGGTGCGGTGTTGATGAGCCTGTCCACCATCGTCGTCGCCGCCAACGCCCAGTTGCTGCGCCGGGTCGACCTCCGCCCGGAGCCGGTGTCGTCGTAACACCCCTCGGTGATCGTTGCCGGATTTCAGCCCCCACGCCGGGTGATCGTTGCCGGGATTGGGTCGCTATCGCGACACGAAACCGGCAACGATCACCAGCCTTGGGGGCTGAAATCCGGCAACGATCACGGGGTGTGGGGGTGCTGGACCGACCTAGGAGGCGTAGTGCCGTGCAGAGTGCACTCGGAAGTCCGTAGACTCTAGCGCCGTGACTGATCCCACTCACCTCACCACTGCCGACGGCGTCGACGCGGCGCCGGACACCGCCCAACAGAGCAGCGCCGAAGACACCCAGGGCGCCGCCTTGCCCACGGTCTTCGACCCCTCGGCGGTAGAGGCGCCCGTCTACGAGCGGTGGGTGGAACGCGGCTACTTCGAGGCGGACGACTCCAGCGACAAACCGCCCTTCTGCATCGTCATCCCGCCGCCCAATGTCACCGGCAGCCTGCACTTGGGCCACGCGTTCGAGCACACCCTCATCGACGCGCTGGTCCGCCGGCGCCGCATGCAGGGTTACGAAGCGCTCTGGATGCCGGGCATGGATCACGCCGGTATCGCCACTCAGAACGTCGTCGAACGCGAACTGGCCCGGGAGGGTGTGTCCCGCCACGACCTCGGCCGCGACGAGTTCGTCGCCAGGGTCTGGGACTGGAAAGACAAGTCCGGCGGGATGATCCTCGGCCAGATGCGCCGGCTCGGAGACGGCGTCGCGTGGAGCCGTGAGCGGTTCACCATGGACGACGGACTCTCCCGCGCCGTCCAGACGATCTTCAAACGCTTGTACGACGACGAGCTGATCTACCGCGCCGAGCGCATCATCAACTGGTGTGTGCGCTGCCAGACCGCGCTGTCGGACATCGAGGTCGAGCACATCGACAGCGACGGCGAACTGATCTCCATCCGGTATGGCGACGAGGTCGTCGTCGCCACGACCCGGGCGGAGACCATGCTCGGTGACACCGCCGTCGCGGTTCACCCGGACGACGAGCGGTACAAACACCTCATCGGCACCGAGGTGGAGCTGCCGCTGACCGGCCGGAAGATTCCGATCGTCGCCGACGCCCATGTCGACCCGGCGTTCGGTACCGGCATGGTGAAGGTGACCCCGGCACACGACCCCAACGACTTCGAGATCGGCCGCCGACACGACCTCCCGAACCTGACGATCATGGACGAGCAGGGCGTCATCACCGCTCCCGGGCCGTTCGAGGGCCTCGACCGGTTCGAGGCCCGTCCAGCCATCGTGGCCGCGCTGCGCGAGCAGGGTCGTATCGTCGCCGAGAAGCGGCCGTACTCCCACGCGGTGGGGCATTGCTCGCGGTGCAACACCGTGGTGGAGCCGAGGCTGTCGTTGCAGTGGTGGGTGCGGGTGGCCCCGCTGGCCAAGGCCGCCGGCGACGCGGTGCGCGATGGTCGGGTCGCCATCCACCCGAAGAGCATGGAGACACGCTGGTTCGGCTGGGTGGACGACATGCATGACTGGTGTATCTCCCGCCAGCTCTGGTGGGGACACCGGATCCCGGTCTGGTACGGACCGGACGGCGAGGTGGTCTGCGTCGGCCCCGACGACGAACCGCCCAGCGGCGAAGGATGGCGGCAGGACGACGACGTTCTGGACACGTGGTTCTCCTCGGCGCTGTGGCCGTTCTCGACCCTGGGCTGGCCGGACGAGACCCCGGCGATGGCGAAGTTCTATCCGAACCAGGTCCTCGTCACCGGCTACGACATCCTGTTCTTCTGGGTCGCCCGGATGATGATGTTCGGCCTGTACGCCAACGCGGACAACGGTCCGGAGCAGGCGATCCCCTTCTCGACGATCGCGCTGCACGGCATGGTCCGGGACGAACACGGCAAGAAGATGTCCAAGTCGTTCGGCAACGCCGTCGACCCGCTGGAGTGGATGGACGCCTACGGTTCGGACGCGCTGCGCTTCACCTTGGCCCGGGGCGCCAACCCGGGGGTCGACGTGCCCATCGGGGAGTCGTGGGTGCAGGCGTCGCGTAACTTCTGCAACAAGTTGTGGAACGCGACCCGGTTCGCGCTGCTCAGTGGTGCTCGCCTGGGTGAGTTGCCGCCCGCGGAAGAGTTGTCCGAGGTCGATCGGTGGATCCTGTCGCGCCTGCACACGACCCTTGCCGACGTCGACGCTTACTACGAGGACTACCAGTTCTCGAAAGCGTGCGAGGCGTTGTATCACTTCGCCTGGGACGAGTTCTGCGATTGGTACGTGGAGCTGGCCAAGACCCCCTTGTCGGCGGATGGCCCGGATGCCGAGCGCACCCGTCTCGTGCTCGGGCACGTGCTCGACGTCCTGCTGCGGGCGCTGCATCCGGTGACCCCGTTCGTCACCGAGGTGTTGTGGACCACGCTCACCGGGGCCGAATCCGCCGTGATCGCGGAGTGGCCGCAGGCCGAGCGGCGCCACGTCGATCCGGCCGCGGAGGCCGCCGTCACCGAGTTGCAGCGGCTGGTCACCGAGTTGCGCCGGTTCCGCAGCGACCAGGGCCTCAAACCCGGCCAGCGGGTGGCCGGCCGGCTCAGCGGTGCCACCGGGGTTTTGGTTCGGCATGAGACGGAGATCCGGACGTTGACGCGGCTCAACGTCGCAGGGGAGGGCTTCACCGATACGGCGTCGATCACCGTCGGTGAGGTGACCGTCGATCTCGACCTCTCGGGCGCCGTCGACGTCGAGGCGGAGCGGCGGCGGCTGAGCAAAGACCTGGCCGCCGAACGCAAAGCCCTCGACCAGGCGATCCGCAAACTGGACAACGAGCAGTTCCTCGCGAAGGCACCGGAGGCTGAGGTGGACAAGGTTCGTGCCCGGCGGGCTGCCGCCGAGACCGAGATCGCCCGCCTGGAGACCCAACTCGAGCGGCTCGCCGCCCGCTGACGCAACCCTCGCGGCCACAAGGAGGCCTGCTGCCCCCAGGCGTGCGGCACAAGGAGGCTTGTTGTTGCTATGGCGACAACAAGGAGGCTTACTGCAGCTCGGCCGGGCACCACAAGGAGGCTTGCTGCCGGCTGTTGCTGGGTGTGGATCAGGTGGTGCTCGTCGTAGACCCCGATACGCCGGTTCGAGCAATCGGCCGTCCGAGGGGTGTGAGAGATTGGTGAGTTGTGAGCAACACGGACAACCAGTTCCTCGACGTCGGCCGGATCAGGCAGCGGGGTAACCCAGCGCGCTCGGGTCGTTCGGCGGTTGGAATCGCACCGGGATCGTGTGATGGCTGACCACAACAGAACAGGTCACGACGCCGGGCCAGGCGGTGGCTCTGGACCGGAGTCTGGTTTCCACGCCGCTCAGGCGGAGCTGCGTACCCGGTGGCCGGAAACGAAGCTGGAACCGACGCTGGATCGTATCCGCGACCTCACGGATGTCCTGGGCGGTCCGCAGCACGTGTTCTCCGCCATCCACATCGCCGGGACCAACGGCAAGACGTCGGTGGCCCGGATGGTGGATGAACTGCTACGTGAGCTGAACCTGCGCACGGGCCGGTTTACGAGTCCGCACCTCCAGTCGGTGACGGAGCGGATCGTGCTGGACGGCGAACCGATCACCGAGGACCGCTTCGCCGAGTTGTATGCGGAGGTGCGTCCTTATCTGGAGATCGTCGACGCCCGCCACGACATCCGGCTTTCGTTCTTCGAGACGCTCGTCGCGATGGCGTATGCCGGGTTCGCCGACGCGCCGGTCGAGGTGGCCGTGGTGGAGACCGGCATGGGAGGCGCCTGGGATGCCACCAATGTCGTCGACGGCTCGGTCGCGGTGGTGACGCCGATAGCACTGGATCACGTCGAGTATCTCGGCGACGACCTCGAGGGGATCGCCGCTGAGAAGGCGGGGATCATCAAACCGGGCGCGTTCGCCGTTCTCGGTGCCCAGCCGGCGCCGGTTGCGGAGGTCTTGTTGGCCAAGGTGGCCGAGGTGGGCGCGACGGTCGCCCGGGCGGGCGTGGAGTTCGGGGTACGTCACCGCGAGATGGGCGTGGGCGGGCAGATGGTCCAACTCCAGGGGCTCACCGGCGGATACGACGACGTGTTCGTGCCGTTGCATGGCGCACATCAAGCGGACAACGCCGCGCTCGCGTTGGCTGCGGTGGAGGCGTTCGTCGGTGGTGGCCGTGAGGCGTTGGACCCCGAAGCCGTCCGGGCGGCGTTCTCGCGGGTGAGTTCGCCGGGCCGGCTGGAGGCATTGCGGCGTGGGCCGGTGGTGCTGGTCGACGCGGCTCACAACCCGGCCGGCGCCGCGGCTCTAGCGGCCGCGCTCGACGAGGAGTTCGCCGCGACGCGGCTGATAGCGGTGGTAGCGGTGATGGCGGAGAAAGACGTCGAGGGCATCCTGGCCGCCCTGGAGCCGGTGGTGCAGGCGATCGTCGTCACCCGGAACTCCTCACCGCGGTGTTTGCCACCCGACGACGTCGTGCCGATGGCCGTTGATGTCTTCGGTGACGAACGAGTGCATCAGATGGAATCTCTACCGGATGCCATCGAGTTCGGGTTGACCTTGGCGGAGCGAGATGCCGACATCGGCGGGCACGGGGTGGTGATCACTGGCTCGGTGGTGACCGCTGGTGACGCTCGGACGTTGTTCGGAGCGGAGGGGTGACGGGCCGGTGAATCGGATCGCGTCGAGCATCCTTACCTTCGAGGTGATCGTGGTCGCCTTGGTGGTGCCGGTCGCCGTGAACCTCGGAGGTGTCAACACCACGTTCGGGGTGGTGTCCGCGGGAGTTGTAGCGGCGTTGTGCATTCTTGGTGCGGCGACGGTGCGCCGGGGACGGGTCGGCTACGTGATCGGCTCCGCCGCGCAAGTCGGAGCCGTCGGGATGGGGTTCGTTATCCCGATGATGTTCATCCTCGGGAGTATTTTCGCGGCGATGTGGGTGGTGTTGTTGCGGATAGGCCCAGAGGTGGAACGGCGAGGCGCTGAGCGAGTGGAGGGGCCGGGTGACGGAGGAGGTCGGGCTCGGAGTGAGTGAGGGGCCGAGCGTGACGGTGGGGTGTGGAACGGCGAGGCGCTGAGCGAGTGGAGGGGCCGGGTGACGGAGGAGGTCGGGCTCGGAGTGAGTGAGGGGCTGAGCGTGACGGTGGGGTGTGGAACGGCGAGGCGCTGAGTGAGTGAGGGGCCGAGCGTGATGTACGAGGCCGTACCTGCGCCAATTTGAGCCGGTCGCGAGTTGTTTGCGTGACCTGTCCCGGTTATTTGTGCAACATCGTCATTGACCAGCTATTCTCTTCCAGTCGATCGGCCCTACCTGAAATGGCAGAGTATCCGTATCAATGGCAGCACCAACAACTCAGACCAGTGACACGGTGACCGACCGCAAACGCGAGCGTGAGCAGCGTGGTGTGCGCGGCACTAAAGCCGTTGGAGCCACGGATCGATTGCCGTCGCCTCCGCGGCAGCGCCGGCCGGCGCTTGCCGCGCTCGCGGTGCTGCTCATCGTGGGTGGAGCTACTATCGCCGCTGTCCTCGCGATGCGAGCCGATGAGCGTACGCCAGTGCTGATGCTTCAGCATCCGGTGGAGGCGGGGCAGCTCATCACCGAGCAGCACCTCACCACTGCGCCGGTGGCGGCGCAGGACACCCTTTTGATCCCATCGTCGCAGTTGGACCGGGTCGTGGGGCAGTACGCCTCGGTGCGGTTGCGGGAGGGCCAGTTGCTCGATACGACGATGCTCGGTGGCAGCGGCATGCTGACCGACGGCTTCGCTGCCGTGGGTGCGGCGTTGGCGGTGGGGCACTTCCCGGCCAGCGGGTTGCAGCCGGGCGACGTCGTGGATCTGGTCGCGGTCCGTTCGGATGGCAGCGGTGAGGTGATCTCCGAGGACGTCCGGGTCAGTTCGGTTACTGGGGCGGGTTCCGGGAGTGAGCCTGTCGGCGGTGGGGGCCTGGCGGCGACGTTCATCGTGCCGAGCGACCAGCGGGCGGCGGTGGCCGGAGCGGCGGCGAGCAACATGTTGGCCGCGGTGCTGATCGAACGGGGCGGCGCGATCGGCGGAGAGGACTGACAGACGTGCTCATCGCCTTCGCCTCGGCCAAGGGCGCGCCCGGTGTCACGACCACGGTGAACGTGTTGGGTGATGTGTGGCCGTCCGACGTTCTGGTGGCCGATTTCGATCCGGCCGGTGGCGACTTCGCGCTGCGGCATCGAAACCCGGATGGCGATCCGCTGGAGCCGGAGCGTGGGCTGCTGTCGCTGGCCGCGGCTGCCCGGCGGGGGGTCGCCCAGAGCGAGCTCGGCGATCACGTGCAGCGTATCGACGGTGGACTGGACGTGGTGGCTGGCGTATCGCGGCCCGAGCAGGTGGCCGGCATCGGCGCGGCCTGGCCGGCGCTGGCGCACAGTCTGCGCGCCGCCGGTGGCGACACTCTCGTGGACTGCGGGCGGGTAACACCTGGGACACCGGTTATGCCGGTGTTGGCGGCGGCGGATGCGTTGGTTTTCGTGACGAGGCCTTCGGTCGAGGGGTACGCCCATCTCCGGGAGCGGCTGCACTGGCTGGTGGAGCCGCTGCGGATCGGCGAGTTGGGGAGCACGCCGGTGGGGGTGGTGGTGGTCGCGGCAGCGTCTGACACCTCGGCGGCCAGGGATTTGGATCGGCTGTTGCAGTACGCGGGGTTGAAGGTTTCGGTGTTGGGTCGCATCGCCGACGATCCGAAAGCGGTGCGTGCCCTACACGGGCAGGCCAACCGTCGGCTCGAGCGCACTTTGCTGGTCCGGTCCGCCCGCGAGGTGGCCGACGCGGTGCGTTCGCTGGCGACGAGCCGTTCGGGTAGCTCGGTGAAGAGGTGACAGCCGTCATGGAGCAGAACGGCATGGACCAGGGTTTGGTTCGGCGGCTTCGTGAGGAGGTCGCCGATACGCTGGCGCGCCAGCGGCGGGACGACGCGGCCAACGGGGTCGCACCCATGACGGCGGAGGACGAGCGGCAGTTCGCCCGGGCCGTCATTGGTCGGGTGCTTGACAGCTATGCGCGATCGGAGATCGCCGCTGGGCGGACCCCGCCGAGCGCGGACGAAGAAGAGGAGATTTCCTCCGGCATCCATGCCGCCCTGTTCGGGGTGGGGCGGTTGCAGCCGTTGTTGGACGATCCCGAGGTCGAGAACGTCGACATCAACGGTTGCGACAACGTCTTCGTGCAGTATGCCGACGGCCGTGAGGTGGTGGCGGCACCGGTCGCGGAGACCGACGACGAGCTGGTGGAGCTGGTGCAGATTCTCGGCGCCTACTCCGGTCTGGCCAGCCGCCCGTTCGACTCCGCGAACCCGCAGCTCGATCTCCGGTTGCCCGATGGCAGCCGGCTCTCGGCGGTGATGGACGTGTGCGCGCGGCCGGCGATCTCGATCCGGCGGTCGCGGCTGGCCCGGGTTCATCTCGACGATCTTCTGACGTATGGCACGGTGACCGACGAGTTGGCCGCGTTCCTGTCGGCGGCGGTGGCTGCCCGCAAGAACATCATGATCGCCGGCGCGACGAACGCCGGCAAGACGACGCTACTGCGGGCCCTGGCCAACGAGATCCCGGCCGCCGAGCGGCTGATCACGGTCGAGCGGGCGCTCGAACTGGGCCTGGGTGAGTTCGCCGACCTGCACCCCAACGTGGTGGCCTTCGAGGAGCGGTTGCCGAACTCCGAGGGTATGGGCGCCATCACCATGGCCGAGTTGGTCCGCCGGAGTCTGCGTATGAACCCAAGCCGGGTGATCGTCGGTGAGGTGTTGGGTGACGAGATCGTCACCATGCTCAACGCTATGAGTCAGGGCAACGACGGTTCGTTGTCGACGATTCACGCCAACAGTTCGATCGAGGTGTTCAACCGGATTTCGACGTACGCGATCCAGTCGGTCGAGCGGCTGCCAGTGGATGCGACGATGATGCTGATCGCCGGTGCCATCGACTTCGTCGTCTTCGTAGAGAAACGTAACGACTACGCCAGTGGCGGGCGGTTGCGCCGGTTCGTGTCCAGCGTGCGCGAGATCAACGGGGTGGACGGCCGGATCCTGTCGAGTGAGGTCTTCGCCAGCGGTCCGGAGGGTGTGGCCGTTTCCGCGGCGCCGATTTCCTGCCTCGACGATCTCGTCGCCGTGGGCTATCAGCCGGGAATGGCGGTTCAATGGAGCGCCTGACCCCCACGTTCCTGTTGGTCATCGTGTTGGGCGCGGTGGTCGGCGGGGGTGTGTTGTTGCTCGTCGTGGCTCTGCGCGGCACTGAGCCGCGGGCCCCGGGCCCTGCCCGGAAGGGTTCTCTGCTGGAGCGGCTGGGCCGTCAGACGTTGCTGGGGTTGGGTACCGCTGTGGCGGTGCTGGCGGTGACGCGGTGGCCCGTCGCGGCCATCGGTGCCGGCATTCTCGTGTCGGTCTGGCCGATGCTGTTCGGTGGTGCGAAGGTGGAACGTGAGGCGATCGCGCGCCTGGACGGGCTGGCGTCGTGGACGGAGTCGTTGCGGGACACCATCGCTGGTGCTGTGGGACTCGAGCAGGCCATCCCGGCGACGGTCTACGCAGCGTCGCCGTCGATCCAACCGCAGTTGCGACTGCTCGCCGACCGGTTGCGGATCAGGGTGCCGATGCCGGAGGCGCTGCAACGTTTCGCCGACGATCTCGACGATCCGAGTGCCGACCTCGTGGTTGCTTCGTTGATCCTCAACTCTCGGCTGCGTGGGCCAGGTCTGCGGCAGGTGTTGACGTCGTTGGCCGACTCGGCTCGGGCGGAGTTGGACATGCGGCAGCGGGTGTTCGCCGGCCGGGCCAGTACCCGCCGGTCGGTGCAGATCGTTGTGCTGGTGAGTCTCGTGTTCATGATCGGCTTATCGGTGGTCAACCGGGATTACGTCGAGCCCTACTCCGACCCCATCGGGCAGGTGGTTTTGGCGGTTGTCGGCGTGCTCTTCGCCGGTGGGTTCATGTGGATGAAGCGGCTGTCCAACGTTGAGGTGCCGGACCGGTTCCTGGTGTCGGCGCACACCGGTGGGGAGGGCCGACCATGACGATGATCATCATCGCCGGGGCGCTGGTCGGCCTGGGCCTGCTGCTCCTCGGCATGATCATTTTTCAGCCGAAATCGAGTCCAGCGGTCACCTTGGCGCAACTCGACCTGCGGCGCGGCCGCGCCCGGCAGGAACGCATCACCGCCGCTACCTTCGACCCCAGTCAGGTGCGCGAGTCTCAATCGCTGCGCCACCTCGGTGGGCGCATGCGGTCGTCGTTGGAAGGCTCCGGCGTTGATCTGGCGGCGTTGCGCAGCGACGTGTCGTTGTTGGGCCGGACGGTTGAAGGGCACCTGGCGGTCAGCGTGTTGGCCGCCCTGGGTGGGTTCCTGGCCCCGATCGTCTTCGACGTTCTGCTCATCGTTCTGGGGGTGGGTTTTTCCCTCCCGATGTCCTTCGTACTCGGTATTCTGTTCGCCTTGGTCGGCGCGGTGATCCCGACGCTGAGCGTGCGTTCGAAGGCGGCCGAGCGACGCCGCGACTTCCGGCACGTCGTCGGTTCGTTCCTCGATCTCGTAGCTATGAACCTGGCTGGCGGGCGTGGTGTGCCGGAAGCCTTGACGATGGCGGCGAGCCTGAGTGAGGGCTGGGCAATGACCCGCATTCGTGACACTCTGTTGACGGCACGATTGCACGGTGTGACGCCCTGGGCAGCGTTGGGTGAACTCGGCGACGAGGTCCGGATCGAGGAATTGCGCGATCTCGCGTCGGCCCTGGCCCTCGTGGCCGAGGACGGTGCGAAGGTGCGGGAATCACTCGCGGCGCGGGCGAGTTCGTTGCGGCGGCGAGAGTTGGCCGAGGTCGAAGGGAAGGCAGGTGAGCGCTCACAGTCGATGCTGGTCGCACAGCTGTTGTTGTGTCTCGGCTTCCTTGTCTTCCTTCTGTACCCGGCGCTCGTCGGCGTATTGGAGGGGGCGTGAGAGGAACTGACGGCGGATTTTTCGGATGGGACCGACCGGAAGAGTGTCCGGCGGCCGGTCCCGTTGGCACATGTGCACCAACCTGGAAAGCGAGCAGGAGACCACGCTGATGAATGCCTATTTCGCACCGTCCACCCCCCAAGGAACACTGCTGCTGTTCCTGCGTGCCCGGCTGGATCGGGCCCGCCGCCGGCCCGAGCGCGGCGCGTCGGCCATGGAGTTCGTGATCATCACCGCCGTGTTGGTCGCACTCGCGGCGGCCGTGGGCCTCATCATCTACAACCTCGTCACCGATAAGGCCGATGAGATCAACATCCCGGACACCCCGGGTGGTGGCGGAAACCTCTGATCGCCGCCATGATCGCCCGCGTCCGTTCGCAACGCGGCGCCAGCGCGATCGAGCTGGTGCTGTACACACCGATCATGTTCTTCGTGATCTTCTTGATCATCCAGTTCGCCCTGCACTACCACGGCCAGCAGGTAGCGCATGCCGCGGCACGGGAGGGGGCCCGCATCGCGCGCACGACGTTCGACGCCGATCCGGGGCTCCAGCAGGCCCAGGCGCGCGCGGCGTCCTACGCCGGTCAGGTGGGTGGCAACCAGCTGACGGACATAAAGGTCACGGCAGGGCAGAGCGGGGACACGGTATGGGTGCAGGTGTGCGGGCGGCCCAAGGAGATCATCAAGAACGTCACGCCCCGGGTTTGCCGGTCGGTCGAAGGACCGGTCGAACGGTTCCGGCCGGACGTGTAGGTGACTATGAGGGTGATCGTCACACCGCGTGCGCAACGCCACTCCGAGCGCGGCTCGATGGCTGTCGAGCTGGTCCTCTTGGTGCCCATCCTGGTGGCGGTGATGCTGCTGGTGATTGGTGCCGGGCGGTACATCGACCGGCAGGGTGACGTGGAGGCGGCCGTGCGCGAGGCGGCCCGGGCGGCTTCGTACGAGAGGGACTACGGTGCGGCCCAAGCGGCCGCGCAGCAGGCCGCTACGGCCGCGCTGCCCGGCGGGGTCAGCTGCCAGCCGATCAGTTTGGCTGGCAGTGAGTTCTGGGCCGGGGGTATGGTCCGAGCTCAACTGAGTTGTCAGGTCGACCTGTCCGAGTTAGGTTTCAGCGGGCTACCAGGCAGCATCCAGATCACGAGGGAAAGCGCCGCACCCCTCGACCAGTGGAGGCGGACGTCATGACCGCGCGGCACACCGTCCGGAGTGCGGCTCGTAGCGAGCGAGGCGCCATCAGTGCGCTGGTGATTCTGCTCATCGTGATGTTGTTCGCGGTGGCCGGTCTCATCTACGACGGTGGGCGCGCCATCAACGCCCGGCAGCAGACCTACGACGACGTCGAGCAGGCGGCTCGAGCCGGGGCGAACCAGATCGACGAAGACCTGTTCCGCCGCAGCGGGGTGGTCCAGATCATGCCCGGAGCCGCTGCTGACGCGGCACGGTCGTACCTGCTCGGGTTGAACCAGAACCGGGCCGCGCCGTACGACCCGGCCCGCATCGCCATCACCGCGACGGCCACCGAGGTGACGGTGCGGGCCGAACGGACCGTGCCGACGGGCCTGTTGCAGCTGGTCTTCGTCAACAGCTTCGATGTCGCCGGCGAGGCGACGTCGCAGCCGGAGATAGGAATTGGAGCAGGGTTGTGAGCCAGTATGGGCAGCCACCGCCGCCACCTCCGCCGCACCTGCCGGCGGGGGTGCCCGCTGCGGTGCCGGCACCGCAGCTGCCGGTCGGGCACGAGCCACGCGAGATCGGGCCACAGCGGTTCCAACGTGGGGACGACTCCGGGCCACCGCGGCGTAGCCTGATGCAGGCGTTGGTCGCCGGCTTCGCGTTGCTGGTTCTCGTGGTGGGCGTGCCGGTGGGTTTGCTGGCGCTGGCCGGTGCACCACCGGTGCCGACGTCGTGGCCGACGAGGGACGACCTCACCTCCACCATCGGCGCCGACCAGTTGATCGGCGTGTTGTTGTGGATCGTCTGGCTGGCGTGGCTTCAGTTCGCCATCTGTGTTCTGGTGGAGTTGCGCAGCGCGGTGCGCGGAATCGGGTTGCCGAGCCGGGTGCCGATGGCCGGCGCCTCGCAGCGCTTGGCGCGGGTCCTGGTCGGTTCGGTGCTGTTGGCGGCGACCGCGGTCGGGCAGGCCAGCGCCGCGGTGCCGGCCACGCCCGCGGACGCGCCGGCGACGGTTGGTATGTCCGTGTCCAGCCTGGCTGACACCGACGGGACGGCCGCGGTCAGCGTGGAGGCCGCGGAGCAGACCTCGAAACCGGCGCCGGCACCAGAGGTGGCCAGCGGCGATGCCATCTACCGCCTCGGCGACATGGTGCTGGACGCCGACGAGGGCGCGGAACTGCTGGGGCACAAGGTGTACGTGGTGCGCCCACCTGAGGGCCGCTATCACGACAACCTGTGGGATATCGCCGAACGGACGCTGGGCGACGGCCGACGTTATCAGGAGATCTTCGAGCTCAACCGGGGCCGTGTCCAGCCGGACGGCCATGAACTGTCGCTGGCGCGGTTGATCTATCCGAACTGGCTGCTCATTCTGCCCGACGACGCCGCCGGGGCGGAGTCCGTCACGGTGGAAGCGGCCGAGAGTGTGGTAGCCGACGAGTCCGCCGGCACGGGTGCCGGGCAAGATGCGTCGGGCCAGGACACCAATGCGGCCGGCGATTCCCTGGCCGACGGTGAGACGGTAGCTGGCGGCACCGAGCGTGACGTCGTCGGCGGCGAGCAGACGCATGCGGACACTGGTACGTCCGACCAGGGCATCAGCGGCGGCAGCCGAGAAATCTCGGAGTCCAGGTCCGCGGGTGCCGCCGATGCGGGCGGCGATGGTTCGATCCTGACCAGTCCGTACCGGGATCTTGTTATGGCCGGCCTGCTGGCGGCGGGTCTGCTGGGTGTCATCGAAACCGTTCGTCGTCGCCGTCGTACGCCGGAGCCGGGTGACGACGAAGTCGAGGCTGAGGTGGCGCTGCGGGTCGGCGCCGACCCGGGCCGGGCGAGATGGCTGGACCATGCCCTGCGTTCGCTGGCCGCATCCTGCCGCGACGCCGGTCTAGCCCTGCCCGGGATGTACGCGGCGGTGGTCGACGACGCGACGGTGGAGCTGGTTCTAGCCCCCGCGCGGACCGACGCGCCCGAGCCGTGGGAGGTCCACGAGGACGGTCGTCGCTGGATCCTGCGCCGCGAGAGTGTTGTCGGCGCGGACGCCACCGCACCGGCAGACGTGCTCGCACCCTTCCCCGGACTCGTGTCCGTCGGCCGCGATGGCGACCGCGACGTGTTGATCGACCTAGAGGCCGCCGGCGGGCCGATCAGCGTCGTCGGTGATCCGACGGTGGCCTTCGAGGTGGTCACCGCTATCGCCGTTGAGCTCGCCACCAACCAGTGGTCGGATCACCTTCGGGTGACGGCCGAAGGACTGCCGGATGAGCTGAGTGTGTTCGACCCCAGTCGGTTGCGTCTGGTCACCGACGTCGACGCGGTCCTACCGGAGCTGGCGGCCCGCCGTGTCGATGGCTTGGGCCCGGATGTCTTGACCGGGCGGCTACGTCCGGGTGGTGGCGGGGCGTGGATGCCGGAGTATCTTGTGCTCGGCACCCAGCCCGGAGCCGGATTGGCCGGCCAGCTGCGGGCGCTGACCGGCGCGGCGAGCCGTTCGCCGTTGGGGGTTGTGTACAACGGTGACGTGGCCGGTGCCCGCTGGCGTCTGTCCGTGGACTCGTCGGGCACCCTCGAGATTCCCGCGCTTGGGTTGAGCGTGCGGGCCAACCAGCTCTCCTGGCGCAGCATCGAGGCGATCGCCGGGCTCGTCGAGCCTGAGCGCGGCGGCGGCGATGGACCCGACGGGCCGGTTCTACACGAGGCCTGGCTGCCGGAGGTGCGCCCGGCGGTGCCGCAGCCGCCGATCCTGTTGGACGTCGCGCATCTGGCGACGGCGCCGGTGCGAGTGTTCGTGCTCGGGCCGGTGGAGGTCCAGACGGGCAACGAGATCGACGACGAACGGCGGGCATTGGCCACCGAGATGGTCGTGTACCTGGCGTTGCATCCGGACGGGGTACATCCCACGGTGCTGGCGGCGGCGTTGTGGCCGCGTGGAGTGACGGCCGCCGTGCGGGAAGCGGCGTTCGGGCGGGTCCGCGACTGGCTCGGAACCGACCCGGACGGCTCGCCGTATCTTCTGCTGACCGAGGACGGCAAACTCCGGCTCAGCTCCGACGTCGTCCTCGACTGGGACGTCGTGTGTGGGCTGCTGCAGCGGGCCCGCGAGGCGGGTTCGGTCAAGGAAGAGATCGACCTGCTCCGGCAGGCGCTTCGGGTTGCCCGCGGACCGGTATTGGCCGAACGGCCGCCGGGGCGCTACGCCTGGATCGCGCGGGCCAGGCTGGAGCGGGTGGCATCGGACGTGCTGGTCGATGCCGCGCACCGGCTGTCGATGCTCAGCGGTGACGGCGGCGACCCGGCGACATCGGCCGCCGCGGCCCGGGCCGGGCTCCGGGTTCGCCCGGGGGAGCAGCTCTTGTGGCGCGATCTTCTCCATGCGCAACAGGCCGGAGGAGACGCGGCCGGCGTGATCGGCGCGGCGGAGGAGATGTCGGCAATGTTGACCGGGTTGGGCATCGGCGAGTTGGAGCCGGAGACGGCCGCGCTCGTGGATGAGTTGCTGCCGGGCGGGGACGGTAGCCGCTCCGGTCATCATCGGCGTGATCTTGCCTGAGGGCCTGTTCCTGAACCCCGGCGAGGAGCGAGGACGGCGAGTTGGCGGGCGAAGCTCCGCGAAATGCCCCGAACAGTTAGCTATCTGACGTACAACATCAAAACGGTCGGCACAACAGCTTGCCGTGGCCGTGACGACGGGTAGGCTACTGTCGTGACACGCCCAGTGGATTGGGCGTGTGTGAGTATCGATTCTAGGAGTTATAGATGGCAGTTGGTGCAGAACTACCTACACTGCAGGAGCTTCACCGGACCTTCAACGCCAAGGCTGAGGACGCGGACGGCATCAAGAACGACGTCGACAGCGCCCTGGGCAACTCGGTGTGGACCGGTGCCTACTCCCAGCAGTTCCGGGATGCATGGGACGAGTACAAGCAGAACCTCGTCACCCTGCGTGATGCCCTCGAGTCTGCGGCCGAGGACGTACGCATCAACCACAACAACATCGCTGAGGCCACGGGCGAGTCGGATCGCATCTGACGCTTCAGCAGCGTGACGTGAGGGGCCGTTCCAGACCAGGAGCGGCCTCTCGCCACGTCCGGGCCCCGATTACTGGGGTTGAGGGCGGAATCCGGCGACCATCACGGCGCGACGTCTCGGACCGGAGCGGTGCTTTCCCGGACGACGAGGCTCGGCGTGGCGGCCTGGATGTGCTGGCGGGATCGCGGATCGGCGACGACGGCCATGAGCGCCTCGGCCACGGTGATGCCCAACGTGTAGGTGTCCCGGCTTAGCGCGGTCAGCGCTGGATGCATGAGCTGAGTGAGTACCGAATCGTCGAACGAGACGATCGACAGCTCGTCGGGGACGGGAACACCCATCTCCATGGCCACTCCTAATCCGGCGACAGCCATGACGTCGCTGTCGTAGATGATGGCTGTCGGGCGAGGTCGGGCGGTCAGCAATCGACGGGTGGTGGCCGCACCTTCGGCGTCGCTGAAGTCGGTATGGACGGTCTGGACGTGGTCGAGCCCGAGCCGTGTCCGCGCGCTCTCCAATGCATGAACACGTTCCTGGGTGTGCGCCAGTGCCGACATGCCGGCGACGTGGGCGACCCGACGGTGGCCCAGCGCTCCCAGGTAGTCGACGATCGACAACATCGCGGCGTGGTCGTCCGCCCACACGCTCGACAACCCTCGGTACGTGCCGGTGCCGCCGAGGATGATGGCGGGTAGCCCGAGCCGTTCTACCACCGGCGGCCGTGGGTCGTCGGACTTGAGGTCGACGAGCACCAACCCGTCCACCCGATGTTCCGATGCCCAGCGATGATAGACGTCGATCTCGGCGTCGGTGTCTTCGACGATGAGTAGCTGCAAGGCGATCGACTGAGCCGACAGGCCGGCTTGGAGTCCGGACACCAGGTGGGCGAAGAACGGTTCCACGCCGAGGGTGCGGGCGGGGCGGGCGACAACGAGCCCCATCGCGTCGGTGTGGGCTCCGCTGAGTGCCCGAGCGGCGCGGTGCGGGCGCCAGTTCAGCTCTTCGGCGATGCGCAGAATGCGGCCACGGGTGTCGTCGCTGACGCCTGGACGGCCGTTGAGGGCGAAGGAGACCGCCCCCTTGGACACCCCGGCTCGGCGGGCGATGTCACTGATGGTCGGCCGGCTGGGAGCCGGGTGCCCCTTGGTGTCGTCGTCGGTGTTATCCAGCACCTTACGTCCCTTTCTCGAACGCCCGCCTCAGGAACAGGCCCTCAATCCCTGATCCACGTGACGACCACATGCGCCGGCCGCTGTGCGGTCGGCACCGGATCACGATCGCCATAACCCACTCTTGACAGTCTCTCGCACCACGTCCATAGTTACGGAACTAGACCGGTTTATCAAATGCTCATCGATGCCGCCGATGCTCGGGTGAATTGCTGATCTGCCGACGCGGCATATCGCCGCTGAACGGAGGACGTGTGGTGCGGAGTAAAGCCAGCATAACCGTGGTGTTCTTGGCCGCCTTCGGATTGGTCGGATGTGGTCTCGGTAGTGATGACGGTGAAGATAGACCGGTTGAGGTCTCGGGTGAGGTCGACGGGACCGTCACCCTGCAAACCTGGGCCCTCAAACCGAACTTCACCGACTACGTCGAGGAGGTGATCGCTGGATTCGAGGCTGAACACCCCGGTGTCACGGTGCAATGGCTGGATCAGCCGGGTGAAGGATACTCGGAGAAGGTGCTCAGCCAGGCGGCCAGCGGCGACCTTCCGGACGTGGTCAACCTGCCACCCGACTTCGCCTTACCCCTGGCCCGCCAGGGCATCCTGCTCGACGTCGAGTCCGCCGACGAGGCGCTGCACGACGAGTACGTCGCCGGCGGCATCAGCGCGTACGAGTTCGCCGGGGTCGACGGCGTCTTCGGTTATCCCTGGTACCTCAACACCGACGTCAACTACTGGAACGGCGAACTACTCGACGAACACGGACTCGACTCGGACCACCCGCCGGCCACCGTCGAAGAGCTGATGGACCAGGCCCGGATCATGTCCGAAGAGTCCGGCGGCGACATGTACCTGATCAGCCGCAAACCAGAACTCGGCGATCTGGTGAAGGCCGGTATCCCGGTGCTATCCGACGACGGTAGCGAGTTCGTCTTCAACACCGCGGAGGCGGCCGCGCTGCTCGACGAGTATCGCGAGGCTTTCGACGAGGGCCTCATGCCGCGCGACGTGCTGACCGACGCCTACCTCGGCAACAGTCAGCTGTTCATCGAAGAGAAGGTGGCATGGAGCACCGGCGGCGGCAACTTCATCAACGGCGTCCGGGAGAGCAACCCGTCGTTGGCTGAGAAGATCGTCCCGTCGATGGCGTTCGGCACCCCGCCTCTCTACGTCCAGGGTCTCTCCGTGGCCCGGGACACCAGCAACCCGGCAGCGGCGGTTGCTCTGGCCCGCTGGATCACCAACGCGGACAACCAGGCCGAGTTCGCTCGAATCGTGCCCGGCATCTTTCCCAGCACAACCGCCTCAGCCGACGATCCGTTCTTCACCGAGAGCGACGGCACCGGCGACGACGACGCCAAGGTCATCGCCTTCGATTCGCTGGCGCAGGCCGAGTTGCTGCAGCCGGTCGAGGTCGACGAAGCGATGTCGACCATCGTCAACCAGCAGATCTCGTTGGCTATTAGCGGCGACGTGACCTCACAAGAGGCCCTGGACACCGCGGTGAGCCGGCTCAACGCCATGCTCGACACACCCTGATGGTGTTGCTGGCCAACCGGGACCGGAGGCGGGCGCCGCATGGTGGCGGCACCCGCACCGGCACCGCGTCTCGATCGATTCGGCAGCAGCGGTGGTTCGCGCCGCTGCTGCTGGTGGCCCCCGCCGTCGTCTGGCTGGTGGTCTTCAACATCTGGCCGTCGATCAACACGGTGGTGCTTGCCTTCACCAACGCAAAACCGTTGGGTGGCGGTTCTTTCGTCGGCACCGCCAACTTCGAGCGGATGCTCGACGACGATCAGCTGGTCTATGCGCTGATCAACAGCATCGTCTACATGCTGGTCTGCCTACCGTTACTGACCGTGTTGCCGCTGCTGCTGGCGTTGCTGGTGGAGAAGAGGCTGCCCGGCATCACGTTCTTCCGGACCGCCTTCTATACCCCGGTGATCGCCTCCGCGGTGGTGGTGGCGCTGATCTGGAACTGGTTGCTGGACGACCGGGGTGCGATCAACGCCATCGCGCAGTCGCTGGGGTTTCTCAGCGGCCCACTGCCCTTCCTGACCGATCGGTGGCTGCTGCTGTTCAGCGCGATCAGCCTCACGATCTGGAAAGGCCTCGGCTACTACATGATCATCTACCTGTCGGCGCTCGGCAACGTCAGCCGTGAGCTGCATGAGGCCGCCGCCGTGGACGGGGCGGGGGTGGTCCGGCGCTTCCTGTCGGTGACCGTGCCGGGGGTCCGCAACACGATGCTGCTGATCATGGTGCTGATCATGGTGTCGGCGCTGCGGGTGTTCTCGGAGCTGTTCATCCTGACCAACGGCACCGGCGGTCCGGGCGGCCGGGTGATGAGTGTGGTGATGCTGATCCAGATGTACAGCAGGGGCTTCACCGGCAACCTGGGTTACGCCTCCGCCCTGAGCATCCTGCTCTTCGTGATCACCGTCGGGCCGATGGTGGTTCTCGCCCGGATGAATCGGAGGTCGTGATGCCGGCGACAACCCGGGCCTACGCGTTCAACTCGGTGTCGCCGCGGGAGAAGGTCCTGCGGTATGCCCTGCTCCTGGTGGTGCTGGCCATCACCGTCGGCCCGTTCCTGTGGCAACTCTCCACGTCGCTCAAGGGTGCCGGCGAAGACATCTACACCTCGACGCCCAGCTTCCTTCCGGCCGAACCGACCCTCGACAACTACGTCCGGGTCAGCGAGACCGTGCCGATCTGGACGTTCGCCGGCAACTCGTTGTTCGTCGCCGCGTTCGTCGTCATCGGCAACGCGGTGGGCGCCACCCTGGCCGGGTTCGCTCTGGCCAGGCTGAGATTCCGGGGTGGCAAGTTCATCTTCGCGCTGATCATCGCCACGTTGATCCTGCCCGGCGAGGTCACGATCATCGCGCAGTACATCACCATCCGGGAGATGGGCCTGGCCGACACCCTCGTCGGAGTGGCGTTGCCGGGGACCATCGGCATGCTCAACATCCTGCTGATGTGGGCGGCCTTCCGAGCCATCCCACAAGAGCTCGACGATGCGGCCAAAGTCGACGGGGCCAACGTCTGGCAGCGGCTGATCCACGTGGGTCTGCCCAACGTGCGCGGGATGCTCAGCGTCATCACGATCTTCGCCTTCATCGGAGCCTGGGACGACTTCCTGTGGCCGCTGATCGTGCTGACCGACCCGTCCAACTACACCCTGACCGTCGGCCTGCAATACCTGAACGGCGCCTTCAGCGCCAACCCGCGGGTCATCGCCGCGGGCACGATGATCGCGTTCATCCCGATCGTGATCGTCTTCGCTGTTTTGCAGCGGTTCTTTTTCCGAGGAGTGGAAGAGGGAGCGATCAAAGGATGAATCGCCCGACCGACAACCAACAGCGCCTCACGTTGTCCCGGCGCACCATGCTCGTGTCGGCCGCCGGTGCGGGGCTGGCCGCGGTCATCGGACCCCCAGCAGCACACGCCGCCGGTCCGGCCAGCATCCGGCGCGGTACCGGCGCCGGTGCGGGCGCCGAGAACACCGCGCCTCACGCCTTCTACTGGTACCCGGAGACACCACCCGACGGCTCACCCGAACCCGGCATTGTCTGGCGAGGACTACTCGACTGGGACCCAGCGACCGACCCGGATGTGCCATTCAACACCGCGAGTGTGCCGCTGGCCGCACGGTTCACGCCGGCGCCGGCCAACACCAACGCCCGAGCCGAACAGGGCGGCATCCAATCGTTGGTGGCCTTTGCCGGCACGGCGGGAAACCCAGCCCAGGGCGGTGCGACATCGTCGTACTACGCGTTCGCCCACTGGGCCTACGTCGACGAGTTGGTCTTCTGGGGTGGATCCTGGTGGGAAGGCATCATCCTGGCCCCGAACGCACCAGTGGTGGACGCCGCGCACCGCGCCGGAGTGCCGGTGCTCGGAAACGTCTTCCTGCCGCCCGTCGTCTACGGCGGTGACCTGAAATGGCACCAAGAGCTGGTCCAGCAAGACAACGACGGCCGCTTCCCGGTGGCGGACAAACTCATCGAGGTCGCCGAACTACTGGGCTTCGACGGGTGGTTCATCAACTCCGAGACCGAGGGCGGCGACCCGGCACTGGCCGACGCCACCCGCGCCTTCCTGACCTACCTGCAAGACACCAGCGACCTCCGGATCACCTGGTACGACTCCATGATCACCACCGGGCAGATCCGCTGGCAGAACGAACTCAACGAACACAACGAGGTGTTCCTCCAGGACGGAGAGTCCCGGACCAGCGACGCGATGTTCCTGAACTTCTGGTGGAACGGGTCGATGCTGGCGAACTCGGCGGACCGGGCCCGGGCCCTCGGCCGGTCACCGTACGAGTTGTTCTCCGGCATCGACACCGAAGCCCGTGGCCACACCACGCCGGTCCGCTGGGACGCGGTCTTCCCGGCCGGTCAGGACCACGTGACCTCACTGGGTATCTACCGCCCCGAATGGACGTGGCGGTCGCTACCGGGTGACCACGAGCCCGCGGCGTTCCATGATCGCGACGACCGCTACTGGGTGGGACCCACCGGCGACCCGTCCACCGCGGAACCGGGGACGGACTGGCCGGGACTGGCCGCGTTCGTCGCCGACCGACCCGCGGCCACCGGGCTCCCGTTCGCCTCCGCCTTCGGCACCGGCCACGGCACGGGGTACTGGGTCGATGGCGTCCAGGTAGGTGAACGGCCCTGGAACCACCTCGGCGTGCAGGACATCCACCCGTCGCGCCGATGGGTGGTGCGCGGCGCCGACTCGTCGCCGCGGCTGGACTTCGCGGTCGCGTATCAGGGTGGGGAGTCGGTGGCGTTCGACGCCGGACCGGAAGCGTCGGTCGTCGAACTGTTCCGGTTCGATGCCCGGATCGACCGTCGTACCGTCGTCGAGGTGGTGCACCGGGGCGACGTCGAGCTGGAGATCGGGGTCGCCGTCACCGCTGAGTCTGCTGGTGAGCCGCCGTCGTACACCTTCCTCCCAGCGGAACAGGTCCGGCGGGCCGGGGACTGGACAGTGTCCCGGGTCCGGCTCGGTGAGCTGGCCGGCCACCCGTTGCACGTGCTGGCGCTGCGGTTCACCGCGGGTTCCGCGGGTACGTGGCACCTCGGACAGGTGAGTGTGCTGAACGGCCCGGCGCGCCCACCGAAGCCAGTGCGCAACCTCCGGGTGCAGCACGAATGGGTCGACGACGACGGCGCTCAGCACGTCCGACTGGTGTGGGACCGGGCGGACGACGTCCACCATTACGAGCTCTACGTCCGGCACGGCCGGCGCCGTCGTTTCCTCGGCGCCACCGGATCCGGTGCGTACTACGTGCCAGACCTTCTCGGCGGCGCTGACGCTGGATCTGCTGACGCTGGATCTGCCGCCGATGGTGGTGCCGGTGCTGCCGCTGGGGCCGGCGCCGTCGTCGAGGTGATCGCCGTGTCCGGCCTCTACACGCGGGCACCCAGAACCACGACCACCCTGACCACCCCACCGTCACCCCCCCCCCCCCCGGGGGCCCCCCCCCCCCCCCCCCCGGGGGGCCCCCCCCCCCCCCCCCCCCCCCCCCCCCCCCCCCCCCCCCCCCCCCCCCCCCCCGGGCGGGGGGGGGGGGGGGGGGCCCGGCGGCCCCACCGCATCCTCCCGACGATCACCTGTCGATAAGGAGCTGGAACCCTTATGCATCACGACCGCTCGCTGATCGAGAACCGCGTCGAGCGGGTCCTCAAACAACGCCTGCACCCGGCCATCCACCGGACGGTGGCACCGCTGGCGGTGTCCGCCTGGCAGGTGGACGGCGGGCGAGGTGAACCCGTCGACCCCGCCGTGGCGCTGCCCGGCGCCGGGCACCTAACCCCGCCTGGTCTCACCCCCGTCGAGTACGTGCCGGCCCAGGTGGGTGACCGGTGGGGACCACCGTGGGGGACCGCCTGGTTCCACGTGCGTGGGGAGGTGCCAACCGCGGCCGCGGGCCGGCGGATCGAGCTGGTCATCGACCTCGGGTGGGCCGATCACTCACCTGGCTTCCAGGCGGAGGGTCTGGTGTACCGGCCGGATGGCTCGGTGGTCAAGGGGCTCAACCCGCGCAACGTCTGGGTGCCGATCGCTGACGTCGCCGCCGGTGGTGAGTCCATCGACCTGTACGTCGAAGCCGCCGCGAATCCGCTGATCCTGGAGATCGACCCGTTCCGTCCCACCAGGTTGGGCGAGAAGGCGACCGCGGGCGACGAACCTCTGTACCGCCTGGCCCGGGCTGACGTGTGTGTGCTCGAACGCGACGTGTGGGAACTCGTGCAGGACATCGAGGTGCTGGACGGGCTGATGCGGCAGCTGTCGGACGGCGAGCCGCGCCGTTGGGACATCGAGCGGGCGCTGGAGCGGGCCCTGGACATCCTCGACCTGCAGGACATCCCTGGCACGGCGGCGGCCGCTCGGGGCACGTTGGAAGACGTGCTGGCCAGCCCCGCGTCAGCCAGTGCACACCGGCTCTCCGCGGTGGGCCACGCCCATATCGATTCCGCGTGGTTGTGGCCGGTCCGCGAAACCGTGCGAAAGGTGGCGCGGACCAGCTCCAACGTCGCCCAGTTGCTCGACGAGTATCCGGACATGGTGTTCGCGATGTCGTCGGCGCAGCAAATGGAGTGGATCGAGCGGCACCGGCCCGAGGTGTTCACCCGGGTCGCCGAGCATGTGCGTGGGGGCCGCTTCGTTCCGGTTGGTGGCATGTGGGTGGAGTCGGACACCAACATGCCGGGCTCGGAGGCGATGGCCCGGCAGTTCGTGTACGGCAAGCGGTACTTCTTGGAGAAGTTCGGCATCGAGACCGAGGAGGTGTGGTTGCCGGACTCGTTCGGGTACTCGCCGGCCCTGCCGCAGCTGGTCAAGCTGTCCGGGTCGAGGTGGTTTCTCACCCAGAAGATCTCGTGGAACCAGGTCAACCCGTTCCCGCACCACAGCTTCTGGTGGGAGGGTATCGACGGCACCCGGGTGTTCACCCACTTCCCGCCGGTGGACACGTACAACTCTGAGCTGTCCGGGCGCGAACTCGCCCACGCGGTTAGCAACTTCCGCGACAAGGGCGGCGCCACTCGCTCGCTGGTGCCGTTCGGGTGGGGCGACGGCGGTGGTGGCCCCACCCGGGAGATGGTCGCTCGGGCGCGCCGCACGGCTGACCTGGAAGGTTCCCCCCGGGTGGTGATCGAGAAGCCGGCGACGTTCTTCGCCGCCGCCGAAGACGAATACGCCGACGCTCCGGTGTGGGCCGGTGAGCTCTACCTCGAGCTGCATCGCGGCACGTATACCTCGCAGGCGAAGACCAAACACGGCAACCGGCGCAGCGAGCACCTGCTGGCCGAGGCCGAGCTGTGGAGCGCGACGGCGGCGATACGGGGGCTGGGTGACTACCCGTACGACGCGTTGGAGCGGATCTGGAAGCTGGTGTTGCTCAACCAGTTCCACGACATCCTGCCCGGTTCGTCGATCGCGTGGGTGCACCGCGAGGCCGCCGAGACCTACACCCAGGTGGCGGCTGAACTGAAGGAGATCATCGGCGCTGCGCAGACCGCTCTGGCCGGCGGTGCCGATGAGTCCGGATCCACCGTGGTGTTCAACGCCGCACCGCACGATCGGAGCGGGGTTCCGGCCTTCGGCGCGGCGCCGCGTGGAGCATCGGCCGACCAGGTGCGGGCCGAGCCGCTGGATGGCGGTTATGTGCTGGACAACGGTCGGCTGCGGGTGACGGTCGACGGTCACGGACTGTTGACGTCGGTCCGCGATCTCGACGCCGGGCGTGAGGTGCTGGCCCCCGGCCAGGCCGCGAACCTCTTGCAGATCCACCCGGACTTTCCCAACATGTGGGACGCCTGGGACGTCGACCGGTTCTACCGCAACACCGTGACGGACCTCGTCGACGCCGACCAGGTGAGTGTGGTCGCCAGCGGCGACGACGGTGCCGCGACGGTGCGGGTGGATCGGGTGTTCGGTGACTCGTCGGCTGTGCAGACCATCACCCTCGCCCCGGGGGCGCGCCGGCTAGACCTCACCGTCGACGTGGACTGGCACGAACGGGAGAAGTTCCTCAAGGTGGCGTTCCCGCTGGACGTGCACAGCCGGCACGCGTCGTACGAGACGCAGTTCGGCCACCATGACCGCCCCACCCACGAGAACACGTCGTGGGAGGCGATGAAGTTCGAGGTGTGTGCGCACCGCTTCGTGCACGTCGCCGAACCCGGTTACGGGGTGGCGCTAGTCAACGACTCCACCTATGGCCACGACGTCCGCCGCGAGGCCCGCGCTGGTGGCGGCACGTCGACGACGGTGCGGTTGTCCCTGCTCCGGGCCCCGAGGTTCCCCGACCCGGAGACCGACCAGGGCCGCCATGTCCTCGCCTACGCCCTGGTGCCTGGCGCCGATCTCGCCGACGCGGTGCGTGAAGGCGCCGCGATCAACCTGCCGGAACGGGTCGTGCCGGGACATCGGGCGGTCGCCCCAGCGGTGCGGGTGGCATCGGGTACGGCCGTCATCACCGCGGTGAAGCTGGCCGATGACCGCTCCGGCGACGTCGTCGTCCGGCTCTACGAAGCGACGGGCGGCCGGTCGGTGGCCCGGCTGACTACCGGCTTCCCCGTGGCAGAGGTGGCTGAGACCGATCTGCTCGAACGGCCGGTCGAGCCGTTGGCGCTCCTCGGCGACGCTGACGACGATGGCGAGCGCGATGGCGGCTCCGGCGACGTGACGCTGAACCTGCGCCCGTTCCAGGTCGTCACCCTGCGCTTCCGGCCGGCCAGCACACCCGACCCGCAGGGGACGCAGTGACGAGCACGCTGCGGGTGGGGGTGAACTACACGCCCACCCGTGGCTGGTTTCATCACTGGCTCGACTTCGACCTCGACGAGGTGGGCGCCGATCTGGACTCGATCGCGGCGCTCGGGCTTGATCATGTGCGAGTGTTCCCGTTGTGGCCCCTGTTGCAGCCAAACCGGACGCTGATCCGGCCGGCCGCGATCCAGCAGGTGGTGTCCGTGGTGGACGCGGCCGCCGCACGCGGTCTGGACACGTCGGTGGACGTCCTGCAGGGGCATCTGTCCAGCTACGACTTCCTGCCCTCGTGGGTCACCGGCTGGCATCGTCGGCACCTGTTCACCGACCCCGACGTCGTCGAAGCGCAGGAACAGCTCACCGCGGCGTTGGGTGAGGCCTTAGCCGGGCGGCCGGGGTTCGTCGGGTTGACGGTCGGCAACGAGACCAACCAGTTCGCCCACCCCTACCATCCCGATCACCACCGGCTGACGACGTCGGATACCGACGTGTGGCTGAAGCGGTTGCTCCGGGTGGCCCAGGCCGCAGCGCCGGGAGGCCTGCATTGTCATTCGTTCGACGACGACGTGTGGTTTCGCGACGACAGCGCGGTGACGCCGGACCACGCCGTCCGCCACGGCGATGTGACCACCGTGCACTCGTGGGTGTTCACCGGTGTTTCCAAGCGCTATGCCTACCCGCACCCCGCCTATGGGTGGTTTGCCCGCTACCTCGTGGAGCTGGCCGCCGCGTGGTCGCCGGACCCGGCCCGCCCGGTCTGGCTACAGGAGGTGGGCGCACCGGTGCCACACGTGCCGGCGGCGTCCGTCGCCGAGTTCACCGAACAGACGATGACCAACCTTGTCTCCAGCCCGGAGTTGTGGGGCGTGACCTGGTGGTGCTCGCACGACGTGGACCGGACGCTCGCCGACTTCCCAGAGCTCGAATACAGCCTCGGTCTCCTGACCGCCGACCGGCAGCCGAAACCGGCCGCCGACGTAGTGCGCCGGCTGGTGCCCGAGCTGCGCCGGCGGCCCCGAGCGCACGCACGGCCGGCCGTCGTGCTGGGCGGATCGTCGGATGCGGCGATCCAGCCCAGCCAGACCGCGCCGGGCTCTGCCCTGTTCGACCGTTGGGTACGGCTGGCCGAGGACGGAGAGCCGCCAGCGATCGTGCTCGCTCGGGATGTCCACGACGACCAGCTGCTCGCAGCGCGTGGCATCCAGTCGTTGATCGAATCCGATGGCTCGCGGATCTGGTGACGCCCCGGCAACGGACTCTTTTCGTCGACTCGGATGTGACATGGTGTTCATCGCGTGATGTCGGCTGAGCAGCAGGGGTTAGTGGAGATGCGTACCGGAGCGGCTGTGGCTGCTGTAGTGACGTTGTCGGTTCTGGTGGCTGGGTGTGGTTCTGACACCGAGGAGCCCGTTGGTTTGGGGATGGCGACGCCGTCGGCGGATCCGACCAGTGCGGTAACCGAGCCTGCTGATGTGGCGGCGACGCCGGCGGATGACCCGACCGATGGGCCGGATCCCGGTGGGGACGAGGTGCCGGTGGCGACGTTCACTCAGCCTTACCTGCCGGAAGAGTCCGTGGTGGAGCTGCGTGACGAGGTTCCCATCGAGGTACCCGAGGACGCTACCGACGACGAGACGGCCGTGGTGCGAGCGTACGGCCAGTACTACGCCGTGGTCGAGCAGGTACTCAAGGGGGTGCCGTTCGATGACGTTGACGCGGCCTCGGTGGCGACCGGGGAGCGGAGGGCCAACATGCGTGCTGATGCGGAAGAGGCGGTGGAACAGGAACGAGTGATTGTGGGGCCGCCGGTGGAGATCCACCTCTCGTCGGTGGAAGTCGACGGTGATCAAGCGAAGCTCCTCACATGTCTCGATCCGGGCGAGAGCGTGCGGATCACCAGTGGGGAACCGACGTTGGTGGTCGAACTCATTGAATACGAGACGGACCTCGTCGTCGAAGACGGCAGGTGGAAGGTAGCCAAGACGGTCACGCCGCAGGACGCGGAGCCGTGCGAAGAGGTCTTCGAATGAGCGGGTTCCGTGACGGCCTGGCAACGGACTTTTGCCGTCAAGTCGGATGTGACATGCTGTCGATCGCGTGATGTCGGCTGAGCAGCAGGGGTTAGTGAAGATGCGTACCGGGGCGGCTGTGGCTGCTGTAGTGACCTTGTCGGTTCTGGTGGCTGGGTGTGGTTCTGATGCTGAGGAGCCCGTTGGGTTGGGTACGGCGACGCCGTCGGCGGATCCGACCAGTGCGGTAACCGAGCCTGCTGATGTGCCGACGACGCCGGCGGACGACCCGACCGACGAGCCGGACCCTGGTGGCGACGATGCGCCGGTGGCGACCTTCACCCAGCCTTACCTGCCGGAAGAGTCCGTGGTGGAGTTGCGTGACGAGGTTCCCATCGAGGTACCCGAGGACGCTACCGACGACGAAGCCGCCGTGGTGGAAGCGTTCGGTCGCTATTACGCGGTCGTTGAGCAGCATGTCTGGGGCGTCGAACTCGACGAGGAAGACTATGCATCGGTGGCAACGGGGGAGCGTCTGCAAGGGCTTCTTGATCAAGCTCGTGAACGCCACGAGAATGAACGGGTCACCGTCGGACCGCCGGTGATCATCGAGGTGTTGTCGGTGACCGCGTCCTCGGGCAAGGGGCATCTTGACGTGTGCCTTGATGTGGGGAACAGCTTTACCGTCGGTCAAGAGTCGGTGCCCCGGATGATTGATCAGTTCCTGCGCTTCGATGTCGATCTCGATCTTGTCGAGGCGGACTGGAAGGTATCCAGGCTCCTCACCGACGACGAAGCTGATCCATGTGAGGCTGTATTCGAATGAAGACACCACGCAGCGCCCTCGCCACGATACTCGCGGTGGTGTTGGCCCTAATAATGGCAACACCTACCCACGGCCACGACAACGACAACGACAACTCGGGTGGCGGTGGTGAGTACGTCGCCGAGGTAGATGTCGACATTACTATTGACGGCCACACGACACCTGGCACCGGCCACTCCACGCGAGTCTCGGTGCCCGCGAAGTGTGCGTGGGCGCCGTTTATGGATAACCCGAAACAGTTCAGGCTCCTGATCCAGCTTGGCGACTTAATGGGTGGGCTGATGGGAGTCCTCATCCGCCTCGGCATGAGCGCCATGATGCCCAGCGAGGACGTACTCGATGAGGCGGTCGAGATCTGGAACGACGGTGAGGTGCCAGTGACCTGGTATGTCTTGACGTGTGCAGACGATGTCGAGGCGGAGTACGCGCGCAGTTTCGTCCAACATTGCGCGATGCTCTTTCCCGATCTGTGCCTGCCATCGCCGTTCACCTACGCCGCGCATGAGGAGACCCCACCCGTGGTGGTGGAGCCGGAGGAACTGGCGGTAGCGGCCCGTGAGTTCCTGCATCTGCCGGAGCCGGAGGTCGACCGCAACCCAAAGGCGGTTGCCGCCGGTGGGGCCACCATGGTCAACCTCGACACCTGGTTCTGGGTGACCGATCCGGACGCCGTGGGTGGCCCGGATGGTGAGCGGAGTGTGCGGGCGTCCATTCCGGAGTTCGGTGTGTGGGCGGAGGTCACGGCCACGACTGCTGGGCTGACGCTGGACTCTCCGGCCGGAGGGGTGCGGTGTGAACCAGCGCGGGCCATCCAACAGTGGTCGCCGGGAGCATCCGACGGCTCCGGATGCACCGTTCAGTTCCGAAAAGCGTCGGTGGGGTATCCGGGCGGTTACCCCGTTGCGGCCCGAACCGAATGGTCGGCGACCTGGACTGGTGTCGATATCAGCGGCACGGAACGGTCCGGTGACTTCGAGCCGGTGACGGTCACCAGCGACACCACGGTTCCGGTGGCTGAGATGCAGACCATCGTCGGGAACTAATCGTGGTTGGGCCGTCTTGACCAGGTCTTGTGTATAGCGGATCCGGACACTCGGCTCGGTACGATGCTCCCGAGTACACGAGCTCGATCTGAGGCTGGAGCGGACCGGTGCGGCTGCTGCTGAGTGTCACCACGGCTGGTGGCGACGTCGTCGACCTCGCGGTCGAATGCGACGACGACGCCGCCGTACGCGACGTCGCCCGGCAGCTGGCCGCGCAGCTGGCTCCGGCCGTGCCGCAGCCCCAGGTAGTCCGGTCGATGGGCCGGCATCTCGGCGTTGTCGACGACGGCCTCGGCGCGGAGACGGACGAGCCCCCTCCGCCGGACCTCTATATCGGCGGCGCTCCGCTACCTCCCACCACGTTGGTGCGCGAGTCGCCCCTGCACAACGGAGTGCTCGTGGGGTTGGGCGGGCCGCTGCCGGATGTGCTCGCCGAGCGCACCGGAGCGGTCGAGCTGCGCACCGTCGCCGGGCGCGGCGCGGGCCGGGTGGACAGCCTGGCACCGGGCCGCTACGACGTGGGCTCGAGCCCCGACGCGGCGATCCAAGTCGCCGATCCCGACGTGCCGGCCATAGCCATGTATCTCGACGTCGCCCTCGACGGCACGGTGACAGTGACCCCAGACCCCGCCGTCGTCGGCGAAATGCTGCCGCCACCGGACCGGGAGGAACGGCTGGATGGGCCGATCATCATCCCGGAGCAAGAAGACGGCAAGAAGAAGAAAAAGAAGAAGAAACGCCGCACCCGCCGGTACAAGAAGCTGCTCAAGGAACTCGAACACCTCAAACGCCCGCACCAGACCATCTCGGCGGAGGCCGACCGACCCTACGCCCACATCGACCGGGTCGCCCTGGACCGGCCTACGGAATGGAAGCCGGGCACCGCCTTGGTCGTCGGTGAGGTGATGTTCGAGCTGAGGATTCCCGCCCCGCCGGATGCGTCGTTGTCCCCGAGTCCCGGCGGCGTCACGCTCGATTACAACCGGCCGCCCCGACTGCTGCCGCCTCGCCGGCAGACCGACTTCCGGCTGCCGAGCGAGCCGCAGAAGCCGGAGAAGTCTCCCATGCCGTGGGTGCTCGCACTCGGCCCGATGGTCATGGGCGGCACCATGTTCATCCTGATCCGTTCCCCGTACAGCCTCATGATCATGCTGCTAGCGCCGTTGATGCTCGTCGCCCGGTATCGGAGCAGCAAGAAACAGCGCCGCAACAGCTACACCGGGCAGATGGAGAACTACATCGAACGGCTGCGGCGGATCAGCGGGCAGGCTTACGACGCTCTGGTCCGAGAACGCGGGGCGCGCCGTCGGGACATGCCCGATCCAGCCGCCATGCTGCTGTTCGCCACGGGGCCGAGGGCGCGGCTGTGGGAGCGTCGGCGCACCGACCCGGACTGGATGCGGGTCCGGGTGGGCACGGCTGACATCCCCAGCGAGGTCGCGTTGACCGACCCCGCCCGTGACGATCACGACCGAGTGTTGCGTTGGACCGCGCCGGACGTCCCCGTCGGTGTGGACATGGCCGCGGCTGGTGTCACCGGCGTCACCGGGGCCGACGGCCTACGCACGCTGGTCGCGGAATGGATGGTCGCCCAGGCGGCCACGCTGCACAGTCCGGCCGACCTCGACATCGTCGTGTTATCCGATCCGGACGGTGGAGAGGCGTGGAACTGGGTGCGGTGGCTACCGCATGCCCGGCGCGGCGACGACGCCGACGTCATCGCCGGGGTCGGTGCGGACGAGGAGACCACCAACCGCCGGGTAGCCGAACTCATGGCGCTGGTCGAGGCCCGGAGAGCGGCTCGCGACGACAAGGGTGGCGGCATGCTGGCCAGCCGCGACATGTCCTTCCCGCCGATTCTGGTTGTTCTCGACGGTGCGCGGCGGATCCGGCTGATCCCTGGCCTCGTCACGCTGCTCCGGGAAGGACCAGCGCTGGGCATGATGTTCCTCTGCATCGACGCCGAAGAGCAGCAACTGCCCGAGGAGTGCCACGCGGTGGTTCTCGTCGGCCCTGGGAGTTCGTCCGTCGTGCGGGTGACCGAGGAGCGGACCGTCGAGGGGGTCCGGGCCGACATCGTGCCGCCGGGCTGGTGTGAGCGACTCGGCCGGGCGTTGGCCCCGATCAAGGACGTCAGCTTCGAGGATCTGTCCGCCACCTTGCCGTCGGCGAGCCGGCTGCTGGAGGTCCTGCGGCTGGATCCGCCAACGCCGGAGTCGATCGAGCAGTGGTGGACGAGGGTCGGCCGCTCCACCCGGGTGGTGATCGGCGAAGGTGGTGAGGGCGCCTTCTCCATCGACGTTCGCGCGGATGGGCCACACGGGCTGGTAGCCGGCACCACCGGTTCGGGTAAATCCGAACTGCTGCAAACCATCATCGCGTCGCTGGCCGTATCCAACCGTCCGGACGAGTTCACCTTCGTCCTGGTCGACTACAAAGGCGGCGCCGCGTTCAAAGACTGCAATCACCTGCCGCACACCGTCGGTATGGTCACCGACTTGGATGGGCACCTCACGACCCGGGCACTGGCCAGCCTCGCTGCCGAGCTGCACCGGCGCGAACATCAGCTCGCCGACGCCGGAGCCAAAGACATCGAAGACTATCTCGCCGGCCGGGAACCCGACGACCCGCCGATGCCACGGCTGATGATCGTCATCGACGAGTTCGCCGCCCTGGTCGCGGAGCTGCCGGACTTCGTCAAGGGGCTGGTCGACATCGCCCGGCGAGGCCGTTCGCTGGGGGTCCACCTGATCCTGGCGACACAACGGCCCGCCGGCGTCGTGAGCGCGGAGATCAAGTCGAACACCAACCTGCGGATCGCGCTGCGGGTCACCGACCGTGCCGACAGCCAGGACGTGATCGAGTCGGGTGAGTCGGCGGAGATCCCGAAATCGCTGCCCGGCCGGGCGTATGCCCGCCTGGGGCACTCGTCGCTGGTGCAGTTCCAGTCCGCCCGGGTGGGGGGTCGGCCGGCCGCGCCCGACGCGGAGATCTCCGTCGACCTGCGGGAACTGTCGTGGACCAGTATCGGGCGGCCGCCGGAGCGATCCGGTGGGGGAGCGGCAGAGGAGGACGTCAGCATCCCCACCGACCTAGAGAGCCTGGTCAAGGCGATCAACGAGGCGTCGGAGCGGACCGGCGTGAAAGCGCCGCCACCACCGTGGCTGCCGCCGCTCGACGACATCATCACCATCGACCAACTACTCGGTGACGAAGGCGCGTCGGTCGGGTCGGCCGACGATCTGCGGTTGCCGTTCGGGATGGTCGATATTCCCAGCGAGCAGCGGCGCACGGTCGCCTACTACGACGTCGCCGGCGGTGGGCATCTGTCGGTGCTGGGGGCTCCGCGTAGCGGACGTTCCACCGTGCTGCGGGCCCTTGCTGGAGTGGTCGGACGGGCCGTTTCGCCGGCCGACCTGCACCTGTACGCGGTGGATTGTGGCAACAACGCTCTGCTGCCGATGATCGGTCTACCGCACACCGGTGCCGTGGTGAGCCGCGACCAGCCGGACCGCCTGGCTCGGCTGAGCACCCGGCTTCGCGCCGAGATCGGCCGTCGTCAGCAGTTGCTCGCCGAGCAGGGGTTCGCCGATTTGGGGGAGCAGCGTGCCAACATGCCACCGGAGAAACGCCTGCCCTACATCTTGATCCTCTTCGACCGGTGGG
The DNA here is from genome assembly GCF_011320225.1 of Phytoactinopolyspora limicola. GTDB lineage: Bacteria > Actinomycetota > Actinomycetes > Jiangellales > Jiangellaceae > Phytoactinopolyspora > Phytoactinopolyspora limicola. The sequence continues at coordinate 246,428 of NZ_JAAOEN010000006.1, forward strand.
AGGGGTTCAAGCAGGCCTTCGAGAGCTACGACAACGGCCGCCTACTGGACCTGTGGCTCCAGATCATGCAGGAGGGAACCGGTGTCGGGGTGAAGGTCGCGCTGACCGTCGACCGCACCGGGCTGGTCGGCCGGATCGGCACGTTACTGGACGACAAACTGATGCTGCGGATGACCGACATCGCCGACTTCACCTCGATCGGCCTGCCCGCCCGTGAAGTGCCGGAGCACATGCCACCTGGCCGTGCTTTCCGCGCCGATGGCATCCGCGAGACACAGGTGGCGCTACTGTCCGACGACGACGCCGGTACCGCCCAGGTTGCTGCCTTGCAGGAGATCGCCCGGGAAGCCACCGAACGTTATGCCGGGATGCCGCGGGCGCAGCGGCCGTTCCGGGTCGACCCGCTGCCGACCAAGATCAGCTTGCCGGATGCGATGAAGCTCGTGGAGAAGCCGCTCGCCGAGACCGAGATCCCGATCGCCGTCGGTGGCGACACCCTCACCCTCCGCACACTCGACGCCATCGACCACGGCCCGGGCATGCTGATCCTCGGCCCGCGCCGCTCCGGGCGCAGCGCCACCCTACAGAGCATGGCGACGTCGATCCTGGACCGCGGCTGGCAGGTCATCGTGATCACGCCGCGCCGCAGTCCGCTGCGCGGCCTTGGATCTCACGAGAACGTACGCGCCATGCTGGATCTCGAGGGGAAGAAGGAAGACGTACTCGAGTTGCTCGACGGCCTCGTCCCGGTGAAGGGCGAGGCGCCGACGGCGCTGGTCATCGACGACGTGGAGCTACTGGGTGTCGACGGCTGGCTCGTGGATGGCATCACCAAACACCTCGCCAAGCTGCGGGACTCCGGCAGCGTCATCCTGGCCGCCGGCACCACGGACGATCTTGGCAGCACGTATCGGGGCCCGGTGGCGGCCTTGAAGAAGTCACGTTCGGGCCTGCTGCTATCGCCGGCGGCGACCAGCGACGGCGACCACTTCGGGATCAAGCTGCCGCGTTCCCTGACCGGAGGGATGCCGCCAGGGCGCGGCCTCTACGTGGCGGCGGGCCAGTGGCAGCTGGTGCAGGTCCCCGAGGTGGCCGGCGGCTGACCCGCCCCGTTCACGTACTCCGGGGGGCGTTGCGCCCGGCCGCCTCGTCGCGTCTAAACGGAACCTTCCGGCCATTTCAGCTGCTCATCGGGCCTTTGGGCGGGTTACGGTCGTCTCGACCGACAAGCCCTACCAACAAGGGAGAAGCACATGAAGCGGATCGCTTACACACTGGTCGTGGCGGGAATGGCCGTCTCGGCGTCCCTGTTTGCCGCAGCCCCTGCCTCGGCGATAATCGCCGACCAGTGGTGCGAGAGCGGCACCCTACACTTCACCACCACCAACGGCGGCTCCGGCAGCTGGGAGAACTCGGTGAGGTGTGATGGCGACCGGCTCATCAGCCCAGGCATGGGGCAGTGATCGTTGCCGGATTCCTGCCCTAACCCCCGGTGATCGTTGCCGCATTCCGGCCCTAACCCCCGGTGATCGTTGCCGGGCTCCTGCCCTAACCCCCGGTGATCGTTGCCGCTACCGTGTCGCTATGGCGACCCAATCTGGGGTTTGATCACCGGGGTATGAGGCAGAGAACCGGCAACGATCACCGGGCGTCGACGACGCGGACCCGGCAACGATCACCGGTGGCCGGCCGGGACCGCGCAGAACGGGTAGACCATGGTGTCGTCGTTGCCGAGGGCGTGATAGTCGGCGGCGCTGAACCAGCCGCGGTCTGGCACGTACCAGCGGTCGGTGCCCGGCTCGTTGGTGCTGTCCAGGACGGGTTCGACGACGATTGAAGCGCGGATGGGGATGTCCGGGTAGTAGCGGCGTTCGTCGCTGGGCGGCACCGTGGCGGGGTGCAGTGTGAACCGGACGAGCTCGGCCTCGTCCCACGACAGGCGCACGTCGTTGACCACGTCGAACCCATCAGGTGCGGTACCGAGACGGACATACTCCACCGGGGCTCCGTTGTCGGCGTCGGCTCGGACAATCCACGTGTCGAGCACGCGACGGGACTCGTCCGCCGTCGTCAACTCCGCGCGGATCTCGCCGACGGCCGGGCATTCAGCGCCAAGCCAGAACTCCAGCTGACCGTTGTCGGCGATCCGTGCCGCCCCGCTGGTGGTTGGCCCGGCCGGAGCCGACCAGGGCGGCTCGCACCCGGTCAGCAGCAGCCCCATTACCAGGCTGACGCTGAGTATCGTCGCGCCGCGGCGCAGCCGCTCAGTTGCCACACCCACCCCCGCACGAGCAGCGGTAGCCGCCATCGGCGAGTCCGGCCTCGATCTCCAGCGGATGTTCGCAGGGGTTGCTGGGGCCGTTGGTGAGGTACTCCCAGATGAAGCGGGTATAACCGAGGCGCGCCCATTGCTCGGCGTGGACCCGCTCGTGCCGCAGAAGCCGCTCCAGGCTGGGTGCGCCGGAGCCGGGCGGCGGCACACCATTGGTGATGGTGTCTTCCAGGATGCTCGCGGGGTCGTCATGGGAGCCGTTGAGGACGAAGATCTCTCCCCACATGGTGCCGCCCCGGGCGGAGAAGATGTCGACCGTGTTCGGGATGATGCCCAGATGTTTGCCGCCGGGCGCGGCCATCAAGATGCCTTCGGGGGTTGCCACGAGCGCCCCGCCGTTGTTGAGGACCAGGCCAACGTCACCGTTGCGCAGGCCGAACAGCGACGAATAGGACCAGCTGTTGGCGTCGCGGCGTTCGTCCGTGGTGCTCGGGGTGCCGCCGTTCAGCAGCTCGATCAGCCGCACGATCTCGCGAGCATCCCCAGCATCCTCGATGCGGGCGTACGGGCGCCCGTCGGGGGTCCGCCAGATAGTGACGTCGCGCAGGAGGTCGAACGTGTTCTGGTCGACGCCTTCCTGCCTGGCCCGCTCCACCATGTCCGCCGGGGTAAGGCCGGTCTGCAAGGTCCAGGAGATCCACTCCCGGTGCATGGTGGTGGCGTACTCCCCGATAACCCCTTCGGCCTGGAGCAGTTCGATGCTTTCGGCGATGTCAGCGCGATGGGTCAGCTCCAGGTCGTCGAGAAGGTCACCCTCGAAGCCGACCACCGTGCCACCACCGAGTGCTGGGTGGGACGCGTACTCGGATAACAGTTGCCGGGCCAAGCGGTGCCGTTCGCGTAGCTCGGGGACCACATCGGTCAGCTCGTCGCGGGCGGCGAGTAGCTTCTTCAGGTGGGTGGTGTCGACGCCGAAATACTCGAAGTCGCGTTCCAGGGGAGCGACCAAGGTGTCGAGAGCGGTCAGCGTGTCGTCGAGGGCGTCGACCGCCGTTTCGAGGGCGTCGACGTCGATGGATGCGTAGTCGCCAGTCATGATCGTCAGCGGTTCTCCAACTCGATCCGGATCACTTCGGCGATGCTCTCAGGGACGGTCGGGTCGAATTCGCTGCGGCGCTGCTCGATGTCTTCGACGAGGTGGCGCAGGGCGGAGCGGACGGCGGCAGCGTGGGGAGCAAGGTGGTCTTCATGAACCTGCCGGGCTGTCGAGCCGGTCCAGGCCGGTCCGTCTCCGATCGACTCCGTCGGGTGGTCGATGTTCGGGGTGCCGTCGACCGCGTTCTCGGCCCGGGTCGCCAATCGGTCGAGTGCGTGCAGGTAGGGGTTGGCTACCATGCGCTCGTCGGCTCCGCTCACTGGGCCTCCTTACCAGAGTTGGCTGCGACGAGTGTAAAAGGTCGCCCCAAACCGGACCATTGCCGCCGCGCGGTGTCCGCAGTAAGCCTCCTTATGGCGCACCCCGGTCTGCCACAAGGAGGCTTGATGTTGTCCTGGTGACAGTGAGCTTCCTTGTGGCAGGCCGGGATGCGGCATAAGGAGGCTTGTTGTCGCCGAGGTGGGGCACACGCACGAAGCGAGGTGCCGGCTATACAACGACGCCGGCCCACGGAGTGGAGTTGGTGTACGGAGTGGAGTTAGTGCGTAATCGGAGTGACGTTGGTGTCGCCAGAGCAACACCTCCGCCGCTCTGTTGTTGCACCAACGTCACTCCGTCCTGCGCATGCGGTTGCCCCCCCGGGGTGATACGGGCTCCCCCCGGCGCAGTGATCGTTGCCGGATTCCTGCCCCACACCCCGGTGATCGTTGCCGCTGTCGTGTCGCTATAGCGACACAAACCCGGCGACGATCACCGGGGGCTAGGGCAGGAATCCGGCAACGATCACCGGGGCGGGGGCAGCGTAGACCGGACGAACTCGCAACGGGCGAACCGCGGCGCGGACACTCAGAGCGGCGGCTACGTCGTGATGACGGTGCGCCGGTGGCCCAACGGTCAGGCCAAGTGTGGGAACCAGAGGCTGAGTTCACGTTTGGCGGACTCCGGCGAGTCGGACGCGTGTACCAAGTTCTCGCTCTTCGAGATCGACAGGTCGCCGCGGATGCTGCCCGGAGCGGCGGTGCGGCTGTCGGTGGCGCCATTCATCTGCCGCACCACGTCGATGGCTTGGTCGCCTTCGAGCACCAGTGCCACCAGCGGCCCACTGGTAATAAAATCGCGCAGCCCCGGGTAGAACGGCTTCTCCAGATGCTCCGCGTAGTGGGCGTCGGACTGCGCGGCGTCGATGGTGCGTAGGTCCATGGCGACGAGGGTCAGGTTCTTGCGCTCGTAGCGAGCGAGGATCTCGCCTACGAGACCACGCTGGACGGCGTCGGGTTTGATCAAGACGAGCGTGCGCTCGGACACGATGACGGGCCCCCTGGCTCAACAGGTATGGACAATCGACGAAGGCAGAGCCTACCGGGTGATCAGAGTGAGCCTGGCCACCGGGTTCGTACCGCCGATGGTCACGCCGGGACGTCAGCCGTGGTGTTGTCGGTGAACCGAGCCCAGTGCTCGTCGAAGGTTTCGTCCGGACCGAGATCTCCGGTGCCCCGGCGTGCGGTACGGATGGTGGCTTCGATCAGCCCGCCCAGCTCGTTGGTGCCGTCCGTCTCGCCCGTCCGCGCGGCCGCCAGGGCCGCCGCCACCGTGGCCGGATCGGCCTCCGACGTGAAGGCGTGGGCGAAATAGGGGTCGTGCTGGTTGCCCTTCAACGTCGCGACGAGTTGGGCGACATTGCCCGGAGATCCAGCGAACAGGTGAGCCGCGCCCTGGCCACGTTCCCGCGACACGTAAGGCTGGTGGGTGGCCACATCGCGTTCATGGCAGACGACGGGCGGGCGGGGCCGAGGATGCTGTGCGGGCTGGGTCCGGATGTCGTCGTCGAGGGCCTGCGCGAGCGCCAGCCGGCGGCGCAGGCCAGGCAGCTCCTGCTCGATCCACGCGACCACCTGGGGGAGGTGGGGACGTTCCGGAATGCTGAACTCGATCAGTTCGACGTCACTGAGTATCTTGCGCAGCTCGCCGCCGTACTCCGGGAGCATGTCTCGGGCTCGTTCCATCGCGGCGATCAGGGCGGTCATCGCCTGGATGTCGATCGAGACCCGGCCGTCACCCGAGCGGTCGTCGTCACCGCCACCTCCGCCGTCACCGTCGGGTTCGTGGTGGCGGTCGTCGGGGTGGGTGGAGGCGGTGTCGTCATCACCGGAATCGTCGGCTTCGTCGTCCGGCTGGTCGTTGGTGGCATCGTCATCCGACGCGTCGTCGTCCGAGGCGTCGCTGTCCTGGTCGGTGTCGTCGTCGGAGGTGTCGTCGGAGGTGTCGTCGGAGGTGTCGTCGTCCTGGTCGGCGTTCTCGTCGGCTTCGTCGCCCAGGGTGGAATCGTCGTCACCAGCGTCGGTGGGATCGTCGTCGCCGACGGTGCCGCGTTGCCGTCCGGTGTCCTGACCACCGTCGTGGCCCCCTGCCGATCCGCCATAGGAGCGAGCTGACGGCGAGTACGACGTGTAGTCGGTGGTGGTGGCGTCGAGGTCTTCGACCGGGGACTTCTCGAGCCCACCGACCGTCTTGCCGCTGGTGCCATCCAGGTTTCCCTGGGCCTTGCCGGGCATGGTGTTATCCCTCCGGGATCAGGCCGTCGCACTCGACGAGCTCGACGTCGGGTTGTGGCAGGTAGACCGGCAGCTGCGGATCGACGGCGTCGGTGTGCTGCTCCAAGGCGCGTTCGATGACGCGGACGGTGCCCTGGCCGGCCTCCGCGGCGATCCGGGCGTATTGCTCCAACTCCACGGAGAACTCGTCGGCCCGTCGGCTCACCCAGGCTCCGTCGTGCATCGCTTGAATGGCGGGCGCCAGGATGGTGGCGCAGTCCTCGGCCACCAGCCTGGCTCGTTCGAGAGCCAGCTCGAGTTCTTCGCGGCTCACCTGGCTCGGCGGCTCAGGAGGCGGGCAGATGGGCGGTTCGGGCCGTGGGGGACCGACGATGAAATCCGGCTGGGTCTGGAGATCGCTCATGTCGCGTCCAGGTGGCTCGTCGAGTGGTAGGCGGAGTGTGTTGTCCGGCACCGAGAACTGGGGATCCGACACGATCACGGCCCTCCACACCAGCGACTGAGCGTCCAACTACCCGTAGCGTACATTTCTGACTCGAACAAGCAAGCCCGGTCACGCCGGCCGGCTGCGCCGTCCGAGCCCCTCGCGTAGACTCGACACCTGTCCCCCCTGGTCATCATGGAGTTTGAGACGATCATGCCCATCGAGTCGTTGTTCCCGAAGTTGGAGCCGTTGCTACCGCGGGTGAGCAAGCCGATCCAATACGTCGGTGGCGAACAAGGCGCGGTGGTGAAGCCGTGGGACGAGGCACAGGTGCGTTGGGCCTTGATGTACCCAGACGCGTATGAGGTCGGGCTGCCCAATCAGGGTGTCCAGATCCTCTACGAGGTCCTCAACGAACGTCCAGGTGTACTCGCCGAGCGCACCTACGCGGTGTGGCCGGATCTCGAGGCCCTGATGCGTGAGCACGAGATCGGCCAGTTCACGGTCGACTCGCACCGCCCGGTGCGGGCGTTCGACCTGATGGGCGTGTCGTTTGCTACGGAGCTCGGCTATACCAACCTGCTCACCGCGCTGGACCTGGCCGGGATCCCATTGGACGCGAGCCAGCGGGACGACAGCCATCCGGTCGTGGTCGCCGGTGGGCACGCGGCGTTTAATCCGGAGCCGATCGCCGAGTTCATCGACGCCGCCGTGCTCGGTGACGGCGAAGAGATCGTGCTGGCCATCACCGAAGTGGTGCGGGAGTGGAAGGCCGAGGGGCAGCCTGGCGGGCGCGACGAACTGCTCTTACGGCTGGCCGCGGGTGGCGGTGTGTACGTGCCGCGGTTCTACGACGTCGACTACCTGCCGGACGGTCGGATCAAGCAGGTGGTGCCCAACCGGCCCGGGGTACCCGACCGGGTGCACAAACACACGGTGATGGACCTGGACAACTGGCCTTATCCGAAGAACCCGTTGGTGCCGCTGGCCGAGACGGTCCACGAGCGCTACAGCGTGGAGATCTTCCGTGGCTGTACCCGTGGGTGCAGATTCTGCCAGGCCGGGATGATCACCCGGCCGGTGCGCGAGCGTTCCATCGGCACCATCGGCGACATGGTGGCCACCGGTGTGCAGCGGTCGGGTTTCGAGGAGGTCGGGCTTTTATCGCTGTCCAGCGCCGATCACAGCGAAATTGGCGAGATCGCCAAAGGACTGGCGGACCGGTATGACGGCACCAACACGTCGTTGTCACTGCCGTCTACCCGGGTCGACGCGTTCAACGTCACGCTGGCCAACGAGCTCAGCCGCAACGGCCGGCGCTCCGGGCTGACGTTCGCCCCCGAGGGCGGCACCGAACGGATGCGCCGCGTGATCAACAAGATGGTCGACGAGGACGACCTCATCCAGACCGTGGCCACCGCGTATGGCAGCGGATGGCGGCAGGTCAAGCTCTATTTCATGTGTGGGTTGCCTACCGAGACCGATGACGACGTGCTGGCCATCGGTGAACTGGCGAAGAAGGTGATCGCCAAAGGCCGCGAGGTGTCCGGGCGCCGTGACATCCGGTGCACCGTTTCCATCGGCGGGTTCGTGCCGAAGCCGCACACCCCGTTCCAATGGGCCGCGCAGGCACCCCACGAGACGGTTGATGCTCGGTTGCATGCGTTGCGCGACTCCATCCGCGCCGACCGTTCCTACGGCAAGGCGATCGGGCTGCGCTACCACGAGGGTCAGCCCAGCATGATCGAAGGGTTGTTGTCACGTGGCGACCGTCGCGTGGGGCGAGTCATCCGCGCGGTCTGGGAGGCCGGCGGACGTTTCGACGGGTGGGGGGAACATTTCTCCTACCAGCGGTGGACCGAGCAGTGCGACGCGGCGCTGGCGGGCGAGCCGGTCGACCTTCAGTGGTACACCACCCGGGAGCGGGAACGCGATGAGATCTTGCCCTGGGACCATCTCGACGCTGGTCTGGATCGAGACTGGCTGTGGGAAGACTGGCAGGACGCCGTCGACGGGGTGGAGGTCGAAGATTGCCGGTGGACGCCGTGTTATGACTGCGGGGTGTGCCCGCAGATGGGCACGGAGATCCAGACCGGTCCGACCGGTGCCACGCTCCTGCCGCTGACGGTGGTGCGCTGACCCGGATCGTGGCCCTGACCAGCGTCCTCCATGGTTTTGCCCGATCGTGTGCGATACTCGGTGTAGTCGGTCATGGATTGTTGACCGACCGGGCGACGTTCTCGCCGACGTCCATCGTGTGGGTAGTGTTTAGGTCACCCGTACGTTGAGGTGATCGGCACGGCGGAGCCGATGCGAGTGTTCAGCCGCGAGGTCGACCCTTGGGTCAGCCGGGCGCGGCGGCACCGGCCTCGGCCGCCGACGCGACATGCCGGGGAATGTCGTCGACACAGGCTTTCGCCGGTGCTGCTGCATCGGCGGTCAGACAGAGCCTGGGCGTTGGTTGCCGCGCACCGCAGTTAAGGGGTGCCGCTCTGGACGTCCTGGCTGACGGGAGTACACGTACATGCAGGATGAGAACGCAGGTTCGGCCGACGAATCGGTTGAACCAACAGAGTCTGCCCAGCGCAAACCGCGGAAGCGGGCCGCGCGTCGAGCTGCGGGTCCCCCCAGCGGAGCGGAAACGGTGGCGGTGACCACTGCGTCGTCCGCGCCGGTGACCGATGCGTCAGCCAACTCGGATGGGGGCGACGCCGCGGCATCGGCGCCGGTCGCCAAGAAGGCCGCCGCCAAGAAGACGGCCGCGAAGAAAACTGCTGCGAAGAAGACGACGGCCAAGAAGACCGCCGCGAGCAAGGCGGCCGGCGCCAACGCGAGTAAGGCGGCCGGCGCCAAGAAGACCACTGCCAAGAAGGCGACGAAGAAGGCCACGGCCACGTCGGTCGAGGCTGTCGGCGAGCCGGATGTGGCCATTGCGTCGGCCCCGGTGTCTGAACCGGCTCCGGCCGGCCGGTCCGTTGCCGACGCCCAGCCAGCGGCCGACGACGCCGTCAGTGCCAGCACGCCACCACCCCGGAAACGAGCGAGCCGGTCGCGCAAGAAGGCGGCCGCGGCGCCGGTGACCACCGACGTCACATCGGTGGAGGCGGGCAGCGCCGCGGTTGGCGACGCCGAGGATCGAACGAAGGCGGCTGATGAGCCCGGTGCCACCACGGGTGGCGCGGCTCAGTCGGCCGTGCTCTTTCAGCCTCCCACCTTTAGCGCCGCTCCGCTGTTCGAGCCGCCGTCGCCGGCTGAACCGGTGCCGCCCCCCGAGCGGGAGTCCGGCGCCGACACCGACGACGCGCACGTCGCGGATACCGACGCCGTCGACGATGACGCTGATGACGATGACACCGCGGGTCGGCGGCGCCGGCGCCGGCGCGGTGGCCGGGGTCGCCGCAAGAAGGCCGACGGTAGCCCCGACGAGGCCGGTGTTGATCAGGACACCGACGCCGACGCATCCAGCACCACCGACGCTGACGCATCCAGCACCACCGACGTCACCTCCGGTTCAGGCGATGAAGCTGGGGACGCCGAGCCGGCCGACGCCGAGTCCGGTGATGCCGATGCCGGCGACGGTGGTGGAAGCCGTCGCCGGCGTCGCCGTCGTCGGCGTAAGGGTGAGGCCGACACCGACGACACCCGGACCGACGATCCACCCAAAACTGTCGTTAAGGTGCGCGACGCACGTGAAGCCGAGGACGAGGTCAGCTCGGTTAAGGGCTCTACCCGCCTCGAGGCCAAGAAGCAGCGGCGGCGTGAGGGTCGGGAGGCCGGTCGGCGCCGTCCGCCTATCCTGACCGAGTCGGAGTTCCTGGCTCGCCGGGAGGCCGTCGATCGTGTCATGGCGGTCCGCCAGGAGGGTGATGTCACCCAGATCGCCGTGCTCGAGGATGGCGTCCTGGTGGAGCACTATGTGAGCCGGGCATCACAACAGTCGATGATCGGCAACGTGTACCTGGGCCGGGTGCAGAACGTGCTGCCCGCGATGGAGGCGGCATTCGTTGACGTCGGCCGGGGCCGCAACGCCGTTGTTTACGCTGGTGAGGTCGACTGGGCCGGCCTGGGCCACACTGACGGGCCGAAACGGATCGAAGACGTCCTCAAGTCCGGCCAGAGCGCGCTTGTCCAGATCACGAAAGACCCGGTCGGGCACAAGGGAGCCCGGCTGACCGGACAGATCAGCTTGCCCGGCCGCTACGTGGTGTACGTCCCGAGCGGATCGATGAGCGGTATCAGCCGCAAGTTGCCCGACAGCGAGCGCAACCGGCTGAAGAAGATCTTGCGCAAGGTAGTGCCCGACGATGCCGGCGTGATCGTCCGCACCGCGGCCGAAGGCGCCTCGGAGGAAGAACTCACCAACGACGTCGCCCGGTTGCAGGCCGAGTGGGAGGCGATCAAGAAGAAGGCCTCGGGCAACGCCCCGGCGTTGTTGCATGGCGAACCCGATCTCGCCATCAAGGTAGTTCGCGACCTGTTCAACGAAGACTTCACCAAACTCGTCGTGTCCGGTCGGCAAGCATGGGACGCTATCGACGACTACGTCAGCGCGGTGGCCTCCAGCCTGCGCGACCGCGTCGAGAAGTGGACCAAGCAGGACGACCTGTTCGCGGCGTTGCGCGTCGACGAACAGATCGCCAAGGCGCTGGACCGCAAGGTGTGGCTGCCCAGTGGCGGGTCGCTCGTCATCGACCGCACCGAGGCGATGACCGTCATCGACGTCAACACCGGGAAGTTCACCGGCTCCGGTGGCAACCTCGAAGAGACGGTCACCAAGAACAACCTCGAGGCGGCCGAGGAGATCGTTCGGCAGCTGCGGCTGCGCGACATCGGTGGCATCATCGTCGTCGACTTCATCGACATGGTGCTCGAATCCAACCGAGACCTCGTTCTGCGCCGGCTCGTGGAGTGCCTCGGCCGTGATCGCACCAAACATCAGGTAGCCGAGGTCACGTCTCTCGGATTGGTGCAGATGACCCGTAAGCGGATCGGTACCGGGCTGGTCGAGGCCTTCAGCGAACCTTGTCCGCACTGCCGCGGCCGTGGACTTGTCATCCACACCCACCCCGGCGAGGCACCCAAGCCGGACGCGGCTAGCAGCGATGAGCCCGCCAGCCGCTCGGATCGGCGTGGCCGCCGACGCAAGTCCGAGGCGCCGGACAAAACAGAGCCGGCCATCGCGCCGAAGCTCGAGGCGATGGCAACCCCGGGTGAGGCGTCGCCGGCGGATCTGGTCCCGGTGACCCGGGAGGGCCACGGAGCCATCAGCGACGATCAAGCCGCCGGCAGCGCCGAGCCGTCCGGAACCCCTGAAGCGACGGCCGACGACGCCCCGGCCAACGGCGACAGCGCCGCGCGGCCGCGCACGCGACGGGGACGGCGTCGGGCGGAGCGCCCGGCCGGCAGCCCCGACGAGCGCGCACCAGCGTCCGCCTAAGTCACCACACGTGAGTGGGCCCGCGTTGCCAGTCGGCAGCGCGGGCCCACCACATGTGGGGACGCCGAGCGGGCGTACCGCTTCTCAGCGGTGGTGGTGTGCTGCGGCCACCATCGCCCGCAGGGCGGGTTCGACCTCGCCGTAGCCGCGGGTTTTTAAGCCGCAGTCCGGGTTGATCCAGAGCCGCTCCGCCGGAATGCGCTGGGCGGCCCGGTTCACCAGACCCGCCATTTCGCCGACCTGGGGGACCCGCGGTGAGTGGATGTCGTACACACCCGGGCCGATTCCGCGGGTGAAACCGGAGGCGGCCACCGCCGGCACGATCTCCATCCCGGAGCGGGCGGCTTCGATACTGGTCACATCGGCGTCCAGGGCGTCGATGGCCGCGATGACCTCGCCGAACTCGGAGTAGCACAGATGAGTGTGAACCTGTGTCTCGTCCGCCACACCGGAGGTCGCCAGCCGAAACGCCGCGACCGACCATTCCAGGTAGGCCGGCTGGTCAACCGTTCGCAGCGGCAACAACTCACGTAGGGCCGGCTCGTCCACCTGGACGATCTGGATTCCCGCGGCCTCCAGGTCGACGGTCTCGTCCCGGATGGCTAGCGCGACCTGCTCGGCCGTGTCGGCCAGCGGTTGGTCGTCCCGGACGGATGACCACGCGAGGATCGTCACCGGGCCGGTGAGCATGCCTTTGACCGGCCGGTTGGTCAACGTCTGGGCGTAGGTGATCCAGTCGACCGTCATGGGCACTGGCCGGCTCACGTCGCCGTAGAGGATCGGCGGACGGACACAACGCGAGCCGTACGACTGAACCCAGCCGTGAGCGGTGGTCACGAAGCCGTCCAGCAACTCGGCGAAGTACTGCACCATGTCGTTGCGTTCCGGTTCGCCGTGGACCAATACGTCGAGTCCCAGTTCTTCTTGGAGCCGGATGACGTGTTCGATCTCCGCGCGCATCTGCCGGCCGTATTCTTCGGCGTCGATGCGGCCGGCGCGGAATGAAGCCCGAGCCGATCGGACCTCCTGGGTCTGCGGAAACGAGCCGATCGTCGTCGTCGGCAGCGGCGGCAGGTTGAGCGCCTCGGCTTGGGCGGTTGCCCGTCGTTCGTACAGTGTCCGCTCGCCGGCATCCGGCTTCAGCCCGGCGAGCCGGTCACGCACCGTGGGGACCCGTACGCCGGGCGCGTTCGCCCGGTCCCGACGCCGCTGACCGGACTCTCGCAGCTGCTCTGCCACGGCGCCGTGCCCGTCTCGCAGGCCGCGAGCCAATGTGACCACCTCGGCGACCTTCTCGTCGGCGAAGGCCAGCCATGATGCGATGCGCGGATCGAGGTCTACTTCGGCGTCGAGGGTGTACGGCACGTGCAGCAGTGAGCACGACGAACTGACCGCGACGTCGCCGGCTAACCCCAGCAGCGTGGCCAGCGAGCCCAACGCCCGCTCGAGGTCGGTACGCCACACGTTGTGTCCGTCGACGATGCCGGCCACGATCGTTTTGTTGTGTAGTCCGGGGACCGCCGCGAGTGGCGCCGGCCCGGCTCCGGCGACCAGATCCACGCCGATCGCCTCCACCGGAGTCGACGCGAGCGCCGGTAACGCGGCGCCCAGATCACCGAAGTAGGACGCGACGACGATGGCCGGCCGTCGCTGGGTCTCCCCGAGCCGGCGGTACACCTGGGTCAGCGCGGAGATCTCCTCGGCAGTGCGGTCGGTGACGAACGCCGGCTCGTCGAGCTGCACCCACGTGACGCCCTCGTCGGCGAACACTCTCAGCAGGGCGGCGTAGGTGTCGACCAGATCATCGAGGCGATCGAACGGCCGGAAACCGGACGTGGCGGCCCGCGCCTCCGCTTTGGACAGCAGCAGGAGGCTGGCCGGGCCGAGTACCACGGGTCGGCTGTCGACCCCTAGGGCGCGCGCCTCGCGGTATTCCACGAGCGGCTTCGTGGCGTCGAGCTGGAACGTCGTGTCTGGTCCGATTTCTGGGACGAGATAGTGGTAGTTCGTGTTGAACCACTTGGTCATCTCCAGTGGTGCGACGTCCGTGGTGCCCCGGGCCATGGCGAAGTACCGCGCCAGGCCCTCGAGCCGTCGAAATCGAGCCGGGACCGCGCCGACCAGCAGGGCCGTGTCCAGGACATGGTCGTACAGCGAGAAGGTGTTGGTCGGGACGGTGTCGAGGCCGAGATCGGCCAGGCGTCGGACGCTGGCCCGGCGGAGGTCGGCGGCGGTGCCTTCGAGTTGATCTCGGTTGACGGTTCCGGCCCAGTAGCCCTCGAGGGCCTGTTTCAGCTCCCGGCGCGGACCGATCCGCGGATAGCCGAGGATCGTGGCGCCGATGGGGGATGGGGTCGATGGACGTGGTGTCACAAGCTCTCTCCCTCGCGAGCTCGAACGGGAGTCCGGGGTCGAGGTGAGCCGAGATGAGCCGACGGTGCGCCAGCCCGGTCAGCCCTCCCTCGAGGCTCCGAACGACATACGCCGGCGGCGTATGTACCGGCGGCAGGTCTTCGGACTTACGGGCACCGGACGGTCGTTCGACCGTGCCGACCTACTGACCGTCGCTTCCCAGGCCGTGCTGGCCCAGTGCTCGGCGCCCGTAACGTCCGGACGCCTGACGGGGGTCGTTCCCGTTCACCGCTGCGGGGCAGTCCCGGATTCACACCGGGTTCCCTCTTGCGTCGGTTGGCTGCACATGGCGTGCCGCCGCGCGAACCGCAGGCATTGCCCACTATAGGCGTCCCGGCGGCCGATGAAGACCAAGAAAATTGGACTAACGTACAATTAGTACGATCGTCCAATTACTGAGCCGGCCGCACATTGATCGGGCCGGTGGAGGGAAAAGGTGTATGAACACGTTGAACGCGGCCCGCGCCGGGGCCCGGGAGTGGTCCGGGCTGGCCGTCCTGGCCTTGCCGACCGCACTCCTGGGCCTTGACGTCACCGTGCTGTACCTGGCTCTGCCCGAGCTCGCCGCGGATCTGCGGCCCAGCAGCACCCAGACCTTGTGGATCATGGATGCCTATGGGTTCCTGATCGCTGGATTCCTCGTCACCATGGGCAACCTCGGCGACCGATTCGGCCGTCGGCGGCTGCTGATGATCGGCGCGGTGGCCTTCGGGGTGACGTCGGTTGTCGCCGCGTACGCGACGAGTGCGGACATGTTGATCGGGGCGCGAGCCGCGCTGGGCATCGCCGGAGCCACCTTGATGCCGTCGACGCTTGCGTTGATCAGTAACCTCTTCCACGACGTGCGCCAACGCGCCCTGGCCATCGGGGTGTGGGCCACTATGTTCGCCCTGGGGATGGCCGCCGGCCCGCTGGTGGGTGGCGTGCTTCTGGAGCGGTTCTGGTGGGGTTCGGCGTTCCTGGTGGCGGTTCCGGTGGTGATCCTGCTGGTGGCGATCGCGCCGGCGATCCTCCCCGAGTACCGGGCGCCGAGTTCCGGGCCGGTGGACATCGCAAGTGTGGTGCTCTCCCTGGCCGCCATCCTGCCGATCATCTACGGAGTCAAAGAGCTCGCCGGCGGGGAGGCACAGATCCAGCCGGCACTGGCGATCGTCGTCGGGGTGGGGGCAGGGTGGGTGTTCGTGCGCCGGCAGCGTGGCCTGGTGAGTCCGCTGCTCGACCTGCGGCTGTTCACCAGCCGCGCGTTCAACGTCGCCCTGGCCGTGTTGCTCGTCGGGTTGGTGGGTGTGGGCGGGGTCATGTTGCTCGTCACCCAGTACCTGCAACTCGTGGCGGCGCTGTCGCCGTGGGCGGCCGGCCTGTGGATGGCGCCGCCTGCGCTGGCGATGCTGGCCGCCGCCATCACCGCGCCGCTGCTGGCCAGGCGGTGGCGGCCCGGAGGGGTAGTGGCAGGGGCGTTGATCCTGTCCGCCGGTGGCTACCTCCTGCTGACCCAGGTCGACGCTGGGCCGGGGGTCGGTGAACTCGTCGCCGGCTTCTCGTTGGTCTATCTGGGGCTTGGGGCCATCGCGGCGTTGGGGACCGAACTGGTCGTCGGGGCGGCTCCGCGCACCATGACAGGGTCGGCCGCGGCGATGTCGGAGACCGTACAAGAGCTCGGTATCGCGGTCGGCATCGCCACCCTCGGCAGCCTGGCGACCGTTGTCTATCGGCGCTCGTTGTCCGCCGACGTCACCGACAACGTGGCCGGACATGTGCGGGACGCGACGAAGGACAGTCTCGCCGGTGCCGTGTCGATGGCGGACGCACTGCCGCGAGGCGGGTTGGAGCACGCCCGCGAGGCCTTCACCTCGGGGCTCCACGCGGTGGGAATCGTCGGGGCAGCCGGCATGGTGGTGGCTGCCGGGCTCTCCGCCGTGATGCTCAGGCGCGTCGCCGCGACCGGCCGATGAATAGGCCGGTCCGATGCCCCGTGCTCAGGGCTAGCGGCGTGCTCGAGGATGTCTCCGCACCGAGCTGATGCGGGGCGTTAGGCTCGCATCAGAAGGCAGGTGGTCACCGCCGGCGCTGGCCGACCACGTGGAAGGAGGCCATGGTGACGGATACACAGGCGGGTTCCGACGCCGCACCGGTCACCGATGGCCGCAGAGCACGCGGTGAACGACGGCGGGCGGAGATCATCGAGGCTACTCTGCGCGTGGTCGAGCGGGACGGCGCCGCCGGTGTGACACATCGGTCGGTCGCCCGCGAGGCCGCTGTCCCGACCAGCCTGACGACGTACTACTTCGCCACCCTCGACGACCTGCTCGTGGCCGCGTTGACCGCGGTGGCCGAAGAATACGCCGGGAAGCTGCGTGCGCTCATCGACGGTGGGAGCGACGAGCTGGACGGCCTGGCCGCGATCATCGCCGGCGCGGCGGGGGCGGGCCGACGTCGTGCCCTGGCCGAACGAGAGCTGGCGACACTGGCCGCTCGGCGACCGGCGTTGCGGCCGGTCGCCCGGCATTGGCGGGACACGGTGGCCGATATCGCCCGCCGACGGACGTCGGACCCCGTCGCGGTCGACGCATTGGTAGCGGCGGCCGATGGGATGTGTACGGCCATCCTGCTCGAAGGGCGCGAACCGGCGGCGAGTGCGGTACGCGCCGTACTGGACCGGGCTCTGGACTAGGGTCCGTTTGTCCGTCGGCGGCTCACCGGGACGGGACGGTGAAGTGCCAGCCTGGCTGCCACCCGAACGGGGCGTCGACGAGGTCGGCCAGTTCGGCGCCGCCGAGCAGGACCTGCAGGGCCCATCGGTTGGCCGAATGGGCGATCACCAGCACTCGCTGGTTGGGCCGGTCGCGTTGGAGATCGGCGAGGAACTCGCGGGTCCGGCCGACCACCTGGAGATAACTCTCCCCGCCGGGGAACGGCACGTCGATATGCTGGCGGCGTCGAGTGGCGAGTTCAGCAACCGATGTGCCATTGAGGTCACCGTAGTTGCACTCCCGCAGCCGTCGGTCCTGGTGGATCGAGATTCCGGAGGCGCTGAACGCGATCTCGGCAGTGTCGACCGCCCGTTGCAGATCCGACGTGAACACCGCGGCCATGCCATCGCTGCGGCGGCGCTCACCCAGCTGGCGGGCTGCCGCCCGGCCGGCCTCGGACAGCTGCCCCGGACACCAACCAGAGGCGATGCCGGCCTCGTTGTCAGTAGTGATGGCGTGTGTTTCGTAGATCAGATCGACAGCCATATCGGCAGCCTAGTGTGTCGCTCCGGAGATCCGTGCGGCTGACGATTGGCGCCCCGGCGGCGCCTCGCCGCGTGTAGGGGCCGCGAGGGGGGGATGACCGGGATCACCGGCCGCGGGGTTGGCTGAAGCGCAGCATGTTTCCGGAGGGGTCGAAGAAGGCGCAGTCGCGGACGCCGAAGGGCTGGTCGATCGGTTCTTGAATCACCTCGGCGCCCGAGGCCTCGATGTTCTCGAAGGTGGCGTCGCAGTTGTCGGTCGTGAAGACTAGTCGGCCCAGCAGGCCGTCGGCCATGAGGTCTTCGATCGCCTGCTGGTTGGCCGGGGTGGCGCCCTGGTGTGCGCCGGGTGGTTCGAGGGTGATCTGCACGTCCGGCTGCGATGGTGGGCTGACGCTGACCCGCCGGGTCCCGTCCGAGTCGACGTCGTTGCGGACCGCGAAGCCGAGCACGTCGCGGTAGAAACTGAGCGCCTCGTCGAGGTCGTGGACGGCGAGCGTGCAACACGAGAGCCTGATGTCCACGCCGGTCAGGTTTCGTTCTCGCCGGACAGATGTGGGTCCTGGTCGATGATCCGCGGCCGGGCCAGGTCGTGCAGGTAGTTCGTGGCCCGGAACAGGTCTGGCACCTCGTGCTGCCCGGAGTTCATCCCCGGACCTCGTTGTTGATGCTGAGGAAGACGATGTCGAGGTCGCGGAGCCGATCCAGGTCGGCGTCGACAGTGATGCTGGTGATCTTCTCGTTCCTGATGGTGAACCTGAAGACGGCTTTCGGTAGGCCGCGGTGCGCGTAGACAGCCGCTGGGACGCCATCGACCAGAGCTGGCCGAGCGGCCTGGGCACGTCCGGCGAAGAACGTCGCCACCGCCTGAGCGCCGCGGGCCTCGCCGCTCACGGCGTCCGGATCGAGCAGCGTGAGCAAGGCGTCGAAATCTCCGTTCCGCGAGGCGGCCAGGAAGGCGGTGATGACGTCCCGGTTGCGAGATCGTGCAGCGTCGGTTTCGGCTGCCGCGCCTTGCACTCGCCGCCGGGCCCGGCTGGCCAGTTGCCGCGCC
Source organism: Phytoactinopolyspora limicola (assembly GCF_011320225.1). Lineage (GTDB taxonomy): Bacteria > Actinomycetota > Actinomycetes > Jiangellales > Jiangellaceae > Phytoactinopolyspora > Phytoactinopolyspora limicola. The sequence goes on from NZ_JAAOEN010000006.1 coordinate 264,967, forward strand.
GCCGCCGGTGAGCGGTCGATGATGGCGCCGATGTCGCCGAACGGCACGTCGAAGACATCGTGGAGGACGAAGGCGAGCCGTTCGGCGGGAGTCAGCGTATCCAGCACCACCATCAGCGCTGCGCCGACCGAATCGGCCAGCAGTGCCTCGTGCTCGGGGTCGATCGGGCCGGTTGTGTGGGTGCTGGCGTGCGGTGCGGTGGACTCGGGCGGCAGCGTTCCAGCCGGCTCCTCATGCCGGGCCCGGCGTGCTTCTAGCATGTTGAGGCAGACCCGGGCGACGATCGTGGTCAGCCACCCGGCCGGATTCTCCACCTGGCCGGTGTCGGCGCGGCTGACCCGCAGCCACGCCTCCTGCACCGCATCCTCGGCGTCGCTGGGGGAGCGGAGTATCCGGTAGGCCACCGCGTGCAGGCGGTCCTGGTGTTCAGCGAACCGCTCGCTCAGCCACTCGTGCTCGATCATCTGTCACATTCCTCCGTCGGGACCTGTCATACCTATTGACCGGCGAACCTAAGCCGGTGTGACATCGCGGCCCAGCACGAATGGGGGTCCGCTAGGTGGTCAGCCAAACGACATCACAAGGAGAGAACCATGTCGCTGCCAGTGAGTGCCATCATGCTCGGCGTCAAGGACCTGGACCGGGCCAAGAAGTTCTATGCCGAAGGTCTGGGCTTCACGATCGATAAAGATACCCGCAACTTCGTTTCGTTCAGCCAGGGTGAAGGATCCCCGCAGCTGGCGCTCTACGAATGGGAGGCGGCGGCACAGGACGCCGGCGTCCCTGCCGAGGGATCCGGATTCCGGGGTGCCTCGTTCCATCTCAACCCCGACACGAGGGAGGTGGTGGACGAGACCATCCGCAACGCGGTGGCTGCCGGCGGTAGTGTGGTCAAGGAGGCGGCCGCGGCCCAGTGGGGCGGGTACTACGGGTACTTCAGCGACCCGGACGGCTACCTCTGGAAGATCACTACCTACGCCTCCTGACCCCGCACCGATCGGCAAGGAGCATGTCGTGAAGTTCCGCACCCTCGTCGAGCCGCCTGAGCCCATGCGGGGGCTGGAAGTCCCGCCCGAGGTGGTGGAGGCGCTCGGTGGGGGTGCGCGGCCACCAGTGACCATCACGGTCAACGGGCATTCCTGGAAGAGCCGAGTCGCCATCATGCGGGGCCGCCACCTGCTCGGCCTCAGCAACGCCAACCGGCAGGCCGCGGGCGTCACGATCGGCGACGAGGTCGAGGTCGAGCTGGAGCTCGACACCGAGCCACGTGTCGTCGTCGAGCCCGCGGACTTCGCCCGAGCCCTCGACGACGATCCGGTGGCTCGCGCCGCGTACAACAACCTCGCATACAGCTACAAGCGCGAGTACGTGCGCACTATCGAGAGCGCGAAGAAGCCCGAGACGCGCCTGCGGCGCATCGAGAAGGCCATCGCCACCCTGCGGGGCTGAACCCGAAAACGAGACTCCGCCGGCAATGGAATCGCCGCGCGGAGGCATGACTCTGCCCAACCTCCCGGAAGGGACACATATGTCGAAGCGGCTCATGACCGTTCTGTACTGGTTTCTGGCCTGTGAGTTCGCGCTGGGCGCGGTGACCAAGTACTGGCCGGGCGACACGATATTCAGTTCGGCGTACTCCGCGAAGTTCGTCGACTGGGGTTACCCGTCCTGGATGCGGTTCGTGGTCGGTGCCCTCGAAGGTGTCGCCGCCGTCCTGCTCGTGATCCCCAACCGGCGAACACGCTTCCTAGGTGCTATGACGCTGGTTTTCGTGCTCATTGGCGCGGTCACCACCCACATCGTCAACCACGACCCGGCGGTGGAAAGCTGGGCCGCACCGGTTCACCTCGTCATCCTTGGCATCCTCGCGTTGGCCAACTGGCCCGCCGACTGGCGACATCTCTTGCGGGCTCCGACCCCGCCGGCGGTCCGAACGCCACAGGCAGAGCCCTCGTCACCAGGCTAGTTCCCACGCAGGAGCTAGAGCCACCTAGCCGGTGGTACGCGGTCGTCGGAGGAGGTCGGAGACGGCGCGAAGGATCCGTTTCTCGGACACCGGCTGCGCGGTGCCGAGTTCTTGAGCGTACAGGCTGACGGTCAGCTCTTCGATCATCCAGCGGACGGCGTCGTGCTCGGCAGTGGGAGCCTGGTCCGCGGGAATCGAGTCCAGCAGGTCGTTGTAGGCGTCGCGTACCCGGGCGATGGTGTCCATGTGGTCGAGGTCGCGGTCTGGGGCGCTGGCCAGCTTGCCCACTCGTCGGTCGATCGCTTGCACATAGCGGTTCAGGTGGCTCAGCCGACGGCGGCCGGTGGTGGTCACGAACCCCGGGTGTAGGAGTTCGTCGAGGTGGTCGCGGATGTCGGCGATGGACGCCGGGCTGGCCGTGGCCGGCACCTGGTCTAGGCTGCTGCGGACCCGGTGCGCGGTAGCAAGGACCGGCTCTACCTCCGCCACCACGTCGAAGACCTGCTCGATGAGCGCGCCCCGGACGCGTTCGCGGATGGCGGCGAACTGGTCGGCGTCCCAGACCAGCCCGCCGGCCTCGGCGATCAGCGCATCCGCCGCGCACTGGGTGCAGTCGTTCAGCAGATCAGCCACCGAACCGTCCGGATTCTGGCTGAGTATGAGCTTGCTCTGGCCACTGAGGTGGCGTTGGACGAAGGCCACTGGTGACGGCACACTCAGCAGCAGCAACCGGCGGATGCCGCTCCAGTGCCGACGGCGCTGCTCGGCTTCGGAATGCAGCACGCGGAGCCCGACGCTGTCGCCCTCGTCCACGAGAGCCGGATACCCCGTGACCCGGTGCCCGCCCTGTTCGGTCTCGAACGTCCGGGGTAGTTCACCGACACTCCATTCGCGCAGCCCTGAGCGTTCCATACCGGCGCTGGCTCCAGCCGCGGCGACACTCTGGCGCATAGTGCTGCTCAGCTGCTGTTTGAGTACGGCCAGATCCTTGCCCCGCCCAACCTCTCGCCCCGCGTCGTCGACGACGCGGAAGGTGACCCGTAGATGGTCGGGCACCTTGCTCATGTCGAAGTCCTCGCTGCGCACCGGGACTGCACGCAACCGGGTCAGCTCACGAGCCAAGGCATCGCGCAGACTGGCGCCGTGCTCGCCCGGCCTCAGCTGGGCGAGCACGTGCCGGGCGGCGTCCGGTGCCGGTACGAAGCTGCGCCGCAGCGACTTCGGCAAGGCCTTGATCATCGCGGTGATCAGTTCCTCACGCATACCGGGGACGTGCCACTCGAAGCCATCCCGCTCCACCTGGTTGAGCACGGGGAGCGGGATGTCGACGGTCACGCCGTCGGAGCTGGCGCCGGGGTCGAACTGGTAGGTGAGCGGGAGGTCGTGGTCGTCATGTCGCCATGTGTCCGGGTAGGCCGCCGCACTCACGTCGGCTGCGGACTCGTTGACGAGGAGGTCGGTGGAGAACGTCAGCAGGTCCGGTTCTTTCCGCCGCGCCTGTTTCCACCAGCTGTCGAAGTGCCGGGCGGAGACGACGTCGGCGGGGAGGCGTTGGTCGTAGAACTCGAACAGAGTGTGGTCGTCGACGAGGATGTCCCGGCGCCGAGCCCGGTGTTCGAGGTCTTCGACGTCGTCGAGCAGTTCACGGTTCTGGTGGAAGAACTGATGCCTGGTCTCCCAGTCGCCCTCGACCAGCGCATGCCGGATGAACAGCTCTCGGCACAACTCGGGATCGATCTTCGAGTACTGGACCTTCCGCGAGGCGACGATGGGCACCCCGTACAAGGTGACTTTTTCGTGGGCGAGAACCGCACCGGCCTTCTTCGACCAGTGGGGCTCGCTGTAGCTGCGTTTCACCAGGTGTTGGGCGAGCTGTTCGGCCCACTCCGGTTCGATGCGTGCGTTCACCCGAGCCCATAGCCGTGAGGTCTCCACGAGCTCAGCGGCCATGATCCACCGTGGCGGCTTCTTGAACAGCCCCGAGCCGGGAAAAACGCCGAAGCGGGTGCCGCGGGCGCCAAGGTACTCGTTGGCCTGCCCCTCTTTGACGCCGATGTGTGAGAGCAGTCCGGCCAGCACCGACCGGTGGATGTTCTCCGCGCCGCCGGGGCCGTCGTTGAGCTTGATTCCCAGCGGTTTCACCAGGCCGTTGAGCTGGGTGACCAGATCCTGCCACTCGCGTACTCGCAGGTAGTTCACGAACTCGGTGCGGCACATCTTGCGGAACTGGTTGGACGACCTGGCCCGCTTCTCGTCGGCCAGGTACTGCCACAGGTTCAACAGGGTCGCGAAGTCGGAGGTGGGGTCGCGGAAGCGCGCGTGTTTCTCGTCGGCGGCCTGCTGCTGGTCGGTTGGCCGCTCGCGGGGATCCTGGATGGACAGGGCGGCGGCGATGACGACAACCTCGCGGGCGCATCCGTGCTGGCCTGCCTCGAGGATCATGCGCCCCAGGCGGGGGTCGATCGGCAGCTGGGCGAGGGCGCGCCCGACGTCGGTCAGCCGTTTGCGCGGATCGGTGGCGGCCGGATCGAGTGCGCCGAGTTCGTGTAAGAGATCGAGGCCGGCGGTGATGCTACGGCGGTCGGGTGGGTCAACGAACGGGAAGTCGGCGATCTCGCCTAGGCCGAGCGCCACCATCTGCAGGATCACCGACGCGAGGCTGGTGCGCTGGATCTCCGGATCGGTGAAGGCCGGCCGAGCGTCGAAGTCTTCCTCTGAATAGAGCCGGATGCAGATGCCATCGGCGACCCGGCCACACCGGCCGGCCCGTTGCCGGGCCGAAGCCTGCGAGATCGCCTCGATGGGGAGGCGCTGCACCTTGGTGCGGTGACTGTAACGAGAGATCCGGGCGGTGCCGGGGTCGACGACGTAGCGGATGCCGGGCACGGTCAGGGACGTCTCGGCGACGTTGGTGGCCAGCACGATCCGTCGGCCCCTGGACCCGAGATGGCTGGCCGGCTGGAAGACCCGATGCTGTTCGGCAGCCGACAGCCGAGCGTAGAGGGGGAGGATCTCGGTGTTCCCGCCGCGGCCGCGGTTGCCGTCGAACCGTTTGTGCAGCGCATCGGCGGTGTCTCGGATCTCTCGTTCACCGCTGAGAAAGACGAGGATGTCTCCCGGCGGTTCGAGGGCGAGTTCGTCGACGGCCTCGACGATGGCCCGTACCTGGTCCCGCGGATCGTCGTCGGCCCTACCGTCGGGGTCGTCGGCGACCAGCGGCCGGTAGCGGAGCTCGACCGGATACGTACGCCCCGACACCTCGACGATGGGTGCGCCGCCGAAGTGCGCGGCGAACCTCTGTGGATCGATCGTGGCCGAGGTGACGATCACTTTCAGGTCCGGCCGGCGGGGGAGGAGCCGCTTGACGTAGCCGAGGATGAAATCGATGTTCAGGCTGCGTTCATGCGCCTCGTCGATGATCAGCGTGTCGTAGCGGCGCAGCATCGGATCCTGACTGATCTCCGACAGCAAGATGCCGTCGGTCATCAGCTTCACTAGCGTGTCGGTGCCCGCTTTGCGGGTGAACCGCACTTGGTAGCCCACGGCGTGGCCGAGTTCGGTTTTGGTCTCCTCCGCGATCCGCTCGGCGACGGTGCGTGCGGCAAGCCGGCGTGGCTGGGTGTGGCCGATGGTGCCCCGGACACCCCGGCCCAGTTCGAGACAGATCTTGGGTAGCTGGGTGGTTTTGCCGGAACCGGTCTCGCCGGCGACGATGACGACCTGGTGGTCCCGGATAGCCGCGGCGATGTCGTCCCTGCGCTGCGAGATCGGCAGGTCGGGAGGGTAGGTCAGCACGGGCACGAGCGCTGCCCGAGCCGCGAGCCGGTGCTCGGCGTTGGTGACCTCGGTGGCGATCTCGGTCAGCGCGGACTCTTGTGCGCCGGGCTGGCGGATCTTCCGGATGCCGTCGATTCGGCGGCGCAGCCGGTGTTCGTCGCGGATGGACAGCGCGGACAACCGGGCACGCAGATCTGCGGCGGAAGCTGTGGACATACGCCTATGAGTTTACGGTGCCGCGGCCCGGCCGCTCACCTCGTTTTTCGGCGCGCGCGACCTAACCGCAGGCATGACGTCGCCTCGAATCCGTATCACGTTCCTGCTGGGTGCTACCGGCTATGGAAACCGGGCGTCCGATGGGCGTCTCGGCGTGGGCCTTACCGGTGCAGAGACACCCGTGTCTCCAGCAGGACTGGCAAGCGTCCGTATCATGTTCTCCCGTCCCGGCTAACGAAAGGTTAGCAATCAACCTTAACTTAAAGCGGTGTTAAGGAAAGGTTGCGCCGGAGTGGGGTGTCTCCACGGCTACCAGGGCGCGCAGGCCGGCAATGATCTCCGCGCCCGTGGGGGCGTGCTCGGGGTCGGCCAGCGTCTGCATGACCAGGCCGCTGAATAGGGCGAGGTGCACCGACCCGATGGTCCGGACCGTCTCGTCTGGCACATCCGCCTCGTCGACGCCGATGAGCCGTGCGGCCAACCCGCGTCGGCCCTCCTCTTGTGCGGAGGTGAGATGCCGGCGTAGCTCGGGGAACCGGTGGGCTTGAAGCATAAGTTCGACGCTGGCGATGAAGAGCTCGCGGTTCGTGGAGACCGAGTCGATGACACGCTGCCAGGCCTGCTCCGCATCACCGTCGGAGGCGAGCGTGTCGCCGATCTGATCACCCCAGTCGTCCATTGCATCGACCAGGGCAGCGTGTAGCAGGGCGTCTTTGGAGCCGAAGTGGTAACCGATGGCGGCGTGGCTGATGCCTCCCGCGGCGGTGGCGATATCGCGAACCGTGGTAGCGCCCCATCCTTTTTCCACGAGGCAGCGTTTGGCTCCGGCCAGCAGATCTTCCCGGTTTCCCATGGCGCCGAGCCTACCGGCACCACTAGCCCGAACGGTTAATCCATATGGTTAATCCATATGGTTTGACCAAATGGGCAAATCTGCATAGTGTCGACGGCATGACAACACTGATGAATCGACGGGTCCTCATCTCCGGCGCCAGCGTGGCTGGCTTGACCCTGGCCTATTGGTTGCGCCAGCACGGGTTCGACGTCACCGTGGTCGAGAAGGCGCCGGCGGTCCGGCCTGGCGGTCAAGCGCTCGACGTTCGTGGCACCGCCCTCGACGTCGCCCGACGGATGGGCGTGCTCGCCGACCTACGTCTCGCGCGGACGGACATGCAAGGTATGTCGATGGTCGACGGTTCCGGCCGGGAGCTCCATCGCACAACTCATGAGACCTTGTCCGGCGGAGCTCTCGACGGCGACGACGTCGAGGTGTTGAGGGATGATCTCTGCGACCTTCTGCTCGACGCGGCCCGGGATGACGTCGAATACCTTTTCGGCGACGCGGTGACATCGGTCATCCAGGACGACGACGGGGTGCACGTTGGATTCGAGACCGGATCCGAACGGCGGTTCGATCTCCTCGTGGGTGCCGACGGTCTGCGCTCAGCGGTGCGTCGACTGACCTTCGGCCCGGATGCCGGATTCGTCCACCACCTGGGAAGTTACGTGGGCGTGTTCACGGCGCCGAACACCCTGGATCTCGACCGCTGGCAGGTATGGATCCAGGCCGACGACGGCAGCGGAGGTGTTGTCATGAGCGCACGAGACAACACCGAGACACGGGTGTACCTCGGATTCCCGTCGGAGCTGATCCACTACAACTATCGCGACGTAGATGCGCAGAAACACCTCTTCGCCGGGCGGCTGGCCCACCTCGGATGGGAGGTGCCGCGGTTGCTGACCCACATGTGGGATGCTCCCGACTTTCATTTCGATGCGATGAGCCAGGTCCGTATGGGCACCTGGACGGCCGGCCGCATCACGCTGGTGGGAGATGCCGGGTACGCGGGATCCCCCCTGTCGGGCCAGGGCACCAGTGTGGCGATGGTCGGGGCCTATCTGCTGGCGGCCGAACTCGCGGCGGCCGGCGGCGACCACCGCGCTGCGTTCGACGGATATGAGCGGCGAATGCGCGGCTGGGTCGGTCAGAATCAGGCTCTTGCGCTGGTGAATGGCGCACGCCTCAAAGCCGAGGGTGAGGGCCGTGATCCCTCGAGCATCGAAGGGCCGGTCATGGACGACGTCAAACACGCCATCTCGTTGGACGTCATGCCGGCGACTGCACGTTGGAGAGGATGAAGATCGCCAGCGTCATGCGGGCGGTGTCGTCGTCATCCGACTCGGACACCACTTTGCTGATCCATTCGATGCCACGGTTCTTCTCGTCGTCGCTGAGCAGAGCGTCGTTGAGGACGCTGCTCCGGGCTTCGAGGGCGAGCTCCTTGAGGCTCATGTGTTTGGTCTTCGCCTGCGCCTCCGATATGCGGCTCGCTTTGGCGATGGTGTTGATCCGCCTAAAGACGGCGTCTTTGGCTGCCTCGTAGAACGCCTCGAAACCGAACGGTGTCTCTTTGCCTTGGAACTCGAAGGTGGCGAATTTGAGCCGGATCAGCGCCAGATAGCCGACGCCTATAGCCAGCGCGCTCGCCCACGGATTCCACCCGTCGAACGGGGTGAGCTCGTGCAACAACAGGAACAGGAAGGCGGCGAGTACTCCGTTGAGAACGACGAAGAACCACCACCATGCCCACAAGCGTCCCCGGCCGTCGCCATTACGTGGGACGTAGAACTTCCGGTCGAGGTCCAGCGTGGTGAGCCCGGCAGCCACAACACCGGACACGACGAAGTAGAAGTCCATCCCGCTGCCCCTCTGACTGGAGATGTCTACCGGACGATCGCCGGCCTACAACTCGTCGATGATGCGCATTAACCTCTCATCGGATTCGCTCAGGTCGGCGGATTGCGACGGAGGCCCACCCAGATCGAGCCCTTGGTGCCGCCCTTCGGAACCCGAGCGGATCCGGCTTCGGTGTACACCCTTGCCGCGCCCGGTCAGCTCGACGTTGTTCCCATGCACCGACACCAGCCCTTTGACCTGCAACGAGTCGACGACGTGCCGCACCGTCCCTGGTCCGATGAGTAGTTCGGCGGCGATCTCGGGCACCGACAGAGACTCTCCCGCCGAGTCAGGGAGGGTCTTGATGATCTGCGATTCGGGTGGTGTGAGAAGAGCGTCGGACTCCGGGGAGTCGGCAGAGCGGGACTTACGCCCCGCAGAATCCGTCCCGTCACCAGCCATACCTGAGTGAACTGCGAACCTGGTCGACTTGTCAACCGTTGATGACCGTCGGTGGAGGGTTTTCCGGCGTGACGGTGGAAGGTAGTACTCGCTATAGCGAGGAAGACCTTCCACCGTCACGCCGAAAACCCTCCACCGTCTTCAGCTTCAATGTGTCGGGGACGCCGTTGACGGCTGACCTCTGGGTGCCCTCCGGCGTGGAGGTTCTAGTAGGTCGTCAGTGGTGCGGGAGGAGGGACTCGAACCCTCACATCCGAAGACACACGGACCTAAACCGTGCGCGTCTGCCAATTCCGCCACTCCCGCTGGGCGCCTCGACCATGGTAGGCCATACCCGAGGGGGTTTCCCCGTCAACTCGTTGGCCGAGCCATTCGATCGGTGCCCGCCCTGACGCCCAGCCGGGGACGGTTGAACGGGCACCGGTGCTCATTGTTCGGTGTAGTCCATGGCGTGGGGAAGCATCGACTCGCCGATCACCGTTGCGGCTCCATCGTCGTCGACGGTCACGATGAAGCTCACACCGTGGGTGATCTCGGTTTCGGCGAGTGCGGTGTCGCCGGGAAGGATGCCGAAACCGTCGTCCGGAAGGCGAAGGTTGAAATCGTCGTCGGTGACGACCATGGTCTGGGTGCAGGTGATCGTGGTCATCGCGAACGCACCGTCGGGCGTGGCCAACCAGCGTGGGTTGTCGTCGAGCAGGGTGCAGTCGCGTTCCTCGTCGACCAGCTCGCCGGGGCCCTCGCCGATGTGGAGGCCATGATCGTGCAACGACTCCAGCCCGCCGCCGTGAGATGCGTCGAGGCCATCCGGTGCCGTACCGGTCGAGGCGTACTCGAGGACGAGGTCGAGTGCTGCCCGGCCACGTGTGACGAGCCCGGTGGAGGCGGGTGTGGCGACGCCGTCGGCGGCGACCGGCTCGACGCGTGGTGCGTCCCCGGACGGATAGACCGAGAGCGCCACAAGCCAAGGTGCGGCGGCATTCTCACGGGTGACGAAGTAGTAACCCGGCCCGTCGTCGCCGCCGGGATCGCTGATGGCCACGAACCACATGGGGTAGGTATCGACCTCGGGAGCGGCGACTGTCGTGGGAACGATGGAGAAAGGCTCGATCGGCTCGCGGTCCTGGGCCTCCTGGATCTCGTAGCCGAGCTGAGAGGAGGCCAGCAACGGCCCGGCCTCGACGGTGGCGATGAGCTCGGCGTCTTGCTCGCTGTTCGCGGTGTTGTTGATCTCGGTGTAATGCTCGAAGAACATCTCGGCCGCTGTCGGGGTGATGGCCGGCACCGTACTGCTCGTCCGGTGGTCGGCCGTGCCTGGCACCTCGGCGCAGCCGGCCAGGACCAGTCCCGTGGCCGCGCAGCCGAGCGCCAAGCGGGCCAGGGTGCCGGGTGACCGAGGTGGCGGGGGTGGCGCAGGAGGCTCGGGGGGCTCGGGCGAGTCGGCACGGAGGGGCGTGACGGATCCCTGCCCGGCAGCATCGGCGCCGTCGTCGTCGGAATCACCGTCGTCATCGGGTGGGATGGTGTATCCACCTTCAGCTCGTTTGCGTCGCCGTGCGCTCACGAGGGTGAGTATGCCGCCCGCGGTGAGTATGACGCCGACGCCGGTGATGACAAGAGCCGTGGAGAAGAGGCCGTCGATCTCGGCGTCGATGGTCAATCTGGTGTTGATGCCCGTCGCGGGTTCGGCCCCGGCGATGACGAGCCGGACCGGCTCGTCGGTCATCTCGAAGGTGATGCTCTGCTCACCAGGCCCGACGGCATATTCCCGCCACCAGTCGAGGCCGTCCGGCGCGGCCGTGGGCACGTCGTCGGCGCCCGTCTCTGCCCGCAGGGTCAGCCCACCGCGCCACCCGACGCCGGTGATCTGCTCGACCGTGATGTCGTCGAGGTAGGAGCCGACATGGACGGGGTGGCCCGCTCCGACGAACGTGCCATCGGGTCCGGCATCCGCCGCCACGTGCAGCGTGGGGCCGGTGGCGTTCAGGGCGGCGGGTGTCGTGGTGACGACGGCGGCCTCGCTGGTGATGTCCTCGTCGATCAGCCCGATCGTGTTGTCGGGCCCGATGTAGACGGCGGCTACCGCTCCCGCTGCTGCCAGCGGCACGCCGATGACGAGCATGGCGACGCCGAGGAAGGTACGCATGACTCTCCGAAATGTGGTGGTGCCCAGTGCAGCGGACGTGGACCTGTCAACCGTCGAGACCCAAGTCTCGCCACAACTTTGCCACGTGACCCGTGGCGCGGACGTTGTACATCGCCTTGTTGATCTTTCCGTCTCGGTCGACGACGAACGTCGAGCGGATGACGCCGTTGACGACCTTGCCGTACAGCTTCTTCTCACCGTAGGCGCCGTAGGCCGTCAAGACCTCGAGATTGGGGTCGGAGAGCAGCGGGAACGTGACGTGGTCGCGTTCCCGGAAGGAGGCGAGCTTGGCCGGCTCGTCGGGGGAGATGCCGAGCACGACGTACCCGGCGGCCTGGAACGCGTTGAGATTGTCTCTGAAGTCACACGCCTGGGTGGTGCAGCCGGGGGTCATGGCGGCTGGATAGAAATAGACGATGACGTTCTGGCCGCGGTACGAGGCGAGCTCGACCGGAACGCCATCGGCGTCGGGCAGGGTGAAGGCGGGGGCGGGATCGCCCGGGGAGAGTCGGGTGTCGTTCACGCCCCTACCGTAGCGAGCCGGTGTCCGTGGGAGCGAGCGTGGCGGATCGCCGGGGAAATCCGGGCGCGGACGGCGTCGCCCGGATACGGTGGAACCGACCGGATCACGAGGGCAGTACAGTCAGCTGTCCAGGTGATTGAGCCGAGCTGGAGGTTGGACGTGAGCACTCCCGAACCCGTGCTGCCCCGATCGCGGCAGCCGGTTCCTGTCCCGGAGACGGACGAGGAGCAAGCGAAATCCAACGGCCGTCCCACGCGCTCGGTCGACGAGATCGAGCGCTCGATGGCTGAGCGCACCGACCGGATCGCCGGGAACATCGACGAGTTGGTCAACCGCATGAGTCCAGCTCGCCTTGCCCGGGCAAGTGCGGGCCGGGCCCGGAGCCGAGTGACCACCCCGAACGGATCGCCGAGGCCCGAGGTCATCGGCGCCGTCGCCGGTGCTGTCCTGGTCGCCGCCATCATTGTCTGGCGGGCTCGCCGGCGGCGTTGATCGCTGATCCCCGCGACACTACTCCGATGCTTCGCGGGCACCGGGATGTGCTGTTGGTGTGCTGGAGCGCGTATCCTGAGGCGTCGTGAGCACTGAGCATCCCGATGACAAGCTGCCGATCCGCATGCTGCACGATCGCGTGCTCGTCTCGCTGGACCAGGAGGCGGGCGAACGTAAGTCGTCGTCCGGCATCGTGATCCCGGCCACCGCCGCCATGGGTCGGCGGCTGTCGTGGGCACGGGTCGTAGCGCTCGGTTCCAATGTGCGCACCGTGGCGGTCGGCGATCGGGTGTTGTTCGATCCCGAGGACAAAGCCGAGGTCGAGGTGCGTAACGAGACGTATGTGCTGCTCCGCGAGCGGGACCTGCATGCGGTGGCATCCGAGCGGATACCGGACGGCCAGACCGGCCTCTATCTGTAGCACCGCGCCGCTGTCCCTGGCGCGCTGTCCCGGCGCGGTCCGACGTTCTGCTGCCACCCGAGGTTCTGCTGTGAACAGGGGGCCGCGTTACCGGCCCAGGCACAGGAGCAACTCGATCAACGGCAGGTCGAGGTCGAGACAGAGCTGCTCCCGATCCGGTGTTTGCGTCGGCGTTGGGGTCGGGGTGGGCGTCGGCGTTGGGGTGGGGGTCGGCGTTGGGGTGGGCGTGAGTGTCCGCGGTGGCTGCGGGTCGCCTTGAGTCGCGGTCGGCTCGGGCTCGTCGGGTTCATCTGTCTGGTTGGGGTCGCGATCAGGCGATTCGTCGTTGCCTGGCGGGTCGTCGTCCGGCCCTCCTGGCCGCGAGGTGTCGGTGTCGCGGTTGTCGTCGCCGCGTGTGCCGTCACCATGTCCGCCGCCGGAGTTGCCTCCACCCCCGCTGCCGCCGCTCGAGCCCCCACCGGTACGATCCCGCTGTCCGGGATCCCGCCGGCTGTCACTGCCCGGCTGCTGGCCGGAGCCGGTGTTATCCGCCGAGCCGGTTCCGGTGTTTTGGCTGGTGGCGCCGGCCGTAGGCTCACCATCGCGGGTGCTGTCCGGGCTGGCGGTCGCTGTCCTGGTAGATGAACCTGGTGCGGCGGCAGGCTCAGTGGCGGCGTGGGTGGTCACGAAGTAGGTGCCACTGGCGATGCTGTCCTCGGTGTGAGGGACGACGAGGTTGCCGAGGGTGATGCCGATGGCCGCTCCGATGACACACGCGGCCACCGTGGGATGATTCCGACCTTTGCTAGCAAACCAGGCGATAGTGCGGGTGAATCGGCCATCGCGGGCGTGGGCGCCGGCTTCGTGAGTGTGCGGGCGGCGCTCGGGTGCCGTGCCATGCTCTGGCGCGCTGATGGGGACCGTTCCTTCCTCGTCCTGTGGCGATCGCCTTCGGTCCGGTGCTGGACTCGTCTGCCGATCTTCCGACTCGCGCGACAGCGTACTGATCTCTGGGCGCCGCCGACCATGGGGCGATCGGCCGATTTTTGTCGCCGTCCGGTCGGCGCCACGCCAAGTAAGCCTGTCCCGTGACAGCGGTCGTGCACGTCGGATGCATCAAGCAGGCCGACTGGCCTATAATTGGTCCGTGTCGTTGAAAACTAGGTCGGTGGGCCGGCAGCGTTCGTCTTTCATCGAACGGACTCGGCGGGCGCAGATCGTCCGCGCCGCGATCGAGACGGTGGCCGAGATCACCGCCAGCCCTTCATAGCCATGGTCGAGATCGTGACCCACCATCGCACCAAGGACGGTGAACAGCCGTTCTCCGAGGCCGTCGACAGCGAGATCGACGAGCTCGCCCGGATCGTGCGCCATGGCCAACAAGCCGGCGAGTTCCGAGAGTTCGACGCCCGGTCCGGCGCGCAGATCATCGTCCAGGCCGTCGAGGGTGTCCTCGGCCGCTGGATGGTCGACACCTCGGTGGACCTGGACGCCCAGGCCACGATCCTCGTCGACTTCGTTTACCACGCAATACGGCAGGAGAAGCCATGACGGTCACCACGACGATGCCACAGTTACGCCCGCCTACGCACCGGGTCGAGCGGCGCGCCGTTCTGTGGTGGTCGCTGCAATCGCTGGTGTTCGCCGGGCCGATCTTGATCGGGTTGATCATCGCCTACGTGCTGTGGGACGCAGCCCGGCCCTGGCTGATCGTGCCGCTGATCGGGGTCGCCGTCGTGCTCCTGGTCGGGGTATTCGTGCAACCGTGGTGGCGCTACGCAGTGCACCGGTGGGAAGACACCGATCAAGCCGTCTACGCGTTGACCGGCTGGTTGGTGCGGGAATGGCGGGTCGCGCCACTATCTCGGATTCAGACCGTCGACGCCGTGCGGGGTCCGCTGGAGCAGATGCTCGGTCTGGCCACACTTCGGGTCACCACCGCGTCGTCGAGTGGCTCCATCGACATCGGCGGGCTCGACAAAGACGTGGCCGCTGAGGCCGCCGAGCGGTTGACCACCATCGCGCAGTTGACCCCCGGGGACGCCACATGACGGCCGAACTGCCCAAGTTCACCGACCACACACGGACCGAGCCGGCGCCCAGCACTGAGACCGACGGGTGGCACCGCCTACACGTCCGGATGATCTGGGTGGATGCGATCCAGACCCTGCTATCGCTGACCCCGGCCGTGGTGGCGGTCCTCGTTTTCCGGGTCGAACCCAGCCTTGGCGCCATGTGGCCGATGGTGATCGTCGCGACTCTGGGGGTGACGGGCGCCGTCGGTGACGCTCTGCGCTGGGTTTTCACCCGCTACCGGGTGACGCCGGACTACGTGGAGCGACGGACCGGTGTGATCGTGCGTCAGTACCGTTCGGTGCGCCGCGATCGAATCCGCAGCGTGGACACCACGGCGAAGTTACGGCACCGACTGGCCGGCCTCCGCGTCGTCGAGATTGGTGCCGGCCAGCGGTCGGCGGCAGGCGAGTCGGCGTTCACCCTGGACGCGGTGGCCAAAGCGGACGCCGAGGTGCTGCGGCGAGAACTGTTGTGGAGCACCGACACCGACGGTGAGCCCGCCGTCGGAGTCGAGCACATCAATGATGTGCCCGGCACAGCGGACAGTGAGGTGCCCGCGGCTCAGCCGACGGCGGGTCCCGCTCCGGCGGCCCGGGTGTTCGCGCGTTTCCGGCCGTGGTGGGTCGTCTACAACATGTTCAACATCTGGGCCTATCTGATGGCGGCGGGCCTGCTGTGGGGCGCCTACTGGCTGGCCAGCTCCTTCGGAATGGACATCGGCGGGTTCATCGATGGCCTGGCCGACTGGGGCGCCTTGGGCTGGGGCTGGACGATCGCCATCGGCGCGGCCGTGACCGGTGCCATCGGTGCGATCGGCCTCGGGTTCGTCTTCTTCACCGAGAACTGGAAGTTCGAGCTCTCGCGGATGCGCGGCGAGAAGGGGACGTTGCTGCGGACCAGGCAGGGCCTGTTCCAAACCCGCGAGGTCAACCGGGACGACAACCGAATGCGGGGGGTCGAGATCGGCGAGCCGTTGCTGTGGCGATGGATGGGGATGGCCGACACCAGCATCATCACGACCGGCCTGGATACGTCCGCAATGTCCAGTGCCTCCACGATCCTGCCCCGCGGCCCCATCAGCGTGGCCCGGCCGGTAGCCGCGGCGGTGTTGGACGTTCAGCCGAGTCCGTTGGAGGTCGACCTCGGACCACATCCGCGCGCTGCGTTGCGCCGCCGGCTGATGTGGGGCACCGGCGTGGCCGCCTCCGTGGTGGCCCTGCTGGCCTGGCTGGCACTCACCGACGTGGTGCCCTGGTGGGCCGTGATCGCCGGCCTAGGGATATGGCCGGTGACGTTGTGGGGAGCCTGGGTGGCCTACCGGGCGCTGGGACACACCATCTGCGGAGACTACGTCGTGGTCCGATCCGGTCTGACGAGCCGCTCGACCGCCGCGCTGCAACGCAAAGCCGTGAGTACGGTAGCGATCCGGCAGTCGCTCCTGCAGCGGCGCCTCGGGCTGGCGACGGTGTCTGCCATGACCGCCGCCGGATGGGGTATCTACGAGGCCCCCGACGTGGATGTCGCCGAAGCTGTTCCGTTCGCACGGGCAGCCGCGCCGGGCCTGTTGGACCGCTACGCCGAGCCGGCCCGGCGGCCCGTCGCGGCCGCCCAGCACGAGGTAGGTTGAGGATGGCGTAGCCGATCATGGCGAGAGGTGCAGACGACGATGACGTCTTTCGATTCCTTCCGCGAGGCCCGTGACCTGCTGTTCACCCATCGAGAGTCGCTGGATGCGGCCGTGGCGGACTTTCAGTGGCCGGCCCTCGAAGAGTTCAACTGGGCGCTCGATTGGTTCGACCGGATCGCTGACGGGCGTGCCGACCAGACCGCGCTGTGGGTGGTCGGTGAGAACGGAGAGGACGACCAGCGGACCTTCGCCGAGCTGGTCAGACGCTCTAACCAGGTCGCCAACATCCTGCGTGATTCCGGCGTGAACCGCGGCGATCGGATCTTGGTGATGCTGGGCAACGTCGCACCTTTGTGGGAGGTCATGCTGGCCGCGATCAAACTCGGCGCGGTCGTCATCCCCACAACCACGCTTCTCGGCGCGGCCGACCTTGCCGACCGGCTCGACCGGGGCCGGGTCCGGCACGTCGTCACCGATGCCAGCCAGACCACCAAGTTCAGCGACGGGCCCGGCACCTATCAAGGGTTCATCGTCGACGGGGAGATGCCGGGGTGGACGTCGTTGGCGACCACCGACGCGCCGACCACGTTCGAGCCGGACGGCCCCACCCGGGCCTCGGACCCATTGTTCTTGTACTTCACGTCCGGCACCACGTCGAAACCGAAACTCGTCGAACACACCCACGTCAGCTATCCCGTCGGCCATCTATCGACGATGTACTGGATCGGCCTGCGCCCCGGCGACGTCCACCTCAACGTCAGCTCTCCCGGATGGGCGAAACATGCCTGGAGCAACTTCTTCGCGCCATGGAACGCGGAGGCGACGGCCGTTGTGTTCAACTATCCGAGGTTCGACGCCGAGGCGTTGCTGGACGTGCTGGTCCGGTGTGAGGTCACGACGTTCTGCGCCCCGCCCACGGTGTGGCGCATGCTGATCCAACAGGATCTCAGCCGGTGGGACGTGTCGCTACGTGAGGTCGTCGGGGCCGGCGAACCACTCAACCCGGAGGTCATCCAGCAGGTCCGCCAGGCGTGGGGACTGACCATCCGGGACGGCTACGGTCAAACCGAGACCACCGCGCTGGTGGGCAACACTCCGGGAGCTCCGGTCACCCTGGGGTCCATGGGTCGGCCACTACCCGGGTACGACGTCGTCTTGCTCGATGCCGCGGGCCAACCAGCGGACGAAGGGGAGATCTCCCTGGACCTGACGAGCCGACCGCTCGGGCTCATGACCGGCTACCTCGACGACGAGTCCAGGGCGGCAGGCGCCATGGGTGGTGGTGTTTACCGTACCGGCGACGTCGCCGCCCGCGACGCCGATGGTTACCTGACCTACGTCGGCCGTGCCGACGATGTCTTCAAGGCATCCGACTACCGGATCAGCCCATTCGAGCTGGAAAGTGTGTTGATCGAGCACGAGGCGGTAGCGGAGGCGGCCGTGGTGCCCTCGCCGGACAGTATGCGGCTGGCGGTGCCCAAGGCCTTTGTCGTCGTCGCCCCGGGACATCAGGCCGACGCCACTACCGCCGCGTCGATCCTGGCGTTCTGTCGGGAGCGGCTGTCGCCGTTCAAGAGGATCCGCCGCCTGGAGTTCGCCGAACTGCCGAAAACGATCTCCGGGAAGATCCGCCGGGTCGAGTTGCGTGCGGCTGAGCTGGAGCGATCACCTGGCGACCAACGCCACCCAGGCGAGTTCTGGGAAGAGGACTTTCCTGAACTCAAGGGCTGACCAGGGCGGCGACGCCAGCATGTGAAGGGCGGCTGAGCTGGGTCTGGGCGGTGCCGACGAGTTCGACGGCCGTGACCCCCACGACCCGGCCGAGCCTGGCCATGACCCGACGGGTGTGCCATCCCGGCCGGTCCTGCTCAGCTAGCTGCACGGTCACCGTCACCGAGCCAGCGGCCTGCTCGGTGAAGTGGAATCCGGTCACCGGATGTGGGTTGATCACGGCGGCTAGTCGGGCTAGTAGGCCAGGGCTGGCCGCGGCCTGCACGCGGACGGTGACCGGCTCGCTCGGAGGGGGCTGGTCGGCGGGTCTCATGATGGCTCCAGGGTCTGGGCGGTCGGACGGGGCCAGCTCGGGTGAGAACGGCCCCAGGAACGCAAAAAACCCCTCGCAGGATGCGAAGGGTTTGCGCGCCGGGCGGAGGGTGTGCCGGGCGCGCCTACATAATGATCACCAATGCGAACATCACAACCACCTTGCCACAGATCGATCCGACGAGGGAACCGGCGACCGCATGATGGACGGTGGAGGCCCGCTCACGCCGCTCGAGCGTCAGTGCATTACCACCCGGCGGCAGCGCGCGTCACACGTCGAAGATGTCGAGTCGATCTCGTCGCCGACGCCGACCGGGCGATCACCCAAGACGCGTTGGCCGCGCTAGCGTCGGCCGGCCGGATGCCGCGACGTCAGGTTCCGAATTCGGCCACGGATCAAGGCGACGATGCCTTCGTCAACCCCAGTCGTCTCTTCGGCAGCGGAGTCCAAAGCGCCTGCCATCCGCTCTAGTGTGGCGTCGACAATCCTTCGTGCGCGTTGCTCATTGAATCGCCACGATATGGCTTCGGCGACCAGGTCGTCGACGGTAGCGCCGTGCACATCTGTGGCCGGTCCGATCGTCATCGCCAGCTCGGTGCTCACGGGCATGGTGCCGCGGGGAGTTGCCACATCGGGGTACCAGGCTGTGCACATTACGTCGTAGAGCGGCGCCAGTCGGACGGATCCGATGGGGTCATGCAGCAAAGACAGGTTCTTCCCATGCGCGTCTGCGTTACCGATCGCGACGGTGAAAACCATCGTCTCGAGGAGCTTCTGAAGCTCGGTGAGCTGATCGTCGGCAAAGCTGTCCAGCAGCCCAGCAACATCCTTGAACGAAGGCCCTCCAGCGATCTGGTACTTGGCCTCGCCCAGGAAGTCCACTGGAACCGAAAGCGCCTGACAGGAGTCCTCTTGGTGCAGACGAGACACGGTCTCATCGTTATGGTTGACGCGGTCATATCGGGAGACGACGAGAACGGGACCACCTAATTCGATCACTTCGACGTCGATGCTCGAAAGGCTCATCGCGCGCGCCAGATTGAGACAGAGCGCTTCATTGCGGACTGAGCCCGGAAAGTGTGCGTTCTCGGGCTTCAAGATATGAGTGGACGGCGACTGGCCGGTGGGCCTCAACCACCCATCATTGTGGTCGCGTGACAGCAGCAGCTTGTCCTGCTGACCGGCCAGCGACACCCGCACTTCACGACTCGCACCCAACGGATGTGCCCCCAGCCCGTCCAATGCGCCGCGAAGCTCTTGATCGGTCAGTCGCTGCCCGACGACGGCGTGGCGGACTGATGGCGCGGTCTCGCTACGTGGTTGGATGACTACCGCTCCTGCGCAGTCGCGACCGATCGCAGCGAGCAGGCTGAAGGTATCGCCTCGGCGGATGCCGAACTCCTCCTCGAGAATGCTCCTCGCCGGACCTTCAGGGAGCAGTCCCTCAAAGTAAGGGGTGACGACGGACGGCGAGTGGCGACGATCCGGGCGCATGGGAAGCGCGACCGAGATCACCGGACGCCCCGACAGCCATTGGCCGGCCGCCACATCGGAGTACTCCAGAGCGATCTTTCCGGACAGCGGTTCACGGAGGGTGGCTATCTCACGACCGTCCAGCCATACGGAAAGCTCCTGGCGTGCCATCACGACCCGCCCTCATGGTGCCGGACGACGACGTCCAGCCCGAGCCTCCGTAGCATTCGAAAGACGGCCTCTGAATGCTCAGTCGTGTGGCCGCGCTCAATCTCGGATAGGTATGACCGGTGTACGCCAGAACGCTCAGCCAGCTGCTCTTGAGTCATCCCGGACGCTCGCCGGTAGTGAGCGATCACGTCGCCCAGCGACGAAGGGCTGCGCACAAGCCACCCATCAGCTGTGTCTTGATTTGCAGACATACGCTCTCCTTGGCCGAATGTCGGCGTATCCAGACGCTCATCGTATCAGGCGAATTCCCGGATATCCAGACATCCACGATGCGACGGCCGCCTACACTGGCTCGCCGGCGGGAGCAGTGGTTGCCCGTGCACCGGTCCCGACGTCGCCTTTAGCCTGCTTCCCGCCGCCGCATCGATGTCTGTTCAGTCTTGGTCGTCGCCGCGGGATGGACAATTCGTGGTGCGGTGAGCTCTCTCGCACGTCGGTAGGCGTCGCGCGCCTCGTCGATTCGTCCGAGGCGTCGCGGGAAATACGGTCCACGGCCACCCTGGCGAGCGTCGAGTTCGACGCGTCCAGCGGCGATCTGTTCGGTGTTCCTCAGCACGATCGGCCAGAGCGAGCAGGCCGAACTTGGCCGTAAGCCAATAGATCGGCGGAACCTCTAAGACGAACGCCTAGCCCCGAAATCGACGAGCGCGACACCAGATCCCGACTTCCCCGTACTTGATCTTGTCCAGGCGTGCGATACACAGCGCCAACGTCGAGCAGTGGGGACGGTCCCTTGGCATGGGTGACGACATGCCAACATGGCTAGAACGCTCTGGCCTTGCAGGTATGGTGCGCCATCAGGGACTCGAACCCCGAACCCACTGATTAAGAGTCAGTTGCTCTGCCAATTGAGCTAATGGCGCAAACGGCGAAAGCTTATCACCGGCCTCAGGCTACGACGAAATCGCTACGTTGGGCCTACGGCTGGGCCGCGAGCAAGCCATGACCCACCAGTGATCGACGGCAAGATGAGGTCGCTGTGGCGACGTGAAAGCGGCGACGATCACCGGGGGTGGTCGCGTGAAAGTGGCGACGATCACCGGGATGGGCGTTGTGGTGTACGAGCCCGGCGACCTCCTTCGTTGCGTGACCTCATAGTCTGGGGGGATGGCCAACCAGCCCAAACGGCGTGAGTACGATCTGGACATCCCTACCGAGGTCGAGCCCGGCGTGTATGCCGACTTCGCCTCGATCTGGCACACCTCGGACTCCTTTGTCCTCGACTTCGCGGTGGTCAAACGGCCGCCCCGGTCCAGCGTGGACGATGAGGGCAACCGGGTGACGAAGGTACCTACCCGCGTCGTCACCCGGGTGCGTATACCACCCAGCCAGGTCTTCGAGATCATGAAGGGGCTGGAGAAGCAGCTGTCCATGTGGGAGCGCACCTACGGCAAGCGCCAGCGTCCGCCAGAAGGTACCTGAACCGTCACGTCGTCGCCCTCCACGTCGTGGCACTCACATATAGTGCCCGGGTGTGACGTGGGTGCGCCACCGTCCCGACGTGGCGACGTCATATAAAGCTGCCTCGGTGACGGTTGGGCCGTGTTCAAGCACGGCGCGCCGCACCACTTCACGCAGATCGGCGCCGGTCACATCTCCTACGGATCGGGCCACGCGGTGCACATCGAGGTCGACGCTAAGCGGACGCAGATAGCGCTTCAGGATGGCGACGCGGGCCGGTGCGTCCGGTGGTGGCACCGTCAGTACGGTGTCGAATCGCGCCGATCGGCGGGCCGCTTGGTCGATCCCGCCCGGGTCGTTGGTGGTCGCGACGGTGAGCACGTCCCGGCGGCGCTTGGCGCCGTCGAGGGTGGCCAGGAAGTCGGCCAGCGTCCGGGGTTGGACGTGGTGCTGGCGATGGCCCACGACCAGGTCGATGTCCTCGAATACGATCATCGCCGGCCCGAGATGGTCGAGTTCGTCGTACAGCTCGGTGACCTGGGTCGCCAGGGTGGCGGCATCGGCGAAGATGACGGTAAAGCGGCCGGCCAGCTCAGCGGCCAGGACGCGGGCGAGGTGGGTTTTGCCCACCCCGGGTTGCCCGGCGAGTAGCAGGCCGCGGGTGGTTCCCAGGCCCAGGTGCTCGAGTGTGTCGCGGCGCCCGGTGATCGCGGCCACGCACAGGTCGACCTCCCGCCACACGTGTTCGGGAAGAACGAGATCGCTGCGGCGGTCGCTAGGTGTGGCGATGGGCGTGAGCGTAATGCCGCCGGATCCGACCGCGGCCTGAAGCACCTTGCCACGCAGCGGATTAGCCTCTCCGGAGGCTCGGTCGAGCAGCTCTCGCAAGACGCGGGCGCCGGCCGCGCGGTCAGCGCGGGCGGTGAATACCCGCAGATGCTGGTCGAATTCGTCGTCGAGGATGGACACACACGTACCTATTGGTGCGATCGTCCCTGGCGGGAAGTGTGCGATCAGCCGGTTCGGCACTGCCCGAGGCTCCGCGTCGCCGGTATCGAATGGTGCCCACGCCGGTGGTTCGCCGCGGCCAGGACCGTGGACTCCGACGGCGTCGGTATGGGCATCCATCGCCGCGGCCAGGACGAGGCCGGCGACCTTGAGATGGGTATGAGTGGGGCAGCTGTGTGCCGTGGCGAGCCGATCTCGATCAGTGTCGAGCATCCGTGCCACCCAGGCGATCGGGCTTTCTCGGTCTTCGGACGCATGCCCTAGGAGCCGAGCGATGGCGTTGATCGTCTCTCTGGCCCCGTAGGGCAGGTCGGTGATCCAGTCGGGATGCCGACTCTCGGTTCGGCCAGAAGTCGTCGTGATGGTCACGGGTCGCGACGTTAAGGCGCCGGATGTCGGGATGGCACGCGGGCGGCGCTACTCAGCAGCGTTATTGACCGAATCGCAACACAATTCGTCAAGTCAGATCTTGACGTTGGTGTGCTTTGGTGGCGACGCGCGCTCAGGTCCGACACTCCTCGTCGTCCAGGCGGGCCAGGACTTGGCCGGCGATGGCCTCCAACGCCTTCAGCTGGTCGGCGGTGAGGTCGTCGATGAACAGCCGCCGGACGGTGTCGACGTGTCCTGGTGCGGCCGCGTCGATCGCGTTCTGGCCACAGTCGGTCATGACCACGAACGCGCTGCGCCCATCGGTAGGGCATTCCACCCGTTTGACGAGTCCGCGGCGCTCCATGCGGGTAACGTGGTGAGAAACTCGGCTCTTCTCCCAATGCAGAGCTTGGGCCAGCTGAGAGACTCGCAACGATCTGTCCGGAACCTCGCTGAGATGGACGAGAACCGCGAAGTCCGACAACGACAGCTGGGAGTCGGTTTGCAGCTGTCTGTTCAGTTGGGCGTTGAGCTTGCTCTGCATCCGCACGTAGCCGCGCCACGCGCGTTGCTCTGCGTCGTCGAGCCACCTCGGATCGGTCACACTCGGAGTCTAGCAGAGGTAGTTGACACATCACCTAAAACGAGTATTGTGTGACGTGTCAACCAAATGGACGTTCGGCAAGGAGAGTTGATCATGACAGATTTCACTGAACTCACTGGCGAGTACACCCTTGACCCAGAGCACAGCCGTATCGGCTTCGTCGCCCGGCACGCCATGGTGACCAAGGTCCGCGGGTCGTTCAACGATTTCAGCGGGGCGATTAACGTCGATGGCGCCAACCCAGCGAACTCCAGCGTCCAGGTCGAGATCAAAACCAGCAGCATCGACACCCGCAACGAGCAGCGCGATGGACATCTGCGGAACAACGACTTCCTCGACATCGAGAAGTATCCCGAGATCACCTTCACCTCCACCGCAGTCCGGTTCGACGGCGAAGACACGGTGGAGGTCACCGGTGACCTCACCATCAAGGACGTCACTCTGCCGGTGACAGTCCCATTCGAGTTCGGCGGCGCGGCCACCGATCCGTTCGGCAACTTCCGCGTCGGGTTCGAAGGCTCCGTCACCATCAACCGAAAAGACTTCAACGTCACCTGGAACGCACCTCTGGAAGCCGGTGGCGTCCTCGTGAGCGACAAGGTCGTGCTCGAATTCGAGGTCTCCGCGATCAAGAAGGCCTGACCAGACCTGCGTGCCCGGCCTTCACGCGGGGCATTAGGAGGGGTCGTGAACACCGTCGCCCCGCACGGGCTGCACCACGTCACCGCCATCGCCGGTGAGCCGCAGCGCAATGTGGACTTCTATACCCAGGTGCTCGGCCTGCGTTTGGTCAAGCGGACCGTCAACTTCGACGCACCGGACACCTACCACTTGTACTACGGGGACGAGGCAGGGCAGCCGTCCACCCTGTTGACGTTCTTCCCCTGGCGTGGTGTCCCGCGCGGGCGCAACGGCACCGGCATGACCACCGCCACCGCGTTCAGCGTCCCGGAAGGTTCGGTGGGGTGGTGGCACCAGAGGCTGACGGCGCACGGCGTCCCGGTCGAAGAGCCGACCAGCCGGGCGGGCGAGGACGTGGTGTCTTTCCGAGACCCGGACGGCATGGTGATCGATCTCGTGGCCGCACCCGGCGACGTCCGCTCGGGGTGGGACGGTGCGGCCAACATTCCGGCGGACCGCGCGGTGCGCGGCCTGCACGCGATCACCTTGAGTGAACGGCTTCTCGATCCGACGGCGGAGATGCTCCTTGCCCGGCTGGGCATGCAACTCGGGGGTGAGGACGGCGCCCGGGCCCGTTTCGCTATGGCCGGTGGTGGTTCCGGTGCCCTCATCGACGTGGCCGCGGTCGACACTGACCGAGGCCTACAGGCAGGTGGCACCGTGCACCATGTCGCCTTCCGGGCGCCCGATCTCGCCACCATGACCCGCTGGCGAGACGAGCTTGTCGACGCCGGTGTTCAAGTCACCGAGATCCTGGACCGGCAGTACTTCCTGTCCATCTACTTCCGCGAGCCGGGGGGAGTGCTGTTCGAGATCGCCACCGACACGCCAGGGTTCACCGTCGACGAGCCGTTGTTGGAGCTGGGCCGGTCGTTGAAGCTACCGCCATGGCTCGAACCCACCCGGGAGGAGATCGCGGCGGCATTGCCGCCTCTGGAGGTGATCCCCTGACGGCACCGGCGAAGCTGCCCGTATTGCCTGTGTCGCCGGGACCCCTGTGCGGCTTCAATGAGCAGGAGATGTGACCTTGATCATGTGCGGGAAACTCCCCCTATCGGGGGTGTAACTCGCACATGATCAACGATGGCCCCGCCATGTGCTACCCCGCCCGGCACCGGCCACGCCCCGCTGAAATCCGAAGTGGCTACAAAGAACCGGCGCCCCTATTCACGCGGGTTCAAAGAAGGGCGAGGCTCAAACCCGGGCCGAGATGGTTCCTCCGGCCGAAAGCTTGAACCTCGCCCACATGGGGTGACCGACGGGACTTGAACCCGCGACTTCCTGGACCACAACCAGGTGCTCTACCAACTGAGCTACGGCCACCATGACGCCTCCCCGTAAGGAAGCGGCTGGACAAGTATACGGTGTCCGGCGGTGTGCTCGACACGTCCGGGTGAGCCGCTCGTCACATCTCGCGAACTGGCTGCTCCGGGCCGTCTTCCGGCTGGCTGAGCACGGTGGCTGCGGCAGACCTGGCGGTGTCGGTATCGGGGCCGGGCAACGGGACGAACACGGTGCGCCGGTAGTAGCGGAGTTCGTTGATGGAGTCCTGGATGTCGCCGAGTGCTCGGTGGTTGCCCGTCTTCTCGGGACTGGAGAAGTAGACCCGTGGGTACCAGCGGCGGACCAGTTCTTTGATGGACGACACATCGACGTTGCGGTAGTGCAGCCAGCTCTCGAGTTCGGGCAGGTCGCGGGCGAGGAACAGCCGGTCCATATGGACGGTGTTCCCGGCCAGGGGCGCCTTGGCGGGTTCGGGGACATACGTCTTGATGTAGTCCAGGCTCAACCGGCAGGCTTCGTCCATGGTGACACCAGTGGGCAACTGGTCGAGCAGGCCGCTGGTGGTGTGCATTGTGCGGACGACGTCGCCCATCTGGGCGATGGCGTCGTCAGGTGGCCTGATGACGACGTCGACTCCGTCGCCGAGCACGTTGAGCTCACCGTCGGTGACAAGGACCGCCACCTCGATGAGTGCGTCCTGGGTGAGGTCGAGGCCGGTCATCTCGCAGTCGATCCACACGAGTCGGTCGTTGTTCACGGCGCCCACCTTACGGGCTGCGGGGTCATCGTGCGTGTCGGCGCCGCCGCGCGCCGGCGTGCCGGGCGCTCGACGGGCGCGCGTTAGGGGGTAGCTGGGCATCGTCTTCGGCTGGCCGGACGGCTTGGTGGTGTGGGTCGGTGCCGGGCCCATCGGCGGGAATCGGGGGTGCCGTGGGCTGGTCCGGAGCAGAGTGGGCGAGGTCGTCGGACGGTGCTGCCGGGGCGCGGTGCGGTCGGCCCGCTCGGCGCGCGACCAGGGCTAGGAGGCCGATGAGTGCCAATCCGCCGGCGCCGGCTCCCGCCGCGATCCACCACGGCTGGCCGGCGGCGACGAGGAGTGGGGCGGCGACGACCACCGCCAAGACGCCGTAGACGGCGATTTCGCCGACCGAGGTGGGGGTTGCCCGAGTGTCAGGTCGCCGGGTAGCGCGGCGGCCACGCGCGGAATGACGACGTCCGGGCACGTTGTCTCCTGATCGAGAGCCCCGGCTCGTGGGCGGCTCGGAGCGTGCTGACCAGCGGCCGGAATGCAGTGAGGGTGAGGAGAGTCTAGTGCCCAGCCAGGTCGGCTGATCGCCGACCTCTCGACAGATTAGAGATCAAGTGATCTAATCACTAGCTAACTCTCGTCCGTTGATATCCAGGAGGTCAGATGCGCCCGTTTCGCCTGCCCCGAGTTCCGACGATCCTGCTGGCCACCGCCGCCCTCACCGCGGTGCTGGTGCCCGTCGGTGGCGCCGCGGCAGCCTCCAATCCGGGTACCTGTGGTGTCGTAGACGCGGACTGGGAGGTGAGCTCTCAGGTTGAGCCGGACCGGACCGCCCTCTTCGAGGAGTACGGCAACTCTGGAGCAGGATGGACCGGCGGCGACAGCACCTACTCCGTACGCTTGCCAGGTGGGCGGACCGTCTGGATGTTCTCGGACACCTTCCTGGGCCCAGTGAATCCGGATTTGACGCGACCAATCGAGACCCCGTTCCTGAACAACTCATTCGTCGTGCAGCGCGGTGGCTCGTTGACAACCGTCACTGGTGGGACCCCGGCCGAGCCCGATTCGCTCGTTCCGCCGGACCAGCCGAACACGTGGAACTGGCTCGGCGCCGGTATCGCCACACCTCGCTCGTTCGACGTGATGTTCCTCCAGTTCGGCACCTTTGGCTCGGGGATGTGGGACTTCGAGTGGCAGGCCAACAAGCTGGTGCGATTCGACCCGTGGACCTTCGAGGTCCAGGACGTCGTGCCCATGCCGTCCGACGCGGGTGTGCAATGGGCGTCGTGGATCCAGCGCGACGGTCGGCATACCTACGTGTACGGCGTGGACGACCAAGGCGCGACCAAACACATGCATCTCGCCCGGGTTCGGGGCACCGACGTGACGGCGGAGTGGGAGTACTGGACCGGTAGTGGATGGTCGTCGCATGAGACCGACTCGGTCGCGATCATGCCTGGGGTGGCCAATGAGTACAGTGTGACCCGCTTCCAGGGCGGCTACTTGCTCGTCACCCAAGACACCAACGAACTCTTCAGTAGCAACATCGTGGGTTATGTCAGCTGCACGCCGTGGGGACCTTTCGTCCCGGTTGGCACGCTATACCAGACGCCGGAGACGGGTGGGAACACCATCACCTACAACGCACATGAACACCCGGAGCAGCGACGCGGCAACACGCTGATCGTCACTTACAACGTCAACAGCCTGGACTCGAGCGAACTGTATGACGACGTGACCATCTACCGGCCGCGGTTCGTGGAGGTGGAGCTCTCTCGGGTGGAATGACCGACGAAGCCCCGTCGACTCATGGAAGGGGCGGGGTGATGGCGACCCGGTAGCCGGCGTTCTGGATGGCGTCCAGGATGTCCGGCAGGGCGTCGACGGTCTGTGACCGGTCGCCACCACCATCGTGAAGAAGTATGACCGCCCCCGGGTGAAGCGCCTCGGCAATGACATCCGTGATGGCGGCGGCGCCCGGTTTCTTCCAATCCTGCGAGTCGACCGTCCAGTCGAGAATGGCGAGCCCATGTTCTTCGGCGATCGGTGCCACCTCCGGCGTCACATGCCTGGCCGGTTGCCGGAAGTACCTGGCTTCGGCTCCGGGAGCGGCCTCGGAGATCGCCTCGGAGGTGGTGGCGATCTCCTGGCTGATCTCGTCCGGCGGCCGGGCGGCCAGGTTGGGATCATGGCTCTCGGTGTGGTTGCACAGCACATGGCCGTCGGCAACGATGCGCTGGACGAGTTCCGGGTGTTGGCGTACCTGGCCGCCGACGAGGCAGAAGATGGCCCTCGTCCGCCGTTCGGCTAGCAGATCGAGGACTTGAGGGGTATGGGTCGGATGAGGGCCATCGTCGAAGGTGAGCGTGACGCCGTCGCCGCGGATGCCGAGTGCGGCTACGCTGCCGCCGGTGCGGCCCATCGGCGTCTCGGCATCGGTTTCGCTGCTCTGTGGTCCGGCGGCCTGGGTGTCGGGCTCGTCGGCGGAACCCTTGTTGGCCATACTCAGGGCGATCACTACGACGACGAGGCCGCCGAGCAGTGGCGCGGAGAATCTCATCGTCTCCTGCCCTTCCGAGGGTGAACGTCACGACGCGATGGGCCCACAACGTCACGGTGGGCCCCAAACGTGCTGGGCTGCCGAACGAAGCTCCCGCATAGCCGAGATAGCAGGCGTGTTCGTCGGTTCGACAGTAAAACGATCTCTATTGTGATGGCGCCCGACACGCCCGACTTGTTAGTAAATAAGAAGTCGCCCCCTCGGTCCGTGATCATTGCCGGGATTGTGTCGCTTCCCATTGGTGATCAAAGTCAAGATCGAGTCGCTCTGGCGACATGATCCCGGCAACGATCACTGGGGCTGAGGGCGGAAAATGAGCAACGATCACTGGGGCTGGGGGCGGAAAATGGGCGACGATCACCGGGGATACTGGGGCGCGGGAAGCGACCGGATATGATTGTGCGGCCGCCGCGGGCGGATGATCGGCCCCCGTAGCTCAGCGGATAGAGCAGCTGCCTTCTAAGCAGTTGGCCGCAGGTTCGAATCCTGCCGGGGGCGCCTTATCTGAACTCTCCGCACGTCCCCTTTGCCTCCGTCGTGATCAGTGGCGGCAGCGATCCGTCCACCGGAAGGCTGCGTGACATAGCCCGGCCCGCTCGATGCGGGCCGGGCTTGTTGTGTTGGGGCTGGGCGGCGGCTCGGGGCCGGTCTTGTCAACGCAGTTGGGCGATGCTGGCACCTGACACTTGACATCTGATATATCTATCACCCACAGTGTTCATACCTCGCCAAGAGGCGCGGCCTCTAGGGCAGGGGTGGAGTACGAGACCGAGCCCTCGATCGGCTAGTCACCAGCCGGTCAGACGTGTAGGCCCCAGCACCGGGCGAGAGGCTGCGCCGGACGGCACTGAGGCCGCGAGACCCGAGGAGAGACGGCGTGCCCCGCTACCTACCGCGTCTTCTTGTGAGGCTGGTTCTCACCGTATTCGTCGTCGCATCAGCGGTGTTCTTCGGTGTCCGAATGGTCCCTGGTGGGCCGGCCACAGCTCTGCTCGGGGCCGACGCGTCGCCCGTCGATATCGCGGCCGTGAACGAGAAGCTCGGCCTTGAAGAGCCATTGATCGTGCAGTACGGCCGATTCCTCGGTCAACTCGCCACCGGCAGCCTCGGGAACTCTCTGGTCAGTGATCGCCCGGTCACCGCGTCCATCATGGCTGTCCTCCCGCACACACTCGAACTGGCCATCGCGGGTATGGCCATCGGCATGGTAGGTGGGGTGTTGCTCGGTGTCTTCACCGCCGCGTACCGGAACCGAGCGCCGGACTACATCGGCAGGGTGCTCTCGCTGACGTTGTTGTCGTTCCCGTCGTACTACATCGGGGTGCTCCTGATCTTCCTGGTGGCGTTGCGGGTCGGCTTGCCCACCAGCGGCGCGGCGCCCCTGAGCGATCCGCTGCAGAACCTGTCACAGCTCATCCTTCCGGCGCTCGCCCTCGGCATCGTTGGTACGGCCTATGTCGCGAGGGTGACCCGTGGCCTAATGCTGGAGGTTCTCGACGAGGATCATGTCCGGACGGCCCGAGCCAAAGGCATCAGCGAGTTCCGGGTCTTGATCAGGCACGCACTACAGCCGGCCTCACTGCCGATCGCCTCGCTTGGTGGTTTGTTCTTCATCGTTCTCATCGGAGACGCGGTGCTGATCGAGACCGTGTTCGCCCGGCCGGGTCTCGGCACACTCATGGTCGACGCGATGTTGGCCCGGGATTACACGATGGTTCAGGGCGCCGTGATCGTGGTCGCCGCCGTCATCGTCGTCGTCAACTCGTTGCTCGAGATCGTCTACCGGCTTATCGACCCACGGATCCGTGTGAAGTGAGGCTGCTTCCATGACTACCATCGAGTCCCACCCGTCCAGGACCCCCACCCGCCGGCGTTCGGTGGCGCGCGCGGCCAGGAAGTATTGCGGCAGCCCGATGGCGGTCGCGGGGTACTGCATCCTGCTGATCCTCGTCGTGGTCGCGCTCATGCCAGGTCAGCTGGCGCCCTACGACCCGCACGCCCAGAACGTGGCGCGGGCGCTGGAAGGGCCCAGCGGCGAACATCTGCTCGGGCTCGACCAATACGGCCGTGACATCCTGTCCCGGCTGATGCACGGCGCTCGGGTTTCGTTGGCGGTCGGCCTGCTCGCGGTGTCCATGGCGCTGGTGGTTGGCATCCCGTTGGGGATCGCCGCCGGTTACTTCGGCGGATGGGTCGAAACGGCCATCATGTGGGTGGTGGACGTCATGCTGTCCATTCCCGGGATCATCCTCGCGCTGCTGTTCGTCGCTCTGTTCGGCTCGGGTGTGGTGAACATGAGCATCGCCATCGCCATCGGTTTCGTGCCCACCTTCGCCCGCCTGTCCCACAGTCCCACCCTGTCGTATCGGCAACGCGAATTCGTGCAGGGCAGCATCGCCTTCGGTGGTAGGTCGCTGTGGGTCATGCGTCGCCACATCTGGCCGAACCTGCGGTCGCAAATGTTGATCATCGGCTGCCTGACCGCCGGCACCACGATCCGCATCGAAGCAGGGCTCAGTTTCCTCGGCCTGGGGGTGGCGCCGCCGACGGCCACCTGGGGCGGCATGCTCCGCGACGGCATGCTCTACCTGCAAAGTGTCCCGCTGTACTCCATCGTCGCCGGCCTGGCCATCTTCTCGGCCATCGTGGCCTTCAACCTGATCGGCGACGGCTTGCGCGACATCCTCGACCCACGTACACCCGAACGTCCGGTCGGCTGATCGGCCTGGTTGGAGGAAGGGGAAGACATGACCGAACTCGCTCGTCCCGCCGCCCGTCCGGCCGCTATGCCGGCGTCTGACGTCTTCTTGCAGGTGCGCAATCTCACGACGGTCTTCGACACCGCGCGCGGCACCGTGGCCGCGGTCACCGATGTGAGTTATGACGTCCGGGCGGGGGAGACGGTCGGCATCGTCGGCGAGTCCGGCTCGGGTAAGAGTGTGTCGGCGATGTCCATGCTGGGGCTTATCCCGCAGCCTCCGGGTCGGATCGTGTCCGGTGAGGTTCTGGTGGGCGGCCGCGAGATCATCGGCATGGGGCGCCGAGAATTGCGCGCGGTCCGCGGCGTCGACGTGTCGATGATCTTTCAAGATCCCATGACGTCCCTCAATCCGGTCCACACCGTGGGTGCGCAGATCGTGGAGGCGATTCTGGGCCACGTACGGCGCCCGTCTCGCGCCGTGCGGCGGCAGGCTCGGCAGCGGGCCGTCGAGCTGCTGGAGGCGGTGGGGGTATCCGCGCCACACGAACGGGTCCATCAGTACCCACATCAGCTCTCCGGCGGGATGCGGCAACGGGTGATGATCGCGATGGCGATGAGCAACAACCCCCGTCTGCTCATCGCCGACGAACCAACCACCGCGCTGGACGTCACCATCCAGGCGCAGATCATGCGCATCCTGCGGGAGGTCCAGCAGAGCACGGGCATCAGTATCGTGCTGATCACTCATGACATGGGTCTCATCGCTCAGATGGCGCATCGCGTCGTGGTCATGTACGCGGGCCGGGTGGTCGAGTCGGGGGCGGTGGAGGACGTCTTCCTGCGGCCCCGTCACCCATACACGTTGGGTCTGCTACGCAGTTTCCCCAGCAATGCTCCCGCCGGGCGGCGCCAGCGGATGCTGCCGATCCCCGGTCTGCCGCCCGATCCGGCGGCGCTGCCACCGGGATGTTCGTTCGCACCGAGATGCAGCTTGTGGGCCGAGCGGCAGCGTTGCACGGACGAGCCGCCGACGCTACGGCCCGCCGACACCGATGAGCACCTGTCCGCTTGTCACTTCTGGTCCGAGGTCGGCCCGATCCACGCGGAAGGTGAGGTCGATGTCTCCTCCCACTGAACTGGTCCGGGTCGAAGATCTTCAGGTGCACTTCCAGGCTGGGCGGGCCCGGCCTGGCGAGACGATCCGAGCAGTCGACGGAGTCAGCTTCTCGCTGACGGCGGGGCAGACGTTCGCCCTTGTCGGTGAGTCCGGCTGTGGCAAATCGAGTGTGGCGCGTTCGCTGGTGGGGCTGAACCGTCCGACGGCGGGACACATCTGGTTTGGCGACATCGACCTCGCCACCGCGAACCGCCGCCAGTTGCGGCAGGTGCGACGCAATGTGCAGATCGTCTTTCAGGACCCCTATGCATCCTTGAATCCGCGGATGCGGGTGCGGGACATCGTCGAGGAGCCGTTGCGAGTCCAGGGGATCGCCCGGCCGCCGCGGGTGGCCGAGGAACTGCTGGAGTTGGTCGGCCTCAACCCCGACTACGTCTATCGTTACCCACATCAGTTCTCCGGTGGCCAACGTCAGCGCATCGGCATCGCCCGGGCCCTGGCGCTGCGGCCGCGTATCCTGGTGTTAGACGAGCCGATTTCCGCACTCGACGTCTCGATCCAAGCCCAGATCATCAACGTGTTGATGGACATCCAACAAGAGCTCGGCCTCGCGTACCTGCTGATCTCACACGACGTATCGGTGGTGAGATCGGTCAGCGACGCGGTCGGCGTCATGTACCTCGGCAAGATCGTCGAGGCGGGGGCGGATGTTCTGGACCACCCCGGACACCCCTATACCCAGGCATTGCTCAGCGCCGTGCCCTCGACCGATCCGAGGTTGCGAGGCACGGAGTCCGAGATCGTGCTCGAGGGCGACGTCCCGGATCCAGCGCACCCACCGAGCGCGTGCCGGTTTCGCACCCGATGTTGGAAGGCCGCCGACCGATGCGCCGAAGATGAGCCGGCACTGGTC
The DNA here is from genome assembly GCF_011320225.1 of Phytoactinopolyspora limicola. GTDB lineage: Bacteria > Actinomycetota > Actinomycetes > Jiangellales > Jiangellaceae > Phytoactinopolyspora > Phytoactinopolyspora limicola. The sequence continues at coordinate 298,463 of NZ_JAAOEN010000006.1, forward strand.
GATCGGCTGGGCCGTGGAGGACGAACCGCTTGTCATTTTGCCGAGCGGTTGCACACCACGGTTAATGGTTAGCCGTGTATTATCCTTGAATATCGACGGTGGGGGTTATCGGAAATTGTCGTCCATTGAATTCGCGAGTTTGTCTGCAAACAGTCCGTATGGAAGCTTCCGGAGTATACGTCTACATCTGGAGTACATAACACCTGAATCTAGGTGTTCGGGCAATGTCAACAAGGAGGAGAGCCGGCTGCGGCTCGGTATAAGGGTCATGTCATGAAGAGAGATTCGGAATCCGCGTTACGTATTCAGTCGGCCAAGGATGCGGTCGCCGAGGAGATTCGGGGCTTGATCCATGAGGGTCGGCTCGGATTGGGTGAACGGTTGTCCATCGACACTCTGGCCAGCCGGTTCGGGGTGAGCCGCACTCCGGTGCGTGATGCCCTCTGGCAGCTGAGCACTGAAGGGCTGGTGGTGATCACGCCGCGGGTGGGGGTCTTCGTCCGGGAGATCAGCCCACAAGAGATCGCCGACGTATATGACATCAAGGGTGCACTCGAACCACTGATGGCGGCGTGGGCTGCCGAACGTGGCAGTCCGGAGGCTCGGACCGACTTCCTCACCTCCATCGCGGATCTGGAGGAGGTCGCTCGTCAGGGCGATGTCAGCGGCTACGTCGCGTTGCTCGAGGCGCGTCGGGACGCCCTGGTCGCCATGGCCGGCAGTGAGGGTCTGCGAGATGCGCTGGGTGTGCTCGATGGTCGGGTGCGCCTGCTGCGCTTCCGCAACTTGAGCCAGCCGGGCCGGCTCGAGGAGTCCGCCCAGGGCCACAAGACGGTGGCGGAGGGCATCGCCGCGGGTGATCCGGAGGCGGCGGCCGCGGCGATGCACGCACACATGGAACGGGCCTCCGCCCGCGTCCGCCAGCTGGTCGAGGAGCAGGACGGAGCGCGGACGTATCAGCACAGTCCGAGGTGACCGGCGTCAGTGTTCGGACGGGCGCGGGGCCGGTGCCTCGCGGGTGAGCTGCCCGACGTCGCGGGCGTACTCGAGGGCGCGGTCGTAGTCCATCTCTTGTACGTGCCGGAACATCTCCTTGGTCATCCGCATGGCTACCGGTGGTTTCGCGGCCAACTCCGTGGCAAGTGCCAGCGCCTGATCGGCCAACTCCGCCGCCGGCACTACCCGGGTGACCAGCCCGAGCGCCTGTGCTTCGGTGGCTTCGAGCATCCGGCCGGTGAGGAGAAGTTCCAGTGCCTGTAGCCGGCCCACGGTGCGGCTCAGGCTCACCGCCGCGGTGGCTGCCACGATGCCGTGGTTGACCTCCGGATAGCCGAGTTTGGCCGAGTCCGCGGCGAGCACGATGTCGGACGAGATCGCGATGGCTGCCCCGGCACCCACGGCGAAGCCGTTGACCGCGGTGATCACCGGCTTGGGCAGAAGCGGCAGTATGTTGTAGATGCGGTCGCCTGAGCGCGAACCCGTGTAGCGGTCCCAGAACTGCTCCGGCCGGGGCCGACTCATCGCTTCCTTCATGTCGAAGCCCGCACAGAAGGCCGGGCCGGTGCCGGTGAGCAGCACCGCGCCGACGTCGGGATCCGTCGCTGCTTCGTCGAGCGCTTGGAACAGCGATTGGAGTAGCTCGGAGTCGAGGGCGTTGCGGGCTCGCGGGCGGTTGAGGGTGAGTACTCGGACGCCGTCCTGGGTGGACGTCAAGAGTTTCGGCTCGTCGTGCTGCCCCATGGGCTGGTGCTCCTCTCTCGGGCCGCCGCTGCGGCAGGTGGCTGTGCGGGTGGTTAGGCTCCCTTGGCCAGGGCTGCCCGCGTCACCGCGTGGTCTTCGGCTGCGCTGGTGCCGGCGATGCGGCCGAATACGGCACCGGCGGTTAGGCCGCTGCCCCCTGGATAGTTGAAGTAGAAGATTCCTCCGACCAGTTCGCCGCAGGCATAGAGGCCGGGAATTGGGCGGTCCATCGTGTCCAGCACTCGTGCGCCGGCGTCGATTTTCAGGCCACCAAAGGTGAAAGTAATTCCACACGTAATTCCGTAAGCCTCGTATGGCGGCGTATCGATCGTGTTGGCCCAGTTGGACTTCGGGATGGTGAGGCCGCGGGTGCCCCGACCGTCCTTGATATTCGGATTGAATTCAACCGATTGATCCACGGTGTCGTTGTACTCATGGACGGTGGCGACGAACTGTTGTGGGTCCACGCCGTCCATACGCCGGGCGAGATCTTCGAGTGTGTCGGCGGTGACCTTGGTAACTTGCCGAATACGGTACTCGTCTCGCAGTAGTCCGGTGACCTTGCTGTCGAATACCTGCCAGGCGAACTGGGCCGGCTGGTAGAGGATCTCGCGACCGTACTTGGCATAGGTGTAGTTGCGGAAGTCGGCGCCTTCGTCCACGAAGCGACGTCCATGCCCGTTGACCATGAGGCCGAACGGATAACTGTGCTTCTGGTAGCCGTCGCCGATGGCGAGATCTCCGTGTGGCGGGGCGTTGAGGTCCATGCCGACGGCGTGGCACCCTGACCAGTGCCCCCAGGACATGGCGCCGATGTCGAACGCCATCCGAATGCCATCGCCGATGTTGAACCGGCTGCCTCGGACCTTTGCGAACTCCCAGCCGGCGCCTAAGTAACGTGTGCGCCACTCGGTATTGGCCTGGAAGCCGCCGGCGGCGAGGACGACGGCGTCGGCGGGTAGGGTCTGGAGTTCGCCGTTCACGCGTACGACGACGCCGGTAACGGCGCCGTGGGATTCGGTGAGGCCGACGGCGCGGTGTCCGTACAGCACCTGTCCGCCGGCTTTCTCGAAGGCGTCGAACAGGTAGCCGACGAGGCCCTCGCCGCCACCGTTGGCTTCGATGGTGAGCCCGCCCCAGAACCGGAACCGGCCGTTGACCTCGAAGGCCTGTCGGCCGTAGATGGGCAGGAATCGAACGCCCTTGTCTCGCATCCAGGTGAGGGTGTCGAAGCTACGAGTAACGAGCAACTCGGCGAGGTCTGGATCGCAGCGGTGTTCGGTGACCCTGGAGAGGTCGTCGAAGAACTTGTCAGTCGGGTAGCTACCGAAGTCGGTCTTCCGCATCTGCTCCGCACCGAGGTCAGGTACGAGTTGCTGGATCGCCTCGGTTCCGTCATAGGCCACTCGCATGGCGCCGGCCGTGAACCGGGAGTTGCCGCCCCGTTCAGCTTCTGTGGCCACCTCCAGCAGCGTGACGCTGGCGCCACCTTCGAGGGCAGCTAGTGCGCTACACAGCCCGGCATTGCCGCCTCCGATGACGATCACGTGACCGCGACCCATTCCGACCCCTTCCGTCGCCTGGAACGTAACCGGTAATATATCACGCGTCAGAAGGGTGCGACTGCGGGCCGACGGAATATTGCCGGTGTGATGGATCTTGCATATGTGATACATCAAGGTTAATGTTCTAGCCAGCAAATGGTGGCTCCGAGCCGTGACCAGCGCGTTCCGAGCCGTCAAACCCCTGGTGCCGAAAGTCCGCGGGCCATTGTCCGCGGCACCTGGTTCGGCAGGGCGCGGCCTTGGATGCGATGAGGAGGGGCGAGTGTGGCCTTGACACAGGCGCGAGACCCCGGCGGCGTGATAGTCACCGGTGCCGGCGGCGGCATCGGCTCCGCCGTAGCACGACGGCTCGCAGCAGCAGGTTACGGCGTGATCGTCAATGACTTGGGCGTCACCGTCGACGGTCAACCTGCCGGCGACGGTGCAGCCGATGCGGTGGTCGCGGCGATCCGCGCCAACGGCGGCCGCGCGGTCGGGGCGAACCACGACGTGTCCTCATTCAGCGCGGCGGAGGAGCTGGTGCGGCTCGCCGTTCAAGAGTTCGGTCAGTTGGCAGCGCTGGTTACCTGTCACGGCATCCTCCGGGAGCGGATGGTCTTCAACATGACCGAACAGGAATGGGACTCGGTGGTCGACGTACATCTGAAGGGCACCTTCAACTGCGTCCGATTCGCATCGGCACGGATGCGCCAGCAGGGTGCCGGCGGCATCGTGCTCCTCGGGTCCGCCGCCGGCATGGAGGGCAGCCCGGCCCAGGCGAACTACGCGGCGGCTAAGGCCGGCATCGTTGGTCTCGCCCACAGCACCGCGTTGGCCATGGGGCAGTACAACGTCAACGTCAACTGCATCGTCCCCGCTGCGGCCACCCGCATGACCGCACGTCTGACCCCGCGGATGCGTAGCAGCAGGTCCGCTGATGAGCGAAGCGGCCCCGAGTTGATCGCGGAGCTAGCCGCCGCCCTGATCAGCCCGCTGTGCCGGCATGTGACGGGGCAGACGTTCACCGCCGCCGGGCGCCGGCTGGCTCGGTGGGTCGCCCCCTACGAGTCCTCCAGTCTGGACCTCGGCGCAGACATGCAGCACTCCGACGTGGTCCATGCGGTCCGCGAACGACTGGGGGTGCGTCCGCTACGCCGGTTCGACACCCTCGGCCTGGCCACCCCGGCCGAGCACCACGTCGAAGCCGACGGAAAGGACACGGTGGCACATTGATGAGTAGCACACCGAGCATCGCACCCATGCTGAACCCGGCGGGCATCGCGATCGTCGGAGCATCGGACGACCCCAACCGCATCGGTGGGCGCCCGGTACGGATGCTCCTCGACCGGGGATACCGCGGCGCCATCTACCCAGTGAATCCCAAGTACAGCACCGTCCAGGGCCTCCCCGCGTTCCCCAACGTCGAGGCGGTACCCGCCGACGCCGAGCTGTACATCGTCTGCTTGCCCGCGGAGGCCGCCATCGCCACCGTCGAACAAGCGGGTGAACAAGGCGCCCGGGCAGCGGTGGTGTTCAGCGGCGGCTTCGCCGAGGCCGGACCCGAAGGTATGGCCCGCCAGGAACGGCTCCACAACGCGGCGGCCAAACACCAGCTCGCGCTCATGGGACCCAATTGCCTCGGTTTCGTTTCCTTCACCCATGGCTCCGTGGCGACGTTCTCCACCGCCCTGCAGGCGATGCCGGCGATCGAACCAGGTGGTATCGCTCTGTTGGCACAGAGCGGTGGTGTGGCGTTCAACCTGCTGGCCGAGGCGGCGGCTGCCGGCGCTCGATTCTCCCACGTGATCACCAGCGGCAACGAGTCCAGCGTCAGCTTCGCCGATTACCTGGAGTACCTGGCCGCGGACCAGCACACGTCCGCCGTCATCGGATACCTGGAGGGGGTCCGCGACGGCTCCGGGCTCGCGCAGGCGCTCGAGTCGCTCAGAACGGCGGGTAAACCCGTCTTCCTGATCAAGACGGGTGCCTCCGAGCGGGGCACCGCCTCGGTCGCCTCGCACACGGCGCAGCTATCTGGCGACGACGCCGCCTTCGACGCCCTGTTCCACCGGTACGGCGTCACCCGCCTGTCCACTCTCGACGAAGCGGTCGACGTAGCGCGGGCGCTCGCGCTCGATTCGGCGGCCGATGGACTCGCGGTGGCCACGAACTCCGGAGGCACGGGGGTCTACGTCGTGGACACGTGCGAGCGTTATGGGGTCCCGCTGGCCGACCTCGCCGCCCCCACCCGTGATGCGCTCGCCGAGGCCCTGCCCGGATTCGCCGGGCTGAACAACCCGATCGACATGACGGCACAGGTCATCAACGACCCCACTCTTCTTCCACGCACACTTGCTGTGCTCGACGAAGATCCACACACCGATCTCATCCTGCTGTTCCTGGGCAGCATGGAATACCTCAGTGACCAGTTGATCAGCACGGTGGTGCAGGCCCAGGAGCAGATCGGCACCCCGCTGCTCGTCTCGTGGCTCGGCGTCTCCGAACGGGTCCGCACCGAGGCGGCCCAGGCGGGTTTGCGGGTCTGCGCGGAGCCGGCACGCGCCCTCCGCGGTCTGGGCCTGATGCGTCGAGGCGTCCGAGCGGTGCGGTTGGCGCCAGGTGGCTCGGCGGCACCCAGCCAGTCGGATCCGATGCCGTTGCCGCCCATCGAACCACGTCGGCTCCCGCAAGGACGGTGGGCTCTGGACGAGTGGCAGACCATGACGCTGCTGGCCGAGCATGGCACCCCACTGCCGGCGAGGGAGCTGGCGCGAACCCCGGACGAGGCCGCCGAGGCCGCCCGGCGGATCGGTTATCCCGTCGTGCTCAAGCTGCTCGAGCCGCTTCTCGCCCACCGGGCCAGAGCGGGGGGCGTCGTCACGGGTATCACCGAAGAGCTCACCCTCCGGGAGACGTTCGCCCGAATGCGCCATGAGCACGGCGCTCGGCGGGTCATCGTCGCCCAGCAGGTCGAGGCTGGGCCGGAGCTCATTCTCGGGGTGCTCGCGGACCCGATCTTCGGCACCCGGGCCGTCCTAGGCGCCGGCGGGATCTGGGCCAATGAACTCGACGATGCGCGCACGCTGGTGCCGCCGTTCGATGCCAGCTACATCGCGGTCGAGCTCGAACGGCTGCGGGCGGCCGAAATGATCACGGGTGCATCGCCGAACGTGTCGGCCCTGGCCGACGCTGTTGCCGCGTTGCTGGCTGGGCTTGGCTCATTGGTGCGGGCCAGCGCCGGGCGGATCGTCGAGATCGAATGTAATCCCGTGGTCGTCTCCGCGGGACGCCCGGTTGTCCTGGACGCCCTCGCGTTCGTCGAACCGGTCACCATCGACGAGGAGCAGCCATGAACGGCCACACCGATCCGCCGGTCGGCCGACAGCCGCTGGAGGTTTCCTCCCGCATCGGCTCCGCGAACGAGACACAGGTGTGGGTCCGGGGACACGATCTCGTCGACGAGCTGCTCGGCCGAGCCAGCTTCGCCGAGGTAGTACTGCTGGCGGTCACCGGCCGGCGGCCAACATCGGAGCAGGCGCGCGTGGTCGAGGCGGTGCTGGTGAGCCTGCTCGACCACGGGCTCACCCCCAGCGCGTTGACCGCGCGCCTGACGTTCTGGGCCGCGCCGGAGGCCATCCAAGGTGCTGTCGCCGCTGGGTTGTTGGGCGCTGGAAGCCGGCTGCTCGGCTCGATGGAGGGCTGCGCCCGGTTGCTGGCCGACATCGCCGACGACGTCCGAGCCGGAACCGAGGCCGACGCCGCCGTCGAGCTCCGCATCCGGTCGATCACCGAGGCGGGCGGCCGGATTCCCGGAATTGGGCACAGCCTGCACCGTGGAGGTGACCCCCGGGCGGACAAGCTGCTGGCCATCGCCGCCGACGCGGGTGTCGGCGGCGCGCACATCGACCACCTGGGGCGGGTGGTGGAGCACGCGGCCGCGGTCACCGGCCGGCGTCAACCACTCAACGTCACCGGGGCGGCCGCGGCGTTGCTCCTCGACGTCGGTGTCCCTTGGCAACTACATCGCGGGTTCGCCCTGATGAGCCGTACGGCCGGCTTGGTCGCTCATGTCGGTGAGGAGCTCACCGACCCCATCACCCCGGCGGTACGTGACGCTCTGCGGGCGGCCAGCCGGCCGCCCGGGGAGGACCGATGACCACCACTGCCGCCCCGCTGACCCCGATCGATCACGAACCTGCGTGGGAGCCGTTCGTCTGCGATCCGTGGCGGGCTCGGGTGCTCGCTGAGGTCGCCGGCCCGCAGGACACCCCGTATCTGCTGGACGCAGCCGGCCGACACGGGGTGGTTCCTCCGACGTTCTTGGTGGGGCAGCGGGTAGACGCAGCCACTCTCGGTGTGCCCGATGCGCCGGTCCGGCTGAACGCCGGGAACTGGTGTCGGTGGGAGGCCGGGGTTGAGCCCGGCGACGATCTGGAGCGTCGTACCGTCGTCGAGTCGGCGACCCGGAAGACCGGACGCAGCGGTGAGCTGCACTTCTACGAGCTGGCCACCACCTACCGGCGGCGCGACACACTCGAGACCGTCGCCCGGGCCAGCACCACCACCATTCGACGGCACCCGGCCACCACGTCGCGGTCGGATCCGCCGGCCCGGCGCCCGGACCAGCAAGGGGCGCCGCCGCCGGAGGCACGTGAGGTCCTCTCGGTGTTGCCATCGAGCCGGGACGTCGTGCGGTACGCGGCCGCCACGGACGACTTCTACGAGGTTCACTATGACGACGAGTTCGCCCGGTCCCGCGGCCTGCCGGGCACCATCACCCATGGCCTGCTGAAGCTCGCGTACCTGGCCGCGGCCGCCGCACGGTGGGGCGGCCCGGGGACGTTCGTGCGTGAGGTCAGCGCGTCGTATACCGCGATGGACCGGGTGGGGCAGCCGTTCCGCGTCTTCGTGCAAGCGGTTCCCCCGGCGGTGGATACGGCACCCGGTGCCACCCGCCTGAAGCTCTATGGCGTCTCCGCCAATGACCAGATCAGCACCACCGGATCGGCGCTGATCGACGACGGAAGGTGAACACATGATCAACAAGGTGGTGGCGTCCACGGCCGAGGCCGTGGCCGACATCGAGAGCGGCGCGATGATCGCGATCGGCGGGTTCAACGGGGTGCCCGGCATTCCGAGCAGCCTGATCAAGGCCGTTGCCGATCGCAGCCTCAGCGACTTGACGATCATCTCGTGTGAGGCTGGCCGGGGTAAGGCTGCCTTCCAGCCGTATCGGCGCAACGCCCAAGGACAAAAGGTGGTGGGGGTACCCGAGCTCGAGGAGCTCTACCCAGCGGCCTACCTGGTGGAATGCGACCAAGTGAAGAAGGCCATCACGACCTTCTCCGCGTTGAATCACCCGGACTATGAGGGCCCGCTCGAGGCGCGGGCCCGCAAGGGTGAGGTGGAGATCGAACTCATCGGTCAGGGCAGTCTGTGCGAGCGGCTACGGGCCGGCCGGGTCGGTCTGGGCGGCGTGTACACACCAGTGGGCGCGGGGACGCTGATCGGCAAGGGCAAGGACGTGCGCTACTTCGACGGTGTGCCACACATCCTCGAGACGGCGTTGAAGCCGGACTACGCCATCATCGCGGCCTACCAGGCCGATCGCTTCGGAAACCTGACGTACCGCAATGGCGCCCGGACGCTGAATCCGGTGATGGCCGGCTCGGCCAGGGTCACCATCGTCGAGGTCGAGGAGATCGTCCCACTCGGACACCTGGACCCCAACCACATCGTCACCCCTGGGCCATACGTCGATCGGGTGGTCCTGAGCCCCGGCGGGCGGGTCGTCGAATGAGAGCACTGGCCGGATCTGGGAACTCGGAGGAGTAGCGGATGACGACGACAGTTGACCAGCGCAGGTCCCTCAGCAGACGGGGTATCGCGGTACGGATCACCCAGGACTTCGCCGAAGGCGAGGTGATCAACCTTGGCGTGGGCATTCCTACCCTGTGCAGCTTCTATCTGGCCGACGATGCCGAGGTTCTGCTCCACAGTGAACATGGGGTGCTCGGCCACGGCCGGCACGCACACGGCGAAAATGAGGTAGACCCGTCCCTGGTCACCGCCGGGATGCAGCCCGTTGTGCCGCGCCCGGGCATGGTGGTGATGGACCACTCGGAGTCGTTCGCGCTGATCCGGGGCGGACACTTGGACAAAACGGTGCTCGGCGCGTTTCAAGTCAGCGTCCATGGTGATATCGCGAACTTCTGGCTGCCCGGCGCCCCGGCGGGCTCCGTTGGTGGTGCGCAAGACCTGGCGTTCTGCGCGAAGAAGGTGATCGTGGCGTTGCAGTTGTTGTCGCGCCCGAACCGGTTCGTGAACGAACTCAGCATGGAGATGACCGCGCCACATTGTGTGTCCCGGCTGGTCACCGACATCGGTGTCATCGATCTGGTCGACGGGCAGGCGGTGGTCCGTGAGCTGGTGCCGGGCTGGAACCTCGACGACGCGCAGCAGGTCACCGAGGTAGAACTCCACCCCGCGCCGGATGGTATCGCCGAGATCAACCTGCCGGCCGACCAGGACGAGTTGTGGAACGCCCCGTCGGAAGCCAAGGCTTAGAGCCGGCCATGAGCGTCACGGTCGAGACCGTTCGTGGTCCGGTGCCGGTGTCGGAGCTGGGCCGGATCCTGCCGCACGAACACGTCGTGTGCGACCTCTCGCAGCGGCCCAACGGCAACGTCGACGTCTTCAGCCTGGACGATCCGGAGGAGGCGGTGCGGGATTTGGTGTCGTTTAAGGGTGTGGGTGGTGGGGCGGTGGTGGAGTGCACCAGTGGTGGGTTGGGTCGTGATCCTGGGGTGTTGAGGTGGGTGTCCGAGCAGGCGGATGTGCATGTGGTGATGGGTTGTGGGTGGTATCGCGAGCCGTTTTATGAGCAGGACATGAATCGGGTCAGTGTGGGGGAGCTGACGGAGTGTTTGTTGGAGGACATCAAGACTGGTGTTGATGGGGTCAGGCCGGGGGTGATCGGTGAGATCGGGGCTGATCGGGAGTGGGTGTCCGGTGTTGAGGAGCGGGTGTTGCGGGCGTCGGCTCGGGCGCAGAAGGAGACCGGGCTGGGTTTGGTGTTGCATGCGGTGAAGAGTGAGGTGGGGGCGTGGATGTTGGATGTCCTCGAGGATGAGGGTGTTGATCTGCGGCGGGTGGCGGTGGGGCACTGTGACACGTATCCGAAGGTGGATTATCACGAGAGTCTGGCCCGTCGTGGCGCCATGGTCATGTACGACGGCAACAAGCCGATGGATGCGTTGCTGCAGCGTCGCCGGCTGAACAATGCCGTCGAACTGATCCGCCGGGGCTGGGGATCCAGCCTGCTGCTCTCCCACGACGTCTGCGTCCCATTCCACCGGGAGCGGCGCGGCGGACCGGGCTACACCTACGTGTTCGGCCAGGTCGGGCCGGACCTGGTCGACGCGGGAGTCCACCCCGACGTCGTCGAGACGATCTTCACCGAGAACCCCCTGCAGATCCTGACTGGTCGACGCGATTACTGAGCACGTCCGCGGACGACCCGAGCGGGGCCGCAGGCCCCGGAAAGGCTGGTGGCCGATGGCACAGGGAGCCATGGTCGAGACCGTTCGTGGTCCGGTGCCGGTGTCGGAGCTGGGCCGGATCCTGCCACACGAACACATCGCTTGTGATCTGTTCCGGGTGAGCCGACAGATGAACCTCGCCGCACTGGACGATCCGGAGGAGGCGGTGCGGGATTTGGTGTCGTTTAAGGGTGTGGGTGGTGGGGCGGTGGTGGAGTGCACCAGTGGTGGGTTGGGTCGTGATCCTGGGGTGTTGAGGTGGGTGTCCGAGCAGGCGGATGTGCATGTGGTGATGGGTTGTGGGTGGTATCGCGAGCCGTTTTATGAGCAGGACATGAATCGGGTCAGTGTGGGGGAGCTGACGGAGTGTTTGTTGGAGGACATCAAGACTGGTGTTGATGGGGTCAGGCCGGGGGTGATCGGTGAGATCGGGGCTGATCGGGAGTGGGTGTCCGGTGTTGAGGAGCGGGTGTTGCGGGCGTCGGCTCGGGCGCAGAAGGAGACCGGGCTGGGTTTGGTGTTGCATGCGGTGAAGAGTGAGGTGGGGGCGTGGATGTTGGATGTCCTCGAGGATGAGGGTGTTGATCTGCGGCGGGTGGCGGTGGGGCACTGTGACACGTATCCGAAGGTGGATTATCACGAGAGTCTGGCCCGTCGTGGCGCCATGGT
>NZ_JAAOEN010000007.1:0-183242 GCF_011320225.1 Phytoactinopolyspora limicola
TTTCGTGTCGCCATGGCGACACGAAACCGGCGACGATCACCGGGGATGAGGGCCGAAAACCAACAACGATCACGGGTGTGGGGGGCGAGCCGGAGGACGTCGAGACGTAGGGTTCTTCCCCATGGACAGGTACGTAGCACTGCTCAGGGGCATCGCGCCGAGCCAGCCCAATATGCGCAACGACAAACTTCGCGAGGTCTTCACCGAACTCGGATTCGAGGCTGTGGGGTCGGTACTGTCCAGCGGGAACATCGTCTTCAGCACCTCGGGCGGCACCAGCGCCGCCGCCTTGGAGGACACCATCCAGAACGGGCTTCGGGAACGTCTGGGTATCGCCGGAGGCACCATCGTCCGTAGCCGTGCACAACTGGAGACGTTGTTCACCAGCACCACCGTGTTCGACGGGCTCACCCACGGCAAGGCCACCTATCTCACCGCTACGTTCCTGAAAGAACCGCCGTCCACGACGGTCACCCCCTTGCCCCAGCCACCGGACCCGGCTATGCAGGTTATGGGCTACGACGCATCCGCCAACGTGGTCTTGGCGTCGACCGACACCACCGGCTCCACCACACCCGACTTCATGAGCTGGTTGGAGTCGACCTTCGGCAAAGACATCACCACCCGCACCTGGCTCACCGTAGAGCGGATTCTCAAGAAGCTGTGATTCGGGCGTCTCCAGCAGGTGATCGTTGTTGTACGTACGCCCTGCCCCTCGGTGATCGTTGCCGCGCGATGTCTCAGGCTGGTAACACCCGCAACCATCCGGGCAGCGCCGACCGTCCCATAACACGTGATGATCTTCTGGAGCAGCTCTGGCAGCCATGGACCTTCCGGCCCCGCGGCCCACCGCCGAAGGGCCACGACACTAGTGGGCCTACTTACTGTGCTCCTTGTGGTGCCCGCCTGTACCGGTGGGGGGACGGACGACGACTCGTACGACGCCGACGTCGCGGCTCAGATGAGCGAACACCTCGAAGGTCAGGGCAGCGAGAGCTTTGCCGAGATCCTGCGCTCCGATCAGGAGACGACGATGCACCTGCACGACGTCCCGTACCTCGACGAGTGGGAGATCTATGAGGTCGTTCACCACGGCGAGATTCACACCGAGCAGTGGGACGTCGCCACCAGCGCCGATGCGACTCTCATCCTGACCAGCTTTCCCGAACGCTTCGAGTCCATGCTGACGGCGGATCCGGGGCGTATCTCCGATCCGGAGATGGCGTTGGTCGCGGCTCGGGATTACCTGACGATGACGGCGCAGGGCGGCTCGGACTACGTCACCCATCTCCTCGAGGACGTCGACGACATCGAGTTGTGGCCGGAGTTCGAGGAGGAGATGCGCCGCGTCGAGGACGAGTTCGGTCCCGTTGTTGATCCACCACATGTCGTCGAAGCCGACGGGGATTTCACGGTCACCACGTACGTGCAGTTCAACCTGAGGTTGGAGCGCCGGACCGTCACATTGCACGCCGACGGCAGCATCACCGACGAAACGGAGACCCTGGCCGAGGATCTGCTACAGATCTGAGCTGGCCGTATATCCACACTCTCCGCATGCTTAGAACCCGCGCGTTCTTAGGCAGCGGCCGGCATCCACGGGGGCGGGGGCAGGTGAAACGAAGCGAGGTTCACGAGTGCCAGTCGCGGAACCCGATGACGATCAGCCGCATCTCGCGCCTCGCCCGCTCCCTGATCCGGTGCTCGAGCCCGTCGCTGCTCACCGGAAGTTCGGCGAGTTCCTCGGCGTGGTCGACCATGTTCCGCACGAAGAGCCGGGAGGCCATCCGGACGTCGTCGCTGTGCCAGTTCTCGATGTTGGGAAGTCTGGCGAGTACCACCGCCAGTTCGCTGACGAACAGGTCGAGTTCGTGCCGGATGGCCTCGCGCACCACTGGTGAGCCACCGATACGTTCGCGGGAGACGAAGCCGAAATGGGCCTTGTTCTGTCGCACGGCTTCGACGAGGACCCGTGCGGACTCGTCGATGATGTTGTCCAACACGTGCGGGTCACGTTGTGCGTCCCGGATCATCCGGCGCAACGTGGCGAACGACTGCTCCACCAGCGTTAGGCCGAGCTGCTCCATCGACTCGAAGTGCCGGTAGAACGCGGCCGGCACGATGCCCGCATGCCGGGTCACCTGGCGGATGCTGACTTGAGCGAAGCCGAGTTCCTGGCTCAGTTCGAGCGCGGAGGCAAGGATGGCCTCGCGGGTGCGCTCCTTCTGCTCCTGCCTGGTGACGGAGCGGATGGCCTCGGACATTCCCACAGCATAGAGCTTTCGCCGACGCTATCTCGGGGCCCGCGCTGACCACCAGATATCGTTGTGCTTCGTCAGCCGAGTGAACAGATGCACCAACGTGTCGCATATCACACATACTCCGTGTTGCCTGCTGGACTCCGTATCGCGGACACTTCAAGTGAACGTCTGTTTACTGAATCGATCGGGAGGCCTCCATCGGTATCGTCCGGCGCTTGCTCGGCTCGCGTGCCGTAGCGTCCCTGACGTCGCCCCACTCGATCGACCACTTCCTTGAACAACTGCACCCGATGCTGACCGTGAATCACGTGCGGGCGAGGGTCGTCGAGGTTGTCCGCGAAACCGCCCACGCCACCACCGTCCTTCTGCGCCCCAACGGCGCATGGCGTGGCTTCGTGCCAGGACAACACGTTCAGTTCGGGGTCGAAGTCGACGGAACCCGCAAGATCCGGTGCTTCTCCGTCTCCAGCTCCCGGACCCGCCGGGACGGCCTGTTCGCCGTCTCGGTTAAAGCACATCCCGACGGTTATGTCTCACAGTTCCTCCACAACGAACTGCGGCCGAAGACTCTCGTCTACCTATCCCAGGCCGAGGGCGACTTCGTCCTACCCGACCCGGTGCCAGACTTCCTGCTGCTGATCAGCGGCGGCAGCGGGATCACACCGCTCATGTCGATGCTGCGGACGTTCCGCGACACCGGCCACTCCGGCCGGGTGGTGTTCTTGCACTACGCCCGGTCACGTGCGGACGAAATGTTCACCGACGAACTCGATCAGATCGCCTCGTCCGGGCCGTCCACTCGGGTGCTGCGCGTCTACACCAGAGAGCCCGCGGCCGGTGCCGAACTGGTCGGACGCTTCGACGCCGGGCACCTGGAGTATCTCGGGATCGACCCGGCACGGACACCCACCTATGTGTGCGGCCCGGCGGGGCTGATCGCCACCGTGAACGATCTGTACGACAAACTCGGCGCCACCGAGCAGCTTCGCACGGAGTACTTCAAGGTTCCGGCCATCGACCTCGACGCTGCCGACGCCACCGGCACACTGACGTTCGAGAAGAGCGCGACCGTCGTCGACAACTCTGGCGCGACCATCCTCGAGCAGGCCGAAACAGCCGGGCTCACACCGGAGTTCGGATGCCGGATGGGAGTGTGCAACACCTGCGCCATCCGCAAGAACCACGGTGCCGTCCGGCACGTCGTCAGCGGAGAAGTATCCGCCAACACCGACGAGACCATCAAGATCTGTGTGAACGTGCCGGTTGGCGACGTGAACGTGGCTCTGTGAGTGATTGAGAGACAACCTTGCCCAAGAAACACGCACCCATCGAGCCGCTGAGCGCGGTGAACCACAACGAGGCACCGAAACCGCTCGTCAGCGAGGACGCCGACAAACGCTCCACCATCGGGCTGGAGTACATGACCTACGAGCAGCTCGAAGAGTTCGGGCAGGAGCTCGACGAGGTGCGCCAGCGGGTGCTGAACGATATCGGGCAGGCTGATGCCAACTACATCCGCCGTGTCATCAAAGTGCAGCGCTCGTTCGAGGTTCTGGGCCGGGTCGGGCTCTTCTTCCCGTTCTTCTGGCCGGTCTTCCTGCTCGGCCTCGCCTTCCTTGCCCTCTCCAAGATCATCGAGAACATGGAGATCGGGCACAACGTCATGCACGGCCAGTACGACTGGATGAACGACCCCATGGTGGACGGCAAACGCTACGAGTGGGACATCGTCGCCCCCGCGGAAGACTGGAAGCGTAGCCACAACTACGTCCACCACACCTACACGAATATTCACGGGATGGACCGGGACATCGGCTACGACCTGTTCCGCGTCGACGAAGGCCAGCCGTGGTATCCGCGGCACCGGTTCAACTTGCCGATCGCGTTCATGCTGATGCTCGTCTTCGAGTGGGGTGTGATGCACCACGGCGTCGAACGCAGCGATTATCTCAGCGGCAAGATTTCGAAAGCCGAGTTCGAGGCCCAAAAGAAGCGGGCCTGGCGCAAGATCCGCCGCCAGGTGTTCAAGGACTACCTGCTGTTCCCGGCCCTGGCAGTGCCGCTCATCCCGCTGACGTCGTGGTGGGTACCGCTGGCCGTCCTGGGCGGCAACGTCGTGGCCAACGTCATCCGCAATGTCTGGTCGTTCAACGTGATCTTCTGCGGCCACTTCCCCGCCGACGTGCAAACCTTCACCGAGGAAGAGGCCCAGAACGAGACCCGGGGCCAGTGGTACCTGCGCCAGCTCCTCGGGTCGGCCAACATCAGCGGCACACGACTGTTCCACCTCATGACTGGCAACCTCAGCCACCAGATCGAGCATCACATCTTCCCCGACATTCCGGCCCGCCGGTACCCCGAGGTCGCCAAGGACGTCCGCCGCCTCGTAGAGAAGTACGGACTGCCCTACAACACCGGCCGGCTGTCGAAACAAGTACTCAGCGTCGCCCAGCAGCTGGCCGTGTTCGCGAAGAAGCCAGCTGATCCTTACCAGTGTGGCAACAGCCCCGAGTCGAAGGCGTTGCGCGAGGCCCAACAAGCCGCCGCTGCCCACGCTGACGTCCCGGTGCCGGAGCGGTCAGCGTCGTAGCGGTCAGCGTCGTAGCGGCCAGCGTCGTAGCGGTCAGCGTCGTCGCACCTAGTGTTCGTTGCGGCCCAGGCGGTGCGCGAACGTCGTAGCGCCCCGTGTCGACGCGTGGACGACCACCGTAAGCGTCAGCAGAATGACGGGGACGTACCAGCTCACATCGGCGCGTATGCCGGACAAGGTGTCGACAACGTCGGGGACAACCCCGACGTTGTACGCGACGCCGTGCGCTAAGAACGCGACGGCCACGACGCCGCCGGCAAGTAATGGCGAAATCAGCGCACCCAGGACATAGATCGCGCAGGCTAAGACCAACGAGTCGGCGATGAGCCACCCCCGCGCCATCTCATCCGGCCAGCGGATCAACGGACCGATGGCCGGCGCAAGTGATGCGAGTATCCCCACCACGGCTACCGCGGCAGCGGAGGTACTCGCTCTCCCCCGTGCACCGATCCGCTCCCAGCTGTACAAGCGGGGCCGGGAGATCGTCGCACCACACGCCGCAACCGCCACAGTGATCAGCGCCGAGGCGGGTAACACATGGCTTTCCACCAGCGGGTTCAGATCAATGCGGATCGTGCCGTGCGCCGAGAGCAGACCCAGCCCGGTGCCAACCACGAACAGCACGCCGAGCAGCAGGACCCGGCGGGCGAGCATCACCCGCCGCAGCACCCTCACCGAAGATCGGAATCGGACAGTGCGCACTCGCGAATACGCCCGGCGTTCGCGTCGTACCACTCGCTGAACTCGCGAGCGTTCAGCCCGGCGAAAGGACCTCGTTCGACGCGGTGGTCGTCGGTGTTCTCCGCAGTGGACACACTCACCAACGCGACGTTGAGTTCGTGTGCCAACGACTTGCTCTGGATGGTGGCGCGCTCACTCGTTGGACCTTCGCAGGAGGGAAAGCCGCTCATAAAGTAGGCAGTGTCCTCGGTGCTGCTCTGCTCGGGTGCGACATCTGAGCCCAGGTAGATCCAGACCACGCCACCAGAAGGGTCGTCGTCGGCCGAAGCTAGAGCAGCGTCGACGACGAGGACGCTGTCATCATCCGGAACACCCGTCCAAGCGAGCACACGCTCCGTCCCCGATCGCATGGCCCCGAGCTGCGAGGCCCGCGCAGGGTGAACGCAGTACGTCACCTGTCCGTCCTGTTCGCACACCCCGTCGACCGGACCGGCCCATTCGATCCGGGTGAGATCGACCTGGAACGGCAGCACGATGAACGCGGCGGTCCCGACTGTGAGAAGAGCCGTCAGAGCCGACGGACGCCGCCACCGGTTCACCCGTTTCAGCGCTCTCACCGCGATTCGAGCAGCCAAAAGTCCGATCAGTATCAGGACGGTGAGCCGATAGAGCTGGAACGCCGTGGCCTCCCGCCATTGCAGGCCCAACTCCCACGAGGTCACCGGAACCACCGCCGCCAGCCGCGGCATCTCAGCTGGCATCGCCAACACGACGAAGGCCCCGACGAGCACGAGCGGCCACACCCACGTGGACGAAACAACGATGCCGACCGTATAACCGACCACCACCGCGACGATCATGCCAACAAGGCCGGTCACCATGGGCAGGATGGCTGGGGTCGAGTTCTCCGCCAGCAGCGACGTGCGAACGAGCAACGGCGCCATCCCGACGACGAACGCGCCGACGAACGCCGCACACAACACCAGCAGCGTCCGCAGCAAAACCGAACTACCCGCACGACGTGCATAGGGCTGGCTGGTGATTCGACCCCGGGCGGAGATCCGGGTGGCGACGTAGGTTGCCCCGGCGGCAGCAACCGGCGCCGACAGCAGCAGATGCTCATGCATCAACTGCGCGGTGCTGTGCCACACCAGATGGGGCCAGCTCAGCCGGGCAACTCCGGGTGCGGCCGCCAGCACGGCGATCAACACAGCGGGAACCGCGATGGGCACGATGCCGAGCGGCAGCCAGGTGGATCGGACGATGGGCCGCAACATCAATAGGCTCCAAGTCGGGCCATCAGGGCGTCATAGGCACGCTCGAACGTCGACCCCGGTGAGTCGGCGCCGATCCCTTCCGCGGCCAGCGCGTGGAGTTCCGCCGCACCTCCGGTAAACGCGAGTCGGCCTTCCACGAGCACGCCGACGTGGCCGCAGAGATGTTCGATGTCCTCCATCAAGTGACTCGCGATCACCACCGTGCGCCCCTCGGCCAGATGCGTGATTCGCTCACGTAACCGCAGGCGGTGTCCTGGATCAAGGCCTGCCGTCGGCTCATCCAACAAGATCACCTGAGGATCATGCGCCAGCGCGGCGGCAAGGCCCACCCGCTGGCGTTGCCCACCGGAGAGCGCACGCACCCGGTCCCGGCCGCGATCGCCCAGGCCAACCTCGTCGAGGGCACGCGCGGCAGCCTCGTCACACTCGCGATCCGCTACGCCATGAATCCACGCGGCGTAGGCCACCGTGTCGTGAACCCGCATCTCGGGAGCCAGGGTGAACCGCTGCGGCACTAGCCCGAGAACCCGCCGTGCTGATTGCCGTCCGGAGGGGGTGCTGAGGTCGGCGTCGCCCAGCACGATCCGACCGCGTGACGGCTTCTGCAACGTCGCCATCAGCGACAACAACGTCGACTTTCCCGCTCCGTTCGGCCCAAGAATCCCGGTGACACCAGGTTGGATCGTCCACGTCACATCCGAGAGGACAGATTTTCGCCGATACGCATACGACACACCCTCGATCCGGAGTCCCACACTCACGCCCCTCACCCAGTAGGTCATTCAATGGTCCAGCTTGCGTCGGGTAGTACCTCCTGGCTCAGAGTTGCGAATAGACCCGGCCGACCCGCCGCTATCCGCAACTCTGAGCCAGGAGGCTCACCGGAGCTCTCATCCACACTCCTCGAGCACATCCGCCACCCGCGCCTCTGGCGTCCAGTGGAAGGCACGCCAGCCCACGCGTCGGGCGGCGACGACGTTCGGCTCGCTGTCGTCGACCAGGCAGTGTTCGGCCGGACGCAAGCCGGTACGTGACTCGATGACGCGGTAGAAGGCGGCGTCGGTCTTGCCATACCCGACGTCTGCGGCGTAGTGCATCCGGGTGAAGTGCTCGCGCAGGCTCAGGGTATCCCACAGATACCGCGCCCGGTGGTGCTCCTGGACGGTAGCCAAGTGAAGGTCGAATCCTTGGGCCTTCGCCTGCTCGAGATCACTGAGTAGCTGGTCATCCAGCGTCGCGTCCTGCGTGAACCAATAGTCGACGAGTTCACGGGACGAAACATGGCCGAGCATCGGCATCACCAGGTCGAGCCGCTCGAACAGGTCGGCGCGTCCGCACACGACGTCGTCGAAGTGCTCACCGAAGAAGAGCGTGTTGAGCATGGCTGGATCAATGCCGAGATCGGCCTGCAGGTTCACATACCATGGCCGCCCCTCTGGTCGACGAACCACCACCCCGTCGACATCGATCATGAGCACCCCTATACACATAGCGGCGCACGTTACCGGACCAACGGCGGCGCTACCATTCCCACACCCGGCACTAGAAGGGCAGGTCCATGACACGTCCAGCCACCGTCCCTCACCTCAGGATCGCGCGCCCGTCGCGGGACCTGGCAGTCGCCGAGCACTTCTGGCGGC
Source organism: Phytoactinopolyspora limicola (assembly GCF_011320225.1). Classification (GTDB taxonomy): domain Bacteria; phylum Actinomycetota; class Actinomycetes; order Jiangellales; family Jiangellaceae; genus Phytoactinopolyspora; species Phytoactinopolyspora limicola. The sequence goes on from NZ_JAAOEN010000007.1 coordinate 8,450, forward strand.
ACGGCGTCGGTATGGACGTTCTGTGGCGGACCACCCACTCCGACGAACCCCGGCCGCCACACGAGCACGACCTGGTGATGCTCGGCCTGCCCGGCGCATCGTGGCACCTCGAACTCGTCGCCGATGCCGATGCCGCGGCCAGCAGCCGGCCGTCGGCGGAGGATCTCCTCGTGCTCTACCTCGGCGACGGCCTCGATGAACGAACCACACAACGGGTCACGGACGCGGGTGGAAAGCGGGTGACGGCGCGAAATCCGTACTGGGAGCAGTGGGGCGCAACGTTCGAGGACCCTGACGGATACCTTCTTGTCCTGAGCCACCGTCAGTGGACCACGTAAACACGCGCAAGGCCCGACCTGCCGGCGGCGGTGCATCGCGGCGGCTACCCCTGACCACCAGGGCCCGCAGATCAGGGACCACTCAGGTGAATTCCTGAGGTGCTGACGGGTGCCCGCGAGGCATGCTGGACACATGAAGAAACTTACCCGTCCCCGAGACGGCCGGATGCTCGCCGGGGTGTGCGCCGCCGTCGCCGACTACTTCAAGATCGATGCCACGCTGGTTCGGTTGGGTGCCGTCGTTCTCGCCATCTGCACGCTGGGAACGGCCGCGGTGGCCTACATCGCTGGATGGCTACTGATCCCGGAGGAGCGAGACTCGTATGCCGCCTGGGACCACTAACCACCGGACGGTGGTCAGCCGCGGCGCATCAACGCGCGGATGCTGACCGCAAGGCCAACAACGCACCACACCAGCAGGACAACCAGGTCGCGCCAGCTCGCCGAGTAGGCGTCCGTCAGCAGGCCGGCACGGAGCAGATCCGCCGCGGGCCGGAACGGCAGCACATCGTGGACCGATTGGAACCAGGTGGGAAGCTGCGCCGCCGGGAACGTCACCGGCGAGAACAACATCACGAAGAAGACCAACACCTGTGAGACGAGCTGGGCCAGCAGCGGCGGCAGGCTCACCGCGATCGCGTAGCCGACCGACGTCGCCATCACCGCGATCAGGACGGCGGCGGCCACGAGCAAGGGCCAGTCGAAGGTGTACCCGAAGCCGTACCGCAACTGCGCAACGATCACCGCGACGGCGATGCTCGGCAAAGCGACCAGCAGCCACACCGTCAGGTCGGCCAGCAGCAGCAATGGGCGGGGCACCGGCAGCATACGCAGATAGGTGTACGTGCCGCTGGTGCGTGCCTGCGCTACACCCTGCGGAACGATGACCAGGCCGACGACCATCAGCAGCACCGTCGGCGCACCCGTGGCGAGGAACTGGGCGGTCGGGGTGTCGATGTCGGGGATGAGCAGCCCGAACCCGACGATGATCCCGGCGGCCAGCAGCGCCTGGACGACGATCACCAGCGGCAGCATCGCTCCGACCTGGGCTGTGGCCCAACGCAGCAAGGTCCGGTAGGTGGTCCAGTGGCCGATCCGCGGCGGAACGCCGGTGGGCACCCGGACCGGTGACGTGGACACGGTCAGCTCAGACATGGGCGGTTTCCTCCGGGGTGGTGGCTGCGTCCGCGGCGTCGCCGGTGGCGGCGAGGTAGGCGTCCTCGAGGGTGACGGGACCCAGCGCGTAGCCTTCGATCCGTCCTTCCGAGGCGAGTGTCGTCGCCCAGGCGACGGCGGCCTCCGCGTGGCGCGCGTCGATGGTGAGTAGTACCCGCCGGCTGGCCCGGACCCGCCGGGTGACCGGCACCGGGATATCAGTGAGCGGGTCGGGGTGGTGCGGATGGAGCGCGAGTTCGAGGCGCAGGTGGTGATCGTTCGCGCCGCGCAGCTGGCTGGGCGACCCGGCGGCGACGACTGTGCCGTGGTCGAGTACGACGAGCTCGTCGACTACCCGTTCGGCCTCGACGACGTTGTGGGTGACGAGCAGCACACCGGCACCGTCGTCACCGAGCCGGCGGACGACGTCCCACAGGCGGCGCCGCCGGGCGGCGTCGACGTCGTTGGTCGGCTCATCGAGGATGACCAAGGGAACGGGCGCGACGGCGGCCATGGCGAAAGCGGTCAGGCGCCGCACCCCGCCCGACAGCCCACCGCCGTCGGGCCGGGCCCGGCGGTCGAACCACTCGTGGATATCCAGCTCGTCGGCGATCTTTTCCGCCGCGCGCCGAGCATCGGCTCGGGACATGCCGCGCAGCCGGCCGGCGATCTCGATGGCGCCCCTGGGGGTCAGGCCGTCGATTGGTGCCTGCGACTGGGCTTGTAGCGCCACGCAGCGGCGCGCGGTAGCCGGATCGGCGATGGCGTCGACCCCCGCCACCTGGATCGAACCGCCGTCGGGGCGGAGCAGTCCGACCACCTGGGAGACCAACGTGGTTTTGCCCGCACCGTTGTGCCCCAGGAGCCCGACGACTTCGCCCGGCCGGATTCTCAGCCCGACCTGGTCGTTCGCAATGACCGAACCGAACCGCCTGGTGAGGTTCTCGACCTCCAACACCGCGCCGTTCACCATGACCTCGGGCCCTCCAGCAGCGTTCATACCGACGTTAGTTAGATACTAACAGTATTCAAATACTATTAGTATCTAGATGCCAACGGTACGTCAAGTTATGCTGGTGGTATGGATCCACACCGCTCGACGTCCACCCCCCGGACCCGGCGCACCCGTACCGAGCGACAACTCGAGACTCGTCATGCGCTCATCGGTGCGGCACTCGCGGCCTTCACCCGCGACGGCTATCACGGCGCGAGCTTGGACGACATCGCCAACGACGCCGGGTACTCCAAGGGCGCGGTCTACTCGAACTTCGGCGGCAAAGCCGAGCTGTTCCTCGCGGTGCTGGACCACAACCTGGAGGCCCTACGCGGCGACAGCTGGGATCCGTTCGAGGCAGTGGATTCGAGGGCCACCGAGCCGTCCGGCGCGCTGCCGCAGAGCACCCGGGAAGCGGCCGCGTACTTACACGGGTTCGGCCTGGCCACCCTGGAATTCATCGCCACCGCCGCCCGCGACGACACCCTCAGCCAGGCACTCCGCGCGCGGGTCCAGGTGATGGTCGACGCCTACCGGCGGGTCGCAGTCTCCGGCCGACGGCCGGACGACCCCCTGCCCGTCGACGACGTCGCACAGCTCATGGCCGCACTCGACCAAGGTGTTTCCATCCTCGCGCTCAGCGGCGCCGGCTCCATCGACGGCCCGCTGATGCGGGCCGGCCTGCGCCGACTCCTCACGGGCACGACGGGCGACGCCGACGAACCACCACCGGCGGGTGCCGATGGCGCCTCCCTGCTCCCGGATGTCGAACGGGTCCGACGGCTGATCAGCGACCTGCCGGAGGCCCCACCCCCGCACCACACCTCGTGACTCTGCCGCCCGCGCGGCGTCCGGGCCAGGTGATTACTCCAGCGGTTCGGCCGGGTCGAACGTGACGGCCAGGTCGAGGTGGCTGGTCTCCGGGTCGCCCGTGTCGGTGATGCCGCGGACCTCATAGGTGAGCGGGCCGTGAGTCACGGTGTCGCCGACGGCGACCTCGTCCTCGAAGGCCCGCTCGACCCGTTCGCTCGTGCCCGCGCCGTCGGCATACCAGAACAAGGTGTACCGGAAGCTAGCCCGGTCGCCATCGACGGTGGTGACACCCGTGCCGATATCCGGCCACATGCCGCGGGCCTGCAACGTGACACGTGGGGTTTCGTCACGGTCCGCCGACGACCTCGCCTGCACCGCGATGTCCTGACCGGCTGGCGGGGTCACATAGACGATGGACAGATTCGTGCCGTCGGGCGCATCGCAGGCGACGAGGGCGAACTCCGACCGGTCCTGGATGGGGTCGTCGGCGAGGTCGGGTTCACACAACTCGATAGCCGTGGTGGCCGTGGTCGGCTCGCCGTCGGGAATCTCGCCGTCGTCCACCGTACTGCCAGCGGTGGGCGCGGGATCGTCGGCGACCGTCGAATCGTCACCGCAGCCGGCCATGATCAGCGCGACGGCGGCCACCGCCGCGGCCACGGCGCCCCGAGGCCGCCCATTCCGCCTGGTCAGGGCGTGTCCTCAGTCAGCGGGATGGTGGGATCGAACCGGATCGCCAGATCGACGTGGCTGGTTGTGACGTCGCCGGTGTCGGTGATTCCGACGACGTCGTAGGTGAGTGGGCCATGCGTCACCGTGTCGCCCACCTTGACCTCGTCGGTGTAGGAAACGGCGACCTTGGAGCCGCGCTGAAGCGACCGCTTGGGGGTGGGGCTCCACGCCAGTCGGTAGGTGATCGTGGCGGTATCACCGGCCACCCGCACGTCGTCCCACAGGCCGGACGTGGTGAGATGCGCCCATGGTGCGGTCTCCCGGTCGGCCGCCGAGCCCACCTGAATCGATGGTTTCTGACTCGGTGGCGCCGTGATGTGGATAATCGACAGATTCGTGCCCTCAGGCGCCCCCGCCGCCACCCGGGCCATGCTGGTACGCGTGTGAACGGTCGGATCATCCACCGGCGGGTCGAGGAGCTCGACTGCCACCGACGGCGCGCCGCCGCCCTCCCGTTGTTGTTCAGCCATCACGTCACCGCCACGTATGTGAAGTCGGGCCATCTGTCGCCTGGTGGAGGGAACTCACCGGAGTTGAACTGTTCTTCCGTTAGCGCGATGACACTGCCATCACCGCCCCACGGGTTCATCACCAACACCCGGCCGTCCTCGAAGCCGACTACAGCATAGGCATGACCGCCACCGCCCATGATGACCGGCTGACCGTTCTCGAACGCCTCCTGCATCTCGCCGAACACCCCGTCGGCGGGCAGGTCGGTACGTTCGTTTCCGTTGCCGACGGTGGTGTTGAGTCGGTCGGGAGTATAGGCGCCGTCGATGCCTTCATAGTGACCACCCTGGTACTGAGCCATTGCCTTCTCGTAGATCGACGCCCAGTTGATCTCGCCATCGAGGCCGCGGCCGTTGTAGATCGGGTTGCCGTTGTCGGCTGGGATGTGACCACTCACGGTGACGTAGACCGGCATGCCGTTCTCGTCGTAGAGCTTCACCGTGTACGTGCCGTTGGCATTCTCGGTGATGTGCCGGTCGACGAACGTCGGATCGGCGGCCACGGCAGCGGCCAGCGACGCCAACGTCGCGCAGTCTCCGAGGCTGCCCTGATCGATCTGCGCGATACCGGAGCCGCCGTCGGTGATGTCGAAGTCCACGCCCATCTCCACCTCGCCATCGACCCAGCCGTTGGCGTCGCCCCAGAGGGTCGGTTCGAGGTTGGGGATGTCGTTGTGGAACTCGTCGATCTGGTCGGCCCGCATGTTCTGCCAGAGGAACGACGTCAACCCCTGAGCCGGCGAGTTCGGGTACGTCGCGTCGTTCTCGAGGTCACCCTTGTTGTCCGCGAGCCACTGATCCAGCGCGGCGCGCTCAGCGGCGTCGAGTTCATCGAGTGCCGCCGCGACCTCTTCCGGCCGGTAGCCGTTCTCTCGGGCCCACGCGTTCCAGTCCTCCGGTGGCTGCTCTCCGTCGGGCAACCCGGTGAAGGCGTCCTTGATCTCCGAGACGTGTTCGGGGTCGATCAAGTGGCCGGTCTCGAAGTATTCGTTCGCCGCGTCATCGTCCAGTTGCTCGCCGAGGTACGGGCCGCCGGGCACCTGAATGGGGCCAAACAGGAAGTCCAGTGGGTCGCCACGGTCGATCACGGGCTGCAAGGAGGATGCCCGGTCGGCCAGAACGGCACGCGCCCTGGCGGTATTGGAGTCGAACTGCTGGCGGACTTCTTCAGCGGCAGCAGCGACGGCCAACCGCGCGAACCCGCTACCCGCCTCGTCCCAGTCATCACCGAGGTCGGCTATCGCGGCAGCAGCCTGGTCAGCCTCATGGGCGATTCGATCAGAGGCCTGAGCCATCTCGGCACAGGCGTCGGCGACACCAAAGGCGTCCCGGGCCTGTTCTTCCATCCGAGCCAGCCGCTCGTCCGGCATCGGCCCTTTCCAGACGGCTTCGCTGGCGGCGGTGTTGGTATCGCGGGCGATCGCCGCCGCGGCATCGGCAGCGCTCACAAATCCGCGCGCCTGTTCTCGCCACACTTCGGGGTCGTGCTCGAACGCTGGTTTTTCGGAAGACAGGCCGAACATCACGTCAAATGTCCTTGTACTGCTCGTACGCGGCCAGGTCGAGTTTGCCCTGGTGTTCAGCTCGGCTGCGGAGAACCTGGAGGACTTCGACGGCTTTGACCCGCCCGTCGATCACGGCCTCATCGCTGTTCATGCCATCCAGGTCGGGTTTGTAGATATCTGGTATCGCGTGCTCGGCCTCTGGGGCGACGCCAGTGAGCCGGGTGCCTGCCGCCTCGATGGTAGGCGGATCGATTTCGTTCGGTGGTGCCACGTCGAAACCCTATCCAGCCGGGACCGGTAAGATCAAATAACAGGTCTAGACCTTTGCGGTGCGACGTGACCGCGCACCCCGGCTCCCCCATAGAGTGTCTCGCACCTGACTCCTAGGCGGGTTGGCGTACCGCCGTGATGGCGCCAAGTGGCGGGATATCCGGCTCGCTGCGAACGTGCCGCTCCCGCACGGAGAAGCCCGCATCCTCGACCCGGTGCGCCAGTTCATCGACCGGCCACCGATAGGCCGTCGTCACCGCATGCGCGAACGGCTCCAGCTGAGGCCATTCGAAGAACCCGAGGAGAAGACCGCCACCCGGGCGCACGCACCGGGCGAACTCCTGGAGCACCGGCCCGACGTGTTCGGGTTCGGTGTGGATCAACGAATACCAGGAGAGCACCCCCGACAGCGCCCCGTCCTCCACCCCCAGCGCCTCCAGCCGGGCCCGCCGAAACGTCGCCTCGGGGAACCTGTCCGTCGCCAGGGCGAGGAACTCCGGGACAACGTCGATCCCTTCGACGTCGACCCCCGAACGCCGCAGAAAGTCGGTCCACTGCCCAGGCCCGCAGCCGGCATCGATCAGCGGCCCTTCACACCCACGCGCCCAGCGCAGCACCAGATCGCGGTCGGCGGCATGCACGACGTCCATAGTCCCTACTTTGTCCCTGTACTCGGCCGCACGTGCACCGTAGGCCGCCTTCACCACATCCGTCGTCACCATGCGCCCACGCTACCCGTGCCGGACCCGCCGCCAGGCGGGCGTCCCGCCCGGGATCCATCACACCGCGACGACGAGCAGGGCACCGGTGAACAGGGCCAGGCAGCCGACCAGGAAGACGTTCAGCCGAACGTGCTCACGCATCACCGCCACGAACTCCCGCAGGAAGGCACTCGGCACGTAATACGCGGCCGTCCGGGCGCCCCGGACGCGGGCGTTGAGGCCCACCGACCGGGTGAGCATCGCGGTGCGGAAGACGTGGTAGCCGGTGGTGACGACCACCGTCGCCGCGTCGGGATCGTCCATCAAGTCCCGGCTGTACAGCAGGTTCTCGCGGGTGTTGCGGGCGTTGTCCTCGATGCGGATCGTGTCGTCCGGTACCCCGTGATTGCGAAGGTAGGCCGCCATGGCCACCCCTTCCGCCACGTCTTCGTCAGCGCCACGCCCCCCGCTCGGGATGATCACCGGGCGCGACGGCTGACTGGCTGCCACCTCGATGGCTTTGTCGAGACGGGCCGCCAGCAGGGGCGGCACCCGTCCCCCGATCAGCCCCGAGCCGAGCACGACGACGTACCTCGGCCGGAAACGTTTGGGCACCCGCCGGTAAGCGATAGCGGCCAACAAGAACGCGAGGAAGCAGAACCCGACATACGCGGTGAAGCTCATGAGGAAGAACACGATGGCCACCCACACCGCCGCACCGGACTCGCCCTGATCGAACCAGCCGCCAAGGCGGATGAGAAAAGGAGGAACGATCAACATCGCCAACCCGAGGGCGAGCGACAGTAGGTTGCCCAGGCTGCGCGACTCCCGCCGCCACATCATGACGCCGTTGGCGATGAGGAAGATCATCAGAACCGGATAACCCAGAAGCAAGATCACCACCGTGCCGGCCACCAGCATCATCGGCGCCGCCCCGAACCAGCCGTTGGCATCGAAGATGATCAGCCCCGACAACGCCGCCAGCCCGAACCCGACCAGGAAGAACACCGTGTTCCGCAGCCGTCGGCGTTCACGGACGAAAGCGACGATTCCTGCCATCATCAAGGTGATGCCAGCAGCGAAGCTGACATAGGTCGGCAACATGAGTTTCTCCCCGTCAACATGTTCATCGAGCCCGCGGGTGTCGAGCCGCCAGCGGCTTTCGCCCAGCCGACAGCTGCAACACGCCCGATGCAATGTATCGGTTTCAGCGCCGATCGGAGGGGCACTTGGCCACGTGGCCACACGCCCCTCTGCCGTCAATCCGAACTCATGGGGAGGGGACCCTGTTGTACCTGACCCGTCGCGCTACAGGCCGACGGCGTCAGCAAGCTTGTCGACCTGATCCGGGTCGGCGTCGTTGCCCATAAAAAGCAGCTCGTCGCATCCGGCCCGCTCGAACTCATCGACGGCGCCGGCAACACGCTGTTCCGTGGTGTAAGCAATGTCGATGCCGTAATCGACGTACTCCTGGCCTCCAAACGCGTAGTAGGCGTTCAGCGCCGTCGCGACCGCGTCGCGCGCCTGCGGCCCGAGCGCGTACATCACCGAGGCGATCACCGTAGGCTCGGCGTCGCGCCCGGCGTCGGCCCAGGCCTTGCCGAGCGTGGGGACGAAACCATCAAGGTCGGCCGTCGTCGCATCACCAGCGATCCACCCATTGCCCCGGGAGACGATCCGGCGCAGCGCCGCGTCTGATGTCCCACCGAACAACAACGGCGGACCACCGGGAGTGGCCGGCGCCGGACCAACACCTTCGGCGGTGGACCACACCTCATCCAAACGCTTGATCAGCGCAACCAACTGCCGGCCGCGGGATCGGTAGTCCACGCCGCTCACCTCGAAGTCATCCTCGCGCAGCCCGGGTGCGAGGCCGAGCCGCAGGCGACCGGCGCCGGCCAGCTGATCCAGGGTGGCCAGTTGTTTGGCAAACAGGGTGTGGTTGGTCCGCAGCGGCGCCAGCATGACACTCGTCAGCAGGCCGATCCGCGAGGTAGCGCCGGCCACCGCGGCCAACGTCACCAGAGGTTCCGGCGTCGCCCACACGAGGCGATCGCTGACGCTGATCGTAGAAAATCCGCGCCGTTCAGCCCGGCGCGCCCATTCCACGATCATCCGCCCAGATACACCCTCGAGGTGGCTCGGCAGGCCGATACCGACATCCATGACCGGCTCCATTTCTTCTCGGAAGTCAACGGCACCCTCAGTCTCGTATGTCAACCGAACTTGAGGTCAAGGCGGACGCAGACCCCTGCGACGCTCCAGGACTTCCTGGCTTCTAATGACGCATCGCCGCACACTTCGGCGCCTTATCCGGCATAGAAAGCCAGGAAGTCCGGTCACCTTCGGGGATCGCGGCTCAGGCGATTTAAACAAGGTTCCTTTGTATATGCCGTTATGATCAAACAGTGAGCCCGACACCGATCGAGGATCAGGCGCGCGGCACCGGGCGTCTTCGACTCATGAACACCCGGCACGTGTTGTGGGCGCTGCGACACGTGGGCCGACCGGCGCGGATCGTCGAGCTCACCGAGCTGACCTCCCTGACCAGGCCGACGGTCGCGCAGATCATCGCCGCTCTCGAAGGCCGTGGCTGGCTGCAACGGTACGAGCCGATCGGCGCCGCCGGCCGGCCCGCGGTCCGCTACGGCATCGCACCGAGCACCTTCGCGGTCTTCGGCGCCGACGCCGGCGGACACCGGGCCGTCGTGGAGATCGCCAGCCTGGACGGCGAAACTCAGGCGAGACGAGAACGGTGGCACGAACAGCCGCTGGGCGAGCGCATGCTGGATCTGCTCGGCACGATGGTGCATGAGTGCCTCGACGAACTAGGCCTCCCGCCAACGGCCGTCGTCACGGGTACCGTGGCGAGCCCGGGAATCGTCGAACCACGGTCCGGGCAGATTACGCTCCGGAGCAGCCTCGGCCGCTGGAACGGCGCGCAGGTCGCCACTGCTCTGAGCGGACATATCGGCGGTGCGGTCGCCGTCGACAACGACGCGAATCTCGCTGCCAGGGCGATGTGCACGGTGGACGACGTGCCACAGACGTTCCTCGGCCTGCAATGGGGTCAGCGGATCGGCGCGGGCATCGTGCTCAACGGTCAGGTGTACCGCGGCCGGACTGGAGCGGCCGGCGAGCTGGGATCACTGCTCCTACCCGATCCTGTCACCGGGGAGATCCGGCAACTGGAAGAGGTGGTGCCGGCCAGCCGGCTGCCGCTGCTCGGAGGTGCGCCCGACGTCTCGACCGAAGAGCTCATCGCCCGGGCCGAAGCCGGCGACGATCGATCCGCCGAAGCCCTCCGACGCGGCGTCGACCCGTTGGCGGCCGCCATCGCCCCGATCTGTGTCGGGCTGGATCTACACACGGTGACGATCTCGGGCGCCATCGCCCGCTCCGGGCCAGCGCTGATCGCCGCGTTCGTCGAACGTCTCGCCGCTCATGGCGCCGTCGACGTCGACTGTAGGCTCTCGCCCTTCCTCGAAGACACGGTCTTGCGAGGTGCGGTGGGCGACGCCGTCGACGCGGGCTGGGAGTGGCTACTCGAAGAGTCCGGGTCGCAAGAGCCGGCGTCCGCGAACCAGCCTTCATAGTCAGCACTCGGCCTACCCGGCCAGATCAGGACTGCCCCCTCCCATGATCATGAACACTTTCCCGGGCGATAGCCCGGGAAAGTGTTCATGATCATGGGAGGGGGAGCCTCTAGAGGAGGGACCCCGCACCGCCTGTCACATCGGCCCAGGTGGCAGCTAGCGCCTGCTGGAAGGCAACAACGGCGTGATTGTCCTCGGAACCGACACGAATGCTTGTTTGCAGCTCGCGGTAGCTCGGCGGTGTGAGATCGTAAAGCTCGACCTGACACGGAATACATGACCAGAGCAGGTCGGGCAAGATGGCCACGATGAGGCCTGCCTCGACAAAACGGGCCTGGGCGATCATGTCGGCAGTGGTCACCACGACGTGCGGCACGAAGCCCGCTTTCCGGCAGGCGTAGCGCACCCAATCGTGCGCCGGCGTTCCTTCAGGCTCGATGCCCCACGACGTGGCGGTGAGGTCGTGCAGGCCGGTGAAACCTCCGGCCGGCAGCAGCGGCTCGGCGATGGCCAGCCGGAGCTGGTCCGTGCCGAACGTCTGCACCGAGACACCAGGTGTCTGGATGTTCGGCCATGAGGGGTACGACTCGTTGATCACCAGGTCGAAGTCGCCCACCAGCAGCCGCGGAATCGCGGTGTCGGGTTCTGCTTGAGTGACCGTCACCGTGAGCTTCGGATGCTCCTGCTTCAAGCGGCCGAGAATGGTCGGGAGGACGGCGAGGGTCATCGTCTGCATCGAAGCCACGTTGAGCGTGCCGGTTACCTCGTCGTACGTGGAACTGATCTCCGCCTCGGCCTGTTCGAGTTCACCGAGGATACGTTCCGTGTGTTTGACGATGATCAGTGCTTCGCGCGTCAGCCGGACGCGCCGTCCGTCCCGCACGAAGAGCGACACGCCAAGCTCATTCTCCAGGGTGGCCAACTGCTGGGACACCGCCGACGTGCTGTAAGACAGCGCCTCGGCGACAGCGGCCATCGTGCCGCGATGGTGTAGCTCTCGCAGAACACGCATCCGCTGGAGGTCGAATCGCACGATAGTCCACCTCTGCTTAACTATATTGTCCTATTCTCTTCGCTTTACCTGAGCGTTTCAATGTTCCACGCTTGTCACGCATGGAGGCGTCTCCGGACAACGCACAGTGCCCCATGCCACTCACGACCTCCGAGAACCCACGCCAGGATCGTCGCTGGCCGGCCCGCAACGCCACCCCGGGAGTGGTGGAGGACCGGCGCCGGAACCGCTGCTCTGACCCAAGGAGTCGCCATGCGTATCACGTCGATGATCGGAACTACCGGCATGCTGGCCTTGTTGCTCGTCTCGGCATGTGCCTCAGCCGCTGGCGACGGCGGAGACGGGAACGGGGGCGCCACTCATGACGGCGAGTTCGTCGTCAACGGAACCTTCACCACGTCGGTCGCGGGTGATGCGGGCAACCTGCATCCGCACCTCACCACGGACTCGAACTCACGAACGGTGATCGCCTTCGCACACGACAAGCTGGTGTACTTCACCCAGGATGGAGACGCGCTGCCCTGGCTCGCCGACTCGTGGGACGTCACGCCCACATCGGTCACCTATACCATCCGCGACGGCGTGACCTGTTCGGATGGCACGGCGCTGGCGGCCAGCCAGGTGGCCGCGAACTTCGAGTTCATCGTCGACCCCGCCAATGGATCCCCCATTCGCGGCGTGTTCGTTCCGCACGACCTGGAAGTCACCGCCGACGACGACGCCCGGACGGTCACCATCACCGTGGAGCAGCCCGACCCTTTCCTGTTCCACAGCACCGGAGAACTGTTCATCGCGTGTGAAGCCGGTCTGACCGACCCGGAACTCCTGACCAGCGCATCGATCAGCTCCGGCATGTATCAGGTGGCCGACGTCGCGACGGGCGACTCCTACACCTTGGAACGGCGCGACGATTACGCGTGGGGGCCGGAGGAGACCACCGCTTCCGTACCCGGAACACCAAAAACAATCGTCCTGCGCGTCGTCGAGGACGAAGCTACCGCCGTCAACCTGTTTCTCGCTGGTGAGCTTGACGCGGTGACGGTCACCGGGGTCGACCGCCAGCGGTTCGAGTCGCAGGACTTCGACCAGCTGACGAGTCGGGGTGTCGTCGGTGAGCTGTATTTCAATCAAACAAGCGGAGAGCCCGGCGCTGATCAAGAGGTCCGGCGCGCGCTGACGCAGGCGTTGGACGTCCATGAGCTGATGGCGGTGATGACGAGTGGCACCGGCGAGATGTCGCGATCGGTATCGGCGCTCGAACCGGCCGCGTGTGACTACGACGCGGTCAGCGACTATCTCCTGGAACGCGACGTCGAGGCCGCACGCCGAACGTTGGACGCGGCCGGATGGACCGAAGGCACCGACGGTGTCCGGCAGAAAGACGGGCGGCGGCTGGAAATGACCGTGATTCATCAGAACACCCCGCCGGGCAACACGTCCGCGGCAGAGCTGATCACCCAGCAATGGCGCGAGGTCGGGGTAGACGCGACCAGCAGGAGCACGACTCCCGTCGCGTTCAACTCGGTGGTGTTCGACACGGGCGGCACCTGGCACGCCGCACTCGTCTCGCTGAACACCCGGATGCCCAGCCAACTCGTCCCCTTCTTCTCCGGCGCCACACCTCCGGACGGCACCAACTTCTCCCACATCGACAACGACGCCTATCTCTCAGCCGTCGCCGAAGCGATGCAACTGCCCGGTACCGACAGTTGCCCGAAGTGGAAAGAAGCGGAACAAGCCCTGTTCGCCGCGTATGACGTCGTCATGTTCGCCGACGACTACGTGCCGACATACCTCGACGGGGTGTCCGCCGCGCGCGGCCAGGACGGAATCGTCGCCCCCACCATTCGCCTCCGCGCAAACTGACCTGCCGGCCGCTCAACATCATCGCCACCCGAAGGAGACGATATGAGCGTAGCGACGCTCGACCAGCGGCATTGGCAGCATCGGCTGGCCGACTTGGCTCGGAGATACGCCGTCCCCGGCTCCGTGCTCGGCATCGCGTACGGAGATCAGACCGTGACGGCGGTCCACGGAGTCACGAACGTCCACACCGGCGTCGAGGTCACCACCGACACTCTGTTCCAGATCGGATCGATCACCAAAGTGTTGACGGCGTCACTGGTCATGACCCTGGTCGACGAGGGCACCCTCGATCTCGACGAACCAGTGATGACGTACCTACCCGAGCTCAGGCTCAGTGATGCCGAGGCGACCGCCCGGATCACGATGCGGCACCTCCTGACCCATACCAGTGGGATCGCCGGTGACTTCTTCCACGACACCGGCCGCGGCGACGACTGCGTCGAACGTTATGTGTCCGCCCTCGCCGGGCTGCCGATGACCCACCCACCCGCCGCGACATGGTCCTACAGCAACGGCGGATTCGTCGTCGCCGGCCGCGTCATCGAAAAGCTCACCGGCCGGTGCTGGGACGATGCGATGCGACAGCGGTTGCTGGGCCCGGCCGGACTCGCCGACACCGTCACGCTGCCCGAAGATGCCCTGCTGCGCCGCGCGGCGGTCGGACATGTCCACATGGGCGACGAAGATCCACGCCCGACCGAGGTGTGGCTGATGCCACGGTCGATCGGCCCCGCGGGGGCGACGATGTGCTCGACCGCCCGCGACCTCCTCACCTTCGCGCGGCTTCAGTCGGCGCGGGGCCTGGCCGTCGACGGCACTCCCCTGCTCACCGCGGACTCCGTCGCGTCAATGCACCAAGAACAGGCCAAGCTGCCGGATCCGCATTCGAAGACCCCCTCCATCGGCATCGCCTGGTTCCTGGACGACTGGAATGGACGACGGGTGATCGGGCACGACGGCGGAACCATCGGCCAATCGGCGTTCCTGCGATGCCTGCCCGACCTGGAGCTGGCCGTGGTCCTCCTCACCAACGGTGGGCGGACGCTGGAGCTCGACGACACCATCACCCGCGAGGTGTTCCGGGAGGTCGCCGGGCTCGACATGCCGCCCAAACTCACGCCGCCGGCACAACCCGCCGACGTCGACGTCGCCCCGCACGTGGGGACATACCAACGAAGCGGTGCTCGAGTGGAGATCATGAATGGTGCGCCGGGACCGCGGCTACGGCTCACGGACACCCAGCAGGTGCCCGGGCTGGCTCATGAACCCGTCGAACTCGATCTCGTGCCGGTCACCGACGACCTGTTCGTCGTCCGGATCCCGGGTATGGACGCGTGGGCCCCGGTCACCTTCTATTCGTTGCCGGACGGCACGCCGTATCTGCACTTCGGAATCCGCGCGACGCCCCGGGTCGCCTAACAACACCATCCTGTGTGAAGGACGAAGAGATGCTGATTCTGGACGCCGACGACATCAACCGCACCTTGAGCTGGACAACCGCGATCGACGCCATGGACGACGCGTTCCGCGCCTACGCGGCGGGTCGGATACCCCCGCCGGAACGGCTCGACAGCTATCTGCCGGACGGTGAGTTCCACGTCAAAGCCGGGCACACCGCTGGGTTCTTCGCCGTCAAGGCGAACAGTGCGTTCTTCGCCAACCCGCCGGTTAGGCCGGCCATCCAAGGCGTCATAGTGCTGTTCGACAGCTCCAGCGGCGAACCGGTGGCCGCACTCGACTCCAGCGCTCTCACCGCGGTGCGTACGGCGGCCGCGAGTGCGGTCGCCACGGGCCTGCTCGCACCGCCCGACGCGCACACAATCGGTCTCGTGGGTGCTGGTGCACAGGCGTGGCACCATGCCCGGGCACTCGCGGCGATTCGTCCGTTGTCCCAGTTCGTGGTGTGGAGCCGTACCCGAGCCGCCAGCCGGCGGCTGGCCCATCGGATCGAGAGCGAACTTGCCCGCCGATGTGCCGTCGTCGACCGGCCACGCGACGTGTGCCGGGCCGAGATCGTCGTCACCTGTACCCCATCGACGTCGCCCATTCTCGAGGTGGGCGACGTCGAGCCAGGTACGCTCATCGTCGCCGTCGGCTGCGACAGCCCGCACAAACAGGAGTTGTCGAGCGCGTTGACGGCCAGCAGCGTCGTCGTCCCCGATGTCCTCGATCAGTGTCTGACCGCTGGCGAGCTACACCACGCCGTACGGGACGAGCTGATGAGCGTCGCCGACGTAGGCGACGACCTGGGCACCCTTCTGTTGCGCGACGCCCCACCGGTGTCCGGCGGCGGCCGGCCAGTGGTCTTCGACTCCACCGGCACCGGTTTCCAGGATGCCGCCGCGGCCAAGGCCGTCTACAGCGCTACCCTGCCGTCGCCCTCCCCCGGCATCGCCAGCGCACGATGACGTCCTCCACTCCACCCGAGCTGACGCTCGATCTCATCCGCTCGGCCGCCGCCGGGCTGGCCGGCGTGGCACATCACACCCCTACCGTGCGCTCGCGCACGTTGGACGCCCAGGTTTCGGCTGAGGTGTTGGTCAAGTGCGAGTCCTTCCAGCGTGGCGGCTCGTTCAAGTTTCGCGGCGCCTACACCTATGTCGCGGCGCATCTCGACGAGGTCCGACAACGCGGAGTCTGCACCGTCAGCTCCGGCAACCACGCACAGGCTGTCGCCATCACCGCCCGCAATCTGGGACTACGGTGCGCCGTGCTGATGCCGCATGACGCGCCCGCAGCCAAGCTGGAAGCCACGAGATCATACGGCGCCCAGGTCGAGCAGTATGATCGTTTCTCCATGCCGCAGGCCCAGGCTGGCGCGGCGTTCGCCGAGCGTACCGGGCTGACCATGGTGCCCGCGTACAACCATCCACTCATCGCCGCCGGTGCTGGCACGGCGGTACTCGAGGTCGCCGGGCAGTCATCCGCCGTGGATGTGCTGCTCGCACCGATCGGGGGTGGTGGCCTGATCAGCGGATGCGGTACCGCGGTGAAAGCGCTGTCGCCCACGGCGACCGTCATCGGCGTCGAGGCTGCCGCGTCCGCGGTGACCCAACGGTCGCTGCGGGCCGGCCAGCGCGTGGAGATCGAGCTGACTCCACACCTGGCCGACGGCCAGATGCTCACCACCCCCGGGTCCTGGACCTTCGGCATCATGCAACGTGTCGTCGACGACGTGGTGCTGGTCACCGACGACGAGATCCGGGCAGCGATGCGGTTTCTGTTCGACCGGATGAAACTCGTCGTCGAGCCGAGTGGAGCGGCCGCGTGCGCCGCACTCCTGGCGGGGAAGGTCGACGTCGCCGGCCAGCGGGTCGCGGTGATCGTGAGCGGCGGCAACATCGGCGTCGACAGGTTCGGTGACCTCATGACCGAGGAGGCCAGCGCGGCCGTCCGGGGTGTGCCTCGCCCACACCTCCGCTGACCCCTAAGCCCGGCCGCCGGGCAGTGCCTTCCCAGCACGAAGGATGACGGCGTTCCGGTGGACGCCGGTCCGCGTGGTTGAAGATCAATTGCTCCTTCGGGTAATACTTGTAGGAAAAGTATCCCTCGTAGGAGGTGTGGATGAACGTTGAGGATCTTCCACCGGCGCCAGGCAAGTTCGCCAGCACGGTCAAGGTCGGAGAGAAGGGACAGATCGTGATCCCCAAGGGGGCCCGGGATCTGTTCAACATCCGACCGGGAGACACATTGCTGCTACTCGCCGATGTCGAGCAGGGCATCGCGATCGTCCGCCAAGACCTATTCGACCGATTCATCGCCCAAGCAATGGGTCCTGCTCCGGAACCACCACCAGCTCCGGAGCGAGACACCGAACAAGAGGAGGATCGGCCGTGAACGTCGTCGTTTGCGAGGACGTCACCCGCCGGTTCGAGGACGTCACCGCGGTGGATAACGTGTCATTGCAGGTCGAGCAGGGCGAGATCTTCGGCCTGATCGGGCCCAATGGGGCAGGCAAGACGACCCTGCTGAACTGCATCGAAGGCCTGGACCGCCCAACGTCGGGAGACATCTCGGTCCTTGGCCGGCACCCCATCACCGACCGACACGAACTGACGCTCCGTACCGGTGTGCAACTGCAAAGCGCGGCACTACCGCCACGGGTCACCGTCGCCGAGGCGATGCGCCTGTATTCGGCCTTCTACGCCGACCCCACCCCCTGGCCGGACCTCCTCACCACGTTGGGTATCGCCGGCAAACAGCAGACCAGAGTCGAGCGTCTGTCCGGAGGCGAGCGCCAGCGCGTGTTCATCGCTCTTGCGCTACTGCACAACCCGGAGGTCGTCTTCCTCGACGAGCTGACCACCGCGCTGGATCCACAGGCACGCCTCGCCATGTGGGAGGTCGTGGCGGGGATCCGCGATCAAGGAACCACCGTCGTGCTGACCACGCACTACATGGAGGAAGCGGAGCATTTGTGTGACCGGGTAGGCATCATCGACCACGGTCAGATCATCGCACTCGATACCGTGCCCGCACTCGTGCGTGATCACGCCGGCGACACCACGGCACGTCTCACCCTCACCCAGCGTTCCCCTGCCGACCTGGATTTGACGACGATCGACGAGGTGACTACCGCCCAGCCGGATGGCGTGCACCTGACCGTCCAAGGTACCGGTGGCTTCCTCCAGGACGTCATGACCGAACTGACCAGCCGTGATCTGCGGGTAGCCGATCTGCGAGCCACCTCGCCGAGCCTCGAGGATGTGTTCTTGAATCTGACCGGGCGCGCCATGCGAATCGAGGAGCCAGCATGACCGGCTACCGAGTGCTTACCGTGACCTTGTTTCGTTCCCTGACGCGTGAGCCGGTCGGACTATTCTTCTCGTTCATCTTCGCTCCAGTACTGGTCCTCATCCTGGGCGGAATCTTCGGCAACGACCCCCGTCCGGAGTTCGACGGGCAAGGCTATATCGAAGCCAACCTTCCCGCGTTCACCTCCTTGGTGCTGGCCATCATCGGCGTCATGGTGCTACCGGTGAACCAGCTGACCTTGCGCGAAAGCGGCGCTCTGCGCCGGCTGCGGCTCACCCCCATGCGACCAGCGACCTTCGTCGCCGCCGATCTCACCGTCAATTTCCTGGTCGGTTTCGCCGGCATGATCGCCGCCTTGACCGTCGGGTGGCTGGCCTTCGGTGTCACGCCGTCAGGCAACGTCGTCATGGTCATGCTGGCCGCGGCCCTTGGACTCGTCGCGTTCTTAGCGCTGGGCTATACACTTGCCGGCCTGTATCCGTCCGCGGGTGCGGCCACCGGCATTGGCAATGTGCTGATGATCCTGTTGATGCTCACCTCAGGAGCCTTCGTCCCGTTGAGCGCCATGCCCGACGGTGTACGTACAGCGACGGACTTTTCGCCGATCCGGCAGTTCGTCGAACTCGTGGAAGGTCTGTGGGAGGGCGATGCGTGGTCGTCGCTGCTCCTGCCCACCGGGGTGCTCGTCGCCATGATCATCGTCTTTGGCGCCCTTGGTTCCAGACTGTTGCGATGGGAACGCACCTGAGGTGATCATGGATGCCACCGCGGCACCGCAGCCGGACGGGCCAGAGCCGGAGGTTCGTGTGACGTCGTCGAAGCTCCCCCGATGACCGGTCGGTCATGCTGCTAGAGCAACTACTCCCGCATGGTGTCTACGCCGCCGAACGCCGCGTGGACGATACCCCTGAGCCTCTGTTTCCGGAGGAACTAGCACACATAGCCCGTGCTGTGCCGAAGCGGCGCGACGAGTTCACGACGGTCCGGTACTGCGCGCGCCTCGCCCTACGTCAGCTGGGGATGGATCGCCCACCACTGGTGCCCGGCGAGGGCGGTGCGCCGACGTGGCCGCGTGGCGTCGTCGGCAGCATGACCCATTGCACCGGCTATCGCGCCGCGGTCGTCGCCGACGGTGCGAACGTAGTGTCGATCGGCATAGACGCCGAGCCCGACGAACCTCTGCCCGAGGGCGTCGAGCAGGCCGTCATGCTGCCGACCGAACGTCGACATGTTGCCGAGCTGGCGGTGGCCGAGCCTGGCCCACACTGGGACCGCCTCCTCTTCAGCGCCAAGGAGAGCGTCTACAAGACCTGGTATCCGCTCGCCGGCACCTGGCTGGACTTCGAGGATGCCGAGGTCCGGTTCCATCCCGACGGGACGTTCGCCGTCAAGCTGCTCATCGACCACCCGCCGGCCGCCAGCCAGCCGCTCACACAGGTGGAGGGCCGCTGGCTCAGCGCCGACGGGTTACTGCTGACTGTTGTGGTCCTGAACGCCCACGCGAATGGTGGCGCCGGATAGTCAGCGGGGTCAGGCGTCAGCCCCACACCTCGTCGATCGACACCGGGCGGATCTCCGCCTCCGCAGGCAGCAGCCGCGGGCCTCGCCATTCACGACCAGCCTTGCCGTCGGTCGGGTAATGCACGCAGAACGCCTCCATGTCCTCGCCGACGTCGAAGGCGCCGCGCACCCCGGCGGGCATGTACAGCGACTCACCGACCTTCGCCGTCATGACCGCGGCCCCGAACCGCACGGTCAGGCTCCCCCTCGTCACGACGGCCACCTCGTCGTAGGCCCACAGGAAGTCGAAAGCCACACCCTTACGGAAGCGGATGTAAGCCAAGCCGAGGTTGGAGCCCTCCTCCTCGTCGGCGATGTAACCGACGTAGGCCTCGTGGTCACCAACCTGAAGCCAGTCGGACACATCTCGGGCGCTGAACGTCTGGATGGCCGTGGGCTCGAATGTCATCGCGGTGCCTCCGTTGTCTCTGGTCACGGCACTAGGCTGCCCGCGGACACTTACCGCTTTCTTACGGCACTCTGCCGGCCGACCTATGCTGCTCTTAGCCGAGCAGCGGTGTCTCCCGACGACCGCCGCGAGAGGAGAACGCAGGTGACGGACGCCGCCACGGTCGAGTCGGCCATCGTCTGCGTTCATCGTGAGGAGTGGGCCCGGGTGGTGGCCTTGCTGGCGCGCCGGTTCGGCGATCTCGACCTGGCGGAGGAGATGGCCGCCGAGGCGTTCGCGACCGCCGTCGAGCGGTGGCCCCACGACGGCGTGCCTCCGAATCCGGGCGCGTGGCTCACCACTACCGCCACCCGCAAAACGATCGATCGGCTACGACGGGAAGCACGGCGCGCCCCAAAACAGCAGGAAGCGCTCCGGCTCTACGACAACAGCCCACCCGAGCCGATCGGCGTGGTCGAAGACGACCGGCTCCGGCTGCTCTTCACCTGCTGCCATCCGGCGCTCTCCATGGAGGCTCGGGTGGCCCTGACCTTGCGCATGGTCGGCGGCCTCAGCCTTCCCGAGATCGCCGACGCCTTCCTGGTGCAGGAAGCTACGATGGGCCGGCGCATCACCCGTGCGAAGAGCAAGATCAAGGCCGCGAGGATCCCCTACCGGATGCCGGAGGCCGAGGATCTGCCCGCCCGGGTAGCTGGAGTGCTCGCGGTGCTCTACCTCGTCTTCAATGAGGGTTATCTCGCCTCGCGCGAGGATTCCGAGCCGATCCGTCGCGACCTCACCTCCGAGGCGATCCGACTGACACGCCTGGTCAAGAACCTGATGCCGCACGATGGCGAGGTGGCCGGCCTGCTCGCCCTCATGCTGCTCACCGAGGCACGAGCCGCCGCGCGTGTCTCGCCATCGGGTGAGCTGATGCGGTTCGACGAGCAGGACCGAGGCGTATGGGACCAGGCACTGATCGCCGAGGGCTTGGCACTCGTGCGCCAGCGTCTGGCCGTGGTCGCCCGCGGCGACGCCGTACCCGGCCGTTACCAGATTCTCGCCGCCATCAGCGCCGTCCACACATCCGCGCCCGACGCGCACGCCACCGACTGGTCGCAGGTCGTCGCCCTCTACGACCAGCTGGCTGCGATCGACCCGAGCCCGATCGTCGCGCTGAACCGGGCGGTCGCCGTCGCCAAACTCCACGGCCCCGACGTCGGCCTGGATGCGGTCGAGCGGTTCGGCGAAGCGCTGGCTGACTACCACGCCTTCCACGCCACCCGTGCCGACCTGTTGCGGCAGCTCGGCCGCTCGGCCGACGCCCGGGCGGCGTACGACCGGGCGATCGAGCTGGCCGGTAACTCCGCCGAGATCGCGTATCTCACCCGGTGCCGCGGCCAGCTCGACGACTGACGATCAGCAGCCGGCACCGCGTTGTCAATCTGCGGTGACGACGGCGCTCGCTCCTATGCTCAGGTCGCATACCGCGGGCGTCCGGCCGGCCGGTAGGTCTGGAGCGTGATGCCGTCGGTGAAGGCTCGGAAGTCGGCCAGGTCGAGCGCGGTGTCCGGGCCGGCGTCGGGGAACAGGCGGGTGCCCTGGCCGACGACGACGGGAAAGGTGAACAGCGTGATTTCATCGACCAGGTGATGCTCCAGGAGCCAGCGCACCAGGGTGCCGCTCCCGTGAACCTGCAGCTCACCCTCTCGGTTGGCCTTCAACTCGCTGACGGCGGCCGCTAGGTCGCCGGCGAGGACGGTGGTGCCGTCCCATTGCGGGTCGGTGAGCGTGGCCGATGCCACGTACTTGGGGCGGGCGTTCAAGGCACGTCCGATGGGCGCGTTCGCCATCTCGTCGATCGCGCCCCACGAGCGGGCGAAAATCTCATAGGTCCGCCGGCCGAACAGGAACGCGTCGGCACGCTGATAGACCTGACCAAGGAACGTCTCCACGTCTGCGCCCCACAGCGGCAAGGCCCAGCCGCCGCGCTCGAACCCGCCTCGGCGGTCCTCGTCCGACCCGCCGAGGCCCTGCATCACTCCGTCGACGGAAACGTTCGTGACCGTGGTCAGTTTCATGATCCTGTTGCCTTTCGTCCGGGGCGCCCCTGGTGGGCGGCCTTACCCCCACAACGAACACCTCTGCCCTGATCCGACACTTCCTCTCGGATTCCATCGGTGGAAAAATCTATGCGTTTTGCATATATTTTTGGGATGGAGTCAACCCTGGAAGCAGCGATCAACGAGTGGCACACGAGCGTGAACGACGGCGACCTGGTCCGGTCAGCGAGCGCAGTCGGTGATCCGATCGTTGTTATGGGCCCGAAAGGCGCCGGCCCGATCACACCCGCACAATTCGCGGACTGGGTGAAACGCTCGGGGATCACGTTGACGCCCCGGTCGTGGCATCCGGTCAGTGAGCGCCTGATGGTCGTCGAACAAGACGCCACCTGGCCAGCGAGTGCGGAGCCTACCCGGGTCGCCACGGTGTTCCGGGTGGCCGGAGGGAAGGTCACTGCCGCTCTCCGACTACCCGACCTGACCTCGGCGCTGGAGCTGGCATACGTCTACGGCGAGATGGCAGCCACCGAATGAGCCACCCGGGACCAGGCCAGGCCCTGTTCGCGTTCGTCCGGCACTGGGCACGTAGAACGTCACCCAGCGACGACACCATCGCTGAGCAAGGTCGGCTCGTGCTCGCCACCGAGGCCGTCCACTCCCTCACCCGGCGCGGGGTAGCGGCGACGGTCAACGCCATCGCGCACGAGATCGGCATCGACCAGAGCGGAGCATCACGACTGGTCAAGAACGCGGCGGAGGCCGGGTACCTCACCTTGCAGGCATCGGAAACAGACGGACGCCGACGCCAGGCAGCAGTCACCGCATCCGGGCACACCATGCTCGAACAAGCACATGACTGGCAAGAGCAGGTCTTCGAACGGTTGACGGAAGGCTGGACCGAGCAGCAGCGCCGCGACTTCCAGCAGTCGATCACTGATCTGATCGACCGGTCGTACGCCTTGGACTCATGACCCGCTCGCCGTTCCGCGCCGCCCGGAGCCGACCGGCCCCACCCGCCGCGGCATCATCAACTTGGCCTAGTCGTCGCTGGCCCGACGCCTTCGTTTCGTCTCGCCGCGGCGGCGCTTGGCCGCAAGCCGGCGTTCGACCGAACCACGGCTGGGTTTGGTTGGCCGGCGCACCCGCGGCCCAGGCGCGATGGCCTTCTCCAATAGCTGGACGAGACGTGCCTCGGCCGCTTCCCTGTTGCGCAACTGGGAACGATGCTCCGAAGCAGCCACCGTGACCACACCACCAGTGAGGCGGCCAGCCAACCGCCGCAACACCCGGTCCTTCAGCGCTGGACTCAGGGCCGTCGATGCGGCCACGTCATAGCTTAGTTCGACCCTGCTGTCCGTCGTGTTCACCGACTGGCCACCAGGCCCCGCCGACCGAGAGAAACGCCAACGCAGCTCGGCCTCCGGAATAACAACCGATCCACCCACACGCAATGGACCCGGCATGTCACTCATTTTGCCAGATCGCAATAGGAGGCCCAGGGCCGTCCTAGCGTCGTGCACCCGGATCATCCGGTCCGGCAAGGATCAGTCCACTTTGACCACCGGCACCAAGAGGTCTATGGCCTCAGCCGTGAGGGCCGCGCTGTGGCTGGGTCAAGTCCCCGGTAGTGGTGTAGCGCGGTGTCCTTCGATCTGGTGTTGGTCGCTGAGAACTCGAGGGCGAGTTCGGTGGCCAACTTGGGCGGAAGATCCATCCGAGCCTGTGGCCAACCGCGCCCTCGGGAAGCAGCAACCTCGTTCGACGGTCACGACCAGTACGACAACGACTGGATACCCAACCCCACGACCGGTCGCCCCGGGGCTAGGTCGGCGGTAATTCACCGGCCCCGCGGGCGGGCCAGCCCTTCACCACAGCACCGGACCGGGTCACACTCTGGGCATGGCTATGTCGCGCAAGTCCGCGTCGTACCGTGAGGTCTTCGCGGTCGTTGAGTTCCGGCGGCTCTGGACGGCCCATGCGCTCTCCGTCATCGGTGACCAGCTCGCGCGGGTCGCGATCACGCTCCTGGTCTACGACCGGACCAAATCCGCTGGGCTCACCGCCTTGACTTATGCGCTGACCTTCGTTCCCGATCTGCTCGGCGGTGCCGCGCTTGCCGGGTTTGCTGATCGCTGGCCGCGGCGCCGGGTCATGGTGGTAAGCGACCTGGCCCGGGCAGGATTGGTCGCAGTCATGGCTATCCCCGGCATCCCGCTGGCTGTGCAGGCCGGGCTGTTGTTCCTGGTACAGCTCCTGGTGTCGCCGTTCGGTGCGGCACGGCAGACGATCCTGGCCGATATCCTCCCCGGCGATCAGCTGACACTCGGGCTCTCCGCTATCTCGACGACGTATCAAGGCGCATTGGTGATCGGGTTCGGCGCAGGAGCTGCCCTGGTTGCGCAGCTCGGGGTGACTAGCGCGCTACTCGTCGACGTAGTCACCTTCCTGGTGTCCGCAGCCATCATCCAACACGGCATCCGCCTACATCGGCCAGCGGCGTCGGCTGCGGGTGCCCAGCCACCGGGGCAGTGGGAGACCATCCGAGCAGGCTGCTCCATCGTGGCCAGAAACCCGATGCTGCGGATCACGCTGGCGATTGCCTGCTGCTCCGGGTTCTACGTCGTCCCCGAGGGGCTAGCCGTCCCGTATGCGGCCGAGACGGACATGCGCACCGCAGCCGTCGGACTGTTGCTGGCCGCCGGCCCAGCCGGCACGGTGGCCGGGATGTTACTGATCCGCGTCCTGGGACCCGAACGCCGCCTCGCGCTACTCGGCCCGGCAGCCGTCGCATCAAGTCTGGTGCTCATCCCGACTGGCTGGGCCCCAGGCCTAGCGATCATCCTGGTGCTCTGGACACTGAGTGGGCTGTTCTCAGCGCATCAGGTCGTCGCTCAGGCCACGTATGTGCGGGCTGCACCCCCACCTCACCGAGGTCAGGCAGTCGGCGTCGCAATGGCAGCGATGCGGGCGGCGCAAGGCGCGGGCATCATCGCGGCGGGTCTGCTCGCTCAGGTGCTCACGCCTGCGCTGATTATCGCCCTCGCCGCCGCGGTGGGGACGCTCGTCACTGCCTGGGCAGCACGACGCTGGGCACGGACGGTCTCATCCCGCCCTGATCCCCTAAGGCCAGGATGAGACCGACAACGCCTAGACGCTAGCGGCTACAATCGCTTCAGATTCTATTTGCTACCAGTTCCAGTGAGCGTCACGCATCACAGGCACCCCCTCTCGGTGTGACAAGCGCGGACGGGTAAACGACATTGATCATGATTCCCAGTGCGCGTCACGCATGGCTCGGCCCTCCTTTCGCAGCACCAGCGGAATCCGACAGGACAGCCGATCCGGGAGGCATGGCCAAGTCGTACGACTTGGGTGTAGTGCACACGCATAGAAACGACCCCCGCAGGTCAGCGACCGCGCGCTTCGTTCTGCTGAAAGGCCGCGCGGCTGATTCGATCCTATTGTCCCTCTTTATGTGCTTGTGCTTGCCTAAATGATTGCCCTGAGCGACACTTGCTAACCAGGCGAGTGGGGGAGGGCTGGATTCCACCGGCGGAGGCCAACCAATGCAACTCACGCGATGGGTTCAGGGGTGGGCGTTATGGCGGCTACCCCGTCCAGTCCTTGTCCTAGTCCTGACTGTTGAGGCTCTCGCTGTCGGCGTCGCCAGCGCCACAGCGGCCCTCGTGGAGATCACAACCGATGATCTGGCGCGTTTCAGCGCACTCATCGTTAGTGCATGGCTAGCGATCGAGCTGACGCGCCAGGCCGAGCGGCGGCGTGCGAGCGCGCGCCCCAGCGCCCATACTGCGTACTTCGACGCGACGACGACTTGGTCCATCGCCGCAATCATCATCCTGCCGCCAGCGTTGGCAACCGTCACCGTGGTCACCATTCACCTCCTGCTGTGGTTTCGCGTCAAACTACGCCAAGCCGTGCCCTACCGCTGGGTGTACTCCGGCGCAGCTGCGTTATTGGCCACGCAAGTCGCCGTCCTTGTGCTAGCCGCCTCAGTGCCGCACTACCCTGGGCTACCAGACGTCACCAGCGGACGAGGACTACTGGCACTGGGCGCCATCATCCTGGCCGGCGCGCTGCGGTGGGCGATCGACGTTGGCCTCGTCATGCTTGCTATTGCGTTGTTCACTCCCACTCAACAAATCAGGAAACTGTTCGCGGGTTTCTGCGATAATTTGCTGGAAGCCGCCGGAGTGGGTCTGGGACTCGTGGCCGCAGCTCTGCTCGTCCACTACCCGGCGGCACTCCCGGGGCTCGTCATCGCCATGATCGTGGTTCAGCGCAGCCTCATGGTCAGCTACTACGAGCACGCAGCCCGCATCGACACGAAGACGGGACTCACCTCCGCCGGCCGATGGCACGAATTCGCCACCGACATGCTCACCCGGAGCCGCCACCAGCGCACCAACATCGGTCTACTCATGCTAGATCTGGACCACTTCAAAATCATCAATGACACACACGGGCACGTCTTCGGCGACGAGGTCCTCCGAGCGGTCGCCAATGAGTTACGCGCCGAAATCCGCGATGAGGACGCCTGCGGACGCTGGGGCGGCGAGGAGTTTTCGATCGTGCTATCCGACCTGGATAGCTCCCAAGACCTGAGCCGAGTAGCCGACCGGCTTCGGTTGCGGATCCAATCCATCGTCATGAAACCCCCCAACGGCTCCGGCGAGTCCATAAGAATCAGCACCTCGGTCGGCGGCGTCTACTACCAACCGAACAACGAGGACGACACCATCACTCTCGATGACCTCACCGTCACCGCCGACGCCGCCCTCTACGCGGCAAAACACGCCGGCCGAAACACAATCCGCATCACTACATTAGAGGGCCAAACCCAAGACGACAGCACACCAACAACTCCGAACCGTCCAACACCAGAGTCGACACAGCAGCCCGGGCGGACCAAGAGACTCGGCCAGTAGAGGGCTCAAGGGGGTGGCCGTGCGGGTCGGCTACACGGCGGAATTCGCGTTCGCCAAGGCGTTCAAACGCGGGTGCGGCATAGCCCCCGGCCGGTACCGGCGTGAACCGCAGGAGGCGATGTCATCCACGCAGGCAGCAGCGCCAAACACACCATTGTGACGACGCGGAAGGGAGCGACGAGCAAGGATTAGGGCCATGCTGGGTGGGGATAGGTCAGGCGGATCTCGCCGAGCCACGAGTAACACGCGTTCCCCCGTGGCTGACCATCGCCAGCTAGATTTTGCGCATACGCTCACGATCGACATCGGAGACGTTGATGAAGCGTGCGGAGGTACTCGACCGCACTCGCCGACGTCGCGTCCGGTCAGCATGGCTGTCCACCCGCGGCCGGGCCATCTCCGTTGGGGTCACCGACCAAATCCTTGCTACTTCCTTCGGGTCGGCGATCTCGAACGCGCGGCCAGGGACGTCTACCGATTCCGCTGCGACCTCCCAGATCCGCACGACGATGTGTGGGCGGCATGGCTGCCCGGCTTTTCGAGACGTCGCGTAATGGTTAGTGCAGTAGCCATAAGCGGGATATATTGGGCACTGCGATGACCATTAACTGCTGGAGGTCAGGATCTCGGATGCCGACTCGTCCCGTATCCAGCCGCTCTCGTCGAGCCGCACACACGCTCGGCGAGTACATCACGACGTTCCGCAAGCTGCAGGGCCTGACAGCCGCGCAGGTAGCCGACCGTGCGGGGATCACTCGCACCACGCTACGCCGCTTAGAACGTGGCGAGCCCAACGTCGGTCTCGACGTCTTCCTGGAGGTGTGCCGCGTCCTCGGCATCCTCGACTTCGTCCTAGAAGGCATGAACCCCTACGAAACCGCGCTGGGCCAGTCTCTGGCTGAACAGAACCTCACGTTGCCCAAACGGGTGCGCCAATGAGCCGCGCGGTTGACGTCTTCCTGAGCACGGCCGGAGCCGATGTCCTGGTCGGTCGGGCGTTCTTCGCCACCAACCGGCGCGGAATCTCAACCACTTTCCGCTACGACGACGCATACCTGACCCGCCGCGCCGCCTACGCCCTAGATCCGGCACTCCCCCTGTTCAAAGGCAACCACGCGATCGCCGACGGCCTACCGTACTCCTTCGCCGACTGCACGCCGGACCGTTGGGGCCGAAACCTGATCAAGAAACGCCTTCAGGCACTCGATGTGGCCGAGAGACGCACTCGCCGCGAGGTCACCGACATCGACTTCCTCCTCGGCGTTACCGACCTAACCCGGCAAGGCGCGCTCCGGTTTACCGAGCCGGACGCCGGGTGCGATGGCCCCTTCCTGGCCGTCGATCCCAACGTGCCGAAAGTGCTCGAACTGCCGCGACTACTACGCGCTGCCGAGCAGGTCGTCCGCGACGAGAATGACATGGGTGCGATCAAGGAACTACTCGACGCCGGCACCGGCTCTCTGGGCGGCGCCCGGCCGAAGGCCTCGGTACGGGACGGCAACCGGCTCCTGATCGCCAAGTTCGCCAGTCCTCGGGACGAGTGGGACGTGATTGCCTGGGAGAAAACCGCCCTCGACCTCGCCGAGAGGGCCGGAATCCACGTCCCTACACGTCGCCTAGAGCGCATCGACGGCAAAGCCGTGCTGCTGATGGATCGGTTCGACCGGGCAGCCGATGGTTCCCGCATCGCCTATATTTCTGCGATGACGTTGCTGACCACTCGCGACGGCGGCGACGAAACCTTCGATTACACCGACCTGGCCGAGACCCTGCCCGAACACGGGAACGTCACCATCAAGGCCGACCTGATCGAACTGTGGCGGCGGATCGCGTTCTCGGTAGCCATCCACAACACCGATGACCACCTTCGCAACCACGGGTTTCTGCGCGGCAAAGCCGGCTGGGGGCTCTCACCGCTCTTCGACGTAAACCCGAACCCCGACGTATCAGTCAAGCGGGAAACGACCATTGGATTCGCCGACGGACGCGACGACGAGATCAGCGGCCTCATGGACTCCGCCCCAGTGTTCGGACTCGACGCCGACCAGGCCAAGAGAATCCTGACTGACGTGTTCTCCGCGACCGAGGCCTGGCGGCGAGTCGCGAAGGCCAACGGCATCACCGAGCGGCAGGTTGGCCACATGAAGGACGCTTTCGAAGGGCTGCGCCACGAGATCGGCTGACCAGCATGCCTCCGCAACCCTGCACACTGCGATCACTTCCGATCCGCCGACGCCGTTGGCTCGGATCTACCAACCGTCGCAACCACTCTTGAGGCCAGCGCCTGCGGCCCAGAGGAGCCCCGGCGTCGTCTACCAGGCATCGGACGCCTACGCCAACACCTACCAGGGATTCGACTCCAGCCACGAAAAGGAGTCTGAGACTAGTCGTAGGATGAAATCGGAGCTTGTATGCTCCGCCGAGACCTCCAAGAGTCCAATGTCGTCGGGACCAATCCACCGGTAGTCATCATGTTTCTCTGATTCCAGCCGGGGGTTATCTAAGTCGCCAGCAACACGCACGATGAAATCCGCTTCCACGTGAGTTCGAGACCCGCCAGACCACTCCCTGGCGGAGAATTCATGAAGCACCTCGGCCAAGGTCCACCCTGTCTCTTCTACGATTTCACGGCTCAGAGCATCTATAGCGCTCTCGCCCTCTTCAACCGCTCCCCCAGCAATGTCCCAAGCGCCCGGGAACAATCCCCGGGACTTGGAGCGTCGTTGGACGAACACCCGTCCGTCATCATTAACGATCAGCGCACCAACCTCGGTCAAGGTGGAATTTCTGTTCCTGTCAAAGATGGCTTCGCTTGCCATGTATCACCCTCCATGATTCGAGGCCGGCCGCAGCCGAGCGAGCCTCGATCCGGCGCCACTGACCCAGGCCTTACTGGCCTGATTCGACGGGCCCGCCTTCGACGGCAAACTCACCACAACCGAAACCGCCACCATCTGCCACTAGCGGCTTCATGTGGCGCCCGACTCACCTGCGGTCAAGAAACCTGGTTTACGGGACACTAGCCTCATACGACTGAGTTCGTCACCTCTGCTTCCACCGCCCAGGAACACTAGCGCTCACCTACACGCGGGTGGGTTCAAGGATAGAAGAGAAGCACGCTCTCCCAGAGAGTAACGAACCTGCATCACACCAACCGGAAACTGGCCGATGCCAAGACCGGATCCACCGTTAATCTGACATACCCCCAGGGAATCAGTTGTCAAAGGCTGCGTATCGAGGAGTGTGGTCGGACTTCCCAGGTCGGCCGGTGGAGCTGATCGTTGTACACGATGATGTCGGCGAGATCGGTTGGGCCGACAGTGTCGAAGTAGAGCTGTTGGGAGGGGATATAGCGGTTGCGCCAGACCCGTTCGATGTCGGCGGCGTCGGCGATGGATCCGGCCAGCGCTGTGCCTCGGCCCCGAGCGCGATCTACCGTCCGCTCGAGTGGGACGGACACGAAGATGCGCAGGTCCCACCGGTCGATGAGTTCTGGGCGCAGGAGGAAGACGCCGTCGAAGAGCAGTACGGCGTCTGCGGGGGCGGTCGTGGCCGGCGGCGAGAACGAGGTGTCGGTGGCTCTGTCGTAGACCGTGTGTTGGAACCGCCGATCTCCGCCTGGGCCCAGCGGATCGAGCAGGACCCGGCACATCGCGCCGCGATCATGGGCGTCGAAGTAGCACCCTTCGGCTGAGTACTGGCCGCGTCGGTAGCGCTGTGCACGGGGGAACAGGAAGTCGTCGATGCTCGCCCGGATGACGTCGCGACCCTGCGCACGCAGGACAACGGCGAGTTCGTCGGCCAGCGTGGTTTTGCCGGCAGCGGGCGGCCCGTCGATGGCGACCCGTAGCGGGTGCGCGGCCGTGGCGCACCTGATCGCCTCGGCCAGCCGACTGATGAGCTCGCCGCGGGTGCCTCGACCCATCTCTGCCTCTTTCACGGTGTCTCTATTTAGCATCACGCCAGTCTGCGGTGGTCGCCGGCTCGCGTTCGACCAGGACACCGCAGAAGGACGTCGACAAGCTGATGGGAGGGGGTTTAAGCACGCCTACCAGCATTTACCGTCGCCACGATCGGTGGTCCAGCTGCCGTCGGCCCTGGTCATCATCCGCGCCTGGAGGGTTCTGGACTCGGGCCCGGCCGTCCATCGGGCACTCCGGGCGCTGTAGTGGCGGCCCCTCGCGATGCCGCGCCAGGAGCGGTACTCATCAACAGACTCGGTGAGGCCGTAATACCTCCACCCAACAACCCTGGCGAAGCTCGTCGTACTCTGGCTCCAGTCGTGTGAGACGTTGCGCACCGTCGAGCCGTTACCTTGCCAGTACTTTTCGACAGTTAGTCGGAAGAGCCGATGTCCGAACACATTGTTGTAGTCCCGCCGAGCCGTCAGCGTGCATCCCCGGAACGCCGCAGCCGTACTTGGCGATTCGACGGTCTCGCTTTCCACAGTGTCTTCAGCGACGACCTCCACCGGCACCGTCAGCACCACGTCGGGATCGTGGAAGGCATCACGAGCATCAGCCTCGGACAGACCACCGACCTCCATGGCCCCAGCGACGAACTCTTCTTCACTCACCGGAAGTTGCGGCTCAGCAACATCGCCGCCTTCAACCCCCGTACTAGAGGTCGCGAGGGCAAGCACACAGGTCAAGGCCAGCAACGACGTCAACGCACTTCGTGTTATCGCGTGGGCTTTCAAGTCATCTCCATTCAACGGGATACACCGCGACCGCAAAGATGCGACCACCAACTCGGCCTCACGGGCTTCTCCACGCCAACCTTGCGTTGCTGGAGCCCTACCACCGTGCGAGCCACAACCGCCTGACTCGCCTGAAGCCTCAGTCTGCGACAAGATCAACAACGCCGCATCCGTCACGTGACTAGGGTCTGCCTTGCGGATCTTGCGGTTGCGGACGGCGATGTCGGGCGGCAACCGGCCTGGTGCGGTGAATCCTCGCTCGCTCGACCCAGATACCGGTTTCCAGCGAGCGTTCAGCGCACCACGACCCCGCTGAGATCTACCAGCGCCGCTGCCCGACGCTCCGGGATGTCTCGATCACCACGGTGGCGAGATCTCCGTCCGCCTCGGGCAGTACGGTCCGCAGATCCAACACACAGTGGCCCTGCTCGATACGTCCGAGCACTGGCATTCGTGCTGCCCGCAGTGCACCCGCGTACGCCTCGGGAAGTCTGATGGCGACGCTGGGCAGGATGACGTTGGGCGCCCCTCCCCCTCCGACTCGGGCTTCGCTGTCGATGACGGTGGCTGGGACATCGCTGCCGGTCAGCACGCGGTGCAGTCGCCCTGCTCGTTCACGCAACGACTTGTACGGTGCTTGGAGCGCGGCCACTACCGGAGGCGTCGGCCCGGTCATGGTTGCCTCCAGCGCCGCGAGGGTGAGCTTGTCGACCCGGAGGGCACGCGCCAGCGGGTGCCGGCGAAGGCTTTGGACCAGCTCCGCCCGGCCGAGGATCAAGCCGGCCTGAGGCCCGCCGAGGAGCTTGTCGCCGCTCGCGGTCACGAGCGCGGCACCAGCATCGAGGGTGCTTGACGCATCTGGCTCGTCCGGCAAGAGCGGGTGCGGCCGCAGGAGGCCGGAGCCGATGTCGACGACGACAGGAACTGGTAGGCCAGCGAGATCCCGGACCGGAACGCTCGCGGTGAATCCCGACACGACGAAGTTCGACGGATGGACCTTCAGCACGAACGCGGTGTCGGCACCGATGGCGGCCTCGTAGTCGCGCAATGCCGTGCGGTTGGTCGTCCCGACCTCGCGGATCGATGCGCCGGCGGCTTCGAGCACTTCGGGGATCCGGAAGCGGTCACCGATCTCGACCAGCTCTCCTCTGCTGACAACGATCTCGCGCCCTGCGGCGAACGTCGCTGCGCACAGCACGATCGCAGCCGCGCCGTTGTTGACGATGTGAGCGGCCTCCGCGGCCGGCACGGCGCGCGTCAGAGCGCCTACGGCGCCCAGTCCGCGGGGTCCCCGTCGCCCGGTATCCAGGTCCAGCTCCACATCGGTCGTCCCAGCGGCGAGAAGCATCGCGTCACACGCTGCGCGCGAGAGCGGGGCCCGTCCCAGGTTGGTGTGGACCACGATGCCGGTGGCGTTGATGACGGGTCGCATCGACGTCGGCGCATCCGGCAGCTCGTCGATGACCGCCGCGACGACGCACTCCGCCGAGACCTCGCCGGTGCGCACGGCCTGCAAGACGCTCCGGACGACGTCTTTGACCCGAGCCCGGCCCAAACGCTCGATCGCATCGGTGAGCCGAGGGTCGTCGAGTACGGAGTCGGTGCGCGGCACGCTGCGTGGATTCACGTCATCCATCGACGTCTGCCAACTTCCTCAGCTCGGGTGTAAGCCGGATCGTCCGGCGTCGCCGGTCGAGGTGCTCTAGGAGCGGGACGGCGACCCGCCTGGTCGTGTCCAGCGCCTGCCTCGCCGCGGACAACGTGAACGGCGCCGGCAACCGCGCCAGGACCCGAACGGCGGCGTCCTCGGCGTCCGGAGGCAGTACGACGCCGCGAGTGACGACGAGTAGGCGACCGGCCCGCGCGGCGGCCGCGATCTCATGGGTACCGATACCGAGCTCGTCGAGCTCTCGCGCCTTCGGAGCGTGGAAGGGGTGGTCGGCCCACCCGACGGCCAGCGTGCTGATCGCGTCGAGTACATGGTCCGGCAACGCGACCCTACCGGGGGAGTCGATTCTCCCGCCCGCCACGATCAGCGAGGTCCGCCGGGCCGCTGCCTCGACGATGGCAGGAGAGGGGACGTCCAGCATGCGGCAAGCCGCGCGCACCGGAACGCCGGCCTCGAGCGGGCGCTGGCGGAGCCACTCCGACGCTGCCGCTTCGAGACGAGC
The DNA here is from genome assembly GCF_011320225.1 of Phytoactinopolyspora limicola. Classification (GTDB taxonomy): domain Bacteria; phylum Actinomycetota; class Actinomycetes; order Jiangellales; family Jiangellaceae; genus Phytoactinopolyspora; species Phytoactinopolyspora limicola. The sequence goes on from NZ_JAAOEN010000007.1 coordinate 42,523, forward strand.
TGGCAATGCCTCCCAAACGTCGGCGTCGACATACCAGCCACCCGTGATCGTCTCGACAGCCGGATCCAGTCGCGGCCGATCAACCTCCGACTCATGGATGAACTGCCGTCTCCGCAGTTCAGCGCGCCAGCGCCGACCGGCGGAGTGCTCCTCGATTTCCTCTGCCCGGGACCGCGCCGCCCCACGACCGGCGAGCGGGGGTGGGCAGGCGTCGAGGACTAGCAGACCGGTGAGGATCGCGTGTTCGTCGGGTCGTCGAAGCAGGCCGACGTCGCCCTCCGCCAACGGCAGCGGACGACCAAGCGTCAGCCGGACGATGTGGGGTGCCAGGATGCGCACCCGTGCCGGCACGGCAGCCGATCCGAAGTGCACCGTGGCGTGGCCCGGCGCACGCGCCGGAAGCTGTGACGTCGCCCGCACGTCGATCTCGGCGGTGGGCCGCCACGGACCGTCGCCGACCAAGGCATCACCGCGTCGAACGTCCTCGCGCGGAACGCGCCGCAGGTTCACCGCAACCCGCGCCACCCCACTGACCGACATCACCTGGCGTTTGAGGGTCTGCAACGACCGCACTCGAACGATCGGGCCCGAGCCGTTGATGGCCAACTGGTCACCGACTCGGAGGGTTCCCTGCGTCAGCGTGCCGGTCACCACGGTTCCGGCGCCTCGTATCACGAACGATCGGTCGATCCACAAACGCACGGGGGCATCGGTCGCCGGCGCAGGCAACGTCCTGACCATCGCCTCGAGTTCACCTCGGAGCCGGTCCATGCCCAATCCCCGCGCCGCGCTTACCTCGACCAGTGCTGCACCGGCCAGGGACGTGCCGGCGAGCCGCCGCTGCGTGTCGGTGACGACGGCGCCGGGGTCGGCGAGGTCACACCGGGTGACGGCCACCACGCCGTGCCGGATCTCCAGGGCGTCGATTGCGGCGAGGTGCTCTTCGGACTGCGGCATCCACCCGCCGTCAGCCGCCACGACGAAGAGAACAGCTGGGACAGGCCCCACCCCGGCGAGCATGTTGGTCACGAACCGTTCGTGGCCCGGGACGTCCACGAACGCGACCTCGGTGCCGGACGGCAGCGTCGCCCAGGCGAATCCGAGGTCGATCGTCAGACCTCGATCCTTCTCCTCCGCCCATCGATCCGGATCCGTGCCGGTGAGCTCACGGACTACGGTGGATTTGCCGTGGTCGACGTGTCCGGCGGTGGCGATGACGTGCACCTGCGTTCCTCGACTCAGCGCACGACGATGGGCGCGTCGCCGCAGGCGACGAGGTGCCCGATGACAGGTGCACCCGGGACCTCACCGGCAACGAGCAAGCCGCCGGAGGTCTGGGCATCGGCCAAGAGGAGTCGATCCTCGGCCGAGATGCCGCTCAGGTCGGCGTGCGGCAGAACCCAATCAAGGTTGCGACGGGTTCCGCCGCTCACGAAGCCCTGCTCCACAGATTCGCGCGCTCCCTCCAGATACGGCACCGCGGAGGAGTCGATGATCGCGGAGACACCGCTGGCTTGCACCAGCTTGAGCAGGTGCCCGAGCAGACCGAACCCGGTGACGTCGGTTGCGCACTCTACGCCCGCCGAGACCGCGGCGATCGACGCCTCACGGTTCAACGCGGCCATGGTCTCAACCGCCTCCGCGAACACCTCGCCGGTGCGTTTGTGCCGGGCGTTCAGGACACCGGAGCCCAGCGGTTTGGTCAGCGACAGCGGCAAGCCGGGTTTGCCGGCGCTGTTCCGCATCAGTCGTGTGGGGTCGATGACGCCGGTGACGGCCATGCCGTACTTCGGTGAGTCATCGTCGATGCTGTGCCCGCCGGCGAGATGGCATCCGGCCTCGGTGGCCGCCTGGAGTCCACCGCGCAACACCTCTGCGGCGAGGTCGGCCGGAAGGACGTCGACGGGCCAGGCGAGAAGATTGACGGCCACGACGGGTGTGCCGCCCATGGCGTAGACGTCGGACAACGCATTCGCTCCCGCGATCCGGCCCCAGTCGAACGCGTCATCCACCACCGGGGTGAAGAAGTCGGCCGTCGCGACGACGGCTATCGACTCGGCGATCCGCACGACTGCGGCATCGTCGCCACCCTCCAACCCCACCAGGAGATCAGGGTCGCGCTGCTCCGGGGCAGGCAGGAGGGTCGACACGAGAGTGTCAAGCAATCCGGGCGGAATCTTGCACGCGCAGCCACCGCCACGAGCGTGTTCGGTCAATCGGGTTACCGGCATTCAGGCGTTCCTCTGTTGACATGGCGGAGGCGGACAGGAATCGAACCCGCCAGACCCGAAGATTCGGGTCTCTACGGTTTTGAAGACCGCGCCGGCCACCAGACCGGATACGCCTCCCCGACGGCCGACCAAGCATGAGCTCGACCTTCGTCAACCGCCCGCCCATTCGGGCCGGACCCCAACTGGGTGTGCTCCACAGTATGGGTGCACCGCTGACGAAGATCAAGACCGCGACGGGACTCACGAAAATGCCCGCGTAACGGTGAGGGACAGATGACCCGTTCAAATCGGCTCGGGCTGATTCAGTATTCCTGACTCTGCGATCTGGTAGCCGAGCTGAGCACGGCTGGTGGTTCCGAGGCGCTTTGAGAGTTTGGCAATGTGCGCGCGGCAGGCGCGCACGCTCAACCCGATCCGCCGCGCTATTGCCTCATCCAAATATCCCGCAACCAACAGTCGGGCAATGGCCAGTTCGGTTTGCGAGGCGGGTGCCTCGTGTGATCCGCGCGACACACCTGGAGTAGATCGGTCCCATACCTCGACGAAAACCTGCTCCATTGCGGAGAGCAGCGTCGGGTCGTGAATCTCGATCGCCGAATGCTCGTCAACCGGGCTGCTGATGTACGCACGCACGGAATCAATGATGATCAGGCGAAGCCCGACTGTGGTCGTGGTGCGTATCTCCACCCCCGCCTCTGCGAGTGCGCTGACGTGTGGCCGCACGGCCATGTCAGCCCGGATTTTGTGAGAGCAGATCATCTTTATGAGGACGCCGCTCTTGGGAGTCAGTGTGATCCATCGAAGCCAATCCTCGAATGTCGGCTCGGCCACCTGACCGCCCGGATGCATGACACGCACCTCGGAATTGGCAGCTGCATAGGCGCGTTCAGCCGCGGACTTCAGGGAGGAGAACGTCTTCATCGGTGCCGTTCTATTGTCGTCGCCTGGCGACTCCGGCCAGGGGATGTCCATGAGGGGCTCGAGGACTCGCAACATTGCACGAATCTCTCGCTGTGCTGGTTCGGCGAGCCGGGCGAAGGCCACCTCTGGATGCACCGGACGCATAAGTTCCCCCTCGTCTGGGGAACGGAGTAGCCCGAGATCGATGAGGCACCGTCCAGCAGCTTCGCGGGGCACGGCGCCTCGACGCAACGCTACGAGATAGGTCTGTTCGCAGCGTAAACACAGTTGACGAGGCAACAACTCTGCGGCGGCATGGCCGCAGAGTTCAGTGTCGGCTCTCATGTGGTCCTTTCGTCAACGAGGCGTTGAAGTCATCTATAGCCCATGATCGTTCCTCTTTGTATCCCTTCGGAGGGCAAGCAAGGAGACCGTGGCCACCCTCCTGGCCTCAACCAACGCGACAACGTCCGTGGGGCCAACTATTTGGCTACAAGATCCTGCACTCGCAGGACCTGTAGCAGCCGATCGATTGAACGGCCCGGCGCGCGATGCGATCTTCAAGATCAATCCCTCGCAGGTCAGATTCGAGGGGGTCGAGCGAAGGAGAAGCCGGGTGGAAACGGTACGCATCGCGCCGGACGGCGCTCATGTCACGTTCGTTACACCCGAGCGAGAGCAGGCCGTGGTGTGGTCTGGGGGCGTCAAAATCATGGGCCACAACGTCAACATGCACATCGACCTGGCGCCAGTCGGCGAGCACGAGTTCGTCGTCAAGCACGAGATACCCGGTGCGCACATACAGACCTTCCGCCGCAGCGGCTTCGACCTCAAGCTGATTGAGGCCGCGGACAGGTCGGACAGTCGTTTGTTTTGGGCCGGTCCGTTCAATGAGGCGAGCACGAGCTTCCCCGGGCCCGCACCGCGTGAGCAGGTGCTGAACCGAGTGGTGTCGATGGTCACGTTCAAGGATTCCCCCGACGGCGCTACGGTCATACCAGTAGAGGGCGCCAACCTGCAGCAAGTCGACACGATGGTGGTCGCAGCGACCGATAACATGGTGATCTTCGCCCGCAGCGCGGCCGGCGCGCCCGGCCAGCTGCCCCACTGGCGAGGCACCTCCCGCGGCGCTGAGGAGGTCTGGAAACAAGCCCTCGACCTGGACGAAGAGCAGGCGCAGCGGCTGTCGGGGACGCCGCATCAGTGGCGCTACACCTTCGCCAATGACACCACACTGTTCGACGTGGTCTTCCCCGACCAAGCTGTGGGGCTAGAGGCGAGGAACGCTCGCTCGCTCGAGTGGGCCGAAGACATTCTGTCCACTGTCCGCGTCACCTGGGCTGGTTGAGTAGAAGTGACGACAGCTTCGGCGATCGCGCTGCTTTCCCTCCTGGTGTCGGTGCTTGCGCTCGCCACTGCGGTGGCCGTATACGCCAGGCTGAGGCTCCTGGAGCGAACAGCGCTCGCGCCGGGGGCGGTGGCGATGACCGACGAGCAGATTCTCGCTCCGGCCCAGTTGTGGCCGGGCGACGCCGGCCGAGTATCGCGGGTTCTCCTGCTCGACGGCACGTGCCCGATCTGCCGGGCGCTAGCGGAAGCTGGCGCCCAGCACCCCGTCGACACGGTACGCACAGTGGCCCTCTTCGCGACGGCGGAGGCCGCCGACACCATAAGCGACCTCACGGAGCTGGAAGCGCTTGTCGACCCGGACGCGTGGGCTGCGCTGTCCGAAGGCTACAGCCCATGTTTGTTCATCGTCGGTGACGACGGCCGCGTGCTGGAGCGCCGATTCGTCTACGCCGACACCGACATGCCGGAAATGCTGGCCGAACTGACTCCATCCAATCTGACCCGCTAGGCCAACGTCAGGAGCACCACGTGCGCATCGCCGAGATCACCTCGTTCGACCAAGCCCCGACTGACGCAGAGCCGACCAAGATCCGTCCACGCAAAACGTCCACGTCGTCTATGTCTCGCCGGGCCGTGGTCAAGGCGTTGGCAGTCGGAGCGGTTGCGGCCACTCTGGTGCCCCTCGACTGGGCGCTGGCCCGACGCGAAGCGGCGGCGGCCGGTCCGACGTCGTCATGGAACCATCCGCGGTGTGGCGATTACATGAGCTACACCACCGAAGCTAACAACTGGCCATCGTCCGGTTACCGGGCATGTTATGGCGGCAGTTTGCGCGGCACGTTTCCATGTAACTCCAACAAGTTCCATTTCGAGGGATGGAAGCAGCAAGGCTCGACAAGTAAGCACTACTCGTACCGCGTGGCGACGTGCAAGGGAAAGAATGCGTGGCGGTGGACCACCCAGGGCAATGTCTACCGTTGCTCAGACGCGCGGACCCAGAGCTGCTATTGGGAGCCTCACTACGGCTGGTCCTGTAATAATACGTACCGTCTCACGATCGCGCGTTGCTACCTGTGGAAGGCATGATCAACCGTCTTCGGCGGCTGCTGCATCCGCTTGCGGCAACGGCGCCAGTACTCGTCGCCGCGGCCGTCATCGCGGTACTCAGCGTCGGGATAGCAGGCGAGCCTGGTTGGCCGGTTGCTGTGGCCGCGCTGGTGTGGGCGGGGTTTGCCGCAGGTTTCGCCAACTCCGGTTCCACTTGAAGTAACAACTCGGCGTTTCTGCTGAGCGCGCCAGTTTGGCGCGGCCTCAAACCACTGTTGAGCTTTGGGCTGGGTTTACAAATCGGCGCGGTTCTCGTTGCCCTCGTCGCGGCGGTCATCGGGGCGGTGGTCCAGGTGTTCCTTCCACTGTGGATTCGGCTGCCCGTGTTCGGCGTACTGGCGATCTCCGTCGTCCTGCGCGAACTGGGGCTGATCAAGCTCCCAGTGCCAGAAAACCGTCGGCTGGTTCCCGAGGACGTTCAGAAGCGTGGCCGGGTATGGGGGCCCGTGCAATTCGGCTTTGAGATGGGTACCGGGATGCGCACGTATTCGCCGTCTGCTCAGCCACATCTAGCGCTGCTGGCGATCGTCTTGGTCGTCCCCTTTGCTGGCTCTCTGGCTATGGGCGTGGGATTCGGCGCTGCCCGCCTACTCATGCCAGTGATCAACAACGCCTACAGCGACGACGGCGCGTGGGGCGACGCATGGGCAGCACATGCACGGCTGCTGGCGGCGTTGACCTGCTTCTCGACGATGGCCGCCCTGACCGCCGGGCTGATCGCATGGTGAGCCGGGTGATCGTAATCTACGACGGCGCATGTGGCTCTTGCTCCGCGATCGCCGCGCGCCTGAACGTCGTGCTAACACCGGAGGTCGTGACCCGATCGTGCCGCGATCCGCACCTTCAGCGTGAGTTCGCGGAGCTAGCTGGCCACCTCGAGGCCCAGCCGTGCCGGCATCCCCGCATGGTTGTCATGGAGCCGGACGGGCCAGTCGTCCTTTCCGGTATCGCCATGATGGTGCGGGCCGCTCGACTGATAGGTCCAGGTCAACGCCGCGCAGCCATACATCTCGGGTTCCGGCTGGTATGGCGTCGAGTGGTCGGGCGCCGACCCTGATCTACGTGGCCAGGCAGGTCACCGCCGGTCATCATCCAGTGCGTCCCCGAGAAGCGTCCGGAAGATTCGCGGGTAGGCATTGAGTACATCGTGCAGCGGCAGCATCATGAGGTTGCCTGGCCGAGCTCCTCTGCCCAGCGGCGCCAATTGTCGGTGTCGCCGACAACCCCTCGCGTTGACTCATCTGAGGATGCCCGCGTGGGATCTGTGATGGATGGAGCTCACGTTGGGTGCGCGGAAGCAGATCACGAAGGCTCAGTTGGATCGGTGGAAGAAGGCCACTCGCGCGGAGAAGACGGCGATTGTGGACGCGGTCTGTGAGGTGACGGGCCGGCATCGTGATCACCCGCGTAAGGCGATCCGGACCGCGGTGGCGCAGCGCGCCAGTGGCGGCCCGCGGCCACGAAAGCAGCGCAGCCCCGTCCGGATGTACGGCGACGAAGCGGTCGAGCTGTTGACTCGCTGTTGGGCGGTGCTGGACGGCCCGACCGGGAAACGGCTGCACTCCGCGATCAGCGACGTACTGGACAACCTGGCCCGTCACGGCCATCTCGATGATGTCGATCCCGCGATCATCGATCTGGTCGGCCACGAAGGCGGCGACAACAACGGCGCCTTCTACTACACCCTGGACGCCACCGACGTGGCCACCGGCTGGACCGAAACCATCACCGCGCGTCCAAGGTCGAACGGATCGCCGCCGCCGGGCTCGAACAGGTACAACCGAGGTTCCCATTCCACATCGCCGGCATCCACTCCGACAACGGCTCGGAGTTCATCAACCACCACCTCGCCCGCTGGTACAACGCACGCAAGATCACCTTCACCCGCGGCCGCGCCAGCCACAAGAACGACCAAACCCACGTCGAACCTCCAAGCCCTCCGCCGGGCGTTCAAGATCGAGACCAAGATCCACCACGTTTCCGGACAGACCAGGCTCAGAACGTTCCGCCCTTGCCTGCCCTCCCTATACGGCCCGCACTATATGGGCCGTTACGCCGTTTCTTGTCAATTCAGATAACTGTTCCTGTCTTTTGCGTCGCGGCCCTATCTTCCGGCCATGGAAACCGTCACTTCCGGCAAAATTCTAGCCACTAGAGCGCCTGTGACGCCCGCGGCAAGAATCATGGCCATCTGCGCCGAGCTTGGAACAAACTCGGCGACCGAAATAACCGGAACACCCACGGTAGTTACTATCGCCATGACCGCTGTTCTGCCAATTGACACCCTAGTAACTGGAACATCTCGGCCGAAACATCCACACGAATAGCCACGGCGCTTCCGATAAAGTATCGTTTCGTAAATCAAGAAGATCCACAACATAGCCGCTAGCAGTGCGCCAAACAGAGCTAAGATCCCTCGCCCGGCCAACAGCGCCGTTATGACACCGCAACTAACCCCTATCTGGGACAACAAGAGTACATGCGGCATGACCCGACGCCAGCGCTGGGGCACGAGCGCATGCCTCGCAATTGTCGCCCGCAAGTCCGCGAATCTGCGGACATGACCGGAACCCGCACTCAACACGAACAAGGCCGCACTCATGACCCACGCCGAAAAGACAACAGTTGCCGTACCCATAATCCGGCCATGCTGCCTATAGCGGGTATATACACGTACTCTTGAAGGAGTAGCGGGACCAGATACAGCCAGATTCGGGAATCATGTAAATCCTCCCGTCTGAGCACGACACATCAGGCTTGACTCCGCCCAGTTGCCCGCGCCTCCAGCGCCAGGCATTAATGGTTGTACCAGAATTTCCTGTGCACCTATTGTCTCGCCTGTAGTCGCGCACATAACGACACTCACCCCGAAACGTCTCGTCGTCGGTACGATGCCGCCACTTATTGGTCGAAGATACCTCGGCTCGGCAATGCTTGGACCTTACACTCGCCTTATCAGGGTTACATACCCTCCACGCATCGCCCCGTCTGGTGTAGTCGCCGCAGGCACTCCAGTATTGCCACGGCGACGTACCCCTCAGCGCTGCCGAAGCGTTCCTCGCGGTACCGAGAAGGCCTAATGCGCTGAGCCCTAGGACCATCCCCGTGCCGGCAACGAGCTTAAAAATGCTACGCCTTGAAATGAAACGCTTTTCCAGTAGCCGCCGACCATGGCTGACTTTCGCACGCTCAGGTCGAACGCTTGTATTAGGAATGTTGTTTATCGACAATGCCATTGCCACTACCCCCTCATCCATCAACCGATGCCGCTGAAGCCGAACTCCAAGAGACTCTCGTGATCTTCTCGACAAATGGAAGGACCGCTTCGTTGCCATCCATGCCAGAACCACAAACCCTTGTCACCGCCGTCTCGCTTACATGCAGGACAGTTAGTTTGTCGTCATCATCGATGGGCTCATCCTCGATCCATACCTCACCCGAGGCCACCGGGGCGCCGGACCAGCGCGGAACGAGGTCTATTCCACTCGTGGGCGGCATGATCGTTAGATACCCGGCGCCAGGCACATATGTGTCAACGTCTGCGACTTCCACCTTGTCGACGGCAGGTCGTGTGCTTTCAATCAGTAGTCCGCCGGCGGTATCCGTAAATCGCAGGTTCTCAAACCGCCGCGCAGCTAGCTCCGGCGCCATCTTCGGGTCTGCGAGCCACGTCGCAACCTCGTGCCACCTGCCGCGCCAAATAGCGATTCCTTGATCTGCGGAGTCCGCGTGCCCAATCATGAGATGCCCGCCTTGCGCCTCCAAGGTGTACGCCCAGTATCCGTTGAGCTCATGCCGCAAAACAAGGTCGTAGTTGCCTTTTGGCGTGACGTGCAACTCGCGTCGGCCTGGCCCCTCGGCCACCCCAGCGTATGGTCGTTGCCGAGTGACTACGACGGAGGCGGTCCAGTGCCGCCCTGCTGGGTAGTCTGGAGCCTCAACTGTCACAACGCTGCCATCCGGTGCAGTGAAGGACGTTACCCCGGTATTCGCTTTCTCTGACGTACTCATCTTCTCTCCTACGAGCGAGACTTTAGGCGAGCATCCGGTTGATAATCGCCACAACGCAGACTGCGGTGCTCGCCAGAGCTATGATCTTTATCCTCCTTTCTGCCTGTGCCAAGTTCGAGTCCCATGCCATGTCGTCTGCCCTGGCTCGTCGGCTTGCAGGCATCAAGGATCGGCCGGCGCCGAATGCTAGTCCGGCAACCAGCGCATCTGGCCACGAAGCAGCAAGAAGAATGCCAGCAGCCAGGGCATGGGGAAGGCTGGTCGTCATGTATGTGCGCACGCCTGTACCCATTTCGAAGCCAAAGTGCAAGGCACCATAAGTGGGACCATCGTTAACTATCGACTCGGGTACCTGACGAGCATTCTGCGGTAACGGCAGCCGAACTATCCCTAGTTCGTGACCGGCAGCGATCGAATAGGTGACGATAAGCACCGTCACCACAACAGTGCTGGGCGCGAACGGATCGACAAGAAGACCACCGACCGCCTGAACGACAATTGCGATCGCCACTCCACCGAGCAACAAGCCCAGCGTGAACCACCAGAACGACTTTCCTCGCCAGACCGACGAGATCAGCATCGCTGAGTTGAAACTTCAAACGGATCCAGAGATGGAGTAGCCGGCGGACATGGCGATCACCACCCACGCCAAGATGATCGGCATTGTTCCCCACAACGACCAACCCGCAACCACAACAGCGCAGGTCCCGATAGCCGCGACCGGCACCTCAGGATGGCCGGCAACCCGCCGCACGCTGGCCACTGGGCGCACCATACTCACACGCCGTGCGGCGCCAGAGCGCTGACGTGTTCAACAGCAACTCGAGCGGCCTCGAACGAGTCGGCAGGCTTGATAGCTACCGCTCGCCCCGACCTGTTCACGGCGATTATCGCCGGACTCCAGCCAGGATCGAGGAGGTGATATGCTCCAGCGTCAACCACATACTCAGGACCGTCAAACATCTCGACCTGATCGTCGACGCTAAGGACAACGAAGTTAAGGGTGTCCGTGCCGTGCTCAAGTGCCAACGCCGCGAACGCAGGGGCGACCTCGGTACACAGCGGGCACGATGCAGATGCCAAAAAAACCACCGAGTGTGTCGCAACGTCGCCAGGACGTACGCTCGATGGCAGGCCCCCATCTGGCTCTAACACATTCATCGCACCACTAATTGCACCGCCCTGCGCGCTTTGCAGATCACGTAGCTGGCGCACGAGACCAGCTACGGCGAATGCCAGCAATATCAGGACGATCCAAGCGAGCACTAGACCTGCTGTCAGAACTTCCATGTACGACACCCTCCGGACAAGGACGACATTTCGGCGTCCAAGTGTTGCTGACGATCGCAACACAGGGCATCGGTCGAGACAAGGCGCGTGTGGTAGCAGATTCCTGCACAGTCAGGAACTGGCCGTCATTTCAACAGCGGATTCCAGCGCGACTCAGCGGAGGCTCGATGCGTCGAGGGCCGATAGTGTCGTATTGTCGCGCCGGCCGGGTGCCTAGGCACGTGGACTGGTCATGTCACTTCCCGTTCAGTTGCATCGTTGTCCGGTATCAGGGAGGGCGCGAGACAGCGAATCCGTTTGAGGGCGTCGAACGATTGCCGTTTGACCGTGCCGGGTGAGCAGTTCAGCAGACCTGCTGTGTCGGCCACGGAGAGGTCTTCGTAATACCGCAGGTAGACGATGGCGCGTTGACGCGGGGTCAGATGTTTGAGGATGGTGGCCATGTCGATCCGGTCGGCCACACCGAGTTCGGTGCCGTCGGTCGCCGCTGGTTCCGGCACCTCGTCCGTGATCACTTCATGCCGCCGGCTACGCCGGCGCCACTGCGATCGGGTCTCGTTGAGCATGACCGCGCGGAGGTATTTCTCGGGGTCGCCGTCGCGGACGAGTTTGGTCCAGCGGCTCACCGCCCGGGTCAGCGCCTCCTGAACAAGATCTTCGGCCAACCCGCGGTCTGCGGTCAGCGCCAGCGCCATCCGTAGCAAGCTTGGCCCGCGGCTTGCTACAAACTCGGTAAACCCGTCCGCGTCCACCCGCGTCAACCGCCCGTTCACTGGTCGCTCACAACAGTGCCGGGCATGATGACCTGAGCGTCAACCGGCAGCGAATGCAGCAACCGAGGCTCGCCGCCGTCAGCGGGCAGAACGAACACATCGGTGGCATCCTCGATCACGGACGTTCTGGCAACGGCAGCCCCGTCATGAGTCAGGGCCAGATACTCCCACGTCTCCTCCGACGTCGACTTGGGCAGATCAAACCGCGTGTATTCCGGCCCCAAGTGGTAACCACGCGCGATCACCCCGGTCATTCTCAGCTCACCACCATGCGGGCTGAAAACCTCAAAGCCAAACCGTGCGAGGTGATCGTCGTCGGCAAAAGAACCTGGATGCCAGACGTCTTCGTGGACCCCACGCGGACCAGCGAGAGTCTCACGCTCGCGCAGAGCCTCAGTGGTCTCCCAATCGAAATCGCCCTGGTCATACACCGTCCCTGGCGGCGCGTTGTCTACCACTTCGTTGACTGCAACCCAAATGGTGCCGAGCGGTTCAGTGATGCGCTGCCGCTTTTCAGGCGGAACAGACGTGTCGATCGGCTCGGTGAGCTCCCCACACCCTGCGGCCACCGGCGGCAGGCCGGCGTCGTCTTCAATCTCATAGAGAATTCTCGTCTGGCTGAACGCGGTCGTCTTCCCGTCAACTGTCTGAGCGACGCATAACTGCGCTGACCCCACACCCCACGACATGACCTCCCATCGTGAACCGGCCGGACCAGGCGGAAGCGTGTAAAGCGGGCTGTTAAACCCGAACTTGAACACCTCGAATCCCGTGCCAACCCGGATCCCCATCTCCTTGCCGTCGTGAGAGAGGGCCGCCCCGTCGAGCCCGTATTGCTCAATCTTCGCCACCAGGTCCGGGTTGATCTCCACCAGCGGATACTCCGCCCCGTCCGGCGTAACCAAGTTGACCACGCAGTCACCGTCGGCGCACGTACGGTAGATCAACGTGCCCACCTCCGGCGGCGTGCCCCGCATGGGCACCTCGGGCAACCAGTCCGTCACGCTGAACGACGCACCCGGCTTGGTCTCCGTCGGCACCGGCGCCGGCTCTTCGAACCCGGCAGGCCTGGGATCAGCCGAAGGTGAATCCCCACCAAAACCAACCACAGCGCCGGTCACCGCCACCCCACCCACCACCAACAACGCGGCGGCACCAGCCACCGCGACCACGCGGCGAGCACGGCGACGCCGAGCCAGAGCGATCGCCAGGCCGGCATCAACGTTGCCCAACGGCTGATCTAAGAAGCTCTCGAACTCTCGCCGAAACCGATCCATCCGCCCCACCTACCCTCCTCCGATGCGCATTCGTTCCCCTAACACGCTCCAGCGCCCCAACCCGGTTGTGTCAGCCCGAATAACGATTCGGCATCCCCCACCGCAACGGCCGGCATAGTCGGCCCTAGCTTCGATCTGGTGAGGCCGCCCGGTCGCTGCATGCCGACCTGCTAGAAGTTTGCGTCCTAGGGCCGAAGATGCCTCTGGCCTGCCACCGCCAGGAATCCTGCCCATCATGCCTTGGGCGAGTTGTTGATCATCAGCATCACCGTCTACCTCCCCCCGAATCAGGGGCATGACCACTTCTGTTCCTCGGACCCTAGCGCCGCCCCAGCGCCGCGATCCATTACCCACCCGAGGCGCCATCCTGGTGAATCTGGCACGCCCAACGCCAAAGGCAGCACAGATGCGCAGCCACAGGTCGCCATAAGTGCGACGATCTCGGCCATGCGGGACCTCGGCCGACTGCCGAACGTGGGCACCAGTAGTGGTCGAAGCATGGGCGCTGGTTGGCAACGCTCCGCCGATGTTCTTGTGCTTCTCGAGGTATATCGTATGGCCAACTGCCGCTGTGTCATCAAGCTCTCCGCCAATTGATGCCTTGCAGAATGTTGCCGTGTGGACGTGTAGACATCGGAGGCAAGTTGCCCGCAGTCTTAGTACTACACCACTGAGAGTTCGGGACTGTCATGCCCAAGAATATCGATGAACTGTTGACTCAAGCACGTCAGGCATTGTCACGTTTAGATGCCCGTGTCGCACATGAACACATCAGAGGAGGCTCAGTCATCGTCGATATTCGTTCGATGGAACAGTGTGTTCAAGACGGATTCATACCAGGCGCAGTGTGGGTCGAACGAAATGTACTTGAATGGCGCGCTGATCCGACGAGTCGTTGGAACGACCCGCGAATTGCTCGCCGCGATGTACCAGTAATCATCATGTGCAACGAGGGATATCAGTCAAGCCTCTGTGCGGCAACGTTGCGAGAATTTGGACTGCCCGCTACTGACGTCATCGGCGGGTTCCAAGCATGGATCGCCTATGGCCTGCCCACCCTACCTCGCCAGTCAACGTTTATCGGGTGAGGCAACGGGCGGTGCGCTCGGCGACATAGCAATGTCCCGTCGCCATATCGCCTTGTCGATCAAGAGGACCAAACCGCGACCATGCGGCCCGTTCAGCTACCCTGGCCTGATCTGTGCGCACACAGGTGTGCCAGCAGGTGCAGGTCGGCCTTGCTCGTCACCTCGCCTTCTGCCTGGCAGGGCATAGCGCCCGATTGCCCCCACAGCACGCCCGATTGCCTCCACAGCAGATGGCATGAAGCTGCATCGCGACTTCTTGCAGCGCCAGTTTCGACACTCTCTGCTACCATATGGGTAATTTGTGGCCCAACTCCTGTTGTCATGAGGGGATGCAGCAGTTTAGCCACAATGGGGGTGGGGAGCTGCGACTTGCTGGAACCAATCGGTCCGTCGTCTCGCGCGGAAACTATCTACCGCTTCGTACTGTTCAATCCGGGACTCTCGATAGATGAAGTCGCAGCGGCTACCGAAGTAGAGCGAGCTGCCGTGTCAGGTGTGGCGCATGAGCTCAAAGAGTTGAATCTGGTGACGGTGACGGACGACGAACACTTGAATCCCGTGTCACCGCAAGTAGGCCTGAGGGACCTCTGCATACAAGCAGAAGTTGGCGTCGCAGACCGCCAGCAACAAGTCGATGCCGCACGGAAGGCGGTCGAGCTGCTGATCCTGGAGTACGAGCAGAGCCGCAAGGTTGCTATGGCGGAACAGATCGACGGCGAGGATCGCGTGCGTGATCTGGCGTGTTCCATGTTGGATGAGATTGACGCGGAACTCTCAATATGCTTTCCTCCACACGTCACCTGGGTGCGAACATGTTGTTCGATAAGCTCTAGCCCTCTATTTACTCGTATCTCCACGGGTAAAACTCGAGCGCGTGTGGTGCACCAACAAAACGACCGGGCACTATCGACTACAACCCGCCGCTTTACTCACTCCGTTTCCGAGGCCGGAGGGGAAGTCCGCCTGCTACCGCACGTGTCGGCGCCGTTGATGCTCGTCGATGGTGCGGTGGTCATACTTTCACCTCCCGGGGACAACCACACTGTAAGCGCTTGGCGAGTGACCAATCCGAGCATTGTTAAAACTACTCGAGTACTGTTTGATCTCCAATGGAACGCTGCCACGCCTGTCAGCGAGCCACAGCAGAGAAACAAGGATGAGCTGACATCGCTCGACTTTGAACTACTGCGGCTCCTTTCCGAAGGCCACACAGACAAGGCCGTCGCAGCCAAGTTGGGAATCGGCTTGCGCACTGTAGGCAAGAGAATGGCAGAGCTCTGCACGATGCTCGGCGCTCGAAGTCGTTTCCAGGCCGGCGTGCGTGCCGCACAACGAGGATGGCTAAGGTGACGCCGACGGGAGCTTCTGTGCCGCGGGTCGGTGTAGGGCCGGGTGAGGGTGTTGATCAGGTGGTGGATTTCGTTGCAGGCCAGAGGGACGAGCTTGTCGCCGGGGTCGGGCTGTGATGATCGCTCGGTCGCGGCGGTGACGGCGAGGAAGGCATGCGCGAGCATGGACAGCACGGTCCAGCGTCGCCAGGAGGTCCACGTCCTCACCTGGTGCTCGTCCAGCCCGCACAGTCCCTTGCCAGTTTGGAAGCTCTCCTCCACCGTCCACCCGCCTTGCCGGCGATCCTGACCAGCACGGATAGCGGCACGGGGTCAGGTGAGTAGCAGCGGTAGTACGCCAGCTCACCGGTGGCGGTGTTCCGGCGGACGAGCAGCCACCGATGCCCCTGCTGATCGTGATCGACGTCGACCAGCACCCAGTCGTAGACCCGTGGCCCCTTCACGCCATGACCGGCCGAGTACTGCTGCCAGGCTCGTTTCGGGAGCTGTTGGGTGATCTGGCCAGCGCGTTGTTTCCCGGCGCCGGTGCTGACCCGGTGCTCACGCGAGACGGCCAGCACATACCCCACCTGGCGTTGCTCCAACTCTTGACGTAGGTGCGGGTCGGCGCCGTAGACCTCGTCACCGGCCACCCATCGCGCCTTCACTCCGGCGTCGAGCGCGCGGGCGATCATCTGCCGGGCCAGCTGTGGCTTGGTCGCGAACTGAACATCGTCAGGCACCCCAGCCCCGGTCAGGCGATCGGCGTCGCTGGTCCAGGACTTGGGCAGGTATAGATCCCGGTCGATGAACGCATGCCCTCTGCTGGTGGTGTAGGTCAGATGCACCGCAACCTGCGCGTTCTCCACCCGTCCGGCAGTGCCGGTGTACTGCCGCTGCACCCCGACCGTGCAGACGCCCTTCTTCACGTCGCCGGTCTCGTCCACCACCAACATCGCCCTGTCCTCGCCGAGCCCATCGATGACGTAGTCACGCAGGTCATCCCGGACGCCGTCGGCGTCCCACGACGCCCTGAACAACAGGTTCTGCAGCCCATCCGGGCTCCGATGCCCGACGTGCTCGGCGATCGTCCAGCAGTTCTTCCGCGGCAGGTCCGACATCAACCCCGTGACCAGGTCACACGCGCTCCGATACGCCTCCACCCGGGCAAACCGGGCCGCGATCTGAGACATCAGCACCTGCCTCTCCACCCGCCACCTATCAACGTCTACGCTTGGCCCTACGGCCACCGTAAGATCATTCTTTGTCTTCACAAACCAAGATCATCGAGCGGTGGCCGCTCCATGTCCAGCACCGACACGACCAAGATCACGATCTACGGCTGGAGCACTAGGCACGTGGGCCGGTCATGTCACTTCCCGTTCAGTTGCATCGTTGTCCGGTATCAGGGAGGGCGCAAGACAGCGAATCCGTTTGAGGGCGTCGAACGACTGTCGCTTGACCGTGCCGGGCGAGCAGTTCAGCAGGGCTGCCGCGTCGGCCACGGAGAGGTCTTCGTAATACCGCAGGTAGACGATGGCGCGTTGACGCGGGGTCAGATGTTTGAGGATGGTGGCCATGTCGATCCGGTCCGCCACACCGAGTTCGGTGCCGTCGGTCGCCGCTGGTTCCGGCACGTCGTCGGTGATCACTTCGTGCCGCCGGCTACGCCGGCGCCACTGCGATCGGGTCTCGTTGAGCATAGCCGCCCGGATGTACTTCTCGGGGTCGCCGTCGCGGAGCAGCTTTCCCCAGCGGCTCACCGCCTCCTGAACAAGATCTTCGGCCAACCCGCGGTCTGCGGTCAGCGCCAGCGCCATCCGTAGCAAGCTTGGCCCGCGGCTTGCTACAAACTCGGTAAACCCGTCTCCGTCCACGTGCGTCAACCGCCCGTTCACTGGTCGCTCACAACAGTGCCGGGCATGATGACCTGAGCGTCAACCGGCAGCGAATGCAGCAACCGGGGTTCACCGCCGTCAGCGGGCAGAACGAACACATCGGTGGCATCCTCGATCACGGACGTTCTGGCAACGGCAGCCCCGTCATGAGTCAGGGCCAGGTATTCCCACGTCTCCTCCGACGTCGACTTGGGCAGATCAAACCGCGTGTATTCCGGCCCCAAGTGGTAACCACGCGCGATCACCGCAGTCATTCTCAGCTCACCACCATGGGGGCTGAAAACCTCAAAGCCAAACCGTGCGAGGTGATCGTCGTCGGCGAAAGAACCAGGTTAATGACTGGAATGAGCTGACCGGAGCCATTGAAGGGCAAGATCCCATAGACGTAGACCAAGACCAGCTGAGAGAGTTTAGACAGTTCGAGATCACCGTTGCCGTGGCTGACCGCGAATGCCGATCTGAGCACTACCAAGACACCTTCGATCAAGTGGCCCACGAGCACGAGAAAGAGTTCGTCACTCAACAACGAGAACTGCTAGAGACCTTTCGCGAGGCGCTCAGCACAGGAGGCCGCTAGCCCAGATCTTTCATTGGCTGCGTGCGGTTGATCGTTGTTCCTTTGGTTGAAGTTTCGGGTGATTGTGGCTGGGTGGGCATGACATGGTGGCCGAGTGTCGTCTCGGTTGGGGCGCAGGTTCGATTGTCCGACGTGCTGCACGGGCTCGGTTGGATAAGGGCGTGAGTGGTCTGGCCGGCCGGGTTCGGCGAGAGCTCGTAGCCGCGTGAATGCGGTGATGATTGAGTTCGGTCCAGGCATACGGCCGGCCAGGGACGGACTGCCCGAAGGTGTTCGTCAACACCGACACCCGTTCGACGCGGTCGGTGGCTCCTCGTCGGTCGCCTGCCGGCTGGTCGCGGCACGCTGCTCGCGAGCGGATCGCCTTCGGGCCAGGCCAGGTGTGCGGGATGCATGTCCTGCGCGGCGCACTGGCCACGGCCATGATCGACAACGGTGCCCCATTCCCATGGTGCTGCGCCAATTCGCTGAGCACTGCGAGCGGGAAGGCTACCCGGGCGGGTCGATCACCAAAGAAGCCGTCGAGGGGTTTCTCTACGGATGAGGGGTGACCCAAGACGGGCCTCACCAGCACAACCCAGCACAACCAAGAACACAGCGATTGTTTAGAACTCAGGTCCGAGCGAGATGCCTTTTCGGGTCGACCAGCGTCTCGAACCTTCCTGTTTGCCTCACGCTCGGATACCGGTGTAACCGGGATTCTCCAAGATCGGGCGTCAACCGCCAGGGGTGAGAGCGGCGTTCGTTTCCTAGCGGAAGGGTGTCAGCGTGATCACGACCAATGTCCAGGCTGCGCTGTTGGCGAGTAATGCGATCATGGCGCGGATCCATACGGGCTTGCTGCTGATCCGGGCTGCCAGGTCAGTGAGGAGAACGCCAAACAAGGGCATGTAGACGGTCGTGCTGATCACCAGGGAGGTGAAGTGCGTGTATCCGCACGCTGCGCCGGCCTCAATCTGGGCGGGTGACACCGGGAGGGCGACGAGGAGCATGGCTGGAACGGTGAAGGCGGCCGTTATCCACAACAGCCAATAGCCGAATCGTAGCGGCGCTGTCCTGGTGGATCGAGCCGCGAGCACGCGCGCGACGAACCATGACGTGGCGGCGACGGTGGCCATCAGCATCGACACTCCGGCATAGCCGGGTGGCTGGTGCAACTGCGGCAGGCAATGCGCGATGCGGATACCAACGGACATCCACGCTCCGATGGCCACGGCGACGGCACCAAACGTCACAACGCTGAGGCCGTACCCAATGACGAGCACGATCTTCTGCCCTGCTACAGCTCTGTCCACGACATCGCATTCTCCACTGCGTCGGCAAACCCGTTGGCAACATCCTCGTTCTCTGTTGCGCGCACGGCATCGGGAGGGTTGTGTGTGTCGGCGGGGTCTCCCGGCGGGCGAACCTTGAGGAACTGGTCGCGGGCGAATCCGGGGATCCAGTGTGCGGAGCGGTCGAGAACGTTATGGGCTGCTGCGACCATGCCGGCTCGTGTCCCGAAACGTTCGGCCACGAATCGTTCGGCTAGCCAGCATCGACCCATGGCAACCCGACACGCTAGTTCACAAGCTCGCTCGTTGGGTAGCGGACGACATGTTCCTGGACGACACCGACGGTCCATACATGTCGAAGCACGAGCCGGAGCCCGGCAAAAGCAGGCGCTAACTCCCAGTCGACCTCTGCCTCGTCGCCTACGGACTGACATCAGCGCCAGGTTTCGAGGTTCCGCCACCCGACGGGTACTACTGGAACGTCAGCACGACCATGAAGGTCTGGCGTGAGTCGACGAACGTCGCCAACGCCTGCCACGACCACTCTCTCAACGACGTCAGGTTGAGCCATCCCTACGAGGTGCTGCTGGAGGCGATCGGGGCCGAGGTCTTCCACGTCGTTTTCCGCAACCGTGAGTTGATGTTCCGGCTCAATCAATACCTCGCTGGACTCGTCCAGGAGATCGAAGCCGAGATGCTCACTGATACGCCGGAGCTGCGAAAGCGGTTCACAGCTCGGGGCAATCTGAGGCGCTCGACGCCTCCGACCTGGGCCCACTGGGCGGTGTTCTTCCGCGACGCGGGACTCTGCGTCATCTGCGGCGTCGACCTCACCGGCCGCTTCAATGTCCTGACTGCTAAGAATTACGATCACATCGTGCCTCTAGCCGCCGGAGGCCTCAACGACGTCACCAACCTCCAGTTGCTCTGCCGGAAATGCAACGCCACGAAGTCCGACTCGCCGAGCGGCACGAGTCGCGTCTACCCACACTTCGGCGCACGTCCGAACCCGAAGCCCAGCGGACCTTCGAAGTAGCCACGTGAGCGCCCCGCTCTTCGCCGGCGGTAGCCGCTCGGCAGTCCCCTCTGTTCGACAACGGCAGGCAACGAGATCTCCGGGTGGCATACCTCCCTCATCGGGAGTTCGCCCTATTCTAAGCTGTCTCCGACGAGCTCCTCAGAGCAAGTGACGGCGCGTGGCGTATCTGGTTTGGAACGTACTTGTCGGCGGTCAGATCACTCAGCTACCAGCAGAAACATACGGGCCACTTCCACGCCTCCTTGGCAATGCTCTGTTCCTGACGGTGAAGATCGGCGAATCGTTCATGGCAGCGGAACAACTGAAGGTAGGTTCATGCGTACTGCGCCAGAGTCCGGTTCAAGCAACGCACAATCGCCACTGCGATCGACATTGATACCAAGCCACATGCCTGGAGATGGCGGCGTCCCCCTTCGTGTCTGATAGCTGTTGACCTGCGCAGACGTAACATTGAGGGCCTCGCCTGCGGCTACTTTCGGCACGTATCTCTTACAACTACTCGTCGATGATCGCCGGACCCGTAGCTACATGCTGATACGCACGCCGTTTCACCTAGATGTGGATCTTGTCCTCTTTGAACCTGTGGAGCATCGTCATCAGTCTGGCGTGTGCTGGGACACGAGTGTTTCGTGGCGCCAGAGGGTATCGACTGGTGCGACGTGGAGACGGTCGTCGTAAGTGTAGGAGCGTGCGCCGAGATAGAGCGCGACACCACCGACGAAGCGCTGCCCTAGCTTGTCACGCAGGAGTCTCAGCGGCGCAAGGTCTCGTCCGGTGACTCGCGAGGATGCCTTGACCTCGACGGCCGCGACGCTTCCGTCGTCGGCTTCCAACACGAGGTCGACTTCTATGCCATCTCGTGTTCGGAAATGGCCGACCTCGATGAGCCGTTGCGACCAGCCAGTCTGTTTAATCACCTCACCGACGACGAACGTTTCCAACAGATGACCGAACTCGGTGAGGACTGCAGGCTCACGGCCGGCGAGCTTGCGCTCTGTCAGGCCCAGTAGCCATGCGGCGAGACCAGAATCGACGATATGGAGCTTCGGGTTGTTGCCGACACGGGCAGCAAGCGTCGTTCCCCAGGCCGGAAGCCGCCGGATCAAGAAGACGGCCTCGAGAAGTGCGGCGTACCGCTCCGTGGTACTGCGATCAAGCTCGGCCGCGCGAGCGGCCTCAGCAAGATTCATCGCCTGGCCGGTCTGACTCGCCAAACGACGCAGCAGCTGCGGCAACTGGGCCCGCTTCCGGACCCGGCTGAGTTCCACGACGTCTTTCGAGATGACCAGGTCGACGTAGTCGCGCAACCACCGCGCACGAGCATCGTCAGAAAAACTACGCAGCGCCAACGGGAACCCTCCCCATACAACACGCTGGACGTACTCGTCCCGGCCGGTCGCCGATGGCACGGCCGTCACCAGGCCGGCCGGATGTTCCAAGAGTTGGTCAACGAAGACTTCGGCCGTTCCCCCGATCTCGCCTTGAGACAGCGGCAGCAGGTCCAGAACGTGAACTCGCCCAGTCAGCACTCGCGCCACCTGGGGCAGGCTTCCATAGCGTGTCGAGCCGGTAAGGACGTACCGCCCTGGCCGCAGGTCACGGTTGAGTTCCGCCTTGATTGCCGACAACAGCTCAGGCACATGCTGATATTCATCGATCAGGACCGGCGAGGGAGCAGACGCGAACAATGCCGGATCGGCCTGTACCGCCTCCCACGTCGCCACGTCATCGAGATCAATCACAGTCGCCCCCATACTCCCCGCCAGAGCAGCGAGCATGGTGCTCTTACCCACAGTCCGCGGACCGTTGACGAGGACAACCGGCGCATCCCGCATACGTTCACGCAGGACACGCTCCAGCCGCCGCTCAACGGTGCCAGCCAGGGTCATTGCCATCGACGTTCACCTCGTGAGCATATTGGAGGTAGGTATTTGCACGTTTTGGCGCCAGGTTTATGACAATTTTGGAGGCCTGCTACTGCATATTTTCGGAGCCCAGAGCTAGCCCACTCAAGTTTCCACGCCGAAACGTCCCGAGACGCCCACCATGCCGCGCTCGACGACGTGGGGCGGCACGCGCCAACTCCTCCTGGATTCCACGCCAAGTGCATCGACGGTAACGCGGCCCGCAACCGAGCCAAGATCGACCAGGCTCTCGGACGATCGCTGGGAGACTGAAAACTTGCGCGCGTATTTGGCGTGAGTGGCCGCGGGCAACCGGTTTCAGCCGGTGACCGCCGGACATAACAAGAGCACCCCTCACCTGCGTTTCCGCAGGTGAGGGGCGCTCTACCAGTGGTAGCCCCGACGGGATTCGAACCCGCGCTACCGCCTTGAGAGGGCGGCGTGACTGCAACAAGTACACATGCCCTGAACTGCGACGATGCCCTTTCATCGGCGACGCGGACGGAGACTTGGGCACGTATTTGACACAGACACTCGACGACAACTAGGGATCACCGATCACGCTCGCGAAAGTGCAGCTTCCCCGCCACATCTCTGCCGCCAACAGACCCAACACAGCTCACTACGGCGTTCCGATCAACCCTGGGCTTGCTTCACGAGGCGAACGCCGTGTGGAAACCGTAGATGTCCAGGATCTTGGCCCGGGTAAGGGGTCGTCCGGTGGGTCGTCCTGAGGACATGTCCCATGTCGTGTGCAAGTGCCGGACGCTGTCAATCTCTTCTGCATGACGCTCGTAGAATCCTGCCAACAAGTCCAACACTCGTGGGCTGACCCGGTTGAACGCCACCTTCTCCGTCTTCGTCTCTCCCAATCCCCTGAAACCTCGCACGAAATAGGTGTCGAACGACGGCAGGCAACCCCAAACGCCCATCATGACCTTGCTGATCAAGATTCGGCTATTCCCGCCATCAGGCAGCAGCGCCAGCCGAATGTCGCGCCAGGCGTCCTCCAGCGCCTGCCTTTTCCTGGTATCGCGGTAAGCGTCCACGTCGCAGCCCCGCATAGTGGCGTTGTGTGTGGCGATCACCTCGACCACCCTGCGGTAGTGCATGACGTTGGTCTGCCTGAACAGAAACGTCGAGCCACGCAGCATCCCCCACGAGGCCAGGTAGTAGCCGAGATGAAGGCATGACAGTTCCATCACCTTGGTCGGATCACTGTGTTCTTGGAAATGGTTGAAACAGAAATCCCAGGATCTCTCTCGACGCCTGGACGCGCTCAGCTCGACGTCCTCGCGCAGATACGCCTCAACACCCGCCGCAATCTGGCCCTTCGTGACCTCCTTCATAGCCATGAGCCTAGCCCTAGCGTCACCACTGAGTAGGGCCGTCGTCGGGTGTCCTCGGTCGCGAGTTGAGTCCTTGATCGTGGTGTAGCGCGGTCGCTGCGGCGCTCGCGCCGATGGGCCTGCGCCTGTCGGAAGAGAAGGCGAGGGGCTGCCCACATCAATGAGGTGTTCGCCTTCCTCGGCTGGTGCATCCAGCGCCGCGCCTGCCGGAGCCGGACCGGCAAGAAGGCGATCTACACCTACCCATCGAAGAAGTCGCTGGCTTCGGTATCGGTAAGGTGCGGCCGCTGACGCGCCGTGCAAGACATCGAACGCTCCCAGACCTGCTGTGCAGGTTGAACCCGACGCTGCGGGGCTGGTGCCCCTACTTCCGCCACGGAGTGTCCTCGCGGACCTTCGGCTAGCTCGCCACTTCGCCTTCTGGCAGATCGTGGGCTGGCTCCGCAAACGACACCTCTGAGTGAACAAGCACACACTGATCGGCACTACCCGCCCGGATGGCACACCAGCGCCGACGGGACCAACATGTTCCGAGCCAACGCGTCCCCATCGAGTGCTATCGCTACCGGGGCACCAAGATCTGTCGAGCCGATGTCAGACGTACGCGGTCGGATCGATCGTAAGATCGTGAGGCGAGCTCTGGGGGTGCAGATGAAGCGTCGCGACAACGAGTGGATCGATCACCGCTACTTCCGGACGTACAGCGTCGCGGCCCGTCTCACAGCAGCTGTGAGCGATCCGTACACACATCTGCCCGGTGTCGAATCTCTCACGGCGGACGGCGACATCCTCGCGTTCATCGCCCCTTGGCAATCCGACACGCTCGTTCACAAGCTCGCTCGTTGGGTTGCGGACGACATGTTCCTGGAAGATACGGACGGTCCATACATCTCGAAGCACGACCTGGGGCTCGGCAAGAACAGGCGCTATCTCCCAGTCGACCTCTGCCTCGTCGCCTACGGGCTGTCGTCAGCGCCAGGCTTCGAGGTCCCGCCACCCGACGGGTACTACGAGAACGTCAGCACGACCATGAAGGTCTGGCGTGAGTCGACGAACGTCGCTAACGCCTGCTACGACTATTTTCTTAATGACATCAGGGTGAGCCAGCCCTACGAGGTGCTGCTGGAGGCGATTGGGGACGAGGTTTTCCACGTCGTTTTCCGAAACCGTGAGTTGATGTTCCGGCTCAATCAATTCCTCGCCGAGCTCGTTCAGGAGATCGAACCCGAGATGCTCACTGATACGCCGGAGCTGCGGAAGCAGTTCACGGCTCGAGGCGATCGACTGAGGCGCTCAAAGCCTCCGGCCCGGGCCCAACGGGCGGTGTTCTTCCGCGACGCGGGACTCTGCGTCATCTGCGGCGTCGACCTCACCGGCCGCTTCAATATCCTAACTGCTAAGAATTTCGATCACATCGTGCCTCTCGCCGCCGGAGGCCTCAACGACGTCACCAACCTCCAGTTGCTCTGCCAGGGTTGCAACGCCACGAAGTCCGACTCGCCGACCGGCACGAGTCGCACCTACCCACGCTTCGTCGCGCATCCGAACCCGAAGCCCAACGCACCTTGGAAGTAGCCGCGTGAGCACTCGACGCTTAGCTGAGGGTAGCCGCTCCGGATTCTCCTCTGGTCGGCAACGGCCTGGAACGCCGTTGCAGCCCCGAGCCGACCATCCCGAGCCCGACGACGCACCAGCCGCCAGCTCTTGGCCACGCCCGACCGTATCGGCCGCGGCTCCGCACTGTTGCGGTAGAAGTCTGCGGGTTTCCCCATCCACCCTGAGCTGGCCCCGCCGATCATCGATCTCGACACTCCAACGCCACACGGCTCTGACTCGTCTCAGCGAACAACAGATTGAAGGACTGGTCTGGCAAGTGGGCAGCGCAGTCAAGGCACTGGGCAATGCCGCGGTGGAAGAGCGAGTTGAACTCCAAGACGAGGTCGCCGTTCGTCTCACATACACAGCCCTCCGCACCAGGTCAAAGTGGACGTTGACCCTGCGAGGGTTAGGGCGTGTCCGAGAGGGACTCGGCTGTATACCCCCGCACACCGCGCTCGAACTAACCACCTGACCTGCGGCTTTACCGACGGACGCCGGCTCATTGTCCTTGGGCCGACGCGTCGGGAGCACCAGGCGCGCGCCGCTCGTCGTCATGTCGTGCAAGATCACATACGACACCAAATGGAGGCTACGTGCGACGACAAAAATACGCGTCCTTATCCCCGGTACAACGGCTTGAAGATCATCTCCGCGCATACCTGAACCACGGGGGCACCGAACACCTACGGGCGTGCAAGGAGATGATCAACAACCACAAGATCGGCACCAAGCTCGTACGGCACCACACGGACACATCGCACCTCGGCATCGCGACCCGGCTCAGCCGACTCATCGACAACCTCACGACCCAGAGAGATGAAGCCGAATGCCTCCGAGAGTTGAGATCGGCCACCGAGGACGCTGCTCAAGCACTCAATGTTCGCGCCAGCTCCCTCCGCCCACCAGGGGTGGTGTTCCTAGCCATGATTCCCATCGGCTTCTCCATCATCTTGGGCGTGGCGACACTCGACGTAGCACAAGAGAATCGGTCCTGGGTCATGTTCATCGGATTCATATTCATCGTTGCCGGCACATGGTTCAAAGCATGTCTTGACTTCTGGACGGAAGGTCTACAACGACGAACGGCAGCCTGGGAGCTCGTCAGGGACGCCACCCAGAGGGGACTCGACCAACACCGGCAACAAGAACGACAGATTCACAGCCCACGGATCGAGGCAACGCCCACACACGCCCGCCGACAGTTATGGGCAGCCGCCGGCTCCGCCGGGCTGTTCTCCGCCATAGCATCAATCGCGCTCGCTCGGCGGATACATCACCGGCAACAATCCACACCATCGCGCTCGTAGCCCCAGAGAACTAGAGACCCCAGGTACGCAAGTCACACTCAGATTCTCATTCGACACCCAAGGGCCGCGACCTGACGCCTGGCTGGCGAGCGCTTCATCGACATCCGTGGCCCACGGTCAAGGTTGACTGGCGGTTTCATATCGCAATCTCGTTTCCCGATGTACGGTCGTGCTGTGACCGACGAAATTCCCCAGGAAGAACCTGGCGATCAGGACGAACCTAGTAATGCCGGAACCAGCGAAGATGCGACAGATCCGCCCGAGTCTGGGTCGATTCAATACATTGGCTCGGACGGGGAGTGGCACGATATTGAGGTCGAACCGAAGAAGACGGGTGACCCTGAACTTGACGCCATCTGGTCGATGTCGTTCCATGAGTTGGAACGAATCCTTGAGGACGAGGCGCATCCTCTGCATGAGAAGGCGAAACAGGTCTCGGCCGAGGCAGCCGGGCCGATAGTCGACGCGGCGAATGACATTTTCCGGCCACTCACAGAATCGTTCGCAAAAGGCCTGGACATGTCGAAGATCGCTGCGTCGCTGGCTCCCAAACTCGACATGCAGGCGCTGTTCCCGGCGCTGAACGCCTCGTCATGGTTCGCCAAGCTGGTGCCAGATCTTCCAAAGTACGAACTCCCGGAGGGCCTGGCGGAGCAACTCTTCCAGAATTCCAGATTGGCACCATTGCCCGCACCTGAGCCTCCCGTGCATCGGCTAATCAACTTCGAAGCTGTCGAGCCCCCGGATGCATCACTGACGGAAATCAAAGAGGCCGCCGATGCACGGGCCCACGAAATGCGCGGCAGGCAGATCGAGATCCTCAGCAACCTGCTCATGGAGGCACGTGCAAGTACGGAATCCGGGAAGGAGGCCCTGGATCTCAGCAGGCAGGCGCTCGAAGCAACCAGAGAGAGCGTGAGCGAGGCGAGAGGCTCGAAGATCGCCGCCTGGACGGCGGCCGCTGTCGGCGCCATTGGTCTAGTGGCAACAGTTGTCTTAGGCATCATCAATCTCATTGCTCAATAGCTGTGCGGGCGGGGGCGCACACACACGGATTGAGTTCGACCTGGACATTCCGTGCCAATCAGTTGCGTCGCTGGAGCGGTCAGACTTGGTTGGCTGCCGCTAGACGCCTGGAATGACGGGCAAGCATTCCAATATTCCTCAGAATGCCTGATTCGAAGGCCTATCCATCGTCGACCACGACCGCCGTCTGCTTCTGCGTGAAGTCGATTGTTAGCCCCACGAATGCGTTCTCAGTAGCGATACCGGTCCGTCGGTCCGGAGCTCCCCCGCCGGGAGGAGTCGTGACTGGGTAACGCAGCCCCACGACCGCGTTGCGTGCCAGATGCTCGGGGGTGGGACCCAAAGGGAGCTTGGGGCATTCAGCTAGCTGTACGTCCCTGCCCTTGAAGTGTCGCTCGGCCGCAAGGTGGAACATGACGCCATGGGTGAGTGCCACCATCCATGCTTCTGCCAGGAGCGTAGCGGGTATTAGGCGCAACACTGACATCTCAAGTCCTTGCTTGCGTCCATTAGTCTTCGGTGCCACTGCGAGGTAGCGAAGCGTGATCGCATCGATCACATTGAACGCATCCGGTCCGTTCAGCGCGCTTAGCGGTATCGTGCCGTCGGCAGTGGGCCCCTGTCTAACGAAGACCGCGCGCTCATTGTCGTTCGCGGCCACTGCTAGGCCGTGTTTCAGCTTGTTGTGGGCGGCGTCGATGTTGATGTCTTCTCGTGTTAAGAGCAACATTGCGCGTCTGAGCCACGAAGCCATCACATTTAACGACTTGTTGGCGGAAGCTCTGATGCTACTGTCGGCGACCGCATCAATTGGCAAGGCAATGGACCAGAAAGTGCTGGCTCCAAGGTCACTATCGAGGTGATCAGCAGCTTGTCCGACAAGGTCGGCCATTTGCCGTGGACCATTGACCATGGACACCCAGACCGATGGTGCCTGTCGTTCTTTAGACGGTGTTACAGCGAGCGCGTGATAGAGCCGCACGAGCGCCTCTGCTGCATGGTGGCGGACGGCAAAGGCGTCGGTCGCGATCTGCAACGCGCGGTCCTTTTCGTCCGCTGCAAGGATTCCGTCAACGTCGTGGAATCCTAGCTTTGACAAGAACGCCGCGCCCAACCCATGAGCGACATCCGGTACACCAGGTTCTGATGCCGAGATCAGGGCGGCGATCCGGGAGGTGAAGTACCCAAACGGTCTCGAAGTGAAGAAGCTGTCGTCAAGTTCGCGTGCCTGTTGATCCGTCACTTGTGGTCCTTCAGGCTCCATAAACACCGCTGACTCCTTCCCTCGATCTCTGCCCAGCCACCGGAAAGATCTTCAGCCGGAGGCAGGGCGCTCCATGCTGTTGATCCTGGCGCGAACCTTCGCGGACGGGTGTTTGCGGAGGTTATGAAGGATACCGCTGAACGTTGATGTTGGGGCTTCCAATCTACTCAGTGTCGAGGCTATCCCGAGTGCGACGCGCGTACCTGTGTCCTGCATGCAATGCTGAAGTCCTTCGACGGCAAGATTGCTGCGCTGTCCTGTTGCCACTAATTCGGCGAGGATGGCAGCTGCCGGGCCCCGAACTTCGGGATATGGATCTTGGAGCAGCCCGACCAGGATCGCGGCCGCCTCAGGCCCGGGAATGCGTCGTAGGAGATGGGGTACCCATGATCGATCGGACGTGTCACCGGACAGCAGGGAGACAACTGCAGGCCCGATCGTTTGCTCGTCAAATGCGCCCAGTACCAGCGCGAGCTCCCATGCTGGGCCTCGGCTTCCGGCCGAGTTGCCAAATGGTGAGATCACGCCTGATTCGTTGGATGCTGAGGTAGCTGCTATCGATGCGAGCCGCGGCCGGATTTGCGCTGCGATCTCCTCCGCGTGATGTGCCAGGATCCACATCGGTTGGCGCTTGTCTGCGCTGGCCACATCCGGGTGAGCGAGAAGGTTGAGCAATGGCTCCCAATCAGCGACGTCCGGGTAGGTGACATTCAGTAGCGCCAATCCTGCCCCGGCATCGATCATGCCAAGTTCGTAAGAGTGCTTCTCTGCCGAGCTGATTCGCCGATTTACTCGTGATGCCATCTCAGTCACTAGGTTCGCTGCGGCATCTGCCCGCAGAACACCGAGATCGGCAATCTCAGTAAGAGCGTGCCACGAGCCTTGCTGTGCCTCCACCATCAAGACTTGCCGCGCAGCGGCGTCGTGTCGTGCAGCTATACCGAGGAGAGGCCGTCGAAGCTCATCGTGGTGAATTGGGGCCTTCTGCCCTGCCAGGACAGCCGTGGACCCATTCCATGCGTCGTCGGGCAGTGCCCCAACGACCCTGGCCCAGGATGTAGCACACGACTGATCTTGACCTGACAGTGCAACCAGGAATTCGACCACGGCCGATCTAGCAGCCGGCGAAGCCGCGAGAACGATGCCGGCAAGGGTGTCGATGAGCTTGAGCTCCACTCTGTAGGTCGGACTCGTTCGCTCCACGAAGGACTCGGGGGTCTTCAACGTCGCCATGACCCAATCGATGGACCGGTCCGCAGCGGCCTCATCAAGTACGTCCCCGCCATGACCAAGCAGTGCGAGATTGGTGGGAGCCGTGGTCCGTGTTGATCTCTCAAGATCGATGTCGGATGCGGCGGCGGTGACCGCCGCGGCGGGCCCGTCCGCGACGATGCGCGTCACGGCGCGGGCAAGCGCCTTGGCGTCTCCGGCCCATCGGAGCACATCGAGCCCTTCACGAAAGTATTCCGGATCGCTGTCACGATCCAGCCCTTGAAGGATGTACTTCCCCAGCAAGCCAGACGAATCCCGCCACCCACCATGATCACCGAGATAGCTAGCGAGCACTGAGGCACTCAGGAGGTTGTTCCGCGCGTCGTCCCCACCGATCAGTGAGATGCTCGAATCCCGTGACCACGCCGTGAACGCACGATCTGCCTGTGCCCCTAACCCCCACGCCAACTTCTGGGTGCGCCACCAGTTTGCAGCTGTGTCCATGCCCGTGATGACGTCGGCGACGTCCTTTGTCCGCCAGGCAGAGACATTGAACAGCAGCACCGCGGCCGCGCCCGCGATGGCCGAAGCGGTCACATCTTCGGGGTGAGTTACGCGGATCTGTTGAATATCGATCGCTGTCGCGCGGGCATCATCGACACGGCCAATCTCCGCGCATGCCCGGGCGTGTTGGAGTCTGAGCCAGGCGTAATCCACCGGGCTCGCCTCATCAAGGGCGAGAGTCGCTTCCAAGACCATCAAGGCGTAATCGGCGTCACCCTCTTCCAAGAGTCCCTCGACCGCAACCACGGTGGCCGCCGCCCGCGTCGCCGCATCCGGCGCCTCATCAATCAGCGGCAGCAGCAGATCCTTGTCACCACTGACCAGGCGCCGATACAGCCGGCCCACCAATCGCCAAGCCCAGGACCTCGAGTCTGCCGCCTCGTCGAGTGACGGCACGTCGTCGTCATCTTCGATGATCTCCCTCAAAGCGCGCACACGCGCCAATACCAGCATTGCGATCGCCTGCTCCACAACGAGTCCTTTTCGCCGCCCAGCATTGGGATGTGGAGCCACAAGCCTGGGCACGATTAGCGCGTATCGCAGCAGATCACGCGGCAGCACCGACTCAGAACCTGTCCATGCACTGCCCTCTAGAGCTACCACAGGACGAGCTGTAGCGGCCACAGCCAGCAGGGCGTGACGATTGCTCTCATCTACCGTGTTTTCCACCGGCACAAGGACCTTTGCGCCCTTGCCAGTACGAGTCACCGCGTCTTCGGTCACATGCTGCCAATATGACGTTCGCGATTCAAGATCGTGCAGCACGATAAGATGCGGCAATGCGTGCGAGAGCCAGGCGTCGATGTGCTTACTGTCGCTGTCGCGAAACCACCATCCGCGTAAACGCTCAGACTCGTATGCGGGCTCGTTAAAGTAGGTCGCACCTGCTTTCACCTGGGCACCCACAACAAGCCCGAGGTCAAACAAACGTTCATCCCGAACCGCGAGGAATAGGTCAGTACCGAGGTCGTGCCGATCATTCGCGGCCGACCCCCACCCGAGTCGCACGAAGGCTGCGGATACCTCGTCCATCCCAGCCCCGCCGACTTGGCTCTGGTTCGTCGCGCGCATACGGGCAGTCAACCCAACCCGAGCTGCGAAGTCCAGAACAACGCTCGGCAGAACGAGACGACGACCTCCGAGAAGCGTTTCCATCCATTATGGACGTGGAATGTCTCATTCAATGCGGCATCACCTTCTGTACCGCTCGGCCACATGAAGCCGACAGACCTCGGAATAGCCGCGGCACGGTCGGACGGCGCCGTCACGCGCCAGGCCCGGCTAGCCCAGAGGATGTGGACGATGCTGGTCTCGCCAGCCTCGGTTGAGCGTTGCCCAGGTCGGCTATGCTCGCATATCGGAGTCCATTGGCGGCGGGGTTGGTGTGGCGGCATGGTCACGGTGGCGTCGTACAACCTGGAGAACCTGTTCGCGCGGCCGAAGGCGTTCGATCCGCTTGACTGGTCGGCCGGCGAACCCATCTTGCAGGCCTATGGCGAGTTCAACTCGCTGATCACCGACGACACCTACACCGGCGCCGACCGGGACCGGATGCGCGAGCTGCTGCTCGAGGTTGGCGTGTATTACCGCAACACCCACGGCGCGATCCGCCGCCGCCCCAGCCCGACACCAGCGTGAGCGTGGCTGCGGAAGAACCGCGGCGATTTCGACCGCCAACCCCGCGATCCCACCGACGACGTCGAGATCACCGCGACCGGACGCGGGGATTGGATCGGTTGGCTGGAGTTGGCCACCGAACCCACCGATGAGATCGGCACCCGCATGACCGCCCGCGTCATCGATGATGTCGATGCCGACATCATCGCCGTCGTCGAAGCCGAAGACCGCCCGTCACTGGTCCGGTTCAACCACGACATGCTCGACCGGCACTACCGCCACGTGATGCTCGTCGACGGCAACGACGAACGCGGCATCGACGTCGGCATCATGACCAAACCCGGCTACCCCATCGGCACCATCCGCTCCCACGTCGACACCGAAGACCACGTCGGCACCATCTTCAGCCGCGACTGCCCCCAATATGAGGTCACCACCCCCACCGGGGTGGCGCTGCATGTGCTGGTCAACCACTTCAAGTCCCAGTTCGGCGGCGGCGACAACAAACGCCGACGCCAGGCCGACGCCGTCCGTGACATCGTCGACGACCTTGTCGCCGACGATCAACACGTCATCGTGCTGGGCGACCTCAACGAAGGCCAACCCTCCCTCGACGAACCACCCGTCAACCTGCGGGCCATGTTCGACGACGATGGGCCGCTGGTGTCCTGCTACGACCTCGACGGCTTCGATGCCGGGGAGCGGCCCGGCACGTTCGACACCTGCAGTATCCGCAACCGGCTCGACTACATCCTCATCTCCCACAGTCTCGTACCGGCGTTCACCGGCGGCACCGTGTTCCGCAG
This sequence comes from Phytoactinopolyspora limicola, assembly GCF_011320225.1. Classification (GTDB taxonomy): domain Bacteria; phylum Actinomycetota; class Actinomycetes; order Jiangellales; family Jiangellaceae; genus Phytoactinopolyspora; species Phytoactinopolyspora limicola. The sequence goes on from NZ_JAAOEN010000007.1 coordinate 75,314, forward strand.
AGGCCTATGGGGAACCCGCAAGACCCGCCCCACCGCCTGGGATACCTACTCCGACATGACCGCCAACATCCACCAAGCCTCAGACCACGCCGCCGTCACCGTCAACCTCGACCTATGAGCACATGTGTCCTTGCCGGAGCTGCCGGGCACCGGCCCAGACGACAGCGCCCTCGCGTTCGGAACCGGCGATGGGCTAACGGTCGAGCAACTTCAACCGGTTCCGGCAACGACGACAAGCCGGCGACCGGACACCGCCACGCCCGTCCCACCGCGCCACCGCCCGAACCGGCTCCCCCGTTGCCGTCTTCTCAACGCGCACAGTGGCCAGTGACACACAACGCCGGGGCCCACCCATCCAGCGTCATCGGCCCGGGCGCGGCGGCATGATCACGCTCACCTATTCCGCGGTCGACCGCGCCGACACCGGGATGCGGCAGCGTATCCAGTAACTCAACCGCGACCGGGTCGAACTGGACCCGTTCCAGCGCGCTGATCAACTCGCGTCCGTAAGCCTTGTCTTTCTCGGTCAGGTGACGGCGCAGGTGGATGATTCCGGGCATCGGGTCGTCAAGGTCGATCGCGACGGTGTAGCGGCACATCGCGAACGGGCACCGTGCGACCGTCTGAGGCGTGTCCACACGTCTATAGTCGAACCTTTGTTCGCTCTTGTCACGTTGATCTCTGCCATCCACCCCAGGGAACCACACGTCCACAGCCTGAGCCAGCCGACCCGTCCGCCCGGCCGGGCTAGGCGTAGCGACGCTTCGCGTCGATCAGCAGACCCCCGAGCCGTTCTGCCATCTCCCAGGACAGCACGGCTCGGCTGTACGGGGAGAACTGGCGAGCAGCCAGCGTCAACACGCAGTACGGCCACTTGGCTTCGGCTTCGGCGGTCACCGCCACGGCGAACACCGCAGCATTGCGGGCGAGCATGATCTCTCCCACGTGAGCGATGTGCAGGCCGCTGTGGCTGGGCTGCTCGGAGAAGTCACACCAGCGCAGGCAACTGAGTTCATGCATCCTGATCACCACCCGGACGACGAGTCACGAAGGTCCCCTTGGCCGGCAACGTGACCACGAGATCGCGCTGCCGCAGCTCCTCCGTGGCCCGGCGCACCGTACCGATCGACACGCCCAGCATCGCCGCCAGGCTCTGCTCCCCCGGCAGCATCGCTCGAGGCTCAAGGTTCCTGGCTTCGACCACAGCCGCGAGGCTGTAGAGCCAGGCCCGCTCGGCTTCACAATTGATCGCGGCGCTAGGAGCTGGACGAGCCTGACCGCCTATGACACGTCACCCTGAATGCCTGACCGAATGGTTGCGCCAGGCAGTTGGCCGTCTGATGAAGCAAGAACGTCAGCCTGCAGAAAGAACAGTACGAATGCTGCTAACGGTAGCGTTAGGTCTGTGCTAACGGTAGTGTCGGCCCATGGCTCGGTATCAGCGGCGGCTCCTGGACACCGAACTCGACGAGCTCCTACCGGCGCTCGCGGCGGTGGCGATCGAAGGCCCGAAAGGGGTCGGCAAGACTGCCACCGCGCAGCGCCGCGCAGACATCACGTTCGAACTCGACGACGCCGAACAGCAACGCCTACTCGCCGCCGACCCCGCCCGCATCAACCGCGCCACGGGTACCGTCCTCATCGACGAATGGCAACGCTACCCCGCCATCTGGGACGACATACGCCGCAGCGTCGACCAGAACCCACGACCCGGCCGGTTCATCCTGACCGGCAGCGCAGCACCCGTCGTCACCCCCGTGCACTCCGGCGCCGGACGCATCGTCCAACTGCGGATGCGACCAATGAGCCTGGCCGAACGCGGCCTCGACACCCCAACCGTCAGCCTCACCGCCCTGCTCGCCGGCACACGGCCCCAGATCGAGGGTGAAGCGTCGATGGACCTGCCCGCCTACGTCGAAGAAATCCTGCGCTCCGGATTCCCCGGCATCCGCCACCTGCCGCCACGCGCCAGACGCGCACAACTCGACGGATACCTCGCCCGCATCGTCGAACGCGACTTCCACGACCAGGGATACCAAGTCCGCAAGCCCGCCACACTTCGAGCGTGGCTGCAGGCCTATGCTGCGGCAACCGCCACGACCACGGCTTACAACGCAATCCTGGACGCCGCCAACCCCCGGCGAATCGGACAAACCCGCAAAGACCACCACCATCGCCTACCGCGACGTGCTCACCCAGCTATGGCTGCTCGACCCGATACCCGGATGGCTGCCCGTCGATAACCCGTTCGCGCGACTCGCCCAAGCACCCAAACACCACCTCGCCGACCCCGCGCTCGCCGCGCGCCTGCTCAACCTCGACGCCGCCACCCTGCTCGCGGACTCACCGCAGCGACGACCCCACGGGCGAGCCATGATCGGCCAGCTCTTCGAATCACTCGTCGCGCTTAGCCTACGCGCCTACGCCCAAACCATCGAAGCCGACATCGCCCACCTACGCACCCGCAACGCCGACCACGAAATCGACTTCATCATCACCGGACCCGGCGGGCGCATCGTGGCCCTGGAAGTGAAACTCGCCCGCACCGTCGACGACAACGACGTCACCCACCTGCACTGGCTCCACAACAAGGTCGGCGACACACTCGCCGACGCCGCCATCATCACCACCGGACCCTACGCCTACCGCAGACCCGACGGCATCGCCGTCATACCCGCCACACTCCTCGGCCCCTGACCCGAAGTTGCCTCATCGCTATAACCAACGAATCAGCCGACCTGCGCCACACCACATCAAACACGAGGCGATACTTGATCGCCGAAAAACCAAACCTTAGCCGCTCCAATTATGATTCACTATTTAAATTCATAGGATTGCGGACGCTATTTTACTAACCGCCCTCAATGGCCAATGAATTGTTAAACGGAAAAGCATTGGCGCCAGATTTCGGAGACTTGCGAATTCGCCGATTCATGCGCTATTCTCTATATCTAGGGCAATAAATTGCCCCACTTCACCTACAGAAGGGAATAGTAAGCATGACCCAATACAATGCGATCTACGACTGGGGGCACCGGACGGCTTGTTTCGGAATTATAGTGGCGGCAGTCTTCATACTTATCGTTGTAATACTCGCCTTCATTGCCGGCCTACTGGTCTAGGTGTTTCAATCCGTCTGCACGCTCCTGTCCGCCAGGAAGGAGCGTGCTTGGACGTTTGTTCGCGCGGAGCGGGGATCCGTTAGCTATTGCGCAGGGCAAGACCGGCGAAACGGCCAGGACGAGCCTCAGAGGGCCACCAATGCGCGGACGACTAATTGCTACGCCTTGGCGTGGCTGGATCTAGCGCTCCGCTGGTTCCCCCAAGCCTCTGCCGAGAGGCCATTTGACCGTTCGTGATCACGTGGCCGCGGACTCGGTATCTAGGATGCCCAATGTGTCGATAATGTCGGAGCGGCGGGCTCGATAGCTACTGCCAATCTTGATCAAGGGCACGGGGAACTCTCCGGCGCGTGCTAGCTCGTGAGTCTTCGGTTGCCCAAGTCCGACGGCCCTCCCGGCGTCCACCAAAGGCACGGCGGCTGGAAGAGTTCTGAACTCGTCAACAGTCAACGCAGCTGCCATGACCACGCTCCTCAATCCCCAAAGCGTCGCACCCCTGAACCTTCGTGGCGCCCTCGTTACCTGGGAATCCCTTATGCGCGCACATGTCCTCCGCAATCAGCTCCTTGCCTGGGTGTGTGACGTCACTGTGCTTGATCGTTCGATTTCCTCAATCAACGCGACGCTCTCATCCTCCAAGTCGCCGCCCAATTCGTCCGCGAGGTCGCGCAGCTTGGCTATGAGGGCCAGAACACTGGCGCGGGTACCGAGGCGCATCTCAGCTTTGAGGCGATCTCGCCACAGCAGTTCACAACCCGGTTCGATCTCTAGACCGCGAAGTGCTGCACGTTGCGCACCTCGAAAGTCACCGTTCCGCAGGGCGCGCTCGGCCAGCTCGTGGCAGACGTCGACAATCTCGGCGATCATCTCCTGCACGTGCATGTCTGCCCACGCGTACGAGCCACTACGTACCCCGGACAAGGGCCGTGCCCGCACAAGCTCCACCGCTCGCTCCAGATTCCCGGTGCTCGTCGTTTGCGGTCCGTCGCGCAGCAGCTCGCGCCAGTCGTCCCAGTCCGAACGGACCGCCGGATGCAGCTCGTACGTGCTGGTTGTCGGAGGTAGATATGCCTGCCCAGATGGGTGCGCGCCGAGCCACCGCCGAAGTGTTGACACCGCGGTAGCGCGGGTAGCGCTGGCTTGCCGACGTCCGGGCCAGATGGCCTCGTCCATGGCCACACCACGGCGCCCCGGCCGCAACACCAGGTACGCGGCGACCTGCACTGCCTGTCCCCTCTTGCTCGGGTCAAGTGGGCCAACAGCGCCGATGACGTCTGGTTCGCCCAGCAGCAGGATGCGAGGGTGCTCGACGCGAGCCGCCGTCATGCCGGATGGCTGTGGGAGCCTTGGTGTTCTACCGGACTCCTGCTCGCTTCCACTCAAGTGGACAGTGAGATCGGCGGGGTATTCGCGCTCGTCTAGCGGTATTTCGTGCAGCCCAAGCTCTGCCTTCGCTGCCCCGGCCGGTTCAGCGTCAGCAGAAGCGATGAGGTCGGTGACCCGTTGCTGGGTGACGCGGTTCATCTGTTGCGGCCGCAGGGTGATTCCCCAGGGCTCCAGGATCGCTTCGTCGGCGCTTGCCACTCGAACGGACCATTCGCCTCTGCGGGTCGAATCGTTGGTCACGACGGCGATGGCGGCATGGGCTCTCTGACCGCTCAGCCGCGCGAGTTGTGTCCAATGCTGATCGTTTAGCTGCGTGGCCACGAGGACGATCTCCGGGGTCCACTCTCCCTCTAACCTGGTCCGTGCCTCGGTGAGGCTGGATGCGCCGCTCTCCTGAACAAGAGTTCGGTTGATGTGAGCCCGAGCCGTGAGTTCTTGCACGAGGATGTCCACATCTTGAGGGTCGACTCGCCTCGTACGGCCCGTTTGCAGTGGCTGTGAGCCGGCGTGATCGACGAGCGTGATTTGGACGTCGTCGGCGAGGCCGGAGGTTGCATACTCGGCAGCCAAGGCCGTCATGAACGCTCGCACGTTGTCGTCATTGCCGCTCACGTGCAGCATCCCGATGTGTTCGAGATCAAGCAGGATGTGCGCATCGTCGGCATCGTGGCCGATGGTGACCAGGCCCGGATATGGGGCTGGCCAGTGCTCAGCCTCGTCCGCGACAAGAGAGCCGACCACGTCAGGTGTGAGCATCCAGACTGTGTCGTCGTCGGTGCTGATCCAGGGCTCTGGTGCCTTCGCCGGTGTAACTAGGTGAAGTTCGAACTGGTCGTGGGCTAGACGTGCTGCGCGGACTGTCGGCGGAGCTCGGTGTTGCTGAGCAAGATCGCGGGCGAGCATGCGCAGTGCTCGATTGATGAAGTCGAGACTCATGGGGTCCGCGACGTGGCGCAGCTCGATCTCGGCAGCCGTGCCCGCGGGTCCCGGTGGGACGAGCCGTTGGCCGGCCTTTCGGTGCCGCTGTCGCAACGCGCGGCGCGTCGTGAGAAGAGCAATGACACCCGCGGCGAGCAACGCACCAACTCCCGCCGTGGTTCGAACGACGCCCAACACATCTGAGTCGGCATCAGTTTCCTCGCCATGTCCGGCCTGCGAGAGTTCGTCCGGGGAGAGTTCGTCCGGGGAGAGTTCGTCCGGCGCTGAGTCTTCACAGTCTTCTGCCCGTGCCGCCATCGTCGGCTGCGGCTCGACCGGCGGTCGGGCGTCGGTAACACTCGCCGAGGGAGTCCCATCGTCGCTGCCGACCATGTCGTCACCACTGGTGGTGGCCTCACCGGTGTCGGGTACGTGCTGGCCCAGGTCTGATACCTCGATCGGCACGGTGAGATTCCATCCGGGATAGATCAGGTCCGGGTTGGTCAGCCGGCGACCGTCCGGCTGGATTGTGTCGGCGGAAGCTTCTGCGATCTCTGGCCATCGGGTCGGATCGTCGAGTTGGTCGCCGGCGATGTCCCAGAGCGTGTCACCACGTTCTACCCGATGTATCGACTGATCAGCCTCCTCCAAATCGTGGGTGTCGGTTTCCGGGCCGGTACCGTCTGAATTCTCGCTCTCGTCGAGTGGTGCGTCGCGCACAGGTGGTTCAGTTTCGAGCTCGGCGGGCGGGACCGGCGGGACGGGCCGCCAGTCGTCCGCCGCGACAAGCATGGTGGTCGCCGCCGATGGTGACCCGGCCATGGCGGCTGGGCCGACGGCAAGCATCCCCAGCACCGCAGAGACCAGCAGCGCAGCAACGCGTTGCTGGGCGCCCAGCGCGGGTATCTTCGGCGCTCGCACTCCCCGCAGCGCAGCTGGTACCTCGACCAGTACGGCGAGGGCGAACGCCGCCCATCCGATCCATCCGGCGATCAACAGGGCGGAGATGAACATAGACCCGTCATCCGGCCTTGTCAGGGCAGTGGTGACCTCGTCGAGGTTCGGGATCTCGGATGGCCAGGGCCGTCCGCCGATCCGCCACAAGCCGTACGGGATGGCGCCCAGCGTGGATGACAGAACGAACAGGGCCAGAAGGCCACGCAGGACTTCAGATCCGCGCGCGTGTTGGCCCGAGCCGGTCATGCGCACGTGGCACCTCCCTGTCGCCTGGCGAGAATCTCGATGGGTTTGCCGTTGCGCGGCTCACTGTTCGATGAGTTGCCGCTCGCCGATTCGGATTCGCGCGGTGGAAGTCAGCGGATCGACATCGAGCTCCCCGGTCTCGCCGCTGGACGATTCCCACGTAGCGATCCACCGGGTCGTCACGCTAACCACGTAGGCCTGGTCTGGCTTCGAACCGCTGGTCTGTTCGTAGCGATGGCCGCACGTCGGCGAGTCGCGCACGCCCATTCGTGCCTCATATGGTGTTCCCGGCTCGGTACATACGTGGCTGCGGCCATCGCCCATATCCCATTCGGCATCCTCAACCGCAGCTGTCACCGTCACCGTGGTACCCCGCTCCGACGCTGAGTCGGTGATGGGGCCCCAGGTCTGCGGAGACGGATCGACGACCCACATCCATACGGGAGCCCCAACGAGGCCCATTGACTCGGGGTCCTCGTCGATCGGCCGCGGCGCTACGCCGACGTCCACGGGCTCCAGGTCCATGTCGTCGAGGATCTGCTGGGCCAGCACGGCTGGGTCGACGGGCGGCAGTCCAGGTGGCTCTCCCAGCCACACCACCCGATCGAGCTGGTACGGCGAGGGTGTTCCGGTGTTGTGGCCTATATGCATGTACAGCTGATAGATCCAACCGTCGGGGTAGTTCTCCCATAGGCCGTCGTGAAGACAACCTGGGCAGCCGTAGATGCCATCCGGTGCGTAGCGCCCGATCTCGTTGTCGGGAACCGGCCGCACGTACCGATCAAGTGACGGGTCGAACGGGCCGAAGGGGCCGGTGCACGGGATGTCCGGGACCGTGGGCTCGTTTTGATTGCAGCCCGTGGTTTCTTGTTCCTCGTCGTCCTCGGGCACGCATTGGAACCCGTTGTAGTACTGCCCGTCTTCACACCCGTACTCAGTCGAAGATTCCTCGGCTGCATGAGCGGTGTGCCCTATGACCGCGATTGATGCCACCGTCAGGGCCACGATCAAGCCTCGCACGGCTCGTCCACAGTGACTTCGATGTCTATCAACGTCCAACCCGCGTCCGGGACGTTGGCCCAGGCGATGGCCCATACCTGGTACTGGGTGGCATCATCGACGACGACGGCCTGCCCGTCGTAGTCGAATGGCTCCAGCTCGGTCATGTCCAGGCATGCCTCTGACTCCGCATGCCCTGGTTCACCGCCGTCATCGGCCCCAATGGAAACGACGTCGTGGCTCATGATCCTCGACTCGCCGCGCAGTTCCAGGCCTGCAGTGCTCCAACGGCCGGCCCAGTCCAAGAGAAGGTTGTAGGCGTCGAGGTCAAGCGGCCAAGAATCGACGAGGTCGACGACCCATTGCCCGTCGTCGTCTGCTGCATAGTCGCTGGTTGTCGCTCGGTAGTTGTCCCAGTCGGCGACGAAGTCCTCGAGCACATCCTTGATTTGTCGTTCTGCCTCGTCCTCCGGCGAGGTGGTCGGGGGTGCTGTGAGCGCCGGTGTGGTCACCTTGACCTGCTCATCTGTCGGCTCGTCGGTTGGCTCTGCCGCTGCGTCGTCGTCTCCCTGTGCGCAGCCAGCCAGGACTACACCGATCGACCACACCAGCGCCAGGACGACAGTCCGCAGGCTCATATTGTTCTCCGTTCCATCGTGCGTTCATAAGTCCTCAGCGATCCGCACCGTCGCCTCGCCTCGTCCCGTTACGGAGGAGATGCCGATGATCGACAGCCATACTGTCGGCTCGGTGGTGTGGGTGGTCACTGTGATCGCGTCACCGCGTATGGCGACTGTTCCGTGAACGCCAGCTTGCTTAAGGTAGCTGCGCGCGGCGGCGGTTGCCGCTGGGCGATCAAGTCCCGTGTCGCCGAGCAGATCATTGCCGGTGATGTGTTGCCCAGCAGCGCGTGCGGCTTCGGCGGCCGCGTTGTCGGCACGTTGCATGGCTCGCACCTTCAGGCCGCCGTCGTGGACAAGGCCGATGAGCGCGATCAGCGCGATGGCGAGAACGGTAAGCGCAAGGCTGACCGAGCCGCGTTCTGCGGACCGTGTTCGTGTTTGTCTGGTCATGGTGGTCACCGCTGCCGGTAGGTGTCGATGGGGCTGGTACCGGTCGAGGTGGCTACCCGTTCGGTGATGCCGGGGATCGGTAGGTCCATGACCCGGATCGGGCAGGTAATGGTGACCGCGACAGTAGCGTGCTGACCAGCCGGACGGTGGAATCCCGACGTGTCCACGTCCATCCCCAGGGCCAGGCAGTCGATCCCCTGGTCGGTTAACGACATCTGCCCGGTGACGTGCGCTTCGGTGACCGCTTCTGAAGGCGTGCGCGCGATGGAGGCTGCCCGAGCTGCGTCGTTGGCTGCCTGTTCAACCGCCCCAGCCGTCGTGGTGACTCGACCGGCCAGTGCGATCACGGCGATGACCAGGAGCACCCCAGGAATCCAAACGGCCCATTCCAGGGCGACCGATCCCCGCTCCGCGCGCAACGGCTGAAGTCGTCGGCGGCTCATCGCGTCGTCCACCCCTTCAAGGGAGCCGTTGAACTCTGCCTGACCTGTGGGCCGGACAAGCCGGGGACGAGGGATGGGGCGCGACCAGTCACCGTCACTGTTGTCGTCGTTGCGTCGTCGCTTTGTGTGACGCTCTTGACCGTCATCACCGATGTCCCGCCGGCGTCGGCGATAAACGACGCAGCGCGGGCCGCCCCGTCGCCTCGGGACTCGGCCGACGCCGCGCGAGCGCCTTCCTGGGCTGCGCCTAACGCCACGTTACGGGCGTGGAACCACAGCGCTCCCTGCATGACAGCCACAAGCGCGAGAATGACCGTGGGCCAGATGATCACTGATTCCAGAGCGATCGCACCGCGTTCCCGCCGTCGAAAGGTCATGGCCGTTTACGGTTGGATCTCTGCGGAACGGCTAGTGATCACGCCGCCAATCCATAGGGCCGCCGCCACCACGATGGGGAAGAGGATGGCTGCGACGATCACGTATTCGAGCGCGGACGCGCCCTTCTCTCGTTGTGTGGTCGCCATCCGGTCGCTTATGCGTGCGCCGATTTCAGCGATCCGGGTTGTGACGGTCAAGATGAAGTCGGTCATGAAGATCGTCCCCTCGGTGCGGTGTTTAGTGATGTCGGTTGTTGGCGTACCTCTCGTGTCGGTGTTTCGGGGCTATTGGATGGCGAGCGCCATCGGGGTAGCGATGATGAGCAGAAATACGATCGAGGTCACCGCAACGGGGGCCGTCGCGCGTTCGGTACGGACACCGGCTTGAGCCTTGTCGTGAGCCAGCAACTCGGCCCGCATGTCTTGGGCACGCGCACGCAGGTTGCCGTAGACGGTTGCGCCCTCGACACCGGCGAGTTTCATGACGTCACCGACCTTGACCAGTTCGGGCAGGCGAAGCTCCTCCCCGACGTGTCGAAGCGCCTCCCACGCTGGTGTGCCGCGGTATCTAGCACGTGCAAGTTCGTCTCGCAGCCTGCGAAATACCCATGAATCGCCCACGCTCGCCGCGTGTTCGAGCGCTTGGACAGGACCGGCGCCGCCCGCGCGTTCAAGCGCGACGAGATCGACGAAACAGGTCATCGCCCGCGCGAACTCTGCTCTGGCACGGTTGGCCTGGTTCGCCACCATGACATACGGGATGAGGGAAAGTCCGGCCGCGGCGGCAAGGCTGAACACTGCGGGTACGACGACGGGCGGTGTCCAGCCCACCACGGACGCCGCCAGCGCGGCCGCAGTCGGGGACGCCAAGCCCAGCATCGCCAGAATGGCGCGTTCCCCGAGGAACCGGCTCACGCTCATTCCCAACAGGGATAAATCGCGATGTGGTATGCGCATCAGCGTTGACGACCACCCCCGTCTCAACAAGGCGCCGCCGAGGCGTTCGGGTATCGAGACGCCAGCGCTCCTTGCCAGCGGCGCGATCCGGTGTGTGTTGGTCAGCTTGGTCGCGGTGTGGACGGGATGCGGATACCTCGGTCGCATTTCCCGGACAACTATGAGCGCTCCGAGCCCGGCCACGAGGCCGGCAGCGATGGTCATCTGAGTCATCACGAAGGTCCACCCCCGACGGCCTGGCGAGCGTCCAGATCGAGGATGCGAGTCTGCCGCGGCGTGCGGGTGATGCTTCGCAACCACATCAAGCAGCCGACGTACAGGCTGAGGTACACCGCAAGGACGGCTTGGCCCAACGTGCTGCCGTACGGCTCGGAGTACGGGGTCATGAAGAGGAACGCCAGGCCGCAGACAGTGATGAGCGTGATCACGCGTACATTGGCGCGTGGCTTGGCTTGTTCGGCGGCCACGTTGCGTCGCATGCGTACGTCGTCGGCGACGGTGTCCGCCAACCCGGTCAGAACCTTGGCCAACTGGGCGCCACGTCGTTGTGCGCCGAGGATAAGCGCGGACGCGATGAGATCGCCGGTCGCGTCGTCGATGTCGTCTGCCCACGCACGAAGTGCGTCGGGAGTCTCCCAGCGGGCCTGAATCCGGGCTACCAGCCGCCCAACCTCGGTTCGGATGGGTGGCGGAACCGTGGCCAGGCTCGTTCGGATGGCTTGCTCGATGCCAATGCCCGCACCGATCACGCCTGCAAGATCACGCGTCCATGCGCTCATTGCCTCAAGGCGGGCGATCTGCTGTTTGTCCGCAGAAGTCTGCAGTAGCACCGGCAAGCCGACGATCGCTGCTGGGACCGCAGGGACGGCAAGGAGCCAGCCGGTCAGCAACCAGATCAATACACCGGCGCCGCATCCCGCCCCGAGCAGGGCTCGTCGGCGACGCTGGGCAGGTGTTTGGCCGCGCGCCGCCCGCAATCGTCGATGCAGGCGGTCCCGACCACGTGCAACGTCGCTCTCAGGCACCGGAACGAGCCCGGCAACAATCAGCCACAAGCCGCCCAAGGCCGTGACAGCGAGAAGCGCAGCTACCGGTGGGTTCATGGCCATTCCTGGGAAGGCCGGTAGCCATGATCAGCCAGTTCACCGATCCAGGGCGGCGGTGTGCCGGGCATGGCCACACCGTTCGGGCCAGCGGTGAACACATCGGTGACGGCTGGCATGCCCCGCTCGCCGGGTTCCAGTGCGATGACCTCGTCCACGTAGCGGCGTTGCTTGACCTGCCCATCGCCGCCACGGCTGGCGCGGAGCTTGATATGCACGATCAGGTCGACATGGTGTGCCAACAGCCGATATGCCAGCACGTCGGTTATGTGTGGACCAGCTTCCAGAAGGCAGGTGGCAAGCCGCTCAATGGCGTCTCGGGCATTGCGAGCGTGAATGGTGGACAGCGAACCCGCCCCGGCTTGAGCCACCTTGAGCATGGGCAATGCCTCAGGCCCGCGGATCTCGCCCACCAGCATCCGGTCAAGATTCAGCCTCAGCGCAGCCTCGAGGAGGTCGTCCAGGGTGACCTCGCCAACCGGACGTCCGTCCGGCCCCTGCTCACCACTTCCCGGCCGCGCGGCCAACGCGATCGGGCGGCGGATGCTGGAGGAACGCAGCTCATCGAGATGGAGCTCGTGCTCGGTCTCGAAGGTGGCGATCTTTTCACCCGGATCAATCACTTGAGTGAGTGCTCGCAGCAGGGTGGTTTTGCCTGTGTTCGGTTCCCCCGCGACCAAGATGCTCCGCCGCGCCTGCACTGCGGCGCAAAGGAATGCAGCGAGCTCCGGGGTCAACGTGTGATATTCGCCGACGAGCTCGTCAATGGTGACGTTGATCAACCGGTGCCGCCGGATGTTGATCACGGTCTGGGTAGCGAGCCATCCGATTGCTGCCAGCCGGTGCCCGCCGTGCAGATTCAGATGCAGGATCGGACTGTTCTCGGTGAATGTCCGTTCCGTCGTGCCGCCGTGGCTGGCGAGATTCGCCACCATCTCGCGCAGTTCTTCTTCACTGTCGGCAACCGGCGGGAGCTCCTCCACTCGCCCGTACTGGTCCAGGGTGACGACCTTCTCGCAACCGAATACCTCGATGTTCTCCAGTTCCGGATCGTCAACCAAGGGCTGCAATCTGCCCAGTCCGAGCAGCGCGTCGAAGATCGCCTTCTCCATTGCGGCCTGGCTGTCAGGGGTGATGCTCTGATCCCCTGCCTGGTAGGCGGCACGGACGTGTTCGTCCAGTAGCTCACTGACAATCTGCCGGGCCACATTGCGCCGATGCTCTTCGCTCACACCGTCGCTGTCGCGCAGCCGATCCGCGAGCCGGTCTGCCGCGACCCGGCGGAAGCTTCGGATCTGTGCCCAATCGGGATCGCTGCCCTGCGCGGCGTTTGCCCGCTTGCTCGAGTCTGGTGGTCGCGTCCGAGAGCCATTGACGTGGCCGGAACCGACACCATTGCCGAGTGATGAGACCAGATCACGTGCGCCGGGCCCGGCCGTCCCGTGCCCGGTGGCCGCATGCCGCAAGATCGGCAGGTCAGTGATGTCGGTACCCGGCGTCGTCGTCATGGCCGGCCGCCTCGCCCGTTGAGCACGTACTCGCGTCGTTGGGCGACATTGTTCAGCTCGCTGATCGCCGATCGGACGCTTCGCATCAGCGGCGACTTCTCAAAACGAGTCCGGCTGGTGATTTCCTTGCCGCCGGATAGCCGATCCGCATTGACCGGATCCCAGGCAACCGTGGCCCACACAGGTAGGCCGGTGGCCCGGGCCACGTCTTTCGATGAATGCGGCTGACCCTCGCCGACAACGATCGCACCTACCCGGTCGTTGGCCACGTCGGCGTCACCACGGAGTTCAGCCGCGTTCGCCGCTAAAGACACGATGTGGTCGAGCTTGCTCCGCGTGACCACCGCGCACAACGTCGCCCGATCGACCAGCGCCTTCGGCGCCTCGCGCATACCGACCCGTCCGGCGTCGATCACAACGTCGATCCCGTGGCTGGGCAAGGTGACGAGAAGAGCCGCCAGCTCCTCCCAGAAATCCTTCGTCAGGGTCGCGCGTTGCGCGGAATTCGCCAGCCCTGGTAGCACCAGCCGGTCTGAATCGAGTGGCAACTCTCGTGTGACACCGCGCAGGGTGGAAAGGTTCAGAGCATTGTTCCGGGCCGCTACGGCGAGATCGACCATATTCGGTGCCGGCTCGGCCTCACCTCGTAGGTGACCTGCATTAATGCTCGAGCTACCCGAGACATCGCCCTCCACGAGCAGCGCAGGCCGCGGCCACGCGAGCGTCAACGCAAGTGCCAGCGTCGTCACACCCGGGGCGCCACGTGTTGACGTCAAGGCCAGAACCGTCACAACCCGTCACCGCCGTCCTCCAGCGAGTCCAAGACGATTCCGACACGACCGGTAGCAACCCGCGCGACAAGATCACCGGCCACGTTGCTACGAACCAGAACATTGACGACGATGTGGCCGGTCGTGGCTTCGCTCGTGACACTCACAACCGACGCGGCGATCGAGTCCGGCGTCGTGTCCGGCGGGTCATCTCCCGCATTCGGTGTATCGAAGATCCGCACTCGTGAGCCGGGAGTAATTGGCTCAGTTGGCAGCTGCGCCTCTGTGACGGCAACCCCGACAACTGTTTCACCCGCCGCTGGCAGCATCTGAGTCGTCACGGACCCGTCAGTGAGCAGGCTCCCCCGCGACAGGTCAGCCGCGGCGCGTTGACCGACGATCTCAGGAATGCGCGAGGCGGGAATCGGCGCCAAGGCCGGATCCGGCATCGCTGAAGCGGTGGTCAAGTCATGTTCGCTGATGACATGACCCCTCGGCACATCCGCCATCATCGCGATCACCTCGACCGCGTCGCTGGCCCGTTCGGCGAGCACATAAGCACCACCACCGCCCAAGGCCAGAAGCGCCACGCCCAGCCCAATGAGTCCTCGCCGTCGCGAGTACCGCACTCGTGCAGCCGTTCCGCGCTCACGAACATCCAGGAAGGCGGCGTGGCCGTTGGGTGCCGAACCGACGCCTTGATCACCTACATCATGCGCGGCCGTCCGGGGCGTCACGCTTGGCTCGCCCGCACAAGAGGGACGAATCCGCAGATGCGATCCACCCACCGGCTCATCATGTATCTCCCCTCAGCCGCCTGGCGCCCCTCCCTGAGCGCCAGACACCTGGTCAATGACCCGTTGAAAGATCGTGTTCTTCCAACTGTCATGACACTTAAATGATCTTGCACAGCCTGCCGCGATTCCGCAAGGGGCCAATTGGGACCGCAACGCCTGCTCAGCCGACGTCGCGCGGCGCTCCAGGACCATGTCCATCACGACGCCTCCGGCGGCGCTCCGTTGGCATTGGCCGCCAAACGAACGTCGGCGGCAACGAACCGCCGGCTTACCGGCGGCTCGGCGAAATGGGACTCGCCATCTCTTACGGCTTGCAGCCACCGCCGGCCCGTAGAAGGCGATACCCCATAGCGTTCAGCCACCATCGCTCCAGTCACCGCACGACCCGCATCGCGTTCCCTTTGCAACCAGACGCCCAGGTCTTCCAGGGTGGGCCGCACTCGCCGCGTCTCACTCGTCCGCAGGTGAGAGCGTGGAACGGCGTCCGTCCCGCCGGACCAGTCCGGAAGGTCATCGCGTACGACGCCGTGATCCTCCCCGCCACCAGGGACCCCATCGCCCACATCGACGGCTCGCCACGCCTGCCGGTCTCCGCGCAGGCCCCGGCGCGGCTCGGCCGCAGGAGCAAGCAACACAACGAGCATGTGCGATGCACACAGCAGCGCCGCCGGCGGGACGGCGCTGACCAGCGTCGCCACCAAGAGCGAGACCCGTGACAGGTCAGCGTGCGACGCCGCATGCAGGGCGTTGCCCGCAACGCTCACGGATGCCGCCATCGCAAGCGTCACCCAGGGATACCACGCGATACGCCACCCACGAGGCCGCAGCAATACCGCGGCGACCGTGGCCACGCAAATGAAACCGTCCACCACCAACGGCCAGATCCACGCCAAGCGCTCCTCAATTCCGGAAGCAACGGCCAGGTCCCTGAGGGCATCAAATGACAAGCTGAACGCTGCCACACCAAGAGTGACTACGGCGATGGACAGCGCGACGAGCACATTCCGCCGGATCGCCTCAGAGTCCCGCCGTAGCCTTCCAAACGATGTGGCCGGCGCCGTGCTGCGCACAAACCCGCTCCCTCCAGACGTAGCAACCCCTACATCCGGTCAGGGAGACGCCCCACCACGCACACCGGGTGTGTCAGATACACCGCTCATCGGACAGACCCTGACTCGGGAACCCCTGCCAGAGCCGAACTCGCGGTCGGCGACCTTGGGTATGCTCGCCGCAGCATGATGCTGACAGGATCTGTCGGTACCAACCGGCCGACGAGCCCTGAGTTGAGGCCTCGAACGGACGCTAGCTTTCCGACCCGTACCGCCCACATTTCTATCGCGAACAGGGAGTCGTAGCCGTGAGCATTCATGACTCGGACGATATTGTCGCGCCCACGAGCGGCGCGATCGTCAGAGTCCGGCGCGTTGATCTAGATGCCAGTCGCATCTATATCGACCGTCTTCCGGATGGTCAGGGTTGGTTGTGGCATCCGACGCTCGCCAACTCGGAACCTGGCGACGTCTACTACATCCCAAAGAGCACAGCATCGGAGGAGCTCGAGAAGCTTCCATACGATTACTGGCCGAACCAGGGCAGAGACATCGCGACGGTCCTAGAGATCAGCGATGACCGGAAGACTGCAATCCTTGAGGTCAACGGCAAGATGACAGCCGTTCCTCAACGCATCGAACCACCGTTCGAGTCCGGTCAAACCGTCTCTTTCAGCTCCGAAGGCGAACCGGGAGCCGTACTCACCTCAAAGCCTATTGACCGACATGGGCTACACCGCGAGTCTCCCGGGCTCGACCCGTCAATCATGCTCGTCGAACCACGCGACATCGACGTTCAACTGTCTGACTTCGGTGGCTCCGCGGACCTAGTCGGCCGAGCACTCGACCTCGTTCGCGTAGCACTCGACCCTCGGCAACTGATGGACCGCATCGGGGTGAAACCCGTGAAAGGCATCCTGTTCAGTGGCCCCTCCGGCACAGGCAAGACCCATCTCGCTCGCGCGCTCAGCCGCGAAGCCGGCGCCAAGTTCTACCTCATCGATGGCCCCGAGATCATCAACAAATGGGTCGGAGAAAGCGAACAGCGCCTACGAGACCTCTTCGAGCACGCAGCAGCGAATGCCCCCGCGATGCTCTTCTTCGACGAACTCGACAGCATCGTCTCCAGGCGAGGCGCCGATGCACCCGAGTATGTCACGCGCTTCGTTGGCCAGTTTCTGACGGTGCTCGACGGTTTTGACTCCAGCAAGGGCGTACTGGTCATCGCAGCAACGAACCTCCCTGGCGCGCTCGACACGGCGCTCTTGCGCCCCGGCAGACTCAGCTTCAAGGTCGAGTTCAACGGCCGCCCCGACAGCGAAGACCGACTCGCCATCCTCGACGCTTCCTCACGTCGAGTCCGCGGAGCCGGCAACGCAGATTTGAAGGCCCTTGTCGACGAGACCGAAGGGTGGACGGCCGCAGAAATGTCGATGATCTGGACCGAAGCCGGTGTCCTAGCCGCGCTCGACGGGCGAGAGAGCCTCAACGCAGAAGATATCCGAGAGGGCCAGGCGCGCGCGAGACTCAATCGCGAAACCACCCTCAGGCAGGAAGGCCGCGTGTGAGGCTGAGACAGCGATGGCGACGGAAGCGCACCTGGGAACAACGACGACGCGAGTTCGTCTATCTCGATGAAGTCAGCGTCACCAGCCTCGTTGCCGCTCGGCACGGGTCGATCGCCGAGACGTTCAAGAACACCCACAGCGAGACCGCAGGCATAGAGGCAGGGAGCCAGCTCTCTACCCCGCTCACACCTGGGCTGAGTCTCAACTCCCGGACCACGTCCTCTAAGACGACCACTCAAGAGGTGGTGCGACGCGCTGTCGTACAAGGGACCTTCCGTAGCCTGCGAATCACCGACTCAGACCTGAAGCTCTCAATCGAAGATCAGCAGCCCCAGAAGCGGCCCCGGCAAGCCAAGACGGAGGCTGAACTGGTCCGAGCCCTGGAGAAGCTCACCAAGCAGCGACGCGCAGTCCGAGTAAGTGACCTCAAGCGCGGAGACGTCGTTGAACTGCGTGTCGAACTGAGCGCCGACCGCACCTACCAGTTCACGGCCGCGGCCACGTCGATGCTCGACATGATCAAGGGCCGATCCTCCGTGTTCGGAATCAGTGAGTTCCAACTCGCTGAGATTGCACCCATGCTCGACTTGCTTCCCAAGATGCTTGTAGACCTCGTACC
The DNA here is from genome assembly GCF_011320225.1 of Phytoactinopolyspora limicola. Classification (GTDB taxonomy): domain Bacteria; phylum Actinomycetota; class Actinomycetes; order Jiangellales; family Jiangellaceae; genus Phytoactinopolyspora; species Phytoactinopolyspora limicola. The sequence continues at coordinate 93,206 of NZ_JAAOEN010000007.1, forward strand.
AATCAACGCCAACGTCACCAGCCACGTCCAACTTGACCTGGAGAACGAGTCCTGGCTCATCGACACCACGATGATTGCACCAGAAAGTCCCCTGGTCACCCTATCCGAACCGATCTCAGTTGCCGGAGTAACCGAACTACCCCTCTACTGGAAGGACGCCCGCCGGGTTCTCTTCGACCGGTCTGAGTACATCGTCTACGCGCGCCTCGCCAGATCTGGTCTCGACACGGCCTGGTCACCGGTCAAGATTGCGGACGTATTCGACTCCATCTCCAAAGACATCGGCGACCAGATCAGGCAACTCCCCCTCGCGTTCGAAGGCGTGCACAAGGCAGGGGTCGAAGTACTAGCAACCCCGATCCCCGATGTGCTGAAGACCCACGGTCTCATCCCCTTCGGACAAATACTCGCCCGAGCCACCGGCCGCGAACTCGACGACAGCGCCCTGGAGCAGGCCGCACATGAAGCAGCACAGGGCGTCGCGGACATTGAGAAGCTCGGCGATGTGCGCGTCACTCGTGCCGCGTTCGACCGGGTCGTCGCAGCCGTGGAGTCGAGCGCGCCGCTCGTCCTAGCGCCCATCGACAGGGACCTAGTGGCCGAACTACGCGAACCCTTCCAGAACCTCGCCCGAGTACTGGCCGCACTCCCTGTGGTCGAAGCAGCAGCGGTAGAGAACTCCGCAGAAGACGACTCAAAACAGCAACTTCTCGAGGTCGAGTTCGTAGCGATCTACTGGTGACGCCGCGCTGCGAACGCAACCTGTGATCACTCGCCTTTTTGTAAGGGCCATCGGCTTTACTTGGGGTTGCAATACGGGACTCGTCGATGATTGTTGTATGGATGGAGCGTAGACAAGCCCGGACGCAAGGCGGCGGAATGGTACACTCGTAGACACCGGAAAGCTAATCTGACGACCGTCCGTGCGCGACCATGACTCACGGGAACGCCGTCGGCTATCGGACGAGTTCGAGAAATCTCGACGGGTTCGAGGCTCGGCTCCCATACCTGGTCATACGCGACTGCGGTCGGGTCAACAGAAGAGAGCGCCGGGCTCGGCTTATCGCGACATAAAACGTCCGGAGCTCCGCCGTTAGTTTCTCGGTGGAAGTGGCTCTGAAGTCAGGCAGCTGACCGTCATTCAGGCCGACGACAGCAACAGCCCGGAACTCACGGCCCTGCGATTTGTGAATCGTTAGGAGTCGTACGCCGGGAGCCAATTCGTCCCCTCGCTGCTGCTTGGCGCAGAACAGCTTGAAGTTTCCCCATGTGACGGCAACACGGTCGACTTCGGCATCAAAGCGGGACCATGCCTCGTCAAGGAGGGCCAGGTCGGATTCCCAAGCTGCCGACTCGTCTGGGGTGCTCGTCTCCGGAAGTTCGACATCTGCGAGCGTCCGAGTGAAATCCTCAACTCGATCGACTTCGGCCAACGGAGCCAACGCTGCGATCGCAGGGTCTTCATGTGCTCGCAGTACGGATGCCAGGGCGTCGAGTGTCGAGGCCTGATCCTCGGAGACGTTCAACAGGCGCCCGAGCTGCCAGTGGGTTGACCGGTGATCGGCAGATGTCCGGAGAGAGACGATCTCCATCGCGATGCGGCCCGGTACGCTTGAGAGCCAATCGCCTGTGGTGCTCGCCGACACAAACTCGACGCCTCGCCCGCTCAGCGCTGTGCTGACAAACCGAAGCGCACCGCCCGACCGTGCAAGGATCGCGATCTGCTCAGGCTCGATTGCCGCCGTTTCATCCGGAGCGAGTTTCGACGGATTGAGGCCACCGGACAAAAGGCCTTCGACCCATCCCGCAACCAAGTCAGCCTCGGCTGCCTCATCGGGTGCCTCGCGAAAAGCCACTTCGCCCTCAGCAGCGTATTCCCCGGCAGGGTTCGGATGACCAAGTTGAGCGGCGATCGCCTCTGTTGTTCGTCCGATCGCCGTTGCCGAACGGAAGTTGGCCGTCAGATCGAATCTCCTTGCTCCGAACTCTGCGGCGAACTTGAGCATCAGCGTCGGATCGGCGCCCGCGAAGCTCACGATCGACTGTTTGTCATCGCCAACCAGCATCGTCGGGATGGTCAACTCGCCCTCCGACCCAGATATGAGGCCGACCAGCAATCCGTATTGCGCCGCGGTCAGATTCTGGGCCTCGTCAACAATCACCTGCTCGTAGACGCGGGCGACCTGACGCTTTACTGACTTCACTTCGAGGAGTCGCTCCGCAGCGGAGAGCAGTCCTGGGTAGTCCAACGCCCCCGCGTTCTCAAGAGCCTGCTCCCACTCCTCCAGAAACTCACACGTCGTACAGGTGGACCGAGCCAGGTCCAAGGCTCGAAGTGTGTCGACCGTGTCTTCGGGAGCGTCGATGCCGTTGTCGTCCAGCCACCGGTTCAGCAGTTCAGCACGGTCCTCGTCGCGCACGAGCAACTCTGGCTCAGCAGGAAGACCGATGTTGGTCCCGTGCTGCCGCAGCAACGAATGAGCAAAGCCGTGAATCGTTTCCGTGTCGACTCTGCGAGAAGCACTGCCCAGACGTGTCCTGAGGCGATGCCGTAGCTCTGTAGCGGCTTTGACGGTGTACGTCACCGTCAGAACTCGACTGTGCGACTCCGCCTGGCCCTCAAGCAGTCGCTCGACGCGTCTTGCCACGACCTCTGTTTTTCCGCTTCCAGCACTCGCCACAACGATGACGGCCGCATCCTCACTAGCGATGGCGGCAGCCTGTTCTGGACTCGGAATGATCTCGTTCAAGGTCGGCTCTGCCATCTCACAACTCCGCGACCAGGCGACGAACGAGCGTTTGAAGCGACTCCGGCCAGTCAGAAACTGACGGGTAGCCCTCAATCAACCTGCTCGCAAAGGCCGCACCGCCGCTGCCCTTCAGGCCCTTCATCGCAGCGAGGACCGAGTCAGACGTGCCCACCGTCACGTCGATGTCCGCACATGTCTTGCGGCAGAGTTCCTCGTCGAAGTTAACAAGCATGTGCTCGAACCCTCCGACTAGTGGCTCGCCGGATTCGTCAACGCCGACAGCCCAGACGACCTTGTTCATGTCGCTTCCACCGTGGTTCTCGATCAGACTCTTCACCGCCTTTTGACCCGCGTCGTCTGAGTCTGCGAAAAGGAACCAAGGCATCTCGATCATGTTCGCAAACTTTGCGGCCGCTTGAGCGAGCGTGCCGTTCATGCTCTCGGGATCGATGACACAAATTCCATGTGCCTTGTCTCTCAGGGCATGCCGGAGAATCACCGGAAGAAATGCTCGTTCGCTTGCACCGTCACCGATGACGAGCGCGTTTGCGAAGAGCAGCTCTCCGAAGGGCCGTTCCACCAACCGACGCAACTTCTCCATCTCAGCTTGGTGCGTGCTGGGTCTGAACGCTCGGTGCGTCGCTGCCGCGTCGGTGTCAGCCGGACCCAGGTCGACTACGCGCAGAACTGGCCGTCCACCAGGCAGGATCCGGATGCACATAGGATCGACTACTGTAACCAGTTGTGAGGAATGGGTGCTCACAACCTTCTGACCCTGAAGGCCGCTCAGCAAGCCCGCGAGATCTAGACTGGCTTGTGGGTGAAGATGTGCTTCGGGTTCCTCAATTAGGGTAATGGGGTGAGGTCTAATTCGCGGCCCATCATTTCCGAGCCGACGTTCGTAGAGAACGCCTTGAACCTGCAACGACGCGAGGCTCCGCGAGCCGGCGCCGTGAAGTCGAATGGGCATTGCCCCGGTGCCGCTGTTCAAGTCGATTGAGATCGACCGCGCGAGCTCCTCAAGCCTGATCGGAAGCGGATTCAAGTCAGGCGATCCCATGCTGCCAATCAGGCGGTTCAACTGCCCGAGCGCCTCGGCAATCGAAGCCAGGGTTTGACTCCCCGTCACGATCTCTTGACCCAACGCCGACAGCTGGGCTTCGAGCGACTCGCGGTCGCCGTCCCTGACCTCGAGGTCGCTCAGCACCTTCCGAATGCTCGACCCACGTCTCCCGAGCTCCTCCATAAGGTCTCGTCCGGTGTTAACTAGATCAACTGCGAAAGCTTGACGGTGATCCCGTGAAAGGGAGGACGGATTTCTTTGCTCTACCCAACCGCCCGTACTTGCATTGAAGGTCAGGAAGAACGCTTCAGACCGAGCTCCAGTCCCCTCCGAGGAACGCCGAATACGAGTACGCCAAGCGATGCGCTCCCGGAACGGCTCCTCCCTGATCGTCTGGCTCATGCCAGCGAACCTTCGACCGATCGCATCGTCGAACGTGTCCTCTTTTGAATCCGAACGAGGCGGCGTAGGTGCAACGACGACGTCAATCTCGGGCTCTGAGCTGTTACCGATCGTGAAGTCGTCTACATCGGCCGGACGGCCCCCGAACGCAACCTGGATCGCGCTCAGGATGCGCGACTTGCCGACGTTGTTGCGCCCCACCAGGAGAGTCAGGTCTGGTTCCAACTCAACGGAACATTCAGCAACGCCTCGGAAGTTGCGAATGGTCACACGCTCGACGTAGACCGACGCAAACTCGCGCGACCGTTCAGTGGGCTGTTGCGTCATGACTCGAACCTACCGCCTTAAGGCTCCGAGGTCCTGTTGACACGGTCTTCCCGCGGGTGTGAGTACGAGAACAGTCCCGATAACCGAGAATGCCCCCGCCAGCATGTGTCCTGTCGACGGCTCGAGGCGCCCCCACCCGACTGAACGAGGCAATTGTCCACCCCAAACGTCCGGGCCCACTAAAGCGCATGTATCTCTGGGCGGACTGACACGATGCCGCCACGTCATAGCCACACCGCACCAGCTTTCGCCGCGCTCTCGTAGCCGCCCGCATATGGCTAACAATCCTGCGACGACGAACGAGGAACCAGAAGCGATGCTTCGGCACAGCGCATTCCGCTCTGTCGGGTCCAGGATGACGAGAAGCAAGTGGCCGTCCTTTGCCGATCCTACCGATCTCGGACACTTCTGGCATTCCGGCCCCTGATCCGTTCGGCAGCCGTTCGTTTGTGCGGCGGTCACCTACTCCCTTTCAGCAGAAGCACGTTGGTCTGGCCCGCGTCGACGACGTGATACAGGGAGGCTTCGGTGGCCATTGCAAGGATCGCAATTCTGCGCTGGTGCGCCCTCTGTAGTTCGCTCCGGCTCCACGAAGAACTAACAGGCAAGGCCGCTCGTCCACTACCGGATCGACGCATCCTCGTCTGTGACCAGTGCGGTTTTGTCACCACACCACCGCGATGAGAACTGCGGACACGACAGCACTCGAAGAGCCTGGTCACCAACGGGTACCGATCGGCGCACTCAATGAGAAGCGCTGCCAGAACGGGCACTGTAGGCGCTGGTTCGTCGCGGCCAGCGTCGTACAACGATTCTGCTCATCGAGGTGCCGCACTGCGGCTCGCAGCGATCAGTCCGTCGCTCGCGAGCGACGCTCATGCGAACATTGCGGTGCCGATATCGCCGGTCGGCGCGCAGACGCGCGTTTCTGCTCATCCGTCTGTCGCTCGCGCGCTCACCGGCAACGCGCACGAGCGAGCGATCACCAGACATGCCAACAGTGTGGTATCGACCTGGCCGGGCGGCGCGCCGATGCCAAGTACTGCTCGTCAGCTTGCCGCGCAATGGCGTATCGCTCGCGTACGGACATCGATGGTGCACGCTCATGATGTCGATCAAGGAGCTGCACGCAGGCGACGGATATTCGTATCTACTGCGTGGCGTCGCTGATGGTGAAGGTATCACTGGTGTGGTCTCGCCTATGAGCCGTTACTACGCCGAGTCCGGCCACCCGCCCGGTCGGTGGACCGGCGCAGGCCTTGCCGGCCTCGCCAATGGTGCCGGGCTAGTCGCCGGTGAGCGCGTTACCGAACAGCAGATGGAGCGACTGCTCAAACACGGCACCGACCCCGTCACCGGAGATCCTCTTGGCCGCCGATACAACCAGCCAAGATCGTGGCGTGAGCGAGCCGACGCGCGCGTCCGCGCATTGTCGACGACGCTCACCGACCAGGAGCGTGCTGCACTCACTACCGCAATCGAAGCCGAGGAGCGTGCACGACCAACCCGCCGCCCGGTGGCCGGGTTCGACTGCGTGTTCTCCCCGCCGAAGTCGGTAAGCACGCTCTGGGCGCTCGCTGAACCAGGCGTGCGCGATCAAATCGCTCATGCACACTACGTGGCCATCGACGAAGTCATGCGGGTGATGGAGCGCGATGTCGCGCGCACCCGGATCGGCACTGACGGTGTCGCTCAGGTCGAGACTCGCGGATTAATCGCCACGGCGTTCGATCATTACGATTCCCGCGCTGGCGACCCACAGCTGCACACCCACGTCGTGATCGCCAACCGGGTTCAAGGTCCGGACGGGAAGTGGCGAACGCTGGACTCGCGCGGTTCGTTGTTTCCAGCCGCCGTCGCAATGAGCGAGCTCTACGACACCGTGCTCGCCGACCAGCTCACCGCTCGTCTAGGCGTGAGATGGGAACGACGCGGCACCCCGGCGAAGCCGAAGAACCAGTCTTGGGAGATCGCCGGGGTACCCAACGAACTCATGACGGAGTTTTCTCAGCGGGCTAAAGGCATCGAGGCGGTCACACATGAGCTGATCGCCGCCTACCGCACAACCCACAGCCGGGATCCCGACGACGTCACAATCGTCCGTCTACGTCAACAAGCGACGTACGCCACCCGCCCTGACAAGCAGTTTCGCTCGCTCGCCGAGATGACCGCTGACTGGCGCGCCCGCGCAACCTTCTATGTTGGCTCCGACCCGCAACGCTGGGCCAGGGGCCTGATCGGGCACACCACGGAGGCACCGGCGCCAGCCCTTAGCGAAGACGCCGTCGCACCGCTGATCGATCAGCTCGCCGCAGAAGCGCTCGGTGAGCTTAGTGCCGACCGTTCAACCTGGCGTACCTGGAACGTACGCGCGGCCGCCGCGCGCGCATCTATGCCGCACCGACTGCCCGCCCCCGCCGAACGCGACGCTCTCATCCAAGCGATCACACGACGGGTGACCGAGATATCGGTCAACATCACCCCGCCAGAGCTCGCCTTTACCCCCGAGACATTCCGTCGCAAAGATGGCACGTCGGCGTTCCGACGCACCCACGGCGACATATTCACCACGAGCAGCATCCTCGACGCCGAAGATCGGCTGTTGGCTGCGTCGGAGACGTTAACGGCTACCGTGCTCGACCCGACTACCGTCGAGCATGCGGTCGCGTCGTCATCACCCAGTGGACTCACAACCTCGATAGATCAGGCCACAGCCGTGAGGCAGATCGCGACCAGCGCACGCATGCTCGACGTCCTCGTTGGCGCAGCAGGCAGCGGGAAGACCACCGCTCTGGCCACTCTGAGGTGCGCATGGGAGACCGAACACGGTCCCGGCAGCGTCGTCGGGCTAGCTCCCTCGGCGGCAGCGGCCGAAGTGCTTGGCGAGAGCCTCGGTATACCGACCGAGAACACAGCCAAGTGGCTCTTCGAATCAACCGGAGCCGCTACACAGAATCGCGGCCAGCCCACTGCCGGTCCGTGGTCCTTCCGGGCCGGACAGCTCGTGATCGTCGATGAGGCATCCCTCGCCGGAACCCTGGCGCTTGACATTCTTCGAGCGCAAGCCGAGGCCGCCGGAGCAAAGCTGCTCCTCGTCGGAGACAACGCTCAACTGTCGCCTGTCGAAGCAGGTGGAGCGTTCGGGATGCTCGTGCGCGAACTCGGCGATCGAGTTCCCGAGCTCACGGATATTCGACGCTTCACCCACCCGTGGGAGCGCGACGCCAGCCGCGCGTTGCGCGTAGGTGATACGAACGTCATCGAGACTTACATCGACCATGACAGGGTTCGCGACGGCGACCGCGAACAGGCGATCGATGCCGCCTACAGTGCTTGGCGGGCCGACGAGGCTGCCGGACAGCGGTCGCTCCTCATCGCCACCGACGCAGCGACCGTCCGCGACCTGAACGAACGCGCGCGCACGGACCGCGTCGCTGCTGGTCATGTTGAACGGGATGGCGTCACACTGCACGATGGCACCCGCGCCGGGCAGGGAGACCGGATCGTCACACGGCAGAACATGCGGAGCCTGGCCACCGGGCCACGCTCCTTCGTGAAAAACGGTGACCAGTGGACAGTTCAACAACGCAGAAACGACGGAGCGCTCATCGCCACCAGGCGAACCGGTGGACCGTCAATCGCCCTTCCCCCTGACTACGTCGCCGAACATGTCGAGCTGGCCTACGCCACCACAGCACATCGCGCGCAGGGCAGAACCGTCGATACCGCCCACACCATCATCGACCACACACGATCCACACGCGAAGCTCTATACGTCTCAATGACCCGCGGTGCCAACGCCAACAGCGCATACGTCATCACTGAGCTGACCGACGAAGAAATCCCCGATGGCGACATCCGAACCGCTCGCGACGTCCTCTCCGAGGTGATGAAGCGCAGCGGTGCCGAGCTGTCCGCTCGAGAGACCATCGCCGACCAACAGCGCCAGGCCACAAGCATCGCCCGCCTCGCAGCCGAATACGAGACCATCGCGCGCGAAGCGGCCGCCAGTCATTGGTCCGGCATAATCGACTCTTGTCCACTTCCCCGTTCCCGGGACGTTCCTACGACGTCGCCGTCATACACGCCACTTGTCATCGCGATGCGGCGCGCAGAGAACAGCGGACTGAGTCCCGAACAGCTCCTGCCCCGCCTTGCCACCGCCGAGGAGCTGGAGCACTGCGACGATCCGATCGCCATTCTTCATCACAGGCTTGATCAGGTGACCGAACATGCCGCCTTCACTAGGCCAGGCCTCGATCAGCAACACCTCATCGCCGGGCTTATCCCGGTAGCTGAACATGTATCCGATCCTGCGCTACGCCGCGCACTCGACGAACGAGCCGAACTGATCGAGCACCGCGCCACCGAGCTCGTCCAGCAAGCCATCGCCGACCAGCCGCCGTGGATAACCGAGCTCGGTCCAGTCCCTCATGACCTCACCAAACGTCAGCAATGGCAGCGCCATGTGGCGACTATCGCTGCCTATCGCGAGCTCCATGCCATCAACGGTCCGGCGGCCCTTGGACGCGACCTGTCGTCGGAGGCGATACGACGCCTCGGCCACCGCCGCGCCCGGGCTGCATTCGGCAGCGCACAAAAACTCGCCGCGAATGCTCACGCTGAATTCACTCGCCCACGCGCTCCGAAGGCGTCGACCGAAGCCTGTCGGTCATACCGTCCCTGACATCGCGAATACCCAGCACGCACCGGTCTAGCCTCGTCAAGATCCGGCCTCGTCGTCCCGCACTCTCCAGGATCAGGCCCGACATGACCGCCGGTGAGGCATTGCGCTAGCCGTCACGCCTCAACTCTGTGTGAAGCTCAATGCTGGGGCAGCCAAGAAACACGGCATCATGGGCGACTAGCGGGATCTGCCAACGCATCGCGGTGGCAGCGATCCACAGGTCACCCAAATGCTCCTTCTGATGCAAAGGGTGGCCAAGACGACGGCATTCTGCCCGCAACCTTGCATACGACCACACCGTGTCGTCATCGACGGGCAGTGGCCGACTACGACGAATCAGGCGCTCTAGCTGTTCAAGGCGCTTGCCACCCCATCCGGCGGCTAAGGCGCCATACCGAGCTTCGGCGACGGTCTGCTGAGCGACCGCCAGCCGATTCCCGTAGACATGTTTGCCATACAGATTGATGAGGGGCGACCGTGGTCGAAGCCACGCGGTGAAGACATTCGTATCAAGGAGTACGGTTGCCGCCATCACTCGTGGATCGCTCGAATAAACGCATCCCACTCGTCATCAGTGAGGTCAGCGATCTCGAACGATTCATCTTTCCGGAGAGGCTTAGCGCCAGCCATCACCTCATCCAGGTCAGGTTTTCGCCAGTACGAGGCGCTAGCCTCATCGAGCGCGTCAGGCGCGACTGCTGGTTCAGACATCGCCATCACCTCCTCACCTTCCCTCAAGAGTAACCGACATTCGCCATCAAGCTATTTCCTTGATCGCCAAACGTCGCGTGGCCAGCATCATCGCAGATCAGTGCCCGTCAACAGCGACCTTGCCGAACCCTGGAGCCCTCGCGTTGCCCAGTGTCTAACCGATCGACGGGCGATTCAAGGGGCCAAGCCGTGGACGTTGCCGGTCGCGGCGGAGCGTTCCCGGATCGAGCACGTCCCGCGGTCGCGAAACCGCGTCTCTTCGGGCTCCCGACTGGCCGGTCGGCAACTGGGCACCTAGCCGCTCAGCCTGCTTGGCGGCGCGATCAACAGCCTTGGAAAGGCGTTCGTGGATCGGATCATCGAGTGCAAGACCGGGCATCTGCACTCCCTGGTGTTCAGGCCGCCGGCACCATTCACCCCGGCTTACCATCCTGTCGATGAGATCGCGGGACGACGTCACGGTGGCCAACGCCGGTTGAACGCTACGCAAGGCGGCTCGCCGCTCGGAGTCGCTCAATGCGGCGACCCCTCGCTCCTCCACACGGCGCCAAACCAGGCGGATCTCGCGGACCTGGTGCAGTGGGCGCTGATCGTCCGCGGCCAGCGAGGTGTAAGCGCGGGTGTAGCGCGCGATGGCGTTCACCGAGGACGCAACGCGCCGAGTGCTGTCCGCAAGCGGACCCAATACGCGTTTGTCGCTATGTTGGTCCAGGACAGCCGCCACCGCAGCCAAGCTACGAGCATGAGCGTGAAGCACGGCCTGGACGCTCTCCGGTCTAAGGTGCTCGGCTGTGCGAAGCAGGTGACTCAACCGCGCGGTAGCAGCCGGCACCTCGGGCAGCGAGCGCACACGTAACGGCATGTCCCGGCGGCCGTCTGGTAGGGGGACGCCTTGGGGCAGAGGACCAGCTTTGGCAGTGCGTCGCAGGTGCTCGCCGGCAAGGGCGAGTTCCCATCCGTCTCGCTCGCGGGCATACGCCGGGCCGATGACAGCAGCCTTCGGATGCGCTCGCGCTAGGTCGCGGTCAAGCAAAGCGGCCGCCTCGACGAGCACGGCGATATCGGCAATGGCGGGCCACGCGTCCTCCCCATGGGGACGTGCCTCGGCTGGCACCGCGTTCCACTCATGGGCCGCCAAGGCTGCGTGTCGGCGTATCTCACGCCATTGCCGCCCCGCGTCGGTCACGACGTCGTAGTCCTGCCAGCCGATGTCGTCGCGCGAGGAACCATAAGGGACGGGTTCGCAGCTCAGCAGGCCCAGGGCCGAACCGATGGGTCGAATCATCAAGTCTCCGAGCAATGGCTCCGGGACGGGGGTTTCACCGGTGACGTCTTGCAGTACTTGCCTGCAGAGCCGTCGGACGTTGACACGGCCTTCGTCGACCAAAGCGAGTTCGCCGTTGTCGACCCGGGGGGACTTTCCCATGAGGTTGGCAATCTCGATGGCCAGCCGACTGAGCTCTTCGTCATAGGTCACGGCACGCCGCCCAAGCGATCATGCTCAGCGAGAAGGTGACTGGCTCGAGCGATTCTCAGCCGCAGCTCGACATCAGTGCCGGCTTCGGCCGCGGCCCTGGCCAGCGCCTCACTCACGGCCGGCAGAACTACGCCCAACGGCGACGGCTGGCGACTGTCGTCCACTCTCGGATACGGAGGTGTGACGTCGGTCAGGACGGTCAGTACCTCGCTCGCGGTAATGAGCGCGAGGATGCCCGATCCGTCAAAGGGATCGGCGTCGTGGCGCTCCGCGGCCGAAAGCCACGCGCAGGCGTTGGCGAGATGCGGAGGAAACGGTTGCATTTGCATCTGGTGTGCGTTCATGCTTTCAGCCTTCCGTCGCCGCCGATCACGTGTCCCCCTCCGCACGGCATCTGTGGATAAACCATCGACAATGCTCCCCTCTTGCGCTCAGCGCTGTGGATACTGGCCACGCCCACTTGCACGCCGCAACTGTGATGGGCCATGGCCCGCGAGCCTGCGGTAGGCCGAAGAGATCGTCTGAGCCGCCTCACGCTGATCCAGGCCAGCACGTACGGCGGCGTCGAGCAATGGTTGCGTGTCCCGCACTCCTCCCTCAGCTGCCCGACAGGACGCCCAATACAGGACGTCGTTTCGGTTCCCTTCGGGAGTTTGAGCAACGTAGCGGGCCAACCTCTCGACCACGCGCTCCGACGTCGCACTGTCCAAATCGGGGGCAGCCCTTGTGGCCGCCAGGTGACGTCTGGGCACAGATGCGCTGAGATACTCGCGAATGGCTTCCCAGTTCACCGACGCACTTGGCTGCGTGCTGCTGGCCACTGTCACGTAAGTCCCATGGCCGCTGATCGCGGACGGCGGCAGCAGCACGTAACCCCCGGTAGACCGAAAGTCGATATGGGCACGCGGCACAGACCCGTTGCGTTGGGCGGTGCCGGGAAAGTAGATATGCACTCCCCCGCTCGGCGTACGAACCATGTGTGTCCAGCCGTCAAGCAACCCCGCGTTGCGGAGCTCTGTCATCTGCGGGTATCCGTTGCCCGCGGCGTGAACATCGACGTCGACCACGTCAAAGGTGCTCCGCCCGCCGTGCCGTCCCGTCGGCATGGCCAGGTTCGCCTCGGGCCAACGAGTCCACCAGTCACGGATCTCGTCCACGTCCGTCATGGCGGCGTAGAAGCCGCGCTGAATGAGCGGACGTTTGGTGCCTGGGACGCAGGGAAATACCGGCAGCCCTGACGATGCGCACCTCAACGCCGCGTCGAGCATCATTCTGGACTCCCGGCGTCCGGATGGTCCGTTCCCGCTTCGGCTCCAAGCTCGTCGCTTATTGCCGTGGCGAACTCGCTCCACCAGTGGGCATACAGATCGTCAGCCCATGGCGGCGTAGTGCCCTCTCGGTGTTCACGCGCGGAACAGCCCGTTCGCGATGTCCATTCGCGCAGCCGTTCGCGCGCCTCGGCGAACATGCTGTGCCAGTCGGCCATCGCCGACGCCGACTGACGATCGCCGTACGCCACCTCCCATGAGCCCCACAGCGCAGTCAGCTCCTCAGTTTGTGCGCCATGCCGCCACCAGCAGGGCGGCAGCTCCCGGCTGTCCAGCTGATACCGGAGAGCAACCCAGCGCACCCACCCAGCAAGGTCGACGAACGCCCGCTCGTAGTCGTCTGCGGACATCTCATGCCAGCGGATCGGTCGTGGCGATTTCGGACCGATGAACTCCGCAACCAATCCCTCGACGACAGCCGGATCTAGACCGTCGTGAGCTGGATCCGACGCATCATAAAGGTCGTCCACGCCCGCGGCACCTCCTCGCCGTCAACATCTCAGCCACGGCTTCGCGTCGCCGTCTGAGAACCTCTCAAGCCGAAGGGAGACGACTATTCGCGCACACGCTCAGCGACGACGGCCCGCGCGAACACCACGACAGGTCGCTCGCAACGCCACAGCAGCGGCTTCAATCGAACATTTGTTCTATTCTAGCGAAGATGGTCGCGCCGTTCGAAGCCCACAGCGTCAGAGCCAGGGGGCATGGTTCGACACGTCGACCTGTATCTACACGTGATCTGCGCCGGCGAGTCGCCGTTCGGTCTCGTCACGTTCGTGGCGCAGTTGTTCGGCGTCGTGCCGGTCCGTCCACGGCGCCATCTCGAGAACGATTGGCGGGGCCGAGCGGAGCATGAGAACGCCGGTCCCGAAGGGCAGGGTGCGGAGTCGGCCCGTATCCATGATCGGGACTCGCCGCAGGCTCGTTGAGGTCGAGCGGGCCCCGTCCTGCGCTCGTGACGTTGAGAGCGTCTCGTCATCGCGTTCACCGATCAGCGCGGAGATGTCTTGGAGATCTTTAGGGTTCGACGCGCCGCCAAGGATCAGCTTGACCGTTGCGGCGTCCCAGATGGTGGCTGCGTCGTGCTCACCCCATCTGCCCCGCGCCTGGGCCAGTGATTGAAGGACGGCAGTCGTGGCGAGCCCGCTTCCGCCGCCTTCTGCCATGAGGGCGGGCAGGCTCGGAATAGGCACAAGATTGCCGATCTCGTCCAAGACAAGACTCAACGGCGGGTCAAGGCGCGCACCGGGGTTACCAGCTGCGAGACGGCGTGCGGTTTCTAGCACGTCTTCGACGAAGGCGTTGACGAGTGCGTTCGCTGCGCCAGCACCGGTCGATGTGCCCAGCATGTACAGCGTCCCACCCGAGACGATGAACTCCTCGGGGTCAAATTGCTCGTGCGCAGTGGGAGTGACGGCGTCGAGAACTCGTGGGTCGGCCAATGCACCCAGTGCTTGACGGACGCCGCTCCAAACGTTTGAGCGAGTCCGCTCATCCATCGAGATCGTGGCTTCCAAGGCGTCCGCCCAGCCGGCGGCAGCGACGTCGGTGTTGTACATGAGCCGGACGGCCTCCGATGCGTGCACCGGATCTAGGGACCAGCGATAAAGATCGCGGGCGGTGCGGTGGTCGAGGGCAGCGGCATGCAACAGGCCACGTAGAACTGCCTCGGTTTGCGCTTGCCAATATGAGCCGTTCTCCACGCCGCCCCGGAAGCCGGTATCGGAGGCGAGGCCCCGCGCTCGGATCATCGCGGTCTGTGGATCTGCGCATCCTCGTACTGGCGACCACCGCAGTCCACCGGGGATGCCGGGAGCGAGGTGCTGCGGATCGAAGACCGCCACCGGCCCGAGTCGAGCTCGGGCGTTGTGAGTGATGGCGAGATTGTCGGGGCGGGTCGAAGTTGTAACGACGGCGCCGGGAGCGTCCAGGATCATGTCGACGACGACATGAAGCCCTTTACCCGAGCGGGTCGGGCCCAGAACAATCACCGAGTCTTCGCAGCTAATCCAGACGGGCACACCGCGGGCTTTACCGAGTTGGTGACCAACATCATCGGGGGCAGGTTGACCAAGCGATGGCCGCAGATACCGGGCACGCTTGCGCAGGGTCCGCGCGGACGCAGCACGACGGATCTGCTGTCTAGTGGCAGTGCCAGGGAGCGCATGAACAGGTGCGGCTTCTCTGCCTCCGACCCAGTGCTGGGCTAGCCACGCGCTGCCAACGACGACCAGGGCAAGCGCGACAGTGGCCGCCCAGGTCACGGCAGGACCGGGCATCGGCTGACCCCACGCAGCATCAGGGTCTCGCGGGTGCGTGATAACCGCAACCACCGCATCCGGCGTGAACCTAGGCACGTCGTACCCGCCTGCCAACGCCGCGATGGCCGCTCCGGCCCACACCACTCCGGCCGCGGCCAGCAGTCCCAGTGCTGCGGTGATAACGAGAGTGCTTTCACGGTTTGTGTTTAAACGTCCACGTGTCGAGGTCATGCTCGTTTACCCGTTCATCCGCTGGTCCGTGTCGAACAGTTTTCGCTCGGTCAGCGAGAGCGCATGGGCCACAACGTAGGCGCGTTGTCCGATACGCCAGAGCCCTTCGCCGACGCCGAGTTCGCCGATGATGTCGCGTTGGGTTGGGGTCAACCCGAGCAAGGCAGCGGACTGTCCAAGTTGGTCGCTCTCTTGCCGGTAGGCGATCCGGGTTGAGCAGTCGGCCAATAGTCCGGCGGCCAACTCACGCGATTCGGAGCCTGCGTCACCGATGGCATCAAGATCGCTGAGCCGGTGGATCACGGCCATATTCGCGATCCCCCACGCGCGGGACAGCTTCCACTGGGCTTGCATGCGGCGCAACAATGCGGTCACGGACATCAGGCGCCACGCTTCGTCGTAAATGATCCACCGAAGGCCGCTCTGAGCATCCTGCAGAGCCCCTTCCAGCCACGACGATGCGCAGGTCATGATGATCGGGAGCGCTTCGTCGTTCTCGTTGAAAGCGGACAGATCAAGGCTCACCATCGGTAGGGTCGGGTCGAATTGGGTCGTCGACTCACCGTCGAACATGCCCCCGAGGTCGCCGTGAACCATGCGCGCCAGCGCGTGCCCGACACGGCGGCCGTCGTCGCGCAGGACAGCGACATCGTCCGCTGACAGGTCTGTCGCCAACGGCGACGGCGCCAGCAAATGCTGAACCACCGTCGGCAGTGTGGGCGTGCCTCCCGCACCCTCGGCCACGGTCAGGGCCGTGGTTAGCGCAGTTTGCTCGGTCGGAGCCAACGCGTCGCCGAGCACTGTCTCTGCGATAGCGCGAAGCAATTGCCTGCGCCTGGCCTGTACGAGAGTGGACCACTGCGCATCACTCAAACCACTTGGGCGAGTTCCTTCATCCAGAGGATTGAGCCTGGTGGTTAGCCCCGGGCCAAGTCGAATCACCTTGCCGCCTGCGGCCTCGACGACGACGCTCCATTCGCCCTTGATGTCGCCTGGCACGTACGTCTTGCGTCCGAAGGCCAGCGATCTCCAAGCGATTGACTTGGCTAGACTGCTTTTGCCGTTGCCGATGACGCCGGCCAGCAGCACGTTTGGGTTCGTGACGATCCTCGCCTTGTAAAGCTCCCAAGGGTCGAAACAGAAGCTCGCGCCGGCGAGCAAGTCCCGGCCGATGTACATTCCGCTAGCCCCGAGTCCGTCGTCGGCGAGAAAGGGATACAGCACACGCAGGCTGGCGCTCGTGGAGTAGTGCGCCTGTAAACGCAGCGGCAACCAGGACCGTCCAGCCGCTGGGCCGGGGGCACCGGCTCGTGGGTGGGTCACGTCCCGCGGAGTGGCGCGCTCAGCCATTTGTTCTTCGCGTCGCCGCACGCGTTCGTCATCCCTCTTCTGGCGAATCAGTCTGCGTGCTTCCTTGCGCGCTGCCCGCCGAGCGGCGGGGCTGGCATCGGCTGGGATGAAGAGTTGACCGGAACGCACGTTCATAGCAGCATGCGCCCGAATGGCAGCCCCGCATAAAAGGCGGTGTCTTGCTGTCCATACAGCACGACAGTGTCCAGGCCGCAATGGTGGCAGGCGGTCTCCGTCTCCTCCAGTGCGAGTTCGAGTTCCTCCTTCGAACCGGCGGACACTGTCACCAGTCCGGTGAACGCCAGGTCAGCGTGCCCAGAGACCAACTCACGTTCACGTTTATCAACGTCTTCCTGTTCCCGCCTCTGAGCCGCCGTGGTTCGGATGTCACGCTTGTCGCGGCGCCGCTGTTCGGATTCTTGTTCCGCCTGCTCGATCTTGAGTTGTCGCGTGGCCTCACGGACCGTGCGCGGTCGGTAGACCACGCTGACGCTTCGCTGAACCGACGTGGCCAGGAGGAGCGGCACCAGAAACGTGGCGTCGACCTCTTCACGCGTCCATTCCTTGATCCACAGAACAGCGTGCCAACCGTCGTCAATGCGCAGATGGTCCCATTCGGAAGAGACAGCCACAGGTCCGGCTACCGCAACGTCGCGGCCTAGGCCCGACCTCTCCCACGCAGGAGTGTGGTGTGGTCTGAAGGCGGTGTTGATCAGGCGAGCGAGGTCCGACTCGTCCAGCCAGGCGTCCACGTTGATTTCGGCCGAACGCAGATTCGCAGTCAACGAGGTCAGCTCCCGCGCAAGAACGTCGGCCGCGCCGGCCACTCCTCCACCGGCGGACCGGACAGCGCGTGCCGAGTCCTTCAACGACACGGTGACGGAGAGCAGTGCTTCGTGTCTGGACGACGTCGGCTCGGCATTGCTGACAAGCTGTCCGTATGACTCCGCGGCGAGGCGGGAGTCCTGGCGGCCATCCCGTTCCCAATGGGTGCGTACCGCGTTCCCACCTTCAGGAAGCGACCGGACGAGCACCTGGAGCCTGCTCATACGCCCAGTGCGGCACGCGCCGCTGAGGGCCTGTCCCCACCCGGCTACACGACGGTTCTGGTCGTCCACGCTGAGCAGCAGGAAGACGTCGTGGCGGACGCGAATTACGCCGGTCAGCGTGCGCCGATGTGGGTCAAGGATGAATGCGGCCCCAGAAGGGTCGTGCCGATGGAGCCGTAGGCTCGCTGACTCACCCGGCAGGGAAAGTGTCCCCACGGATCGGGGCCGGTCCGGCCGGATCAGCCACAGCGCCTGGCCGCGGATCCGCCGTAACAGGGCATGCACCACAACTGGTGTCCATGACACGAGGGTTCGGCCTCGTGGAGCGACGAAGGCAAGAACGAGCGCACTGATCCATACCGGCGCCGTGATCACTATCCCGGTAGCGCCAGCGCTCATCGCCGCCGGGCCGAGGACGGCCGCCGCGACACCCACAGCTGCCATCTGAGCCGCAGAGAGCCCCCACATGACACCTCGCTCAGAGCGTCGGCCCAACCGTGCGGTGACCGCAGCCGGTGGGCGCGTACTTCCGATACCGTCCATTAACACGTTCTCCATTCACCCAGATGTGTGTTGGCGTTGTCGGTGCAGGAGATGGGCCGGAGCAGTTATCACTCGCCCCGCCCCGGCCACCGCCGCGCGAGACTGAAAGATCACCGAACGCGCGCTGTGTGAACCGGCATGGACCGTCATTGCGCCGCGCCCCATAGTGCCGTCCCATTCCCGGCCGCTCGGTGTCACGAAATCGAGGAACTTGTACGTCAACCAGGGCGCAATCGCAGCGACGAAAAGCAGCATCAAGCCCATGGACAACTCGCCAATAGACCGCAACACCGACCCAGCGGAGCCAGACAATCCTTCACGGATGGCACTGGCGGCGATCGCAAACGTCATCACAATAGTGATCTTGCTAATCGCGAGCGCGAACATGATGCTTGCCCATTTCTGCGCCCAGCCAGACGTCCATCTGCTCGTCAGACCTGCAAAGGCCAGCGGAGCGAACACGGCCGCGACTATGATCAAGGCCTTGCGTGCCATCAGCGCGAACCACACGGTGATCGACGCCAAAATGTAAAAGAAGGCGAAGACAATGATGAGTATCGCCGGGAGCACAGCACCGTGGCCGGTGGCCGAGGCAACCAACATAGCCGGCGTCAGCGCCTCGATCGCCTCGCCTACCTCGACGCCGACCCGCCATCGCATGATCAAACCAGCAGCCCAGTCGGTCAACGTCAACACCGACTGCGTCACAGACAAGGCAATCGCCGTGGCCGAGAAGCTACCAAGCATGCCCACGACCGCACGGACCAGTTCGCTCGACTGGCGCCGCCACGCCGCTGACGCTAGCTGAACGATATAGAGCGCAACGACGATCGGCAGCGCGATGAGCATGGCAACCGTGACATTGCCCCTCACCCAATCGGCGGTCAGGTCAACTGCCGTCGTCTCCATGAGCAGGGACCACATCGCGACAATCAGCGTCTCCGCCGCCTCAGCCATAGCTCGGGCCAGATTGCCGATCGTCTTGTCATGGAGCCACCCGCCCGGATCTATTCCACCGCTGACGAGCTTGCACACGAACTGGGAGAACGGATCGAACAGGCCACCACAACCGCCACCGGTCGGCGAGGGCTCGGGATAGCTCCGCATCAACTCACTCCGCGCCGGGCAACGGAATCCCTTGGCCGATGCCCCACGCCCACGACGTGATCGTGTTCACCATGCCGAAACCGATGAACGACACCAGCGCCCAACCAGCCGCCGTCTTGCCCGTATCGACACGATGAGTCGAGCCAGACATTCGTCCCCAGGCCCACATCAGAAACGCCACGATCACCGCACCTATCGACGCAAACAGACAGAACGACAGGACCCCACCAAGCAGCCTTCTCAGCGCCGGTATCCCCGGAACCGCATCGTCATTCGGCGTAATCCCAGGGTTAAACAGCCCTACGTCGACCTCCCCCAACAGCCCGAACGCCGCGATCAGCCCTTCAACGACACCCATGCCTACTCCCTGCCGCTCGACCGACCCGCGTCGGGCGCGGGCCTCCGAACGGTAGGGAGCCAACCATCGGCGCACGTGGGCGAACATCACGCGCGATACCCGCCTCCCCAGATGGCCAAAGGCCGAGATAACACGCCGTGATGCAGGTCAGCCAGACGATCACGTTATTGAGTTCGTGTTGGGCCTTTGGCGACACCCGTGTTCCTGATCGCACGAGGGGGTGACGCCCGAAGGTCCAGAAGCGTGGCGTCGGACGCCCGACGCGACGCTCGGGAACCTCTAATCACGCTCGCGTTCGCATTCTTGTTACGCGGGCATCTCCCCCGCCAGCGCCTGTCAAGCGTTCTCGTACACGGTCGTCAAGACCCGAACAATGATCAATGGTTCTAACATCTGCCGCTGACTCATGCCCGGGCCGTCCAGAATCAGCTGTGCGGCGGTAACGCCCATCTGAATCGTCGGCTGAGTAATCACCAACAATGCCAGCAACAGGTACTCCGCCCACGCGGAGTCAGCCAAACCGTCCATGACGACATCGCCCGGTACGTTCCGACCGTTAGCGGCAAGCGAATTGAACACGCGAAATGTCGCGCCTTCCGTGGTCCCGAACACCGCGTACACCGCTCCGTCGGCGAGCCCAACGCGGACGCGATACAACCGCCTTGTGAGGGCGGTGTTCCCGCCCCGTAGACTATGCCCCTGACCAGTAACGACGCGTCCAAGACTGAGGCGCTAGAGACAATCTGGCCGCGTATTTGCCGACGGCTCCCGGTGGACAGTCGATGTCAACCGATGATCGCCGGACACGCGAAGAAGGCCACACTTCGCGGTATAGCATCGCGGCCACCTTTCACACGGCGCTGCGACCATGTTCTATGAGGAGGCCGACGCGGTGTGGGGGCGTGGCCGCGTCGGGCAACCACGCTTGCCAAGCATGCGGACGTGGCCGATCAGCTCGTGCGATCGACGTTGGAGCAAAAGATCCGCCTGATTCGGGGCTATGAACGTCGCCTGCGCCCCTTACTCCGTCCGGCGGCGTCCATGCCGTCGCATGCATGTTCCCGAAGGGCGTGCTCCGCCCAAGAGCTCAGTAATATCGAGACGTGGCGCCCATCATTCAGCGAATCAGGCACTTCCTATCGGACGAGGCGCGCCGCGAGCGCAAGGCAGCCCGGGCTGAGTGGAGTGAGCGTTGGAAGCAGAGCCAAGCTGAGGAACAAGCCATCCTCGCTGGGAGAAGCCCATTGCACTTCGCGACCACGCGGTCGCCGTTGGTTCAGGGACAGGTCCAGATGGGGCCCGCCTACGCACGCATCCGCGGCAGGTACAGCTTCAATTCGCGACTCACTTTCGCTACCCCCGCAGGGGAATCACGCACAACACCAGCCCGGGTGGATCATCCCGCAACCGTCTGCCTGCCAGCAGACACCGAAGTGTGGATGCACGAGGAGATCTTAGACCAATCCGGAAAGAAGCTTGGCTATGTTTCCTCAGTAGACCACGTCCCAACCGGGCAGCAGATCGATTCGGTCCCGGTGAGTGGGCCCTGTGGCGAGAACCTCGTGGCACGAATCTCGACGCTGGAGCACATTAAGATCAACTTCACGCGTGACCTTACCATCACCTCGACAGTCGAGACGCATCGTCCAGTGGTTCTCGTCACCGCAAATGATCGTGACCGGCCGCTCGACCTCGGAGCAGAACAAGCAGCCATTGAGCGAGCTATCGGCTGGAACTGTGTCAGGGCAGTCCCTGCCGCGACACCCGGAAGGCTTGTGGAAGCCATTGATCAACACAGCCCAGCAGTCCTTCACTTCGCTGGCCACAGCAACACAGAAAGCCTCTACCTACGAGACGAACTGGACCACGAAATCGAAGTCACCAGTGAGAACTTTCGAGATTTCGTGGAGGGTCGCGGCATCAGGCTTCTGATTCTTAACTCATGCTACTCGAATGCCACAGCCGAAATGTGCTTACCGTACGTGTCAACGGTGATCGGGTCGTCCAGCGAAGTGGACGATGAAGACGCCTGTCGATTCGCTGGTGAGTTCTATGCGAGCCTGAGCCGGGGCCTCACCGCTGAGCAGGCGATGAAGAACGCTACCGATATCGTCAAGATGCACGATGGCGAGGACTACTTCGTGTTCCTGGGCGAAGGCGAACTTCGCCTGAACATCCCAAGCGTGGCCACACCACGGCAGGACACGTCGGTCGACGCATAACCCGCGCCGCGGAAGCTCCCGCGCAGTTCGCGCGGCAGAGTTCAGACGGCCGTCGTGACCGCTGGATGTCTCCGTGCAACAGCTCCCGGCCTAAGCCAATGCGCGAGTCAAGTTGCTGATGCCGCCGACCCTAAAACCGACTAGCTCAGCTGACCTAGGAGGCCACAACGCAGCTCAGTCCCGATGGTTGAGTCGGCCTGGGGCGCGGTTCCGGAATTGCTTCCGGTCCGTTTCCCCAGGCCGCTCACCGAACCCGTCGTGCCGATCTCTCGGCAACGGGCTCTCCACGGTGTCTGCCGTTAGGTGTGGTTGAGAGCGATCCAGGGGTTGGGGATCTTGGTTCCTCGGTACCGGTATCGCGTGATCGGTACTGAGGAGAGGTTGAAACAGTTCGATCCCATGCGTCGACGGTCTGCGCCACCGGCCGTTGGAGCCGGTGAGGCATCGCCGGATGTCCTTCCTGCTCCAGCGGTGCAAATTCTTTCCCTAGCGGATCCCCCTCCGCCACACGAAGTTTTCGAGGGACTGCATTGTGTGCTTACAGACTGCGTGCTTGAAGTAGTTGGACCAGCCGCGCATGATCTGGTTGAGCCTGATCAACACGGCCCCGGGTGGCTGCGACAACCTGTTTGTCAGGGCATGGACCTTTCCTTCAACGACCGGATGGGCCGGTCGCCGATGAAGGTGTAGGCGTACCACTTGTTCGTGCCTCGCTTGCGTTTCCACTGGATGCGGAACCCTAGGAAGTCGAAGGGCCTGCTGCACAAACGGATGACACTTTCGGTTTGGGCTGCCTTGGAGTCGGCTGGTTTTATGATCAACTCGTATTGGATCTGAGATCAACCGTCCTAGAGTATCCTGTGGACGGCAGCGGTGACAGGTTCTCTCGACCCAGACAACGATCACGATTCGCGTTTCTTCGCCTGTAGTCCAGGAGCGGCGGTCGAGGACCTTTTTCTGTAGCCTTACCATAAGGCCTGGAACCAAATCGCCTTCTGCCGCGGCGCGGGGCCGCCAACGTCCCACTCGGCCAACGCTTTCCGGACTACCCTTCAGGGCGTGATCACGATGCCATCTTGTCACCGCGCAGACCGTATCCAAGATCTCACCCCTCGCCACTACAGCCGAGTTTCGGCCACCGACCCAGCTGAGCCTGGATGTTCTGCTTGCGAGCCGCCAACTTCAGCTCCTTCTCAGATCAGTCAAATGTGCACTGTCGACGTGCCATCGATCAACGTCTACGCCGAGACATACGGCATGGGAAGATCACTCCAAAACCTACCCATCAAGTTCATCTCTGCACTGAACAAGATCATCCATCTGTACCCTTTTCCATATCCGGCACCGATACCACCAGGACCGCACGACTGGAGCGCTAGCGCGGCTAGCCAATTTCTCGCGATGCGCAGCTCAAGATCATCTCATGTCAACATTCATCAGCAGGGTGCACTATTCAAGATTATCAGTGCCTTAAACGAAATGGAGGTTCTGTGAATCGCGGCCGTGCTTCTTCCAAGCCTGAGGGCGAGTCATCGCAGGCCCTTAACGCGAAAACACAGCTGACTTCGGCATGGATCGGACTCGTTGGTGTCGCCATCGGCGCAATATTGGGACTTAGTGGGAGCCTTCTATTATACTTTCAAGGCAATAATATTCATGATGTTGCCGCACAGAACCGCGTTGCTGACATAAGACGAGCGGCATACAGTGATTTCGTGGCACAGACTCAAAGTGTGCGGGGCACGTTTACAACATTTCATAATCAGGTAGTCAACGGAGCAAAGGGACAGGAGTTATTTACGCTGTACAATGAAATAATAGCACCTGAGTTAGTAAAGTATGCCCGCGTCGCATCTAGCATTGAACTTGTCGCTCCGCCGAGTGTCGGAGATGCATCCCGCAAGGTGAGTCTAGTGCGAGATCGCTTCAGTGAATTGGCGTTTCGCTCCATCGAATCCAAGGATGGTGAGAGCGGCCCTGTCGTGCCATATTCTCAGGACGAATTCGAGTCGATACTCGATGATTTCGACCGCGCAGTACGCGATTTTACAAATGAAGCGAGGGCTAGCTCAGTTTAAAGCCAAAATACCGCAACCTGAGGCTCAGGGTTTCGGACTATCGCGAATTGAAAATAGCTAGCCGTTCAGAGTCAAGCTTCTCAAAGTGATTTAACCCGCGAGCATTGGCTCGCCTGGCACGTGTGGCGCCACACCCGACGCGACAACAAGTACGTCACCGTGATCATCGATCTGACCGGCATCCGCGATGGCGCCGGCCAGCCAGGCTGCTGGACATGGTCGAGGGCCGCTCCAAGCAGGTGCTCAAGACCTGGCTCGCCGAACGCGACGGGTCCAGCAGGACATCCATAACCACCGCAGCCGCAAGAGCGACCCGCTCCACGGTGCACCACGGACGCTGCACACCGGAGTCGATCTGCTCACCGACAAGCAGAACGACCGACTGAGCGCCCTGTTCGCTGACGACCAGCATGTCGAGGTCAAGGCCACCTCGGGGATATACCAACGCATGCTCGCCGCCTACCGCGAGCAGGACCGACGCTGTGGTCGTGAGCTGATAGTCAAGCTGATCGACTCGGTCAGCCACGCCGTGCCGAACGCGCTGAGCGAAGTCATCGCGCTCGGCCGGACACTGAACAAGAGGTCCGCAGACGTCCTGGCCCACTTCGACTGGCCCGGCACATCCAACGGCCCGACCGAGGCCATCAGCGGCCGACTCGAACACCTCTACGGCTCCGCCCTCGGATTCCGCAACCTCACCAACTACATCGCTTATGTCGACTTCCGCATAAGCGATGGTATGTCGCCTTCATCGTTATGTTGACCAGCTCCGTGTGCGCCCCTGCTCGGGCCGGGATCAGCGGTTGATCCGGCAACATAATCGTCCGGGTGTTACCTGCTCTTGAGGAAGGCGATGAGAGCGTCTGACGCCTGGTAGCGGGCGGGTGGCCGCTCGTCGAGGGTGGGGACGCGTCCGAGGGTCCGTCGCTTGAGTTCCAGGTCGGCGTGGAAGTAGATCTGCGTGGTCTGGATGTTCGCGTGTCCGAGCCAGAGCGCGATGCTCGCGGTGTCGATTCCGGCGTGCAGCAGGCTCATCGCGCAGGTGTGCCGCAGCGTGTGCGGGGTGACATTCTTCCCGGCCAGCGAAGGACACCGCTGTGCCGCGGTCGTGGTGTGCCGGGTGACGAGCTTGCCGACCGCGGCCCTGGTCAGCGGTGTCCCACTGCTGGTCGGGAACACTGGCCCGTCCGGCGCCGGAGAGAGCTCGCCGAGCCAGGCGGCCAGGAGCTTGACGGTGTTCTTCTGCAGCGGGATCACGCGCTGTTTACGGCCCTTCCCGACGCATTCGAGTTGGCTATGCGGGCCGAGCTGGATGCTGTCGATGCGCAGGCTGGCCAGTTCGCTGACGCGGAGTCCGGTCTGGATGCCCAGGTGCAGCAGGAGCCGGTCGCGACGGCCGAGCCAGGTGCTGGTGTCGGGAGCGGCGATGAGCGCTTCGGCCTCGGGGGCGGTGAGGAACGAGACGAGCGTGGTCTTCGTGCGTTTCGCGGGGATCGCGAGGACCTGGCTGATCGTGGAGATCGCGTCCGGTGCCCGGTAGCTGGCGTAGCTGAAGAACGACCGCAGCGCGGCGCGGCGGGCGTTGCGGGTGGCGGCGGAGTTCCCGCGCTCGGTTTCCAGGTGTTGGAGGAACCCGCCGATCAGGTCCGCGTCCAGGTCGGCCAGCGCCAACGCGGACGGAGCGATGCCGGTGGCCTGCTGGGCGTAGGTCAGCAGGAGTCGGAACGTGTCGGCGTAGGCGGCTTTCGTGTGGACGCTGGCGTTCAGGTGCCGGTCGAGCTTGTCGGTGAAGAACCGTTGCAGCAGCGGCGCGAGGTCACTCATCATCGCCCCCGCTCGCGTGGATGCGTTCGGCGAGAGCGGCTGCGAGTTCTGGAGTGTTCGACAGATACCAGTAGGTCGCTTCCGGGCCGACGTGCCCGAGCCAGGCTGACAGCACCGGCATCATCGCGTCGACGTCGCCGCCGGCGCGGACGTGACCGATCAGGGTGTTCGTCGCGAACGAGTGCCGGAAGTCGTGCAACCTGGCGGCCGGTTCGGTCGGGCCGCCGGCGAGGCCGGCTGCCTCTCGTATTTCGCGGAAGGTGTTCCCCGCGGTGGAGCGGGCGATCCGGGTGCCGCGGCGGGCGACGAACACCGCCGTCGTCTTCGGGACCGGGAACGTCCGATCGCGCATCCGCTGATATCTCTGGATCGCGGCCATCGTCGTCGCGTGGAGTGGGACGAGCCGGGACTTGCCGAACTTGGTATCGGTGACCCGTGCCCATCCGCTGCCGTCACCGGCCTCGTCGTCGGTGGCGATGTCGTCGTCGTTCAGGTTCCGGGCCTCGCTGATCCGCATCCCCGTCGCCGTCAGCAGCCCGAGGAGTGTCTGCCAGGACGCTGCACGGACTCGTGGAGTCAGTGTCCCTGCCGCGACCAGCAGAGCATCGATCTGCCCACTGGTGAAGATCAGCGGGCGAGGACGATGAGCGCCGTAGGGTCGCCCGTCGAGAACGGGAACCTCTGTCGCGGCGTCGAACCACGCGACGTGCTCAGCGAACTGGCGGACGTAGTTCAACCGTTCCAGCACCGTGCCGCGGGAGAACTGTGATGCCCACGCGGTCGCCAGATCACGGCGGATCGTGGGCTCGCCGGCCTCTTCCATCCAGCAGACGAATCCGTCCAGTGCCTTGCCCGTCGCGGTCAGCTTGAACCCCAGCGCCCGCCTGGTCGCCAGGTAACCGTCCAGGAGGTCACGCAGCCCGCTCATCGTGCCCACCTGCCCGACGCGGCAGCAGGCCACTCGGGGACGAGCTGGGTGAGCCGGTTCTTGTCGACCTTGGTGTAGATCGCGGTCGTGCGCGGATGCGCGTGTCGCAGCAGCCCCTGAACCTCCTGCAACGTCGCTCCGGAGGCGAGCATCCCGGTCGCGAACGTGTGCCGCAGCCGATGCGGGCCGAACTTCTCCACCCCGGCTTTGATGCAGATCTGCCGGACGGTCCCGCAGACGCCGTTGGAGCTCAGCGGCTGGACCGGATCGATCACCGTCCAGAACACCTCATCGCCGGCGACCCTGCCGCCGCGGCCGTGGAGCACATAGTCCTCCAGCGCCTGGCCGACCTCGTCGGGCAGCGGGAGTTCATCGACCCGGTCGCCTTTGCCCCGGATGCGCAGGCTTCCGGTGCGCCAGCCGATGTCATCAAGCCGCAAGCCTGCGATCTCGCATGCGCGCAGCCCGAGCCCGGTGAGCAGCAGCAGGATCGCCCGGTCGCGGAGCCCTTTCGCCGAACGCAGATCAAGCGTGTCGAACAGCGCCTCGATCGTGCCCGCCGGCACCGGGTCCGGGATCGACGAGAGCCGCCACGCCGCCGCATGCGGCACCACCCCCGACAAGTCCTGCCCCGTCCGCCCGGAGCGATGGCAGTACTGCAGGAACGAGCGCAGCATCACCAGCTGCTTGCCCAGCGTCGAAGCCTTCAACCCGCGCGCGGCTTCCAGGTTCACCCACTCGATCACCGTCGCCGCCGCCAGCTTCCGCAGCGACTGATCGACCGGCGCGGGCAGCCACTCCACGAACCCCGCCACCCGGGCGGTGTATGCGGCTGCGGTGCGCTCCTGCGCCGACCGCTCCCGCAGTAGCCACCCCTCGAACTCGTCCAGCACGCCTCGCGCGTCGGCGCGGCGCTGATCACGATGAATCGCCATCTCGGTCCTCCTCGACCTGATGCTGGGCGATCCCAGCGACCGCCCAGTCAGATCAAGCGAACCCCGACGCGACCGCGCACGGTTATGTTGACCGGATCAACCGCTGATCCCGGCCCGAGCAGGAGCGCACACGGAGCTGGTCAACATAACGATGAAGGCGACATACCATCGCCAGAGCCCTCCTGGAAACCGGCGGCGCCAGCCCTCCCTATCAGCCCGCGCCACACCCGCATCTGTGAAGAGCCGAATAGTGGCCGGAATCACGCCCCGGGCACCGTGGCAGGCCCCGAGCCGTGGTCGGTATCGAGATATCCAGGTTGGCCTGCGCGGAGAGCAATGTACCCCAATGCTGTCGGCGATCGATACCCTAATCTCGCTCATCGGCTCTGGGTACTGCAGCTGCCGTCCGGTGTTGCCGACCTCAACAGCCCGGTCACCGCACCCGACGTACAGCGCTACATCCAGTCACCCGGCGTAGGCAGCATCGAACGCATCAAGCTGTCCCGGCTCGCCTGGGACATCAGCGGCTCAGAGTTTGCCGGTCGCCATCAGCAGTACGAGATCTTCTACGCCGGCGCTCCGTTCGTAGTAAGAGGCGTCTACACGTTCCACAACTTTGGCTATGACGAGCACGTCGCCAGGCTTGACGAGTTTTTAGCGACCTACGGTACCGACGCACAGCCGAATCGGACCGCGACTACTAGCCGGGAGGTATGAGCATGGCCAAGCCGGAGATCGAGTTCACTCCCACCTCGTCGGTGCCGTTCCGGCCGTGTGATCCACCGATAGACGGGCTCTCCGAGGCGGTCCTGGCGCGCAACGGCACCGACGGCACGATCACCCGCATACTGCGGTTCGAGCCGGGAACCGACACATCCCCAATCGGAACACTCACTCACGACTTCTGGGAGGAGGTGTACATCTTTGAGGGCTCATTCGTAGACCTTCGGCTCGGCCGCACCTTCCGGACCGGTGACTGGGCCACCCGCCCGCCTGGGATGGAGCACGGTCCATGGTTCTCACCAGACGGAGCCAAGATGTTCGAGGTCAGGTACACCCAGCCGGCAGCAGACGGGGGAGATAGGCGATGATGACCGACACCTTCATCGAGCCAGACAGCGCCATCATGCGTCGGACCATGGGGCGCTTCCTGACCGGTGTCGCAGTGGTCACCGCCGCCCACGACGAAGCACTCGTGGGGATGACGATCAACTCGCTCACCTCGATCAGTCTCGAACCGCCGATCCTCATGATCGCGCTGAACCAAAACACCCGAACCGGCGATGCTGTGCTGCACAGCGGGCAGTTCGCCATCTCCATCCTGGGCGCCAAACAAGAAGCGGTCGCGCGTCAGTTCGCGGTCCGAGGCGAACGCGGTTCGAGGCGGGCGAATTCGACACCACCACCTGCGGCCTGCCGACCATCCGCGGAGCACTCTCCCAAGTCGAATGCCGCGTGCTCAAGCATGACAACATCGGGGATCACCAGGTCTTCTTCGGTCGAGTCATGGGCTGCCGGGACCGCGACGGCGAAGGGCTCGCGTTCAACGCCGGCGCGTTCGGAGCCTTCCGCGATTTCCGCCACGACACGATGCCATGGACATTCTGACCTGCTCCCTCCTGGTGCCACGCCCGCCCTCCACCTCAGGGATCTCGATGAGTCAAGAAGACCGATGCACCTATCCACTCGACGCGGCGCCACCGGTCGCCGACGATCCCACCCAGACCGCGTACACGCAACACATGGGATCGCGCCGCTAAACCGACGTCCAATACGCCATCCTGTCCGGATACCGCCCACTGCTACTCGACCTCACGGTGCCTCAGACCGACAGCCGCCCGCCACTGGTGATCATCGTGCATGGAGGCGCCTGGCTAACCGGCAGCCACAAGCGGGCTCTGGGGCTAGGCACCTCCGTCGGCCAGTTCATGACCTGGAACGGACTGAGCCGTGTTCAGGGGCCCAAGTCTTTAGGCGGTTTTGGCAGCGCCGACAGCTCGGTTTCCGAGCTGTCGCGCGACCATCCCAGCGCAGGACGGCGCGCAACGGATCACCCGTCGCCGTTCTGTATAGGGAGAAGTGGCAAGGTCGACACACAGGGCAGGTGCCCACCCGTCAAGGGTCATCAACCCCGGAGCGGCGGCGTGATCGCCACCGCCGATTCCTCGATCGGTCACCCCAACCCCGGGATGCGGCAAGGTCGTGAAGATCTCGATGGGAGTTGGCTCGAAGCTGACCTCGCGCAATGCGCCCATCAACTCTCTCCCGAACGCCATGTGCACCTCAGTGAGATGACGTCTCAGGCAGGTGACCGCCGAGATCGCGTCGTCGACGTTCAACTCGATGTCGCGGCGGCACGCCGGTGCCGGACATCGCGCAATAGTTTGCCTCGACTCCATCAACCAACTGTCGAACTTATTTTCTATTTTGTCACTTTGATCTCTAAACTCCCGCGCACACTGCCCGACACGGGCACATCAGCTACCACCCTTTGAGAGTGCGCCCCCGCTGCCCGATGGCCAGCATAGTGCGGCGCCATGTGCAGAGAGGAGCAGCGGCCCGACCTGCGGAACACCAGGCCCATCCACCCACGATTCCGTCCACCCGAGAACCCGATGCTGCGCTGCCACAGCAAGGACACAGGGTCGCGGAGGGCGAACGCTGATCTAACCCGCCCAGGAGCCGTAGCGCCCCTTGGCATCCATGAGAAGTCCGGCGAGCCGTTCGGCCATTTCCCAGGACAGGATCGCCTTGCCGTACGGGCTGAATTGCCGTGCCGCCAGCGTGAGCACGCAGTACGGCCGCTTGGCGTCGGCTTCGGCGGTCACCGCGACCGCGAAGACGCTCGCGTTGCGGGCGAGCATGACCTCACCAATGTGGGCAGTATGCAGACCGCTGTGACCGGCCTGGTCGGAGAAGTCACACCACCGAGGACATCGTCGCTCGCGCATCAGGACTCACCACCCAGACCAGCGACGACGAAGGTCCCTTTGGCCCGTAGCGTGACCACCACACCACGTCGCCGCAGATCTTCGAGGGCGCGACGGACGGTGCCGATCGAGACACCCAACATCGAGGCAAGCGCACGCTCACCCGGCAACCTCGTCCCAGGTGCGAGGTTCTGGGCCTCAATCACCGACCCGAGGTGATCCGTGACCCGGCGGTGGACGTAACCAGGGGCGCCGTCATCGGGGTCGAACTCTTCCCACATCATGCACCGCCCCGATCGGCCCCGTCGCTCTCGCCCCGCCTGCCGGACCGCGAACCCGCGCCACGACGGGCACGATCAGAGGTAGCTGCGATATCGGCGTTGCTGAGCAGCAAATCCAGGCACATGATCTCGCGCTGCAGATCCCACAAGGCCGACTGCACCTCAGCCTCGGCCTGAGCCACCCGGTCCACCTGGCGAGTCACAGCCCGATCTCCATCACCCGGCATGGCCACCACCCCGCATCGTCACCAGCGGGCCTTCGCCCTGCCCCAGGGCAGGCGTGATCGATAGGGTGTGTCCCATGGTTCTCAACCTCCAAGCAGGTTGGGTTCCTAGGTCTTGGGTGGCGTTGGCGCGCCGCCCAAGACCGCCTAGTTGTCGCTCTTCAGTCTACAGCGGATTCGCTGCGCAGCAAATCCGCTGTAGACTAGCGTTATCTGCCGTGGCGGAGCAGGAGCTATGGGATACCAAGGCCGTGGCTGAGTATCTGGGAGTGACCGCTTCAACAGTTCGGGCCTATGTCGCCCGAAATGAGATGCCAGCCCCGGACATGAGGCTTGCTGGTGGTTGGGTCTGGCACGCCTCCACGATCCGTGAGTGGCACGAAAACCGGCCAAGCCAACGCGGCTAGATTCAGCGTAACCGAGGCAACTGCACAACATTGAACCTCGCGGTACGCGAGCTGGTCATGTCGGCGCGATCTAGTGCATTGGAGCGCGGTCTCCGCTTCAGCTTCTCATGGCTCCAGGTTGTGTTCAGCGAACCAGTGTTCCGGATCCAGGGTCGCTCCGTCGTGGCGAATGGTCAGATGTAAGTGCGGTCCTGTAGATAAGCCTTCGTTGCCGACGGTGCCGATTTGCTGTCCGGCATCGACGGTTCCGCGGCGGGCGACGGTGGTAGACGCCATGTGCCCATACTCGCTGGTGTGACCGTCTCCGTGGTCGATCTCGACCAGATGTGGTCCGGCCCATGGCCGGAATCCGACGAATGTGACCTTGCCTGCGGCGATGGCTAGGATAGGAGTACCGGCGGATGCGGCGAAGTCGAGCCCGTCGTGCAGTTTCCACTCGCCGGTGATCGGGTGTTCCCGGTAGCCGTACCGGTCGGTTATTCGGTAGCTCCCCTTCGCGATGGGCAACGACGCAGCACAAGTGGCGCCGTCTCCGGCCAGCTCGGCCACCCAGGCGCGTGCGTCGTCTTCCCAGTCGGCATAGCGATCGGGATAGGCGCTGCGTTGAACGGCCTGGGCGGCTTGCCCAACGGTCATCTGTTCCCAGCCGGGGATGTCGAGCAGTCCGGGCGGTTCGCTTGCTGCTCCTTGAGAGTTTGGCCCGTCGGGGCCGCCGAAGAATGCTGCCGATGCGTAGGAGACGTTCATCAGTTCGCTGGGTGTCCCCCAACCAGTTGATGGGCGTTGCTGGAACACACCGAGGGAGTCCCGGTCGCCATAAGGAAGGTTCCTCAGTCGGGTCTCGACCGCCCCGGCGGCCAACGCAACGACCAGGCCCCGATGCGGAACGCTGGCGGTTTCGCCTGCCCTGATGACGGTTCGTGCTATCCCCGTTTGCTCCGCGTCGAGTTCGCTGCTGGTGGATGCTGCACAGAACGTTCCGTGGCCATCGTCGCCGGTGTCGTCGTTGCCTGCGTCGCCGAGCACGACAGAGATGCCGAACGTGGCGGTGAGTAGGAAGGCGAGTGAGATGAATGCGAGCCCACCGATTGTCTTGCCTAGCATTTATGGTTGCCGATCAAGGACCCGTAGGAGTCGGCATCCGGACCACTCGGCCGCGCAACCGATCAGCATCTCCAGCGACGGTCGAATAAGTTGAGTCTGAGCGCTGCCGTCGCCGCCGGTGTAGTGCATCGTCTGCGTGCCGGTGACAAGGACCATCGTGGTGATGACGCCAGCGCGCGTCAGGGCAGGGTCGAGTTCGACCTCCTCGGCGCCAATGGGTTCACGCACATCGAACACAGCCCATTGCTCGTGCGCAGCCAGGCGACCCCAGACCTCCGGCTCCGGTATGAGCTCGACGATCCCAGCGAGTGCAGGATCCTCGGCGAACGCGGCCCAAGCCGTGTCCGCATCCACGGCATCGGCGCCGATGCTCACCGCCCACAGGGCGTCGACGTAGTGCTCGCGATCCTCGCGATAGTCAATTCCGAAGACGACTTCACCAATCCAACGGCCCAGCTCACGCGGATCACCCGTCACCGGTGCGTCGAGCAGCATCCCCGCTGGCGACCGGCCGGCTGACATGCTCGCGTGGGATCGGACGCTGCCCGTAGGTGAGGCCACGCCGCCATCTCGCGTGTTCTCGTCAGACCGATCGTTGTCATCGGTCATGCTCATCAGCGCGAGGACGGCGCCACCTGCAAGGAGCCCGCAGCCGATGATCACGATCCATGTCTTGCCGAGCACGATGTCAACCTCCCCCTCCGTCGTGGGTGCGGAGTTTTGGATAACCGGTTCACACGGCCGGGCCAACGAGGCGGGTTGCAGACGTCCTAGGTGTTGTGGTCCGCGAAGTTGGCGCTTGGCCACGGGCCATCAGGGCTACCGTCACGAGCTTTGTGCGGGCCGCTTGGTCGTAGGTGAGCTCTCCACGATCGACGGCGTCCACAACGCGCAGCCCGACGGCATCGACGTCGCGGCCTACGCTTGCGGCGACTGGGCGGAGGATCGAATCGTCGTGGCGGACGGGGCAGAGATCCCAACCGAGCTGGTAGAGGTGGTACAAGCCGTTGGGGCCTGGCTGTAGATGGAACGACCCGAACGCGGTGCGTGTCTCACCGCCCACGTCTGCTGGCTCGATGACGAACTGGGAGTCGACCCGGACCCGCTCGCCTTCCCAGCTGAGATGGTCCAGCGCCGGGAACGCTTCGCCGGCAGGAGTCGGGAAGCTGTCGCGCTGCACCACGCTGCGCGCGATGTCGTGTAGTTGCGCCTGCCGCGCGACGATCTCAGCCATCACGCTGCGAGTGACCGCAGGAACGGCTTCCCGGCCGGAGCCATAGACATGCCACGTCCAGGTCGCGACTTCGTAGGCGGTCAAGTATCCACCGCCTCGGTTCTTGGCGGCCCAGACATGTTCCCAAGGCCCTGACACAAATCGTGGATTGTTCATTGCCGATCACCGTTCCTGGTTGTCTCGGTCGTTGTGCCGTTCTCTGGTGCCAATGCGTATGCGGTGCCGCCGACGACGGTCACGGCTACGCCGTCGGCGGTCACTCCGAGCGGCGCTGGCGTGTCTGCAGGTAACACCTCGACGTCACCGGCTGGGTCGATCCGCATGATGTGCCCGTCGTCACGGACGCCCCAGACGTGGCGTTCGGTGTGCCAGTGCCATGTGGTCTCCGGTTCAACTGCCGCCTCGC
This sequence comes from Phytoactinopolyspora limicola, assembly GCF_011320225.1. Classification (GTDB taxonomy): domain Bacteria; phylum Actinomycetota; class Actinomycetes; order Jiangellales; family Jiangellaceae; genus Phytoactinopolyspora; species Phytoactinopolyspora limicola. The sequence goes on from NZ_JAAOEN010000007.1 coordinate 127,423, forward strand.
GCGTGCCGTCCAGCCTCAGCGTCACCGGTCCTAGCGCGATGCTCGGCGGTGACGCGGTCTGGCCTGAGGTCAATCGGGCGTGCCTGACGTCGGCCCACATTGCTCGAGCCGAAGCGATTTCCTGCCCGCTGCTGGCATCGTGGGTCATGACCACGACGTCACGGTCGTCGTCGTTCTGTCCAGGACGGTTCCAGACGACGGTCACGGTGTTGCCGGCCATTCCGGCCCATCTGCGGATGACCATCCCTTCCGGGCTGTCCAAAGCGACTACCTCGGTCCGGCCCCCGTGCACTGGCGTGCGTTGCAACACGGCGGTGCCGTCCGACGACACGACCACACCATCAACTGCGGCCATGGCCGTCTGGCCCTCACCGATTCCGACCTCGACAAGCCCGGACGCGTTGAGCGCCCACACGCGACCCGGCATTTCGGGGTCAGAGACCAATACAGCGTCACCGGCGTTGCTCACCCGCGCACGCGGCCCGGTTCGTTGCACGACGGGGACGTCGCCCTTGGCGGGGGTGCCAAAGACAAGTTCACGTGCGCGTTGCCAGACCACTGTGTCGTTGCCATCGATCCGGACCAGGAACAACGACCCTGCGTCGGTGCGAGCTTCGTGTTCCCATACGACGGTGCCGGTGGCCGCCTCCACCAGGCGGACATGGCCGTCGCGCGCGTGTGCGGCGACAAGTTCGGAGTCGCCAGTCACTGGTGCCGTCCCGGGAGCGACATCCAGCTGCCACACTGGCTCGCCGGAGAAGCCAGGCGGAACACGGCCGGGGACGGAATCCACCTCGGACGCCACCGCTACCGCGGCGGCGAGATGCTTTTCCCCAGGCGGGTCCAGTTTGCCGACGACGACCATGGCCAACGTGCAGGCCAAGAGCACCGCCGATGCACAAGCCATGACCGCTGCTTCCGTCCGGCCATCGGATGACTCGGCTCTCGCGCCTTGGTAAACGCTGTCCTCGTCTTCAGAACACGAAACGGCCACCGGCTCGGGCACCTCGCCTGTCGCGGGCAACTCGTCGACCACTGGCTCGTGTTCTGCCTCGTCCACCTCCTTTGAACCAGCGTTCTGGTTCTCGGTGGCCCGCGGAGGCGGCAGCATTCGTCTCCGCCGCTGAACCGCCGGTAGGTCCACGTCGCGGTTTGCATCCTCTCGTTGCTCACGTTGGCTGTTCCGAGACTCTGCGGGGGTCGAACCGTCCTCCTCGGGGGATGCGGCGCCGTCGTCAACAGCCGCATACTCGGGCCGTGGGGCCGGGGCGGCGTGGACGACGTCACGGTATGCGCGGCCGTGTTCGTCGACAGTTCGGACCAGCAACGGATGCCCGGCGTCGGACGCCATCTGAGCCAGATGCTTCCAGGCGTCGGCCCTATCGACACTCACCTGTCCTGTTGGTGAAGTGATCGTCGTCGTAGCATCGCCGAGCTGGTCCACTGTGATCACGGCCGTCACATCCGGGCGATAGCCCACCGCTCCTCCCATTGCACCTAGCAGAAATCCGTGTCTGTCTTGTCAGGGAGTACTCGACGACCGCACACTGGACCGGCCTTATGCACTGACCCGAAGCTCGGCGTCGGCTTTCCTGCCGTCTACGAAGGGTGCAGCGAACTTCGCCACTCGTGCGGCGAACTTCGGGTAAGCCCGCAGTTGCGGCCGTTCCCCATCAGCCAGTCGGCAGCGCAATGTCCACCACGCCGAGTCCGCTGCACCACCGCGCCGGGTACCGATCAACAGCTCAGCCAGGGCTCTTCTCTGCGCATGGTCGAGGCCCTCTAGGTGCGGTGAGCGATACACCTCGGTGTGCATGTAGGAGCGTGAATGTGCGGCCGCGATGACCTCGATCACCTGCTGGATCGCCTCTACGGTCTGTTGCGGTGGAACACCTGCTTCGATGAGTTCGGTCTGCAACAAACGCAACGCCTCGTCCCAGTCCTCCGTAGGTTCGGCTTGAACGTTGCCCAAAGCCTCGTCACCGACAGGGTCCTTCACCCCCGCCGGCGCCGTTGAGGCATGCTCAAACGTGGTTCCCTCGCCTAGACGGACCGTCGTATGCAGTGCGCCAGCCTGCAACCGCGACCGAACATTGGACTGCATAAGCTGACGTGCGTGCCGCTCTGACACTCCGAGCTCGTCGGCAAGCGCCGCCGAGCATGCTCGGTGCCACAGCGCAACGTTGATCATCCCCCATGGGGAGCGGGCACTGACGACCTTCTCTGGGTAGGTCACCAGCATCTCCCACGCCAGACCGACCAAGTGATCAAGCCGATGCGGATCGACCACATCGGCGTGCGGCACCGTCCACCGGTGCGACATTGCCCGAAGTGCGTCCACCACCAAGTGGCCGACTGGGCTGTCCCATCCCTCCCCATCCATCACGCGTGTGAGAGCGGCGCGCAAGCCGTCATCGGTGAAAATGTCCCCGACACCCACTCTGTTCGACGTAGAACCAGACATGCCGAACCTCCCAGGAGGTCTCCTTGGACACGGCCGTCGCGGCGGAACCTCGCCCACGTCACCCGTGTCTCGCGATCGCCTACGCTGCGAAAGCACAGTCGGCACTCATCACCGAGCCGTTGGCCGAAGCGCTGACCGACGAACTCACCGAAACGCTCACCGGCACGAATCAGCCCAGCTCAAAGGCACTTCTTCACGGACGCCGGACGACGAGACCCTCACCAGAAGGGCGCCGCGCCGTCTAGCCCCATCAGGAATTGATCAACTGATGAACACGCTGGAATGAGACTCCGAGAAGCCAACCGATGTCACGCAATGACAGTCCGTGATCGACCAGCGCCCGTGCTGCAGCCCGAACCTCAATCGCGGAGGCATGATTCGCCCAGGCCGCAGCTGCACGCAGCTCTTTGCTCCTGTTCAAGCGCTCGAGTGCTGCCTGCGGCAGAACAGGGCAAATCTCCATGTCGACCTGATCCGCCGGAATACCCAACGAAGCAGACAGGGCATGCCTCTGCCGCTCCGCACACCGAGCAAGAGTCCTGGCCTTCGACACCACAGGCGGGCAGCCACACGAAGCCGACCAGAACCAACCATCCCACTGCGCCAAACACACGTAACGCCGCCGCGTGGTACTCATCGCGCCGACCTCGATTGACCGGGACGAGAGGAAACGCGAACGGACTGTCCACACGTCCTAGCGGAGCGCATCGGCAACCGCCTCGGCTAACAGCCGGCCTCGCCGCACGCGGTCCGGGGCAACTGTCGCCTGCCGGACGCCGTTCGGCCATGTCAGTACGACGGGTTCCTCGCTCGGCTCGATGCCGAGGCAGGCAGGGTCAGGTACCGTACCCATTGGGTCTACCTCCTGCTAGCTCAGGTGGTGGATCAAGGGACCGTTCGGAGGGCCAACTCCGGGCGGTCCCGCTGTGCAGTTCTCTATTGCATCCACCCGACCATACATGAGCCAGCTGTACATGACTAGCCTGTACTCTAGGCTCGTTTGCGTGCCGGGCGGTGAAGATGAGATCTGGGATGTAGCACGGGTCGCAGAGCACCTTGGTGTCACACGAGGCACCGTTTCTAGCTACCTTCACCGCGACCAGATGCCCAAACCTGACTATTGGCCATCAGTAGGGCCATTGTGGTGGCCGTCAACCATCAAGACCTGGCACCAGAACCGCCCCAGCCAACGCACCGATCGACATAAACGTCCTGAGTAGCCGGATGCGGCAGCGGTGTTGCGGCTGGTCCCGACCAACTCGACCTTGACCCTTCGCCGCGTCCCAGAAATCTTCCTCGATCCGCACGCCCTCGCCCCGTCCGGAATCGTTCGTTATGGGACACGTCCGCCCGCGTCGGGTGGCACCTGTTCGACTATCTCTGGAGTGATCGACTTCGCTGGCCACTCCGTGCCGTCCACGGCGTGCAGCGTCACAAGCATCCTCGGCGGGCGGTCGATTCCGACAAGGTAGGGGTTGTCCTCAAGTGCGCCCCGGTATATGCCCGGCTGCACTCTCTCGAATCGGTGCTTGATTCGTGGACTGCTGTACTCGAACGCCTGCGATGTTTCGGGGGGTTGCCGTCGGCGCAGCGCCCGAAGCCTATCCCCGGATTAACGTCGACTGACGGAAGCGCCAACTCCAGGTCGACCGCCAATGTGGCCTGGCCACCGTTCCACACGCGAACCAAGCCCGTGCGGTTGATGATGAACACCCGAATCCGCGGGCGGGTCTCATCTCGCCGCCGTTCGTGTTCGATCGCCACGGCTGCCTCCGTGGCGTCCGCCGCCCGTCGAGCTTCGTCCGCCGACCGCTGGGAGGCCTCGGCGGATCCCTTCGCCGCCTTGACCTGTGCTTCGCCGTGGCGCTGAGCGACGAAACAGCGGCGCCGGCGAACAACGCCGCCACGATCGCCACAACGAGAGCCGCTACATCCATGCCGGATATTGTCCCACCGGCATGCAACACAAGCGGTCGACCGCCCGGCAATCGCATGTTGCGCCACTGCCGTCGACACGTTCGTTGTCGGACGTGGCTGACGACGACCCTGGCTCTCGGTGGCGGCAGCTTCACGATCTCGACGTCGCGGTCCCACGGCCCACCCCGACGGCCTTCCGCGAGGGCGGCAGAGTCGTCAACGCCGTAGCCCCGAGCGCTACCGGGAGGACGGGCACCGTGAGGTGCTTGGCATGCGGGTGGCCACCAGCGAGACCGGGGCGGCGTACAAGCGAGTTCTTCGCCGACCTCGTCGCCCCCGGGCTGGCCGGCGTCAAGCTGGTCACCTCCGACGCGCACGCCGACTTGGTCGAGGCGATCACGGCGAACCTGCCCGGCGCCACCTGGCAACGCTGCCGCGCTGACTACGCGGCGAATCTTATGAGCATCTGCCCGAAGAGCATGTAGCCCGCGGCCGAAGCGATGCTGCACTGGCGTCTACGACCAGCCCGACACTGCGAGCGTGCAGCCCCAGTTCGACCGGCTGGGGCGACTACGTCGCCGAACGCCTGGACGCCGCGCGTGCTGACATCCTGGCATTCACCGGCTTCCCCAAAGACGTGCGGACGGAAGATCTGGTCAAATAGCCCATCCGAGCGGCTCAACAAGGAGGTCCGCCGCCGCACCGACGCCGTCGGGCTCTTCCCGAACCGCGACGCGATCGTGCGCCTCGTCGGCGCGTTGCTGGCCGAGCAGATCGACGAATGGGCCGAAGGCCGCCGCTACCTCGGCCTCGAAGTCCTCGCCCGACGCCCCCTCACCCCCGTCACCGACACCACCACGGAGGTGACACCCGACCCAGTCCTCGTCCTCAGCGTCCAACCCAACAAAGGATCATCGGGGCACTACACCACTCCCAGGGACTTGACCGCACATGGTCCGGGCGCAATCGTCGCAGCGCCTACGATTCGACCTCTCGCGCCGAACCTCCGAGGGCCCAACCACAGTGTGCGTGCGCCCAGAGACGCCTCCCTGCCGGTACGGGAGCCGGGAGTCCCGAACGGCAAGGAGGGCAAGTGAGTACCTACAAACGCTGCAAGTGCAAGGACGAAGGCAGCTGCGAACTGGGAATCCAGTGCCCGGATCTGAGACGCGAAGATGGCACGTACAGCTCGTTATGAAGGTCATTCAAGCGCGGCCCCGCCACTCACCTGACGCGTTGACTCGCGACACCTGCACGAGCGTCTTCGACGACGTCGGCAAAGACATTGCCACAGCGGCCGCCGCAGTCGTCTCACGGACACGACGAGCGACGTCCAGGCCCTACGGCCTCCCCGATCGGAGCTCAACACCGCCCCACCACGCCCTCGAGAACTGCATAACCGCAGGTGAAAGCCATGTTCGCAAGTGGGCGCAGCTGGGCTCTGACCAGCGATCAGACCAAGCGGGCACAGAAGGGACACTGCCATGGCGGCCATACATTCACCTACCCACCGGCAACCCCGTCGACATCTCACGGTGGCCGACATCTGCGAAGAACTCGGCATCTCCCGGTCCACGTTCTACGAGTGGCGCGCCAAGAAGACCGCGCCCCCGTGCTTCAAACTTCCAAACGGCGAAATCAGAATCCGCCGTGACGACCTCGAGCGTTGGCTCGAGGGACGGACGGAGCTTCAAGCCTGATGCTCACCACATACAACGTCCGTATCTGGAAGACCGAGGTCTACAAAGGCAAGCGCGTAACCAGTCACTACGTCCGCTGGAGCGTCGAAACGAAACGATTCAGAGAATCGTTTCGGACTCGGGCACAGGCGGAGAGCTTTCGAGCGGCCTTGATGGCGGCCGCGCGGAAGGGTGAGGCGTTTTACGTCTCCTCCGGCCTGCCGGTGTCGATGAGGCAAACCCAGGAGAACATGTCCTGGTACGAGTTCGCCTGTGACTATGTCGACGCAAAGTGGCCCAAGTCGGCGGCCACGACTCGCCGCACGGTCGCCGAAGCAATGACCGCTGTCACCTGCTCGATGCTCACGACCGACCGCGGCAGGCCCGACGGGGTCCAGCTTCGGTCTGCGCTGAAGCGGTTTGCGTTCAACACCGGCCGGCGGGATGGCTCGAACCAGCCTAGACAAGTTACGGACGCCCTGAGTTGGGCCAGCCGACACACCCGGTCAGTATCAGCCATTAGCGACCCGCAGGTGCTGCGGAAAGTTCTCGACGACATCGCCACATGTCTGGACGGCACCCCACGCGCACCGAGCGTGGTCTCCCGGTGGCGGCGAATCCTGCACAACGCCGTCGAGTACGCCATCGAACGTGAAATCCTCGCCACCAACCCCATACCGGCGCTCAAATGGAAACCACCTCGCACCGTTCAGGCCGTCGACCGACGCCGGGTCGCCAACCCCGCACAAGCTCGGGCGCTCCTTACAGCCGTAGACACGCGGGCACCACATCTTGTTGCGTTCTACGCGTGTCTGTACTTCGCCGCCCTGCGTCCGGAAGAAGCTGCCGGGCTCTCCAAGCAGAATCTGACCCTGCCAGCTGAGGGTTGGGGCGAAATCCATCTCGAACGGGCGAGACCTCACGCTGGCAGCGAGTGGACCAACTCCGGAGATAAACGCGACAATCGCCAACTCAAGCAACGCGCGATCGGCGAAACCCGCACCGTACCGTGCCCGCCGGAACTCACCGCGCTGCTCCACCGCCACATCAAACGGTTCGGCACGACGGCGGACGGGCGACTCTTCGTCGGCCAGCGCAACGCCGACCACCTCCCCGTCCTTACTGTCACCCGAACCTGGGCGCGTGCCCGCGAAGCCGTCTTCGGCGAGATTGCCGGAACGTCTCACGTCGCTGCCAGGCCCTACGATCTGCGCCACGCAGCAGTGTCGACATGGCTCAACGCCGGCGTCCCGGCAACCCAAGTTGCCGAGTGGGCAGGCCACTCCGTCGACGTACTCCTCGCCACGTACGCCAAGTGCATCGACGGCGAAGCTCAGCGCAACCGAGCCAAGATCGATCAAGCCCTCGGCCGATCTCCAAGCCCCTGAAAACTTTGGCACGTATTTGGCACAGACAGTCGTAGAAACCCGTTTCTAGCCGGTGACCGCCGGACACAACAAGATCGCCCCTCCCCGCGTTTCCGCAGGTGAGGGGCGATCTACCAGTGGTAGCCCCGACGGGATTCGAACCCGCGCTACCGCCTTGAGAGGGCGGCGTGCTAGGCCGCTACACAACGGGGCCATGCGCCATAGTCATGCTCCTGACGCCGTCGGAAACTCTACCCGACTGGGCGCCAGGCTCCAAACCACCGCGTTGACTCATCTGAGGATGCCCGCGTGGGATCTGTGATGGATGGAGCTCACGTTGGGTGCGCGGAAGCAGATCACGCCGGCCCAGCTGGATCGGTGGCCGAAAGCGACTCGTGCGGAGAAGTGCGAGATCTTGAAAGTTTGTCCGCCTCTCTCTACGCACAGACGCCACCCACACGATCAACAACACCGCATCTTTCACGTGGCTGTCAGTGGCGCCGCGCACGGCAACGTTTCGGCCGACCACGTGGGTGGGTTTCAGGCGCCGCTCCTAGTGCGCCCCGGAGCGGCCCTCCAGAGGTAGCACGACGCCCTCAGGCATCTAGCCCGGCAAGGCCGCAACTGAGCCGCCTGGTGTGCTGCGCGCCTTCTTGGACCATCCGGATGGGGGCGCTTAGCTGCGCACACAGCTCTGCGGGTCAGCCGTGTGATCCGGGTAAGGACATCGGCGCGAGGTTCCAGGGCGGCGGAAAGGCGACATCAAACTCAGCCGGTTGAGCCGCAAAAACAAGTAGCGCATGCCGGACCAGGGAGTCCAAATCCCGGCCCGGCATGCGCTACATCATGACCTAACGGCCCCGTCGCAACCTGACATGGCGGATACACACCCACTCGGCGGACCGCCGCCCATAAATGTGCTGGCGCTCAGGGCTTAGCCGCGATCACTCCTGGACCATCTCGGGGTCGCCAACGTCGACGTTACCGTTGTTACCACCACCGGTACCTCCGCCGCCGCCGCCAGTGCCGCTCCCCCCGCCCCCGCCGCCTGGCCCCCCGCCGGCGCCCCCGCCGCCCGAGGAGCCGCCATCTCCAGAGCCCCCACCGTCGCCCTGGTCCGAGCCCTCTACGTGCACCTGCACGATAGCCTCGGCCAGCTCGGCCTCCGTTCCGTGGAAGCTCTCCCCCACGTAGGCGACGCCCACCACCACGTCCCCGTCTGAGGCCTTGTAGTAGAACACCCGAACTCCATTGTTCTGCACGATGGAGTACTGGTAGTCCCAGTTTCGGGCAGCATCGGCCATTCCTGTCGCCGCGGCGCCTAGCACCATGGCGCCCGCGAGTGCGAACGGCGCGATAGCGCGGATAAGTTTCTTCTTCACCTGCATGTGTTCTCCCCTGTGTACATCTGAGCTGTCACGTGTGGTGGCCACGGGCCACCACGACGTCAATGTGCTGGGCCGGCGTTATGTGTCGACGGCGCGGCTGCGCACACAATCGCCATCTCGATGGCTGTTCCTCCTTTTGCCGATATCAAACGTCGTCGTGAATGGTCGACTGCGCCATCGACGCCAACCATCGGGTCACGTCGAAACTGTGATCCGACGCATGGTGATGACAGCCAACCGATTTCACGATGAAGGCGTCCGTCGCACGGTGTCGCGAATCCCAGACACTCCCAGACGTCTATGGGGAGCGCCGCGGCTGACCTCACGGCCTGGGCGCTCACCCCAACCGCCCGGGTTGGCCACCGTGCACCTAGATCACGCTTCAGAACGTCGGTGCGAGAGGAAAACCCGGGGACCAACACGCTCTTCCTACTCGAATCATTTCGTGACCTGCAACAATGCGTAGCCGGGTGCCCGGCGGGCGAACCGTCCGGCCTCCGCAGCAGCCTCAATCAGGTTCTTCGGCGTGCATCGCCTGGAGGGTAGTGGCATGGCGGTACGCCCAGACGCCGACGGCCTGAATCGGTTCGAGGAGATCCTGCCCGGCCTCGGTCAGTTCATACTGCACCCGGGGCGGTGCTTCAGCGTACCGTCGTCGAATCACCAGTCCCGCATTTTCCATGCGCCGCAGGTTGTCGGTCAGCACCTTATGACGGATGCCACCAATCGTCCGCTGGAGTTCTCCGGGGCGCATCGGACCATTGCGCAGAGCCCACACGACCACCGGAAGCCACCGAGACGCAAAGAGGTCCAATGCGGCGCGGGCGGGGCAGTCAGCAGCGAAGGGGCCGTAGGCCTCGAATTCCACTGCCCCCGTTGATTCGACCGTCATGGCTTACTCCACCATTGTTGTTACGCACCCAAGAGTGCATAACGACTCTCCTACGTTGTTCATGACATCGTCAAGACGGAAGAGAGAACTCAATGCGCATCGCAACAATCGGCGCCGGCAAAATGGCCCGCGCCCTGGGCGCCAAGTGGGTCGAGGCGGGCCACGAGGTGTATATCGGCGCGCGCCGCCCGGCAGAGGGAAGTAGGGTCGGCACCGAGATAGGCGCCCGCGGTGGCACCATCGACGACGGACTTCCCGATGCGGAGGTCGTTCTGCTCGCCGTGCCGGGGCGGACCGCGCCAGTGGTTGCTCAGGGCGCGGCCGCTCGCGGCTCGCTCGACGGGAAGATCGTCATCGACTGCACCAACGCGCTGGGCTACGACGCCTTTACCGCACCTCCGGACTCGTTTGTACTGGCCACCACCGCGGTTGCTGAGGCGGTCGCGGAAGCCGTGCCCTCAACCAGGGTCGTTAAGGCGTTCAACATTCTCGCCGCCGAGGTTTGGACGACGCCGACCCGCCAGTTCGACGGACAAGACACGCTGGTCCCGGTCTGCGGAAACGACAAAAACGCGGTCCGTTTGGTATCGGGCCTTGTCGCGGACGCCGGAGCGCAAGCGATCCGAGCGGGCGACCTGGCCCGGGCACGCTACGCCGAAGCAACCGCCGCCTTCGTGATGGGACTGTGGTTCGCCGGTCACGACGCCCGCGCGATGTTACCGCCGCTGGACGCTATGACCGGAGCTGACTGAGCGATGAGCACTGCGTCCCGGTCGGATCGACGTGCCGAGTTCCCGCCCAGTGATTCTCATCGCCATACATGATCACCGCTTTCAACGCCTGGACATCAGAAATAGCGGGATTCGTATTCAGCCGTTGCCCCACAGCTGTGCGACAGGCTCGGCAATTATGCCCAGCAGTCGTCGTTGGTCCGCTTGACGTGCCGAGCTTCAACCCAGTAGTGGCCGTTGCCGTGCGGAATTGTCGTCCTCAACCGCCTGGTGGAAGAGAGAGTGGGATTCGCGTTGATTCGCTGTCCCTTATAGAAGTTGCCATTGTGCCTACTCCCACTGGAGTAGGTGTAGCGCGGAGTCTGCCCCGCGGTGACCTCAAATCGACAGATCAAGGACGGCGCGACGTCGGCTGTGACCACTCCTGCCGTCACCGACGCGGCCGCGACGACCTTACCTGAGGCGGAATTCGCCCCGGCGGACGGAGCGGCAACAGCACCGACTCCTAATGTCATGACGACGGCGAGCGCACATGCGGCCATCCGGGACCTGAGTTTGTTGGACATGTACCGTCTCCCCTTGCACTGGTGGCGATCTGCCGCCTCGTGAGCCGCGCGACCGCCTGGTTAACCTGAAACCTCAGCCTGCGACAAGATCAACAACACCGCATCCGTCACACGACTAGTACGTGGCGCCGCATACGGCAACGTTCAACCAAGAACAACACCGCCCACGGCAACGTCCGCGACCCATGTCCACCATCTACGCCAGAACCCCGGTCAGCGCCTTGGCACAGATAGTCGGAATGCGTCGCGGACGCGCCCGAACGGTTACCCGGCAGCCTCAGCCGCTACCCCCAACAATCATCGCCGGTTCACCCGCTCGCAGAAGCACGTCGCCGGAACCGGTGGGCAGCGAGTTTAAGCATGACTACCAGCACTTACCGTCGCCACGATCAGTGGTCCAGCTGCCGTCCGCCCTGGTCATCAACCGCGCCTGGAGAGTTCTGGACTCAGGCCAGGCGCTCCAACGGCCACTCCGGGCGCTGTAGTGGCGGCCCCTCGCGATGCCTCGCCAGGAGCGGTACTCGCCAACAGACTCGGTGAGGCGGTCGAAACTCCAGCCGCCGACCCTGCCAAGAGTCGTCGTGCTGTGACTCCAGTCGTGTGAGACGTTGCGCACCGTCGAGCCGTTGCCTTCCCAGTACTTTTCGACAGTTAGTCGGAAGAGCCGGTGACCGGCCAGGTTGTTGGCGTCCCGCCGAGCCGTCAGCGTGCACCCGCGGTACGTCGCCTTGATGGTCGGCGAGTCGACGGTCTCACTCTCCACAGAGTCTTCGGCTACGACCTCCACCGGCACAGTCAGCACCACGTCGGGATCGTGGTAGGCATCACGAGCGTCAGCCTCGGAAAGACCACCGACCTCCATGGCTCCAGCGACGAACTCTTCTTCGCTCATCGGGAGTTGATCCTCGGCGTCCTCGTCACCCGCAACCGCCGCGCCAGGGGTCGCGAGCGCGAGCACACAGGTCAAGGCGAGGAACGACGTCAATGCACTTCGAGTTATCGCGTGGGCTTTCAAGTAATCTCCATTCACTGGGTTGGATATCCGGGAGTGCGAAAGATGTGACGAAACTCGGCCTGACTTAGTCTCAGGCGCCTTAATGGCCGCACCCGGTTAGCCGGGGTACGCAGGCTCAGCGATTACGCCCGGCACTGGTCGCCGGTTCGTTTAACGTGCCGAGCATCCACCCAGTAGTTCCCGTTGCCGTATGAGACGGTTGTTCTCAACCGGTTGGTGGGCGCCATCGTGGGGTTCGCATTGATCCGTTGCCCCTTGGTGAAATGCCCGTTGTAACCGCCGCCGTCCCAATGAAAGTAACGGCGAGTCTTCGACGCGGTGACCACGTACGGACAGATCATGGCCGGCGCCACGTCTCCGGTGACCGCTCCCGCCGTCACCGTCGCGGCCGCGACCGCCTTGCCCGAAGCGGAGCTCGCTCCCGCCGACGGAGCTGCAACCGCCCCGACGCCCAGCGTCATGACCACGGCAAGCACACACGCCGCCATCCTGGACCTGAGTTTGTTGGACATGTTTCGTCTCCCCTTGCATTGCTGGCACCTGCCGCCTCGTGAGCCGCAACCGCCGGTCTGACTAAGCGACTTCAGCTTGCGACAAGATCAACAACACCGCATCTGTCACACGACTGGCATGTGCAACTACGCACACCTCAGCCCGCGAAACCAGCCCCATGCACTCGACGGACCTCCGCCGCCGGAAGAAGGTGACAAGCGGCCGTTCTTCACGCCGTCTCACCGACCGAACCCACTCGTGTGAAAACCAGCCGACCAAACACCGAATGGGGCAGCGCCCGCGAAACCTCATCCCCACTCATTCCGACGCCGAATCAAACGCCATCGCACGAGTGGTCAGAAGATCGTGGACCTGCCCCAACGGCTACGCTGACTCAGCAACTACGCCCGGCACTGGTCGCCAGTTCGTTTAACGTGACGAGCATCCACGTAGTAGTGGTTGTTTCCGATTTTCTGGGTTGTCCTCAGCCGTTTGGTCGCGGTTGGATTCGGATCCGCGTTGAGCCGTTGCCCCTTGGAGAAGTATCCGTCGTGTTCGGGCCCACGGTTATATCGGTACCGGGGCGTCGTCGCCGTGACCACGTACGGACAGATCGTGGCCGGCGCCACGTGTCCGGTGACCGCTCCCGCCGTCACCGTCGCGGCCGCGACGGCCTTACCCGAGGCGGAACTCGCTCCCGCCGACGGAGCAGCAACAGCCCCGACACCGAGCATCATGACGACGGCCAGCACACACGCAGCCATCCTGGACCTGGGTTTGTTGGACATGTTTCGTCTCCCCTTGCACTGATGACGATTAGCCGCCTCGTGAGCCGCAACCGCCGGTCTGACTAAGAAACCTTAGCCTCCGACAAGATCAACAACACCGCATCTGTCATATGACTGGCCTTCGCTCTGAGCCGTGTCCACCTGGCTCAACGCCGGCGTGCCGGCGGAATGGGTCGCCAACTGGGCCGGACACTCCGTCGATGGCCTACTGCGGATCTACGCGAAGTGCAACGGCGGCGACGCGGGGAAGCCCTCCACTGTGCCTGCGGGTTCTACATCAACGGGTGCGTGCCGCAACGCCGGCACGCTCCACGGGTACGGAAGTGGTAAGCGAGCGCGGCGGCACCGAGAGCAACGGCCCAGAGCGGCCACAGGACACCCGGATTACTGACGACGGCCTCCGGATCGGTCCAGTCGGTGAGCCGGACCATCACCATCCCTGCTGAAGCCAGCGCGACGGCGACGATCGACGCGAACATGATCGGGAACATCGGGGGCACCCGCCTGCCGGCTCGGCCGAGCACCCACCGGGGCCAGATGACACCCCAGCGCTGCACCAAACCCAGGGTGAGGATCCCGCCCAGGGCACCCAACGTCGCCAGATAGGCTCCGGCCCAGACGAGGCCGTCCTCGTGCAGCTCATCGAGGAACTCGCGCGAGACGGTGAACGGTACGCCGAATGCCCAGAGCCACCGGACCACCGCGTAGGTGAACGGAACGAGTGCCGCCGTGTACGCGGCCCAGCGGCCCCACCGTGCCGCGGCGGCCGGTGTGGTCCAACTCTCGGTGGCGCCCGGGCGCCGGCCGCACCGCGGACAGGCGCGGAGCGTACGAAGGTGGAACGCCACGGTAGCCGCGGCGAAGAGCACTCCGCCAAGAGCGCACAGAACCAGGTTGAGATTGGTCCACGGGTAGAGCAGTGCGAAGAACTCACCAGCCCCCATCGGTGGCCAGCCGAACGGAAGGGCCAGGATCGCCGGCGTGTAAGCGATCGTCATCAGGACCCGGTGGTCCGGGATGAAAAGGATGAGGACGACGGCGAATATCCAGCCGGAGGCGATCAACGACGATCGGAGCGTCCCGCGTGCGCGGGCCCGGGCGAGGCCGATTCCGGCCAGCCCACCCGCGAACCCGAGAACAGCGATCCACGGCCCGGCCCCAGCTGCGGTCGCCTCGCCGAGCATCGAGTGGTGCCGGGCTCCGGGCGCGTCGCCTTCGCCGAACGGGAACCCCGGCACCCCCAAGGTCCACAGCAGCCCTAGTGCGCCGTAGCCGAACGACCAGACGGCCGCGGCGTAGCCTGCCCACGACCGCCAACTGCCCAAGGCCCTGCGAATCGGACCGCGAGGTGGTTCGGCCTCGGCGTGCCCCGGCTCGGGCTCACCGGTCCTGGCGTGCCCCGGCTCGGGCTCACCGGTCCCTGCGTGCGCTGAGCCAGTCCCGGCGTCGGCGGATGTGGAATCGATCATGCTGTACCTCCGAGTGCGACGCGGGTCGTTCCCGCTCACACCTCTAGCCTTCGCGTGGATCGTTCGCGCGACCAGATGCCGTCCGGCCCGTATCAAGCGCTGCTGACCACCGGAAATATGCCGAACGGCACAGGTCCTGCTACCCGCCTGCCAGTAGGCTCAGACTGATGACTAACACGGCGGCATCGAGGCGAGACCAATGATCCACGGATCATACAGGCACGCCGTCTCCCACCGTGTGCTCCGGGGTGCTGGCTGTTCGGTACTGGTCGCCGCACTGTGCGGGTGGGGCGTCGCTGTTCCGTGGGCCCGGCCGCTGGCAACGACGACGGCAGCGGCAGCCGTCGTGATGTTCTGGTGGCCCCTCTCCAAGACGTGGCTGCCATGGCTCGTAGGCGGTGCCGGTGCGGTGTCGGGTGCGGCGACCGTCGGCCATCGGCTACTGGACTGGCCGGGCATGCCACCGTTGGCCGTCGTCGAAACCGTGCTGCTGTGGGTGCTGGTGGGGATGGTCGTCCGATGGGCGCCCGTCCGTTCGGCAGCCATCGCCGGCGCCTCGGCCGGCCTCGCGGCGGCCGTCGGCGTGCTGCGCATCATCGGCCCCGCGGACTCCGATCAGCTTTCACCGGAAGAGTCGCTCTATGCCGTGGCCTTCTGGGCGCTCGGGCCCATCGTGGCGGCCGCGATCAGCGTCTACCTTCGCCACTTGGACGATCGCCGGACGAGCGCGGTCGCCGCCGCCCGGCAGGCACAGCGGCTGGACCTCGCGCACGACCTACACGACTACGTCGCACACGACGTCAGCGAGATGATCGCCCAGGCGCAGGCCGCCCAAGTGATCATCGACGACACTCACCCGGCCCACCCGGTGCTGCGCCGGATCGAGGCGGCCGGCCTGCGCGCCATGACGTCGATGGACCGAACCGTGCACTTGCTCCGCGGAGGCGCCGAAAACCCGGAGCGGTCCGACGCCGAGAACAGATCCTTGCCCGGTATGGCCGAACTGCCGGAGTTGGCGGAACGGTTCGGCAGCACTAGCTCGGCCGTCGTCCATCTGTCGGTGGATCCGGTTCTGGCGTTGCGGGTGCCGCGCGAGCTGGCCGGCACGGTGTATCGCGTCGTCGTCGAGGCGCTGACGAACATCCGCCGGCACGCCCCGTCGTCGGACACCGTCGAGATCGCCGTCCACCACGATGCCCACGAGCTGGAGGTGGTGGTGCGCAATGAGGGCGCAGGGGCGCCGGCCGTCGAGCCCGGCCGCAGTGGCGGGCTCGGGCTGCCCGGTTTATCCGAACGGGTGGAGGCCATGGGAGGCACGTTCCACGCTGGGCCCATCGCCGGCGGCTGGGCGGTCCGGGCCCGGTTCCCGCTGGTGGCCAGCGCCCCGACCTACAAGGAGGCCCCACGATGACCACCCGGATCGTCATCGCCGACGATCAAGAAGCCATCCGCGGTGCGTTCCGGATGGTGCTGGACGCACAGCCGGACATGCACGTTGTAGGCGAAGCCGAGGACGGCGTCGCGGCGCTCGACCTGGTTGGCCGGCTCCGCCCGGACGTCGTGCTCGCCGACATCCGGATGCCCCGGATGGACGGACTCGAGCTCACCAGGCGCCTGGCCGGGCCGTCGGTGGTCGCTCCGGTGCGGGTGGTGGTGGTCACGACGTTCGATCTCGACACCTATGTGCACACGGCCTTGCGCAGTGGCGCCTGCGGTTTCCTGTTGAAACGGTCCGGGCCGAATCTGCTGATCGAGGCGGTACGTGCGGCCGTCGCCGGGGACACGCTGATCAGCCCGCAGATCACGGTCCGGCTTCTGCGGCACATGCGCCCGTTGGACCAGCGCAGTGGGACCGACGGTGCCGTGCCGCTGGATGCGCTGACCGACCGCGAAAGAGACGTGGCACGGCTCGTCGCGCAGGGATACAGCAACGCCGAGATCGCTGCCGAGCTGTTCATCAGCCCAGGCACCGCGAAGAACCACCTCGCGAACATCCAGCAGAAGCTGGGCGTGCGCAACCGCGTCGGCGTGGCGGGCTGGGCATGGTCCAGCGGCCTGGTGCGCGCTGTGCCGGACGCCTGATCGTGTCGCTGCCCGGACGACCATGCCGACGTGACCGCACTCCATGCCCTCTGGTGCGCCCCGGAACTTGGCTCAGATGATCGAAATGTGCCCTGAACGGCGCAAAGAACGTGGCTGGGGTACCAGGACTCGAACCTAGACTAAGTGAACCAGAATCACTCGTGCTGCCAATTACACCATACCCCAAGGGCATCGGGCGGGCCTGCCGCCTGATCCGCCCGGTAAGAATAGCCGCCCGGCAGCTCAGGCTCCAAACCGACACGTCGCGACGTACGTCACCCCGCCCCGTCACCCCGCCCCATGATCATGAACACTTATCCGTGCTATCACCCGGGTAAGTGTTCATGATCATGGGAGTGGGCGGTTAAGGGAGGGAGTTCAACGCCGCCTCCAGGCGGTCCAGCGTCGTCTCGCGGCCGAGCAGCTCCAGCGACTCGAACAACGGCGGCGACACCCGACGTCCCGTCACCGCCACCCGCACCGGCCCGAACGCCAGCTTCGGCTTCAGCCCGAGGCCTTCGATCAACGCTGCCCGCAAGACCTGCTCGATCGACTCCGTCGACCACACCTCCGCCTCTCGCAGGGCCGACGCGGCTGCCTCGAGCACGGGTTTGGCGGCGTCGGTGAGAACCTTCGCACCGTCGGCCTCGTCCACCGCGAACCCCTCCCCGGCGAAGAGGAACCCCAGCATGCCGACGCTCTCCTCGAGGACCACCATGCGCTCCTGCACGAGAGGTGTCGCTGCCCGCAACAGCTCCAACGACGCTTCGGAGGGCGGATGCGCGAACAGCCCCGCTTCCTGCAGGTGTGGCACCATTCGCTCGGCGAGATCGTCGACGGTGAGCCGCCGTACCCAGGCGGAGTTGATCGCCTCGGCCTTCTTCAGGTCGAAGCGGGCAGCATTGGGATTGACCTTGGTGACGTCGAATGCCGCAACCATCTCCGGCAGGGAGAAGACTTCCTCGTCGCCGCCGATCGACCAGCCCAACAGCGCCAGATAGTTGAGCAGGCCCTCACGCAGGAAGCCGCGGTCGAGGTAGAGCTGCAACGACGACTCCGGCTCCCGCTTCGACAGTTTGCGTCCGCCGTCGCCCGTCACCAGTGGAAGGTGCGCGAAGCGTGGCATCGGCCCGCCAGCGATACCCAGCTCCCGCAGCGCCTCGTGCAGCACGATCTGCCGTGGAGTGGACGACAGCAGGTCTTCACCGCGCAACACGTGGGTGATCCCCATCAGCGCGTCGTCCACCGGGTTGACCAGGGTGTAGAGCGGGTGACCGTTGGCCCGGACCAGGACGTAGTCGAAAAGGTTGTGCTGGTCGACGCTGATCTCACCGCGGATCAGGTCGGTGAACGTGACGGTCTCGTCGGGGGTACGCATGCGCAGGACCGGCTCGCGCCCTTCGGCCCGGAACGCCGCCACCTGCTCGTCGGTCAGGACTCGGCAGTGGCCGTCGTAGCCGCTGGGTTTCCCCGCCGCCCGGGCAGCCTCCCGGCGCTCCTCCAGCTCGGCGGTGGAGCAGTAGCAGTGGTACGCCTTACCCGACTCGAGTAGACGGGCCGCGACGTCGCGGTAGGTGTCGTAGCGCTGCGACTGCCGGTACGGTCCGTGGTCTCCCCCGGCCTCCGGGCCCTCGTCCCAGTCGAGGCCCAGCCAACGCAGCGACGCCAGCAGCGCCTCATACGACTCCTCGCTGTCCCGCGAGGCATCGGTGTCTTCGATGCGGAACACGAACGTGCCGCCGTAGTGGCGGGCGAACGCCCAGTTGTATAGCGCCGCCCGAACCAACCCGACATGCGGGTTGCCGGTGGGCGACGGGCAGAACCGCACCCGCACGTCGCTCGGAGCGACGTCGCCGAGCACGAACGCGTCCGACGCATGGTCGTCAGTCACAGACATCACCTTCACGTTCATATACGACACATGGAACTGTCACGAACACTTGCCGGGGCGCCGGACCGTCAGTCGGCGGCGGCCACCACCTGATTGCCCAGCACGCCAATACCCTCAACCGACACGACGACGTGATCACCGGCGTTGATCGGCCCGACACCGGCCGGGGTGCCGGTGAGGATCACGTCGCCGGGCAGCAAGGTGAACGCCGCGCTGATGTAGGAAACGAGAGCGGCGACGTCGAACACCATCCGCGACGTCCGCCCGTCCTGCCGACGTTCACCGTTGACCTGGCAGCGCACCGCGACGTCAGCGGGATCCAGGTCGGTCTCGATCCACGGACCGAGAGGGCACGACGTGTCGAACCCCTTGGCCCTGGCCCATTGGTGATCCTTACGTTGCAGGTCACGGGCCGTGACGTCGTTGGCGCAGGTATAACCGAGCACGACCTCGGGCACGCGCTCGGCCGGGACGTCCTTGGCGATCCGACCGATGACGACGGCCAGCTCAGCCTCGTAGTGCACCTCCGCGGAGTGCGCGGGCAACACGATCGGATCGTCCGGGCCGATCACCGACGTGTTCGGCTTCAGGAACAACAACGGCTCGGCCGGCACCTCGTTGCCCAGCTCGTCGGCGTGCTCCACGTAGTTGCGCCCGACGCCCACCACCTTGCTGCGCGGGATCACCGGCGCCAGCAACCGGACGTCGTCCAGGGCTATCTTCTCGCCGGTGAGCTGGATGGGCTTGTACAGCGGGTCGCCCTCCAGAACGGCGAGGACAGTCTGGCCGTCCTGATCTTCACCAACCGCACCGAATCGCGGGTCGTCACCCGTCGTGAACCTCGCTATACGCACGCACGGAGAGTATCTCGGACCGACGGCGGCGATCGAACCGGACTCGCCGGCACGTCGCGTCGCCCTGGTGGCCACCGCTCAACCGGCGATCCACCCGGCCCGATTGGGGGGCGTTTCAGGAGCCGTGGTGTTGGTGGCGAGAGCGTCCAGCAGCGCGCCGACGCAGGACGGTCACCACGTCGGCGTCGAGGCGCGACACCACGACGACCCCCAGCGCCGCGACAACCGCCACGGCGATCAGCACACCGGCCACCGCGGCCGTCGTCGACACCGCGTCGCCGACCAGCCAGCCGATGGCCACCAGCCAGCCCGCGGCGACCCACACCCCCGCGTCGCCGGCGACGTCATGGACGATGGCAGCGGAGTCCGACGTTCGCACGACGGCGGCGTAACACGCGACGACGGTGAGCGCCGCGCCGATGGTCAACCCGGCCGCCACCAACCAGCCGGTCGTCGCCCCGAGGTGACCAGCGACGAGGTAGCCGACGACGCCGGGCCCGACCAGCCCGGCCGCAACGACCAGCGTCTTCGCTGCGATCAGCAGAGGCAGCAGAGCGACGGCACCCAGGACCGACCGGACCGCGAGCCGTCCACTGGCCGGGGTCTCCCGGCTGGCACTGGCGGCAGCCCGCTGCGCAGGGTCGTCTCTCATGCTGGCACCCTATCCACCGGCCCGCGCTTTGGGTCCTCGTAGGCTGGAGAACGTGCAGGTCCTGACCGAACCCGAGTGGCGACGCCGCGCCGAGGCGCACGCCCGACGGGTCAACGCTCTCATCGGCCAGCACCTCGTCCGCCGCGACGAAGGGCGGGCCCACCCGGTCGAAGATTTCCTGTTTACGTACTACAGTCAACGCCCAGCCCGCCTCCGCCGTTGGCACCCTGGACCAGGGGTGACGCTCGCCGGCGACGCTCCGCACGCCCAATGGCGCGGGTACCACCCAACGGCGGAGGGCACCGTCCTCGACCCGGCGTTCATCGCCGAGCGGGCGGACACCTTGCGGTGGGTGCGCGACCTGCTGTCCGCAACCGCGTCCCGGCCCGCGTTCACCGGCTGTTTCGGACTGCACGAGTGGGCCATGGTGTACCGGACCGCCCCTGGTGACGTCCGGCATGAAGCCTGGCCGCTGCGGCTCGGACACCGCGGCACCGACGACGTCGTCGAGTCGCACCAGATCCGGTGCACCCACTTCGACGCCTTCCGGTTCTTCACCGAGCCGGCCCGCCCCCGCAATACCGTGCAACCCACCCGATCGCACCAGGCGCAGCTGGAACAGCCCGGCTGTCTACACGCCAACATGGACCTCTACAAATGGGCGTACAAACTCAGTCCGCTCACGCCGAGCGAGTTGGTCGCGGATGCCTTCGAGCTGGCCAAGGAGATCCGAGTGCTGGACATGCGCGCCTCCCCGTACGACCTCGCCGATCTCGGATACCAGCCGGTGCGTATAGAGACGCGGGAGGGCAAGGCTGAGTACGCCGCGGCGCAGCGTAAATTCGCCGAACGTGCCGCCGCGCTACGCCGTCGGCTCCTCGACGTGGTCGACGCGTGTCATCCAGCACCGTCGCCGACCACACCCTAGCGCACCCCGCTTCCGCACCTGATCTCCGTTTTGTCACCTGATCGTTTTCATGGCGACGATCAGATGCGGATGTGATGGCAACGCTGCTGGTCAACGCGCCGCAGCGGCGTCTGGATACATCTCAAGATGCGAACGGTAGAACGATCAGATGCGGAAACCGCCCTGCGGCGTGCGGTCGTGCATCTGATCGAGAAGTGTCCACATGCTGTGACGACGCGATCAGATGCGGAAACGGAGATCAGGTGCGGAAACGGAGATCAGGTGCACGACGGGGGTTAGGGGACGCGGTAGAGCCAGTCGTCCGAGGTGAACTTCGTCTCGGCGAGCTGCCGAGCTCGGGCCAGCGTCGCACCGTCGAGTTCGCCGTCCGCCAGACCGTAACGGGTGCGGAACGTCGCCACCATCCGGCTGATGACGTCGGCGCGATCCAGCCCCGTCTGGCTGCGTAGTGGGTCTACCCGCTTGTTGGCGCTCTTCGTGCCCTTGTCGGAGAGTTTCTCCCGGCCGATGCGCAACACGTCCAGCATCTTCGCCGCGTCGATGTCGTACGCCATCGTCACGTGATGCAACACCACGCCTCCAGCCAGCCGCTTCTGTGCGGCGCCGGCGATCTTGCCCACAGGCGAGGTGATGTCGTTGATCGGCTGGTACGTCGCGGCCACGCCGAGGTCGTTGAGCGCTCCCACCACCCAGTCGTCCAGGAAGGCGTACGAGTCGACGAATGACAACCCCGACACCAGCGACTCCGGGACGTACAGCGAGTAGGTGATCGTATTCCCGGGTTCGACGAACATCGCCCCGCCACCGCTGATCCGGCGGACGACGGTGACATCATGCCGACGCGCCGCCTCGAGGTCCACCTCGTTGCGCACCGACTGAAAGCTGCCGATGATCACCGCGTTGGACGCCCATTCCCATACCCGCAGCGTTGGTGGCCGCTCCCCCGTGCCGACCTGATCGGCGATCACCTCCTCCAACGCCATCTGCAGCGCGGGTTCGTACGGCTCGCCCCGGAGGAGGTGCCATTGGTGGTCGGTCCAGCCCGTCGCACCGGTGACGGCTCGGCGTACTGCCACGGCGACCGCGTCGGCATCGAACCCGAGTGAGACCGCCCCTTCGAGCGCTGTCCGGGCTCGGGCCGACAACTCGGCCGCCGGAGTGTTCAGCGGGATGCCGCTGAGCGCCTCGTTGATCCGCGTTAGCGCGTCGTCGGGTTCGAGGAAGAAGTCGCCGCTGATGGTGGCCTTCTCGATGACGTGGTCATGAACGACGAGGTCGGCGACGACGAGTTTTCCGCCCGGCACCTTGAATTCACCATGCACACCCTGTGCAACCACCGAACCACGCCGACTGTTCCGACCTCTCCCCATGATCATTGGCTTTTGACTACCGGATCCGGTAGTCAAAAGCCAATGATCATGGGGAGGGGGCTAGGGGAGGCCGGCGGCGAGGTCCCGGGTGATTTCACCCGCGCCGACCTCCCGGCACCCACTGGTGTTTTGGCCCGCCCACATCCACGAGAAGTCGCCACGCCCCTGCGCCTCGGCAGCCGCCCGCAGCGGCGCTACGGCGGCCGACGCCAGCGGGAAAGCGGGCACGTCGTCGCGCATCGCGCCGAGTTCACGCATCGCCCGGTTGACGAGGCCCCGGGCTGGCCGTCCGCTGAACACGTTGGTCAACGCGGTGTGCCGCGAGTCTTCGCTGGCCAGCGCGGCACGGTGGACCGGTGAGGTGGTCGCCTCCGGGCAGCGCAGATACGCGGTACCGACCTGCACTCCCTCAGCGCCGAGCGCTAGCGCCGCCGCCACTGCCCTAGCGTCGGCGATCCCGCCGCTGGCGATCACTGGCACGTCGACGGCGGCCACCACCTGCGGCACCAAAGTCAGCGTGCTCACCTGAGTTGTGAGGTCGTCGGTGAGGAACATGCCTCGATGTCCGCCGGCTTCGAGCCCCTGGGCGATGATCACGTCGGCTCCCCCGTCGTGCAGCCAACGCGCCTCGTCGATCGTCGTGGCCGACGCCAACACCGTCGACCCCCACGCCTTCACCCGGGCCAGCAGCTCAACCGACGGCAGCCCGAAATGGAAGCTGACGACGGGCGGCCGGAACTCGTCGAGGACATCAGCAGCGTCGGCGTCGAACGGCGACCGCGTCGGCCCGGACGGCCGAGCGTCCGGATCGAGCCCCAACTCCTCGTAGTAGGGCCGCAGCCGCAACCGCCATGCCTTGTCTCGTTCCGCGTCGGGCGGCGGCGCGGTGTGGCAGAAGAAGTTGACGTTGTACGGCCCGTTCGTCAACGTCGTGATGCGGGTGAGTTCGGCCCGGATACCGTCCGGGCCGAGCGTCGCGCAGGGTAGTGAGCCGAGGCCACCGGCGTCGCACACCGCGGCGGCTAGCTCGCTGCCTTGCACACCCGCCATGGGTGCCTGGACGATGGGAAGCTCGCTGTTGAGTACATCGGCCAGGCTCACCCGGGTTCTTCCTCTCGTCGCCGGCGGAAATCAGGAAACCCGTTGCACGCCCTGCCTGAGCAGGCCGTAGGTAACGCCGGCGACCAGCGCTTCCCACGACGCCTCGATGATGTTGGCGCCGACACCGACGGTCTCCCACGACCGTACGCCATCGGTCATCTCGACGAGCACCCGCGTCACCGCGTCGGTTCCGTGGGAGGCGTCGAGAATCCGCACCCTGAAGTCGATCAGCTCGATCTTGTCGATCTCGGGATACAACGTGCCGATGGCGGCCCGCAGCGCATGGTCGAGGGCGTTCACCGGGCCGTTGCCTTCACCGGTGACGACGGCCCGCTCACCACCCGCACGCAGCTTGACCGTCGCCTCGCTGATCGCTTCGCTGCCCGGCCGGGACTCGGTGATCACCCGCCAGGTCTCGACGTCGAAGAACCGCGGTCGCTCACCCGCCGCCTCCTCGCGTAGGAGAAGCTCGAACGACGCGTCGGCGGCCTCGAAGGTGTATCCGGCCGCCTCCAGCTCCTTGACGCGCTGGGTCACCCGCGTCACCAGTTCGCGGTCGTCGGACAGGTCGAAGCCGAGCTCGCGCCCTTTCAGCTCGACGCTGGCCCGCCCCGCCATATCGGATACCAGCATGCGCATGTCGTTGCCGACGTGCGCCGGGTCGGTGTGCTGGTAGAGGTCGGGGTCGACCTTGATGGCGCTAGCATGCAGCCCGGCTTTGTGGGCGAACGCGCTGGCGCCAACGTACGGCTGGCGCGAGTACGGCACGGCGTTGGCCAGCTCCGATATCGCGTGCGCGATGCGAGTGGACTCCTGCAGCGCACCGGCGGGCAACACCGCGCGGTCGCGCTTCAACTCCAGATTGGCGACGACGGTGATGAGATCGGCGTTGCCGGTCCGCTCCCCAGTACCGTTGACCGTACCCTGCATGTGCGTGGCCCCGGCATCGACGGCGGCCAGCGAGTTCGCCACCGCACACCCGGTGTCGTTGTGAGCGTGGATCCCGACCCGCGCCCCCGTGGCGTCGAGAACGTCGGCGACGATAGCCCGCACGTCGTCGGGCAACATGCCACCGTTGGTATCACAGAGGACGACGACGTCGGCCCCGGCCTCCGCGGCGGTGCGGACCACTTCGAGGGCATAGGAACGGTCCAACCGGTGACCGTCGAAGAAGTGTTCGGCGTCCAGGAACACCCGCCGCCCTTCGCCGGTCAGGAACGACACGGTGTCGCGGATCATCTCCAGGTTCTCGGCCCGGGTGGTACGCAGCGCCCGCTCGACGTGCCCGACGTGGCTCTTCGCGACGAGTGTCACGACCTCGGTCTCGGCGTCGACGAGGGCCCGCACCAGTTCGTCGTCGGCGGCCCGACCGTCGGCCTTCCGGGTGGCCCCGAATGCGGCGAGGGTGGCCGACGTCAACTGGAGCTCGTGACGCGCCCGCCGGAAGAACTCGGTGTCCTTCGGCACCGCGCCCGGCCAACCACCCTCGATGAAGCCGACGCCGAGTTCGTCGAGGTGCCGGGAAATAGCCAGCTTGTCCTGGACGGACAGGGACAACCCTTCCTGCTGCGCTCCGTCTCGCAGGGAGGTGTCGTAGACGTGAAACGCCTCCGGGTCCACGCCGCTGGCCTGCTCCGCTGTGCTGGTCACTGCTCTTCCCCGATCCGTGTGTGGGTGGATTGCGTGCGAATGTTCGGTGCGTGCCGGCCACCGATGCTCACCGTGTCCCGCTGGCGCCACGCGTTCCCGGACCGCACATGCTCCCTGGAATGCAAAAGACCCCTCGCAGAAGCGAAGGGTCTGGCGCGCCGGGCGGTGATGCTCAGTGCCGACGCGCGCCAATAATAATCATCTGGAAAGACATCGCTTCGTAGCATGCCACAGACTCGACGATCCGGCCAGCGCCTGCGTCCACATGGTGAACAGCCGTACCACTGGCTGGACGCGCTACCGACAGCCGCTCCTCCGGTCGCCCTCCCGTTGTCCGGCCGGACAACGTGGAACACGGAGGCCGCGGGGCGGGACGACTGGCGGATCAGACGACGCGATGCATCCAGCCGTGCTGATCATCGGCCCGGCCGTACTGGATGTCCAGCAACGCCGCGCGCAACTCCTGGGTGACCGGCCCCGGCTCATCACCCATGGTGAGTTCGCCGCCGTCCCAGGCGAGCCGGCCCAGCGGTGTGATCACCGCGGCCGTACCACATGCGAATACCTCGGTGATCTCTCCGGAGCCGACGCCGTCGCGCCACTCGTCGATGGACACCGGACGTTCTTCCACCTTCATCTGCCGGTCGGCGGCCAGGGTGAGGACGGTGTCGCGGGTGATGCCTTCGAGGATCGTGCCGGTGAGCTGGGGTGTGGTGACCGAGCCGTCGGCGCGGACGAAGAACAGGTTCATGCCGCCCAGCTCCTCGACCCACTTGCTCTCGTTGGCGTCAAGGAAACACACTTGGTCACAGCCGTTGGCGATGGCTTCCTGTTGGGCGATGAGGCTGGCGGCGTAGTTGCCAGCGCACTTGGCCGCTCCCGTGCCGCCGGGCGCGGCGCGGGTGTACTCCGAGCTGAGCCAGATGTTGACGGGCTTCACGCCGGAGGCGAAGTACGCTCCCGCGGGCGATGCGATGAGCGCGTAGGTGACCTGCTTGGCCGGCCGAACGCCGAGGAACACCTCGGAGGCGAACATAAACGGCCGCAGGTAGAGGCTTGCTTCGCCGCCCGATGGCACCCACTCGACGTCGGTGCGCACCAGCAGGTCGAGTGAGTCGACGAACGCCGCGGCCGGCAGCTCCGGTAACGCCATACGCACGGCGCTGCGCTGAAAACGAGCGGCGTTGGCCTCGGGCCGGAAGGTCCACACCGAGCCATCGGCGTGCCGGTACGCCTTCAGACCCTCGAAGATCGACTGGGCGTAGTGCAGGGTGGCCGTGGCCGGGTCGAGGGACAGCGCAGCGTACGGCCGTAGGCTTGCGTCGTGCCAGCCCGCGTCGGGGGTCCAGGTGGCGGTGATCATGTGATCGGTGAACGTGGTGCCAAACCCGGGAGCGGCGAGAACCTCGGCCCGGCGCTCGGCCGGTACCGGGCTCGACGAGAGGGTCGTCGAGAACTCCAGTGCCGGCGCGGTCGCAGTCATGGCGAGGTCCTTTCAAGCTGAATGGTCGGGGTCGACAATTCTATGTGTCGACGAATGGTGCCCTGGGCCAACTAGTAGGACATCCGAAGAAACGTTACCTGGCCCGCACGCCAGTAGTAAACCGGAACCTCATCCCCGCCCATGATCATGAACACTTTGCCGTGCCATGGCACGGCAAAGTGTTCATGATCATGGGGAAAGGCTAGTGCGGGTGGGACGGGGTCAGGGCGTAGGCGCGCAGCACGGTCTGCTCCATGGTGTTGCCGTCGGCGTCGGTAGCCTGGACTCGCAGCGACACGAACTCCGCGCCCTGTCGCGGCCGAACCAGCGCTCGCCATCGGTCTGGCCGCGCCCCAGTTACTGGTGCTTTCTCCCAGGTGCGCCCGTCGTCGAAGGACACGTCGACGTGCAGGTCGCCCCGCCGGATCAGCCCTGCCCCAGGTAGCGCGTCGACGTGTACCGGCACCAGAGCGGGCCGCCCAGCCGGCAGCCGGTTGTACTCGTCCACATCCGGAACGAACCGTACAGCCGACATCGGCAAAGCCGTCGCTTCACTTTCTCGCTCCGAGGTAAACACCCACACCGCCGAAACGTCCTTGGACAGCACAGCGTCCGAATCCGGACGGCGGAACGACACCTCCAGGCGATACTCGGCCGGTTCAGGGGCCACAGTGAACTCGCCGTACCCAGCGTTGCCTGTCTCGCCGACCAGCTCGCCGTCGGCATACAGCGCCGTTCGTGCTTCGGGCGGATGGCCCCAGCCGCCATGCCCGCCACCATCGGCCTGGTCCGGCAGGTTCACCACGATCTGGTCGCCCACCCGGTATGCCGCCGGGACGACGGCCGGCCCGGCCTCCGCCCCCACACCCGCCACGACGGAAAGCCCGGCTTCGCGCCCCACACCCGGCCCAGCCGACCCCGTGGATCCCGCAGGTCCATCCGGTGCGCCGAAGGGATCCCACCATGGCGCCGCCGCCTGCACCCCGAACCCGAACACGGCGGTGTTCCACCGTTCGCGCAGCTGCTCACCGGCGACGTGCCGGGTCGGCTGGGACCACAACCAGCGGTCATTGCCGTCGAAGGCGAGGTCCCGGTACCACCACGCGCCGTCGGTGGTGAGGTGTACCCGCATCGTCCCCGGCAATTCCACGCTCGGCAGCGGACCGCCGGCGGAGCCGAGTCCCGCCGGACCAGCCGCGGAGAGGCTCCCCGAGGCTTCGTCCTCCGCCCCCTCGACCGCGATGTCCATCTCGACGGTGGCCAGCTCATCTGCGCCGACGTCGCGGCTGTACCCGGTCGGAACCTCGCCGGGGACGAACCAGGCGGCCCCATACACCGCTGCGGCGTCATCTTCAGCGGACCAGTACCCGGAGACGTGTCCCTCGAGTTGCTCGGGCTCCAGCGTGGGACCGAGATGCCCAATGGACCAACCATCGAAGGTGTCGTCGATGAAGCCGACGGCCCGCCGCGGCAGGTCCGGGTTCACCTGCATCGCGAATCCGACGTCGACCCACTCCAGCGTCGCCGCCTCATCCGGCATGGTGACCGATACCGGCGCCGCCTCACGGGCGTCCATCACCACCGTCATGTCTTGTTGTAGGTCGAGCATCGGGTATCCGAGCACCGTGTTGTCGTCCGCCCCATGAATCCACGACGACAGCGCGTAGCGCCCAGCTGGCAGCCGCAGCCGCACCTCGTCACCGGCGACGCCGTCCGCCCACGTGTGAAGCTCAGCGTCGTGGCCGCTCACGTGGGTACTGAACAGCTCTGCCGGGGTTCCGTCCCGGCCGAGGTGAGTCAGTATGACGTCATGGCTGCGCACCTCCTGCTCGATCGCGAAGGTCGTGCGCACGACGGTGTCTGCCGACGTGGCCACGAACCGGCCGGTGTAATAGCCGTCCGGGCCACCAACAGTCGTGTCCGCGGTGACGGTGGTGCTGGCGGTGCCACCCGGCGGGACCACGAGTTGGTCGGCTTCCAGGGTGAACATCCCGGCCGGCGGCGCGGCGCCGGCCGGCCCGGCCGCCTCCACGGTGAGATCCACCGTGGCCGGCTCGTCGCCGAGGTTGCTGTAGGTCAGAGTGTGCGTGATTGGCTCATCGTCATCGTGCGGCCACTGCTGTACTCCGAAGCTGACCGTCGCTGGCTCCACCACCAGGGTCCCTCCCACCACGGCGGCAAGGTCGAGGCGGCCGGCGCCCTGGTCGAACACATCCAGCTCCGCACCCGGCGTGGCCGCTGATACGAGTGCCGCTTTGATTCGCGCACCGTCCCAGTCCGGATACGCTTCGGCCAACAGTGCCGCCGCACCGGCCACGTGTGGTGTCGCCATGGACGTGCCGTCGAGGCTGGTGTATGCGTCGCCCACGGGGTCGCCGATCCACCCGTCCTGTGCCCGCGCCGCCACGATCCCGACACCCGGCGCGCTCATCTCCGGCTTCACGCCACTGTCGCCGAGCCGTGGGCCACGACTGGAAAACGGCGCGACCTCGTCGTCACGGTCCACCGCAGCAACGGCCAGGGCCGCGTCCGCGCTTGCTGGGGAGCTGACGGTCTCCTCGAATGGTCCGTCGTTACCGGCAGCGACGACGAACAAGGCGCCGGTCTCGGCGCTGAGCCGGTTCACCGCCTCCTCCAACGGATCCAGCTCCGGAGTGTCGTCGCCGCCCAAACTGAGGTTGACCACCCGCGCCCCTTGTTCGACGGCGGCCCAATACATCCCGTCGAGGATGGCCGAGTCTGAGCAGCCGTCGTTCTCACACACTTTGGCGTCCACCAGCCGCGCGCCGGGGGCCATCCCCTGGTAGCGGCCCTCAGCGGCGGCGCCGGTGCCGGCTACCGTGGACGCGACATGTGTGCCGTGGCCCACCAGATCGCCGTCGTCCTCGTCGGTGAAATTGCGTCGGGCGGTGACCTGTCCGGCCAGGTCGGGGTGGTCGTCGTCGATCCCGGTGTCAAGGACGCCGACCACGATCCCCTCCCCCGAGAGTCCCATCTCCCACGCCGCCGGTGCACCCACCTGCACGGTGCTGCGGTCGAGCAGGGGGCGGCGTTTGCCATCCAGCCATATCCGGGCTGGCCGCTTGTCGGACGTCCGGTCCGCGTCCGACGCCGAGCCTTCCTCGGACACCATGGGGAGCAGATCGGCCCACACGTCGGCCGCGCGGTCTTTGTCCACCTGGGCGGCAGCACCGTCCACCGCGGGCAGCTCCCTGGTGACCAGGGCCCCGGCGGTGGCGAGCTCGCCGGTCAGCCGGGCAGCGGCAGCGCCGCTCGGATCGGGCGCCTCCCCCGCATCGGACGCCTCCCTCGGTTCGGACGCCTCCCCCGCGTCGGGCGCCTCCCCAACACGTGCCGGGTCCCCATCGGCGGGGTCCAGCTCGCCGAGGTCCGGTGCCACGATCAGCGGTATGTGTTCGATGCTCGCGTCGTCGTAACCGGCCTCGATGAGTGTCGTCACGTCGAACAGGCGACGGTCGAGAGTACCGGCCGCCAGCGCGCCGATCGCGTCGGCGGGGAGCACGTGCAACCCGTCGGGGCCGCGGTCGATCCGGAACTCGATGCCCTGACGGCCGGGTCCGGCCTCGACCATGGCCCGGTGGGGCTGGCCTTGCGGCACGATGACCTGGTCACCGGTGATCAGGGTCACCGTGACATCGCGGGCTGGGTTGGGTGGCGGCGCAACCCCCACCCAACCGGCCGCGGCCGGGCTGGCTACCAGCCCGGCCACTATCGTGCTCGCGATCACGCACACCTTGATCTGGGCCCTCATCCGTGCCCTCCCGTCGACGTCATACAGGGGGAGACGCCCGACCGGGTCGGCCGGTTGCACGGCGAGTTGATCGTCCCGGCCAAACCACCGTGAATGGTTAGCCGGTGACCCGTCGGAGTGGCTAGCCGGCGACCCGCGCGGCCAGCGCGTCTCCGACGTCGCTGGTGCTGCGCTGAGCGCCGCCGCGGCTGGCCAGATCGGCGGCGACGGCGTCGTGGACCGACTGTGCCCGCTCGGTCAACCCCAAGTGATCGAGCAGCAGCGCCACGGACGACACCGTCGCGGTCGGGTCGGCGATGCCCTGTCCGGCGATATCCGGTGCCGAGCCGTGCACCGGCTCGAACATCGACGGTGCGGTGCGGTCGGGGTTGATGTTGCCGCTGGCGGCCAGGCCGATACCACCACAGACGGCCGCGGCGAGATCGGTGATGATGTCGCCGAACAGGTTGTCGGTAACCACGACGTCGAACCGGCTCGGGTTGGTGACCAGGTGGATGGTGGCGGCGTCGACGTGCATGTAGTCGACGTCGACCCCGGGGAACTCAGCGGCGACCTGCTCGACGGTGCGGCGCCACAGATGGCCGGCGTGGACCAGGACGTTGTGTTTATGGATGTAAGTGAGTTTGCGCCGCGGCCGGTCCTGGGCGCGCCGGAATGCGTCACGTACCACGCGTTCCACTCCGAAGGCCGTGTTGACGCTGACCTCGGTGGCGACCTCGTGTGGGGTGTCGACGCGCAGGGCGCCGCCATTGCCGACGTATGGCCCCTCGGTGCCCTCCCGGACGACGACGAAGTCCACGTCACCAGGGTCGGCCAGCGGTGTGCTGATGCCGGCGGCGATCCGCGATGGACGCAGGTTGACGTAGTGGTCGAACGCGAAGCGCAGCTTGAGCAGCAGGCCGCGTTCCAACACTCCGCTGGGCACGGTGGGATCACCGATGGCACCGAGCAGAATGGCGTCGTGAGCGCGGATCTCCTCAAGCACCGAGTCCGGCAGCGTCTCGCCGGTGGCGTGCCACCGGCGAGCGCCCAGATCGTATTCGGTGGTGGACACCTTCACGTCAGAGATGGTGTCGAGAACCTTCAGACCCTCGGCGACGACGTCGGGGCCGATGCCGTCGCCGGGGATCACGGCAAGATTGATGCTCTGGGTCATGACCGACCACGGTATCCGCGCCGTCCGAATGGCAGTACGCACTTCTCACTATTTGGACGGCTGTCCGTGACCGGGCTGGCGACCGGTTGATCAGCGGACGGTTACTCAGTGGCCGGTTTCGCCGCCGTTGTCACGGCGGTCCATGGCCTCTTGCAACGCCTGCTGAGCTTTCTGCTGCTCTTCAGTCATGATGCATACTCCGACAGAGAATCTAAGAATGAATGTGGGTGGCGAATGCGGGAACACTCGCCGGCCAGCTGGGGTACACCAGGCTCCGCGACGGGGAGCCGGCCTTATCGGGCCCCGTCGCGGCAGCTAAGAATGCGTACCGACCACAGCATGACCCTGTGAACGTTACGCCCGTGTCGAGGCGCTGTCTCGCCAATCGACACAACTTCTCACATTCCGAGATTCTCGATCATGTAGGTACGGCCGAGACACCAAGGGGTCCCGGCCGTACCTCCATGGTTAGTCGTCGAGATCGACCGTGCGGCCCCACTCCGCGCCGATAGCCTCCACGATGCTCTCCATCGGGGCACCGGCAATGGCTTGGTCGACGGTCATCGCGACCAGCGCATGCCCACCCCGGGTGTCCCGGCTGACCTGCATACCCGCGATGTTGATCTCGGCCTCGCCGAGGATACGCCCAACCGTGCCGACCACACCCGGGCGGTCGACGTAGCGGAAGAACGCCATGTGCTCGCTGGGGAACGCCTCGATGTCGTGACCCAACACCTCGACGATCTTCTCCACGTGTTTCGGCCCGGACAACGTTCCCGAGATCGAGACCGTCCGCCCGTCGGACATCACTCCGCGCACGGTGACGACGTTGCGATAGTCCGGTGAGTCTTCGTTGGTGATCAGGCGCACCTCGACGCCGCGGTCGGCCGCGATCACCGGCGCGTTGACGTAGGAGACCTGCTCCTCGACGACGTCGGCGAACACACCCTTCAGCGCCGCCAACTCAAGAACCTTCACGTCATGTGCCGCGATCTCGCCGCGTACTTCGACGTCAAGCTGCGCGGCGACCCCACCGGCCAGCGCGGTGAAGATCCGGCCCAGCTTCTCAGCCAGCGGCACCCCGGGACGGACGTCCTCGGCGATCGCACCACCTTTGACGTTCACCGCGTCCGGCACCAGCTCACCGGCCAATGCCAGCCGCACCGACTTGGCCACCGAGATGCCGGCCCGCTCCTGCGCCTCCGCCGTGGACGCACCCAGATGCGGGGTAACAACAACCGACTCGAACTCGAACAGGGGCGACTCGGTGCACGGCTCCGACGCGAACACATCGATGCCGGCGCCGGCCACCCGTCCTTCTTTCAGCGCCATCGCCAACGCGTGCTCGTCAACGATGCCCCCACGGGCCGCGTTGATGATCCGTACCGTCGGCTTGACCTTCGTCAGCGCACGTTCGCCGATCAGCCCGGCCGTCTCGGGTGTCTTCGGCAGGTGCACGGTGATGAAGTCACTCTTGACCAGCAGCTCGTCGAGGGTGACGCTACGCACGCCGAGCTGAGCAGCCCGCGCGGTGGATACGTAGGGGTCGTAGGCGATGAGTTCGGCGCCGAACGGAACCAGCCGTTGAGCGACCAGCGCGCCGATCCGGCCGAGCCCGACGATGCCGACGGTCTTCTCGTACAGCTCAGTACCGGTGTACTTGCTGCGCTTCCACTCCCCGCCCTTGAGCGACTGATTGGCCGGCGCGATGTTGCGGGCGGTGGCCAGCAGCAACCCGACGGCGAGCTCGGCGGCGCTGGTGATGTTGGACGTGGGGGCGTTGACGACCATGACGCCGGCCTGGGTAGCGGCCTTCACGTCGACGTTGTCCAGGCCAACTCCGGCCCGGGCGATGACCTTGAGGTTCTTGGCGGCGGCGATAGCCTCGGCATCCACCTGGGTGGCGCTGCGGACCAGGATGGCATCGACATCGGCGATGGCCGGCAGCAACGCCGCGCGATCCGCGCCGGTGGTGTGCCGAATCTCGAAGTCCGGGCCAAGCGCCTCGACCGTGGCCGGCGATAGCTCCTCGGCGATCAGTACGACGGGCTTGCTCACGTGGTTTACACCCTCTTCTTGTGTCGTGCGTCCACTGCGTGCATCAGGGCGAGCGCGACACTGAGCCCGGTCGCAGTTGATTGTAACCGCTGCGTTTCCTGGCCGCGACCGCCGAACACCACCCGGGGCCGGACATGGACCTCACCCGGCGCGAGCCACACCTGCCGCGAACCTCACTCGGTACGACGGCACCAGCTCACGGCATCGGCCAGGTCTCGCCTTGATACGACGCGTCCCAGAACATCCACTCGAACCTCGAGGCACGAGCATACGCGTGATGCATCTGCTCCACGTTGGTGGTGTCGACCTCCGCGAGGTTGTCCACCAGCGCCTCCGCGCGTCGCGTGTCCGCGGCGAACTCCGGGTCGCCGTACGTCGCCAGCCACGCCGCGTACGGGTGGTCCGGACGCTCAGCGAGGGCGCCGGCCAGATGCTGACCCACCTCGGCGTAGATCCGGAAACACGGCAGCAGCCCGGCCATCGCTACGCCCACCGGCGCCAGCGAGGCGTCGGCCTGCAGGGAGTGGACGTAGGCCAGACAGGTGGGGGTCGGTTCGGTGTCGAGGTTGCTGAGCTCTATGCCGGCCTCGTCCAAGAACGACGCGTGGAGCAACCGCTCGGCGTCGACGGCGCCAGCGGCGAACCGGGCGATGGCCGCGGCACCGTCCGGCTCCGGCCACCGCGCCGCCGTCGTCGCCAGCGCGCGCGAATAGCGGGCCAGGTAGTGGGCGTCGTCGATCATGTATCGCAGGAACACCTTGCGATCGAGTGAGCCGTCACCGAGCTCCCGGACGAACGGGTGCGCGAGGATGGCGTCGTACCAGGGTTTGGCCCGGTTCCAGGCATCGGCGGAGAATCCCATGCTGCTGTGTCACTCCTTGTTCTCGGTTGGGTGCGTCGGTCGGCATATCCCCGTGATCGTTAGCGGATTTCGGCCCCCAGGCCGGGTGATCGTTGCCGGTTTCGTGTCGCGATAGCGACCCAATCCCGGCGACGATCACCCGGCCTGGGGGCCGAAATCCGCTAACGATCACGGGGGCGAGGTGTCCAGAGGGCGTGAAAGTGGTGCACTGGCCCATAACCGCCGCCGACGTGAAGGGTGTCGGCGGCACGCAGGGCATCGGTCAGGTACCGCTTGGCGTCGGCGACGGCCCGCGCCAACGGCCGGTCGAAGGCGAGGCCAACCGCGATCGCCGAGGCGAAGGTGCAGCCGGTGCCGTGGGTGTTCTTCGTCGCCACCCGAAGTTCCCGCAGTTCGTGTACGCCGCCGTCGTCCACCAGCACGTCGATGGCTTCCGGGCCGCCATCGTGCCCACCTTTGACGACGACCGCCGCCGCCCCCTGCTCCCGCAGCGCCGCGCCCGCCTGCGCCATCCGGTCCGGGGGGACGTCGTCCCATCCGAGCAGCGCCGCCGTCTCCGGCAAGTTGGGGGTAATCACCGTCGCCAAGGGAACCAGACGCTCCCGGATCGCCTCGACGGTCTCTTCGGAGACGAGCCGATCACCCGATGTCGCCACCATCACCGGGTCGACCACCACCTGCCGCACCCGGTAGCGCTCGATCGCCTCCACAACGGCGTCGACGACGTCCGGGCCGCCCAACATGCCGGTCTTCATGGCGCGGACGTCGAGATCCTCGAAGATCGCCGCCAGTTGGTCGGCGACGAACTCCCCCGACACCGGCAGCACCCCCGTCACACCACGAGTGTTCTGCGCGGTCAGCGCGGTCAGCGCCGCCGCGCCATAGGCACCGAGTGCGGAGAACGTTTTGAGATCGGCCTGGATGCCGGCACCGCCGGACGGGTCCGAACCAGCCACGGACAGGACGGTGGGGATCATCGCGTCACTCCTTGCTCGACGTGATCGGTGAATCGTCATGGACTGACGTGCGCTCTAGCGGGCGTCGTCGTTGTTCATCCGTCAGCGCGTCGTCGACGGCGTCCCGTAGCCGGGCGGCCGCCAGCTCCGGGTCGCTGGCGCCGAAGACCGCCGACACCACCGCGACGCCGTCGGCCCCGGCCCGGATGGTCGCCGCTGCCCGCTCCGGGGAGTTGATCCCGCCGATGCCGACGAGTGGTCGATCGGTCGTCCGGCGCAGCCCCGCCACCCCGGCGAGCCCTAGCGGTGCCGCCGTGTCGGTCTTCGTTGGTGTGGACCAGACGGGACTGGCCGCCACGTAGGAGCACGCCGCTAGTTGCTCCACGTCGTTCCCCTGCGGGTCCTCGATCGACCAACCAACCACCGCGCCGCGACCCAACGTGGCGCGGGCCAGCACCGGGGTGGTATCCGTGACCCCCACGTGGACCCCGACCCCGGCCCGTTCGGCCACGTGAACGCGGTCGTTGACCACCAGCGGAACGCGGGCCGGTGCGAGCACATCGCGCAACTCGCTGGCCTGGCGCAGAAGTTCGTCGTCGCTGGCGTGTTTGTCGCGCAGCTGAACCAGCGTGGCGCCGCCGCGCACCGCCGCCAGGCACATCTCCGCCAGCCGCTCCGGTGGGGTCAGCGCCGGATCGGTGACGACGTACAGGCGAAGGTCGAGGACGGTCATGGCGCGACCCGGACGCCATGAACAACAGCCGGCTCGTCAAGTGTGTGCAACTCGTCGAGGATCCGCCAGCGCAACGAACCGGGTCCGGCGGCTTCGGCCGCGGCCCGCTCCCCCGCCAGGCCGAACACGGCCAGTGCCGCGGTGGTCGCCACCAGGGGGTCCTCGTGAACCGCCGCGAAGGCACCCGCGACGGCGCTTGCGGCACACCCCATGGCGGTGACCTTGGCCATCAGCGGGTGTCCACCACCAACTCGCCAGGTCCGGTCAATGCTGGTGACGACGTCCACCGACCCCGTCACCGCCACCACTGCGCCGCTCTGACGTGCAAGCTCCTGAGCAGCGTCGATGGCATCAGAGGACTGGTCGGTGCTGTCCACACCCTTACCGCGGGCGCTGGCCCCGGCCAGGGCGAGGATCTCGCTGGCGTTGCCACGGATCACGGTGGGCCGCAGGGCCAGCAGATCCGCCGCCACCTTGGTGCGGTACCCCGTCGCCCCGGCGGCTACCGGGTCGAGCACCCACGGGATGCCGCGCTCAGCCGCGACCCGGGCGGCGTCGAACATCGACTCCACCCACGGCGCCGACAGCGTGCCGATGTTGACGACGACGGCGTCGGCGATACCGGCGAACTCGGCAGCCTCCTCACGGGCGTGCACCATGGCCGGCGACGCACCTGCCGCCAGCAGCACGTTGGCCGACAGATCCATGGCGACGTAGTTGGTGAGATTGTGAACCAGCGGCCCCCGGCGGCGCACCGCGTCGAAGACCGTCCAGACGTCGGCCGGTACCAGCGCGGACATAGCGCTCTCCTTCCCACCGGGAGGGAGCCTGCGAGGTGGTGCGTCTGGTTCGAGGTGACGTCCGCACCCCCGATTCGGCTCCCTGCGCCGGCATGACCCGGATCAGGTTCGGCGGGTGTGATCTCAGCCTCGCGCGAGGCACCCCGGCCGATCGGTTTCGTGATTCCAACCTACCTCATCGGGCACGACGGGCAATACGCCGCCTTGTGCCCAAACCCGCCACGCCACCACCGCCCGCCACGCTGCCCCGGGGTTGGATGTGGCAACGGAGCGGAACTGGTGAACGGAGTGGAGCTGGTGCAGCGACGGAGCGGCGGAGGTGTTGCTCTGGCGACACTGATGGCACTCCGTTCGCGCACCAACTCCACTCCGCGCACCAACTCCACTCGGTGCGCTCACTCCAGGGTGGCCGCGTGGTCCGGAACGTGGTTCTGCAGCTCATGCGGCGGGCGCTGGTAGCCCGTGGACTCTGGCCGCGGCGGCAGCTCTATCTCCGGCTGTTTCACCTCGTGATAGTCGAGGGTGGAGAGCAGGTGGGCGATCATGTTGATCCGGGCGCTGCGTTTGTCGTCGCTTTCGACGACGTACCACGGTGCCTCGGCGATGTCGGTGTGAACGAACATGTCGTCCTTGGCTCGGGAGTAGTCTTCCCAGCGCTGGACCGCCTCGACGTCCATCGGCGAGAGCTTCCACCGTCGCATGGGGTCTTCCAGCCGGGACCGGAAGCGACGTTCCTGCTCCTCGTCGCTCACCGAGAACCAGTACTTACGCAGCAGGATCCCGTCCTCGACGAGCAGCCGCTCGAAGATGGGACATTCACGGTAGAAGCGCATGTACTCCTCGGGAGTGCAGAAACCCATCACTCGCTCCACGCCGGCCCGGTTGTACCAGCTGCGGTCGAACAGCACCAGCTCGCCGGCCGCCGGCAAGTGCTGGATGTAGCGCTGGAAGTACCACTGGGTGCGCTCGCGGTCCGACGGCGCAGGTAGCGCGACGACGCGGGCAATCCGGGGGTTCAGGAACTGGGTGACCCGTTTGATGACCCCGCCCTTCCCGGCGGCGTCTCGGCCCTCGAAGATCACGACGAGCCGGATCCCCTCCACCCGGACCCATTCCTGAAGCTTTACGAGTTCACTCTGGAGTCGGATCAGCTCGGCTTCGTACAGCTTCTTCTTCAGCCGCCGACGATCGCCCGGCTGTGCTGCCGCGGCCGCGTCCGAGCTGCGTTTGGTGACGGACACCAGGCCCTCCTCGCCGGCGTACGGCCCCTGCGCGGCGCCCCCGCCATCGGTACACGTTAATGCTGTTGTCTCGACCCTAACGTTCCCGCTGACGTCGCCGTCACCCACTCGCCGGATCGACCACCCACGCACCGCCTGCGACGATGGTGCGATGAAGCTGCTGGCGTCGGGGCGGGAAGCCGACGTTTACGATGTCGGCGACGGGCGGGTCTTACGCCGGTATCGCAACGGCCACCGCTCTGTCGGCGACGAGGCCCTCGTCATGCGGCACGCCCGTCAGCACGGAGTCCGGGTGCCCGAGGTGCATCGGGTGGCTGGTGGCGACCTGGAGATGGAACGTATCGACGGCCCGACGATGGTGGACGCAATGGTTAATGGCGCCCTACCCATTGATGACGGCGCCGTTGCCCTCGCCTCCCTGCACCACGACGTCCATCACGTGCCTGCCCTGCGATCCCAGGCACCCGAGCACCGCCTCCTCCACCTGGACCTGCATCCGTACAACGTCATCATGGCAACGGACGGTCCGGTGCTGATCGACTGGCCGCACGCCACCGATGGTCCTCCCGACCTCGACGTCGCCGTCACCGCGGTGATCCTGGCGCAGGTGGTACATCTCCCCGGCCCGCATGCCGAGCTGGCCGCGGCGTTTCTCGAATCGTTCACCACCCGCGTCGCCCCGCCACCCCGGCAGATGATCGCCGCGGCGGCCACCCGACGGGCCGCCGATGCCAACCTCACTCCAGCCGAGCACGCTGCCCTGCCGTCGGCCGTGGCCATGCTGCACCAACTGTTCGGTCACCGAACGCCGGATCAGTCCGACAGCTAGGGCCGCGCCGGAGATCCGTCCGGCACGATACGGTCGGACATCATGTTCGACCCGCGTGACCCGGAGTTCCTCGCCGATCCCTACCCGTACTTCGCCCGGCTGCGTCGCCGGGGTGAGGTCCATTGGCACGACGGACTCGGCCTCGCGGTCGCGGTGTCACACGCAGCCGCGTCGGCGGTCCTGCGTCACCGCGGTCTCGGCCGGCTCTGGTCCGACGCACAACCTGCCGACCGGTTCGCGGCGTTTAATATGTTGCACCGGAATTCGCTGCTGGAGAACGAACCACCGGCCCATACCCGGCTGCGTCGGCTGGTGTCGACGGCCTTCCAACGCGGACATGTCGAACGGCTGCGCCCCCGCGTGGAGCAGCTGGCGTCGGACATGGTCGCGGGCCTAACCCGGCAGATCGAGACCGACGGCCAGGCCGACCTGCTGGAGCATCTCGCGCAGCCGTTACCGGTGGAGGTGATCGCCGAACTGCTCGACGTCCCCGCTCCCGACCGGCCGAACCTGGTCCCGTGGTCGAACGCGATAGTGAAGATGTATGAGTACGGTGCACCGGACGAGCAGCGCGACAGCGCCGAACACGCCGCCGCCCAGTTCGCTCGATACCTGAATGAGCTGGCCGGGGAACGGGTACGACGGCCCGGCCCGGATCTCATCAGCGACCTCACCCGCAGCGGCCTCACCACCGACGAGGTGGTGGGCACGGCCGTGCTGCTCTTGATGGCCGGGCACGAGGCCAGCGTCAACGTTCTCGGCAACGGGGTGTACGCGCTGCTCCGGCACCGTTCGCAGTGGGAGGCGCTGGTGGCCGACCCGGGGCTGGCCGAATCGGCGACGGAGGAGTTGATCCGGTTCGACTCTCCACTCCAGCTCTTCGAGCGCACCGCGAAGGAGGACGTCGAGATCGCCGGCTACCGGGTAGCTCAGGGCACCAAGATCGCCGCGCTACTGGGCGCCGCCGCTCGTGACCCCGCCGTGTTCACCGCGCCGGACACGCTGGACATCACCCGGAACCCGAACCCGCACATCGGCTTCGGTGGCGGCATCCACTACTGCGTCGGCGCCCCGCTGGCCCGGGTGGAGGTAGCCGCGGCTTTACGCGCGTTGTCCCGCGACCTGCCCGGCCTGCGCCTCGCCGGAATGCCCCGACGCCGCGCCGAGTTCGTCATCCGGGGTTTGCGGGACCTGCCGGTGACCACCGCGTCGCCGGCATAGGTCGATCAAGGCGTCGGTGGGCGCAGCGTCAGCCAGCCGCCACACAGAACTCGTTGCCTTCCGGATCGAGCATGACCGTCCACCGCTCATGCCGCCGTTGCACCGACGCCCCAAGCTCGACGAGCCGCTCCACCTCGGCTTCGCGATCGGCGGCGACCACGTCGAGATGGAGCCGGTTCTTGACCACCTTCGGCTCGTCGACCTGCTGAAAGAACAGCATCGGACCCGGACCGCCTACGGACACGGTCGGGTCGGTGTCCGGCGTCAGCCCCAAACTCGCCAGCCGTTCGACTTCCGCGTCGTCGTAGGGGAGCACGTCGTACCCGTCGAGTGCCCCGGCCCAGAACCGGGCCAGCGACGGTGCGTGCCGGCAATCGATCGTGATCTCGTCCAGTTTGGCCATGTCAGGGTGTCTCCCCTTCGGTCACGGGTTGGGTGAACTGGCTCGCATACAGCTCGTAGTACGCTCCGCGCCGACGCAGCAGTTCGGCGTGCGACCCCTGCTCGACGATCCGCCCGGCCCGCATCACCAGGATGACGTCGGCGTCGCGGATTGTCGACAGCCGGTGGGCGATGACGAAGCTGGTCCGCCCCGACCGCAGGGCCGCCATGGCCTCCTGCACCAACACCTCGGTTCGGGTGTCGACCGAACTGGTGGCTTCGTCGAGAATCAGGATCTCGCGGTTGGCCAAGAACGCCCGGGCGATGGTGATCAGCTGCTTCTCGCCCGCGCTCAGGTTGTCGCCTTCCTCGTCGATCACGGTCTCGTAGCCGTCCGGCAGCGAATGTACGAACCGGTCCACGTAGGCCGCCGTCGCCGCGGCGACGATCTGTTCATCGGACGCCGACGGGTCGCCGTAGGCGATGTTGTCCCGGATCGTGCCACCGAACAGCCAACTGTCCTGTAGCACCATGCCGATGCGGGAGCGCAGGTCGGCCCGGGTCAGCTCGGTGACGTCGACACCGTCCAGCCGGATCCGACCGCCCTGCAGCTCGTAGAACCGCATGATGAGGTTGACGAGAGTGGTCTTCCCGGCGCCGGTAGGCCCGACGATCGCCACCGTCGTCCCTGGCTCCACCGTCAACGACAGGTTCTCGATCAAAGGCGCGTCAGGGTCGTAGCTGAACGACACGTCGTCGAACTCCACCCGGCCCCGCGGCGCGTCGATGGCCACCGGCCGCGCCGCGTCGGGTTCCTGCTCGGGTTCGTCGAGCAGCTCGAACACCCGCTCGGCGGATGCCACACCGGATTGCAGCAGGTTGGCCATCGACGCCAGCTGGGCTAACGGCTGGGTGAACTGCTGGGAGTACTGGATGAACGCCTGGACCTCACCCAGCGTCATCGATCCGGACGTGACCCGCAGCCCGCCGACCACGGCGATGGCGACGTAGTTGAGGCTGCCGAGGAACATCAACACCGGGCGGATGATCCCGGAGATGAACTGAGCCTTGAAGCTGGCCTCGAACAGTTCCTCGTTCTTGGCGCGGAACGTGCGCTCCACGTCGTCCTGCCGGCCGAACGCCGTCACCAGCGCGTGACCGGTGTACGACTCCTCGACGTGGGCGTTGAGATCACCGGTGTGTTTCCACTGGGCGACGAACTGCTTCTGCGACCGCTTCGCGATCACGGCGGTGACGATCACCGACAGCGGCACCGTCACCAGCGCGATCAACGCCAGCAGCGGTGATATGAGAACCATCATGGTCAACACACCCAGCACGGTGAGCAGCGACGTGATCAGCTGACTCATGGTCTGCGTCATCGTCTGCGAGACGTTGTCGATGTCGTTGGTGACCCGGCTCAGCACATCACCGCGCGGGCTGGTGTCGAAATACCGCAGCGGCAGCCGGTTCAGTTTGGCTTCGACGTCGGCCCGCAGCCGGTACATGGTGCGTTGCACGATTTCGTTGACCAGGTAGGCCTGTAGCCAGGCGAACAGCGACGCACCGAGGTAGATCATCAGCACCCCGATGAGCACCCAGCGCAGCGCGTCGATGTCAACACCTTGCCCTGGGACGACGTCCATGCCGGTGAGCATGTCGGCGAACGTGTCCTGACCGTCGGCACGCAGCCCGGCGACCACGTCGTCCTTGGCGGCGCCGTCGGGCAGCTGCCGGCCGATGGCGCCGGAGAAGATGAGGTCGGTGGCGTGGCCGAGCACCCGCGGCCCCAGCACGTTGAGCGCGATGCTCACCACGGCAAGAGCGAGCACCAACACCACGCCGGTCCGCTCGGGCCGCAGCCGGCCGAGCAGGCGACGTGCGGACGGCCCGAACTGTAGCGGCTTCTGCGGGGCGGCGGCCATAGCCCCCATGCCGAGGGGGCCACGTCCGCCGGGCGCGGCCGGACCGGGCCGGGCGGGGCTGTCGGTTCCGGTTCGGCTCATGTCAGGTCCTCCACGGCGAGCTGCGACTCGACGATCTCCACGTAGGTCGGGCAACTGGCCATTAGCTCGTCATGGGTGCCGACGCCGACGACGGCACCGTCATCGAGGACCGCGATCTGGTCGGCGGCGGTGACCGTGGACACCCGCTGGGCGACGGTGACGACGACGGCGTTGGCGATATACGGGCGCAGGGCGGCGCGCAGGCGGGCGTCGGTGGCGACGTCGAGGGCGGAGAACGAGTCGTCGAACAGATAGATGTCGGGGCGGCGGACCAGGGCCCGCGCGATGG
This sequence comes from Phytoactinopolyspora limicola, assembly GCF_011320225.1. Lineage (GTDB taxonomy): Bacteria > Actinomycetota > Actinomycetes > Jiangellales > Jiangellaceae > Phytoactinopolyspora > Phytoactinopolyspora limicola. Next base: position 170,506 of record NZ_JAAOEN010000007.1, read on the forward strand.
CCAGCCGTTGCCGCTGACCACCGGAGACGCTGGTGCCGCCTTGGCCGAGTGGCGTGTCCAGGCCCTCGGGCATCGCACGGACGAAGTCGACGGCCTGGGCCACCTCCAGGGCCTGCCAGAGTTCGTCGTCGGTGGCGTCGGCCCGGCCGTGCCGTAGGTTGCTGGCGATGGTGCCGGAGAACAGGTACGCCTTCTGTGGGACCAGTCCGATGCGGCGGCGCAAGGTCTCAGGGTCGAGCTGGCGCACGTCGACACCACCGACCCGCACCACACCGGCGGTGGCGTCGATGAGCCGCGGCACCAGACTGATCAGCGTTGTCTTTCCCGCTCCAGTACTGCCGACCACGGCGAGCGTGCTGCCTGGCCGCACCTGAAGGGTGACGTCGCGCAGCACCGGCTCGTCGGCGCCGGGAAAGGTGAAACCGGCTCCGTCGAACTCGAGACTGACCTGTTCGGGAAGGCTGGTGACCGGGTCCGACGCTGTGACCACCGACGACGACGTGTCCAGGACCGCCTTGATGCGCTCCGCCGACACCGCGGCCCGCGGCACCATGACCACCATAAACATGGCCATCATCACCGACATCAAGATCTGCATCAGGTAGGTGAGGAACGCCGTCAGCGCCCCGATCTCCATGGCACCGTCGTCGACCCGTATCCCGCCGAACCACAACACGGCCACACTGGACACATTGAGCACGAGCATCACGTAGGGGAACATCAGCGCCATCAGCCGACCGGCCCGAAGCGCGGTGGTAGTCAACGCTTCGTTGGCGTCGGCGAAGCGGTCGGCCTCGTAGGGTTCGCGGACGAATGCCCGCACCACCCGTACGCCGGTGATCTGTTCTCGCAGGACCCGGTTGACCACGTCGATACGCTGCTGCATGGCACGGAACTGGGGGATCATCCGGCGGGCGACGAGCAGCACACCCACCAGCAACACGGGGACGCTCACGAGCATCAACCACGACAACCCCACGTCCTGGCGCAGCGCCATGACAACCCCGCCGATCGCCATGATCGGGGCCATGACGAGCATGGTGGTGGTCAGCATCACCAGCATCTGCACCTGCTGCACATCGTTGGTGTTGCGGGTGATCAGCGACGGCGCACCGAACTGGCCCATCTCCCGCGCCGAAAACGCCGACGCTTGGTGGAAGACCGCGGCCCGCACGTCGCGCCCGAACGCCATCGCGACCCGCGCGCCGTAATACACCGCCGCGATGATGGTGACGACCTGCACGAGTGTGACGACCAGCATCCATCCGCCGGTGGAGACGACGTAGCCGGTATCGCCCTGAGCGATTCCGTGGTCGATGATGTCCGCGTTGAGGCTGGGCAAGGTGAGTGCGGCGAGCGTGCCGACGAGTTGGAGGGCGACCACGGCGGCGAGTTGTCGCCGGTAGGGGCGCAGGTAGGTCCGCAGCAGGTGGACGAGCATGGTGGAACTCCAGACGTGGTGGTGCGTGCGGCGGCGGGGCGAACACTCCCGGGCCGTGATGATGGTGGGCCGCGGCTGGCGCCGGAACCCGGTCTACTGGGTTACGGCGACCGGCCAGCGCGCTGCTCGGCTCTCGGCGCGGAGGTGGTCTCGTCGTCATGTGGCCACCTGGCGACACCGTGCAACAAGAGGTCGACGATTCCGGCGGGTGTCATGATCGGCCCGCTGGCGAGGCGCGGATGGGAGCCGCCGAAGGCGACGATCTGCAGGAGTCGGGCCGCCTCGGCGGGCTCGACGCGCAACCGGTGCCGGTCCGGTTCGAGCATCCCGGCCATGATCGCGGTGCATCGCTCGTGATCCTCGAGATGCCGTTTGGCATCCGTTTCCGGGAAGTTGGCCCGGCCGATGACGCTGGCCAGCTCCAACATGGTGACCATCCGCTCCTGCAAGAGCGCGGCGACCGCCTCCAGGCGCTCCTCCAGGGGTGCGTCGAGGTCGATCTCCCGGAGCTGTTCGACCAGCGCGGACGGGTCCATGGCAGCCTGGATGGCCTGGCGGAGCAGGACCTCCTTGTCCTCGAAGACGCGGAAGATGGTGCCTTCGGCGATACCGGCGGCCTCGGCGATCTGCTTGGTGCTGACGTCGAAGCCGTGCCGGCGTACCAGAGGCACGGTGGCGGCGATGATGGCGTGCCGCCGCTCCTCGGGGGGCAGCGCCTTGGCGCGCTGGCGTCGGCCGGAGCCCGGAGCCGTCGGTGGGTGCTGGTCCGTCACGCCATCATCCTAAATGAGTGAGAACTCACTCACAACCCAAACCTCCCCACCTTCCCGCCCCTGTCCCGGTGATCATTGGCTTTTGACTACCGGATCCGGTAGTCAAAAGCCAATGATCACCGGGACAGGGCAGGAGCGTAGGCCGCCAAGAAGACCCGCACCCCTTCGTCGGCGTAGTAGTCGAGTTCGGCCACCGCGGGCGGTTCGTCGTCGACTCGGAACATCGCCCGGTTGAGCGGTATAGACAGGATCAGCCAGTTGAAATGTTCAGCCGCTAACTCCGGGTCAGACACACGTAACCGTCCCTGCCGGGCCAGCTCGCTGAAGAGCGCGGCGAACGCGGCGCGTCCGCGAGCCGGGGCGCGCTCGTACCAACTCCGCGCCAGCTCGGGGAACTGGTCGGCGGCACCGATGATGACCCGTCGCATCTGAACGATGTGCGGCTGCATGATCACCGCGAGGTGCCGGCGCGCGTAGTGCCGCAACTGCTCCCCCAGGTCACCAGAGGTGAGGAGACCATCCAACATCTCCTGCCCGTCAGACTCAGCCGCATCGATGACGCCGTCGATCACGGCGGTGAACAGCCGCTGCTTGTCCGCGAAATGTTTGTACACCGTCTGCTTGGAGACCCGCGCCAACGCGGCGATGTTATCCATGCTCGTGCCGCCGTATCCGTCGCGGAGGAAGACAGTGCACGCGGCGTCGAGAATCGCCTGCCGCTTGCGCGCCGAGCGCCCCCTTTCCGGCGCCGCCCGAGGGCCTGGATCAGTGCCTACTCCGGCGCGCCCGCCGTCCTCGACGGCCCGGCCAGCATCGACTACATGTTCACCCATGACTCAGATAGTACTAGACAGTCTAGTTCTCAGGAGAGTACTGTACAGTCTAGTACTCTCCGGAGCGACCTTAAGGAGCACGACGGTGAACGCAACCACCACGGTGACCTCGGCTGATGGCACTCAGATCGCCTACTACCGATCAGGCACCGGGCCGCCGTTGATCGTGGTCGACGGGGCCCTGTGCTCCTACGGCTTCGGCCCGGCGGCCGAGTTGGTCGACGTGCTGTCACCACACTTCACCGTGTACGCCTATGACCGGCGCGGCCGCGGCGCCAGCGGCGATAAACAGCCGTTTCACGTCGACCGAGAAATCGAAGACCTTGATGCGCTCATCGCCGTAGCCGGTGGGACGGCATTCGTCTACGGCATCTCCTCCGGCGCGGCACTGGTCCTTCATGCCGCCGCACGAGGGTCGGCGGTCATCAAAATGGTCCTGTTCGAGCCGCCTTTTACGGCGGAGTTCGGCGATCCGGCCGAGGTGAACAACGAGCATGCCATCCTCGACGAAATGCTGGCGGCTGGGCAACACGGAGCCGCTGTTGAACGGTTCTTGTCGTACATGATGCCGCCGGAGGTGATCACCGGCATGCGCGAATCTCCCGTGTGGTCGACCCTAGAGAGCGCAGCGCCGACCATTGCTTATGACAATGCCTCCATGGGGGACGGCACGATCCCGCGAGGGACGGCGCGCATGGTCGACACACCAACGTTGGTCGTGGCGGGCGACGAAAGTCCGGCGGAACTACGACACGTCGCCAAGGCCCTCGCGGATGCCCTGCCCGCTGGCCGATACCGCGAGGTGGGCGGCCTGAGCCACACGAGTGCGCCCCAGCCCCTGGCACCCGTGCTCCGCGAGTTCCTCATCGCGTGACCAAGAACGAACCGGTGCCCCGGTCGACAGAGACCCGCCGACGGCGGACCCATCGTGGCAGGACAATCGTTGCGCCCTCGACGCGATCAGGCAACACCACGCGGGCGGAACTGGATGCTGATCCGTGGCCCGACCGGCCGGGCCGTCTTCGGCACAGCATGCTCCCACGTGCGCTGACATGAACCACCCATCACCAGCAGATCGCCATGCCCAAGTGGGTAGCGAAGTGCCTGCCCGCCACCACCTCGGGGCCGAAGTAGGAGCGTGCGAGGCTCCCCCACCGAGACGATGGCGACCATGGTGTCCTCACGCTGACCGCGACCTATGGTGTCGCCGTGCCAGGCGACGCTGTCCCGGCCATCTCGGTAGAAGCACAACCCGGCAGTGCGGAACTGCTCTCCCAGCTCGGCCCCATAGTGCCCGTTTAATGCGGTACGGGCGGCGTCCAGCGACGGATGCGGCATCGGCACACCCTCTCCGTACCAGCACACCAACCGGGGAACGTCGACCACCCGCTCGTACATCTGTCGACGCTCGGCCCGCCACGGGACGTCCGCGGCAAGCCGGGCGAACAGCTCGTCGGCGCCAGAAACCCACCCTGGGCGGACGTCGACCCAGGCACCCGAGCTGAGCTCCGTGCGCTGCACCACACCGGCGAGTGCGGACACGTGAACCTCGTCGGCAACGGCATCGAACAGCGACGGCTGTAAGGCAATCGACATAGCCTGACCCTACACCACATTCGAACGCATGTTCCGACGCTGGCGGTCGCGGAGCCCAAGGCGGCGAGCACGCCCGGCTCGGATGCCATTGGTGATGACCACAACCTCCGCGACCTCGTGCACCACGACCACTGCCGCCAGCCCGAGGGCTCCGGCCAGCGCCAACGGCACCAGACCCGCGATGATGGCCAGTGACAGGCCCACGCTCTGCCACATGATCACCCGCGCGCGGCGTGCATGATCCAGAACGCGGGGTAGGTGACGCAGATCCGTGCCCATCAACGCGACGTCCGCGGTCTCGACGGCGACGTCGGCCCCCATGGCGCCCATCGCGATACCCACGTCGGCCGCGGCCAACGCGGGGGCGTCGTTCACACCGTCGCCGACCATAACCACCGGGCCACCGGTGCGGAGCTCCGCGACGATCCGGGATTTGTCCTCGGGGCGCAAGTCGGCGTGGACAGCACCGGGGTGGAGACCGGCTTCGCGAGCTAGCGCGGCCGCTGCGGTGTGGTTGTCGCCGGTGAGCATGACCACGCGGTAACCAGCGCCGCGCAGCGCCGCCACCACCGTGCCAGCCTCGGGGCGGAGTTCGTCGCGCACCGCCACGGCGCCAATGACCACCCTCTGCTCCTCGACCAGTACGACGGTGGCCCCGGCGCGCTGTAGTCGGTCCACGTCACTGGCCAGCGGTCCGGCGTCGATCCACCCTGGGCGGCCTAGCCGTACTGGGCGGGTCTCAATTGTTCCGGTGAGCCCGGCCCCAGTGACCGCCTCGACGTCGTGCGCGGGGTGGAGGGGCGAGGCGGCGGCGAGCACGGCTTGCGCCAGTGGGTGTTCACTCCGTTCCTCCAGGGCGGCGGCCACGTCGAGAACATGCTCGACGTCGTACCCGGCAACGGCCACGACCTCGACGACGGCCGGCCGGTTACCCGTGAGGGTCCCAGTTTTGTCCAGTGCGACGGTCCGGATCCGGCCCATGGCCTCCAGCGCTGCCCCACCCTTGATCAGGCTGCCGTGCCTGGAGGCAGCACCGATCGCGGCGACGACGGTCACCGGCACGGAGATCGCCAACGCACACGGGGAGGCCGCCACGAGAACCACCAGGGCACGTTCGATCCAGGTTGTTGGGTCACCGAGCAGAGAACCCACGATGGCGATGACCGCCGCCGCCACCATGACACCGGGCACCAGAGGCCGGGCGATGGTATCGGCGAGGCGTTGACCGGCACCTCGGCGCGACTGCTCGGCCTCCACGATGGCCACGATGCGGGTCAGCGAGTTGTCCGACGCGGTGGCGGTAGCCGTCATCTCCACCACCCCCGTACCGTTGATGAAGCCGGCGTACACCTCGGTTCCAGGGCCAGCCTCGACCGGCAGCGACTCGCCGGTGATCGCCGAGGTGTCCATGCTGGTCCGGCCCGCGACGAGCACACCGTCGGTCGCCACCCGCTCCCCCGAGCGAACCACCACCGTGTCCCCGACGGCGAGGTCGGCTGGGCTGATGCTCTGCTCGCCGTCGGCCCGCTTCACCCGCACTCGGGCGGGTACGAGGTCCAGGAGCGCTCGCAGCCCTCGACGGGTGCGGGCGATCGAATACTCCTCGAGCCCTTCGGCGATGGTGAAGAGCACCGCCAAGGTGGCCGCCTCGCCTACCTCACCTAGCAGCACCGCACCCGTCGCGGCGATCGTCATCAAGGTGCCGACGCCGATGGTGCCGCGGGCCAGCCGGCGCAGCGTCGCAGGTATGAACGTCGAGCCGGCCACCACCAGGGCTGCGGCCTTGAGTATCAGCTCCACAGGTTCGGACAGCCCGGCCCACCCGGCGGCATATCCGGCGGCCAGCAACACCAAGGCCACGGCCGCGAACCGGATCTCCCGGACCTGCCACAAACGTCCGGACTCGGCCTGCTCCCCGCCCTCCCCGCCATCCGAGCAGGTCTCAGCGCGGTTGGTTGGCGACGTGGCCACGTTCCCGCAGCCACAGCCGTCGTTCATCGTGGCCCGTCCAGGCCCCGGCTGTCGGTTCCGTAGTTGGGGCACAGGGCGACGGCGTTGCCCGTGGCGGCGAGCACGGCTTCAGCCGCGGCGAGGACGTCGAGGAGTTCTGGCCGAGCCAGCGAGTAGAACACCTGCCGCCCCTCGGGACGTCCGTCTACCAGGCCACAGTCGCGCAGGCAGGCCACGTGTTTGGACACGGTGGATTGGGCGAGGCCCAGTTGGGCGACGAGGTCGGCCACCCGCGCCTCTCCGACGGCGAGCCGGCGCACGATGGCGAGCCGGGTGCCGTCGGAGAGGCTGTGGAACAACGCTTCGGCCGCCCCGATATCCGCATCGCCGGCTACACACTCAGCCGTCTGATCAATCGCCATATCGTGATGATATTCCATGAGGGCGATGAAGAGCACTGAGGTCGGACGGCCAGCCAAGGCGGGTCCTTCGCCCCTGGGTCGACACCATGCCGGATCGCAGAATCGAATCGACCACACCGGGGCCTTGAGCGCCCTCCGAAGGAGTCACCCGTCATGCGTGCACTCGTCGTCTACGAATCGATGTTCGGCCACACCCGCTCGATCGCCGAGGCGATCGCCGCCGGACTCGCCTCGACCATGGTGGTGGACATCGTCGAAGTCAACGATGCGCCGACCGACATCGGGCCCGACGTTCACCTGATCGTCGTGGGCGGCCCCACCCACGCCCTCGGCATGAGCCGGCCGAGCACCCGGCAGGAAGCTGCTCGCCAGGCGCCGGACGGCCTCGTCTCCACCGGCACGGGGATCCGGGAGTGGCTGGCCACACTACATCCACCGACGACGACGCTGGCCGCGGCCAGCTTCGACACCAAGGCACGCCGGCCACGGCTACCTGGCTCGGCGGCCCATGCCACCGCCCGTCGGCTCCGCCGGTTGGGGTTGACGATGATCTCCCGACCACAGAGCTTCAACGTCGACGGGGTTACCGGCCCCCTCACCGCAGGTGAAGAGGACCGGGCGCGGGAGTGGGGCCACGAACTCGGCGACCACGTACCCATGAGCCGATGAACGTCGGCGCAGGCAACACTCAGGCGGACGCCCGCAGCTTCTGCACGGTTCTCGCCGCACGATCATCGCGCGTCTCTTGACGCTTCGCCTCCGCGACCCAGCCCGCATATTCCTTGCGGTGAGAGTAAGAGAGCGCATCGAAGGCCGACTTTGCCTCCGGATCGGCGGCGAGCGCGGCCTCCAACTCGGCCGGCACCTCGACCAACCGGGGCTCGTCGTCTCGCGCGATCCGTATCCGCACCGCGTCTCCGACGTCGACCCCGAACTCGACGCGTTGGTCTTTGCGCAGCCCAATCCAGCCCGAGCCGCCATAGATCGCGACGGTGGTGCGAAACCATGCACCACCGTCGACCGAGACCCGCACCGGAGCGCGAGCCTTGCCGAATACCTCCCGAGGGTTGAACGGCAACTCGAAGCCGCACCCCGGTCCATCGTCCTGACCCACCAGGACGGCGTCGAACGCGTGCCCTAACACACGTACATTGTGCACGCCCACTGACGATTCGTCAGGCGAACCACGGTGTTTATCTCTCAGATCGGTATACCTCGCCCGTTCAGCCCGTCGCCGCGGCGACCACCACACCACCGAGCGCCGCCAGACCCGCACTCACCGGCAACGTCACCAGCCAGGCCATCGCGAGATTCCGGACGACGCGCCAGCGCACCCGGCGCACGCTGTCGTGAACACCGGCACCCAGCAGACCACCCGCGATCGACTGCGTCATGCTGACCGGGGTACCCACCGCGGCACTGCCGAGCACCGCCGCCGCGGCCGACAGCTCAGCCGTGACGGTGTGGGTGGCCCGCGTGCTGAGAATGCCGTTGCCCACCGTTCGGGCGACCTTCGGCAACCCCAGGAGAGCACCAACGGCGAACCCCGCCGCCACCACCAAGTAAACCCACCACGCCACCGCGGCACCGTGACCAGCCGCGACGCTGGCGGCGAGGAACAGCACCAGAACCTTCTGACCGTCGTTGGCCCCGTAGGCCACACACTGCGCCGCGTACGCCACCACGTGCGCCCGCCGCATGGTGGACAGGTAGGAGCCACCCCTCAGCGACCGCCACACCTTCGACACCACTAGCGCCAGCACCATCCCGACGACGGGCGCGGCCGCACCGATGGCGAGCACCCGCATGAGTGCACTCCACTCGACCACCAGCCCGCTCCCGAGGCCGGCCCCCGCGATGCCGCCGATCACCGCGAGCGTCAAGCTGGTGGGCAAGCCGAGCCAGGCCAGCACGGACACCACCGCCACGGCCGTCACGAAGCCGATCCCCACCGCGGTAGTACCGTCACCGTCGCCCGGCACGATCGAACCGAGCATGGTTCCGGCAACCGCGGTGGTCACCAAAAGCGGCACCGCCACCAGCGCGGCGACCAGCAACGCCAGACTCGCCGACACCGACAACCCCGGCACCCTCAACCCTGGTGCGATCAGCGCGCCACCATCATTCGCTCCGGTGACGATCACGAACGCGACCGCTACGGCGACGAGCAGCTCGGGCGCCACGATCCTCCTCGTTCTGGCCGGACCACCGTGGCCAAGCCGCTACACCTGGACGAGAGTTGAACTGCCGACGGCCGCCGGCCGATGAGCCTCAGTAGCCGCGCTTGAGCGCTCCGTCGGTCAAGACGTCGGCGGCATCGTTGATGCGCATACCCACCATGTCGAGCCGTTTGATCAGCTCCCGGTGCTTGAGCGCCTGCGGCGAGACGGTGCCGTCGATGATCTTCGCGAACTCATCCTGGTAGCCGCGGCTGATGCCTCGGGCCGCCTTCTTCGCCTCCAGCGCCTTGAGCGGGACCCGGTGGGGCTTACTCCAGAGGGCGTCGACGGCTTCGTCGAGTGACTCGATGGCCCCGACCACGTCGTCCAGGAACGGCCGATACGTCTTCCGTTTCTCGATCTGGTAGAGGTCGGCTTCGCGGACGAAGTCGCGGATAGTATCCAGGACGTCGTCGATGGAGCGGGAGAGCCGGAACAGGTCCTCACGATCAAGAGGGGCCACCAACGTCTGCGACAGCCGTTCGACCAGCTCCGCGCGCTGTTCGTCGCCCCGATGCTCGATCTCGGCGATCTGCGACCGCGCATCGGCCGGGTTCACCTTCTTGTTCACCATTGCCTGAGCCAAGGCGGCACCTTCGAGGGCAGCATGCACCTGCCCGGTAAGCGCTCCGGACAGGTGTGAGTCCCCCCGCGCCCGCCACGACGACCGCAACCGTCGCCATGGTGCCTTCATCGCCGACCTCGTCTCAACAGTCATTCAGATTCCGTTCAACTTTTGTTCACCTTTGATTAACCTATTATCTACCATCTCCCAGCGATCGCCGTAGTGGCCTACGTCACCTCATACCCACCGAGACGTCATGTTCTCCACGCGACATCCGAGTTCACCAGGCCGGGCAGCTCGCTGCCGGCCAGATAAGCGGCCACCACTTCGGCGGCCAGCTCGGCGGCCCGATGGGCGGTCTGCCGGGTGGCACCGGCGAGGTGTGGTGTCAGCACCACCCGATCGGAACCCAACAACGGCCAGTCCTGCGGCAGCGGCTCAACTGGGAAAACGTCCAGGCCAACACCCGCGAGATGGCCATCGCGGAGCGCATCGGCCACCGCTGTGTAGTCGACTAGGCCACCCCGCGCGGTGTTCACGAGGTAACTCCCCGGGCGCATCGTCGCGAGCCGGGCACGGTCGATCATGTTCGCCGTATCCGGCGTGAGGCGGGCATGCAGCGAGACAACATCGCTGCTGCCCAGCAGGGTGTCGAGGTCGGTCAGGCGGACGTCCGGGGGCAGCGTCGCCGGATCGACGAACGGGTCGGACACAATGACCGTGGCATCGAAGGCCCGCAGGATCCGCGCCACCCGGCGCCCGATGGCCCCCAGCCCGATCAACCCCACGGTGGCGCCGCCGAGTTCCGCGCCGCATGCGTCGTAGGCATACAGGTCACTGCGCCATTCACCAGCGGCGACGCTGTTGTGTACGGGCGGGATAGCGCGCACGGTGGCGAGCATGAGGGTGATGGCGTGTTCGGCGGCCGCCACGGCGTTGCGGCCCGGCGTGTTGCACACGGCGACCCCCCTCGCCGTAGCCGCCTCGACGTTCACGTTCACTGGCCCGCCACGGGTGCACACCACCAGGCGCAACGCGGGTGCGGCGGCCAGGACCCGTTCGGTGAGCGGCGCCATCTGGGTGATGACGATCTCGGCGTCGGTCAACTGCTCCAGCATCGTGTCCTCGACGTCGGAGGCCTCGTCCACCTCGCTCACCCGGCCGAATGGCTCTAGCGGCCATGGAAGGGTGATGGACCGAAGGTCGAGGTCAGCGGAGACCGCTCGGTTCAGCCGGTCCGCCAGGATGTCGTTGCGGACGAAGTGGTCTCCCGCCAGCAGGACCCGTCGTGGCTCACCCATCTTGCTCCTCATCATCTGTGCTCGTTCCCGGTGATCATTGGCTTTTGACCACCGTTTCCGGTGGTCAAAAGCCAATGATCACCGGAGGGGGTGTGCTGTCCAGTGGGCACGAGCGTGCTCGACGCGATCGACGTAGTCGGCGAACGCGGCGTCGTAATGCTCACGCGCCGTCGGCTCCGGTTCGACGACGCGCCGCGGAATCGGCCAATCCACCGCATCACCGCGTTCGTCCAGCGCCGAGAGCACAGCGCCGTAGGCCCCGGCCTGTGCCACGTCCACCACCTCGAGCGGCCGGCCGAGTACGTCGGCGAACAACTGGATCCACGTCGCACTCTGCGCTCCGCCACCACACACCGCCAGCCGCCCGGTGAGCCCCGCGGCCTCGAAACAGTGCCGGGCGGCGAACGCCAACCCCTCACACAACCCACGCACCAGGTCCGCGCGGGTGGTGCCCAAGTGCAGCCCGTCGATCCGGCCACGGGCCGCAGCTTCGACGAACGGCGCCCGCTCCCCCGACTCCGACCAATACGGCAACACCCGCACCCCGTTCGCGCCCGCCGGCGAGGCATCGATCAAGCCACCGAGTTCACTCACCCTGGCACCGACGGTGGTGAGCAGCCAGTCCAGCGACGCGGTCCCCACCATGGCCGGCATCGCCCGCATCCAATGCCCGGGCTCCCACATACCCAGCAGCAGTCCGGCCCGGTGCGGGATCGGCGCCGGGTCGGTGGTCACCACCTGGCAGGCCAGAGTGGTCCCGACGATCAGCAACCCATCTCCGGGGTCGACGATGCCGCTGCCCCGGGCGGCCGCCAGCAGGTCATACGGACCAGCGCTGACCGTCGTGCCGGCCGGCAGGCCGAGCAGTTCCGCACCGGTGCTATCCAGGGGTGCCGACGGGCCGCCGGGGCGGATCACCTCCGGCAGCAGGTGCGCGCGTTGGTCGAGACCGACGGCGCGTAGCACCTCGGTGTCGTATTCGCCGCGGAACGGGTTCAGGAACGGGTACGACGCGTCGGACACGTCGATGGCCCGCTCCCCCGTCAGCCGCCGGAACACCACACCGACACAGTGGGTGGCCGTCGTCGCCCGGTCGAGTACCTCCGGCTCGTCGCGGTCCAGCGCGGCCAGGATCGCCGCCGACGCACCCGGGAACAGCATCCCGCCGGTGCGTTGCAGTACCAGGTCCGCCGTGCCGTCACGGTCCCACTCGCGCACGATGTCCGACGCCCGCGCGTCCAGCCAGGATGCCGCCGGGCGCACCGGCAGCCCGTCCGTATCGTGCAGCCAGCATCCGTCGCCCTGTCCGGTCAACGCGACCAGCTCAGGAGCCACCGGCAGGTCGGCCGCCACCGCCCGGATCACCTGGGCGACCGAGGCGATCACCGCCTCGATGTCCTGTTCTACCCGGCCGCCTCCGGGGTGGTGCAGTTCGGTGCGGACGCTGTGTTCGCTCAGCGGCGTGCCGCCGGGGTCGTACCCCACGGCCTTGGTCAGCGTGGTGCCGATGTCGACCCCGATGTACATGGACGCCTCCTCGAACTCCCTCGTCCGCCTCCCCAGTCCCGGTGATCATTGGCTTTTGACTACCGGATCCGGTTGTCAAAAGCCAATGATCACCGGGACTGGGGAGGCGG
>NZ_JAAOEN010000007.1:183252-258176 GCF_011320225.1 Phytoactinopolyspora limicola
CCGGTTACCTGGGGCTTTTCCCTCCCGGTCCGTGTCCCAAAATCCAATGCACCCCCGGGACTGGGGAGGGTTGGTGTCTGGATCGATCTCCGCGACGTGGACGTTGACCCCGCGGTCCCGCAGCGCCCGGATGGTGTCCGGTGCCGCCCCGCCGTCGACGACCACGTCGTCGAACTCCGACAGCGGCGCCAGCTGGTGCAGGGCCGTGTTCCCGAGTTTGGTGTGGTCGATCAGCAGGACACTACGCCCGGCCGATCGCATCATGGCCCGCTTGACCAGCACGATCTCCTGTTCCTGGTGGAACGCGTGGCTGGTGGAGACGGCCGAGGTCGACGTGAAGAGCACGTCGGCCCGCAGAGACTCGATGGCCTCGATACATGGGACGCCGAGGAAGGAGTCATGGGTCGGGTAGTACTCCCCACCCAGCGACAGCAGCCGCATGCCCGGCACCTGGCTGACCGTCTTGATCACTTCAAGGAAGTTGGTGATGACCGTCAGCGGGGTGATATCCGGCAGCAGGTGGGCGAGTTCGAGAGTGGTGGTGGAGTCGTCGAGCATGACCGCCATCCCGGGCTCGATCATCACCCGGGCATACTGCGCGATGGCCGCTTTCTCCGCCTTGGCGGTGCGCAGCCGGAAGGCGACGTTGCTCTCGAAGACACTCGACGGTTGGGCGCTGACGCCACCGCGGAACTTACGCACCACACCCTGGCGTTCAAGCTCGTCGAGGTCGCGGTGCACGGTCATGAGGCTGACCCCGAACAACTCGGCCAGCCGGCTGGCCGATACCGACCCTTCGCGGAGCACGTAGTCGGCTATCTCACTCTGCCGGGTCGCCCGCGAGTTGCGTGCCGCCGCGGCGGGCTCAGGTGACTTGGACACCGGACACCTCTTCGTTCGGGACGGTGGATGGCGTTCGGTTGTAATACTGGAGCATCACCGGCTGGTCTGGGGAGAACAACAACCGGGTGGTCGCCACCGGATCCAGCCCGCGCAGCACCGTACGGTAGCGGCCCATCGGAACTCCCAGGTAACGGCAGACGATCAATCTGATGAGCGTGTTGTGACAGATCACCAGCACGTGCTCACCCGGGTGCCGGGCGGCGATATCGGTCAGCGCGGCCGTGGCCCGGTCGGCGGCCCGTTCGGGATGTTCACCACCTGGCAGATGGTGCTGAGCCGCGTCGGCCTCGAACAGCGCCACCACCTCGGGATGTGTCGTCCGCAGCTCGGCCAGCGTCGTCCCCTCGGCGGCACCGAAGTCCAACTCGACCAGCCGGGCGTCGGTGTGTACCGGCACCCCCAACACGTCGGCCACCGGCCGGGCGGTCTGGCGGGCTCGGCGCAGCGTGGACGCGTACAGCACGCTGGGACGTTCATGTGCGGCCCAGGCGGCCAGCTGGTTGGCCTGGCGGCGGCCGACATCGTCGATGTCGACGTCGCTGGACCCGGTGTATCGGTTGCCCTTATGCCACGGGGTGCGTCCGTGCCGGGCCAGAGTGACGATGGTCGAGCTGGTCATGGTGTGCTCCACTCCCTGTCTGCCACGTCGTGTTCGACGTAGCCCCGGTCGACGAGTTCGGCGACCAGCCGAACGTATCCGGCCGACAAACGCTCGTGGCCACCCGGACGTGGCTGGACCACGCCGCGGCGGGACACCATCCCGGCCGCTCGCGCCGTGACGGCGTCGTGTCGCGCGGAGGCCAGCACCGCCATGCCGAACGCTGGTTCGGGGGTGGCGGGCAGGACGAGTGGCCGGCCGAGCACGTCGGCGCGGAGCTGATTCCAGTACACGTTGCGGGTGCCGCCCCCGGTGATGGCGATGTCACCGCTGGTATCGGCGCCCAGCGCCGCCAGGTGCTCGAAGCACAGCCGCTCGACGAAGGCGACCCCTTGCAGCAGGGCGGCGAACCGTTCGCCCGGCCCGCCGGGGTCACCTGCCTGGAAGCGCACGGCGTCGGGCCGGACGAACGGGAACCGCTCACCCGGCGCCGTCAGCGGGTAGACCACCGCCGACGCCGGCTCGAATCCGCTGGCCGCGACGCTGAGCGCGTCGAGATCGGCGTCGGGGAACTCGTCGGCCAGCACCCCGGCGCCAACGTTCGAGGCACCGCCGGGCAACCAGCCACCATCCGGATGGCGATGACTGTAGACCGACCCGCCGGCCACGTCGATCAGCCGCTCCGACACCCCCTTGAGCACCAGGGTGGTGCCGAGCACCGAGTTCCACGACCCCGGCGAGAGGGCACCGGCCGCGATCTGCGCCGCACATCCGTCCGTCATGCCGGCGACGACGGGTGTTCCGGCCGGGATCCCGGTGTGCGCCGCTGCCCGCGGGGTCACCACCCCCAGCGGCGTGCCGGGCCGCACCACGTCGGGCAGGACGGCCGGATCCACCCCGGCCGCCTCCATCAGCTGGTGATCCCAACGGTCGTGCTGGAGGTCGTAGCCGGACTTCAGGGCGTGACTGTTGTCCGTGCAGACGCGGTGTCCGACGAGCGCGGCGGCGACGACATCGGCGCTGTGCGCGACGTATCTCACCGCCTTGTCGGGGTGGCGTCGCCGGAGCAGCCAGCCGATCTTCGGCAGCGCCCACGAGAGTTGTACGTCGGGTCCGCCGCCGTGGTGCACCGAGTTGTTGATCCGGGCCAGCTCGTCGACCGCGCGAGCGTCGTCGTACATCAGGGCCTGGCTCACGGCTGCGCCACTGGCGTCGGTGAGTGCGATGGTGCCCGACGTACTACAGATCGCCAGCGCGCCGACGGGACGGCGGATCACCGGTGGCGGCAGACTGGCGAACGCCTGCCGGGCCGCCTCGCCGATCGCGGCCCACCATTGCCTGGGGTCCTGCTCGTGGTGCCGGTCCGGTGCTGCGCTCCGCCGGCTCTCGAGGGCGGCCGCCCCCAGGGCCAGGACGGTGCCGCCGTCGTCGACGATCACCACCCGGACACTCTGCGTGCCCAGATCGATGCCGGCCCACAGCTGGTCACTCGCGGGATCCCCCACCACACCTCCGTCGTCGCAGCACCTGAATGCGGTCAATATAACAGCGATTGCTGTTATAACCACACAACCAACGCCCCCGACGCGCACTCCCGTAACCTTCCAGGCTGGCCTCATGGTGCACGGCTCGCCACCACATGGCGCTCATTAATGGGCGACGACGCTGGCCATCCACCCTGACCAGCGAGCTGCGGCAAGGCGTCGTACGACACCTGAGCGACGCCCGCCATTCATCTCGACATTAGGTTAAGTCTATCGCTCATTGATGTTAAGTCTGTTATGGTCATGGCCACGCCGCACCGAGCGGACCCACCAGGCAGTGGCCCTCGGCACGGAGCGACAAGGCCATTCGTCCATCTCGGGGAGGCACTTCGGTGGCATCTCGGACCGCGTCGACCACCACCGGGGCACCAGCGCCGCGACCGGACCCAGGCAGCACCCCTGGCTCGCCCCGGACGATCGACCGCCGGGCACAGCGCCGCCGCGGCTGGCGTCGGAACCGGGGCGAGTACGCCCTCTTCCTCCTGCTCCTGTCGCCCAACCTCTTGATCATCGCGACGTTCGAGTATTGGCCCGTCATCTACAACGCCTACCTGAGCATGACCCGATGGAACATGCTCTCCGGCGTACCTCAGTGGGTCGGCCTCGACAACTACCACACGCTGCTCAACAGCGAGACGTTCCACCAGGTCATGCGGAACACGCTGGCCTTCACCGGCACGGTCGTCATCGGCAGCGTCGTACTGGGGTTGGCTTTGGCGGTCCTGTTCAACCAGCGCCTCCACGGCCGTGGACTGGTGCGGACCGTTGCTTTCGCGCCACACATCGTCAGTGGGGCCGCCGTGGCCACCCTCTGGCTGTTCATCTTCGACCCCAACTACGGGTTGTCGCGTGTGGTGCTCAACCAGTTCGGCTTCGGTTCTCCCCGGTGGGTGACCGACAGTGATTGGGCGCTCGCCAGTCTGATCATCGTCTACCTCTGGAAGGGGGTGGGCTTCGTCGCCATCGTGTACCTCGCCGGCCTGCAGAGCCTGCCGGAAGAGCTGTACGAGGCGGCGAAGATCGACGGCGCCGGAGCGTGGACGACCTTCCGGCGGATCACCCTGCCCCTGCTGTCGCCAGTGACGTTCTTCGTCATGGTCATCACCATCATCGGCACGTTCCAGGCCTACGACATGATCGCGGTGTTGACCGGCGGTGGTCCAGGCAACGCCACCACCACTCTGTCTTGGTACATCTACGAACAAGGCTTCCAGGCGTTCGACGCCGGCCGGGCAGCGGCCAGCGCCATGATCCTCTTCATCATCCTGCTCATCGTGACCGGGCTGCAGACGAAGTTCGTCCAGCGCAGGGTCCACTACCAATGAGGAGAGTCGGCCACCACCATGAGCGAGCACACCACGTCCCGCGAGCCGACCACCGGGCAGCCGCCACGCCGGCGCTCCCCGGATCGGCCGGCGCTGACCAAGCGGGTATCGTCGCGACGCCGCCGGCTCAACGAGGACCCACTCGTGCGTCGCGTCCTGCTCTACGCTGCCCTCGTCTTCGTTGCCCTGCTGT
Source organism: Phytoactinopolyspora limicola (assembly GCF_011320225.1). Lineage (GTDB taxonomy): Bacteria > Actinomycetota > Actinomycetes > Jiangellales > Jiangellaceae > Phytoactinopolyspora > Phytoactinopolyspora limicola. The sequence continues at coordinate 187,816 of NZ_JAAOEN010000007.1, forward strand.
TCGTCGGCCCGTTGTACTGGCTGTTCACGTCGGCCCTCAAAGAGCCCGGCGACATCTACCAGTATCCGCCGGAGTGGGTGCCCAGCAGCCCGCACGTGGAGAACTTCACCGAGGCGTGGCGCGCGGCACCGTTCGCGAACTTCTTCGTGAACTCGCTGATCGTCACCGCGGGTGGTGCGGCCATCAAGCTGATCAACGCCACCCTCACCGCCTACGCCTTCGTGTTCCTGCGGTTCCCGTTCAAGAACGTGATCTTCCTGGTGATGCTGGGCGCCTTGATGGTGCCCAACAACGTCACCCTGATCGTCAACTACATCACCGTGTCGAACCTCGGGTGGATCAACACCTACCTCGGGTTGATCATCCCGAGTGCCGGCTCGATCTTCGGGATGTTCCTGCTGCGGCAGTACATGATGACGTTGCCCAAGGACATCATCGAGGCGGCCCGCGTCGATGGTGCCGGACATCTACGCACTATGTGGCAGGTGGTCCTGCCCATGTGCAAACCCATGCTGGTCACCGTCGGCATCATCGCGGTCGTCGACATGTGGAACGACTTCATCTGGCCGCTGATCGTCACGAACACGGTCGAGATGCGCACCCTGCCCATCGGCCTGCTCTACCTCAGGACTACCGAGGGTTACGCCAACTGGGGCGCGATCATGGCGGGCACCGTCATGGTAGCGCTGCCCATGCTCATCCTGTTCCTCTTCGCTCAGCGGCATATCGTCCGCGGCCTCACCGGCGGCGCGGTCAAGGGATGAGCGCCTACGCAAGCACCCACTTCCATCGAATCCTCCCGAAAGGACGTGCTGGATAATGCGATACCGCACCGCTCAGCGCCCGTTGACCGGACGCCGGCACAGCCGGCGCGATTTCCTCGGCCTCGCCGCGGCCGCCGGCATCAGCGTGCCGCTGCTCAGCTCCTGCGCCGGAGGCGTCGGCGGCGATGACGACGATTCCGGCGGCGGGATGGGCCAGGTCGACGTCAACCCGCCCAGCCAGTACCGCGACCGCGAGTACAACGTCGTCATGTGGAGCGCCATGGGCGGCGTCAACGGCGAGGCGCTCGACGCACTCGTCGAGAAGTTCAACGAGTCGCAGGACGATATCTACGCCGAGGTCCAGTTCCAGGGTCCGTACCACGAGTCCGCACCCAAGCTGACCGCCGCGCTACAGGCTGGGAGCATCCCCGACATCGCCATGCTGGCCGACACGTTCTGGGGCCGGTTCTTGCTCAACGACGTTCTGGAACCGCTCAACGGGTACCTGACCGACGACTTCAACCGGGACCACTACGTCGAGACATTGTTCGACGAAGGCCTGGTGGGCGACGAGCTGTACTGGCTCTCGTTCGGCCGCAGCACCCCGCTGTTCTATTACAACAAGGACCTGTTCGCCGAGGCCGGCCTGCCCGACCGTGGCCCGGAGACCTGGACCGAGCTGCGCGAATGGGGTGCTGAACTGTCACGGCTCACGGTGGAGGGACAGTCGCTGAAGACCCACGCGTTCACCCGCGACGACGACTGGCAGTTCATGGCGGCTGCCTGGCAGTTCGGCGGCCGGCTGTCCGACGGGCTCGACGTCACCATCAACGACGGTGGCGCGGTCGAGGCGGCCGAATGGCAGAAGCGGTTCGTCTTCGAGGACGAACTCGGATACATGGCGCAGAGCTCGGCGACCGACTTCGGCGCCGGTGTCGTGGCTACAGCCATGACGTCCACCGGTGCTCTGCGCGGGATCTACGAAAACGCCCGGTTCGAGGTGGGCGCCGACTTCCTGCCCGCCGAGGTGCAGCGCGGCGTGCCAACCGGCGGTATGGGGTTCTCCATCCTCAAAGGGGCGTCGCAAGAGCGCAAGGATGCCTCCTTCGAGCTGCTCAAGTTCCTCGGCCAGCCGGCCAACGCCGCCGAGTGGACGCTGGCCACGGGGTACTTGCCGATCATCAAGGCCGCTATGGACGAGCCGGAGCTGGCGCAGAGGATCGCCGAAGACCCCAATTACAGCATCGCCATCGACCAGCTTCCCGAAGCTGAACCCAGCGACGCGATCCGCTCCTACCTACCGAACGGGACCGACCTCATCATCGGTGGCATCCAGCGTGTGTACGGCAACCGCAGTGAAGCCGTGCAGGACGTGTTCGACCAGGTCGCCGACGAGTTGCGGGCCGGCGCGGACAACATCCGGGACAGCTACGACCGCTACTTCGGCTAGCCCCTCCCCCTCCCCCCTCCCCATGATCATGAACACTTTGCCGTGCTATCGCACGGCAAAGTGTTCATGATCATGGGTGCGAATCAGGAGTGTGAATGGACTTCGTCAACTGTGGGCATCGCGGAGCGATGGCGGTAGCCCCCGAGAACACCATGGTGTCGTTCCAGCTCGCCGCCGAACTCGGCGCCAACGAGGTAGAGCTGGACCTCCGACTGTCCAAGGATGGCGTACTCGTGGTGGTGCACGACGCCACCGTAGAGCGCACCACCAACGGTGCCGGTGCGGTAGCCGACCTCACCTATGCCGAGTTGCGTTCTCTTGACGCTGGAGACGGGCAGCCGATCCCGACGTTCGAGGAAGTACTCGACGGCACCACGGTCGCGCTACAAGCGGAGATCAAAGCACCTGAGGCGGTCGACCCGCTCGTCGCGCTGCTAAACCGCCGCCCGCGGGATGCCGCCCGCGTCTCGCCGTGCTCTTTCGACCCCGACGTGGTGGCCGAGCTAGCCCGCCGGCGCCCGTCGAACCTCGTTGGCTGGATTGGTCGAGAAGCGTCACCGGCCGCGGTACACCGGGCCCGGACACTGGGCGCCGGCCGGATTCTGTTCGGCTGGCCGGGAATGGACGACGATCTAGTAGGGCTGGCCAGAGAGCTAGACCTGCACGTCAACGTGTGGCCGGTGAACACGCCGGACCAGGTCCATGCCGCGGCGGCGCTGGGTGTCGACGGATTCACGACGGATCAGCCGTCACTGCTGTTCGACACCGGATACACCATCCGCGACGGCCGCCTGGCACCGAAGGCGAGCTAACTGCCCGGCCACTAGTGGCCCACCCAGGCCACTAGCTTGATCATGTGCGAGTTACACCCCGCAGGGTGGGGGTAACTCGCACATGATCATGACCAGGCGCTCAACCGGCCCCGGCCCTTATCGGAGGGTGTCCTTGTAGAAGATGGTGCACAAGCGGTCGTCGGCCGGGTCCGCCGTCAGACTGGTCCCGAAGGCGAACCCGAGTCGAGCGCTCGACAGCCGGCCCGGCTCGGCCAGCCACACACCCATACCCTCTGGCTCACGCCGGTGCAGTTCGTGCCCGTCGATAGTGCGAACTCGCTGCTCTACCTCACCGGTACGCCAGTTGACCCTGGTCAGGTGCGCGTTGCCTTTGCCTTCCGGTGGGTTGGTGTCGCTGTAGATCTGCCCGTCGAGCAGGTAGAGGTACTGCCCGAACGTCGCGTATCCCTGGAAGACGGTGCCACTGAGAACCCCTGGCTGGGCCACGTCGGCGATCGGTGTATACGACGAGCGTTCTTGTCGGACGTGGCTCAGCCGGAATAGCCCATATCGGAACAGGCCGTCCCTGCGATAGCGCATGACCAGCGTCTTGTACACCGGGTCGACGTTGACCGTCGTCCGGTCCACACCCGGCAGGAGTTCCCGGCGCTGAAGGCCGGCGGTGGCGTCGGCATCGATGACCTGACCATCGTGGAACGGAAACCGCACCAGCCTGGTGCCCCAGCCGTTGGCGCCCTCCGTCACCGCGTCGATCTCGGTCCACAGATGGACGTGTGGGCCGATGCGCTCGACCCCGATGGCCACGCCGTGACCGAACCGCTTCAGGTACATGTGGCCGAGCAGGGTGCCGTTCATGTCGAGCTTGCTCAGGGTCAGGTCGCCGCGGGCGGCGCGCCGCGCATACGCCTCGTCGCCAGGTTCGTCACCGGGCAGCGTCGTCCCGGCCTGGGTGACCTGCACGACGTAGACATGCCCACCGATGCTGTCCACCGCGAACGACTGCATGATGGTGCGATAGTCGCGTAACCGCTGGTTGACGAACAACGGTTGGCCGGGCGTGTCCAGCTCGAACCACCTCGACGACGGCGGCCTGGGTAGCACCGCGGAGGCCGCCCCTGCCGCGGCCGTACTCCCGACTGCCCCCAGGCCGAAGCCGGCAGCCACGGCCCCGCCACCCCACTGGAAGAGTCGCCTGCGGCTCACGGCGTCGGAGTGGCTGCTCCCCGGGGGAAGGTTGCGGGTGTGGGGACGGTGTGACTGCTGTGTCATGTTCCCTCCTCGACATGCGGCCCGAGGGCAGTGTTAACAATGTTCCGTTAACTTAACAGCAAATTTAGTTAAGCGACAAGATCCCCATCATGAACTCTTGGTGGCGTTTGACTGGACGAGCCACCCAGCTGACTGCCCGCAGAACCAGACACCCGCGTCGAACAGGCGTAACACGCCAGCGACGTTCCGCTTCGGAGTGCCGGCGGACTGATCAGAGTGCTACCCAAAGTTATCGACGAGGTGTTACAACCGGCCGCTGTACCACCTGACGGCACGTTCCAGCCGGTGCACGACGCTTAGGGCAACAAGGATCAGCCCCGACGGATCGAGTTGACCCGCCAAGCGAGCGATGGCGCCTCGACCATGACCGACCAATGATGACGACGGCCCTGGCCGGGTGCGACACCAGCGAACGTGTCGCACCCGGCCAGGGCCGTGGAACCGGTCAACTCCGCCGCGTCGGTCAACTCCGCCGCGTCGGTCAACTCCGCCGCGTCGGTCAACTCCGCCGCGTCGGTCAACTCCGCCGCGTCGGTCGACTCCGCCGCGTCGGTCAACTCCGCCGCGTCGGTCAACTCCGCCGCGTCGTCTCGCTCAGCTCAACTACGCGAGTCGTCACCTACCGGCACTCGGCGTCTCGCCGCGGGATAGCGGATCCGCTCCACCATCTCGGACAACTCTCTCGACGGCGGCGCGGTCAGCTTCGACACCACGATCGCCACGGAGAAGTTCACCAATGCGCCGATGGTGCCGATACCCTCCGGACTGATGTTGAGGATGTGCTCGTTGGCCGACGTTCCGAAGACTTCGAGCGTGTACACCATGTAGGTGATGGTCAGTGCCAGCCCGGCGATCATGCCGGAGGCCGCACCCACCGCGTTGCATCTCTTCCAGAAGATCCCCAACACCAACGCGGGGAAGAAACTCGCGGCCGCGAGGCCGAAGGCGAAGGCGACCACTTGTGCCACGAACGCCGGCGGGTTCATTCCGGCCACCACGGCCACCACTACGGCACCGGCCATCGCGATCCGGCCGACCAGGAGCCGCTCGCGATCGTTGGCGGTCTTGCGGATCCGCCGGAAGTAGAAGTCGTGTGACACCGACGACGAGATGACCAGCAGCAGCCCGGCGGCCGTGGACATCGCCGCCGCCATTCCCCCGGCGGCCACCAGACCCACAATCGGCGCTGGTAGGCCGGCGATCTCCGGCGAGGCCAGCACCAGGATGTCGTTGTTCACCACTAGGTCGGCTCCGGACGCTGCGTTGTTGCCGACCGATGTGATCACGTCGACGTCGTCGCCGATGGTCACCAGGCCCGTGGCGGCCCAGTTCTCGATCCATTGCGGAAGTTCCGACACCGGCGTGTTCCGTACACCCTCGAGGAGGTTGAACTTGGTGAAGGCACCAACCGCCGGAGCTGTGGTGTACAGCAACGCGATGAAGAACAGCGCCCAGAAGGCCGAGTATCTGGAACCACGGACGGTTTTCGTCGTGTAGAACCGGATGATCACGTGTGGCAGACCGGCCGTGCCGATCATCAGCGCCATCGTCACCATGAAGATGTCCACCTGCGGCCGCTCGGTGAACGCCTGCGTGTACTCGTTCATCCCGAGTTCGGTGCCGAGTGAGTTCAGCGCGTCGAGCACCTGCCCGAAGGACACCTGTGGAACTGGTACCCCGGTGATCGTCTGCGCCACCGCGACCGCCGGGATCAGGTAGGCGGTGATCAGCACGGTGTATTGGGCTACCTGGGTCCACGTGATGCCTTTCATCCCACCCAGTACGGCGTAGATGAAGATGATCGCCGCGGCGATCATCACACCGCCGTTGAGGCCGATGTTGAGGAAGCGGCTGAAGACGATGCCGCCACCGTTCATCTGCCCGACCACATACGTGAACGAGATGATGATGGCCGCGCCGGCCGAGATGGTCCGGACCAGCTCCGAGTACCGGTCGCCTACGAACTCCGGGACCGTGTACTTGCCCCACTTGCGCAGGTACGGCGCTAGGAGCAGGGCCAGCAGTACATAACCGCCGGTCCATCCCATCAGGTAGATGGATCCGTCGGAGCCGAGGAACGCGATGAGCCCGGCCATCGAGATAAACGATGCCGCCGACATCCAGTCGGCCGCGACGGCCGCACCGTTCGCCACGGTCGGGATGCCGTGTCCGGCGACGTAGAAGCCCTCGGTCTCCTTCACCCGGCTGCGCCAGGCGATGAAGATGTAGGTTCCGAAGGACAGCGCGATGAAAACCGTGGTCCATGCCTGGATGTCGCTCACCGCTGCCCTCCGTCCCGAGAGTCCCCACCGGCGTCCGGACCAGCGTCAGCATCGGCGCCCGGCCCATCGTCGTCAGTCTCACTGACCCCGAACTGCCGGTCCAAGCGGTCCATGCGCAGCGCGTAGACGAGGATCAGAACGACGAACGTGTAAATGGACCCTTGCTGTGCGAACCAGAAGCCCAGCGGGTAGTCGAAGAAGGTGATCTCGTTCAGCTGCTCGACGAACAGGATCCCGCAGCCGAACGAGACGGCGAACCAGATCACGAGGAGCACGGCCATCAGGCGTAGGTTGCGCCGCCAGTACTCACGTCTCCAGTCGTCCGACGGCGGCGGGCTTTCCTGCCGGGTCGTGTCGGTTTGGGTCACGCCCGCTCCCTTCATGTCGGCCACATCCCGCCGTCCCGCCCGTGATCGTCAGCGGCTTCCTGTCCCCCACCCCGGTGATCGTCGGCGGATCTGCGTCGCTATAGCGACCGGAAACGGCTAACGATCACCGGGGGTGGGGGCGGGATTGCGGCAACGATCACGGCGGATGCGGGTCGGGCATTCAACGGTGGATCAACGAACCCACCTCGAGACACCCAAGGACAAGACCCACCCACACGAGTGGCGGGTTTCGGCTTCCGAGCGGTCGCACCAACGGCGATGTCAGCCGTGGTGGACCCCGCCGGCACCGCTCGGGCGCCGATTCTCGCCGCTCGGACGTCCCCGCCGACCTCTGGCGAACCAGCGCTGCCAGTGGTCGCCGCAACCGCGTTACACTCCGGAAACACCCAATTCACCAGGGCGTTTCTCATCAGAGGCGGTGCCTCTTGGTCTCGGCCTTCGCCCACCGCGTAGGTACGGACCGGGATCTCGAGAACCCAGGAGGTCACGCATGGCAACGACCGCTCATCCGACCACCACCGTCGGTCGCCGCCGCGTCCTGCACGTGGGCAGCGCCGGCATGATCCTCGGGGGCCTGCTCGTAGCCGTCGGGTCGTTGCTGCCCTGGGTGGCCACACCGGCCGGCAGCCTCTCCGGGGTGGCCGGCGGCGGGTTGTGGACCCTGTGCGCGGGCATGATCGCGATCGCCGGGGCGCTGCTCCCCTTCCGCCGCCTGGCACTGGCCCATGCCGCGCTACCAGGCATCATCGCGGCCGGCATCGTGGGATGGCAGCTCGTCCGGCTGGCGGAGTTGAGCGCGGTCACCGGCAGTTGGGGCAAACTCCTGCCTGGTGTCGGCCTCGTCATGGTGGGTGGTGGTGCGGTGTTCCTGCTCCGCTCGGCCTTTCGGATCCGCTCGGCAGGCGTGGCGACCACCCCTTAGAGTGCCAGCGTGGCACTGCGCTGGAGGTCGTTCAGCCGCGGCCGCGCTGCACGGCGCGCCGGGCGCTCAGATCCGCACGGGCAAACCCCCGCCCCGGACCCATGGGTGTTCGACTCCCCCGACGAGTACGACATGCCTGCCGAGGTGGACGCGAGCGTACGCACCCTTCGGCGCGTGGCCATCGCCCACTTCGCGGTCTTCCTGGGGGCGGTGCTGCTGGTCCCGCTTCTCACGGTGGCCCTCGACTGGTGGTCCGAAGGACGGCTGTTCGGCGGGATGAGCCCTAACTTCGCGATGGCGGCGTTCGGTCTCTACCTGTTCTTCTTCGTCGTCGCCGTCGCCGCGGCACGCTTGTCGAACGCCATCGAGCATCGCATGCTCGGGGGCTCCTCCGCCCAGAACGTCGAGGAGCCGCGATGACCGTCAGCGTGCTCATGCTCGTTGGTCTGCTGGTCGCGGTGCTCGCCGTCGGGGTGTTCATCCAGCCCCGCCGGGCCTCCACGCTGGACTTCTACCTGGCCGGCCAGCAGGTTGGTGTGGTGACGAACGCCTGCGCCATCTGCGGTGACTATTTCTCGGCGGCGTCGTTCCTCGGGGTAGCCGCCGCCGTCTACGTGTCGGGGTTGGACGGCGTCTGGTACGCCACCGGATTCGCCGCCGGCTTCATCCCGGTCCTCCTCTTCGTCGCGGCACCGCTGCGTCGATTCGGTGAGTTCTCGATCCCCGACTTCCTCGCCCGGCGGCTCCAGTCGGAGCGGGTCCGGCTCACCGCCGTGACCGTCGTCCAGCTGATCATTCTGTCGTATCTGGTCCCGCAGGCGGTCGGCAGCGGTATCACGTGGGAGTTGCTGGTCGGCACCGGCATCGCCGGCCTCTCGCCCTACGCCACCGGGGTGCTGGTGTCCACCACTCTCATCACCGCCCTGGTGACACTCGGTGGTATGCGCGGTACGACGTGGACCCAGGCGGTGCAGTTCCTGCTTCTCCTCGCGGCCTTCGTCTGGCTCACCGTCGCCGTACTCGGCTCCGGCTTCGACTATCCCGACGCGGTCTCCGAGCTGAGCAGGGAACCGCTGACCAACCCGGACATCGTCGACGGCGTTTGGCAGCTCGAAGGTGATGCCAACCGACTACACCCGGACCAGCCGGTCTACTTCGGCGAGCCAGGCGGCCGGTTCGGCCACCTCGGCCAGTTCGCGTTGATCATGACACTCGTGATGGGCACCGCCGGGCTGCCACACATCATGAACCGCTATTTCACCAGCCCCACCGGCACCGCCGCCCGGATGACGACGGTGTGGGTGCTCGGCCTGGCCGGCCTGTTCTACGCCCTGGCAGTGCTGCTCGGCACCGCCGCCCGGGCGCTGATCCCGCAGGCCGTGCCAGACCATCCGTGGCTCGACAACCTCACCGTCGACGGAGTACTGCGCGTCCCCGAACACGCGCTGCTGGTGTTGGGCCGGATCTACGGTGGCGACGCCGGACTCGGCTTCATCGCCACCGGCGCCCTGATCGCCGTGTTGTCCACCATCGCCGGGCTGCTGCTGGCGTCCGCGGCATCGTGGGGCCACGACGTCTACGAACGGCACATCAATCCCCGTGCCACCCAGCGTCAAGCGATCTGGGCCGGCCGTGCCGCCGTACTTGTCGTCGCGGTGTTGTCCGCGCTGATAGCACTCGGGCTACGCCCGGATTCCATGGCCGCTCTGCTCCCCTCCATCGTGGCCACCATGGTCACCTGGGCTTTCGCCCTGGCCGGATCGGCGTTGACGCCCGTGTTCATTCTCTCGATCTGGTGGCGCGGCACCACGGCACCCGGCGCCGTCGCCGGAATGATCACTGGTGCAACCGTCGCCATCACCCTGTTCGCTACCGGTACTGTCTCCGGTGGACAGGGCTTCGGAGAACTGATGCTCACCCCGACCATCATCGCGGCTCCGCTGGCCACACTGGTCACCGTCGTCGTCTCCCGTCGCACCAACACCCCACTCGATCTGGAGCAGCTGTGGCTGCGGCTCCATGGCACCGCGGCGGACCGGCAGGCCGAACGGCTGGCCCGGCTCACCATCGCCGGCATCACCACCCGGGCCGGAAGCCGGCGGGAAGGGTCACGATGAGCAACGGCAGCCTGCCCCTCGCCGGCGCGGTCTCCTTCACCTGGGGCCTGGTCTACCTGGTCACGCAGGTCATCGCCGACCCGTCGCTGGGAATGGGACCTACGTTGGTGCTCGGGGTCGGCCTGACGGTGGTATTAACCGTTGGCTACCCCTCGGCCCTGCGGGGGCTCCGCAGCACAAGGCGGCAGCCCGGCCGGCACGGCACCACCATCGCCGCGGTGGGTGGGTCGATCCCGTTGCGGTCCGGGCTGACGGCCGAGGCCGCGCGGCGCACGGCACAGCTGTTGCACCCGCTGCTCGGCGGCGACTCCGTGGCCATCACCGACCAACACCAGGTGCTGGCGTTCGTCGGCCCCGGCTCCGATCACCACACCGTCGGCGATCCTCCTCAGACGGAGTCGTCGGCGCGCGTCCTGGCCAGCGGAAAAACCGTCGTCGTCCGGCAACGCGTCAAACTCGGCTGCCCCCATCCCGGCTGCCCGTTGCAGACCGCCGTCGTCGCACCACTCGCGAACGGCAAACGCGTCGTCGGCACCCTCAAGGTTTACCGCCTCGACGACAACCCACCACACCGCAGCCTGGTCGAGGGACTGGCCGGCATCCTGTCGCTGCATCTGGAGCTGGCCGAGTTCGACCGCGAACGCAAACTCGCCGTCGACGCCAAACTCGACGCGCTCCGGGCGCAGATCAATCCACATTTCCTGTTCAACACGCTGAACACCATCACGTCCAAGGCGCGCACGCATCCGGAGGAAGCCCGGCAACTGCTGCTGCGGCTGTCCGACTTCTTCCGCTACGCGGTCCGGCAGGACGGTCACTTCGCGGAGTTCAGCCAGGAGTACTTCTTCGTCCGCACGTATCTCTCGCTCGAACAAGCTCGATACGGCGAACGGCTGCGGGTCCGCTACGACGTCGACCCCCAGGTCCTCACCGCACACGTACCCGTCCTCACCATCCAGCCGCTGGTCGAGAACGCCGTCAAACACGGGCTGGCGGCCAAGGTCGACGGCGGCACGGTGACCCTCAGAGCCCGAGTGGACCCGCTGACTCGCACCACCACCATCCGGGTAGCCGACGACGGCGTAGGCATGACCAGGGACGTCCTCGCCGAACTCACCAACGGCGAATGCACGAAGGGCGGTATTGGCCTGCCCAACATCTCCGAGCGGTTGGCGGCCCTGTACGGTGACCGTTACCGTCTCGACATCCAATCCGATGAAGACACGGGAACGGTCGTCGACCTGCGGATTCCGTTGGGGTGATGCGATGCGTGCGCGATGCCTGATCGTCGACGACGAAGCCCCGGCCCGGGCCGAGTTACGCTACCTGCTCACCCAGTTCGACCACGTCCAAGTCGTGGGCGAAGCCACCAATGCCGAAGAGGCCCTCACCCTGCTCCGTTCCATCAGCTACGACGTGGTGCTCCTCGACATCCGGCTTCCTGGCGGCACCGGGCTGGAGGTCGCCGAGACGCTGCGGGCGGCGCCGAGCCCACCCAAGGTCATCTTCACCACCGCCTATCCGGACTACGCCGTCGAGGCGTTCGACCTCGAAGCCGCCGACTACCTGGTTAAACCGTTCGACGCCGAACGGCTCGGCCGCGCTCTCGACCGTGCGCTGTCGGCCGGCCCGGACGACGAGGCCCTCCCCGCCGCACCCACGCCGCCCGAGCCGCGCACCTCCGACCCGCTGGGCCGCATTCCCGTGCAGCAAGGCGACCGGACCGTACTCGTCGACGAGGCGACGATCATCTACGCCACCGCGGCCCGCGGGTACTCGTACCTCCAGTTGGCCACCGACCGGGTGCTGGTCAGCTTCTCGCTGAACGAGCTGGAGCGGCGGCTCGGCCGATACTTCTTCCGTGCGCACCGCTCCCACCTGGTCAACCTCGACCACGTTCGCGAGCTGATCCCCGACTTCAAGGGTGCTCTGGTGCTGGTCATGGACGACCACCGGCGCAGCCGGGTCGAGGTGTCGCGCCGCAAGACCCGCGAACTGCGCCGCCTGCTCGGCATGTGAGCGGCCGGGGTCGGCCGAGCGGTATCAGTTGTCGGCCAGCCGGGCCTGCACGTGCGCGTCGCTAAGATTCTCAGTAGGGCGGGAGACGATCCACTGGTAACCGTAGGGATCCTTGACCCGGCCCTGGCGGTAACCATAAGCCATGTCGCCGACGGGGAACACCTCGCTGCCGCCGGCATCAAGGACGGCCTGGGCCACAGCGTCGGGGTCGTCGACGTTGAGCGTCAAGATGATCGCCGACCCGCCAAGGGTGGTGGCGGCCGCGTCGTAGCTGTCCTCGTCTTTGACGTTGATGGTGCTGGCGCCGATCCGTAGTTCGGCGTAGACCACCGTGCCATCGCCGGCGGTGTAGCGGGTGATCAGCTCGGCGCCGAGGGCCTTGCGGTAGAACTCGATGGCCTCGTCGGCACCGCGGATCACGAGTTTGGGTACAACCGTTGCTTCAGTCATGCCTCCAGCATGCGCCGGGGGTGCGTCGCCGCGATTGGAATTTCTTGCCGCCGTCGCCAACGGTGGCGGGTTCTACCGGCCAGAGCAGGGAAAACCCTCCACCGTCGACCCTGAAAAACCTCCACCGTTGAGCCCACCCCGCGTCAGTCGGAGATGGGCACGTGGTTGGGTTCGGTTACCGAGCGAGGCTCGTAGGCCCCGGGGGTGATGCCGACGAGGCTGCGGAACTCGTTGATCAGGTGAGCTTGGTCGAAGTAGCCGTGCCGCGCAGCGACGTCAGCCCAGTCGATAGCCGCGTCGCGCCCGTAGCCCGGCTCGCCGATCCGACCAGCCGGCTCGCCGATCCGACCAGCCGGCTCGCCGATCCGACCAGCCGGCGCCGATGCGGAGACCTCACCGAGGACCCGCTGCAGCCGCATCACCCGGGCGAACGGCTTGGGGTTGAGCCCGACGGTGGCCCGGAAGCGGCGGCTGAACGTCGACGGCAGGAAACCTAGCTGGTCGGCGACGGCCTGCACGGGTGTGCCCCGCCGCAGCGCCTGGACACCGAAGTCCAGTGCGGGGTCCGGGGGTGACCCGGGCGCGGCCCGCATGAGGTCGGGCCGGATGACCCGTCGCAGTAGTAGCCGCTCCAGGGTGGACATCATGGCCGCCGGGGACGGTTGCTCGAGCAGCCGTTCCCGCAGCGTGCTGCCGTCGCGCCCCCACAACACGTCGAGTCCGATCACCGGCTCGGCCAGCGTGTCGGCGGGTGGGTGGAAGAACGGGACCGCACCGCCGGCGCGGAACGATACGCCGAGGCAGTGGCGTTGTTCGGCGGCGTCGATCCGCACCGGCCGGGCGAGTGGTCCGCAGAGTCCGGCGCCGTTCGAGATACTCGGGTGGCGCGCGCCCTCGTCATACCAGTGAATGGTGTCGGCGGCAAGGTTGATCACGATCTGCATCGTGCCGTTGGGCACGGCGCGTTCCAGGCCGGCCAAGGCTGGCTCGTCGACATACCAGATGGCGTCGACGAACGCAGCGAGGTCGGCTACCGGCGGGCGCGATGTGAACACCACACGTCCGAGCCTACCCACGTGGGGCCAATCCCGCCCCGCGCACGCCGCCGCACCGCCCGGTGATCGTTGCTGGAAATCCGGCAACGATCACCGAGGCGAGTGTCGTGAACCCGGGCGGAAGGTCAGCGAGCGGCGGTGCCCTCGGTGTAGTCGTCGTCGGACTTCACCCAGCTCATGAGCTTGCGCAGCTCACGGCCGGTGGCCTCGATCGGGTGGACCTCACCTTCGGCGCGCAGCCGCTTGAACTCTGGTGCGCCCGCGTCCTGGTCGGCGATGAAACCCGCCGCCCACGAGCCGTCCTGGATGGCGGTCAAGGCGTCCCGCATCCGCTGCTTAACCGACTCGTCGATCACCTTCGGGCCGGTGGTGTAGTCACCGTACTCCGCGGTGTCGGAGACGGACCAGCGCTGCTTGGCGATGCCACCCTCGTACATGAGGTCGACGATCAGCTTCAGCTCATGCAGCACCTCGAAGTAGGCGACCTCCGGCTGGTAGCCCGCCTCGGTCATCACCTCGAAGCCGCTCTGGATCAGCCGCGACACACCACCACACAGCACCGTCTGCTCACCGAACAGGTCGGTCTCGGTCTCCTCGGTGAAGGTGGTCTTGATACCGCCCGCACGGAGTCCGCCGATCGCCTTGGCGTAGGCGAGGGTCAGCGGCCAGGCACCACCCGTCGCGTCCTGCTCCACGGCCACGAGCACCGGTACCCCGCGGCCGTCGACGAACTCACGACGCACCAGGTGGCCGGGGCCCTTCGGCGCGACCATGGCGACGTCGACACCGGCCGGCGGCTTCACGTAACCGAACCGGATGTTGAAGCCGTGGCCGAAGAACAGGGCGTCGCCGTCCTGCAGGTTGGGTTCGACGTCGTCGGAGTAGATGTGCCGCTGGACGTGGTCCGGTGCCAGGATCATGATCAGGTCGGCTTCGGCGGCTGCCTCGGCCGGGGTGACCACCCGCAGGCCTTCTTCTTCGGCCTTCGCCCGGCTCTTGGAGCCCTCTTTCAGGCCGACGCGGACGTCGACGCCCGAATCCCGCAGGCTCAACGCGTGTGCGTGCCCCTGGCTGCCGTAGCCGATGACGGCGACCACCCGCCCCTGAATCACGGAAAGGTCGGCGTCATTGTCGTAGAACATCTCAGCCACTGTGGGCTTCTCCTTCACTCTCTGTGCGCCCCCATGATCATGAACACTTATCCGGGTGATAACACGGATAAGTGTTCATGATCATGGGGAGGCATGATCATCTGGCTGGGTGGTCAGGCGGTGCGATCGAGGCGGTCCAGCGGGCGCAAGGTGCGATCGGTGATGGAACGCGCACCGCGGCCCACCGCCACCACGCCGGATTGTACGAGTTCGCGGATTCCGTAGGGTTCGAGGACCCGCAACAGCGCGTCCAGCTTGTCGGGCGATCCCGTGGCTTCGATGGTCACCGCATCGGCAGCGACGTCGATCACCTTCGCCCGGAACAGCTCCACGGTCTGCAGGATGTGCGGGCGGGTCTCGTTGTCCGTACGCACCTTGAGCAGCAGCAGCTCCCGCTGCACCGACTGCGTCGGTTCCAACTCCACGATCTTGATGACGTTGACGAGTTTGTTGAGTTGTTTCGTGACCTGCTCCAGTGGAGAGTCTTCGACGTCGACGACGACGGTCATCCGCGACACCGCCGGATACTCCGTTGGACCAACCGCCAGCGAGTCGATGTTGAAACCGCGCCGCGAGAACAGCGACGCGATCCGCGCCAGCACGCCGGGTTTGTTCTCGACCAGCACCGACAACGTATGCTTGCTCACTCTTCTTCGCTCCTGTCCCAGTCCGGCGCCATACCTTTGGCGATCTGGATCTCGTCGTTGCTGGTTCCGGCGGCCACCATCGGCCACACCATCGCATCGCGGTGCACCCCGAAGTCGACCACCACCGGGCGGTCGTCAACGGCCATCGCCTTCTCGATGGTGGCGTCGACGTCGTCGGCCTTGTCGCAGCGCAGCCCGACACAGCCGTAGGCCTCGGCAAGTTTGGCGAAGTCGGGGATGCGCTGGCTGTGCAGGTCGGTGTTGGAGTAACGCTTGTTGTAGAACAGCGTCTGCCACTGCCGGACCATCCCGAGGCTAGCGTTGTTGATCACCGCCACCTTGATCGGGATACCTTCGATGGCGCAGGTGGCCAGCTCCTGATTGGTCATCTGGAAGCAGCCGTCGCCGTCGATCGCCCACACGGTGGAATCCGGCTTGCCGACCTTGGCCCCCATCGCCGCCGGGACCGCGAACCCCATGGTGCCGAGCCCGCCGGAGTTCAGCCAGGTGCCGGGTTTCTCGTACGAGATGAACTGCGACGCCCACATCTGGTGCTGGCCGACACCAGCGACGTAAAGCGCGTCCGGTCCGGCGATCTTGCCGAGACGATCGATGACGTGTTGCGGGGCCAACTCGTCGCCCTCCGGTGCGGTGAACCCCAACGGGTACCGGTCGAGCCACTGGTTGAGCTGGCTCCACCACCCGGCGTGATCACCCTGCCGGCCCGCGGTGTGCTCCGCGCGCACGGCGGTGATCAAGTCGGAGATCACCTCTTTGCAGTCGCCGACGATCGGCACGTCGGCCACTCGGTTCTTGGAGATCTCCGCTGGGTCGATGTCGGCGTGTACGACGGTGGCCCCGGGGGCGAACGACGACAGCTTGCCGGTCACGCGGTCGTCGAACCGGGCACCAAGTGCGATGATGAGATCCGACTTCTGCAGCGACGTAACCGCCGCCACCGTGCCGTGCATACCCGGCATACCCAGGTGCTGGGGGTGGCTGTCCGGGAAAGCGCCCCGCGCGGTGAGCGTCGTGACCACCGGCAGCCCGGCCAGCTCAGCCAGCTCACGCAGCTCGGCCCAGGCGCGGGCCCGCAGCACACCACCGCCGACGTACAGGACGGGGCGCTTCGAGGTGACGATGAGCCGGGCCGCCTCGCGGATCTGCTTGGCATGCGGCCGGGTGGTGGGGTGGTACCCGGGCATGTCCAGCATGGCCGGCCAGTCGAATGTGGTGGTCATCTGCATGGCGTCTTTGGCCACGTCGACGAGCACCGGGCCGGGCCGGCCGGTCGAGGCGATATGGAACGCTTCGGCCACCGTGCGCGGGATCTCCGCCGGATCGGTGACCAGGTAGTTGTGTTTGGTGATCGGCATGGTGATGCCGCGGATGTCGGCTTCTTGGAAGGCATCGGTACCGATGGCGGCGGTAGCCACCTGGCCGGTGATCGCCACCATAGGCACGGAATCCATGTACGCGTCGGCGATCGGGGTGACCAGGTTGGTGGCGCCTGGCCCGGACGTAGCGATACACACCCCGACCTTCCCGGTGGCCAGTGCATACCCTTCGGCGGCATGCCCCGCTCCCTGCTCGTGCCGGACGAGGATGTGCCGGATCTGCTGGGAGTCGAAGATGGGATCATAGGCGGGGAGGATCGCCCCACCTGGGATGCCGAATACGGTGTCGACGCCGGCTTCCTCAAGCGAGCGGATCAGGCTCGCCGCACCAGTCATCGTCGTCGCGTCGTCGCGTCGTTCCTGCACCATGTGGGCCTCTTCTGCCTCGTCGTCCCCTACTTGACCTGCGTTCCGGCATTCCCGTGACAACAAAAAACCCCTCGGCCCGAGGGCTCACGAGGGGTAGCGCGCCGACGATGTGTCGTCGAACGCGCTAAGGAAGTACGAGAATGTCGTATCGCACGGAAGTACCGTGACCTACCGTGGTGGTCCGCGTCAAGCACATCGCGCAGATATCTCACCATCCGGACCTTGGGTCCGCATATTGAACTACGACGGCTGTCGTGGCTGGTCAGCTGCGGTGAGCCTGATCTACCTGCGCACAGAGTGGAGTTAGTGCGTGATCGGAGTGCCATCAGTGTCGCCAGAACAACACCTCCGCCGCTCCAACGCTGCACCGACTCCACTCCTTTCACCAACACCACTCCATTCGCCAACTCCAACCCCCAGGGCGCAGCCACAAGGAAGCTTGCTGCAACCGCACCCTCGCCATAAGGAAGCTTGTGGTTGCCTGGACGACAGTAAGGAAGCTTGCTGCAACGCCGGTCTAGCCATAAGGAAGCTTGCTGCCGCTCGACCGCCACGGCATGCCGACCGGCCGTCGTGAACGTGAGCTTCGGCGATTCGCGGCTGGGCCGTTCCGCGATGTTCCCGTAGCGGGCCGGTCACATTTGCGGGCTCCCAGTTGTCAAAGAGCTGACCGACCACAACCCCACGGCGTGGATTGGATGCCGTGGGCCACCCACGATTCGGAGGATCGATCGATGCCCGCACGGATGGAGAATCCGGCAACGCTAGTGTGTCGCGCCGGAGATCCGCGTCTGAAGTTGGTGGTCAGGTGGATGCATCGCAAGGCGCCGGAGGAGGTCGATGTGGTGCATCGATCGACGACGGCAACGCAGCGAGGCGCCGCCTGGGCACTAAATTCAGACGCACGGATCTCCCGGCGCGACACACTAGTTCCCGACGCCCTGCCCGCGCTCGCCGCGATCAATGAGGCGCTCCAGAAGGTCCGGCCCGCAACGTCGTCGATAATGGACGCACAACCCGGAAGATGTGATCGATGAACCACCAGGAATGGCTCGCCCGGCTGGGGTCAACCGGGTAACCCGGCTACCGCGAGGGCTACTCACTCGATCAGCAGCCGGATTCGGCTTGCCCGGAGCTGCCCCGGACGTCGTCGTGTCAGCATGCTGGCCGACGCCACCACCCCTAAGCCGGCTACGAACACCCACGCCGTCCAGCCAGATCCGTCGTGCAACGGCCACGCCCACCACGCATACTCCCGATCTCCGGCGGCCGTCACGGTGGCCCCAAAGGCGGCGCAGCCCAGCGGCACCAGCATCACCGCCAGGTTTGCCAGTACCGGCCCAACCACCCGCGCCACCAGGACGCCGACGGCGATATACCCCATGGTGTTGCGGACCACCATCAACGATTCCGCCGACGGCACCCATGCCATGGTGATGACGGCCGCCACGATCTGGCTGAACACGACAACACCCAACAGGGCTAGGTCGTACGCCGGCGGCGTGCGCACCGCGATCGCTTCCTGATCCGGCTCACCGCGGGTCATATTCCACTGAGCCAGCCACGCCACTAGACACGGCGCCAAGACGGAGAGCGGCAAGGGGAAGTCCACACCGGACAGTGCCCTCGGCACACCGACCGTTGCCGACGCCAGCACCCCGGCCGTCACCACCACCAGGACCGCCACGACGACCGTCAGCCACCAGCGGCGCGCGGCCAGGTACCACCTCACTCGTCCCGCTCCGGCGTGTTCACGGCGGCCTGGTCGGCGGCCTGCGCCGGGTCAGCGAAGCCGCACGCCGAGAGGACGTCCAGCTCGCTCCGATACCAGTTCAGCTGCTCCGGCGGTGCCATGTGCTCGTGTACTGCCCGGCTCTGCCGGAGAGCGTCGACGGGAATGACGGACTCGACGCCGGCATCGCTGACACCCACCGTGAGGTGCAGCCAGCCGGCCACCCGATCCTCGGTGTCGAAGAACACGTCGGTGACGCCGTTCTCACACACCACACTGGGCATCAGGTGTGCGGCCACCGTCGCCCGCACTCGGTCGGGGTCGAGCCCGGTCACGTCGAAACTGAGCGGATCTAACTCAGGTGGATATTCGAGCCCGGCCGCGTCTAGCCGCTCCAACGGCTCGGCTGCCCACACCCGCACATCATCGGCCACCCGATGCTGCTCCGGCCAGATACACAGCTCTGGTTCAGCGTCGTAGCAGCTAGCGTCCGCCATCGGTCGCGGTTGCGTCGGCGTCCAGTCCATCGGGGCGACGAGACGTACTGCGACGACGCCCGAGACGGCCAGTGGCAGCACGGCCACGATCCGCCAGGCCGGGCGGAGTAAAGCGAACCCAACCACCGCTACCAGCGCCGCGCCGTAGAACAGCACGGGCGCCCACAACGCCGCCGGGTCCGGAACCTCGTCCAACCAGCAGCAGGTGTCCAGGCCGGTGCCGACGATATGCCGGAGCCAGACCGGCTCCATGGCCGGTGGCATCGCACCCAGCAGGTACGAGCCGATGGCGACGAGCGGCACGGCCATCACCACCGGCAACAGCCGTCCGACGACATACCCCACGGCCGTGTGGGCCGCGAGCAGCAGGATGAAGACACCAACGATCCTCGGCTCCGGCCCGCCCGGTGTGCCACCGGGAGGCAGATAGAGCCACAACGACAGGCCGAGGGCGGCCAGACCTAGCAGACCAACCGGCCAGCACACATTCAGCATCAGGCGGATCGGAGAGCGGACGGGAATGCCGACAGCGCGCTCCAGGCGACGGCTGCGAAATCCGTCCCAGGCCGCACATACCGCGCAGGCCGGCGCCACAAAGATCATCAGCAAGACGCCGGCAGCAGTTGCCGAGACCCAGTACCGGTCGTCCACCGGTGGACTGTCAGCAGCGTAGACAGCGATGAAGATGGCTACGACGGGCAATGCCCACGGCGCCCACGAACCTCGCAACACAACCCCGACCGGCGGCACCGACCTAGTCCTCTCGTACAACGAGCCTGGCGTAGGCCGCCTCGACCCGCTGCTCGGGCCGCGTATCGCCCGGAGCGACGGCAAGAAACGACGCCATGTCGCCGTGCTGCCGAACCCGCCCATCGGCGAGCACCACGACGTCGTCGTACATGGAGGTCAGGTCTTCGGTCTGATGCGTCGACACAACAACCGCTGCCGTCTCCCGGAGATCCGCCACCAACTCCCGGAACACGTGACGTTGCCCTGGGTCGAGCCCCGCCGTGGGTTCGTCCATGACGATGTAGTCGGCGTCATGGACGAGGCCCTGCGCGATCGCCATCCGGCGCAGTTGCCCGCCGGACAATTGACCGGATGGCCGGGAAGCTAGATCGGTCAGCCGCACCCGGTCGAGGGCCGACTCCGAGGCGTCCCACGCAGCAGAACGCGTCATACCTTTCAGCCAACCGCAGTAGGCGACCTGCTCTCGTACTCGCAGCCCGGGAACGGCCGTTACGTGCTGCGGGATCCAGGCGATCCGGCGGCGGAACTGGCGCACACCGGACCGGCCCTGCGGGTCGAGTCCGTCGAGACCGACCGTGCCCGCCCGTGGGCGCAGCGCCGTCACGGCGACACCCAGCAGCGTCGATTTACCCGCGCCGTTGGGCCCAAGCACCACGGTGGCCTTCGCGTCGAAGCCGAGCGACAACCCGTCGAAGACCAGAGACTTCCTGCGATAACCGAAGACAATGCTGTCCAGCGTCAGCGACATCCTCAACATCCCGTGCCGTAGCGCCCCCGGTGCGGGCGCTGATCAACGGTGAGTACACCACGGACCGGCCACGAGACACTAGTGATGGAACTTGTCTGCCCAAGCGGGCCGCAATGTGTATCGTCGCCGGCGCCGCCACTCGGCGACCAGCTTCCCCACCACCGAGAACACCATGCAAACAGCACAAAGCGCGAGCACGGCACCTACCGAAACCGGCCACACCGATACGGCGTAAGCGCCGCCGACGCCGATGCCGACGAGGACATACCACAGGATCCGCGCCCAGAGATGAACAGTCACACTCCGGCGTTCGATCCACCATCCGACAACGAACCAGGCCACGGCGCCGGGCATCCAGTAGAACGTACCGATCGCAACTCCGGCAAGTAGGCTGCCGCCGCCCGGCAACCCGACCTCGAACAAGACTGCCAACGGGGCGGATATGAGCAGCCACATGGCGAATAGTCCCCAGAGGAGGTCACGTCCGTTGATCCGAAACCTCGCTCGCGCCCTCGGCGCGCCCACGTCCGCCATGGTGTACCTCGCCCCAGCCTCGACTTGCCTGACAGCAAACTACGGGATCAGAGGATCCGGAAGGAACTCGTCGTCGCACCGGCGACAACAAGGAGGCTTACGGCCCAGCGCTCGTCGGCACGAGGAAGCTTGTTGTTGCCATGGCGACAACAAGGAGGCTTACTGCAACGCCGGGTGCACCACAAGGAGGCTTACTGCAACGCCGGGTGCACCACAAGGAGGCTTACTGCAACGCCAGGTGCGCGACCGCCCGACCGCCCGACCGCCCGACCGCCCGACCGCCCGACCGCCCGACCGCACTGAGCGTGCCGCCCGCCCCAGCCGTCCTGCCTCGCCGCGCTGATGCGTGGCACCATGAGCAGCCGACCACAAAGGGAGGGATACATGACCGACGGCCAGGTCACCCGGCTGCTGAACGTCCGCCCCTGGGGTGGTGATCCGGTCGACATCCATCTGGAGGCCGAGAGCATCACCCGGATCACTCCGCACAGTCCCGACGAGGCCGTCGCACCGGCCGATCGCCGCGGGACGGTCGACGGTCGCGGGTTGCTCGCCCTACCCGGATTCATCAACGCCCACGCCCACATCGACAAGAGCTGGTGGGGTAAGCCGTGGGTCAGTTATGGGGGCGAGACCTCCACACAAGGCCGCATCGCCCACGAGCGCGCCCACCGCGACGAGCTGGGTATCCCCGGTGTGGAGCCGACCGTGGAGGTCCTTAGGCAGATGCTGCGGACCGGTACCACCGCCGTGCGCACCCATGTGGACGTCGACACCGGCATCGGCCTGCGTGGGCTCGACGTCGTGCGGGAAGCGGTGGCGGCGGTCGACGGCGCGGTAGAAGTGCACATCGTTGCCTTCCCGCAGGACGGGGTGCTGCGCCGGCCTGGCGTGCTCGACCTGCTGGACACCGCCGCCCAGCAGGGTGCTCAGTACATTGGTGGCCTCGATCCGGCCGGTATCGATCGCGACCCGGTTGGCCAGCTGGACGCCCTCTTCGACATCGCCGAACGCCGCGGCGTCGGCATCGACATCCACTTGCACGACGGCGGCGAACTCGGCCTGTTCGAGATGGAGCTGATCGTCGACCGGACTCGTCGCACCGGGCTGGGTGGTCGGGTGAACGTCGCCCACGGCTTCGCGGTTGGGCAGATCGACACCGCTCGACAGGCCGATCTCGTCGCGTCGTTCGCCGATGCGGAGGTGTCGATGACGACGGTCGCGCCGCCGCGGGTCGCGCCGCTGCCCTTACGGACGTTGCGTTCGGCCCAGGTGCCCGTCGGCCTCGGCACCGACGGTATCCGGGACCTGTGGTCGCCGTTTGGTGATGGTGACCTGCTCACGCTTGCCCGCCAGCTCGCGCAGCTCAGTGGATTCCGCCGCGACGAAGAACTCGTCGACGCCGTCCGGGTCACATCGACCGATGCGGCGTCGTTCGTCGGCCGCGACGTGCATGATCTCGTCGAAGGTGCCAGGGCGGACATCGTGCTCGTCGACGCCGAGAATCCGGCCGACGCTCTCGTCCGGGCGCCGCGGCGAGAACTCGTGATCGCGGGTGGACGAGTCGTGGCGGATGCCCGCGTGGTGACCGGCTAGTCTCGCGGTTGGTCACCGGCGGTGGGGACGGCGCAGACCCCGTCGACGCACTCGCCGGCGCCGGGCTCCCCCATCATGACGAGGCCGGCCATCGACGGGGTGTCGGGCTCACCGACCGGCTCGCTGTCACGGTCGGTCATGGTGACACCTCCTGCCGGGCGACGCGGTCGAGCACGTCGGTGAAGACGTCGGATGGTTGCGCTCCGGAAACCCCGACGCGCCCGTCGAAGACGAAGAACGGCACGCCGTTGATGCCCAGTGCACGCGCCTGCGCGATGTCCGCGGCGACGTCGTCCGCATACCTACCGGAGTCCAGCGCCTGCTGGGCTACGGCCGGGTCGAGGCCGACGTCTCCGGCCAAGGCGACGAGGTTGTCCGTGTGGCCAACGTGGACACCTTGCTCGAAGTACGCCTTCAATAGCCGTTCCTTCAGCTCGACCTGCTTGCCCACCGTCTTGGCGTGGTGGAGCAGTTCATGCGCCTTCAGGGTCTTCGTGTGCTGAAGTGCGGCGAAGTCGAACGCCAAGCCTTCGTCGGCGGCCAGGCTGGTCATCTGGGCAAGCATCTGCTCCACCTGGTCGTGTGGCATCCGCTTGTGACGCACCAGGAAGTCGACCTCTGAGCCGGCAAAATCGACCGGTGTGTCCGGGGCGAGCTCGAACGAATGGAACTCGACGAGGACCTTCCCGCCGAACGCGGCCGTCGCCCGCTCGAACCGGCGCTTTCCCACGTAGCACCACGGACAGGCCACGTCCGACCAGATGTCCACCTTGATCTCGGACTCATCGGCAACAGTCACGTCCACCCTCAACCCGGAACGACGGCCACCTATTCCGGCCGACCACCTACACCGGCCGCGGTCACCGACGAATACGCACGGTGCCGCCGCTCAGCCGACCACGAAGCACATGACCCCCTTCGATCGTGATGGCGACGACGGTCTGGCCATCCGCCATCGGGTCGTGCTGATCCACCGTCATCACGAACGCTCTCTCAGCTGGTTCATCGGCGAGATTGCCCCTACCGGTCAGGCTGAACCAGCCGTCAGCGGTTTGGAGCATGCCGATAGCCGTGCTCCGAAAACTGATCCCACGATCGGGAACGTTGAGGACCAGTCGCCCGTCGGAGTCACGACCGTGCCGCGACGCGCTGAAGGCAAGCTGGGCGTGCCGCCACACCTCAGGGTCGGCCGGAGCGTCGCCCGGCATCCGTGGTGCGCGCTTCCCACCAGTACCAACACTCAGATACGACCAGTCGGTGACCGCACCCGAACAGCAGTGCGACGGGCCGACACCACCGGTCAGTGTCATGATCTCGGGGTCGAACGGTGCCACCTGCACCTGCCAGTCGAGCGGTTCGTCCGCTGAGTCCGGCCACATCTTGCCGCGCAGCATGTTGCCGGCCCGCCGCAGGACCACCCGATACCAGGCATCGTGTTGCACCGGGAACGGCATGGTCGCGCTGTCCAGGGTGTAGTAGCCGCCGTCGAGATACCGGCCGACCTGTAGCTGGTTCGGGGTGCTGTCGTGTTCCTGGACCCGCGCCCGGATGAAATACGACGTCTCCGAACTTGCCTCACCCGAGGTCAGGATCCCGAGGTGGAACAGCGTGCTGTGCCCGCGCGCACGGACCCGGCCGAACATCTCGACGTCACCGTCAACATCACCGACGTCATCCCAGGTCAACGCCCGTCGCCCAGACGTCGATCCCATCCGCAGCCGACGCGGGTCGTCGGCGATCGTCCACGACCCGTCGCGCCAATGCCGCGTCCAGCCGGCCGGCGGCTGGCCCACCTCGCCGCCGGTGAAATCGGCCACGAAGGTCTCGCCGTCGGCGTCTGGTGTTTCCATAGGCAGCAACCGGCCGTTCACGGCGACGCGGGCGCTGGCTTCGCCCGTTTCCGGCCGGGAGATCATGTTGTGCTCTCGACGCAACGCACGACCGCTGCGTGCACCGGTCAGGACACCGTCGTGCAGGGCGAGGCGACCGTTGACGATCACGTGCTCAACCCCTTCGGCGTACTGGCGGGGCTGCTCGAACGTGGCACGGTCGATCACTGTGTCCGGGTTGAATATCGCGAGGTCGGCGACCATGCCGGGCGCGATCACGCCACGATCGACCATGCCGAGGATCGTGGCCGGCAGGTAGGTCATCTTCCGGACGGCGTCCTCCAGGCTCAGCACACCGGCGTCCCGGACGTATCTGCCCAACACCCGCGGGAAGGTGCCATACCGGCGCGGATGGGTGCTCGACGACGTGCTCGCACCCCCGTCGGAGGCGATCGCCACGAGTGGGTGCCGCATGATCCGCCGGAGGTCGTCTTCGTGGCCGAAGTGGAAGATCGACGCGGTGTTCCCGTGGTCCTCGATGATCCGCATGGCAGCCTCGCCGGCGCTGACCGGAGAATCGTCCCACGCTCCGGCTGCGGCCTGAGCCAGGGTTTGCCCGATGGAATGGATGTAGACGTTCCCGGCCTCGCCGACCTTGCTCTCGACCAGTTCGTGGATCTCATTCTCGATCTGCGGGCGCAGCTGCGGATCCGCGAATCGTTGTAGATACGCCGAGCGGCCGCCCTCGAGCACCCATCGGGGAGCGATCCACGTCAACCCGGTCGACGCCGCCAGATAGGGGTACTGGTCCATCGCCGTGTAGACGCCGCGCTCGTTGAAGTCGTCGAGGATGGCCAGAGTGGTGGAGGACCGTCCCCAGCAACAGTTCATGATCTTGTGGTGGGTGACGACGGGGAGTAGGCCCGCGTTCTCGCCGATGGTGAAGTGTTCGCTGACGGCATCGACCACACCAGAATGCTCGTTGCGGATGTGACTGCCGGTGTTGGTCCGCCAGTCTCGGGCTACCTCGACGACGTCGACGACCTGATCGGTCTGGGCGAAGTAGGCCCGTGAGTACTCCAGGCCCAACGACACACCCCATGCCCCGTTCTTCAGCCCACTGAGCACGTTCCACCGCATACGCTCGATCTCCTCGGGCGTGGCTCGCCGGTCCTCGGTTCCGACGGTCTGCCCCCACACCGCGTTGAACCCGATGTAGGCACCGATGTTGATGCCCAGGCCCTGTTCCTCCAACGACAGCCGCTCCGCGATGCGGAGAATGCCACCACCATCGGGATGCAGGATCTCGGTGGTTACGCCTTGCCGCAACGAACTCTCGGCTATCGGCAACGCCCCATCCGCGGCATGCGAGTGCAGATCGATGAATCCGGGAGCGACGACGAGGCCCCGGGCGTCGATCTCGACCGACGCCGATACGGCGGAGAGATCGCCGATACCGGTGATGAAGCCGTTGTCCACCCCGATGTCGGCCACGACCCGATCTTGACCAGTGCCGTCGACCACCATCCCGCCCCGCACCACGATGTCGATGTGGGATCCGGTGCCGTCTACGTCGGCCGTTGACGGGCGCGCGGATCTATCCGCCCAGGCATGGCCGCCGACGGCGGTGACCACCGCCCCCGCCAGCGGGAGCGCCAGAAAACGGCGCCGTTCGATGGGCCGCCGCGGGGTGTCCTCCGACTCGTCACACATCTGGCAACCTCCTGAAGGGTTGGGTTCTCGGTGTGTCGTCGTGCTGCTCCGTGCGCCCCCGGATGGTCAGTGCGGGCCGCCGGTGAACCAGCCTCGGGTCCAGGCGATCTCTCCGCCGCGGACGGTCCGGTACCAGCCGTTCTTCACCTCACGGGTGAGGACAAGCGCACGGCTGGCCCCGTACTCGTCGATCTTGTTGCTCGTGTCGGGCCAGTTCTGCCCGTCGACCACCTTGTTGCCGTAAACATTGAGCCCGTCGATCCGGGTTCGGCTGTGGAAGATGTCGCTGTCCTCGGCATCTCCGGGCGCCATCCAGCCGTACTTCCATATCGCCGACTGCCCGGACACCCGATGTGGACAGCCGCCCAGCGCCGCGTAGCGGTCGTCGGGGTCGTCGCTGCGGTTCTGGGCCTCGGTGCACCGCCACAGCACCAGCCGCCACGAATCGCTGGTCCCACCCCGTCCGTACCCCAACAGGTAACGATCGGCCGAGCCACGCGACGGGTCATGCACGCCGATCAACTCCCCCGATGCACTCGGGGTCCGGCGCACGTCACGCGGGCCCGATCCCGTCACCCGGACCGGAAACAGCTGCGAATCCGCCGGTGCCGTGCCCGAGTGTGCGATCCAGCCCAGCTGCCCGTCGTCGAGCTCCACCCGATATTGACCTCGCCGGCTCTCCCGCACGGTGTAGACGTCGCCGACGTCGAGATCAGCGAGCCGCCCACTGGTTTGGCGGCCCGTCGTGGCATAGGCCCGCATGCCGCCCGCGGTCACCCGCACATCGAACAGCCGCGACGGCTGCTGGATCGGGCTCAACCCTTCGTATTCACCGGGAATGAACTCGTTGACGTCCACCCAATCGCCGATCTCGAAACCCGGGATCGAGAACGGCGGACCACCCATGGTGTCTTTACGAATTGAGAAATGAACATGTGGCCCCGCCCAATACGCGCTGCCAGTCCGGCCGACATAACCGAGCGGAGTGGAAAGTCCGACGTCGTCGCCCACCGACACCAGCGGCTGGTCGGCCATATGGACGTAGGACGTGAAATACAGTTGCCCCTGCTGACCCTCGTGCCGGATCACCACCTGATAGTTGTTGCTGGAGAAACGGGCCCGGGTCACGGTTCCCGGCCGCGCCGGATAGACCACCGCATAGTGCGGTGCGGTCAAATCCGCCGAGCCGTTGTGATGGCTGCCCGTCGGGTAATAGTCCGTGGCCGACACCCACGACGAGACAGGCCAGACGAACTGCCGACCGTTGCCGGGCCCCGGCGTCACGTGCGACATCGTGGTGACGTGCCCTTCGGGGCCGGAGCTTCCTACATTGACGTTGCGCGCCCAGGTGTCCACTGCTCGCCCCGCCGCGTGTGCCTGACCGCCGAGTGCCACCGCCAGTGCGCCGGCCACAGGCAACGCCAGGAATCGTCGCCTGCCGAGTTCGTTTGGCACGTCTTCCGGCTCGCCACTCATGTGCATTCCTCCTCGGAGTTCCGAACGCTGAGATCGTCGACGATCCGCTCTATTTCGGCGCGGATTGTTCTGGCATGGCAGAAGTTTCCGATGAAGCTCGGAATTCACGTCGAGCCTGGAGAAACGAATCCCGAACTACTACCACCGTTTCGAGTAACGCTCATCTAGGGAATGCAACTTGAGCAACATTTGAGGTCGGGTGAATATAAGGTCAGCGCGTCGAACACACGAAATTCACTGCACAGTCGACCCGCGCCGAGGCATCCCGGGTGGAGAGGACACGAAAAGGCGGCCCGGCCGATAAGGCCGGGCCGCCACAGGGAGGTGGTCGTCGTCCCCCGTTAGTACGACGACCACCCGTTCATGTGTGAATCAGCGGTCGAAGGCGTCCTTGATGTTCTCGCCAGCTTGCTTGACATCGGACTTGGCCTGATCGGTTTTACCCTCGGCCTCCTTCTCCTCATCGCCGGTGAGTTTGCCCCAGGCCTCCTTCGCCTTGCCAGCGATGTCTTCGGCCATGTTCTTGGCCTTGTCCTCAGCACCCATGAGTGCCACTCCCTTTCCTTACTCGACGCGTCGAGTCACTCAGTGACCGACACGTATCGCCGTCCCCCGACGGCGACGTCTACTGCACCCGGCTGGTCTTCGACGTGGTTCCCCGCCCGGTGAGCACGATCCGATAGCGCAGCCCCGACTCGAGGCCAACCTGAGCGCTCAGCACTGCCGAGGCATGACGCGCCGCGTCAGTGGCCTCGCCGAGATCGGCGCCCGGATCGATGCCGGCACGCAGGTCGACCAGCCGCTCCCCCCGTTCGTCGACGATCACCCGGCCGGACCGCAGCTGCAATCCGGTGGCTCCTTCCAACGTGTCGCGCGCGGACTCGACGAGCGCGTCGCAGCTCACGGTGAGCCGCCCACCACGGCCACTGCCGGACAGCTCAAGACGGTGCACCGTCCGTCGCCGCAGGTGTGCTGCCAACCAGGCGACACCAACAACGGTAAGCACTATCCCGGCGCCGCCGACGGCCCACGGCCACCAACGGGTGTCCGTCCAATCGAGAACCGGGCCAGCATCCAGTTGATCGACCGCGCCGGAAATCCAATCCTGGCGCCAAGCCACCGCCGCCGCCCCGGCCGCGAGCAGAAGGAGCCCCATGACGAAGACAACCACCCGCTCCGTACCAGCTGCACCGCGTCTCATGGCCGCACCTCCATCCGCTCCATGTCCACCCGTCTCATGGCTGAACCCCGCTGCGCCGCACCGACGTGCGGACGTCGTAGGGGCCGTCCAGACGGTCGAGCCGTTCATGCACGGCGTCGCGCACCTCGCTCTCCGCGGCGGCCTCACCGTCGGTATCGAGCCGGACGACAACGGACGTGCCGCGGGCCACCGCCCTGACCTTGATGACGCCGGGGTGCTGACGAGCGGTGTCGGCCACGAGCCCCTCGACTGCCCCACGTGACACATACACTCCGGTGTCCGAGGTGAGCGGTAGTGAACGGCGCGGACGTCGCCACAGCGCCGCCAGCACGAGCCCCAGACCCACGACCATGGCCAGCGCGCCGGCCACCACCATCCAGTCGGCCGGGCGCAAGCCGTCCACCCGCTCCAGCACCGCACCGATCGGACCGTCGCCCTCGATGACGCCGGACGCGACGAGTGCATCGAGGCCGGCGACGACGCCCAGGGCGACGGCGACCAAAGCCAGCAACACCCCGGCCGCTCGTGCTGGGCCGGGCCGCGCGGGCCGGTCGGCCGCCGGCAGGACGGGTGTGTTGTCGGCAACCGATGGTGTTCCGACGGCGGCCAGGTGGACGTGGGCGATGTCGACCGTCAGCCCCGCCAATTCACCCACCCGCCGGCGGACCACATCGCGCACCCGACGGGCCCAGTCCGGCAGCGAGCCACCGTCGGGTGTGGCGACCTCGATCTCGATCCGCACATGCCGGCCGATCACCTTGACCTGGGCCTGCGGCAATGACCGCGCGCCGAGACCGGCCAACCCCTGCTTGGATCTGGTCCGGCCGGTGACCTCGGCGGCGGCCTGTTCGGCTATCCGCCGCACCGCCCGTTCGTCGATCCGCAGCCGGCCGCGGTCCGATGGGTCCGGCACCCCCAAGGATTCACCCATCGGTTCCGCGCCGGACTGCCCCATCGGTTCCGCGCCGGACTGGCCCGCCGATGCCGCGGCTGGCGACGCCATCGGCTCGGCGCCGAGCTCGGGCTCGTGCTCGTCGACCTCCCGCGACATGGTTAGTCCCGCTCCCGGCCTCGCAGGGCGGCCCGTAGGTCGAGTTCGCCGGACAGCTGGCCGGCGATCAACCACCCCAGCGCGCCAAGCCCCAACGCCACCAGGAAACCTCCGACGCCGCCGGCGGCCGCTGCGATTCCCAGCAGCAACCCGGCGAACAGCCCGGTGTTCATCGCGTTCACGACGTTCCCTCCTCACCCTCGTCCGAGCCCTGGCCCGGCCTGTTCCGCGCCTGCGGCGTTTCGGCACCGCGAGCGGCGACATCTGCGACCATCACGTCGACGTCGCCGGGGCGCACCGCCGTCACCGCCCGGCGTACGGCGTCCGCGGTCGGCGGCACCGGCGCTCCCCACGCCACGATGACGTGCACCTCCGTGCTCCCGTCGTGCAAGCGCACACCGGGGACGCGGCGGCCGGGTAGGTAACTGCCGACCTCACCGAACAGCCCTTGGTACAGAGACGCCACACCGTCGACGGCCAGAACCGCCTCGGCGACCGCGTCGGCCACGCTGGCCTCGTCCGGCCGGCTAGCACCCGGCCGGCCGGCACTCGACGGGCTGGTGCCCGCAGGCTCCGCCGGGTTCATTCGACCCGGCTCTCCCGCGGTTCGGTATCGTCGTCACCCTCCAGGTGGACGTCGTTGACCATGATGTTCACTTCGGTGACCTGGAGCCCGGTCATGCGCTCGATGGCGGTGATGACGTTGCGACGAATACCCGCCGCCAAGTCGACCACCGACACCCCGTACTCGGCCACGATGTCCAGATCGATGGCGGTCTGCCGTTCTCCGACCTCCACCGACACCCCCTGCTGGAAGTTGGTGGTAGAGCCTGGGAACCGTTCGCGCAGCGCGCCAACCATTCGGGCGGTGCCACCGCCGAGGTCATAGACGCCAGCCACCTCTCGCGCGGCGATGCCGGCAATCTTGGAGACGACCCCGTCCGCGATAGTGGTGCGCCCCTGATCGGTGACCAGCGGCCCGTTGTCGTTCTTGGTCGCAACTTCGGAGGACGTTTTACCGCCGCCCTGGGAACTCGCCTGGGTGCTCTTGTCGGTCCGCTCAGCCATGATCGGCTTCCTTCCGTTCAACTTCCGCCTACCGTCTCGGTGTGGCCCGTCGCCGGTAGGACACGGCTCCCACCGGAAACGTCACGCTCACGTCGACGTGACCTACATCACGCTACCGCTCGACCCATCAGCCGTACGGCCATTCAGGAAAGAACGTCACACTGGCGCCGTGGGCACCTCGCGAGACCCGACCGCGGTCGACGACCTAGTCCTGGCCCGGCGGGCCGGGCTGGGCGATCGCCAGGCGTTCACCGAGATCGCCCGAAGGCACGGCGCGGCCATGTACCGCTTCGCCCGACGGGTCTTACTCAGCGACGCCGACGCCGAAGAGGCAGTCCAGGATGCTTTGGTCTCCGCCTGGCAGCATCTCGCCGAGTTCCGTGGTGACGCCGCGTTGCGAACGTGGCTGTTCCGGCTCACCCTCAACCGCGCCCACAACCTGCGACGGCAGCGGCGGCCGGAGCCGCGAGAGGTGGACGAGGACACCCTGCCGCCGGCCAGCGGAGCCGACCCCGAAGGCAGCACCATCGAACGTGAACTGGTGGCGGCACTGGATCGAGCGCTTGCTCAACTGCCCGAGCGGCAGCGGATCATCTGGTTGCTGCGCGAGGTCGACCAACTGAGCTACGAAGAGATCGCGGACATCACGCACACCTCGAAGGACGCCGTTCGTGGACAATTACACCGCGCGCGGCGCACCCTGGCGGAGAGGTTGGCACCATGGCGATGACACCAGACCCGCAGCACGAGTCGCGGTCCGACGGCGCGGCCACACCACAAGGCGACGCCGTACAGACGTCGAAAGACACCACCGAGCCCGAACTCGACACCCGGGTGGTCGACCGGGCCGCGTCAGCCTTGCGCGCCTACACCGACCACGGCTGGAATCGGGCGTCGCCGCGCATCCTCGATCAGATCCTCAGCGCCACTCGCCGATCCCGCCCGATCCAGGCTCGCGGCGCCACCGGAACCTTCCACGTCAGCGATCAAGTAGCCACGGCCTACCTTCGGGAAGCCATCGACGAGGTCGCGGGTGCCGAGGCCACACACATCGGCTTGGAATTGGACGACGACGTACTCGTGGCGGTGCGGCTGGCGGTTGCCGTCGACTACCCCCGCGCCGTATATCCGCTGGCCGACGAGGTACGCAGGGCGGCACGACGCTGCCTGAAGGAGGTGCTCGGCAGTATCGACCCAGCACCGTCGATCGATGTCGACGTCCACATCTTCGACGTCAACCCCCCTCCCGAGTTGTCCTGAGTGGCGCCCCCTCCACACCCGGCGCACCAGCCCGCGCAGACGTGTACCCCAGCCGGGATGTGCGGACGTGTCTGTCCGCCATGGCACGATAAGATCCGGTTGACGCCAGAGGGGACAACACCATGACAGGCGGTAATCGCGGGGCGGGCGGTGGGGCGCCCGATGAGCCGTCCGGCGCGGCGTGGGCTCCACGGTCCAGCCCGACGCCGGAACGCGCCATGCCAACAAGTGGCGATTCGTCGTTCCACCTCGCTGGCTACCACGACTTCATCGAGGTCGCCCGGGGCGGCGACAGCGTCGTCTACCGCGCCCGCCAGGATGGCCTCGAACGAGACGTCGCCATCAAGGCGGTGTCGATCGACGATCCCTCGACCCGCGCCCGCTTCCAGCGGGAACTAGACATCACCGTCCGGCTCGGCCGGCAGCATCCACACATCATCACCGTCCTCGACACCGGCACCAGCGCCTCGGGCCACGCGTGTATCGTGATGGACTTCTTCGACCTGGGGTCGGTCCACGACCGCGTCACGACCCAGGGGCCATTGTCCGTCGACGACGTCATCACCGTAGGGTCCGTGGTGGCCGACGCGCTGCATTTCGCCCATGGTCACGGCGTGCTGCACCGCGACATCAAACCGCAGAACATCCTGGTCCTGCCCACGTCATACGTGTTGGCGGACTTCGGCATCGCCCGGATGGCCGACGCCGGCCACACCGCGTCGTTGGAACGGTTCAGCTACCGGCACGCCTCGCCCCAGGTGCTCGATGGCGAGCCACCAACCCCGGCCGACGACGTCTGGTCGCTCGGGTCCACCATGTTCACTCTGCTCGACGGCCGCCCGCCGTTCTCGGCCGACGACCCCGACGACGACACCGCCCTGGCCTATCTGCGCCGCGTCCGTAGCGGTGAACTACGGTCCCTATACCGCCCGGACGCTCCTCGCGAGCTGGTGCGGATCGTCGAGTGTTGCCTCAGCGCCCGGCGGGAGGAGCGCTTCACCGACGCCGCTACCCTCGCGGCGGCGCTGAGCGGGCTGCGCGCGGCCGGATCGTCCTGGGCGCCTGGTGGCGCGGGAACCGCGGTGGGCGCCGGCAGCGAGAGCACGGGTGAAACTCCGGGCGACGGTGGGCGCGGGGTTGGCGACGCCTCGCCGACGTCGCCTCCCGGCACTCATCCAGCGCCCGCGCCTACGGGTAGCACCGTCACCTGGGGGCCGGTCGACGCCGTGCCGTCGCTGCCTCCACCGCAGCCGGCCGCCCCAGGACCGGTTGCACCGTCGGCCTTGGCCCACCTGGCTGCGCCTGCCGCGGGCACCCAAGCACTCGGACGGGTCGCGTCCGGCCCGTCCACCTTCGATCCCGACCCCGACGTCACCGGCCTCCGGCCCGCCGAGCCGTCGCCGGCTGAGCCGGTCACCCCCGACGACACCCCCACCGGCACGCGCTCTGGGCGCTCCCGGTGGATGGTCACCGTGGCATTCCTAGGTGGGGCGCTGCTGCTCGGCACCCTCGGCGGCGCACTCATCGCGGTGCTCGGATCCGGTGGCGACGCCGACCCGGGTGTCCAGGCGTCCACCCCACCCGCCGGCGGTCAAGAGATCCCCGTCGACCCCGAACTCACCCCGGCCAACGACGCACTCGACCCGACCGTGAACGACCCCGACGTGGCGCCCAGAAGAGTGCTCATCAGCGACCAGGGCACCAGCGTCCGAGTCAGTTGGACTGATCCGACTGAGGGCAACGCCATCTTCATCGTCGTCGACGTCACTGACGAAACCAGCACGCCGCATGCGGTCGCGCAAGTGGCGCAGGAGCGGGAAGACGTCACCATCGAGGGCATCGACCCGCAACAGCCGGAGCTGTGTTTCCAGGTGGTTGGGATCCTCGCCAACGACCCCGACCGCGCCGGTGCATCCGAGCGCACCTGCCTCACCCGCTAACCCCCTCCCCCGTTGTGCACCTGATCGTCGTTTTGTCACCTGATCTTCTTTATGGCGACGATCAGATGCGTAAGCGATGGCGACGTTGCTGGTCAGCGCGCGGTAGCGTCGTCTGATCGCATCCCGCGATACGGACGGTAAACGATCAGATGCACCAACGGGCCCGGCACGGCCGTTTATGCATCTGATCGTCCAGCGCTGCGCATCGCGGCATCGACCGCTCCGCCACAAATCTTCTGGTCGAATGCCTATGTACGCCAAGCGCCGGCGCCTGGTGCGTTGAACGCCGGTTGGCGCGCCCGCTATGCACCCTTTGTGGAGGCGCTCGGCGTACCAGGCGTCAGTGTCGAGGGTTGCCACTGTCACAAACAGCGACGGTGCTCTGCGGCGATGGTCGCTAGGCACGACGCGCGGAGCAGGCTGGATCGCAACGCGAAACGGCGACGATCACCGAGCAGCGCGGTGAACGAACGAGTGGCCGGGGCCCGATCCGGCCGCACATGCCCGGACGTGGTCGCGCTTGTCCGGTCCACGACGTAGACGGCTGACGATCAGATGCATAAACGGCCGTGCCGGGCCC
The DNA here is from genome assembly GCF_011320225.1 of Phytoactinopolyspora limicola. Classification (GTDB taxonomy): domain Bacteria; phylum Actinomycetota; class Actinomycetes; order Jiangellales; family Jiangellaceae; genus Phytoactinopolyspora; species Phytoactinopolyspora limicola. The sequence continues at coordinate 222,866 of NZ_JAAOEN010000007.1, forward strand.
GTTGGTGCATCTGATCGTTTACCGTCCGTATCGCGGGATGCGATCAGACGACGCTACCGCGCGCTGACCAGCAACGTCGCCATCGCTTACGCATCTGATCGTCGCCATGAAAAAGATCAGGTGACAAAACGACGATCAGGTGCACAACGGGGGTTAGGGGCGGCGCAGGAGTCGGGGGTCCACCCACCAGAGGAGCCGACGGGTCAGGCCCGCTCCGCGACGCAGGTCGCGGCTGACCGCGGAGGCGAGCAGCCACGGCTCCGACGTTCCACCGCCGGCCCGCCGGCCACTGCGGGCAGGTTCGGCACGCGGCGCGAAGGCGGCCCGTTCGGCGAGTTCGGCTAACAAGCCGGCCCCGACCCGGCCCGGCGCATCCTGGGCCAGCGCACCGGCCAACCCCGGGGCGGGCAGGTTGGGCACCGGACGCTGCCCGGCCAGCCACCACGCGTCCAGCGTCTCCTGCCAGGCGCCGACCGCCCCGGTGCGCCGATGCCTCAGCCGGCGGCGCAGCCGCAACCCTACGATCAGCGCCGCGGCGGCAGCCACCAGCAGTCCGGCCGTACCGGCGAGTACACCGATGGCGGGTCCCGCGGCGGTGTCCTCGTCGTCGCGGTCCGCGGCCTGTGGTTCGGCCGTGGGCTCAGGAGAGTTCGCCGGATCGTCAGGGCCGTCGTCCTCGGGGATCTCGTCTTCGCCGGTGAGGATCTGCCGGTCGCCGTCGCCGAGGTCACGTTCGGATGGAGTCGGATCGAATGCCACCCAGCCCGCGCCGGAGAGGTAGACCTCGGGCCACGCTTTGGCGTGCCGGCCCATGATCACCGACACGCCGTCGGCGTCTGGTGGCGGGACGTCGAAGCCGACGACGAGCCGGCTGGGTATTCCCAGCGACCGGGCCATGACGACGAACGCGGTGGCGAATTGCTCGCTGGTGCCTCGTTGGGCCCCGGGTAGGTCGTCGTCGCCGAACAGGAAGTCTTCGAGCCGGGCATACGAGGATCCGACCGGCGCGACCGGGTCGAGGGTGCGGCCGACCCGGACCAGCTCCTCCAGGGCTAGCGCCTGCTCGCGCCTCGTGGTTGCGTGCTCGACGCCGCTGGCCGCGTATTCGGCGAAGGAATCGGGTAGTCGCGGCACGTCGAGGTAGCGCTGGGGGACGACGGCGGGTACCCCGGCGCGTCGTTGTGCACCGACCGGCGCCCGGTCGGCCGTGCCGCGCACGGTGTAGCGGAGCCCGGTGTGCAGCCCGGCTGGGCGCACGACGCTGCCGGTGTCGGGGTCGACGTAGACGTCGTCGAGTGAACTGGCCGAGGGCAGCCCGGCCGCTGGCAGCCAGTTGCCGTCCAACTCGGCGATCTCGACGACGATGTCGTAGTCCTCGTTGTGCCGCCCAGGTGGAAGATCGGCCCGGCCCACCGATCCCAACGGCTGGAATCGAGCGTCGACCCGCCACCGGGCGCCGTCGAAGTCCGGCATGGCCACCAGTGCCAGCTGTGCCGGCGGTGTGCCTCCCACCCGGAACAGTTCCAGGTCTACCTGTTCCTCCCACCACCCCAGTAGCGGGAGTGGGCTGGTGGCGGCGACGTCGACCACCGGGGGCGCGACGTGTTCTCGGGGCTCGAAGGCGTCGTCTCCAGGGAGCGCGGCGGCGACCAACGCTGCCGACGCCGAGACGACCAGAGCCCCGATCCCGGCCAGGGCCGCGGCGCGGCGGCCGGGCGATCTGCGCAGTGCGGCCCGGGCGGCTCTCGATCGGGCGTCGGGGCGGTCCAGCAGGATCCATCCGGCGCCGGCCAGAACCACCACCGCGACGGCCACCACGCCGTACCGGTCCGCTTCGCCGGCGGTCAGCAGCGCACCGGCGACGTACACCAGCGCGGCACCGGCCACCGGGGCAACACCGAGCCGGTGCCCCCGGTCCACCAGCAAAAACACGGTCAGCGCCACCAGTGCTACCAGCAACCCGGTGGGCGCCAGCAACTCGGCGACGGCGGGGGCCGGCCGCGGCGAGGTCAGCAGCGTCGGCACCGCATCGATGAGCGGTCCGAGCAGCGACAACCCCGGGGAGTCCCGCCATGCCGGCAGTTCGGTGACCACGGCGGGGTCGTGTGCGGCCCGCAGGACGGCCAACGCCACGGCGGTGCACAGCCCGCTGGCGGCGGCCGCCACGAGCCATCGGGGCAGCTTGAGGGCGCGACCGGCCATCACCAGCCCGAGCGGGATCAATACGGCGAGGGCCAACGCCGGCAGGGCAGCCCAGCCTTGGTAGGCGGGTGCGAGCGTCAGGCTGGCGGTCAGCAGCACCAGTGCCGCCCAGGCGAACCTCATCGGATCACCGCCAGGTTCCATCCGTCGACGATGTCGTCGGCCCGCGGTCCACGCAGCACCACCACGCCGGCGACCATCTCGCTGAATCGGTCACCGTGCGGGTCGATCAGCGCCAGCACTCCGAAGGCCGAGCGGCCGGCGTCGACCAGCAGCGACGCGGTCGGTGCGAACTCCCCGGAGATCACCGCGACGATGTCGGAGCCGTGCAGGGCGGTCGCCGCCGCCGCGGTCTCGTCCCGGTCCGTGGGTTCGAGCGCGGCCAAGCCGTCCAGCACCGGTCCCGTCACCGCGACCGCAGCGGCGCCGCCGTCGGAGTCGACGCTGGTCTCCCCGGGGAGTTCGACGTCGAGCGCGCCGCTGAGGGTCACGAGCCGCCCGGGGTGCCCGCCGGCAGCGGCCGCGGCCACCAATGACGCCGCGACGTCGGCGGCCTCTTCGAAGCCGTCGCCGGAGTAGCTCGACAACCGGTCGTCCAGGAGGACGGTCAGGTGTGGCCGCGAGGGGTCGGCGTCGTCGCGGATCATCAGCGTCCCCGTGCGGGCGCTGGATGCCCAGTGCAGGCGGCGCAGGTCGTCGCCGGGTACGTACTCGTGCAGGCCAACCAGGTCCGTGCCGCCGTGTTCGACGCGTTCGTCGGCGCCGACGTGGCTTCGTTGGATGCCGCGTGGGAGGCCGACGACGGGCAGCACCCGCGGCAGCACCGTCACCGTGGCCCGGTCGCCGAATCCGCTGCGAGCTACCGCCAGGCGGGCCAGGCCGCGCCGCAGCAGGGTCAAGGGGCCCATCTCGACGATGCCGCGCCGGTGGGTGGGGACGTCGATGTCGATCCGCTCGGTGGCGCCCGCGGCCAGCACGGGGACCTCGACCGGTAGCGGCCGACCGGCCACCAGGTCTTCGCCGTCGATGCGCACCGGCAGCCACGGCGAACGGTTGGTGAGCGACAGCCCGGCCTGGCATGGCGTCAGTCGGCTGACCCGGGCCTGCGGGACCATCCGACGCACCGTCAGCGGCGCCGGAAGGGCGGCGCCGCCGACGGACACCACCACCATGGCGAGCAGGGCCGCGCCGAAGCCGGCCACTCCGGGGTAACGTGCCCATAACCCGGCGGCCAGCATCACGACACCAGTTGCGAACACTCCCCAGCCGCGGGCGGTGAGCCGTACCGGCATCGGGCTCACACCGCGGACGGTCGCGGGACGTCGACCCGCGACAGGACGTCGTCGAGCACCCCGGCGGTCGTCTCCCCGGCCAGCAGCGCCTCCCGGCTGAGCACCAGGCGGTGCGCCAGCACCGGCTGGGCGAGCCGTTGTACGTCGCCAGGTACGACGTAGTGCCGTCCCTGTGCGGCGGCGTAGGCCTGGGCACAACGCACCAGGCCACGCAGGCCGCGGGTGCTCGATCCGAGCCGCAACCGGGTGTCGTCGCGGGTGGCGGCGCCGATGCCGCGGATGTACCGCAGCAGCGGCTCGGCCACGTGCAGCCTGGCCAGCGCCCGGGTCTGGGCGGCCACCTGCTCCGGGGAGCTCACCGTGGCGACCTGCGCGACCGCGCCGGCACCGCTACCGGGGCGCAGCACGTCGAGTTCGTGTTCGACGTCCGGGTAACCGATCGTGGTACGCACCAGGAACCGGTCGAGTTGTGCCTCGGGGAGCCGGTAGGTGCCGTCGAGGTCGATCGGGTTCTGGGTGGCGATCACGATGAACGGGTCGGGTACGGCGTGCCCCACGCCATCGACGGTGACGGTGTGTTCCTCCATCACCTCGAGCAGCGCCGACTGGGTTTTGGCGGCGGCCCGGTTGATCTCGTCGGCGAGCACGACGTTGCTGAACACCGGGCCGGGGCGGAACCGGATCTCGCCGGTCTGGGGGTCGTAGATGGACGTGCCGGTCACGTCCGACGGCAGCAGGTCCGGGGTGAACTGGACCCGGTGCGACGAACCACCGACGGCCGCCGCCAGCGACCTGGCCAGGGTGGTTTTCCCGGTGCCGGGAACATCCTCCAGCAGCACGTGCCCACCGGCGAACATGGCGACGGCGGCCAGTTCGACGACACCTCGTTTGCCGCGCAGCGCCACCTCCACGGCGTCGACGATCCGGCTGTGCAGCGTCCGGAACGACGCGACCTCGTCCTCGGTGAGGGCGTGGGTACCCGTCACGGTCATCTCTGTTTCTCCATCGTTGTGGTCTTCTCCTCGTCACGGCCGCGCAGCCGCACCGCCCGCAGCGCCCCGGCCAGGCCGAGCCCGACCAGCCCGGCCACGGACTGGGCGGACACCAGGCCGGAGCGGTCGGCTGAATCGCCGGCCGCAAGCCCGGAACCGATGTTCGGCGGCGGCATCGGGCACAACGTGTTGTCCGGGTCTGACGGGAACGGGCCAGGGTAGTAGCAGTCCATCGGCTCCCAGGCACTCACCGTTTGAGCGGCGGAGTCGGCCACGGTGCCTCCGGAGGTGTTGAACGCCCGCACATAGGCGGTGACGTCACCGGCGCTCGTATACGACGCCGAGCCCAGATAGACCGTCGAGGTGGAGCCACAGTCCACAGCCTGGCTGCCACTGACCGTCCCGGACCAGCGCAGCTCACATGTGCCGTTGTGGGCCGCCCAATGCGACGGTGCGGCCAGCGTGACGCTGTACGACGTCGTCCCCCACCTATCGTCTTGGCTGCGCGTGGTCGGCGCGCTCATGGAGCCGACGACGGCGTCACCGTTGGCCGGAGGCGGCGGCGGGGGCGCCGGAACGCTGACGCTGGCACTACCCGCGGGGCCGGTGCCCGCCGTGTTGGTTGCGGTGACGCTGACGTTGACGGTCCCGCCGCTGGTACACAGGGACTGTCCGCCACAGTTGATGGTCAGCGTGGTGCTCGTCCCGCCCGTTGTCGTGCTGGCGCCACCACCGGAGACGGTGTACTGCGTAACCGGGGCGCCGCCATCCGACGACGGCGCGGACCACGACACGTCGAGCCGGACCTGGCTGCTGTCCGGGCGATCCCGGTACGAGCCCGCGACGCTGCGCGGCGCGCTGGGCACCTCCACCTGCGGCGGTGGCTCGATGACGGTGACCTGCGGACTCTGCGACGAGACCACCTGCTCGCCGTTGCGTTCGGCGATGATCTCGAACCTGGCCGTGGTCCCGTACGGAACGTCGACGTCCAGGCGGGTCGAGGTGGGGTCGGGCACGTTCCAGGTGTTGCCGGTGCCGGCCCGGCGGACGATGAGTCGGTCCTGGACCGACGATGGCGCGGACCACTGCACCCGGACCCGCGGCTGGTCGTCGATCTGCGCGGCCTGCACATTGGTGGGCGCTTCGGGTGGATCCGGCGGGGTTTCCATCACCCGCACGTCGGCCGACTGCGTCCCGGCCGTTTCACCGTCGATGACGGCGTCGACCCGGAAGGCCACCACCGAGTCCTCCGCCAGCCCGGTGAACCGGGTGTCGAGCTGGTTGCCGGCCAGCGTCACCGGATCGACGCCGCTCCCCCGGACCTGGACCACCCGGTAGTTGTCCGGCACCACGTCGACGTCACCATGGCGCCAGCTCAGATCCACCGTGCCCGGGGAGTTGCTCTCGGCCACGACGTTGATCGGCGCCACCGGTTCCGGCGGCGGACCCGGTACCTCGAACGGCTGGCTCCAGTCCGAGGCGACACTCTGCTCGTCGGCGCCGATCGACCACACCCGATAACGAATGGTGCGGCCCGGGGTCAGATCCCGCACGACCACACTGGTGGTGTCGCCGGACACCGTCTCCACCGAACCGCTTCCGGCGAGCTCGGGAACCACCCGGAAAGACTCGGGACGCTCCGCCGGTGGATCCCACGTCACGACGTACTGACCACCACTCTCGCCGATCTGCACGTTGGTGGCCGGCTCCGGTTCCGGTTCCGGCTCGCCGTTCTCGTCGCCACCGTCGGTGCCATCCTCGGTTCCGTCGTCGGTGCCATCCTCGGTTCCGTCGTCGGCGCCATCCTCGGCACCCTCCACGGCACCGTCGTCGCTGCCATCGTCGGTTCCGACGTCAGTCCCCACGTCGGTGCCGGTGTCGGCGCCACCGTCGCCGCCGCGATCGCCGCCACCGTCGGTTCCGTCGCCGCCGCCATCACCACCCCAGCCCGACTCCGAACCACGGTCGTCCCGGCCGCCGTCGTTGCCCGACCCGCCGTCGTTGCCCGACCCGCCGTCGTTACCCGACCCGCCGTCGTTGCCGCCGCCACCGCGGCCACGGTCCCGGTTGTTCGAGTCGCCGTTTCCGCCTGAACCGCCGCCGTTGTCCGACGAACGGTGATCGTCGCGGTCGTTCGATCCGGAGCCGTCCCGCTGGGACCGGTCCTGGTTGTTCGGGTTCGACGACGATCCTCCGCTACCGCCGCCCGGTGGCGGCGGCCGGAGCGACTGCGGCACGTCGGGCAGGTTCACCTGGCGGGGCGGGGCGTGGGGGTCGAACACCTCGACCCCGTCGCCGCCGATGTCGATGACCTTGGTGGAGCCGTCGGGTTCGACGACCACCACCTCGGGGCCACCCGCGGTGGAGATGAGCAGCCGCCCGTCGTCCACCACCAGCTGCGGGTCCTCGCCGTCGGGGGTCATGATGTCGGGCGCTGCACGTTGACCGGCCGGATCCAGCACGATCACTTTGCCGTCCCCCGTACAGGGCACGTATACCCGTTCGGAGAACACCGCTGGTGCGCCCGGTTCGGCGCACCCCATCGCGGAGACGTTCACCTCGAGGACGTCTTCGTCGTTGACGAGCACCACCATCGACGTCTCGGGGAACGATCCCGGGGCGAGGTCGGCCGGTGCCTCTCCGGCGACGAACACGGGGCCACCGGCGTCGAACAACACCGTGGCGAACTCGCGGCCAGTGCCCACCTGCGCCACCACCGGGCCTTCCGGCGCGAAGACACTAACCCCTTCGTCGTGTGGCACCAGACGCGTCTGCGAGCCGGTGTTCGGCATCGGCCGGCTCGACTCGACGACGAACCGGTGGACCAGATCGGAGTAGCGCAACTCGACCAGCTGCGTGTCGTGGTCGAGCAGCCACACGTGCCCGTTTTCGTCGGCTACCACGTCCGCGAATGGACCGGCGCCGGTATACGGCTCGCCGAGGTCGCGCAGCGTCAGGGGGTCGACGGCGCTCACCGTGCCGTCCTCGAGGTCGGCGATGAACGTCTGCCCACCGGCGATGAGGACCTTCGTGGCCCCGTCCGCACTGGCAGAACGCTGACCACTCTTGAGCAGGGTGGCGAGGTCGATCGAGATGATGTGGCCGGTGGTGGCGTCGTCGACGATGAGCCACCCGTCGCGTTGGGCGATACCCAGCAACGAGTCTCCGGCGGCTACCTGAAGCCGGGTCTCGGCCCGGCCGGTGGCCGGGTTGACCTGCACCACTTGGCCGGTGGAGTCGTCGGAGAGCCAGGTCAATCCGTCGAACATGTCGACCGCGGTGCGCGCCACGCCGTTGCCGACGGCCGCCCCCACCACGAGTGCGGCGGCCACGCCGGCCACGCCGACCTCGATCGACCCACGTTCCCATGCCCGGCGCATGGATATGCGCTTCCGGGCCGCCGTCCACCAGTTACGCACGATCTCCCCCTGCTGCCTCGGGCAACCGATCAGCGCTCACGCCGCCGCTCCCTTCGTCGCTGCGGTTCCAGCCGCCGAGCCATTGGCCGCCGGAGCAGATATTACGTGGACTACTTGCATCGCGCCCGGTGTGCACAGCAGACCCCGCCCTGGGCCACTCATCGGCTCCAGCGTGTTCATCGGCACGGTCACCGATACCAGAGCACCGTCGGACATCTCCGGCGCCAGCAGAATAGCCCGGCGGAACCGGCGCACGGTGGCAACCAACCCGGGTACGTGGCCCTTGGATCGGGCTTCGTCCGGGTCGGCCGTCACTACCAGCCCGGTGCGGGTGGCCGACGCCGTGCCGGCGAGGGTCGCCAACGCTTCCAACGCCGTTTTCGCCTCGGCTGAGCCGTCCCAGGCCCGCTCCCACTCGTGGGCATCGTCGACGAGCACCAACCGCCAGTCGGCCGGATCGTCCGGGGCCGTGACAGCCGCCGCCCACTCGCCGGCCTTCTCCAGATCGTCGATGGCGACGTCCACCCCTGCCGCTGCGGCCACTCCCGGCCCGAGCAGCACCGTCTCGACCGGTGGCCGGCTGGACCGGGCGGCGAGTTCGGCCAGCCCGGCCAAGATACTCGTCCGGCCGCTGCGGGCCCGCCCGGCCACCAGCAACGGCGCCTCGGTCAGCGGCAGCGTGACCGCGCCGGCGTACTCCGCCTCGACCGCCACACACAGGGCGTCGGCGTCCGGTGCGGGCACCAGCGCCGGCGGCAGCATGGTCGGCATCGCCGGCACCTGGACAGCGGGGCGGCCGGCATAGCTGGGCTCGACGGTGGTCGCCAAGGCCCGCAACCGCTCGAGCTGTATCGGCCCACCGGCCCCGCCAACCGTCGCGATCTGCACCTCGTGGCCGTTGAGCAGCCCCCGCCCGGGAACGGTGTCCGCGTCGAGCACCTTGCTGGGCACGCCGAGCATCTGATAGTCCTCCTCGGCGGTCATCCGCAACACGATCCGCTGACCGAACCCGGCCTGCATGGCGCTGGGCACACCGGATCTGCGCGGCGAGGTCCCGACCACGTGCACCCCGCACCGCCTCCCCTCCTGCAGCACAGCGGTCAGCTTCTCCAGGTGCGACCGCTTCAGCGCCGGGCCGCTCTCCAGCGTCTCCACCAGGGACGGCAGGTTGTCCACGAGGAGGTACACCCGCGGCATCCCGACGCCCTGCTCGGCGAGCGCCGCGATGTCGGGGACCCCGTACGATGCCAGGGTCGCGTTGCGGTCCTCGACCGTTTTGTGCAGCATCCGAATCATCCGCTGGATCCGCTCCATCGCCTGCTCGACGACGATCGATCCGACCGACGGCAGGGTCTCCAGCACACCGAGCGAGCCACCACCGCAGTCGATGCCGTAGACCAGCGGCGGATGGTCCCCCGCGGCGGCCGTCGCGGCGGCGGCGAGGGTACGCAGCAACTCGGTTTTGCCCGACCCAGAAGCGCCATAGACGAGGAGGTGGCCGGACCGGGCGAAGTCCGCGTACAGCGGCCCTTGCTCCTGTTGCGCCGGCCGGTCGACCAGGCCGATCAGCACCTGCCCGTCGGCCGGTCGGAGTTCGTCGGGCGGCTCCGCTGACCCTGGGTCCAAGGTCACCGAGCCGGGCGCCGGGCAACCCAGTACCAACTCAGCCGGCAGCGGCGGCAACCACGGCCGGCGCGGCGCGGCCAGGCCGGAGCGGTCGAATGCGGTGTTCGTCGTCGCCACGAGCCGTTCGAGGTCGGTGTGCGGGTGCACGCGGCTGCCGTCGCCGGCCGCGGCCGCACCGGGCCCGACGGTGACGGCCGTGAACGGAGAGACGTCGACGACGGACGCCCCCTCCCGGGCCGGTTCCCGCGCGCCTACCCAAGCCACCTGCACCAACTCGCGGGTGCCGTGCCCGGTACGCCGCAGCCAGGCCCGGCCGGGGGTGCGGCGGGACAGGTGCCCGGCGTCCGGGGCGTCGATGACGTCGTTGGAGTCGTCGGTCGAGGCGACCCGCAGCGCGATCCGGAGGTCGGTGTTGGCCTTGATCTGTGGGGTGACCACACCGGCCGGTCTCTGGGTCGCCAGCACCATGTGCATGCCGAGCGAGCGGCCCCGCTGGGCGATGTTCACCATTCCGTCGACGAAGTCCGGCACCTCCGCGAGTAGCGCCGCGAACTCGTCGACGACGATCAGCATGCTCGGCGGCGCGGCGTCGGGGTGGTCGCGTTCCAACGCGATCAGGTCCTTGGCGCCGTATTCGGCGAGTTGGTGCTCCCGCGTGGTGAGCTCGGCGTGCAGCGACGTCAGGGCCCGCTGGACCAGCGCCGGCGTGAGGTCGGTGATGTAGCCGACGGTGTGGGGTAGGTCGGCGCACTCGCGGAAGGCCGCGCCCCCCTTGTAGTCGACCAGCAAGAACGAGATCCGCGACGGCGGGTTGTTCAACGCCAGCGAGCAGATCAACGTCTGAAGCAGTTCGCTCTTGCCCGCACCGGTCGTGCCCGCGACCAGGCCGTGCGGCCCGTCGTCGCGCAGGTCGATGGTGACGACGCCGTCGGCGCCCGCACCGAGTTGGGCGCGCAACCCGCGGCTGGACGACCACCGGTGCAGCAGCGCGTCGGCGTCGTCGGCGTCGTGCAGATCGGTTCCCAGATCCGGCAGCCGGACCGCGTCCGGTAGAGCGGTGTCGGCCATGGTCACGGCCGCGTCGTCGCGATAGGCCGTCATCATCCGGGCACAGTTCCACGCCGGCGCCAAGTCGAGTGCGTCGACCGTCGTAACTGCGTCCAGACCGCCCCGATCGCGGCGGGCGATCACCCCCACGGGCTCGGGCCCGCTGGGTGGGGTCAGGTCCGCGCGACCGGGGGCGCCGAGGGACGCGAGTACACCGGTCGACGCCGGGACCCGATCGGGATCGGCGCCCATCCACACCAGGTGTAGCCGGCGTTCGGCCGCCACTTGGGCCACCGCCTCCACCACCCGACGCGGCAGACCCGCGTCTTCGTCGAGCAGGCATACGGTGTGCCCCATCCCGCCTTCGTCGGCGCAGAGCAACTCCAGCAACATCTGCCCGTCGGGCGCACCCATCGCCACCGGTGCCACACCGCCGGTGCGCCGGGCCGTGTGCGGCAACCAGCGCAGCCATGCCTCGACGTGCTGGCGTCCGTTGCCCAGCACCGCCGCCAGCGACACGTCGGCCGGTGAGTGGGTGGCGGCCAGCCGCGTCACCATCGCCCGCACACACGCATCGACCTCGGTCGGTGCACCGGCCACCGCGACCAGGCCGTGCTGGGCCAGCGGCAGCACCACCGGCATGTGCGGCAGCGACGCTCGCTGGGCCAACTCGCCACGCATCAGCGCCTGTGCGTCCCGGTCGACGCTGCCTCCGCTGCCACCACGTGGTGGTTTCGCCGTCACCAGCGCCGGGACCGGACCGCGGCCCACCCGGACCGCCAGGAAGTCCGCGTCGCCGGCCCGCCGAGTCCACAAAGTGCGGTCGCGGGAGACGATGCGGGACCGGACCACGTCCGGGTCGGGTGCGTCGTCCTCGGCGTGCGCCCGCTGAATGGTCGCTTTGCCGTCCAGCTCGTCCAGTCTCTCCTGCAGTTCGGCCCGCCACGCGGCGAGATCCTCCGCGTGTTCTTTCAGCTTCTGGCGCCGCTGCATCTGGTGGTTGAGCAGCATCATCAGCGGGAACCCGAAGGCGAAGACCAAGGAGTAGGCCCGCTGCGTAAACATGAACATGGCGCCGCCCATCATGAGCGGCATCAGCATCATCGCCCACGGGAAAGCCTGTTTGCCGGGTTTGCTCGGCGGCTGCGGGACGTCGAGCTCCTCTTCGCTGATGTCCGCGCCGAATCGAGGCGGACGCAGCACGGCCACGTCGCGGCCGTCGTCGGTGCCCCGGCCCGGCTCCAGGACGATCCGGGTGTCGCCGAGCTCGATCGGCTCACCCCATTCGACGTTCACCGGGCGGGTGACCTCACGCCCACCAACGGTGGTGCCGTGCGCGGAACCCTCATCCATCACTACCGGGCCCGCGGCCAGCATCACCCGGGCGTGCAACCGGCTGACCAGCGGATCGGCCAGCACCACCGTGCAGTCCCGACCGCGTCCAATCGTCAGCGCCGCGCCGTGCACCTCCACCGTCGCGCCGGCGTCGGCACCGGTCAACACCCGCACCACCGCGCGAGGCTGGCGTCGCCGCGCCGGCGTCGTCAGCCAGCCGCTGGGAACCGCGGCGACCTCGACCACGTCGCCATTGCGTAACCCCGCCTCAGCCAGTGGCAACCCCGCGGGCCAGGGGGCGCCGTCGCTGTGCGGTGCGAGGAGAAGCCCGGACGTGGCGTCGCCAAGGTGCCCACCGAGCGCCTGCGCGAGATCGGCCACCCTCGCCCCCGGCTGCGCCGCGATCACGACGTCCACCGGGTGCAAGCCGCTCTCGGCGCTGGGCAGCACCGACAACCGCCACATCATCCGTCCTCCTCTCGCTACCTGTCGGTCGGCAGCGATCGTGGGCGGCCCCGTCTCCGGACCCGCCCACGATCACCGGCCGCGACGCCATTCACGACGTCGGTCAGCTCGACGCGCGGCGCTGGTCCTCGGCCTGGACCCGCAGGATGTTGGCGTTGGCGTTGAGCGCCTCGACCACCCGGCCCAACGCCGGGACGAACTCCCCCGTCCACTGAGCCTCGAACGTGTTGCGGTCGTTGCCGAGCCACTCCGTGGCGGCCAGCTGCTGGGTCAGCCGCTGGGTGATCTCCGTGATGCTCTGCGCATCGACGTCCATCACCGCAGCGAGTTGATCGGCCTGCTCGACGTTCATCCCCAGAAGAGCCATGATCGTCCTTCCTTTCCGCACGTGGTGTGCTGTACCTGCCTTGCCTGTCTCCCCCGGCCCGATGGCCAGGTGAGCGTCACACGTCGGTCGGCTATGCCGACTCGACGCGGAACGATTCGTGAATGGCGCGCAGCGCCTGCCCGACCTCGGCTCCGGAGCCGTCGGCCCAGCTGGACACCACCGTCATCGCGTGGGTCACCCCTCCGGAGTGCCGGGTGGGCAACACCCAGACGGTCGCCACCTGGATCACGTCGACCCCGTCGACCGTGCGGCACAACCGCTGGCTGGCCGCACCGGTGGCCTCGATCTCGGCCGGCGCCCCGACGGCTACCTCGCCCGCCTGCGCCGCGACCATCGCGGCCAGCAGCGCCTTCGGGTCGGCGCCTCCGGGCACCAGATCGGCGGTCACGGTGACGTTCGGGGTGAACGCCCCGGGGCTGCCCGCGTCGGCCTCGGGCCGGACGACGGCGAGAGCACGAGGCGCGGCGTGTGCCACATACCCGTCGGGTACGTCGATCCGGAACGGCGGCGCCGCCGGTAGCACATGGCTGGGGTAGTGGACCGTCGTCGCCTGAGCTGTCTGGTCCACCGGATCAGCCAGTTGTGCACCAGTGGTGTCGGTCATCGTCATCGTGCTCCTTCATGAGTCGCTGCGCCCGGCCACACCAGGCCTGCCGTCTCCGCCGCCCGGGCCGCCGCCCCGTCGACGTCCGCCCCAGCCGACGCGGCCGACCACCAACGGGCCACGGCGCCCGCGCCATCGGCACCGGCTGTTCCGCCGGCGGCGTCCGCTCCGGCCACCGCGCTGTCCACCGCTACCCGGCCGTAAGGCGTCTCGTAGCTGATGCCGTGCTCGCCGTCGGATGCCGGCTGCCATCCGGTGTCCATGCCCGCGTCGAGTACGGACGTCACCCCGGTTCCGGCCGGTGCGACCGGATCGAGACCAGCGTTCAGCGGCCCGGCCGCCCCGTACACCGCCCGGTCGGCATCCGCGCCGGGAGCCCAACTCGTCTCGGGCACCGCACTGGCTCGGGTCGCCGCGTCGAGCGAACCCGCGCCGAGCCAGTTCACCGGTCCGGCCGCGGCCCCGGTCCGGGCCCTCGCCGAGGCCGGTGTTTCCTCGCCGTCGTCGTCTTCGTCGTCTCCGTTGCGGGCCCGGGCGTGGGCTAGAGCCGCCGCACCAAGCCCGGCCAGCCCCAGCGGCGCGGCGAGCAATCCGGCGTTCGGACCACCGCCCGACCCTTCCGGCACGGTCCCGAGCCCCGACTCGCTGGACGTACCGTCCATCCCGCCACCGCCACCCACGATGGGGGTCGCGCTGACTGTCGGCTGGCCACCGCCACGGCCGGTCTGCCCAGCAGCGTCTCCAGCACGAGCCGATGTGTCCCCGCCGCCGTCGGCGGAATCCAAGCCACCACCACCGAAGGAACCCGCACCGCCAAGCCCGCCGTCGGAACCGCCCGAGCCGGCCCGGCCCGCTGCTGATCCACCGAGGGCGCCACCCAGCGCGCCGAGAACGCCACCTGTGCCGCCGGCCGACCCAACGCTGCCGTCGGGCACGAACGGTGGGGTCGCCACGGACCCGCTGGGGCCACCTACCGCACCAACACCACCACCGGACCCGAAGCCGCCACCACTGGCCGGCGCGATCGGGGTGCCCGGTCCGGTACCACCCCCGGCCCCGCCGCCACCGCCGCTGACGCCACCGTGCGCCGGCGCGTTCACCTGCGGACCAGTGGGTGTGTTGACCCCGCCGCCCGATCCGCTCGCTCCGGTCGAGCCCGACGACGGCCCGCTAGGACCAGGCACATGCTGGAATCCACCACCTCCGGTGGAGCCCCCCTGATCCGGCCGGGGGTTGATCGGGCCAGGCAATACCGGCTTCTGGATCTGCACTCCGGTCCCGCCGTCGTAGACCTCGAATGCCCGGGTGTTCTGCGGCGTCCTCAGCATCGGCGGGTTCACCGGGCCACACGGCGGCAGCGCGGGTGTCTGGTACATCGGCGGGATGACCACCTGCGGCGCGTCCGCACTCACCTCCTTCTGCTGGCTGGAGGCGAACTTGATAACCGCCGCGAACCGTTGGAGGGCCTGCATCGTGGTCTGCACCCACGGGATCACGACCCCCTCGAGGTATGCCGCGAATGCCGCGGCCCAGCCGGTCCACGACATCGCCCGCAGAGCCCGGACCGTCAGCCGAAGCACCACAAGGACGGTCCGAGCGAAATCGATGGCCTGATCGAGCTTCTGCGCGATCCGGTCAAGGCCCTCGACATCGGCTCCCTTGAACATCCTTGCCTCCTCATCGCGTTGGAAGTCGGCGAGCTGGGAGCGACCCTTCCTGGCGTCACATCCGCTTGCCGACATCGAAGTTAGGCGGCTGACGGGCCCGCGGCCAGCGCGGCGGGGGTGGAAACTTCCACCTTGTCGACCAGCGGAAACTTCCGCTCTGGGCAGGTACGACAACGACGGGGCGGGAACGGATCGGTGGACCTGGCGATGCGGGGGTCGACGCGGGGTATTCACGCGGCCGACCGCAACTCTGCACAACAGGTTCGTATCCCCTCGCGAACACGTGTTTCCACCCGGATCCACACCAGTCGAACCGGCCTATTGTGCTGACGGTTTTCTCGCCGTGTCGTGTTTCCCAGACAATCCCGGACATCAGACCGGTGCCGTCGAAGGCACGGGACCATGGCGCCGCGTGCGGCTACAAGGAGCCTTGCCGCACGCCGAGCTTCACCACAAGGAAGCTCACTGTCGCCATAGCAACAACAAGGAGGCTTACTGCGCGAGGGTGGTAGCCGTAAGGAGGCTTACTGCACGAGGGTGGTGGTTTCGTGCGGAGCGACACACTAGCGGCTGGCTTCTTCCTGCATCTGGGCGCGCTGGCTCAGCTCGACGGCGTTCTCCCGGATGGTCTCCGTCGCACGATCGAGCTCCGGGCGCAGCGAACCGTTCCAGTCGGACATGAACCGCTTGGCGTCGTCGCCTTCCCAGAACACGCTGTCGAGCATCGAACCAAGCATCGACACCATGGAGCCGAGGTTGTCGGCCGTGCTGTCCATCTGCTGGCTCGCCGCCCGGGTCTGCTCCGGGTCGATTCCCATGAAGTTCGCCTTGTCGACCATCTGCTTGTCTCCTGTCGTCGCATCGTGTCGTCATCGAACGCTACGGCGATCGATTCCTCTTGTGCACGTAGTGACCGGCGGAAACTTCCTAATCTGGCGGACCAGGGCTTTAGCCGGGTACCGGCAGTAGGTACCCTCACGCTGACCATATGCTCGACAGTAGCGCTGCCTTGCCCGAGCTATGCCGAACGACAACGAGAAGGACCCGTGCCAAAGGCTGATCCCGTCTTGACCGCCGCCATCCGCCCGCCCACCCCGGTGGGCGTCGCCACCCTTGATGATCTCAGCAACCGGCTACGCGAGCTCCGGGAATGGTCCGGCTCACCGTCGTATGCGCAGATCGCCCAACGAATCAAAGCGCTGCGGGAAAGGCGCGGCCTGCACCCGCACCGGCAACACCTCAGCAGGGCTACGGTCTATGACTGTTTCCGGCTCGGCCGGTCCCGGGTCGACGTCGACCTCGTGCTGGAGATCGTGCAGGCGTTGGGGGTGTCACCGACGGACGCCGTTGCATGGCGGCAAGCTCACGCGGCCGCGATGGGCACCACCTCTACCGCCGCAGTGGTCGAGGTCCTCCCGTCGATCCCGACCCCGGCTACCACGTTCACCGCCCGCGGTGACGAACTCACCGAGATCGTCACACAGCCGCTCGGCAGCACCATGGCCATTGTCGGCATGCCTGGAATCGGGAAGACCGAACTCGCCCTGCGGTCATCCGCGGAGCTCACCCGATCGCACGTCTACCCAGACGGCACGTTCTTCGTGGATCTACGTGGCCACCATCCCGCCCATCAGCCGGCTCAGCCAAGTGCGGTGGTGGCCGGCTTGCTCACGGCCACCGGCCACTCCGCGAGCAAGATCGGCCGGCTTTCTCCGGCGCACTTGTTCACCGTGTGGCAGACGTGGGCGCGTGATCGTCGGTTCCTCGCCGTGTTCGACAACGCTGCCGGGGATGATCAGCTCGATCCGCTCATTCCCACCAATCACGGTGGGCACATCATCGTCACCAGCCGCCGGCGGCTGTCCCGGCCCGCCAAACTCCAGCAACGTGAGCTGGATCCGCTCACCAGTGACAACGCCATCGAACTCCTGGCTGAGACCGCTGGCCGGGAGCGGATCCTGGCCGACCTGTCGTTGGCCAAGCGGCTGGCCGAGTTGTGCGGGTTCCTGCCGCTCGATCTCAACGTCGTCGCCGCTCATCTGAACCAGCATCCGGCGTGGACCGTCGACGACCAGATCCGGCGGCTAGAAGCTTCCGTTCGGGGCGCATCGATGCGACCAGCGCTGAGCACGTCCTACGAGCGCTTGGAACCGGCACAACAGCGCATGTTCCGCCTGCTCGCACTCTTCCCGGCGCCCTCGTTCTCGCCACCGGCGGCCGCCGCGCTGGCCGACTGTGACCCGGAGACCGCGCTGGACGTCCTTGCGTCGCTCCGCGCTGAACACCTCGTGCGCATCCCGGAACCCGGCCGGTTCGGATTTCACGACCTGGTACGAACATTCGCCGAATCGCTCCTCCATGAGGAGGAGCCGTATTCCGCCCAGCGCGCCGCGGTCCGCCGGCTGCTCGACCACTATTTGGCCTATTCCCTGCATGCGGTGCGAGTCAGATGGCGGGACGAGGAGCCGATGGAGCCAGCTGTCTGGAACGGATCGGCGCCGACGGTCGACCTCGCCGACCCAGCAGGTTGGCTGGACGGTGAACACCAGGCGGCGACGATGGTGGCAGCCTTGGCGGTCGAATACGACCACGAGGATTACGTCGCCGAATTGTCCGGCACACTGGCGACCTACCTGTACGACGACGGCAAGCTGCCCGCCGCCGAGATCCTGCACAGCCTGGCGACGAGCTCCGGTGACCTGCCGAAACAAGGTGAAGCACACCGGTACCTCGCTCGGGTCTACGAGAAACAAGGCCGCTTCGAGAAGGCGATCCACCACCTTGAACGGGCCGAATCGGTTGCCCCCAACGCCGTCGTGGGCCGGACTCACCTGCTCATCGGCAACATTTACAAGGGGCTCGGACGTCTCGACGACGCTCTGCGGCACTACCAGCTCGGCGAGGAAGAAGCGCTAGCTGCCGACAACGCGACCCGGATCACCGCCGCCCGGAACAACCAGGCGATCATCCACCGGCTGGCCGGCGATCTAGAACTGGCGGAACGGATCTACACCGAACTCGTCGACGACTGCCAGCGCCGAAACGATTTTGGTCACCTCATCATGGCGCTCAGCAACCGGGCGGTCGTGTATCTGACGCTGGGGCGCTACGCGGAGGCCGACGACGACGTGGACCGGGGCCTCGACCTCTGCGAGTCGAGCCGGATCCGGATCGGGGTGCCGATGCTTCTCAACAGTCGGGGCCAGATCCGGCGCGAACTTGGGCGCTTCGCCGAGGCGGTCGAGGCTCATAACAGCGCCCGGTCATTGGCGGCAGAGCAGGGAGACGTATTGGTCCAGGGCGAGAGCCAGGCACTGCTCGGCCGCGCGTTGGTAGCCGCGGGCCAACCTGCCGACGGTATGCCACATCTGGAATCCGCGCTCGAACTAGCCCGCGACGTCAGTGGCGCCGTCCTCGAGGTGGAGGTGTTGAACTCCATGGGCACCGCGTCGCTGGCTCTCGGTTCAATCGCCCAAGCCCGAACACACCACCACGACGCGCTCTCTCTCGCGACCGAAGCACGCGATCTTGACGAGATCGCTCGCGCCCAGGCAGGACTCGGACACTGCGCGCATGCCAGCGGTGACAACGGTGCGGCCGCCGAACACTGGCGGCTAGCGCTCGCCACCTACGAGCGGCTGAACGCTCGCCACGCCGCGGTCATGCGGGAGCATCTCGACGCGATCCCTCCGCCGTCGCCAGATCCTCGGCCGTGACGAGCCGGATCTCCGCCGCGCGGCGCCCCACCGCGAACCGGACGTTCTGTACCCGGCCCGACCCGGACCGGAAGGGATCGTCCCCCGGCCCGAACGCGAGACGTGCCACCACCCTGATGGCATCGTCGACCCGCTGTGGCCGGTCGAGATTCCACGCGTAGCCGTGCCAGCCCCGGATCCGCTCGTAGATCTCCCGGTTGGACGGCGGCCGCGGGTAGTCGTCGGCGCCCGATAGCCACGGCTCGGCCAGCGCAAGCGCTACGTACCACTCTCGGGTTCCCGGCTCGAGACGCGGCGCCGGGGCGGTCGGCGCGGCATCGGCGTCACCGTCGAGCCGGACCGGCGCCGGCTGCTCGTCCACCGCTGGGACCGCGACGTCCAAGACGAGCACGAGGTCGGTGTAGCTGTCCGCGCCGGCCTGCCGACCGCGAAGCAGGAGTACCTGGTTTTCGCCCTCGTCGAGGAGCGCGGCCATACCATCGGTCAGCGTGACCCGGCGGGCTCCGCCAGGGGCGTCGAACAGGCTGGACAGCTGGGCTTCGGTGGAGCCACGCCACCGCAGCCGCACCACCTCGTCGCCGACGACGACTTCGCCGACCACCCGCGACACATGCGGCGCACACCGTGGCAACGCAACCGGGGTGAGCCGGAGCTGGGCGTCGGGATCGTCGTCGGGGAGCGCGCTGGCCGGCGCCCTCCCCACTAGCAGGGTCTCACCGGAGCCGAGCACCACGGTGGGGACACCCACCCCGCGTAGGGTCACCCGGAGCACGTGTCCACCGTCTCACCGGCCGCCACCCGGGTGGTGCACGAAAGGGCCCTAGTGTGTCGCGCTGCCGTCGCTCGATGGCTACGCACCGACGTCCTCCTCCACCGTGGCATCCCCGTGAACGCCACGTCCACTCCGCTGGCACGCCTGATGCCGGTGCGGGCCGCACGCCCCGCACCGGGTGTGAACACACCGTCACACACGCACCTGGCGCAGAGTATCAACCGGCCAGCCGAAGTTCGGAGAATCTCAGACAACTCCAGACAGAAGATCCGGTATCTCGTCGAGGCCGATCACCCGCGACTCGTCGTCATCAGGTCCGGTCACCCGCCACGATCCAGGATCAGCGGTCAACCGCACAACACGTTCGGTGGCATCGGTGGTCACGACGATCTCGACGTGACGCGCCTCGTCTCGTTCGGCGAACCTCGCCACCGACGGGGCGAACATGTCCACCGCACGCACTCCCTGGCGCAACGGCACCAGGTCGAACAGGCCCGGCGGGCGCGGGGTGACCAGCAGCGTCACTTCGGGGCTCTCGACGACCAGCGTCACGAGCGCGGTGTCTTCCTCCACGAACGCGACGGAGGTCCAACGGGTCGCCGCGGTGATGGCGTATCCGGCGACCGATGCCGCTCCTACCGGCCCGGACTGTTCCCCACCAACCTCGAACATGTCGCGCGCGACGAGCGAGGCGACTCCCGCGTCGCTCAGATCGTCGATCCCGGTATTCGGGAGTTGTAACCGCTGCCGGCTCAGCTCGGCCTCCGGGCCCGGCCGTAGCTCCAGCAGGGCCAGCAGTTCCGCCGACGTCAGGGTCACCGGGTCGATCTCCGCGGATGCCGGGGTCGCCTCTTTCGCCGCACCCGGTGCCAACGTGTTCATCTATCGTCCACCTCCACCATGGCGTGGCGGCGGCGGCGTGAACCAGCCCGTCACGCGATCGACCGCGCCGTCCCATGTTCCTACTACCCAGTCACCGGCGGGACCGATGACGTTGTCGCCGAGCCAGATCATCGGCCCGGTATGGCCCGTCGTGTCGTAGATGAAGGAGCCGAGCGCCCAGCCGCCATGCGCAGCCAGCCCAACACCCCCTGCGGCCTTCAGCGCGGCCACACTCGACACCGACGCAATGGTGCTTCCCACGCCGATACCTTCCCAGGCCGCCCGGCCGTAGGCGCCCTCGCCGGCGGCCTCGGCCATCCGGTAACTGCCGACGCCGACGTTCAGCACGTTCAGGCCCGTGAGGAGGTTGCCCGTCCAGCCGCCGATGTTCGCCGCCCGCCACTGGTCGGCATGCCGAACCCAGTCGACGTAGCTCAACTTGACCGCGTCGCGCCAGGTGACCGCCGCGCCAACCCAGGGCGCCAGCCCGATAGCCAGGTCCACCGGCCCCCAGAGACGCTCCCACTCCCCATACAGTTCGCGGATGCGGTCCAACGTCGAGCCACCGCCCACCGCGCCGCCGCCCACCGCGCCATTCCCGCCCGGCGGATGGGGCTGGCCTGCACCCGGCACGTCGCCGCTGGTGTTCTCCTGCTCGTCCGCATGTCGTTCGACTAGGTAGGCCACGCCGTCCAGGGTTTCGGTGACAGCCATCAGCAGCCGGGCGTAATCGCCGTACCAGGCGCGGCGGAAGGCGTCGCCGTCGAATCCGCGCCACTCCAGATTGTCTAGATGTGTACTGATCCGCGCCCGGATGCCGTTGACCTGCAAGCCGGCCTGATCGCACGCGGCCGCGAAGGCTCGGAGCTGAGCGACGTCGGCACCGAGGAAGCCCACCTGCGCCGTCATGTTCTCTCCCGTCCCGGGGGTGCTACCGGTGCACCTGCACCCGTTCCGCCCGACGCGCCGACCGCGTCGAACGCAGTTCACGGTAGACGTCGGGTCCCCTATCCAGCCAGGCCAACAGGGGGGAAGTTTCCGCTTCGTGCGGGTTCTCAACCGTCGGGGTCGTTGCTGGCTTCGCGGCGGAGCCGGTGACTGGCCGAACGGACGATCTCCTCCGCGTGCTCCACCACGGCTTGATCCGCCGCGGCCCGCGCGCTCTGGGCATCTGGATACCGGTGCCGGTCGACGCGGTGCCCAGCGAGCACGACGGCGAGAAGCGCCCCTACCATGATCACGGCCATTCCGACGCTGTACATCCAGGGCTCCACGTCACACCACCTCCGCTGCGCACCATGCGCGTAGGTGACCGGTCCGCCGATTCGTCTGGACCTTCGTCGCCCTTCCCTTTTCACGCTACCCGCACAACGCCCCGATCATGCCGGGGTGCATCCGCGGTCAGCGTCCGGTCACTGCAGGTATTGCTCGTAGAACCGGTCGACCACCTTGGCGCGCAGAGCCTCGCTGTCAGCGTCGGTCCAGCCCCTCGGCGGCGCTATAGCCGTCCAGCCATCCACGTATTCCGTGAGATAGACATGGCCGTGCCCGGGCGGAACGTCGCCAGCGACGAACATGTCCATCGTGACCTGCCAATACGTCAGCACCGGAAACCAGCGCAGCCCCGGCAGGACGTCGTCGCCGCGTGGCTCGCGCAGCCAGTCCGGCTGATGGAGCAGCAGGTCCGACGACCACCAGACCACACCATCCGAGGCGTGCTGAACGTAGACCACTCGGGGGTGTTCCCAGTCCGGTCCCGCGTCCCACACGTCGGCGGCGCTGCCCACGCCGGTACCCCACCGCACATGTTCACCTGCCTCGAACACCGGGCTACGCTCCAGCGTGCCGGTATCGCGTTGACGAGTCAGATCCCGCCACGTCTCGGTGAAACTCGGGGTGGCGACCCACAACGCACCATCGGTGCGGGTGATCATGTCTTGCATTCCGCTGAACGCGCCGTGCCCGCCGTAACTGCCCAGCGACTCGCCGTACACCAACAGCAACGGTCTACTGTGCACCGGTTGTTGCGACCACGAGTCGTAGACGGCCTCGAACAACGCCTGCCCGGCCTGCGTCGGCGAGTTGCGATCGGCGATGAAGCTCAGCCAACTGGGCACATGGGAGTACTGCATGGCCGCCGTGGCGGTGTCGCCGCCGTACATGAGCTCCAGAGTGGCCACCGCTGCCGGGGACACCAGCCCGTTGCTCGTCGGCGTGGCTACGAGGAGCACGTCGCGGGTCCACGCGTCGGTACGGTCGAGTTCGTCGACGACGAGGGCGGCGGCCTCCCCCAGGTTGTCGGCCGAGTCCATCCCGACATACACCCGGATCGGGATGCTGACATCGTCGTGGCCACGGGCAGCGGCGAACGCGGCCATCTCGTCGTGTGGCACACCTCCGGTGACGAACGCCCGGCCCTGCGAGCCCAGCGACTCCCAGTCGACCACGGAGGTGGGAGATCCGGAGCGCTCCGGATCGACCGGCGGCGGCAGCTCGACCGAGCCACGCCGGTCGATGGCCGCACCCACCCGCTCCATGGCCTCATTCGCCCAGGTCATCATGGTGCCGTTGGTCACGAGAACCACCAGCGACAACGCGGCCACACCGATCACGGAATGCGCGACGGGGGTGGGGACATGCCGGCCCAGCGCGGCAGCCAGCCGCCGGCCGACCCACCACACGCCACGTGCCACGACCACCACCAACGCCGCCACTACAGCGGCGACCAACGGCACCGCCAGGAACCCGACGCCGACCGGGGCCAAACCCATGACCTCGCGTAGATCGGCCTGCCAGCTCGCTCCGATAACCATCGCCGCGGCCCCACCCGCCACCGCACACCCGGCCAGGAACCACCAGGCCTTCCGGCGGGTGGCGACGCTCCAGGCAGGGCTGATACGCGCGCGCCGGGCGAACCAGGCCAGGAACACACCGACGCCGTACCCGATGGCGGCGCTGACCCCGGAGAAGACACCCTGCTGCTCCCAGGGGCGCGGAATCAGCGACGGCGCCAAGGACAGACAGAAGCAGACCAACGCGGCGGCCAGGCCCACCGCGGACCACGGCCAGACGGCTCGCCGGGCTCGGCCCAGGAAGCGGTCGCGGCGTCGCGGAACTGTCCGCGCCCCTTCCAGGACCGCCACCTCCCCGGCCTCTTACAGTGCGGCGAGTAGCGCGGCGTTGAAGGCGGGGAGGTCTTTCGGGGTCCGCGAGGTGATGAGGTTGCCGTCGGTGACCAGCTCCTCATCGACCCAATGGGCCCCCGCGTTGACGAGATCGGTGCGGATCGAGTGATACGACGTCACCGTCCTACCGCGCAGGATGTCGGCCTCGGCCAGCATCCACCCGGCGTGACAGATGGCCGCCACCGGTTTGCCATCCTCATGCGCCTGGCGGACCAGCGCCACCAGGGCGGCGTTGGTACGGACCTTGTCCGGGGAATACCCGCCGG
Organism: Phytoactinopolyspora limicola; assembly: GCF_011320225.1. GTDB lineage: Bacteria > Actinomycetota > Actinomycetes > Jiangellales > Jiangellaceae > Phytoactinopolyspora > Phytoactinopolyspora limicola. The sequence goes on from NZ_JAAOEN010000007.1 coordinate 246,724, forward strand.
GCACCACTACGGCGTCGATGTCGGCCGCGGTGACCTCGTCGGGTCCTTTCTCAACCGTGACCTTGGACCCCTTCTTGCCCGTGATCTCCTTGCCGGCGGCGAGCCCCACGATCACCGCCTCATGCCCGGCGTCGCGGACGTGATCATACGGTTCCTGAAACTCGGAGTCTTCGAAGACATCGTCGACAATAAACGCGACTCGCGCCATTCGGGCTCCTCTCAACGAACATCGAGTAGGTGCGTCACCCTCGACGGGCTTCGTCACCTGCTCTCATGGACACGATCCTAGTGTGTCGGACCGCTGCGGGTGCCAACTCACGACGCGCGATGCGCCGCGAACATCCAGCGGTGCTTCTCCAGCACTCTGAGCATGCCCAGCACGATGTCCTGGCTGGCCTGATCGATCGACTCGAGAGCGCCGAGCGTCTGCCGAGCGTGTTCGATGACCCCGTCCAGCTGCTCCACGATCAACGCGATGACTTTGTCGTCCGGGATCAGGCCATCCGGGAATTCCGCGCTGGCCGCGGCCACCGCCGCCGGCCGGCCGTCAACCGGCATGCCAAGAGCCACCACCCGCTCGGCGATCTCGTCGGCGAAGCTACGCGCGTCGGCGACCAACACATCGAGCCGCTCATGAAGCGAGATGAACTGGCGGCCGTGGACGTGCCAATGCGCCTGTTTGCCGTTCAACGCCAACGCGATGAGGTCGACCAGGATCGGCTGCAACTGCGCCGCGACATCACTGGCGGATACGTTCACTGGACTGTCTGGTGCACTCATATGTCACTCCTCTCACCAAGCATGTGCGTTACCCGCAGCGGCCCTCGTCAAACACCCCGGGCGGCGGGAAGAACACCCGGTTACAGTGTGCCCCGCATCATCGAAGCGCGGGCCAACTATGCGGAAAGACCCAGCGCCGCCCGCGTACACGGCCGGAGGTAACGACGACTCAGGAAGTCGGGTCGAAGTCGAACGCCGGCAACCCGTCGAGGCTGGTCCGGTTCCACTTGGTGCGGTAGGCCGCCTGACCGTCGACACCCTTCCGATGTGCGTACGCGGGCAGAAGGTCACGCTCGCCGACATACGTCATCTGCGGTACACCGAATCCGCACGAGTCCGAGATCCGGAAGACATCCACGACGATCACCGCTCTCGCGCCGCGCCGATCCGGGAAGTGGCCGGCCAGTTCGGTGAATTCGTCGTCGTACAACGTCACGACTCGGCCGGTGCCGTGCAGCCGCACGATGGTGGGCGGGCCGTCGAAGGCGCAGAACATCAGGGTGATGCGACCATTTTCTCGCAGGTGAGCAATGGTTTCGGCACCACTAGCCGTGTAGTCGAGGTACGCCACGCGGTGTTCCCCGAGGACAACGAAACTACCGTCGACACCCTTCGGTGAGACGTTGACGTGCCCGTCTGATCCGGAGGGTGCCGTCGCCACGAAGAACACCTTCTGCGCGGTGACGAACTCCCGCAGCCGTCCGTCGATACCGGCGTGAACCTTACCCATCAACCTAAGAGCTTCCGCCAATAGATGCTGGCGGGCTGAGCCAGCGGATGAGCGTCACCTGGCTTCGTTGTCGTCGTCGATCGATGGCTCCGCATCGACCTTCTCCTCCGCCTTGCCATGCTCGCTCCTCCACTGGCTCAGCTCCACCGATCTATTGGCGGAAGCTCTAACTCCGTACCTTCACATCACGCGGCGACTAGTGCGCACTAGTCGCAGACAGCGCCCTTCGCGGCCGAACCGACCAGCTTCGCGTACTTGGCGAGAACTCCGCGTCGGTACTTGGGCTCGGGCGGCTGCCAACTTTCGCGGCGGCGGGCCAACTCGTCGTCGTCGACGAGAAGGTCGAGTGTTCGCGCCGCCATATCCAACCGGATCGGATCGCCGTCGTTGATCAGCGCGATCGGACCACCGTCGACTGCCTCCGGCGCGACATGTCCGATACATGGCCCCGTGGTGCCACCGGAGAAACGTCCGTCGGTGACCAGCAGAACGTCCTTGCCGAGTCCCGCGCCCTTGATCGCGCCGGTCACCGCCAGCATCTCGCGCATACCCGGTCCGCCCTTGGGGCCTTCGTAGCGGATGATGATGACGTCGTTCTTCCGCAGGGTGTCCTGCTCGACCGCCTGCATAGCGGCCTGCTCACCGTCGAACACCCGGGCGGTGCCCTCGAACACGTCGGACTCGAACCCGGCCGACTTCACTACCGCACCCTCCGGGGCCAGCGACCCTCGCAGCACGGTCAATCCGCCGGTTTTGTGGATGGGGTTGGAGAGAGCATGGATGATCTTCCCGTCCGGGTCCGGCGGAGCGATGTCGGCGAGGTTCTCGGCCATCGTCTTGCCGGTGACGGTGAGGCAATCGCCGTGCAAAATGCCCGCGTCGAGCAGCGCCCGCATGACGACGGGTACTCCGCCGATGCGGTCCACGTCGGTCATCACATAGCGGCCGAACGGTTTGACGTCGGCCAGGTGCGGGACGGTGTCGCCGATCCGGTTGAAATCGTCGAGCTCGAGTTCGACCCGCGCCTCGTGGGCGATCGCCATCAGATGCAGCACCGCGTTCGTCGACCCACCCAGCGCCATGACCACCGCGATGGCGTTCTCGAACGCCTCCTTGGTGAGGATGTCCCGGGTGGTGATGCCACGGCGCAGCAATTCGACGACGGCTTCGCCGGACCGGCGGGCGTAGCCGTCGCGACGGCGGTCCACGGCCGGTGGCGCGGCACTTCCCGGCAGCGACATACCCAGCGCCTCGGCCGCGCTGGCCATCGTGTTCGCGGTGTACATCCCGCCGCAGGCGCCCTCCCCCGGACAGATGGCACGCTCGATCTCGTCGACCTCCTCACGGGTGATGAGCCCGCGGGCACAGGCGCCAACCGCCTCGAAGGCGTCGATGATGGTGACCTCGCGGTCGCCGACCCGCCCGGGCAGGATAGAACCCGCGTACATGAACACCGCGGCGACGTCGAGCCGGGCCGCGGCCATCAGCATGGCGGGCTCCGATTTGTCGCACCCGGCCAGCAGGATGGCTCCGTCGAGGCGTTCGGCCCCGAACACCGTCTCCACGGAGTCGGCGATCACCTCACGGGACACCAGCGAGTAGTGCATCCCCTCGTGGCCCATGGATATCCCGTCGGACACCGAGATGGTCCCGAATTCGAGCGGATACCCGCCGGCGGCGTGGACACCCTCCTTCGCCGCCTTCGCCAGGCGGTCGAGCGAGAGATTGCACGGCGTGATCTCGTTCCACGACGAGCCGACGCCGATCTGCGGCTTCTCCCAGTCGTCATCGGTCATCCCTACGGCCCGGAGCATGCCACGCGCGGCAGCCCGCTCCAGGCCATCGGTGACCGCCCGGGAATGGGGCTTGATGTCCGGCTTCGCCTGATCTGCGGCCGGAGAGGTGGACGACGTAGGCGGTGTGACGGTCATGGCATCCAACGCTAGACCCGACCGCGCGGGCAGGTGGCACAAGGTCCGGATTCCGGACGCCTGGGCACAAGGAACCTTACTGTCACCAGGGCAACAACAAGGAGGCTTACTGCACCCAGGCGGAGGCCACGAGCAAGTCTGGCGTCACTGCTCTCAACGTGGTGGCTAAGCCGCGGGGCGCTGGAAACGTGCTCGTGCGGCACGGATCTCGGCCACCACGGCAGCCGGCTCCTCGCGAATCCGGCGCGGCGACACCGGCAGCACTCTCCACCCGAGACTGGCCAGACGGGCTCGCCGCCGTTCAGTCATCTCAGGGGCGTCGCCGAACCGATGCCATTCCAGCGACTCGACTTCGAGGACCAGCCGGACGTCCTCGTAGTAACCATCCGGCACGGTGTCCGGCGCCCCGGGTAGCGGCTGGTTCCACACCGGCTCGTCCAGGTCAGCAGCTCTCTTGATGAGGTCGCGCAGCTCGCACTCCGGTGCCGAGCGACAGCCCGCTCGGACGTCCCGCACAGCCTGTCGAGCCAATTTCAGACCGCGCGGATCCATCCTGTTGAGCTCATCGGACAGCCGTTCCGGGGTTGCCTGCCCACGCTGCACGACCTCACACAGCACAGCCCGGACATCCCGCAGGCTTCCCGCATCACGGGTGGCGTCAATGGCGGCGCGTTCCGGGGGAGCACATGGAATCCCCCGGACCGACCGGGCAACCGGCATCGAATGCACGCGGTGGATGGTGGCTACGGCAACGGATGCCCTCCGCACGTGCGGAGGAACCAAGATGACCACCCCACGGGCCTCCGGCACATACCTCAAGCCATAACCACGGCAGGCCACCGGGCCGCTGAGCAGCGCCTCGCCGCCCGCGTAAAGGAGCGCGCCCCGCACCTGATGCCTCTCTTGCAGCGGCCCACCGAACGTCACATATACCCCCGACACGAAACGCTGCCACGGACCGCGCCGCCCCAGAGCATGCCTGATCGCGGCCGGACTCAGCCCCGTGGCCAAGGCCTGGCGCCGGGTAATGAGGCCGTCTTGAGCGTCGGCCAGGTCCTGCAACTGGGGCGGTATCTCCATGTCGCCGATCTTCGCAACGGACCGATGATCGATGGAACACCGTTGACGGATCTGTGGATAACAGCGCCTGCTCTCGACCATCCGCTTGACAGCGCTGCACAGACGACGATCGGCATACCCGCCACAAGAACGCTTACTGCAGCATCTGCCCGGGCACAAGGAGGCTTGTTGTCACCAGGGCAACAACAAGGAGGCTTACTGCACCCCGGCGGTGGCCATAAGGAGGCTTGTTGTCACCAGGGCAACAACAAGGAGGTTTACTGCACCCTGGCGGTGGCCATAAGGAGGCTTACTGCACGACCGGTGACACCGCGGAAACGCGGTCAGCCGAAACCGACGATCAGACCGGCGGCGCGGTCAGCCGAGACCGACGGTGAGGATCACCAGCGAATCCTCATCGGCGACGAGGTCATGTCTCTGCGGCGGAACGTCGACCAGCGATCCGGCGGGCACCACAACGCTGCGGTCGCTGGCATGCAGGGTGACCTGGCCGCTCAGACACAGCACGGTGGCGTCGCCGGGACTCTGGTGTTCGTCGAGGCGGGTGCCGGCTACCAACGCCATCAGCGTCTGTCGCAGCCGAGTTCCGCTGTGCAGGGTCTTGGAAGCGCGACCATTGGAGGAGCGTCGTGCGACGTCCAACTGATCGGCACCGACGGATTCCAGCGTCATCGCAGCCATGACCCCATCCTCCCCGCATGTGGGGCTCCGCGCCACCACACCCCCACCACAACTCCCGTCACACCCTCGCTCAGCTGCGGCCGAGGACAGAATCCGGCCAACGGGCACCGCGGCTGGGGCAGCTCGTGCGGCAGGGTCAGGGGAAGTTCACGTCGACGCCGAGCCCGGCCGACCGGGCCTGCTCGTAGATGAAGGCGGCCGACGCGACGTCCTGGATCGCCAACCCCACCGATTTGAAGACCGTGATCTGATCATCGTCATCGCGGCCAGCGTGCCCGCCGACGACCAGCTCTCCGAGTTCGACGAGGTCGAGCTGGACCTGCTCGTCGAGCGGGATGAGCACGTCGCCGGCTTCGGCCAACGCCGATTCTCGGCTGTCGACGGCCACCACCCCGGCTCTCTGCAGGACGTTGGTGTGCAGCTCACGCATGTCGGGGCGGAACGCACCCACGGCGTTGACGTGGGCGCCGGGCCGGAGCCAGTCCGCGTCGAGCAACGGGTCGATCGCCGATGTGACGGTGCACACCAGGTCCGCGTCGTCCACGGCGGCGCGGACCGATGCCATGATTTCCACGTCGAATCCCTCATCCTCCGCCCAGGATCGGAACCGATGGGCACGCTCGGCGCTGCGATTCCACACCCGGACGCGCCGCACCTCCCGCACCTGGGCCATGGCTAGCAGATGCCCTCGCGCCTGAGTGCCCGCACCGATCAGCGCCAGGTCGCCGGCGTCCGGCAGGGCCAGCAGGTCAGTGGCCACGCCCGACGCCGCCGACGTCCGGATCTCGGTGACGACGCCACCCTCGAGCAGCGCTAACGGCAGCCCCGTCTGATCGTCGAGGAGAGTCACCAGACCCTGGACGACATCGAGGCCGCGATCGGTGTTGCCCGGGAAGATCGTGACGCTCTTTAACCCGAATGCGTTGGTCGGCGAACCCACCTGGGCCGGTTTCAGCAGTGCTGTGCCAGGCAGAGCGGGTGGTTGCACGGCCATCCGCAACGGCTGGTAGGCGCTGCCTTCAGCCAGGGCCCGCATCGCGTCGCGCACTACGTCGACGGCATCGGCCATCGGGAACGCGCGTCGTACGTCGTCGCCGTTCAGCACCAGCATCGGGGCGCCTTCTTCACTGAGACGTGCCGGGCTGGGGCGGTCCGGCCACCACGTTGGCCACGGGCTCGCCGGCGGCATACCGCGCGAGCTGCGCTTGGACGAGCCGCCGCGCCCTCGGCCGGAACGCCGTCGAGGCACCACCGACGTGCGGCGACATCAGCAGTCCGGGCACCGTCCAGAGCGGATGCCCGGGTGGCGGCGGCTCCGGGTCGGTGACGTCCAGAGCCGCGCGCAGCCGGCCCGACGACAGCTCCGCGACCAACGCGTCGGTGTCCACGATCGGCCCGCGGGCGACGTTCACCAGCAACGCGCCGTCGCGGAGCTTCGCCAGGAACTCGGCGTCCACCAGGCCGCGGGTCTCCTCGGTCAGCGGACATACGAGGATGATGACGTCGCATCGGCCGGCCAACTCCGGCAAGGACTCGAACCCGGCCACGCCTTCGCGGGCGGTCCGGGCCACCCGCAACACGTCGCACTCGAACGGTGCCAGCCGCGCCTCGACCGCCTGGCCGATCGATCCGTACCCGACGATGAGGACCGTCTTGTCGGCCAGCGCGTCGTAGACGTCGAACAGCCACTCTTCCCGCGCCCGAGCCTCGACGAACCTCGGGATGCCCCGCAGAGATGCCAGCGTAAGGGTAAGCGCCAGTTCAGCAGTGCTGGCGTCGTGCACCCCTCGGGCGTTGCACAAGGTGACCCCATCCGGGAGATAGGGCAACGCGTGTTCGTAGCCGGCTGTCAGGGTCTGCATCACCTTCAGGCGGGGCAGCGCGGCGGCGATCTCCCCGGTGTCCTCGGCGAAGGTGTACGGCATGACGTAGTACTCGATCCGGGCCAGGATGTCGTCGGCCGGCCATGGCTCACCGCTGTCCCACACGTGGACGTTCAGCTGATCAGGCAGCGCGAGGTCGCCGGCAAGGGAAGGTATCAGCACATCGGTCACCGTCCCAACCTACCGGCGACGGCGTCCGGTCCAGCTGCGCGGGCGTCCGTCGCCGTTCGTGGCGAGACTGGGGGTGGCCGTGTCTACGATGGGACGGGTGAACCTGAACCGCACCGCCGCCGCAACGGCCGTCGTCGCGCTGATGCTCGCCGGCTGCAACGGCGACGAGAACGACGACCCCGGCAACGGCCCCACCGACACCGGCCCAACCGACTCCGATCCCACCCCGACGGATACGGAGTTCGGCACACCGGCCACGCCGACGCCCCCAACACCCACCCTCGTGGAGGGGCCGGTGGAACCTACCGGGGTTGAGGACATCGTCACCGGGCTGGACGCGCCCTGGAGCATCGCGTTCGTCGACGCCGGCGAGGCGCTCGTGTCGCAGCGTGACACCGCCACCATCGTGCATGTCACCGACGACGGCGACGTCACCGAGGTTGGTGAGGTCCCCGGCGTCGACGGCGACACCGAGGGCGGCCTGCTGGGTATCGCCTTCGATCCGGCCGAGCCGGACACACTCTATGTCTACGCCACCATGGGCGACGAGAACGTGATCTCCCGGACCACGTACGACGGCGCCGGGTTCGGCGAGTTCGAGACGGTGTTCGACGGCATTCCAGCTCACCGGTTCCACAACGGCGGCCGGATCGTCTTCGGCCCGGACGGCATGCTCTACGCGGCAACGGGTGACGCCGGCGACGAGCAGAGCTCACAAGACCCAGACTCCGTCGCCGGGGCAATCCTGCGGTTGACGCCGGATGGCGACGTTCCCGACGACAACCCCTTCGACGGATCGCCGGTCTATTCGTACGGCCACCGCAACGTCCAGGGGCTCACGTTCGACGCCGACGGCCGGCTGTGGGCCAGTGAGTTCGGCCCGGACACCGTCGACGAGCTCAACCTCATCGAGCCCGGCGGCAACTACGGCTGGCCCGAAGTCGACGGCATCGCTGGTGACGATCGTTTCATCGACCCCGTCCACGAGTGGCCAGTAGCGGACGCCTCCCCGAGTGGCCTGGCCTACCATGCCGAGACACTGTTCATGGCGTCGTTGCGTGGTTCGCGACTGTGGCAGATCCCGGTGCCCGGCGGCGATGCCGGTGAACCGCAGGCATTCCTCGAGGACTATGGGCGGCTGCGCGACGCCGTGACCGCGCCGGACGGCACGTTGTGGGTGCTGACCAACAACACCGACGGGCGCGGCGACCCCCGCGACGGAGACGACCGCATCCTGCGAGTCACCTTCGATTGACCGCGGCCGCAGACACATCCATCCATCTTGGCCGCCCAGCGCTGCCCGAACGTGCGGGCGGCGTCTACCCAGCCAGTTCTTCAGCCATGGTGATCAGGCCGATCGGGGCGGCAAGACACGATGGCACATCAGCCGGGTCATCACACCACTGATCCCGCCGTTGCTCTCCTTGACGAGGCTTATGTCGGATCAGAAGTGTCGAACTCCCAGCTGACTGCCGGGCCGTGCTCACTTGTGGCCGGCGAACCGGGGACCTTGGTCCCTGGGAAGCCCCGCCGCTGCCGCAGCAGAGTGGGACATGTGAGCCGAAGGGAGCCCGGCAATGAACCCGTACACATTCACCGCGCCGCTGGCGGCGAGGCTGACCTCGGCAGCACTGGCTGCTCCGTCGATGCACAACTCCCAGCCCTGGGTGTTCCGCCAGACCGACGCCGAGTTGGAGATCTGGGTGGACCATACCCGCCTGCTCCCCATGGCCGACCCGGACGGTCGCGGGCTCTACCTGGCCACCGGCGCCGCCGTCTTCAACGCGCGGCTGGCCGCACTGGCGCTTGGTTATGAACCGCGGGTCCGGCTCCGGCCCATCCGCACCGAGCCTGCCCTCCTGGCCACGATCACCGTGGTCGGCCCGGCCCAGCCAAGTTTTACTCAAGTGTCCCTCGCGCAAAACATCAACCGCCGACGCACCAACCGGCGTCCATTCCGTAACAGGGAGATTCCCACCAATGTGGTCACGAGCCTCGCCGGCGCTGCGCGGTCACAGGGTGGCACCCTGCGGGCACTCGGCTATTACAAGACGGCACAGGTGCTGGGTGTCGTCCGGCAAGCCGACCGGATCCAGCGCACCGACCCCCGATATCTGGCAGAACTGGCGCACTGGACTCACCCCACCAACGGTCGCCGGGATGGTATCCCCGCGGCAGCCGTAGGCCCCAAGGTTCGCGACCGCAGCCTCCCGCTGCCCGATCTAGGACTTGCCTTGCCGGCCGATACCCGGCCGACGTCGACCTTCGAGGAGTCCCCGGCCGTTTTCGCCTTGTCGACCACCCGCGATGATCCGGCCGCATGGCTGAGTGCCGGGATGGCACTGCAGTGTGTGCTGTTGGCTGCGACGAACCGGTCGATCAACGCGTCGTTCATGTTCCAGCCGATGCGGGTGCCGGAACTCCACTCGCGTCTGCGACGGCTCATCGACCCACGGACCTACCCCCAGATGACCTTCCGCCTCGGCTATGGCTATCCGGTTCCCGCCACACCCCGGCGATCCGTCGCCGACGTCCTAGACCCGGGTCCGGAGCCCCAGTGAGCCAAGTGGCCGGGCCCGCGAACCGCCGTGCCGGCCGCACCGAGGTGCTGACCTGCCTACGGAAGGGCACCCGGGGGTGTCTAGTCCCCGTCAGGGCTCCGGCCCCGTAGTCCTCCCTTAGCCGGCCCGGTCAAGCAGTTCCCGCTGCTCAGCCGTCAGTTTCAACTGGGTAGCCTCTACCGCCTCGTCGACGTGCGCCACGGTGGAGACACCGACCAACGGGATGATCGGCGGATCGTGATCCATGAGCCAGGCCAGCACGACCTGGTTGTAGGTGGCACCCGTCTGCTTGGCCACCGTGTCAAGGGCGGCCAGCCGGAGCGGCGTTCCCGGATGGTCGTAAGGGGCCGGCAATTCACGGTCCTCCCGCGTGTAGGCGCCGTAAAGCAAAGGTGTATAGACCACGAGCGCGGTGGGCCGCCCGTCAGCGTTCTCGGTGCGGAGGAAATCGAGGTGGTCCTCGGTGACGTGGACGTGCCCGAGTTCAGGGAGGCGGATGTCCAGCCGGGGCCGCAGGTAGCTGTAACGCAGTTGCAGGACGCTGTACCGTGGCCAATCTCGGGTGGCAGTGATCGCGCTGGCGCGCTCCAGGCGCCACGCCCGGTGATTGCTTGCCCCGACCAGCCGCACCGTGCCGGCCGACACCAGTTCCGCCAGGGCACCGAGGGTTTCCTCCAGCGGCACCGTCCGATCTTCTACATGGGGGTAGAGCAGGTCAATCGCGTCAACCCCAAGCCGCTCCAGGCTCCCGCCGACAGCGGCCCGGATAGCCGGTGCGGACAATCCTTCCCAACTCTCCATTCCACCGCCGGGCAGCGTCGGGCGGGCGCCGAGTTTGGTGGCGATGACGATGCCGTCGCCGTCCTGGATCCCGCGCGATGCGCGCCAGCGTCCGATCAGCTGCTCGCTGTCATTGGGGGAACAGCCGGGCTCCCAGAACATGTAGTTGTTGGCCGTGTCGATGAACGTACCGCCTGCATCGGCAAACCGATCGAGGATCGCAAACGACGTATCGTCGTCGACCGTTCCGCCCAGTTTCATCGCGCCGAGTGCGATCGCACTGACCTCACGGGCTGCTGCTCCGGTGCCAATCGTCCTATACCTCATGGCATGAGCGTGCTGCCTGGAGTGCACTCCAGGTCAAGCTGCCCAGATCACGGCACCGAACACCAGCGCTGTTCTTAGCGCACGGGAGTACAGGCGGTACAGCGCGGCCGCGAGCTATCGGGGACACACAGAACTCATCTACGGGTCACCTGACCCAGGCCACAGACTCCTGCATTTGCGATGTTGAAGGTATTGAATAGGAACGTTTGTTCGATTATCGTTGGGGGATGGATGCGAACCGCCACACCCACGCCGCCCCGGGGCAGGACACCCCCTGGGGCAGTACGAGTGGTGACGGTGACGTGGATGCTCTCGACGCACAGTGGGCGCGGCTGGTTGAGGCTGAACTCACCGGGTTTCACCCCGCGCCGGAGGTGTTACCCGAGGCCTCGGAGCTGGCCTGGGACGGCGAGTTTCAGGGGTATGACCCGGAGTACGTGCACGCAACCATCACGGCGTCGTTAGCTGCTGACCCGGGTGTGGGCGTAGGTGGTCTGGCGGGTGGGTTCGAGGCGTTGGGTGACGTACC
>NZ_JAAOEN010000008.1 GCF_011320225.1 Phytoactinopolyspora limicola
TATGACGAGAACGCGGTCTGGTTGAGCGACCTCAAGCCCGCCCTTGGTGCTACCCGGTTCCCCTTCGACACCTGACCTCGGCTGCCTCCATCTCCCGGGTGATCGTTGCCTGGTTTTGGTCGCTATAGCGACCAAAACCAGGCAACGATCACCGAGGCGGAGGTAGGTGATGTCCAGGGACATCACGGTCACGGGCAGGTCTTGTAACTCGTGAGCTGGCACTCCGGCTGGGGTCGTGCAGGGTGACCGATCGGAGTCGCGGGCAGCCATAAGGAGGCTTGTTGTTGCCTGGGCAGCCATAAGGAGGCTTGTTGTTGCCTGGGCGGCAGTAAGGAGGCTTATTGTTGCCTGGGCGGCAGTAAGGAGGCTTATTGCCGCCCAGCGCCGGCGGGCGACGTTTCAGTCTTCCAGGGCCTCGAAGTCGTGGAGGATGTCGCCGAGGATCTCGACCGTGCGGTCCGGCGGCTCGGCCTGGACGCACAGCCGCTCCATGGTGGCGGCGTAGTGGTCCACGTCTTCCTGCTTGTCGAGGTAGAGGGCGCTGGTCAACTGCTCGACGTAGACGACGTCGGGTAGATCTTGGTGCGGGAACCGCAGGATGCTGAATGGGCCACCGGCGGCGGCGTGGCCACCGAAGCGGAAGGGGATCATCTGGATCCGGATGTTGGGGAGCTTCGTGGCGTCGATGAGGTTCTGCAACTGCCCGCGCATCACCGAGGGCCCGCCGATCGGCCGGCGTAGGGCGGCCTCGTCGATGACACACCAGAGCTGTGGGGCGTCGTCGCGGTTGAGCAACTGCTGACGGGTCATCCGTAGGTTGACGCGGCGCCGGATCTCTTCGGCCGGGACATGGCTGTGTCCGAGCAGGATCACCGCGCGGGCGTAGTCCGGAGTCTGGAGGAGGCCGGGGATGAACTGGACCTCATAGGTCCGGATCAGGGAGGCGGCTGCCTCTAGGCCGAGGTAGGACTGGAACCAGCTGGGCAGGATGTCGCCGTCGCGGTGCCACCATCCGGGTGTGTTGGCCTCTCGGGCCAAGCCGAGGAGGGCAGCTCGCTCGTCGATGTCGTCGAGCCCGTACAGAGTGAGCAGATCTTCGACGTCGCGCTCTTTGAAGCCGACTCGGCCGAGTTCCATCCGGCTGATCTTGGACTCCGAGGCGCGGATCTCCCACCCAGCGGTTTCTCGGCTGATGCCTTCGGCCTCACGCAGCCGGCGGAGGTGTGCGCCCAGCATCATGCGCAATACAGTTGGCCCGCCCGAGGGGCCACGTTCTGGCGACGCCGTGATCACGGTGTGCCCCCAATGTACTCATTTGCCCTACAGTGGCCGTTTCGCCACTGACCCGGTCGCATTCTACGGTTCCACGAGCAGCAATGGAAAGAGCGACGGGTTCCGGCCTGTCGTGCCGTCCCGCGCTACCGGTGGGAGGTGAGCGGTGATCGTCGCTATTGGTGCACCAGGTTGTCGAAGTCTCCGCCCTTGGCGCCTTGGATGAAAGCCACGACCTCATCGAACGTATAGATCAAAGCTGGCCCGTGTGGGTCGCGTGAGTTTCTGAGTGCGATGCCGCCGCCCGGCAGCTCGGCCATCTCCACGCAGTTGCCACTCGGATTGCTGAAGCGGCTTTTCTGCCATATGGCCGTGGTCAGTTCGGCTGCGGGCATGCCGTTGTACGGCTGGGTCATCGAACCCACTCCCTGTTGTGGCGGTCAAGACCGCGACGTCGGGCGAGCCGTCTCGCGGCTCCGTCGCGCGATCACTGAGTCGTCTTCGATGCAAATGCACGTGCAGAAGAGGTTGCATCTGCACGCCATAGCGAGCATGATAGCGCACATGAACCTGCAAGGGGCGGGAACGCTCCGATCGGCTCCTCGATGGCATGTCGAATCCCCTCCATGCCAGCGAGTGAAGAGGCGGACGTGCCGTGGCGCGGCTGCCGGGATGCGAGTCCCGGCTGCGACGCGGTACGTACGCTTGATCGTTTCGGTCGGCTCTGCCAGTAACAACGGGGCATAACTATGGATATGGCTTCGTACGTCGCCATCGGCATGATCGTCGCGTTGTGGCTCGGCGCCGCCGCGTTCGCTCGGTCGCGCGCGACTCGTGACAGAAGGAGATTGAAGGACGCAGGTGCACGGCAGGGCACGGGCGTCGCAGCACTCACCGGATCCGACGAGATCCCCGAGGAGCTGCCGGCGTCCCGATGACACCGGCCCGGTACCGGCCAGGAGGCACTACTAAAGATCCCCGAGTTCGCCACCATCCCCCGGGTTGACGGGCTCGGCCGCGAGTTCCCGGCACGTCGTCGAGATCGATCAAGGAATCTCCGGCGAACCGGAGCCTCACGGCTCGGAGATCCATACTAGGGCTGGCCGCCGGCACCGGGCCGGCTGATGCTCTCCACCCCTACACTCATGGCAACCGCCGCCTCGTCCGCTATCAACCTGCGATCGACCGGGCGGGGCGGGACGTCATCGTCGCTTGGGGGTTCGGTGGTCACGTGGCAGGCGGCCAGGCTGCTCGGGCTCGCGCTACTCCTCGGCTCCTGCGCCACCAGCGCCGGCGGTAGCGACGCCGACGCCGAGTTCTCGGTGGCGATCTACGAACCCGACCACCTCACCCCGCACCGGATGGGCAGCGCTTACAACCCGATCGCGGCCCTGTACGCGCCGCTAGCCCGATTCGGTCCGGGCACCGAGCTGATCTATGTCCACGCCGACTCGATCACCAGCGACGACAACATCACCTGGACCATCCTCCTGCGTGACGGATGGACCTGGCACGACGGCACGCCGGTGGTCGCCCAGGACTACGCGAACGCCTGGAACGCCACCGCCTACGGCCCGAACGGCTGGCGGAACAATGGCCAGCTTGCCGTCATCGAGGGCTACGACGCTCTCAATCCGGCCAGCGGCGCACCGGCCACGACCACCATGACCGGTGTCCGCGTCGTCGACGACACCACCCTTGAGGTCCAGCTCACCCGCCCGGACAGTCAGTTCCCGTACCGGCTCACCCAGCCGGCTTTCTACCCGCTGCACCCCATGGCGTTCGACGACCCCGATGGATATGACGTGCGGCCGGTGGGCAACGGCCCGTTCCGAATGGACGGCGAGTGGAGCCCCAGCGAGGACATCTCGATGGTCCGCTTCGACGAATATCGCGGCGACGCGGCCCGCGCCGGCCGGCTCACCTTCCGGATCTATCCGGACGCCACCACCGCCTACACCGAGGCGATGGGTGATCAAGTCGACATCGTGCTGGTACCGCAGGAGAAACTGCGGCATGTGGAACGTGACTTCGGTGACCGGGTCGTCTCGTTCCAGGCGGTCCGCGTCGAATGGCTCGGCTTCCCGCTGTGGGACGACCGATTCCAGGACGTGCGAGTACGGCACGCGATCTCCATGGCGATCGACCGAGACGAGATCAACACCGCGCTCTTCGGCGGCGCCTACGAGCCGGCCAGTTCGCTGCACGGACCCAACACCATCGGGGGCGGAACCGAAGGACTATGTGGACGGCACTGCGAGTTCCATCCACGCGCGGCCAACCAGCTCCTGGCCCAGGCCGGCGGCTGGGACGGCCCGCTGGAGTTGTGGTATCCGGGCGACGTCGGTTACGACGACACCTACGAGGCCATAGCCAACCAGATCAGGCAGACCCTCGACGACGTCGACGACGTCCGGCTCCGTGCCTTGCCCGGGTTCGCGCCCTTCATCGAGAGCCTGGAGGAGCACACCGCGGACGGACCGTTCAGGGGCGCCTGGGGTTCGCTGTACCCCAGCATGCAGAACCAGTTGAGTGCGGTGTGGGCCTCCACGGGCGACGCCCGGGCGGCGACCGGCGGGTACACGAACCCTGGGGTGGACCGGCTGATCGCGGCCGGTGACGCGGCCGCCACAACCGAGGAGGCGGCCGAGCTGTACCGGCAGGCCGAAAGCCATATCATGACCGACTTTCCGGCCGCGCCGCTGTTCTACGCGACGTACACCTTCGCACACAGCGAGAACGTCACGAACGTCGTCATCGGGTTCGGCGAGATCGAACTCGCCGACGTCGAGGTGGTTGGAGCGCCGTAGCACGTGGGCGGTGCCGATTCTCGGGTATGTGGCTGGTATTCTCGCGGAGACCGACGTCCTTTAAATCCCGTCCCGTGAGGCGGGGAAGGGGGTCTAGACATTTATGTCTCGTGACCTGTCCGATTTCCGGACTGTCCTCAGCGAGGACGAGATCTCGCGGGCGTTGTCCCGCATGGCCCACGAGGTGGTCGAGCGCAACAAAGGCGCGGCCGACCTCGTCATTCTCGGCATTCCGTCCCGTGGTGTCCCGCTGGCTCAGCGGTTGGCCACCCGTATCGCGAGTGTCGAGAACGTCCCGATCCCGGTCGGTGCGCTCGATGTCACCATGTACCGCGACGATCTCCGGCTGCGACCAGCCCGGGCGCTGGAACGTACCGACATCCCGGCCGGTGGGGTCGATGGCCGGACCGTGGTCCTCGTCGACGACGTCCTGTACTCCGGGCGCACCATCCGCGCGGCGTTGACGGCGCTGGACGACATCGGCCGGCCCCACGCGGTCCGGCTCGCCGTACTGGTCGACCGCGGACACCGGGAGTTGCCCATCCGGGCCGATCATGTCGGGAAGAACCTCCCTACCTCGATGCGAGAGAACGTCAAGGTGCTTCTGGAGGAGGTGGACGGACGTGACTCCGTCCTGCTCGGCGACGTCTCGGCTACTCGAGCGGAGGGGACCCCATGATCCGTCACCTGCTGTCCACAGCCGACCTCTCGCGGGCTGACGCCCTGTTGATCCTCGATACCGCTGAGGAGATGGCACGTCTCACCGCGGGCCGGTCGGTGAAGAAACTGCCGACTCTCCGCGGCCGGACGGTGGTCAACCTCTTCTTCGAGGACTCCACCCGGACCCGCACGTCGTTCGAGGTCGCGGCCAAACGGTTGTCGGCGGACGTGGTGAACTTCTCGGCCAAAGGATCGAGCGTGTCCAAAGGGGAGAGTTTGAAGGACACCGCGTTGACCCTGGCCGCCATGGGCGCCGACGGTGTGGTGGTGCGCCACGCCGCCAGCGGCGCCGCGTACCGGCTGGCGACATCGGGCTGGATCGACGCCCGGGTCCTCAACGCCGGTGACGGCACCCACGAACACCCCACCCAGGCTTTGCTGGATGCCTTCACCATCCGCCGCCACCTCGGACCACTCGACGGCCGGCGGATCGTCATCGTCGGCGACGTCATCCACAGCCGGGTGGCGCGCAGCAACGTCGCTCTGCTGTCCACCCTCGGCGCCGACGTCGTCCTCGTGGCGCCGCCGACCCTGCTGCCGCTGGGGGTGGAGCAGTGGCCGGTCGAGGTGGCCTACGACCTCGACGGGGTACTCGCCGACGCCGACGCGGTGATGATGTTACGGGTGCAGCGGGAACGGATGAACGCGGCGTTCTTCCCGTCGGCCCGGGAGTACAGTCGCCGTTACGGCCTCGACGTCCGGCGATTCGCGCGGCTACCGGAGTCGGCCATCGTGCTGCATCCGGGGCCGATGAACCGGGGTATGGAGATCACCGCCGACGTCGCCGACAGTCCACGTTCGGTGATCGTCGAGCAGGTGTCCAACGGTGTATACGTCCGGATGGCGGCGCTGTACCTGATGCTGGCCGGGGCCGATGACGACGTCATGAGCGCGCAGGAGGGGGCCGCATGAGCGAGCACCAGACCACATTGATCACCGGCGCGCGGATACTCGGTGGTGAACCAGCCGACCTGTTGTTACGCGACGGCGTGATCGCCGGCGTGGGCCAGGGCCTGGACGATACCGGCGCGACGATCCTCGACGCCGCCGGGCTGGTGGTCCTGCCCGGACTGGTCGACCTGCACACCCACCTGCGCGAGCCGGGCCGGGAGGACGCCGAGACGGTCCTGACCGGCACCCAGGCGGCCGCGATGGGCGGTTTCACGGCGGTCCACGCCATGGCCAATACCGAACCGGTGGCCGACACGGCTGGAGTGGTCGAGCAGGTGTGGCGGCTCGGCCGCGAGGCCGGGTACGCGGACGTCCGTCCGGTGGGCGCGGTCACGGTGGGGTTGGCCGGGCAGCGGCTGGCCGAACTCGGCGCGATGGCCGACTCCGCGGCCGGGGTGCGGGTGTTCTCCGACGACGGTCACTGTGTGTCCGACGCCGTGCTGATGCGGCGGGCGCTGGAATACGTCAAGGCGTTCGACGGCGTCGTCGCCCAGCATGCTCAAGAACCCCGGTTGACCGAGGGCGCACAGATGAACGAGAGCGTACTGTCCGGGCAGCTCGGGCTACGCGGCTGGCCGTGTGTCGCCGAGGAGGCGATCATCGCCCGCGACATCCTGCTGGCCGCACACGTCGGCTCGCGGCTGCACATCTGCCACCTGTCCACTCAGGGATCGGTGGAGATCGTGCGGCTGGCCAAGCAGCGTGGGCTCCCGGTGACGGCCGAGGTCACCCCGCACCATCTGCTGCTCACCGAAGACCTCGTCGCGTCCTACGACGCCCGCTACAAGGTGAATCCACCGTTGCGCAGCGCCGACGACGTCGCCGCGGTGCGAGCGGGGCTGGCCGACGGCACCATCGACATCGTCGCCACCGACCACGCCCCACACCCGGTGGAAGACAAGGAGTGCGAGTGGGACGCCGCGGCGTTCGGCATGCTGGGTTTGGAGACGGCTATCTCCGTGGTTCAGCACACCATGGTCGATACCGGCCTGCTGAACTGGGCCGGGGTGGCGGAGCGGATGTCGTCCGCGCCGGCCCGGATCGGCCGGTGTGATACCGGCGACGACGCTCAGGGCCGCCCGCTGGCGGTGGGGGAGCCGGCCAACGTGGTGCTGGTCGACCCGTCGGCGTCGCGCACCGTCGATTCCACCGCGTCCGCCTCGCTGTCGCGGAATAATCCGTACGAAGGTATGAAGCTGCCGGGTGGGGTGGTGGCCACGTTCCTGCGTGGCCGGCCCACCGTCAGTGACGGGGCACTGGTGTGACCAACCGGTCCACCGCCGCGGGGAGGCGTGAGGCAGACATGAGCACCGGAGTGGCCGTAGCCATCCTCGGGGTTGTGCTGGTCGGGTCGTATCTGCTGATGTGGCGCGGCTGGCGGTCGCGGGCCCGGCGGCACGCGTCGCTACCGGACCTGCCCGGACCGCTGGCGGTGGCCGAACCCGTGTTCGGCCCGGTCGACGGCAGCTACCTGGGCACCACGACGGCCGGTGATTGGCTCGACCGGGTGGTGGCCCGCGGCCTTGGCCGACGCGGCGACGTGGCCGTCACGGTCACCGAGGCGGGGGTCACCCTCCGGCGGAGCACCGAACCCGACCTGGTGATCCCGGCGCCGGCGTTGCGGGCGGTCCGGATCGACCGGGCCGCGGCTGGTCGAGCGGTGCGCCGCCCCGAATACCTGATCATTACCTGGGCGCACGGTGACCACGAGCTCGACACCGCGTTGCGCCCCCACCATCAAGGCGACCTGACGAGGTTGCAGCCGGCTATCGCCGCGCTCGGTGCCCACCGAGCGCCGGAGCCGGACCTCTGAGAGTGACAAGAAAGTAGGACGTTGAATGACGACGCGTAACCCTGCGCTCCTCGTACTCGAGGACGGCCGGACATTTCGCGGCGAGTCGTACGGCGCACCCGGGGAGACCTTCGGTGAGGCGGTGTTCGCCACCGGCATGACTGGCTACCAGGAGACTCTGACCGACCCGTCGTACTACCAGCAGGTCGTGGTGCAAACGGCGCCCCACATCGGCAATACGGGGGTCAACGACGACGATCCGGAGTCCAGCCGCGTCTGGGTGGCCGGCTATGTCGTGCGCGACCCCGCCCGGCGGGCTTCGTCCTGGCGTGCTCGGCGGGGCCTGGAGGAAGAGCTGGCCGCCCAGGGCATCGTCGGGATCAGCGGGGTCGACACCAGGGCCCTGACCCGTCATCTCCGGGAACGCGGAGCCATGCGGGTGGGTATCTCCAGCTCCGAAACCGATCCGGAGGCGCTGCGCGAACGGGTGCTGGCCAGTCCGCCGATGGTCGGCGCCGACCTCGCCGGCGCGGTGTCCACCACCGAGCCGTACGTGGTGCCGGCCGACGGCGAGCGGCGGTTCACCGTCGCCGCCCTCGACCTCGGCATCAAGACGATGACGCCGCGCCGGATGGCCGAACGCGGCATCGAGGTCCATGTGCTGCCAGCGTCGTCGTCCATCGACGACGTGCTGGCCGTGCGGCCGGACGGGTTGTTCTTCTCCAACGGGCCGGGCGACCCGCAGACCGCCGACGGCCCGGTTCAGCTGCTCCGCGAGGCGCTGGGGCGGGACATCCCGTACTTCGGCATCTGTTTCGGCAACCAGGTGTTCGGCCGGGCGCTGGGCTTCGGCACGTACAAACTGGGCTACGGCCACCGCGGTATCAACCAGCCGGTGCAGGACCGCTCGACGGGCAAGGTGGAGGTCACCGCGCACAACCACGGTTTCGCGGTCGACGCACCGCTGGACCGGCCCACCGACACACCGTACGGACCGGCCGAGGTCAGCCACGTGTGCCTCAACGACGACGTGGTGGAGGGCTTGGCGTTGCGCGACGGCACCGGTGCGCTGAAGGCGTTCTCCGTGCAGTACCACCCGGAGGCGGCGGCCGGTCCGCATGACGCGGCGTACCTGTTCGACCGCTTCGTGACGTTGATGGAGCAGAGCGCAGCCACTGTGACGAGCCAGACCAACACCACGGACGGGGACCACTGATGCCGCGGCGCACTGATATTTCGAGCGTGCTGGTGATCGGCTCGGGGCCGATCGTCATTGGGCAGGCGTGTGAGTTCGACTACTCGGGTACCCAGGCGTGCCGGGTGCTACGGGCTGAGGGGCTGCGGGTGATCCTCGTGAACAGCAACCCGGCCACCATCATGACCGATCCGGATATCGCCGATGCCACGTATGTCGAGCCGATCACTGCTGAGTTCGTCGAGAAGGTGATCGCCGCTGAACGCCCGGATGCCCTGCTGGCGACGCTCGGTGGGCAGACCGCGTTGAACGCCGCGGTGGCGTTGCATGAGGCTGGGGTGTTGGAGCGGTACGGCGTCGAGCTGATCGGGGCGTCGATCGATGCGATCCAGCGGGGGGAGAACCGCGAGTCGTTCAAGCAGATCGTCGCCGACATCGGCGGTGAGACGGCGCGGTCGGCGATCTGCCACTCGATGGATGAGTGTGTGAAAGCGGTAGAAGACCTCGGTTATCCGGTGGTGGTCCGCCCGTCGTTCACCATGGGGGGCGCCGGTTCCGGGATGGCCTTCGACGAGGAAGACCTGCACCGGATCGCGGGTTCGGGGCTGGCGTTGTCGCCGACCACCGAGGTGCTCCTGGAGGAGTCGATCCTCGGGTGGAAGGAGTACGAGCTCGAGGTCATGCGCGACCGCGCGGACAACGTCGTCATCGTGTGTTCGATCGAGAACGTCGACCCGATGGGGGTTCACACGGGCGACTCCATCACCGTGGCGCCGGCGATGACGCTGACCGACCGTGAGTATCAGGTGATGCGGAACCAGGCGATCGACGTCATCCGCGCGGTGGGGGTCGATACGGGTGGCTGCAACATTCAGTTCGCCGTGGACCCGGCCACCGGGCGGGTGATCATCATCGAGATGAACCCGCGGGTGTCGCGTTCGTCGGCGCTGGCGTCGAAGGCTACTGGTTTCCCGATCGCGAAGATCGCGGCGAAGGTCGCTCTCGGATACACGCTGGACGAGATCCCCAACGACATCACCGGCGAAACGCCCGCGTCGTTCGAGCCGTCGCTGGACTACGTGGTGGTGAAGGTGCCGCGGTTCGCGTTCGAGAAGTTCCCGGCCGCCGACACCACGCTGACCACGCACATGAAGAGTGTGGGGGAGGTGATGGCCATCGGGCGGTGTTTCACCGAGGCGTTGCAGAAGGCGATGCGGTCGGTGGAGAAGTCCGGTGCGGCCTTCGACTTCACCTCCGATCCGGGGGAGCGGGGTGAGTTGCTGCGGCGGGTGGCTCGTCCTTATGACGGGCGGCTGCGCGACGTCGTTCTCGCGCTGCGGGCCGGGGCGAGCGTGGACCAGGTGTTTGAGGTGACCCGGATCGATCCGTGGTTCCTCGACCAGCTGGCGCTGTTGTGTGAGGTGGCCGACGAGGTCGGCGCCGTCGAGCACATCACACCGGAGCTGTTGCGGCTGGCCAAGCGGCACGGTTTCGCCGACGCCCAGCTGGCCGAGCTGCGGGGTTCCACACCGGACGTGATCCGGGGGGTGCGCGAGACGTTGGGGATCCGGCCGGTGTACAAGACGGTCGATACCTGTGCGGCCGAGTTCGCCGCCCGTACGCCGTATTACTACTCGTCGTACGATGAAGAGACCGAGGTGCTTCCGCGGGAGAAACCCGCGGTGATCATCCTGGGTAGTGGCCCGAACCGGATCGGGCAGGGGATCGAGTTCGACTACTCGTGTGTGCACGCGGCGATGGCGCTGGGTGAAGCCGGCTACGAGACGGTCATGGTCAACTGCAACCCGGAGACCGTCTCCACCGACTACGACACCTCCGACCGCCTCTACTTCGAGCCGTTGACCTTGGAGGACGTGCTGGAGGTGGTCCACGCCGAACGGCGGGCCGGTCCGGTAGCCGGGGTGATCGTGCAACTGGGCGGGCAGACACCGCTGGGCCTGGCGCGTGAACTGGAGGCGGCCGGGGTGCCGGTGGTGGGCACGTCGCCAGCGGCGATCGACTTGGCCGAAGACCGCGGTGCGTTCGGGCGGGTACTGCACGCGGCGGGGCTTCCGGCGCCGAAACATGGCACGGCGTCGTCGTACGAGGAAGCCCGCGCGATCGCGGCGGACATCGGATACCCGGTGCTGGTGCGGCCCTCCTACGTTTTGGGCGGGCGCGGCATGGAGATCGTGTACGACGACGCGTCGTTGTCGGACTACATCGCCCGCGCCACCGAGGCGTCGCCGGAACATCCGGTGCTGGTGGACCGGTTCCTCGACGATGCGGTGGAAATAGATGTAGATGCGCTCTACGACGGCTCGCAGCTGTACCTGGGTGGCGTGATGGAGCACATCGAGGAGGCTGGGATCCACTCCGGCGACTCCGCCTGCGCCCTGCCACCCACCACCCTCGGCCGCGACGAGCTGGTCCGCATCCGCGAGTCCACCGAAGCCATCGCCCGCGGCGTCGGTGTGCGTGGGCTGCTGAACGTGCAGTACGCGCTGGCCGGTGACGTCTTGTATGTCCTGGAAGCCAATCCGCGGGCGTCGCGGACGGTGCCGTTCGTGTCCAAGGCGACGGCCGCGCCGCTGGCCAAGGCCGCGGCCCGAGTGATGCTCGGAGCCACCATCGACGACCTGCGCGCCGAAGGGATCCTGCCGGCCGAGGGCGACTGCGTCGACCTCCCGGCCCGGGCGCCGGTGGCGGTGAAGGAAGCGGTCATGCCGTTCAACCGGTTCCGCACCCCCGATGGCCGCACGGTGGACACCCTGCTCGGCCCGGAGATGCGCTCCACCGGCGAGGTGATGGGGATCGACCAGCACTTCGGCACCGCTTTCGCGAAATCACAAGTGGCCGCGTTCGGTCCGCTGCCCACCACGGGCACCGTCTTCGTCTCTCTGGCCAACCGCGACAAACGCCACATGATCTTCCCGGTCAAACGGCTCGCCGACCTCGGCTTCACCATCCTGGCCACGGCCGGCACAGCCGACGTCCTGCGCCGCAACGGGGTCGAGGCGGACGTGGTCCGGAAACGGTGGGTTGGGCATGAACCCGACGGTTCGCCCACCATCATCGGCCGCATTCTGGCCGGCGACGTCGATCTGATCATCAACACCCCGAGTGGCACCACCACCGGCGGCAGCCCGCGCGCCGACGGCTACGAGATCCGCACCGCCGCCATCCAGGCCAATGTCCCCTGCGTCACCACCGTGCAAGGGCTGGCCGCCGCGGTCCAAGGCATCGAAGCGCTGCGGGCCGGCTCGATCGGCGTACGCTCACTACAGTCCTGGGCGGCCACGCTGGCCCAGCCTGCCTCGGACACCGCCCCATGACGCTGTACGAACGGATCTTCTCGTCGGCGCTGAGCCGAGTGGACGCCGAGCGGATCCACCACGCCGCGATGACGGGGATCCGCACCGCCACCACGGTACCGGGGGTTCGGCGACTGGTCTGGCGGCGCACCACCCCACGTCACCCAGCACTCGCCGTCGAGGCGCTCGGGCTGCGGTTCCCGGGCCGTCTCGGACTGGCCGCCGGTTTCGACAAGAACGCCGTGGGTATCGACGCGCTGGGTGCTTTGGGGTTCGCATTCGTCGAGGTGGGCACCGTCACCGGGCAGGCACAGCCGGGCAACCCGAGGCCGCGGCTGTTCCGGCTGGCCCGCGACCGCGCCATCGTCAACCGGATGGGATTCAACAACGACGGAGCGGCGGCCGTGGCGGCGCGGCTGGCCCGGCGCCGCCGTCGCCGGCGGTCGTTGCCGATCGTCGTCGGAGTGAACATCGGTAAGACCAAGGTGGTGCCGGACGCGGATGCGATCGCCGACTACGAGGCCAGCACCCGGCTGCTCGCTCCTTACGCCGATTACCTGGTGGTCAACGTCAGCTCACCGAACACTCCCGGACTGCGCGACCTGCAGGCGGTGGACCGGCTGCGCCCACTGCTGAGCGCGGTGCGCGTGCAGGCCGACGCGGCCACGGCCCGTCGGGTGCCGTTGCTGGTGAAGATCGCCCCCGATCTCGGTGACGACGACGTGCTGGCGGTGGCCGACCTGGTATTGGAGCTGGGCCTGGACGGTGTGGTGGCCACGAACACCACGATCTCGCGGGACGGTCTGTCGTCCGACCCAGCCGAGGTTGCGGCGGTGGGCGCGGGCGGACTGTCCGGTGCACCCGTCGCCAAACGGGCCCTGGAGGTGTTGTTGCTGCTGCGTAGCCGCTTCGACGAGGCGCGTGGGCGCGGCCGCCCGGAGGGTGAACCGGTGTTGATCTCGGTGGGCGGGATCGAGACGGCGAGAGACGCCTACGAGCGGCTACAGGCCGGAGCGACCCTGGTGCAGGCGTACACCGGGCTCATCTACGGTGGCCCGGCCTGGCCGGCGCGGTTGCAGCACGAACTCGCCCATCTGGTGGCCCACCATGAACCCACGCAACCCCGGTGATCGTTAGCGGATTTCGGCCCCCACCCCCGGTGATCGAAGTCAGGATCCGGTCGCGATAGCGACCGGATGTTGCTAACGATCACCGGGGGTGGGGGCCGAAATCCGCTAACGATCACCGGGGTTGCGTGGAGAACGAGAGGAGCGACGGAGACGATGGTGACGACATTCGGTACCCGGTTGCACGCCGCGATGGGGGAGCGGGGGCCGCTGTGCGTCGGCATCGACCCGCACGCCGCGCTGATGCGGGCCTGGGGGTTGACCGACGACGCCGACGGCCTGGAACGGTTCTGCCGGACGGTGGTCGAGGCGCTGGCTGGTGAGGTAGCGGTCCTCAAACCACAGTCGGCGTTCTTCGAGCGACACGGCTCAGCCGGCATGGGCGTGCTGGAGCGGGTGATCGCCGAGGCGCGGGCAGCTGGCGCGCTTGTGCTGCTGGACGTCAAACGCGGCGACATCGGCTCCACAGTTCAGGCGTATGCGGACGCGTACCTGAATCCTGCCTCGCCGTTGTGTGCCGACGCCGTCACGGCCACGCCGTTTCTGGGGTTCGAGTCGTTGCGGCCGCTGATCGACACCGCCCTCACCTATGGCAACGGTGTGTTCGTCCTCGCGCGGACATCGAACCCCGAAGGGCGCGAAGTGCAAGAGGCACGGGCGGCCGACGGGCGCAGCATCACCCGCGTCGTGCTGGACCACGTGCGGGCCGCCAATGCCGGGGCCGACCCGATGGGCAGCATCGGGTGCGTGTATGGAGCCACCACCACTCCGGACGGCACCGACCTCCGGGTCAATGGCCCCGTGCTCGCCCCCGGCATCGGTGCTCAGGGTGCCTCCGCGGCCGACCTGGCCGATCTGTTCGGACCTGCGATGTCGATGGTTGTGCCGTCGGTGTCGCGAGAAATCCTGCGCACCGGCCCCGACGCGGCCGCACTGCAAGACGCTGCACGTTTGATGAACCGCCAGGTCAGAAAGATGTCGATCAGGGATCGTAGCTGAACTGCCAGGGTGCGGCGCGACACGTCGCAGGAAAATAGGGTGTCGGTGCGTGCAGAAAGGGTGCGGACGGGTACGGTGGATCACGTTGCTGACCTGGTGGTTCAGCCGCTAGTGTCACGGATCGGAAGTCCGTGAGGCTAAGTTTCAATTGTTCGTCCGTTATCCGTTTCGACACAACAGAGGTGACCCGCTCGTGGCGCTCCCTAACTTGACTCCAGAACAGCGCGCGGCCGCTCTCGAGAAGGCTGCTGAGGCCCGCCGGGAGAGGGCCGAGGTCAAGAACCGACTGAAGAACGCTGGCGCCAAGCTCAGCGATATCCTGAAAGAAGGCGAGTCCAACGAGGTCATCGGCAAGATGAAGGTCTCCGCCCTGCTCGAGTCGCTGCCGGGTGTCGGCAAGGTTCGCGCTCGTCAGATCATGGAGGAGATCGGCATCGCCGAGACCCGCCGGGTTCGTGGCCTCGGTGCGAACCAGGTCGCTGCGCTCAACGAGCGCTTCAGCGGTTGAGCGGGGCCTCGCCCCACACGCCTGAGAGCCCGTGCCTGAACCCTGCCTGGATCAGGGCATCATCTCCGCCGCGGATCCGGCCGGGTACAGGAAGGAATCGCACTGGAGTTGTGCGGTGACCAACGACAACACGGCCGGCCGAGACACGCGGGCCAACGAGCCCAGCAAGGGTTCAGGCATGGGCTCCGATGTTCCGGACCCGGCCCGTAGAGTGGTAGTGCTCTCCGGGCCGTCGGCTGTCGGCAAAACCACCGTGATGCGGCGGCTGCGGGCCGAGTATCCGGAGCTGGCGATTGCGCCCACCGTCACCACCCGGCCGATCCGGCGGGGTGAGGTGGACGGCTCGCCGTACTATTTCGTCGACGACGAGACGTTCGATCGCAAGATCGACGCCGGTGAGTTCCTCGAGTGGGCCGTTGTTCACCGGCGTGCCCGGTATGGCACGCCGCGTGCGGCGGTGGAGGAGGCGCTCGCTGCCGGCCGGCCGGTGCTCATCGAGGTCGACCTTCAAGGTGCTCGGCAAGTACGGCATACCATGCCAGAGGCGTACTTCGTCTTCCTGGCTCCGCCGAGTTGGGACGAATTGGTCCGGCGGCTGGTGGGTCGCGGCACCGAGAGCGCGGAAGAGCGCGAGCGGCGCCTGGCCACGGCACGTGAGGAGCTGGCCGCGGAGGCCGAGTTCGATGCGACTGTCGTGAACACCGACGTCGGCAACGTGTGCCGCGAGCTGGTAGCATTGTTAGGTTCTTCCCCTAGTCATGCCCGGAGGCATTAGCGTGTCTGGATCCAAAGGTGTCGCAGAGGGCATCACCCATCCGCCCATCGACGAACTCCTGTCCAAGACCGATTCCAAGTACGGCCTCGTTATCTACGCTGCCAAGCGGGCTCGTCAGATCAATGCTTACTACTCGCAGCTCGGTGAAGGGTTGTTGGAGTATGTCGGCCCGCTCGTCGAGACCCGAGTGCAGGAGAAGCCGCTGTCGATCGCACTCCGTGAGATCGAGGCCGGCCTGTTGACCTCAGAAGAGATCGACCCGGCCGAGCTCGCCGCGGAGACGGCTACCCCCGAGTCGGCGGTAGCCGGGGTCACCGCGGCAGACTTCGCGGCCAGTGCCGAGCCAGAGCAGGAATGACCGCTGCGGCCGGAGGGCGGACCAACACCGCCCCCGGCACGGCTCGGCGGGTGGTCCTCGGCGTCAGCGGTGGTATCGCGGCTTACAAGGCCTGCGAGGTGCTGCGCCGGCTCAAAGAGAGCGGCTATCAGGTCCGGGTCGTGCCCACCGAGTCGGCGCTGCGTTTCGTTGGTGCACCTACCTGGGCGGCGCTGTCGGGCCAGCCGGTCAGTGCGAGTGTCTTCGATGACGTACACGAGGTAGCGCACGTCGCGCTGGGCCAGTCCGCCGATCTCGTGCTGGTGGTGCCGGCCACCGCCGATCTCCTGTCTCGTGCTGCCACCGGGCGGGCCGACGACCTGTTGACGTCCACGTTGCTTACGGCGCGCTGCCCCGTCGTGTACGCACCGGCGATGCACACCGAGATGTGGGAGCACCCCGCCACGCGGGCGAACGTGCACACGTTGCGCTCGCGTGGAGCCGTGGTCATCGAGCCCTCCTCCGGCCGGCTGACCGGCGCGGATACCGGCCCTGGCCGGCTTCCCGAACCGGCGGCCATCGTCGCCGCCGCGGTAGACGTGCTGGACCGGGGGGTCGCCGAGCCAGATCTTGCCGACCGGCACGTCGTCATTTCCGCTGGTGGAACCCGTGAACACCTGGACCCGGTGCGGTTCCTCGGCAACCGGTCCTCCGGTCGGCAGGGGTACGCACTCGCCCAGGCGGCGGTGAGCCGCGGCGCGCGGGTCACGTTGCTGGCCGCCAATGTCGCCCTCGACGACGTCGCCGGGGCCGAGATCGTCCGGGTGGGTTCGGCGGCTGAGCTGCATGATGCCGCATTGAAGGCGGCCGCCGATGCCGATGTCGTCGTGATGGCCGCCGCGGTGGCCGACTTCCGCCCCCGGACGGTTAACCAGACGAAGATCAAGAAGGTGGCGGGCTCCGACGATGCCCCCGTCGTCGAGCTGGAACGCACCACCGACATCCTGGCCGAACTCGTGCGTTCTCGCACCCGACCCGATCAGGTGATCGTTGGGTTCGCCGCGGAGACCGGCGATACCTCGGGCGGCGTCCTCGATCACGGCCGCGCCAAGCTGGCCGCCAAGGGCTGTGACCTCCTTGTGGTCAACGAGGTCGGCGTCGACCGCGGCTTCGAGTCCGAAGAGAACCAAGCCCACATTCTCGGCCGGGACGGATCGACCACGGACGTACCCCAGGGGCCTAAACTCGCCCTGGCCCACGTCGTATGGGACCTCGTCGCGGCCCGGCTTTCGCCGTAGCGGACGGCCCGGCTGTCACCGTAGTGGGCGGCACGGCGGACCGCTGAGCCGTAGGATCGGCGGCACGGGTAAGGAGGCTGGACATGGTGGCCCGACTGTTCACATCCGAATCGGTGACCGAAGGTCACCCGGACAAGATCTGTGACCAGATCAGCGACGCCGTCCTCGACGCGCTGATCGCCGAAGACCCGCTCAGCCGGGTGGCGGTGGAAACCATGGTCACCACCGGGCAGGTGCACGTGGCCGGAGAGGTCACCACCAACACCTACGTCGACATCCCGGGGATCGTCCGCCAGGCGGTTCTCGACATCGGCTACGACTCGTCGGCCAAAGGTTTCGATGGAGCGTCGTGTGGGGTGAACGTCGCCCTCGGGGCGCAGTCGCCGGACATCGCGCGAGGGGTCGACATCGCGTACGAGCGTCGGGTCGACGGCGACGACGACCCGCTCGACCAGCAAGGCGCCGGCGACCAAGGGCTGATGTTCGGTTACGCCTGCGACGACACCCCGGAGTTGATGCCGTTGCCGATCAGCTTGGCGCACCGGTTGGCGCAGCAGCTCGCGGCAGTCCGGAAGTCCGGCCAGCTCCCGTATCTACGCCCGGACGGCAAAACCCAGGTGACCATCGAATACGACGGTGAGCGTCCGGTGCGGGTCGAGACGGTTGTTGTCTCCACTCAGCACGCGCCGCTGGTGGATCTCGATGGCCTGCTCACCCCCGATCTCGTCACGCACGTGGTGGAACCGGTGCTCCAGGGATCGTCGGTGCCGTTCGACGGCTACCGGCTGCTGGTCAACCCCACCGGCCGCTTCGAGGTGGGGGGCCCGATGGGTGATGCCGGGCTCACTGGGCGCAAGATCATCATTGATACCTATGGTGGTATGGCCCGGCACGGCGGGGGAGCGTTCAGCGGCAAAGACCCGTCCAAAGTCGACCGGTCGGCGGCGTACGCGGTGCGCTGGGTCGCCAAGAACGTTGTTGCCGCGGGGTTGGCCCGGCGGTGTGAGATCCAGGTCGCCTACGCCATCGGCAAGGCTCACCCGGTGGGGCTCTTCGTCGAGTGCTTCGGGACCGAACGGGTGCCGGTGCCGGCCATCGAACGGGCGGTGCGGGAGGTGTTCGATCTCCGACCGGCCGCGATCATCCGCGACCTCGACCTTCTCCGCCCCATCTACCGGCAGACCGCGGCCTACGGGCACTTCGGCCGCGAGTTGGCCGACTTCACCTGGGAGCGCACCGACCGCGCCGACGCCCTGAAGGCCGCTACGGCCTGACAACCCGGAAAGCTGGGGTGGGGTAGGGATGGGGAGTGGCGCGTCAGGTGTACCGGGCGTGCGGTAGAAACGACGGGTGAGCGACGACGGGGACACCGGCCGGCGCGCCGACGGCGGGAGACCGAAGGGGGCCGACCGCGACGGCGCACACTCCGGTCAGCTGGCGCTGGCCGGTACGCCACGGCCCAAGCGCCGGCCGGTGCGGCCGGCGCAGCCGGTCGCGTCGCACCGTCCGGTGGCGCGGGTGCTCGTGGACATCGGCCTGGCCCATCTCGACCGCCCCTTCGACTACGCCGTACCCGAGTCGATGGCCGACGACGCCGTCCCGGGCTCCCGAGTCAGGGTGAGATTCGCCGGCACCGACCACGACGGCTTCATCCTCGACCGATCGGACAGCAGCGATCACAGCGGCCGGTTGTCGCCGCTGCGCCGGGTGGTGTCCCCGGAACCCGTCCTCACCGCACACGTGGCGAGCCTGGCGAGGATGGTCGCCGACCGCTGGGCGGGCACGGTGGCCGACGTGTTGCGGCTGGCTATCCCGCCCCGGCATGCCACCACGGAGAAACGCCCCAGCCCGCCCGCTGAGCCGGCTCCGACGCGGCCGGAGCCGGGCGCCTGGGTGGAACACAACGCCGGTCCGGCGTTCCTGGACGCGCTCGCCCGGCCGGCGTCGGCCCCACCGCGGGCGGTGTTGACGCCGGCGCCCGGTGCCGACTGGGCCGACTTGCTGGCCCGTGCGGTGGGCACAACACTGTCCGCCGGCCGCGGCGCGCTCGTTGTTGTGCCGGACGCACGTGACGTGGCCCGTCTGGACGCCGCTCTGACCGAACAACTCGGTGCGGGACACCATGCGGTGCTGGGTGCCGAGCCCGGGCCGGCCGAGCGGTATCGGCGCTGGCTCGGTGTGCTGCGCGGCTCGACGCCGGCGGCGATCGGAACCAGGTCGGCGATGTTCGCGCCAGTGGCGAACCTCGGATTGGTCGCGATCTGGGACGACGGCGACGACCTTCACGCCGAACCACGCGCCCCCTATCCGCACGCGCGCGAGGTCCTCGTGCTGCGGGCGCATCTGGGCGGCGCGGCGGTGCTGCTGGGTGGGCACATGCGCACCGCGGAAGCGCAACTACTCGTCGACTCCGGCTGGGCCCAGCCGGTCACCGCGGAGCGCACCACCGTCCGTCGTCGGGCCCCTCAGGTGCAGACCGTCGGTGACGAATTCGAGCAGCAACGTGACGAGGCCGCGCGGAGCGCCCGGCTGCCGTCGCTGGCCTGGCGGGTGGCGCGCACCGCCCTTCAGCACGGTCCGGTCCTGGTGCAGGTGGCGCGGGCCGGCTACGTTCCCGCGCTCGCGTGCGCCCGCTGCCGGGCTGCGGCCGGCTGCCCGGCGTGTGGGGGTGGTCTCCGACTGGACGGCTCCGGAGGTGTCCCGCGGTGCGAGAAGTGCGGCCAGACTGCGTCCGGCTGGCGCTGCGCCCAGTGTGGCCACGACCGGCCCCGGGCGGCTGCGGTTGGTGTGCGACGTACCGCGGAGGAGCTAGGACGGGCCTTCCCCGGGGTTCCGGTTATCCTCTCCCGGGGAGAACGGCGGCTGAGTTCGGTCAGCTCCGGCCCGTCGGCTGACGAGCCCGGCACGGCGCCGCCAGGCGGCGCCAACAGCGCTCCGGCCGCTCCGGCCGGTGTGCCGGGGCCAGCGAGGCCGGCTGGTGCGCCTGGGGCCGACGAGGGGCCTGTGGGGGCCGGTGTACGCGACGCCGTCGGTGCCGAGCCGGCCCTCGTGATCGCCACCCACGGCGCCGAGCCGGTTGCGGCCGGAGGGTATGCGGCGGCTTTGCTGCTCGACGGCGACTCGATGTTGACCCGGCCGGGCCTGCGCTCCGGTGAAGAGGCGCTACGCCGTTGGGTAAATGCCGCCGCGTTGGTGCGTGGCCGCGACGGCAGCGGCACCGGCGGCGGAGAGGTGGTGGTGGTTGCCGACCCGTCGGCCCGGCCGGTGCAGGCGCTGGTGCGTTGGGACCCCGCTGGTTTCGCCGTCAGAGAGCTGGCCGAGCGGGGTGAGCTGCATTTCCCGCCGGCCGCGCGGGTCGCCGAACTCCGTGGTGAACGCGGCGACGTCGCCGAGCTGATGTCCATAGCCGAGTTGCCGGAGCCGGTGGAGGTGCTCGGACCGGATCCGGTGCTGCCCCTCAGAGGGCACGACCCCGGCGTCGAAGAGACCGTGCAGGTGCTGATCCGGGTGCCACGGACGGCGGGTGCGGCCCTCGCGGCTGCGGTCCGGGCGGCCGCTGGAGTCCGGTCGGCGCGCCGGTCGGGCGGCCCGGTGCGGGTCCGGATCGATCCGGTCGATCTCGGTTAAGGGCGGCGGCGCCCACATCATCGGCGTCGCGCAGGTCGTCGGAGTGGCGCAGGTCGTCGGAGTGGCCCAGGTCGTCGGAGTGGCGCAGGTCGTCGGAGTGGCGCAGGTCGTCGGAGTGGCCCAGGTCGTCGGAGTGGCGCAGGTTGTCCGCGCCGGGTCGCGGTCAGGTGCCGGTGATCATCATCCGGTACTGTTTCACCGCGTCGGCGGGTGGTCCGTCGTACACGATGGTGCCGTCGGCGAACACCAGGACCCGCTCGTAGCTGAGTACCGCGTCGAGGTCGTGTGTCACCAGCACGATCTGTTGCGACAGTCCCGCCAGGAGTTCGGTGATCCGGCGGCTGTTGGCCAGATCCAGCAGTGTGGTGGGTTCGTCGCAGACGAGCACCTGGGGTTGGGTGACGAGGATGGAGCACAGGGCCAGCAGTTGTTTCTGGCCGCCCGAGAGCAGATGCGCCGGGTGATCGGCATGGCCGCCCAGGCCGAACGTGTCGAGATGCTCAGCCACCAGGCGGGCGGTGTCGTCTCGGCTCAGCTTACGCCGTCGCAGGCTGAACGCGACGTCTTCGGCCACGGTTGGCATCACGATCTGGGCGTCGGGGTCGGTGAAGACGAAACCGACCTGCCGACGCACCGCGGCGCCGTCGGTCCGGGTGCTCAGACCGTTCACCCGGACCTCGCCGTCGTCGGGAACCACGAGGCCGTTGAGCAGCCGGGCGAAGGTGGACTTTCCGGACCCGTTGGCGCCGATCACGGCCACCCGCCGTTCGGTCAGCGTCACCTGAACATCGCGCAGGACCCGCCGCTCGTCGTAGGCGTGGTTGACCTTGTCCACCTCGATCACGCCTCTACTGTAGGAGCCTGGTCATGAACTCCGGCTTCAGGCGGCCGCGAACCGGGCTTCGGTGAGGCGGTCAGCTGCCGCCTGGGTGCGACGGAACTCGTCGGGTGTCTGGCCGGTCCAGCGCTGGAAGGCGCGGCGGAACGCCCGAGCGTCGGCATATTCGAGACGCGCGGCGATGGATTGAACACTGAGCCGGGAGTCCCGGAGCAGGCGGACCGCGCCCGCATGTCGGGCCTGGTCGAGCTCCTGCCGCCAGGTGGTACCGCGCTGCTGGAGTTGGCGCTGGAGGGTCCGTGGGCTGACCGCCAACGAGTGTGCGACCGTCTCGAGGCTGGGTGTGCCTCGGCTGAGGGCACTTTCGATGGCAAGTTGGAGGCGGCCTTCCCATGCCGGTAGGTGTTTGGCCGCTTCCAGGCGCATCGTGGTGTGCCGCCGCAAGATCTGAAATAGGCGGGTATCCGCCCTGGGCAGTGGTGCCATGACATCGTCGGCTAGCAACGTCATCGTGTTCTCTCCACCGCCTACCTCGATCCGGCCTGTGCCGTATACGCCAGCCAGCTCGGCCCGGGTTGCGTTGGAGGGGTGCGCCAAGGTGAGACGGGCGGGGGTCAGTGGTGTCGGCCGTCCGTCGTTGAGCAGCCTCATCAGGGTGCGCAGCACGAACTGATCGATGAGCGACGCGACGTCGTCGGTCAGCTGGCCTTGGTACGGCCCGCGATACCGGATGACGAACTGGCTGCCGTCTTCCTCGGCGGACAGGACATCGCCGGGGTCGGTGACAACCGGGAACAGCTCGTGGGCCGCCTGCAACGATTCGTGCAGGTTCTCGCCGGTGGACAACAGGTAACCCCAGGAGTCGAAGTACCCGGCGGGGAAGGAATCGGCGACGAGGGCACCCGCGACCCGGGAATCTCCGGCGTAAGCCAGGAGGTCCCACAGCCGCATAGCCGATTCGGTCGGAATCCGGATCAGATCGTCTTTGAGAACGTCTGGTTCGAGTCCGGGCAGCCGGGCGAACTCGGTGGAGGGTACTCCCAAACGACGAAGAGTGTCGATGAGTAGGCGCACCACATACGGCGGCAAAGTACCGTCAAGCACCTACACACCTTACTCACTTGGCGCGAAATGTCCCCGTGATGTCGCTCACGGTCCCTCGGAGGGGTGTGCGGTCTCCCCGGTGGCGCCTGCTGTCCTCTCCGGCCGATTCAGTCCCAGAGCTGGCGCGTTGTGTCCCGCTGCCACCGGCGCGCGGCCACAGACCATGGATGACGTGAGGCCACGGATCACACCTGACTATGGGCCGGCCACCGAGGCCTCACCGATACCGATCCCTCTCAACGAAAGGTGCGAGCCGTGTCTCGTTTGCCCTTGATCCAGCAGGAGAACGCCACCGGCAAGGCCGCCGAATTGTTGGCTGGTGTGCAGAAAGCGCTCGGCGTCACGCCGAACATGACCAAGGCCATGGCCAACAGCCCGGCCGTGCTCAAGGCCTATCTCGAGTTCTCCGGCGCGCTGAGTGGCGGCAAACTGCCGGCGCCGGTCCGCGAGCGTATCGCCATCCTCGTCGCCCAGGAGAACGGCTGCGACTACTGCCTGTCGGCGCACAGCTACATCGGGACCAACCTGGCCGGTCTCGACCAGGCCGAAGTTGACCTGGCCCGCAAGGGAGGCGCTTCCGACGCCACCGCCCGGGCAGCGCTCACACTGGCCGCGGAGGTGGTGCGATCCCGCGGCGGGATCGACGACGCCGACCTGAAGACCGCCCGCGAATCCGGCCTGTCCGACGGCGACATTGCCGAAGTCATCGCTCACGTAGCGCTGAATGTGTTCACCAACTATTTCAACAAGGCGGCCGATGTGGAAATCGACTGGCCGGTGGTCCGTCACAACCACTAAACGAACTCCGGTGCGGACCCTCGACTAAAGGAGTAGTGATCGTGTCCCGACTTCCGTTGATCCAGCCGGAGGACGCCACCGGCCCGGCGGCCGAGCTGTTGGCTGGTGTCCAGAGAGTTCTGGGCGTCACGCCGAACATGGCCAAGGCGATGGCCAACAGTGCGGCCGTGCTTGATGCCTACCTCGAGTTCAATGCCGCCCTGGCCGGGGGTGTGCTGCCGCTCGACGTCCGGGAACGGATCGCACTGCTGGTGGCGCAGGAGAACGAGTGTGACTACTGCCTGTCGGCACATAGCTACGCGGCCAGTCGGGACGCCGGCCTCGACCCGGCCGAGCTACGCCGGGTCCGCACCGGGAGTTCGGCGGATCCGTGGGTGGAGGCGATCCTGGTGTTCGCCGCGGCGGTGGTGCGCTGCCGCGGCGACATCACCGAACAGCAGCTGCGGCAGGCCCGCTCGTCGGGGCTGACGGAGCAGGAGATCGCCGAGGTGGTCGGGCACGTGGCGTTGAACGTGTTCACCAACTATTTCAACAAGGCGGCCGATGTGGACATCGACTGGCCGGTGATCCGGCACAACCACTGAACGATAAATGCTGAAGGTGTTCCGCGGAGAGCAGGTAGAATCGTGGAGTTTGCGGGTGCGCCGATACTGTCGACGGTGATAGCCGTGCACTGGATCGGCCGCCCTGCCCATGCTGATGTATTCG
The DNA here is from genome assembly GCF_011320225.1 of Phytoactinopolyspora limicola. GTDB lineage: Bacteria > Actinomycetota > Actinomycetes > Jiangellales > Jiangellaceae > Phytoactinopolyspora > Phytoactinopolyspora limicola. The sequence continues at coordinate 24,153 of NZ_JAAOEN010000008.1, forward strand.
GAGTGACGTTCCCACCATGATCACTGCCCATGAGGTCGAGGTGCGCGCCGGCTCACAGATCCTGCTGGCCGGAGCGACGTTCCGGATCGCGCCCGGCGACAAAGTTGGACTGGTGGGCCGCAACGGCGCCGGCAAGACCACGCTCACGCGCATTCTGGCGGGTGAGGGACAGGCGTTCGCCGGTTCGGTGACCCAGTCGGGCAGCGTGGGGTATCTGCCGCAGGATCCACGCACCGGCGACCCCGATGTGCTGGCCCGCGATCGTATCCTCGGCGCCCGCGGTCTCGACGTGGTCGTGGGCCAGATGCGCCGTGCGGAGCAGCAGATCGCCTCCGACAAGGAAGCCGAGCACGAGCGCGGGATGCGGCGCTACGCGCGTCTAGAGGCGGAGTTCCTGTCGCTGGGTGGTTACGCGAGCGAAAGTGAAGCAGCGTCCATCGCGGCCAGCCTGGGGCTCGAGGAGCGGGTGCTCGGCCAACCGCTGCGCACTCTCTCCGGTGGTCAGCGGCGGCGGGTCGAGTTGGCCCGGATCCTGTTCTCCGACGCCGGCACCATGTTGCTGGACGAGCCCACCAACCACCTGGACGCCGATTCCATCATGTGGCTGCGCGAATTCTTGCGCGCCTACAAGGGCGGCTTGGTGGTCATCAGCCACGACGTCGCACTGCTCGACACCACGGTCAACCGGGTCTTTCATCTGGACGCCACCCGAGCCGTGCTGGACGTCTACAACGTGGGCTGGGCGACGTACATCGAACAGCGCGAGACCGACGAGCGCCGCCGCCGCCGGGAGCGAGCCAACGCGGAGAAGAAGGCAACGGCGTTGAAGGCGCAGGCCGACCGGATGCGTTACAAGGCCACCAAGGCGGTGGCGGCGAAGAACATGGATCGCCGGGCCGAGCGGATGCTGGCCGGGCTGGAAGGCCAGCGCCGCTCCGACAAGGTCGCCAAGCTGCGGTTCCCCGCGCCGGCTCCGTGTGGCAAGACGCCACTGACGGCGAGCCGGCTGTCCAAGTCCTACGGCTCGCTCGAGGTGTTCACCGACGTCGATCTCGCCATCGACCGGGGGAGCCGAGTGGTGGTCCTCGGTCTCAACGGCGCCGGCAAGACCACGCTGCTGCGGCTGCTCTCCGGTGTGGAGAAGGCCGACACTGGTGAGGTGGAGCCAGGGCACGGTTTGCGACTGGGTTACTACGCGCAGGAGCATGAGACGTTGGACACATCGCAGACGGTCCTCGAGAACATGCGCACGGCCGCCCCGGACCTGCCAGATGTGGAAACCCGCAGGGTATTGGGCTCTTTCCTGTTCTCCGGTGAGTCCGTCGACAAACCCGCGTCCGTCCTTTCCGGCGGTGAGAAGACCCGGCTGGCGTTAGCCACGTTGGTGGTGTCGAGCGCCAACGTCCTCCTGTTGGACGAGCCGACCAACAACCTCGATCCCGCCTCGCGGGAAGAGGTGCTGGGTGCGTTGCGCACCTATGAAGGCGCGATCGTGCTGGTCACGCACGATGAGGGGGCGGTCCAGGCGCTGAACCCCGAACGTGTTCTGCTCCTTCCGGACGGCGTCGAAGACCTCTGGAACCCGGACTACGCGGATCTCGTCGCGCTGGCCTGAACCCCCACCCCGGCCCTCGCAGGCTCTCTCCGAGGGCCGTCGTCGCACCCCCGCTGACCTGCGACGCTATTCACGATGTGGGATTGATCTTGCGTTCGGGTGGCGAAAAACTGTAATGGGACGGATCATGGTCCTCTGTCATGAAGGACAACGAAAACGGGGAGGACGCGTGGCCGAGAAGTTGGTGAAAGGCGCGCGGATCAGCGGGGGGCAGCGTGACAAGCTCGCCACTGACCTGAAAAAGCAGTACGAAGGCGGTAGGAGTATCCGCGAGCTTGCCTCGCAGACAGGGCGCTCCTATGGCTTCGTCCACCGGCTACTTTCCGAATCGGGAGTAGAGCTACGTGGACGCGGTGGCGCAACTCGCGGCAAGGCTCGCAAGAAGTCTTGACGCACACGCCGTAGAAGGTCCGCGCGATTGAATCGCGATCTCGGACTTTTCGGGACCGTCCCGGAAAGCCAAGGGATGGTTGCGACCGAAGAGGTCCAAGATCGACCGGTTGGCACCGATTCCTGAATCTCTAGGCGCCGTCCGGACAGGTGATCATCTCGAGGAGCTGGCCGCAGCCTGCCTGCTGACCGGTCCAGCGCCGTGCTCCATGTGTGATGACGGCGCTGGACGGTCAGGGGCAGGCTGCGCCAGCTCCTCGAGGACAACGTGTCCGGAAGCGGAAGAAAGCTGCTCGCCAGCGTGTTGTTCAGCTGGCACGTTGGGCGCTGAGGAGGTTATGACCGGTGGTAATGGGTGGTGGCCCCATGGGCGGGGCATGGACGGCCTCACGGTCGTTCTCCCGAGATCGAAGTGTCGTCGAGCGTAAGCTGGCGCGCGGCACGACGAAACGGATCCTCGCCTACGCTCGGCCCTACCGACGACAGATCACCATTTTCTTGGTGACCACCGTCGCCTCGGCGGCCAGCGCGGCCGCGGTGCCACTACTGCTGAAGGTGCTCATCGACAACGGCGTGGTACCGGGCCGGCGCGACGTCGTCGTGTGGAGTGCGTTGATCGTCGCCGGGTTGGCGGTGCTCGACGCCGGACTCAACCTGATCGGCCGGTGGATGTCCGCCCGGGTCGGCGAAGGGCTGATCTACGACCTACGCCGCCAGGTGTTCGACCACGTCCAGCGGCAGCCCATCGCCTTCTTCACCCGGACTCAGACCGGCTCATTGGTGTCGCGGCTCAACTCCGACGTCGTCGGCGCTCAGCAAGCATTCACCGGCACGTTGTCGCAGGTGGTGAGCAACATCGTCACGCTGGTGCTGGCGCTCGGCGCGATGCTCGTGCTCTCCTGGCAGATCACCCTCGTCGTGCTGGTGTTGGTTCCGGTGTTTCTGCTGCCGGCGCGGTACATCGGCCGCCGGCTCGCCGACATCTCGCGAGAGTCGATGCAGCTGAACGCTGGTATGAGCCAGACGATGACCGAACGGTTCAACGTCTCCGGGGCGCTGCTGGTCAAGATCTTCGGCCGCTACCAGACGGAGAACGACACCTTCGAGCAAGCCGCCGCGCGGGTCCGTGACATCGGCGTGTTGCAGGCGCTCTACGCGCGGTATTTCTTCATCGGCCTGACCTTCCTCGCGTCGTTCGCCACCGCCGTGGTGTACGGGATCGGTGGCTGGCTCGCCATCGACGGCGCCCTCCAGGTCGGCACGCTGGTGGCGCTGGCGGCCCTGCTCACCCGCCTCTATGGCCCGCTCACCGCCTTATCCAACGTGCAGGTGGACATCATGACCGCCCTGGTGAGCTTCGAGCGGGTCTTCGAGGTGTTGGACCTCAAGCCTTTGGTGCGCGACGCACCCGACGCCCGGCCGCTGGTCGCCGGCGGTGCTCGGGAGCGGAGCTCCGGTGAGCCCGCGTCGGCGGAGCCGATGTCGGTTGAGTTCGACCACGTGTCGTTCCGGTACCCGGCGCCCGACGACGTCTCGCTGGCGTCGCTGGAGTCCGTGGCCCGGCTCAGCGGCGGCAACGGCAGCAACGACGACGTCCTGCACGACGTCTCGTTCCGCGTCGAAGCCGGCCAGATGGTCGCCCTCGTAGGAGCTTCGGGGGCCGGCAAAACCACGATCACCCACCTCGTGTCGCGGCTGTACGATCCCACCTCCGGCCGGGTCAGCGTCGGCGAGCACGACGTCCGTACGGTGACGCTGGAGTCTCTGCACGACGTCGTTGGTGTAGTCACCCAAGACGCCCACATGTTCCACGACACGATCCGGGCCAACCTGCTGTATGCCCGGCCGGAGGCCGACGAACCGGACGTCCGGGCGGCACTCGACGCGGCCCAGATCAGCGAGCTGGTCGACAGCCTGCCCGATGGCCTGGACACCGTGGTCGGCGACCGTGGCTACCGCCTCTCCGGCGGCGAGAAGCAGCGTCTGGCGATCGCTCGGCTGCTGCTGAAGTCACCGAGCGTCGTGGTCCTCGACGAAGCCACCGCCCACCTCGACTCCGAGTCGGAAGTGGCGGTACAGGACGCCTTGCGCACCGCCTTGACCGGGCGGACGTCGTTGGTGATCGCCCACCGGCTATCCACTATCCGCGACGCCGACGTCATCCTCGTGGTAGAGGGGGGCCGGATCGTCGAGCGCGGCACCCATGAGGAGCTGGTCCACGCCGGTGGCACGTACTCCGACCTGTACCAGACCCAGTTCGCCCCGGCACAGCCGACTGTGTGAACAGGTGGCTCATAAGGTGGTCACATGTACCAATCGCGTCGACGTATCGGGTGGCTGGCCGTCGTGCCGCTCACCCTGGTCATAGGAGCCTGCGGCAGCGACGACGACGCCAGCCGGGCCGCCGATCCGGAATCGGCAGCGACGACGGAGAATCACCCCGAACCCGACGGCGACTCCGATGAGCGCGGCTCGCCCGGCGACGCTAGTCCGACCGACGGTCACACCGATGGCGGCCCTCCCGACGGCGACCAGGACGGAGATGACCAGGGCGGAGATGGCCAGGACGGAGATGACCAGGGCGGAGACGACGGCGACGACGTCGGCGGCCGCAATGGCGCCGACGACGAAACCGTTCCTGGCGAGAACGAAGCACCCCCGCCCCGGGTACCCGAAACTTGCCCGGACGAGGTGGTGGCCGCGGGCGGTGACATCGCTGGCGGGTTCGAGCACGTCGAGGTTGGGCCGGTCGAGGGGCTGGACGTCTTGACCTGTGAGTGGCGGGCCTCGAACAACAGCATCGCCACCATCGAGGTGAGTTTCTCCGGTGAGTTGTTCGGCACCGACCTCGGTGAGCTCGACGACGCACGCGAGGTGACCGTGGCCGGCGTCGACGGCTACGTCATGCACTTCGACGAAGGCACGGTGAACATGTTCCAGTTCCATGCGGAGAACCTCTACGTCACCGGTGGCTCGATCGAGGTGGAAGGTATCGACGCGGACGACGTCCTCGAGCTGGCCGAGGCCGCCATCGAGGCGTTGGAGTCCTGACACCCCGGGGGATTGCCTGTTGTCAGGTCTGGTGCGTGGAGGTGAACTCGGCGAAGCCGACTGGTGGCCGGCCCAGCACGTCGGCCACGTCGGCGGTGCACGGTGCGGCATGGCCGGCGGCGATGGCCGCGAACAGCCCGCACAGCGTGTCGACGTACTCGTGGTCCCAGCCGAGCGCGAGTGTCCGGGCCCGGAACTCGGGTTCGGCCACCGGCTGGTAATCGAGGATCGGCAACCCCGCCTTCGCGGCCAGCCGTGCCAGCTCGGTGAACGACAGGCTCTCCGGCCCGGTGAGGGTGTATTCACGCCCGTGGTGGTCGGCCACGAGTGCGGCGGTGATGACGGCGGCGATGTCGCGGGCATCGATGAAGCTCACCGTCGCCGCGCCGGTCGGCAGCGACAACCGGCCGCCGTGGGCATCGGCCAGATCACGCAGCGGCCCCTCCGTGAGGTTCTGATAGAACCAGTTGGGCCGGACGACGGTCCAGCGCATCGAGCTGTTCTGGAGACGCAGTTCGACGGCTCGCTGGTCGACGTCAGCGGGTGCGTACTGCATGCCGAGGGCCGTCATCAGGACGACGCGGCTCACACCGCGCTGCTCGGCGAGGTCGAGGAAACCGATGACCTGCTGGCCTAGGCCGGACACCGACCGGTGCCCGTCGTCGCCGCCGGGCAGGACGAGAAACACCTGGTCGACATCGTCCAGGGCGGCGTCCCAGCCGGCCGGATCGGCCCAGTCGAGGGGGACGTCCGTTCGCCTGGTGGCTGGGCGCACCGCGACACCCCGCTGGGTCAGTCCGTCGAGCACATGGCGGCCGACCTTGCCGCTGGCGCCGGTGACGAGTGTGGTCATGACCGGACCTCCAGGGTCGTGGCGAGTTGATCGAGCAGGACGTCGCGGAACGGGTCGGTGTCCGGCCGGGGTTGGCCAAGCACTCGCGGGAAGAGCAGCCCGTCCAACGCCGCGACGAGGACGTCGACGACGGCGGCGGGATCATGGTGTGGGGTGAACATGCCCGTGTCCCGGCCGTGGGTGATCGCATCCACGAACGGCTGGCGATACCGGGCCTGCAAGGCCACGCTGTGCTGCCGTAGTTCTTCGTCGTGTGCCGCGGTGGTCCAGAACTCCATCAGCATCCGCCACACGGGGACCGGGGTAGCGATCCCGCGTTCGACGAGTGTCACCAGACGCTGCCATGGATCAGCGACCTCCTGGCTCATCCGTTCCATGGTGGCCACTTCGTGGTCGGTGGAACGCTGGATCGCCTCGATGAGCATGTCGTCCCGGGAACCGAAGTAACCCTGGAGCGTGCTCACCGCGACGCCGCTGGCCTCCGACACGTCGGTGAACCGGGTCTGTTGGTAGCCGCGTTGGGCGAGCACAGTGGTCACCACATCGAGCACGGCCGCGCGCCGCTCACCGCCAGCACGTCGTCGTCGAACATCTGTCATACCGGCACCGTATCACTGGACCGTATGACGATACGGTCCAGTGATACGGTCCGTCGGTACGGTCCAGTGATACGGTCCGTCGGTACGGCCAAATGATACGGTGCCCGCTGGTGAACTCAGTCCGCTTGATGACCTTTCGGACGGCGAGCCCGGGCCCCGCGGTTAGATGGGTCGAACGCCTTCTCCGTGACGTGGCTGATCGCGTTCTCGATCCCCCCGACCCGGTCGGCGAGCAGGCCGATGGCACCGACGGCGCGGCTCATCGGATCGTCCTCGTCGCCGCCGAGCGCCTGCGCCCGGAGGAATCCCGCCTTGACCTCGGCCCACCGTTCGGACTGCTCGGGTGTGAGCCGCCCCCGCAGTTCGGCCAGCTTCAGCAGGTTGGCCTCCGCGCCGGAGGTGAGGGTCTGCGCCTCACCAACATAGTGGTCGTCGATCATCGATTCGAGTTCGTCCTCGTTCATGACCGGCACCACCCGGGCCGCCATCGCGTTCATGTTCCGGTAGGAGCCCTGTAGCTGGAACGGTGGCTCGGTCCGGGATGCGTCGGCCTGCGCGGCCGAGGCGATGTAGGCCTGGTTGTTGGTCAGCACAACCTCCTGCACCCGTTGCATCTTCCGCAGCACCGCCAAGATTTGATCCAGCTCCACCGGTGAATACGGGTGGGTCAACTGGTCCGGCTGGGCGGTCTCGTCACCACGGGCGAGCCGGACGAGAACGTCGACGTCGGCCTGTTCCCGGCCGGCCAGCGGCGCCAGCACCGGATTGGCGGTCAGGGAGTTCTCGACGTAGCTCAAGGCGAACAGGTCGTCGCGGCCGGACAAAACGTCACCGAGGTTCCACACGTCGGCCCGGTTGGCCAGCATGTCGGGCACCCGGAACCGCTTGCCCTCCTCCGTATAGGGGTTACCGGCCATACATACGGCGAAACGTTTGCCCCGGAGGTCGTAGGTGCGGGTCCGGCCGTTCCAGACACCTTCCATCCGCCGCTGCGCGTCACACATCGAGATGAACTTCTGCAGCAGCTCCGGATTGGTGTGCTGAATATCGTCGAGGTACAGCAACACGTTGTTGCCCATCTCGAGCGCAAGGTTGATCTTGTCGACCTCTTGCCGGGCAGTGGCGTTGGGTGCCTCGGCGGGATCCACCGACGTCACGGCATGTCCCAACGACGGGCCGTTGACCTTCACGAACACCAGCCCGAGCCGGCTGGCGACGTACTCCATCAGGGTCGTCTTGCCGTACCCGGGAGGGGAGATGAGCATCAGCAGGCCGCTCTGGTCGGTACGGCGCGACTCACCCGTGGTCCCCATCTGTTTGGCGAGGTTGTCGCCGATCAGCGGGAGATAGACCTCGTCCAGCAGCCGGTTGCGCACGAAACCGCTCATCACCTGCGGTTTGTACTCTTCCAAGCGCAGCACGTGCCGCTGCTGCTCGATCAGGGCGGTGCGCTGGCGCTGGAAGGAGCGGTAGGCCGGGATCCGCTCGGTACGGAACCGCCGAGCGCGAGCCAGCAGTTCGTCCAGCCGGAACGTCAACGTCCGGTTGTTGATCCGCGGATGGGTACCGAGCAAGCCACTGACGCTGGCCGACAGCGACGCCGCGGATTCGTGCCGGGTCGCCGCGCTGCCCGTCAGCTCCACCGCGACCGCCTCCGGCAGATCCACCGCGGAGACGTCGCCGTCGCTGGCGGCCAGGTAAGAACTCAGCCAGGCGTACACGAGCTGATGCCGGGCGGCGAGGTCCGAGCCGAGCGCGCGCAGGTCGTCCTCGAACGCCTGGCGTGAACCGGCGCCGGAACGTCGGCTCAGCGCCCGCCGGAACCCGTCGAGCAGCTTCTTCGCACCGGCGCTGGTCACGAAGCCCGACGACGGGTCGGCCAACTCCTCGAACAGATACTCACCGGCCAGGCCCCGGTCGGCGTCGTCAACCTCGCCCAGGCCGGCGGCGGTGAAGAACTCCGTCACCGCGCCGTCCAGCTCCGCGGACAGCGACTCCACGGCCTCGGACCGGTGGAACCGGAACGTCGCCCGGGCTTTGTGCAGCGAAACGGCCCGAGTGGTCCAGCTGGCCCTGGCCTCGTCGGTGGTGCCGAAGGTCCAGAACAGCTGGGCGGCGGCTCGGGCGGCCGGCGGATAACGCAACAGGCCCGCGGCCGCGTGTAGGCGAAGCAACGCCTCCAGGATGGCGGCCGCGTCGTGGTCGTGTACGCCGCGTTCGTAGCCTTCGTCGTACCGGCTCTCCGCAGCCTGCCGGACCGTGGCCAGCAGGCCATCCTCCCCAACGGCAGCCTCGTGCAGCTTGTCCAGCGTCAGCCCGGAACCGTCGGACTCGTCCTCCGCCGCGGCCAGGATAGCCGCGGCCAGATGCTCGGCCCGGTACACCTCGGGTGACTCGGACACCAGCAGCTGATCCCAGAACGGCTTGGTCTTGTCGAACTCCGGGTCGTCCACCGGCGCGTGGAAGTCGGTCCCGGTGACGGAGAACGTCATCCCGCCGTCATGCGGCACCAGCGTCAGATCGATCGGCTGGGTGTTGACCGCGAACCGGTGTGGGCCGAAGCGGATGGTCTCGCCGCCGTCGTCGTACAGATCGAGCCGGTCCCGCAGCGACCGGGCGGCCTCTTGCTGGGCCGCCTTGATCCGGCCGGCCAGCTCCTCGGCGCGCACCTGATCGCCCAGCTCACGCAGCTCGGCGCCCACCTTACGCAGCCGCGCCACCATGGCGTCGGAGGCGAAGTACGTGTTGACCTCGTCCACCGAACCCAGCGACGCCACCCGGCGGCGCACGTTGGTGAGGATCCGTTCGGCGGAGTCGGTCAGCCGGTCCGCCCGCCGGGTGCGCTCGTCTACCAGCGCCTGCTTACGCGACGAGAACGCCTCGTAGATGTCGTCGCGTTTGGTCTCCAGCTCGGCGAGGAAGTCGTCGAACTCGGTGAACCGTGCCTCCAGGTTCTCCACCTGGAGCAGCAGCCGGCCCAGTTGGTCGTCACAGGCCTCCGGCGTGTTCGCCACCGCCAGTGCACCCGTGATGGCCTGGCCGAGCAGCGCGAACTCGGCGGCGAACTCCGCCCGGCCCTCGGTGGCCAGCAGGTCGCGCCGCCGGCCCTGAAGGGTGGCCCGGGCCCGGTTCAACGCGCCGAGCACCTCACCGATCCGTTCCAGGATCGCGGTGCGTACGGTGGCGTCGGCGATGTCCAACGAGCCGATCACCTCGGTCACCGTCTCCAACGCCTGTGACTGCTCGTCGAGCTTCGTGGCCACTTCGGTCGCGTCGGCGACCGACGGGATCGACTCGGCCTGCTCGACAAGCTGGTCGACCTCGGAGTGGTAGCCGGCGAAGGCATCCTCACCCTGCAGGAACTCAACTGCGCGTTGAGCGGCCGAGCCCAGCTCCTCGTCGAGATCGGCATCGAGCCGGTCGATGCGGCCGGTGTCGACGTAGCGCATGTCGCGCAACGTGACCAGGTGGCCCCTGGCCTGGCGTAGTTGGGCCAGTTGAGCCACCCACGCCGCCGCCGCTCGCGGCGCCTCACCCCGCACCCGGCGCACCAGCGACGCGATGTCGGCGGCAGCCTCGTCGACGGCGGTGCGAGCTTGGGTGGTCAGCGCCTGGACGTTCTCGAACTCGTCGAGTACCTGCTCGGCGGTGGCCCGGATGTCGGCCACCGGGGTGCGTAGGTCGGATAGCTCCTGTTCACCCAACCAGTGGTAGCTGTCGAAAGCCCGCGTACAAGCCGAGATGATGGCCTCGAACACGGCCGCCGACGGTGCCATCTCGCCGATCATCCGGGTGATCGACAGGCAGTCCGAGATGCCGCGGACCAGTTCGGCGTTGCCGACCCGCTCCAGCGGGCCGGTACCCACCGGCTGTGCCGCCGCGTACGTGTCCGATTGGAACGGGGTCTGCCACACCTGGAGGGGGTGGACCCGGGTCGGCTCCTCCGACGTCGCCCGCAAGATCACCAGGGTGCCGTCGTCGAACAACGAGTACCCGTGGCAAGGGATCGGGTTGGCGACCTCCTTGCGGATCACGTTGTACGGCAGCAGCAGCGACCGGCCCTCTTCGCGGGCGTGGAAGACGTAGAGCACATCTTCGCCGTTGGGGGAGCGGATGGTCCGTTTGAACTCGAGGTCGGTGACGTCGGTGTCGAACGTGCGGCTCTCACCCGTACTCAGGTAATAGCCGTCCGGGAAGATGATGCCGTGATCCTCGGGAAGCTGCTGGCAGGCCTGCCCGATGCCGTCGAGCCGAGTGACACTTCTGGTCCTGGTGTTGAAGACGAGGTGCCGCCAGACGGTCTCGTTGTACGGCCTGATGCGCAGCAGCACCAACGGACCCAGCCGGGCGTAGAACACGTCGGCGTCGGCCAGACTCTGCAGCGGGTCCTCGACCTGCTCGGAGTAGATACCCTCGCCGCTCTCGGTGTTGTCCTCCACCTTGATGGTGAGATGGCCGCCGGTGGTCTCCACGAAGACGACGTCCTCGATGGAGATGTGTGGATAACGGCCGGTGACGTGGTTGTCGCGGGTGGTTTCGATCCACTCGAAGTCGTGTGAACGGGGATAGACGTGGTCCCGCTCGCCGCGGTTGTCGAGGTAACGGATGTCGCCACCACGATCGACCTGCCAGCGCAGCACCCGCAGGTCGTCGATGCTCGGACCGGTCTGGAAAACCGCGAGCAGTTTGTCGTCGGTGCGTCGCAGCTGGAGCAGCCGGGTCTCGCGGAAATACCGGTACATGTCGGCGAAGTCCCGGTGGAACTTCTGCCCGTCGAGCAGACCGGGCAGATCACCCGGCTCCGCGTCGTCGAACCGGAACGATCCCGGCTCTGCGTCGTCGTCGGCCGACCGGGCGAACCGATGCAGCGAGAAGACGTCGTCGACACTCGTCTCCGGCTTCATCCCGATGAAGACGTTGTAGCCGAACAGCATCAACCCGCCGTCGCCCTCGGCTCCCGAGCCGAGGGCGCCCAACGAGATGATGTCGCGCGGCACACAGTTGTTCTCCGTACGGATCCGTTCGGTACCGATCAACGCCAGCTGCGTGCCGCCGAACACCTCGATCCGGCGGGTGTTGAGTGCCTCGGCGCGCGACGCGAGCTGGGTGGCCTGGTCGCGCAGCCGAGTCCGGAGCACCTCGTAGGTGCCGACGTCCAGCCCGGCCTGTTCCTGATCCGCGGGGGCCGGGGTGCCCTCAGCGGTGTCGGTCGCGGTCTCGGACACGTCGGATTACTGCTTCGAACCGGTCAGGGCGGCCACCGGCTGATCGGCGAAGCCCAAGGTGCGGGCGGTCTCGAGCAGTTGCTCTAGCTTGGAGCGGTTCGGCCCGCCCTTGTTGATCAACTGCATCAGCAACGCCGACACCGTGAGGTTCTTCAGATCCTCGGTGTCGACGCTACCCAGCAGCGACATGATGTCCTCGACGACGTTGGAGGACCCATTCAGCCAGGGCTCGGCGATGGTGCTCGCGACATCCGAGTGGTTAACGAAGCTGTCGACCCCCTTGCCCAGCGAGATCGAGTTGACGATGCGGTCGAAGAAGACGCTCTCGCCGCCGACGATGTTGATGTCGGCCTGCTCCAGCCCGGTGGCCAACACCTTGGCCTGGGCCTCGGCGACGTCGCGCTGGACGTTGAGCCCGGCCAGGCGGACGTCCTTCTCCATCTCCAGGCGCAGCCGGAACTCTTCGTGCCCGCGGCTGGCCTCGTCGAGTGCGGCCATCGCCGCGGCCTTCTCCTTCAGACCCTCAGACTCGCCCTTCAGCTTCTCGCGGATCGCTTCGGCTTCGACGAGCGCCTTCTCCCGGGCCGCGGACGCTTCGGCCCGGCCGACCTTCTCGATGACCTCGGCGTCGCGGTCGCGCACCTGGACCTCGGCGAGGCCGGCTGCGGCAGCTTCGGCCTGAGCCCCTTCGGCCAGCCGGATCTTGGCCTGGGCGTCGAGCTCCGCGGCCTGCTGACGGGCCTCGGCGAGCGTGAGCTCCTCTTGGGCCTTGTGCTTGGCAGCCTGCTCCGCAGCCTCTGCCGACTTGATGTCTTTGACCAGGTTCTTCTGGGCCTCGGCCTCGGCAGCGATCACCGTGGCCTGACGCTCCCGCTCGGCCTCCTCGACCGTACGGACCCGCTTGATGTTCTCTTCCTGCTCGGCGACCGTCTTGTCGACGGCGACCCGCTCGCGGACCACTTCGGCCACCGCGCGCTTCTCGGTCTCGACCTCTTTGGTCTTGGCGATCGTGGCGAGCTCGGTCTCCCGGTCACGGGCGACGACCTCGAGCATCCGGTCCTTCTCGATCTTCTCCGTCTCGACGGCGACGACACGTTGCCGGTTGAGCTCGGCGACGGCGATCTCGCGGGCCTTGTTCTCGCTCTGGACGCCGACCTGCTCGTCGGTGCGGATGTTGGCGCTTTCGGCCTTGAGCCGCTCCTCGGCCTGGACCCGGGCGGTCTCGGCTTCCTCGCGGGCGCGGAGGGTGTCGACCTCGCGCTGCTGAGTGGCCTCGGCGTCGGCCTGCCGGCGCTCGAGCTCCAGGATGGTCTCGCGGGCTTCGACGTTCTGCCGGGTGATCTCCTTCTCCCGGCCCCGCTCGAAGTCGTTGGTGCGGACGTGTTCCTGCGCGGTGAGCTCGGTGATCTTGCGGATACCCTGCGCATCCAGGATGTTCTGGGTGTCGAGCTGCGACATCGGTGTCTGCTCGAGGAAGTCGATGGCCGCGTCCTCGAGGCTGTAGCCGTTGAGGTCGGTGCCGATCACCCGGATGATCTGGTCGCGGAACTCGTCGCGTTGGGTGTAGAGATCGACGAAGTCCATGTGCTTGCCGACAGTCTTCAACGCCTCGGAGAACTTGGCGTTGAACAGTTCCTGCAGCGTCGTCTGATCACTGGCCCGTTCGGTACCGATCGCCTGAGCCACCCGGATGACGTCTTCCACGGTCTTGTTCACCCGCACGAAGAACGTGATCTTGATGTCCGCCCGGATGTTGTCCTGACAGATGAGGCCCTCGTGGCCGGTGCGCTCGATGTCGATGGTCTTGACCGAGATATCCATGAACTCGGCCTTGTGGACGATGGGCAGGACAACCGCACCGGTGAAGGTGACGTCGACCCGCTTGACCTTGGAGATGATAAGTGCGCGACCCTGTTCCACTTTGCGGAACAGCCGCGTCACGACGAAGATCGCCGCGAGCGCGACGATCAGGATGACGGCTAACAACACACCAAGACTGGTGCTCACGGTATCCATCTATACATCCTTTGTTCCTGCGGCATCGGCCGTCCAGCAGGTGTGGCCGGCGGGCTGATCGATCTTCAGGTGATATTCGCTTGTGGTCGAACGTTTCTGTTCTGGGTGGGCCTGGCGGCTCAGAACGGCCTTCCGCCAGGGTCGAGTTCAGCGGCGAACGGCGAGACCCAGAAGAACTCGCCGTCCGTGTCGTAGTCGAAGATCAGAGCGGTGCTGCCGGCCGAGAACTCGTCCTGGCCAGTCTGGCGGACCTGAATGATGGCGGTGGAGCCATCGTCGGCGGTAACCTCCGCCTGGCCGGTGCCGGCGCCGAGGGGGGCGGTCCGGATGACGCAGATCTTGCCGACGAAGTCGCCCCGAGACGATTCTCTGACCCTGGGCAGGGTGCGTCGCACGAACATGATCACGAACGATGTGATGATCCATGCCAGGGTGATGGCCAGCGCCACGGCCACGATGCCGAGCCCGACCATGGCCGGTGTGGGGAGGTCCAACTCGCCGATCGCCACGGTGCCTACCATTCCGAAGAACCACGCGAACGCGATCAACAAAGACGCCGCGATAGTGACCGGCACGCCATCCAGCTTCGCGGCCGCCAACAGATCGCCGGCGGCGCCGCCGTCATCCCCGTCGAACATGTCGACGCCGAGGCCACCCACCAGGACGACCAGCCAATAGACCACGACCACCACCAACATGAAGCTGAACACGACGGCGGGGAGGGACAGCGCGGTCTCGATGAAGTCAGTCACCGCGTGAGATCCCCCCTTCCCGTCGACGCACGGGTCACGGGCTGGGAGTATAGCTGTCCCGGCCGAGGTGGTCTCCCACTGCCCGCGTCCCGGTTCACTATGAACTCACCTGCCGCTATATCGGCGCTATACGCGCTCGGCGTTCCTTCAGCGGGCACCGTCGCGGTCAGCCGTCGTTGGCGGCCCGTTGAAGAGCCCCCGGCTGATCCGCCGCGTCCGCTTTGTCTGCCTCGGCGTCGGCGTCGGCGTCGGCGTCGGCGTCTGCTTCGGCGTCTGCTTCGGCGTCTGCTTCGGCGTCGGCGGCGAGTTGGCGGCGGCCACGTGCCTCGGCCCGTACCAGCAGAACGAAACCGGTCAGCCCGATGGTGGCGAAGATGAACCACTGGATGGCATAGGACAGGTGCGGACCAGCGTCGGTGGTGGGGGGCGGGATGGCCAGCAGTTCGTCGTCGATCGGCGCCACCGCCTCCGCCCAGGCCGGGTGGAGACGATATGGAACCGCGGCGTCGAGGTCGGCGACGTTGATCGAGCGGATCACGCCGAGGTCGGGGTCGAGGTCGGCGGCACGAACGTCTTCGCTGGCCCGGAGCCGGACCTCGACAGTCACGTCGCCGGTGGGGGGTGGTGGGGCCTGCGGGACGTTGTCGGTGGACGGATAGAACCCCCGGTCGACGAGAAGTGCGTCGCCGGAGGGCAACACCAGCGGTGTGACGACGTGCACGCCGCGCTGGCCGTCGAGGGGCCGCAGCCGGAGCAGAAGCTGGTGTGCCTCGTCATAGCTGCCGGTAACCTCGGCTCGCCGCCACTCGTCGCTCGGATCGAACGGGTCTCCTGGGCTGGACAGAGACTCGAGGGTGGCCGGTGTGGTGATGGCGTTGGTCTCGATGATCTCGTTGCGCTCGGCACGATGCTCGTTCCGGTCGAGCTGCCACAACCCGAGCCGGACGCAGACCGCGACGAGGAGCAGCCCGGCCAACGTTCGGACCAGCCAGCGACGCGTCGCGAGGAACCTGTACACGAATCGACCGTAGACCATAGCCTGGGAGACATGCTTGCCGACCGGTATGGGCGTATCGCGACAGATCTCCGAGTCTCATTAACTGACCGGTGCAACCTCCGATGCACCTACTGCATGCCCGAGGAGGGGCTGGCTTGGTTACCCAAGCCGGAGCTCCTTACCGACGACGAGGTCATCCGGCTGGTCCGGATCGGCGCCGAACGGCTCGGCATCCGCGAGGTCCGGTTCACCGGAGGTGAACCGCTGCTGCGCCGCGGGCTGGTCGACATCGTGGCTGCGTGTGCACAACTCGATCCTCGCCCGGAACTATCGCTGACCACCAACGCCGTAGGACTGACCCGGGTGGCCGCCACCCTGGCCGAGGCCGGGCTGGATCGCGTCAACGGCTCGCTGGACACCCTCCGCGCCGACCGTTTCGAGCGCCTCACTCACCGGCGCCGGCTCGACGACGTCCTCGCTGGTCTGGCGGCGGCCGACGCCGCCGGGCTGTCGCCGGTGAAGGTCAACGCCGTACTCATGCGCGACGTCAACGACGACGAAGCCCCCGACCTGCTCGCCTGGGCACTGGACAACGGCTACGAACTACGGTTCATCGAACAGATGCCGCTGGACGCCCAGCACGCCTGGAACCGCGCCGACATGGTCACCGCGGGCGACATCCTGGCCGCACTTCAGGAACACTTCGAGTTGACCCCCGACACCCCCGAGGAGCGGGGGAGCGCCCCGGCGGAGCGGTGGCTGGTCAACGGCGGGCCGGCCCGCGTCGGCATCATCGCGTCGGTGACCCGGCCGTTCTGCGGCACCTGCGACCGCACCCGGCTCACCGCCGACGGCCAGGTGCGCACCTGCCTGTTCGCCCGCGAAGAATCCGACCTCCGGGGAGCTATGCGGGCCGGCGCCAGCGACGAAGAGCTAGCCGAGCGCTGGCGGATCGCGATGGCCGGCAAAGCGGCCGGGCACGGTATCGACAACCCCGAGTTCCTCCAGCCCGACCGGCCAATGTCCGCCATCGGCGGCTAGCTCCCCCGTTGTGCACCTGATCTCCGTTTTGTCACCTGATCTTTTTCCCTGGGGCGATCAGGTGTGCCAACCGCGGACGACGGCGCGGTGTGCTGCACCTGATCGCCTCCACCATGCGGACGCGCGGCGATCAGATGCGTCACCGCGGCCTGTCGGTCAGTTGATGCATCTGATCGTCTCGCCCGGTGTCGACCGCGCGGGATGCGAACAACGACGAACCACCCAACACCAACACCAACACCAACACCAACACCACGAGCACAACATCCCCGGCCGGACCCCGATGACCGACCCACTCGCTGGACCCCACTCGCCGGACCCCACTCGCCGGACCCGCCACCGATCGCTGACCGGACACCTGCTGCCGATCAGATGCACAACTCGCCCTCAAAGCGCCGATCGTGCATCTGATCGCCGCGCGTCCACATCACGGGACGCGATCAGATGCACCACACCGCGCCGACACCCGCCGTTGGTACACCTGATCGCCCAGGCAAAAAGATCAGGTGACAAAACGGAGATCAGGTGCACACGGCGGGGGCACGGCGTGGCGCGGGGCGGGCCGGATACACAACGTGGCCGCTCAGGCTGCTCCGGCGGCGGGCGATCCGGCCGATAAACGGCGACGCCGGGCAGCCACGGGGGAAGCCGCCCGACGCCGTCGCTACGCAGCGCACCGACGGGGGAATGCGGAACGTGCGCGTGGGGAGTATTACACGGGAAAGAGGCCTATCGGAAGGGTTAAACGTCGGGTTTTTGATCATTTACCAGTGGATTCTGCGTCCCTGCTGGTAGTTCGGCTGGCGCCGGAGGGGCGACCGACTGGATGGTTCCAGGTGCCGGACGGCTGGCGGCGTTGGCTACGACCACCGCGATGTAGGGCAGCACCACCGCGCCGGCGATGAAGAACCACCGCAGCCAGCCGGAGGTGACGACGGCCAGCGGCAGGCAGGCCAGCCGGATGCCCATCATCCAGAGGTAGCGGGTTTGGCGTGACCGCAGATCATGGCTCCGCCCGGCGGCAGCGGTGGTGACGGATTGCACCGGCTCTTCGCGTCGCCCGTGAGAACGGTGAATCCGGTTCATACGTGCAACGGTAGGAGGAGAATTGGCATCGGGCCACCGTGGTCCGCCGTGTGAGCACGAGGAGGACGAGATGAACCGCACCTACCGGATCACCGAGATCGTCGGAACGTCGACGGAGGGCGTCGACGACGCGATCCGCAACGGCGTTCATCGGGCGGCTCAAACGCTGCGACACCTCGACTGGTTCGAGGTCACCGAGATCCGCGGCCAGTTGGTCGACGGCGAGGTCGAACACGTGCAGGTGGGCATGAAGGTCGGCTTCCGGCTCGAAGACTCGTAGGTACCCGCCGCGCGGACCGCTCCGAGCCGATCAGGTAGCGTCGGCGGGTCTGGACCTGAGAGGAGCGCTAAACGTGAGTCGGTCTGTTCTGGTCACCGGCGGCAACCGCGGCATCGGGCTAGCTATCGCTCGGGCGTTCGCCGCTGCTGGCGATGCCGTCACCATCACGCATCGAAGCGGCGAGCCACCCGAGGGCCTGGCCGGGGTCCGCTGCGACGTCACCGACACCACGTCGGTGGAGAGCGCGTTCGAGACGGTCGAGGCCGCGCAGGGGCCGGTCGAGGTACTCGTGGCCAATGCCGGCATCACCCGCGACACCTTGTTGCTGCGGATGGGGGAGGACGACTTCACCGACGTCGTCGACACCAACCTGACGGGCGCTTTCCGGGTCGCCAAGCGGGCCTCGCGCGGGATGCTGAGGGCCCGCAAGGGCCGCATCGTCTTCATTTCCAGCGTGGTTGGCCTGCTCGGCTCGCCGGGCCAGGTCAACTACGCGGCCAGCAAGGCCGGTCTGGTCGGGATGGCCCGGTCGATCGCCCGCGAACTCGGTAGCCGGTCGATCACGGCCAACGTCGTCGCCCCCGGGTTCGTCGAATCGGACATGACCGACGCGCTGCCCGAGGAGCGGCGGGCCGAGATCCTCGGCGGCATCCCGCTCGGGCGGTATGCCTCGGCCGACGAGGTAGCAGGTGTGGTTCGCTGGCTGGCCAGCGACGAAGCAGCATACGTGACCGGTGCCGTGATCC
Source organism: Phytoactinopolyspora limicola (assembly GCF_011320225.1). GTDB lineage: Bacteria > Actinomycetota > Actinomycetes > Jiangellales > Jiangellaceae > Phytoactinopolyspora > Phytoactinopolyspora limicola. Next base: position 42,804 of record NZ_JAAOEN010000008.1, read on the forward strand.
CGGTCGACGGCGGACTCGGAATGGGGCACTGACATATGGGAATCCTCGACGGCAAACGGGTACTGGTCACGGGTGTGCTGACCGAATCGTCGTTCGGCTTCCACGTGGCCAAGCTGGCCCAGCAGGAGGGTGCGACGGTGGTGTTGACCGGCTTCGGCCGGCTCAGCCTGGTGGAGCGGATCGCCAAGCGGCTGCCCGAGCCGGCTCCGGTGTTGGAGCTGGACGTTCAGGACGACGAGCAGCTGGCGTCGCTGGCCGACCGGCTCCGGGAGCACGTCGACGGGCTCGACGGGGTGGTGCACTCGATCGCGTTCGCCCCGCAGACCGCGTTGGGCGGTTCGTTCCTGGAGGCCGGGTTCGACGACGTCTCCACCGCGGTGCACGTCTCGGCCTATTCGCTGAAGTCGCTGACCATGGCGACACTGCCCCTCATGCCCGACGGTGGGTCGGTGGTCGGCATGGACTTCGACGCTCAGGTGGCCTGGCCGGGTTATGACTGGATGGGTGTGGCCAAGGCGGGCCTGGAGGCGACGTCCCGTTATCTAGCCAAGTACCTGGGTGAACGGGGTGTGCGGGTCAATCTGATCTCCGCTGGCCCGGTCAAGACGATGGCCGCCCGGTCGATCCCCGGGTTCGACCAGTTCGAGGGGGTGTGGGACGCCCGGGCGCCGCTGGGATGGGATCTCAGCGACCCCGAGCCGGCCGCCCGGGGGGTTGTGGCGTTGTTGTCCGACTGGTTCCCGAAGACGACGGGTGAGGTTATTCACGTCGACGGTGGAGTGCACGCCATCGGCGCGTAACACCGGCTAGCGGGAGCGAGTGGTCGCGAGGCGGATCAAGGTGGCGAGCGCGGCCCGGCCGTCGTCGTCGACCTCGGTGTGGTCGAGCGCCCGTTCGGCTTCCGAGATCAACCGCGTGATGCGGTCCTCGACTCGGCGGACGGCGCCGGTGTCGACCAGCACCTGGCGTAGGTCGGCCACGCCGTCGTCGTCGAGGTCCGGTGTACCCAGGAGGGTGGCGATCGTCTTGGTCTGCCCGGTGTCAGCCTGTTCGCCAGCGTAGGCGACTAGCAACGTGCGCTTGCCCTCGCGGAGGTCGTCACCGGCCGGCTTGCCCGTCTCGGCCGGGTCGCCGAAGACGCCGAGGATGTCGTCGCGCAGCTGGAAGGCTTCGCCGAGTGCGCTGCCATATCGTGCGTACGCGGCGATCAATGCCTCCGATGCGGCGGCGATCCGGCCGCCGAGAACCAACGGGTGCTGCACCGAGTACCGCGCGGACTTGTGCATGATCACTCGACGGGACCGTTCGGCCTGTTCGACCGGCGGCGTCGACGTGTCCGTCTGCGCCAGGATGTCCAGGTACTGGCCAGCGCCGACCTCGGTCCGCATCCGCTCGAACACCCGCCGGGCCTGGGTCCGCGCCTGGTGACCAAGAGGTGCCTGGGCGAATAGTTCGTCGCTCCAGCCGAGCAGGAGGTCGCCCAGGAGGATGGCGGTGGCGGTGCCGTACCCGGTGGCGTCGCCGTCCCACCCGTGCCTGCTGTGGTGGGCTGCGAATCGGCGGTGCGCCGACGGCTGGCCGCGGCGGGTGTCCGAGCCGTCGATCACGTCGTCGTGTACCAGGGCGGCGGCCTGGAACAATTCCAGCGCCGAGCCGGTGACGAGCACGGCGGTGTCGTCGCCGGACCCGCCGGCCGCGCGCCAGCCCCAGTAGCAGAACGCCGGGCGGAGCCGTTTGCCGCCCTTGAGCAGGTGGTCGGCGGCGTCGACGAGCGGCAGTAGCTCGTCGCCGATGGAGCTGAGCAGCGTGCGCTGCTGCTCGAGGAAGCCGTCGAGGGTGTGCTGGATCCGTGGTCGCAACGGTGCGACGGGGTCGGCCGGGGTGATCTGGCCGAGCCGGTCGGGTGGCTCCACGGGGCCGATCGGGGAGGACGTCACGGATGCCAGGGTATGCTGCGGGCCGACCAGACTGACCATGCGGTTTCAATCCCAGAGCGTGAGATCCGGTGTCCGGAACATGAGCGGCCTCGATTATCGTGGGCGATATGTCTCAAGGATTGCCGACGACCACAACAGGGAAGACGACGACTATCCGAGAGCTGCTGGCCGCAGGAGGGCGGTCGTACTCGTTCGAGTTCTCAGCCCCGAAGACTCCGGAGGCTGAGCAACTGTTCTGGCGGACCATGCGGGAGTTGGAGCGGCTACAGCCGACGTTCATCTCCGTCACCTACGGCGCCGGAGGAACCACCCGCGAGTCCACAGTGCGGGTCACCGGTCAAGTCGCCATGGACACCACGCTGACCGCTATGGGTCATCTCACCGCCGTCGATCATTCGGTGGCCGAATTACGCCACGTCATCGGCCAGTACGCCGATGTGGGCATCCGCAACATCCTGGCGCTGCGGGGCGACCCGCCCGGCGACCCCCAGGCCGACTGGTCTCCACATCCCGAAGGGCTGCGGTACTCCGAGGAGCTCGTGCAGCTGATCAAATCGGTCGGAGACTTCTGTGTCGGCGTGGCCGCGTTCCCGGAGAAACACCCCCGGTCACCAGACTTCGAAACCGACGTACGGTACCTGGTCGGTAAGTTCCGCGCCGGAGCCGATTTCGCGGTTACCCAGATGTTCTTCAACGTCGATGACTACCTGCGCCTGCGTGACCGCGCGGCGGCCGCTGGCGGCGACAAGCCGATCGTGCCCGGAATCATGCCGGTGACCAACGTCAAGCAGATCGAGAAGTTCGCCGCGTTGTGCGGGGCCGCATTCCCAGCCGACCTGGCCGAACGGCTCTACGCCCTCGGTGACGACCGGACCGCGGTGCGTGCCCTCGGCGTCGACTATGCCACGCAGATGTGCGAGCGGCTCATCGCCGAAGACGCCCCAGGATTCCACTTCTACACGCTGAATCGGTCGCCGGCCACCCGTGAGATCTACGAACGGCTCGGCCTGGCCACGGCCCTCACCCCGGCCTGATCGAAAGTTGCCGGGCCACGCAGGCCCCTGCTTGGGCATCTGATCTCCGTTTGGGCACCTGATCTCCGCTTGGGCATCTGATCGTCGCCGTGAGACGTCAGATGCCCAGCGGGGCTGGGATGAGTCAGGGCCGGCCGACGAGGTCGGCCACGAGGGCTGCGGAGATGGCGACCATCGGCAGGCTGGCGCCTGGATGTGCTCCCGCGCCGGCGAAGAACAGGCCGTGAACGGGGGAGCGGTTGGCTAGTCGCCGTCTGGTCACGCCGGATCCGTGCCACGGCGGCCCGTAGACCCGGCCACCCGGGGCCCCAAGGGTGCACTCAAGGTCGTACGGCGAGCGCACCCGCCACGTCAGGGCCTGGCTTTTGAGGTCGACGCCACGGGCCGCGGCGAGGCCGAGCAGCTGGTGTGCGTGGGTCTCCGCAGTGCCTGGCGTGCTCCAGTCGGTGAGCTGCGGCTCCGGGCCGTGAGCCGAGCAGTCGGCGTGCAGGGCCACGCCACAGGGCCGGTCGGACTGATGGTCGGCGCGGTAGTTGAGGGTGACGTTCGGGCCGTCGTCGGTGAGCAGGACCGTCCGTTCCGGAAAGTCGGGCCGGGAGCGCAGCGACATCATGATGCTGAACACGGACCGCCCCTCCGCGGGTGGCGCGGTCCAGCGCCGCCCCCGGAGCCCGTCGAGGTCGAGTTGTCCGGCCGGCACGGTGGAGACGACGACGTCGGCCGGGATCGTCTCTCCGCCGGCTAGTTCGACCGACGAGACGGATCCGGCGCGGGTGGCGACCCGTTCGGCCGGTGCCTCGAACCGGATCTCGCCGCCTCGCTCGCCAACGCGGCGCTGGAGTGCGTCGATGAACACCCGCAGCCCGCCACGGACCGTCCATGTGCCGAACGTCTGCTCCACGTAGACCAGAGCGGCCAGAGCTGCCGGCGCCTGAGCCGGAACGCTGCCGAGGGTGGTGGCGTACGAGTCGAGCACCAGCTGAAGGTGAGGGTCGCGAAGATGTTGTGCTCCGAACTCGCGCAGACTGCGGCCACGGTGCAGGGCGCGGCGGGCGCGAGGGTGCAGGCGTAACCAGAGGAGATCCCGCAACGACGGGCAACGGTCGATCAGCCGCGGGCGTAGGACCTCCCACATGGTGCGGGCTTCCTGCACCATCTGGTCCCATTGGGCACCGACACCCTTGCCGAGTGTGTGGTCGATGGAAGCGATCGTCTCGGCACGGCTGGCGTTGGGCAGGTCGAGGATCTCGCCATCGGGAAAGACATACCGGACGGACGGGTCCAGTGGGACGAGGTCGACCTCACGTTCCAACGGCCGTCCGGTCTTCCCGAACAGGTCGCGGAAGACGGCGGGCAGAGTGAAACAGGTAGGACCGGTGTCGACGGGGACGCCGTCGAGGGTGTCCGCGCCGATCTGGCCTCCAGCGGCGCCGTTGCGTTCCAGGATCGTGACCTGGTGTCCGAAATCGGCCAGTCTGATCGCGACGGCGAGGCCTGCCACTCCCGCGCCGACGACAACAATTCGTGCCACGGGGGGTGAGCCTATGCCCGAGGCTTGACGGGCTGTCGGAGGGGGGTGCTAGGGTCTTCATTAGTCGAACATTCGTTCGATCACTGGTAGGGGAGGGAACTGATGACGACGAAATACGACCAGGTCAGAGGTGTGGCTATGGGAGCCCGGCCGTCGGGCCGGCTCCGGCCGCCGATGGGCCATGCCACCCTTGATCTGGTCGATCAGGCGCGTTCGTGCCTGGCGGATGCGGGTATGGCTGGCAGCGCCAATGAGCGGTTCGCGGCGGCTCATCTGGCGGCGCTGCGCACGGCGGCCGCCGTGTTGGCTGCGCGGGCTCAGCCGGTGTCGCGACGCTCGCGTGCCGGGGGAGGCCGGCGGCGCGGGCACGGGCCCCGCAACGTGTGGGAGCTGCTGCCATCCGTCGCGCCCGAGCTCACCGAGTGGGCGTCGTTCTTCGCCTCGAAGGCGGGACAGCGAGCGGCAGCCATGGCCGGATTGTCCGGCGCGGTCACGATGCGGGAAGCGGATGACTTGATCCGCGAAGCGGAGGCTTTCCTCGGGGTTTCCTGCTTGCTGCTCGGCCTGCCCTATCGGGAGCCGGTCGACACGGGCACCTCCGGCCAGGCTCCGCCTCCGGCATGATCTGGGCGGCGCCGTGGTCTGGGTGGCGTCGTGGTCTGGGTGGCGTCGTGGTCTGGGTGGCGTCGTGGTCTGGGTGGCGGCATGGTCTGGGTGGCGGCATGGTCTGGATAGTGGTGCCGAGTGCCCGGGGACGGTTCTAGATCGGTTACCCGGGCCGGTGTGGGGAAGTTTTCGAGCCGGTGGTGACGTTGTGTCTCAGAGGGCCTAACCATCCGTCGCTGTGATCGAGGAAGTGGCTGACATGCCGGATGCTCTATACGAGTTGGTCGATGATGCACCGGAACTCGAATCGCCGGTGCTTCTGTACCACCTCAACGGGTTCGTCGACGCCGGGCACGCTGGCGGAGGTGTGGTCGACCAGTTGCTGGACACGCTCGAGCAGCGCGAGCTGGCCCGCTTCGACACCGACCGCTTGGTCGACTACCGCGCCCGGCGGCCAGAGATGCACTTCGCCCAGGGGGCGTTCCAACACTATGAGGCGCCGGAGCTGACCCTTCGGGTGCTGTATGACGATGTCGGCGCACCGTTCCTGCTGCTGTCCGGCCCGGAGCCGGACGTGATGTGGGAAGGTTTCACAGCGGCCGTCGCGGAGCTGATCGAGCGGTTCGGGGTGCGCCTGACGGTGGGTTTCTACGGCATTCCCACAGCGACGCCGCACACCCGGCCGATTGGTATCAGCGCGCACGCCACCAAGCGACACCTGGTGCCGGACGAGCAGCTGCTGGACATGGAACTGCGGGTGCCGGGTAGTGCCGCGGCGCTGCTGCAATACCGGCTTGGCCAGGTTGACCGAGATGCGGTGGGCCTGGTCGCGCAGGTCCCGCACTACCTGGCCGAGTCGGAGTTCCCGCAGGCGTCGTTGAGTGTCCTGCGTGCGGTGAGCGCAGTAACAGGTCTCCTGCTGCCTACCGCGGCACTGGGCGAGGCTGCTGAACTCGCCGCGCGGGCGGTTCAAGAGGAGATCGACGGCAACGAGCAGGTCGCCCGAGTGGTGCGAGCACTGGAGTCCCAGTACGACGCGTACGAGGGTGCCGGCTCGCGGGGCAGCCTGTTGGCCGAGCCCAAAGCAGTGCCGACGGCGGACGAGATCGGTGCCGAGTTCGAGCAGTTCCTGGCCGACCTGGATCAACCAGACAACCAATCAGACGATCAATCAGACGATCAATCAGACGACGAGCCAGACGACGAGCCAGACGACGAGCCAGACGACGAGCCAGACGACGAGCCAGACGACGAGCCAGACGACGAGCCAGACGACCAGCCAGACGACGAGCCAGACGATCCACCCAGCTGAGGGTATTCGAGCCGAGGGTATTCCCATCCCGGTGCGCGAGGCTGCAAGGTGCCGGGGTTACGCTCGATGTCGTGCAGCGTGACGCTCTTCCGTTCTATCGGGTCATGGCCTACGTCTCGGGCGTGTTTTTGCTCGTCTTGTGTGTGGCCATGTTCATTCGGTATGGACCACCGGACGACCCGTCGATGAGCGCGGTGGTGTCGCCGATTCATGGATGGTTGTACGTGGTCTACCTGATCGCGGTTGGACTGCTGGCGTACCAGCGGCGCTGGACGGGCTGGGCGGTGGGGCTGATCGCGCTGGCCGGAACGGTTCCGTTGGCGTCGTTCTTCGCCGAACGTTATGTGGTCAAGAGAGCACGCGTGGAGGCTCGGGTGCGCTGACCCGCTCGTGCGGCGACGGCGACGTCATCGCCGAGTCGGGTGCGCGGTCCGGCCCGGGCTGATCTGGATCGGGCTCGGTGTCCTGCCCGTCGCCGTTGCGGCGGGCGCGGATGCCCGACCTGATCGCCGAACCCCAGAACACCAGTGCGGCTAGGCCGAATACCCACCACTGAGCCCAGTAGGAGAGGTTCTGCCAGGGGTTGACGTGCCGGATGGGGGCCACTTCGTTGATGTCGAGTCTGGCGATCCCCGCAGCGGCCGGTTCCTCAGAGGTCAGCAGCAGATAGCCGTGCACTGACGCGGCCGCCGGCACGCCGATGGTCTCGGCGAGGCTCTCCGGGGAGATGTAGGCGAGTTCGTCATCGTCGAGTATTTGGTCATGACGCATCGTGGCGTGTTCGGGAATCTCGGCGGGCAGCAGGTGGCCGGTCACGGTGACCGGCGGGTCCGGGGGTGGTCCGGCGTCGGCGCGCTCGGCCACCCATCCCTGTACCACCGGCAGGATGGTTCCATCGGAGGTCTCCAACGGCATCAGGACGAACCAACCGAGCGCGCCGTTGTGGATCCGGCCGGGCACGAACCGGCGTTGTTCGCTCAGGTAGGTTCCGGTGGCGACGGCGGCGCGGTCGGCGGCGGCGTCGTCGATGGCCTCGCCGGCGCGGACGAGTTCCTCGACGGCTACCGGTGGCCGATCGCGATCATCGTGCCTGGTCTGGCTGTCTTGGAAGGCGCCCAACTGCCACCATCCGGCGAACACGCAGAACGCCACGGCCAGCACGAAGAAGGTGTGGATGGCCAGCCAGCGGGGCGTGAGCAGGAACCGGAACACGCCTTCCACCGTAGCCGGTGGCGTGGACGGGGCCACCGCAGGCCACCGGCGCCGCGTGATCGGAACACTCTCTGTCTACTGTTGTTGATCAATACGAATGTTTTCCCAGAGATTGACAAGCCAGTTGATGATGGTAAAGCCGTGAATGCCGCAAAAGCGGATCAAATGCCGCAGGGTGCTGGCATTGCCGCCGACACCTGGGCTGTGCGGTAACGTCATGGGCAGGTTGGGCAAAGCAGAATCGAACCGTGCGAGTAGGCTTCGTGGGGTCAGGGTGGAATCTCACGTCGAGGTGCCTCAAGGGTGGAACTGCCGTGATGGAGATGAGATTGCAGATGTCTCGACCGCACCCGTTGACGGCGATGAAGGAGCGGGAGTGGTCGCAGGCTTGGGACGAACAACAGCGCATCGTCGATGAGCAGCTGAAGTCACAGCGTGGTAGCTGGCTGCCCAATGTCGTCGAACGACGCCGCTGGGGTGCGCTGCGGTGGACCTCTGGTCGCCCGGGCCATGCGGCCAACTCCGGCCGTGCCGTCGCCGAGACGTTCGTGGTTATACGTCCGGACCTTCATGACGACGAGTCGGCCGAGCGTGTCGTCGAAGCCTTGGAGGATCCCGCGCCGACGTTTCGGATCCTCGGCTTCGGGCTGCACCGTCATCACCTGATCGGGGTGGGGGCCGGTGCGGCAGCGGTTGCGGTGCTCGCCGGTGTGGTCGCCGCCGTGGCTGGCCTTGGCGCTATCGGCCTCGTGCTGGGGGTGCTCGTCGGAGCGTTGGCCGGTGGAGGCGGTGGTGCCTTCGCCGCGCAGGCCTACATGGAGCGACAACGAGCCGCTGTGCTCGGCGACGAAGACCTCGCCAGGCTGGTGCTGGGCCGGTACGCGTCGAAATCGTGGACCCGTCTCGTGGAAGCCGCCTCCGCACTGGAGGCCGCACTGCCGCGGGACAGGGGTGTCCGCCTCGACGACCCCGACACCCAGACGGTGGAGGCCATCCACATCGCCATGTGGGAGGCATCAGGCTTGCTGCTCGGATCATCGGACCACACCGGCGTCGACGTCCTCGCCGAAGGGGTGGAACGGCTAGAGCGCGCACACCGGGGGCCGTGACGGTAGAGCGGTCAGGTCGCTGCGCTACCCGGGGCCGGCAGGCAGATGCAGGCCGAGCACGGTGTTGATGGTGTCCGCCTCGGCCACCGGCTTGTCCGGGCGGTGGCGCACCACGCGGGCGAAGCGCAGCGCCACGCCGGCGGGGTAACGCGGCGAGGTCTGCACTCCGTCGAAAGCGATCTCGGCCAGCAGCTCCGGGCGGACGTGGACCACCCATTGGTTGGTGGCGCCGTCGGCCAGCCTCAGCAGCTGCTCGGTCTGCCACGTCAGCATCTGGTCGGTGAGGCCCTTGAATGTTTTGCCGAGCATGACGAAACCATCGGCCGGGCCGAATCGTCCTTCCGGGTCGCGGGCCCCGAGATGCAGATTGGACAGCCACCCCTGCCGTCGGCCGCTGCCCCACTCGGCGGCTAGGACAACGAGGTCGAGAGTGTGTCGCGGCTTAACCTTCAGCCAGCTCGCGCCGCGCCGGCCGGCCTCGTACGGGGCCTCCAGAGATTTCGCGACCACGCCCTCGTGGCCCTGCCGCACCGCCTCGGCGTAGAACGCCTCAGCCTCGGCCAGCTCCGAGGTGACCAGCCTCGGGACCCGTAACGCGGCGGGAACGACGTTGTCGAGGGCCGCCCAGCGCCGCGAGGCAGGCTCGCCAGGGAGGTCGGCACCGTCCAGATGTAGACAGTCGAACAAGAACACCGACAGCGGAGTCTGGGCTCGCGCGTGGTCGACGTCGGTGCGATGCCCGATCCGTGCCGCCGTCCGCTGGAACGGCAGCGGACGGCCGCCGTCATCGACGGCGATCGCCTCGCCGTCGAACACCGCGGCCGCGACCGGTAGCTCCAGCGTGGCTTCCACCAGCTCGGGCACCCGGGCGGTGATGTCGTCGAGAGTGCGGGTGAACACGGCGACATCACCGCCGTCGCGGTGGATCTGAACGCGCACACCGTCGAGCTTCCACTCGACCCCGGCCGTGCCGAGCCTGGTCATTGCCTCCGGGAGGTCGCTGGACGGCGAGGCGAGCATAGGTTTGATCGGTGACCCGACAGCCAGCCTGAAGCGGTCCAGGCCAGCCTGGCCGTCGGCGAGGGCGGCGGCCGCCACTGGCACGAGTGCACCGGCAACCATCACCGCGCGCCGAACATCCGTCGCGGATAACCCGGCGGCGGCGGCCACAGCGTCGGTGAGCACGCCGTCCAGTGCACCTTGCCGCACTTCACCGGTGACCAGGCCGGCGAGGAGCCGCTGTTCGGCCGGGGTGGAACGGGTGAGCATCGCGTGCAGCGCCGACCGTTTAGCCGTGGTGGATCCCGGACCGGACAACTCGGAGATCCGGCTGAACTCGGCGTCCACCTCGTGCAATGTGAGTTCGGGATGGTCGGCTGGTGCAGGCATCGAGCGGACCGCGGCGTAGCCGAGGCCGGTCCGGCGCTGGCGCAGCTCGCCGGCGAGATAGCTGGCGGCGATCTCCGCCTCGCTGGGTGTCGCCTGGCGCAGACAGTCAGCCAACAGCTGGATCTTGGCGAGCCTGCCGCTGGTGGCTGCGACGGCACGGGACGTCTCGGCCACGTCGAACAACCGCATGTGTCCAAGTGTGCCTGCCCCCACCGACAACGTCAGGTGGACTGAGCGTCGCTGCCGAGCGTCAGCTCGACGGTGCCCTCGTCACCGTCGCGTTCGTAGGTGAGGGTGACCTCGTCGCCGGGCCGGTACGAACGAGCCGCGGCGATCAGCGTGATGTGGTCCTGCACCGGTCGGTCGTTGATCTTGGTGATGAGATCGCCGTCCTGCAAGCCCGCCTCGGCAGCGCTGCCGCCCGATTCGACCCGCCCGATCAACGCCCCCGGACGACCGTCTTGCGGCGTGCCTACCTCGACTCCGATCCGCGCGTGGGTGGCGGTCCCGGTCTCGATCAGCTCTTCGGCGATCGGCCGGGCCTGGTCGATGGGGATGGAGAAGCCCAGGCCGATGGATCCAGCCTCCATGCCGGTGGTAGCGATCGCGCTGTTGATGCCGATGACCTCGCCGGCCATGTTGACCAGTGCACCACCGGAGTTCCCGCGGTTGATCGGGGCGTCGGTCTGGATCGCGTCGATGACGGTAGCGGCGTCGCGCTGATCGCCCACCGCGACCGGACGCTGCAACGCGGAGATGATCCCGCTGGTGACGGTGCCGTCGAGGCCGAGCGGAGAACCAATCGCCACCACCTGTTCACCGACGGACAACTCGCCAGAGCTACCCAGCTGGGCCGGAGTCAGCTCGTCGACGTCGGACACCCGGATGACGGCGAGATCGGTCAGCGGATCGGTCCCCACCACCTCGGCGTCGGCCGTGGTGCCGTCGGAGAACGTCACCCGAAGCTGGCCGTTCGCTCCGCCCGCGCGGGCGACGTGGTCGTTGGTGAGGATTTCGCCGTCGGAGGAGATCACGACACCGCTGCCGGTGCCGCCCTCACCCCCGAACTCGCCGCTGATCGTGATGGAGACGACACTGGGCAACACCTGATCGGCGACGCTCTCCACGCTGCCCAGCGAGACCGCCGGCTGCCGTTCGCCGTTGTCGGCTGAGCTGTTGCTGCCCACGACATTGCCCTGGGCCGGCTCGTCCGAGGAGTCGGTGAGCCAGGTGGCCACCGCCGCGCCGGAGCCGCCACCCACTAGCGCCCCGACGACCAGCCCGGTAACGAGCAGCCGTCCCCGGCCTCGGTGAGGTGTGGTCGACGACACCTCGGGTGCCGACAACACGGCCGTAGCGGATCGTCCTTCGTTGTCAGCGGGGCCGCCGGCCGGACCGTACCCGGCTAGACCCGGACCGGTCGCGGCTGCGCCGGCCGCTGGGCTGCCCTGCCACGGATGGGTTGCACTGGCTGGGCCGGCCGCACTGGCTGGGCCGGCTGGGCTTGGGTGGCCAGGCGGCCTGGACCAGCCGGCGGTACCTTGCCGGGGTGGGGGCGGCGGGGTGCCCGGCCCACTCTGGTCGGTGGGCTCGGCCGGCTCGGCCGGCTCGGCCGGCTCGGTCGGCTGGGACGGCTCGGTGGGAGGTGGGCTGCCGTGGAGGTTCTCGCTCATACCCATACGGTTCCCTGTCACTCTGAGAACATCCTGAGATTCACGCTAATGATTCTGAAGAAGCGGCCGGTATCCGCAGCGTGAGCCGGGCGCCACCGGAAGGTGCGCGGTCGGCGTCCACTCGACCGCCGTGTCGTTCGGCGGTGGTCCGGACGATGGCCAGCCCCAGACCAGAGCCGGGTCGGCCGCGTGCTTCCGACGACCGGTAGAAGCGCTCGAATACGTGGGGGAGGTCCTCGTCGGCGATGCCCGGTCCTTCGTCGCTGACCTGGAGCACACCTTGGCGCAACGTGACACTCACCGTGCCACCGGGCGGGCTGTACTTGGCGGCGTTGTCCAGCAGGTTGGTCACTGCCCGGCCGAGTAGCTGGGCTTCACCGAGCACCGGCCACGACGACAGGTCCGCGTCGAACGTCAGGCCCGGCGCGCGGCGTCGGACCCGGCCCAGGGCATCCCGGACGACGTCGGCGAGGTCGATCTGTTGCTGCGCGGCGGTTGGTGCGTCGTCGCGGGACAGCTCGACGAGGTCACCCATGAGTTGGGACAGCTCCTCGATCTGGGCGCGCACGTCGGTGATCAGCTGGGCCCGCTCGTCCGGTGGCAGGCCACCTTGGCGATCACTTTGGGCGAGGAGGTCGAGATTGGTACGCATGCTGGTCAGGGGGGTGCGCAGTTCATGTCCGGCGTCGGCGACGAGGCGGGTCTGGCGGGAACGTGCGTCGTCGAGCGCTGCGAGCATCGCGTTGAACGCATGTGCTAGCCGGGCGAGTTCGTCGTCACCTTCGACCTCGATCGGGTCCAACCGCTGGGTGGCGGCGACGTGTTCGGCCGCCTCGGTGAGCCGCCGGACCGGTCGCAGGCCGGCCTGAGCGACGGACACACCCGCCCACGTCGCGATGGCGATCCCGAGACCGCCCACGACGAACGACACCAGCCGCATCCGTTCCAGGATCCGTTCGGTCTGCTGGGTGGACTGGGCCAGCACGAGCGCGAGTTGTGGCCCGGCCGGTACCGCGACCACTCGGTGCGGCTCGCCGTCGACGGCGGCGGTGCGGAGGCTGTACTGCTCCACCCCCTGGGCCACGGCCAGCTCGGGTTCACCCACGGGTGGTGGGGTCTGCTCACCTTGGGGGACCCACGCGGTGCTCTGCTGGCCGTCGACGTGCACGATGGCGATGCGCATGTCGGCGGCGAGGAACGCCTCGGCCGGTAGCCGGTCGAGGGTGAAGCGGTCGCCGAGCGGTGAGGTGACGACGTCGTGGGCCCGTTCCAGTAGTGTCTCGTCGACGGTACGGGTCAGTTGCGACGAGACGGTGAGGTAGGCCGCCAGCGCGGTGAGCGCGACGGCCATACCCACGGTCAGCGCCACGAGTGCTCCGACTCTGGTCCGTAGCGAGAGCCGGCGCAGCAGCCGGCCGGACTCGGGTGTGGGGGCCGCACGGTCCGCACCGTCCGTGCGAGACCGATCTTTACCTGGGGGGTCGCCGTCCCGCGGGCTGCCGGGTGATGTCGGCCGGCGGTGGTGAACGGTGCGTCCCGGCGGGGGTGGTGGTGGCCCGGTGGGTGGCACCCTGGCCGCTGCCGAGCGAGCCGGGGGAGGCGGCGGCGGGTCGGTCACGGTGGATCCTCCCGGGCGACGTACCCGACGCCGCGGACGGTGTGGATGAGCCGAGACTCACCTTCGGCTTCGGTTTTGCGGCGCAGGTAGCCGACGTACACCTCGAGCGAGTTGGCCGTCGTCGGGAAGTCGTAACCCCATACCTCTTCGAGGATGCGCTCGCGAGTCAGCACCTGGCGCGGATTGCTGACCAAAAGCTCGAGTAGGGAGAACTCGGTACGCGTCAAGCGCAGCTGGCGGACGCCTCGGCGGACCTCACGGGTGGCGGGGTCGAGTGTGAGGTCACCCAGCCGCAGTGGACCGGCCTGAGGATCGTCGGCGTGGGTGGAGCGGCGCAGCAGCGCACGCAGGCGGGCCAGGAGCTCCTCCAGGGCAAACGGTTTAGGCAGGTAATCGTCGGCGCCGGCATCGAGGCCGGAGACCCGGTCGGAGACGTCGTCGCGGGCGGTCAGCATGAGGATCGGCACGTCGTTGCCGGATGCGCGTAACGCGCGGCAGGTGGCCAGGCCGTCGAGACGAGGCATCATGACGTCCAGGACGACGGCGTCGGGTTGGTCTGAGCTGATCTGGCGCAGAGCGTCTTCGCCGTTCTCGGCAAGCCGAACCTGGTAACCGTTGAACGCCAGCGACCTGCGCAGCGACTCTCGCACGGCGGGTTCGTCGTCGACGACGAGTATGTCCATGGCACTCAGTGTGCCTCGCCGACGTGAGAAACGGCTGAGAGTCCGCCCGACCCGCCCATCCCTTCCGTTCATGGCGGCGATTCATGGCGGAGATGGGGCGAGATCGGCGTCGTCCACGGCGAAAGTGCGGACCGGACCGGGGGGTGTGTCGGCCGTCTCGAACCGCACCGTGACCCGGCCCCGCCCGCTGCCCCAGACCCAGCCGGCGCCGTGCTGGGTGTGGACGACGTCCATGCCGGGCACCCACCGTTGATCCGTGTGAACCGCGGCGTCGAGCTGGCGGTCGAGTTCGGGATCCGGTGGGGCGGGCTCCCGGGTATCGGTCGCGGCGGCGAACAGGTCGTCCTGAACCCAGTCGGACAGGCCCGAGACGCCCACGCCGAGCAACCGGACGCCATTGGTGGCGTCGATCTCGTCCAGCAACCGCAGCGCCAGCCTGGTCACCGCCCGGGAATCGTCGGTGGGGCCGGGCAAGGTAGCTGACCGCGACAGGGTGGTGAAGTCGTGCAGGCGCACCTTCAGGGTGATGGTACGGCCGGAGTGACCGGCGCTGACCATCCGGTCCGTCACCTTCTCGGACATCCTGGTGACCAGGGCGGACAGTAACGCGCGGTCGGTAACGTCATGGTCGAACGTGTCTTCGACGCTGATGGATTTCGAGGCCCGCTCGGAGCTGACCGGGCGTGGGTCATGTGCTCGGGCGAGTTGGTGGAGCGAACGGCCATGGGCGTCGCCGAGGAGGTCGACGAGGTCGGGTTCGGCGATCAGGGCGAGGTCACCGACGGTTTTCACCCCGAGGCGGGCCAACCGGGCGGCCGTGGCCGGCCCCACACCGGGCAGTACTCGGATCGGCAGCGGGTGCAGGATATCGAGTTCTGTGCCGGGCTCGACGACGACGAGTCCGTCGGGTTTGGCCTCCTCGGAGGCGATCTTGGCGAGGGTTTTGGAGGTGGCCGCGCCGACGCTGGCGGTGATCCCGGTGGCGTCGTGGATTGCTTCACGTAGCCGCTCGCCCAGCTGCCGCACACCGTCGACGGATAGGTCGTGGCCGGCGTCGACGTCGAGGTCGACGAAAGCCTCGTCGAGGGAAAGCGGCTCCACCAGCGGCGACAACGCCCGTAACCGGTCCATGACGATGCCGCTCACGGCTCGGTAAGCCCCGAACCGGCCACCGAGGAAGGCGGCGTTCGGGCAGCGGGCGCGGGCTTCGGACATCGGCATAGCCGAGCGCACGCCGAACGGGCGCGCCTCATACGACGCGGTCGACACCACCCCGCGCGGCCCGAGTCCGCCGACGATCACCGGCCGCCCCCGCAACGATGGCTTGTCGCGCTGTTCGACCGCGGCGAAGAACGCGTCCACGTCGAGATGGAGCACGCTCGCGGTGGCCCGGATCCGGGCACCATTCTCCCGGCCGGGAGGGCTGTTCACACCGGCCACCGCGTCGCCTCCACGCCCTGAATGGTGCCATGGCCCGGGGACATGGTGCGGCGCTCCGGCCCGGCGCGCTAGTGTCCCGTTAGCGGAATGGGGCCACGGTGCTTCGTGCGGGTGGTGTTAGAACGTCAGTGTCGACCAGAGGAGGGCGAGAGGCGATGACGGCGATCGTGGTGGGGTATGTCCCCAAGCCGGAGGGCCGGGCCGCGCTGCGCCGGGCCGCCGAAGAGGCCAAATTGCGCGGTGCGCGGCTGGTCGTGATCAACTCCGAGCGGGGCGGGCGCAGCTTCGACGCCGACGACGCCCAGGAGCACGAGGCTGAACTCGACGCGGTGCGTGCGCAGCTGGCCGAGGCCGGTATCGAAGCCGAGGTGCGCCAACTCGTGCGTGGCATGGAGGTCGCCGACGACCTCATCGCCGTCGCCAAGGAGTCAGCCGCGGACTTCATCGTCATCGGGCTGCGCCGGCGCAGCCCGGTGGGTAAGTTGATCCTGGGCAGCAACGCGCAGCGCATCCTGCTTGACGCGCCGTGTCCGGTCCTCGCCGTCAAAGCCGACGACGGTGCCGACGAGGCAGAGGACACACCGTGATGGTCGAGCTCCACTTGGCTGGCGATCCGGCCGCCGACGAACTCCTCGGCCGCGACCCGTTCGCTTTGATGGTCGGCATGTTGTTGGACCAGCAGATCCCTATGGAATGGGCGTTTACCGGCCCGGCCACCATCGCCGCCCGGCTGGGCGTCACCCACCTTGATCCGGCGGCCATCGCCCACCACGATCCCGAGCAGTTCGCGGCCCTCATGGCCCAGAAGCCGGCCGTGCACCGATACCCGGGCTCGATGGCCAAGCGGGTGCAGGCGCTGGCCGCGTACGTCGTCGAACACT
Source organism: Phytoactinopolyspora limicola (assembly GCF_011320225.1). Taxonomy (GTDB): domain Bacteria; phylum Actinomycetota; class Actinomycetes; order Jiangellales; family Jiangellaceae; genus Phytoactinopolyspora; species Phytoactinopolyspora limicola. The sequence continues at coordinate 59,229 of NZ_JAAOEN010000008.1, forward strand.
GGGGTGGCGACGCCGGCGCGATCTGGCAGGACGTCAGCACCGGTCGGGAGTTGTTCACTCGGTTCAAGGCCCTGCCGGGGTACGGTGAACAGAAGGCACGTATTCTCGTCGCTCTCCTCGGTAAGCAGTGTGGTGTCCAGCCTGACGGTTGGCGGGAGGCGGCCGGGCCATACGGCGAGGAGGGTGCCAGGCGGTCCATCGCCGACGTCGTCGACACGGAGTCGCTGGCCGAGGTGCGCGCGTTCAAGAAGGAAGCCAAACGCCGCGCGGCCGGCGCCACCAGCACGTGACACCGGCCGTCCGACCCGACCCGACCGCTACCGGTGGGGGCGCTCGACATGAGGGGGGTTAACCGTGCGGCCAGCCGATGCCCAGCGGTTGCTGGGCGCGTTGGCAGGTGCTGACGCGCCCGTCGGCTTCGCCGTCTTCGATACCGATCACCAGTACCTGGCCATCAACGCCTTTCTGGCCGAGCGCGCCGGCAAGACCATCGCGGAGCATCTCGGCCGCCGCCCATCCGATGTGCTCCCGCCTGAGCTCGCCACCCATACCGAGACGATGATCGACCGAGTTCTGCGCAGCGGTGAGACGATCAAGGCGGACGAGCCGCCATGGCCGAGTCCGTCGGGCTCCGCGCCCTACCTCCGGTCGACGTGGTACCTGGTCAGTGACGATGACCAGCGTCAAGTGGCGATGTTCGTCGTTGACGACACGTCCCAGCGCAGTGCATTGTCGGCGTTGCGGCACAGCCGTGCACGTAATGCGCGGCTCCTGGAGGTGGCCGAGGAGTTGGCGGAAGCCGTCACGGTGGACGAGGTCGCCGCCGCGGTGGCGGTGATCGGCCGGGCCACGGTCGGCGCTCGGTGGATCGGTCTGAGCCTGGTGGGGGAGGCGGCCAACAGCGTTCCAGACGGGCTGTACCTCTCGATGTGGCCGGATGACGCCGTCACGCCTGTCTCCGAAGTCCTCCGCACGGGCTGGCCGGTCTTCCTGGCGTCGAAGGAGCGGGCTCGCGAGGAGTTCGCCAACGAGCAGTTCCATGCCTTCCTGGACAGCACGGACGAGCAAGCGTGGGCCATCCTGCCGCTGAGCGCGGACTCGGGACGGATCGGCGTGGTGCGGTTCGCGTTCGACGAAGCACAACCGTTCGAGTCCGATACCTGCCGGTTCCTGCGGGCGGTGGCTCAGCAATGCTCGGTGGCCTTCGACCGAGCCCGGCTGTTCGAGCAGGAGCGCACGGCCACGGCGTCACTGACCGAAGGGCTCAAACCCCCTGTGCTGCCGGTCATCGAAGGCATCGAGGTGGGCGCCCGCAGCCTGGGCGGCTCCGCGGAACACGTCGTCGGCGGCGACTGGTATGACGCGTTCGAGCTGCCCTCCGGTGAGGTCGCGGTGGCCGTCGGCGACGTCATGGGTCATGGACTGACGGCGGCGTCGGGGATGGGCCAGCTACGTGCGGCGCTGCGGGCGCTGGCGCTGGCCGACCCCGATCCCGCGGCGGTCCTGGCCGGGTTGGACCGGCTGGTGGAGGGCGGCGGCTCGGTCGAGCTGGCCACCGTCGTGTACTTCGTTATCGATCCGGCCGACGGCACGGTGCGTCTGGGGGATGCCGGGCACCTGCCGATGGTGCGGATGCCTCCGGACGGTGAGCTGGAGTTGATCGACACCGGGACCGACACCACTCCGATCGGCGTGGCCGAACAACGGTACTGCCGGCGGATCCGGCTGGGCGCCGGCGAGATGCTGCTCGCCTTCACCGACGGTCTCGTCGAGAACCGCCTGCGTAGCCTCGAGGAAGGCGTCGGTGAGCTGCTCGCCTGTTTAGAAGAACATCGTCACGACACACTCGATGGCATACTTGATGCTGTGGTCTCGCGGTTGCGCACCGCGGGTGCTGCGGACGACCTCACGGTTCTCGCGCTACGGTGGGGTGGTTCATGATCCGCACGGTTCGTCGCGTCGGCATGTCCGGAGAAGACCGGAGAACCTCCTTCGTGTCAGAATGATGTGTTGCCCCGTTCAGTGATTCTTTGCCCCCGTTGATGACGAGAGGTTGTTCGTGTCGCCTAGCCCCTCCCGCTCCAAGTACGCCCGGATCTTCGAGCTGCCACCCGTGCAGGAGCTTGTGATACGAGGCCGGGAAGCCGGCTCAGTCGACGCACAGGATGTGCGGGCCGCGTGCGAAGCGGCCAACCTTCAGATGAAAGAAAGCCGCATCGTCGTCGAGCATTTGAAGTCAACAGGTATTACTGTCGAGGTTGCGGCTGCTGACTCGCGGGTCTCGCGCAAGCGAGTAGTGGCTGCGGCGTCGCGTCGTTCCTCGGCGACGGCGACCGCGCCGGCGGACGGGGCCATCACCTCTGCCGGGGAGAAGCGCAAACAGGCAGCGGAGAAGAGCGAGGCATCTGTGAAGACTGCGGTGAAGAAGACAACGGAGACAGCAGCTCAAGATGAACCCTCCGAGGCGGCGGCGACGCCCCCAGCGGCCAAGGCTGGCGGGGCCAAGACGAAGCCCGGGCGCAAACGCAAGGCCGGCAAAGCCGATGGTGGTGAGGCTGCCGACGCCGCGTCTGACGGTCCCGCGGACGCTGCCGAATCCGCGGACGAACCAGCTCCCAACGAGCTGACGGATGAAGGTTTCGTCCTTTCCGAGGATGACGACACCGATGAGCCAGAGCAGCAGGTGGTGGTGGCAGGTGCCACGGCCGACCCGGTCAAGGACTACCTGAAGCAAATCGGCAAGGTGCCCCTGCTGAACGCCGAGCAGGAGGTCGAACTCGCCAAGCGGATCGAGGCCGGTCTGTTCGGCGAGGAGAAGCTCGCCACCGAAGCCGACACCATGGATCCGACGCTCGCGAACGAGCTGACCTGGATCGCCGAAGACGGCCGTCGGGCCAAGAACCACCTTCTCGAGGCCAACCTGCGGCTTGTGGTGTCCCTCGCCAAGCGGTACACAGGTCGAGGGATGCTCTTCCTCGACTTGATCCAGGAGGGCAACCTCGGCTTGATCCGCGCCGTGGAGAAGTTCGACTACACCAAGGGCTACAAGTTCTCCACCTACGCCACCTGGTGGATCCGGCAGGCGATCACCCGTGCCATGGCCGACCAGGCCCGCACCATCCGCATCCCGGTGCACATGGTCGAGGTCATCAACAAGCTCGCCCGCGTACAGCGGCAGATGCTGCAAGACCTGGGCCGTGAGCCTACTCCGGAGGAGCTGGCCAAAGAGCTGGACATGACCCCGGAGAAGGTGGTCGAGGTCCAGAAGTACGGTCGTGAGCCCATCTCGCTGCACACTCCGCTTGGTGAGGACGGCGACAGCGAGTTCGGTGATCTGATCGAAGACTCCGAGGCCATCGTCCCGGCCGAAGCGGTGTCGTTCACCCTCCTGCAGGAACAGCTGCACGCCGTGCTCGACACCCTGTCGGAACGAGAGGCGGGGGTCGTGTCGATGCGGTTCGGGCTCACCGACGGTCAGCCGAAGACGCTCGACGAGATCGGTAAGGTCTACGGCGTCACCCGTGAGCGTATCCGGCAGATCGAGAGCAAGACGATGAGCAAGCTGCGTCATCCGTCTCGTTCGCAGGTGCTACGCGACTACCTCGACTAAGCGGCCGCGGGTCCATGCGTGTGGTCGGCAGCTCGCATAAGGTGAAGGCGTGAGTTCTTCCGGCGAGATCGAACGACGCAGCCTACCCGCCCCGGTCGCTCTGGTGATCCCTGTGCTCGGCATGCTCGCCGTGATGTGGGGCCAAGAGATCGTGGACCAGCTTCCGGGTGTCAACCTGGACCAGTACGGGATCCGGCCACGCAGCGGCGAGGGTCTGCTGGGTATCGTCACCGCGCCGTTCTTGCACAGTGGGTTCAGCCATCTGATCGCCAACAGCGGTGCGTTTCTTGTGCTCGGCAGCCTGATCGCGCTCACCACCCGCCTGTTCTGGCCGGTCACCATCGGAGTGGCGTTCCTGGGTGGATTCGCTACCTGGCTGGTGGCTGCGTCCAACACCAATCACATTGGCGCTAGCGGCCTTGTCTACGGGTTCGCGGCGTTCCTCGTCGCCTGGGCTGTGCTCACTCGGCGGTTGTTGAGCCTTGTGGTGGCTGTTGTGGTGGTCATCATGTACGGCAGCATCGTGATCGGCGTGCTGCCCGGTCAGCCGGGCATCTCGTGGCAAGGCCACCTTTTCGGTGCGCTTGCCGGGGTGCTTATGGCGTTCGTGCTCCGCGGCCGCGCGGCCGAATCTACGGCCCGCGGATAGCCGACCTCGTCAGCTGACAACAACGGCGGGTGTACGAGAGGGGAGTACCCAACTCGCACACCCGCCGTGGATAGGCGTGTGTGTAGAGCCGCCGATCAGCCGACGGGCTCGCTGGTGGTCAGACGGGAGGTCTCGTCGTGCCATCCGAGCGACTTCGGACGTAACGTCGCCTCGAATTTGCGACCGTGATGCCCGCAGAAAAGCAGGTCCCCTTGGTCGAGAACCGCACGGACGTAGGCTTGGGCACCACAGCTGTCGCAACGGTCAGTGGTGCTGAGTGGTGTGGTCGCGAGAGTAGCTGTCACGGTCGCGCACCTTCCTGTCGATGGGCCACCGGGTGTGTTGGTGGTCGTGTCACTGCATCCGTATAAACATCAAACCATCCACGAGCGTTCCCGCCACGCTGTGGCAGGCCGGTTCGCTCTGCGCGTACAAGATGCTAGGTGACGCTGCTCACATGGGGGTGGCTTGGTCGTCGAGCCAGGGCCGACGCCGTCGTCGACTGTCCACATTCTGACACGATCTGTCTCAAATGGCACATCGATCATGGTGTCGTTCCTATTGACGCCTGCCTGGCGTCTGCTTGACCGCTGCGTCTCCTCGGCCGGCGAACATCGCCCCAGCGTGGCTGCTCGGCCGGACCCACCGCTGGGTTTATGCTGGGCCAGGCCGGTGCGTTCCTGGTGCCGGCTATCAAGGTGAGGAGGATGTGCGCCCGTGACCGCGCAGACGGCCCGTTCCACCAGCCGGGGCAGTGACTACACCGCCCGCCACCTTTCGGTTCTCGAAGGGCTGGAAGCCGTCCGGAAGCGCCCCGGCATGTATGTCGGCTCCACCGACTCGCGGGGCCTGATGCACTGCCTGTGGGAGATCATCGACAACGCGGTCGACGAAGCACTCGGCGGGCATTGCGACCGCGTCGAGGTCGTGCTTCGGGCTGACGGCTCGGCTGAGGTCCGCGACAACGGACGCGGCATTCCGGTCGACATCCATAGCAAGTCCGGCCTGTCCGGCGTCGAGGTCGTCTTCACCAAGCTGCACGCCGGTGGCAAGTTCGGCGGCGGCTCCTACGCCGCCAGCGGTGGGCTACACGGCGTGGGCGCCAGTGTCGTCAACGCGCTGTCGGCCCGGCTGGACGTCGAGATCGACCGAGACAGCCGGATCCACGCCATGTCCTTCCGCCGTGGCGAGCCGGGGGAGTATGGCGGCGACGGCCCAGATGCGCCGTTCCAGCCGTTTACCGACCACTCCGAACTCCGGATCGCGGGCAAGGTCCGCAAGGGTGTCACCGGCTCGCGGATCCGGTTCTGGGCCGACCGACAGATCTTCCTCGGTGATGCCGACTACTCGTGGGATGATCTCGTCTCGCGCGCCCGCCAGACGTCGTACCTCATCCCCGGCCTGGAACTGGTCGTCCGCGACGAGCGCGGCGAGACGCCGATCGAGGAGAAGTTCCGGCACGACGGAGGTATCAGCGAGTTCGTCGAGTTCCTGAGCCCCGGTGCGCCGGTCACCGACGTGCTCCGGGTGACCGGGCAAGACACCTTCCGCGAGACCGTACCGGTGTTGGACGACGACGGCCAGTTGGTCTCCAAAGACACCGAGCGCACCTGCGAGGTCGACATCGCGTTGCGGTGGGACACCGGATACGACACCGTGTCGCGTTCGTTCGTCAACGTCATCGCCACCCCCAAAGGGGGCACCCATACGGCCGGGTTCGAGCAGGGCCTGATCAAAGCCGTCCGCGAACAGGTGAAGGCCAACACGCGGCGGCTCAAGGCGGGTAACGACAAGATCGAGAAAGAGGATGTCCTCGAGGGGTTGACGTCGGTCGTCACGGTCCGGCTGGACGAGCCGCAGTTCGAGGGACAGACCAAGGAGGTCCTGGGGACGGCGGCCGTACGAGGCATCGTCTCCGGCGTGGTCGACCGTGAGCTCAAGGCCATTCTCGGCTCCACCAAACGCGCCGAGAAAGCGCAGGCCACAGCGGTCCTGGAGAAGGTGGTGTCGGCGGCCAAGGCACGGGTGGCCGCTCGTCAACACAAGGAGGCGGTCCGGCGCAAGAACGCCTTGGAGACGAGTGCGCTGCCCACCAAACTGGTCGACTGCCGCTCCAGCAGCCTCGAGAAGTCAGAACTGTTCATCGTCGAGGGAGACTCCGCGCTCGGCACCGGAAGGTCGGCCCGCGACGCCGAGTTCCAAGCCCTCCTGCCGATCCGCGGCAAGATCCTCAACGTGCAGAAAGCATCCGTCGGCGACATGCTCAAGAACGCCGAATGTGCCGCCATTATTCAGGTGCTCGGTGCGGGCAGCGGCAAAACATTCGACATCGACCAAGCCCGGTATGGCCGGGTGATCCTCATGGTTGACGCCGACGTCGACGGCGCACACATCCGAACGTTGCTGATCACCCTGTTCTTCCGCTACATGCGCCCGTTCGTCGAGGCTGGCCGGTTGTTCGCGGCGGTGCCGCCGTTGCACCGGATCGAGTTGGTCAACCCGAAGAAGGGCCAGGACAAGTACATCTACACCTACACCGACGCGGAACTGCACCGGGTGAGCCTCGACTTGCAGCGCAAGAATGTGCGCTGGAAAGAACCACCTCAACGGTACAAGGGTCTGGGGGAGATGGACCCCGACCAGCTGGCCGAGACCACCATGGACCCGCGGCATCGCCGCCTGCGCCGGATCACCGCCGCCAACGCCGAGGCCGCCGAGAAGGCGTTCGAGCTGCTCATGGGTAACGACGTCGCCCCGCGTAAGGAGTTCATCATCGCCGGGGCCGCTGAGCTGGACCGCGAACGTATCGACATGTAACCGGCTGGGTGGGTTCGTGGTGATCAGCTTCCTGCTCTTACATTCTCCGTTGCTCGGTCCCACGTCGTGGCGGCCGTGTGGTGAGGTCCTCGCCGCGGCTGGGCACCAGGTCGCCATCCCTGATCTGCGGTGGTGTTTGACACCGGTGGAACGGTGGTGGGACCGGGTCGTGAGCCAGGCGGCCGTGGCTTTGGGGATGGCGGGGCCGCCGGATCGGATCGTGGTGGCCGGGCATTCGGGTGCCGGGATTGTCCTGCCGCTGGTCGCTCAGGGGGTGACCGCCAGCGCCGTCGTGTTCGTCGACGCCGTCATTCCGGCCGCGTCAGGCGCCACCCGAACCGACGGTGGGCTCCGCGAGAAGGTCGCCGCACTAGCGGACGACGACGGCCTGTTGCCACCGTGGAGTTCGTGGTGGCCGCCGTCGACCATGGCTGAACTTGTACCTGACGACGCGTTGCGCCAGGCACTCGAAGCCGAACAGCTCCGGCTGCCGGAGACCTTCTACGACGTCGAAGTGCCGGTCCCGGACGGCTGGGAGCAGGCCGACGTCAGTTATGTGCAGCTGAGCCCGGCGTATGACGTCGTTGCTGCCGAGGCAGTCGATCGTGGCTGGCGTGTCGACGCCATCCCCGGCCTCCATCTCGACATCGTCCGGCGCCCGGCCGAGGTGGCGGCGGCGCTGTGTGGGGTGATCGAGTGAGCGTCGCCACCGTACTGTTCCTCTCCGGTGGTTTCGTGTTGCTGGTCGTCGGCGGAGAGGCCCTCGTCCGTGGTGCTGGTTCGTTGGCCCGCAGCATCGGGATGTCGTCGCTGGTGGTCGGGCTGACTGTAGTGTCGTTCGCCACGTCGGCACCCGAGTTGGCCGTGAGTACCGGAGCGGCGCTCACCGGCTCGCCCGGGTTGGCAGTTGGCAACGTGGTCGGCAGCAACATCGCCAACATCCTCTTGGTACTCGGCATGTCCGCGCTGTTCGTCCCACTGCTGGTGAAGTCTCAGGTGGTCCGGGCCGACATTCCGGTGATGCTGGGGCTGACCGTCGTGCTCCTGCTGCTGGTCCTTGACGGCAACGTCGGCCGGTTCGACGGAATGCTGCTGTTGACCGTCTTGCTGGTGTACGTCACGGTGACCGTTGGCATGGCGCGCCGGCGAACGTCTGAACGACCCCGAGCGCCGGTGCGTCCGGAGGTCAGCCGGCGCCGGTCGATGACTCGGGACCTCGGCCTCATCGTGCTGGGGATCGCCACGTTGGTTGGCGGTGCACAACTGCTCGTGCGCGGAGCCACCGACGTCGCGCTGGCCTTAGGGGTAAGTGAGCTCATCGTCGGGTTGACGGTCGTCGCCATCGGAACCTCGCTCCCGGAGTTGGCCACGAGCATCATCGCCGTCATTCGCGGGGAACGCGATCTTGCGGTCGGCAACATCGTCGGTAGCAATGTCTTCAACATCGGCGCGGTGCTGGGGCTGACCGCCATCATCGCCCCTGACGGGATCGACGTGGCCCCCGCGGCGGTGCGTTTCGACATCCCGATCATGTTGGCCGCAGCGGTTGTGCTGTTGCCCATCGCTTTCACCGGCCAGGCGGTAGCTCGTTGGGAGGGCGCTCTGCTGGCGCTCCTCTACGGCGGCTACATCACCTTCCTCCTGCTGCAAGCGACCGAGCATGCCGCGTTGGAGCCGTACAGCGCGGCCATGTTGTGGTTCGTCATCCCGATTGTCGGCGTCACGCTCCTGCTGTTCGCCGTCTATGAGATGGGTGTGCGCCGCGGCCGTCGTCAGGCGAGGGGGAGCGAACGAACTCACCCGCCCGATGAGTCCTCCGGGCGCTGAGTGCTGACTAGTTCCCCGGACTTCGGGGTCCTGCAGCAGTTTAGGAATTGAAGAATTCTGCAATTGTGTAGATGATGAAGTAGAACACCGCAGGCGATCCAAGGGAGGCGTACCCGTCATGCCGGTGCCGCTCTACCAAGCGAAGGCTGAGTTCTTCCGGACTCTCGGGCACCCGGCGCGGATCCGCATTCTGGAACTCTTGCAGGACGGCCCAGTGTCGGTTCGTGACCTTTTGGCCGCCATGGAGATCGAACCCTCGAACCTGTCACAACAGCTGGCGGTACTTCGGCGGACCGGTCTGGTGATCTCGGAGCGGGATGGCCAGACCGTGGTCTACCAGTGCAGCACACCTGATGTTGGGCACCTTCTCCGCGCAGCCCGGGGTATTCTCACCGATGTCTTGGCCGATCAAGGTGAGCTTCTGGCCGCGTTGCGGGACGACGCCGCAGCTAACGCGCAGTGAGCGCGCGCACGGTCCGGGTAGCCGCCGGCCGGTTTCGGTCGCTTCTGCCATCTCGGCTAGACCTCGCGTTGATGAGGCGAACTCCGGGGCGCGATCTTCTCGCCGGAGTGACGGTGGCCATCGTCGCGCTGCCACTGGCGCTGGGGTTCGGGCAGACGTCCGGGCTCGGCGCCGAGGCCGGGCTGGTTACTGCCATCGTGGCGGGTGTGCTCGCCGCCCTCTTCGGCGGTTCCAACCTTCAGGTGTCTGGGCCTACCGGCGCCATGACGGTGGTCCTGGTGCCGATCGTCGCTCAGCATGGCCCCGCGGGTGTACTCATGGTTGGCTTGCTCGCCGGCTTGCTGTTGATGGCGCTGGCGGTGGCCCGAGCTGGCCGGTACATGCGATATGTACCCGCGCCGGTGGTTGAAGGGTTCACCGTCGGTATCGCCGTCGTGATCGCCCTGCAACAGGTGCCGTTCGCCCTCGGGGTTGACGTGCACGGTGAGCGGGTGATCGGCGTAGCGTTCGACGCGATCGTGGCGTTCGGCAGGAACCCGGACTGGGGTGCGGTGGGTATCGCCGTCGGTGTCGCGGCAGTCATGCTGATCGGGGCGCGCTGGCGTCCAGTCATTCCGTTCTCGCTGGTGGCCGTAGCACTCGCGACGATTCTGGTCGAGATGACCAGCCTGACGACGGCGCACATCGGTGATCTACCTCGTGGCCTCCCGCTGCCGTCGTTGGACTTCCTACACCTGTCTGAACTGTCGCACCTGATCGGACCAGCTATCGCGGTGGCCGCGCTGGCCGCCCTGGAGTCGTTGTTGTCGGCCACCGTGGCCGACGGGATGAGCGTCGGCCAGCGGCATGATCCTGACCGCGAGCTGTTCGGGCAGGGTGTCGCCAACATTGCGGTTCCAATGTTCGGTGGTGTCCCAGCCACCGCGGCGATCGCCCGGACCGCGGTTAATGTCCGCTCCGGAGCGACGTCTCGCCTGGCCGCGATCTCCCATGCTTTGGTCTTGGCCGCTGTTGTCTTCGCATTGGCACCGTTGGTGGGCAAGATCCCGCTGGCGGCGTTGGCCGGGGTGCTGATAGCGACGGCTGTGCGGATGATCGAGGTGGGGTCGGTGCACGCGCTCGCCCGATCCACGCGTTCCGACGCCATCGTTTTGGTCCTGACCTTCGCCGCCACCGTGGTGTTCGATCTCGTGATCGCGGTTCTGCTCGGTCTGGCCGTGGCGGGCGCTCTGGCGTTACGCGCCGTGGCCAAACAGGCCCGTTTGGATCAGGTTCCGCTCGACGCCGACGACCTACCCGGCGAGCACAGCGACGAGGAGCATGCGCTGTTGGTGGAACACATCGTCGCCTACCGGATCGACGGTCCGCTGTTCTTCGCCGCCGCCCACCGGTTCCTGCTGGAGTTGTCCGAGGTTGCCGACGTGCAGGTGGTGATCCTGCGCATGTCACGGGTCACCACCATTGACGCGACGGGTGCCCTCGTCATCAAGGACGCGGTGGACCGGCTGACCGCCCGGGGCGTCAAGGTACTGATCTCTGGGGTAAAACCGGGGCAGGTGCAGGCTCTGGACTCGGTTGGAGCGATAGCCGCCGTCCGTGCCGCCGGGCACGTCTTCGACACCACACCGGAGGCGATCTCAGCCGCTCACCAGCTGGTACGTCGATGAGGAACGGGGAAACCGACGGGGCGCATTCGTCAGTGCGGTCACGTCACCGCCGTCAGTCGCCCGGTGCCGACGTCGTAGACGAAGCCACTCACGGCGATCCCGGGTGGAAAGAATGGCCACGAGCGGATCTTCTGCACGTCGATCAGCAGTGTCTCCCGTTGGTCGGATACCAGGCGGAAGTCGAGGCTGCGCACGTCGATACCCGACGCCTGCTCCACGATGTCGATCACTTGGTCGCGAGTAGCGCTGGCCATCTTGCAATTGGTATGGGGAACCACCATGATCCGGTCGACGCCGAGCAGGTGCGTAGCGAGGGCGAGCGTACGCAGGACGTCTTCGGTGACTCGGGCGCCGGCGTTGCGGATGATCTTTGCGTCCCCGGGTTTGAGACCGAGCATGTCCAGGGGTTCGATCCGTGAGTCCATACACGTGACGATGGCCAGGCCACGGGCGGCCCGCGGCGCTAGGCCATCGAGGTCGAACGTCTTGACATACTCGTCATTCGCGGCCAGGACGTCGTCGAACGCTTCGAGGTGCTCAGGCACTGAGACCTTCCTCCACTGGTAGTGTCCCGCTGACGGCAGCGATTGGCTGCCGGGCAGGGCTGCCGGAGCCGTCACGGCGGCCGGGCTCGTCCGGAAGGTCGACGGGGACACCGCTAGCCGCGGCTGCCCGGGCCGGCGCCGGGCCGGTCCATGCCAGCAGCAGAGTGTCCTCACCTTTGAGGAAGCGGTGGCAGCGCACGCCGCCGGTGGCCCGGCCTTTGGCTGGATACTCGCTGTAGGGTGTGACCTTGATGTTTCCGGCCTGAGTGCCGGGCAGCGCCGACGACGAGCCCGATATGGTGACGACGTTCAGCTCCGCGGTGGGGTCCGTCGCCCCGAAGAACCGCACCTTGGCCCCGGTGGTCAGTTTGATGCCGGCCACCCCGCCACCCGACCGGCCTTGCGGGCGCACCAGAGTGGCAGAGAAACGGAGCAGTTGTGCATCGGTGCTGATGAACACCAGGTCTTCGGACCCTGACGTCAGCTGGACCGCGCCGACGACGCGGTCGCCGTCGTCGAGCCGGATGATGTCCCAGGAGTCTTTGTTGGACGGGTGGTCGGGGGCCACCCGCTTGACGACCCCCTGCTCGGTACCGAGAGCCAGCCCGGGCGAGTCGGGGTCGAGAGTGGCCAGGCACAACAGCTGCTCGCCCGGATCGAGTTCGATGAACTCCTTGACGGGTGCACCGCCAGCCAGGGTTGGTGATGTTGTGGGTGGCAGCGCTGGCAGGTCGAGCACCGACATTCGGATGAGCCGGCCGGCGCTCGTCACCGCGCCGATCTCACCGCGGGCAGTGGCAGGCACCGACGACACGACGAGATCGTGCTTGGCCCGTTTCTCACCGGGTACGAGTGGATCGTCGCCCGCCGTGCGGGCCAGGAGCCCGGTGGACGAGAGGAGAACCCGGCAGGGGTCGTCGGCCACCTCCAGCGTCGCGGGCACACCGCGGGCTGTCGGCTTGGGGAGGCCCGTGTCTTCCAGCAGAACCGTGCGCCGCGGGGTGGCATGGCTCGCCGCGACGTCGGCCAACTCGGAAGACACGGCCTGACGCATCAGGGTGTCGTCCTCCAGCAACGCGGTCAGCTCGCTGATGGTCCGGCGCAGCTCGTCAGCCTCGCGGTCCAGCTCCAGCCGGTCGAACTTGGTGAGCCGGCGTAGCGGAGTGTCCAAGATGTAGCGGGCCTGGATCTCGGACAGGTCGAAGATCTCCATCAGGCGATCGCGTGCGGCCGTAGCGTCGTCGGAGGAACGGATCACCGCGATGACCTCATCGATGTCCAGCAACGCGACCAATAGGCCATCGACCAGGTGCAGGCGGTCTGCTGCCTTCTGCCGACGGAACTCGCTACGCCGGCGCACGACCTCTAGCCGGTGTTTGATGAAGACCTCGAGCAGTTCCTTCAAGCCCAGCGTGCGTGGCTGGCCATCGACCAGCGCGACGTTGTTGATAGAGAACGAGTCTTCCAGCGGAGTCAGCCGGTACAGCTCCTCCAACACCGCTTCCGGTACGAACCCGCTCTTCAGCTCGATCACCAAGCGCAGGCTGGTGTTGCGGTCGGTGTAGTCGACGACGTCGGCCACCCCGGAGAGCTTCTTGTTCTTGACCAACTCGACGATCCGCTCGCGGACCCGCTCGGGCCCGACCATGTACGGCAGTTCGGTGATGACGATGCCCTTGCGGCGCGCGGTGATGTTCTCCACGCGGGCCGTCGCGCGGGTTTTGAACGCGCCACGGCCGGTCTCGTACGCCTCGCGGATGCCGTCGAGGCCGACGATCCGTCCGCCGCTGGGTAGGTCTGGTCCGGGCACGAACCGCATGAGATCGTCGAGCGTGGCGTCGGGGTTGACGAGCAGGTGCCGGGTAGCGTCGATCACCTCGCCCAGGTTGTGTGGGGCCATGTTGGTGGCCATCCCCACCGCGATCCCGCTCGCCCCGTTGACCAGTAGGTTCGGGAACGCCGCCGGCAGCACCTCAGGCTGCTCGAACTGGCCGTCGTAGTTCGGCACCATGTCGACGACGTCCTCGTCGAGCGACCGGGTCAGCAGCATGGCGGGTTCAGCCAGGCGGCACTCGGTGTACCTGTAAGCCGCGGGACCCGCGTCCAACGAGCCGAAGTTGCCGTGGCCGTCGACCAAGGGCACACGCATCGCCCAGGGCTGCGCCATCCGCACCAAAGTGTCGTAGATGGCGCCGTCGCCATGTGGATGCAGCTTGCCCATGACGTCGCCGACGACGCGGCCACACTTGACGTGGGCACGGTCCGGGCGCAGGCCCATCTCGTTCATCTGGAACAAGATGCGCCGCTGTACCGGCTTCAGGCCGTCGCGGGCGTCCGGGATGGCCCGAGAGTAGATAACCGAGTACGCATACTCGAGGAAGCTGCCCCGCATCTCATCGGAGACGTCGACATCGATGATCGTCTCCTCGAAGTCTTCGGGTGGGGGAGTCTTGGTTCCGCGCGCCATGGGCCCCATTCTTACCCCTGCCACCGACGAGTTCCGGCAGCGACCCACGTCTTCGGCGTGATGTCGGGCATGCCGCGCCGGGTATAACCGCCGGGGAAGTCGGGTGGCGCTTAAGGGTACGAGTACGCGACGAGCTGCCAACCGGGGGTGTTCTGGTCGGCTGGGTTGTGTTGTGGTCGGGGTGGCCTGTGTTGTGGTCGGGGTGGCCTGTGTTGTGGTCGGGGTGGCGGCGCCGGAGGTGGTGTCCGGTGACGAAGCGTCGGCTGTGGCTTCTTGTCCACTGCCGACATGATCTCCAGCGCGCCAAATAGTTCCGCCTGGCCATGACGGTTGATCCGAATGAGTGTTCGAGTTAGGATGGGTGTAGTTGCCGGGAGAGTTCGTCTGGCTCTTCGAGACGGCGTGTTGACGAGTGCTTTTTCCTTCAGGTGTGTCGAGCTGGCACACATACTCCTTTCCTCTGCGCGTTGGAGTGTTTGGTCGTCCGGCGCATGCAGTTGGTGCCTGATGTGGGAGCGCATGTCATGTTCGTCTCCGACCGGAATGGTCATGTCCACAGTGGCGGCGGGGTTGATGCGCCGGTACCTGTCCCCGACGGACTGGCGACGATGCCGCCTGGTCCTGCTTTGGCTGCCCTGCTTGCCGAGCTTCCTATGCAGCGGGTGTGCGGATATGACACGGTTGAGATTCTGACAGCAGCGTACCGCCAGGCCAATCATGACCGAGCGGTGTTCTTGCAGGCCATGCTCGAGACCGGGATGCGGCGGGCGCATACACCTGACACCGTCGCCCGCTTGGAGCACCCGGGCGAGTTTGCCGCTGAGGAGGCTCGGGCGGCGCTGGTATGGTCGCGTCGCCGTTCTGACACCACGTTCGCGCTTGCGTATGACGTGCACTTCCGGCTGCCGATGCTGGGGGAGGCGATGCTGGCTGGCGAGCTGGACGAGCCGCGCGCGGCGGCGTTCACGCACTGGACAGTCGGATTGAGTGACGATCAGGCAGCACAGGTCTGCTATGACTTGCTGCCGGCGGCGGCTTCCATGCTGGTGGGCGAGTTGATCGACGCGCTCAAGCGGGCTGCGATCGCCATTGACCCGGAATGGGCAGGTCGGCGGTACCGGCAGGCGGTCAGAGGCAGACGAGTGCAAGGGTCGCGGAACCCGGATGGCAGTGTGAATGTGTCCGGGCTAGATCTCCCAGTCGACCGCGCGGCGGCAGCGTGTCACCGGGTCGATACGTTGGCCAGGAGATGTAAACGTGCTGGAGACACTAGGCCCAGCAACCACATCCGGGCCGACCTCTATCTCGGCATGTTGGATGGAACTTTCCAAGCGATGGATGACGGGGACATCGTCAACCATGTGCTGGCCAACCCGTTCGTGGAACCTTCAGCATCCCCCGCAACGCCCCGCCCGGATGACGACGGCGGTGCCCTTGATGGCGGCGACGCACCTAGCTCGCAGCCCGGCGGCGGTGGTGGGTCTTCGGGTGGGTCTTCGGGTGGTGCTGGGTCGCCTGGCGGTGTTGGTGGTGCTGGGTCGCCTGGCGGTGTTGGTGGTGCTGGGTCGCCTGGCGGTGTTGGTGGTGCTGGGTCGCCTGGCGGTGTTGGTGGTGCTGGGTCGCCTGGCGGTGTTGGTGGTGCTGGGTCGCCTGGCGGTGTTGGTGGTGCTGGGTCGCCTGGCGGTGTTGGTGGTGCTGGGTCGCCTGGCGGTGTTGGTAGTGCTGGGTCGCCTGGCGGTGCTGGCCAGCGGGATGTTGGCGGCGCAGGGAAGGGCGGAGTTAACTCTGCGTATGGTGACTGCGCCGGCCGTCCGGATCGCGAGTATGAGGCTTCCCATTCGGATCCTAGACCGTCGGACGTTGAGCGGCGGGCGTCTCGCCAGCTTGATGGTGGCGGTCCAGACACCGACTCGCGGCATCGTGGCGGGCCCGGTGATGGCGGGCCCGGTGACGGTCGTCCCAATGATGCTGGACGTTGGACGCCTGGTGAGTTGCGGGTCGGCCTGGCGACTCTGCTTGGTTTGGACGAGCGGCCGGCTGAGCTCGTCGGATGGGACTTCATTCCGGCGGCTCTTGCCCGCCAGATCATTCTCACCATGACCAGCGCGGAGTTCAGATGGGTTCTGTGCGATGCGGAGGGGCACCTGGTGGCCACCGGCATTACCTCAGCACGTCCGGATGGGGGTGCCCCGGCTGGTGGTGTGTCTGGATCGGGACGTGGCGTCGTCGAGTTGCAGCTACGCGGCGACGAGGTCTCTCGTGTCGCCGCGGTGGCACATTCGGCGCGTCCGGACTACAAGGACGTCGTCGACGATGTCATCGCCCTGATCACTGTCTCTGGGGTTGATGTTGCGCCGGTGCCGGGACTGGACGGTAAGTCCGGGGTGGAGAAGGCTTCCGAGTCTTCTGCGTCGGACCATAGCCGGCGTCGTACCCCGGGGGCTCGGTTGCGTCGATTGGTGCAGATCCGGGATCGGAAGTGTACGCATCCGGCCTGTCGGGCTCCGGCGCGGCATGCTGACCAGGATCATGTCGTCGACTATGCACATGGCGGGCTGACGACGGACGCCAATCTGGCCTGTTGCTGCCGACATCATCACAGGTTGAAGCATTGTGGGGGATGGGCAGTGGCGAAGCCGGGTCCGCTCACCACGGTGTGGACCAGCAGCCTAGGGCGCCGTCATACAAATATCGCGCCACCGATCATGCCAATGGTGTCCGCGCCGCGGCCATACGCTGGCTATCCGGCCGATTCGATTCCGTCCAGCCTGGGCTGTGGTTGTTGTGGCTACTGCGGTTGTGGGCCAACGTTGCCTTCTGCCGGTAGGTCCGCGACCTCAGAAGGGCCCCGCCAGCCCAGTCATCCTTCATCCCAGCTCGAGCCCGACGAAGCTGGCCACGAGGAGGTTCCACCGTTCTAGCGTCATGGACGTGGATCGCTGTCAATCGGGAGCTAGGCGGCGAAGTCGCCGTCCGGCCACGCGGCCAGACACATGACAGAAGGCGCGTTGCGGTCTACGTGGTGGCGGGGTGAGTGTGGTGGCGCGGTGAGTGTGGTGGCGGGGTGAGTGTGGTGGCGGGGTGAGTGTGGTGGCGGGGTGAGTGTGGTGGCGGGGTGAGTGTGGTGGACGTTCTCGGCACCCACGACAAGAGGGCTGTATGGCCTAGATCGCGATGACGAGGTGCCCTATGCCTGACGTGGCGCCGGTGATGTGGTGGATTCGTTGAAAGGAAGCGATGCAACGTTCACAGAGGGAGGAATCATGCGAGCGACCGTCGGTGACCGAATTATCGTCAAAGCACACCATGTGGGCGAGCCGGAGCGTGATGGTGAAGTCCTCGACGTGCGTGGAGAGCACGGCGGGCCTCCGTATCTGGTGCGTTGGAGTGACGACGGACACGAGGCGCTGGTGTTTCCGGGGGTTGACGCCGTCATCGACCACTTTGACGACGCGCCGATGTCGCGGTCGACAACACGCCCCTAGGCCCAAGCAGCGGGCAGCGGGCAGGCAGCTGGCAGGCAGCGGGCGGGCAGCTGGCAGCGAGCAGCGACTGGGGTGTTGTGGTCTGGTGGCTGGTGAGGTGTCCGGGGCTGGTGAGGTGTCTGGGCGACTTCGTGGGTGTTGGTCCGAAGCCTTTCATGTGGAGTTGGTGATTCGGTATTCTCCACCGTGCCGAGTGCGGTGTCCGAGGGGGACATGTGGATCTCAGCGCAGCGTTGGAGTTTCTCAGAGCTCACAACATCAATCTTGGCGTGAACAACGCGCTGGTCGCGTGGCGCGCTTTGGAGCGGGGGATCCGAGTCCAGGGTGACGCGAAGGGGCGGGTCCGGATGCGCGCTTACGGCCGGACTATGCGCTTCAAACATGGCTGGACGAACCTTAACCCCAGAATTGTTGGACGCTGCACTGTCAACAAGGACGTGACGAGCCGGCTGTTGCGCCCACGCGGTGTCAGGGCGCCAGAGAACGCGTTTTTTGGCGCCGACGACATCAAGCGCGCTTGGGCCTGGGCGGAGCCGATCCTCCCCGTCGTGGTGAAGCCGAGTAACTCCACGAAGGGACGGCTCGTCTATGTCGGAATCACTGATGTCGACGATTTTGGTGCTGCTTTTGCCAGTGTTGCCGAGGTGTTCGGCGGGGCGTTGGTGGAAGAGTTCGTGCCGGGCGTGGAGCATCGGGTGACGGTGGTCGGCGGCGCAGTGGTGGCTGCTACCCGCCGGGTGGCAGCGAATGTGGTTGGTGATGGCGGCTCCACGGTCGGCGAACTGGTGGCCGAGAAGAACAGGCAACGCGCTGATGGCTCCAATCCCATCCACAAGTACATCGCGTTGGATTCGTTCGCTGATCGTGAGCTGACCCGTCAAGGTTTGACGTTGCAGTCTGTCCCGTCCGCGGGTCAGCGGGTGTTTCTGCGGGCCACTACCAACTTGCACACCGGTGGCGATGCGGTGGATGCGACGGACGCCCTCACGCCCGTCGATATTCAACTGGTGGAGCGGGCCGCCCGGGCGCTCCCGGGGCTGAAGCTGGGTGGCTTCGATGTGCTACGTCCGCCGCCAGGCGATGCCGGCGAGCCGTGTGTGCTGGAGGTCAACATGTCACCCATGTTGTCCATGCATCACTATCCTTGGGAGGGGCAACCGCGGGAGGTCGCCTCACGGTTGATCGACGTGATGTATCCCGAGACCGCTGATAAGGATCATCGTCTGGAGTAGATCGCCGCGAAACCGGCCGATGAGGTGTCGTACGAGCGTCTCCATCAGCTCGTCCCGGCGGCGTGGGAGCGTGCCTTCGTGTTCCGGCCCATCTCGGGTCCCTTGGTTGCCGTTACACCGAGGTGAGCGTGCAGATGACAGAGCTCTGGTGTGGTCGAGGACTGGGCTACGTCGTCCGGCCCGCGTGTCGGTGGGCTCAAACTCGACGTCGGTTCCCTCGCCGATGGCTCCGACACCACCCATGACCTCTACGTGGCAGTCCACTGAGGATCACAGCCGGCCGTGCTGGCAACGGATGGGTCTTAGCTGAAACGTGGTGGCTACATGACCGTGAACGCCGCGACGACGGCGGCAATCATGACGATCCCCACCAGGACGAGGATGGCGACTCCGACCATTTTTATGAAGCTCAGCCGCTCGTACCACGGCAGCGCTTTGGGGTAGGAGGTGGCGAACGTGGGTGGGTCAACCACGTCCGGGTGGACCACTGGCCGCATCCCCAACCGCTGGATCAACGCTGTGCGGTCCTCCCGTGACCAGTGGGTGCTGCGCAGGCGGAGGATAGTACGCCCGGTGCGGTCCAGGAGGAACAGGTTCTCGGCGAAGCGGCTATCCACGATGGAGAGATGGATGTCGGCTACTACGAGCATCGCGATGTCCGAGCGTGGCCACATCCGACGCCGAGGGGTGAGTCCGGACCGGCCGATCTCAGTGGGCGTGAGCACGATGTGTACGCCGCGGAAGTAGAAGTGCAACCCCACGAAGCAGCAGGCAGCCGTGACGACGGCGATGACCAGACCGGCCACACCCTGCTGGATTGCTGGGAACAGCGCGAGCAGGAGGATCACCGGTGGGGTGGCCTTGAGCATCTGTTTGTACTCTTCGCGGCATGGCCGGATGAGGAACTCGTCGGTGCTGGTGTGGACGGACATCGCGCTTAACCTACTGTCTCCCCGGCCGGTGGTGGTTCGCCCCAGCGTGTCCCATCCGCTGGCTCCTGTGCTAGGGAGCGTCATGAGGCTGGGTGCGTCGGGGGTGCCGGATCGGGATCCGGACGGTGAACCGGGCTCCGGGGTAGGCGTCTTCCACGTGGACGTCGCCACCATGCGCCTGGGCTACCTCACGAACGATGGCCAGGCCCAGGCCGGTCCCGCCGGCGTCGCGGCTGCGGGCATCGTCCAGTCGGGTGAAGCGTTCGAAGATGCGTTCCCGGTCCGCGTGTGGCACCGGTGGTCCGTCATTGCTGATCCGCAGATCGGAGATGACCCCGAAACTGCGGATCTCGATGTCGACGCGGTTGGCTGCGTGTCGCAGCGCGTTGTCGACGAGGTTGCGGATCATTCGGCCGAGTGCGTCACGGTTCCCGTACACCCACGCGGGGGCCAGAGCGTCGATGTGGACGGGAACCCGTGGCTCGCGATAGGAGTCGATGACCTCCTCGACCACCTCGCGCAGCTCGATTGGGGCCGCGCTGCTGCGGCGTGGCTCGTCGAGACGGGCCAACACCAGTAGGTCCTCCACGAGCCGCGCCATCCGGTCTACCTCGGCGAGGGCCTCTTGGGCGGTTTCGTGAGGGTCGACGGCCTCGGGGTGTGCCAGGGAGACCTCGAGTTCGGTGCGTAGGGTGGCGATCGGACTGCGCAGCTCGTGCGCGGCATCGGCGACGAAGGCCCGTTGCCGGGCGGAGGCCGTCTCCAGCCGGCGCAACATGTCGTTCAGCGTGGTGGCGAGTCGGTGTAGCTCGTCACGGGCGGCCGGCACCGGCAGCAACCGGCGTTCCCCGGCGCCGGTAATCTCGGCGGCCCCGCTGCGCAGCTGCTCAACCGGCCGGAGCGTGCGCCCGGTGATGAACCAGCTGAGCACGCCGACAGCCACGGCGACGGCGGTGCTGACGGCGATCACCGCCAGCCGGAGAAGGTGTGCCGTGCGGCGTTGCTCCGCCAGAGACACCGCGACGAGGACGGTTTGCGGGTCATCCGGCGGGCCGGCCTGCACCCCGACGGCGCGGAACGGCTCGGCGTGCCCGAGGCGGGTACCGGGCATGGTCACGGCGTCTCCGGCCCGGGCCGCGGCGAGGTCGAGTCCGCCCAGGATCGGCGCCAGCCGGTCTCCTCCGGGGGTGGACGTGAGCACCCGGTTCTGTGCGTCCACGACCTGTGCGACGGCGGCGCCCGAGCTTGGCAGCGGGTCGGTGAGGCGATCCGCTTCGACCAGGGCGGCGATGTCGTGTGCGTGGCTGCGGGCCGACTCGTCGAGGTCGCGCAGCAACACCTGTTGCAGGAGGACGACGATCAAGGCGCCACCGAGGACCAAACCCAGCTCCGCGACCGTGGTGGCGGCGATGGTGAGCTTCGCCCGCAGTGACAGCTTGTCCAGCAGTCGCGCGACGAGTCGGCGTGGCGTGCCAGCGCGCTGCTCACTTGTACCGGCGGGGTTGTCGCTCATGCCAGCTGATCGTCCACCAGCCGGTATCCCGCGCCGCGGACGGTTCGCAGGCTACGCCGGCCATAAGGAGTGTCGATCTTGCGACGTAAGTATCCGACGTAGACCTCGACGATGTTCGGATCGCCGTCGTAGTGCGCATCCCACACGTGCTCAAGCAGTTCGACTTTGGAGACGACTTCGTCACGGCGGTACATAAGGTAGTGCAGCACCCCGAATTCGCGTGGGGTGAGCGCGATGGTCTCCGCGCCCCGGCGTACGGTGTGGGTGGCTGGATCGAGAGAGAGGTCGCCGATGGCTAGCACCGCTGGTCGTTCCGGCGCTCCGCGGCGCATCAGCGCGCGCAGCCTGGCGACGAGCACTACGTACGAGAACGGCTTGGTGAGGTAGTCGTCGGCGCCGACATCGAGCCCGTCGGCTTGGTCGTATTCACCGTCCTTGGCCGACAACATCAAGATGGGTACCCAGTTGCCCTCGGCGCGCAGCGCCTGACAGATCCGGTAGCCCGACAACGACGGCAGCATGATGTCCAGCACGATCGCGTCGTAACGGTTCTCACGGGCCAGGTGCAGCCCCTCCAGCCCGTCCCCGGCCAGTTCCACGGAGAACCCTTCAGCACTGAGCCCGCGCTTGAGCGCCCGCGCCAGTCCACGCTCGTCCTCGACTACCAGGATCCGCATCCGAACGCTCCCTTCTTCGACGCCGGCCACAAGACGGTACCCGCCGAGTGGCGAGCCCGTGTCCACCAACAGTCTGCCGCGCCAGGGTTCCTTTCGTCCCACGAGGTCGTCCGTGGCGGGCAACCACTCTCAGTCCGTTCACAGGGCATGTGCGTCATAGTCAACGGTGAATCAACAGGTCCCAGGGGTTACCCTGGATGGGGAGAGATCCAATGAGTTCGCTGCGTTCTACTTTGTTCAGTTCGTCCAGGTTGCCGTGGACAGTGCCGCTGGCTGTGACGTCACTGGTGTTGGCCACCGCGGTGGCGGTGCCGCGGATCGCCGATGCCGACGCCGACCTTCCGGACCGCAGCGCCGGACAACTTATCGTGGCGTTGGCCGAGTCCCGCGAGGTTCCGTTGGCCGGCACCATCGTGCATTCGGCCGACGTCGGTATCCCGGAGCTGCCTCGGTTCTCCTCGTCTGGCACGTCGCCGCTCTCTCTGCTCAGCGGCGCCACGAGTCTGCGCGTCTGGTACGCCGATGAGACCACGTACCGGCTGGCGCTGTACGGCGACCTCGCCGAGACCGATCTCATCCGTGACGGCAACGACGTGTGGTACTGGAACAGCGATCAGAACGTCGTCATGCATCAACGGGCCGACGAGCTCGAGGCCGCGACCGAGCACAAGCAGAATCCCACCGCTGGGCTGCCCACGGAGACCCTCGCCGAACTAGCCCTGTTGGCGGTGGAGGAGTCCACGGTGGTCGAGGTGGACGGTACCGTCACGGTGGCCGGTCGGGCGGCCTACGAGCTGGTGGCCCGCCCACGCGATGACCGGTCCCTGATCGGTGAGATCCGAATCGCGGTGGACGGCGACCACGGTGTCCCGTTGCGTGTTCAGGTGATCGGCACTGACGGGGGAGACCCAGCGGTAGACATCGGCTTCACCTCTGTCGCCTTCGATGAACCCGACCGTTCGGTGTTCGACTTCACCCCGCCTCCAGGGGCGACGCTCGAAGAGTTCGACATGAGCCGGTGGTTTGCGGACGCCGACGACGAGAAGTTCCCGTCCGACCTCGAGGCGGAGGTGGTCGGCGACGGCTGGACGTCGGTCCTGGTGGTGTCCGGATTCGACCTCGACATGCTGATGGACCACTTTCGAGAAATGACCGACGGTGTGCAGGAGTTCGGCGACCTGTCCGGGCTGGTCGACGCGTTCATCGCGGAAATGCGACCCACCGTCGGACCCTACGGCACCGGGCTGGCTCTCGAAAGCCGGCTGTTCTCCGCGTTATGGCTCGACGACGGCCGGCTGTTGGTCGGCGCGGTGGATGTCGACGTGCTCGAAGACGCCGCTGAAGGGCGCACCTCGACACCGTGACCGCCGCCATCGCCACTACGGGCCTGACCAAGCGGTTCGGCCGGCAGACCGCCGTCGACGCGATCGACCTGAACGTCCCGCAAGGGGCCGTGTACGGATTCCTCGGCCCGAACGGCTCGGGCAAGACCACCACCATCCGGATGCTGCTCGGATTGGTGTCGCCCACCGCCGGCACCGTCGAAGTGCTCGGTGAGCCGATGCCGGTCAACGGCGGCTCGGTCTTGCCCCGGGTCGGCGCGCTGGTGGATGGCCCAGCCTTCCACCCCTACCTCTCGGGCCGGGCCAATCTGGTGCGTTTGGACGCGGCGGACGGCACAACTGGCCGGCGCGACCGGCCGGCCCGGGTGGCGTCGGCCTTGGAGGCCGTGGGCCTGGCACCGGCGGCGGGTAAACCCTACCGCGCGTACTCCCAGGGCATGCGGCAGCGGCTCGGTCTGGCCGCCGCGTTGCTGAAGCGTCGTGAACTGCTGGTGCTGGACGAACCCACCAATGGGCTGGACCCGCAGGGGACCCGCGAGGTGCGCCGGATCGTCGCCGAGGTGGCGGCCGCCGGTACCACCGTCTTCGTATCGTCGCACCTGCTGGGCGAGATCGACCAGATGTGTACTCATCTCGGTGTCATGCGGTCCGGCCGGCTGGTCGCCCAGGACGACATCGGTGCGTTGCGCGCCGCGTTGTCCGCGCGGATCCGCATCGATACCCCAGCCAGTGACGATGCGCTGGTGGTGCTGCGCCGGATCGGCCTCGATCAACCGCGGGTGCTCGCCGGCGGCGGCGTCGTCGGCGAATTGGGCGGGACGCCGTCGGAGGATGTCGTGGACGAGTTGGTGAAGGCGGCGGTGCCGGTACGTCAGGCCGTGGTGGAGCGCCCAGGGCTGGAGGAGCTGTTCGTGTCGCTGACCGGAGAGGGCTTCGATGTCGACGAGTAGCCTGACCGCCTCCGAGCTCGGTTTGGTGCTCCGCCGGCGGCGGAATCTGATACTGCTGGTGGTGCTGGCCGCGGCGCCGCTCATCATCGGACTGGCGTTGCGTCTGTCGACCGGCGAGCCGAGGGGGCCCAACCCGGGCTTGCTGGCCGAGGTAGCCAGCAACGGCCTGTTCCTCGGGTTCTCCGCACTCATCCTTCTCACCCCGTTCTTTATGCCGCTCACCATGGCTGTGGTGTCGGGTGATGCCATCGCGGGAGAGTCCGCGGGCGGGACCCTCCGGTATCTGCTGACGGTGCCGGTGGCGCGCGGGCGGGTGCTGGCGGTGAAGTACACGTCGTGTGTGGTCTTCGGGTTGGTGGCCGCCGTGATCGTGGTGGCATCCGGGATGATCGTGGGAGCGTTGTTGTTCCCGGTCGGCGACGTCACGCTGCTATCCGGGCAGACCGTCGGCTTCACCGGCACGGTCGGCCGGGCGCTGCTGATGGCCAGCTACGCGGCGGTGATGCTGGCCGGGCTGGCGGCCATCGGCATGTTCATCTCGACGCTGACCGAGGTTCCGGCGACGGCGATGGCTACTACGGCGGCGGTCCCGGTGGTGGCGCAGATCCTCGGTGCCATTCCGCAGCTGTCCGGGTTGCACCCGTGGCTGCTCACCGACACGTGGCGGGTGTATGGCGACTTTCTGCGAGAACCCATGATGCTAGAGACGATTCAGCGTGGCTTGCTGACCCAGGCCGCCTACGCGGTGATCTTCTTGTCGTTGGCCTGGGCCCGGCTGACCACCCGAGACGTCACGTCGTAAGAGCCTGCCGGCGCCTACCTGGTCTACTCGGCGGGGCTGCTGGCAAGCAGATGTGAGAGTAGCTGTGCGGGCGCGTCCTCCTGCAACAGGTGTCCCGCGTCGTCGACCCAGTGCAGCTCCGAGTGGGGGATGTGTTGGTGCAACCAGCTCCCATACTCCGGCGGGAGAATCCGGTCCTCGCGTCCCCAGAGCAGCGTGACCGGCACGGCGATCTGTCCGAGTTTGGCCTCGTACGGTTCGGTGTCGGACTGGGAGAGCTGGCGGTATTGGCGATAGAAGGCCGCCTGTCCGGTGGGTCCGAGCCACGGGGCGAGATGCGCCTTGAGCACGCCGGGCGAGAAACCGAGGTGGGTGGCGTTGTTGAGGTGGCTGACGACGAGGGCCTCGTGGGCATAGCCGGGAAGTTGATCGAAGACGTCGGGATGGGTCCGCATGAGCGTGAACAGACCGCGCTCCCACTCGCCGCCGCTGACCGCGTCGAAGATCGTGAGATCGCGGTAGGAGGCGCCCTCGAGAAGCAAAGCACGCAACACTATGGCGCCACCGATGTCGTTGGCGACCACGCTGGGACGGCGCAACTCCCAGTACGCGAGAAGTTCCACGAATCGGCGCGCCTGAGCGGCCAGGGTCAGATCCTGGTCCGCGTTCTGCTCGGATTGCCCGTAGCCGAGAAGATCGAAGACGAAGACGGAGCGCTTGAGGGCGAGCGCTGGTGCGATGTCCCGCCAGAGGAAAGATGAGTAGGGCGTGCCGTGCACGAGCACGATCGGATCCGGCCCGGCGCCGAACCGCGCCCAGCGGACCACGCCGCCGTCGGTCTCGAACGTTTCGGACAAAGTCCAGGCCATGGGAGGTCCTTTCGCTGCCGGCGGACATACACGTTGCCTGCCAGCGTTACCCAACCTCGTCGCGGTTATGACACCGCGGAGCGGTCCGCGATGTCCGCGTCGACGATCCACGTGGGGTGATGGCCTCGACGAGCCGAGAGGTCGCCTGGACGAGCCGAGAGGTTGCGCCGGCGGTTGCCGCGAGGGGCCCGCGAACCGCGGCCGCAGGGGGGCCGGCCGTTCGGGTCGCGGGACCCCGCCGGGGGCACGGGCGGAGAGCCCGCCGACGCAACGTTTCTCAGCGAATCCGGCGTGCTTCGATCACTCGAAGGCGGGACCGGCCTCCGCGGCAGCCTTCTCGCCGTCGGCGACCTTGGCCTCGATCGCGTCGAGGACCTCGTCCTTGCGGTCCGCGGCCGCTGTGGCCAGAGCCCGGCTGCTGCGCGAGCTCAGGGCCGCCGCCGCGCTGGTGTCGCAGTTCTCAGCACCACGGATGCGGTTGTCGCTGACCACCGGTGCCGGGCTGTTGTCGCTGCACACCAGGTCGCCACGGATCACGTTGTTGCTGACGAACGAGTCGGCCTGGTTGCCGGTGAGGGTGAGGTCGCCGCCGAACACGTTGAACCCACAGTCTTGCACCGGCCCGTTGGCCCCGATCTGTACCAGGCCGGTGTTGCCGGTGAACGAGGCGTCGCCATCGATCTCCGACAGGCAGACGACGCTTCCGAGCTCGGCTCCGGTCACCGACACGTTGCCCTCGACCACGGAGTCGTGCAGGTCGGTGAGGTAGGAGCCCTCGCTGGTGACGTTACGGCTGACCCAGCTTTCCTCGAGGAACGTCTCGGCGTTAGTGCTGGTCACGTTACGCTGCAGGTCGGCTCCGAGAGTGTAGAAGAACTCGGAGTCGGTGGCGACGACGTTGAGCTCGTGGACGCTGCCTTCGGAGTACACACCGTAGGCCCCGACGAGCCGGGTGTTGCCGGCGACGTGGGAGTCGACGAGGCTGGCGAAACCGTCGGCGTTCACCCGGAGGTTGCCCTGCACCGTGGAGTCGTCCAGCAGGAGGTTCGCGTCAGCCCGCACGGTGGCGTTGCCGTTGATGGTCACGTTGGTGAGTTCACACGACGCACCCGCCCGGACGACGAGGTCACCCGGGACTGTGACGTCGGAGGCGACACCGTTACAGAACGTGGTGAGGCTGGCCTGCGACGGTACGGCGAAACCGACGGCAATGAGGGCGGCACCGACCGCCATGAGAATAAGTCGTTTCAAGCGCATGGTTTTCTCGTCCCCTTGGATCGCTTGGTTGGCGCACGCTTAGTGCCTCTCCTGCCTCGATGCGGCTCATCCGGGTTGCGGACAATTCGGACAACGGGCATTCGGGCGACCCGAGTGGTCACGACATCGAGCGCGGCGCTCACGATCGGCGAGCGTCCTCGGCACAAAAGACGCGACCCCCCGACCCCATGTGGGGCAAACCGTGCAGTTGGACTCTTTCGGGAATACGGTTGCCTGTCAAGGTTTTGCGCCGCGTAAGGTCGAAAAGACAGAAACGTGTCGCCATTCGGACGGCATGCCGTCACCCGCGCGCCCCCACGGATCATCTCAGGATGTCGCCACGATCATGGATGCGGCGGCCAGATGTTCTAGCCTCGAACCGTGCAGCCCGATCCGACCTACCCGGACCACTGGGAAGCCGACGTGGTGTTGTCCGACGGCGCCACCGCCCACGTGCGGCCAATCCGGGAAGACGACGCCGACCGGCTGGTCGACTTCTATGCCCGCGTCAGCGACGAGTCGAAGTACTACCGATTCTTCGCCCCTTATCCGAGGCTGAGCGAACGCGACGTCGACCACTTCACCCGGGTCGACCACGTCCAGAGAGTGGCGCTGGTGGTCCTGGTCGGCGACGAGATGATCGCCGTCGGCCGCTTCGACCGCATCCGGGCCGGCGAGGCCGAGGTGTCGTTTCTCGTCGAGGACGACCACCAGGGGCGCGGTGTCGCCACGGTCCTCCTCGAACATCTGGCCCAGGCCGCTCGGGAACGCGGGCTCCACCGTTTCGTCGCCGACGTGCTGCCCACCAATCGCAAGATGATCACCGTCTTCGCCGAGGCCGGCTACCGCGTCGACGACCACTTCGAGGACGGCGTCGTCCACGTCGAGTTCGAGATCCTGCCCACCGACAGCTCACTCGCGGTTATGGCCGCACGGGAACACCGCGCCGAGGCGCGTTCCATCGAGCGTCTGCTGACCCCACGCTCGGTCGCGGTGATCGGCGCCAGCCGGTCAGCCGGTAAAGCCGGACAGGTCTTGATCCGCAACCTGCAGAATGGAACCGGCGACAACGGCTTCACCGGCCAGCTCTACGCCGTTCATCCCGAGGCCACGTCGGTCGCCGGAGTCGACGCCTACCGGAGCGTACGAGACATCCCCGGCGAGATCGACCTGGCCGTGCTGGCGGTGCCGGCAGCCGCCGTCAACGACGTCGTCCTCGACTGCGCCGCCAAAGGAGTGCGTGGCCTGGTCGTGGTCGC
Organism: Phytoactinopolyspora limicola; assembly: GCF_011320225.1. Lineage (GTDB taxonomy): Bacteria > Actinomycetota > Actinomycetes > Jiangellales > Jiangellaceae > Phytoactinopolyspora > Phytoactinopolyspora limicola. Next base: position 87,572 of record NZ_JAAOEN010000008.1, read on the forward strand.
CGCCGGATTCGCCGAGCGGGGCGACGCCGAGGGCAACACCCGGCAGGCTCGGCTGGTGCGGGTCGCCCGGGCCAACGGCATGCGAGTGGTCGGGCCGAACTGCCTCGGTATCGTCAACACCGATCCCCGGTACTCGCTGAACGCCTCTCTCGCACCGGTGCTGCCGCCGCCCGGCCGGGTGGGGCTGTTCTCTCAGTCCGGCGCGCTTGGTTTGGCGGTTCTCAGCGACGGCGCCGCGCGAGGCCTGGGTTTGTCGACGTTCGTCTCCGCGGGGAACCGCGCCGACCTGTCCGGCAATGACCTCCTGCAGTACTGGCGTGACGACGCGGCGACGGAGGTGGTGTTGCTGTACCTGGAATCGCTGGGAAATCCGCGCAAGTTCTCCCGGCTGGCCCGGCGGGTGGCCGAGGTCAAACCGGTGGTGGTGGTCAAAGGAGGGCGTTCCACGCAAGGGGTGCCGATCGGCCACGCGGTGCGCCCGATCGACGTGCCGCCGGCGGCTCTCGACGCGATGTTCCGCCAGTCGGGTGTGCTACGCGTCGACACCATCGCGGAGATGTTCGACGTCGCCCAGGTGCTGGCGTACCAGCCGTTGCCGAGCGGCGACCGGGTAGGCATTATCGGCAACTCCAGCTCGTTGTGCATGCTCGCCGCCGACGCCGTGGTGACCAGCGGGCTCCAGATCGTCCGGGAGCCCATGGACCTCGGCGTAGCGGCCTCCGCGGAGGACTACGCGGCCGCCCTGACCGACCTGGCCGGATGCGCCGAGGTGGACTCGCTGCTCGTGGTGTTCGCCCCCGCCGTCGACGCATCCAGCGGCGAGGACGTCGCCCGGGTGCTGGCCCAGGCGTCCGCGGCGGGGGAGAAACCCATGGTGACCACCTTCCTCGGCATCCGTGGTGTTCCTCAACAGATGCGCCAGCTCGACGAACTCGGGGTCGCCCAGCGCGGCTCGGTGCCGTCCTACCCGTCGCTGGAGGAGGGCGCGCGGGCACTGGCGCACGCCACGTCGTACGCGGCCTGGCGCCGGCGCCGGCACGGGGCGGTGCCCGAACTCGACGACGTCGACCCAGACGGCGCGCGCCGGCTCGCCGAACGGTTGCTGGCCGCGGCGGATGGCGAACCCGTCGACCTCACCGCCTCCCAGACCGCCACCTTTCTCGCTCACTATGGGATCCGGCTGCTGCCGATGGAACCCGCCCCCACCTTGGAGGCGGCCCTAGACGCCGCGGTGCGCATCGACGGTGAGGTGGTCCTCAAAGCCACTGCCGCCCATCTCCGGCACCGCCCCGACCTCGCCGATGTGTGGCGCAACATCGGCAGCGCCGACGAGATGCGCGACGCTTGGCACACGATGTCGCAGACGCTGGCCGACCCGGCCGAGGCGGCGTTCGTGGTGCAGCCTATGGCGGCCGCGGGTGTACCGGTCGCGGTCTGGTCGCGCGAAGACCCCATGTTTGGCCCCGTGGTGTCGTTCGGGATCTCCGGCGTCGCCACCGAGCTGCTCGAAGACCGCGCCTACCGGATCCCACCCCTCACCGACGTCGACGCCGCCGAGATGGTCCGCGAGGTGAAAGCCGCGGCTCTGCTGTTCGGCTACCGTGGTAGCCAGCAGGCCGATGTGACAGCCGTGGAAGACCTCCTGCACCGCGTGTCGCGGATGTCCGACGACCTACCAGAATTGGACGGGCTCGAGTTGAACCCAGTGCTCGCGGGCGAGAAGGGATTGTCGGTGGTCAACGCCGCGGTGCGGCTGGCCCGCCCGCAGCCACGACCCGATTGGTATGCGCGCCGGCTCGGCCCGGCCACGGCGTGACGCCTAACCAGCGCAGAGCGTGTAAGGATAGGACGCATGGCGGACATAGGGACCCGCGAAGGGCTTCGCATCGCGATTCAGCAGGCCGGCTACTACCCCAACCTTGTGGCGGAGACGCTCGAGACGGCGCTGGCGGGGGAGCCGGTGGAGTCTTTCGTCGTCCACCACGAACCACACTTCGACCGAGACGAGCTGCGCCGGCATGTGAGCGTGCTGGTGCTCACGCCCACTCGGCTGATCGTCGGGCACTCCGACGAGTACCCATCCGACGACACCCACGCAGCGCCATACGCCACCACGTCCACCGAGGCGGTGCCGCTGGCCAGCGTCACGTCGGTGGTGGTCAGCCGCACCGTGCCCACCCCGGCGTCGCACCAGATCGGCGACCGCCCGCTCGACGTGGTCCTGACCGTCGGGTGGGGTGCCATGAGCCGCATCGACCTCGAGCCGGCCACCTGTGGTGATCCCGATTGTGAGGCCGACCACGGCTACACCGGAACCGTCACCTCGGACGACTTCACGCTGCGGGTCAGCGAAGCTGGCGACGGCATGAGCCGGGTCGACGACATGCTGACCTTCTCCCGGGCGCTCTCGGCCGCTACCGTACGGGTGCGGTGACCGCGTGCCCTTGGTGCCCGAGTACGGCGAACGTTCGCTGGCCGACGTCATCCGGTCGGCGCTGGGTGCGCTGGGCGTCGCCGGTGAAGACAACCCCCTGGGGCTCCCACCGGCCAGCCGTTACTGCGTGCTGCTCGTCGACGGCCTCGGATGGAACCTCCTCAAGTCGCACACCATTCAAACCCCGTTCCTGTCATCGCTGCGGCAGCAGCCCATCACCTGCGGCGTGCCGAGCACCACGGCGACCAGCCTCACCAGCCTCGGCACCGGCCTGCCACCCGGTCGGCACGGCGTGCTCGGGTACACCACCCGAATGCCGGGCCGGAACGAGCTCTTCCATGCGCTGAAATGGGAGCCGACCGTCGACCCCCTCACCTACCAGCCATATCCATCGTTGTTCGAGCGGGCCCAGCGCTCCGGCGTGACAACCACCGTCGTGAGCAAACGACGGTTCCGCGACACCGGGCTCACGAACGCCGCGCTTCGCGGGCCGTTCCGGCCGGCCGACTCCTACGGTGAACGGGTGGCGACGGCGGTCAGCGCGCTCGCCGGCCAACCCGCTCTCGCCTACGTGTACGAGGCCGACCTGGACTCCACCGGCCACCAGCACGGCTGCCAGTCGGCGGCGTGGCGGCACCAGTTGGTAATGGTGGACCGGTTCGCCGAAGAGCTCTACGAGTCCCTGCCAGCTGACACCGTCCTCCTGATCACCGGCGACCACGGCATGGTGGACGTCCCGGCGGACGACCGCATCGACGTCGACGACATTCCGGCGCTGCGGGCCGGGGTGACGCTGATCGCCGGAGAGGCCAGATTCCGGCACCTCTACGTCGAGCCCGGCGCCGACACCGACGTGCAGGCCACATGGCGCGAGCAGCTGGGAGCCACCGCGGCGGTACTGCTCCGCGACGAAGCCATCGAGGCCGGCTGGTTCGGCGCGGTGGAGAGCCGGGTGCTCGACCGCATCGGTGATGTCGTGGCCGGCCTACACGGCAGCGGGGCAGTGTGCCAACGCAGCGTGTTCCCAACCGAGGCCAAGCTGGTAGGTCTGCACGGTGGCCTCAGCGAAGACGAACTCTTGGTGCCCCTGCTCCTGGCTCATTGACGCAGGTGGCATGGTGAGCCTCACCCCTGGTCGGTTGTCCAACCGGTGACAAACGGGGTACGGGTGGGGTCGTCGAACTGACATGAGAACGCCAGCGGGCCAGCTGGCACCTCGGTGGCGCGGAACCGGCCGTGGCCGTCCGCCCGGACCTGGACGGCGGCACCGTAGGCGGTGCGGATCTCCACGTTGGCATCACCAGCCGGCAGAACCTGCCCGATCACCCGCCGCCCGGCCGCCGGCTCTCCCACCCTGGCGACGGTGACGATCTCGACAACCAAGGTGGTGCCCTCGGCGTCGAACGTCAACACCCGTGGCGGGGCCGCGGCCCGCAACGCGGGAGCACCGGTAGCTGCGGAGTCGGCGACGAGTTCGGCGAGGATGGCGTCGGCGTTCATCCAGTCGAGGCTGGTGTGAGCCGCGTGCAGCAGGTGCGGGGGTGGTGGATCGAGCTGTTGGAAGGCATCGCGCAAGTCCGCCAGCAGGGCGCGGTCGGCCGCGGTGAGATCATCCATCACCGGCCTCCTTCAACGTCATGGGCGTCATTCGGCCCGCCCAGGAGCTTGCGTAGATGGTTGAGGCAGCGGCTGCGGTTGGGGCCCACACTGCCGACCGGCACGTCCAGGAGTTCGGCGATCTCCTGGTAGCTAAGCGGCGGGTCGGCGAGATAGAGCCGCAACAGGCTCTGACAGCGGGCCGGCAGACGCCGGTAGGCATCGAGAAGTTCATGGTTGCGCTCACGGCGAAGCAGCGCGGCGTCGGGTGCGTCCACGGGTCGCTCAGACACACCGAGGAGCTGTGTCCCGCCATTGTGCACCGCGGTGCCGGCGTCAAGCGCGTCGGCGTCGGGAATCTCGCGGTCGCGCCGCTTGATGAGGCGTAGGCACTCTCGGCGGGCCGTGGTAACCAGCCACGCTGACAGTTGGTCGGGTTGCCGCAAACGATGCAGACTCTCCACCAGCCGTAGCCAGGTGGTTTGGAACGCGTCGCCCGCGTCGGGGTCCGGGAGCCGGTGGCTGCGTACCACCGACCACACCAGACCGGCGTGCCTGTCGACGATCTCGCGCCAGGCCCGCTGGTCCCCTTGGGTCGCCTCGCGAACGAGGTCGCTGATGGAGCAATCCGCCAAACGTTCCCCCGGCAAGTCACTAAGCTCTCCGGGCGGTTCCCGGAAAGCTGCTGGGTGACATTATCCATCGACGATCCCATCCCATGTGATGACCGTCGGCGACGAGCGCGCGACCCCCGACACGAGATGCCGTGTCACACTCACGCGCCCGTCACCCCCGTGGTGCTCCGATCCTGCAAGCAAGGCCCCCTCGCGCCTTTACCCCCTCAGGACGGCTAGCCGCCATCCGTCGTGACGCAACCTGGCTCTCAGGATCCCGACGGTGCGGACTCGGTGGTGAGTCCGCACACAGTCCGGATAAGTGCGCGCGTCGTGGCCCACCGAAGCCGAGACGGCGACTGGTCGGTTCTCAGATGGCGTCACCGTCTCTGCTCCGTTTCCCTCATAAGCACGACGCGACCGGAGGATCCGGACCGTCTTGGACGCCGCAAGGTGGTCAACGGCGCCCACCTATACAGAGCATCCGGGTAGCGGTTTGATACATAATTCCGCAGATTTCTTTCTGGGAGCGCCCAAGTCAGCGTCAGAAGCGGCTCCTACCTGCGGTATCTCTTCTGGGCCGTGCAGCCTCATGAGCTCAGATCGAACGACCTGAAGCAACCGATCGCGGATGATACGACCCCGACCCAGTGGATGGTCGTGCGAGAGGCCATTCTTGGGGTGCGGCAGCGGCGCTCCACGAACACCGTCGCCTACGACCCGGCTTCGGAATGGGAACTCGAGACGCCCGGGCCGGCGCCCGATCTGACGGAACCGGCGCAAGGCGAGGCCCCTGTCGTCTGACGCGATCGTGCTGAAATCGAGCGCATGTGGCCCGAGGAACTCGCGGACGATATCGCTCAAGCAGACAACGCCGAAGAGCTCCACAACATTGCCGTGTTCCTCGAGGATCCCGACCCTCTCGCCCTCGTGCTCGAACACCCGGCCCTGGACGTCGGCACCGCACTGCTCGCCTATTGGAGGCTGAGGCGAGCCGCCATAGTCTGGACAACCGCGGACGCGCTGCTGGAACACGCGGAGCGACTGCTGAGGTCAGGGAAACTCCCCTCGGTCGTGGCCTATGAACCGATCGGTGATCCCCACAATGAAGAACTCATCCGCGCTCCGCGGTGGGGCATCCCAGACGTCCTAATGCGTCCGACTCCGGCCGTCAGCTAGGTGTCGCGCCGTCTTCCTCAGCTACCGCCGAGGATCTGCCTGGTTGGTGCGGCCTCTCAGTGGGTCAATCGTTTGGGTCAATCGTTCTTACGTCGCCCGAACATGATCTCGTCCCAGCTGGGCACACTCGGCCGACGCGAGCGCGACGAGCCGGTACGGCGGGGCGGGGTGGGCGGAGCGTCCTGGGCGGTGGGCGCGAGCTCGTCCGGTGTGTCGTCCGGCGGCTCGTTGTCCTCAACCTCGATGTGGTTGGCGATGTCGCTGAGCCGAAGCCGATCGGTGTTGGTGGTGTCAGCGTCGGCTGGCTCGCTGGGCTCGGTAAGTTCGGCCGGATCGCCGAGCCACGACTCCGACGCCTCACGGCGGCGGCGCTCGGGCCGGCCGTAACGTCCGGTGCGTCGAGAACGCCGCGTGGGATCCAGCGGCGCCACGGGGTCGACGGGGTCGACGGTGTCGGGTGTGTCATCCGTCCGGGTGTCCGGTCCGGATGTGCCCATCGGACCAGTGACAGGTTGAGCGTCGGTGCCGGCGTCGGTGCCGGCGGCGTCGAACGGCAGCGGTTCGGCGTCGGCCACGGTGTCTTCGGCGTCGTCGTCGACGGGCGACTGCACCACCGACAGCCGTGCCGGGCCGGACGGCTCGGGGGCGGCGACGGGTTCGGGTTCGGGCTGCGGTTCAGGCTCCGGGCGGGCCTCGCCGGCGACCACACGAGCATTGATGTCCAGAGGCGACACCGACCGTCCGGACGGGTCGAACGAGAACAGCGCGGAGTGGCCATCGGCGTCGGTAGTGGTGTCCTCGGCCTGCCAGACGCACTGCACCCGCCACCGGCCGTCCTCGGCCCGCCAGGCGTCCCACGTCAGGGTGTCCGGCTGGGCGCCGACCGAGGCCACATGGTCGGCGGCGGCGGCCTCGAGTGTGCGTACCGGGCCTTCGCCAGCGACCCGGCGCATGTTGGATTGCCGGGCACGTTGGGCGATGTGCTCACGTTCGGCCAGCACGGGGCCGGCGAAACGCTCCACCTTCTCCCGCGGCATCGTCGCGGCCGCGGCGACGGAATCAACCGACTCGCCGGCCCGGATCCGGGCCTGGATCTCCCGCGGACGCAGTTGGCTTTCGAGCTGAATATCCAACTGTCCCAACCTCGCTCGGTCGCCTCGAATCGCAGCGTGCACCCGCTCGTCGGCACGCAACGCGTACTGCTCGTCACCGTCGGAGAGGATGAAGTACGCGCCGTCCTCGCTGACCGCGGTCAGGCGAAGCTCGCGCATCGTCTACCTCCCCAACATCACTGTGTCCATCGTCGCTTGTGCGGGACTTTGTACCAAGCCGCCACGCCGGATGGGTGCTGTCTGCCGACGGGCTTGGCCTTCAGCATAGGTGCCGGATACCCCGATAAGGACCACTCACGGGCCCCCATCTCGCTGCCGTAGCTCCAGTTGGAGGTCGATCTCGATCTCCTGGCGCTGCTCGGCGCCGTCACGTTCGACGACCATGGTGGTGCGGGACGTGGTGTGGGTGGCCGCCGCGGCGGCGATGGGGCTGTTGAGGCTGCCGCTGCTATGCCCCGTACCACGGCCCGATCCGCCTATCACGTCGATGGACGTCCCGTTGTCGGCGATGGTGGTGGGCGCGACACCCTGCGTCAGCTCGATGTCGAGCTCGTATTGGTCGCCATCGAGGCTGGTCAGCGTATAGGTGGTCAAGGTGCAGTAGACAACGCCGCCGGACTCGAAGGAGCTGGCGACCTCCCACCGGGCGCCGACCCCCACCGGTTCGGTTGGTAGCGGTGCGGTGAGCGCGGCGAGGTGCCGTTCGGTCTGCTCGACCAGCGACTCCACCTCGGGATCGAGACCGTCGGTGGAGATCCCGCCATCCTGGAACGCGCCGGAGCGGTCGGTCCGGAGCATGCCGGACGCGCCCGGGAGGTCGGCCAGCATCTCGCCGAGCGCCGTCTCGTCGTCATCGGTCGACGCTTGGTCATAGGTGAACGACATGTCGACGGTGTCGTCGGAGACGTCGTCGACGCTGATGAGCAGGCCGAAACTCAGTGGCGGAGCATCGTGATCGGCTCCCGCGCGGCCGTCGATGAGCGCTTCGGTGCCGACGGACATATCGAGGTCGAGTTCGATGACGTCACCTGGTGTGGGGTCCAGCCGCAGCGGGACGGTCGGTTCGGCGCCGGCGTCGAGCAGGGTGAGTTCCACCGGCGCCGCCTCACACGGCAGCGTCGGAAGGTCGTCGTCGTTCGCGTCGTCGCCGCATCCGCTGAGCCCCACGACGAGCACGGCCAGCACAGCCGGCACGGTGAGCGGCATGATCGGGCGCACAGGAGCTTCCGTTCGGTCGAGTGGGCCGGCGACGTGCCCCAAGTTCGTTGCGTCGTGGTTGCGTCGTGGTTGCGTCGTGGTTGCGTCGTGGTTGCGTCGTGGTTACGTCGTGGTTACGTCGTGTTCGTCTCGTCGCCTCGTCCAGCGTAGCGACGCCTCACCCGCCGCTGATGGGTGATACCGGCTGTCCGCTGGAACCCGACCCTGTGTACGGCACCGGCGAGGCACTTGGGAGGATCGGAGGGTGAGCAGTAGTAGAGACGTAGAGGTCAACGGGTCGCGAGTGGCCCCGTACGACGCGTTGCTGGTGGTCTCGTTCGGAGGGCCCGAAGGACAGGACGACGTCATCCCCTTCCTGGAGAACGTCACACGAGGTAAGGACGTGCCTCGTGAACGGCTGGAAGAAGTGGGGGAGCACTATCGCGCGTTCGGCGGCAAAAGCCCCATCAATGATCAGAACCGTGCGTTGGTGGCCAACCTCGAGCACGAGCTCGCCGAGGCAGGGTTGTCCATCCCGGTGTACTGGGGCAACCGCAACTGGCATCCGTATCTGGTCGACGAGATCGCCCGGATGGCCGCCGACGGTATGGGGCGGGTGGCCGCCTTCATCACCAGCGCTTACGACTCCTACTCCGGCTGCCGTCAATACCGGGAGAACCTCGCCGACGCGGTGGCCGAGGTTGGGCCCGGCGCGCCGGTCATCGACCGGCTGCGGCACTGTTTCGACCACCCGGGGTTCATCTCCGCCAACGCCGACAGCGTGGTGGGGGCCTTGGGCGAGCTGTCCGGCGAGGTGGCCCAGCGGGCCCGTCTGGTGTTCGTCACCCACTCCATCCCGGTCGGCATGTCCGAGACGTCCGGACCCAACGGTGGTTCGTACGTCGCTCAGCACGAGGCGGTCGCCCAGGCGGTCACGGAGCAGGTGTCGCAACGGCGCGGGGTCAGGTACGAGTACGACCTCGTCTATTGCTCACGCAGCGGACCTCCCGACATGCCGTGGCTGGAGCCCGACGTCAACGACCACCTGGAGGCGTTGGCGGCCCGCGGTGTCCCGGCCGTCGTGATGGCACCCATCGGGTTCCTCTCCGACCACATGGAGGTCGCCTACGACCTCGACACCGAGGCGATGGAGACGGCCGCGAAGCTGGGGCTTCAGGCGGCCCGCGCGGCCACCGTCGGCACCCACCCGGACTTCGTCGCGGCCGTCATCGACCTCCTGCTGGAGCGGGCTGCGGCGGAACGTGGGGAGGCGGTCACCCGGTCCAGCATCGGAGCGCCCGGTCCCGCCGCCGACGTGTGCCCGGCCACCTGCTGCCCGAACCTGCGCGGCCCCCGGCCCGCCTTGTGCGGCGCGGACGCACCGCCACATCCCAACGCTGCCGACGGACAATAGCCGCCGACGGACAATAGCCGCCGACGGACAATAGAGGAGACCTTCGTGACGGTCGATGTGAAGAGTCTGGTCGAGTTGGGCGTAGCCGCTGCCCGCGAAGCCGGAGAGTTGGCGCGAGAGCGGCGGCAGGCCGTTGAGCGGATGGCGGTGGCCGCCACGAAGTCCACCCCGACCGATGTGGTCACCGAATCCGACACCGCGGCCGAGAAGCTCATCCGGGAGCGCCTGCTGGCGGCCCGGCCGGGCGACGCCGTCCATGGTGAAGAAGGTGGGCACAGCGCGGGTGACTCAGGTGTGGTGTGGGTGGTCGACCCCATCGACGGCACGGTCAACTACCTGTACGGCATCCCGCAGTATTCGGTGTCGATCGCCGCGCAGGTCGACGGTGTCGTGGAGGCGGGCGTCGTCCACAATCCGGTGAGCGGCGAGACCTGGACGGCGATGCGCGGGTCGGGTGCGCTGCTGGATGGCGAGCCCATCCGGGTATCCGGCTGCACTGATCTGGGGCTGGCGCTCGTGGGCACCGGCTTCGGCTACGACGCGCAGCGCCGGGCTCGCCAGGCGGCCGTGCTGGCCGAGGTGGTGCCAAGGGTCCGGGATATCCGCCGGGGTGGCTCAGCCGCCTTGGACCTGTGCTGGGTGGCGTGTGGTCGGATGGACGCTTACTACGAGCGGGGACTGAACCCGTGGGACCGAGCCGCCGGTGGTTTGATCGCGGAGGAGGCCGGAGCCGTGGTTAGCGGGCTCCACGGCCGGCCGCCCGGCGAGGCCATGACCCTGGCGGTCAGCCCGGGTATCGAGGCCGACCTGCGAGCACTGTTGGAGCGGCTGGGTGCCGACCGCGACCCCCAACTCCCGTGATCATTGGCTTTTGACTACCGAATTCGGTAGTCAAAAGCCAATGATCACGGGAGGAAGGGGAGTTGTGGATCTTGTCAGGGCGATGTCAGGGTCATGTCGCTGGGCGATCAGGTGCATGATCCACAACGCTTAGGTGCGCAGGATGCAGCGCCGCTGGACACCGATCCGCGACCAGCGGCCGCCGAAGTCCGGCACATCAGGTCCGGGCCGGTCGCGCCCATCCGGGGGGCATGGGTGCCACCGGCCCGGCTTGTGTTCGGGCGCCGGCATGGATCGCCCCAGAGTCGGTCGGCGCCCGGACTCGCCGAACGCCCAGCGCCTCAGCTGGGCCACTGCTCGGGCGGAGTGGGTGGTGTGGGCGGTGTGGGTGGCGTGGGCGGTGTGCCGCCGTGGACGTCATGCAGATAGCGTCGCGCCGCACGGACCCCCTCCTCGTCGCCGGCGTTCTGGTACAGCTCGAGTGCCGCCGTCAGGTGGGTGAGGGCCCCGGTAGGGTCGCCATCGAGAAGGGCCAGGTGGCCAGCGCCGAGGTGAGCCGCAGCCCGGTCCGTGTCGGGGGTCGGGCCTGTGTCGGGGGTCGGGCCTGTGTCGACGCGATCCGCCGGCTCTGGGCCGTCAGCACCAGCCGGATCGGCCGTGGCCGCCAGGGCAGCCTCCAGCCAGGCTCGACCGGCCGCGTAGTGCCCGCGCCACCGGCAGTATGGGTACAAAGCGCCGGTGAGCCGTATCGCGGCGCGGCGTCGGGGTTGGGCCAGCGCACGATCGACGGCTATCCGCACGTTGTCTATCTCGGTGTCGATCCAGGTCAGCCACCTCGTACGATCGACGGCGTCGGCTGACGAGCCGTCATGGGCGACCGCCCGTAGGAAGTGGTCCACGTGTGCGTGTTCGGCGGTGTCGGTCAGACCGAATTCGGCCAGCCGCTCGGCTGCGTGCTCCCGGATGACGTCGAACATGTGATACCGGGCGGCGGAGCCGTCATGCCGCACGACGATGAGCGATTTGTCGGCCAGTCGACCGGTGATGTCCACCACTCTCGCCCACGACGGGTCAGGGGCCAGTGCGGTCCACACGTCGTATGCCGCGGGCATGGTCCATCCCGCGGAGAACACCGACATCGCGGCGAAGAAGTGTTGTTCTTCGTTGTCGAGCAGGTCGAAACTCCAGCCGATGGTGGCCCGAAGGGTGCGCTGGCGCGGCGGAGCGGTCCGTGAGCCGGACGTGAGGATCCGGAACGACGATGCCAGCTCGGCCGAGATCTGCTCCACGGTAAGGATCCGAACCCGCGCGGCGGCCATCTCGATCGCTAGCGGGATGCCGTCGAGCCGGTGGCAGATCTGGCCGACGTGTGCCTGCCCGTCGGCATCCAGTTGTACCCCGTGGGCTCGGGCCCTGGCTTTGAACAGCCGGGTCGCGTCGGGGACGGGCAGCGGGTGGACGACGTTGATGACCTCGCCCGGAACCCGGAGCAGTTCGCGGCTGGTGGCGAGGATACTCAGGGCCGGGCAGCGCCGTAACAGGGCGGCGCACAGCGCAGCGGCGTCGTCGACCACATGCTCGCAGTTGTCCAGAATGAGCAGGGTGCGGCGTTTCCCGAGTTGGTCGGCGAGTTGGTCCACACCGGCCGGAGCCGCCGGCTCCGGTCCGCCGACCACGGCCGCCACCGCGCTGGCCACGTCGGCCCGCGGCTCCGACGCCGGCTCGGGAGTGCCCACCAGCGACACCCAGTGGACGCCGCCGGGAAAGGTCGGACGAAGTGTCGACGCGGCCTCGTTCGCCAGCCTGGTCTTCCCGACGCCGCCCGGCCCGATCAGCGTGATCATCCGGCCGTCGGCCGCGGTGAGCAGCCTGGTCAGGGTGGCCAGCTCGCCGGCTCGGCCAACGAGTTCGTCCGGACCGGCCTGAGACCGTCCCCGGGTTAGCCCGCCCATCGGGCGTTGGCTGGGGACCGACTCAGCCTCCGCCGAGGTTCTGGAGGCTTCGATGAAGGCGCTGCGGCCGGCACCGTCCAATCCGAGCGCGTCGGCGAGCAGCCGGACGGTCAGCGGCCGCGGGGCCCGGCGCCGGCCACGCTCCAGTGCGGCGATGGCGTCGCCACTGAGGCCGGCCCGCTGGGCGAGTTCTTCCTGCGACAAGCCGGCAGCATGCCGATACTGCCTGAGCAACGCGGCGAACTCAGTCGGCGGCATTCGCACATCTAAATCCCGATCTGGCGGTGTTGTCCAGTCGGCGGGTAAATGACTGCCCCCTTGACTTTTCGGCCGCCAGGTCAAAGGGTCAGTCGCGGCCGGTCGACGTATGCTGTCCGGTTGTGAGCGACGACGGGCCCCATCAACCCCGACCGTGGTCCGGACGGGCCGGCGACACGTGGCTGACCCTCGCCACCGCGCTGTTGGTCATCGGGGGCACCGCCGTGACCGGGGCTAATGACGTCTCGGTGGTCGGTTGGATACTGATGGCGGCCGCCTCCGCGGCGGTGTTCTTCCGGCGTGACTATCCGATAGCCGTAGCCGTGTTCACCTTGGTGACCTCCGCTATCTACCTCGTTATGCCAGATCGCGACGGCCCGATCATCGTGGCGTTCGCCATCGCCCTCTACACCGTGATGGCGGCCGGACGGTTCGCCGCCGGCATCCTCATCGGTGCCACGGCCGTGGTGGCCGCCTTCTATGGCGAATACGCGACGGACACGGAGAACCTCGGCGATCTCGGTGTCGTGTTCTTCGCGAGCTGGCTGGTGTCGGTGATGGCGATCGGTGGTGCCATCCACAGCCGCCGTGCCTACCTGCGGGAGATGGAACAGGCTCGCGAGGAGGAAGTGCGTCGGCGCACCACCGAAGAACGCCTGCGTATCGCCCACGAAGTGCATGACGTGCTCGGTCACACCATCTCTCTGATCAACGTCCAGGCCAGCGCGGCACTGCACCGGTTGCCAAAAGATCCCGGCCAGGCCACCGAGGCGTTGTCGACGATTAAGGCCAGCAGCCATGAGGCGCTGCGGGAACTACGCTCCACCCTCGGTGGTTTGCGGGACGTCGACGGCGCGGCTCCTATGGCACCGGCTCCGACCCTCGGCCGGGTCGGGGAACTCGTCGACCGGACCAGCTCGGCCGACCTGTCCGTCGCCCTGGAGGTCGAGGGGGCACCGCGGGAGCTGACACCCGCAGTGGATCTGGCAGGCTATCGGATCGTGCAGGAGGCCTTGACGAACGTGACCCGGCATTCCGGTGCCCGTGCGGCGAATGTCCGGATCGCGTATGGCGACGACACCGTCCGGGTGGAGATCACCGACGACGGTTCCGGTGCCACCCCCGACGCCGGCGACGGTGATGGCTGGCAGGGGAGCGGCATCATCGGCATGCGGGAGCGGGCTGATTCGGTGGGTGGTGAGCTCAGCGCGGGACCGTCCCCCGACGGCGGGTTCGTGGTGCGCGCCCGGCTGCCGATCGGAGGTGTCCGGTGATCCGCGTCTTGCTCGCCGACGACCAACGGCTGGTCCGCGCCGGGTTCGGGTCGATTCTCGATGGTGAGGATGACATCACCGTCGTCGCGGAGGCCGCCGACGGCCAGGAGGCGATGGACCTGACCCGTGAGTTACGCCCGGACGTCGTCCTGATGGATATCCGGATGCCGGGCACCGATGGCCTGGAGGCCACTCGACAGATCGTGGCCGACCCCGAGCTGGCCGCGGTGCGGGTGGTGATCCTGACGACGTTCGACCTCGACGATTACGTCTACGGCGCACTCCGCGCCGGGGCCAGCGGATTCATGGTCAAAGACACCGAGCCGTTGGAGCTGATCCACGCGGTCCGCGTAGCCGCTCGTGGCGACGCCCTGATCGCGCCGTCGGTCACCCGCCGGCTCATCTCCGAGCTGGCCGGCCGGGCCGCTCGGCCAGAACCCAACCCGCGACTCGACGCCCTGACCGACCGCGAGCGCGAGGTTACGGTGCTCGTCGCGGCGGGAATGTCCAACGACGAGATCGCCGAGCAGCTGGTGTTGAGCCCGGCCACCGCGAAGACCCACGTCAGCCGGATCATGACCAAGCTGCAGGTCCGCGACCGGGCCCAACTGGTGGTCCAGGCCTACGAGTCCGGCCTCGTCACCCCTGGCTGGCTGGACTGACCGGCGCGCCGTCGTAGGTGGGTTCACCGGCCCGCGGACGCTACCAGCGTGGTACGCCGCGGCGGCCGCCCACAACCAGGGGTGTAGAGCAGGTGTCACCCCACGGCCGACGACGTGACCTGCACTTTCGTCAGATCCTGGAGTGTATTCACTCCTGAGACGAAAGAGGTCGGACGACGGTGGCACCCACGCCAGAAACTCCGGAACCGGTAGACCGGGACAGGCCGCTATCGCAACCAGCCAGCCGCATGCAGCGCCTGGCCGGGTGGTCGCAGCGGCGCCGCTGGCTGGCGCTGGCCCTCTGGGTGCTGGTGCTGGTGGGCGTCACCGCGGTGTCCCAGGGCATCGGCAACGACTATTACGACGACCACACCTTGCCGGGCACCGAGTCGCAAGAGCTCAGCGACATGCTCGCCGAGCACGCCCCGGCGCAGGCCGGCGACTCGATCCAGATCGTCCTCCACGATCCCGACGGGGTCGACGCCCCTGCGGTGCAGGAGCGGGTGGCGACGATGCTAGACGACGTGTCGGCGCTGCCACACGTCGTCGGGTTCACCGGCCCGTACGAGTCGGCACACACGATCTCCGACGACGCCACGATCGGCTACGCCACCGTCGCGCTCGACGGCGGCGCCACCGACGTCCCGCGGGATGCCGTCGAAGACATCATCGACACCGCACACGCGGCGGCCGGCGACGGGCTGCGGGTCGAGCTCAGCGGCGACGCGGTCCGCGGTGCGGAGGAGGCCGAAGGGGGAGCGGCGGAGGGGGCCGGGATCCTGGCGGCCCTGGTGATCCTCGTCTTCATGTTCGGCTCGTTCCTCGCGGCGACGCTGCCGGTGATCACGGCGATCTTCGCGGTGGGCAGCACTCTCGGCGTGATCGCGCTGATGTCCAACCTGACCACCATCGCCAGCTACACCCCACCGCTGATGATGCTGGTAGGCCTCGGGGTGGGCATCGACTACGCACTGCTGATCTTCGCCCGTTACCGCAGCGAGCTGTTGCGCGGGTCCGACCGCCACCAGGCCGCGAGGACGGCCTTGGACACAGCCGGCCGGGCGGTGATCTTCGCCGGGGTGACGGTCGTGTTCGCGCTGCTCGGGCTGTTCGCGCTCGGCCTCGGTGCCCTCCAGGGAGTGGCGCTGGCCGTCGCGCTCACCGTGCTGGTCACTATGGTGGCCTCGCTGACGTTGCTGCCGTCGTTGCTGACCGTGTTCGGCCGCCGGATCGAACGACGCATCACCCGGCACGCCGCCCGCACCAAACGTGGTGAGGGGGAGGGGGAGGGGGAATGGTGGCGACGGCTCGCCGACGGTGTGGCGCGCCGCCCATGGCCACCGGTGGCCATTGCTCTGGTGCTGCTGGCAGCGCTGTCGGTGCCGATGCTCGGTATGCGGCTCGGGTTCGCCGACGCCGGCAACGACGCGGAGACCACCACCAGCCGGCAGGCCTACGACCTGCTCGCCGAGGGGTTCGGCCCGGGCGTGAACGGGCCGCTGTTCGTCCTCACCGACGGGGTGGCCGAGCAGCACGCCGGGGTGGTGCAGCAGACCCTCGCCGCTACCCCCGGGGTGGCCAGCGTGTCGCCGCCTCAGCCGATTCCGGACAGCGACCTCACCACCATGATGGTGATTCCCGACAGCGCACCCCAGGATGAGGCCACCAGCGATCTGGTCGCGGACCTACGCGGCGATGTCCTGCCGGAGCTGACCGGGCAGACCGGCGGCACCTACCTGGTGGGTGGCTCCACCGCGGCAGCCGACGACTTCTCAGCCGCCATCAGCGACCGGATGCCGCTGTTCCTCCTCGTTGTCGTTGGGCTGTCATCGCTGTTGCTCATGGCGGTGTTCCGGTCCGTTCTCATTCCGTTGAAGGCAGCCCTGCTGAACCTGCTCGTCATCAGCGCCGCACTCGGTGTCGTGACCATGGTGTTCGGCGAAGGAATGTTCGGTGTCGCCGCTGGCCCGGTCGAAGCGTTCGTGCCAGTGATGATCTTCGCGATCGTGTTCGGCCTGTCGATGGACTACGAGGTATTCCTGGTCTCGCGGATGCACGAGGAATGGCGCCGGACCGGCGACGCGCGCCTGGCCATGCGGGAGGGCCTGGCGCGGACCGGCGGCGTGATCACGGCGGCGGCCGCCATCATGATCGTGGTCTTCGGCGCCTTCATGCTGAGCCCGGACCGGATGTTGCAACAGTTCGGTCTCGGCCTGGCGGTCGCGGTCTTCCTCGACGCCATCGTCGTCCGGTGCCTCGTCGTTCCCGCCGTCATGCGGCTGTTCGGCACGAAGGCCTGGTGGCTGCCGCGCTGGTTGGACCGCATCTTGCCGGAGATCCCGATCGAACGTGCTGAGACCACCGCGCCGTCGGCGCCCGCCACCGCACCGGTCGGGGAAGGTGTTCGATGAGGGCACGCCGGACCGGTGGGAGAACGCTGGAAGGTCCTGCGGCGCCGCGAGCGGTGGTAGCTGACCGATGACTCCTGAAACCGTCGAGCTGGCCCGCCTCCAGTTCGCGTTGACCGCGGGGATTCACTTCCTCTTCGTGGCGTTGACCCTCGGGTTAGCGACGACGGTGGCCTGCCTTCAGCTTCGGGCCACCGTCACCCGGAGCCCACTCCACACCCACATGGTGCGATTCTGGGGGCAGCTCTACGTCATCAACTACGCCATGGGTATCGTCACCGGACTGGTGATGGAACTCCAGTTCGGCCTGAGCTGGAGCGGGCTCACCCACTTCGCCGGGAACCTCTTCGGCGCCGCGCTCGCGATGGAGACCCTGGTCGCGTTCTTCATCGAGTCCACGTTCCTCGGCCTGTGGATCTTCGGTTGGGGCCGGATGAACCGGTGGCTCCACCTAGGTGTGATCTGGGTGGTCACCCTGACCGCCTACGCGTCGGCGTACTGGATCCTGGTGGCCAACGGCTTCATGCAGAACCCGACCGGTGCGGCGCTCGACGGCGACACCCTGGTGCTGACCGATCTGAGCGCTCTGCTGACCAATCCGAGCACACTCACCGCGTTCGGGCACATCGCCGGTGGTGCCCTCCTGACCAGCGGCTTCTTCGTAGCCGGGGTGAGCGCCTATCACCTGCGTCGGCGGACCGAACAGCGGGAGTTCTTCGGGCGCTCGCTGCGGATCGGGGTGTACACGTCGGTACCCGCCCTGTTCCTGGCGGTGGCGACCGGCGGCCTCCAGTTCGGCCACCTCGAGGGCACCCAGCCGATGAAACTGGCGGTGTTCGCCATGGACGGCGACGAGATAGACGCACTCCAAGCGGCGATGATCGAGCAGTTCGGTGCGGGCGACTACACCCCACCGGGCCTGGCCCGGGCGGCAGGGTTGGTGATGCTCGTGGTCTTCGCCGCGATGTTCTGGATCCTGCTCGTCGGCGCCCTACTGGCCATATCCAGGAAGGTGATCGTCCGGTTCCGCCTCTGGCACGTCGTCCTGATGGCTGCGATGCCGTTGCCGTACGTCGCGATGATTTCGGGTTGGGTCTTCCGGGAGGTCGGCCGACAACCGTGGGTCGTGTACGAGATGTTAACCGTCGACGACGCCGTCTCGGACATCTCCGACACCGCGATGCGTGCGTCGCTGATCACCTTCACCACCCTGTTCGGCGTTCTCGTCGCCGTGACGATCTGGCTGATGGCCCGGCACGCCCGCCGCGGCCCGGACGCCGTGACGCTGGGGGCCGGCGAGCTGGGTGGCGACACGTCATCCAGGCCAGCGCGCGACCCGTCCGAGGCCATCTTGACCTTCGTAGGGAGGTGAGCACAGATGGAGATACTGGCCATCGCCATCCTGGGTTTCTACGCCATCGGGTATTTCGTGCTGGGTGGTGCGGACATCGGCGCGGGTATGCTGCTGCCGATTCTGGCTCGCACCCGCGGCGAGCGGCAGCGGGTGGTGGCGACCATCGTGCCGTACTTCCTGACCAACGAGGTGTGGCTGGTCGCGGCCGCCGGTGTCTTGATCGGATTGTTCCCGGTGGTCGAAGGTGACCTGCTGACCGGCCTGTTTCCGCTGGTGTGTGCCCTGCTGGTGGGGTGGGTGAGCCGGGACGCCGGGGTGTGGTTCCGGGGCCGCGTCGACGGCGACGGCCGTGGTGCCCGGGTGTGGAGAGCCACCTGCGACGCCACCATCTGTGCAGGAAGCTGGATCGTGGCCGGTGCCTGGGCGTGGATTCTCGCGGGCCTGCTCGCTGGTGAGACCGACCACGTCGTGACGGACCCGACGGTCGTCGTGGCGATCGGCGCGGTGTTGTCCGTCTTCGCGCTGCACGGGCTGGCGTTCGTCGGGCTCCGGAGCAGCGGCGACCTGCGGCGACGGTCGATGCGATGGTTCGGTTCGTCGGGGGAGCGGCGGATGTTCGTCGTGACGGGGGCGATCGTGGCAGGCTTGGTTATCGCCGCCGGATCGAACATCCCGCTCACCGCGGCGGCCGCGGACCGGGCCACCCTCGACTGGCTGGTGCCGGCGATCCTGATGGTGACGCCGGTGCTACTGGCCGCACAGATGTGGGCATGGCGGCTGTTCAGGCATCGGATACCCAGTCATCGGATACCCAGTGGACATCACTCCGGCCAGGGCAGCTCAGCGGTCAGGGTGAAGCCGAGGTCGGACGTGGGACCGTAAGACAACGCACCACCGGCCAAAGCAGTCCGCTCGGCCAACCCGACCAGGCCGGTACTGGAGCCAGGGATAGACGCCTGCGGTCCAACCGGCCCGGCGGGCGGGCCGTTGCGCACGTGTACCGTCAACACCCCACCGGCAGAGCCGGCCAAGGCAACGGCCACCGCGGCGCCCGCGGCGTGTTTCCGGGCGTTCGTCAGCCCTTCCTGCACGACGCGGTAGGCGCACCGGGAGACGGCGGTCGGCAGCGGCTGGTCGCCGTCGCGCCAGTCATCGAAGGTGACGCTGGCGCCGGCCCGCCGAGAATCGTCCAGCAGGGCTGGAAGATCGTCCAGGTCCGAACCGACCTCGTCGGGACTATGGCCGGTCGGCGCGCGCAATACGCCGATCACCTCGCGTAGGTCACGTAAGGCCTGGTGGGCACTCTCCCGGATGACATCGGAGACCTGTTCGATGTCGTGGCGGCTGGCGTCGCGCCGGTGGATGAGTGCGTTCGCGTGCACGCTGAGCAGCGACAACCGATGCGCCAACACATCATGCATCTCGCGGGCGATCCGCTGCCGCTCGCGTTGCCGTGCCTGATCAACCCTGAGGTGAGCCTCGGCCTCGGCCTGGCGGGCGCGTTCACGGAGCGACACGAGCAGCTGTCGGCGGGCCCGGATGAACATCCCCCACACCGCGGCGATGACGATCACCAACGCCGAGAACACCATCGACACGGTCCAGGACTCGTTCGGTGACGGAAACAGCCAGAAGTGCACCCCGCCGACGAGGATGTTGGCCGCGGCGATCGCGACGGCCGGCGGGTAAGGACGGTGAACGGCGACAGTGAAGATCAAGATCAGTTGGGCGCCACCGATCGACGCTGCGAACACCGACACCGCGGTGGCGGCGACCGCCAAATGCACCGGCCAGCGGCGCCGGAACCACAGAGCCACCACACCCAGCACCCCGACGGCGACATCCACGGCCCGGAACGTGGTGAACCCGTCGTCGGCGTTCACCCGTTCGACAACACTCACCAGGCCAACCGCAACAGCGATGAGCGTGCACAAGACGTCGACCAACCAGTCGCGGGCCGAGCGCCCGTGCTGCGGGCCGGCAGCCCGGTCAGCGGTGAGGAAAGCAGGAAGCAAGCTGGGCAATTCCGGATGGGGCCGGTTGGATGAGGAGGTGGTGGCCACGGGCACACGTTAGCGAAGTGGGCGCGACAATGCGGACTCAGCGGCGGACGTACGTACCTTTGGCCGGCAACGTCCAGATGAGCTGGCGGTCCCGCAGCTCGGCGGCAACCCGCCGGACGGTGCCGATGGAGACACCATACTGGCGGGCCAAATGGCGTTCCGCCGGAAGTTGACTGCCTGGTTCGAGATCATGAGCCTCGATTCGGGCAGCAAGGTGGTCGGCGAGGCGTAAGTAGACATAACCTCCGTCGCGCGTGTCGGGATCGAACTCGGGGATACGTGGGGTGTGGGTGGGTGGGTGTCGGGATTCGGTGCCAGACCGGCGCGACTCGGTGGCTGGCCGGGCAGGTGCGGCGGCCCGGCGCTGCGACGGGTGCGGCGGCTGACCCGGCGCGCCCCGCTCAGCCGCCCAGGGATCGGTGGGGTCGATCCCGGCGGCGAGCAGCGCCTGTTCGGCCGCGGCGGATGCGGCCACATCGACCTGGCGGCGAGCGAGCAGCGAGATGTCCGGCGTCTCAGACGTCGCGCCGGGAGCACGCGAGACCTCGACCAGCGCGGACTGCAAAGAGCGTTCAGAGTCCGACATGACGACGATGCTAACCCAACGTAAAACGCTAAACAAGCAGGTCAGGCGTCTAGTCCGGGGTTGACGCCGGGGTTGGTGCTGGCTCGACGCCGCGGGGCGATCAGGCGTCGGATGTGGGGGCGTCCACCCGGCGCAAAGCCACGCCGTTGATGCAGTAACGCTGGTCGGTAGGGGTAGGGAATCCCTCACCGGTGAACACATGCCCGAGGTGTGAGCCGCAGCGGCCGCATCGAACCTCGGTGCGCACCTGGCCAAGAGTGCGGTCTTCGACGTACTCGACTCGGTCCTCGGCCAGCGGGGCGTAGAACGCCGGCCAGCCGCAGCGGGCGTCGAACTTCGTCTCGCTTCGGAACAACTCGGCACCGCAGCCCCGGCATTGATACACGTAGGGACGATCGTCCAGATGCTCCAACGGGCTGGAGCCGGGCCGCTCAGTGCCAGCCTCGCGTAACACGTGATATTCCTCGGGCGAGAGTTCGGCCTGCCATTGCTCGTCGCTCTTCTCCACGTCGTAGGGCATACCTTCGACTCTAGCGCCCAGCGCAGCGTTGCCACCGTGACGGCGTACGTCGTCCACGCCCCACCCCGGCCCGGCGCGGGTTTCACCGCCGCCCCCGTTGCGCACCTGATCTCCGTTTTGTCACCTGATCGTTCTTGTGGCGACGATCAGGTGCACGGCGGATGGCGTTTACCCTGCTCAACGGCCCGTTGGCGCATGCGACCTCGTCTCAGGATATGGGCGAGCCGTGGATCAGATGCACGGTCGCGCCTCGTGGGGCGGGTTATGCATCTGATCGTCAGAGCGGCTGCCGCCTTCGCCAGCTCGGGCGTCGGGTTGGACGCCCAGTCCGGCGGCACCCGTCCTCAGCTGACCGCCACAAGCTTCCTTGCGGCACGCTGCCGTGTGCAGTAAGCCTCCTTGTTGTTGCCCTGGTGACAGTAAGCCTCCTTGTGCCCGGGGCGGGGGCCGCAGTAAACCTCCTTGTTGTGGCCTGGACGGCGACACGTTTCCCCTGCGGTGCGGGCCGCGCCGGCGTGCCCCGGCACTTCGCTACCGCCAGATGGGGTTGAGGGCCGGAATCGGGTGTTAACGCCATCTGGCGGTAGCGAAGTGCGCTATGCCGTACCGGGATCTGGCGATCATCCGGCTCATACACCGCCACAGCGCCGCGTTCGCCGTCGTCGCACAGCCCGACGGCCGTATTTCGCCTGACAGCAATCCCAGCCAGCACCACCAGCCCCAAAACGCACAGATCGTTTTCGCGGGGACGATCAGGTGCGGAAACGGAGATCAGGTGCGGAAACGGAGATCAGGTGCGGAAACGGGGTGGGTCAGTCCCCGGGGTGGCGGGCGCGGCTGGGTTGGACCCGCATGGGTTCGCCGGGCATCTTCGGATACTCAGGTGGGTACGGAAGGTCGCCGAGGTCGTGGTCTCGGGCGTCGCGTTCGGCCATCGTCAGCAGCGGCTCGATCGAGTACGCGTTCTCCTCCATGTCGGCGTGTGGATCACCGATTTCCGCATACCGCGCCGGCATAGTGGCGACGTCGAAATCCTCTGGCCGGGCGTCGCCGACTTCGTCCCAGCGCAGCGGGGCCGACACCGTGGCCTGCGGCCGTGGCCGGATCGAGTAGGCCGAGGCGATGGTGCGGTCGCGGGCCATCTGGTTGAAGTCGATGAAGATCTTCTCGCCGCGCTCCTCTTTCCACCATGACATGGTGACCAGCGACGGTAGCCGCCGCTCCAACTCTCGGCCGAAGGCGATCACCGCGCGCCGGACCTCGACGAAGTCCCACCGCGGTTCGATCGGAACGTACAGGTGTAGTCCGCGTCCGCCGGAGGTTTTGGGGAATCCGTCCAGGCCGAGTTCTTGCAGCAATGCCCGTGCCTCTGGTGCGACTCGGGCGGCGTCGGCGTAGTCGGTGCCTGGCTGCGGATCGAGATCGATTCGCAGTTGGTCGGGGTGGTCCGGGGTGTCTCGCCGGACCGGCCAAGGGTGGAAGGTCAACGTCCCGAGGTTGGCCGCCCAGGCAACCACGGCCAGTTCGGTAGGGCAGACCTCGTCGGCGGGGCGACCGCTGGGGAAGGTGATGCTGGCCGTCTCTACCCACGACGGTGCACCCTTGGGTACCCGTTTCTGGTAGAACGCGTCGCCCCGGTTGTTCTGCCGGGTGGACAGCCGCGCACCCTCGACGACGCCGCCGGGCCAGCGTTCCAGCGTGGTGGGCCGCTGATGTAGCGCCCCCAGGATGCCGTCGCCCACCGCCACGAAGTAGTTGACGACGTCGAGCTTGGTGAAGCCCCGCTCCGGAAAGTAGATCTTGTCTGGGCTGGACACGCGGACCTCGCGCCCTCCCACGTCGAGGAAGACCGGTTCACTCACCTGGGCGGCCCCTTGTCATTCGTGCGTCGTTCTTGCCGTCACGGGCTGTCGCCGTTCTGGTGCCGTACCTCCGATTCCCAATCCGGCTCGGACTGGGCGAGCAGGTGCAGCACCGGCACGTTCAGCTTACGCCGAGCGCGGGCGGTCCAATCGACGTGGAACAGTTCGGCTACGACGTGGGGCCGGGTCAAGATGATGACCTCGGCAGCGCCACACTCCTGTACCAGCGTGGCGAGCCGGTCGAGCGGGTCGTGTGCGGTGACCTCGCCGGTGACCTGCGCGCCGAGGGTACTGAACGCTTGTACGGACATGTCGAGCGAGCGGCGGCTGGCCTCGCGGATCTCTTCGTGGACCCGTTCGAGGTCGTTCTCGTCGAGGTACAGCGCGGCGGTTCCCATGACCTCGCTGGCGGCCAACGAGCCGATGGTGGACTCGACCCGGCTCGCGGCATCCTCGACCGGGATCAGGACGTAGTAGTGGACCGGCTCCGGGGTGTCGGAATGCAGAGCGACGATCTGCCGGGCGTCCCAGCTGGTGACCGGCTCTTCGACGAGGACGACAACTTTGTACGACATGGCGTACCTCCCGGGTCTCGACCGACGTGGTGCCGTCGATCCAAGGATTCATACGTCATCGTGACACCAAAGTCCACCGCTGCGGTGAAGATGAGACCTTGCGGTGCGGTCCTGTACGGAAAGCGTTACATTTCTGCGCCGCTGGGGTATCAACGACGTTGCCGAGTGCGCCTTCGCCGACGTCGTCGGTGGGTGCCATTAGTGTGTGGCCATGGATCTGCCCGTGATGCCGCCGGTGGTGCCGATGCTGGCACGGTCGGCGAAGAAGCTCCCGCCCGCTGCGCACTATGAGGGCAAGTGGGACGGCTTCCGCGCCATCATCTTCCGCGACGGCGACGACGTGGAGATCGGCAGCCGCAACGAGCGGCCGATGACGCGGTACTTTCCGGAGGTCGTCGCGGCCGCCCGGGAACACCTGCCGCCGCGGTGTGTCGTCGACGGCGAACTGATCATCGTCACCGACGACCACCTCGACTTCGAGCGCCTCCTCGACCGCATCCATCCGGCTGAATCGAGGGTCCGCGAACTTGCCGAGCGGACTCCGGCCAGCTTCGTCGCCTTCGACGTGTTGGCGCTCGGCGACACCAACCACATGGCCGACCCGTTCAGCCACCGCCGCGAGGTCCTCGCCGCTGCACTCGCCGACGCCGGCCCACCGGTGTACCTGACCCAGGCCACCACCGACCAAGCCACCGCTCAGCAGTGGTTCGAGCAGTTCGAGGGGGCTGGCCTGGACGGGCTGATCGCTAAGGGCCTCGACGACTCGTACCGCCCCGGCGAACGTATCCTCACCAAGATCAAACACGATCGCACCGCCGAGTGCGTCGTCGCCGGGTTCCGCTGGCACAAGAGCGGCGGGGTGGTCGGATCGCTGCTGCTGGGTTTGTACGACGACGCCGGAGCGCTCCACTTCATCGGGGTGAGCGCGTCGTTCGCGATGAAACGCCGCGCCGAGCTGGTCGACGAGCTCGAGCCGTATCGGATGTCCGACGACACCGTCGCCGAACACCCGTGGGCCGAGTGGGCCCAGGCCGAGGCACACGAGAGCACCCGGCTGCCGGGCGGGCAGAGCCGGTGGAGTGCCGGCAAGGACATGTCGTGGCAGCCGCTGCGGCCGGAACTGGTCGTCGAAGTCGCCTACGACCACATGCAGGGCACCCGCCTACGGCACACCGCGCAGTTCCGCCGCTGGCGGCCGGACCGTGACCCGCGCAGCTGCACCTATGACCAATTGCAGGAGCCGGTCAGCTTCGACATCGCCGAGGTGCTCGCCGGCTGATCGACGCCAGGCACCTGCCGTCTGGTCCCCAGCGCGTTCGGAGCAACGACGGCGTCCCGCGGTGGATGGGTGGAAAATCCGTTGCCGGCCCTCGAAAGGCTACGTAGCATCGATTTTCCGATCATGAACTCTCAGCTAGACGCCTCCCATCCCGACGCCCGCCGGCTGGTCCTTTCGACGTTGCGCCCTGGCCGGCGGGCAATGTTCGCGCTGGTTCTCGCGGTCCTGGCGGCTACCGTCCTGCCGTTGGTGGCGCCGCTGTTCACCCGGCGGTTCGTCGACGGCGCGATGGCCGGCGACGGTCTCCGGCTGTTGACCTTCATCGCCCTCGGGTATCTGGGGTTCGCCGTCGCCGGTCAACTCGCCCGGATGCTCACCGCATGGCTGGCCAGCCGGCTGGCCTGGGACGGCACCAACCGACTACGTGAACTACTCGCGGCGCACGCGCTCGGCCTCGACATGGCGTATCACCGCCAGCGCACACCGGGCGAGATGATCGAGCGGGTCGACGGAGATGTCGACGCCATCGCACAATTCGTCGTCGCCTTCCTGCTCGACGTCGTGGTCAGCGTGTTGTTGCTGTTCGGCGTGGTGGCCGTGGTGTTCGCCGTCGACCCGCGGATCGGCGCCGTATTGCTGGTGTACTGCGTAGCGCTGGTGGTTGGCATGGTTCGGGCGCAACGCCTGGCCGTGCCCGCGGCCACTACCGTGCGCCAGCGGCACGCGGCCTTGTTCGGTCAGCTGGAGGAGCGGCTGGCCGGCGCGGAAGACATCCGGGCCAACGGCGCCGGCCACCACGTCGTCAACCGATTGCACCAGAGCAGCGCCGAACTCTACCGGGCCGATCTGCGAGCCGAGCGGATCGCCGGTGGGCTTTACGCCGGAACCACGGTGGCCTTCGCCGTCGGCACCGCGCTGGTTCTCGGCATGGCGGCGTGGGGACACAACGCCGGCACTCTCACCGTTGGCACCGCCGTGTTGCTGTTTCAGTACATGCAGATGGTGCGGGCCCCGTTCGAGCGGCTCATCGACCAGTTGAAGAACTATCAGAAGGCACTGGCCGCGGTGTCGCGAGTGGGTGGTCTGCTGGCGGAGCAGCGGACACTCCCGGTGCCGGCACACCCACAGCCGTTGCCACCGGTCGGTCCGCTCAGCATCGACATGGACGGGGTCGCGTTTGCCTACCCGGACGACGACGAGCAGATACTGGCCGACGTCGACCTCCACCTGGCACCGGGGGAGACCCTCGGACTGGTCGGGCGCACCGGCAGCGGCAAAACCACCATCGCCAGGATGGTGCTACGGCTGTACGACCCTACCGCCGGCTCGGTGCGCGTCGGCGGCGTAGACCTGCGCGACGTCGGCCTGGCCGACCTGCACCAGCGGGTCTGTGTCGTCACCCAAGACGTGCAGTTGTTCGCGGCAAGCGTGCGCGACAACCTGACGTTGTTCCGGGCCAGCGACAGCACGGCAAGCCCAGACGCGAGCGCCGACGTCCCGCCGGACATCGACGGCGCCATGTCGGAGACGAACACCGACCGGTACTCCGATGATCGGCTGCGGTCCGTCCTCGCCGAGGTCGGCCTGGAAGACTGGCTCGATGCGCTGCCGGACGGTCTCGACACCGTCCTCGGCCCACAAGGTGAAGGGGTCTCCGCCGGGGAAGCGCAGTTGCTCGCCTTCGCCCGCGCGTTCCTCACCAACGCCGGCGTGGTCGTGCTCGACGAAGCGTCCAGCCGGCTCGATCCCGCGACCGAACTGCGCATCGATGCCGCCCTCGACCGCCTGCTGGCCGCGCGGACCGGCGTGTTGATCGCCCACCGGTTGTCGTCGCTGTCGCGGGTCGACAAGATCGCCGTCGTCGACGATGGCCGGGTCATGGAGTATGGACGACGGGCCGAGCTCGACGCCGCGGGGGTGGCCCGATGAACCGGCCGCGCGGGGTGTGGCTAGTGATCGGACGGCTGGCCATGGTGACCCCGTCCCGGTATCTCGGCGGCGGTGTGTTGTGGGTGCTGCTCTTCGTCGCACCCCTGCTCAGCGGGCTCGTACTGCAGGCGCTCTTCGACTCGATCAGCGGTGAACGGACCGCATCGCTGGACGCGGCGTTGTGGCTGTGCGCGGCGTTCGTCGCGGTGGAGCTGGTGCGGGGTGGGCTGTTCTGGTCGGCGCTAGTGCTGTGGGCCTACTGGTGGAACGGGGCCGGCACTACCCTGCGGGCCAACACGTTGCGCTCCATCCTCACCGCACGGGGGCCAGCGAAGAGCCGGTTGCCGCATTCCTCCGGCGAGGCCGTGGCCCGGTTCAGAGACGACGTCAACGATCTAGTGATGGTGACCGACCAGTTGGTCGACCTCATTGGTGCCATCCTGTTCGCCGCCGGTGCCTTCGCCATCATGGCCAGCATCGATCCCGTCATCACCGTCGTGCTCGTGCTCCCGCTCACGGTGATCGCCGTGCTGAACCGGATGCTGCGGGTCGTCATCGCGCGGATCCACCGGCGGGCCCGGCAACTCGGCGCGGTCGTGACGGCCTACATCGGAGAGACGTTCGCCGGGGTCCTCGCCATCAAAACCGCCGGCGCCGAGCAGGCCGTCCTGCGCCGGCTTCGCGAGCACAACCGTCGGCGCCGGGATGCCGCGGTCAAGGACCGGCTGGCTATGGACATGCTCGACACCGCGACGAGCGCCACCGTCGAGGTGAGTGTTGGTCTGGTGCTGCTGCTGGCGGCCCCGGCGATGCGCACGGGTGAGTTCACCGTAGGTGACTTCGCCTTGTTCATCAGCTACGTGAGCTGGTTGACCATGCTCCCGCGGGTGCTCGGCCGGATGCTCTACCGGGTACCGCAGGGTGCGGTAGCCACCGAGCGGCTGGGCCGGCTGATGGCTGACCACGAAGACGCCGATCACCTCTCCGAACATGCCGGTTTCTGGTTCCACTCGGACCCGCCGCCGGCGATGACCACCACCCCGGAGCGCACCGACCCACTCGAGACTCTCGAGGCGCGGGGATTAACCGTGGTGCACGACGATGCCGGACGTGGTCTACACGACGTCGACCTGACCCTCAAACGCGGCACGTTCACCGTGGTCACCGGGGCCGTGGGAGCGGGCAAGACCACCCTCGTCCGTGCGTTGCTCGGGTTGCTGCCGCTCGACGCCGGATCGGTGTCGTGGAACGGGCGTCCCATCGACGATCCGGGCACCTTCCTCGTGCCGGACCGGGTGGCCTACGCCGGCCAGGTGCCGCGGTTGTTCTCCGAATCGCTGCGCGAGAACCTCCTGCTGGGCTGGCCGGCACCTCCGGATAGTGTCGAGGCGGCTATCGAGTTGGCCGTCTTCGACGACGACGTCGCCGCGATGCCCGAAGGTATGGACACCGTGGTGGGTTCGCGTGGAGTGCGCCTGTCCGGTGGTCAAGTGCAACGGGCCACGGCGGCGCGGGCGCTGGTGCGCCGTCCTGATCTGCTGGTGGTGGACGACTTGTCGTCGGCATTGGACGTCGAAACCGAACGACGGCTCTGGAACCGCATCGGCACGGCCACCGGTGCCGGACACGGACCGGCAGCACTGCTGGTGGTGTCACACCGCCGGGCCGCCCTCGAACGCGCCGATCAGGTGGTGATTCTCGACCGCGGCCGGGTCGTCGGCGTCGGGCCCCTGCCGGAACTACTCCGCGACTGCCCCGAGATGCGGCGGCTGTGGAGCGAGGAACTCGTCGTCGAAGCCGAGGAAGACACACAGGCCGACCAGCGGCGCGGTTAGCCGGACGGCGCCAGCCACCGGGTCAGCAGCGTGCCGTCTGCTTCGATCACATGGGCAAGCCTCCACGGGCTGCCGTCGACGGGGGCACCGTCGAGGATGTGGGTGGCGTAGCCGCCAGCGAGCATGGGTGTCATGGTGTAGCAGAGTTCGTCGAGCACACCGGCCTGTACCACGTGGGCCAGCAGTTGTGGCCCGCCCTCACACAGCACCCGCGGCAGGCCCCGCTCGGCCAGGTGCGCCATCGCGGCGGGAAGATCGATGTCGGTGTCGCCGGCGACGATCACGTCGGCGACCTCGGCCAGCGCGGAGCGCCGATCGGTAGGCGCCGCGTCGACGGTGAACACGATGGTGCGTTGCGGTGAGCCGGTCAGCTCTTCGGCGCGCGTGAACAGGGGCGACGCCGGATGCAGGTCCAGTCTGCGGCTGACGACGGCCATCGGCGGCGAGGCCGAGCGGCCCGCGCGCAGCCCGGCGAACCGTGGGTTGGGTTCGGCCGGGCCGTAGCGCTCGGCACGGGCGGTTCCGGCGCCAACGAGCACCACGTCGGCCAGCGCCCGCAACAACGCAAGAACATGCTGGTCAGCCGGGGAGGATAAGGTTCCGGAACGGCCATCGTGGCCCTGCGCAGCACCGTCGATGCTGCTGACCATGTTGGCTCGCAGCCATACGTGGCGCCCGTCGACGTCCGGATATCCGTAGGCCGCGGCCAAGCGGTCCGGCCGGGTGAGATCGGCATCCGGGTCCATCGCGGAACCGCGGGGCGGGTAGATCAGGCGCATACCCCGATTCCACCAGAACGGGGACGTGACCGTCGGTGTTGCAGTGGTGCCGGGGCGGGCGTGTCGAGGTGGTGCGGCTTGGTGCGGGGTGGTGCGGGGTGGCGGCCCGCACCCGTACCACCACGCCATGGTGGACGGCCTATCCTGTCAACCGTGCCCGATCAGCTGGTGAGCCGACGCCCGGAGGTTCCGGCATCCCGTCTGATCGCCGAGATGGTGCCACCGCCGCGGTTCGCCGCGGTCAGCTTCGACACCTATATTCCCGACCCCTCCCAGCCCTCACAGAACGAAGCAGTTGTCGCGCTGCGGTCCTTCGCCGGGGCCGTCGTCGACGTCGGTGGGTCGTCAGTCCGGTGGTGGCGACGACGTGGACGCGGGTCTGGCCCGGCCCGATCCGCCGACATCAGCCGGCCCGGTATGTACGTCGATGGTGGGTTCGGGGTGGGGAAGACCCACTTGCTCGCGTCACTCTGGCATGCCGCTGACCTTCCAGCCGAACAGAAGACGTTCTGTACGTTCGTCGAGTTGACCCACCTGGTTGGTGCACTCGGGTTCGCAGCGACGGTCGACGCATTGTCGAGGCGTCGACTGGTGTGCATCGACGAGTTCGAACTCGACGACCCCGGCGACACCGTGTTGGTGTCCACCCTGCTGAACCGGCTGACCGAAGCCGGTGTGCGGCTGGCCGCCACAAGCAACACGCTGCCCGACAAGCTGGGAGAGGGACGTTTCGCCGCCGCCGACTTCCTCCGCGAGATCCAGGCACTCGCGGCGCGGTTCACCGTGGTACGAGTGGACGGCGAGGACTACCGGCACCGAGGCCTGCCCGCGGCGCCGGAACCGCCGGGCGACGACTCCGTCGCTGCGCGCGCCGCCAACACGGCTGGGTCGACGCTGGACGACTTCAGCACGCTCTGCGACCACCTGGCCCAGGTGCATCCGTCCCGGTATGGGCCGATGCTGGACGGGGTGCGGCAGGTGTACCTGACCGGTGTGACAACCGTGGCCGACCAGAACGTCGCACTGCGTCTAGTGGTGTTGGCCGACCGCCTCTACGACCGTGAGGTCCCGGTGGTCGCCAGCGGAGTGCGGCTGGACCGGCTGTTCGCGCCGGAGCTGTTGACCGGGGGATACCGCAAGAAGTACCACCGCGCGGTGAGCCGCCTCGTCGCCCTGGCCCGCGACGCCCCTCCCGCGTTGTGCACCTGATCTTCGTTTTGACGCCTGATCGTTTTCATGGCGACGATCAGGTGCGTCGGTGGTGGCGACGGGCAGTGTCGACGCGCGGTTGCCGCGCCTGATCGTCTCCACGATGTGGGACGGTTGGCGATCAGATGCGTGAACCGTCGCATGGCGTCTGGTAGCGCATCTGATCGTGTCGAGGCGGCACCGTGCTATGCGGATGTGGCGGTGGCCTGCGGGGCGGATGTGGCGGGGTGCCGGTGCCGACTACTCCAGGGGGTTGTCCGGGGCTTGCCGGGGTAGCCCGGTGTGCCAGGACCTGGGTTGGTGCGTTGACCGCCTCCACAACTGCGACATTTCACCCACGGCAACAAGCGGCCAGCGCACCAGGCCTTCGTCCGACGGTGCTGCCCTCGTCCGTTGGCGGGCACCCGTGCGCCCTGCGCGTCCACGTAGCGCCCATTGCGACGCGATCAGATGCACTACCGGACGCCATGCGACGGTTGGCGCATCTGATCGCCAAGCGTCCCACATCGTGGAGACGATCAGGTGCGGCAACCGCGCGTCGCCACTGGCCGTCGTCACCACCGACGCACCTGATCGTCGCCATGAAAACGATCAGGCGTCAAAACGGAGATCAGGTGCACACCCGGGTGAGGGGGGTGGGGAGATCGCCGCTGTGGATGATGTCGAGCCGCTGGGTAGGGCGGGTCAGTGCGACGTAGAGGTCGGTGGCGCCCCGCGCGGACTCGGCCACGATCTCACCCGGCTCGACCACGATCACCGTGTCGAATTCCAACCCCTTCGCCTGTTCCACCGTCAGGACGGCGGCGCGGGCGTCGAGTGCGCTGGGGTCGTCGGTGCCAAGCGCAACGGTCGCCCCGATCGTCGTGTCCAACATCCGATGGAGTTCGCCAGCTAGCGAGCGAGGTGTGATGACCGCGAGCCGGCCATCATGGTCGGCATCGATATCAGCCGCGACGGCGGCCGCCACTTGGTCGGCCAGTTTCTCGGCCGGAACCTGACTGGCCTGCGGGTAGATGCCGGTGGAACGCACCGACGTCGGCGGCTCGAGGTCGGAGTTGATGGTGTGCAGGACGTCGGCGGCTAGCTCCATCACCTCCGCCGGGGTGCGGTAGTTCACCGTCAGCGTCTCCTGCCGCCACCGGCCGGGTACATGTGGGTCGAGCACGTCGGCCCAGGAGTGTGCGCCTGCGGCGGCCGTGGTCTGCGCGATGTCACCGACGACGGTCATGGATTTGTTCGGCACCCGCCGCACCACCATGCGCCAGGCCATCGGCGACAACTCCTGGGCTTCGTCGACGATCACATGACCGTAGGCCCAATGGCGGTCAGCGCCGGCTCGTTCGGCGACGGCGGCGGTGGCTGTCGCGCCGCGGTAGCGTTCGGCCACTTGGGCGGCGTCGACCGGGAACCCGAGGTCGAGACCGGTCAGCATCTCCTGAGCGAACCGCGCCTCGGCCTGCCGCTCCTGCGCTTCTCGCCGGGCCGCGGCGAGTGCGGCCTCATCCGGAGGTTCGCCGAGTAGATCGGCGGCCTCGTCCAGCAGCGGAATGTCGGCCTCGGACCACACGTCGTCACCACGGGAGTATTCGGGTTGGTGCAGGGCGGCACGTTCGGGTTCGTCGAGGGTCCGTGCGGTCGCGAGCAGGCGTGGGGTGGTGAACAGGCGGGTGAGAAGCTGCGTCGGCGACAACACTGGCCACAGGTCGTCGATGACCGCCTGCACGTCGGGTTCACCGGCCAGGTCGGCCCTGGCGTCGGTGACGTCTTCGTCGTCGGCCACCTGACCGGAGCGTTCGAGATACTGGCGGGCCAGCACGGTGCGGATCTCGCGGGAGAACGTCGCCCGGGCCTCGTTGTGCGCCCGTCGGGTCCGTCGAGCACGGGTACGGGCGGTCCGCACGGCGTCCGGCTCGAGAATGAGGGCGGTTCCGTCGACGTGGAGTGGGACGGGGGAGCGGGGCACACGTTGGTGGTGCCGCACAGCGGCGGCCACCACCGACGCCATCCGCAGATCGCCTTTGAGGATCGCGGTGTGGTCGGGTTCACGACGCTGAGCTTCGACGCCGGGGAGCAGCCGGCCGACCGTCGTCAGCGTCACCCCGGTCTCGCCCAGCGACGGCAGCACCTGCTCGATGTAGCGCATGAACGTGGCGTTGGGGCCGAGCACCAGGACGCCACTGCGTTCTAGATGGTCGCGGTGGGTGTAGAGGAGATAGGCGGCGCGATGGAGCGCGGCCACCGTCTTGCCCGTGCCGGGGCCGCCTTGCACGACGAGGACGCCACCGAGTGGGGAGCGGATGATGCGGTCCTGTTCGGCCTGGATGGTGGCGACGATGTCGGACATCCGTCCGGTGCGGTGTTCGCCGAGCGTGGCGAGTAGGGCGGCTTCCCCGCTGAGCGCGCCGGTTCCGGTAGACCTGGCGGTTTCGGCGAAGGTTTCGGCGAAGACTTCGTCGTCCACGCCGGTGACGACTCGCTGGCGGATCCGGATATGCCGCCGCCGGGCGATCTCGCCCGGGTTGGCCGCGGTGGCGCGGTAGAACGGTTCGGCCGCCGGGGCCCGCCAGTCGATCAGCAGCGGGTTGTACTCGTCGTCGGCCAGCGCGATCCGTCCGATGTGCGAGACGGCGTGGTCTCGGGTGTCCAACCGGCCGAAACACAGTCCCCGGTCGACGGAGAGGAGCCGCTCGAGGCGTTCGACCTCACGATCGACGAAGGCTTCCCGTTCCCACACCGCTTGGTGGTTGAACCCCTGCTGTTTGTACAGCTCGGCCAGGCGTTCGGTGGTGCGGGTGCGGAGCTGGTCGAGGCGGTCGTAGAGCAACGAAACGTACTGCTGCTCCTCCGTGACCGGATCCGAAGCTGAATGACCGGCGTCATTTGACAGAAGGCGCCGCCGCTCACTATTGTTAATAGTAATTCCTCTCTCGCGTATTTCTAATTCTGCAATTCTTTAAATTCTGACGCGAATTGCTTACTATACCGAAAAGCGCGAGCCGCGGAAACTCTGCCGTCACCCACCACAAATGATGTGGGGTCGCGCCACCCCGCCGCCATAGGCGTAGTGTTGGTCATGCGAGGTAATACGAACATGAGCGAGCCAGGCGAGCCGATGAGCCGCGCACGGAGTTCGATCGAATCGGGTGAACAGCAGCTCGACGAGGAAGACATGCTCCGGCAGGTGCGGCAGGTCATGGCGGAGGCTACCGGTGCCGATACCTGGCCGACCACTGACGACGACGGTGCTCCGCTTCCGCGTCTCGACGTAGACGAGCCAGACCTGGATGCCGATGACCCCCTGCTACGGGGCGGCTATGTGTGACTGACTCAGCTGCCGGATCCGTGGGACACCGTGATTCTTCACGTCACATCGGCGGCGGACGACGTCCGTGCGGTGGCGACGCTGGGATGCGAGATGAGTCGGCCTGGCACAGTGAGTTCTTCTTTCCGGCGATCAGCCCGGAGTTCGCCGCGGCATGTCTCGAATTGCGCCGCTCCATGTATCAAGCGGATCGCCCCGGCGGCCGTGGCGCCTGGTACAACGCCATCATCAGGATGCGCCGGGACGGGCTGATCGCCCCGCTGTATGACTTCTCCCAGCCGCCGTTCGGTCACTGGGGTCCGCGTGAGGTCGACCTCGTCCGTCGCGACCAAGAATTGTATCCGCGTGATCCAGGGCAGCTGCCGGCCTGGCATCCAGCGCGCGAACACCCCTGAGCCGCTCAGCGGTAAGGGCGCCGCCGTCTAGGCGCTACCCGTTGTTGTCGTTCTCGGCCGGCTCGTCGGACGGGGGAGTCACCCCGGCTGAGGCCATCTCGGCGGCCTGCCGTACGAGCGGAGCGGCCTGGGCCATCTGTTCACCCTCAAGCCGGTATGACGGACCGGACAGGCCGATCGCCGCGATCACCGAGCCGTCGGCGGCGTATACCGGGGCGGCAGCGGCACTCAGCCCTTCCTCGAACTCTTCGCTGCTGGTGGCGTAGCCGTCGGCCCGGACCCGGTCGATCTCCTCGGCCAGCTGGTTGGGGTCGACGATGGTGTGGTCGGTATAACGCTCGTGAGGTCCGGCGATGATGGACTCGCGCTCGGCGTCGTCGAGGCCGGCGAGAAACACCTTCCCCGGCGAGGTGCAGTGGAGCGGGGTCCGCCGGCCGAGCCAGCTGCGGCTGGCCACGGTAGAGGTAGACAGGATCTGATCGATGGTCACCGATTCGTTACCTTCGAGGACTGACAGTGTGACTGTCTCTTCGCTCTGCCGGGCCAGCCACTCACATCCTGGTTGAGCCTGGCGGGTGACGTCGGGGCCGACGGTGACGGCGTGCGCGAGGTGCACGAGGCCAAAGCCGAGGCGGTACTTGCCGCTCTGGATGTGCTGCTCTACCAGTCCGCGGCTTTCAAGGGTGTTGAGCAGGCGAAACGCCGTTGATTTGTGGACTCCGAGGGCGTTGCCGACATCCGTGACACCCGCCCAATCGGCCCGGGCTAGGTATTCGAGGATGGCAATGGCGCGTTCTACGGATTGAACGTGACCGGTTGCCCGGCCGTGTCTGGTTGACTCCACACGGCGCGAGTCTACAGATCGGGGCGGTCCCCGTCGTGCCCATCCGCCCCAACACCCGGGGCGGGGAGGGGGAGTGGGCTCGGGGTTCGGCGGCGGATCTCGGCGACCACCGCGGGCACCACCTCGCCGACGTCGCCGATGACGGCGTACGTCGCGCGGCTGACCAGCGGCGCGTCCGGATCGGTGTTGATCGCCAGGATGTGTTTGGCCCCCATACACCCCACCCAATGCTGGGTGGCGCCGCTGATGCCGCAGGCGATGTACAGGTCGGGATTCACCTTGGTCCCGGTCTGGCCCACTTGGTCGCGGTGTGGGCGCCACCCGTTGTTCGTCGCCACCCGGGAGCATCCGACGGCGCCTCCGACCAGCTCCGCCAGCTCCTCCAGCGGGGCGAACCCGTCGGCGCCGCCCACTCCTCGTCCGCCGGACACCACCACGCGGGCCGAGGCGAGCGTGACGCCGTCGCCACGGGTGGTGCGTTCGATGACCCGGGCATGGGGGAGGGTGTCGTCAAGAACCGGGCTGAAGGTTTCCGTCGTCAGGTCTCCGACGACGCTGGCCGGTGCGGGCTCGATCGCTCCGGCGGCCACCGTGAACAGCGCTGTCGACGCGACGAGTTCAGCGTCCTCGAGCAGCATGCCACCGTTGCGGACTCGGGTGAGCCGCCACTCGTCGCCACTGGCGGTGGCCGTGATGGTGGTGCAATTGGCGGCCAGGGGTAGATCCAGCCGCGCCGCGGTCTGCGCCATGACCTCGGTGGTGCGATCACCGGCGCTCGCGACCACCGCGGACGGGGCCAGCGTGCGGACCAGCTGAGCCGACGCTGCACCCCACAACTCGGGGGAGTAGGCATCGAGCAGCGGGTGCGCGACGCGGAACCAGCGCACCACCCCATAGGTGGTCAGCTCGGCCGCGGTCGGTGCGTCATCGTGCCGGCCGGAATCGTCGAACGTCATCGCCCGCAGGGGCTCGCCACGAGTGCTCGCGAGTTCCCTCGCGAGGGTCAGGGTCTCCGTCGCCGACGGCGTCAGCGATCCCGCGTCGAGGTCGACGAATGCGAGCACCATCGTTGTTCACCTCTCCCCAGAGTGCGTGGCACGTTGAAATGCAGTGCGTGGCACGTTGAAGTGTTGCCAGCGCGCCCGAAATGCCGGCTTTGTGGAGCGCCCTGGCGTGCCACGCCCGTCACAGCACCTCCAACTCCTGGAGAACGTCGACGACGGCCGGTGCGGCGGCCGCGCCATGTCCGAGGAGCACCGTCTCCGACTGCTTCTCCTCAGGTAGCCGCAACCTCACCTTGCGCAGCCCACCGGCCGACACCGCCGCGCGCACCACGGTTGCCGAGGCCTTGCGGGCACGTAGCCGGCCACGCATGCTCGGATACCGCGGGAGGTTCAGCCCTTCCTTCACCGCGACGGCAGCGGGCAGCGGCGTCTCGTAGACTTCGACCCCGGCCGGGACGTCCCGGCGCAGCCTCACCCGAGACAAGCCGGGGTCCACCTCGATACCTTTGACCCCACCTACCATGGGCCGCCCGGTTGCCACCGCGACCCGGACGCCCACCTGGTAGTGGCCGGCGTCGGGTGACTCGTTGCCGAAGAACATCAGGTCGAATGGTCCGGCGGCCGTCTCGAGGTCACCAACGGCGTCGACGATCACCGCCGCGGTGGCCTGCGGGTCCAGCTCGCCGGTGCCGGTGTCGACGAGTACGCCGTCGTCGGCGCCCATGGAGATGGCGTAGCGCAGCTGCTCGTCGGCCTCGACCGGCCCGACGGTCAGGACCGTGACGCTGCCGCCATGTTCGGCGACGAGCCGCACGGCCTCCTCGATGGCGCACTCCTCGTGCGGACTGACGGTGAAGGCGAGGTGCCGGACGTCGAGACCGTCGGCGTTCAGCTGCGGAGCACCACCGGAGGCGGGCACCCGCTTCACGCACACCAGAATCCGCATGGCCACTCACCTCACCCCTTCATGCGGGAGTCGTCCGGGTCGAAGAGGGGAGTGCGGTCGGTGCGGGCGACGGTGACCGGGTAGTACTCACCCATGTACTGCACCAGCAACGACGTGCCCTCTACCGCGTGTTCGACGGGTAGATACGCCATCAGCAGGTACGCACCCACCGACGGGCCGGCCCCGGCAGTGGTGACGTACGACGGTCGGCCCAGCCGGTCGGTGATCCTGGTCCGGTCCAGAGTCAGGATGGGTTCGCCGCCCTGGGGGTAGCGCAGCCGCCCGGTGGAGTCGTGGTGGTCGTCGACGGTCAGGGTGCACATCGCCGCCGCCTGGGGCCGCTCCCGGGCCCGCACGTAGGCGTCCTTGCCGATGAAGTCCGCCTCCTTGACCCGGCGTGCGGCCAGCCCCGCCTCCACCGGGTTGTATTCCCCGTCCAGTTCGGCACCCATGAGCCGGTAGCCCTTCTCGATCCGCCCGGTGGTGCCGTAGACACCGATGCCGGCCGGGACGATGCCGTGTGCGCGCCCGGCTTCGGCGACCGCGTCCCAGACCGCGCCGCCCTGCTCGAACGGGGCGTGTAGCTCCCACCCGAGTTCGCCAACGTAGGAGACCCGTAGCGCGAGCACCGGCACGGTGCCGATGTGGAGGTGCCGCGCGGTGGCGAACGGGAAGGCCGCGTCGCCGACGTCGTCCTCGGTCACCTCGGCGAGCACGTCGCGGGCGCGTGGTCCCCACAGGCCCAGCGTGCACACCGCCGACGTGAGGTCGACGAATCCGACCGAGCCGTCGCCCGGCAGGTGACGGGTGAACCAGGCCCGGTCGCGGGCGCCGTCGGCGCCGCCGGTGATGATCCGGTACCGGTGCTCGTCGAGCCGCACCACCGTGAGGTCGCTGCGGAACCCGCCGCCGGGCCCGAGCACGGGGGTGTAGATGAGCCGCCCGACCGGCCGGTCGGCCTGCCCGACGATCATCCGTTGTAGGTAGTCGACGACGCTCGGCCCGAACACCTCGAACTGGGCGAACGCGGTCAGGTCGATCATGGCGCCGCGGGCCCGCATGGCCAGATGTTCGGCGTTGACGATGGGGGACCACCAGCGTCGGTCCCACTCGTGTGGCCGGTCGGCTACCCCGAACTCGTCGACGAGATCCGCGTTCGAGTTGTACCACTGGGGCCGCTCCCAGCCGCCTACCTCGAAGAACTCCGCCCCCAGCTCTTGCTCGCGGGAGTAGAACGGGGACAGCCGTTGCTGGCGCGACGATGCCCACTGCTCACGCGGGTGGACGATGCCGTAGGTCTTGTTGAACCCTTCCGACGTGCGGGCACGGACGTGGGCGCGGCTGCGTTGGTGCGGGTAGAAACGGGTGATGTCGGCGCCGTGCAGGTCGATCTCGGTGGCGCCGTCGGTCATCCAGTCGGCGAGTGCCCGGCCGACGCCGGGGCCCTCCTTGATCCACACCGCGGCGGCCGACCACAGGCCACGCACCTCGGGGGTTTCACCCAGTAGTGGTCCGCCGTCCGGCGTCAGCGACAACAGTCCGTTGATGGCGTGCCGGACCCCGACGTCTTCCCGGTCGAGGATGGGGCCGAACAACTCCAGCGCATCCTCCATCTGCGGGTCGAAGTCGTCGTGGGTGAACGGCAGCTGGGTGGGGGAGAGCTGGGCGGCCGCCAGTGACGGGATGTCGTCCGGATCGTGCAGGATGGGGCGGTGGGCGTAGGAGCCGATCTCGAGGTCGGCGCCGCTCTGCCGTTCGTACATGAACGGGTCCATGTCGCGCACGATGGGGTAGGCGATTTCCACGCCGGTCTCGGCCAGCTCAGGGATCGGGCCGACGTCGATCATCTGGTGCACCGCCGGGGTCAACGGGATGCTCGCCCCGGCCATCCGGGCGATCCGCGGGCTCCACACGCCGCAGGCGATGACGACGGCTCCGGCTTCGATGTCACCCCGGTCGGTGATCACCTTGCGGACCCGGCCGCCGGCGGTCTGGATGTCGAGCACCTCGGTATTCGCCGACACGGTGAGCTCGGTCATCGCCGCGGCCTGCTCCCGCATCAGCACACCGGCCTGCAGCGGATCGACGACGGCGACCGACGGGGTCCAGAACGCGCTCCGGATGACGTCGCGGCTCATGAACGGCACCAGCTCGACGGCGCGTGCGGCGCTGATCAGTTCGGCGTCGATCCCCCAGGCGGTCGCGGACGACATCCGTCGTCGCAGCTCTTCCTCCCGTTCGGTGGTCCGGGCGATCTCGATGCCGCCGCAGGTGGTGAGCACGCCGAGCTTCTCGTATTGCCGCATCGAGTCCAGCGTCAGCGCGGTGATCTCTTTCGAGTGATCCACCGGGAAGATGAAGTTCGACGCGTGCCCGGTGGAGCCCCCGGGGTCGGGCAACGGGCCTTTGTCCAACAGCACGATGCTGCGCCAGCCGCGTTCGGCCAGGTGGTAGGTGAGAGAGTTGCCGACGATACCGGCACCGATCACTACCACGTCGGCGCGTTCTGGCAGGGTGGTCGAGGTCATGTCGACGTCCTCCCTCCGGGTGTTTGGACGGTTATGTCAAGCCGACGATGTTGCCGTGAGCGTCGATGTCGATACGTTCGGCGGCCGGAGCCGACGAAAGGCCGGGCATGGTGCGCATGTCGCCGCAGATCGGGTAGATGAACCCGGCGCCGACGGAGGCACGCACCTCTCGCACCGGCAGCCGCCAGCCACGGGGTGCCCCTTTCAGCGCCGGATCGGCCGACAGCGACAGGTGCGTCTTGGCGATGCAGACCGGAAGCGACCCGAATCCGAGCCGCTCGTACGTGTCGAGCTGGCGCTGCGCGGCCGGGGCGACGTCGATGCCGTCGGCGCCGTACACGCCGCGGGCGACCGTGTCGATCTTGCCGATCAGCGGCAGGTCGTCGTCGTACAAGAAGCGGAAGTCCGACGGTTCCGCACACGCCTCGGCAACCGCCTCGGCCAGATGTACCGCACCTTTGCCGCCCTCGGTGAAATGGGTGCTGACCGCCGCGCGGGCGCCCTCCTCCGCGGCGACGTCGAGGATGGCCTGCCGCTCGCTCGGGTGATCGGTGGGGAAGGCGTTCACCGCAACCACGGGTGTTACTCCATGGAGCCGGACGTTGGCGATCTGCCGGCGCAGGTTGGCCGCTCCCGCGAAGACGTCGGCCGGGTTCTCTTCCAGCAACTCCTCAGGCAGCGGCCGGCCGGCCTTGACCGTGTACCTCCCGGAATGCGCCTTCAGCGCGCGCACCGTCGCCACGATGACGGCGGCATCCGGCACCAGCCCCGATATCCGGCATTTGATGTTGAAGAACCGTTCGGCACCCATGTCCGCGCCGAAACCGGCTTCGGTGATCAGGTAGTCGCCGGCGTGGATGCCGATCCGGTCGGCGATGATCGACGAGTTGCCGTGGGCGATGTTGCCGAACGGGCCACAGTGCACCAGGACCGGCGTGCGTTCGGCGGTCTGCATCAGGTTCGGTTTGATCGCCTCCCGCAGGATCACCGTCATCGCCCCGGCCGCACGTAGCATCTCGGCGGTGACCGGCTCCCCGTCGTAGCTGTAGGCGACGACGATCCGAGCGAGCCGTTCCCGCAGATCTTGCAGCGACGCCGACAACGCCAGCACCGCCATGACCTCGCTGGCGGCGGTGATGTCGAAGCCGGTCTGCCGGGGGCTCCCGTCGGCCCGGGGGCCCAGCCCGGTGACGATCTGGCGCAGGTCGCGGTCGTTGACGTCTAACACCCGGCGCCACGTCACCGTCTGCGGGTCGATACCTAGCCGGTTGCCCTGGAACAGGTGGTTGTCCACCATGGCGGCCAGCAGGTTGTGAGCGGCAGTGACCGCGTGCATGTCGCCGGTGAGGTGGAGGTTGAGCGCCTCCATGGGGACCACCTGGGCGTACCCGCCGCCCGCGGCGCCGCCTTTGATACCGAACGTCGGCCCCATCGACGGCTGCCGGATGGCGATCACACCACGCTGCCCCAGCACCCCGAACGCCTGGCCGAGACCGACGGTTGTTGTGGTTTTGCCCTCGCCGAGCGGGGTGGGGGTGATGGCGGTGACGACGACGTAGCGGCCCCGCGGCCGATGCGCCACCGCGCCGATGGTGTCGAGGGAAACCTTGGCGACGGCCCGGCCGTAGGGTTCGATGAGGTGGTCGCCGATGCCCATCCCGGCGGCGACCTGATCGAGCGGCAGGGTGACGGCACTACGCGAGATGTCCAGGTCAGACGGCATGGTCATTGGAGGCCACCTCCTCTCTTGTGGTGGACCGGCGTTGCTGCTCCAACCAGCGCAGCGTCGCGGCGATCTCGTTGAACGTGTAGAAGTGCAGTCCCGTCACCTGCTGGTCGGCGGCCAGTTGCCGCATCAGGGTGTCCGGCCGGTAGCCGAGCGGGCGCAGGAGCCGCTTGGCCACTGACTGATGCCCGCGCACGAACCGGAGGGAGTCGCCCACCCCGATGCGCAGGCCCACCCGGAGGAGTTTGGCCGGCGCGACGACACCAGGCATCCCCGCGACGACGGGCAAGGTGATGCCACGTACCCGGGCGGCCCGGATGAACCGGGTGACCGCCCGGCCGTCGAAACACATCTGAGTCACGGTGTAGGTGGCGTAGTGCTGCTTCGACGCGAGAGCGGACCAGAGGGTGTCGTCGTCGATGGTCGGATGGCCCTCCGGGTAGGAGGGCACACCGATCCGGTCGAACCGGTATCCGGCGCTGTCGATGGCCTTCAGCAGGCTCAGGCCGTCGACGAACGGGCCGGCCGGGGTAGTGGTGTCGCCGCCGACGACGAACACCTCTCGTACGCCGGCGTCGTGAAATCGGCGCAGCGCCGCGTCGAGTTCGTCCTCACCGGTGAACCGGCGAGCCGCCAAGTGGGGAACGGCGGTGAATCCGCTCTCCGCGAGTGCGGCCGCGAGATCGACGGTGGCCTGCACACCAAGCCGGGGTGAGGCGGTGACGGTGACCGTCGCGCCGCGCGGCAGGCCGCCGAGGTTCGGTGCGCCGCCGGGCAGCGGCAGAATCTCGAAGCGCGCGGTGTCGAGCAACATCCGGCGGCGCTGCCGGTCGGGGCGTGGTCCGGGGATGTGGTGCCTCATGGTGTATCACCACCTGCTCGCGCCGCCCGGTCACGACCTCGGAGTGCGTTTGGTTGGATCGATGAACGGCTTCTCCACCACCACGCCGCCGCGAAGCCCCGACGGCGTCTCGACGACGACGTTGGTGCCGAGGGCGGTGAACTCCATCGGCACCATCGCCAGGCCGATGTTGCGTTCCATCCGCGGCGAGTGGCAGGCGCTGGTGACCGTGCCCATCACCTCGCGGTGGGTGGCCGACGGGGAGAGCACCGGGAACGGCTCGATCATCGATCCGTCGTTGAACGAACCCAGCGGGTCGCCGTCGATCTCCAGCCCCACCATCAGGCGGGATACACCGGTGTCGCGGACACGTTGGAGTGCCTGCTTGCCGACGAAGTCCGCTTCCTGGTCGAGATCGACCATCCAGCGGTAGTCGTACCCGACCTCCATGGGGTTGGTGTCGAGTGTGATGTCGCAGCCGTAGGCAAGCATGCCGCCTTCGATCCGGCGGATGTGGCACGGTCCGATGACCCGCAGGTCATGTGGCTGGCCAGCCTGCCACACCGCGTCCCACAGGCGAGCGGCGTTCTCGGTGGCGTTGTAGAGGTAGATCTCGTAGCCGACCTCGCTGGTGTAGCCGGTCCGGCTGACCACGACGTCCATGCCGTCGAGGGTGTAGTTGTGCAGGTCGTAGTACCGGATGTCGAGGATCGACGGTCCGAACAGGTCGACCATCACGTCCTTCGACTTCGGTCCCTGGACCTGCACCGGCGCGACGTCGACCTCTTTGATCTCGACGTTCCAGCGGCCGGCGTGGGCCAGGCCGAGCGCCCAGAGGCGTACGTCGCTGTCGGCCAGGGAGAGCCAGAACCGGTTCTCCTCGACCCGCAGTAGGATCGGGTCATTGATGATGCCGCCGTCGGGGGCGGTGATGAACACGTACTTGCATTGGCCCACGGCGCACTTGTTGAGGTCGCGGGGGACCAGGTAGTTGGTGAACTCGAAGGCGTCCGGACCGGAGATCTCCAGCTGGCGCTCGACGCCGACGTCCCACAGAGTGACGTCGCTGAGCAGGTGCCAGTACTCGGCAACCGGGTCGCCGTAGTGACGCGGGTGGTACGTGTGGTTGTAGACGCTGTACATCGCTACGCCGTGGGCCCGCGACTTCCAGAAGTACGGCGACTTGCGCAGCCGTGGGTAGAGCAGGATCTGCGGGGCCGGCGAGGGGCCGGCCGGTGTTGCGTGTGGGGTGTGGGCCGGCGGTGCGGTGACCGCTGTCTCCGTGAACTGTGGCCCGAGCAGGTCGGTCATGTCGCCCCCTTCGGCGCAGCGTGGACGTAGGTGTAGGAGGGGTTCGGATGACGTGATGTGGGCGCAGGGCGCCCCGCTCTCTTGATGTAAATGTGCTGGTGAATGCAGGCGGGTTGCTTAATAAGAAACCGTTCTGCACTACGCAACCCAGTGTTACGCGTTTATCACGGGAGCGTCAAGCATTCGGCACGGCGGGTTTTTCCGCCCGGCCAGAAACCGGTTTCAGAGGAGGTTTCGCTGATGTCCGAAATCCGCGACCAGCGCTGTGCGCTCGGGTGTCGTGGCCCGGTGGATTTGCGGCTCTGATCGTCGCCTAACATGGGCTGGTCCGGACCAGTTGGGCGCTTGGCGGCTTGCGCAACGCGGCTGGTGCAGGTGACGATGCTTGAGGTGAAGCTCAAACTCGACCTACACGACGTCTACAACCGCGGCGACGAGATCGACCGCCAGTTGCGGGCCGTCATCGACGAAGCCGTGTCGAAGCGGATCAAGGTTGTCGAGATCATCCCTGGCAAGGGGTCGGGGCAGCTGAAGAAGCGGGTGCTCCGGTTCCTCCAGCAGAAGGAGATCAAAGAGCTGTATCACCGCGTGGAGAAGGACTCTGACAACTTCGGGCGGATCTTCGTCCACTTCAAGTGGTCGCGCGATCGCCGGCGCTGAGTACGTCGTCGTTGGCTCGGGCGTTCGTGAGGGCACGTTCTCGCGTCGTTACTTGATCATGTG
Source organism: Phytoactinopolyspora limicola (assembly GCF_011320225.1). GTDB lineage: Bacteria > Actinomycetota > Actinomycetes > Jiangellales > Jiangellaceae > Phytoactinopolyspora > Phytoactinopolyspora limicola. The sequence goes on from NZ_JAAOEN010000008.1 coordinate 132,143, forward strand.
CGAGTTACACCCCCGATGTGGGGAGAAAGTCGCACGTGATCAAGGTCGACTGGGCTGCCCAGGTCAGCTCGCCAAGGTCCTGGCCCACATCACAGAATCTCCGCCTGCGGCCACATCTGCGTAACAAGCATTGACACCGCAACCTACTGGCGAGTAGGAAACCTACACGGCACAGCGGGCGGAGCTAGTCGATCACGTCTAGTGACGCCTGCCGGCGGGTGACAACCGGTAGGGCGACGAAACGGGGGCAGAGTGCTCGCAGTCGAGAATCTCGACGTCGTCTACGAGGACGTCATCCTCGTTCTCAAGAGTGTCACGCTCGAGATTCCCAGCGGCGAAATCGTGGCGTTACTCGGGGCCAACGGTGCTGGAAAGACGACGGTGTTGCGGGCTATCACCGGCCTGCTCGACATCCACCGCGGCTCGATCACCCGAGGCCGGGTGACCTTGGATGGCATGCGCATCGACCACCTCGACGCTCCGGGCACGGTCGCGGCCGGCATCGGGCAGGTCATGGAGGGCCGGCGGATCCTCGCCGAACTCACCGTCGAGGAGAACCTGCGCATCGGAGCGCACACGGCCGCACGGGACGCCGTCGGTGCCGGCCTCGAGCGGGTGTACGGACTGTTTCCGGTGCTGGCCCAGCGGCGCACCCAGGTGGCGGGTTACCTCTCCGGCGGCGAGCAACAGATGCTCGCCATCGGGCGCGCGCTCATGGCTCAACCCCGGTACCTGCTGCTCGACGAGCCGAGCCTCGGTCTCGCTCCGCGGATGGTGCAACAGATCAAAGAGCTGATCGTGGAGATCAACGAGCAGGGCACCGCTGTGCTGCTGGTGGAGCAGAACGCCGCCATGGCGCTGTCGGTGGCCCGCCACGGCTATGTGCTGGAAACGGGCAAGATCGTCATGGATAAACCAGCCGAGGAGCTGCGAGCCGACGACGACATCCGCGAGTTCTACCTCGGCCTCGCCGACGAAGGGGCGGTCTCGTTCCGCGACATCAAACACTACAAGCGCCGGAAGAGGTGGTTGTCGTGACTGATGCTCCATTGCTCGAGGTCGCTGACCTGACGCTGCGCTTCGGCGGCATGACCGCGATCGATCAGGTGAGCTTCAGTGTCGATCCGGGCGAGTTGTTCGCCGTGATCGGCCCGAACGGCGCGGGCAAAACCTCGATCTTCAACTGCCTGTCCGGGGTGTACCGGCCACAGGCCGGCAGCATGAGGTTCGGCGGCGAGGAGCTGCGGGGGCGGCGGCCCGATAACATCGCCCGGCTCGGGATGGCCCGGATGTTCCAGAACATCGAGCTGTTCGAGAACCTGACGGTGCTGGAGAACCTCATGCTCGGCCGGCATCAGCACCTGCGGTACGGCACGTTGTCCGCCCTCGTGTATGCCGGCCGGGCCAAACGCTCCGAGATCGAGAACCGCCGCGTCGTCGAGGACATCATCGACTTCCTGGAGATCGAGGCGATCCGGCGCAGCCTGGTCGGGATGTTGCCGTACGGGCTGAAGAAGCGGGTCGAGCTGGGCCGGGCGCTGGCGATGGCGCCGCGCCTGCTGCTCCTCGACGAGCCCGTGGCCGGCATGAACGTGGAGGAGACCGAGGACATGGCCCGGTTCATCCTCGACATCCGCACCGAGCTCGGCGTCACCATGATCATGGTCGAGCACGACATGGGGCTGGTGATGGACATCGCCGATCGAGTACTGGTTCTCGACTTCGGGCAGCACATTGCCCTGGGGCCGCCGGGACAGGTGCAGAGCGACCCCGCGGTCATCAAGGCGTACCTGGGCGAGGCGTCATGAACACCACGGCGGCCACCACCGGCGAGACCTGGCGCACCATCCCGCACCGGATCCGCACGTGGGCGGACCGCCAGCCGGACCGGGTCTGCCTGCGGGAGAAGCGGTTCGGCATCTGGCAAGACATCACCTGGCGGGAGTATTGGGACAACGCACAACTCGTCGCCCACGGGCTGGCGGCGCTCGGCGTCGGTGCGGGCGACCGGGTCGGGATCCACTCCGAGAACCGCCCCGAATGGCTCTACACCGACGTCGGCTGTGTGGCGATCCGGGCGATCAGCGTCGGGCTGTACTCCACCAACCCACCAGCCGAGGTGGCCTACCTGCTGCGCGACTCCGGTGCCCGGGTCCTGATCGCCGAAGATCAGGAGCAGGTCGACAAAGCGCTAGCGGTGGAAGATCAGTGTCCCGACCTGGAATGGATCGTCTACCTGGAGCCGCGCGGGGTGCGCGAATACACCAACCCGAAGCTGCTGCATTGGCCGGACTTCATCGAACGTGGCCGGGCACATCAAGCTGAGCACCCGACGCTGCTCGACGACGCCACGGCGGCGGCCGGCCCGGACGACGTCGTCACCCTCATCTACACGTCGGGCACCACGGGGCCACCCAAAGGGGCCATGCTCACCGTCCGCAACGTCTCGTTCGCCACCGACGTGCTCGGCGGCGGACCAGGGCTGTACGACCCGGCACCGCGCGAGAGCGACGTGACGTTGTCCTACCTGCCGCTGTGTCACGTCGTCGAGCGCGCGGCGACGATCTGGGTGAACGCGGCGGCCGGGACGACGGTGCACTTCGCCGAGTCGATCGACACCGTGGTGGCCAACCTGCGTGAGGTCCAGCCGACCCTCTTCTTCGGAGTCCCGCGCATCTGGGAGAAGATCCACGCCGGGATCCAGATCCGGATGAGTTCGGCGTCGCGGGTGAAACGGCTGGCCTATCGGGTGGGCCGGGCGCTGGCCGACCGGATCGCCGACGACATCGTGCGGCACGAGGGGCGCCGCTCGGTGCGCGCCAAACTGCTGTATGCGCTGGGATATCCGCTGCTGTTCCGCGCCCTGCGGGACCGGATCGGGCTGCGCAAGGTTCGCGCCTGCGGTTCGGGTGCGGCGCCGATCGCGCCCGAGGTGTTGCGGTTCTTCTTCGGCATCGGTGTTGTCATCCGGGAGGCGTACGGCATGACGGAGAACTCCGCCGTCGCCACCGGCAACCGGGGTGCGCGGGTGAAACTCGGCACCGTCGGCGAAGCCCATGAGGGAACCGAGGTACGCCTCGACGACGACACCGGGGAGATCATGACCCGGCATCCGGGCAACTTCGCCGGCTACTGGAACAAACCCGACAAGACCGTCGAGGTGCTCGACGCCGACGGGTGGTTGCGCACCGGCGACGTCGGTGAATGGGTCGACGGCACCCATCTGAAGATCGTCGACCGGATCAAAGACGTGATCATCACCGCGGGTGGCAAGAACATCGCCCCGTCGGAGATCGAGAACGCGCTCAAGACGTCGCCGTTCATCAAGGAGGCGGTGGTGGTGGGCGATCGCCAGCCGTACCTCACCGCGCTGATCGGTATCGAGCTGGAAACGGTCGGAAACTGGGCCCAGCGGCGCCGCCTCACGTACACCACGTATCGGGACCTGATCGAGAAACGGGAGGTCCTCGAGCTCATCCAGGGTGTGATCAAACAGGTCAACGCCGACTTCGCCCGGGTGGAGCAGGTCCGTAAGTTCCGCACCTTCCCCAAAGAACTCGATCACGACGACGGGGAGTTGACCGCGACGCAGAAGGTGAAGCGGGCGACATTGCACGACCGGTTCGGCGACCTGATCGACGACATGTACGGCGGCACCACCAAGTTCGCCGGCGGCGACCTCGCTCAGGTGCACACTCCGGCCAGCTCGGAGGTGCCGGCATGACCGAGCTGATCTCCTCCGGGCTGATCCGCGGGCTGGGCATCGGCAGCACCTACGCGCTGCTCGCCGTCGGCTTCGTGATCATCTACCGGGCCACCGGGGTGATCAACTTCGCGCAGCCGGCGCTGATGATCCTCGGGGCGTACTTCACCTCGGTGTTCGCGACGAGTGTTGGGGTGCCGTTCCCGCTGGCGGTGCTCGCCGCCATGGCCGTGCTGGCCGTGATCGGACTGGCTACGGAGCGGGTGGCGTTGCGGCCCATGGTGGGCAAGCAGCCATTCGCGGCCGCCATGGTCACCGTGGGTGTGTTCATCGTGTTGTTCGTCGTCGCGCACCGGCTGATCGGCGCCCAGGTGCGTACCGTCGGCGACCCGTGGGGGCTGGAGCGGGCATCGCTGTTCGGGGTGAGCGTCGCGCAGGTAGACCTGGCCAAGATCGTCATCTCGCTCTTCGCGATCGCGATCGTCGGTCTGTTCCTGACCCGGTCGCGGCTGGGGCTGGCCATGCGCGCGACCTCCATGGACCAGGAGGTCGCACTCGCCCAGGGCGTCAACGTCGGTCGGATCTTCGGCCTCGCGTGGGCCATCTCGGCGGCTCTAGCGGCCCTGGCCGGCATGCTCATCGGCACCGCGGCCGGCGGGTTCGAGGCCGTGGTGGCTCTGGTCGCGTTGAAGGCACTCCCGGTGATCATCGTGGGAGGCCTCGACTCCATCAAAGGGGCGGTCTATGCGGGCCTGTTCATCGGGGTAGCCGAGGCGCTGACCCGGACGTATCAGCCGCAATACGCGGCCTGGCTCGGCGCGAACTTCGACGTCGTCGTCCCCTATGTGATCATGATCATCGTGCTGGTGTTCCGGCCGTACGGCCTGTTCGGCACCCGGGAGGTGGAGCGGGTATGAGCCTGCAGGTGGACGGCGCGGCGCGCGGTGGTGCGGACGTGCCTAGCGGCGGTGGTGGTGGCGGTGACGGCGCACGGCGACGGCCGCGGAGCCGGGTCCGCGGGCGGCCGCAGCTGTACACGTCGTACGCGGCTGATCAGGCGATCTGGAACACCCCGGCCAAACGCGCCTGGACGTTGGCCCTGGTGGCCGCGGTGCTGGTGCTTCCGTTCCTGCTCAGCCGCGACCTGACCAGCCTGCTGACGACGGTGTTCATCTTCGCCATCGGCGGGATCGGGCTCAACCTGATCACCGGTTACGCCGGCCAGGTGTCGCTGGGACACGCGTTCTTCATGGGACTGGGCGCCTACACGGCCGCAGTGTTCGGCGGCGAGAGCACCGACCGGGTGGTTGGCCTCGGCCTGGACATGGCCATCTGGTTGCCCCTGGCCGGGATCGTGCCAGCCGTCGTGGGGCTGGTGGTGGCGCCGCTGGCGGCCCGGGTGCGGGGGTTGTACTTGGCCATCCTCACCCTTGGTCTCGTGTTCATCGGGGAACACGTCTTCAAGGAAGCACGCTCGATCACCGGGGGAGCGGGTGTGGGCCGGGCGCCGGCCGAGCCGGTACTGTTCGGCGTCGACCTCAGCGGCCGGTACCACCTCTTCGGCTACATCCTGTCCCGTGAAGACGTCTTCTACTTCGTCTGCTTCGCGATCTTCCTAGTGATGGCTATCGCGGCGCGCAACCTCACCCGGTCCAAGCTCGGCCGGGCCTTCGCCGCCGTCCGGGACCGCGACGTCGCCGCCGCCGTCATGGGGGTCTCGCTGCGCCGCACCAAAACGCTGGCGTTCACCATCTCGTCGTTCTACGCCGGTATCGCCGGTGCATTGCTGGTGCTGGTGATCGGGCGGGTCACGCCCACCAGCTGGAACCTGTTCCTTTCCATCGACTTCCTCGCCGTCATCCTGATCGGCGGGATCGCCACCATCAGCGGTTCCATTCTCGGAGCGATGTTCGTCGTGCTCATGCCCCGCTTGGTGTCGGAGCTCGCCGACGTCGTCCCATTCATCTCCACCAGCCCGGGTACCGGCGTCTTCTCCGTTTTCCAGCTTCAGACGATGCTGTTCGGCGCGCTGATCGTGCTGTTCCTGGTGTTGGAGCCACGCGGCCTCTACGGCCTGTGGGTCAGGGCACGCAACTACTGGAAAGCGTGGCCGTTCTCGCATTAACCAAACAGAGAGAAGGTGAGCTCAATGACGAGCAGCAAGGCACGGGGCATGGTCGCCGCGTTCGGGGTGGTCGCCCTGGTCGCGGCCGGCTGCGCGGTGGACGACGACGACGGTGAGCCGGACGACCCGGGCACCGTCGAAGAGGACCCGGATGATCCCGACGATCCGCCGGAGGACGAGCCCGACGGGCTGGCGTTCGACCTCGGCGTGACCGAGGAGGCGTGTCCGGCCGGCGTCAACCCCGACAACGGGTGTATCTACCTGGGGGTGCTGTCCGACCTCAGCGAGGGGCCGTTCGCCGCGCTGGCCATCCCGATCACCGCTGGCCAGGAGGCTTTCTGGCAGCGAGTGAACGAGGACGGCGGGATCGGCGGGTTCGACGTCGACATCTCCACCTACACCCGCGACACCCTGTACGACCCGCAGGAACACAGCGCCCGGTACCGGGAGATCGAACCGAACGTGCTGGCGTTGGCACAGACCCTTGGCACCGAGCCGACCGAGGCGATCCTGTCCGACATGGACAGCGACAACGTCATCGGCGCACCGGCGACATGGTGGTCCGGGTGGCACTTCGAGGACGCCGATCAAGGGTTGATCCTGGAGTCGGGTTATTCGTACTGCATCGAGTCGCAGATCGGGCTGGACTGGGTGAGTGGCAACGTGGCCCCGCCGTCGTCGGTGTTGGCCGTCGGATACCCGGGTGACTACGGCGGTGACTCGGCTGCCGGGGTCGAGGCGTGGGCCGAGGCCAACGACGCCGAGTTCGTCGGCTGGGTCGAGACGGCGCCGGATGCCGTCGTCGGCTCACAAGACGCGGCGATCGGGCAGGTCGTCGGTAGCGGGGCGGACGTTGTTATGCTGGCGGTTGGCCCGGCGGAGGCCGCGGCGATCGTCGGCGGTTCGATGGCGAACGGCTTCGAGGGTCAGTTCCTCGGGTCGGTACCGACGTGGAACCCGGCCTTGCTGGGGTCGCCGGCGGCCGACGCGCTGAAGGCGGCCTACCTGCACATCGCCCCGTGGGAAGGCTGGGAGGCGGACACCCCTGGCCACGAGGCGATGCGGGAGACGGTAGGCGACAATTTGCCGGACAACGAGGGCTTCATCTTCGGCTGGGTGTGGTCGTACCCGATCAAGGCGGCTCTGGAAGCGGCTGTGGCCAACGAGGACCTGACCCGGGCCGGGCTGCGGTCCGTCGTCGACGGTCTGCAGGTTGACTACGAAGGCATGCTGCCGGACGCGACGTTCGGCGGTGACCGGGACGAGAGTGCGATCCGGACCGCGGTGATCAACCGGCCGGACGACGACGCCGCGCTCGGTGTCACGCCGGTCGAAGCCGGAGTGACCGGCGAGACCGCTGACGCGTTCGAGTACACCGCACCCTGCGCCTGACGCCGCACGTATTCGCGATCCCGCGGGGGTCGGCGCCGAGGTGAAAGGCCCGCCTGCTGTTTCCTTGGCAGGCGGGCCTTCTCATGTGTCCGCACTAGTGGATATGTCACTCACCGTGGGCACGGTATTGACTTTTCGTGACGGCCGCGTGATATACGTCATAGGCCCGATGATTCGTTGGTGTACAACCGACAGAAGGGATCTCCATGAGCCGTCCGCGCCGTCGTCATCCGATGTTGAGCGTCTGGTTGATGGTCCTCACACTGCTCGCTGGGTCGGTCGCCGTCGCTACCGCGGCCTCCGCCAACCCCGGCGGCCCACACGTCCCACCCAATCAAGGTGACCCGAACCGCTCGTCACTACTGAGCTACGACGACGTCCAAGCCGAACTTCGCGCGATCGAAGCGCGCAGCAAGGGCGCCGTCACCGTCGAAGAGATCGGCGTCAGCGGAGAAGGGCGCTCACTCAGCGTCGCCCACATCGGCACCGGCGACACCCGAGTCTGGATCCAGGGCCGCATCCACGGCAACGAGCCCTACGGCGCCGAGGCGTCGCTGGCCTTCCTCAAACACCTCGCCACCGGCAACAAACACGCCCGGGCCGTCTTAGACGAGATCACGTTCGTCATCATCCCGCTCTACAATCCCGACGGATACGAGGCCTACATCCGCCAGGACACCACCCACCGCATCGACCTCAACCGCGACTGGGGTGTCGACCGCGAGGCCTTCGATCTCGTCAACACCATCCGAGTGGGACGGGGCCTGTCGCCGCTGCCGGAGTCGGTGTTCCAGAACTACACCCGGCACCGCGCCGTGGAATCGCAGGCGCACTGGTACCTATGGGCCGACTTCAAGCCGCACTACATGATCGACCTCCACCACCAGGGCACCTACTACGTCGACGACACCGACGACATGACCACCTTCTCGATGGGCATCTCGCTGGACGAAGGCATGCTGGAGCCGGCGCAATGGGACGCCGTGCGGCAGATGGCCGTCGTCGCCGCCGACGCCGCCGGCCGCCACGGCGCGGTGAACGTCACCCGGTACCCGTACATCAACATCCCGGAAGGCGTCACCTCAGCCTCCATGCTCAACGCACCGGGACCGAACGGCGAATACGCCGACTGGCGCACCAACGCGATGTTCTTCGAGACCCGAGGCGGCATCGGCCAGAAGAGCCGCGGCTACCTGATCAACCAGAACGTCGTCGGGCTACGGGCCATCACCGACGCCATCGCCAACGGCACCCTGAGCGACGTCGACCCCGACCGCTGGATGGACATCCCGCCACAGGGCCGGGCCATCACCCGGTGTTCGCAGTTCCCGCAGCAGTGCGCTTACTGATCTGACCGCAGGAGCACGACACGGTCGTGTCCGGGACGGCTGCCGGGCTGGCTGAGCAGCCCGGACACGACCGTGGCGTGTCCGTCCAATGTGAGCACCGCCGCCACCCGCCCCGTTGTGCACCTGATCTCCGTTTTGACGCCTGATCGTTTTCGTGGCGACGATCAGATGCACGGTGGTGGCGACGGCCAGCGTCGACGTGAGGTAGCCCCACCTGATCGTCGCCACGATGTGGGACGCCTGGTGATCAGATGCGCGAACCGTCGCATGGCGTCCGGTAGCGCATCTGATCCTTCCGAGTCGGCACCGTGCTAAGCGGATGCGGCGTTCGCCTGCCGGGCGGATGTGGCGCCGACTTCCCCAGAGGTTTGTCCAGGGTTCACCGGGGCAGCCCGGTGAGTCAGGCCCGGGGGTGGTGCGTTGGCGGCCTCCACAACTGCGACATTTCACCCACGCCCAACAAGCGGTCAGCGCACCAGGCCTCGTCCGCCGCTCCAGTCCCTCGTTCACAACGGGCACCCGCGGGCCGCGCACGTCTGCCAAGGGCCATCGCGACGCGATCAGATGCGCTACCGGACGCCAATCGACGGTTCATGCATCTGATCGCTCGCCGTTCCACATCGCATCCACATCGTGGAGACGATCAGACGCGGCTACCGCGTGTCGACCCTGACCGTCGCCACCACCGTGCATCTGATCGTCGCCACGAAAACGATCAGGCGTCAAAACGGAGATCAGGTGCACACGGGGGGAGGGGTGGCGACGTTGACGACATCGCCGACGACGATCACCGCGGGCGGCTTGGCGCCCACCGCGGCGGCGCGGTCGGCGATGTCGGCCAACGTACCGGTGGTCAGCCGCTGACGGGGACCGTAGCCGTCTTCTACCACCGCGGCCGGCGTCGTGGCGGCCATCCCGGCGGCCACCAGGTTCGCCGCCGTGTCGGCGAGCAGCGAGACCCCCATCAGGAACACCAGTGTGCCCTGGGATGCCGCCAGTGACGGCCAATCGAGGCCCTCGTGCCCGGATACCACGGTGAACTGCTTGGACAGGCCGCGGTGGGTCACCGGGATCCCGGCGGCCGCGGGCACCGAGACCGCGCTGGTGACACCCGGCACGACCTGCACCGGAACGCCAGCCTCGCGGCAGGCCAGGGCTTCCTCGCCGCCGCGGCCGAGCACGAACGGGTCGCCACCTTTGAGCCGGACCACTCGGCGGCCGGCCTGGGCGTGTTCGACGAGTAGCCGGTTGATCTCGTCCTGCGGTACGGGGTGGTGGCCGGGGGTTTTGCCGACGTCGACCACGATGACGTCGTCGTCGAGGTCGTCCAGCAGTGCACGCGGGGCGAGCCGGTCGACGACGACGACGTCCGCGCTGGCCAGCAGTTGCCGTCCGCGAGCGGTGATGAGCCCCGGATCACCTGGGCCACCACCGACCAGCGCGACGCTGCCGGCGCCGCCGCCGCGCACTGGCCGCAACGGGAGGTCGCCGCTTTCCAGCGCGGCTTGAACGGAGTTGCGCAGCGCCCGGGCCCGGCCGGGATCGCCGCCACCGCTGACGGCGACGACGACGTCGCCCACCCGGGCAACGGCTGGGGTCCACGCGGCGGACGCGGCTGCGTCGTCCGCGCGGACACACCACACCCGGGCCGCCTCGGCTTCGGCGGCTACCGCAGCGTCGACATCGTGGTCGCCGGTGGCCGTGTGGACCAGCCAGGCGCCGTCGAGGTCGGCGGAGCGGTACTGCCGGGGCTGCCAGGACGCGCACCCGTCGGCGATCAGGTCCGCCAGCGGTTCACAGACGGCGGGTGCGACGACGACGAGGTCGGAGCCGGCGTCGGCCAGCGCCTCGGCCCGGCGGGCCGCCACCGGACCACCACCAACAACGACGACGCGACGTCCGCGCAGGTCGAGCAGCAACGGATACCGCCTGTGATCGTTGCCTGATTCAGGTTGTTGTCCGCGCAGCCCACCTGGGGTTTTGGCAGCGGATAACGACGCAGATCCGTCAACGATCACCGGGTCGGGGTTGGGTAAGCCGCTCACTAGAGGTGGATCCCGCATTCGGTTTTGGCCCGTCCGGCCCAGCGGCCGGCCCGCGGGTCTTCCCCGGGGGCGACGGGACGGGTGCACGGCTCGCAGCCGATGGAGAGGTAGCCGATCGACTTGAGGGGGTTGATCAGGATGTCGTGGGTGGCGACGTAGGTGTCGACGTCATCGTCGGTCCAGGTGGCCAGCGGGTTCACCTTGACCTTGCGACGCTTGGGGTCCCAGGCGACGACGGGGGCGTCGGCCCGGCTGGGCGACTCCGCCCGGCGCACCCCACCGGCCCACGCGTCATACGGCGCGAGGGCGCGGTCCAAGGGCCATACCTTGCGGATGGCGCAGCACAGGTCGGGGTCGATCTGATAAAGCTTGCCATATTCGGCTTCGTGTTCTGGCACCCGGAGCGGATGGGTGATGGTCTCCACCTCGATGTTGTACGCCGACGCGATCGCGTCGCGGGTGCCGATGGTTTCGGCGAAGTGGTAGCCGGTGTCGAGAAACAGCACCTTGATGCCCGGCACTGCCTGCGACGCGACGTGAGAGAGCACACCGTCGGCCATGGACGCGGTGACCGCGAACTTCTCGCCGAACGTCTCGTGCGCCCAGCGGACGATCTCACCGGCGGGAGCACCTTCGAGCTCCCGCGCGGCGTCGATGGCTAGTTCTTCCAGCGGCTCTGCTGTCGTGACGGTCATCGAGCACCCCTTCGCGTGGACAAGCCGAGCATCTTTACCGAGAAGACACGCAGACAAGAGCGGCATTCCCAGGCCCCGTGTTCCTCTACGGGGTGGAGATCTTCCTCACCACAGAACGGGCAGTGCAGGATGGCCGCTCGTGTCGTCGTCATTGCAGGTCGGCCTCCTCGGCTCGGGCTACCCACTGGGCGAACCGCTCGCCGGGTTCACGCTGGTTGAGGAAGCCGCGCACCAGGCGTTCCACATAGGCCGGCAGATCGGCGGCGGTCACTTTGTGGCCGCGCAGTTTGCGGCCGAACCCGGCGTCGAGGCCGATGCCCCCGCCCAGATGCACCTGGAAACCTTCGCCACCTTTGACGATCTGGCCTTTCAGCCCGATGTCGGCCACCTGGATCCGAGCACAGGAGTTGGGGCAGCCGTTGACGTTGAGCGTGATGGGGACGTCGAGCTGGTCGTTGACGTCGGAGAGCCGTTTCTCGAGTTCGGCGACGGTGTCGGCGGCCAGGCCTTTGGTTTCGACGATGGCTAGTTTGCAGTACTCCAGCCCGGTGCAGGCCATGGTGCCGCGGCGGAACACGCTGGGGCGGGCCTGCAAGCCGATCGCGTCGAGCGCGGCGACCAGCGGTTCGACCGAGTCGGGGTCGACGTCGAGCACCACGAGTTTCTGGTACGGCGTGAGCCGGACCCGGGTGGAACCGTGTGCTTCGGCGACGTCGGCCAGGGTGGCCAGGGTGGCTCCGGAGACCCGGCCGACCAGCGGCGCCACACCGACGTAGAAACGTCCGTCTTTCTGCTGGTGGACGCCGACGTGGTCATAGGGATGTTCGGGTACCGGGGGAGCGGGGCCGTCGATCAGTTTGCGCCCGAGGTACTCGTCGGATTCGAGAACTTCGCGGAACTTCTCCGGGCCCCAGTCGTCGACGAGGAACTTCAGCCGGGCACGGTGCCGTAGCCGGCGGTAGCCGTAGTCGCGGAAGATCCGGGTGACGCCGGCCCAGACGTCGGGAACTTCGTCCAGCGGGATCCAGGTGCCCAGGCGGACGGCCAGCTTCGGGTTGGTGGACAGGCCGCCGCCCACCCACAGGTCGAGCCCCGGCCCGTGGTCGGGGTGCTGCACGCCGATGAAGGAGATGTCGTTGGTCTCGTGGGACACGTCCGGCAAGCCGCTGATCGCCGACTTGAATTTACGAGGCAGGTTGGAGAACTCCGGTGAGCCGATGTACCGGTTCTGGATCTCCTCGATCGCCCATTCGGGGTCGAGGACCTCGTCGGCGGCGATGCCGGCGACGGGGGAGCCCAGAATGACCCGCGGGGTGTCGCCACAGGCCTCCATGGTGGACAACCCGACGGCTTCGAGCTTCTCCCAGATGGCCGGGACGTCTTCCACCCGGATCCAGTGCAACTGGATGTTCTGCCGGTCGGTGACGTCGGCGGTGTCGCGGCCGTAGGTGGTGGAGATGTCGGCGATGACCCGTAGCTGTTCGGTGGAGAGTGCGCCGCCGTCGCTACGGATGCGCAGCATGAAGTACTCGTCGTCGAGTTCGTGTGGCTCGAGCACGGCGGTCCGGCCGCCGGGGATGCCTGGACGGCGCTGGGTGTACAGGCCGTACCAGCGGAACCGCCCGCGCAGGTCCTGCGGGTCGATGCTGGCGAAGCCGCGTTTGCTGTAGATGTTCTCGATCCGGGCGCGGACGTTGAGACCGTCGTCGTCCTTCTTGACCCGCTCGTTGGGGTTGAGCGGCTCGAGATGGCCGAACGCCCACTGGCCTTCACCGCGGGGGCGGCGGGGAATGTCGACGTTGCTCGCTGGCATGGGGGAGATCTCGTCCTCGAGGAGTCGGGGACGCACGTCCGCGCGGGTCAGATCGACGGTGACCGATTAGCCGACACGTCCGAGCGCCCGGAAATGATCACGGGCGGGGTCAGCTGGTCAGACACATCATGCTGGCGACGCGCCTGAGGTCTACGTGGCGGCGGACCACGAGGTAGAGCATCGACGCGTGCAACATGACAGTTATCGTCGCATGGTGTCGTGGATATCACGAACCACTGTCCATCATTCGGACCGCGGCGTCTCAAATAGTGGCAGCGATCCCCACCCCTCCCGGTGATCATTGGCTTTTGACTACCGGATCCGGTAGTCAAAAGCCAATGATCACCGGAGAAGCGCGCTGCTCAGTCCACCGCCGGCACGATCGACGACGGCGCGAACGTCGGCCCCACCGGGTTGTAGTCCGAAGACGCCGTGGGTGGCGTCCATCCGGGTCGAGCAGAACACGTCGGCGACGGCCGGAGGCGCAAACCGGATCAGCAACGACGCCTGCAGCAAGGTCGCCATCCGGCCGGCGAGGAGACGGGCTTGCCGGACCGCACGGTCCGGATCGGCGGCCGCGGCTCGCAGCAGAGCGTCCACGTCGTCGAGACCACTCCGCAGCAGCTGGGTCTCGGCTCGCCCGGAGTCCAGGGCCAGCTCTATCTCGGCCCGCCACGCCGCCACCGACTCGGATTCGCGGGCCAGCACCCGCAGCAGGTCGAGTGCCTGGATGTTGCCGGCGCCCTCCCAGATCGAGTTGAGCGGCGCCTCCCGGTACAGCCGTGGCAGGTCGCTGTCTTCGACGTACCCGTTGCCGCCCAGGCATTCCAATGCCTCCACGACCACGTGCGGAGTACGTTTGCACACCCAGAACTTCGCCAGCGGCAACCCGATCCGGCGCAGCGCGCTCTCGTGGGGGTGCTGCGCCTCGTCGACGCTGTGGGCCAGGCGCATCGCCAGCGTGGTGGCCGCCTCGGACTCGACCGCGAGGTCGGCCAGCACCGCCTGCATCAAGGGTGCGTCGTCGAGTTTGGTTCCGAACGCGGAGCGGTGGGTGGTGTGCCACAACGCCTCGCTGAGCGCACGTCGCATCTGCGCGGCCGAGCCCAGCACGCAGTCGAGGCGGGTGGCGGCGACCATCTCGATGATGGTGGCCACCCCGCGCCCCTCCGGTCCGAGCAGCCGGCCGTACGCGCCGTCGAGTTCGATCTCGGCTGAGGCGTTGGCGCGGTTGCCGAGTTTGTCCTTCAGCCGTTGCAGCCGGATCGGGTTGCGGCTGCCGTCGTCGAGAATGCGGGGAACGACGTAACAGCTGAGCCCGTCCGGCGCCTGGGCCAGCATCAAGAAGACGTCGTTCATCGGCGCGGAGCAGAACCACTTGTGTCCGGTGATCTCGTACCAGCCGCCGCCGACGGGTTCGGCGCGGGTGGTGTTGGCCCGGACGTCGGAACCGCCCTGCTTCTCCGTCATCGCCATGCCGGCGAGGACACCTGCCTTCTCCGCCGGCGGCCGCAACCCGGGCTGATAGACCGGTGCGGCCAGCAGCGGCTCCCAGAAACCGGCGAGATCGGGGTCGGTGCGTAGTGCGGGCACGGCGGCGTAGGTCATGGAGATGGGGCACAGGTGGGCCGCCTCGACCTGGGTCCACAGCAGGAACCCGGCCGCCCGAATGGCGTGGGCCTGCTGGTGCTGGCTGGCCCAGGGCGCGGCGTGCAGACCGCTGCGGACGGCGACGTCCATCAATCGGTGCCACGACGGATGGAACTCGACCTCATCGATGCGATGGCCGTAGCGGTCGTGGGTACGCAGCACGGGGGGATGGGTGTCGGCATCGCGGGCCCACTGGCGCGCTTCGGCCGACCCGGTCAGCCGTCCGATCTCGTGCAGACGGTCTTTCTCGGCGGTGGACCCGTAACGGGCGACGGACTCGGCGAGGGCGGCGTCGGCGGCGAAGGCGTCGTAGCCGGCCAGTGGTGGGGGTTGGTTGGTCACCTCGTGCGTGGCAGCCATGACCTCACCGTACGCGGCACAGGCGGGGCTGACGAGGTAGCGTCCGTGATGTGCCAGAACCGATATTCGACATCAGCGACGAGGTGCGCGCCGCCCTGGCGGCCGGTGCCCCCGTCGTCGCACTAGAGAGCACCATCATTTCCCACGGCCTGCCCCGGCCGGACAACCTCCGGGTCGCCCGCGAGATCGAACAGGCGGTACGCGACCACGGCGCGGTGCCGGCCACCATCGGCATGGTCGAGGGGCGGCTGCGGGTCGGCCTCGACGACGCCGCCCTCACCCGGTTGGCGACCAGCGATGACGTCCACAAGTTGTCTATCCGCGATCTCGCGGTGGCGACGGCCAAGGGTGCGGATGGAGCGACGACGGTAGCCGGCACCGGCGCGGTGGCCGCCGCCGCGGGGATCGCGGTGTTCGCCACCGGCGGGCTGGGTGGTGTCCACCGGGAGGCGAATCACACCTTCGACGAGTCGGCCGACCTCAGCACACTCGCATCCACGCCGATCGTGGTGGTCTGCGCCGGGGTGAAGTCGATTCTGGACGTCGGCGCCACCCTGGAGAGGCTGGAGACGCTGGGTGTCGGGGTGGTCGGATACGGCACCGAACGGTTCGCCGGGTTCTTCGTCACCGACGGCGGCCACGACCTCGACTGGCGGCTGGACACTCCGGAGGAGGTGGCCGCCGCCTGGCACGCCCAGCGTCGGCTCGGGGTCAGCCGGGCCGCCCTCGTGGTGTCCAACCCGTTGCCCGAGGCCGAACAGCTCGACCGCGAGCTCCATGACAAGGTGCTCGCCGAGGGGCTGGCGATCGTCGAACGTGACCAGGTGACCGGTAAAGACGTCACACCCGTGCTGCTCGACCATTTCCACCGCGCCACCGACGGCGCCAGCCTCGCCACCAACGTCCGGGTGATCCTCGCCAACGCGGCGCTGGCGGCCCGGATCGCCGTCGCGGCGGCCAGTGAGCGCACGTGATCGTCGTCGGCGACATCGTCACCGACGTCCTGGCCCTGATGGCCGGGGATCCCGCACCCGGCTCGGACACACCGGCGACCATCCGGGTCGCCGGCGGCGGACAGGCGGCGAACACCGCGGCCTGGCTGGCCGCCGAGGGGGTCGAGGTGACCCTGGTGGGTGCCGTGGGAGACGACCAGCCCGGCCAGGCCCGGCTCGCGGAACTTCAGGCGGCTGGGGTGCGGACCGACGTGACGGTGTGCCCCGACCGGGCCACGGGCAGCGTGATCGTGTTGGCCCACTCCGCGGACCGCACCATGATCAGCGACCGGGGCGCGAACCGCGGGCTGGAGGCCAGCCGGGTGGTCGCTGCGGTGAAGGCTAGTAGGTCACGTCATCTGCATTTGTCCGGTTATGTGCTGCTGGATCTCGAGTCGCGTCCGGCCGGCCTGGCGGCGTTGGCGAGTGCCCGGGCGGGCGGCCTGACGACCAGCGTCGACGCGTCGTCGGCGATACCGCTGCGGGAGGTGGCGGCGGAGTTCCTGGAGTGGGTGGCCGGGGTGGACGTGCTGTTCGCGAACGCGGCCGAGGCCGATGTGCTCGCCGGTCCTGGTGATCCGGTCGAGCAGGCTACCCGGCTCGCCGGCCGGGTTGGTGGGTCGGTGGTGGTGAAGCTGGGCGCCGGGGGAGCGGTGTGGGCCGGCGACGACGGGGTACGACGCGAACCCGGCCGGGTGGTGGACGTCGTGGACACCACCGGCGCCGGTGACGCGTTCGCGGCCGGTGTGCTGCGGGCGTGGTGCGCGGGCGACGGCGTGGCGGCCGCGTTGCGGGCTGGTTGCGATCTCGGTGCCCGCGCGGTGGGAATGGTGGGTGCTCGCCTGGCACGCTGAGGTGTTGCGCCTGGCACGCTGAGGTGTCACCCGCGTGGGTGGTATGTCCAGTTTGTGGAGCACTCCAGCGTGCCAAGCCCTGGCTCGGAAAATCCCGCGACAGCGGCGGGCGGATCCGGATACGGTGTCAACGTCCGATATGAGGCGTACGACGTGAGGAGGTGAGTGGCGATGACCGTGCTTGTTAGTGCCCGGAATCCGTTCACCTCGAGGATCCGCCGCCGCTGAGCCGTCCTGGACGCCGGTGGGGGATCCCCCTTCCAGCAAAGGCTCACCCATGTCTCAACCACTGAATTCTCAGCGTGCCGATCTCGACCCTCAACAACGACGTCTCGACCCTCAACAACGACGCCCAACCGGCGCGTCATCCGGCGGTGCCTCCCACCTCGACGCGGTCGGCTGGTCCTCCGCCGTCGCCGAAACCTTCGCGCCGTACTCGGGGACCCACCAGCCGGCCCGGGTATCTCGCGTGGAGCGCGGCGGCGCAGAGGTGATGACCGCCGACGGCACCATCCAGGCCAGCTACGGCGGCGACGTGCTGGCGGCCGCGGCCGCGGACCGTTCGAGTCTGCCCGCGGTGGGCGATTGGGTAGGCCTGCGGCACTGGCCGGACGCCCGGATCACCATCGACGTCGTCCTGCCTCGCCGCACAGCGGTGGTCCGCGACAGCGCGGACCGCACCTCGCACGGGCAGGCGGTAGCGGCCAACATCGACTACGTCGTCATCGTCGAACACCTCGACCCGGAACCCGACCTCGGCCGGATCGAGCGGCTCCTCGTGCTGGCCTGGGCCAGTGGTGCCACGCCGCTGGTGGTGATGACCAAAGCCGACCTGGTGCCCGACCCGGAGGGGATGTGCGACGACGTGTCGGCGGTCGCCCTGGGCGTCGACGTCGTCGCGGTGAGTGTGCCGCGGGGTGACGGACTGGCTCAGCTGCGTTCGTTCGTGCGTCCGGACACCACGTTGACCTTCGTCGGACCGTCGGGAGCCGGGAAATCGAGTCTGGTCAACGTCCTGGCCGGGGAGGAGGTCATGGACACCGGGGAGGTCCGGGCGCGGGACGGCAAGGGGCGGCACACCACCACTCACCGGGAGCTGATCGTCTTGCCCGGGGGCGGTGTGGTGATCGACACGCCGGGGGTGCGAGCCGTGGGGCTCGTCGCCGACGCGGACGCCGTGGCCGCGGCGTTCCCGGAGATCGATGAGCTGGCCGAGCAGTGCCGGTTCCGGGACTGCGCCCATCAGAGCGAGCCCGGCTGTGCCGTGCTCGGCGCGGTCGACGACGGTGAACTGGACGAGAGCCGGCTGGCCCGGTGGCGCAAACTCGGGCGCGAGGCCGCCTATCAGGCCCGCCGTTCCGACGTGCGGCTGCGGCAACAGGAGCTCGCGTTGTGGAAGAAGCGGGAGCGGTCGCTGCGGGCGCACTACCGATTCGGCCGCCCACCTCGGTGATAAGGGCTAATACTCTCGAAGGGTGACCTTGACGGCGGAGATCGACGACGCCCGGCCGATTGCCGCACGCATCGCGGCGGTGCTCGGCCCGGGACCGGTGACCGTGTTGACGGGGGCCGGGATCTCCACCGATTCCGGGATCCCGGACTACCGCGGCCCCGATTCACCGCCGCGGACACCGATGACGTACCAGCAGTTCGTGGGCGACGTCGCGTTCCGGCGGCACTACTGGGCCCGCAACCACGTTGGTTGGCGGCACATGTCCGGCGTGCGGCCGAACCCCGGCCACCACGCGCTGGCCACATTGGAGGAAGCTGGCGTGGTGGCCGGCGTGATCACGCAGAACGTGGATACGTTGCACGAGGTAGCCGGCAGCCGTCGGGTCATCGACCTACACGGCCGCTTCGACCGGGTGATCTGCCTGTCTTGCCGGCGGGTGATCAGCCGGGACCGGTTGGCAGCCCGGCTGGCGGCGCTCAACCCGACGTTTGCCGCGGAGGTCGCCGACGTCGAAATCGCGCCGGACGCGGACGCCGTGGTCGCCTCCACCGAACACTTCCAGGTGGCCGACTGCGAGTGGTGCGGCGGGATGCTCAAACCCGACATCGTGTACTTCGGCGAGAACGTCCCCAAAGACCGCGTGCAGGAAGCCTATGACCTCGTCGACGAAGGATCCGCCCTGTTGGTGGCCGGGTCGTCGCTGAGTGTGCTGTCGGGGCTGCGGTTCGTCCGGCACGCTGCCCGCAGCGGCCGGCCGGTGGTCATCCTCAACCGGGGTGATACCCGCGGCGACGAGTTCGCGACGTTGAAGGTGGACGCCGGCTGCTCGCCGGTGTTGCAAGCGCTGGCCGGCTCCCACACCCGGCCACGATCACCCGGAGGTGAGGGAGGTGTACTGGGGGTCGGCGAGGATCTGCGATAGCAGCTCGGGGCTGACGTTGCCACCACTGACGACCGCGACGGTGGTGCCCGCGTCGTTGGCCGGGCCGGCATCCGGGAGCTGGTCACGGGCGAACAGGTAGGCGGCCACGGCGGCTGCTCCGCTGGGTTCGGCGACGATGTTGGCCTGGACGGCGAGGGCGTGCATCGCCGCCATGATCTGCTCGTCGGTGACGGTGACGATGTCGTCCACGTAGGCGCGGATGTGCTCCCACGGCAGGACACCGACCGACGTGGTACGCAGCCCGTCGGCGATGGTGCGCCGAGTAGCCGACGGCTCCCAGACGACCCGCCGGCCGCTGCGGAAACTCTCGGCGGCGTCGGCGGCCAGTTCGGGCTCGACCCCGACGACGCGTGCACCCGGGTGGGCCGCTTTCACCGCCGTCGCCACCCCGGAGAGCAGCCCGCCACCGCTGACCGGCACGAGGACGAGGTCGACGTCCGGGCGGGCGGCGGCGATCTCGGCACCCACGGTGCCCTGCCCGGCGATGATCGCGGCGTGATCGTAGGGCGGGACGTGGACGTAGCCGTGTTCGGCGGCCAGCCGGGTCACGGCGACATCGCGCTCGGCTTGCGGGACGAGGACGACGTCGGCGCCGAGCGCCTTGGTAGCGGCTACCTTGTGGGGAGCCGCGACATCGGGGATGACGATGGTGGCGTGGGCGGCGAACTCGCGGGCGGCGTAGGCGACGGCCTGGGCGTGATTGCCGCTGGAGCTGGCCACCAATCCCCGCGCCCGCTCTTCGGGGCTGAGGCCGGCGATCATGTTGTAAGCGCCGCGAATCTTGAACGCCCCGATCACCTGCAGCGACTCGGGTTTGACGAGCAGCGAGCCAGGACCGGGCGCCCATGGGCACGGCACCAGCGGGGTAGGGACGACGACGCCGGTGAGGCGTTGCTGAGCGTCGCGGATGTCGGCCAGGGTGACGAGATCGGCCGCGGTAGAGCCCCCGACGGGCGAGGCGGCGGCCATCACGCGGCCTCGTCCGCGGCGTCGGCCATGGAGTCCCAGAACATCAACTCGTACGCCTGGAGTAGCCGGGCGGCCGAGAGCGCCCGCCCCGGCGGGCTGCCCCGGCGCAACCCGTGGTCGATGACGGCCAGCGCGTCGTCCTCGAAGCCGGGGGCCGGGGTGGCGAAAAAGTCGAAGAACGCGACGGCGGCGTCGTCGGCTCCGTACCGCTCCCGTAAGGCCTGCGCGGACCGCCCGCAGTTGATGCCCCACGCTCGCAGATTGGCGAGGAAGGCGGCGGCGACGTCGGCTGCCGAGCCGTTGAGGGCCAGCCAGGAGACGTAGGCGGTGTAGGCGTGTGCCCCCGGGGTGGGGGCGGTGTCGTCCAGCAGGGCCGGGTCGAGGTCGAGCCACCGGGCGAAGCCGTCGAGGTGGCCGAGTGCCACACCCTCGCCCTGCGCCAGCGAGAGGAACAGTTCACCACCAGGGCCATTGGAGAACCGCGCGGCGAGGTGGGCGAAGCTGCGGCGGTCGCCGGAGATGATCCAGTGTTGTTCGGCGGCGAACTGTCGTAGCGCGTCGGCGGGTACGTCGCCGTTGGTGAGCGCGGTGACGAACCGGTGGCCAGCGAGCCGTTGCTCGATGGGTTCGAGTTCAGCGCGGATCTCTTCGACGAGGCGGGCCGCGTCCGGCTGCGACGGTGGGGTGGGTGGAACTGTAGTGCCCATAAGAACGGTGTCCTCCAGCGTCTACGCCGAGACGGGTAGTGGCAGGGTCCGGTCGGTCCAGTTGATGCCGTCGAAGAAGCGTTCGCCGGAGCCGAAGGGGTCGTTGTACCAGCCGGGCGGGGTGCTCTTGCGGATGACGAGCTCACCCGGCGGTGGGGTGCTGGCCGCTCGTGGCTCGGCTGGGCGAGCGGCTGTGGTGGTCGGCTGCCAGACGAGCATGCCGGCGACGAGTAGGGCGAGGAACGCCAGCACGCCGAGGCACACCAGGGCGGCGCCCAACATCGGCCACAGCGCGGTGACCTCGGTGTACCACGGCTGCCGGCCGGAGACCAGGAGCAGGCCGGAGGCGAGGCTGGCCAGCCCGAGCACAACGAGCCCGGGTGTATAGGGATTGCGGCGATGAGTGTGGGTTTGCTTCATACCTGGGCCCATGTCGTCTCGGTCTCGTTGTCCGGTCCGGAGTGCACCCGCCGGATAGCTCGACGATCATGTTAGCCGGTGCCGGTGACACCACCGGCAGGACCGGAGCTCGACTCTCGAACCCGCAGCTCAGGCTGGAGCCGGATGCTGTCCGGGCGGTGGCCGTCCAGTACCTCCATCAGCATGTCGACGCCGCGGGAGCCGACCTCGTGCATGGGGGAGTGCACGCTGGTCAGCGGGATGGTGAGTTGGGCGGCGATGGGGACGTCGTTGAATCCGACGACGGCGACGTGGTGGCCCGGTACCAGTGAGTGCTGGCGTAGCACCCCCATGGCGCCGATGGCGGCGAAGTCGCTGACCGCGAACATGGCGGTGGGGCGAGGCGTCGACTGAAGGAGTCGCTCGGCGCCGAGGGCCCCGCTGGCCGCGTCGAAACCGGTGGCTACGGCCTCGGGTTCGGGGAGACCGTGTTCGGTGAAGGTGTCGCGGAAGCCCCGGGTGCGGTCGACGCCGTTGCTGGCGTACGGCAGCCCAGCGAGCACCCCGGCGTGGACGTGGCCGAGCGAGATGAGGTGCTCCGCGGCGAGCCGGCCGCCGGCGTAGTCGTCACACGTCACCGATGGATACCCCTCGGCGTACCGGTTGACCAGCACGAACGGCACGCCGCGGGTGGCGAATTCGGCGACGAAGGCGCCGTCGACATGCGCGTCGCCGAAGATGACCGCGTCGACCCTCCGGGCCAGCAGCATGTCGACGCTGGCCTTGCGTGCGTCGGCGTCGTCCCACGAGTTGGTGACCATGGTCTGGAGCCCGTGCCGGAGTGCGGCGTGTTCGATGCCCTCGTAGATGGTGGCCAGCACTTGGTCGGCTAGGCGGGCCATGACGACGCCGACGAGTTGTGACCGTTGCATACGTAGCCCGGCGGCGCTGGCGTCGGGGACGTAGCCGACCTCGCAGGCGGCTTGCCGGATCCGTTCCGCGGTGGCGGCCGAGGCGGACCGCGCGTTGGTGCTGGTGCCGTTGAGGACGCGGGACACGGTGGAGACGTGGAGACCGGTCAGCTCGGCGACGGTTTTGAGGGTGGCACGACGCATGGGCCGGCGTCGGGCAGCGCCGGCGCCGGTCGGACGATCATCGGCGCGCGCCTCGTGCACACGTATCTCCTCATCGAGCATCGTCAAGGTCTTGACAGGGCCAAATTAGCATGGTCGGATTGCGCAAACGTTATAGCCAAACGTTTGCACACTGTCGTGCCGGGAGGTCTGATGTCGCTCGCCACACGCACCGCAGCAAGCCGCCGCACCCGCCTAGCCCCCATCCTGGGGATCGTCTGCGTCGCCGCGGTGGCGTTGAACCTCGGCATGAAAGCCCTGGAGGACAACCTCGGCCGGGACCCTGCCGCCGGTGCCGAGCCAGCCACCGGAGGCTGGCGCGACTGGCTGGAATGGATCGCCGGAGACACCACCGAGGCCCAGTTCTACAAGGTGGCCGCCGCCGGCGTCGCGATGATCGCGCTCGCCGCCGTCGCCCACGTGCTGGCCCGGCGCGGTTCACGCTGGCGGGGCTTCGACATCTCGTACGGCTCCGGCCTATGGCCGTGGGTGTTCGCCGCGGCCACCGGCGGGTTGCTGTTGTCCAACCTGATCTGGGGCTGGAGCCTGTCCGGTGGCGATTGGCAGCCGACGTTCGTGCCGTTCGTCTCCGTGCCACCGGCACTCGTGCTCATCTATGGGCCGGGCTGGCGGGTCGCCGCCACGGCCGCGACGCTGGGCGCGTTGTTGACCACCCCCGTCTCCCTCGTCGTCGTCAATCACATCTGTATCCCGCTCGACCTGCCCGGCGTCATCGGCAACGTCACGGGGATGTGGGCGGGCGCGCTGATCGCCTTCGCCATCGCCCGGTACTTGCCGTGGATGCCCTCACTGACCCGCACCGACGAACGCCAGAAGAGCTCCGACCCGGGCGAGCAAGCGGGCACCGACGCGGGCACCGACCCGGGCACCGACGCGGCGCGCGAGGACGCCGAACCGGAGAGCCGACCGAACACCGAGGCCGTACCCGCAGCACCCACCGCGGTGCCGCGCAGCTGGCTGCCTCGTCGGGCCCTCGCCGACTTCACCGAAGCCCAGTTCTACGGCAACGAGTGGGCCTCGGCCGGACTACTCGTCGCCATCCTGGCCGCCTGGATGGTGAACGTGCTCGGCCCGGCCTACGGCACCGGGGTCTTCCCCGACCTGCTCACCGCACAAATCCTCGCCGCCGCCTTCGGGGTGTGGTTCCATGCCGACCGGTGGGCCGAACACGGCTGGTACCCGACGTTCGTCCCGGTGGTGTCGCTGGCCCCGGCCGCGGTGATCGACCTGGGCGGCGGCTGGGGAGTGGTCATCCTGGCCGCGCTCGGCGGCGCGCTGGTCGGACCCCCGCTGGCCCGGACCATCGCGTTGCGCCTGCCCGGTGACTTCCATCCGTTCATCGGCAGCGTGATGTCGATGACTGTTATCACCTTGATCGGAGTGCCGTTGCTCCGGCTGCTCGACTCGGCGGGGCTGGTGTGAAGACCAGCTCAGGAACAGGCTCGCAGAAAGGCCAAGGCTTGACTGACATGACAGAAGCACAGGTACCGCGGATCGTGCGCGCCCGGCGGATCATCACGATGACCGACGAGCAGCCGGAGGCGCTGGTGATGCTCGGTGAGCGGATCGTCGCCACCGGTGCTGCGGCCGACCTGGCCGGGCGGTTCCCCGGTGCCGAACGGATCGACGTCGGGCCGGCCGTCGTCGTTCCGGGTCTGAACGACGCACACGCTCATCCGTGCCTGTGCGCCGACGGTGGGCTGTACGTGGACCTCGGCCCGGACAAGGTGACCGATGCCGGTCAGGTGCGCGACGCCCTGGCGGCCCGGGCCGCACAGACCCCGCCGGGGGAGTGGGTGGTGGGACACAACTTCGACGTATCGCGGACCGGCGACGGGGCGACCGTGGACCGTGACCTGCTGGATCAGGTGTCCACCGAGCATCCGGTCCTGATCATCCACTACTCGTACCACGGAGCCGTGGCCAACTCGGCCGCCCTCGCCGCCGCCGGCTACGACGCGTCCACCCCCGACCCGACGGGCGGGGAACTGGTGCGCGACGCCGCCGGGCAGCCCACCGGGGTTCTCTACGAGCGGGCCTGGACCCAGGGCTACCTCGGCCACGGGAACCGGCCCGGGTTGTTGCCGTCGGCGTCCATCGAGGCCCGGGTGGCGTCGCTGGCGCGGATGCTGGGCCGGATGAACGCCGCCGGACTCACGTCGGTGTGCGACGCCCTGGTACACCCGGCGCACTGGGAGCTGTACCAGGCCGCACGGGGCGCCGGCGCCTTGACCGCGCGGATCGGGATGCTGCTCTGGTACGAGTTCTTCGACCCGGCGGTGCAGCTGGGGCTCTCGTCGGGGTTCGGCGACCCGTGGCTGCGTTTCACCGGCGTGAAGATGATGGCCGACGGTGCCGTCTCCGGCGGGACCTGCCTGTGCAGCCGCCCCTACCAGGGCACCCACGGCGAGACCACCGGCATCCAGGTGATGACCGACGACGAACTCCGCGACGCGATCCACCTGGTGCACCGGGCCGGCAGCCGGCTGGCCGTCCACGCCAACGGCGACCTCGCCATCACCAAGGTGCTCGATGCCCTGGAGGCCGCGCAGGCCGAGACACCCGCCCGGCCCGGTCAGGTGCACCGCATCGAACACTGCTCCGACGTCGACGATCACCTCATCGAGCGGATCCGCGGGCTCGGGGTGATACCAGTGCCGTTCGGCGCATTCGTGCACTACCACGGGCACAACCTGGTAGCCCACTACGGAACCGAACGGGCCAGACGGCTGCTGCCGCACCGCCGGCTCCGGGACGCCGGGGTCACCGTCGCGGGGTCCTCCGACTACCCGTGCGGCCCGCTTGAGCCGCTGCTGGCGCTGCGTTCGATGACCACCCGGCGCACCCACGACGGCACCGTACTCGGCGCTGACCAGCGGCTCACCCCTCTGGAGGCGCTAGAGGTGTACACCGTCGGCTCGGCCGCCGCCTCCGGGGAGGACGGCATCAAAGGCCGCCTCGCCCCGGGATTCCTCGCCGACTTCACCGTGCTCGACGACGACCCGCTGGCCGTCCCGCTCGACGAACTGTCCGCCATCCCGGTCCGCGCGACGTGGGTGGGCGGGCGGGAGGTCTGGGCCGCATCCACCACGTGATCCGAATCCACCCGACGACGGGAGTCACCATGTCCAACCAGCAGTCTGACCACCGGCCCGCACCATCGGCCGACCCGCTGGACCTGACCATCGAACACCTACGCCCACTGCTCGACCACGGCGAGATCTCGCCAGTGGCGCTCACCGAGGCCGCGATCCAGCGGATCGACGCGGGCAACGAGGAGTTGTTCGCCTTCGCCGACGTCTACCGCGACACCGCCCTCGACCGGGCCCGGGCGGCGGAGGACCGGCTGGCGACCGGGGCGCCGGTGAGCCCACTCGACGGGGTTCCGGTGGCGGTCAAAAGCCTGATCGACGTCGCCGGGCGGCGTTGTGAGGCCGGTTCGCGGGTGCTGGAGGGGCACACCGCGGTACGCGACGCGGCTGTCGTCAACGCCCTCGAGCGGGCCGGAGCGATCATCGTCGGCGCCACCACCATGGACGAGTTCGCCCTGACCACGGTGGGCCCGGCGCGTAGCCCGATCGATCCACGACGCACCGCCGGCGGCTCCAGCGGTGGGTCCGGTGCGGCGGTGCGGGCCGGGATGTGCTTCGCGGCGCTCGGCACCGACACCGGTGGCAGCATCCGCGTCCCGGCCACCTGTTGTGGTGTGGTCGGCCTCAAACCCACGTACGGCCTGCTGCCCCTGGAGGGTGTGGTGCCACTGGCGTGGTCGCTGGACCACGTCGGCCCGCTGGCCCGCACCGTCGGCGACGTGCGGGTGATGTTCGACGTGCTTCTGGCGGGTGCGGCCGGCGGGACCGCTGCGGCGCCGTCGGCGGGTACCGGCCTGGCCGGGCGGACGATCGCGGTCCCCGACGACGAATACCTGGCTGTCCTCGCGCCATCGATCGCCGAGCAGTTCGCCGCGACGTTACAGGCGCTGCGGGATGCCGGCGCCGAGCTGCGCACCGTCGAACTGCCGGCTCAGGACGGCGTCAAAGCCGTACATTGGCCAGTGTTGTCCGGGGAGATGGCGGCCTACCACCGGCGCCGTTTCGGCCAGGCGGAGGGGCGATATGCGCCGCCGCTACGAGACGGCCTGACCGCGGGCGACACGGTCAGCAAAGAAGAGTACGTGGCCGCGCAGCGGCAGCGGCCGGCGATCCGGGCCCACCTGGACGGCATTCTTGCCGGCGTCGACGCGATCGCCCTGCCCACGATGGCCATCGAGCCGCCGCTGGTTGGGCAGGACACCGTCGACCTGGCCGGGCAGCCCGAAGACGCCACCGCGGCCATGGTGCGGCTCACGTCGCTGGCCAACCACACCGGCCATCCGGCGGTGTCGGTGCCACCGGGCACCACCTCGGCGGAGCGGATGTTCGGAGTCCAGCTGATCGGGCGCTACTACGACGAGCACCACCTGTTGGACGTGGCGGGCGCGGTGGAAGCTCTACGTTAAGCATCGAGGCCGTGGCACGCTGAAGTGCTCCACAGAACGGGCAAATAGGGCACGTTTGCGACACTTCAGCGTGCCAGGCACGACACTTCAGCGTGCCAGGCACATCACGTGGCCGGAGCGGCGGCTTCGAGGTCCGCGACGCTGCCCGACATGATGGTGCCAAGGTGCGCTGTGATGTGCGCCATAGGCCAGTCCCACCAGGTCAACGCCAGCAATCGAGCCACGTCATCGTCGTCGTGTCGGGTGCGGATGAGGCGGGCCGGGGTGCCGCCGACGATCCCGTAGTCGGAGACGTCCGCGGTGACGACGGAACCGGCGGCGATGATGGCGCCATGACCGACTCGTACACCCGGCAGGATCATGCCGTTGTCGTGGGGAAGGGAAAGGTGGACGGCCCGTCCATCCGATGGTTGGTGCCGTTCATGCTGAACCGCGCCCCCGTCCCCAGGGCGCGGAATCTGCCGATGATCAGTTTCTCCGGCCCATAGTGGTAGAGGACGTTGCGGGTCTCGAACGCGGTCGCGTCGGCGGGGACAAACATGGTGGGGATCCTCACCGGGCATAGCGGCACCGCCGGCGACGATCACCGTGGTGTTGGCGAAGGCCGTGATCTCGCGGCCCGGATACGTGTGCTGGGCGGTCAGATCGGCTGGTTGCCCTCGTAGACGTAGATGGTCTCCGGCGTGCTGGCGATCTTGTCGTCGATGTCGCCCGGGAGGTCGTCCGCGCGGTTCTTCAGCCGGTCCTTCTCGCCGTCGAGGTCCGCCGAGAACTCACGCGCCTGAGCGCCGAACCAGACGCTGCCGTTCCCGATCCGCTCGGCGATGCTATCCAGCTCATCGCGCAGGGTGGGGAGCCGATCATTGACGTCCGACTTCAAGTTCTCCAGCCGGCCCAGCGCGGGGTTGTCGATTTCGGTTCGTCCCATGTTCACGACGTTGGACGATCGATGCTGATAAGTCAACTTCAGTCGAGGCCGGGTATGTCAGACTCTGACACCATGAGTCGACGACCGCGGCGGCTGGTGGGTGCGCTGACCTTGCCGATACTCCTTGCCGGATGTGGTCTGTTCGGTGGTGGTTCTTCGGATCTCGAGCTGGTGGCCGGGGGTGGCGACGATCCACAGGGCACCACCGGCGAGGATGTCCGGCTCGGTGGCGTGGCGGTTGATCTCGCGGTCGCCGATGGCATGGTGTACCTGCTGGCCAGCACCGGGGGCGACCGGCGCCTGGTGACGGTGGCCCCGGATGGGTCCGTGACCCACCAGCCGTTGGACTTCCCAGCCGCTCAGTACGTGGCGGCCGGCCCGGCTGGTGAGGTGTATGCCGCGTCGAAGAATGAGATCCGCCGTCTGGACACCGACCCTGACGAAGCGCTGATCGTTAGTGTGGACAGCGGTGCCGCCGAGAATTCCGACGCCTTGGTCACCGACGGCAGTATCCAAGGACTAGCCGTCGATGCCGACGGGCACCCGATCTGGACGGAGAGTTTCCTGGGCGCCGGTCCCGACGGGGCGGAACCGCCCTTGGTCCGCATCAACCGCCTAGTAGGCGGCGAGGTCGAACACGTGGCCGGGGCGTCGGAAACCGCCGTGGATGGACACGAGCTGGTTGGTTTGCGAACGACGCCACCGGAGGGCGTCACCGCCGTTGACCTGCCCCTGCGAGCAATAGGTCGAGGAGGCGCGCTGGCGGCGGGCGAAGCCGGGATCTTCATCGGCAGTTCCGACGGCATCCTGCGTATAGGCGACGACGGCTCGGTGGCGTCGGTCGTCGGCCCCGCGGACAGGGAAGCTCCGGACGCACCATTCGATGACGAGCGCGATGCGCGGGAGTTCGGCGGTGGGTGGGAGGCCGGGGGAGATCTGGACACGTCGGGTGAGGTGCTCGTTGGCGTCCAGAGCACGTTCAGTAGTCAGATCGTGGACGTTGGCGCTTTCGACTGGTCGGGAGACTTCACCGACGGTGCGGAGGACGTCGCGGCGAAGATCGTGCGCGGGCCGCGAGCCGACGGCTCCTTCGACCTCGACGCCGACCGGAGCCCCTACGGTGATGTCGCTGTTGTGATTCACGACGGCCGGGCGGCAACCGCGATGGCACACGTCACCCGAGTCGCCATCGACGACGGGCGGCTGTATGCGGTCGGTCAAACCCGTGGATACGGCGATTCCGACGCCGACGACGCCGAGATGCTCATCGTCGCGATGGAACTGCCCGACGACTGGCGATGACACGTCCCGCGCTCTCGGCGCGCCTCAGTTGTTGGTCAGATGGCTAGGCAACTGAGCGCTGAAGTCGTCCCAGAACATGTTCTGTACCGCCGGGTCTTGGATCCATTCCAGATAGGCCCGCATGCCGCCATGCTCCTCGATCTCCTCTAGCGACATGATGCTGCCGTCATCTGCGACAAAACGGCCACCGTGCCGGTCCTCATACGTCGACGGGTCGCCGTTGAAGGTGATCGGCCCGTTGCCGCGGTCGATGGTGACCTCCGGCAGCGAACCGTCGTCGAGGCGGCGTTTCGAGTAGATGTCCGAGGCGTCGAAATGCAGGCTGTGTTCGAGGCTGTCCGCCCATGCGGCGTCGACGTCGTAGTCGGGTTTGTCTTGCTGGAGGAACGCCTTGAGCCCCCGTTTGGACAGGTCTTTGAGGAGCCCTTTCGGATCCGCGCCGACGAACAGGATGTCGATGGCCGTCTCCATCCGCTTGTTCCACTCGTCGACCTCGATGCCGAGCTGTTCGCGGACGTTCTCGCCCCGCGTCAGGAACCAGTCGGCGAAGTAACGGCTCTGGGCGAGGGAGAAGTTGTTGGCGTCCGGGTTGTCGCCGTCGGTGACACCGAGCCAGCGGGAGCGGTTGGACTCGTACTGGTTCTGGAATACGGCGGACAGGAACGCCGCGGTGTCCATGTCGCGCATGGCCTCCTCGGCGAGGCTCACCCACCAGGCGGGAGGTGCTTCCACACCGGGACGGTTGCCGTCGGGGTCGTCGAAGTACGACGGTGCCGGAGAGGTGACGCTGTCGTAGAGGTCGTCGATGTGGTGTTCGATCAGTTCACCGAACCATTGCTGGATCTCGGTCATGGCGTGCTCACGGCCCCAGCCGTCCACTGTCTCCAGCAGCAGCCGGGTGGTCTCGTCGGCCAGCCCCTCATCGAACCGCCGGGCCCGGATGGTGGCGGAGTTCATGATGCTGGTGAACGCCGCGCGGACGTCCGCGTTGCCCATGAGGAAGCTGCGGCCTTGCATGTACATGTCGGCCCGGCGGGTATTGTCCTTGAACCAGTTCGCCGCGGCCGTGGGATGCCGGGCCAAGGCCAGCATGATCGCCTCGGCATCTTCCATGGTCGGCGCCGGGATGTCCTCGAGCTCGTCCATCGCATAATGCAGGAAGTTGTCGTTGAAGTGCCCGTAGCGCAGCAGCGGGGCGATGACGTTGGTGTTGCCCGGCGCCTTATGCCCGACGTAGTCCTCGATCCACTGCGGGTCGCTGAAGTCGATGCGGTGACTCGCGGTTCCGAGGGCGTAGGAGAGCGGGACGAGTTTGGCGCGGTCATAGCCGTCGTCGCTGTCCCGGTCGAGCGCGCCGACGCGTAGCGCGGCGACGCCTCGTCCGCCGATGGCGTTGAAGAACGCCTCGACGTAGTCGGGGTCGCCGTTGTGCTCCATGAGCAGTTGGTAGACCTCATCAGGGATCGTGTCACCCGGCCGGACGCCGTCCATATACTGGCTGGCGTCTTCGCGGGCCTGCCGGGCTGCCTCGTCGGCGGTGTCGAAGGCCAACTCGCCAGCTCCGGCAGTAACGAAGGAAACCCCTTGCTGTTCGGCGGCGAGGCTGGCGATGTCCCGGCGTCGCTCCAGCATCGGAAGCTGGTCACGGACCCACTCCGCCACCTGCTCGAGCTGCCCCATGTTGGTGGTGGAAACACCATTGGCGAGGAAGCGCCCACGGAAGTCGGAGACGAACTCCTCGACGTTCTCGGCGGCCTGACCAGCGTGCGTGATGAGCTCATCCAGGGCATCGGGATCGATGCCGACGGCCGGGCCGCCCCCGTACAAGTCGTGCATATCTGCTTCCTCCGAGGTCTGGGCCGGGGCTGAGCGTGAAACGACCTGCCGCGTGGACGTGATATGTCTAACGGTTCCGGGTCAGCATAGGCATATCGGGCCTATGTGGGCATGCGGGTCCGTTCGATGCGTCGCCTCGCGGCCGCGTGTGCTGGCACGTGTCACAGCAGGTTCTCGATCTCGTCCGCCAGCTCGGTGATCGGGCGGCGGCCGTCAAGCTCGACGCTGGCGCCGCGGCGCAGCAACGGTTCGACCTCCGCGGTGTACCGGCGGATCTCCGTCTGTTGTTCGGTGGTACGGCCGTACGGGCTGTTCGTGCGGTTGGTCACCCGGTCGATCAGGACCTCGATCGGAGCGGTCAGCAGGACGACGTGCTCGAAACGGCTGTAGAAGTGGCCCTGGTTCTCGACGGTCCCCGAGATGACGACATCCTCGTGCTCGGTGAGGAGCGCGCTCATCTTCGCCTCGTCCCAGGTTCCGTCGGCTTGCTTCCAGCCGTCGTAGTCGGTGTCGACGGTGTGATGGCCGCGCCGGCTCAGCTCATCGAGTACCGTCGTCTTCCCTGCACCCGACATGCCGGTGATGAGGATCCGTGCCATGGCCGGAAGCCTAGACCACCCGGCATCACCCGGCCGACAACGTCTGAGCGGGCGACCCACCCAAGCGCTACTCCTTCTCCCGCCGCTCTATTCGTCTTGTGGGCCAGTCATGGTGTCTTGTTGGCCAGGATCGTTTCCATCTGGTGGATCTGCGTATTTTGCGTCGTCATCATGTCGGTGGCGACCTGTTGGATGAACTGATCGTTGCCGTTGACGATGACGTCGATCGTCATCCTGACCGCACCCTCGTGGTGCCGGATCATCAGCTGAAGGAACAACACGTCGAAGGTGGTGCCCTGGGCCGCGCTGAGCTCTGCTAATTGGGCGGGAGAGGCCATACCCATATGTTCGAGATGTTCCGGGTGATGGAGCATCTCCTCGTAAGCCTGCTGTGCATCGGTGACCTCAAGGGAATTGCGACCCTGCCAGCCCTGCATAGAGCCGATCTCGACGCTTTGTTCCACGTCGATCCGGTTGGCCATCGCGAGCAGTTCGTCATCATGTGACCTCCCGGGAGCCAACTCACTCATCACGAGTGCCTGGAAATGGTGCGGGATCATCATGGCGACGAACATCATGTCCGCGGAGTTCGGCGCGGTCTGCGTCGACACCACGGCCGAAGGGGACGGGTCCGGCGACGCGACGGGGGAGTGTTGAGCCGTCGTCGCGGACGCCGACGCCGCAACGAATACGCCCGCGACGATCAACGCCGCACCTGTAGCTTTCCGAAACCTCATGGTGCGCCTGTCCTTTCTTATCCGGCCACGGATAGATGCGACCGAAGTGGCCGGTGTCGATGAGGTCGACGAAGTTGATAGGCCGAGTCCCGGCGAGGGCGGCCGCCGGGACCCGGTAGCCCGGTAGATGGCGGGGTCAGTGCGCGTAGCGGTACTGGGTTTGTGCGTTCAGGAGGTCGAACTTGATCCGATTGGCGCTGGGCACACCTTGGAGGCCGGTGAGTTTGAGGACGTCGAGTCCCTTGATCATGTCGCTGGAGTAGATGAAGCCGTTGTACCAATACGCCGACCATGAACCACCGACCTGGAGTACGTCGGTGCTCAGCGGGCCGCGCTCCCAATAGGCGATCTCGACCGGGTTGTCCGGGTCGGTGAACTCCCACACCGACACGCCGCCCTGGTACCACGCCTGCACCATGATGTCGCGGCCTTTGACGGGGACCAGCGAACCGTTGTGTGCGACGCAGTTCTCAGTGCTCTGCTGGTGGCGAGGGATCTTGTAGTAGCTGCGGAAGACCAGTTCTCGGTCGTCGCCCTCGCCGACGATGTCATAGATCGCATTGGCGCCGTGGTGCGGGCCGACGGCTTCGTTGCAGGTGGCAGCCACGCCGCCACCCAACTCATCGGTGAACACCACTCGCTGCGCGTCATTGGTGAACGTCGCCGAATGATAGAACGCGAAGTTGGCGTCGGTGATGTTGGTGATCACGTACGGATCCGCGGGATCGGTGATGTCCATCAGGATGCCCTCACCCATACAGGCGCCGGCCGCGAGATCCTCCTCGGGGAAGACCGTGATGTCGTGGCAGCCCGACGTGCGGGGTGCTCCGCCGTCGGGGAAGAGGATGGGCTTGGCGATCACCGATGCGTCAGCCGGGTTGTCGAGCGGGACCTCGATGATCGAGATCGAATCGTGCGGCGGCTGGCAGTGGGGGAACACCGGCGCCGGGCCATACGACGAGATGTAGAGGTAGATCTCGTCGTTGCCGGTGCCCGGGACGAGCGTGTGGGTGTGCGATCCGCAGTCCGTCCGCACCGACGTGACGTAGTGCGGGTTGCCGACGTCGCTGACGTCGAAGATCCGAATGCCCTCCCACCCGGTCGGATTGGCCGGCGACGTCGGTGGGCTCCCGCAGACGTCGTCCGTGCGGGGATAGTCGACCGACACGAACAGGAGGTCGCCATCCGGGCTAATGGAAACGTCACCTTGCCCGCCAGGACAATGCACCAGTCCAACGACCGTGGGCCGATGCGGCTGAGTGATGTCATAGATCGTGACTCCGCCGTAACTGCCTTGATAGGCGTAGTTACCCCAGAACGCGATGTCGGTGTGCCAGTCGTTATCGACTGCTTCCTGCCTCGGCACGTTGGCTACTGATCGGATGTATTTGCTGTGCGACACCTCGTCCACGTCGAGCTCGTCGCTCTGCGCGATTGACGGGCCGGCCGAGCCGAGCGACATGAGTACCATGGCGACGCCCAGCACGGCCGCCTGTAGTGCTCGACGCGGTCTGCGCCCGAGGAGGGGGGTAGGCATAAGGCGACTCTCCTTCCGCTTTGTAAGCAACATCACAATTGCGGCGGAAAGTCACAATAGACAACTGTAGGAAACTCCGAGAATTCTTCCGACGATCCATCTCAGGGCCTAACACCGGCAGTCATAGGCCATAACCCCAACTGATGCCCCCCGTTGTGCACCTGATCTCCGTTTTGCCACCTGATCTTTTTGCTTGGGGCGATCAGGTGTACCAACGGCGGGTGTCGGCGCGGTGTGGTGCATCTGATCGCGTCCCGTGATGTGGACGCGCGGCGATCAGATGCACGATCGGCGCTTTGAGGGCGGGTTGTGCATCTGATCGGCAGCAGGTGTCCGGTCAGCGATCGGTGGCGGGTCCGGCGAGCGGGGTCCGGCGAGTGGGTCGGTCATCGGGGGTCCGGCCGGGGATGTTGTGCTCGTGGTGTTGGTGCTGGTGCTGGGGTGGCTCGTCGTTGTTCGCGTATCGCGCGGTCGACACCGGGCGTGACGATCAGATGCATCAACTGACCGGCAGGCCGCGTTGACGCATCTGATCGCCGCGCGTCCGCATGGTGGAGGCGATCAGGTGCAGCACACCGTGCCGGGACGCGTCGTTGGTACACCTGATCGCCCCAGGGAAAGATCAGGTGACAAAACGGAGATCAGGTGCACGCGCGGGGGGCGCTCGAGACCGGACACGCAGCATGGCCAACAGCCGGGTTGGCGGAGTGCCGGACAAGTGGCTCTTCGGACTTCAGCGGGGTTGTGGGTTCGTTGGACGTTCGTCATGTTGGGAAGCAACCGGCTTGGTGCGGTGAGTCCTCGTTCGATCGGCCCAGATGCCGGTTTCCAGCGAGCGTTCAGCGCACCAAGCACCCCGCTGAGATCTGAAGAGCCGGACAAGTGCGCGGCAAGAGGCGCCGCCCCGAACAAGAGCAAAGCCCCGGTCCGAAAACCGGGGCTAACCTGGCACCACGTGTGGTGGGCGATACTGGGATTGAACCAGTGACCTCTACCGTGTCAAGGTAGCGCTCTCCCACTGAGCTAATCGCCCGCGTCGGGTGTGCCGACTGCTGGTGTGCAGCGAGGTGGAGACGGGATTTGAACCCGTGTAGACGGCTTTGCAGGCCGTTGCCTCGCCTCTCGGCCACTCCACCGAGGTGAGGCCGACTTAGGCCTCGCTCCGAGCGGACGACGGGATTCGAACCCGCGACCCTCACCTTGGCAAGGTGATGCGCTACCAGCTGCGCCACGTCCGCATGCCCTCCGGATCGACCGGTCGTGGCCGGTGATCCGGGGTGCGATAGAACATTAACGCATCCGAGCCACCGAGGCCAAACGGGGTGCCGGCGGGGTGTCGGCGGCGAGCGGGCCGACCTGGCGGCACACATCCGGTGTGCGACGCAGCCGCCACGCGGGGTGTAGCGTCGCAAAGCGTGAGCGACGATGGCGCGCGGGCCTGGCCGGTCGCCCATGTGGGCGGGATGCTGGCCACCGAGCTCGAGGAGGTCTCCGACCGCTCTGAGGTGCTGGAGGGCAGCGGCCGTTGGGCCGTGGTCGTCACCTTCGAGGGTCGGGTCACGTGTGCGCGGTTCGGCCGTTGGGAGCGCAGGCCACTAGCGGGGTGGGCCGGTGAGCACCCCTGGCGTGGGCCGCGGGCCGAGCAGTGGACGACGTCGATGGATCGCGCGGCGTACATGGCCGCCGTCGACGACGTCCGCGAGCGGATCGCTGCCGGAACTGTCTACCAGGTGAACGTCTGCCGGGTTCTGCGGGCGGCGCTGCCGGAGGCGGGGGAGCCGGGGTTGGTGCCGCTGGCGGTACGGCTGGCCGAGCGGCACGACGCACCCTTCGGGGGCCTGATCCAGGTGCCCGGAGCGCAGGTCGTGACGGCATCTCCAGAGCTGTTCCTGCGCCGTCGCGGCGGGGTGGTGTGGTCGTCTCCGATCAAAGGCACCGGCCGCACCGTCGACGATCTGACCGCGAAAGATGACGCCGAGAACATCATGATCGTCGACCTCGTGCGCAACGACCTCTCCCGGGCCAGCAAGACCGGCAGCATAGCCGTGGAGGGACTGCTGAGCGTCGAGAAACACCCTGGCCTGGTGCACCTGGTGTCCACGGTCAAAGGTGAGCTGGCTCCTGGGGTGGGGTGGCCCGAGCTGCTGGAGGCGACGTTCCCGCCCGGGTCGGTCAGTGGGGCGCCCAAGTCGAGTGCACTACAGGCGATCGCCGACCTCGAACCGGTGCCACGCGGTCCGTACTGCGGCGCGATCGGATGGGTCGACGCAGACACCGGCGACGGTGAGCTCGCCGTCGGGATCCGCACGTTCTGGGCAGAGGACGGTGCGTTGAAGTTCGGCACCGGGGCCGGGATCACATGGGGATCCGACGCCGCGCGGGAGTGGGCCGAGACGGAACTCAAGGCCGAACGTCTCGTAGGCTTGGCCACGTGTTGATCTGGGTGAACGGTGACCTCAAACCAGCGGCCGACGCGACAGTGAACGCGCTCGACCACGGCCTGACCGTCGGTGACGGCGTGTTCGAGACGGCGAAGGTGGTGAACGGCGTGCCGTTTGCCCTGGAACGACATCTCGAACGGCTCGAACGATCCGCCACCGGCCTGGGCCTGCCCGCGCCGGACCGGGCAGCCGTGCGTGCCGCGTGTCAGGAGGTGCTGGATCAGTTCGGACGTCCGCCGCTGGGCCGCATCCGCATCACCTACACCGGCGGCGTCGGTCCGTTGGGCTCCGCCCGCGGCGACGCCGGCCCTACCCTGATGGTGGCCTGCACCGTCGTCGAGCCGTATCCGTCGACCACCAGCATCGCGGTGGTGCCGTGGCCGCGTAACGAGCGTGGCGCGACAGCCGGGTTGAAGAGCACGTCGTACGCCGAGAACGTGATCGCGTTGGAGCGTGCACACGAACTCGGTGCAGGGGAGGCGATCGTCGCCGACACCCAGGGCCGACTCTGTGAAGGCACCGGCAGCAACATCTTCGTCGTCGTCGATGGTCGTCTGGTGACGCCGTCGCTGGCCACCGGTTGCCTGGCCGGCATCACCCGCGCGCTTGTACTGGAATGGACGCAGGCCGAGGAAGTCGACCTACCGGTTGAGGTGCTGCGCACCGCCGACGAGATCTTCCTCACCTCGTCGGTCCGGGACATCCAACCCGTGTCGGCCGTGATCGACGACGCCGGGCGGCGTGAGTTGGCGGCACCAGGTCCGGTCACGAAGGCGGCACTGGATGCTTTCCAACGACGTGAAGTGGTGACGCCGGAGCCGTAGCGGCGGGGGTGGAACTGGACTCACCCGGCGGCGCGGCGACGCTCGCGATAGGCGGCCACATGAAGACGATTGCCGCAGGTGCGGCTGTCACAGTACCGCTTCGACCGGTTGCGGGACAGATCCACGAGGACCCGCCGACAATCCGGCGCTGCGCAGGTCTGTAGCCGTTCATGCTCTCCGGCGACCACGACGAACGCCAGCGCCATGCCCCCGTCGGTCAGCAAGTGTTCGGCCAGCGCGGCACCGGGGGCGAAGTAATGCATGTGCCAGTCATAGCCGTCGTGGTTGGTCAGGCGAGGACACAACCGGGTGGTAGCGAGCAACTCGTTGACGAGAGCCGAGGCATGTTCGGTGTCCTCGGCGAGAAAAATCTCCCGGAATCTGGGGCGAAGCGCCCGGACATGCTCAAGGTCGGCGTCGGTGAGGGGGCCGACGTCGCTGATCACATGGTCGGCGACGAAACCTTGCAGCGCTTCGACATCGGGGAGCAGCTCCTGGTCAGCGCCTTCAGGGGCGGTGTTGACCAGGTCGACCACCATGCCGAGCGCGTGTTGTACGTCGTGGCTGAAAGTCACGGCCTACCTCATCGAGGACGGTTATCGGGTGGGCCGACGTTAGACCGCACCCGCCGTTGCGCACAACAGCCAGTCCGAAAACAGTCAGCAACAACGATTCTTCCCTCATGCCCCGTTCAACAACGAGTCGAGAGCCAGATCGATGTCGAGGTGTGACGACTCCGTGCCTGGAGGCACCAGCTGCCAGGTGCGGGTGACGAACTCCTCGACCTGCCGGGCCGGGGCAAGGATGTGTGCGTCGCCGTCCGGTGAGCTCAGCCGAATCTGGACACACGGCATCCCGTCGTCGTCCTCGACCGGCCCGATCGACACGTCACCGAGCCCGGTCTTCCGGTCCAAGCCGTCGACCAGCAGGTCACGCGAGAAGACCCAGCGGACGGGGGACTCCGAGGTCGTGTCGAAGTTGACCGTCACCGCAAGTGGGTCGTGCGGAGAGTAGTGAAACTCTGCGGGCAGGGGACGAGCGCCGGTCGGGCCACTCAGCAGCCGCAGGGTCATCGGGTGGGAGACCATCGAGCGTTCCATGCCCGATAAGACGGAGCGGCAACCCTTTTCTGACGCATCCAAGGTCACGATTTCGTCACTGTGGCGCAGGTCACGTCTGGTGCGGACATGGCGCCGATCAGTTGGGGTGTCAGTTCGATCCGGGTACCCGGCGTGAGGTATGGTTCTGTTCGCACCCGGGCGATTAGCTCAGCGGGAGAGCGCTTCGTTCACACCGAAGAGGTCACTGGTTCGATCCCAGTATCGCCCACCACACATTTCGGCAGTGTCAGAGCCGGTTCCGGCGTTCTGTTGCGGGAGCCGGGACCCAGGATTGGGAGAGTATTGGGAGACGATCTTGTTCGTCTCTTCCAGTGCTAGCTGCGGGCTTTGAGTAGTTCGTCGAGCACGGCGACGGTGGGGGTGCGGGTGCATGGCTGCTCGCGTCTGAAGCGCCTCGGCCCAGTGGTCCGTCAGACTGTGTACGAGTTCTTCTCGCATGGCCGGGGTCACGTGGCTGTAGCGGGCGCCGATGCCGCCGAGTTCGTGTCCGAGACGCTCATGTGACAAAACCTCAGGTGTGCGGATTTCGGCCATGAGGGTTTTGTGGGAATGCCGCAGGCCATGGGGTGTCAGGCCGTTCGCGATCGGTGCCCAGCAGGCGTTGGCCCGTTGCTGGTTTTCACGGCCACGGAGCACTGAACCTGGCCAGGGCGTGGCTGAGAGTGAGACTGGTCGTGGTGGGAGGCGTTTGCCTCGTGATGGGAACCAGCCGCTGACGGCTGGGTCGAAGATCCAGTCTGAGAACGAGGAACGCCGCCCATGGGCGCTGGGTAGTCCGTGGAACAGGTAGTTGGAGCCATGACAGACACAGCGCTGTGGCGTCGTCTGAACCGCCTCGGCGTGTCCGGAGACTCCGTTCCTTGGGAAGGATGGAGTCATGGCAGGGAGTACGTCGAAGAGGTACCCGGCTGAGCTGCGTGAGCGGGCGGTCCGGATGGTCGCTGAGATCCGGGCGGATCATGAGTCGGGTTGGGCGGCGAGGGGCAAGGTCGCCGAGTTGCTCGGGATCGGGACGCCGGAGACGGTGCGTACGTGGTGCCGCCAGGCCGAGGTCGATGCCGGCAAGCGGCCGGGTGTCACCACCGAAGAGTCGGCGGAGCTGAAGCGCGAGAACGCCGAGTTCAAGCGCGCCAACGCGATTCTGAAGAGCGCGTCGGTCTTTTTTGCGGCCGAGCTCGACCGGCCACAGCGTTGATCGTGCGCTACATCGACGAGCACGTCGGTGTCCGCGACGGCGATGGTCTGCGGTGGGGTGTCGAGTCGATCTGCGCGCAGCTCACCGAGCTGGGCTGCAAGATCGCCCCCGCGACCTACTACGAGCACCGCTCCCGCAAGCCGACGGCCCGAGAGCAACGGGACGGGGAGCTGAAGCCGAAGATCGCCGCGGTGCATGCAGCGAACTACGGCGTCTATGGCGCCCGGAAGGTCTGGCTGACCCTGAACCGGGCGCGACCGGTGGACACGCCGCCGATCGCGCGGTGCACCGTGGAGCGGCTTATGAGCGAACTCGGGCTGGCCGGCGCGGTGCGTGGGAAAGTAAAGCGCACCACGATCAGCGACCCGAGAGCGCCGAAGCCGCACGACCTGGTCGAGCGCAACTTCGCACCGCTAGCACCCGACCGCTTGTGGGAGGCCGACTTCACCTACTGCTCGACGTGGTCGGGCTGGTGCTACACGGCGTTCGTGATCGACGCCTACGCCCGGCGGATCCTGGGCTGGTCGGTGGCGACCACGATGACTAGCCAGCTCGTCCTAGATGGGGTCGAGCAGGCGATCTGGACCCGGCATCGCGAGGGCAAGGACCTGGCCGGCCTGACCGCGCATCACGACCACGGCAGCCAGTACCTGTCCGTGGCCTACTCCGAGCGACTCGATGATGCCGGGATCAAGCCCTCGACCGGGGCGGTCGGGTCGTCGTATGGCAACGCCCTGGCCGAGTCGGTGATCGGCCTGTACAAGACCGAACTGGTCAAGCCGCGACGGCCGTGGAAGGGCTTCGAGGACCTCGAGGTCGCCACCGCCGAGTGGGTCGACTGATACAACCACCGCCGGCCCTTCGAGTACTGCAACGACCTCACACCCGTCGGAGTCTCAAACTAGAAAGTCTCCGGACATGCCGGGGCGGTTCACTCGGCCCCTGATGCAGCGAAGTGTGACTGACGAGTCAGGATTTCCTCACGCACAGACATAAGGTGCGCCCGGCCCGCACATGAGGCTAGATGGCTGTCCAAGAGTCCCGATCCGGCGCGTTCTCATGTTCGTGACCCCGGAATGGCCCGGAGCTCCAGTTCAGCTCCGGTCTTCTTTGGTCATCCATTCGATCCGTCGCTCCGGATCGTTTTTCACGTCGTTGGTCCAATAGATTGGAATACTGTCCCAACTCTCGGAAGTCTCCATGAGTGTGGCTCTATTTGAGTCGCTGATGCGGCGCGCGGCGCGGAGTCAAATCCGCCGCCAATTTTGTTTTTCTAGTTCGGTTCTGGTTTCACTTGCCGAGTGCTCTGTGAATTGATGTAGCCATTCCCGAAAATCTCAGGCTAGATCTGGCTCGAGATACTCGCCTCATGTCAGCACAATGGGCACGGTGATTTGCTCAACCAAAGGCTTAAATGCTGACCACCCACCGTCATCAACCATGACCAAGACTATCGCCTCATTGATGTGTTCATCTACATCCACAGCCTCTATGACCACAGAATAGACAGTTCCAGATGGTGCGACGACCTCCCGCCGCTCCTCTTCTTCCAGTAGCGCGCCAATCTTGACGGGAGGCCATGTGAGCAAGTCTTGCGCCACCTCTTCCGCGATCCTCCTAGCTTCAACTTTGTCCATTTTCCACCTGTCCAGTGACTCTATTTCCGCAGAGGAATTCGGAACACCCATGACTTGCCTTTAATGCCACGTCGCCACTTGTTGAACTGAAGATGTTTCCTGTTTCCAAGGCGTTTAAAGCCGTGATGTTTTCTGTCGTACGCGGCCTTCCATCCATGCGTCCTTCCTTGATATTTTAATCCATATTCTCTTCCGGGCTTATGTACCTTGCTGAACTTATTCTTGGCATGCCCAATTTTGCGAGCAGCTGATTTCCCACCATTGTACCCTCCGCGCATTACTGCACGTGCACCTTTAGCTATGTTTCTGCAGAAGCGGATGCAGCCCGTGACGGTAGGTACGAACCAAGCTTTGCCGTCGAGGTCGTATTTGTTGATGGGGTCGGGTGGGTAGGTGTAGGGGTTGTCGTTTCCGCCGGTGATGGGGTCGAGGGTGAGGAAGCGGCCGGTGGTGGGTTGTGGAGGCGGACGCCCATGAGGATGAGGCCGCCGAGCTTGTCGGCGGAGCGTTGTTTGGCGCCGAACCATCCGTACCGAGCAGGCTCGCCGCTGGTGGTGCGGGGTTGGCCGCATTCGGTGTGTTCGGTGTAGGTGTTGAGCCAGTCCGCGCCGGTGGTGTTGGGCATGGGGGCTGTGATGTCGCCGTGCAGGTTCGCGAGTTGCACCGCGGTCGTACCGTCGCTGTGCTGGATGACACCCAGGTCACCGATCGGCGTGACGACATGACGGGTCCAGGTCTCATCCCAGATGCCCGGCTCCGGGTCGGGGAGTTGCTCGGCGATCCAGGCTGGATTGTCGCTGTCGGCGAGCAAGACTCTACAACGGCTGTCACATGGAGCACTGGCGTAAAGATTGCTGGAGCAATTGGGGCCGACCTTACTTCCGGGAGTGGCTACACTTCAACTGTGATGTTGCGTTTCGATTTTAAGGAAAAGCGCAGATTGTGTGGCACACACGCAAAGCCTGGTTCGGGAGCTGTGAGGAGGCTCGTTGCAAAGAACTAGCGGCTTAGTGGGCTGTTGGCTATTTATCGCGGCAACAGCCTGTGGCTGCGGATTGTCAAGTGGGCCGTCTGAAGGCGGCCCACTGATGCTAGGTGGAGACTCTAGCCGCATCTGCGTTCCATCGGCGTCTGGACAAACAGTGACCTTCGGCTTCAATGTCCTGACCAATGATTCGGATGCGACCGTCGAACTTCGAGCTGTGGAGATCGACGACCCTGTCAATGTCGAGCTAGTTCACGCGCTAGTGACGCCGACGGATCTGGAGACGATTGGGGTGTGGAGCGAGTGGCCACCGCCGTACGGCGAGGACGATTTCATGTGGTCCGGGCGCGAAGAAGTTGCGGGCGCGACTATCGGGCCTGGCGAGGAGCGGGGTTTGGTACTTGGCCTCGAGCCGACGACCGCGCATGAGGTCGGTCGGTCATCGGCAATACGCGTAACTTACGTTAACGATCAAGGCCGCGAATTCGTGGCGGTGGCTACTACGGGAATTCTGGTGGCGTCCGGGCGCGACACTTGTGAAGACCTCTGAAGCAGGAACCGGGCTGTTCCGCAGTAGCTGGCGTCGTTGAACCGGGACGGCGCGCAACAACGGCCGCTCGCTCTCGCTTAATCGCCGACAGTCACTCGCTTGGATCGCGATCGCAGGGCCACGTGTCGGACCCCGGTGAGTTGACGGTATACGCTGGTGAGGCCGTCGAGGAGTTCGCGTCTCATAGCGGGAGTCACATGGCTGTCGCGGCCACCGATTCCGCCGAGTTCGTGGCCGAGCCGTTCATGCGACAGGATCTCAGGTGTGCGCAACTCGACCATGGTGGTCTTGTGGGAGTGCCTTAGCGCGTGAGGGGTGAGGCCGGGTGCGATGGGAGCCCAGCAGGCGTTGGCCCGTTCCTGGATTCCATGGTCACGATTCCTGAACGGGTGGGGCGACGAACCTCGAACCACCAGGCACGATGAGCCGACAACCCACGCAAACTAGCCCAGCGGCCGCCGGGCTTCGATGAGGTGACGGGTGGAATGCGCGACGAATGGACCGTCCCGCCGGATGAGGTCGTGGAGATCGCGTAGCCGGTCGCGATACTTCTGGACCGTGAAGCCCGGCACCCACCAGACCACCTTCCGCAGCAAATAGACCACAGCCGCGACGTCATGGATCTCGATGCGCAGCCTCGCCGTTCGCAGATCGACAATCTCCAGCCCGGCGGCTTCGGCAGCGGCGGTCTCATCGTCGGGGTGCCGTGCTCGGCGGGCCTCGGGCTGTGGGCCAAGGAAGAACTCGATCAGCTCGAAGACGCTCGCCGGTCCCACGTGCTGAGCAAAGTAGGTTCCGCCACGCTGGAGCACGCGGGCGATTTCTTCCCACCAGATCGTCGCGGGATGCCTGCTGGTGACCAGATCGAAGGCCTCATCGGCAAACGGCAGCGGAGGCTCGTCCGGGTCGGCCACGACGACCACGCCACGCGAATGTAGCAAACGAGTGGCCTTGGTGACGTTCGGCGGCCATGATTCCGTTGCGACCGCAGTGGGGGGAAAGGTCTTCGCTTCGGCGAGTACCTCGCCGCCGCCGGTCTGGATATCCAGTGACGCGGACGCCTCGCTCAGCCGGTCGGCCAGTTGCTGAGCGTACCTCCAGGCGGGTCGTTCCTCGGTGGCCCGCCCGTCCAGCCATGAGAAATCCCACCCGGTCACGTCAGCGGACGCTCCCGCTTCAAGGAGTGCCTCGAATGCGTCGGTCATGCCCACATTCTCCCGGCCGGACTATGCCCGAATAGGGTCGGGTCACATCAAAGGCGACAACTACCGACCCAAAGACGGAGAACTCGGCCGCGTTCCCCACAGCCGCGACCGACGAATCTAACGGGCTACGTGTTGCGCTTCAGATTTGAACCCGGGCTGACACGCCAGCCAGGGCAGGCACGGTAGGCTTGATCGGTGAGGAAGGGAGGTGCGTGATGACCGAGCCAGGTATTCACCGCCATGAGTTTGAGCCGGTGGAGGAGAGCCCGGAAGAGATTCTGGAATCGGCTAAGCCGTTCCCGCCGTTTGAAGAGATGGTCATCGAGGGCCTCACCGAGGACGAAGACCGGATCTTCTTGGAGACCATTCTCAACGCATGATCGAATCCCCTCGCGGGCCGGTCGTTGTCGACACCGGCGTGTACGGCGCAACCATGACGCCCAGCGGCAAGCCACTCGCTAGCGGGTACAGGCAGATTCTTGAAGACCGCCGCACGATCATCTCATTCGTCACCGTCGCCGAACTCCGGTTCGGAGCATCGCTAGCCGGATGGGGTGCGAGGCGTCGTCAAGGGCTGGAAGACAAGCTAGATCAGACGCGCACTGTCTGGGCCACGCCGAACCTAATCACCGCCTACGTTGATCTTCGATCATGGGCGATCCGGGCCGGGCACGGGCTGGGCCAGAAGGACCA
The DNA here is from genome assembly GCF_011320225.1 of Phytoactinopolyspora limicola. GTDB lineage: Bacteria > Actinomycetota > Actinomycetes > Jiangellales > Jiangellaceae > Phytoactinopolyspora > Phytoactinopolyspora limicola. The sequence continues at coordinate 176,834 of NZ_JAAOEN010000008.1, forward strand.
CGAGGCAGACCGGTGGGTCGCGGCGACCGCAATCCATCTCGGGGTCCCTCTCGTGGCCCATGACTCGATCTTCTTCAATGTCGAGGATCTACAGTTGATCACCAAGCTTCCGAAGCTTGGGGTGCGACCAGTTTCGGACGGGGAGTAGCGAACGTCCCCTTCGCGGGCAGCGTGACTACGGCGCCACAGTCCCGTAGTTCTTCAGTGGTGCGTCGTATCGTGCCGACGGAGACGGCTCATGTCGGCATCCACGAACGACGCACTGGACGCGCCCATCACGCGGCGACGGGACACATTCGAGCACCGGCCGGCCATGCGCACCCACAACGACGGCTGCAACCGGTTGCCAAGAGGCCGTGCCGCCGATACCTTGTTGCACAAGGACGCCCTGCAAGCGGTTGCAGCGCGTCGGGTGGCCGGCCCACAGCTCTGGACGCACATCTCCCGCACGACGAAAAGCCCGCGGTGCGTCCGGAGCAGACGTCTACGGAAAGGGGCTCCACGTGTCTGAAGTTTCCCCGCCTACTCGGATCCGCCGAATGTTCGCATTAACCGTGGGGGTGGTCTTCGCGGCCTTCTCACTCGTGCTGGGTTCTGCGGCCGGAGCTGCGCCGCCGACCGACGACACCTCGGTTACCGATCTCGGTCCGGCGAACTTCACGGTCAACGTGCGTCAAGCCGAGTTCGGGACACTGCCCGATGGCAGCGAGGTGATCTTCGCGAGTTCCAACGGGTCGCCACTGACCTTCACCGTCCTCGACATGGAAGGGGAACAGCTTCACGCCGAGGCGATCGAAGGATACGAACTGGGCGGCTTCATCCTGCAGGACGACGACGGAACCGTGTATTTCACCGCTCGGACCGGCTCGTATGCCGGCCTCTTCACCTTCGATCCCGCAGCCATGGAGATCACCCGGCTCGACGTCGACCTCCAGGGGCAACGAGTGCTGTACGGGGGAGGATTTGGCCCGGACGGGGTGCTGTACTTCGGCACCTATCCCAACGCGATGCTGATGGGTTATGACCCGGCCGCGGGTGAGCTACGCAGTTTCGGGAGCCTGACCAACGATGCCGCGTACGTGTTCTCGGTGGGCATCGTCGGCGACGAGGTGTGGGCCGGTACCGGGCCGGTGCCGCATCTGTTCCGGGTGAATCCAGGGACGGGTGAGGTCTCGGAGATGTTTCCGCCGGATGCGGTGATGGAGAACACCGACTGGTTCATCGACATCTATGAACGCGGAGACTATGCCTTCGTCCGGCTTTCTCCACGTGGCGGGTTCGATATGGCGGTGTACCACCTGGCGGAGGAACGCTGGCTCGACGACGTCATCGAGGGAACGTTCGCCGCGCCGGTCTCCGAGGTCATCGACAACAAGGTCTATTTCCTCGCCGGCGACGTTCTCACCGGTTTCGACCTCGATACCGAGGAGGTGTTCTCGACCGGATTCGAGGACTCCTGGATTCATGAGGAGATGGCCGATGCCGTGGGGACATATGGCTTCACCATCACCGAGGTGCCAGGTGACGACTTCCCGGGGGCAACCGTTGTCGGCCTCAACACGGACGGACATCTCTGGCGCTACAACCTCGAAACCGGGGCGGCGCAGCTTGTCCCCGCGGATGTGCTCGGCTCCCCAGCGGGAGCGCACTCGATGGGCGTGGGTCCGGATGGCGCGGTCTACATGGGTGCCTACCTCAGCAGTGGTGCGATGAGCAGAATCGACCCGGTCACCCACGAGATCGAGTACGGCCGTGGACCTAAGCAGGGCGACGCGATCGTCACACATGACAACCAACTCGTAGTGTCCTCGTACCCGGGGGCGGGAGTCCACATCGGCTCGGTCGACGACGGATGGGCCTGGAGCCGGATGGAGCACGTGCTGCAGCTGGAGCGCGGCGCTCCGTACTACCAGGACCGTATCTTCGCCATGGTCTCCGCCGGTGACCGACTGGCCGTGGGTAGCGTGCCCGACTACGGCCAGGTCGGCGGTGCGCTGACGCTGCTGGACACCGCGACCGGAGATTTCGAGTTCCATCGCGACGTCATTCCTGGCCAGTCGGTCACCGCACTCGCCTACGCGGATGGCCTCGTCTATGGCGGGACGTCCATCCATGGGGGGATCGACAGTACGCCGACCGCATCCGAGGCCGAGTACTTCGTGTGGGACGTCGATGCGTCAGAACTCGTTTGGCACGAGGTGCCGGTCGACGGGGCACGGATCATCAATCAGCTCACCGTCGGCCCTGACGGTCAGGTCTGGGGTCTGACGAACACCGGCGTCGTCTTTGTGGTCGATCCGCACACACACGAGGTCCTCGACCGCATATCGACCGGCCGTTCCACCGGCAACGTTTGGGGCCGGACGACGTCGTTGTATCTAAACGAATTCGACGGGTTCATGTACGGAAACTCCGGTGGCGCGCTGTTCCGGATCGACCCGGTGACGCACGAGGTTGACATCCTGGTGGAGTCCGGCGTGCGGGAGTCGGCGATCGACGCGCGCGGGCAGATCTACTTCGCCGACTCGATCAACGTGTTCGCCTTCGGAACCGCCGCTACGCCGGAGTGCACTGACACCATCACCGGAAACCACGAGGGGCCGCTCAACATCTCTGACGGTGTGACATGTATCGACGACGCGGTGGTCGACGGTCCGGTGACGGTGACGTCCGGGGCCGGAATCGTCATCGTGGACTCGGACGTCTCGGGCCCGCTGACGGTGCAGGGGGCCGTCCTCGTGCACATCTCCGATGCGGAGATCCGCGGACCGGTTCGGCTCGGTGAAAGCACGGGACGCATCGTGCTCGAGCGTAACCTCATCGCCGGTCCGTTGGGCATCGTCGGCAACACCACCTCCCAGGCACCTCTGATCTCGGACAACACCGTGACCGGTCCGCTGACCTGCTCCGGGAACGACCCCGCCCCAGTGGACGCGGGCGTACCCAATTCGGTACACGGGCCTGCCACGGGGCAATGCGCCGGCTGGTGATCGATCACGGAATGAACGGCGCCTGACACAGGCTGAGGGCCCGCCCCCACCGTGGGACGGGCCCTCACGTTGTGTACCAGCCGTCAGCCGGCGATGACGGTGCACTGACCGCTGACGGGACCGTGCAGCGAGTTCGGTCTGCCTTCGTCGTCGGGCTTCTCCGCATTCCCCGCGCAGGCGAGCGGCCCGAAGATTTCGTTGCCAGACAGAACGAACGTCCCACTGGTGTTGTTCACCGATACCGGCCCATTCACCGACGAGTCCCGGACGACGACATCGTCGGCTCCATCGGCCCGCACCGGACCGTCGATGGTGGACCCGCTCACGACGAGTGAAGCCCCGCCGGTGACCCGCACCGGACCGCTCAGCGTCGCATCAGTGATGCACGTCGTGCCAGCGGTGACGGTCAGCGGCCCGGCATGAGTGCCGGTGATCTCGTCGTCGCAGTGAATGGTGGGTGTGGCGACGTCGTAGTGGAAGACGTTCGTCGTATCGGTGAAATACACATCACCGTTGGCCACCGTGGATCTGGCCACGCCGGAGGAGACCAAGACCTCAACGGAGGCGTCCTCGGTGTCGACGCGGATCAGCCGGCCGCCGGCGGCTCCGTAAAGGTGACCGTCGGCGGGGTTGAGGTGGAGATCGGCGCCGGTGCCCCATTGGTTGGAATGCTGGAAGCCCGTGTCGATCGTCTGCACCAGCTGCTCGGCATCGGTGTCGTAGTGGAAGAGGGCCCCGGTGTTGGCCATACCCCACAGCCCACCGGTGGTGTCGAACGCCAGAGAACTGATGATCTCTGCGTCGTCGATGATCGGGGTGCTGTACATGAGGCCCTCGTCGATGTCCCAGGCAAACAGCTCCGCGGTGTCCTGTGTGGGAGTGGAGTCCAGCCCGCCGTGGATGGTTGTGCCGCCGTAGACCACACCGTCGTTATAGGCCAGGTCGGTCACGCTCTGGTCGGGCACAACGTCGCGGTGGAACTCGTACTCCCCGGTGGCCGGATCGAAGAGGGTGAGCGCACCGCCCAGCTCTCCGTAATTGGGGATGGTTCCGGCCGCGACGAGATCGCCAGCGCTGATCATATGGCGTGGTCGATCCTGGCCGGTCTGCGCGCGTCCGAGGGTGAACAGGTGCCTGGGGTTTGTTCCCCACTCCCATGGCTGGCTGTGCTCGGCGGCATAGAACTTGGCCTCCGGGTACGTACTGACCACGGTGAACGTACCGTGAGCGGTGATCGCGTCCGCCTGCTCCGGGCCGTCGAGCTGTTCGATCTCGCCGGTCTCCACATCGACGCGGGCCATCACGCCGGGACTGAGATAGGCGCCGACGTAAACGTCGCCATCACCGCCCTGGCCGATGGAGATCGTGGTGACGGGCGCGCCGTGAGTCTGGCTGAACATGACGTCACCGTGGCCCGTCGCGAGGTTGTACCGCCACACGCGGCCGTCGGCGCGCACCCCGAGCAACGTGTGCCCCGGGAACTCGTCCGTGCCCAGCTCGGCGAGGAAGAGCCGTGTGGTGTCCGCGATCGCGTCGGTGACAACCGGGTCGGCAATCTCGACGGGCGTGGATTCGCCGGTGGCGACGTCGTAGGCCCGGGGGAGGCCGTCGAAGCCGAGGTAGTAGAAGGCGCCATCGGCCATCTGCTCGGTGTAGAGCCAGATTCCGGAGATGGCGAGCTGATCCACCCAGCCGGTGCCGTCGTGTACGTGGGCGGTCGCGCCATCGACCGCACGGTGGCTCACGACCTTGATATCGTCGTACGTCTCGATGCGCTGGATGAAGCCGCCGTGTTCGGCGACACCCGCGGGGAGCTCGATGGGGGTGACGCTTCCGGTGTCCGGGTCCAGCGAGAACAGCTGGGCGGGTGTCCCCGTCCCGGCCCAAAGTTCTCCGTCGTTGGCCTCTAACCCCCAGGCGTAATCGCTGCCGGGTGCGATTGAACCGAAGGAGACGATCTCCTCACTGGCGAGATCCATGGCGTAGACGGTGGCGTTCGGGTAAGTGGTGCCGTACAACGTGTCGCCATCGATGTCGAGGGTGCGGAGCATCCCTTCGCCGGAGATGCGGGTGGCGATCTGAGTCAGTTCCTGAGAATCCGGGGTGTAGCGCCAGAGTGTGCCGTCATTAGGACTGCGCACACTGAGGTACACGGTGCCGTTGTCGGCGACATCGATCGACGAAGCTACCGAATAGGGCGCCATTTCGTGTGTGTCGAGTAGCTCGCCGGTACGAAGATCGACGACGTTGAAGCTCACTGGCTCGCCATCGGAGAACAGGTACCCGACGGGGGTGCCGTCGGCCAGTTCCCCGATATCGGACAGCCGGACGTTGGGAGCGTACATCGCCACGCCGAGATCCGTGACCCGATCGCCCGGCTCAGGCTGAGCTGCTGCAACCGGTGGGTTCGCGGGGGCGAAGGCGAGCGCGGCCCCGAGGAGCGCCGCGCTGAGTGCGGTGATGGTGACTCGTTCACTGGTGCGTCTGACTGCATGGTGGAGAGATGAGGTCATTGTGTCCCCTAAATCCATAGATCGACGGCGACCGGAGTGTGCCCGCCACCGTACTGCAAGCGGTTGCAAAGTGGCAATAGCGACGGCGTAGGCGGCTTGCCGCCGCTCAGGCCGGCGGATCCCATCGGTACTGTTTGCGGGCGTCGTGCCTACGGATGAGGGTGGCCACCGCGGCGGCCACCCTGAGATCCCACCATGGACGATCAATGTGCAGCTTGCCGGCCTGATCTAGCTGACGGTCCACCCGATGCGCCAGGACCACCTCGCCACGGTCGCGCCATTGCACATGCGGCGGGAGCCGTTCGGGCACGGTTGGTTGGAGGACGATCAGCGATAGGACGAAGCCGCCAACCAGCAGTGGCGCGGTCAGCCACCGGATGGGCCTGGACATGAGGCGTCCCTGATACCCGACGACGGGTGGGCGGCCGGCCAGCTCGATGATCCAGCGGGGCCGGCGCACGGACAACGGCGCCGCCCTCCGATAGGTGACCACCGCCAGCGATCCGCCAGCGGCATCCGTCACCGCGTAGCGCGTCGCCCGGCGGGACGGGGCGGGTTCGATGTTCACCCGAGCGAACACATCACGTCTGTTGGCGTCAGCCCAGAGGACGAGCGACCCGGCGGAGCTCCCGCTGGCTGCGGTGTTGTCGGGTGCAGCGGTGTCATCGGGGATCTGCCAGTCCGGGTAGGCGACGACGGTGATGTCGACGTGCTCAGGCACCAGGACGTCGGCGTTGCTCCCTCGCACTTCCCAGATCGCGTCGTCGGCACCGGTGGACTGGAGCGGCGGTCCGGAAACCCGGCCACCCGTGCGCTGGCTTCGCCGCTCGAGCCAGAGCACCCGGGTCGCCGCCGACGGGTCAGCGGGCTTCGTGTCGAGAAGGCCGTCATCGTCGGAACCGTAGTCGTCGGAACCGTCGTCGTCCCGCACGTCGGAGCCCGGCGCAGGTCTGCGCCGGAGCCCCGCATAAACGACGACGGCGCCGGTCAGCACCAACAGGCTCACCGCGACGACAACGGTCGCCGACCGGACGGCGCCACGGTCCTCGCCGGTGTCGTCCAGCCGCGGTGGAAGTACGCCGCGCGGGTCCTGATAGATGGTGACGAGCTCTTGTTCGCCGATGTGATCGAAGCAGTTCTGCCGCTGATCAAGATGGTGCGACGCACCGGTCTCGTCGATGACATGGCAACGCCTGGAGTTGAGTCCGGTGTGCTGGCCCGGCTCGCGGACCTGGACCACCAGCGCGGAGAGAGGTTCCCCGAACACCCGCATGTACTGCTCGTAGGCCGCGGGCCCGGCGAAGAGCATGGCGGCGAACCCGGCCACGCAGACGATGATCGCCGGCGCGGTACGGCGCCACACCATGCCGAGTAGGCAGGCGGTGCCGCCCAGAACGACCAGCGCCAGGATGACACCGATCCAGAGGCCCCAGCTGCCGATCTGCGTCAACAGTGCGGCCACACCCACAGCGACGACGACCGCGACCGCCCACACCATCGAGTCGACGAGCCGTTGTGGCTGCCGCGAGCGGGGACTGCTGGCCGCGGTGCCCGACTCGCCGCCGAACGTCTCCGGCACTGGTTGACCTTTCACGGGAACGACGTGATCTGCTGCGAGTGTGAGCTTACGGCGTCGTGGCGCTCTGCTCCGGTGGCGGATATCCCGCGAACATGTCTATCCGATGCCGCCGCGTACGACGAGAGCCCAAGCCAACAGCCCGAACGCCGTCGTCGTCAAAACTGTCCTGACCAGGTTCCAGGTGATCCACCGGGCCTCGTCGAACCGGCCGCGGATAGCGGCCGGATCCGCGCCGGCGGGCAACGGCACTTCAGCCCGCATGGCGTGGTTGCGTGGGATATGTACGGTCGAGGTGATGGCCATCGCGGCGAAGTAGAGAACGAAGGCTGCGACAACCCAGGGGAGCACCGACCGGTAGGTGGAGCCGAGGTGCAACAACCCGGCCAGTGCGGGGAAGACCAAGGCGCCACCAACAACCGGCATGAATCGTGGTTGCTCGATGGCCCGGTCCAACTGTTGGAACGCTTCGATGAACGTGTGGTCGTCGGTCTTCCGGAGGCCGGGCATGATCGCGTGGGAATAGAGGTAGAACACGCCAGCCATCAGGCCCATGGACCCCGTCGCGGCGATGAGCGCTATCAGCTGCAGGACATTCACGACGGCAGTCCCTTTCGGTGTCGCAACGGCTGCGGGATTGCGTCGAGGCTGGTGAGGTTAGACATGACGTGGCCCCTCCCGGTGGTCTTGATCGACCTGTCTGATCGACCTGTCTGATCGAGTGGTGTGGTCGACTTGTTTGGTCGCCTGCTGGATGTTTCAAGCTCATCACCAGTTGCTGGGTCGAGCCATGGTTCGGAGTCCGGTTGTCATGTCTGAGCGTCTTAACGGCTGAGCCGGGGTTCAGAAACAAAGGAGCGGCGCACGCCACCGGTCGGCAGTAGATGGCTCACCCGTCAGCCGAGCACGCTGAAGTTCCCTTGCACGATGAACTCGGGGTCACGTTCCTTCTTGAGCTGAGCAAGCCGTCGAAGCGAAACCGCCGGAAGTGCGTCGGCCAGGCGTTCCGAGGGGTTAAGGAAGGTGGCCGGCTTACGTCCGGTGGTCGGCAACGCCTCGGCTAGCGCTGTTTGTTTGCGCACGATCGACGCCCCGACGGCATCGCTTGTTGGCACCCCGAACAGATAGGCGAGGTATGGCTCCGAGAGTGCCCCATGTGGGCTATCGCTCGGGCGGGCGAGGGCCCCTCCAAGATGGCGGATCTGCACGGCCATGAGGGGAGAGATCGGTTCGTCGAGGAGAGCCGTCAACGCAGTATCGTCGAGTCTGGTGAGCAGCTCGGCGCGTGATTGGCCAGGGGCTGGGTCGGTGGGCTCCGCCGTGATGGTCCCCAGGTCGGCGACGCTCATCGGCGCACGGGTGTCCGATAGAGGTGTGGGCAGCAGGCTGGTGTCGTGCATCAGGCGTCGGGCGGTGGCTTCGTCGCCCAGGTAGGTCGAATCGATCGCGACCATCGGGTCGGCTCCGGGGAAGCTCAGCAGCTCCAACCATAGAGTCAGCGATTCGGGGGCTGCTTCGGTGATCGATCGGTAGACCTCCGCAACCTGGCGGGCATGGACGGCGGGCCAGAGCTGGCGCCCGCCGAACAACTGCGGGGCGGCCCGGAGCTGCAACTCCACAGCTGTGACGATGGCGAGCTCGCCGCCGCCCCCGCGCAACGCCCAGAACAGGTCGGGATCGGTGGTGGGGGTGACTCGTCGGGCCTTGCCGTCGGCGTCGACAACCTCAAAGCCGAGAACGCTGTCAGCCATCCATCCGAACGACCGCCCGAACCAGCTCAGGCCTCCGCCTAGCGCCGCACCGGTGACGGTGACGACGGGCGAGCTGCCCGGCAGCGCGGTGAGATCATGGACGGCGGCGGCTCGCTGAAGGTCGCCGGAGCGCACCCCGGCGCCGATCCGCGCCGTCATCCGGCCCGCGTCGATGTCGATCCTGTTCAGCCGGGTGGTGCGCAGCAGTATGGCACCGGCCGTTCGGCCCGTCGCGCCGTGGCCGCTGGGCTGAGTGGCGATCGGCACCCCATTTTCTCGGGCGAAGCGCATCAGGTCGACGATGTCGTCGGCGTCGGCGGCTTCGACGACGGCGCACACGTTCTGCTCGACGGCGAGGTTCCATGGCCGGCGGGCGCCGTCGAAACCGGCGTCGGCGGGAGACCAGACCCGCCCGCGGATACTTGCCTGCAGATCGACGATGATGGTTGGCGGCAGAGTAGTCACGGTGGCTCCTTCACAGAGGTGATGAAAGTGGGTTGAGCAGGACCAGGAACGTCCGTCTCACCTCTGAGTCGAGCGAGCCGACAAGAACGTGACAGAGCACTGTGTGGAAAGAGGCCCATGACACCACAACCGTCGGTGCGGAGTTTCGACGACGTCGCAGCTCAGTTCGTCGTTCACCGGCCGAAGCTGTACGCGATCGCCTACCGGACGCTCGGCTCTGCGTGGAGTGCTGACGACGCCGTCCAGGAAGTGTGGCTGCGGCTGCAACGTACCGACGTCGCCGCCGTCAGAAACCTCGAGGCGTGGCTGACCACGGTCGTCTCACGGGTGTGTATCGACCTGATCCGGCAGCGGGCGACCTGGCGTGAAGACCTGGCCGGCGACGACGTGCCGGAAACAGGATCGGTCGACGACGCGCCGGCGGGACGTGACCCGGCAGCCACCGCGATGCGATCCGAGGACCTTGCGTTGGCCATCCAAGTGCTCCTCGATACGCTCGGTCCGCTTGAACGCCTGGCCCTGGTCCTGCATGACGTCTTCGCGTTGTCCTACGACGAGATCGCGCCCATCGTCGAACGCACGCCCTCGACCGCGCGCCAGCTCGCATCCCGCGCCCGAGCCCGGCTACGTGCCGTCGACGTGGACACGGTGCGAGAACGTCAACAGGAAGCGATCGACGCCTTCCTTGCCGCGGCGAGAAACGGCGACTTCGGGGGGCTCCTTCAACTCCTCGACCCCGAGATCGAGCTGCGCAGCGACGAAACAGCCGTTGCACTCGCATCCGCTGGCGCCGACTACGGTGCGCCGCTTCTTGACCACAGAGTCCGCGGCGTAGACGCCGTAGCGAGAGTGTTCGCCGGGCGAGCCGAACTCACCAGGCTCGTCTACATCGACGGCGTACCGGCCGCGGCCTACATCGCGGACGGCGTGGTCCGCGCGGTCTATCTGATCAGGTTCGATAACAACAACAAGATCGCTCGGATGGATGTACTCGCAGACGGCGAACATCTGGCGAATCTGGCGGTGGCCGGGTAGGTTGCCGCCGCGTGCAGCTGGATGATCAGTTCGGTAGGCCTAGCGCCGATCGGCACGCCTCGACGCCGCTCAACGTGATGTCGGCGCGCCGTAGGGTGAGCCACGTCTGACGATCAAGCAGCCACCGTTGGCCGAGCACTGGGTCTCCCTGGTGGGTGGCCCAGGACGTCCCGTTGCGCTTGTATCCGAGGCGTTCGGAGACGCCGTTGGAGCCGGTGTTGTTGACGGCCGCCTCGGTAGTGGCTTCGGCTGCACCGAATCCGTCGAACGCGAGGTGCAAGATGGCTGACCTCATCTCGGTACCGATCCCGCGCCGGCGGGCGTCGGACGAGACCCACGAGGACGTTTCCACAGCTCTGAATGAGTTGAAGTCGCTGCCGATCAGGTCTTGCATGCCAATCGGTTCGTCGTCGACCACCACCACGAAGTACAGGCGCCAGAGATCAGGTGTGACGGTGCCTCGGCCGCGCCAGATCCCGCGTAGCCATTTGTGTACGCGTACATCCGGGTCGGACTCGTAGAACGGATGTGGATCGTCCCATGGTGGCGGGTCGGCGGTGGCTTTGCCGGCCTTTACCGCAGGGATGAGGTGTTGGAGGAGGTCATCGGTGGCCCCGCGGAGTTCGAGGCGAGGAGTGACGATCTTTACGTCGAGTGGGGGATAGTGCGACACGAGGGGCAGTGTAGGCGGCGTCGCGGGGTGACGTCACTGGGATTTCGCGCCGACGGTGGGGACCGGGCCACCCTCGGCCGTCGGCCAGAAAACCATGTGCCGGTCAGCATGCCGGTGGATACGCCCGTACCCCAGCCTGGAGTTCGACATCCCCGAAGGACTAACTACCCAGGACTTCGTGCTCCGGCCGATTCTGGCTACTGACGCGGAGCTGGATTACGCGGCGGTCATGGAGAGCAAGGACTATCTGCGCACGTGGGAGCAGACGAGCTGGCCCGAAGACGATTTCACCGTAGCGGCCAACCGGGAAGACTTGGAAACGCTCGAGCGGCGGCATGCAGACGGTCAGGCATTCACCTATAGACAGCCGGTGGGAAGACTACGAGGCAGCGGTCTACTTCTGGGTCCGTCAGTCTCGGTTGGCGGTGGAGATGGACCGCGCCCTGCTCGACGCTCTGCGCGACTCGCTCGGGCAGGACTGGGGTCTCAAGCGGCATCTCTTCGTCACCAACGAACAGTTCACCCAGCAGGTCGGCATGATCGGCAAGAGCGACCTACAGGTGCGTTTCGAGATCGAGGAAGCTGGCAAACCCGGCCGGTACCTCGCCTACGAGTGACGCTTTCACGGGTGATCGACTCCGTCAGCGGCCCGCGTGTGTTCACCGTCCCGCGCCGGGCGAAGTCCATGGCTGGTGTCCCGGTGTTCATCGACGGCTCACTCGTCGAGGTACTGGCCCTGACACGTCGGTGATTCCTGCCGCCGAGATATAACTCCGCTTGCCGTTGCGACTACCCTGGTTGACAAGGTAAAGTCGAACGTATGAACGACATGACAGCGAGTGAGATCACCGGTATGGTTGACCGGCTGATCGCGTTGTCATCGGTGGCAGAAGGCGACGCGGCGTGTGTGGATGTGATCGCTGCTGCTGAGCGGCTGAAGGCTGCGGCAGCGGCGTTTCAACTCGAGAAGATCACCCAGTTCGCTGCGTCGCAGGCTGAGGCGAAGAAGGCCATGGGTTTTGCGGCCCGTCATGCCATGCGTGGTGTGCCTGAGCAGGTCGGTTTAGCCACGAAGACGTCGCCGTCGTCGGCGGCGCGCCAGCTCACCCGAGCGCGAGCATTGCGTGAGCACCTCCCGGAGACGTTCGCCTTGCTGCGAACCGGGGAGGTGTCGGATCTGGTGGCCACGCACGTGGTGAACGAAACCTCGCACCTGGACGCGGACAGTCGTCGGGCGGTGGACAGCCAACTTGCGCCGATGCTGGCGGGGTTAGGGCCTAAGCGGGCTCAATGCCTGGCCCGTAAGTTGGCGATCGAGGCTGACCCCGCTGGCGCTGTTGCTCGGGCCAGCCGGGCGCGCAAAGACCGGCGGGTGGGGGTTCGTCCCGCGCCGGACACCATGACCGTCTTCTCCGCGCTGCTGCCGTGCGAACAAGGTGTAGCGGCGTATGCGTCGCTGCGTCGGCACGCCGATGCGCTTGTCGCGGCCGGAGATGGCCGCTCGCGGGGCCAGATCATGGCCGACACACTCGTGGAACGGGTCACCGGGCAGGCCACCGCCGATGCGGTGGCGGCCGAGGTGGGATTGGTCATGACCGACGCCACCCTCTTCGGTGGTGATGACGAACCCGCCGACGTCGTCGGATACGGGCCGATCCCCGCCGAAACCGCCCGTGCGCTGATCCGGCAAGGCCACGGGCAGGGGACCCATGGGCGGGTTGATGGTGCCGGTGTGGTTGAGCGGGCGCGAGTGTTTCTGCGGCGGTTGTTCACCGACCCGGTCACCGGGATCATCGTCGATTGTGACCCCAAGCGGCGCCGCTTCGACGGCGTGCTCGCGAGGCTGCTGACCTACCGGGATCACCTGTGCCGGGACGCGTTCTGTGACGCCCCGATCCGCCATATAGACCATATTCAGCGCTACTGCGACAACGGCCGTACCGTGCCGGTGAACGGGCGCGGCACCTGCGAACGGGGAAACTACGTCCGAGATCTACCGGGCTGGACTATCCGCCTCGTCGATCCGGACGGTCATCTCGTCGAAACCACCACGCCAACCGGACACCGATACTTCTCAACACCCCCGCCGGCACCCGGCATTCGACGCCGATTAGCCGCCGAAAGATCCAACGGACTCCGCGCGGCCTAAGCCGACGGTTTGCAGTGCGCGCACGCTGACTCCGGTTCGGTGCGACAACTCGCCGATTTTCATGCGCCGTCCGCCCGTCTCAGGCTACGCAGCCGGCATGATCATCGGCGGTCCGGTTTTTACTGCACTGACCGCTGGCGCGGATCGCAAGCGGCTGATGGTTTTGCTGGCCACCCCGGCGGGCGGTTGCCGATTTTGTTGCTCGGGTTTGGTCTCGGCGCGACCATCGGCAACGTGGTAGGTGGGGTTCTTTACGACCGGAAGCGATCGGAGCCTGCGCGGGAGTTGTTGGTGGATTCATCGCGGACTCCGCCGCTGGCCCTCGGCTGATCTATCTCGTCGCGGCCGCCCGCACGAACTCAGTGAAGTCTCGCGGTTCTCGGCCAAGAGCACGACGTACCCCGTCAGAGATATGACGATCCAAGCCTCGGCGTACCGCGCCCAAGACGTCGGCAAAGCCTTCGGCATCCGCGAGCGGCCAACCCTCCTCAACAAGTTCCCCGATGAACTCGTCGGGGCTCAGGTCTACGTAAGAGATCTTCAGCCCCGTCGCGGCGGTGATCTCGGCCGCCGCACTTGCCATGGTCAGCGCACGTGGACCGGACAGCTCGTAGGTCTGGCCGGTGTGTCCGTCACCGGTGAGCGCCGCGACGGCGACCGCTGCGATGTCTTCTGCGTCGACGAAGCTCACGGCACCGTCGCCGGTCGGCAAACGTAGCTCCCCACGGACAATGGCGTCGCGGAAGAAGCCTTCGCTGAAGTTCTGGGCGAACCACGTCGGACGCAAGATAGTCCAATCGATGCCCGAGGTACGCACTGCCGCCTCGCCGTCGATGTGGGTGGTGCCCGCCTCACCCTGCGTGCTGGCATAGCCGGGTACATCAACGCCGCGCCCGGACAGGAGCACCACCCGTTCGACTCCAAGATCGACGGCCCGCCGAATAAAGGGCCTGGTCAGTTGCGTTCCGTCATGAGGAACGACGAAGACGGCGGATGCCTCTAGGAGTGTCGTGTCCCAGGTGTTCTGGTTGGTCCAGTCGAAGGGCGGTGTGGAGGAACGGCTCGCGCCCCGGACTTTGACATCGAGCTCTCTCAGCCGAGCCGTAACCCGCTGGCCGATCTTCCCGGTGGCGCCGAGTACAAGAAATGTCGGTTCGGTCATGGCTCCAGCCAACAGCAGTCATTTGATACGTGCCATGGCTGAAAGGCGCTGTTTGATGTTTGTACGTCTACAGTAGAGAGGTGGATCCTCTCGGTGACGTTTTAGAGCGGGTTCGGGGCAGAGGGGCGTTGTTCGGTCAGGCCATCTTGGATCCGCCATGGTCCCTGCGCTTCGCTACCGGTGCTTCGCTGACGCTTGTCACCATGCTGCGAGGGCAAGCTGTGGTCGTCGCCGCAGGACAGGCCAGGGCCTTGCGGCCCGGAGAGGTCGCGGTTGTCCGTGGCCCCGCCGAGTTCGTCGTCGGTGATCAGGCCACCACCGAACCTCGGTTTGTCGTGACGACGACGGAGTACTGCGAGCGCGTCGACGGTTCCAGTGCGAAGATCTCGCTGGATCCACGTACGTGCGGATACGAGAACGGCAGGGATCTGCTACTCAGCGGTGCGTTCAACGGCACGGTCGGAATCAGCGACCGGCTTCTCGACGCCCTCCCGGACGTGCTGGTTGTTCCCGCGGAACGCGGCCACCAGGCGATCCTCGACCTGATCGCGGTAGAGATCAGCCTGGAGCAGGCCGGGCAGCAGGTGGTGCTTGATCGGTTGCTCGACCTCATGCTCGTCGCAACCTTGCGAGTGTGGTTTGACGAGTATGCCGAGAAGGTGCCGGCCTGGTATGGAGCCATCGAACACCCTGTGGTGGGGCCGGCCCTTCGGCTGCTACATGATCGTCCGGCAGACCGGTGGACCGTCGCCAGCCTTGCCGGGTCGGTTGGTGTCTCCCGTGCTGCGCTTGCCCGCCAGTTCACTCGGCTGGTCGGAATGCCGCCGATGGCCTACCTGGCTTGCTGGCGGGTCACCTTGGCGGCAGACCTGCTCCGCGAAACCGACGCGACAGTCTCCTCGATAGCCCGAAAGGTCGGCTACGCCAACACCTTCGCGCTCAGCGTCGCCTTCAAACGACTACGTGGCGTCACCCCTTCGCAACACCGCCAAGAGGTGCGATCCGGATGACGAATGGACAGTTCACCTTCGCTACCCGCTGACTACCTCACCGCCAACCATGGTGAGCACCGGTTTAACCGCGCTGATCCTCTCCGCGGCCAGGATGTCCTGGTCGAGGACGACGATGTCGGCCAGTTTGCCTTCTTCGATGGTGCCGGTGTCGGTGTCGAGGTGGTTGGCGTAGGCCGACCCGGCAGTGTAGGCGGCTAGTGCGGTGGGCAGCTCGATGGCTTGGTCCGGTTCGAGGGGGACATGTAGCGCGTCGTCGCCCACCGCATGGGGGTCTTCCGGTGGACCGGTCCGGTGCACGGCGGTGTGCAGTGCCCAGAGTGGGTTGGGGTCGGTGACCGGCCAGTCGCTGCCCATCGCTAGGCGTGCGCCGGCGCGGGCCAGCGCGCCGAACGGGAAGTGCCACGGTTCGCGGTCCGGGCCGAGCAGGGGAAGTTTGCGTTCGACGATTTCGGTGTCGCGCCTGGCCCAGAGCGCCTGGATGTTGGCGATCACGTCGAGCTGTGCGAAGCGGGCGATGTCGTCGGGGTGGACGACGTCGAGGTGGGCGATCTGGTGACGGTGGTCCGCACCGGGGTTGGCGCGCCGGGCGGACTCGATGGCGTCGAGTGACTCGCGGACCGCGCGGTCACCGACGGCGTGTAGGTGGATCTGGAAGCCGTCGGTGTCCAGCGCCCGGGCGATCTGCCGCAGCTCGTCGGGGTCGATGAACGACATACCGGTCGCGCCGGGATGGCCCCCGGTGTGCAGATACGGGCTGAGCATCGCGCCGGTGCAGTTTTCGCAGATGCCGTCCTGCATGATCTTCACGCTGGTGGCGCGGAACCGGCCGCGGCGGCCCTGGTGTCGGCGGGTCCGCAGCTCGTCGAGCTGCTCGATCCCACGTTCGGCGGCCCACCACAACGCTCCGGTGACGCGGGCGGTGAGCAGGCCACGCTCGGCGAGGCTGAGGTAGATCGGCAGGTTGTCGGGGGTGCCCCACATGGAGCCGACGATGGCGTCTTGCCACGCGGTGACGCCGACGGAGTGCAAATGGCGTTGTGCCTCCAGCAGCGCCCGTTCGAGCAGGTCAGTACCGGGTTCTGGGATGAGGCGGGTGACGAGCTCGGCGGCCGACTCGACGAGCACCCCGGTGGCCACCCCGGCCGCGTCGCGGTTGATCCGGCCTCCCGGCGGATCAGGTGTGGTGTTGGTGATTCCGGCCAGTTCCAGGGCCCGGCTGTTCACCCACACGCCGTGGGCGTCATGGCTGGCGAGCGCTACCGGCCGGCCGGGGACCACCTCGTCGAGGAGCTCGCGTGTCGGCAGGTGACCCGGGAAGGTGTCGCCGTACCACCCGGCTCCGGTGATCCACTCGTCGTCGTGGGCATCGGCGTAGGCCTTGATCCGGTCGAGGTAGACCTCCAGCGAATGCGGCAGCTCGGATAGGTCACATCGCAGCCGGCGTAGGCCCGCCTCCAGCGGGTGGACGTGGGCGTCCTGGAATCCGGGGAGGATGGTGCCGCCCGCGGCGTCGATCACCTCGGTGCCGGTTTCCGCGAGTTCGAGCACCTCGTCGTCGCCGACCGCGACGATCCGCCCCGAGCTGATCGCGACGGCGCTGGCCGGGCGGTCCGCTCCGGCGGAGAAGACGGTGCCGCCGCGAAGAATGGTGTCCACGTGCATCAGTTCACCTCACCGGGGCCGGTTCTTCGACTGCCTGCGTCTGAGCTGGCTCGGTGATGACGTCGGGGCGCCGCCGCGCCAACAGGTAGTACACCCCGCCGGATACCACCAGGCCGAACATCCAGGCCAGGTCGACGCCGCCGATAGCGCGGGCGATCGGCCCGGTGTACAGCTCGGTGACGGCGAACGGAACCTGGACGGCTACGCCGAGAGCGTAGACACCCAGCGCGGTCCAGTTCCAATAACCGTAACGGCCGCCGTCGGCGGCGAAGAACGCCTCGACGTCGTAGTGGCCGCGCCGGACGAGGAAGTAGTCCACCAGGTTGATCGCCGACCACGGCACCAGCACGTAGAGCAGCAGGAGAATGAAGTTCTTGAAGTTGACGAGGAAGTCTCCCTGGCCGGCGATGGCGACGACGAGCCCGACCGCGTGCAGCGCCACCGTGGTGACGATGCGGCCGCGCAGGCCGGGGAGCCAGCCCTTGCGGAACGTTTCACCGATGGTGAGCGTGTTGAGCATCGCGCAGTAGATGTTGCCGGCGTTGGTGCTGGCCGAGGCCACGGCGAAGGCAAGGAGCACCACCGTGCCCAGCCCGCCCAGCAGGTTCCCCAATCCGGCCATCGGTTCGCTTCCCGGAGCTGCGGCTCCGACCAGCGCGCCGAGACTCATGACGAAGATGGTGCTCAGCACCGAGCCGCCGTAGGTGCCCCAGAACGCGCCGCGCGCACCGAACCCTGCGGGCAGATAGCGGGAGTAGTCCGAGACGTACGGTGCATACGCTTTCTGCCACACGGCGCCGATCGCCATCACGGAGAAGAAACCCACGGCGTTGAACTCCCCGGACAACACACCGTCGGCGGCGCCGTTGGTCCCGATCCAGATGAGCGACATCACCACCAGTGCGCCGATGACAACCGCCCACAACGAGACGATCGCGCGGATCAGGCGCAGGCCGAAGATGGAGATCACCAGGCTGATGCTCGCCGCGATGCAGATCCCGGCCGTCACGCTCAGGCCCGGGACGACGTGGTGTAGTGCCTGGGCGCCGACGACGAGGTTGGAGATGAAGAACCCGAGGAACATCACGAGGGCGATGACGACGATCAACGCCGCGCCCCGGGCCCCGAACTGGCCGCGGGCCTGCAGCATCTGCGGCACGCCGAGCTGCGGACCTTGCACCGCGTGAAGGGCCATGAAGATTCCGCCGACGACGTTGCCGAGCACGATGGCGACGAACGCCCACCAGAACGGCAGCGCGAAGACGACGGTGGCGATGGCCCCGGTGACCACGGTCAGCGGCAGCATGTTGACGCCGAGCCAGATGCCGAACAGGCCCTTGCCGGACCCGTGCCGCTCAGCCAGTGGGATGGGGCCGATGGTGTGCCGCTCCAGCACGCGCGCGGGGGCGTTGGGCGGATCGGGCAATGTCATGTCGGTTCCTCTCGGTGCTGGGTAGGGCTCTGCCTGGTGATTAGCGCCGGGCAGGCCGGACAACGGAGGTGGAGAGGGTGCCCGCCGCTTCCCGGAGGGCGGCGGCGATGGTGCTGGCTTCGGGCGGATGCAGCGTGGTGCTGTAGTTCACCGGCGGGAAGTAGACGCGCAGGTGGCTCGCCGCGTACGGTTCGACCCGCAGCCGCCAGTGCGTGGCCCGCGGGCACCAGGTGACGGTGAACGACGTGAGGTCGATGGTGCGGGCTAGGGCGTCGACGGCAGGTCCACGCAGGGCGGCGCAGAGGTCGGTGAGGTCGCGTGCGGATGTGGTCCATCGATAGCGGCGTTCGCGGGACGCGGTCACCACCAGCCGAAGTGAACACGGCTGGCCGGGGCCGTCCGACGCCGGTACGTCGACGTCGGCTTGGAGCTGGCGGATCCGCCCCAGCAGCATGCGTTGAACCCGGAAGCTCAGGTCGATGGGGTGCGGTTCGCCGTCAACGCGGATCCGGTCGGGCAGCCGCTCGATGACGTCGAGGCCGGCCTGGCGGAACGGGAAGGCCTGGGTGTCGAGCAGGCGGCCCACCATCATCGCGGCCTCCCGGCTACGGCCACCGGCGGTTCCGGCGCGGCGGGACCGGCGGAGGGCAGCGGCGCCGGCGTGAAGAACGGCAGCCGCTTAACGATCTTGAGCCACACCACGGCGTAGCCGAGGATCACCGCGGCGCATCCCGCCGCTCCGAGCCATACGGTCGTGCGCATGCTGGGGTCCGGATGGATGTTGACGATCATCCACCCGCACATCGCGATGCCCATGATCTGCGGCAGCGGATACAACGGGGTGCGGAAACCGCGCCTGGCGTGCGGATAGCGGCGGCGCAGCACGATGACGTCGACCTGGGCGAGGATGTAAGACAGCAGCCACATCACGGTCGCGACGAGGATCAAGGTGAGAATCGATCCGCTGTCCGCCACCGTGACGATCGCCGCGATGATCAACGCCGTGACCCCGAACACCGCGACCCACGGGGTGTGGAAACGCGGGTGCACCCAGGCGAACACCCGCGGAAGCATGCCGTCGCGGGCCAGTCCGTACACCATCCGGGGCACCGCGGCCAGGATCGCCGACACCGAACTCGCCGCGGCCAGCACGGTGGCGGCGGTGAGGATCAGCAGCCCGGTCCGTCCGCCGATGCTCTCGGCCACCAGCAGGTGCGGGATGGCCGATGATGCGAGTTCGTCGAGGCCGACGTACTTCAGTGCGGCGAACCCGAACAACATGTCGACGCAGAACACCGTGACCAGTCCGACGATCATCGCCCGGGGGATGATCCGTCCAGGTCTGCGGATCTCCTCGCTCATCGGGCAGACGAACTCGATGCCGATGAACAGGTACACCCCGAGCGCCACCAGCTGGGCGATCTCGCCCCATCCGGCCGGGTTGAACACGATCGGATCGGCGACGAGTGTCCCGCCACCGGCTTCCATCAGGCCGGCGACGCCGAACCCGATCAGCACGAGCATCATTGCCCCGGTGACGACGGCCTGGGCCCGGCCGAAGGAGCGCACGCCCAGCAGGTTGATGACGCAGAAGATCACCGTGACCGTCACGGCGAACACCATCGGCGACACCGCGGGTATCAGTTCCTGAGCGGCGAGGCCGCCCACCATCTGGTTGGCCGGCTCCACCGTCGCCACCAGCACGATGTAACCGGCGAGTACCGCGAATATGGCGGGGCCACGGCCGAGCGCGGGTGCGGTGTACGCGCCGATCATGCCGGCGCCGGGGATCAAGTTCGCCAGCTCCGAATAGGAGAACGCGATCAAGATCATCACGAGCAGGGCGGCTCCGGCGGCAACCACGAACGCCGGCCCGCCGAGCCCGAAGCCGTTGCCCAGCGTCGTCAGCGTGGTGGCGGCGACGACGAGGCCGATCCCGGTGAACAGCGCGGGCCAGAAGCCGAGTGCGCGTTCCAATCTGGGCGCGGTCACGGCACTAACCTTTGACCACGCCGTCGGGGCCGGTCCGGCTGAGGACGTCCCGCAGCGCGACGGCGATCCGATCGGCGGCGGTGTGCTCGAGGGTGAGGGCGGGGGACAGGACGAGCCCCTGCGCGGAGTCGCGGACGATCACCGCGTGGTCCCGGCGCACGGCATCGGCGATGCCCTGGGTGCCGGGTAGCGGGGTGCGGCTGGTGGTGTCGGTGACCAGTTCGATGCCGAGCATCATGCCGACCCCACGGATCTCGCCCACCACGGGAAGGTCCCGCAGCTCCTGGGTCAGCCGCGACTTGAGATAGGTGCCGATCTCGTCTGCCCGGGCGAGTAGTCCTTCTTGGGCGATGATGTCCAGGTTGGCCAGCGCCACCGCGCAGCCGGTGGGGTGGCCGTTGTAGGTGTACCCCATGGGAAAGCCGTGGTCTCGGCCTAAAGACTCGGCGACCTGGTCACCGACGAGGACGGCGCCCAGCGGGAAGTAGCCGGAGGTGATGCCCTTGGCGGTGACGATGATGTCGGGCTGGACGTTGAACCGTTGGGCGGCGAACCAGGCGCCGACCCGGCCGTACGCGGTGACGACCTCGTCGAAGATGAGGAGGATGCCGTGTTTGTGCAGGACTTCCTGGACCCGTGGCCAGTAGTCGTCGGGCGGCACGACCATACCGGCCACCCCCATGATTGGTTCACCGATCATGGCGGCGATGTTGTCCGCCCCAATACGTTCGATGGTCTGCTCCAGCTCGCGGATGCAGAAGTCGGTGCAGTCGTCGCCGTCGAAGAGTTCGCGGCGGTACGGCCACGGGGGTGTGAGGTGCTCGACGTGCGGCAGCATCGGCCCGAAGCCGTCGTGGAAGACGGGGAATCCGCTGGCGGTGCCGCCACCGTAGGCGATGCCGTGGTAGGCGCGATGGCGGGCCAGGATCCACGTCCGGCTGCCTTCGCCTCGGCGGTGGTGGTGATAGCGCGCCATCTTCAGCGCTGCTTCGATTCCTTCCGAACCGCCGCTGGTGAAGTAGACGTGGTTGATGGTGTCCGGGGCGAGTGTGGCCAACCGGTCGGCGAGGCGGATCGCGGGCGGGTTGGAGAACTCCCAGAAGCTGGTGAAGTACTCCAGTTCCCGCATCTGCGCGGAGGCGACGTCGGCGAGTTCGGTGCGGCCGTGCCCGATCTGGGCCAGCCAGAGCCCACCGGTGGCGTCGAGGTATTCGCGGCCGTCGACGTCCCATAGGGACGAGCCCTTGCCACGAGCCATGATGACCCGTTCAGACGTGGTCGCGGGCAGGTATGGATGAATGATCCGGGCTCGGTCGATCGCGGCCAGGTCGGTATGCGAAGGCGACATCGATCTGCTCCTCTAGTGTGTGATCCAGGTGGTCTTGAGCCCGGTGAACTTGTCTAGGGCGTGCAGGGAGAGGTCGCGGCCGAAGCCGGACTGGCCGAACCCGCCGAACGGCGTCTGCGGGCTGAGCGCGTCGACGGTGTTGACGGAGACGGTGCCGGCCCGCAGCGCGCCGGAGACGCGTAGTGCGCGGGACAGATCCGCCGTCCACACCGATGCCGCCAGGCCGTAACCGCTGCTATTGGCCAGCCGCACCGCGTGTGCCTCGTCGTCGAACGGGATGACGGACAGGACCGGCCCGAAGATCTCCTCGCGGGCGATCCGGCTGTCGGGATCGACGTCGGTGAACACCGTCGGCTGGACGAAACAGCCGCGTCCGTCGACGCTGACCCGGTCGCCGCCGGTTGCTAGCGTCGCGGTGCGGCGGCCGTCGTCGATGAAATCCAGCACGCGCCGGGTGTGGGTCTCGTCGACGAGTGCACCCATGCGGCTGGCGGGGTCGAGCGGGTCGCCGGGGGTGTGGTCCTGGGCGGTGGCGACGATCCGGGCGACCAACTCGTCATGGATGCTCCGTTCGACGAGGAGCCGGGAATTCGCGGAGCACACCTCACCCTGGTTGGTGAAGATACCGGCGCAGGCCGCTGTCGCGGCCGCGTCGAGGTCGGCGCAGTCGGCGAACACCAGGTTGGGGCTCTTGCCGCCACATTCCGGCCAGACCTGTTTGAGGTTGGACTCCCCGGCATACCGCAGGAACAGTTTTCCGACGGCGGTCGAGCCGGTGAAGGCGATGCAGTCGACGTCGGGATGCAACCCGAGCGCCTTGCCGGTCACCTCACCGATACCCGGCACCACGTTGAGCACCCCGTCGGGTAAACCGGCCTCGGCCGCGAGCTCGGCCAGCCGCAGCGCGGACAGCGGTGATTGCTCGGCCGGTTTGAGGACGACGGAGTTCCCCGCGGCGAGTGCGGGTGCGAGTTTCCACGCCGCCATGTCGAGGGGGAAGTTCCACGGGACCACCGCCCCGACCACCCCGAGTGGTACCCGGGTGACCAGCGCTAAGTCACCGGGGCTGGTCGGGGCGATCTCGCCGTACAGTTTGTCCAGCGCCTCGCCGTACCAGCTGAACAGGGCGGCCGCACCGGGCACATCGACCTGATAGGCGTCCGTGACCAGTTTGCCCATGTCGAGCGTGTCGAGTAAGGCCAGCTCCGGCGCGTGCTCGGTGATCAGCTCGGCGAGGCGCATCAGCACTCGTTTTCGCTCCGCGGGCGCGGCGGTTGCCCAGGTTCCCGCCTCGAACGCGCTGCGGGCCGCGGCGACGGCGGCATCGACGTCCTCGGGTCCACACGCCGCGACAGCGGCCAGCGTTGCGCCGGTGGCCGGGTTGATCGTGTCGAAGGTACGGCCGGAGACGGCGGGCACCGGCTTGCCGCCGATGAAGGCGGCGGTCCGTGGTTCTATGGCAGCCGCTCGAGTGCGCCACCACTGATAGCTCGGGTTGTCCACGTCGCCCTCGCAAGTTCGCTAGGATTTGAACAGGAATTCAAGTTATGGCCTGCATCACAGGTGAGCAAGGTGGAGCGGCATCGAAAAATTTGAACCACTGCATCAAGAAAGGCACCGATGGTCCGAAGCAAGAAGCACTACACGCGCCGCGAGCAGCTGATTGATGCCACCTTGCGATCTGTCGCCGAGCGTGGCCGGGACAACGTCCGGATCCGGGATATCGCGGCCGAGGCGGGTGTCTCGCCGGGATCGGTGCTTTATCACTACCCGGAGCTGAGCGAGTTGATGTTCGATGCGCACCGCACCGTGGTGGAACGTTTCTTCCGAAGCCGGGTCGAGACCGTCGAGGCGCGCGGAACCGCTGGAGATCGGCTCGTGGCCGCCGTCGACACCGGGCTGCCGAGTGGGCGAGACGACGACGTCGCCAGGACGCTCTACGAGATGCACAGCCTCGCTGACCGCAGTTCAGTACATGCGGCCCTGATGACCAGTCTCTTCGACCGGGAGGTCGGCCTCTATGCGACGATCTTGGAGGTCGGCAGGTCAACCGGTGAATTCACGCTGGCGCAGCCGGCCCGGGCCGGCGCCACCACCTTGGTCGCCTTGGAAGACGGGCTCGGGCTGCACCTGCTCAGCAACAACACCTCGGTCGACCTGCCGCTGGCGCGCCGGCTTATGCTCGCCGCGGCCCAGCAGGCCACGGGGGTCGCGCTAGTAGGGGAGTAGGGCCGGGACGGAGTCGGGTGTTCCGGCGTGCACCATTAGGTGCCGGGCTGGCTTTGCCACATCCGCTGGCACACGGAGATGAAGGCTTGCGCCCGCCGGGTGAGCCGGGCGCCCCGCGGGTAGGCCACGACGAGCGGCAGGCTGGGGACGTCGTCGGCGATCTCGAGGATAGCCACCGGCCGCTGCTCGAACTCGGTGGGTACGGTCGAGCGCTGGTTGAGCAACGCATACCCGTGGCCCGCCGCGACGAGTGCGCGCACCGTCTCGTAGTTCGTCGACCGATGCCGCACCTGCGGGGTGGCTCCGGCCGCCGCCATCACGGACATGAAGTACTTGGCGCTGTGCGGCAGGTCGAGCAAGATCATGGGTTCGGCCGCGATATCGGCCAGATGTATCCGGCCGGCGGTGGCGAGGGGATGGTCCGCCGCCACGATCACGTGCACCGGCACGTCGGCCAGCGTCGTGCGCTCGACCTCGTCTCCGAGGTCGATGTCGTAGAGCAGCGCGACCTCCACCCGTCCGGTCAGGGTCGCCTCGCGTACCGCTTCGATCTCTCCCTCGAAGAACGACAACGTGACGTCGGGATAACGCTGCCCGAACTCGGTCAGCAGCCGCGGGAGGAAGAACGGCGCCAGCGTCGTGAAGTAGCCGACGTGCAGGCTGCCCCGGACCGCGTGGCCGAGTCCGTGGGTGACTTCGATCAGCTCGCTGGCATGGTTGAGAAGGTTGCGGATCTCGGCCAGGAACGCCTCGCCGGCGTGGGTGAGCGAGAGCCCTTTGGCGTGGTGGCGGATGAACAACTGCACGCCGAACTCCCGCTCGAGTTGGGCGACGGCGGTCGACACCGCGGATTGTGACACCAGGAGCTCGTTGGCGGCGCGGGTCATACTCCCGGCCTCGGCCGCCGCGGCGAAGTACCGCAACTGGACGAGGGTGAAGTCCGGTTCTCTCGGCATTGGTTCCCCGCTCTGGACGGCGGACATCGGTCACAGCAGGTGCATCAACGTATCAGATGCCTTGCGCCGGAAACATCTGTTGGACACATGCCTTGGGCTCGCGTTGGACTGGTTCCGTTCGATTGAGACGAGTGAGGAGGCCGAGTTGACCAGCACCGAACCCGAGCCCGGTGGGGCGGACGACGTGGACGGCGAACGCTCTGGCCACGACGTCGACGTCCTCGTCGTCGGCGGGGGCCAAGCCGGCCTGGCCATGAGTGAACATCTCAGCGAGCGAGGTATCACCCACCTCGTCCTCGAGCGGCACCGCATCGCCGAACGCTGGCGTTCGCAGCGGTGGGACACCTTGGTTGCGAACGGGCCCGCCTGGCACGACCGTTTTCCGAGCCTCGAATTCGTCGACGTCGAGCCGGACGCCTTCGCGTCCAAAGAGCAGGTCGCGGACTACTTCGTCGCGTATGCGGAGAAGATCGGCGCACCGGTCCGGTGTGGTGTCGAGGTGACGGCGGTACGACGGAACACCGGCGCGCCAGGGTTCTGGGTGCAGAGCTCGGCCGGATCGCTCAACACCCGCTTCGTCGTCGCCGCGACCGGGCCGTTCCAGCGGCCCGTCATCCCACCGATCGTGCCGCCGGACGCGGGGCCGGTGCAGATCCACTCCAGCGCCTACCGGAACCCGGCACAGCTGCCCGAGGGGGCCGTCCTGGTGGTCGGCGCGGGATCGTCCGGGGTGCAGATCGCCGACGATCTTCGCAGGTCGGGACGGCGCGTGTACCTGTCGGTCGGTCCACACGACCGGCCACCACGCCGCTATCGCGGCCGCGACTTCTGCTGGTGGCTCGGCGTCCTCGGGAAATGGGACGCGGACACTCCTCCTCAGGGCGCGGAGCACGTCACCATCGCGGTCAGCGGCGCACGCGGCGGTCACACCGTCGACTTCCGTGCCCTGGCCGGCGACGGCATCCACCTCGTCGGGATGACCACGTCGTTCGACGGTGGAAGACTTCGGTTCGCACCGGATCTGGGGGAGAACATCACCGGCGGCGACGCCAGCTACCTGAGGCTGCTCGACGAAGCCGACGCCTATGTCGCCCGCAACGGTCTCGACCTTCCGGAGGAACCGCGGGCCCGCATCGTTGGCCCGGACCCGCAGTGCGTGCGCGACCCGCTGCTCGAACTCGACCTGGCCGACGCGGGCGTTACCTCCATTGTCTGGGCGACGGGGTTCGCCACCGACTACGGCTGGCTGCACGTCGATGCGTTCGACGAGAACGGCCAGCCGAAGCACCGGCGTGGCGTGTCAGCCGAACCCGGCGTGTATTTCCTGGGTTTGCCGTGGCTGTCCCGGCGCGGATCGAGCTTCATCTGGGGGGTCTGGCACGACGCCAAGTACGTGGCCGACCACATCGTCACCCAGCAGGGCTACCTGGCCTACGGAGCCGACACGTCGGGGGCGGCGATATGAACACACCTATCCGCGCCGGCGGCCACGTCCGGATCCGCCCATTCAACACCCGCGACACCTACCCTGAGCAGAACCTCGACAACGACCTGTGCCAAGCGGTGGTGGCCGGCAACACCGTCTACATTCGCGGCCAGATCGGGCAAGACCTCGACACCAGCGAATCGGTTGGTGTCGGCGACGTCGAGGCTCAGGCGGAACGGGCGATGGCGAACATCGACATGTTGCTGACCGAAGCCGGCGCCCGGATGGAGCACCTGGTCAAGCTGACGATCTACCTGGTCGATCCACGTTTTCGAGAACCCGTCTATCGCACCATCGGCCGGTGGACCCGGGGTGTACACCCGATCTCCACCGGGCTGGTCGTCTCCGCGCTGGCTCGGCCGGAGTGGCTGGTCGAGGTCGATGCGATCGCAGTGATCCCGGAGGAGGAACGGTGACCTTTTCGGTGTTGGGGACCGATGGCCGCGGTGGCGTCGGGATGGCGGTGTCGTCGTCGAGCCCCGCCGTGGCGGCACGCTGCGTACACCTGCGCTCCGGGGTTGGTGGTGCCGCCTCCCAGAATGTCACCGACCCCCGGCTCGGCACCTTGCTGCTGGACGCGTTAGAGCGGGGTTGCTCCCCGGAGCGGGCGATGGCTGAGGTGACGGCGTCCACGGCGGACATCGAGTACCGCCAGCTGACGGTGCTCGACCGCACCGGTGCGGGGGCGATCTACTCCGGTCGCCATGCCCTCGGCGTGGTCGGCGAACGGCGGGGACGGTCCGTCGTCGTCGCGGGCAACTTGCTGGCGGCTTCGACCGTGGTCGACGCGGTCGCCGGGGCTTTCGAGCAGGCCGCTGGGGACCTGGAGGTCCGCCTCCTTGCCGCCCTCGAGGCGGGTGTCGCCGCCGGTGGAGAGGAGGGACCGCTGCGTTCGGCGGGCCTGGCCGTGGTCCGTGAGGTGCCATGGCGGGAGACAGACCTACGCGTCGACTGGCACGACGAGCCGGTGGCTGAGCTTCGCCGGTTGGTGCAACTGTGGCTGCCGCAACGCGACGATTACGTCACCCGCGGTCTGTGCCCGGGGGACGCGCCGTCGTACGGCGTCCCCGGGGACCAATGATGGCCGCGAAGGACCATGCCGCCGCCAAGGTGACCACCGTCCACGATCAGCTGGTCCGGCTCTCCGAACAGCTGCACGCCCATCCCGAGACGGCCTGGGAAGAACACCGGGCGGCGCGATGGGTCGGCGAGGTGCTGGCCGGCCATGGGTTCGACGTCGCCGCCGGCTATCTCGGGTTGGATACCGCCCTCCACGCGACGTATGGGACGGGACCGTTCCGCGTCGGGTTATGTGCCGAGTACGACGCGTTGCCCGGCCTGGGCCACGCGTGCGGGCACAACGTGATCGCCGCCATCTCGGTGGGGGCAGCTCTCGCTCTCGCGCCGCTGGCCGACGAGCTGGGCATCACCGTCGAGGTCTACGGCACCCCCGCCGAGGAGGGCGGCGGCGGCAAGATCGAGATGCTGGATCGCGGTGCGTTCCACGGCCTCGACTTGGCCATGATGGCTCATCCGGCGCCGGTCGACGTCGCTGAGGCGCGGCCATTCGCGGTGTCCCATTCCCACGTCTCCTACCGGGGCAAAGCGGCACACGCCGCGGCCTACCCGGAGCATGGTGTCAACGCCGCCGACGCGTTCACCATCGCCCAGGTAGCGGTTGGCCTGCTCCGTCAGCAGCTTCCGCCCAGTGTCCGGGTACACGGCGTGGTGACCAACGGCGGTGCGGCCCCGAACGCCATCCCGGAGCTGACCGAGGGCCGGTGGTACGTACGCGCGGAGTCCATGCACGAGCTGGCCGAGACCGAGGAACGGGTATGGCGTTGTTTCGAGGCCGGCGCTCTCGCCACCGGATGCGAACTCTCGGTGGTGCCGGAGAGTAAACCCTACGCCGAGTTCCGGGCCGACGACGCTGCCCTGACGGCGTATCGCCGCAACGCCGAGGAGCTGGGCCGGGTGTTCGCGGCGGGAGGCACCGCCGCGCGGATGAATCGTGCCTCCACCGACATGGGCAACGTCTCGCAGGTGGTGCCGGCGATCCACCCGTACGTCGGCGTCAACTCCCTGCCAGCGTTGAACCACCAGCCCGAATTCGCCGACCACTGCGTCGGAGTCGACGCCGAGCGGGCGATCCGGGACGCCGCCACCGCGCTGGCATGGACCGCGATCGACCTGGCCAATCGACGCGGAGGCGGAGCGTGACCACGGCGGGTGGCGCCCAGCCGCGGCACGAGCGCGACTTCCTCGGCGAGCGGGTCATCAGCGGCGACGTCTAGCTGGGCCTGCTCGATGACGACGTCGCCGAGGTGATCGACCAAGCGGCCCAGGACGTGTGCTCCGGCGCACTCGACCGCCGATCGTGTCCGCGGTCGACCTCATCGAAGCGACCTCCGACGTGGGCTGCTTCGTCCAGGTGTCGGCGACCCTGAAGCGAACGGCGATCAAAGTATCCAAGATCTGCAACGACCTGCGCCTGCTCTCGTCGGGTCCCCAGACCGGCCTCGGTGAGCTGCGGCTGCCAGCCCGCCAGGCCGGTTCCAGCATCATGCCCGGCAAGGTGAATCCGGTCATCCCGGAGTGCGTGAACCAGATCGCCTTCGCCATCATCGGCAACGACGTCACCGTCACCGTCGCGGCGGAGGCCGGCCAGCTCCAGCTCAATGCCTTCGAGCCGGTCATCGCCCACAAATTCTTGGAAGGCATCGACTGGATGGTGCGTGGACTCGACAGTCTGCGCACCCTGTGTGTCGACGACATCGAGGCCAACCGGGACCACCTGGCCGCGATGACGGACAGCAGCGTCGGTGTCGTCACCGCTCTCACGCCGCACATCGGCTACGCCACGGCAACGATCATCGCGCGCCGCGCGCTCGCCGGAGAAGGGACGGTCCGCGAGCTGGTGCTCCGTGGTGGACAGCTCACCGCGCAGCAGCTCGACGACGTCCTCATGGTAGAGAACCTGACCGGCAACACATCGTGGTAGTCCGCTGGGCGGACTCTAACCCGAGGATAGGCTCGCGAGGATGTCGATCCATCCCGAGCGGGCCATCCATAACTGGTTCATCGAAGAACGCGAGTATCACCGCCAAGAGCAGCAACGTGGCCGGCGGCACGCTTACGAACGCGTCGATTCGGCGAGAGCCGCGCTGGTGGTCGTCGACCTCGTCCCGTTCTTCGCCGAACAGTTGCCGTATGTTCACGGCATCGTGCCGCGTGTGAACCTGCTAGCCGATGTGTTCAGGGAGACCGGAGGGACGGTCGCGTGGGTCGTTCCGGGCTACTCGACGCCAACTGCCAAAGACCGAACGTTCTTCGGCGATGAGGTCGCCGAACTCTATGCGCGATCCGGCGGTTCCGGCGAACCCATGACCCGGCTGTTAAACGAGCTGACGCCCTCCGAGGACGACATCGCGGTGGAGAAGAGCG
Organism: Phytoactinopolyspora limicola; assembly: GCF_011320225.1. Taxonomy (GTDB): domain Bacteria; phylum Actinomycetota; class Actinomycetes; order Jiangellales; family Jiangellaceae; genus Phytoactinopolyspora; species Phytoactinopolyspora limicola. The sequence goes on from NZ_JAAOEN010000008.1 coordinate 206,710, forward strand.
TATACAGCGCCTACTTTCCAGGCAGTAGCCCGCTGCCGGAACTGCTCGCCGCACGGGACGTCGACACGTTGGTCGTGGCCGGCGCAGTCACCAACGTCTGCGTTGAAGCGACCGTCAGAGATGCCAGCACCCAGGGACTTCGCGTCATCCTGGCGGCCGACGCATGCGCTGCCAGACGCGACCAAGACCACAACGCGACATTGCACACCATCTACCGCAGCTACGGTGATGTGCGACCGACTGAAGAGATCGTCGGCCTGCTCCGCGAGCACCGCTGACTCACGGAGTCCTGTCAGCCTGCTGGCTCAGAGTTGCGGATAGCGGCGGATCCGAGGGGTCTATCCGCAATTCTGAGCCACGAGGTCGACTCGAGAACGTGGTTGCAACCTTCTCGCTTCCGGGTAACGCGGATCCGCGATGCCCGGTCATGTTGTGCGTTCTCCGGTCAAGGACCGCGTGTTGGCGATGTCGTATTCGGCTACCGAGGCCGACAGCATCGCGGCGCTCTGGTCGTCGCTGGGGCCGCTGCCGCGGAATGCTTCGACCGCGGCCCGGGATTCCCAGCGCTCGTAAATGTTGATGCGGCCGGCGTCGTGAAGGTCGGCACTGATGGCGAAATCGAGGCACCCATCGGCCTGGCGGGCCTGTTCGACGATGCTGACGCAGCCGGCGAGATAGGAGTCGCGCTGGTGAGGTTCGACGGTGATGTGTCCTGCGACGATGACCATCGGGTGTGCTCCTTGCCTGGGGGTGTTCGCGTCGGGTCGGTCCTAGTTGTGCGTCACTGTTTAGACAGCGCGGAACGTCGAGATTCATCGGCATCGTTCTCCGCCGCCAGGTATGTCGGTGAGTGCTGGCAGGTAGGGATTTATCAGTGTTTAACGTTGGTTTGCGCCCGGTAGACGTTGTTTGGTCGCCGACGTTGTCGGTGGCGGCCGGTAGGGTCGGATATATGTTCGAAGATGATGCCTTGGCAGGTCGTTCGCCGCACCCGGTGGGTGAGGTGCTGGACGCTGCTGAGGCTGTTTTCGATCGGGCGGGCGAGGTGGATGCTTGGAGTGTCAGTGATGATGATCTGCTGGAGGTTCTTCTCCGGTGTCATGCGCTTGCGGCCCGCCAGGCTGAGCTGTTCCTGCGCCTTCTTGCCGAGGCGGATACTCGTGATGTCGGTCGTCGCATGGGTGCCTCGTCCACGACGGCATGGATCCGCGACGTCCTTCGGATTCGCCCCGGGGTGGCCAAGGCTTCGGTGGACCTCGCTCATCGGCTCAAGGCGCCGGCAGAGGCCGAGGATTATGCCGCCAACCCCGGCGTAGGGGCTGGTGGCCGTTCGATGCCGGCTACCGCGGCGGCGCTGGCTGCCGGACAGGTGTCGGTTGATCATGCCACCGTCATCTCGAAGACCATGGCTCAGCTGCCCACCGACGTCAGCAGCGAGGATGCTGCCAATGCGGAGGCTGATCTTGCTGCTTTCGCTCGGGAGTATGATCCGGGCACGCTGCAACGGTTGGCGACGCACCTGCTGCATGTCTTGTCGACCGAAAGCCTTGAACAACGTGAGGAACGCGCGTATCGCAAGCGTCGTCTGCGGCTGGTAGACAACGGCGACGGCACGGTACGCATCTCTGGGTTGTTGTCCAGCGAAGACGCCGCCACGGTCCGGACCGCTCTGGATCCACTCGCCGCGCCCAGTCCCGCAGCCGACGGCGAACGTGATACCCGGGCTGGCGAGCAACGCCTGGCCGATGCCCTCGTCGAACTCTGCCGCCGCCACTTGCAGGCGGGGACACTACCGAGCAGCCACGGTCATCGACCCCAGCTGTTGTTGCTCGCTGAGCTGACCGCCCTTATGGGCGCCCACAGAGACGAGGACACTGCCGCAAGCGGGTCTGCGGCACCTGGCGGTGACGAACCGACGGCTGCTGGTGGTGCCGCTGGATGCGGATCGTGGTCGCGGCGTTGGTTGGAAGACACCTGGGCGGCACGTTTCGGTGTGGCACCTGGTGAGCTGGCCTGGGGTGATCCCGTGTCGACGGAGACGCTGCGTCGGCTCTGCTGTGCTGCCGATGTCACAAGTGTGCTGGTTGATCCGCATGGTGTCCCTTTGCGGGTCGGGCGCGCCGAACGCACCGTCACCGCCGGTATCTACACCGCGTTGGTTACCCGTGACCGGGGGTGTGCTTTTCCCACGTGTACGCGGCCGCCGGCCTGGTGTCATGGCCACCACATCCGGCATTGGGCTGATGGTGGCGATACCGACATGGACAACATGGTGCTGTTGTGCGGGCATCATCACCGGGTCATCCACCACGGCGGGTGGGATGTGCGGATGGGTCCTGATGGGCATCCCGAGTTTCTGCCGCCGCCGTGGGTGGATCCCGACCGGGCGCCACGCCGAAACACCAGACCCCGGCCTGACCACCAACCCCCGCCCGGACACCGGTCGCGAAGACATGGCCGGCAGAAACATACCCGCCGTCATGACCAGGCACAACAACCGCCACCTCACAGTTGACGAACACCTTCGTCGTCTGTTTGCCCAGGTGTGGGCACACGCGCCCGAGGTTACGCGACCAATCAGCTCGCCATCAGGCGAGCGGTTGGCCGCGAGACCTGGCCTGAGCGCGGGGAGGGGCTTTCCATCGTTCCGTCCCAGCTGAGTCAGCGGATCAAACGCTTGGGGCGCGACGTTGGGCGGCTCTGTTTGGGCGCACCACCCGGCACGTCCCCCTCACTCCCGCCGAGCTGACCTACTTCCGCTTGCGTTACCGGGGCTATCCCGGCCACCTGCACCGCTACGGCGGCTTTGGTGGGAGTTCCCATTGCTGGAATATACCCCTACGGGGTATTGGTTATGGCCCGGCAGAAGCGAAGTCGATCGTGGGAGGGAGCGCCATGAAGAGAACGAGCCACGCCGCCGGGAGAGGTGCGTGATGAGGGCATCGATCAAGCTCGGTGGCTACCTGTGTGTTCTTGCGGTGGCGTTCGCCGCCACCTACGGGGTCGGTGCGGTCACCGGAAGCCCTATCGACCGGTCCGAACGGGACGGTGATCACCAGTCGGATACCCGGGGCGATCACAACGACGTTGGTGAGACGCGCTCCGACGACACCCGCGGCCCGGCCGAGCACTGATACACGAGAAGGAGCAGCATAGTGACGATAGGTACGGCTAGAGGCGCGGCTGAGACAAGCGCCGCTGCCCCTAGCACCCCGACACAGGTGGAGATCTCGATCGGCGGGATGACGTGCGCGTCGTGCGCCAATCGGATCGAGCGGAGCCTGAACAAGGTCGATGGTGTCACCGCGTCGGTCAACTTCGCGACCGAGAAGGCGAAGGTGGAGTACTCGGGCGGGGTCTCGCCAGAAGAGCTCCTCGCCGTGGTCGAGAAGGCGGGCTACGACGCACGTTTGCCGTCGGAGCCGGCCGCAGCGCCGGATGGGGAGAACGCCGGCGACGGTGCTCGCGCCTCGGGCGACGAGGAGCACAACCGTGAGTTGCGGTCGTTGCGGACCAGGCTGATCGTCGGCGCGGTGCTGTCGGTGCCCGTGATCGCGATGGCGATGGCGCCCGCGCTTCAGATCGACTACTGGCAGTGGCTGAGCCTGACCCTGGCTGCTCCGGTGATTGTGTGGGCAGGGTTACCGTTCCACCGCGCGGCGTGGGCGAACCTGAAGCATGGCACCGCCACCATGGACACGCTGATCTCCATGGGCACCAGCGCAGCTTTACTGTGGTCGCTTTACGCGCTGTTCCTCGGCACAGCCGGCGAACCGGGTATGACACATCCATTCGAGCTCACTATCGCGCGGGTGGACGGCTCGTCGAACATCTATCTCGAAGTTGGCGCCGGGGTGATCACGTTCATCCTGTTGGGCCGCTACTTCGAAGCGCGATCCAAGCGGCGAGCGGGTGCGGCGCTGCGTGCGTTGCTAGAACTCGGTGCGAAGGAAGTCTCGATCCTGCGCGATGGACGCGAGGTCCGCGTCCCGGCCGACCAACTGGCGGTGGACGATGTATTCCTGGTTCGCCCTGGTGAGAAGGTCGCCACCGACGGCGTCGTCGTCGAGGGCGCCTCGGCCGTCGACGAGAGCATGCTCACCGGCGAGTCCGTGCCGGTGGAGGTGACGGCAGGAGATCGGGTCGTAGGGGCCACCGTTAATGCCGGAGGCCGGCTCGTTGTCCGCGCGACGAGGGTGGGCGGCGACACACAGCTGGCGCAGATGGCCAAGCTGGTGGAAGAGGCGCAGACGGGGAAGGCGGCGGTACAGCGGCTGGCGGACCGGATCGCTGGTGTTTTCGTGCCGATCGCCATCGCGGTTGCTTTCGCGGCGCTCGGTTTCTGGCTGGGTTCCGGAGCCCCTGCCGCGGCCGCGTTCACCGCCGCGGTAGCTGTGCTGATCATCGCCTGCCCGTGCGCCCTAGGGCTGGCCACACCGCTGGCCCTCCTAGTTGGTACCGGCCGTGGCGCGCAGATGGGGGTGTTGATCAAAGGACCGGAGGTTCTGGAATCAACCCGCAAGGTGGACACGGTTTTGCTGGACAAGACGGGCACGGTCACCACCGGGCAGATGACCCTCGTAGACGTCGTCGCGGCGGAGGGGGTGGCCGAGACCGACGTACTGCGCCTGGCCGGAGCCCTGGAGGACGCCTCCGAGCACCCCATCGCACAAGCCATCGCGAAGGGAGCGCGGCAGACGATTGGTGAGCTGCCGGCTGCGGAGTCGTTCGCCAACGTCGAAGGTTTGGGGGTTCAGGGTGTCGTCGACGGGCACGCCGTTGTTGCCGGGCGGGAGAGCCTGCTCGCCGACTGGTCACAGCCCCTCGGCCCAGCGCTGGCCGAGGCCAAGACTGTCGCGGAGCGGGAGGGCAAGACCGTCGTGGCGGTTGGCTGGGACGGAGCCGCACGGGCGATCTTGGTGATTGCCGACGCGGTTAAACCCACGAGTGCCGAAGCGATCGGGCAGCTCCGGGAGCTCGGCCTGACGCCCATCCTGCTCACCGGTGACAACGAGACCGTCGCGCGTACGGTCGCGGCCGAGGTGGGGATCGACGAGGTGATCGCCGAGGTCCTGCCGAAGGACAAGGTCGATGTGGTCAAGCAGCTGCAGGCGGATGGCAAGGTCGTTGCGATGGTCGGTGATGGAGTCAACGACGCCGCTGCGCTGGCGCAGGCCGACCTCGGTCTGGCCATGGGCACCGGGACCGACGTCGCCATCGAGGCGAGTGACCTGACGCTGGTGCGTGGTGACCTGCGGGCCGCGGCCGACGCCATCCGGCTATCCCGTAAGACGCTGAGCACTATCAAGACCAACCTGGTCTGGGCGTTCGCGTATAACACCTCGGCTATTCCGCTCGCTGCGGCGGGGTTGCTGAATCCGATGCTGGCCGGCGCGGCCATGGCGTTCTCGAGTGTCAGCGTCGTGGCCAACAGCCTGCGTCTGCAGCGCTTCACTTCGTCGAACCGATCCTGACCGTTCGGCACGAAAGAGAAGCCGGCGTGAGGAGGAGGGGAGAACAAGGGACAGAGCCAGGACTCCGACACATTTCTTGGCACACACCGGTGCCAGATAGGGAACTACCCAACCACTTCCGAGCAGGAGGAGATCTCGATGGAAAGCACCGAATACAGCGTGACCGGCATGACGTGCTCGCACTGCGAGCGATCGGTTGCCCAGGCGGTCAACACGATCGCTGGGGTGAGTCAGGTGGCCGTGGACGTGCGAGAGGGCCGGCTGGCCGTGACTGGTGATCAGACGGTGGCGCCCGAAGCCGTGATCGCGGCGATAGAAGAGGCGGGCTATTCGGCAGAGCATCATCCGGTGGATCAGGCGTAGGGCCGGCACCGGTCCACCTTCGCCGCCAGTCGGGGCGCAAGCGAACTCGGCAACTTCGACGCGCTCACCGAGGGGTTCTCGGCCGCGTTTGTTGGCGCCGCGATCACTGCCGGGGCGGGCGCCGTACTCGCGATCATTACGTGGCGGAAGATCTCGTCGCGCACTGGCGCCGAGTAACAGGGAGTGCCGCGAAAGGTGGCTGGCCCGGTCGGACGGGATCGGGCCAGCCACCGTCGCATGCGCTCAACGCACCAAGCACGGCAGGCGTTCGGTTGTCGCGCGCGTTGAGGTACTTGCCGGGTGGCAACACCGGGCCTCGGAGCTGGCTGCCGAACTCTGCTGGAATACCCGACACAGGGTGTCGTGATTCGCTGGGAGGCTGGACGCATGATGAGTGAGCGACAGTCAGGTGATCTACATAGGGTCGCGACCATTGGTGTGTACGGTTTCAACGGTGAGTCCTTCCTGGCCCGATTGCGGCACGGTGGTGTCCGATTGCTGCTCGACATCCGGCAGCGCCGTGGGGTTCGCGGGCCCGAGTATGCATGGGCCAACTCGCGTCGGCTGCAGGAAGCACTCGCCCGGGCTGGGATCGCCTACCAGCACCATCCGGGACTCGCCCCAACCACCGAACTGCGCCAGCTCCAGTATGCCGAGGATGAGCGCCAAGGGATCGGCAAGCGGTACCGCCGTCGCCTTGCGGCCGAGTACACCCGTCGCTACACCGCGGAGATCCTTGACCGGGCTGACTTCGTCCCGGTGGTGTCAGCACTTCCAGGCGACGGGACCGCCGCGCTGTTCTGCGTCGAGCGTGCGGCCGAGGCGTGTCATCGTTCACTGATCGCCCAGCGGCTGACCGACAAGTACGGCGTCACGATCGATCATCTGCAGCCGTGATGAAGATGGACGAGGTGGCCACCCGGTTAGAGCGGATCGCCCAGCAACCCTTCCGGGCCAAGTTCCGGCTGTCCGGCAGGGAGCGGGCGCTGGTTGAGCTGCGGGGCATGACCACCGTCCGCGGCCACGCCGAAGATCTGATAGCTAGCCGGCTGGCCCCTGCAGAGCCGCGCAACGACGGGCGCCAGACGCCTTACCGCGGGCACCCCGTCTTCGTCGCGCAACACGCCACCGCGACTTGTTGCCGTACCTGCTTGGCGCGCTGGCACGACATCCCAGCCGGGCGCGCGCTCGACGCGGCGGAGCGCAGCTACGTCGTTGACGTCATCTGCCGGTGGATCACGCAACAATCCCCATGAGGCGGTGGGCCAGCGCGGCGGGCTGAACCAGCGGAACCAGGTGCGCCGCGCCGGGGATCTCGACGTACGACGCCCGCCGGTATAGGCCCGCCAGCTCGCGCACCACTGTCGGTGGTGTGGACACGTCGTCACCACCGGCGACGGCAAGCACCGGCACCGACACGGCATCCGCCGCGGCACCGATGTCGAATCCGGCTAGCGCGCTCCAGGTGGCCGCCCAGTGCTCAGGGCTCACCTCGTTGAGGTGGTCCATGGCGTAGTCCACCACCGGCTGCGCGCGCTGTGCGGCCGGGCCGAACCAGCGGTCCAGGGTGGTGGCCACCACTTGGTCGCGGTCCTGGTCCGTCAACGATGCGGCCCGCGCCATCATCGGGCTGCGTGGGAACGACGCCGCGGTAGCGATCAGCGCCAGCGACCGAACGTGGTGCGGGTAATCGACGGTGAAACGCTGCGCGACCGCGCCACCGAAGGAGACCCCCACCAGGTTGACCTGTGGGTGGCCGAGTGCCGCGATGACGTCGGCCAGATCGGCGGCGAGCTGATCTACGCCGGTGATCGGTGCCGCGCCGGATGCCGTGCCGTGCCCGCGCAGATCGTAGGCGTAGATCGGGGCCGGCGGTCCGGCGTCGAGCCGGAGGAGGTGGGATACCGTCGGTTGCCACATCTGGTGGTCGAGTAGCGCAGCATGGATGAACACGGTGGGAAGACCGTCGCCGGTTCCCCATTCAGCGACGACGGTTGCGTGGTCGCGTAGCTGAACCCGGCGGATCTGGGCCGGTTCGTTGAAGGTATTCGTGGCCGCCACGGCTACTCCGGATCGCCAGACGGTGACGGCTGGGCGGCCAGAACCAGCGCAAGCTCTCGGGCCGCGTACTCAGCGTCCTCAGCGGTGGTACCCGCGGTGCGCCGGGCCAGGAATGCCTTCGCCGCGGCGACCGCTGGGCGGCGGGCGGCGAGTTCACCGGTGTATCGGCGGGCCCGATCGTCCAGATCGACGTCGGCGACGACGACGGGCAGCGCCCCGCCGTGGTGTAGCTCCTGGGCGGTGATCGGCGCGCCGGTGGCCGCTAGGTGGAACGCTAGCTGATCCGGCACGACCCGGGTGACCTGTGTCAACGCGAGCAACGGGGCGAACCCGTGCTGGATTTCCGGGAGTGAGAAAACAGCATCGTCAGCGGCGATGATGGCGTCGCAGCTGCTGGCCAGCGCGAAGCCTAACCCCCTCGCGTGCCCTCGCACTGCCGCCACCACTGGGCAAGGGGCCTGGGCGATGCTGGCGTAGAGGTCGAGGATTGGTTGCAAGATCGTCTCGCGGACCAGCGCGGGCTCCCGGGGCGGTGGCCCGTCGCCCGTCGCCCGGCCCAGGCAGAAGTCCGGCCCAGCCGAGCGCACCAGCACAGCGCCAATGTCGGCCGGCAGGGTGGAGATGGCAGTGGTGAGTGCGGTGATGTCGGCGATGGTGAGGGCCTGCCCGTCGAGCACCACTTCGGCAACGGCCGAGTCCGGACCGTCCAGGCTGAATCGTTCGGTCACGACGCCTCACCTTCCCCAACGTTCCCGGTTCCTAACCAGTCCCGGAGCACCTCGGCGGCGTGTTCACCGAGCCGGGGCGGCCGAGCAGGTGCGGCCTCCCGCCCGCCGTCGGTGAACTTCACCGGGTTGCCGAGCAGCTGGAGGGCCGGTAGGTCACCATCGGCGGGAAGGTCGACCACCATGTCGCGGTGTCGAACGTGCGGGTCGGCCAGTGCTTCGGGCACCGTGTGGACCGGGGCGGCTGGGACCGCCGCGGCGTGGAGGCGGTCCAGCCACTCGGCGGCCGGTCGGGTGGTGAAGCTCTTCTCGAGGAGCGGTTCAAGCTCGGCTCGGTGGGCCTGCCGTCCGGCGGCATCGGCGAAGCGGGGATCGTCGAGGAGTTCGGCGCGGTCCAGCACCCCGCACAACGCTCGCCACATACCGTCGGTGTTGGCGGTGACCACCAGATCGACGCCGTCGGCGGCGGTAAACGCCCGGTACGTGGGAATCGAGTCGTGTCCACGGCCTTGCCGTCCCGGGGTGACGCCGGCCAGGAGGTGATAGGCCCCCTGATAGGACAGCATCGAGATCTGGCAGTCCAGCATAGAGATGTCCAGGGCTCGGCCGACACCGGTCTGCGCGCGCTGATGCAGGGCGGCACCGATCCCGATCACCGCGTACATGCCGGCCGCGAGGTCACCGAGTGGAATCCCGGACCGCACCGGCGGACCATCGGGTAGCCCGGTCAGGCTCATCCCACCGGACATGGCCTGCACGATCATGTCGTAGGCGGGCCGGTCGCGGTATGGACCGTCTTGGCCGAACCCGCTGATGGAACACCACACCACGCCGGGGTTGTGGGGGCGTAGCTCGTGGTAAGTCAACCCCAGCCGGGCAAGCACACCCGGGCGGTAGTTCTCGATGACCACATCCGCGACCCGCGCCAGCTCACCCAGCAACTGAACCCCGTCCGGGGTCTTGAGGTTGGCCACAACACTACGTTTGTTGCGGTTCACCCCCAGGTAGTAGGCGCTGTCCCGGTCGACGAAATGTGGCGGGATGGCCCGGCTGGAGTCGCCGGCGGGTGGTTCGACTTTGACGACGTCGGCGCCGAGGTCGGCCAGGATCTGGGTGGCGTACGGGCCGGACAGGAAGGTGGTGAGGTCGAGGACCCGCACCCCGGTTAAGGGTGGTGGAGGTGCCGTCATGCGGACACCTCCGCCGGTGCCGCGGTGTGCAGGATGTGGTGTATTTCGGCGGGGGTCACCGGATGGTGGTTGATCCGCACACCGGTCTCGGCCACCGCGTTCTCGATCGCGGCGATGACCGCGGCGGCCGCCGGGATGGTGCCGCCTTCGCCGGCCCCCTTGATGCCGAGCGGGTTGAGGTCGGTGGGGGACTCCAGATGGACGACGTCGGCGACGGGGACGTCGGCCGCCTCCGGCAACAGGTAGTCGGCGAACGTGGTGGTGGTTGGCTGCGCACTGGTGTCGTAGCGCATGACCTCGAGTAGTGCGTTGCCGACGCCGTGCGCCAGCCCGCCCTGCACCTGTCCGTCCACCACCATCGGGTTGATCACCTTGCCGCAGTCATGGACGACGACGTAGTGGATGATGTCTACCGCGCCGGTCTCCGGGTCGATCTCAATCTCGGCGACGTGGAAGCCGTGGGCGTAGGTGGAACGCTTCGGGCTGAAGTAGGAGTCGGCCATCAGCCCTGGTGCGGTCCCACCGGGCATGGAGAATCCCGGCATCCCTTGGGCAATCCGGGCGAGTTCGCCGAAGGTCCGGCCCGAGCCGGGGACCCCGGCTACCTGGACCTCGCCGTCGGCCAGCTCCACATCCTTCGCGTCCACCTCCAGCACCGCGGCGGCCAGGTCGACGATCTTCTGTCGGACCTCGCGGGCCGCGACATGGACCGACGAGCCGGCGTTCACCGCGATCCGACTGGCGAACGTGCCGATACCGATCGGCATCGTCGCGGTGTCACCGGTCACCACCGAGACCTGGTCGATGTCGACGCCGAGCTGGTCGGCGGCGAGCTGGGCGAGGACGGTCTGGTGGGACTGACCCTGTGGTGCCGCGCTGGTCTGGACGACGATCCGGCCGTCCTGCTGAACCCGGACCGCCGCCCCTTCAAACGGCCCGAGTCCGGTGCCCTCCACGTAGAACGCCATGCCGATACCCAGCAGCCGCCCTTCGGCGCGGCCGGCCCGCTGCCGTTCGGCGAACGACGTGTACTCGGCCCGTTCGAGCCCGGCCTCGAGGGTGGCGGGGTAGTCGCCGCTGTCGTAGATCACGGGGCTGCCGTCGCGGTAGGTCAACCCGACCTCATAAGGCATCTGGTCGGCCGGGATGAGGTTCCGTCGCCGGATGTCGGCGCGATCGAGCCCGATCTGGTCGGCGGCCTGATCCAGCAGCCGCTCGATGGCGAACACGGCCTGCGGGCGGCCGGCTCCACGCACCGGAGTGGTGGGTACGGTGTTGGTCAGGACGCAGGTGACGTGGAGTTGGTAGGCGGGTAGCACGTAGGGGCCCGGGGTCGTGGTGGCCGAGATGTACGGCATGATCACTCCCCACGGCAGGTAGGCGCCGGAGTCGTGGGCCATCGTCCCGCGTAGGCCGCGAAGAGTCCCATCGCCGTTGAGGGCCATCTCCACGGTCCAGATCTGATCGCGCTCCTGGGTGGTGCAGAGGAAATGTTCGCGCCGGTCTTCGATCCACTTCACCGGCCGGCCGAGCGCCCGGGCCAGCGCGGGGACGATGATGTCCTCCGGGTACACGATGGCTTTGGGGCCGAAGCCACCGCCGACGTCGGGTGGGGCGATGACGCGGACCTGATCGCCGCTGAGCCCGAGCACGTCCATGATGCTCCGTTTGACCAGATGCGGAGCCTGGGTGCCGGAACGGACGGTGAGGTTGTGCCCGTCCGCGTCGGGTTGCGCCAGAACCCCACGGCATTCCATCGCGTGCCCACCACCGCGATGCGGTTTCAGGGTCGCCTGGACGACGTGGGCGGCTTCGGCGAAGGCTGTGTCGACATCTCCGTAGCCCACGGTGAGCTGGGCGGCGACGTTGTCGGCGTCATCGGCATGGCTGGGGTGGCCGCCGTTGAGGGCGGATTCGATGTCCGAGACCGGCGGCAGGTCGTCGTACTCAACGGCCACCAGGGCGGCCGCGTCCTCAGCCACGTAGGAGTTCTCGGCGACGACGACGGCCACCGCCTCGCCGGCGAAACACACCTCGCCGTCAGCCAGGGGAGCCTGGGTGTGCGGTTTGGTGATGGCGGCATTGGGCACGTGCAACGGGAGCCGGGCACCCTTCGGCAGGCCCGGTAGGTCATCGTGGGTGTACACGGCGAGAACACCCGGCACCGCGCGGGCAGCGGACAGGTCGACGGACCGGATCCGGGCGTGCGCCAGCGGCGAGCGGGTGAAGGCGGCATGGACGGTGCCGGGTGGTTGGTGATCGGCGATGAACCTGCCGTGGCCGGTGAGCAGGGCCGGATCTTCGCGTCGTTGTACCCGGTTGCCGAAGTAACTCATGACCCGTTGCCTCCGGAGGTGGGGGATTGGTCGTGGTGCTCGACGCCGTCCCGCGCTGTCTGCAACGTGGCCGCGACGACGGCTGCGTACCCCGTGCATCGGCAGAGGTTCCCGCTGAGTGCCTCGGTGACGTCGTTCGCCGTCGGGTTGGTGTGCTCGTCGAGGAAAGACTGCATACTCATGAGAACGCCTGGTGTGCAGAAGCCACACTGCAGGGCGTGGTTCTCCCGAAACGCCTGCTGCAACGGGGAGAGCGCGTCGCCATCGCTGAGCCCTTCGACGGTGCGCACCGCACTGCCGTCCACCTGGACGGCGAGCATGAGGCAGCCGCGGACCGCCGCACCGTCGACGTGCACCGTACACGCGCCACACACTCCGTGTTCACAGCCTAGGTGGGTGCCGGTCAAGGTGAGCTGGTCCCGCAGGAAGTCGGCCAGAGTCAGCCGGGTCTCCACCGTGGCGGTCACGGGTTCGCCGTTGACGGTGCAGTCGATCTGTCGAGTGGTGGCCATCAGTTCACCTCCGGGGTGGTCGGCTGGGTAGCCCTCCGTAGGGCCCGGCGCAGCCCTCGGCGGACCAGAGTCTCGGCCAGGGCCAGCCGGTACTCGGCGGGCGCGGCGTCGTCTCCGACGGCGGAGAGGTTCCGGGCCAGCGCCGCGGCCGAGCGGAGTGCGTCGTCATCGGCAACTCCGCCGTTGAGTAGCTCCTCGGCCTTGGTGAGCCGGATTGGTGCCGGGCCCAGCCCTACCAGCGACACCCGACAGCGGCGGATGGACCGGTGGGTGGTGTCGAGCTCCAGCAGAACCGCTGCTGCCACCAGTGCGAAGTCCCCGTGCCGCCGGGCGAACTCCTCGAAGGCGTAACCGTGGCCGTCCGGCCACAGCGGGACGTCGATGGCGACCAGCAACTCGTCGGAGGTGAGGTCGGTGGTCAGGTGTCCGCGAGGGAAGTCGGCCATCGGGATAGCCCGGACCGCCCGGGTCGATGCCGCATACAGGGTGGCCTCGGCCGCTGAAGCCACGGCGACGAGTTCGGCCGACGCATCGAGGTGGGCCAGGCTGCCCCCGACGGTGCCCCGGTTGCGGGTCTGGAAATGCCCGATGTGGCTGATGGCCTCGGGCAGCAGCGGGTACCGCCGGGCGAGGTCGGGATCCTTCTCTATGGTCCGCTGCCGGGTGGCCGCCCCGATGCGCACCACCTGTTCGGGTTCGTACCAGCCGATCCCGGCCAGGCCGTCGACCCGGTTGATGTCCACCAGGTGACCAGGCTGGGCCAGCCGCATGTTGAGCATCGGCATGAGGGACTGTCCGCCGGCGATCACCTTGGCGTCGTCCAGCTCGGACAGCAAATGGAGGGTGTCCTCCACGGTGCGTGGATCGTGGTAGTGGAAGGGTGGGGGTTTCATCCGCGAGCCACCTGCTTGCGGGGCGCCTCCAGGATATGGACGGCACACGCACCGTGATCGACCCCGGACAGGCCGCCGCCGGTGGCATGAATCAACCCCAGTCGGGCGCCGTCCACCTGCCGCTGCTCGGCTTGGTCGCGCAGCTGCCAGACGATCTCCACGGCTTGGGCCGCTCCGGTGGCGCCGATGGGATGGCCCTTGGCCAGCAGTCCGCCGCTGGGGTTCACCACTGTGGAGCCGCCGAACGTGGTGGCGCCACTGTGCAACAACGCAGCGGCCCGGCCGCGTTCAGCCAGCCCTAGGGCCTCGTAGTAGAGGAGCTCGGCGATGGTGAAGGCGTCGTGGAGTTCGATGACGTCGATGTCGTCGGGTCCGATCCCGGCCTGTTCGTATGCTTCCTGTGCGCTGTGCACAGTGATGTCCGGGCTGGTCATGTCGCGGAACCCGGTGCGGAATTCGCCGGAATGCAACACCGACGCACGGATCCGCACGGCGGGTGCCTCGAAGGTGGGAGCGCGTTCGGCCGCGGTGACCACCAGCGCGGCCGCGCCGTCGCCGCTCGGGCAGCATTGGAAGAGGGTGAGCGGCGTTGCGATCGGGCGGGACGCGAGGACGTCGTCGACGGTGGTTTCGGTGCGGAGGTAGGCGTAGGGGTTGCGGGCGCCGTGGCGGCGCGCCTTCACCGCGACGGCCGCGAGGTCAGTGGGGGATAGGCCGTACTCGGACAGGTAACGACGGGCCCGCATGGCGTAGATGGCGGGCATCATCTGACCGTTGGCGACCTCATGATCGGCGTCGTCCAGTGGGAGTGGGCCGCCACCCAGGGCGGTCAGTTTCTCCACACCGAGAACCACGACGGTGTTGTGGAGCCCGGAGCCGACCGCGACGTACGCCTCGCGTAGTGCGGCCGCACTCGACGAGCAGGCGTTCTCGATGTTGACCACGGGAATGCCGCCGAGGCCGAGGTCACGGACGGCACGCTGGCCGACGAGCATGCCACCGGTGACGTTACCCGAGTACACGGCGTCAATCTGCGACCGCTCCGCGCCGGCATCCTTCAGGGCGCCGAGGACCGCCTCAGCACCAAGTGCGCCGACGCTGCGGTCGAGGTGTTTGCCGAACGGTGTCATGTCGGCGCCGACGATCACGACGTCACGCATCGGCGACCTCCTTGTTTGGGGCGGATGGCCAGGACGGTGTCCAGATAGCGCGGTAGCCGGAACCGTCGGGGTGTAAGGAGAGCCGCACCGGCATGTCGGTGCGTAGGTGGGTGTCGTCGTCCGCGGCCACGTGCGCGAACAGGCGGGTGCCGTCGGGCAGGTCGACGTATCCGACGGTGTAAGGCAGCCGCCGTCCGCGCGGACCAGCGTGAATCATGGCGTAGCTGTACAGCTTTCCCTCGGCGGCCAGCGGCCGCGCGGCCAGCGGGCCGAGGCAGCTGGGGCACCGCGGTGGCGCCGGGTAGGCGCTGAGCTGGCAATGCTCACAGTGGCCGCCGAGCAGCCGGCCACTGTCGGAATCGACGTGTTCGCTGGGGATGTGCACCCCCGGTTCCAGCTCCGTGGCCGGTGCAGCGCTGTGAGTGGTCGAGGGAGAAGTCACGATCCTGCCTTTCGGTGACGGCGGGTGACCCGGCGCAGCCCGTTGGTGATCCGTTCGCCGAGCCGCCGGATCCGGCGGCGGGCCAGCGCCCGGGCCAGCCGGAACGCGGACAGTGTGGGGGCCGGAGCGGAAGCCCGCGCCGAGCCGGTCCGCTGCGTCGGAGGTGATGGTGTGGGTGATGCCGTTGCGGCGGCGGGCGGGGGCCACGGTGGCGCCGGCGGGCTGGCCAGGCCGGGATCGCCGGCGGCCGGTGACGTTGTTGATGGTGTGGGGGTGGGGATATAGGCCCACAAGCCGGTTGCCTGATCCAGGGTGGTTGGTCGCGCCTGAGGTGTCGGCGCGGGCGCGGTGCTCGCGGCGGCCGCGGCGAGCTCCGGCTGGGTGGTGGTGTCGCCGGGGTCGGCAGGGCTGCCGAGGTCTCCGGTGACCGACGGGGATCCGTGCAGGATCTCCTGCTTCAGCTCACCGACGAACTGCTCGATGAGGAGGTCGGAGACGTCCTCCAGGATGCCGCCACGGCGGCCGAACTGGGCTACCGGACCGGAGAGTTCTAGGTCGGCCTCGACGTCGACCTGGGTGCCGGCACCCGCGGCGGTCATCTGCACGGCGATGGTGGTGCGGACGGTGCCCCGGCCCTGCCGCTCGCTGCCGGAGGCCGTGACCCGGAGCCGCCCGTCGGCCCGGTTCACCTGGTCGAAGTGGGCTCGCCCCTGGAACGACAGCGCTGCGGGACCAAGTTTGACGCTCACCGTGCCGTGGTGCACGCCGTCGGCATCGATGTCGCGCAGGTCAGCACCAGGCAGGCACCGGGCGACCCGGGACAGATCGGTGAGTGCCGGCCACACGTCCGCCGGTGGGGCATCCACCTGGAAGTTCTTGGCGATCTCCATCGCGCATGCCCTTCTGTTCGGTTAAACGAAACAGTCATTCGGTTCAACGGAATGGTTTATATCCGTGGCCGGCGCCGCTCGTCAAGGTGTGTGCTCCGGTGTGGTGCCGCCGACGCGGGTGGTGGCGGTCGCCGCAGCGGTGACGACCTGGGTGGCGAGGGTTGCCTCCTGGGTGGGGTCGAACCGTCCGTCGGGCATGGTGATACCGATGTCGCCGACGACGCCACCGTGGGGGCCGAAGACCGGCGCGGCGATGGCCAGTGCGCCGGGGATCCGCTGCCCGCGCGACATCGCGTAGCCATGCTTGCGGACTTCGGCGAGGGAGGCGTCGAGCTGCTGCGGATCGGTGATGGTGGCGTCGGTGATCGGTTCGAGCCGGTCCGCACTGGTGATCTCGGCGCGGACGGCCGGGGGGAGGTGGGCCAGGATCGCATGGCCGCTCGCTCCGGCGTGCAGTGGCATCCACCGATTGAGTTCGACGACGTAGCGCAGTGGGTGGCGAGACTCCACGCAGGTGGCGAACATCATCTGGTGATGGAGGTCGTCGTATACGCCGAGAAAGGCCGTCTCACCCGACGCGCGGGCCAGGTCTCGAAGTGGCTCGCGGGCGGCCTGGCGTAGCGGGAACCGGGCGGTGGCCGCCCAGGCAAGTCGGTAGAACTCGTGGCCGACCTGGTAGTTGGCATCCGCGGTGCGGGCGATGAGGCCGAGCTTCTCCAGGTCGTTGAGGAGTCGATGGGCGGTGCTGGCGCTCACCGAGAGGCGGCTGGCCAGTTGCCGGACGCCGAACGACTCGTCGTCGGACTCCACCATGATGCTCAGTATTTGGAATGCCCGGGCGAGCGGATCGCGTGGCCGGGGAGCGGGGGTGCGGTCAGGTCCGGGAGTGGTGTCCATCGGGGATCCGGATCCTCCTCGTGTCTTGACGGGGGTGGCGGCCGGGGCTACAGTCAGCGTCACGTTTCGTTCAAACGAACGCTGTTCCGCTTAAGAGAACATACCACGAACCATTCGCCGGGAGGCGCTATGCGGGTATGCCAGATCACCGGGCCGCGGCAGGTAGAAATCGTCGACCGGCCAGACCCGGAGCCGCGAGCTGGCCATGTAGTTATCGCCGTCCGGTCGGCCAGCCTGTGCGGCACCGACGTCCACCAGTACGACGCCCGGCTACCAGTTGAGTATCCACGGATCCCGGGCCACGACTGCAGCGGTATCGTCTCCGCCGTGGCGCCGGACGTGGCGACCGTAGACGTCGGCGATCGGGTGGCGGTGAAACCGTCCTTTCCGTGCTTGGACTGCCGCGCCTGTACACACGCACAGTTCAGCGATTGCGCCAACAAGCGGCTGATCGGGCTCTGGTCCGACGGCTGTCTGGCCGAGTCCCTGCTGGTGCCCGCGTCCAACGTTGCTGTCCTGCCAGCGTCCGTGGGCTTCGACGCGGCGGCCAACCTCGAGCCATTCACCGTCGCCATCAACACTCAGCGCCGGCTCGGGCTAGCCATGGGGGAGTGGGTGGTCATCCTCGGCCAAGGGCCGATCGGGCTCGGGCAGACCCGGATCGCCGTCCTCGCCGGGGCCCGGGTGGTGGCCGTCGACCCACGTCCAGAGGCCCGCGACCTCGCCCGCGCCTATGGCGCCGAAGTGACGGTGGATCCCGACGCCGACGACGTCACTACTGCTGTCCACGCGCTGACCAATGGCGACGGCGCGGCCGCGGTGATCGAGACCGCCGGCGTCGCCGCGACCGTCGAGCTGATGCCGTCGCTGGTGCGGAAGTATGGCCAGCTGGCCAACGTGGGAATCGCCGCCGGTATCGGTTCACTCGACGTGGCCACCGTCGTCGCCCGTGGCTTAACCGTGCATGGCATCGGTGGCAACGGCGGCAAAGGACAATATGAAGCCGCCATCGCCCTGATCGAGGCCGCCCGGATCGATCCGGCCGCGCTGGTCACCCACACGTTTGGGTTGGCCGACGCGGCACAGGCGTTCTCGTTGGCCCATAACAAGACCGAACCTGTCATCAAGGTTGTGCTTCACCCGTGAGCCCCACCCAGGGAGGAACCGTGCCCACCTCGACCGATGTCCGGTCCTACCACTGTTTTATCGACGGAACGTGGCGGCCGGCCGCTGACGGCGCCACCCGGGACAGCTACAACCCCTACACCGGACAGCGGTGGGCCACCGTCGCCGAATGTACGGCGGGAGACGCCGCCGCCGCGGTGCACGCCGCCCGAGCGGCCTTCGACGGCCCGTGGCGCCAGACCACCGCCCAGGAGCGAGCGCGGCTGCTGCGTAGGTTGGGTGACCTGGTGGAGCGAGATGCCGAGCGGTTGGCCGTCGTCGAGACCACCGACAACGGCAAGTTGCTCAAAGAGATGCGTGCGCAGGCCAGCTACACCGCCGAGTGGTTCCGCTACTACGCGAGTGCCATCGAGACACTGGAAGGTTCGGTCGTTCCCGCCGACCGGCCGAACTTCCTCGTCTACACCAGTCGGGAGCCGGTCGGAGTGGTGGCGGCGATCACGCCGTGGAACAGTCCGCTGCTGCTGCTCGCCTGGAAGGTGGCGCCGGCACTGGCAGCCGGGTGCACGGTGGTGGCGAAACCGTCGGAGTACACCCCAGCGTCGACGCTCGAGCTGGCTCGGCTGATTGAGGAGGCCGGTTTCCCGAAAGGGGTGTTCAACGTCGTCACGGGGGGTGCCGAGGTTGGTGCCGCCCTGGTGGAGCATCCGGACGTGGACAAGGTCGCGTTCACCGGAGCCACCGACACCGGAGCCCGGATCGGTGCTACCGCTATGGCGAACCACGCCCGTGTCACGCTGGAGTTGGGTGGCAAGTCGCCCAACGTCGTCTTCGCCGACGCCGACCTGGACGCCGCGGTGAACGGGGTACTCGCTGGGATCTTCGCCGCGTCCGGCCAATCCTGTATGGCCGGGTCGCGGCTGCTGGTAGCCGACACCATCCACGACGAACTCGTCGCCCGGGTGGCGGACCGGGTCGGCCAGCTCACCCTCGGCGACCCGATGGATCCGGGCACCCACATCGGCCCGGTGGCCAACGAGATGCAACGGGACAAGATCCGTGGTTTCATCTCGCGGGCACGAGCAGCCGGGGCCACCCTCGTTCATGGCGGCGACGAGCCCGCACCGGCCGGGCCACTCTTCGTCCGGCCCACCATTCTGACCGGCGTGAAGAACCACGACGAGATCGTCCGCGACGAGGTGTTCGGCCCGGTACTGGCGGTCCTGCCGTTCGCCGACGAGGGTGAAGCGGTCGCCCTGGCCAATGACACCCGATTCGGATTGGCCGCCGCCGTATGGACCCGTGACGTCCACCGGGCGCACCGGGTAGCCCGCCAGATCCGCGCCGGGACGGTGTGGATCAACGCCTACCGCGTCGTCTCCTTCAACACACCCTTCGGTGGATTCGGGCACAGCGGCCAAGGACGCGAGAACGGCCGGGAAGCCCTGCACGAGTACACCGAGACGAAATCCGTCTGGGTCGAGCTCAGCGGCGACACCCGGGATCCCTTCACCATCGGCTGACTGTGTTGATGCACCGTCGCACGAGCCTGCCCACGAACAGGCCCTCAATGAGGAGGCAGTAGTGCTAGACCGATCATCGCGTAGTCCGGAACTGTCCGCTGGCGAGGCGGGGCGGCGGTTCCGCCGTCGAGCCGTACTCGCCAGCATGATCGCGGTCATGATGTTGGCGCTGCCCTGGATCGCCGTGGTGGCGACGGGCCCCGTGGCCGAGACCGTCATTGGAGCCATACCGCTCCAACTAGCCTGCTTCATCGCCTATGGCGTGATCTCCGCAGGTGCCCTGTGGGCGATCTTCGCGCTGCTGTGGCCCGCGACTGACCAGTAGTTCTTGCCGACCCCACGTCACCTGCTCTCTTCCCCTGTCTAGATTCCTGCCACCGGAGGTCCCCTCATGTCGCAAACCGGGATGGTGCTGACGGGATCCATCGTCTTCATCGCCTTGATGGTGTTTCTGGGCCGCGCCGCAGCAGCCCGCTCCGGCAGTGGTCCGGAGGAGTACTTCCTCGCCGGGCGAGGACTACGCCGTTGGGTGCTCTTCGCCTCGATCTTCGGCACGAACGTCTCCGCACTCGTCATGCTCGGAGTGGCGGGTTCGAGTTACCACCGCGGCATCAGCTTCGGCCTGATGTTTCTCGGGGCCATCATGTTCACGATGCCGCTGTCCTTCTACTTCGGCTATCGCTGCTGGCTGGTGGCCAAGAAGTTTGGCATCGTCTCACCGGTCGAGTTCTACCGGGAGCGGTTTCAGAGTGACGGGCTGGCCATCATCCTGTTCCTCGGCTTCGTCACCTGGACGATCCCGTTGATCCTGACCGGGGTCATCGGCGGTGGCCGGGCCCTGGAGAACTTCACCAACGGCACGGTGCCCTACTGGGTCGGTGGTTTGGCGGTCGCCGTCGTCGTCGGCTATTACACCTGGGCCGGCGGCATGCGAGGTACGGCCTGGACCAACACCGCACAAACCGCCTTCTTCATGGCCTTCCTGGTGCTGGCGGTGATCCTGCTGCCCGTCGTGCTCGGCGGGATCGGCGAGCTCGGCTCGGGCCTGCGGGAGCGGCCCGATCTCATCGTGCGGTCATGGTCGGCGCCAACCGATGTGGGCGGAACCATCAGCGGCTTCCTCGGCTTTGCCCTGATGACCTTTGGGCTGCCCTACGTGTGGATCCGGATGGTCAGCGCCCAATCCGGACGTGACCTGCGCTTCTCCGGCGTCGCCTACCCGCTGGCGATGATCCTCACCTGGATACCCGCCATCTTGCTCGGAGTCTGGGGCGCCACCCTCATCCCCGGCCTGGAAGGCCCGGCGGCCGATTCGATCATCTTCATGCTGACCGCACAATACCTGCCGGTCTGGCTCAGCGCGTTCGGCTTGGTCGCGCTGCTGGCGATCGTCATGTCGTCGATGGACGCGCAGATCCTCACCTTGAGCAACATGCTCAGCCGCGACGTCGTCGCCCGATACTGGCGGACGAACGAACAGAAGCAGGTCACTTACGCGCGGGTATTCGTCCTGGTGATGCTGGCCATCACCTATGCCGTGTCGCTGCTTGATCTACCGGGTGTCTTCGACGTGGCGTCGTTCGCGGTCTCTGGCTTCGCCGGCTTCTACCCGGTGCTCGTCGGGGCGATCTTCTGGCGTCGGGCCACCAAATGGGGTGCGATCGCCAGTGCGCTGAGTGCACAAGCCGTCGTCGTAGCCGGTTTCCTCAACTGGTACCCGACGGTGGCCGGCTTGCAGCCCGTCGTGTGGGGCGTGCTGACCGGAGCCGTGGTGTTCGTCGTCGTCAGCCTCCTCACACCCAAACAGGATGAGGCCGCGGCGCGGTTCCACGACATCTGGTCGGCGATGAACCGCCGCACGGTGACCCGCCCCCGCTGACCTCATGATCATGAACACTTTGCCGGGCTATCGCCCGGTAAAGTGTTCATGATCATGGGAGAGGCGGTGGGCGGCGGGTTCGTTGTTCCACTCTTTGCGCGAGCTAAGCCGGGACGCGAGCTCCATCGGAACGACACGTGGCCAGCGGTCCACGACGCGGCGCGTCGAGACCGGGTAGGGGAGTTGTCGCCGCGCACCGGCCAGTGGGCGAGCCTGTCCGACGACGCGGATGGCACGGACGGGCCACTGCGCTGCAGTCCACCACCATCGAGGCCTACCGCGCCCTCTGGCAGCTGCTATTCGACTTCGACCTGACCAAACGGATCGTGGCGGTGGCCCGTCCGGCGGACGAGCCCCTTCGCTGGATGCTCCGTAATCCCCCCGCCCTGCGCGTCACCCGGCAATCCGACAACCTGTGGGTCCGGCTCCTCGACGTGCCAACCGCGCTCGAAGCCCGGACGTACGACGTCGCCGGCTCCGTCACCTGCACCCCGACGAATGCCAGCCCGGACCTCACACTGGATGTTCCGGCCCTCGGCTCCCTCTACCTCGGCGGGGCGTCGGCCGCGCTACTCGCATCGGCGGGGCGCATTCACCCACACCGCGCGGACGCCGTAGCCACCCTGTCGCGGCTGTTCCGTGTGGACCCGGAGCCGTTCAACTCATTTGCCTTCTAGTCGGGGTTGGGGCGCTTGTCCGTGGAGTTGGGGTTGGGCTATCGGTCGAGTTGCAGCCGTCGCCACGAGATGCAGGTCAGCGCGGCGAACGTGATCGGGACGATCGCGACCATGGCGAGTTGTCCGGCGTGGACGGTGCCAGGCTCGAGTGCCCACACGGCTGGCGCGGACAGTGGTATCCAGGCCGCGGCGTCGGGCGTTGCGATCGCGGTGACCTGTGCGGCGACCAGGATCATCAGGGTGACGGCGATACCGGGCAGTGGTCCGCGGCCGAGTGTCGCGGCCCAGCCGGCTGGAGCCGCCAGCATCCCGGCGAGAATCGTCAGAACCGACAGGCGGATGAGCTGCGATAACGCGTCGCTGTCGAGGGAACCCAGGTCGAGGACGAGCCCGCCGGTGAGGATGAGCATGGTCAGGGTGAGGGAGACGGCGGCGGTCCAGAGCATGTGGATGTACAACTTCGCCAGAGCGACTACGGGTCGAGACACGGGCAGGGCGAACAGCCCGGTGATCGTGCCGTCGGTGAACTCGCGGCCAAACGTCCAGCTCAGCGCTACACCGAAGGCGAGTAGTGCTCCGGCCGCGGTGATCTGAGCAGTGACACCGGTCAGCAGACTCCAGCCGGTCTCGTCGGCGAGCGGCCCAAGCTGCGCGAGAATCTGCTCGTCGCCGGCCTGGGCTGCGGCTACCAGCGCGGTGGCTAGCACGGCGATGCCGACGACAACGAGGATGGTGGTGGTGCGCAAGACCCGGGAGGCGAGGGCTTTGCGCAGTTCGACGTGGACCGCGGTTGCGATGAGGCTCACGATCGTCTCTGTTCGTCGTCGGCGCGGACCAGGTCAAAGAAGGCCCGTTCCAGGTCCGGCATGTCGGTCTCCAGGGCGCCGATGATCTGGCCGTGGTTGAGCACGGAGATGCGGCGTGCGATCCGGGCGACCTCGTCGAGGTGGTGGCTGGACACCAGCGCCCCGGCCCCATCGGCGGCGCGCCGAAGCAGCGTCTCTCGAAGCCGGATCACCCCGGCGGGGTCGAGTGCGTTGGTCGGCTCGTCCAACACGATCAGCGTGGGGTGGTGCTGGAGCGCTGCGGCCAGGCCCAGGCGCTGCCGATTGCCTTGCGAGAGCCGACGCGCGGTGACAGCGGTGTAGCGGCTGAGGTCCAGTTCCGCGATCACGGCGTCTACGGCATCACGCACGTTTGAAGGCTCAAGGCCGTTCAGGCGGGCGGCGAGGGCGAGGTTGGTGCGGGTGTTCAGCTCGGGGTAGGCGAACGGGTGCTCTATCAGATGCCCAACCCGACGCCAGGCGTCGTTCGACAGCCGGGCGAGGGGCACTCCGTCGATCTCCACGCTTCCGCCGGTGAGCCGGAGCATTCCGAGGATCGCGCGCATCAGTGTCGTTTTGCCTGCTCCGTTGAGGCCGACCAGCGCGTGCACCTCACCGGCAGCGACGGTTAGATCGAGGCCGAATAGACCCGCGTCCGGTCCGAAGACCCGCAACGCCCCTTGCACGTTCAGCCGGTCAGCCATCGTCGCCTTCCAGGGTGCGCAACGCGCCGTCGATCGCCGCAGGCAGAGTCAGCCTTTCGTCGCGGGCCCACTCGAACAGGGCGGCGGTCAGCGCCGCCAGCACCGCGGCCGCCGCGGCCCGGGCAACCAGTGCAGGCGCGCCGTCGGCGATGAGCTGGTCACCGATCCGAGCTTCAGTGGCCGCGTTGACGCCTGCACTACTCGCGCGCAACGCCGCCGAGCCCGCGATGATCCTGACCCGGCGCCGTACCCGCTCCACATCCGCTTCAGGCAACCCGTTCAGTGCGCGGCGTACGCCACGCACGGCGCGGACCAGAGCGGGAAGGTCCGCGGGCTGTGCAGCGACGCCGTCCGCGATGGCCGGATCATACGGATCGTTGAGGACGACCAACTCTTTGCTGGAGAAATGCCGGAAGAACGTCATCTCGGTGACCTCTGCCGCCGCGGCGATCTGTGCAACCGTCGTCTGCTCGAAACCCTGAGCCTCGAACAAGTCCAACGCATGCTCGATCAATCGCGTGTGCGTGCGCTCATGTCGTGACGTCGCCATCCTCATAATGTTAGACACTAACATTATGAGTTTTCAGCTGCCGACTGTGACCTCCATCACAGCCAGTGGCGGGGTCTGAACGCTCACATCACGGCGCCGAGCTGCCAGGGGGCGAACTCCTCGTCGCCGAGGCCGAGTTCTTCACTGGCGGTCAGCTTGCCGGAGGCGGTGGCGAGGATCCGCTGGAAGATCTGCTGGCCCATCTCATCGACGCTGATGAGGCCGTCGGCGATGATGCCACAGTTGATGTCCATGTCTTCCGACATCCGGTGGTACATAGGTGTGTTGGTGGCGAGCTTGAGGCTTGGCACGGGTTTGCAGCCGTACACCGAGCCACGGCCGGTGGTGAAACAGACGACGTTGGCTCCGCCGGCCACCATCCCGGTCACCGACACCGGGTCATACCCCGGGGTGTCCATGAAGACCAGACCCTTGGTTGTGACCGGCTCGGCGTAGAGCCGCACGTCGGTCAGTGGCGACGAGCCGGACTTCGCGACCGCGCCCAGTGATTTTTCCAGGATGGTGCTGATGCCGCCGTCTTTGTTGCCGGGGGAGGGGTTGTTGTCGAGGGTGCCGCCATGTTTCGCGGTGTACTCGCGCCACCAGCTGATTCGGTCGAGCAGCCGCCGGGAGACGTCGTCGTTGATTGCACGTTCGGCGAGCAGATGTTCAGCGCCGTAGATCTCCGGGGTTTCGCCGAGGATGGCCGTGCCGCCGTGGGCGACGAGGAGATCCGCGGCCACCCCCAGAGCGGGGTTGGCGGTGATCCCGGAGTATCCGTCGGAGCCGCCGCACTCCAGACCCAGCATCAGCTCCGCGGCCGACACCGGCTGGCGTTCAACTACCATGCCGTCGAGCAGCGCCTCGATGGCCTCGACGCCGGCGCGCACGGCGGCGGCGGTTCCGCCCGCTTCCTGGATGGTGAGGCCGACCACCGGTGTGGTGGTGGGTAGGTCGAGTTCGGCGATCTGGTTCACTTCGCAGCCGAGGCCGATGACAACAAGTGCGCCGAAGTTGGGGTGGTGTGCATACCCGGACAGGGTGCGCCGGAGCAGCTGTAGACCCTCGCCGTCGTCGGCGAGTCCGCAGCCGGTCTGGTGGGTGATGGCGACGACGCCGTCGATACTCGGGTGGTCGGCGAGCCGCCCCGACGTGCGGATCCGATCCGCGACGAGTTTGGCCACGGTAGCGGAGCAGTTGACCGACGTGATGATGCCGACGTAGTTGCGGGTGGCGACTCGTCCGTCGGCCCGGACGATCCCCTGGAACGTC
Organism: Phytoactinopolyspora limicola; assembly: GCF_011320225.1. Lineage (GTDB taxonomy): Bacteria > Actinomycetota > Actinomycetes > Jiangellales > Jiangellaceae > Phytoactinopolyspora > Phytoactinopolyspora limicola. The sequence continues at coordinate 232,207 of NZ_JAAOEN010000008.1, forward strand.
TGCGGTTTCACGGTTGGGAGTGGGTTCGCGACGCCACTGGTCACACCACGTTCGGGCAGGTCGGAGAAGGCCAGGTTGTGCACGTGGACGTGTTCGCCCGCAGTGATGTTTTGGGTGCTGAAGCCGATCACCTGGCCGTACTTGAGCACTGGTGCGCCGGCCGGAATGTCGATGGCGGCGACCTTGTGGCCGGCCGGAATCGGCTGCCGGCAGAGGAGGGCGGTGTTGTCGAGGGGCAACGCCGTTCCCGGCTCCAGGGCGTCGAGTGTCACCACGACGGAATCGTCTGAGCGAAGCCGTAGCAGCCGGGTTTCGGATGGCATGGACACTCCCTATGTGTATCGCCGCTCGCGAGGCGCTCGTCGGTGAGAAACCGGTTCCTCAGGTGAGTCTAAACGATCCGAGTGCGCTGGCCCAGGATGGTGCAGCGTTGCTGCAAGTTCGTGCACCCTGTGGCCGCTCGTGGTTCATCGCCAACGGTGGTGTGACCCGAATCCATGCCTGATATCAGCGTATCTTGGCCGAATATGCGCAATGAAGGCGCTTGCAGTATTGTTGCAATCAGTTGTTGGCAAGCTCGGATCTCGGGAGGGACCTTGTCCAAGGCGGTTCAGCGGTTTCGTGCGGAGGACCTCGATGTCGAGGTATACCCATCGGAGGTGGAGATGGGGCGAGCCGCCGCGGCGAACACGGCCCATATCCTCCGCGCCGCGGTGGCGGAACGTGGTTCGGCCCGAGTGGTGATCGCCACCGGTAACTCGCAGTTCGCGTTCACCGACGCGTTGGCCGACCACGACGTGCCGTGGGACCGGGTGACGGTGTTTCACATGGATGAATACGTCGGCATCGACGCCGGCCACTCGGCCAGTTTCCGGCGTTGGATCCGCGAACGGGTCGAGGACCGGTTCGCGCCACGAGACGTTGAGTACATCGTCGGCGACGTTGCCGACGTTCAGGCCGAATGTGATCGATATGAGCAGGCGCTGCGGGCGGCGCCCCTCGACCTGGTGTGTATGGGAATCGGGGAGAATGGGCACCTGGCGTTCAACGAACCGTTCGACGCCCGCTTCGACGACGACCGATGGGTTCGGGTGATCACGTTGCAGCCGGAATCGCGCGCGCAACAGGTGGGCGAAGGGCATTTCGGCACCCTTGACGAGGTCCCGGCTGAGGCGATCTCGCTCACCATCCCGGCCCTGTTGTCGGCCCGGCAGGTTCAGATATGCGCGCCGGAGAAGCGGAAGGCCGCAGCAGTGGCGCGGGCGTTGCGGGACGAGGTGAGTACGGCCTGCCCGGCCACGATCCTGCGCCGGACTCCGCAGGCGAGGCTGTTCCTCGAGCCGGACTCGGCAGGAATGATCGATGCCGCGACGTCGTCGACACACTAGCGTCGCGGACTCTCCGGACGAACTAGTCCTGACCGGCGGACTCATTGTCACCCCGGCCGAGGTGCGCAGCGGCGTAGCCGTACACGTCCGGGATGGCCGGATCGCTGATCTCGTCCCGTATCCGGCCCCGCCGGGAGACTCCGCCCCCTGGAGTGATGCGGCGACGGTGGTGGACGTGGGTGGGCGACTCGTCACACCTGGCCTCGTGGACCTGCATGTCCATGGGGGTTTTGGATACTCGTTCGATCACTTGGACGATGAATCGGCGCTCGTGGCGATGCTGCGAGGTTTTGCCCGGTCCGGGGTGACCAGCGTGCAGGCGAGCCTGGTGTCGGCCGGGTTGCCCGAGCTCCTCCACCGGATCGACCGCATCGGCGCCGCTGCTGGCCCCGCGGACGGCGCTGAACTGCTCGGAGTCCACCTGGAAGGACCGTTCCTCGCGGCCGGCCAATGCGGCGCCCATGATCCCGCGGTGTTACGTGCACCCACCGACGCCGACGTCGCGGCTCTCGTGCAGCGGCGCGACGTCGTCGGCATGATCACCCTGGCGCCCGAACTGCCCGGCGCCCGGGCCGCGGTAACCCAGCTGGCCACGGCGGGCATCGTCGTTGCTGCCGGGCACAGCGAAGCCACCGTGGACGAGCTCGCCGGGGCAGTTGCGGATGGCCTCTCCCACGTCACCCACCTCTGGAGTGGGCAGACCGGGCTGACCAGGCGCGGCCCGTGGCGAGTGCCAGGGCTGCTCGAAGCGTCCCTGGCGTCGACCGGGCTGACCGCCGAGGTGATCGCCGACGGGCGCCATCTGCCGGCCGAGCTTCTGGAGATAGCCCGGCGCTGTTTGGGCGAGCGGCTGATCGTGGTCTCCGACGGGACGCCGGGCACCGGTATGCCCGCAGGGTTCAGGTACCGCCTGGGAACGGTTGAATGTGAGGTCGCCGACGGGGTCGGTGTGGTAGTCGGCGCCGACGCATTCGGCGGGAGCACATCGCTGCTGCCACGGATGCTGACCCACCTGCATGACGATCTTGAATGGCCGCTGCCGGAGGTGGTAGCGATGGCGACGAGCCGCCCGGCGGCGATAGCCGGGGTAGCTGACCGGAAAGGGGCGGTGGCCGTTGGTATGGACGCCGACCTGGCCGTGTTCGATCCGGGATTCGTGCCGTGGGGCGTCGTGGTCGGCGGCCGCTGGATACCGTCGTCGGCTACCACCTGAATCTGCGACGCACAAGAGCTATGGGTGCGTGAGCCCTCGGTTGTCGCGTCGTCGCATCCAGAGGCGGCCCACCGTTGACATGCGCTTGCCATTTGGCCATCGCTGGTGAATGCGCCAAGGTGCCGTGACAGATTCGCAACTTGCAGCTATTGCGGCAAGCGTTTGTATCTCGTAGCATCGACGCCAACGTGAAGGACCGGCTCTAGCCCTCGATGCGTCAGGACGGCGTGAGCGGCAGCATCCGTGAGTTGCGGTGAGCTTCGCCGGTTGCTGTGCTCGCTGCCCGTCGTCATTCGGAAAGGTGCGTGACTGTGCTGGCTTATGTGGCTCGACGGTTGGTGCGGTTGGTGCTGTCGCTGATTGCGGTGTCGATCATTACGTTCGGTTTGTTGCAGCTGGTTCCGGGATCGTTTTCGGATTTGGCTGAGGTGGGGTCGACGGCGCTAGGAGATCAGACGTCGGGTGATGGTGGTGGTGACAGTCTGGCGAGTCGGTATGGCGACCAGGTGCCGGCGTGGGAGCAGTATGCGCGGTTTATGACTGGTCTGGTGCAGTGGGATATGGGGCCGACGTTTAAGTACCCCCAGTCGTCGGTGGAAGAGCTGATGGGCGAGGCCTTTCTGGTGTCGTTGTCGTTGGCGGTTCCGGCGACGTTGTTGACGCTGCTGGTGGCTATTCCAATTGGGATGGTGGCGGCGGTGAAGAAGGACAAGCTTGCTGATTATGGGTCGATTTTTACGTTGACGACGATTCAGGCGTTGCCTGGTTATTTGTTTGCGTTGGTGCTTGTTCTTGTTTTTTCGGTGGGGTTGGGGTGGTTGCCGGTTCGGGGGTGGGCTGGGCCGGAGTACATGGTGATTCCGGTGGTGGCGTTGGCGGTGCAGCCGACGGCGATGTTGGCGCGGTATGTGCGTTCGTCGATGTTGGAGGCGCTGCGGGATGAGTATGTGGTGGCGGCGCTGGCTAAGGGTGGGTCGCGTCGGACGGTGTTGGTGCGGCATGTGTTGCGGAATTCGTTGATTCCGTTGGTGACGGTGGTGGGGCCGATTTTTGCGGCGTTGGCGACTGGCACGGTGTTTGTGGAGGTGTTGTTGGGGATTCCGGGGTTGGGTCGGTTGTTTACGTTGGCGGCGCGGACGCGGGATATGCCGTTGTTGATGGGGACGACGTTGTTTTTCGCCCTGATCTTGATGGTGATGAACCTGATTGTTGATCTGGTGTATGGGTTGTTGGATCCGCGGATCCGGCATCAGCAACGCACCAGCAGCAGATGGAGACGGCCACGTCGCGCCGGACTCCTACCGGCTTCTCAGCTGGTCGACAGCCGTACACAGGGCGGTCGTGATGATGGCGGTGGGGGCAGCGAGACACCTTCACCGGACGTTTCAGCCGCTGATGGTACGGAGGTGCGTCGATGACCGCGACCACAACCGAGCCGATCGAACCCGTTGATCCGCACAGCTCGACCAACCACGAGAGCGCCCAGAGCGAACTCGGGCGGGGTTGGGCCAGGTTCAAACGGAACAAGCTCGCATTCGGCAGCTTGATCTTCATGGGTGTCCTCATCGTGGTGGCGCTGGGGGCGCCGTGGCTGGCGCCGATGTCCTACACGGAGCAGGACCTCACCGGGCGTCTCCTGGCCCCGCTGACCGACGGGCATCTGCTGGGCACGGACCAGCTCGGCCGCGACGTCTTCTCCCGCATGCTGTATTCGTTGCGGACAGCACTGATGATCGGATTCGCCGCCGAACTCGTAGCGCTACTCGTCGCCTTGGTCATCGGCCTGTGGGCGGGTTGGCGCGGCGGGAGGACCGAATCGCTGCTGATGTCGTTCACCGACGTGATGTACGCGTTCCCGACCTACCTCTTCTCGGTCCTGCTCGTCGTCATCATGGGCCGGACCGTCTTCGCGATCATCCTCGCGATCGGGATCGCCGGGTGGGTAACCCAAGCCCGCCTGGTCCGCGCCCAAGTGCTGAAGATCAAGAACTTCGAGTATGTCGAAGCTGCCCGGTCCATCGGCACCGGTGGGGTGGCGATCACGGTGCGTCACATCCTGCCGAACGCGGTCGGTCCGCTTCTCGTGACGACGAGCTTCGCCATCCCCGGAGCGATCATCGCCGAATCCGGCCTCGCCCTTCTCGGCCTCGGTGTAGCGCCGCCGACACCCTCATGGGGCGGGATGATCGTCGACGGCTATACCTACGTCCTTGCCCACCCACACCTGATCGCCGCGCCATTAGCCCTGTTCAGCCTTACCGTGCTGGCGTTCACCTGGATCGGCGACGGGCTCCGGGATGCGTTCGACTCATCCGAGGAGGACTCCGCATGACCTCCGCCCATGCCGCCGCACCCGCCAACGTAACGGGAGCCGCATGCGTCCCGGAACCCCGGGAGAGCGCGTTGTTGTCGGTGTCCGATTTGCGAGTGTCGTTTACCAAGCCCCGTTCTGCCCATTCGACCGAGGTCGTCGCTGGACTGTCAATGTCGGTGCCGGCCGGTGGGTCGGTGGCCATCGTCGGAGAATCTGGGTCCGGGAAGACAGTGTCGATGCGGGCCATGCTCGGCGTACTTCCTGATACCGCACACGTCACTGGTGAGGCACTGTTCGAGGGCCGCAACCTCGTCGGTATGCCCGAGCCTGATCTCCGGCGGATACGTGGGACCGGAATCGGAATGATCTTCCAGAACGCCATGTCCGCACTTAATCCCACCCGGACACTCAAAGTTCAGCTGACCGAACACCTTCGCTGGCACGGCATAGCAAGCGGCGCCGAGGCGAGGCGACGGGCGGTAGATGCGCTTGATCGGGTGGGGATTCCCGATCCGGAGCGACGGATCCGAATGTATCCGTTCCAACTATCCGGCGGGCAGCGTCAGCGGGCGATGATCGCGATGGCGATCGTCGCAGGGCCCAAGTTGTTGATCGCGGACGAGCCCACAACCGCGCTAGACGTGACCGTGCAACGCCAGGTGCTGGATCTGTTGCAGGACTTACGGCGGGACGGGCTGGCGATCGTGATGATCACCCATGACCTCGGCGTTGCAAGGTATCTCTGCGACGACATCGTTGTTATGCGGCACGGCCAGGTGGTCGAGAACGCGTCCATGCGGTCGTTCATCAGTGCCGCGCAGCACGGATATTCCCAGCATCTGCTGGACACCGCCCTCGACGTCACCACCGCAGTGGGCGAGAACGACATCGACGACGACCCTGTGGAGGACGTTACCGCCACGACGGCGCTCGCCCATCCTTCGCCCGGCGTAGGTGGTGACCAAGCTGAGTTGCTGGTGGTACGGGACCTGGCGAAAGTTTTCCATGGTCGTGGTGGCGACGTGACCGCCGTGACCGATCTGAGCCTCACCATTCCTCGGGGGGAAACCATCGGCGTCATCGGGGAATCCGGCTCTGGAAAGTCGACCCTCGCGCGTCTCATCACCCGACTCACCGAACCAACCGCCGGCGACATCACCTTCGGCGGCACGGATGTTCTGCGCCTTTCGGGGAAGCGTCTCAAGGCGTGGCGACGGCAGGTGCAAATGGTGTTCCAAAACCCCTACGGCTCGTTGCTGCCGCATCAAACCGTCGCCGCGAACGTTGTTGAGCCGTTACGTGTGCACAAGGTCGGCACGAAAGCGTGGCGGCGTGAGCGGGCGCTCGAACTTCTCACCATGGTTGGAATCCCCGAGTCCAGAGCTGACCAGTACCCCCGGCAATTCTCCGGCGGCCAGCAACAACGCGTAGCGATCGCCCGGGCACTGGCCTTGGAACCGGCTCTCTTGGTGTGTGACGAACCCACCTCCGCGCTCGACGTGTCAATCCAGGCCCAGGTACTCGAGCTCTTGCAAGACCTGAAAGAGCGGTTGGGCTTGTCGATGTTGTTCATCACCCACAACCTCGCGGTCGCCCAGCGGCTATGCGATCGGGCGATCGTCATGGCCAACGGGTGCGTCGTCGAAGTTGCCTCCACCGACACGCTGTTCACCCGCCCGCAGCATCCGTACACACAAGCCTTGCTCGCCGCGGTGTTGCCGATCAGGGCTGAACTTCCACCCAGGTCAGGCGTGACCGCGGCGTTAGACCGCGTCCCGGTCGAACAGGAGGGCGACCTGGTTGAGATCACCGCAGGGCATTGGGTGCGCACCAAGCGGAGCGCAGACGACTTCGCGAAACCACAGGTTCTGACACAGAAAGGGCTGACGCAAGCATGACACGAGCCACCACCGTGCGCGGGGCATCGGAGCCCATTCGCCGACGTACCTTCCTTGCCGCGACGCTCGCCGCCGCAGCAGCCGCCAGTGCTGCTTGCGGATTCGGCGGTAGCGACGACGGCGGTAGCGCAGACAACAACGACGACAGCGGTGCTGGGGGGAGCGGGGACGAGCCGCAGCGCGGCGGGACCCTGCGTCAGTCCATGCTTCCGGTGACACTCCTTGATCCCGCCGTCAACGCCAATTACTCCTTCGGGCAGATCATGATGATCGGACTGTGGGAGGGTTTGGTCGTCGCGGACGCCAACGACCCGATCCAGGTTGTTCCTGGTGTGGCCGAATCCTGGGACATCTCCGGCGATGGCCTGATCTACACCTTCCATCTCCGGGGCGAAGCGCGATGGTCCAACGGCGATCCGGTGACCGCCAACGATTTCGAGTGGAACTGGAAACGTATTCTCACGCCGGGAATTGCCGGCGAGTCGAGTCCATCGTATAACCGGGACCGTATCTCCGTTGTTGGTGCAGCCGACTATATGAACGGAGAGATCGATGACTTCAGTAGCGTCGGAGCCAAGGCTATCGACGATGCCACTTTCGAGCTCACCCTGGAGAAGCCGGATCCGGATTTCCTGATCTACCTATCGCAATTCTGGGCGCTACCTCTACATCCCGCCACCGTTGAGCGATTGGGCGACGGGTGGCTGGACCCAGAGAACTGGGTCAGTAACGGCGCATACGTCCTCGACGAGTTCCGGGTCAACCTGGGCGCCGTGCTGTTGCCCAACGACCACTACTGGGACAAGGACAACTACTACATCGACCGGTGGGAGATCACCTTCAATGACGGTGGCACAACCGCCGATCTGTTGTCGTATCAGAGCGGTGACCTTGACATCACCGGCCGCATCGAAGATGACCTCGAAGCGGTTACCACCTCTGATGTCGCCGACGAGCTGATGTCCTCAGGGACCAACCAGTACCGTCACCTAATCGCGTTGAACAGCAGGCATCCAGCACTGCACGACATCAAGGTACGCAAGGCACTGGCCTTAGCGGTCGACCGCGAAGCGCTTGGCGGGGTAGGTAAGCCGGCGATACCGGGCAAGTCGCTCGTGCCGGGGGATGTCGAAGGGTCGGATGAGGTCCCTGGCGTCGAGTATGACCTTGAGGCCGCTCAGAACCTGCTCGCCGAAGCCGGATATCCCGATGGCGAGGGAATGCCCACCATCACCATACTCGACTTTCAAACCAGCCCCTGGGTGGAGGCTATCGCCGAAATGTGGCGTAAGAACCTCGGGCTAAACGTCGTACTCGACATCGTTGAGCTAGGGGTCTATTCCGAGAAACTCAACGTTCCGGTACATCCGGAGGACTATGTCGGATTCATGGTGACGAACAACTCAGTTCAGCCGCCGACGGTTGTGGGTGCGGCTTATAACAACTTGCAGCCCATCCGGACGTATGGCATGAATCTCTCACCGCCTGAGGCTGTCGACGACATCCTCGATGAACTCGGTGCGGACGTAGACACCGCGCAGATCGCCGCGAAGCTAGATGGCAAACGGCACCCGGAGGTCGAGCAGGCGGTGGAGTTGGCCCGCGAAGCCCTGGCTCAGACGGACCCAGAAGCTAGGACTTCTCTGGCGATCGAAGCCGCCATCGCCCGGGACGAGTCTTACGTCAGCATCCCCGCTCTATGGGGTGGCTACTTCTTGCTGGTCAAGCCTCGCGTGCAAAACCTCAAGCCTTGGTTCCACACGAGTGTCATGAGCACCAAGGGTGTGTGGATCAAGCAGTGACAGCTGAACAGGCTGCCAAAGATGAATGCAAGGAGCAGGGGCAAGATGTCGGACAGTGAAGTTGGAACCTTGGCCGCGCGAGTTGGAGTCATTGGCACCAGTAAGCGAGCGGCCTCATACTTCCGATCCTTGAGCGATGAGTTGAGAGCCGAGGTGCAAGTTGCTGCGCTAGCCGATCCGAACGGAAGTAATCGACGAAAGTTCGAGGAACTCATCTGCCCGGGTTCGACTCCACAGCACTATGGTGATTCGGCGTCGATGTTGGCTGACGGGCCGCTTGACGCGGTGGTGATCGCGTCACCGAACTCGGTACATGCCGAGGATGCAGAACAGGTCATGTCACGCGGCATTCGGTTGCTCCTGGAAAAGCCCGTGGCGGTCAGCGTCGAGGAGTGCGCTCGGCTCTGGAATGTGTACCAGCAGCGGCCGGAAACGCAGGTATTCGTGGGTTTTGTGCTCCGCTACACCTGCTTCTACGAGAAGATTAAGCAGCTCATCGATGCCGGCTCTCTGGGAGAGATCCTCGCGATTGACGCTGATGAGAATGTAGGAACCTATGTGACGAACGCGTTACATTCGGGGTGGCGCAAGAACGACGCCATGTCTGGCGGGTTCATTGTTGAGAAATGCTGCCATGACCTGGACATTCTCAACTGGCTCGTTGGTGCCAAGGCTGAACGGGTGTTCTCAATAGGTAGACGTACGCACTTTGTTCCGCGGCCGGCGAGTGAACAGCACCCACGGTTCGCCGCTGTGGAGGTTCCCGGAAACAACATGGATTACGGCGATAAGAGCCTCGAAGCTATGTTTTTCGTCGCGGAAGATTCGTCTCCTTACCAAGCAAATATAGCTTCGCCCGATCACCAATCGGTAATGGTTGAGTACCAGCAAGGAACGATCTGCACGTTAACCGCTGTCATAGGACAGCCACGGCCAACCCGAAGGATCAGGATCTACGGTAGCGACGGATCGTTGAGCGGCGACATCGATGAGTCCAGGATATTCGTAGATCGGCCGGCCCGAGTTGGTAACGGATGGACCCGTGAGGAGATTCCGGTCGACGCTCCCTCCAACGGACACCACGGCGGAGATGGCGTTATTCGGGAAGCTTTCTGGAACGCCGTAACTGGGCGGAGTGCGGAGGGAAGTCGCGCGGGACTGAAGGAAGGAATCGAGTCGGTACTCGTCGGCATCGCTGCTGAAAGGTCTAGAGCTAGTGGGCAGCCTGTGATGATGGCGCCCATGCGGGAGGAAGTGTTCGGCCCGGATTTGCTGGGTTGATGAAAGCCAGCGACCAATATGGAGCAATGTCAAGCTCCTAACGGAAACATTACCTAGCTCTGTTGGTTTATGTGCGTCTGGAGGCTGTTGTGGTTTCTCGTAGGACGATTTCGCGTCGGGCGTTGTTGGGGAGTGCGGCTGCGACGTTGCCGGCTGCGGCGTTGATGGTGGATGCTGCTGGTGCGGTTGGTCGGCG
>NZ_JAAOEN010000009.1 GCF_011320225.1 Phytoactinopolyspora limicola
CCGGTGCCGCTGGCGCCAAGCACGCTGTCGGCCTCCCAATGACCGAACTCGGCTCGGTCCTCGATCACCGCGGGGCGCTGGTGGATCGGGATCCGGTAGCGGATCTGGGGTGCTCGGCGGACCTTGCGGGCGGGTCCTCGCTTGCGACGTTTGCGCTGTCCACGTGCCAGGTATTGCCACAGGGCCAGCCCACGTTGGACTGGTGAGTAGATCCACGCATAGAGGGTTTCGTGGCTGACCCTCATGACCGGATCATCGGGAAACGCCAGTGGTAGTCGCCCGGCGATCTCCTCGGGCGTCCAGCCTCGACGCAGGTGGTCGTGGACGTAGTCGACGAGCCGGTCATGGCGCATCCGTCGAGCCTGATGGGACCGCCGCGCAGCCCGGTCAGCATGACCTTGGGCGATCGTGGCCCGGTACTGACGCTTGGTCTGCTCACCAGCGCGCAGCGATGCCTGCCGGTAGGGCGTATAGGCCGCTGAGGTGTTCGAGGGACGCCATGACCGCCGCTTGACCTCCCGGCTGATCGTTGACCGAGACCGCCCCAGCCGACGCGCGATCTCAGCCTGGCTCCGGCCCAGATCGAGCAACTTCTCAATCTCTACCCGCTCCGCCAACGACACATGCTTGTACTGTTTGGACAAGGAAGCGCAGCTCCTTCTTCTCGGCGTGAACTAGACATCCACACCGTAAAGACCGGTGGCTGCGCTTCCGCGCATCTAACGGGCTACGTGTTGCGCTTCAGATTTGAACCCGGGTAGTGGTTGCTGGTCCGGCCGAAGTGTTAAACTCAATGATGCCAAGGGCAATAGCCCGTGGAAGTGGACCCCGCAGCCAGCCGGACGACTGGTGAGCGGGGTTTCGCGCATCTAGAGGGCCGTCTCGCGCGTGTATGCGCTCACCTGATCGCGCCAACGTCCGCCCTTTGCCCAACACCAGGCGACCGCGTCAGGTACCCCTAGCAACAGGTCTTCATGAGCTTTGAGATGCACGTACTCCAACTGTTGCGTGTGTGGGCGGATCAGACTTGCCAGAGTGCGTCGATCGAACTGGACCAGCGAATCGTCACGCTCGATAACGACCCTCCTTGCTCCCGTCGCGACCAGGTCTGGGACCATCTGAGTCAGACATGTTTCCCGCGCTTCTCGGCGATTCTTGGTGACGTACACGCTAGCGGCAAGGTCGAGCGTGGACATACTTGCCAGCACCTGAAGTTTCCGTTCGCTTCGCTCGTCGTTGAAGTGGATCCGGCGTTGACGCGGCCTGAGTATGCCCCGAAGTGCCGAGCGCGCGGGATTGACCTCGTTCGCTGGCACGAGGACGACAGCCAGGATGTAAGCGTCGGCGAACGACTCATCGACGAATGCGTGCTGCGGTCCACCTTGCCTCGCCACGCCGGCCCCTCTGTTCGTTCTCCGTCTTGTGCTTGTTTAGGGGTGGGGCAGCATCCTGCCCCACCCCTTTGCTGTCGCCCCGCCTGCGCGGGGATCACGAGAAACCTCTGAGTCGACGTGCGTGCGACTCTCGGGTCATCCCCGCCTGACATGCGGGGAGCGCGCCGATCTTTAACGCTCGCGATGGTAGCATCTCTCAAGAGAGTTGCACGTAAGTTCACTCAAAACACTCTACTTGACTTGAACGAAATGAGCTTGGCATGAGTGCCACGAAGCACGCAAGAGACCAGCGTCCCTTCCCTGACAACGTGATCATGGGCCAGGGTAGGGCGCCATCACGACCCGGATCGCGACGAACAGCGGGTTGTGTCCGGGGTGGGAGCTAGCTTTAGCACCGGGTCGTTTCGGGTGGGACCGAACGCGCGACCCGTGTGGGCCGCCAGAACGGCGGCTGGAGCGCGAGGAGGGGCAACGTGGCCGGTCAGTTGAGTGACGCAGCACGGTCGGCGTGGGCGAAGTCGCCGAACGACGAGCGAGCATGGCTGCCGTTGTGGCAGCACATGGACGATTCGGCGGACGTCGCCGACATGTTGTTCGACCAGTGGCTTTCGCCGAACGTCGTCCGCCTGATCGCGGCCGAGTTCGGTGGTGACGTCCGGTCAGCCCATACGGCAGTCCAGTTACTGGCCGGGCTGCATGACATCGGCAAAGCTACCCCGGCGTTCGCCGTGCAGAACACGGAGCTGGGCCAGCGCATGAGTAATCTCGGGCTCTACACGCCGCCTCACAAGAACGACCTTCCGGACCGCCAGAAGGCGCATCACACCATCACTGGCCACCACATATTCCAGCGCTGGCTGCTTTCGCAGGGGTGGGACCCCAAAGCGGTGAACGCGTGGGCGGTGGTGATCGGCGGTCACCATGGGGTGCCGCCGGATGCGATGATCCTGAGGGAGGTCACCCCGGACGGATACCCCGATCTCTACAGCTCGGCGCGCTGGGACGACGTCCGGAATGAACTGCTGGAACGCCAGGCCGAGCGCACGGGTGCTAGGCCCTTCTTCGGCTCCTGGTCCAGCATCAAACTGTCCCAACCGGTTCAGGTCTTGCTGACGGCCGTGGTGATCGTCGCGGACTGGATCGCAAGCAACGACTGGCTTTTCCCGTTCCATGCTGCCGAACTACCTGAGGTCGCTGATGATGGTTCGCGGGTGCGGCGTGCGTGGAAGATGCTGCGACTGCCATCACCATGGCGGGCGCGGGCGGATGGTGCAGACGTCGCGTCGTACTTCAGCGCCCGATTCCAGTTCCCTGACGGCGCGGCACCGCGGCCGGTCCAGAGTGTGGCCGTAGACGTTGCGGCCAACACCTCCACGCCCGGGCTCATGATCGTCGAGGCGCCCATGGGGGAGGGAAAGACTGAAGCCGCCCTTGCCGCCGCCGAGATCCTCGCCAGCCGGTGGGGCATCGGGGGGTTGTGTGTCGCCCTGCCGACGCAGGCGACGAGCGACGCGATGTTCACGCGTGTCGTCCGCTGGCTGGACGCGATAGGCGACGACGGCCAGCAGGTCGGCGGCTCGATCACACTCATGCACGGCAAGAAGCAGCACAACCGGCTCTATCAGGGCATGATGCCCGACGGCCGACCGACCGGCGTAGATCCGGAGCACGACGATGGCCACCAGCACGCTGTACTGGCGCACTCCTGGATCAGCGGCCGGAAGAAGGCGTCGCTGGCCAACTTCATGATCAGCACCATCGACCAGTTGCTCTTCGCGGGCCTGAAGTCCCGCCATCTCATGCTGCGCCACCTTGGCCTGGCCAGCAAGGTCGTGGTGATAGACGAGGTACATGCCTACGACGCGTTCATGAACTCCTATCTGACCAGGGTGCTGACCTGGTTAGGCGCTTACGGGGTGCCGGTGATCGCGTTGTCCGCGACGCTACCGGCTGATCGTCGCCGGGAGCTCGTGGCGGCCTACCAGCGCGGGTGGGCAACGACACCAACCGCCGGCGACGGGCACGACGACGGCGTAACAAGAGCTGACACAGCAGCCGACCTCGATGGAGACATCGGGTACCCGGTTCTGACCTGGACTGACGGCGGTCGCGTCCGTACCCGGGTGACTGAACCGTCAGGACGTGCGACGACGGTCCACCTTGACGCACTTGATGTGGACGAGAACGGCGACGACACCGACGCGTTAGTCAGCGTGCTACGCGATGCTCTCTCCGACGGTGGGACGGCGTTGGTAGTGCGTAACACGGTACGACGGGTCACCGAGACCGCGCAGCGGCTCGAGCAGGAGTTTCCCGGCGAGGTAACGGTCGCGCACTCGCAGTTCATTACCGCGGACCGGCTGCGCAAAGATCAGGAACTCTTGAACAGTTTCGGCCCGCCGGAGCGTGCGACGCGCCGCCCGCAGCGGCACGTCGTCGTCGCGTCGCAGGTGGTTGAGCAGTCGCTCGATGTCGACTTCGACGTCCTCGTCACCGACCTGGCGCCTGTCGACCTCGTGTTGCAGCGGATCGGCAGGCTGCACCGGCATCAGCGTGGCCCAAGTCAGGCAGAGCGCCCGTCCAACGTCAGAACCGCCCGTGCGTACGTCGGCGGGGCGGATTTCACCCAGAATCCGCCCGGTCTTGAATCGGGGTCGGAGCGGATCTACAAACCGCACGTGCTGTTCCGGGCAGCTGCCGTGCTGCGTGACTACTTCGGCGGCGCAGTCGAGCTGCCGGTCGATATCGCGCCGCTGGTCCAGCGGGCGTACGGGGCCGACGCCGTTGGCCCGACCGACTGGCAGGAAGCCATGACGGCGGCCGAGGAAGCGTGGCTGAAGAAGGCCGACGAACGGCGCGCCAAGGCCGACGATTTCCAGATCCGGGACCCGGCCAAACCCGGAAAAGCGATTGTCGGCTGGGTCAACGCGAACGTGGGCGACGCCGACGATGAGGCCCAGGGGCAAGGGCAGGTGCGTGACGGGGCGCCGACGCTGGAAGCGATTCTCGTGCAGGCGGCACCGGACGGGCGCTGGCATACACCGTCGTGGCTAGCCGACGGCCAGCGCGATCTGAACATTCCGCGCGACGAGGCACCGTCCGACGAGCTAGCGCTGATCATGGCGGCGTGCGGGATCCGGTTGGGCTTGAGGTTCTCTACAGAGGCAGCCGAAGACGAACTATGGGCCGCGACTCCGCCGGCGTGGGAGTCGTCGTCACTGATTTACCGCCTGCCGGTGCTCGTCGTTGACGAGGACGGGTGGGGTGAACTGGACGGCCGCCGTGTCCGCTACACGGCACAGAGGGGGTTGGAGGTGTTCAACGTTGACCATCAGTGAGGAGGATTTCAACCTGCTTGACGAGCCGTGGATCGTGGTGCTTACACCACACGGCGACGAGAAGCAGGTGTCCATCCTCGAACTATTCGAGAAAGCGCCGGACCTGGTGACCATCGGGGGAGAGGTCCCGACGCAAAGCTTCGCGATCACGAGATTGCTGCTGGCATTCCTGCACCGGGCGATCGACGGACCGGACGACGCCGAACAGTGGGCCGAGCTCTGGGAAGCCGACGCGCTGCCCATGGATCGAATCAACCGGTACGCCGATGAGGTACGGCATCGGTTCGGCCTGTTCGACGCGGTGGCGCCGTTCTTCCAGGTCCCGGGCTTGCGCACAGCAAAAGGTGAGGTCAGCGGCCTGGAGAAGATTGTCGCCGACGTGCCCAACGGTGCGCCATTCTTCACGACGCGTTCGGCGGCCAGTCTGGAACGGATCGACGTGGCTGAGGCCGCCCGCTGGCTGGTGCACACGCATGCGTATGACGCGTCGGGTATCAAGTCGGGGGCAGTTGGAGATCCGAACGTGAAGGGAGGCAAGGGGTACCCGATCGGCACCGGGTGGAGCGGCCAGATCGGCGGGGTCTTGCCGGAAGGGCGAAACCTGCACGAGACCCTACTGCTCAACCTCATCGCACGGGATGCTGAGAACTACGTGCGCATCAATGGTGAACACGATGCGCCGCCATGGGAACGCGACGTCGACGGACCGAGGTGGGAGGAAGACCGTCCACTCACCGGCGCGATCGACCTATACACATGGCAGACCCGGCGGGTGCGCCTGGCCGGTGACCGCCACGGCGTCACGGGTGTCCTGCTCGCCAATGGCGACAAGATTCTGCCGCAGAACCGGCACGTCCACGAACCACACACGGCGTGGCGCTACAGCGAGCCGCAGACGAAGAAGTACGGCCGCGACGTCTACATGCCGCGGATGCACGACCCGTACCGGTCGGTGTGGCGTGGCCTGGAGGCCATGCTGCCGTCGATCTCCGGGCGTGGCCGTGGCGACAAGCAGCCGTTCCTGGCGCCGCGGGTATTCGAGTGGATCAGCTCCCTGGTCTTGGACGGCCATCTCCCTGATTACTACGTCGTGCGCACGAGAGTGATCGGCGCCGAGTACGGCCCGCAAAGTGCGACGTTCGCGGAGATCGTCGACGACCGGCTGGCGATGGCGGCCGTCGTCATCAATGAGCAGAATGTGGCGCTCGGCAACACCGCCAAGGGAGCGGTTGACGACGCTGAACAGGCAGCCGGCGCGCTGTGGCGATTCGCTGAGAACATCGCGCAGGCAGCTGGGGCGGAGCCGAAGTCCGGTGCCGGTGGCCAGGCCCGGGAAACGCTCTATGCGGCCCTGGACAAGCCCTACCGCGACTGGCTGTTCAGGCTGCGATCCACAACAGATACGGCTGCTGCGCGTGCCGAATGGCAGCGGCGGGTCCGAGTCGACTGCCGCCCGATCGTCGCCGAGTTGATCCAGGCTGCGAGCCCGGCGGCGTGGCGCGGCCGGGAGATCAACAACCGCCTGGTCAACGTCGCGGTGGCGGAGGCCTGGTTCAACGCGAGACTGCGTCAGGTGCTGCCCGCGGCGTTCAGCAACGGTGAGCAGGCGCCGGACAGCCCTGCCGGTACCGACGCGGTAACCACGGTGAATGCGGAGGGACAGTCATGACAACCGAGACAACGCCCAAACCCGAACAGCGCAAGCGCCGCCTCGACCCGTTGGGCTTCGCGCTGGAGCGCAAGATCAAGAAACTTCAGGACGACTATCTGGCGAACAACTCCGCAGCCCGTGCGGACCTGGCCCGGCTGCGCCGCGGTCTGGGCAAGCCGGCCGGAAGTGTTCCGGAGATCTGGGAACGCACGGTTGGTGCCGTGCCCGCCTCCTTGAGCTGGGATCGCGACGATCCGAGCCCGGCCGAGCAGGCGGCGCACATCACGTTGACCCTGTACGCAGTGCACCAGCAGTCCCGGCCCGGCCCGATGCACGTCGCCGATGTGTCCTTCGGACAGGCGGTGCGGCGGCTGGCCCGGCGGACCGATGCCAGCGAGGACGCGGTGTCGCGGCGTTTCATGGCGGTGGCTACGGCGCAGACCGTCGACGAGATCCTCGTCCACGTCCGCGGATTGGTGACTCAGCTGAAGGCGAACCACATCAGCCTTGACTACGCGCAGTTCGCCGATGACGTGTTTGGCCTACTCACACCCGGCCGGGCGACGTCTGTCCGACTGCGGTGGGGCCGCGAGTTTTACCGCGTCGATTCATCATCCGACGACGTCGCGGCGGACGACGTCGCAGCAGACAACCACCCGTCCACGGACACCTCTGACGAGTAGGAGCATCCATCATGAGCCGCACCATCATCGACGTTCACATCCTGCAGACCGTCCCGCCGTCCAACCTGAACCGGGACGACACCGGCAGCCCCAAGACCGCCGTCTACGGCGGCGTGCGCCGGGCCCGTGTTTCTAGCCAGGCCTGGAAGCGGGCAACTCGAGTCCACTTCCAGGACACACTTGATCCGTCCGAGCTGGGGGTGCGCACCCGCCGCGTCGTCGACCTGTTGGCCGAAGAGATCGGCAGGCAGGCGCCTGAGCTGGGTGAGCGTTCCAAAGAGCTGGCGGTTGCGACGTTCAAGGCGATCGGCATCGTCGTCAAACCGCCGAAGAAGGACGAAACCGAGGAATCCGGATATCTCGTCTTCCTGAGTCGACGCCAAATCGAGAGCCTGGCGGCCGCCGCCGTCGAAGCCGCCGAGGCGGACGACGTCGTGAAGGCGCTCAAGGACGCCGACGCCAAGGCGCTGGCCGACCGCGACCACGCGATCGCCATCTCGTTGTTCGGTCGGATGGTAGCTGACCAGGCCGATCTCAACGTCGACGCGTCCGCGCAGGTGGCGCACGCCATCAGCGTCCACCCGGTGGAGACGGAGTTCGACTACTTCACCGCCGTCGACGACACCAATCCGGAGGAAGACACCGGTGCCGGCATGATCGGCACGGTCGAGTTCAACTCGTCCACGCTGTACCGGTACGCGACCGTCGACGTGAATCGGCTCGCGGACAACCTCGGTGACGTGGCGGCGACGTCGCGGGCTGTGCGGACGTTCGTCGAGTCGTTCATCCGGTCGATGCCCACGGGCAAACAGAACACGTTCGCGAACCGGACGTTGCCGGAGGCCGTCGTCGTCATGATCCGTGATACCCAGCCGATCAACCTGGTCGGAGCGTTCGAGAATCCAGTTCGGGAGTCGGAGATCGACGGCCGGATCAAGCGGGCGTCGGATGCGTTGCGCGACGAGGCAAAGGAGATCGAACGTGCGTACTCCGAGTCGCCGTTGACGGTCTGGGTGACGCGGGTGGGCGACGACACAGCCAGCCTTGACGACCTAGGCAGCAACGTCCCACTAGCGGACATGGTGGCAGGACTCGGCACACTGGTCGACTCCCGTCTCGGAGCGCAGTGATGGCCGTCGTCGCACTCAGGCTATCCGGGCCGCTGCAATCGTGGGGTTCGGGCAGCAAGTTCGTCCGACGAACCACCGAGACGGCGCCGACCAAGAGTGGCGTGCTTGGCCTTGTGGCGGCGGCCAAAGGGATCCGGCGTACCGAACCGCTCACCGAACTCCTCGGGTTGACGTTCGGAGTCCGGGTCGATCAACCGGGCCAACTGGTCCGCGACTTCCAGACCGCGCAGCGGCAACGGAAGGAACGGGACGGTTCGACCACATGGCGATCTCTGCCGCTGTCTTACCGCTACTACATGAGCGACGCTGCCTATGTAGCTGTGCTCGAAGGGGACCGGGCGTTACTCGACGGTATCGACGCCGCTGTGCGTAGCCCGGTGTTCCCGCTGTATCTGGGTCGGCGTTCGTGTCCGCCCGCCGGGCCGATCGCGCTCGGTGTCTTCGACTACGACGCGGCGACGGCGCTGGAGCAGCTGCCATGGCGGGCGAGCGTGCAGCACCAGCGTCGTCGGCGCGGTGAAGCCCAGGTGCCGTTGGAGACGGTCCGCGACGCGACGCCGGGGGAGCCGGAAGCAGAGACCATCCATGACGAACCGGTCAGCTTCGACCCCAACCGTCGCCAGTACGGGTGGCGGTCGGTAGTCCGGGGCACCGTCGTCGTCGACAATCCCCAGGCGGACGGTTCGGACCGGGCCGACGCGCCCGGGACCGGTGCGCCCGTCGAACACGATCCGATGTCAGTACTGCCGGGAGGCTGACATGTTCCTGACCAGAATGCCGATCAACCCGGCCCGTCGTGGCGCGCGTCGCCTCATGGCGTCGCCGCAGGCCATGCATGCGGCGGTGTTATCCGGCTTCGCCGACGACCCGAACCCGTCGGTGGGTCGAGTGCTGTGGCGGCTCGACACCTACGCCCAGCGCCGCGTGTCGTTGTTCGTCGCAAGCCCTGACAAACCCGACTTCACTCACATCATCGAGCAAGCCGGTTGGCCGACGACTCAGACGTGGGAGACCAGATCGTACGAACCTCTCCTCGACTCGCTCAAGCCCGGGCAGCGGTGGCAGTTCCGGCTGACCGCGAACCCGGTGCACTCAGGGCGCCGCGAGGACTGGGCCGACACGAAACCGCTGGGACACGTCACGGTGAAGCAGCAGGAGACATGGCTGCTCGACCGGGCAGACCGGTGGGGTTTCCAAGTGCGCCCGAGTCTGGTGGGCGACGACGAGCCGGATCTGGCCGTGGTCGACCGGTCGGTCCGTCGGTTCGACCGCAAGGGCGCCCAAGTGACGCTGGCGGTAGCGACGTTCCAGGGCCAGCTGGAAGTGCGAGACGCTGATGCGTTGCGGCACACGTTGACGCACGGAGTAGGCCGGGCGAAGGCTTACGGCTGTGGGCTGTTGACTCTTGCGCGGCCCCCGTCGAGTCCGTCGTCGTCGTGAACACCATCGGCTACCGGCCCACTGGGCCACGTGAGCTGGTCCGCGCCGTCGACCGGGTGTCGTTCATCTACCTGGAGCGGACCGTCGTCAACCGGGACAGCAACGCGATCACCGCGACCGACGAACGCGGCACCGTACACATCCCAGCCGCGTCAGTAGGTGCGTTGCTCCTCGGACCAGGGACGACGATCACCCATCAGGCGATCACGCTCATGGCCGACAGCGGATCCACCGTCGTCTGGGTGGGGGAGCGAGGCGTGCGGTACTACGCACACGGCTCATCTCTCGCCCGGTCGGCGCGGATGCTGGAGGCACAGGCGACAGCGGTAACGAACCGTCAAGCCCGGCTGCGCGTAGCGCGGGCAATGTACGCGATGCGATTCCCGGGCGAGGACGTGTCGCGAATGGCGATGCAGCAGCTCCGCGGTCGTGAGGGAGCCCGAGTACGGCGGGTATACCGCGACCACGCCGAGCGCACCGGCCTGGAGTGGACTCGACGGAACTACAATCCGGAAGACTGGGACGCTGGTGACCCGGTCAACCAGGCGCTGTCAGCGGCGAACTCAGCTTTG
Source organism: Phytoactinopolyspora limicola (assembly GCF_011320225.1). GTDB lineage: Bacteria > Actinomycetota > Actinomycetes > Jiangellales > Jiangellaceae > Phytoactinopolyspora > Phytoactinopolyspora limicola. The sequence continues at coordinate 10,209 of NZ_JAAOEN010000009.1, forward strand.
TACGGCGCGGTCCATGCCGTGATCGTGGCCCTAGGGTGCTCGCCCGCACTGGGATTCATCCACACCGGGCATTCGCGGTCGTTCGTCTACGACGTCGCCGACCTATACAAAGCCGAACTCACCATCCCGATCGCCTTCGACGTCGCGGCGGAGCAGGAAGGCGACATCGGCCCATTGACGCGGCGAGCTGTCCGGGACGCGCTGCACGACGGGAAGCTGCTGGAGCGATGCGCGCGAGACATCCGGACGCTGCTCTTGCCCGACGAGGATCCGTCGACCGACGAGATCACCAGCGGCCAGGATTTCGACGACGTGGCGCTGTGGGACGAGTACGTCGTGACCGTACGTGGAGGAGTGGCATATGGAGACGCATCATGACGGTCGTCATCCTCACCGCAGTACCGCCGGGACTGCGTGGCCATCTGACACGGTGGCTACTTGAGATCAGCCCAGGAGTGTTCGTCGGGTACATCTCGGCCAGGGTGCGCGAACATATGTGGGAACGCGTCGTCGAATTCGTGTCCGGCGGACGAGCACTGATGGTGCATTCGGTCCGTGGCGAACAGCGGTTAGCTTTTGAAGTGCACGGACACGACTGGGAACCAATCGACTACGACGGCATCACCCTGATGCGGCGCAGCACCGTGCCCGACTACGTACCTGCGCCGACCGCTCCCATCCGGAAGACCGGGGCGGGTGCGCCGTCGGAGGACGTGGTGTGGCGGCGACGCAACGCGCGAAAGAAGTTCCGGAAGAAGGAGGAAAAGCGGGGCGATGGTGGGTGATGGCGATTCTCGTTAGCGTCTTTGGAGAAGTGAACAAGATTCGCGGATCACCGAGGTAACTGCACTGGTCAACAAGCGTGCTCCCCGCGGACGCGGGGATGATCCTTAGTTGAATTAGCTGCTGACTACTATCAAGACGTGCTCCCCGCGGACGCGGGGATGATCCGCTCGCGAAGATCCTCGAAGACTCGAAGGTGTCGTGCTCCCCGCGGACGCGGGGATGATCCCAACCAAGGGGCAACGCGAAGCCTCTGGGCCTCGTGCTCCCCGCGGACGCGGGGATGATCCTTTTCTTCGGCATTTTATCGGGTGTGTTTTGGCGTGCTCCCCGCGGACGCGGGGATGATCCCCTCTCCCGCTCGACCCCAGAAACGAACACGCCGTGCTCCCCGCGGACGCGGGGATGATCCTGGATCGCTGGCCCGACGTCCAGGTGGACAGCCGTGCTCCCCGCGGACGCGGGGATGATCCGGTCACGGCGATGAACATCGTCCGCGCCACCCAGTGCTCCCCGCGGACGCGGGGATGATCCGACCGCGCGGTGCTGCGCAACCTCTACAAGGTCGTGCTCCCCGCGGACGCGGGGATGATCCGGAGACGCGCCGTGACTGACATCCAACTCTTCAGTGCTCCCCGCGGACGCGGGGATGATCCCACGTCACCACAATGAGCCCATGCTATCTGACAGTGCTCCCCGCGGACGCGGGGATGATCCGTGGGACCTGCCGTTCCGCGAGGCGGTCGCGACGTGCTCCCCGCGGACGCGGGGATGATCCCGACACTGCACCGTCGACCAACGCCGCCATCTCGTGCTCCCCGCGGACGCGGGGATGATCCTGTGTTTGTGCCGAGTCCGTTTTGCGGCTTCATGTGCTCCCCGCGGACGCGGGGATGATCCGCGGTGCAGCGAGTTCTTGTCGGCCGCCGTGGCGTGCTCCCCGCGGACGCGGGGATGATCCGGAGGGCCCGATGGCGGAGTGGATCACGGTCTACGTGCTCCCCGCGGACGCGGGGATGATCCCGTACCCAATCCCCGTACAACAGGTCGGGGTCGGTGCTCCCCGCGGACGCGGGGATGATCCCCGGGCATTGTGCGCCACGCGCTTGCCGAAGCAGTGCTCCCCGCGGACGCGGGGATGATCCGCGGCGGCGAGTGAGACACGGAATTTGAACTGAGTGCTCCCCGCGGACGCGGGGATGATCCTTCGGCACACCGCCAGAAGCGTTGACTCCTACCGTGCTCCCCGCGGACGCGGGGATGATCCCTCGCGGCACAGCTTCACGGCGAAGTTGAGAACGTGCTCCCCGCGGACGCGGGGATGATCCGTCGCCATGAATACAGAAGGGTTGTTTGAATAAGTGCTCCCCGCGGACGCGGGGATGATCCGCACATAGCCCGGTGGAACCCTGCCCGTGGTGCGTGCTCCCCGCGGACGCGGGGATGATCCTAGTCCCCTCCAGGGGGTTGTGGAGCCTGGCCAGTGCTCCCCGCGGACGCGGGGATGATCCGAATATGTCGAGCGGCTCGATCCGCTCGGAAGCGTGCTCCCCGCGGACGCGGGGATGATCCACGCCGCCCATCACCAACGAGCAGGCCGAGGCTGTGCTCCCCGCGGACGCGGGGATGATCCTAGCCACTGAGATGGAGGCCAGCATTAACGCCCGTGCTCCCCGCGGACGCGGGGATGATCCATCTGGACTCTGGCCGTCGCTGGGCACAGGTGAGTGCTCCCCGCGGACGCGGGGATGATCCCTCGGATTACAGTTTCTGATGACGAAGCCTCCGGTGCTCCCCGCGGACGCGGGGATGATCCGGTTAACAAGATCAACGCCATTCCATCTAATGAGTGCTCCCCGCGGACGCGGGGATGATCCCTTCTCGAACACGCCGGGGACGGTCTCGATGCCGTGCTCCCCGCGGACGCGGGGATGATCCTCAACCAACCGAAAGGGAGAGCACCATGACCATGTGCTCCCCACGGACGCGGGGATGATCCGGTCCGCGATCGCGTGATCGTCATTACCGGATGGTGCTCCCCGCGGACGCGGGGATGATCCGATCCGTGAGTGGACCTACGCCGCCATGGCGGCGTGCTCCCCGCGGACGCGGGGATGATCCCCACCACGCCCTGGTCATGCGGAACAACTCGAGCGTGCTCCCCGCGGACGCGGGGATGATCCCTCCTCCACCCACACGTCCCGGCCGAAAACGGGGTGCTCCCCGCGGACGCGGGGATGATCCCTCCTCCACCCACACGTCCCGGCCGAAAACGGGGTGCTCCCCGCGGACGCGGGGATGATCCTAACGATATCCGCTGCCGCATTTCCCCATGGCTGTGCTCCCCGCGGACGCGGGGATGATCCGACACACCCCCGCACTGCCGCCACCGCTCGCGGGTGCTCCCCGCGGACGCGGGGATGATCCCAGCGTCCGGGCGGATCCGTCAGGCAGCTCCACGTGCTCCCCGCGGACGCGCGGATGATCCTGTAAGCCAGAGCTTACATATGGTGCTACTGGTGCTCCCCGCGGACGCGGGGATGATCCTGCAGGTGCGGGCCAGTTGAGTTCCCGGTCGAAGTGCTCCCCGCGGACGCGGGGATGATCCCCTAGGCCGCGTCTCCCTCTACCTCTATGCGGTGTGCTCCCCGCGGACGCGGGGATGATCCGGGCAACGACACTAACAAGTTGTGGCATTAACAGTTCTCCCCGCGGACACGGGGATAACCCATATCGGCTGCCGTCATCTTGAACGGCGACGACTGTTACTTGCTCAGGCGAGTCGAGGCGGGTTCCGTCGGGCACGTGCTCGGGGTTCGATCGTCGGCTGTGAAGGACCATCCGCGCCGCCGACGGCCAACTGGTCGGTGGATCAGGGTGCTTGCTGGCTTGAAGTTGCGGATGTGGTGGGTTTGGGGGTGGTGGTGCGCAATTTGAGGCCAGGAAGTGGTGAGTGGGGTCGTTGTTCGGGTGGGTTCGCCGGTGGAGGTTGCGTGGGCCGTGCATGTTCGCGCCGTAGGCGGGTTCCGTTGGGTGTGGGCGGGGGTGTGGCGGGTCAGGTGCTTGCTGGCTTGAAGTTGCGGATGTGGTGGGTTTGGGGGTGGTGGTGCGCAATTTGAGGCCAGGAAGTGGTGGGTCGGGGCCGTTGTTCCGGTGGGTTGGCCCGTGGAGGCCGCCCGCGCCGCCGACGGCCAACTGCTAGGTGGATCAGGGTGCTTGCTGGCTTGAAGTTGCGGATGTGGTGGGTTTGGGGGTGGTGATGCGCAACTTGAGGCCAGGAGGTGGTGAGTCGGGCTGTTGTCCCGGCGAAGTTCGCCCATGAAGGCTGGCTGCGCCGCGTCACACGTATGTCGGCGCGTCAAATGGGCGCGGTGGTGTCGAGGGTCAGGCCGAGTTCGGCGTGTCGGCCTCGGTACACCGCCGTACGCAGCTCGACGGCATATTCAGCCAGCGCGGGCATGCCGAGCGACGTCGCCGCTGACACCTCGGCTTCGATGTCGTACGGCACTCGGACGAATTGCACCCCGAACGGGTCGGATAGCGTACCTCCGCGAACACCCTCCATGATCACGTATGACGCGGTCGGCTCGTCCAGTGGGTTTCCGACGCTGCCGACGTTGAACAGGGTCTTGCCGTCGGACACTTCGAGGTAGGCGTGGTGGATGTCGCCGTATCCGACGACGGACGGGGCCGGGCCGTCGCCGGTGAACTCCGTCGTCGCGAACATGCCGGCGAACTGATCCTCGGTGTGGCGGAAGAACACCCGGGTGTAGACGCTCTCCGCGGAGGCGTGAAAGAGCCGGATGTGTCGTCCGCTCAGCGTGAGGTCGTGCACCAGCGGTAGGTCCCGCAGCCATTCCAGATCGTTGCTGGTCAGCTCACGGCGCCACCATCGGACCGCCTCGTCGTCGGGCGCGGCGTTCTCGTTGGGTAGGAAGTCGTCCCAGTTGCCGAGGACGGTGACCGCGCAGCGCTCACGGGAGAGCCGCACACACTCCGAACCACGCGGCCCCTTCCCGGCGACGTCTCCGAGGTTGACGATCGTGTCGATTCCGCGGGCGTCGATATCGGCCAGGACCTGGTGGAATGCGGTCGCGTTGCCGTGGACGTCGGAAACGATCGCCAGCCGTTCGGTACTCACCGGCTCACCCCGCCCTCGTGCCACCCGCTCCGGCCGGCGCGCACCTCGTCGAACGTCTACCCTCCAAGAACTATCACGTGCAGGTGGCCCAACCACTGGCGGCGGGTGCGGCCGGCTGCCGGGCGGTGTGCGTGACCCCGCGGCGCATACAGTGTGGGGCGTGAGTGATGCGATCGCCGACCGCCGGGAGCAATGGCCCGTAGACACGTCCAAGACCATGTTCGAGGGAAAGGTGGTCGCGCTGCGGCAGGACATCGTCCGTTCGCCGGTCGACGGTGCGACGTTCGCCCGCGACGTCGTCGTACATCCGGGCGCCGTCGCCATCGTCGCGTTGGACAAGCAGGATCAGGTTTTGGTCGTGTCGCAGTACCGGCACCCCGTCGGGCATCGCCTCACCGAGCTTCCCGCAGGGCTGCGGGACGTCGAGGGGGAGCCCCCGTTGCTGGCCGCCCAGCGTGAGCTGTACGAAGAAGGGCATATCCGGGCCGCGGACTGGCGGGTTCTCGTCGACGTCTTCAGCTCGCCTGGTATGACCGACGAGGCGGTCCGGGTCTACCTGGCCCGCGGCATCACCCACGTACCCGACGACGAGCGGCATCAAGGGGAGCACGAAGAAGCGGACATGCCGACGTCGTGGGTGCCGCTCGCGGAGCTGGTGCGGGCCGTGCTGTCGGGGAAGGTGCAGAACGCCTTGTTGAGCGTCGGCGTGCTGGCGGCCTGGTCGGCCCATCACGACGGCGGCTACGACGCGTTGCGGGGGCCGGATGCGGCTTGGTCGGCCGTCGAGCCTTCCTGAAGTTCGACGGCACCGATGCGCCACAAGCGGTGGTGGCGCCTCGCCGCACCACATGCTCTGAACTGTGCGTCAGCACTGGATAACGCTGGGTGATGGGCGGCCACGACGCACCACCCGGCCGGGCGGTTGACGGTGTTCGAGACGGGTGGGAGGGCGTATCGTTGATGATCATGAACGTGGGGGTTCGTCCCGTTATCCGCGGCCGGCTGCCTGTGCCCGCCGCTCGGCCCGGCACGTCCTGTCAGCATGCTGTTCTAGACTTCGGCGCGAGGGCCTCCAGACAGTCGCGCGGCAGCGTCGCCGGGCGGGACAGTAAGGGGACATAAGTGCTGGTCGGCATTCCCACCGAGATCAAGAACAACGAGTATCGCGTGGCGATCACCCCCGCCGGGGTGCATGAGTTGGTCCGGCACGGCCACGAGGTGGTGGTCCAGGCGGGGGCCGGCCTGGGGTCGTCCATTCGGGACGACGAATATCGGTCGGCGGGGGCGCGTATCGCCGACTCAGCTGACGACGTCTGGGCCGACGCGGAGCTGATCTGCAAGGTCAAAGAGCCGGTGGCCGACGAGTACCACCGGATGCGACGCGGCCAGGTGTTGTTCACCTACCTGCACTTGGCGGCCTCGCGGGAGTGCACCAACGCGCTGCTGGAGCGGGGTGTCACCGCCGTCGCCTATGAAACAGTGCAGACACCCGACGGCCACCTTCCGCTGCTGGCGCCGATGAGCGAGGTCGCTGGCCGGATGGCCACCCAGGTCGGCGCACACGTGCTGGAGCGTGGCCAGGGCGGACGCGGTGTTTTGCTCGGCGGGGTACCGGGTACGCAGTCGGCTAAGGTGGTGGTCATCGGCGCCGGGGTAGCCGGCATGAACGCCGCGGTGATCGCCATGGGCATGCTGGCCGACGTGTGGGTGCTGGACAAGAACGTCGCCCGGTTGCGTGAGGTCGAGGCGATGTACGGCGGGCGCGTGCAGACCATCTCGTCGAACCTGTTCGAGGTCGAGAGCGCCGTGCGGGACGCCGATCTGGTCATCGGTGCCGTGCTGGTGCCGGGGGCGAAGGCGCCGACGCTGGTGTCGGATGATCTCGTGGCCCGGATGCGTCCAGGTAGCGTGCTCGTCGACATCGCCATCGACCAAGGCGGCTGCTTCGAGAGTTCGCGGCCCACCACCCACGACAACCCGACCTTCAAGGTCCACGAGTCGATCTTCTACTGCGTCACCAACATGCCCGGCGCTGTCCCGCACACGTCGACGTACGCACTGACCAACGTCACCCTGCCGTATGTCATCGAGCTGGCCAGCCGGGGCTGGCGGGACGCCATGCGAGCCGACGCGGCGTTGGCCAAAGGCCTGAACACGTACGACGGGCAGGTGGTGTATGCCCCCGTCGCCGACACCCACGAGTTGAGCGCGGTCGACCTGGACGAGGTGCTGAGCTGAGCGGAGACACAGGGCTGGAGAAAACGGCACGGGCCTACCTGGACCACCTCGCCGTGGAACGTGGGCTGGCGGCCAACACGTTGGCGTCTTACCGGCGAGACCTGCGTCGATACATGGGATTCTTGGTCCAGCGGGGACGGGTGGAGCCCACCGACATCGTCGAGTCGGACGTGACGGCGTTCCTGCGCAGCCTCCGTGAAGGCGACGACGAGTTCCCCGCGCTTAGCCCCAGCTCCGCGGCGCGCACGGTCGTGGCGGTCCGTGGACTCCACCGGTTCTTGTGCCGCGAGGGCATCACCGACGTCGATCCGGCCGGCGCGGTCCGACCACCCACTCCGCCGCGGCGATTACCGAAGGCGATCCCGGTGGATCAGGTGGAGCGGCTACTGTCGGCCGCTTCCGTGGGTGACGGGCCGCGGGTACTGCGTGATCGTGCGCTGCTGGAGTTGCTGTACGGGTGTGGGGCACGGATCTCCGAAGCGGTCGGTCTCGACCGTGACGACATCGATCTCGAGTCCGGGACGGTAGTGCTGCGCGGCAAGGGCGGCAAGACCCGCATCGTCCCGATCGGCACGTACGCCTGTGCCGCGGTCCAGGCGTATACGGTGCGTGGCCGGCCGGCCCTGGTGGCGGCTGGCGCCGGGACGCCGGCGTTGTTCCTCAACGCCCGCGGCGGCCGTCTATCGCGGCAGAGCGCGTGGACGGTCCTGCGCACGGCGGCCGAACGGGCCGGGTTGGGAGCGACGGTATCACCGCACACGTTGCGGCATTCTTTCGCCACACATCTGTTGGACGGCGGCGCGGACGTCCGGGTGGTGCAGGAGCTGCTCGGCCACGCGTCGGTCACCACTACGCAGGTGTACACGTTAGTGACGGTGGACCATTTGCGTGAGGTCTACGCCGCCGCCCATCCGCGGGCCCGCGGCTGAGCTTGCCGAGTTGTCCGACGTGACAGGTCGGCAAAGTTATTGGCCGTAGGAGAAGCGGAGGTCGGCGAAGAGCAGGACGTTGAGCCGTCGCCGCAGATGGCCGGTCTGGCTCTCGTCGGGGTACTCAGCAGCGGTCCGCAGGGTGAAGCGCAGCAGCGTCTCGTCGGCGACGGACTCGAGTTCGAGCAGTATCTCGTCGTCCGGGCGGTGCGGCCACAACGAGGACCACAACACCCGGGTGGGCTCTTGCGCCTCGAGCACACGTGGTGCGACCTCGTCGTCGAGCAGGTTGAGCCATGGCCGGGTTCCCGGGGCGTCCGGATGTACCAGTGACGCCCAGACGATATGTGGCGGAGCAGGTAGTTTGCGGGCTCGGGAACCAATCACGTTCACACCGTGAACTGTAGCGACAGCCGCACAGGGAGCACCCACGAATTATGTGGGGTTCCGCATCACGAGGTCTCAGTGCCGTGCGCGGTGGTCGGGGCGAGCCGGCGGGGCGACGGTGATCGCGTCGTAAATACGTTCGGCGACGACGGACGGTGGTGCCGCTGCGTCGATCCGGCGCACCACGGTCCGGTCCAGGCGTCGAGGCGGGTTGGCCAGCACATACTCGTACCGTCGGAGAAATGCCGTCAGTGCCGCCCTGTTCTCTTCCGGGCCGACGTCGCCCCGAGTCTCGACCCGGCGGATGGCCTCAGCGACTGGGACGTCGAGAAGAATCACCAGGTCGGGTGCATGTCTGGGTTCGACGAGGTCAAGGAACCACTCTGGCACGCGGCCGATGTGGCTGGCGTAACCGGTCAGGACCGACCGGTCCGACAGCAGAATGTCCGCCCTACGGTTGCGCCCGAGCAGGTTGGCCCTGGCGTTGACGGCAAAGACGATCGTCTGCAACGGGCGCCACCGCCGCAGCAGCGCCGACCACCAGCTCGGGGCGTGTTCGGGCTGGTAGAGCCGCCGGATGACAACACCCGAGAGCCCGGCGGGCGCCGTGTAGTTGACCGTGGTGACCGTCTGACCCGTTGCCCGAAGGGCCGCGGCCACCAGTGGTACGAGGGTGCTCTTGCCGCTACCGTCGATTCCTTCGAGGGCGATGTGCTGCGAGTTTCGCCCGACCAGCCGCAGCCTGGTTCGACGGAACTGAGCTGGCGGCGGGCATCGCCGGTCCGGAGCTGGCGGCAGGCGTCGAGGGTCTGTCATGTGGTCTCGCGGGTTCGGGCGATGAGTTTAGCCGCGCCGCCGGGTCTACACCGGTGACTGACGGATGAGAGCGAAAGGACACCCTGATGGGCACTGTTGCACCGGCGACGACGTTGGACGAGCGTTTCAGCGACCCGGACGCCCAACCGGTGACTTGGTCGGAGGCGCTGCGGGCGGTGGCCACCGCCGAGCTGTCGTGGATCTCCACAGTGCGTTCCGACGGCCGCCCGCATGTCACGCCGCTGCTGACCGTCTGGCATGAGGGTGGGCTGCATTTCTGTACCGGACCGGGCGAGCAGAAAGCGATGAACCTGCGCAAGAACGCCGCCGTCACGTTGACGACGGGTACCAACACCCTGCATGGAGGTCTCGACGTGGTGGTGGAGGGCACCGCGGTACGTATCACCGATCGGGCAACCCTGTCGGTGCTGGCGGAGGAGTGGGTCACCAAATACGGCGAGGAGTGGCGATTCGAGGCGGATGACGCCGGGTTCCGGCATCCGGCCGGCCCGGCGTGGGTGTACGTGGTGCACCCGGTGACGGCTTTCGGCTTTGCCAAGCAGCCGTACGGTCAGACTCGATGGCGGTTCGGCAGCCGCTGACCAGCGTCGTTCATGAAGGTCAGCGGGATGGGGCGGATCGTTGATGTTCCATCTCCAGCTCGGTATAGCGGGGATCGGGTGGGTACGACATGGTGCCTCCGGTAGGGGTGAACCCCATGCGCCGGTAGAAGGCCAACGCTCGGGTGTTGTCTTCCAGGACGAACAGCCTCACGCGATCGGCCCCGGCGTCGGAATAGGCCCACTCGACGGTACGGGTCATCAACTTCTCCGCGACCTGCCCGCCCCGGGCCGACGGAGAGACGTAGACGCCGATGACGTGGGCCACCACTGGGTCGGTGGCGTCGGTGTCGATGAAGCAGCTGGTTTTCCCGACGAACGTGTTCGCCGCACCTTCGCCGTCGAGCACGGCGGCGAAGGTGCTGAACAACGGATCCTGGGCGCCCCGCCGCACCCGGTCCTGCCAGAAGCGGTCGGGTTGGGCGAGGGCGTCGTCGTACTGCTCGACGAACGCCAGCGGTGAATCCTTCAGCGCTTCGAGCCGTAAGGCCCGATATTCGCGCCATTCGTCGTCGCGCACCCGGCGCACCTGGACCTGCATGACGACTATCTTGCGCGAGACGACCGACAAGAGCCAGTGATTACTTACCGATCCTCGGGGCTAGAGGGGCTGCTGGCGCTGGTCACAGGTGGGGCGTCCAGGGTGGTGCGTCGAGGCGCGGTGCGTCGAGGGGGCGCGCCGCCTCCGACGGCGTGCCGGGGAGCCGGTCGGCCCGGTGGATGCCGCCTGGTCGTCGTCGCGGACGGCATGGCCACTCTGGGACGACGCAGCCGGGCCGGCCGGATTCGGGCCGCCCACCACGCGGCGGGTGCGCGATGCCGGCGGGCGTAGCGGGTGCGCGGCACGATGTACACGAAGCCACGCCCGGGCCGGTCGCGGAGGATGACCCGAGGCCGCAGGCGCCCTCGCCGCGCCAGCGCGATGCCGATCACCAGGGCACCGAGCAGCGGGCCGATGCCGCAGGCCGCCATCGCCACCTGGGGGCTGAAGGTGGACGCGATCCAGCCGATCAGCACTCCGGAGAGCGCTTGTGCGCCGAGTAGGACCACGATGTATAGCGCCATCACCCGCCCGCGCATGGTCGGCGCGGACGTCGACTGCACCAAGGCGTTGCTCGACGTCAGATACATCAGGATGGCCATACCCACCGCGACGAGGACCATCGAGAAGGCGACTTTGTGGCCCATCGTCGCGGCCATGATCTCCAAGACGCCGATGACGGCCGCGCCGAAGACGAGCTGGCGGAGCCGGGCGTGCCGCTGGGTGGTGGCCAGCGAGCCCGCGATGGCGCCCACCGCGACCATGGCGCTGAGCATGCCGTAGCCGCCCGCGCCGGACTCGAAGACCTCGTCGGCGTACGCGGTGAGCACGGTGGCCAGGTTGATGCCGCTGATCGCGACGAACCCGACCAGCACGGTCGGCCAGAGCAGCCGCGGATGCCGTCGTACTCCGGCCAGGCCCTCCCGGAGCTGCCCGCGGGAACGTGAGACCGCTGGTGGTGGGTTGAGTTCCCGTCTGCGCATGACAACGAGGAGCACGACGGCGAGCATGCAGGCACCGGAGTTGGCGACGAACGCGAAGCCTTCACCGACCAGCTCGATCGAGACGGCCGCGAGCATGGGCCCGACGAGAGCGCCGAGCTGGAACACCGACGCGTTGAGGGAGATGGCCGCCCGGAGGTGGTTCAGCCCCACCAATTCAGGGACGAACGACTGCCGCGCGGGGTTGTCGACGACGGTGGTGACACCCAGCAGCGCGGCCATGGCCAGCACGTGCCACGGCGCGACCACCCCGGTCAGGGTGAGCAGCCCAAGCGTCAGCGCCACCACACCCATGATCGACTGCGTGATCATGAGAATGCGGCGTTTGTCGTACCGGTCGGCGATGACCCCGCCGAACAGCCCGAAGGCCAAGATCGGGGAGAACTGGAGGGCGACGGTGAGGCCGACCATGGCGACGTCGCCGGTCAGGGTGAGCATCAACCAGTCCTGCGCGATGCGCTGCATCCAGCCGCAGGTGTTGGTCAGGATTTGCGAGGAGACGTACAGGCGGTAGTTGCGGATCCGGAACGCGCCGAAGGTGGCCCGGAGTCCGGAGCGTTGTGAGGGGGCCGGCGATGGTGGGTTGGCGGAGGGTTGGTCGGGGACAGGGCTGGGCTCGGCGTTGGCCGTGGTCACAGTGGTTCCTGGTCAGCATCGTGGCGAGTGTTTCCCCTTTACGCTAATGACGGTGATTGGATTCACAAAACGAATTCCTGCTATTAATGTCATTGCAAAGCTCAATAAGAGGGTCTGACGTGCGACGAGTCCGGATTGGTGATGCCTGATGTTCGAGCCGTTGCATCTACGTACGTTCCTCGCCGTAGCGCGCACGCTCAGCTTCACCCGCGCCGCCGCGGAACTCGGCATCAGCCAGCCAACCGTCAGCCAGCACATCCGCCGGCTCGAAGAGAGCGCCGGTCGACAACTGCTCAGCCGCGACACGCGAACCGTCGCCCTCACTGACAACGGCCAGGCCATGGCCGGCTTCGCCCGCACCATCCTGGCCGCCCATGACGAAGCGGTCAGCTACTTCACCGGCTCGGCTATGCAGGGCCGGTTGCGTTTCGGCGCGGCGGACGACCTTGCCATCGCGCAGCTGCCACGTGTCCTGCGCGACTTCCGTCAGCTGCATCCGCGGCTCAACCTGGAGCTCACCGTCACTCAGACCGCGACGCTGCAACGGCGCCTGCTCGCCAACCAGCTGGACCTGGTGTTCATCAAGGAGCCACCCGGCCAGACCGAGGGCCTGGTGGTGCGCCGCGACCGGCTGGTGTGGATCGGCTTGCCGGGCACCCAGCTCGCCCCCGACGAGCCGATCCCACTGATCACCTACGCCACCCAGAGTCTCAGCCGCGCCACCGCCGTGCGGGTGCTAGCCGACGCCGGCCGGAGCTGGCGGGTGACCTGTAAGACCCGTCAGGTCAACGGGGTGTTGGCGGCCGTTCGGGCCGGCATTGGCATCGCCGTGTTCCCGGCCAGCCTGATCCCCACCGACATCGAGGCGCTGCCCGCGTCGCTGGAGCTACCGGAGTTGGGCGATATAGACATCACCCTCGTGTCCAACCCGCAAGCGCCGCGGGCTCCGGTGCAGGCCCTGATCGAGGCTATCGTTGGTGGTGCAGCCGTCGCCCGTCCGAGCACCTCATGATCCAGCCGCGGTCGCCTCTCACCCAGTGATCGTCAGCAACATCCTGCTGCTATGGCGACACGATCCCGGCGACGATCACCGGTGGTGCAGGTTGGATCGTGGACGGGCCAGCGGCTATATGTTGCGGCGGTGCCGATGAGTCCGGTGTTGTTTCCCGGTCAACACCGATGACAGCGCACGATCGAACCGGGAGTCATGATCATGCTTCTTGCGGGCAAGACAGCCATCGTCTACGGCGCGGCAGGTTTCGTCGGCGGCGCGGTTGCGCGCGCATTCGCCGGTGAAGGCGCGACGGCCTATCTGGCCGGACGGACGAAACGAACGCTGGACCAGGTGGCCGAGGCGATCCGGAGCGCCGGCGGCGCCGCCGAGGTCGCCCAGGTGGACGTCCTCGACGAAGCCGCCGTCGATCAACATGCCGCCGACGTCGTCGCGGCCAGCGGCGGCATCGACATCGCGTTCAATGCCGTGACCTTCGGCGACGTTCAAGGGGCTGCACTCGTCGACATGCCGTTGACGCACGCCACCCAGCCGGTGATCAACGCATTGCGCGGCCAATCCATCACGACGAGGGCGGTGGCGCGTTCGATGGTGGAGCGCGGCCAGGGCGTCATGATGACGTGCACCGGTTATGGCACGCCGAGCCCTGATCTTGGCAGCACCATGGTGGCGTGGACCGTCGTCGAGGGTCTCTACCGGCAGCTGGCCTGCGACCTCGGTCCGAAAGGGGTGCGGGTGGCATGGCTGCGCACAGGTGGCTTCCGCGAGTCCATTCTGGGCGCAACCGAATACGACTCGCTGCACTACTACTCCGACGGAGACATCACCGCGGTGGGCGACGCGGAGACGGACGAGTCGGTCCGGGAGACATTGGGCCTGCTTGAAGATGGCACCATGCTCAAGCGGTTGCCGACTCTCGCCGAGGCCGGCGCGGCAGCCGTGTACCTCGCCTCTGACCACGCCGGGGGCGTAACCGCGACGGCCATCAACTTGACGGCCGGCGCGACCGTCGATTGAGCCCGCTACCGGGGTGCGGCCGGGTAGCCGGCCTTCCGCAGGGATCCGGAGATCTCATCGAGGATGGCGGGATCGTCGATGGTGGGGGGAGTGGTGTACTCCCGGCCGTCGGCGATCTTCCGCATCGTCGCCCGCAGGATCTTCCCGGAACGGGTTTTCGGCAGCCGGGCGACCACGGCGGCGGTCTTGAACGCGGCCACCGCGCCGATACGATCGCGCACCAGCTGGACGGCCTCGGCGACGATCTCCTGGTCCGGACGGTCGACGCCGGCCTTCAGGACCATCAGCCCCACCGGTAGCTGACCTTTGAGGTCGTCCGCCGCCCCGATCACGGCACATTCGGCGACGTCCGGGTGCTGGGCGAGGACCTCCTCGATGGCGCCGGTGGACAGCCGGTGACCAGCGACGTTGATGATGTCGTCGGTGCGGGCCATCACGAACACGTATCCGTCGTCGTCGACGTATCCGGCATCGGCGGTCTGGTAGTAGCCGGGGAACGCTGACAGGTACGTCTCGCGGAAGCGTTCGTCGGCGTTCCAGAGTGTCGGCGCCGCCCCCGGAGGCATCGGTAGCCGGACCACCAACGCGCCGGTCTGGCCGGCGGGGAGGTCGGCGCCTCGGTCGTCGAGAACCCGGACGTCCCAGCCGGGGACAGGCCGGCCGGGGGAGCCCGGCACCACAGGGGTGTGCTCGATGCCTAGGCAGGTAGCGACGATGGCCCAGCCGGTCTCCGTCTGCCACCAGTGGTCGATCACCGGGACGGCGAGTTTCTCCTCGGCCCAGCGCAGCGTCTCCGGATCGCAACGTTCACCGGCCAGGAACAGAGCCCGCAGGGTCGACGGGTTGTGCCGGGTGATGTGGGTGCCGTCGGGGTCCTGTTGGCGGATGGCCCGGAACGCCGTGGGTGCGGTGAACATCACCCGGACCCCGTGCTCGGCGATCACCCGCCAGAACGCCCCCGCGTCGGGAGTGCCGACCGGTTTGCCCTCGTAGAGCACGGTGGTGCACCCGGCCAGCAACGGCGCGTACACGATGTAGGAATGCCCCACCACCCAGCCGACGTCCGAGGCGGTCCAGAACACCTCGCCGGGTTCCACCCCGTACACGTGCCGCATGGACCAGTGCAGCGCGACCGCGTGGCCGCCGTTGTCTCGCACGATCCCTTTCGGCTGGCCGGTGGTGCCCGACGTGTACAGGATGTAGAGGGGGTCGGTGGCCTCGACGGGGACGCAGTCTGCCGGCGGCACCCCGGCGATCGCGTCGAGCCAGGAGATGTCGCGTGGCTGGTGCAACTCGGCGGTCAGTTGCGGGCGTTGCAGAATGATGCACCGACGAGGTTTCACCTCCACCTGCTCGATGGCGGCGTCGAGCAGGGGTTTGTATTCCACGATCCGGTTCGGTTCGATCCCACACGACGCGGAGACCACGACGACGGGCCGGGCGTCGGCGATCCGCTTGGCCAGCTCGCTCGCGGCGAACCCGCCGAAGACGACCGAGTGGACGGCACCGATCCGGGCGCAGGCGAGCATCGCGATCGCGGCCTCCGGCACCATGGGCAGGTAGATGACGACGCGGTCCCCACGCCGCACCCCTTGGGCGTGCAGGGCCCCGGCGAACGTGGCGACGGCGTCGCGCAGCTCCCGGTAGGTATAGGCCGCCGACGTTCCGGCGACGGGGGAGTCGTAGATCAGCGCGGTCTGGTCCGCGCGCCCGGCGTCTACGTGCCGGTCCAGCGCGTTGTAGCAGGTGTTCATCTGGCCCCCGGCGAACCACCGGTAGAACGGCGCGCTGGTTCTGTCCAGGACGTCGTCCCAGGGGCGATCCCAGTGGATGCCCGTAGCGGCCGCGGCCCAGAAACCCTCCGGGTCGTGGAGCGAACGCCGATAGACGTCGTCGTACTCCGTGCCGGTCGCCATAGGCGCCTCACCCTCCCCATCGTCGTTGATGGTCATGGTCTATCGGCCCACCGTAAACGGACCTGGCGGCGGAGGGAACGCCGAACGGTCCACCGAAACGTGGTTGTTTCTCCGACGCCGCGATGGCTACCGTTCGGTCCGTGGAAATCCGCGAGTTCACCGACCCTGATTGGTCGCAGGTATGGCCGATCATCCGCGACGTCGTACAAGAGCAGGAGACCTATCCGTACGACCCCGCGATGACAGCCGACGACGCCCGCACCACCTGGATCGAACCGGCGCCCGGGCGCACCGTCGTCGCCGTCGACGGAGACCGCGTTCTGGGCACCGGAAAGATGGGCACCAACCGGCCGGGTCCGGGCTCGCATGTGTCCACCGCCAGCTTCATGGTGGCAAGCACTGCCCGCGGCCGCGGTGTAGGAACGGCGTTGTGCCGGTACGCGTTGGCCTGGGCCCGCGGCCAGGGTTATGCCGGCATGCAGTTCAACGCGGTAGTGGAGACGAACCGATCCGCCATCGCGCTGTATGAGCGGCTGGGGTTCCGGGTCGTGGGGACGGTGCCGGGCGCGTTCGAGCATCCGGCGCAGGGCCGGGTCGGACTCCACGTGATGTACCACGAGTTCGCCGGCGCACGAGCGGCCCCAGCACGCGCGGAGGCGGATCACACACGCGACCGTCATGGCGACGAAACACCCAGGTGACATCAGCCTGGCATCGTGCCGTCATGCCGGTCACCATCGCCACGGAAACACCGCTGCAAGATGACGTACGTCTGCTCATTGCCCAGTTGAACGAGTACCTGCGGCCGCTGTCGCCGCCCGAGTTCCAGCACCAGATGACCGTCGAAGAGATGGCCGGGCCGGATACGACGGTGTTCGTCGCACGAGCCGACGACGGTATGGCCGTCGGTTGCGGAGCGTTGAGGGTGCACGACGACGGGCTAGGCGAGGTCAAACGGATGTTCACGGTGCCCGAGTCACGTGGTCTTCGGGTCGGATCGCTACTACTCGACGCGATCATCGAGCGGGCCAACGCGGAAGGTCTGGGCTGGTTGATGCTGGAGACCGGGGTAGGCCCGGGGTTCGCCCCGGCGTGGCGGTTGTACCGCAGCAAGGGATTCCGGCCGCGCGGACGTTTTCTGGACTATCCCGCCAGCGACTGGTCGACGTTCTTCGAGCTGAAGCTGTCAACAACCTGACTTCGCTACCGCCAGATGGTGCTCAGGCCCTTGTAAGGCGCCGAACACCATCTGACGGTAGCGAAGTCGAGGGTGAATGAGGGGTCATCCGTCGCCGTCGACGGTTCGCAGCATCGACACGAAACCTTCGATCGCTTCGATGTCGCCGGCTGGCAAAGTGTCCTGCGAGAAATGCATGAGTTCGTTCCGGATCTTGCGGACCCTATTGACCAGATCGAGAAAGGTCTGATGGTCGAGCGGCCACTCGAGTTGTGCGAAGAGTTCGGAATCCTCGAGGAGCTTGCCATACTGGCCAAACGTCGGTACCCCGTTGCTCCATCGATGGGTGATCTTCTCGACTCTGTCTGCCGGCAACGACCGGATGACATGCCGCCGCAGCCGCAGCTCCGCCTCTTCGACCAGGGAGAACGGCCTGGCCAAGACACCGAACTGGCGAGCGAGGTCATGGGCGGTGACGATGCCTACCAGCGACCGTCGGTCTTCCCCGCGGACCAGGACGTAGCCGCGACGTGAGATCTCATCGATCTGGGCGAAGAGGTCGTCGTCGTAGTCGACCACTCGAACCTGGACCGTGGCATCGGCGAGAGTGGCGTCGGGATTGGACAGCCGGGCGCGGCCGATCGACTCCCACGTCACGGCACCTTGGTAGTAGCCATGCTCATCGACGACGGCTAGCTGCGAGTAGTTCGTCGCCAGCATCCGAGTGACGGCCACGGACAATGGACTGCCGATGACCACCGACTCCACCGTCCGGTCGGCCGCGAGCACGGCACTGACCCGCCATTTCACTGGAATCTCGTCGGGATCCGGGGTGCTGTCTATAGCGGGAGAACCGGTCGCTGCCTCGGACGCGGTGTCGGGCTCAGCGATAGGCACCAACTCGACGACGGAGTCCAACCGGACGGTGGACAGCGATGGCTGAACGGCGATGCCGTCATCGGCCAGCTCGGACTGGATGACCGCTAGGGACGTCGCGGTCCGACGGCTGAAACCCCACATCGCCAACAGGCCGCGGGCTGTCAGGCGGACAGGTTCCTGACCGTCTGAGACGGCCTCGAGGAGATCGGTCCTGGTGGCGTCGGGCTCGAGACTGGCCGAACTGTGACTCCAGCCCGGATCGGGCTCGTGTCGGGCAATCTGTTCGATCCGGGCAGGTGCGTCGTGCCGGGTGAGTTGGCAGACCGTGAGCAGCGAGCCCATGCTGGCGCGCAGGTCAGGTTTAACTTCGCTCCGGCTGATGTCGGTTCGCAGCCACTTCACCGGGCGGACGTGGCGGAAGCCGGGCGGGGCTTCGGCGCGGAACTGGTACGTGCCGGTGACCTCACCGATGGCGAGTCGGGGTGGGTTCTTCAGGGGCATGACAACGAGGTCGCCCACAGCGATCTGACGGGTGAATCGCCAGAGCTGACCGGTCCAGTTGCCGATGAGATATGCCGATTTATCCGGATAGACGCTGGCGAGTTCCTGGCGCAGCGCTGCCCTGGTCTCATGCTGCCCGATGTCTGGGACGTTCTCCCAGCCGGCGATGATAAGCCCCTCGTCGAGTGCGACGTCCTGGCGTTCGCCGTGGCGTCCGGCCCGTACTTGCCATGCAGATCTCATCCATCCACCCCTGGCGCTGGCAATCCGTGGCCCAGAGGCTAGATCAAGATCGCCTTCTTGGCTAGGACCAACGTTCCGAACGGGGGTTTTCCCGACTGCGCTACCGCCAGATGGTGTTCGGGCCCTCGCAAGGCGCCGAACACCATCTGGCGGTAGCGAGGTCGAGAAAAGCCGCGCTAGGCTGGATTTGAGCGAGTGCTCAAACCTGCTGGCGGTGGACGAGAGGTCCACGGGTGGCGGGCGACGGAACGGTGGTGGCGACGATGCCGGACTGGACATATCACCCGCTCCGGGGGATGGCCTCGAGACTTCTGGGAACTCGTCGTTCACAACGTCTGGCGCTGCGGACCATGGCCACCGTTGGGTCGCTACCTGGTGGCGGCTGGCTGATCGCACGCGCGTTCGGGCATCGTCATCCGCCGTCGCACCTGGCCGGTGTCGTCGCCGGTGTGCCGGTGCGGACCCGGCTCGGCGCCGTGGTGCCACCCCATGTGGCGGCGGCTGCCATCCGGGCGTTTCCACTGCTCGGCGCCGGGTTCGTCGAGGTGTCGCCGGCGGGGTTGGCGGACGTCGAGCAGATCCGGGCGGCCAGTGCGCGACGCCGCGTCCCGATCATCGTCCACCCGGGTGGCGCCGACGCTTCGGCGGTGGCGGACACCTTGAAGGATCACGTCGATGCCGTACGCGTCGGCGACGACCCCGCCCTCGTCTACACGCCGGACGGCGACGTACCCGAGACCGCACGTATTCTGTCCGCGGATCGCGCGGCCACGGTGCTCGCCACTCCGGCCGTGCTGATCAGGGAGGGCCCGGGCTGGTTCGCGCGGGTGACGGAGGCGGCTACCACCACCTACCCAGCGCCGACGCTGAGATCGGTGGGCCGCCACCCGCGTAGCTGGCCGCCCTGGTTCTGGGGACTACTCGTCGGCCTCGGAATGATCGGCGCCGGGATCGGTGCGGCCGCGATCACCCTCGGGCCGGTCCTGCTCTGGTATGACCGAGACTTCCTCGGCCTCGACGTCGACCAACTGCATCACATCAACCACCACCTGGTGCATTTCCTGCAACACGACCGGATCACCATGGCCGGCACCATGGTCGCCATCGGAGTGCTCTATGTCGGCCTCGCCCACGGCGGCATCCGACGAGGCTGGCCGTGGGCGCGCGACGTGTACCTCATCTCGGGGCTGGTCGGCTTCCCGAGCCTGCTCTACTTCCTTGGGTTCGGATTCGTCGAGCCGTTGCACACCGCCGTCACCGTCGTCCTCTTCCCGATGTTGCTGCTCGCTACCTGGCGCCGTCCCGGTCAGCCGCGATGGACACTGCTCGGCACCGGGCCAGTTCGGCAGTGGCATCGGGCGCTGGTCGGACAGCTGTTGATGATCTGCACCGGTGTCGGCCTGTTCATCGGCGGTGTTGTTGTCTCGGTGGTCGGCCTCACCGGGGTGTTCGTGCCGAGCGACCTGGCGTTCTTGGGGGCCGGGGCGGCCGAGCTCGACGCGGCGAACAGCCGACTCCTCGACTTCGTCGCCCATGACCGGGCCGGCTTCGGTGGTGCGCTGATGGCGGCGGCCACCGCGATCGTCCTGCTTAGTGCGTGGGGCTGGCGACGCGGCGAGGCGTGGGTGTGGTGGTCGTTGCTGCTGGCCGCGGCGGCTGGTTTCCTGCCGGCGGTCGTCGTCCACGGCGCGATCAGCTACACCGATCTTCTTCACCTCGCACCGGTGTACTTCGGCATGCTGTTGACCGCCGTCGCGCTCGCGCTGGCCCGGCCGTACCTGTGTGCCCACCGCGAACCGGCCCGTCAACCACAGCACGTACGGTCGTCGTTATGACTGACACCCGTCAGCGTTTGATCGATGGCGCGATCCAGACCATCCGCGACCATGGCGTGGCGGGGGCGTCGGCCAGGACCATCGCGGCGGCCGCGGGAGTGAACCAGGCGCTGGTCTTTTACCACTTCGGCAGCGTGCATGAGCTGCTGGAGCAGGCTTGCCTGGTCGCCACCGAAGCGAGAGTGGCGCCATTCGTGGCCGAGTTGGAAGAGGTCCGCGGGCTCCGGCAGCTGCTGGACCTGGGCCGCCGCATGCACGCCGAGGAACGGTCGTTGGGCAACGTCACGGTCCTGGCGCAGATGCTGGCCGCCGCGCAATCCGATCGCCGCCTGGCCGGCCCGACCGCGACCGCCCTGCACTTGTGGATCGCCCCGATCCAGCGGACTCTCGACCGCGTTCTCATCGGCTCACCGCTGGCCGAGCTGGTGGACACGGCCGGTCTGGCCCGCGCGGTGAGCGCGGGGTTCATCGGCCTGGAGTTGTTCGAGGGGGTCGATCCGGCCGGTGCGGACGCCGCGATGACGGAACTGGAACGGCTAGCCGTGATCGTGGAGGCGCTGGACGATCTCGGACCGGTCACCCGGCGGTTGCTGCGCAGCAGGTTGCGTCCGCTGACCACCCAGGGGAACTGACCGGCACCGCCTCGCCCGGTTGAACGCCCGCGGCCATCTGGCGGGGCGCAATACAACCGTTACCGGTGTCTCCCGATATTTCGTGACGGCCGGGAGGTCCCTGTCGATTTCAGACCCGGCCGTTCGTGTAGGGGGTGAAACCAACCGTCAATCGAAGAAGGATGGCTGTCGATGGGGAACGTCGTCGTATTCAACAACCTCACGTTAGATGGCGTCATGCAGGCGCCGGGCAGGCCAGATGAAGATCGCCGGGGCGGATTCGCGCACGGCGGCTGGTCGCCGCCGTATGGAGACGAGGTGATGGGCCGCGTCATGGCCGAAGGCATGGCCGAGGGGGGACCTATCTTGCTCGGGCGTCGGACCTATGAGGACTTCTTCTCCTACTGGCCGAAACAGCAAGACAACCAGATCAGCGACGTGCTCACCAAAACACCCAAATACGTTGCGTCACGGACGCTGACCGAGCGGTTGCCGTGGGAGAACTCCACGCTGGTTGCCGATGCCGTCGCCACCGTGCCGCGGCTCAAGGCTCAGGAGAGCAAGGACATCACCGTGCTGGGCAGCGGGAACCTGCTGACGTCGTTGATGCGGCACAACCTGGTGGATCGGTACATACTGCTGATCCATCCCCTCGTGCTGGGGTCCGGGCAGCGCATGTTCGGTGAGGGTGACCTGGCGCGGCTGCGATTGGTGGATTCGGTGTCGACAACCACCGGCGTCATGATCGCCACCTATGAACCCGTGAGCGGGACCGGCGGTGCCCGTGCGGTTCGTCATTGAGCCACGTGTGGCCCGGAAGGTCCGGTATCTGTTCAGGCAGTGAGAACGGCGCCGCAACGGTAACGTCGCGGTGCACAACAAAGGAGTTCGTTATGGCCCAGTACCTGCTGAGTGTTTACCAACCCGACGGCCCGGTGCCGCCGCCGGAGATGCTCGAGCCCATCATGCGGGAGTTGGACACCCTCAACCAGGAGATGAAAGACGCAGGTGTGTGGGTGTTCGCCCGGCCTCTGCATCCACCGAGCACCGCGACCGTCCTCCGGGCGCAGGGCGACGACATCGTCACCACCGATGGTCCGTTCATCGAGAGCAAGGAGCACCTTGGTGGGTTCACCATCGTCGAGGCGCCGGACTTGGACGCCGCCTTGGTGTGGGGGGCCAAGCTGGCCCGGGTCACCACGCTGCCGATCGAGGTCCGCCCATTTGTTGGCGACGAATGACAACGGCCAGCTCTCAGGGGAATGATCGGCGGCATGGCGGTCATTCCCACTGAGGAGATAGCCCGCGTCTTCCGCGAGGAGTACGGCCGGGCGGTGGCTGTCCTGACCCGCCACTTCGGTGACATCGGCATAGCGGAGGAAGCGGTCCAAGACGCTTTCGCCACGGCGGTGCAGCGGTGGCCGGAGGCCGGACTGCCGCCGAGCCCGGCCGGCTGGATCATCACCACTGCCCGCAATCGAGCCATCGATCATCTGCGACGTGAGGCAACCCGCGACCAGCGGCATGCCCAGGCGGCAGTGCTGCATGCAGGCGACGAACCAGCGGAGGAGGGGCCCGTGCGGGACGACCAGCTCCGGCTGATCTTCACCTGCTGCCACCCGGCGTTGGCCACCACCGCCCAGGTGGCGCTGACGCTGCGCTTGCTTGGCGGGCTGACAACCCCGGAGATCGCCCGGGCGTTCCTCGTTCCGGAACCGACGATGGCGCAGCGGCTGGTGCGGGCCAAGGGGAAGATCCGGGACGCTCGGATCCCGTACCGAGTGCCGGGTGATGCCGACCTACCTGATCGGCTGCCGCCGGTGCTCGCCGTCGTCTATCTCATCTTCAACGAGGGGTACACCGCCAGCGGCGGAGACGGCTTGGTCCGCGCCGACCTGTGTACCGAGGCGATCCGGTTGGGGCGGCTGCTGGCCGAGCTGATGCCCGACGAGCCTGAGGCGATCGGGCTGCTGGCGCTGATGCTGCTGTCCGAGTCCCGGCGGGCGGCTCGGACGTCGGCCGACGGTGGGCTGATGCTGTTGGCCGAGCAAGACCGCACCCTCTGGGACCAGGATTTGATCGCGGAAGGGCAGCACCTCGTCCGGCAGTGCCTGCGGCGTGGTCAGCCTGGGCCGTACCAGATCCAAGCCGCGATAAACGCTGTGCACAGCGACGCGCCGAGTATCGACACCACCGACTGGGGCCAGGTGCTCACTCTGTACGACCAGCTCATGGAGATTGCGCCGACGCCCGTGGTGGCGCTGAACCGGGCGGTGGCCGTCGCCGAGGTAGACGGTGCGGAGGCAGCGTTGCGCCTGGTCGACGAGCTGGCCCTCGACCGGTACCACGTGTTCCACGCCGTACGCGCCGACCTCCTACGTCGGTTGGGCCGGGCGTCTGAGGCGATCGAAGCGTACGACGCGGGTATCGCCCGCACCAACAACGCCGCGGAACGCCGCTTCTTGGCGGCCGTGCGCGCCGAACTCGCGACGTGAGCGCCCCTTGCGTCCTGCAAGGTGTGCGCTGGGGCGCTCGGGGCGCAGGACGTTGCGGGTAGCGCTGGGGGCGGCGGGCTACCCGCCCTGCTGGCGTCGCTCGCGGGCGCGGCGTTTACCCTCGTGCATCGCCTGGACCCGAGCAACCGGGATGTCGTGTCCCTCCGCGACCAGATCGGCTGGCAAGTCCTGGGGCTGGGGCATCCGCTCCGTCCACGGGTCGGCGGCACCCAGCAATTCGAGCGCGTTTCTGATGTGGAAGTCCGCTGGTGTGATGTCGTCGAGCTGGTCCCATGCGACGGGGAAGGACACCGGCGTGCCCGGCCGGGCCCGCGGGCTGTAGGCGGCGATGACCGTGGCACCGCCGGACCGGGTCGAGTCGAGAAACACCTTCCCCTGTCGATCGTCGCGGATGTACGCGGTGGTCGCGAGATCCGGATCGAGGCGTTCGGCCCGGGCGGCGAGCGCGCGGGTAGCGGCGGCGACGTCGTCGTGCGACGCGGGGGTGACGGGGATGAAGATGTGCATACCTTTCGCACCGCTGGTTTTGACCGCACCGCCGAGCCCGGCGTCGTCGAGTGCCCGGTGGACGAGCCGGGCCGCGCCGACCACGACGGCGAAGTCCCGGCCCTCCGGCGGGTCGATGTCGATGATCATGTGTGTGACGTGGTCGAACTGGCCAGCTCGCACGAGGGTGGGGTGGTATTCGATCGCGCGCTGATTGGCGAACCACAGCAGGGTGCGACGGTTGTTGCAGAGCGCGTAGGACACCTCGCGCTTCGAGGCTTCGGCCCACACGGGCACGGTTTCGATCCAGTCCGGAGCGTACTTCGGCAGGTTCTTCTGCATGAAGGGCTTCTGACCGCGCAGCATCCGGATCACCGACAACGGACGATCGTTAAGTTCTGGCAGCAGACGGTGTCGGACGGCGTCCAGGTAGTCGACGAGATCTCGCTTGGTGGCGTCGGCGTCGGGGGACAGCGGCTGGTCCAGGTTGGTGAGCGACACCCCGTCCCGCTCCTCGTCCGCACTCATGATGTCACCCTGGCCGAGGGGTAGAGGGAAGTCAACGGCGCCAGCCACCTCGTTGCGTCCTGCGGGGTGTGCGCTGGGGCGCTCGGGGTGCAGGACGTTCCGGTCAGGTGGGGCGCATGCCGAACAGGAAGCGGGAAAGCCGGAAGCGTCGTACGAAGAGTTCGTAGCCGGCGACGGTGATGACGAACGACGCGCCGACGATGATCACGAACTTGACCGCCATCGGCAACTCCCACTTCACCACCTCGAAGGCCACGGCGACCACCACTGGCTGATGCAGGACGTACAGCGGCAGCACGGCTGGTCCGATGTAGGAGTACCACCGGCGCGCCCATCCATAGCGTGAGGGCACCGTTGACGCGCTGGAAGTCTCGGATATGCCCGACGTAGGCGTCGGCTGACGCCGCATCCGGCGTTGGTCGAGCAACCCCAGAATCGCCACCAGCCAGCACCAGCCCGCCGCGCCATACGCCACCCGGGTGGCGAGGGCCAGCGGCGTCATGTCGGTGAACGGGTCGTCGGCGAGCAGGATCCCAGGCAGCACCGCCAGGAACAGGGTCGCGCCGATCACCGCGGCCAGCTTGGCGTCGCGAAACATCGCGGCCCGGAATCGTCCGTCGGTGGCCAAGAGCAGCCCGTAGAGGAAGAACAGCAAGTAGGCCCAGCGATGCCAGGCCGCGAAGTCGGTCTCCATCCCGAGACCAGCGGTAACGGCGGCCACCGGTACCGCCGGCAGCAGGATCACTCCGCGGTGCCGCACGGCGGCGGCCATCCGGTCGTGGGCGCTGGCCAAAGCGCGTGACGGCAGCCAACGCGCCGCACCGGCCACCAGCAGCGAGAACACCAGCAGCAGGACGACGAACCACAAGTGCCCGGACTCGAAATAAGAACCTCGCAGTACGAACGGGAAGTTCTCCGGTGCGAATCGGACGTTGAAGAACCGCGGCCAGAACTCGAGGTACGACTCCTCATACGTGGGATCGGCGCGCTGCCGGTACCACTGGGGGAGCGGAAGTAGTGCGACGGTGGCAAACAGGAGCGGCACGCCGAGTCGGCGCAGGCGTTCGGTGGCCAGCCCCGCCGGCCCGCGCCGACGCAGTGAGTGCCAGGAGCCGAGACCACCGATGAGGAAGAGCATCGGCATCGCCCAGATCACCGCGAAACCGCCCAAGATCAGGATCGCGTCAGTCGTCTCGTCGTTCTTCACGTAGAAGTCGTCGTCGGTGGCGAATACCAGCGCCGAGTGGAAGACGAACAAGCCCAGCACTACCAGCGCTCGGATGGCGTCCAGCTCTGGACGCCGCCCGGCGGGGACCACGCTTGGGTTGCCCCGCTGACTGGCGGTCATGGCGCCTCCGCCCCTCGGATGCCGGCTGGTGTAGTCCGCCCAGTCGGTCAGGTACACACGATCATGGACATTGCCGGTGCGGCTACCATAGCCCCCACCCTGGAGCGAGTAGGCTCGCTTGAGGATTGGTACGCCGCCGAGGTCGAACGACCTCCGACACCGAGGAGCTCTGAAACCCGTGCCACCGTCGAGTCAAGACGCCGCGGCCGGTGTGTTGCCGCTCGAAGGCGTCGGTGCGGCGCCGCCCACCGGGACCGCGTCCGACGATGCCGAGCACGACCTCGGCCCCACCCAGCGCCCTCGAGTCGACTTTCCGAAGCCGGTGCCGGTCGACCGCCACGGGCCCGCGCGGATCGTGGCGATGTGCAACCAGAAGGGTGGTGTCGGCAAAACCACCAGCACCATCAATCTGGGCGCCGCGCTGGCCGACTATGGCCGCCGCGTGCTCCTGGTCGACTTCGACCCTCAGGGCGCGTTGTCGGTCGGGCTCGGCCTCAACCCGAACGACTTCGAGCTGTCGATCTACAACGTCTTGATGGACAACCAGCTCAACGCCGGCGACATCCTCCAGAAAACGCCCATCGACGGCATGGACCTGCTGCCGGCCAACATCGATCTCTCCGCCGCGGAGATCCAGCTGGTCACCGAGGTGGGCCGGGAGCAGGCGCTCAGCCGTACCCTGCACCCGCTCGTACCGCATTACGACATCATCCTGATCGACTGCCAGCCGTCCCTGGGCCTGCTTACCGTCAACGCGTTGACCGCCTCCGACGGTGTGATCGTGCCGCTGGAATGTGAGTACTTCGCGCTGCGCGGGGTGGCCCTGCTCCAGGAGACCATCGAGAAGGTCCGCGACCGGCTCAACCCGCGGCTGGAGATCGAAGGCCTGCTGGCCACCATGTACGACTCCCGCACGGTGCACGGACGTGAGGTGCTGGCCCGGCTGATCGAGGCGTTCGGGGACCGCGTGTTCCACACCGTCGTCGGACGCACCGTCCGGTTCCCGGAGACGACGGTGGCCGGCATGCCGATCACCTCGTTCGCGCCGTCGTCGCCGGGCGCCAAGGCGTACAAGCAGCTGGCCCGCGAGGTCCTGGCGAGGTGGACGTGACCACCAGCGACACCGAGCCGTCGCTGCTGTTCGACGTCGAGCTCGACGAGCCGGCCGGCGACGACGAGTCCAGCTCCGGGTTCGAGGTTCATCTGGTCAACTTCGAGGGCCCGTTCGACCTCCTGCTCACCCTGATCGCCAAACACAAACTCGACGTCACCGAGCTGGCGTTGCACCAGGTCACCGACGAGTTCATCGCCTACATCAAGGACGTCGACTGGGACCTCGACGAAGCCAGCCAGTTCCTGTTGGTGGCCGCCACCCTGCTGGACCTGAAGGCGGCGCGGCTGCTGCCCAGCGGCGAGGTGGAGGACGAGGACGACCTCGCCCTGCTGGAAGCGCGGGATCTACTGTTCGCCCGGCTGCTGCAATACAAGGCGTACAAGGAGATCACCGCGGTGTTCTCGGCCCGGCTGGCCGAGGAGTCGCTGCGGTACCCCCGCGCGGTGGGGCTCGACGAGCGTTACGCGAGTTTGTTGCCGGAGGTCGTGGTGGGTCTGGGCCCACACGAGCTGGCGCAGCTGGCGGCCAAGGTGCTCACGCCCCGGCCGGAACCCACGGTGGGGTTGACCCATCTGCACGAACCGCGAGTGAGCGTGCGCGAGCAGGCGGTCGTCGTGGTCGACCGGCTGCGTGCGTCGAGGCAGCTGACGTTCCGGGCGTTGGCTGCCGACTGCCCGTCCACCACGTATGTCATCGCCCGCTTCCTGGCGCTGCTGGAGCTGTACCGTGAGCGGGTCATCGCCTTCGAGCAGCTGACCCCGCTGGGTGACCTCACCATCCGGTGGACCGGCGACGACGATGACGACGCGCCGATCGGCGTCAGCGACGAATTCGACACACCCAATTTGGCCGCGGGGGAGACCACGGATGACTGAGCACCTGACCCAGGCCGCTCATACCGGTGAGCAGACTGGCCCTGGGCCCGGCGAGCCAACGCTGTCGGCATCGATCGAGTCGATCCTGCTGGTGGTGGACGAACCCATCGACGAGGTCACGCTGGCCCAAGTGCTGGAGACACCCCGGGAGGACGTCGCGGCGACGCTGCGCCAGCTATCGGCCGAATACACCGAGGCCGGGCGCGGGTTCGACCTTCGCAACGTGGCCGGCGGCTGGCGGTTGTACACCCGCCCGGAATGTGCCGCCGTCGTGGAGCGGTTCGTGCTCGACGGCCAGCAGGCCAAACTCACCCAGGCGGCGCTGGAGACGTTGGCGGTCGTGGCGTATCGCCAGCCGGTGAGCCGGGCCCGGGTGTCCGCGGTGCGCGGCGTGAACTGCGACGGCGTCGTCCGTACGCTCACTACCCGTGGGCTGATCGAGGAGGCCGGCGTCGACACCGAGTCTGGCGCGACGTTGTACCGCACGTCGTCGTACTTCCTCGAACGCCTGGGAATGACATCCTTGGCAGAGCTGCCACCATTGGCGCAATACCTGCCCGATGTCGACGAGATCGACGCTGAACCGGAGCCGGTGGACCGGCGGGCCCGGCAGCAGGTTGAGCTGACCGCGGACGACGCCACTGACACCGACGCGGACGACGCCACTGATGACGACGCCGGCGAACCTGGTGGCGCCGATGACGGCGGCACCGAGGTATCCGGTGTGACCCCGGTGGCGACACCGGATGAGTGACGCGGACGACGGTGTCCGGCTGCAGAAGGTACTCGCCGGGGCCGGCGTAGGCAGCCGGCGAGCGTGTGAGGTGCTGATCGCCGCTGGCCGGGTAGAGGTAGACGGCGAGATCGTGCGCACCATGGGTCTGCGGGTCGACCCCGCGGCGGCCGTCATCAAGGTCGACGGGATGCGGATCACCACGGCGGAGGCCGGTCTGGTGCATTTGGCGCTGAACAAACCCCGCGGCGTCGTCAGCACCATGAGCGACCCCGAAGGTCGGCCCAGTCTCGCCGATTACCTCGGTGGCCGGAAGGAGCGGCTGTTTCACGTCGGCCGGCTCGACGCCGACACCGAGGGGTTGATCCTGCTGACCAACGACGGCGAGCTCGCCCACAGGCTGGCCCACCCGAGCTACGAGGTGTTCAAAACCTACGTCGCCGAGGTGCCGGGCCCGGTGGCGCCTGCGGTCGGCCGGCAGCTACGCGACGGCATCACCCTGGATGACGGGCCGGTACACGTGACGTCGTTCCGGGTGGTCGACCGCGTGGGCGCGCGGGTCATGGTGGAGGTCGTGTTGCACGAGGGGCGTAAGCACATTGTGCGGCGCCTACTCAAGGAGGTGGGCCATCCGGTCCATCGGCTGGTCCGGACCCACGTCGGGACCGTAGCGCTGGGTGACCTACGCCCGGGTAAGTCCCGGCCGTTGAATCGTGAAGAGATCGCCGGTCTGTATCGCGACGTCGGCCTCTGACCACGCGCCGGATCAGCCTGCCGGGTCCGGCAGCGGCTGCCACCCCGTTGCCGGCGGCTACCGGACCCTCACAGCTGGCAGCCACCATCCCGCAGCTGGCCATAAGGAGGCTTGTTGTCGCTATGGCGACAGTAAGGAAGCTTGTTAGGCGGCGGGGTGTGGCCGTAAGGAGGCTTGTTGTCGCTATGGCGACAGTAAGGAAGCTTGTTGCGCGGCGGGGTGTGGCCGTAAGGAGGCTTGTTGTCGCTCTGGCGATCGCGCGGCGGTGGGCTAGGCCGTCGGCCGCACGGTCGATTCGGGCGGACAATAGGAGACCAGGTACGGTGCACTGTTGTAAACGTGCCGGGAAGCGAGTCATCGGATGATGTGCGCGGTGAGAACGGGGGAATGGTGACCATCAGGGCGGTGCGGGGCGCGACGCAGCTCGACGTCGACGAGGTCGAGCACCTGCTGGAGCGGACGGCCGAGCTGATGCAGGCTGTCCTCAAGCGCAACGACTTGACCTCGGACGATGTGATCAGCATCTTCCTCACCGGCACCCCGGACGTGCGCTCGGCGTTTCCCGCGGCGGCGGTGCGTGCTCTCGGGATCACCGACGTCCCGCTGATGTGCGCTCAGGAGCTCGACGTCGAGGGGGCGATGCCCCGCGTCGTGCGATTGATGGCCCACATCGAGACGGACCGGCGGCGAGACGAGATCCGGCACGTGTATCTGCATGGCACCACGGTGCTCCGTGACGACCTCGCTGAGGACGATTGATGACCGGCGCAGCGTCGCCCCCCGGAGGATCCACCGGCAACGGCTTGAGCGCCTTGGCGGGTGGGGTGCTGGTGGTTGGCACCGGCCTGCTCGGCACGTCGGTGGGGTTGGCGCTGCGGCGGGCCGGCGTCGACGTCCGGCTGCGCGACACCAAAGCCGAGGTGTTGGGGGAGTCGGTGCGGATGGGGGCCGGCCGGGTCGAGGAGCCGGGGGAGGGCCCGGCGGCGCTGGCCGTGGTCGCGGTGCCGCCGGAGGCCGTCGGGCCGGTGGTAGCCGACGTCCTGGAACGTGGTGATGCCGACTATGCCACCGACGTCGCCAGTGTGAAGAGACTCCCGGCCGAGCAGGTTCGGGCCCGGCTCGGAGATTCGGGCCGTTACGTCGGCGGGCATCCCATGGCTGGGCGGGAGATCTCCGGGCCCAGCGGCGCGCTGGCCGACCTGTTCGACGGCCGGCCGTGGGTGTTGTGTCCCGGTGAGCACACCGATCAACAGGCGGTTACCCGGGCGTTGGCCGTGGCCCGACTGGTGGGTGCCGCACCGGTGACGATGACCGTCAACGACCATGACGACGCCGTCGCCCTCGTCTCCCACACCCCACACCTGGTGGCGGCGCTCATGGCAGCCAGGCTGGCGGATGCCCCTGCACACGAGGTGCGGCTGGCCGGCCCCGGTGTGGCCGACGTGACCCGGGTGGCGGCCGGCGATCCAGCGCTCTGGACGGAGATTCTCGCGGCCAACGCCACGGCCGTGCGGGCGGTGCTCACCGATCTGCGCGGTGACCTCGACCGGCTGCTGGACGCCCTGGAGGGCTCGGAGCCGGGGCGGTCGGACCTTTACCAGATCATGCGCAGCGGTGTCGACGGACGGGCCCGGCTGCCCGGCAAACACGGTGCCGCCCACACCGAGTTCGTCACGGTCGCGGTCATGGTGGACGATCGGCCAGGTCAGTTGGCGCAGCTGTTCGCTGACGTCGGTGCGGCTGGAGCCAACGTCGAGGATGTCCGTATCGACCACAGCCCGGGGCAGCCGGTGGGCCTGGTCGAGATCGACGTCCGCGCGGGTGCCGATCAGCCGTTGCGGACCGCCTTGGTGGAGCGCGGCTGGCACGTCCATGCCTAAGAGGCCGCGGTGGAGGGGCGAGGCACGCCGGAAGGCAGGGGCAGCTACATGATTGGCCCCGGACGGATTACCCTTCTCG
Organism: Phytoactinopolyspora limicola; assembly: GCF_011320225.1. Lineage (GTDB taxonomy): Bacteria > Actinomycetota > Actinomycetes > Jiangellales > Jiangellaceae > Phytoactinopolyspora > Phytoactinopolyspora limicola. Next base: position 41,805 of record NZ_JAAOEN010000009.1, read on the forward strand.
ACGTGCCCTCCGATTCGACCGATTCGTCGCCCAACCTTGTCGTGGCCATCGACGGCCCGTCCGGATCCGGCAAGTCCAGCGTGGCTCGCCGCGTCGCGGCCGCATTACATCTGCGCTACCTCGACACCGGGGCCATGTATCGCGCGGTCACGTGGTGGCTGCTCGAGCAGGGGGTTGATCTCACCGACACTCGACGTGTGGGGCAGTTGGCGCCGCAGGCGCCGGTGCGGGTGGGCTTGGACCCGGTGACGCCGACGGTTCACGTGGGCGACGTCGATGTCGCTGCTGCCATCCGGGAGAGCCGAATCTCGGCCGAGGTGAGCAAGGTCGCCACCAATCTGACCGCGCGTGCCGACCTCGTCGCCCGCCAGCAGCACGTCGCCGCGCAGGGCGGTGTCGTGATCGAGGGACGCGACATCACCACGGTGGTGGCTCCCGACGCTGCGGTGCGGGTGCTGCTGACGGCGAGCGAGGAGACCCGGCTCGCCCGTCGAGCGCAGGAGTTACATGGCACGGTCGACGCCGGCGCCCTCGACGCGACGCGTGACCAAGTGGCCCGCCGGGACGCCGACGATTCCACGGTGGCCCGGTTCCGTGAGGCAGCCGACGGCGTCGACGTCGTCGACTCGTCCCAGTTGACGTTGGATGAGACCGTGGGGGCAGTACTGGAGCTGGTGGAGAAACGGACCGGGATCACACCATGAAACCAACGTCAGGCGTGCCCGGCAGACTGGGCGCCGCCTTCGGTCGCCGCCTGGCTGCGATCCTCGCCCGCCTGTTCTGGTCGGTGCGCCGGTATGGGACGGAGAACCTGCCGGAGTCTGGGCCGGTGATCTTGGCCCCGAACCACACCGGGTTTCTCGACGCGCCGTTGTTGATGGCGACGTGCCCCCGGCCGATCCACACCCTGACCAAACAGGAGCTATTCCGTGGCCCGATCGGCTGGGTGTTGCGCAGCGTCGGGCAGATCCCGCTGGACCGCGACGAACCCGGCCGCAACCTGCTCGAGGCTGGCCTGGGCGTGCTCGAGGACGACCGCGTGCTCGTCGTGTTCCCCGAGGGCACTCGCGGCGCCGGAGACTTCAGCCAGATGCGCACCGGGCTGGTGTGGTTCGCTTTGCGTTCCGGCGCGCCCGTAGTGCCCGTCGTCATCGGCGGTACCGGGTCCCGTGGGCGTACCGTGGCCGGTCTGCCCCGGCCGAGGGCGAAGCTCGACGTCGTGTTCGGCGCCCCGATCACGTTGCCGGACGCGGCGGGGCGACGGACCAAGTCGGCTCTGGAGGCGATGACGACGCAGCTGCGCGATGTGATGCTCGCTCATCGCGAGTCGGCGTACACGCTGCTGCGGAACAATCGGAAGAAGTAATGAGCCCTATGACGAGGAGACGCCGTGACTGAGCCCACCGAGGCGACCGACCACCTGGACACGTCCGGTCCGTTGCCGGTCGTGGCCGTGGTCGGCCGGCCCAACGTGGGAAAGTCGACGCTGGTCAACCGGATTCTTGGGCGGCGTGAAGCCGTCGTCGAGGATGTCCCCGGGGTCACCCGTGACCGGGTCGCTTACGAGGCGGCCTGGGCCGGTCGAGCGTTCACTCTCCTCGACACCGGCGGCTGGGATCCCGAGGGCGAAGGTATGGCCGCGCGGATCACCGCCCAGGCCGAGGTGGCGGTGGCCGCCGCCGACGTCGTCGTTTTCGTGGTGGACTCCGTCGTCGGCGCTACTGATGCCGACGAGGCCGTTGGCCGGGTGCTCCGACGGGCGGGTAAGCCGGTGATCCTCGCCGCGAACAAGGTCGATGGTCCGTCCGGCGAGGCCGACGCCACGGCGCTGTGGAACCTTGGCCTGGGGGAGCCGCACGCGGTCTCGGCGCTGCACGGACGGGGCAGCGGCGACATGCTCGACGCCGTCCTGGCCGCGATGCCCGACGCCCCGGCGGAGAGTTTCGACGTGGAGTCCGGACCCCGGCGGGTCGCGCTGGTGGGTAAACCCAACGTCGGCAAGTCCAGTCTGCTGAACAAGCTGGCGGGGGAGGACCGCGTCGTCGTCGACTCCGTGGCGGGGACCACCGTCGACCCCGTCGACGAGATGGTGGTCCTGGGCGATCGGGAGTGGCGGTTCATCGACACCGCCGGAATCCGCCGCCGGGTCCGGGAAGCGTCCGGCGCCGAATATTTCGCGTCGTTGCGCACGGCCACCGCGCTGGAACGCGCCGAGGTCGCCGTCGTACTGGTCGATGCCAGCGAACCCCTCGCCGAGCAAGACCTGCGGATCATCTCCATGGTGGAAGAGGCCGGCCGGGCGCTGGTGCTCGCCTACAACAAGTGGGACCTGCTCGACGAAGAACGCCGCGAGACCCTGGAACGGGAGATCGACCGCCAGCTGGTGCGGGTCCGGTGGGCGCCGCGGGTGAACGTGTCCGCGCTGACCGGCTGGCACGTCGATCGGCTGGTCCGGGCGATGGACACGGCCCTGGAAGGATGGGGCACCCGGGTGCCGACGGCGCGGCTCAACTCGTTCCTCGGCGAGCTGGTGGCGGCCAATCCGCATCCGTTGCGGGGCGGCAAACAACCACGCATCCTGTTCGGCACCCAGGCCGACGTCCGCCCACCCCGGTTCGTGCTGTTCACCAGCGGGTTCCTCGAGGCGTCGTACCGCCGGTTCATCGAGCGGCGGCTGCGTGAGGAGTTCGGGTTCGCCGGCACCCCCATCGAGCTGTCGATGCGGGTGCGGGAGCGCCGGTCTCGCCGCTGAATCACTGGCGCGGGGCCGTCGGACTGGTGGGGAGGAGAGGCGCGCGGTGTTCGGCAAACGGTCGAAGAGGAGACAACAGCAGAGTCGGCAGGCGCTCGAGGCCGGAACGGAGGCGTTGTCGCGTGGCGATATCGGCGGTGCCATCCACCATCACCGCGTAGCCGCGGATGCGGTACGCGAACGGATGGCTGCTGAGCCGGCCGACGCCCACCATCCGTTGGAGCTGGGGAGCGTTCTCTCCATGCTCGGTGAGCTGTTGATGGAGGCCGGCGCATGGGGCGACGCGGTGGACGCGCTCGACGAGGCGCATGAACACCTGGTGGCGGCCGACGCGGATCAGCCACAGGTGGCGGATGTGCGGATGCGGCGTGCCCGGGCGCACACCCAGCTGGGTCATCGCGCGTCCGCCCTGGTCGACGCCCAAGCGGCGGTGGTCGTCTACCAGGAGCACTGCACCGAGGACGACGTCGATCCGTTGGCGCTCGACCTCGCGCGGGTGCTGGCACAGTGCTCATTGGTGACGCTGACTTATGGCGACCCAGACGCGGCGGCGGCCGCGGCGGACCACTCGATCCGGATCTACCTGGAGCGTTCGGACGAGGCCAACGCCGATGCGTCCACGCGTGCCCTGCACGGGGCGATGTTCCGCCTGGCCGCAGAGGTGTCTGAGTCGATCCACCACGCGTACGGGCGGACGGAGATCGCCGAGGCCGCAGGTGGCCTGGCGGCTCAGGTCAGGGAGGCGAGCACGGCGGCCGCCCGCGCGTCCGGCGATCCGGCGGCGACGGCAGAACGGCTGAACTTGCCCGGCCCGGACCACATCCGGGCCAACCTGACGTTGGCGGAGGCCCTCGACCGAGTCGGTGAACACCAACTTCGGGGGCTGTTGACCAAGCCGGCGCAGGACGGTGCGATCGTCACGGCCGCCGACCGGATCTCGATCGAGCTCGCGCCCGGCATCGGTGCCCATCTGGCCGAGATCGTGGACCGGGTCATCGACCACGACGAGTGGACGGCGATGCGGATCGCGTTGGAGGCGCACGCGTTGCTCGCGTTGGCCTCGGAGGAGGGCGTCTCGCAGCTGCGCCTCCAGCTCGCCGAGTTTGGTGTGCCGTGGGCACGGATGCTGATGCGGTGCTCGCGCGCGACGGAGATCGCCGGGTTTCGAGGCTGTGCGCTGGACTTCGCCGGCTGGATGGCGGCCGTCGTGAGTGGGCTCATGCCACACGCGATGGTGGATCAGGACGTGCGCCTGGAGGCGTTGCATTGTCTTAGCTGGCACGCCGAGCTGCTGACCAGCGCCGGCGACGTGGAGGGTGCGCAGCACGCCCAGGCTGCCGCGGCTCAGCTCTCCGTTTAGTGCACCGCCCACTTAGCCTCCATCGTTAGCTAGTTCGTCCACGGCTGTTGAGGCCGTTCCAACGCCGACGTGTGGTCACTACGCGGCCGATCAGGCGACAACCGCGGCAGCGTTGCGTACTAGAGCCCCCTTGGTGCTATGGTTCATTAGTCAAGTAATGAACCGAGTAACTAGCGGTTCGAGGCGAGCCTCGCAGAAGGGGGTGTCATGTTCGACGATCGGAGCCCGATCTACTACCAGATCGCGGAGGCCATCAAGAACGACATCCTCAGCGGTGCGCTAGGAGCGGACGATCAAGTCATGTCCACCAACCAGTACGCGGCCTTCTACCGGATCAATCCGGCCACCGCGGCCAAGGGTTTCGCCCAATTGGTCGATGAGGGTGTGCTCTACAAGCGGCGGGGGATCGGCATGTTCGTCAGCCCGGACGCACGGCAGCGACTGCTGACCGAACGCCGGGAACGGTTCTTCGCCGAGGTCGTCGACCCGATGGTCGACGAGGCGCGGGTCATCGGTATTCCGCTCGAGGAGATCGTCGACCGCATCCAGGCCGGCCCGCAGCACAACGGCGAGGAGACCACGGGCACCCAGGTGCCGGAGGACACACGGGGAGGAGCGCAGTGACGCATGGCATCGATGTCCGCAACCTGACCGCCAGGTTCGGCGACGTGGTCGCTCTCGACAATCTGTCGTTCAGCCTCACCGGCGGCAAGATCTACGGCCTGCTCGGCCGCAACGGCTCGGGCAAGACGACCCTGCTGTCGATCATCGCGGCCTTTCGCGCGGCGGACGACGGGATTGTGCTGGTTGACGGTCGGGAGCCGTTCGAGAACGGCCGGGTCACCGAGCAGGTCTGTTTGATCCGCGAGGCCGGGAACGTCGTGGACGGGGCAAAGGTGCAAGACGTGCTGAAGATGTCGTCGAACTTCCGGCCGCATTGGGATGCCGAGTATGCCGAGCGCCTCGCCGACATGTTCGAACTGCCGATGAAGAAGAAGGTCAGCTCGTTGTCGCGGGGACAGCAGTCCGCGGTCGGGATCACCGTTGGGATGGCCACCAGGGCACCGGTGACCATGTTCGACGAGTCCTACCTCGGCCTGGATGCGCCGTCGCGCTACGCCTTCTACGACGAGCTGCTGCGGGACTACATGGAGCAGCCGCGGACCATCATCATGTCCACCCACCTGATCGAAGAGGTGTCGAGGCTGTTCGAGGAAGTCCTGATTCTCGATCAAGGCCGGCTGGTGGCCCACGATGAGACGGACACGCTGCTCCGGCGTGGCATGAGCGTCACAGGCCCGGCATCCAGCGTCGACGAGTTCACCTCGGGCCTGACCGTCCTGAACCACCAGCAGCTGGGTGGGACGAAATCGACCACGGTGTTCGGTCAGATCGACGAAGACAAGCGAGCCAAGGCGCGCGCCGCCGGGGTCGAACTGGGTCCCGTCGGACTACAGGACCTCTTCATCCACCTGACCAACGGCGGAGGAGAGCAGCGATGATGACAACACTCGTGGCAACCCGCCGCCGCTACCGGCGTGAACTGCGGTGTGCGCGTGAACTCGGCCAGTTCATGACCTACGTGACGTTGGGGTTCCTGCTGGTCATCGTCTTGATCTTCATCGCCTTCGGTGTCTTCCAGGCCATTGTTGACGGCATGGGCGACGACGGCGCGTGGGCGAGCGTCTGGGAGTTCTCGGAGCAGCCGATGAGGTACTTCCCGATGTCTATCGGAGTCATGCTGGTGCCCGCGCTGCTACCTGCCTACGTGGCGAACGGCGTCACCCGGCGAGAGTTCACCGTTGGCGCCGCTTTGATGATCACTGGTGCGACGTTAGGCCTGGCCGTCGTAGGGGCGATTGGTCTCGTCGTTGAGAAGTGGGCCTACAGCTGGGCCGGGCACGTACCCACCTATACCTTCCCGCACCTGTTCGACGGCCCGGAGAACGTCGTGGCGGTCGTCGGCGAGTTCGCCATCCTCATCTCGAGCCACATGGTGGCCGGATGGCTGATCGGCTACACCTATTACCGCTACGGCGGCTGGATCGGCACGTTCCTCCTGCCGCTCACCGTGCTCCCGGCCCTGGCCGTCGAGGCCCTGACGTCGGTCTCCTGGATCGGCGGCTTGCTGATGGACAACACCGGCTACGAACGGCTGCCGCTCCCATTCGTGATACCCGCTGTTCTGGCGATCATGGCCGGAGCGGTGTTCCTCATCTACTTCCTGACCCGGCGTCTGGCCATCAAACAATAAACGGCCTCATGGCCTCTGAATACGACGAAGTAACTACGACGACGCAAGGGGATAACGATGACCATCATCGAGGTCGAGAACCTGCACAAGCGCTATGGGGAACACGTCGCCGTCGACGACGTCTCGTTCTCCGTAGACAAGGGCGAGATATTCGGCATCCTTGGACCTAACGGAGCCGGCAAAACCACCTCCGTGGAATGTATCGAAGGACTACGCCAGCCTGACGGAGGCACGGTACGCGTGTTTGGCCTGGATCCGGCACGTGACCGAACAGCACTCACTCAGCGTCTCGGGGCGCAGCTGCAGGAGAGCGCTCTGCAGGAGAAACTCAAGGTCGCTGAGGCGATCGACCTTTATTCCTCGTTCTACGAGAACCCGGCAGACGGAGACGAACTGATAGAGCTCCTCGGGCTCGCAAGTAAACGCGACACCCAATACCGGAAGCTCTCCGGTGGTCAGAAGCAGCGCCTGTCGATCGCGCTGGCGTTGGTCGGCAACCCGGAAATCGCCGTGCTCGACGAGCTGACAACGGGCCTGGACCCGCAGGCACGCCGCGACACCTGGGCGCTGATCGAAAGCGTCCGTGACCGCGGGGTGAGCATCGTGCTGGTGACGCACTTCATGGACGAAGCGGAGCGGCTGTGCGATCGCCTGGCGCTGATCGACCGGGGCCGCGTCGTCGCAATAGACACGCCCGACGGTCTGGTTCAGCAGGTAGGCGGCGAGCAGAAGATCCGGTTCCGGCCATCGTCGCGTCTCGACGAATCCGTACTGGCCGCTGTACCCGGCGTCAGCAGTGTGACGTGGGACGGCGACTACCTTGTGGTCGCCGGCGCCGGCGACGTCGTGCCGCTGGTTGTCACCGCGTTGAACAACGCACAGGTGGCGCCGATCGACATGCGGGTGGACCAGGCCAATCTCGAAGATGCCTTCGTCGCGCTGACCGGGTGGCAATTCGACGCGGCAGACCAGCAGAAAGATCAGGGGTGAACACGATGTCCACGACCACAGCGCAACACACAGCGAGCAAGATCCGTTACCCGTCCATCCTCACCAAGGTCACAGCGGTTGAGTCGAAGCTCTTGCTGCGCGACCCGGCGACGATCTTTTTCGGGCTGATCTTTCCGACGCTGCTGCTCGTCGGTCTCGGTTCGCTCATGCCGGATTTCCGGGAGGCGGATCCCGATCTGGGCGGGTTGCGCCCGGTCGACGTGTATGCGCCAGTAGCTTTGACGCTGGCCATCGTCACCGTCGCCATAGCTATCCTTCCCGCCTACCTGGCCGCCTACCGGGCCGAAGGCGTGTTGCGACGGCTTGCGACCACCCCGGCGCCACCCTCTGTACTGCTGAACGCGCAGCTGATCGTGAACATGGTCATCCTGGTCATCGGCTCGGCAGTGGCCATCGCCGCAGCCCTGCTGGTCCTCGATGTGGAACGGCCGGGGAACATCGGTGGCTCGCTCGTGGCCTTCGCCGCTGGAACCGTCGCGTGCTTTTCTGTGGGGTTGCTGATCAGCGCTCTCGCGAAGAACGGCAAGGCCGCCAATGCCATCGGCATGAGCACGTACTTCCCGTTGCTGTTCTTCGCAGGTGTCTGGACGCCCGGCGACACGATGCCGTCGGGTGTGCGGGCCATCGCCGACTTCACGCCCACCGGCGCGGCCGTCGAGGCGTTGTCCGAAGCCTGGATTCATGGCGGTTGGCCGAGTGCGCTGCACCTGGCCGTGCTGGTCGCATGGGCCGTCGTCGTTGGCTTCATTGCCGCCCGTACCTTCCGCTGGGAGTGAGGGGCCTCCTCACCACCTCACCCCGCCCCGCCGGTCCGCCATCACTCGCCGCACCCGCGTTGATCATGGGCACGTGCCGCCTTTTCGGCGTCCAATAGGCGGCACATGCCCATGATCAACGGCAGGGCGGGGGCCGCGGCTCCGCTTCGCGGTGGCCGGCCGTGCTGGTGTAGAGTTCTCGATGGTCCCGGCGATACGTCGGGCCGCGGGCTGTGGCGCAGCTTGGTAGCGCACTTGACTGGGGGTCAAGGGGTCGCAGGTTCAAATCCTGTCAGCCCGACGTTCTGAAATTGCCTCGCTGGCACAGGTCAGCGGGGCAATTCACATCTCTGGGGTCTCACTCTTGATCAGTCGCAGCCCTGGCTGTTGGGGACCAGATGGGGACCACCAAGTAGAGAACGCGTCGCCTGCAGCGGCTAGTGCTCGATGGTCGGGATGTAGATAGCGCGATGTCACGGCAGGATCTCGGTGGCCAGCGACGCGTTGCAGGATATGGAGATCAATGCCCGCATCTGCCATCCAGGTCAGCGCCGTGTGCCGAAGGCCGTGACGTACGAGTGCCGGGTAGCCGAGTTCAGTGACCACGGTGTCCCAGTCGGTGGCGTCGCGCAGGGTTGCTGTGGTGATGGTGCCACCCCGAGGTCCGTGCACGAGGCGGTCTTCGGCGGTGCGGCCTCGTGTCAGCCGTTCGAGGGTCGGGACTAACGGCGTGATGATGGGTACTTGCCTTCGTCTGCGGCCTTTGGTCGGTTTGGTCACTAACCCACCACGGCCGGGATAGGTTTGGCGTTCAATGTTGATGAGCATTTGTTTCCAGTCGATATCGCCGACGCGTAGTCCCGCAATTTCGCTGATCCTTGCTGCGGTGGTGGCCAGCAAGGTCGCCGTGTCGCCCCAGCTTTGGTGGTGACCTTTTTCGATGAGGGCCGCGACAAGCCGGTCAAGATCGGTCGTGTCGCGCAGTGCGAGATCGCGTGGATTGGGCGGTTCACTGTCATGCTGCGCCGATCTGCCGACGTTCGTCCGTCGGGCCCGATCCTTGGCGGGGTTTCGATCGATCAGTCCGTCGCGTACTGCTTGATCGAGTACAAGCACGAGAGGGGCGATGGAGTTCTTCACTGTGGAGCGACCGTGTTGCTGTTCCCATTCATCGATGGCGCGATCAACGAGCCCGGCGGTGATCATGGCGACCGGCAGGTGTCCAAGCGTCGGCATCACACGCAGCCGCAAACCTGCCGAATACGGGTCATAGGTTGACGTTGAGTCGATCCCACGTGCCCACCGGTCACCGATGCTCTCCACGTAATCTGAGAGGCTTTGACCCGGATCAATTCCCGTTGTTGCTGTACGGCGCATGCGCTCGATCCAAGCCGCGGCGTCGCCCCGTGTCTCGTGCACACGCTTCGTGCCGTCGCGTCTGCCGCTCACCGGATCAGTCCAACGCACCCTCGCTTTGAAGACCGTTCCCTCGACCCGCGTGACCTCTTCGACATCGACTGTAAGTCGCACCCCCAGCGGGGGCAGCTTTTCCGAACGTGCCATCACACCGCCCGACCCGACAGGTTCTCGGCGATCCACGTTTCGAGGCCATCGGCGGGGTAGCGGTAGACGCTGCCGATCTTGAGGTACCGCGGCCCGACACCGTCGAGCCGCCAACGCCTCATCGGACAGACCCAGCGACGGGATTGCACCGACGGAAAACAGATACTCACCCCCGACAGGGTCTGGTGTTGAAGCGTGGGCCCGGCCGTTTAACGCGGCGCCTGTGAGGCGACTGATGCGCTGATTTATGCTGTGCCGCGTAGACGCTGCCATGGATCAGCGAGATGATTTGCGCCAAGCACCCCTGATCGGTGTGCACTGCTGTGCGTCCAGCCGATAGTGAGGTGGAGCAGCAAGGCGGTTAAGGAACCTCGCGGTATGATCGGGAACAGGTAGATTGGCTGTCTATCTCGCGTGCATCGGTAACTTCCGGTGCCTTTCCTGAGAGGTATTTGCGGGGCACGATGCAGCTAGTGGTAGTGCTGCACGTCGACGAAAAGCGCGTCTGGTGTGCCGGGTCGGACACAGCGGGAGCGGCCAATTCCAGGTCACGCAGCAATCCGAAGGCAATATTGAACGCGGTAACCGCCGTCTTGCTGAATAACAGTCCGGACGCAACGTCTCCCCGATCGAAACTCGATCGGGGAGACGCTCCAACGACATCAGTCGTTGGCGAAGTGAACGATAAACCGCGATGCCCTGTTAGCCGGTCAGCGCGCCCGCAAGGAGTTGCTCATCAAGCGTGCCGGTCAACCGTACCAGCGAAGAAATAGTCCTCGGTCAAGCACTCATGGTCCGGGTACTCTGCGTTGAGGTGCCCCGGCTCCATGTAGCCGCCGCCTAGCACGACTGACTCGCCAACCGTCAGCTTTAGACCGGCGACGTCCACGGTCCTGTTGCTCGAGTTCCAGGTTGCAGACGGGAAAACTACGGTCCAAGACTGGGCTCCTGCATCTGATGAGATGACTCGGAGACATCCATCTTCCAGAGCAAGAGTCCCGATGAGTTCGGCCCCGAGCGAGTCGGTGCTGGAAGGTTTATAGGTGAGTAGTGGCCCGTCAGCCTCGACTTCAATCGTATCCTCGCCTGAATCTCGATCTGGCTCGCCTGTTGGTGCAGTGCCACTGCAGCCTGCAAGTAGAAGGAATAAGATTCCTGTCGAAACTGCGTAGCGGAGTTGCATGGATACTCACTAAAGGTAGTTGCGGTTTGTGCGCTAGTTACATCAGTAGGCTAATGCCCAAGTTGAATGCATACTGAATCGGCATGTGAAACATGAAGTTGCAGTTACTGGCTGAGGTTCCTGAGCTTGACTGTCCTTTGTATATGCCATAAGCCGAACCGCCTAGCGCTACGGGACCGCCGCTGTCGCCTCGATAACAGCGCAGTTGTGAGCCGGCTGTGCGAACATACGTGTTGCTGCATGGCCCGTTGCAAATATTATTTCCCGGCGCATAGCTTGTATGATTGACCGTGCCGCAGCTATATCGGGTGGCCTTGCCCCGGTGGCAAACGTATTTGCCACCTTGGTTGCCGCGCATTGTGTACCCTGTTAGTGAAGTCGGGGTGCTGGTGCTGCTCATAAAGAATGAAGGAAAGACGGTCCTTCCGGATATCGAATGCCATTGCACGTCCGCATAGCCGTTGAATAGCTCCGAGCGAAACGTCGTGCTATGCCAGGTACTTGATCCGAAGAGTTGATAGGATTGACTTCTCGAACAGTGTCCTGCTGTTAGGAAGCCGCGGGTTCCAGCAGGGTTTCGCACAGTAAATCCACTTGTGCAGGAGGTCAGGCTCAGCCCTCCACGGTTCCCGTTTTCCGTCGGATCTGCATAACTTTCTATGGCTGTGGGGAGGCCCGTCTTCCGTGAGATGTCGTTCACCGAGGATTCGTGATCAAGAGTTCGCGGGCCGCTGTACTCGAGTATTAGTGTCTCGATCGTCTCATCGTAGTATATTCCATCTAAGTCTGGATGGGATTCGAATATGTCTGGAAGCATTGTTGCGAGATCGCGATTCACGTCGTCAGCTCTTCGGTGGTACCCATGTACCGTTCCGATCTTAATCGGCGAATCAACGATGATTTCGTCTGGAACATCGATTTCGTTGTTGCCGGTGAATCGAGCTACGAGTGCTATGTCGTCCTCGCTGTGCTCTAATCGAATGCTCACGAGCCTTTCTGGGGCCAGGGCCGCTAGTTTGTTCCACGTATCGTCTGCTGCCTCTTGTGCTTGGAGGCGGCGCAGGGCTTCGGTTACCGAAACATCATAGTCGGAAGCATACGATTCTGCGGCTGCGTGCAGGTCGTTATATTCATGTGTCGGCGCATGGGTGATTTCCGAATTGGGCACTTCATTTGTCTCGCCGTTTGCTGAAGTAAGAGCAACTGATGAGATGATTGTCGAACACAATACCGCAGAGACTGCGACAGTTTTTCCCACCATGTTTTGGTATCGCCCCTCCATGTCGGACCTCGTGTCCGACCCCTATGGGGGATAGTACGGTCTGTTAACAAATCTAGTCAAGTGATTTCGGAAGAATTTATCCCGTCTCGCAGCCTAGAACCGAGTGTTCGACCTGAGTTCCACAACTTTAGTACCCGGGGTCGATGCCGAGGGCTGTGAGGATGTGCGTGGCGGTGTCGCTGGTCTGGGGTGTTGCGGTGATCTTGTGTCCGTTGATGTTGATGGTGACATCGCGTAGTGGTCGGAGCGTTTGTATGATCTTGTTCAGGCTCAGGCCGGTGGCTGATTGCATGTAGCGCGCGATGGCTAGTGCGGTGAACACGATGGTCAGGTGCGCTTCGATGGCGTCTCTGACGCGGTGAAAGATCGGCCGGGCGCGCAGGTCACTTTTCGACATTCTGAACGATTGTTCGACGTGCCAGAGCTGGTGGTAGGAGGAGACCACTTCGGCGGCGGGCATGATGCTGGCTTCAATGTTGGTGCAGTATCCCTTCCAGCCGACGAGTTCCATCGCCCGGTCGTAGGTGGCCTGGTCGAACTCCCTGTCTTTGTTCGTCTCCTTGACGAAGCGGGCCTTCTTCGGTTTGGTCTGCCCATCGATGATCGCGATCGCCCGGTTGCGTTGCTTGTTCAGCGTCGATTGATCCTTCAGGGCCCGTTTGCGGCGGTACTGCCACACCGCTCGCCATTGGTCCGGGTGCTCGTGCGGGTCCCAGACCGGCTCGGCCCGTGTCATCGTCCGTTTCGCATCTGGGCGGCCGTGACGCATCGTGACCGTATCCACGGTCTGCCCGTCGTCGTGGTGGGTGCCGTGCCAGCGGAAATGCTTGGCCAAGTCCTGGGGTGCCTTGGTCGCCTTGGACCCGACGATGAACCGCATACCCGCGTCATCGAGAGCCTGAAGGTTGTCGGCCGAGAGCATCCCGGCATCAGCGACGACGACCATGTCAGCAATGTTGTGGCGTTGCTGGAACTCCTTCACCACGGGCACGATCGTGTGGGTCTCGGCCGTATTGCCCTGGTAGGAATGGATCTCTAGCGGAAACCCCGACCGGTCCACCAGGAGCCCCACAATGATCTGCGGATCGACCCGGCGTTGCTTGGAGTAGCCCACCTTGCGGTACTCGTCCTCGTGCTCAGCCTCGAAATGCAACGAGGTGACGTCGTACAAGCACAACGCCAGGCCACTCGTAGCCGCACTATGGGCGAAGCAGGCCTTGGCCACCTGGCCCCGGTAGTCACGGTCCCTGGCACGTTTGAGCGCGTTGAGCAGCGTGTTGTGATGCGCAGCGTCCAACCCGAGCTCGTCCAGCACCCGGATGCTGTCGAGTTTCGACGTCGGCTCCACCAGCCGAGCCAGCACCAGCTGGTAGAACACCTCATCACCGATCGCGTCAGTGAACCCGAGCCGGGCGTACGCGGTCCGGATCGTCTCGGTCAACATCCGGCTGGCCATCGACTCGACCACAGCAGACGCCGCGCCAGCGGTCACAGCCTCCAAGCCAAGATCCAAAGTGCCCTGACCAGGGTTGAGCCGAGCAAGCTCGTCATGGGCAACGAGGAGCAGCGCAGCTAGCTCTGCCTCGGTGTGAGCCGAACCGATGTGCTTGTGGATCTCGGTCCTGCCCCTCACCTTCTCCGCTATCTGCACCGCCGTCGCCCCGGACGCAGTCCTCACTCGACGGATATAGGGACGCACCAGCCCACCATAACCACCCCGATTAGTACCCCGTTCCCGGACGCCACAACTCCCTCACCAGCACAAACACCCGACACAACCCCCAACTAAACGATCAGTTGTGGAACTCAGGGGCGTTCCGCCGTGCTCTGGAGGATCGCCTGAAGGTCCGCGCTGGTGGGGACGGTGCGCGTGTCACGAGGGGCCGCAAGCGTGTGGTGTTCGACCGGTTCTTGGCTCGTCTTGTCGAGGTGGCGGCTGGGGAGTGGGTGCTCAAGGGAGGGCTCGCGCTCGATTTGCGACTGGCGGACCGTGCGCGCTCGACCAAGGATATCGATCTGGCGTGGCGGGGAGACGAGGACGAGTTGCTCGACGTTCTCATCGACGCAGCCGTCTACGATCAGGGTGACTTTTTCACGTTCGCCGTGGAGCGAACCGGCGATCCCGATCGCGGTGCAGGCGGCGGAGAAGCTGCACGCCTACAGCCGTACCTATGAGGGTGGGCGGGTCAGCAGCCGCGCCAAGGACCTTGTCGATCTCGCGCTGATCGCCCACTTGTTTACCCTCGATGCTGACCAGCTGCGGCGAGCGATCGAGGACGAGTTCGCCGCGCGTGCAACCCACAAAAAGCCACAGCACTTGCCGCCATCCCCTGAGCAATGGCGGGAGCCGTTTGGTCAACTGGCGGCGGCTGTCGGGCTCGATCGTGACCTCGATGTTGGCCGCGGTGCCGCAGCGGCGATGTTCGACCCGATCCTCAAGCATCAGATCCAGGCTGGCACATGGAGCCCAGAGACGCAGCAATGGACCAACATCACGACCAGCTGACGCTGCTTGTGCCAAATGCGGGCTCAAGTTGCCGCCAGTATCGAATGGGACGATGCATCGCCACAGGTCAGGTCACCGGTGTCGCGCATGCGGGGACAGCGCCCTGTCAAGGTGCTGGTTTGGAGCTCATGGTGGCGGCGTGAAGCCGGACTGACAGGGGGATTGGCATCGGGGGGAGTGCCGACTCGTCAGCGTCGGAACGAGGGTGTGAACTCGCCCATCGTTTTCCCATCGAATTCGACAGGAAACGATCCACAACGACCCGAAACGACCGGTTATCCTATTCATCATTGGAGTCAGCCGATTCCGATAAAACATGAGGTGACTCGTGGTTTTCCGAGACGACCGGAAATGTCGCCGCGCCGGCGGCGTACTTCAAGGGGTCGCAGGTTCAAATCCTGTCAGCCCGACCGTGTGATGTCTCAGGACATCGAGGACAGCCGGACCTACGATCTTGTAGGTCCGGTTTTCTGTGTTTTGGGTTGTGGGCCTGGGGGCGGCCGGTGCCCAGGACCTGCTCGACGACGGCGGCCGGGGTGGCGGCAGGTGAGGTCTTGGGGCGTCGGGAGCGGGGGGTGAACGCGGCCTCGCCGTCTGCTCGGTAGATCGCGACGCCGAACAGCAGGTTGTACACGGCGATGTACTCACCAGAAGTGACATCCACGCGGGTAGTGGTGTCGAACAGTCCCCAGAGTCCCTCGAACATCCACGCGGCGGCATTCCCGACGGCGTTGGCCACCCATTCTAACGGTGCGCTGACCAGCGTCGCGGCGGCTTCGCCGGCGATGTTGCACACGGTCGAGATCACGGGAACGTCGCAGACCGCCATGACGGCTCCTCCAGGCATCAGGGTTTGGTAGGCACGGGCGACGTGTGGGCTACACGCTCTGGCCGACACCCCAGAAGAAGTTGATCAGCGCCACCGACGCGCCGCAGATGATCGCGGCGCCGCACGAGACGAGCACCCCAGTCTTTCCCCGTCCGGAGAGGTGGGGATTCGACGAGTTCGACCCGAAGCCCCATACGATCGCGCTGACGATGAGCGCCAGAACGGACAGGATCAACCCGATCGTCATGACCGCACCGACGATCCGCCGCAACGCCCGGATACCCGGCAGCCCGCGTTCATTCGGGGTGATGTTGATCTGGGTCGGCGTCGCGTCGGCGATGGAAGTGAGTACCTCGACTGCGGCGTTGAGGGGTTCCAACATGATCAATGACGTTCCTTCGCACCTAGGTGGAAGACGGACTCGTCGTACAGGTGCGCCCACGTTGCCCACCCAGCGGAGGGCGACGCTTGCCAGGACTAGATCGTTGAGCCGAGGTCGATCAGGAAGTTCGTCCACCCAACCGCGGCACCAGCCAAGACGGCAGCGCCAAGAGATACCCACACGCCCGCCCTCGCCCGGGCTACGGACTGAACCGCGTCGCCATCTTGGGGAGGTCATTCTCCCGTACGAGCCCGTAGGGCTCCGGCGGTAGAGGTGTACAAGTCTGCCTTGTTTGTCGGGCGAAGGTAACTCACGTTGTCGGGTAACACTGGATCGTGTTGTCGGGTCAAAAGGGCTCTCATTGTCGGGTAAGATCAGCTCATGTTGTCGGATGGCCATGTTGATCGCCGCCTCCTGACCGTGGTCTCTGGCACTGGAGGAGCAGCCGGCGGTTGCCGTGACGGGGCCGCGGACATCGGGGAAGAGCACTCTAGCCCGTAAGATCGTCGATGGTCTGGGTGGCACGTTGCTTGACCTAGATGATCCAGCGGTGCGCGCCCTAGCCGAGGATGACCCTTCTGCGTTGTGGGCGACCTCGCTGAGCTCGTCGTGGTTGAAGAGTTCCAGCGTGTGCCGCCGGTGCTGTCCGCAATCAAAGCCGAGCTGAACGTCGACCGTCGGCCGGGTCGGTACGTCCTAACAGGTTCGGCGCGACATCAAGTAGTGCCGGAGCTCGCCGACTACCTCACCGGGAGAATCGAGCTGCTGACCTTGTGGCCCTTCGCGATGGCAGAGCTCGAGCCTGGAGCAGCATCGATTGTCGACCGGCTGTTCGATGGATCATTGACCATGCAGCGTCGTGCCACTGCCATCGATCGCAAGGCTCTCGTCGATCTTGTCCTGCGTGGTGGTTGCCCGATCGCTGTCACGCTGGGGCCGCCTGCGCGGGGACGGTGGTCGCGTAACCTGGTCGACCTTGTCGCCGAGGGCAGGAGTCGACGCCGGGTCGACTCTGCGCCCCGAGATCCTGCGGAACTTCCTGCAGCTCAGTGCTGCCAGAACCGCCCAGATACTCAACGTCGCCGAACTCGGTCGAGATGTGGGATTGGAGCGTGACCAGGCCGGCGAGATGCCGAGTTGTCGCATGGAATCGCCGGTTTGGTGTCAGCCAAGCCATTGGATGAGCAGCAGGTGGACTTCTTGTTGTTCCTCATGGATGAGGTAGATGATCTGGCCGGCGTGGTCGGGGCCGAAGGGCCACCACCTCACTGCGCCGTCGGGGTTAGCGTCATGCTGGGGACGGCCGTTCCATGGTGTGAGCTGAAGGACGTCGAGGATCTCAGCGTAGGCAGCCAGTGCTTCGTTGGGGAGTTCGGCGAGTTGGTCGAGTACGGCTGCGTCCGGGATGAGGCGGTACATCTAGGAACTCAAGCGTTGCCGGATGAGTTCGTGCATCTGCTCTGCGGGCACGGCATCGGGGTTGTGGCCGCTGTGGGTGATCTGTTCGGCCTTGGCCAGCACACGGAAGTACGAGCCCGGATCTGTGGTCTCGGTGTAAGCGATGTGCTGCCACTTGCGGAGAAACTCATGCACGCCGGTGAGGTCTTTAGATTGCTTGGCCCGTTCCAGGACGATGTCCCATTCGGTGTCGAACTCGACGGCGACTCGCCAGCTTAGGCGTGCCCGGATAGCTACCGGGTCGGCGGCCGGTGGTGCTGGGTGATCGCCGCGGAGTGGCTCGGCTGGCGTGGTCATATTCCCACGATAGCCCAGCCGGACGTTCTTCTCGCTTGATCTGGGGGTGCTGCACGGATGGGTGACATCTGATTTGGCTTGCCTGTGAGGGCGGTCTAGAAGGATGTCGTTGTGCCCAAGCCTTATCCGAGCGAGTTTCGTGACGACGTAGTGCGTGCTGCGCAGCCGCGAGCCTGGAGTGACGATCGGGCAGATCGCCCGTGACTTCGGTGTTCATCTGATGACGCTGGAGAAGGGGCTGTGGCTTGCCGGTGTCGAGCACGGCGTCAAGCCCGGCCAGACGCGCAGCGCAGATTGTGTGGTACGCATGCTAAGCCTGGTTCGGGAGCTGTGAGGAGGCTCGTTGCAAAGAAGTAGCGGCTTCGTGGGCTGTTGGCTTGTTATCGCAGCGACAGCCTGTGGCTGCGGACTGTCGACCGGGCCGTCTGAAGGCGGTCCACTTCGGCTGGGTGAAGACTCTAGTCGCACCTGCATTCCGTCGGCGTCGGGGCAAATTGTGACCTTTGGCTACAACGTGCTGACCAATGAGTCGGATGCCGACATCGAGCTTCGAGCAGTGGAGATCGACGATCCTGTCAATGTCGAGCTCGTCCACGCGCTCGTTACACCGACGGATATGGAGACGATTGGGGTGTGGGCGGAGTGGCCACCGCCGTACGGCGAGGACGACTTGATGTGGTCCGGGCGCGAAGAAGCTGCAGGCGCAACTATCGGGCCAGGCGAAGAACGAGGTTTGGTACTTGGCCTCGAGCCGACGACTGCGGACGAGGTCGGCCGTTCATCGGCGATACGTGTAACCTACGTTGACGATCGAGGCCGCGAGTTCGTGGCTGTAGCAACGACCGGAATTCTCGTCGCGTCCGGGCGCGACACCTGTGCAGACCTCTGAAGCACTGACCGGACTGTTCCGCAGTCGCCGAGGCCGAGTGTCGACGGCGCTTGTCCTTCGGTCCGGCCGGCCAGGCCTCGGGGATCGGCGGTATTCGGCTAGGGTTCGGTCGTGGCCTCGCCGTCGCCGAGCTTCGTCGGTATCGACTTGGCTTGGGGCCCCAGGGCACGGACAGGCATGGCCGTGGTGGACGATGCTGGCCGATTGGTTCATTCCGGTGCTGTCCGGACTAACGACGACATCGATGGGTGGCTGCGAACGTTCGCGAGCGGGGTCGTTGTCGCGGCGGTCGATGCGCCGTTGATCGTGCCGAACGAGACGGGACAGCGACGATGTGAGACGGAGATCTCTCGAGCGTTCTGGCGTTACAAGATCGGCGCGCACTCCTCCAATCGAAGCCGCGCCGAGTTCAATCCTCCGCGTGCGGCGACTCTCGCGGACCGATGTGGCTGGTTGGTGGACCCTGCCCAGCGTGGGAGTGTCAATGCGCCGGTGTGCATTGAGGTCTACCCGCATCCGGCGATGGTTGGACTGTTTGGTCTCGCCGAGCGGATCATCTACAAGTCGGGGCCCTCCCGGGCCGAAGGCTTCGCCCAGTTGGTGCGGCACTTCGCCTCGATCGGTGAGTTGTGTTTGAGTGAGCATCCACGATGGGCGGAACTGTCTCACATTGTCGCGGATCCGAAACCCGGCGACGTGACCCGCATTGAGGATGAGCTGGACGCTATCTTCTGCGCGCACTTGGCATGGCTCTGGCACCACCGCCCGGACAGCCTGCAGGTCTATGGCTCGCTCGAGGATGGCTACATCGTCGCGCCACCGCCACCGCTGACCATGCCGGAACCGCCGGCCGACGACGTTTCGGGGCAGGCGTCGCCCGTATCGACGGCCAAGACCGCCATTGCCGTTGATGTCGTTGGTCGGCCTACGGGTTTCGCGGCCGAAGACAATGAGCAGCGTTGGAAGGCTGCGGTGCGAACGGCGTGCGCGGGTAGGACCGTTTCGCGGTCGAGCCGGGGCGGTATCGATGTCGAGTATCGCCTTGATCCCAGCCAGGTCGGCGACAACGCACCAGACCTCGACAATCTCCTCAAGGCGACGATCGACGCACTCGACGAGGTCCTCGGCCACCGGCCAGGGACGTTTGGCCGCCCGCAGGCCGATGACGATCGCGTCGATCGCATCGTGGCGTCCAAGCGAGTCGCCCGGCCAGGCGAGCCCCCGGGTGCCCGTCTGCTCATCTTTGAACTGTGACGACGGCCGGCGGTCACCCGGATCTGGATCGGCCTCACGGCTTCTCGAGTCCCCTGGGCACACCGATGAGATCGGTGCCGTCGGGCTGGCGGACAAACCGCAACGTGTGGACGCCGTGTCCACTCAGCAGCAGGTCGTCGCCCTCGCGCCGGAGTGCTGCGGGACCGGCACGGAAGGTGTTGTCCGGGCCTGGTTCGAGCTGACCAGCGATCTCGAGGCCGAGGCGAAATCTCCCATCCGCGTGGATGATCGCGAGGATGCCGAGTTCAGCGTCGAGGTAGGTGCCAGTCGGTGCGGCGGCGGACGGATCCGGTGCTGCGCACCGTTCGTACGTCATGTCGCGACCCGGCCTCATCCTGGTACTCACGCGCAGCAGGTCACCATCGAAGTGGAGCTGCAGGCCGTCGTCGGGGTCGTCGCCGTGCCAGCTGCCATCGGTCGCAAGCGTGAAGCGCCCCCTCTGGAGTCCAGACAGGGTCAGGGTTCCGTCGGCCTCGGCGGCGAGTTGCACCGAATGACCGGAATCGCGCATGATCCACCAGCCGTCAACGGCCTGCGCTGCTGTTGTGTCGTCGACACGGACGGGCGCGGGGGCGTCGGGGATCTCCGCGGCGATCCTGGCGACCTTCTGCGCGATCACGCCGGGATTCACGGCGGAGTTGTTCGAGAGGACGACGACGCCGAGATCGTGATCGGGGAAGTAGTAGAGCTGCGACCGGTATCCGACGACTGCGCCAGCGTGGCCGATGACACGCTCGCTACCGAGGGCCGCATGATAGAGGCCATACGTGTACGGGCCGACGCTCCCGTCGGGGAACGTCGGATTGCCACCGAACAGGGCGTCACGGATGTCCTGGCCGAGAACGTCGCCGGTCCGCAGAAAGCGGAACCAAGGGCCCAGCTCGCTCACGCTGGTGGCGAGTCCGCCGTCACCGACCGCGCACTCCTCGCTGTCGGCTCTGCGGAAACCGTCGCCGACGCTCTCGTAGCCATATGCGAACTGTGGCAGTACCGCCCTGCTGTCCTCTCGGAACGCCGTGTGGCTCATCCCCAGCGGTGCGAAGATGCGCTCGGTGGCGAACTCGCCGAGAGTGCGTCCGGTGAGGCGATGTACCAGGGAGGCCACGAGCACGTAACCGGTGTTGGAGTAGCTGAATTCGGAGCCGGGAGCGAAGTTGAGGGTTTCCAGGCCCGAGATGAACGCGAGAGCCTGGTCCTGCGTGATCCTGGTGAGGGGTCGACCGGCGATCTCGGCCAGCGCTAGCCATTCCGGCAGCCCACCGGTGTGCAACAGGCACTGAGCGATGGTGACCGGCGTCGTCAGACGCAGCTCAGGCAGATGGGAGCGGATGTCGTCCCCGAGGTCGAGGAGCCCGTCGCGGGCGAGCAGCAGTACCGCGGTGGCGGTGAAGTGTTTGCTCGTCGACGCGATGTCGAAGCGCGTGTGCTCGTCGATCGGCACCCCGAATTCCACCGAGGCGAGCCCGGCAGCCGCGTGGCCGACCAGGGAGCCTCCTCGGTAGACGCCGACGGCGAGACCCGGACCGGTGGGGGCGGAGGAGCGAATGACGAGCTGAGCGATGGCGGTGCTGTCCATGTCGGAAGTCTGCCGAACGGGAACACCTCCTGCCTCGTCGGGAGCGGCAAAGTGGGAGCGTCCGGTTTGGCCTCCGCGACACCTGGCGTCGGCCGCAGTGGTCGCTGAGCAAGGCGAGCCAGCCCCTTCAAGAGTGCTGATTCAGATGTCAGCCGGATGCTCCTGGCTGGTCGCTCGTACCCCGTTGCTCCCTCAGGACATCGTGATCACGGGCAGGTTTCGTGACGCCGTGGGCTGCCGTCTGGGGTTGGCTGAGTGACGGTGGAGGGTTTTCGGTGTGACAGGGGAGGGTTCTCCTCGCTATAGAGCCTGTTGTTTTTTGGGAAGGGTGGCTGGTCGATGGTGTGGCGTTTGCCGTCGGCGATGAGCCGGTCGGGGCCCGCAGCGGTGAGGTTGTCATCGCAGTCGTAGCCGGCGTCGGCGATGATGGTTCCCACCTGGCGCAGGTCCTCGCGGCCGGTGCGGTCGGCGAGGGCCTGAGCGGTGGCACTGACCTCGTTCATAGCCGGGATGAGCTGTTCGACGTCGTTGGCGTCGGTGGTGGCGCGGACGGTGAAGATGGACCCGTCGTCGCTGTTGGTGATCTGGCAGTTGTAGCCCTGGATCCAGCCGTTGCGGGTCTTGAGCAGCCGCGAGTCGGGGTCGGTCAGGTTCGCCGTGTACCGCTCGCCGCTGGTGGTTTCGTCCGTGCTGGCGGCCTGGTTGTTGGTCGCTGCCGCGGCTTGGCCGGCCTCGTAGGCGGCGCGGGCTTTGCGCACGTGGCTGCGCTCATCCGGCGGGAGCGGGTCCGTGCCGGTGTAGGACCGTTGCGCGCGACGCGCCCGGAGGTCGGCGAGACCATTCGATATTCAGATGCGGATGAACATCTGGACGATCGCCCTGCCGCCACTGTCATCGGCAGACCTGGCACTGCCAACTACTGCCAATCAGCGGGAAGCGGCGGAGCAGAGGCCGCGATGGGGCGTTCTCAGTCCGGATCGAGACCGAGCAACCGCTTGGTAGCTGGCACCACTTCCGCGCCGAACCGGTGGAGCTGCTCGCCCGGGCTTCCGCCGAACACGAGCAGGTCGGCCCGGTGCTCGGTGACCAGGACCGCCAGTTCATCGGCCCATTGCCGCACCGGACCACGCAGGTATCCCGCAGACGACCCTTCGGTGATCTCGCCGGCGACGTTGAACACCCGGCGAATGGACGACGGGTCGCGGCCCGCGTCCGCGGCGGACTGGTCGATGCGGTCGTTCATCTCGGGGAGACGATCGAGCACGCCCTCGTCCAGCGACGGCACCCAGCCGTCCGCGATCCGTCCCAGCTGCCGCAACGACCGTGGGCCCATCGCGCCGACCCAGATGGCGATGTCATGCGCCGCCGGTGGCCCGGAGTGGACCCCGCGCAGATGGTAGTAATCACCCTCGAAGCGCAACCCCCGCTCACCGCTCCAGATCCGGCGGATCACCTCGATGCCCTCGGCCAGCTGGTCCACCGACTCACCGGCCGTGCGGCGCTCACCGCCGTAGCCGTCGATGGCATCCCAGAAGGCGCCGGCTCCCAGGCCCAGCTCGAAGCGGCCACCGGACAGCGCGTCCAGCGACGCCGCCGACTTCGCCAGCACGGCGGGCGGCCGCAGCGGCAGGCAGGCGACGTCCGGGAAGACCTTGAGCGTCGTCGTCGTTGCCAGAATGGCGCTCATCAGTGCGAACGTGTCGTGGAAGCGCCGCTGGTAGGGGTGATCCTGAATGCCGACGTACTCCAACCCGAGCCGCTCGGCGTCCCGGGCGTGATCCAGCAGTGGCTCGGCGGCGTTGGGTACCAGGAAATACCCGAAACTCGGCGCATGAGGCATACGGTCACCGTATAGGGGACCGGGTTCTCAGATCGAGGGTCACCACCTTGGCTGCCGCGTTCTGCCAGTTGTAGAGCGTGAGCTCCGGGACGTAGCGGCGCAACCAGTCGAACGCCCGCCGCGACGAGGCGGCCGGTCCAGCACTGCGAGACACCGTATGTGCGGGCGACCTCGGGCTGGGACGAGCCGGCGAGAACGGCCGTGATGACCATGCGTCGCTTCGACACAACCCAGCGTCGGACTCGAAGGTGCGACGACGTCGTCAGCCATGCCGATGACCCGAGACACACCTATGCCGACGTCCTGAGACACCCCATTCCGATGTCGCGAGACCGCACACTGTCATCCCGACCGATCGGTCCTGGTCAACCACGGGTTGCCAGGACCTTTCTGGTAGGGGATGTGACAAGCCCATCGAAAACCCCCTCGCGACGCACAACACGCTTCGGCGTCGTCGAATCCGTGGGGCCTGGAACCGCTGTTGGATGTGGCCGAGCTGGCGGAGTATCTGGGTGTGCCGGTGTCGACGGTGTACGACTGGCGCACCCACGGCAAGGGCCCGCGCGGGCACCGGTTCGGCGAGCGGGTGTGAAGTTCGCGGTGTCGGACGTGCAGGCGTGGATCGAGCAGCGGCGAGACCCGGAACCTCCGCGCACGTCGGATGCGGGGTGGGCCGATCAGCAGGATCGAGTCCTCCACCCGACGCCCGCCCACTCCAATCATAGACCGACTGTCGGTCTATGATTGGAGCGTGGTGGCTTGTTCGATGGCGAGGAGTTGCGATGAGAGTGTTGATCACGGGAGGAACCGGGGTCCTCGGACGGGAGCTGACGAGTCGGCTCCGCGATCACGCGGAGGTGCGGATCTTGAGTCGCTCGCACCGCTCTGAGCAGGGGTTCGTGCAAGGCGACCTGGAAACCGGCGAGGGTCTAGCCGAGGCCACCGCGGGGGTGGACGTGATCGCGCACCTGGCAAGCGCGGCGGACTACCGGCGGCCGCAGCGCGATGTGAAGCAGACCCGCCGACTCGTGGCGACCCTGACCAGCGCGCGCCCGCACCTGGTGTACGCCTCGATCGTCGGCGTCGACAAAGTACCGATTGGGTTCTTCCGGGCGAAGCTGGAGTCCGAGCGGGTGATCGAGGCGTCTGGGATGCCGTGGACGGTGGTGCGGGCGACCGAGTTCCACGACCTCATTCTGCGGTACCTGAGGCCGATGGCGAAGGGACCGGTGGCCGTCGTCCCCAGACGGGCGATACTTCAGCCGGTCGAGGTCGGTGAGGTCGCCGACCGGCTCGCGGAGCTCGTCATCGGTCCACCCGTGGGTCGGGCGCGCGACCTCGGCGGACCTCAGGTCGAGACGATGGAGGAGCTGATGCGCACGTACCTGGAGGTCGCGGGCCGCCGTCGTCGGGTGCTCGCGATCCCGTTGCCGGGCCGGCTCGGCGCCATGGCCGGCGTGGGCGGTTCCATGGTCGTCGCCGACGGCGATCGCGGCCGGCTGACCTTCGCGGAGCATCTTCGCGCCCGCGTCGCGACCGACGGCTCCATATCCCATCGCTACCACGACTGACGACGGGGCCGAAGGTATGGCACGCACGGTGGACGTGGCCGCTCACGAGAGGCGCCGCAACGAGTTCCTGGACGCCGCTCAGCGGCTCATCGAGTCCCGCGGATATGAGCGAATGAGCGTCCAGGACGTGCTGCACGAGACGGGCGCCTCGCGGGGAGCGTTCTATCACTACTTTCAGGCCAAGCAGGAACTCCTGTCGGCCGTGGTCGACCGGTTCGCCGACGGCATAGCTGCGTTGCTCGAGCCCATCGCGGCAGACTCGGCGCTGAGTCCGATGGACCAGTTACGCGGGGTCTTCGCCGAGCTCTCGGCACGCGGAGGCCGAGAGAACGACGAACTTCGGGCCACGCTGGGAGTCTGGTATTCGGACAGCAACGTCCTTGTCAGGCAGCGATTCCGCACGGCGATCATCGACCGGCTCGCCCGCCTGCTGACGCCCGTCGTTGCCCGGGGGGTACGGGAGGGCGTCTTCACGGTCCCTGACCCCGAGCAGGCCGGCCTGATCCTGGCCACCATGCTCCAAGACCTCAACGACGCACTCGCCGACCAGCTCTTCGTGCCCGGATCCACCCCTATCGCCCCCAGCGCCGTCGAACACATAGTTGCTGCCCATTCGTGGGCCCTGGAACGGATCCTCGGCCTGCCCGACGGCTCGACGGCACTTATCAACACGTCGGCGCTGCTGTCGGTGGCCGACGTTGGCCGCTCGTAAAGGCTTCCGGGGTTTGAGAATCACCCACAGCATCGCCGACGCCCACCGGCGTGTAAACGTAGTGTCCTGCACGTCGAGCGCCCAGGCGCACGCTTCGCAGGACGCTACGTGAGCGTTGCTCGCGTGACCGCTGGACCAGCAACAAGGGAGGTCAGATCAGGGAATCCACCTGAGCGGGGGACAGTGCGTGGTCGATGACCATGACTGCGGCACCGATAATGCCGGCACGGTCGCCGGTGTGTGATTCGACGATCCGCAAGTGCTGTGTGGCGAGTGGAAGTGAGCGCCGATAGACCACCTCGCGGATTCCGGCGACGAGTTGCTCACCGGCCAAGGAAAGGGAGCCGCCGACGACAATCAACGACGGGTTGAACAGGCTGACGGCCGCGGCGAGCACGTCGCCGATGTCCCTGCCGGCCTGGCGCAGGAGCTGGAGGGCCTGGAGCGAGCCGGCCTTGGCGAGTGCGGCGACGTCGCGGCTGGAGCTGGCGTCGATGCCCCGTTCGCTTAGTTGTGCTGCGATGGCGGCACCGCTGGCGACCGCCTCGAGGCAGCCCTCGTTGCCGCAGTGGCATGGGACGTTGGCGCCACGCGGTACCTGCACATGCCCCATGTCCCCGGCGGCTCCCTGTGCGCCTCGATGTAGTCGGCCATCGCTGATCAGGCCGCTGCCGATGCCGGTAGCCACTTTGACCAGCATCATGTGCGGCGAGTTGCTCCAGTGGCTGAAGTGTTCGCCGAGGGCCATGATGTTCACGTCGTTGTCAACGAGGACGGCGACACCGAATACGTCGCGGAGGTAGCCTTGCACGTCGTAGCCGTCCCAGCCTGGCATGATGGGCGGGTTGACCGGGCGGCCCGTCGAGTGCTCCACCGGTCCGGGTAGGCCGATCCCGACCCCTAGCAGCTGGGGAAGGCGGCCGGATTCTTCGAGTAGCCGTAGTCCGCTGGTTGCGACCCAGTCGAGGACCTTCTCCGGACCTGTGGTCACGTCGAGTTTCGTGCGAGCCTCAGCCAAGGTGGTGCCGGCGAGGTCGGTGACGGCGAGCCGGGTGTGAGTGGCGCCGATGTCGGCGGCGAGGACAACCCGGGCGCTGGGGTTGAAGGTGAACTGGGTGGGTGGGCGCCCGCCCGTGGAGGCGGCCTTGCTCGCGGGGCCGATGAGGTTGCTGTTCAGCAGGGCGTCCACCCGCTGGGTGATGGTGGATCGGGCCAATCCGGTCTCAGTAGCAAGCTGGGCCCGGGTACGTGGCAGTCCGTCTCTTAGTAGCTGGAGCAGCATGCCGGCGCCGGGGGTGCCCCTGGCGGCTACAGCGGCCGCCAGGGGCTGTTTTGCTGTTTCATGGACGCTTTCGAGCATGGAACTAGTGAAACATGCGCGTGTTCATCACGCGATCTGTTCATTATTCGGTAACAGGTGGGCAACTTTTGCTTGACGAAGGATCAAAAGTGCCTTTACGGTCCTCTGCATGAGTAGGACGCAGATCACAGAGGACGACGTTGCCCGTCTGCGTACCAGCCCGACACCCACCTATCGGGCCGCCATCGTTGGTACTGGATTCATGGGCCGGGTCCATGCGCAAGCCGTCCATACGGCCGGGGGACGCGTCGTCGGGATCGTCGGATCAAGTGTTGACCAGGCCAAGACAGCCTTGCCAGAGATGTACTCCGACCTGGCTTTTAGCTCACTGAACGAGGCACTGGAGTCGCAGCACGTCGACGTCGTCCACGTATGTACACCGAACCACCTGCATGAATCAGTGGTCCTCGCGGCGGTCGACGCCGGTAAACACGTTGTCTGCGAGAAGCCCCTGTCCACCTCCGCGGAATCCGCCGCATTGATGACAGCCGCGGCCAGAGATGCACAGCGGGTAGCGACGGTGCCATTCGTCTATCGATTTCATCCGATGGTCCGCGAGGCACGCGAGAGGGTGCGGGCCGGTGACATCGGTACCGTGTTCCTCGCCCACGGCGGGTACCTCCAGGATTGGCTGCTGCGTCCCAGCGATGACAACTGGCGCGTCGATCCAAGCCTCGGCGGCCCCACCCGCGCGTTCGGTGATATCGGGTCGCACTGGTGTGACCTCCTGGAGTTCGTCACCGGAGACCGGATCGTTCAAGTGTCGGCGCAGCTGTCGACGGTGAACGAGCATCGTGGTGACGGCGCTCCCCGCCTGGTGTCGACCGAGGACATCGTCGTCGTCCAGTTCACCACCGCCGCCGGCGTCATTGGGTCCGTGGTGATCAGCCAGGTATCCGCTGGGCGTAAGAACCGCCTCGTACTGGAGATTTCCGGCTCCACGTCATCGCTTGCGTTCGATCAGGAGAACGCCGAATTCCTGTGGCGCGGCGGCCGGGCGAGCAGCAGTGTGCTGGTCCGTGATCCGGAGACTCTGACCCCCGCCGCCGCCCGCTATGCGCGTATTCCGTCCGGCCATCCGCAGGGTTATCAGGATTGTTTCAATTCGTTCGTCTCCGATACGCGTTCCGCGATGGGCGGGAGCTGGCCGGACGGCTTGCCTACCTTCGACGATGGTCTGCGCGCCGCGAAGATCGCCGACGCGGTCGTCGCTTCCGCACGTGAGCACACCTGGGTGGAGGTGGGGATGTGAGCGCGAACCTGGCCAGTGAACCCGCGGAAGGCAGACCCGTCGACGGCACGGCCACCGATCAGCCGTTGGTGCGGGTACGTGGGATCGACAAATCTTTCCTCGGCGTGCAGGTGCTGTTCGGGATCGATCTCGACGTACGTGCCGGTGAGGTACATGCGCTGGTCGGGGAGAACGGTGCCGGCAAATCGACGCTGATGAAGATCCTGGCCGGGGTCTATCAGCCGGACAACGGGCGGATCGAACTCGATGGACAGGAGGTCCGGTTCGAGCATCCATTACAGGCGCAGCACGCCGGAGTGTCCACGGTTTTCCAGGAGTTCAACCTGCTGCCGGAACGTACGGTGGCGGAGAACGTGTTCCTTGGCCGCGAGCCCAGGACACGTGGCCTGGTCGACGCCGCCCGCATGAATGCCGACACCGCTGCCCTTCTGGCTGATCTGGGGTTGTCGTGGCTGACCCCACAGACTCGGGTGCACTCGCTCTCGGTCGCTGGCCAGCAGATCGTCGAGATCGTCAAAGCGCTTTCCTACGACGCCCGGATCATCTCCATGGATGAGCCCACCGCCGCGTTGGCCGACGAAGAAGTGGACGTGCTCTACCGGCTGATCGGCACCTTGCGCGAGCGTGGAGTGGCCGTCCTGTACGTGTCGCACCGGCTGAAAGAGATCTTCGACCTGTCCGATCGAGTGACGATCCTTAAGGACGGTTCGCTGGTCGACACCGTCGACACGACGCAGATCACCTCCGACGAGCTGGTCAAGCTCATGGTCGGCCGGCCGATCTCGAGCTTCTTCCCGGACCGGCTGGATGGCACCACCGTCGGCGACGTCCAACTGCAGATCCGGGGCGGCGGTAATACCCAGCTCGACGGAATCGATCTGGACCTCCGGGCAGGTGAAATCACCGCGCTCGCCGGACTGCAGGGCAGCGGGCGAACCGAGATCGCCCAGGCACTGTTCGGGATCGACCGCTTCACCCGAGGTGAGGTGCGCCTGGACGGGCGCCCGGTGAACATCCGCTCGCCGCGGCAGGCGGTCCGGGCGGGCCTGGCACTGGTCACCGAAGACCGGAAGGCCGAGGGTTTGGTGCTGAACCAGTCGGTGCTGGCCAACGCGCGGTTGGTACTCGACGCGGTGACACCCAGGCAGGCGGCGCGGGGCGCCCGGAGGGTGCCCGGCATCTTGTCGTCGCTGGACCTCGTCGCCCGCGGCAACAACCAAGAGGTGCGCTTTCTGTCCGGCGGCAATCAGCAGAAGGTAGTGCTGGCCAAGTGGCTGGCTACCGAGCCGTCGGTGATGCTCCTCGACGAACCGACCCGAGGTATCGACGTCGGCGCCAAACAACGTGTGTACACGCTCATGCGGGAACTCGCCGCCAACGGCGTGGCGATCTTGATGATCTCGTCGGAACTACCCGAAGTGATCGGCATGGCCGACCGGATCGTCGTCCTCAAAGACGGCCGCATCGTGGGCGAGCTGCCCGCTGGGGCCGACGAAGAATCCGTCATGGGCCTAGCCACCGGTCACACGGAAGAATCGGGGGAGCGGGAGCGATGACCCAGAGCGTCGACGTATCGCAGCGTCCAGCCAGGTCTACCTGGCGTCTTGGGCCGACCGAGTTGGTCTTCGTGGCCTTGTTCGCCATCCTGGCGATCAGCGCGGTTCTTGTCGGAATGCGCGGATCGAACCTGTTCAGCACCGGCAACCTCGTCGACATGTTGACCAGGTCCAGCCTCTTAGGGTTCATCGCGATCGGCCAGACATTCGCCATCCTGTGCCGCTCCCTCGACCTCTCCGTCGGCTACGTCGTGGCGCTGACCAGCTTGATCGCGGCGACGACGATGGCGGGGCAAGCCGACCGGATCGTTTTGGGCGTAGTGGCCGTGTTGGTGATTTCCGCGTTGATCGGACTGGCGAACGGTCTGATCATCACGGTGCTGAAGGTCAACCCGTTCATCACCACACTGGGCATGGGGCTGATCATCAAGGGTTATCTGGACACCCAGTACCAGGGGCCGGCCGGAGACGTGCCGAGAGAGTTCCAGCAGTTCGGTTACACCCGCCTGGGGTTTCTTCCGTTGTCAACCGCGGTGATGCTGGTCATCGCGGTGGCGGGAATCCTGTTCCTGCGTAAGAGCCGCACCGGATACCACATGTTCGCGGTAGGTGGTAACGCCGAGGTCGCGAGGATGTCGGGGATCCGGACCGGCCGGGTGATGATCACCGCCCACGTGTTGTGCTCGTTGTGTGCGGGTATGGCGGGCCTCCTCATCGCCGCCCGCTTCGGAACCGGAAGTTCGCTCGTCTACAACAGCCTGTACGAGCTCGACTCCATCGCGGCCGTGGTGCTGGGCGGGACTCTGTTGCTCGGTGGGCGAGGCGGCATCGCCGGGACCATCGGCGGCGTGCTGATCCTCGCCGTACTGGACACGGTGTTCAACATCATGCAGGTGGACCCGTTCTTCAAGGACGTACTTCGGGGTGTGATCATCATCGCCGCCGTCGCCATCTACGCCCGTCGCCAGCTTGATCGCCGGGCTCGAAGAGATCGGTTCAACGGCGACGGCGGAGGCGGGGGCGGGGCCGGCCGCGATGACGGCGGCGGAGGCGGGAGCGATCCGCCGGTGCCGCCAGCCACACCCGTCCCGGCGGGTTCAGGTACGGCCCGGACCGCACAAGGGGGCGACACATGACGAATGTGACGCTCACCCGGCGCGGCGACCAAGCCCGCACGGCTGCCGGCCGGCTGTTCGGCGGCGGTAGCGGCACCGTGTTCGCGCTGCTCCTATTGATCTGTGTGGTCATTTCTTTCGTCAACGTGACCTTCTTCGAGCCGCCGTCGTTGATGGCGTTCGCCAAGACCGTGGCGCCTTTGGTGCTGCTGGCCATCGGCCAGTACTTCGTCATCGTCTCCGGCGAGCTTGATCTTTCGGTGGGATCGCTCGTTGGCGCCCAGGTGGTTATCGCTGCCCGGCTCATCGATGGGGAAGAGAGCCGTACCATTCCGGTGCTGCTTCTAATGATCGCCTTTGGTGCCCTCGTGGGGTTGATCAACGGACTGATCACCACGCTGCTCAAGGTGCAGTCGTTGATCACGACGCTCGGGATGATGCTCGTCCTGTTCGGCGCGGTCCGGCTCTGGACGGGAGGAGCCCCCACCGGTGCGTTGTCGGAGGCATTCCGGCAGCCTGGGCGTGGTGGGATCGACCTACCGGTGGTGCGCCAACTGCCGTGGGCGCTAGTCATTCTGGTGGTGTTCGTTGTCGCCGCGATCGCGTTGATGCGCAGCTCATACGGTAAGACGCTGATCGCCACTGGCGACAACGAACGTGCCGCGGCCTATTCCGGGGCCCGGGTGTGGCAGGTGCGCACCACCGCCTTCGTTCTGTCCAGTGTCATGGCCACGTTCGCCGCCGTACTCATCGGCGGATTCGCCGGTGTGACGGCGCAAGTGGGACAGGGACTGGAGTTCTCGGCTATCACGGCGGTGGTCCTGGGCGGGGTGGTGTTGGGTGGCGGCCGCGGCACCGTCATCGGCGCGATGGGTGGTGCGCTCACTCTCCAGGCGCTGTTCACCCTGTTCAACCAGCTGGCCTTGCCATCAACCATCAGACCGGCAGCTCAAGGCGTGATCATCATCGCCGCGGTTGCCTATGCCGCACGGGAGCGGTCCCGTCCCGTCGCGTCTACCGAACCAGCCCTTTCCCGAGATAGCGAGAGTCGTTCCACAACCTAGAGGAGGCACCAGATGCGCAAGTCCCGCGTATTACTAGCCGGCGCCGCGGCAGTGGCACTGGCATTGTCCGCCTGTTCAACAGACGATCCGGACGACGCGGCCGACCCGGGGGATGACGTCGCCGCTGAGGCCGACGCCGACGCCGGCGACGACGAACCGGACGACGACGCCGGTGATGGCGATGCCGACGACGCCGGCGATGACGACCAGCGCGAGGACGACGACTGGTTCGTCCGCGCCGACTACGAGCGGCAGCTGGCGCAGCGTGACATAGAACCCGAGGGCCCGGCGGATCAGCCGTGGCTGCAGGCGATCGACCCCGACTGGACCGACACGTCGGAGTTCGCGGCGGAGACCGGCGACAACACCTTGTGTTTCTCCAACGCCTCGGTCAGCAACCCGTGGCGGGTGACGGGGTGGATCACGATGCAGCAGCAGGTGGAGGTCTACCAGGACAGCGGTGACATCGGTGAGTTCCGCGTCTCCGACGCCGCGGATGATGACAACCAGCAGATCTCGGACATCCAGACCTTCATCGATGCTGGCGACTGCGATGCGTTGATCATCTCCCCATCGACGACCGCCACCCTTACGCCAGCGGTCCAGGCCGCCTGTGACAGCGGCGTTCCGGTGATCGTGTTCGACCGCGGTGTCAACACCGACTGCATGGTGACCTTCATCCATCCGATCGGCGGATACGCCTACGGTGCCGACGCGGCGGAGTTCCTCGTTGACAACCTGGAGCCAGGGGCGTCGGTCCTGGCGCTACGCATTCTGCCCGGAGTTGATGTCCTCGAGCACCGCTGGGCGGCTGCTCAGGAGATCTTCGGTGCTAGTGAGCTGAACGTGCTGGGCTTTGAGTTCACCGGCGGAGATGGCGCACAGATCAAGGATCAAGTCACGCAGTACCTGCAGCGAGGCAACGTCGACGGCATCTGGATGGACGCCGGTGACGGCTCCGTCGCCGCCATCGAGGCGTTTGAGGACACCGGAAACGACTACCCGGTGATCGCGGGTGAGGACGAGCTGAGCTTCATGCGCAAGTGGCAGGAGACCGGACTCACCGCCGTCGCGCCGGTGTACTCGAACTTCCAATGGCGTACGCCGGTCGAAGCGGCCGTCAAGATCTGGAACGGCGAAGAAGTACCCAGCGAGTGGGTGCTGCCTCAGGAGCCGATCACCGAAGCGGATCGCGACGAGTTCCTCGACCGCAATGCCGACATGCCAAGCCTGCACTACGCCAAGTTCGGGGGCGAGGACCTGCCGGGCTTCCCGGACGTGTGGCAGGACCGGTAGCGAGCGCTGGATGGCCAGGAGGGCAAGCGTGACGAGGAAGCTTGGTGTCAACACGTGGGTATGGACGTCCCCGCTGACCGACCAGCGGCTGGCCGAACTGGCTCCGCGGATCGCCGAGTGGGGGTTCGACGTCATCGAGTTGCCGGTGGAGAACGCCGGTGACTGGCACCCGGATCGCGCCGCCAAGCTCCTGGACTCCCTCGGCTTGTCCGCCAGCGTCGTCCTGGTCATGGGACAGGGTCGTGAGCTGGTGGCGGCCGACCGGGGAACGGTCGCCACCACTCGCGACTACCTATGTCACGTGATCGACGTCGCGGTTGCCGTGGGCTCGCCGGTGATCGCTGGTCCGGCTTACACCTCCGTTGGCCGGACCTGGCGAATGGACGCCGCTGACCGCGGCAAGTGTTATGCCGAGCTGCGCGACGGACTGGCGCCGGTGGTCGATCACGCGATCCAGGCAGGTGTAAGCGTTGCCATCGAGCCACTCAATCGATACGAGACCAGCCTGATCAACACCGTCGACCAAGCACTCGAAGCCCTCGACGGACTGCCGGTCGCGGGCTGTGGGCTGGCGTTGGACGTTTACCACATGAATATCGAAGAGCGCGATGTACCGGCGGCGATCCGGCGCGCGTCGGGACGGATCGCGCACGTCCAGGTATGCGCCAACGACCGGGGGGCACCCGGGGCGGACCATCTGGACTGGCCGGGCATCGTGGCCGCGATCGACGCCGCGGAGTACAAGGGGCCGCTGGTCATCGAATCCTTCACCGCGGAGAACGAGACCATCGCGACCGCGGCGTCGATCTGGCGGCCCCTAGCCGCGAGTCAAGATGCGCTCGCCGTCGAAGGCCTGTCGTTTCTGAAGGGAGTGATGCGCTAGCCGTCACCGGACTTGGACCGCCGGCCTGCATTCCGTGCGGGCTTCGACCACATCAGAAGCTCTTGAGAGATCGCCGGTCGGTTATGCCCGGGGTCTCGGCTTGGAGGGACTTGCATGAACGTGGCCCGACATCGATGGTGGAAACGGCCGCTGGCCGGCACCGTCACCGCAGCACTGGGGTTGTCGCTACTTGCTACCGCCCAGTCGGTGGCGCACGAGCATCCGGACGAGCACGACCAGCACGGCGAAGCACACGTATTGATCTTTACCGCGACGGCCGCGGGACCGTGGCACGATCACGCGATCGAGTACGGCACACCGATCGTGCAGAACGCGCTCGAAGACGTGGGCATCACGTCGGTGGCGACGGACGACCCTGCCATCTTCACCGACGAAGACCTCGCCCAGTTCGACGGCCTGGTGATGTTCCACACCAACGGCGACCCGTGGAACGACGAGCAGAAGGCCGCCATGGAGCGGTATCAACAGGCCGGCAACGGCATCGCCGCGGTCCACAACGCCACCGACATGCGTGGCAACTACCAGTGGTGGGACGATCTCGTCGGCACGCTGATGCCTGGGCATGCCGACAACAACCCGGCCGAAAACGGTCTCCAAGCGACCGTGCAGGTGGAAGACAGCACACACCCGTCGACGGCGCACCTCGAAGGCTTCGAGTGGGTCCGCAATGACGAGTGGTACAACTTCTCCACCAACGTCCGCGGCGACGCGCACGTCCTCTTGTCGATCGACGAGACCACATACAACCCCGGGCAGCACGCCATGGGTTACGACCACCCGCTCGCCTGGTGCAAGATGTACGACGGCGGCCGGGCCTGGGCCACGGCACTCGGACACTTCCCCGCGCACTACGACGAGCCGGAAGTGGTCCAGCACATGGTCGGCGGCATCCAATGGATCGCCGGCGCTGCCGAAGGCGACTGCGGCGGTACGGTGTGGGACTCGTTCGACAAGGTGTCGCTCGACACCGACACCAGCGCACCATTCGGTATGGACATCGCCCCGGACGGGCGGGTGTTCTTCACCGAGCTGGTCCGCGGCCAGATCCGGGTGTTCAACCCGGAGACACACACCACCACCACCGCGCTCACCATTCCGGTCTACTCCGGCGGTGAGGACGGCATGAAGTCGATTGTGCTCGACCCGGACTTCGAGGAGAACGGCTGGCTGTACGTCTACTACGCGCCGGTCAGCAATCAGTCGGTCTACGTCAACCGGCTCTCGCGATTCACCGTTGGGGAAGGTAACGTCATCGACCCCGATTCCGAATCGGTGGTCATCGAGATTCCCAAGCAGCGCTTCGATCAGCCGGGGCACACCGGCGGTGGGCTGGGCTTCGACCCGGACGGCAACCTGTTGCTATCGGTGGGCGACGACATCAACCCGCATACCGAACCGTCGCCGTCGTCGGCCCCGTTGTCGACCATTGAGGGGACCTTCCACGACGCGCGGGAGACCTCGGCGAACACCGCTGACCTGCGGGGTAAGCTGCTGCGGATCACGCCGCAGCCCGACGGCGGGTACACCGTGCCGGACGGCAACATGTTCAACAGTGGCCGGTTCGACGACCTGTTCCCGGACGGGGTCTACGACCCTGAGCTGGCGCTGCCCGAGATCTATGCGATGGGCTTCCGCAACCCGTTCCGGTTCGCGGTGGACCCGGTGACCGGACACATCGGTCTGGCGGACTACGGGCCGGACTGCAACAACCTGAACAACTGCGGCAACTACGGCCCGACGGGGATGGTCTCGTGGGCACTGATCACCGAGCCGGGTAACTACGGCTGGCCGATGTGCCACGGCGACAAACGGCCCTACCGCGACGTGGACTACACCACGAACCCGCGCACCTTCGGCGAGCTGTTCGACTGTGACAACCCGGTCAACGACTCACCGCGGAACACCGGCCTGCAAGAGCTGCCGCCGGTGGTCATGAACGACATGGTCTACGGCTACCAGATGTCCACCGTGCCGGAGATCATCCCGCAGGGCGGCGGGCTGGCGCCGATGGGCGGGCCGTTCTACCAGTTCGACCCGGACAACGAGTCGGAGACCAAGTTCCCCGAGTACTACAGCGGTAAGCCGTTCTACTACGAGTGGTCGAAGAACCGCCTGTACTCGATGATCGTCGACCACAACGCGGACGAGGGGGAGCGGCTACAGAAGATCAACCACTTCCTGCCACCTCCGGAGCAGCAGTGGCTGGCCCCCATCGAGCTGAAATTCGGCGCCGACGGCTCGTTGTACGTGCTCGAGTGGGGCGGCGGCTTCGGCCGGCACAACCCCGACTCCGGCCTGTACCGGATCGACTACGTGCCGGACGGCCGGTCGCCGATCGCGGTGGCCGAGGCGACGCCGGACTCCGGGCACAGCCCGCTGGAAGTGGAATTCTCCAGCGAGAAGAGCCACGACCCCGAAGGTGGCGAACTCACCTACGAGTGGGACTTCGAGAACGACGGTGAGACCGACACCACTGAGCCCAACCCCACCTACACCTACACAGAGGACGGCGTGTACAGCGCCCGGCTGACGGTGACCAACGAGAACGGCATGACCGGTGTCGCGGTGGCCACCATCACCGTCGGCAACACCCGGCCGGATGTCGAGTTCACCTGGCCACCGGACGGCGGGTTCTTCGAGTGGGGCGACGAGATCAGCTGGGATCTCAGCGTCAGTGACCCCGAGGACGAGGAGATCGTCGCGGAGAACGCGGTTGTCCAGCCGGCCATCGGCCATGACGACCACGCCCACTCATTCGATCCGATCCAAGGGCTGACCGGTTCGATCACGGCTGGGCTGAGTGGGCACTCGAGAACGGACAATGCGTTCTACGTACTCGACGGCCGCTACACCGATCAGGGCACTGACACCGCGCCGCCACTCGTGGGGTCGCAGACGGTGGTGCTGCAGCCGAAGTTCAAGCAGGCTGAGCACTTCACCTCCTCCGATGGCATCACCACGTCGAGCAACAACGACGTCGAGGCCGGCAACGAGGTCATCTCGGGCAGCGGCGGTGCATGGGCGGCGTACGACCCGGTGAACCTCACCAACATCGACTCGATCGCGCTGAGGGTGGCCTCGGCGGCCGGTGGCGCCGTCGAGCTGCGCCGGGACGCACCGGACGGCGACCTGCTCGGTACGGCCGAGGTTCCGGCCACCGGCGGGTTGTCTCGGTTCGTCGACGTCGCGGTGGAGCTCGACGACCCAGGGGAGACGTTCGTCCTCTACCTCGTCTTCCCGGACCCGTCGGACGTGCGGGTGAACTTCTTCGAGGCCGTGGGCAAGGGGATCTCACCGGAGTCCCGGCCGGAGGTCCGGATCACCTCACCTGACGGGAGCGAACAGCTCGAAGCAGGTGAGGTCGAGATCACGGCTGAGGCCAGCGACGCGGAGAACGAGATCACCCAGGTCGAGTTCTTCGTCGACGGCGACTCGATCGGCGTCGACGGGTCCGCGCCGTACACGGTCACGTGGAACGCCGAGGAGGAGAAAGTCTACCAGCTGACGGCGGTGGCGACCAATAACCTCGGTCTGACCACGACGTCGAGGATCGTGCGTGCTCAGGTGGGCGAGTTGTTCGGCGACTTCGAGACCTTCGCCAACACCACGGCGGAGTTCGAGCGGCTGGGCGGCAACCAGTGGGCCGTCACCGCCAACGGCGCGAACATGTGGCAGGCGACCGACCAGTACGGGTCGCTGTACTTGCCGTCGGCAGCGGGCACTCGCTGGGCCGCGACGGTCAAGATCGAGAGTCAGCAGAACACCAACAACTCGGCGAAGGCCGGTCTCATCGTCCGCAACGACGTCACGTCGCCCGGCACCTCGCCGGGATACGCGGCGATGACGATGCGGGCCGGAAACGCCTACGAGTGGCTGCGGGATACGACCGGCAACGGCCAGCTCAATGCCAGTGACGGCGGTGGGCAGCACGAGTATCCGGCGTGGGTGCGTATCGTCCGCGACGGAGACACCTACACCGCATACCGGAGTTCCGACGGGGAGAACTTCATCCAGGTCGGACCGTCCGAGGTGCTCCCCGGCGCCGCCGACATCCAGGACATCGGCATGGTGGTCACGGCGCACAACGCCAACCAGACCAGCCGGGCGGTGTTCTCGGACTTCGAGCTCGACCTTGACCCGCAGGACCCGGATGATCCGGATGATCCGGAGCTGGAGTGCCCGGACGACGACCCGGACGGCGGTGTGCGGGCACCATCGGACGAGTTCGACGGCGACGCGCTCGACGGCTGCCGCTGGAGTGTCTTGCGTACCGCCCCGGGCACGGAGGTCACCCAGGTGGACGGACAGCTCGTGCTGCCGGTCACCAACGGCGACATCAACGAGAGCGAGCCTGGCCCGATCAGCTACCTCGGCCAGCCGGCTCTCGAGGGTGAGTGGGAGATCGAGACCCGGCTCACGCTCGAGCACACTCGGGAATGGCAATATGGCGGCTTGATGCTGCACGCGGACGACGACAACTACGTCCGGGTGAGCTACACCGCCAGCTCGGCCACCAACCGGTTCCTCGAGTTCCAGTCCGAGACCAACGGTTCACGGACGTGGCACGCCAACAACGTCGCGGTCCCCGGTGACCCCGACACGGTGCACCTGCGCCTGGCCAGCGACGGCTCGGAACTCACCGCGGCTTACTCGGTTGATGGTGAGGACTGGACGGACCTGGACGGCGCGGCTGTGGTGAAGGAGGACGCCACGGTCGGCTTGGTCGCGGCAGGTGACACCGGCGCGATCGAGGTGGACGCCTACGTCGACTACTTCCGGGTAGCTGGCGAGGACGACGAGGACGTCACCTACGAGGCGGTGCAGGCCATCCTCGATGAGCTTCACGAGGAAGGTGCGGTTCAGCGGCGTTCGTACAACAAGCTGCGCACGCAGCTGTCCATCGCCGAGCGCGCGGCAAACCGGGGCAAGATCAGCGAGGCCGAGCAGGCTCTCGACCGGTTCATCTCGTTCGCCGAAGAGGTCGACGACGAGGAGGTCACGGCGCAGCTGATCGATCTGGCTGAAGCGCTACGCACGCAGCTCCACGCTAGTGGATGAGTGAGTAGCCGAGGGTCGTCCGGCTGTTCTGGATGGCCTGACTGTTGAGGATGGCCTGAGGGTCGTCGGACAACACGCCGGGGTCGGCATCGCATCTGTGTGGTGCCGACCCCCGGCGTTGGGTGGTGCGGCGACCCAGAGGCCGCACCGCACTAACCGGCTTCTTGAACTCAGGTGGTGTGAAGGAGGCTGTCGATGTGCTCGGGAGCCAGGACATGTTCGACCACCTCGACGGCGGCACCGATGACGCTGCCGCGTTCGCCGGTGTGTGAGCGGACTATCCGCAGGTGTTGGGTAGCGAGGGGGAGCGAGCGGCCGTATACGACCTCGCGCACACCGGCGAGTAAACCTTCTCCGGCTTCGGCGATGGGGCCGCCGATGACTATGACGGAGGGATTGAGGAGGCTGACGACGGAGGCGAGGACTTCGCCGAGAGTACGGCCGGCG
Source organism: Phytoactinopolyspora limicola (assembly GCF_011320225.1). Classification (GTDB taxonomy): domain Bacteria; phylum Actinomycetota; class Actinomycetes; order Jiangellales; family Jiangellaceae; genus Phytoactinopolyspora; species Phytoactinopolyspora limicola. The sequence goes on from NZ_JAAOEN010000009.1 coordinate 81,352, forward strand.
TCACGGACAAGTGTCAACGTCTCGACCGAGCCCGAGCGGGCTAGCCGTACGACATCGTTGCTGGTCTCGGCCTCCACGCCCCGGGCTCGTAGTTTCGAGGCGATGGCGTCGCCGCTGGCCACGGCCTCGAGACAGCCGGTGTTGCCGCAGTGGCAGACCGCTTCCTCGCCGTGGGGGACGTTCAGGTGGCCGAGGTCACCGGCGGCGCCCTGAGCGCCGCGCCGAAGAGCGCCATCGATGATGATGCCGCTGCCTATGCCAGTGGCGACTTTGACGAAGACGAGGTTGTCGATATCCGGGTAGTTGCTGAAGTGTTCGCCGACCGCCATGATGTTGACGTCGTTGTCGACGACAACCGTCGTCAGCCCCAGCTCCGACTTCAGGTACGAGCGGACGTCGAAGCCGTCCCAACCGGGCATGATCGGGGGGCTGATCGGCCGGCCGGTGGCGTACTCGACCGGACCTGGCAGGCCGACACCGATACCGGCTACCTCGGATATGTCGCGGCCGACCTCTCGGATCAGTCGCTGGCCGTGTTCAACAACCCAGGCCAACACGTCCTGGGGGCCGCGGTCAACGCCGAGGTCGGCGCGGTGGTCGGTCAGAACGGTCGCACCGAGGTCTGTCACGGCGATGCGGGCATGGGTGGCGCCGATATCAGCGGCCAGCACGATACGTGCGGACGGATTGAATGCGAACTGTGCTGGTGGTCGACCTCCGGTTGACCTGGCCTCGCCGGCCGGCCCCACGAGCCGGCTGCTGAGCAGCGTGTCAACCCGCTGGGCAACAGTTGATCGCGCAAGACCAGTGGCGTCGGCTATCTCGGAGCGAGTGCGGGGGGCGCCGTCGCGGAGCATGCGTAGTAGCCACGCGGCGCCGGCTGACAACGATGGTTGTGCCACGGCTGCCCGCTGTGCATCGTCGACCGGAGGTACGCCGTCTGCGGTCGGCCACACGCTGTTGACCACGCTTCCCATTCAAGCACACCGGTTCTTGAAGCACGGGGAACGGTAGTCATATTACAGCTATACAACTTTTGCTTGACGTCTGTTGAAAGCCCCCATAGCGTCCAGTTTGAGGTCGTGGCCGCAGACCACGCCTAAGGCGCCACGGAGGTGCCGGGGTGGTGGTGGCCACGCACGAAGAGGAGGGCGACTAATGATCCGGCCGATCACGTTGTTTACCGGTCAATGGGCAGACCTGCCGTTCGAGGAGATGTGCCGGCTGGCGTCGGAGTGGGGGTACGACGGGTTGGAGATCGCCTGCTGGGGTGATCATTTGGACGTGTGGCGGGTGGCTGAGGACGACTCGTATGCCCGCGATAAGTTGGACACGCTGGAGAAATACAACCTGAGGGTCTGGGCGATCTCAAATCACTTGAAGGGTCAGGCGGTCTGTGATGACCCGATCGATGAGCGGCATCGCAATATTCTGCCGGACCGGATCTGGGGTGATGGCGATCCCGAAGGTGTGCGGGTTCGGGCGGCGGAGGAGATGAAAACAACGGCGGTGGCCGCGGCCCGGCTGGGCGTGGACACGGTGGTCGGATTCACCGGCTCGGCGATCTGGAAGTATGTCGCGATGTTCCCGCCGGTGTCGGCGGACATGATCGAGGCCGGGTACCGGGACTTCGCGGATCGGTGGAATCCGATTCTCGACGTATTTGATGCCGAGGGAGTGCGGTTTGCCCATGAGGTGCATCCGTCGGAGATCGCGTATGACTACTGGTCGACGGTGGCGACGCTAGAAGCGATCGGCCATCGACCGGCCTTCGGGTTGAACTGGGATCCGTCGCACATGGTGTGGCAAAACATCGATCCGGTGAGCTTCCTATGGGACTTCCGGGACCGGATTTATCACGTGGACTGCAAGGACACGAAGATGCAGACCGGTAACGGCCGAAACGGCCGGTTGGGGTCGCATCTGCCGTGGGCGGATCCCCGGCGGGGCTGGGATTTCGTGTCAATGGGACACGGCGATGTGCCATGGGAGCAGGCGTTCCGGATGTTGAACGCCATCAGGTACGACGGCCCGATCTCGGTGGAGTGGGAAGACGCTGGTATGGACCGGCTGGTGGGCGCTCCGGAGGCGTTGGAGTTTGCCCGCCGGATCGCGTTCGATTCCCCCGAGGCGGCATTCGATTCGGCGTTTAGCACCGGCGGCTAAGTCCCGTAGTCCGGCTATACCGCCCATGTAGTGGCCACATCTAGGGTGGTGCCTCCTGCTCCGCTGACCAGGAAGGCACGATGAGTAGAGAATATCGGACCCCCGAGTCGTTCGAGCAAAGCGCGCGGCTGAGTCCGCTCGCCGTGGCGTCGTTCATCCTTGGTATTGGGATGGTGGCGTGTTACAGCGCCGGGCTCGGGCTGTCGGGAACGTCCAGGGTGTCGCTCATGTCGCTGGCGCCCGCGCTGGGTGTGCTGGCGGTGCTCTTCGGCCACCTGGCCAGGGGGCAGATCCGCATGCGTGGAAACCGGGGCAAGGGTCTCGCCCTTGGTGGGCTCGTTCTCGGCTACGGTCTCATCGCGCTTTTCGCATTGAACCTCGCGATCAGGGACGAGGTGTTCCGAATCCTGTTCGTGTTTATCGCCGGTATTGTCTTCGGCCTCGTGGTCCGAAAACTGTTCGTCGGCAGTAGCCCCCGACCGCTGGATGAGCACGCATCTGGCGATCCGGCGGGCGCGGAAACTAGATTAGATCGGGATTAGCAGCACGATAGAGACACCCCGTGCGGCGTGCGGCTCCCTCCACGCACCTTGTACTCCAGGCGCCCGATTCCGGTCCCAATCCGGCGCCCTATTCGCGCGGTTTCCTCGTCGCTTTTCCGTCGAGCCAGAGCGTGTCAGATTCATCTCGGTGTGAACCGGTTGTGCCGACATGTTTGCTGTCGATTTTTGGACCCTTCTTAATGACCTGTACGAGCGCCATGCCGTGTCCGCGTCCGAGCCCGTAGTCGTCTTTGAGCCATTCGAGGATCACCGCGGCCTTGACGTCGGGTGCGTCGTAGCCCCGGCTTTTGGCGATGTCGATGAGCTGGCGTGGGGTCAGCCCGGTCTTGTCTTCGATGCTGTCAAGGTATGCCTGGAAAGACATCTGATTACCCCTTCTTCGTTTCAGCTGGAGTCGTCTTGTGGTGGGTCCTGTGGTGGGTCCTGTGGTGGTCAGGCTGGGGGATGGTGTCAGGTGCCGGCCGGAGCCGGCAGGGTGGGGTCGTTTCCCGCCGGGGGAACCGTAGGGCCACAGGTCCTTCCGCGTAGGGTACTGATCGGTACCAACATTGTACGGTACTGTTCGGTACTTAGGCCAAGGTGTTGTTCCGCAAATCCGAATGTGAGGTCAAGATGGATGCGGCGAGGTTGGCGCAGAAGCGAGAGTTCATCCTCGAACGAGCGCTAGACGTGTTCGTTGCGCACGGCTATGTGGGGACTACCACCGATCAGCTTGCCGCGGCCGCGTCCGTATCGAAGCAGACGCTCTACAAGGAGTTCGGCGACAAGGAAGGTGTGTTCGCGGCGCTGATCCAGTTTGCCTGCGATCGCGTCGACGATCCCTTTGCCCCGCTGGTGGATCAGATGCGGGACATCGCATCGGCGGACGAAGCCATCGAGCTGATGGCGACGCAGTTCACCGGCTCCATCATGTCGCCGAACGTACAGCAACTGCGCCGTCTGGTGATCGCCGAGGCGACCCGGTTCCCGCATCTCGGGTTGCTGTACTGGGAGGAAGGTTTCCTGCGCGTTGTGAACTCTGTTGCGCGCTGCCTGTCGATTCTCGCGGAACGGGAGCTGCTCTACATTCCGGACGCGCACCTCGCGGCGCACCATTTTGCCGGGATGCTTCTGTGGATTCCGAGCAATCAGCGGATGTTCGCCGTATCGATGCCGGTCGACGAGTCAAAGCTGGTCGAGACCATCACCGCGGGTGGCCGGGCCTTCCTCCGCGCGTACCGGCCGGAGGCGGGCTGACCACTACTCCGTTGTCGCGGCCGCCGGATCGGGTGCCGATGGCCGTCCGCTCCTGACCGCCGAAGCGACGGCAGACAGCCAGGTGAACGAGACTGTTCCAGCGGCGAGGTAGAAGACACCTGGCGTGTCGGTAGATGCGACTGTGCCGAGAATGATGAGTAGTGGTGTCACGACGCCTGCGATGAGGCAGATGTTGCGCCAAGTGTGGAGCGTCTTGTCGAAGTGTCGGGCTAAGACGAAGCACGCCGCGATCAGGGTCAGGAACGCGGCGAAGAATCCCAGGCTATGAAGGCCACCTGTCGTGCTCATGGCATCGGGCGCCCCTTCCGGCGCGCCTTCCGGGAACCCGAACGCGGGGTCGGGTGGGAAAAGCCCGGCGATGATCATTCCGATCCCAAAGACACCGACGAGTGATGGTCCCCATGTGCCGCCCCGTGAGCCAGCCAGGCGTCGGCGCAAACCCAGTGCGCACAGAACGGCGAGCAGTCCGCAGAGGATGAAGTTCGCTGACTGCACCCACCCGAAGTCACCGTTCTGCAGGGAACTGACGGCATGTTGTGTGATGTCGAAGCCGGGCCGCGCGATCATCTGCACTGCTGCGACCGCAAGGAATAGGGGCGCGATGGCGACGCCGCACTGGAGCAAGATCCGGGTGCGTTGTGGGTCGGTGGTCATGGTTGGGGGATTGGCGACATGCATGAGGCTCCTCGCGCCGGAGTTCGGTCTTGCGATCGATAGGAAGCAAGAGGGACGCGGGCTAGATCACTGGCCTGCGACTGCATGGTACGGTACTGTTCCGTACTGCACCGAGTCAAGTAGCGGCACTGCGTCCGGCGGCTGGCCGCCGCTGCGGAGACGGTCGAGGAGGCGCCGCCGCGCGATCCCGCTGCTCGTGCCGACGGAGCGGCACGAGCAGCGGGATCGGCCAGGTAGCGCTACGCGACAGCGGTTCCTTCGAGTTCGACCATTTGGCCGGGGATCGCAAGGCGGGTGACCCCGAGCATCGTGGTCGTGGGGGCAACGCCGGCGGCTCCCAGCCGACTGGCGAGGATGCCGTAGTGCGGGAACAGCGCGTCGACGTCGGTGGTGTAGACGTTGAGGCGGACAAGGTTCGCCAGCGACATGCCGGCCTCGCCTAGCACGGCTTCGAGGTTGTCGACGGCCAGCGCGAGCTGCGCCGCCATGTCCCCGTCGTGTTGGGGACGGCCCTCCTTGCTCATCGCGGTCTGGCCCGAGATGTACAAGGTCCGGGTCTCCCCAGAGACGACCTCCCCCTGGTTGAACCCCATCTCCAGCGACCACGTCACCGGGTTGACTGCTGTTCGATCCATTGCCATTCCAATCGTTGGGCTGTGTGCGCCCGGCGGTTCGGTAGCCGCCGTCTTCGACGCTCGCAAAGCCAGCCTTCCAAGGAATCACGACATCTTGTGTCATGTTTTTTGGTAAGTATGAATCTATGCGTGCGGATCGGTTGGTCTCGCTGGTGCTGCTGCTGCGCCAGCGCGGGCGGATGACCGCGGACGAGCTGGCCAGCGAGCTGGAAGTGTCCGCACGCACCGTGCTGCGCGATATTGACGCGCTGTCCACGGCGGGCGTTCCCGTCTATGCCGACCGAGGCCGACACGGCGGGTTCTCGCTGCTGCCCGGCTTCCGCACCGAACTCACCGGCCTGAATCACGACGAAGCCCTCGCGCTGCTCACAGCCGGATCCGGACGCGGCGAGAAGGTCTTCGGCCTCAGTACGGCGCTGGCCTCCGCGATGCGCAAAGTGGTCGACGCGCTGCCCGAAGGTCATCGAGCAAGCCTGGACGACGCCGCCAAGCGTTTCCTGGTCGAACCGGAGATCGACCTGCTCTCACGGCGACCGGTCACCGAGGACGTGGCGAGTGGGGTGATGAGCGAGGTCCGCCATGCGGTGCTCACCGGACACAAGCTCCGCTTCGACTACGCCGCACCCAACAAGGAGCCTCGCTCACACACCGTTGACCCCATCGGTCTGGTCACTGTCCGCGACCGCACCTACTTGCTGGCCACCAAGTCCGGAGAAGATCGAACCTACCGGCTGTCGCGGATGCTGACCGCCGAGGAACTTGCCGAACTGGCGGAGCGTCCCGCGCAGATCGACCTCGACCGGATCTGGGCCGAACGCAGCGCCCAGTTCCTCTCCGAGAATCACCTCGCAGTGCTCGTCAGAGTTAAGCCGTCACGCCGAGAAGAACTGCTGAACACAGCCCGGGCTGTCCGCGCCGAGGAACCAGAAGCGGACGGCTGGGTCCGACTCGACGTAACGTTCGAGGATCTGCGACACGCGGTATGGGCGATCTGGCAACTGGATACCGCCGCCGAAGTTCTCGCGCCAGACTCGTTGCGTACCGCCCTGCATGACCGTGCGAAAACCCTCGCCGCCCGGTACGAGGTATCCGACGATTGAGTCGCGCGCCCTAGACTATTGGCGGAAGCTCTTAGCCCGGCTGTTCATGCGCTGGGCATGCTTTCCAGGCGGTCCCGCACGTCGGCCGCCTCGGGGGAGCCGAGTTGCTCGAAGATGGCCGGGGCGTCGGTCCAGCATTGCCGAGCGTCGCCGGTGGCCCCCTCGGCGGCGTGGAGCGCACCGAGCCCGTCGAGCGCGCGAGCCTGCTCGAACGTGTCGCCACTCTTCGTGCTGATCGCGTGCGCGTCACTATGGCGGCTGCGCGCCTGGGTGTACTCGCCGGTGCGTCGAAGGTTGGTTCCGAGGTTGTTGAGGACGCTAGCCTCCAGGTGTAGATCGCCGATCTCCCGGCTGAGCCGCAACGCCTCGAGGTAGTGCTGCTGCGCGCCGTCGTGGTCGCCGTCGGCGGAGAGGATGTTGCCGATGTTGTCGAGGCTGTAGGCGATGGTGGGGGAGATGTTCAGCGACTGTGCGATATCGAGTCCGCGACGGGCCGACTTCAGGGCGTCGTCGCGACGTCCGAGCAGGAGCTGGACTTCGGAGACGTTGGTCAGGCCCGATGCCTGCATGTACTTGTCGCCGATCTCCAGAGCCTTGTCGAGTGCCTTCGCGTGGTAGTCGACGGCTTCCTCGAGCCGACCCGCGCGTCGATGCACGATCGCGATGTTGTCCAGGGAGTTCGCTTCGCCATGAGCGCTTCCAGCCGCCCGGCTCAGCTCCAACGAACGATGGAACCGGTCGATACCGTCGGACAGCCGCCCGAGATGCACATCGATGATCGCGAGTGCGTTGACCGCCGAGCTGGCGCCATATGGGTCGCCCATGTTCTCGAAGGTGTCGGCCGCGCGGTTCAGATGGTCCGCGGCGGTATCCCATTCGGTGAGCCGGACCAGGATCTGTCCGAGATCGAGGTTGGCCCGAGCCTCGCTGACCTGGTTTCCCCGCGAGACGGCCGTATCCAGGGCGATCCGATGCACCAACCGCGCCTCGCCGTAGCGTCCGAACCGGTTGAGCCACCACGCCAGCCCATCGGACAGATGGATCGCGAGATCTGGCTCGCCTAGCTCGGCTCCTTGGCTCGCCAGAGTCAGGATGTTCCCAATGTTGGCGCCGAGCCACTGCCGGCCCGACTCTTCGTCCACCTCGGCAACGGTGACTCCCGGGGGAGCGTCCCGGTTCCTGGGACCCATGAGCGCGTAGGTGGCGCGGTAAGCGGCCCACACCATGGCGACGTGGTGCTCGCACAGCCGGTGTAGCGCAGCCGCCCGTTCGGCCGGACGATCTTCGTCGTACGAGCGGTCCAGGGCGTGGATCTGGACCAACGAGTGCAGCGAGTATCGCGCTGGTCGAGGCCGGGTCACGACGTGGTGTTTGACGAGTTCGGCCAGATGTGTGGCCGTCCGGGCGGTGTCGGTGTCGGTGAGTTCAGCGATGGCGGCTTCGTCGAGGTCGGCACAGGGCTGGGTGGCCAGCAGGCGCAGCGTGCTCTGGGCTCCTCGGGACAACGCGGCATACGACAGCTCGAAGGTTGCTTGTACGGCGTCGTCCAGGCGGAGGCCGCGGCGACGAGTGCGTAGCGGTTCGACGTGGTCGGCGAGCTTCCAGCCCGGGCGGGCCGCAACCCGGGTCGCGGTGAGCCCAACGGCTAGCGGAAGGAAGCCCGACGCCGTCACCAGTTCGGTTGCCGAGGCGATGTCGGCGTTGACGACGTCGGCGCCGGCCACCTCCCGCAGCAGCGCTACCGACTCCTCGAGACTGAACACCTCAAGGGGGATGCGGACCGCACTTACCGCCTCGCTGAGAGTGGTGCGGCTGGTAAGCAGCATGACCGTCCCAGGCACGTTCTGCATGAGTGGCTGGACCTGATGGGCACCGGCCGCGTCATCGAGGACGACGACGCGGCGACGGAGCATCAAGTGCTCCCGAAAGAGTGCCTGCCGGCGGGCGAGACCGACCGGTATCTCTCTGCCGGGCACGTCCAGCAGCCGCAAGAACGCATCGAGCACCGACGCCGGGTCGGCCGCTGGATGGTCAGGGTGAAAACCACGGAGGTCCGCGTAGAGGACACCGTCGGCATGGCCCGCTTCGACGAGGGCACGCGCCGCCCTGATGGCCAGTTGGGTCTTGCCGCTGCCTGGCATCCCTTCGATGGAGAACACAGGTGAGGCGTGCGGGTCGGCAGCGAGGATGGCCGCGAGCGCGTCGTCGCGGCCGATGAAGCTATCGATCTGCGTCGGCAGTTCGGCGTAGGCGGTGACCACGGTTGCCGCGTCGGCGTGGCTCTGCGCGACGCGGCACGCTTGCGCCCACCGTGCCGCCTCGGCGTCGTCGGCACCAAGCGCGCGGACGATGTCGACGACGAGATCGATGTCGAGTCGGCGCCGGTTGGTGCGGAAGCAGTCGTAGACGGTGGCCCGGGCGGGCTTCTGCTCACTGGCAGGCACGCCCCGGGCAGCGCGTTGCTGGCCGACCCGGCGGGCGATCTCCGCATACGACGGATGCCCGGCGGCTGAGCGCATGGACCGAAGCCCATCGGCGATGGCTCCAAGCGTTCGAGACTGACCAGGGACGCGGTGTTCCCCGCCCGGGGGTTCGGACGCGTCCTGCTGTTCGTTCACCGAAAGTCCCAGTCCTTCGCTTGGCCCGACGTAGCAACGATCATCAGCCTAGCGGGAGAGGACCGCTCGGTAGGTCTTTCCATGCTCGGAACCGGCGTCGCCTGGACGGAAGTTTCCGCTGCTCACCGGAGTAGCAGTCGCCTGGTCACCCGGCAGCGGAGAAGAATTAGGGTGCCGCCTCCACCCGGTGGGAGCGGGCGACGGCTGTGAGCCACGACGGTTCCAATTCTGTATCGGGGCTGGCGATCAAAGTCGATTCGTCATACGCTGTATTACGTAACTACAGGTGAGTGAGACGGCTTCTTTGGCTACGAAGCTTCAGTCCTCCCCATCGAAGGTGTGGACTGGAGCGAAAGATGTGATCACCTTCGGACCCGGTCGATGCGCCATCCCGGCGACATCGACCTCGCACCGGAGTGGGCGACGGAGGCCGCTCTTGACGAGGAACGTCTCGTCCTAGCGCCAGACCCATCAAGTAAAAGCGGAACGTCCATCCGGATTGTGGGCTACAGTCCATCGGCGAACCGGATCTTGGTCGTCATCTTGGTCCCCAAGGACATCGATGCCTTGGAGGACGGGGAGTACTGGGGGGGGGGCGACGGCTTGGGCGGCCGACTCGCGAACGATGAGGCTCTACTACGGGGAAGGAGGCCGGACATGACAGATTCGATCAAGAAGATCCTTGCGGACGAAGCCGACCAGGCCGAGGCTAACGCCACGGTCGATGATGCGCTGTATGTCCGCAACCGCCATAAGGCTAAGGACCCCTCACAGGTCTACTCGCTTCGAATCCCGGTCCATCGGCTGGAGGAACTCCGAGCGGTTGCACAGAAGAGCCACCTGGCCCCGTCTGTTTTGATGCGCCGTTGGGTGCTCGAGCGCCTCGACGAGGAACGAGACGGCGATCGCCGGTCGCGGAACGCGGGACTAGAACCCGATTCGCCAGGCATGATCGTCATGACTGAAGAGGAGTTCGCTGAGCAAGTGGGTTCTATCGCCAGCCGGGTCATCGACAGGATCGTGGAGCCACTACTGCAACAGCGACTCGAAGAGATGGAGCAGCGGAGAGCGTTTTAGTGCCAGGGAAGAAGTCGGCCACTGCCGTCCCACGCGCTCCTGCGCAAGAGCGGGTGTGACGTTTCGATCGATTGGTGTGCGGCTGCGTCGTCGCCCGCGGTTCTAGCCGAGTCTGTTCTTCGACGCGTCCCACTCCGTCATCCGTTTCGCTGACACTCGAGCGCAGCAGTAGGTCGTGCACATTGGTCTTGCGAGAACCGGATCAGCGACTACTGCATGGCGTGCTCCAGCGACTCCAGGTCCTTCTCGGCGACCAGCGTCTCGCCATACTCAGGGTCGAAGGACATCAGGCATTGGACGCTGTCGACTGGGGCGACGCCAAGAACTCCTCGACTTCGCGGGGGCGGACGTGACCTTCGGGCACCTCGCGATGCTCGAGACGCGCAGAGGCCGCGGCGGCCCTGAGAGCCCACCGCCGGATTGCAGTCGCGTCAACCCTGCGCGTCGCCATCATCCCTCCTGTGATCGACCAGAACTATCGAGTCTAGGGCGCGCGGCAGCACACCGGTCGCGTCCTGGCAGAGTCGAGGCGCGACGATATGATGCGGTTTCAGAGCGACCTCAAGCCGACAGGTAGGAACTCCTGTTGGCAAACAAGGCCAGTATGGGCGAGGTGCCCCTTGCGTAATGACGAAGTACTGGATTCCGACATCTCTTGTGTAACTCAGGAGATTGTGGCTCAACTTGGTCCGCACCGGCAGAGCTCTTGAGCGAGATCGAAGCTTGCGGTGGGCCTGAGGGTTTCGCAGATGCCCTGAGTAATCACTGGCGTGCCTGGCAGCGCACAACGGCGCCTTACAAGACCCAAGTGATCTATGAGGCAGCCCAACTACTCGTTGCGGCCTCAGTCCGCGACTGCAGCGACCTTGAGGCGGTATTGAGGGACGAAGCGGTTCATCAGCAACTGAAGAAGAGCTGGCTCAGCTTGCCCGGGCAGCGCAGCGGGTTGACCTGGCGGTACTTCCTCATGAACACAGGGATGCCCGGCATCAAAGGCGGACCGGATGATCACACGGTGGCCGTCCCGAGCGGTCGGGCGAGATGTGACGCCACCTGACGCAGAGCGAATCTTGACTGGTGCAGCCGAGCGGCTGCCTGTTGAGACGCGCTTACTTGATCACGCTGTCTGGCACGACGAGCGCCGAAGGCCTAACCGGCGGCGTCAGGGCTAGTCGCGGCGAAGTGACTCACCATTCATGAGGTTCGAAGCCGTGCTTGCGTCGGCGTGCTGTCGTCGCTCTCGCGTCCAGTGGCCCACTGCCTTGAACTTTCGTGGAGCTTCGAGCCAATAAGCGCAGGCGTCGTGAAGACAGGGCTCGGACTTCGTGCTGAGGAACATCGCCATCCATCGCGGACGCGAGGAGACTGTGCCCATCCGTCACATGGTGTGTGCTCCTGACGCCTTGACGCGGTGGTTTGGCGCGAGGTGGAGAGGGCAGAAGGCGAGCCGTCATTTCGTCAGGGAAGGGAGAACCTGCCACCCCTGAAGGGCGCCCATTGTCGGGGATCGGTGCGAGGCTAGGGGAGTGAATGCCTCCGCCGACCTTTCCGTCACTTGGAGCCAGGCGCTGGCCTGGCGGTTGGAGCGACACATGCTTGACCCAGTGGGCTCCGAGCCGGTAGCTGAGGTGGTCCGACGGCTCGGTGCGGTGCTGTCGATGGATGAATCCCTTGCTGAGCTTGCCGTGAGAACCCGTCGCGCGACATCGCGCTCCGGCGAGCTAGCGGAGGCGCTGGCGGACGGAAATGTCATCAAGGTGTTCGCGTTCCGCGGTTCGATGCACTACCTCTCGCCCGAGGAGGGCGGCATCTACCTCGCACTCCGATCGGCGGGGCGGCAGTGGGAGCTGCCGAGCTGGGTCGAGCACTACCGGCTCACGCCGTCGGACTGGCCCGATTTCCGGGCGGCCGTGCGCGAGGCGCTCAGCGATGGGCCGTTGACGCTTGCTGAGCTCGGGGATGTGCTGGCGAGCCAGCGCGCTTACCGGCACCTGAAGCCGGTCTTCGACAAGGGCGCGGGCACCCTGGTCAAGCCGCTGACCTGGCAGGGTGACATGAGCATCGGGCCGCCCCGCGACCGGCAGCACACCTTCCAGCGCCTCGACACCAACCCGAGGTGGGCGGGTGTGCCTGACCTCGACGACGCTGGTCCTCGAGCCATCATGGCGTACCTGCGCACCTACGGGCCGGCGACCTTCGACCACATCCACTACTGGCTCGGGGAGGGTTTAAGCGCCGGCCGCAAACGGCTCAACCGGTGGCTGACGGAAGTTCGCGACCAGCTGGTCGCGGTCGACGTCGAGGGCACCACCGCGTTCGTTCTCGGTGCGGACGCCGACTCCGTCGGTGCCGCGCGCCCGTCGCAGGCGGTGCGGTTGCTTCCCGGTCATGACCAGTGGGTCATGGGGCCTGGTACTAAGGATGTCCACGTCACCCCGCTGTCCCGACGGGACCCGGTGACACGCAAGGCCAATGTGGTGATCGTCGGCGGAGTCGTTTGCGGGACATGGAGGCGGAAGGGCGACGAGGTCATTGTCGTCTGGCTCGACGGGCGGCCGCTACCTGAACAAGCCATCAAGGAGGAGGTTGCGCGGCTGGCCGGCATCGTCGGCCGTGATCTGCAGCCGACATTCGGCTCATAGCATCAGCTAGCAGGGAATGCTGCTCAAGAGCCGACCTGTCTTCACTACGTCGGCGTCAAGTTCCTGGTCGACGGCTGTCAACGGCCAGCCGGTTCGTGGCGTATGCGGGACGTGGTTCGTGCTCACGGCTAGGCGCTACAGTGCGTTCAACTCGTCGAGGTCGCTGTCGGTGAGTTCGGTCGCGCCATCACGCAGCGCTTGCTCGACCAACGCTGGGTTGCCGAACGCACTGGCGACGGTGGCCTTGGCGCGTTCGCGACGTGCGATGAAGTCGAGCAGGTCGGCCATGCGGATGCGGCGACGGTTGCCGACGCGATAGAAGTCGAGTTCGCCGTTGTCCATGAACTTGAGCAGGTGCGGACGGCTCACGTGTAGGAGGTCTGCGGCCTGGTTCGGCGTCAGGTGCTCATCCGAAGCCAGGATGGTGACGTCCCGGCCCTTGCGGACCGCAGCGACCAAGTGTTGCATGACGACGGCGAGCGGCGATCCCTGGGGGAGGGTCTCGGCCAGGGCTGCGACCTGGTTCAAATCGCGGGTATCGACGTCGCTGGCACTCAGCGTTTGGGTTGTGGCGGTCATCCATTCCTGCATGCTATGCACGCGCCCGGTCTAATCTGCCTCAACTGTAGTAGCTGTCATGTCTGTAACATTGTACGGTCATGCTGGATGCCACACACGGGCGCGCCGTGGTGTGTACTTCTAAGAGTGCAATGGCGGCGAAATGACGCTGCATCTTGTGGGTCTACCGTTGGGCGGCTTCGATCTCGTCCCAGATCGCACGGTTGAGCAGGCTGGTCTCGCTGATCGGTGGTATGGCGGCGTCAAGGAGCCGCATCCTTCGAGATGGTTGATGCGGCGGGCCTCGTTGTTGGCCATTGCTGTGCCGTTGCGCTCCTGAATAAGCACCGCCACGTCCTCGCCGACTTCTGCTCGTACGGCGGCGTGTGCGATCACCAGGAGTTCGCCTAGATCCTGCTGCTGGCGCATCCGCTCACTCATGGGCATGCGGCACAGTCGCTGGACCGCGGCCGCCAGCTGTGGAGTCTCGTCGTCGGACAGAACTGTGAGCCGACGCGGTGACGATCTTCTTCCACGCTGCTTCGGCAGCCCCGAACCGTTGTTCCTCTTGGCGGCACTTGCGGATAACCTGCAGAGTCGACCTGCTCGGGGGCGAGCAGGTCGACTCCGCCTAGCCCTGCGTAAAGGATTCTCGTGGTGTCCTTGCGCGCGAGGAAAGTGAGGGCGGGACCGGCGTCGACTATCGCGTCCGGACCAGGGTTCATGCGTCGTCCAGCCAGGAGAGGTCGACGCCGGGATCGGCTCCGGCGAGGAGGTCGTCCTTGTCAGCGCCGTCATCGCGGGCGGTTGGTTTGATACCGGCCTCGTCGAATTCGGCGGCAAGATCTGTTGGGGCGATTCCCCGCACAGACGCAACAGTCTCGAGAGAAACAAGACCTGCGACGTAGCCTTCGATAACGCGAGCGAGCAATTGCTGCGGGGCCCGGCGATGGCGTGACTCTGCCTGGAGGCTTCTGTACTGGTCTGCCCAGCCGAAGCGGGCCGCCAGCGTGGGTGTGTAGATCGCAGACCACTCGGTGTGCTGCGGCGCGTTGATAGCACCCAAAGCGCGCAGTTGGATCGCGGCGACTGCTGGTGAGACCTGGAAGCGCTGGACGAGGTCGGAGAATGCCCTCGTCTCGAGCCGCTCGTTGTGCCGTTCAAGGAAATGCTGAACGCCCGGTAGGGGTATGAGCACGTGGCGCGCAAAGGATTGCGCACGCTTCTCGACGACGGAGCCTGCTGACAGGACGCCCGGCTTACCGTTGTCATGGTCCTTGAAGATCAGGTGTCCGAGTTCGTGGGCAAGGGTGCTTCTCCAGCGCATGGGCCTGGTGGAACTGGCAACGGCCACGATGGTCGCCCCTCGGGCGGGGTCGATCATCGTGAGACCGTGTTCGTTGGAATCGTCGACACCGAATACGGCGACGTCGACATCTTGCGTCTGCTCGATCAGAGCGACGATGTCTGCGATTGGCGCGATGCCGAGGCCGTTCTCCTCCCGGAACCCCTCTGCGGCGTTTCGAGCGTCTTCTTCGTAGGCGGGCACGTCAGCTGATCCCGTACTCGTCCAGGTAGGCGTCAAGTTCGAGGAGGTGCACGAGTTCGCGGCGCAGCCCGCTCATGTCGCTGCCGTTCTCTGCACGGGCGAAGCAGATGACCCGGTCACGCACCGCTGAGTGTTCGGAGATCTCAGAGACCGAACAGCCGATGGAGCCTGCGATGAGGATGATCTCGCTCATCTTCGGAATGCGTTCACCGGATTCGATACGCGACAGAGTGGACTGGCTAAGTCCGGTCTTATGCGCCAAGGCGCGCTGCGATATGCCGATCCGCTCGCGAGCGCTTTCGATCCGGGCACCGACGGAGGCGAAGGTAGCGGCCATCTGAATCACTCTCCTTTACTGTGATTCAGTATAGTTCGAGTTGGGCCGAGAAAGAAGTCGTCAGCCCTCGATCTGCGCCATCTCATGGACGTGTCGCCCCGCGAACGGCCCGGCCGACCTTGGTCGCCGACGGGACGTAGCCTGACGAGTTCGACGAGCCGATGAAGTACCCGGGGCAGGCTCGAAGGGCTGGGCAGGTGGCGGAGCAGTCCTTGATCTTCTCGGACAGACCCTAGTCACGACAGTCCGTTGGTTCGGAGTTGCTCGGCGGTGTCATAGGTCTGCCACGGATTCGGCGGTAGCTGGCGGGGTGCCGACGGCGGTCATGGGAATGTCGGCGGCGGCTTCCGTGGTGAGATGTGCGTTGCTGATGCCGTCGAGGCGGAACCAGCGGATCGCCTCTCGGCTTCGGCAATGCCCGACGAGGTACCACTGTCCTCGTGTCCCGGCGAGAAGTACCGGGTCGACGCGGCGGGTGGTCTGCTTCCCCCGCCCGTCGCGGTAGCGCATCACTAGGACGCGCTGTTCGTGCAGTGCTTGCTCGACCGTGCGGCGGGTGCGAGCGTCACCCGGCGTGTCGAGGTGGTCGATCCATACCCGGTCGTTGAGTGCGGTGGCGCGTTCTCGCGCGCGGGTGTCCATGACGCTCAGGGCCTTCACCAGCGCTGCCCGGGCGTAACCGTCGAAAGGTTGTCCGCGGTGAGCGGCGACGGCGGCGGCGAGTCCGGACACCTCGGCGTCGGTGAAGTTCACCGGCGGCAGGGTCGCGGCAGCATCGACCACGTAACCCCCGCCTGGTCCAGGACGCGCCCACACGGGGAAGCCGCCGAGTTGGAGCGTCGATATGTCTCGTTTGACCGTGCGGGTGCTGACCTCGAAGATCTCGGCGAGGCGTTCGGCGGTACGCCCGGTTGGTCCGGCACGCCGCAACTCCTCACGCAGTGCGTAGAGACGGTCGGTTCGACTCATCGATAAATAGTGACATACCGGTGACATTCTTGGGTGAGACGATGCAGTCATGACTAGTCCACGCGATTCGATTCTCTTCCTCAGCGGCGCGGGTCTTCCGGCTTGGATCTGGGACGACGTCCGCCGCGATCTAGGCGACGGATACGAGACTCAGGTCGCTTCCCGGCCCGACGGATCCAAGGCCCGGCTGCGTGACTATGCCGAGGCCGCCATTGGCAGTGCCCCGGCGGGTGAGTTCACGATCGTCGCGCATTCGGCCGGCGGCCTGATCGGTGCCGAGATCACCCGGCTCGTGCCCGACCGGGTCAGCGCGTTCCTCGGGGTCAGCGCAGTGATACCAGCGCCGGGTGGATCGTTCATCTCCGCCATGCCGGCACCCAACAGGTGGGTGCTGAGTGTTGCGATGCGGCTGGCCGGGACCCGGCCACCGGATTCGGCGATCCGGCGTGGTCTCGCCCATGGCCTCACCGACGAGGTCACCGATCGCATCATCGCCGACTTCCACTCGGAGTCGCCTCATCTCTACCGCGACCGGATCGGGCGTGGGGCGTGGAGCGGCTGGCGCGGTTATGTACACACGACCGGCGACCGCGAGCTGCCACTGAAGCTGCAACAACGATGCGCGCAACGATTGGGCGCAGGATGGCACGATGACCTCGCGACCGGACACCTTCCGATGATCGAAGACCCGAAGGCCGTGGCAGGTCTCATCACCCGGTTCCTCGACGCGCGATCATGACACCCGGTACGGCGCTGACTCGACACGCCATGCCATGCCATCTCCCTGACTAGTGCCGGCCGGTCCGTTGAGCTATCCACAGTTCCCCATACGCCGGACGTTGAGTCTCCGGGTGCGGCACACGAGCCGCCCCTGGCTAGACTTCGCGCTGTGTCCGCAGCACACAGCTATTTCGATCACCATTTCCTCGCCGATGTCGGACTCGCCGATCCGCCCGGGCCCGAGGCGCCCAGCGCATCGGCGACGCTGGCGGCCGTCTATGGTGTGGCCTGGTCCGAGCGTGTCGCCCAGCTGCTCGACGCCTGCGGCACCGGGGTGGCCACGGGCCTCGGTGAGCTGGATCTCTGGCCGGCCGAAGACTGGTTGCCTCCCGGCGGCGTCAACACTTTCGAGTTCATGATGCGGGAGCCGTTTCGGCTCTACGCGCTGATGGGTGATGCGGTAGCGATCGGTTCGACCAGCAGCGGCGATCAGTGGTGGATCGGCGTGCACGCGCCGGACGGGGAGCACGAGGTGTTCCTCTTCGATCATGAGGTCACCACGCGCCGCGTCGCCGCCGACGGCGTTGCGACGATGGCCTGGCTGAATCGGTCGATCGCCGACGGCGGCGCGGAGGCCGACGCGTTGATCGAGGCGCTCGGTCGCGGCGCGGTCATGCACGAGCGCGACGGTGTGCTCGACGTTGTTGAGCCCGGCACCCCATCGGCCACCCAGGTTGCCGACGCGCAGTTCGACGAGGGGCTCGTCGTCGCTGGGTTGTTGCTCGGAGACGGCGGCGCTCTCGACGCGGCGACGGATCTGGATGTGGCCGCGGCGATGTCGGCGACCGGCCCGGCGGAACCGATCCGGACCCTGTGGCAGCTCTACTTCACCGGATATGACGAAGCCCTCGGTATGGCGTTGACCGACGCGGCGCGGCACCCCGCACTGGTGGTCCGGGACGCCGCCGGGCTGATCGAGCAGCTGCTGACCGACCGGCCGATGGCCATCGAGCCTGACCTGCGCGGTATCCGCGAGCAGATCTCCCGGGGAGGACACGTCGCCGGTGCGGTGAACGTCGGCTATGTCGCCAGAGACGATGACGGAACCATCGGCGCCGACCGGTTCGCGGCGGGTGACTATTCGGGTGCGTTGGAGGCATTCGAGCGGGTGCCCGACGGAGCGCGCGGATTCGGCGTGTTGTCCAACATGGGGTACTGCTACCAGCAACTCGGTCGGCATGCCGAAGCCGTCGACATGTTCGAGCGCGCCGTCGGGCTGGAACCGAAGGCACACGTCTACCGGGCGGCCGCCTACAGCCATGGCGAGCTGCACCAATGGGCGGCCATGGGGGAGGCCGCCCAGCGTGCGCTCGATCGTGAGGAGGACAGCTACACCTGGCAGCAGCTCGGTATCGCGAGGCAACAGCTCGATGACCATGCCGGTGCGGCGCAGGCCTACCGTCGGGCGTTGGACGTCGAACCGGGCAACGGTTACGCGGCGTTCAACCTCGGTCGGGTCCGCTGGCTCAGCGGCGCCGACGGTTTCGCCGAGATGATCGCCCACGGGCTCCGGCAGGCGCCCGAGCTGCGTGCCGTGCTGGCTACCGACGATTACGCCGACCTCCGGGCGGATCCGGCTGTAGCGCGCCTGCTGGATTCCGTGGCCGACCCCGAGTAGTCGGTCTCGACGCGCGACCGAGACCGTTCTCGGGTCGAGCGGCCCGCGACGCCGCACCGTCGCCGACGCCGCACCCCCCGATACTAGACACCTGGCCTAAACGTAGGGCTCTGACCAGCGGAAATCTTGCGGGGAACGCGGCGACTCCCTACATTCACTCCTTGATCGGAGTCATCCGCACCGGTCTCGTCGTGCCCCACAAGGGCACCCACAAGGGAGACATCATGTCGTGGTCTCATCGACCATCCGTTCTACCAGCGGTGATCGCAACAATGATCACGCTCGTCCTCGTGGTGCTCAGCGGCGTTCCAGCTGCTAGCCATGCGCCGAGCGGCGAGAGCCCGCCATCCTCGGCCGTCGCCTCGATCGCTGCGGCGGCGAGCATGCCGGTTCAGCCAGCAGCGAGCTCGGCATTACCCGATCCGTACAAGACAACTGAGTACAACGCGTCGCGACACGAGTACCGGCTTACGATCGATGGGGTCCGGCGGGACGTCGTGGCCTATCTTCCGGTCCCGGAGAATCCGATGCTGGCGGTGGTTGACCGCCCCATTATCGTGCTTCTCCATGCTACCGGCGGCAACTACGGCCCGGACTCCTACAAGGGGATGATGGAGTTCCTGGCGAAGAACGGCTTCGTTGTGGTCGCGCCCACCTGGGACGCACACGCTTACAGCGTCGTCGACCAGAACGCCGACACCGCCTCCGAGGTGTATGGCTCGCCCGCCCGGGTGATCAAAACGGTCATCGACGACAGCTACCGCCGTTTCGAGGCGCACACCTTCTCCGATCAGGTGGTGCTGATGGGGCACAGCGTCGGCGGCGCGGGTGTGGTTCGGGCGGCGGACGCCATCGGCAACACGTGGATCCATGACCGCCGGGTCCGGATCAAGTCCGTTGTCGCCATGGCGCCAGCACCGAAGGACCGCGATATGCGCGAACGGCATGCCCTGGCCGGCAAGTCGTCGTCGTTCCTGGTCATGATGGTCGCCAAGGACGAAGACATCCACGGCATCGGTAGCCCGGACAGCGTACGCGACACCGGCTTCAAGCTTTACGACGTGGCGGGGTCCGAAGAGAATCTCTCCGCCAACGCAGCAGCGCTGTACCCCGACAAGGATCTGCTCTTCATCAAGGGCGGATCGCACTCCACGTTCCGCGGCACCGATCCGTCGCTGTCCGGGACTATGTACAGCTACCGGCGTTTCGCGGCCGCATATGTGAACGCATATCTGCGCCGGCACGTCTACGGCGAGAAGGTGTACGACGCGTATCTTCTTGATGGTGTACGTTCGCCGTCGTCGCCGGACACCCTCGTGTACCGGCAGGCGCACAGCAGCAAGAACAAGCTGGTGGTGGAGAACTTCCAACGTGGCCAGGGCTCGACTGGGTCTTTCTACGGCGGCGGCTCCAGCAGCGTCGGCCGGATCATCAGTTCGTCCACCGCGCTGTCCTTCACCCGCGAGAACAGTCACCGGCTGACTGACTCGCCGCACGCTACCCGGGTCTTGGTGACGACGTGGAACACCGGTGCAACGCCCTACCTCGAGTTCGACTACGCCAATGATCAACGTGTCGACGTCAGCCAATACAAGTACCTCGGGATCCGTATCGGGCAGATCCACAATCACCGGCACAACGAGGTGGACACCGGCAAGGACCTATCGGTGCGCCTGCTGACCATGTCGAACGGTAGCCGGGTGCTCAGTGATGGTGCTCGGATGCATGTGCCCTATCCGTTCCGCGAATGGGTGAGGCCGCAGGGGCAGGGCACGGCCGAAGCGACCAAGAGTGCGATGCACACGGTGATCATCCCGCTGGATAGCTTCGGCGCGGGCGTGAATCTGAAGAACGTCGACGGTCTGCGGATCTATCTGCCCGGCAAGGGGCAGGTGCAGATCGACAACATCGAGTTCTTCGGTGAGCGCACGGTGGTGCCGGTCTACTGACAGCTTCCCTCCTGCATGGATGCGAGGCGGTATCAGTCCTGTGGCTGCTCCGCCTCGCATCCATCCCTGCGTGATGTACCTCCTGGCTCAGAGTTGCGGATGGCGGCGTATCCGAGGGGTCTATTCGCAACTCTGAGCCAGCAGGCGCACGGGACTGTGGTGTGCGTCACAACAACTCGTCCGTGCTGACTTCTCCTCCACGCGTCTAGGTACAAGTAGTCGCCCGGCGTACACACCGGACGACGAGCCGCCCGGCACGATTCCCGAGCGGTTCCGGGGGGCGCGTATCCACGAGTTGAGCGTGCGGATGGGGGAGTCAGATGCGTGGAGGAAAGCGCCGGGTGCTGGTGGCATACGGCACCCGGCCGGAGGCGATCAAGCTGGCGCCGGTGGTGCGGGAGATCAGCCGCAGTCCATGGCTCGAGCCGGTGGTGGCGGTGTCCGGCCAGCATCGCGAGATGCTTGACCAGGTCAACGAACTCTTCGGGATCACCCCAGACATCGATCTGGACATCATCGCGCCCGGGCAGACGCTGACTCAGGTGACCAATCGAGCCCTGGACGGCTACTCGAACTACGTGGCAGCCGGTGAGTTCGACGCGGCGATCGTTCAGGGGGACACGACGACGGCGTTCGCGGCGGCGCTCGCGGCGTTCTACGCCCAGACTCACGTGGTCCACGTCGAGGCGGGACTACGCACCGGGCATATGTACTCCCCGTTCCCCGAGGAGATCAACCGGCGGCTGATCAGCCAGATGGCCACCCTCCACTTGGCGCCCACCGGGATGAGCCGGGACAACCTGCTCGCCGAAGGGGTCGATGCCGGCGACATCACGGTGACCGGAAACACCGTGATCGACGCGTTGACGCACGCGGCCGGGCTGCGTCGCCCCATCGGTAACGTGGAGGTGGACGGGGCGATCAGTGCCGGTCGGCCCATTTTGCTGGTGACGGCGCACCGGCGGGAATCGTGGGACACCGGGCTGGCGGCGATCGGGAACGCGGTCGCAGCGGTGGCCCGGGCCCACCCGGAAGTCCTGGTAGCCGTCCCGGTTCATGCGAACCCGATAGTGCGTGAACGGTTGTTGCCGCCGATGGAAGGTATCCCGAACGTCGAGGTTCTCGAGCCTCTGTCCTACGGGCCGTTCTCTCATCTGCTCAGCCGGAGCGCGGTGGTTCTGACCGACTCCGGAGGCATCCAGGAGGAAGCACCCACGTTCGGGGTGCCGGTCCTGGTCACCCGGAACACCACCGAGCGGCCGGAAGCCGTCCAGGCTGGGACGGCCCGGCTGGTGGGGACCCAGTCCGGGGGGATCTTCAGCGCCGTGTCGAGAGCTCTCAGCCGGCCGGCGGCGGGGGCGCGATCCGCGGACGGCGCAGCCGCCATGGCGCCGGCCAACCCGTTCGGTGATGGCAAAGCCGCCGTGCGGACTAGAGCAGCGGTTGAGGCGTTGTTCGGCGTCGGACAGAGGCGGCCGGAGTTCACCCTGCCTGAACCGGTCTTGGCCGAGGCATACGCATCGTGACCCGCCGGAACAGACTCCACGAGGGTTAAGGAGATACGCATGTACGGGAACAATCCGCTGCCGCAAACCGGCTTCGCCGCCGGGCCGCTCGCGTTGCTGTTCAACGGTGCCAGCCTGATCGTTTATGTGCTGCTGGGGATGGCGCTGGTGGTGGCCGGCTTCGTGCTGATGCGCACCTACACCCATCAGCGTTCGGAGGCGTGAGACCGTGTCCGCCGCCACGACGCCGTCCCCGTCCCCGTCGCCATCGCCCGCCCGCCGGCGCCGCAAAGACCAGCCCGGACCGCTGATGGTGGCCGCTCGCCGGTTAATCGCGCTGATGCTCCTGGTGCTGGCGGTCTGGGCGATAGTGAACGAACAGGCCTTCCGCGCGGGTGAAGCTTGGGCGGTCTCCCACATCCTGGATGGCATCTTCGGGGTCAACAGCATGGCCGTCGCCGGTGAGCCGCTGTTCGTCTTTCAGGGGCGGGCGGGGAACGAACTCGGCTGGTCCGGTCTGCGGATCACGATGCAATGCACGGTACTGCTGTTCTTGGTGCCGACCCTGTTCGTCGCCGCGATGGCGTTGAACGGGCGCCGCGTCCCGGGCCGCCGGATTCTGCTCGCCACCACCGCGGCCGTCGGGCTACTGGTGGTGGCCAACCTCGCCCGCTGCGTGATGATCGCTCTCGCCATGAACCAGTGGGGCCGGGCCGGATACGAGTGGACCCACGTGTTGGTGGGCAGCATCGTGATGCTGGCCGCGGCGCTGGTTGCCGTGCTGGTCTTCGTCCGGCTGGGTTTCTTCGGCCGTCGTGACCGCCCGGGCCGGAGGGTGCAGCCGGCATGATCCTCGGGGTTTTCAACGTCGCCGCGACGCTGGTCATCTGCCTTGCGGCCGGGTACTTCATCCTCACCATGGGAGCGGGGATCGCCACCCTGCGTCGGCACGACACCCGGCTGCACGTCCAGGGGCAGGCGTCGTACGGCAAACCCCACGAGGACGCACCAAGCGAGTTGTATGTGTATTTCCTGGTGCCGTGTTTGAACGAGGCGGAGGTCATCGGCGGGACCGTCGCTGGGCTGATCGGCAATCCGAACGCGACGGTTGTGGTGGTCGACGACGGATCCGACGACGCCACCAGCGACGTCGCCCTGTCCCACGGCATTGGCGAAGTACAAGTGGTGCGTCGCAACCTCCCCGACGCGCGCAAAGGGAAAGGAGAGGCGCTGAACGCCGGGCTGGCCCGGATCCGCGAACTGGTCAGCTACCGCGAACAGGACGAGAACCGGGTGATCGTGTGTGTGATGGACGCCGACGGCCGGCTCTCGGACAAGGCCCTCTCGTACGTTTTGCCGCTGTTCGACGAGGACGACGTCGGCGGCGTGCAGCTGGCGGTCCGGATCCGCAACCGGCACAACTTTCTCACCCGATTCCAGGACTTCCAGTTCTGGTCGATGTCGGCGGTCACCCAGTTCGGCCGGGAACGTACCGGCACCGTCAGCCTGGGCGGCAACGGCCAGTTCACCCGGCTCGTCGCGCTGAACCAGGTGGGGGAGAAGCCGTGGTCGAACTCGCTCACCGAAGACCTGGACCTGGCCGTGACCTTGGCGTTGCGCGGGTGGCGGTTGTCCACTACTCCGTTCGCCTCCGTTGACCAGCAGGGTGTGGACAAACTCGGGCTGCTGATCAAGCAGCGCACCCGGTGGTATCAGGGGCACATGCTCACCGCCCGGCGGCTGCCGGAGATCTGGCGATCCCGGAAGTTGTCGCACGGCTCGGCGTTGGAGATGTCCGCCTACATCATGGTGCCGTGGCTGCTCGACCTGCCGTGGTCGATCCTGTACCAGTTCTGCATTCTCGGGCTGGCGGCCAACCACCAGGTGATGTTCGGGTTCGCGGACGGCCCGATCGGCCTGGTGTCGATCATCGTCGGCTGGTATGCGCTGGCGTTCGCGCCGGCTCTAGCGACGGGGTTCGTCTACCTGCGGCGGGACCGCACGGTGGGGTTCTTCCGGGCGATGGCGCTAGGGCACTCCTTCCTGGTGATGAACTACGTCTCCTTCATCTGCGCGTGGCGGTCGCTGGCCCGGATCCTGCGGGGCGAGACCAGCTGGGACAAGACGGCCCGAAGCCGGGAACAACTCCCCGGCGCGGAAGCGGCCGGAACCGCTTAGCGATGGCCGGCCGCGGTGGTGGGAGCAGGGGGAGCCGCGATGAAGGACGTATCGGGCGGCCGTGACCCGCCGGAGAGGGTGCGCTGGCGGCGCCCCGCTGGACGCTAGCGCCGCCAACGCTCTTCGCTCCGACAGACAACTCGCACCACACGTTGCGACGGAAGGAAGTATTGATGAGACTAGCAACCCGCGCCGCCGCGGCAGCAGCCGTGAGCGCGGTTCTGGTCGGTATGAGCGCGCTGACCGCCAGCGCCGCCGACTTCGCCGGCTCGGCGACCGCCACGGACACGAACTCGTCGAACCTGTACGAGCACGTCACCCACCCTCCACTGCCTGGTGGCGGGGGTGCGTTGTGGGGAGGCGGTTCGCTGATCTTCCCCGCTGAGCAGGACGGATCGTCCGGTGACGGAAACCAGGCGTATCCGTCGGTGGGGGCGATGCTGGAGGCACCGCGTCCGCTCTGCGCCGACGGCAGTCTTGCCGACGACGGCACGGTGACGGTCACCGTGTCGGTCCAGGTACGCAACGACGGTCCGAGCCAGGGTCGGGCCTACGTCGGCGGTCTGCGTCTCTACGCCAACGGCGACGACGTGGTCAACCAGGACATCACCTTCTCGGCGCCGGTCGGACATCAGGAGACGCTGACCGTCTCCGCGCAGGTGCCGGCCGAAGCTCTGGAGTCCGGGGACATCGGCGTTCACCTGTCGACGGAGACCTACCACCAGCCCAGCGGCACTACCTACAACAGCGGCACCCAGTGGACGGCGGACCAGTTCAGCGCGACGTACGAGTACGGCGTCGGCGAGGACTGTGCCGACGACATCCCGGCGGTCGCCCCAGCTGTGGCCCTCGGGGCAGGTGTGCTCGCCCTCGGTGGCTATGGCCTGTTCCGGCGCCGCCAGGAGTCTCAGACCGCCTGACCGCCCCCCGTGAGGACGCGGTGGTGGCGTTCCCCTGGATCAGCACCGGCGCCACCACCGCCCCTCAGATGCCGGGTGTCAAAACTCGAAAGGACAGACTCAATGAAAACCATGATGCGGACGGCGGCGGCACTGGCCGCCGGGGCCGTGCTGGTCGGGGTGAACGTGCTCAGCGCGAGCGCCGCCGACTTCGCCGGAACCCCTACGGCGTCGGACGCCAACCCGGAAGACTACCGGCCGCAGGCCGACTACCCGTCGCACGCCGCCCTGCCTGGCGGCGCCCAGAGTTTATGGGACGGCGGCGCGGTGGTGTATCCAGCGGACTCGGATGCGTCAGCGGGTGACAACAGCCAGGTTTATCGCGGCGTCGCGGCCACCTTGGCAGCGCCGCGCCCGGTCTGTGCCGACGGCTCGTTCGCCGATGACGGCACGGTCACCGTGACGGTGAGTGTCCGGGTGACCAACAACGGGCCGAACGACGGCGTGGGTTACGTGGGCGGACTTGCCACCTACGACGGTGCCGGAACAACGAGCGGTCAGCAAATAGTGGCCGACGCCCCCGCCGGACATCAGGAGACACTCACCGTCACCCGGACGGTTCCGGCCGCCGACCTGGCCGCGGGCGAGTTCGGCATCCATTTGTCGACCGAGACGTATCACTCGCCAACCGGTACCACGCGCAACACGGGAACCCAGTGGACCGCTGACCAGTTCGTGGCCAGCTACGAGTTCGGTGTCGGTGAGGACTGCGCCGACGACATCCCGATCGTGGCCCCAGCCGTCGCCCTCGGGGCAGGTGTGCTCGCCCTCGGTGGCTATGGCCTTTTCCGGCGGCACCAGCACAACCACGCTGCCTGACCGCTCCTACAGCACGAGACCCAAGAATCTGAAAGGACCTCCTTGATGAGAACTATGATGCGGGCGGCAGCGGCACTGGTCGCCGGGACCGCTCTGGTTGGCATGAGCGCACTCGGTGCAAATGCAGCCGATTTCGCCGGAACACCGACGGCTGTCGACACCGATCCGGACTTGTTGGAGCTGTCGCCCTCTCACACGAGCCTTCCGGGTGGTGGCCAGGACTTATGGGACGGAAACGCCCTGGTGTTCCCGGCCGACCCGGATGCATCGGCGGGCGCGTCGAACCAGGTGTACCGGACGGTCGCGGCCACGCTGGAGGCGCCGCGTCCGATGTGTGAGGACGGCACGTTCGCCGACGACGGCACGGTAACTGTCACCGTGAGTGTGCACGTGACCAACGACGGTCCCAGAGGCGGGGCCGGCTATGTCGGCCGGTTGGGCGTTTACCACGATGACGCGCTGGTGGCGGCCGATCCGATCACCACGGATGCCCCCGCTGGCCATCAGCAGATGCTGACGGTCACCACCCAGGTGCCAGCGGCCGATCTCGCGGCTGGCGACGTGGCGGTCTTGCTGGCCACCGAGACGTACCACTCGCAGGACGGGCAGACCGCCAACAACGGGACCCAGTGGACCGCGGAGCAGTTCAGCGCGGCGTACGAGTTCGGTGTTGGTGAGGATTGCGCCGACGACATCCCGATCGTGGCCCCAGCTGTGGCGGCCGGTCTTGGCCTGGCCGCGTTGGCCGGGGTCGGCGTGCACCGGATGCGCTCCCGCAACCAGGCCGACTGACCGGCCGACTATGACCGCGGTGGCGGCGGGGCTCCGTCCCAATTCGACCCGCCGCCACCGCTTCCATCAGCCAGTGCTGTCCAGCGTGATCCAGGGGGAACAAGCTCGATGACGGCGGCGGACCAACGCCAAGCACCAGCCCGGACGTACTACGGCGCGATCGACGGACTGCGCGGGGTGACGATCCTGTCCATCCTCGTGTACCACACCGGCCTGTACGAGAACGGCCTGTTCGGTGTGGACATGTTCTTCGTGCTGTCCGGCTTCCTGATCACGTTGATGTTGCTGCGCGAGTTCGGCCGCAACGGGCGGATCTCGCTGCGCCGCTTCTACGTGCGCCGGGCCAAGCGGCTGTTGGTGCCGCTCGTCGTGACTCTGGCGGGGACGGCGTTGATGGTGCTGGCCTGGGGGCGGTACGAGGAAGTGGAGCGGGCCGGGCAGCAAGGGCTGGCGTCGTTGTTCTACGTCGCCAACTGGGAGCAGATCTATCAGGGGGAGGCGTACTGGTCGAGTTTCGGGGTGCCGGGGCCGCTGGCGCACATGTGGTCGCTGGCGGTGACCGAGCAGTTCTATCTGGTGTGGCCGCCGCTGCTGCTCGCGGTGACGCTGCTGGCGCGGCGGCGCCTGGTGTTGTGGCTGGGTGTGGCGACGACGGTCTTGTTCCTGGTGGCGTCGCTGGTCCCGATCATGTCCTACGACGGCACTAATGCCGACCGCCTCTACCTGGGCACCGACAGCCACGGTATGGGGTTCCTGGCCGGTGGACTGGCCGCGTTGATCCTGGCGCTGGTGCACGGCCATGTGAACCGGGCAGGTGCGGAACGCCAACATCGGCAGGTGCCGGGCTGGGTGCTCAATGTGTCCGCTGTGGTTCTGGTAGCCAGCATCGTCGTCCTGTCGATTCGGACGTCGTCGTACCACGAGCCCTGGCTGTACCAGGGTGGTTTCAGCGTGATCGCGCTGCTGGGCGCCGCGCTCACGTTGACCCTGGTGCGCGACGACACCGTGATCGGCCGGATCTTCTCGGCCAAGCCGCTGGTGGAGATCGGCAAGATCTCCTACGCGCTGTTCCTGGTGCACGTGCCGATCTTCTGGGCGGTGCAGAAGAACGCCACCGATCCGAGCCCGACGTCGTTGTTGCTGTACGGCGTGCCGTTGTCCGTTGCGGTGGCCGCGTTCCTGCACCACATCGTCTCCGAACCGGCCCGGATCCGACGATGGAACCTCACGGGCCGCAGTGTGGTTAGCGTCCTGATGGCCGGTGTGGTGGCGGGCTGGGTCGCGTTGCCGAGTATGGCGCAGACGACGGCTGGTGATGGCGACGTCGCGGTGCTGACCCTGGGTGACTCGTTGAGCCACGACTTCTCCGACGCGCTGGCCACCTACTATCCCGACCATTTCACGGTCACCGACGGCGGCCTCGGCGGCTGCGGTGTGGCCTCCCCGGAGCTGACCCGCACGCCGCGTTCTGGTGAGCTGGACGTGCCGAACGGCTGCCTGCCGTGGGAGGAGCGGTGGCGGGACTGGATCCAGACCGCCGAACCCGACGTCATCGTGATCAACCTGGCGTGGGACGGTGTTGAGCAGCTGGTGGACGGTAGCTGGCTGGGTGCGTGTGACGACGCGTACCGCGACCACTATCGGGAGCGGCTCCAGGTGATGAGTGACCTCGCCGCCCCACCATTGGGTGAACGGTCCGTCCTGGTGACGAACTCGCGGGTGGACACGCCGGTGAACAGCGCCGCCGAGGCGCGGTGCCATTCGGTGCTGATCGAGGAGTTCGTCGAAGGGCAGGACCGGATCGATCTGCTGGACCTGAACGGGTTCGTTTGCGACGACGACGCCGGCACCTGCCACGAGACAACACCGGACGGCGCGCTGATGTATAGCGACAAGGTGCACTTCACCGAGTCGGGCAAGCAGCACATCAGCACGTGGCTGGCCACCGCGGTGAGCGCGGCCGCCGGTGTGGACCCGCCCGGGGAACCCGGCGGCGCCCTGGTGCGGCGGGCACCGACCCGGCCACCGGCCGCGACCGTCGCGGCGATCGCCGACGTGATCGGGGTCCGCGAGGGCGAGGTGTGTGACGACACTCCGATCAGCGAGTTCGACACCGTCGACGCGGCCTTCGAGGCCGACCGGACCGGCTACTTCGTCTGCGGCGGCGCACGCTGGCGGGTGCAGATCCACACCTACGCCGACGACGCGCTCGCCCACCACGCGGCGAAGAGCCTGATCGAGCAGCTCGGCGACGCCGGCTGGGTCAACGTCGAAACCGGCGACGCCGCCCGCCGGGTGCGGTACGACGCGGACAGCGGCCGCGTGATCGGGATGCTGCGCACCAACTTCAACGTCACCGTCGTGGAGCGGACCACCGACGCCGGGCTGGACGTCGCCGACGTGAAGACCACACCAGCCATCAAACGTCTCGATGGTGTGTGGGCCGAGCTCGAGGCTACCCAGACGAAGGCAGGAGCCCGAGCGCCCGAGCCGCCGTGATCGCTTCGTGCCGGTTCCGCGCATGCAGCTTGCGGTAGATGCTCCGAGTGGTGGACTTCAGCGTGTTCACCGACACGAACAGGGTTGTGGCGATTCTCGGCAGCGTCGCATCGGATACGAGTGCGGTCAGCACCTCCAGTTCCCGGTCGGACAACTCCGGGATGCCTTCGTGATTGGCCCGGTCCAGCGTCGCGATCTCCGCGTTCAGCCCCGGCAGGTGGCTGGACGGTGGGGGAGAGAGATGCCCGGCGATGACGGCGGCGCAGAGCCGCGGCGCGAGCAAGATAGGCCGTCGGCTGTCGACGTGTTGCAGCAGCGCGAGGAGGCTGTGGAAATGCGGCTGGGCATCCTGGCCGAGCCGCAACGCGCATTCCGCCTGCAACGCGTAGAGATCGGCTCGAACGGTGCGGGGGACGACGCTGTCGCTGGTCAACTCGGCGAGTTCCCGGCTGGCCGGCGCCGCGTCGTCCATGGCCAGCCGGGCCCGGGCCCGGGTCACCACCAGCATGGCGGTGTGCCCGGGTGGCGCGGTGACGTCGTCCAGCGCGGCGAGTGCCGCCTTCGGGTCCTGTTGTGACAGCCGCACCTGGGCGCGGGCGATCCCGGCTAGGAAGGCGTTGAACGGGAGCTGATTGGTGGTGTATTCCGGGCCGCACAACAACAGGGCCTGCTCGCCCGGGATCGGGTCGCGGGTCAGCAGGGCGAGGGTGGACCATGCCAACGCCAGCCGCGCGGCGGGAGGTTCGGCGTCACCCTTCATCCGGTCCAAGGCTTCGTGCAGGATGGCCGCCACGCCCGTGGTGCGGCCGCGTTCTAGAGCGAGCAGGCCGAAGGTAATGGACAGGTGATCGGTGAACTGGTAGTCGGCCAACCCGCTGTCCTGTACCAGCGCCAGCGCTGAATCTGCCTCGTGCTGGGCAGCGGCGATCTCTCCCCGCATAACCAGGGTGTAGGCCAGCAGAACAGCACAGTTGGCGCTGAACCAGGTGGCGCGGTTGTTGTGGGCCATGGTCCGGGCCGAGCGCAGGGCGATCTCGGCGTTGGCCAGGTCGCCTTCGGCCAGCCGCGATGCGCCGATCTGTGCGGTGAGGAAGACGATGCGGGTGTGGTGTTCGTTGCGTTCGTCGCTCGAAATGGCATTAACAAGGTCGAGTGCGACCCGTTCGTGTTCGTTCGCCCGGTGGATGTCTCCCTCGAACCGGGCCAGCATCATGTTCAGCCCGTGGTACGTCAACAGCGGACCGCTGAACACGTCGTGGTCGAGCAGTGCGCCGGCTTGCGCTA
Organism: Phytoactinopolyspora limicola; assembly: GCF_011320225.1. Classification (GTDB taxonomy): domain Bacteria; phylum Actinomycetota; class Actinomycetes; order Jiangellales; family Jiangellaceae; genus Phytoactinopolyspora; species Phytoactinopolyspora limicola. The sequence continues at coordinate 111,881 of NZ_JAAOEN010000009.1, forward strand.
GCCGGAACCGGAACGCCGCGACATCGAAGTTGGGTGGGCGAAGCGACGTGACGGCCGCGATCAGCAGCAGTGCCGGATCGTTGGCGAGGACCTCCTCGCTGACCGCGGCGACCGCCTCGTTGACGACAGGACCGGTGCGGGCGAACGGGATCAGGTCGCTGCCCCAGCGTTCGCGGAGCACCTCGGCGACGGCGTGGTCGAGGGTGGCGTCGACCAGGTACGGGAGAGCCTCCGCGGTGCGGCCGGCCTCGACCAGCATCCGGGCCACCTGGCTGACGACCTCGCCGCGCCGGCCCGGGCGCTTGATGTCGAGACTGGCCAGCAGGCTCCGCCGCAGTGGTTCGAGCAGCCGCCAGGTTCCCGTCGCTGGCGCGTAGACCACCAGTCCGGTGTCCGCCCAGGCGTCGATGAGCTGGGTCGGGCTGGTGGGCGGGTTGTCCGGTTCGGTTGGCTGGTCGACCGGTTCGGCGAGTGCGGCGGCGAGGGTAACGGGATCGAATTGTGGTAGGACGGCCGCGTTGGTGAGCGCCGGGAGTTCCACGGCGGGAACCACCCTGATGACCTCGTCGCGGATGAATCGTTCAACAGCGTCGTTGCGGTGGTGACCACCCGTGTGGGTGGGGTGGCTACGGCGGGTAGTGTCCCGGTGCTCGCGCAGAGTGGCGTCGACGAGGGCCGGCCAGCCGTCGGTGGTGCGATGCAGCTCCGCCTTCTCATCCGGGGTGAGCCGCACCCGTCGGACAGCGGCGAGAGCGCTCACCTCCTCGTCGGTGAAGAGGAGGTCCTTGATGGTGACGATCCGGGCGCTGCCGTCGAGCGTCAGGCCGGAGGTTACCGCCACCAGTGGTGTCCTGGTGGCGACCACTAGCCGTGCGCCGAACCCGCGGACAAGGTTGACCAGTTCGCCCCATGCGTCCGTGTCGGCGCACTCGGCCTGGTCGAGCAGGATCACCTCAGCGATGTGCTCGCCGCGGGTCAGCCGTTCGGCGCAGCTGGCAACGTCAGCGCTGGAGGTGAGCCATGTTGTCCGTTCCGATCCGATCTCCTGGGCGAGCTGATCGAGTAGCACCGACTTGCCGAGACCGGCCGGGCCTTGGAGCACGGTGATGGAGGCGGACGTGGTGGCCAATGGCTGAAGGAGCCGCCTCCTGGCGAGCAAGCGGGGGGATGTCGCGCTGCCCCGAACCAATACTTCTCCCCCCAGGAAGGCCGTGGCCTGCCAGGCGCCACGCATCGCGGATCAATTGAATCATGGCGGTGGACTGGACCTCTCAGTGGATCACCCCGGCTATCACCCCCTGAACCAGCCCTTTGGGCACCTGCCTCGTGGCCCCCTGAACCATCCCCGAAAGACCTCGACGATGACATCACGACGGCGCGGTCCCCATGTCGTGGCCAGTGGTAGAGCCAATCGACACATTGGGTGGGAGACACAATGACGGAGATTGAGAACGGGGTCGACGTGGTGGGGCGGGACGACGAACTGAACCTGCTCGGCGGCTTGGTGGAGCCGCTGGCGGCGGGGTCGGGCGGTTCGATCGTCGTCGATGGGCCACCGGGTATCGGCAAAACAGCTGTACTGCGAGCGTTCGTGGCGCGGGTGCAGGCGCAGCCGGCCCCGGACGACGACACGACGCCGGTGTCGTTCACCACGGCCTCGATGGATGAACAAGAGTGGCCCTACTCTGGGCTGCACCTGGTGCTGTCCGGAATCAGCGCCGTGATCGACTCGCACCTGCACGACGCACTGATGACCGAACTGCGTGAGCTGTCCGTAGGCCTTGGCGACCACACCAGCGCACATCAGGTGTCGATGCGGCTGCTGTCGGTGTTCGGCCAGGTGAGCCGGCCCATGTACGTGGTGGTGGACGACGCACATCGGTTGGACTCGTCGTCGCAGCAGGTGCTCGGCTTCGTCGCCCGGCGGCTCGGTTCGGTGCCGGTGGCCATGGTCTTCGGAGCGGATCTGTCGACCAAGCCGGTTCCTTTCGAGGCGTTGACGAGCCTGTACCTCGGCGGGCTGAGCGAACCGGGGGCACGGACACTGCTGGAAAACGCCGCTGGAGCGCCGTTGCCGGCCCGGGTCACCCGCCAGATCGTGGCCGAGGTGGGTGGACATCCCCAAGCGCTGCTCGACGTCGTCGACCGGATCCCGGCCGACCAGCTCACCGGGCGGGTCGAGCTCGACGTATACCTGCCGGACTCACCCGTTGTGCGGCGGCTGTGCCTGCCCGAGCTCGACCACCTCGGCGAGGCCGAGCGCCGGGTGCTGCTGGTCGCCGCGGCAAGCCAGGACCGGCGCCTGGCGCCACTACTGGACGCGTTGCGGGAGCAGGACGAGGCCGTCGTGAAGTGGATGATCGACCACTATCTCGTCAGCGCCGACGGCACCTTCACCTTCCGCCGGCCCGCCATCGCTTCCGTTATGTGGCGGGCCGCCACCCACTCGCAGCAGCTTTGGGCACACGAGGCGCTGGCCCGGGCATACCGGACCAGCGGCGACGATCAGTGGTTGTGGCACAGTGCGCAGACATCTCCCGGCGTCGCCGAGGAACTGGCCGGTGCCCTCTATGCCGCCGCGGGTGCGAGCGCTCGGGCGGCCAAGCTCGAGCAGGCTCGGGCCTGGGCCCGGCAGGCGGTCCGGTTGACGCCGCCCGGAAAGCGGCGAGCCGAACGGCTGCTGTTCGCCGGTCAGCTCGCCCTGCTCGCGGGGTACTTCGACGAGGCGGTCCGGCTCGCGCGGGAACGGTTCAGCGAACCGATGACCGCGCAGCAACGTGGTGACCTCGCCCTGCTGGAGATCCGGGCGCGTCAGCTCGTGGACGGCGAGGTACCGTCCGGTGTCGTGACCCGGCACGCCGAGGAGCTGGCCGGAACGGACCCGAGCCGGGCCGCGCAGCTGAACCTGGCCGCCGCCCTGGGGTTCGCCCGGCGCCTGGAGTCCGCCGAAGCGGGCCGTTTCCTGACGCTCGCGCAGCAGGCCGAGAACGTGGACACCACCACCGCCGGGATGCTGCGGTACACCGAGGCCGCCGTGGCGTCGCTCCGAGGTGAGCATGACATGTCGATCAAGCTGATCGAGGGGGCCGAACCGCTGGGCGACACCTTTGCCGAGGCCGAACGGCACCTGACCCATGTGACCGTCCTGGTTCGAGCCGGCGCGTACGCCGAGGCGCGGCAACTGCTCACCGGCCTCGTCCACGACCCCATTCTGGGCGCGAGCGCGCTCGTGACGGGGTGGGCGTATGCGGTGCGAACCCTCCTGGAAATCCGCGCCGGTGACATGAATGCGGCTGGGACAGCGGCCAAGGCGTGGGAGAACGCCGGTGCTACAGGGTTGTCGAACGCTGTTGTGCCCGCCTGCATGATCCGTGTGCACGCGCTGCTCGGAGAGACCGAGCTGGCGTGGGCCGCCCGCCGCCGGGCACTCGACCGGGCCCGGCGGCACGGCGACTCGTGGGTGAACGCCTTGGTGGCAGCCGAGACGGGGGCGCTGTTGTTGACTCTGGGCCGGGTCGGTGAAGCAGTGGCGACCCTTGGTGCGGCGCGTTGCTACGCCGTGGAGCATCCCGATCCGGCGATGTTCGCGACTGAACCGGACTACATCGAGGCCTGTGTCCGCAACGGCGAACATGAGCGTGCCGTCGCCGCCCTCGAAGTGTTCGAGGAACGGGTCATCGCCGTCCCCACCGCGTGGGCCCACCACACGTTGGCCCGCTGCGCGGCCCTGGTGAGCGCGCCGGAGCCGTCGGTACCGTTGTTCGAGGAGGCCATCACCACACCCGCTGACGGGGTCTCCCCGGTTGAGCTGGCCCGCACCATGATCTGCCTGGGGGAGCGGTTGCGTCGGCTCGGTCACCGGATCGACGCCGGCCGGTGGCTGCGGCAGGCGATGGCCGTGGCTGAGTCCATCGGTGCCACGGCGCTCGTCGCACATGCTCAGGAGGAGATACGTGCCACCGGCCAGGGCCCCGTCGTCGATGTGGCCACGATCAGTGGGCTCACCCGCGCGGAACGGCGGGTGGCCGCTCTTGTCGCGGCCGGGCGGCGCAACCGGGAGATCGCCGCCGAGTTGTACGTATCGGTCCGGACCGTCGAGACCCATCTCGGCCGGATCTACCGCAAGACGGGTATCGGTTCGAGGGCCGAGCTCGCCAGTTTGGCCGCGGAGACGGCTGAACCCCGACGTTGAGATCCGTCAGACGGGGACCTTAGCCTTGCTGGGCCTGGAACTCCGCGCGCAGCGCCTGGCGGGCCCGGCTGGCCAGGCTGGACACCGCGTTCGCGTTGAGCGACATCTGTTCGGCCAGCTCGGCGGGTGTATACCGGTCCACCTCCGTGAGCCACAGGACGCCGCGCCACCGCGACGGTAGCGCCGCCAGGGCCGCGGCCGCGGCGTCGCCCTGCGGGTTGGGGTGGGCCGGCGCGAGGTGGGGTTCCAGTTGGGCGGGGTCGTCGACGTAGATGGTATGGGTATTCCGACGGGTGTATCGGTAGGCAAGCCGGCGCACCGCGGCCATCACGTAGCCCACGTACGAGTCCGACGGGCCATGGCCGGAACTTATCGCCTTCAGCATCGAATACATGGCGTCGTGGACGATGTCCTCGGCGACGATCGGGTCTCGGACGATCCGGCACGCCACCCGTTGTGCCTGCGGCGCGACCCTCCGATAGAGCGCGGCGAACGCGGCTTCGTCCCCGGCTCGTATGCGTTTGAGTAGTGCTGTCGAATCTTCGCTCTCCACCCCATTCATCACGATCACCACACTTGTGGTGGGGGCCGTGGGGGCGCGTCGAGGTGAGCCACATCATCAACTCGGGGCGACGTGTGTACGTACCCAGCAAATAGGGCATATGGGGTATATCAGGAAATCGACCGCAATGGGCGGGTCGACAACCGATCTCGCGTTATCTCCGTACACCTAATGACAGGAGAAATCGAGCTCGAGGCGCTATTTGCTCAGCGCCCCTGTCTGCCGACAACCAAGAAAGGCAGGCATGATGAACAGCGACATTACCCGCCTGGACGATGGTCCCAGGCGTGCACGCGTCTTCTGGATCGGTGGAGTGGGTGCACTCGCCGCTCTCGCGACCGCCACCGCCTTCGCGCTTCCAGGAGCTGCGGGCAACGACGACGCCACCGCCACCGCTGCTGGTCAGGAGCATCCGTTTGGTGCTGTGGACATGGCCGACGACGAACTCGCGGCCGCCTACGAGCGGTGTACCGAAGGTTGGGACGAACTTCCGGAATACGACGACGGCGACCCAGAGATCGACGACGGCATCGACTTCTCCGACGTCGATTGGACCAAGGTCGAGCCCTCGTTCGGTGTCCGCGCGGCGGACGTGCCGTCCGACTGGGAGTACAACAGCTGGATCGTGGCGCGTGAAGGTGCCAGCTATGCCGTCTTCACTCCGGGCCCGGATGGCGACGAGTGCTCCGGGACGGCAATCGAGTTCGATCCGGGGGATGCGGAGAAAGACCTGTTGTGGACACCGGTGGAGCAGCAAAGCGCCGATGGCGGACGGTACATCTCGTCTGTTGCGCGGGTGACGGTCCAGATCGGCGACGGGGCGGAGCAGGATGCCTTCATGCGCGACGGCTTCTGGTTCGTGCCGGTATCGACGGAACCGGACTGGGATGATGCAGACCTCGAGTTCGGGGATGACTACGACGGTCCCATGGATGTCTTCCCCGGATACGTCCTACGGGGGTATGACGCCTCAGGCCAGCTGACCTACGACTCGTCGACCTACAACGAGTCCGCCGCGTTCGACGCCTGCGAGGAGGAAGCCCTCAACGCGGATAACCCCCAATACGACGACGTCTTCGACGACTGCATGCTCCACGAATGGGGTTTCTGAGGCAGGTTCACCCTGCCACGTAACCCACAGGTCGCCCCGCGTCCAACGGAGGACGCGGGGCGACCCGTGGGTTGAGGTCTGAACGGACGGTTCACGCGGAGAGTGCGGTGGTGGTGGTTCAGTCGACGCTCCACACAACGCCCTCGCGGCAAGTCTCCGGATCCGGCTCAGGCATGATGCCGTTGCCCGGATATACGAGGACGAACCCCGTCTCCGGATCTCTGACACACTCGTCCGACATTACGGAGTCGGTGGAGGAGTCGAACACCAGATTGCCCGCGGCATCGTAGCCCCGCACGACATGCCCGGCTGGAAGGTCCATGTGGGGGTACGGCTCGCTGTCGAGCTCGTCCGACTCACCCATCTCGTCGACCTCGTCGTCTGGGGAGTCCGGATCCGCATCCGCGGGGTAGAACCAGAACCCGTTGAACGTGATGGCGTTCCGCTCCGGGCCGTCAGCCTCCTGCACCGTAACGTGGGTGACCGGCGCCGCATACCGCCCCTGCCCCAGGTCGTCCAGCTCGACGAGGGCCGTCAGATTGTCCTGGCCACCGGGGTGCGCACTGAAATACATGGCATACCACGACTCGTCCACGGCGCCGCTAGGATACAACTCGCAGACCCACCATGTGTCGCCATCCTGGGCGAGCAGCCACGTCGAGACGTCCCGGCGCTCAGCTCCGGCCGCGGCGCGCACGCCGAACATCGGCTGCGCGCCTTCGATCTCCGCTCGTTCGAAGTTGGGCTGCTGGTCGCGACATGCTGCGAAGTTGTCGGCGAGTTCCGCGTCGTTCATCTCGACGAGGGGCACCGTTTCGTCCGCTGGGCCGTTGGCAGGGTCGAGGCTCGGGCTGGAGAGCTGGACGTTCGGTAGTGCCACGGCCGCGCCCACCGCGACGATGCCCAACGCGACGGTCCCCGACGACCACATCGTGATGCGTCGGCGCCGAAGACCGCGTTGGCCGCGGTGGAGGTCGTCCGCGCTGGTGGACGTCATCGGTGGTTCGCTGAAGTCGAGGTTCCGGAAGGTCTGGGTGAGGTCGGCGTCGTTAGTCATCGCACATCTGCCCCTCTGTGTCGGCGGGTCCGAGTGCGGCTCGCAGGCCCACCACCGCGCGGGCGGTCTGGCTTTTCACCGTGCCGGGAGAGCAACGTAGGTCGTCCGCAGTCTCGTCGACCGAGAGGCCGTACCAATACCGCAGGACGACGGTGGCCCGCTGCCGTGCGGGTAACCCCTTCAGTGCGGCCAGAAGTGCATCGCTGTCTTCCAGCGGAAGGGACTCCGGTGCGGCCATGTCGAAGCCGTCGAGACCAACCTTCTCCCGCCGCCACGGCCGCCGCTTCTCGTCCAGGAACGCTCGGACGATGATCCGGCGGACATAGGCGTCTTCGGCGCCGTCCCGACGAACCCGGCGCCAGGCGATGTAGAGCTTGACCAGGGCCGTTTGCACCAGGTCTTCGGCCATGTGCCAGTCGCCGCAGATGACGTACGCGGTCCGCCGCAGATGATGCCGGCGCGCGTCGACGTACGTGGTGAATTCGTCATCCCGGGTTGATCTTCGTGTGGCCACGGCCCACGCCCCATCCGCGTTGCAGGTTGTCCCTAGATAAACGGAGGTGAGGCGAATTTGGTTGTCGGGCCGGCGAGGTTTTCCGGACGACGCCACATCCGATCGGCGTAGTGCTCCAGTCGTCGATCGTGGTCTTCATGGCTGCCCCTATTGGCGCGGTCCGCGTTGCGACGTTGGTGCTGTTGCTGATCATGAGCGAGTTTTCCCCCTCATATGGGGTGTAGGTCGCACATGATCAAGCCAAGCTCAGCATCATCGAGCGGTGGCCGCTCCATATCCGGCACCGACACGACCAAGATCTACGGCTGGAGTACTAGTGCGACACACTAGTGTCGCCCGCTGGCCTTGGCTGTTGGGTGTGAGCCGATCAAGGCCATCGATGTCATGATGAGAACCAGCGGCGAGCGCAACGTTTCAGGCATCTTTCCCTGGCCGAGTGTGCACGCCGAGATTCATTTCAGCGACACGACGTGGCCGGCTCTTTGGGGTCAAGCGGCGAGGAGCTTGGCCTTCTGTGCGTCGAATTCTTCGTTGGTGATGACGTTGGCATCGCGTAGTTGGGCGAGTTTGGTCAATTCGTCTGCTGTGCTGGGGCCAGTACTGGCGGCATCGCGCACATAGGAACGGAATGCCTCTTCTCGCTGTTGGTGTATTTGGAAACCGCGCTCGGTCATTCCGGTTCCGCGGGCGATGATGTAGATGAGTACGCCGAGCAACGGCACGATCATGATCAACAGGGCCCACAGCGCTTTGGCCCAGCCAGACAGATCCTTGCTGCGCACGATGTCGGCGAAGACCGAGAACAGCACCCATAACCAGGCGATGAACAGGAAAAACCAGAGCATGGTCCAGAACAGGTTGAGCAGTGGGTAGTTGTCCATCTGAGCTCCTCCGGTGGCAATCGACGTGATTCCCTCAAGCTCGTGCGCCGCGCAACTGCACGCGGATCGTGCCGGGCCCACACCCTAGACTGGCTCATAATACCGCCGGGAAGAGTCATAACGAGCGAGGACAGGCCGGTCGAATTGGACGACCGCTATGCTGCTCGGGTGGCCGAATGACTTTGCTCGAGATCGGCTGTGGGTGGAGTCAATTGTTATTTCTTTCGAGCGAGGGGCGTGGCATTTGTCTAGTCCGGTCGAGATCTGCGGCCGCACGGCCGGCGGGAACTTGAATACGTATGGCCTACCGGAAAACACGTCATCACGTCACGTAGGGGATGGTTTCGACGCTTCCCGTCGCGGGTGGGGAGTTGTGTGATGCGTTCGACTGCCATCGTCCGGGTGCTGATCATTGTCGGGACAGTGCTGGCGGCGTTGGGCCTGATCGCCGGACACATGAACCGTCACCTGCTCGACGGCCCGACCTTCGCCGGCCACGTCGACCAGATCCGTACCGACGCCGCGGTCTCGGGTTTGTTAGGTGAGTCGATCTCGACTCAGATCGTCGGCGCGAACCCTGATCTCGTTGCCGTCAGGCCGCTGATCGACGATGTGGCCACCCGGGTAGCGGGCAGCGACGTGTGGTCCGGCCCGACCCGCCTGGCCGCACAGGCGGCTCACCGTGTGCTGACCGACGGTGACCCCAGTCCGGTCGTGTTGCGCATCGCCGACACCGGCGGGGTGGCCACAGCTGTGCTGGCTGCGGTGGCTCCTGAACGAGCAACGGCGGTCACTGGTGTGTCGGTGACCCTGCTGAACGTCGGTGACCAGGGGTTGGGGAGGGCACCGTTCGAGACGCTTCGGCTGGCTGGGGTGCTGGCGTGGGTGTTCCCGCTGGCCGCTTTGGCGAGTTTCGGGGCGGCGTTGCTGTTGTCCCGTCGCCGTTGGCGTACGGGGGCGGCGATCGGCCGGGCGTTGGTTGGGGGAGCCGTTGTTGTCGGCCTGTTGCTCGCCATCGGTGGATTCGCGGTCCGCCGTCTCGACGATGGGGTGATCAGCGGTGCCGTGACGAGAGCGGCATGGGGCGAGGTCATGAACCCGATGTGGTGGGGTGTCGCCGTCCTGGCGGCAGTGGGTTCGACGATGGTCCTCGCCTGCGAACCGTCAGGACCGCGGGCGCTGGCCCGCCTCGCCGCCCGAGCCCGGGCCGCCCTGCTGGGGCGGCCGAGTAAGCCGGTCGGCGTCGTCACGCGGGCCCTGATCGCCGGCCTCGTCGGCGTCGCCGCGCTGCTCGACCCACTCGGCCTGGTCGAGTTGGCGATCATGGCGGGCGGCGTCGTACTGGTGCTGTTCGCGATCTCCCAGATCGCGAGCCTGGCCCGCGCGTCGCGGGCTGACGCGGAAGCTGAGTCGGGGGAGTCGGAGCAGCCCGCACAGCAGACCACACGATGGGCGATCCCACGTCCCGCCGCACTGATCGTGGTGGCCCTCGCCGGATTGGCTGTGGTGGCCGGTGGCATCGCCCAGGGCCGCCCAGGCGGTCCAGTCGAGCTCATGACCAGCGGCAGCGGGCTTGTCTGCAACGGCCACGCGGAGCTGTGCGACCGCGGGTTCGACGAGGTCGCCTACGCGGCGACACACAACTCGATGTCCGCGGTGACCGAGCCGCGCTGGTTCCTGCCGGAGCAATCCGACCGGATCCCGGTCCAGCTCGACCAAGGGGTCCGGGCGCTGCTGATCGACGTCTGGTCAGGGCATCAGGCGGGCGAGATCGTACGAACCGCGCCGGGTAGCCACGACGAGGCGTTGCGGGTCGCCGAGGACAAACTCGGCCCGGACGTCGTCGCGGCGGCGTTGCGGGTGGCCGACGCGATCGCGGGTGAGGTCGAGGGTCCGGAGAAGCGGTTCCTGTGCCACGGTCTGTGCGAGACCGGCTCTACGCCGTTCATCGACAACTTGGTGCAGATTCGAGACTGGATGCTGGCCCACCCCGACGAGGTCGTCACACTCTTCATCCAGGACGAGACGGAGGCTTCGCTGATCGCCGCGGACATCGAAGCAGCCGGCCTGCTGCCGCTGGTGTATGAGCCGGTCCTGGGGGAGCCGTGGCCGACCCTCGCCGAGATGATCACCTCCGGGCAGCGCCTCGTCGTCATGCTCGAAGAAGGTTCTGGTGGTCCAGATGCGCCGTGGCTGGTCAACGGTTTCGAGCACACCCAGGACACACCATTCGTCTTTCCGACCGTCGAATCGTTCAGCTGTGAACTGAACCGGGGCCCGGCCGACGCGCCATTGTTCTTGCTTAATCATTGGCTGGCCGGTTTCACCTCGCTCGTCAGCGACGCCCAACTGGTCAACGGCCGTGACGTCCTGCTGCCGCGCGCCGAGACATGCCGCGCCGAACGGGGGCAGATCCCCAACTTCGTCGCGGTCGACTTCGTCACCCTCGGCGACGTCTTCGAGGTGGTCGACGTACTGAACGGCGTCGACTGAGTTAGAACCCGCGCGAATAGGGAGTCGCCGGGCTCGCGTGCCCGGCCATGCGGGTTTGCTTGGCACTACCAGCGTTCATCGTCAGTCGACGCACAACCCCAGTGCGACTCCTTCCTCGGCCTTGCTATCCAGGCGCCCGACCCCGCTCGCTATCCGGCGCCCCTATTCGCGCGGGTTCTTAATCCTCGACGACGTTGACCAGGGGCTCCGGCGGGGGCAGGCTCGGCAGCCCGTGTCGGTCCATGATCTGCGCGTACTGGCCGCTCGTGGCGAGTTCATCGATGGCCGCCGCAAGTGCATCGGCCAGGCCGTGGTCTTGCCCGACGATGAACGTCGACGTGCTGAGGCCGGTCAGCGGGCCGCCCCAGTCGAGTTCCGGGTGCTCGTCGATGGTGGTGATGCCGGCCAGTTCCCCCGCGGGGATGGCGTCGACGTTGCCGGCGATGACCTCGTCGATGGTGTCGTCTTCACCAGGGGTGTAGGTGACCAGCTCGATCGGGTCTCCGTTGGCCTGACAGAGCCCTTCGATCTCCGCGAGATAACCAGCGGACCCACGTGAAGCGTGCTCGCCGTCGTAGCGGCCGATCTCCAGCCCGCACAGGTCGGCGGGGTCGTCGCCGATGCTCACCCCGCCGGCCAGCAGGAAGCGGTTCTCGTACTGCGTGAACCCCACCATGTCGGCGTGGTCGACGGGGAAGTTCCGCGGCGACGCCACCAGCAGATAGACGGCGGGCAGGCCGTCGAGATACGCCTCGTTGAGCTCGTCACCTTGCTCGAAGTCGTGCGGCTTCGTGTCGAGTCCGAGTAGGTCTGCAGCGGCCCGCACGAGGTCAGGGAGTGCGCCGTCGACCGTGTCGTCCGCGACGTCCAGATATCTGGGCGAGCGCATGTCCTCCGGCGGCACCCCCAACGCGATCGTCGTCGCGTCGAAGTTGTCGGGCAGCAGGCTGGCCAGCGACCCATAGGTGTCCGGGGTCGGTTCGGGTGTGACGTCGGCTGGCTCGGGCACAGCCGGGGTCGCCGCCGGCCCGGACGCGGTGGCGTCCGGCGCGGGATCCGGGGTGTCGTCGTCGGCGGAGCACGCCGTCACCGCGACGGTGAGCAGCAGGCCGATGATGCAGAGACGGGAGCGGGGGCGGGCGCGGGACAACGGTGGCCTTTCGGAGATCCGGGTCTAAGAGTCGCGCCGGTGCTCCGGATGAGAGCACGGCACGGGCTCGCCGGAGTCTATCCAATCGTGGGTGGCAGGGAGTTGGTTATGCCCCTGGTATACGAGGGCCGGCCGCACGTTGGTCGTCCAGCCAGGATTCGAGGTAGTCCGGGTCGGTGGGGAGTCCCGACGAGAGCACGGTGGCTCCGCCCCGGGTCACGAGCACATCATCCTCGATGCGGATGCCGATGCCGCGGAGATACTCCGGTACCCGCTCATCGGTGTCTTGAAAGTACAAGCCCGGCTCGACGGTAAGCACGTAGCCTTCTTCGAGGATGCCGTCCCGATACTTCGACGGCCGGGACTGCGCACAGTCGTGGACGTCCAATCCGAGCATGTGACCGGACGGCGCCAGTGTCCAACGCCAGTAGAGCATGGAGTCCTTGTACAACGCCTGTTCGGCGCTGACCGGCAGCACCCCCAGATCGTCGAGCCCATGCGCCAGAACCTCCATACATGCCTGGTGGATCTCGGCGAAGGCGACTCCGGGCCGGATCGCGTCGATCCCGGCCCGTTGTGCGGTGAGGACGATCTCGTACAGGTCTCGCTGGATGGCCGTGAACCGGCCGGTGACCGGGATGGTGCGGGTGACATCGGCGGTGTAGAAGTGCCGGTTCTCGACCCCCATGTCCATCAGCAGGAGGTCACCCGGGACGATCTGGCCGTTGTTGCGGGCCCAGTGCAGGATCGTCGCACGCGCCCCGCTGGCCACGACCGACAGGTAGCCGACGTCGTTGCCGTCGTGGCGGGCGCGCGCCGCGAACAGCCCGTCGACGAGCCGCTCGGACACCGGCCGGTCCGCGGGAAGGGCGCGAGCGACGTCCTCGAAACCCAGCACCGTCGCGTCGACCGCCGCCTGGAGTTGTTCGAGCTCCCAGTCATCCTTGACCAGCCGCAGTTCGGCGAGCACCTGGTCGAGTGCGGCATCGTGCACCGGCGCGGAAAGGTCAGGGGGAAGGAACTGGTCCACCGATTCGTCGTACCCGCGCAACACACGAGCACGCGAGCTGGTGAGGCGGGTGAGATCGGTGCTCAGGGAGGTGAGGTCGACGGTCGTGATCTGGAGCAGCTCTTCCTTCTCCGCGAGCGAATGCCTGCGCCCGGTCCACAACTCTCCGTGCTGCGTATCACGGAAGAATTCGCCATTGGTTCGCGACGAACGTCCCCGGGAATACAGGACCGCCGTATGGCCACCGCTGGCCGGGTAGAACACCAGGACACCGTCGGGGTCGTAGTCTCCGGTCAACCAGGCGAAGTTGCTCGACGGCCGGAACGGATAGGTCGTGCCGTTGGAGCGCGTCTTCTCCTGGCCGCTGGGCACGACGATCGTCTCGCCGGGAAATGCTTGTGACACCGCTGACCGGCGTTGCGCGTGTGCCACCGGCTGACCATCGTCCGGTGGCGCCCCGGCGTCGGCCGCGGCATCGCTCCATCCGTCGCGCATGAACTCCATCAGCGCGGGCGGGAGATTGGGCTCGTGAGCACGTACGCTCGGCGCTTCGGTCATCACACCGTTCCTGTTCTCGGGTTGGCCGCGGACGCGATGAAATCGGCGACCAGGGCCGCGAACCGCTGTGGGTGTTCCTCCGCGGGGTAGTGGCCGCAATCGGGCAGGACGACGCCCGTCACGTCGGAGGCCGCCTGGCCGATGCTGGCTTCGACGGCGCCCGCCATCGCTTGGTCTCCGCCAACGGCGAGAACGGGAGTAGTCAGGGGCTCTTCGGCGGTGCGCCGGTTCAGCTCGGCGTCGTCGATGGCCGTTCGGTAATAGGCCAGCGCGACCCGAAGGGAACCGGGGCGCATGTACGCCCGGCGGTACTCCTCCACCACGTCTGGTGGAAGGGGGTGACCGGCGGCCGTGAGCGCCCAGAAGATTCCGAGGTATTCCTGCTCCCGGCCGGTGATCAGTAGTTCCGGAACGTCGTCCGCTGCGTGGAAGGCGTTGTGCCACCGTGGATAACGTTCGTTGACCAGGGCTGGTGACACGTCCAGGCCGGGAAGCAACTCTTCCTCGACGACGAGATGGCTGACGTTGTCCCGATAGGCGGCGGCGAGCGCGTACGCCACCGACCCTCCGAAGTCGTGTCCGACGAGTGCGAACCGGTCGGCTCCGACATGTGCGGCGACGGCCACGACATCGTCGGCCAGCGTACGTTTGTCGTAACCGCCTGCCGGCCGATCGGAGTCGCCGAGGCCGCGCAGATCCGGTGCGATCACCAGATGATGCTCCGCCAGTACCGATATCGTCGTTCGCCAGTGGTACCACGTCACCGGCCAACCATGGAGCAAAACAACCGGACTGCCACGGCCGGCGACGACGGTGTGAATCCCGACGCCGTTGGCGTCGACCCGGAGATGCCGGACGTTCATGGTTGTATCGACGCCTTCCGGGCCCGATGGGCGGCGACCTTGGCCCGGTTGCCGCATTCACGCATCGAGCACCAGCGACGTGTCCGGCCCCGGGACCAGTCGATGTACGGCATCCCGCAATCGGCCGCTTCGCACGCCTTCAGGAGCGCCGTACGCGAGTCGCCGAGCAACTCGATGAGGTCGACCGCGATGTAGGCGAGTGCACCGTCGACCCCGATACCAGAGGCGGAGGCCAGCTCGAACGTCCCCGTGGTCGCCAGCTGAGGGGGAGCCGGGCGCTGCAACGCCCACGCATTGACTTCGGCGACATCGGAGACCGCTGCCGCCCGTCCAGTCATGCGCGCGCTGATCAGCCGATGCGCCGCCTCGCGCAAGGCCCGGGCTCGGGCGAGGTCCTCCTGGGTAGCGGTGATGTGTTCACGGCACAGGTCGGCGCGCCGTAGCCAGTCGGCGAGACGCTGCGGGCTGGTCAGGCGTTCTAGCCCACCGGCGCCGCGTCGGCCCACGGTCGCGACGAAATCGGTGGCGAGTGAACCCGTGTAGAACCGGAACTCGTCGGCGGATGCCATGGATCGAATGTAACCTGCTTATGTGGTTACCGCAAGATGGAGTGGTGCGAGGTCCCCTGCGCTCGCGAGGTGGTGGGCCAGGGGCCAGTAGGTGTGGTGAGACCTGCGTCAGCAGGTGGCTCGGAACACGGCAATCCTCGAGTTGTCGTCGAGCGGGGTGCCGTCCCAATCCCCGTAGTAGGCGACATCGGTGAAACCTGCCGCGTACAGATCCCGTCGAAGCTCCTCCGCGCTGCGGAAGTACAGGACGCTGGTGTACACCCGGTCCTCGCCGTCGGGGAACACGTTGTGGGCGTCGAAGGTCACTCGCCCCTCGTGGACGTCGATGACGGTGAGCCATTCCCGCAGGTGTCCGACCGGGGTGTCGCGTTCGTGATAGGTCGCCTCCGGTGTCCAGGATTCCCATGCGCGGCGGGCCGGATTGCGGGACTCGAAGCTGAACGTCCCGCCGGGGCGTAGTGCACGGGCGATGGAGGTCAGGGTCCGGGGTAGTTCCCCTGGGGCGACGTGCATGATGGCGTTTCCGGTACAGATGGCGAGATCGGTGGTTGCGTTCGGCGCGAGCGCGGACGCGTCGCCGTGGATCCACGTCACAGAGTCGGCGCCCGGCTGCCGGCGGGCGTAGTCCAGCATGGTCTGGCTCGGGTCGACGCCGATCACGGTGCGGCCGGGAGTGGCCAATGACCGGGTCAGCAAGCCGGTGCCGCAGCCTAGGTCGATGATCGAGTGCGCATCGAGTTCGTCGGCCAACGTGCGGTAGAAGGCGCGGTCTTCGCCGTCCGGGTTGTCGATGTCGTACAACGGGACGAGCTCCGGGTCGCGGTAAGGATCATCCACCGCCCAGACGATAGCCGGGAGATTGTGTCTCCAGCGAGCTCTTTTCAGCCGCCGGTGATGGTGCTTGCTGTGCCTGAGGCGAGCATGCTATGCCGCCGAACAGACCAACCGGTCGGAAGAAGTCGCCAGTCCTGGAAGTCCTTCCGGGTGTGTTCGGCGGTAGAGGAGCGCGATGAACCAGTTCATAAACGCCGATGATCAGTATGGTCTCTCGTCCGGTGCCATCGCGGGTGACCTGGTTTTCGCCGCGGCCATGACGCTGATCAGGGGAACGATACAGCGTGACGCGGAGGCAGTGACCAGTGCCGAGGAGTTCGCGCGGGCCATCGCCCGTGAGACCGGCAACGCCCTGTGCACCCAAGCGCGCGGCGAGGTTCGGCTGTCGATCGACACCCTGTATTACTTCGCCGGCCTCGCTGGTGAGCTGAAAGGAATCACCATTCCCCTCGGGTGAAGGGGTGCTGAGTTATACCGGCCGGGAGCCCATCGGGGTGTAGGTGGGATCATCCCGTGGAACGGGCCGGTCGGCCTGGCCTGCCTGAAGCTCGGACCGGCGCTCGCGGCCGGCAACTCGGTGGTCATCAAGCCGAGGAGGACGCCTCGCTGTGCGTGCTGCTGCTGGCGGAGATCTTCCACGATGTGTTCCCGCCCGGGGTCGTCAATGTCATCACGGGTCTGGGGGAGGAGCGCAGTGCACCAGCAGCGTTCGCTAGATTACTCAAACTGATCATAGTAAGATTTATTTGACTAAGTTCAATTTGAGTAAGGGAGTTCGATGGTGGGTTTCGTGGGGCGCGAGCGCGAACTGCGGCTAGTGAGTCAACATCTCGATTGGGTCGAAGAAGGACGAGGCGACCAGCGCGGACGTGCGCTGCTGCTGCGAGGACGGCGACGCGTAGGCAAATCGCGATTGATCGACGTCTTCTGCCGACGTGCGGGAGTGCCGTACGTCGTGCATCAGGCGACTCGCGGCCGGCGGCCCGATGCCGAGAGGGCGGCTTTCATGGAGTCGGTGCTTCGATCCAGCCTTCCTGACCGCGAGCAACTACGTGGTGTTCAGGTCGGCAGCTGGGAGGCAGCTTGGCGTCAGCTGAGCATCGCCCTTCCGCATGATGTCCCCTCTGTCGTCGTGTTGGACGAGATGCCATGGCTGCTCGAGCAGGATCCCGAAGCTGAAGGGATCCTCCAAACCGTCTGGGACAGAGATCTGAGCGCCAAACCTGTATTGCTCATCTTGATCGGGAGCGATCTGGCGATGATGGAGCGGCTGTCGGAGTACGGTCGCCCATTTCACCAGCGCGCCGTGGAGATGGTGCTCGCGCCACTCACGCCATACGACGTAATGACGATGACCGGCCTGCCGCCCGCGGAGGCCATAGACGCACACTTGATCACTGGTGGCCTTCCGCTGATCTGTCAGGAGTGGCGTGCAGGTTGGAGCCGAGAACAGTTCCTTGCGCAGGCGTTGGATGACCCGACGTCGCCTCTCCTTGTGTCGGCCGAGAGAATACTGGCCGCCGAGTTCCCCGCGGCGCTTCAATCTCGAACCGTGCTGTCGGCCGTCGGGAGCGGCGAACGAACGTTCAGCTCGATCGCGTCCAAGGCCGGCAACGCCGACGCTCCACTGGCCCCAGGCTCGCTCAACCCGGCACTCAAGGCCCTCGCACGCAAGCGGCTGATCGCTGTCGATGCTCCCTTGTCCACGAAGCCAGGTGACAAAGACCGTCGCTATCGGGTGGCCGATAGCTATCTTCGGTTCTGGTTGTACTTTCTCGAGAACGGACTGCCCGAGGTTGAGCGGGGAGCAGGAAGTCGTGTTGTCGAGACGATCGAGCGTGGATGGCCTTCGTGGCGGGGGCGTGCCGTGGAACCGCTGGTGCGGGAGTCGTTGACGCGATTGCTTGCCGGCGGAGAATGGGGCGACGTCCGAGTGGTGGGTGGCTGGTGGCCGCGGACTAACAATCCTGAGGTCGATGTCGTGGGAGCAGATCGACAGGCGCCGGCTCGAAAGGTCTGTTTTGTCGGTTCGATCAAATGGCGGGAGCACGACGCCTTCGACCACCGTGATCTCGTGGCTCTCGTCAACGAGGCTCAGCTAGTGCCAGGTTCGTCACCGGAAACGCCACTTATCGGGGTATCGCGCTCCGGCTTCTCGGCAGCCGAAGGGCTTGCCGCGACAGTTGAGCCTGATCACCTTGTCGACGCGTGGGCCCTCTGACACTGCTGGCCTGGCGCACTGACTACGGCACCGGCCGGGACTGGATATGTTCCTCGCCGAGTCCGTGCTCGCCGCCCGGCAGGAGAACCTGTGGAGTTTCATCGCCGGCGGGTGAGCAGCCACAGCAGGTACAACCCGCCGATGCAGACGGTCACCGCCCCGACGGGTACGGTCAGCCCGCTGAAGGCGTGCTGCGCGATCAGGTCGGACAGGGTCAGCAAACTGGCCCCCACCAGCGCCGCCGTGCTCAGGGTGATCGTGCCGGTCCGGGTGAGCCGCCGGGCCAGCTGCGGGGCGGCCAGCGCGACGAACGAGATCGGTCCGGCCACGGCGGTGACAGCGGCGGTGAGACCGACGCCGACGACGATCAGCGCGAGTTTGGTGGGCTCCGTCCGCACCCCCTGCATAGCGGCCGTCTCGTCGCCGAGCTCGAGCTGGCGCATGGCAGGAGCGGCGAACACGAGGAGCAGCGTCAGGATGGCCACCGCGACGATGCCGGGTACCGCATGGCTCCAGCGCAGCCCGTTGAGGGTTCCCGCCCCCCAGACCGCCGCCCGTAGCGCGATCCCGAGCTCGGCCTTGACGGTGATCCAGGTGTTGACCGACGTCAGCATCGAGCTGATCGCGATCCCTACGATGATCAGCCGGAACCCCTGCATCCCGTGCCGGAAGGCGACGAGGTAGATGATGGCGGCGGTCGCCAGCCCGCCCGCCAGCGCACCGGTGGCGGTCGCGTGAAAGCCGACGCCACCGGCCATGATCACGACGAGTACACCGGTGAACGAACCCACGGAGAACCCGACGATGTCCGGGCTGCCGAGCGGGTTGCGGGTCAACGATTGGAAAATCGCCCCGCTCAGGGCGAGTGCCGCCCCGAAGACGGCTGCGGCGACCGCTCGTGGCGCTCGCCACTGGAAGACCACCGTCGTGGCTTGATCGGCGCCCTGGCCACCGAACACCGCGACCAACTCGTCGAGGGGAATGGTGTAGGAGCCCAGCATGAGCGCCGCCGCGGTGGCGGCCAGGAGCACTCCGAGCAGGGCACCGTTCACCACGAGGACCCGGCGCGGTATCCGGCCGGAGAACGGTCCGGCACGCAGGACGAGGGTGGTGGGTGTGGTCATAACGCGCTCGCTCTGGTGCGCCGGATCAGCAGCATGAGAACGGGGGCGCCGATGAAGGCGGTGACGATGCCGACCTGCAACTCGCCCGGCCAGACCACGAGCCGGCCGACGATGTCGGAGACGAGCAGCAGCGTCGGCGCCAGCAATAGCGTGAACGGCAGGATCCACCGCTGGTCAGGACCGGTGAGCCAGCGCACCGCATGGGGCACCATGAGGCCGACGAAACCGATCGGGCCGGCCGCGGCAGTGGCGGCGCCACACAGGAGGGTGACGGCGACGATGCAGGTCACGCGCATGGCGATGACGTTGACACCGAGCGCGCGGGCGGTCTCCTCACCCAGTCCCATGGCGTTGAGCGAGCGCGCGCACACCATGGCGAGCACCAGCCCGGCGACGATGAACCCGGCCACTGACCCGATGGTGCCAGGGGGCCGGTCGGAGATACTTCCCGCACCCCAGAACCGCATGTGGTCGAAGGTCTCCGCATCGAGCAAGGTCAGCGCCGAGGAGATCCCGCCGAGCACCGCCGACAACGCGACCCCCACCAGCGTCAGCCGCAGGGGTGTGACGCCACCAGCGCCTCCGGCACCCCGGGCGGCGATCGTATAGACGAGAGCTGTGGCCAGCAACGCTCCAGCAAACGCCAGCGGAAGGTATTGATATGTGCGGGTGACCCCGAGCAGCGCGACACCGACGACGACGGCGAAGCCGGCTCCGGCGTTGACGCCGAGGATTCCCGGGTCGGCCAGCGGGTTGCGGGTGAACGCCTGGATGAGCGCGCCGGACACCCCGAACGCGGCCCCGGCCAGGACACCGAGCACGGTCCGCGGCACCCGTAGCTCCCGGACCACCAGGTGTGCGTCCGATCCGTCCGGCGCGGTCAACGCGTCCAGCACGGTCGGGAACGAAATCGGCCGGGAACCGATCGCCAGGCTGGCGATCACCGCCACGGCCAGGCAGAGCGCGGCGACCATCAGCCAGACCACGCGCGCCCGTGCGGGCGTCGTGGTCGACTCTTCGACGATCCGGCCCGGCCTGGCCGTTACCGACACAGCTCGAACGCCTCGTAGTCCCATCCGAGGGCGACGTGGCCGACCAGCCGCCAGCCCGCGGCGAGTGCGAGCGACTCGATGCGGGCCTGGTCCCGATGCCCGGTGCCCACGGCGGCCAACGCGAGGAGTTCGTGCTCGGCGGCGAGATCGGGGCCACCGGGGCCGGTCTGGTCGAGGGCGTCGATGAGCAGCAGCCGGTCGGCGTGCCGGGCCAGGCCGGACAGCAGCCGGCCGATCTCGGCGTCGTCCCGGTATCGCGTCTGCAGGGTGCTGACGACGAGATCGACGATGGGAGCCGTCGCCTCCGGGACGAAGGAGGCGGGTACGTCGGCACCGAGGTCGCTCAGCACGGTCAGCGGTACGGGCGCAGCGCTGATCAGCGCCTTCGGTAGGACACCCCGCTCGGCGGCGGCGCGCACGAGTACCAGTGCACCCGGACCGGTGACGGTGACCTCACCGGCGTCGGCCCAGGCGGGCAGGTCGGCCACCGCGCCGGCGACGAACGAGAAACTCTCGGCGGCGTGGACCCGGTCGGCGTAGAGCACCGGGTCGGTTTCGACGTCGTCGGCGAGGGATCTGGTGTTGGCGGCCTGCCATGCGGAGCCGCCGCCACGCAGCGCCGGCGCCAGCTGGGTGAGGGCGTCGAGCAGCCGTGCCTCGTATCCGGCGCCGAAGAACTCGTCGCGCAGGTGATCGTCGGCCTGCAACTCCGCCCCGACGGGGCCGATCGTAACGTCGTCGCCGTGCGCGGCCAGCACACCGATGGTGGCCAGGTAGGTCACGAGTGGTCGTAGCTGGTGGGGCTCGACGGCGGCGGCCGCGGCGATGGTGTCCAGCGGGACCGCCCGCTGACCAGCCTGGTCCAGCAGGCCGAGGGCCACCGCGGCGCGGGTGGCCAGCCACGGCAGCGGGTTGAGCAGCGCCTCGGCGTCGACGTGATCGTCGCTGTCGTCGCCGGACGGTTCGGTATGCCAGTAACCGGTGACGTGGACATGGCTGGCCGGTAGGCCCTGGTCATGGCGGAGCCAGGCGCGCAACGGGATGAGCGAGCGGCTTTCCCCGGCCGCCCAGACGTAGGCCTGCCCGGGGTGCCAGGTGATCTCCCGGACGGCGGGGGCCAGCGCGGACGGTGCCGACTCGGGGGTCACCAGCCAGCGGATCGAATCCGGGTCGCGCAGCGCCAGGTCCTGCCGGGCCGACTCGTGCCGGATCTCGATCACCACCTGCACGGGAACGTCGACCGGCCGCTCGTCGAGGAACCGGCCGATGGCCGGCAGGGCGGTTTCGTCGCCCGCCAACAGCACCCAGTCGATGTCGTCCGGCAACACCAGCGACGATTTCGGCCCGGCGAAATACAGGGTGTCGCCCGGTTTCGCCGTCGTCGCCCAGGTAACTGCCGGGCCGTCGCCATGCAGCACGAAATCGAGGTCGAGTTCGCGCGCCTCCGGGTCCCAGCGCCGGGGTGTGTAGTCGCGGCCGCGCCGGTGTTCGGAGACCGGCCAGTCGATGCTGCGGGCCCGCTGGACAGGTAGTGCGGCGGCGATGTCGCCGTCGGCGGCGAACACGAGTTTGACGTGGTCGTCGAAGGCGACACTGGTGAACTCGGGGAGGTCGAACTCGCCGGTGGAGAAGGCACCCAGCTGTGGGCCGGTGAGTGTCACTCGGCGCATCCGTGGTGTGACGTCGACGACGCGGGTGACCTCGACCTGGCGCAGGACGATGGGGTGTTTGCGGAGAGTGTGGTGTGCCATCGGTTAGCCGAACAGCCCTTCGATGTGGTCGAGCAGTGCCATCGTCGCGTAGTAGTCGGCCCGGTGTGCCCAGAACGGCAGGTGGTAGGCGTGTCCGGACTCGAAGGACGGCAGCGACGCGTACACCCGGTTCTCGGCCAGTTCGTCCACCCCGATGACGTCGCTCTGGAATCCGAGCACGAACACCGTGGGGGTGACGAACACCTGCCCGACCTGCTCGGTGGAGAGCTCGAAGGAGTCACCGGACCCGTAGAGCTCGAAGTCCGGGTTCTCCTCGATGATCGGATACGGCTCCAGGCCGACCGCTTCCAGCGTGACGGGGAGCGACGCCGTCTCCGGGATCGACCACGGACGCAGGTCAGGCAGCGTCATCAGGTACGACACCGGCGTCGGGGGAAGCTCGATGGTGTCGCGCACCTCGGCGACCCGGTTCTCGTAGGTGGCCAGCAGCTCCCCGGCTCGCTCCGGTACTCCCAGGATCTCGTCGGCGATGTAGTCGAGTTCTTCCTGCCACGTGGTCAGGGTGGAGCTGACCAGGACGGTTGGCGCGATCTCGGAGAGCTGGTCGTAGGCGTCGGCGGCCTGCGAACCGGGGAATCCTTGCCCGCCGCCGACGATGAGGTCGGGGCCTTCGGCCAGGAGGGCCTCGAGGTCGAAGCCGTCGTTGCTCCACGGAACCATCAGGGTTCCGGCCGCCGCGGCCTGTTCGGCCCACAGCTCCGGGAACTCGTCGGCCTCGGTGTTGATCGGGATGGTGCCGTGCAGCGGCACGTCGAGTGCGTAGAAGTATCCGGCCAGGGCGGAGTTCAGGACGACGATGCGTTCTGGGGCGGCGGGGATGTTCACCTCGCCGTGCTCGGTGTCGACCACCCGCGTGGACGAGGCGACGGGTGCGCCGTCGTCGCTGACGGCACCGTCGCCGTCATCGCCGGAGGAGCAGCCGCCGAGGACCAGCGCGGCGATGATCGCCGTCGGAGCGCAACGCAGCAGCAGACGCATAGAGACCTTCCAAGGACATGGCCACCGACAGAATCGCCCCTAATGTTAGCCTTACCTAATTAGCCAGATATGACATTGATCTGGACCAAGGTGACACGATGGGGGAGGAGTGTTGTCCGTGTTGCTCACGGAGCTCGGACGCCGAACGCCCCGCCACGACGCGGTGCGTTTCGACGGGCATCCACCACACCGGCATGAGCGCCCGCAGGTGGTCTACGTCGTGCTCGGCACCGCCACGTTGAACGCCGGCGACGACCACTTCACCATCACCGAAGGCACCGGTGTGTGGCTGCCGGCCACCATCGAACACCACCTGAGCCTCGAGTCCGGCGGAGTGGTGATGGGTCCGCTGCTGCCCACGTCCGCCCAGCCGCCCGGCGGGCAGGCGTGCCTGGTGGACAGCCCGGCACTACGCCGGTTGATGACGACCCTGCTCAGCGTCGCCCCGCGGACCGAGGTCGACATCCGTCTCTTCCGGAGTGAGCTGGAGCGGACCCTACGAGATGTGACGGCCACGCGATTCACGGTTCCCATGCCGCATCACCCCGCCGCCCGCGAGATCGCGCAGCAGGCGGTCCCGTCGTCGGACTCACTCCAACGGCTGGCGGCCCGCCACTACATCAGCGCCCGGCACGCACAGCGGCTGTTCATGGAAGAGACCGGTCTGCCCTTCGGCCGGTGGCGCACCCGGGCCAGGCTGAACGCGGCGCTCGCCGTCCTCGGAAACCAGCAGGACATGGCCGCGGCGTTGGCAGCGTCCGGTTTCACCACCCGCCAGGGCCTACGGCGGGCGCTGGCCCGCGAGGGGGTTACGTCGGTCGACGCCCCTATGGTCTGACGACGGCGGGGAACCCGGTCCAGCGCAGGTCGGCCGGGAGGTGGCCGGTGTCGTTGAACGTCACCACCGTGGGCGGCAGCCCGGTGCGGTATTCGATGATGGTGAGCGCGGCGTTGGCGCTGTCCAGCCCGAGCCACCGGGATGGGGGTGCGTCGAGGGCATGACACACCAGCCACGCGATCGGGTAGGCATGTGTGACGAGGACCTCGTGGGTGTCGGCCTGATCCGACGACGGGTGCAGGGCGGTCGCGAACCGGGTGAGCAGGGCTTCGGCGCGCCGGTGACCATCGGCTGCCTCCGTTGCGTCGTAGCCGTCGAAGAACCCGACCCACGGCGCGGGTATGTCCGCTGGCGGAGGGACGTAGGGCACGTGGTCGATCAACTCGGTGGCCGCGGCCACGGCAACGGGCGGAAGGGCGCGGGCTAGCTCGGCCGCGCTGCCCGCCGCGCGAGATAGCGGTGAGTGCCACACCGCGTCCACGGGCACGGTGGCGAGCCGTTCGCCCAGCAGACGGGCCTGCCGGCGGCCGAGGTCGGTGAGTTCCCCGAAGGTGTCGGCGGCACCGTGCCGGGCAAGGTACAGGTGGCGGGTTCCCATGTGCTGTTCCTCGTGTCGTCAGGGACTGGTGATGGTGACCGTGCCGGCGGCGCCATCGATGGTGACGGTGGCGGCGTCGTTGATCCGGGCCGTCGCGTTCGTGATACCGAGGACGGCGGGAATGTTCCGCTCCCGGGCGACGATCGCGGCGTGTGAGAGTAGGCCGCCGGTCTCGGTGACGACACCTGCGGCGATACGCAGCAGGGGGGTCCAGCTCGGGTCGGTATATGGGCAGATCAGGATGTCACCCGCGTGGACCCGGGGGAAGTCATGGGGGCCACGGACGGTCCGGGCGGACCCGGTCGCGTTGCCGAAGCTGCCCGGGGTCCCGGTGAGGGTTGTTGGTGTTGCGGCCGGTGCGGTCGGCAACGTGGCCGGCGCGGGTAGGGCGGCGGTGATCGGCCGGGACTGGACGAGCCAGACGTCGCCGCCGGCGATGGCCCACTCGATGTCCTGGGGGCTGCCCAGCAGCGCCGAGACCTGGTGCCCCAGCTGAGCCAGGCCCCTGGCCGTGGCGTCATCGAGGACCGGGCGGCGCCGGTCGGCAGGGGGCACGTCGTGTGTCACCAGCGCGGTGCCGCGCCGGTCGAGGCGGGTGCGTTTGTCGGCGACGGTGGTGGTGACCGATCCATCACCATGGACGGTGTATCTGTCCGGGGTAACCGTGCCGCCGGCGACACTCGGGCCCAACCCCCAGGATGCCTCGATCTCGACGGTGTCGCGTGGATGGGTCGGGGTGAACATCACCCCGGCGACGTCGGCGTCGACGAGGCGCTGGACGAGTACGGCCATCGCCGGCTCCGTGCTGGAATGGCCGCGACCTCGAGCATCCCGGTAGCTCCGGGCCCTGGGCGAGTGCAACGACGCCCAGCAAGATCGGACGGCGTCGCCCACCGCTGATGCGCCGAAGACCGCGAGCACGCTCTCGTGTTGACCGGCCGCCGACGCTGTCCCGGAGTCCTCGTCGGCTGCCGACGAACGCACCGCCACCGGAGGATCGCCGAGGCCGTGCAGCCCGCGTCCGAGGGCATCGAGTAGGCCGGCGGGTAAAGACTGGCCACGTGCCGCGGCCCGGTGGGCGTCGAACGGGACAACGAAGCCGTCGGGCACGGGGAGGCCGGCCCGGAGCAACACGCCCAGGGGTGCGGCCTTGCCTCCGCTGGTATCAGCATCGGCGTCGATCAACGGCACGATCATCCGGGGCGCCTTTCAACAGAAGATTGACAACATTTTGTTGATTCTGCATGATCGGCTGCATGGACCGCAAGGACGACCTCACTCCAGCCGCCCCCGATCACTACCAGGCGCACCGCGAGCAGATGGCCAGCCGGCACCTGCTCGAGCTGGGCGCGAAGGCGCTCGACGCCCGGCCTTGGCGGCCCGCACCGGTCCCGCCGTCGGCGGTGGATCTGGTGCAGTTCGCCCTGTGGCGCGCTGGCGAGCTGGCGCCCGACGACCTCTTGAGTGCGCTGACGCTCCTGCCCGCGGCGCGTGCCGAGGTGGAAGGTCTCGAGACGGGTCTGCTGTTCGTGGCCCGCGCGGCCGGCCTGACCTGGGCACAGATCGCGGACGTGATGGGGTTCAACTCCCCGCAGGCGTGTCAGCAGCATTACCAGCGGTTGACGGCGCGTCGTGGTGCCGGCTCATGACCCGGGAGTCGCCATCCGAACTCTTGGTGCTCCATGCGGTCCGGGTGACCGGGTTCGCCGGCACCGCGAGGATCGCGCGGCGCTTCGCCCTCGACGAGTATGAGACGGCCGAGATCCTGCTGGACGCGGAGGCGCGTGGCTGGGTGGGGCAGGCCACCTTCGCCGACGTGCACGGCTGGTCGCTGACCGAGCGGGGCCGGGCCGAGAACGAGCGCCAGCTGGCCGCCGAGTTGGCGCGGGTCGGGGGCACCGGCGAGGTGCGTGCCGTCTATCGGGAGTTTCTTCCGCTGAACGGGCGCCTACAGCAAGCGTGCACCCATTGGCAGCTCCGGCCCGACTCCAACGGTCGGCTGCTCACCAACGACCATTCCGATCCCGGGTGGGACGCCGGCGTCGTGGACGAACTCGGCACGATCGGCGAGGGCTTGGCTCCACTCGCTAGCCGCCTCGAAGGTATCCTGCGACGTTTCCGCGGTTACCACACCCGGTTCGCGACGGCGCTGCGCAAAGCGCACGGGGGCGACGGCGGCTGGATCGACCGCACCGACATCGACTCCTGCCATCGCGTCTGGTTCGAGCTGCACGAAGACCTCATCGCCTCCCTTGGTCTCGACCGGGGCACCCAGCCTTAGAACCCGCGCGCTACCGCGTCACTCGCACCCCCATCGACCGGGCGGTGCCTTCGATCTGTCGTATGGCCGCCTGGATGTTCGTGGTGTTGAGATCCGGGAGTTTGCGACGGGCAATCGCCTCCAGGTCCCGCGCGGTGATGGTGGCGACGGACTGGTGTCCCGGCCGGGCGGCTCCGTCGCGGCGGATCACCTGCTTGATGAGAAACGCGGTGGGAGGGGTGGTGGTCCGCAGGTCCCACGAGCGGTCGTCATACACCGAAACGATGGCAGGGATGATCTCGCCGGCGTGCCGGGCCGTGTCGGCGTCATAGCGCCTCTTGACCTCCATCGTCGCCACCCCGTGCGGGCCGAGTGCCTTGCCCAGGTCGACCATCGCCGCGTTGCCGGCCTCGAGCTCGATCTTGATCACGGCCAGGGGCTTCTTCGGCGCCATCCGTTCCTCCTTGTGTTCGTTGGCGCCGATGACGCTATAAGTTGACGTTGCGTAAGAGTCAATCCGGATTTCCGGGGCGACGGCGGAGTTGACATTGACGCAGCGTCAAGTTTTACCGTGAGTACTCAAGGAGGTGGCAGTACGCCGATGGAGTGGTCGATCCAGGAAGTCGCCAAGATGACGGGGACCACCAGCCGAACCCTGCGCCACTACGGCGAGGTCGGACTGCTCACCCCCGCACGTATCGGACGCAACGGCTATCGGTTTTACGACCGGGACGCCCTCGTGCAGTTGCAGCGCATCCTGCTGCTGCGAGGCCTCGGCCTCAGTCTGCCGGTCATCAAACAGGTGCTCACCGAACACACCGACGTGGACGAGGCACTACAGGCCCATATCGGGTGGCTGCACCAAGAGCGAGAGCGGATCGGCCGGCAGATCGCGTCCGTGGAACGGACGCTGGCAGCGGTCCAACAAGGAGAAGAGTTGACGATGGAAACGATGTTCGACGGATTCGACCACCACCAGTATGAGGACGAGGTCCGCCAGCGATGGGGCGACGACGCGTGGCGGCGCAGCACTCAGTGGTGGACCAGCCTGTCCGCCGCTGAGCAGCAGGCGTTCAAACAACGCGCCGCACAGGTCAACGGTGCCTTGCGGGAGGCGGCCGAAGCCGGGCACCCTCCCGACTCGGAGCCATTCCAGCGTGCGGTCGAGGCACATCACACATGGCTGGGGGAGGCTTCCCCGCACGATCCCGCCGCGACGACCCGCGAGCGCTATCTCTGCCTAGCTGACATGTACGTCGCCGACGATCGTTTCGCCGCGGTCTACGGCGGACGGGTATGTGCTGAACGGATCCGGGAGGCGGTCGGCGTCTGGGTCGAACGCAACCTCTGAGCGACTTGTTCCTGCGCTCAGCTCCCGTTGAACAGCGCGGCGTACCGGTCCAGGTACGCCCACGCGTCATCCATTTGGTAGGTGGCCACGAGCGGTAAGCATCGACGAACATAACTATCGTCGGCAAGGCGACGGAGGGCCGTCGGCTCGGGTATCGCCACGAAGGCGTTGACATGGGTCGGTGTGCTCGGCAAGGGTCGAGGGTATGGCTGCTGCGCAAACATTCGTCATCGTGGGCGGCGGCCTGGCCGGCGCCAAAGCTGCCGAGACACTCCGGGCCGAGGGTTTCGACGGCCGGGTCGTCCTCATCGCCGGTGAGGCGGAGCTGCCCTACGAGCGGCCACCGCTGTCCAAGGGGTACCTGTTGGGCTCCGATGATCGCTCCAAGGCGCTGGTGCATCACCGTGATTGGTACACCGAGCAGGACGTCGAACTCCGGCTCGACACACGTGTCACGGCAGTGGACTCCAGTGCGCACGAGGTCGAGCTGGCCGGAGGAGAGCGGATCGGCTATCACAAGCTGCTGCTCGCCACCGGGTCGGTTCCCCGCCGGCTCGACGCGCCGGGTGCGGATCTGGCATCGGTGTTCTACCTGCGTGAGCTACCCGACGCCGACCACCTGCTCGACGTGTTGGAGCCTGGGCACCGAGTGGCCGTTGTTGGTGGTGGCTGGATCGGTCTGGAGGTCGCCGCTGCCGCCCGCACACATGGTGCCGAGGTCGCCCTTGTCGAGCTGACCGATCTGCCGCTGCTGCCCGTCCTGGGGCCCGAGGTCGCGCAGGTCTTCGCCGAGCTACATCGCGAGCACGGCGTCGACCTCCATCTCGGCACCGGGATCCGGGAGGTGATCGGCGCCGACGGTCGAGTGGTGGCGGTGGTCACAGCCACGGGTGCCGAGATCATGGCGGACACCGTCGTCGTCGGCATCGGCGCACGTCCAGCGCTGGAGCTCGCCGAGATGGCCGGGCTGGCGGTGGACGACGGCGTTCTGGTGGACGCATCGCTGCGCACCTCGGATCCGGACATCTACGCCGCTGGCGACATCGCCGAGGTCGACCACCCGTCGCTGGGCGGCCGGGTGCGGGTGGAGCATTGGGCGAACGCACTCGATGGTGGCCCCGTCGCGGCGCGGGCGATGCTGGGGCACGACGTCAGCTACGACCGGTTGCCGTACTTCTTCACCGACCAATACGACCTCGGCATGGAGTACATCGGGCACGCCCCGCCTGGTTCGTACGACGATGTCGTGCTCCGCGGCGACGTAGCGGGCCGGGCGTTCTATGCCTTCTGGCTCTCCGCGGGCCGGGTTCTGGCCGGCATGCACGTCAACCTGTGGGACGACGGCGTCGGCCCGGTAGAAGCATTGGTGCGCTCCGGACGTACGGTCGACGCGAGCAAACTCGCCGATCCCGCGGTGCCGATCGACCAGGTGTAGCGGCTCCGCGCTACGACGGCCCCGGTGGCGCTCAGCGTACCCGGGTCGTGGGACGCAGCAACGTCGTCACCGTGAGGGCGGCGACGAGCGCCGTGATGGCGAGTCCGATGGCCACCACGCGGATGCCGTCGTCGAGTCCGGCGCCGCCGAGCTGTTCTCCGGTGGCGCTGGCCAGCGTGGCCGCGACGATGGTCAGACTGACCGCTTCGGTGGCGAGCCGGGCGGTGTTGAACAGGCCGGCGGCGGTGCCCGCTTGATCGTCGGGGAGGGCTCCGACGGCCATGCCGTCCACGACGCCGTTGGTCAGGCCCGGGCCGGTACCGATGAGAATGAACGGAATAGCAAGCATCCAGACGTGCGGTTCCTGGAACGCGACCGGCAGCAGCGCCGCTCCCGCCGCGGTGCATACCAGCGCGGCGGGCAGGAAGAACCGGATCGGAACCCGGCGGGCCAGCCGGGCACCGAGTGGCGGGAACACCAGAGCGGGCACGGTGAGCAGCAACATGATCGTGCCGGCGGCCGCGGTGCCGCGTCCGGTGACCTCGATCAAGTACGTCGGCAGGTAGATGACCAACGGGACCAGCACGGCCATGAACACGCCGGCGGTCACAGCGCAGGCGGTGAAGCGGCGGTTACGCAGCACCTTCAGGTCGAACATGGCTGAGGTGGTGCACCGTTCGACGACCACGAATGCCGCTGTGAGCAGGACGGTCGTCGTCACGGTGGCGAGCGAGAATGGGTGTGTCCAGCCTCGCCCGGGCGCCTCGTTCAGGGTGACGACAAGGCCGAGGAGGGCTGCGGTGAACAGCAGGCCGCCGGCCCAGTCGATACGGCTGGTCCGACTCGGCGGGCGAAGGCCTGGAATCGCCAGGGCCAGCAGGCCTGCCACCGCGGCCGCCACGGCGGGTACCGCGAACGTCGCACGCCAGCCACCGGCGGACACCAGCATGCCGCTGACGGTGGGGCCAAAGGCGAGCCCGGTGCCGAGGACCATGCCGAGGCCGGCGAACGCCCGGGCGCGGGCCGCGACGAGCCCAGCGGCGCTGAACACGGTGGTGCCAACCAGGAAGATGCGGCGCCGGCCCAGGACGTCAGCGAGGGTCCCGCAGAGGGCGAGGAAGGCCGCGAAGACAGCGTTGTAGCCGGTGACGACCCAGGCCGTGCCGGCGGCGTCGGCGTCGAAGTCGGCGATGATCCCTGGCAGGGCGAGGGAAGCGCCGGTGATGGTCAGCGGGAAGATCAGCGCCGCGGTCAGTACCGCGGCAGGAACGAGAACATGGACAGGTCGGCGAGCACGCTCGCCAAGGCTCAGAGAAGACACGGTTGGCCCCGGAAAGAGATAGGTGGGAGCCAGCGCCTGGCGCCGGCAGCGGAAAGGCTGCGCGGCGGCCGGAGATCTACGTAGGGTTCAGGCCGCCGCTATCGGGCGGCAGCCCTGTCTGAGATGCGCACGGAAGTATGTTACCCCGCCTTGACCGTGCCTTGACCGTCGGAGGTGACACTGCGGGTGCTCCACGGCCCGCATCCGCACGGGGGTGTCCGGCCTTGTTCCGTACCGCATTTCAGGTGGCGCATGATGGTTCTGGATCCACATCACCTCGGCACGATCCTCGGCGTCTGGGCACATCCCGACGACGAGGCATACCTCTCCGGTGCGCTGATGGCCACCGCGGTCCACGACGGGCGGCGGGTCGTGTGTGTCACGGCCACGCAGGGCGAGGCGGGTTTCCCCGATGACGACGCACGCGACGTCGCCGAACGCAAGGCGGTACGCGCCGCTGAGTGTGCGGCGTCGCTGGAGATCCTTGGTGTCACCGAGCATCTGTGGCTCGGCTATCCCGACGGCGGGTGCCACCTCGTCGATCCGGCCAATCCCGCGGCGAAACTGGCCACGTTGATCGACGAGGTCCGCCCGGACACCATCCTCACCTTCGCCCCGGACGGCATGACGGGGCACGGGGACCATGTGGCGGTGAGCCACTGGACCACGCTGGCGGCCCGCCAGGCCGGGTCGGGGGTACCCGGCGGTGCCCGGTTGCTGTACGCCACCAAGACCGCCGACTGGAACCACCGCTTCAGCACCTACCTCGATCTCGACGCCGTCATGATGGTCGAGGGGATGCAGCCGCCGGAGGTCGACCCGGCCGAGCTCGCTCTCTGGTTCCGTCCCGCCGGCGGTGTGCTCGACCAGAAGCTGCGGGCGTTGCGGGCCCAGGCCAGTCAGATCGAACCGCTGTATGAGGTGGTGGGTGAGGCCGGCTTCCGTGACCTTGCCGCCGAAGAGTTCTTCCGGGAGCCGCACCCCGACGACTGGCCGTGGGGCCCGTCATGACGACGAAGCAGCCGGCCCTCGATGCTCAGCTGGGTTACTCGAAGGTCGACGGACAGCCCGACGTCGCCGCCGTGCTGGCCGGCATGGACGCAACCGCCACCTGGCCGGCCGTGCGGTATCTGCGGGACTGGGAGCACACCCGGCTGGTGCCAGGTGTGGGCGACCGGGTCCTCGACGTCGGTTGTGGCCTTGGTGACCTCGCCATCCGCTTCGCCGCGCACGTGGCGCCGACGGGTCGGGTGGTCGGCGTCGATTCGAGTGCGGCCATGCTGACGGTGGCCGCCGAGCGAGCCGCGGCGGCGGGACTTCACGTCGATTTCCGCGCCGCGGACGCTGCTGCGCTCGCCGAGCCGGACGAATCGTTCGACGTCTGCCGCTCGGAGCGGGTGCTGCAATGGTTGGACCGGCCCGAACGCGCGGTCGCCGAGATGGTGCGGGTCCTCGCACCCGGCGGCCGGATCTGCATCGCCGACACCGACTGGCAGACCTTAACCGTCGACCTCCCCGACGATGACGTCGTCGTCGCCTTCCGGGCGGCGATCCGGCGGCTGCGCGGTGCTCCCGCGTCGGTCGGAAGTGCACTGTTCAACCTCTGCCGAGATGCCGGCTTGGTGGATCTTGATGCCACCGCCGCGACACACAT
Source organism: Phytoactinopolyspora limicola (assembly GCF_011320225.1). Classification (GTDB taxonomy): domain Bacteria; phylum Actinomycetota; class Actinomycetes; order Jiangellales; family Jiangellaceae; genus Phytoactinopolyspora; species Phytoactinopolyspora limicola. Next base: position 144,278 of record NZ_JAAOEN010000009.1, read on the forward strand.
CTGGACCCGCTGGGATCCGGACACCGAGCTGGCACCAGAGGGTATCTTCCCGGTTCCGCCGATCGTGCGGCAGATGATCGATGCCGGGGTGCTCGACGAAGCGATCGGTGAACGGTTCGTCGAGCAGCTGGTCGACGCCGCCCGGGCCGGCCGGTTCTTCATGTCGATCGGGATGTTCGCCGTGTTCGGGCGGCGGCCCTGACGGTGCGGTTGGGCAGCGTGCCGGTGTGGTCAGGTGGTGTGCTGGCGGCCGATGGGGGCCCGGACGAGTGTTTCGTCGATGAAGCAGTACCGCCATGGGTGGCCCGGCTCGAGCGACTGGATGATGGGGTGCGCCTCGTTGGCCGCGTGGGCACTGGCATGCCGGTTGGGTGAGTCGTCACAGCACCCCACCTCCCCACACGTCACGCACAGCCGCAGCTCAACCCAGCTGTCGCCCAGCTCGACGCAGGTGGGACAGACGGTGGTGGTGGTGTTGGTGACCCGGATCTGGTCGAGATGGGTGCACGACGTGCTGGTGGTCTCCTCCCGGACGTAACGCCAGCCGCGTCGGAGCACCCAGTCGGGCATGACCCGCGCCAGGTAGTGCGACTGTGCCGCCAGTAGCGGGCTGACGATGGCCAGGATCAGCACGTAGAGCGCGACGAACGGTCCGATCCGGGGGTCTAGCCCGGCGGCGAGCGCCAGCGTGGCGAGGATCAACGAGAACTCACCTCGGCCGAGGATGGTCAGCCCGATGTTGGCGGCGCCGCGCTGGTTGAAGCCGAATAGCCGGGCCGCGACGATGCCGGCGGTGATGTTGCAGACGAGGGTCAGGCACACCGCCAGAATGACCGGCACCGCCACCTGGCCGAGGTCGCCGATGTCGATGGTGAGCCCGAACGCGACGAAGAAGACGGCGGCGAACACGTCGCGCAGGGGGAGGGTGAGGCGTTCTACCCGTTCGCGGACCGCGGTCTGCGAGACCACTAGGCCGACGAGGAGTGCGCCGATGGCGTCGGACACCCCAACCTCCTCGGACACGCCGGCGACGAGCACCACCAGCCCGACGACGAGAACCGCGAGGAGTTCGTCCTCGCGGCTGCCGATCAGGGTGCCGACGGCGCGGGCGCCGTACCGTGCGACGGCGAACAACACCAGCAGGAAGCCGAAGCTGACGGCGATGTCGCGGACCAGCTCCAGCGGTGACTCGGCCGCCGACAATACCGGTGCCAGCAGCGCCAGATAGAACGCGAGGAAGATGTCCTCGATCACGATGATGCCCAGGATCACCGGCGTCTCGGCGTTGGTGAGCCGGTGCAGCTCGATCAGCAGCTTGGTGACGATCGCCGACGACGAAATACCCACCGCGCCGGCGATGACGAGTGCTTCGGCGGTGCCCCACCCGAACGACAGTCCGAGCAGGAACCCGGCCGTGACGTTGAGTCCGATGTAGAAACCGGCGGCGAGGAACAGCTTGCGGCCGCTACCGAGCACCTGTTCCAGCGGGAAGTCGACGCCGAGGTGGAACAGCAGCAGCACCAGGCCGAGTGCGGCGAGCATCGCGAGATCCTCAGGGTGCTCGACCAGCACGGGTCCCGGTGTGCCCGGTCCGAGGATGATACCGGCCACCATGTAGCAGGGAATGGTCGGCAGCCCGATCCGGCGGCCGAGCCGGGCGAGGATACCGGCGAGGAGAACAACCGCACCGAGTCCGACCAGGTCAACGTGCATCGTTCACTCCCCGTGGTGAAACGCCGAATCACCCGCGACGCACGGATCACGCCTCGAAGAACGTCTGCGCCAGGACCGCCCCGAGCTTGCGCGCCTGCTCCTCGTTGAGCTCGATCACCGCGGTTGGGTCAGCCGAGGCCGACGCGAAGACGTAGAGGTCGCGTACCCCGCCCGTCCGCACCACCACCGACACCCGCTGGTCGGCGCGGCCGAGGTCGACATCGTACTTCTTGCCGACACCCGGCAGATCCTGAACGTGTACACCTTTGCCCATAGCCGTATCTTGGCACCCGGGCCCGGCAATTGACCCATCTTTCCCATGATCATGAACACTTCGTGTCCTATATGGATCACTAGTGTTCATGATCATTGGCGAGGGGGCGCCTAGATCTCAAGAGTTGCTCAAAGCGGGTTACGCCAACGCTGGGGTCACTGGTTGCGTGTGCGGAAAGCGGCATGCGGCGAGAGGACTGGTCGGCATGATTCGACGTGCGCGTCAGGTACCTGTGAGACGCAGCGGTGTGGTCGTCACGGCGGTGGCGATGGTCGCTGGGCTGATGTCGGTCGCGGGAGTGGCTGCCGCGGAGACACCTGTAGCGCGGGCTCCAGCCAGCACGTCCGGCGCGCCCCAGGTTCAGATCACGGCGCCTTCCGCGGATGAGCCGCTCGTCGCGCAGGCCGGCGATACAACCGAGGTGTCATTTACCGCGAACCGGTCCTGGCCGTTCGTGGTGGACCTCCGGGATTCCGCGGCCGACGGCGCGTGGCTGGAGTTCGCCGACGGCACCGGCAGCGGAACGGCGGAATCAGGCGGCAATGATGTTGCGGTATTGATCCCGGACGATCTGGCCGAAGGCGAGTACGACCTGCGGGTGCGGCTGTTCACCCCGGGGGCCGATCCCGGCCGCCATAGGGCGGTGGCCGAAACTCAGGCCGATGCCGGCTTGCATGTAGAGACCGATTCGGAGCTGGGAACCTTCTCGACCGATTTCTCGGGCTACCCGGCCTGGGATCAGCCAGCCGACTGGTCGGCGCTGTGGGCTCCGAGCAACTTCTACATCCAGCACGACCCTAATCGCCTGATGCACTACGGCCATTTCAACACTGGTGGCCGGAAACTGATGACGCCCGACGCGGTCGGCTCGGTGTCCGGCGACGTCGAAGTGGCCACACTCGTCCGGATCGACGAGCCGATGCCAACGACCCGGTTCCAGCTGCATCTGCACGCGTCCGGCGAGCGCGGCGACGAGAATGCGTACTACCTGGACGTGCGGCCGGAGGTCACCCGGATCAACCGTGTCGTCGACGGTTCGTTCAGTGTCCTGGACAGCGGGACCACCGATCCCGCGTTCGAGTCCGACCGCTGGTATCACGCGGTTCTTGCCCGTGACGGTGAGGTGTTGCGCGCCAAGGTGTGGCCATACGGGGAATCCGAACCGGACGAATGGCTCGTCGAAACCACCGACACCAGCCACTCGGCCGGGCACGTCGGCGTAGGCGCACCTCCGGGAACCAACAACGACACCGCGCAGTTCGCATGGTTCGGCGTCGGCTACGACGGCAACGAAGCGCCGCGCGCCCCATCCGGCGTGGTTCCGCTGCCGTCCGAGCCTGCCCAGGTCACCGGGCTGACCGCTGTCGCCTCGCTCAAAGGCATCACCCTGCGCTGGGACGCAGACCCGCAGGCCGCCTGGTTCGACGTCGAGCGCGACGGCGCCGTCATCACCGACCGGTGGCGGCAGGCGTCGTACTACGACCCGCTAACGACCGACGGCGTATCCGGGACCTACCGGGTCCGCACGGTCGACGCCGTGCACGGGCCCGGCGACTGGTCCGAACCGGTAACCGTCAGCGCCACCGACTGGCCCAGCGACCTGCTCACCGCATTCGAAGCCTCGGCCGCTGGTGAGTGGACCACCCATGAAGAGGAGCTGGACTACACCGCCGCCTTGGCTGACGCCTCCGGACGGGTCGCCGTCGAGGAGATCGGCAGGTCTGGACAGGATCGCTCGATCCAGCTCGTGCGGGTGGGATATCCCGAAGCGCCGGGCGACGACGACATCAGCGACCGGCCCGCGGTGCTGTTCAGCTGCAACCAGCACGGCGACGAACCCGCCGGGCGGGAGGCCTGCCTGATCGAACTGCGTGAGCTGGCCTTCTCCGACGACCCCGAGGTACGTCAGTTCCTCTCGGAATGGGCGGTTTTGTTCGTGCCCACCCTGAACACCGACGGCCGGGAAGAGAACGAGCGGCGCGCCAACGGCATCGATACCAACCGGGATCACGTCGAGTTACGGTCACCGGAAGCGCGAGCGCTGACCGAGCTGATCCGTGATACCGAACCCATCCTGCAAGTCGACTTACACGAGGCCCAGTTCCAGCCGGACGGCCGGCGCGAGGCCGAGTTCCAGTCACCGGGCAACTTGAACAACCATCCCGATCTGAACGACCTGTCGTGGTCAATGGTGACCGACGACCACCTGCCCGCCGTGGCAGAAGGTGGTTTCCACGGCGGCTACTACATGGTCCGCAGCTCCGGCTATCCGGGACCGGTGGGGCTCACGCAGGCCGGCGGGGCGCGGCACATGGCGGCCATTCTGGTTGAGACGTTGCGGCGGCCGACGTCATACCGTGCCGAGGAGACCGGCGACGAACACGACCCGCATGTCCGGCAGCGACGAGTCAGCAATCACCGGTTCTCCAGCCTGGAGCGGACCCGGAAGATCGCCTTGGAACGCCGGGAAGAGATCGAAGCAGCGTCGGCGGCCTCGGCTGCCGCCGCGGTGGCCAACGAAGGCCCGCTCTACTTCAGCGGGAGCGTCGTCGTCGATCCGGATCCCGATCTGGTGATCGATCCACCGTGCGGTTACGTTCTCGAACCACTGGCGTTCGATACCGTCGAACCGGTGCTCGACGCGCACGGGATCGACTCGTACACGTCGCCGGCCGGTCACGTCATACCGCTCGGGCAACGCAACCGGATCATGGTCGCGACCATGTTCGACGAGTTGTCCGGCAACGCCATTGCCGCTGGCAAGCGAGTGGATGTCTGCCCCGAACCGGGCGAGATCGAACCGCCGGACGGAACGACGTTCACCTTCGACTTCAGCGATCAGGAACCTGGAGCCGCGCCCTCGGGCTGGACCGAGATCTGGCGGCCGGGAGACTGGACCGTTCTGGACAACCCCGCGCGCCTGCGCCACACCACGACGGAGGACACCCCTGGCCGGCAGGTGCTCGCCGCCGACGAACTGCACGCCATCGAAGGTGACGTCGACATCAACGCGGTCGTGCGGGTGGGGGAGGACGCACCGAACCTGCGCCTGCAGTTGTGGCTGCGCGCCGACCCTGGCAGCCCAACCGGATCCGAGACCGGGTATTACGCCGACGTCTTCGGCGACAGTGTCCGGCTGAACCGGTTACACGAAGGTTCGTTTGTGTCCGGTTCCAGCCACGACTTCGGTGGCATGGAACCGCACACCTGGTATCAGATCCGTGCTCAGCGGTTGGGGCCGCGCAACTACGTGAAGATCTGGGTCTACGGCGAACCTGAACCGGACGAGTGGATGACCGGTTCCACACCCGGCGACACAATCGACAGCGGCGCGATCGGCTTCGGCCACAGCGGGTCGGCCGGTGCGGACATCGACTGGGCGTTTCTCAGTGTTGGTGTTGACGGCCAGCCAGCCCCACAGCCGGAGCTGCCCGACGACTATTAGTTCACCGGGTCTGGCGGGCGATATCCTCGATCTGTTCGAGGATGGCTGCCGAGGGCACTACCTTGCCGGATGCGTAGGTAGACAGTCGGGAGGCCGAAGTGCCCAGGCGTTCAGCGAACTGCGTCTGAGATAGCCCGGAGTAGGCGATGGCTTCCCGGATCTTGCGGGCGACGCGTTCCTTCGGTGTCTCGCGGGCGCGGTCGAGCACCAAGCGCAGTACCGCGGCGCTCGACTGAGACTCGGCCATGTCGAGTGCTTCGGCGAGATCCTGGGCAACCTCGCCGTGTGGGTCCTTCACAACCCGTCCCGCGATTCGCCGCCAGTCGGTGAGGTCGCCGCGGTCGATCGCTGCGAGGATGCCTTCTACGCCCCACATCTCGACGGGATCGTCAGGGCTAACGTTCAGGTTGCGAAACTTCAGAGCCACGGTGCCCCCTTTCTTTAGCGGTAGTCTCCATAGGCAATCAGCCTTGCCACCTGCTGGCACTGGCTAGCGACGTTGGTCCAGTCATGCCAACGTGGGTGCAGCCCCTTGTAGTCCCGTAGACGGCGAAGCACCCGTGAGTCTTTAGGCTGTGGGTCCGCCAGCTGCCGGGTCAGCTGCGTGATGACCGAGCCCTCACGAACATCGGAGTAGTAGCGGTCAATATCGCTGAAGACGCGAGCTGAGGGTCCGGCACCATAGCGATCGCTTAGTGCCGCGACATCAAGATAGTCGCGAACGGCGTTGCGAGCGACGATAAGGAAGCCCTTGATGCGCAGCGTTTCCTCGAATGTCGGTACGGTCACGACCTGATCAGAGGGGAGCCGAACACGGATCGTCTCCAGCGGTGTGGCACGGCGCAGTTGCCTCACGCCGCTTTCGATGCCCCCTAGCTCACCGAGAACGACCTTCCCGGCCGCGGCACGATTGGTGACCCAGTCACCTTCGCGTTCTAGTGCGTCCAGGACGACGTCGAAGCGTTGTTTCAGGTCGTGTAGGACATGGTCGTGGTCGTAGGAAACCCGGTGACCCGCGTATAACGCCGCGGCAGAGCCGCCAACGAGTACGGCATCAGGTACCCGCTGTTGGAGTTCGGCAGCCGACTCCAGCACTGCAAGCAGGTCTGCGTGCCGGTCGGGCAACTCCCGCTCGACTTGTGCGGCGCTCGGTTGTTCAGGGTGTTCCATGACGGCAGTTTATCTGAACTGATAATAGTAGGGCGGGGTAGCCGGATCCGTTCGGCGTATTCGTGCCACCTGGCTACCGTGGCGAGGCCGGTCTTGGAGTCCGTCCGCGAGGCTTGCTGGTACTAGCTGACCAGGTGGCCTCGCTGCATCCTGCTCGGCGCCGGGTAAGGTTATATTGATTCCCAATAACTTTAACTCCTGCGTAGAAGGTGGCGGTGTCGCTTGGCCGTGTCGACCAAGGCTGCGAGTGTTCCCTCTGTGCAAGCCTCAAGACCGGCCCGGCGGCGAGGTTCTCGTGCCGCCACTGCCGGGCTGATTCTGGGTTTGTCCGTCTGCCTGATCGGTTCGGTATTCGTGGCGATCGGCCTGGGGTCGGCGGTGGTGCCGCCGGCGGACACGGTCCGGTATCTGTGGGCGTCGGTGACGGGTGGGACGATCCCGGCGGACGAGGTGACGCGCTACCAGATCATCTGGCAGATCCGTACGCCGCGGGTGCTGCTGGCGGCCATCGTGGGGGCCGGCCTGGCCGTCGTAGGTGCGGCGATCCAAGCCCTGGTGCGCAACTCGCTGGCCGACCCCTACATCCTGGGAGTTTCGTCCGGCGCGTCAGTGGGCGCGGTGACGGTCTCGCTGTTCGGGGTGTTGTCGACGCTCGGGATCTACGCGGTGTCAGTCGGCGCTTTCGCTGGAGCGCTCGTCGCCACGGCGTTGGTGTACCTGATCGCCTATGGCCGGGTCGGCGTGACCCCGCTTCGGCTGGTGCTGACCGGGGTGGCGTTGTCCTTCGGCTTCCAAGCGGTGATGAGCGTGATGATCTATTTCACGCCCACCAGCGAGTCGACCTCGACGGTGCTGTTCTGGACTATGGGCTCCTTCGGTGCGGCCACGTGGGGGTCGCTGCCGGTGGTGGTGGCCATCGTCATCGCTGGGATCGTGGTGTTGCGCCGGTTCAGCCGGCCCCTCGACGTAATGGCGCTGGGCGACGAGACGGCGGCGAGCCTGGGCGTCGACTCGGTCCGGGTACGCCGGGGGCTGTTCGTCGTCACCGCGGTGATGACCGGCGCGATGGTCGCCGTCAGTGGAACCATCGGCTTCGTCGGCCTGGTGATCCCACACATCACCCGCATCCTCATCGGCGCTCCACATGCCCGGTTGCTGGTGATCGCGCCGTTCCTCGGGGCCATCCTGATGGTCTGGGTCGATCTGATCTCTCGCACACTGGTCGCTCCGCGCGAGCTTCCGCTGGGTGTCCTGACCGCACTGATTGGGGTGCCGGTGTTCATCATGCTCATGCGGCGCAAAGGCTACGTCTTCGGAGGCCGGTGATGGAGCTGCGCACCGAGGATCTGACGGTTGAGATCGACGGTAAGGCGCTCGTCGCGGACCTGCGCCTGGACGCGGTGTCGGGCCAGGTGCTCGGCCTGGTTGGCCCCAACGGCTCGGGCAAGTCGACCGCTCTGCGGTGTATCTACCGGGCGTTGAAACCCAGCAGGGGAGTGGTCCGGATCGGCGGGGCGGACCTCACCGACCTCCCGCTTCGGGAGAGCGCCCAGCGGATCGCGGCACTCACCCAGCAGGGCGAAGCCGATTTCGACTTCACGGTTGACGAGGTCGTCGCGCTCGGCCGCACCCCACACAAACACGGCAACCAGCCGCTGACCGCCGCGGAGCGCGAGTTGTGCCGAACCGCGATGGCCCAGATGGATGTGCTGCACCTCGCCGACCGCGGGATCCTCGGCCTGTCCGGCGGAGAGCGGCAGCGGGTGCTGGTGGCGCGGGCCCTGGTTCAACAGCCGGAGATCCTCGTCCTGGACGAGCCGACCAACCATCTCGACATCCGCCACCAGATCGAACTACTGGGCTACCTGCGCGGCTGCGGCCGCACGGTCATCGTCGTCCTACACGACCTGAACCTAGCCTCGGCCGTCTGCGATCACATCGCCGTGCTCGCCGGAGGGCGCCTGGTCACCCACGGCACCCCGACGAAGGTGCTCACACGTGAGCTCATCGTCGAGGTCTTCGGGGTGGAGGCCGTCATCGTGCGGCATCCCCTCAGCGGTGACCCGCAGATCTTGTTCGCCCTCGACGGCATGCCGTCGTCGACACCCACATCCGCGCCCACCCCGGCGCGACTCGTTTGAAAGGGACACCATGCATTTCCCCAGGTACACCAGCCTGTCCGCAGCCACGGCCGCCGTCGTCGCGTTGACGCTGAGCGCATGTGGTGCCGAGACCGAGACGGCAGCTGACGGAGAGGCACAGACCAGCACGGTGAACCGGTGTGGCGAGCCAGTGGAGTACACCGTGCCGCAGCGGGCGGTGGTCTACGAAGGGGGTAGCGCCGACAAGCTGTTCGCTCTGGGACTGGTCGACCACGTGCACGGCTACGTGATGCCGCCGGCCAACCCGCCGGTGGAGGAGTCGCCATGGGCAGCGGACTACGAGCAGGTCGAGTTCCTCTCCGACGACCTGCTCAACCGGGAGCTCGTCGTCGACGCCAACGCCGACTTCGTTGTGGCCGGCTGGAACTCCGGCTTCTCCGACTCGCGTGGCATCACGCCGGAGATCCTCGACACCCTCGACATTCAGAGCTTCATGCACGCGGAGTCCTGTTTCAACTATCCCGGTTTCCCGGAGCAGCACACTCCGTTCGACGGGTTGTACACGGACCTGGAACGGCTCGGCCAGATCTTCGGTGTCGAAGACCGGGCCGCCGACCTCGTCGCCGAGTACAAAGAACGGGTCGCCGCGGTCCAGGATCAAGCCCCGGATGGCGACCCCGTGAAGGTCTTCCTCTACGACTTCGGTACCGCGAAACCATTCACCGCCGCCAGCCAGGTGCCACCGAACGACATCATCCGGTTCGCCGGCGGCGTCAACATCTTCGGCGACGTCGAGGCGCGATGGACCGAGACCAGCTGGGAATCGGTGGTCGAGGCCGAGCCAGAGATCATCATCATCCTGGAATACAACGATCAGCCGGCCCAGGAGAAGATCGACTTTCTGAAGGAGAACCCGACCACCGCGACACTGCCCGCCGTAGTAAACGACGAGTTCTACATCCTCGACTACAACGAGGCGATCTCCAGTCCACGCAACATCGACGGGTTGGAGAAGTTCGCCGAATACCTGCGTGAGTACGTCGCCACGCCGTGATGAGCTCTGCCCCCACCGAGCCACGGCCAGCCACCGATGGCGCGATCATCCGTGCCCTGTGGGTGGTGCTGCTCGCCGCGATCATTGGGCTGTTCCCGTTCACCATCTACTCGACCTTCCTGGTCCCCATCGCCGAAACGGCCGGGACCGACGAGGCGGTGGCCGGGAGCCTACGCGGGCTCGGTGGGGTGGCGGCGTTGGCCGTCGGGATGGGGTTCGCTCCGCTGCTGGCCCGATGGTCGCGGCCGCACACCATCGCCACCAGCCTCGGCCTGCTCGCGGTCGTCAGCGTCGTCGGCGCCACCGGCTCGTTGCCGGCACTCATCGTGTTCTGTCTCGGGATCGGCGCGGCGACGGCGGTCCTGACCCCCGCCCTGCTCGGCGCCGCCACATCGGCTTTCACCGGGCCCGGCGACGCGGGCCGGGCCGCGACGATCGTGACCGCCACCCAGTCTCTTGCTGCCGTCCTCGCGGCGCCCGTGATCGGGGTGATGGGCTGGCGGTGGGGCTGGCAGGGGGCGTTGTTGGCGACCGCCGGGCTCGCGGGTGTTGTTGCCACGACGACGATCCGAGTGGCCCGGCAGAGCTCCGAAGGGGATCGGCGCGAGTCCAACAGCCCATCGGAACCTCCCCTCGGATACCTCGCGTCGTTCCGGGCGCTCCGGGCGCGGCCCGATCTCCTGGCGCTCATCACCATCGCCGCGCTGCGGACCGCCTCCTTCATGGGGTACCTGGCCTTTCTCGCCGTGCAGTACAACGACACTTTCGGCATCGGGCCCGAGGTCTTCACGCTGATCTGGACGCTCAGCGGAGCTTCCTTCTTCGCGGGCAACTACCTCGCCGGGCGCTGGGTCCGATCCGGTTCCGGTCTGCGCCCCCGGGTGTTCTTCGTACTCGGGCTCACCGGGGCCACCGCCGCGGTGCTAGTGGTCTTCACCGTGCCGTGGTTGCCGCTGGCCCTGGCCGCGACCGTCGTCATGGGATTCGGTCACGCGATGGTCGCCGCCCAGGTCACCACCTCCATCGCCCATCGTGGCGGGCCGCTGACCACCACCGCGTACAGCATCAACGCCGCCGGTATGAGCCTCGGAGTGTTCGCCGGCGCGGCTTTTGGTGGCCTCGGCCTCGCCGTCGCGGGCTCGACCGGCCTCGCTATCGCCCTCGCGCTGCCCACCCTGATCGCAGCTCTGCTGGTCCGGGCCGCGACAGCTGTGTCCTCCGTCGTCGCGTTCAGCGAGTCGGACCAGTGACGCGGCGGGTTCGGTCAGGCGGCGCCGCCGCGCCCCGAGCTCAGCGTTGACGCTCGTCGTGGTCAGCGTGTCGGTGACCTACGCCGGGACAGTGCTGCTAGGCCGGATGTTGGGCCTGTCGGCCGAACGTAGCTTGTTGATCGCCACCGGATTCTCCATTTGTGGTGCCACCGCGGTGGCCGCGGCGCGCAGTGTCGTGGACGGAGACGACGACGATGCCGCTGCGGGGATCGCGCTGGTCACCATCGTCGGCACGCTCGCCGTTGTTGTGTTGCCGCTGCTGTACGGGCCACTGGGGCTCGATCCGGAGTAGTTCGGCATCTGGGCTGGAGCCAGCGTGCACGAAGTGGCCCAGGTAGTCGTTCGCACTATGGACATCATCCCCGCGGGTGTGGTGGACGCGGCTTCGGTGGCGCAGACCGTCCTGCTCGCCGCCGCCATGTTCGGCGTGGGTTCGTTGGTCCGGGTGAACCGGCTGATCCGCGGGGGCGGACCGGGCCTGGTTGTCGGCCTGTTATCCACCCTGTTGATCAGCCTGGTGTCCGTCGCCGGCCTGTCTCTGTTGTAGATCGTCACTCGAGGGCGTCACGGCCGAGAAGTCGTCATATGAATTTGCGAGCCTGTGCGGTAAATTCTCGGTAAACCTTGACATTCATCATATGACTTGCCAGGATCAGCGGCGATGCGGAACAACAAAGGAAAGCGGAGCCAGGCCATCGTCGGCGAGTTCATGCGACTGATCGCCTCGGGTGAGCTGGGCGAGGGTGCGGCATTGCCGACCGAGCCGGAGCTGTGCGAGCGGTTCGGCGTCGGCCGGGGCACGGCGCGGGAGGCGATCCAGGCGCTGGCGGCCAAAGGATTGGTGACCGTTCGGCACGGTAGCGGCACCGTGGTGGCTCCGCGGTACTTGCATCACCAACTTGACCCGGACTACCTCAGGGTGAAGGGGCACGGCGACGACCTAGCCGAGTTCGTCGTCGAGGCCAGAGAGGGCCTGGAGCCGATGATCGCTCCGCTGGCGGCGCAGCGGGCCACCGACGACGACTTGAACCACCTTCGCGAGCTCGTCGAGGAGCTGGCCAACGTCGGCGAGGCCGACCCGGAAGTACATGCGAGGGTCGACATCGCATTTCACGCCGCCCTGGCCGCCGCCAGCGGCAACCCGGTCCTGACGGCGATGCATGACCTCATCACCCAGCTCGGCCTGCGCTACCGGCAGTTCTCCGTGCAGGTTCCGGGAGCGGTCGAACGGGCGGTGATGTGGCACCGGCACATTCTCGAGGCCATCGAGGCACGGGATCCGGGAGCCGCGGCCGACGCCATGCGGATGCATCTGCGCCAGGTCAGGTCCGAACTGGAGCACGTACCCAGGCAGTTCCTGAGCCCCGATGACGACGGCGGAAACCGAGAGGACGTGTGATGAGTGCTACGGGGGTATCTCCGCACCGACTGGTCACGGGGCATCGGCATGATCCCCTCGGCCTGCCGGCCCGCCATCCACTGCTCTCGTGGTCGGTCGACGGCGGCCCACTCGCACCCGGTTCGTTCGAGGTGCGGGTGGCCGAGTCTCGGGCCGCGCTCGCGGAGCCCGAACAACTCATCTGGAGCACTCACACCGAGCGGCCCTGGGTGGTGTACGACGGCCCGCCGCTGGGCTCGCGAGACCGGCGCTACTGGCAGGTCGTGACGGCGGCCCCGTCGGGGCGGGCCAGCAGCGAACCGGCCACCTTCGAGGTGGGCCTGGCCGGTCTGGCGGACTGGCACGGGAGTTGGGTCGCACCGGTATCGCGCCCGTTCCGGCGGGAGAGTTGGGATCCGTGCCCCCACCTGCGGCGGACCTTCACCCTCGAAGACCAGCCGGAACGCGCGCGGCTCTACGCCACGGCGCTCGGGATCTACCGCGTGTGGGTCAACGGCACCGAACTCACCGCGGACGCACTATTCCGGCCAGGCTGGACGGACTACCGCCGCCGCCTGTACCACCAGACGTTCGACTGCACACATCTGCTCCGACGGGGGACCAACGTCATCGCCGTGGTGCTGGCCAATGGCTGGTACGCGGGACGGCTCGGTTTGCTGCGGGAGCCGGGGTTCTACGGGAACCGGCCGGCGTTCCGGGCGCAGCTGGAGACGTCCGGCCCCGACGGCGCCACCTCGACGCTGGTCACCGACCAGGCGTGGCGGGTTGGTTACGGCGCCATCCAGGCCACGGATCTGATCCGCGGCGAGGTCCAGGATCTGCGGCAGGAGCCGCGAGGCTGGCGCGACGCCGGGTTCGACGACGGCGGCTGGGCCGAGCCGGACCAGCTTGATCACCCGGCCGGGGTGATCCTCGAACCACAACCCCATGACTCCATCCGGGCTCACCGGGTCCACGAGGGACGGCTCGTGCACGAGCATGGCCGTGGCCCGGCCGTATTCGACTTCGGACAGAACATCGTCGGCTGGACCCGGATCGAGTCTCCGCTGGAACCGTCGGTTGAGCTCATCGTCCGGCACGGCGAGATCCTCAGCCCGCACCGGCGGGTCTACAGCGAAAACCTGCGGGGTGCGTTCCAGGAGGATCGCTACGCGGTGGGGGAGCGCGGCCCGCACCGGCTCGAGCCGCTCTTTACTCTGCACGGGTTTCGGTACGCCGAGGTTTGGGGGCTGCCCCAGGCGCCCGGTACCGATAGTCCGGCGAGCGATTCAGAATCCGACGCATCGCCGCAGCGGGTTGGGTTTCAGGTTCACCCCGACGCCGCCGTCACGGCGGTGTCGGTGGAGACCGGCCACGACGCCGTCGGCACGTTCGAATGTTCCGACGAGCGGCTCAACGCCCTCGCGCGCAGTATCGAATGGACGGTCCGGGACAACTTCCTGGAGGTCGCAACCGACTGCCCACAGCGGGATGAACGGATGGGCTGGCTGGGCGACGCCGGCGTCATCGCGCCCACCGCGGCGTACATGTTCGACGTCGGCGCGTTCCTGGCCAAGTTCACTCAAGACGCGGCCGACGCGCAGACCGCCGACGGCGCTATCCCGTCGTACGTGCCGTCGGTGCCGCCGTCGGAGCACATTCCTGGTGCACCCGGCTGGGCGGACGGGTTCGTGCGGCTGGTCCATCTCCTCGTCGAGCGTTATGCCGACGTGGTGTCCGCAGCGCGGCTCTTCGACCACGTCCGGCGGTTCGTCGACCATGTGGATCGGCATAATCCCGACGGGCTGCGGGTCAGCGCGGTAGGGGCGGATTTCGGTGACTGGTTGTCGCTGCCCGAACACGACGGGCACACCATTCACCCCGGGTACGAATACACCGGTGCCTACTCGACCAGCCCCCGGGCCGTGGTTGGTACCGCGCACAGCTACCGGACCTTCGTCGAAGCGGCCCGGATCGCCGGGCGGCTCGGCCACCTGGGGGAGAGCGAACGTTACGCCGCCCGGGCGGAGGAGATCCGCGCTGCCTACCGCGCCGCGTTCGTCGCCACCGACGGCACGATCGACGGCGCCACCCAGACGGTATACGCGCAGGCGGTCGGCTACGGTCTGGTGCGCGACGAAGAAGCCGAGATGGCCGTCGAGCATCTGGCCGGTCTGATCGAGCAGCGTGGACACCTCACTACCGGGATCCACGGCACCGGGCATGTGCTTGCGGTGCTGGCGCGGCACGGACACGAGGAACTCGCCGTGCGGATGTTGCTACGCGACGAGTATCCCGGCTGGTTGCACATGCTCGCCTCGGGCGCGACGACGATCTGGGAACGCTGGGACGGCATCAAACCCGACGGCACGGTGGCTACCTCGGAGATGAACTCGTTCAACCACTACGCGCTGGGCGGTATCGGCACCTTCCTCTACGAGCGCCTGGCCGGGCTCGACGCGTCGGCCTTGAGCTGGGATGGGCGGGTCGACGTCCGCCCGCTGTATACACCCCGGCTGGACTGGGTCCGGGCGTCGTACCAGAGCCCGAGTGGAACCATCGAGAGCGGATGGCGCCGCGACGGGGCCACGATCACCCACCAGCTGAACGTGCCGGCTACCGCGGTGGCCCACATTTACCTCCCGGACGGGTGGACGCTGCGTTCTGGTGCACCGGCCGCTGCCGGGCCGGCGGATGTCCGGCTCGGTCCGGGCCGCCATGACCTGGTCATCGCCTCGGCGGAGAGCCGGTGACCGGCGGCGCGGGAGTGCCGGCGGTCGCCCTGCGGCGCGTCCTGCTGAAGCTGCTCCGGCTGGTGGCGGTGCTGCTGGTAGTGGGCACCCTGGTGTTCCTCGGCATGGAGTTGCTGCCCGGCGGTCCGGCCGAGGCGATGCTCGGTGTGTCGGCCACCCCGGAATCCGTCGCCGCGCTCAACCATCAGCTCGGCCTCGATCAGCCGCTGCTCGAACGGTACGCCAGCTGGGTTGGTGGGCTGCTCCAGGGTGATCTCGGGCAGTCGTTCCGCACCGGCCAGGACGTGTCGGCCATCGTGGCCACCAGGCTGCCGGTGACGCTGGAGTTGGTGATCGCCGGTCAGATCGTCGCTCTGGGCCTGGCGCTGCCGCTGGCCATGGTGTCGGCCGCCCGGCGCGGCACCGTGGTTGACCGGGGCATCAGCATGATGGTCTTCTCCGTCCTGTCGACGCCGCACTTCGTCATCGGCGTCGTGCTCATCTGGTTGCTGTCGGTGAATCTCGGCTGGCTGCCGGCCACGGGGTACACACCACTGAGCGACGGAATCTGGCCGTACCTGTCCGGGATGATCATGCCCGCCGTGGCCCTGGCCGCCGCGCCGTTCGCCCAGTACCAGCGGGTGCTGCGGGCCGATCTGATCGAGACCAACAGCCAGAGCTTCATGCTGGTGGCCCGGGCCAAGGGGATCTCGCCGATGCGCAGCGCGTTCCGGCACGGGTTGCGCCCAAGCCTGCTCGGTCTGAGCACCGTCATCGGGATCACGATCGGGACGTCGATCGGTTCGTCCGTCGTCGTGGAGTCGTTGTTCGGGTTACCCGGACTGGGCGCTCAGCTGGTCAACGCGGTGCAGGCCCGCGACTACCCCGAGGTGCAGGGGATCGTCCTGGTGGTCGCGGCATCGTTCGTGGTGATCAACGCCATCGTCGACGCCTTGTACACGGTGATCGACCCGCGGCTGCGCCAACGCCGCCCGACGCGACAGGAGGCGGTGACCCGATGAGCGCATCGATGCGCAAGGACCGGACTCACCTGTTCGCCCTCGCCTGGTTGGGGTCGCTGATAGTTGCGCTGCTGGTGCTTCCGCCGCTGCGGAGTTTGGATCCGCTGGCCCTGGACTCCACCGCCCGGTTCAGTGGCCCGTCCGGTGAGTATTGGCTCGGCACCGACGATCTCGGCCGTGACCTGCTAGCCCGGGCGTTGGACGGTGCGAAGATCTCGCTGCTGGTGGGGCTCGGGTCGACGGCGATCGCGGCGCTGATCGGGGTGCCGATGGGGATGATCGCCGGCTACCGCGGAAAAGCCGCGGACGCGGTGGTGTCGTTCATCGTGGACGTGGTGCTCGGGTTCCCGGGCCTGGTGCTGGCGCTGGGGCTGGCCGCGTTCCTCGGGCCGTCGGTGACCAATGTGATGATCGCCATCGCGGTACCGCTGATCCCCGCGTTCGCCCGGCTCGCCCGGGCGCAGACCATGTCCTTGCTCACCCGGGAGTTCGTCGAAGCCAGCAAGGTGATCGGCACCCCGACGCTGTCGATCATGCGACGCGACATCGTGCCGAACATCTCCGAGGCGGTGCTGGCCTTCGCGCTAGTGAACGTCGGGCGGGCGATCCTCATCGAAGGTGGGCTCAGCTTCCTCGGTATTGGTGTGCCACTGCCGCAACCCACCTGGGGAACCATGATCAACGAGGGCCGGGTGTATCTCACCCAGAGTCCGGCGATCATCCTCGTGCCGTCGGTGTTCATGATGCTCACCATCCTGAGCATCAACATGCTCGCTGACCGGTACCTCCTCGACCGCACCACCGTGACGGGAGGTTCGTGATGCCTGAAACCACGCCACTGCTCAGCGTCGAGAATCTGCGGGTCCGATTCACCACCCCGGACGGGGTCGTGACCGCGGTCGACGGCGTCGATCTCCGGCTTGGCCAGGGGGAACGGCTCGGCATCGTCGGGGAGTCGGGATCCGGCAAGAGTGTTCTCATCCGCACCATCATGGGGTTGCTCCGGCCGGGAGAGGCCGACATCGACGGGCAGGTGATCTTCGACGGCCGGCCGGTGCTGGCGATGAAGGCTCGGGAGCGGCGCCGGATCTGGGGCAGCGAGATCGGGATGATCTTCCAGGATCCGATGAACTCCCTGCACCCGATCACCCCCGTCGGAGCCCAGATCGCGGAGGTTCTGCGGCTGCACCGGGGGATGAGCGCCAAGGCGGCCCACGAGCGGGCGGTTGAACTGCTGGATCTGGTCAAGATCGCCGAGCCGGGACGACGCAGCCGGCAGCGCGCACACGAGTTGTCCGGCGGGATGCGCCAGCGGGTGATGGTCGCGATGGCTATGGCGTGTGAGCCGAAGCTCCTACTGGCCGACGAGCCGACCACGGCTCTCGACGTCACCGTTCAGGCCCGCATCCTGGAGCTGTTCGACACCTTGTGTGATCAGTTCGGGATCGGGTTGATCCTGGTCAGCCACGACCTCGGCGTGGTTGGCCGGCACACGGACCGGGTCGCGGTGATGTACGCCGGCCAGATCGGTGAAACCGGCCCGGCCCACCAGGTCCTCGGCAATCCCACCATGCGCTACACCCGGGCCCTCATGGACGCGGTACCTCGCTGGGGGCTGGACCAGCAGATACTGCCGACACCCATCGGCGGGCAGCCTCCCAACCTCCTGGCCCTCGAACCGGGGTGTCATTTCGCGCCGCGGTGCGTGGCAGCTACCGAGCAGTGCCACACCCATCGCCCGGCGCTGCTCGCGGTGCCGGACGAACCGGACCACTATGCCGCCTGCTGGCACCCGGTAGCCAGTGACGACCAGCCCGAACGGGAGGTGTCTCAGGTATGAACCACCCCAGCGCCATGACATCAGGGGAGCGCCATCCGGTGCTGGCCCTCGAACACGGCCGCGTCGTGTTCCCAGGCCCGGCTGGCACGAAGTTCGAAGCGGTCCGCGGGGTGTCGATGGCACTGCACGCCGGGGAGATCGTTGGCCTGGTCGGTGAGTCCGGGTCTGGGAAGTCGACGACGGCCCGCGCGATGCTTGGTCTCACCCAATTGACGTCCGGCACCCTGGCGTACCACGGACGGCCGGTGACGTGGGCCGACCGGACTCTCCGAGCGCGGGTCCAGGCGATCTTTCAGAACCCGGTTGGTTCGTTCAACCCGAAACGGTCTCTGCTCGACTCGGTGGCCGAGCCGCTGCGGGTGTGGAAACGGGGCACCAAGGAGCAGCGCCGCCGCACCGCCCTGGAGGTGTTGGGCCAGGTCGGGATCTCTCCCGAGGTCGCCGCCCGGCGGCCGACGAGGGTGTCCGGCGGTCAATGTCAGCGGGCCGCGATCGCCCGGGCCATCGTGCTCGAACCAGAGGTGCTGATCTGTGACGAACCGGTCTCCGCCCTCGACGTGTCCATCCAGGCGCAGATCCTCGAACTTCTGGCCCGGCTACGGACCGAGCGGAACCTGGCGATGTTGTTCATCTCGCACGACCTCGCCGTGGTGTCGGCGCTGTGTGACCGCACCGCGGTGATGTACGCGGGGGAGATCGTCGAAGAAGCACCGACGCTCACCCTCGCCAACGCGCCGACCCACCCGTACACCGAGGCTCTACACGCGGCCGCGGCCGCGGTCAGCCCAACGACGAGAAGGAGTGCACGGCCATGAGACGACGTTTGCTGGCTACACCGGTGAGGTTGACCGCACTTGTCATCGCCACCGCCATGGCCGCCGCGGCGTGTGGTTCGCCGGACGACGGTTCGGGTTCACCCACGTCCGAACGGAACACATCCGATGCCGACGCTGACGCCGACGGCGGCGCCGGTGGCGACACCGAGCTGGTGGCCAATCTGGCCGAAGCATTGACTACCCTCGACCCGGCCCGTGGTTCGGCCAACGCGATGGCCACGGTTGGGTACGCGATCTACGACACTTTGATGAAGGTGGAGAAGCTCGGCGACGAACCCACCCCGAACATCGCGGAGTCGCTGGAGCCCAACGACGACTTCACCGTGTGGACGATGACGCTGCCCAGCGGGGTGAAGTTCAGCGACGGCACGGACTTCGACGCCGACGCGGTGAAGTACAACATGGACCGGCACATCGACCCCGACGTCGGCTCCACCGCGGCGGCGCTGTTGTCGTCGGTCGAATCGGTGGAGGCACCGGACGAGACAACGGTGGTGTTCAACCTCGCGTACTCGTTCGCGAACTTCCCCACCGTGCTGGCCTTCGACGGATCCGGCACGGCCGGTTACGTCGCGTCGCCCACCGCGCTCGAAGAGTACGGCGACGATTACACCACCCACGCGGCCGGTGTTGGTCCGTTCGCTCTGGAGTCGTGGTCGCCGGGGGCCGACGTCGTTCTGGTCCCCAACCCGGAGTACTGGAACCGCGAGAACAAGCAGATGCAGCTCAGCCGGATCGTGCTCAAGAACATCGAAGACGAGCAGTCCCTGTATCAGGCGGTCCAGGCAGGTGACATCGATCTCGGGTGGTTCGCCGAACCCAGCATTCTCAGCGATGCGATCACCAACGAACGCGTCGTCACGGTGATGGGGGTGGGCAGCGACCAGGAGAGTATCGCGCTCAATCTGACCGTGCCGCCCTTCGACGACATCCGTGCGCGCCAGGCGGTGTCGATGGCGATCGACCGGCAGGAGATCATCGACTTGATCATGGAGGGGATGGCCGAGCCGGCGTACAACCTCTTCCCGCCCACCGATCCGTTCCACAACGACGCCGCCAACCCGGACTACGACCTCGAAGCCGCCCAGGCCTTGGTAGCCGAGTACGAAGCCGACACCGGGCAGCCGTTCGAGTTCAACTACGACTGCCGCGGCGACATCCGGGCCACCTCGGTGATCGAACGCCAGCTCACCGCGGCCGGAATGAACGTGACGGTGCGTAACGTCAGCGGCGCGGATCGGCTGGCGGCCTACCTGGCGGGTGACTACCAGGCGGTGTGCTGGACGATGGCGGGATTCCTGACGCCGGACGCCCTGCCGTACCGGTTCTTCCACTCCGCCGGGGACCTCAACTCGATGGGTTTCGACAACGCCGACTTCGACGCGTACGTCGATGGTGCGCGGCAGGTGGACGACCCCGCGGAGCAGAAGGAGTTGTGGTCGTCCGCCGACGAGGTTCTCGCCACCGAGATGCCGTGGGTGTGGACCACGTCGCTGCCGATCGGATGGGTCTACTCGCCGGACATCGAGAGCATCGACTTCGACGAGCCGGAGCGGCTGCGGTACAAGATCCCGATCTTCGAGAACATGTCGCTGAACCGGTAGCACGGCGGCGCGAGGAAGGTAGGTACATATGAACGGGCGCGACCAGGTGGCCCTCGTCACCGGCGCCGCCTCCGGCATCGGGCGGGCCACCACACAGGAGCTCGCCGTCCGGGGCGCTCACGTGGTGATGATCGACATCAACGCCACCACGCTCGGCGAGTCGGCGGCGGCCCTGCGGGAGCAAGGGCTCAGTGTCGCCGCGGTGCCGGTGGACGTCAGCGACCGGCGGGCGGTGGATTCCGCCGTCGGTGATGTCGCGGGTGAGCACGGCCGGCTGGATATCGTCGTCAACTGTGCGGTCAACTTCCTGGCCCGCGGCGTTGACGTCACCCCGGACGAGTGGGACCGCGTGCTGCGGGTGAACGTCGGTGGGATCAGCAACATGGTGCAGGCCGCGCGGCCGTACCTGGCCGCCGCCGACGGCGCCGCGGTGGTGAACACCGCCAGCATCTCCGCTCATATCGCCCAGCCGGCCCGGTGGACCTACAACACGTCCAAAGCCGCGATCGTCAACCTGACCCGGTGTATGGCCATGGATCTGGCCCCGGACGGAATCCGGGTCAATGTGGTGAGTCCGGGGTGGATCTGGACGCCGGAGGTGAGCAAGGCCGCCGGCGGCGACCGGGACCGCTGGGAGCCGGTGTGGGGGAGGTACCACCTGCTGCGCCGGTTGGGCGAACCCCACGAGGTGGCCACCGCCATCGCGTTCCTGTGCTCGTCCGACGCCAGCTTTATCACCGGCACCGAGCTCATGGTCGACGGCGGATACAGCGCCATGGGGCCCGAGGGCCTCGGGGACACATCCACCTTCGCCGGCACCGAAACAACAGGTAGGAGCACCACATGACCCGCGGCCACTCGGTGGTCATCACCGACACCAACCTCGGCGATGGTTCGCACGAGCGTGCGGAGCTTGGCGAGGGGTTCACCGTGACCCGCCACCAGGTCACAACCGAAGACGAGGTCATCGATGTCGGCAAGGGCGCGGACGCGCTGATGGTCCAGTGGGCTCCGGTGACGAGCCGGGTCCTGGAGAACCTGCCCGGGCTACGGGTTGTGGTGCGCTACGGCATTGGGGTCGACAACGTGGACCTCGACGCCGCTCGGCGTTTGGGTATCAAGGTCGGCAACGTCGACGACTACTGCATCGAGGAAGTCGCCGACCATTCCGCCGCCGCTATCCACGCCCACAGCCGGCGGCTGGTCAGCGCGTCGCGCGGGTACACCGAGCGGGGCTGGACCACCGCCGGCATCACCAAGCCGGTGCCCGTGCGTGACGACGCCGTCGGCCTGGCCGGATTCGGGCGGATCGGCCGCTCGGTTGCGGCTCGGCTACGCGCACTGGGTTTCCCGGTCTTCGTCTGGGACCCATATGCCACCGACGTGCCCGACGACGTCACGATCGCGGGTTCGTTGACTGAGCTGGCCGCGTCCGTGAACCACCTGAGCCTGCACCTTGCCCTCAACGAGCAGACCCACGGCATCGTCGACACGTCGGTGCTGCGGGCGTTGGGACCGTCGGGACATGTGGTGAACACCGCACGTGGTGCGCTGATCGACGAACCCGCACTCCTCACGGCTCTTGACGCCGGCGAGGTCGGTTTCGCGTCGTTGGACGTGCTGGCCAGCGAACCACCCGAAGGGACCTCCGCGGAGCTGGCCGCACATCCGCGGGTGCTCGTCACCCCGCACGTCGCCTATCTGTCGACCGAGTCGTTGCCGCAGTTGCGGCTGCGGGCGGCCCGTAAGGTCCGGGACCTGCTGACCGGAACGGGTGACGGGATGGCGATCGGATGAAGGCCATGGTGTTCACCCGGCCGGGCACGGTGGAGATGTGTGACGTCGCCACCCCTGAGGCGGGTGCCGGGGAGGTGGTGGTCGACGTACGGGCCGTCGGGATCTGCGGGAGTGAGCTGCACGGCATCGGCGAGGGCACCCTGCGGCGGCCACCACTGGTGATGGGCCACGAGATCGCCGGCCTGGTCGGTGACCGGCGGGTCACCGTCAACCCGCTGCTGAGCTGCTCGGCCTGCGACATGTGTGGCTTGGGTGCGGACAACCTGTGCCGGAACCGCGCCATTCTGGGTATCGACCGGCCCGGTGGGTTCGCCGACGCCGTCGTGGTGCCCGAATCGGCGGTCCACGAGATCGACGACTCGATGACGTTCGCGGCGGCGTCCATGGTGGAGCCGCTGGCCAACGCCGTACATGCGCTGCGGCTGGCCGATCCGGGCCCGTCGGACCGGATCGGCATCATCGGCGCCGGCGCCATCGGGCTGATGTGCCTGCTGGTCGCGGCCGCTCAGGTGGACGACGTCGCCATCTGCGATCTTGACCCGCGGCGGATCGAGACTGCGCAGGAACTCGGCGCATCCCGGGTGGGCACCGCGCTGGACGGTGAGTACGACGTCGTCGTCGACGCCGTTGGTGCGGAAACCACCCACCGTGCTTCGCTTGAGGTGTTGCGCCCCGGCGGCACCGCGGTGTGGATCGGGCTGCAAAGTAGTAAGGCCGGCTTCGACGGGCAAGGAATCGTCCGCGAGGAGAAGCGGGTGGTGGGCTCGTACTGCTACACGCGCGACGATTTCGCGGCGGCCCTGAAGCTGGCGGTCGGATTGCCGCTGGACTGGCACACCACGTTCCCGCTCACCGCCGGCGTCGACATCTTCAATGAGCTCATGGCCGGTACCGCGAGCACGGCGAAGGCGGTCCTGGTCCGGTGACGAGCAGGCAAAGGAGGCAGGAATGAGCTTTGACGTCAGGTTGCTGCACGTGGGCGACGGCGACGTTCCCGGGCCCGAGGTGTACTGGATGTCCGACTGGGATCAGTGGTATCGGCTGGCGTTCCAGGCGTTTCTCATCCAGGGCGACGGCATCAACGCCCTAGTGAGTACCGGGCCAGCTGAGGATCTGACTCCGATGAACGACCAGTGGGCGTCGTTCCTGGGGGAGCGGGCGGCGATGCGCCGCGAACCCGGCCAGTGGTTGCCCGACCAGTTGCGGACGCTTGCGGTGGATCCCGCGGATATCACCCACGTGATCCTCACGCCGTTACAGCTCTACACCACGTCCAACGTCGGCCATTTTCCCAACGCGGAGATCTGTCTGGCCGAACGCGGCTGGCTGCATTTCCACCGCACCAAGCGGCACCCGCACGACAACCGGTGGAGTTCCATCCCGCCCGACGTCCTCACCTACCTCACCCACGACGCGTGGGACCGGGTGCGCCTGCTCGCCGACGAAGACCAGATCGTGCCGGGCCTGCGCACCTGGTGGGCCGGGTCACACCACCGCGCCAGCATCGTCGTGGAGGCGGACACCACCGAAGGACTCGTCACCATCACCGACGCCTACTTCACCCAACGCAACCTCGACGAGCGGCACCCGATCGGCATCTGCGAGAACATCTACGAGGCTCTCGCCGTGTTCGACCGGGTGAGCCGGGTGGCCGACCACACCCTGACGTTGTACGACGCCGATCAGCTGACGCGGTATCCGAGCCGGGTGATCGGCGGCCGTGGCGGCGGGACGGCCAGTGGCTGAGTTCACGTTCGAGGCCCTGACGCCGACCGCCTTCCTGCGGCGTTCGGCGACGGTGTTCCGGGACCGCGTCGCGGTGGTCGACGGTGAGCACACCTGGACCTACGGCGAGTTCGATCAACGCTCCAGGGCGCTCACCGGGCTGTTGAGCGGGCTTGGTGTCCGGCCGGGGGACCGGGTCGCCGCGTTGTGCACCAACAGCCACGTCATGCTGGAGCTTCACCACGGCGTGCCGATGTGTGGTGCGGTCCTGGTGCCGCTGAACATTCGCCTGGCTGTGGACGAGCTGGTGTACATCGTTGGGCACTCCGGCGCCACCGTGCTCATCGCTACGGCCGAGCTGGCGGCCGCCGCGCGGCAGGTCGCCGACGCCACCGGCGTGCGCGTCGTCGTCGCCGGCGGCCCCGACGACGAGTACGAGCGCCTACTGGCGTCGTCGTCACCGTCGCCAGTGGCCACCAGCGACGAGACAGCCCTGCTGTCGATCAACTACACCAGCGGCACCACCGGCCACCCGAAAGGGGTGATGTACCACCACCGCGGCGCGTACCTACAAGCGCTGGCGATGGCGATGCACAACGGCCTCGGACCGGCCAGCAGCTACCTGTGGACGTTGCCGATGTTCCACTGCCACGGGTGGTCGTTCCCTTGGGCGGTGACGGCGGCCGGCGGCACCCAGGTCTGCCTGCGGGCGGTCGACGCGGACGTCATCTGGCAGCTGCTGCGCCAGCACGGTGTCACCCATTTCAGCGCCGCTCCCACGGTGTTGTCGATGATCGCCAACGCGCCGTCGGCTGACGGCCCGCCCCTCCCAGCGCCGGTGGCGGTGACCACCGGGGGTGCACCACCGTCGCCCACCCTGATCGCCCGGATGACCGAGTTGAACATGGAGGTCACCCACCTGTACGGGCTCACCGAGACGTTCGGCCCGATCGCCATCAACCAGTGGAATCCCGAGTGGGACGCGGCGGGGCCGGACCAGCAAGTGATGCTGCGGGCCAGGCAAGGTGTGGGTAACGTCGTCGCCAGCCCGCTGCGGGTGATCGACGGTCACGGTGCGGACGTCCCCGCCGACGCCGCCACCCTCGGGGAGATCGCGGTACGCGGCAACGACGTCATGCTCGGGTACTACCGCGACGACGACGCCACCCGCGCGGCCACGGTCGACGGCTGGCTCCGGACCGGCGACCTCGCGGTATGCCACCCGGACGGCTACGTCGAGGTCAAAGACCGGCGCAAGGACGTCATCATCTCCGGGGGAGAGAACATCTCCTCGGTGGAGGTGGAACGCACCCTGGACAGCCACCCGGCCGTGCTGGAGAGCGCCGTCGTCGGCGCCGCACACGAGAAGTGGGGTGAAGTCCCGGTAGCGTTCGTGGACCGCAAACCCGGGTACACCGTGGACGAGCGTGAACTGATCCAGCACGTGCGCGCCCGGCTGGCCGCGTTCAAAGCACCGAAACGAGTGGTATTCGGTCCGCTGCCGAAAACCTCCACCGGAAAGATCAGGAAGAACGTGCTCCGCCAGCGCTGGCAGACCGATTATGCGTCGACATATAGTTGATCCGTGGATGCGGCACGTCGAGTACGTACAGCACGTGTCCGGGCGGGCATCAGCCAGAGCGAGCTGGCCCGCCGTAGTGGTGTGCCGCAGTCGCATATCTCGCGCATCGAGTCCGGCCAGGTCGAGCCGACCGAGCAGACGATGAACAAACTCGCGGCGGCGTGCCGGCTGCGCCCGTCGGTCTTGTTGAAGGAACACCGCAGCGAGATTCTGGAGCTGGCCAGCAAGAGCGGGGCGAGCAATGTGCGGGTGTTCGGCTCGGTCGCGCGGGACGAAGACACCCACGATTCCGACATCGACCTGCTGATGGACTTCGAGCCGGGCACGTCCGTGTTCACGCTGGCCGGGCTCCAAGCCGAGCTGGAAGAGCTGCTCGGTGTTCACGTCGACGTGGTGGGTGACAGCAAACGGCAGCCCCGCCGTGGCAAGACTATTCTGGCCAATGCTCGGCGCGAGGCAGTGGCGTTATGACCTCAGCGCGAACGGTGCGAGAACTGGCCGGAGACGTCGAAGTGCTCGCGGAGGTCGCCGCCGCCATCCGAGCCAAAGGTGAGGATGCCTTCTTCGACGACGGCATGGACGGCGAGATACTCCGGCGGGCCGGCCGCCAGCTTGTTGTTGATCTCTGGTCCGCGGTGGATCGACTTCCGGCGGATGTCACCGACGCACACCCACAGATTCCCTGGAAAGGGATCAAAGGAATGCGCAACCGGGTCGCCCATACCTATGAGCATGTGGACGACGAATATGTGTGGGGTGCCCTGGCGCAGGATTTTCGGCGAGTCTCGGATGCGCTGGCCGGTTCAGCTGTTGGTGGCCAGCGCCCGTAGACCGTTGGCGACGAGTGGCGGCACGGCGTCACCCACCGTGTCGAAACCCGAGCCGCGGGTCAAGCCAGCGGTATAGCGGGCGTGGATGCCCTCGGCGATGACGGCGATCTTGAAATACCCGAGGGCGACGTAGAAGGCCAGCCCGCTCAGGTCCCGGCCGGTCGTTTCGGCGTAGCGCTGCGCGAGCTCGTCCGTCGACGGCAGCCGCGGGCTGGTGGACGCGGCCGAGCCAGCGAGCACCGGCTCGAACACCGGATCCGCATAGACCAGGTGCAGGCCGAGGTCGGCCAGGGGATCACCGACGGTGGCCATCTCCCAGTCCACCAGGGCCCGCACCACACCTATGTCGTCGGGGTCCAGGATGGCGTTGTCGATGCGGAAGTCACCGTGCACGATGGCCGCGCCGGCCTCGGCCGGACAGGTGTCGGCGAGGCGGGCATGGAGGGCGTCGACATCGTCGAGCTGGCGGGTGCGCACCCGTTGCCATTGGTCGTTCCAGCGCCGTACCTGCCGGCGCAGGTAGCCTTCGGGGCGCCCGAAATCACCGAGCCCGACGTGTGCCGGGTCGACGGTATGCAGGCGGGCGAGGACGTCGACGAGCCCGAAGGCGCACCGGCGGATGTCAGCCGCCGGTAGCGTGTGCAGCTGCTCCTGGCTGCGCAGAACCGGCCCGTCGACGTAGCGGACCACGGAGAACGGCACACCCAGGACGTCGTCGTCGGCGTAGGCCACCGCGCGCGCCACGGGGACGTCGGTGTCGGCCAAGGCGGACACGACACGGTACTCCCGATACATGTCGTGAGCGGAGGGTGTCAGCCCACCCAGCGGAGGGCGGCGAAGGACCCACGTGGAGTGCCCGTCGGTGAGCCGGTAGGTCAGATTGGACCTGCCGCCCTCAAGTAGCCGAGCGGTGAGCCGGTCACGAAACCCGGGCACGTGGTCGATGAAGAAGCGCTCCAGAGCTAGTAGGTCGAGCCCGGCGTCGTCGCTCATTGGCCGCCCGCACTGTGTCGGCGGACAACTCGGCGGGCGATCGCCCACCGGTGGGTCTCCGACGGGCCGTCGTAGATCCGGAACGGCCGTACCTCCCGCAAGAAGCGGCCGAGCGGCACGTCGGCGGAGATGCCGAGCGACCCGCATATTTGGATCGCGCGGTCGACTACTCGCCAGATCGCCTCCGCGCAGAAGGTCTTGGCAATCGCCGTCGACTGTGCCGCCGAGCGGCCCTGGTCGAGCTCCCAGCATGCCTGCAGGATGAGGCCACGGCAGGCGGCGATGTCGATCTCGTTGTCGGCGATCATCTGCTGGGCCATGCCGAGGTCGGCCAGCCGGGAGCCGAACAGGTCTCGGCTGGTGGCCCGCCCCACCGCGATGTCTTGTGCCCGGCGGGCGATACCCAGCCAGCGCATGCAGTGGGTCATCCGGGCCGGTCCGAGCCTGACCTGGGCGTAGCGGAATCCCTCGTCGACTTCGCCGAGCACGGCATCGTCGGGCACGACACACTCGTCGAAGAGGATCTCCATGTGCCCGCCGTAGAGGCTTTCGTCCAGCGTCTCGATGTGCCGGAGCTGTTTCATTCCCGGGTTGTCCGCATCGACGAGGAACATGGTGGCCCCGCCCAGGTCTCCCGGCTGGCCGGACGTTCTCGCCATACAGATCGCGAAACCCGCGCCGTCGGCTCCGGTGATGAACCATTTACGTCCGTCGATACGCCAGCCACCGTTGACTCGCTCCGCGCGGGTGGTGAGAGCGCTCGGATCCGACCCGGCCCCTGGTGCGGGTTCGGTCATGGCGAAACACGAACGGATCGCCCCGGCGACGAGCGGGCGTAAGTAGCGCTCTCTTTGATCGTTGGTGGCCACGGCTTCGAGCAGGTGCATGTTGCCTTCGTCGGGCGCGGCGATGTTCAGCGCGAGCGGACCGAGCAGAGAATATCCGGCTTCCTCGAAGACGGGGGCCCGGCTGCGCATATCCAGCCCGAGCCCGCCCATGTCGGTGCCGGCGTGTGGCGCGAGCAGGCCAGCCTCTCGGGCTGATCGTTGCAGGGTGCGCCGGATCTCCTCCGAGCGCACGACGCCGTTGTGTTCGTCCTCGACCGGGAGCACGACGTCTCGGACGAACTGTGCCGTGTGTTCGGCCAGGCGGGCGACGGCTGGCTCGTGGGTGAAGTCGACGGCCACGGATCGGCTCCTTCGGCTAATGGTTATTAGCCAAAAGGCTAGTGTAAAAGACTACGTAGAGCAACTACGTGAAGACCATGGGTGGAATGGGTGCGAGAATCAGGCTAGTCATCGATAGCCGAGCCGGTGAGGGATGGGCATGAGTGAAGCAGTCGAGCGAACCCGATCAGCCCGGATGGCCGAAATTCGGTCCGCCGCGCTGGAGCTGTTCACTCAGCTCGGATATCCGGCGACCACGATGGCTGACATCGGTGCGGCTGTGGGGATGAAGGGGCCAAGCCTCTACAAACACGTAGCATCCAAACAGGACCTGCTGGTGGACATCATGACCAGCACCATGACGGACCTGCTGGACGCGCACCAAGCGGCCGTCGCAACCGCCAACCACCCTGCTGAACGGCTTCGTCGTGCCACCGAGGCGCATGTGCGCTACCACACCAGGCATCGGCTGGAAGCGTTCGTCGGCAACCGGGAGTTGCGCAGTCTGGTCGAACCACATCGGTCGCACGTGCTCTCGTTGCGCGCCGATTACGAGGTAGGGTTTCGCCGGCTGGTCGCCGACGGCGTCGACTCGGGTCATTTCCAGGTGACGTCCACGCGCCTGGCGTCATACGCCATCCTGGACCTCGGGATGGGCGTGTCGTCGTGGTATCGCGACGACGGCGACCTGAGCGAAGACGCCGTCGTCTGGCAGTACGGAGAACTCGCGTTGCGAATCGTCGGACTGTGTCCCGGCGCGAGCGCTGGCACCGTGGTCACGCCGCCGGGGCCGTAAGTGGCGGTTTGACCGATGCCCGGTGATCGTTAGCGGTTCTCCGCCCCAACCCCCGGTGATCGTCGGCGGCATTTGGTCGCAATAGCGACACTGCTACGGCAACGATCACCGGGGAGGAGGGCGGAAATTTGCTGATGATCACCGGGGGAGTGGGGTCGGTGACGTGCCCATGGGTTGGGTTATGGGTGGTGGGCGGTCACTGAGGGTCGTAGGCGAGGTTAGGCCGCAGCCAGCGCTCCACTTCGGCGATGTCGAGACCGCGCCGCTTCGCGTAGTCCTCGACCTGGTCTCGCCCGATCCGTCCCACCGTGAAGTACCGCGAATCCGGGTGCGCGAAGATCAGGCCGCTGACGGCGGCCGCGGGTGTCATCGCGTAAGACTCGGTCAGCGCGAGCCCGACGGCGTCGGCGTCGAGCAGGTCGAACAGATCACGTTTGGGACTGTGATCCGGGCAGGCCGGGTACCCAAGTGCTGGGCGGATGCCGCGGAACCGTTCGGCGTGTAGGTCGCCGATAGCGGGTGTGGCGTCCGGCTCGAACCATTCGCGGCGCGCTTGTAGGTGGATGTACTCGGCGAACGCCTCGGCAAGCCGGTCGGCAAGTGCCTTAACCATGATGGCGCGGTAGTCGTCCTTCGCTTCCTCGTATGTGGCCGCGAGGTCGTCAGCGCCGTGGATCACCACGGCAAAACCGCCCAGGTGGTCACCTTCCGGGGCGACGTAGTCGGCGAGGCTGCGGTTAGGACGGCCCTGCGGCTTCTGCGTCTGCTGGCGCAACATGGGGAACCGCACGCCGGCGTCGTCGAGGATGATGTCGTCTCCGTCGGCGTGTGCTGGCCAGAAGCCATACACACCGTGTGCCCGGAACGAGTTGTCCGAGATGATCTGATCCAGCAGCGTGTTCGCGTCGTCGAACAGCTCCCGGGCCACCGGCTGGTCCAGGATGGCCGGGTACTTGCCTTTGAGTTCCCAGGCCAGGAACAGGAACTGCCAGTCGATCATTTCGCGCAGGGTGGCGATTTCCGGCTGGATGGTGCGTATGCCGGTGAAGCCCGGGGTGGGAAGGTCGTCGAAAGTGATGGCTTCCCGGTTGGCCCGCGCGTCGGCGATCGTCAGCAACGGCACCCGTTGTTTGGACTCGTGCTGTTCGCGGAGTCTCTCCTGCTCGGCACGGTTGGCTGTGTCGAGGTCCTTGGCGCGGTCGTCGTCGAGGAGATCCGACACCACACCAACGACGCGTGAGGCGTCGAGAACGTGCACCGTGGTGTTGTTGTAGGCCGGAGCGATGCGGACCGCGGTGTGCTGGCGTGACGTGGTCGCACCACCGATCAGCAGCGGCAGCGTGAGCCCGCGTCGCTGCATCTCTTCGGCGACGGCGACCATCTCGTCGAGCGACGGCGTGATCAGCCCGGACAGCCCCACGGCGTCCGCGCCCTCCGCAACCGCGGTGTCGAGGATCTGCGCCGCCGGAACCATCACACCGAGGTCGACGACGTCGTAGCTGTTACACCCAAGCACCACACCGACGATGTTCTTGCCGATGTCGTGGACGTCGCCCTTGACGGTGGCGAGGACCACTTTTCCGTTGCCGCGGTCGGCGGTGACATCGCCGGCCAGCCGGGCCCGCTCCTTCTCGGCCTCCATAAACGGTTCGAGGTAGGCCACGGCGCGTTTCATCACCCGGGCGCTCTTGACCACCTGCGGCAGGAACATCTTCCCGGCGCCGAACAGGTCGCCGACAACCTTCATGCCGTCCATCAGCGGACCTTCGATGACGTCCAGGGGTCGGGCCGCGCGCTGACGGGCCTCCTCGGTGTCGTCCTCCACGAAGTCCACGATGCCGTGCACCAGCGCATGGCTGAGCCGCTGCTCGACGGGAGCCTCGCGCCAGGACAGGTCGACGGTTCGTTTGGTGGCCGACCCGCTCACCGTCTCGGCGAACGACACAAGCCGGTCGGTGGCGTCGTCGCGCCGATTGAACAGCACGTCTTCGACAAGTTCAAGCAGGTCAGCCGGGATGTCTTGATAGACCGTCAGCTGCCCGGCATTAACGATGCCCATGTCGAGTCCGGCCGGAATGGCATGGTAGAGGAACGCCGAGTGCATCGCCTCGCGCACGACGTCATTGCCGCGGAAGGCGAACGACAGGTTCGAGATGCCACCACTCGTGCGTACCCCCGGGCAGCGCTGCTTGATCAGCGGGAGCGCGTCGATGAACTCCTTGGCGTAGTTGTTGTGCTCAGCGATCCCCGTGGCGACGGCCAACACGTTGGGGTCGAACACGATGTCTTCCGCAGCGAACCCGACCTTCTGCGTCAACAGGTCGTAAGCCCGGGCGCAGATCGACACCTTGCGCTCCGTCGTGTCCGCCTGCCCCTGCTCGTCGAAGGCCATGACAACCACGCCGAAACCGTGATCGCGGATGTGCCTGGCCTGCTCGAGGAACTGTTCCTCACCTTCCTTCAAACTGATCGAGTTGACGACACCTTTACCCTGCACGCAGGTGAGGCCCGCACTCAGCACACTCCACCGGGAGCTGTCGATCATGATGGGTATACGGGCGACCTCGGGCTCGGTGGCGATCAAGTTGAGGAACGTCGTCATGGCTCGCTCGCTGTCGAGCAGATCGGCGTCCATGTTGACGTCGAGCAGGTTTGCTCCACCACGTACCTGTTCAAGGGCGACGTCGGCGGCAGCCTGATAGTCGTCGGCCTCGATGAGCTTGCGGAACCGGGCCGAGCCGGTCACGTTGGTGCGCTCGCCGATCATGACGAAGCCGGTGTCGGGGCCGATCTCGAATGGTTCCAGCCCGCTGAACCGAGTGGCCGGTACCGGTGCCGGGAGCGCCCGCGGCGAGATAGTGGCGACGGTAGCGGCGATCTCCTTGATGTGTGCCGGAGTGGTGCCGCAGCAGCCGCCGACGATGTTGACCATGCCCGAGTCGGCGAACTCGCGGAGCAGGCCGGCGGTTTCCCCGGGGGTTTGGTCGTAGCCACCAAAGGCGTTGGGCAGCCCAGCATTCGGATGCGACGAGAGATAGCTATTGGACAGTCGGGCAAGCTCGGCCACATGCGGGCGCATCTCCGCGGCACCGAGTGAGCAGTTCACCCCGACGACGAGCGGCTCCGCACCCTCGATGGAACGCCAGAACGCCTCGACGGTCTGACCGGACAGCGTGCGCCCACTCAGGTCGACGATGGTCACCGAGATCCACAGCGGCAGGTGCGGGGCGGCCTCTCGCGCGGCCATGATGGCGGCCTTGGCGTTCAAGGTGTCGAAGATGGTCTCGATCAGCAGGAGGTCGACGCCCCCCTCGGCAAGCCCCCGGATCTGCTCGGCGTACGCGGCCTTGACCTGCTCGAACTTCACCGCCCGATAGGCGGGGTCCTCAACCCGCGGCGACAGCGACAGCGTGACGTTCAGCGGCCCGATCGAGCCGGCGACGAAACGTTCCCCGAACTCGTCGGCCGCCTGGCGGGCTAGCTGCGCGCCGAGCACGTTCATCTCGTGTACGTAAGACTCGAGACCGTAGTCGGCTTGGCCGATGCTCGTCGCGGTAAACGTATTGGTGGTGGTGATGTCGGCACCCGCTGCCAGGTATTGCCGATGCACGTCGAGAACAACATCCGGCTTGGTGAGGTTGAGCAGGTCCGGATCGCCGGTGACGTCGTGGGTGTGGTCGGTGAAACGCTCACCTTGATAGTCGGCCGTGGTGAGTTTGGCGTCCTGCAGCATGGTGCCCCATGCGCCGTCAAGCACGAGGATGCGCTGGTTGAGGAGTTCGCGGAGACGATCCGTGCTCCCCGAAGCTGCGAGCGTATCCATATCTGCCTAGCCACCTTCCGTCGGAAGGCGCCCTTGACTGCGGAGTCCAAGGAGTCGAGCGTGGCGGGTTGTTACCCGTTGCAGCGCCTCTCGACCTGACACCGACCCTAACGACCGGCCGCCGTCGACCTCAAATTCGCGTCCACTGAGCGGGATCGCTTCTAGGCGGCGTGGGGTTGGGTTCCGGGTGCGGGTGGGGGGTGTGAGGTGTATCGGTGTCCGGTGGGGGTGGTGGTTTCGACGGTGTGCCGGTAGGGGTCGACGAGGCGGATGGTCCATCCGGGCATTTGTTTGATGTAATTGCCTCGGGCGCAGGTGCCTCGCCCGTTGGTCGGGGTGGTGGGCCCGCCGTGGGTGTAGGGATGGATGTGATCGAGGTGCCGGATCGGTGCGTCGCAGTAGGGGTCGCGGCAGGTGCCGCCGTCGCGGTAGGTCAACAACCGGGCCAGAGACCCGTCGAAGCGGCGCCGCCGGGGGTCACAATCGACCACGACCCCGGTGACCGGGTCGGTGAACAACCGCCGCAGGAACACCCGGGCTTGGTGCTCGTCACCGCCTTGGCTGTCACCGCGGTGGTTGTCTGCGCCGCGGCGGGTGATGTCGCGGGCGGTCTCGGCGGGGATGGGCCCGTACCCGAGCAACTCCGCAGCCTCACCACCACCACCACTGCCACCGGCGCCGCCGCTGTTGCCGCCGAGCAGTGAGGTGTCGGTCATGACCAGCCCGATTTCGGCGGTGACCGCGTCGGCGCTGGCTTGTCCGGTGAGGCGTTCGACGAGGGTGTCGGCCATGATCTGATCCCGGGAGCGCCCGTCCCCGCCGGCGGCGACGATCGCGTCGGCGTGGCGGCGCAGCGCCGCGTAGGCCGCGACGCCTTGTTCACAGGGCAGCAGCGCGGACACCACGGTCATGGTGTCCGGGGCGGGGCGCACACCGACCCGGCGGTCTTTGCGGGCTCGGGCGGCCCGGGCGACGGCGGCGGCGGGGTCGGCTTCGATGGCGTAGCGCCGGGCCAGGCCTTGAACCCGCCGCGGCCCCACCCCGACCACCTCGCCGGCGAGGCGGGTGTCGACCTGGCGGCGCTGCTCGGGGTCGAGGTGGGAGGTTTCGTTCACGATGATGGTGGCGGCGAATTCGGAGATTTCACCGGTGCGTAGCAGGTCGAAGGTGGCCGGGAGGTGGCAGGTCAACGCCTGGGCCCGGCTGAGTTGGCGGGCCGCGGCCGAGGGTGAGGTTTTCGTGGCCAGCCCGATCTGTTCGGGCACCCCACGGGTGGCGTGGCGCTCAGCGAATCCCATCCCGCGGCGGGCTGCGCGTTGGGAGGTGGCGAACTGGACCATCACCTCGTACTGGGTCGCCGCGGCGGCGGCTTTGAGCCGTTCCAGCCCGGCGAGCAGGTCGATGCGGGCCGCGTCATCAACGACGGTGGTGGGTAGTTCGGCCAGCCGGGACAGCATCGAGGCCAGCTCACCCACCACCGTGTCCCGATCGTCCACGTCCGTGGAACCGTCCACCACCTGCTCGTTCATACGTTCGATTCTACCGCTCTAACAGGCTCCAACACAACCAGTCACACCATCCCAGCCAGCCACCCCACCCCAACCCACCACCCCAACCCACCACCCCAACCAACCAGCCCAACCAACCAGCCCAACCAACCAGCCCAACCAACCAGCCCAACCAACCAGCCATCCGACCGCCCCAAGCCCGGTGATCGAAAACGCGATCCGGTCGCTATAGCGACACAAAACCAGCGACGATCACCGGCACATATGGCAGCGGCCTCGTGGCCCGGGAACCGCACAAACCCGACCCCAACACAACCGGCCACCCCACCCCAACCAGTCACACCATCCCAACCAGTCACACCATCCCAACCAGCCACCCCAACCAGCCACCCCATCCCAACCCACCACCCCAACCCACCATCCCAACCAGCCACCCCACCCACCACCCCAAGCCCGGTGATCGAAAACGCGATCCGGTCGCTATAGCGACACAAAACCGGCGACGATCGCCGGGGTAAATGGCAGCGGCGGGAAAGGCTCATGTCGAGCGGGATATCACCCGCGCGGGAAGGATCCCCAAGGTGAGCGCTTCGGCGAGGGTCGGAGCGTTGGCGTCCCGATCGGACAGTACGGGAGGCTGGTCTTTGGGTAGGGGGAGCGCGAGGGCGGGATCGCGTGGGCTGATGGTGTACTCGAGGGTGGGGTCGTATGAGGAACTACACAGGTATGCCAGCACAGTGAAGTCTTGGCGGGCAACGAATGCGTGGCCGAGCCCTTCTGCCATGTATACGGCGCGGAAGCTGACGCTGTCGAGCTGGACGGCCTCCCATTGGCCGAACGTGGGGGAGTCAACTCGAAGGTCGACGACGATGTCGGTGAGCGCGCCGTGCGGGCAGTAGACGTACCGGGATTGCCCGGGCGGAGTTCGGGTGAAGTGAACGCCCCGGACGGTTCCCCTTCTGGACACGTTGATGTTGGTCTGGGCGACGGTGAAGGGGTGACCGATAGCGGCCACGAAGGCTGGCTCCTGGTAAGGGGCGACGAAGACTCCCCGTTCATCCGTGAAGGGTGTGGGAACGAACTCGTAAGCACCGGAGATCCCTAGCGGGTGGATATCCACTTCATGCCTCCTTCGCCCCGGACCTTCCGGAGCCGCTTGGGGCGTGCTTCAGCGGTTCCCACCAGGGTCGGTTGTCTCGATACCAGGCGACGGTCTGGGGGAGGCCTTCGCTGATCGGGGTGAGGGGCCGAAACCCGAGCTCCGTACGGATCTTGGTGGTATCGACGCTGTACCGGTGATCGTGGCCGGGCCGGTCCGCGACGTGGCACACGGCGTCCCAGGTGAAGCCGAGTAGATCGAGGAGAGACTGGGTGAGTTCGATGTTGGACAGCTCGGTTTCAGCACCAATGTTGTAGACCTCGCCGACTCGGCCCGTGGTCCGGACGAGTTCAACTGCTCGGCAGTGGTCATCGGCGTGTAACCAGTCGCGGCGGTGGCTGCCGTCGCCGTAGAGAGGCACGGGGTTCCCGTCGAGTAAAGAGGTGACGAAGAGCGGGATGGCCTTCTCCGGGTACTGGTACGGCCCGTAGTTGTTGGAACTGCGGGTGACGATGACCGGGACACCATGGGTCCGGTGATATGCCTGAGCGAGCAGGTCTCCGGCTGCTTTGCTCGCGCTGTAGGGGGAGCTGGGTTTGAGGGGGGAAGTTTCGTCGCAGGAGCCTCGCGTGATCGAGCCGTAGACCTCGTCGGTGGAGATGTATAGGAATCGCTCAACGCCGTACTGGAGGGCGGCATCGAGGAGGACCTGAGTGCCGTCGACGTTGGTTCTCACGAAGCTGGAGGCATCAGCGATCGAGCGGTCGACGTGGCTCTCGGCAGCGAAGTGGATCACCTCGTCCACCCTCGCGGTCAACGCGCGGACCAACGTGGCATCGCGGATATCGCCGGGTACGAACTCCAGGTGAGGCGAGCCGATGACGGGTTCCAGGTTGGCCAGGTTCCCGGCGTAGGTCAGCTTGTCAAGGACGACGAGGTGCGCACCAGCGAGGGACGGGTATTGTGCGGTGAGCGCGGAGCGGACGAAGTGGGAGCCGACGAAGCCGGCGCCACCGGTGATGAGGATGCGCATGGGGGCGTACTCCTGGCGGCTGTTCGGTGGTGGTCGACCATCATGAGGCGGCGACATGGACCAGCGCCCGGGGGTCTGTGGTGGGGAGATCCATCAGGTAACGGCCGTATGCCGAGTTCGCCTGCTGCTCGCCGAGGCGGTAGCAGTCCAGGGCGCTGATGAATCCCATGCGCCACGCCACTTCCTCGAGACAGGCAATCCGGACACCTTGGCGTTCTTCTAGCATTTGGACGTATTCGCTGGCCCGAAGTAGCGATTCATGTGTTCCGGCGTCCATCCAGGTGAATCCGCGGCCGAGGTTGACCAGCGAAGCGTGGCCACGTTCCACGTAGGCCTGGTTGACGTCGGTGATCTCGAGTTCGCCTCGGTCCGACGGCTTCAGGCGGGAGGCGATTTCCACCGCATCGTGGGTGTAGAAGTAGAGTCCGGTGACCGCGAGGTTGGACGATGGCCGGCGTGGCTTCTCCTCCACCGCGATGAGCCGGCCACTCTGGTCGAGTCTGGCGACACCGTAGTGACGTGGATCCGACACCGCGTACCCGAACAAGACGCAGCCATCAACCGTGGCGGCTTGTTGTTGGAGCCGCTCAGAGAAGCCTGGCCCGTGAAAGATGTTGTCTCCGAGGATCAGGGCGAGATTGTCGTCGCCGACGTGCTCAGCTCCTATGATGAGCGCCTCGGCCAGCCCGTTCGGGTCGGTCTGGTGGGCGTAGCTGAAGTGCACACCGAGCCAGGATCCGTCGCCTAGGAGCCGCTGGTACAGGGGTTCGTCGCGCGGTGTCGTGATGATCAGAATGTCGGAGATCCCGGTGAGCATCAGAACGGACAGCGGGTAATACACCATCGGCTTGTCGTAGACCGGCAAGAGTTGTTTGGACACTGCGACTGTGATGGGGGAAAGCCGAGTACCACTGCCACCGGCCAGTACTATCCCTTTCACCTATACCTCCACGCAGTCAAGATCTCGGCAAAGACCTGCTCACCGGCAGATGCATCGCAGATGGTTATGGGCGCATATTCCGCTGTGATCGAAGATCCGTAGGGCCGCTGCGATAAACGTAGGAGGTGCCGCCGGCAGGTGTCGAGCGGACAAGTGGTACGGGTTGACCTTCAAGATAGTCATCTAGAGGATGAATGGCAGGGCTGGAGGCAGGGTCGGTGGGGACCCCCTAGGCGGCTTGTGCGAAAGCCATGAGCAGGGGGAAGGACGGCAATTGAGTAAGCAGCACAAACATTGGCGCGGCAAGGTTGCTGGCGGCTCGCCGCAAAAGGTTGACAGATCAACTCAGCTAGTAGTGGTCGATCAGTTGGCCGGGCCGGTTTTTCCTAGAGTAATGGGAGTTTCCGAAAGTCATGCCAGGCTCCTGGCTGAGGTGTTTGACAGGTTGCCGCCGGTGCTCGTCCAGAGAGATACGCTGCGGATTATCGACGGTATGCATCGGGTGCGTGCGGCGGCTATTCTTGGGCAGTGTGAAATTGAAGTAGAACTATTTGACGGTACCGAGGAAGAAGCCTTCGTTCGAAGCATAGCCGATAATATCTCGCACGGAATGCCGCTCTCGCTTGCTGATCGCCGTAACGCGGCGCTGCGGGCGTTGGCGTCGCAGCCCGAATGGTCTGATCGGCGAATCGCCGAACTTGTCGGCCTCTCCGCCAGTACCGTCGGCGCGTTGCGCGGCACCAGTTCGCCACGGGAGAGCGTCCAGGCCAGGGTGGGGAAAGATGGCCGCGCGCGGCCGTTGAACTCGGAGCATTCCCGGCGCCGGATTGTGGAGATCTTGAAATCCAGTCCTGGCGCTTCTCTGCGCCAGGTGGCTCGGGCGGCCGGAGTTTCGCCCGCCACGGTCAGAGATGTTCGGGAGCGCCTGGAACGTGGGGATGATCCGGTCCGGCTTCAGTCGAACAACGCGCCATCCGTTGCGGATGATGGCGCATCCGGGGATCGGCCGACGGCGCACACCACAAGAATAGACTGGAATGCGCTCGACCGGCTGAGCCGAGATCCCTCTGTAGTAAACACAGAAATCGGCCGGCGAGTTGTCAGGTTTTTCCATGCGGTACGGCGGATCGACTCGGATGAGCTGCTGCGAAGTCTTCCAGAACACTCTTACCAGGCCGTCTCTGAGACAGCGAACGCCTGTGCCAGTCAATGGCAGCTTCTTGCTGGTGAGCTGGAGAGAAGGTCGCGGATAGTGGACTCCGCTGAATATCGACGCGATTGATCCGTATCGTGCCAAGGCGTGATGTGTTGTGTTCAACCGGGTGAAGTGGTCAGTTGAACGGTGCCAACTCGGTGAATAGATACGCATGTGTGGCATTGGGATCTTGACGGAGATATAGATCCGGGATTCTCTAGTGGAGACGGATCCGTCGTCACGTTCACCCATGAAGGAGGGCCACCAATGGTCACCAAGGAAATGGAACTAGAGGACGTTCTCGGAACGTTGCTGGAAGGCGAGACGACTGAGTCGATCGCCGATCTGGAGATCGACCCGATCCAGATGCCAGTTGCCAAGAGTTCGATCACTTACACGATCGTTATTCACTGCTGATCGGGTGCGGCGGGCGCTTTTTCGCGTCCGCCGTCCGGTTCCGCCATTCTGAGGTGCCTTCCCACTGAGGAGTCTTTGCGGTGCCGTTTGCGCAAGGAAAGGGAAATGATGTCGGTAGTTCATAGCTGGGCGGTCGTTACGGAGGTCGCCGAGGTCGATATCGCGTTGGCAGCAGCGCAGTTGACCACGGTTAATGGAATGCCGATAGCTCCGGCTGTCATGGGGGACAACGATGGGCGGCCGGAGTTGTCCTACATTCCTGGGCCGCGGCTGGACGTCTTGGTGCAGAAGGACTCAGAACCCGGCGGTTGTTTGGGGACGGTTGGCCGGGTGCTCGCGGCACTCCACGGCGCCCGGCCGCCGTCGAGCCTTGGTCCCGCCCGGATCGAGGCGCCTCCATGGGAGCCGTTGACCCCATCGACGTGGTTAGGGCTTTCAACCGTGCAGCGGAGGTTGGTCGGTGTACTCCACACCGACGATCCCGTGCGCGAGCAAGGACGACGTACCCGGGATCAGCTACTCGACGGGATCACGTGGATTCACGGTGACGCCCGGACGAACAACGTCTGTGTCACCCCCGCCGGCCAGCCGCGGCTGATCGACTGGGAGGTGGCCGGCATCGGCCGGGCCGAGGCTGACCTGGGTGCGATGTCCGCGTCGCTCATGGCGGATGGACTCCTGGCGGTGACGGCGCCGGCCGGGCCCGCCGCGAAAGCGGCCCTCACCAGGGCTGTCACGGTGGCCACTGGCCGTATCCGCGCGGTTCTCCGGGGTTATCGCGCGGGCACCGCGCAGCGCCTGGACCCGGAGCTGCTCGCGGCGGCCGTTGGATGTGCCCTGCTCACTAGAGCATTCATGCGCACCTCCGTGACGAGCTGGGACCGTCTGGCGAAGGCGCAGTACGAGATTGGGCGGGGTCTCTTGCTTGATCCGCGACGGTGGAGGGCGATTGATCATGACGCCTGAGTATCCCGGGCTGCTGGAGATCGATGCCCTGGTGGCCAGCGTGTTGCCGGAGCCCGACGACCGGCCCATCGGCGCGGCGGTGAGGGACCATCTCGTCGAGCAGGTGTATACCGTCGTGCACACCCGCAGGCCAGCGACCGAAGGCAGCTTCTCGGCGAACCGCGCTGAGTTCGTGGAGATGGCCCGCGAGATATCCCAGCAGCTGTCCGGACTGACCTACCGGCAGCCAAGTATGCGGCTGGTTCAGGCGCAGGAGGACAGCGTAGTCGTCCGTTGTCCGGCGGGTGTCGAATTCCGTGTTTCGCCTACTGATATCGAGCCGGAATACCTGGGATACGTGACTTTGCAGGTGAGCGGGCTGGCTTGTCCGGCGGAGGGCCGGTGGCTGCATTGGCGCGGGCCGGACGTGTCGGGCGCCAACCTCGACGCCCGGATCTATCTGAACCTGGGGGTGGAGTCGGCGGTGCCGTCGTGGGCGGCGATTGTGCGGGCGTTGGCGGCCGAGGCGGTGGAGTTCACCACGAAGCTGGGCGGCTCCCGCACTATGTTGCGCCGGGCCGACTCGGCGGTGATCTACGTAAACCTGGCCCAGCTGCCGAGGGTCCTGCGGCTGCTGACCACGCTGGTCTCCGAGAGCGACGTCGAAGAGCCGGTTGCCGGGTTCAGCTACCGAGTGTCGCGGGGGATCGGCGTAGCCCGAGCGCCTGTCGGCTCCAACGGGGCTGCGTCTGCGAGCCGACCCGCGTCGACGCTGGTCAGCGTCGGTCTTCATTGGGCGAATGTGCTCGTCTCGCAATGGTCCGCTTCGGGATCCCTGGAGGAGATGTACGCGGAGCTGGCTCGTTCGTGGGAGTCGATCGAGCTTCACCTGCGGACGGCGGGAGCGGGCGTATGAGCGACGGGTTACCAGGATCGATCGGTGTCCGGAAGGTGCTGGTGATCGGCACCGGAGCGATATCGGTCTGTCATCTTCCGACGTTCGTCACGTTGCTGCGACAGCACTACCGGGTGGACACCGCGGTCTGCCTGACCGAAGCAGCCAGGGCCATGGTGTCGCCAGCCGCGTTGGAGGTGCTGAGCGGCCGGCCGGCTATTCCACCGGGTTGGTCGGCCGGTTCCGGTCCGATCCACGTGGAATGGGCGCAGTGGCCCGACGCGGTTCTTGTGTGGCCGGCCACCCTCCACTTCCTTGCCTCCTGTGCACTAGGACTCACCGCCGACGTTGCGACCAGCATCGCGGTCGCGGCCACCGTCCCCGTGGTATTCGCGCCGTCGTTGGCTATGGGGGTGACAGCCAGTGGTCCATACCGACGCGCCGCGGCGGCGCTGCAGGCAGACGGCCGGCATCTGGTTGGCCCAATCGCCGGCCACGGCGTGTGGACCTGGCAACTCAGCGATGGCGCGTGTGCACCACCGGATGCGGTCCTGCGGGAACTGGCCCGGATCTCCAGCGGACCAACCGAACCCACTCACCACGCGAAGGAACATCATGACCACCACCGTGTCTCGCGTACTTCCCAGTGAACTCGCCGTCCGTCCGATCACCGAGACCGATCAGGACGTCGTCGACGCGTTCTTGTCCGCCGACCGCATTGGTGAGATGGCGGACTCTGGATTCACCGCGGCCGACGACGAGACGAGGCAGCACATCGTCTCGTTCATCAGCGCGGGCACGGCACGCGGCTGGTTTGTTGAACTGTCTGGTTACGGCCCGCTATGTATCCAGCTCTATATGCCCTTCGGAATCCCGGGGGTGTGGAGTGGCGACGTGATCAACGGCGTCGAGGCCGCCCGGGTCGGCCGGCGTGGCGTCGGAACCGCATGTATGGCGGTTGTGCTGGATGAACTGTTCGGCGGACCGGATGTACACCGGCTGATGGGATTCGTTTCGGTGACCAACGAGCCGTCGCTGCG
The DNA here is from genome assembly GCF_011320225.1 of Phytoactinopolyspora limicola. Classification (GTDB taxonomy): domain Bacteria; phylum Actinomycetota; class Actinomycetes; order Jiangellales; family Jiangellaceae; genus Phytoactinopolyspora; species Phytoactinopolyspora limicola. Next base: position 186,503 of record NZ_JAAOEN010000009.1, read on the forward strand.
AATGTGCGACCGGCTCGGCTTCACCCGCGAAGGTATCGCCCGTGACCAGATGCCTAGCCCGGACGGACGGGTGGACGCGGTGATGATGGGGTTGCTGCGCGACGAGTGGCAGGGCGCTGCCGCGATCGAAAGGCGCCTGGTCGGATGATGAGGAGAGCTGCCCAGCGGACCGACCGTCATGCCTTCGTCGAAAGATTCGTCGACGACATCTGGAACCACCGTCGCTTTGAGCGGCTTCCCCAGTACCTCCATCCGGACTACCGGCAGGTCGACGAGCGATCCGAGGTGATCATCCGCGGGTACGACGAGTTCGCGCGAGCGGTGCGATCGATGCTGGAACTCATCGAACACGCCCGGATGCGGGCGACACATGTGGTGAGTTCGGGCGCTGACCTCGCCTACCGATGGGAGCTGGTCGGGTGGGTTACCGATGCCGAAGTCCTTGGTCCGGCGTTACGGATCATGGCGGATCAGGTTCCTGAGTTGCGGCTGATCTCGGTGAGTGGCACGAACATCGCGCGGATGGTGGACGGGCTCATCCTCGATGAAGTCAACGAACTCGATCAGCAGTCCGTGGTGCAGCAGATGGGGTGGTGGCAATGAGCGCCGCGTCCTGGTCCGGGTTTGGTGTCATGGGCCTCGGAATGTGCCTGCCCGGTCCTGCGCTGGGAAACCGAATCGTGGCTGAGCGGTGCGGAACCAGCCCGGAATGGGTGGCGGAACGGACCGGAATAATCAGTCGGCACCATAGGGCGGCAGGCCAAGGCACCGCCGATCTAGCGGTGAGCGCCGCGGAGGCCGCCATCGCCGACGCGCAGGTCCGGCCGGACATGGTGGTGCTTGCCACCGTGACGCCGGACCGTCCAGTTCCGGCGACGGCCAGCGCTGTGCAAGACCGGCTGGGGCTACACGGGGCACCCGCCGTCGACGTCAACGCCGCCTGCTCCGGTTTCGTGTACGCGGTGACGATGGCGTGGGGGGCGATGGCCACGGGTATCGCGACCACGCCGTTGGTGATCGGCGCGGACGTGTTCACCCGGCATGTCGATCCCGGTGACCGCCGCACCGCTCCACTGTTCGGAGATGGGGCCGGAGCGATCGTCCTCGGTGCGGTACCACCTGGCTTCGGGATCCTGGCCGTGGAGCTGTGGGCGGATGGTGCGCTGCAGGAACTCGCCCATGTGCCCGCGCCCGAGGCGGGTTCACCCTCCTGGTTTCACATGGACGGCCGAGGTGTGCGCGACGTGGTGCTGGACATGGGGCCGAAGCTGCTCGACTCGGTGCTGAGCGCGGCCGACCTACCGATAGATCAGCTTGACCGGGTGATCGTGCACCAGGCGAACCCGAAGCTGGTCCAGACACTGGCTGAGTCGGTGCGGCTCGACGACCGCATCGTGCCGTTGTTCGGAAAGCGCACCGGCAACACGGCGTCGGCGTCGCTGCCGGTGTCGCTGGCCTTCGCCCATCGGGAACGGCCACTTCAACGGGGCGCGTACGTCGCCCTGGTCGCGGTGGGCGCCGGGATGACCGCTGGTGCGATGCTGATCCGCTGGTATTAGGAGAGATGCGGTGAAAGTACTGCTTTGCGACGAGGTGCGGACTGACGAGCCGCCGGGACACTGGCGGGAATGGGCTCGGCACTCGGTACGTGGCACACCACTGTGGTTCGGCCTCACCGACGTCGAGGACACCCCGTTTGATCCAGCCGCGGATCACAACCGAGAGTACGTTCTAGTGCGGGTGCTTGGGTTCTCCCTGAACTACCGGGACACCTCCCTGATCTTGGGTGAACAGCCGGAGATGTTGTTCGACCGGAGTAGGGGAATTGGTTCCGATTTCGTCGGTGAGATCGTCGCGACCGGATCATCGGTTGCGCACCTGGCAGTGGGGGACCGGGTGATCCCCACCATGGACTGGCCGCCCACACCACCCGACGCGGTTTCCGCCGGTGTGCTGACCAATAGCGCATCACGGGAACTACAGCGGCTCCACCATTCCCGCCTGCTGCCGGTACCGGAGACGATGACCACCGCTGACGCAGCGGCTTTCTCGGTTAGTGCGCAGACCGCGTGCGCGATGTTGCGCCGCGCCGAGGTGGCTGCGGACAGCACTGTGCTGATCACCGCCGCCACCTCGACCACCAGCGTCTTCGCGGCCAGCGCTGCTTCGGGTCGCGGCGCCCGGGTCTGTGCCTTGTCGCGGCGGGACCAGCGCTACGACAGGCTGCGCGGGCTCGGTATCGAGCGGGTCTTCCATCCGGACAAACCCGACGACGTCATTGCGCTGGCCGCCCTGGCCCGCGAGGTACAGGGCTTCGATGTGGTCGTGGATCCGTTCTGCGACAGCTACCTGCTGCCCGCCATGAAGCTACTCGGATTCGGTGGGCGTTATGTCACCTGCCGGCTTATGGGTGGCCCGCACGAACACCCGGAAATGCCAGGGTTGTCGTCGGGCACGCTGATGCAACTGCTCACCAGCATGGTGGCGAAGAATGCCACCATCCACGGTCAGTGTCTCGGCCAGCGCGCCGATCTCGAGGCCGCCCTGGCCGACTACGCGGAAGGTCGGCTCGAGGTGGTGCTGGACTCGGTCCATTCCGGTGCGCAACTCGGTGACTTCGTCCGGCGCAGTTTCTGCGGTGACCGTTTTGGCAAGGCGGTCTATCTGTACGCCGCCGACGCGGTGGAGGCGTGATGTTCGACAAACGTAGCCTCTTCGGGCCATTCGCGGAGATCGAGCGGCTCGCACTTCCGGAAACCACACTGAGCACACCGTTCGAGGGGTTGCTCGGGCTTTTCTACACGACCCTCGTGACCCGAGCCCACGACGATAGCTCGTGGTTCGCCGACCACGCGGGACCACCAGGAGCGGCAGGTGCACTCGACCTGTGTTGTGGCGGCGGCCGTTCAGCGCTTGAGCTGGCCAGGAAGGGTTGGCAGGTCACCGGAGTCGATCAGTCGGCGACCCAGCTGGGTGCGGCCCGGCGGCTGATGCGTACCGCGGAGTCCGAGGTGACCGATCGGATCTCCCTCGTCCGCGGCGACATCCTGACCCTCGACCTCGACAGCACCTTCGACGTCGTGGTGATCGGTGGGCTCAGCATGACACTTTTCGAGCCTGAGCAGCGGATGAAGACCTATGCCGCCGTGCGTCGGCATCTCGGTGCCGGGGGCCGGTTCCTATTCGACTACATTCCGTACCACCCCGGTGAATCCGAACGTGAAGCGGTGATCGCGTTCCCGATCCGTTCGCAGGGACGTCGGGGTTTCGTTTTGGTTGGTGCCCGGCGAGACCCAGTTCAACAACGGCAAGTCACCAACATGTACGCGGAGCTGGTGGGCGCCGAGGGTGGCACCCAGCGCACGCTGACCGGTTTCGAGTTCCGGCTCGACGAACCCGCGCAGCTGATGGCTGAGCTGGCCGGGAACGGGTTCAGGCTCCGGCACGGCGAGCGGTGCGTCACCGACGAGGGCGACGCGGACGCGGAGACGCCGTTCGGGTCCCGCGAGTACGTCGTGGCGGAGGTCGCGGGATGACCACTACGCCGACGTCGCCGGAGCTGGCCGCGGAGCTCCGCCGACGGGTGGAACTCGACCAGCGGGTGCGGGCCGACGGCGGCGACACCGCGGAGAAACTCGCCGTGTGGCGCCGGGTCGACGACGCCAACGCGGCATGGATGTGGACGGTTCTCCGCACGACCGGATGGCCAGGCCGCCACCAGGTGGGCAGCCAGGGGGTCGCTGACGCCGCGTTGCTGGTGCAACACGCCGACCGAGACCGTCTGCTCCAATGTTTCGGGCTGCAGCAGCTGGTGGAGGCGGTGGACGGGGGCCAGGCGGATGCCTGCCACGTGGCATACCTGATCGACCGGATCCGTACGCATCGCGGCCGGCCGCAACGGTACGGAACCCAGTACACCCGGGCGGCCGGAGGTGGCTATCACATGCTGCCGGTTGATGATCCGGACGGCCTGGAGGACCGGCGGCGCGCTGTAGGGCTTGGCTCGGTCACGAGGTTCGAGCAGGAACTGGTCGCGTTGCATGGCGCTGCGGTACTCGCCGGGACAGCGCAGCGCGCTGGGGGAGCACGATGACGGCGGGTGGCGGGCCGGCCGGCAAGGTGCTGGCGGTGAGCAGTCCGGCTCTCGGCCACCTCTACCCGATGGTGCCGACCCTGTGGGCGCTGCGGGCCGCCGGATGCGACGTCCGGGTGGCAGTGCCTGCGTACTTCGCCAGAGCGGTATTGCAGACCGGCCTGGCTGTACTGGCATGCACCCAACCCGCGGCAGAGAGTGTCGTCGTCCGTGACGAGGACTGGACCGACGAATTCACCGAAGATGTCCGCACCCTGCGGCGGTTTGCCCGCATATCCGAGGCCATGGGGCCAGAGCTCGCCGAGATCGTGGCGTCGTGGCGGCCCGATCTGGTGCTCTCCGATCAGATCGACCTGGCCGGGCGGCGGACCGCCGCGGAAGCCGGCGTGACTTACGTCGAACACCGGTGGGGTTTGTCGTTGCCCGACCGGACGCGCAGCATGGCGGCGGCACAGGTGTTCGGCGATTCTTGGCAGGACTGGCCCGGGCTTGGCCGGCCCGCCGCGTTGACCGTGGATCCGTGCCCGCCGTCGTTCCAGATACCGGGTGCGCGGCCTGGAGTACTCACGCGCTACCTGCCGTTCAACGGCCCGTCGTTGCCACCCCAGTGGCTGGCGAGCCCGCCGCACGGCAAGGCGCGCATCCTCGTGACGTTCGGCACCGTCTGGCTCGAAGGCGGGCAGCAGACGGCGTTGCTGGACGCCGCGGTGAACGCCGCGCTGAGCGCCGGCGCGGAGGTCCTCGTGGCCGCGGACCGAACGACAGTGCCCCGGCGGGTCGTGGAGCGGGTGCGCGCCGTTCGCTGGATTCCGGTGGGGCTCGCGGCGCACCACTGCGATCTGGTGATTCACCACGGTGGATCCGGCACGACGTTGTCCGCCATGGCCGCCGGCACACCACAGGTCCTGTGTCCGGGCTCCTTCGACGAGCTGGACAACGCACGCCGGTTGACCGAGCTGCAGGCAGGAGTGTCCGTGCCCGGCGCGGCGCCGGAGCCGGATGCGCTCCTGACTCAGGCGGTGACCGACGTACTCGGCCACGCCGAATATCGCGTCGAGGCGGAGCGGCTACGTGCCGAGATAGCCGCCACCCCGGCGCCGTCGGTCACCGCCGGCATCATCACCGAACTCATCACCCCGGAAAGGAGCCGCCATGTGTACCCACACCATGCCCGGCCTGCGTGACTCAGAGATCCAGCGGTTCCGGGACGACGGGTTTCTGTTCCCCGTGGATGTGCTCACCGAGGTCGAAGCCGCCGAGCTTCTCGACGACGTCCACTCCCACATCCGCGACTCTCGGGCCGAGGGGGAGCTGGCCGCCTCCCTGATGTACGGACCCAAGATCCACCTGGTGCGGCGCTGGGCGGACAGGCTGACCCGGCATCCCCGGCTGCTCGCCGTCGCCGGCAGCCTGCTAGGGCCGGACGTGATGGTGTGGGGCACCAATCTCTTCCTCAAGGAGCCCAACGGCCAGTCCGACTTGGCATGGCATCAAGATGCGTTGTCATACGACCTGACTGGGACACAGGAACGAGCCTTCCGGGTCTGGCTGGCGTTGACCCCGACGGGGCCGGAGAACGGCACCCTGCGCTTCGCCGCCGGCACCCACCGGCTTGGTGTGTTGCAGCACCGCCGGAGTGCGCAGCTATCGGATCGCCAGCGCGGTGACGAGGTCTGCCTCGATCTGGATGGCTACGCCACCCATGATGTGGTGCTCCGGCCAGGTCAATGTTCGCTGCACAACATGCTGATCGTGCATGGGTCCGGGTTCAACCGAACACGGCAGACCCGGATCAGTGTGGCTATCGACTACATCGCCACCTCCGTACGGCCGGCCGGTCACCGGCCCGATAGTGCCCTGCTGGTTTCCGGGCGGGATGAACATCGCAACTTCGAACCCGAGACCAGCCTGGCCGAGCTTCCAGCTGGGCGGGCCGGGGAGGAGTTCGAGCGTGCGGTGGCGATGCGGTTCGACCGGGTCAGCTCGGCGATGCGGGCGCAGCAGAAAGCCGGGCTGATTGTGCCGGACCCTCAGCGGTGACGTGGCTTCGGGAGCTGAAAGGAGCAGCACGGTGACATCCTTCCCAGCTTTGTCCCGCGACGACGACCGCCAGGTGGATGCCACCCGGATCGCCCGTGCCGTCCGCACATCGAGCGGCACCACCCATGACCTGGATGAGATCGGCCGCTGGATCGATGAGCAGCGGCCCGGAATGTCGACCGACGCCGAGATCGTCCCGCTGGGGCAACTCGCCGGATGGCGGCTCGATCCGGCGTCTGGTGTGCTTGGCCACCAAAGTGGCCGGTTCTTCACGGTCGAGGGGCTGCGGATCTCTATGCCGGGCAACGCGGTACCCGAATGGGATCAGCCGATCCTCAACCAGCCGGAGATCGGCATCCTGGGTCTGCTGGTGCGGGAGGCAGGTGGGGCTCTCGAGTGCCTGGTCCAGGCCAAGGCGGAGCCCGGAAATCGCAACGGTATTCAGATTTCCCCCACGGTTCAGGCAACGTCGAGCAATCAGGCCCAGGTGCATGGTGGTGCAGCCATTCCGTACCTCGAGTACTTCGTCGACGCCAGGCGGCACAGGGTGATCACGGATGTCCTGCAGTCCGAGCAGGGCGCCTGGTTCCTCGGCAAGCGCAACCGCAACGTCGTGGTAGAGGTGGACGACCCACTGGAGCCGCTGCCCGGGTTTCGCTGGCTGCCGGTTGGCCTCCTACACCAGTTGCTCGCGGTGGACGATCTGGTGAACATGGACACCCGCACCGTGCTGTCCTGCCTCCCGTTCGCCGCCTCTGATGTCGCTGTCCGCCGGGAGGCGCCCGGCTCAGGGTTCCCCCGGTCGGTTCTGCGTTCCGGTGACGAACGTTCCGGGTGTCTGATCCCCACGGGAAAGATCCTGAGCTGGATCACTGAGCGACGGTCGGCCTGCCGGATCGAGCGCACCCCGATGCCGCTGACGGAGTTGTCCGGCTGGCGTTTCACCGATGCCGCGATCGTGCACGAAACCGGGCAGTTCTTCGAGGTGATCGGCGTTGACGTCCACGCCACCGGACGTGAGGTAGCTCGGTGGTCGCAACCGATGCTGGCCGCTAGGGGCACCGGGCTGGTGGCGTTCTTGGTGCGGCAAATCTCCGGAGTGTTGCATGTGCTGGTCCAGCTGCGCCGCGAGCCGGGAATTCCTGGCGGCGTCGAGCTGGCCCCAACGGTCCAGTGCACGCCGGACAGTTACGCACACGTGCCGGAGCTACCCCGCCCGCCATTTCTGGACGAGGTCCTTGGCGCGCGGCCGGAGCAGGTTCGGTTCGACACATTCCTGTCCGACGAGGGCGGCCGGTTCTTCCATACCCGCAGCCGCCATTTGATCGTCGAGACCGATATGGCGTATGACCACCCGGACTACCGCTGGATGGCATGTCATCAGCTCGACGCCTTGCTTAGGCACAGCGACTACATCAATATGCAGGCCCGCAGCTTGCTTGCCTGCCTGCGCAGCCAGGCGGTGTCCGACGGGCCGCGGTGGAGGCGCGGATGAGGGCCGTCGCCGGCCGCGGTAACCGGCCGCGGGTAGTTGTGTTGGGAGCTTCCGGCCCCGTGGGCTCCGCCGTAGCGGGAGCGCTGGCCAGCCGTGGGATAGCGCTCCGGCTCGTCGCGCGTCGCCCCTGTCCACCGCCGCGTGGGGCCGCCGCCGACGTCCGTGCCGTCGACCTTACGGCCCCCGGAGCGCTTGCTGGCGCCGTCGCCGATGTCGACGCGGTGGTGCACCTGGTGGCGTATACCACCGACGCCCGGTCCTGGCGGATCGCGTTGGATGACCCGGCAGGGTACCGGGTGAATGTCGAGCTGGTCGACGAGCTCGTCACGGTGCTGGGCCGCACCCGGCCGGCGGCGACGGTGGTGCTGGCCAGCACCACAGCGCACACCGACGCACCGGCGTCGGCCTACGTGCAACAGAAGATGCACGCCGAAGACCTCCTCATGGCGGCGACCCGGGCCGGTGTGCTTCGCGGCATGGTGGTGCGGCTGCCGACCATCTACGGACTATGTCCCGGGGAGCGGATACGGGACCGGGGGGTCGTGGCGACGGTGGCCCGTAGGGCGCTGGCCGGTGCGCCGATCACGATGTGGACCGACGGCCGTGTCGACCGTCATTTCCTGCACAGACGGGACGTCGGTGCAGCTTTCTCCGCATCGCTGCGGCATGCCGGTGCGCTGGTGGGTGGCTGCTGGTCCTTGGGGGCCGACGAGAGCACACCGCTCGCCGAGGTCTTCTACGCCATCGCCGACCTGGCGGCCACCCACACCGGGAAACCGCCCGTGCCCGTCATCAGGGTTGAACCGCCAACAGGAGCGGTCGCCGAAGACCTGGTCGGCGTGGCCGTCGACAGTTCGGCCTTCCGGACGGTCACCGGCTGGTCCCCTCAGGTCCCGTTGCGTGAAGGACTCAGACGCACAGTGGCCGCCCTCGCGGCTGAGATGGAGGAACAGTGAGCACCCGAGTCTGGACTTATCTGCCGGAGTATGAGCAGGAGAAGGACGACATTCTGGACGCGGTGCGGACGGTGTTCGAGTCGGGGCAGCTCATCTTGGGCAAGAGTGTGCACGGATTCGAGCAGGAGTTCGCCGCCTACCACGGGATGGCACATTGTGTTGGCGTCGACAACGGAACCAATGCGTTGGTGCTCGGCCTGCGGGCCCTCGGGGTTGGTCCTGGCGACGAGGTGATCACCGTCGCCAACACCGCGGCCCCCACCGTCGTCGCCATCCAGGCGATCGGCGCGGTCCCCGTCTTCGTGGACATGACAGCCAGCGACTACCTCATGGATGTCGAACAGGTCGGGGCCGCGATCACGCCGCGGACCAGTTGCCTGCTCCCGGTTCACCTGTACGGCCAGTGTGTGCCGATGGCTGCGCTGCGGACCCTGGCGCACCGCCACGGGCTAACGATTCTGGAGGACTGTGCGCAGGCCCATGGCGCGACCCATCATGGTGAGCGAGCTGGTGCCATGGGAACGGCGGCCGCGTTCTCGTTCTATCCCACCAAGGTGCTCGGCGGCTACGGCGACGGCGGAGCGACTCTCACCGACAACGGCGACGTCGCACACCGCCTGCGCCGCCTGCGGTACTACGGGATGGACGAAGGCCGGTACTACGTCGTCGAAACGCCGGGCTACAACAGCCGGTTGGACGAAGTACAAGCGGAGATCTTGCGCAGGAAGCTGACCCGGCTGCCGACCTATCTCGAGGGCCGGCGTCGGGTAGCCGAGCGCTACGCCGAAGGCCTCCGAGACACGGACCTGATCCTCCCCTCCGTGAGCCCGGGAAACCAGCACGTCTACTACGTCTACGTCGTGCGCCATCCACGCCGCGACATGATCATGGCCGCGCTGCGTGAGCGCGGAATCGACCTCAATGTCAGCTATCCCTGGCCGGTACATCTGATGAGCGGCTTCGCCCACCTCGGCTACCGGCCCGGATCGCTTCCGGTGACCGAAGCGGCGTCGGCGGAGATCTTCTCCTTGCCGATGTACCCCGCCCTGCCGCCAAGCACACAGGACACGGTGATCGCGGCGATCCGCGACGTGTTGGGCGTGCGGTGAGTTGCGGTGAGAGTGAAAGGAGCGCAGCCGTGAACCCATCCGAGAGCTTCCGCTGCCGGATCTGCCGCGGCCCGGTGTGGCAATTCCTCGACCTAGGGCGGCAGCCGATCTCGGATGCCTTCCGAACTGCCGGAGATACCGATCCGGAGTTCTTCTTCGACCTCGCGGTGGGCCGGTGTGCGGCGTGCACGATGATCCAGCTGACCAATGCGGTGCCACGGGAGCGGATGTTCCACGCCGGCTATCCCTATCTTTCGTCGGGATCGGCGGTGATGCGGGAACACTTCGCCCGGACCGCGGCGTCGTTTCTCGAGACCGAGCTGCGTGATGACGGGTCCTTCGTGATCGAGATCGGCTGCAACGACGGAGTCATGCTCGGCATGATCGCCGAGGCGGGCCGCCGCCATCTCGGGGTGGAGCCATCGGCCGGGGTAGCGCGGATCGCCGAGGACGCGGAGGTACGGGTCCGCGTCGCGTTCTTCGAGGAGTCGACCGCCCGAGACATAGTCGCCACTGAGGGCCGGGCCGACCTGGCCTATTCGGCGAACACGATCTGTCACATCCCCTACCTGGACTCCGTATTCCGGGGTTTGGACGCGGTGCTCAAACCGAGTGGGATCTTCGTCTTCGAGGATCCGTATTTCGGAGACATCGTGGCCAAGACGTCATACGACCAGATCTACGACGAGCACTTCTACTACTTCACGGTGCGATCGGTGCGGGAAATGGTCCGCCGGTTCGGCTTCGAACTCGTCGACGTCGCGCCACTCGCCGTGCACGGCGGCGAGCTCCGGTACACCGTCGCTCGGGCCGGTCAGCGCACCGTCACGCCGGCCGTCGCGGAGTGGCTGGCTGCCGAAGAACGCGCGGGCCTCGCCGAGGCGATCACCTGCTCCCGGTTCGCGGCCAACGTCGGGGCGAACCGTCGGGCCCTACGGGGGCTGTTGGAACGTTTGCACGAGGCCGGCCACTCGGTGGCTGGCTACGGAGCCACCGCGAAGAGTGCCACGGTGACCAACTTCGTCGGGATCACCCCGGAGCTGGTGTCGTACGTGTGTGACAGTACCCCGGCCAAACAAGGCCGGCTTACCCCCGGAGCGCACCTGCCCGTGCTGAGCCCGGAACGATTCCGCGAGCCGTATCCGGACTATGCACTGCTGTTCGCCTGGAACCACGCCGAAGAGATCATGGCGAAAGAACACGAGTTCCGGGACCACGGGGGCCGGTGGATCACGTACGTCCCGGACGTCGCCATCCGGTGAGGACGTCGGCCATGCGGGTGTTGTTCGTGCCTTATCCAGCCAGAACCCATATTCACCACCAGGTCCCGCTGGCCCGGGCGTTCCTCACTGCTGGGCACGACGTCCGGGTGGCGGTACAACCCGAATGGATCCCTGACATCGTGGCGGCAGGACTTCCGGCGGTCAGAATCGGCGATCCGATGGCGTGGTGGAAGATATTCGACAACCTCCCTTCCGCCGACCCAGCGGTGACCGGGCTTGACCTCAGCGAGTTCCGGCCCGGTGGTTGTTCATTCCAGTATCTGTACACCCGCTTCACCGTGATGGCCACGTATCCGCTGCACGAGGTGAGTGTTCAGCCGGTGGTGGACGAACTCGTCGCCGTCGCTCGGTCCTGGCGGCCGCACCTGGTGCTGTGGGACGAGGCGATGTTCGCCGCACCGATCGCGGCCCGGGCCTGTGGTGCGGCCCATGGTCGGCTGTTGACCAGCCTTGATCTGCTGGGGCAGATGCGCGTCGACTTCCTGGCTATGCTGGCGTGCCAGCCTGCCGCACGGCGGCACGATCCGTTCCGGGAGTGGCTCGGCTGGAATCTGCAGCGGTTCGGGTGTTCGTTCGGCGAGGACGTCGTCGTTGGGCAGTTCTCGTTGAACACCCATCCACCGTCGTTGCAGTACCCGCTGCCGAACCAGCTACAGCTCCGGTACGTGCCTTACTACGGCGGTGCGGAACTGCCCCGGGATGGTCAACCCCCCGCCCGTCGCCGCCGGGTGTGCCTGACGTTCGGCTTGTCCTTGCGGGACGCCACCGGGACCGACGCAGAGAACGTCACCGATCTGCTGGACGCGGTGGCCGGGGTGGACGCGGAGGTGGTGGCCACCCTGAACCTGGGCCAAATGGACCCCGCACCCGTGGTACCGGGAAACGTCCGCATCGTCGACTTCGTGCCGATGAACTCGCTTCTTCCGACGTGTGCGGCGATTGTCCACCACGGTGGCGCTGGCACCGGTCTCTGTGCGGCGCTCCACGGTGTCCCGCAGATTCTGATCCCCGATGGATCGTGGGACACAACACCCCGCGCCGAGGCGATGCGCCAACTCGGCGCCGGTGGACACCTCCGGCGGCAGACCTTCCGGCCCGAGGATCTCCGGGGCGAGCTGAACGCCGTCCTCGATGAGCAGGCCTATGTAGCCGGCGCGGCCACCCTGCGTTCGGAGATGTTGTCCGCACCGGCCCCAGCTGAACTCGTGCCGAGGATTTCCGAGTTGACCAGGAAGTTGGGTACCTCGTGACCGGATCGGATCGGGGCGCCGCCACAGCTCTGGCCGGGTTGGGCCGGCACCTGATGACCCTACGGAGCTTGCAGTGGATGGTGGGCGAGTCGGGGGACCCTTATGCGCTGCTGCTGCGTGGTGACGCCGGGCAGGTGCCCGTACTCCGCAACCGTGGTCCGGTGTGGCGCAGTGAGCTGGGCACCTGGGTGATCACCGAGGTGGACCTGGTGGCTCGGCTGCTCAGCGATCCACGGCTGGGGGCGCGGCATCGGGGGTGCTCCGGTCCCCAGGTACATCCGATCCAGGGCGGCCGCTGGCGTCGTCCGTCGTGCCATCCGCTGCCACTGGAGGGTGCGGCGCTTACCCTGTCGGGCGCGGAGGTTAGCCGCGTCACCCACCTTGCCGCGGCGGTATCAGCAGACGGGGCGGTGCCGACAGTCGGGGCGGCGACGACAGACGGGGCGGCGACGACAGGCGGGGCGGCGACGACAGACTGGGCGGCGACGGCGGAGCGGGTATCGGCCCAGCATGCCGACCGACTGACCGGCGCGTCGGAGGTGACGGTCGACGGCAGTACCGAGGTGATGGCCGGCTTTGCCCGGCCGGCCGCCGGCCAGACCCTCGCGGTGCTTCTTGAGCTGCCGGCGGCGTTGTCGGAACAGCTCGCCGAGGTCGGCGCCGACCTCGCACCGGCTCTCGACGCCGGGCTGAGTCCGCTGTGGCTGGACACCGCCGCGCGGGTGGTGGTTGCCGCGCCCCGAATCCGCCGGCTGGTGACGGATGTCGTCGGGAGTGGTGCGCCGGGCGGCGGGCTGATCGAAGAACTCCGCGGGGCGGCGCGAAGTACCAGGCTGGATGTGGACGACGTCGGAAACGCCGTGGCTTCGTTGGCGGTCGCCGGAGTCGAGATGGCCGTGCAAACCGTCGGGAAGACCGTGGCGCGGTTGCTCACGACGAACACCTGGAGCCCGGAGTTGGTCGAGGGCGCGGTTGAGCACACCTTGCGGTACGACCCGCCGGTGCGGCTGGTGAGCCTGGTCGCGCAGGAAGCAGTGGAGGTAGCGGGCGGGCAGATCGGCGCCGACGATCACGTGGTGCTTCTGGTGGCCGAACCCGAGCATCGAACGGCATCGGCACGGGCATCGGCGCCCGGGTCGGCATCGGGTCCGCCGCCGCTGTGTCTGAGTGGGGGACCGGCGGTGGGGCTGGTCGCGGGTTTCGTCCGATGCCAGGCGACGGCGGCGATTCGGGTGCTGGCGACCCGGTTTCCGGAGGCGGTGCTGGCCGGAGACGTCGTGTACCGCCCGTTGGCGCCGGTCACCGGTGGCCTGCTCGAACTGCCGGTGATCCTGGGAAGGAGTGCTCGGTGAGGTATTCGATCTTCTTACCGGTGATGCCAACCAAGCTGGAACAACTGCTGCCGTTTGCCGGCCTCGCACAGTGGAGCCGAGCTGAGCGGATCTGGCTGGGCCACAACCTCACTGTCGACACCCATCAGGTGTTCAGTGGTATCGCGGCGGCCGGGTTCCGGATCCCGATGGGGGTAGGGGTGACGCTGACCCCGATGACGCATCCGTTCGCCGCCGCGCTTCATGCACGTTCCGTGGCGGCGATCTCCGGACATCCGTTCGTTGCCGGGTTCGGACCGGGCGCCCCGGAAGTCCAGCGGGCCGTCCTGGGCGCACCTTATCGACGTCCACTCGTGGCTATGCGGGAGTATGTGACCGCGGTTCGGGACTTGCTGGCCGGAAACGCACTCGACGTCGAGGGAGACTACATCGTCGGGCGGCTGCGGCTACCTGTGGTCGCCACGTCACCGGTGGAGGTGGGGTTGGGGGTGCTGCGGCCGGGCATGGCGAAACTGGCTGGTGAGGTTGCCGACGTCGCGATCACCTGGTTGACCCCGGCCCGGTACGTCCACGACGTGCTGCTGCCGGCCATGCGCAAGGGCGCCGCCGAGGCCAGCCGGCCCTGCCCACGTATGGTGGTGATCATCCCGGTCTGCTGCACCGAGAGCGGCCGGGACGTCGCGGAGGTGGTGCAGGCGACGTGCGGGCTGCACCTCGCAGCACCGCACTACCGCACGATGCTGCTCCAGGCTGGAATCGAGGTGGCTGCGTCGAATCCGGCGGTGACCGCCGAACGGCTGCTGTCCGGTGGGGCTTTCCTGGCCGGCACGGCGGACGAGTTGGCTGGGCAGGCGGCCGAGTTCGCGGCCGCGGGGGTGGATGAGCTAGTGCTGAACCTCAGCGGCGTGCAGGATCGGTACGGAACGCGGGCCACCCTTGCCGACCTGGCCACGATCTTGTCCGTGGAGTGAACGGCCGCTAGCCGCCAACCGTAAAGACGATCTTTCCGAACACTTCTCCACGAGCTAGGGCGGCGAAGCCGCTGCGGGCGTCCACCAGGGGGACAACCCGGTTCAGTGGCGGATATACGCCAGTCTGGCCACACAACCGCACCAGGTCCTCCAACTCGGCGCGGGTGCCCAACTTTACCCCGATGATCGACAGCTGTTTCATGAAGATATGGCGTAGGAACGCAGCCGGCATCGCGCCGCTGGTTGCCCCGCTGACCACGATCGATCCGCCGGGACGGGTGGCCTGGATCGAGTGTCTCCAGGTGTCCTGGCCAACCGTCTCCATAACCGCGTCCACCTGCCTGGGCAGCCGCGTTCCGGTGGCGAAGGCGGCATCGGCCCCCCGTCTCAGAGCGTTCTCTCGCTTGATTTCGCTGCGGCTGGTCACCCAGATCCGGTGTCCGACGGCGGTGCCGAGGCACACCAACGCGGTGGCCACTCCGCCGCCCGCTCCCTGTACGAGCACCGTGGACTCGGGGGGCAACCGCACCGCTGTGAAGAGCATCCGATACGCGGTGAGCCAGGTGCCGGGCAGGCAGGCGGCGGCCACGAAGTTCAGGTGGGTGGGCTTCGGAATAAGGCAGTGCCGAGGCACGGTCACCAGCTCGGCGAAGGTGCCGTCGTGGCTTTCGCTCAGCACCCGGTGCCGCGGGTCGAGTGTCTCGTTGCCCGGATAGGTCCGGGCCTCGTTTATCACCGGGTAGACGATCACTTCGTTGCCTTCGTGATCGATCCCCGCGGCCTCGCTGCCAAGGACTACCGGTAGCCGCTGGCCAGGTGGTGTGACACCACGCAGCGTCCAGAGGTCATGGTGGTTGAGCGATGTCGCCTTGACCCGAACCACGGCCCAGCCGGGTGGCGGGTCGGGATCCCGGTACTCACCGAGACGAAGGTGGTCAAGCGGCCGCCCGGCATCCGAACCGGTGGCAAACACGGCGAACAACGCATCGCCCTCCCGTCGTCCGGGTCAATCCGCGTTCTTCTGGAACCGCATGACGGCCAAGGGAATGCAGATGGCGAGGATCACCAGCGCGGAGCCGACGGTGGCGAGCACCGGGTTGGCGATAGGCCAGGTGGTGTCGCCGAACGGCACACCCGGGTTGCCGAACAGGTCACGGCAGGCGGTGACGGCCGCGCTGACCGGATTCCAGTCGGCCACCACCTGCAGCGCTTTCGGCATCCCCGCGGTGGGCACGAACACGTTGGAGATCATCACTATGGGTAGGGCTAGGGTCATCAGCCGGGTTGCCGTCTCCTCGGTGTCCACCAGGCTGCCAAGGAGGGCGCCGAGCCAGGAGACCGCGTAATAGAACAGCAGGATCAGGCCGAAAGCGCCCAGAGTAGGGCCGATTCCGTTGTGTGCCCGCCAGCCGAAGATGAGCCCGACCGCTGACATCACCACCAGGCCGACGATCCCGATCAGCAAGGTCGCGGCGGTCTGGCCGAACGTCACCGCCCAGCGCGCCATCGGCATCGAGCGGAGCCGGTCCATGACACCGAGGCTGTTGTCTCGGGCGATCGCGGTGAGTGTGCTGAGCGCGCCGAGCGCTGCACCCATCACCAGCAAGCCGGGCATCAGGTACTCGATGTAATTGTCACCACCGTCGATCGCGATAGCACTACCGAAGATGTAGCCGAACAGCAACACCATCATCACCGGCACGGTCAGCTCGGCGATGATCTGGCCGGGTTTGTGCCGGAGTTTGCGTAGGTTGCGATTCATCACGGTGACGCCATCGGCCAAGCCGCTGGCCAGGGTGGACGCCCGCGGGAGGGTCTGTGTCATCGATGGTGGCTCGCTTCCAGATCGGTTGGCGCCGGGGTAAGGCCCTGGTGGCCGGTCAGTCTCAGGAACACCTCGTCCAGGCTGGGGTGGCGGATCCCGACGTCCAGGACCTCGATGCCGCTCGTGTCGAGATGCCGGACCACCTCGGGCAGGGTGATGGCGTTGGCGGCCACGGCGATGCTGATGGTCCGGCGGTCCGGGTCCACATCCGGCTCGGTGTTGTTGGCCGCGATGGTCGTCAACGCCGCCGCTGCCTCGGTCAGGTCTTGGGCCGGTTGGAGAACGACGTCGACCCGGCTTCCGATGCGCGCCTTGAGGTCGCGCGGGGTACCACGTGCGACGATGGTGCCGGCATCTATCACCGCGATCTGGTCGGCCAACAGGTCCGCCTCTTCGAGGTACTGCGTGGTCAGCAAGACAGTTGTGCCGCCGTCGACCAGCGCCCGGACGGTGTCCCAGATCTGCAGCCGGCTGCGCGGGTCCAATCCCGCCGTCGGCTCGTCGAGAAAGAGGACCTTCGGGGAGATGATCATGCTGGCGATCAGGTCGAGGCGCCGCCGCATACCTCCGGAGTAGGTCGTGACCAGCCGGTGGGCCGCGTGGCTCAGGGCGAACTCGTCGAGGAGTTCGTCGGCGCGCTGACGGGCCTTGCGACGCCCGAGACGAAACAGCCGGCCGAAGATGTACAGGTTCTCCCACCCGGTGAGGTCCTCGTCGACCGCGGCGTACTGGCCGGCCAGGCCGATCTGATGCCGGACCTGCTGTGCCTCGCGCACCACGTCATATCCGGCCACCCGAACCTCACCGCCGTCTGGGCTGGTGATGGTGGCGAACACACGTATCGCTGTGGTCTTCCCCGCGCCGTTGGGGCCGAGCAGGCCATAGCAGCTACCCGGCGGGACGACGAGATCCACGCCGGTCAGCGCGTGAACCTTCCCGAATCGCTTGGTCAACCCGTGTGCCCAGATCACCGCGTCCTGGGCCGTCATATGTACACCTTCGCCATGGACCTAAGTAGAAACCTTGACGCCACGACAAGGTCAAGCGGTGAAGCCGCCCGACAGGTGAGGGTGTCGTCAGCTCCACGCCACGCGGAGGCGAGTGGTCGCCGCGAACGGGCTCTGGCCGCGGTGGGTGGCCAGGATGCCTTCCCCTTCCGGGGTGGCGGTCCGTACTGGGTCTCCGGCGCTGACCCACCACCGCCACGACGACACGAAATAGGCAACCCGCGCCGCGTTGACCGCCAAGACCGATGGAACGGCGTGGTAGACGACGGCGTTGGCCGGGCGAGCGTCGTCCAACCAATCCCGGCCTGCGCTCCGCAGCACATCGTCGTCGTCTGGTAGTTCGGGTGCGATGTAACGAGGAACGACGTACCGGGGTGTGGTAAGCGGCGCTAGGACCTCGTCGAGTGCGGTGGTGAACAACTGCGACGTGGCGGTGTCGACGCCGTCGAGCACGATCCGGTACGAGCCGTCGGGTTCCACGGTGGTCCCGACGCCGGCCGAGCCACGTGAGGACAGGCCGGCGTTGTTCAACGCGTCGGCGACCGCGCAGGCGAACGCCAGCGGTTCGGGGCCGCGACCCAGGTCCGCGAGCCGCCGTCCACCGGCGAGGAGGATCCGGTCGCGTCGCCGTCGCCAGTCCCACCACGAGAGCGCGGCGCCACCCACCGCGAGGCCGGTCAGCCACCAGAAGCCGGCAACCACCAGCGCAACCGTGAGTCCGCAGGCCAGAACGGTTGCCGTCACAGGTCGGTACAGCGCCGGTAGCCGTAGCCACTCCGGCCGGCGGGCAGCGGTGGGGCCAGGCACGGACGACGGCACCGTGGGCCGGGCGAGGGGGCCCGGCACGATCCGTCGGCGGTCCTCCCGAACCGGCAACACCCGGATCGTATGGACCAGTTCGTCGCGGTACGGCTCGCCGATGTTCCACAGGGTGCGTACCCGGGCGCGGTCCGCGGCCCGGTCCAGCATGCCGGCGTTGCGGTCGTCGAACTCCGTCACCGGTGGCGGCTCGTAGGGGGAGAGCGTCGGGTCGACGTGGCCGACCCCGGACGAGATCTCCCCGGCATCGGTGACGCCGAAGTAGCCGTGGTGTTTGCGGACGAACCGGTCCCAATCGCTGGTGCCGCCCGGGTGTTCCTCGGAGACACACACCACGGTCCATGTGTTGGCTACCTTCTCCGGCCAGGTGGGATCGACCCGCAGGGCACGGCCACGGGTCTGCACCACCGACGTCGGTGTGGTGGCCGTGGTCAGGTCGACGAGGGTGTTGACCCCCTGGGCGTCCCAGCCCTCACCCAGTAGGGCACGGGTACCCACCAGGATCCGGGCGCTCCCGGCCTCGAAGAACCGAGTGACCAGCGGCACCCACTGCCGTGATCGCCACCGCCCCGTGAGTTCTACCAGTCCCGTCGAGCCGGGCGGGATCTCGTCGAGCTCGATACTCGGCGCCTGCTCTGCGACGAACGCGGCAAGCTTGCGTGCGGTGTGAGCGCTCGCCGCGACCGTGCGGCCGGTGACCAATACCGGTTCCAGGGCCGCCGTGCGGTGATCGGCGAGCAGGTTCGAGAGCACCAGGCGCGCGGATCCGGCCTGCGCGTCGAGCACACCCTGCAACCTGGCCGGCAGGGTGGCGGTCGCCCGTTCGTGGTCGCACAGGATCAGCGCACGGAGGCGGTCCCGCAGGGTGTCCGACTCGGCGGCCAGGATCTCCACCGTGCCGGTGGTCTTCGCCTCGCTGCGGGCTAGCACCCGGTCGACGGGGGAGCGGCCGCGCCGGATACCGCGCCTGGTCAGCTGAAACCCGACACTGGGGAGCGCGGTGCGCATCTCCTGCAGCAGGGTTTCGTCCCGTGGGTCCGATGAGGGCAGTAGGCAGCCCCGGACGTAGTCGTTGAGCAGCGCCACCCAATCGTCGGCGGTGGGCCGGTGCCGGTGTTCCTCGCGGAGGACCGCCCCCTCGGGGAGCTCGAGGAGCCCGGCGTGGTGGAAGCGCAGCGCCGCGGCGGCGAGGTCTTGGTCGCTGCGCTCGAGCCGAGACCACTCGAGGCTCAGCGCTTCGGCGCCGGCGGGGACGTCGTCGTCCGTCTGGATCTGCCGGCTGACGAATCGTTGGTCGAGCCAGGTGAGGAACCCGGTGCTGGCGGTACCGGGTTTCAGCAGGTCGGTTTGGAGCTCGGCGAAGCGTTCGGCCTCGCTGGCCAGCCAACCCGCCTCGGTGGGAGTCGGGGTGGTGAACCAGGCGAGTTCGGCGAACGGCGCCAGGTGCCCTTCTCGGACCACCGATGGGATCGACGTGCTGTATAGCGGGGTGCCGAACAGCTGGTCTACCAGGGCCGCTTGGTCGGAGCTGAGGGTATCCGGGGGAGTGCCGGTCAGGCCGATGACATTGGCGTTGGGTAGGTCGTCGAGGAGTTCGGCCAGCAGCCTGCCCCAGACCTCCAGGAGGTGGTGGCATTCGTCGAGGACCAGGGTGATGGGGCCGGCCTCTTCGAGCGCGGTGACCAGCGCCCGGCCATTGGGGTGCAGGCGATCCAGCAGACTGCCGCCTCGTGGCCGCCTGCCAACCTGGGCGACGTGGGTGTGGCCTTCCTCGTCCACTTCGGCGTCCGGGTCGAACGTCGCTAGCGACTGATAAGTCAGAGCGGTGACGGGTGCCGACAGGTCGCGGCTGGTACCGGCCGGGATGGTGGCCGGGGTGAACGTGCGCCACTCGGCGAGCCACTGAGCCTGGATCGCGGTGTTTGGCCCGAACACGACGATCGGCTGGCCCAGCCGTCGGCCCGCTTCCAGGCCGACGACGGTTTTACCGGTGCCCGGTGGCAGTACCACCCATGCCCGGGTACCGCCGGCGTTCTTGGCGGTGCCGATGGCGTCGAGCGCGTGTTGCTGGTGGGTGCGTAACGGAAACGGGTAGTGGACCGAGTTCCATGCAGGCACGGCCACATCATCGCAGAACGCGACGCCGAGGTGCTCAGCCCGTAGGCCCGACCTCTTGCTGGTTTCTAATGACGGATGGCGGGGCGTTTCTGACTGCTATCCGT
Source organism: Phytoactinopolyspora limicola (assembly GCF_011320225.1). Taxonomy (GTDB): domain Bacteria; phylum Actinomycetota; class Actinomycetes; order Jiangellales; family Jiangellaceae; genus Phytoactinopolyspora; species Phytoactinopolyspora limicola. The sequence goes on from NZ_JAAOEN010000009.1 coordinate 206,904, forward strand.
CATTAGAAACCAGGACGTCCCGAGCCGGCCGCACCTGGTCAGGCCGACCAGATAGATGGTGCCTGGAGGTTGGCCCGGTACACATTGACCCCCGCAAGCTAGCGTTCCGGTCCGGTGCCACAACCGCCGGCGGGTCACCAGGATCACCGCGAGGATGGTGACCACGATGCCGATGGCGTCGGCCCACATCATTTCAGAGCTGGTCAGAAGCCGCCGTGCGATCTCTTGCTGGCTTCTAGTGACGGATGGCGGGGCGTTTCGGGCTGGTACCCGTCATTGGAAGCCAGGAAGTCCTAGACGGGGTCCAAACACGAAGCGAGGCCAGGATGCTGACCACCATCATGTACGTGACGGTCTACGCCACCGATCCGTACCGCGTGCTGGTTGACCACCGTGGTCGGCCGGATCAGCTTGGACCTGCTGAGATCTCGTCGAACCCCCGAGCGGGCGCCTGTCGATTTCCCTGTCCGCACCGGCTTGAGCGCGGTGGGTTAGCGGCCGTCGCGCCGGGCCGAGAGCCGGAAGTCGTAGCGGTCGCCCCGGTAGACCGACTCGGTGCGCTCGATCAGTCGGCCGCGCTGATCGCTGCTGACCCGGTTGACCAGCAAGACGGGGCTGCGCGGCCGGACGCCGAGCAGGTCGGCCTGGGCTTTCTTGGCAAGCGCGGCGGTGATGCGCTGCTCGGTGTTGGTGATGCTGATCCGGCCGTGGGTGCGGAACAGCTCGTAGATCGAGCCCGTCAGTGGTAGTTCCAGCAGGGTGGGGAAGAACGACGTGGGGGTCTGGAAGGTCTCCAGGCACATCGGTACGTCGTCGGCCAACCGGATCCGAACGATCTCGAAGACGGTGCGGCCGTCGTCGAGCTCGAGGTCATGGGCGGTGTCGGTGTCCGGGGTGATCTCCCGCGCCGAGATCACCCGTGACCTGGGCGTCAGCCCTCGCGCCTCCATGTCTTCGGTGAACGAGGTGAGTTTGTCGCCCTTGGAGATGTGCGGCCGGGCGACGAACGTCCCTTTGCCTTTGATGGAGTAGATCCGACCGGCGGAAGTCTGAAGTTGCAACGCCTGCCGAAGGGTCTCCCGGCTCACCGAGAACGTCTCGGCCAGCTCCAGTTCCTTGGGGAGCAAGGTGTCCGGCTCCATATCCGCGATCATGGCGGTGAGCTGGTCGTTGATCTGCAGGTATTTCGGCGTACGGGTCCGGCGTTCGGTGCCCATCAGGCCTCCGGGTGGTTCTTGGCGGTATCGACGAAACGTTGGGTGGACAACCAGGGGTTGGTGATCGCGGTGCCGATGACGGCGGCGTACGCACCCGCGTCGAGCACCGCCGTGAGGTCGTTGGTGGTCCAGATCCGGCCCTCGGCGATGACCGGGCGATCGCTGATGGCGACGAGGTCGGCGATGAGATCGATGTCGACGGTGTCCGACTGCCGGTGACCGGTGTATCCGGACAGGGTGGTGGCGAGGACGTCCACGTCGCATCGCAGGGCGAAGCGGGCCGACTCGACGGAGTCGACGTCGCCCATCACGGGCCGCTCGAGGTCACGGTGGATCCGGTCGACGATGGTGTCCAGCGTCTCCCCGCCGGGGCGCGGCCGCGGTGTGGCATCGAGCGCGATGATGGCGGCTCCGGCGCTGGCCAGGTCGTGTGCGTCGCCGAATGACGGGGTGATGAACACCGAATCGTCGCCGTGTGTCACCTTGCGGATGCCGATCACCGGGATGGAGGTGGCCTGGACGATCGCGGCGACGTCGGCCCGCCCCTCGGCCCGGATGGCGACCGCTCCGCCGAGTTCGGCCGCGGCGGCCATGGCGGCCATGTGCTGAGGGCCGCGTAACGGAGAGTCAACCGGCGCCTGGCAGGAAACGATCACGCCGCCGCGAGGGATCAGGCTCTCGAGCATCGTTGGGTCATCCATCCTCTCGTTCGATCGTGGAGACGAGTGCCGCGATCTCTGCGGGAATCTCATCGTGCAGCAACCGGGTCACCCCGTCGAGTGGGGTGCCAGCGGCGGGAATCACACGTGCGTGGGGGAGGGCATGCCGAAGCTCGCCGATGAGTGGTTCGACGAGGATCGGTCCGGCGTCGAACAGCGCGCCGACCCACGAGACCTGCACGTCGGCAGGGGCGTCAACCGCCGCCGCGCCGGCCACGATGGTTCTGGCCAGCAGCGCACCGGCCTCGTTCCAGATGGCTCGGGCCACCGGATCCGCGTTGTGTGCCGCGGCGGCGACGTCGGGGCAAAACCGCGCGATGTCGGCCGTGGGTGTGCTGCTGTCCTGCACCGTGCGCGGTAGCGAATCGAGCTCCCCGAACCGCTGGGTGGCCAGCCGGGACAGTTCGGTGGCCGGTCCACGCCTGTCCCGGTGTCGTAGTGCGGCGGCCAGGCCAGCGCGTCCGATCCAGTAGCCGCTGCCGTCGTCGCCCAGCAGGTAGCCGACCCCGTCCACTCGTGCCGAACCACCTGGCCCGGTCGCGAGCGCCACACTTCCGGTTCCCGCGGAGAGGACGACGCCGTCGGAACCACGCAGTGCGCCGAGGTGGGCCGTGGTGCCGTCGTCGGCGACGAGTAGCCGGTGCACTCCGTAGGCGTTGCTCCACCGGGTGAACACCGTGGTCAGGTCTAGTTGCCGGCCATGCAGCCCGGTGGCCCCGATGGCCACGGAGTGGAGTCCGGCATCGGGTGACAACCGTTCGGTCAGGTGGTTGATGAGGTGCGTCGATAGGCTCTCGGCAGGCGCGCTGCCAGGGCCGACGCCGGGCAGGTTGATGACGGTGGGCTCGGCGGATCCGTCGTTGTCGATGCGCACGCGGCACCCGGATTGCCCCAGGTCTATCGCGAGGCGTCGTGGCTTCGCTGCCGGTCTCGCCGCTGGGTCGGCCAACGTTCGCTCCTTCGTACCCCGGGTCTTGACGTCCCTGGACGTTATCAACTACGGTCCCACAAGTCTAGACTTGATAGTTACAAGTCTAGACATCAAGCTTCCGCGGATACGCGGAGACCCCCATGAGGAGTGAGTATGAGCAAGCGGTCGCGTGCAGTCAGTGCTGCGTTGATTACCGGCGTACTCGTTGCCGCGTGCGGCGGAGGTGATAGTGACTCGGCCTCCGACGGCACCGTCAAGATGGTCCTCTGGCCCGGGCCCGAAGGTGAGGCGATGCAGCAGGTGGTCGACGAATACAACACGGGCCAGGGCCAGACCGACGGCGTGCGGGTCGACATGACCCTGCTCAGCCGCAGCGACACCTTCTCCAAACAAGCCACCCTGATGTCGCAGTCGTCGTCGGAGTTCGACGTCTACTTCACCGCGAGTTACCTCATCGCCCAGCATGCCCCCTATCTCGAGCCGCTGGATGTCGACGTGTCGGACTACTTCCCGGTGGTCACCGAGTCGCTGACGGTCGAGGACACGACCTATGCGCTTCCGCTCGACGTCAGCAACCACTTCCTGATCTACCGCACCGATCTCATCGACAGTCTCCTCGACGACGAGTCCGCGCACGACGTCTACGGCGACCTCGCGGAGCAGCTGATCGGTCAGCGCATGACTCCGAAGCACCCCGATGAATGGGACTGGGACGACATGATCGTCGCGGCCGCTTACTTCACGCAATCGCACAACCCGGACTCGCCCACCCGGTACGGCACCGCCCTTCAGGCGCGGAACCTGCTGTTCAACACCATGATCTGGAACAACGTGTTGTGGTCGGAGGGTGGTAGCTGGCTCGATGACGGTGGCGCTCCAGCGCTGTCCAGCGACGCCGGGCGGCGCGCCGTCGAGGTCTACCGGACCATCTATGACAAAGGCCTGACCTCACCGGACTCGTCGCAGGCGGAGTTCCCCGAAACTCAGGCGGCGCTGACGTCGGGTAGTGCCGCGTTCGCCATCCAGTGGTCGGCCGCCTACGCCGAGCTGGACGACCCGGAGCAGTCGCCGGAGACGGCCGGGCGGATCGGGATCGCGCCGGTTCCGGGGCCGGAGCACCGGACTCATGTGCACGCCCTGGCCGTCGGCATCAACAAGGACTCCGACCGTAAGGACGCCGCGGCGGCGTGGCTGGAGTACCTGGCCACCGACGAGGCGATGAGCGCCTACGCCGCGGCGGGCGCCATCCCGTCGAACCCGTCGATCCTGGAAGCACACGCCGATCAGAACCCGATCTTCCCCTACATCGCCGATCACCTGGACGAGTACGGCTACTCGCCGCCGGCGCTGCCGCGCACCTACGACATCTACGTCGCACTAGCCGACACCCTCAGCGCCGCCTGGGTGGGGCAGGGTGATGTCGACGCCGCGCTCGCGGCCGCCGACGATGCGATAGCCCAGCTTGTCGACGCGGGCTGAGCGGACGTATGAGTCAGCTGGTACGGCCGAACCGGGCCAGCCGGTCCCGGTGGGTACTGGGAGCACCGCTGCTGATCTTCCTGGCGGCGGTGGTGCTCTTCCCACTCGGTTACGGCCTGTTCGTGGCCGGCCAGGACCGGTCGTTGCTGAACCCCGACCCGTCCTGGATCGGTCTCGACAACATCGCCGCGGTGGTGCAGGACAGCTCGTTCTGGCGGGCGGTCCGGTTCACCGTCATCTACACCGTCGTGGTGACCTCGGTTGAGCTGATACTGGGTTTCCTGCTCGCGCTGCTGTTCAACCGGCGGTTCCCCGGGAAGCGGCTGCTGCTGAGCCTGACGATCCTGCCGGTGATGATCGCTCCGGCGCTGATGGGCATCATGTTCCGGCTGCTGCTGAACCAGGACATCGGGCTGGTGCCCTCGGTGCTGAGCGTGTTCGGCTGGGAGATCTCGCTGTTCGGCACCGACGCCGTCGTTCCGATGTTGTTGCTGCTGGATGTGCTGCAATGGACGCCGTTCGCGTTCCTGCTGTTCTACGCGGGTATGCAGTCGGTTCCCGACGAGCTGTACGAGGCGGCCTCGATCGACGGGTCCGGCTACTGGAGATCGGCGCTGGCCATCACCGTGCCGCTGCTGCTGCCGGTGGCGGTGGTCACGGCGTTCCTACGGGGTGTCGACGCGTTCCGCACGTTCGACGTCGTCTACGTCCTCACCGGCGGCGGGCCAGGTGACTACACCACCAACGTGAGCATCTACATCTACAAGGCGTTCTCCAGTGGCAACTTCGGTATCGCCGCCGCGGCGTCGGTGGTGGTCTGCCTGATTCTGTTGCCCGTTGTGCCCGTCGTCGTCCGGCGACTGGCGGATCCGGCAAGGAGCTGAGAAGTGGCGCTGGAAACCATCTCCGACGGTCGCGGGACGACGGTGACACCGCCGCGCACACCGGTGGTACCCCGTCGCCGACGGCGGGCCTGGGGCGTCACCGCCGCGGTGTCCGCGATCGCCGCCGTGCTCAACCTCCCGTTGTTCTTCGCCCTGCTGACCAGCTTCAAGTCCGACGCGGACATCGCGCGGTCGGCGTTGCGGGTGCCCGACACGTTGACCCTGGAGCACTACGCCAACGCGATGGGCCAGGCGGGTTACGACTTCCCGCGGTACTTCCTCAACAGCACCCTGATCTCCATCGGCACCGTGGTCACGATCCTGGTGATCTGCGTGCCCGGTGCGTACGCCATGGGCCGGCTGGGGCTGGGCCGGGGGCATCTGCTCAAAGGCATCGCCGCGTTGCGGCTGATCCCGGTGATCTTCTTCGCGGTGCCGTTCTTCCTGCTGTTCAGCCGGACCGGGCTGTACGACACGATCCCCGGGATGGTCACGGCCAACACGTTCATCTCGCTGCCACTGGGCACGTTGCTCGTCATGAGTGCCATCCGGGAGGTGCCGCACGAGATCGAGGAAGCGGCGAAGCTCGACGGTTGCTCGGACTACCGGATCGTCGCCCGAATCGTCCTTCCGCTGCTGGCGCCGACGCTCGCGGCGGTGGCCGTGCTGGTGTTCATCACCGCGTGGTCGGACTATCTGTTCGCGGTGATCCTGACCTCCAGCGAGGCCACACCAGTGACGGTGGGCGCGGCGAACTTCGTCACCAGCACCGGGATCCGCTGGGGAGATATCTCGGCGACGACGGTCCTGTCGGTGCTGCCGCCCTTGGTGTTCGCTCTGTTCGCCCAGCGCTACCTGGTCCGCGGGCTCTCGGCGGGGGCGATCAAGGGCTGACCTCACCTCGGAATGCGACCACCTTGACATCAAGTGGACTTGATGTAGCAGGGTGGCCGGTGCGCCCAAGGAGAGGAGAATTCGGTGAAGGTCGCCTACGTCACGACCCCCGGGGGCCCGGAGGTGCTCGAACTACGCGAGCAACCCGACCCCCAGCCCGGCCCGGGACAGGTACGGGTCCGCGTCCGAGCCGCGGGTGTCCAGCCGATCGATCTCGCGATCCGATCCGGATGGCGGCCGGGGTATGTCACCGATCCGCTGCCACCGGTGCCGGGTAACGAGTTCGCCGGGGTGATCGACGCGGCCGGCGACGGTGCCACCGAGTGGCAGCCGGGTATGGAGGTGCTGGGCTTCAACTTCATGGGCTGCTACGCCGAGCAGGTGGTGGTGGGGGGAGACCAGATCGTCCACAAGCCGAAGACGATGCCGTGGGAGGTGGCCGGTGGGTTCACCGCTGGTGCCCAGACCGCCGAAATGGCCTGGGAGGAGCTGGCGCCGACGGCCGATGACGTCGTCCTCGTGCATGCCGCGGCCGGCAACGTCGGTGGGTTCGCGGTGCAACTCGCCCGGCTCCGTGGCGCCCGGGTGATCGGCACGGCCCGCCCGGAGAACCACGACTACCTGCGGGAACTCGGAGCCGAGCCGGTCGACTACCGCTCCGGCCTCGTGGATCAGGTGCGGGCGCTGGCGCCTGGCGGAGTGGACGTCGTGCTGGACGGTGCCGGTCGCGAAGCGCTCGATGCGACGGTGGAGCTGGCCAAGGACCTGAGCCGGACCCGCACCCTCTACGAACACGAGCGGGGCCCGAAGGTCGGCGTCGCCACGTTGTCGGGGGCCCGCTCGGCTGCCCGGCTGGACCGACTCGTCAGGTTGTACGCCGATGGTCGTCTCACCGCGCTGGTCCGCTCCACGTATCCGCTTGGTCGGGCCGCCGACGCCCACCGTGAACTCGAGGCCGGGCACGGCCGTGGCAAGATCGTGCTCACCATGGCATAGCAGGTCCGGTGGCATAGCAGGTCCGGTGGCATAGGGGGTTCGGTGACGTCGGGGCAACAGCCGGGGCAAGAGTGGACGGTCGACTTCTGGCTCGACCCCTCATGTCCGCTCAGCCGCAATACGGCTCGGTGGATGGTCGACGTTGCGGCACGACGTCCGGTCGTGGTGCGGTGGCGGGTCATGAGCCTGTCCATACTCAACGCGGACAAGGACGTCGACCCCGAGGGCGACGAGTCCGGGTATTTGTGGATTCCGGCCCGGGTTGCCGCAGCCGTGCAAACCGAACATGGGTCAGCCGCGTTGGGTGCGTTCTACGACATGTTGTGGACCGACGCCGACGGATCGCAACGGGAGTGGATCGGCGACTTCGACGACGCTTTACGCCGGGCCGGCCTACCGACGACGCTGGCCGCTGCCGGCGACGGCACCCACTACGACGACGCGCTGTTGGCATCCCACCGTGACGGCATCGGGCAGGTTCAGGGTGAGGTCGGAACACCAATCCTCGCCCTCGCCGGCCCCGGCCGCCCGCCCCGGGCGATCTTCGGGCCGGTCCTGGCGGACGTGCCCGGGCCGGAAGATGCGCTGCGGCTCTGGGAGGCGACGGTGCTCCTCACCGCCGTCTCCCAGTTCCGCGAGCTGAAGGCCTGACCGCGTTCTACAGCCGGGCTGACCGGGTGACGTCAGGCCACGATCATGGTGCCGCCGTGCTGAACATGATCGGCCTCGTCCGGCAGCGCGGCCCGATCGACCCCACGTTCCACGCAGTTCGCGTGGAGCAGGTGGGAGCCGTCGCCGAACGCCCCGGACTCCAGCCGGAGCTGTCCGCCGGTGAACGACGAGCCGACGCTGACGTAGCGGTTGGTGCCCGCCTCCAGCCGCACGTGCGCGACGTCGTCCGATCCAGCCGTACTGACCACACCGGACAGGTCGAGCGTGAGGACACCGTCGCCGTCGCCACGGGACACGAACACCTGCGTGGAGTTGGCGCCGCTGATCCGACAACCACCACCGATCCGCACGGATTGATCGTCATCGGCCAGCGCGGTGATCCCGGTGTCACGGAGCTCGCCGCCGGTGATGGTGAGGTCACCGGCCACGGTGCACGGCGCGGATTCGGCGGACCCGGCCAGGACGGAGTCGGTGACGTGGAGCGGTCCGCTGCCGCTGAAGGTGTGCCCGTCGAGACCGCGCAGTTCGCTGCGGACGATGTGCACGGGCGCCGACACGTTGGCCCGGATGATGTCGCTGCGTTCCCGCAGCCGGAACGTCGATCCTTCGATGATGTTCGCCCGGGACGAGAGCGAGGATGCCTGCGAGATGATCAGCGTGTCGTCGGCCTGGCACCCGCGTAGCTGGACGCCGTCGGCGTTGACCCACATCATGCCGGAACCCGACAGGCCGGCCTTACCGATCACCTGGACGTCCTCGAGGGTCAGGTCGGTGACCCGGACGCGGGCGACGAACCACGAACACACGTGTTTGCGCACGGTGATCCGTTTGGCCGCGGAACCCCACGCGGCGCCGCTGTTGGCGAAGGTCATCAGCCCGGAGTTCCCGGTGTAGACGAGGTCGTGTTCGTACTGTCCGTGGGTGACGAACGGGCCTTGGTCGTCGCCGTCGCCGTGGCAGTTCTCCACGTAGCAGTACGCGGACGCGGTCCAGTCGTTGAGGTGCCGGGCGTTGGACGTCGTGCAGTCGACGACGTGCCCGTACAGGCAGTAGATCTGCTGCGTCAGATACCCGGCGCCGCCCCAGGTCACCGAGGCGGGATTGGTCAGCGTGCATTGTTCGGTGCGGAAGTAGGTGCACCAGCGGCGCTGGATCACCGGCCAGAACGTTCCCCAGGCGTCGACCCCCGAGACGTCGCAGGAGACCGCGTATTCATAAGCGATCGGGTGTGACCCGGTGAACTGGTCGCCATCGGCGACCCCCTCGAAGCGCATGTCGCGGATGTGGACCCGCTGCACCGGCTCGATCCTGGTCCAGGTCAGGGTCCGTCCCGGTTCCAGCTCCCAGCCGTTCTTGTAGTTGACCCGGACGTGGGTGCCGTCGACGATCTCGGTGATCATCACGAGCCGCTGTAGTTCCCGCTCCCAGCGTCCGGCCAGCGCGTCGACCTCGAGTGCGTACCATTCGCCGACGGCGAACGCCGACGAGTCGGCGACCTCGAACACGTCGAGGAGGTCGGGCATGGTCGCGGTAAGACTGACCTGCTGGACGTCGTCGGTGACGTCGCCGCGGAAGAACATCACCGCGGCGAACGGGTCGTTCTCGGGTGCGTCTTCGATGCCGTCGGTGGTGACGGTGTGCCCGCCGAAGTCGAGGACGAGGTCGCTGCGGGTGAACGTATGCCGGCGGACGAAGTTGAGGTCGGTGTGTGCCTCGATCCGGTGCACGGTGGCGTCGCTGACCAGGGCGTCGAGGGCGTCGTCGGCGGGGGAGTCCGGCCCGGTCAGTCCGAACCAGCGGAAGTCGGCCACGCCGGAATGCAGGACGTGCCACCGGCCCTTGGCCGGACTGGAGTCCAGGGCGATGACGGTACCGCCGTTGGGTTCGGCCGTGCTGGCCGCGTCCCAGCGGATCAGCCGGTGGCCACCGTCGCCGGCGTCGTGGTGTCCGTCCACGTGCATGAGCGTCCCGTCATCGAGGCGCTTCGGGTCGAGTGCGCTCAGCTCGGCCACGGTGGGCACGTGCTGAACGGGCTGCCCGGTTTTCGGCGGTGCGGCGGCGGCGGGCTGACTGGCCAAGGTGCCGCCGGCGACGGCCAGTCCGCCGAAGGCCGAAGCCCGCAGGAATCGCCGACGGCCGGTCGACTTCGGGTGACTGGAGACGTTCTGGGTCATGCGTCGATCACCTCTCACGTGCGGTGGGGGTCGATCGGTGGAGCATTCGGCTATAGATGCGGCCGACCCGATGCCCAATTTTCGTGGACTTCATGAAAATAGCCATGCATTCGACATCGGCGCAAGTCCCATTTTCGGTGATCATCAGCAAGGTTATGGCGATGTAACGGTGCGAGCTTGGTGTTGATCGTCGAGTGTCGGGGCTTGACGTTGGATTAGTTTTCATGAACTCTATGGATATTCAATCCGACGACGGGAGTAGCGATGAAACGGCAAGCGGCTGGCGTCGACTTGAGCCGGCTCCGGCGGATGAACGCTCTCAGCGCCCTACATGCGGTGCGCGCCGCCGGGATGCCGCTGACGTTGACCGAGCTTGCCACCCGGACCGGGTTGTCGCGCGCATCAGTTGAGGACCTCGCGGCGGAGCTGCTCACCCAAGGCTGGATCGCCGACGTCCCGCCGGCCGCCGGCACGGTCGGTCGGCCCGCGCGGCGAGTCCGTTTCCGGTCGGAGGTCGGATACGTCGCGGGTCTCGACGTTGGACTTCACCATGTCCGTGCGGCCGTATCCGATCTCAGCGGCAACGTCCTCGCCGCGACGCACACCGCTGTCCAGCCGGAGACGCCAAGAGAAGAGCGGCTGGCCGCGCTCGACCACGTCCTGGCCGAGTGCATGCACACCGCGGGAATCGACGCGACCAGCCTCTGGGCCATCGGCGCGGGAACCACCGGCGTTGTCGACCCGGCCGGAACCGTCACTCTGTCCAACCTGGCCGCCGGCTGGACCGGCGTCGACCTGGCTGGACATCTGCGCACCCATTGTCAGGGGCCGGTTGGCGTGGAGAACGACAGCCGGGTGGCGGCGCTGGCCGAACACCGCAAAGGCGCCGCGCAGGACATCTCCGACGCGGTCTACGTCCACGCCGGTCTCCAGGTCAGCGGCGCGCTGATCATCGGTGGCCGGATCCATCGTGGATTCGGTGGTGCCGCTGCCGAGATCGGCTTGCTGCCGATGGCCGCCTGGGAATCCGCGCCGGACCACCTCACCCGCAGCCCGGCGGTACCGGATGGTGCCGCCCCGCAGGACGCTGCCGGGCTCGTGCTGGCCGCGGCCCGTCGGGGAGACACCCAGGCGATCCTGTCGGTGGACCGTTTCTCATCCGACCTCGCTGCCGGAACCGCCACCATGGTGGCCACCCTCGACCCAGAGATCGTGGTGTTGGGCGGCGGACTGGCGAGGTCGGCCGACATCCTGCTACCGCGGCTGGAAGCCGGGCTGCGGTCGATGTGTGTCCGGGTTCCCGAACTGCGCCCGTCGCCGCTGGGAGACGAATGCGTCGCGTTGGGTGCGGTTCACCTCGCGTTGGACCGGGTAGACCAGACGCTCTTCGAAACCGACGGGGAGCTGCGGTCGCCCGCGGTTCCGGCGGTCGCGGGCCACAAGGCAACCACATGAGCAGACCCGAACCGGTGCGGGTGGCGTTCGTCGGCGCTGGCCACCGTGGCCGGGCATACAGCCCCTGGGTGCGCGAACATCCCGAGCGGGCCCGCATCACGGCGGTGGCCGAGCCGCGGACCCATCAGCGGTCCATCGTCGCCGCGGACAGTGGCGCCGCCGAGTTCTCGGACTGGCGCGAGCTGCTGGCCGCGGAGAATGGTCGGCGGCTGGCCGACGCGGTGGTCATCACCACCCAGGACCGCCACCACGTCGAACCTGCCCTCGCGTTCATCGAGGCGGGATACCACGTCCTGCTCGAGAAACCGGTAGCCCCGACCGAGGCGGAATGCCGGGAGGTGCTGCGGGCCGCCGACGGCGCGGACGTGTTGTTCGGCGTGTGCCACGTCATGCGGTACACCCCGTACACCGACCTGGTGAAGTCCGTCGTCGACAGCGGCGTCCTCGGCGACATCGTCGACGTCCAGCATCTCGAGCCGGTCGGCTGGTGGCACGCGGCCCACTCCTATGTCCGCGGGCCGTGGAGCCGGGAAGCCGAGGCGACCCCGATGCTGCTGGCCAAGTCGGTCCACGACCTGGACTGGCTCACGTATGTCACCGGCCTCGGGATCCGGACCGTCGCCAGCTTCGGATCGCTGCGGCACTTCCGGCCGGAGAACCGGCCCGACGGCGCCACCGAGCGGTGTCTCGACTGCCCGGTGGAATCGTCGTGCCCGTATTCCGCGCCCCGGCTTTACCTGGGCACGCTACGGGAACGTGGACCGGTCTGGCCGGTCGACGTGATCACCGACGCCGACGACGAAGCCGGCATCATCGACGCGCTGCGCACCGGACCGTTCGGCCGGTGTGTGTACGCCGGCGGCAACGACGTCGTCGACCACCAGGTGGTCGCCATGGAGTTCGACGGCGGAGCAGCCGGCACGTTCACCATGACCGCGTTCAGCGAACAGACCCATCGCCAGACCCGGCTCTTCGGCACCCACGGGTGCCTGGAAGGCGACGGCGAACAGGTACGTGTCGTCAACTTCCGCGACGGCTCGGTCCGCCACACCGACGCGGGAATCCGGGACGGCATGAACGCGGGGGAGGGACACGGTGGCGGCGACGCCGGCGTGATGGAGGCCTTCGTCCGCGCGGTAGCCACCGGCGATCCAACGTACATCCGCTCCGGTCCACTGGAGTCACTCGAGAGTCACCTCGCCGTCTTCGCGGCGGAGAAGTCCAGGAAGAACGGCGCCGTGGTGCAGGTCCCGCAGCCGTAACCGGTGGACAGCCACCACACCCATCATCCGGTGTCACCAGACATGAGGAGACCGATCATGAGACGACGCACTACGAGACTTGGCGCCCTGACGGTGGTGTCCGGCCTCCTGCTCGCCGCGTGCGGCGGCGACGACGCGGCCACGGGCGACGGCGGCAGCGGCGACACCCAGGAGATCACCATGTGGATGTACCCGGTGATCTTCGACGAGGCTGACCACAGCGCGTTCTGGGACGAGCAGGTCGCCGCGTTCGAGGCGGACAACCCCGACATCGCCGTCAAGGTCGAGATCTACCCGTGGGCGAACCGGGACGAGGCGCTCGGGACCGCACTCGCCGGTGGCACCGCCCCCGACGTCGTCTATCTGATCCCGGACCAGATCCCGCAGTACGCACACACCCTCGCACCCGTCGACGAGTACCTCGACGACACGGCGCTGGCGGCCTACCGGCCCAACGCGGTGGAGTCGGTGAGTATGGATGGGCAGCTGCTCGGCGCGCCGATCCTGATGAGCATCAACCCGCTGGTGTGCAACAAGGCGGCCTTCGACGACGTCGGCGCCGACTATCCAGAGAGCTGGGACGACCTGCTCGCCCTGGCGCCGAGTTTCAAGGACGCCGGGTACGACGTCACCAACTACTGGGGATCGGTCGACGCAACCCTCAACACCTCGTTCTACCCGCTGCTCTGGCAGGCCGGCGGCGACGTGTTCACCGACGACGGCTCCGCGGTGGCGTTCAACAGCCCAGCCGGGGTCGCCGCGCTGAGCCTGCTCGTCGAACTCGCCGACGGAGGTTACGTCGAACGGGATCTGCTCACCACCATCCCGGCGTTCGAGCAGACCAACACCGCCAAGGGGCAGATCGGCTGCACGTGGCAGCAGGTTCCCGCCGACCTCGAACCGTTCTGGGGTGAAGAGAACATCGTGGTGCTGCCCCCGCTGCGCCAGCGGGAGAGCATCGCCTACGGCACCGTCGGCGCGTTGTCGATCATGGCCGACCCCGGCGACGCCGCTGCCGACGCCGCCGGCCGGTGGGTGTCGTACGTCAGCAGTGAGGCAGTGACCAGCGAGTACGTCGTCGCCTCCGGCTACTTCTCGCCGTACGCCCTGGACGACTCCCTGTATGCCGACGACACCCGGTACGCGGAGATGGAGACCCACCTGGATGCCGCCACCGCGGGGACACCACACGAACATGCCCGCCAGGTGATGGGCCTGCTCGCACCCGAGATCCAGGCTGCCCTGACCGGCCAGAAGACGCCCGAGGCGGCGTTGGCGGACGCCGAGAACGCGGCCGCGAATCTGTTCGACTAACGATGACCACCACACACCCACACGATTCCCGGACCCGGCCGGTGACGCCGTCCGATGAGCCGTCGCGGGCTCGCACCGCGCAACGGGTGCTCGCCCGGCGCGAGGCACGCATCGGGCTGCTGTTCGTGTTGCCCGCGTTCATCGTGTTCCTCGCGTTCCGGTTCGGGCCGGCGATCGCCAGCATGGCGCTCGCCTTCACCGACTACACGATCGGCGCCACCCCGAACTGGCTCGGGCTGGAGAACTTCCGCCGGATGCTGGACGATCCGGTGTTCTGGAGCGCGCTCAAGGTCACCGTGATGTTCACGGTCATGACGGTGCCGGTGTCGCTGGCGATGTCAGTAGGTATGGCGCTGCTGGTGCGGCGGGCCTTCCGCGGGGTCGGCCTGTTCCGGTCGATCTTCTTCCTGCCCGTCGTCACCAGCCTCGTGCTGGCCGCGACCGTGTTCACCTGGATCTTCTCCAGCAACGGTCCGTGGTCGTCGTTGATGGGACGGCTCGGCCTGCCCGAGGAGACCTGGCTGGGCAACCCCAACCTGGTGCTGCCGGCGCTGGTGGTCGTGGCGGTGTGGTCGCGGTTCGGCTACGGGATGTTGATCCTGCTGGCCCGGCTTCAGGACGTGCCCAGGGAGCTGGAGGAAGCCGCGCTCACCGACGGCGCGAACGCTTGGCAGCGCTTCCGCTACATCGTGTTTCCCCAGCTCCGGCCGGCGCTGTTCTTCCTGGCCGTCATCGAGACCACCGCGTCGTTCCAGGTGTTCGACCTGGTGTACGTGATGACCGGTGGCGGCCCCGCCCGGGCCAGCTACACACTCGTCTACGAGCTGTACGAACAGGGTTTCCGGTACTTCAACCTCGGCTATGCCAGCGCTATCGGGGTGGCGTTGTTCGTCATGACGTTGGTGGTGGCGCTGATCCAGCGCTGGGTGATCGGGAGGGACCGATGAGGCGGCGGGCATACCAGGCGCTGGAGCCATCGCGGCGGGGCAAGGTGGCCCGCGGCGCGCTCCTGGCGGTGGCGAGTGTGGTGACGCTGTTCCCGTTCTACGCGATGGTGGTGCTCAGCCTCAAACCGGCCGCCGCCATCGAGTTTCCGGGGAGCCTGCTGCCGTGGAACCTCGCCACCGAAGCATACGACCGCGTGTTGTCCGGCCAGAACCTACTGCAATGGACCTTCAACACCGCGGTGTACTCGCTGGTCAGCGTGGTAGGTGTGCTGCTGATGTCGGCGATGGCCGGATACGCGTTCGCCAAGAAGCGCTTCCCTGGCCGGGAGGCGATGTTCTGGACGTTCATCGCGATGGTGATGGTGCCGTACCACGTGACGCTGATCCCGACCTTCGTGATCATCGCCCAGGCCGGTGGTGTGGACACCTACTGGGGTCTGATCTTGCCAACGCTGGCCAATGCCCAGGCGGTGTTCCTGATGCGGCAGTTCATCGGTGGCCTGCCGGACGAACTGTTCGAGGCGGCGAAGATCGACGGTGCGTCCGAGTGGCGGATGTTCACCACCATGGTGCTCCCGCTATGTAAACCGATCCTGGCCACCTTGGGCACGTTCGTCTTCCTATGGCACTGGAACGACTTCCTGTGGCCGTTGATCGTCGGCCGAAGCAACGACATGTGGACCTTAACCGTCGGTATCGCCTCGTTGCATCAGCAGAACGTCCCGCTCAACGTGGTACTCGCCGGGTCGGTGGTGGCGTTCGTGCCGATCTTCGCCGCCTACCTGGTGGGGCAGCGGTACTTCCGGGAGGGCGTCACCATGTCCGGTATCAAAGGCTGACGTCGAGACTGGCGAGCTGCGCGCGCATGGCAGGGGCCGTGGCCTCTTCCTCTTCGGAGTGCTCCGTGCCGAGGTCGGCGAGGATGTCCAGTGCCTGCACCCAGTACTGACGGGCCAGTTCGTCGCCGCCAAGAGCGCGGTGGGCCCGGGCCAGGCCGTCGTAGGCGCGGACCTGGTCCAAGAGCTGGTCGAGATCGACAGCGAGGTCGAGCGCCTGTTGATGGTAGATGAGCGCCTGATCGGCGTCTCCGTCGGCGTGGTGGAGACGGCCCAATCCTTGCGCGGCCTCGAACTGCCAATTGCGGTTCCCGACCAGGCCCGCTTGGTCGAGGCCCTGCCGGAAACAATCCACCGCCTCGCGGCGGCGGCCCTCCCGCCGGTGAACGTCGCCCAGACACATCAGGGCGCGCAGCTCGTTCACGGCGTCGCCGGTGCTCCGCACGATCCGCAGCGCCTGCTCGTAGTGGTCGAGGGCGAGCTTGGGCCGGCCCAGAACCCGGTGGATGTGGCCGAGGCCCAGCAGCGCGTTGGTCTCGCCGGAACGACCGCCGATTGACCGAGCCTTCTCGAGCGCCTCCTGGCCGTGGTCGAGAGCCAGCTCGCACTGGTTGAGCTGGCGGTAGATGTCCGCCATAGCGGTGAGGGTGTCGACCTCGCCGATGAGATCACCGATGTCGCGAGCGATCCGCAATGCCTGGTGGTAGTGATCGATTGCCTGCTCGTGTCGGCCCAGCAGCCGGTGCAAGTGCCCAACCCCTCGCACGATGTCGAGTTCAGCGGCGCGGTCACCCGCGGCCGCGGCGATGTCGGCCGCCCGCTGGTAGTGATCCAGCGCACGCTCGTGATGACCGACGGCTCGGTGGGTATGGCCGAGACCGCGCAACGCGTCGAGTTCAGCCGCCTGCTCGCCAAGGTCCGACGCAAGATCGAGAGCCTGCTGATGACGGTCGACGGCCGCCTCGAATTGACCCAGGAACCGGTGGGCGTCGCCGAGCCCCAGCAACGCGTCCAGCTCACCGCGGCGATGGTGGGCAGCGCGGGCAGCTGACAGCGCCCGTTCGTGCAGGGCCATCGCTTCGGAGTGGTGGCAGCTCGTGTGCAGGTGCCGGCGGAGGATCCCCGACAGGTCTATGACGTGTGACGTTACGTGCCCTTCCGGGCTGCTCCGGGCCACCGCCATGAGGTTGGGCAGCTCGGTGTCGAGCCAGGTGGTGGCCTGCTCAGTGGTGGTCAGGGCGGGGATGGCGACAAGTGGATCCGGTGGGGGAGCCGGCGGACGCCGATCACATTCATGGGGATAGGCGACGTCCATGGCGGCCGCCGCGGTGCGAAGGTAATAGTCGAATAGCCGGCCAAGCGCGGTGCGGCGCGCAGCGGCGGAAATCGACTCGATGGCGAGCTCCGCGGCATAAGCACGGAGCAGGTCGTGCGGCTGGTATCGATGAGCCGGGGTGTGGTCGATCAGGTGGGTACGGACGAGAACGGCGAGCTGGCGGCGGGTGGTACGCAGATCGGGGTTGCCGGCCAGGGCGGTCAGTGCATGTACGTCGATGTCCGGTCCAGAGTGCACGCCGTAGAACCGGAACAATGTGGCCGCATCGGCGGAGAGCTGGCGGTACGACCACGAGAAGACCGCCCTGATGGCGGTGTGTGCGTCGCCATCGGCGTCGAGCAGGTCGAGCCGGGTTTCTTCGTCGGCCAGCTCGGTGACGAGGTCCGCGATATCGCCGCCGCGTTCGCGGATCCGTTCGGCGGCGATCCGCAGCGCCAGGGGTAGCCGAGCGCAGCGTTGGATCAGGTGGTGTCGTGCGTCCGGATCGGCGACACCGTCCTCGTCGAGCACTTCGTCAAGGAGATGGTGCGCCTCGTCATGGCTGAGCCGATCCACGTTGATCCGGTCGGCGCCGTCGCGCGCGGCGAGACCCGTCAGAGAGTCTCGGCTGGTGATCAAGGTGAAGCACGATGAGGATCCGGGGAGGAGCGGCCGGACCTGTTCTACGCTGCGCGCGTTGTCGAGCACGATCAGCATCCGCCGGGTGTCCACCAGCGACCGGAACCTGGCGGTGCGCTCGGACAGGTTGGCGGGGATCGCCGCACCGTCCATCCCGAGCGCCCGGAGGAACCCCGCCAGCGCGTCGTCGGCCGGCACGGGAGCGTCTGGTCCGTAGCCGCGAAGGTCTACGTAGAGCTGACCGTCGGTGAACCGATGACGGGCCCGGTGTGCCCACCGCACTGCGAGTGCGGTTTTGCCGACTCCGGCGGTTCCGGTCAGGGTGGCGATCACGGCGGCGCCATCGGCCTCGACGAGTTGGTCGAGGGTAGTGAGCTCGCTCGCCCGACCAACGAAGTGGCGGGTGTCCGGTGGGAGCTGAGCAGGGACGACGTCGATGTGGTGGCCACGGCGCTGACCCGCGCCGTCCAGATCTACCGGCTCACCGGCGAGGATCCGTTGTTCAATGGCGCGCAGCTCGAGACCGGGCTCCAAACCGAGTTCGTCGACGAGCGACTGACGCGCCGCGCGATACGCCGCCAGCGCGTCGGCTTGGCGTCCGCCCCGATACAACGCGGTGATCAGCAACGCGTGCAGCCGCTCCCGGAACGGATGCTGTAGGACCAGATCCTGAAGCTCGCCAATAACCTGAGCGTGCCGGCCAGCGGCCAACTCGGCGCTGAAGACCTCTTCATAGGCGACCAGCCTGCGTTCGTTCAGCCGCCGAATAGGGCTACTGAGTTCGAGATAGTCCAACCCTTGGTAGGCCTCACCTCGCCACAGCCCCAGGGCCTCACGCAGCACCTCGACGGCGCGGTCGGGCTGTGCCCCGCGCAGCTGAACACCCCGGTCGATGAGTGACTCGAACAGCTCGGCGTCGAGCTCGTCCGGCAAGACGTTGATGACATAACCGCCCGCGGCGAACACCAACCGGTCTGGTTCGGCGAGTGCCGCGCGCACCTTGGACACGTGCATGTGGAGCCGCGGCACCCGTTTCGGATCCGGAGCCGAGCCCCACAACGCCTCGGCCAGCGTGTCGACCGGGACCGGCTCATTCGCCCGGGCGAGCAACAGGCCGAGCAAGCCCTGCCGGAGCGCGCCGCCCAAGGGCACATCCTCGCCGCCCCGCCGGACCCGGACCGGACCAAGAACCTGAAACTCCATCGACCTTCCCGACGCACCAGCACTTCTTGACGTTCAGCTGAGTATGCCGGAAGTCCTGCTCTCATACCGGGAGCGGCGATCAGCGGGAGTTAAGCCGATGTATAGCGGCCGCCAGCAGGCTGGCACTCGAACGAGCGCAAGCCGGAGGAGCCGTCGTGCCGACATCGACAGAGTGGCTGATCTACCTTGGCGTCACGATCATCATCGTGATCACACCGGGGCCCGGGATGATCTACGTCTTGGCCCGAAGCCTCAACGGGGGACTCCGAGAGGGAACTCTCTCGGCGTTGGGTAACGCACTCGGCGTTCTAGTCCACGTGGTGGCCGCGGCGCTTGGCCTGTCAGCGCTGCTGGCGGCTTCTCCGGTGGCGTTCACCGCGGTGAAGCTGGCTGGTGCCGGATACCTCGTCTACCTCGGGGCACAGGCGATCCGGCACCGAAA
Source organism: Phytoactinopolyspora limicola (assembly GCF_011320225.1). Lineage (GTDB taxonomy): Bacteria > Actinomycetota > Actinomycetes > Jiangellales > Jiangellaceae > Phytoactinopolyspora > Phytoactinopolyspora limicola. Next base: position 226,283 of record NZ_JAAOEN010000009.1, read on the forward strand.
CGTCGGGTGTGGCGCGGGATTGTCCGCCGGCCGGCACGCAACGCGTGGCACCGGCACCCGGTCCGCGGTCCGGCAGGGCGTGGTCGTTCAGGTGCTTAACCCGAAGACCACGCTGTTCTTCATGGCGCTGCTGCCGCAGTTCGTTCACGCCGAACGTGCGGCGCCGGCGCTGGTGTTCACCCTGCTCGGGGTGGTCGCGGTGATTCTGGCGTTGACTGTGGAGCTTATGGTCGCGGTGGCCGCCGGGCGGGCGCGTGATCGGCTGATCGGCCGTACTGGTTGGCAGGCGCGACAGCGGACTGTCGGCGGCTGTCTGATGATTGGGCTGGGAGCATTCGTAGCGATGGCGTAACCGTTAGAACGGGGGTGCATCGGGTTTGTCGGGTGCATCGGGTTCATCGGGTTTGTCGGGTCTATGTGGTGCGTCGGGGGCGATGCGGGGGAGGGTGACCATGTGTGTGTGGCCGGTGGGGCTGGTCCATTGTTGGCGGCCGTTGCCGAGGTGTTGGATGGTCCATCCGGCTCGGTGTTTCTGTATGTGGCAGGGTTTGCAGAGGGCTGAGCAGTTGCAGGCTGAGGTGGGGCCGTTGGGCCAGGGGGTGCGGTGGTCGATCTCGCATCGTTGGGCGGGGTGGTGGCAGCCGGGTGCGATGCATTCACGGTCACGGAGGAGGACGAAGTCCACGAGCTCTTGGGGTGGGGTGTAGCGGGTGGTGCCGTAGTTGAGGGCGTGTCCGCCGGCGGGGTGGGTGCCGACCCAGCGCCAGAACCCGGTGGCGGCGAGGGTGCGGGTGGTGTCGGCGTCGATGGGGCCGTAGCCGTCGAGGTGGGCGGGGTGTTCGTCGAGGCCGAGCAGGGTGGTCATCGGTACGGTGATGTTCACGGTGACGGGGCCGCCCGTGGGTGTGGGCGAGGCGGGCACCGGCCACCGAACCGCATGAAACGCATACCTGGCCGCCGAGGTGTCCGGTGGTCAGCGACATCCACCCGAATGAGGCCAGCGCGTCGGCGCGGCGTTGTGCCCGTGACCGCCGGTCCCGACCCCGCTCCCGGCCTTGCTCTCGGGTCTGGCCCCGCTCCCGGCCTTGCTCTCGGGTCTGGTCCCGCTCTCGGGCTTGCTCTTGGGTCTGGTCTCGTTCCCGGGTCGGGTTCTGCTTTGAGTGCGGGCCCGGCTGGTGGTCGGGGTCTGGGTTGTGGGGGTGGTCGGCGGCGGCGTTGAGGGCGGTGAGGATGGCGGTGGCTTCTTCGGCGGGGAGGTAGGCGATCAGCCAGGCCATGCCGTCGTCGCCGGGTTGTAGCCATACGTCACGGCGGTCGCGGGCTTGGCGGTGGCGGCGTTTCGCCCCAGCCGCGTCGAGTTCGTGGAGCAGCTCGTTGATGACCCGGGATAGTTTCACGTCGGTCCAGCCATGGACGAACGGGAGGACCGCGTTCTGGATCAGCTCGGCCACATCGGTGTCGCATTTGGTGAGTGCGCGGGTCAGGATCCGCGCTTTCACCATGTCCAGGCGGCCGTCGCGCAACGCGTGGTGGACCCTGGGGTAGTCCTCGACCAGAGTGACCGCGTGATCGACGAGTTTCTCCGCTTGGGGTTTCGTCCACGGTCGTACCGCGCACAACGCTGCCGCGGTGACCGGGACCGGATGCAACGACGCGAACCGGGCACCGTCGTCGTCGGGGCTTAGCTCGTCGCGGCGGGTCAACTCGGTGGCCGCGTCGGCCTGGCGGGCAGCAGCCCAGGCGATGATCCGTTCCCACCCCGCGACCGTGTCAGCGAGCTGGTGCACCCCCACCTCGGCCAGGGCCAGTGTGTCCAGCACCACCGCCAGCCGGGTTCCGGGGAGCATGCCCGCGATATCGGACTCATCCACCCCGGGTACGTCACCCAACGCCTCGAACCCACCCGCCAGACCACCTACGCCCACACCCGGGTCAGCAGCTAACGACGCCGTGATGGTTGCGTGCACGTACTCCGGGTCATACCCCTGAAACTCGCCGTCCC